>CAWCIU010000020.1:0-24883 GCA_963795735.1 uncultured Acidobacteriota bacterium | reverse complement strand
CGGCTCGAGCCGCGGACGACCCTGCTCGACGCCCTGCGCAACGACCTCGACGCTGACCGGCTGCCAAGCGGGTCTGCGACCGCGGCACCTGCGGCGCCTGCACCGTGCTCCTCGACGGCAAGGCCGTCTACGCCTGCAGCCTCCTCGCCGTCGACGTCCAGCGGCCAGCAGATCGAGACGGTCGAGAGCCTGGGCCGGCCGGCCAAGCTCGATCCGCTGCAGGCCGCCTTCGTCGAGCACGACGCCCAGCAGTGCGGCTTCTGCACGCCCGGGCTTCCTGATGGCCGCCAAGGCGCTGCTCGACGCCAATCCCAATGCCACTCCCTGCCGCAGGTCGAGCACGGGCTCTCCGGCAACTTCTGCCGCTGCGGCACCTACGCCGGCATGCGCCGCGCCGTGCTCGCCGCCGCGCCCTTGATGGCCGCCGGCGACGACGAGCCGGCGGGGAAGGACATCCAGAAACCCAAGGAACCCGGGAGGAATCCCCATGGCTGATCCCACCTGGCCCGCGGCGAAGGACCGCCGGCTGATCGGCCAGCGGATCTCCCGCCTGGATGGCCCCGCCAAGACGACCGGCCGGGCCAAGTACACCTACGATCTCAAGCTGCCGGGGATGCTCTACGCCAAGGTGCTGCGCTGCCCCCACGCCCACGCCCGGGTGAAGCGGCTGGACCTCGCCGCCGCTCAAAGCATGCCCGGCGTCAAGGCCGTGCGGATCATCCAGGGACTGGGCGCCGAGATCCAGTGGGCGCAGGACGAGATCGCCGCCGTGGCCGCCACCTCCGAGGGGATCGCCGAGGATGCCCTGCGGGCGATCCGGGTGGAGTACGAGGTGCTGCCCCACTTCGTCAGCGAGGAGCGGCTGGCCGACGCCGGCGTCAGGGCGTGAAGATCGAGCCCGAGAAGGAGGAAGTCGCGGGGGACGCCACGGCCGCCCTGGCCGCCGCCGAGGTCCGCGTCAAGGGGACCTACGGCGTGCCGGTGGTCGCCCACAACTGCCTGGAGGCGCACGGCCAGGTCTGCCACTGGACGAGCCCCGACCACCTCACCGCCTGGTGCTCCACCCAGGCGGTCCCGGGGGTGGCCGCGCAGTTCGCCGAGGGGCTCGGCATCCCCGCCGCCAACGTGCGGGTGATCACCGAGTTCATGGGCGGCGGCTTCGGCAGCAAGTTCAGCGTCGACCGCTGGGGGATCGAGTGCGCCCGGCTCGCCAGGCTGGCCCGCGCCCCCGTCAAGCTGATGCTCGACCGCCGCGCCGAGCTGACCGTCGCCGGCGACCGCCCGTCCGCCTACGCCGAGATCGAGGTGGGGGCGAAGAAGGACGGCACGCTCACCGCCTGGGTGTCGAAGTCCTGGGGCTCGGGCTGGGTCCCGGCAGCTCGGGGAACCCGCCGCTGCCCTACGTCTTCCAGATCCCCAACCGCCGGCAGCAGCACTCGTCCGTGCCCACCCACACGGCCAGCTCGCGCGCCTGGCGGGCGCCTGAACGATCCGCAGGCGTGCTTCCTCTCGATGAGCGCGCTCGAGGACCTCGCCGCCGCCCTGGGGATGAACCTGCTCGACTTCATCCTCCAGAACCTTCCCCTCACCGGCGCGCTGGAGAAGACCTACCGCGAGGAGCTGAGATCGCCGACCAGCTCATGGGCTGGCGCCGGCGCTGGCATCCGCGGGAGATCCAGCCGGCGGGCCGGTCAAGCGGGGGGCTGGGGATGTCGATCCACACCTGGGGCGGGCGCGGGCACCGCAGCAACTGCGAGGTGATCCTGCATCCGGACGGCACGGCGGAGGCCAAGATCTCCACCCAGGACCTCGGCACCGGCACCCGCACGGTGGTCGGCATCGTCCTCGCCGAGACGCTCGGCCTGCCGCTCGACGCCGTCCAGGTCAGCATCGGCGACAGCCGCTTCCCGTCCTCCGGCGGCTGGGAGGGAGCACCACCGTGGGCGGCGTCTCCGCGGCCACCCGCCGGGCGGCGCTCAACGCCCTCGACACGATCTTCGCCAAGGCGGCGCCGCGGCTCGGCGTCAAGCCGGAGGAGCTGGAGGCCGCCGAGGGGAAGATCCGGGTCCGGGCCGAGCCCTCCCGCGCCTTGACTCTGCGGCAGGCGGCGGCCCTCTTCGGCCACACGCCGGTCACCGCGGCGGGCGCAACCCCGGCCCCGGCGAGCTCTCCGGCAGCGGCGTCGGCGGCGTGCAGATGGCGGAGGTCACGGTGGACGTCGAGACCGGGATCGTCAAGGTGCAGAAGATGGTCGCCGTCCAGGACTGCGGTCTGATCGTCGATCTCAAGACCTGCGAGAGCCAGGTCTACGGCGCGCTGATCATGGGGATCTCGACCGCCCTGGCGGAGGAGAAGGTGACCGATCCGGTGACCGGGATCACCCTCAACGTCGATTTCGAGTCCTACAAGATGGCGGGCATCGGCGACGTCGGCGAGCTGGTGGTCCACATGATGACCGGCCCGGGGTACGACGAGCGCGGCGTGATCGGCGTCGGCGAGCCGCCCATGGTCTCGCCGGCCGCGGCCATCGCCAACGCGGTCGCCAACGCGATCGGCGTGCGCGTCCCCTACCTGCCGCTCCACCCCCGCCGGGTGCTCGACGCCCTGGCCGCGAAGGGGGCCAACGCGGCGGGCGGAAAGGCGGTCGCCTGATGCACCCCATCGAGTACGCCTCGCCGAACACCCGCGAGCAGGCGGTCCACCTGCTGGGGACCGATCCGAAGGCCGCCGCGCCGCTCGCCGGCGGCAGCGATCTGCTGGCCCTGATGAAGGACGGCGTCGAGACTCCGAAGCGGCTGGTCGATCTCAAGGACCTGGACGGGCTGGTCGGGGTGCGCACCGAGAACGGCGGGCTGCGGATCGGCGCGCTCACCACCCTCGACGACCTGGCCGCCGACGCCGCGCTCGGCTGGGAGTACCCGGCCGTCACCGCCGCGCTCGGCCGGGTCGCCGGGCCGCAGATCCGCAACGTCGCCACCCTCGGCGGCAACCTCCTCCAGCGCCCCCGCTGCTGGTACTACCGCAACGGCTACGGCCTGCTCGCCCTGCGCGACGGCAAGTCGATGATCCCCGCCGGCGACTACCGCTACCATGCCATCCTCAACAGCGGCGGGCTCGCCTACTTCGTGCAGCCCTCGACGGTGGCTCCGCTGCTGATCGCGGTGGGGGCCCGAGCCGTCCTCTTGGGCCGCAGGGGGAGCGGCGGCTGGGCTCGAGAAGCTCTACCGCGCGCCGCAGAAGGAGGGGGAGCTGGAGCACGACCTGCGGCCGGGGGAGATCCTGACCGACCTCCTGCTGCCTCCCGCCGCCGGCCGCAAGATCGCCAGCTATGAGGTGCGCCAGCGCGAGACCCTGGACTGGTCGCTCGCCACCGCCTCGGTCGCCCTGGAGATGGACGCCGACGGCCGGGTGGCGCGGGCCCGGGTGGTGCTGGGCCAGGTGGCGCCCATCCCCTGGAACGCGACCGAGGCCGAGGAGCTGCTGAAGGGAAAATCGCTGAACGCCGCGCTGGCGGCCAAGGCGGGGGAGGCGGCGGTGCAGAAGGCCTTCGCGCTGCCGGGCAACCGCTACAAGGTGCAGCTCGCCCGGGTCGCCGTGAAGCGGGCGCTGCTCGCCGCCGCGGGGATTCCCCTGGATCAGACGGACGAGGAGGGCTGACCCATGGATCTCGCCAGGAGCCCCGGCCGGACCGGTCCGCGAGCCTGCTGCTCGCGCCTGCGCTGGAAGGGGATGTTCGTCGACGTCGAGCCCGATCCGTCGGTGCCCAACCCGCGGGACGGCTTCTGCTGGTGCAGCCTGACCCATACCTGCCTGGGTCCCGACGGCCGGGTGGCCGACGAGGGGCGCTGCGGGGCGGGGCGGGGGTGCTTCGAGCCGCTGTAGGCCGGAGTAGAATCACCCGATGATTCCCCGGCTCCGGATCCTCCTCTCCTCCTCGCCATCCTGCTCGCCGGGGGCGGCCCGGGCGCAGGAGCCCGCTCCATCCACGCTCCCCGCGCCCTCCGCGTCCCCTGCGCCGCCCGAGCAGGATACCCCGGAGGCCAACAAGGCGCTCGTCCGCCGCTATCTCCAGATCCTGAGCGGCGGGACCCTCGCCGATCTCGACCAGTTGGTCGGCGCCGACTTCGTGGACCGCACGCCCGGGGTCCCCGGCAACGTCTACGGGCCGGAGGCCATCCGCGCGTCGCAGCGCCTCGCCCGCGAGCTGTTCGAGAACATCCGCTACAACCCCGAGGACCTGATCGCCGAGGGGGACCGCGTCGCCGCCCGCTACACGGTCCGGGCTACCCGCAAGGGGGCCGGGCGGGGCGGCAAGCCGGTCGAGGTCACCGGCGTCACCCTGTTCCGGATCGCCGCCGGGAAGGTCCGCGAGGCCTGGATCGTGAACGACCAGATCGAGCTCTTCCGCCAGCTCGGCTTCACCCTCCAGGCGCCCCAGGCGCCCCAGGCGGGGAAGTCCAAACCCCGATAACCTGCCCGGAGAAGTCTCTCCTTGGGCCGTCTTGGACTGTTCCCAGCGGATAAATCCCCTGTCTCTTCAAGAGAGTGGCACGCTTTGAGGGAAGAAGTGTCACTCTTCAAGGTAGGTGGAAAGTCGGCGGCCAATGGTTGGCCGCCGGACGCGTCCACCCCGGAGAGGAGATCCCATGTCTCGTACGATGCGCTTGGCTGTTCTCGTTCTCGTTCTGGCGAATCTGATGGCGTCGGCCGCCTTCGCCCAGCCCCGGGCCAGCCGGCCGGCCCCGGCCCCCACGGAGGTGCTCGCCACCGCCTGGGCGTGGCTGGGCTCGTTCCTGGTTCCGGTCAGCCCTGTCGCCAAAGCCCCGGGAGGGGGGATAATAGGAAAAGCCGGGAGTCGTATGGACCCGGATGGAACCCCGCATGCAAGCACGATATATCCTGGTTCGACAACGGATGCAGGGGTTGGAATGGACCCGGATGGCTTCAAGTAGTCCGATTCGCTCAGAGAGGCGCTGGTATCGGTTCGGCGCCTCTTTTTTTCTCTCTTTGGTTGTCCCAATTCCCCGGTCTGCGGCAACTAGTCCTCTAGAGGGGGTACTTTAGGCAGCTCATGCCTGGTACTTGAAAGGAGGGGGCTTTGAAGATCCATCCGAACGACTTTGCGCTGGAGGAGTTCGTGCTGTCGCTTTCGAAGGAGCGCCTCGGCGTGGTGGAGCATCTCGTCGTTTGCGCTGCGTGCCGGCGCCGTTTCCTTGGATTCCTGCGGAATCGTTCCGGCTCTGGGGCGCGAAAGACTGCGGATCTGTTGAAGTGGCCGGCCGCTCCCGTGGATTACAGGATCGCCTTGCGGAGCAGCGTTCAGGCCGTTCAGGAGCGGGAGCAACTCCTGGCTCGAGAGCGGGTGGAAGCGCCGGGCCTGTTCGTCGAGTTGACCGGGTATTCCGCCGACCAGCGGGATCTCGTGCTGCACAACTCGCCGCGTTTCCATACCTGGGGGGTCTTCGAGCTGCTGGTGGAGAGAGCGTCGGAGACCAGCATTCAAAGCCCGGAACGGTCGGAAGAGCTGGGAACCTTGGCTCTGCGGCTTGCCGATTGCCTGGACCCGGCTCGATATGGAGCCGAGCTGATCGAGGACCTCCGGGCGCGGACGTGGGGCTACGTCGGCAATGCCTATCGGGTCCGGTCTGATTTACATGCGGCCGAGGAAGCGTTCACCGCGGCTTACGTTCACTTGAAGGAAGGGACGGGAGATGCGCTCGAGCGTGCCATCCTCCTGGATCTGGAAGCCTCTTTGCGGCGGGATCAGCGGCGGTTTGACGAGGCGCTCGGTCTCATCCGTCGTGCGGTTTCCATTTTCCTCCAAAACGGTCAGCAACATAGGGCTGGCAGGTCTCTTGTCAAGGTGGATGATGTCTACCGCCACATGGGAAGCCCGGAGAAGGGTATCCCCATGTTGTACCAGGCTCTCGAATTGATTGACTCCGAGCAAGAACCCCGCCTCCTGATTTGCGCCCGTCACAATCTGATTGATGATTTGATCGAAGCTGGCCGTCATCTCGAAGCTCAAGGGCTCTATCGCACCACCCGCCCTCTCTATCGCAGCTTCCCGGATGCCTGGACCCAGAACCGCCGGAAATGGGTGAAGGGAAAGATCGCCCGCGGTTTCGGTCAGGCGGACCAGGCGGAGTCGCTCTTCCTGGCCGCTCGCGACGGGTTCGTCGGCGAGGGGATTCCGTACGACACCGCCCTGGTCTCGCTGGAGCTCGCGACCCTCTACGCCGAGCAGGGGAGGACGGCGGACCTCAAGCGGCTGGCCGAGGAGATGGTGCCGATCTTCTCGTCCTTGAGCATCCATCGCGAGGCGCTGGCCGCGCTCGCCTACCTCAAGCAGGCCGTGGAGGCGGAGCGGGCAACCGTGGAGGTGGTCTCCGGAGTGGCGGCGTACCTGCGGCGGGCGCAGTACGATCCGGCGTTGCGGTTTCGGGAGGCTTCGGAGTAGGCCGTACCAGGACACCCCCTTTCTGATACAGAATGACCCCTCTGGTTGATCATTCTCCAACCTGGAGGGGTCGATGCTCCGAGTCCGTCCGCGTTTCGCCGCCGCCGCTCTCGCCGTCCTGCTGTCCGGCCTTCCTCTCGCCGCCCAGAAGCCGGCGGTCACTCTCGAAGGTCTGCTGAGCGCGCCGTTCCCGGAGGAGCTCCTGGCCTCCCGGACCGGGGGCAAGCTCGCCTGGATCGAGGACGCCCAGGGGGCCCGCAACGTCTGGGTGGCCGAGCCGCCGGACTACCGGGGCCGGGCCGTCACCCGGTACACGGCCGACGACGGCCAGGCGATCGGCGGTCTGGAGTGGACGCCGGATGCCAGGTCGCTGTTCTACGTCCGCGGCGGCGGCTCCAACCGGCAGGGGGACGCCCCCAATCCCACCAGCGATCCGGCCGGGGCAGAGCAGGCGATCTGGAAGGTCTCTCTCGACGGCGGCGAGCCGGTGCGGATCGGCCCCGGACCCGGAGTGGCGGTCTCGCCAAAGGGGGACGGCATCGCGTTCACCCGGCGGGGCGAGATCTTCTGGTCGTCGTTCGCCGGCCTGGCGGACCATAAGGAGCCGGTTCTCGTGGGCGAAGGTGCGGGGCGGCGCCCGGCGGCTCCGCTTCTCGCCGGATGGCTCGAAGCTGGCCTTTGTGAGCGACCGGGGGGATCACAGCTTCGTCGGCCTCTACGACGTGGCCGCCAGGACGGTGCGCTGGATCGATCCCAGTGTGGACGGCGACGGCGAGCCGGTCTGGTCGCCGGACGGCTCGCGGCTGGCCTTCCTGCGCATCCCGGCCTCCTCGAAGATGACCCTGTTCCATCCGAACCCGAGCGCGCGGCCCTGGTCGATCGTGGTGGCGGACGTAGCGACCGGGAAGGCGTTGACCGTCTGGCGGGCCCAGCCGGGGCCGGGGAGCGCCTTCGCGGAGATGGTTGCCGCCAACCAGCTCCTCTGGACGGTGGATGACCGGATCGTCTTCCCCTGGGAGCGGGACGGCTGGCTGCACCTCTACTCCGTCCCCGCCGGGGGAGGCGCGGCCACCGCGGCCACCCTGCTGACGCCGGGCGAGTTCGAGGTCGAGTCCGTCAACCTGACCCCGGATCGCCGGCAGATCCTCTTCAGCTCGAATCAGGGGGACATCGACCGCCGCCATGTCTGGCGGGTCGATCCGGCGGGCGGCCGCCCGGTCGCGCTCACCAAGGGTGCGGGGATCGAATGGCTGCCGGTGATGACGAGCGACGGCAAGGCCCTCGCCTACCTGAGCTCCGGAGCGCGCAAGCCGGCGCGGCCGGTGATCGAGATCGGGGGAGGCCCGGCGCGGGAGCTGGCGCCGGGCACGGTCCCGGCCGCGTTCCCCGAGAGCGCGCTGGTCGAGCCCGAGCCGGTGATCTTCACCGCCTCGGACGGTCTGCGCATCCACGGCCAGCTCTTCCTGCCGCCGGGAGCGAAGAAGGGTGAACGCCACCCGGCGCTGCTCTTCTTCCACGGCGGCTCGCACCGCCAGATGCTGCTCGGCTGGCACTACATCGGGTACTACAACCACGCCTACGCCATGAATCAGTACCTGGCGAGCCGCGGCTACGTGGTGCTGGCGGTCAACTACCGGTCCGGTACCGGCTACGGGCTGAATTTCCGCGAGGCGCCGGCCCAGGGGGCGTCGGGAGCGAGCGAGTTCAACGACGTGCTGGGAGCCGGGCTCTATCTGCGCGGCCGGCCGGACGTCGATCCCGATCGGATCGGCCTCTGGGGCGGCTCGTACGGCGGATACCTGACCGCGCTCGGCCTCGCCCGCGCCTCCAACCTGTTCGCCGCCGGGGTGGACTTCCACGGCGTGCACAACTGGAACGTTGGCGTCCGCACCTTCCTCCCGGACTACGTCCCCAAGCCGGACGAGGAGCGGCTCGCCTACGAGTCCTCGCCGGTCGCCTGGCTGGACGGCTGGCGCTCGCCGGTCCTCCTGATCCATGGGGACGACGACCGCAACGTCTCGTTCAGCGAGACGGTGAACCTGGTCGAGGCGCTCCGCGAGCGGAACGTCCACGTGGAGCAGCTCATTCTGCCCGACGAGATCCACGGCTTCCTGCGCAACGCGAGCTGGCTCGCGGCCTACCGGGCCACGGCGGACTTCTTCGACCGTGAGCTGGCGGGACGGACGCGGTAGAGGAGCGGACGAGCATGGCTGATCCCGGAAGCCTCCTCATGCTGTTGGGTGTCCTCCTGGTGGTGGTCGGCATCGCCGGCACGGTGATGCCCGCGATCCCCGGGGTGCCGCTGGTGTTCGTGGGGCTGCTGGTGGCGGCGTGGGCGGATCACTTCCAGAAGGTGGGGTGGTTCACCCTCTCCATCCTGGGGGTGCTGACCCTCTTCAGCTTCGTCCTGGACTTCTTCGCCACCAGCCTGGGGGCCAAGCGGGTCGGGGCGAGCTGGCTGGCCCTCGCGCTCTCGGTGGTGGGAGCGATCGTCGGGCTCTTCTTCAGCATCCCCGGCCTGATCCTGGGGCCGTTCGTCGGCGCCTTCGTCGGCGAATACATCGCGCGCCGCGACTGGCGTCAGGCCCGCCGGGTGGGCCTCGGCACCTGGCTCGGCATGCTCCTCGCCATCGCCGGCAAGCTGGCGCTGATCTTCACCATGGTGGGGATCTTCATGACGGCGTACGTGCTGTAGATCTCCTCAATCCTGCACCAGCGGCTCGATGCAGCCCGCGATGTCGTTCGCCGGGCTGTTGACCGCGCGGCTGACCGGGAAGGCCTCGAAGCCCTCCACGGCGTGGGGGACGAGGAGCGGCTGGAGCTTCCCGGCGTCCTCCATCTTCGGATCCAGCCAGAGATCGAAGCTCTCCCGGCCGAGGATCACCGGCATGCGGTCGTGCAGGGGGCGGAGCAGGTCGTTGGCTCCGGTTGTCAGGATGGTGAAGGTCTCGACGGTCCTGCCGTCCTGCTCGGGGTTCTTCCAGGTGGACCAGAGGCCGGCGAAGGCGAACGGCTTGCCGTCCTGGCGGCGGATCAGGTAGGGCTGCTTGGCCTTCCCCTCCTTCTTCCACTCGTAGAAGCCGTCGGCCGCCACCAGGCAGCGCTTCTTCTTGAAACTCCAGCGGTAGGCGGGCTTCTCGGCGACGCTCTCGGCGCGGGCGTTGATCATCCGGTTGCCGATGCTCGCCTCCTTGGCCCAGTAGGGGATCAGCCCCCACTTCAGCGGATCGAGCCGGCGCGGCCCGTCCGGCTTCATCACCCGCACCACCGCGGCCTCCTGGGTCGGGGCCATGTTGTAGCGGGGCACGACCAGGGGCAGCTCCGAAAGGTCGAAGGCGAGGGCGAGGTCTTCGCCCGAGGAGGTCAGGGTGTAGCGTCCGCACATTTTCTTCGTCTCCTGTGGATCTATCTTTGCCCCCGGTGCTCGACCCACTCTCCGCCCACGCAGGTCGCCGCCACCACCTCCTCGGTAGCGCCGAAGATCACGGATTCGAGCAGGGTTTCCGGCGTCCACCCCGCGATCAGGGGTGAATCGAGATCGAGCGCCGCGAAGTCCGCCCAGAGGCCGGGCTCGATGCGGCCGGCTTCGACGCCGAGCGCACCTGCTCCCCCGGCGGTCGCCGCCTCCAGGAGGACCCGCGCGACGTTGCCTTCTCCATCCCGCAGGATGCCCCGGTTCTCGGTGGCCAGCCGCTGGGCGTACTCCAGCCAGCGCATCTCCTCGATGGGGGAGATGCGGGCGTTGGAGTCGCTCCCCAGGCAGAAGGCGCCGCTCGCGGGTTGAGCCCGCGGGACCTTCGCGATGCCGTCCCCCAGGTTCCCCTCGGTCAGCGGACAGAGGCAGACGGTGCCGCCGGCGGAGAGGAAGCGGTCCATCTCCTCGGCGTCGGTGTGGGTGCAGTGGACGGCGGTGAGGTCGGTCGCCGTGCCCAGCGTCTCGAGGAGCAGCGCCATCGGCCGCCGGCCGTAGTAGGCGATGACGTCCTCGATCTCCCGCTCCTGCTCCTCGACGTGGATGTGGAAGGGGAGGTCGCGCCGGCGGGCCTCCTCGTAGATCGCCGCGAGGTCCTCGACGCCCGCGGCGCGCAGGCTGTGGACCGAGGCGGCGAGGGTCTCGCGCCGCGGATCGAGCCGCGCGGCCAGCCGGTCCATCTGCTCCCAGTAGACTCGAGGCGAGGGGGAGTTGAAGCGCCGCTGCGGCCCTTCGAGCGGCTGCCCCACGGCCCCCGTGTGGTAGTAGGACTGGATGAAGGCGATGCGGATGCCCGCCTCGGCGGCGGCGGCGAGCACCACCTCGTCGAAGGCGTAGTCGGCGGCGTCCGGATCCCGGTGGTGGAGGTAGTGGAACTCGCCCACCGTGGTGATGCCCGCCGCCCGCATCTCGCGGAAGGTCTGGAGGCTGAGGGCTTGAAGCTCGGCGGAGTCCAGCCGGCCGACCAGGGCATACATCGCCTCGCGCCAGGTCCAGAAGTTGCCGGCGCCGGCCGGAAAGGTCTCGCCGCGCCCCCGCAGGCCCCGCTGGAAGGCGTGCGAGTGGGCGCTCACCATGCCGGGCAGCAGGGCGCGGCCGGTCAGCCGCCGATCGGGCGTCCGGCCGAGAGCGCCGGCCTCCGCGATGCGGCCGTCCTCACCGATGCCGATCTGAACGCCGGATTCGAAGCGGGAGCCGGTCCAGGTGAGATCGGCTTCGATCGTCCTCATGCTCCCTCCCCGCCCTTCTCACAGAAGTGCCGGATTG
Source organism: uncultured Acidobacteriota bacterium (assembly GCA_963795735.1). Classification (GTDB taxonomy): domain Bacteria; phylum Acidobacteriota; class Thermoanaerobaculia; order Multivoradales; family UBA5704; genus DATARR01. The sequence continues at coordinate 13,685 of CAWCIU010000020.1, read as the reverse complement.
TCCGCTCCAGCAGCCCGCGCGCGGCGGCGAATTCATCCTTGGGCAGGAACTCGTTGGGCTTGTGGGCCACCTCGATCGAGCCGGGGCCGAAGATGGCGCAGTCCAGCCCCAGGCGCTGCAGCCAGCCGGCGTCGGTGGCGAAGGAGACGCTGGAGCCCTCCTGCTGGCCGACTAGGCCGCAGAGGTGGCGGTGGATGGGGGAGGCCTCGTCGAGCAGCATCGGCGGACTGTCCGAGAGCAGCTCGATCTCCGGCTCGAAGGGCGCCGCGGCCTCACGGGCGGCGCGGCTCACCCGCTGGACCAGCTCCTCCGAAGGGATTCCGGGCAGCGGGCGGAACCCCACTTCCAGCGCACAGCGGTCGGGCACCACGTTGATCGCCGAGCCGCCGCGGATGGTCCCGATGTTGAGCGGCACGTAGGGGACCTCCGGGAAGAGGTCGCGGTTCGGCGCCAGCTCCGCCTCCAGCTCCCGCCGGAGCCGGGTGAGGGCCACGATCACCCGGCCGGCCGGCTCGATGGCGTTGGCGCCCAGGTGGGGATAGCCGCTGTGGGCGCTGGTACCGTGGAGAGTCACCCGGAGCTTGGCGTGTCCCTTGTGGGTGCGGGCCACGCGCAGCGAGGTGGGCTCGCCGATGATCGCGCTCCTCGGCAGCCGCTCCGCCGCCGGGAAGCTCTCGGTCAGTTGCTTGGCGCCCAGGGTGCCGACCTCCTCGTCGTAGGTGAAGACGAGGGCGAGAGGAGCGCGCCACCGCTCGGCCTTCGCTTCTACCGAAAGATTGGCGGCGAGGGCCAGGAACCCCTTCATGTCGCAGGAGCCGCGCCCCACCCAGCGGTCCCCCTCGTCCGCCAGGGAGAAGGGATCGTGCCGCCAGCCCTCCTCCTCGGCGGGGACGACGTCCATGTGCCCCGAGAGGACGAGACCCCGGCGGTCGCCTTCCGGCTCGGGCCCGAGCCAGGCGATCACGTTCGTCTTGCGGCCGTCGGGGGACGGGTTGCGCGCGATCCGCACGCCGGGGCGGTCCAGGTAGTCGCAGAGGAAGTCCGCGATCGGCAGGTTGCTGTTGCGGCTGGTCGAGTCGAAGCCGACCAGGCGGGAGAGCAGCTCGGCGTCGGAGAGGAGAGATCCCATGGGGCTCCTATTCGCGCCTATTCGCGCCGCCGCTCGTGCAGCACCATGATCATGATCCCGAGCAGGGTGGCCACCTCGTCGGACTCCGGCAGGCCTCCGGCCAAGTTGTCGACCACGAAGGTCCGCGACAGGAGCTTCCGCTGCTTGGTGACCCGCAGAGCGACCTGGCCATCGAGGCGCTGGACGGCGTAGGTGGGGCTGAAGATCATGCTGGTGAACCAGCCGACGACGGGGATCTCCTCGACGTAGTGGTCGATCACCTTGAGCCAGGGCTGCTCCTCGACGATGCTGAAGCCGGCCCCCGAAGGGGTCTGGATGTCGTAGGTGGCCCGCCAGAACGAGCGCATGCCCTGCCTCTGCACGGTGCCCGCGAATTGTCCCTGCGAGCTGGTGAAGGTGAAGAGGGCGGAGAAGTCGAGGACGCGGTCGGCGTTGATCTCGTAGAGCTCCTGGGATTGCGAGCTGTCGGAGAAGACGTGGATCTTGTCCCGCAGCTTGAGCAGCTTCTGCCGGACATAGAGGATCTCGCGCCCGGAGGCGTCGGTCACCGAGATCTGCGGCGCCAGGGCCGCGATCTTGAAGTTGAGGGTCAGCGGGTACTGCAACGGGTGTTGCATGGGTCCCTCCTTGAGAAAGTGAATCTACGCCCCCGGCCGCACGATCAGCCGGTCGTCTCCCACGCGGCGGGTGGCCCCGGTCGAGTCGAGGTGCTCGAGCAGCGGGATCGCCCATTTCCGCGTCAGCCCGAAGCGGTCCTTGAAGTCCGCCACCGAGAAGCGCTCCCAGGCGGTGGCGAGCAGATCGCGCCGCAGGCCGGTCAGGGCGGAGGAGGCGAGGATCAGGCCGCTCGGCAGCTTGGTGAGCTGGCCGCGGGCGACGAGATGCCGGATCACCCCCTCCAGGATCTGCGGCTTGGCGTTCAGCTCCCGGGCCACGTCGCCCGGCGAGGGGGGCGCGATCCCCGCCCTGTCGAAGCGCTCGAGCACGTCTCCGGAGAGCTTCGATTCCTCGCCGGTGAGCTGGGCGCTGCGGCCGGGCAGGGTCACCTGGTCCCCCTGGACGGCGAGCACCTTCTGCGCCGCCAGCCAGCCGAGGTAGACGTCCGCCAGCTCCACCGCCCGGCCGCGCAGGATGCGCCGCACGGCCTCGGCCTTGGGGATCGACTCGGCGAGGCGGTCCTTCTGGAAGTGCTCCCGGAGCACCCGGCGGGCCCGCTCGGTGACCCGCTGCACGGCGGCGGGGGCGATCCAGCGCCGCGCCCGTCCGTGCTCCTCGGGCACCTCGATCAGCTTCTGGTCGCGGGCGAGCGCCGCCAGCCGCTTTGCCACCTGGGCCGGCGGCAGGCCCAGACGGCGCGCCAGCTCGGCCGCCTCGATGCCGCGCTCTCCCGCCTCCTGCACCCAGAAGGGGAGGGCGGCGGGGAGGTCCTTCTGCAGCGCGGCCAGACCCTGCTGGAGGACGGTGCCCCGGTGGCGGCGCCAGCGCGGATCGAGGATCTCGCCGCCGCCCAGGGTAAGGGGGGGCGAGGGGCGGCGGACGATGAATCGGTCCCCCCGCAGGGCGGAGACGGGACCTTCGAGACGGATCTCCACCGGGCCGGTCTCCCCCGGCGCGATCCCCTCCGCGACGAGGGGGCGCATGCGCCCGAGCACCTCGCTGGCGTAGAGATGGAGCCGCACGGGGAGGAAGCCGCGCACCGGCGCCGGGGCGTCCGGCAGCAGGGTGAAGCGGGCGAGCAGGCTGGTGGTGGCCTCGAAGGCCTCGGGCGTGCCGATCTGCATCCCCCGGGCGAGATCCTCCAGGGCGATCCCGGTGAGCTGGAGCGAGGTGCGCTCGCCCGCCTCCGCCTGCTCGCGCGGCTGGCCGTGGACCTGGACGCTGCGCACCCGCACCCGTTCCCCCTGGGCGGGCAGGACCTCCAGCGTGTCGCCGGGGCGGACCATGCCGCCGGCGAGCGTGCCGGTGGCGATCACGCCCAGCCCCTTGAGATGGAAGGCGCGATCCACGGGCAGGCGGGCCGGGCGGTCCGGCTCGGCCGGCAGGCAGTGGAGCGCCGCGAGGTCGAGCAGCGCCGCCTTGAGCTCGGGGATGCCCTCGCCCGTCGTGCTCGACACCGGGAGGACGGCCGCGCCGGCGAACGGGGTGGGAGCGAGCAGCTCCTCGACTTCGAGCTGGGCAAGCTCCAGGAGGTCGGACGAGACGAGGTCCACCTTGGTCAGCGCCACCAGACCGGCCGGGATGCCGAGCAGCGAGCAGACCGCCAAGTGCTCCCGGGTCTGCGGCTTGACCCCCTCGTCCGCCGCCACCACCAGGAGCATGATCCGGATGCCTCCCAGGCCGGCGAGGGCGTTGTGCAGGAACCGCTCGTGCCCGGGCACGTCCACGAAGCCGAGCTGGAGATCCCCCTCGGTCAGGTGGGCGAAGCCGAGGTCGATGGTGATGCCGCGGGCCTTCTCCTCCGCCCAGCGGTCGCAGTCGATCCCGGTCAGGGCCAGCACCAGGCTGGTCTTGCCGTGATCGATGTGTCCGGCGGTGCCGACGACGGCGCGGCGCATGGTCTGGAGAACCGGCGGGGAACCGGCGAGCTAACCCGCGTTCTTCGCCAGCACCTCGCGGGCGATGCGGTTGATGGTGGCGCCGTCCGCGCTGGAGCCGAAGCGGGCGATCACCCCTTTCATGATCGGGCCCATGGCGGCCGGCCCGGAGAGCCCCTTCTCGGCCACGATCTCCTCGACGGCGGCGCGGATCTGCCCTTCGTCCACCTGCGCCGGCAGGTAGGCGTTGAGCACCTGGATCTCGGCCTCCTCCTTGGCGGCCAGCTCCTCGCGCCCGCCCGAGCGGTACTGCGACACGGAGTCCTCCCGCTGCTTGAGCGACTTGCGGACCAGCGAGACGAAGCCCGCCTCGTCCACCTCGTCGCCGCGGCGGATGCGCTCGTTCTTGATCTCCGTCAGGAGCATCCGCAAAGTGGAGAGCTTCTCCTTCTCTCCCGATTTCATCGCGGTCTTCACGTCGGCTTCGATGCGTTGCTGCGGTGTGGTGGTCGGTGTCGTGGTCGTCATGAGGGGGATTATAGAGGGAGGGGGGAAACAAGGGACGAAAGGGACAACAAGGACATCAGGGACAGGAAAGATACCGCCGGACCGTGGCCTGAGGTCCCTGCTGTCCCTGAGGTCCCTTGCGTCCCTGGTTTCCCGACTATGATCCCGGGTGATGAAGTCTCCCTTCCTCCTCCTGCTGGCGCTCACCCTCGCCGCCTGCCGCCCGATGGCCCCGGCGGCCCCCGCTGCCGGCGACGGCCGCCTCCGGGTCGCGGTGAGCGTGCCGCCGCAGGCCTACTTCGTCCGCCGGATCGGCGGCGACCGCGTCCAGGTGGACGTGATGATCCCGCCCGGCTACTCCCACGTGGACTACCCGCTCACCCCGAGGCAGGTCGCGGCCCTCAGCCGGGCGCGGCTCTACGTGGCGGTGGGGCACCCGGCCTTCGAGTTCGAGCGGGTGCAGCTCGCCGCCGTCCTGCGGGATCTCCCCCGGATGCAGGTGGTGGACATGTCGCGCGGCATGCGGCTGCTCGCGGAGGCGGGGGAGGGGGACCGCGAAGGCGGAGAGACCGGCGGGGACCCGCACGTCTGGGTGGCGCCGGACACCGTGGCGGTCGCCGCGCGCAACATCGCCGCCGCCCTGGAGGGGATCGACCCCGTTCACGCCGCGGAGTACCGGGCCAACCTCGCGAGCTTCGAGGCGGACGTGGCGGCGCTCGACCGCGAGATCCGCCAGCGTCTCGCGGGGACTCAGGGGGACCGCTTCATGGTCTACCATCCCACCTGGGGGTATTTCGCCCGCGAGTACGGGCTGGAGCAGGTGGCGATCGAGGCCGAGGGCAAGGAGCCGAGCGCCCAGCGGCTCATCCGGCTCATCGACCGGGCGCGGCGGGAGCGGGTAAAGGTCGTCTTCGTCCAGGCCGGCTTCCCGCGCAAGAGCGCCCAGGTGATCGCCGAGGCCGTGGGCGGCCGGGTGCTGGTCGCCGATCCCCAGGACCCCGACTGGCTCGGCAATCTCCGCCGGGTCTCCCGCGAGCTCCAGGAGGCGCTCCCCCATGCCTGAGACCCTCGAGCCGCTGGTGGAAGTCCGGGACGTCACCTTCGGCTACGGCCGCGAGGTCGTGCTCGACCGCGTGAGCCTGGCGATCCAGCCGCGCGACTTCCTGGCGATCATCGGCCCCAACGGCGGCGGCAAGACGACCCTGCTCAAGGCGATCCTCGGCCTCGTGCGCCCGTGGTCCGGCGAGGTGATCTATCACCTCCCGTCCGGAAATGACCCCCGGGGCCGGCTCGGCTACGTGCCGCAGTTCTCGACCTTCGACCGCGACTTCCCCTTGCGGATCTTCGACATGGTGCTGATGGGCCGGCTCGGCGGCCGCCGGCTGCTGCGCCCCTACTCGCGCGAGGACCGCGCCGCCGCCGGGGAGACGATTGACCGGCTCGGCCTCTCGGCGGTCGCCCGCTCGCACGTCGCCGAGGTCTCGGGCGGCCAGCTCCAGCGGGCGCTGATCGCCCGCTCCCTGGTCTCCGACCCCGAGATCCTCTTCCTCGACGAGCCCACGGCCTCGATCGACGCCGAGTCGCGCGAGACCCTGCGCGGGCTGCTGGAGGAGCTGAACCGCAGCATCCCGATCGTCGTCGTCACCCACGACGTCACCTCCCTGGCCTCGATGGTGCGGCGGATCGCCTGCATCAACCGCAAGCTCTTCTACCACGGCGATCCCGAGCTCTCCCGGGAGGTGATGGAGGAGGTCTACGGCTGCCCGGTCGAGCTGGTCACCCACGGCGTGCCGCACCGCGTGCTGCACGACCACGATCATCATCATTAAAAGGCGGCACCGAGACTTCTGATGCCCGGCTTCCTCGACGCCCTCTCCTACGAGTTCCTGCGCAATGCCATCCTCGCCGGCGTGATGGCGAGCGTCCTCTGCGGCGTCATCGGCACCTTCGTAGTGATCAAGAAGCTGGCCTTCATCAGCGACGGCATCAGCCACGCCGCGTTCGGCGGCATGGGGATCTGCTTCTTCCTCGGCGTCGATCCGCTGCTGGGGGCGATCCCGGTGGCCCTCGCCTGCGCCCTGGCGCTGGGCGCGGTGGACCGCGAGACGATCCGCTCCTACGATGCCCTGATCGGCGTCCTCTGGGCGGTGGGCATGGCGGTGGGGGTGGTCTTCGTCTACAAGACCCCGGGCTACGCCCCCAACCTGATGACCTATCTCTTCGGCAACATCCTGCTGGTGACCCGCCGCGACCTGCTGGCGATCCTCGTCCTGTCCGTCTCGGTGCTGGCGACCCTGTTCCTCTTCTTCAAGGGGATCGTGGCCGTGGCCTTCGACGAGGTGTTCGCCCGGGTGCGGGGGGTCCGGGTGCGGCTGCTGATGGCGCTGCTGCTGGGGATGATCGCCCTGTCGGTGGTGATCCTGATCCAGGTGGTGGGGATCATCCTGGTGGTGGCGCTGCTGACCATCCCCTCGGTGATCAGCCTGATGCTGTGGAAGGACCTGCGCAGCGTGCTCCTGGGGTCAGTCGCCATCGGCGTCGGCATCACCCTCGGCGGTCTCGTCCTCTCCTTCGACTACGACCTCCCCTCCGGGCCGGCGATCATCCTGCTCGGGGCGGTGCTGCTGGTGGGGGTGTACGGGGTGAAGAAGCTGCGGGGGAGAGGGCGACCGCAGATCGCCCCTACAACCTTCGGCGCCAACGGAGTTGAGCAGGATCTCTCATAGCCCCGCGCCTCTTTCTGGTGCTTTGCGGGCACCCTCCTTAGTGGGGCCAATACCGACCCCTCTTCCGAAGGAGATCTCCATGAACCGGTTCAAGCTTCTGCTCGTCGCCGTGGCCGTCCTGGTCTCGACCGCCGCCGTCCCTCCCGCGAAGTCCGACACCTGCATCCTGCAGGGGCTCTGCCGGAATTGCTTGACCCCCATTCCGGAGAAGCAGCCGTGCAAGTACAACCCCTGTACGGGCGAGTACATCTGCGGCACCTGCACGACGCACTGCGTGCTGCCGCCGACGTAATCCGCCGGCCGGCGGAGCTCCTCCGGCGAGTCTCCAGGGACCCGCCGGTCTTCTCCGGGCGCCCCGGATTCAGCGCCCCGGCGCACCCTCCCTATTGGAGCCCGACGCGGCTCCCTTCAGACAAGGAGGATCTTCATGAACCGGTTCAAGCTTCTGCTCGTCGCCGCGGCGGTCCTGATGACCACCGTGGCGGTCCGGCCCGCGAAGTCGGATTCCTGTATCGCCTACGGCATCTGCCGGGCCTGCACCACGACCAGGTCCCAGCCGTGCACCGTGGTCCGCTGTGGAACGAATCCGGCGCACTACAACTGCGGCACCTGCACGACCAACTGCGTGCCTCCCCCGGCGTAGCCGCCCGCTACCGGCGGACCTCCCGCTCGAGGTCCGCCTTCCTTTCTCCGGCCCGGTCCTTGCACTTTCACCCTGGCAGGAGGTGCTTGCGATGGCTGAAATCAAGGTGGAACGGAAGAAGGGCATCCCCCTCTGGATGCTGCTCCTGGCTCTGATCGTGCTGGCCCTGCTGGTCTGGGCGTACGTGTCGCGGAGCCACAACCGCCGGACCGTGCCGGACACCGTCGTGATGCTGGAGCTGAGCGGGCCGGCTCGGGGGCCCTTCTCCAGGTCGATGGCCCCCTCCTGATCCGTGGGAGACCCAACCCGCTGAGCCCGCCCGTCCGGCTTTGTGGACGGCTCCCGCGGCCCCTCCGCCCACTTCGTCGAAGAAAGTTTGGATTCCGTGTCAAAAAAAGCCGGGGTGCGGCAACTTACTTATAGAGCCGTCCCGTCACAGTGCGTCAGATGTGAACCGGACGGCGTCTCCGCGGACGCAAGCAGATAATGACGTAAGCGCCCCGAGGCTGACCGGTCAGCCTCAAAAGGCGCCTCCTCCCGGGGCGTGCGACGATTCATCGCACGCCCCCCTTTTTTTGCCTGCTCAGTGCTCTTCGAGATCTCGCAGAACTTTCGCGATCAGGTCCTCGGCCAGCCAGACCCCATGGCCCTGAAGCTGCCGCAGAAGGGGAGCGACGGCGGGGAGAAGGCCGCCGCGCTTGGCCTCCGCCAGAACGCCGAGAGACCCGCGCACGCGAAAGCCCAGGGCCTCGGCGGCCACGCGGGCCTGCCGGTCGTCTGACAGAAACCACTCCGCCTTCCGCTGGACGGACAGCCAGATCGCCGCCGCCTCTCCAGCGTCGAGCTGGGTCCGGAGGAGATGGAACAGGTCGGATTCGGGATCATGCTCGACGACCTCGATCCAGTCCGCCTTCGCAACCTCGATACTCCCGGCGAGCCCTGCCCCGGCCTGAACGACTTCGCCATAGACCAGGTCGGGGATGAGGATGCGGCCATGGAGGCCGGGCAACAGGTCGAGCGCGCCGATCAGGCTCAGGTGGATCAGTGGACCTGCGTCCGAGACGACGATCAAACGCCGGTCCCGAGCTCGCGAGCCAGCTCGTCGGCGTCGTAGTCGAACGGCGTGATGTGGTGCTGCCCCATCAGCGCCAGGAACCGCGCCAGCGGGATTCCCGCCAGCTCGGCGGCCTTTCCGTACCCGAGGCGGCGGGAGCGGACCTCTTCGAGCAGCCAGAGGAGGCGCAACTCCTCCGCGATTTCGTGCGGCTCCCAGGTACGATGCTGAAACGCCTCGTCCGGGAGGTCCACGCGTACGGTTCGCGCCTTTGCCGCAGCCTTGCCCATGACCGGAGTATACCGGGGGCTGAAGCGGATCGCATCCCGGACACCTGTCCGCCCGCCTCCCGGACACCTGTCAACCGGACGCGCCGGCGGACGGCTGTCCGCTCGCGTAAACTGCTGAATCAAAATTGGTTGCCGTCCTGGCGCCGCATGGCACACCGGTTGCCTCTATAGGCCGGCATGATCCAGGAAACTGATTCGATGGACTAGGTCCTCCAGAAGACACCGGGGCTCTCCCGGCGCTTGAAGATCGGGCTGGGGGCGGCCGCCGGCGTCGTGGCGCTCGTGGCCGCCCTGGCCCCCTCGCTCCAGCGGTGGGCGCGGGCGGAGCGGTCGGTCGACCTCGACCGGGTGCAGGTCGCGACCGTGGTGCGCGGCGACCTCGAGCGGGACGTCTCCGCCCAGGGGCGGGTCGTCGCCGCCAACCACCCGCGCCTCTACAGCCCGGCCCAGGGGATCGTCTCGCTGGCGGTCAAGGCCGGCGAGGCGGTCAAGGCCGGGGCGGTGCTGGCGACGGTCAACAGCCCCGACCTCAAGTCGCAGCTCGCCCAGGAGTCCGCCCGGCTGCAGTCCATGGAGTCCGACCTCGCCCGCAGCGGCCTCGCCGCCCGCCAGCAGAACCAGGGGGACGAGCAGACCGTCAAGCTGCGGCGGGTCGGCCTGGAGGCCGCCCGGCGCGATCTCCAGCGGGCCGGGAAGCTGCGCGCCGACGGGCTGCTCAACGAGGTCGACTTCGAGCGCAGCCGCGACGCCGTGCGCATCGCCGAGGTCCAGCTCGAGCAGGCCGACCAGGGGGGGAGCCTCGGCCGCGAGGCCCGCGACTTCGAGGTGCAGGACCGCCGCCGCCAGGTCGAGCGCCAGCGCCTGGTGGTCGCCGACCTCGAGCGCCGGGTCGGCGAGCTGACGATCCGCGCCCCGTTCGACGGCCTGGTCGCCACGGTGGACGCCCAGGACCGCGACGCCGTGGCGCCGAACGCGCCGCTGCTCACCCTGGTGGATCTCGCCAGGTTCGAGGTCCAGGTGCAGATCCCCGAGTCCTACGCCGCCGAGGCGGCGACCGGCACGCCGGCGGCCATCTCCTACGGCGGCCGCGAGGTCCCCGGCACCCTCACCGCCGTCTCCCCCGAGGTGCAGGCCGGCCAGGTGGAGGCCACCGTGCAGTTCAAGGGGGCGATGCCGGAGGGGCTGCGGCAGAGCCAGCGGGTGTCCGTCCGGCTGATCTTCGAGACCCGCCCCAACGTGCTCAAGGTCCCCCGCGGCCCCTTCCTCGAAAGCGGCGGCGGCCGCAAGGCCTACGTGCTCGCCGACGGCCTCGCCACCCTGCGGCCGATCCGCGTCGGGGCGACCAGCGTCTCCGAGGTGGAGATCGCCGACGGCCTCAAGGAGGGAGACCGCATCCTCCTCTCCGACATGGAACAGCTCAACGGCGCCAGGACCGTGCTCGTGCGCAAATAACTCGATTCGACCCGGGAGGCTCTCATGCCGATGCTCAAGATGGAAAACGTATCCAAGATCTACCGCACGGGGCTGGTCGAGACCCGGGCGCTGCGCGACTTCTCGATGGAAGTGGAGGAGGGGGAGTTCGTCACCATCACCGGCCCTTCGGGCTCGGGGAAGACCACCTTCCTCAACGTCTCGGGGCTGCTCGACGCCTTCGAGCAGGGCAAGTACTGGCTCGACGGCCTGGACGTCTCCCGCCTCTCGGACCGCGAGATGTCGCGGGTCCGCAACTCCAGGATCGGCTTCATCTTCCAGGGCTTCAACCTGCTGCCGGACCTCGACGTGTTCGACAACGTGGACGTCCCCCTGCGCTACCGCCGGCTGCCGGCCAAGGAGCGCCGGGAGCGGATCGAGAAGGCGGTGGCCCTGGTGGGGCTCTCCTCGCGCCTGCGCCATCTCCCCTCCCAGCTCTCCGGCGGCCAGCAGCAGCGGGTCGCCATCGCCCGGGTGCTGGCCGGCGATCCCAAGCTGATCCTGGCCGACGAGCCCACCGGCAACCTCGACTCCGCCATGGCGCGCGAGATCACGGAGATCCTCGAGGGGGTCAACGAGGCCGGCACCACCATCGTCATGGTCACCCACAACCCGGAGCACGCGGCGCGCGCCCACCGGCAGCTCCACATCGCCGACGGCCGGCTGGTCGACTTCGAGCGGATCGCGCCCTTCCCCCTCAACCGGCCGGACAACCGGCCGGAAACGGCCCACCGCCAGGTCGCCGGCTAGTCCCGGGAAAGAAGAGGAGACGACGCCATGCTGCTCTACAACCTCCGCCTCGCCTGGAAGAGCGTCCGCCGCTACCCGGTGCTGTCGGCGCTGATCCTGCTCGGCATCGCCCTCGGGGTCGGGGTCTCGACGACCTTCATCACCGCCTACCACGTGCTGGCGCGGGACCCGGTGCCGGGCAAGAGCGACTCCCTCTACTACGTGCGGATGAACTCCTGGGGGGCTCCGGACGATCCCTTCCGGCAGGCGCCGCCGCCGCTGCTCACCTACCGCGACGCCCTGGAGCTGCTGAAGAGCCGCATCCCCGTCCGCAGCACCGCCACCTTCTCCTCCCGCGGCACCCTCTTCCCGGCGGGCGGCGAGCGCCCCTCCCGCGAGGGTCTCCGGCTGGTCACCGCCGACTTCTTCCCGATGTTCGCCGTGCCGTTCCGCTACGGCGGTCCGTGGAGCCGGGAGGCCGACGCCGGTCGCGAGCCGGTGGCGGTGATCAGCTCGGCCCTCAACGACCGGCTGTTCGGCGGCGCCGACAGCGTCGGCCGCACGATCCGGCTGGAGAACCGCGAGCTGCGGGTGATCGGGGTGCTCGGGGCCTGGCGCCCCCGGGTGCGGGCCTTTGCCCTGGAGGGCAATCCGCTGGGAGCGCCGGAGCCGGTCTTCCTCCCCCTCGGCCTCGCCGGACCCATGGAGCTGCACCCCGCGGAGTCGCGGTACAACTGGCGGACTCCGCAGCCGGGCGAGGACAAGCTCCCCTACGCCACGCAGTTGATGATCAACGAGTCGCTGTTCCTCTCCTTCTGGGCGGAGCTCGCGGACCCGCGGCAGGTGCGGGCCTACGAGAGCTATCTCGGCGCCTACGTCTCCGAGCAGAAGCGGCTCGGCCGCTTCCCGCACGCGGTCAAGAACCGGGTCACCCCCATCCTCGACCTGATGGCGGAGCTCAAGGTGGTGCCGCCGCAGACCAAGGCGCTGGCGGCCATCTCGCTGCTCTTCCTGGTGGTGGCGGCGCTCAACCTGATCGGCCTGTTCCTGGGCAAGTTCCTGGCCCGGGCCTCGAACGTGGGCGTGCGCCGCGCCCTGGGGGCGAGCCGGTGGACCATCTTCGTCCAGCACCTGGTCGAGTGCGAGCTGATGGGGCTCGCCGGCGGCCTCCTCGGCGTGCTGATGTCGTTCGCCGGGCTCGCCCTCCTCAACCGCGTCTACGGCGACGGCCCGGGCGGGGTGGCGTTCTTCCAGCTCGACGTCCGGATGATCTTCGCCGCCGTCGCCCTGTCGCTCCTCGCCGGGGCCATCGCCGGCGTCTACCCCGCGTGGCGGATCTGCGCCATCCCGCCCGCCCGTCACCTGAAGAGCCAGTAGGAGGCCGCCATGGAATTCGGACCGATCTTCCGTTCCCTGCTGCGCAACCGCGCGCGGGTCGTCCTCATCGTCGCCGAGGTGGCCCTGACGCTGGCGATCGTGGCCAACTGCCTCAGCCTGATCCTCGACGCCCGCGCCCAGCTCGCCCGGCCGTCGGGGTTCGACGACGAGCACGTCGTCACCCTCCAGAGCCTGCCGTTCGCCGACGCCCTGCACGATCCCAAGCGGCTCGACCAGCTCGTCGCGGCCGACCTGCGGGCGCTGCGGGCCGTCCCCGGGGTCCGCGCGGTGAGCAACACGGAGCTGCAGCCCTGGTCGACGAGCGGTAACATCACCGCCGTGCGCCTTCCCGGCAGCCGCGGCGAGCCCGTCCACACCGAGATCTACCCGGCCGACGCGCGGACCTTCGACGTCCTCGGCGTCCCCATCGTCCAGGGCCGCGGCCTCTCCGAGGCGGAGTACGAGCAGGGCGCCGGCGCCGGGCCGGGGGCGGTGCAGCCGGTGGTGGTGAGCCGGTCGCTGGCCGGCCGGCTGTTCCCCGCCGGCAACGCCGTGGGCCGGCAGCTCGCCGACGCCGACGAGTCCCAGCGCTTCACCATCGTGGGGCTCATCGATCACGTCTACATCCCGCTCGGCGACCTCACGGACGAGGTGATGTTCTTCCCGGCCAGCGTGGTGTCGTTCGACGGCGGCTCGTACTACCTGGTGCGCACGGAGGGGGATCCCGCCCGGCTGCTGCCGCAGCTCGAGCGCGCCCTGCTGGGAGTCGAGAAGGGGCGCCACCTGCGGTCGCACACCCTGGTGGAGCAGCGGGAAGAGTTCCACGGCCGCGACCGGCTGCTGGTCGCCTCGCTCGATGCCGTGATGGCCCTGCTGGTGCTGGTGACGGCGCTGGGGATCGTCGGCCTGACGGCCTTCTCGGTGGCCGAGCGGCAGCGGCAGATCGGCACCCGCCGCGCCCTGGGGGCCGACCGGGCGGCGATCCTCCGCCACTTCCTGCTGGAGAACTGGATGGTGACCAGCTTCGGCGTCGTCCTCGGCGCCTTCCTCGCCTACGCCCTGAACTTCGGCCTGGTCACCTGGGTGGCGGGAGCGCGGCTCAGTCCGGCGGTGGTGGCGGTGGGAGCCCTGGCCCTGTGGACGATCGGCCTCGGCGCCGCCCTCGGGCCCGCCCTGCGCGGCTCCCGGGTGCCGCCGGCGATCGCGACGCGGAACGTGTAGGCCCT
>CAWCIU010000019.1:0-26432 GCA_963795735.1 uncultured Acidobacteriota bacterium | reverse complement strand
CGATCCGGCTCTTCCACCAGCGCTACCAGCGCTATCCCGACGAGCTCGACGAACTGCTCGAGGTCAAGCCACGCTGCATCCGCCAGCTCTGGAAGGACCCCATGACCCAGGACGGCAAGTGGGGATTGATCTTCCAGAACCAGGGACCGCCAGGTCAACCCGCAGAACCCCGGCAATCCCAGTGATCCCGAAGGGCCCCAGGTGCCCCAGGGACCCGACAGGAAGCCGCCCCAGCCAGGCCCGGCCAGCGACGGCGGGGGTGGCCGGGACGCGGGGCAGGATCCGAACGCCCCGCCGGGGTTGAACGCCCCCAAGCAGGGGGACGTCGTCGCCACCGGGCCGATCACCGGCGTCTACAGCAAGACTCCCAGACGTCGTTCCTGGTCCTCTACGGTCACAACCGCTACGACGAGTGGCGGTTCACCGAGGACCTGATCCGCAACGGCAGCGCTCAGCGGGGGTCGTTCGGCGGCGCCCCTGGAATCGGAAATCCCGGTCAGGCTCTGATCCCGAGCTTCTCCACCCGCTGGCTGGGGCGCCCCTGGCACTTCGTCGACCAGGCACAGCCTCAGAACGGCACGATGCCGGACGGCAAGGGGAGCGGTGTCCCGTCGCCGGACAAGACGCCCGTGAAACCCCGCTCATGAAGGTCCGCATCCGGCGCCTACCCGCCGCCCGCGACCTCCCTCTCCCCACGCACGCATCGCCCGGCAGCGCCGGGTTCGACCTCCGCGCCGCCCTCGACGGAGTTGGCGGAGCCGCTGGCGAGGTGGTCCTGCGCCCGGGCGAGCGCCTGCTGGTGCCCACGGGCCTGGTGCTGGAGATCCCGCCAGGGTGGGAGGGGCAGGTCCGGCCGCGGAGCGGCCTCGCCCTGCGGCACGGCGTCGGCGTCGTCAACGCCCCGGGCACCATCGACAGCGACTACCGGGGCGAGGTCGGGGTGATCCTGATCAACCTCGGCGAGGCCCCCTTCACCCTCAAGCGCGGCGACCGCATCGCCCAGCTCGTGATCTCCCGCGTCGAGACGGTGGAGTGGGAAGAGGCCGACCTCCTCGAAGGCAGCGGCCGGGGAGACGGCGGATTCGGCTCGACGGGGGTGGAGTAGCGGCTCGGATCTCCATAGGATACGCGCCATGACGATCTGCCACCTGCGCCGCCTGCTCCCCTGGACCGCCCTCGCCGTCCTCGCCGTCTCCTGCCGCACCGCTGCTCCGGTTCCGGTTCCGGCTCCGTCGCCGAGCGCTCCGGCGATCCCTCGCCGGGTCGTCCTGCTGAGCTTGGACGGCGCCGGCACCGAGACGCTGCACCAGCTCTACAAGGAGGGGCAGCTTCTCGGCGGGCGGCTTCGCCCGCTTCTTTCAGGAGGGGCAGGTCGCCGAGCGCCTGGTGCCGGTCAACCCCACGCTCACCGCGACCAACCACATCAGTCTGGCGACCGGGTACCCCGCGGGCCAGACGGGGATCGTCGGCAACAACTTCCACCCGGCGGGCGCGCCGTTCAGCGATATGGTCAGCGGCTTCGCCGCGCCCATCGGCACCGAGACCCTCTGGGAGGCGGCGCGGCGCCAGGGTAAGCGGGTTGGGGTCACCACCTGGCCGGGCGCGGACGACACCGGCCCGCGCCGCCGGGCCGACTGGGGCATGGTCTACGTCAACGGCGCGGACCGCCGCGCCGACCTCGTGACAGTCGACAGCGGCCTGTGGGATCCGGCCGAGGAGATCGCCAGGGCCCGCGGAATCCAGAGCCGCTCGCCGGTCGTCGGGCTGCTGGTGCGGGTCGGCTCCGGAGGGCCGGGAGTGCAGACCTTCGACCTGCTGGCGGTAGACCGCACGGACGACGGCAAGGTGAACTACGACGGGCTGGTGGTCCTGCCGCCGGGGAACGTGAGCGGTCCCGCTCCCGCCCCGCTCACCCCGGGGCAGTGGGCGGATCTCCCCTGCCAGGTTTCCAGCGGAGGTTCCGGGGGTGCCGGGAATGCCGCGGGCGCCGCGGGCACCGTGGGCACCGTGGGCACCGTGGGCACGGCCGTGGTGCGCAACGCCGTCTGTCCCGTCAAGCTGCTGAGCTTCGCGCCCGACCTCGACGACACCCGCATCTACTTCGGCGGCGTCTATCCGCTCAAGGCCTACCCCGAGGACTTCGCCGCCGCCCTCGCGGGCCAGGGGCTCGTCTGGCCCGGCCCGCCGGACGACCGGCAGCTCTCCAACACCTGGCAGGGGCGCCCGGGCATCGACCTCGACACCTGGGTCGAGCAGTCCGCTCGCTTCGCCCGCTTCTTCGGCGACAGCCTGATCGCCGCGGCCCGGCGTCCCGACTGGGACCTGCTGATGGGATACGTCCCGGTCATCGATGAGGCCGGGCACGAGCTCCTGCTCACCGATCCGCGCCAGCCGGGCTTCTCCCCCGAGCGCCGCGACGCCGCGGCGGCGGCGCGGCGGCGGGTCTGGCAGGCGGTGGACCGCGAGCTCGCCCGGCTGCTCGGCACGCTCGACCTGCGGACCACGGTGGTGGCCGTGGTGAGCGACCACGGCATGACGCCGGCCCACACCCTGGTCGACCCCAACGGCCTGCTGCGGGAGAAGGGGCTGCTCGCCGTGGATCCGAAGGGGGGGGACGTGCTGGTGACCGGCACCTCCGCCTTCGCCGTCGGCTCGGGCGGCGTGGTCCACGTCTACGTGGTGCCCGGCCACGAGGACCTCCTCCCCGGGTTGCGCGACCTGTTCACCGGCTGGACGGTGGGCGGCGAGCGTCCCATCGAGCGCGTCCTTTCCCGCCAGGAGGCGGCCGGGATCGGCCTCGACAGCCCCAACAGCGGCGACCTGATCCTCTTCCTCCACGAGGGGTACGCCGCGGGCAACAACCTCAAGGAGGGGAAGGTCTCGGGACCCGCCAACGTCCTCGGCGTGCACGGCTACCTGAACACCAACCCGGACATGCATGGCATCTACATGGCCCTCGGCGCGGGAATCCGCCCGGGGAGCGCCGGGACGGTGCAGAACATCGACGTTGCCGGCCGGGTCGCCGGCTGGATGAAGATCGAGAAGCCGCGGCCGACCCCGTAGGCTGGCTGCCAGGATGCCGGATGCCAACACCGCGCGGACCCGTCTGGACGCCTGGTTCGAGCGGCGGGGGTGGTCTCCGTTCGATTTCCAGCGCGAGGTCTGGACGGCCTATCTCGCCGGCGAGAGCGGCCTGATCCACGCCGGCACGGGCACGGGCAAGACCTACGCCACCTGGCTGGGTCCCCTCCTCGAGTGGATGGAGACCCACGAGCCCGATCCCCGCCCATGGCGGCGGACCCGGCGGGCCGCCGCGCCGCCGCTACGCGTTCTCTGGCTGACGCCGCTGCGCGCCCTCGCGGCGGACACCGAGGCCGCGCTACGGGCGCCGCTCGCCGAGCTGGGGCTGCCGTGGACCCTGGAGCGGCGCACCGGCGACACCTCCGCCAGCGTGCGCGACCGCCAGCGGGAGAAGCTCCCCACCGCCCTGGTCACCACGCCCGAGAGCCTCTCTCTCCTGCTCTCCCGCCCCGACGCCCGCGAGCTGTTCGCCGAGCTCCGCCTGGTGGTGGTGGACGAGTGGCACGAGCTGATGGGGAGCAAGCGAGGGGCGCAGACCGAGCTCGCCCTGGCCCGCCTGCGCCGCTTCCGGCCGTCCCTGCGCACCTGGGGGCTCTCGGCCACGCTCGGCAATCTCGACGTCGCTCTCGCCGCCCTGCTCGGAGTGGATCGGACGGGCCGGCTGGTGCGCGGCGCGGCCCCCAAGGAGATCCGCGTCGACTCGCTGATCCCGGAGACGATCGAGCGCTTCCCCTGGGCGGGGCACCTGGGGCTCAAGCTCCTGCCGCAGGTGACCGCGGCGATCGAGGAGGGGAGGACGGCGCTCGTCTTCACCAACACCCGCTCGCAGACGGAGATCTGGTACCAGGCGATCCTCGACGCCCGGCCGGACTGGGCCGGGGAGATCGCCCTCCACCACGGCTCGCTCGACCGCAAGGTGCGCGACTTCGTGGAGGACGGTCTGCGCGCGGGAGCCTTCCGTTGCGTCGTCTGCACCTCCAGCCTCGACCTCGGCGTCGATTTCTCCCCCGTGGACCGCGTGCTCCAGGTGGGGAGCCCCAAGGGGATCGCCCGCCTCGCCCAGCGGGCGGGCCGTAGCGGCCACCGCCCCGGCGCGCCGAGCCGCGTGACGGCCGTCCCCACCAACGCCTTCGAGCTGATCGAGGTGGCCGCTGTCCGGAGCGCCCTGGAGGCCGGGCGGATCGAGCCGCGGACGCCGCGGGAGAAGCCCCTCGACGTGCTCGCCCAGCACCTGGTGACGGTCGCCGCCGGCGGCGGCTTCCGCTCCGCCGAGCTGTACGAGGAGGTCCGCACGGCCTGGGGCTATCGCGACCTCACCGCGACGGAGTGGGACTGGACGCTCGACTTCGTCACCCGTGGCGGTCCAGCGCTCGCCGCCTACCCCGAGTACCGCCGGGTGGTCGAGCAGGAGGGCCTCCATACCGTGCCCGACCGCGCCGTCGCGCGGCGGCACCGGATGTCGATCGGCACGATCACCAGCGATGCCGCGCTCACCGTCCAGTACGTCAACGGCGGCAGGCTCGGCACGGTCGAGGAGTCGTTCGTCGCCCGCCTGCGGCCAGGGGAGCGCTTCATCTTCGCTGGCCGGACGCTGGAGCTCGACGCCGTGCGCGAGATGACGGCCTGGGTGCGGCGGGCCCGGGGCAAGAGCAGCGCCGTCCCGCGCTGGATGGGCGGCCGGATGCCGCTCTCGACCGAGCTGGCCGCCGCCGTCCGCCGTCTCCTCGAAGAGTCGCGCGACGGGGTCTTTGCCAGCCCGGAGATGGAGGCCGTGCGCCCCATCCTGGAGCTGCAGGCGCGCTGGTCGGCGATCCCCGCCGCGGACGAGCTGCTCGTCGAGCGGCTGAAGTCGCGCGAGGGGCACCACCTCTTCCTCTATCCCTTCGAAGGGCGGCTGGTCCATGAGGGGCTGGCGGCGCTCCTCGCCTTCCGGATCTCGCGCCTGCGGCCCATCACCTTCACCCTGGCGGTGGACGACTACGGGATCGAGCTCCTCTCCCCCGACCGGGCGCCGCTCGACGAGGCGCTGGCGGCGGGGCTCCTGGCGCCCACCGGCCTCGCCGGCGACATCCCGGCGAGCCTCAATGCGGCGGAGATGGCGAAGCGGCAGTTCCGCGACATCGCCCGCGTCGCCGGCCTCCTCTTCCAGGGCTTTCCGGGGACCCGCAAGCCCGCCCGGCACCTCCAGGCGTCGAGCGGCCTCTTCTACGAGGTCTTCACCAAATACGATCCGGGGAACCTCCTCCTCCACCAGGCGCACCGCGAGGTGCTGGAGCAGCAGCTCGAACGGAGCCGCCTCGGCCGCGCCCTCGTCCGGCTCGCCGGATCCCGGATCACGGCCCTGGAGATCGCCCGGCCGAGTCCGCTCGCCTTTCCGCTGATGGTGGCCCACATGCGGGAGAAGCTCAGCTCCGAGAACCTTGGCCGACCGGGTCCGCCGTATGCAGGCCCGGCTCGAGAAGGCGGCGTCGAAGTGATCCGCATCGAATTGGCGGGTGAGCCACTGGTCCTCCTCCCCGAGCGCGCCCTGCTCTGGGAGCGCACCGGCACCCTCCTGATCGCCGATGCCCACCTCGGCAAGGCGGCGTCGTTCCGCGCCGCGGCGATCCCCCTGCCCGGAGGCACCACGACCGAGGCCCTCTCGCGGCTCACCGCGGCGCTCGAGCGGACCGGCGCCCGCCGGCTACTGCTCCTGGGGGACTTCTTCCATGCCCGCTCGGGGAGGGCCTCCCGCACCCTGGTCGCCATCGCGGACTGGCGCGAGCGCCACGCCGCTCTGGAAATCGTCCTGGTGCGTGGCAATCACGACAAGGGAGCCGGCGATCCTCCGGGCGAATGGCGGTTCGACTGCCACGACGAGCCCTGGATCGAGCCGCCGTTCGCCTTCCGGCATCATCCCCAACAGGAAAAATCGCAATACGTGCTAGCAGGTCATGTTCACCCGGCGGTCTTCCTGTCCGGCCCGGGGCGTCAGCGGGAGAGGCTCCCCTGTTTCCTCTTCGGCGAGCGGATCGGCCTGCTGCCTGCCTTCGGCGGCTTCACCGGCGGAGCTTCCGTGCGCCCCCGGCGCGGGGACCGGGTTTACGCGGTCGCCGGCGAGGAAGTTGTCTCGATTGCCACCGCATGATCTGCAGGATCATCCGATTGGCATACTTATTGCCCCTATCTCCCTGACGTAAAGGAGGATGAATCATGGCCCAAGCCACCAGGGAAAGGGTTGTGTATCACGTGGTCCCGAACTCGTCCGGCGAGAAGTGGGTCGTCTCTCAGGAGAGGGCCGAGTTCCGCAAGGAGTTCGAGACCAAGGACGAGGCCGTCCAGTTCGCCAAGGAGCGCGCCCGCAAGGAAGAGCTCGGACAGGTCAAAGTCCACAAGAAGGACGGCAACATGGAGTACGAGTCGACCTACGGCGACGATCCGCGCCGTTCGCCGAGCTAGCCGGGTTGCCGGACGGCTCCGCAAGGGCGGCCCCGAGCGGCCGCCCCATTCCCTGCTTTGCCGGGGTTAAAGCACCTTCAGGAACGTCGCCTTCCCATCCCCCGGCGCGTAGAAGTCGACCAGCTCGGAGACGAGCTGGTATTCGCAGGCCTCGTAGAAGGCGCGGGTTGGCACGTACTGCGGGCGGGTTGAGGTCTCGACGTAGACGCGGGTGCGGCCGGCGCCGGCCATCCACTCCTCGGCGGCGCGAAGGAGGGCGGCTCCCGCTCCTTTCCCCTGAAAGTCCGGATGGACCACGATCCAGTAGAGGTCGGCGGCGGCGGCGGTCCCCGGGATAGCACCCCAGCAGGCGTAGCCCGCCACCCGGCCGTCCAGCTCTCCCACCAGGAAGCGGTAGTGGCTCGCTTCGCCCGTGGCCAGCCGGTCGTCCACCAGCTCCAGGGCGACCTCGACCTCCTCGGGATTGAAGAAGCCGGTGGCGCGGATCAGCGTCTCCAGCGGCTCGCGGTCGGCGGGCTCCAGGGAGCGGCGGATGGCGAGCGCAGCTCCCTCGCGGACACGTGAGGTGCGGAGAACCTGTGGCCGCCCGCTCACCGAGTCCTGCAGAATCCTCCGCACCACGTCCTGAGCGGACAGGCCCGCCTTCGCCGCGGCGGCCATGAACCCGCCGTTGGCGGCCAGGCAGGGGTTGGCGTTCACCTCCAGGATGCAGGGATCGCCCGCCGCGTTGAGCCGGAAGTCGACCCGCACGTAGCCCCGCAGGCCGAAGGCTCTCCAGGCTCTCTTCGCCAGCTCCCCTACCCGCGCGAGCAGCGCCGCGTCCGCTGGATCTTCCGGGAAATGCCGGACGGTGTGGATGTAGGCGAAGGAGTCCTGCCGCCACTTGGCGTCGTAGCCGAGGACGCGGCTCATCCCCGCGGGGAAGCCCTCGTAGACCATCTCGGCGATGGGCAGCACCTCGACGCCGCCAATGCTGCCGTCCCGGGCCAGGAGCGACACGTTCAGCTCGCGGCCGGGGAGGAAGGTCTCGGCGACCACCCCCTGGCCGGGAAAGCGCGCCGCCAGCTCCCGCGCGCGGGCCATCGCTGCCTCGCGGGTCGAGCAGACCGGGTCTCCTTCCAGCCCCAGCGAGGCATCCTCGCAGGCGGGCTTGAGGATCCAGGGGCCGGGAACGCGGTCGAGCAGGCACCCGCACTTCGGATCGAACCGGCCGCCGGGCGCCACCGGCAGCCCCTCGGCAGCCAACACCGCCCGGGTGGCCAGCTTGTCGGTGGTGACCCAGAGGACGCCGGAGGGAGAGCCGGTGAACGGGAGCCCCAGCAGCTCCAGGACGGCCGCCGCGCCCAGGAGAGCCTCCGGCCGGCCGGCCGGCGCCTCCATCAGGTTGAACACCGCCGTGCCCGGCTCCACGCCGAGCCGGAGCCAGGGGCGCCAGTCCGGAATGGGAAGGGTCCGGTGGGGTAGGCCCAGGGCTTCCAGGCCCGACGCCACCAGATCGACTTGCGCCAGCACGTCCGACGTCGAGGGATCGGCCTCGGCGCCAACCGGGTTGTGAGCGATCACGACCCGGGAGATTCCCTTCAGGTCGGGTGTCAGCTCCATAAGCCCCACCGCCGCGCCGCGGTCTCGACGACCTGGCCGAGCAGGTCGGCGTAGGGGGTTCCAGCCTTGCCGGCCAGGATCGGCAGGTCCGAGTAGGTCGGGTGAAGGCCGGGGAGCGGGTTGACCTCCAGGAAATGCGGCTCGCCGGACGCGTCGCAGCGCAGGTCGACGCGGGCGAGGTCCCGGCAGTCGAGAGCGCGGTAGGCGGCGAGGGCCACCTGCCGTGCCCGCTGGGCGACCGGCTCGCCGTCGAGCATCCGGTAGTCCACCCGGGTGGCGTACTCGCGCTTGTTCTCGGCCGTGTAGGCGGAGTCGGAACCGGCGCGGAAGCAGACCTCCAGCACCCCCAGCACGCGGGCGCCGTCGCCGTTGCCGAGGATGCCCACGGTCATCTCCCGCCCGGGCAGGAAGCTCTCCACCAGCACCGGCTGGCGGAAGGTGTGGATCAGCTCGGCGCAGGCCTCGATCAGCTCTTCTCGCGTGTCGACCCGGGAGAGCCGCGTCACCCCCTTGCTGCTCCCCTCTGCCAGCGGTTTGACGAAGAGGGGCAGCGGGAGCGTCACGGCCGCCGCGTCTTCCGGGCGTTCCACGACGACGAACGGCGCCGTGGGCAGGCCATGGTCGCGCACCAGCCGCTTGGCCAGCGACTTGTCCAGGGTGATGGCGCAGGTCAACGGGTCCGAGAAGGTGTAGGGCTGATCGAACAGCTCGCAGATGGCCGGCACCTGGGCCTCCCGCGAGCGCCCGCGCACCCCCTCGGCGAAGTTGAACACGAGGTCCCATCGCTCACCCGCGGCGAGCCGGCGGGCCAGCTCGACGCCCCGGCCCACCCGCTCCGGATGATGTCCGATCTGGCACAGGGCTCCGGCGAGGGCCGCGATGGTCTCCTCCTCGTCGAACTCCATGACGTCCGCGGGCGCGAAGCCCGCGGCGAGGTAGTCCGACTTGAGGTCGTAGCAGAGGGCGATCCGCAGCGGCTTCATTGAAGATCCAGGCTACCGCTCGGCGGGGTCGACGTAGGAATAGGTCTTCCCCTCCCAGTTGCGGAGGTGCCAGATGCCGTCCTCGTGACCGACGAGCGTCTCCCGCTGCACCGGTACCTTGCCGCCGCCGCCCGGAGCGTCGATGACGTAGGTCGGCACGGCGTAACCGGTGGTGTGGCCGCGGAGCTGGGACATCAGCTCGAGACCCTTCTCGACCGAGGTGCGCAGGTGCCCGGTGCCGAGCACGGGATCGCACTGGTAGAGGTAGTACGGCCGCACGCGCAGCTTCAGCAGGCCGTGGAAGAGATCGCGCAGGGCCTCCACTGAGTCGTTGACCCCGCGCAGCAGCACCGTCTGGCAGCCGAGCGGGATGCCACCGTCGGCGAGGCGGTCGCAGGCCTCGGCCACCTCGGGGGTCAGCTCCCGGGCATGACAGAAGTGAACGGAGAGCCACACCCGGTGTTTGCGCAGCACGGCTACCAGCTCCGGCGTGATCCGCTGCGGCAGGAAGCTCGGGATGCGGGTGCCGATGCGCAGGAACTCGAGATGCGGGATCGCCCGCAGCCGGCCGAGGAGCTTATCGAGCACGGCGTCCGCCATCAGCAGCGGATCGCCGCCCGAGAGGAGCACGTCGCGCACTTCGGTGTGCTCCTCCAGATAGGCGATCGCCGCCTCCAGGCGGCGGCCGATCGGATCGAGCTCGCCCTGGCTCACCAGGCGGCTGCGGGTGCAGTAGCGGCAGTAGGCGGCGCAGGTGTCGAGCGCCAGGAAGAGCACGCGGTCGGGGTAGCGGTGGACCAGGCCCTCGACCACGCTCGAATCGTCCTCGCCGCAGGGATCGGTCATGTCGCCCGTGCTGACCACGAGCTCGCCGTCCTGCGGCACCACCTGGAGCCGGATCGGGCAGCCGGGATCGTGCGGATCGATCAGCGCAGCGAACTGCGGGGTGACCGCGACCGAAAACTTCTCGCTCGCCAGGCTGAGCCCCCGGCGCTCCGCTTCCGTCAGATGGAGCAGCTTTTCGAACTGATCGAGGCGGGTCAGACGGTGACGCATCTGCCAGCGCCAATCGTTCCAATGATCGGGATCGTAGCGCTCACCGAAGATCGCGCAGATCTCGTCGCGCCGGGTGGTCTCGATCGCAAGCGAGGCGAACGCCTCTTGCTTCATCGGCAGGTTCCTCCGTGAATACGGCCCCAAGGCCGTCGAGCGAATAAGGATGTACAGGGAAACCGTGGGCTTCCAGCGCCGACAACCCACCCGGATCGATCGTCCGGCGGGTAAGCCCCGGGGGGCTCCGTTCGCATGATCGGTTAGTACGTCAACCCGGAAGGGGTGACATCGCAACCGAGAATGGCTGCGGAAGAAGACTGGAAAAGGGGGGAAAACGTGAAAGGTTGGAAGGCGAAGCCGGTGGCCGACAGTCCGAGCGAGAGGGGTCTCAACGCCGGGCTGTCCGGAGTACTCGGAGGTTGTTCAGGAGGCACGTTCGCGTCCACGCAGCTAAGCGTAGCGGACTTCTCTCCACTGTCAAGAGGCAGAACGATCGAATGTGTCCCGTCGTGCGCTTGCGGTGCCGGGCCGCGCAGGCGATCGGCTCGCCGCCAGCCCGCGCCGAGGGCGTCGCGGGTCGCGACACGAGAACCTCCGGGGGCGAAAACGGCTCCTCTCACGCCTCGGTTTCGATGCAATTCTGGAGCCAAAATCATCAGATTCCGCGGACGCCGCCGTAGACGGCGTGACCGGCCTTCATCCAGCAGACGTCCACGCCCGTGAAGCCCGCCTCGGCGAGCCAGCGGAGCTGATCGAACAGCGGCGAGGGTTGATCGATCGGGTCCGGCGCGGGATCGGCCCAGAGGTTCCAGCGCTCGTCGCGGAAGACCTCGTAGGGGCCGAGCTGCCCCGCCAGCTCCAGGGAGCGCCGGCGAACAGCCTCGTCCCAGGCCTTCGCGGCCAGCGCGTGGGCGGCCGGGGTCGCCGGCAGCACGAGGTCGGCGATCACCAGGGCGCCGCCGGGGGTCAGGGCCCTGGCGAGGTCCTGGAAGAGCTGGCGCTTGCCCGCTCCGTCCAGGTGATGGATGGCAAGCGAGCTGACGAAGGCATGGACCGGCTCGGGGAACGTCCGCCAGGAGCGGTCCGCGAGATCGAACAGGCGGGTCTCGAAGCGGTCGCCATGGGCGGCGCAGGTGACGCGGGCCTGTTCCAGCATGGCGGGGGAGAGGTCCATGGCGAGGACGCGGGCGCGGGGGAAGCGCTCCAGCAGCGCCGCCGAGAGCAGCCCCTCGCCGCAGCAGAGGTCCACCAGCCGTCCCTCGCCGGGGTCCGGGATCAGCGCCAGGACGGCGGCGATCTGCTCCTCGCGCTCGGGCACGAAGAAGCGGCCGTGATCGATGAACTCCCGGCTGTCGGTCTCGTCCCAGCCGAATTGGCGGTCCATGGCTTATAGAATACGACGCCATGAGCGATCATCAGCCCACCATCTTCGACAAGATCCTGGCCGGGGAGATCCCCAGTTACAAGGTGTACGAGGACGACCACGTCCTCGCCTTCCTCGACATCGGCCCGCTCTCGGCGGGGCACACGCTGGTCATCCCCAAGGAGCGCAGGGCGCAGCTCGACCAGCTTTCCGACGAGTCGGCCGCCGCCGTCGGCCGCGTCCTGCCGCGGCTCTGCCGGGCGGTGATGCGGGCGACCGGCGCCACCGCCTACAACATCCTCCAGAACAACGGCTCCGAGGCGCACCAGGAGGTGATGCACGTGCACTTCCACATCATCCCCAAGCTCGGCCGCCAGGGGCTCGGCGTCGGCTGGCCCGCCGGCAAGCTCGCCGACGAGACCGCGCGCGATCTGCTCGGCAAGATGCGCCAGGCGCTGGAAGGCTGACGCCCCGGTGCGCGCGGTCGAGATCCGCGGCGGCTTCGGCCTCGACAACCTGGTGGTGGCGGAGCGGCCCGATCCGCGTCCCGGCGCGGGGCAGGTCCTGGTGCGCCTGCGCGCCGCCTCGCTCAACTTCCGGGACCTGCTCACCGCCGAGGGGAAGTACAACCCGAAGCAGAAGCTGCCGCTGATCCCCGGCTCGGACGGCGCCGGCGAGGTGGTGGAGACCGGCGAGGGGGTGACCCGCGTCCGGCCGGGGGACCGCGTCTGCACCCTGTTCGCCCAGCGGTGGATCGCCGGCCGGCCCACCCGCGAGAAGCTGCGCTCGACCCTCGGCGGGCCGCTCGACGGCGTCCTCGCTGAGCTCGCCGTGTTCGATCAGGAGGGACTCGTCCGGACCCCGGAGCACCTGTCGAACGAGGAGGCCGCGACCCTCCCCTGCGCCGCGGTGACCGCCTGGAACGCCCTGGCGACCGAGGGCGGGATCACCGCCGGAGACACGGTGCTCGTCCAAGGCACCGGCGGCGTCTCCCTCTTCGCCCTGCAACTGGCGAAGCTGCTGGGCGCCCGCGTGATCGTCACCTCCAGCCGTGAGGAGAAGCTGGCGCGGGTGCGCGAGATGGGGGCCGACGAGACGATCAACTACCGGGAGGTCCCGAGCTGGGGCGCCCGGGCCAGGGAGCTGACCGGCGGCGAGGGGGTGGACCACGTGGTCGAGGTGGGCGGCGCGGGCACCCTCCAGCAGTCGCTCCAGGCCGTCCGCTTCGGCGGCACGATCAGCCTGATCGGCAACCTCGCGGGGACCAAGGCCGAGCTGCTCCTCACCCACGTCTTCATGCAGAAGGTCCGCCTCCAGGGGATCCTGGTCGGGGACCGCGAGAGCTTCGAGGCGATGAACCGGGCGATCTCCCTCCACCGCCTTCGCCCGGTGATCGACCGCGTCTTCCCCCTGGAAGCCTCCCGCGCCGCCCTGGAGCACATGGCGGCGCGGGAGCACTTCGGGAAGATCGTGATCCGGATCTGACGACGCCGGCTACTTGATCTCGATCGGCCCCTGATCGCTCAGCAGGTCGACCTTCGCGTCGGCCAGCTTGCGGTGGAAGGCGGGCACGTCCTCGGCGTAGAGCTTGTTGAAGTCGGCCAGGGCGGCCTTGACCACGGTATCGGCCTCGTCGAAGTAGGCCTTGGCCGTGGCGTTCGGCGCTTCCCAGGAAGAGCCGACGACGCGCCGGACGTTCTCGACCTGGCTGAGAGCGGTGGTTTCGTCCTCGACCAGTCCCTTGGTATCCGGCGAGACGTAGAGCTTGCGCTCGACCGTCGAGAGCCGCTTGCGGAGATCCCGCGCCGCCTGGCGGATCGCCTTCTCCGCGCCGTCCTCCTCCTTGGCGCCGCCGTTGCGCTCCCGCTCCTTGTCACGGGCGTCGAGCTTGGCCAGCGCCAGGGTGACGTCCTTGCGGGTGACGCCGATGCGGTTGATGGCGTCCGCCACCGCGTTCTGCAGCGCCCCGGAGCGGACGACGGCCGCGTCCCAGGCCTGCCAGTCGGCCGGCGAGGTCTTGAGAGCGGGGTCGGGAGCGATCGTCAACGTCCCCTTGGCCTCGTGGCCGCCGTACTTGACCACCACGCCGTAAGTGCCGGGAATCACGTTGGGACCGCTCTCCTCCCCGGGCCGCCGGGCCTGGTTCTGGTTCTCCGGGCTGCGGAAGGCGTCACGGCCGAAGTCCCAGGCCACCCGGTTGAGCCCCTGCTTGACCGGCGGCTTCAGGGTGCGGATCACCTTGCCGGACGGATCGGTGATCCGGATCTCCGCCTTCGGTCCGCGGTCGCCTTCCCTTCCCTCTCTTCCCTCCACCGCGGTCTCCTCCTGGGCCGCCTCCGCCCGTGAGGGGACGTCCTCCCTCCGGCCGCCGGCCGGCTGGTCGGTCGCCGACGGGCTGCCCGCCCCTCCGGCCGCCGGCGCGGTCCGGGCGCGATCGCGCTCGGCCTGCTTGCGCTGACGCTCCCGCTCGTCGTCCGGCAGCGGCAGGCCCGGAGCGTTGAGGGAGAAGGTGATCGTGGCGCCGTAGGGACGGTTCCTGCCCTGGAACTCGCCGGCCCCGCCGCCGCGGATGCCGCCGAAGCCCCGCACGGCGCGGTAGAGCAGCGCCGGCTGGCCGGAGTAGATGTGGACCGGCTCCGCCAGGGTGGCGGCCGAGAACCTCGCGCAGCGGCGTGATGTCGTCGAGCACGTAGAGGGCGCGCCCATGGGTGCCGATCACCAGGTCGAGGTCCCGCGGATGGATCTTCAGCGCCATCATCGAGGTCGTCGGCAGGCCGTGCTTCCAGCGGGTCCACCGCGCGCCGCCGTCGAACGAGACGTAGAGGCCGTACTCGGTGCCGAGGAAGAGGAGGTTGCGGTCCGCCGGGTCCTGCTCCATCGCCAGGGCGTAGCCCCGGATGTCCCGGGTGGCCAGGCTCTTCCAGGTCTTCCCCCAGTCGTCGGTGCGGTAGACGAACGGGGTGAAGTCGTTGCGCCGGTGGTTGTCGAAGACCACGAAGGCCGAGCCGGCGTCGTACTTCGAGGGGAGGATGTTGGGGATCCAGGTGTTGGCCGGCACGCCCGGGACGTTCTTCTCGACGCTCGTCCAGCTCTTGCCGCCGTCCCGGGTGACGTGGAGGCGGCCGTCGTCGGAGCCCACCCAGATCACCCCCTGCTGCACCGGGCTCGGGGCGATCGAAATGATGGTGGTGAAGTTCTCGGCGGCGCTGACGTCGAGGGTGATGCCGCCGCTCTTCTTCTGCTGCTGCCACTGCGGGTTGTCGGTCGTCAGGTCGGGGCTGATCACCGTCCAGGTCGCGCCGCGGTCGGTCGACTTGTGGACGTACTGGCTGCCGTAGTAGATCGTCCCCGGCTCGAAGGGGTCCTGCGCCAGGCCGGCGTTCCAGTTGAAGCGGAGCCGCTTCAACCCGCTGACCGCCGACGGCTTGATCAGCTTCCTCTCCCGGGTGCGCAGGTTCCAGCGCACCAGCTCGCCCCCCTGCGACATCGAGTAGCCGGCCATCGAGTCCTCGGGGTCGGGCCGGGTGCCGAAGCCGTCGCCGCCGCCGACCACGTCCCAGTCCGAGTTGGAGATCCCGCCCTGGTTCCAGTCGGAGACCGGTCCCCGCCATGAGCCGTTGTCCTGCAGGCCGCCGTAGACGTGGTAGGGGCGGTCCATGTCCACCGCCACGTGGTAGAACTGGCCGAGCGGCAGCGTGCTCACGAACTGCCAGGTCTCCCCCCGGTCGTGGCTGATCGCCATGCCGCCGTCGCTGCCGGTCACCATGTGATCGGGATCATGCGGATCGATCCACATCGCGTGGTAGTCGCCGTGGACCTCGCGCGAGCGGCCGAGCAGGTTGAAGCTGGCGCCGCTATCCTCCGAGACCATCAGCCGGGCGGTCAGGTTGTAGAGCCGGTTCGGCCACTGGGGATCGACGTGGATCTGGGCGTAGTAGAACGGCCGCTCCGCCGTCCGCTGATCCGAGTTGACCGCCTTCCAGGTCTGCCCGCCGTCGCTCGAGCGCAGCAGCGCGCTCTTCTCGGCCTCCACCAGGGCGTAGACGATGTTCGGGTTGGAGCGCGAGATGGCGATGCCGATGCGCCCGAGGTCCCCCTTGGGCAGGCCGTCCTCCTCGGTGTAGCGCTTCCAGGTCTCGCCGCCGTCGTGGCTGACGTAGAACCCGGAGCCCGGGCCTCCCGACTTGAAGCCCCAGGGCCAGCGCCGGTACTCCCAGAGGGCGGCGAACAGCTTGTCCGGGTGGCTCGGATCGATCAGCAGGTCGGCCGCGCCGGTGCGCGGATCGGCGTAGAGCACCCGGCGCCAGGTCTTGCCGCCG
This sequence comes from uncultured Acidobacteriota bacterium, assembly GCA_963795735.1. Taxonomy (GTDB): domain Bacteria; phylum Acidobacteriota; class Thermoanaerobaculia; order Multivoradales; family UBA5704; genus DATARR01. The sequence continues at coordinate 10,593 of CAWCIU010000019.1, read as the reverse complement.
TCCACCGTCTTGTAGACGCCGCGCTCCGGGTTCTCCCCCCAGACCTGCCCCAGCGCCGCCACCCAGGCGACGTTCGGGTCGGTCGGATGGAGCACGATGTGCGAGATGTGCTCCGTCTTCTCGAGCCCCAGGTGGCTCCAGGTCCGCCCGCCGTCGAGCGAGCGGTAGACCCCATTGCCCACCGAGACGCTGTTGCGCGGGTTGCTCTCGCCGGTGCCCACCCAGACGATCTCCGGATTGGCCTGGTTGACGGCGATGGCGCCGATCGAGGCCACCGGCTGATCGTCGAAGACCGGCGTCCAGGTGAGCCCGCCGTTGGTGGACTTCCAGACGCCACCGGCGGCGCCGCCGGCGTACATCAGGTCCGGATTGGACTCGACGACGTCCAGGGCGGGCAGGCGGCCGCTCATGGTGGCCGGGCCGATCGGACGGGCCGCGAGGCCGGCGAGCAGGTCCGGATCGACCGCCTCGGCGGCCCGGGCCGCTCCGGTATTGAGCCCGGTATGGAAAAAGGACAGGGCCAGCGCGACGAAGATCAGAGATCGACGCATGATGATTCTCCCCCGTTGGTCAAAAATTGAAGCAGAGACAGGACCGGCATCCCACCGCGATATAGCGCAGCGGCGGCAAGCCCGTCAAATGTAAAAGGAATGTAAAGGAAAGACTAGGGGGAACGGGGGCGCCCCGCGCGGGGCGCCCCGGGGACCGCGGGCTAGGCGGTGACCCGCGTGCCGTCGAACCTGGTGAAGGTGAAGCCGTCGAAGCGCTCGTTGTAGCAGGCCTTCTGGTCGCGCAGGATGCTGATGGCGAGCGCCTCGCCCGCCTTGAGCGACTCGCGTGCGTCCGAGCGCCAGTGGACCCCCGCCAAGTTGCGGCCGGTCGCGATGTTCGAGGCCAGCTTGTTGAGCTCGCCCCCCACCGTCAGCGGCGGCCCGCTGTACGGCTCCAGCGAGAGGCCGTCCGCCGACGGCACCACCGGGTTCGGGATCACGAAGCGCTCGTCGAACATCGCCTTCAGGATCGTCACGCAGGCGCCGGCGACCGTGGCGTGCCCGGCGGTGTAGGAGGGATGGGTGGGGCACCCTTCCGCGAACGCCATCGGCAGCAGGTAGGAGCCGTACTTCGCCTGCACCCGGTCGAGCGCCGGGGAATCGAGCTGCCGCGCCTCGATGAGGCCGGGGTAGCGGTTGTGCGCCTTCTGGTTGTGCACCAGCCCGCCCCAGGCTTCCGGGCGCAGGCGGCGGCTGACCTGCCACTTCTTGTGCCAGGTCACCTTGAGGGCGCGCGAGGCGACCTCGCACATCAGCGCCTTGACCGCCGGCGGGCCGAAGGTGGCGAAGCCGGACTGCGTGGGGTTGCCGAGGTACGGGTTGCCCGGATTGAACGGGCAGCCCATGCCGCCGAAGGTCGGATCGTCGCTGGGCGCGGTCATCAGGATCAGGCAGGCGTTGAAGTAGGCCTGGAAGAGGACGTCCATGTGCACCCAGGCGGTGACGTCGCGGGCGTTGCGGATGTAGCGCCGGACGGGATCGGTCTCCCCCGCGGCCGACTCGACCACGTGTCCGTTCTGCGCCGCCAGCCAGTTGTCGTAGCTCGTCAGGTGGTTGGTGTCCGGCAGCGCGGTGCGCATCTTGCGCTCGATGTACTCGACGCCGAACGGGGTGTTCTGCCACATGAACTGCGAGATGTAGGGACCGTTCAGGGTGCCGGGGAGGACGTCCCGGAACAGGGTCCCCGGCGTCACGCCGCCACGGGGAGCCTTGGGACCCTTGAAGTCGTCGCCGAAGCGGTTGAGGTCGGCGCAGGCCGCCGCCACGTCCGGGTGGCCGCCGTAGTCGAGGAAGTTGACGTCGCGCAGCAGGGCGGCCCAGTAGAGCTCGACCCCTTCTCCCGCCATCTCGGCCGAGGCGATCGCCGGCGGAGGTGGCACGGCGATGGCACAGGGATCGGCGCCCTCCAGATCATAGGCCAGGCCCGCCTGTGGGTTGGTCAGCTTGGCGGGACCGCCGAGGACGATGGCGTCGTAGTCCGCCGGATTGCCGCCGGCGACCGCGTCGAGCAGGCTCTGGTAGGCCGTGGGGTCCACCTCGCCGAAGCGGTTGTGCGGCAGCCCCTTCGAGTAGTTGCCGATCCGGTTGGGATAGCGCGTCTCGTCGCCGTTGGTGAGGTGCTGCACCATCGGCTGCTGCCGCCAGTAGCTGGCGGCGTCCATGCGGATCTTGAAAGCGTCCTGGCGCCGGACGATGCCGGCCGTTCCGGAGGAGGGTCCCGCGGCCGCGTTCGCCAGCGGCTCGAGGCCGATCACGCCGGAGGCCGCGAAGGCCGCGGCGGCGCCACCGAGCCCGCCGAGAAACCCGCGGCGGCTGAGATGAGTGGGCTCCGGGACTCCAGTCCCCTCCATGCGCTGGTCCAAAGAAGCTTTCTCAAAGATCGACATGCGATGTATTCCTCCTGCTGTGTTACGGGCCTGCGGACTCTCCTGGGACGCCTGCGTCTGGCCGTTGGGGTAAGACCCGCACAAGGGGCCCTGGCCAGGGCCTCGCGCGGAGACTTCGCTGTTTGACGGGGCGGAATTGTACCCTATACAGCAGATGGAATAAGAAGATCGATCGAAATTGGCCAGAATTCCAGAATTTACACGTTTTTAGGGTTCTTGCCTGGACCATGGACAGGCCCGAACGGGCAGGGTTGACATAGGATTGGCAGGCCGCTGAACTTTTGGAGAATTCCAATGCCGAAGTCGCTGAAGATGCCGACACGAATCACGCCGCTGCTGCTCCTGGCGCTGCTCGCCACGCCCGCCTTCGCGCAGCCTCCCGGCGCGCCAAGCACTGCTCCCGATACCAAACCGGCGGCCAAGCCGGCGCCTCCGCCGCTCGAGGAGAAGTTTTCGGTCACCCATCACTCGGTGACCGTGGAGGGGCGGTCCTACCTCTATACCGCCACCGCCGGCACTCTCCTGCTCAAGGACGAGGAGGGCACCGTCAAGGCCTCGGTCTTCTACATCGCCTACAGCCTCGACGGCGTCAAGGACCCGGGAACCCGACCGGTCACCTTCAGCTTCAACGGCGGCCCCGGATCGGCATCCCTCTGGGTCCACCTCGGCGCCTTCGGCCCCAAGATCGTCGAGCGCACGGACGAGGGAATGGCCCTGCCGCCGCCGGGGCGGCTGGTCGACAACCCCTACACCCTCCTCGACCAGACCGACCTCGTCTTCATCGATCCGGTGAGCACCGGCTACAGCCGCCCGGCCCCGGGGCAGGACCCGAAGCAGTTCCACGGCGTCAAGGAGGACATCGAGTCGGTCGGCGCCTTCATCCGCCTCTGGGTGACCCGCAACCAGCGCTGGGCCTCCCCCAAGTTCATCGCCGGCGAGAGCTACGGCACCACCCGCGCGGCGGGGCTCGCCTTCCACCTGGCGGACCGCTACGGCATGATGCTCAACGGCGTGGTGCTGGTCTCCTCCATCCTCAACTGGCAGGACCAGGACTTCCACGTCGGCAACGAGCGCCCCTGCTTCATTCACCTGCCGACCTACACCGCCACCGCCTGGTACCACAAGAAGCTCCCTCCCGAGCTCTCCGGCGATCTGTCAAAGACCCTGGCGGAGGCGGAGGCCTTCGCCCTCGACGAATACGGGCCGGCCCTCCTCCAGGGGGACCGCCTGCCGGAGGCCCGGCGCAAGGAGCTGGCGGCGAAGATCGCCCGCTACACCGGGCTCTCTCAAGGCTACGTCGAGCGCTCCAACCTCTGCGTCGAGATCGAGCGTTTCACCAAGGAGCTGCTGCGCGACCAGGGGAAGACCACCGGCCGCCTGGATACCCGGTTCACCGGCACCGACCTCGACGCGGCAGGGGAGCAGACCGAGTTCGATCCCGCCAGCGCCTCCCTGGACGGCCCCTACGCGGCGGCGGTCAACGACTACATCCGGCGCGATCTCAAGTACGAGAACGACCTGGTCTACGAGCGGCATGGAGAGGTCTGGCCCTGGAAGTGGGGCTTCGAGAACCAGTACGTGAACGTCGGCGAGTACTTGCGCCAGGCGATGACCCGCAATCCCCATCTCCAGATCCTGATGACCGCCGGCGTCTTCGACCTCGCCACCCCTTACTTCGACGCCTACTTCACCCGCGACCACCTGGGGCTGCCGCCCGAGCTGCGCGACCACGTCCAGATCCAGCGCTACCAGGCCGGCCACATGATGTACATCCGCAAAGCCGACCACGCCAAGCTGAAGAAGGACGTGACGGAGTTCATGAAGAAGGCGCTGGGGCGGTAGATCGGGTACGCCCATGGTGACGTCACCGCCCGGGATTTCAATCCCGGGCAAGAAGGCCGCCCCCTCAGTTCACCCACGGCCCCTTGCGCACGTTCGGCCCACTGTTCCCGCCGTTCCCGCCGCGATTGCCGCGATCGCCGGGGATAACCGTGAAACCGCTCTTGCGGCGGGCGCGGGCCAGCTTGCGCTGGATCCACCATTTCTCCATCCGCAGCCGCATCTCGCGCAGGGTCTTCCTGCCGCCGCGCATCGAGCCGCTGGAGCGGACGTAGAGATAGGTGAGGCCGATGGCGGCGCAGATCCCAGCGAACCCGGGCAGGTCGCGCGAGCCCAGGAACGCCATCAGGGCGAACAGGACCTCCACCACGAACAGCCAGCGCGCCGGGATCTGCAGGAAGAAGAAGAGGTAGACCGTGGCGTCCCGGTGCGCCGTGGCGAAGGCGGCGATGAAGATCGCCAGCAGGATGCGCTGGCCTTGCAGGATCGCGAATGGCTCGGGGACCGCCATCGCGCCCGACAGCGTCAGCAGCGCGTGGACGGCGACCGCCACCAACGCCGAGCCGATCCCGGCCCAGAGGATCATCCGCCAGAAATGCCGGCGATAGAGGCCGAGGAAGGCGTCCTTGCCGAACATGTAGAGGATGAGCAGCTCGATCAGGAACCCGAACCCCGGGGTCCCATAGCCGATGAACGGATAGGTCGCGAGCTGCCAGACGAACCCCCGCGCCCAGGCGAGCGGCGTCAGCTCGAGGAGCAGGGGGACGATCCGCGTCGCCGCGAAGAACCGCAGCACGAAGGTGAGGATCAGCACCCCGAGCAGGACCAGCAGGTCCGGCGGCGGCGGTCCCGCCAGACCGAGGTCCATGCCGCGGGGATTGGGATTGCGGGTTACCACGCTGCCAGTCCTCTCACCCCAGGGATCTTACTCCAGGGGGTGAGGGCTCACGCATACTTCGTCCACTTCCAGATCTCCGCGAACGTTGGCTTCTTGCCGTACATCAGGATGCCGACGCGGTAGATGCGGGCGCAGATCCAGACCATCCCCAGCACGAAGCCGATCGTCAAGGCGTAGGCGAGCGCGAGCTGCCAGACGGGGGGCATGTCGATGGCGATCCGCAGCGGCATCAGCAGCGGGGTGAACATCGGGAACAGCGACAGCACCGTGGCCATCGTCGAGTTCGGATCGTTGATCACCGGGTACATCACCATCACCGGGACGATCACGAACACCATTGCCGCGCCCGACGCCTGCTGCGCCTCCTGGACGTTGTTGAACGAGGCGCCGATCGCCGCGTAGATCGTGGCGTAAGCAAGGAAGCCGAGGATGAAGAGCAGGACGAAGTTGATCAGCATCGCCGGCGCCAGGGTGGGGAGCGAGACCCCCTTGGGCAGCAGGGCGAACGAGGCGGCGAGGCCCGGCGCGGTGAGCACCATCATCGTGCCGAGCCAGATGGCGAGCTGCGTCAGCCCCAGCAGGCAGATGCCGATCAGCTTGCCCAGCATCAGCTCGAACGGCGTCACGCAGGAGATCAGCACCTCGATCACCCGCGACCCCTTCTCCTCGAGCACCCCCTGCATCACCTGCTGCCCCCAGACGATGATCGAGATGTAGAGGATGAAGAACAGGGCCATGGCGAGCGCCGCGGCCCCCAGGCTCCCCTCGGCGCGGCTCCCCGCGGCCGAGACCTTCTGCGGCTCCAGCGTCACCGACTGGCTCAGCTCGTCCACCCGCGCCGGGTCGATCCCCGCCTCGCGGAAGCGCACCTGCCGCACCACCTCCGAGAGCTTCTCCTTCAGCACGCCCTGGGTGAAGACGTTCGAGACGCTGCGGGCGTGGTACTCGACCGGCTCGTCCTGGAACACCCCAGGGGCGATCCAGACCCAGGCGTCGATCTGCTTGGCCATCACCCGCCGGTCGAGGTCCGCCTGCTGGGCCTTGCGGTTCGCGGCGGGGGGCTCGGCCGTGGCCTCGAAGCTCGCCATCTGGTCCTCGCCCTGGTTACGCGTCAGCTGCTGCGTCTCCTTCGTCTCCTTCGCTTTTGGCGGCTCCTTGGAGTTCATCTTCGCCACCAGGGGGGCGCCCACCTTGCCGGTTTCGTCCACCACCACGATCTTCTGATTGGCCTTGGACTTCGAAATCAGCAGGGTGGGGACGATCGAGATCGCCGCCACGAACAGCGGCAGGATCAGCGTGGTGATCCAGAACGCCTTGGTCTTGACCCGCTGCAGGTACTCGCGCTTCGCCAACACGACGACGTTTTCAAGCTGCATCGCGCACCGCCTTGAGGAAGATCTGTTCGAGCTCCGGCTCCTCGGAGCGGAACTCGTGAACGTTGAGGAACTGGACGATCTGCCGCAGCACGTCGGACCCCTGGACCTCGGGCCGCAGCATCAGCTTGGCGACGCCGTCCTTGACGGCCGCGTGCTCCACCTCGGGCATGGTCTCCAGCCGCGAGAGGTCGCCGTCGGCCACCAAGTGGAAGGCGTTGCCGCCGACCTGGCGCTTGATGGCCTTGAGCTCGCCGTCGAGCACGGCGCGGCCGTGGGAGATCAGGCAGATGTGGTCACACATCCGCTCGGCGAGCTCCATGCCATGGGTGGAGAGCACGACGCTCTTGCCCTGCGCCCGGTATTCGAGCAGCAGGTCGCGGAAGAGCTCCTGGTTGAGCGGATCGAGGCCGGAGAACGGCTTGTCGAGGATGAGCAGGTCGGGCTTGTGGAGCACGGTGCCGATGAGCTGCACCTTCTGCTGCATGCCCTTCGACAGCTCCTCGATCTTGGACTTGGACCACTTGGTGCAGCTCGACCCGTTCGAGCCAGCGCTGGATGTCCGGCACGAGCTGGGGGCCTTTGAGGCCGCGGATCTTGCCGAGTAACACGAGCTGGTCCATCACCGTCATCTTCCGGTAGAGGCCGCGCTCCTCGGGAAGGTAGCCGATCCGCCGCAGGTCGTCCGCCGTCCGGGGATGCCCGAAGACCAGGACCTCGCCGGTGTCCGGAGCGGTGATGTTCATGATCATGCGGATGGTCGACGTCTTGCCGGCGCCATTCGGTCCCAGCAGCCCGAAGATGCTCCCCGCCGGCACCGCCAGCGAGACGCTATCCACGGCCACGAAGTTGCCGTAGGCCTTACGGACGTTCCGCAGTTCTAGGATGGGAGGCATGTGGTGTCCTTATATTAGATGGAGAGCGGCGTCTACGACGCTGCTGCCTTTAATACGCAAGAGGTCTCGGAGAGTTTAGCGGAGAGGTGGCCGTTTCCTGAGTCCCTTCGGGACTTCGGGCCGGTGGGGCGGCTCGAACCCGGGGCTGAAGCCCCGGGCCGGGGGCGGTCCGGCCCCCGCGAGGGCCGGACGAGGTTCCACGCGGGCGGCGAGGCTCAGGCTGGAGAGTTCACCAGGAGGGCGCGGGCAGGGAAGAGGCGCCTTCGGATTCGGCGTCGACGGCCCGGAGCAGCTCGGCCGGGCTCTCCTTGAGCTCCAGGGTCTCGCCGCTCGCCGCCAGGAGGACCACGCTCCCCTCCTGCGGTTTCCCGGGGACGCGGTCGAGGATCGCGGCGAGCTGGGAGGTGTTGAGGTTGGCGTTCCTGCCGTCTAGGGTCGTCGCGGTGATCCAGGCCATGCGGGGAAGCCTAGCACGGGGGAGCTTCAGGCTCCGCCGGTGAGCCCTTCCCAGGTCCAGAGCGGCCCCGGCGTTTCCTCCGTCGTGGGATTGCCGCAGGGGCTGACCTTCCGGTAGGCGCCGTCGAAGGTGACGAGGTTCGTCTTCGCGCCGCACTCGCCCTCTTCGGAGATGCGGACCCCGTTGGACAGGAAGGCCATCGTGCGCTTGCAGGCCCCGACCTGATGGACCGCGGTGCCGTTCTGGAGCGGCACGGTTCCCGAGACCTCGCGGACGCGGGCCGGGCCGTTCTCCACCACGCCTCCCCACTCGGCATAGAAGACGAACTTCACCCGGCCGTCCGGCTGCTCCAGGACCTCCAGGCTGGGGAAGCCCGATTTGCCGTACTGGTAGAAGCCGGTCACCCCGCGGGGCGCGACCGGAGCGGGCTTGCCGGCGACCCCCACCTCCAGGGCGTAGGGGATGGGAGCGGGCTCCTTCTTCTTCTCGATCCGCACCGTGTAGTCGCCCGACACCGGTAGCACCGAGGACCAGGAGGCGGACCGCCCGGCCTCCAGCTTGCCGCCATGCGGGCAGAGGACGGAGAACGACGCCCCGGGGTCCAGGCCCGCGAACCGGATCGTCATCACCTGCCCGGCCTGGGCATGGAGTGAATATTCGTCGGAAGACGGATGGGGAGCGGCCTCGCCGCCGGCCGTGAGGGTGCCCTGAAGGGTGGCCACGGTCTTGCCCTTCTCGAAGCGGACCTCCCGCGGACGCGAGCTGACGTTGCCGGAGCCGGCGAGAGCGCCGGCCAGCGTCAGGACGGAAGCCAGCGCGACGACTCTGCGGAAGGTCTTCATCGATAGTGCCTCTTCAAGAGAGAACCGATGAGCTGATTGTAGAGGATCGGGGGCGCGGTGACGAGCCCTGCCCCCGCTTAAACAGGATAGAGTGCAGGCTGGAGGAGTCATGGAACCAGAGGAAGAAGAAGTCGGGGTGACGTTCGAGAGTCTGGGGCTTTCGGAGTCCCTGTTGAAGGCGATCACGGAGATCGGCTACGAGGCGCCGACCCCGATCCAGGAGAAGACGATCCCGCCGATGCTCGCCGGGCGCGACCTGATCGGCCAGGCGCAGACGGGCACGGGGAAGACGGCGGCGTTCGCCATCCCCATCCTGGAGAAGATCGATCCGGCGGTGGCGGAGGTGCAGGCGCTGGTGCTCGCCCCCACCCGGGAGCTGGCGATCCAGGTGGCGGAGGCGATCCACGCCTACTCGAAGTACCGCGGCCGCGTGGGAGTGCTGCCGGTCTACGGCGGCCAGCCGATCCAGCTCCAGCTCAAGCGGCTCGACCGCGGCGTCCACGTGGTCGTCGGCACGCCGGGCCGGATCATGGACCACCTGCGGCGGGGCTCGCTGCGCCTCGACGCCGTGCGCATCGTGGTGCTCGACGAGGCGGACGAGATGCTCCGCATGGGCTTCATCGAGGACGTCGAGTGGATCCTCTCCCAGGCGCCGGAGGGGCGGCAGACGGCGCTCTTCTCGGCCACCCTGCCGCGCGAGGTGCGCCGGATCGCCGAGCGGCACCTGAACAAGCCGCTGGCGATCGAGGTCGAGCACAAGACGATGACGGTGCCCGCCATCGAGCAGCGCTATCTCAACGTCTCGCCGCAGCAGAAGCTGGACGCCCTCGCCCGCATCCTGGAGACCGAGACGACGGAGGCGGTGCTGATCTTTACCCGCACCAAGAACGGGGCCGCCGAGCTCTCCGAGCGCCTGCAGGGACGCGGGTACGCCGCCGAGGCCATGCACGGCGACATGAATCAGGCGCAGCGCGAGAGCGTGATCCGCCGGCTGAAGTCGGGCCAGGTGGAGATCGTGGTGGCGACCGACGTCGCCGCCCGCGGCCTGGACGTGGAGCGGATCAGCCACGTGGTCAACTTCGACATGCCCAACGACGTCGAGGCCTACGTCCACCGCATCGGCCGCACCGGCCGGGCCGGGCGCTCCGGGGTCGCCGTGCTCTTCGTCTCCCCCCGCGAGCGGCGGATGATGACGGAGATCGAGCGCTACACCGGCCAGCGCATCACGCCGATGAAGATGCCCACCCAGGCGGACGTGGCGGCGCGTCGCGTCGCCCTGTTCAAGGACAGCATCCGCCGCTCCGTGGGGGAGGGGGATCTCGATCTCTATCTCTCGCTGGTGGAGGAGCTGGTGGAGGAGGGGCTGGACCTCGCAGAGATCGCCGCCGGGGCGGCCCGCCTGGCGCAGGGGGACAAGCCGCTGACCGTCGAGGTGGAGCCCGAGCCGGCCAGGTTCGCCCGGGCGGAGGACGGCATGGTGCGGCTGTTCATCGACGCCGGCAGCCGCGCCGGCGTGCGCCCCGGGGACATCGTGGGAGCGATCGCCAACGAGGCGGGGGTCCCCGGCAAGGCGATCGGCTCGATCGACATCTATGACGGCTTCACCTTCGTCGAGCTGCCGTCGCAGTACCGGGACCAGGTGCTGGAGAGGATGGCCCGCGCCACCATCCGCGGCCGCGCGGTGGGCATCCGGGTGGCGGAAGGCGCCAAGCCGCCCCAGGAGGCGGGGGATTCCCGGGGCCGCCGGCCCCAGGGGGACCGGCCCCGGCCGCCCTATCGGGACCGGCGGCGGTAGGGGAGAGCCCCTAGACGTCGTGAACCAGCGGCTGGGGCTTGCAGAGCCAGAAGCCC
>CAWCIU010000018.1:0-1979381 GCA_963795735.1 uncultured Acidobacteriota bacterium | reverse complement strand
CACCAGGACCTGCCGTTCGAGATGCTGGTTGAGGAGCTGCGGCCGGAGCGCGATCTTTCCCGCTCCCCCTTCTTCCAGGTGCTGCTCTCGGTGCAGACCCTGCGCCGCGAGCTGCCGGCCATGGCGGGTCTCGGCTCTCGCCGGTCGAGGGGGGCCTGGGATCGGCGAAGTTCGACCTGTCGCTGTTCGTCACCGACGCGGAGCCCGCGCTCTGGCTCACGGTCGAGTACAACACCGACCTGTTCGAGGCGGCCACGGTGGAGCGGCTGCTGGGGCATTTCGGTCGGCTGCTCGCCGCGGCGGTGGCGGACCCGGAGCAGGGCTGGCGGGATCTGCCGCTGTTGACCGAAGGGGAGCGCGGGCAGCTCCTGGTGCGGTTCAACGAGACCGGCGCGATCTCTGGTCCAGACACCTGCCTGCACGAGCTCTTCGCGGCCCAGGCGGCGCGGGTTCCCGAGGCGGTGGCGCTGGTGTCGCCCGAGGGCGCGCGGCTGACCTACCGCGAGCTCGACGAGAAGGCCGGGCGGCTGGCGCGCCGGCTGCGGTCGCTGGGGCTCGGCCCCGAGATTCTGGCCGGCGTGCTGATGGACCGGACGGTAGAGCTCGTGGTGGCGCTGCTGGCGGTGCACAAGGCGGGAGGGGCCTACGCGCCGCTCGATCCGAACTATCCGCAACAGCGCGTGCTGCTGATGCTGGAGACGGCGCGGGCCAAGGTGCTGGTGACCCGCCGGCACCTCGCCGAGGCGCTCGGAGACGAGCTGCCGGCCGGGCTGCGGACGGTGTTCCTCGATCCGGGCTGGGAGGACGAGGCGGTGGAGGAGCCGGGGACCGCCGTGGCGGTGATGCCGGTGATGCCGGCGATACCGGACAACCTGGCCTACGTGATCTTCACCTCCGGCTCGACCGGAGTGCCGAAGGGGGTGGCGATCCAGCACCGCAGCGCGGTGTCGCTGGTGCGCTGGTCGCACGCGATGTTCTCGCAGGAGGAGTATGCCGGCCTGCTGGCGTCGACCTCGATCTGTTTCGACATGTCGGTGTTCGAGATCTTCGCCACGCTGGCGGCGGGGGGCAAGCTGCTGCTGGCGGAGAACGCCCTGGCGCTGCCGGAGCTGGCGGCCAGGGACGAGGTGGTGCTGGTGGACACGGTGCCGTCCGCAATGGCGGAGTTGCTGCGCCTGGGCGGTCTGCCGTCCTCGATCCGGACGGTGAACCTGGGGGGCGAGGCGCTGAAGGGCTCTCTTGTGCGGGAGATCTACGAGAAGCTTCCCGGCGTCGAGCGGGTGGTGAACCTCTACGGTCCGTCGGAGGACACGACGTTCTCGACGTACGCGGTGGTGCCGCGCGGGGCCGGGCACCCGCTGATCGGCCGTCCGTTGACGGGCGAGTCGGCCTATGTGCTCGACGGGGAGATGCGGCCGGTGCCGCTGGGCATTCCGGGGGCGCTGTATCTCGGGGGCGAGGGGGTGAGCCGCGGGTATCTGCACCGTCCGGACCTGACGGCGGAGCGGTACGTCCCGAATCCGTATGGCCCGGCGGGCTCGCGTCTCTACCGGGTGGGGGACCTGGCGCGCTATCTGCCGACGGGGGAGCTGGACTTCCTAGGCCGGCTGGACCACCAGGTGAAGGTGCGGGGATTCCGCATCGAGCTGGGGGAGATCGAGTCGGCGCTGACTCGTCATGGAGCGGTGCGGGAGGCCGCGGTCCTCGCGATGCCCGACACGCTCGGCGGCACCCGGCTGATCGCCTACGTGGAGACGGCGGGTGACCTCCCGCCGGGCGAGCTGCGGACCTTCCTCGAGGCGAGCCTGCCCGAGTACATGGTGCCGTCGGCGTTCGTGGCTTTGCGCGAGTTGCCGTTGACCCCCAACGGCAAGCTCGACCGGCGGGCCTTGGCAGCGCTGTCCGCGCTGTCCGCGCTGCCGCTGCAGCCGGAGAGTGCCGCGGACGAGCCGGCGGCGCCGCTCACGCCGACCGAAGAGCTGGTCGCCGGCCTGTTCGCCGAGGTGCTCGGGGTCGAGCGGGTGGACCCAGGGACGAGCTTCTTTGCCCTGGGCGGGCACTCCCTGCTCGCCACCCAGGTGGTAGCGCGGGCACGCCACCTGTTCGGGATCGAGCTGCCGCTGCGCGCGATCTTCGAGGCGCCGACCGTCTCCGGCCTGGGAGCGAGGATCGCGGCGGCGGGTGCGGGGGGCCGGTCCCCAGGAGCATCGAAGCTCACCCGCGTCGAACGGTCGGGGTCGCTGCCGCTCTCCTACGCCCAGGAGCGGCTCTGGTTCCTGGAGCAGCTCGATCCCGGTTCCGGGACCTACAACATTCCCGTCACGGTGGAGCTCTCGGGACCTCTCGACGACGCGGCGCTGGTCTCGGCGTTCGCCGGGGTCGTCCGCCGTCAGGAATCTTTACGCACGACGTTCGTCGAGATCGACGGCGTCCCCCACCAGCGGATCGCCCCTTTCTCCTCCGCCGGCTTGCCGCAAGTGGACCTCGCGGCTCTGCCCGCCGCGGTGGTCGTGAGCGAGGCGGAGCGGCTGGGTTGGGAGCAGGAGGGCCGGGGTTTCGACCTGGAGCGCGGCCCCCTGTTCACCGGCGTGCTGGTCCGTCTGGCCGGGGATCTCCACCGGTTCCAGTTGACCCTCCATCACATCATCGCGGACGGCTGGTCGATCGGGGTGCTGGTCCGCGAGTTGGGGGAGATGTACGCCGCATCGATAGAGAGGAGGCCCTCGCTCCTGCCGGAGCTGCCGATCCAGTACGCGGACTTCGCGCACTGGCAGCGCCAGTGGCTCGCTGGGGACCGGGCGGCGGAGCTGGCCTATTGGGAGGCTCGCCTGGGCGGAGAGATCGCTCCCGCCGAGCTGCCCGCCGACCGGCCGCGGCCGGCGATCCAGACCTTCCGCGGCGGACGAAGGCAGCTCGTCCTCCCGCCGGACCTTACCGCCCGGCTCAAGCGCTTCGGCCGCGAGGAGGGGGTGACGCTCTTCATGACCCTGCTGGCGGCCACCCAGGCGCTGCTCTCCCGGCAGAGCGGTGAGCCGGACGTGGCGGTGGGCGCTCCGGTGGCGGGCCGTCAGTGGGTCGAGACGGAAGGCCTGATCGGCTGCTTCCTCAACACCCTCGTGCTGCGCACCGACCTCTCCGGGATCCCCAGCTTCCGCGAGCTGGTGGCGAGGGTGCGCACGGTGACGCTCGAGGCCTACTCGAACCAGGCGGTGCCTTTCGAAGCGGTGCTCTCACGCCTGCGCCTCGACCGCGATCTGTCGCGCACGCCTCTGTTCCAGGTGCTGTTCAACATGCTGAACCTGCCGCCGGCGGAGCTCTCCCTGCCGGGGTTGGCAGTGCGGGTCCTGACGCCGGCCGAGGCGCCGTCGAAGTTCGACCTGACCTTCTACATCGCCGAGGCCGAGTCGCGGGTCTGGATCGACCTGGTCTATAACGCCGACCGGTTCGACGAGCCCCGCATCACGGACGTGCTCGCCCAGCTCGAGCTGCTGCTGGCGCAGGGCGTCGAGCGTCCGGAGGATCCGGTGGCCCACCTCTCGCTGGTGACCGCCGCGGCGCGCGGAATGCTGCCCGATCCGGGCGAGGCGCTCCCAGAGCCGGCCTTCCCTCCGGTCGCGAGCCTCTTCCTCGATCGCGAGCAGACCCTGCCGGAGCGGATCGCCCTGGGGTGGAGCGAGGGGGCCTGGACCTATTCCCAGTTGGGAACCAGGGCGCGGGTGATCGCCCGCGACCTGGTGGCGGCCGGAGTGGGACCGGGGACGGTGATCGCGGTCCATGGCTCCCGGAGCCCCGAGCTGATCGCCAGCCTGCTGGGAGTCTTTCTGTCGGGCGGAGTCCTGCTGATCCTGGACCGCGGGCTTGCCGCCGGGCGGCTGCGCGTCATGATCGAGGAGGCGAAACCCCGTTGCGTGCTCTCCATCGGAGAGCCGCGGCCGGAGGACGGATGGCTCCGGGAGATGGAGCCGTTCGCGATCGTCCGGGTTCCGGCCGCATCGGCCGATTCCGTGGAGACCCTGCCGGGCGAGCCGGCCATGGAGCTTCCCCATCCCGCGCCCGACGACCCGGCGTACATCTTCTTCACCTCGGGGACGACCGGCAGGCCGAAGGCGGTTCTGGGACGGCAAAAGGGTCTCAGCCACTTCCTCACCTGGCAGCGCGAAACCTTCGGGATCGGACCCGGCGACCGCGCCGCCCAACTGACCGGCCTCTCCTTCGACGTGGTGCTGCGGGACATCTTCACGCCGCTGACCAGCGGCGCCACGCTCTACCTGCCGGACGAGGACGATCTCACCCCGGAGCGCATCCTCCCCTGGCTCAAGGGACGCGCGATCACCCTGCTCCATACCGTACCCTCGCTCGCCAGCGCCTGGCTCGGCTCGGCGCCGCCGGAGTTCGGCTCGGACGCGCTGCGCTGGACCTTCTTTGCCGGCGAGCCGCTCCTCGACCAAGTCGTCGATCGCTGGCGCGCGGCCTTTCCGCGGACGGCGGCGGTCAATCTCTACGGTCCCACGGAGACGACCCTCGCCAAGTGCTTCTACCGGGTGCCCGCTCCCACGCTCGAGCCCGTCCAGCCGGTCGGCGCGCCGCTGCCGCAGACGCAAGCCCTGATCCTCGCCGGCGAGCGGCCGTGCGGGATCGGCGAGGTCGGCGAGATCGTGATCCGGACGCCCTTCCGCAGCCTCGGCTATCTCAACAACCCCGAGGAGAACCGGCTGCGGTTCCGGCCCAACCCCTTCCGGCCCGATTCCTTCCAGGATGACGTTGGCGATCTCCTCTATTTCACCGGCGACCGCGGCCGGTACCGGCTCGACGGCACCGTGGAGATCCTCGGCCGCCTCGACGAACAGGTGAAGATCCGGGGGGTGCGGATCGAGCCGGCGGAGATCCGTGTTGCCTTGGGACGCCACTCCGCCGTCTGGGAGAGCGCCGTAGTGGCCCGCGAGGTCCGCGCTGGCGATCATCTCCTCGTCGCCTATCTCGTGCTCCGCCCGGGCGCGGTCCTCGACCCGGAGGATCTGCGCCGGCATCTGCGCCAGGAGCTGCCGGAGGCCATGGTGCCTTCGGCGTTCGTCGCCCTCGACGCGCTGCCGCTGACGTCGAACGGCAAGATCGATCGTGGAGCCCTGGCCAGGCGCGAGTTGGAGATCCCGTCCGCCGCCGGCGAAAAGCGCGCCCCGCGCACCTCGGTCGAGGAGATCGTCGCCGGGCTCTGGTCGGAAGTGCTCGGGCTCACTCAGATCGATCCGGACGACAACTTCTTCCAACTGGGCGGGCACTCGCTGAGCGGCGCCCAGGTGGTCTCGCGCCTGCGGCAGGCCCTGCGGGTCGATCTGCCTATGCGAGTCCTCTTCGAGGCGCCGACCGTCGCCTCCCTGGCCGCCGAGATCGAACGTCTGCGCAGTCATGGCGGCGCTGCCGACCGGCCGGCGATCACCTCCTTCCATCCGGACCGGAGCTCGCCGCCTCCGCTGTCCTTCGCGCAGGAGAGCTTCTGGGAAGGGCGGCGGATCGAGGCCCGGAGCGTGGCCTCCACGATCCCGATGATGGTGCTCTTCGAGGGGCCGCTGGATTTCGTCAGCCTGTGGCGGGCGCTGCAGGAGATCGTCGCTCGCCACGAAGTCTTGAGGACCAGCTTCCGGGAGGAGGGGTCCGGGCCGGTCCAGGTCGTTCACCCCGCGTTCCCCATCCCGTTCCCCGTCGTCGACCTCGAGCAACTCGCTCCTGCCGACCGGATGGAAGAGGTGCGGCACTGGGCCACCCTCGACGGGCGATCGCACTTCGACCTCGAACGCGGGCCGCTGTTCCGCCTGGCGCTCTTCCGGTGCACGGGCAGGGAAAACGTGCTGCTCTTCACCGTCCACCACATCGCCTTCGACGGCTGGTCGCGATCGGTCCTGATCGGCGAGCTCGCGGCCCTCTACAACGCCTTCCGCGCAGGCCGGCCTTCCCCCTTGGCCCCGCTCGCGGCGCAGTATCAGGACTTCGCGCGCTGGCAGCGGCAGACCCTCTCGGGGGAGACCCTGGCGCGCGAGGTGACCTTCTGGCGCGAGCACCTCCGCGGGGCGCTGCCCCTCGACCTCGCGGTGGGCCGTCCGCCGGCCTCCCTCCGGACTTTTGAGGCCGGCGTCGAGCCGTTCGCGCTACCGCAGGAGCTGGCGAGGAAGCTCGAGGCCTTCGCCGCCGCGCACTGCGTGACCCTTTTCATGACTCTGCTCGCGGCTTTCGAGGCGCTGCTTCACCATGAGACGGGGCGGGACGACATCGTCGTCACCAGCCTGTTCGCCAACCGCAATCAGGTGGAGATCGAGAACCTGATCGGGAACTTCTTTACCGGTCTCCCCTTGCGCACCCGGTTCGCGGGCCTCCGCACGTTCCGCGATCTCCTCGAGCGGGTGCGCGACGTGACCCTGGCGGCGCACGAGCACCCGGACATCCTCTACGGACCCGTAATGGCAGGCATGAGCTTTCTCGAAACGGAGGAGCGGAGCGGGCTGGCGGCCTTCCGGGTCATGTTCCAGTTCGTGAAATGGCCGCTTGCCGAGCAGGCCCTGGCCGATCTCAACGTCGTCCGCCTGCCGTTCGATACCGGCAGGATCAACCAGGACCTGACTCTCTTCTTCTACCAGGCGGAAGGGCTCAGCGGGCGTTTCAAGTACAACCGCGACGTGCTCGATCGGGAGAGAGTCATCCACATGCGGGACCGTTTGCTGGAGATCCTCTCCGCCGTCGTCACGGACCCGGACCGCCCGTTGGCTGAGCTGGCGCCGGAGATCTCCGTTCCCGAAATGGCGGGGGAGACACGATGAAGAGAGTGGCACTGGTTACCGGCGCGAATCGGGGGATTGGATTCGAGATCTGCCGCCAGCTCGGCATGGCCGGCTACACGGTCGTGCTCACCGCGCGAGCCGCGGAGAGGGGCGAAAAGGCTGTTCGGACCTTGCGCCAGGAAGGGCTGGAAGCGCACTTCCAGGTATTGGACGTGACGGAGTCCGCCGGCGCCCGGCAGGTCGCCGCCTTTGTGGCAGGCGAGCTCGGCCGGCTGGATGCGCTGGTCAACAATGCCGCCATCGCGATCGATCCGGAGGCTGCGCTGGAGACGGTGGACCTCGACGTGATGCGGCGGACGCTCGAGACCAACTTTCTGGGGGTGCTCGGCTGCTGCCAGGCGTTCCTGCCGCTGATGAGGCAGCAGGAGTACGGACGGATCGTAAATGTGTCGAGCGGGCGGGGGTCTTTCTCCAGGCTGGCCGCCGGAGGGCCCTCCTACCGCATTTCAAAGACGGCTCTCAACGCAATGACCGTGATCCTCGCCGACGAAGTGAAGGAGACCAACATCCTGGTCAATGCCATGACCCCCGGCTGGGTACGCACCCGCCTGGGTGGAATCAAGGCTCCACGGTCGACCTCCGAGGGCGCGGAGACCGCCGTCTGGCTGGCGACGCTGCCGGACGACGGCCCGCGCGGCAGGTTCTTCAGGGATCGCCAGGAGTTCCCGTGGTAGCCATCGGCTCCGTCTGGAGCGGGAGGATTTGATGACGAATACACCGACGCGGAGCGGGACGGCAGGGAAGATCAGTGAGTTGGCGCGGGCCTCGCGCCTGATCCGGGAGCTCGAGGCGAGCGCCTTTCATGACCCGCGGGAGCCGGTCATGAGCAAGATCCGGCGTCTCCAGGTCATGCGGTCGCCCGAGCTGCCGCAAGCCGTCCGCGCGCTGCGTACCTACGATCCGGCATGGCCGGCGCTCTTCGCCGGCGAGGAGCGCAGGATCCGCGCCGCTTTGGGGAGTGCCGTCGCGCGGGTCGAGCACTTCGGCAGCACCTCGATCCCCGGCGCCGCTCTCTCCTCGAAGAACGTGATCGACTTTCTGGTGGCGTTCCGGGAAGAGGGCGAGGCGCCGGAGACCCACGCCGCGTTCGCCGCGCTCGGCTATACCCATTACGGCAACGGGCCCTGTGATCCGGAGACCACGTGGTGGTGGCGGATCGAGGGGAGCGAGATCGCCTTCGTGGCGCACGTCTGCGATGCCGCCAATCCCTGGATCGACACCGTGGTCAACTTTCGCGACTATCTGCGCGCCCACCCGGAAGAGTGCGCGCGCTACGAAGATGTGAAGCGGCGCTTGGGGGCGGAGCCGGGGCGCAGCCTCTTCGAATACAGCATCGGCAAGCTCCGCCTGTTTTATGAGATCAGCGACAAGGCCAACGCCTGGAAGACCCGGAGCGTAAGGCCTAGCGCGGTTCCCTGCCCATCCTAACCGGCATCTATTCACCATGAAGAGCCTTTCCCGGAGATTTCGATGATGTCCGTCGCACGTTCGAGCACCCGCGCGAAGAATCTGGTCGACTTCTGGAACGAGGCCCGCTTGCGCGCCGATCAGGCGAGGTCCACCTCCGTCAGGCCGGCCCCGGGGGTCGTGCCCTGGCGCGCCGCCCTGGAGGACATCCTGAAGGTCGGGTACGGGGTTCAAACCCAGTCCCGCTTCGTGGCCGGCGCCTGGGAGCTGATCCGCTGGCACACGGTGCCTTCGGCGGGAGCGCTCTATCCCTTCGAGGTGATCGCGAGCGTCGTCGGCGAGGGGAGCCACCTGTGGGATCTCGAGAAGGGCCGCCTCGCTCCTTGCAGCCTGGCGCCGCTGACGCAGGAAGACCTGGCCGCGGCCGGTTTCGTCACCGCTCCCGGACACCGTCTGGAAGCCCTGCTCATCTTCGTCGCCCGTCCGTGGCTGAGCATGAAGAAGTACCGCCTGCGCGGCTATCCCTATTGCCATCTCGACGTCGGCCACGTGGCCACCAACCTGGCGATCTACACGACGGCCCTGGGTCACGCCCCCACGCTCCATCTGCGATTCTCGCGCGCCCTCCTGGCCGAGCACCTGCAGCTCGGCGGCCTATGCCGGGAGCCGCTGGCAGTCCTCTCCTTCAGTACCGAGGCGGCGGCAGCCCCGCAGCCCGCCGCCGGGCCCGGGGCCGAGCTCGCGCCCGCCCGTCTGGAGCTGCCTGCAGAACCGGAGATCCTGAATTGGGAGTCGCTCCAGGGCGTCCTCTCGTTCGACGCCGAGCTCGAGCCCCCCTGTATACCCGCCGGCGCGACGCTCCTGCGGGAACCGGTGGAGGCTCCCGAGAACGCGGTCCTGCCGCTCCCGGCCGGCCGCGAGTGGCAGGCGTCGGTGAGGGAATGGCGCTCGGCGATCCTGAGCCGGCGCTCGGCCAAGGGGTTCCGCGGCGAGTCGTTGAGCCTGGCGCAGATCGGCGAGCTGCTCGGCTCGATGCGCGGCGAGGGCATCCCGGCGGACGGCTCGCTCGATCCGGCCGCGCGGCTGGGCGTGCGCCTGGTGGCGAGGAACGTCGACGGCCTGGCGGGCATCTTCGCCTACATCCCGCGAGACCATGCCCTTCGGCAGATCGACGCGCAGGCCAATGACCCCCGGCCCGCCTGTATGCGGCAGGAGATCGCTCGCGACGCGGCGGCCCTGATCATCCTGCACGCGCCGATCTGCCGCCTGGTCGAAAGCCTCGGGTACTCGGCCTTCACCGAGCTGCACTTCCATGCCGCCGAGCTGGCCCAGCGCCTCTACCTTGCCGCCGCCCGGCTCGGGGGCGTGGGGATGACCTGCATCGGGGGGTTCGACGCGGAGGAGTGCGCCGCCCTGACCGGGCTCGACCCCGAGGACGAGGCCATCTACGTGATCCTGCTCGGCGTCCCCGACCAATCCGCGATCAAGCACGACCGGCTGAGCGTGGCGTTCAGCCATGGCTACACGACCCAGGAAAGCTGATGATGGATCAATCCGTCCTCGATGACCCCGCCTTCGAGCGGTTCTTCACCCCCGAGCACCGGGACCTGCGGGAACGCGCGCGGCGCCATTTCGTGGCCTCCCGGTTGCGCGAGTGGGTGGGAGAGCCCGGAGGCCATCTCATGAAGTCGCAGTGGGAGGAGCTCGGCCGGCTCGGGTTCCTGGGCGTCTCGTTGCCCCGCGAGCTGGGCGGCCGGGCTCTCGGCCTGCTGGGCGCTCTGATCCTGAGCGAGGCGACGTCGCAGCTGGGAGACCTCGGCGTCTCCCTCGGCATGCACTGCCAGAGCGAGATCACCGCTCACTGGCTGGCGACCGCTCACGGCCAGGAGGTCCGGGATCGCTACCTCCCCGAGATGATCGCCGGAAGGCTCGTGGGCTGCGCCTGCGATACCGAGCCCGGAGGGCAGATGGCGTCGACCGCGGTGCGCGACGGAGACCAGCTGGTGGTCCACAGCCGCAAGCTCTACGTCGTCAACGGGGCCAACGCGGATCTCTGCTTCGTGACGCTGAAGCTTGACGGCGAGTCGGCGACCGTCCTGGTGGAGAAGGATCGCCCGGGGGTCAAGGTCCTCAAGGTCTTCGACAAGCTCGGGACCCGGTCGATCGATTCCGCGATGATCGACTTCGACGAGGTCCGGGTGCCGGCCGCCAACCTGGCCACGAAGCGCGGCGTGCGGCAGCTCATGCACTGGAACAAGGTGATGACGGCGGCGCGCTTCCTGATGTGCGCCGACGCCTGCTTCCTTCATGCCAACCTGCTCGCGCGGATCCTGGAGTACGGGGGGAAGCGGATCGTCGACGGCCGGACCCTGGCGAGCTGGCCGGTCAACCGGCACGCCCTCGCCCAGGCCGCCGCCGACCAGGAGCTGATGCTGGCGGGGCTCATCGACCGCTTCGAGCTGCTGGAGAGCCAGCGCAACGCGGTGGCCGAGGTCGCCGGGCTCAAGTGGTTCTGCGTCGATCGGACGGCCCGTTTCGCCTCCTTGTGCGCCGAGATGCAGGGTGGCGCGGGCTATATGCGGGACAGCGAGTTTCTGAACGCGCAGGCACAGATCCTCGGCCTCAAGATGGCGGGAGGGAGCTTGACGACGATGAAGGCCATCGCCGGCCAGGCGATGGCCTACCGGGAAGAGCTGGAAGCGCTGGGATGAGCGAAACCGATACCCTGACCCGCGGCCCCATCCAGGACGCGATGACCGATGGGCTCGACCGCCACGGCTCGCGCACGGCAATGGTGGGCGGCTCCGAGGCTCTCTCCTACGGGGAGCTCGGCGACCGGATTCATGCCGCCGCCCATGGGCTGCGCGCGGCGCTGGGGGACGGAGCGCCGCGGCACGTCGGATTCTGTCTCGGCAACCGCCCCGAGTACGTCATCCTCTACTTCGCGGCGCTCTACGCGGGCGCTCTCCCGCTCCTGCTCGACGCCAACTTCAACACCGGCGAGATCGAGGCGATCCGGACCGACTGCGGCCTCGACGCTCTGGTAATCGAGCGGATGAAGGCGACGGGGCTCGAGGTGCCCGGAAAAGGCGAGCCGGTGCCGTTCGGCGAGGAGGTCGTCCTGCTGCCCCTCGTTCAGAGCGGCGAGCCTCTTTTCGAGCCACGGCCGGCGACCCAGGTCTGCCGATTCACCTCCGGCACCACGGGCCGGCCGAAGTGTCTGGAATTCAGCGGGCACGCCGTCGTCTCGGCGGCCCACAACTGGGTGCTCGGCACCGGGATGACGGGCGAGGATCGCACGCTCTGCCTGGCCGCGCTCTCCAATGGGCTGGCGTTCAACACTTCGCTGCTCTCGACCTTCCTCGCCGGCGGCGAGCTTCCACTTCCTCAAAGGATCTCCGCTGACCCGCCCGGTCGCGCGCCGGATCGTCGAATGCGGGATCACCCGCCTGGTCGCCTTCCCCACTCTCTACCGCAACTTCGTGGCCCCGGGCGGTCCGGATCCCGAGGCGATGGCGAGCCTGAGGCACGCGATCTCCGCCGGGGCGCCGCTCTGGCCCGACGTGCGCGAGGAGTTCCGCTCCCTCTATGGTCTCGACATCTCCGACTACTATGGGATCGCCGAGACCGGCCCCTGTACGTTCGAGCGGGACGCGGACCATCACAGCGGGCTGGGCGAGCCGCTGCCGGGCGCGGAGATCCGGATCGCTCCGGGGCCGGAAGACCCGCGGGGCCCGGAAGAGGTGGGCGAGGTACTGGTGCGCACCGCCTCGATGGCCAGTGGGTATCTCAACCATCCGGGGCTGTTCGAGGCACGGGTGGACGCTGAGGGCTTCTATCATTCCGGCGACCGGGGGCGGCTCGTCGACGGACGGCTGCACCTGGTGGGCCGGACCCAGGACCACATCAACGTCGCGGGGCGCAAGATCGATCCCACGGAGATCGTCGCCGTCGTCTCCGCGCTCGAAGGGGTGGAGGATGCCGTCGCCTTCCCCGACGAGGATCTGAACCGCGAGACGCTGGTACACCTCGTGGTGGTCGCCCCGAAGGGCGAGCTGACCAAGGCGGCCGTGGCGGAGGCCTGCCGGTCGCGTCTCGCGCCCTACAAGGTCCCGGGCCGGATCAGCTTCGTCAAGGAGATCCCACGTACCGGGATCGGCAAGCCGCGGATCGCCGTGCTCCGCGAACAGCTCAACGCGAGCCCCGGCTCGTGAGATCGCCAGAGACAAGAAAGGAACCGGAGGGATGAACGACGACAATCTGACCGCGATGAAGAAGCGGGTCCAACGCCTGGTCTACATCGCCGCGGGAGGCAAGATCAGCGAGGAGGAGCTGGGGCACTACGACACCGATCTGCGGACGATCGGGCTCGACTCGCTCGGATACCTGAATCTGCTGGAGGGTCTCGAGAGAACGTTCGGCGTCGCCATCGACCTCGACCAGGAGGAAGACCACAGCTTCCTCCATACCATCGACAACATCGTGCGCTATCTCGTGGTCCAGCGGGGCGAGGCGGCGTGACCGGCCGGGTGGACTTCCCTCCGGCCTTCTCCGGTCTGCTGGATTCCGGCCGGACCCTGGCGGGGCGTTTCGGCGGTGGCTGGATGGAGGTGGCGACGGAGTCGGCCCGGGACTGGACCGAGAGCCTGACCTCCCATCTCCCGCCGTCAGCGGCGTTCGCCGTCCTCGAGCACCTGTTCGGGGTCCTGCCTCTCCTCGACGCTTTCTTCGAGCCTCGGGGAGCGCTCGCGGAGGTGATATCGGGCGTGAAGCTCGGCGCGCTCGGTCTCTTCACGCCCACCCCTGAGCTCGGCTGGGCGGCGGCGGCGGTCGCGGGGGAGCCCTCCGGCGGCGGGCTGCTCCTGCGCGGCGCGATCCGCCTCCCAGGCCCGGCCTCCGACGGCTCGATCGTTCTGGTGCGGCTCGGCAACGGTCCGGAGCATCGGCTGGCATGGCTGGACCACGGCGCGCGAGGGGTCGCGCGCCGCCCCTCCGGGACGGTCCAACCGGCTGGCGGATCGCCGCACTGGCTCGACCTCGAGGGCGTCCTCGTCGATCCCGGCCTCGTCTCGCGCCCCTTGACGCCTGCCTCTGGCTCGGGAGCTCTGCCGACGTCTCGAGGCTTACGCCGGGGTCTGGGCTCTTGCCGCGGTGGTCTGCGCCCACGACGGGGTTCGCTCGCTGCGGCGCGCCGCCAGGACCGCCGGGCAGCCGGGAAAGGCCTTCAATACCTCTCAGCTGGTGGCGATGAGCATCACCGAGGTGGAGATCGAGGCGGAGCTCGCCACCGCGGCGGCGAAGCGAGCCCCGGCCGATCTCTCCGGGGTTGCCGGCCTCGCTCTCGCCACCGCTGCGGCCAGGGTGCTCGCCTCCCTCGCCGCGAAGACAGCCGAGCTGCGCGACCGGACGGGTTTCGCGCCCGACGGCCCGTTCGCCGACGAGGGCATGGCACGGAGCCTGACCGCCTGCCTCGGCGGAGCGCCGATGCTCGAAAGTGCGCTCGCCCGCGCTCTGGGCATCCGGGACCTTCCGGCCCACGAGACGGGCGGATGAAAGTGGCCCTGGTCGGTTACGGCAAGATGGGACGGGTCGTCGAGGAGCTCGCGGCGGCCAAGGGCATGGAGGTCGTCGAGCGCTTCACCCGGGACCGACCCCTGCGTGCCGGCGCGGCGGCGCGCAGGTCACTGGCGGAGGCGGTGCTCGTCGACTTCTCCGTTCCCGAGGCCGTGGCCGGTACGGTGCGGGTGGCGGCGGATCTGTCGCTTCCCCTGGTCATCGGGACGACCGGCTGGCAGGACCGGCTCGACGAGGTCCGGAAGGTGGTCGCAGGCTCCGGCATCGGCGTCGTTCATGGGGCGAACTTCTCGCTGGGCGTCAACGTCTTCTACCGGCTCGTCGAGCAGGCGGCGAAGATGCTCTCGGCTTTCGACGGCTATGACCCCTTCATCCAGGACTGGCATCACCGGTTCAAGCAGGACAGCCCGTCGGGCACGGCGCTCGAGATCCAGCGGCGGATGGCGGGGTATTACGGCGAGCGGGAGGTGCCGATCACCTGCCGGCGCGCCGGCTACGTCCCGTCGGAGCACGCGGTCGGCTTCGACTCGGCGGCCGACACCATCCACCTCGAGCACCGGGCCCGCAACCGCCAGGGGCTCGCCGATGGAGCCCTCCTGGCGGCGAAGTGGATCGCCGGCCGTACCGGTTTCCACGACTTTCGAGATGTGGTGAACGATCTCCTCCCCGCGGACTGAAAAGGGACCGGCAATGATGACCCCCAGCCCATCCCAACCAGTGCCGTTCGACTCCGGGCGCTGGCGAGTGGACGCGGTCGAGAGCCGGGTGGAGGACCACCTCGGCCGCCGGAGCCTCTTCCTCAATGGGGGGCTCGCCACCGTCGCCGATGTGCGCTTCACCCATGGATGGATCGAGTTCGACATCGCCATGACCGGCGATCGGGGGTTCATGGGCGCGATCTGGCGGGTTCAGGACACTAGGAACTACGAGGAGTTCTATGTGAGACCCGCACCAATCGGGAAACCCGGACGCCAACCAGTACACCCCCATCTTCAACGGGGTCTCGGGCTGGCAGCTCTACCATGGCGAGCGGTACACGGTGCCCTTCATCTACCGGTTCGATGAATGGATGCGCGTCAAGGTGCTTTTCTCGGGCGCCCAGGCGGAGATCTACATCGGCGACATGGAGATACCGGTGCTCTTCGTCGACGAGCTGAAGGGGGAGGTCGGACCGGGCGGCGTGGGAGTCAGCGCTCTCAAGGGCTTCGCTCCCGCCCACTTCTCCGACTTCTCGTTCGCCGCGATGGACTCTCCTCCCTTGCGAGGACGACCGGGAGAGCCCGAGAGGGCTCCGGAGGGTGTCATCCCCTTCTGGTGGGTCTCGGACGCCTTCCGGGAGAGCGCGCTCGACGGCCGGCGCTCGCTCAGCCGGGACGACATGGCGGCCCGGACCTGGACGCGGCTCCCGGCGGAGCGCTCCGGGCTCGCCAATCTCGCCCGCGTGCAGGGGGTCGATTTCGGGAAGAGCACGGCCTTCGCCCGGACGGTCGTGCTCTCGGACCGCGAGCAGGTCAAGAGGCTCGACTTCGGGTTCAGCGACCGGGTCCGGGTGTATCTGAACGGCCGGCTGCTCTTTCGCGGCGACGACGCCCCCCGCTCCAGGGACTACCGGTTCCTGGGGAGCATTGGCTACTTCGATGCGCTCTATCTCCCGCTCGTCCGGGGCGAGAACGAGATCCTGATGGCGGTCTCGGAAGAGACGGGCGGCTGGGGTGTCCAGGCGAAGCTCGAAGACCTTGCGGGAATAATCTTCAAGGACTAGGAATCTCAAGTCCCTTCAAAGGAAAGGAAAGTCATGCTCGACGTCGCCAAAGATCCGACACAGCTATCCCCTCACGACCCGGAGCCCGCGCATGGGGCCGACAGACCGGAGCTGTCGAGAAAAGGGTTCATCATCACCTATCCGATGTTCCGCTACTGGAACAAGGAGGCGGTGGAGGAGGGGATCAAGCCGAAGCCGCTGAACCTCTACGTCCACACGCCCTACTGCATCCAGCGTTGCGCCTACTGTTACTTCAAGACCACGACCCTGAAGGACAACCGGCTCCAGGAGATCGACCGCTACGTCAGCTCGGTGTGCAAGGAGATGGAGCTGGTCTCGAAGTACTACGACCTGAAGAACCGCCCGATCGAGACGGTCTACTTCGGCGGCGGCACGCCGACGCTGATGACAGAGGAGAACATCGACCGGCTGTTCCGGACTTTGCGCGAGAACTTCGCCATCGGGGACGCGCAGGTCACCTTCGAAGGTGAGCCGGTGACGCTGACAGAGCGCAAGGCGGCGCTGCTGAAGCGCAACAACGTCAAGCGCATCAGCTTGGGGATCCAGTCGTTCAAGGAGGAGGTCGTCTACCAGACCGGCCGCCGGGACACGGAAGAGCAGACGATGCGGGCGATCGCGCTGGCCAAGAGCACGGGCGCCGAGGTCAATATCGACCTGATCAGCGGGCTGCCGGGGGAGACGCCGGAGTACTGGGCCTACTCGGTGCAGCGGGCGATCGAGGCCGACGTGCACAACATCACGGTCTACAAGCTCGAGCTCTACGCCAACACGCCCTACTACTCGGCGGAGAAGAAGAAGGAGGTCACGGTGCCGAGCGAGGAGGAGGAGCTGGAGTTCATGAAGTACGCGATGGCCGAGCTGAAGGCGCACAACTACCTGCCGGTCAACACGTTCACCTTCGCCAAGGGTGGAGCCTACGATCAGTTGAACACGCGGAGCAAGTGGCTGGGCGAAGATAACTGCGCGGTCGGCGTGTCGGCGTTCGGCTCGCTGGGTCGGTGGAACTACCAGAACACGAGCGACATCAACGGCTACACGGAGTTGGTGGAGAAGGGGGAGCTGCCGGCGGTGCGGGGCTACAACTGCACCAGCTTCGATCTGATGGTGCGCGACGCGGTGATGGGCATCAAACTGGTGCACCTGAACCACCTCCGTTTCCGGGAGAAGCACGGCCTGGACCTGCTGAAGATCTGCGCGGGCGAGCTGTCGCAGCTCGAGGATGAGGGCTTCCTCACCATCGGCGCCGAGAACGTCTCGCTGACCGACCTCGGAATCCTCTACGGCGACTACGTGGGACGGGTTCTCGAAGGGTCCTTCAAGAAGTTCAGCGGAGCGAGCTCCGGAAGCCGTGCCCGCGTTCTCTTCTAGAACCGCGGCGAGTGTTTCTCAACAGAAAGAAAGGATCGGAGACGATGTCAGAGCAGGTAGTCGAAAAAATCAAGCGTATCGTGGTCGAGGACCTCGACGTCAACATCTCTTACGAGGACCTGGACAAGACGGTGCCTCTTTTCGAGGAGGGCCTCGGTCTGGACTCCGTCGTCCTCGTCGAGCTGATCAGCTTCATCGAGAAGCGCTTCAACATCGAGCTGGGGGACGAGGCGCTCAACATGGAGACGTTCAAGAACCTGCAGTCCGTCGCCAGGGTCATCGGCGAGCATCTGGCGGCACAGCAACAAGCATAGGGTGATCTGAAGGAGCCCGATGACCTGGCGTCATCCGGCTCCAGGATCGAACGCATCGCCAGGCTGGAGGTCTCCATGCGCAGGCCCAATTTTTTCATCGTCGGGGCTCCGAGGTGCGGCACCACCTCGGTCTACATCTATCTCTGGCAGCATCCGGAGATCTACGTTTCGGTTCACAAGGAGCCCCACTTTTTCGGCAGCGACCTGACGCCTCTGGCCGGCGCGATCCGTGAGGAGCACCTCTACCTCCAGCTCTTCTCCGGGGCCGGCGACCGGCCGCGCGTCGGCGAGTCCTCGGTCTGGTACCTCCTGTCGGAGAAGGCGCCGCGCGAGATCCGGGCGTTCTCCCCCGACGCGAAGATCATCATCCTGCTCCGCGACCCGGTGCCGATGAGCTATTCCCTCTACACGCTCTACACGCGCTCCGGAAACGAGGATCTCGCCACCTTCGAGGAGGCTCTCGCCGCGGAGCCGGAGCGCCGTCAGGGCCGCCGCGTTCCGTCCGGCGCCTACTTCCCCGAAGGGTTGATCTACACCGACGTCGCGAAACATGCCGCGAAGGTGGAACGGTACTTCGAGGTCTTCGGCCGCGAGAACGTCCACTGCATCCTGTTTGACGATTTCGTGCGCGACACCGCCACGGCTTACTGGCGGACCCTGGAGTTCCTGGGCGTCGATCCCGCGTTCGAGGCCGAGCTCGACCTCCGGCGGGCGGGCCAGCGGGCCCGCATGCTGGGGATTCGCCAGCTGCGGCATACCCCGCCGGAGGTGAAGCGCCGGATGCAGTTTGAGCAGCTGAAGCTGCACGAGGGCCCCTCCCGAGGCCCCCTCTCGCCGGAGCTCGCGGCCCGTCTGCGGGAGCTCTTCGCCGGAGACGTCGCACACCTCGGCTCCCTGTTGGGCCGCGATCTCTCCGCCTGGACCCGGGGTGAGTCGCTGCAGCCCGCCCTCGAGGTGATGGACGGGATGGTCCCGGCGTGACGCCGCGGGTCAGGGCCGCGCGAACTGCGACCGGTCGACCACGAGCCGCTGGTGGGTGCCGGCGCTGATGATGCCGCCGGGAGCCGCGACCTCCACCTCGAAGCTGAGCAGACGTCGCTGCGTGACCTTCACCAGCCGGACGCGGATGGTGATCTCCTCACCCACCCAGGCCGTGCCGACGTGGGTGACGTCGACGCGGGTGCCGACGGAGGTCTGCCCCTCGCCGAGCAGGGGCTGGACCATCTCGAGGCAGGTGTCCTCCATCAGGCCGATCATTCGCGAAGTCGAGAGGATGCCCTCCACGTGAGGAGGGCGCATGTCCGGGGTGACCGCATAGGTCGCCTCATGGGTCAAACCGGCACTGAGCGTAGCGGCAAACACGATGATGAATAGTCTATCTCACCAACCCTCGCCGGAGGCTCCCGGCGGCCCCGCCCTGATCCGCTGGCTGGCGACCGACGCCAGCGTTCGTGACCGGGTCCTGACGGATGGCGCTCACACCGTCTCCTATGCCGCCGCCGCCCGTCTGCTGGAGCGCCTGGACGACCTCTTCGCGCGCCACGGCGTGACCCGGCGTCACCCGGTGGCGCTCGAGTGCTCGCAGAGCGTCGCCGGAGCGCTGGCGATCCTTCACCTGCTGAGCCGGGAGCACGATGTGGTGCTCCTGCCCGAGCTGGTGGAATCGGCGAAGGAGTCCGGCACGCCCCGCTTCATCCCCAGCTTCTGCTCTCACGTCGTCACCGCGTCGGCGGGCGGGCCACGGCCCGGCGCCGGCTCTCCGGAGAACGGCATCGGGATCGCCGCCAACGGGGCGTTCGCCGAGGAGCCGGCGATCGCGGGCTTCGAGGGGCCGGACCTCTACCTGCGGACCTCGGGCAGCACGGGGGTCCCCAAGCTGACCCGGATGTCGCACCAGAAGTGGCTGAACAACGCGCTGGCCTGCGTCGAGCGGTGGAAGCTCACCCGCGACGACCGGCTCAGCGTGCCGGTGCCGATCTTTCACAGCTACGGCTTCGGGGCCGCCTTCCTGCCGGGGCTCCTCGCCGGCTCGTCAATGGACGTCGGGTCGGGCGGCAACATCCTCCGGTATCTCGAGCGGGAGGAGCGCTTCGAGCCCAACGTCGCGTTTCTCACTCCCGCCCTGTGCGACATGTTCCTGAGCGTGCGCAAGTCGCCGCGCTCCTACCGGCTGGTGGTGACCGCCGGCGACAAGATCAAGCGGGAAACGATGGCGGGCTTCGAGCCGCGCTTCGGGCCGCTGCTCAACCTCTATGGCAGCGCCGAGATGGGGGCGGTCTCCGCGGCGGCGCCGGACGATCCTCCCGACCAGCGCCTCGCGACCGCCGGTCACCCGCTCGCGGGGATCGAGCTGCGGGTCGACGAGACCGGCGTCGAGACCGATGCCGGGCTGGGAGAGCGGGTCGGCCTCCTGCAGTGCCGGCAGTGGAACGGCTCCGCCGGCTACCTGATCCAGGAGGAGCGGTGGCGGTTCGAGCCTCGCGGGGAGAACCAGTGGTTCACCACCGGCGATCTGGCGCGGATCCGTGCCGACGGCTACCTCGAGGTCCTCGGCCGCTCCGGGCTCAGCGTCAAGCGGGACGGCCTCCTGGTGGTCTTCGCCGATGTCGAGGCCGCAGTGGAGAGGGTCGAGGGAGTCCAGCGTGCCATCGTCGCCGCCGCCGGGGAGAGCCGCCGCGGCAGCCGGCTGGTAGCCGTCTGCTTGGCGAAGCCGGAGGCGGAGGAGCTCCGGGCTGACGCCGTGCGCCAGAAATGCTTCGAGCTGCTGCCGCGCTACGCAGTGCCCGACGAGGTGGTGATCGTCGATTCCCTGCCGCAGCTGCCGAGCGGCAAGGTCGACCGCCGCGCGGTCCGCGAGCTGGCCCTGAGCCTGGAGAGCGGAAGAGCGGAGAAAGGATCGCGCTGATAGGCTAGTCGCGGCAGGTATCTGGAGGGCGGATATTCGGAGGAATTGCCGCGATGAGCACGGAATCTCGAGGAGTGGCCGTGGTGAGCGGCGGCGGCTCCGGGTTGGGGCGCGAGCTCGCCCTGGAGCTGGCGCGCCGGGGGTATGCCCTGGCGCTGCTCGGCCGGCGGCGGGCGCCGCTCGAGGAGACCCTTGAGCTTGCCGGGTGCGGGGAGAACGGGGTCGTCTTCCCCTGTGACGTGCGTGACGCCGTGGCCCTCGAGCGCTGCGCCGGGGAGATCCGGTCGCGCTGGGGCGCCGCCAGCGTGGTCATCCCAGCCGCCGGGGTGGCCGCCATCGCGCCGGTGGAGGAGACCTCGCCGGAGGACTTCGCGGCCATCCTCGACACCAATCTCACTGGCGTCTTCCTGCTGATCCGTGCCCTGCTGCCGGCGATGAAGGAGCGCGGCAGGGGGTGGATCATCCCGCTGCTCTCCGTCGCCGCCCGGCGGGGGTTCCCCGGCTGGTCGGCCTACTGCGCCAGCAAGTGGGGGCTCGCCGGCCTGGTCGCCGCGCTGCGCGAGGAGCTCCAGGGGAGCGGTATCCGGATCGCCGCCCTCTACCCCGGAGCCACCGACACGCCGATCTGGGACCGCCTCCCCGGCGATTGGAACCGCGCCGCCATGGTCCCCTCCCGCGAGGTGACGCGGGCCCTGGGCTACGTCCTCGACGCTGACCCCTCGACGCTGATCGAGGAGGTCACCCTCGGACCGGCGGGGGGGGCCTTGTAAAAACGCACCATGAAGAACTTGGCCTGGCTCCTGCCGCTCACCCTCTTCCTCCCTCTCCTGGCCGCCGTTCCGGGCGGGAGCTGGGCCCTGCCGCTGGTCGCCCCGCTGACCCTATGGCTCGCCTTCCGCGACCGGGTGCGGGCGCGGGACTACCTCGGAGCTTGGACCCTCGGCATGGCCTGGGCCTTCCTGCTGAGCGCGGGGGTGATCCTGCTCGTCGACTATGGGCCGGAGGCGGCCCGCGCCGGCATCCTGCACGGGGAGGACTACCGGCGGGAGATGTTCGGCTGGATCGCGGCCGGCGTCGCGCCGGAGAACGATCCGCGCGCCTTCATTCCCCAGCACCTGCTCCATCTCGCGGTATTCCTGGTGCTGACCTGGGCGAGCGGCGGCTACCTCGGTCTAACGCTGGGGGCGGCGCTCGTCGCCTATATGAGCTATTTCGTCGGGAGTTACGCGGTGGCGAGTGGCCACCCGCTCCTCGGCTCTGTCATCGCCTGGGTGCCCTGGTCGGTGGTGCGGGTGAGCGCCTTCGTGCTCCTGGGAGCGCTGTTCTCCCGGCCGCTGCTGGCGCGCCGCGCCTGGCCCTTCGAGCGCTGGGAGGTCCGGCTGATGGGGCTGGCGCTGGCGGGGCTCCTGACCGACATCCTCGTCAAGGCGCTCTGCGCGCCCGGCTACGGGACCTTCCTGCGGCAGATGGCGGGCGCCGGCTTCGCCCCCTAGGCTCTCATCCCCTGGGAACGCCCGGCGCCCTCGTCCTACCCGAGCTTCGCCCTACCCGAGCCTGCGGATCGACTTGACGTTGTCCGCCGGTGCGGAGCTGCCCGCGCACTGGCCGGTGCTGGTGGCGAAGCCGAGTGTCTCCCAGCCCGGCGGGGTGGGCTGGTCGGCGCAGATGACCATCCCCGAGCCCGCGATCTTATTGGTATAGAGCTCGATCACCCAGGCGTCGCTGCCGCCGCAGTCCGAGGTCGTGGAAACCGCGTCCACCTTGACCCAGCCCGCGGGGACCGCGCCCGGGCAGACGAGCTGGCGGGACTGGATCTGCGCTGGCGCCCGGGTCGACAGGAAGAGCGCGCAGGCGAGCGCCAGGAGCGTGAGCCGGATGACGTGATGACGTTCGAGATGTGGTTTCATGATGCCGTCCTCCGTCCTGGAAAGAGTGCAAATGTCCGGCCAATCTCCTATACTTCCCGCGCTTTAGAAAGGCACGCCGTGAACGAGATCCGGGAGACCAGAGGAGCCATGAGCGGCGCCGGGCGGCGGTTCGGCATTGTCGCGTCGCGCTTCAACTCGCGCATCGGAGACCTGCTGGTCGCCGGCGCCGTCGACTGCCTGCGCCGGCATGGGGTCGAGCCGGGGGACATCCACCTGGCGTCGGTCCCGGGCGCCTGGGAGATCCCGCCGGCGCTCGAGGAATTGGCCGTGGTTGGAAAGGTCGACGGGCTGGTGGCGATCGGCGTCATGATCCGGGGGGAGACGCCGCACTTCGACTACCTCTGCGCCCAGGCGAGCCGCGGCATCGCGGCGGTGGCCGAGCGGCACCGGATCCCGGTGGGATTCGGCCTGTTGACTTGCGACACCTCGGAGCAGGCGGCCGAGCGGGCCGGCGGCAAGGTGGGCAACAAGGGTTGGGAAGCGGCGCTGGCCGCGCTCGAGATGGCCGACCTCTTCGCGCAACTGCGCCGCGGCTCCGGGCGGTAACGGCGGCGCCTGCCGCGATATGATGCGCGGCTCGATCGGCCGTTCCCGGATCGCGGGAGCGGCCCTTGTTTTCCATGATGTTTTTCTTATCGGGTCTTTGAGGCGAGGTTCATGACGGCAGGAAAGCGGCGCATGGCGCGGGAAATGGCGGTGCAGATGCTCTACCAGAGCGACCTCGGCGGAGCTCGCTGCCGAACATCTTCACCTCCTTCGACCTCTCGGAGTATCTGGCCCGGGAGGCGGCTCAGGATCAGAAGCGGGGAATCCCCTCGCCGGAGGAGCGGGCGGAGTCTTCACGGCGCAGGCAGCGGGTGGACGAGGCGTTCCACTACGCCCAGACGCTCGTCCGCGGCACGGTCGATCACCGGGAGTCGATCGACGAGCTGATCCGCTCGCAGGCCGACAACTGGCGGCTGGAGCGGATGCCCCCGGTGGACCGCAACATCCTGCGCCTTGCCGTCTACGAGATGCTCCACGAGCAGGAGACGCCCAAGCTCGTGGTGCTCGACGAAGCCATCGAGCTGGCCAAGAAGTTCGGCTCCGAGCAGTCGGGCCGCTTTGTCAACGGCCTGCTGGATGGCCTGCTGAAGCAGCACTCCTTCCCGGGCAGCCTGACCTGACCGGCGCGGCGGCCCGCCGCAGCATCATAGAAAAGCGAGAGAGAATCAGGCATGAGCACCCCATACGACCACAAGGCCATCGAGGCCAAATGGCAGGACCGCTGGGAGAAGACCCGGGCGGCCGAGGTCGACCCCCGCCGGCCCCAGGACGAGTACTACATGCTGATGATGTTCCCCTATCCGTCGGGAGACCGCCTCCACGTCGGGCATGGGCGCAACTACATCCTGGGCGACGCGCTCTACCGCTTCCTGCGGATGAACGGCAAGCGGGCGCTCAACCCCATGGGCTGGGACGCCTTCGGCCTGCCGGCCGAGAACGCCGCCATCCAGCGCGGCGTTCACCCCATGGACTGGACGGTCGCCAACATCAAGGTGATGAAGGAGCAGTTCCGGCGCTGGGGCATCCTCTTCGACTGGTCGAAGGAGATCGCCTCCTGCTTCCCCGACTACTACCGCTGGAACCAGTGGCTGTTCCTGCGCATGCTGGAGGCCGGGATCGCCTACAAGAAGATGGCGCCGGTCAACTGGTGCCCGAGCTGCCGCACCGTGCTCGCCAAC
The DNA here is from genome assembly GCA_963795735.1 of uncultured Acidobacteriota bacterium. Taxonomy (GTDB): domain Bacteria; phylum Acidobacteriota; class Thermoanaerobaculia; order Multivoradales; family UBA5704; genus DATARR01. The sequence continues at coordinate 1,955,551 of CAWCIU010000018.1, read as the reverse complement.
GAGCAGGTGGTGGACGGCGCCTGCGAGCGCTGCGGCACCCCGGTCGTCCAGCGCGATCTCGAGCAGTGGTTCTTCCGCATCACCGGCTACGCCGACCGCCTGCTCGCCGGGCTCGACGGGCTGGACGGCTGGCCCGAGAAGGTCAAGATGATGCAGCGCAACTGGATCGGCCGCTCCGAGGGGGCCGAGATCCGCTTCGCGATCCCCGCCCTGGGGGAGCCGGTCACCGTGTTCACCACCCGGCCCGACACGCTCCACGGCGCCACCTTCCTGGTGCTCGCCCCCGAGCATCCGCTCGCGGCGAAGCTGATCGCCGGGAACCCCGACCGGGCGGGGATCGAGTCCTGGACCGAGCAGGTGCGCAACACGCCGCGCATCCAGCGCTCGTCCGAGGAGACCCCCAAGGAGGGGCGCGACACCGGCGCGGTGGCCGTCAACCCGGCGACGGGCGAGGAGATCCCCGTCTGGCTCGCCAACTACGTGCTGCCCGAGTACGGCTCCGGCGCCATCATGGCGGTGCCCGCCCATGACGCCCGCGACCTCGCCTTCGCCCGCCAGGAGGGGCTGCCGGTCCGCCTGGTCTACCACTTGGAAGATGGGTCCGACGATCCCGCCGCGCTGACCGAGCCGGTCCTGCACCAGGGGGTGATCCGCAACGCGCCGCCCTTTGACGGCGCCGTGGACGGTCCGGAGACGATCGCCCGGTTCATCACCTGGATCGAGACCCACGGCTGGGGCCAGGGGAAGGTCGTCTACCGGCTGCGCGACTGGCTGATCTCCCGCCAGCGCTACTGGGGGACGCCCATCCCGGTCGTCTACTGCGAGAAGGACGGCATGGTGCCGGTGCCGGACGGCCAGCTCCCGATCGAGCTCCCCTACGACGTCGAGTTCACCGGCCGCGAGGGAAACCCGCTGTCGCGCTCGAAGGAGTTCGTCGAGACCACCTGCCCGAAATGTGGCGGCTCCGCCCGGCGCGAGACCGACACCATGGACACCTTCGTCGACAGCTCCTGGTATTACCTGCGCTACCTCTCACCCCGGGAGGCGACGAAGATGTTCGACCGCGAGACCGCCGACCGCTGGATGCCGGTCGACCAGTACATCGGCGGCATCGAGCACGCCATCCTGCACCTGCTCTACGCCCGGTTCATCTGCAAGGTGCTGTACGACTTCGGGATGACGGAGATCGAGGAGCCGTTCCGCAACCTGTTCAACCAGGGGATGATCACCCGCTTCTCGGAGAAGTCGGGGCGGATCGAGAAGATGTCCAAGTCGCGCGGCAACACCGTCTCGCCCGACGAGCTGATCGACGAGATGGGGGCCGACACCGAGCGGGTCTACACCCTCTTCATCGGCCCGCCGGAGAAAGAGGCCGAGTGGAGCGACGAGGCCGTTTCGGGCGCCTACCGCTTCCTGACCCGGGTCTGGCGGATGCTGGAGCGCCTCCCCGAGGCCCCGCCCACGGCGCCGGCGGACGCCGATCTGGAGCGCGAGCGTCACGCCACCATCCAGCGGGTCACCCACAGCTTCGAGCGCTTCTCCTTCAACACCGCGGTGGCGGCGCTGATGGAGCTGTCGAACAGCCTGGGGCGGGCCCTGGAGGAGAAGACCGCCTCGCGGCTCTGCTGCGAGGAGACCTTCGATACCCTCGTCCAGCTCCTGCACCCCCTGGCGCCTCACATTTCCGAGGAGCTGTGGGAGCGGCGCGGCTACACCGAGAGCCTGCTCGACACCTCCTGGCCGGAGTACGATGAGAAGAAGCTCCATCGCGACCGCGTCCAGCTCGTGGTGCAGGTCGACGGCAAGCTGCGCGACCGGGTGGAGGTGGACGCCACGGCGGGGGAGAGGGAAGTGCGCGAGATCGTCCTCGCCAGCCCGAAGGTGCAGGAGCACCTGGCGGGCCGCGAGGTAGCGAAGGCCGTCCTGGTTCCGGGACGGTTGATCAACCTGGTCACGAGGAAGTCCGAATGAAGAGAACTCTGTCGTCCGGGGCCCTCGCGGCCCTGCTGCTCGCCCTCTCCGCCGTCCTCTCCGGCTGCGGCTACGCGCTCGTGGGGCGCGGCAGCAACATCCCGGAGGACGTCAAGTCCGTCTATCTCCAGCCGCTGGAGAACCACACCCAGCGCCAGCAGGTGGAGCAGTCACTCACCCGGGCGATCGCCGACGAGCTGGTGACCCGCCAGCGTTTCGCCGTGGTGGGAAGCGAATCCCAGGCGAACGCCGAGATCGTGGGCTCGGTGACCGGCTTCGGGGTGACCCCCGTCATCTTCGACCAGACCGGCCGGGCCACCCAATACGAGATCGCGATCACCGCCCAGATCACCTTCAAGCGGGTGGGGACGGCGGGGAAGGTGATCTGGAAGAGCGACCGCTACACCTTCCGCGAGTCCTACCCGGTGAACGCCTCCTCGCCCGCCTACTTCGATCTCGAGAACGCGACGATCGACAAGGCCTCGCAGGAGTTCGCCCGCACGCTGGTGACCGACCTGCTGGAAGGATTCTAAAGGGCGCGGGACGATCCGTAGCCGCCCTGTTCTCCCGCGAGGCAGCCCAGGAAAAGCAACCCGCAGGGCGGCCACACAGGGCCGCCCCTACGGAGAAATCTGCTCTGGAGGGGGGGGCGTGCCTACTGGCCGAGCGCGGCGACTTTGTGCGCCAGGCGGGACTTGTAGCGCGAGGCCGTGTTCGCATGGATGACCCGCTTCTGCGCCGTCTTGTCGATGACGCTCAGCGTCTCCGGCAGGATCTCGGCCGCCTTGGCGGCATCGCCGCTCGCCACCGCCGCGCGCAGCTTCTTGACCGCGGTGCGCAGGGTTGAACGGTGCGCCCGGTTGCGCTCCCGCGCCTGGACGTTCTGACGGTGCCTCTTCTCAGCCGACTTGGTATTTGCCATATCCTTCGTTGCTCTCCAATTTAGAAAACGTAGTCGCGCCGGAGCGCGACGGAACTTTATAGCACCCGGCTCTACCGCGCGTCAACCCCGAGCTCGCGCAGCCGCTGCCGCGCGAGGTTGGCCTCGTCGCTCGTCGAGTATGAGCGGATGACGTGCTGGAGCTGGACGACCCCCTGGTTCCGCTCGCCGAGCTCCAGATAGGAGTAGCCCTTCTTGAGCAGCGCGCTCGGCACCTTATCCCCCTTGGGGTACTTGGTGAGCACGATATCGAACTCCTCGACCGCCTGCCGGAAGCGCCGCTGCCGGTAGTAGGACTCGCCGATCCAGTAGGCGGCGTTGTCGGAGAGGTCGGTGTTGGGGAAGTTCGACAGGTACTCCTGGAACTCGCGCACCCCGAGGTCGTAGTTCCCCTTCAGGTAGTCGTTGTAGGCCGCGTCGTAGAGGCTCTTGGGATCGATCCCGGCGCCGCCACCGCCGTTGCCCGGCGGCTGCGGTTGTGGGGGCCCGCCGTCGGGCACGGGCGCGGCGGCCGGCGCCTGGCTGCGGCTCTTGAGGTCCTGGTTGGTTGCCGCGATCTGCTGCGAGAGCTGCGACAGGCGGTAGTTGGTGTCCTCGAGCTTGGCCTGCAGAGCCTCGATCTGGGTGCCGAGACCCTGCAGCTTGACCTGCATGTCCGCCTCGGTCTTCAGCAGCCCCTGCATCTGCTGGCCGACGTTCGAGCCGAGGTCGGCCACCTCCTGCTTGCTGGGGGCCTGCTGGGCCTGCTTCTGCATCTGCAGCATCTGCCGCTGGATGTCCGAGAGCTGCGACTGCAGGCCCTCGATGTCCTGGGACGAGACGCACCCCGTGGCGGCGAGCGCCGCCGCGAGGAGACCGGCGAGTGGGAGAGCGCGCGAAAGCCTGCTCATGGTCAACCGACGTTCGAGCGCCCGGTGATGACGAGATGGGCGCGGCGGTTCTGCGACCAGCAGCTCTCCGTCTCCTCGGTGCAGACGGGGCGCTCCTTGCCGTAGGAGATGGTGCGCAGACGGCTGGTGGCGATCCCCAGGGAGGTGATGTAGTCGCGCACCCCGGTGGAGCGGCGCTCGCCGAGGGCCAGGTTGTACTCGCTGGTGCCGCGCGAGTCGGCGTGCCCCTCGATGGTGACCGAGAACTGCGGGTTGCTCTTCAGCAGGTCGGCGTCGCGCGACAGCTTGTCCCGCGTGTCGTCGCTCAGGTTGCTCTCGTCGTAGTCGAAGTAGACGTCGGGGCTGAAGCCGCGCCGCTTGAGCTTGTCGTTGACCACCTGCATGTCCGTCGAGGTGAGCGCGTCCTCCCTCTGGTCGCCGGTGACCGGCGGCGCCGCGGGCTGCTGCACGTCCTGGGCCGGAGCCGGGGTGCTCGGCGGCGCCGGCACCGTCGTGGTCTCGACGTTGAGGTCCGCCGGCGGGGTGGCCGGCTTCTTCTTGGGGCAGCCGTACAGGAAGGTCAACAGCGCCGGCAACGCGATCCATATCATCCACTTTCGGTTCATGATCTCTCCTCGCTTCGAAAAGCCCGGGGTGCGGCTGGAAAATCCATCGCGCCTACTGTATCAAAACAACCGTGTTACTTCTCCGGAACGCTCCGCGACCAGTCGGCGAGGTCGTTGCTCCCCTCCGAGGTCAGCTTGCGGACGTTCGAGCCGTCGAGGTCCATGACGTAGATCTGGGTCCCCCCCTCGCGCCGGGAGGTAAAGGCGATCTTGCGGCCGTCGGGCGAGAAGGTCGGCGACTGGTTCTCGCCCGGGCCGGAGGTCAGCACCCGGGTCTCCAGGGTCACCACGTTGGTCACCGCGATCTGGAACTGCCCGTCGCGGCGGCTGGTGTAGGCGATCAGGTCGCCGTCCCGGTTCCAGGCCACCCCGTCATTGTAGGTCCCGTCGAAGGTGATCCGCCGCTGGTTGGCCCCCTCGGCGTCCATCAGGTAGATGGAGGGGTTGCCGGCGCGGCTGGAGGTGAAGGCGATCTCCCCCCCCTTGGGGCTCCAGGCCGGGTTGGTGTCGATGGCGCTGGAGTTGGTCAGCCGCCGCAGGCTGCCGCCGTCGAGGTCGGAGGTGAAGATCTCGACGTTCCCCTCGACCGAGCGGGCGAAGGCGATGTGGCGGCCGTCCGGCGCGAAGCTCGGGCCGATGTTGAACGAGCCCGAGGTGATGACCGGCCGCTTGCGGCCGCTGGCGACGTCCGCCAGATAGATGCCCGGCGGGCCGTTGAAGAAGGAGGTGTAGGCGATCGAGCCGCCGTCCGGGCTCCACGCCGGGGACATCGAGGTCGAGTGGTGGGCGGTGATCTTGCGCTGGTTCGCCCCGTCGTAGTCCATGACGAAGATCTCCTTGGCGCCGGTGCGGTCCGAGGTGAAAGCGATCTCGGAGAGCGCGATCCCCGGCTTGCCGACCAGGAAGCGGATCACCTCGTCGGCGAAGGTGTGGGCCATCCGCCGGCTCACCGGGAAGGGGCCGCGGTAGCGCTTGGCGAGCACCGCCTGGCCGCTGCCGAGGTCGAGCACCCGCCCCTCGAGGACCACGTGATCCCCCTCCGCCCGCACGTCGCCGAGCAGCAGCACCTCGTTGCCGGTCGAGCGGTAGGCCGGGAGGTCCTTCTGCGCGTCGCCGGAGAGCGACAGGCCGGAGAGGGCGGCCGGACCCTGGATCTCGAAGTAGCCGGAGACGTCGAGGTCGCGCCGCACCGTCTCCTCGATCTCGCGCCCCGCGCCCGCCGCCTCGCCGGTGAGCTGGCCCGGACCCCGGAAGGCGGGGATGGCGAGCTTGATCTTGCGCGGCTGGTTGCCGCGGTCGAGCGTCAGGGTGACGCTCTTCGGCGATTGTCCCGGTGCTTGGCCTGGCGATTGCCCGGGTTGCGCCGCCGCCCCGGGAGAGGGCTGTGGCGGCGCCTGCTGGGCGGCGACGACCAGCCCGGCGAGGAGCAGGCAGGGGAGGACGGTCAGCGCGGCGGTTCTGGATCTCATGGCACCTCGGTTCGGCCCTCGGTTCGGCGCTTGGTTCATCAGGAGCGGTCAGCGGACGATCAGGTTGACTCCCAGGGAGTCCTGGCGGTACGCCCGCGGCAGCGGCGGAAAGGGGGACGCGTTCTGGACCGCGCGCAACGCGGCGAGGTCGAAGGAATTGTAGCCCGAAGAGCGCGCCACCTGGAGGTCGGTGATGCTGCCGTCGCGCTGGATGCGGAAGCCGATCACCGCCTGCACCTCGTTGCCGAGCGGCGGGCGCACCCATTTCGAGTCGATCGAGGAGAGGAGCTGGTCGATGTAGTAGCCGAACTTGAAGTCCGGGTTGTCCAGCCCGGCGATCTGGGAGCCGAAGGCGGAGGTCCCCTGCGGCTTGCCGGTCGTCGCGCCTCGCCGGCCGGCCTCGCCGTCGTCGTTCCCCTCCGGCGCCGCCCCGGCGGGGTTGTTGCCGGTGCCGCCCCTGGCCGGCGGCTTGGGGAGCGGCTTCCTGACCGTCGGCCGTTCGATGGGAACGGGCTTCGGCAGGTCGCTCTCGGCGGGCCGGGGCTTCTCGGGCTTCGGCTTCTCCGGTCTCTTCACCGGCTTGTCGGGGAGCACCGGCGCCTCGTCTCTGACTTCCTTGGGGACCGGCTTCGGTTTCGGCGGTGGCGGCGGCTCCGGCTCCGGCTTCGGCCTGGGCGGCTCGGGCGCCGGCGGCTCTTCCACCGCGGGCTTGGGGGCCGGCTTCTCGGCCTTGGGGCGGCTGGCGGGCCGGCGCACCCCCAGCGCCTGGGCGGGGACGATCTGCACCGGCACGAAGGCGAGCGGCGGTGGCGGCGGGGTCAGCCGCGGCAGCAGCAGGGCGACGGCGATGGCGGCGGCGTGCAGCAGCGCGGCGACGGCCAGGCTTGCCGCTTCCGGACGGCGGCTCTCGCGCCGCGAGCGCCGCTCGAGGATGCGGTCGACCGCCAGGCTCACGGCCGGCGCCGCCCTCCGCGGCCCCCGCGGTCGCCGCGGTCGGTCACCATGCCCACGTGCGCGATCCCCCCCTGCTGGAGGATGTCGAGCACCTCGATCACCTTGCCGTAGGGGACGTCGCGGTCCCCCTTCAGGAACACCGTGTCATCCCCCCGGGCGGCGATCTGGGACCTGGTGCGGGCCACCAGCTCGTCGGTCTCCACCGCCGACTCGCGCAGGTAGACCCGGCCGTTGCGGTCGATCGAGATCACCAGCGGGTCCTGCACCTTCAAGGGGAGGTTGGGGGCGTTGGCCTTCGGCAGGGCGACCTCCACCCCCTGATGCAGCATGGGGGCGGCGATCATGAAGATGATGAGCAGCACCAGCATCACGTCCACCAGGGGAGTGACGTTGATGTCCGCCATCACCGGATCGTCATCGCCGCCGCCGCCCAGCTTGAACGCCATCTTCTTTCCCTCGACTCTCTTGGACACTCGTCCCTAGGTAAAGTTCCGCTCCGCCAGGTTCAGGAACTCCAGGGAGAAGTCCTCCATGCGGATCCGCAGCCGCCGCGAGTACTGGGAGAAGTAGTTGTAGCTGATCAGCGCCGGGATGGCCGCGGCGAGGCCGGCCGCGGTGTTGATCAGCGCCTCGGCGATGCCGGGCGCCACCGCCACGATCGAGGTCGAGCCCTGGAGGCCGATGTCGTTGAACGCCTGCATGATTCCCCACACCGTGCCAAAAAGGCCGATGAAGGGTGTCGCGGCGGCGGTGGTGGCGAGGAAGCCCAGCCACCGCGTGACCCCCTGGATCTCGACGTTGACCGCCCGGGTCAGCGTCCGCTCGAGGGCGGTGACCGAGGTGATGCGGTAGGAGCGCTTCTCGCCGGGCCGCTCGGGGTCCGGGGGAGCTCTTGATCTGGGCGTCGATCTCCGCGTAGCCGGCCTGGAAGATCCCTACCAGCGGCGAGGCGCCGAGCTTGCCCGCCTGGGCGTTGACCTCGCTGAAGCGCTGGCTGCGGTGGAAGACCTCGAGGAACCGCACCGTCTGGCGGTCGGCGCGCTGGAACTGCACCAGCTTGCCGAAGATGATCGCCCAGGAGCCGATCGAGAAGAGGGCCAGGGCGGCGAGGATGAACTTCGCCATCGGCCCCGCCTGCAGGAAGAACCGGAACATGCCCGTCTGCCCCCCTGGGCCGCCGAGCTGGAGCATCGTCAAAGCGGTCGTGAACATGCGCACCCTTTCACCCGTGTTACGCCTCGCAACGTACCATGGCACCGCGACATCAGCAAAGGATGTGCCCGGGGGAGCCGTGCCCTGGTTTGCCCCTGCTCGCCTCCTTCGTGTGCGCTCCTTCGTCGCTGCCAGTCGGCTGCGCGGGGCAAAGCCAGGGCACGGCCTTCAGGCGGGAGGCTCTTCCAGGGCCGGAGGGAGGATCACCTTGTGCAGGCGCAGGAAGTCCTCGAGGGCTCGCGTCACCCTCTCCAGGGCCTCCTCGACGGTATCCACCCAGACGGCGAGGTCGAGGTCCGGGGGGGAGGCGAGCCCCCGCCGCACGATCTCCCCTTCGATCCAGGTCCGCAGGCCGCGCCACATGGGGCCGACGAAGATCAGCGTCCGGCCGCTCAGCATCCGCACCTGGAGGAGCTGCCAGACCATCGTCGCCTCCAGGGTGGTGCCGATGCCGCCGTCCATCACGATGTAGGCGTGGGAGAGGCGGATGAACTGGTGGAGACGGGAGAAGAACATCGAGTGGTGGGCCACCTCGTCGAGGAACGGGTTGGGCTGCTCCTCCATGGGCAGGAGGATGGTGAGCCCGAAGGAGCGGGTCTTGTAGTGATAGGCACCGGCCCGCGCCCCCTCGTTGGCGGCCCGCATCAGGCCGGGGCCGCCGCCGGTGACGATGTCGCACCCCATGTAGGAGAGCTGGCGGGCGAGCTCGCGCACCTGGGCGTAGGCGGCGTCCTCGGGCTGGATGCGGCTGGAGCCGAAGATCGCCACCCGGAAGTAGCGCCGCTCGACGGGGGCCTTGCGGTCGAGCCAGTGGATCAGCCGGTAGAGGGAGAGGATGGCGCGGTCGAACCACCGCAGCACGTACGTCCGCCGCTTGCGCCGCCAGCGCTGGCTCTTCGTTTCGCCCGTGACGGCGGGCTCGGGAGGGAAGATCCGGCGGGACGGCATGGCGGGAGATTGTAGACCGGCGCGAGCCGGATGGCCGATGCCCTGCCGAAGCTTCGCCGGCCTGCCGAAGCTCCGGCAGGAAAAAACAAGCTTCGCCGGCCCGCCGAAGCTTCGCTGGCTCGCCGAAGCTTCGGCAGCAGGAAACAAGCTTCGCCGGCTTGCCGAAGCTTCGCTGGCCCGCCGAAGCTCCGGCAGCAGAAAACAAGCTTCGCCAGCCCGCCGAAGCTTCGCTGGCCTGCCGCAGCTTCGGCAGCCAAAAACAAGCTTCGGCAGCCCGCCGCAGCTTCGCCGGCCCGCCGAAGCTTCGGCAGGGCAACACGCCCCAAGCCCGTGATAGTCTCCCATCCGGCTCGCCACGGCACTCATAGGGCTGTGGCGAGGCCGTGTCCTTGCCGTACCCAACCCTGGAGAGAGCATGAGCGGTCGAGTCCTTATCACCGGCGCCTCGGGCGCCCTGGGGCGGAGCGTGGTGGCGCGCTTCCTGGAGGCGGGCGACGGCGTCCTCGCCGCCGGCGCCACCGAGGCCGCCCTGGCGGAGCTGAGGCCGCTGGCCGGCGAGGACCGCCTGGTCCTCCGGCGCGCCGACCTCGCCTCCACCCCCGAGGTCGGGAAGCTGTTCGACGAGGAGGAGAGCGCCGCGGGGGTTCCCCGGGCGGTCGTCCACCTGGTCGGCGGCTTCCGCTGGTCGCGCCTGGCGGATCTGTCGGATGACGACTGGAGCTATCTGATGAAGCTCAACCTCGACACCACCTTCCGCGTCTTCCGCGAGAGCGCCCGCCGCTTCGAGCGGGCGGGCGGCGGCGCGGTCGTCGCGGTCTCCGCTCCGGCGGCTCTCCTGGGGGAGGCCGGGGTCGGCGGCTATGCCGCCGCCAAGGCCGGGGTGCTGCGCATGGTCGAGTCGCTGGCGCGCGAGATGGCGCCGTTCGGCGGCCGCGCCAACGCCGTGCTCCCCGGCACCATGGACACCCCCGCGAACCGGGCGGCGATGCCCGGCGCCGATCCGTCGAAATGGGCCACGACCGGAGACGTCGCCTCGGTCATCCACTTCCTCACGACTCCGGCCGCGGCGGCCGTCAACGGCGCCGCGGTGCGGGTCCCTGGACCCTTGCCATGAACCCTATGGACTGTCACGTCTATTACGATTCCACCCGCCAGCCCGAGCCGCCGCCCGAGTGCGGGGACCGGATCGATCTGGCCGCCAACCCGGAAGCCGCCCATCGCCTGATCCGGCTGGGCCTCTCTCCGGAAACCGATCTGCCGGCTGTGCTGCTCACCGAGCCCGGGGGCAAGATCCGCCTCGTCGGCGTCCGCCTGACGCCGGAGGAGACGGCCAGGCTGGCTTCCGGCGAGGGCATCCACTCCGACCGTGTGCTCGTCTACAGCTCCTCCTGGTGCCCCGACTGCCGGCGCGCCAAGCGGGTGCTGGAGGAAGCCGAGGCGGCGTTCTCCGAGATCGACATCGATCAGGACCACGGCGCCGAGGCGCTGGTGCTCGAGCGCAGCGGCGGCCGGCGTGTGGTGCCCACCCTGCGGTTCGACGACCGCGTGTGGGCGTTCAACCCGGCCCCGCCGCTGCTGCGCCGCCTGCTCAACGGCCGCGCCCGGCCGGCCTGACCCGATTCCGGGACAGATTCCGGGCCAGACTCCAAGGAGATTTCTGGAATGAAGATCGCCGTCTGCATCAAGCAGGTCCCCAACACCGAGGCGCGGCTGCGCGTCCGCCGCGACGGGCGGTGGGTGGAGGAGGAGGACCTGCCGTTCATCATCAACGAGAGCGACGAGTACGCCCTGGAGGAGGGGCTGCGCATCGCCGAGAAGACCGGCGGCGAGGTGGTCGTCTTCAGCCTCGGCCCGGAGCGGGTCAAGGAGGCCCTGCGCAAGGCCCTGGCGGTCGGCGCCGCCCGCGCGGTCCATCTCTCCGACCCCGCCTTCGCCGGCGGCGACGCCCTGGCGACCGGCCGGGCGCTCGCCGCCGCCCTCGCCCGCGACTCCTTCGACCTCGTGCTCACCGGCTCGCAGTCGGACGACGTCGGCTACGGAGGCACCGGCTCGGTGGTCGCCGGCCACCTCGGCTGGCCCCATGTCTGGCTGGTGATGGGGGTCGAGATCGAGGAGGGGAACGCCAGCGCCAGGGTGACCCGCGAGATGGAGAGCGGCGTCAACGAGGTCTCGCGCGTCCGCCTGCCGGCGGTGCTGGAGATCCAGGCGGGCATCAACCACCCGCGCTACGCCAAGCTCACAGCGATCATGGCGGCCAAGAAGAAGGAGATCTCCACCCCTTCGCCGGCCGACCTCGGGCTCGATCCCTCCAAGGTGGGGGAGGCGGGCTCGCGGCTGGAGATCGTCTCGGTCAGCTTCCCGGAGTCCGGCAAGGGGGCCCAGATGCTGGAGGGGGACGCCAAGGCCGCGGCGGCGAAACTGGTGGAGAAACTGCAGAAGGAAGCGAGGGTGCTCTGATGGCGAACGGGGTCTGGGTCGTCCTGCAACACCGCGAGGGGCAGTTCCCCCGCATCTCCTGGGAGGCGGTCGCCGCGGCGCAGAAGCTGGCGGCGGAGCTGGGGGGCAAGGCCGAGGCCGTGCTGCTCGGCGCCGGCCTGGAAAGCGCCGCGGCCGAGGTGGCCCGGTTCGATCTCGCCGCCGTCCACGTGGCGGACGGCGAGGCTCTCCGCGCCTACACGCCGGGCGCCTACATCGGCGCCCTGGCCCCGGCCATCCAGGCCGCGGCGCCGGCCTTCGTGGTCTTCCCCCACACCTACCAGACGGTGGACTACATGGCCCGCCTGGCGCAGGCGATCGGCGCCGGGCTGCTGCCGGAGGTGACCGCCTTCCATGCAGAGGACGGCGGCCTGGTCTGGACCCGGCCAGTGATGGGCGGCAAGCTGCAGTCCAAGGTGCGGGTCAAGGGGGAGGGGACGGTGCTCGTCTCCGTCCAGTCCGGCGCCTTCCAGGCCGACGGCGCCGTCCGTCTCGGCGAAGCGGGCAATGCCGAGGTCAGGCCGCTCGCCGCCGATCTCTCGGGGTTGCAGCCGGACCGCGAGGTGCTCGGCTACGAAGAGGTGGGAGGGGATACGGTGGACCTCACCAAGGCGTCGATCATCGTCGCCGTGGGCCGCGGCGTCGGCGGGGCGGACAAGATGGGCCCGGTCGAGAGCCTCGCCAAGGCGCTCGGGGCCGAGATCGGCGCCAGCCGGCCGGTGATCGACAACGGCTGGCTGCCGCGCGACCGACAGATCGGCTCCTCGGGGCAGACGGTCGCCCCCAAGCTCTACATCGCGGCGGGCATCTCGGGCGCCATCCAGCACCTGGTCGGCATGAAGGGCTCGACGGTGATCGTGGCGATCAATAAGGACCCCGGCGCGCCGATCTTCACCGTCGCCGACTACGGCATCGTCGGCGATCTCCACGAGGTGCTGCCGGCGCTGACCGAGGCGGTGCGGGCGGCGAAGGGGTAGTCCCCTGCCCGCCAGGCCCTGGGTCGTCCTCAAGTTCGGCGGCACCAGCGTCTCGACGCCGGAGCGCTGGGCCACGATCGCCGGCCTGACGCGGCGGCGGCTGGACGAGGGGCTGCGGCCGCTCGTCGTCTGCTCGGCCCTCTCGGGGGTCTCCGACCGGCTCGCGGCGCTGCTCGCCGCCGCCGTCGAGGGGCAGCAGCACGAGGAGCCGCTGGCGGCGGTCGAGCGGCGGCACCTGGAGCTGGCGGCGGGCCTCGGGCTCGACGGCGCGGCGCTGCTCAGGGCCGACTTCGAGGAGCTCTCCCGCCTCGCCCTCGCCGCCTCGCTGCTGCGCGAGGCCGGCCCGGCGCTCAAGGCGCGGGTGATGGCCTTCGGCGAGCTGATGTCCACCCGGCTCGGTGCCGCCTGGCTGGAGTCCCAGGGCATTCCGGCCGCCTGGCACGACGCCCGGACCTCGCTGGTCGCCCGCGAGGACCCGCTCGTCCACGGTCCCCGCGCCTACCTCTCGGCCACCTGCAAGTTCGACCGCGACGAGGCGCTGATCGCCCGCCTGGAAGAGATCCGGCTGGAAGAGATCCCAGCCGCCGTGGTCCTCACCCAGGGGTTCATCGCCCGCAACCTGGAGGGGCAGACGGTGCTGCTGGGGCGCGGCGGCTCGGACACCTCCGCCGCCTACTTCGCCGCCCGGCTGGGGGCCGTGCGGTGCGAGATCTGGACCGACGTCCCCGGCCTGTTCACCGCCAACCCCGCCCTCCTCCCCTCGGCCCGGCTGCTGCGCGCCCTCGACTACGACGAGGCGCAGGAGATCGCCAGCATGGGGGCCAAGGTGCTCCACCCGCGGGCGATCCCGCCGCTGCGCCGGCACGCCATCCCCCTCCACATCCTGTGCACCGACCGGCCGGACGCTCCCGGCACCGTCATCTCCGGGGTCGGGGCGGCGGGAGGGCCGCAGGTCAAGGCCATCTCCTCGCGCAACGGGATCACCCTGATCTCCATGGAGACGGTCGGCATGTGGCAGGAGGTCGGTTTCCTGGCCCGGGCGTTCACCGTCTTCGCCCGGCACGGGATCTCGATCGACTCGGTCTCCAGCTCGGAGACCAACGTCACCGTCTCGCTGGATCCCGGGGCGAACGTGCTCGACCCGTCGGCGCTCGATCCGCTGCTGCGCGATCTCGCCCCCTTCTGCGAGCCGCGGGTGATCGCGCCGACGGCCTCGCTGTCGCTGGTCGGCCGGGGCATCCGCGCCATCCTCCACGAGCTGGGGCCGGTGCTCGAGGCCTTCGAGGAGCTGAAGGTCCACCTGGTGACCCAGTCGGCGAGCGATCTCAACCTCACCTTCCTGGTCGACGAGGAGGCGAGCGAGCGGCTGATCCGCCAGCTCCACGGCCTGCTCTTCGGCCAGAAGGGGGAGAGCGCCCTCTTCGGCCCCACCTGGAGCGAGCTGTTCGGCGCCCCGGGGGAGGAGGCGCCGGCCTCGCCCGCCGACTGGTGGCGCGCCCGCCGGGACGAGCTGCTGGAGATCGCCCGCACCGCGGGGCCGGTCTACGTCTACGATGCGCCGACGCTGCGCGCCGCCGCGGGGTCCCTGCGCGCCCTCGACGCGGTGGACCGTCTCTTCTACGCGGTCAAGGCGAACGACAACCCTGGCGTGCTGCGGGTCTTCGAAGGCGCCGGGCTGGGCTTCGAGTGCGTCTCGGCGGCGGAGCTGGACCACGTGCTCGCCCTCTTCCCCGGCCTCGACCCCTCGCGGCTGCTGTTCACCCCCAACTTCGCCCCGCGCGACGAGTACCGGCGCGGCTTCGAGGCGGGGGCGCGGGTGACGGTGGACAACCTCCACCCGCTAAGAGAGTGGCCGGAGGTCTTCCGCGGGCGGGAGGTCTTCCTGCGGCTCGATCCCGGGCGGGGGAGGGGGCACCACGCCCACGTCCGCACGGCCGGGGCGCAGTCCAAGTTCGGCCTGGCGCCGGAGCAGATGGAGGAGATGCGCTTCCTGCTCGACGCCTGCGGCGCCCGGGTCGTCGGCCTCCACGCCCACTCCGGCAGCGGCATCCGCACCCCGGAGGCGTGGAGCGAGGTCGCCCTCTTCCTGGCCGAGGCCGCCGAGCGCTTCCCCGGCGTGCGGGTCCTCGATCTCGGCGGCGGCCTGGGAGTGGCGGAGCGGCCGGAGCAGAGCCCGCTCGACCTCGGCGTGCTCGGCGGGCAGCTCCGGCGCTTCAAGGCGGCCAACCCGCGCTTCGAGATCTGGCTCGAGCCGGGGCGCTTCCTGGTCGCCGCCGGCGGGGTGCTGCTGGCGCGGGTCACCCAGATCAAGCGCAAGGGGGAAATGACCTACGTGGGGCTGGAGACCGGCATGAACTCGCTGATCCGGCCGGCGCTCTACGGCGCCTACCACCCGATCTTCAACCTGTCGCGGCTCGGCGAGCCCTCCACCTGGACCGCCCAGGTCGTGGGGCCGATCTGCGAGACCGGCGACATCCTCGGCCGCTCCCGCCGCCTGCCCCCCTCCGCCGAGGGGGACGTGGTGCTGATCGCCAACGCCGGCGCCTACGGCCGGGTGATGAGCTCGCGCTACAACCTGCGCCAGCCGGCCGGCGAGGCGCTGCTCGCCTGAAACCCGCCCCCTCCGCCCCTCGTAGTGCCCGCCGGGAGGCCCGGACGCGGTAGGATCTTTGCGGAGGTTTTCTTGGACACGTTCTGGAAAGATATCCGCTTCGGGCTGCGCACCCTGGCGAAGAGCCCGGGGACCACTCTGGCGGCCCTGATCGCTCTGGCCCTGGGGATCGGCGCCAACAGCGCGATCTTCAGCGTCGTCAGCGGCGTGCTGCTCAATCCGCTGCCCTATCCGGAGCCGGACCGGCTCACGGTCGTGATGATGAAGAATCCCACGGCCGGGTTCCCGCGTTTCAGCGTCTCACTGGCCGACTTCGAGGACTTGCGGCGGCAGAGCCGGTCGTTCCAGGGCCTGGTGGCGTACGCCGGGAAGCGTTTCAACCTGACGGGAGGCGACCGGCCGGAGGCCCTGCGCGGGGCCGGGGTCTCGGCGGACTTCTTCCACACCCTGAAGAGGGAGCCGGCGCTCGGGCGGGGGTTCCGGCCCGAGGAGGACCGGCCGGGCGGGGAGCGGGTGGCCGTCCTCTCCGACGGTCTCTGGCGGCGGCGCTTCGGCGCCGATCCGGGCATCGTCGGGCGGACCCTGATGCTGGACGGCGAACCCCGCACCGTGGTCGGCGTGGCGCCGCCCGGGACCGGCCTGCCGCTGCGCGGCGAGATCTGGGTGCCGCTGGCCGCCGATCCCGCCGAGGAGAGCCGCGGGGCCCATCACCTGACGGTCCTGGGACGCCTGAAGCCGGGGGTGAGCCTGACGCGGGCGCGGACGGAGATGGCGCAGATCGCCGCGCGGCTCGAACGGCAGTATCCGGACAGCAACGCCGGCTGGGGAACCGTGGTCCTGCCGCTCGGCGAGTTCGCGGTCGAAGAGGTCCGCGCGTCCCTGCTGATCCTGCTCGTCTTCGTCAGCTTCGTCCTGCTGATCGCCTGCGCCGACGTGGCGAACCTCCTGCTCGCCCGCGTAATGGCGCGGGAGCGGGAGATCGCCCTGCGGGCCGCCCTGGGAGCGAGCCGCGCCCGGCTGGTGCGCCAGGTGCTCACCGAGACCCTGATCCTGTTCCTGGCCGGAGGCGCCCTGGGCCTGCTGCTCGCCGGCTGGGGAACCCGGGCGCTGATCGCCCTCGACCCCGACGGCATCCCGCGGGCCCAGGAGGTGCGCCTCGACGGCCGCGTCCTGCTCTTCACCCTGGCCGTGTCGCTGGGGATGGGGCTGCTCTTCGGGTTGATCCCGGCCCTCACCGGGGCGGGGCGCCGGCTTTCGGAGTCCCTCAAGGAGGGGGGACGGGGGATGGCGGGGGGCGTCCGCGGCCGGCTGGTCCGCAACTTCCTGGTGCTCGCCCAGGTGGCGCTGACGCTGGTCCTGCTGCTGGGGGCCGGGCTGCTGATCCAGAGCTTCGCCCGTCTGCAGGCGGTGGACCCCGGCTTCCGTCCCCAAGGGGCGATCGCCGCCCAACTGGCGCTGCCGCCGGCCAAGTACGGGAAGCCGGAGCGCCAGATCGCCTTCTATCGCGGGCTGCTGGAGCGGGTGCGGGCCCTGCCCGGCGTCGAGCAGGCCGGCCTGATCTACCCCCTGCCGCTCGGCGACAGCGACCTCGTCTTCGCCTTTTCCGTCGCCGGCCGGCCGGCCCCGCCGCCGAACGCCGTCCCCAACGCGAACGCGCGGATGGCCAGCCCCGGAGCCTTCCAGGCGCTCGGGATCCCCCTGCGCCGGGGGAGGCTGTTCGACGAGCGGGACACCCCGTCGGGGATGCCGGTGGTGATCGTCAACGAGACCATGGCGGCCCGGGTCTGGCCGGGTGAGAGCCCGCTCGGCAAGCGCATCGCCTTCGGCGATCCGAAAGATCCGAAGCTCCAGTGGTCCACCGTCGTGGGAGTGGTCGGCGACGTCCGGCACGAGGCCCTCGGCAAGGAGGCCGGCTCGGAGGTCTACCTGCCCCAGTTCCAGCAGCCCATTCCCTACGCGGCCCTGGTGGTGCGCGGCCGGGGAGACCCGGCCCGCCTGGCGGCGCCCGTCCGGGAAGCGGTGAAGTCGCTCGATCCCGACCTGCCGGTGGACAAGGTGACGACGTTGCGGGACGTGGTGGCGGCGTCGCTGGCGCAGAGCCGCTTCAAGGCCGTGCTGCTCGCCCTCTTCGCCGGGCTTGCCCTGGTGCTGGCGGTGGTCGGAGTCTACGGCGTGGTGAGCTATTCGGTCGCCCAGCGGACCCACGAGATCGGCGTTCGCATGGCCCTGGGCGCCGGCCGCGACAGCGTCCTCCTGCTGGTGGTGCGGCAGGGAATGACCCAGGTGCTGATCGGGCTGGCGCTGGGGCTCGCCGGGGCGTGGTACGCTAGCCGCCTCCTCGCCGGCGAGATCTACGGGCTCAGCGTCACCGACCCGCTCACCTTCGTGGCCATGCCGCTGGCGCTCGGCCTCGTGGCCCTGGCGGCCAACTACTTTCCGGCCCGGCGCGCCACGCAGGTGGACCCTCTGGTGGCCCTGCGGCGGGGGTGATTGCCATGCGTTTCCTCGTCGCCTGCCCCGAATGCCACCGCCAGTTCGACGCCACCGGGCGTGCGGAGGGCGCTGCCTTTCCGTGCTCCTGCGGCGCCATGGTCACCGTGCCGCGGCCGCGGGCTCACGACGCGGCGGTGGTGCGCTGCTCCTCCTGCGGCGCCCCCCGGGAGAATTGCCGGGAGGAGACGGCGCCGGACTGCCGCTTCTGCGGCGCCGAGTTCACCCTTCACGAGCGGGACCTCGACACGATCTGCCCCGGCTGCATGGCCCGGGTGAGCGGCCAGGCGCGCTTCTGCCATCACTGCGGGACGCCGGTCCTCGCGGCGCAGGCGTCCGCCGGCGAGAGCGGCTACCGGTGTCCCGCCTGTCCCGGAGGGCATCCCCTGGTCAGCCGCCGCCTGGGTCAGGCCAGCGTGGCGATCTTCGACTGCTCCACCTGCGGCGGCCTGTGGGTCGAGAGGGAGATCTTCGAGGTGATCGCCGACCGCGCCCGGTCGGGACAGCTGCCGGAAGGGTTCGGCGGCGGCGCTCCGGCGGCCACTCCGGCGGCCATCCCGGCGGACACCCACCCCTCCGGGCCGCAGCCGCTTCAAGCCCTCCACTACCGTCCGTGCGTGATCTGCGGCGCGCTGATGAACCGCCGCAACTACGGCAGGAAGAGCGGCGTCATCGTGGACCTCTGCGCCCGGCACGGCATCTGGTTCGATCTCCACGAGCTGGACCGCCTGCTGCGCTGGATCCGCGAGGGGGGAGAGGAGCGGACCGGGAAGCTCCAGCAGGAGGAGACGCGGATCGAGGCGCGGCAGAAGGCGCTCGCCGAGGGAGCCCAGCCGTGGGAGCCGCCGGAGGGCGAGAGCTGGCTGCTCAGCCGGAGCAACCGTTCGGGCTCCGTCCTCGGCGAGGTCGTCTCCGGGGTCGTGGACGGCGTGATCCACTGGTTTTCCAGATAGCTTCCGGCAGAACCGATCGGCTGACTTCCCGGCGATGAAAGCCCCTACCCTCGACGAGCTCGTGCTGCTGCCCGAGCCCCTGGCCCTGCATCGCCACTTCGACGCCAGGAACTACCGGGTCTTCCGCTGGCTCTCCATCCTGGTGATGCTGCTCTCGCTGGCCGGCGTTGGTGTCGCGACCGACCGCCACGACCCTTTCGGCATCGTCCTCTATGCCGCCAACATCCTCCTCGGCATCGTGTTCTTCGTGCTGCGCGACCGCGAGATCTTCGCCCGCAACTTCCGCCAGATCCTGCTGGTCTATCTCTTCGTCCAGATCGTGGTGCTGAAGTTCACCACCGCCCACATCCAGGGCAGCGAGCACGTGCCGTTCATCCTCGTCGGCTTCCTGCTGCTGGCCTTCCGGCTGCGGATCGCCGAGCACCTGATGCTGTTCGCCGCCTTCTGGGGGACGGCGGTCTTCCCGCTGGCCTGGGTGGGGCTGCGGCGGGTCTCCGTGCCGGCGGACCAGGACGCGGTCATCGCGGTCTCCGTGACGAGCCTGCTCTGTCTCGCCGCCGCCGTGGGAGTCACGCAGCTCGACCGCAAGCGGTTCCTGGCCGGCTGGCGCAAGGAGCATTCCCGCCACCGCGAGCGGCTGCGGATGCGCGAGGAGATCGACTACGCGCGCAAGATCCAGCTCAGCATGCTTCCGCAGGGAGCGCCCCAGCTCGACTGGATGGACCTCGCCGCCGCCTCGCTCCCCGCCACCGAGGTGGGCGGCGACTACTACGAGTACTTCAAGCTCAACGACTCGCAGCTCGTGCTGGTGATCGGCGACGTGGCCGGGCACGGGCTCGCCAGTGGGCTGCTGCTCTCGGGGGTCCGCAGCTGCCTCTATCTGCTGGAGGACGACCTCGCCTCGCCCGTCCGCGTCTTCGAGCGGCTGAACCACATGGTGCGGCGGACCACCGACAAGCGGACCTACATCACCCTGCTCTGCGCGATGCTCGACCGGGACGCGCGGGAGCTCACCCTGGTGAGCGCGGGCCACCCGCCCATGCTCCACTACGACCCGCGCGCCGGCCGCTTCACCGAGGTGGGGAAAGGGGCGCCCCCCCTGGGCACCTTCCTCGGCGCCGGCTACGAGCTGGTGCGCTGCCCCCTGGCGGCGGGGGACCTCCTGGTCTTCTACACCGACGGACTGGTCGAGGCCCGCAACGATCAGGCGCAGGACTACGGCGACGCGCGCCTCCAGCGGGCGGTCGCCCGCGCCGCCGGCAGCCGCACCGCCCGCGAGATCCGCGACGCCGTGCTCGGCGACCTGGCGAACTTCAAGGGGGACCAGGAGCAGGCGGACGACATCACGGTGGTGGTGGTGCGGGTGCGGTAGGTCAGGGCCGGCTCCTTGTCCCGCCGCCCCGGAAACCGGTATCGTAGCGGCCCTTCCACTGGAGGTCTCCGACGTGAAAGTCCGTCCGGTCAATGTCCTGATCCAGGCCCTGCTCGCCACGGCCGTGCTCGGCGCGCCTGGAGTATTCGCCCTCCAGGAGCCCGCGCCCGCCGCTCCTGCGGCTCAAGTCTCGGGCTCCTGGGCCCCCGACCGGCCGGAGCCGGGGAGCGTCGAGAAGATCAAGGAGTACACGACCGCTCCCGAATTTCTCCCCGAGTCGGTGGCCTACGTGCCCGACTCGGACACGGTGCCGTCGCCCACCAAGGCGCTGGGCCATCTCGCCGGGGCGCCGGACGAGCTGTCGCGGGTCAAGGACGTCCACGACTACTTCCGCAAGCTCGCCCAGGCGACCGACCGGGTGAAGGTGCGCGTCATCGGCACCTCGGAGGAGGGGCGCGAGATCCTGCTCGCCATGGTCTCCGATCCGGAGAACCTGGCGGCGCTCGACCATTACAAGGACGTCACCGCCCGTCTGGCCGACCCCCGCCGCACCTCGCGCGACGAGGCCCGCCGGCTGGCGGAGGAGGGAAAGGTCTTCTACTGGTTCACCGGCGGCCTCCACTCGACCGAGACCGGCAGCCCCGAGATGCTGATGGAGCTCGCCTACCGGCTGGCCGTCTCGGACAAGCCGGAGATCCGCGAGATCCGGCGGAACGCCATCGTGATGATCACGCCCGTCACCGAGCCGGACGGCCGCGACCGGCAGGTCGACTGGTACTACCGCCACCTGCGCGGCCGCAAGGGCTCCTACGAGGAGATCCAGGAGTTCCTGTCGCCCCCCTACTGGGGGCACTACGTCCTCCACGACAACAACCGCGACGGCATGCAGGTCACCCAGGCGCTCACCCGCGCCGTCCACGAGACCTTTTACGAGTTCCATCCGCAGGTGATGCACGACCTCCACGAGTCGCTCCCCCTGCTCTACATCATGACCGGCTACGGTCCCTACAACCCGGCGATCGACCCGGTGACCATCGACGAGTGGACGCAGCTCGGCTATCACGAGGCCGGGGCGCTCTCCGCCCAGGGGCTGCCGGGGGTCTTCACCTGGGCGTTCTGGGACGGCTGGTGGCCCGGCTATCTCAACTCGGTGGCCAACGAGCACCACTCGGTGGGGCGTTTCTACGAGACCTTCGGCAACGGCTCGGCCGGCACCTTCGAGCGCGACCTCTCGAAGTCCCGGTTTGCCGGCCGCCCGGTGACCGACGTCCAGTGGTACCGCCCGACGCCGCCGAAGAAGAAGCTGCGCTGGTCGCTGCGCGACAACACGAACTACATGGAGGCGGGCGTCCTCTCGGCGCTCGGGTACGCCGCCCTCCACCGCCGGGAGCTGCTGGAGGATTTCTGGACCAAGGGCAACCGCGCGCTGGAGAAGGGGCGGACCGCGGGCCCCTACGCCTGGGTCTTCCCGGCCGACCAGCGCGATCCGGCCCGGCTGGCCTACCTGGTCAACCAGCTCCGCCAGCACCGGATCGAGGTCCACCGCCTGACCGCCGAGGCGAAGGCCGGCGGCAGGACCTGGGGCGCCGGGGCGTATGTCGTGCGGCTGGACCAGCCCTACGGCCCCTTTGCCAACGACCTCCTGGAGGAGCAGAAGTTCCCCGCCGACGAGCCGAACCCCCCCTACGACGACGTGGCCTGGACCTGGCCGCTGCTCTACGGCGTCAAGGGGGAGCGGGTGGCCGACCGGAAGATCCTCGCCGCCGCCATGGAGCCGGTGGCGGCCGACGTGACCCCCGCCGGGAGGGTTGACGGAACAGGCGAGATCTTCCTGCTGCGCGACACCGGGCAGACGGCGCTGCTCGAGGCCCGGGTGATGCTGGGCAGCAGCCAGGTTGACGCGGCGGAGGTGGCCTTCACCGCGGGCGGGGTCAACTACCCGCCGGGGAGCTGGATCGTCCAGGCGCCGCGCCAGGCGGTGGAGGAGGTGGCGCGGCGCACGGGGCTCTCGTTCACCGCGGCGGTCTCCGCGGCGGGCCCCGAGGTCCGGCGGCACGTCGTCGACCTGCCGCGCTTGGCGCTGCTGCACAACTGGCTCGACACCCAGGATGCCGGCTGGGCGCGCTACACCCTCGACCGGGCGAAGGTTCCCTACACGCTGATCAACGACGACGATCTGAAGCGGGGGAATCTCGCCGAGCGCTTCGACGTCGTCCTCTATCCCACCACGGGCGGCGACTTCGCCGACCTCGTGCACGGCATCGATCCCAAGTACGGGCCGCTCGCCTATACCAGGACTCCCGAGTTCCCCAGCCTGGGGATTCCCGACGCCTCGGAGGACATCACCGGCGGCATGGGATTCGAGGGGCTGCTCAACCTCGACCGGTTCGTCCGCGGCGGCGGCGTGCTGATCGCCCTGGGCGGCGCCGGGACGCTGCCGGTCGAGGGCGGGATCGTGCGCAGCGCCTCCCGCGTGCCGCTGGGCGCCAACACCCCCGGCTCGGAGCTGCGCGTCAAGGTGACCCGGCCGGAGCATCCGCTGGTCTACGGCTACGAGGAGCTGACCCAGGTCTTCCGCGGCAACGGCCCGGTGTTCGACGTGGCGAAGGCGGACCGCGGCCGGGTCGTGCTGCAGTTCGGCACCAAGAAGCCGGAGGGGGAGGAGGACGAGGACGACAAGAAGAAAGGCTCCGCTCCGGGGATCGAGGTGGAGGATCTCGACGCGCCGGCCGCTCCGGCATCCTTGGCAAAAACGCCGGAGAAGAAGAAGGACGACGGCCGGCTCGTGCTCTCCGGGCTGGCGCGGGGCCAGGAGGCCCTCGACGGCAAGCCGGCCATCCTCGACCTCCCGGCGGGCAAGGGACGGGTGATCCTGTTCGCCTTCAACCCGCTCCACCGGTATCTCAACCTGGCGGACTTCCGCTTCGTCTACAACGCCCTGCTGAACTGGAACGACCTGCCTTAAGTGAGCGAGCCCGCGGAGAGCGCCGACCCGACGACGCCCCAGGAGCCGCCACGGCCGCCGGAGCGCGTTCCCCGCTCGCGGGCGGGGGCGGCGAGCGTCTTCGCCGGCATCCTGCTCAGCCGGATGGCGGGGTTCATCCGCGAGGGCGCCTTCGCCCGCTACTTCGGCGTCGGACCCCACCAGGACGCCCTGACCGCCGCCATGCGCGTTCCCAACGTCTTGCAGAACCTGCTGGGGGAGGGGGCGCTCTCGGCTTCGTTCATCCCCATCTACAGCGGCCTGCTGGAGGAGGGGAGGGACGAGGAGGCGGGGCGGTTCGCCGGCGCCATCTTCGGCCTGATGATGGCGGCGGCGGCGGCGTTCGCCCTGCTCGGCATCCTGCTCGCCCGGCCGATCGTCGTGCTGCTCGCGCCGGGCTTCCTGCGCGACGCGGCGGCGGTCGCGGCGGGGACGATGACGGTGGACCGCTTCGCCCTGTCGGTGGCGGGCGTCCGCATCCTCTTTCCGATGACCGGCTTCCTGGTGCTTTCGGTCTGGGCGCTGGCGATCCTGAACAGCAACCGCCGGTTCTTCCTGCCTTACTTCGCGCCGGTGCTGTGGAACTCGGCGATGATCGCCGCGCTGGTCTTCGTCGGCTCCCGGCTTTCCGGCACGCAGGCCGGCACGCGCGGCGCCGCGGAGCAGGTCCAGCTCTTCAAGGCCGCCTGCTGGGGCGGCTTCGCCGGCGGCGTGCTGCAGTTCCTGGTCCAGCTTCCCATGGTGATCGGCATCCTGCGCGGCTTCCGCCCGTCGCTCTCGCTGAGCGTGCCGGGGGTGCGGGAGGCGCTCGCGGCGTGGTGGCCGGCGGTGGCCGGGCGTGGAGTCGTGCAGCTCGCCGGGTACATCGATCTCTTCCTCGCCACCTCGCTGGCCACCGGCGCGGCCTCGGCGGACCGCTTCGCGCAGATGTTCTACCTGCTGCCGATCAGCCTGTTCGGCATCTCGGTGGCGGCCTCGGAGCTGCCGGAGATGTCCCGCCTGCGCGGCGAGGGGATGGCCCCGGCGCTGCTCGCCCGCGTCCGCCGCGCGCTGAGCTACGTCGCCTTCCTCAACATCCCCACCGTGGTCGGCTATCTCGCCTTCGGCCTGCTGGTGGTCGGCCTCTTCCGCCGGGGCAACTTCGGCATCTCGGACAACTGGCTGGTCTACCTGGTGCTCTGCGGCTACTCGACCGGCATCCTCGCCACCACCACCTCGCGCCTGCTCCAGAACACCTTCTACGCGCTGGGCGATACCCGCTCGCCGGCCCGCATCGCGGCGTTGCGAGTGGGGACGTCGGCGCTGGTGGCCGTGCCGCTGATGTTCTTCCTCGACCGCTACCGGCTCTCGTCACTCGTCGGGCCGCTGCCGGGGCGGACGCTCTTCCTGGGCTCCGTCGGGCTCGCCATCGCCTCGGGGTTCGGCGCCTGGATGGAGCTGGCCCAGCTGCGGTCGGCGCTGCGGCGAAGGCTGCCGGAGTTCGAGCTCCCCTGGCGGGAGGACGCCCGCATGGCGCTGCTGGCGCTCGCCGCGACGCTTCCCGGGGCGCTCGTCTGGTGGGCGCTGCCGGCGGCGTTGCGGCCCGTCTTCAAGGCCGTCCTGGTGCTGGGGACCTACGGGACGTCGTATCTGGCCTTCGCGAAGCTGGCTCACCTCGAGGAGGTGGAATCGCTCCTGGCGGGGGTGAGACGGCGATTGCGGCGCTGATTCTCCGATCGATGGACGACCGGATAATTGGATGACCGGATGAGATGGTAACCGCCATGAGGTTGGAACCCCGCGGCGCTCGGGAAGGCGGCTTCGGCCGGCGCCTGGCCGTGCTCGCCCTCCTCGTCGGCGCAGGCTTCGTCACCGGCAAGATCGGCCTGCTGGTACCGCTCGTCCATCAACGGGTGACGCTGCTCTGGCCGCCCGCGGGGATCGCCCTCGCGGCCGTGCTCCTCGGCGGCGAGTGGGTCTGGCCCGGCATCGCCGCGGCCTCCCTGCTGGTCAGCCTCTCGACCCACACGCCGCCCGTCGCGGCGATGGTGATCGCGGCGGGCAACACCCTGGCGGCGCTCGGCGGAGCGCGGCTCCTGCGCCGGGTGGGCTTCCACAACCGCCTGGAGCGGGTGCGCGACGTCCTCGCCCTGCTGGCCCTCGGCGTGGTGGTCTCGCCGGTGATCAGCGCCCTGATCGGGGTCGCCGCTCTCAACCTCGCCTGGCGGGTGCCCACGGCGCGCGTCCTCCAGTCGGGGCTCTCCTGGTGGCTGGGAGACGCCATGGGCATTCTGCTGGTGACGCCGGTGCTGCTGACCGGCCTCGCGCCCCCCTTCCGGCGCGTCTCCAAGGAACGCCTCCTCGAAGCGGCGATCCTGGGAATTTGCCTGCTGGGCGCCGGCGAGCTGACGCTGAGCTCCTGGAGCACCAACCCCCTCGTCCATCCGCCGCTCGCCTTCACTCTGTTCCCGTTCCTCGTCTGGGGGGCTCTGCGATTCGGTCCGCGGGGAGCGGCGAGCGCCACGTTCCTGGGGGTCGGCATCGCCTTCTGGGCCACGACCCATGGCCTGGCTCCCTTCGCGCTCGGCACGGTGGAAGAGCGGCTGATGTACCTCTACAGCTACGCGACCGTGTCGGTGGCAACCTCGATGCTCCTCGCCGCGGTCTTCGCCGAGCGCCGGCAGGTCGAGGAGGAGCGCGCGCTCCTCCTCGCCGCCGAGCGCGACGCCCGGAGCGAGGCCGAGGCCGCCAATGAGGCCAAGGACCGCTTCCTCGCCACGCTGAGCCACGAGCTGCGCACGCCGCTCACCCCGGTGCTCGCCATCGTCTCCCGCCTGGAGGCCGACGTCCGGTTGACCGAGGCCGCCGGCGAGCTCGCCGGCGATCTGGCGATGATCCGGCGCAACGTCGAGCTGGAGGCGCGGCTGATCGATGACCTGCTCGACCTGACGCGCATTGCTCGCGGCAAGCTCGACCTGCACCCCGAGATCGCCGATCTGCGGAAGATCGTCGGGCACACGACCGACATGTGCTGCGCGCCGGAGATCGCCACCGGCCGGCTGCGCCTGGTGACCGATCTCGCGGCGGACGATCATCGCGTCTGGGGGGACCCTTCGCGCCTGACCCAGGTGCTCTGGAACCTGCTCAACAACGCCGTCAAGTTCACCCCCGCCGGCGGCGCGATCACCCTGCGCTCGCGGAGCGAGGCGGACCGCCTCGTCCTCGAGGTCCTCGATACCGGGGTCGGGATCGATCCGGACGTGCTGCCGCACATCTTCGGTGCCTTCGAGCAGGGTCCCGCGCGCGGAACCCGTGGCGCCGGCGGGCTGGGGCTCGGGCTCGCCATCAGCAAGGCGATCGTCGAGATGCACGGCGGCACGCTCACCGCCGCGAGCGGGGGGCGGGGGCGGGGAGCGGCGTTCACCCTCAGCCTGCCGGACTTCCTGCCGCGCGATCCCGAGACGGGAGAAGCTCCCGATCTTTCTCGGGACTCCCCAGGAAAACGGAAACCCAAAACCCAAAATCCAGAATCTCCAGATTCTGCTGGTCGAGGACCATGCCGACACCGCCGAGGCGATGGCCGAGCTGCTGCGCCTCCTCGGCCACCGGGTGACGGTCGCCGGCGGCGTCGCCTCGGCTCTCGCCGCCGCCGAGGAAGAGGACGGGCTCGATCTCGTCATCAGCGACCTCGGTCTGCCCGACGGCTCGGGTCTGGACGTGATGCGCCGGCTCTCCGCGTCCCGTTGCCTGCCGGGGATCGCCCTTTCGGGATACGGTATGGAGGAGGACGTCCGCCGCAGCCTCGAGGCGGGCTTCGGCCGGCACCTGACCAAGCCGGTCAGCCTGCAGGCGCTGGAGGCCACGATCTGGCAGGTCGTCCGGGGGGAGGACCGCAACGGTGATTGACCACTGACTCACGTCATGGCCTCGCTGGCGGGACGCGGCGCGGAGCGGCCCAACGGATTCGTCTGTCTTCATTCGCGAAAGGGGAATTATGGAAACCGTCGCCGCTGTCGGGGTCGGGCTGGTCGCCGCGTTGCACCTCTATTTTCTGGTGCTGGAGATGTTCTTCTGGAACAAGCCGCTCGGTCGCAAAGCCTTCGGCCTGACTCCTGAGTTCGCGGCGTCAACGGCATCGCTGGCCGCGAACCAGGGCCTCTACAACGGCTTCCTGGCGGCGGGCCTGCTCTGGGGGCTCGGCCTGGGCGCGGCCGGTTTCTCCATCCGGGTGTTCTTCCTCGGCTGCGTGATCGTCGCCGGCGTCTTCGGAGGGTTGACCGCCAGCCGGAAGATCCTCTGGGTCCAGGCGCTGCCCGGCTCGATCGCTCTGGTGCTGGTGGTACTGGCGCGCCGTTGACCGACCGGCTCGAAATAGACGGAATCGCGGAATCGTTGCTTTCTTCTGCTACCTCGCACGAGGATTGCAGGCCGATAGAACTCCCATGAAATCAGAGAAACCATGAACGGTACCCTGGAGCCCTCGGGCAGCGTCGAAGGCGGTCCGGCCGCGAGCGATGTGGAGCGCCTCGAGGGTCGCATCGCCGAGCTCGAGCGGGAGAACGGAGCTCTGCGCCAGGAGCTTGCCGGCCGCCGGCCTGACGAGGAGAAGGTCCTGGCGATTCTGGAGACGCTGTTGGCCAAGGCACCGTCCGGCTTCGTCTTCTTCGACCGGGCGTTCCGCTACGTGCTGATGAACGAGGCCATGACGAAGATCCACGGCGTGCCCGTGGCGGACCGGCTCGGCCGGACGATCGGCGACGCCTCGCCGGTCAACGCGCCGACGGTAGCGCCGATCCTGGAGCAGGTCTTCCGCACGGGTGAGCCGGTGGCGGACCTGGAGATCGTGGGCGAGACCCTGGCGTCTCCGGGCGAACGCCGCCGCTGGCTCACCAGTTTCTACCCGGTGCGCTGGCCCGACGGCTCCATGCCCTGGGTGGGCGGGGTGGTGGTGGAGATCACCGAGCAGAAGCGGGCCGAGGAGGAGCGGCAGAGCCTCTTCGCGGCGCTCGAGCTGGAGCGCGCGCGTCTCGCCAGCATCTTCTTGCAGGCGCCGGCCTTCATCGCTACGCTGCGCGGTCCGGGGCACGTCTTCGAGCTGGCCAACCCGCAGTATTACCAACTCGTCGGGCATCGGGAGATCCTCGGCAGGCCGGTGCGGGAGGCCCTGCCGGAGATCGAGGGGCAAGGCTTCTTCGAGCTGCTCGACGAGGTTTATGCGACCGCCCGGCCCTTCGTGGGCAACGGCATGTCGGTGCTGCTGCGGCGTGAGGCGGAGGGGCCTCTCGAGCAGCGTTACCTCAACTTGGTCTACCAGCCGCTGCTCGAGACGGACGGGTCGGTCTCCGGCATCTTCGCTCATGGCGTGGACGTCACCGAGAACGTGGAGACGGCCGAGGCGCTGCGCGAGGCCGACCGCCGGAAGGACGAGTTCCTGGCCATGCTGGGCCACGAGCTGCGCAATCCGCTGGCACCGATCCGCAACGCCGTCCAGATCCTGCGGCAGGCCGGCCACGACGAGGCACTCCTGGAGATGGCTCGCGGCATGATCGACCGCCAGGTCTCGCATCTGGCGCGGCTCGTCGACGACCTGCTCGACGTCTCCCGGATCTCCCGTGGGAAGGTCCTGCTCCGCAAGGAGAGGCTGGATCTTGCGGAGCTGGTCCGCGACACGGTCGAGGATCACCGCCGCGGTCTGGAGGCCGGCGGGCTGACCGTGGAGCTGACGCTCTCTGGTGGACCTCTCTGGGTGGAGGGAGACGGGACCCGGCTCGCTCAGGTCCTGGGAAACCTGCTGAACAATGCCGGCAAGTTCACCGATCCAGGAGGACGGGTGACGGTCGAGCTGAGCGGCGGTACCCAAGCCGGTACCTCGCCGCTCGGGATGGCCGGGATGGCCGAGATCACCGTCGAGGACACCGGGATCGGCATGGACCCGGAGATGCTGGAGCGCCTCTTCGAGACCTTCAGCCAGGCCGATCGGACCCTGGACCGGAGCCGGGGCGGCCTCGGGCTGGGGCTGGCGCTGGTGAAGGGGCTGATGGAACTGCACGGCGGCGAGGTCCAGGCGGGAAGCGCCGGGCTGGGGCGGGGCTCGCGATTCACCCTCCGTCTGCCGCTTGCCGCCGCGGCCGAGGCGACCTCGCGGGAGGAGAGCGTGACGCCGGACCGGGGGGCCGCTTCGCGCCGGGTGCTCGTCATCGAGGACAACGTGGACGCGGCGGAGAGCATGCAGATGCTGCTGGAGCTCTCGGGATTCGAGGTGGAGACGGCCATGGATGGCAGGGCCGGTTTGGAGGCCGCGCGGCGGTTCCAGCCCGACGTGGTGCTCTGCGACATCGGCCTGCCGGGCGGCATGGACGGCTACGCCGTGGCCCGGGAGCTGCGGGCCGACGACGCGCTCCGCCCGGTGCGCCTCATCGCCCTGACCGGCTACGGACAGGCGGAGGACCGGCTCCGCGCCTACGCGGAAGGCTTCGACCTCCACCTCACGAAGCCGGTCGATCCGGCGTTGCTGCCGGACTTGCTCGCGAAGACCCCCGAGCGGAAGTGACGGGTACAATCCCGCTCATGGAGCTGATCCCGGAGCGGCTCGACGAGACGCGCCTGCCGTCCTCCCTGAGAGAGCGCATCGCAATGATCGCCGCCGTTTCGCGCCGGCAGGGAGCTCCGCCTACCTTGTCGGCGGCTTCGTGCGCGACCTGCTGCTGGAGCGCGAGAACCGGGACCTGGATGTGGTCGTCGAGGGGGATGGGATGGAGTTCGCCGCCCGGCTCGCCGAGGCCCTCGGCGGCCGGGCGCGGACCCATCCCGCCTTCCTGACCGCCGTGGTGACGGCGCGGGAAGGCTTGCTCGTCGATGTCGCCACCGCCCGTAGCGAGCTCTACCGCACGCCCGCCGCGCTCCCCGAGGTGCGGCCCTCCTCCTTGCGGCAGGATCTCTTCCGGCGCGACTTCACGGTCAACACCCTGGCGATCCGCCTGGGGCCGGAGCCCGGCTACGGGCTGATCGACCTCTTCGGCGGCCGCCGCGACCTCGCGGAGAAGACGCTCCGGGTGCTGCACGACCTTTCGTTCCGCGACGATCCGACCCGCATCCTGCGCGCCGTGCGCCTGGAGTCGCGGCTCGGCTTCCAGCTCTCCCCCGAGACCCTGGCCCTGGCCCGGCGGGCGCTCGCCGAAGGGGTCTTCGACCTCCTTTCGGGCTCGCGCCTCAAGGAGGAGCTGGCGAAGCTGCTCGGCGAGCCGGACCTCGCCCATCCGGGGATCGAGCGGCTGGCCGGGTTGGGGGTCTTGCGGGGGATCGATCCGCTGCTGGAGCTGGATGATGCTACCCGCGACCGGCTACACGCGGCCCAGGATGCCCACGACTGGTATCGCCGCGAAGGGATCGCCGATCCTCTCATCGATTCCTGGCGCCTGCCGCTCATGGCCCTGGTGGCGCGCTGGGGGGAGGAGGACCTGGAGCGCCTGGCCCGCCGCCTGCTGCTCGCGGGGGAGGAGCGGCGTCTGCTGACCGGCTTTCCCTCGCGTCTGGCGGCGGCTCGGGAGGCGCTCCAGAAGGTGGCGAAGCCGCACCAGGCCGCCGAGGCGCTGGACCCGCTCGCCGGCGAGGAGCTCCTGCTACTGATGGGGGAGGGAGGTGAGACGGCCCACGCGCACGTCCGCCGCTATCTCACCGGGCAGCGCCCGCTGACTCTCTCGGTGCGCGGGGCGGACCTGCTTGCCGCGGGAGTCCCGCCGGGGCCGCGGATCGGCGAGGCCCTGCGCGCCACGCGGCGGGCCCGGCTCGACGGCGAGATCGACCCGGACGGGGAGCTGCGCTACGCTCTGGCCTGGCTGACCGGTGAAGCCGCGACCGATTCGAGGAGAACCTCGAGGAGAACCGATTGATCCGCCCGCGCTACCTCTGGACCGCCGCCGTTCTGCTTGCCGGCGCTCTCCCGGCCCTGGGAGAGGACGATCGCTCGATCGAGATCCTCCGCTTCGAGTGCCGGACCGACACCACCCGTCATGAGACGACCCTGTTCGCCAACGGCACCGTCCGCGTGCGGGACGGCGCGCTCGGCAACGAGGGGATGGGTTTCACCGAGCTGGGACCGGACGATCTCCAGGCCTTCCTCAACCGTCTGTCGGGCGAGGACCTGTCGCGGGAGAGGAACCCGGAGAGGGGGGTCGAGGGCGCCTGGGTGGAGCGTTGCGAGCTGCGGCTCCAGCTCCCCGGGAAGGATCTCCAGGTCTATCGCTTCGGCCACTACGATCCGCTGCCGCTCAACCTCTCCAAGATCGTCCACATCGCCGAGGAATTGGGGGACAAGGTCCCGATCGTCAAGGAGAAGGACGAGATCCCGGTGGATTACGAGCCGAAGCCGGGGGACGTGCTGAAGCGGTCCGGGGACGGCGCGCTCTTCCGCATCGTGGCCTTCACCACCGACAAGAAGGGGATCGAGCTGCGGGGGGTGATCCTGCCCCTGGAATTCTACGTGCCCAAGGACCAGTTGCGGCAGAGCTTCACGGCGTTGGTGTCGAGGAATCCGTGAAGCCGGGAGTCCGGATCACCGGCGGAGAGTTCCGCGGCCGGGGTCTCGCCGTGCCTCCCGGCGCGCGGCCGACCGAGGGGCGGGTCCGTGAGGCGCTCTTCTCGATCTGGAGCGAGCGGATCGGCGGCGCCCGCGTCCTCGACCTCTTCGCGGGGAGCGGCGTCGTGGGGCTGGAGGCGCTGGGCCGCGGCGCCCTCACCGTCCTCGCGGTGGACGAGAGCCTCCGCGCGGTAAAGACCCTGGAGACCAACGCCGGCAAGCTGGGAGAGCGGCTGCTGGACATCCGCCGCCTGCCCCTCCCCGCCGGCCTCGCCCGGCTGGCCAGCGAGGGCCCCTTCGACCTCGTCTACGCCGATCCCCCCTACAACTTCAACCTCTACGCGGAGCTCCTCGAAGCCGTGGCCCCCCTGCTGGCCCCGGACGCCGAGGTCGCCGCCGAGCACTCCTCGCGGCGGGACCTGCCGGTCGAGGCGGGATCGCTGACGCGGGTGGACGTGCGGCGGTACGGCGAGAGCGCGATTAGCTTCTACCGGCGGGGACCGGGGTGAGGGGCCTCACCGCAGGAAGAACGCCAGCTCTTCCAGGTTGATCCGCAGGTCGACGTTCTTCAGCGGCACGTCCGGCCGGCGCTTGACGCGCACGGGGGCGAAGTTGAGGACCCCCTTGACCCCCGCGTCGGCCAGCGCGTCGTAGTTCTCCTGGGCGGCCTCGGCGGGGACGGCGAGGACGCCGATCTCGGCCGCGCAATCACGGACGATCTGCTTGAGATCCTTGCTGGAGCGGACGATGAGGCTCGCCACCCGGCGGCCGATCTTCTTCGGATCGTTGTCCACCCCCGCCACCACGCGGAACGCGCCGTAGTTGAAACCGAGGTACTGGGCGAGAGCGCTCCCCAGGTTGCCCATGCCGACGATCAACAGCGCGTGCTGGCGGTCGAGGCCGAGCAGGGAGTTCAGGTGGTCGGCCAGCGCGTCCACGTCGTAGCCGACGCCGCGGATGCCGAACTCGCCGAACTGGGCGAGGTCCTTGCGGATCTGGGTCGCCGAGAGGTGGTAGCGCTGCGCCATCTCCTGCGAGGAGACCCGGCTGACGCCGAGCTCCTGGAGATGGCGCAGACAGCGCAGATAGAACGAGAGCCGGTTGAGAGTGAGGGGCGAGACCTCTTCCAGCTCGCCGCTCACTTCGCGGCGGTCGCTGTGATCAGCCACTGGAGCAGACCCGTCGGCCAGATCCCGAGCGCCAGAGTGCCCAGGGCGGCGAGCACGGCCGCGGTGCGGCCCCAGACGTCGATCAGCAGCCCTTCCGGCTGCCGCGTCTCCGGCTTCATGTAGAGGAAGTAAATGACGCGCAGGTAGTAGAAGACGCCGACCAGGCTCGCCAGCACGCCGGTGATCGCGAGGCCGACGTGGCCGTCGCCCACCGCCTTCAGGAACACCACGTACTTGCCGAGGAAGCCGATGGTGGGCGGAATGCCGCCCAGCGACAGCATGCAGACGGCGAGGCAGCCGCCGAGCAGCGGGTAGCGGTAGCCCCAGCCGGCGAGATCCGAGATCAGGTGCTGCTCGCCCGGCCGGCTGTAGAGCATCGAGACGACGGCGAAGGAGCCGGCGTTCATCAGCACGTAGGCGAGCAGGTAGACGAGCGCCGGCATCAGCGAGGCGCGGTCGAGGGTCACCAGGGCCAGCAGCAGGTAGCCCATGTGGGCGACGCCCGAATAGGCGAGCATGCGCTTGAGGTCGCGCTGCACCAGGGCGAGCAGGTTCCCCGCCACCATCGAGAGCACCGAGAGGATCGCCACCACCGTCGACCACTTGGCGGCGCTCACCCCCGAGCCGCTCTGGACGGCCACGGCGAGCACCCGGTAGAGCACCAGCGCGCTCGCCACCTTCGGCGCCACCGAGAGGAAGGCCACGAACGGCGAGGGCGCGCCCTGGTAGGCGTCCGGCGACCAGGCGTGGAAGGGGACGATGCTCATCTTGAAGCCGAAGCCGCAGACCAGCATCAGGAGACCCAGGCTGGCGAGCGCCGGCACCGTCGGCGCGGCGGCCAGGGCCTGCCCGATCCCGGCGAAGCGGGTGGTGCCGGTGGCGCCGTAGACGAGCGCGATGCCGTAGAGCACGAAGGCGCTGACGAAGGCGCCCATCAGGAAGTACTTGATCGCCGCCTCGCCGCCGACGGCGATCTTGCGGTGGTAGGCCGCCAGCGAGTAGAGGCAGAGCGAGAGCAGCTCGAGCGACAGGAAGACCGTCAGCAGCTCGGTGGCGCGCAGCATCAGCAGCAGGCCGGTGGCGCACCAGAGGAGCAGGGCGTGGTACTCGCCGGAGAGGATCTTCTCCCGCCGCAGGTAGCCCTGCGAGGCGAGCAGCGACAGCGCGGTCGCCACCAGGACGACGAACGAGAAGGCCGCGGTGAGCGGGCTGGTCTCGATCAGGCCGCCGAAGGTGCGCGCGGCGTCCCCCGCCGTGTGGCCGGGCGTCGCGTAGTAGAGCCCCCAGGCCGCGGCCAGGGTGGTGAGCAGGGCGATCCCGGTGAAGGCCCGGCGCAGGGAGGGGGCGATGGCGTCGAGCATCAGCAGCAGCACGCCGCCGCCGCAGAGGATCATCTCGGGCAGCAGCACCATCCAATCGACAGGGTGGTTCATCGGCCGGCCTCCGTCGTGGCCACGTTCACGTTCCCGGTGGCCGGCGCCCGCAGAGCCGCCTGCCGCACCACCGGCTCCTCGACCCGCTGCCGGTAGCCGGAGAGCACCTCCTCGAGGGCCTTCCGGCTCGGTTTCAGGAAGGCTTCGGGAGCGACGCCGATCCAGAGCATCAGCACGCAGAGCGGCACCAGGGCCGCGATCTCGCGCCCGGAGAGGTCGGCCAGCCGCCGGTTCTCCTCCTTGGTGATCGGCCCCCAGATCGTGAGCTGGATCATCTTCAGCAGGTAGATCGCGGCGAGCACCACGCCGAAGGTGGCGAGGACGACCGGCCAGCCGAGGGTGCGGAAGCTGCCGATCAGGATCATGAACTCGCCCACGAAGCCGTTGAGCGACGGCAGGCCCACCGAGGCGAGGCTGGCGAAGACCAGGAAGAAGGCGAAGACCGGCATCACCTTGGCGAGGCCGCCGAACTCGTCGAACTTCTTGGTGTGCCGGCGGTCGTAGAGCATGCCGACGAGGAGGAAGAGCGCGCCGGTCGAGAGCCCGTGGTTCACCATCTGGAGCAGCGAGCCCTGCCAGGCCACGATGTCGACGGCGAGCAGGCCCAGCATCACGAAGCCGAGGTGGGCGATCGACGAGTAGGCGACCAGCTTCTTCATGTCCACCTGCACCCAGGCGACCATGGCGCCGTAGAGGATGCCGATGACGGCGAGGGCCAGCAGCAGCGGCCGGGCCGCCTCGCTGGCGTGCGGGAAGAGCGGGATGGCGAAGCGCAGGAAGCCGTAGGTGCCGAGCTTCAGCATGATGCCGGCCAGGATCACCGAGCCGCCGGTGGGCGCCTCGACGTGGGCGTCCGGCAGCCAGGTGTGGAACGGGAACATCGGCACCTTGATGGCGAAGGCCAACGCGAAGGCGGCGAACAGCCAGATCTGCTGGTGCAGCGGCAGGTCGAGCCGCAGCAGATCCGCGTAGGCGAAGCTCCAGACGCCGCCGTTCAGGCTCTTGAAGGTCCAGGCCATCCACAGGATGGCGATCAGCATCAGCAGGCTCCCGGCCATGGTGAAGAGGAAGAACTTGACCGCCGCGTAGATCCGCCGCTCGCCCCCCCAGATGCCGATCAGCAGGTACATCGGGATCAGCATGACCTCCCAGAAGACGTAGAACACGAAGAGGTCGTAGGCGAGCAGGGCGCCGAGCACGCCGGTGGTGAGCAGCAGCATCGAGGCGCCGAACAGCGGCCAGTGGGTCTCGATCCCCTTCCACGAGCCGAGGATGACGATCGGCACCAGGAAGATGCCGAGCATCACCAGCGGCATCGAGATGCCGTCCATCGCCAGGTCGTAGCGGATGCCGTAGCTGGAGACCCAGGGGAGCACGGCGTCGTGCACCCGCGCGAAGGTGCCGTCCGGGGACATGTGGGTGGCGAGGTAGAGGACGCCGAAGGCGAGCTCCACGAGCGACATCGCCAGCACGTAGATCTTCGCCGCCCGGGCCGCCGCGCGGGAGAAGAAGAACAGCGGGATCGCCGCGATCGCCGGGAAGAAGACCAGACGGGTCAGCGAGTTGCCGACGAGCAGTCCGAAGAAGGTTTCCATAGGTCCGGTCATCCGAAGGCGATCCACCCGAACAGCAGGATGACGCCGAGAAAGAAGTAGAGAGCGTAGTTGCGGACGTTGCCCGTGGTGGTGAAGCGCCCGACGTCGCCGGTCAGCTCGGTGAGGAACGCTCCGGCGTTGACCGCGCCGTCGATGACGAAGGTGTCCACCACCTTCCAGAAGAGCCGGGAGAGCGCGGCGAGCGGCCGGACGATCACGGCGTCATAGTCCTCGTCCACGTACCACTTGTTGACCAGCTGGCGGTGCAGCCAGGGGAAGCGCTCGGCCCAGGCGCGCCCCTTGGCGAGGCCGTTGTCGCCGCCATAAATCTGCCAGGCGAAGTAGATCCCCGCCAGCGCCACCAGCGTGGTGAACAGCACCAGCGCCAGCTCCCACCCGGAGCCGAGGTTGTGCTCGCCCGCCTCCAGGCCCTGCGGCACCGCGATCACCGGCTGCAGCCATTCGTGGAACCAGTTGAGGTCCCGCCCGAAGGAGAGTAGCTTCGGCACTCCGAGGTAGCCGGCGAAGACCGCGCCGGCGGCGAGGATCCACAGCGGGATCGTCATCGACGGCGGCGATTCGTGCAGGTGGTGCTCCTGCTCGTGCGTGCCGCGGAAGCGGCCGAAGAAGGTCAGGTAGACCGAGCGGAACATGTAGAAGGCCGTCAGCCCCGCGGTGATCAGGCCGACCGCCCAGAGCAGCCAGTGGCCGTCGGCGGCGGCGGCGTGCAGGATCTCGTCCTTGCTGAAGAAGCCGGCGAGGCCCGGGACGCCGGCGATCGCCAGGGCGCCGATGACGTAGGTGATGAAGGTGGACGGCATGTGCTTGCGCAGGCCGCCCATCTTTGTCATGTCCTGCTCGCCGCCCATGGCATGGATCACCGAGCCGGAACCAAGGAAGAGGAGGGCCTTGAAGAAGGCGTGCGTCACCACGTGGAAGAGGGCCGCCGAGTAGGCGCCGAGCCCGGCGGCGAGGAACATGTAGCCGAGCTGGGAGACGGTGGAGTAGGCGAGCACCTTCTTGATGTCGGTCTGCGCCAGGCCGATCGTGGCGGCGAAGATCGCCGTCGCCGCGCCGATGATCGCCACGAACAGCGAGATCCCCGGCGCGAGCTGGTAGATCACGTTCGAGCGCACCACCATGTAGACGCCGGCGGTGACCATGGTGGCGGCGTGGATCAGGGCGGAGACCGGCGTCGGGCCCGCCATCGCGTCCGGCAGCCAGACGTAGAGCGGGATCTGCGCGCTCTTGCCCATGGCGCCGATGAAGAAGCAGAGGGCGATGAAGCTGGCGAGGGTCAATCCCCCGGCGTAGGAGCCGCCGGTCACCAGGCCGGGGTTGGCGGCGATCTTCGGCAGCACGTCGTGGTAGGTGAGGCTGCCGAACCTGGCGAACAGGGCGAACATGCCGACCAGGAAGGCGAAGTCGCCGATCCGGTTGACGATGAACGCCTTCTTGCCGGCGTAGGGCGGGAACGGCTGGTCGTAGTAGAAGCCGATCAGCAGGTAGGAGCAGAGCCCCACCCCCTCCCAGCCGACGAACATCACCAGGTAGTTGTTGCCCAGCACCAGCATCAGCATCGCCGACATGAAGAGGTTGAGGTACGAGAAGTACCGGCGGTAACCCTCCTCGTGGCTCATGTAGCCGGCCGAGTAGACGTGGATCAGGAAGCCGACGAAGGTGACGACGAACAGCATCACCGCCGACAAGCGGTCGAGCAGGAAGCCGACCGGGATCGAGAGGCCGCCCGCCGTCCAGGCGTAGAGCGTCTGCTCGTAGGCCTGGCTGGGGAAGCTCCCGTGGGCGTACTCCCACAGGCAGCCGAGGGCGAGCAGCAGCGAGGCGAGCGGAGCGCCCAGGGCCACCAGGGTGACCAGGGCCTTGGGGAAGCGGGCGCCGAGCAGGCCGTTGATCGCCGCGCCGGCGAACGGGAGGATCGGGATGAGCCAGAGGAGTTGGAGCATATTTGTCTCTGCCGGCCTACCAGCGCATCAGGTTCATGCGGTTGACGTCGATGGTGCGCCGCTGGCGGAAGACGGCGATGAAGAGCGCGAGCCCCACCGCGGCTTCGGCGGCGGCCACCGCCATCACGAAGAAGACGATCACCTGACCGGTGTGCTGGTCGAGCTGGCGCGCGTAGGCGACCAGGGTGAGGTTGGCCGCGTTGAGCATCAGCTCGACCGAGAGGAAGATGCTGATGCCGTTGCGCCGGGTCAGCGCGCCGATGGTGCCGATGGCGAACAGCGCCGCCGACAGCAGCAGGTACCAGGAGATGGGGACGGCGCTCAACTGTGGGCCTCCTTCGGCGAGGGCTTGTAGGCGGGTTCGGCGACGCTCGGGCGGTGGGGATCGGGACCGGAGAGCAGCGGATCGGTCCGCGGCTCGTCGCCGGAGACGTAGATCACGTCCTCTTCGAGCGAGCCGGACTGGCCCGCCCGGCGGGCGGCGACCGTGGCGCCGATGACCGCCACCAGCAGCAGCAGGCCGACGATCTCGAACGGCAGCAGGTACTCGCCGAACAGGGTGCTGGCGAGCCCCTTGAGCGACACCAGCTCGGGGGTGAGCGGGGCCGGCGCCGCCTCGTGGAGCCGCAGGCCGGTGCGCCAGAAGGCGAGCCAGAACATGCCGAGGAAGACCAGGGCGCCGAGGATCGCCGCCCAGACCTGGGCTCCCCGGTAGGTGTGGGGCGTATCCGCCTTCTGCACGTTGAGCAGCATGATGACGAACAGGAACAGCACCACGATCGCCCCAGCGTAGACCAGGATCTGCAGCGCGCCGAGGAAGGGCGCGCCGAGCAGCACGAAGAGCACCGCCATCGCGAACAGCGTGAGCACCAGGCTCAGCGTCGAATAGATGGGGTTGCGGTGCGCCACCACGACGACGCTCGAACCGATCGCCAGCGCGGCGAAGAGGAAGAAGATCAAGGTTTCCATCGGAGGCAAGCCCCTCCCAGGGTCTCTACAGCCAGCCCGCGAGCGTCATCGCCGCGATCACGATCAGGTTCAGGATGGAGAGCGGCAGCAGCACCTTCCAGCCCAGCCGCATGAGCTGGTCATAGCGGAACCGCGGGAAGGTCCAGCGCACCCAGACGAAGGCGGCCATGCAGATGACGATCTTGGTGATCAGCGTCGCCAGGCCGACGATCGCGCCCAGCCAGCCGTGCAGGTGGATCCACGGCAGGCTCCAGCCGCCGAAGTAGAGCGTCACCCCGAGGGCCGACAGCGCCGCCATGTTCGAGTACTCGCCCTGGAAGAAGAGGGCGAAGCGCATCGCGCTGTACTCGGTGTGGAAGCCGGCCACCAGCTCCGACTCCGCCTCCGGCAGGTCGAACGGCAGCCGGTTGGTCTCCGCGAAGGAGGCGATCAGGAAGACCACGAAGCCGAGGATCTGCGGGATGAAGTTCCACCGCGGGATCACCCCCAGCATCAGGTGCTGCTGATAGCCGACCACGTCGGACAGCCGGAACGAGCTCACCGGGATGAGCACCGCCAGCACCGCGATCGTCAGCGCCAGCTCGTAGCTGATCAGCTGCGCCGAGGCGCGGATCGAGCCGAGCAGCGAGAACTTGTTGTTCGAGGCATAGCCGGCCATGATCAGCGAATAGACGCCGAGGCTCGAGATGGCGAGGAAGAGGAGCACGCCGGTCTCCACGTTCGCCACCACCAGCGGGATCGTCCGCCCGGATACCTGGAGGTCGGGGCCGAAGGGGATCAGCACGAAGGTGGTGAACGCCGGCACC
Source organism: uncultured Acidobacteriota bacterium (assembly GCA_963795735.1). Classification (GTDB taxonomy): domain Bacteria; phylum Acidobacteriota; class Thermoanaerobaculia; order Multivoradales; family UBA5704; genus DATARR01. The sequence continues at coordinate 1,916,211 of CAWCIU010000018.1, read as the reverse complement.
AGCGCCAGCGCCGGGGCCAGCAGGTAGAGCGGCCGCTCCACCAGGGCCGGGGTGACGTCCTCCTTGAACATGAACTTCAGGGCGTCCGCCAGCGGCTGGAACAGGCCGAGCGGCCCCACCCGGTTCGGCCCGGGGCGGTCCTGGATGTAGGCGCAGCCCCGCCGCTCGACCCAGACCATGATCGGGGCGACGTTGATGAACACCCCGAACATCACCGCGTACTTGAGGAGCGTTGCGATCAGATCGGCGCTCAAGCGGAAGCCTCCGACGCCGCCTCGGCGGCCTGGTCCGAGATCTTGTGGGTCGCTCCGGGGACGTTGAGCGCCGCGCCGGTGGCCGGCAGGCCGTGCCAGTGGAGGCCGGCGAAGGCCGGCAGCTCGCCGGCGAGACGATCGAACACCGCTCCGGCCGAGAGCGTCTTCCAGCCGGCGTCGAAGCGGCTCAGGAGATCGCCCAGCACCTCGACCGCCGTGCGCACCTGGCCCGGAGGGGGGAAGGCGCTCTGGAAGCGCTGCACCCGCCACTCGACGTTGACGAAGGTGCCCTCCTTCTCGCCGTGGTGGGCGACGGGGAGCACCACGTCCGCCGCCTGGGCGAGCGGGGAGTCGGCCCAGCCGAAGACCACCAGGAACCTGGCCTGGCGGAGCTTCTGGACCGTCTCGGGCGAGTAGGCCACCTTGCTGAAGTCGCTGTCGGTGACCACCAGCACCGCGCAGCGCGAGGCGCCGTCGCCGAGCAGCAGGTCGTCCGAGGTTATCGAGATCGCACTCCCCTCGCCCGGCACCAGGCCGGCGAGCTCGGCGCCGCGGCGGTTCGGCGCCTGCTCGCGCCCCGAGATCGGCGGCCGCTGGAAGCGCGGGATGGTCCACTCGGGGCCGACGTCCACCGGCACCGAGCGGTGCGGCGAGCCCACCGCGTCGGCGAGCCGGCCGAACAGGTAGGCCTCCTCGCAGGTGAGGAAGCCGGAGCCCAGGAAGGCGATTTCGCCCTGCCCCTTGGCCTCCGCCATCCGGCGGTGGACGGCGTCGAGCGCGTCCTTCCAGTTGCCGGCGCCCCCACCGGTCACCGGGGCGTGGCCGTTGCCGCCGGCGGCGCGCACCCGCGGCGAATTGAGCCGCGGCGTGCTCTTGTAGCGCTCGAAGGTCGAGCGGCCGTAGTCGCACATCCAGTAGTCGTTGACCTCGACGTTGTAGCGCGGCTTGTAGCGCTTGATGTCGCCGCGCCGGTGCTCCATGGTGATGTTGCACCCCACCTCGCAGCCGGTGCAGATCGACGGCTTCTTGTCGAGGTACCAGACGCGCTCGGCAAAGCGGAAGCGGGTCGAGGTGAGCGCTCCCACCGGGCAGATGTCCACCACGCAGGTCGCCAGCGGATTGCTCAGCTCGCGCCCCGGGAAGGTGCCGATCTCGGTGCGGGCGCCGCGGTTGAAGAAGCCGAGCTCGGCGGTGCCCGCCACCTCCTGGGTGAAGCGGATGCAGCGCGTGCACTGGATGCACCGGTTCATGTTGAGGATGACGTTGGCCCCCAGCGGAATGCGCTCGCGCCCCGGGTAGGTCCGCTTGTCCTCGTACTGGAAGCGCGAGTAGGCGACGCCATGCTTGAAGGAGTAGTCCTGGAGGCCGCACTCGCCCGCCTGGTCGCAGATCGGGCAGTCCAGGGGGTGATTGAGGAGGAAGAACTCCATCATCCCCTTCTGCGCCTCCTCGACCTCCGGCACGTCGGTGCGCACCACCATGCCGTCCTTCATCACCTGGGTGGAGCAGCCGGCCTGCAGCTTCGGCATGCCGTCGATCTTCACCAGGCACATGCGGCACTGGCCGACGACCGACAGCCGCGGGTGGTAGCAGTAGTGGGGGATCTGCACGCCCGCCTTGATGGCGGCGTCCACCAGGTTGGTCCCGGCGTCCACCTCCACCATGCGGTCGTTGATCGTTACCTTGGGCACTTGCGTTACGCTCCGTTCTCGATCAGTTCTCGAATCCGTTTTCCGATCAGTTCTCGAAATACCGCCGGTGCGGGAACGGGCAGGCCCGGTCCTTGATGTGCCGGTCGATCTCCTCCTGGAAGTTCTTGACCAGCGACTGCACCGGACCGATCGCCGCATCCCCCAGCGCGCAGAGGGAGTTGCCGCCGATGTGCGAGCAGATGGAGAGCAGGACCTGTGAGTCGCGCTCCGTCCCCTCGCCGTGCTCGATGCGCTTGAGCATCAGCTCCAGCCAGTTCGTCCCCTCGCGGCAGGGCGTGCACTGCCCGCACGACTCGTGGTTGAAGAACTTCGCCAGCCGCGCCACCGAGCGCACCATGCAGGTGGTGTCGTCCATCACGATCACCGCCGCCGAGCCGAGCATCGAGCCGGCCTTGGCCACCGTGTCGAAGTCCATCTTGATGTCGATGTCCTTGGCGGTGAGGATCGGCGCCGAGGCGCCCCCGGGGATGAACCCCTTGAGCGGCCGCCCCTTCAGCATGCCGCCGCAGCCGTCGAGCATCTCGCGGAAGGTGACGCCGATCGGGTACTCGTAGGTGCCCGGGCGCTCGACGTGGCCGGAGATGGCGTAGAGCTTGGGGCCGGTGTTCTTCTCGTCGGTGCCGATCGCCTTGAACCAGTCGGCGCCGCGGACCATGATGTGCGGCACGTTGGCCAGCGTCTCGACGTTGTTGATCACCGTCGGGCAGCCGAAGGCGCCGACCACGGCGGGGAAGGGGGGCTTCACCCGCGGCTGGCCGCGCTTGCCCTCCAGCGACTCGAGCATCCCCGTCTCCTCGCCGCAGATGTACGCTCCCGCGCCGCGGTGGACGTACATGTCGAGCTTGAAGCCCGAGCCCATCACGCTGCCGCCCAGGATCCCTCCCTCGTAGGCGTCCTTGAGCGCCCGCTCGAGGATCTCGGTCGCCTTGGTGTACTCGCCGCGGATATAGATGTAGCAGGTGGCGGCGGAGACCGCCCAGCAGCAGATGGCGCACCCCTCGATGAGCTGGTGCGGGTCGTACTCCATCAGCAGCCGGTCCTTGAAGGTGCCCGGCTCGGACTCGTCGGCGTTGCAGACCAGGTACTTCGGCTTGTCCTTCCCCTTGGGGATGAAGCTCCACTTCAGCCCGGCGGAGAAGCCGGCGCCGCCGCGGCCGCGCAGGCCCGACTTCTTGACCTCGTCGATCACCGCGTCGGGCTCCATCTTGAGCGCCTTGGCGAGCCCCTCGTAGCCGCCGTTCTGCCTGTACCCCTTGAGGGTCAGGGCCTCGGGGCGGCCGACGTTGCGGGTGAGGACCGGCTCGAACGCAGCCATCGCAGCCATCTACTTCAAACCTTTCAGGATCTGCCGCACCCGGTTGGGGGTGAGGTTCTCGTGGTAATCGTCGTCCACCATCATCATCGGCGCCGTGTCGCACGAGCCGAGGCACTCGAAGTGGACGTAGGAGCAGCGCCCGTCGGGCGTGATCTCGCCCTCTTCCACCCCGAGCTCCTGGTGCAGGGTCTCCATGATCTCCTCCGAGCCGCGGAGCTGGCAGGAGAGGTTGGTGCAGACCCGGATGCGGTGCAGGCCGACCGGCTTCTGGTGATAGAGGTCGTAGAAGGTGACCACGCCGTAGACCTTGGCCACCGGCAGCTCGAGCTCCGCGGCCACCGCGGCGATCGCCTCGTCCGGCAGCCAGCCCCCCCACTCGCGCTGGGCGATGTGGAGGGCGGGCAGCAGGAGGGCCTCGGCGGTGGGGTAGCGCGGGCGCAGGGCGTCGATCTCGGCGGTCGCCGCCGCGGAGAGCCCGCCGCCGCGTTGCGGCGGGCCGGAGGGCTTCATCGAAGCCGGCTCGTGGACGCTCATGGCGCGGACCTCAGGGGAGCCTGCGGGTGCGGGTTCAGGCGGCGCTCACGGGCGGGGGCGGCGAGATCGAGCCCGCCCTTCAGCCAGACGTAGGCGTACCCGACCAGGATCAGGAAGATGAAGACCATCACCGCCCCGAACAGGGGCCACCCCCCCTGGCGCAGGATCAGCGACCAGGGATAGAGGAAGGCGGCCTCGAGATCGAACACGATGAAGTCGATCGCCACCAGGAAGAAGACGATCGAGATCCGCTTGTGGGACAGGTCGAGCAGCGGCATGCCCGATTCGACGGTCGTCCGCTTGATCAGACCGCCGCGCTGGTTGCCCACGAACGTGCTGAGCAGATGGGAGGCGATGAGGATGATGGCCCCCAACGCGATCGAGACTCCCAACGCCAGCAGGACTGGATAGTACTGCTCCGGCAAGGGACGTTCCTCCTGTGGGTCAGGGCACTGAGGGTGAATTCGGCAAGGCAAAAGCCGTGCTTCGGGACCCGGCGCCGTGCTCGTGAAGGATGTCACAAGCTCCGCCCGGAGACAAGCGGGTGGGGGGGCTCCGGGTTTGCCCGCCAGGGGCAGCGCCTGGCGCAGGTCCTTTTTTCAGCCCCGCAGGGGCGCAGGGATAGAGCCTGGGGTTTCAACCCCAGGTCTGGAACCCCCCCCTCAACCTCCTGAGTCCCGAAGGGACGCAGGCAGCTCCCGTCGCCCCCTCGGGGCTTGTGGAATTCGTCGTGTGCCCACACCTGGGGTTGAAACCCCAGGCTCTATCCCTGCGCCCCTGCGGGGCTCAAGGCGGCCGGCGTCAGCCGGGCTCGACCTTGTCGTAGATCTCCGCCAGGGCCAGCTCGACCTCTATAGAGGACAGGGAGACCGCGCCGTCCAGACCCGAGGTGGACGTGAACCTCCATCGATTCCCATCCTGGCGGAGGAACTGATCGACCCGCGGCGCGTCCTGGGCGACGAGGACGTACTCGGCCAGGGAGTCGATCGTCCGGTAGTGCTCGAACTTCTTCCCGCGGTCGTAGGCCTCGGTCGTAGGAGAGAGGACCTCGACGATCAGCCTGAGATTGAGCAGGGTGTCGAAGTACTGGTCCTCCAGCTTCGGTTCTCCACACACCACGATCACGTCGGGGTAGGTATAGAGGCCGGTGGCGGGAACATGGACTCGGAGGCCGCTCGGATGGACCTGGCCGGGCCTCCTCTTGAGCTGCAGGCGTAGCTCGCCGACAAGATTGCCGACGATCACATTGTGCCGGAGGCTCCCTCCCGCCCTCACGAACATCTCGCCGTCGAGGTATTCACTCCTCGTTTCGGCCTGACGCTCGACCGCCAGGTAGTCTTCAGGGGTCAGGTAGGGCTTGGGCTGGACATCCATGAGCGTGCCTCCGTTGCCGGACCCCGGAACGGGGGTCTCGGACGAAGCGACTCCAGAATACGGTTGGCCTCCGGAGCCGTCAATTGCCGGAGGTGGGCGACAGGACACCGAAGCTATAGGAGGTCATAGTCGGCGTCGTCGGCGTTGTCCCAGACTTTTCGGAGAGCGTCCTCAGAAAGGCGAGAGGCGGTCTGAACGAGACGGCGGTCGTCCTCCCCGTGTTGCAGGAAGTCAACGAAGTCTGCAACCTCCGCGACCTTCTCTTCTGGGAGAGCACGGATCTTCTCGAAGGGGTCCCGTTCCTGGAGAGGATTACCCATTGCCATAGCATACCAGCGTGCAGGTGGGGGGAGGTGCTGCCCGGGGGAGGTGCCGGGGGAGGTGCCAGGCACTTAGTTGGGTCCTATTGGGCGCTCTTCCGTAGCTGCGCGGCCGCGGTGTGAAACGCCGGCGGGATCACTGGGGACTCCGGCAGACCTCCCGAGTACAGCGGACGTGCGGAAGGGTGTAGTCGCTGCTCATATAACCCGACCCAGTGCAGGGAGGGCAGGAGCATTGGCTGCAACAGTCTTGGGTAAACACCCCAACCACGGTGGAGTGGGAGGCGTCGCTGTAATAGGTGGTGGTACCGTAGCCCTGGCAGAAGCCATAACAGTAGCCCTGACAGAGGGGGGAGAGGACGTCCGCCCGGACGCCCCCCGGCGCCAGGGCCAAAACGATGAGAAGTAAGGCGGCAGCAAGGCCCAGGAGACGGGTGCGGATCGCCAAGCGCAGGATGTCGGACATGTAGATCCTCTCCTTTTCGAGATGGGCGAGCCAGCAAGATGCAGCTTCCCTTAGTGGTGCCACTGATTCTATCACAGCAAGGACAGGGCTGGTGCCGAACGCGTTACCATCCCCTCCGTGAATCGGACCGCCCAGACCCTCCTCGACCATCTCCGCGCCCGCCAGGAGGAAATGACCGCCCTCCTGCGCGACCTCGCCCTGATCGAATCCCCGTCCTCGATCCCGCCACCCAGGAACCTCCGCTGGTAGGTGCCAGGCACTTAGTCGGCGCAGACCGTGGGAACGCTGGCGCAGACCGCGGGAACGGTCGCGCAGAGTGCGTGAACGTTGGCGCAGACCGCGTAAGCGTTCGCGCAGACCGCGGGAACGTTGGCGCAGAGTGCGTGAACGTTCCCGCAGACTGTGGGAACGCTGGGAGAGACCGCGCCAACCTTCACGGAACGTGCGCCAGCGCCGACGGAGGACGGAAACTCCAGGGAGAACCCGGATGAAACCCCCCCACCTTCTCCGCGTCGCCGACGCTCCCGACCGTTTCGCGTCGCTGGTAGAGGCCGCACGCTCCCTGGGTCTGCGGATCGGCTGGCTCGATCTCGGTGGGTCCGTCTCGCCCCTCCCCGATCCCCTGGAGAGCGCCGCCGTCCTCGGCGTCCTTCGTGCGGTGGCGGTGGGGGAGGGGCGGACGGTCGCCGTCAAGCCTCTGCGGGGCGCGCCGGTCCTCAAGGATCTCCTGCGCGAGCACTTCCGCGGCTGCGCCCTTGTCCTCATAAGGGGTGACGTGGGCGCGCCCTCCCTGAAAGCCGAAGGCGACGACTGGCGTCTCGCTCCCCCCGGCGCCCCCTCGCGCCGCCTGACCACCGCCCAACTCGCCGAATCCCTCCGCAAGCCTCACCCCTGGGAGGTCCCCGCTGGTGAGACTCCCGCCTGAAGAGAGTGAGGCTCTCAGCCTCTACTATGCCGCGAAATCCTAACGGAATTAGTTTTTGGGAGTGTCCTTTGATAACGATCCAGCTGATACCGATGCAACGCTTCGATAATCCGGCCTACATTTCTGCTCGCTTGGAAAGTGCTCCTGAAGGCGCACGCGGATCGCTCAGAACGGTTCTACGCTACTTGTACCAAAGCGATGGGCCCGTCAACTTACCTCGTACACGCCTAAGGTTGGCAGAGTCTCTTCTGGATTCGGCAGAGACTGTAGTTGTTCGCTGGCTTTACACAAGGACGAACGGAAGCCTTCGAGCAACCTATGGAGCCAGCGCACTTCGGCAAGCCCGCGTTCAGCGTTACCGCTGCGAGCATTGTGGACATGCAGATGTCCGTGTACTGAACCTCGACCATGTGCAGGGCCGTGGACATCGCAATTCGTTTGCGTGTCTCTGTAGTAACTGCCACACTTTGAAATCGAGAGAACAAGATTGGACCGGCCTACCAGCAGAACCATGGGGAGACGATCCGACGCCACCCAAACCCACCCTCGCTGAGGAGCTGAAGAAATTCCAGGGCACCTGGAAACAGATCTCCTGCGAGAAGGACGGCGTGGCGGACACGGTCGACGAATTCGGTCTGGAACCCATAACGGTCTTCGCTGGCGACGCCTACGTGGTGACGCTGGCGGACGGGACCGTCGCGATCAAGGGAACCTTCAAGATCGATCCGACGCGAGAGCCCAAGACCGTGGACTGGATCGATACCTTCGGCGAAGACGCGGGGAAAACCTTTCCAGCCATCTACTCCCTGGAGGAGGACCGGCTGGTCTTCTGCGCCGCGGAGGATGGGCAGGAGCGGCCGACAGAATTCCGGACAGGGCCGGGACAGGTTCTCCGCGTTTGCCAGCGAGTTATACCCTGAGCGGTTTTCCACACACCACGATCACGTCGGGGTAGGTGTCGAGGCTGCCGGTATTCCGTCAACCAGAGGGTGACGATTAGACGCCCGATTTGCCAGTCTTCTGCAGCTCTTTGGCCTTCTGGAGAAGGGTAGCGGCATCCCAGTCCGGCAACAGGGTTCGACGTTCCTCGGTGTAATTGCCCGAGCCGGGGTCATACTGGCGCAAGAATCGGACCGCATTCGCCCAGCCGAGGGCTTCGGCGAGGGCACGAATCCGCGATTCCTCGGTTCACTCTGATTCGTGATAAGTGTTCCCATTCGGGGAGATCTCCTCGATGAAGTGAACGGGATCGGTGACCGGAACGAAAAGCTCGCCTGACACCCACGGCAAGTCGGCTCTGATTCTTTCAGGCCTTAATCCCTCAATACAGATCAGGGCAATTCGGACGTCGGCGGAAGGACATCCACACCGTCTGGCCGGCCTATGGGCAGTCTCAATCCCTCAATACAGATCAGGGCAATTCGGACGAGAGGAAGGCTGGCTGCCCTCGCGTTCGCGCTTCTGAGTCTCAATCCCTCAATACAGATCAGGGCAATTCGGACCCGAAACCCAAACCCTGGATCAAAAACTCATCCGCGCCGTCTCAATCCCTCAATACAGATCAGGGCAATTCGGACCTCTACTCAACTATTCGAGTATATTCCCGCTGGATGGTTAAACACGTCTCAATCCCTCAATACAGATCAGGGCAATTCGGACCCCGGCCTCTCCAACTTGAGCATCCTCAAGGCCTTACGAGGCCGTTTCGTGTTACCTCCTAAAATCGATCCCCAGAACCGCGGAGCTTCCATGCTCCGGAGGCTTACTTCTTCTTACAAGCCGCTCATTCCGTTGAGGTTAGGGGAACCGTGTTACCTGCCGGCCAAAATGACGTCATGCCTCTGGCATGATTCTTGGCAAGCACGAGGTTTGCCGGTGCTTCGTCGGTCAGTTTTCAAAGAAGAAGAGATCTGGATTACACCCACTCGGTCCGCCCGGAGGTGCCAGGCACTTAGTAGTTAGTCAGCGCAAAGACGTCGAAAAAGACCCTCATCGGTTCTCGCCGCGGTCGGCCAAGACCTCGTCGCCGAGGCTCAGATGGCCCAGAGAGAGCCGGGTCTGGGGTGGCTTCTTCCAGGCCGGCATCGCCGCCTTGACCGGAACGATATCCGCGAGTGCCCGACCGTTGCGGTACGCGCGGACGGTCTCCCCGTCCTCAACGGCGTCGAAAAGAGTCTTAGCGTGGTGTCTCAGCTCGGTGAAGGTGGTTTTGCGCACGCCGCCCATTCTCCCAGACCGGGAAGTGCCTGTCCATTGCGAGGCGGCGGTGTGCCCGGCACTTAGTTCGAGACAGGCGTAGGGGGCACCGAGAGGCCAGCACCCCGCGCAGCCGCTTAGCAGAGGCAGGTCGCGTCATTGCCGCTGTAGGGAGGGCAGCTCGCCGTGATGGTGCAGCAGACGGGGCGGCCCGAGGCTCCCGCGGCCGGTTCGAGTTGCTTCTTCTCCAAATGACGGAGGGTCTCGCGGCTGAGGGTGAGGGGCTTGGCGCTCTTCTTCTTCATCGTGCGCTCCTTTCCAGTCGATATTTCCCGTCAATCACGGATCAACAGGTCGTATCGCCGGCCGACGGCGGGGGCGGGCAGCTTCCCGAGATCCCACAGCAGATGATTGGCTTCTGACTCAATCCGCCCACGGCCTCGTCGAGCTGGTCGTTGCGCAGGCCGGCGAGGGTCTCCCGGCTCAGATTCAGACGCTTCGTTTTCTTTTTCATGAGGCCTCCTTAATACAGATCAGGGAAATTCGGACTACTGAGCAGCAGGCGGCTGGATCTCAAGATGCTTCTCGGTCTCAATCCCTCAATACAGATCAGGGCAATTCGGACGCACCACACAGTTCCTCATCTACTCTTGCGTTCCGACGCAGTCTCAATCCCTCAATACAGATCAGGGCAATTCGGACGCTGGCTGCGAGCTGACCTGCGACAGTCAGATGTACGACGATTTGTCTCAATCCCTCAATACAGATCAGGGCAATTCGGACGTACTCAGTCGTCAACACAAATTGCATGTGCCCGGAGAAGTCTCAATCCCTCAATACAGATCAGGGCAATTCGGACCCCGGCCTCTCCAACTTGAGCATCCTCAAGGGCTTACGAGGCCGTTTCGTGTTACCTCCCCAAATCGATCCCCAGAACCGCGGAGATTCCATGCTCCGGAGGCTCACTTCTTCTTGCAAGCCGCTCAATCCGTTGAAGTTAGGGCGACCGTGTTACCTGCCGGCCAAAATGGCGTTTTGCCTATGGCATGATTCCTGGCAGGCACGAGGTTTGCCGGTGCTTCGTCGGTCAGTTTTCAAAGAAGGCGAGAGCTGGATTATACCCGCTCGGGTCCAGGGCTTAAATCCTGGACGGCAGACTCTACCTTCGTCAACGGCTCTGTATACTATGGCCTGCCGATCTGCAAGGAGACCGACTATGGCTGAGCCTACCGAAGTCAATTCACAGGTCACTGACCTGGTTGCCGATGACGACAAGACGCGCTCGGGAGAGGGTGGTTCGGAGAGCGCCCGGCCGGCCACTCCGGGGTCCACGGCCGGTGAGGCCGGGATCGAGCGGAAAGGCTCCTCGGGCGACGACGCGGCCTGAGCCCAGACGCAGGGCAACTCTGGCTGGCGCCCCAGGCTACAGGCCTGGACTCCTTCGGAGCCCCCCATCCTCCGGCCAACTGAGAGAACGGAGTCGTCCGGCGTCTCTCCCTTCAGCCATCCCACCGCCGGAAGCGCCCAAACCGCTTTTGCCGGTTCCCCGCCGCCGTCTTCCTCGTCCCGCCCGTTTTTCTGCCATCCGGACGGCCATCCTGCCATCCCACCCGTTTTTTTAGCTCCCGAGCGTCCGTCTTTCTTGGACGGCCACTTTTCTGGCTTCCCGAGCGCCCATCTTTCGGGGACGGCCGTTTTTTTGGCGTCCCGGGTCACCATCTTTCTTCCCCGACCGGCATCCTGGCTTCCCGGACGGCCGTCTTTGAATCCGGAGCGCCGTCTTTCTTCCTGGAGCGCCATCTTTCTTCCGGAGCCGGTATCTTTCTTCCCCGACCGTCATCCGGTTGACCCGGGCCGCCGGGTTTTGGGTTGAGCCGCCATCCGGCTTCCCGAGCGCCCCATCCTTCTCGGGGAAGCCTCATCCGCGCGTTCGAGGCGGTATCTTCCTTCCCGGCCCGTTGCGCATCGAGACAAATCCAGGAAGAGGGCATCAAAGGGCTGCAGTGTACCTTGAAGCTGAGGCGGCGCGGGAACTTCCTGGCGGGAATCCAGGAAGTAGTGCGCATAAAAGACTTGACACGCCCGGGCCGACGGATCTAGGATGAGGGCCGTCGTCGGGAACGGACTCGACCGTTCTTCCTGCTCGCCATTCGTCGCCAGCGGCACGTTCCATGCAGGCAACACTTCCAGTGCTAAGTTTCCCGGAGAGCATCCCGGGCTGGGATAGACGCTCCGTTTCGCGTGCCATTTCGACAGGGGAGGAGAGGATGGTGGCTGAAGCTCCGCGGGTGGTGCGTTTGCAGGGGCCGTTCGGTTGCGCCCTGACGGTGGACGTCGAGGAGTGGTACCACACCTGCCTGGTGCCGGATTACGTGCATCCGGAGGACCGGCCCCTGCTGCCCGAGGAGCTGGACTGGCTGCTGCCCGAGCTGCTGGAGATGCTGGCCGAGGCGCGGTGCTCGGCGACCTTCTTCGTGCTGGGGGAGGTGGCGGAGCGCCTGCCGCGGCGGATCCGCGAGATCGCGGCGGCCGGTCACGAGGTGGCCAGTCACGGCTATCTGCACCTGCGGGCCTGCGAGCGCTCGCTGCGCTCCTTCCAGAGCGACGTCGAGCGCTCCAAGGAGATCCTGGAGGACGTCACGGGGGAGCCGGTGCTGGGGTTCCGGGCGCCCGAGTGGTCGCTGCGCACGCTCGGCAACGCGCGGCTGCCGATCGTGGCCGAGGCGGGCTTCCTCTATGACAGCTCGCTCAACCCCTGCCTGTTCGCCGGCCGCCCGGGCAATCCGCGCTTCGCCTCGCGCCTGCGCTGGGAGGCGGTGGGGGAGGAGCGGGCGATGGGCCTGCTGGAGTTCCCGCCGCTCACCTTCGGCGGCGCGCTGCGCCTGCCGGCGGGGAGCTGGACGGGGCGCCTGGTCAACCCCGACCGGCTGGTCCGGGCGGTGCAGGATCATGCCGAGGAGGGCGGGCTGCCGGTCGCGGTGACCCACCCCTGGGAGGTCTCCGGCCGGCCCACGCCGGGACCGTTGAAGGGGCTGGCGAAGTTCATCCACGAGACCGGCCGGGAGGGATTCCAGGAGCGTTTCCGGGCGCTGCTGCGGGACGTCCCCTGGACCACCCTGCGCGCTGCCGCCGGGCTCGGATCGGTGGTCCCGCTGCGGACGGCCGCCTCGCGCCGGGCCGTCTGAGCCGGCATTTTCCTGAACAGCGGCCTGAACGGCGGGCGTTTCCTGAGCAGCGGGGAAGATGGGAGCGGACACCCTCGCGGGGGCCGGTCGTGTAAGCTGCGCTCGATTTGGTGAAGAGAAGGATTCGAGAAAGAGGGTTGGTGCGAAAGGGGGGACTCGAACCCCCACGGCCTTGCGACCACAAGCTTCTGAGACTTGCGCGTCTACCAGTTCCGCCACTTTCGCAGCGCGGTGATTCTAGGGAGAGAGTAGCGACCATGTCAATGTCACATCCGGGAGGCGAAGGGATTCTGCAGCGGGAGGTCCTCGTCCGGCTCGACGAAGCGGGCAAGGGAGGAATGGAGGAGGGGGAGCTCCGCGGCAAGGTGGACGGGAGCCCCGAGGAGCTGGCCGCGGCCCTGGCGCGCCTCGAGCGCGACGGGCAGGCGGTCGAGATGGAGGGGCGCTGGTACGCCCCCGGCCAGACCGGCTGGGCGACCGGCATCATCGAGCTGCTGGACGCGGGGGACGCCCTGATCCGGCCGGGTCCGCGGCGGGAGCCGACCTTCTACGTCCGCAAGCGCAACCTGAAGCGGGCGGTCGAGGGGGACACCGTCGTGGTGCGCCGGCTGGGGAAGGACCGCCCGTGGAACGACGGGCCGCCGGAGGGGATCGTGGTCAAGGTGCTGCGGCGGAGCTTCGACACCCTGGTCGGCTGGCTGGAGACCGACGAGCGCGGGCTGCGCTGGCTCAATCCCTTCGATCCCAAGCTGTCGATCGAGCTGCCGGTCGAGGGGGCGGAGGGGATCGCCGACGGCGTCTACGTGGTGGTGGCGGTGGAGCGGGTGGGCCGCGCCCATGAGGGGCGCCTCGTGGAGGTGCTGGGGGACGTCGAGACGCCGGGGGTGGACGTGCTGGTGGTGCTGCGCCATCACGGGATCCCGGAGGATTTCCCCCCGGGGGTGCTGGAGGCCGCCGCGGCCTTTCCCGCCGATCCCCGGCCGGAGGACTGGGCCGGCCGCGAGGACCTGCGGGGCCGGGTGGTCTTCACCATCGACGGCGAGAGCGCCCGCGACTTCGACGACGCGGTGTCGATCGAGCGGCTGCCGGGGGGCGACTTCCGCCTCGGGGTGCACATCGCCGACGTGGCGCAGTACGTCGAGGAGACGGGGGTGATCGACCTCGAGGCCTACCACCGGGGGACCAGCGTCTACTATCCCGAACGGGCCGTCCCCATGCTCCCCGAGGGGCTCTCCAACGGCCTCTGCTCGCTGCGCCCCGGCGTGCCGCGGCTGACTCTCTCCGTCTTCCTCGACATCGACCGCCGGGGGGCCATCCGCTCCCGCCGCTTCGCCGAGACGGTGATCCGCAGCGCCCGCCGCCTGACCTACAACGAGGTGCGGCGGGTGCTCGAGGAGCCCCGGGAGGGGGACGCCGCGGAGTACGGCCCGGTGTTGCCGGCGCTGCGGGAGATGGGCGAGCTGATGCGGATTCTGAACGCCGCCCGCTCGGCGCGCGGCTCGATCGACTTCGACCTTCCCGAGGGGGACGTGGTGCTCGACACCGACGGCGTGATGGTGGGGATCACCCCCGAGTCGCGCAACGTCGCCCACCGGCTGATCGAGGAGTTCATGATCGCCGCCAACGAGGCGGTGGCCTACGAGCTGGTGCGCCGGAGCGTGCCCGGCCTCTTCCGCGTCCACCGGGCTCCGGACCCCGAGCGCCTGGAGGAGCTCCAGGAGCTGCTCGCCACCTTCGGCCTGAAGATCGAGGGGGACCTGAACGAGATCCCGCCCGGCGCGCTCCAGGCGGTGATGCGGCAGGTCCAGGGACGGCCGGAGGAATCCTTCGTCAATTCGGTCGTGCTGCGCACCATGCAGCGGGCGCTCTACGACCCCGAGTGCAAGGGGCACTACGCGCTCGCCTCCGCCTACTACTGCCACTTCACCTCGCCCATCCGGCGCTATCCGGACCTCGTGGTCCACCGCCAGCTCAAGGCGTTCCTGCACGGCCGGGCCGAGGAGCAGTCGGCGCGGACGCGGATCGTCGAGCGCCTGCCGGTGATGGCCGAGCACACCAGCCGCACCGAGCGGCGGGCGGAGCAGTCCGAGCGCGACCTGCTGCAATGGAAGAAGGTGCGGTTCCTGGCCGGCCGCGCCGGCGAGAGTTTCCGCGGCCGGATCACCGGGGTGCAGCCGTTCGGCCTCTTCGTCCAGCTCGACGGCTACTATGTGGACGGCCTGGTGCCGGTGCGCACGATGGCGGACGACTACTACCGCTACGAGCCCGAGGCGCACCGGCTGATCGGCGAGCGGACCGGCCGGACCTTCCGGCTGTCCGATCCCGCCGAGGTCATCCTGGTGGGCGCCTCGCCGCGGGTCCGCGGGCTGGACTTCGCCCTCAAGGACATGCCGGAGCCGGGCGCGCAGCCCTCTCCCCCCAGGAACGGTCTCCGGGAGAAGGGGCAGGGGCGAAAGTCCGCGGCGGCGCCTGGAAAGTCCTCTGGAAAGTCCTCTGGAAAGACAATGCGAAAATCTCCCAGGAAGCCGCGAGGATAGAATCGCTTTATGTCGCTGACCCCCAACGTCGCCATCGTCGGCCGGCCCAACGTCGGCAAGTCGACCCTGTTCAACCGGTTGCTGGGAAAACGCCAGGCGATCGTGCACGACCTGCCCGGCATCACCCGCGACCGCATCACGGGGACGATCCATCTGGCCGAGGACCGCCCGGTGCAGATCGTCGACACCGGGGGGCTGGTGCCCGGGGACGATCCGCTCGGCCTCAACCAGCAGGTCTTCATGGCGGTGGAGGAGAGCGACCTGCTGATCTTCCTGGTCGACGGCAAGCAGGGGCTGGTCTCCGCCGACGAGGAGGTCTGGTCGCACTTCCGGCCGTACGGCAAGCCCACCGTGCTGGTGGTCAACAAGGGGGACACCCACGCGGCGCAGGGCCGCTTCCCCGAGTTCTACCGGCTGGGGATCGACCGCCAGATCCTCATCTCGGCCGAGCATGGCGGCGGCATCGAGGAGCTGCGCGACGCGCTGTCGCTGGCCCTCCCCGAGATCCCGGACGTCCAGGTCTCCGACGCGCCGCCGATCGCCATCGTCGGCCGTCCGAACGTCGGCAAGTCGTCGCTGCTCAACAAGATCTCCGGCCTGAACCGCTCGCTGGTCTCGCCCATGGCGGGCACCACCCGCGACCCGGTGGACACCCTGATCCAGCGCGGCGACAAGGCCTACCTGCTGATCGACACCGCCGGCATCCGCCGCCGCAGCCAGGTCTCGGGGGCGCCCGAGGAGCTGGCGGTGATGATGGCCCGCCGGCAGATCGAGCGCTCCCAGGTGGCGGTGCTGGTGATCGACGCCATGGCGGGGGTGACCAGCAGCGACCTGGCGATCGCCGGCAGCATCTGGGAGCTGGGGCGGGCGGCGGTGGTGGCGATCAACAAGTGGGACCTGCTGGACGAGGAGGCGCGGGAGAAGCTCGAGCTCTCCTTCGAGCGGCTGGACGAGCTGCTGGCGACCCCCGGGCGGGTGAACCTCTCGGCGCTGACCGGCCGCGGCATCGAGAAGCTCTGGGGGCCGATCGAAAAGGCGCTCGCCGCCTACCACCTCAAGCTGAGCACCGGGCAGCTCAACCGCCTGTTCGAGGGGTTCATCCGCAAGGTCTCCCCGCCGGCGATCGGCGGCGCTCCCTGGAAGCTCTACTACGTCACCCAGGTGTCGTCCGCCCCGCCCACCTTCATGCTGTTCGCCAACCGCGCGCTGCCCCGCAACAGCCACTACCGGCGCTACCTGGAGAACCGCCTGCGCGAGGCGCTCGACCTCGCCGGCGTGCCGGTGCGGCTGGTGGTGCGCCGGCGGACGGAGTAACGCACGATGCCAGCCGATACGATCTTGGGCGATAACGACCGCTGGGCCCGCCGGCTGGTCTGCTCGCGGACGGGTGAGACCGCGCCGCTCGACGAGCCGGCCTTCCTGTCGCCGGCGGGCGCCCCCTGGCTGGTCGAGTACGACCTCGACGCGGCGAAGGGGGAGGCGCTGCGGCGCGCCCTGCCCGGCCGCCCCTGGAGCCTCTGGCGCTACCGCGAGCTGCTGCCGGTTGCGGACTTCGCGAACCGGGTGGACCTGGGGGAGGGGGCGACGCCGCTGGTGCGCCTGCGCCGCTTCGCTCCGGAGGGGGTGGAGCTCTGGCTCAAGGACGAGTCGGGCAACCCCACCGGCTCGTTCAAGGCGCGGGGCCTGTCGCTCGCCGTCAACCGCGCCCGCGAGCTGGGCGCCCCCGGCGTGCAGCTCGCCAGCGCCGGCAACGCCGCCCTGGCGCTGACCGCCTACGCGGCGGCGGCGGGGCTGCCGGCCCGGGTAGCCCTTCCCGCCGACACGCCGCGCACCATCTTCGAGCGCTGCCGGGAGTACGGCGCCGAGGTGCTCTCCGGGCCGGGGACGCTGGTGGAGGTGGCGAAGCTCCTGGAGGAGGGGAAGGAGCGCTACTGGACCCTGTCGACCCTGCGCGAGCCCTACCGGGTGGAGGGGAAGAAGACGATGGGCCTGGAGCTCGCCGAGCAGTTCGGCTGGGAGCTGCCCGACTGGATCCTCTATCCGCTCGGCGGCGGCACCGGGATCGTGGGGATGCACAAGGCGTTCGCCGAGCTGGAGCGGCTGGGGCTGATCGGCTCCAAGCGGCCCCGTTTCGTCGCCGTCCAGGCGGCGGGATGCGCGCCGATCGTGCGCGCCTGGGAGGCGGGCGAGGAGGCGGCGGCGCCCTGGGAGAACCCGGAGACGAAGGTCTGGGGGTTGCGGGTGCCGCGGGCGATCGGCGACTTCCTGGTCCTGCGCGCCCTGCGCGAGACCGACGGCAGCGCCATCGCGGTGGACGAGGCCCGGCTCAACGGCATCGCGGCCTGGATCGCCGCCCACGAAGGGCTGCGGATCGGCCCCGAGGGGGCCGCCGCGCTGGCCGCCGTCGAGGACCTGGAAGCCGCCGGGGCCTTCTCGCCGGGCGAGCGGGTGGTGGTCTTCCAGACCGGCGATCCGGCCAACTACGTCTGATGCAGAGATTCTTGGATGGCCTGGTGGGCCGCGGCGTGGTCTCCGCCGCCGTGGCCCTGGTGGGCACGGGCGAGGGGATCGAGGTCGAGGAGGCCGCGGGACAGGCCCGCGAGGGCGTTCCCGCGGACATCTCCACCCGGTTCGACTACGCCTCGCTGACCAAGCCGTTCATGGCGACCCTGGCCCTGGTGCTCGACGCCGGAGGGACTTTGCCGCTCAGCCTCCGGATCGGCGACGTCTGGCCCAAGGCTCATGAGCGGCTGGCCCGGCGTCCGCTCTCCGATCTCCTCCGGCACCGCTCGGGGCTGGCGGCGTGGACCCCGCTCTACCATCGATGCCGGTCGATGGAGGAGGCCGTGGAGCTGATCGTGCGCGGCGGGGACGACGGCGACCTGGTCGGCGCCCGGGCGGGCACCTACAGCGATCTCGGGTTCATCCTCTGGGGACGGACGGCGGAGATCGCCACCGGGACACCGCTGATGGAGCTGCTCCGCTCCCGCGTCCTCGCCCCGCTGGGGATTTCCCAGGTCGAGGCGACACCGGGGGAGCGGCCGGACCTCGCCGGGTCCCGCATGGGTACCGGCCAGGAGGTGAGGCTGGCGGCGAAGCAGGGGTTCGCCGTGCCGGATCTCGGTCCTCCGCCGATCGGCCGGCCGCAGGACGGCAACGGCCGCTTCCTGTTGGAGATCGGCGAGGTCCGCGGTCACGCCGGCCTGTTCGGCGGCGGGCGCGACCTCTGGCGGCTGGGCATGGAATGGCTCGCGCCGGGACGCTTGTTGACACCGGAGGGAGTGGCCGGCGCCCTGTCGGGCGGCGGTCCGTTCGCCCTGGGCTGGTGGCGCAGAACCCTCCGCGGCAGCGCGGGAAAGGCGCTCCCGCCCACCGCCTTCGGCTTCACCGGTTTTGCTGGAAACAGTTTCTGGATCGATCCGGAAGGGAACCGGGTTTTCGTGCTGCTCGGCTCCCGCGTCGATCCATTCATCGACATGAATCGCTGGCGCCGGCGCTTCCACAGGGTGGCGACCGCCGGCCTGCCGGCTCGAGAAAGAGGGAGATCCGATGGAGATTCGTGACCTGGTGCTGGTCGACGGGGTGCGCACCCCGATGGCCGATTACAACGGCTCGTTCGCCGACGTCTCGGCGATCGATCTGGCGGCGCACGCGGCGCGCGCCCTGTTCGAGAAGACGGGGATCGATCCCAAGGAGATCGATCAGGCCATCGTCGGCAACGCCCTGCAGACCTCGCCGGACGCCATCTACGGCGCCCGCCACGTGGCGCTCAAGGCCGGCGTGCCCGTGGGTGTGCCGGCGCTCACCGTCAACCGCCTCTGCGGCTCCGGCATCCAGTCGGTCCTCTCGGGGGCGCAGGCGATCCTCACCGGCGACGCCACCACCTGCCTGGTCGGCGGCATGGAGAACATGTCGCAGGCGCCGCACGTCATCTGGGGCGCCCGGCGCGGCTTCAAGCTGGGCCAGGGGCAGCTCCAGGACCTCCTGATGATCGCCCTGATGGACAGCTACTGCGGCTTCTACATGGCGCAGACGAGCAACAACCTGGCCAAGGACTACGCCATCAGCCGCGAGGAGCAGGACCAGTTCGCCATCCGCTCCCAGCAGCGGGCGGGCGAGGCCTGGGAGAGCGGCAGGATGAGCGAGGAGGTCACCCCCGTCGAGGTGGGGAAGGGCAAGCGGGCGAAGGTGATCGACCGGGATGACCACATGCGCCCGGAGACCACCATGGAGGATCTGGCCGGGCTGCCCACCGCCTTCGACAAGGACGGCTTCGTCACCGCCGGCAACGCCTCCGGCATCGTGGACGGCGCGGCGATGATGATCCTGACCACCGCGGAGCGGGCGAAGGAGCGCGGCTGGAAGACGCTCGGCCGCCTCGTCTCCTGGTCGGTGGTGGGCGTCGAGCCCTCGCGCATGGGCATCGGCCCGGCGCCGGCGATCCGGGCGGCGCTCGGCAAGGCCGGGATGAAGCTGGGGGACGTGGACCTCTTCGAGATCAACGAGGCGTTCGCCGGGCAGATCCTCGCGGTGGTCAAGGACCTCGACCTCGACGTCGACAGGCTCAACGTCAACGGCGGGGCGATCGCCCTCGGCCATCCCCTGGGAGCGAGCGGCACGCGCCTGCTCCTCACCCTGCTCAAGGAGCTCAACCGGCGGGGCGGCGGCCGGGGCGTCGCCTCGGCCTGCATCGGCGGCGGGCAGGGGATCGCCATGGTGGTGGAGGCGGCGGCGTGATCAACCTGACCGGGCGGCGGGTGGTCGTGACCGGCGGCAGCCGCGGCATCGGCGCCGCCTGCTGCCGCTTGTTCGCCCGCGCCGGCGCCGCGGTGATGATCCAGTACCTGGCGAGCGACGAGAGGGCCCTCGCCCTGCTGCGGGAGCTGCGCGGGATCTCGGACGCCCCCCACGCGGCGCTGCGCTGCGACGTGACGGACAACGATCAGGTCTGCAAGCTCTTCGACTCCGTCGAGTCCCGCTGGGGCGGGCTCGACGGCCTGATCAACAACGCCGGCGTCTGGGTGCACGATCCGCTGGCCCAGTTCCAGCCCGAGCGGTTGCAGGCGACGCTCGCTGTCAACGTCATCGGCCCCTTCCTCGCCGCCCGCTGCGCGATCCCGCTTCTCCAGGACTCGGAGGGCGCCTTCATCATCAACATCAGCTCGACGGCGGGCCAGCGCGGCGAGCCGTTCTACAGCGCCTACGCGGCGAGCAAGGGGGCGCTGATCTCCGCCACCAAGTCCTGGGCGTGCGAGCTGGCGCCCGGAATCCGCGTCAACGCGGTGGCGCCGGGCTGGGTGGACACCGACATGACCGCCGAGGCCCTCGCCGGCGAACGGCGGGCGGCGGCGGTCGCCGGCATCCCGCTCCAGCGCGTGGCGACTCCCGAGGACATCGCGGGTCCGGTCCTCTTCCTCGCCTCTCCCCTCGCCCGGCACGTCACCGGGGAGATCCTCAACGTGAATGGGGGGAGCGTGCTCGTCGGCTAGCTGCTGGTGGAGTCGATCGGGTGGGCTCAGCCGGTGGCTTCCAGCCTGCGCACGCGGTCGTCGATATCTTCGTAGGAACGGCGGGTCAGGGATTCGAGCTCGTCGAATCTCCGGGAGACTTCCTCACGGTGCAGGTCCAGTTGCTCGTGGTTGTTGTCCACACCCTCCGCGACGAGACGGACCTGCCCCCGGACGTCCTCGATCGAAATCCAGTTCTTCCGTACGTCGGTCTCCAGCCTCTCGAAGCGCTGGTCCACCTTGTCGAAGCGCTGGTCGACCTTCTCGAACTGCTGTGCCGTCTCCTCGCGGAGGGC
The DNA here is from genome assembly GCA_963795735.1 of uncultured Acidobacteriota bacterium. GTDB lineage: Bacteria > Acidobacteriota > Thermoanaerobaculia > Multivoradales > UBA5704 > DATARR01. The sequence continues at coordinate 1,895,590 of CAWCIU010000018.1, read as the reverse complement.
TTGGATCTGCTGCGCGGTCTCCTCGAACCGTCGATCAATCGAGGAGAAACGCTCATCCAGCGAGGAGAAACGCTGATCCAGGTAGGCGATGAGATCCTGATCCATAGGCTCCTATTCCCGTTTCCCGCAACTTTACCACAGGAGATCTCGGGACGGATGGATCAGGACCAGGACCGGCGAGGTCTTCCTTCCTTCTCCCACAGATACCCCAGGCACTTGTAGATCAGCTTCGCCGCCAGGAAGTCGCTCGCGGGGTGACCGCCGACCGGGGCCAGCTCGATCAGGTCCATGGCCACCACGGTCCGGGTCTGGAACAGGTGGCGGAGAAGGCGGAGGGTGGGGTACCAGTGGCCGCCGCCCGGCTCGGGCGTTCCCGTGGCGGGGACCAGCGAGGGATCGAAGTAGTCGATGTCGAAGGTGAGGTAGATCTTCTCCGGCATCGCCGCCAGCATCTTTGGGAACAACCCCTCGGCGCGGTCGAGCTGGTGCCCCCAGATCACCGGCAGCCTCCTCTCCCGGATGAGCCCCGCCTCGGGCGCCGAGAGGGAGCGGATGCCGACCGCCAGCGTCGGGATCCCGGCGTCAACGATCCGTTTCATCACGCTGGCGTGGCTGTAGGGGGTGCCCTCGAACTCCTCCCGCAGGTCGGAGTGGGCGTCGAACTGCACCACTCCGATGCCGCCGAAAGCTTCGTGGGCCGCTTTGACCGGCGCTTGGGTTAGGCTGTGCTCGCCGCCCAGGGTGACCAGGAACTTGCCCTTCTCCAGGTGGGTCTTCGCCTCGGCCTGGAGCTCGGCGAACCCCTCCTCCATGCCGAACGCCTCGGGGAGGAAGGCGGGGAGGGTCGCGATCCCCTGGACGTAGGGCTCGGCGTCCAGCTCCTCGTCGTAGAGCTCCATGGCCTGGGAGGCGCGGAGGATCGCCGCCGGCCCGCCCAGCGTCCCCTTGCCGTACGAGGTCGTGCGCTCGAAGGGGACGGGGAGGACGGCGACGCGGCTGGTCCCGTAGTCGCTCGCCTCGGGCTCCAGGAGGCCGAAGTTGCTGGGCAGATAGGGCATGGGCGGCGTTTGTAGCAGGAGCGTTCCGGAGTGTCAACGCGAGGAACAACGCGAGAAAGGAGAAGGATGGATCCCCTGGAGCTTTCCCTGCCGATTCGGGAGCGGATACGGTCGGCCCGGCACGCCGTGGTCTTCTCGGGAGCCGGGGTGTCGCGCGAGAGCGGTCTCGACACCTTCCGCGGCGCCGGTGGCCTGTGGGAGCGGATGCGCCCTGAGGAGCTGGCCACGCCCGAGGCCTTCCAGGCCGACCCGGAGAAGGTCTGGCGCTGGTACGCCTGGCGCTACGGCCAGGCCGCGGCGGCCGCTCCCAACCCGGGCCATCTCGCGATCGCCAGGCTGGAGACCCTCTTCCCTTCCGTCACGGTGGTGACGCAGAACGTCGACGGGCTCCACCAGCGGGCGGGGAGCCGGAGCCTCCTGGAGCTCCACGGCACGATCACGCGCGCCGCCTGCGAGCGCTGCGGCCGGAGCCGGGAGATGGCCGAGGCCGTCGCCGAGTCCGCCGGGCGGCCTCCCCTCTGCTCCTGCGGCGGGAGGTTCCGTCCGGCCGTGGTCTGGTTCGGCGAGGCGCTCCCCGAGGCGGTGCTCGTCCAGGCCTACGAGGAGGCGACCTTCTGCGACCTGTTCATTTCCGTGGGCACGTCGTCCACCGTCTACCCCGCCGCCGGTTTGATCGAGCTGGCGCATCAGGCCGGCGCCTGCCTGATCGAGGTGAATCCGGAGCCCACGCCCTTCTCTCGACTCATGGACCTGCGCCTCGCCGCGCCGGCGGGGGAGGCGCTGCCGGCCCTGGTCGCCGCGATCGAGGTGATCAAGGCGATCGAAAGGAGCCCGAATTGACCACCGACTATCTGATCCGCGAGCTGCCGCAGGGGGAGAGGCCGCGGGAGCGCCTGCTCCAGCACGGCGGCGGCTCGCTCGCCGACTCCGAGCTGCTCGCCGTGCTCCTGCGCACCGGGCGGGTCGGCGTCTCCGCCCTCCAGATGGGGATGGACGTGCTGCGCGAGAACGGCGGCCTGGCCGGGCTCCTCACCGCCACCCCTCACTCGCTGCGGCGCAACGGCCTCGGGGCCGCCAAGGCCGCGGCGCTCCTCGCCGCCGTGGAGCTCGGCCGCCGGCTCGCCCGCGAGCAGCTCCTCGACCGCGAGCCGCTCTCCCGGCCGGTGGACGTGGCGCGCTACCTCGCCCTGCGCTACCACACCTGCGACCAGGAGGTGATGGGGGCGCTATTCCTCGACGCCCGCAACCGCCTGCTGGGGGAGCGCGAGATGTTCCGCGGCACGCTCAGCCGCATCTCGGTCGAGCCGCGGGAGATTCTCCGCGAGTGCCTGCAGCGCGGCGCGGCGTCAATCTACCTGTTCCACACCCACCCCAGCGGCGACCCCTCGCCCAGCGCCGAGGATCTCCTCTTCACCCGCCGCATGGCCGAGGCGGCGGAGATCGTGGGCCTCCGCCTCGCCGACCACGTCGTCCTGGGCAACCGCGGGCGCTGGGTTTCGCTGAAGGAAAAGAGCGCGTGGTAGCCTCTCCCGCCATGGCGAGCTATCACCTGGATTGCAGCAGCGGCATCGCGGGCGACATGTTCCTCGGCGCCTGCCTCGACCTCGGGATGCCGGTCGAGGTGCTCTCCGACGTCGTGGCCCGGCTGGGGCTGCCGGGGATCGCGGTCGAGGCGCGCAAGGCGTCCCGCGGCGGCTTCACCGGCACCCGCTTCCGCGTCCTCGAGGGCGGCCGGCCGATCGAGGGCCCGGACCCGGAGGAGCACGGGCACGATCACGGACATCCTCATGATCACCATCACCACGATCACGATCATCATCACCATGATCACGAGCACGCTCACGATCATGGCCACGACCACGCTCACGATCACGGCCACCACCACGGCCCTACGCGGGGTCTGGCCGAGATCCGCGAGCTGATCCAGCGCAGCGCTCTCTCCGGAGCGGTCCAGGAGCGGGCGCTGCGGCTCTTCCAGCGGCTGGGGGAGGCGGAGGCCAAAGCGCACGGCATGCCGATCGAGCGGGTCCACTTCCACGAGGTGGGGGCGATCGACTCGATCGTCGACCTGGTGGGGGCCGCCGCCGCGGTCGAGCACCTGGCGCCGTCGCGGCTCACCTGCGGTCCCGTCAACCTGGGGAGCGGCCGGGTGAAGATGGCCCACGGCGAGGTGCCGATCCCGGCGCCCGCCACCGCCGAGCTGCTGCGCGGTGTCCCCGTCTTCGGCGGTCCGGGCGGCGAGCTGACTACGCCGACCGGCGCGGTGATCCTGGCCGAGCTGGTGGACGAGTTCGTGGAGCTGCCCGCCATGGTGCTCGACGGCGTGGGCTACGGCCTGGGGAAGAAAGACCTGCCCACCCACCCCAACGCCCTGCGCCTGCTGCGGGGGAGGGGCGGCGCGGCCCGCGACGCAGGAGAGGTCATGGTGGTCGAGGCCGAGGTCGACAACCTGCCGGGCGAGGGCTTCGGGTTCCTGATGGAACGCCTGCTCGACGCGGGCGCCCTCGACGTCTACTTCACCCCCGTCCAGATGAAGAAGAACCGGCCCGGCACCCTGGTCACCCTGCTCTGCCGCCGCCCGAAGCTGGAAGAGCTGGCCGGGGTCCTCCTCGCCGAGTCCGGCTCCCTCGGCTGCCGCTACCACGCCTCCTCGCGCTTCGAAGCGGAACGGGAAATTCTGGAGGTTTCCACCGCGTTCGGTACGGTGAGGATCAAGCGCGCCCGCCTCGACGGCCGGCCGCTCGCGATCGCGCCCGAGTTCGAAGACTGCCGCCGGCTGGCGCTCGCCAGCGGAGCCCCCTGGCGCGACGTCTACCGCGCCGCCCTGACGGCGGCGGGCGCTCTCGAAGCCTAGCGACGTTCCACGGAAGACGACGAGGGCGGAGCTCCGTTTCCGCCCTCGGTTTTGTATGGCACGAGGATAGGACATGGAACCGAACGAAACATCGATCGAAGCGAACGGCGCGCAGGGGACGCTCGAGCTCGGGCTCGCCGGCAATGGCGCCCTCCGCTGGGCGGTCGCCGACATCACCCGCGTGATGGAGGAGGCGCGCGACCGCTTCGACCTCTGGCCGGTGCCGGCGGCGGCGCTCGGCCGCTGCCTGGCCGGCGCGGCCCTCCTGCAGCGCCTTTCCACCAAGACCCCGAGCCGCCTGATGCTGGAGGTCCGCGGCGACGGGCCGATCCTCCGGGTGCTCGCCGAGGCTGACGACGAAGGCAACCTCCGGGGCCTGGTGGGGGACGCCCGGGTGCAGGTTCCGGACTGGCCTGGCGGCAAGCTGGGGGTGGGCCGGGCGGTGGGGAAGGGGTATCTCCGCGTGCTCCGCGAGTACGAGCAGGGCAACAGCTATCACAGCCAGGTCGAGCTGGTGAGCGGCGAGATCGGCGAGGACGTGGCCCACTACCTCTCGCAGAGCGAGCAGACCAGGTCGGCCGTGCTGCTCGGAGTGCTGGGCAAGCCGAGCGGCGTCGCCGCGGCGGGCGGCATGGTGGTCGAGGTGATGCCCGGCGCGCCGGAGGAGACGATCGCGCTTCTCGAGAGCAACATCGCCGGCATCCGCGGCATCAGCCACCTGATCGAGGAGGGGGGCGCCGAGCACGTCGTCGGGCAGGTGCTCGCCGGGCTCGACCGCGAGGTCAAGGAGGTCCGCCCCCTGCGCTACCGCTGCCGCTGCAGCCGGGAGCGCCTGCTCAACCACCTCACCCTGCTGCCGGCGGAAGACCGCGACTACCTGCGCGCGGACGACGGCGCCATCGAGGCCGACTGCGCCTTCTGCGGCACGCGCTACCGGTTCGCGCCGGAAGAGCTGGCCTGATCCGCCAGACACGATACAATCCCCGTCCCCATGAGCACGTTCTATCTCACCACCCCGATCTACTACGTGAACGCGCTGCCCCACATCGGGCACATCTTCACCACCACCGTCGGCGACACCCTGGCGCGCTACCTGCGGATGGCGGGGCACGACGTCTACTTCCTCACCGGCACCGACGAGCACGGCCAGAACATCGAGCGCGCCGCCCGCGCCGAGGGGATCGAGCCGATCGCGCTGGCCGACCGGGTGGTCGCCAAGTACCGCGAGCTGCGCGACCGGCTGGAGTTCTCCTACGACGACTTCATCCGGACCACCGAGGAGCGGCACAAAGAGGGGGTGCGGGAGATCATCCGCCGCATCGAGGCGGCGGGGGACTTCTACACGGCGCGCCACGAGGGGTGGTACTGCCCGCCCTGTGAGACCTTCTACACCGAGAAGGAGCTGGGGCCGGAGAAGACCTGCCCGGTCCACGGCACGCCCGTCGAGTGGAAGTCCGAGGAGAACGTCTTCTTCCGGCTGTCGAAGTACCAGCAGCCCCTCCTCGACCTCTACGCTCAGCACCCCGAGTTCGTGCGGCCGGAGAGCCGGCTGAACGAGGTCCGTTCCTTCGTCGAGGGGGGCCTGCGCGACCTCTCGGTCTCCGCGCGCCAACCTGGAGTGGGGCATTCCCTTCCCCGGCCGGCCGGGCCAGGCGGTCTACGTCTGGCTCGACGCGCTGACCAACTACATCAGCGCTCTGGGCTTCGGCGGCGAGGACGACCGGCTGTACCGGAAGTTCTGGGCAGAGGGGGACGTCCGGCTCCAGCTCGTGGGCAAGGACATCCTCCGCTTCCACACCGTCTACTGGCCGGCCTTCCTGATGTCGGCCGGCCTGCCGCTGCCGAGCGTGGTCTGGGTCCACGGCTGGTGGCAGCGCGACGGCCGGAAGATCTCGAAGTCGGCCGGCAACATCGTGCGCCCGGACGAGCTGATCGACCGCTTCGGCAGCGATAGCGTCCGTTACTTCCTGCTGCGCGAGATGGTCTTCGGCCAGGACGCGAGCTTCTCGGACGAGGCGTTCGTCAACCGCTACAACAGCGACCTCGCGAACGACCTCGGCAATACCGTGAGCCGGCTGGTGACCCTCTCCCGCAACGCCTTTGACGGCAGGACCCCTCCGAACGCCTGCAGCCTGAACGATCTGGAGCCGGTCGCCAGGAAGGTGGTCGCGGACTACCACGCCGCCATGGAGGACCTCGCCTTCAGCCGGGCGCTCGAGAGCCTCTGGCGGCTGCTCGCGGAGACCAACCAGTACATCGTCAGCCGCGAGCCCTGGAAGATGATCAAGACCGAGGGGCCCACCCCGGCGCTCGCCCGCATCCTGTGGATCGGCCTCGAGGCGGTGCGGATCGTGGCCACCGGGCTGCTGCCGTTCATGCCGCGGGTGGCGCCGCAGGTGCTCGCCGCGATCGGAGTGACGGAGCTGCCCACCAGCTTCGACGCGCTGCGCTGGGGAGGGCTCCCGACGGACATCGAGATTCCCGCTCCGGCCCCCCTCTTCCCGAGAATCGATAAAGAGGCCTACCTCGGTGAGGCCAGGGCCCAGAAGAATGACCAGGAGACCAAGAAGACCATGGAGACCGCCGCTCCGGAAGCGAGCAAGATTTCCGTCGATCAATTCTTCCAGGCCGAGCTGAAGGTGGCGACGATCCTCGCCGCCGAGCCGGTGCCGAAGTCGAACAAGCTGCTGAAGCTGACGGCCGACCTCGGCGAGGGCTCGCCGCGCACGATCGTCGCCGGCATCGCGCTCGCCTACAAGCCGGAGGATCTGGTCGGCAAGCAGGTTGTGGTGGTGGCGAACCTCCAGCCCGCCAAGCTCATGGGGGTCGAGTCGAACGGCATGGTGCTCGCCGCGTCGCTCGACGGCAAGCCGGTATTGCTCCATCCGGACGCCCAGGTCCCCAACGGCACCCGCGTCAAGTGAGCGATCGCTCCCTTTCCGGCCCGATCGACTCCCACTGCCATCTCCAGAGCCTGCCGCCGGAGGAGCGCGAGCGCGCCCTCGACGCGGCGCGGGAGCGCGGGGTGCGGGGGTTCCTCGTTCCCGCCATCAAGCTGGACGAGGCCGAGGAGGTCCTCGCCCTCTGCCACCGCCACGGGGACGTCTGGTGCGCGCTGGGGACCCACCCCCACGACGCCTCGTCTTGGCGGGACGGAGACGTGGATCGTCTCCGATCCTTCCTCGCCGATCCCAAGGCCGTGGCGGTGGGGGAGTGCGGGCTCGACTTCTTCTATGACCACTCGCCGCGCGAGGCGCAACTCCGGGCCCTGCGCCAGCAGTGGGCCCTGGCGATCGAGCTGGGCCTCCCGGTGGTGGTCCACAACCGCGACAGCAACGAGGAGATGCTGGCGGTCGTCCGCGAGGAGGCTTTCCAGAACCTCCAGGCGGATTTCCACTCCTTCGCCGGCGGGCTCGCCATGGCCCGCGAGCTGATCGCTCACGGGTTCTATCTGGGGTTCACCGGCATGATCACCTTCCCCAAGGCGGACAACGTCCGCGAGGTGATCCCGATCCTGCCGCCCGACCGCTGTCTGGTCGAGACGGACACTCCCTACCTCGCCCCGGTTCCCCACCGCGGCAAGCCGAACCGCCCCGCCTTCGTGGTCGAGATCGCCGAGCGCCTGGCCCGCGAGACGGGAGAGACCTATGAGCAGGTCTGCCGGCGGACGGGGGAAAACTTCTTCCGACTGTTCCCGAAGGCGGGGTAGCTCAGGGGAGGTCAGACCGGGTTCGGCACGTCGATGAACTCGGCCTCGATCCCGAACCGTTCCGCCAGGTGCTCGCCGAGGGCGCGGATCCCCAGCCGCTCGGTCGCGTAGTGGCCGGCGGCGAGGTAGTGGATCCCGGCCTCCCGGGCTACGTTCATCACCCACTCGCTGACCTCGCCGGTGATGTAGGCGTCCAGCCCGTCCGTGATCGCGTCGTAGAGCTCCCGCTGGGCGCCGCCGCTGATGATGCCCAGCGAGCGGACGGGATCCGGTCCGGAGAGGAAGGCGAGCGGCTCCTGGCCGTAGACTTGCCGGCAGCGCTCCACCAGCTCCGCCGCCGGGATGGGGGAGGGGAAACGCCCCTTGAACCCGATCGGCAGCCCCTCGTGAAGCCCGAACGGCTCCAGGCCGGCCAGCCCGAACCGCCGTCCCGCCAGGGCGTTGTTCCCCACCTCGGCGTGGCGGTCGAGCGGCAGGTGATAGGCGATCAGGCTCATCTCCCCCCGGATCAGCTCGGCCACCCGCCGGTACTGGAAGCCGGTCAGGGTGCGGGGCATCCCTTCCCAGAAGAGCCCATGATGGACCAGCACGGCGTCCGCCCCGGCCTCCCGGGCGCGGACGAACAGCTCCCGGCAGGCGGAGACGCCGGTGACCACCTTGCGGATCTCCTCCCGCCCCTCCACCTGGAGGCCGTTCGGACCGTAGTCCCGCCCGCGGGAGTCGAGGTACTCGTCGAGATGGGAGACGAGGGCGTCGCGGTTCACGGAGCTCGCCATGGAGGGAGTGTAGCCGAGGGAAAAAAGAAAAGGCGGCCCGCAGGCCGCCTCGTCATGACGGAGACGTGGAAAGAAGGCTTAACGGTTGCCGCCGCCCCCGTGTCCGCCCCGGTCGCCACCCCGGCCGCCGCCGCCGCCGCCCCGGCCGCCCCGGAAGCCGCCGCGGTCTCCACCGCGGCCTCCACGGTCGCCGCCCCGGCCGCCGCGGTCTCCACCGCGGTCACCTTCGCTGCGCTCACTACCGCCGCCGGCCATCGCCATCTCCATCCCCTCGTACTGCGAGGGGTCGTAGTCGGGCGCTTCCATGATCACGGCCTTGCGGGAGAGACGGATCTTGCCCTGCTCGTCGATGTTGACGACCTTGACCTCGACCTCGTCCCCCTCCTTGAGGAGGTCGGTGACCTCGCGGACACGGTACGGGGCGAGCTCGCTGATGTGCAGCAGCCCGTCCGTGCCCGGCATGATCTCCACGAAGGCGCCGTAGGCCTCGATGCGCCGCACGGTGCCGGTGTAGACCTTGTTCATCTCGGGGACCTGGGTCAGGCGCTCCACCATCTGGATGGCGCGCCGGGCCGCCGGCTCGTCGGGCGAGGCGATGATTACCCGGCCGTCGTCCTCGATCTCGATGTTGCAGCCGGTCTCCTCGATGATCGAGCGGATCGTTTTGCCGCCGGGTCCGATGACGTCGCGGATCTTCTCCTTGGCGATCTGCAGCGTGTAGAGACGCGGCGCGAACTTGGAGATGTCGGTGCGCGCCTGCGGCATCGCCCCCTCCATGATCCCCAGGATGTGCATCCGGCCGGTCTTCGCCTGCTCGAGAGCCACCTTCATGATCTCGCGCGTGACGCCGGTGATCTTGATGTCCATCTGGAGCGCGGTCACGCCCTGCCGGGTGCCGGCGACCTTGAAGTCCATGTCGCCGTAGTGGTCCTCCTGGCCGGCGATGTCGGAGAGCACCGCGAAGTTGTCGCCCTCCTTGATCAGGCCCATGGCGACCCCCGCCACCGGGGCGAGGAGCGGCACGCCGGCGTCGAAGAGAGCGAGCGAGCCGCCGCAGACGGTCGCCATCGAGGAGGAGCCGTTCGACTCCAGGATATCGGAGACGACGCGCACCGTGTACGGGAACTCGTCCTCGTGCGGCAGCACCGGCAGCAGCGCCCGCCGGGCGAGCACGCCGTGGCCGATCTCACGCCGGCCGGGGCTGCGCAGGAACTTGACCTCGCCGACCGAGAAGGGGGGGAAGTTGTAGTGCAGCAGGAACTTCTGGATGCTCTCCCCCTCGTACTCCTCGATCACCTGGGCGTCGCGGCTGGTGCCGAGCGTCGCCGTCACCAGGCCCTGCGTCTCGCCGCGGGTGAACAGCGCCGAGCCGTGGGTGCGGGGCAGCAGCCCCACCTCGACCTCGATCGGCCGGATCTCGTCCAGGCGACGGCCGTCGAAGCGGGTGCGCTCGTTGAGCACCACCTCGCGCAGGATCTCCTCCTCGAGGCGGCCGATGATCCGCTTGGCGTGGAGCTTCTTCTCCGCCTGGTCCTCGGGGATCTGCTCGACGTAGGGCTTGACGACGCCATTGACCGCCGCCTTGCGCTCGAACTTGCCCTTGGTGAACAGAGCGGCCTTGAGCGGCGCGTAGATCTCCCCCTTGACCGCTTCGTAGAGCGACTCGGGATAGAGCTGGGGGGCGCTCCACATCGGCTTCTCGCGGTTGCCCTCGCGGAAGAGCTCGTGCTGCGCCTTGATGATCTTCTTGATCTCCTGGTGGCCGCGCCAGATGCACTCGAGGATCAGCTCCTCGGAGACCTGGTTGGCGCCGGCCTCCACCATCGCCACCGCCTCCTCGGTGCCGACCACGACCAGGTCGAGGTCCGACACGTCGCGCAGGCTGTTGGAGGGGTTCATCACCACCTCGCCGTCGATCAGGCCCACCCGCACCGCGCCCACCGGGTGGTAGAACGGGATGTCGGAGAGCACCAGCGCGATCGAGGCGCCGTTGATGGCCAGGATGTCGGGATCGTTCTCGCCGTCGGCCGACAGGCAGAGGCCGATGATCTGGGTGTCGGCCTTGTAGCCCTCGGGGAACAGGGGGCGCAGCGGGCGGTCGATCAGGCGGGAGGTGATGATCTCCTTCTCCGCGGGACGGCCTTCGCGCTTGAAGAAGCCGCCCGGGATGCGTCCGGCGGCGTAGGTGTATTCACGGTAGTCGACCGTGAGCGGCAGGAAGTCCCGGTCCGCGGGGCCCTTGTTCTCCATACAGGCGGTGGCGAGCACGACGGTGTCGCCGAGCCGGACGGTGCAGGACCCGTTGGCCTGCTTGGCCAGGTGACCCGTCTCGATGATCAGGGTTCCCGCGCCGATGGTGATCTCTTTGCTTTGCTTCATGGATTTTTTCTCTCTCTGTTGTCTGTCGCTTTGTTCGTCTGCCTACAGTCCGGACGGCCCATGCGCCTGGGCGTCGCCGCGTCCTCGGAATCTCGGAGGGGCCGAGGAGCCGAAAGGGTCCGGAGGATCGAAAGGGCCCCGGGATCCGATGCTCGAGGGATCCCGGGACTTTCCTGCCGAGTCGGTCGGTGGGGGGGCTACTTGCGGATCCCGAGGCGCTCGATGGTCGAGCGGTAGCGCTCCACATCCTTCCCCTTCAGATAATCGAGCAGGCGGCGGCGCTGGCCCACCAGCTTGAGCAGGCCGCGGCGGCTGTGGTGATCCTTCGTGTGGGTCTTGAAGTGCTCGGTCAGCTCGTTGATCCGGCTGGTCAGCAGAGCGACCTGCACCTCGGGCGACCCGGTATCGCTCTCATGCGTCCGGTAGTCGTTGATGACTCTCTCTTTGATTTCCCTGGTTTGCGCCAAAGCAAACTCCTCCTTACATTTTCTCCGCGCGACATTGTAGCACATGCCCCTACCGCGGTCCCGCGGCGGGCCTGGTGCGGGCGTTCAGCTTCAGCGAAAAACGACGCGGGGCTGGACGATGCCGACCCCGGCGGTACCGATCCTCTCGACGACGGTGCCGACGGCGATGAACTCCCGCCGGCGGTTGATCAGCTTGACCCAGTCCCCCTCTTCCCCCGCCAGCTCGCGCACCAGCACGGTCTGGCCGTGGGCGATGCGGGTCTCCTGCTGCGAATCGGCGGTGACCTCGCCGAAGGGGAGCGGGATCTGGTCGAACGGCACCCACGCCGCCCCCGCCGGCTCATCCCCCTGGACCAGCTCCTCGAGACGGGGGAGCCGGACGGCGTCCTCCGTCCGGAAGCCGCCGATCCGGGTGCGGCGCAACTCGGCCAAGTGGGCCCCGACGCCCAGGGCGGCCCCGAGGTCGTGCGCCAGGCCGCGGGCGTAGGTCCCCGAGGAGCAGGCGAGCCGGAAACGCAGGCCGCCGTCCTCCCCGATGCCGCCCACCGGAGCGAACTCGTAGACCGTGACCTCCTTGGTCTCGGTCGGCACCTCTTCCCCGCGGCGGGCCAGCTCGTAGTACTTGACCCCCTGCACCTTTTTGGCGGAGTAGGGAGGCGGCTGCTGCTGGATCTCCCCCTCGAAGGCGCGCATCGCCTCGGCCACGCCCTCCAGCGCCAGCGCCGCCACGGCCCCCGGCGGCGCCTCGGCGGTCACCCGTCCGGAAGCGTCGTAGGTGTCGGTCGCGGTGCCGAAGCGGATCAGCCCCTCGTAGACCTTGGGGGCGCGGATCAGGAACCGGGTGAGCCGGGTCGCCGTCCCCAGGGTCAGCAGGAGCAGCCCCGTGGCGTCCGGGTCCAGCGTGCCGCAATGGCCGATCTTCTTCTGCTTCAGCACCCGGCGCACCCGCTGCACGGCGTCGTGCGAGGTGAAGCCCGGATCCTTGTCCAGCAACAGCAGCCCGTCCTTCATCTCCGTCATGAGCCGAGCGCCGCCCCCAGCTCCGCCGCCACCTCGCGGCGGATCTCCTCGCCCTCGCCGGTCATCGAGAAGCCGGCGGCGTTGCGGTGCCCGCCGCCGCCGTGATGGCGGGCGATCTTCTCGACGTCGATCTCGCCGCGGCTGCGCAGCGAGACCTTGTGGGTGCCGTCGTCGCGCTGGCGGATCAGCGCCACCGCGTCCACCCCGGCGATCGAGCGTAGGTGGTCGATCAGCCCCTCCGAGTCGCCCGGATCGGCCCCGGCCTGCTGGAACATCTCCAGGGTGAGGAGCCCGCTGGCGACGCGGCCGCCCTCGTGGATCTCGAGCGTCCGCAGCATCTCGCCCAGCAGCTTCACCACCGCCAGCGGCTGGCTCTCGTAGAGCCACTGGGCGACCTGCTCGGGGTGGGCCCCCTCGCGCACCAGGGAGGCCGCGGCCTCGAAGGCGGCGACGGTGGCGTTCGAGAAGCGGAAGCCGCCGGTGTCGGTCACCAGGGTGAGATAGAGGCAGCTCGCCACCTCCGGCTCCAGCGACACCTTGAGCCCCTGGGCCAGCCGGAAGACCATCTCGCCCACGGCGGGCGCCGCCGAGTCCACCCAGTTGACCGCGCCGTAGCACTGGTTGCCCAGGTGGTGGTCGATGTTGATGATCGGCTTGGCGCCCAGGTGGGCCTCGAGCCCGGTGCGGTCGGGGCTCGGGCACTCCAGCACGATGATAGCGTCGAACACGTCGGGGAAGCCGGCCGGCGGCTCCTCGCCGACATGGATGCGCTCGCTGCCGGGCAGCGGCCGGTAGACCGTCGGCGTAGGGTCGTGGTTCCACACCACGGCTCCCTTGCCGAGGCCGCGCAGCAGGCGCGCGAGCCCCAGCTCGGAGCCGATCGCGTCGCCGTCCGGATTGACGTGGCTGGTCAGCAGGAAACGATTACCCTGGCGGATTCTCCGCAGCAGGTCCTCAGGAGCTTTCATCCCGCCCATGGAGATTCTCCAGAATTTCTGTGATCCGTTGACTGTGCTCGGCGCCCCGGTCGAGCTCGAACACCAGCTCGGGGGTCACCCGCAGGCGGAGGCGGCGAGCCAGCTCCGTGCGCAGGAACCCCCGGGCGTGGCGGAGACCCTCGATGGCCTCCTGCCTTTGCTTGTCGTCACCCAGGACCGAGATCCTCACCTCGGCCCGGTGGAGGTCCGACGTCACCTGGACCTCCGTCACCGAAGCCAGCTTCACCCGCGGATCGTGCACCTCCCGCAGCAGCAGGTCCGAGAGCTCGGCCCGCAGCAGGTCGCTGACGCGACTGGTGCGGCGGCTCAACCCTCGCCCTCCAGGAGCTGCGGGTCCCAGCGGGTGAGATACACCTCCGGGTCGCTCTCCACGACGTTGCGGACCTCGTCCATCAATTTCTCCATCTCGCTCTCGCCGCCGGACACCACCACCGCCATCGCGATCTCCGCCCGCTGGTGCAGATCGTGGAAATCGGTTTCGGCGATGGAGACCCGGTAGCGCTGGTGCACCCGCTCGATCAGCGACTTGACGACCCGCCGCTTGTCCTTGAGGCTGCGGCTCGAGTGCAGATGCAGCTCGAAAACGGAAATTCCGATGATCATCGGCTAAGGCGCTCGGCCCCTCCAGTAGGTGCGCTCAAGCGCACCTGGGCGACAAGGTGCGCTTGAGCGCACCCTACCTACCCCGCGGATTGTTTACAGGACCGGCGCCACCTCTTCGCTGGTGTAGGCCTCGATGACGTCGCCCGGCTTGAAGTCCTGGAACCGCTCGAGGCCGATGCCGCAGTCGAAGCCGGTGCGCACCTCGGAGGCGTCGTCCTTGAAGCGCCGCAGCGAGGCGATCTTGCCCTCGTAGATGACCCGGTTGTCGCGCAGCAGGCGAACCGCTGCGGTCCGCGGGATGACTCCCTCGATCACGTGGCAACCGGCGATCGTCCCGATCTTCGGCACCTTGAAGGTGTCGCGCACCTCGGCCCGGCCGGCGGAGACCTCGCGGAAGGTGGGCTCGAGCAGGCCGGTCATCGCCTTGCGCAGCTCGTCGATCAGCTCGTAGATCACGGTGTGGAGACGGATCTCCACCTCCTCCTTCTCGGCGAGCTCGACCGCGCTGCGCTCCGGGCGCACGTTGAAGCCGATGATGATCGCCTTCGAAGCCGAGGCGAGCAGCACGTCGTTGGTCGAGATGGCGCCGATCCCCGAGTGGAGCACCAGCACCTTGACCTTCTCCGTGCTCGCCTTGCCGAGCGCCTCGCGCAGCACCTCGACCGACCCCTGCACGTCCGCCTTGAGAACGACGGGAAGCTCCTTGACCTCCCCCTCCTGGATGTGGGTGAAGAGCTGGTCGAGCGACATCCGGGCCTGGCTGGGCGCCAGCCCCCGCCGGCGCTGCTCCTGGGCGCGGAACTCGGCGATGCCGCGCGCCTTCGATTCGTCCTCCACCACCTGCAGCATGTCGCCGGCGTCCGGCAGGTCGTTGAAGCCGGTGACCTCGACCGGAGTCGAGGGGCCGGCCTGCTGCGCGCGGTTGCCGAGGTCGTCGCTCATCGAGCGCACCTTGCCCCAGGCGGAGCCGGTGACGAAGACGTCCCCCACCTTGAGCGTGCCGTTCTGCACCAGCACGGTCGCCACGGTGCCGCGGCCGACCTCCTTGCGGGCCTCGATCACGGCCCCCTGCGCCGGGATGTCCGGGTTGGCCTTGAGGTCGAGGATGTCCGCCGTCAGCAGGATCATGTCGAGCAGCTCGGGGATGCCCTGCCGCTTGAGGGCCGAGATCGGCACCATCACCGTGTCGCCACCCCAGTCCTCGGCCATCAGGCCGCGGTCGGAGAGCTCCTTCTTGACCCGTTCGAGGTTGGCGTTCGGCTTGTCGACCTTGTTGATCGCCACCACGATCGGCACCTTGGCGGCGCGGGCGTGGTCGATCGCCTCGATCGTCTGCGGCATGACGCCGTCGTCCGCCGCCACCACCAGGACCACGATGTCGGTGATCCGGGCGCCGCGGGCACGCATCATGGTGAACGCCTCGTGGCCGGGGGTGTCGACGAACACGATCTGCCGCCCGTTGACCTCGACGTGGTAGGCGCCGATGTGCTGGGTGATGCCGCCGGACTCCGCCTCGGTCAGCTTCGACTGCCGGATGGCGTCGAGCAGCGAGGTCTTGCCGTGGTCGACGTGGCCCATGATGGTGACCACCGGACCGCGCGAGACCCGCTTACCGCCGGTCTCCTGCTGCTCGGCGCCGCCGGCCATCTCCTGCTGGAGCTGCACCTCCTCCTCGAAGGAGACGACCATCGTCTCGACTCCCAGCTCGCGCGCCAGCTCCTGCGCCAGCTCGGGGTCCAGCACCTGGTTGATGTTGGCCATGATGCCGCGCTTGAACAGCGAGTTCATCAGGTCGCGCACGCGGATGCCGAGCTTCTCGGCGAACTCGCGGAGCGTCATCCCCTCGCCGATCATCACCGCGCCCGCCGGCTTGTCCTTCTTGAACGTGAGAACCTTGCCGACCACCGCCTCGTCCTTCTTCAGCTCGGTGCGCCGCCGGCGCCGGCCGCTCATCGCGGCGAGATCCTCCTCCTCCAATTCCTCCAGGGTGCCCTTGAAGCTGGTCAGATCCTCGCCTCCGGTGCGCGGGCCGGGTTTCTTGGTGCCCTTCTTGCGCTTGTCGCGCTCGATCTGCTCCTGCATGCGCTCGGCGGCGCGCCGCTTCTGCTCTTCGGTCGACATCGGGGAGGGAGGCGGCTGCTGGCCGGGCCGCGTTGGCGCCGGGCCGGTGCGGCCGCCCGGGCCTCCGGGCCGCGAGCCGCCTCCCGGCGCCGGCCGCGAGCCTGCCGGCGGAGCGGGGCGCGAGCCCGGCGCGCCGGGCCGGTAGGAGGGCGGCGGGCCCGAGGGCCGGGACGACTGCGGCGGCGCGTCGCGCCGCGGCGGGGGAGCCATCGACGGCACCTGCGTGCGTGCGGTCTGCGATGGCTGGGAGACCTGCGCGGCCACCTCCACGCGGTGGGCCGGCGGCGCCTCGATCGTGGCGGTGCCGGTGGTCATTCCGGCGGCCGTACCCGAGGTGCCGGCGGCGCTCGCCGCCATCTCGCGCGGGGCCTCGCTCGCCGGCGCGGCCTCGGCCATCACCGGCTCCATCATCTGCACGGGCGGCGGCGGCGCCGGACGCTCGCTCATCGGCAGCGTCTGGATGCGCGGCTCCACCTTCTGGATCAGCGTCCGCGGACGCTGCGGGCGCAGCGGGTTGGCGGGCGGCCGGCGGGCCGCGGTGGGAGCGGCCGGCGCGGTCGTGGCGCGGCGGCGCGTGGGATCCACCGCCTGCGGCGCCTGCTCGTCGCGCAGGATCACCTCCCGCGGATGGGGGAGCTTCTTGCCCTGGAGGATCGCCTGGATGATGTCGGTGTCGATGTGCGCGTCATCCCCTTCAACCCGCACGCCGATGGACTTCAGCTTGAAGACGAGATCCTGATTGGAGATCGCCATCATCTTCGCCAGGTCCTGGACTCGAATCTTTCCCATATTGTATCGTAACTCCTTAATTGCCGGGAGCCGCCCCGACCCGCGCTCTGCGCTTTCCTGTCAACCACCTGCCCTGCCTGCTGCTGCTAGTCCCCCTCGTCGGGGCGGACCTCCGCGTCCTCGACCGTCTCCTCCTCGCCTAGGGTGTGCGCAACGCTCGCGCGCTGCTGCTCGCTCTCTGCGAAAGCGCGGCTGAGGACCGCCATGAAGTCCTCGTCGCCCATCGAGGCCGCCGCGGGCGCCGCGTCGGGAGTGCGGAAGGGACCGATGTCCAGGTCCGCCACCCGCTGCTCCCGCTGCGCCTTGGCCCACTCGATCAGGCTTTCGGCCTGCTCCTGGCCGAACTCCTCGATGCCGAGCGCCAGCAGCGCCTCCGGCGCCGCGTCGGCCAGCTTGTCGAGATCGCCGAAGCCCGCCTCCTGGAGCTGCTCGACCGCCTCGACGGCGAGGTCCGGGGCGGAGGTGACGTCGACATCCGGCGTGCGCGCCGACGGCATCTGGGACATGGCGGTCTGCAGCATCCGGGCGAGGGCGCCGGCCACCTCGTCCTTGACGTCGCTCTCGCTTTTGATGTCGATGCGCGAGCCGATCAGCTCGGAGGCGAGGCGCACGTTCTGGCCGCGCTTGCCGATGGCGAGCGAGAGCTGCTCGTCCTCGACGATCACGTCGAGGTGCGGCACCTCGCCCTGATGGGTCACCGACACGCGGGTGATCTTGGCCGGCGCCAGGGCGCTCTGGGCGAAGGTCACCAGGTCGTCGCTGTACTCGATGATGTCGATCTTCTCGCCGCGCAGCTCGCGGATGATCGACTGCACGCGCGATCCCTTCATGCCGACGCAGGCGCCGACCGGATCGACGTCGCGCTCGCGGCTGTAGACCGCCACCTTGGCCCGCTCGCCGGGCGCGCGCACCGCGTTCTTGATCACCACCGTGCCGTCGTAGATCTCCGGCACCTCGGTCTCGAACAGCTTGACCAGCAGCCGCGGGTCGGTGCGCGAGAGCACGATCTGCGGCCCCTTGGGCTGCTTGTGCACCTCGACGATCACGGCGCGGATGCGCTCGCCCTGGCTGTAGCGCTCGTGGCGCGCCTGCTCGGAGCGGGGGACGACCGCCTCGGTGCGGCCGAGGTCGACGATCACGTCGCCGCGCTCGAAGCGCTTGACGGTGCCGTTGAGGATCTCGCCCACGCGGTCGATGTACTCGTTGTAGATGTTCTCGCGCTCGGCCTCGCGCACCCGCTGGTAGAGCACCTGCTTGGCGTTCTGGGCGGCGATGCGGCCCAGGCCCTCGGTCGAGATCGGCAGGTGGATCTCGTCGCCCACCTGGACGTCGGCCTTGTGGTCGCGCGCCTCGTCGACCGTCCACTCGGCCAGCGGATCCTCGACCGTCTCCACCACCTTCTTGACGATGAAGGCGTCGAACTTGCCGGTCTCCGCGGTCCAGCTGGGCGCGTACCGGCTCCTTGATCCGGTGCTGCTTCTTGGCCGCGGACGCCATGGCGTCCTCGAGGGCGGCGATCCACCGCTCCAGGTCGATGTCCTTCTCCCGCGCGACCTGGCGCAGGATCTCGTTCAAGTTCAGCTCAGCGGTCGGTGCCTGGGGCATGGGTTTCTCTTTCCTATCTTGTCTTCCTGATGCCGGCTCTACAGCTCGATCTCCAGCCGGGCCAGCTTCACGTTGTTCAGGGGCAACTCGCGGGTCGCGCCGGTCCTGTCGTCTTCCAGCAGCACCACGGCATCTTCCTCGGATGCCCCCTCGGCGCGGCGCAGCCCCTTGAGGCGCGCCACCTCCGTCTTCTTTTTTCCGGTCTCGGGGTCCATGGAGGTGACCCGCGCCAGGCGGCCAGCGAAACGCTCGTAGTCGCGAGCCCGGTAGAGCTGGCGGTCGAGCCCGGGGGAGGAGACCTCCAGAACGTACCGGCCGGCACCGAAGTCCAGCACGTCGAGCAGCGCCGACACCTGCCGCGAGACCTGCTCGCAGTCCGCCAGCATCACGCCTTCCGGCTTGTCGACAAAGATCCGCAGGACGCCCCCCTTGAGCTCGGCGTGGACCAGCTCGCAGCCCGCACCTTGAGCGATCTGCTCGATCTCGGGCGCGATCTCCGCGAAACGGCTGGGGGTGACTGCCATGCGTTCCGTTGCGTCTCTCCTCGGGTGTGGCCTCGGTATGGCTCGATCGGATTCCGCTCCAACAAAAAAAGTGGGCTGAAGACCCACTTCTTACCGACCGTCGCCGGTCAGGGCAAGCTGGCCACCTCATTATAGAGGAATGGGCACGTCCGTCAAGTTGCGACAGAGCAATGCCTTGCCGGCTCCGAAACCCTCCGGAGCGGTCGGGAGGAGCCTTTTACTGCAAGAGAACTGCGAGCAGCGGATGATCCGCGTCAGGCTTTATAACACGGTGGCGGCGAAAATCTTCCCGCGGACCGATTCGTCGACCGCCGCTCGATCGTCTGACGCCGGGAGGATCCAATTCGTGCCAGATTGGCGCATGCCTGGAGCCGTGTCCAGCCCTCTCCCTGGGGAATTTGCCTGGCAGGGGGTTTGCTTCTGGGGGATTGCGAGAAGTGATTTTCGAAAGGAGAATCAACCCCGATGAGCACGCAATACAAACGCAATCTGGCGACGTTCCTGCTGGTGCTGGGAGCGGTCGTCTTCGGCATGGTCCTCGCGGGAGGTCTGCAGATGACCGTTCCCGGGCAGGCCGCCGAGCAGGCTGCGACCAATCTTTCGGCGACCCGCATGGCGGCGCAGCACGGCACGACCACGCTGCCCAGCTTCGCCGATCTCGCGGAAGCGGTCGAGCCGGCCGTGGTATCGATTCAGGCGGCCACGATCGAGAAGGCGCCGGCCGGCCGCCGCGGCGGCAATGGCGGCGGCGGTGGCGATCCGTTCGAGTTCTTCTTCGGTCCCCGCAACCGCCAGCGTCAGCCGCAACAGCAGCAGCCCCAGCAGCCGCAGGGCGACGACGAGGACGGTCCGGGCGGCGGCGCCCAGTTTCCCGGCGGCCAGGGCGGCGGTCAGCCCGAGGAGTACCGCTCCGACGCGGGCGGCAGCGGCTTCGTCATCAGCCCCGATGGGCTCATCGTCACCAACAACCACGTGATCGAGGGAGCCACCTCGGTCAAGGTCCACCTCGACGACCGCGACTACACGGCGCAGGTCAAGGGCTTCGACAAAGCGACCGACATCGCCCTGCTGAAGATTGACGCCGGCCATCCCCTGCGCTACCTGGAGCTGGGCGACAGCGACCGCCTCCGGGTCGGCGACTGGGTGATGGTGATCGGCAATCCGCTCAACCTCGACCGCACCGTCACCACGGGCGTCGTCTCGGCCAAGGGGCGCTCGATCGGCATCAGCGACGCCTCGTTCGAGAACTTCATCCAGACCGACGCGGCGATCAACTTCGGCAACTCGGGCGGACCGCTGGTCAACATGCAGGGCCAGGTGGTGGCGATCGCCACCGCCATCAACTGGGGCGCCGAGAACATCGGCTTCGCGGTGCCGGTCAGCACCCTGAAGGAGATCCTGCCGCAGCTGCGCGACCGCGGCCGGGTCAGCCGTGGCTACCTCGGCCTCGGCGTCCGCAACCTCGACTACACGCAGGCCCAGGCCTGGGGTCTCACCGGCACCGACGGCGCCCTGGTGCAGTCGGTGGAGGCCAACGCCCCCGCCAGGGACGCCGGCATCCAGCACGGCGACGTCATCCTCTCGGTCGACGGGCGCAAGGTCAAGCAGACCCGCGATCTGATCAGCTACGTCTCGGCCAAGGGCCCGAACGCCTCGGTGACGCTCGACGTCTGGCGCGACGGCAAGACGATCCAGAAGCAGGTCAAGCTCCGCGAGCGTCCGCTGGGCACCGGCGGGCAGGAGACCCCCAGCCGCAGGCCGGAGGGGAACGGCGGCATCGAGTGGCTGGGCATCCAGTACCAGGACCTCTCGGGCAGCTTCCGCAGCTCCCACGGCATCCCGGCGAGCGCCGAGGGCATCGTGGTGACCAACGTCGCGCCCACCAGCCCGCTCTACGAGCAGCTCGTGCGGCCGGGCAGCATCATCAACGAGGTCAACGGCCATCCGGTCAAGAGCGTCGCGGATTTCGAGAACGCCATCAAGAGCGCCAAACCGGGGAGCTACGTGCGGCTGTACGCGCTGCAGTTCGGTCCGCGGGGCGGCGATCCGGTGCCGTTCTTCGCGGTGGTCCAGGTGCCGGCCAAATAGCTGGTCAAACAAACGGCCAAAGGACCGGCCCAATGACCACGGCCAACTTCGGAGAGCAAGCGGGGAAACGAGCGACCCGTTGACCGATATCGAACCGAGAGACAGACAATCTGGTGGTTGACGGCCGGCCCGTGAGGGCCGGCCTCTTTCTTTTTGTTACACTGCGGACACTTATGCCGAGACCTTCCGACAGTTTCCGCGCTTCCATCCTGGTGGTGGACGACGAGGCCGCCATCCGTGACAGCCTCCACATGATCCTCGAGTACGAGGGCTACCGGGTGGAGGAGGCGGCGAACGGCGCCCTGGCCCTCTCCAAGGTGGCCGAGCGCGCTCCCGACGCCATCGTGCTCGACATCAAGATGCCCGAGATGGACGGCCTGGAGTTCCTCAAGGCCCTGCGCGAGCGCGGCTACGAGATGCCCGTGCTGATGATCAGCGGCCACGCCGACGTGGCGACCGCCGTCGAGGCCACCCGCCGCGGGGCCTTCGACTTCTTCGAGAAGCCCCTGCAGCGCGAGCGCGTGCTGCTGAGCCTGCGCAACGCCGTCGAGGCGCAGCGCCTGCAGGCCGAGAACCGCAACCTGCGGCCGGAGCCCGAGCAGATCATCGGCGCGGCGCTGGCGGTGCGCCGGCTGCGCGAGATGATCGAGAAGGCCGCCCCCACCCCGGCGACCGTCCTCATCACCGGCGAGAGCGGCACCGGCAAGGAGCTGGTGGCGCGCGGTATCCACCGCCTCTCCGCCCGCCGCGACCGCACCCTCGTGCAGGTCAACTGCGCCGCCATCCCCGAGGAGCTGATCGAGTCCGAGCTGTTCGGCCACGAGAAGGGGAGCTTCACCGGCGCCGTGCGCAAGGCGATGGGCAAGTTCGTCGCCGCCGACGGCGGCACCATCTTCCTCGACGAGATCGGCGACATGTCGGCCCGTACGCAGGCAAAAGTCTTGCGTGTCTTGCAGAACGGGGAGGTGGAGCCGGTGGGAGCCGAGCGGACCGTGCAGGTGGATGTGCGGGTGGTGGCGGCGACGAACCGCAACCTGGAGGACGAGATCGCGGCCGGCCGGTTCCGCGAGGACCTCTTCTACCGCCTGAACGTGATCCCGATCCGCACTCCCGCCCTGCGCGAGCACCTCGAGGACCTGCCGCTGCTCGTCGAGCATTTCGTGCGGCGCTACGCCGACCAGAACAACTACAAGGCCAAGGAGTTCACCCCCGACGCCCTGGCCCACCTCAAGGCCCTGCCCTGGAAGGGGAACGTCCGCGAGCTCAAGAACCTGGTCGAGCGGCTGCTGATCCTCTCCCCGGGGGAGAGCGTCACCCGCGACGACGTGCTCGCGGCCTCCGGCGGCGCCCGTCCGGAGCTGTCCACGTCGCTGCTCGCGGTCGGCACCCTGCGCGAGTTCCGCGATCTCTCCGAGCGCATGTTCCTGCTGCACAAGCTGGAGGAGAACAACTGGAACGTCACCCAGACGGCCCAGGCAATCGATACGCCGCGAAGCAATCTCTACAAGAAGCTCGACCAGTACGACATTCACCGGGAGGAGCCCATTCGTGAGCCGTGACCAGCAGATCCTGATCCAGATGCTGGAGGAGAGCGGCGCCCTCAGGCGCGGCCATTTCCTGCTCTCCTCGGGCCTCCACTCGGAGGCCTACGTCCAATGCGCCCTGCTGCTGGAGGACCCGGTGCGGGCCCGCCAGGTGGGGAGCGGCCTCGCCGAGCTGCTGCGCTCGTACCATCCCGACTCGGTGCTCGCCCCCGCCCTGGGCGGCGTCATCATCGGCCACGAGGTGGCCGCCGAGCTAGGCGTTCCCTTCCGCTTCACCGAGCGCAAGGGGGACGAGATGGGGCTGCGCCGGGGGTTCACCCTGCGCCAGGGGGAGCGGGTGGTGATCATCGAGGACGTGGTGACCACCGGCCGCTCGACCCTGGAGACCGCCTCGCTCGCCACCGCCCGCGGAGCCCGGGTGGTCGCCATCGGCGCCATCATCGACCGCACGGCGGGGCGCGACCCGTTCGACGTGCCGTTCCGGGCGCTGCTGCAGCTCGACCTGCCGTCGTACTCGCCGGCCGAGTGTCCGGCCTGCCGCGCCGGCCGCCTGCCGGCCGAGAAGCCCGGCAGCCGTCCGGAGCCGGAGGCGGCCATGGTGGAAGACCGGGCCGTCGAGCCCCCCAGCGCCGCCGACGCCTCGTCGACGGCCGGGGTCCCGCCCGACGTCCGGGAGCGGCGGAGCGAGTAGGACGGCCTCAACCCAGGATCGCGAACTGCACCGTCGCCTTGGCCACGAGCTGGCCGTCCTGGGTGACCTCCCCCTCCGCCACCGCGAGGCGCTTGCCCTTGCGCAGCAGCCGTCCCCGGCCGACCAGGGGCGCCAGCCGGGCCCGGCTCAGGAGGTGGACGGTCACCGTCGCGGGCACCACCGGCGCCCCCACGGCCCCCGCCGCCGCGATCTCCGCCAGGGTGGTGAGGACGGCGAAGTGGACCACGTCGGGAGCAACCTGGTGCTCGGGCCGGGGATCGAGAATCAGCGTGCCGGGCTCATCGCCGGGGCGCAGACCCAGCGCGGTGTTGAAGTCGGTCATCGAATCTCCTGTAGCGGGTTTGACTTACCCGATCCGGTGCTCCGTCACCACCCCGGAAAGACTCCTCCCCGCCACGTCCACGTACAGCGACCCCCCGGTCACCGAGAGCTGCACCTTCATCCGCCGGTCGAGCACCGCCACCAGATCCGCCAGGAGCTGGCGGTCCACGGCGTAGACGGGGATCTCCTCGCCGCGGTGGATGCGCTCGCCTTCCAGCCGGCGGAGCAGGGAGTGCGGGTCCTTGTGGGTATAGACGGCGACCCGGTCCGCCGCCTTGGCCGCCTTGTGGAGGCGCGCTGCGTCGGGCGTGCCGACCTCGATCCAGGCCTTGACGCGGCCCATGGGATCGGCGGGATCGCGGATCCAGAGGGCCGGCTCGTCGCCGTCGGAGAGGCCCTTGGAGAAGGCGATCCCCTCCTGGTACTGGAGGCAGTAGGCGAGCACGCGGGTCCAGAGGTACTCCTCGGTCTCCGAGGGATGGAGGGCGGCGCGGATCGGCAGGGTCTCGTAGACGCCGCGGTCGGCGTCCGCCAGCTCGACGTCGAAGTTGTAGATCGTGGAGGTCAGGGCCATGATGGATTGAGCCCCATCCCTACTTGAAGGTCCGGAAGAACCAGTCGAAGATCCTCTTCACCGTCGGCGTCAGCTTCCCCCGCCGCCAAGTGTCCGCCGCCTTCTTCACCACCTCCCCCTGGGTGGGGTAGGGGTGGATGACGCCGGCGATCTTGTCGAGGCCGATGCCGTGGGTGACGGCGAGGCAGAGCTCGCCGAGCATGTCCCCGGCGTGCCCGGCGACCAGGGTGGCGCCGAGGATCTTCCCCTCCTTCGACCCCTTCTGGACGTGGACGCGCAGGAACCCCTCGTCGTCGCCGTCCAGGATGGCGCGGTCCACGTCCGCCAGGTGGATCGTCAGGGTCTCGACCTCCAGGCCTTTCTCGCGGGCGTCCTTCTCATACATCCCGACGTGGGCGATCTCCGGGCTGGTGTAGGTGCACCAGGGGATGGTCAGCGCCGAGGACTTGGAGCGCCCGAAGAAGAGGGCGTTCTGGATCACGATGCGCGCCTGGGCGTCCGCGATGTGGGTGAACTGGAAGCGGGAGGCCACGTCGCCGCAGGCGAAGACGCGCTTGTTGCTGGTGCGCAGGTTGTCGTCCACCTCCACGCCGCGCTTGCCGTAGCGCACCCCGGCCGCCTCCAGCCCCAGCCCCTCGACGTTGGGCGCCCGGCCGGCGGCGACCAGGATCTCGTCCGCCGGGACCTCCTGGCGCTGGCCGCCGCGCTCGAAGACCACCACCTTTTCGCCGCCTTGCCGGCGCGCCTCGACCACCTTCATGCCGAATTCGAAGTGGACGCCGTCCCGGAGCATCGCCTGCTGGACGATCTCGGCGGCGTCGGCGTCCTCGCGGGAGAGGACGTGCCCCTCCTGGACCAGGTGGGTGACGTGGCTGCCGAAGCGGGCGAAGGCCTGCGCCATCTCGCAGCCGATCGGTCCGCCGCCGATCACCACCAGCCTCTGGGGAAGCTCGGTGAGGTTGAAGATCGTCTCGTTGGTGCGGAATCCCGTCTCGGCGAGACCCGGGACGGGCGGCTGGGCGGCGCGGGCGCCGGTCGCAATCACCGCGCGGCGGAAGCCCAGACGCTTGCCACCGACCTCGATCGCGTCCGGCGAGACGAAGCGGCCGTCCCCCAGGAAGACGTCGACCCCGGCCTTGCGGGCCGACTCCGCGCTGTCCACCCCGCTGATGCCGGCCCGCAGACGGCGCATGCGCCGCATGGCGATCCCGAAATCCCCCTCGGGACTCGCGACCGCCGGTCCGCCGAAACGTTCGGCGGCCTCGCGGGCCTCCTGCCAGGAGCGGGCGGCGCGGATGATCCCCTTCGATGGCACGCACCCCACGTTCAGGCAGTCGCCCCCCATCAGGTGGCGCTCGATCAGGGCCACCTTCGCCCCCAGCCCCGCCGCCCCCTTGGCCGACACCAGGCCGGCCGTGCCGGCGCCGATCACCACCAGGTGATAGCGCGCGGCGGGCTCCGGATTCACCCAGGAGGAGGGATGGACGTTTTCGACCAGCCGGAGGTTGTACTCGTCCAGCGGCTCGACGGCGAAGGGGGCGTGGTCGAGAGCGGGCTCAGTCATGGGGGGCCTCATCCGCCGGCTTGTCGATCTCCTGGCGCAGCGCCTTGCCGGCCAGGCGGGTGACGAAGGTGGTAACGACGATCGTGGCCAGCAGGCCGACGCCGAGCACCACCCAGTAGCCCGTCCCCTTCTCGCTCTTGGCGCCGCCGGCCACCGCCGCCAGGCTCCCCGCCGCCTTGCCGTAGTAGACGTAGAGGAGCGTGCCCGGCAGCATGGCGATCGAGGCGGCCAGGTACTGGAGGAAGGTGACCTTGGTCAGCCCCAGCGAGTAGTTGAGCAGGTTGAACGGAAAGATGGGGGAGAGCCGCAGCAGGGCGACGATCTTGAATCCCTCGCGGCCCACCGCCTTGTCGATCGCCGCGAACCTGGCATTGCCCGCGATCCGGCGCTCGATCGCCCGGCGCGCCCCGTAGCGCGCCACCAGGAAGGCCGCCGAGGCGCCGAGAGTGGCGCCGATCAGGGTGTAGACCGTCCCCTTGACCAGCCCGAAGATCGCCCCGGCGGCGAGCGTCAGCAGCGAGCCGGGGATGAAGGCGACCGCCGCCACCGCATAGCCCAGGATGAAGACGACCGGCCCCCACACCCCCAGGCTCTCCACCCACTGGGCGAAGCGCGGGACGTAGCCGCCGGCCTGCCGCCCGAGCAGGATCAGCCCGGCCAGGAGCGCGATCCCGATTGCGACGTAGAGGACGAGCTTGCCCTTGGACCTCCCGGGCGCGGAGGCCTCCGCGACATCGGTGCTTGCTGCCATGAAAAGCTCCTCTCTGGATGGGCCTGCCGGCCGGTTCCGGGAACTCTACGTTCGGAGCGGGGCGTCTGGATCGCCTTGGGGGCGTCTCGATCTACACCGGCGGCGGCGGCTCCGTCGGGGCGTCCTGGGGGGAGGGGGCGGCGGGGGGCTCGGATTGCGGGGTGCCGCCGCCGGGCTTCGGCATGTTCTCCCCCTCCTTCGGGATGTAGAACGCCTTCTGCTGGTACCAGGGCAGGTTGGTGATCGTCGACCACTGCGAGCTGTACTGCCGGTTGGGCTCGGTGCCCGCCACGAAGGCCTCCTTGATCACCCGGCCGCCCTGGTCGGAGAGCAGCCCCGAGTAGTACTCGACGTCGCGCAGGATCACCCCCGGCGGCGGCTGGAAGGCGTCCCCCTTCTTCAGCCAGCCGGTGTTGAGGCCGTCCTCGGCGATCGCCCGCCACATGGGGAGCGCGGCGACGGCGCCGCTCATGCCCGCCCCCAGCGAGCGCTTCTGGTCGTAGCCCACCCAGGTGAGGATCGTGTAGCGGGGAGTGAAGCCGACGAACCAGGCGTCCGAGAAGTCGTTGGTGGTGCCGGTCTTGCCCGCGATGTCGATCGGCAGGTCGGCGATGTCGTGGGCGGTGCCGTGGTCGATCACCCCTTCCATCATGTGGGAGAGCACGTAGGCCACCGCCGGGGTGGTGGCGATGTAGGTGGCCGGGAAGTGCTGGAGCAGCACCTGGCCGTCCGGAGTCGCCACCTTCTCCATCAGGTAGGGCTCGATGTGCGTCCCCTGGTTGGCGATCGTGGCATAGGCCGAGGCCACCTCCAGCGGCACGAGGTCGGCCGCGCCCAGGGCGATGCTGGGCCAGGTGGGGAGCTGGGTCTGGATGCCGGCGCGGTGGGCGAAGTCCACCACCCGCTTGCCGTGCACGAGCTGGAACAGCTTCACCGCCGGCACGTTGATCGACTGCTCCAGCGCCCGCCGCAGGGTCACGATGCCGTAGTGCTTGTGGTAGTAGTTCTCGGGCCGGTAGCTGAGCTTGCCGTCGGCGCCGATGAACGAGGTGGGCGCGTCGAGCAGGGTGTCGGCCGGGGTCCAGCCCGCCTCCAGGGCGGCGCCGTAGACGAACGGCTTGAACGAGGAGCCCACCTGGCGGTGCGCCTGGGTGACCCGGTTGAAGCGGTTGCGGTCGAAGTCCCAGCCGCCCACCATGGCGCGCACGGCGCCGGTCTGGTTCTCGATCACCACCGCCGCCGCCTCCATCAGCGGCTGCTGCTCCAGCATCAGCCGGGGCTCGGCGGCCGGTCCCGCGGCGGTCACCGCGGTCACCGCCGGCTTCGGCGTCTCTCCCGGCTTGACGGGCTTTGCCGGCTTCGCCTCCGGCACCGCGAAGCGGAACCAGGCCACCGAGCCGCGCTTCAGCAGCTCGTTCGGCTGGTGGCGCCCGGTCCAGACGATCCCGTCGGTGCCGAGGGGGTAGGTCGCCTTGCCGATCCTGACGCTGGCGCTCTTCGGGCCGGACTCCATCACCAGCCCCTGGTACCAGCGGCCGGTCACCGGCTTGCCCTGGCCCCAGGTGGGGAGCTGCTGGGCCTCGATGTCCTCTTCCTTGATCTGGGCGACCGCGCCGCGCCAGCCGCGGCGGTGGTCGAGCTTCAGCAGCCCGTTCCGGATGGCGTTATCGGCCCCCTTCTGGATCTGCGGGTCGAGGGTGGTCTGCACCTGGAGACCCCCCTCGTAGAGCTTGGTGGCGCCGTAGTTGGTCTCCAGATACTTGCGGACCTCCTCACCGAAGTAGGGGGCGAAGGTTTGCTCCTGCTGCTGGGTGGCGACGAGGAGCGGCTGGGCGACGGCCCGCGCGTAGTCGGCCTGGGTGATGAACTTCTCGTCCAGCATGCGGCGCAGCACGCGGTCGCGCTGGTGGAGCACCGTCTCCGGGGTGCGGTAGGGGCTGTAGCGGCTGGGCGCCGGGATGATGCCGGCGAGCATGGCCGCCTCGGGGAGGGTCAGCCGGGCGGCCGGCTTGTCGAAGTAGTAGCGGGAGGCCGCCTCCACCCCGTAGTTGCCGTGGCCGAGGTTGACCAGGTTCAGGTAGAGGGTGAGGATCTGCGGCTTGCTGTAGTTCTTCTCCAGCTCCACCGCCACCAGCGCCTCGTTGACCTTGCGGCGCCAGGTGCGCTCGCGGGAGAGGAAGAGGGTGCGGGAGAGCTGCATGGTGATCGTCGAGGCGCCTTCCACCACCTTGTGGGCGCGGAAGTCGGCCAGCGCGGCGCGGGCGATCCCCAGGGCGTCGACGCCGCCATGGCGGAAGAAGTTGGCGTCCTCCGAGGCGAGCACCGCCTGCTCCATCACCCGCGGCATCTCGCTCTCCTTCAGCATCACCCGGCGCTCGCGGGCGAAGGTCGAGAAGACGCGGCCGTTCTTGTCGATCAGCTGGGTGACCAGGCTCGGGCTGTAGCTGCTGGAGAGCGCCCGCACCTGCGGCATGTGGATGGCCGCCGCGATGCCGACGCCGCTGACCACGCCGATCAGCAGGGCGGCCAGCACCGGCCACGTCCAGCGCAGCAGGCGCCGCGAGCGGCGGCGTCGGGGTGGGGGGGCGGACGCGGGGCGGCGCTCGGCGGGCAGGGGTTCGTACTCCATGCCGTCCATTATAGAGGGGATCGCATAGAGGGGATCGATCGAGGGGAGCGTATGAAGAAGATTGCAGGGAGCCCCGCTTGCCGCTGCCCGCCTGCGATGATAGAAAGGCCTCACCAGAGCATCCGCGAACCGAACCGAGGCCCGAGCATGGAACCCCCCGCCCCCGCCGCGTCCCCGTTCAATCCGGCCGCGCCCGCGCCGGTGAAGAGCGGCTGCCCCAAACCGCTGATCCTCGGCTGCTTCGGGCTGCTCGTGCTCGCCGGGGTCGCCCTCCTCGGCGTCTTCTTCTACGCCGAGACGCATATCGGGCAGCTCCTCCAGCTCTCGCTCCGGCAGTCGGAGTCGGAGGTCTTCTCCCGGATGCCCAAGGACGTGCCGCCCGAAGAGGTGCAGCGCCTGCGCCAGGCCTTCGCCGCGGCGCGCCAGCGGGCCGACCATCCCAGCAACCCCCGGGACGTCGCCGAAGCCAGCCAGCAGCTCCAGATCAAGAACCTGCAGATCATCCGCAAGGGGCAGGGGATCACCCGCAAGGACGTCCAGGAGCTCACCCAGGTGCTGGAAGGGTTCGCCAGGACGGGGAACACGTCCGAGGCGCGATAGGGGAAGGGGCAGTCCTCCGCCGCCCTCCGGGCTCGCGGCGGTGGATTTCCAATCGGCGAGGAGGGAACAACCCCCACCCCCCGCCCGGTTTACAATCCCGCCATGTCCGGATTCCAGCTCGTCTCGAAATTCACTCCCCAGGGCGACCAGCCCGAGGCCATCCGCCAGCTCGCGGAGGGGCTCGAGCGCGGCGACAAGGAGCAGGTGCTGCTCGGCGTCACCGGCTCGGGCAAGACGTTCTCGATCGCCAAGGTGATCGAGCAGGTCAACCGCCCGACGCTCATCCTCTCCCACAACAAGACCCTCGCGGCGCAGCTCTTCCAGGAGTTCCGCAGCTTCTTTCCGCACAACGCGGTGGAGTACTTCGTCTCCTACTACGACTACTACCAGCCGGAGGCCTACGTCCCGGCCACCGACACGTACATCGAGAAGGAGACCAGCATCAACGAGGAGATCGACCGCCTGCGGCTGCGGGCCACCAAGGCCCTGTTCGAGCGCCGGGACGTGATCATCGTCGCCTCGGTCTCCTGCATCTACGGCCTGGGCTCGCCCGAGGCGTTCTTCGGCATGCTGCAGTTCTTCATCCAGGGGGAGAGCGAGGGGATGGAGGCGGCGCTCAAGCGCCTGGTCACCATGCAGTACGAGCGCACCCAGCTCGACCTCCACCACGGCAGCTTCCGCGTCCGCGGCGACGTGGTGGAGATCCTCCCCGCCTACGAGGACGTCGGCATCCGGGTCGAGTACTGGGGGGACACGGTGGAGCGCATCACCCGCTTCGACGTGCTGCGCGGCGACACCCTGCAGCAGATCGACCGCATCGCGGTCTATCCCAAGACCCACTACGTCACCCCCAAGCCGCGCCTCGAGCGGGCCATCGAGACGATCGCCGAGGAGCTCGGGCCGCGCCTCGCCGAGCTGGAGGCCGAGGGCAAGCTGCTCGAGCGCCAGCGCCTGGAGCAGCGCACCCGCTTCGACCTCGAGATGCTGAAGGAGATCGGCTACTGCCACGGCATCGAGAACTACTCGCGCCACCTCTCCGGGCGGGCGCCGGGCGAGCCGCCGCCGACCCTCTTCGACTACTTCCCGGAAGATTTCCTGCTGGTGGTGGACGAGAGCCACCAGACCATCCCCCAGGTGCGCGGGATGCACGCCGGCGACCGCTCCCGCAAGACGACGCTGGTCGATTTCGGCTTCCGCCTCCCCTCGGCGCTCGACAACCGGCCGCTGACCTTCGTCGAGTTCGACGCCCGCATGGGGCAGCGGATCTACGTCTCGGCGACGCCGGCCCCCTGGGAGCTGGAGCGCACCGGCGGGGTGATCGTCGAGCAGCTCATCCGGCCGACCGGCCTGCTCGATCCGCCGATCGAGGTCCGCCCGGCCCAGGGGCAGGTGGACGACCTGATCGGCGAGGTGCGCAAGGTGCTCGACCGCAAGGAGCGGGTGCTGGTGACCACCCTCACCAAGCGGATGGCCGAGGAGCTGACGCAGTATCTGAACGAGCTGGGGATCCGCGTCCGCTACCTGCACAGCGACATCGAGACCCTGGAGCGGGTGGAGATCATCACCGGCCTGCGGCGCGGCGACTTCGACGTGCTGGTGGGGATCAACCTGCTGCGCGAGGGGCTCGACCTGCCGGAGGTCTCGCTGGTGGCTATCCTGGACGCCGACAAGGAGGGCTTCCTGCGCAGCGACACCTCGCTGATCCAGACCTCCGGCCGCGCCGCCCGCAACCTCAACGGCCGGGTCATCTTCTACGCCGACAAGCGGACCGACTCGATGCGCCGTTCGCTGGAGGAGACCGAGCGCCGCCGCACCAAGCAGGCGGCCTACAACACCGAGCACGGCATCGAGCCGGCGAGCATCCTGAAGGACATCCACAACCCGCTGGTGCAGATGATGAACCTCGACCTCTACGACGCCGGCGGTCCGAAGCGGCTGGAGGCCAGCGAGTCGGACCTCCCGCTGACCGAGCGTATCTCCCGCCTGGAGAAGAGCATGCGCGCCGCCGCCAAGCGCCTGGAGTTCGAGGAGGCCGCCGCCATGCGCGACCAGCTCCGCGAGCTGCGGGAACTGCAGATCTACGCCGGGTAGGGCCGTCCGGGAACGATTCCAAAGTGGTCGTGCAAAGGCCATCCCCGACCTCGTGGAACCGGGAGGCCGGTGCCGTTGTCCCTCGCAGCCCATCCCATGCACCTGAAGAGTAGGGGAAGGCCATCGGCCCCCAGCAAAACACCTCAAAGGAGACCTCATGAAGAAGAACTCGTCGAAGAAGATCACCCTGAACCGCGAGACGTTGCGCCTGCTGCAGGATCGCACTTTGGAAAACGCCGCGGGCGCTCTGCCCTCGGGACGTCCCTTCTGCAACGACACCTACACCGGCCGCGATTTCGGCGGCTGCCTCTGCTGAGAGACTGGCCGGGCAGGACCGCGCCGTTCGCGGGCTGCCCGGTTCTCGCCGCCGGCCGGCACTCTTCCTGTAGAGGCCCGCTGCCCCGCGGCATTCCGCCGCGCGGCTATGGACCCCTGGAGGAACGTGATCATGAAGAAGCAGATCAAGAAGATCGCCCTCGCCAAGGAGACCCTGCGCCAGCTCGCCGGACCGGATGTGGCGGCGGCTCAGGGCGGGGCCTACCCCAACACGCTCTTCAACTCCTGCCATTGCCCGACCCTGTCGTGCAAGGCCGGTCGGTGTTAGTGCTGCCGACCTCCTGAATTTCGCGGCTCTTCCGGCGAGAGATCGCCGGGGGAGCCGGTCCTGCCCTGGCCGCCCGGGGAACGATTTCAAAAACCGTCATCGCCCATCGCCCGGGATTGAAATCCCGGTCTACCGACGCCCGTCCCATCCGGGACTCCCACCCCGTCTGTCGGCAGAGCCCCGGCCAGGGGCGACCGTGGGTAGCCCGGGATTTCAATCCCGGGCGGCCGTGCCGAAGCTCCGGCGAGCTGCCGAAGCTTATCTGCGCCGGCGAAGCTTCGGCAGCTCAGCGAAGCTTCGACGGCTCAGCGAAGCTTCGGCAGCGCAGCGAAGCTTCGGCAGCTCAGCGAAGCT
The DNA here is from genome assembly GCA_963795735.1 of uncultured Acidobacteriota bacterium. Classification (GTDB taxonomy): domain Bacteria; phylum Acidobacteriota; class Thermoanaerobaculia; order Multivoradales; family UBA5704; genus DATARR01. Next base: position 1,862,855 of record CAWCIU010000018.1, on the reverse strand, counting down.
TATTTTTCTCTGCCGAAGCTTCGGCAGGCCGCCGAAGCTTGTTTTTTCCTGCCGAAGCTTCGGCGGCTGACACGCCTTCTTCGGAAGCCGCCGCGCTTCCTTCAAATCGCGCAGAAGCGTTACGCGCATCGCGGAATCCTGGAAGGAGACGGCGCAAGTTGGGCGCAACTCGGGGTATAATCCAGTGCAGTGAGGTACTTATCCTACCGTACGGAGGTTCGGATGCAGATCAAGTTCGTTAGCGTGATGGTCGAAGATCAGGAGCAAGCGCTTCAGTTCTATACGACCGCCCTCGGCTTCACCAAGATGGCAGACATTCCCATGGGTCCTTACCGCTGGCTCACGGTCCAATCGCCGGACGGGGTCGAAGGCGCGGAGCTCGTGCTGGAACCCATGGCATTCGCTCCGGCGCGTATTTACCAGAAGGCGCTGTACGACGCCGGGATCCCGGCGACCGCTTTCACCACAAAGAACATCGTGGACGAGGTTCAGCGCCTCGAGGCACGGGGAGTGAAGTTCCGGGGAGAGCCTGTTGTCATGGGGCCCATCACGGTGGTGATGTTCGAAGACACCTGTGGGAATCTCATCAATCTGGTGCAACCGGGTGACCAAGGCATCGATGATAAGAGATGACCTGGAACCCTCGCCCTGAAAGGGCGAAATTTGAATAGCCTGGCGCTTCAGCGCCAGGTAGATGGTCCCCCATCTTTCCAATCCGCCCCGAGGGGGCGGTGCCTTTTTCATCGGCCCTGATTCATCGGAAGAGTTGGGTTTTGCCCCTTCAGGGCGGGTGGGATTGGGGGGGCGCCAACCTGGCGCTGAAGCGCCAGGCTAATCAAATTTCGCCCCTTCAGGGTGGGACCTACCCGCCCCGAGGAGGCGGAACGCGGCATTCTCGAGAGTCGTGGCGAAGGGTCGGTCCTTTTTCTCTCCTCGCGAGACAGAATCCACTCAGCCTGTCATTCTTGTCGTCTCGGCAGAGAACTTCGGAGGGTAGAGATCGCCATGGCTGGAACCTTCTCCAGGCTCTTGTACCACGTGGTCTTCAGCACCAAGTCACGCGCTCGGTTCATCGATCCGAGGCTTCGCATGGAGTTGTACCCCTACATGGAGGGCATCGTCCGCCGGCAGGGAGGCTGGCTCCTGTCCCTGGGAGGCATGCCAGACCATGTCCATCTTCTCCTTCGGCTCAAGCCGGATCTTGCGATTGCAGAGCTGGTGCGGCATGTCAAGGGAGGATCCTCAAAATGGGTCCACGAGCAGAACGGCCTCTGTCCGGAGTTCGCTTGGCAATCGGGGTATGCGGCGTTCTCGGTCAGCGAATCGAAGGAGAGCACGGTGCGGTCCTACATCGACAGACAGGAAGCGCACCATCGGCGGACGACTTTCGAGGAGGAACTGGTTACCTTGTTGCGGAAGCACAAGATCGAATTCGATCCCGCCCATATCCTGGACTGAGGGGCTGTGCTGAAATGCACCGCCCCCTCGGGGCGGATGAGAGGAGGAAGGAACGCGGCCCTGGCGCTGAAGCGCCAGGCTAATCAAATTTCGCCCTTTCAGGGCGGAGCTTCCCAAGTCATTCGCGATGAAAGCCCGGGCTGATCTGGGATCTCTTCTTCCCCAGAATCTCTCTAAGGCGAAGTTGCGAAATCTCTCCTGAAGAAAGGTATACTGCCTCGTCATTCGTGACGGGCGGGCCGCTCACGGCACGTCCCAAACCTTCGGTAGAGGAGAAGCCTCATGAAGAAGTCTGCGAAGCAGCAGGGCACGAAGTTGCGGCTGAACCGCGAGACGCTGCTGGCCTTGGAGCAGTCGGATCTTGCGGGCGCCATCGGCGGCGTTACCACCCTGAGCTGCGATATCGGCTCGTGCAACGGTTGCAACACGCGGAACACCTGCACCTCCCGCTACTGCTGAGCCGCTTTCCCGTCCCTGCGCGTTGGCTGCCGGCGAGGGGGCTCAGCCTCCTCGCCGGACCGGGCCGCTTGCAGGACGCCTCATTCGCCACCGCTGGCGCATCACGAGCGAACGGTGGAGCAACCTGCGCCACCACTGGCGCATCACAATCCATCGTTCGTGCAACGCGCGCCAAGCGTGACGCAACCCTAGCCACCGGTGGCGGGGATGCCGCCGACGATGGCGGAGGTCCGGGAACGCTTCACTCGAGTGGCATGAGCGTTCGTTGTGTTGCTTCGAACGCTCGGAGCATTCCCGCCAGCGTTCACTCGTGTTGCGTGGACGTTGCGCGGAGTCGCGCCACGGCAGGCGAAGGGGCATCAGCCGTGGGCCCGTGTGTCATGGGCGTGCACGAGGTTGCATCACAAGATCATGGTGCCACGCAAGACATACGGCCTCTGCTACACTGCGCGGGACCGCCGCGAAGCGCCACGCACCGCCGTCTTGGAGGGAGAGCCCGATGCAACACATGACGCTCGACACGGGAAACACCGGTTTCATGTTGCTCTGTTGCAGCCTCGTGATGCTGATGACGCCCGGGCTCGCGTTCTTCTATGGCGGGCTCGTCGGCCGCAAGAACGTCCTCGCCATCATGATCCAGAGCTTCGTCTCGATGGGGTGGACGACGGTGCTCTGGTGGATCTGCGGCTTCTCGATGTGCTTCAGCGGCACGCTGAAGAGCGGCACCGACCTCGGCGGGGTGATCGGAAACTTCGACTGGGCGTTCCTGCGCGGCATCACGCTCGACATGCCCGCGCCGCTCAACCCGACGATCCCGATGATCGTCTTCTGCGCCTACCAGATGATGTTCGCCATCATCACCCCGGCGCTGATCACCGGCGCCTTCGCCAACCGGGTGACGTTCAAGGCTTACATGCTCTTCCTCACCGCCTGGCTGCTCTGCGTCTATTTCCCCTTCGTCCACATGGTCTGGGGCGGCGGCTGGCTGGCGCAGTGGGGAGTGCTCGACTTCGCCGGCGGCATCGTGGTCCACAACATCGCGGGGATCGCGGCGCTGGCCTCGGTGCTTTTCGTCGGCAAGCGCCGGGTGGCGGATCACGAGCCGCATTCCATTCCACTGGTGGCGCTCGGCACGGGCCTGCTGTGGTTCGGCTGGTACGGCTTCAACGCCGGGAGCGAGTTCCGCGTCGATTCCGTGACCGCGGTCGCCTTCCTGAACACGGACCTCGCCGCCAGCTTCGCGGCCATCGCCTGGCTGGGCATCGACTGGTTCACCACCAAGAAGCCCCGCTTCCTCGGCCTGCTCACCGGCGCCGTAGCGGGCCTGGCGACGATCACCCCCGCGGCCGGCTACGTCTCGCCGGCGACCGCCTGCCTGATCGGACTGATCGCCGGGGCGGTCTGCTTCTACGCTGTGGCGCTGAAGAACCGGCTGGGCTGGGACGACGCGCTGGACGTCTGGGGAGTCCACGGCGTCGGCGGCTTCCTGGGCATCGTGCTGTGCGGCATCTTCGCGACCACCGCCTTCAATCCGGCGGGCGTCGACGGGCTCCTGCGCGGGAACACCCACTTTTTCCTCGTCCAGCTCGCCGCGGTGGCGATCTCGTCAATCTGGGCTTTCGGGTTCACCCTGGGAATGCTCTGGCTGATCGACAAGATCACTCCGGTCAAGGTGGAGGCCGGGCAGGAGGCCGAGGGACTGGACAGTGCTTTGCACGGCGAGGTCGCGTATCCCGTGCAGCTTTAGCCGGACGCAGCGACATTGCCCATGACGACCTACATCGCGCTCCTCCGCGGCATCAACGTCGGCGGCAACAAAAAGGTTGCCATGGCGGACCTGCGCGAGCTTCTCAACGCTCTGGGATTCGCGGACCCGCGATCCCTGCTCCAGAGCGGCAACCTCGTCTTCCGGAGCGACGGGCGGAAGAGCGCCGACCTGGAACGCTTGCTGGACGCGGAGACCGAGAAGCGCCTGGGACTGAAAACGGAATTCTTCGTCCGCACCGCGAAGGAGTGGAAGGCGGTCGTCGAGAGCAATCCCTTTCCCGACGAAGCCGAGAGCGATCCCAGCCATCTCGTCGTCATGTTTCTGAAAGATGCGCCAAACCCCGAAAGTGTAGAGGCGCTGCAGGCCGCCATCACGGGCCGGGAGATCGTGCGCGCCGCCGGCCGGCAGGCCTTCATCACCTACCCGGACGGAATCGGGGACTCGCGGCTGACCAACGCCGTGATCGAAAAGAAGCTCGGAACCCGGGGCACGGGCCGCAACTGGAACACGGTGATGAAGCTCGGCGCGCTCGCCGGAGATTGACGTCATGACAGCCCTCGAACAACCCGAGGTCTGGATGCGCGGTCCGGTCGCCGGGATTCCGCCCTTGTTGCAGCCGGTAGCCCATGCGCTGCTCCAGGCGGTGGAGGAGGTGTTCCGGGTGGTGGGTCCGCTCTCGGCGGCCGACCTCTGGGCTCGTCCGGGTGGGGCGGCCTCCGTGGGATTCCACGTCCGCCATGCCGGAGGGAGTCTGGACCGGCTCTTCACCTACGCCCGGGGGGAGGGGCTCTCCCCGGAACAGAGGGTCTTTCTGGCGGCGGAGGCGGAGCCCGGATCTCCGCAGGCCGAGGCCGGCGCCCTCGCGTCGGCCTTTGAGGCGCAGGTTGATCGGGCTCTGGCGCAGCTCCGCGGCACGGAGGAGTCCACGCTGCTCGAGGCGCGGGGAGTCGGCCGCCGTCAGTTGCCTTCGACGGTGCTCGGGCTGCTGTTCCATGCCGCCGAGCACACCCAGCGTCACGTGGGCCAGATCGTCACCACCGCCCGGATCGTGCAGGCCGGGAAGCGCGAGATCTACGCGAACGAGGAGTGAAAGAGGGCTTCTCGGTCTCCCAAATAAAAAGGGATTATGGCTCCCACTTCGAGGTGTTGCCGGTCTCGAAGCCGTCCGCGAAGATCACGTTGGATGGGGCGGGGAGCTGGACGCGAACGAGGAGTGAAAGAGGGCTTCTCGGTCTCCCAAATAAAAAGGGATTACGGCTCCCACCTCGAGGTGTTGCCGGTCTCGAAGCCGTCCGCAAAGATCACGTTGGAGGGGGCGGGGAGCTGGACGCGGGCCAGGGTGGCGGTCCGCGCGGGGAGCGTGAGGGTGAAGCCCGTGGACGTGCTCACGAGCGTGCCGATGCCGGCGAGGCCGGTGGCGTCGAGGCGCCAGAGGTCCGCGTTGCCGGGATTGCCGGCGATGCCGCCGGCCACCGTCACGGTGACGTCGCGGGAGACGGTGTCCTTGTTGAACAGCAGCACGAACAGCTTGCCGCTTGCCGAGCGGACGGCGTAGCTGCCCACCCCGTCGACGTCGCTCGACGCCGCCCGCACGCTGTCGCCGCTCACCTGGGCGCCCGCGCCGTCGTAATTCCGGTAGAGGCGGAAGGCTTTTTCGGTCAGGCTGCCGGCCGGCGGCGCCACCCAGCGCAGGGCCATGTCGAGCCCCTCGCGGCCGAAGATGGCGAGCGCCTCGGCCTGCGCCAGGGCGCCGGAGAGCGTATTTTCGGGTCCCCACCGGTACTCGGTCAGGGCGAGCTTCATCTCCGGGCAGTAGGTGTCGCGCCAGGCGCGCATCCGCGGCAGGAGCTGCACCACCTTGACCGCGCCGTCGGCGATCCAGGATTCCGATTCCCAGGTCGGGCTGTAGAGCTCCTTGAGCGAGCGCAGGCGCGCCGCGACGACCGCCGGGCCGTCTTCCACCGCTTGGTCGCCGGACAGGCCGTCGATCCCGTTGCCCTGCGGATAGAAGTGGATGTCCAGCCAGTCGACCGGCAGCTTGCCGGCCGCGGGGTGGCCCGCGGGCAGCCGGTTGGCGCAGGACTGCTGCATGTACCAGGCGGGCCAGGGCAGGTCGCCGTGGGCGGCGCGGTCGGGACCGGTGAGGCAGTCGCCGGCGGCGGCGTCCTTGGCCGAGGTCCAGAAGTCGCACCAGCCCCAGGTCTCGGGACCGAGGACCACGGCGCCGGGGTCGCGGCTCTTGATCTTCGCCGACGCCGCCAGCCCTTTCGCCCACACCTCGTCGTAGCCGGGCGGCGCGGGATGGACGTCGCGGTGGGTGCTGTCCCAGAGCATGGGCTCGTTGTCGAGATTGTAGAAACGCACGCCGGTGGTGGCGGCGGAGCCGAAACGGGTGACCAGGTGGCTGACGAAGTCGCCCACGTGGGCGTTGAGGTCCACCGGCACCGAGGTGTCCGCCGGGCTGTTGCCGGCGATGTAGCGCAGGCCCGGCGCGCCGGGCACGGGCGGTCCGGCGGGGTTGCAGCAGCGCACCGCCCCCGGGCAGAGGGTGGCGTTCAGGTTGGGATCGCAGACGCCGTTGCCGTTGCCGGCGCAGCCCGGCACGCCGGGGTTGACGTCGCACTCGGTGCCGGTCTGCGGGCCGTACCTGGCGGTGGAGAAGCCGGGCAGGCGGGCCGCCGACTTCGCCACCTGGTCGATCGGCAGGGTCATCACCGCCGCGGCGCCGGCCGCCAGGGTGGGCGTGACGAAGCCGTCCGCCGCGGCGCCGTTCGCTCCGCCCTCGTTGATGTTGAGGAAGTAGTAGTCGAAGGCGCGGTTCGAGGTGTCGAAGAGCCAGTTGTAGCGCGTGGTGCCGTTGCCGCCGCGCCGGTTGGCGGTGTAGGCGCCGCTCGCGAGCTGCCCGGCGTCCGCCCAGTTGACGCCGTAGATCAGCGGATTGATGGCGCGCCGGTCGAGGCTGGGATCGACGGCGACCGTGACCGGCCCGCCGGGGGGCGGACCGCCCGCGGCCTGGACCAGCTCGAGATCGTCGACGTAGGCGGCCGCCTGGTCCGCCGCCGTGTTGGCCTGGAAGATGATGCCATCGAAAGTGGACGCCGCGACCCCCAGATCCGCCCAGGTCACGGTCATCTGGGTCCAGGTGGAGGGGAGCGGCGTCAGGTCCTTGCCGCCGATCTCCGCGCCGTTCTGGTAGATCGCCAGCCGCACCGCCTGGTGGCCGCCGGCGCCGTTGATCCAGAAGCGCACCGCGGTGAAGTCGGCGACGGCGGGGCGCGCGGCCCCGGGATCGCTGTGGAAGTAGATCCCCTGCCAGTTGTCCGGCTCCCAGGAGATGGCCCGGGGCGCGCTCTGGTAGATCAGGCTCTGCGCCAGGTCGCGGGTGGCCCAGCTCCAGTCCTGCCAGTTGTTGTAGACGACCTGGACCGCCCCGGCGGGGGACGCGCCGGCCACGAACATGCCGAGGGCGAGGCCAGAGGACGCGAACGCGAAGGCGATCGCGGCGAGAATAGGGCGCCGGCGGGGCTCGGGCACGTTCGGACCTCCTGCGAAAAGACTCTACCCGGGAGTCTGGCACAGAACGCCCGGCCGGAAAAGACGCCGGAGTGCCCCCGCGGGCTTCGCTCTTGCATAAAACCAGACCGAAGCCCGGACCGAGCCGATCTACGGCCGAGATCCTTCTCAACCGAAGGGACCCGACATGAAAGTGAAATCGTATCTTCTCGCTGCCCTGCTCTGTGCCAGCGTCGCTCCCGTGAGCGCCATGAGCCCGCAACTGCCCCCCCCGCCGCCGGCCCCGAACGCCCCGGCGCCGCCGCCCGCTCCCGGGATGGAGACCCGGGAGACCCACGACCATACGACGGCGACGCACTCCCGGCATCACCGGCGGGCCCATCACCGCAAGCATCATCGCCGGCACCACCGCCGTCATCACCGTCATCACACCGCCACCCAGCCGCAGTAGCGTCTGCCGCCGGGGCGGCGCGTCGGGTAGACTCCCGGCATGATCGCCCTGGAGACGGACCGCCTGCTGCTCAGGCACTTCGAGCCGGAGGATGCGGAGTTCATCCTCCGGCTTTTGAATGAGCCCTCGTTCCTTCAGAACATCGGAGACCGCGGGGTGAGGACCCTCGAGCAGGCCTCCCGCTATCTCCTGGAAGGTCCGATCCGGGACTACGAGAGCCGGGGGTACGGGGTCTATCTGGTGGCTCTCAAGGAGTCGCTGCGGCCCGCCGGCCTGTGCGGCCTGATCAAGCGCGAGCAGTTCGAGGACGTGGACATCGGGTACGCCTTCCTGCCCGAGTTCTGGTCGCAGGGGTTCGCCTTCGAAGCGGCCGCCGCCGTGCTGGACTTCGCCTGGCGCTCCGTGGGCCTCGAAAAAGTGATCGCCCTGGTGTCCCCCGGCAACGCGGGCTCGATCAAGCTGCTGGGAAAGCTCGGTTTTTCATTTTCCAGATCCGCCAGGATGCGGCCCGACGCGCCCGAGGTCTCCGTGTACGAGCTGCTCAAGCTCCCGGGGCTGGCGTTGGAGAGGCCCGCTCGTCCGGGAGATCGGTGATCAGCCGGGCCGAGCGCTCGCGCGTGAAGTAGGCCCAGGTCCACTCGCGCATGACCCACAGGCGGTTGCGGAATCCGATCAGCAGGAAGACGTGCACCAGCGCCCAGAGGAGCCAGGCGAGAATCCCCGACACGTGCCACCGCCCGATCTCCGCCACGGCGCGGTTGCGGCCAATGGTTGCCATGCTGCCCTTGTCCCGATACCTGAACGGAAGGCGGGGCTGGCCGCGCAGATCGCGCAGGAGGTTCGCCGCCGTGGCCGCGCCCTCCTGGATGGCGGCGGCCCCCAGCCCCGGGACCTCCCGGCCCTTCACGTCCTGGAGCGCGGCCAGGTCGCCGATGACGAAGACCTCCGGGTTTCCCGGCAGGCTGAGGTCGGGCGCGACCCGCACGCGACCCGCGCGATCGGTCGGCGCGCCCAGCGCCTTGCCGAGGGGGGAGGCGGCGACGCCGGTCGCCCACAGGGTCATGCTGGTGGGAATCCATTCGTCCCCGACCTTGATCCGTCCCGGCTCGACACCGGAGACGATGCTGTCCGTGCGCACCTCGACGCCCAGCTCCTTCAATTGCCGCTCGGCGCTGCGCGACAGGTCTTCCGGATAGGCGCCGAGGACGCGCGAGGCCCCCTCGAAGATCGTGACGCGCGCCTCAGCGGTGTCGATGGCCTTGAAATCGGTCGCCAGGGCGCGGCGGGCGATGTCGGCGATCGCCCCGGCGAGCTCGACGCCGGTCGGCCCGCCGCCGACGACGGCGAACCGCAGGGGCTCGTGCCTGCCCGTCAGGTAGGCTTCCCGCTCGGCGAGCTCGAAGGCGAGCAGCACCCGGCGGCGGATCTCGAGCGCGTCCTCGATCGTCTTCAGGCCGGGGGCATCGGCCTTCCAGTCGTCGTGTCCGAAGTAGGAGTGCCGGGCCCCGGCGGCGACGATCAGGTAGTCGTAGGCGAGCTCCGGGCCGTGCTGGAGCTTCACCGTCCGCGCCGCGAGATCGAACCCGACCACCTCGCCCAGGATCACCTCGGTGTTGCGGGCGCGGTGGAGGATCCGCCGCAGGGGGGCGGCGATCTCGCCCGGCGAGAGGACGGCGGTGGCGACCTGGTAGAGCAGAGGCTGGAACGTATGGTGGTTCTTGCGATCGACCAGGGTGACCGCCACCGGCTTCCCCGCCAGGGACTTCGCCGCGTACAGACCCCCGAAACCGCCGCCCACGATCACGACTCTCTTCGGTTGGGGGTCCATGGGGCGAGTATATGGGGATCGACTGCCCAGGTGGCGGACGCCGCCCGGCGCCCGCGGACGCGGCATTTCTTCCCGGGCCATTTTGTTGTCTAGACTCTGGTGATGCCCGACCACGAACAGCTCGCCGAACGCATCCGGAGCCTGCCCGACCGCCCCGGCATCTATATCTTCAAGGATGCCGAGGGGAAGGTCCTGTATGTGGGCAAGGCGAAGTCTTTGCGCAAGCGGGCGTCGTCCTACCTGGTGCGGGACCACGAGCCGCGCCTGGCCGCCATGGTCTCCGAGGCGGTGGACCTGGAGTATGTGGTCACCGACTCCGAGTCCGAGGCGCTGCTGCTCGAGAACAACTGGATCAAGGCCAAGCGGCCGCGCTACAACGTCCTGCTGAAGGACGACAAGACCTACCCCTATCTCAAGCTGACGATGCGCGAGGAGTTCCCCCGCATCGCCTTCACCCGCCGGATCTCGAACGACGGCGCCGAGTATTTCGGCCCCTTCCTGCCCGGCGGGCTGGCGCGCAAGGCGATCAAGCTGGTCCAGAAGCTCTTCCGGGTCCGCGTCTGCCGGATCGAGGTGGACGGCTCCTGGCAGCGGCCCTGCCTCTACTACGACACGCACCGCTGCCTCGGCCCCTGCGTCGCCCGGCTGACCACGAAGCCGATCTACGACGAGGCGGTCGAGCAGGCGAGGCTCTTCCTCTCGGGGCGGACCGAGCCGCTGCTGAAGGTGATCAAGCGGGAGATGTGGGAGGCCGCCGAGGCCACGGACTACGAGCGCGCCGCCCGGCTGCGCGACACTCTGGCCGAGGTGGAGCTGGTCAGCCAGCGGCGCAAGCTCTCCTCGGTGGACGAGGAGGACCTCGACGTCTACGGCGTCCACATCTCCGGCGGCAACGCCGCCCTGGTCTCGCTGATCATGCGCGAGGGCCAGGTGCTCGACCGGCGCGAGCTGTTCTGGGAGGGCGTGGGGCACATCTCCCCCGAGCTCCTTCTCACCGAGGTGATCCCGCAGATCTACGACCGCACGACGTTCCTCCCCAAGGAGATCCACCTGCCGGTGCCGATCGAGGGGGAGGAGGCGCTGGTCGAGTGGTTGTCGGAGAAGAAGGGGGAGCGGGTCTATCTGCGGCTGCCGTCGCGGGGTCCGAAGGCGGAGCGGGTGAAGCTTGCCACCCACAACGCCGAGCTCGCCCACAAGCGCCGCTTCCGCGGGGGGGCGGAGTCGCCGGGCGCCGCCGCCCTGGAGCGCTACCTCGATCTCTCCGAGCCGCCGCGGCGGATCGAGGGGTTCGACATCTCCCACTTCCAGGGGGGCGAGACGGTGGCCTCGATGGTCGTCTGGGAGGAGGGGAAGATGCGCAAGGGGGAGTACCGCTCGTTCAACATCCGCGACCTCAACCAGCCGGACGACTTTGCTTCGATGCGCCAGGCGGTGGAGCGCCGCTACCGGCGGGTGCTGGAGGAGGTCGGCGCCATGCCCGACCTGATCCTGATCGACGGCGGCATCGGGCAGCTCAACGCGGCGCTGGGGGGGCTCGCCGAGCTGGGGGTGGAGGAGACGGCGATCGTCTCGCTCGCCAAGCGCGAGGAGGAGATCTACGCCCCCGGAGTGCCGGAGCCGCTCCGCCTGCGGCGCGACGATCCCGGTTTGCGCCTGCTCCAGGAGATCCGCGACGAGGCCCACCGCTTCGCCGTCTCGCGCCACCGCCGCCGCCGTTCCGCGCGGACCCTCCACAGCCGTCTCGACGAGCTGGCGGGGATCGGTCCCCGCCGCCGCAAGCTGCTGATCCAGACCTTCGGCAGCGTCCAGGGGGTGCGCGAGGCGAGCCTGGAGGACCTCCAGAACGCCCTCGGCGCGCTGGTGGGCCGGCGCGTCTACGATCAGCTCCACGCGCCGGAGCCGGTCGAGGTCGAGCCGGCAGAGCCTACGGCTTAGCAGGCTGCTGAAAATCGGGCTTGATGGCAATTCTAGTGGTCCAGAGCGAGGCTTGGGGTACCTGAAGAGATGAGAGCCGGGAGCGCGAGCAGAATCCCAGAGTGCTCTGGGAGGGCTTTCGGCCTGGCTTCGGGTCGCTTCCGGCCCCTGTTCCTGCTGTTGTCATGCCGCCTCCGCCAAGTTCCGCATTCGGATCAGGTTGTAGGCCGCCGCGGCGAAGACAAACATCCAGCCGCCCCGGTCCACCCCCTGATGCCGGGTCTTGCGCATCAGGCCGATCGTCTTCATCCAGCCGAAGACTTCTTCCACCCGCTTACGGATTCTCTGGCTGATCGCGTACCCCGGATGACGCGTCGTCCGGCCATCGATTGCGCTTTTGCGTCCAGCGGTGTTCTGCGCCACGTGTGGGGTGACCTCGAGATCCCGAGCCTGGGCCACAAAGTCACGGGTGTCATAGCCCTTGTCCGCACCCACTGTTACCTCTCCAGATCCTGCCGTCCGCGCCAGCATTTGCAACGCCGTCTCTCGTTCCGCGGTCCCCGTCGCCGACGTCAACTCGGCATCGACCACCAAGCCATGACGGTTTTCCATCAGAACGTGGCCCATGTAAGACAACTTGGCTTCGCGACCTTTGCCCTTCTTGAACAGCCGGGCTTCGGGATCAGTCGTCGACTGGTGGGTCGCGTTGGAACGCTTCTCCCCATGGAAATCCACCGTTGGGTTGCCAGGATCATCCGGCGGAGGGTCACCGCCTGGACGCTCTTTCGGCCGGAAGCTCTTCTGACCCGCCCACGCCTCGATCAAGGTGCCATCCACCGTAAAGTGCTCGGTCGACAGCAGATGCCGTTTCTTCGCCTGGGCGAGCACGCGGGTAAAGAACTCCTGGGCAATGTCGCCTTCCAACAGCCGGTCCCGATTCTTGCTGAACACCGTCGGCACCCACACCCCATCATCTATTCCCAGGCCGACGAACCAGCGGAACAACAGGTTGTAATCCAGTTGCTCCATCAGCATCCGCTCGCTTCGGATCGTGTACAGCACCTGCAGCAGCAACGCGCGCAGCAACTTCTCCGGTGGGATCGACGGTCGCCCCACCCTCGAATACAAGCCTTCGAAGGCTGCCGAAAGCTCCACCAGCGACTGATCGACCATGGCCCGGATGGGACGCAGAGGATGGTTCTCGGGCACCCGCTGCTCCAGAGAAACGTAGCTGAACATCGCTCCCTGCTGCCGGTCGTCTCCACGCATCTCTCAACCTCCCGGAATACGGTAATTTTACCGCGATCCGGGAGTTTTTCAGCAGCCTGCTAGGGGCTCCGCCCGGCCGCGGTCCCCGTTTCAGGATGTAGATCGTCTGCTGATTGCCGCGGAACTCCCCCTCGGATCCCGCCGTCGGGGTGCTGCCGAACTGGGCCACGGTCTTGTAGTTGGCGAAGATCCAGTCGCGGATCGGGTAGACGATCTTGAGCTTCCCGTCGCGGCGGGTGAGGATCCCCAGCACCAGGTAGGGGTCTTTCCGCTGGATCGCCCGGCCGCTGGCCTGGCCCCACTTCTGGACGAAGGCCCGGGCCGGCACCGCCTCGATGCGGTGGGGCAGGATGGCGAGCTCCTCGGCGATGAGCACCCGGTCGCTCGGCTGCGTGTGCCGGACGAGCCAGCGGACCGCGCTCTCGCGGGAATCCGTGAGGGCCAGCTCGAAGGCGTCATACGCATAGAGTGTCGGCGCGAAGAGGAGGACCGGGAGCGCCGCCGCCGCGACGTCCAGCCAGAGACGGCGGCGGGGGGTGGTCCGCTCGCGCAGCCAGGCGTAGAGCAGGGCGACCAGCGCGCAGCCGAAAGGCACGAGGGCGAGCAGGTTGCGGAACGCCCGGAACTTGTAGGGGGTCACCAGCAGCGCGGTGGAGAGGCCGAAGAGGAGCCACCCCCAGACCGCTCCCGACCAGCGGCGGCTCCACAGGCCCAGGGCGAGGCCCGCCAGGGCGAGGAGCAGGAAGGCGAGGCCCAGCTCCGGGTGATCGATCGGCAGGTCCCATTCCGCCCGGCGGACCATCTGATCCCAGTAGGAGCCGATCTCCTGGATTCCGTAGATGAGGTTCATCGTCCGCAATCCCTCGATCACGGCGCCGGTCCGCAGGGTGAGCGCCGGCATGGAGACGAGCAGGGTAGCGACGGCGGCGCCCCCGGCGAGGAGCAGCCGGCGCAGTTTCTCCATCCAGGTGGCGGGGGCGAGCACGATCGCCAGCGCCACCGAGAAGCAGACCAGGGCCGCCGGGTACTTGGTGGCGCCCGCGAAGCCGGCCATCGCCCCGGCCAGGAGGGCGGCGCGCCGCGGGTGCTCCCCGCCGCCCACCCTCCCGGCGAAGAGCAGCGCGGCGAGGACGAAGAAGGCCACGATCGGATTGATGTTGACGATCGCGCTGCGCGCCACCAGGGCGGGGACCAGGGCGGCGAGCCAGGCCGCGAACAGGCCCGCGGCCGGGCCGGCGAGGCGCCGGACGAGCAGGCCGGTCAGCGCCACCACGCCGAGCGAGAAGGCGAGGACGACCAGCCGGCCGACGACGATCAGCTCGGGGGGCTCCAGGATGTCGTAGTACTCCGGGGGGGAAGGGGAGAGGTCCGCCAGGAGCGGCCGGTCGTGGGTGGCGCGGTAGACGGGAGAGTAGGCCAGGGCCGATCCGGCGATGAGATAGAAGGGAAGGGTGGGGTAGCTGTAGGTGTCCGGCTCCCAGGTGTGGTGGCCGAGCAGATAGGTGACGTGGTGGAGGACGTGCCCCTCGTCGACATAGCCGAGATACGGCAGCCCCGCGGTGAGCGCCGGCAGGCGCACGGCGAGGGCGACGACGAGGACCGCGAGTCCCGGCAGGAGAGCCTTCCAGCGTTTCATCAGCGCTCCTATCGTATGGATATCTGGTGAAAATGGGACAGGTTTCGCCGCGCCGGGTTAAAATCATCGCGCCGCATGGAGATCGACGTTCACCGCCCCACCGACGACGAGTCGCGCATCTTCTCCCAGAAGATTGAAAAACGGCTCGTGGAGCGTCCGGTGGATCTCGATCCGGAGGTCCACCGGGAGCGCGTCGCCGGCCTGCTGCGGCAGGTGGGGGAGGCGAGCTTCTACCAGCTCCTCGACCTGCCGCCGACGGCGTCCGCCCAGGAGGTCCACGAGGCCTACGAGCAGGTCGCCCGGCTGGTCCACCCCGCGAACGCCGCCCGGCTGGGGCTCGTCGGCCGGGAGGCGGTGCTCGAGGTGCTCTTCGAGCGGCTCACGGCGGCTTACCTCAACCTCTCGCATCCGGAGCGGCGCAAGGCTTACGACCGCGGGCTCTCCGCGGACACCTGGTCGGCCGTGGCGCGGCCGGCGCCGGCCCGGCGGCAGGAAGAGACCCGCGACGTGGCCGAGCGCTACCACAAGCGCGCCCTGGAGCTGATCGCGACCGACGACTACTACCTCGCCATCGAGCTGCTCCGCGAGGCGGTGCGCATCGCCCCCCAGGCCGAGCTCTACGCGCTGCTCGGACGGCTGCAGTCGAAGAACCCCCGCTGGCTGCGGGCCTCGGCGGAGAGCCTGCAGCAGGCGCTGGCGCTGGGCTCGAAGGACACCGGGCTTTCGGCCGCCCTCCACGAGGTGCAGGGGCGGATCGCCGCCGGCGAGTGGCGGAGCGCCGAATCGACCACCGGGACCACCTCGCGCGCCGCCCACGCCGGCAAGCGGGAGATCCCCGAGGTCGAGGTGCTCGATCCGGAAGAGGAGATCGGCCGGCAGCCACGGTAGTTTCTTTTTTACAGGCCCCTCCGCAAGAGGCCGGCTGATACAATCCCCGCGCCGGAGATCTCCAGGCGGTCGCTTCGCGGACCTTCGGGCGAGCGGAGAGGAAAGTCCGAGCTCCAACAGGCAGCATGCTCGCTAACGGCGAGGCGCGGCGACGCGACGGAAAGTGCAACAGAGAATAAACCGCCGGGCTCCTTCGGGGGTCCGGT
The DNA here is from genome assembly GCA_963795735.1 of uncultured Acidobacteriota bacterium. Lineage (GTDB taxonomy): Bacteria > Acidobacteriota > Thermoanaerobaculia > Multivoradales > UBA5704 > DATARR01. The sequence goes on along the minus strand of CAWCIU010000018.1, from coordinate 1,847,465 downwards.
AAGGGTGAAACGGTGCGGTAAGAGCGCACCGCTCCGCCGGCGACGGCGGAGGCACGGCAAACCCCATGCGGAGCAAGACCAAATAGGGGGGCGGTACGCGGGCTGCCTGTCCCGCCCCCACGACGGCTCGTCCGGCGTGGGGCCAGCTCCCGGGTAGGTTGCTCGAGGCCGGCGGCAACGCCGGTCCCAGAGGAATGACCGCTGCCGGCGTTCGCGCCGGGAGACAGAACTCGGCTTACGGAGATCTCCGGCGCTTTGATCCCTTCCGCCCAACTCCCCCCTCCCGCCGGTCCCGGCGACCGGGTGGGGGTGGCGGCCCTTTCCGGCCCGGTCGATCCGCAGCGGCTGGAGCGCGGGCTCGCGACGCTCCGGCGGCTCGGCTTCGAGCCGGTGCTCGCCGGCAATCTCCTTCCTGACGTCCGCTCGCGCCAGGGCCTGTTCGCCGGCGAGGACGCCGAGCGGCTCGACGCCTTCCACCGGCTCGCCGCCGATCCCGGTCTCGCCGCCATCTTCTTCGCCCGCGGCGGGTCCGGCCTGATGCGGGTGCTCCCCGGGATCGACTGGGAGCTGCTGCGCCGCCGCCCGCGCGCCTACGTCGGCTACTCCGACCTCACCCCGTTCCTGCTGGAGGCCGTGCGCCGGCTCGGGATCGTCGCCTTCCACGGCCCGATGGTCGCTGCCGAGATGGCCCGGGGCCTGGCGCCGGTGGAGGAGGAATCGCTCCTCGGGGCGCTGGCCGGCCGCTACCCGGCGACGCAGCCGCTCGCCCGCTGGCTGCGGGAGCCTTCCGCGGGTACCACGGTCCGCGGGCCGCTCCTCGGCGGCTGCCTCAGCCTGCTGGTCTCGACCCTCGGCACGCCGTGGGCGCCGGACCTCGCCGGCGGGCTCGTCTTCTGGGAGGACGTGGCGGAGCCGCCGTACCGCGTCGACCGCATGTTGACCCACCTGGGGCTCTCGGGTAATCTCGCCCATATCGCAGGCATGATGGTCGGTCATCTGGAGGGGGACGATCTTCCGGAAAAAGCGCCGGAGGGAGATCCGGCGGACTGGCCCGCGGTGGATTGGCCCGCAATCGTCGGGGATAGCCTGGCGCGCTTCTCCTGGCCGCTGGCCTGGGGTCTCGAAAGCGGGCACCGCGCGCCCAACCGGACGCTCCCCCTGGGACTGCCCGCGCGGCTGAGTGTCGCGGACAGCGCAGACGGGCTGGTGCTCGGAGAAAGATAAGATTCGACATGGCCAATCCAGTGTTCAAGACCACCAGCGGCCCCATACCGGGCGGGTCCTCGCCCGGCGTGGGCAGGAAGGGGTACGCCCTCGAGCTCAAGGCCGGGGAGTACGTCTTCCGCGAGGGGGATCTCGGGACGGAGATGTACATCATCAACGAGGGGAAGGTGGAGATCCTCAACCAGGTGGGCGACGAGGAGCAGGTCCTCGCCGTGCTGGAGAAGGGGGACTTCTTCGGCGAGATGTCGGTGCTGGAGGACCTTCCCCGCGCCGCCTCGGCCCGGGCCGGGACGGACATCCGCCTGCTGCAGATCAACGGCTCGACCTTCGACCAGCTCCTCCAGGGCAACCCCGAGATCGCCGTCCGCATGATGCGCAAGCTCTCGCGCCGCCTGCGCGAGACGGACGAGATGCTCAAATCGCTGCTCGGCGGCACCAAGATCACCTCCCGCGAGCTTCCCCGGCAGGACGTCCAGGTGCCGGCCGAGGGGCCGGAGCGGCTGGTGCACCTCCCCTCGGGGATGGAGTTCCACCTCTCGAACGGCTCGGAGACCTCGATCGGCCGCAAGGACCCGGTGACCGGCATCTATCCCGACATCGACCTGACGCCGGTCGACAACCAGCGCTCGGTCAGCCGCCGCCACGCGAAGGTCTTCCGCCGCGGCAGCAAGTACTTCTTCGGCGAGGAGATCGGCACGATGAACAGCACCTTCCTCAACGGCCGGCGGATGGATACCGGCATCCCCGCCGAGATCAAGCCGGGGGACGAGCTGCGCTGCGGCGTCGTCATCCTCCGCTTCGAGGGCGTTTAAGTTCCTGAATAACCTCCCGGACAACCTCCTGGATAACCTCCCGGATCTGGACACCCTCCTACGGACGGTCCGCGGCGTGGGCCCATGCGCGTCCTCTTGATCGCCAACACCCTGCCGCCGCGCGACGTTTCCGGCGTCGGCGAACAGGTGCTACAGTTGGCGGCCGGCCTGCGGGAGCTTGGAGACGAGGTGGAGGTGCTGGGCCGTGGTCCCGGCGGGGCCGCGGGTCCGAAGGTGTTCTTTCCCCTGACGATCGTTCCGGCGGCCTGGCGGGCGCTGCGCCGCTTCCGTCCCCACGTCGTGCAGGTGCACGAGTCGGACGGCGCGCTGGCGGCGCTGCTGGTCCGGGCGGCGCGGGAGCTGATCGAGCCGCGCCCGCTGCTGGCGGCACTGCTCCAGGTGAGCTACGTCGAGGAGCTGCGGGCGGTGCGGCCCATCGTCTCCGGTGGGCGGACCCTGGGCCGGCCGGGCGCCGCCGAGCTCCGCTTCCGCCGGCTCAAGGCGCCGTTGCAGATCCTGCTCGGGCTGCTCACCGCCCGGGCGGCCGATCTGGTCCTGGCGCCGAGCGCGGCCACCGCCGCCGAGATCCGCCGCGATTACCGAGTCGAGGATGTCGAGGTGATCCCCAACGTCACGGGAGGGCTGCCGGCCGGACCCGCCGGCGAGGCCCAGGGCCAGGCGGAGGGCGAGCCGGGCTACCTGCTGTTCGTCGGGCGCCTGCGCATCCGCAAGGGGGTGGAGGTGCTGCTGGAGGCCCTCGCCGGTTTGCGGAAGCGGGTACCCTCGGCGCTCCTGCGGATCGCCGGGGACGGCGAGCATCGCGCCGCGCTGGAGCGCCGGACGGACGAGCTGGGGCTGCGGGGCGCCGTCTCCTTCCTCGGCGGCTGCGCCGGCCCCCGGGTGCGGACGCTGCTGCGAGGTGCGGCCGCCCTGGTGGTGCCGTCGATCTACGAGGGGATGCCGCTGGTGGTGCTCGAGGCCATGGACAGGGGGGTGCCGGTCGTCGCCAGCGCGGTGAGCGGCATCCCCGAGGTGGTGGTGGACGGCGAGAACCGGCTGGCTGGCGCCGCCGGAGGACCCGGAGGCTCTCGGCCGCGCCCTGGCGGAGGTCCTCGGGAACCCCGGGGAGGCGCGGCGCCGGGGCGAGGCCGGCCGCCGCCGGGTCGAACGGCTCTACCGCCCGGCCGTCGCGGCGGCGAGCTGGCGGGCGCTGGTAGGCAAACGGGTGGACAAACAGGTAGACAAACGGGTGGACGAGCGGATGCAACCGAGGTCTGGAGGACTGCTGCAATGATGGGACGCTCCCTGCTGATCGTCGGCCTTCTGGGGACGGTCGGCGTCGCCGTCACCGCCGGGCTGGGGTATGGGCTCCACTCGCCGGGCGACCCCGGCATGCCGAGGCACATCATCGCGGGTCTGGCGTCGATCCTGCCGGTGATGTTCTCCCACGTCTGGATCCTGCTCTACCTGCTCGGCACCGGCAAGGTGATCCGCGATGCCGTGCGGGAGGGAGGCCTCGATCCGGCGCCCCTGGTGGAATCCCGGCGCCTGCGGCGGGTCTGCTACTCCTGGCTGCTGCTGGCCGCCGGCCTGGTGATGGCCGACTTCCTCCTCGGCAGCGCCGTGGCCGCCAACGCCGCCCGCGGCTGGATGCACCACGCCCTGTTCTGGGCCGCGGTGGTGGCGCAGGGGGTCGCCCTGTGGAGCGAGTGGCGCGGGCTCGCCGCCAATGAGCGCCTGCTGGGGGAGGTCGACCGGGGTCTGGTGTCGGCGTTATCCGCGTCCGCGTCCGCGTCCGCGCCGTCGGTCCCCGCGGGCGTCTGAGCCTGCCGAAACGAGCCGTGATGAATTCGAACGTCGCCTTTTCCATCCTGGTCCAGATCCTGCTGCTCTGGCTCGCGATCTCGATCCACGAGGCGGCCCATGCCTGGGCGGCGAGCCTGTACGGCGATCCGACCGCCCGCGGGCTGGGGCGCGCGTCGCTGAATCCGTTGCGCCATCTCGACCTCCTGGGCTCGCTGCTCTTCCCCGGCCTGCTGCTGGCCTTCGGCCTCCCCGTCTTCGGCTGGGGACGGCCGACGCCGATGCTGGAAGAGAAGCTCCGCCGGCCCGGCCGGGATGGTCTCTTCGTCCTCGCCGCCGGCTCGCTGGCCAACCTGCTCGTGGTGCTGCTGGCGATGATCGCCCTGGCGATCGCGGCCCGGACGATGGGGGAGCCGGCGCGGGAAGCCGCGTTCCAGACGCTGATCTACAAGCCGGGAGCGGAGCACCTGAGCAGCTTTCCGGTGATGTTCACCCTGGTGCGCCTGGCCGTCATCAACGCCTTCCTGGCCGCGTTCAACCTGATCCCGCTGCCGCCGCTCGACGGCGGCCAGATCTTCCTCCGCCTGCTGCCGCCCGACTGGGCCGGGCGGCTTGCCGCCATCCGCCCCTACGGCTTTATGATCGCGGTCGTGATGGCGGTGGTCGTGCTGCCGCTGCTGCTCCTGCCCTTCTACGGCATCCTGGGCCTGGTGATCCAATTCTCCTGAGGAGGGAGCAAGTGACCGAACAGAAGACCGTGCTCTCGGGGATGCGTTCGACGGGCAAGATCCACCTGGGCAACTACTTCGGCGCCCTCAAGAACTGGGTCGACCTGCAGGACCGCTACAACTGCCATTACTTCGCGGCGGACTGGCACGCCCTGACCAGCGACTACGCCGATCCCTCGGAGATCGCGCAGAACACGATCGAGATGGTGATCGACTGGATCGCCGCCGGCCTCGATCCGGAGCGCTCGACGATCTTCATCCAGTCGATGGTGCCCGATCATGCCGAGCTCCACCTGCTGCTGTCGATGATCACGCCGCTCGGCTGGCTCGAGCGGGTGCCGACCTACAAGGAGCAGATCCAGCAGATCGAGAACAAGGACCTCTCGACCTACGGCTTCCTCGGCTATCCGGTGCTCCAGACGGTGGACATCATCCTCTACCGCGCCCACTTCGTGCCGGTGGGGGAGGACCAGGCGAGCCATCTGGAGATCAGCCGCGAGATCGTGCGCCGCTTCAACCACCTCTACAAGGCCGAGGTCTTTCCCGAGCCGCAGGCCCTCTTCACCCCCACCCCGAAGGTGCCGGGGATCGACGGGCGGAAGATGTCCAAATCTTACGGCAACGCGATCAACCTCTCGGACGCGCCCGAGGTGATTCTCAAGAAGTGCATGCAGATGTTCACCGATCCGCAGCGGCTCCGGCGCAGCGATCCGGGGCGTCCCGAGGTCTGCAACCTCTACGACTTCCACAAGCTGCTCTCGCCGCCGGAGATCCAGGAGCGGGTGGCGCGCGAGTGCCGGGCGGCACAGATCGGCTGCGTCGACGACAAGAAGCTGCTGGCGCAGATCCTGATCGACTTCCTCGAGCCGATCCGCCGCCGCCGCGAGGAGCTGGCGCGCGATCGCGATACGGTCTACGACATCCTCGTCGAGGGCTCCCGCAAGGCGCGGGAGCGGACCGCCGAGACGATGGAGGCGGTGCGCGGGGCGATGGGGCTCGATTACCGCAAGGTCCTCGCGAAGGTAGCCGGATGAGCGACGAGAACGGCGAAAGGGAAAACGACGAGAGCGGCGCGCCGGCGACCCTGCTGCCCGAGGCCTGGCGCGTCCACCTGCCGATCTTCGACGGCCCGCTCGACCTGCTGCTGCACCTGATCAAGCTCAACCGGGTGGAGATCACCGACATCCCGGTCGCCACGATCTGCGACCAGTTCCACGCCTACCTGCAGCTCATGGAGGTGCTCAACCTCGACGTCGCCGGCGAGTACATCTATGAGGCGGCGACGCTGATCCACATCAAGTCGAAGCTGCTCCTCCCCCGGCCGCCCAAGGCCGAAGGGGAGCCCGAGGAAGACCCGCGGCAGGAGCTGGTCGACCGCCTGCTGGAGTACCGGCGGCTCAAGGAGATCGCCCAGTCCTTCGCCGAGGTCGACCGCATGCGAATGGGGATCTGGACGCGCCGGCCGCAGCCCCTCCCCGCCGCTCCCGAGGAGGAGGAGGCGACGATCGACCTGGGGGAGGTCTCGCTGTTCGACCTCCTGGGCGCCCTGAAGACGGCCCTGGTGCGCTACGACCGCGAGCATCCGCCGCCGCTCCAGCTCTCGCTGGAGGCCTACTCGGTGCGCGGGCAGTTCGACCGGCTGATGGGGCTGCTCGACGCCGGCCATCCCTACGACCTGATCGCCGACCTGCGCGGGCTCTCCTGCAAGGCCGAGGCGATCGCCACCTTCCTCGCCGTGCTGGAGCTCGCCCGGCTCAACCTGGTGCGCGTGCATCAGACCGAGAACGGTGACGTCCTGCTCTACCGCACCACGCGCGAGCTGGGGGATCTCGACCGGGAGGCGATCGGCGTATGACCGAGCGGGGTGAAATGGAGGCGGTGCTCGAGGCGATCCTCTTCGTCTCCTCCGAGCCGGTGCCGCGCCCCAAGCTGCTCGAGCTGTTCGAGGAGGGGGAGCGCGAGCAGGCGGCCGAGGCGCTGGAAGCGGTGCTCGCCCGTTACTCGGGGGAGGAGGGGCGCGGCGTGCTGGTGGAGGACGTGGCGGGCGGCGTGCGGCTGGCGACCCGTCCGGAGGTGGTGGGATGGCTCCGCCGCTTCTTCGACGTCTCTGGCGGCAACAAGCTGTCGATGGCCGCCCTCGAGACGCTCGCCATCATCGCCTACCGGCAGCCGATGACCGGTCCGGAGATCCAGGAGCTGCGCGGCGTCAGCGCCGCGGGCGTGCTCAAGACCCTGCTCGAGCGGCGCCTGGTGCGCATCACCGGCCGCAAGGAGGTGGTGGGCAAGCCCTTCCTCTACGGCACGACGCGCGAGTTCCTCGTCCACTTCGGGCTCAACAGCCTGAAGGACCTGCCGCCGCTCGAGGAGTTCGAGGAGACCTTCGGCTCGGGCGACGCCAGCGCCGTGGCCGGTCTGGCGGAGATGGCGGGGCTGTCGCATCAAGGGCCGCAGGAGACCGGCGAGGACGGTACGCCCGGCGAGGACCGCGAGGAGCGCTTCCTGCGCGAGGTCGCCCAGTTGGAAGAGGAATTGGCAGACGAGCTGGAAGAGCGGCAGGAGGCCGAGACGTCATGAGCGAGGAACGCCTGCAGAAGATCCTGGCGCGGGCGGGGATCGCCTCCCGCCGCAAGGCCGAGGAGATGATCCGCGAGGGCGCCGTCACCATCAACGGCCGGGTGGCTGAGCTGGGCGACAAGGTGGACCCCGAGACGGATTCCATCAAGGTGGGCGGCAAGCGGGTCCAGCCCGCCGGCGGCGAGCACCGCTACCTGCTGCTCAACAAGCCGAAGAAGGTGATGTCCACGATCTCCGACCCCGAGGGGCGCAAGACGGTCATGGACTTCGTCCCGCCGGGGATGCGCAAGGCGCTCGTCCCCGTGGGCCGCCTCGACTACAACACCGAGGGCCTCCTGCTGCTGACCGACGACGGCGAGTTCGCCCAGCGCGTCGCTCATCCGCGCTACGGCAGCACCAAGACCTACGAGGTGAAGGTCAAGGGGACGCCGATCGAGACCAAGCTCGACCGCCTGCGCGGCGGTGTGATGATCGAGGGCCATCGCACCGCGCCGGCGAAGATCACCGCCCGCGGCCCCCACCGGCCCACCGTGGCGGGCCGCCGCGGCGAGCCCGACGGCGACAACTCCTGGTGGATCGTCGAGATCTCGGAGGGGCGCACGCGCCAGATCCGCGAGATGTTCTTCCAGATCGGCCACCCGGTCCAGAAGCTCCGCCGGGTGGCGATCGGACCCCTTCGCGATCCCGGCCTGCCGATCGGCGCCCTGCGCGAGCTGACCGACCAGGAGGTCCACAAGCTCCTCAAGTCCGCCCGCGATTCCCAGGAGAAGCCGGCCCGGCCGGCCCGGACCGCCCAGAAGAAGAAGGCGGCACCCCCCGCGACCGGCGCCGGCGACAAGCCGAAACGGGCCGCGGCGAAGAAGGCCGCCCCGGCCAGGAAGCGGCCTGCTCCGGCCGGGAAGGCCGCCCCGGCCAGGAAGCGGCCTGCTCCGGCCGGGAAGGCCGCGCCGGTCAAGCGGGCGGGAGCGAAGAAGGCGCCCGTCCGGAAGGCGGCCCGCCGTCCGTCCGGGGAGGGACGGGGGCGCCGATGACCGGTTCCCCTCCCCTGATCGTCGCTGTCGACGGTCCCTCGGGCGTCGGCAAGAGCACGGCGGCCCGCAAGCTCGCCCTCCGGCTGGGCATCCCCTTTCTCGACACCGGGGCCATGTACCGGGCGGTCGCCCTCAAGGCGCTGGAGAACGGCGTCGACCCTGGGGACCGCGACGCGGTGGTCGGCATCGCCGCGCAGGCCGACGTGCGGCTGGGCCAGCGGCAGGACGGCAGCTTCGAGGTCCTCCTCGACGGCGAGCCGGTCGAGGCGCGCATCCGCACTCCCGAGGTGGGGGAGGCGACCTCGGCGATCTCCGCTTATCCCGAGGTGCGCCGGCGCATGGTCCGCCTCCAGCGCGAGGCCGCCGGGCAATTCGGCGCCGTGCTCGAGGGGCGGGATATCGGCACCCGCGTCTTTCCCGACACCCCCTGCAAGTTCTTCCTCGACGCCCGCTCCGAGGTGCGCCACCAGCGCCGCTTCGAGGAGCTGATCGCCGCCGGCACCCCCGTCACCTTCGACCAGGTGGTCGAGGAGATCAGCCGCCGCGACCGGCGCGACAGCACCCGCGCCGACTCCCCCCTGACCCGCGACGGCTCCTACACCTTCATCGACTCCTCGGAGCTGACGATCGACGAGGTGGTGGAGCGCATGGCCCAGGAGATTGACCGGGAGATCGCCCGGAGGACCGGCCGGGAGATCGCGGGACACGGCGCTTGAGCCGCCGGGTCGCCGCTCTCCTGGCGGCTGCCCTGCTCTGGCTGGCGATCGCCGCCCTGTTCGCCGCCCACCTGGCCGGCCGCAGTCTCGACGACTTCTTCATCACCTACCGATACGCCCAGAACCTGGCCCAGGGCAACGGCCTGGTCTTCAATCCGGGGGAGCGGGTCTTCGGCACCACCGCTCCGGGCCTCGCGCTGCTGCTCGCGGTGGCGCACCTGCTGACGCGGATTCCGATCCACTGGCTGGGAACGCTGTCGACGGCGATCTCCCTGGCCGGGATCGCCCTGCTGATACTGGCTGAAACGGAGACCGGCGGCCGGCGCGTTGAGGCCTGGGTGGGCGGGACCCTGCTGCTCACCAACACCTTCCTCTGGGCCTGTCACGGCGCGGAGGGGCCGGTGGTCGTGCTGCTGCTCCTGCTGGCGGCCCGCTGGGGGGAGGAGCGGCCGCTCCTCGCGGGCGTGACCGCCGGCTTCGCGGTCTGGTGCCGTCCGGACGCCGGGCTGGCCGTGGGTCTGCTGGGGCTCCTGCTCTGGCGCGAGCGCCGGCGCCTGCCGCGGCGGTTCGGCATCGCCGCCCTCGTGGTGATCCTGCTCGGAGCCGCCCTGGCCCTGGTCTACTTCGGCGGCGTCCTGCCGAACTCCTGGAAGGCCAAGCAGGCCGAGGCGTTCGGACCGTCGGGGACCGCGGGCCTCCTCTTCTGGCCCGCCTCCCTGCCGCTCCTGCGGCGCCACCTCGGCGTGGCCCTGCCCTGGGTGCTGGCCCTGGGGATCCTAGGCCAGTGGCCGCTCTTCCGGTGGGGGGGCCGGCCGGGCCGGCTGCTGGCACTTCAGGGTGTTGCCCTGGCGCTCGCCTATCCCGTGCTGGGGGTGAATCTGGCGCCCTGGTACATCCTTCCCATCCTCATCGCCCTGCTCTACGGGGTGGCCTTCGCCGCCGGCGCGGCGGGGAGGGCGGCGGCCTCGGCTCTTGGCGAGAGGAGGACGGCCGCCTGGGCCGGAGCCCTCCTGGCCGCCGGGCTCCTGGCGCCCGCCGTCCTCTCCATCGGCTCCCGGGGATTGACCTGGTACCGCGGCTCCGGGCACCCGCTCCACTTCGAGGGCTACCGGGAGGCCGGGCTTCTGGATCCGCCACGACTCCCGGCCCGACGACGCCATCGCCTGCAAGGAGGTTGGCACCCTGGCCTACTTCAGCCAGCGGCGGGTGGAGGACCTCCAGGGCCTGGTCACCCCCCGCTCGATCCCCTTCTCCGCCAGGGGGGACACGATCGGCGCCTTCCTCGCCAAGCCCACCCGCTACCTCGTCACCCGCCCCGGCCTGGAGGCGGGCATGAGCCGGCTCGAGACGCGGCGCTGGTTCCGGCAAAGCTACGAAGAGGTCGCCCGCTTCGATCCCGGCACCGATGACTGGACCCTCGTCTACGGCGCCAAGCCGGGGGTGGACGTGGCGGGGCTGGAGGAGAAGCGATAATTTTTACTTCGCGGCGGTTTTCAGCGGCACGAACCGGGCTTCCGAAACGCTCTTGCCGTCGAACACCCGCAGCACCAGCCCCGACCCTTCAGCCGTCGCCGCGCAGCCGGTGAGGAGGAGCCAGGTGTCCCCCTTAGGGACGAGAATCTGGGCGATGGCCAGGCGCTCGCCGCTCTTCGTCTTCACTTGGGCGGGGACCTCGGCCAGACGCACCCAGTCGCCGCTCTGGGTCAGGCGCGTCAGCACGATCTGCTCCTCGGCCGAGCGCCGCCGGTCGAACCAGACGAGCCGCAGCGCGCCCCGGTGGTCGCCGGAGGGGAAGTCCACCCAGTAGTCCTTGCCCTGGAGCCAGATGCCGACCGTCCCCTGCGTTCCCCAGGGGGTCCAGGTCGAGCGCCGCCAGGTCTTGCCGGAACTCTCCGAGAGGTAGGCCACCCCGTCGCCCGAGACGTAGGCCGCCGAACTGCCGGTGAGGGCGATGAGCTGCCCCCGGCGCGCCGCGGTCACCCCCGGCAGGCCGGAGACCCAGGTCTGGGGAGGGCCGGAGGCGGAGAAGAGGCCGGTGCCGGTGAGGACGCCGTCCTTGCGCTGGGGAGCGGGGAGGGCGGCGGGCTGGCCGACGGCGGTGACGGCGATCGATCCCCGGTCCCGCCACTGGCGGTTCTCGAACCGGAAGGCCCAGGCCTGCTCCTGGCCCGCCGTCCTGGCCGCGCCGTGCAGGAGGAACCAGGGCGCTCCGGTCTGGTCGTAGGTGGAGCTCGCGGTCGAGGCGCTGGGCGCGGCGAGCGACTCTCCCACCGGCTCCCAGGCGCCCTCAGCCCAGCGCACGGGTTGCAGGCAGGAGGGTCCGCAGGGGCGGGCGGCCAGCACCGGCCCCGGTCCGACCGAGCCGCCGTAGCGCCCCTGCGGATCGTCGGGCCAGGCGCGCGCCTCCCGGCCGTCGCCGTCCAGCTCCACCAGCCAGCCCGTCTGCCCCTCACGGCCCGGAGCGAGGGAGAAGAGCGTCCGGCCGGTCGAGGTGTCCATGCCGACCATCGTCAGGTCGGTCGAGCTGTCGCAGATCGGCACGGCTCCCGAGGCCGCTCCCACGCTGATCCCCGGCAGCGCGAGCGCCAGAACGGCCATCGCCGATCGTTGGCCGCGGAAGCGGAGACCGCTGAGACGCCTGAGAACCCTGCGGAGCATCGAAGAATCCCCCGGGGATTAAGCGTCCGCCGCCCGCCGGACCGTCCGCACCCAGTGCTGCCCGCCGAGCCCCTTGACCCGGGCGATGCGCTCCTCGGCCAGCCGGTCGGCGGCCACGTAGGTAGGGATCGACTGCGCGCGGGCGATGTCGAACAGGCGCACCATGTTGCCGTAGATGCCGCGGGCCGTGCGCATGGCGACCTCGCGGTTGTAGCCGATCAGCTCGTTGTAGACGTTGATCAGGCCGCCGGCGTTGATCACGTAGTCCGGGGCGTAGAGGATCTCGCGGTCGTGCAGGGCCTGGCCGTGGCGGTCCTCCGCGAGCTGGTTGTTGGCGGCGCCGGCCACGATCCGGCAGCGCAGCCTGGGGATCGACTCGTCGTTGATCACCGCGCCGAGGGCGCAGGGGGCCACGACGTCGCACTCGACCTCCAGGATCTCGCCCGTGGGGACGACCTCGACCCCCAGCTCCTGGCGCGCCTTCTCCGTCGCCTCGGCGTCGATGTCGGCGCCGAAGACCTTGGCCCCCTCGTCGCGCAGGAACTTGGCCAGGTGGTAGCCGACGCTGCCGAGCCCCTGGATGGCGACCGAACGGCCCCGGAGCGAGTCCTGGCCGAGATGCTGGACCGCCGCCTTGATCCCCTGCAGGGTGCCGAACGCGGTCACCGGCGATGGATCGCCGCCCCCCCCGAGTTCGGGCGAGAGGCCGGTGACCCAGCGGGTCTCGTGGTGGATGACCTCCATGTCCTCGGTGCCGGTGCCGACGTCCTCGGCGGTGATGTAGAGGCCGCCGAGCGACTCGACGTAGCGGCCGAAGGCGCGGAACAGCTCCTCGGATTTGTCCTTCTTCGAGTCGCCGATGATCACCGCCTTGCCGCCGCCGAGGTTCAGGCCGGCCGCCGCCGCCTTGTAGGTCATGCCGCGGGAGAGGCGGAGGACGTCGACCAGCGCCTCCTCGGTGCTGGCGTAGGGCCACATCCGGCATCCACCGAGGCCCGGGCCGAGCACGGTCGAGTGAACGGCGATGATCGCCTGGAGGCCCACGTCCGGATTGGAGCAGAAGAGCACCCGCTCGTGCCCCATCTCCACCATCTGCTGGAAGAAATCCATCGAAATCAATCCCTTTCTGTCGGGGAGGAAACCCTGGACCCAAAGAAAACGCGCGTAGTCTACCCGATGGCGGGACGGCAAAGAAGGTGCTGCCCCGAGGTGTGTGGCGTCCCGGCCCCCGCGAGGGCGCACCCGGCCCCCGCGAGGGCAGCGCCCCCGGTCTACAGGGCGCTCAGCGCCTCCAGCACCTGCTCGTCGTGGCCGTCCACGTTGACCTTCTTCCAGACCTTGCGGACCTTGCCGTTGCCGTCGATCACGAAGGTGGAGCGCTGGATGCCCATCGACGTCTTGCCGTACAGGTTCTTCTCCCGCCAGGCGCCGTAGCGCTCGGCCACCTGATGGCCGGCGTCGGCGAGGAGGGGGAAGTTGAGGCTGTACTTGTCCCGGAACTTGCCGTGGCTCGCCAGGTCGTCGGGGGAGACCCCCAGCACCACCGCCCCCTTGGCCTTCAGCTCCGCGGTGCGGTCGCGGAAGGCGCAGGCCTCCTTGGTGCAGCCGGGCGTGTCGTCCTTGGGATAGAAATAGAGCACCACGGGCTTGCCGCGAAGACCGGACAGCTTGACCTGCCCCCCGTCGTCGGCGGGCAGGGTGAAATCAGGGGCGTCCTCGCCCTCTTCGACCCAGTCGGACATTCCGGATTCTCCTCTCGAAATGATCTTCTCGAAACAAAAAGCGCGGCGCGAGGGAACGCCTCGCGGTGGGGGAGTGTATAGCAGGCTCTGGTTAGGTTCTCCAGGATTCGAGGAGGCTTGGCAGGTTGGGGGGGTAGGGCTCGAGTCCCACGCGGCCCGCTGCTTCCCAGAGCCGGGCATCGAACGTAGCCACCAGTACATCCATGTGAAGGGTCGCTTGCCAGGTGAGGGCGGCAGCCAGCTGAACTGAATCGTACCCTCGTAGCCCATAGCCCCAGGCCAGGTCGGAGGCCCATTCGATGACCAGGTCTGTAATCTCGATTCGTGAAAGGTCGTGCCACTCCGCAAGGAAGAGACGACGGGTTGCATCGGCTCCCTCGGCGGTGACAGCTCCCAGGCGGACCGCCTTTGCCAAGGCGGCAACCACTTCGGCCCGGCTGATAGCTACTGTTCCGAGTGCCTCGGCCTCTGCGATGAGCCGCCGGATCTGATCGCCCCCGGGTTCTTGGAGATAGCGCTTGACCAAGGCACTGGAGTCCAGGTAGCAGATCAATCCCGATCCTCGACCAGCATCTCCGCAACCGTTTTTGAACCGCGCACCGGAATCACCGGAACCTCAGGCGACAGCTTGCGGCCGCTCCAGGAGATCACCCCAGTCTCTACGAGCCGAAGGAGCTTGTCTTCGACCGGAGTCTCGGCAAGGGAGATGGGAAGGAGGCGTGCCACCGGCTTTCCCCGGTCGGTGATCACCAGCGTCGTGCCGTTCTTGACCTCCCGGATGTGCCCGCTGAGTTGCTCTTTGAGCTTCCCGGATGCCGATCGTCTTCTGCGCCTTCATGGTTCCAACCTCCTGAGTCCACATTCTACACGAAGAGGACACATTCAAGTCTTGCGGCACCGGAACGCTACCCCGTCCCACAGCTTGAACGGCTGCGCGCCGTTCATCGCCACGGTGAAGCCGGACGCCCGGCAGAGCTTGCGCACCTCGACGCGGTCGGCCTCGGTGTCATCCCGGTAGGAGAAGTGGAGGATGACGAATTCGCCTCCGGGCTTCAGCACCCTCGCGGCCTCGTGGAAGTGGGTCTCGACGATCGCCGGTCCGGCCTGATGGACGTAGGGGAAGGAGTCCACCGCGTAGACGAGGTCGAAGCGCTCGGCGGGGAAGTCCGCGAGGTCCCGGCCCGAGCTGACCGAGAGGAAGACGTTGGAGAGACCCGCGCAGCGCCGGCGGGACGCCTCGATCATGTTCGGCGAGATGTCGATCCCGTGCGCCTCGCCGACGTGGGGGGAGAGGGCCACCTGCATGCGGCCGATGCCGCAGCCGATCTCCAGGGTCGTCCGGTCGGGGCCGAGCAATCCCCACTCCTCGAAGCGGCCGACGACCTCCGCCGCCGCCCGCGACAGGATCCCCGAGTCCCCCAGCGAGTAGGCGGCGACGCTCGCCTCCTCATTGCGGGTGACCGAGCGGTCGAAGAAGCGCCGGAAGGTGGCGACCACCTCCTCCGGCGGGCCGGACATCTTCATCGGGTCCGGGTGCTCGCGCAGCATGTCCGCCACCCGCTCGCACCCCTCCCGGTGATCGTGGAGCAGGGAGGCCATCTCGCGGATGCGGGGCTCGAGCGGCCGCCCCCACCGGCGCCCCACGGAGGCGAGGAAATCCTCCGTCTCCCCGGCGCCGCCCAGGGCCAGGAGGAGCCGGGAGAGCGCGATCACGGGGGAGATCTCATCCGTCAGCAGATCGACCAGCACCTCGCGGGCGATCGGCGGCTCGATCTCTCCCAGCCGGGAGTCGAGCTCTTTCCAGTCGGGGGTGGTCGCGTTCCTGCCCATGGCGGCGGTTATCCTACCCCCATGGACCCCCGCGCCACCGCCGGCCTTCTCAAGTCCTGGGCCCGGGAAGCCGGCTTCGACCGCGCCGGGGCGGCCGTGCTCACGCCCCTGGAGCACGGGGAGGCCCTGGTCCGGTGGCTGGACCGGGGGGATCAGGCGGGGATGGAGTACCTCGGACGGCGGCTGGAGGCGCGGCTCGATCCGTCCCGGATCTTCCCCGGGGCGCGGAGCGTCCTCTGCGTGGCCCTCCAGTACCATCCTCTAGATAGAGAGGATGGGGAGGAGCGGCAGCCGGAGCCCCCGGGGGACCTCTGGCGGCGGGTGGCCCGGTATGCCCGGGGGCAGGATTACCACGACGTCATGGGGGCGCGGCTCGAGGTCCTGGAGGAGCGGGTCCGCTCCGCGTTCCCCGGCTGCGCGACCCGGCGCTATATAGATACCGGACCGGTCCTCGAGCGGGAGCTGGCGGCGCGGGCCGGCCTGGGAGCGGTGGGGAAGAACACCCTGCTGCTCCACCCGGAGGGTGGGTCGTGGTTCCTCCTCGGGGAGCTGTTCCTGGGCCTCGACCTGGCGCCGGACCAGCCGCTGACCGACCTCTGCGGGAGCTGCACCCGCTGCCTGGACGCCTGCCCGACCGGCGCGCTCGCCGAGCCCTACCGGCTGGACAGCAACCTCTGCATCTCCTACTGGACGATCGAGCACCGGGGGGCACTGCCCGAGGCGGCGCGGCGGATGGTGGGGGGGTGGGTCTTCGGCTGCGACGTCTGCCAGGAGGTCTGCCCGTGGAACGCGGAGCCGGCGGCGGCCGTCCATCCGGAGATGGAGCTGCCGCCGCAGCGCGGGGAGCTGACCCTCGCCCGTCTCCTCCGCCTCCCCCGGGAGGAGTACGTCGAGCGCTTCCGGGGAAGCCCGATGAAGCGGGCCAAGCTCGAAGGATTGCAGAGGAACGCCGCCGTGGCAATGGGGAACCGCCGGGAGTCCCGGTACGTCGCGCCGCTCGCGGAGGCTCTCGAAGAAGGGGTCCCCCAGGTGCGCGGCCACGCCGCCTGGGCGCTGGGACGGATCGGCGGGGAAGAGGCGCGCGCGGCCCTGGAGGCGGCGCTCGGGGCCGAGGAGGATGAGGGGGTGCGGGCGGAGATCGAAGGGGCGCTGGGGGTTGCATTGACACCCCGGCCCCCCTCTCCTATACTCGAAGGCCCGAGTTCTCAACCACTTAAGCGGAATTGAGCGGAACTCGACGCCCCCACGGCCGTGGGGGCCACAGGCTTTGAGAGCCTGAATCCAAGCCCAAGGAGGTACGTTTTTCTATGCCGGCTAGTGAAAAACTCGAGGACCAGGAGCTGCTCGCGACTGAGTCCGAGGAGGAGCAGGAGCGGAACGCTGAGGAATACCGCAAGCTTCTCGAGCTCTACGACGAGAGCATGCGCAATCTCACCGAGGGTGAGATCGTGACGGGACGCATCATCGGCGTCACCTCCAACTCGGTGATCGTCGACGTGGGATACAAGTCGGAAGGCCTGATCCCCATCGAGGAGTTCACCGACCGCGGCGGCGAGCTGTCCGTCAGCGTCGGCGAGGAGGTGGACGTCCTGCTCGAGAAGACCGAGGACCTCGAGGGCCACGTGCTCCTCTCCTACTCCAAGGCGCTGCGCATGCGGCGCTGGACCGAGGTGGAGCGCGCCTACAAGGACGGCCGGATCATCAAGGGCCGGATCACCGACCGCATCAAGGGCGGCCTGACGGTGGACGTCGGCCTGCGCGCCTTCCTGCCCGGCTCGCTGGTGGACATCAAGCCGGTCAAGAACCTGGAGTCGCTGCGCGGCCAGGAGCTGGAGTTCAAGGTGATCAGCCTCGACCGTCGGCGCAACAACATCGTCCTGTCGCGCAAGGCCGTGCTCGAGACCGAGCTGGTGAAGAAGAAGGCCGAGACCCTGAAGCGGCTGGAAGAGGGAGCGCGCCTGCGCGGCACGGTCAAGAACATCACCGACTACGGCGTGTTCATCGACCTCGGCGGCATCGACGGACTGCTGCACATCACCGACATCTCATGGGGCCGGGTCAACCACCCCTCCGAGCACTTCACGGTGGGCGACGAGGTCGAGGTGGTCGTGCTCAAGTTCGACCCCGAGACCGAGCGCGTCTCGCTCGGCTACAAGCAGCGCAGCGACGATCCCTGGACGCTGGTCGACAAGAAGTACCCAATCGGCTCGCGGGTCAAGGGGCGGGTGGTGTCGATCGTCGACTACGGCGCCTTCGTCGAGATCGAGGAGGGGGTCGAGGGCCTGATCCACGTCAGCGAGATGTCGTGGACCAAGAAGGTCGTCAACCCCGCCAAGATCCTCGAGGTGGGCGACGAGGTGGAGGCGATCGTCTCCGAGCTCGACATGGACCAGCGGCGCATCAGCCTGTCGCTGCGGCAGACCGAGCGCAATCCGTGGGAGGAACTGGAGGACACCCACCCCGAGGGTAGCGTCATCGAGGGGAAGGTCCGCAACCTCACGGAGTTCGGCGCCTTCGTCGAGATCACCGAGGGGATCGACGGCCTGATCCACGTCTCCGACATGAGCTGGACCAAGCGGGTCAAGCACCCGAGCGAGGTCCTCAAGAAGGGGGACACGGTCAAGGCCCGGATCACCAACATCGACGTCGAGAACCAGCGCGTCTCGCTGTCGATCAAGGAGTTCATGCCCAACGAGTGGGAGGAGTTCGCCGACAAGCACAACCCCGGCGACGTGCTCGAGGGCAAGGTCGTGAACGTGACCGACTTCGGCCTGTTCATCGACATCTACAACGGTTCTCGAGGGGCTCGCCCACGTCAGCGAGATCGAGGTGCCGGCCGGCGCCAAGCTCGAGGACCACTACAAGGTCGGCGACTTCGTGCGCACCCGCATCCTGCGCGTCGAGGAGGACGAGAAGAAGGTCGGCCTCTCGATGCGGGGGGTCGGGCAGCCCACCGACGAGGAGATCGCCGAGCTGCAGGCGGCCGACCGCGAGCGCCGGGGCGGTGAGGAGGGGGAGGGCCGCAAGAAGCGCGACTCTTCCAAGGAGTCCGAGAAGGAATCCGAGAAGGAGTCCGAGGGAGACGTGGAGTAGGTCACGAGACCCGGAAACGGCGGGCGGACTCCGGATGGAGCGCCCGTCGTCGCCACGTACAAAGAGGGGTGGGAGATGACGGAGCCCTTGAAGGACGGGATGACCAAGGCCGAGCTGGTGGAAGAGGTCGCCCGCACGACTCAACTCACCAAGAAGCACGCCGAGATCATCGTCAACACGGTGTTCGACAGCATCGTCCACTCGCTCAAGGATGGGGAGAAGATCGAGCTGCGAGGCTTCGGCAGCTTCCGGATCCGCCATCGCGGAGCGCGCACGGGGCGCAATCCCAAGACCGGCGACAAGGTGAAGGTTCCGCCCAAGCGGATCCCCTATTTCAAGCCGGGCAAGGAACTGAGGGAGCTGCTCAACGACGAATGCTGACCGGCCGGACGCCCCCGGGCGTTCCCGCTCAGCCTCCCTCGATCGACGACCCCGGATGGAACAGATCTTCACCCCCTGGAGGCACGCGTACATCAGCGCGGGTTCGGCGACGGACTCCGGCTGTTTCTTCTGTCATGCGGCCGCCCATCCGGACGATCCGGACGGTCTGGTGGTCCATCGGGGCCGGCACCACCTGGTGATGCTGAACCTCCACCCCTACGCCAGCGGCCACCTGATGGTGGTCCCCCTGGAGCACCTGGCCTCGC
This sequence comes from uncultured Acidobacteriota bacterium, assembly GCA_963795735.1. Taxonomy (GTDB): domain Bacteria; phylum Acidobacteriota; class Thermoanaerobaculia; order Multivoradales; family UBA5704; genus DATARR01. The sequence goes on along the minus strand of CAWCIU010000018.1, from coordinate 1,828,607 downwards.
CACAGGAGAGCGCGCCGGAAGCGGCGGCCGAGCTCTGGCCGCTGGTGCTGCGCGCCCAGCGCGTCCTCGCCGAGGCCTACAAGCCCCACGGTTTCAACCTGGGGATGAACGTGGGCGCGCCGGCGGGCGCCGGGGTGCCCGGACACTTTCACTTCCACCTTGTCCCGCGATGGACGGGGGACACGAACTTCATGACCGTCCTGGCGGAGGTCCGGCTCATTCCCGAGGACCTGCGCCAGTCGCGGGAGCGTCTGCGGGCGCTCTTCGCGCGAGAGGAGGACTGATTGGCCGACTCCGGCAGCTCCGCGCCGCAGCCGCCGGCGCCCCCCGTCTATCGGGGGAACGCGGTGGTGGCGGTGCTCTCGGCCTGGCTGGTGCCAGGGCTGGGCCATTTTTATCTCAAGCGCCGCGGGCGCGGCCTCGCTTTTTTCGCGCTGGTCGTCGCCGCGATCCTCATCGGCTGCCGGCTGGAGGGGAACCTCTACCAGGTCGTGACGGGCCAGCCGCTCACCATCCTGGCGACGCTCGCCTCTGTGGGGATGGGCTTCGCCTATTTCCTCCTGCGCTATTTTTTCCACTACCAGGGGAACATCGTCGGGGCGGGGTACGAGTACGGCACCGCCTTCCTGCTCACGGCGGGCCTGATGAACCTCCTGCTGGTGCTCGACGCCTGGGACATCGTCCGCGGCAAGAAGGAGTGAGCCGGTGCTGAGCCATTTCCTGCTGATGGTGCTGTACGCCCTGCTGGTGAGCCTGTTCTTCACCCTCCTCTGGCGCCGCGGCCGCCGGGAGCAGATCAAGCTGTTCCTCCAGATCTTCCTCGGCATGGTCGGCGGCGGGCTCCTGGTGGCCTGGCTGATGTATCCGTTCCCCTCGGGCCCGCCGGCCCCCATCCCATGACGGTGAGCCCCGAGCTGCTGGTGGTCGCCGGGGAGGCCTCCGGGGATCTCCATGGGGCGCGGTTGATCGCGGAGCTGCGCCGCCGCGTGCCGGACCTCAGGGCGTTCGGCCTCGGCGGCGACGAGATGCGGGCCGCCGGCCTGGAGGCCGTGGCCCACAGCTCGGAGATCTCGGTGGTCGGCATCACCGAGGTGCTCAAGATCCTGCCGCGCGCTCGCCAGATCTTCGCCGCCCTGCTGCGCGAGGTGGACCGCCGCCGCCCCGGCCTCGCCGTGCTGATCGACTTTCCGGACTTCAACCTGCGGCTGGCCAGGAAGCTCAAGGAGCGCGGGCTGAAGGTCGTCTACTACATCAGCCCGCAGGTGTGGGCCTGGCGGCGCGGGCGGATCAAGGCGATCTCCCGCCTCGTCGACCGCATGCTGGTGCTCTTCCCGTTCGAGGTGGACTTTTACCGCGGGCACGGGGTCGACGTCATCCACGTCGGCCATCCGCTGGTGGACGAGGTGCCGGTGCTGCCGCAGGCCTGGGACCGTGACGAGCCGGCGGGCGGGCAGTATCCGGGACCCTATCGAATCGCCCTCCTGCCCGGCTCGCGGCGGAGCGAGGTCGAGGCGCTGCTCCCCACCCTGCTGGAGGCGGTGCGCCGGCTGGCCGGCCGGCTGCCGATCGAGGTGAGGATCATCAAGGCGCCGACGATCTCCGCCGACCTCCTGGAGGAGGTGGTCGAGCTCGCCGGTCTGCCGGTGGAGATCCTGGGCGAGGACCGTTTCGCCGCCGTGGCCGACTCCCATCTGGCTCTCTGCGCCTCGGGCACGGCGACCCTGGAGGTGGGGCTGCTGGGCACGCCGATGGTCATGGTCTACCGGCTGGCGAGCTGGACCTACGCCCTGGTGAGGCTCATGGTCCATCTGCCCAACATCAGCCTGGTCAATCTCGTATCAGGAAGCAGGGTCGTCCCCGAGCTGATCCAGGGGGAGGCCAACCCAGAGCGGATCGCGGCGGAGGCCGAGCGGCTGCTGACCGACGCGGGAGAGAGAAATCGCATGCGCCAGGCGCTCGCCGGGGTGCGCGGCCGCCTGGGAGAGGGGGGCGCGAGCCGGCGGGCGGCGGCGGAGGTGGCGGCGATGCTCGCGGAGGTAGCGCGGAATTGAAGAAAGACAGGACGTCCTCTGCCTTCCTCTGGCACTACCTGCGCGGCTACGCCGTCTGGGCGATGATCGCCGCGGCCGGCATCCTCGTCTACGCGGCGGCGACGGCGGGCACCGCCGCGCTGATCAAGCCGATCTTCGGCGAGGTGCTGCTTGCCGGCGACGACATGCCGTCGCCATTCGGGGGCGCCTCGACCGCGCCGGCGGCGCATGGAGGGAAACGGGAGACCGGCGTGCTCGGAGATCTCAAGAAGCGGCTCAACGTCGCCCGGCAGATCGACCAGAGCTACGAGTCGCTGAAGGAGCGGCTGGGGGTGAACCGCGGCAACGTGGTCTACTTCCTGCCCGCTCTCCTGGTCGTCGTCTTCCTCCTGCGCTGCCTCGCCGACTTCGTCTCCGGCTACGCCTTCCAGCACATCGGCCTGGGGGTGACGACCGACATCCGCAACGACCTCTACCGCAGCATCCTGGAGCAGTCGAGCCGCTTCCACGCCGACCACCCGTCGGGCGAGCTGGTGGCGCGCGTCATCAACGACGTGGCGCTGATGCAGAACGCCGTCGCCAACCGGCTGCTCGACCTCTTCCAGCAGTCCTTCACCCTGGTCGCTCTGCTCGGCCTGCTGCTCTCGACCCACTTCCGGCTGGCCCTGGTGTCGCTCATCGTCGCTCCGGCGCTGGTCTACCCGATCGTGCGCTTCGGCAAGGGGATGCGCCGCACCAGCCACCGCAGCCAGGAGCGGATGGCCGATCTGGCCAGCCTGATGGCCGAGGGGGTGCGCGGGCACCGGGTGGTCAAGGCGTTCGGCATGGAGGACTTCGAGCTCGGCCGCTTCCGCGAGGCGACCCGCCGGCACCTGCGGGTGAACCTCTGGGCGCAGATGCTCGCCAACTCCTCGGGGCCGGTGGTCGAGTCGCTGGCCGTGATCGGCGCGGCGGGACTGCTGGTCTACGCCGGCAAGGCGATCCGCTCCCACGAGCTCTCGGCGCCCGAGCTGGTGCAGTTCCTGACCACCCTGTTCATGCTCTACGACCCCATCCGCAAGCTCAACAAGGTGAACATGATCCTGCAGGAGGCGACCGCCGCCAGCCAGCGCGTGTCGCGGCTGATGGAGATCCCGAACGACATCGAGGAGCACCCGCAAGCGCGGGAGGTGGAGACCGTCCGCCAGGGTCTCACCTACGAGCGGGTCTCGTTCCACTACGAGGACCGGCCGGTGCTGCGCGACGTGTCGCTGTCGATCCGGGCGGGGGAGATCGTGGCCCTGGTCGGCCCCTCCGGCGCCGGCAAGACGACGATGGTCAACCTCCTGCCGCGCTTCTTCGATCCGGTCTCGGGGCGGATCGCCCTCGACGGCGTGGACACCCGCGAGCTGAAGATCAAGAGCCTGCGGGCGCTGATCGGCATCGTCACCCAGGACACGGTGCTGTTCAACGACACGGTGCGCAACAACATCGCCTACGGCCGCTCCGACCTGCCGATCGAGCGGGTGCGCGAGGCGGCGGCCGCGGCCTACGCCGACGAGTTCGTCATGCAGCTCCCGAAGGGGTACGACACGGTGATCGGCGAGGCCGGCGTGCGCCTCTCGGGCGGCCAGCGGCAGCGGCTGGCGATCGCCCGGGCGCTGCTCAAGAACGCCCCCATCCTGATCCTCGACGAGGCGACCTCGCACCTCGACAGCGAGTCCGAGGCGCTGGTCCAGAAGGCGCTCTACAACCTGATCCAGGGGAGGACGACCCTGGTGATCGCCCACCGCCTGTCGACGGTGACCCGGGCGGACCGCATCGTGGTCATGGAGGCCGGCCGGATCATCGAGGAGGGGACGCACGGCGAGCTGCTGGCCCTCGGCGGCTCGTACAAGCGGTTGTTCGATCTCCAGTTCCGGGTCTGAGCCTTCCGGGGAGGGGCCACCCTCTTCAAAATTCCTGGACGTCAAGCCGGCCATCTGATATAAGAATCCGGACTCAGCTCGTCAAATTACGTTTCGTTATTTTCTTGTCCGAGAGGGGCACGAACATGGTTACCGTCCGCGTCGGCGCAATGCGCGCTCTCTTCGCGTCGTTTCTCCTGCTGTCGCTCGTCACCGCCGGCCCCACCGCGGCACAGGATCGCCAGGAGGCCGCTACGGCCCCGCCCGCTTCCAAGTCCCATGGGCGGCCGGTCGAGCTCGCGCTGAAGCGGGCCCAGGGCGGCTCCGAGGTGGACCTGCGCGAGCTGCCCGCGACCAAGCCCAGGAAGCTGGAGCGGCCGGAGCTCGAGGACCCGGAGCCCCATCCGGTGGAGCTCCCGGGAGGACTTCCGGAGCGCATCGCCATCCCGGAGATCGGGCCGCAGGCCGCCGCGCCAGTGCCGACCAGCAACTTCGACGGCCTGGACTTCGCCACCTGGGGCGCCGGGCACCCGCCCGACACTGTCGGCGACGTGGGCCCCACCTACTTCATCCAGGCGATCAACAACTCGATCGGGGTCTATCGCAAGTCGGACGGCGTTCGGGTGGCCGCGTTCACCTTCAACACCTTCATGAGCCAGGGCAACTTCGGCAACCTGTGCGACACCAACAACTTCGGCGACCCCGTGGTCCTCTACGACTCGTTCGAGGACCGCTGGATCATCACCGACTTCGCCTTCCAGCTCAGCGGCGGCAATGTGGTCAATCCGCCCGGCGCCTTCCAGTGCTTCGCGGCGTCGAAGACCGGCGATCCGGTGAGCGGCGGCTGGAACTATTACTCGATCAACATCGCCGGCGGGCTCGGCGACTATCCGAAGTTCGGCATCTGGCCCGACGGCCTGTACATGACGGCGAGCATCTTCGGCTATCCCGCCGGAGCGGCGTTTCAGAACCCCAGGGTCTACGCGCTGAACAAGGCGCAGATGTACGCCGGGAGCCCGACGGTCCAGGTGGTCACGTTCAATGCTCCGGCGTCGGACTTCACCATCCTGCCGAGCAACGCGCGGCTGCAGACCGGCACTCCGCCCCCCGGCGCCCCCAACTACTTCCTCTCCACGTGGCAGTTCACCAACGCGCTGAGCGTCTACAAGTTCCACGTCGACTGGAACAGCATCGCGACCTCGACCTTCACCGGCCCGGACACTCCCCTCGCCGCGACCAGTTGGCCGAACGCGGCCGTGCCGAACGCGCCCTCGCAGGGCGGCAACGCCCTGGACGTGCTCCAGATCCGGGCGATGATGCAGAACCAGTACACGAACCTCGGCGGCGTCGAGTCGCTGTGGGCCACCCACACGGTGCGCCGGGGAGACACGACCGGTTTCGCCGCCCCACGCTGGTATCAGGTGAACGTCACCGGCGGCACCGTGGCGGCCAACCTCCCGCAGGCGGCGACCTGGGATCCTGACGGCGCCAACGTCATCTACCGCTTCATGCCCAGCCTGGCGGTCGACCGGGCGGGCGACCTGGCCCTCGGCTACAGCACCTCCAGCGCCACGACCAAGCCGGCGATCAAATACGCCGGCCGGCTGGCGGCCGACCCCGTCAACACGTTCGGCCAGACCGAGCAGCTCCTCATCCAGGGCACCGGCACCCAGACCGGCAATTGCGGCACCACCGCCTGCATCCGCTGGGGCGATTACAGCGCCATGTCGCTCGATCCCGACGGTTGTACCTTCTGGTACACCGGCGAGTATTACGCGGCCGACGGGCTCAACCATCAGACCCGGATCGGCTCGTTCTCCTTTCCGTCGTGCACCCCGGTGGGCGCCGGCGGAACGCTCTCCGGCACGGTGACCGCCACGGCGGGTGGCGCCCCGATCGGCGGCGCGACCCTGACCCTCGGCGCCAGGACGACGACGACGGACGGCAGCGGCTTCTACTCGTTCCTGAATCTTCCCGCCGGCACCTATCCCAGCCTCACGGCGAGCGCTCCGGGCTACAACCCGGTAACGGTCAACAGCCTCGTGGTGACCGACGGGAACACCACGACGCAGGACTTCTCGCTCGGCGCGGCGCCGGCCAGCGCGTGCCCGACCGACACGACCCAGGCGGACTTCCAGACCGGGGTATCGACCAACCTCGATCTCACCACCAGCCCCGGCGACGTTACTCTGTCGAACACCCCGACCCTCGACCAGTCGAACACGGCCGGTACTACGACCGGGACGAGCTTCGGTACCGCCAGTTGGGGCGGACAGACCTTTATTCCGGCCCTTACGGGTAAGCTCGTAAAGGTGGATGTCCAGCTCTTTTGCTCCGCATGCACAGGCACCACACCTAACCTGACGCTTTCAATTCGTAGCACGAGCGGTGGTCTCCCCACCGGCGCCGACCTCGCAACTGCGACCATCCCCGGCTTTTCAAGTGGGTCAGGCGTTTACTACACAGGCAGCTTTGGCGCGCCGCCAACCCTGACGGCCGGAACGCAATACGCTCTGATTCTGCGTCCCGTGGCGAACCCCTCGCCCGGAGGATATTTCTGGATTCGTTCCAGCCCCAGCACCTATGCCAACGGGCAGCGAGTCATCTCGACCGATAACGGCGCGACGTGGACCGCCGATTCGACCAGAGATTTCAACTTCAAGGCCTACATGAACACCGGCTTCGCGGCCTCCGGCGACCTGATCTCGTCGCTCAAGGACAGCAACCCGCCGGTCGGCTTCACGCCGATCTGGTCGACGCTCTCCTGGACCGCGACGACCCCGGGCGGCACGAACCTCCGGTTCCAGATCGCCGCCAGCAACTCGGCGGTGGGCCCCTTCAACTTCGTTGGTCCGGACGGCACGGCGGCGACGTTCTTCACCTCCAGCGGCGCCTCCCTCGGCCAGTTCAACGGCAACCGGTATCTCAAGTACCGAGCGTACCTCTCGACGACCGACAGTACGATGACGCCCACCCTCAACGACGTCACCCTCTGCTTCACCGTGGTCCCCCCGCCGGACCTGGGGATCACCAAGACGGACGGGGTGGCGACCGCGGTGCCCGGCGGCTCCGTGACCTACACCATCACGGCGTCGAACCCGAGCGTCCTCGCGGCGAACGGCGCCACGGTGGCGGACACCTTCCCGGCGGCGCTCACCTGCACCTGGACCTGCGCCGGCGCGGGCGGCGGCACCTGCACGGCCGCGGGCTCCGGCAACATCAACGACACGGTCAACCTGCCGGCGAGCGCCAGCGTCACCTACACGGCGACGTGCGCCATCGCCCCCTCGGCGACCGGCACGTTGAGCAACACCGCGACGGTGACGCACACGGGAGATCCGAGCTCCGCCAACGACTCGGCGACCGACACCGATACGCTGACGGCCCAGGCCGACCTCGCGATCACCAAGACCGACGGCGTCACCACGGCGACCCCGGGCGGCTCGGTGACCTACACCGTCACCGCCTCCAACGCCGGTCCCAGCAACGCCACGGGAGCCACGGTGGCCGACAGCTTCCCGGCCTCGCTGACCTGCACCTGGACCTGCGCCGGGGCGGGCGGCGGCACCTGCACGGCCGCGGGCTCCGGCAACCTTGGAGACACGGTCAACCTGCCCTCTGGCGGTAGCGTCACCTACACGGCGAGCTGCACGGTCTCGGCCGCGGCGACCGGCACCCTGAGCAACACGGCCACGGTGGCGGCGCCGGGCGGGGTCACCGATCCGACCCCCGGCAACAACTCGGCCACGGACTCGGACACGCTGGCCGCCAGCGCCGACCTCTCGATCACCAAGACCGACGGCGTCACCTCGGCGACGCCGGGCGGCTCGGTGACCTACACCATCACCGCCAGCAACGCGGGTCCGAGCGACGCCACGGGAGCCACGGTGGCCGACAGCTTCCCGGCCTCGCTCACCTGCACCTGGACCTGCGCCGGGGCGGGCGGCGGCACCTGCACGGCGTCGGGCTCGGGCAACCTCAACGACACGGTCAACCTGCCCTCCGGCGGCAGCGTGATCTACACGGCGAGCTGCACGATCTCGGCCGCCGCCACCGGCACCCTGAGCAACACGGCGACGGTGACGGCTCCCGCCAGCGTCACCGATCCGACCCCCGGCAACAACTCCGCGACCGATAGCGATGCGCTGGGGGCGAGCGCGGACCTCTCGATCACCAAGACCGACGGCGTCACCTCGGCGACGCCGGGCGGCTCGGTGACCTACACCATCACCGCCAGCAACGCGGGGCCGAGCGACGCCACGGGAGCCACGGTGGCCGACAGCTTCCCGGCCTCGCTGACCTGCACCTGGACCTGCACCGGGTCGGGTGGCGGCACCTGCACGGCGTCGGGTTCCGGCAGCATCAACAACACCGTCAACCTGCCCTCCGGCGGCAGCGTGACCTACACGGCGAGTTGCACGATCTCGGCCGCCGCCACCGGCACCCTGAGCAACACGGCCACGGTGACGGCTCCGGGCGGCGTTACCGATCCGACCCCCGGCAACAACTCCGCGACCGACTCCGACACGCTGGGGGCGAGCGCGGACCTCTCCATCACCAAGACCGACGGCGTCACCTCGGCGACGCCGGGCGGCTCGGTGACCTACACGATCACGGCGAGCAACGCGGGTCCCAGCAACGCCACGGGAGCCACGGTGGCCGACAGCTTCCCCGCCGCGCTGACCTGCACCTGGACCTGCGCCGGCTCGGGCGGCGGCACCTGCGCGGCGTCGGGTTCCGGCAGCATCAACAACACCGTCAACCTGCCCTCCGGCGGCAGCGTGACCTACACGGCGAGCTGCACGATCTCGGCCGTCGCCACCGGTACGCTCACCAACACGGCGACAGTGACGGCTCCCGCCGGAGTCACCGATCCGACCCCGGGCAACAACTCGGCGACGGACAGCGACACCCTCACCCCCTTGCCCGGGGCGTCGGTCTCCGGCACCAAGACGGTCGCCGGCACCCCTGCCGTCGGCAGCACACTCACCTATACGGTGACGCTGACCAACAACGGTACCGGAGCCCAGGGCGACAATCCGGGCAACGAGCTCACCGACCTGCTACCGCCGACGCTGGCACTGGTCTCCGCCACGGCGACCAGCGGCACGGCGGTGGCCACGGTCGGCACCAACACCGTCACCTGGAACGGCGCGATCCCGGCCGCCGGCTCGGTGACGATCACCATCAAGGCCACGATCCTGCCCACGGCCGCCGGCCAGACGGTCTCCAACCAGGGGACGATCGCCTTCGACTCCGACGGCAACGGCACCAACGAGTCGTCGGCCCAGACCGACGATCCGGGGGCGGCCGGCGCCGCCAATCCCACCAGCATCGTGGTGGCGGGAGCCCCCGCCGTCCCGATTCCGACCCTGTCGCAGCTCGGGCTGCTGCTCCTGATGGCGGCCCTGGCGGGTCTGGCCCTGGCCGTGCTGAAGCGCCGGAATCACGCCTGACCGGTTGGATCTCGCCTGGAGGGGCGGCCCTGGGGGGCCGCCCCTCGCCCCGGGTCATGATATGGATAGCCCCGGACGCTCGGTCGGAACCTTCGAGCAGGTCCCTCGATCAGGTATTCGATCAGGTAAAAGGGCGCGATCTGAAGACCTCCATCGTCTCCTTTCTCGCTGCGGGCTTCATCCGTGGGCTGTGGGCCACCTTGCGGCTGCGGCACCACGGGGACGAGCGGTTGCGGGAGTGGGAGCGGGCCGGGCAGCATTTCATCCTCGCCTTCTGGCACCGCCACCTGCTGCTGATGCCCTACTCCTACCGGGGGGGGCGGATCTCGGTGCTGGTCAGCCAGAGCCGGGACGGCGAGCTGATCGCCCGCACGGTCGCGAGGCTGGGGATCGACTCCAGCCGCGGCTCCAGCAGCCGGGGAGGGATCGTGGGGATGCGATCGCTGCTGCGCAAGGCGGCCGAGGGGTGGGACATCGCCTTCACGCCGGACGGTCCGCGCGGGCCGTTGCGGGAGGTTCAGCCCGGGGTGATCCTGGCCGCGGCCGCGACCGGCCTGCCGATCCAGCCGGTGGCGATCGCGGCCTCCCGTGCGAAGCTGCTCCGTTCCTGGGACCGCTTCCTGGTCCCGCTGCCCTTCTCGGCGGTGCACTTCGTCTACGGTGAGCCGCTCGTGGTGGAGCGCCGGGGGGATCTGGAGCAGGCGGCCGTGGAGCTCAAAACCCGGCTGGACGCGGCGGAGGCAGCGGCGGAGAATCTGGCGAAAGGGGTCTGAGATGCGAAGCATGACCGGCTACGGGGAGGCATCGGGGGAGAACGCCCGGCATGGGATCACGGTGAGCCTGCGGGCGGTCAACCACCGGTTCCTGGACCTGCAACTGCGGATCGGCGAGGAGCTGCGGGGGAGCGAAGCGGCGCTGCGCGACGCGATCGGGCGGGAGATCTCGCGCGGGCGGGTCGAGGCGCGGGTAGAGGTCCGGCCGGTGGCGGAGCGGCGGGCGGCTGTCCAGGTCAACATGGGCGTGATCCGGGAGGCGCACGTGGCGGTCCACCAGCTCGTCGAGGAGGGGCTCGTCGACCGCGGCCTCTCGGCCGGGGACCTGATGCGCCTTCCGGAAGCGTTCCGGGTGGAGCTCGGGTCCGAGGAATGGACGCCGGAGGACGAGGATCTGCTGCTCGGAGTAACGCACAAGGCCGTGGCGCAGCTCGCCGCCAGCCGCGCCAAGGAGGGCGCGAGCCTCGCCGCGGCCATGGAGGAGAAGCTCGGCGGCGTGGAGGGGGCCGTGGCCCGGCTCGACGCCCTGCGCGGGCCGGTGCGCGAGGAGATGGCGGCGGCGCTCCGCCGGCGCCTGGCCGAGCTGCTCGCCGGCCAGCCTCTCGACGAGGCGCGGGTCGCCCAGGAGGTGGCTCTCCTCGTGGACCGCAGCGACGTCAGCGAGGAGGTGGACCGCCTGCGCTCGCACGTCGAGCACTTCCGCGCCGTCACCCGCGAAGGGAACGCCGCCGGCAAGCGCCTCGACTTCCTGACCCAGGAGATCTTCCGCGAGCTCAACACCCTCGGCGCCAAGTGCCGCAACGCCGAGATGACCCGCGCCGTCCTCGACGCCAAGGTGCTCTGCGAGCAGATCCGCGAGCAGGTCCAGAACGTGGAGTAGTGATACGATGATTCCGGACGTACCCTCCTCAGGCACCTTTTGAGCGAACCGATGCCTTCCGGCGAGCTGTTCATCCTCTCCGCGCCCTCCGGCGCGGGGAAGACGACGTTGATCCAGAACCTGACCACGGGCCGGTTCGCCGACCTGGGGGAGCTCGCCTTCGCGGTGAGCCACACCACCCGCCAGCCGCGGCAGGGGGAGGCCAACGGCAGGGACTACCACTTCGTCGACCACGCCACCTTCCTTGGCATGATCGAGGCCGATGCCTTCCTCGAATGGGCGAAGGTGCACGACAACTACTACGGCACCTCGCGCGAGGAGGTCTTCCCGCGGCTGGAGACGGGGATCGACGTCCTGCTGGACATCGACGTGCAGGGCGCCGAGCAGGTGGTGGCCCGCTGCCCGGACGCCCACAGCATCTTCGTCCTGCCCCCCGGCTACGAGGCTCTCGAGGGGCGGCTGCGCAGCCGGGCCCTGGACGACGACCGGACGATCGCCCGCCGGCTGGCCGTATCTCTCGGGGAGGTCAAGCGTTACGATCAGTACCGATATGTTATCATCAACGATGATGCCCGCCGGGCGAGCGACGCGCTCGCAGCCATCATCCTGGAGAAGCGCCACCGGCGAGAGCGCATGCAGGCCAGAGTCCAGGAGATCCTGCGCGACTTCCAGGACCGGAGCAACACCCCTCCGATCTAGACGCTTTATAGACGCTTTATAGAAATGAATGACCGGCGGCGGTCCGGACGCCGCCAAGGAGATCGTTCCATGGATGATGAAAAGTCCCCGACGATGGACAGCAAGTTCCGTCGCGTGCTCGTGGCCGCCAACCGCGCCGAGCAGCTCATGCGGGGCGCCCGCCCCAAGGTCGAGGCGGGCAAGCGCAAGCCCACCCGCATCGCGCTCGAAGAGGTCGATCACAAGCTGATCGAGTGGGGCTACGGCCCGCCGCCGCAGCCCGAGGAGGCCGAGGCCCCGGCCGCCGAAGAGGAAGCGCAGCCGGCCGAAGTGCACTAGTTTCCCACCGACCATGAACCGCTCCCTGCGCGTCCTGCTCGGCGTCAGCGGCGGCATCGCAGCCTACAAGTCGGCCGAGCTGGTGCGCCGCCTGCGCTCCCGGGGGCACGAGGTGCGCTGCGCGCTCACCCGCAGCGCCGTCTCGTTCGTGACGCCGCTGACGCTCGAGGTGCTCTCCGGGCAGGCGGTCTACCAGGAGGAGTACCTGGCGGCCACCGGCTCGGGCGAGGAGGCTCACATCGCGGCCGCGTCCTGGGCCGAGGTGCTGTGCGTGGCTCCGGCCACCACCCACCTCCTGGCCCGGCTGGCCCTCGGGCTGGGCGACGACTTCCTCACCACCACCGCGCTCGCCTTCGCGGGTCCCGTCGTGGTAGCCCCGGCCATGCACTCGGTGATGTGGGAGCAGGAGCCGACGCGCCGGCACGTGGAGTCCCTGCGGCGGCGGGGATTCCGGTTCGCCGGGCCGGTCGAGGGGCCGCTGGCCTCGGGGGAGGTGGGCATGGGGCGGATGGCCGAGCCGGAGGAGATCGTGCGGGAGATCGAAGCCGCCGCGGGCGTCGGGCCGCTCGCCGGGCGGACCGTCCTGGTCGCCGCCGGTCCCACCTTCGAGCCGGTCGATCCCGTCCGTTTCCTGGGCAACCGCTCGAGCGGCAAGATGGGGTTCGCCCTCGCCGCCGAGGCGGCACGGCGGGGAGCCCGGGTAATCCTGGTCGCCGGCCCCGTGGCGCTCCCCACGCCGTCCGGCGTCACCCGATTCGACGTTGTCACCGCCCTGGAGATGGAGCGGGCGGTCCACGAACACGCGTCGGCGGCCGACTTGATCGTCATGGCGGCGGCGGTGGCGGACTACCGGCCGCGCCGGGTGGCGGACCGGAAGATCAAGAAAGAGCAGGGGCTCGCGTCGATCGAGCTGGAGGAGAACCCGGACATCCTGGCCGGCCTGGCGGCGGTGGCGCCGGGGGCCCTCCTGGTGGGCTTCGCCGCCGAGACCGACGACCTCGAGCGCAACGCCCGCGCCAAGCTCGCCCGCAAGGGCGCGGACTTTCTGGTCGCCAACGACGTTTCGCGCTCCGACATCGCCTTCGGGAGCGGCGACAACGAGGTCACCGTCTACCGCCGCGAGGGGGAGCCGGTCTTCCTTCCCCGCCGTCCCAAGGGGAAGCTCGCGGCCTCGCTCTTCGACCTGTTCACCGCTACACTCTCGGGTCGTGAGCACGCACCTTCGCCCGGCCCTCGCTGACCTGCTCGCCTACCTGGGCGAGATGGGGTACGGCGATCTCTACCTGCGTTCCGGTTCCCGTCCCGGCGTCACAGCAGCCATTGCCGCCACCGCCAGACCGTCGCGGAGCGTTCCCCCCCAGCCCATGGCGCTGGACGAAGAGGCCGCGGCGCGGATCGCCGAGCTGACCGCCCTGGCCGGAGTGGCGGCGGGCTGCACCCGCTGCCGTCTCGCCGAGGGGCGGAACCAGGTCGTCTTCGGCTCGGGGGATCCCAACGCCGGCCTGATGTTCATTGGCGAGGGGCCGGGGGCCGAGGAGGACCGCCAGGGGCTGCCGTTCGTGGGCGCGGCGGGCGGGCTGCTGACCCGCATGATCCAGGCGATGGAGATGACCCGTGACGAGGTCTACATCGCCAACGTCGTGAAGTGCCGCCCCCCCGGCAACCGCGATCCCCAGCCCGACGAAACCGCCGCCTGCCGCGGCTATCTCGAGAAGCAGATCGCGCTCGTCCGTCCCCGGGTGATCGTGGCGCTCGGAAGGGTCGCGGCGCAGACTCTGCTGGGCAGCGACTCGCCGATCGGCCGCATGCGCGGCCAGTGGTTCCAGGTGCAGGGGATCCCCACCATGGTGACCTACCATCCCGCCGCCCTGCTGCGGAACCAGGCCTTGAAGCGTCCTACCTGGGAAGACCTGCAGCAGGTGCGCGATCTCCTGCGTGCCGGAAGTCTTTGATTTCAAAACAGCTATAAGCTGGACAGCTCCAGGGGAGAGTGGTAGATTGAGTGAAATACTGATCTCGTTTCGTCCTGGATGCTTACTCCGGAACTCACCCAGAACGCCGCCTCCTTCGAGGACTTCCTGACGGAGGTCGAGCCGAAGCTCAAGCGGCTGCTGGCGGTCTATCGTATTCCCAGCGAAGACGCCGAGGACGTTCTCCAGCAGGCGCTGCTCGCCCTGCTCTATCAGTGGAACCGGGTGCGCGATCCGGAGAGCTGGCTGTTCGGCACGGTGAGGCGTCACTGCCTGATGTACTGGCGCACGCACAAGCGCCGGATCTACTCGGCGGTGGACTCGACGATCCTGGAGTGGCTGTCCGAGCCGATCGCGCCGTCGCAGGAGAAGGCGGACCTCCTCTGCGATCTCGAGAGCCTGATCAGCCAGTTGCCCCCCCGCTGCCGGTCGATCCTGCGGCTGAGGTTCCGGCTGGGGTACGAGCCGCCCGAGGTGGCGCGCATGCTCGGCTACCGGGAGTCGAGCATCGGCAAGGTCACCACGCGTTGCCTTGCGGCGCTGTCCCGCGAGCTGCTGGCCTCCGGCTTGACTCCTGAAATGCCGACGGAGCCCGCCGAGGAGCCGGATCCGCACCGGTGACGGCCCGGCGGCGGCGAGCCGTGAATGATGTCTGAGATGTCCGAGTCCTCCCACCTCTTTCCGCAGATCCACCGCCTGCTCGCCAGGATCGAGGCCCTGGACGCTCCTCTCGTGCACGTCTGGGGATGGCCGGGGAGCGGCGCCACGGCGGTGCTCGAGGCGCTGCTCGCCCGGCACGGTCCGCGCGCCGTGGCCCTCCCCCTCGCGGCGGTGGCGAGCGAGGAGTCCCTGCGGGAGGCGCTCGAGGCGGCGCACGAGGTCGGCGTCCGCTGGCTGGTGGCGAGCGGCGGTCCGGCGGAGGAGCGGATGGCCGAGGCCGGGCGCTGGCTGCGCCCCGGGCAGCGGCTGGTGTTCGCGGCCGGCCGGCGCGGCGGTCCGCGGGCCCTGGCGGTCGGCATCGTGTCTCCCCAGGAGATGCTGCTCACCGACCGCGAGATCGCCGAGCTCTGGCACCTGTCGACCGGCGGCGAGCTCTCCCAGAGGGGAGCCCGCTCGCTACGCGACGCCACCGACGGCTGGTACCAGCCGCTCCGGCTGGCCCTGGAGTCCACCGGCGGGACGGGACTCGAGGAGGCCTCTCCGGAGGCGCTCCTGGAGATCCCGGCCGTGCGGCTCTTTCTCCGGCACCAGGTACTGGACGCCTTCGCGGAGGAGGAGCGCGACCTTTTGCGGGACGCTCCCGAAGCCCGGCCGGCGGCGGGCGGCTCCGGCGAGGATGCCTGGCGGCTTCTCGACGACCAGGGTCTGTGGGTCGAGGGGCCGGAGCGGGACTGCCTGCCGCGGCTGCTCGCCGCCGCGCTCGAGCGGGAGCGGCAGCGCCGCCGGCCGTCCCGCCCGGCGGTTTCTCGGGCGGTGCGCGCGGCAAGCCCGGCGAATGTCGAGGAGAGGGAGGCCGGCTTCGCTCCGCTGGTCTACATCCTGGGCCTGCTGGGCAGCCCGGCCGCCCGGCAGCGGGACGAGGAGGGGGAGCGCGATCTCGACTGGCGCCTCCGGCGCTCCTTCCAGGTGCTCGCCTTCCTCGCCTCCTCGCCGGGTCTACAGGCCGGCCGGGAAGAGCTGATCGAGGCGGTCTGGCCCACCGAGGGGGAGCGCACGATCGAGCGCAACTTCCACCCCACGCTGAGCCACCTCCGGCGCGCCCTGGAGGGGGGGCAGAAGGGGAAGGACCGGCCCTCTCCCCTGTTGTTCCGCAACGGCGTCTACCGGCTGAACCCGGAGATCACCTGGGAGATCGACGCGCTCGAGTTCAGCCGGCTCGCGGAGGAGGGGAGGGAGCGGCACGGACGCGGCGAGCGCGAGGCGGCGGTCGAGACCTGGCAGCGGGCTTGGCGGCTCTATCGAGGGCCTTTCCTCCAGGGGTACTACGAAGCGTGGGTCGCCGCCCGCCGGGAGACCTACCAGCGTACGTACCTGGAGCTGCTGCGCAACCTGGGGGATCTCTACGTCTTCCTGGAGCGCAACGAGGAGGCCCTGGACGTCTATCGCACGGCCTTGCTGGAAGACCCACTCCTCGAGCGCATCCACGTCGCCATCATGGGCCTCTATGCCCAGCAGGGGCGCCGCGACCTCGTGCGCCGCCAGTACGACAACCTCTGCCGGGTCTTCCTCGAGGAGCTCGGCATCACCCCCGAGGCGGGCACCACCGCCGAGTACCACCGGCTGATGGGCTAGCGGCCGATGGCTGGCGGTTGATGGGCCAGCCTCGATCTGCTACCGTCTCGCGGACTCGGAGCCCTCGTTTTTTCCGCGAGCAAACCGCGAGCGCAAAACCCTTTGGCATGAGACTGCGATCCCTGCGCGACGCCTGCCTGGCGGGCTTCCTCTACGGCTCGCTGCTCTACGGCGCCGTCCTCTCGCTCGTCCACGTCGTTCACAACCACCTCGGCTCGACGCGCGATGCGCTGATCGCCTTCGCCGGCTTCGGCGTGCTCTACGGCCTCTGGAGCGCGGCCTTCTTCGCGCTGGCGAATCTCGCGGCGGTCTTCTTCTCGCGTCCCGAGACGCAGGGCCGGCGCGGCCTGCCGCTCGGGCTGTTCGCCTTCAACCTGTTCTTCTGGGAGGTCTTCTTCCTCTACGGGCTGACCTACGACCAGGCGCCGTTCCATCCGTCCGCCGCCTGGGGCATGGCGGGGGTGCTCCTGCTCCTCGCGGTCCCCATCGCTATGGGGGCGGCGCTCGGCTCCTGGGCGCTGTTCCGGCTCTTCGCGGCGCTCCGGCGCGGCGGCGGCCTGACGTGGACGGCCGCGGGTCTCCTGGCGGTCGGACTCGCGGCGCACGCTACGGCGCCGCTCTATGCGAGACGGCAGCCGGAGGGGAAGACGCCGACCGGGCCGCCGCCGCGGATCGCCGTCGTGGATACGGGGCTCAAGGTGATCGTCGTCGGCTTCGACGGCGCCGACTGGCGGGTGATGCGGCCGCTCATGGCGAAGGGGGAGCTCCCCACCTTCTCCTCGATCGTTCGCGAGGGGGCGGCCGGACCCCTGGAGTCGATCCACGACTCCAACTCGGCGGTCATCTGGGCCTCGATCTACACCGGGATGACCCCCGACCGGCACGGGGTCCTTGACTTCTACCAGGTCGCGCTGCCGGGCATGGCATCGAAGGGGCTCTTCCCGGTCCATCGCACCTACTTCAAGGAACTGTCCGACCTGGTGTCGCCGCTGGGCCTTACCCGCCAGATCCCGGTCGACCGCTTCTCGCTGGCGGCCCCGCCCTATTGGGAGATCGCCGACCGCGCGGGGCTCTCGATCGGCGTGGTGGACGGCTACTTCTACTCCTTCCCGGCCCTGCATCCGGCGCGTCCAGAGAGCTGGTTCCTCTCCTACGGGCTCGACGAGATGGCCGCGCGCCCCTCGCCCCAGGTGGCGCTGTTCGCCCAGCCCCAGCCGGTGCCGCTCTTCCGGGAGGTCCGGCCGCTGCTCGCCGGCGGCGATTTCAACTGGCAGTCGGCCGCCCTCCTGAAGCTCCTCGCCGGGCGCCCGCAGCCGCGGCTGGTCAACTTCTACACCCACCAGCCGGACAGCGACCAGCACTGGTTCTGGAAGTGGTACGAGCCGGACCGTTTCTTCAACGTCAAGGCGAAGGACCTCCGGGAGAAGGGCGGCATCATTCCCGGGGTCTACCGCGACTTCGACCGGTTCCTCGCCCGCCTCCTCGCCGCAGCCGGGCCGGACACCGTCGTCATCGTCGCCTCCGACCATGGCCACAGCCCGACGATCGTCCACAGCTTCTACACCCAGCACCGGCACGGCCCCCCGGGCATCCTGCTGATGCGAGGCGGGCCGGTGAAGCGCGGTCTGGCGCTCCAGGGGGCGAGCGTCTTCGACCTCTATCCCACGGTCCTCTATCTCCTTGGCCTGCCCGTGCCCCGGGATGCCGCCGGCAGGGTGCTGGTGGACGCGCTCGACCCCGGCTTCGTCCGGCTCCATCCAATGCGCGAGGTGCCGACCTATAGGGACCTCGGCCTGCCGCCGGGGCTCCCGGGGGCGAAACGCGACGGCGCGATGAATGCCGAAGAGATCGAGAAGCTGCGGGCGCTCGGTTACCTCTAGAATCGATCCCGTCAAGGAGCCCTCATGAGCAGGCCTGCGAAGCGCGACGTGCCGGTGGTGATCCTCTGCGGAGGGCAGGGGACACGGCTGCGCGAAGAGACCGAGTACCGGCCGAAGCCGATGGTCGAGATCGGCCCCCAGCCGATCCTCTGGCACATCATGAAGATCTACGGCGCCCACGGCCTGGACCGGTTTGTCCTCTGCCTCGGCTACAAGGGGTGGGAGATCAAGCAGTACTTCCTCCGCTACAAGGAGATGCACTGCGACTTCACCCTCTCGATGGACGGCAGCCGCCCGCCCGAGATCCACAACCAGGACGGCTACGAGAGCTGGCGGGTCACCTGCGCCGAGACCGGCGCCGAGACCGCTACCGGCGCCCGGCTCTGGAAGGTGCGCCGCTACCTCGATCTGCCCGACGCGCCCACCTTCTGTCTGACCTACGGCGACGCGGTCGGCAACGTGGACATCGACAAGCTTCTGGAGTTCCACTGGAGCCAGGGGAGGATCGCCACCGTCACCGGCGTCCACCCCACCTCGCGCTATGGCGAGATGCGGGTCGACGGCCCCAGGGTGCTGGAGTTCGACGAGAAACCCACCCTGGCCGAGGGGGTGGTGAGCGGCGGCTTCTTCGTCTTCCAGCGCGAGGTCTTCGACTACCTGGACGGCGATCCCAACCTCTTCCTCGAGCAGAAGCCGCTGCAACGCCTCGCCCGCGATGGCCAGCTCTCGGTCTATCTTCACGAGGGTTTCTGGCATCCGATGGACACCTACCGCGACTACCTGCATCTGAACGACCTGTGGAAGCGGGGGGAGACGCCGTGGAAGATCTGGTGAGCGGCCGGCCCGAGGGAGGAAGGCTGGTTTGCCGCTTCTGCGGCGCTCCGCTCTCCCACCTCTTCGTGGACCTCGGCTCCTCGCCGCTCGCCAACTCCTACCTGGAGCCGGAGGACCTCGGCCGCGCTGAGGCGTTCTATCCGCTCGCCGTCTACGTCTGCGGCGAGTGCCTGCTGGTGCAGCTCCCCGAGGCGGAGCGGCCGGAAGCGATCTTCTCCGACTACGCCTACTTCTCCTCCTATTCGGAGAGCTGGCTTCGCCACGCTCAACGTTATGCCGAGGCCATGATCGAGCGCTTCGGGATCGGCGCCGGCCACCAGGTGATCGAGATCGCGAGCAACGACGGCTACCTGCTGCGCTGGTTCCAGGAGCGGGGGGTGCCGGTGCTCGGCATCGAGCCGGCGGGGAACGTAGCCGCGGCGGCGCAGGCGGCGGGCATCCCCACACTGGTGAGGTTCTTCGGCGAGGCGGCCGCCCGCGAGCTGGCCGCCGAAGGCAGGCGGGCCGACCTCCTCGTCGGTAACAACGTCCTCGCCCACGTACCGGGGCTGAACGACTTCGTGGCCGGCCTCAAGATCCTGCTCGCTCCCGGCGGAGTGCTGACGATGGAGTTTCCCCACCTGCTCCGGCTGATGGCGGAGGACCAGTTCGACACCATCTACCACGAGCACTACTCCTACTTCTCCTTCGCCACGGTGCGGAAGGTCTTCGCCGCGCACGGCATCACCCTGTTCGACGTCGAGGAGCTGCCGACGCATGGCGGCTCGCTCCGCATTTTCGGGCGTCACGACGAGGACGTCGCGAAGCCGGTAGAGGAACGGGTGGCGGCTCTCCTGGCCCGCGAGGAGGCGGCCGGCCTCGGCCGGCTCGAGACCTACCGCTCGTTCGGCGAGCGGGTCTGTCGGGTGAAGTGGGGATTGCTGCGCTTCCTGATCCGCGCCAAGGAGGAGGGGAGGTCGATCGCGGCCTACGGCGCTCCGGCCAAGGGGAACACGCTGCTCAACTACTGCGGCGTCCGCACCGACTTCCTCGACTACACGGTCGACCGCAGCCCGCACAAGCAGGGGCGGTATCTGCCGGGCACGCGCATCCCTATCCACGGCCCGGACCGCCTGCGGGAGACGCGGCCGGACTACGTGCTGATCCTGCCCTGGAACCTCAAGGAGGAGATCGTCGAGCAGATGGCGGACGTCCGCTCCTGGGGCGGCCGCTTCGTGGTGGCGATCCCGGAGGTCAGGGTACTCGAATGATCTTCCGCGAGATCTCGCTCGCCGGCGCCTGGGTGCTGGAGCCGGAACGCTTCGCGGACGAGCGGGGTTTCTTCGCCCGGACGTACTGCCGGAACGACTTCGCGGCGCGGGGACTCGATCCCGGAATCGCCCAGTGCAGCGTCTCCTGGAACCACCGCCGGGGGACCCTGCGCGGCCTCCACCTCCAGATCGCCCCCCACGAGGAGGTCAAGCTGGTGCGGGTCACCCGCGGCGCGGTCTGGGACGTGATCGTGGACCTGCGGCCGGAGTCCCCCAGCTTTCGAAATCATTTTTCGCTCGTCCTCTCGGCGGAGAACCGGCAGGAGCTGTACATCCCCAAGGGGATGGCGCACGGATTCCAGACCCTGGAGGACGGGACCGAGGTCTTCTACCAGATCTCGGAGCCTTACGCGCCGGAATCGGCCCGCGGTTATCGCTGGGACGATCCCGGCTTCGCGATCCCCTGGCCGGAGCCGGTGACGGTGATCTCGGAGAAGGACCGGAAGCTGCCGTTGTTCCCGGAGACTCGCGGATGACCGCTGGCGAGGAGATGATGGGTTTCATCGCGGAAGCCTTTCCAATCTGCCGCAGTATCACTGGAGACGGGGTCCGCCGTACGCTGGCGATGGTCCAGGAGCGCATCCCGCTGGAGATCCGCGAGAATCCCACCGGCACGCCGGTGTTCGACTGGACGGTGCCCAAGGAGTGGAACGTCCGCGACGCCTGGATCA
Organism: uncultured Acidobacteriota bacterium; assembly: GCA_963795735.1. Classification (GTDB taxonomy): domain Bacteria; phylum Acidobacteriota; class Thermoanaerobaculia; order Multivoradales; family UBA5704; genus DATARR01. The sequence goes on along the minus strand of CAWCIU010000018.1, from coordinate 1,807,608 downwards.
AGGACCCCTCCGGCCGCAAGGTGGTGGACTTCCAGGATTGCAATCTCCACCTCCTCAACTACAGCGTGCCCGTTCACCAGAAGCTCACGCTCGCGGATCTGAAGCAGCACCTGTTCACCCTGCCGGACCAGCCGGACCTGATCCCCTACCGGACGTCGTACTACCAGGAGGCCTGGGGGTTCTGCCTGCGGCACCGCACCCTGGAGGAGCTGCCGGAGGGGGAGTACGAGGTCTGCGTCGATTCCACCCTGGCGGACGGCTCGCTCACCTACGGCGAGTGCTTTCTGCCGGGGGATTCCGAGCGCGAGGTCCTGCTCTCGACCCACGTCTGCCACCCGTCGCTGTGCAACGACAATCTCTCCGGGATCGCGGTGATGACGGAGCTCGCCCGGGAGATACAGACCCGCGCCCCGCGGCGATATTCCTATCGATTTCTCTTCATTCCGGGAACGATCGGCTCGATCACCTGGCTGGCGCTCAACGAGGAGAGGGCCGGGAGGATCCACCACGGTCTTGTCGCGGCGAACCTCGGCGATTCCGGGGCGTTCCACTACAAGAAGAGCCGCAGGGGGAACGCGGAAATCGACCGCGCCGTCCTCTGCGCTCTGCGATCCTCCGGCGAGCCGTTCGGCGTCGAGGAGTTCGTTCCCTTCGGCTACGACGAGCGGCAGTACTGCTCGCCCGGTTTCAACCTTCCCGTGGGCTCGCTGACCCGGACGCCGTATGGCCGCTATCCCGAATATCACACCTCGGCGGACAACTTGGCTTTCGTAAAACCGGAGGCGCTGGAGGGCTCGCTCCGCACCTATCTCGCGGTGGTGGACGTGCTCGAAGGGAACCGGCGCTACCTGAACCTGAACCCCAGGTGCGAACCGCAGCTCGGCCGCCGGGGACTCTACCGGACTATTGGCGGCGACGAATCCGGCCGCTCCCGGGAGCTGGCGCTCCTCTGGGTGCTGAACCTCTCGGATGGGGAGAACGGGCTGCTCGACATCGCCGAGCGGTCCGGTCTGGGCTTCGCGGCGATCCGGGCGGCGGCCGACTCGCTGCTGGAGGTGGGACTGTTGCGGGAGATGGAGGAGGGTTGATGAACGCGTTCCGGGGCATGGTGGCGGTGGTCACGGGGGCGAGCGGCGGGATCGGCGAGGCGATCGCCCTGGAGCTGGCGGGCGAGGGGGCGCGGCTGCTGCTGAGCGGGCGGAGCGCCGGGAAGCTCGACCTTGTGGCGGAGCGGGCTCGTGATCTCTCTCCCGGGGTCGAGACCTTCGCGGCCGATCTGGAAGCGGACGATGCGGTGCGCGCCCTGGCGGACCGCACCCTGGCAGCCTTTGGCGGCGTTGACCTCCTGATCCATAGTATCGGCCTCTTCCTCGGCGGCCCCTTCGCCTCGCCGGTGGAGGACCTCGACCGCCAGTACCGGATCAACGTCCACGTCCCCTATCTCCTGACCCAGGCACTCCTGCCGTCGTTGATCTTCCGGCAGGGGCAGGTGGTCTTCGTGAACTCCAGCTCGGGGTTCCATCCCGCCCGCGCCGGCTGGGTCGCCTACTCGGCTTCCAAGCATGCCCTCCGCGCGGTGGCGGACGGGCTGCGCGACGAGGTCAACACGAAAGGGGTGCGGGTGCTCACGGTCTTCCCCGGCCGCACCGCGACCCCGATGCAGGAGGAGGTCCATCGCTACGAGGGGAGGCCCTACGCTCCCGAGTGCTTCCTCCAGCCCCGGGACGTGGCCGCCGCCGTGCTCAACGCCCTCGCCCTGCCGCGCACCGCCGAGGTGACCGATCTGCACCTCCGGCCGATGCAGGGGGCGCGCTAGGAGGCGTCGCTCAGCCGCGCCGCCTGCGTCATCAGGTAGTTCCGCTCCGGCAGGCTCGTCGTGCGGCCGGCCGCCCTCCTGAAGTGCGCGATCGCGGCCTCGCGATCGCCGGCCCGTTCCAGCAGGTGGGCGCGGACGGCGTCAAGGCGATGATGACCCGCCAGCCGCTCGTCGGCGTCGAGCCCGCTCAGCAGCTCGAGCCCCGCCGCCGGGCCGTGCACCATGGCCGTGGCGATCGCGTGGTTGAGCGCCACCATCGGGTTGCCGGACAGCCGCTTCAGCAGGCCGTACAGCGCCAGGATCTGCGGCCAGTCCGTGTCCTCGACGTGCTCCGCCTCGTCGTGCACGGCCGCGATCGCGGCCTGCAGTTGATACTCGCCGATCGAGCCCTTCGACAGCGCCGCGGAGACCAGCGCCACCCCCTCGGCGATCGCGCGTTGATCCCACCTGCCGCGGTCCTGCTCGTCGAGCGGGATCAGCTCGCCCGCCGGCCCGGTCCGCGCCGCGCGCCGCGCGTCGGTGAGGAGCATCAGCGCCAGCAGCCCCGCGACCTCGCCGTCGTCCGGAAGCAGCCTGTGGACCGCGCGCGTCAGGCGGATGGCCTCGCTCGACAGGTCGGTGCGGTTGAGCTCCGGGCCGGAGCTCGCCGTGTACCCCTCGCTGAAGATCAGGTAGAGCACGTGCAGCACGGCGCCGAGCCGCCCGGCGCGCGCCGCCGCCGTGGGCATCTCGAAGGGGACGCCGGACGCCTTGATGCTCGCCTTGGCGCGGCTGATCCGCTGCGCCATCGTCGCCTCGGGGACCAGGAATGCCGCGGCGATCTCGGCCGTTGTCAGGCCGCCGACGGCGCGGAGCGTCAGCGCGATCGCGGAGGGGGTCGAGAGCGCCGGGTGGCAGCACATGAAGAGGAGGACGAGGGTGTCGTCCCGCTCTTCGGCCGCGGGAGCGGCCTGCTGCTCCGGCCTTTCGAGGCCGGCCACGACCGCCTCCCGCCGGCGGCGGGAGGTCTCGCTCCGGGCCAGATCGGCGAGGCGCCGCGACGCGACCTGGATCAGCCAGCCGCGCGGGTTGGCAGGCACCCCCTCGCCCGGCCATTGCGTGGCCGCCGCGATCAGCGCCTCCTGCACCGCGTCCTCCGCGGCGCCGAAGTCGCGGCAGCGCCGGAGGAGCACGCCGAGCACCTGCGGCGCGAGATCGCGCAGCAGGCGCTCGAAACCAGGATCGAGTGCCGGCGAGGTCACAGCATGTCTTTGGGTGGCCCGCTCATCACCTGCCGCACCTCGATCGCCATGTTGAGGGGCGCGCCGCCGGGTCCGGGCGCGGCGGAGGCCTGCGCGGCGATTTCGTAGGCGCGCTCCGGGCTCTCGACGTCGACGATCCAGTACCCGGCGAGGAACTCCTTGGCCTCCGGGAACACCCCATCGGTGACCGGCTTGCCGTCCTTGCCGGCGCGCACGAGCCTGGCCTGGTCGGGGCCGGCCAGCCCTTCCGCTCCCACCAGCTCGCCCGACTCGCGGAGCCGCCGATTGAGGTCCATCATGAACGCGATGTGCGCCTGGATGTCCTTCTGCTGCCATTGAGAGATCTGGTACGGGCCCCCGCCGGGGGTGTTCATCATCAGGATGTATTTCATGGTTGGCTCCCTTTCAGCGCGAGCGCCCCGGGATCGGGTGCGTTCATGGGTCAAGTCGGAGCCGGAGGCGGATTCTCGACATCGCGCCGCGGCTCGACCTCGATCTCCGACCTGCACAGCACCCGGCTGCCGCTGGGGATGTCCCGGGTCACGATGGCGTGGACGCCGATGAAGACGTCGTCGCCCACTGTGATCTCGCCGATCAGCGTGGCGCCGGCGCCGATGAACACGTTGTCCCCGATCACCGGCATCTTCTCGATCCGCCCCGGGCTGGGCGAGCCGATGGTGACGCCGTGGAGGAGGATCGCGTCGCGGCCGATGCGGGCATAGCCGCCGATCACCAGGCCCGTGCCGTGGCTGATCAGCAGGCCCGGGCCGATCACCGCCCCGGGAGCGATGTCCACGCCGGTGAGGAGCAGGCTGAGGCGGGCGAAGAGAGGACCAAGGACCGGCACGCCACGGCGCTTGAACCAGTGGGCGATCCGGTAGAGCACCACCGCCTGGTAGCCGTTCTCGAACAATAGTGACTCGATCACGTACCAGGGGGCCGGCTTGCTCTTGATCATCCGCAGCCGGCGGGTGTCCTCGCGCAGGTTATCGAGCAGATTACTGAGCACCGGCGACCTCCTGAGGCAGGACCTCGATGGGGATTCGCCAGGTCCTGCCGCCGTTCTTCTGCGCGAACCAGGCGACCGTCTCGAACACCGGGTCCAGCTCCAGGATGTACCGGCCCGGCGCCGGCGGCGCCAGCACCTTCTGCTGCACGCTGACCCGCCCGCCCGGCGGTACCGGCCAGGGCATGGGGGTGCGCAGGCCGTCCTCGACGATCTGCCGGCCGCCCGCGTCCAGCCAGTGGTAGGCGAGGTTCACGCGGGCGGCGCCGTCCGCCGTCCAGGGGAAGCGGCTGCGGTTGAACAGGCGGGTGAGGACGGTGAACGTCTCGCCGGCCCGGACCCGCGGCGGCGCGACCGTGTTCCCCCACTGGAGCGCGTAGACGTCCGAGTCGAGCAGCTCGCCCGTGCCCAGGTAGGTGAGCGCGGCGCCGGTGAAGAAGTTCTCGTTCGTCCGCTCGTCCTGGACGTAGGCGGGGCAACTGTTCGGCGGATACTGCCGCACCCAGTGCCGGATGCCGCCGGTGCGCGACTTCACCACCATCTTGTAGACGTAGAACGTGGCCCACTTCTGCCGGCGCACCCGGAAGGGCTCTCCCGGCTCCAGCCGGACGCGGCGGGTCTCCTCGCCGCCGAAGTCCATGGCCTCGCGGACCTTGCCCATCCGGACCTCGACGTGGTTGCCCGGCGCGAAGTTGGTCACCTGGAAGACGGCCCGCCGGATCGGCCGCTCGCCGATGAAGTACAGCTCGACCGGGGTCGCGCCGCCCACCCACATCTGCTCGCCCTGCGGTACGAAGAGGTCCTTGCGTCCCACGATGCGCACGTCGCCGAGCTGGATCCGCTCGTAGCCGGGCACGTTGCGCAGCGACAGCTCCAGGGGGAGGAAGCGGAAGGGCGCGTTGCGAACGTGCGCCTGGAGGGTCGGCTCCGGGATCACCGCCCCGAACGGCGTGAAGAGCAGGGGGGCCAGGAAAAGCCCGGCGACGGCGTGCCCGGCGAGCAGGAGCCGGCGCGGGCGGATCTCCGTCACCAGGAAGAGGAACGCCGGGATGCCGGTGACGAAGTAGCGGTTGCCGACGAAGCCGCCGCCCCCCTGCCAGTTCCAGGCGATGAAGGTGAGGAAGTAGAGCGCCACGGCCGCGAGCGCCGCCAGCAGCACCCAGCGCTCCCCGGAGCGGCGCCGCCGGCCCCGGAGTAAGAAGAAGACCACGGCAAGGGCGGCGAACGGCGTGTAGACGAGCATCCCCGTGTGCCGCCCCACCAGGAAGTACCAGACGCTCTCCGCCTCCTCGTAGAGGGTGACATCGGGAGCGCGGAAGAGCCACGTCCACCGGTTGCCGGTGGTGGAGTTGGGCACGGGGGGCGCGCCCCCCGTGGCGCCTCCGCCGTCGCCCGGCTTCACCGCCGTGGGAGGCGCCGGCCCGATCGGCACCTTGCCCGGCTCGCAGAAGGTTACCCCTTGCCGGCCGCCCATCCCCAGGTAGGCCGACGGGTGGCCGGTCAGCTTGACGGCGAGGCCGGCGATCGCGCCCAGGCTCAAGAAGGCGGCCAGCACCCAGACGCCGGCCGCCTTCCAGCGGCGGTCCCGCGCGTAGGCGAAGAGCGGAGCGAGCCCCACGGCGGCGAACATCGGCTTGTCGTAGACGGCGAGCGTCAGGACGACCCCCGAGAGAGCGGCGAAGAGCAGCTCGCGGCGGCGGTCGGGGAGCCCGGCCTCGTCGAGGAGCGGCAGGCCGAAGAACAGGCAGGCCGCGACCGAGAACATGTTGAAGACCTCGGGCTGGATCCAGAAGACGTAGGAGAAGCCGACGCTCAGCAGGAAGAACGACGCCGAGAACAGGGCCGCGAGCCCGGGCGGGTTGTATCTCTGCAGGTAGAGGTACCCCATCCAGACCATCGCCATCGTCATCAGCATGTTGAAGAAGAGCATGCCGTTGGCGCCGAAGAGGCGGGCGAACGGCGCGCCGGCCAGCGAGTAGAGGTAGGGCTTGCCGAAGTAGACCGTGCGCCAGCCGTCGTCTGTCATCACGATCACGTTGTTGACCGGGGCGAACGGGAACTCCTGGAAGGCGCGGTCGACGTCCCTGGGCTCGACCTTCAGGTCGCGGTCGTGGGCGAGGCTCTGCGCGGCGAGATAATAGGCTGCCTCGTCCGCCTTGAGATGGGACGGCAGGCCGGGCTTGCCCAGGGTCAGCGGAAACAGCAGGAAGAACGCCGTGACCGCCGCGAGGGCCAGATGGACGGTGCGGCTCACGGCGGGGCAGTCTAGCGCAGTCTGGGAGAGGGTGCGGCGATAGAATGCCCTCCGGTCCGCGATCATGGCCTCCTTCCTCTCCCTCCAGTGGCCCCTCCTTGCCTGGATGCTCGTCTGCGCGGGCGCGGGATTCCTGCTCTGGAACCGGCTGTTCCAGCCCCGGCTGGAGGGGAGATGGGCGCTGGTCCTCCTCCTGCTCGCCCTCGCGCCGGCGCTGCCCGCCCTGAGGACGGGGTTCGTCTATGGGCCGTTCGACACCAACGCGCCCTTCCTCCCCTGGTACGACGACGCGGACGCCGGCTACGAGCCGCTGGGCGGCCGCCTCAACGACGTGACCCTGCAGCTCCTCCCCTGGCAGGCGGAGGCCCGGCGCCAGATCCTCCAGGGGCGGCCGCCGCTGCTCAACCCCTTCTCGGGGGCGGGGCAGCCGCTCCTCGGCAGTGGCCAGGCCGCCCCCGCGAGCTTCGTCTCGCTGCTCTCCCTGCCGTTCGATCCCCTGGAGTCGCAGGCCCTGCGCTCCTTCCTGAAGCTGCTGCTGGCCCTGGCAGGCACTTGGCTCGCCGCCCGGCAGCTCGGCGCCCGGCCGGCCTTCGCGCTGTTCGCCGCCGTGGCCTACGCCTGGGGAGGATCGCTCGCCGTCTGGCGGCTCTATCCGCACGCGGAGGTCATGGCGCTCTGGCCGTTCGCCTTCCTGGGCAGCGAGCGGGTGCTCCTCGAACCCAGGGGGTTGCGCTCCCGCCTCGTCTTCGGCCTGGCGCTGGCGGGCATCCTCCTCTCAGGGCATCCGGAGACGGCCCTCACCGCCTCTCTCGCCCTCGGGGGAAGGTGGCTCTTCGCCCTCCTGAGATCGCCCCGCGATCCGGCGCGCCGTCGGGCGGTGGGCGTCCTCCTCCTCTCGGCGGTCCTGGCGGCGCTCGGGACCTCGTTCTTCCTGCTGCCCGTGGCGCGGTCGGTCCTCGGCTCGGAGAAGCTCGACCGGGAGGGGGCGGGGAGCGATCTCGACCGGCCGATCACGGCGCCGGGAGGGCCGGCGGGCGCGCTGCTGACCCTCGTGGCCCCCGGCGCGTTCGGAACCCCCCAGGGGAGCGGCGAGGCGGGTCCTGCGCCGCTCCATTGGCTCGCCGAGGGGGCCGCGGGGCTGCCGGCGCTCGCCCTGGCCCTGGGCGGGCTGTTCGCGCGAGGCCGTCGTAGCGAGACGGAGATCTACCTGCTCCTGCTCGCCGCCGTCGCATTCCTTATCCATCTCGATCCCGGCGGTCTGCTCCGTCCCCTCTTCGCTCTCCCGCTGGTCTCGGTGGTGGCCGTCCGCTACTTCGCCTACCTGGGGGGATTCGCGGTCGCGCTGCTCGCCGCCCGCGGGCTGGAGCGGTGGACGGTGGAGGAGAGCCGGCCTTTTCGCCTCGGAATGGTGGCCGCGGTCGTCCTGGCCAGCACGGTTGCATTGGCGGCCCACCCTCTGGCGGTGCGGTGGTGGGCGGGCCGTCCGGGGAAGATCGAGCCCGCGATCCTGACCGAATCGGCGCGGCATGGCTGGGTCGCGGTGGCGGTCGCGGGCGGGGTTGTCATTGTCCTTCTACTGCGCCGCTTTCCGGTTGCGGCGGGCCTGCTGGCCGCCGCCTTGACCGCCGGGCAGCTCTGGGACGGATTCGGCGACTACTACCCGGTGCTCCCCCGCGAGCGCGCCTATCCGCCGGTCCCCCTGCTCGACAGGCTGGCGGCGGAGCCCGGCCCCTTCCGGATCGTCGGCACGCGCGGCGTGTTCATGCCCAACGCCTCGACGTTCTACCGGATCGAGGACCTCCGCGCCCACGATCCCATGCAGCCGGCCCGCTACATCGCCTGGCTCCACAAGATGCTGGACGTCGACGTCACCCGCTACCACCGGCAGTACGGAGCGCCCAAGCGGCGGCACGTCCCCTTCCTGCGCCTCCTCGCGGCGCGCTACCTCCTCTCCGGCCCGGATCTCCAGCCCGGTCCGCCCTGGATCGATCGCGGCCTCTTCCGCCAGACCCGCCTCTGGGAGTTGCCGGGAGAGGCGCGGTGGGCCTTCTTCCCCGATACGGTGATCCCGGTCCCCTCGGCCCGGGAGGCCCGCGCGATCCTGCACGACGCGCCCCATCCGCTGGAGATCGCCACCCTGGAGCTGAAGCCCGGCTCCGGCATCCCGATCCGCAACGGCGGCGCTAAGGTCCTGAGTTGGAATGTGGATGGCGACCGCCTCCGGATCGCCACCGAGGTGCGGGAGAGCGCCTGGATGCTCGTCTCCCAGGCCGCCATTCCCGGCTGGCGCGCCCGCGCCGACGGCCGACCGGTCCCCACTGCCATCGCCGACGGAGCGCTCCTGGCGGTCCGGGTCCCGGCGGGGACGCGGATCGTGACCCTGCGGTACCTGCCGGCGGCGTGGATGGCGGGGCTGGTGCTGTCCGGGGTGGCGTGGATTGCGTCGGCGCTGCTGCTCGTATGGGCGTGGCGGAGAAGGACCATAGTAGAATGAGAGACATGGAACCGATTCGCGATCCCAAGTTTCTGGCCCGTGCCCAGGATGCGTTCGATCTTTGTCAGGCGGGCGAAAACATGATGCAGCAAAACCTCCGCCGTCGGTACCCGCAGGCCAGCGAGAACGAGATCCAGCAGCGCTTTGCCGCATGGGTCGAGAAGCGGCAGTTCGTGAAGTAGGGCCGGAAACTTCTCAGGTGACCCGTCTAGAGAAGGCCCTGGTCCGGTTGGTCGCAGATCTCGGGGCGGGAGGATTTGCCTGGGCCCTGGTGGGCGGTTTCGCTGTAACCCTTCGGTCTGAGCCCCGGACTACCCGCGATATCGATGTTGTGCTGGCGGTGGTGGGGGAGCCGGAAGCCTCGGCGGTAGCGCTTCATCTCAGACTCCGCGGCTACCGAGATCATCCGGACGGTGCGGTCATCGAGCACAAGGACGGTCGCTTGGCTACTGTTCGGCTCATCTCTCCTCTCGTGGAGGGCCGCAATGGAGCCGCCGTCGATCTCCTGATTGCCTCTTCGGGCGTAGAGCAAGAAGTCGTAGCTGGTGCTGACCTCCTTGAGGTCACTCCCGGCATCATGATCCCGGTCGCCAAGGTCGGCCATCTTCTGGCGCTCAAGATCCTCGCAGGGCGCCCGAAGGACCTGATCGATATCCAATCTCTACTGCAGGATATCAACCCTGGCGAGCTTCAATTAGCGCGGGAAACCCTTGTTCTCATTGAACAGCGTAATTTTCATCGCGGTAAGAACCTCCTGGCCGAATTCGAGAACATCATCAATTCATTGTCCTGATTGACCCTCTCGCCACCCGCTCCATATACTGGCTAGCCGAAGTTTTCTGTTCCCAGAACCCCCACACGGAGCCCACTCCGAGCGAGGTCCCCAAAATGAGCACGATCTACTTCGACACGCACCTCGGCGATGAGGAGCGGCGCCGCCTCCTCTACTCCGGGGACGTGTTCGTCTATTCGCCGCGCCCGAGCACCCGGGCGCTCACCGAGCTGGCCCGCGAGCTGATCGAGGAGGCGTTCGCGCCGCTCGAGCCCCAGCAGGCCCAGGACAGCCTCGCCGTCGAGAAGTTCGTCGAGATCGTCGGCCCCTTGAAGCCCCGGTTCATCCATCACCCGCGCACCAAGGATCTGCTCCGCGAGCTGCTCGCCGACCTCGGGTCCAACATGGAGAAGACCTACTTCGACGTGCCCCGCATGCGCGTCGCCACCAGCGGCGGCTATCTCAACGCCGGCGTCGCCTACGTGCTCCATCCGCACCGCGACATCTGGTACTCCTCGCCGCCCAGCCAGCTCAACTGGTGGCTGCCGGTCTATCCCTTCGAGTCGGAGAAGCTCGTTCGCGTTCCATCCGAAGTACTGGGACACGCCGGTCCCGAACTCCTCGAACGAATACAACCACTACGAGTGGAACAAGGTCGGCCGGGCGAACGCCTCGAAGGAGGTCAAGGCGGACACCCGCAAGCAGCCGAAGCCGACCGGGCCGCTGGAGCTGACCCCTGAGTTCCGCGTCGTCTGCCCGCCGGGCGGCCTGATCCTCTTCTCCGGCGCCCATCTGCACTCGACGGTGCCCAACACCTCGGGGCGCTCCCGCTTCAGCATCGACTTCCGCACCGCCCACCTCGACGAGCTGAAAACGCTGGGCGGCGCGCCGAGCCTCGACCGCGAGTGCACGGGAACCACTCTCTTCGAGCTGCGTCGCGCCTCCGACCTCGCGCCGGTGCCGGAGGAGGTCATCCGCCTCTACGATCCGAACCCGCCCGAGGACCGCGAGGGAATCGTCTTCAAGCCTCCTGCGGAGGTCGTTCCCGTTTCAGGGATGTAGATTGGGACCTGGAAAGAGATTCGGGGACAATCCTGAAACAAACGGGACGGTCTTGAAGAAAACGGGACCGGCGAAGAGGAATGGGGACAAGGATAAGAAAAATGGGACAGTCCTGGGAGCTACGGGACAATCTTCCAGAAAATGGGACCGGCTTCTGGACCGGGACGGGCGGCTAGCCGGTGAAGGCTGGCGGGGGAGGGTTCCTGGCTTTGAGACCCTCGCGGATCCCCTTCAGCTTGGCGACCACCGCCGCCTGGTTCCCTTTGCGCAGCTCGCGAAACCAGGCGATGGGGAGCGCGGCGGCGTTGAAGGCGAGGTAGCTGAGCCACTGCCAGGGGCTGGCGTAGCGCCGGACGTAGATCGCCCCGCTCCTCCCGAACTGGAAGTTCCTCCCCGCGCTGTAGCCGCCGGTCGTGTAGGCTACCATGTGGTAGAGCACCGCCCGGTGCGCGTAGAGGCAGCGGAAGCCGTGACGCTTGACGCGGGTGCAGAAGTCGGCGTCGTCCACGCAGATGTAGAAGACGTCGTCCCACATCCCGGCGGCCTCGGCGGCGGCGCGGCGGATCAGGATGGCGCAGCCGTTGACGTAGTCCACCTCGGCGTCCCGGTCATACTGGCCGCGGTCGATCTCGCCATAGCCGCGCTCGCGGGTGATCGACTCCCGGAAGCGGAGGATGCCACCGGCCGACCAGAGCCGCCGCCGGTCGCCGTGGAAGTAGCACTTCGGGCCCACGCAGCCGACGTCCGGCGCCGCCTCGGCCACCTTGACCAGCTCGGTCAGCAGGTCCGGCTCGACCTCGATGTCGTTGTTGAGCAGCAGCACGTAGTCGTAGCCGTTGGCGAAGGCCCAGCGAAAACCCTGGGCGTAGCCGGAAGCGCTGCCGCGGTTGACCTCCACCCGCACCTGCCGGACGTCGGGGTAGGCCTCCGAGATCGCCTCGGGAGAGCCGTCCGTCGAGGCGTTGTCGAGCACGACCAGATCGAAATTGGGATAGGTCATCCGCCGCAGGCTCTCGACGGCCTGCAGGGTGATCTCCCTGCCGTTGTAGTTGACGATGACGGCGGCGACGCGGGGCGGAGGGTGTGGAATCGGCGTCGCCGAGGAAGGTTGCATCATGGCCGCGCGGGAGGAAATATCAGCGAACCTCTCGCAGAAAATCCTCCAAATTGATATCGGCGTCCCGTAAAGCCCCCTTCAGAGTGAAGCGGTCCACTTCATTGTGATCGGGGAAGACGATGACCCGGCCATCGGGGTGTCGCATCTTCACGTGGCTGCCCTTGCGGTGAGCTTCGATGAACCCGAGGCGGGCGAGCGCCGCAGCGACCTGCCGCCCGGAAAGGAGGGGCGGTCTCACAGAACGAGTTCGACGACTTCCCGGTGTGGGGCTGAGCGTAGCTCTTCGGGCTCCGGCTCGAGGTACAGCTCAATGGCCTCGCGGAGGTTCTTGAGGGCCTCTTCCCGGCTCTTTCCTTGCGACCAGCAGCTCTTCAGAGAGGGGCTGTGGGCCACGTAGTAGCCATCTTCGCCCTGCTCGACGACGACTTTCAGTTCCATGGCGGAACTCTAACCCAAACCGAGGGGTATCCCAAGCGAGCGTTCTGTTTCCGCCCCCTGATACCATCCCTTCCCGATCATGCCCGTCCGCCGAAGCCTCGCTCGCCTGCTCCTGCTCTCGATCAGCGTCCTACTCGGCCTGATCGTGGCCGAGGCCGCCGTCCGGCTGCTCCGCCCGCAGCCGGTGATGACGGTCTCGCGCGGCCTCTATGTGCCCGACCCGCCGCGCCGCTACCGGCTTCAGCCCGGATTCCAGGGCACGGTCACCAACCGCGTGGAGTTCGATTCCCGGGTTCTCGATCGACCGGGAGGGGCTCCGGGGACCGGAGATCGGGCTCAAGACCCCTGGCACGCTCCGCGTCCTGGCGCTCGGCGATTCCTTCACTTTCGGCGTCGGTGCCCAGCAACGGGAGACCTATCCGGCGCGGCTCCAGGAGATCCTGCGTTCGCGGGGCGTCCGCGCCGAGGTGCTCAACGCGGGGGCGCCGGGCTATGGCGTCCCTGACGAGGCCGCCTGGTTCGAGCGCTGGGGCCGGCCGCTCGATCCGGACCTGATCCTGGTGACGGTGTTCATCGGCAACGACCTCCAGGACGCGGCGCCCGGCCCCAAGCCGATGGCGGTGGACGGCGCCCTCGCCGTCCCGGGGGAGACGGCGGGCGGCCTCTCCCGGTGGCTCTACTACCACTCCCACCTGTTCGTGCTGCTCAAGCTCGTCCCTCGGCGGCTCGCTCCGCCGGCTCCTCGGCCGCCCGGAGCCGCTGGAGACGCGGCAGCAGCGGGAGGAATTCGATCTCTATGCGAAGGACCGCACCTCGGAGGCGATCCAGGGGGGGGCCGCCGCCACGGAACGGGCGGTCGCCGGGCTGGCTGCGGGAGCAGGGAAGGCGCGCGTCGTGGCCGTCCTCATCCCGTCGCTGGTCCAGGTCGATCCGCGGCGCTGGCAGGCCAACCTGGAGCGGTTCGGGCTCGATCCCTCCCGCTACGATCCGGGCCGCCCGAACCGGATCTTCCGGGAGATCTTCGCCCGCCACGGCATCCCGGTGGTCGATCTGCTGGAGCCCTTCGCCGCGGCGATCGCCCAGGGGAAGAGGATCTACTACCCGATCGATCAGCATCTGACGCCGGCCGGGTACGCCCTGACGGCTCGCGAGGTGGCCGGCCGGCTCTCCCAGGCTTCAGGCTTGCTAGACTGGATCCGCTAAGTCTCCCCCTGTCATGAAGCGGGCCGGGAGCGCTCAACGCAGGATCGGAGGCCGCCATGGACGACCAGACCCTTCTTCATCGCATCCAGCACCTCGTCGACGAGGAGCACCAGTTGGACCAGCATCCGGAGCGCTCGCCCGAGGACCATCAGCGCTATCAGGCCCTCCAGGTCGAGCTCGACCAGTGCTGGGACCTCCTGCGCCAGCGCCGGGCTCGCCGGGAGTTCGACCAGGACCCCGACAAGGCGAAGGTGCGGGACCCGAAGACGGTGGAGAACTACGAACAGTAGCATCGTGCCCTACCGCGTCAGCCAGTACGCCACGCCCGCCACCACCGCCAGCGCCAGCAGCGCGAGGCCGATGTAGAGGAGGGCGGGCTTCCCGCCGGTCTCCGGCTTGCCCGTCTTGCCGCCGCCGAGGAGCCGCGAACCGGCCTGGGAGAGACCGCGGATCTCGGTGAGCGTCCGCAGCCGCAGCGTCTCTTCCAGACGCTCGAGCACGGCGAGCAGGTCTCCGGCGCCGGCATAGCGCTCCTCCGGCCGGCGGGCCAGGCAGCGGAGCGCCACGACGTCGATCTCGGGCGACAGCGCCGGATCGAGCTGGCTCGGCAGGCCGAACTTCGGACCCGGCGCGCGGCCGGTCAGCATCTCGTGGAAGATCACCCCGGCGGAGTAGAGGTCGGCCCGGGCGTCCGCCGCGCCCGGCCCCTCCAGGATCTCCGGCGCCAGGTAGTACAGCGCTCCCAGGTGGATCTCGCCCGTGCTGAGCGTGGCGGTGAGGCTCGGCGACGCGGTCTCGAAGCGGACCGCCCCCAGGTCCGCGACCTTGATGGTCGAGAAATCGGGCGAGACGAGGACGTTTCGCGGCGTCAGGCTCCGGTGCACCAGGCCGTGCGCGTGCCCCTGGGCCAGCCCGCGGCAGATCCCCCGCATCACCGTGAACGCCTCCGCCGGCGACAGCCGCCGCTGCTTCAGCAGCCGGTCGAGCGAGGTCCCCTCGACCAGCTCCATGGCGAGGTAGAGACGCTCTCCCTCCTGGCCGGTGTCCAGGATCTGCACCAGGTTGGGATGGCGGGTCACCGGAACGGCCGCCCGCAGCTCGCGGTGGAAGCGCTCGACCGCCGCCGAATCCTCGCTCAATGCTGGAGGGAAGAGCTTGACCGCCACCGGCCGCCCCTTGGGGTCCACGGCCTTGAAGACCGCCGACTGCCCGGCACGGCCGAGCAGCTCGCGGACGCGGTAGGGGCCGAGGGTTTCAGGCAGAGGGGGCGGCATCGCTCTCGAAGCTCTTCATCTCGAAGATCATAACCGTGTCGCCCACCGCAATGCGATCGAACGGCCGCAACGCCGCCCGGGCCGCGGGCTTGCCATTGACCCGGGTCCCCTTGCTGCTGCCGAGGTCGGTCATCACCCAGGCGCCGTCCTCCCAGGCGAGGCGCAGGTGCTCCTTGCTGGCGTTGGGATCGGTCAGCGGCAGGGCGCAGGCGCGGGAGCGTCCGACCGTGGCCGGCTCGCCGGCGAGCGCGATCGACCGGCCGCGCTCCGGCCCTTCGGCCACATAGAGGCGCGCCGGCCGCGGCCGGCCATCTTGCACCGGCTCGGTGCCTTGCCGGGGAGGCCGGCGGGTCAGCTCCACCGTCTGCATGGGATAGGGGATGACGATCCCCGCCCGATGAAATTCCTCCCAGATGCGGGCCCGCAGGTCGCTCGCGATGCGCGGTCCCTCGGCCACGTCGTCGATCCAGACGCGCAGCTCGTAGAGGATCGCGCTCGGCTCGAAGGAGAGCAGGAGGACGTCGGGGGCCGGCTTGTCGAGCAGCCCCGGGACCCCGCTGGCGCAGTCGAGCAGGACGCGGCGGACCCGGTAGGGGGGCTCGTCGTAGGTGACGCCGACCTTGACCTTCTCGCGGTGGACCGGGTGCGGGTAGTAATAGTTGAGCACCCGCTCCTCGGCCAGCTTGCCGTTGGGGATCACCAGGTTGTCGTTGTCCCGCGTCCGCAGGTGGGTGGTGCGCCAGGTGATGGCCATCACCCGCCCTTCCTGCTCGCCGACCTTGATCCAGTCGTTGATGCGGAACGGCTTCTCGACGCTGATCACCAGGCCGGCGAAGAAGTTGCCGAGGATCGGCTGCAGGGCGAGGCCGAGCACCAGGGAAGTGACGGCGCTGGTGGCGACGAGCGCCGTCACGTCGAGCTTCGGGAAGCTCATCCGCAGGGTGACGAAGGCGGTGACCAGGTAGACCACCGTCATCGTCACCGCCGGCAGCAGGGGGGGCAGGCTCGTCCCCCGCCTGGACGTCAGATGGACGTCGAAGAGGTAGAGGCCGAGCAGGCGCAGGACGGTGATCAGGCCGAGGAAGAGCCAGGCCCAGTCGAGGGTGCGGGCGATCTCCGCCGCCTGGTAGCCCGGCTGGAGCAGGGCGACCATCTCCAGGGTGGCCACCCCGGCGGCCACGTAGAGCGGGAAGGCGAGCTGCCGCACCCAGAAGAAGCGCCGCTGGAGGGCGGCGATCATCACGATCAGCAGCGACAGCACGACGACGCTGCCCAGCACGGTGAGGGTCATCAGCAAGCGGAACACCTCCGAGGACTGAGAGCATTCTAGTCCGTGCGCCACTCCGGGGTAGAATCCTCCTGTTCTTTCAGCCCCACATCCAGCCCCACATCCAAAAAGGAGATCGCATGAAGAGATTCTACGGTTCGACCGCCGTCCTGGCGCTGGCGCTCGCGTCCGTCGTGGCGGTGCAGGCGCAAACCGCCGCCAAGAAGGAGATGAAGAAGACCACCACCACCACGACCACCACCACGACGACGAGGCCGGTGGTGGGCGGCGTGCGGGGGTCGATCCTGTTCGCGGTCGACCAGGCCCAGGAGAAGCTCGTGGCCCTGGCCAACGCGATGCCGGCCGAGAAGTACGGCTGGCGGCCGGGGGAGGGCGTGCGCTCGGTGGGGGAGGTGTTCAACCACGTGGCGAGCGCCAACTACTTCTTCCCGACCCTCTGGGGCGGCACGGTGCCCGCCGGAGTCGATCCCCAGAGCCTCGAGAAGGCGATGAGCGGCGACAAGGCGAAGACGATCGAGACCCTCCAGAAGTCGTTCGACAACGTCCGCGCGTCGATCCTGGCCGTGCCGGAGGCCGATCTCAACCGGAAGATCAAGATCTTCGGCCACGACGCCACCGTCCGCGACGCGATGATGATCGTCGCCACCCACGGCCACGAGCACCTGGGCCAGGCGATCGCCTACGCCCGCTCGAACGGCGTCGTGCCGCCCTGGAGCGCCAAGGCGGCGGACTAGGCGGAAGCCGTCCCTCCCCCCGGGGCCCTCACCATCCCAGCCCTCCTCTCCGACCCGGGAGAGGAGGGGGGCTACCCCAGCCGCTCGCGGTAGACCTTGTCCATCGCCACGCGCAGGGCCTCGAGCCGGCCCAGCTTGCCGGCCGCGTCCGGCTTGACCTCCAGGGGCCAGTCGAAGTCCACGTTGTCGATCACCGTGGCGCGCCAGAGCCTCTTCTTGGGGTCCCACGTCCCCTGGCTGCTGCCGAGCAGGTTCCAGCCGGTGGGCAGGAAGCTGCGGATCTCGGTCTCCGTATATTGCAGCGCGGGTTGCGACGATTCCTTGGTTCTCATGGAGCGGGATTGTGCCTCAACTCGCCCGGGTTCCGGTAGGGGTGAGGCAGGGGTGGGCCATGTTACGATCCGCGAGGTCTTGCTCCGGGGTATCCCCGCAACCGCAAAGGAAAGCCATGAGAATCGAGCTCAACGAAGAGCAGAAGCTGCTGCAGGAGACCGTCCGCCGGTTCGCCGAGGAGGTCGTCCGGCCGCGCGCCAAGGAGATCGACGAGTCCGGCGAGTTCCCGCGCTCCTTCTTCGACCAGGCCGGCGAGCTGGGCCTCACCGGGGTCGCCGTGCCGGAGGAGTACGGCGGCGCCGGCATGGACGCCCTCTCCTACTGCCTGGTCATCGAGGAGGTCAGCCGGGTCTGTGCCACCTCCGGCGTCATCCTCTCGGTCAACAACTCGCTGGTCTGCGATCCGCTGCTGAAGTTCGGCACCGGGGAGCAGAAGAAGGAGTTCCTCACCCCCCTCGCCGCCGGCGGGAAGCTCGGCTGCTTCGCGCTGACCGAGCCCGGTGCCGGCAGCGATCCGGCCGGCATCCGCACCACCGCCCGGCGCGATGGCGACGACTACGTGCTCAACGGCAACAAGATCTTCATCACCAACGGCACCGACGCCGACATCGCCCTGGTCTTCGCCAGCGTCGACCTGGCGAAGAAGCACAAGGGGATCACCTGCTTCATCGTCCCCGCCGAGACCCCGGGCTACAGCCACGGCACCCACGAGTTCAAGCTGGGCGTCAACGCCTCGGGCACCACCGAGCTGGCGTTCGCGGACCTGCGCGTCCCGGCCCGCTACCGCCTCGGTGAGGAGGGGGAGGGCTTCAAGGTCGCCATGTCCACCCTCGACGGCGGCCGCATCGGCATCGCCGCCCAGGCGGTCGGCATCGCCCAGGGGGCCTTCGAGGAGGCGCTCGCCTACTCCCAGGAGCGCGAGCAGTTCGGCTCCCACCTCTCCGACTTCCAGGCCATCCAGTTCTACCTCGCCGACATGTCGACCGAGCTCGACGCCGCCCGGCTGCTCACCTGGAAGGCGGCGTGGGCCAAGGAGAACCAGAAGCGCTTCAGCCTCGAGGCCGCCCAGGCCAAGCTGTTCGCCTCCGAGATGGCCCAGCGGGTCACCAACAAGGCGCTGCAGATCCATGGCGGCTACGGCTACACCAAGGAGTACAACGTCGAGCGCTACTTCCGCGACGCGCGCATCACCGAGATCTACGAGGGCACCAGCGAGATCCAGAAGATGGTGATCGCCGACTGGGTGCTCAACAAGGCCTAGGAGGCCACCGGAAGGAAACCGCCATGGCCGTGCTCACCGCGCCTGCTTCCCAGACGACCGCCGGGACTGCCGCCGCCGCTGCTACCGCCGGCGTCGATTTCTCCCTCGACGAGGACCAGCAGCTCCTCCGCGACGAGGTCCGCCGCTTCGCCGAGGAGCGCATCCGCCCAGGCCTCGCGGAGCGCGACCGCGAGCACACCTTCCCGATGGACATCTTCAAGGAGATGGGGGAGATGGGCCTCCTCGGCATGCTGGTCCCCGAGGAGTACGGCGGCGGCGGCGTCGAGACGCTCACCTACCTGCTCGCCGTCGAGGAGATCTCCCGGGTGGACCCGGCGGTGGCGGTGACGATGAGCGTCACCAACTCGGTCTGCTGCTGGCCCATCGTCCGTTTCGGCGGCGAGGCGCTGAAGCGCAAGGTCCTGCCGCTGCTCGCCTCCGGCGAGGTCCTCGGCGGCTTCGGCCTGACCGAGCCCGGCGCGGGGAGCGACGCCGGGAGCCTGAAGACGGCCGCCCGGCGCGACGGCGACGCCTGGGTGCTCAACGGCGAGAAGGCCTGGATCACCAACGCGGGCTACGCCGGCTACTTCGTGGTGGTGGCGCGGACAAACCCCGAGGCGGGGAAGCGGGGGCTCTC
The DNA here is from genome assembly GCA_963795735.1 of uncultured Acidobacteriota bacterium. Lineage (GTDB taxonomy): Bacteria > Acidobacteriota > Thermoanaerobaculia > Multivoradales > UBA5704 > DATARR01. The sequence goes on along the minus strand of CAWCIU010000018.1, from coordinate 1,788,678 downwards.
GGCCTTCGTGGTGCCCGCCGACGCGCCGGGCTTCTCCGTCGGGAACCCTGAGGAGAAGCTGGGGCTCAGGTCCTCGCGCACGGCGCAGATCTATTTCTCGGACTGCCGGGTGCCCGCCGAAAACCTGCTCGGCGAAGAGGGCCAGGGGCTGAAGATCGCTCTCGCCACCCTCGACCACTCGCGCCTGGGCATCGGTGCCCAGGCCGCGGGCATCCACCAGCGGGCGCTCGAGCTGGCCATCGCCTACGCCAAGGAGCGGGTGCAGTTCGGCGCGCCGATCGCGAGCAACCAGGCGATCCAGTTCAAGATCGCCCAGATGGCCACCGAGCTGGCCGCCTCCCGGGTGCTCACCTGGGCCGCCGCCGCGGCCGAGCACACGCCGCGCGCCGGCCGCCTCGCCGCCCAGGCCAAGGTCTACGCCTCCGAGGCCGCCAACCGCGCCTGCCAGGAGAGCCTCCAGATCCACGGCGGCAACGGCTTCCACGACGACTACGAGATCTCCCGCCTCTACCGCGACGTGCGCGTCACCACGATCTACGAAGGCACCAGCGAGATGCAGCGGATGGTGATCGCGCGGCACCTGCTGCAGCGCTAGGGCGGCGTTGAGGGCGACCGCAGGTCGCCCCTACAACCTCCGGCATAAGGCATCGCCTCCCCGTTTCTCCTGCCGCACTCCACATCATCTTGTGGTACCCTTTTGGGGTGCCACCATATATCCGTCCAGCTTGAAAGGTACCGGGTGGATGGCGATCGTGACTCACTCCCTGGCGTTCCTCCTCGGAGCCCTCCTCCTCTGGCTGGTCCTGCGGCAGCAAAAGAGCGTCCTCGCCGAACGGCTGCGGGCGCGGGAAGAGGATGCGGGGCGGCTTGCCGGGGTCCTGGCTGAGGCCGGGCGACTGCGGGAGGAGCGGGCGGTCCTGCAGACCACGATCGAGAAGGAGCGCCAGGCCGCCGCCGAGAAGATGCGGATGCTCGACGATGCCCAGGGTCGCCTCTCCGACACCTTCAAGGCCCTCTCCGCCGAGGCCCTCAACAACAACAACGCCAACTTCGTCCACCTCGCCAAGGCCACCCTGGAGAAGTTCCAGGAATCGGCCCAGGGGGATCTCGACCGCCGCCAGCAGGCGATCGGCGAGCTCGTGCAGCCGCTCAAGGAGTCGCTCCTGAAGGTGGACGAGAAGATCCGCGAGATGGAGACCACCCGGGCGGTGGCCTACTCGACCTTGAGCGAGCACCTGAAGGGGCTCGCCTCCGCCCAGGGGAGCCTCGAGCGCGAGACGGCGAAGCTGGTGGGCGCCCTCCGCTCTTCCTCGACCCGGGGGCGGTGGGGGGAGATCCAGCTCCAGCGGGTGGTCGAGATGGCGGGGATGGTCGCCTACTGCGACTTCTCCCTCCAGGCCTCGGTCACCACCGAGGAGGGGCGGCTGCGCCCGGACCTGGTCGTCCGCCTGCCGAACCAGAAGAACGTGGTGATCGACGCCAAGGCGCCGCTCGACGCCTACCTGGACGCCATGGAGGCGCTGGACGAGGAGAGCCGCCGGTCGAAGCTGCGCGACCACGCGCGCCAGATCCGCAGCCATCTCACCAAGCTGGCGATGAAGAGCTACTGGGCCCAGTTCGAGCCCGCGCCGGAGTTCGTCGTCCTCTTCCTGCCCGGGGAGACCTTCTTCAGCGCCGCCCTGGAGCAGGACCCCTCCCTGATCGAGTACGGCGTCGAGCAGCGGGTGATCCTCGCCACCCCGACGACGCTGATCGCCCTGCTGCGGGCGGTCGCCTACGGCTGGCGCCAGGCGCAGGTGGAGGAGAACGCCAAGGCGATCAGCGAGCTCGGCAAGGTCCTCCACGACCGGCTGCGCACCTTCACCGGCCATCTCCTCGCGATGGGCAAGAACCTCGGCCAGAGCGTCGATGCCTACAACCGGGCCGTGGGATCGCTGGAGCTGCGGGTCCTCCCCGCCGCCCGGCGCTTCCAGGAGATGGGAGCCGCCGGCGGTGACGAGATCGAGACCCTGGAGCTGGTCGACAAGGTGACCCGCGGCGTGGACATCCTGGCCGGAGACGCCCTGGAGGCCGACGCGGTGATGGGGGTGATGAGGGAGGGCGGGGTGTCGTAGCCGTTCGTGAGGTCGTCGTGGCCGGAGCGTCCTGCCCTTCGAGCCCTCACTCCCCTGACCCTTCTCTCCCAGGGGGAAAGAGGGGAACGAATCGGAGCCGATCTTGCTTTTCTCCCTCCTCTCCCTCTGGGAGAGGAGGGCCGGGGTGGTGAGGGCGCCCGCGGGGCAAGGACCTCCCCCCTACAGGTAGGTCTCCACCTTCCCCTTCGCCCGCAGTTGCTCGGCGCGGGCCTGCACCAGCTTCTGGACCTCCTGGCTCTTGAGGCCCTGGACGATGCGCTCTTTCACCTGATCGAAGGGAACCGTGGTCGGCGCCTGCTTCTCGAGGAGCTGGATGATCTGGAAGCCGTAGGGGGCCTCGACGATGCCGCTGACGTCGTTCGGCTTCTGCAGGGCGAAGGCCGCGGCTTCGAACTGCGGCACGGCCTGGCCCTTGCTGACCCACCCGAGCTCGCCGCCGCGGCTCTTCGAGCCGGGGTCGTCCGAGTACTCTCCCGCCAGCTTGGCGAAGTCCCCGCCGGCCTGGACCTTCTTCAGGGCCTCCTCCGCCTTCTGCCGCGCCTTGGCCTTGTCGGCGGCCGGGGCGTCCGGTTTCACCTGGATCAGGATGTGGCGCACGTGGAGCCGCTCCGGGACCTGCATCTTCTCCTTGTTCTTGTCGTAGTACTCCCGCGCCGTCTGGTCCGAGACGTTGACGCCGGGGGCGATCTTGGTCTGCACGTACTTCTGGACCGCGAGCTGGTCGCTCGCCTGCTGGCGCAGCGACTCCTCGCTGATCCCCGCCTTCTTGAGCGCCTGCTTGTAGGCGGCCTCGCTGGGGAAGGCGCCCTTGCGGGCGGCGACCGCCTGCTGCACCTCCTGCGGCGAGGGGATGACGCCCTGGGCCTTGGCGTCCTGCTGGAGGAGGGTGATGGCGATCAGCTCGTTGAGCACCTGGTGGTAGAACCTGGCCGAGGGGGAGAGCTGCTGCCCCATCTGGGCGAAGCGCATCCGCACCACCTGGCCCCCTTCGAGCAGATCGTTCTTCTTGATCGCCTGGCCGTTCACCTTGGCGACCACCGCCGGGATCTTGTCCGGCGAGATCGGGGCGTTGTCGGCCGCGGTGGCCGGCGTTCCCGGCGCCTCGCCGGGGAGGGCCGGCGTCGCGTTCGGGGACGCGGTGGGATGCGAGGGCACCGGCGGCGGAGCGGGCTGGCCGGCGGAGGCCGCCGTGCCGGCCGACGTCGCAGGGGCTCCAGGGGTTCCAGGGGTCCCGGCCGCCCCAGGGGTCTCCGCCGCCTTCGGCTTGCAGCCGGCGGAAAGGGAGAGGAGAAGGGCGAGCCCCACGGAGAGCAGGGTATTGAAATCGGGCTTTTGCATGTCGGGTTCCTCGAAGGGCGGAACCCCAGGGGGCCGCCGGAATTTTGGGCAGCGCAGTGTATCAGATCGCGCGGCTGCCCTTTTCTTGAAAAACAGTTGAATGATTTATGGGAATGTGCAGAATAGGCGCAAGCCCGTGGGAAGGCCTCCATGGCGCTGAGCCCTGAGCGGGGCAGGGACCTTCACAACGCAAACGAGGAGGACAGTATGACCAAGATCTTTCGCGCTACTGGTTCCTTTCGCCTTCTGCTGCTCGCGACCGCCGTGGTCCTGAGCACCCTGGCGATGTCCCCGGCGACCCCGGCGATGGCCGGCGCCGACTGTGGAGCTTCCTGGGACTATTACGGCTGCTGCTATCTCTCGGGTGGCCGCGTCACCGAGCGGCAGCGGCAGACCTGCTGCGACAACGGCTCCTGTTACGACAACTACCGCTGCACCAGCTACGCCTGTCCCGTCTGATCCCGTCCTGAAACCCCATCCTCCCGCTCAAGGTTCCCGGAAGGCGGCGCGATCCCGGTCCGCCGCCTCCCGAGCTTCCCCTTCCGGCCTTTTCGGGACCAGCTCGCGGACATAGGCGGACGCCTCCCCGGCGAGCGACGCGGCGTGACCGGCGGCCACCACCGGCAGGGCCGCCAGATACCGTCCGGCCTGGCCGGCCCGCGCGGCGTGCCGGCCGACCAGCGCCAGGATGCGGGCGAGACGGAGGGGCGGCGCGGTGACCGCCAGCCAGCCGAGGGCGGCCGCGCGTCCACCGCCGCTCCAGCCGAGCCGCAGGCCGCCGTACATCCGGCCGCGCGTGTAGCGCTCCTCGAGGAAGGATCCCAGGGATTGCAGATGATGGTGCTCGACGATGGCCCGCGGCTCGAATCCCAGGCGGCGGCCGTTTCCGCGCAGACTCCGGGAGAGGGTCACGTCGCCCAGGAACTGGTGACCCGGGAACCCGCCGGCCGCCTCGAACTGCCGGCGGGAGAGGAGCAGGTTGGCCGTGGGGCCCATGTCGACCTCCCGGGGCGCGCCGCCGGGCAGCCACTTGCTGAACTTGCAGAGATGGATTCCCCGATCGATCCAGCGCGAGCCATGGCAGGCGAGGGCGCCCACCACCGGCTCGCCCGTCTGGCGGTGGGCGGCGAGCAGCCGCTCGAGCCAGTCCGGACGGGCGTAGACGTCAGGATCGGTGAACACCAGGATCTCCCCGCGCGCCAGCTCCACCCCCCGGTTGCGCGCCGCGTGGGGGAGGAGACGGCGGGCGGAGCGCTCGAAGCGGACATCCGGAAAGCGCGCGATCCAGGCGGATGAGCCTTCTGGACCGCCCTCGACGGGGCTGCTGTCGACGACGATCGTCTCGAAATCCCGGAACGTCTGGCCGCAGAGCGCCTCCAGGCAGCCGCCGAGGGTGCGGCCGGAAAGATAGGCCGGGATGATGACCGAGACGGCCGGCCGGGGTGCCGCCTCGTCCATCAGCTTCCCGTGCCCATCAGTTTCCGGTCCCCATCAGTTTCCCGTCCCCATCGGTTTTTCCGTCCCCATCAGTTTCCGTCCCATCAGTTTCCGTCCCGAGACCCCGCCCGCCGCTTTCCAACTGGCGGTACTCGTTCATCTCATAGAGCGAGAACCGGGCCTCGGCGTTGCCGATCCCGAACAACAGGCCGAGCGCCAGCCCCAGCGCCGACACCAGTTGGAGAGCGAGGATCTGCGGCGTCGCGGCGAGGGCGGGCCGCACGAGGTCCGGACGCCGCCGGGAGAGCCGCCAGACGAGGAGGACCAGGGAGTAGACGGGGACCAGCGGCGTTGCCAGCACGTAGAAGGCCCGCCGCGCGAGCGGCCAGCCGAAGGCGCGGGCGCGCATCGGTCCATAGCAGCGGTTCCAGAGGAAGCGGCCCAGGCCGGCGCTGCGCAGCGTGCTCTCGTTGACGTGCGCGAGCTTGGCCGCGGGCTCGAGCAGCAGGCGGTGGCCGTCGCGGTGCAGCCGTGCGTGAAGAACGATCTCCGCCCGCAGCAGCTCGCCGAGCTCGTCGCCGTAGGCGAGCAGGACGTCGCGCTTGAACGACGAGTTGTGGCCGGGCAGCATGGCATGCTCGGCGCGGGGAGCGGGAGCCATCCAGGGGTAATAGTTGATGATCGCGATCGTCCGGCTGAGCGGTATGGACGGATTGCCGTTGTGCACCTCGGCCCCCACGGCCGCCCAGGGACCCCGATGAGCCTCGATCAGCGCCGCCGCCCACCCCGGATGCGCCCAGCAGTGCTCCTCCAGAAAGGCGACGGCCGGAGCCGACGCCCTCTCGACCCCCAGCGCCTTGGCGGTGGAGAACAGGGTGTTGGCAGGGAGCCGCACCGTCCGCACCGCCGGGTGAGCGCTCCCCGGAAGCGGCGGCGGCTCGTCCGGAGCCAGGTCCAGGAGCAGGACCTCCAGGCGATCGACCGCCTCCTGGGAGAGGACGGACGCCAGGGCGCCGACGGCGCGGTCGCGGCGCTCGCCGACGACCAGGATGACGCTGAGATCGGGTGGCATGAGAGTGGGGAGGGACTCTAGCAGAGAGAAGGAGATCGCCCTCTCGTGATGGACCACTTCGACGTCAATTGCAGGCAGGCTCCCCGCAGGGATATCTTTGTCCCGATGGCGTGGACGCTCGTCCGACTCTCGGAATCTGTCCGCTGAGGAGGAATCATAATGGCGCGTTGTCTCAGGATCTTCCGCTTCGCCGGTCCCGCGTTCCTTCTGTTCCTCGCGGCGGGCCTGCCCGCGTCGGCCGTTCCGGCTCCGAAAGGGTCTCCGCGGGAATCCAGGACGCGTTCCGATCTGCCTGGTCCCAGCCCGAAGGGCGTCACCCTGCTGCCCAACGGCTGGCGGATCGCCCCGGCCGGCCGGCACATCGCCGTCGGCGACCTGCCGCTCGCCATGGCGGAGTCCCCGGACGGCGCCGCGCTGGTGGTGACCAACAACGGGTACGCCAAGCCCACTCTCACCGTCGTCGACCTGCGGCACCTCTACGTGAGCCAGAAGATCGAGATGGAGGACGCCTGGCTGGGCCTCGCCTGGCACCCGGACGGCAAGCGGCTCTACGCCTCGGGCGGCGCCGCGAGCACCATCACCGAGCTCCAGGTCACCGACAAGGGACTCAAGGCGGGAACGGTCTTCAAGCTGAAGAAGCCGTCCGAGGAGAGCTTCGTCGGCGGCCTCTCGATCTCCCCGGACGGCTCGCGGCTGTTCGCCGTGCACGCCCTGGGGAAGCTCCTCTCCGCCGTGGACCTCGGGACCGGGAAGGTCGCCAAAGAGATCCAGCTCCCGGCCGAGGGTTACTCCACCCTGGTGGCGCCGGACGGCCGGACGCTGTTCGTCTCCCTCTGGGGCGGCGCCAGGGTCCTCGCTTTCGACGCCGCGACGCTCGAGCCGCGCGGCGAGATCCCGGTGGGGGAGCACCCGAACGCGATGGTCCTGTCGAAGGACGGCGGCCGCCTGTTCGTCGCCTGCGCCAACACCAACGCCGTCTGGGTGGCGGATCTGGCGGCGCGGACCGCCCGGGAGCAGATCTCGGTCGCCCTCGATCCGGCGGCGCCGCCGGGCAGCACCCCCAACGGCCTCGGGCTCTCCCCCGACGGCCGCACGCTGCTGGTGGCCGACGCGGACAACAACACGGTCGCCGTGGTGGACGTCTCCCGCCCGGGCGCCAGCGCGGTCCGCGGGTTCATCCCCACCGGCTGGTACCCCACCGCGGCGCAGTTCAGCCGCGACGGCCGGCGGATCTTCGTGCTCAGCGGCAAGGGTCTGACCTCGTCGGCGAACCCGCGGGGAAACCAGCCGGGAGTCCCGGGGGCCAAGGGGCAGTACATCGGCGAGCTGCTCCAGGGCTCGCTCTCCGTCCTCCCCGTTCCGGACGGCGAGGCCCTGGCCGCCTACACCCGGACCGTCTACCGCCTGACCCCCAGCCTGGATCCCAAGAACGCCGCCGGACGCCTGGCCCCGGCCGGCGCGCCGAAGGGCTCGCCGATCCCCGCCCGGGTCGGCGGGAAGTCGCCGATCAAGTACGTTTTCTACATCATCCGCGAGAACCGGACCTACGACCAGATCTTCGGCGACGTGGAGCGGGGCAACGGCGATCCCAACCTCTGCCTGTTCGGCGAGGAGACCACCCCCAACGCCCACGCCCTGGCCCGCGAGTTCGTCCTCCTCGACAACTTCTACGCCAACGCCGAGGTGAGCTACGGCGGCCACGCCTACTCGACCGGGGCCTACGCCACCGACTTCATACAGAAGGTCTGGCCGATGAACTACGCCGGCCGCGGCGGCGACTATCTGGTGGAGGGTGGGGGAGAGAGGCGCAACGCCTATGGCAACATCACGGCCCCCCAGAACGGCTACATCTGGGACTCCTGCGTCCGCGCCGGGGTCAGCGTCCGGAGCTACGGGGAGTTCGTCGAATACAAGAACAAGAAGGACGGCCAGGTCGCGGCCTCGGTCCCGGGCCTCGAGGGGCGGATCGATCCGGACTATCCGCAGTTCGACCTCACCATCCCCGACAACCGGCGGGTCGACCTCTGGCTCAAGGAGTTCCGGCGCTTCGAAGCGAACACCGAGGCGGGCGGCGGGCTGCCGCGGCTGACCATCCTCCGTCTCGGCGGCGATCACACCCTCGGGACCCGCCCCGACGATCCGACGCCGCGGGCGATGATCGCCGAGAACGATCTGGCCCTCGGCCGTATCGTCGAGACCGTCTCGAAGAGCCGCTTCTGGAAAGAGTCAGCCATCTTTGTCGTCGAGGACGACGCTCAGAACGGCCCGGACCATGTCGATGCCCACCGGACGGTCGCCCTGGTGGCCAGCCCCTATACCCGCCGGAACGTGGTGGACAGCACCCTGTACACCACCGCCAGCATGCTGCGGACGATGGAGCTGATCCTGGGGCTGCCGCCGATGAGCCAGTACGACGCCGCGGCGGCCCCGTTCTATCGTTCCTTCCAGGCGGTCGCGAACCCCGCGCCGTTCCTCCACCGGGAACCGCGGGTCTCCATCGACGAGAAGAACGGGACCCTCGCCTATGGCGCCGCCGCCTCCCTGGCGATGGATCTCGACGAGGCGGACGCCGCTCCCGAGCTGGAGCTGAACGAGATCCTCTGGAAGTCGGTCCGCGGCGCCAGATCCCCCATGCCGCCCCCCGTCCACGCCGCCTTCGTGCGCTCGATCGAGGAGCGCGGCGACGATGGCGGCGACGATGATTGATCCGCTGGGTTGAGCGCTTTCGTTGATAGAATCCCGGGTCATGCCAGCCCCCGATCGCATCATCCCCGTCCTGGTCTACGAAGACCTCCCCGCGGCGCACGACTTCCTCGTCAATGCCTTCGGTTTCGAGAGCGGGGGAGTCGACCGCGATGGGGAGGGCCGGGCCGTCCACGCCGAGGTCCGGGCGGGGAACGCCGTGGTCTGGCTGCACCGGGTCAATGCCGAGAGCAACCTCGCCTCGCCGCAAGCTCTCAAGGCCGCCAGTTCCGGCCTGGTCGTCTACGTGGACGACGTGGACGCCCACTTTGACCGCGCCCGGTCGCGCGGCGCCTTCATCGAGCGCGCCCCCGCGGACATGCCCTACGGCCAGCGGGAGTACGGCGCCCGCGACCCGGAAGGCCACCGCTGGTACTTCGCGGCGCCGCTCCCGTAGATCCCTGACATCTCTCCGGTCCAGCCCTCGCCGAGTGCCTCCCGGAGTCCGGGAAACCCGCGTCGCGACTCTTCGCGAGGCTCTCCCGCCGGCACGAGAGAGCCTCCCTACGGTTTCAGTTTTCAATGAGCTCGTCCTGCCCAGGGACGGACGCCGGCGGTTTTTCCTTCGCCGCCGCCGTTTTTCCCGTCCCCGGCCTCCGTCTTGCCATCCGGACGGCCGTCTTTCCAGGACGGCCGCCGTCCTGGCGTCCCGCGCCTCCGTCTTTCTGTCCTGACGGCCGTCCTGGCGTCCCCGGCCTCCGTCTTTCTTCTGACGCGGCCGTCCTGGTGTCTTCGGCCTCCGTCTTGCTGTCCCGGCGGCCGTCCCGACGTTTCCGGTCTCCGTCCTTCTTCTGACGCGGCCGTCCTGCGCTCCCGCGCGCCCGTCTTTCCTCCCCGCTCCCCGTCGCGGCCTCCTCACCGGCAGTCTTCTTGAAACAGTGTGCATCCTAGTCCATTCAACCGGTATCCGTACAGAAGTCACTGCGTCCATGCCATGGGAATTTGTGGCGACGTTCGCATAATCCTATTGACAGTCCGGTCCTGGCGCCCTAGCATGGCCCCCGGATTCGAGGTTCCCAGGGGACGAACCGGCAGTGACGGATCTGTCGCCGCCGTGCTGTGCGACGACGAGGTTGCCCGGCCGGAAGCCTGGCCTCCTCAAGGGCTCTTTGAAAACTGAATCGAGAATTGAAGCCGGCCCTTTCGATGGGCCTCCCGGCGATCGCGGCCGGGAGGCCCGCGATAAGAGAGTGAAGACCGCGATGATGACGCTCACGTGCTCAATCGCGCGGCGGCCGGGGCGTCCAGAGCCCGGTGGACCTCTTGTCGCTTTCGCCTCGTCCTCTTATACGTGGTCCCAAAGCGGAAGCCCTGTTGCCTGTACCAGATGGTTCCTGAAGTCAGCCTCCAGGCTCACCCCGAGGTCGGCCCCCGGGGCTGGCCCTTTCTACGCGATCCCGCCGGGCGTTGACGTGGATTAGGAAGAGACCTAGAATACAAACAACATATAGAATGAGTGACATGCGATGGCCGGAGTCGCTATCCCTCGGAGAAAAGAGCGATCACCATAGGCAATCTGATGGGAAACGGCGAAAGGTTACTCTAGAGGTTATGTGGCCAAGGGAGTTTTAATTGAAACTTGATGAAGCAAAGCAGCTACTGTTGGCGTCCGGCTTCTCTATAAAGACTGAGCAGAGGGCTGGCAACGATCTTGGCTGGCAATTACGACTCACGAACGGTGGCATTGTTAACGTGTTCGACTCCGGCACCTTTAATGTGCAGGGTAAGGGCCAGCCAGAAATTAAGGCAGCATTAGGTGCGCCCCCTACTGCAGCCGCTCCAGCCCCAGCCGCCGCAGCACCTACAAAGCAGAACACCAACAACAAAGTCTTTGTCGTCTATGGTCACGACGAAACGGCCAGAAACCACCTGGAGGCAATGCTTCGTCGCTGGAACTTAGAGCCGTTAATACTTGATCAACTCCCCTCCGAGGGGCAGACCATTATAGAAAAGCTGGAAAAATATACGGCTGAGGTTAAATTCGCGGTGGTCCTCGCAACCCCTGACGATGAGGGCCACAGAGCGGGAAGAGACGACGAGAAAGCATACCGAGCGCGCCAGAATGTGGTCTTAGAGTTAGGCATGCTGCTTTCTCGCCTTGGTAGAAGTCGGGTTGCCATCGTTCTCAAGCAACAGGCCAATATGGAGCGGCCTTCCGATATTCAGGGTTTGATCTACATTCCATTCAAGGACGATCTACAGAAAGAGGCTGGCACAATACTGGCCAAAGAAATGGCTGCTCAGGGATATCACATTGATGTGGCGAGGCTGTAGGCCACATAAAACGGCGCTTGCACTCGGACGACCGGCGGCGCCGTCCGCCGGTGAAGCGCAGCCACGTTAGGTGTCACAGGTAAGTGGCTGGACAGTAGAGCATTCATATGGACGCATTCATAGATCCAGATCTCAACGTTGATATCGGCCCGTCTGATGCTTGGAGGTATCAAGCCAATCTTTCTAAGGCGGACCTTCGTAGCCGCTGGAATACGCCTCGTGGTCGAGACATCCAGGTGACCTGGGAGGCGAATGCCTTCAGTCGATCGATTATTGAGAGAAAGGTCGGTCGGTTCGCTGGCCGCATCGACTTGCGTGGCATTATTTTAAGAGAAAAGAACCTCTCACGAGCTGATTTAAGTAATGTAGACTTCTTCTCGGCTGATCTCGAAGGTGCTATCTTAGAGCAAGCGAATCTCGAAGGTAGCTTCCTCTCTGAGTCTAATCTTTGCAGCGCCAAGTTTGATTGGGCACATATGAAGGGTGTTTTTCTTGACAATGTTGACTATGACAATCATACCAGCTTTCTAGGTGTTGACCTTAACTCTGTAAACTTCAATCTCGCGGCGCTTCTTCAGGACCTTGCTTTGGGTCAGCAACGTATTGCTCACCTACAGAGAAAGCACCCACTCTTTTCGCGGTTACTTTGGATTACCTGCGACTATGGTCGTTCGCTGACCAGGTACAGTTTGTGGGTTGTCGGTGTTGTCTTGACCTTTGCGGCTATCTACGCTCTATCGCCAGGAATGATTAGCAAGCCTGGTTGGCTAAATGCGTTATACTTCTCGGTAGTCACCTTTGTGACGCTTGGTTTCGGAGATCTTGTTCCGCTTACTGCAGCGGGTAAAGCGCTCGTAATGGCAGAGGTCGCAATAGGGTATCTTATGGGTGGCCTGCTAGTGTCAATTCTTGCAAGGAGAGTCGTCGGTAACTGATGTGTAGCCCAAATGAACACCTAACGAGGTCGGTCGAGCGGACGTCTGACGCCGCCGCTCACCTCCGACGCCGTTGGCGACAAGCGGCCGCAGGTGCTTTCCTGGTGACAGAATGTGCGTAGTGGAGCACTTATGAGTCAAAGAGTGATCTGGGAACAGAGAGACATCCTCATCTGGGGGAAGACGCGTCCCGAGATCAGCCAGACTTACCGAGAGATTGTCTGCACGGGAGGGGTTTTTAGGGAGGATCGTCGCCTAGTTAGAATTTATCCCGTCCCGCTACGATATCTCGAGGACGAAAGGGTATTCCGGAAGTATCAGTGGATCCGTGCATACGTTACAAAGGCGCCTAGTGATTCGAGACCTGAGAGCTATAAAATTCGATATGGCGATATAGAGGTGCTCGACAGAATTCTGACTGAACGGGGAGGTAATTGGGACAAGCGAGCTGCATGGATAATGAATCCAGAAAATATTATTGCATCGGTAGAAGAGCTACAGGCGCAGCAGAGGGCCACTGGCCGTTCTCTCGCCATCATGCGTTCACTCGAGGTAGTTGACGTAGCAGAAGATCGTCTCTCCTCTCGTGAGCGTGAGGGTTTTTGGGCACGCTATCACGCTGCTGTCGCTCAAATGGAACTCCCTCTCGATCCTGAAACTGGTAGAGAGATAAAGCCGCTCAGTCCACCAGATTACCGCTTTCGTATTGAGTTCCGCTGTGACGACCCACGCTGCACTAAGTCTCATGTATTCTCGGTGCTTGACTGGGAGCTAGATGCTCTCTACTTCCGCCAAAAACAATCGCGTTCAGATCATCAGGCAGCTCATGACGTGGTGGCCAAACTTCGTGAGACCTGTGGGCCAGATAGAGATCTACATTTCTTTCTCGGTAATATTTCATCCCATCCACAGACTTTTACTATTGTGGGGCTCTGGGCACCAAAAAGAAAAGTGGAGAAGGAAACACAGAAGGAACCGCAGCTCCCCTTGTTTGGAGGGTGACATTTGCCAGCATTAAATTTAGAAGTCGGCCAACCAAACCCCGGCAGCAGATGCAGGACGCAACTGCGCGCCGCCTGCGCTGCTGAGGTGTGGCGTTTGGCAGTGGTTGCCGTGGTAGAAAGATCTTAGGCACTGCATGAACCTCTTTGGGTCGTACAGAGCGTTGCTCGCAAACTCTATCGCAGCCATCTCAGCGGCCATCGAGATATATAACAAGCCAGGAATACGCTACCGCGAAGAGTGCTTCGTGATTCTTTTGGTAAATGGGTGGGAGTTGCTCTTGAAGGCTCTCCTGTCTAAAGCGCACCAGCGGATCTACTACCCAAAGAGGAAGAACGAATCGTACCGTACGCTCAGCGTAAGCGATGCCTTGGAGCGCGCGAGGAATGTCTTTCCCTCTTCAGTCGATCACAGGCCAACTGCAAAAAATCTTGAGCTCATCATAGATTATCGGGACAACGCTATTCACTTCTATAACAAGCCTGGGTTTGGAGCTGTAGTCTATGGTCTTGCCCAGACTGCGATTGCGAACTATCGAGATGTGGTTCAGAGCGTATTTAACCGTGATCTTACGCGCGAGATCACGCTCTCTCTGCTCCCGCTGGGGCTTGCGCCTCCTGTCGACCCAGTTGCCTTTATAAGGTCCTCGGCAAACGACCCTAAAATGTCAGCTGAGGTTAGGGCCTTCACACAGCGGCTGCGGGATCTAGTCACAGAGCTGGAAGCCGAGGGGGCTGATACAGGGCGTCTGCTGACCACCTTCCATGTCAAGCTTGAAAGTACCAAGAAGCTGGCGGCGGCTGATCTAGTGGTTGGGGTTCAGGGCGAAGCTCCGGAAGGAAGTCCGTTGTTAGTTCAGCGTTCAGTTGATCCGAACAAGAGTCATCCATACCGAGAAAGTGATATTATTGGCAGTCCACGTCGCTCTGGTCTGGGGCTCACAGTAGGTGGCCGCCCGTTAGGTCAGTACGAGTTTCGCGCAATTGGCTGCCATCACAAAGTCACAGAAAATACGCGCTGGTGCTGGCGGGATACGTCAGGAGTCATCACCCGATATTCTCCTGAATGGGTTCAGTTCATCCAGCGATTGGCCCCAGATGATGTTAATGCAGCCGTGGCAGCTTACCGACAAAGGCTTATAAAGAGGACACCGAAGTGAACTTCCGACCTAGGAAGATGTGCCACCCTAATTGCAAAGGGCCAGAGCACTATGGACCTCGCCGGTGCTGCTGAATTCGAGATTTCGATCGAGACGTTGCCTTGAACAGGCCGAGCTGGAGACTTTCGAGAGCTGTCAAGCCGCTATTGAGTAGACTTGCGAGTCGGGAACCCCTAAATTTCACCACCGGACACGGGCTCTGGATACACTTCCTCCCAGGCGCCGAGAAGAGCACGAAGAGAATCGAGCGATCTTAAGGTCGCACCTGCCGCCCGTTACCTACCCTCCAACGAAGCAACGAAGGGCAGGGCAGGAGGAAAGCAACCCGTGGGGAACGGCTGATTGCGATTCCCTGCCCGAAGCTTCTCCGCGGCGTTCCGATAGGCAGCGACGAACTCGAAGTAGGCGTTCCGCAACTCGCGGCGGATGGCCCGCGTCGCGGCATGGACGGCCGGCGCGGGGGACCTCTTGGTCTTGGCGGGCTGACTTTGGGGATTTTGGGCCAGGATGGCCGCAGGGCCGAGGGGCTGGACTCCGGTGCTCTTCCTGCGGACGGCGGCTTCTTCCTCGATCTCCAACACCAGAGCAGCGACCAGCTTTTGCCGTTGCTCCGGCGTCAAGTGCTTCCAGCAGGGAAGCGGATCGATCTCCAGAGTTTCGCGGGTCGCGTACTGGAAGGGGCCAAAGTCTTTTCCGCAGCGGCGCGCGAGATACTCCTGGGTGCGGTCGAACCACCAGCCCTCCAGAGGCTTGCTCTCCATCAAGGCCTGGACGCAGTGGACTCCGGGCCACTCCTGGAGCCGGGACACCAAGTTCTCCTTACAACCGTGGCTGAGGACGTACTTCAGTCTCTCGGTCTGGGCCCGCTCCTCGGAGCTGATCAAGATCGCCTGGTACCTTCGTCCGAAGACCTTCTCCCGCCAGCCGGTGAGCCTGCCGACCTCCCAGGCGAGCTTGGAGTTGAGATGGTTCATGAAACGCGCGAGCTGTTGGTCGTCATCCACCTCCAGGGTTAGGTGGAAATAATTGGAAACAAAGGCAAAAGCACAGATCCGCACCGGGTAGAGAGACTTCGCCCGGGCGAGGGCGGAAGATATGCCAGATGAGATGAGTCGGTCTCCCCGCTGTGGCAAGCTGTCTCGGTGGGGACCAGAAACGGCATTGCCGAGAAAGGAGACCGACCGTGGAGCATTTTGGCATCGATCTGCACCAGAAGCACAGCGAGATTTGTGGTCTTGATGGAGAGGGTCGGGTGAACTACCAGAAGCGGGTGACGACGAGCGAAGCCAGTTTCCGCCGAGTGTTCGGGAAAAGAAAGGCCTCCCGGGTGGTGATCGAGAGCGGCTGCCAGACGGCTTGGGCCGCCCGGTTGCTCCAGGAGATGGGGCACGAAGTGGTGGTGGTGAATCCTCGGCGGGTCCGGCTGATCGCGGAATCGACTCGGAAGAGCGACCGGGCCGACGCCGAGGTGCTGGCCTGGCTGAGCCTGCAGGACAAGGGCTTAGTGCGCCCCGTCTACCAGCGCAGCGAAGCGGCCATGGAACTGCGGACGCGTTTGCGGGTACGCACGAGCCTGGTGCGAGCTCGTACAGCGCTGATCAACAGCGTGCGGGGTACCCTGCGGTCGCAAGGGTACCGGATGAGCTCGTGCGTGGCGGCTCGCTTCGTCGAGCGCTTCCACGAGCAGAAGCTCGCGCCGGATCTGCGTCAAATGCTCAACCCCTTGGTGGAGATGATCGGGCAACTGAGTGAACAGATCGAGCGACTCGAGAAGGACTTGGTCGAAGAATCCCGTGCCGATGAGCTCCTGCATCGGCTTCAGGAGGTTCCCGGAGTGGGTCCCCTGGTGTGTCTGTCGTTCATCGGCTGGGTCGATCGCCCGGAGCGGTTTGAGCGCAGTCGCGATGTAGGGGCCTGTCTGGGTCTGCGGCCGATGATGCGGGATTCTGGAGAGAAGCAGTGGAGGGGCTCGATTACGCGGGAAGGCGACAGCGAGATGCGTCGGCTTCTGGTGCAAGCGGCTCACGCCGCCCTGAATTGTCACCGGGACAGCACTTTGAAGCGATGGGCCCATCAGGTCGCCGAGCGGGCCGGCAAACGCAAGGCCGTGGTGGCGCTGGCGCGTAAATTGGCGGTGCTCCTGCACAGGCTCTGGGTGACGGGGACTTCGTATCAGGCCTTTCCGAAGGCCACCTGATCCAGGGTACCGGCGCTGAGGTTTGAGAGGTTTGGCAGATGGATAGGACGAAGCTGAGGTAGGTGACCCCGCCATTCGGGTTGGAGCGCAGACTCCGTGTGCCAGCTGGGGGCTCCTCAGAACGACTCGACGTAAAGCTCAACCTGCACCGGTCCTCGTGAGAGGACCTCCAAAGAGTGCGAATAGAAGCTAGTCCTCGTGAGTCGTAGCTTCGTTGACTAGACAGTGGAAGGCACCAGTCGAAGGAAGAACAGGTAGGAAAGGGAAAACGCCCCGCTCTGGGATGTCCTACTTGACCGGACCGACCGACTCATAGAACCCGATTGGCGAAGGGGGTCAGCTTACCTGGGCGATGGCGTCGGGGTTCAAGGAGGGCCAGGCACCTACTCTGCACCTACTCGGTTTCTCATGAGGAGGGCTCGCTATTCGGACTGGCGGACACTGCTAGGGATATGGGCTGCGCCATCCGCGGTCCTCTAAATTCCGAAAGGAGAACAACGTGAAGAAAAGCCCCAAGAAGCTCACGCTCAACCGAGAGACGTTAGTCTCGCTCGACCGCTCCCAACTGCCCCGGGTGGCAGGAGGGGTCTCTGTTGCCTGCACCGACACCAACTGCTGCAGCGGTCAAGTCTCCTGCGCGACTTGCGCGAGAACCTGCACCAGCAAGTACTGCTGACTCTCTGTCCTCAAGAGTTGGCGGGTATCAGTCCTCGTCCGGACAGGGCTGATACCCGTCATTAAGAACCTCTACCTCGATTTTTCGTGGCGACTGCTCATTGGGTGGGAACCTATTCGTGGCTCCTGAGCCTCGAGGAAGATATGCCAGATGAGATGAGTCGGTCTCCCCGCTGTGGCAAGCTGTCTCGGTGGGGACCAGAAACGGCATTGCCGAGAAAGGAGACCGACCGTGGAGCATTTTGGCATCGATCTGCACCAGAAGCACAGCGAGATTTGTGGTCTTGATGGAGAGGGTCGGGTGAACTACCAGAAGCGGGTGACGACGAGCGAAGCCAGTTTCCGCCGAGTGTTCGGGAAAAGAAAGGCCTCCCGGGTGGTGATCGAGAGCGGCTGCCAGACGGCTTGGGCCGCCCGGTTGCTCCAGGAGATGGGGCACGAAGTGGTGGTGGTGAATCCTCGGCGGGTCCGGCTGATCGCGGAATCGACTCGGAAGAGCGACCGGGCCGACGCCGAGGTGCTGGCCTGGCTGAGCCTGCAGGACAAGGGCTTAGTGCGCCCCGTCTACCAGCGCAGCGAAGCGGCCATGGAACTGCGGACGCGTTTGCGGGTACGCACGAGCCTGGTGCGAGCTCGTACAGCGCTGATCAACAGCGTGCGGGGTACCCTGCGGTCGCAAGGGTACCGGATGAGCTCGTGCGTGGCGGCTCGCTTCGTCGAGCGCTTCCACGAGCAGAAGCTCGCGCCGGATCTGCGTCAAATGCTCAACCCCTTGGTGGAGATGATCGGGCAACTGAGTGAACAGATCGAGCGACTCGAGAAGGACTTGGTCGAAGAATCCCGTGCCGATGAGCTCCTGCATCGGCTTCAGGAGGTTCCCGGAGTGGGTCCCCTGGTGTGTCTGTCGTTCATCGGCTGGGTCGATCGCCCGGAGCGGTTTGAGCGCAGTCGCGATGTAGGGGCCTGTCTGGGTCTGCGGCCGATGATGCGGGATTCTGGAGAGAAGCAGTGGAGGGGCTCGATTACGCGGGAAGGCGACAGCGAGATGCGTCGGCTTCTGGTGCAAGCGGCTCACGCCGCCCTGAATTGTCACCGGGACAGCACTTTGAAGCGATGGGCCCATCAGGTCGCCGAGCGGGCCGGCAAACGCAAGGCCGTGGTGGCGCTGGCGCGTAAATTGGCGGTGCTCCTGCACAGGCTCTGGGTGACGGGGACTTCGTATCAGGCCTTTCCGAAGGCCACCTGATCCAGGGTACCGGCGCTGAGGTTTGAGAGGTTTGGCAGATGGATAGGACGAAGCTGAGGTAGGTGACCCCGCCATTCGGGTTGGAGCGCAGACTCCGTGTGCCAGCTGGGGGCTCCTCAGAACGACTCGACGTAAAGCTCAACCTGCACCGGTCCTCGTGAGAGGACCTCCAAAGAGTGCGAATAGAAGCTAGTCCTCGTGAGTCGTAGCTTCGTTGACTAGACAGTGGAAGGCACCAGTCGAAGGAAGAACAGGTAGGAAAGGGAAAACGCCCCGCTCTGGGATGTCCTACTTGACCGGACCGACCGACTCATAGAACCCGATTGGCGAAGATCGTTCCTGAAGTCAGCCTCCAGGCTCACCCCGAGGTCGGCCCCCGGGGCTGACCCTTTCTACGCGATCCCGCCGGGCGTTGACGTGGATTAGGAAGAGACCTAGAATACAAACAACATATAGAATGAGTGACATACGATGGCCGGAGTCGCTATCCCTCGGAGAAAAAGAGCGATCACCATAGGCAATCTGAGTGAAACGGGGAACGGTTAATCTAGAGGTTATCCGCACTGGACTAGACATGGAAAAGGACGAGTTGCGCCGGGTTTGGGACGAGGTTCAGGAAAAGATTCGTCCCGTCCTCATGGAGGAGTGGGATCCGCTCGGAGTAAACCACGTGCCGCAGGCAGCCGACGAGTACGACGGCTACATTGGAGGCATCTACGTGCTCCTGCGTGATGGAGCATCGGACGAGCGGATTGCCGAGCACCTCTTGGAGATTGAAACCAAGACGATGGGGCTTCCTAAGGTACAGCGACACGGCTACCGACCCCTGATCGCGAGGCTTCGGTCGATTGACCTGCCGACGTTCTTTTACCCGCGGAATCTTGACGGTGGATAACATGGCGTCGTTGCAGCGGACGATCACCCTCCCTCGCTTTGCTCGGGCGGTGCTCGCCGCTGAACGCGAGATCGTTAGCCCCCCAAGGTCATTATGCAATTTGTATTCTCCCGCAGTGTACTAAACCCGCGAGTTCCCGACGAGATGTTCGCGGAACAAGCCGTAGTCTTGTCAGAGGGCGGCCATTCCATATCGGTCGTGGATATTGAGCAACTCCAGTCCCAGGCCGCCCGAATAGTCCCCCTGCTCGATGCCCACGGTCTCGTGGTCTACCGGGGCTGGATGCTGTCGCCCGGAGCGTATGGCTACTTCGTTGAGGCGGTACAGCAGCAAGGTGCGTCGGCTTTCACAAGCGCGAAGCAGTACCTCGCGACTCACTACCTCTCGAACTGGTATCCCCTTATCTCGGATCTTACGCCCGAGACCGTGATCCTCGAAAAGGATCAGGACTTCGTCAGCGCACTTCGCGATATCGGCTGGCCGCGATTCTTCGTTAAGGACTACGCAAAGTCCCTCAAAACGGCGCTGGGATCGGTCGTTGTCCGCCCTGAAGACATTTGCGCCGTCGTGGCCGAGATGGAGAAGTTCCGCGGTGCCATAGAGGGCGGTTTATGCGTTCGACGCGTTGAGAACTTTGTTCCGAATTCCGAGGTTCGCTACTTTGTCCTCAACGGCAAGCCCGACGGCCCCTCCTTAGAGGAACCCGTTCCCGGCATCGTGGCTCAGTGCGCATCTCGTATCGATAGTCCCTTCTTCACGGTCGACGTCGCACTCCGTGAAGATGGTGTACTACGCGTCGTCGAACTTGGCGATGGACAGGTCTCCGACCTCGTCGGCTGGTCGACCGATCGATTCGTATCCCTTTGGCGCGCGGCTAACTAACGCTTGCAGCAGACCGCGCACCGCTGGTTTGATCGTCGGCTCAAAGCTCACGCGCGCGGCCGCTGAAGCTTGATGTTAGGCGACTTGGCAGCCTGCGACGGAGGTAGAAGATGCATCTTGAAGAACGAGGTATTCGTCAGGTTCATGACCGGGGAAGATGGGGAAGATGTGCCACCCTAATTGCAAAGGACCTGGCTGAAGATGTGGCTGAAGATGTGGCTGAAGATGTGCCACCCTAATTGCAAAGGGCCAGAGCACTATGGACCTCGCCGGTGCTGCTGAATTCGAGATTTCGATCGAGACGTTGCCTTGAACAGGCCGAGCTGGAGACTTTCGAGAGCTGTCAAGCCGCTATTGAGTAGACTTGCGAGTCGGGAACCCCTGAATTTCACCACCGGATACGGGCTCTGGATACACTTCCTCCCAGGCGCCGAGAAGAGCACGAAGAGAATCGAGCGATCTTAAGGTCGCACCTGCCGCCCGTTACCTACCCTCCAACGAAGGGCAGGGCAGGAGGAAAGCAACCCGTGGGGAACGGCTGATTGCGATTCCCTGCCCGAAGCTTCTCCGCGGCGTTCCGATAGGCAGCGACGAACTCGAAGTAGGCGTTCCGCAACTCGCGGCGGATGGCCCGCGTCGCGGCATGGACGGCCGGCGCGGGGGATCTCTTGGTCTTGGCGGGCTGACTCAGAGGATTTTGGGCTAGGATGGCTGCGGGGCCGAGGGGCTGGACTCCGGTGCTCTTCCTGCGGACGGCGGCTTCTTCCTCGATCTCCAACACCAGAGCAGCGACCAGCTTTTGCCGTTGCTCCGGCGTCAAGTGCTTCCAGCAGGGAAGCGGATCGAGCTCCAGGGTTTCGCGGGTCGCGTACTGGAAGGGGCCGAAGTCTTCCCCGCGGCGGCGCGCGAGATACTCCTGGGTGCGGTCGAACCACCAGCCCTCCAGAGGCTTGCCCTCCATCAAGGCCTGGACGCAGTGGACTCCGGGCCACTCCTGGAGTCGGGAAGTATAGGGTATGCTTTCTCTGGGTCGAGAACGAGCCGGAGGAAGTCGAAATCGTCGACTACCATGAAGACCTTGAAGTAGCGAGGCATTTATGATCCGAGTTCCCACGCACCGCGAGCCCACGCACCCCGGAGACATGCTTCTGGAGGAGTTTCTCAAGCCGATGGCCTTGTCGCAAAGAGACTTGGCTGAGGGAATCCACGTGCCCTATCAGCGGGTCAATGAGCTCGTGAACAAAAAGCGAGGCATGACGCCGAGTACGGCGCTTCGACTTTCCAAGTTCCTGGGCACTTCGGCGGATCTGGATGAGCCTGCAACTTCGCTGGGACCTCTATCAGGCAAGCCTCTCCGAGGCCGCGGAGTTGAAGCGGATCAAGAAGATCAAGAGGGACGACAGGTCGGCAGCCTGAGTCGCTGATGGCTTGACGCTGCCGAGAAGGAAACAGAATGAACGCTGGTCAATCGGCACCCAAAGACATCGACGACTACATCGCCGGCTTTCCGGACGAGGTTCAGGAGATTCTGGAGAAGATCCGGATGACGATCCGGAAGGCGGCGCCGGAGGCGAAAGAAGCCATAAAGTATCGGATGCCGACCTTCACCCTGAACGGGAATCTGGTTCACTTCGCCGCGTTCAAGAAGCACATCGGGTTTTATCCTGCGCCCAGAGGAATCGAGACGTTCAAAGACGAGCTGTCCGCTTATGAAGGCGCCAAGGGATCGGTACGATTCCCGTTGGGAAAGCCGGTCCCTTATGATTTGATCGGCAAGATCGTGAAGTTCAGAGTGCGGAATCAACTGGAGAGAGCCGAGACAAGAAAGGGAGGACGTGATGAATAACCCCGTGGGCTGGTTCGAGATCTACGTGCAGGACATGGAGCGCGCCAAGGCGTTCTATGAAGCGGTGCTGGGGGTTCAGCTCAGCAGGATGGGCTCCGCGGACATCGAGATGTGGGGGTTTCCCATGCACCAGGCGGGCTCCGGCGCGTCCGGCTCCCTGGTCCGGATGCCGGGCTTTCCGTCCGGCGGCAACAGCGGCAACAGCGTGCTGGTCTACTTCAGTTGCGCGGATTGCGCCGTGGAGGCGGCGAAGGCGGCCAAGGAGGGCGGGAAGATTCAGCGGGAGAAGATGTCGATCGGTCCGTACGGGCACATCGCGCTCGTCGTCGACACCGAAGGCAACATGATCGGGCTGCACTCCATGCAGTAACGCGATCCGGGTCGACGGTTCATGGGAACTGAGGACCTGCTGAAAGGATTTTCAGCAGGCGGGCCGTCGTGTAGCAGTCCACGCCGACGTTGGCGAGGTCAGAATCGTTCGACCAGAGAGGCAGGGAGAGCGAGCGGGCCAGAGCCAGCGGATGCGCGTCTTCCGGATCCCGGGCTGCGAGGATCCGTTCCGCCGCTTCGAGGTGCGCCTCGTAAACCTCCGTGCCGTGGATCTGCAAGGGCAGGAGCTTCCACTGAAGCTGCAAGAGATCCAAGGGGATCTTGTATTTCGAGGACAGGCGGGGAAGGTACTCCATCACCTCGTCCGCATTGAAGCGGGTGGTGTGGACCGGGATCTTGTGCTCCGAGAACACCCGCAAGGCCGCTTTCCCGACCGCGGCCGAGAGGAGGACGTTCGCGTCAGCGATGACGCCGGCGGAAATCATCGAAGTCCCCGAGGATCTCCTCTTCCTGCACTCCCTTGGCCTCGAGAGCTTCCGGCGATGAATCGGCCAACCGCGGACATCAGATCGCGGCGGAGGTCCCCCGGGATCTGGTCGGGGTTCTCCAGCGGCAGGTAGAGTCCTGAGATCTTGCCCTTCTTCGTGACGAGGAGGGGCTCATCTCCTTCGAGGAGAGTCGGGACTTCAAGCTTCCGAATTCCGGCAATACCCATCGTGGTCTCCAGCGTTCAGGGTAGGGAGTCCAGAGCTCGGCGTCAACCCGGGCTGTCCGCCATCGTCTATACTTTGTCACGCCTGCGCTTGGGGGAGAGCCGTCCCCGTCTGTCCGTGAAAGGAGTTCCGAGCATGGCCGTGAAGGACCAGGAACCGACCGTTCTAAACGAGATGACGAACCAGGCGGCGCCCGCCGCCGGCTCTGTCTATAAGGAAGACGCCCTCGCGGCCATGGCCGCGGCGCGGCGGCGCTGGGAGGCGGCGAAGGACAAGGCGGAGGCCAAGTCGCCGTTCTGGAAGCAGGACTTCACGACCGTCTCCGGCATGGAGGTCCCCCACCTGGTGACCCCCGAGCAGGTGGCCGACGTCGATCCCCTGGGGACGATCGGCATCCCGGGCGAGTACCCCTACACGCGCGGCATCCACCCGACCGGCTATCGCGGCAAGCTGTGGACGATGCGCCAGTTCGCCGGCTTCGGCACCGCGGCGGACACCAACCAGCGCTTCAAGTATCTCCTCTCCCAGGGGCAGACCGGCCTCTCGGTCGCCTTCCACCTGCCCACCCTCTACGGCTACGACTCGGACCACAAGATGTCCAACGGCGAGGTGGGGAAGTGCGGCGTGACGGTGGACACCCTGGCCGACATGGAGACCCTCTTCGACGGCATCCCGCTCGGCGAGGTCACCACCTCGATGACCATCAACTCGACGGCGCCGATCCTCTTCGCCATGTACCTGGCGGTGGCCGAGAAGCAGGGGGTGGACGTCGAGAAGCGGGTCTCGGGGACGCTGCAGAACGACATCCTCAAGGAGTACATCGCGCAGAAGGAGTACATCTACCCGCCCCGGCAGTCGATGCGGCTGATCACCGACCAGTTCGCCTTCGCCGGCCGGCACGTGCCGCGCTGGAACACGATCTCGATCTCCGGCTACCACATCCGCGAGGCGGGCTCGACGGCGCTCCAGGAGCTGGCCTTCACCCTGCGCGACGGCATGGAGTACGTGCAATATGGCATCGACGCGGGCCTGGACGTGGACGACTTCGCGCCGCGCCTCTCCTTCTTCTTCAACAGCCACAACGACTTCTTCGAGGAGGTTGCCAAGTTCCGCGCCGCCCGCCAGATCTGGGCCACGGTGATGCGCGAGCGCTACGGAGCGAAGAGCCCGCGCTCCTGGATGCTGCGCTTCCACACCCAGACCGCCGGCTGCTCGCTGACCGCCCAGCAGCCGTACAACAACGTGGTGCGGACCACGATCCAGGCGCTGGCGGCGGTGATGGGGGGCACCCAGTCGCTGCACACCAACTCGCTCGACGAGACGCTGGCCCTGCCGACCGAGGAGAACGCCCGCATCGCCCTCCGGACGCAGCAGATCATCGCCCACGAGTCGGGGGTGATCAGCGCGGTCGATCCGCTGGGCGGCAGCTATTTCGTCGAGGAGATGACCCGCCGGATGGTGGACGGCACCTTCGACTACTTCCGCCGCATCGACGACCTCGGCGGCATGGTGGAGGCGATCGAGGCCGGCTTCCCGCAGCGCGAGATCATGGACGCCGCCTTCGCCTACCAGCGGGCGTTCGAGGAGAAAGAGAAGCTGATCGTGGGCGTCAACGCCTACCAGCTCGAGAACGAGCCGCCGATCGACATCCTCTATATCGGCGACGATCTGGCGGAGCGGCAGGTGGGCTTCCTGAACGAGGTCAAGGGCAAGCGCGACAAGGGGGCGGTCGGGCGGACGCTCGCCGCGCTCAAGACCGGGGCGGCGGGGACCGAGAACACCATGCCGCTGATCCTCGACTGCGTCAAGGCCTACTGCACGGTGGGAGAGATCAGCGACGCCCTGCGGGACGTCTTCGGCACCTACGAGGAGCCGGCGGTCTTCTGAAGAGGAGGAGAGGGAATGGCTCTACTGACGCAGACGCGGCAGCTTCTCCTCTATACCCTCTGGGCGGACCGCCTGGCCCTGGAGGTGGCGCGGGCCGTGCCCCCCGAGGCGCTGACCCGCGAGGCCGGGGTGAGCTTCGGCTCGCTGCTGGGAACGCTCTCCCACATCCTGCGCTCACAAAGGCGGTGGCTGGCCCGCTTCACCGGGCAGGCCCTCCCGGAGCCGGCGGACTTCCCGGACGTCGAGGCGCTCGCCGCCGGCTGGTCCGAGACCGCCTCCCAGCTCGAGTTCTTCCTCGCCTCGCTGACCGAGGAGCAGCTCGCCGCCGAGATCACCTGGGAGGATACGGAGGCCGGGCCCGTCACCCGGCCGCTCTGGCAGCCGGTCTCCCACATGGTGAACCACTCGACCTACCACCGGGGGCAGGTGGTCTCGCTGCTGCGGCAGCTCGGGCATCAGCCGCCGAAGACGGACCTGATCCACTTCTTTTTGAAGTAGCAGGAGTCGTAGGGGCGACCCGCGGTCGCCCGGGCAGGGATCTTGGTGTCGTCCCTCTGCTACAATCCGCCCCATGAGTGAAAGAAGGGTTCGCATCCTGATCGCCAAGCCGGGCTTGGATGGACACGATCGCGGCGCGAAGGTGGTGGCGCGGGCGCTGCGCGATGCCGGGTACGAGGTGATCTACACCGGCCTGCGCCAGACCCCGGACCAGATCGCCGCCGCGGCCGTCCAGGAGGACGTGGACGCCGTGGGGCTGTCGATCCTCTCGGGCGCCCACAACGTTTTGCTCCCCGAGGTGACGCGGCTGCTCCGGGAGCAGGGGGCGGAGGACATCCTGGTCTTCGCCGGCGGCATCGTTCCGGAACAGGACATGGCGGGGCTGAAGAGCGCCGGCATCGACGCCATCTTCCTGCCCGGCACCTCGACGAAGTCGATCGTCGAGTATCTGCAGAACCGTTTCGCCACCGTGGCGGCGTCTTCCTGAGACGGCGGCCGCGGTGCTACTTTAGGGCGATCCAGACGGAGGACGAATGAAGAGAAGGATTCTGCTGGCGGACGACAGCGTCACCATCCAGAAGGTCATCGAGCTGACGTTCATGGACGAGGACTACGAGGTCCGCGCCGTCAGCAACGGCGACGAGGCGGTGAAGCTCCTGTCGGAGATGAGCCCGGACTTCGTCATCGCCGACGTTCACATGCCGGGCGCCAACGGCTACGAGGTCTGCCGCAAGGCGAAGCAGCTCCGGCCGGGCACCCCCGTGCTGCTGCTGGTGGGCACCTTCGAGCCGTTCGACGAGGCCCAGGCCCGCTCGGCGGGGGCCGACTCGTTCCTGAAGAAGCCGTTCGACTCGCAGGAGCTGCTGCAGCGGGTCGAGGAGCTGATCGCCGCCAAGGCGCCCGCCGCCGCGGCCCCAGTGGCGACATTGGCCTCATCACCATTGCCATTGCCATCGCCATTGCCATCGCCATCCCCGGCGGCCGTCCCGGCTCCCACGCCGCTGCCCGACTGGGCCGCCGCGCCGGCGCCGGCCCCGCCTCCCGCTCCCGCGCCGGTCTCCGCTCCGGTCTCGGCGGATACCGACTGGGCAGCGCCGGCCCCCGTCGCACCGGCTCCCGCCGCCCCGGCTCCCGACGCCGGCTGGACGCCGGCGGAGCCCACCCCGGACTGGCTGGCCCAGCCCACGGCGCCGGGGCTGGCCGCCATCGAGCCGCCGGCCGCCGACGGCCTGGGGTTCATGGGGGCCGCCGCGGTCCCCGCGTTCGCGCCCGAGGCCACCTGGGGCAACTTCGAGCTGGAGCCCGAACCGGCCACGCCGGCCGCACCGGCCGAGCACGCGGCTCCGGAGCCGTTCGACCGCGAGCCCTCCTTCTCGCTGGAGCCCGATCCGGCCTATCAGGTCGAAGCCGAGCCGGTGTTCCCGCTGGAGGAAGGCGAGCCGACCTTCGGCGTGCGGGAGGACGTCTTCGGCGCGCCGAGCGAGCTGTCGCTCGACGAAACGGCGGATCATTATCCCCTCGATCATGCCCTCGATCATCCCCTCGATCATGCCCTCGATCATGCCCTCGAGGAGCCCGCGATCGAGGAGCCCGCGATGCCCGCCGCCGGGTTCAACTGGGCCGCGGCGCCGGCGCCCGAGCCGGCGTTCCCGCCAGGTCCGACCGTGTCGGCGGCGCCCGCTCCAGAGCCGGCGTTCCCGCCGGGGCCGACGGTGTCGGCCGCGCCCGCGAACGGCAACGGGCATCTCTCCGAAGAGGACGTGGATCGCATCGCCCGCCGGGTGGTGGAGCTGCTCGGCGACAAGACGGTGCGGGACGTGGCCTGGGAGGTGATCCCGGACATGGCGGAGGTGATCATCCGCGATCGTCTGCGCGAGCTCGAGGGCCAGGTCGAGTAGCGCAGCCTTCGGCAGGGCCGGGGGCATCCGGGGAGCGGTGGAAGATCACCGCTCCCTTCTGTTTGATGGACGTTTGTTGGACACAGGATACGGAGGTGGCGGTGAGCGGCACGAGCACGGAGACGACGACCGGCACGACGACCGGGATGACGACCGGAATCCAGACCGAGATGGACAAACGCTTCGAGCCGGCGAGCTACGAGCAGGCCTGGCAGCGGCGCTGGGCGGAGAAGGAGTACTTCCGCGCCGAGGCTCCCTCGGCGAAGCCGTCCTACTGCATCATGATCCCGCCCCCGAACGTCACGGGGAAGCTCCACGTCGGCCATGCCCTCCAGTCGACCCTGCAGGACCTCCTCACCCGCTGGCGGCGGATGCAGGGGTACAATGCCCTCTGGCTCCCCGGTACCGACCACGCGGGCATCGCCACCCAGCTCATGGTGGAGCGCCACTTGGAAAACGAGGGGACGAGCCGCCGCGAGATGGGCCGCGAGCGCTTCGTCGAGCGGATGTGGCAGTGGAAGGAGCAGTACCACAGCAACATCCGCCAGCAGCTCGACCGCCTGGGCGCCTCCTGCGACTGGACGCGCGAGCGCTTCACCCTCGACGCCGGGCTCTCCCGCGCCGTGCGCGAGGCTTTCGTCCGCCTCTATCGGGAAGGTCTGATCACCCGCGGCGAGTACATGGTCAACTGGTCGCCGACGCTCGGCACCGCCGTCTCGGACCTCGAGGTCGAGATGAAGACGGTGCAGGGCAAGCTCTACCACGTGGCCTATGAGGTCGAGGGGGGTGACGGAAAGGGCGAGCGGATCGTGGTGGCGACCACCCGGCCGGAGACCATGCTGGGCGACACCGCCGTGGCGCTCCACCCCGAGGACGAGCGCTATGCCCACCTCCACGGCCGGGCGGCGATCCTGCCGCTGGTCGGCCGGCGCCTGCCGTTCGTGGCCGACGAGGCGGTGGACCGGGAGTTCGGCACCGGCCTGGTCAAGATCACCCCGTTCCACGATCCCAGCGACTTCGCGATGGGGAAGCGGCATGGCCTGCCGGGGATCACGGTGATCGGCCTCGACGGCCGGATGACCGCCGACGCCGGCCCGGAGTTCGCCGGCCTCGACCGCTTCGAGGCGCGCCGGAAGATCGTCGAGCGGCTGCGCGAGGGGGGATACCTGGTCAAGGTGGAGGAGCACGTCCACAACGTGGGGCACAGCCAGCGCAGCGGCGAGCCGATCGAGCCGCTGGTCTCGACGCAGTGGTTCTGCGACATGACCAGCATGGCGGCCGGGGCGCTCGCCGCGGTGCGCGACGGCCGCACCAAGCTGGTGCCCGATTCCTGGGACAAGACCTGGGAGCACTGGCTGACCGGCATCCGCCCCTGGTGCATCTCGCGCCAGCTCTGGTGGGGCCACCAGATCCCCGCCTGGTACACCGAGGACGGCCGCTGCTTCGTGGCCCACAGCGCCGAGGAGGCGGCGGCCCAGGCGGGCACCGACCGGCTCACCCAGGACCCGGACGTGCTCGACACCTGGTTCTCCTCGGCCCTCTGGCCCTTCTCGACCCTCGGCTGGCCGGACGACACGCCGGACCTGCGGACCTTCTACCCCACGGACGTGCTGGTCACCGGCTTCGACATCCTCTTCTTCTGGGTGGCCCGGATGGTGATGACCGCCCTGCACTTCACCGGCGACGTCCCCTTCCGCGCGGTCCACCTGACCGGCCTGGTGCGCGACGCCGAGGGGACCAAGATGTCGAAGACCAAGGGGAACGTGCTCGACCCCTCGGAGCTGATCGCCGAGTTCGGCGCCGACGCCCTGCGCTTCACCCTGGCCTCGCTCGACAGCCCCGGGCGCGACATCCCGCTCAACAAGGACCAGATCGCCGGCTACCGCGCCTTCGGCAACAAGCTGTGGAACGCCACCCGCTTCGCCCTGTCGCGCATCCCGCCGGAGGCGCGGGTGCGGGAGTCGATCGACGTCGCCGGGCTGGCGGCGCCCGAGCGCTGGATCCTCTCCCGCCTGTCGCGGGTGGCGGCGGAGGTGGACGCGAGGTTCGAGACCTTCCGCTTCGACGAGGCCTGCAACCGTCTCTACCACTTCTTCTGGGGGGACTTCTGCGACTGGTACATCGAGCTGTCCAAGCCGGCGCTGTTCGGCGACGCGCCGCGGCCGCGGGTGGGGGACGTGCTGCTCACGGTGCTCGACCGCGCCCTGCGGCTGCTGCACCCGGTGATGCCCTTCCTCACCGAGGAGCTCTGGCAGCGCCTGCCCGGCCACGAGGCGATCCAGCCGGAGACGATCGCCTTCGCCCCCTATCCGCGGCGCGAGGAGGGTTGGGAGGACGACGCGGTGGAGGCCGGCATGGAGGCGCTCATCCAGGTGGTCACCCGGGTGCGCGCCCTGCGGGCCGAGATGGGATTGGGTCCGAAGGAGAAGCTCGATCTCCATCTCGATCTTCACCCAGCGGACGCGGCGGACGCCGGGGTGAGCCGGCTGCTCGAAGAGCAGGCGCCGCTGCTGCGGTTCCTGACCCGGGTGGAGACGGTCGCTTTCGGCGCCATCCCCGAGGGGGCGCGGCGCGACCTGGTGGCGGGCGTAGAGATCGGCGTCGAGCAGGCCGCGGTGGAGAAGTCGGAGATGAGCGCCGAGGAGCGGGTGCGGCTCGAGAAGGAGCTGGAGAAGCTAGAGGCGGAGATCTCGCGCGCCGAGGAGCGGCTGTCCAACGCCGACTTCCTGGCCAAGGCCCCCGCCAAGGTGGTGGAGGGGGGGCGCGCCAAGCTGGCCGAGATGCGCGAGCGGCAGGCCTCCCTGCGCTCCAGCCTGGGGACCGCCTAGAAAGATGGTATAGAAGGGACATGCCGGAGGACTACGACCGTTACGTCGAGGAGCTGCTGGAGCGGCGCCGGTGGGGGGGCGGCCCCGAGAACGTCCTGATCCTGCCGGTGGTCGCCTCGACCAACGCCCTCGCCCGCGCCATCGCTACCGAGTACCAGAACGAGTCGCAGACGCTCCATCCGCTGCTCCTGCTCGCCTATGGACAGTCGGGCGGGCGCGGCCGGCAGGGGCGGAGCTGGTCGAGTCCGGCGGGCAAGGGGGCGTACGTGACGCGGGTGGTCGAGGCCGCGGACCCGGCCCTCCTGCAGACGCTGCCGCTGCTCGTGGGCGTCGGGCTCTGCCGGGCGTTGTCCACAGGGTCGGCGCGGCTGCCGGTCCCCTGCCGCCTCAAGTGGCCGAACGACCTGGTGGTCGAGGTCGGGGACGGTGGGAAA
Source organism: uncultured Acidobacteriota bacterium (assembly GCA_963795735.1). Taxonomy (GTDB): domain Bacteria; phylum Acidobacteriota; class Thermoanaerobaculia; order Multivoradales; family UBA5704; genus DATARR01. The sequence goes on along the minus strand of CAWCIU010000018.1, from coordinate 1,758,255 downwards.
GAGCGCCGGAAGATCGGCGGCATCCTGATCGAGGCCCTGGTGCGGCCGGGCGAGCGGAGCCTGGCGCTCGCCGGCTTCGGCGTCAACCTGTTCCACGAGGCGGGAGACCTGCCGGAGGGGGCGACCTCGCTTCGGCTGCTGAATGGGGCCGGCGGGGACGGCGGCGCGAGCCTGGCGGACCTCACCTGGGATCTGGTGGAGAGCGTCGAGGCCGAGCTCACCCACCTGGGGGACACCGCCTACGCGGTGGAGAGCTACCGGCCGCTGTCGGTCCACCAGCCCGGTGAGCGGATCGTCTGCCGCCAGGGAAGCAGCGTGATCGAGGGCGCGTTCGCCGGCTTCGACGAGATGGGCAGACTGCTGCTCGACAGCGACGGCCGGCGGATTGCGGTGGCCGCCGGAGAGGTGATCGAGGGATGAAGAGGGGGAAGGCCGAGGGAAAGGAAGCCGGTGGCGGGGTGCTCGTCCTGGTGGACGTGGGCAACACCAACACGGTCTTCGGCGTCTACCGGGGGGACGAGCTGGTGGAGAGCTTCCGCCTGTCGACCGACACCGAGCGCACGGCGGACGAGTACGGCGCCCTCCTGCTGCCGCTGTTCACCCTGCGGGGGATCGACCCGGAGGGGGCGGAGGCGGTGGTGATCTCCTCGGTGGTGCCGCCGCTCCACCCGACGCTCGACCGGCTGGCCCGGCGCTACTTCGGCAAGAAGCCGCTGTTCATCGAGCCGGGCGTGCGCACCGGGATGCCGATCCGCTACGACAACCCGACCGAGGTGGGGGCGGACCGCATCGTCAACGCCGTGGCGGCCCGGGAGCGCTACGGCTCGCCGGTGATCGTGGTCGACTTCGGCACCGCCACCACCTTCGACGTGGTCAACGCGGCGGGGGAGTACATGGGGGGGATCATCACCCCGGGGATCACCATCTCGGCCGAGGCGCTGTTCGCCCACGCCTCGCGCCTCTACCGGGTGGACGTGCGCAAGCCCACGGAGCTGGTGGGGCGCAACACCGCCGCCGCCATGCAGGCGGGCATCTACTACGGCTACATCGGCCTGGTGGACGGCATCCTCGAGCGGCTGCTGGCGGAGATCCCGGACGCCAAGGGGATCGTCGCCACCGGCGGCCAGGCGCCGCTGATCGCCTCCGGCTCGAAGTACATCCGCGAGGTGGACCCCGACCTCACGCTGACCGGCCTGAAGCTCATCTATGAGCGCAATCGCTGAGATCTCCGAGACCACCGAAGACTCGGACCACGCCTACTTCCAGGCCATCGAAGAGATCTTCGTCGAGCTGCGGGGCTCGCCGCTGCTGCTCTCCCCGGCGGACTGGCAGGTGGCGCGCCGCTGGCACCAGGAGGGGGTCCCGCTCGGGCTGGTGCGCAGCACGCTGGAAGAGGTCTTCGCCAGGCGCAGGGAGCGGAAGGCGAAGGGCAAGATCTCCAGCCTGCGCTACTGCGCACCCGCCGTCGAGGCCGCCTGGGCCGACCTGCGCGAGCTGACCGCTCCGGGCCATCGCGTCCCGGCGCCCGACTTCGCGGCCTCGCCGCGCCTCGCCGCCCTCGCCGCCGCCCTTCCCTCGGGCTTTTCCGATCTGGCCGAACGGATCGTCGCCCTGGCGGGAGAGCCGCAGGAGGTGGAGGAGCGCCTCTCGGCCCTCGACCGGGAGATGATCGACCGCGCCGGAGAGGGGTTGAGCGGGGAGGCGCGGTCCGGGATCGACGCCGCGGTGGAGAAGACCCTGGCCTCCCTCCGGGGACGCCTGCCGGCCGGAGAGCTGCGAGAGCTCCCGCGACCGCTTGGCCCGCCAGGTCCTGCGCCGCAAGCTGGGGCTGCCCGTGCTGTCGCTGTTCTCGCCGGAGGCGGAGGCGGTTTGAATTCCCGCCGGAGAGAGACCTACCGGTCCACGAACTCCGCCGCCCGGTCGAAGGCGCCCTCGAAGTAGACGGGCTCCAGCCCGGATGCCCAGTAGGTCAGGGTGGCGCGGTCCGGTTGGGTGGTCTCCTGGTCGGTGCGCAGGAACACGCCTTCGCCGCTCTGGGGGTGGAACTCGATCCAGCCGGTCCAGGTGCCGTCCGCTCTCTCCTGGCCGTAGCTCCTCGGAACGTAGACCGCGCCCTCCTCATCCTCCACCCGCGCGGCGTGCTCGAAGATCAACTCGGGCATTTTCATCCTCCTAAGCCCTGAAGAACCAGCAGTTTGTCAGCCGAGGCCGGTTTTTACGTTTATTAGGGGGCATGGACCGTCAAAATCGCGCCATCGATCTGCGCAACAAGCCCATGCTCCTTCCGGCCGCGGCGTTCGCGGCCGGCACCCTGCTGGCGTTTCAAATCCCGTACCTGCCGGTCCCGCTGCTGGCCGTCCTGGCCCTCGGCGGACTGGCGCTCGGCCGGCGGACGGGGACGTGCCTCGCCTTCCTCGCCCTCGGCCTCCTCGCCGCCACGGTGCGCCTCGGCCTTCCCGGCGATCCGGCGGCGGGCCTGAGCCGGGACCGCCCGGTGGAGGCGGTCCTCGAGGTGGCCGGGCACTGGACGCCGGACGACGAGGGCTGGTCCGCGCCGGCGCGCCTTGTTCGCCTGCGCCAGGGGGACCTGCTGAAGTCCCCCGCGCTGGAGGTGAGCCTGCACCTGCCCGGCCCCGAGGAGCTGCCGCCGCCCTTCGGGACGACCCTGCGGGTCAAGGGCTATCTCTCCCGCTCGCCGGGGTTCGCCAACCGCCTGCCGTCGCCGCCCGGCCCCTGGCGGCTGCGGGTGAAGAGCCGCCGGCTCCTGGAGATCGAGAGCCCGCCCGGATGGCTGGCGGGCCTCTCGGGCGCCCTCCGCGCCCGGGTGGAGGCCGCCTACCGGGCGGCCGGGCCCGCAAGCGGCCCGGACCCCCACAAAGACGCCGGCCAGGGGAAGGCGCTGGCCCGGGCGCTGGTGCTGGGCGACGTCTCGCAGCTCCCGCTGGCCTGGATGCGGGGGCTGCGCGTCACCGGGATCTATCACCTGATGTCGGTCTCCGGGGTGCATGTGGCGCTGGTGGCGGGGCTGGTCTGGCTGCTCGGCGGCTGGCTGCCTCGCCCGCTGCGGCTGCTGCTGATGCTGGCGGCGATCGTCCTCTACCTGCTGCTGGTCGGGCCGCTGCCCTCGCTCGTGCGCTCGGCGGTGATGAGCGGCCTCGCCGTGCTGGCGCTCCTCGCCGAACGCCCGCCGGCCGCCGCCAACGCCCTGGGCTGGGCGGTGATCCTGCTGCTGCTCGACCAGCCGGACCTGGCGCTCTCGCCCGCCTTCCAGCTCACCGTGTCGGCCACGGCGGGGCTCCTGCTGCTGGCGCCGGCGCTCGCCCGGCGCTGGCAGGGGCGCCGGTTTCCGGCCCGGATCGCGGAGCCGGTCGCCGCCAGCGTGGGGGCTCATCTGGCGACCTTCCCCTGGGCGATCCCCCGGTTCCACCTGCTCTCGCCGCTGGCGCCGCTGCTCAACCTGCCGGCCGTGCCGTGGACCGGTCTGGCGCTGATCGCCTCGCTCGCCTGGACGGCGGTGGCGCTCGTCTCCCCCGCGCTCGCCGGCAGACTGCTCCCGGCGCTCGACCTCCTGGCATCGCCCTTCTCCTGGCCGTCGCGCACCCCGCCGGAGGTCTGGCTCCCCGTTCCCCTCGCCCTCTCGGCGGTCGAGGCCTCGCTGATCGCGGCGGGAATCACCGCCCTCCTGCTCCTGCCCCGCCGCCGGACCCGCGCCGTCCTTGCCGTCCTTTCGGGCCTTTTCGTCCTTGGCTGCACCCTGTGGCCCGATCCCCACCGCAACGTCCCGGAGCTGGCGATGCTCGACGTCGGCCAGGGAGACGCGATCCTGCTGCGCGACGGCCGCCGCGCCATCCTGGTGGACGGCGGCGGCACGCGGGGAGGGGACATCGGCGGCCGGGCCCTCCTGCCGGCGCTGCTCGGCGAGGGGGTGAGCCACCTCGATGCCCTGGTCATGACCCACCCCGATCACGACCACTGTGGGGGGCTGGTGGACATCGCCGCCTACCTGCCCGTGCGCGAGGTCTGGATGGCCCCGGGCTGGGACCCCCATGGCTGCGCGGGAAAGCTCCTCGACCTTCCGGGCGTGCGGACGCGCCTGCTGTGGCGGGGCAAGAAGATCGCCTTCGGCCGTTGGCGTCTCACGGTCCTCCACCCGGCGGCGGACGACGACGGGCCGGTCAACGAGCGCTCGCTGGTCCTCCTCGCCGAGATCCGCGGCCGGCGGGCGCTGCTCACCGGCGACGTCGAGAGGGGGGCCGAGCACGAGCTGGTCGACTGCTGCCTCCGGGACCTGCGGGCGGACCTCCTCAAGGTCGCCCATCACGGCAGCCGCACCTCATCCATCGAGACCTTCCTCGACGCCGTGGCGCCGCGCCTGGCGCTGATCTCGGTGGGCGTCGGCAACGTCTACCACCACCCGTCGCCCGAGGTCGTCGAGCGGCTCGGGCGGCGGTCCGGGGTGCTGCGCACCGACCGCGCCGGCGAGATCGTGGTGAGGTTCGAAAGGGGAGGCCGGATGCGGATCGAGCTGCCAGGGGAGCCGAAATAGGGCGCAGCATGCTGCGCCCCTACATAGGATCAAGGTACCCTTCCCCCCATGCACCCCGTCCTCGCCATCGTCGGCCCCACCGCCACCGGCAAGAGCGAGCTGGCGATGGCGCTCGCCCTGGAGCTCGGGGGGGAGATCGTCAACGCCGACGCTCTCCAGGTCTACCGGGGGTTCGACATCGGCACGGCGAAGCCGGGGGCGGCCGAGCGCGAGCGGGTGCCCCACCACCTGATCGACATCCTGGAGCCGCACGAGGTCTACTCGGCGGGGGAGTTCGCCCGCCGGGCTCTGGAGGCGATCGCCGAGGTCCAGGGGCGGGGGGGGCTGCCGGTCGTGGTGGGGGGGAGCGGCCTCTACCTGCGGGCGCTGTTCTCGGGGATCAGCCCGATCCCGCCCGGCGACCCGGCGGTGCGGGAGGAGCTGCGCGGGCGGCTGGAGGCGGAAGGGCTGGCGGTGCTGCGCGCGGAGCTCGCCCGGCTGGACCCCAGGACGGAGGCGCGGCTCACCGCCGGAGACTCCCAGCGGGTGCTGCGGGCGCTCGAGGTGGCGCGGGTCACCGGCCGCCCGCTCTCCGCCTGGGTGGCGGAGCAACCCTTTGGGACTCAAGCCATTGCGGCCGTCCGTGTTGGATTGACGCTTCCGCGTGGCATCTTATACGATCGAATCGCAGGCCGCGTCGCCCGGATGATGGAAGCCGGCTGGCTCGGAGAGGTGGCTGGGCTTCTCCAGCGAAATCTCTCCCCCCGGCTTCCCGCATTCCAGGCGATAGGGTATCGTCAGCTCGTCCGTCACCTGGAGGGGGATGGGTCTCTCGAGTTGGCGGTCGCCGAGATCGTCAGGGAGACTCGGCGGTTCGCCAAACGGCAGGAGACCTGGTTTCGGAAAGAGCCGGATGTGACCTGGTTCTCGGCCCAGGAACTAAAACGGCAGATTCCGGGGGTACTTAGACATGCCAAGCACAGGGGTCTCGGGAGGGCGTATGGCTAAACACAACATCAACATTCAGGATGGGTATCTCTTCCAGAGCCTGAAGGAAGGGCAGACGATGTACCTCGAGCTGGTGACGGGCCGGCATCTGCTGGGACGTCTCAAGCGGTTCGACCGTTTCGCCGTGGTCCTCGAGAGCGAGGGGAAAGAGATCCTGATCTACAAGCATGCCATCGCAACCATCTCCGCGGCGCCTCCCGCTCCCGCGCCTTGAGAGCCTGGTGATCCGGCGCCTTTCCGGGCGCCGGACCCTCCAGGCCGCCATCCTCGGCGCTCTGCTGGCGGCGGGCCTGGCCTGCTCCTCGGCCCCGCCGCCACCCGTCCGGGAGCCCGCCGCCCGGCAGGCTCCCGAGCCCCTCGCCCTGGAGGCGGCCGATCGTCCCTATCTGATCGATCCGCTGGAGGGCTACACCTCGTCGGCCCAGCCGACCTCGCCGGTCGATCCGCAGCTCCGGGAGCGCCTGGAGGGCGCCTGGCGGCGTTTCCTCGACGCCGGCGACACCGCCGGGGCCTCCCGGGCCGCGGCGGAGATGCTGGAGAGGGACCCCGGGTTCCTGCCGGCGCAGGTCCTCGCCTCCCAGGTCGACTTCGCCGCCGGCGAGAACACCCGCGTGGTCGAGCGCCTGCTGGCGGTCGGCGACGCGGCGCCCGCCTACACCGCGAGCCAGCTGCTGCTCGGCCGCGCCGCCGAGCGCCTGGGCGATATCGCCCTCGCCTACTCGGGCTACCGGGCGATCGCCGCCCGCAGCCCGCTCGCCCTGAAGCGGACCGGCGAGCTCCACCCCCGCGCCATGGAGATCGTCTCCCACCGGCTGGACGAGGCGGTGCGCGGCCAGAAGCTCGACGAGGCCGCCAAGCAGCTCCAGCTCCTGCAGAGCTGGGGACCGTCGGAGACGATCACCCTGGAGGCCGCGCGCAAGGTGGCGATGGCGCGCGGCGACCGCGCGGCCGAGCTCGCCGCGGTCAAGGAGCTGGCCGGCCGGCAGCCGGGCGAGCGCGGCCTGCTGGAGCGCCGCGCCCAGCTCGAGCTGGAGGTGGGGGACCCCAGCGCCGGGCTGCAGATCGTCCAGGACCTCGCCGCCCGCAACCCCAAGGACCCTGCCCTGGCCGAGCAGCTCGACGCGGCGAAGTTTCGCTGGCGCCTCTCCCAGCTCCCCCGCGACGTCCAGGAGGTGGCCGCCCGGCCCGAGCTGAACAAGGGGGACTTCGCCCTCCTGCTCTACTGGCTGGTGCCGCAGGTGCGCAACAGCCTGCCCACCGCCGGCCGCATCGCCACCGACGTGCTCGACAACCCGCACCGGGACGAGATCGTCCGCGTGGTCAACCTCGGGCTGATGGAGGTCGATCCCACGCAGCACCGCTTCTTCCCGGGATCGCCGGTGCGGCGCGGCACCGGCCTGCGGGTCGTCCTGCGCCTGCTCTCCCGCTTCGGCGCCGCCTCCTGCTCCGGGGCGAAGAGCGACGACGCCTGCCAGGCGTCGCTCTCCTGCGGCCTGCTGGCCTCGATCGACGATTGCCAGGCGCCCTCCCCGCTCTCCGGCGCCGGCGCGGTCGAGATCCTCCGCCGCAGCCTGAAGCTCCTCGGCGGCGCGTGACCTTCGGCATCGGCCCGGTCTTCACGGGCATCAGCGCCATCCCGGTCTGATACCATCCGGGGAGCGAAAGCATCCCCGCATGTCCGACTTCGTCCATCTCCATCTCCACAGCCAGTTCAGCCTGCTCGACGGGGCGAACCGCCTCGACGACGTGATCAAGGCCGCCGGCGAGGCCGGCATGCCCGCCGTGGCGCTGACCGACCATGGCAACATGTTCGGGGCGATCGAGATCTACAACAAGGCGCGGGCCGCGGGCATCAAGCCGATCCTCGGCATGGAGGCTTACGTGGCCCAGGGGAGCCGGCTCGACCGCACGCCGGGCCGCGGCAGCAGCAACCACCTGGTCCTGCTGGCGAAGAACGAGACCGGCTACCGCAACCTCCTCAAGCTCACCTCCGCCGCCTTCCTCGAGGGGTTCTACTACAAGCCCCGGGTGGACAAGGAGCTGCTGCGCAAGCACAGCGAGGGGCTGATCTGCCTCTCGGCCTGCCTCAAGGGGGAGATCAACGAGCACATCGTGGCCACCCGCGAGCGCGAGGCCGAGGCGGCGGCCAAGGAGTTCCTGGACATCTTCGGCGAGGGCAACTTCTACCTGGAGATGCAGGATCACGGCATCCCCGAGCAGCGGATCGCCAACGACGTGGTGCGGCGCATCGGCAAGCGCCTGGGAATCCCGCTGGTGGTCTCCAACGACTGCCACTACTTGAAGAAGGACGACGCCTTCGCCCACGACGTGCTGCTCTGCATCGGCACCCAGAAGACCTTCTCGGACCCCGACCGGCTGAAGTACGCCTCGGACAACTTCTACATGAAGACGGCCGAGGAGATGCACCGCATCTTCCCCGACGACCACGGGGCGATCGAGAACACCGTGGCGATCGCCGAGCAGTGCAACCTGGTGATCCCCACCGGCACCTACCACCTGCCGGAGTTCCCGGTGCCCGCCGGGGACACCCTCCAGAGCTACTTCGAGAAGGTGGCCCGCGAGGGGCTCGAGGTGCGGCTCTCCGAGCTGCGCCGCCGCCGCGGCCAGGGCCTCGTCCGCCATCCGGACGAGGCCTACCGCACGCGCCTCGACTACGAGATCCAGGTGATCGGCAAGATGGGCTTCCCCGGCTACTTCCTGGTGGTCTGGGACTTCATCCGCCACGCCCGGGAGAACGACATCCCGGTGGGGCCGGGCCGCGGCTCGGCGGCGGGCTCGGTGGTCGCCTACGCCCTGCGGATCACCGACATCGATCCGCTCCAGTACGACCTGCTGTTCGAGCGCTTCCTCAACCCCGAGCGGATCAGCATGCCCGACATCGACATCGATTTCTGCATGCGCCGCCGGGGCGAGGTGATCCACTACGTCGGCGAGAAGTACGGCCGCGACCGGGTGGCCCAGATCATCACCTTCGGCACCCTCGCCGCCAAGGCGGTGATCCGCGACGTCGGCCGGGTGATGGGGGTCCCCTACGCCAAGGTGGACCGCATCGCCAAGATGATCCCCGACATGACCCGCTCGCTCGCCGCGGTGGCGAAGGAAGAGCCGCTCGCCGGCGAGGCCGCCCGCGATCCCGAGGTCAAGCAGATCATCGACGTCGGGAGCCGCCTCGAAGGGCTCACCCGCCACGCTTCGGTGCACGCCGCCGGCGTCGTCATCACCCCCAGCCGGCTCGACGAGCTGGTGCCGCTCTACCGGGTGGTCAAGGGGGACGAAGAGCAGATCATGACCCAGTGGGACATGACCATCATCGAGAGCCTCGGGCTGCTCAAGATGGACTTCCTGGGCCTGCGCACGCTGACCGTGATCGACGACGCGGTGAAGATCGTCCGCCAGCAGGGGATCCCGCTCGACCTCGAGGAGATTCCGCTCGACGATCCCGGAGACCTTCCGCATCTTCTCCGAGGGGCGCACCAGCGGCATCTTCCAGTTCGAGTCGCGCGGCATGACCGACCTGCTCTGCCGGGTCAAGCCGGACCGCTTCGAGGAGCTGGCGGCCCTGAACGCCCTCTACCGGCCGGGCGCCATGACCCTGATCGACGAGTACATCCAGCGCAAGCAGGGGAAGAAATTCTCCTATCTCGCTCCCGAGATGCAGCCGATCCTGGAAGAGACCTACGGCATCATGGTCTATCAGGAACAGGTGATGCTGATCGGCGTGGCGGTCGCCGGCTTCACCATGGCCGAGGCGGACATCCTTCGCAAGGCCATGGGCAAGAAGAAGGCCGACGTCATGGCCAAGATGAAGGAGAAATTCGTCGACGGCGCGGCCGGCCGCGGCATGCCGCGGGATCGGGCCGCGGGGCTCTGGGACAACATCGAGCCCTTCGCCGGCTACGGCTTCAACAAGAGCCACAGCGTCGCCTACGCCAACCTCGCCTACAAGACGGCCTACCTCAAGGCCCACTACCCGGTGGCCTTCATGGCCGCCATGCTCAACTCCGAGCTGCAATTCCACCGACGCCATCGCCAAGTACACGGCCGAGTGCCGCAACATGGGGATCGGCCTGCTGCCGCCGGACATCAACGAGAGCGGCTGGTTCTTCACCGTGGTCGGCGACAAGATCCGCTTCGGCCTCGGCGCCATCAAGGGGGTGGGGGAGGGGGCCATCGAGGCGGTGCTCGCCGCCCGCCGGCCGGCGGGGCGCTTCCGCAGTCTCGCCCACCTGGCGACCGAGGTGGACCTGCGGGGAGTCAACCGCAAGGTCTTCGAGTGCCTGATCAAGGCCGGAGCGTTCGACGAGCTGGGCGTCCACCGCGCCGCCCTCTGCGGCTCGCTCGACGGCCTGCTGGATTTCGCCCAGCGGCGGCGGCGCGAGCGCGAGGAGGGGCAGCACAGCCTGTTCGGGGCGATGGTCGGCGCGGGGGAGTCGATGGAGCCCGCGCCGGACCTCTCGGTCCGCCCCTGGCCCGAGCGCGAGCGGCTGCGCTACGAGAAGGAGGCGCTCGGCTTCTTCCTCACCGGCAACCCGCTTTCCGAGCACCAGGAGGCGCTGGAGCGGCTGGTCAACCAGACCACCGTCTCGCTGCGCGAGAACGTCCCCGAGGGGACGGTCATCCTGGGCGGCATGGTGACCGGCGTCAACCGGGTGAAGATCAAGAGCGGCGCCAACGCCGGCAAGTTCATGGGGCGCTTCGTGCTGGAGGACCTGGTGGGGAGCCTGCCGGTGACCCTGTTCGCCAGCCAGCTCCAGCAGTTCGGCCACCTGCTGGTCGACGAGGCGGTGGTGATCGTCAAGGGCCAGGTCCGCGAGCGGGGGAGCGACGTCGAGCTGACCGTCGAGGAGATCACCCCGCTCGGCAAGCGGGGCGCCCGCCCGCTCGCCGGGGTCGACCTGATGCTCGACCCCCGGCTCCCCCAGAGCCAGATGCTCAAGCTGCGCGACCTGCTGACCGAGCACCCGGGCGACGTGCCGGTCATCCTCGAGATGCAGCTCGCCGACCGCACCGTCCGCATCGCCACGCCGGACAACCTCAAGGTCCAGCTCGTCCCCGAGCTGGTCACCTCGATCGAGGGCCTCCTCGGCCAGGGCAGCGTCCGCGAGCGCTACCAGGGCGCGCCGGCCTGACGGCCGGACGGCCGCGTATTCCCTTCCGGTCCCCGCGAGGGCCGAGCCCCCGGTTTCTCCCAGCCTTTTACACACCCAGGTCAGAGAGCGTGACCTGCGGGTCCGGGAACGTGACCTGTGGGTCAGAGAGCGTGACCTATGGGTCGGAGAGCGTGACCCATGGGTCAGAGAACGCGAACCGTGGGTCCGAGAGCGTGACCCATGGGTCAGAGAACGCGAACCGTGGGTCCGAGAGCGTGACCTGTGGGTCAGAGAGCGTGACCTGTGGGTCGGAGAGCGTGACCCGTGGGTCGGAGAGCGTGACCCGTGGGTCGGAGAGCGTGACCTTGCGGGTCAGAGAGCGCGACCTGCGGGTCAGAGAGCGCGACCCATGGGTCCGAGAACGCGACGCGTGGGTCCGAGAGCGTGACCCGTGGGTCCGAGAGCGTGACCTGCGGGTCAGAGAGCGCGACCCATGGGTCCGAGAACGCGACGCGTGGGTCCGAGAGCGTGACCCGTGGGTCCGAGAGCGTGACCTGCGGGTCAGAGAGCGCGACCCATGGGTCCGAGAACGCGACCCGTGGGTCCGAGAGCGCGACCTGTGGGTCAGAGAGCGCGACCTGTGGGTCAGAGAGCGCGACCTGCGGGTCAGAGAGCGCGACCTGTGGGTCAGAGAGCGCGACCTGTGGGTCGAAAACGAGAATTCCTGGGTCAAAGAACCGGACCCCTGAAAGGGGAATGCCGCCAACTCTTACGATCCAAGCACGATCCATATGGCACAGCCCGGAGCGCCCATTGCCATCCTCAGCAAAGATCCTCGGCCGTCCGACCTCGCGAGTCCGAAGGGCGGCATCCTCTCGCCCAAACCGTCAGCCCTGGGAATCGTGCGACATCGGCTCCTGATTGCAAGTCAAGTCCCGAACGGTCCTGCGGCAGCTTCCCCCGAAGATAAGCTTCACTGGTCCGAGGGGCTCCGGAGCGAATCGGCTGGCACTTGGCTGGCACCGTGCAAAGTTCCGGTTGGAGAGCGTTGGAGAGAGCTTGGAGCGACTCCTGAGAGGGTGCCTGGGGCGCTGGGATGAGGATAAGCCCCGCTTATCGAGGCTCTTTTATGTTGGGTAGGGTGGCGCCTAATTCTGAGTTCAACACGGACTTGACGCGCTTCGAAACCGCCAACCGGCCCCCCCGACCTGACTTCTCTCCCGCGTCCGCTCGCACCCGAAGCTGTTAGATCTTCAACCTCCAGCGATTAGGGTGGAACCTCTTTTGTTGAACCTCTTTTGTTCGGGGTTGCACCATGCAGCCGCCTTCGAGATGCTTATGCCGCTAGCGACCATCGGAGAAAGTTGACGAGGTTGCAAAATTCACCTAAGATGTCGTCGCATCAGCAGGATAGGGTCGTGCGCTTCGCATAGGGAACCCAGAAACCGGCCGGGCGATTTTGCACAGCATTTGTGACTTGGCTAGTTCTCATAAAGGTACTGCAATGGCGATGGAGAGTTGGCCGACTAAGCGTCTGTCAGTAACCAGTCTTCACTTGGATGCCAAGAACCCGCGGCTAGGCCGTGAGACATCGGCGCGAGCTCCAAGGGAAATTATTCAGTATTTATTCGAGCACGATAAGGCAATGGAGGTTGCCCAGAGCATCGCATATCGGGGCTATTTCCCGAATGAGCCGCTTCTTGCTATCGAAGAGAATGGGCGTAATGTGGTTGTCGAGGGCAACCGTCGCCTCGCGGCATTGAAGGCTTTGCGGGAGCCCGGCTTGCTTGAAGGTCAGCTAGAGCGTCAGGTTGAGCGACTCGCTCGGCGCATCTCGGGCATAGAAGGTATTGCAAGGGTTCCGGTTACTATCGCTCCAAGCCGTCGGGCAACTGACCGCCAGATCGCAGGCCGGCACATTGGATCTCCTGTCCTCGCGTGGCAGCTTGAGAATCGAGCCAGCTTCATTCTCGAAAAATTAGAAGAAGGCTATGACAATGACGATCTACGAGACGATCTCGGATTTACGCTGGCGGACATTCAGCAGGCGCGGCAGACGAGGGCCATTGCGGAAATGGCACGCTCGCTTGATCTCCCTGAGGAAGTGAAAGCTAAGCTTGATAGCCCACGCGCAAAGCTCTTCACTACGCTCGAGCGCGTCTTCGATTCCTCCGTTGGGCGCGATTATCTAAAGGTTGAGCCCGATCCTGATCACGGGCTTCGCGGAACTACAACAAAGGGTGAGTTCATTCGCGGCTTCGCCAAGCTTGTCACCGACGTAGCGCTAGGAAAGCAAAGCTCTCGAACTCTCAATAAAAGCGAAGATATCAAGACTTATTTTGACTCGTGGCATCAGGAAGACCGACCAGCGAGTAAGCGCGGATCATTCATACCTTCGGATATAATACAGGGCAAGTCTATTGCGTCACCAAGTCGCAAGTCTGAGCTAGGGCCCAGTCCCAAGAATCCTAAGCAGGAAAGCAAGACTGTTTTGCCTCGCGATTTAAAGATCCGTTTCGGCAACGATCGCCTCGTCGACATCCGGCGTGAACTAACAAAGCTCAAGCGCTCAGATTTTCCGAATGCCGGTGCAGTTCTTCTCCGAGTATTTTTTGAGCTTTCTGTTATTCACTATCTGGAGCGATCTGGTAAGCTCCAGGGAATAATTAAAAGAATTGAGGAGAAGGAAAAACGGAAACTCCCCTTTGACGTACCCACAATGAAGCAACTGGTCCCCGAGATTACGCGAATTGCCAAGGAACACCTGAGCGCCGCTGAGGCGAGAAGGGTTGAAAAGGCGGTCCGGCCTGATGCTGCCGCTCCGTTTACAATAAGCGAGCTCCACGGTTTTGTGCACTCACCAGATTTACCCAGCGAGCGGGATATCCTGCAATTTTGGCTTCGCACTGAGCCCCTTTTTCGATTGATGTTGGAGCAGGATTTGTAGGAACGAATCTATGAATACATCTAGTCCGCTTCGGTACCCTGGTGGCAAAGCTGCAATGACCGGCTTATTAAGCCAGATTCGAAGGTTGAATGGGCTCGGGGATCGGGCGATCGCTGAACCCTTCGCTGGTGGGGCGGGCGCGTCCCTCACGTTGCTATATCTCGAGGAGACTCCTGAAATATATATAAACGATGCTGATCCAGCGATCCATGATTTTTGGTGGGCCATCCTCAAGAGGCCTGATTTGTTCGTTGACATGCTAGAAAATGCAAACGTGGACATGTCTGAGTGGCTTCGCCAGCGAGATGTGTACAGAACTCACGGCCGAGTATCTCGCCTCCAGCGCGGCTTTGCGGCATTTTATTTAAATCGCTGCAATCGGTCGGGAATAATCATGAACGGTGGCCCGATCGGGGGGATAAAGCAAGAGGGTAAGTGGAAGCTCTCGGCGAGGTTTAACAAGCCCGACCTCCGGAGCCGATGCGAGAAGGTCGCAGAATACGGCAATCGTATTCACGTCTCATGCTTGGATGGTATTGAGTTCATTGAGAGAGTCGATACACAGTCGACGCTTTTATTTATTGACCCACCTTATTTTGTCAAGGGGAACACGCTCTATATGAACGCATTGGACGAGCGATACCACAATGCTCTTGCGGCTCGGCTGCGGTCCATAAAGGATGCAGCTTGGTTGCTGACCTACGATGATTGTCCTCAGATTCGGGAAATGTATGCGGACTGGGCGACGATCCGTCCTTTCTCTCTGCGCTATGCAGCAGCTGAACGGCGAAGCGGCGCTGAAGTGCTCATTGCTCCGAAGTGGATGAAATTACCGCTGGCCCAGGCATCGGCGGCGATCAGGTGGTGAGCTCAGAGTGAGCCTAAAGAGTTGGCGCGAGGTCTTCATTGCCACGCACCTGACGCCTGACCTAGATTTAGGTGGTCGAAGTCCCGCTGGCCTTGGGTGTTTAGTTAGTGCGCGAACTCGCGAGATCACACCTCTGCTCTCATTTGCTCGTACTTCCCTCCCTGTGTTTTCTCTCGGCTTCAGCCGCCGCTGCCAACCCCTTTGGACTATCTCAGCTTGCGCGCTATAGCGTGGCGACTGGCCAACCTTCGGTGGCTCGGCGCAAGCGTACTCGACGGGTTCCGCGAAGGTTGTCTCGCGAAGGCACTGGCTACTCCTCTTCCTATCTCCTGGCGAGGTTACCCCTCACCGCCGGTGCCCCGTCCGCCCGGTGCGGGTAGACTTCCATGCGCTCCCGGCCCCTCTCCCATCTGCCGAGCGGGACCTCCCTCTTCCGTTCGCTCCCTCTGTTCTTGTACTCTCTTAGTCCACAGCTACTCAAGATGGGTGGCTCTATGGCGCAGTTATGGGAGGGCCGCTGGAAGGAGATGAGAGTGCAGCCAACCAAGAATGTCGTCTCCAACGTCAACCGCGTGAACGTCGTTACTCTCTTACCGACGGCGAAGCTACATCTAGATTACCGAAATCCTCGACTGGTCGGCGAGGGTCGGCAGGATAACCCGCAGAAGTTGCTGGAGATACTTTGGAGGAACGAATCGCTTGACGAGCTAGCGTCGTCCATAGCTCAAAACGGATTCTTTAAAGAGGAGCCCCTGCTTGTAGTGGAGGAAGAGGGCAAGTATATAGTCGCCGAAGGCAATAGGCGTCTTGCAACAGTCAAAATCCTCTTGGATGATGATCTGCGCAGAAAGCTGCGAGCCACCGATCTACCTGCACTGACAAAAAGACAAAAGGAGGCGCTCGAAGAGCTTCCTGTCAGCATCTATCCTGACCGGCAAAGCTTGTGGGCCTATATAGGCTTTCGTCATGTTAATGGCCCCCTAACTTGGGATTCCTGGCCTAAGGCGCAATATATAGCATTCGTAAGGAATTCGTTCGGCGTCGATCTTGAACAGATAGCTTTGAGTATCGGTGACAAAAACCAAACAGTCAAGCGCCTTTATCGGGGCTTAATGGTGCTCGATCAAGCCGATGAGGCCGGATATAAGATCGATGATCGGCATAAGAAGCATCTTTCGTTTTCCCATCTCTATACCGGGCTCGACTACGCAGGAATTCAGACTTTCCTTGGGTTGAGTAAGGATGCCGGGTACAAGCCTCGGCCGATTACGCAAAAATTTCTTCCGAACCTGAAGGAGCTTTTAATCTGGCTTTTTGGAAGTAAGGAGGAGGGAAGGCCACCAGTTGTTAAGAGTCAGAATCCCGACTTGAAAAAGCTTGATGACGTCCTGAAGTATCCCCACGCCTTAAACGCTCTGAGAGCAGGCTTGGGGTTGGAAGTCGCACATCAACTAAGTCTTGGGGATGAAGTGAGATTTCGCGAGTGTCTGTCTCGCTCTAAGCACGAGATTCAGCAGGCTAAGGGTCTCGTGGTTACGGGTTACAAAGGTGAGCGTGAACTGCTCGAGACCGCCGAGGCGATTGCCGATATCGCTAGGAGCTTGTCCGATGAGATGCGCCTAGAGAGCCAGAAGAGAAGGGTCGCGCGCTGACTTTATGTTGCCTATACCGACTCCAGCGACAGATGTTCTGAATCTTGCGGACTGGCTTGAGTTGAGGGCTCTTGTCGCGGC
Organism: uncultured Acidobacteriota bacterium; assembly: GCA_963795735.1. Lineage (GTDB taxonomy): Bacteria > Acidobacteriota > Thermoanaerobaculia > Multivoradales > UBA5704 > DATARR01. The sequence continues at coordinate 1,742,063 of CAWCIU010000018.1, read as the reverse complement.
CGACAGGAATGCTAGTCATTCCGACTTGCGCCGAGCGTTGGTCCAGTCGGGAGATCTGGATGAGGCCTCTGATAACTCCTTGGCTGCTACCGACGAAATACTCGCGGCAGATACCTTCGCGGAGCTCCGCGATCGTTCTATTGCGTGCGGGGCTGGCTACCCGTTCTACCTAGAAGATAACATTATTCAGGCACATGAGCATCTTGAACCCTACTGGTCGTACATTTTTTGCCTCCTCCTATCTCTAAGCGGTGCTAACAGACGAGAGCCTGGGCCGGCGCCGACGAACATGTTTGAAGAGGTAGCCGAAACTGCTGCCTTTAAGTATATCGATGGTCGTTCACTTAAATTTGGATTCCCTCGCAGGGTCTTGCCAGCAGGATTCGTCCAAGCTTTGGATATTGTCTGCTCAGAGATTGGAGAAGGTCAGGGAGCCAAGACGCAGCCGAGTTCACGTAAAGCTAAAGACGCGCGCCTCGATATCGTTGCGTGGAGGCCATTTCCTGATGGTCGATCTGCACAGCTAATCATCTTCGGTCAGTGTGCCGCTGGCGCGAATTGGCGCTCCAAGTTGACTGATCTACAGCCGAGGGCGTTTACGGACCTCTACTGGAAGGAACCTCCAGTTGTCGAGCCCATCAAGGCGTTTTTCACTCCCTTTAGAGTGAAGTTTGATCAATGGATTGAAACAGGTAGGTACGCTGGGCTTGTCTTCGACCGCTGCCGGATTGCACACTGCGCGTTTGGCAGTAAGGCGCCTCCAGGTGTTGAAACGTGGGCCAAAAAGCAGTTGGCGACAGCTAGCCGCTGAGGCTTCTTCGGTGTGGGCAATCACACGCCCCCCCACCTTTTCTCTCCGAAGTCCGTCAGACGTTCCCGCGAACGAGGTTCCCGCGAACGAGGTTGGCGAACGAGGTTGCGAACGAGGTTCCGGAGAACGAGGTTCCATCCGAATAGTCACTTGTAACGGCGCTTCGCCGCACCGCTGGGGCCGCTGGGGCAGGAAATAGACGCGAGAGGGTCTTCAGTGGCTCAGCTGAGCGAGCCCAGAGGGATTTTGGGAGAGCTTTTTGAGCAACTGGCCGGCTCGACGCTCCCGAATTTGAAGCTTCCGGGCTCCTCTTGGCACACCTTTCCCAGGGCTCTCTGCGGTGAGAGCACAGGTTTCAGGGATCTTCAGGCCGGGACGGCGACCAGCCGCTTATCCGCTTACGAACGGCAGCGGTGGCGGAAAGCAACCCGTTGGGAAAGTCGGGTCGCGTTGTCCCGCCCGGAGTTTCTCGGCGGCACTACGATAGGCGGCGACGAACCCGAAGTAGGCGTCCCGCAACTGGCGGCGGACAGCCCGCGTCGCGGCATGGACGGCCGGCGCGGGAGACCTCTTCGTCCTGGCGGGCTGACTCTGGGGATTCTGGGCCAGGATGACCGCGGGGCCGAGGGGCTCAACTCCGGTGCTCTTCCTGCGGACGGCGGCTTCTTCCTCGATCTCCAACACCAGCGCGGCGACCAACTTCTGCCGCTGCTCCGGCGTCAGGTGCTTCCAGCAGGGAAGCGGATCGATCTCCAGGGTTTCGCGGGACGCATACTGGAAGCGGCCAAAGTCTTCCCCGCGACGACTCGCAAGATACTCCTGGGTGCGGTTGAACCACCAGCCCTCCAGAGGCTTGCCCTCCACCAAGGCCTGGACGCAGTGGACTCCGGGCCATTCCTGGAGCCGGGACACCAGGTTCTCCTTACAACCGTGGCTGAGGACGTACTTCAGTCTCTCGGTCTGAGCCTGGTCCTCGGAGCTGATCAAGATCGCCTGATACCTTCGCCCGAAGATCTTCTCCCGCCAGCCGGTGAGACTGCCGACCTCGCGGGCGAGCTTGGAGTTGAGGTGGTTCATGAAACGCGCCTACTGTGTGGCCAAAGCTGAAGTACTCAGCCCAACCTACCAAGAGGCGGTTGAGCCGGGTACACAGCTCGGGCCACGGGGTCGGATTTCCCGCAACAGCAGAGCGTTGATCTCCCCTTTGCGCTACGGGGGTGACCGGCAGATAGGCCTTCTTGTCCCCGCAGTCCGAGCAGCCGCCGCCGCCGCAATCGGGGCAGGCGCCCCGAATAGGTGCCAGGGTCCTCTGAAACCAGCGCTTCCACTGGATCCCCGGCCAGGCCCGCTCACGCGCCTCCGCGAGCGAAGCGCCGGGCGCCTTAGCCGACAGCGGCCGCGGTGTCAACGAACGCCGATGGCATACACGCTAATGTTCGCCGGCGACGGATGCATGTGGTCCTTTCCGGCGGCAAGCCAGGCGTTGCCTTGTGGATAGGAGGCGGTCAGCAGGTTCCCGGTGCCGAACCAGTTGTCGATGGCGCCCCCGCCGACGAGCGTCCAGCCGTCGGGCAGGTTCACGCTCGCCTCCGGGTGCGCGGCGATTGGGCCCGAGCCGACGGCCACCATGCGCTCCAAGTTAGGCCCGCGATCGCGCCGGCGTAGACCGATGGCAAACGACCAAATTATCGCCTGCTCCGGCACGTCATGATCTTTCGACTGAGCTTGCCATGTGTGTGTTGCACTCGGGTAAGAGGCGGTGAGAAGGCTGCCGCTGCTGGTCCATTCCGCGAACGCGCCGCCACCTGTCATGATGAAGGGCGGTGGGAGCACCGCAGTGGCACTCGGATGGCTGGCCAAACCACTCGAGGCGGAGGCGATGATCGTTTCCCATTCGTCATTGGGATCGTAGAGCGCGAGCGCGTATGCAGTGATACGGGACGTTGAAGCCTTTTCGTGGTCCTTGCCGGCCACCGCCCATCGTGTGGTCGAGACAGGGTAGGACGCAGTGAGAAGATTCCCTTGCGGGTCGGGGTTGTCGGTCCACTGATCGAAGGCGCCGCCGCCGAGCAACTTGTATTCGTCGGGAACCTCCACGCTGACGGTCGGGTGTGCAACATCATCACTCGTGGCCGTAAAAACCTCTACGTTGATAGCCATGGACTAGATCCTTTCTTGGTAGGCGCCACAACTCAGATGCTGAGCGCTTCTCCTTTTCGCCCGATTCTTGTCGCGCCCAGTCTAGGGCGGCGGCCGGCGGGCCAGTACAAGGGTCTTCGCCGGCGGCTCTCGCTTTCTGACAAGACCTGACCGCGAGGGGTCGAGCTTCCCGAATAGGTGCGGGGAAAGGTGCCAAGGAAAGGTGCTTCGAACGAGGTTCTGCGCGAACGAGGTTCCATCCGAATGGTTACGTGTAACGGCGCTTCGCCACACCGCTGGGGCCGAATAGGCGCGAGACGGGTCTTCAGTGGCTCACCTGGGCGAGCCCGGAGGGATTTTGGGAGAGCTTTTAGAGCCAGTTGCCGGCTCGACGCTCCCGAATTTGAAGCTTCCGGGCTCCCCCCGGCACACCTTTCCCAAGGCTCTCTGCGATGAGAGCACAGGTTTTCAGGGGTCTTCAGACTGGGACGGCGACCAGCCGCTTATCCGCTCACGAACGGCAGTGGCGGCGGAAAGCAACCGGTTGGGAAAGTCGGGTCGCGTTGTCCCGCCCGGAGTTTCTCGGCGGCGCTGCGATAGGCGGCGACGAACCCGAAGTAGGCATTCCGCAGCTCGCGGCGGACGGCACGGCTGGCGGCGTGGACGGCTGGCGCGGGAGACCTCTTGGTCGTGTTGGGCTGACTCTGGGGATTTTGGGCCAGGATCGCCTGGGGGCCAAGCGGCTGAATCCCGGTGCGCTCTTTTCGGGCGGCGGCTTCCTCCTCGCTTCGCCTCGATCTCCGACACCAGCACCCTCAGAGCTGATCAGGGTCGCTTGGTGTCGTTATCCCGACCAGGGCGCCGTGGTCTGGGATGAAGCGGAGTCGTCGGCTCATGCCCACCAATCAACGTAAAATGGCCCCTCAATCTTTTCGAGCCCCGGGAATCAAGGCTTTCCGAGGCTCTTCCCGCGAATCGGAGGGCCCTTCCTGTGGGGCCTATGAACGGAGCCCTATGCCGAACGCACCAGACGATAGCCTGTTCGAGGCGCTGCTTGACTCCTGGGACCGGAACAACACCATCCTGGTCAACCTTCTTCGTTCCCTCCCGGAGGGCGGCTTGGAGACTCGGGTGGTGGAGAGCAGCCCATCGATCTCGCAGTTGTTCACTCACATCCACTTTGTGCGGCTGGTCTTCGTCTTCGAGGACGTCCCCGAGCTCGCCAGGAACCTGCCCCAGGAGGAGTGGCTGGCCGAAGGTGACCCGGATAACATCGCGCGGATGCTCGACGACAGTGCAAAGGCGGTGCGGGATGCCGTAAGGACCAGGGTTGAGGCTGGCCAGGAAATGAACCTTCACTACGATCACCCGATCCTCATGCTCCAGCACTTGATCTGGCACGAGGGTTACCATCATGGTCAGATGAAGTTGAGCCTCAAGCTTGCGGGCCATCCGATCGCCGATGAGAAAGCGGGGCCGCTCACCTGGGGCGTCTGGATGGACAAGAGCGGGAAGCCAAAGCCCACCGCTTGACGCCCTGCGCGGAAGACACGATGGGAGAGCACCGCGGCATTCTTCGGAAGATCGTCCGGCTCGCGTTCGTCGCCTGTCTGGCCAGCTCATCTTCGACCCGTGCGATATCATTGCAACAGCGGGTGCTAGGATAGCAGGCGACGCGGGGCGGGCCTGCCGGTCTTCGTGGCAGCCGGCATCCTGCTGATGAGGCGAGGTCTCATGTCCTCCGAACCGTTTCGGATGCGCCATCCACCGGTAGATATCCTGCTCTGCATCCTGCTGCTGAGTGCGATGCTGGTCCCCTGGATCGCGTTCAACTATGCCTACGATGCATTCTCCCGGATCGCCGCCGGTCTCGGCTTCGCCGTCTTGCTTGCGGCGTTTGGGGCCACTTGGCTCATCACTCGAACCACACGGCAGGGGGAGGCGCGGACGCCCCTCGACAAGGTTACGCTCCTCGGTCTTTCCCTCGGGCTTGTCTGGGTGATCGAGATCACCTTCAATAATGCTGTCGCCCCACCCTTACCCGCGCGCGACATCATCGACGACATCTTCTGGGCGCTGATCGCCCTGGGGATTATGGTCGCATCGGTGGCGGCGGCCTATCGATCGGGACGGCTCAGCCGAGGGATCGCGGTCGGCACGTGGAGCGGGTTCGTCAGCGGCGTGGTGGCGTGTGGAGCGGGTTTGGTCCTGATTGTTTTTGGCATGCCCCTTCTTCTGAGCGACCCGCTGAATCTTGCGGAGTGGGCGAACCGCGCCAAAGACTCGACCGCGCCGACCATGGCCTCCTACCTCGCCTATGAGACCTTGGCGGGTGCGTTCCTGCATCTCATCGTTCTAGGCATCGGGATGGGATTCGTGCTCGGATTGATCGGCGGAACGCTCGGCAAGGTGGTGCGGCATCAAGCTCGGAATCGCGGCGGGACGCGGCAGGAAACTGCCCCAAGCGCTCCCAGCCGCTCCTGAATCCGCCGCCGCACCGGCTCCGGGCTCTCCAGATCCAGGGCCTTCCGGAAGCAGTCCGCCGCTCGCTCCGCGTCTCCGGCGCGGGCGTGGAGCTCACCGAGGGCGACGGGCAGCGGGTAGTAGCTGGCGAGGGCGGGATGATCCCGGATCGCCTCGATCGCCGCGAGGCCGGCGGCGGAGCCTTCGGCCATGGCAAGCGCCACGGCGCGGTTGAGGGCTACCACCGGCGAGGGCTTCAGCGCCAGCAGGGAATCATAGAGCGAGAGGATGTAGGGCCAGTCGGTGGCCGCGTCGGAGGGCGCCGTGGCATGGGCGGCGGCGATGCCGGCCTCGAGGTGGAAGGCGGAGATGTCCGGGCCGCGCGCGGAGCGGTCCAGGTGATGGAGGCCGGCGGCGATCGTCCCCTGGTCCCAGAGGGCGCGGTCCTGTTCGGCGAGGAGGAGCAGGTTGCCTTCCGGATCGACCCGGGCCGGGTTGCGGGCCGCCTGGAGCAGGAGCAGGGCGGCGAGGGCGTGGGCCTTGGGCAGATCGAGCGCCGGATGGCCGGCGACCTGCCGGGCGAGGCGGATCGCCTCCGCGCAGACGTCCCGCCGGACCAGCTCCTCGCCCGCGGCGGTGGCGTATCCTTCGTTGAATATCAGGTAGAGGGCCTCGAGGACCGAGTCGAGGGCCGCCGGCAGCTCCGCGGGGGAGGGGACCGCGAAGGGCGGCCGGATCTCCTGAATCTTCCGCTTCGCCCGCACCAGGCGCTGGGCGATGGTGGTCTCCCGGGCGAGGTAGGCGCGGGCGATCTCCTGGACTCCGAAGCCGCCGACGATCTTCAGCGTCAGGGCTACCCGCGCCTCCCGCGGCACGGCGCGCTGGCAGCAGATGAAGATCATCCGGAGCTGGTCGTCGAGCGCCTCCTCGTCGCGGTCCCCGGGATGGAGAGTGGGAGTCCAGCCCCGGATCGCCTCCTCCTTGCGGGCGAGGCTCGCGTCCCGCCGCAGGAGGTCGAGCGCCCGGTTCTTGGCCACCTGCATCAGCCAGCCCTCCGGGTTGTCCGGCACGCCGCGGAACGGCCAGGTGCGGAGGGCCTGGATCAGCGCCTCCTGCACCACGTCCTCGGCCAGCCCGAGGTGTTCCGTGCCGAGGCGGCGGGTGAGGGCGGCGACCATCCGCCCCGCCTCGCGGCGGAACAGATGGTCGACCAGACGCGGGACCTCGGGGGACGTTTCGGCGGACGTTCCGGAAGACGCTTCGGCGGACATGATCTACATCTCGTCGACCTGGCGCAGCTCGATCCAGCCGTAGTCCAGGTGCGGGCTCGCCCTGGCGATCTCGACCGCCTCGTCGTAGTCCGCGGCCTGGATGGTGAAGTAGCCGCCCAGGACCTCTTTGGTCTCGGTGTAGGGACCGTCAGTGACCTCGACCTGGCCGTTGCGGGAGCGCAGGTGGCGTCCCCCCTCCTCCTTGAGCTTGGCGCTGCCGGCGAGCCTGCCGGACTGGACGAGGCTCTCCCTCCAGGCGCGGTAGCGCCCGAAGATCGCCTGCATCTCTTCCGGGGTGGACTGGGCGAAAGCGCTCTTGGCGTCGTTCAGCAGCAGCATGAACTGGGGCATCTCGCTCTCCTCGTGACGGGTGGACCGCATCCTAACCCGCCTCATCGGCCGGCCGATCCATTCGGCCGGATTCGAGGAGATGACGAACGAGGGGGCCGGAAATCGACAGGTGGCTTGCCGGTGGTCCCCCGGGAGGAGATTTCTCGCCCGGATCGTCCCGCATTGCTGCGGGGCGGCACTATTACAAGCAGGAGCCCGCCGGGGGCCGGGGGGGTCTACTGCCTCCTGCCGGCGTTTTGAGAGCCGTTTTTGAGAGCCGGTTTGAAAGTAGAATGGCAGGATCACTCAATTTCGCCGAGCCGCGACCGCGGTCCGGTAGGGAGGACTCGATGTCTGGCAGAATACGAAAGTATGTCCCCGTCCTGACGGTCTTGACCGTACTGTGCGCCTTGGCGCCCGCCGCCTGGGCGGCCAGCGGCCCCAAGGTCAGCCCGAACGTGCAGGTCAACGACCCGCAGCAGCTCTTCCCCAAGGACTTCCCGAGCCGCAACTCGACCACGCTGGCGGCGTCCGAGGATGGCATCAGGCTGCTCGCCGGCTGGGACGACTTCCAGGGCTTCTGCGGCGAGCCGAACAACCTCGCCTGCCCGCCGCAGGATCCGCCGGGCCTCGCGGGCTACGCGTTCTCGACCAACGGCGGCCACACCTGGACCGACGGCGGCTCGCCGCCGAAGATCGGCGACGCCTTCACCTCGGGTCACCCCTGGGTGGACCGCGGCGCGGACCCGCACCAGACCTTCTACTACACCACCCGGATGCGGCTCACCGCCAACCCCAACGACTCGCAGGGCATCGGCATCTTCCGCGGCCACTTCGGCGCCGGCGGCTTCTTCTGGGACGACAAGCAGATCGTCAACTCTCCCAACCCGGAGGGGGACTTCTACGGCCGTCAGGCCATCGCCGCCGCCCGGGATGGCAGCGGGGCGGCCTACATCGTGCTGAGCAACGTCGACGAGATCTGCGGCGTCCCGCTGGGCGGCTACGGCCAGATCGAGGTCTGGCGCACCCACGACGCGGGCGTCACCTGGGATGGTCCGGTCGTGGTGAGCCACGACGCGGCCAACCCGAGCGATCCGGCCGACCCCAACTGCGGCGCCACCGGCTTCCAGCAGGTCGCTCCCGACGTCGCGGTCGGCCCGGGCGGACAGGTCTACACGGTCTGGCAGTACGGTCCGTTCCTGGATGAGGTCAACAACGCCTCGCCCACTTCGGCCCTCGGCTTCGCCCGCTCCACGGACGGCGGCGTCACCTTCTCGACGCCCAAGCTCATCGTCCACTACAACAACAACCGGTCCAACCCGCTGGTCGGCTACGCCAAGAACCGGCTGAACGACCAGCCCCGGATCACCGTCGCCAGCTCCGGCCGCTACCGTGGACGCATCTACGTGACGTTCTACGCGCCCCTGGCGCCGGTCTCCGTCTCGCCGGCCGTGCAGTCGAACGTCTCCACCCAGGCCTACATCATCTACTCGGACAACCAGGGCCAGAGCTGGAGCGCTCCGACCGCTCTCGCGCCGGCGGAGCCGGCCACGGGGATCAAGCGGATCTGGCCGACGCCGACCGTGCGGCCGGGCGGCGACGTCGACGTGGTCTATCTGGAAAGCCATGAGACCCAGGCGACGGCGGACCCGAACGACGTCGAGTGCAACGTCGGGATCGGCGGCGGCGTCTTCCGCCAGGGGCCGCTGAGCTCCCTGGTGAACACCTACTGGATCCAGTCGCACGACGGCGGCGCCACCTTCTCGACCCCCCTGCGCGTCTCCTCCACGACGAGCAACTGGTGCAAGGCCGCGTACACCCCCAGCGGCGGCCTGTTCTCGAACTTCGGGGACTACATCGGCGTCGACTCGGCCGCCAACCGCACCTTCACGGTCTGGCCGGACGAGCGGAACGGCTTCTCCGACGTCTTCTTCGCCACCATCAAGGGGACGGCCAAGTAACCTGACCTTCCCGCCGTACGCCACCCCGGCCCGGCCGGGGTGGCCCCCTCTCTTTTCCTCGATTTCGCATCCTCCCCGCTTGTACCGCGCCGGGCGCTTGGCTAAGCTGCGCCGGTACCGTTCGCTTGCGAGGAGCTCTCCATGCCCATGCGCGGCCTCCGTCCCCTGCTGCCGTCCGTTCTGACCCTGCTGCTCGCCGCCCTGCCGGCGGCGGCGACGGCCACAGTCACCGCTCCGCCGAAGCCGTCCGTCTTGCCGGCGGCCTGGCCGCAGGACCTGCCGGAGCTCAAGGCGCTCAAGTACCGCCTGCTCGGTCCGGCCTGGGGCGGGCGCGTCGCGCGCGTCGCCGGCGTGCCGGGCGATCCCCACGTCTACTACGCCGCGACCGCCTCGGGCGGCGTCTGGAAGTCGGTGGACGGCGGGGCCGGCTGGGCTCCGATCTTCGACGACCAGCCGGTCTCCTCGATCGGCGCGATCGCCGTTGCCGCTTCCGATCCCAACGTCGTTTACGTCGGCTCGGGCGAGGCGAACATCCGCGGCAACGTGGGAGCGGGCAACGGCATCTACAAGTCGGTCGACGCCGGCAAGACCTGGACCCACGTCTGGACTCAGGAGGGGCAGATCGGCCAGCTCATCGTCCATCCCGCCAATCCCGACATCGCCTTCGCCGCGGTGCTCGGGCACGCCTTCGGCTCCAACCCCGAGCGGGGGGTCTACCGCACGACCGACGGCGGCAAAACCTGGAGGCAGGTGCTGAAGAAGAACGCGGAGACCGGCGCCTCGGCGGTGACGTTCGATCCCTCGAACCCGAACATCGTCTTCGCCGGCCTCTGGGAGGCCCGGCGCTACCCCTGGGACCTGAAGAGCGGCGGCCCGGGCAGCGGCCTCTACGTCTCGCGCGACGGCGGCGACACCTGGAAGCAGCTCACCGGCAACGGCCTGCCGGACGGCCTCTGGGGGAAGGTCGGCGTGGCGGTGGCCCCCTCGGACGCCCGCCGCGTCTACGCGCTGATCGAGTCGGAGAAGGGGGGCCTCTTCCGCTCCGACGACGGCGGCGAGAACTGGACCCTCGCCTCGGGCAGCCACGAGCTGCGGCAGCGGGCCTGGTACTACTCGACGCTCACCGTCTCGCCGGCCAATCCGGACGAGGTCTGGTGCCCGCAGGTGCCGCTGCTCAAGAGCATCGACGGCGGCAAGACCTTCGAGCACGTGAGCGGCCCGCCCCACGGCGACCATCACGACATCTGGATCGATCCGAAGAACGCCCGGCGGATCATCGGCGCCGACGACGGCGGGGTCTACCTCACCACCAACGGCGGCGAGAGCTGGATCGTCCCGCCGCTGCCGATCGGCCAGTGCTATCACGTGGCGGCGGACAACCGGGTCCCCTTCCACGTCGCCTGCGCCCTGCAGGACATCGGCACCACGCAGGGGCCGAGCAACTCGCTCAACCGCGCCGGCATCCGCAACACCGACTGGCACGGCGTGGGCGGCGGCGAGGCCGGCTGGGTGGTCTCCGATCCGACTGATCCGAACATCGTCTACGCCGGCGAGTACCTGGGCTACCTGTCGCGCTACGACGACCGCACGGGCGAGGAGCGCGACGTCAGCCCCTGGCCGGAGAACCCCTCCGGCCACGGCGGCGAGGACATGCGCTACCGCTTCCAGTGGACGGCGCCGATCGCCGTCTCGCCGCACGATCCGAAGGTGGTCTACTACGGCGGCAACGTCGTCTTCCGCACCGCCGACGGCGGCCAGACCTGGACCACGATCAGCCCGGACCTCACCCGCAACGACAAGTCGAAGCAGAAGTGGGCCGGCGGCCCGATCACCGGCGACAACACCGGGGTGGAGACCTACGACACGGTCTTCGTCATCGCCGAGTCGCCGGTGCAGAAGGACCTGATCTGGGCGGGGAGCGACGACGGCCTGGTGCACGTCACCGAGGACGGCGGCAAGAGCTGGCGCGACGCCACCGCGGGCGTGCCCGGTCTCCCGCAGTGGGGGACGGTGGACATGATCGAGCCCTCGCACTTCGACGCCCGCACCGCCTACCTGGTGGTCGACAACCACCGGCTCGACGACATGCACCCCTATCTCTGGAAGACGACCGACCTCGGCCGCACCTGGAAGCGGCTCGACGGCGGGCTGCCCCGCGACGTCTATCTCCATTCGGTGAAGGAGGACCCTGCCCGCAAAGGCCTGCTCTACCTGGGCACCGAGCGCGGCGTCCTCTTCTCCCGCGACGGTGGGTCCACCTGGCACGCGCTGCGGCTCAACCTGCCCACGGTGGCCGTGCACGACCTGGTGGTGAAGGGGGACCAGCTCGTCCTCGCCACCCACGGCCGCTCGATGTGGATCTTCGACGACCTCCAGGTGGTGCGCGATCCGGTGCCGGCGGCGGCCGCGGCGGCCGGCCTCTACGTCTACCCGGTGCCGGACGCCGTGCGCTGGGCCTACCGGGGGAGCCAGGCCGCCAGTTGGAGCGCCCCGAATCCGGCCGCCGGCGCCCGCGTCCACTACTGGCTGAAGGACGAGCCCAAGGGGGACGTCACCCTCGAGGTGCTGGACGCCGCGGGCCGGGTGGTCAACACCCTGTCGAGCAAGACCCTGGAGCCGACCGGGAGCAGCGAGTACGTGAAAGAGGAGAAGGAACAGCTCGAGGGGCTGGCGATCCCCAAGAAGGCCGGCGTGCAGCTCGGCGTCTGGAACCTCTCCTGGACCGGGGCCGAGATGATCCCCAACGCCAAGCTCGACGCCGGCTACCCGGGCAACGGTCCGGCGGCGGCGCCGGGCACCTACACCCTGCGGCTGACGGCGGACGGCAAGACGGCGACCGCGCCGTTCACCCTGAAGCCCGATCCGCGCGCCGACGTCCCCCCGGCGGAGCTCGCCGACCACCTCCGCTTCACGCTTGAGATCCGTGACGCCGTCACCCGCTTGACCCGCGACGTGGCGCGCCTGCGCGCCGTGCGCCGCCAGCTCGCGGAGCGCGACGAGCTGCTCGCCCGGGACGACAAGGCGAAGCCCCTGATCCCGCCGTCGGCCGCCCTGATCGCCAGGCTCGACGATCTAGAGGCGCGGCTGCACAACCCGAAGGCCGAGATCACCTACGACGTCCTGGCGCAGCGGGGGGGCACCAAGCTCTACTCGCGGCTGGCGCCGCTGATGGACTGGTCGGCGGCGGGGGAGGGCGCGCCGACGCAGGGGATGCGGGAGGTCTTCGCCGAGCAGGTCAAGGAGCTCGACGGCTACGAGGCGGAGCTCTCGGGGCTCCTCGGCCGCGACCTGGCGGACCTCAACCAGAAGGCGGCCCAGCTCGGCGTGCCGAGGATCTACGTGCCGGCGAAGTAGAGGCGGGTGGCGGGTGGCGGGCGGGTCGTGTCCAAGTTTGTCCCTGCTCGCCTCCTTCGTGTGCGCGCCTGCGGCGCTGCCAGTCGGCTGCGCGGGACAAACTTGGGCACGCCCCGCCCGCCACCCCCAGTTGACAGGCGCGTCTCCGCCGGATAGGTTCCTTGAAATCGCAACTGAGATCGCCGGGAGGATAATCTTCTCGAAGGGGAAAATTTGCCCCTTTCCGGTGGCTTCGCGCACTGATCTTTCAGGGGAGATGCGCTCGCGGGCGCTCGGACCATGACGGCCCCGGCTTGCCCCGCTGACTCTAGGAGGTCCCGATGTCGCAGCAGATTCGACGTGTCCTCGTCGCCTTCGGCCTGATGGCCGCTCTTTCCCTGACCCTCCCTTCTCCGTCCCACGCCGCGGGGCTCCGCGGCCCCGGGCTCGCCGGCGACTTCACGGCCTGCCTCCGGGTCTGGCTGGAGGGCCTGTTGCCGGGAGCGGTCACGCCCTCCGCTTCCCGCCCGCCGGCCATGAAGAGCGGCAGCGCGACCCGGCCCGGTCAGCCGGTCGCCGGCACGCCCTCGACCGCCTCCATGACCTCGGATCAGGGAGCCATGATCGATCCCAACGGCTTCAAGTGATCTTCCCTGGGGCGGCCCCGCCGCCCCAGGATGTGCCTGGAAGTGGTACGCTGGTCTTCCCTGTGAGACAATCTCGCGGACACGAGGAGGATCTGGCGTGAACGACCACCCTACTCCGGCGGAGCTGGAGAGTTTCGTATGGGGCCGCGTGCCGGCGAGCCGCGCCCGCGCCATCGTCTCGCACCTGATCCTCGGCTGTGAGCCGTGCCGGGCCGCCCTGGCGCCTCATCTGGCGGGATTGCTGGGCCTCGCGGAGCCTCCCGAGACTCTCTTCTCCGCGCAGGAAGACGCCGGGTACGACGCCGCGCTGGACCGAGCCTTCGCCGCCGCTTTCCGCCGGGTCGAGGAGCTGAAGGAGGAGAGGAAGCGCGAGGCGCTCTCCCTGATCTCCGACATCTCGCTCGAACGGCTCCCCGAAGTTCCGCCTCACCTCCAGGGGGTCCCCCTCTTCGAGGCCCTGCTCGAACGGAGCTGGTCGCTCCGGCATGAAAATTCCGAGGAGATGGTGAAGGTCGCCGAATGGGCCCGGGTCCTGGCGGAAGGGATCGGACCCGGCGAGCTGGGAGCGCAACCCACCGCGAACGTCCAGTGCCGGGCCTGGATCGAGCTGGGGAACGCCTACCGCGTGGCGGACCGCCTGGCCGATGCGGAGGGGGCGTTGGGCAGGGCCACGGAGCTGTTCCTGCAGGGCACTCAGGACGAGCTCCTCGCGGCTCGCCTGTTCGACATCCAGGCCTCTCTGCTGGGGGATCTCCGCCGCTTCGACCTGGCGGCGACCGCTCTCGACCTGGTGTTCGCCATCTACCGGCGCCTGGGGGACGAGCACCTGGCGGGGCGAGCTCGATCAGCAAAGGGATGTGCGTCGGCTACCAGGGGCGCTCGGAAGAGGCCATCGATCTGATCGGGCAAGGCCTGGGTCTCCTCGACGAGGACCGCGATCACCGGCTCGTGTTCCTGGCGCTGCACAACCAGGCCTATCTTCTCGCGGGCTGCGGCCGGCTTCGCGAGGCGCGGGCGACGCTCTGGAAGCTGAAGGCCCGCGGGCTCGACATCGGCGGCCGGATCAACGAGCTGAAGATCCGCTGGCTGGAGGGGCAGATCAACGCCGGTCTGGGCGAGCTGGAGCGGGCCGAGACGGCGCTGCTCGAGGTGCGGCGCGGCTTCGGGGAGGCCGGCCTGGGCTACAAGGCGGCGCTCGCGGGCCTGGAGCTGGGCCTGGTGAGGCTCCGCCGGGGACACACGGGCGCGGCGATCCAGGAGGTGCTCGCGGCGACCGACGTCTTCCTCTCCCTCGGCATCGCCCGGGAGGCCGCCGCCTCGGCGCTCCTCCTCCGCAAGACCCTCGACCGGAAGATCCTGGACGCGGCGCTGCTGGAGCACGTGATCGGCCAGTTGCACCGGGCCGAGAAGGCTTCCGGCGGAGGACCGTTCGAGCCGACCGCTCGGTGAGCAGGCGGGAGCCGTAGAGGAGTAGGACGTCTCTCCCGTCTCGCGCTTTCCTGTCTCTTTTTCCTTCGCCTTTCTTGGCGCTCCACTCATCCGGCACCGGGGAGTGGGCGTATCAAGAGTGAACCCCGGGCGCCCCGAGAGGGCCCGGGCACTCCAAGAAAGGGAGCTTCATGAACGTGAAAAAAATGCTCGGTGCGTTGGTGGTCTTCGCGGTGGTGGCGGTGCCGGTGGGGGTGATGGCGAAGGACAATCCCATGGTGGGCGGCGCCCCGATGTCCATGAACAAGAACATCGTCGATAACGCGGTCAATTCGGCCGATCACACCACCCTGGTGGCGGCGGTCAAGGCGGCCGGCCTGGTGGACACCCTGAAGGGCAAGGGACCGTTCACCGTGTTCGCGCCGACCAACGCGGCGTTCGAGAAGCTGCCGGCCGGCACGGTCGACACGCTGCTCAAGCCGGAGAACAAGTCAATGCTGACCCAGGTGCTGACCTATCACGTCGTCGCCGGCAAAGTCGATTCCAAGGGGCTCGCCAAGATGATCAAGGCCGGTCACGGCACCGCCACGCTGAAGACGGTTTCGGGCGGCACCCTGACGGCGATGATGGACGGCCAGGACATCGTGCTCAAGGACGCCAAGGGCGGCACCTCCAAGGTGACCATCGCCGACGTCTATCAGTCGAACGGCGTGATCCACGTGGTCGACAGCGTCCTGCTTCCCGGCTAAGTTTTCCGCGGATCTCCGCGGCACCACAGAGAAAGGGGACCCGTGAGGGTCCCCTTTCTCATGGTCGATCTGTCGAAAGCGACTTTACAGCGAGTTCAGGAAGGCGATGAGCTGGTTCTGCTGGGTGAGGCTCAGGTTGATGTAGTTCTGGATGACCGGCTCGGCCTCGTTGGTGTGGGCGAGGATGGCGTTGTTGCGCGTGATGTCCTCGCCGTCGTGCATCATGCGGCTGCGGGTGCGCAGGCCCCACAGCGGCGGCGTCCGCATCTTGTTCATGGTGCTCTGTCCGCCGTTCTGCACGATGCCGTCGCCGAGACCCACGTCGTGCAGCATGAAGTCGCTGTACGGGTGGATGATCTTGTCGCCCAGCGCCGCGGGGACGATGAACTTGCCGCCGTTGAACGAGGTGCCCGCCGGAGCGGTGGTGATCGTCTGGGTGTGGCAGATGTCACAGCCGATCGAGTGGAAGAGGGAGGCGCCGGCGATGGCGTCCGAGGTGTTCGCGGCCACCGTGTCGCGCGACGGCACCTTGGTGGAGCGCATGAAGCGGGTGAACGTCTCGACGTCCTTGCCGAACGGGTTGGCCGCCGTCGCCACGTCCTCGGGATCGGCCACGTGGTCGTACGCCGCGACGGAGTTGCCGTTCGACGTGTTCTCGGTGGGCTGCAGCGGGCTGGTGATCCCCTCCTCGTTCAGGTAGGCGTCGGCCGAGAAGGAGAGCAGGCTGGCGTGCTGGTTCTTCCAGCCGAAGCGGGCGATCCGCGTCGTGCCGGGGGCCTCGCCCACGGGCACGCGGATGATCTGGCCCTTGAAGCCGGACGGCTGGGCGTTCTGGATGCGGGTGAACTCGCTGTCCGGAATCGACTCGACGAAGCCGTCGCCCAGCGTGTTGAGAGAGGTGCGGAAGGTGGCCACGTTGTCGGCGCCGGCGACCCGCTCCTGGATCGCGGGATCGATCGCGCGGTCGTTGATCAGCGAACCGCCGGGCCGGTCGGTGAAGGTGAAGCCATCGAACCGGCCCACCCGCAGCTCGGTGATCTGGCTCGTCGCTCCGGAGACCGGGTTCTGGTGGCACTCGCTACAGCTCTGGGCGTTGTAGATCGGTCCCAGGCCGTCGGCGATCTGCTCCTGCGTCGCGAATCCGGCGCGGTCCAGGTCCATCTGCGTCTGGGATTCAAAGCCGTTGGTCAGGTTGTCGAAGCCGGCCGGGGCCTCCACGGCGGCGTACACCAGCGGCACGGCCACCACCAGCATCAGGAGCCCGACAACAACCAGGAACCGCTTCGTCCACTTCCTCTCGAGAACAGGCATCGTACAGTCCTCCTTTAAACCCACAGAAGGAACCTTCGCCCCGCCGAGCTCCACCAAGCCTCGGGCGCGAGCCCCGGTTCCGGATCAACGCGATGACTCCCGGCCATCTTTCTCGAGGGGGGAAGCACCCTCTCGAGACCTGAATCCCAGATGCGCGTATCAGTCTCTGATAAATGGAGTGCATCGGGCGGAGGAAAGCGCGCCGGTGGAGCGGATGTTTTTGAGAATTTTTTCAGCCGCTCCTGCCGGGCGGCTGGCGCCGGCCGCGGGCTACCGCGGAGCGGCCGGCGCCAGCACCTCGCGCACCCGCTCCATCCCCGCGTTGCTGCCGCTCAGCAGGATGCCGACCCGCCGGCCGCGGAAGCGTTCGTCGGCCAGGACTCCGGCGAGAGCGGCGGCGCCGGCCGGCTCCACGATCACTCGCAGGTGCCGGAGGATCAGCCCCATGGCGGCGAGGATCGCCTCGTCCGGGACGGTGAAGACGCCGGCGGCCCAGCGGCGGATCATCGCGAAGTTGTGCACCCCCGGTTTCGGGGCGGAGAGGCCGTCCGCCACCGTCTGCACCCGCTCGGGCGAGGTGGGCGCGCCGGCCGCCAGCGAGCGCACGATGCCGTCCGCCCCGGCCGGCTGGACGCCGTAGACTTGCGCCGCCGGCGCGAGCCCGCGGGCCGCCAGCAGGGCGCCAGCTAGCGGGCCGCCGCCCGAGGCAGGGACCGCCAGGGCCTCGAGGTCGGGCGCGTCCTCGAGCAGCTCCCAGAAGGCGGTGCCGGCGCCGGCGATGACGAACGGGTCGTCGAAGGGATGGACGAGGGTGTAGCCGTGCTCCTCGCGCAGCCGCGCCAGGCGCTCGAAGGCCTGGGTGGCGCTGGTGATCCCCTCCTTGTCGATCCGCCCGCCCAGGGCGGCCACCGCGGCCAGCTTCTCCGGCACCGCGTTCTCCGGCATCACCACCACCAGCCGGGCGCCCGCGGCCCGGGCCGCCCAGGCGGCACCGAGAGCGGCGTTGCCCGCGCTCACCGTGATCAGGCCGCGCGCCATCTCCTCGGGCGAGAAAGAGCGGATCCGGTTGTAGGCGCCGCGCACCTTGAACGAGCCGGTGATCTGCAGCCCCTCGGCCTTGAAGAAGAGCCGCGCCCCGGCCAGCTCGTCCAGGGCGTCCGAGCGCAGCACCGGCGTCCGCAGCACGACCCCGGCGAGCGCCCGGCGGGCGGCCAGGAGGTCCGGCAGATCGGGCAGGGTCGGATCGGTCATGGCGGTCTCCTGAGGAAGAAAGGGACCCAAGGGACGACAGGGACATCAAGGACGGGGATTCCCGACTTCAGCGGTATCTCCCTGTCGTCCCTGATGTTCCTGTCTCTCAGCGGAGCATACAATCCCGGCGTGCAAACCCCGAAATTCCGCCGGGCGTCGGTCCAGAGCCGTCTTCCCGCTGAGCGGAAGGCTCATGCCGCCGAGGCCACGCGGACCGGTCCCAGCCGGCGCGCCGGCTGCGGGACCTTCTCCAGGTCGATCGGTCCGAACCGCCGCTTGCGGATCGCCCGGCCCACCAGACGGAACGGCAGGCTCCAGAGGCTACGGTCGCCGATGAAATTGGCGATTGCCGCCGATTCCCGGTTCAGCTTCTCGGTGACCAGCCCGGTTTCCGCTTCGTCCAGGGTGGTGAGGTAGGAGATGGCGTTCCACCAGACGCGCTCCCGGTAATAGCGCAGGCCCGTTCCCGCCAGCAGCTCGTCCAGCCGGTCGAGCGCCACGTCGACGAAGTGGATCGCGCCGCCGTAGTCCCGCGCCAGGGTCTCCGTGATCTGGGGAATCGAGGCCATCAGGATGTCGTTCACCTGGTCGTGATCGAACTTCCGCCGCGGCAGCAGCAGGTGGTTCCGGTCGTCTCCGTGCTCCTTGAAGTTGAGATAGATCCCATAGGCCAGGTCGTAGTTGATGTGGGCGTTCAGGCCCAGGAGGAGATCCTGGCCCACGGTCGACGCCCGCTCCCCCGCCAGCCGGTGAGCGATCTTCCAGGCCCGCTCCGCGCCGGGATCGCGCTCCCCGGTGGTGAGCGACTGGAAGTAGAGGGTGCTGAACTTGCCGGCGAGCGAGGCGATCCAGGCCGGATCGAAGAAGACCTGCCTGCCGGGATCCGCGGGGTAGGCGGCGGCATGGACGTTGACGGTGATGATGTAGTAGGCGCGCAGGAAGACGGCGCGGTAGTCGTCGTGCTCGTGGTACCAGTCGAGCGCCTGCTGCATCATGGGAATCGCTTCGTCGATATCTCGGGGCCGCATCGCGGCAATTTCCTGGAAGCTGGTCATGGCAATTCCTCCGTTCGTGAAGGAAGAACGAAGAAAGCCTTCGTCACCCCTCACCGGCGTCACGGGCTCCAGGCGGACGAAAAATCGGGCTGGTTGAGACAATGAAAAAATGAAATCGTCGTCGGATTTGAATATCCAAGCCGATCCCGTATACTTCGCCGGACCCCTGGAAGACGGAATCGATGTACCGACGACTGCTTGTTCTCGCGTCCGCCGCCCTGCTGGCCCTCGCCTGCAACTCCACCAACCCGGTCGAGCCGCCGCCGCCCGCGGGCTCCGGAGGCGGCTCGGGCGCCGTGGTGGTCTCCATCGGCTCGGACCACAGCCAGCTCTCCGCCGGCGCCACGCAAGGGGCCGTGCTGACGATCAGCGCCAGGACGGCGGCCGGGGCTCCGGTGGCCGACGGCACCACGGTGGCCCTCAGCACCAACCTGGGGAACTTCGGCGTCGACGGCTCCGGCAAGCCGGTCCAGCTCGTCCAGAAGACGCTCGCCGGCGGCGTCGCCACCGTCACCTTCTTCGCCGGCGCGGAGATGGGCACCGCCAACATCCTCGCCCAGGTCGGCACCAGCGTCGGCAAGGTCAACCTGCCCATCGTGTCGCCGTCGGCGGCGCCGGTGGCGGACTTCAGCTTCGAGGTCAGCGCGCTGTCGGTCCTCTTCTCCGACGCCTCCACCGGCGCTCCCACCGCCTGGGCCTGGGACTTCGGCGACGGGGCCACGACCACCCGGCAGAACCCGATGCACACCTACGCCGCGGCGGGCACCTACACGGTCTCGCTGACGGTCACCGCCGCGGGGGGCCAGAGCAGCAAGCGCAAGTTCGTCACCGTCCAGGCCGGCGATCCGCTGCTGGCCAACTTCAGCTTCACGGTCAGCGGCCTGACCGTCCTCTTCGCGGACTCGTCGCTCGGCACCCCCACGAGCTGGTCGTGGAGCTTCGGGGACGGCAAGTCGAGCACCGCGCGCAATCCCAGCCACACCTACGCCCGGGCGGGCACCTACACGGTGACGCTGACCGTCGGCAACGCCTTCGGGGTGACCGCCAGCACCAGCGACTTCGTCAGCCCCTCGCTCGGCAGCGCCCCGCAGGCGGACTTCCAGGCGCAGGTGAGCGGCCTGCGGGCGCTGTTCACCGACATGTCGACCGGCCAGCCGTCGAGCTGGACCTGGGCCTTCGGCGATGGCGCCTCGAGCTCGGCGCAGAGCCCCGAGCACGTCTATGCCCAGGCGGGGACGTACAACGTCACGCTCACCGTCGCCAACTCCGCCGGGACCTCCTCGAAGAGCAAGTTCGTCACCGTCTCGCTGGGCGATCCGCCGAAGGCCGACTTCGCCTTCCAGGCCAACGGCCTCAGCGTCAACTTCGTGGACCAGTCGACCGGCAACCCCACGGGCTGGAGCTGGGATTTCGGCGACGGCGCGACGAGCACCCAGCAGAACCCCACCCACACCTACGCCAAGCCGGGCAGCTACACGGTGGTCCTCACCGTCGCCAACGCCGCGGGATCGAGCCACGCGACCAAGCTGGTCACCCTCGCCTCCACCACTCCGCCCGCGGCCGCCTTCTGCTACCAGCGCAACGGGCTGACGGTGATCTTCCGCGACATCTCGACCCAGAACCCGACCGGCTGGCTGTGGAACTTCGGCGACTGCGCCAGCAGCTCGTCCACCTGCCAGAGCACGGCCCAGAACCCCGGGCACACCTACGCGGCGGCGGGGACCTACGCGGTCACGCTCACGGTCTCCAACACGGCGGGGCAGGGGAGCGAGAGCCGCTTCGTGATCGTGGACGCGACCACCGTGGACTCCTCTCCGATCTGCTTCTGAACCCCGCTGAACGCCTTACCGGGCACGGCATTTGTAGCCCTTCCGGCGCGAAAGGAGGGCCTGACGATGCGGCTCGAAGGGAAAGTGGCGCTCATCACGGGAGGGGGCTCGGGGATCGGCGAGGCGGCGGCGGTGCTGTTCGCCCGGGAGGGGGCGCGGGTGGCGGTCCTCGGACGGACGGAGGAGAAGCTCGCGGAGACGGTGAAGCGGATCGAGGCGGCGGGGAGCGAGGGGCTCGCCGTCCAGGGGGACGTGGCGAGCTATCCGGACATGGAGCGGGTGGTCGGCGAGGTGGTGGAGAGGTGGGGCCGGCTCGACGTGGTCTTCGCCAACGCCGGGATCAACGGCGTCTGGGCGCCGATCGAGGAGCTGAAGCCCGAGGAGTGGGAGAAGACGATCGCGATCAACCTCACCGGCACGTTCTTCACCATCAAGGCCGCGGTGCCCCAGCTCAAGCGGCGCGGCGGCTCGGTGATCGTCACCGCCTCGGTCAACGGCACGCGGATGTTCAGCAACAGCGGCGCCTCGGCCTACTCGAGCACCAAGGCGGCCCAGGTGGCGCTGACCCAGATGCTCGCCGTCGAGCTCGGCAAGCACCGCATCCGGGTCAACGTCATCTGCCCGGGGGCGATCGAGACCGATATCGAGGAGAGCACCGAGCGGCGCGACCTGGAAAAGGCCAAGGAGCCGGTGGAATTCCCGGAGGGGGACATCCCGCTGACCGACGGCAAGCCGGGGAAGGCCGAGCAGGTGGCGCGGCTCGCCCTCTTTCTCGCCTCCGACGAGGCGGATCACATCAGCGGGACGCCGGTGTGGATCGACGGAGCCCAGTCGCTGCTCAAGGGTTGAAGCTCCGCACCTTGTCGTTGAAAGTGCGCAGGAACGGGGTGTCCGGGTAGTAGTAGAAGGAACCGACCGGGCAGTTCCCCTTCGGGCCGCAGAGCGGCGTGACCGTCTTGTCCCGCTCGGGATCGTGCTCCCACGCCATCTGCGCGCGCATGATCCGCGACAGCTCGGCGCGGAAACGGTTGTAGGGCTCGCCGTGCCAGACGTCGCGGACCGACTGGCGGTAGATGTTCCCCAGCTCCTCTCCCTGCAGCAGGCAGCAGGGGGCCACCAGACCGGTCGAGCGGACGAGCATCGAGTGCCAGCCGATCAGACAGTGGGTGCCGAGCCCCTCGTTGGCCGCCTTCATCGCCTCCAGCTTGCGCAGGCGGCGGACGTGCTCGACCTTCTCGCGCAGGGTGAAGTCGTCCCGCGTCAGCAGCCTGGCCAGCCGCTTCACCGTCGGCACCGCTTTGCGCTCCTCGCCGAGCTTGACGCCGATCTGGGTCACCCGCTGCGAGATGTCCTGCTCGAAGCTGTTGACGACGTCGATCTTGCGGTACTCGTCGATCCGCAGGACCTCCTCGTAGAGATCCATCATCTCGTCCGTCTCCGCCGCGTCCATCAGCTTCTCGGGGGGCAGGAAGGCGAGGCCGTTGAACAGGATCGAATCGACGCCGGCGGCGCGGGCCAGCCGGTACATGTCCGGGATCTGCCGGAAGTTCTCCTTCCAGACCAGGAACTGGATCTTGACGTGCGGCTTGCGCTCGCCCCGCCGCTCCCTGGCCTCGACCAGGCCGCGGACGTTGTTGACCACCCGCTGGAAGTTCTTCTCGTTGGTCTGCATCATCGAGGCGTAGGTCGTCTCGTCCGCCGTGTTGAGGCTGATCGTCACCTGCTCGCAGACGCCCACCAGCAGCTCCGCGATGTTGGGGCGCAGCAGCACGCCGTTGGTGGTGAGGTTCTCGATCGGCAGGCCGCTCGCCTGGATGGCGCGCAGGAAGTCCTCGATCTTGCGGTGGAAGAGCGGCTCGCCGCCGCCCGACAGGCGGATGGCCCGCGTCCCCATCTCCTTGAGCTCGCCGAGCATCTCCTCGAAGCGGGGCATGGGGATCTCGTCCTTGCCGCGCAGCGAGGCGGTGGAGCAGAAGAAGCAGTCGACGTTGCAGCGGTCCTGGGGGTGAAATTCGACGTGATACGGGCCGCCATAGGCGACGCCGTCCTCGATCCCTCGCAGGATCGACTCCTTGTCTTCACGGGTCAGGTGATCCCAGCCGAGCTGGCTCATGGCGTGGTGTCCCTCCTGGAATGCTTACGGAGCAACTGCTGGAAGTGTCTCATGGAACCGGTCCCCGGCGGGGCCATCAGGTCCTGAGCAGAGCGCGGGAACGTTGGCGCGGAGTGCGCGAAGCTTCGCGCAGAAGATGTGAAGCTTGGCGCCGACCGCGTGAAGGTTGGCGCGGAGTGCGTGAAGCTTCGCGCAGAGGATGTGAAGCTTGGCGCCGACCGCGCGAAGGTTGGCGCGGAGTGTGTGAAGCTTCGCGCAGAGGATGTGAAGCTTCGCGCCGACCGCGTGAAGCTTCGCGGGCTCGGCGTGAAGGCTGGCGGGACGTGCGCCAACGTTCACGCAACGCGCGCGCCGGTCACTGCTTGATGACCGCGCCCCCCTTCATCACGAAGCGCACCCGCTCCAGCTCGGTGACGTCGGTCAGCGGATCGCCGTCGACGGCGATGAGGTCGGCGTAGCGGCCGGGGGTGAGGCTGCCGACGCGGTCGCTCCAGCCGAGGAGGTCGGCGGCGCTGGTGGTCGCCATCCGGATCACCTGGGCGGGGGTGAGGCCCAGCTCCAGGAGGGAGTGGAACTGGCGGGCGTTCTGGCCGTGGGGGTAGACCCCGGCGTCGGTGCCGAAGGCGAGCTTGACCCCGGCCGCGATGGCGCGCTTCCAGTTGGCGAGCTGGTGGACGCGCAGCTCCTTCTCCTTCTCGATCATCTTCGGCGGCAGCCCCAGGTGATCGGCCTCGGCGAGGATGTACTCGTCCGTATAGATGTCGGGCACGAGGTAGATGCCCTTCTGCTTCAGCAGCCGCACCCCCTCCTCGTCGATCATGCCGCCGTGCTCGATCGAGGTGACCCCGGCCCGCGCGGCGCGCTTGATCCCCTCCGCGCCATGGGCGTGGGCCGCCACCCTCTTGCCCCACATCGTGGCTTCAGAGACCACGGCGTCCATCTCCTCCTGGGAGTACTGGGGCGCCCCCACCGAGGCCTCCTCGGAGAGCACCCCGGCGGTCGCCATCACCTTGATCAGGTCGGCGCCGTTCTTGACCTCGAAGCGCACCAGCTTGCGGATCTCGGCCGGGCCGTCGGCGACGCCGGAGAAGTGGTCGAAGCGCAGATAGGGGGAGAAGCCCGAGAGGTCGTTGTGCCCGCCGGTGGAGCCCACCGCCATCGTGGCCACCTGCATGCGCGGGCCGATCACGTCGCCGCGGTCGATGGCGTTGCGGAGCGCCACGTCGATGAACTCGCTCGATCCCACGTCGCGTACGGTCGTGAAGCCTGCCTCGAGGGTGCGGCGGGCGTAGACGTGGGCGACCACCGCGGCGTCGATGGGGCTGCGCCGGAAGAGGTCTTCGTAATAGTTCCCGGACTGATTGGTGATGTGGGTGTGGCAGTCGATCAGGCCCGGAAGCACCGTCTTCTTCGAGAGATCCACGACCTCGGCGCCCGCCGGGATCGCCAGCCCCGGGCCGACCGCGGTGATGCGGTCCCCCTGGATGAGGATCACCGCGTCGCGCACCGGAGCCCCGCCCCGGCCGTCGATCAGCCGTCCGGCACGGACGGCGACGATCCGGGGCGGCTGGGCCGGCGCCGGCTCGGCGGCGGCGAGCTCAGGGAGCGGGAGAAGGACGAGGGAGAGACCGGCGAGAATCCAGGCGGCACGCTTCATCGGGCACCTCGTGGGTTGGGGTCCAGAGGCGCTTTAAGCCTCGATCAGCGGACAGTAGGCTTCGATTTCCACTGTGTTGGTACGGCGCGGGCGGTCAACGCTCCCGGTCCTCGCGGACAAGATCTTCGGGAGGGCGGGAGAGCTGGGAGGGGGGCTCGGTCTCCATCCTCTTCTTCAGCTCCCGCAGGATCTCAATCCGGCGCTCCCTAGCCGTCAACTCTGAATGCATCGGTGGTCCTCCTCGGCCCTCATCATAACGCATGGGTTTGCCGGAACAATCTGGAGGGGAGAGGCTGACTTCCAGAGAAGAGGTCCCAGACAGGGAGGGACCCCTCCGTCCCGGCCACGGCGCGTCCTACGGGAAGAACCCGGAGTTGTACAGGTCCGCCAGATCGTTGTTGCCCCCCCATTTGGCATCCAGACAGGGCCGTTGAAGTGCCACCTTGGAAATCTGGCCTGAGCTGTCAAGCATCAAGATTATGCTAACGCTCTCGAACCAAGCGAGGGACAATCAATTGTGCTGTGCCCCCATCATGGGGCGAGACACACCGCGTCACCTAAGGAGAACCTCGATGATGAAGAAGAACAAGAGGCTGGCCCTTCACCGTGAGACGGTCCGGAACCTGGACGCGTCGGGATTGAAGGAAGTCGTGGGAGGCACCGGGTTCACCCACAACCCCGCTCAATGCCGCACCTCCTGCGCGTGCCGGGATTTCCAGGACACCTTCAGCGCCGACTGCACCGCCGGCTGCCCGACGACGTCCGCCGGCTGACCCGAAGGTTCCCGGGGCCGGCGAAGGATCGCAAGACCCTCCGCCGGCCGTCTCCCTCCCCTTGACAGCCCACCTTGACAGTTCGCCTTGACAGCCCGCCTTGACAGAGTGACGGCGGCTTCTATAAAATCTACTAAAGAACAGTATAGTCCGCTCCTCCAGCGGACCGCTCTGCGGGGTGACCCTGATATGGCCCTTCTCGCCAGGCTGGCGTTTTACGGGGGCAGTCTCCTGATGGCCGGTTTCGCGGCCGCCGTCCTCTTGCAGATCGCGATCGGCCGGCTCTCTCTCGACGGCCTGCTGTCCACCAAGGACCCCGACGGCGGCCGGTCGTTCTCTCCCGCCCGCCTGCAGCTCCTCCTCTTCACCGTCGTCGTCGCCGCTCAATATCTGCACGCGGTCCTGGCCAATCCCCGGCAGGATTCGCTCCCGACGCTCCCGCAGGGAGTGATCGCCATGCTCGGCGGGAGCCAGGCGGTCTATCTCGGCGGCAAGGCTTTCACCACCTTCATCCAGCCACTGTTGAAGAATCTCGAGTGAGGAGGGAATCCCCGTGGATGCAAATACGAGGCAATCCTGGTCGGACCGGCTCCCCGCGATCTGCCTGATCCTGGCTCTCGCGGCCGTCGTCATCGTCTATTTCTCGGTGTCGGGCGACCCGCTCTACCGGCTGACGATCATCATCGGATACTCGATCCTGATCCTGCTCTTCTTCATCGGGTTGATGGTGCTCATCGCCATCGCCACGGGGAAGATCGATCTCACGCTGCTGCTGAGCGAATCGGGGGGCGGCGCGAGCATGTCGCGCTTCCAGCTGCTGATCTTCACCTTCCTGATCGCCTTCAGCATCTTCATGATGATCGTATCGTCCGGGACGTGCGGCGCGTCCGGGGCGTCCAGGACCGGGGCCGTGGCGAGGACCATGCCGTTCGGCAAGCCCGGCCCGCTCGCGGCGCTCACGACGTCCGGGCCCTGCACGCCGATGAAGTTCCCGGTCATCCCGAGGGAGATCCTGCTGCTGCTGGGCATCAGCGCCAGCACCTACGCGGTGAGCAAGGGGATCCAGTCGAGCACCCCGAGCATGACCAAGAAGGGGTCCGGGCAGACCACGACGACGGTGACGACCCCGCCGGCGACGCCGGCCACGACCACGGTGCAGACCCCGGCGGCGGGGCAGACGGCGACCGTGCGGACCGCGGCCCCGGCGACGGGCGGGGCGGGGACCACGACCACCGTGCAGACCCC
Organism: uncultured Acidobacteriota bacterium; assembly: GCA_963795735.1. Lineage (GTDB taxonomy): Bacteria > Acidobacteriota > Thermoanaerobaculia > Multivoradales > UBA5704 > DATARR01. Next base: position 1,715,697 of record CAWCIU010000018.1, on the reverse strand, counting down.
GAACCTGGACGACAACCCCAAGTGAGCCGGAGGGGGTGAACCATGCCAGAGATTGTGGTGGACAACGATCCGAACACGCCGGCTCCGGAACCGGCGCCGGCCGCCCCGCCGGCCCCCGTCAGCCGCCGGCTCATGCCCTTCGCTCCGCTGGTGATCGCGATGCTGGCGCAGACCGCCTTGATTGGAACTGGAACCGGAACCGGGACCGGGACGAACCCGGGGACGGAAACGGCCGAGCACGGCCCGGACACGCCCGCGGTCTGCGCGGAGGAGATCCCCACCTATCAGGAATGCCACAGCGAATACCCCAACGGCTGCTCGCAGGCCGCGGGGTACGACGCCTTCGTCAATCTGCTGAAGAACCAGCTCATCTCCCCGGACCTGGCGCCCCAGGTCGCCCTCAACCGGGACGATTACGGCCGGCTGGAGCAGAGTCTGCCGCAGGGGCTGGTCAAGAACAACCACGAGCAGGTGATGGACGAGCTGTCCGCGCTCGGCGACGGCCACGTGGTCAGCCTGATCGGTTACCTGTACTACGCGAAGAAGGGTGGCAAGGAGAGCTCCAACTGCCAGCTCACGGAGCCGGCGGACATCGATTATCACATCGGCATCGGTTTCGATCCCGCCCTGGCGGGCAAGCTGGCGGCGCGGACCAGGCTCACCCCCGGCGAGCACACCCAGGTCAATCAATCGAGCATGATCGTCGAGATGACCCCGCACTGGCGGGCGCAGTTCAAGCCGGCGTGGAGCCTCGACGCGCTGGCCCCGGTGGTCGGCCGCCAGGTGCGGGTGGTCGGGCAGCTCCTGGTGGACAACGAGCATTACGATCCCCACGACGACTGCGCGTTCCCCGGCGCCTCCTCCTCATGCTGGCGGGCGGGCGTCTGGGAGCTCCATCCGGTCACCCGGTTCCAGGTCTGCGGCACCGGCACCTGCACCGAGACCGGCGGCGGCTGGACGGACCTGGAGGATCTCCCGACCACGCTGGCGCTGACGCACCAAGTGGCGCCGCCGCCGGCTCCGGGAGCCCCGCCGGCCTCCGCGGCCTCCTCGACGTCCGGCAGCGTTGCTCCTTCGCCCTGAGGCCCGCGCCCAGGGAGGTCCGGCAGGTGCGCTGAAGCACGGTCTATTTGCGGACTACTTGCGGGCGTCGGCGAGGATCACGTCGCTCGCCTTCTCGCTTATCATGTAGATCGGGGTGACGATGAAGAACCCCGGGATGCGCGGGAAGACCGAGGCGTCCACCACGCGCAGGCCGGTGGTGCCGTAGACCCGGAAGGAGCTGTCCACCACCGCCATCCGGTCCCCTTGCGGCCCCATCTTGTTGGTGCACGAGGCGTGGTGCCCCCAGGCGTTGTCCTTGACGAACTGACGGAGCTGGTCGCGCGTCTGCAACCCCGCTCCCGGCAGCTCCTCCTCTTCGATCAGGCCGCGCGCCTCCCGGGTCATCACGCGCGCGAACTGGATGCCGTTGACCACCGATTCGAGGTCGTCGCCGGCGGCGTCGTTGCCCTCGTCGAAATAGTGGAAGTCGATCTGCGGCACGTCCAGCGGATCGTTCGAGCGCAGCGTCACCGTGCCGGCGGTGTTGTTGGTGTGGGCCTTGAGGATCGCCCAGGTGAAATAGTTCTTGTTCTCGCGGAAGAGCTTCGAATAGCCGGGGAAGTAGCCGCGGAAGAGACCCGCCAGGCCGAAGATGAAGAGGTCCGGCTCGGGCCGCTCCTTCGCCGACCTGGTGATCACGCTGATCACCGCGCCGTTGGTGGTGTAGACCCCCTTGCCCTGGAGCCACTGGGCGAAGACCGGGTCCGGCTGGGCGCCGGCGGCCGGCGCGTCGAAGGTGGCGTCCTTGAGCAGCGCGAACTCCTCCTTCACCCGGTTGACCACGCCGACCTCGTAGCGGTCCTGGAGGTTCTGGCCGACGCCGGGGAGGTCCACCCGCACCGGGATGCCGAACTTCTCCAGCTGGTCCCGCGGCCCGATGCCCGAGAGCATCAGGAGCTGCGGCGAGTTGAAGGCGCCGCCGGCGAGGATGACCTCGCGCGCGGCGAAAGCCTGCCGGGTCTCGCCGGCGGCGCTCTTCTCGGAGCCGCAGCCGGCGCGGTAGAGGTTGTGGCCGGCGAGGTACTCGACGCCGATCGCCCGGTTTCCTTCCCCGAACAATACGCGCGTGGCGAGGGCACCCGTCTGAAGGATCAGCTTGTCCGGGTGATCCTTCTGCACCTGCTTGAGGTACTCGCGGGGGCCGATGCGGCGGCCGCCGTGGGTGGCGAGCGGGGTCTGCCGGATCCCCTGGCCGCTGCGCTTCACCACGTGCCAGTCGTTGGGATCGAGCACCGACAGCGCGTCCTCGATCTTGTCCTCGATGGGCAGCTCGAGCTGCTTGATGGCGGCCTCGACCGACTCCCAGACCAGGTTCTTGAGCTCCTTGTCGGGAAATACGATGCGCGGATCGGCCACGTTGGTGGTCAGCCAGCCGTCGAAGCCGTGGCGCGCCGGGTTGAGGTGGAGCTTGTCGCCGAGCTTTTCCACCGGCTGGTACTCGCACTTTTCGAGCCGCTCGAAATAATCCCGCATCTTGTCGCTGCGCCAGGAGTCGTCGCCGGTCAGCTCGGCGATGTGGTCCCAGTCGCTGTTGTGCGGGTAGACGGTGATCATGGCGTTGTGGACGGTGCAGCCGCCGAGGGTGCCGGCGCGCGGGTAGAGGACCCCGTCCTCGGCAGCGGTGAGCTTGGGGTCCCGGCGCTGCTGCGCGTCACCTGCGTAGTGGCGCACGAAGAAGTCCCACTTCAGCGATTCGTCCTCGGAGGCGATGGCGTGGAAGCAGGGGACCTGGCAGTTGTAGTTGTCCGGCTTGGCGTCCTCTCCCGCCTCCAGCAGCAGGACCTTGAAGCCGGCCTTGGCGAGGTTGGCGGCCAGGGGGCCGCCGCCGGCGCCGGAGCCGACGATGAGGAAATCACAGTCCGGCTGTTCTCGACTCATGGTGTCCGCCTTTCCACAAGATCACATCGTCTTCAGGAACTCGATCAAGGCCCGCTTGTCCGCGTCGCTCAGAGCCGGCTCGTCCCTGGCGAGCGCGGTGCCGAAATAATGGCCGCGGTTGACCACGAAGTCGGGGCACTTGCTGAGCGCCAGCAGCGGCTCCGCCAGGTTGGCGAAGACCCGGCGCGCGTCCTCGTCGGTCGCCCCCTTGGGCAGGGCCAGCAGGTCGTGCTTGATCTTGACCAGCAGGTCGAGCACCCGGGCGTCGTGGCGGGCCTTCTCGCCGAGGTCCCGGCTCTCGCCCAGCAGGTCGAGGTTGGCCAGCAGGTTCACCGGCGTCCCCTTGGGGATGGGTCCGATCTCGATGCCGTCCTTACCCACCACCGACAGCGCCTGGCCGACGCCGCGCAGCTTCTTCAGGAAGTCGGGCACGTAGCCGGCCGGCACCCGCAGATAGCTGGTGGCGGTGGTGCGGTCGATCAGGCCGGGCACCTTGTCGCCGAGCACCGGGTCCTTGTCGCGCCTCTCCGGCCAGAGCATCTGCTCGATCGAATTCTGGAAGGAGTCCATGCGAGCCGCGACCGAGGGCTCCCAGTTGAACTTCCCGACGGTGTTGTTCAGCAGGTAGGGCGCCGTGGACCAGAGGCTGATCAGCGAGGCCGGGCGGGTGTAGCCGCGGCCGCCGGCGGGCATCTTGTAGGGCCGCGGCTCGCCGGTGAACGGATTGTGGACGGTGATCGTGCCGACCGAGGGCAGGGTCTTGTAGGTCTCGGACGAGAAGTTGTCCCAGATGTTGTCGCGGATGGAGTTGGTCGCCAGCGGGCTGCAGGCGTTGGTCCCCAGCAGCGTTACCGGGATTCGCAGCTCGGTCGACAGGAAGTTGTTGTCCAGGAAGTCATCGGCGAGCACGATCTGCCGCATCTTCTGCTTGAACTCGTCGGTCTTCGTCCAGGCCCAGTACTTGTTCCAGCAGTCGAGGTACCCGGGCCCCGAGCAGCCTCCGGGATCGACCCCCGGCGCCGGCGTGGGGCCCTTGCTCGAGTGACAGCGCGCGCAGCGCTCGGCGAAGACCTCCTTGCCGTGGGTGAGCTGGGCCATGTCGTGGGTCAGGTAGGCCTGGCCCCCGGGCGCATCTTTCAGCAGGTGCGGCGCAGTGGTGGCGAGGAAGAAGGCGGCGAGATGGGGCGTCTGCGCCTCCGTCGCCTGCCAGTAGGTCGAGTTCTTGCGCGCGTCGGCGATCTGGATCGGGCTGATCTTCTTGCCGCCCACCAGCGGGTTGAAGTGCAGCATCCACTCTTCGCTGAACAGGCCGATGTTGATGAAGACGCGGTTGAGCGCGCCCAGCGCGCCCACCGAGTCCGAGCCGTCTTTGAGGATGCGCGGCGCGAACGAGGTGTCCGGCGCCCGGTAGAGTTCGGTGAGCGGACCGGACTTGACGTAGTCGTTGAACTGGGCGTTGTTCAGGCTGCCGCCGGCCAGCGTCTCCCGGCCCCAGCGTCTGGCCTGCTGCAGCCGCGGGAGGAGACCGTAGACGGCGTTCATCGTGCGCGGATTGTTGATGTTGTCGGTGGAGACCAGCGAGGTGTCGAGCGCTCCCGGCCGCGAGGTGTGGAAGAGCTGGTAGGGGAAGCTGGAGGGATCGGCCTGCCAACTGAAGATGCGGTCGATCCAGAAGTACTGCGCGCCGACGTTGGAGCTCAAATCCGCCCACTGCGGGTTCTCCGGATCGGCGGGCGGGTGGACCGGGCTCGGCCCCACGTGGCAGAAGCCGCAGGACATGCCGACCCGGTAGGGCTTCACCAGGTCCTTCGAGTTGTAATAGGTGGGATCGTCGTAGAAGCGCTTCGGGTCCCACCTCTTCGCCGCCGCCGCGTCGAACGCCGGATTGGGGAACAGGCGCAGGCCGACGATGCCGGTGGCCCAGCCGTAGTAGGAGCCCGCCGGCAGGTTCTTGCCCCGCGCGCCGAGCGCCACGCCCGGATATTTCTTTTCATTCTCGAACGGATCGGGCGCGCAGCCGGCGCGGCGCCGGTCGAGCCAGAGGCCATAGCGGTCCGGATCGGGGCCGGTCGCCTTGTCGAAGCAGGGCTCGTTGACCAGGCCGAGGTAGCGCCAGCGGTTGTCGCGGCTGAACTTCAGGCTCGGATAGGACGAGAGGGTCTTCAGGAAGTCCAGGGTGCCGACGCTGTTGACCGAGATCCTGTCCCAGAAGCGGTCGTTCCCGCCGGTCCAGACGATCCAGGTATTGCGCCCCTGGATCGCGTCCGGCGTCAGGTTGCCGCCGCCGTCCATGTCGTGGAAGTAGTCCTCGTCCGCCGCTGGGAACGATGCCACCTGGCGGTTGGCGCGCCGGGCCTCGTCGAGCACGTGGCCGGGCTGTGGCGCGTCGTGCGGCGGGCAGCCCAGGAGAACGGCCAGGCCGAGCAGGGACAGAGTGCGGAAACCTTTTCTCGTCATCGGTATCGCAGCCTTTCGGATTGATTCATCAAATCCTATCACGGCGGGGCGGGGGAGGGAAGATCCCGCGGCACCGCTGGACGGATCGTCAGGAGGATCAGGCGGTACGGCTGCCGGGATTGTTACAATTGCGTTCGCTCCTCCGGCCCGGCTATGATGATTTTAGTTTCGGTGAAAGCTTGATTCCGATCGCCAGGAGGGTAGTTCATGCCGAGCCCGGTCCTCTCGCTGTACGACGTCCTGGTGGAGGAGTACGAAAGCCAGGCGCTCCAGCCGCCGGTCCCCAGAGCGGACTTCGAGGCGCGGCGGAATCGGTACGCGGCGGCGCTCGCCGCAACGTGCGAACCGGGCTCCGAGGAATCCGGCCGGCAGCTCGACGCCGCCATGGTCAAGGACTTCTACTCCTGGCTCCACGGCAACGGCGTCCGCCGCTCCGCGCTCTGCTTCTCGGGCGGCGGCATCCGCAGCGCCACCTTCGGCCTCGGCATCGTCCAGGGGCTCGCCCGCAACGGCCTGCTCAAGCAGTTCGATTTCCTGTCCACCGTCTCGGGCGGCGGCTATCTGGGGAGCTGGCTGTCCGGCTGGATCGAGCGGGTGCGCCGGCAGCCCCTGCCGGAGGAAAAGAAGCCGGAGGAGGAGAAGCGCAGCCCCGTCCAGCTCGTCGAGGACCAGCTCCGCCGCCAGCCGACCTCGCCGATCGATCCCGAGCCGGAGCCGGTGCAGTACCTGCGGCGCTTCAGCCGCTACATGAGCCCCAAGGTGGGGCTGCTCTCCGCCGACACCTGGACGCTGGTGGCGATCTTCCTGCGCAACCTGTTCCTCAACTGGCTCGTCCTGCTGCCGCTGATGGCCGCGGGGCTGATGGTCCCGCGGGCGAGCGTCATCCTCCTGCGGCTGGGGACCCGGCCCTGGTTCCAGGTTCACGAGGGGTGGATCCTGCCGGCGGCCTTCTGGGTGTCGGTCCTCCTCGGCTCGATCGCCATCGCCTACATCAGCGCCAACCGGTCCGGCGTCGAGGAGCACCGGGCCATCCCGTGGCGCCTGCGCGGGCAGAAATGGTTTCTCCTCCTCTGCCTGCTGCCGCTCTACCTGATGTCCGTCCTGATCACCCTCGACTGGGGGTGGTTGCGGAGCACGGCCGAGCCGCTCTCCGCGCTGCGGCTGCACGTGATGGGCTGGGTGATCCATCCCGCCCTGGCCTTCGTCCTGTTCGGCGTGCTGGTGCACCTCGGCGGCTTCCTGCTTGCCCGGATCTGGGTGAGGAACTACGTGCCCGGCGAGCTGGTGATCGTCACGCTCACCGGAGCCCTGGGGGGCGGCGCGGCGTGGCTCGCCGCCTCCCACATCTTCCCGACGGTGGTGGCGACGCTCGCCCGGCCCCACCTCAACACGGTGCTCGCCTCCGAGCTTTACGTCTGCTTCGCCAGCCCCCTGCTGCTCCTCCTCTTCCTGCTCGCCGCGACGCTGTTCGTGGGCCTGTCGAGCTACTACACCAACGACGCCGACCGCGAGTGGCTGGCCCGCGCCGGCGGCTGGGTGCTGATCGCCGTGGCCGTCCGCTGCGCCTTCTCCGGCATCGTGATCTTCGGCCCGGACCTGCTGGCGCGCGGCGCCGCCTGGGTCGCCTCCCTCGGCGGCATCTCCGGTCTCATCACCCTGTTGCTCGGCCGCAGCGCGAAGACCCGGGTCAGTCCCAGCCCGGCGCCGAAGGCGCAGGGAGAGAAGACCTCCTCCCTCCTGGACCATCTCTTGTCCCTGGCGGCGCCGGTCTTCGCCCTGTTCATCCTGATGGTCCTGTCGCTCGCCACCACCCTGCTCGTGCGGTGGGCGGCGCACACGCTCCAGCCGGAGGTGGTCTGGCCGACGCAGCAGTGGGGACCGGGCCGGGTTCTCGATGCTGATGGACGTCGTCTACGGCTCCCCCTGGTACTCGCTCACCCTGGTGTTCCTGGCCCTGGTGGGGGTCGGCGGGCTGATGGGCTGGTTCGTCGACATCAACCGGTTCTCCCTCCACGCCGCCTACCGCGACCGCCTGATCCGCGCCTACATGGGCGCCTCGCGCGGCGCGAAAAGGCGGCCGCACCCGTTCACCGGCTTCGACGAGGACGACAACTTCCAGATGCGGGAGATGCGCGGCAACCGCCCCTTCCACGTGGTGAACATGGCGCTCAACCTGGTGGCCGGCAAGGACCTCGCCTGGCAGGACCGCAAGGCCGAGACCTTCACCTCGACCGCCCTCCACGCCGGGAGCTTCCGGCTGGGCTACCGCGACGTCGCGGAGTATGGGCTCCACCGGGACAAGAAGTACGCGATCTCGCTGGGCACCTCGATGGCGATCTCCGGCGCCGCCGCCAGCCCCAACATGGGCTATCACTCCTCGCCGGTGGTCACCTTCCTGCTCGCCCTGTTCAACGTCCGTCTCGGCTGGTGGCTGGGCAACCCCGGCAAGGCCGGCGACAAGACCTATGCCACCCCGGGCCCGCGCTTCGCCCCCAGCGCGCTGTTCGCCGAGGCCTTCGGGCTCACCGACAGCGAGCACCCCTACGTCTACCTGTCGGACGGCGGGCACTTCGAGAACCTCGGCCTCTACGAGATGATCCTGCGCCGCTGCCACTTCATCGTGGTCTCGGACGGCGGCCAGGATCCCGAATTCACCTTCGAGGACCTGGGCAACGCCCTCTCCAAGATCCGCGTCGACCTGGGAGTGCCGGTCCGCTTCGAGCGCATCCTGATGCGGCCGCGTCCGGCCCAGCCCGAGATCTACGACGTGCGGTCGGAGAAGCAGAAGGGGACGGACGATCAGGAGAAGGAGATCACCCAGCCCTACTGCGCCATCGCGCGGATCTGCTACTCCTGCGTCGACAGCTTCCCTCCCGGCATGACGGAAGAGGAGAAGAAGCGAGCCGGGAACGAGATGGACGGCTGGCTGCTCTACATCAAGGCCTCGCTGAACGGCACGGAGCCGGCCGACGTCTTCCACTACGCCCGTCTCCACCCGCTCTTCCCCCACGAATCCACGGCCAACCAGCTCTACACCGAATCGCAGTTCGAGAGCTACCGCGAGCTGGGCTCGCACGCCATGAAGAGCATCCTCAAGGGGCTCCCCGCGGAGACCACGATCGCGGCGCTGTTCGACAAGATCGGCGACGAACTGGGGAGGCCGGGCTGCGACTGACGCCAGCTGATTGAATTACTGGATCGGCGCGGCGAGCGAGGCGGCGCGGGCGGCGGCCTTGAACCAGAAAGGTTTTCGCCGCAGCTCCTCGGGGGTCATCCGGTGCGCCCGCGCGAAGTCCGCCGCCAGCATGCGCTCCACCCGCGTCGCGACGCCGGCGTCGTCGAAAATCGCCGTGATCTCGAAGTTGAGGCGGAAGGAGCGGTTGTCGAGGTTGGCGGTGCCGACGCCGGAGATCGCGTCGTCGATCAGGAAGACTTTCTGGTGCAGGAAGCCCTCCTGGTAGCGGTAGATCTGGATGCCGGAGTCGATCATCCCGCCGACGAAGGCGAAGGCGGAGAGATAGACCAGCAGATGGTCCGGATGGTGGGGGATCAGGATGCGCACCTCGACCCCGCGCAGCGCCGCCAGGTGGAGGGCGCCGATCACCGCCGGATCGGGGACGAAGTAGGGGCTGGTGATCCACAGCCGCCGGCGCGCGCAGTGGATCACGTCCTGGAACATCAGGCTCGCGGTCTCCTGCGGATCGGCCGGCCCGGAGGCCAGGATCAGCGTCGGCACGTCCCCGGCGAGGGAGGGATGGGCGAGCCAGTCGAGCTCCAGCTTCTCGCCGGTCGCCCAGCGCCAGTCGTCGAAGAACGACTTCTGCATCCCGAGGACGGCGGGACCGGTGATCTTGACGTGGGTGTCCCGCCAGGGGCCGCGGCGGCTCAGGCCCAGGTACTCGTCGCCCACGTTGTGGCCGCCGATCCAGCCCGTGTGGCCGTCCACCACGACGACCTTCCGGTGGTTGCGGAAGTTGAGCTGGAAGCGGTTTCCCCAGCCGCGGGTAGAGTGGAACGGGCGGACCGCGACGCCGCCGTTGCGGAGCTGGCGGACGTAGGACCGCGGCAGATCGTGGCTGCCCCATTCGTCGTACAGGAAGTAGACCCGGATCCCTTCGGCCGCCCGGCGGAGCAGGAGCGCCTTCAGCTCGCGGCCGAGCCCGTCGTCGTGGACGATGAAGAACTGCACGAGCGCGTACCGCTGGGCCTGCTCGATGCCGGCGAAAATGCTGTCGAAGGTCTCCCGGCCGTCGACCAGCAGCTCGACGCCGTTGCCTTTCAGGAACGGGGTGGTGGCCAGGGCGATGGCGGCGCGCATGCTGCCCAGCTCTTCCGGCTGCCGCACGACGAAGGGCTGCGCCGCCAGGGTGGTGCTGCCGGCCGAGCTCGCCTCCAGGACCTGCCGGGCGACGACGTAGCCGCGGAACTTGGTCCGCCCCAGGACGAGGTAGGCGGGCACCATGAGGTAGGGAAACGAGATCAGGCAGACCACCCAGGCGATCGTGCCCTGCGGAGTGCGCACCGACATCAGCGCGTGGATGGAGCACAGGAAGCCGAGCAGATGGCAGGTGAGGAGGATCAAGCCTCCGAGGGATCCTCCGGGGACGTTCATTGGCGGAATCTTATCAGGAGCCCCGTAAGGCCTGCCGGGAATCCGGCGGCCTTGACAGGGGTTGGTGAGGGGTATAAAGACAGGCCCTCATCCGTTTCGTCGAGTCTCCCAAGGAGTCAAACGCATGCGCACCCGCTTCGCCCTCTCCCTCGCCCTTCTGCTGACCTTTTCCCTGGGGAGCGCCCTGGCGGCGAAGAAGCCGGCGCCGTCTCCGGCCCCCGCGGCCACCGCCGCCCCGGCCGCCGCCGCCGCGGAGGCCAGCCCGCTGGCGGTGGTCCAGAAGCTCTACGAGGCGCTCAACCGTCACGACGTGGACGCCATGCTCACCCAGATCCATCCGGACATCCAGTGGCTGACCGTCAACGGCGATCAGATCATCGGCAACGCCGCCGGCCACAACGCCGTCCGCGAGCTGCTGTCGAAGACCCTGGGCTCCTACTCGGGCCTGCGCAAGACGATCGAGCAGTCGATGATCGAGGGGCCGCTCGTCAGCGTGGTGGAGCAGGCCCAGTGGAAGGGCCGGAGCGGCGAGCTCAAGCAGTCCACGCTGGTGGTCTATCACGTCGAGGACGGCAAGATCCTGCACGCCTGGACCTACTCCTACCGGCACAAGGGGTAGGCCGCCGGCTCAGGTCGCCAGGGCCCCGGCGACCTCCGCCGCCGTCTCCGCGTCCGGCCGCCGCGCCAGCTGGCCGCAGGCCCCCTGCACGTCGCGGCCGCGGCTGCGGCGCACGGTGACGAAGCAGCCGAGCTGATGGAGCCGCGAGGCGAAGGCATGCACCCGCGGCTCGACGGGCTCGCGGAAGGCGGAGCTCGCGTGCTCGTTCATCGGGATCAGGTTGACGGTGTGGCGGTGGCGCAGCTCCCCCAGCCAGCCGGCGAGCCGGTCGGCGTCCTCCAGGCTGTCGTTGACCCCGGCGAGGAGCACGTACTCGAAGAGCAGGCGCTCGTTGCGCCGGGGCTCCCAGACGTCGATCGCCTGGCGCAGCCGGGCGAGGTTCCAGGCCCGGTTGACCGGCATGGTGGCGGAGCGGGCGGCGTCGGTGGTGGCGTTGAGCGAGACGGCGAGCAGCGGCCGGGGCGTCATGCGCGCCAGCCGCTCGATGCCGGAGACCAGCCCGGCCGTGCTCACCGTGATCCGCGACGGCGAGAGCGCGGTCCCTTCCTGGCGGCAGAGCACGGTGATGGCGCGGTGGACGTGGGCGAGGTTGTGGAGCGGCTCGCCCATCCCCATGAAGACCAGCTTGACGTCCTCGCCCAGCCGCGGCCCGAGCTGGTGCATGAGCGTCAGCACCTGGCCGACGATCTCCCCGGCGGTGAGGTTGCGCACGATCCCCATGGCGCCGGTGGCGCAGAAGGTGCAGCCGAGGGCGCAGCCCACCTGGCTGGAGACGCAGAAGGTGACCCGCCGGTCCCCCTGCGGGCGGGGCATGTGGACCGCCTCGATCCGGTGGCCGTCGGCGAGCCCGAGCACCAGCTTGGTAGAGCCGTCGGCGGACGGATGGCGCTCGAGGATCGCCGGCAGGGAGAGGTCGGCCCGGGCCTCGAGCCAGGCGCGGATCTCCCGGGAGAGGAACAGGCGGTCCGGCTGCCAGGTGCGGGTGCGCTGGAGGCGCGAGAACACGTGCTCGGGCCGCCCCGGGCACCCCTCCGCGGCGAGGTCCTCGGGCAGCAGCGACCAGGCGGAGGGCATCCCCTCGCGCTCGGGAGCCCGGCGGTCCCAGGGCATGATCTGAAGGGTGGAGGCGGTGGCCGGCATCGGAGGAGTTTACCGGATCTCGGGCCGGATCTCGGCCCGGATCTCGGGAACGACCGCGGTCGCCTCGATCTCCACCTTCGCCCGGTCCTCGATCAGGGCGCTCACCACCACCACCGCCATCGCCGGGTAGTGCCGGCCCATCACCTCGCGCCAGGCGCGGCCGATCTCGCGCCGCGAGGCGAGGTAGGCCGCCTTGTCGGTGACGTACCAGGTCATGCGGACCACGTGCTCGGGTCCGGCGCCCGCCGCGGCGAGGACGGCGGCGACGTTGCGCAGGGCCTGAGCGGTCTGCGCCGCGAAGTCGTCGGTCTCGAATTCGCCCGTTATTGGATTCCAGCCGATCTGCCCGGCGACGAAGACCAGCCGGCCGGTGGCGGCGATGCCGTTGGCGTAGCCGGACGGCTTCGCCCAGCCCTCGGGCAGCAGAGTCTCGTTCATGACTCCCTCTCTCCTTCCATCTCTTTTTCCATTTCGCGCAGGCGGAACCGCTGGAGCTTGCCGGTCGCGGTCCGCGGCAGGCTGTCCACGAACTCGATCGCCCGCGGGTACTTGTAGGGGGCGATCTCCGCCTTGACGAAGTCCTGCAGCTCCTTGACCCGCTCCGGACCCGCCGGGAAGCCGGAGCGCAGCACCACGTAGGCCTTGACGATGCGCCCGCGGATCTCGTCCGGCGCGCCCACCACGCCGCACTCGGCCACCGCGGGGTGGTCGAGCAGCACGGACTCGATCTCGGGGCCGGAGATGTTGTGCCCGGAGGAGATGATCATGTCGTCGGTGCGCGCCTGGTACCAGAAGTAGCCGTCCGCGTCCATCACATAGGAATCGCCGGGGAGGTTCCAGCCGTGCTGGACGTAGCCCCGCTGCCGCTCCAGGTTGTCGAGATAGCGGCAGCCGGTCGGCCCGCGCACGGCGAGGTGCCCGAGGGTGCCCGGCGGCACCTCGTTGCCCTCCGCGTCGACCACCCGGGCCTCGTAGCCGGGCACGACCCTCCCCGTGGAGCCGGGGCGGATGTCGTCGCCAGACGAGCTGATGAAGATGTGCAGCATCTCGGTCGAGCCGATGCCGTCGATGATCGAGAGGCCGGTCGCCGCTTTCCATTTCTCGAAGGTCGCCTTGGGCAGGGTCTCGCCGGCCGAGACGCATTTCCTGAGGCTGGAGATGTCGAAGCTCTTCACCAGATCGGTCATCGCCCGGTAGGCCGTGGGGGCGGTGAAGACGATGGTGGCGCGGTGGTCCTGGATCCCCTGCAGGAGCTGCGGCGGCGAGGCCTGCTCGAGCAGCAGGGTCGAGGCGCCGATGCGCAGGGGGAAGAGGAGGATGCCCCCCAGGCCGAAGGTGAAGGCGAGCGGGGGAGAGCCGCAGAAGATGTCGTCCGGCTCCGGTTTCAGCACGTAGGGGGGGAAGCAGTCGCAGGAGGCGATCACGTCGCGGTGGAAGTGCATCGTCCCCTTGCCCTGGCCGGTGGTGCCGGAGGTGAAGGCGATCAGCGCCGTGTCGTCCGCCGCGGTGTCGCAATTCTCGAAGGTGACCGGTTTTCCCGCCATCCTGGTGGCCAGCGAGTAGGGGTGGTCGCCCTGGAAGTGCACGACGTTCGGCATCGCCGCCTCGCAGTCGCCGGCCACCCGCGCGTCGCTCAGCGCCAGGCGGATCTGCGCCTTCTCCACGATGTAGGTCAGCTCGCGCACCCGCAGCAGCGGCATGGTGCAGACCACCACGCCGCCGGCCTTGAGCACGGCGAACCAGCAGGCGGCCAGCATCGGGTTGTTGGGCGCGCGCAGCAGCACGCGGTTGCCGGGCACCATGCCGAGATCCTCGATCAAAACGTGAGCGATCTGATTCGCCCTCTCCAGGAGCTGGCGGTAGGTCCAATGTCCACCTTTGAAGTGGAAGACGGTGCGCTCGCCACCGCCCCCTTCGACGATGCGGTCGAGCAGCTCCGCGGCGCAGTTGAGCCGGGGCGGGTAGGCGAGCTCCGGCAGGGCGTCGAAGCGCAGGTCCGGCATCAGCTCCGGCGGCGGGAGCGAGTCGCAGCAGAAGGTGTCGATATGAGCGGTGGGCTCCTCAACATCCATCCGTCATCCCTCCCGGCCCGCCGCGCCGGCGAGGAGCTGGCCGGCGATGACGAGCCGCTGAATTTCGCTGGTGCCCTCGTAGATGCGCAAGGCGCGGACCTCGCGGTAGAGCCGCTCGACGGGTGAGCCGGCCACCACGCCCCGGCCGCCGAGGAGCTGCACGGCCCCGTCGATTACCCGCTGCGCCGCCTCGGTGGAGAAGAGCTTGGCCATCGCCGCCTCCCGCGTCACCCGCTCGGCCCCCGCGTCCCGCGTCCAGGCCGCCCGGTAGACCAGCAGGGCCGAGGCGTCGACGTCGAGCGCCATGTCGGCGAGCCGCCCTTGCGTCAACTGGAACTCGGAAAGGTTTTTCCCGAAGGCTCGGCGGTGGACGGTCCACTCCAGGGCCTCGTCCAGCGCCCGGCGGGCGAAGCCCAGGGCCGCGGCGCCGACCGTCGAGCGGAAGACGTCGAGGGTCGCCAGCGCCACCTTGAGCCCCTTGCCCGGCTCGCCGATCGCGGCCTCCGCCGCCACCCGGCAAGCCTGAAACGTGATCGTTCCGAGCGGATGCGGCGCCAGGACGTCGATCCGCGCCGAGACCCGCAACCCGGGGTTGTCCGCATCGACCAGGAAGGCTCCGAAACCTTTTTCGCCCATCTCGGGAAGACGGCAGAAGACGACGTAGAAATGGGCGAGGCCGGCGTTGGAGATCCACGTCTTCTCGCCGTCGATCACGTAATCGTTGCCGTCCCGCCGCGCCGTGGTGGACATGGCGGCCACGTCCGAGCCGGCTGCCGATTCGGAGAGGGCGAAGGCGGGGATGGCCGCGCCCGCCGCCACCCGCGGCAGCCAGGTCCGGCGCTGCCCGGCTGAGCCGAAGAGCGAAAGCGGGCCGCTGCCCAGCCCCTGAAGAGCGAAGGCGAAGTCAGCGATTCCCGAATGGCGGCCGAGGGTCTCGCGGATCAGACAGAGATTGCGGACGTCCAGCCCTGCCGCGGACTCCGCCACCGCGTGGCGCAGCCATCCCCCCGCGCCCAGCCGGCGGACGATCTCGCGGCAGGTGCCGTCGAGGTCCTCGTCCTCCTGGCCTTCGAGGGGAGCGATCTCCCGGTGGCACCAGGCGTCGAGATCCCGGGCCAGCGCCCGGTGGGCGTCCGTGAAGAAGGGCCAGGAGAGGAAGGTGGCGTCCGGCATCGATCGATCAGTTGCCCTCGAAGACGGGCTTTTCCTTGGCGGCGAAGGCGCGGTAGGCGCGGGCGAAGTCCTCGGTCTGCATGCAGATCGCCTGGGCCTGGGCCTCGGCCTCGATCGCCTCGTCCACTCCCAGGCTCCATTCGTGGTGGAGCTGGCGCTTGGTCACCGCGTGGGCGAAGGTCGGCCCCTGGGCGATCGACCGGGCGAGGCCGGCGGCCTCCTCCTGCAGCCGCTCCGGGGGGACGAGACGGTTGTAGAAACCCCAGCGTTCCGCCTCCTCGGCCTCCAGAAAGCGCCCGGTGTAGAGTAGCTCCGCGGCGCGCCCCTGGCCGACGATCCGCGGCAGGATGGCGCAGGCCCCCATGTCCGCTCCGGAGAGGCCGACCCGGGTGAACAGGAAGGCCACCCGGCTGCGCGGGGTGCCCAGCCGCAGGTCCGACGCCATGGCAAGGATGGCGCCGGCCCCGGCGCAAATGCCGTCGACGGCCGCCACGACCGGCTGCGGACAGTGGCGCATCGCGCGCACCAGCTCGCCGGTGAGGCGGGTGAATTCCAGGAGATGATCCATCCGCCCCTCCTCGCGCATCTTCACCAGCGGGCCGATGATCTCGTGGACGTCCCCTCCCGAGCAGAAGTTCTCGCCGGCGCCGGTCAAGACCACCGCCTTGACCTCCTCCACCTGCCGCAGGCGGTGGAAGGTGTCGGTCAGCTCCCGGTAGGACTCGAACGTCAGCGGGTTCTTCCGCTCCGGCCGGTCGATCGTCACGGTCGCCACGCGGCCTTCGACGTTCCAGCCGAAGTGCCGGGGCTGGATGTCCTGGAGGGGGATGCGGTTGTTCAAGGGAGGTCCTCCTAAATCGTGCTCGTTCCCAACAATTCCGTCTGGCTCTGGGCCTGGCGCTGGCGCTCGAGGTTCCTTTCGAGCTGCTGCTTGCCGGAGAGGTACTGCACCGGCCAGGGTTGAGCGGTGTAGCCGAGCTGCGCGGCGGCGCGTAGGGTCCAGTTGGGATCGGCGAGGTGGGGGCGCGCCAGGGCGCAGAGGTCGGCGCGGCCGGCGGCGATGATCGAGTTGACCTGGTCCGGCTCGGTGATGTTGCCCACCGCGATCGTGGGGATGCCCGTCTCGTTGCGGACGCGGTCCGAGAACGGCGTCTGGAACATGCGGCCGTAGACCGGCTTCGCCTCCGCCGCGGTCTGCCCGGCGGAAATGTGGAGGATGTCCGCGCCGGCCTGGTGGAACGCCTGGGCGACCTCCACGGCATGGCTCCCCTCGATCCCTCCTTCGACCCAATCCGTGGCCGAGATGCGCACCGACATCGGCCGGTCCTGCGGCCAGACCTCGCGCATCGCCCGGAAGACCTCCAGCGGGAAGCGGAGGCGGTTGTCGAGGCTGCCGCCGTACTCGTCCGTCCGCCGGTTCGAGATCGGCGTGATGAAACCTGACAGGAGATAACCGTGGGCGCAGTGGAGCTCCAGCATGTCGAGCCTCGCCTCGACCGCCATGCGGACCGCGCGGACGAAATCCTCGCGGATCCGGTCCATGTCGGCGCGGGTCATCTCCCGGGGGACCCGCATGCCCGGCTTGAAGGGGAGGGGAGACGGGGCGAGGATCGGCCAGCCGTCGGCGTCGAGCGGCTCGTTCTCCCCCTCCCACATCAGGCGGGTGGAGCCCTTGGCGCCGGAGTGGCCGAGCTGGAGGCAGATCCGGGCGCGGCTCCGCTGGTGGACGAACCGGGTGATCCGCCGCCAAGCCTCCACGTGCTCCGGCCGGTACATGCCGGTGCAGCCGAGGGTGATCCGCGCCTCCGGCGAGACGCAGGTCATCTCGGTGACGATCAGCCCGGCCCCGCCCAGCGCCCGGGCGCCCAGGTGGACGAGATGGAAATCGTTCGGCGTGCCGTCCTCGGCGCTGTACATGTCCATGGGGGAGACCACGACCCGGTTCTCCAGCGTCATCCCCCGCAGGGTGAACGGAGTGAACATCGGCGGCGGCGCTTTCGGCAATTCCTTGCGGCTGGCCCGGCTGGCGAACCAGCGCTCCACCCCTTCGAGATAGCGCCGGTCGCGCAGGCGAAGGTTCTCGTGGCTGACCCGCTGGCTGCGGGTGAGCAGGCTGTAGGCGAACTGCTCCGGATCGAGCCGGGCGTAGCGCCGGACGTTCTCGAACCACTCCATGGAGTTGCGGGCCGCGTTCTGCAGCCGCAGGGCCTCGGTGCGCCGCTCCTCCTCGTAGGCCTGGAGGGCGCGGGGGAGGTCCGCGGCCTCGGGGCCGTTGAGAATGCGGGCGAGGGCGATGGCGTCCTCCATGGCGAGCTTGGTGCCCGAGCCGATGGAGAAGTGGGCCGTGTGGGCGGCGTCGCCGATCAGCACCAAGTTCCCCCGCCACCAGCGGGCGCAGTGGACGCGGGTGAAGTTGAGCCACGGCGCCGCGCGCTGGGAGGGGGGGATGTTGGCGAGGAGGCGGTGCCCGTCGAGCCAGGGCCCGAACATCGCCTCGCAGGCGGTGATCGTGGCGTCGATGTCCATCCCGTCGAAGCCGGCGTTGCGCCATGATGCCTCGTCGCACTCCACGATGAACGCCGAGTGGGTCTCGCTGAACCGGTAGGCGTGGGCCTGGAAGATGCCGTGCTCGTTCTCGATGAAGACGAAGGTGAAGGCATCGAACAGGCGGGTGGTGCCGAGCCAGACGAACTTGGCCTTGCCGGAGACGAGATCGGGCCGGATCTCCTCCGCGTGCCGCCGGCGCACGGCGCTGTTGACGCCGTCGGCGGCCACCACCAGGTCCACGTCCCCCAGTCCCAGGGCAGGGAGGTCGGAGTCGTCGCGCACCTCGCAGCCGAAGCGGAGGTCGGCGCCGAGGCCGGCGGCGCGCCGCTGGAGGATCTCCAGGAGCTTCATCCGGGCGAGGCCGGCGAAGCCATGGCCGCCGGAGGTGATCGTCCGGCCCTTGGAATGGATGTCGATGTCGTCCCAGCGGGAGAAGTTGTCCGAGATCGCCTGGAACGATTCCGGATCGGCGGCCTTGAAGTTGCCGAGGGTCTGGTCGGAGAAGACCACGCCCCACCCGAACGTGGCGTCCGGGGCGTTGCGCTCGAGGACGACCACCTCGTGCGCCGGGTCGGCCTTCTTCATCAGCAGGGAGAAATAGAGCCCCGCCGGCCCGCCGCCGAGCACCGCGACCTTCAAGAACGCCTCCGAGCTCTCACCGGCCGGATGCTAGCATGGAGGGCCGCCCGGGGTGCCCCTGGGGAACCGGGCCACCCTGTGGGATAATGGCGCCATGGGCAAAGTTGCGCTGGACATCAAGCGGCTGAGCCGCGACGAGCAGCTCGACCTCCTGGACCAACTGTGGGAAAGCCTGGGCCGGGATCCGGAAGCCTTTCCCCTGACCGACTCCCAAAGCCAGGAGTTGGACCGCCGGCTCGACGAGCTGGAAGCCGAGGGTCCGACGGGCCTCTCCTGGGATGAAGTTGTTGCGCAGGTTCGGGCTCGCTCCCGTTGAGCCTCATCTATCGGCCCGCGGCGGTCGCGGATCTCAATTGGGCATACGTTCGATACGAGCGAGAGCGGAAGGGCCTCGGCGAGGAATTCCTCGGAGAGGTTCAAGCGACCGCGCAATCGGTGCAGGAGATGCCGAGAGCCTACCCGGTGATACGCCGCGACACTCGCAGGGCTCTGATCCACCGGTTCCCCTACGGTCTCTTTTATCGATTGATCGATGAGATGGTCGTGATCGTTGCCTGCTTCCATACCAGCCGGGATCCGGCTTTGTGGGCACGACGGCGGTAAGGAGAAAACCATGCCGATCACCACCGGCCGCTTCTACGAGGACAAGCAGGGCCGGTTGCGGGACGTCGGTTACTTTCTTTACCTCGAAGGCCTTCAGAGACCCTTCTTCGATGAGCCTGAGGGGGGATGAGATGAGCAACCTGGATATCGTTCAGGGCCTTTATAAAGCTTTCGCAACCCAGGACCGGGACCGGATCCTGGCGATTTTCGATCCGCGGATCGAGTGGATCCAGAACGATGGCTTTCCGGGCGGCGGCAGGTACGTCGGTGCGGAGGCCGTGCTGGACCAGGTCTTTGCCCGGCTGGCGGCGGACTGGGAATCCTGGCAGGCCGACGTCGGAAGATGGCTGGTCGCCGGAGAGTCGATCGTCGCGCTCGGCACCTATCGTGGGACCCACCGGACGACGGGAAAATCGATGACCGCGGCGTTCGCCCATGTGTACTGGCTGCGCGATGGCCGGGTCGTCCGCTTCGAACAGTACGCGGACACCGCGAAAGTGGCCGAAGCCTGCGTGGACGATTGAATCGTCAAAGGATCGCCGGGTCCATGCTAAGCTGCGGCCAGAGATTTTGAATTCAGTTCCAATCAGGAGGTCTCCATGCAAGGGAGCCGTGTCCGCAGTCCGCTATCGTGGCTGGTCCTGTCCCTCCTCGCGCTGCTGCTCCCGATGGCCTGGGGCTGCGACCGGCTCGGCAACTCGTCCCACGCCGGCTCGGGAGCCGCCTCGTCGGGCGAGGCCGAGAAGACCCGCAAGATGGAAGAGAAGAAAGCGGAGTTCGACCGCAAGGCGGAGGCGGTCCGCAACATGGAGGGGACCGAGCAGGAGAAGATCGACGCCATGACCAGCCTCGATCAGGAGCGCCGGGAAGCTCACCGAGCAGAGCGAAAGCGGTAAATAGACTCCCAGGGGTGCTGGAGGATTCCGTTAGAATCAACCTATGGCAACCCCTGCATGGAAGGCTCCGCTGTCGGGCGCGCTTTTCGGCGCCGTCCTGCTCGTTCGGATGGGAACGGCCCAGGCTCCGCCGGCCGCCGGGCACGGACCTTACTTTCCCGCCGACGCTCCCTGGTACCAGGACGTCTCGAACGCTCCGGTGGATGCCGAGTCGGCCACGGTGATCAACTGGCTCGCCGGCGCGGGCGGGTGGGGCGGGGGACGGATGCAGATCGATTTCTCGATCGAGGTGCTGGAAGCGGACGCTTCCACGCCGTTCCGCAGCTTTACCCCGACGGCCGACTTCTACGATCCGGACTGCGACTTCGCCCAGGTCCCGCTGCCGGCCGGCGGCGCCCTGGAAGGGGAGGCCGGCTACCAGTGCGTCGGCGACGGCGACTGCCATCTGCTCGTCGTCCACCGGCCCACCCACCGCCTCTACGAGATGTGGCGGGCGAACCTCCTCGGGGGCACCGGAGGCCAACTCAACGGCGGCTGCCTCGCCGTGTGGAACATGGATCTCACCTATCTGCCCACGGGGCGTGGCCAGGATTGCAGCAGCGGCGACGCGGCCGGTTTTCCCATCGCGCCGCTGCTGTTCAACGCCGACGAGGTGGCGGCCGGGCACATCGATCACGCCCTCCGCTTCATCCTTCCCAACAGCCGCATGCGCCGGATGGTATACGTCCACCCGGCCACGCACTCGACCAACGCGACCAGCGGCCCCGCGGCGGCTCCCCCCTACGGTGCCCGCCTGCGGCTGCGGGCGGACTATCCCGTGCAGAACCTGCCCACGGCGGGAGCGCGGGTGGTGGCGCGGGCGATGCAGAAGTACGGCATCCTGCTGGCGGACGGTGGCACGATCGCCCTCACCGCCCAGAGCGACCGGTTCACCACCGCGAGGTGGAGCGGCCTGCTGGGTCCGCTCGACCTCAGCGCCCTGAAGGTCACCGATTTTCAGATGGTGGCCGCCGGCGACCGCTTCAACTACGCCGGCAACTGCGCGCGGACCACGCCGCTGTTCAACGACGGCCTGGAGCTGGGCGGCCTCTCCAAGTGGAGTGGATCGACTCCCTAGAAGCGATAGGCCAGCCCGGCGGCGATCACCAGAGGATGGACGTCGAGGTTCTTCTCTTTCAACACCTGTCCGGAGGGGGTGGCGGGGAAGATCGACTGGGAGAACGGGCGGTAGGTGAGGTTGAGGTCGGCGAGCCAGGGTCCCTTGAGGCCGATCTGGAGCCCGGCGCCGGTGATCAGGGCGATGTGGTCCGGGCGCCGGAGCTCGGAGATCCCCGCCGCCGCGAGCGCCGGCTTCACCGTGGAATTGGGAACCAGCAGATAGGTGACGCCGGCCTCGGCGTAGGGCATGGCGCGGCCGAAGCGCCGGGAGCGGAGTTGGACCATGGCGGCGAGCGGCATCACGGCGATGTTTCCCCCGGAGCTGGAGGTCACCGCGCTCCCGGAGAGCCGGACGTTCGTCCGGGCATAGCTCGCCGTGAAGGTGGTCGACAGGGTGTCGTTCCAGGAGGTGGTGATCCCGGCGCCGAAGCCGGCGGCATTGCCGAGGCTCAGGTTGAAGCCGGGCTCGACGGCGAGCCCGGTGGCCCGCGGCTCGAAGCTGGTGGCGAAGACGCTGAATTCGACCGCCGGCGGCCAGGTGAAGGTCGCATAGGCGAGGGCCGGCGAGGCGGTCGGCGCTGAGAGCGCTAGAGCGAGAAGGAGGACGAAGGCGGGCTTTCTCATGGGGGTCTCTCCCTTGGCGTCGGGGAGAGTCTATGATGATCCCCGTCCAACCGGTCGCCCCCTTTCCGCACGGAGATCGTCCATGCCTCTACGCCGCCTGCTCTTCGCCGCCCTCTTGCTGACCAGCTCCAGCGCTTTCGCGGTCGATCCCGCGCTGCTCCAGGACCTGCGCTGGCGCCTGATCGGCCCGTTCCGCGGCGGGCGGGTGCTCGCGGTGGCCGGCGTGCCGGAGGAGCCGCAGCACTTCTACTTCGGCGGCGTCAACGGCGGCGTGTGGGAGACCCGCGACGCCGGCCGCACCTGGCAGCCGATCTTCGACTCGCAGCCGGTCGGCTCGATCGGCGCCCTGGCCATCGCCCCTTCCAACCCGCGGGTGATCTACGTCGGGTCGGGCGAGGCCGACATGCGCTCCGACATCGCCCAGGGGGACGGCATGTACAAGTCCACCGACGGCGGCAGGAGCTGGACCCACATCGGGCTTGCCGACTCGCGGCAGATCGGCCGCGTGCTGGTGCACCCCACCAATCCGGACGTCGTCTACGTCGCGGCGCTGGGGCACCCCTACGGCCCCAACCCCGAGCGCGGCGTCTTCCGCTCCCGCGACGGCGGCCGGAGCTGGCAAAAGGTGCTCGGCCGGGACGCCGACACCGGCGCGATCGATCTCGCCTTCGAGCCGGGGAACCCGGAGGTGCTCTACGCCGCCCTCTGGCAGACCCGGCGTACCCCCTGGCACATCTATCCGCCCTCCAACGGCCCGGGCAGCGGCCTCTACAAGTCGACCGACGGCGGCGAGCACTGGGCGCAGATCGTGGGCCATGGCCTGCCCGGGAAGCCGGGGCGCATCGGCCTCGCCGTGGCGCCGGGCCAGCCGCGGCGCGTCTATGCCCTGGTGGATGCGGTGGGCGAAGGGGGGCTCTACCGCTCGGACGACGCCGGCGCGACTTGGACCCGCGCCAGCGGCGACGACCGCATCTGGGGGCGCGGCTGGTACTTTGGCGGCATCACGGTCGATCCCCGCAACCCCGACGTGGTCTACGCCTGCAACACCGCCCTCTACCGTTCGGAGGACGGCGGCAAGACCTTCGTGCCGGTGAAGGGCGCGCCGGGCGGCGACGACTACCACCAGCTCTGGATCGATCCGCGCAGCCCGGAACGGCGCATCCTCGGCGTGGACCAGGGCGCCGTGGTCTCGACCGACGGCGGCGAGACCTGGAGCTCCTGGTTCAACCAGCCGACCGGCCAGTTCTACCACGTGGTCACCGACAGCCGCTTCCCCTACTGGGTCTACGGCTCGCAGCAGGACTCCGGCGCCGCCGGCGTGCCCAGCCGCACCAACACCTACGACGGCATCAACCTCACCCAGTTCCGCGAGACCACGGCCGGCGGGGAGAGCGACAACCTCGCCCCCGACCCCCGGGATCCGGACGTGCTCTTCGGCGGCCGGGTGGAGCGGCTCGACCTGCGCACGATGCAGACGCGGTCGATCGATCCCACCCTGGCCCACCCCGATCTCTACCGCGAGGCCTGGACGCTGCCGCTGGTCTTCTCGCCGCGCGATCCGCGGGTGCTCTACTTCTCGCGCCAGCGCCTCTTCCGCACCGAGGACGGCGGCGAGCGCTGGACGGTGATCAGCCCCGACCTCACGCGGGAGAACCCGGGGACCCCGGCCAACCTCGATCCGGCGACCGCGGCGAACAACCCGCAGACCGGACCGCGCCTGGGCGTGATCTATGCGATCGCGCCTTCCCGGCTCGCCGACCACGACCTCTGGGTGGGCACCGACGACGGCCTGATCTGGCGCACCCGGGACGAGGGGGCGCACTGGACCGACGTCACGCCCCCGGCGCTCACCCCGTGGTCCAAGGTCGGCATCCTCGAGGCCTCCCACTTCGACGCCGAGACCGCCTACGCGGCGGTCGACCGCCACCGCCTCGAGGACGTCAAGCCCTACGTCTACCGCACCCACGACGGCGGCCGGCACTGGCAGCTCGCCGCCGGCGGCATTCCGGACGGCAGTTTCGTCAACGCCGTGCGCGAGGACCCGGTGCGCAAGGGGCTGCTCTACGCCGGCACCGAGAAGGGGGTCTACGTCTCCTTTGACGACGGCGATCACTGGCAGCCGTTGCAGGCCAACCTTCCGGTGACCTCGGTGCGCGACCTCGAGGTGCACGGCGACGACCTGGTGATCGCTACCCATGGCCGCGCCTTCTGGGTGCTGGACGGCGTGACACCGCTGCGGCAGCTCGACGCCAGGGTGGAGGACGCCGCCGCGTGGCTGTTCGCGCCGGGGACGGCGGTCCGGCTGCGCCCGGCCGGCTTCACCGGCTCGCCGATGCCCAGGGACGAGCCAATGGCGGCCAATCCGCCCGCGGGAGCGTTCCTGGATTACGCGCTGAAGACCGCCGCGAAGGGGCCGGTGACGCTGGAGATCCGCGACGGGCAGGGCGGGCTGGTGCGCCGCTACAGCAGCGCGGACGCGCCGCCGAAGCCGGACCCCGCCAAGCTGAGCATCGCTCCCAACTGGGTGCAGCCCCCCTCGACGCTCTCCGCGGCGCCCGGCCTGCACCGCTTCGTCTGGCCGCTGCGCTACGGAGCGCGTAGCGGCGAGAACGCCTGGGAGGACGGCGTCTGGGCGCCGCCCGGCCGCTACACCGTGGTGCTGGAGGCCGGCGGCACCCGTCTCACCCAGCCGCTCACGATCGCTCCCGATCCACGGATGACGCTGCCGCCGGAGGCCTACGCCCGGCAGCTCGCCCTGGCGCGGCAGATCGAGGAGGCGCGGGCCCGGGTTACCACGGCGGCGCGCGAGAACGGCGCGCTGCTCGCCGCTCTCGCCGAGCGGCGCAAGGGGGCGAGCGGAGAGACGGCCCAGGCGATCGACGATTTCCAGCAGCGCGCCCAGGATCTCGCCGGCGGAGCGGCCTGGTGGCTGCCGGTCAAGACGCTCACCAACCTGCGCGCCGTGGGGGACTCTCTGGACAAGCTCGCCACGGCCGTGGACGGCGCCGACGCCGCGCCCTCGCCGGACGCGGTGACCGGCTTCGACAAGGTCCAGCCCGCCCTCGCCGCGACCCTCACGGGCTGGGAAGCGTTGAAAACGAAGGATCTGGCGGCGCTCAATGCGAAACTGAAGCAGGCGGGGCAGCCGGTCGTCGCGCTGAAGTCCGCTGTAAAGCAGTGAACCCGGGCCGGAGAGCCGGCCTTTTTGTCACGGGAGGAACGCGGGAATGGGTATCCTGACCTGGATCATCGTCGGACTGGTGGCCGGAGTCCTGGCGTCGATGGTCGTCGGGGGTGGCTACGGGCTGCTCGGCGACATCATCGTCGGCATCGTCGGCGCCTTCCTGGGCGGCTGGATCTTTACCAAGATGGGGTGGCATACGCCCTTCGGAGGGCTGGTGGGGACGATCTTCGTCGCCTTCATAGGATCGATCGTCCTGCTCCTGCTGCTGCGGCTCATCCGGCGATTGTAGGGCCGCACCTCGCACAACCGCACTGCCCGTAGGGTGCGCTGTGCGCACCGTTCGAGCGATTCATGGTGCGCACAGCGCACCCTACGGGTCCTACGGTTCTCCCTCAGTTCACCTGCCAGGCGTCCCGCTTGCTCAGCAGCCGGTGGAGGATCTCCTGGTCGCGCCGGGTGAGGAGATCGGCGACCCGGTCGCCGATCTCCTCCGCCGTGTACCAGTCCGGCTGGCCGGGCCCGCTCCCCTGGCGGCGCCGCGTCTGGATGGGGCCCAGGATCAGCTCGTAGACCCGGATGCCGGTCGGCTTCAGCTCCTCGGCCAGGGTCAGCGCCATCGACTTCTGCGCCGCGCTCGCCATCGCCACCGGGCCGGCCATGGGGTAGGGCTGCTCGGCGCTGAAACCGTTGATGTGGACGTAGCTGCCGGTCTTCGGGTGGAGCAGGGGGACGAGCATCTTGAGCGCCAGGAAATGGGCGGTGAGGTTCTCCCGCACGATGCGCTCCCAGGTGGCCATGTCGACGCTGGTCAGGGGCTTTCCCTGCCACCAGCCGCCGAGGGAGGCCACCGCCACGTCCAGCTCGCGGAAGCGCTCGTAGATCTGGTTCTGCAGCGCCCGCGCCGGCTCCTTGTCGCCGAGATCGCCGACCAGCGTCATCAGCTCGCCGGTCCCGATGTCCTTGCAGTAGTCCTCCAGGCCGCGCAGCTTCTCCTCGCTGCGCGAAGGCACGATCACGCGCGCCCCCTGCTTCAGCAGCGCCCGGACGATCCCTTCCCCCACGCCGCCGGCTCCTCCGGCGACGACGACCTTGGCTCCCTCGAGGCTGGCCATGCTGTCCTTGTCCTCCCGCCGCTGCCGGCTGGGCCGCGGCGGGTCCAGCCTATGGCAGCCCCGGGGGAGCGTCAACGCGGCTCGCCGGCGACGTAGAATCCCGATCGATGATCCCGCGTCGCGTTCTGGCGTTCTCCCTGGTGGTGATGATGGGAATGGTGACGGTGCTCCTCGCCGGGTGCTCCGGGACCCGGCTCCAGGCGCCGTCGCCCCGACCGGCCTCCGCCCCCGTCCTGGCCCCGATCGCCCCGATCGAGGCGGGCCACGCGTCTTTCTTCTTTCCCGTCGCGGTGCCGCTCGCCGAGGTGCGGCGGATCGCCGAGGCGAACCTCCCGCCCCGGATGAGCGACGAGCGCAAGCAGGAGATCTCCAGCGCGCTGCAGGACGACTTCTACCGCTACGCTCTCGAGCGGGGGCCGGTGGAGGTGGGATTCTCGGCCGGGCGGCTCGCCTTCTCCTTCCCGGTCCACGGCAGCCTCACCCTCGGCGGCCGGCTCGCCGGGCTGCCCGTCCAGCAGACGGTCGAATTCAGCGGCCGGGTGCGCGGGACGGCCCTGCCGTCGGTCACCCCGGACTGGCGGCCCGATCCGCAGCCGGCGGCGCAGGTCGAGCTCGACCGCGCGGACCTCAAGGTGCTGTCCGTGTTCTCGGTGAGCGTCCGCAGCTTCCTCGAGCAGCAGCTCAACCCCATCCTCAACCGGGAGCTGCGGCGGGCGGCCGGGCGGCTGCTGGCCGATCTCGACCTGCGGCGGAAGGCCGAGGCGGCCTGGCGCTCGCTTCACGTGGCCCGCCGGGCGGTGGAGGGGGAGAACCTCTGGATCCGCTTCCAGCCCCTGGAGATCTCGCTGGCGCGGGTCACGGAGAAGGACGGCGTGCTCCACACCGGCCTCGGGATCGCGGGCGAGATCTCCCTGGCCCTCGGCAGGCCCCTGGCGGCTCCGGCGGTCCTGCTCCTGCCGCCATTGCGGGTGGATGGGCGGGTGGATGGGATGGACGGGGAGAGGGCCGGCGGCTTCGAGATGGAGGTGCCGGTCGCCGCCTCGCCCGAGGAGCTGTCGCGCTGGGCCGACCGGGCGCTCCGCGGGCTGCGCTTCCACACCGGCCGCGACCGGGAGATGGAGATCACCGGCGCCGGTCTGGGGGTGGACGGAGACCGGATGGTCCTCACGCTCGATTTCCGGACCGGAGGTCGCGAGGGCCGGCTGATCCTCCGCGGCCATCCCGTGCTCGATCCCGGGACGCGGGTGCTGCGTCTCGCCGACCTCCAGTACGACCTCGCCTCGGGAAGCCTCTTCCTGAAGCTGGCCGACCGTCTCCACCGGGCCGAGCTCCTGGAGCGGCTCCAGAAGTCGGCGCGTCTCGACCTCGCGCCGCTCTTCGGACGGGCGGAGCGCCAGACCGCGCAGGCCGTCCAGGGCCTGCTTCCTGCAGGATTGCACGGGGAGGTGCGGGTCGAGCCCCTCCGCGTTCTAGGAATCGGTGTCACCGGCGGGGTGGTCTGGGTCCGCTG
Organism: uncultured Acidobacteriota bacterium; assembly: GCA_963795735.1. Classification (GTDB taxonomy): domain Bacteria; phylum Acidobacteriota; class Thermoanaerobaculia; order Multivoradales; family UBA5704; genus DATARR01. Next base: position 1,688,369 of record CAWCIU010000018.1, on the reverse strand, counting down.
CCGGGTGGCGGGATCGATCTCGGCCCTGGGGCCGGTCGTCAGCGCTTCGTCGCGGTCTTTGGCGGTCTTTGGCGGTCTTTGGCGGCCTTGGCGGCCTTCCGGTAGCTGATACATTGCCTTCCGGAAGGGAGGGTGGGGTCATGCAGGAGGAACGGGGCCGGGTTCTGGTCACCGGAGCGACCGGATACATCGGCGGCCGGCTGGTGCCGCGGCTGCTGGAGCGCGGCTACCGGGTGCGCTGCCTGGTGCGCGATGCGTCGCGGCTGCTGGGACGCCCCTGGCACGACCGGGTCGAGATCGTGGCCGGCGACGTGCTGCGCCCCGAGAGCCTGGGGGCCGCCCTGGCGGGGATCGACGCCGCCTACTACCTGGTGCACAGCCTGGGCGGCGGCGCCGACTTCCACCAGCTCGACCTGACCGCCGCCTCCAACTTCGGCGGCGCCGCCCGCGCCGCCGGCGTCCGTCGCATCCTCTTCCTGGGCGGCCTGGGCGACTCCCGGGCGGAGCTCTCCGAGCACCTGCGCTCCCGGCAGCAGACCGGCGACGCCCTGCGCGCCTCCGGCATCCCCGTCACCGAGCTCCGGGCGGCGGTGATCGTGGGCTCGGGGAGCCTGTCGTTCGAGATGATCCGCTACCTCACCGAGCGCGTGCCGGTGATGATCTCCCCGCGCTGGGTCTATACGCGTACCCAGCCGATCGCCATCCGGGACGTGCTCGAATACCTGATCGCGGCGCTCGATTCCCCGCAAAGCGCCGGCCAGATCGTCGAGATCGGCGGCTCCGACGTGGTCACCTACGGCGAGATGATGATGACCTATGCGCGGGTCCGCGGGCTCCGGCGCTGGATGGTGCCGGTGCCGGTGCTCACGCCGCGCCTCTCGTCCTACTGGGTGAACATCGTCACTCCCATCCCCGGGGCGATCGCCCGGCCGCTGATCCAGGGGCTGCGCAACGAGAACCTCGTGCGCGACCCCAAGGCCCGGGAGCTCTTTCCGCAGATCCATCCGGTGGATTACCGGACGGCGGTGGAGCGGGCGGTCGCCAAGCTGGAGGCGAGCGAGCTGGAGACGGCCTGGAGCGACGCCTTGAGCACCAGCCGCGGGAACGCTCCACCGGTGATCCTCACCACCCACGAGGGGATGATCCTGGAGCAGCGCCAGCGGGTGGTCCCGGCGGCGCCGGAGGAGGTCTACCGGGTGTTCACCGGGATCGGCGGCGCCCGCGGCTGGCTCTACATGAACTGGGCCTGGGAGCTGCGCGGGTGGATGGACCGCCTGACCGGCGGCGTCGGCCTGCGGCGGGGGAGGCGCGACGCGGACGATCTGCGGGTCGGCGACGCGCTGGACTTCTGGCGCGTGGAGGCCCTGGAGCCGGGCCGGTCCCTGCGCCTGCGGGCGGAGATGAAGGTGCCCGGCGAGGCCTGGCTGCAGTTCCAGGCCCAGCCGCGGGAGGACGGCGGCTCCCTCTTCACCCAGACCGCCTTCTTCGCCCCGAAAGGGCTCTTCGGGCTGCTGTACTGGTACGTTCTCTATCCCTTCCACAGCCTGATCTTCAGCGGGCTGATCGATCGTATCGGCCGGCGGTCGGCGGGCGCGTAGGCCTTCGCGATCGCCCCCGGCACGGGATTCGCAAAGCACGGAATCCAGCCAAGGCCGGCCGGATCGTTTCTGCCGACCGGCCCTGATCCCTATCAATGCAACACGTCTCTTCGCCTCGCGGCGGGAGGTTTCAAATGCGCTGGACACCGGGTGAACAGAATCCTGATGTTGAAGACATGCGGGGAAGCTCGGGCGGCGGCGGGGGTGGGGGTTTCGGCGTCGGCAGGATGGGCATCGGCGGCTTCGTCGTGCTGCTCCTGCTCAGCCTGATCTTCCACCGCAACTTCTTCGCCCTGCTGGGCGGCGGCGGTAGCGCGGGCGCGCCGGCCGGCAGCCCGGCGGCGCAGACGGCGCCCGTGAGCTCCTCTCCCGAGGAGTCGAAGCAGGCCGACTTCGTCGGCGCCGTCCTCCGGGACGTGCAGAACACCTGGACCCAGCTCCTCCCCGCCCAGGCCAACGTGCCCTACCGGCACGCCAAGCTCGACCTTTTCCGGGGCGGCATCCGCTCCGGCTGCGGCTTCGCCCAGAGTGAGATGGGACCCTTCTACTGCCCGGCCGACGAGAAGGTCTACATCGACCTCGGCTTCTACAAGGAGCTGCAGAACCGCTTCGGCGCCTCCGGCGACTTCGCGCAGGCCTACGTCATCGCCCACGAGGTCGGCCACCACGTGCAGAAGCTGCTGGGGATCAGCGACAAGGTCGAGCAGGCCCAGCAGCAGAACCCGCGCCAGGCCAAGCCGCTGTCGGTGCGGCTCGAGCTGCAGGCCGACTGCTTCGCGGGCGTCTGGGCGCACTCGACCCAGCAGCGCAACATCCTCGAGGCGGGGGACATCGACGAGGCCCTCAACGCCGCCTCCGCGGTGGGCGACGACCGCATCCAGAAGCAGACCACCGGCCAGGTGAATCCCGAGACCTGGACCCACGGCTCCGCCGCGCAGCGCTCGCAGTGGTTCAAGACCGGCTTCGACTCCGGCAACATCCAGAGCTGCGATACCTTCGCGAGCAAGTAGGCGGCGGGCGGCAGCCCAGGCTCAGCCCAGATGACGCTCCGCCTCCCTCCGCGTCACCCCGGAGATCTTTCCGGGGCGCTCGCGGAGGAAGGCGCGGACCCGCTCCGGGTGCCGCTTCGAGACCTCGCGTAGCACCCAGCCGATCGCCTTGCGGATGAAGAACTCCTGCTCGTGCAGCATCGCGTCCGCGTAGCGGATGAAGCGCTCCCAGTCCCCCTCGCCCCGGCGCAGGGGAAGGAGCAGGGCGAGGAGGGCGGAGCGGCGGAGCCAGAAGTCCGGGTCCTTCACCCAGCGGTCCAGCCGCCGGTTCAGGCGCGGATCGCGCTCGACGAGCGGCCCCACGAGCTGGATGGCGATCCCGTCCACGTAGGCCCAGGTGCGCGAGCGGCGGAGGAGGTCTTCGAGCAGGTCGAGGTCCTCACCGAGCAGCAGGTTGCGGCGGGCATGCAGGATCTCGAAGCCGAAGGAGCGCAGCTCGTGGACGGGCTTCGCCCAGAGGGCTTTGGCGACGCCGAGGAGAGCGGCGCGATCGAGCCCGGGATGCTTTCGCAGCCAGTCGCGTGCCGCCGCCCGCAGGGGAGGCGTCGGCACTCCCAGGAAATCGAGATCGCTCTTGAGATAGCGCTTGGCGCCTTCCGCCCGCTCGGGGGTTCCGAGGGGGCGCAGGGCGGCTTCGATGTCGCGCGCCTCGGCGGCGAAGCTCCGCGGCTTCCGTGGAGGCCGGGCGGGGCCGTCCGGGTCCCAGCCGAAGCGCTCGAGATCGATCCTCCCTCGCGCGTCGAAGACGACCCCCTCCTCTTCCAGCAAGTGGCGCTGGTACCCCTCTTCCATTCCGAGGCCGCCGCGGGGGCTGACCGTGCCCTGCGCGTTGATCACCCGGTGCCAGGGGATCTCCAGGCCGTCCGGAGTCGAGCGCAGGGCCTGACCGACCCTGCGCGCCTGCCGTTGCAGCCCGGCGAGCGCCGCGATCTGGCCGTAGGTCGCCACCCGGCCCGGTGGAATGCGCCGGATGACGGCGTAGAATTTTTCATGGATCCGCTTCGCGTCACTCACGGCGCAACAGTGTATGCGGCGCGATGCCGATCTACCGGGATTCTGTTAAACTCCACGGAAATCATGCGACTCGTAACTCGTGGCGACCTCGACGGTCTGACCTGTGCCGTGCTGTTGTCCCTCAACGAAGAGGTCAACAGCATCTCCCTGATCCATCCCCAGGACATCAGCGACGGCCGGGCCACCATCCGGCCGGACGACATCATCGCCAACCTGCCGTTCCATCCCGGCTGCGCCATGTGGTTCGATCACCACCTGCACACCGCGACGGCCAACGTGCCGCCGGAGGCCTTCCGCGGCGCCTTCGCCGAGGCCCCGTCGGCGGCGCGGCTGGTCTACGAGTACTACGGCGGGGAGGCGGCCATGCCGCAGTTCAAGGAGCTGGTCGCCGAGACCGACCGCCTGGACTCGGCCAACCTGACGCCCGACGACGTGCTCGATCCCCAGGGGTTCATCAAGCTCGGCTTCACCATCGACGGCCGCACCGGCCTCGGCACCTTCGAGCGCTACTTCCTGCACCTGGTGGACCTGCTGCGGGCCGGCACGCCGGTCGCCGACGTGCTGGCGGACACTTCCGTCCGCAAGCGCTGCGAGCTCCTGGAGAGCGAGAACGAGAGCTTCTGCCAGGACCTGCGCCGCCACAGCCGGATCGAGGGGAACGTGGTGGTCACCGACTTCCGCGAGCTCGACCATACGCCGATCGGCAACCGCTTCCTGGTCTACGCCCTGTTTCCCGAGGTCAACGTCTCGGCCCGCATCCACTGGGGGCCGAACCGCGCCTTCCCGATGCTGCTCCTCGGCCACAGCATCTTCCGGCGCACCTGCAAGACCAACGTCGGCGAGCTCGCCGCCCGCTACGGCGGCGGCGGCCACCGCGGCGCGGGCAGCATCCCGCTGATGGACGAGCCCGATCAGCAGATCCAGATGGTCGTCGGCGAGCTCAAGGCGAACGGCTGACCCGCCGGTCCCCCGGCGTCCTCGACCGGGAAGCCCGCTTATACTCCCGGCGTGTCTCGCCCTTTCCGCTTTGGCCCCGCCTCGCTCTCCCGCCCTTCGTTTTCGGCCGCGGACCTCCTGATCGTCGCCGGCCTGGGGTCGGTGGTAGCGCTCGCCATTCGCCTGGCATGGCGGACCCCGGCGGTGGTGGCGGGTCCGGAGATCCGCCTCTCGTGGTCCGCCCTGCCGTGGTACGCCCTGCTCTCGACCTCGCGCATGGCGGCGGCGTACGTGCTGTCGCTATTGTTCAGCCTGGTCTACGGCTATTTCGCGGCGCGCAGCGCGAGGGCACGGAGAGTGCTGATGCCGCTGCTGGACATCCTGCAGAGCGTCCCCATTCTCTCCTTCCTCCCCGTCGTGCTCCTGGGGCTCAGCGCCATTCTGCCCCAGGGGATCGCCACGGAGCTGGCGGCGATCATCCTGATCTTCACCTCCCAGGCCTGGAACATGACGTACAGCTTCTACCAGTCGGTCACTACAGTGCCGCAGGAGATGCGGGAGGCCGCGGCCATTTTCCGCCTCTCCCCCTGGCTGCGGTTCCGGGTGCTGGACCTGCCGTTCGCGGCCCTGGGCCTGATCTGGAACAGCATGATGAGCTGGGCCGGCGGCTGGTTCTTCCTCATGGCGGCCGAGATCTTCCGGGTGGGGACCCGCGACTTCCGGCTGGCCGGTCTCGGCGCCTACCTGCAGACGGCGGCCGACGCCAACGATCTGAAGGCCGTCCTCGCCGGCGTGCTCACCCTGGTGTGCACCATCGTGCTGCTCGATCAGATCCTCTGGCGGCCGGTCCTCGCCTGGGCGGACAAATTCAAGGTGGAGATGGTGTCGAGCGATGCGCCACCGCCGCGGTCGTGGTTCTTCAACGTCCTGCACCGCTCTCACCTGATCGGCTGGCTCCGGCATCACCTCTGGGCGCCTCTCACCGAGTGGCTGGATCGCCGGGCGAACCTCCCCGCCGAGCCCGCCGGCGCCGGGACCAGGGGTTCGGTCCGGCGGCGCCTTGGCTTGTCGCTGATGGCCGTTCTGGGGTGCGCCGCGGCCGCGGCTCTCCTTTTCGGTTTTTACCGCGCTGTCGTGACGCTCGCCGGGATGCCGGCCGCCGGCTGGTCGGCGATCGGCACCGGCGTGCTGGCGACCTTCGGCCGCGTCGTCGCCTCGCTGGTCCTGGCGCTGCTGTGGACGGTTCCCGCGGGGGTGGCCATTGGCACCAATCGCCGCCTCGCGGGCGTGCTGCAGCCGGTGGTGCAGGTGGTGGCTTCAATTCCGGCCACGGCACTGTTTCCCGTGCTGGTCCTGGCCCTGCTGCGGGTGCCGGGAGGACTCAACCTCGCGGCCGTGGCGCTGATGCTGGCCGGCACCCAGTGGTACCTGCTGTTCAACGTCATCGCCGGCACGGCGGCCATCCCTCAGGACCTGCGTGACTCGGCGGATCTGCTGCGGCTGTCGCGCTGGCAGCGCTGGCGGACCTTGACGCTGCCGGCCCTCTTCCCCTTCCTGGTCACCGGCGCCATCACCGCCGGCGGCGGCGCCTGGAACGCCAGCATCGTGGCCGAGTACGTGACCTTCGGCGGCAAAACCCACAGCACGGTGGGCATCGGCTCCCTGATCGCCCAGGCTACGGCCGCCTCCGACTACCGGTTGCTCCTCGCCTCCACGCTGGCCATGATCCTGGCGGTGGTCGGGCTCAACCGCACCTGGTGGCGCTGGCTCTACCATCTGGCCGAGGTCCGGTTCAAACTCGAGTGAGGCACCGACGATGACGACGACAATCCCGGCGAGCGCCGACCTGCTGACCATCCACGGCGTCACCAAATCCTACGGCGCTGAGGGGAAGAGCTTCACCGCCGTCCAGGACATCGATCTGCGGATCGCGGAAGGGGAGTTCGTCTGCCTCCTCGGTCCATCGGGCTGTGGCAAGTCCACCCTGTTGCGCATCATCGCCGGGCTGATGCCGGCGACATCGGGCGAGGTCCTGTACTGCGGTCGGCACATCGCGGGGATCAATCCGTATGCCACGATCGTCTTCCAAACCTTCGCCCTCTTCCCCTGGCTGACGGTAGAGCAGAACGTGACGGTGGCCCTGAAGGCCCGCGGGGTGGACCCGCCGACCCGGCACGCCACGGCCCTGCGGCTGATCGACACCGTCGGCCTCGACGGCTTCGAGCAGGCCTACCCGCGGGAGCTCTCCGGCGGCATGCGCCAGAAGGTGGGTTTCGCCCGCGCCATGGCCGTGGAGCCCGAGCTGCTCTGCCTGGACAAGCCGTTCTCCGCCCTCGACGTCCTCTCCGCCGAGGCCCTGCGCGGCGAGCTGATGGAGCTCTGGCTGGGCAAGAAGCTCCCCACGCGGGCCATCCTCATGGTCACCCACAACATCGAGGAGGCGGTGCTGATGGCGGACCGCATCGTGGTGATGGGCAAGAACCCGGGCCACGTCGTGATGGAGATCCCGGTCGACCTGCGCCATCCCCGGGCACGCAAGGACACGGCATTCCAGGCCCTCGTCGATCGCGTCTACGCCGCGGTCGCCGGGCACACGCCCTCGGAGAGCGAGGCCCTGGGCACCGCGCCCGGCCAACCCGGCCACACGCGCCGGCTGCCATCCGCCCGCATCAACGCCCTCAGCGGTCTCATGGAGAGACTCAATGAAGAAGGGGGGCGCAGCGACCTCTACCGGCTGGGCGCCGACCTCCAGCTCGAGCTCGACGACCTGCTGCCGGTGCTCGAAGCCGCCCAGCTCCTGACCTTCGCTCAGGTGACCGAGGGCGACGCCGTCCTCACTCCCCTGGGCAAGGCTTTCGCCGAGGCGAGCATCCTCACCCGCAAGCAGATCGTGGCCGGCCGCATCCTGCGCCAGCCCACCATCCTGTGGATCTTCGAGACCCTGCGTCAGGACGACAACCAACGGGTCGCTCAGTCGTACTTCCTGGACAAGCTCCGTTCCGATTTCGGCGACGCGGCCCCCCGCCAGCTCGAGCTGGCGATCAAGTGGGCCCGCTACGCCGAGCTCTTTGCCTTCGACGACGATACGGACGAGCTGTATCTGGAAGCGTCGCAGGAGTGACGGGCACTCTTTAGTCCCCCGCGTCCTCGACCCGCGTTCTCATCCTTGCCCTCTTGCGCGTTCCCTTCAGACAAATTATGCTGTGGTGACAATTACAGGAAGAGGGGGGACTCATGCACAGGCTTTTGTGTCGGATCGGATGCTGCCTCGCTGTTGCCCTGGTGATCTCCAACGCTCCGGCTTTCGCCGTGGTCTGCGCGCTCGATCCGGTGCCGGCCGCCACCTTGCTGCTGCCTTACTTCGAGGTCGATCTGAGCCACCCGGACGGGGTGACGACCTTGCTGGCGGTCAACAACGCCGGCGCTCCGGCCGTCCTGGTCAACCTCGTGCTGTGGACCGACCTCGGCGTGCCGACGCTCAGCGTCCCCATCTATCTCACCGGCTACGACGTGCAGACGATCAACCTGCGCGACCTCTTCCTCGGCCACGCGCCGCGGACGGCCAGCAATGGGCAGGACCCCACCGATCTCATCAGCCCCAGGGGGGTCTTCTCCGAGGACGCGAGCTTCGGGGGCTGCGACGGCCTGCTGCCCCCGCCGGCGATGGACGCCGCCACCCTCGCCCACCTCGCGGCGGCCCATACCGGCCGGCGTTCGGAAGCCCTCGGCGGCTGCGCCGGCCAGAACTTCGGGGACGGCCTCGCCCGGGGCTACGTCACGCTCGACACCGTGAGCTCCTGCTCGCTCGACATCCGTTTCCCCACCGATCCGGGCTACTTCAGGGCCGGCGGGCTCGGCCGCGCGACGGACCAGAATGTCCTCTGGGGCGACTACTTCCGGGTCGATCCCAAGAACAACCTGAGCACCGGAGACCAGCTGGTCCGCCTCGAAGCGGCGCCGGGCCGGTTCAAAGCCGGGTCCGCCACCTTCTACGGCCGAGCCGTAGGCTACTCCGGGGCGGACGACCGGGAGCCCCTGGCCACCGAGTGGGCCACCCGGTACGTCAGCGGCGGCGCGTTCCAGGGCGGGACCGACCTCATCGTCTGGCGGGACCCCGAGCAGCCGGGTCTGGTCTTCGATTGCGCCGCCGGCCCCAAGGGTTGGTTCCCGCTGTTCCAGAGCGCGGTCAAAATCTTCGACGAGGAGGAGCAGCCTGTCTTGGGCGGGGGCTTTCCCCCCAACCCTCCCCCGACCTGCCCTCCGATCTGCTTTCCCTACCCTGCGCCGGCCGCGGCGAACCGCGTCCACGTCGGCGGCGCGAACCTGCCGGTTCCTTTCGATTTCGGCTGGATGTTCCTGGACCTCAAGAACCCGCTCGTCGCCGCGGACCCCTTCGCCCAGTCGTACGTGGCCTGGGTCGTGTCGACCCCGGGTCGCTACGGGGTGCAGACGGTCGCGACCGCCCTCGACAGCTCCTGCGCTCCGAAGAGCTGCATACCGGGGTCCGGCGTGATCTGCCCGGCGGGGAACTAGCCCCGCCCGGGTTCACTCGATGGGTGGTGGCTCGGGGGCGACGCTCAATTACCTGGGCGGCCGCCGCCGATCAGGGGCGGCGGCCGCGGAAGTGCTAGACGTGTTGCCGCAGACTGCGCCTGCGCAGCACCGCTCGCGCCGACAGGAGCAGGAGGACCGTCATCACGATCATCGCCCATCCCGAGAGCGTGGGGATCGATACGAAAACCGGAAAGATGGGGCCGCCCGGGCTGCCACTGGTGCATACGGCGACGTGGCTGTTGTCCAGCGTCACGGCGCCATTTCGCGCCAGGACTCTTCCCGACACGTTGGCGCCGGTATTCAGGGTGATGCTGGTGAGCGCGACGATGCTGCCGAGGAGCGAGGCGCCGGTCCCCAGGGTCGCGGAGCTGCCGACCTGCCAGAACACGCCGCAATTCGATCCGCCGTTGATCAACAGCACCGACGCGCCGCTCGCGGTGGTGAGAGTGCTGCCGATCTGGAAGACGAAGACGGCGTCGGAGCTGCCCTGCGCGTCGAGCGTGAGCGTTCCGGTCAACTGGGCCGAGGTGGAGAAGCAATAGACGCCGGCGGTGAGCGTCTTTCCGCCCAGGTCCTGGCCCGTCAGGTCGGTGCCGCAGGCCGTGTTCGCCAGGTTGTTGTAGGTGGTCGTGAGGTCGCTCTGGGCTTGAGCTGCGACCGAGTCCGCGGCGTGGATCGTCCCGCCGGTCACGATCCCGGGGGGGAAGTTGGTGACCGCGCTGCCGGGTGAGACTCCAAGGTTGCCGGTGACCGTGGTCGGCGTGTTGGTGTTGGTCACCGCCGAGCCACCCAGAACGGCAAAGGAGCTGAGCTGCGCCCATGCAGTGGAGGAGCCGCAAAGCAGCACGGCAAACCCGAACGCCAACCAACCTTGGCACCTAAACTTCATCTGGACTCCTTTCAAGGGTCGAGGTCTTTATGTTAAATGAAATCGCCTCCAAAGTCAAGAATCTAGGGCACTAACGTTCGCTGGGGCACCGCGGCGGGACTTCCCGGGAGCCGGCGGTACCCTGCCCAAGATAGAATCTCCAGGATGAACCGGCTCGCAACATGGCAGCCCCTGTTCCTGGCCTTTCTCCTGATCCTTCCAGCTCGTTCCGGCCGTGCCGCGGAGAAGGTTTCTCCTCCCCTTTCCTGCCGGGAGATCCAGGGGCTGGAGCCGCTTCTGCGCCAGGGGCACATCCTGCTCCTGGGCGAGATGCACGGCACCCGGGAGATCCCCGCGTTCGTGGCCGGCGCGACCTGCCGGGGCCTGCGGGCGGGCCGGTCGGTCACGGTGGCCCTGGAGATTCCCACCGAGGAGGAGCCGCGGATCGCCGCCTATCTGGCGTCCGGCGGCAAGGACGGAGACCGGGCGGCTCTCCTGGCCGGCCCCTTCTGGCGGGCCGACTTCCAGGACGGACGGCGGAGCCAGGGGATGCTCTCCCTGCTCGAGGATCTCCGCCACTTCTGTCGGGAAGGCCGCAAGCTTCGGGTGAAGCTCCTCGACCGGCTGCCGACGGCTGCGGGGCCGGAGCGGGACCGGGCCATGGCTGGGGAGCTCGAAGCCGCGGTTCAGGCTTCTCGAGACGATCTTTTTGTCGTCCTGACCGGCAACGTGCATACCCGGACGGTCCGCGGCACTCCCTGGGACCCGAAGATCGAGAACATGGGATACCTGGTGGCCCAGCGCCACCCGGGCGTGGTGGCCCTGGACGTCGCCTATTCCGGCGGGACGGTCTGGATCTGCCCCGACCCGAACCCCGCGAGCTGCGGCGCCCGGCCCGTCCACGCCAAGGGCGAAGGGCGGACCCCGGGCGTGAAGCTGTATGCCAGGCCAAACCCGGAAGGATTCAACGGCGAGTACTCCGTCGGCGCCCTCACCGCCTCGTCGCCGGCGTGCCGAAGCTTCGGCGGCGCAGCGAAGCTTCGGCGGCTCAGCGAAGCTTCGGCAGCTCAGCGAAGCTTCGGCAGCTCAGCGAAGCTTCGGCAGCTCAGCGAAGCTTCGGCAGCGTAGCGCAGCTTCGGCAGCGTAGCGCAGCTTCGGCAGCGTAGCGCAGCTTCGGCAGCGTAGCGAAGCTTCGGCAGCCCCGCCGAAGCTTCGGCGGCTCAGCGCAGCTTCGGCAGGAAAAAAGAAGCTTCGGCACGGCGGCAGCCGTTTTCTCAGGGCTCCGTGTAGGGCCGGCACGCTTCCATCCAGACGATCCGCGGCCGGAAGGCGCTCCTCGGCGCCCCTACTTGATGGCGCTATGACGCATTTTTTCCGCCAACTCGTCTCGGAACTTTTCCAGTTGCTCCGAGGTTAGAGGCACCAGCATTGTCGGCAGGGGACGTGTCGGAAACTGGGCAAGGAGCCAGGCCAGCACTGCCGGATCGACTCCGGCGTCTTTGCGTAGGGCGATGCCGAGATCTCGCTCCGGAGGAAACCCGGCTCGATCGAGAAAGTAGAGGTCAACGAGATCGCGGGGCTCGGAGCGCGAGAGGATACAGGTCAGCTTGTTAGCCCGCAGGTCGGTGAGCGATTCGATGACGATCTCCTCGATCGGGGGCGGCGGAGCGACGATGTCGGCAACGGGCTCATGAACGATGTCGACCTCCACGCCGCTTCCGTCTGGGTCTTCAAGTCTGGCCCGCACGAGGTGGCCTACGTCGCGCAGCAGAGTGACCTTGATCCCGGCACCTGCGGCAGCATTTGGGAGAAACCCGACAAGGGCACGCATGTCCTCGGCATCGTGGACGAAGAGGTCGATGTCTCCGGTCGTCCGATGGCCAAGATACGCCCCCGCAAGAGCCGCGCCGCCACCCAGGTGGCAAGGGATACGTCCCTGGCAAGCGCGGACGAAGTCGAGAACGAAATCCGGGACCACCCGGCGATCGAATGTCTTACGCACCGCTTCCACGGATCTGTCCGAGAGGCGGCCATTCGGGCGGCGGAAGCTTCAGCAGCCAGGCCCACATCTGTCTGGAGCGCCCCAGATACCGGATCAGGCGGGGCCAGAGCGCGCGGATCTCGTCGGAGGTAACGAACAGCCAGATGTCCCGGGAGTTGGCCTCCCGCAAGAGGGCGCCCATCCAGTAGGCCCGCTCTTCCAGGTCGGGCGAGACGAGATGCTGCTTGAACTGGCCGACCGTGGCGTCCGTCCACCAAAGAAAATAAGGCCGCGCCGCGTCGTCCAGGAGAGACTCCGTGGTGGGCGGCAGGCGATCCGCAGGCGAGGGGAGAGTGCGATGGCTCATCGCTGATCCTTCCGGAAACATACCACGGACGTGCGGCACGGCAGGCAGCCGTTCCGGATCGGCCCCGTTTGTGCACTAAACTGAAGGCAGAGGCCCGTCAACCATCCGCATCCGCGAAAGGAGAGCGACGTGAAGAAGAATCCCAGGAAGCTCGTACTTCACCGGGAGACGCTGCTGGAGCTCAACCGGCGGGACATCCGCTCGGCGGTCGGGGGCGCCACCGCTACCTGTAACACCTGCCCGGCGGACTGTCAGTACAGCTATCATCCGATTCTGGCCACCTGCAACACGTGCAGAGAGACCTGCACGACCAATCTCTGCTGAGTCTTTTTTCCCGATCAAGAGAACCGGTCGTCGAGAGGAGCAGGTCCGCTCCCCTCAACGCTCGTGTCCGTTCCCGGCACTGAGGAGAATCATGGCAGGCGAGCTTCGCAGGGACATCCACCCCGGGCTTGAGGTGGAGATCGAGCAGAAGGCCGACCAGCGCACCGGGCGGCGGACGCGGGGGATCGTGCGGGACATCCTCACCAGCTCCCCCCAGCATTCGCGCGGCATCAAGGTGCGCCTGCAGACGGGGGAGGTGGGGCGGGTCAAGGCGGTCCTCAAGGGAACGCCCAAGGGAACGCCTCAGCCGAGCGGCGACTCGTCGTAGTGGGCCAGCAGGTCCGCCGCGCCGTCGTAGATGGCGAGGGCGCCCTTGAGGTCCTCGTCGCGGAAGCCGCCGGAGCGGAAGGCGATGACGCCGACCCCGGCTTTGCCGGCGGCCTGGATGTCGTAGGGGGTGTCCCCCAGCATCACGGCCTCGCCGGCGGGCAGCTTGAGGCTGTCGAGGGCGGCATGGATCACGTCCGGATCGGGCTTCGATCTCGCCGCGTCGCTCGCCGAGGTGGTGTCCTCCAGGAGATCCCGGATGCCGACGATCTCGATCGTCTTCTTCAGCTCGTCGTCGGGCGAGGAGGTGGCGATGACGAGCCGCAGGCCGTCCTGCTTCATCCGCTCGAGCAGGGAGCGGACCTCGGGGAAGGGCTTGAGGTGGGGGAGGTAGCGGGACTTGAAGATCTCGCCGCGCCGGTCGGCGATCTTCTTTCCCTCCGGGCTGTCCTTCGAGATCTTCATCGCGGCGGGGAGGAGGTTGTCGCCTCCCATGCCGATCCAGGGCCGGATGTCCTCGTCCGACACCTCGTGGCCGAACTCGCGCAGCGTCTCGACCCAGGCCTTGACGTGGGCGTCATTGCTGTCGATGAGGGTGCCGTCCATGTCGAGGATGGCGGCGCGGTAGCGGTCGGACGCCCGATCGGGTTCAGGCGTATCGGATTCAGGAGAACTGGCTTTGCTGGTCATGGCGCTGGAAGGCGAGCAAGGGGCGTGCCGGATGGGTGGCGACTCGCGGTACGATCTCCCGGTTTACGAGGAGAAAACATTGATCCATCGTGCGTTTTGGTTCGTGGCGGCCCTTGGGGTCTTCGCTTCCGCCGCCCAGGCCACCGAGCCGCCCCCCCTGCTGCCGGAGCCCGTGGTGCGGGCGATCGCCTCGGAGGTCTCCGGCACGGCGGCGAAGCGCAATCTCCAGGACCTCACCCTGTTCCACCGCATGCGGGGCTCGCGGGGATTCCGGGCGGCGGCGGAGCGGGTGCGCGACCGGGCGCGAGAATATGGGCTCTCGGAGGTCGAGATCCTCGAGCTGCCGGCGGACGGCAAGGTCTTCTACGGCACTCAGAGGTCGCGGCCGGCGTGGGACGCCGACTTCGCGGAGTTGTGGGAGCAGCGCCAGGAGGGCGGGCGGTGGATGGACGCGGAGCGGATCGCCTCCTGGGAGGCGCGGCCGATCGGGCTCGCCGAGGACAGCGCCGGCGGCGAGGCCACGGCCGGGCTGGTGGACGTGGGGGCCGGGACCGCGGAGGCGGATTACTTAGGTAAAAACCAGGGGAAGGACGTGCGCGGCCGGCTGGTCCTCGCCTCGGCGCAGCCGGGGGCGGTCTATCCGCTGGCGGTGGACCGCTTCGGCGCCGCGGGGATCGTCTCCTACGCCCAGAACCAGGTGACCGGCTGGTGGAAGGAGGACGAGAGCCTGGTCCGCTGGGGGCATCTCGACACCTTTCCCGCTCCGAAGACCTTCGCCTTCATGGTCTCGCTGAAGCAGGCGCGGGCCTGGCAGGAGCGGCTGGCTCATGGGGAGCCGGTGCGGCTGCGGGCGAGCGTCAGGGCCGGCCAGCACCCCGGGGCCTACAATGTGGTGACCGGGGTGATCCCGGGGGCCGACCGGGCGCGGGAGATCGTGCTCTCCTGCCATCTCGACCACCAGCGGCCGGGGGCGAACGACAACGCGAGCGGCTGCGCCACCATCCTGGAGGTGGCCCGGACGCTGGCCAAGCTGGTGCGCGAGGGGAGGCTGCCGGCGCCGCAGCGGACGGTCCGCTTCGTCTGGCCGCCGGAGATCGAGGGCACGACCGCCCTGCTCAACGCCCGGCCGGAGATCGCGGCCCGCGCCCTCGCCGTGATCCACATGGACATGGTGGGCGGCGACGCCGAGATCACCAAGGCCGTCTTCCACGTCACCCGCTCGCCGAAGAGCCTGCCGACCTTCGTCAACGACGTGGGCGCGGCGTTCGGCCGTTTCGTCAACGAGCAGTCCTACGCCCTGGCGGCGACCGGCGAGGCCCCCTACCCGCTGGTCGACCCGGAAGGGAGCAAGCGGGCGCTGCAGGCCGAATTCGTTGATTTCACCGAGGGGAGCGATCACCAGGTGTGGAGCGAGGGGTCGTGGCGGGTGCCGGCGATCTATCTCAACGACTGGCCGGACCGCTACATCCATACCCACGCGGACGGCGTGGCCAACATCGATCCGACCAAGCTGCTGCGCGCCGCCTTCCTCGGCGCGGCGAGCGCCTGGTACCTGGCGGGGCTCGACGGGCCCCAGGTGCCGGCGCTCTGGGAGGTGGTGCGCCGCGGCGGCCTGGAACGCACGGCCGAGGCGCTGGCCAGGAGCGACCGCCTGCGGGCGGCGGGGGAGCCCGCCGAGGCCGACAACCTGCTGCGCTTCCATCTCGCCCAGGAGGCCGCCATCGTGGATTCGATCGGCCGCTTCGCCGGGCTGCCTCCGGCGGTGCGGCAGGACGCGGACGCGTTCCTGGCCGGGCTGAAAAACCTGATCCATCTTCCGGTCTCCACGGAAACGGCGGGGACCGATCCGGTCTATCGCCGCGCGGCCGATCCCAAGGGGGCGATGGGCGGCTTCGGCTACGATTACTTCCAGGACCACATCGCCGGGCAGGGGATCGCCGCGCCCGCCCTGCTCAGGCGGACCGGCCTCTGGGGAGCGGGCGGCGACTACGCCTACGAGGCCCTCAACCTGGTGGACGGCCGGCGCACGGTGCGCGAGGTCCGCGACGCCCTCGCCGCCATCTACGGGCCGCTGCCCCTGGCGGAGGTGGCGGAGTACCTCGGCGACCTGGAGAAGATCGGCGTCCTGCGACGGAAGGAGGAGGCTTCGCATGCTCCGTGAAAAACTGATCGGTCACCACGATCACCACCACGATCACCGGCACGATCACCGGAACACCTGGAAGCCCCACGAGTTCCGCTGGCGCAGCCGCGAGATCTCGCGCCTGGAGGGCCTGAGCGACGCCGTCTTCGGCTTCGCCATCACCCTGCTGATCGTGGCCCTGGAGGTGCCCAAGACTTCCGGGGAGCTGCTGGAGACGATGCGGGGGTTCGCCGCCTTCGGCGTCACCTTCACCCTGCTCTACCTGCTCTGGTACCGGCAGTTCATGTTCTTCCGCCGCTACGGGCTGGAGGATCCGCCGACCGTGGCGCTGAACGGCGCGCTGCTCTTCGTCGTCCTGTTCTTCGTCTTCCCGCTCAAGTTCTTCATCGGCGCGATGATGAACCGGGCGCTCGGCGGCGGCAAGACGATCCGGCTGCCCAACGGGACGGTCGAGCGGATCATCGAGCCGGGTCACCTGCCGGTGCTGATGACGATCTACGGGCTGGGCTTCACCGCGGTGGCGCTGATCTTCTTCCTGCTCTACGCCCATGCCTACCGCAAGCGGGAGGAGCTCGATCTCAACGAGCTGGAGGTCTTCGACACCCGGCGGACCCTGGAGGCCCAGCTCCACATCGTCGTCATCGGCCTGTTCACCGTCCTGCTCGCCAACGTGGAGGTGCTGACCCGGGCGCAGCCGCAGCCCTACCAGGACAAGGCCCTGTTCGCGGCCACCGGCGTCTTCTACGTCTACCTGGCCTTCATGATCTACCGCACCCGGCTGAAGGGAAAGCAGCGGAAGGCGATGGTGGCGGGCCTGGCGGAGAGGGTGGAGACCGCCGACACCGGGGGAGAGTTTCAGAGCTGAGCCGGGCGGGTCCCGGCGGCTCCCTGGAGGGCGGCGTCGAGCCGGGCCTCGGCGAGCGCCGGGCCGTACTCGCGCTGGAGCAGGGGATTGGCCTTGCAGGCCGCTTCGAGCGAGGCCACGGCCCGCCGGGCCCCCTCCCGGTGGCGGACGGCATCGGTCTCGAGCCGCGAGCCCATCGATTCGAGGAGCCCCCGCAGGGCGAGATAGCGCCCCTCGCCGGCGTTGATGGCGAGCGCCCGGCCCGCGCGTTCCAGCCCCTCGCGGACGGCCGCCGCTTTCTCCTTCGCGCCGGGAGCGGCCTCGGCCCGGTAGCGGGCGACGAGCCCCTGGGTGAAGAAGACGTCCGGGTGCTGGGGGTTGAGCGCCTCCCCGCGGGCCAGCGCGGCGGCGGCGTCCCGCAAGTCGGGCGACGGGTCCTGCCGCCGCCGCTGCCGCCAGCGGGCGGCGATCAGCCGGAGCCGCGCGATTTCGAGGAAGGTGTCGGCGTCCTTGGGGTTCAGGCGCAGCGCCTGGTTCAGCGCGGCGCTCCCCTGGGCGAGGGCGGGTCGCGGGTCCTCCCCCTGGGCGAGGAGGGCTTCGGCGAGGCTCCTCCAGGTGTAGCCCAGGTTGTAGCGCGCCAGGGAGTAGTCCGGCTTCAGCTCGATCGAGCGCCGGTAGCTCGCCGCGGCGCGGTCGAGGGCGTCCCGCGGGTCGTTCCCCCGCGTCAGCAGGTACTCGCCCAGGGTCAGGTGGGCGTTGCCGAGGTTGTTGTAGATCGTCGCGAAGCGGGGATTGAGGGACGCCGCCCGCTCCAGGGCCGCCACCGCCTTGCCCGTCGAGGCGCTGGGGTCCATCCCCTGATTGATCTCGACCTCGGACATCACCTTCCAGGCGTTGCCCAGGCCGATGAACGCCGGCAGCGAGCGGGGATTGAGCACGCCGGCCTGCCGGTAGCCCTCGATGGCGCGGTCGAGCGCGGCCCGGGGATCGGCGCCGCGGCGCTGCTGGTCCTGGGCGAGCACGAGGTAGGCGGTGCCGAGGCTGGAGTGGGCGGAGGGCATCTCGGGCTGGATCTCGACGGCGTGGCGGGCGGCGTCGATCCCCTGGGCGATGTCGGCCCGCGCGTCGGCCCCCTGGCCCATCTTCCACTGCGCCAGCAGGCGGTGGGCGACGGCGAGGTGGTCGTAGCCCTGGACGTCGCGCGGATCGAGCTCGATGACCCGGGCCGCCAGGCGGATGCCGGCCGAGAGGTCCGGCGCCGGATCGGTTCCGCGCTTGAGCTTCTGCTCCCCCAGGCGCCAGAAGATGCCGGCCTCGCGGACCAGCGCGGCGGCCAGCCCGGGATCGACCCGCAGGGCGCGGTCGCAGGCCGCCAGGGCCTCCTTGACCCGGGGCTCCGGCACGTCCGCCAGGGGCATGGCGGCCTGGAGCTGGTGCTCCCGGCGCTCGCAGTCCTCGGCGTAGAGATCGGGATCGCTCGGCCGGCCGGCGATGAGCCGGGCGTAGACCTCGCCGGAGCGGTCGAGGAGGCGGAGCGCCTCTTCGTAGCGGCCCGCCCGGATCGCCTCCACCCCTTGGGCGCGGTAGACCCTGGCTTCGAGCTGGGCCGCCCGGGAGGCCTGGGCGGCGGCCAGGGCGTCGGCGAAGCGCCCCTCGTAGAAGGCGATCAGCCCCGGCAGACGGGAGGAGCCGGAGACCCCCGCGAGCGCCTCGCGCAGGTAGCGCAGGGCGGGATCGCGGTAGGCGCGCTCGGCCTCCTCCCGGCGGGTCTCCTCCTCGGAGGCGGAGGGGGAGCGGTCGGCGTCCGCCAGCGCCCGTTCGTAGGCGCGGCCGAAGGCGAGGCCCAGCGCTTCGGCCATGTCGGGGCCGCGCTCGCCCGCGGCCCAGGCGCGCTCCAGGTGGGCGCGCGCCAGGTCGTCCTGGTGCAGCACCAGATATCCCTGGCCGAGGGCGAAGCTCCCGGGTCCGGTGGCGACCGGGCCGATCTTTTTCATCTCGGCGCGGATCGAGCTCATCTCCTCCCAGAGCTGGCGCTTGTAGGGAGTGATGTCGTGCATCGGCTGGGTGGCCACGTACTCCATGCTGGTCTTGAACGAGCCGATCCGCTGGCCGAACTTCTGGGCGAGCTCGGCCCGCTCGCGCGCCTGCCACTGGGCGCGCAGGCTGAAAGCCCCCAGCAGCAGGAGGGCGAGGACGGCGGCGGCGCTGACGATGGAGAGCGCCCGGTTTTTGCGCAGCCGCTTGCCCGCCCGGTAGACCCAGCCGGCGGGGCGGGCGCGGATCGGCTCGCCGTCGAGGAAGCGGTCGAGGTCCTCGGCCAGCTCGCGGGCCGACTCGTAGCGCCGGGCGGGGTCCTTCTCCAGGCACTTGGTGACGATAGTCTCGAGGTCCTCCGGGATGGCGGCGGAGATCTGCCGCAGCGGCCGCGGGTCCTCCTGGACGAGCTGGACCAGGATGCGGGCGAGGTTGCCGCCGGTGAACGGCGGCCGGCCGGCGAGCAGCTCGTAGAGCACCACGCCCAGGCTGTAGACGTCGCTGCGCCGGTCGAGGGCGTGCCCCTGCGCCTGCTCGGGGGAGATGTAGGCCGGGGTGCCGCTGATCATGCCGGTGCGGGAGAGTGAGACCTCGTCCTGCGCCATGGCGAGCCCGAAGTCGACCACGTAGGGGTGGATCTCGCCCGCCTCGCCGCGCGCCAGCAGGATGTTCCCCGGCTTGAGGTCGCGGTGGATGAGGCCGGTGCGGTGGGCGGCGTGGACGGCGCGGGAGACGTCGCGCACGATCCGCACCTTGGCGTCGAGGGAGAGCTCCTCGCACAGCTCGCCGAGGCTCCGGCCGTCCACGTACTGCATGGCAATGTATGGCCGTCCCTCGGCCTCGCCCACCTCGTGCACCTGGCAGACGTTGGGGTGGGCGATGCGGGCCTGGGCGCGCGCCTCGCGCAGGAAGCGCTCGGTCTGCGAGGCGTCGTTGCGGTGGAGGAACTTGAGCGCCACCCAGCGGCTCAGGGAAGGATCGAACGCCTTGTAGACGGTCCCCATGCCGCCCGAGCCCAGGAGGCGCTCGACCCGGTAGCGCGGCCATTCGGAAAGGAAGCGGAGCTCGGGTGGGAACAAGGGCAGCGGGGAAGCCGGAGCCGCCGGCGGGCTCTCCCCCGAGGCGGCGGGCCAGGGCCGGAAGCCGCCGAGGTCGGGGGTCAGGTTGGGCTGGTCGCGCTCCAGCTCGGCGGCCAGGCTCTCGACGTCCTCGCGGGCGAGCAGCCCGGCCTCGACGAGCGCCCGCACCCAGCGGCCGCGCCAAGGGGGCGCCTCGCCGCCGCCGGGCACGCTGTCAGGTAGATGCTCGGCGACCGCGTCGAGGTCCTCCCAGCGGAGGAGCCCCTTGGCGATCGCCAGCCGCAGGAGACTGCTCTCCAGGGGTGGGCTCATGGGTTTCGGGTTGCCGGTTGAGACACCAGTGTACCCCGGATCGGCCGCCGTTGGGCCGCCGTTGGGCCGCGGTAGGGCCGCTACGTGGCGGGGGCGCGCCCGGCGGCCCGGCGAGCACCCCTACTCTAGAAGAGGCAGGGCCGCTCACGGACCCCGCCGACCGTGCGAAAGGAGAACCTCTTGAAGAAGAACGCCAAGAAGCTCGTGCTGCATCGGGAGACGCTGCTGGAGCTCGACCGTCTGGGCTCCTGGGTGGCGGGAGGGGCCACCCAGACCTGCCGTCCGGATTTCTGCGACTTCAGTGGCCGGGCGACCTGTACCACCTGCCAGATGACCTGCACGACCAACTACTGCTGATCTTTCCCGCTGCGGCAGGGGGGCTCAGGTTCCCTGCCGCAGCGTGATCTGCTTCCGGCTGACGTTCCCCACGTTGTCCCGGGCTTCCACCTCCAGCACGACGCGGTCCCCCTCGGCGCGGGTGCGGAAGGTCACTCGATCCACGCCGGCCCCGGCGTCCTCGGCGGCGATCCAGAGGATGCGGTCGTGGACCGCCGTCTCCTTGCCGTCGATGGTGAGGGAGGTGTCCGGCGCGGTGAAGAACGCCTGGGGATGATTGTTCGCGATCTCGATGGGGAACCGCGCCACGCGCTCCCTGCCGTGTGCCCAGGGAACCGGCAGCCGCCAGACGCCGGCCTCCGACGGTCCGTCCTCGGCGGCGCGGCCGCCCCTGCGCCGGCCGCGCAGCCTCTGCCGCTCTTTCTCGGCGTCCGGCGCCAGCCGGTCGGAGAGGGCCTTGCGGTCCCCCACCTCCCAGCGGATGACGGGCGCCTCGCCGTCCACTACGAAGGAGACCGGCGCGGTCGCGGCGCGGCCGCCGCCGTTCACGGGCGTGACGCCGGCGGTGTGCTCGCCGGGGGTCCAGGCGGCCGGCCAGGAGCTCGCTTCCCGGCCGTCGATCACCGGCCGCCAGGGCGCGGGCGTACCGTCGGCATTCATCGCGATGGCTTCGGCGACCTCGACGGTGGCGGCGGGGGACACGAACAGTCGCTCGCCAACCCGCACCTGGGGACCACCGATCTGGAGGCCGGGAGCCGGGCGGCTCCCGGCCCGCGCGGTGGCGGGGACGAGCAGGAGAAGCGCCAGGACGGGCGCGGCAACGGTACGGCTCATGCGGTTTCTCCAAGCGCCGGCGGCGGGCCGGCGGGGTCGGGACATCTGGATCCGGGGTCGGATAGCGCCCCTATCTTAATCCCGATATGGGTCCGCCGGGGGTCGCGGGGTAAGATGCGCGGCATGAAGACGGTCCTGGTGGTCGACGACGAGCCCTCCGTCCTCTTCGCGCTGTCCGAGGCGCTGAACGATCGCCGGCGCGGCGTGCGGGTGGTCACCGCCGCCAACGGCATCGAGGCGGTGGCGGTGCTGGAGGCGCAAGGCGTCGACATGGTGCTCACCGATCTGCGGATGCCGGACATGGACGGCTTCGAGCTGCTCGCCTTCCTGCGCCGCAACCACGCCGAGCTGCCGGTGATCCTGATGACCGCCCTCGGCAGCGCCGAGACCTCCGCGCGCCTGGGGACGGCGGGCTCCTTCGAGTGCCTGATCAAGCCGTTCGACGTGGCGGCGCTGAAGCGGAAGATCGCCGAGATGCTGGCCCAGCGCGTCAAGGGGCGGGTGGAGAACATCTCCCTCGCCTCCTTCCTCCAGCTCCTCGAAATGGAGCGCAAGACCTGCACCCTGTCCGTGCGCTCGCCGCACCCCGAGGCTCCCGCCGAGGGATACCGCCAGGGGAAGCTCCACTTCCGCGCCGGCCGGCTGGTCGGCGCCGCCACCGGGGAGCTGAGCGGCCGGGAGGCGGCGCTCGAGATCGTCACCTGGGAGAACGTCGACATCGAGATCGCGGACGGCTGCCCGGCCGTCGAGCCCGAGATCGAGGCCCCCTTGAGCTACCTGCTGATGGAGGGGATGCGGCTCAAGGACGAGCGCGAGGGGGAGCGCGAGCCGGCGGCGGCCGATCCGGACCTCGACGAGCTCCTGGAGGACAGGGCGGTGAAGGTCCCCCCCGCGCCGGAGGCGTCCGCGGAGCTGAGCCGCCGGCTCGGCGAGAGCCTGAAGCGGGGCAAGGGGATGAAGGGGGCGGAGGCGATCCTGCTGGTCGACGCCGCCGGCGGCGTCATCGCCGCCGCGGGAGAGGACCACGGTCCGGCGATGGCGGAGGCGGCGGCCCGCCTGCTGCGCGACCGCGGGCTCGGCGAGCCCCTCCAGGAGCTGCTGGTCACCACCCCGGACCGCTACTGGCTGGCCCGCCCGGCCGGCGCCGGCGGCCACTTCCTCCTCCTCGCCCTCGACCGCCACCGCGCCAACCTGGCGCGGGCGCAGCTCGACCTGATGGAGATCGAGCGCGGCGTGGCGGAGAAGCTGTAGGAGCTGGGGCGGGAAGGGACAAAGGGACCCAAGGGACGAAAGGGACATCAGGGAGAGACAGAGAAACTCTCCAGTGGGGGATCTTTCGTTTTTGGTCCCTGCTGTCCCTGCTGTCCCTGCAGTCCCTTGGGTCCCTTTTTCCCTTCTAACTCAACACCGGCAAAAACCCACTCTCCGTCTCCTCGACCAGCAGGAGGTGGAAGCCGCGGCGGGGACCCACGCGCACGAAGCCCTCGTAGCCGGTGAAGGACTCGGGCTTCTCGCCGCGCCAGGCTTCGATCGTCTCCGGATCGAAGCGGCGGGCGATCAGGAAGGCGCCGCCGATGTCCCCCGTCTTGAGGCGCGCGGTCTTCGCCTGGACCACGTCGTCGCGGAAGCGGGCCAGGACCTCGGGGGTGGCATGGACCACCCGCCGGGCGAGGTGGAGCACGCGGCCGGTCTCGCCGAAGACCTCGCCGAAGGTGGCGAGATCGAAGAAGTCGGTGGTGGGGGCGCCGGTGCGCGGCAGGTCGTGGTGGAAGGCCGCCCGGCGCACGTCGCCCAGCCACTCGGCGAGGTACTTCCAGCGCGCCGTGCGCTCGCGGTCGCGGAAGAAGGAGGGCAGGTCCGCCAGGCTCCAGCGCAGGAAGCGGTAGACCGGGTCCTCCGCCAGCAGGCCGGAGGCGGCGGGCACGCCGCGCGAGACGTCCATCTCCACGTTGCGCAGCTCGCGCTGGAAGGAGACGAAGCCGGGGACCTCGCGCCGCTCCTCGACATCGGCCCGCAGCGCCAGGCCCGACACCCACTCGTCCCACGGGCGCTCGACCGGCACCCCGTCCCACCCCTTGGAGTAGAGAGAGAGGACGGGGCGGCCCTGGTCGAAGATCACCGTCCCCAGCGCGTCGCTGCGCCGCAGCCGCATCGCCCCGTCGAAGCGCTCCTCGAGCAGCTTGCCGGCCAGGGCGGGGAGGTTGACGAACGAGGAGTCGAGCCCCTCGTGGCGCAGGCGCGGCGGGTGGAGCAGGGAGGCGAGGCCGCGCACGCAGCCCGCCCCGAGCTCCGCCGGAACCGGGTAGAGCACCGCCGGCGCGCGCTCGGGGAGCGCCTCGACGACGCCGTCCCCGATCTCCCCCGTGCGGCCATCGACCGCTCCCAGCACCCGGCCGTCGGCCAGCAGCAGCCAGGAGGCGTCGAGCAGGGCGGCGCCGGCGAAGGCGGGGGCGTGGAGGGGGCGGTCGAGCAGGCGGTCGAGCAGGCCGCGGGAGGGCTGCTCGCCGAGGTCCCGCGCCGGCCAGCTCCGGAAGGCGGCCACGGCGGCGCGGAAGATCTCGGTGGGGAGGTCGCGCAGGGAGGCGGCGGGAGCTTCCATGGGGAGCGGGGGAGCCTGCCGGAAGGCCCGCGTGGCATCGGTAGAGGAGGCGGCGGTCGCCGCCGCAGAGCGGATCGCCGCCTCCAGCGCCGTGGCCATCTCGGCGGCGGTGCGGTAGCGCCCCTCGCGGTCCTTGGCCAGCGCCTTCTCGACCACGGTGGCGAGGGCGGGGGAGATCGCGGGGTCGATCGACCGCAGGGGCACCGGCGGATCGCGGAACACCGCGCTCGCCACCTGGAGGAAGTCGGTGCCGGAGAAGGGGAAGCGGCCGGTCAGCAGGTGGAAGAGGAGGATGCCGACCGCGAAGAGGTCGGCGCGGCCGTCCACGTCCTCGCCGCGGAGCTGCTCGGGCGAGGCGAAGCGGGGGGTGGCGAAGACGAAGCCGGCCTGGGTCTTCACCAGGTCCGAGCCCTGGAGGCGGGCGATGCCGAAGTCGGTCACCTTGAGCCGGCCGTCGTCCAGCAGCACCAGGTTCGCGGGCTTGACGTCCCGGTGCACGATGCCGCACCGGTGGGCGGCGTCGAGCGTGCCCAGGAGGTCGAGGATCAGGCGCGCCGCCCGCTCCGGCGGCAGCTTTCCCTCCTCCTCGAGCACCGCCTCCAGGGTCCTCCCCTCCAGCCACTCCATGGCGATGTACGGCGTGCCCTCCTCCTCGCCGATGCGATAGAGGGTGGTGGCGCCCGGATGCGACAGGGTGGCCACCGCCCGCGCCTCCTGCAGGAAGCGCAGCCGGTACTCGCGGACCACCTCGGGCTCCTGGCCGGCCAGCAACTGGAGGCGGAGCGACTTGATCGCCACCCGCCGCTCCAGCACCGGCTCGACGGCGCGGTAGACGACGCCCATCGCCCCCTCGCCGACGCGGGCCTCGACCTGGTAGGGGAACGTCGGGGTGGGGCTTGGCGGAGGAAAGGGCATGCCGGGGCTCCAGAGGGATGGGCGGCCCCGCAGCGAGGCCACGCTTTCATCTACGATGCTTGGGATGCTTCTGGTTTGCCGCGGGACCAGTGTATCCGATCGGAGCCGGCGGATTCCGTCCGGGGAAGCCACCGCCCGGGGAACCCACCGGCTGGGGAGGGGGCTAGCGGCCGCCGAGGAGTCCGCCGGCCAGGTTGCCGAGGATGTCGAACAGGCCGGAGTGCTGCGGGTGGGTCTGGTCGATCCGCTGGCGCTCGCCGTTGAGGATGTCGGTGATGCTCCCCATCACTCCGCCCCCTGAGCCGCCGCCGGTCATTCCACCCCCCATTCCACCCCCCGTCATTCCACCATCCATCGCCCCACCGCCCGCCGGGGCGTAGCCCGCGCCGGCTCCGGTGTTGACCGGCACCTGCTGCTGCTGGCGCTGCTTGGCGAGGTAGCTGAGGACGAACGGCGCGAGCAGGATCAGGAGACGCCCCGCCTGCCCCGAGTTGAGCCCCGTGGACTGGCCGACCTGGGAGGCCACCGCCGGCTGGTGGTTGCCGAAGATGTGGCTGAGGATGCCGCCGCCCTGAGAGCTGGCGGAGCCGCCCCCCAGGAGCCCGCCGAGACCCCCGAGGCTGTCCATGAGGCCGCCGCCGGCATGGTCCGTCAGGACGTTCTCGAGCTGCTGCGCGCCGCCGGGCTGCTGGGCGTTCTGGGAGAGCCCGCCCAGGATGGCGGTGAGCGCGGCGGGCACGGCCTGCCGCGTGGTTTCCGGGTCCGCTCCGAGCTGCTGGCTGAGCTGGGAGACCGTTCTGTCGTCGAGCTGTTGCTGGATCGTATCGATCAGAGCCAAGGTGCACCTCCTGTCGCTTCCGGGAGAGACGCGAGAGAGCCTCACGCCTTCATGCCGGTGTCAGGGAAGCAAGGCCGCTGCCATGCGGCCCGCGATGGATCCCGGTGGCTCCCGATTGTCCTGATGGAGAAAAACCGAAAAACCGCATACCCTGCGGAAATGCCCTTCCGCCGGCCCCTTTTGTTCCCCCCCGTGAGCTGGGCCTCCCCCGAGGGCGTCGTCGCGGTGGGCGGGAAGCCCGACGCGGAGACCCTCAAGTCCGCCTACTCGCGGGGGATCTTCCCCTGGCCGCACCAGGATCTGCCGCTCCTCTGGTTCTCTCCCGATCCCCGCTTCGTGCTGGCGCCGGGCGAGGCGCACGTCTCGCGCTCGCTGCGCAAGGAGATGCGGCGCGGCGTCTTCGGGATCCGGGCCGATACGGCGTTCGAGGCGGTGATCCGCGGCTGCGCGGCGCGGCCGCGGCCGGGCCAGGACGGCACCTGGATCAGCGAGGAGATGATCGCCGGCTACACCGCGCTGCACGCGGAGGGCCTCGCCCACTCGATCGAGGCCTGGCGGGATGGACGGCTCGCCGGCGGCCTCTACGGGATCTCGCTGGGGGGCGTCTTCTTCGGCGAGTCGATGTACGCCGAGGCGCCGAATGCCTCCAAGGTGGCCTTTGCCACCCTGCTGGCCAACCTGATCCGCTGGGGTTTCACGATGGTCGACTGCCAGGCCTACACCGACCACCTGGCGAGCTTCGGCGCGGTGGAGTGGCGGCGCTCCCGCTTCCTCGCCGCCCTGAAGCGGGCCCTGCGGGAGCCGACCCGGCGGGGGCCGTGGGAGCTGGAGCTGGGAGCGGTTGAGGCGGCCCGGATGTTCAGGGGTGAGGAGACGTTCAGGGGAGGAGAAACGTAGGGCGGCCCTGCGGGGGGCCGCCCTCGAAGAACACTCTTTACTGCGAAGCGCGCGACGCCAGGGCCTGGGCCTGCTCCGTGGTGTCGCAGACCACCACCCGGACCTTCTTCACCGATCCGTCGGCCGCCTGCTTGACCTTGAGGACGACCGGCTGGCCGGCGGGCAGGGCGGCGAGGCCGGGGAGCGGAGCGGGCGCGTGATGATTGACGTGGCGGCGGTGGTCGGTCAGTTGGACCAGCGCGCCGGAGACGGCGACCGTCGTGCCGTCCGCCAGCCGGAGGGTCACCTGCCCGCCGGAGGTCTTCACCTCGGCCAGGACCGCGGCGCGGACCTCCCGGGTGCCCGCGGAGTGGTGGGGCCGCAGGGGAGCCGCCTGGGCCGCTCCGGCGCCGCCGACCGCCAGGCTGAGCAGCACGGCCGGAACGACGAGCTTGCGGCGGCGCAGCAGGGCCACGGCGGCGAGCGCGCAGAGACCCGCGAAGAGCACCTTGCCGGCGTCGCCGAGCGTCGGCACGGCGGCGATCTCCGGCTGCCGCTCGACGGCGCCGATGTCGATCCGGACATCGGCCACGCGCGGGAAGTCGACTCCGCGCTGGTCGGTGGCGGGCGGCGGGGTGAAGGCGGGATCGCCGGCATTGACCGCCGGGCTCGTCGCCGCCGGGAGCTGCGTCTGGGTGGGGCCGCCGTTGTCCGCCAGGGGGCCGAGCTGCGGGTCCTTGTTGAAGACGTTGCCGCCATTGTCGGTGATATTTGCGGTGCTTGGGGCTTCGATCAGGCTGTAGCGGGCGTTGAAGGTGCCGCCGCCGTCCAGATCGCCGGCGGAGCCGCCGACCGTGTTGTCCGCCACGATCGTCTGGTCGAGGTTGATCGAGTCCTGGTACAGGTAGATGCCGCCGCCCGCGTTGGCCGCGGAGTTGGCGGCGATCGTCGAGTGGCGCACGTCCACTGTGGCACTGACGTAATGCACGTTCAGCCCACCACCCTGGTTCGAAGCGGTGTTGCCCGAGATCGTCGAATTCTCGATTACCACCGGATTGTCCGGGCTATAGAGATAGATACCGGCCCCGTTCTTGGCATTGTTGCCGGACACCGTCGAATTCTGGACGGTGAAGGTCCCGGCGTTGGTGTCATACAGATAGATGCCGCCGCCACCTTTCCCCGCCGTATTGCCGGAGATCGTGGACTGGTCGATCGTGACGTCGCCATTGATTCTGTCGAAAGCGACTCCGCCGCCCTTGTTCGTCGCGTTGTTGCCGGTGATCTGGGTGTGCTGGATGAGCACCGGTCCAGTGGTGTAATAAGCATAGATGGCGCCTCCGCTGACAGCGGTGTTGCCCGACAGCACGGAGTTCTGGATCGTCAGCGAGAAGGGGCCGCCGCCGTCCGCGGCGGCCAGGAAGACGCCGCCGCCATCGTTCGCCATGCTGCTGGTGACTGCCACGTTGTCGAGCGTCAAGCTTTCGCCGCGGTCGCTGACGGCGCCGCCATTTCCCTTGCCGGCCTTGCCGTGGGTCAGCGTCAGCCCGGAGATGCTGACGCTGGGCGCCGGGTTGGAGGAGTTGTAGAGATAGAAGATGCGGGAGGCATCGTTGCCGCTGACCGAGATCACCGAGGTGCCCGGACCCTGGATGTCGACGGAGTCCTTGATGCCGATCTCCCCTGTCGTCAGGGTGATCGTGCCGGTCAGGCCGGCCTGGAACTGGACGACGTCCGGCCCTGTGGCCGCCTCGGCGTCGGCGACCGCCTGGCGCAGGCTCCCCGGCCCGGCGTCGTTGAGATTGCTGACCAGGAACGTAGCGGCCTGCGCGGGCTGTCCCGCGAGCGCCGCCCCCAGGCTCAGCGCGGCGCCCGAGGCGAACGCCGCCCGCCGCGACGCCTTGCGCCCCTTCCTCTCCTCCGCCCGCCGCTGCTGCCTCGATACACCTGCACTCCGCTCCGACATGTAAAAACCTCCAGGTAGAAAGACTCCGCGGGAACTCAAGAAACTGAAATTGAACGTGGTGGCGGGAGTATACAACGGCTTGGGGCGGGGTATCCTACCTCCCGTGAACTGCCGTGCCGGCTGCGGAGCCTGCTGTATCGCCCTCTCGATCTCCTCGCCCATCCCCGGGATGCCGGCCGGCAAGCCGGCCGGCGTGCGGTGCGTCCAGCTCGACGGCGGCAGCCGGTGCCGGCTGTTCGGCAGCCCCGAGCGCCCGGCGGTCTGCGCCCGCCTGCGGCCCTCCGCGGAGATGTGCGGCGAGACGGCCGGGCACGCCCTGGCCTACCTCGCCGCCCTGGAGCGGGCCACGGCGCCCGGTCTCGTCCCGATTCCATCGCGCAACGACTCCTTATATGATGAGTGAGTTGATCATCTTCTCGTCACCAGGCTTTATGCCGTCGTGTCCAGCCATAGTCCTTCATCCGTGACTCAAAGGAGAGCGTCATGCCCGAAGATCGTGATGAATCGAAGAGAGGGGAAGCAAAGAATTCCGGGGAGGTGAGCCGCCGCGACCTCCTGCGCCTGGGCGCCCTGGCCGGCGCCGGGCTCCCGCTGGCGGGGATGATCGGCGGCGGCGAGGCCGCCGGGGCGCAGGAGGCGCCGGTATCGCCGGCGCTGAGCGACAAGGCGCTGCAGATCGTGGAGGCCACCATCGCCCAGATGCAGGCGGCAATGACCCGGGGCGGCACCACCTCGCTCGACCTGGTCAACACCTACCTGGAGCGGATCGCGTCGATCGACGAGAGCGGCCCGCACGTCAACTCCATCCTGGAGCTCAACCCCGACGCGCGGCGGATCGCCCGGCAGCTCGATCGCGAGCGCAAGCAGGGGCACGTGCGGGGGCCGCTGCACGGCATCCCGATCACGCTCAAGGGGAACATCGACACCGGCGACAAGATGGAGACCACGGCCGGCTCGCTCGCCCTGGCGGGTGCCCCGGCGCACCAGGACGCCACCGTGGCCGCCCGGCTGCGGGCTGCGGGCGCGGTGATCCTGGCCAAGACCAACCTCTCGGAGTGGGCCAACTTCCGCGGCCTCAACTCCACCAGCGGCTGGAGCGGCCAGGGGGGGCTCACCCGCAACCCCTACGTGCTCGACCGCAACACCAGCGGCTCGAGCTCGGGCTCGGCCGCGTCCACCGCGGCCAACCTCGCCGCCGCCGGCCTCGGCACCGAGACCGACGGCTCGATCATCAGCCCGGCGAACAACTGCGACGTCGCCGCCATCAAGCCCACCGTGGGATTGACCAGCCGCGCCGGCGTCATCCCGATCTCCCACACCCAGGACACCGTCGGCCCGCACGCCCGTACGGTGGCCGACGCGGCGGCGGTCCTCAGCGCCCTGGTCGGGGTCGACCCCCGCGACCCGCAGACCGCGGCGAGCGCCGGCAAGTTCTCGACCGACTACACCCGGTTCCTCGATCCCAACGGCCTGCACGGGGCGCGCATCGGCGTGCTCCGCACCTTCTACACCGGCTACAGCGCGAAGACCGACGCCATCTTCGCGCAGGCGCTCAAGGCCCTGCAGGACGCCGGCGCGACCCTGGTCGATCCGGCGGACCTGCCGACGATCAACGACCTCCTCACCGACGACTCCGAGACCATCGTGCTGTTCTATGAGTTCAAGCGGGACCTCAACGCCTACCTAGCGACCCGCACGGGGGTGCCGATCCACACGCTGGCCGACGCCATCGCCTTCAACAACGCCCACGCCGCCCAGGAGCTGCAGTACTTCGGCCAGGAGGAGTTCCTGCTCGCCCAGTCGGACCCCTACACCACCGCCCAGTATCAGGCCGCCCTGGAGCGCGGCCACCGGCTGGCCGGCGCGGAGGGGATCGACGCGGCGCTCGCCAACAACAACGTGTCCGCCCTGGTGGCCCCCAGCGGCGGTCCGGCCTGGACGACCGACCTCGTCAACGGCGATCACTTCGGGGGCTCGAGCACCTACCCGTCGGCGGTGGCCGGCTATCCGATCGTCAACGTCCCGATGGGCTTCGTCGACGGCATCCTGCCGGTGGGCCTGAGCTTCATCGGTACGGCGTGGAGCGAGCCGACGCTGATCAAGTACGCCTACGCCTACGAGCAGAAGACCCACGAGCGGCGTCCGCCGACCTACCTGCCGACGATCCCGTTCCCCAACGGCCAGCCCGACAACTTCACCGCTACGGGCTCGGCGGCCACGACGACGACGGTGGTTCCGGAGCGCCTCGAGTACCTGATGGACCGCCTGTCCGTCAGCCCGCGCTTCCGCGCCCTCCTGCGCAACCTGTAAAGCTTGCCCTCCGGCCGGCGCGAGACAACCTCTCGCGCCGGTTTTTCTTCCATTTCATCCCACGGCCGCCATCAGCTCGAGGTCCTGGGCCGCCACCGCCGTCCGCCGGCGGGTCCAGAGGATGGCGGGGAAGCGCAGCAGGAAAAAGACGGCGGTCCCGGCCAGGATGCCCCGGGTCCCGAACCATCCGATCCCGAAGACCAGCAGGGTCGCGAAGCCACTGACCAGTCCACCGATGAGGTTCAGCGCGAGGCGGGCGCTCGCCATTCCGGTTTCCCCGCGGGGACGGGAGAAGGGGAAGTCGGGGAAGAGCCCCTTGCCGAGGATCACCAGCAGATCGCCGAGCGCGAGCAGCTCGGCGAGCACGGATAGCCGGGCCGGCCAGGAGCCTCCCATCCGGATCTCGACGATGGCGCTGGCCAGGAACAGCGGCAGGAGCTGGAAGACGCGGACCAGCAGGAGGGTCCCGTAGGAGAAGCGCGCCCGGTCGATCGGCGCGGTCAGGATCCACCAGAGGCTCTCCGGCCGCGTGCTGCGGGTGAGCACGTCCCCCGAGAGCACGAGCATGAAGCTGTAGATGAAGGTCGTGACCCCGTGGAAGGCGGCCGGGCCGGCCAGGCCCCGGAAGTAGAAC
Source organism: uncultured Acidobacteriota bacterium (assembly GCA_963795735.1). Classification (GTDB taxonomy): domain Bacteria; phylum Acidobacteriota; class Thermoanaerobaculia; order Multivoradales; family UBA5704; genus DATARR01. The sequence goes on along the minus strand of CAWCIU010000018.1, from coordinate 1,656,944 downwards.
AGGATCATGAACGCTCCCATCAGCGGGATCAGCAGGAACTCCGAGCGGGTCCGCCAGTCGGAGCGCAGGTGCACCCGCAGGATGGAGAAGAGCCGCGCCCGCTCGCTCCCGCCGCCGCCGAGCGGACGCCGGCGCTTCGCGGGCCGGCGCGCCGCCGGAGGCGGCTCCAGCAGCCGCTCGCCGAGGCCCGTGCCCAGCCAGCGGGTGGCCCCCGCCACCAGGAAGACGACCGTCCCGAGCGCCAGCGCCAGCCGGCCGAGGGGGGAGACTCCGAATCCCTGCTCCAGCATCTGGAGCGGCGCCAGGAACCAGAAGGCCGGCAAGAGCCACGGCAGAAGCCCCAGATCGGTGGGGGAAAGCTGCGCCAGATTGAGCAGGCGCTGCCCGCCGACCACGAAGAGGTAGCCGATCTGGAAGATCCCCTGGAGCCAGGGGAGCAACCGGTCGATCGCCCCCCGTCCGCCGGCCCGGAAGATGGCGGCGCCGAGCAGCAGACCGAAGAGTGGCGCCGCGAGCCCCACCCCGGCGGCCCCGGCCAGGAAGGCGAGCAAAGCGGGCCAGGACCGCCAGACCAGGCCGGAGGCGATCGCCGAAGGGATGAAGAGCAGACTCCCGACGATCGCCAGCATCCAGCCGAGGGCGGCGACCTTGGCGAGCAGGAACGACCGGCCGTCATGCGGGTAGGCCCCCAGGACGAGCGCCTCGCGCGGGTTCACCAGCGCGTCGGCGTGATCGGTGATCACCACCATGAGCAGGAAGAATCCTCCCACCGTGAGCACCACCGCCGCGCCCAGCAACGGCGACTTCGCGCCCGACAGCATGACGGTGAAGATCAGGCCGTAGAGGAGAGAGAAGAGGCAGAGCAGCCCAAAGGGGGAGGACTTGGCGAGGACCCCGCGCCGCCGCCCCTGGACGATGCGGGCGCCGCGGTCGATCAGCAGCCTCTGCGCCCGGTAGAGCGGGCGGAAGGTCTCGGGATCGGCGCCCAGCAGCCGCAGCAGGGCGCCGCCGGGCCGGCTCAACGCGGACCCTCGGTGAGATGGAGGAAGAAACGCGACAGGGATTCCTCGCCGCTGCTCTCCATCAGCTCCCGGGGGCTGCCGAGCGCCGCGATCACCCCCTTGTAGAGGATGGCCACCCGGTCGCAGACCTTCTCGACCACCTCCAGGATGTGCGAGGAGTAGAGGACGCAGTCGCCGCGCGCCGCGCGCTCCCGGATCAGCTCCTTGAGGTACTCCTGGGCCGGCACGTCCAGGCCGTCCAGCGGCTCGTCGAGGAGGAGCACTCGTGGGTCGTGCTGCAGGGCGGCGATCAGCAGCAGCTTCTGCTTCATCCCCTTCGAGTACTCGCCCATGGCGCGGTCGAGATCGCCGGCGAGGTCGAAGGCGCGGACCAGGGGCGCCCGGCGCTCCTCGGCGAGATCCGGGGCGACCCGGTGGAGGTCGCGCGTCAGGTCGAGGAACTCGCGGCCGCTCAGCACCTCGTAGAGATCGGCCCCTTCGGGGACGTAGCCGATGATCCGGCGCACCTCGTTGGCCTCGGCGACCAGGTCGTGACCGGCGACCCGGGCGGTGCCGCCGCTCGGCCGCAGCAGGGTCGCCAGCATCTTGATCGTGGTCGACTTGCCGGCGCCGTTAGGGCCGAGCAGGCCGAACACCTCGCCGCCCGGAATGGAGAGCGAGATCCCCTGCACGGCGGGGCGGCCGTTGTAGCTGCGCGACAGGTTTTCGAGCTGGATCAGCGATTCCACGGGAAGGGCGGGTCCTTACGGCAAGCCTACCATGGAGGCCACGGCCGGCGCGGGCGGGGCGGGCGCCGGGCCGGTGGAGCGCACCAGCGTGAGCGGCCCTCCTTCGTGCGCTTCGGGAGGGCCTTCGGGGACGAGGGCGCCGTCCGGGCCGGGCAGCGCGCCCACGGCGCGGTTGCGCCCCTCCCGCTTCGCCAGGTACAGGGCGCGGTCGGCCAGACTCATCACGGTCTCGTAGTGGACGGCCTCGGGGCGCTCCCGGCGCCAGGGGTAGGGCGCCCAGCCGACCGAGCAGGTCACCGCGACCTCCTCGCCGGGCGCGATGGCGAACGGCGCTCCGCCCACCGACTCGAGGAGGCGCCGCGCCAGCACCTCGCCGGCCTCGCGCTCCGCCCACCGGCTGACGACCAGGAACTCCTCGCCCCCCAGGCGCAGCACCGCGTCGGTGGTGCGGGCCGCTTCGCGCAGGCGGGTGGCCAGCTCCACCAGCACCTTGTCGCCGGCGGCGTGGCCGGCACGGTCGTTGAGCTGCTTGAAGTGGTCGATGTCGAGGAAGTAGAAGATCAGCTCGCCGTTCCCCTGTCCCCCCTGGGCGTTGCGCACGGCCTGCCGCACGTCGGGCTCGATGCCGAGCGACAGGAAGCGGCGGTTGTGAAGGCCGGTGAGCGGATCGGTCAGCGTGGCGAGCTTCGAGCTGGCGGTTGGCCTCGGCCAGCTCCCGGGTGCGTTCGGCCACCTGGGCCTCCAGCGTGGTGGCCCGGCGGGAGAGCGTGTGGACGTGGTTGCCGCCATAGCCGATCCCGATGAGGGCGAGGGCATAGAGGGCGATCGCCCAGGCGCTCAGCCAGGGCGCCGGCCGGATGCGGAAGTGGACCGCGGCCGGCCCGGAGACGACCCCCTCGCCGTCGAGCCCCCAGACGTGGAAGGTGTACTCCCCCCGCGGGAGGCGGTTGTAGACGGCGCGGGCCTCGGTCCCCACCCAGACCGTGCGCCGGTCCTCCTCCACGATCGTGTTGACCGCCCCGGACGGAACGCCGGCGCCGGGGGCGTACCACGTCCAGGCACCCTCGTGCAGGCGGCGGACGCCGCCGGCCGTGCGGCCGAACCAGAGGCTGCCGTCGCTCGCCGCCAGCAGCGACCAGATCTGCTCCGGCACGGTCTCGCCCGGGATCTCGAACCGCTGCCAGGTCCGCCCGTCATAGCGGGCCGGCCCGTCTGCCCAGACGTAGCCTTGCGTGTCCTCGGCGAAGGGGGGAGTGCCGGACCGGATGCCGTCGCGCCAGGTGAACACGCGCCAGGGGAGCCGGCGGTCGGGATCCACGGGGATCCGTGGCGGACCGGGCTGGACGAGGGGGGGATCCGGGCCGAACGGCGACGCTCCCCGGCCCGGCAGAGGGAGGAAGAAGGTAGACGCCAGGAGGAGCAGAAGCGGCCGGACTTTCATGCGTCAACGCAGATTGTACCCCGGCCGCCGGTCTCCGCAGCCGGCCGGCTACTCGCCGCTCTTGCCCCAGAGCTCTTCGAGGCGGTGGTCGCGGCCGCAGCTCGATCGGTAGAAGTTATAGCGGAGGGGGTTTTTCTTGTAGTAGTCCTGGTGGTACTCCTCGGCGCGCCAGAACGTCGAGGCCGGCGTGATCTCGGTCACCACCGGCTGCTTGAAGCGCTTCTGCACCTCGGCCCTCGACGCCTCGGCGAGCCGCTTCTGCGTCTCGTCATGGAAGAAGATCGCCGAGCGGTACTGCGTTCCGTGGTCGCAGAACTGGAAGTTCTTCGCCAGCGGATCGACGTTGTGCCAGAACACGTCGAGCAGCTTCTCGTAGCTGACCTTCGCCGGGTCGTAGACGACGTCCACCGACTCGGCGTGGCCGGTGGCGCCCGAGGAGACCTCCTCGTAGGTAGGCTTGCCGGTCGTACCGCCGGTGTAGCCCGAGGTGACCGAGGAGACGCCGGGAAGCACCTGGAACGGGTGCACCATGCACCAGAAGCAGCCGCCGGCGAAGGTGGCGTGGGCGGTCGGGGGAGTTGGTGACGTGGCGGCGAAGGCCGGCAATCCGGCGATCAGCAGGCCGGCCAGCGCCAGCCCGATGCGATGGGAAATTGTTTTCATGTCGTCGATCCTCCGTAGGTTCCTTCCAACTGAACCTACGCGCCGGATGTTCCGGCCGGATGTTCCGGCTGAATGGATCGAAGGGAAGCCGAGAGGACTAAACGGCCGGGCTCAGCCGCTCGCCGCCGGCGAGCAGCACGATCACGATCCCGGCCGTGATCGCCACGTCGGCGACGTTGAAGATGCCGGTGTGGAGCGGGCCGACCCCCAGACTGACGAAGTCGATCACCCGGCCATCGTGGGCGATGCGGTCGATCCAGTTGCCGAGGCCGCCGGCCAGGAAGAGAGAGAAGCCGAGCCGCTGCCAGGTGCCGAGGCGCCGGGTGCGCATCAGGAAGGCCAGGAGGGCGAGCTGCGTCGCTCCCACCAGGACCACGCCCAGCAGGAAGCGGACCGCGGCCGGCAGCTCCGCTCCCAGGCTGAGGAACGCGCCGGGGTTTTCGGCGTACTGGAGCCGCACGGCGCCGTCGAGCAGCAGCACCGGCGGCGAGAAGGCGAGGGCGCCCTTCGCGTAGGCCTTCACGGCCTGATCGCAGCCGACGCAGCACGAGAGAACCAGGAGGACCAGGAGGAGCTGCAGATACTTCTTCATCGGGGATTTTTCTTGCCGCCGGGATTGTAACCGAATCACCGGTGGATGTCGCCCGCTTGGCGAAAATAGATCCGCATTGGCGTTCACCGGGCCTTCACCTCCGTCCACATCTGGTCGATGAGCTGCGTGGTCCTGCCGAGGTCCTCGATCAGCTCGCAGCGGTCGAGGACTTCCTGCGGGGGATAGATCACGGGGTTCTGGCGGATCTTCGCGTCGATCAGCGGCAGGGCGGCCCGGTTCGCTCCGGCGTAGTGGACGCCGTTGACGACCTTCGCCGCGACCCCGGGCTCCATCAGGTAGTCGAGGAGGGCATAGGCGGCGTCCACATTGCGCGCCCCCTTGGGGATGGCGAGGTTGTCGATCCATAGCGTCCCGCCCTCCTTGGGCACCACGTAGGCCAGCCGGTCCGGCGCGTGGGAGACCACCTCGGCGATCTCTCCGTTCCACCCCTGGGCGAGATCGACGTCCCCGGCCGCCAGGAGATTGGCGAAGTCCGAGCTGTTGTAGGTACGCACCAGCCGCTTCTGCTCCTTCAGCCTCTCCGCCGCCTGCCGCAGCACGCCCGGGTCCCGCTCGTTGATCGACCGGCCCATCAGCTTCAGGGCGGCGCCGAACGCCTCGCGCGGATCGTCGAGCATCAGGATGCGCCCGGCGTGCTGCGGATCGAACAGCGCGGCCCAACTGTCGACCGGCCCCTGGACCTTCCGCTTGTCGTAGCCGATGCCGGTCGTCCCCCAGAGATAGGGGACCGAGTGGCCGTTGCCGGGATCGAACTTCTGATTGAGGAAGCGCGGATCGAGGTTCCCGAAGTGGGGGAGCCGTGAGCGGTCGAGCGGCCGCACCAGCCCCTGCGGGATCAGGATCTTCAGCATGTAGTCCGACGGCACCACGACGTCGTAGCCGGCCACCCCGGACTGCAGCTTCTCGAGCACCGCCTCGTTCGAGTCGTAGGTGTCGACGTTGACGGAGATCCCCGTCCGCCGCTGGAAATCGTCGATCACCCCCTTCGGCAGGTAGTTGGTCCAGATGTAGACGTTGACCACTTTGCCGTCCTGACCATTTTGACCGCCCTTGCCGCCGCAGGACGTCAGGAGGAGACCGCCGATGAGGAGGATGAGGGTTCCACGGTATCTCTTCATGACGATCGTTTTCCCAATAGGCGATGGGCGGCGACGATCAGCCCGATCGTCCCGGCCAGCAGCAGCGTCGAGACGGCGTTGACCTCGGGGGTGACGCCGACCTTGAGCATCGAGTAGATGTGGAGCGGCAGCGTCGTGGCCCCCACTCCGGCGACGAAGGAAGTGATGACGTAGTCGTCGATCGACAGGGTGAAGACGAGCAGCGCGCCGGCGAGGATGCCGGGGGCGGCGAGCGGCAGCGTCACCCGCCGGAAGGTCTCGAACGAGCCGGCGCCGAGGTCGCGGGCCGCCTCTTCCAGCGCCGGATCGAGCCCGGCGAGGCGGGCCCGCACCACGATCGCCACGTAGGAGACGCTGAACACGACGTGGGCGATCACCACCGTCGCGATCGACAGCCGCAGACCGGCGGCGCCGAAGAAAGTCACCAGCGCCGCGCCGAGCACCACCTCGGGGATGATCACCGGCAGGTAGAGCAGCGCCTGGGTGGCCCGCCGGCCTGGGAACCATCTTTCGCGGAAAGAGTGCCTCGCCAGCGCCAGCGCCGCTGGCGTGCCGAGAAGGACAGCGAGGACGGTCGCCGCCGATGCCACCAGCAGGCTGTTGCGGACGGCATGGAAGAGCGCCGCGTTGCCGAGGAGCCGGCGGTACCAGTCGAACGTGAAACCCGTCCAGAACGCCGTCTGCCGCGAGGCGTTGAATGAGAAGACCACCAGGATGGCGATCGGCGCGTAGAGGAAGAAATAGACGAGCGCCGCGTGCGCCGCGAGCAGCCGCCGGCTCCAGTTTCCCTTCACAAAAGCTCCTCGCCGCCCCGGCGCTTCGCGTAGACCGCGTAGGCGAGCAGCAGGACGAGCACGGCCGCCATCAGCTCGAAGGCGAGCGCCGAGCCGAACGGTTTGTCGCGGGCGACGGCGAACTGGTTCTGGATCAGGTTGCCGAGCAGCATGCTGCGGGCGCCGCCCAAAAGGTCGGAGACGACGAACTGTCCGAGGCTCGGCACGAAGACCAGCACCACCCCGGCGGCGAGCCCCGGCAGGCTGAGCGGCAGCGTCACCCGCCGGAACGACTGCGCGCCGCCGGCGCCGAGGTCCGCCGCGGCCTCGAGCAGAGAGCGGTCGAGCTTCTCCAGCGAGGCATAGAGCGGCAGGATCATGAACGGCAACTCGCCGTAGACGAGGCCGATCAGCACCGCCGTCTGTGTGTAGAGCAGTTCCACGGGATGGCGGACCAGTCCCGTTCCCATCAGCGCGAGGTTGAGCAGCCCCTCGGTGCGCAGGATGAACATCCAGGCGTAGGTGCGGATCAGGAAGCTGGTCCAGAACGGCACCACCACGAGCCCCAGCAGCAGCCCCTTCCACCGCGGCGGCGCCAGGATCGCCAGGTAGTAGGCGATGGGAAAGCTGACGGCGACGGCGAGAGCGGTGGTCAGCGCCGCCATCCAGAGCGACCGCCAGCCGATCCCGAGATAGATCGCCGCGAAGGAACGGGCATAGTTGGCGAGGAACGCGCCGGAGCGCAGGTACGCCCAGGGATCGCCGACCGGCTGGATGCCGCCGTAGGTCCCCCGCGTCGCGAAGCTGACCGCGAGCATGAGGAAGAGCGGCGCCAGGAAGAAGACCCCCAGTGCCAGCCAGGCCGGCAGAAGCAGGGGCCAAGACCGGGAATGGCGGGCCTTGCGGAGAGATTCCACCATCTCAGGGCTCCCGCAAAACCACGCTGTGCCGCGCGTCCCACCCCAGGAAGGCAGGACTTCCTGGGGAGAACAGCGGCGCCTCGCCGGCCGGTCCGGCGTTCTGGGCGAGGACGGTGAAGCGCTCGCCGCCGCGACCGCGGACGATCCACTCGGTGCTGGCGCCGTGGTAAACGCGGTCCTCGACCGTCACCGCCAGCGACACCTCGGTGGGGGAGGGGACGGCGCGCAGGGCGAGCTTTTCCGGACGGACCACGAAGCGCACCGGCTCGCGCCGCAGCCGGGAGGCGCCTGCGGCGGGCACGGCGAGCCCGGTGCCGTCCGGAAGCTGGAGGAAGAGGAGGCCGTCCTCCAGCCGCCGCACCTCGGCGGTGAAGACGTTGGTGGCGCCCAGGAAGCGGGCCACGAACTCCGTCTCGGGGGCCTCGAAGACTCCGGCCGGGCTCCCCACCTGTTCGACCCGCCCCCGGTTCATCACCGCGATCCGGTCGCTCATCGCCAGCGCCTCCTCGCGGTCGTGGGTGACGAAGACGAAGGTGATCCCGAGCTCGCGCTGGAGTCCCTTGAGCTCCAACTGCACCTCCCGGCGCAGGTTGGGATCCAGCGCGGCGAGCGGCTCGTCGAGCAGCAGCACCTCGGGCTCGAGCACCAGGGCGCGGGCGAGCGCCACCCGCTGCCGCTGACCGCCGCTCAGTTGGTCCGGCCGGCGACGCTCGAGCCCCTCGAGCCGCACCAGCGCCAGCGCCTCGGCCACCTTGGAGGCGGGTAGCGACTTGTAGCGCAGGCCGAAGCCGACGTTCTCCGCGACGGTCAGATGGGGGAAGAGGGCGTACTGCTGGAAGACCATGTTGACCGGCCGCCGGTGCGGCGGCACGCGGGTCACGTCCTTCCCCTGGATGCGGATCGCCCCGGCGTCCGGCGTCTCCAGGCCGGCGATCATCCGCAGCAGCGTCGTCTTGCCGCAGCCGCTCGGCCCCAGCAGGGCGAAGAACTCGCCGCGGCCGATGGCGAGCGACACTCCGTCGACCGCCGTCACTTCGCTGGAGAGACCGAAGCGTTTGGTGACGTCCTGGATCTCGACGCTGGGGTGGGAGAGCGTGCTCATCGGGAGGCGGACCGGATGATACTCCACAAAAATAAGCGGATATAGCATAAGATGAGCAGGCAGCCTTTAAGGAGCCTTTCAATGAACGGGAAGCCGTCGACGATGTCCGAAGCGTTCTCCCTCTTGCTGGGGACGATGTCCCTTTTTCTGTTCCTGTGCGTCGCCGCCTTCGCGCAGCCGGTGACCGGCGCCTGGACCGGCTTCGGCCCCGGGGGCGGCGACGTCTCGTCCGAGGCGGTCGATCCCGTGGACCCCAGGGTGGTCTACGCGGCGGCGGCCGGGGTGGTCTACCAGAGTGCCGATGGCGGCCTGACCTGGAAGGCGCGGGTGGGCCCGGGCTTCTCGGACGTGGCGGTCGATCCGTCCCACCCCACGACGGTCTACGCCGCCGGCGCCAATATCGCGCGCAGCCGGGACGGCGGCCAGACCTGGAGAACGGTGCTGGCGGATTCCCACCTCATCGATTCGCAGATCGGGGACCTGACCTTCGCAGGCGGGACCGTCTTCGCCGTCACTACCGACCGGCTGCTGCGGAGCGTTGACGGCGGCCGGACCTGGACGGCCACCCCGATCGACGTGATCTTTCACTCGACCGGCTTCCACTCCCTCCAGGTGGACCCCGCCGATCCGAGCCGGCTCTACGTAGCCAACGAATTCGAGCTCTGGCGGAGCGTCGACGGGGGAGCCACCTGGACGAAGGCGGGCAACCCGCCGAACCAGGGCCTCGTGGACTTCCAGATCGCCCGTCTCGCCCTCGCTCCTGCCTCGCCGGCCACCATCTATGCCTCGCTGACCAACCTCGGGGTCACGTCGATCTTCCGCAGCGACGACGGGGCCGCGACCTGGCTCCGGGTCGGAGAGATCCCGTCCCTTGCCGAGCGGGCGCTGCTGGTCGATCCGGGGTCGGCGTCGAGGCTCTACGCGGCCGGGGGTGGCGGGATCTTCACCAGCGGGGACGGCGGGCAGAGCTGGGCCCGGCTCCAGACCGGCCTCCCCATGCCGCTGGGCAAGCCGCTGGCCTTCCTCGCGCTCGCGCTGGCCCCCTCCCAGCCGGCGACTCTCTATGCCGGCTCTTCCGGATGGGGCGTCGCCCGCAGCGCGAGCGCCGGAGCCCGGTGGCGGATCGGCGTCGAGACCGGCCTGAATGCCGGCTTGATCACGATGCTGAAGTTCCACCCCTCGCGGCCGGGCACCGTCTACGTCGTTCAGGCCGGCGGGACGCGCTCCTTCCGCAGCACGGACGGCGGCCGGAGCTGGCTACCCTTCGCCCGCGACATCGCCCAGAACGGGCTGAACGACCTCGCCTTCGACCCCCTCGCCCCGGACACCCTCTACGCGGCTACCACCGTGGGGATCTGGAAGAGCACCGACGGCGGGGAGGTCTGGGAGCGCCTCGCCGGCCCGGCGGCGGACCGCCTCGCCCTGCTTGGCCGCCAGACCCTCCTGGCCGCCAATTGCGGCCTGAGCCGGAGCCCGGACGGCGGCCGGACCTGGACGCAGGTGATCGCCTGCGAGAACGACAACGGTGACCGGCGCTATCCGATCTCCCTCTGGGTCGATCCACAGGACTCCCGCACCGCCTACGTCCACTACTACCTGATCGGGGGCACCCACGACTTCCTCTTCGAGGTCTTCAAGACCGGGGACGGCGGCGCCACCTGGACGAGCCTGCGCTTCCCGCACCTGCCGACCGCCTTCGCCGTGGCGCCCAGCGATTCCCGGGTTCTCTATGCCATGGACAGCACTCTCACCATCCCCACGGTGTACCACCTGCTTCGCAGCGACGACGGGGGCGCGAGCTGGAAGGTGGTCGACGCGCACCTGCCGGCCGACGCCGACATCCTCTACGGCGTCCTGGCGGTGGATGCGGTGAATCCCTACAAGCTCTACCTCGCCGCCGGCGACGGCCTGCTGATCAGCCACGACGGTGGCAGGACCCTTCGGCTGAACGGCGCCCCACTGGAGGCCGGGAAGAAGGGGTTGCTCCAACTCTGGACCGATCGCACCCAACCGGGGCTCGTCTTCGCCCGCGCGGCCTACGGCGGCCTGTACGCGGGCCGGTTCGAATAACGTTCGAGGTCGAGGGAGGAAACTTCATGGGCCGAGCCAGGCGTACGCGATCGCTGTCGAGCTTCGTTCTCCTGGCGGCGGCCGTTCTCCTGGTTCCGCGGTCGACCGCGTTCGGGCAGCCGCCGCAGGTCGAAGTGGGCCGCTGGAGCCCCTTCGGCCCAGGCGGCGGCACCTTCAAGGCCTTGGCGGTCGATCCACGAAATCCCGCGGTGGTCTACGCGATCGGCACCGGCGATGATTACGACCTTAGGAACTCGCTCTTCAAGAGCACGGACGGCGGCGAGACCTGGAAGAGTCTCATCCCGGCGGAGATCCTGGCGATCGATCCGGAGCACCCCTCGACGATCTACGCCGGCGGTTCCAACCTCCTGCGCAGCACCGACGGGGGCAGCACGTGGACCGACATCTACCCTCACTTGGAGAACGAGCCCCCCTACCTCACGGTTCTGGCGGTGGTGCCGGGAGGCGTCCTGCTCGCGGCGGACTTTTCGCGGCTGCTGCGAAGCGCGGACGGCGGCCGGACCTGGTCGATCGTCGAAGAAGACCAGTTCTACGTCCGGTCGATCCTGGTGGACCCGGCCGATCCGAGACGCGTCTATAGCCTGAACGACGACGCGCTCTTCAGGAGTGACGACAAGGGGATGCACTGGACGCTCCCGAAGCCTCCGGGGAGCACCGGAGCTGATTTCTCCGGCGCCGCCTTAGCCCTCGCTCCCTCCGCTCCCAAGACGCTCTACGTGCTGCTGAACAACGAAAAGAGCGTTTTCCGCAGCAACGACGGAGCCGCGACCTGGCACAGGGTGGGCAAGATGCCGCCTACCAACGCCCCATGGAGCCTGCTCGTCGACCCGCGCTCGCCGGATACGCTCTATGTGGCGGGCGATAGAGGCATCGCGACCAGCGCGGACGGGGGAAGGTCCTGGCGGACGATCGGCGCCGGCCTGCCTCGCCGGCCCGACAACAAGCCGCTGCCGGTTCTCTCGCTCGCCCTGGCGCCCTCGCGGCCGGAGACCCTCTTTGCCGGGACGACGGGCTGGGGAGTCGCCCGGAGCGAGAGCTCCGGGGCGGGATGGCGGACCGGTTTCGAGGCGGGCCTCACCGCCGCCTATATCCTCAATCTGCAGTCCCATCCGCTGCGCCCCGGGACCCTCTACCTCTTCCAGAACGACGGCCGCAGCTTCCGCAGCGTCGATGATGGCCGGACCTGGCAGCCCTTCGCTCGCGCGAACGCCCGCAACGGGCTGAACTTCCTGGCTTTCGATCCCACGGACCCCGACCTCCTGTACGGGACCGATCAGGCGGGGACCTGGAAGAGCGCCGACGGCGGGGAGAGCTGGACGTGGCTCTCCCCCCAGGGGGGCCGGCTCGCCGCCCTCGGCCACCAGACGCTGATCGCTCTCGATTGCGGGCTCGCGCAGAGCACGGACGAGGGCCGGACCTGGCGGAAGAAGATCCCTTGCGACACCCCGGACGGCGGCAGCGGCTACCGGGTCCCGATCGCCATCTGGGCCGATCCCAGAGCCCCCCGCACCGCCTACGCGCAATTCCTGGTGAATGGGGATACCCACCCCTTCCGCAACGAAGTCTTCGGGACCCAGGATGGCGGCGCCACCTGGACGGTGCTGGCGCTGAGAAGCCCGTACCTCTTCGCCGTGGCGCCGACCGACTCCCGCATCCTCTATGCGTTCAATGACGGCCTCCTGCTCCGGAGCGTCGACGGCGGAGGGAGCTGGAAGACCGTCAACGGCGACCTGCCCCCCGGCGCGGGAGGGAGCTTCGACGGCGGGATGGCCGTGGATCCCGCCGATCCGGACACCCTCTACTTCGCGGGGGACCCGCTCGTGATCAGCCACGACGGCGGCGTCACCTTCAAATCGATCGACGCCCCTCTGGCAGCCGGGAAGACGGCGGACCGGCTCTGGATCGACCGTGCCCATCCCGGGGTCCTCTACAGCACCTCCTACGCGGGCGGGCTGTACGTGGGCCGGTTCGAGTAGCGGCTATTTCTTCTTTGCCAGCTCGAACAGGTTCCGCGCCGTCGAGAACTCCAGCACCGGCTGGTCGTCCACGTTCACGGCGTCCACGCGGCCGAGGAAGGCGGGCACCTGGTCGGGCCGCACGGCGGGAGAGTTCAGCAGCTCGAGCACCCCGCGGCCGGTGAGGCCCATCGAGGTGAAGTCGCGGGCGAGGGCGGAGCTGCGCAGCCGCGCCTTGGTCGGCTCGAGCTCGATCTGGAACGGAGATTTCGAGGCGAGCAGGATCACGTCCGTCCCCACCTGCCAGAAGGTGACCTCGGGGAAGACGGTGGTGATCGTGTGCAGCATGGTCCGGAAATCCTCCCGCTGCATCTCGTAGAGCGGCACCCACTGGCAGAGGATGCCGCTCGCCGTCAGGTGGGCGGCGGCCGAGCGGTAGAACTCCTGGGTGAACAGCCCCGACGCTCCGGAGACCCAGATGTTCGGCGGCTCCGAGGTGATGACGTCGAAGCGCTCGCTGGTGCCGTCGATGAAGTTGCGGCCGTCGTTGGTCACCACGCGCACGCGGGGATCCTCGAGCGCGCGGTCGTTGTAGGGGGCGAACCAGCGGCGCGCCGCCTCTACCACCAGCGGATCGATCTCGGCGACCGTGATGCTCTGGGGCTCCGGATGATGGACGATGGCGCGCAGGGTGAAGCCGCCGCCAAGGCCGATCGCCAGCACCCGCCGCGGGTTGGGGTGGAAGAGCAGGGGGAGGTGGCCGAGCAGGAGCTGGGTGCGGTTGTCCCGCATGGACGTGCTCGCGTCCGTCTTGCCGTTGTGCTTGAGCAGCAGGTCCGGGCCGAGCCGGGCGACCGCCACCTGCCCGTAGAACCCCTGCCTCTGGTCGACGAGCCGCAGATCCCGCTGCTCCTTTTCGTACTGCCGCAGACTGCCGGCGCGCACGCCGTGGTAGTAGAGCGCCTCGTAGGGCATCTGGAACGGCAGCATCGCCGGCGACAGCAGCACGGCCGCGCCGAGCAGGGCGGCGCAGGCCGCCAGGTGGATCCAGCGCCGCTCGCCCGGCGAGAGGGCGAGGAAGACGATCGTGGCCACCACGTAAACGGCGAGCGTCGTCACCATCAGGCCGGAGAATCCCCAGGCCGGCAGCAGAACGAGCTCGGCCAGCAGCGCGCCGACCACCGCCCCCAGCGTGTTGGCGAAGAAGACCCGCCCCGCCGAGGTTCCCCGCTCGGCCGCGCCCCGAGCCGCCAGCCGGGCGACCAGCGGGAAGTTGGCCCCCATGGCAAGCGTGGCCAGGAAGACGATCAGGATGACGACCAGGCCGACGCCGAGCTGGAAGGCGTAGTAGCCGCTCGTCGCTTGGAAGATCGCGAAGTAGGCGCGGGTGAACAGCCCCTCCGAGCGGAACACCAGCATGCCGCAGAGGGCGATCACGGCATAGAGGTAGGCGACGGCGGCGAAGGGATTGCGGAGGCGGTCGATCCAGCGCCCCATCAGCAGGCTGCCGGCGCCGATCCCGGTCAGGAAGCCGGCGAGCACCGTGCTGGTGGAGTAGACGTGGGTGCCGTTGAGCAGCGAGAAGAAGCGGTTCCAGCCGGTCTCGAGCAGCAGCGCCGCGGCACCGGACAGAAAGAAAGTCACGAAGAGGGCGGCGAGCGTGCCCTCCTCCATGATGGGAGCGGAACCGGACGCCGACGCAGACACCGGCGGGATCTCCGCCGGCCGCCGCGCCGTCTGTCCCTGCCGGCCCTCGCGCCCCTTGGCGCTGAGAATCACCAGCCCGAGACCCACCGCCGCCAGCCCCAGCAGCCAGGTCGAGGCCGAGAGTCCCAGCTCGGGCACCAGGAAGAACCCGGCGAGCAGCGCTCCCAGGGCCGCCCCGAGGGTGTCCAGCCCATAGACCCGTGAGAGATCATGGCCGAGCGACCCCAGGTCTCTTCCGCGGAGGCGCACGGCGAGCGGGAAAACGGCGCCGATGGCCATCGTCGGGCCGATCATCGCGACCAGCACCACCAGGAGCTTGGCCAGGGCGGCGGGCAGCGGCGCCAGGTCTCCCGGGAAGACCGCCAGGTACAGCCGTCTCCCCAGATCGAAGATCGGCATCGAGAGCAGGCAGTAGACTCCGAGCCCGATCTCGAGCCGGCCGAGCAGCCGCCAGGGCCGCGCGCTGCGGTCCACCGCCCGGCCCGCCAGCAGGGAGCCCAGGGCGAGGCCGAGCAGGAAGACCGCCAGCACCGTGCTGAAGACGACGGCGGTCGAGCCGAACAGGTACGAGAGCTTGCGCAGCCAGATCACCTGGCAGGCGAGCCCCAGCAGGTTGGTGAAGAAGACGGTGAGCAGCAGCAACGCGGAGCGGGGGCGGGCCGCGGAGGTTCTCGGAGGAGCGCGCCTTGGGACCGTTCATGAGGCCGGGAGTGTAGCAGGGGCCGGGACGCCGATCCGAACGCCGCGGCGCGCCCGATCCGCTACACTTTCCCGCGATGCTTCCCAAACGCTTTCTTTTGTCCCTCCTTGCCCTCCTCCTTCCCGCGCTTCCGGTCGCCGCCCAGACCGCCCAGTCCCTGCGCGACGATTACGACCGCCTCCAGCGCTGGCGGTTCCGCACCGAGCCCGTGGCGGTGCCGGCCGGGGGCTTGCGCTGGACGGTCGAGGGGGGGACGTGGAGCTTCGAGTCCGGGCGCATCTGGTTCGAGGAACCCCTGCCCGGAGATGCGGGAGCGGCCGGCGCGGTCACCGGGCTGGTCTTCGAAGGCAAGGGACGGTTCCGGATGGACGTGCCGGACGCCAGCGAGCTCGCCCAGCTCCGGCGCTTCGCCCGGCGGCCCGACCTCGCCGGGATCGACGAGCCCTTCACCGCGCTGGTCCTCCGCGCCGCCGGTTCGCCTGGAACCGCCGGCGACATGCCGCTCGATCCGGCCCGGTTCCCGTACTCCGGCGGCTTCGCGGTCAACAAGCTCGCCCGCGACCGGCACGAGCATTGGCTCACCCAGCGGTTCTACGACGCCGACGCCCGCGTGGTCGAGGCCCTCGCCTCCCCTGGCGACCGCTACCTCCGGGCCGACATGAAGACCGGCGACTTCGGCTGGCTGACCTTCGACTACGACGCCCAGCGCCTGGAGGAGATCCACCTCGAGACCTTCAACACCGCGCACCCCGCCATCGAGGTCTGGGTGAGCCTCGACCGGCCGGAGGAGCGCGACGAGCGCGGCCGGCCCACCAGCCGCTACCGGCCGGCGATCGACATCCAGCACTTCGACATCGCCGCCGACCTCACCGAGGGCGGCCGCGACAAGGACTGGATGAAGGGGCGCTTCAAGGTCGGCGTCCGCCTGCTGCCGCAGCGCGACGGCGCCCGGGCGGTGCAGCTCTACCTCGACAACTTCGCCAAGGTGACCGCGGTGAGCGAGGGGGGAAAGCCCCTGCCGTTCCTGCGCGATCACGTCGGCGCCCGCCGCGCCAACCTCGACGACCGGCTGTACGACGCCTCGCTCCTCGTGCTGCTCGATCCGCCCCTCGCCAAGGGCGCCGAGCGGCGGCTCGACCTCGAGTACGAGATGGACGTCCTCAACTACGCCCCGGGCCGCGACTGGTACCCGCGGCCCGAGCCTGACGAGGTCTTCCTGCTCGACACCCACACCGCCCGCCTCGAGCTGACCTCGCGCAAGAAGTTCGAGGTGCGCGCCAGCGGCCGCCGCGAGGAGGGGAGCGGCAGGGACGACGGCAAGACCGTGACCACCGTCTGGGTCGTCGACCATCCGGTCAAGATGCTGACCTTCACCTACGCCGACTACCTCCACGAGGAGCGGGTCACCCAGGAAGGGGTGCCGGACGTCATCTGCTTCGGCTCGAAGGCCCCGCTGACCAGCGGCACCCGCTTCCGCGAGGTGGGGCAGGACGTCAGCAACAGCCTGGCCTTCTACCAGAAGCTCTTCGACGCCAGGCTCCCCGACACGCCCATCTACGTCTCCAGCATCAACGGCACCCACGGCCAGGCGTTCGACGGCTTCATCCAACTGGCCCACAAGAGCTTCGACCTCCTGGGACCCGGGGTGGGGGAGCTTTCCGGGCGCACGAGGCGGCGCACCAGTTCTGGGGGGTGATGGTGGGCGCGGCGAGCTACCGCGACGCCTGGCTGGGAGAGGCCTTCGCCGAGTACTCGGGGATGATGTTCGTCGAGGCGACGGTGAAGAACGGCCCGCAGCTCCTCCAGGAGATCGTTCGCGCCTACAACGACGAGCAGAACGGCTCGATCAAGTCCGGCTTCAGCAAGTTCACCCGCATGGCCGTGAACAAGGCGAATTTCCACCATGGCGACCGCACCGGTCCGATCGGTCACGGCTGGCGGGCGGACACCGGCGAGGTGCCGACCGCCTACGGCTCGCAGGTCTACGGCAAGGGGCCCCTCGTGCTCCACATGCTGCGCGGCCTGCTGCGCGACCAGACCGGGAGCGATCAGGTCTTCCTCGACGTCCTGCGCGATTTCCTCCACACCTACCAGGGGAAAGCCCCCTCCACCGGCGACTTCGAGGCCGTCCTCGCCCGCCACGCCCCCGGCGACTGGTCCTGGTTCTTCGACGAGTGGGTGAACGGCATGGGCATCCCCGCCTATCGCTGGAGTTACGACCTCGCCGGCTCGCCCGGCGCCGGGGGGAAGTACGTGGCCACCCTGAAGGTCCAGCAGACGGAGGTCCCCGCCGGCTTCAGGATGTCCGTCCCGGTCGCCATCGAATATGCCGACGGCCACACCGAGCGCCGCCGGGTGATGGTGGATCGATCCGAGCAGAGCTTTCCTTTGGAGCTCGCGGCCAAACCGAAGAGCCTGACGTTCAATCCGGATTCCGAGGTGCTGTCAAAGACCCGGCGGTGAGAATAAAGTGAGGATGAAGATGGCGATGAATGGAGGAACCCACATGGAAACCCGCAGAATCGGCTCCCTGGAAGTCTCGACCGTCGGGCTCGGCTGCAACAACTTCGGCTGGCGGCTGGACTACGACCGCACCGTGGCCGTCGTCGACGCCGCCCTGGACGCCGGCATCAATTTCCTCGATACCGCGGACATCTACGGCGCCACGGAGAGCGAGGAGTTCCTCGGCCGCGCCCTCGCAGGCCGCCGGGACCGCGTGGTCCTCGCCACCAAGTTCGGCATGAAGGTGGACGACCGGCGGCAGGGGGCGAAGCCCGATTACGTCCGCCGGGCCTGCGAGGACAGCCTGCGCCGGCTGCGCACCGACCGGATCGACCTCTACCAGCTCCACCAGCCCGACCCGGAGACCCCCATCGCGGACACCCTCGCCGCGCTCGACGAGCTGGTGCGCGGCGGCAAGGTGCGCGAGATCGGCTGCTCGAACTTCTCCGCCCGGCAGATCCAGGAGGCGAAGGCGGCGGCGGGGCAGGGGGCGAAGTTCGTCAGCGTGCAGAACGAATACAGCCTGCTGCACCGGGAGCCGGAGGGGGAGGTCCTCCCCGAATGCGAGAAGGAAGGGCTCGCCTTCCTGCCCTTCTTCCCGCTGGCCAGCGGGATGCTCTCGGGCAAGTACCGGCGCGGCCAGCCGCCGCCCGAGAACACGCGCCTGTCGAAGGGAGGAGGCACCTCGCGCTTCCTGACCGACCGCAACCTCGACGTCGTGGAGGAGCTGATCAACTTCGCGGCTTTCCGCGGCCACTCCCTGCTCGAGCTCGCCTTCTCCTGGCTGCTGAGGCATCCCGCCGTCGCCTCGGTAATCGCCGGCGCCACCACGCCCGAGCAGGTCCGCGCCAACGTCCACGCCGCCGGCTGGCACCTCACTCCGGCCGATTTGGCGGAGATCGACAAGCTGGCGGTGGCGATGGCTTCTTAAGCCCGCCGTACCACCCAGGCGAGTGCCCCGAGCAGCGCCGAGGGGAGCCAGACCCAGCGCAGCTCGCTGGCGAGGACGACCGCGCCGCGCCGGGTGAACAGCCAGCCCACTCCGAACGAGGCGACCTCGATCGGCTGGAAGGGAAAGAAGAGGCGCTGATTGTCGAAGGGGGCGAAGAGGGCCACCCCCAGGCCGCCATCGGTCAGCATGTCCAGCAGGCCGTGGGAGACGGTGGCGAGAAACAGGAAGACCCACATCCGGCCCGGCGGCAACCCGGGCGTCCCCTGGCGGAATCCGAGGGCCACGATCACCCCGGCGAGGAGCGCCGCGAACACGATCGAGTGGGTGAACCCCCGGTGCCCCCAGAGGGAGCCGTAGGGGATCCCGAACCGGAAGCCGAGCACGTCGGCGTCCGGCAGCGCGGCGCAGAGGGCGCCGAGCGCCCATACGCTCCTCGGCGTCTCCGGCCCGCAGAAGCAGGCGGCGATCCCCAATCCGGCGGCGGCATGGGAAAAGGCTGACGGCATCTCACCTCCTGGAACCCCGTCCGTTCAGAGGCTGGATTTTACACGCCTCAGTTCGCGCCGAGCCTCGATGATCGGAACCTGGCGAGCGGCTCTGGCGGAACGGCCCATCCGCCAGAGCCGAGCTCCCCCGTCAGTTGGTCAGGCAGCAGCCCGTCAGCCGCAGCGTGGCCGACTTCACCATGGTGTCGTCCTCCACGTCGAAGCTCAGGCGGTTGTTGGCGTTGATCAATGCCAGAACGAAAGCGCTGTTCAGATGCCAGGTCTTGGTAGCCGTCTGTCCCGCGGAAAAGGGGAACGTCACGGAGGGGCTCGTATAGACCCTCTCGTTATAGGGCAGCACCACTCCCCCCAAAGCCATCACGGTGATGTTGTCGTTGCCGGCATCGGAGCTGGTCGGCGTCGTGCCGCCCTGGTTGGCCTGCATCTGGACGGTCAGCCAGGCATCGGTGATCTGGCAATTGCGATGCTCCCGTTTCCATTGGAAGGTGTGCACGTAGTGCCGGTCCGTTCCCGAATAGTTGAGCGCCGTCTGGGAGGCGCTGAGCTGGCCGGGAAGGAAGTCGCCAGGGAACACGCTCGCCGCGTTCGCGTTGAAAGTCAGGTTGATCGGCGCCGGGCAGGCGCAGGCGGGCGGCTTGACGTCCACCTCCGCCGACTCGACCGCGGTCGGATTGAAGGCTCTTCCCTGCGCCAGAACGGAACCGGCGGTGAGGAGGGGCGCGGCAAGAAGCAGGGCGAAAACAGCAATCTTTTTCATCTCGTTCTCCTTTCGAGTCGGTGAGCCATCGGCTCGATCGGAGACTGCCGCCAGTCGGCGTTCTATCTCACCTGAAGTGAGACGATTCGAAAAGGTTTCTGGATCAGCCGGGCGTGACGTGGAAGGTGAACCGTCCGGCGGCGGTGGGCTTGCCGCCAGACGTGAGGCCTTCGATCTCGAGGGAGTAGTCGCCGGGCGGCAGGAGGCTGGCGGGGAGGCTGAGGCTCAGCGTCTCGCGCTCGTTCGGCTGCAAACCCTCGATGCGCTGAATCTCGCGGCGGTGGGCGTCCCGCAGGATGGCGCGGTACGAGGCGTGGAAGGGAGGATCGACCGGTGAGTTGAGGACGATCCATCTCGCGGATGCCGGCAGACGCAGGTGATTCGTCGGCTTGTCTCCCGGAGGCTCCGGCGCCACGCTCCACGTCGAGGTTGAGGGTGGGGACGTTGGCCTCGGGCTGAAAGGCCTTGGCGAGCTGCTCTTGCGTTCGCGTTCTGGCCTCGCGCTCGGCGGCGAGATCGCGCTGACTCACCTGCAGCCGCTTTTCCGCTTCCGCCGCGCTCCGGGCCACCGCGGCGGAGCGCTGCCGCTCTTGTTCCAGGGCCGAGCGGGTCTGCGCCAGCTTTTGATCGCGCCCGGAGCTCCCGGCCGTCCCGCTCAGGACCAGGCCCGAGGGCAGGATCGCCAGAACGAGCACGGCCGCGAGGAGGACCGCCATCTGGCGCGAGCGGCCGAGGCGGGCGAGCCAGGCCACGACGGCGAGCTGCCGGGCGGCGGCGAGCGTCGCGGCTTCCTGACCGGCCATCCGTTTGAAGCCCCGCTGGAGGGACTCGGCGAGCTCCAGACGGTCGAGGCACTCCGGGCAGGAGAGATAGTGATCCTCGAACAGCTCCATCTCCGCCGCCGGCAGGGTTCCGGCTACGTAGCGGTCGACGATCTGGTGCTCTTCGATGTAGGCGTGGTCCATGGTCACCCTGAGATTCCGTCGCGTCTTTCAACCGGCCGTGGCGGCGTCTGCCGCTGCTGGGAGCGCTCCAGGAGCTCCTTGAAGCGCTGGCGGGCGCGGAAGAGGACACGGTTGAAGTGGAGGCTGTCGAGCCCGAGGTCGGCGCAGATGCTCTCCTTGTCCTCCTCTCCGACGTAGAACCGCATCAGGAGCTGCCGGTCGCGGTCGGTGGGGAGCTCGCCGATCAGCCGCCGCACCATCTCGGCCTCCTCGTCGACCAGGACGGACTGGAGCGGGCTCGGCGCGGGCGCCACCGCCTGCTCCAACTCGCCCGTATCTCCCCAGGTCCGCCGGCGGGCCGCCTTGCGCCGTTCGGCGATCAGCAGGTTGCGGGCGGTGCCGCGGAGGAAGGGCGCGAGACCGGCCGGGTCCGCGAGACCCTCGTGACGCAGCCGTTCGATCACAATGCGGAAGGTCTCCTGCTGCAGATCGTCGGCGAGGTCCGGCAGCGCCCCGAGGCGGCTCAGCAGGTAGAGGAGACCCCGCCGGTAGCGCGAGACGAGCTCCCCTTCGGCGGTCTCCTCGCCCGCCGCGATCCTCCGGACGAGGTCGGCGGCGATCGCCTCCTCCTCCGGCTCTGGTCCCGCATCGGTGCTCCTGACGCTCACCGCGCCTCCACCCGGGCGCCCGGCCCGGCCGGCTATGCCCCAGATTTTCCGAGAACGGCGAACATTATATCTCGGGAATCGGGGCTCGCCGACAGGGCCGGGCGCGCGGGGCGGCTCCGGAGCGTCGGCTCAGCCGTGAGAGGGGCCGGAATCCTGCGAGCCCGGCGGCGGAGGCTCAACGGTGCTGGGACCTCCTTCCTGCGCCACCCAGGTGTCGTTCGGGCCTCTGTCCCCGAGAGAGTGAATTCCCTGGCTCGAGGCAGGCCCGAATGTGCAGGTTAATTGGCCCGAAGCGGAGTTAAATTGGATGAGGAAGTGTCTGCCGTCCACCGTGACACCTGAAAGCCCCGCGCAGGTGAGCGTGCAGGAGGTGGCCCAGGGGGTGGACTGGGTCGAGTTGCTCTTTTGGATCTCGATCGTTCCGTTCGCTCGGAGGCGCAGGGTGTCTTGGTATTCCACTCCGGAGTGGTGGGACGTTCTGATGACCCAGGGATTGCTCATCCAACCCGGGCTGGGAGGGGTGATGACCACGGGTGACGGCACGGCGAGTCTTTCCGCTGCGATACTGGCCATTTCAGGCTCCTTTCAAGCGGGCTCTTCGGGCCCGAGTCAGTGTTCATCCATTGGACTGTCGCGAGGGCGCCGGTTGTCTCACCCCTCCTCAAGGATTGCGGAAAAAGGGTTGGTGATAGAACTCTCAACGCCAGTCGCCCTGGAGCATGAAGCCGGCCCATAAATAGGGATTTCTATAGCGAGGCTCGCGGCGGAGCGATCTCTGGGCCTCGCGCAGGGCCGCTGCCGGCGAGAGTTTTTCGTGCCACATCGCGCGGTAGAAGCGGGTCATCAGCTCCGCTGTGGCCCGGTCCTGCACCCGCCAGAGGCTCGCCACCACCCGGGGTACGCCGGCATATTGGAAGCCGCGGGTCAGGCCCATTAACCCCTCGCCGCGGACCTCCTTGCCGAGCGCGGTCCGGCAGCCGGAGAGGACCACTAGGTCGGCGTCGAGGTCGAGGTCGTAGATGTCCGAAAGCCCCAGGAAGCCCTCGCGAGGCCGGCCCCCGGCATCCACCTGGGAGAGCACCAGGCCGGACAGCTCGGGATTCTGGGTGTCGGCCAGGGCGTGGGTCGCGAAATGGAGGATGCGGTAGTCGCGGAGATCGGCGGCGAGCGCGGCTTCGCGGGTGGCGGCCAGGCCGAGATGGAGCGTCACCTGGCCGGGCGCCAGGGCGGCCACGGCCTCCGCCTCCTTGCGGGTCGCGGGCAGGGATTCGAGCGTCAGCGGCAGACCGCGGGTGTCCCCGCCTCGCAACGCCGCTTCCACGTCCGGTTTCTTACCGGGCGACCTCCCGGGCCTCGCGGGATGAGTGGAGACATGAAGAGCCAGGCGCTCGTCGCCGGCGGAAAACACCGGATCGGCGAAGATCGCCGCCAGCTTGGGGGCTTGGACGCGGGGGCGTTGCCTTTGCGCGGCGAGGGTGGTGGCGGAAGGAAGGGAGACCACCTCCAGGCGTTCGACCAGAGGCAGCAGAGATCCAGGAGCCTGCCAGGTCTTGCCCGGATCGGGGACCGGCAGAGCGGCGAAGGGAACGATGGCGAGCGCTCCATCGGGCACCACGATCAGCCGGTGGATCGGCGCCGCCGGGCTGCCACCGCTCCAGATCGGGCCGAGCAGAATTCGGCTCAAGTCCTCCGCCGAACGCCGAGGCGCGCTCCCGGCCTCGACGGTGCTCATCTCCGTGTAGACCCGGCTCGTCAGGGTTTCGATCTTCTCCTGGCTGGGCAGGATGAAAGAACGAACCTGTCCGGGCTCGATCGCCCAGAGGAAGCTCCTCTCCTCCCCAAGGGAGTACTCGAGGAGAACCGTTCCGGGCTCGAGCCAGCCGGAGATGTCTTGCGGAGTGACGAGTTGTGGCGCGCTTGAGACGGCGAAGCTCGGATCGAGCTGGCGGATCTTCGCTTCAACCAAGTCGAGCTCGGCCCGGAGGTCAGCGACCTCGTTATCCAGGGCCTCCGCCTGCTTGCCACTCTGTTTCAACCGCTGGTTGACCTTGGCGCTCACGCGGCGGAGAAGGGAGCTTCGTTGCGTCAACAATCCGGGAGGAGCGGCGCCGGCGTTGTGGCCGACGGTCCCGGCGCGAAGAACGTCGAGCAGGCTGCGGGCGCGGGCGCGGGCGCGTTCGCTGATCGCGAAAGCTTCCCGGTCGTGGTCTTTTCCGGGCTCGGTGGCGTCCTGATCCATCAACAGATCGATCAGTAGCGAGAAGGACCTCCGCCGTGTGGCCAGGAAGGATGCTCGCAGATCCGCGCTGACAAAGCCGGTCCGCAGCTCCTCGAGGCGATTGACGGCCTCTTTCGCATCGGAGATCGCTTTCGCGGGATGACCGAGAGACCGCTCCGCCAGGGCCAGATCGTGGAGCGCTTCGGCTTCGGCCATCCGGTCGCGCAGGCTTCGCCGTCTTCTCAGATTCTCTTGCAGTAACGGCAGGGCCTCCTCAGCCCGGCCTGCCATCGCCAGGGCTCGCCCTTGCAAATGGCGAGCGTCCATTTCGGTGCGGTTCACCCTTTTTCCCAGTGCCAAGAGGGCCGCATCCAGATCGCGGAGTGCCGCGGCAGGATCGCGACCTTCCAGGTGGACCTCGGCCATCTGCACCAGAGTCGTCGCCTTTTGCGGATCGTCGCCTTGGTCCTGGGCTACGGCGAGGGCTTGCTGGTGCCGGTCGAGCGCCTTCTCAAGGTTCCCCAGCTTGCGCCAAGCGGCGCCGAGATTGTTCAGCGTCGTGATCTCCCCCGCGCGGTCTTCCGCCTTCTTGCGCAACTCGAGAGCCTCTGTCAGGAACTTCAGAGCCTGCCCCGGCTGTCCAGTACCGTTGTAAAGGAATCCGACGTTGTTGAGCACGGAGGCTTCGGTCTTCGGGTCGTCGAGGGTTTTCAGAATCTCCCGCGCCTGCGCATAGAGGCGCAAGGCCTCCTGCCAATCTCCCAGGAGACGATAGACCACCGCCATATTGTTGAGGGTGGCCGCCTCTTTTTTGCGGTCGCCGAGGGCTTGCCACAAGGCGAGGACTTGCCGATAGGTTTTCAACGCGTCGTCGGGTTCACCCTGGAGGTCATAGACGCCACCCATACGGTTGAGGATCTCAGCCTCCATTGTGGCGACTTTATTTTGATGAAAAAACTCGAAGGTTTCCTGATTGCAGGCGAGGGCTGCCGGCAGATTCCCACTCTTGAGCTCTAGATTGCACAGATTGCTATGGACCTGCGCCTCCTCGAAGGGCTCCCCGAGGGCGCGCCATTGGGAGCGAGAGGTTTCCAACGCCTCGCGGGCCTTTTTTGCTCCTTGCGTGTTGGAGTAGATGGAGGCCAGCCAAGCGAAGGTGTTGGCCTCGCGCTGAAGCTTGTTGCAGCTCCCTCCAGATCGGCAGCACTGCCAGAAAGTCCGCGGTCGAGGCTAAGAGCTCGCTCGCTTCATCCTCCAGGATCGCGAGCGAGGTGAGAGCCTCCGCCTCCCAGGCGCGGTCGCCGAGCGAGCGCCACGCCGCCAGGGCCTCGCGATAGGTAGCTTCGGCCTGTCGCCGGGAATCCGGGGTATCCGGCAAGGTCTCGCGGCCGGCCCGGCTCATCAAGGCCAGGGCGTCACGCCTCGCCCCCGTTCGCTCCGGCAAGGCTTCGACGTGAAGGGTGTAACGGCCGGGCCACACGCCCTTCTCTCGTGACCGGACTTCGATCCGGGTTTCTCCCGCGCTGTCGAGCAGCAGGACCTCGGTGGCCCAACTATCCCGGCTCGCGGTGACCGCCAGCGGTTCCTTGCCTCCGGGCCGCCGAGCCTCTACCACGAGATCGATGCTGTGCTGCTCGACCGTCACCAGCACGGACGTGTCCGGGGGCACCACGACCCGCCAGGCCTGCGTCTCTCCAGCGGCGATCGGCCGCTCGCGGGATTCCCCGAGCGGCACGACCTCCTCGGGTTGAGTGACCGGGACCGGCGCCGCCGCGCCGAGCAGCAGGACGAGGAGGCTGACCGCCAGCCCCCAGAGGCCGCGGCCCAGGACGGACGGACGTCGGGTCGGCATGCCATTAATATACGGGTTTTTGCCTCATCCGGTTGCGGCCAGCAGCATTGTCCGAAGCTTCTTGAATCATACTAATATGTCCACATTAATGAAGGTGCCCCGGGACAAGGAGCCGAAAATGCCTGGAGGAATCTCGCCCTGCAAGGTGCGCGCGAGTCACAGAGCGGGTACCTTCAGCGTCACGGGTCTCTTCCGGTACTCCGATCTGCCGATGACGATACGTCCGGGATGCACCTTGATCTTGCCGGTGTCACGGTCGCCGAGAACGTAATTTCGGACAATGGTCAGCAGCAGTTGATCGTAGGGTTTGCCGTCCCATGCCGTCGCTCGGCGCACCTCGGCTTTGAGGATCAGGAGCGTCTCGAAAATTCCGGTTCCGCCGGTGTAGTCTGAAATAACGAGGACGTGAACGTTGGGGCGCACGGTTCCGAACCACTCATACGAGAAGGACGCGCCCTCCCCGGGACCTGCGACCGAGAATTCGCCGTTTCGGTGCGTCACCGGCTCGGTATCGAACTGATTGCTCCCGATGGCTTGGGCGAGGTCGACCGTGATGATGATCGGCTCGGTCCCATCGGAGAGCCAGCCGTTAAACTGTTCAATCAGACGCGGCGGCACCGGCTTGCCGTCGAACGTGAATCCCTGGCTCAGCTCCGCGAGCCTCGCATGCAGATCGGGAGAGGCGGCTCCGCTGGCCCGGGCGAGAAACGTAAGCGCGAGCGCGGTGACCGCCAGGACCCGGCGCAGGCGTTGATGACACGTGGTTTTCATGTTCAATTCCTTTCGATGGCCAGGATCATGCCATGGAGTGACTCTGCCGTTCCTATAAGGAGACCTTATGAACCGGGAATGAAGAGACGGAGACAACCCGGCGGGTCAAATCGCAGGCGCGCGCGACCCGCCTCACCCCCGCGGCAGAGTGAGCTCGGCGAGCGTTCCCCCCTCGGGGCGGTTGACGACGCGGATCGCGCCACCGTGCGACGCCGCCACCTCCCGCACCAGGTTCAGCCCCAGCCCGGTGCTCTTCCTGCCGGTGTCGGGACGGCCCAGCGAGTAAAAGCGTTCGAAGATCCGGTCGAGCGCGTAGTCGGGGATGCCCGGCCCCTGGTCGGTGACCGCGAGCGTGATCCGATCGTCCGTGGGGATCACTTCCACTTTCACCGTGCCGCCCCGGGGGCTGAAATCGATCGCGTTCTGCACCAGGTTGTCGAGCGCCTGGTGGAGGAGGAAGGCGTTGCCATTGAGGGTCAGCCGCTCCGGCACGGCGATCTCCAGCTCGAGATCCTTGCCGGCCAGCAAAGGTTCGTGACTCTCGGCCACGGTGCGCACCATGGCGTCCAGCTCCACCGGCTCCATATCCGGCTTCTCGCGGCGGTTCTCCAGCCGGGCCAGCTCCAGCATGCGGTCCACGATGCGGGCGATCCGCTCGGCCTCGGTGCGGATGTTGGCGATGAAACGGGCCTGCTGCTGGACAGGCATCTCCTCCTGCAGCAGCTCCGCCGCTCCGCGGATCGCGGAGAGCGGGCTCTTCAGCTCGTGGGTGAGCGTCTGCACGTACTCCTCCGCGTAATTCTTTCCTTCCAGCGCCTCCTGCATGCGGCGCAGCGCCAGGCCGAGATCGGCGATCTCGGTGCGCCCGAGCTTGGGAAAGGGCGGGCGCTTGCCCAGGCGGATGCCGTCCGCGTAGCGCGCCAGGCGATCGATGGGGCGGGTCAGCAGATAGGACAGGGCGAGGCTGAGCAGCGCCGCGATGCCGGTGGTGAGCAGCCCGGCGCGGACGAAGGCCGGCCGGGCGAGTTGGAGGAAGGCCTCGATGCTGGCGGTCGGCTCGACCACGGTCAGCACGCCGTTCACCCGTCCGTTCCCGTAGATCGGCGCGCCGATGTAGAGCGCGGTCGAGAACGGATCGTTCGGATTCCCGCGCGTGGCCCGGGCTCCGTACCGCCCTTCCAGGGTGAATTTCACGTCGTGGAACCGGCTGTAGTCCTCGCCCACCGCCTTCGGCCGCCGCGTGTCGAGCACCACTTTCCCGGCGGCGTCGGTGATGTAGATCTGCAGGTCCACGGCCGACTTGTCGAGATTGTAGATCCGGGCGGACAGCGGGCGGGAGTGCGCCCGGGAGAGCGAGGCTTCCAGATCGGCGAAGGTGAAATCCGGCCGGGCCATCTCCCGCTCGGCCAGGGCGGCGAGGAGGTTGGCGGAGTCGACGAGCGGCTCCTCGACGCTCTCCATGTAATGGGTGCGCAGCGTCGTCCAGATCCAGTCGGTGGTGAAGTAGAGGCAGGCGGCGAAGATCGCCAGATAGAACAGAAACATCCGGAGACCGAGCTTCATGATCTTTCCCCGGTGATCCCTTCGGTGATTCCCCTCTTCATGACCTTTATAACCCTTCCTTCAGCGAGTAGCCCGCACCGCGGTGGGTCGCGATCGGATCGATCTCGGGGCGGACGTCGCGGAGCTTCGCCCGCAGGTTCTTGACGTGCGCGTCGACCGTGCGGTCCAGGCTGGCCTCGGGCTCGTCCCAGGCGAGCTCCAGGAGCTGCTCGCGGCTGTAGACGCGGCCGGGCCGCTTGAGCAGGACGGCGAGCAGCCGGTACTCGTAGCGCGAGAGCTCGAGGGGCTTGCCGAAATAGGTGATCTGGAGCCGCTCCTCGTCGAGCGCGAAGGCGGCGGCCGGAGGGGGAGGCGGAGGGGCGGCGTTGCCGGGCCGGGTCCGCCGCAGCACCGCCTTGACCCGGGCCGCCAGCTCCCGCGGGCTGAACGGCTTGCTCACGTAATCGTCCGCCCCGATCTCCAGGCCCACGACGCGGTCCAGCTCGCCGCCGCGCGCGGTGAGAAAGATGATCGGGACGTCGTGCCGCTGGCGGATTCTCCGGCAGACCTCGATGCCGCTCATGTCCGGCAGGCCGATGTCGAGCACCACCAGCGCCACCGGCTGCCGGTCGAGCACCTCGGCCACCCCCGCGCCCACCTCCAGGCGGAGGCACTGGAACCCTTCCGATTCGAGGGCGTACTGGAGGGTGTCGGCGATCGCCGGCTCGTCCTCGACCACCAGGATCGTCGGTTTGTCCATGGTTCTCCTGCTGTCACCGCCACGATCACCGTTCCTGTCATCACCATCATGGCACGCCCGGTCTACCGCGCGTCCCGCCGCCGGAAGCCACTGTGCCGTTCATAAAAGAAAATTGTGTGAACCTGGCGGAACACTTACAAAAATGTAGGAATGGCGATTTGGCAAGGTTGTTCTGCCGAATTGGCTTGCATCTCTCTCCGACATATCGGATAGACTAGGGGCACATCTTCAACTTGGCGTCGAGAGGCCCTCTGCTTTGTCACGATCGGAGAGTCCGCGTCCGATTCCGCCCGCGGTCAGGGAAGCCGCGGATCGGCTGTCCGCCCGGCGCTCCCTCGCGGGGGCGCTGAGCTATCCGTTCGCGCTGCTGGTCCTCGGGCTGACGGCGGACCTGCCGAAGCGGGCCCCTCTGTTTTTCGACGTCTCCGCGATCGCCGTCCTCGCTCTCGCCGCCCTGCGCGTCTATCTGATCCAGCGGTTCGAGCCGCTCTTCCAGGCCAGCCCCCGGCGGTGGCGGATCGCCTTTTACTCCGCGGTCGTCCTGAAGGGCCTGCTTCTCGGTGGGCTGGCCGGCGCCGTGTTGACGAGCCTCGGCCCCGGCATCCAATCGTTCTTCGTCCTCATCCTCGTCGCGGTGGCCGCGAGCCTGAGCGTCATCCTCTATCCCCACGCGCCCCGCGTCGTCTGCGCCTTCGTCGCCCTGCTGGTCCTGCCGGTGCTCCTCTCCCTCGCCGGCGTCTTCGGCTCGACCCGGTGGCACCTGGGGCGCTGGGAGTACCTCTGCCTGGCCACCTTCTTCCTCTATCTCCTCCTGCTGGGCGGCCAGCTTTACCGCGACCGCTGGACAGGGCTCCTGCGGTCCCACCAGCTCGCCGTCCGGACCGCGGAGCTGGAGGCCGCTCAAGCAGAAGCTCCGCCAGGACCGCGACGAGCTCGAGCGGCGGGCCGACCAGCGCGCCGAGGAGCTGCGCAAGGCGAGCCTCGACTACCGCCGGATCTTCGAGAGCGCTCACGATCCCATCCTCATCTTCTCGCCCGAGCGGGAGATCGTCCTCAACGTCAACCGCCGGGCCTGCGAGATCTACGGCATGAGCCGCGAAGAGTTCATCGGCCTGTCGCTGGAGGACATCTCCGAGAACGTCGAGCGCGGCCGCCAGCAGGTCGCCGAGACCATGGAGCGGGGGGTCTTCTACAACTTCGAGTCGACCCAGCTCCGCAAGGACGGCAGCCGGATGTTCCTCGAGATCAACGCTTCGTTCATCGAATACGAGGGCCGGCCGGCGATCCTCAGCATCAACCGGGACGTCACGGAGCGCCGCCGGACCGAGGAGCTGCGGCTGGCCAAGGAGGCGGCCGAGCAGGCCGACCAGGCCAAGGGGCGGTTCCTGGCCAACATGAGCCACGAGATCCGGACGCCGATGGCAGGGGTCCTGGGCCTGATCGGGCTGCTGCGCAAGACGGGTCTGTCGGCGCAGCAGAACGACTACGCCGAGCTGATCCAGAAGCTCGGCGGCCTCGCTGCTGCGGCTGATCGACGACATTCTGGATTTCTCCAAGATCGAGGCCGGCGAGCTGGTGCTCGAGCGGGTGTGCTTCGATCTGACGGGCACGCTGCGCGAGATCGTCGAGCTGCTGCGGTTCACCGCCGGCAGCCACGACACCGAGCTCAACCTCACCTTCGGCGAGGGGGTGCCGGAGTGGGCCTGGGGGGATCCCGGGCGCCTGCGCCAGGTGCTCACCAACCTGGTGGGCAACGCGGTGAAGTTCACCACCGCCGGGACGGTCGACGTCGAGGCGCGGCGGCTCGCCGGCGGCCGGCTGCGGTTCGCCGTCCGCGACACCGGGATCGGCATTCCCCTGGAGTCCCAGGGGCGGCTCTTCGGGCTCTTCTCCCAGGCCGACAGCTCGACCTCGCGGCGCTTCGGCGGCACCGGGCTGGGGCTTGCGATCAGCCGGCGGATCGTCGAGCGGATGGGCGGCGAGATCGGCTTCGAGAGCCGGCCCGGGGAGGGCTCGACCTTCTGGTTCGTCCTCGAGCTCGAGGCCGCTTCGGCGCCGGACGGCTGCCCGCCGGGGAGCGAGGCGGCCGCGCGGCCGGGAGGCCGGCGGCGGCGCATCCTGGTGGCGGAGGACAACGTGATCAATCAGCTCGTCGTCGTCGAGCAGCTCACGGTGATGGGCTACGACGTGGTGGCCGTCAACAACGGGCGGGAGGCCCTGGAGGCGCTGGAGAGCGGCGGCTTCGACCTCGTCCTGATGGACTGCCAGATGCCGGAGCTCGACGGCTACGAGGCCTCGCGCCGCATCCGCGAAGGTCCGGAGAAGACCCGGCAGATCCCCATCGTGGCGCTGACCGCCCATGCCATGCGGGAGGAGCTGGAGCGCTGCCTCGCCGTGGGCATGAACGACTACGTCACCAAGCCCTTCCTGGAGGAGGTCCTGCGGCGCAAGCTGGAGCGCTGGCTGGAGGACGCCGGCGCCGGCCTCCCGGAGCCGGAGTGCTTCGCGGCCGTGCCGGACGGCCTCGCCGCTCCGCCCGAGCCCCTGCCGCCGCTCGACGGCGACCGGCTCACGGAGCTGCGGGCGCTGGGGCGGGCGGTGGGGCGGGACGTGCTGGGCGAGATCGCGGAAACGTTCCAGGCGCAGGCGCACGTGACCGAGATCCGCTCGGCGGTCACCCGCGGCGACTGGCCGCTGCTCCGGCGGAGGGCGCACGCGCTGCGGGGCACCAGCGGGGTGCTGGGGGCGATGGGCCTGTCGATGCTCTGTGGCGAGCTCGAGCGGCTGGCGCCCAACACCGAGGTCGAAGCCTGCGCCGTCCCCCTGGCGGCGCTCGAAGAGGAGTACCGGCGGGTGCTCTCCGCGCTCACCGCGGCGGCCCGGGACGCGCGCTGAAGGTCCGGTCCGGCCCCGCGCCTTCGCGGGACCGGACTCGGGGAGGGGCTAGGCGGGGTGGCAGCCCACCGCGCAGGCGGCGGTCGCGTAGCACTGGTTGGTGTAGGTCACGCCGTTGCTGCAGGTGACCGGCGCGTAGATCTGATAGCAGATCGGGTTCGGGTTCGGGACGCACTTGTCGGCGTACGAGGTGGCGGCCAGAGCGCCGGTGAGCACGAGTCCAAGGACGATCTTACGGATCATGGAGTATTCCCCTTTCCAGTTGGGCCCCCCAGAGGCGGAGGGCTAAGCGGTCCGGCGTCTCCCGGGACGGCCCCGGGCGCCGCCGGACCGCCCTACTGTACAGGCCAGCATGGCGCAGATCAAGCGAGTTGCGGATATGCAAGAACAAGCATGCATTGCCGGCATGCAGCTCCAAAAGCGGTGCCGCCGGACCGCTACAGGGCGCAGCGGCAGCAATGCGTGCTGACGATGCAGTGGTGCCCGTCCGTGAAGCCGGTCACTCCCTGACAGTACGTCACGCAAACCGGATCCGAGGTGCAGTAGGGACCGCCCATCGGGCAGGTCGTGGCCAGGGCGGCCTTGCCGTGTCCGGAGCCCAGCAGGACGGACACCCCGAGACATCCCAGCAACGCCAACCGGCTCCACATCCGACGTGATCTCATCGTGCCGACCTCCTTGAAAAGACCTGCGTTCAAAGAGGAAGGTGCGCCAAGGTCCCACCGGCGAGCCGCGCCCTCCTGGTGATGACCGGCGGACCATGGTGAGTCTCGGGCCGGTTGGGTCGAAGAGCGTGACCTGTGGGTCGGAGAGCGTGACCTGGAGGTCAGAGACCGTGACCTGGAGGTCGGAGAGCGTGACCTGTGGGTCAGAGAGCGTGACCTTTGGGTCAGAGAGCGTGACCTGGAGGTCGGAGAGCGTGACCTGTGGGTCAGAGAACGTGACCTGGAGGTCAGAGAACGTGACCTGGAGGTCAGAGAACGTGACCTGGAGGTCAGAGAACGTGACCTGTGGGTGAGGAAAGAGAATCCCTGGGTCAAAGAACCGGACCTCTGTCAGAGGAACACCGCCGACTCTTGCGATCAACGCACTAACCGGCGGCACCAGGTGCCAGCCGATCGGGAGCAGAGAGTCTCGAGGATCGGCTGGCACTCGTCGTGGCGCGGACGTCACGGTCACCCGTCAACAGGGTGCCGTAGGCCTCGGGTGGCCGGCGCGAGGGCTCCTGCATGGACGCCCGGGAAGGCTCCTGGTAGGCTCACCCGCAGGATTCCCTCTTCACGGAGACCCTATGCCTCGCTTCCCCGTCGTGGCTTCACTCGCTCTCCTCTCCCTGCTCCGCGCCATACCTGGGCCGGCGGCCCCGGCTCCCAAAGCCCTGTCGCCGGATCTCCGGGATTTCTACGTCGACCTCCACCAACACCCGGAGCTTTCGCTGCACGAGGAGAAGACGGCCGCCAAGGTCGCCGCCCGGCTCTGCCAGGCGGGCTTCGAGGTGACGACCGGGGTCGGCGGCACCGGGGTGGTGGGGGTGCTCAAGAACGGCTCCGGCCCCACCGTGATGCTGCGGACCGAGCTCGACGCCCTGCCGGTTGAGGAGAAGACCGGCCTTCCTATGCCAGCACGGTGCGGGTCAAGGACGACTCGGGTGCCGAGGTGCCGGTGATGCACGCCTGCGGGCACGACGTCCACATGACGGCCCTGGTGGGGACGGCGGCCGAGATGGCGCGCCGCAAGGCCGACTGGCACGGCACCCTCGTCTTCATCGGCCAGCCCGCCGAGGAGAGGATCCGGGGCGCCCGGGCGATGCTCAAGGACGGGCTCTTCACCCGTTTTCCCAAGCCCGATTTCGTGGTGGCCCTCCACGATAGCCCGAACCTGCCGGCCGGCCAGCTCGGCGTCACCTCGGGCTATGCCCTCGCGAACTTCCGACTCGGTCGACCTGACGATCTACGGCAAGGGGGGCCACGGCGCCTCGCCGCAGACGACCGTCGATCCCATCGTGATCGCCGCCCGCACGGTCCTGGCGCTGCAGACGATCATCGCCCGCGAGAAGGACCCGCAGGACCCGGCGGTTGTCACCGTGGGCTCGATCCATGGCGGCAACAAGCACAACATCATCCCCGACGAGGTGAAGCTGCAGATCACCGTCCGCGCCTACAAGGAGGAGGTCCGGAAGCACATCCTCGCCGCCATCGAGCGCATTGCCAGGGCCGAGGCGACGGCGGCGGGAGCGCCCAAGGAGCCGGCCTTCGCGGTCATCGAGAGCTGCCCCGCGACCTACAACGACCCCAAGCTGACCGCCCGGATCGCGGCGGCCCTCCGCCGGACCTTCGGGGAGGGCAACGTCGTCGACGTGCCGTCGCAGATGGCCTCCGAGGACTTCAGCGAGTACGGGCTGGCGGGAGCCCCGGCGGTCCAGTGGAGCCTGGGCGCCGGCGATCCCGCGAAGCTCAAGGAGCTCGCGGCGGCCGGCAAGCAGCCCCCCTCCCTCCACTCCAGCCTTTTCGCCCCCGACCGCGACCCGACGATCGCGACCGGCGTGGAGGCGGAGGTGGCCGTGTTGATGGACCTGCTGGGAAAGCCGTAAGGGAGATTTCCTCGCCGGCGTCCTTGGAGTCCCTTAGAAGATCACGCGTAGAAGATCACGCGCTCGACGCCGGGACGGGATGGCGGGGCAGCCTCACCGTGAAGGTCGCCCCCTGGCCGGGGCCGCCGCTCGTGGCCTCGATCGTGCCGCCCTGGAGCTCGATCAGGTCGCGGGCGATGGCGAGCCCCAGCCCCAGGCCGGACTCCTTGACGCCCGGTTCCGTCCGGCTCTGGCGGAAGCGGTCGAAGATGTGAGGGAGAAACGCGGCGTCGATCCCCACTCCGGAGTCCTGGATACGGATCGCCAGCGCGTCTCCCTCCGGCTCGAGCCGCACCTCGATGAGCCCCCCCGCCGGCGTGAAGTTGACGGCGTTGACCACCAGGTTGCCGAGCGCTTGCCCCAGCCGCGCCGGATCGGCCAGCACCAGGATCGCCGCGCCGCCCGTCACCGCGTGCTCCAGCGAAACCCCCTTCGCCGTGGCGGTGGGCCTTTCCATCTCGAGGACGGTCTCGACCACCGCCGCCGGATCCATCGGCCGGGGGGCGAACCGCAGCGTGCCGGCCTGGGCGCGGGCCACGTCCAGCAGGTCTTCGATCAACTGCGCCTGGAGACCGGCGTTGCGCTGGATGGCGGCGATGGCGCGGGCGATGCCTTCGGCGCCGAGCTGGCCGGCGGCCAGGAGCTGGGCCCAGCCCGAGATCGCGCCGAGCGGCGCGCGCAGGTCGTGGGAGACCATGGCCAGGATCTCGTCCTTGCGGCGGTTCGCTTTTTCCGCCTCGGCGCGCGCCAGCCGCTCGCTGGCGAGCAGCCGCTCGAGCTCCTGCTCGACTCGCTGGAGCCGGGCCAGCGCCTGGCCGCGCTCGCGCGCCATCACCGCCAGCTCCTGGTTGAGCACGAGCAGCTCGCTCTGCAGCCGCTCGGCTCCGGAATAGTCCCGCTCGCCGATCAGCAAGAAGCCGTCGGGACGCAGGTCCAGGTGACATTCGAGAGTGTGAGGCGCGTGCGCGGAGTCGCAGACGTTGAGCCTGAACCGCTCCCCCGGCCGGCGCGCCGCGGTCGCGATGCGCGCCCGCAGGAGCTCCGCGTTGGAATCGGTCAGGTGGCTCCAGAGCGGCTGGCCCACAAGGGCTGGAGCGGGCGTGCCGAAGAGCTCCGCCATCGCCGGATTGCAGGCCAGGAGGGTGCCGTCGGTCGTGCAGCGCAGGAACAGCGTGCAGGAGGTCTGGCCGACAA
This sequence comes from uncultured Acidobacteriota bacterium, assembly GCA_963795735.1. Taxonomy (GTDB): domain Bacteria; phylum Acidobacteriota; class Thermoanaerobaculia; order Multivoradales; family UBA5704; genus DATARR01. Next base: position 1,621,921 of record CAWCIU010000018.1, on the reverse strand, counting down.
AATGGCCGAACAGCAAGCTGGCGTCGGCGATCTCGAAGGAGGCCTCGCCCGGCTCCTCGATCCGCTCGAGCTCCCGGACCTCGGTGAAGGAGGGATCGAGCTTCAGGCCGCCGGGGATCCCCAGGTGCGATCTGTGGTGCGCCTCACTGCGGTGCCACTCCCGGAAGCACCTCTCGTCACTCCAGCGGGTGGCCAGATAGAAGGCTTTGGAGTCGCGGCGGTCACGGAAGACCTCCATTCCGAGGAAGCCGGCGGCCTCCTCCACCAGGTGCGGGCGGTTGAGGAAGGCCTCCGCGACCTGCTCTTCCATACCGTTGACGACCCGAAAGCGTGAGAGCGCGAGGACCATGCACTTCCTTTCGGGTCAGGCGGCAACGCCGTCGCCGCACAAGAGCTCGATCGCCTGCTCGAGGTCGAGGGCGCAGGCGTCCGCGCCGACCTCCTTCCAGGCGCCGGCCGCCGTCCGGAACGCCGCGCCGCCGACGAGGACCCGGGGCCGCGGGATCGGCAGGGCGTGGACCGCCTCGATCAGGCTCCGCACCCGCGTAAGATTGAACAGCATCGTCGCCGAGACTCCCACGACGTCCGGCCGCTGCTCCTCGACGACGCGCAGGATGCCCTCCTGGGGGAGGTTGGTGCCGAGGAAGCGGACCTCCCAGCCGTGGATCTCCACCACGTCGGCGACCATGTTGGCGCCCACCTGGTGCATCTCGCCCTCGACGCCGGTGAGGACCATCCGGCCGCGGCAGGATTGCCGCTCCTGGGGCACCAGGGGGTAGAGGCGCGCCATGACCGACTGCGTGATGGCGGTGGCCATGTGCTCCTCGGCCACGGAGATCGCGTTGCGCTCCCAGAGGCGGCCGATCTCGTATTGGACGGGCTGCAGGATCTTGAGATAGAGGTCCAGCACCGGGTGGCCGGCTTTGAGGCTCGCGCTCACGATTCCCATGGCGGCTTCGCGCTGCCCGCGCAGGACGGCCTGCAGGTAGAGCCGCCGCTCCGCGGCCAGCGCCCCTTCCTCGGCCTCGTCTGCGGGGGCGCCGCCGGCCGGCTCGTCGCAAGCCGCGAGGCCGGCCTCCATCAATTCCTCGATGGCGGGCCTCGAGTCGCTGTCGAGCCGGGCGGCGAGAGCGCCGGCGATCTGCTCCAGGTTCTCGCGCAGGAAGCGGGACTCGAGGCCGCGCGCCGCGAGCACTCGCCGCGCCCAGCGCACGTAGTCCGCGAACGCCTGGGGCTCTCCCGCGGTCAGGGCGCCGCCGAGGAAGTCGAGGTGGTAGCGGGCGTCCTCGATCCCCCGCTCGCGCCCCCGCGGGCCGTAGCGGTCCCCCCAGTCCGGATGGCGCTGGAAGAACTGCTCCGTCACCGCCTCCGCCACCGGCTGGCGCAGGTGGGAGAGCTTCGTTGCCAGGGCAAGGCGCTGGGGGTTAGAGAGCACTACGGTAAGGACCTTCCATGAAACCACAGCAGTCTACCCCAGATCCCCGAGCTCGAGGTGCCGGCGCAGTTCCAGGCAGCACCAAGTGCCAAGTGCCAGCCGATCCGGAGCAGAGAGTCTCGAGGATCGGCTGGCACTCGCCGCCATCCGCCGCCATCGAGCGCATCGCCAGGGCCGAGGCGGTGGCGGCGGGAGCGCCGAAGGAGCCGGCCTTCGCGGTCATCGAGAGCTGCCCCGCGACCTACAACGACCCCAAGCTGACCGCCCGGATCGCGGCGGCCCTGCGCCGGACCTTCGGCGACGGCAACGTCGTCGACGTGCCGTCGCAGATGGCCTCCGAGGACTTCAGCGAGTACGGGCTGGCGGGAGTCCCGGCGGTCCAGTGGAGCCTGGGCGCCGGCGATCCCGCGAAGCTCAAGGAGCTCGCGGCGGCCGGCAAGCAGCCCCCCCTCCCTCCACTCCAGCCTCTTCGCCCCCGACCGCGACCCGACGATCGCGACCGGCGTGGAGGCGGAGGTGGCCGTGTTGATGGATCTGCTGGGAAAGCCGTAAGGGGGATTTCCTCGCCGGCGTGGTGAAGACCGGCCGGGCCCCATCGTGGATCTCGGATCTCGGGACGGCCGGGAAAAGACGCCGCGCGGCGCGTCCGGCCGATCGAAAGGCCGCGCGGCATGGCAACGGCAGGGGACGCCCCGCATCACCCCCTGCCCGTGTGTGTCAGTTGTCAATGAACCCTGCAACCCGGCCCGCGGGCGGCATTCCCTGCCCGCCGCGGGCCGTTCCCTGTCCAACGCATCGCGTTCCCTGTCCCGCGAAAGGCATTTTCCGCGGGGAACACGCCGCGATCTCCGGGGAAAGGGCCGCATCGGCAGCGCCGCGCCCCATTCCCCGCCCGCCGGCTCCCGCTCCGCCCGGGGAACGGGCCGTTCCGCCTAGGGAATGCAGCCGGAAAGCCGGGGAACGGGATCTTCAAGCCAGCTTTAGCCATGCGCATTCCGCTTCGGGAGGTATTCCCCGCGGGGAACGCCTCAAGGACTCTGGGGAACGGGCCATTCCCCGTCGATCGAGCGATCTTCCCCCTGGGGAAGGCGAGCGCGTCGCGCCCTTTCTTCACCCTCAGGGCTTGACACGCCGTTCTAGATCGTCAACTATATGCACATTACAGAAGTATTCCTGATCCTTCAAGGGGGATCGGAAGGACAGGGAGCTTCGCCCCGGACGCATCCGTCCTGGGCGAAGCCGCGAGAGCCGGCAACGGCCCGTCGCGAGAGCTCATTGACAATCGAAGGACCAGGCACCCGCCGACCGCAGGCCGCCGGGTGGGAGGAGGGGGCCTCCCGCTGAGGGGCGGCGTGTTACGGAGGGTTTTTGGTTACGTTGGGATACGGGCACCGAGGATGCCGGGGCGTCCAAGCCCTGTCGACTCCGTCTGACGCCGATCCGACGACTCTCTGTCGCATAAGCAACCGGGAGATCTCTCCGCTCCACGCCCCAATTCTTGCAGTCGTGAGACTTCCAAGCCCCCGCCGTTCGTCGCAAGAATCCATGCCGACGGACGGCCTGCGCATAAGCACCACCAGCCCTCGACGGGAGACGCTTACACGACAATTTAAGCGCCCTTCCCTCGAGAGGCCTCATTGCAGGTTGTCGGATAAGCAGCAGCTGCCTCGGCGAGTCGATCGGCCGCTTATACGACAACCGGAGGCGTATTGACGCAGAGGATGGAGTGGTTTACGATAAAGCTAAGTCTATAATTAGAATGAGATCGACTCATAGCTATCCGTTATGACTTTCCCGGCCAGGTAGATGCAGGATATTGGTAAGGCAGCGTGGGACGAAGCGGATAAGCTAGGTTGGCCAGCAACGTTCTAGCATAGAATTATGGCTATCCTGGACGTTCTCCTTACGCTGGGCCCCATCTTCGGAATCAGTACGATTATAGGGGAGAAGCGTGCCCGAAAAATAGAAGAATGGCTATTGAGAGTAGGGGCGGCCACTTGGAAGGCTTCGAAGGTATTGGCGTTAATCACCCTAACTTTTACAAGTTTGATCGTAATGTTTCTATCATTATCCCTTTTCTTGCGCGCTCTTGGAGAAGCAGGTACCCTCCTTAGCCTCGTTTTTATTGTGCCGCTGCTTAGACTGCAATACTTGCCGACCCAGCGCGTTGGCAGAAAATTTTGCCGCTGGTGGAGAGAAGATTTCCCGCATCGCCTTCCGCCATGGCCATTCAATTGGTTCGAGCAGGATTTTCGCTCTCGCGATGCTTTCCTTCTTTTCATTATTTGGCCCATCGTGTTGCTTGGGTATCTTGTGGTCCTTCTATTTCTAATCGGGATGGCATTAGCTCTCTCACCTCTACGTCTTGCCGAATGGATACGTTTGAAGCTTACTCCTGAGCGGCCAAATTATTTAAACACTTTCACGTATTGCATCTCGTTCGTGGCGATGATAGTGAAGATGATTATTGGTAAGTAGTGATATGCTGCGCATGGGCAACCATTGAAATGGACTCGCATCAAGACGACAATCATTTATCGCGCTTCAATCGCATGCATGGAGAACCAGTGCGGCCGGAGGCTCGAGCGGACGGCTGGCGCCGCCACTCAGCCACACTCCCGTTGGGCAGGTCAAATTTTTCGGCTTTATCTTTCAACTTCTTACTTATGCACTTGTCCAGGAGTAATTCAAGGAGAAGATGATGAAGTCATCTATGTTTTGGTCCAGCTTGCGTGGTTCGATCACCCTCGTTGTTGTTGGCTGCTTCGGGCTCCTTTTTTTCGAGGTGTATCATCAATGGGCGAGAGGTATGGATAAAGAAGTTGCTCGCTCGCAGGGCCTTCGCAGGTATCTGCTTGGAGTTCTCGCCGGAGATGATGGTCCCTTTGCAATCCTCTATAACGTTGCCCATTTTAGTATGGCTGTCCTCATTATGATTGGCTTCGTCTGGGGATTAGCCTTTGTAATCACGAATGTTCTGGGTGGTCTAGACCCAGAGCGAAAATTTTTTGAAAATGTAGCAGAGAAGATTTTTGGCACACTTGAGCACTCAAAAGGATCTGGCGCGCCAGTGGAATTCGCAGTTAGGCTGTTCGCGCCGATTGTCGGGGCGGGTCTTCTCGCTGGTGCTGTGTTCTCGGTAAGTACGTCCTTGGTCTCATTGACTCGTGTCAGCAAGGATGAAATTCGACGCTGGGAGCAGGTGAACAATTCTCTCGACCGACTCCAAGTCCTCTGGGTTGCCCGTTCAGAATCAACATCCATTACTACTCCGACTCCTCCAAATCCTCCCTATCCCCCACTTAGTAACGATTTGTACCCTGTCTTTGCACGCTATGGGGGTACGGTTTTAGAGACATGGAAACAGGGCGCTCAGATCAAGCAAGGACAGGTTATTGTACAGCAGGATTGCGAGGCACTGGATCGTGAGATTCTGAGGACCCGTGGCGAGTTGCGTCATTTGCAAGTTCCAGGAGCAAGCGATGTTAGCCCGGAGAGCGCGAAGTCAGTGGAGAGTTTGCAGGCTTTGCGAGCCGATCAGCATTTATCCCGATATCAGAGGCTCAAGGAGGCAGGAGTAGTACCTCCAGATTCTGTTGAAGAGGCTGAAACTGAGGCCAAGATCGCCAAAGAAAGAAAACTTCTGGCAGTAGCGGATTGGAATCGTAGAAAAGAGGAAAGATCATTCTCCGGTAGTGTATTGGAGCAGTGGCTTGCTTTCCTGGAGAACTTACGGAAGGGATGCAATATACAAGCGCCAGTCAGTGGGAAAGTTGAACGGATAGTCAAAAAGGGAGCATATGCTTCAGCCGATTCAGAACATCCTATAGCATGGATCCGAGTTGACCGCTGAAATCCCTGGTCCTCGCAAATGTGGCGGCGCACCCAACCCTATAGTCCGCAGCGGAGGCCTAGAACGTTGCTGCCGTAGATGCTCGAGGAGAGACTTCTGAATGAGCTTCGATAAGAGAAGTTGCCTTAAGCGCGCAAAGGAACTCCTAGAAAGAGGAGCGATTCCGTCTTGCGCTATGTCTGCCTAGAACTTCGATTTTGCATGGAGGCGGTAACTTACCAGAAACTGGAGACCTATGCTAAGCGACTGCCTAAGGGCGTTCTTGCCATCTGGCAGCCTCCGCAAGCGGTTAAAGCCCTCCTTGAGCTTGAGCCTGGAGCAGATCAAGACTTCCAGATGATGGTGGCGTTTGAATCCGAGCCAGGAGTACCTACGGGAAAGTGGATGAGCTTAGGTAACCATAAAGGTCTCAAGGTGTCTTGGCTTCGGAAGCGTTACAATAAAATTGGGAACCTTCTTCACGTACTGTCGCCTCCGGCCGAGTCTTCGCCGCTTCAACGAGATCCAAAGGAACTTCGGAAGTACCTTGATAGCGTTGTAGCGGAATTAGAACCTGTGGTAGCGAGTCGCATTGATAGCTCACTCGCAAGCTTGGTTGAGTTTCAATGTTCCGTGTGTGGCGAACCCGTAGCGGCGAACCTAGAGGGAGTACAGAAGAGTCATAAGGCTGTGTATCTGAATCCGTCTTGCGGTGCAGAATTTTATGCCATTGAAAGCGAAGAGGGTAAGATTTTATTTCGCCTAATCGCTTCTAACTTCCGTTGCATGAAGTGTGAACATGAAACTCTGTTAGAGAACCGGAAGCTTAAGATCGGCACACGGTTCACATGCGAGAAATGCCGTGCCGAGCATGAGTTGGTGGGGAGGCAGTGGGGCTATGGCCTCGTGAGCGACCTAGAAGCGGCTAACGAGACCCCTGCAGCAGACGGCTGAGGTTCCGGATAAAATTGGAGCCCCCCGGGCGAGGTGCCAGATGATTCGCTGGGACTATCCCCCCGGTACTGGGTGAGCCGTCCGCCGGAAACGCGATTCCCCTTCCAGGGAGAGACGTTCCCCACGACGGTTGTTTCCCCGCAGGGTGCGCCGTTCCCGACCGACTCGGAGAGGGCTCCGGCGCCCGGAGTACCCCAGGACGAGGTGCAGGTGCTTCTCGCCATAGTAACTCTACCCGGCTGTGCTAGCATCTGATGCATGCGCACCACGCTCGATATCGCGGAGGATGTTCTGCTGGCGGTCAAGGAGAGGGCGCGGCGGCAGAAGCGCAGCGCCGGAGATCTCCTGTCTGAGCTCGCTCGGGAGGCGCTGACCCATCGGTACAAGGAGGATCCCAAGGTCGAGAAGCCGAAGAGCTTCTTTGGCTTCGAACCGTTGCCCCCCCGTGGTGGCGCGATCTCCAATGAGCTCATCAACAAGCTGCGGGAAGAAGACTTGGACTGATGCGAGCGCTCCTCGACATCAGCGTGCTCCTCGCGCTGCTGGATGCCGATCACGTCGACCATCGACGAGCCCAAGAGTGGATCTCAGGGGAAATCCAGCATGGCTGGGCATCCTGCGCTCTGACTCAAAACGGGTTCGTCCGCATTATCAGCCAGCCCAAGTACCCAAGTCCCGTTTCGCCTTTCGAGGCTGTCGAGCGGCTGCGCCGGGCGACCAGCACCGAGCACCACGAATTCTGGCCCTGTTCCACCAGCTTTCTCGATGACCGCCGAATCAACTCCAGCCATGTCCACGGGCCGCGCCAGGTGACCGACGTCTATCTTCTGGCGCTTGCCGTGGAGCATCGGGGAAGGCTCGTCGCCTTCGATCACTCCATCCCGCTGTCGGCAGCCCCAGGAGCTACTCCAGAGCACCTTGTGGTGGTTTGAACAGAGACTCCGAAAAGCGGTGTGCCTGGCGTCGAGCGGCCGCCCGGAGCTCGCCCGGGAGCGCGCTGCCCGGGGAAGAGGTGCCGCCCCGGCGAGGTGCCGAATCGTTATAGAGCGAGGCGGCGGCTCAGGAAGCGCCCTGAAAGCCGTTTCCAGGATGGCGCCCTGGATCGCGACTTAGCGACGCTCTTAGACACCTGGGGCGCTTCCTACTCTGTCGAGCTGAAGGTAAGACGGGTTCATTCCTATAGAATGGCGGACAACTGCCGTCCGACTTGGTGAGGCGATGCCATGAGAAGAGACCGTTCGCTGTCTTTGACGCTCCTGCTGGGCCTGCTCGTCGCGGGCGTAGCTTTTGCCCAGGGGAGTCCTGGCAAACCCGCCAAGCCGGCGCCGCAGGTTGCCTTCGAGGATTCGGCACTGGTGGCGAGCGGCCTGACGCCGGGGGATCGGGTGGTCTGGTTCGGGGTCGAGCACCGGATCGACGCCGAGTACTCAGGGGAGATGGCGCAGCGCTACGAGACCGGGACGGTCGCCGCGGATGGCACGGCGCGCCTCGATCTCGGCCATGCCGTGACGCCGCGCTCCTTCTGGGTGGCGGTGGACCTCGACGGCGGCGATTTCGTGGTGGCGGCGCCGAACGGCTACCGGCTGGCGAAGCCGCAGAAGCCCTCGCACCTGGGACTGGGGGAGGGGTCGAAGTCTGACGAGATCCTCGACGAGCGTCCCTATCTCATGGGTCTGATGGTGCGCCCCAAGGAGGGTGCCTGGGCTTTCGCCGGCGGCGACGGCGGCCCGCGGGACGAGGACGGCAAGAACGACGGTCACCTGCGCTTCGCGCTGGACAAATTCGATCCGCTCCCGGGGAGCCCGGCCGCGCCGGCCAAGCTCAAGGGGAACGACCTCTGGTTCGTCGTCGATCCGCTGACCATGGAGATCTCGGTGCACAAGGGCGGGGTGGCGCAATCAGCTCGCGCAAGATCCTCGCTGCGATCCTGCTGGTGGGCGCCATGGCCGCTCCGGCCATGGCGGACGTCCATCCGAACACGGCGCCGGGGTTTCCGGTCGAGCAGTCCTTCCACGTCGGAGACATCGACAGCGTCAACCTGTTCAACAACGGCCTGACGCTGACCATCCCGATCGGCGGCTCCTATCCGGTCAACGGCGGCTTCTCCTACGGCCTGAAGCTGGTCTACAACTCGAACCCCTGGCTGTTCAAGACGGTCAAGTATCCGAATCCGTTGGACCCCGCCAACGATCTCTCCCGCACGCAGGCCTACCCGACGCCATGCTCGAACGCGGGTCTGGGCTGGCGGGTGTCGCTGGGCCGGATGAACCCACCCTGCCAGGTGCCCGACGCCAACGACACCTACCCGCTGGGGCCGGTCTATCAGGACGAGAACGGCACCGACCACGTCTTCTATCCGACGCTCCACCCCGGCGATGCCGAGGACGCGCCGGTCTCCGGGGTCTCGGACATCCAGTACACGCGGGACGGCAGCTACCTGCGGCTGAAGGTCCTGGTGTCGGGAGGCTGGTTGGTGGAGTTTCCGGACGGCTCGACGCGCTCCTTCGGCGCCGACGGCATGCCGACGAGCATCCAGGACCCGTTCGGCAACCGCCTGACGATCGATTCCATAACGACGGCGAATCAGTGGATTCTGTCCGACGTTCACGGCCGGCAGCAGCGCATCTTCTTTCGCACCGATCTTTCTCCCTACGGTCAGGTGGTGGATCGCATCGAGCTCACGGCCTTCGCCGGCGCCAAGGCGACCTATCAGTTCAACTATGCCGTGCAGACGATCGGCCGGGCCTGCCCGCACAACGACACGGATCAGAAGAATAGCGTGGGGAGCATGGTATCGGTGCCGCTGCTGACGAGCGTCAGCCTGCCGGACGGCTCCTCCTGGTCGAACACGGCGAGCGATTATGTGATCACCTTGCCTTCGGGACCGAGCTGGCCCGACAACGCCTGCACGGAGAACGCGGGCGAGATCACGGCGTGGAACCTGCCGACCCTGGGGCGGATGGAATGGACCTGGCAAAAGGTTTATTTCCCGACGGGCTCGACGACCAAGAAGCACCTGCAGACCAACCCCGGCGTGGCGACGCGGACGATGCGCAATCCGAACGGCACCGTGCTGGGAATCTGGACCTACACGTCCGCTCCGGGATTTCCCGACGCCCTGACCAGCCGCGAGCACTCCACGACAGTGATCGATCCGCTCGGCAACCGGACAGTGAGCTACTTCTCGACCGCCATCGATCTCAGCTACACCGGGTGGAGCACCTACGACTACAGCCTGCCGTTCACGCGCAACACGACCTTGAACGTGGCTCCCGGCGTGGACCTCAACCTCTCACGGCAGGTCTACGACGGCCCCTCGCCCTCGGCGGCGCTGCTGCGCTCGGAGTACGTGCTCTACGAGCGGGATCCCGTCTATGCGGTCTCGCCGCCGGACATCTACAACCTCAACCGCCGGCCCTTGCGCAGCCGTACGGTCTACAACGACGACGGCGGCAACTTCAGCGGCGCGGTGAGCTCCGGCTTCGACGGCCTGGGGCACTACCGCACGCAGCAGACCGAAGGAAGCTTCCCGGGCTCGAACGTCCGCACCCATTTCGGGAATTACAATCCCGGCCAGGGCACGTACACGGTGAACGCGGCGGGCAACACCGGCTCGGGTTACTCGCTCTTCCCGTCGAGCTCGGCCTGGGTGCTCGAGGCCCCGGTTTCGGTGTCGGATTCGGAGGGTGCGGCCACGGCCCAGACAGAGCTCTGCTACGCGCCGGGCTCGACGACGGTGACGCGCAAGCGGGTCCACCGCCTGGACGGAGCGGCACAAGGGGCGCAGGACCTCGTCTCGGTCTACGTCCTTGAGAATACGGGAAACGTCATGAACGAGAAGTCTTACGGCGGCGACGCCCAGGGTGGGATCGGCGCCGGCAATCTCTGCACGGTGGCCCTGCCGGCCAATCCGGAATACGAGATCGATCATGGCTACTCCTTCGGCGTACGGGCGACCTCGAAGTACGCGGGGATCAACTTCTTCGTCCTCAACCAGGGGATCGATTCGACCACCGGCCTGCCCTCGTCGAGCGCCGACACCGCAGGTCTGACGACCAACTACGAGTACGACGCCCTGGGCCGGCTGCTCTGGTCGAAGCCGCCCCAGGGCGGCTGGACGGAATATGTCTATACGCCGGCCGGCGGGAGCGTGCAGGCCAACGCGATCGTGCGGCAACGGGCCAACGGCAGCGTGACCGCGCCGATCCTCGCCGTGCACCAGATCGTCTTCGACGCTTTCGGCCGGGTCTACCAGGAGTTCAAGACTCTCCCGAACGGTACTTCGGCGAAGCGCCAGACGGCCTACGACATCGCGGGCAACAAGAGCACCGTCTCAGAGTGGACGGCCGGCTCGCCCTCGAACCAGACCACGTTTCTCAATTACGACGCGTTCGGCCGCCCGGGAACGATCCGGCCGCCGGACGGCGCGGCGCACGACGTCGCCATGACCTATCGCGGCGTCCGGCAGGTGGACCGCACCGTGAAGATCGCGACCGCTCAAGGGTCCGAGACCTCGGCGACCGCGACCGAGATCTATGACCGCCACGGCCGGCTCGCCTCGGTCGCCGAGCCCTCCGGCAGTGGCGGGGCGAACGTGACCACCTTCTACGGCTACGACGTGGGCAACCGGCTCGCCTCCGTCTCGACGACCGCCGCTTCCGTTACCCAGACGCGCAACTTCAGCTACGACCGGGCGGGCCTGCTCCAGTCGGAGACCCATCCGGAGAAGGGAGCGTCCGGGAATGGAGCGGTGAGCTATCCGCGCTACGATTCTCACGGGCACGCTCTGCGGAAAGTCGATGGTCCGAACGATCTGACGTTCAGCTATGACCCGGCCGAGCGGCTCTTCCAGGTCCAGGAGACAGGCGGCTCCAGCCGGCTCCTCAAGGCGTTCACCTACGCCAGCGCCAACGGCTCCAACGACTGGAGCCAGGGCAAGCTGCGGCAGGCGAGCCGCTACAACTACGTGGCGCTCAGCGGAGCAGCGCACACCGTTCAGATCACCGAGACTTACACCTATGGTGGCCGGGACGGCCGGGTTTCCCAACGTGACACGCAGGCGACGACCGATACCGTGCCGGGGGAGTCGTTCACTCAAGGCTTCACCTATAACGACCTGGGATTGGTGAGCAATCTGGATTACCCGCGCTGCACCCACGCGGGCTGCACCCAGCCGGCGCCGGCCGTCTTCGCGGACGCGCCGGTCGGCTACTGGGCGCAGCGCGAGATCGAGGGTATCTACGCGGCTGGAGTCACTACCGGCTGCAACACCAATCCGTTGCGCTTCTGCCCGGACAACACGATTACTCGGTCCGAAATGGCGGCGTTTCTGATCCGCGCATCCTCCGCTCCCGGCTACACGCCGCCGGCGCCGAACTGCCAGGCGCCCATTTTCGCCGACGTGCCCTGCACTCAATGGGCCGCGGCCTGGATCGAAGAGATCTACCGGCGGGGGATCACCACCGGCTGCGCCGCCAACCCGCTGCGCTATTGCCCGGACAACCAGGTGATCAACGCGGAGATGGCGGCCTTCCTGCTGCGCAGCAAGGAGGGCACGAGCTACGTGCCGCCGGCCTGCACCGGCGCCGGACCTTTCCTGGACGTCAACTGCGCCTACTGGGACGCGGCGCAGATCGCCGAGGTCTCGCGGCGGGGAATCATGACCGGTTGCGGCGGCGGGAACTTCTGTCCTGGAAATCCGCTCACCCGGGCGCAGATGGCGGGCTATCTCGCCCGGACCTTCGACATCCCGGTCGCCACCGATCCGAATACCGCGCGCAGCGTCCAACTCGCCTACACGCAAGGATTGCTGACCGGCGTCGCCAGCGGCGCGACGACCTACGGGACGATCGCTTATTATCCGAACCTGCTGGTGAGCCAGATCGCGCACGGCAACGGCGTGACCGAAACCCAGGGCAACGATCCGAACGAGATGCGCCGCCCCTCCTCGCTCGCCGCCTCGGGTCCCTGGGCGAGCTGGAACTCGGGCAGCTATTCCTACGACGGTGCGGGCAACGTCAAGGCGATCGGCACCTCCTGGTTCACCTACGACGCGGTGAGCCGCCTGGTCTCGTCCACCCTCTTCGACGGTCCTACGGGAGCGGGCAACCAGAAACAGCAGAGCTACGCCTTCGACGCCTTCGGCAACCTCCAGAGCATCGGCGGCACCAGCGGTCGCGCGACGCCCACCAGCTCGCAGACGAACCGCCTGAGCGGAGCCGCGGTCTACGACGCCGCGGGCAACCTGACCAACTGGAACGGCGCGTCCTACACCTACGACCATTTCAACCAGATGACCCAGATGGTCTCCGGCGCCGAGAACTGGGCCTATCTCTACACCGCTGATGACGAGCGGATCTGGTCCTACGACACGGCGCGGAACCTCTCCCACTGGACCGTGCGGGATCTCGGCGGCAAGGTTCTCCGGGACTACCTGAACAACGCCGGCACCTGGAGCGTAGGCACGGACTACCTCTACCGCGACGGCCTTCTCCTCGCCGCCGAGACGCAGACCGGCCAGCGCCACTTCCACCTCGACCACCTGGGAACCCCGCGCCTGATCACCCGGGGCTCGGGAGACCGCGTCGCCTATCACGTCTATTACCCCTTCGGAGAAGAAGCCACCGCCTTCAACCAGGACACCGAGCGGATGAAGTTCACCGGGCATGAGAGAGATCTTGCCAGCCCGGCAGGGGCGGGGGACGATCTGGATTACATGCATGCTCGGCATGAGAGCCCAGTGACGGGGCGGTTTTTGAGTGTGGACACAGCAAAAGAGAGTTTCGATTCGAAGTCTCCACAATCTATCAACCGCTACTCGTATGTACAAAATCGTTCGCTGAATTCTGTTGACCCCACTGGCCAAGTGCTTGTTTTTACGGGTACAGAGGCCGAATATCGTCAGCTAGAAAGCATTGCAAATTCTGGACTCCATGGCGTCAGGCTTGTGATCGATGCCTCGGGTAAGGCCACTCTGCAGACGACTGGAGAGGGTGGTGCTGCTACTCCGGCGCAAGCTGCGCTTAAGTCCGTTTTGGAACACGCTATCAACGACACGCGCACGGTTGGGATCCAGCTTGTTGATGGCGATAGGGGAGTCTTATTTGGCGAATATAGATCTGGCAAACTCGATGTCAAGGATCTTACTGCTATAAATCCAGGTCCAGGATTGAGTAGCCAATCTGTGTTAGCTCATGAGGTGGCAGAGCAGAGCTTCAAGCAATTTAATCACTTGGCTAATACCAGGAGTGACTTTGACAGGGCACATAGCTATGGAAATGCGGCTCAAAGTGCAGTTTCCGGCTATCATCGAGGAGCTTCCCACAATGGTTTGCCGCCAAGTGGACCCTTGAATGGAGTCATTGTAACGCGACAGGAGCAAGGCGGTCATACGATCGTAGTGATCACGTTTTGGCAGAACGGAAACTTGACGGGAGTGCTTCGCCAATGAGAATTAGTTGTTTTTTTAAGGTTACCTTGGTTGGCGGATTGTTCTTGCTGCCCGGTTGCGATAAAGCCAATAATCGTTCGGATCCTTCTCTCCAGCATGAGAGAACTCCCGCAGTAAACGTTGACGAAATCTGGCGCAAGAACGAAAAAATCGTGACCAATGCTCTTAATGGTCGAGGCTATTCTGTCGAGGAATTCGGTCGGGCGTGTAAGTTTTTTGAAAAAACAACTGGTATTGAAATTAGGGGCAATGGAAGTTTCTTCGGCTGGCTGGCCAATAGAGAAACCGCAGTTGATTTTAAGAAGGTACAAGCATGGTACTCTGTCAATCACGATCGATTGTACTGGGATGAGGCGTCTAAATCGGTGAAGGTTCGCGATAGAGGGTAGTGCAGAGAACGTTAAGGTGTGAGAGCCGGACAACAAGAGGTGATAAGGTACAGGCCATAGACGAAAGGATCTAACAGGCAGCTGAAAAGCCTCGGATTGCGGTAAAATTGTCGTGCGCCGAGACGCAGACCGGCCAGCGTCACTTCCGCCTCGACCACCTGGGAACCCTGCGCCTGATCACAAGAGCCTCGGGAGACCGCGTCGCCTACCACGTCTACTACCCCTTCGGAGAAGAAGCCACCGCCTTCAACCAGGACACCGAACGGATGAAGTTCACCGGGCACGAAAGAGACCTGGCAAGCCCGGCCGGAGCGGGGGATGATCTGGATTACATGCATGCCCGGCATGAGAGCCCGGTGACGGGGCGGTTTTTGAGTGTGGATCCAGCAGGAATGAGCTTTGACCCTAGCTCGCCGCAATCCTGGAATAGATATTCCTACGTTCGGAACTCACCATCTGTTGACATTGATCCGAGTGGAGAAATCCTTGTTTTTACCGGCAGCCCTCAACAGTTCAGGGAAATTGAGAAGATAGCTAATCAGGGGCTCCATGGTGTACGTCTTGTAATCGATGATTCCGGGAAGGCAAGTCTGGTTGCGACAGGAGAAGCAGGTCGTGCTACTCCGGAGCAAGAAGCGTTTGCGGGTATTCTTGGGCAGGCAATTGGTAGTAAGCAGACAATCGCAATTGGGCTCGTGACGGGAGATTCCGGCGTTTTGGTCGGAAGCTATGATGCTCAGAAGATTGATACTCAAGATCTGGCCGCGGCGGGCAAGGGGCCTGTGGCAAGCAGTTTTTCGTTGCTTGCGCATGAAGTTGCAGAGCAGACGGTTAAACAAACTATGGGACTTGTAAACATAAACGTGGATTTAGGGCGGCAGTTTGCCGTTGCGCATGCAATCGCTTGTGGGGCCCAATCTGCCGTCTCGGGATTTCAAAGGGGGCCAACGCAACGTAATCTGGTGAACGGAACCGGAACTACGGTTACGCCACACGCAAGGGGAAGCCAGACGGTCACGGTGACGATATTCTGGAATAATGGGAACATCGTAAGGATAATGCGGCAATAGGAAGGAGTCGCCCATGTTGTTAAAGAAATTTTCCGCACTCTTTGCTGTCGCGCTTGCCATAGCGGCTTGTAGCGCAAGTAGATCCCATGATAAAGCATTTTCAGAGTGGAGGCGAAATGAGAGAATAATCGATAATGCCGTTAAAGAAGGTCGGTCTGATTCTGACGAATACTTGCGGGCGGTTATCTTCTTTGGAAAAGTCACCGGCCTGGAAATACGGGGGAATACCAGTACGTTCGGGCTGTTGCCAAATGAATATACGGCGTATGATTTTATGCAGGTAAAAAGTTGGTGTAAAAAAAACTGTAGGTATCTGTATTGGGATGAGGAGTCTCAATCCGTGAAAGTTGCCGGGGTAAAACGGAACCATCGTCTGCTCTCGCAGGAGAGGGACCAAAACCATTCCAGCCTCGACCTCGGAGCTGGAACGAAGTGACAGGTGAGTGGTGCCACCCCCATAACGACTTATAACAAGAATCATAATCCTGTCGAAGGTTCACCTAGCACCACAGCCTTGCCCATGGTTATCAGTATGGGCGTGCTCTTTGTAACGTCACTGCTGGCAGTTTCGGCCAGAGTTCCAACTCTATGGTCGCCATATCCTATGACGCAGTTTTTCCTGCGTTCGAGTGGCTGGCCACAATGGACATGTGTGGTGGCGGCGTTGGCCTCTCTTGTACTTGTAGGAGTTGTGATCAGTCGTCCGCGTATAGGAAGAGCTTGCTTAGGGTTGTTTCTGGGCGCCATTACTGCTCTGAGCGCGGTTTATTTCACGGTTGATTGTTCGAGAGGTTTGACTTTCCAGGGTCCTTTGCATGTAGTTACAATGATTAGTGTGAACGTTCTCGTTCTTGGCTATTTCTGGTGGCAATGGTGGGCTTCACCGTGGCCACTTCCACTTCGGAGGGTACTCTGGCTGGCACTCACCTTAGCAACATGGCTGTTCTGGTTTGCGTTTCCCTATCTTGGAGAGGGCATTTGACATGGCCGCCGTCTCATCTGCCGGAATCTGAAGAAGGGCACCATCGTCACGATTTCGTGGCCAAGTGAGATGGCTTTTGGGACGTCTTAGTAGGACATGGATGTCTCTCATCCTTATTTCTATTCTTCCCCTCTTGGGGTGTGATCGGGGTGTCCACTATTATACGTCGGACTGGGAAGTTCGAAAGAACGCTCATTACTTCGGGAATAGAATGCGGATAAATCTGGAGGCCTTATTCCTTTAAAGTGAGACTATATGGATTATAGAGACGCTTTGATGAAGATGATAGACGATCTCGTATCAGGTGGTTTGTCTGTCGCGCAGTTCCATGCCCAATATTACACTTTCTATTTGGAAAGCATTCCCGAGGATGCAATGTCTGACAGCGACTACGAGTTCTTTGGTCAGCTACAGGAGAAACTTGATTGGACGGATTTGAATCCCTCGAGCGAAGATCGACTATGGGGTTGGATTAGCTACGAAGAATATAAGGATTGGGCTGTCAGGAAGCATGCCGAGTATCTATCTGCGTCAGAACCTTAAGCAGCAGCTCCAATACAGAGGACTGCCGAACGAGGTGCCATACGAATGGATATTGCTCCCGCCCTCGCAGGCCGCGTTGTGCTTCGTGCATGGATCTCCCGCTTCCTCCGGGCAGCTCACTTCCCGTTCACACTCTCTCCTTCTATGAACGTCATGATGGCTCCCATGAAAGGCGATTTCCCGCCGAGGAGGCCATGATGAAACGATTCCTTCCCATAGCCGTGATGGCTCTCGTCGCCGCCCTGGTCGCCGTTCCGACCGCCAAGCCGCAAGACGGCGGCGGGTCCGGCGCGAGCACCACCGTAACCGACAGGGAAATCCCTTGGCGTCCTGGATGCGGAGAGGGAGTGGTCGAAGGCCTGGTGTGCGCCGATGCCGAGGTGGGGCGGCTGGACTATAAGCTCAACACAGAATGGAAACATCTGAGCTGCTCTGGCGCGGCCCAGACCGAATTTCGTGCGGAGGAGCGGTTCTGGCTCCGGGATCGGAACAACTGCCAGAACGTCGCCGCCGTCCGTGACTGCGTCATCAGGAAGCTGCGCGAGCGGATCGCATTCCTGGGTCGGCTGGGGTCCTGTACGGACGAGCGGCGATTCATCCGGTACGACTTCACCGACCCGTGGTATGTAAAAGTGCATGAAGATTTATACTTGGGGACCAAAGTGACAATCTTTGGCTCTCTTCATCCGAGCTCTTGTCGAGCGCGCTCGAGCTCAGCCAGCGGAACTATTGTCGCCGCCAGAGCCCGTGATGGCCGATTCCGGGTGCAACTGAAGAGCTTGCCACCAGAGCAACGAGCCTTCCTGTGCGAGAAGCGACCCGCCGCGCATTGGTACGGCGAGGTCCGGCGGGATTACCACGGTCCTTATCTGTACCTTGCCGACGTCCTCGGAACTCCCTTGCCTTGAGAATTCGGACCTTCGCTTCGAGATCGGCGTTACGCTTAAAGCATTGGCACAATCCCAGGCAATTCTAGTCGGGTTCTACAGGCTGTTATGGTGGCTGTCGCAGACGGGATTGCAGCATGGGCTGGATTCTATATAGTGGAGAAGGTTAGGACTCGGCATGGCAAGACGACCGGTAAACCCTGATGCGCTGGCAAAGTTGTTGGAAGGCATGGGGCCCGCCGCATTGCGGAGGCAGGCAGACTAGGTCAAGTCTCTCCTGCATCACAGGGCCGTCATCGTCCGATGGGCGGCAGCGCAGGCCCTTGGGCGGGCTCGCCTTGGCGCAGAGGAATTGCGGGTCAGGCTGGCAAGAGAGCCCAACCCGATTGTCATCACCGAGATCACGGAATCTCTGGCCGGCTTGAGCGACCAGCAGAGCGTGCCACGGCTTCGCGATCTGGCCGAGAGGCATCCCTCTCCCCTGGTCAGAAGCTACTCGCTGATGGCTGTCGCCGACATTGTGGGAAAGGCGGCGATCCTTTATCTCCAGGAGCAACGACGGAAAGAAAGAAGCAACTATGTAAGGGCGGCGCTCGACAGCGTTCTCTTTGCGAAAGGCAGAGACGAGGCCCTGCCCGACCTGATCAGGAAGCTATAGAGGAGCTTTCCTGAATCATGGTCCCCGGAGAAGACGTGGCCCAGAAGACGTGCCGCCCTAATGGCGAAACGGTCGGACCTCGCCGGTGCTGCTGAATTCGGGGAGTCTTCAGGTCGTGACGACGACCAGCCGCTTATCCGCTGACGAACGGCAACGGGGGCGGGAAGCCTCAGCTCATCGCTCAACAGCCGCCGACGCAACACTCGATGCAGAACGCGTGACCTGCTTCCCAGAGCGGGTGGTCGCCCGTATCCTTCACGCATTGCTGATTGGCGTCCTTGCAGCCCTTGACGCAGGCTGGCGTGGCTTTGGTCTCCGTCCAGGAAGGGAGAACACCGAACGCGACGAGCAACGAGAACATCAGGAAGGCCAGTCTCATACGTTTCATCGGTCACCTCTGGGCTCGAAAGGGTTGAACCAGGGCGGAGATTCAGCCGGCATACCGCCGGCCATCTCCCCACATTGCTTTGTATGCCAGTCTTCCCGCAGCGTCAAGGGCCGCTTGGCGAGATTCCACCGCCCAAGCCCCTTGACAGATCTCCTCGCCAGGCTTATTGTCCATATATGAAGGAATCGCCTCCCAAGCCGGGGCGGTTCGTTTGCTCCTCCTGAACCGGGTGAGTGGGAAGCGTCCTCGAGCTCGATCCAAGGATTCAGCGATCCAGGGTTTCTGGCCGGTTTACCCGGCCGCGCTCACCCTTTGGGCTGGCGATGCTTTAGGAGACGAAGGATGAAGATTTTATCGATTGTCGGGCCGGGGGTCGTCTTTGCCGCCTTCGCGACGATGGCCGGCTGTCACGGCAAGGACGCCACGCCGCCTGCGCAGGCGCAGCAGCCGCCCCCGGCGGTGGTGGTCACCCCGGTCGTGCAGCGGGACGTGCCGGTCTACAGGGAGTGGATCGGCACCACCGCGGGAAACATCAACGCCGAGATCCGGCCGAAGGTGGACGGTTATCTCCTGCGGCGGGTGTACGCCGAGGGGAGCTTCGTGCGCCAGGGCGACCTGTTGTTCGAGATCGACGCCCGGCAGGTGCAGTCGCAGCTCCAGCAGTCGCAAGGGGACCTGGCGCAGGCGCAGGCGCAGCTCTCGAAGGCCCAGCAGGACGTCAACCGCTTCCGGCCGCTGGCGGCGCAGAAGGCGGTCAGCCAGCAGGAGCTCGACAACGCGCTGTCGTCCGCCGCCGCCGCCAGGGCGGTGGTGGACGCCAAGGCCGCCGCCGTGCACCAGGCGCGGCTCAATCTCGGCTGGGCGCGCGTGACCTCGCCGATCGCCGGCATCGCCGGCACCGCCCAGGCGCAGGTGGGCAACCTGGTGAGCCCCACGACGGTGCTCGCCATCGTCTCCCAGTGCGACCCGATCCGCGTCGTCTACCCGCTCAGCGAGCAGGAGTACCTGCGCCTCCAGGAGCGGATCCGGCAGGACCCGGCGGCGCAGCGCGACGAGGGCCTCGAGCTGATCCTCGCCGACGGCTCGGTCTACCCGCGGCGCGGGCGCGTGCTGTTCGAGGACCGGGAGGTGGACGTGAAGACGGGCACGATCTCCACCGTCGCCGTCTTCCCCAACCCGGGAAACCTGCTGCGCCCGGGCCAGTACGCCAAGGTGCGCGCGGTGACCGAGGTGGTCAAGGGAGCGCTCCTGGTGCCGCAGCGCGCGGTCAACGAGCTGCAGGGGGGCTACCAGGTGGCGGTGGTGGGCGCCGACGACAAGGCCGAGATCCGTACGGTCGAGACGGGGGAGCGGGTGGGGAAGCTGTGGGTCGTCAGCTCGGGGCTCAAGCCCGGCGACCGCGTGGTGGTCGAGGGCTTCACCCGGGTCAAGTCGGGTATCAAGGTGAAACCGCAGGAGGCGCCCCCCGAGGAGGCCGCCGCCGGCGCCGCGACTTCCTCGTCCACCGCGCCGGGAGGGAAGTGACGCCATGGCCCGCTTTTTCATCGACCGGCCCATCGTCGCGATCGTCATCTCGATCCTCACCGTCCTGCTCGGCCTGGTGGCGATGATCGGGCTGCCGATCGCCCAGTACCCGGACATCGTGCCGCCGCTGATCCAGATCCAGGGCAACTTCCCGGGCGCCGACGCGCTCACCGTCGAGCAGTCGGTGGCGACGCCGCTCGAGCAGCAGATGAACGGCGTCGAGGACGAGCTTCTACATGCAGTCGGTCAACGCCAACGACGGCACGGTCACCCTGCGGGTGACCTTCGACGTCGGCACCGACCGCAACGCCGACCAGATCAACGCTCAGAACCGGGTCTCCCAGGCGGTGCCCAGCCTGCCGGCGGACGTCAACGCCTTCGGCCTCACCTACCGCAAGACGCAGGGCACGCCGGCGCTGCTGATCTCGCTCTACTCGCCGAAGGGGACCTACAACGGCCTGTTCCTCGGCAACTATGCGCTGATCAACGTCAACGACGCCCTCTACCGGGTGCCCGGGGTGGGCCAGGTGCTGAACTTCGGCGCCTCCGAGTACGCGATGCGGGTGTGGGTCAAGCCCGACCAGCTCGCCAAGCTCGGCCTGACGGTCTCCGACCTGCTGAAGGCCATCCAGCAGCAGAACACGGTGAACCCCTCGGGGCAGGTGGGCGCCGAGCCGGCGCCGGCGGGGCAGGAGTTCACCTACGCCGTCCGCGCGCAGGGGCGCCTCACCGATCCGGAGCAGTTCGGCGACGTGGTGGTGCGCCTCAACCCGGACGGCTCGGCGGTGCGCATGCGGGACGTGGCGCGGATCGAGCTGGGGGCTCTCAGCTACAAGCAGGTCGGGCGCTTCAACGGCCAGCCCTCGAGCATCATCGGCATCTACCAGGCCCCCGGCTCGAATGCCCTCGCGGTCGCCGACGGGGTGAAGAAGGCGATGGCCGAGCTCAAGAGCCGCTTCCCCCAGGACCTCGACTACGCGGTCTCGGTGGACACCACCCGGCCGGTGACCGAGGGGATCAACGAGATCGTGAAGACGCTGGCCGAGGCGATGCTGCTGGTGATCCTGGTCGTCTTCCTCTTCCTGCAGAACTGGCGCGCGACGCTGATCCCGCTGGTCGCGGTGCCGGTGTCGCTGATCGGCACCTTCGCCGTCTTCCCGCTGCTCGGCTTCTCGATCAACTCGCTGTCGCTGTTCGGCCTGGTGCTCGCCATCGGCCTGGTGGTGGACGACGCCATCGTGGTGGTGGAGGCGGTCGAGCACCACATCGAGGAGGGGATGAAGCCGCGCGAGGCCACCCTGCAGGCGATGAAGGAGGTCTCGGGGCCGGTGGTCGCCATCGCCCTCATCCTCTCCTCGGTGTTCCTGCCGGTCGCCTTCCTGGGCGGCATCCAGGGGCGGCTGAACAAACAGTTCGCGATGACGATCGCCATCTCGGTGCTGATCTCGGCGTTCAACGCGCTGTCGCTGTCGCCGGCCCTCTCGGCGCTGCTGCTGCGGCCGCGCAAGGCGTCGCGGGGCCTGCTGGCGCGCTTCTTCGGCGGCTTCAACCGGGGCTTCGACAAGGCGCGCAACGGCTATCTCAGCGCTTCCGGTTTCCTGATCCGCAAGGCGGTGATCGCGGTGGTGATCCTGCTCGGCTTCGGCCTGCTCGCCGGCGGGCTCGGCAAGAAGGTGCCCGGCAGCTTCCTGCCCGACGAGGACTCCGGCTTCTTCTTCCTCAACGTGCAGCTCCCGGACGCCTCGTCGTTGCAGCGCACGGACGCCGTCTGCCATCAGGTCGAGGCGATCCTGGCGAAGACCAAGGGGGTGCGGTACTACAACACGGTGGCCGGCTTCAGCCTGCTCTCCTACGTGTCGTCGTCCTACAACGCCTTCTTCTTCGTCTCGCTCGATCCGTGGGACCAGCGGGACGGTCCGGGGCTCTCGGCCAAGGAGCTCACGGCCAAGCTGAACGACGCCTTCCGCGCCCAGATCCCCCAGGCGACGGTGTTCGCCTTCCTGCCGCCGGCCATCCCCGGCCTCGGCGCGTCCGGCGGCTTCTCGCTCTGGGTGCAGGACCGCAGCGGCGGCTCGGTGGACTTCCTGAACCAGAACCTCCAGCGCTTCCTCGCCGAGGCCCGCAAGCGCCCCGAGCTGCAGAACGTCAACAGCTCGTTCCGCGCCGCGGTGCCGCAGGTGCTGGTGGACGTCGACCGCGACAAGGCCCTCAAGCAGGGGGTCCCCATCGCCGACGTCTACCAGACCTTGCAGGCGTTCCTCGGCGGCACCTTCATCAATCAGTTCAACCGCTTCGGCCGCCAGTGGCGCGTCTATCTGCAAGGGGAGAGCGTGGAGCGCACCAAACCGGAGGACATCGGGCAGTTCTACGTGCGCAACAACGACGGCAACATGGTGCCGCTCTCCGCGATCACCACCATCCGGCATACCGCCGGCCCGGAGTACACGCAGCGGTTCAACCTGTTCCGCGCCGCCCAGGTCACCGGCGCCGCGGCGCCCGGCTACAGCTCGGGCCAGGCGCTCCAGGCCGTCGAGGAGGTCGCGGCGCGGACCCTGCCGCGCGAGATGGGCTTCGACTGGTCCGACCTCTCCTACCAGGAGAAGAAGGCGGAGGGCAGCACGGGCCGGGTGTTCGGGCTATCGCTGATCTTCGTCTTCCTCATCCTGGCGGCGCTCTACGAGAGCTGGACGCTGCCGCTCAGCGTGCTGCTCTCCGTCCCCATCGCGGTCTTCGGCGCCTTCCTCGGGCTCCTGCTGCGGAAGTTCGACTTCGACGTCTTCGGGCAGATCGGCCTCGTGGTGCTGATCGGCCTGGCGGCCAAGAACGCGATCCTGATCGTCGAGTTCGCCAAGACCGAGTTCGAGAAGGGGCGGAGCCTCTCGGAGGCGGCGCTGGAGGGGGCGAAGCTGCGCCTGCGGCCCATCCTGATGACCTCGTTCGCCTTCATCCTGGGCTGCGTGCCGCTGTGGATCGCCCACGGCGCCGGCGCCACCTCGCGCCAGATCCTGGGGACGGTGGTGGTGGCGGGGATGCTCGCCGCCACCTGCCTCGCCGTGTTCCTCATCCCGGTGCTCTTCGTGCTGGTGGAGAAGCTCGGCGGCGCGGAACGCAAGCGGCGCGCCGAGACCGCGAGCCCCGGGGGGACCGTTCTGGTGCCCGAGGAGACGCACTCGTGAGGCGGCTCGCCCTGCTGCTGGTCCTCGGACCCCTGCTGCTGGCCGGGTGCGCCACCGTCGGCCCCAACTACCAGCGGCCCACCCTGAACCCTCCGGCGCAGCACCGCGGCCAGGTGGGGCCGGCCGAGGCCGCCTCGTTCGCCGATCAGGCCTGGTGGCAGGTCTTCCAGGACGACGCCCTGAAGGGATTGATCGCCGAGGCGCTCAAGAACGGCTACGACGTCCGGCTCGCCGCCTGGCGGGTGGAGGAGGCGCGGGCCAACGCCGGCATCGCCGGCTCGCAGGTCTTCCCGCTGCTCCAGGGGCAGGTGGAGGCGGGGTACGGGCGGCAGTCGGCGTTCTCCGCCGGCCAGGGGGCGCGGGGGGCGCTGATCCAGCTCAACCTCAACGCCTCCTGGGAGGTCGACCTCTTCGGGCGCATCCGGCGCCTGAACGAGGCGGCGCTGGCGGAGCTCCCTGGGTACGGAGGAGGCGCGCCGCGGAGTCTTCCTCTCGCTCACCTCGGACGTCGCCACCACCTACTTCCAGCTGCGCGAGCTCGACCTCCAGCTGGAGATCGCCCGGCGCACCACCGGGGCGTTCCAGGAGATCTTCGACCTGTTCAACCGGCGCCTCCAGGGAGGCGCCGCCTCGGCTCTCGAGACCAGCAGCGCCGAGGCCTCCCTCGCCTCCACCGCGGCGACCATCCCGGACCTCGAGCGGCAGATCGTGGCGACCGAGAACCGGCTGTCGTTCCTGGTCGGCCGCAACCCGGGGCCGATCCCGCGCGGCGTGGTGCTGAACGCCCAGTTCCTGCCGCCGGACATCCCGCCGGGGCTCCCCTCCGACCTGCTCCGGCGGCGGCCCGACCTGCGCGAGGCCGAGCAGGCGCTGATCGCGGCCAACGCCAACGTCGGCGTCGCCGCGGCGGACTTCTTCCCCCGCATCAGCCTGACCGGCGCCCTGGGCGGCGTGGCCCCCCAGGTCTCCCAGCTCCTGCCGGCGGGCCGCACCTGGACGCTCGGCGGCGGGCTGCTGACCCCGATCTTCCAGGGGCGGCGGCTGCGCTTCCAGTACGAGGCCGCCCTCGCCCGCTGGGAGCAGTCGAAGGCCCGCTACGAGCAGAGCGTGACCAACTCCTTCGGCGAGGTCTCGACCGCGCTGGCGGCCTACCAGAAGTACGCCGAGGTGGAGACCCAGCGGGCGCGGGAGGTGGCCTCCTACCAGGAGGCGGTCCGCCTGTCGAACATGCGCTACGTGGCCGGGCTCTCGGCCTACCTGGAGGTCCTGCAGGCCCAGCAGCAGCTCTTTCCCGCCGAGATCCAGCTCGCCCAGGCGCGCTACAACCGCCTGGCCACCCTGGTCGAGCTCTACCGGGCGCTGGGCGGCGGCTGGAACCTCTCCGATCCGCAGTGGACGGCGCGGCCATGAAGGACGACGACCCGACCATCCGGCTGTTCCTGCAGACCGCGCAGGCGATCGAGGAGCGCCTGGAGAGGGCCCTGGAGGCCGTCGAGCTCTCGGTGCCGAAGTACAGCGCCCTCAAGCAGCTCGCGCTGGCCGCGGAGCCGCTCTCGCTGAGCGAGATGGCGACGCGGCTGGTCTGCGTCCGCTCGAACATCTCGCAACTGGTGGACCGGCTGGAGACGGACGGCCTGGTCCGCCGGGTGGAGGACCCCCGGGACCGCCGCTGCGTGCGGGCCGCCCTCACCGGCCTGGGCCGGGAGCGCCAGACCGCCGGCGCCCAGCGGCTGGAAACGGTGCGGGAGGGGATCCTGGAGATCCTCGCCGAGGTCGACCGCGGAGCGCTCGCGCGCGCCCTGGAGAAGCTGCGGCAGGCCTGATCCCGGTCTGGCTCGACTTTTGCTGTCTATTTTCCGCTTGACCTGATCCCAGGCGGAAGATCAGGTTGAGATGCTTTACGTTTTCTTAACCCCTTCTTCCGCCCCGGCGTCTAGGATCGTCATCGTGATGGGCGCGCGGTGGTCCGCGGCGGAATCCTCAAACGAGCATTCAAATTCCAGAGGCATATTCGATGATCTCCGAAAAAACCGAGACACAGGTGGACGCAGCTCCTCCGGCCGCGAGGGCTCGGGAGAAGGAGAAGATTTCTCCGGCCACTCCTCCGCCGGCTCCGGTCACGCCGGATGAGCCCGAGGTCCACGGCCGGCGCTGGTGGCCCTGGCTGCTGTTGATCGGCGTGATCGCCGTGGGGTGGTGGTACTGGCACGGCCACCGCGCCGCCCAGCAGAAGCAGGCGCAGGACGGCGGCAGCGGCGGCGCGGCCGGCGGCCCCGGCGGCAAGGGGCCGCAGCGCCCGGTGCCGGTGCTGGCGGCGACCGCGAAGGCGAAGGACGTCGGCGTCTACCTGAACGGCCTGGGGACGGTGACGGCGCTGAACACGGTGAGCGTCAAGAGCCGGGTGGACGGCCAGCTCCTCCGCGTCGACTTCCACGAGGGGCAGATCGTCCGCCCCGGCGAGCTGCTGGCGGAGATCGATCCCCGCCCGTTCCAGGTGCAGCTCATGCAGGCCGAAGGGCAGCGGTCGAAGGACGAGGCGGTGCTCCACAATGCCCAGGTCGACCTGCAGCGCTACCAGACCCTCTACGCCCAGGACTCGATCGCCAAGCAGCAGCTCGACACCCAGGCGGCGACGGTGGCCCAGGCGCAGGCGACCCTGAAGAGCGACCAGGCGCAAATCGAGAGCGCCAAGCTGAACCTCACCTACAGCCGCGTCACCGCGCCCACCGGCGGCCGCGCCGGCCTGCGGCAGACGGACGTCGGCAACATCGTCCATGCCAGCGATCCGAACGGGATCGTGGTGATCACCCAGTTGCAGCCGATCGACGTGCTGTTCACCATCCCCGCCGATCAGTTGCCGCAGGTGCTGCCCCAGGTGCACGCCGGACGCGCCCTCGCCGTGGACGCCTACGACCGCGACCTGAAGCACAAGCTCGCCGCCGGCAAGGTGCTGGCGATCGACAACCAGATCGATCCGACCACCGGGACGGTGCGCATCAAGGCGATCTTCCCCAACGACGACGAGGCGCTGTTCCCGGCCCAGTTCGTCAACGCGCGCCTGCTGGTCGACGTCCTGCGCGGGGCGGTCACCGTCCCCGCCGCCGCCATCCAGCGCAGCCCGCAGTCGACGTTCGTCTATGCCGTCAAGCCGGACCACACGGTCGAGTCGCGCAACGTGGCGGTCGGGATCACCGAGGGGGACGATGTGGTGGTGCAGAGCGGGGTCGCGGCCGGCGACCTGCTGGTCGTCGACGGGGTGGACAAGCTGCGGCCGGGCATGAAGGTGGACGTGACGATGGCGGACGCCGCCGGCGGCCCGGGTGGGGGCAGGAACGGCGGCGGCGGCGGCCGGCCGGGCGGTGGTGGCAGCGGCAGTGGCGGTAATAGCGGCAATAGCGGCAGTGGCGGCAATGGCGGCGGTGGCGGCGGGCGCCGGAAGGCGGCGCAGTGAGCCCGTCGCGGCCGTTCATCCTGCGGCCGATCGCGACCTCGCTGCTGATGGCGGGCCTGCTGCTGGTCGGCATCGTCGCCTACCGGCTGCTGCCGGTCTCGGCGCTGCCGGAGGTGGACTATCCGACGATCCAGGTGATCACGTTCTATCCCGGCGCCAGTCCGGACGTGATGGCCTCGGCGGTCACCGCGCCGCTCGAGCGCCAGTTCGGCCAGGTGCCGGGCCTGAACCAGATGACCTCGACCAGCTCCGAGGGGTGCTCGGTCATCACCCTGCAATTCACCCTCGACCTCAACATCGACGTCGCGGAGCAGCAGGTGCAGGCGGCGATCAACGCCGGCGGCACCTTCCTGCCGCGCGACCTGCCCAACCCGCCGATCTACAGCAAGACCAATCCGGCGGACACGCCGGTGGTCACCCTGGCGCTGACCTCGAAGACGCTGCCGCTGTCGAAGGTCGAGGACCTCGCCGACACCCGCCTGGCGCAGAAGGTCTCGCAGCTCCCCGGCGTGGGCCTGGTCAGCATCAGCGGCGGCCAGAAGCCGGCGGTGCGCATCCAGGCGAACCCGACGGCGCTCTCGTCTTACGGCCTCACCCTGGAGGACGTGCGCACGGCGGTAGGGCAGGCCAACGTCAACCAGGCCAAGGGGAGCTTCGACGGCAGCCGCCAGTCCTACACCATCGGCGCCAACGACCAGCTGCTGTCGAGCGACCAGTACCGGCCGCTGATCATCGCCTACAAGGACGGCGCGCCGGTGCATCTCTCGGACGTCGCCAACGTGGTCGACTCGGCCGAGAACGTGCGGCAGGCGGCCTGGATGAACGAGACGCCGGCGGTGATCGTCAACATCCAGCGCCAGCCCGGAGCGAACATCATCAGCGTGGTGGACCGCATCACCGCGCTGCTGCCGCAGCTCCAGGCCTCGCTGCCGACCTCGGTGCAGGTGACGGTCCTCACCGACCGCACCAACACCATCCGCGCCTCGGTGCGCGACGTCGAGCTCGAGCTGATGCTCACCATCGCGCTCGTCGTGATGGTGATCTTCCTCTTCCTGCGCACGCTGGCCGCCACCATCATCCCCAGCGTGGCGGTGCCGCTCACTCTGGTCGGCACCTTCGGAGCGATGTACCTGCTCGGCTACAGCCTGAACAACCTGACGCTGATGGCGCTCACCATCTCGACCGGCTTCGTGGTGGACGACGCGATCGTGATGATCGAAAACATCTCGCGTTACATCGAGCAGGGGGAGAAGCCGCTGGAGGCGGCGCTCAAGGGGGCGGAGCAGATCGGTTTCACCATCCTCTCGCTGACGGTGTCGCTGATCGCCGTGCTGATCCCGCTGCTGTTCATGGGCGACGTGGTCGGCCGCCTGTTCCGCGAGTTCGCGGTGACGCTCAGCGTGACGATCCTGATCTCCGCCGTCGTCTCGCTCACCCTGACGCCGATGATGTCCGCCAAGCTCCTGCGCCACAAGCCGGAATCCCAGCAGGGGCGCTTCTACAAGGCCTCCGAGCGGGTGTTCGAACGGATCATCGAGTTCTATGGCCGGACGCTCACCTGGGTATTGAAGCACCAGACGGCGACGCTGGTGGTGGCGGTCGCCACCCTGGTCGCCACCGGTCTGCTGTTCATGATCATCCCCAAGGGGTTCTTCCCGATCCAGGACACCGGCGTGATCCTCGGCATCTCGGAGGCGCCGCAGGACGTCTCGTTCGCCGCCATGGGCGAGCGGCAGCAGGCGCTGGCGAAGGTGATTTTGCAAGACCCCGCGGTCGAGAGCCTGTCGTCGTTCATCGGCGTCGACGGCAACAACACGACGATCAATACCGGGCGCATCCAGATCAATCTCAAGCCGCTCGGCGACCGCGGGATCAGCGCCAGCGATCTCATCCGCCGCCTGTCGACGAAGGCCGCGAAGGTCTCCGGCATCACGCTCTACATGCAGCCGGTGCAGGACCTGTCGGTGGAGGACCGGGTGAGCCGGGCGCAGTTCCAGTACAGCCTGGAGGACGCCGATCCGGCCGAGCTGGCCGCCTGGGTGCCGCGCTTCGTCGCCCGGCTGCAGAAGCTCCCCGAGCTCGCCGACGTGGCCAGCGACCAGCAGAACGAGGGGCTGCAGGCGCGCTTGGTCTTCGACCGCAGCACGGCATCGCGGCTCGGCATCACGCCGCAGATGCTCGACGACACGCTCTACGACGCCTTCGGCCAGCGCCAGATCTCGACCATGTTCACCCAGCTCAACCAGTACCGCGTGGTGCTGGAGACCAGCCCGGGCTTCCATCGCAACCCGCAGGACCTGTCGGACATCTTCCTGCGCTCGACGACCGGCGGCTCGGTGCCGCTCGGCGCCTTCACCCGGGTGGAGGAGACCACCACGCCGCTGGCGGTGAGCCATCAGGGGCAGTTCCCGGTGGTCACCGTCTCGTTCAACCTGGCGCCCGGCGCCTCGCTGGGAGCGGCGGTGAAGGCGGTCAACCAGGCCAAGGCGGACCTCGGCATGCCGGCGAGCGTCCAGGCCGGCTTCCAGGGCACCGCCCAGTCGTTCGAGGCCTCGCTGAGCAACACCACGCTGCTGATCCTGGCCGCGGTGGTGACGGTCTACATCCTGCTTGGCGTGCTCTACGAGAGCTACATCCACCCGCTGACCATCCTCTCGACGCTGCCGTCGGCCGGCGTCGGCGCGCTGCTGGCGCTGCTGATCTGCGGCAGCGAGTTCAGCATCATCGCGCTGATCGGCATCATCCTGCTGATCGGCATCGTGGAGAAGAACGCGATCATGATGATCGATTTCGCCCTCGACGCCGAGCGCCAGGAGAACAAACCGCCGGAGGAGGCGATCTATCAGGCCGCCCTGCTGCGCTTCCGGCCGATCATCATGACCACTCTGGCGGCGCTGCTGGGCGCCGTGCCGCTGGCGCTCGGCTCCGGCATCGGAGCGGAGCTGCGGCGGCCGCTCGGCATCGCGATCATCGGCGGGCTGATCTTCAGCCAGTTGCTGACGCTCTACACCACGCCGGTGGTCTACATCGCCTTCGACCGCCTGTCGCGGCGGCTGACCCGTAAATCCGAGCGGACGGCGGAGGAGCCGGCGCGCCCGTTGCGGCCGGCGCCGGCGCAGGGAGAAGGCGCGTGAACATCTCGACGCCGTTCATCCGGCGGCCGATCGCCACCACCCTGCTGACGGTGGCGATCGCGCTCGCCGGCGGTCTCGCCTACCGGCTGCTGCCGGTCTCCCCGCTGCCGCAGGTGGAGTTCCCCACCATTCACGTTTCGGCGGGGCTGCCGGGGGCGAGCCCGGAGACCATGGCCTCCTCGGTGGCGACCCCGCTCGAGCGCCAGTTCGGGCGCATCGCGGGGGTGACCGAGATGACCTCCTCGAGCTCTCTCGGCTCGACCGACGTCACCTTGCAGTTCGACCTCAGCCGCAACATCGACGCCGCCTCGCGCGACGTGCAGGCGGCGATCAACGCGGCGCGCGGCCAGCTGCCGGCGAACCTGCCGAGCAACCCGCGCTTCCACAAGTCGAACCCCTCCGACGCGCCGATCATGCTGCTGTCGCTGACCTCGGACCTGGTCGAGAAGCCGAAGATGTACGACCTGGCCTCGTCGGTGCTGCAACAGAAGATCTCGCAGGTCGAGGGGGTCGGCGAGATCACGGTGGGGGGCGGCGCGCTGCCGGCGGTGCGGGTGGAGCTCAATCCGACCGTCCTCAACGGCTACGGGCTGGGCCTCGAGGACGTGCGCACGGCGCTCGGCAACGCCAACGCCAACCGGCCGAAGGGGGAGCTCGCGAGCATCGACCGCGTCTGGACCCTCAACACCACCGATCAACTGCTCAAGGCGGCGGAGTACCGGCCGCTGGTCGTCAGCTACCGGAACGGCGCCGCCGTGCGTCTGGGCGACATCGCGAGCGTCACCGACTCGGTCGAGAACCTGCGCTCCGGCGGCATCGCCAACGGCAAGCCCGCGGTGCTGCTGATCATCTTCCGCCAGCCGGGGGCGAACGTCATCGCCACCGTCGACCGCATCCGCGCCGTGCTGCCGCAGCTCCAGGCCTCGATCCCGCCGACCATCCAGCTCTCGGTGATCCAGGACTCGACCACCACCATCCGCGCCTCGGTGCACGACGTGGAGCTGACGCTGCTGCTGTCGATCGGCCTGGTCATCCTCGTCGTCTTCATCTTCCTGCGCGACGTGCGCTCGACGCTGATCCCGAGCGTCGCCGTGCCGGTGTCGCTGATCGGCACCTTCGGCGTCATGTACCTGCTCGGCTACAGCATCGACAACCTGTCGCTGATGGCGATGACCGTCGCCACCGGGTTCGTGGTGGACGACGCGATCGTGGTGGTGGAGAACATCACGCGCTACCTCGAGCAGGGCCTGTCGCCGGTGGAGGCGGCGCTGCGCGGCGCCCAGGAGATCGGCTTCACCGTGATGTCGATCAGCATCTCGCTGGTGGCGGTGTTCATTCCCATCCTGCTGATGGGGGGCATCGTCGGGCGCCTGTTCCGCGAGTTCGCGGTGGTGCTCTCGATCGCCATCGGCGTCTCGCTGATCGTCTCGCTCACCACGACGCCGATGATGTGCGCCAAGCTCCTGCGCCCGCGCGACCGGCAGCGGCACGGGCGCCTCTACATGGCGAGCGAGCGGGGATTCGACTGGATCCTGAGCGGCTACGACAAGTCGCTCTCCTGGGTGCTCCGGCACCAGGGGATCACGCTGTTCATCACGCTGCTGACGATGGCGACCAGCGTCTATCTCTACGTGATCGTGCCGAAAGGTTTCTTTCCCCAGCAGGACACCGGCCGGCTGAACGGCTCGATCGTGGCCGACCAGTCGAGCTCCTTCCAGGCGATGCAGCAGCGCCTGATGCGGCTCGCCGGCGCCGTCCAGCGCGATCCGGCGGTGCAGAGCGTGACCGCCTTCACCGGCGGCAACAACTCGGCGCGCATGTTCGTGGCGCTCAAGGACAAGCGCAAGGACACGGCGGATCAGGTGATCGCGCGCCTGCGCCCCAAGCTCTCCCACGAGCCCGGCGCCAACCTGTTCCTGCAACCGGTGCAGGATCTGCGGGTGGGCGGCCGCGGCGGCAACGCGCAGTACCAGTACACGCTGCAGGGGAGCAACACCGCGGAGCTGCTGCAGTGGGCGCCCCAGGTGCTGCGCAAGCTGCGGACCGTCAAGGAGCTGGTCGACGTCAACTCCGATCAGCAAGACAAGGGGTTGCAGGAATCGCTGGTGATCGACCGCGCCACCGCCGCGCGGCTCGGCATCACCCCCGGGATGATCGACAACACGCTCTACGACGCCTTCGGCCAGCGGCAGGTCTCGACGATGTACCAGCAGCTCAACCAGTATCACGTCGTCATGGAGGTCGAGCCGCGGTTCTGGCAGAACCCGGAAGGGCTGAAGTACATCAACGTGCGGGCCGCGAACGGGAGCCTGGTGCCGCTCGCCGCCTTCACCCACTACCAGACCACCAACGCGCCGCTGACGATCAATCACCAGGGGCAGTTCCCCTCGATCACCTTCTCGTTCAACCTGCCGCCGGGGGTCGCGCTCGGCACCGCCGTCACCGCGGTCAACAAGGCGGAGACCGAGATCCGGCTGCCGGAGACCATCCAGGGCAGCTTCGCGGGGACGGCGCAGGCCTTCCAGGCCTCGCTGAAGAACGAGCCGATCCTGATCCTGGCGGCGCTGCTCACCGTCTACATCGTGCTCGGCATGCTCTACGAGAGCACCATCCATCCGATCACCATCCTGTCGACCCTGCCGTCGGCGGGCGTCGGCGCGCTGCTGGCGCTGATCCTCTGCCACACCGAGCTCTCGGTGATCGCGCTGATCGGCATCATCCTGCTGATCGGCATCGTGAAGAAGAACGCGATCCTGATGATCGACTTCGCGATCGAGGCCGAGCGCAAGGATGGAAAGAGCCCGGCCGACGCCATCTACGAGGCCTGCCTGCTGCGCTTCCGGCCGATCACCATGACCACCATGGCGGCGATGCTGGGCGGCCTGCCGCTGGCGATCGGCCTCGGCACCGGCTCCGAGCTGCGCCGGCCGCTCGGCATCGCGATCGTCGGGGGGCTGCTGTTCAGCCAGCTCCTCACCCTGTACACGACGCCGGTGGTCTATCTCTATCTCGACCGGTTCCGGCTCCGGCGCGAGAAGCGCCGGGAGGCGCGCCGGCGGCGGCGGACGGTGCCTGCTGCGGGTGCGGGCGCGGGCGCCGGGTCGGAGGCTTGAGGAGAGAAATGTCGATGATGAACGCGCGCTGGCCCGTCCTGTTCTCGATGGCGTTGCTGACCGCGGCGTGCGCCGTCGGTCCGAACTACAAGAAACCCTCGGCGGAGACGCCGGGCGCCTTCAAGGAGGCGCCGCCGGCCGGCTGGAAGACCGCCCAGCCGCGGGACGGCTCCCTGCGCGGCAAGTGGTGGGAGGCGTTCGGGGATCCCCGGCTCAACGCCCTGGAGGAGCAGGTCGCGGTCTCCAACCAGACCCTGGCGCAGGCCGAGGCCCAGTTCCGCGGCGCCCGCGCGGCGGTGGCGACGGCGCGCGCCGGGCTGTTCCCCACGGTGACCGCCGGCGCGCAGGTGACGACCGCGCGCGGCTCGTCCGGCCGCTCGTCGTCCTCGGGCTCCTCGGGGAGCGGCACGGCGACCGCCTACCAAGTGCCGATCGATCTCACCTGGGAGGCCGACCTGTGGGGGAGGGTGCGCCGCGGCATCGAGGCGAACGTGGCGAGCGCCCAGGCGAGCGCCGCGGACGTCGGGAACGTGGCCTTGAGCCTCCAGGCTGAGCTGGCGGTCGACTACTTCCAGCTCCACGGCCTCGACGAGCAGAGGCGGCTCCTCGACTCGACGGTCACCGACTACGAGAAGGCGCTCCAGATCACCGTCAACCGTCACGACCAGGGGGTCGCGTCGGGCGCCGACGTGGCGCAGTCGCAGACCCAGCTCGAGACCGCGCGGACCCAGGCGATCGATCTCGGCGTGGCGCGGGCGGAGTTCGAGCACGCGATCGCGATCCTCACCGGCAAGGCGCCGGCCGACCTGACGATCGCCCAGGACACGATCCGCGTGCCGCCGCCGGCGATCCCGGTGGCGGTCCCCTCCGAGCTGCTGGAGCGCCGGCCCGACGTGGCCGCCGCCGAGCGCCGGGTGGCCGCGGCCAACGCCGAGATCGGCGTGGCGACCGCGGCGTACTATCCGACCCTGGGCCTGAGCGCCTCCGGCGGTTTCCAGGGCTCGACGCTGGCCAGCCTGTTCTCGCTGCCCAACCGCTTCTGGTCGCTCGGCCCCTCGCTCCTCGCCACGGTCTTCGACGGCGGCCGCCGGCGGGCGGCGGTGGCGCAGGCGGAGGCCAACTACGACGCCACCGTGGCCGCCTACCGCGAGAGCGTGCTGACCGCCTTCCAGAACGTCGAGGACAACCTCGCGGCGCTGCGCATCCTCGCCGACGAGTCCATCCAGCAGGCCGCCGCGGTGACCGCGGCCGAAAGATCGCTGGCGCTGACCCGCAACCGCTACGCGGCCGGGATCGCCACCTACCTGGAAGTGATCACCGCCCAGAACGCCGCCTACGTCAACGAGCGCAACGCCGTCGACCTCCGCGTCCGCCAGATGACCGCCAGCGTCAACCTGATCAAGGCGCTGGGGGGCGGCTGGACGGCGGGGGAGCTGCCGTCGGGCGGATCGCTGGTGGCGCGGTAAGCGGGCAAAGCTTCCCGGGGCCGATCTCGGGTTCCGCCTGGCAGGACACTCCTTGGGTTTGCAGCCATTTTCTCCAGGCTGGGAAGTTGGCAATGCCCAGGTCCTGCCCTCGCAGCTTCACGAGAGCTCGGTGAGCGAACTCGTTTTGATTGGGCTGTTTGGTCTCCAGCAGCCGCACGAGACCGCAGCCGGAGCGATGGATCAGAAGCTCTCGACGGCTCTTGTCGTCCGCCAACGCGGCGACGATGGAAACGGCCTTGTTGCGGTCGGTGAGGGAGGGAGACGCAAGGAAGGGAAGGATCGGTTCGAGCGAGATTGATCGAGCTTCGCCGTGCTCGGCCATCAAAGCTACAACCCGCATGACGCTGTTCCGGACATAGGGCGATGGATCGTTAAGCTGCGGCAGCAGCGTTCCCAATACATCCTTCGCTTCCGGAAGATGAGCAAGAAGATAAGCGGCCGTGCCACGTTTCTTGTCATCCTTGTCCGTCCGGAGAACACGGATCAATTCGATACGATCCGCCGGCACCTTCTGAGTGAACTTGTCGCCATAGGGACGGAGCTTAGGATGATCGAACCCGTAAGTACAGTGGTGCGCGGGGCATTGAGTAGGCTCAGCAATCTCACCTGTGTAGTCTAGCGCGCTCCCGATCTTTTCGTACTCCCGCCAACTTGCCAGCAGGCCGTCGGGGTCGGGAACGTTATCCTTGGGCATCGGCAGATACTCGATCCATGGCTTCTTGTTAGCCAATGTTATGTTGAACGTCAGGTCGGATGGAACGTGCGGCGCGGAGTAATGCACGGCGGAGACCTCCACCGCTTCGAAGCCGCCTGCCTGCTTGATCTCTTGCTCCAGCTTTTTCTCGAGCTCGCGGGCTTGAACCTGCCTTCCCCCGGTAGAGGCTGCCGTAACGTACTCCCGCGCCTCTCTATCGAAGCAGCGTTCCAACTCTACGATTGATCCGG
This sequence comes from uncultured Acidobacteriota bacterium, assembly GCA_963795735.1. GTDB lineage: Bacteria > Acidobacteriota > Thermoanaerobaculia > Multivoradales > UBA5704 > DATARR01. Next base: position 1,586,503 of record CAWCIU010000018.1, on the reverse strand, counting down.
GTGCCACTCCAAAGACGTCCATGTTCCCAAGCTTTCCAGGCTCCAGTGGATACGCCACCTCTGTCCCGAGCAGGTATAAAGAGATGACGAGATAACCAATACGTAAAGATTTAAGGCTTTTTATTCGGTTCATAGGGTTCCGCCACTGCGATAGAAGGCACGGCATCGACGTGAATCAACGGCTCTGGAGCGAGATGCGTCTCAGCAGCTTGGGCCATTTTCTCGGCGGCAACAGCTTGGACATTTTGTATATAGAGGGGCTCTGATGAAGGCTTCCATCGAAAGCCCGCCCGCGGATGGATGAGGAAATCACTGAACGCGTCGAGAAGAGGCGCTCCACTGGCCATCTCGAGCCAGAGGAACTGCCCGCTTTCGTTGACCTCCAGAAATACTACATCCCCCTCAGGTGTAACGACAAAGTCGAAACACCCCATCAGAAGTCCAAGCCGCCTGAGCATTGAGAGGCAAAGCTTGCGCAGGTTTGGCTCAATTTCAACCGGCTCGTAGCGCAAGGCGTGCTGGCCGTTACGCCAATCAATTTGGCTCCGCTCTTGCTCCTGTGACAAGATCTTCGTCCCGAAAACGGTACTGCCGAATACCGTTATTCGAAGCTCGAAGGCCTTAAGCAGTCGTGGCTGGTAAATGCCTGGTGTCAAGGACAGGGTATCGTCATCGGGAAGAGAATTTTCATCAAGAGCCGTTGTGAACAGGGCCAGGATTCTTTGGCGCTCAGAGTCCCACCAGAAGTTATTGATGCTCCCGAACGACTTATAAATCGCCTGTCCACCCCATTTGCGGACCGCCATACGAATCTCTGCCGGATCATTGCTGAAAAGAGTAGGTGGGATCGAGAATCCTACCTCGCGCGCAATCCTTAACTGGTAAGGCTTGCGATCGGCCGCGACAGCATGAACAGGAGAGTTTACACAAATGGTGCTTGGAGGCAGATGGTACCAAAGGCCGACGATGAACTTGGCGGCCTCTTGTCGAACGAACTCCCTGTCTTCCGGGTGAACGTCCAATGGGATCACCGGACGCTCAGGCCGTCGCCACCAGAGGGTATCCGGCAACAATGGCGGCGAATGATCCCGTTGACCAATGAGGTACCAGCGATCCTCATCAGCACACGGGCCCAGGTGGAGCGATGCCGTTGAACGGCTAGGGAAGTCTGGAAGGTGCGCCAACCCCGAGTGGATACCTTTTCTCCGTAAGGCCTCCTGGACGAGAAAAGAATCCGAGTCCGTAGGGTTAGTAGCAATTAATACGTACCGGCCACTAATTTCCTTCCGAGACATTGATGTTGTCGCCGCAGTCACCTGGACCCGTGAAGATAAATCTTAAACCGGGAATCCACCAATGTCGTCACTTTGGCCGCTGCAGTCAAGGCCAGTGTCGGCGCGATGGGTCCGTAAGCCATCACAAGTGGTAAATGCCTGAATCACCGGTCTATCGCCTGCTTGCCCAATCATGGCGGGGCTGTCCTCTGGCAACTCGACGGCGACTTGGTGACCGAAAGCCCGGCGATACTGCGCTTGAGTCTTCTTCACTTTGAGCCTCCCTTTGTATGGATGCAGATTAAAGTTTTACGCCTCCTCTGTCAAGGATTCTGGCCGGTGGTGGACGCCTTCCTGGGTCGGGCGATACGGTGGCGTCTAGCATTGGTTGAAGGGAGGCGTATCACCTAGCGCGCTCATACTGAACCGGCAACGCCGGTATCCCGCCCAACTCCCGTTTCGCCCGGAAGGCCCAGTACGGGTTACGCAGCAACTCCCGGGCGAGGAAAACGAGGTCGGCGTCGCCGTTCTCGAGGATCTCGTTGGCCTGCTCCGGCTCGGTGATCAGTCCGACGGCCCCGGTCAGGATGCCGGCCTCGTGGCGGATGCGGCGGGCGAACGGCACCTGATAGCCCGGGGCAACCGGGATGCTCACTCTCGGCAGCGTCCCGCCGGAGGAGGCGTCGATCAGGTCCACGCCGGCCTCCTTGAGCCACTTCGCCAGTTGGATGGACTGGTCGACGTCCCAGCCACCTTCCGCCCAGTCGGTCGCCGAGATCCGCACGAAGAGCGGCAGGCCGTCGGGCATCACGCCGCGCAGGCGCTCCGCCACCCGCAGCAGCAGGCGTGACCGGTTCTCCAGGCTGCCGCCGTAGCGGTCGTCCCGTTGGTTGCTCAGCGGCGAAAGGAACTGGTGCAGCAGGTAGCCGTGCGCCGCGTGGATCTCGAGCACCCGGAAGCCCGCGGTGACGGCGCGCCGGGCGGCGGCCTCGAAGGCAGCGATCACCTCCTCGATACCGGCCTCTTCCAGCGGCACCGGGACCGGGCCTCCCTCGCGAAATGGAATCGGACTGGGACCGACGACGGTCCAGCCTCCCTCCCCGGGCGTCATCAGAGGGCCTCCACCTTTCCATGGCGGTTCCGTACTGGCCTTGCGACCGGCGTGGCAGATCTGAATGCCGGCGACCGCTCCCTGGGAGTGGACGAACCGCGCGATGCGGGACAGGGGCTCGACCTGCTCGTCGCTCCAGATCCCCAGGTCGGCGGGGGAGATCCGGCCGTCGCGGGTGACGGCGGTGGCCTCGGCCACGATCAGGGCCGCCCCGCCAACGGCCCGGCTGCCGAGGTGGACCAGGTGCCAGTCACTGGCCAGCCCCTCCTCGGCGCTGTACTGGCACATGGGGGACATGACGATCCGGTTGCGGAGGGTCACGCCGCGGATCGCGAGGGGGCTGAGCAGAGCGGGGAGGTCGGAAGGGTTGTCCTGGGTCTGGCTGGTCATCCTGTGCATGGTAGCTCAAGGTAGACGGAGCGCCGTTCGTTCGTCGCGTCGATCCGCGTTTCCAGCGGAAAGACACGACGGATACCCTCCCGGCGACAATAAATCCCGCCTTCGATATTAAATCCATATTGCTTTCCTGCGACATCCGCGAAACCTTTTCAAATCGCCGCTATAGCGGCTCGCCGGGCCTCTCCTGCGGCACCGGACTCAGTAGAAGCTGCTGTTGTTTTCCGATCCACTTGATTGCTTCTGGAGCAGGAGGACCCATGAGTGTGAGTGTCCGTCGAGCGATTATGGCTTTCGTTTTTCTCCTGGGCGTGTCGCTGGCGCCTCCCGACCTGCTGGCGCAGAGCTGTGGCGTCGAGCGCTGGTCCGTGAAGACGGGGACCGACGCGGACGTCGGCAAGATCAACCTCTCGTCCACGACGCCGAACACCATCGTCACCATGCGCGGCTGGCCCGCGCCCAATCCGATTCCCGCCAACAACCGCGTCTCCCCCTATGAGACGACGGTCTGGGTGCTCAACGCCACCCTCACCCAGTACAAGCTCGAGAGCGATTCGGACTACCACCTGATCCTGCAGGACGCCTCCGGCAATACCCTGATCGCGGAGATCCCGCTGCCCGCCTGCGTGGGCTCCGGCAGCCCCTTCCTGTCGCGGATCACCACCGCCCGTAATGCGTTCAACGCCAGGTTCACTCCCACCGGCAGCTTCCAGACCGCCAACATCCCGGTCCAGGTCACCGGCGTCGGCATGTTCGACTTCCTGCACGGCCAGACCGGCGTGGCGCCGAACGGCATCGAGATCCACGCCGTGCTGGACATCATCTTCAACCCCAGCAGCTCGCCGGACTTCTCGATCTCGGCCTCGCCCTCCTCGGTGTCGGCGGTGCAGGGGACTTCAGCGACCACCACCGTGTCGACGGCGGTCTCGGGCGGCTTCAACTCCGCGGTCTCGCTGAGCGCCTCGGGGCTGCCCGCGGGCGCCACGGCGACCTTCAGCCCGACCTCGATCGGCGCGCCCGGCTCGGGCTCGTCCACCCTCACGCTCGCGGCGGGGACGGCCGCCGCCGGAACCTATACGGTGACCATCACCGGCACGGGAGGAGGGAAAACGCATTCGACCACCGTCTCGTTCACGGTGACCACCACCGCCAGCCCTGACTTCGCGCTCGCGGTCTCGCCGTCCTCCCTGTCGGTGGCCACCGGGAGCAATGGCACCGCGACGGTCTCCACGACGGTGAGCGGCGGCTTCAACTCGGCGGTCTCGCTTTCGGCTTCCGGGCTCCCCGCGGGCGCCTCGGCCTCCTTCTCGCCGGCCTCCATCGCGGCGCCCGGCTCGGGCTCCTCGACGCTCACCCTTTCCACGGGAACGGCGGCGGCGGGGACCTACAACCTGACGATCACCGGCACCGGCGGCGGCAAGACGCACACCGCGCCGCTCACCCTGACCGTGACCTCCGGCGGCGGCGGATCGCAGATCCTCAAGAACCCGGGCTTCGAGTCCGGAAACACCACCTGGACCGCGGCCGCCAGCGTCATCACCAACTCCACCTCGGAGCCGGCGCACGGCGGCACGTGGAAGGCGTGGCTCGACGGCTACGGGACGACCCATACCGACACGCTGTACCAGCAGGTCGCCATCTTCTCGACCAACCACTCGGCGACCCTGAGCTTCTGGCTGCACATCGACACGGCCGAGACCACGACCACGACGGCCTACGACACCATGGCGGTGCAGATCCGCAATTCTTCCGGCACGCTCCTGGCGACGCTGGCCACCTACTCCAACCTCGACGCGAACACGGGGTATGCTCAGAAGACGTTCGATCTCTCGGCGTACATCGGCCAGACGATCCGCGTCTACCTGACCGCGTCCGAGGACTCCCTCAACCAGACATCGTTCGTCGTCGACGACTTCGCTCTCAACGTCCAGTAGCCCGGGAAAATCGAGGAGAACCATGAACAGAGCATGCATACTGGCAACGCTGGCTCTCAGCCTGACGGGCGGTTCCGTGTCCCGGGCCGCCGAGAAGCCCCAGCCTCAGGTCCCGACGCCGCCCGCGTCGGCGATCCTGCAACACGCCCCCAAGGGTACGGTCGTCTTCGACGACGACGGCGGCCGGGCGCAGATCATTCCTCGCCGCGAGGTCGAAAAGCGCGACGCCACCTACCACGGCGGACCCGTGGTCTCGCGCGGCACGGTGCAGGCCGTCTTCCTCGGCAGCGGCTGGCGGCAGCGGGAGAACCAGGGCAAGGAGCCGGAGGCGGTGAAGGCCCTGCGCGGCCCGGAGACCTCCACCTCCCTGGCGAAGTACGGGATCAAGGCGTGGGAATCCCCCGGGCTCTCCCTCGAAGACCCCGCGGGAGACCCCCTGGCGACCCGGACCATCTCGGATCTCGAGATCCAGGCCCGCCTGGACGGGCTGCTGGGCGGAGGGGAGCCGCTCGACGCCAATTCGGTCTACGTGGTCTTCCTGGCGCCGGGGCTCGGCTCGACCCTCGGGTCGAAGGGCTCCGAGAAGGACTACGCGGCCTACCACAATCATTTCCACTCCGCGGCCGGAGTGATCCATTACGTCGTCGTTCCGTACGACGGCGACTTCTCCCGCTGGACCTCGGCCGCCCGTCAGAGCCTGCACCAGGCGCTGATCAACCCCGAGGGCAACGGCTGGTACTAGGCTCCGTCAAAGCCTTCGTCTCTCCAGGGGCGCCCTCCGGTGGGCGCCCCTTTCCTTGTTTTCCCCAGGCAAAGCCGGCCGCAGGCGCGCGGCGAGGGAAGGCTTGAAGGCTGGCGCGGAAGGCGTGAAGGCTGGCGCGGAAGCCGCGAAGCTTGGCGAATGAGGCGTGAAGCTTCGCAAATGAGGCTTGAAGGTTGGCGAATGAGGCGTGAAGCTTGGCGGGTACCGCGCGAAGGTTGGCTAGCGTTGCGCGAAGGTTCGCTAGTGTTGCGTGGAGGTTCGCTAGCGTTGCGTGAACGCTGACGAATGAGGCGTGAAGGTTGGCGCGGTCCGCGGGAACGTTCGCGGGGCTTGCGTCACCGTTGCCGCCGAACGGGGCGATCGCGGTTCAGTGACCCGCCACAGCCAGCGGCGGGTCGCGAACCAGCCGTGCAGGGGCACTGACGCCAGCGGTTGCAGCCCGAGGGGCCGGCTCATGAAGCGCTCCGCGCGCTCCATGGCGAGGGTGTCGTCGGCGACGTAGTGGAGATTCTCGTCGCTGAAATAGCGCTCGAAATCGCGGGCCCGCAGATAGGGCACCACCGAGGCGTTGACCAGGCCGTCCAGGTTGACGATCCGGCGCCGGCTGAAGAAGGCGGGAATCCCCGCGTTGAAGCAGCCGATCGCCTCGCCGGGGGGCACCAGCCGCTCGAAGCCCGCCTGCGAGGCGTAGAAGTCCCGCTGCCAGGGGTAGGAGATGAGCGGATCGCGGTAGAGGGAGCCGGCCTTGAGCAGCGAGAACGCGAGCAGCAGCAGCGGCGCGCCGGTGCCGAAGACCGCGCCCCAGCGGCGGCCCTCCAGGAGGGTGCCGGCGCGGGCGATCCACGCGAAGGTGATGACGAAGAGCAGGAGCGCCGGCTGGGTGCGGTACCAGACCGGCGTATCCCAGTAGAACAGGCCGTAGACGCCGCCGGTCAGGAGCGTGGCTCCCAGCAGCCAGGCGGACCAGGCGATCAGCGGCAGGTGCGCCAGGGGGCGGCGGGCGGCGAGCAGCAGCCCGAGGGCGGCGGGTGCCATGGCGACGTAGACGAACGCGTTGATCCCTTCGAAAGGCGAGTCCTGCGTGCCGACCCAGGGCGCGATCAGCCAGGCGTGTCCCACCACGTCGGCGGCCCGCGACAGCCGGCCGGCGGCGCTCAGCGGGTCGAGGAAGGGGCGCGCCCAGAGCGCCTTGGCGACGCCGCTGCCCTGCCAGGGGGAGCCGGTCGCCGCCCAGCAACAGACGAACCAGGGCAGCACGCAGAGCCCGAAGGTGGCGGCGACGAGCAGCACCGACCGCAGGTAGGGCCAGCTCCGGAGAGGCGAGCCGCGGAGCGCCGGCGCCACCGCGCAGGTGACGAGCGCCAGGAGCCCCGCCTCGGTGCGGGAGAGGAAGCAGAGGGCGAGCGCGCCGCCCAGCCAGAGGTGGGGCGGGAGCGCGGCCGGGACGGTGGCGGAGCTGACGAAGCTCGCGACGGCCCGCAGGAGGAGCACCAGGCTCAAGGCGTAGAGGGACGATTCCACTCCCTGGAAGGAGAGATAGAGGGCCAGCGGGTTGGCGAGCCAGCAGAGGGCGCCGGCCACCGCCAGGCCAGGGGTCGTCCAGCGCCGGAAGAGGCCCACCAGGGCGACGGCCGTGGCGGCGTGCAGGAGGAACGCCAGAGCCAGGGCGCCGCGCAGCAGCGAGCCGGGCTCGCGCACGACCGCGGCGAGGGGAACCAGGAGGGCCATCCACGCCGGGTGGTAGCCGCTGGTGGGATGGATGCCGTCGAACGTCGAGCCGTGCCCCGCCGCGAGATGCCGGGCGATCTGAAGGTAATAGAACCCGTCGTCCGCAACGATGCCGACCAGCCACGCGGGGGACCGGGACAGCAGCCCGGCGTGTCCGCAAGCCAGCCCGAGCAGCACCACGGCGAAGCCGGTGGCGAAGAGAGCTTTCCGGACCCGCGGAGTGGCAGGGTTCATCGGGATTTCGGGACTTGCGGCCCCTTCAACCGGGGAATGTTTTTTGCACCGGTTTTTTCCGCCCGAAACGGGTTCGCGCCCGCAGGCGCGCCGCAGGAAGGGGGACGGTGTGAAACGGAATGGTACCAGAGACGGGAGAACGCCGGAGGACAGCCACCCCGAGACCCAGGAGCCGGCAGAAACTACAAATCTGGAAGCAGCCCCGGAGGGCTTGAGGGAGGGCTTGAGCCGGCGGCTCTTTCTCGGCCTCTCGGTCGGCGCGGTGCCGATGGTCCGGCTCGCCGCCGCCGGGGTCAAGGCGGCGGGAGCGCATCCGGCGTCAGCGGCGCCAGTGGCGGCAAGCGGCGGCGCTCCGGCGGCTTCCACTTTTCCCATCGATCTCGTCGTCAACGGCCAGGCGCGCCAGCTCCGGGTCGATCCGCGGGCGAGCCTGCTCGACACGCTGCGCGAGGAGATGGCGCTCGCCGGGACCAAGAAGGGGTGCGACCACGGCCAGTGCGGCGCCTGCACGGTGCTCGTCGACGGACGCCGCGTGCTCTCCTGCCTGACCCTGGCCGCGATGGCCTCCGGCCACCGGGTGACCACCGTCGAGGGGCTCGCCGAGGGGGACCGCCTCCACCCCGTGCAGGCGGCCTTCCTGAAGCACGACGCCTTCCAGTGCGGCTACTGCACGCCGGGGCAGATCGTCTCCGCCGTGGGCCTCCTCGCCGAGGGGTGCCCGGACGACGCCGGCGCCATCCGCGAGGGGATGAGCGGCAACCTCTGCCGCTGCGGCGCCTATCCGAACATCGTCGCGGCGGTCCGCGAGGCGAAGGGAGGCAAGGCATGAACCCGTTCTCCTACTCGCGCGCCAGCCGGCCGGAAGAGGCGGTGGCCGCGGTGGCCCGCGATCCGCGCGCCAGGTTCGTGGCCGGGGGCACCACCCTGGTCGATCTCCTGCGCCTGGACGTCGAGACGCCCGGCGCCCTGGTGGACATCAACGCCCTGCCGCTGGCGAAGATCGAGACCCTGCCGGGCGGCGGGGTGCGGATCGGCGCCCTGGTGCGCAACAGCGACCTTGCCAACGACCCGGCGATCCGCCGGCTCTATCCGGCGCTCTCCGAGGCGCTGCTCTCGGGGGCCAGCCCGCAGCTGCGCAACATGGCGAGCGTCGGCGGCAACCTGATGCAGCGCACGCGCTGCCAGTACTTCCGCGATCCGCTCTACCCCTGCAACAAGCGGCTGCCCGGCTCCGGCTGCGCCGCACTCGGCGGCTACAACCGGATCCACGCGGTGCTCGGCACCAGCGACAAGTGCATCGCCACCTCCCCCGGCGACATGCCGGTGGCGATGGTGGCGCTCGACGCGGTCGTCCACACCCGCCGGGCGAACGGCGGCGAGCGCTCGATCCCGCTGACCGAGCTTCCACGTCTCCTACGGCGAGGACCCGGCGCGGGAGAGCGTGCTCGAGCACGGCGAGCTGATCACCGCGGTCGAGCTGCCGGCGACCCCCTGGTTCGCCCGCTCGCACTACCTCAAGGTCCGCGACCGGGCGAGCTACGAGTTCGCCCTCGCCTCGGCGGCGGTGGCGCTCGATCTCGACAGCGGACGCATCCGCGCCGCCCGGGTGGCCCTCGGCGGCGTGGCGACCAGACCCTGGCGCTCGCGCGAAGCCGAGCAGGCGCTCACCGGCGCCAAGGTGGAGGAGAGGACCTGGCGGGCCGCCGCCGAGGCGGCGCTGCGCGGCGCCCGTCCCCAGAAAGACAACGCGTTCAAGATCGAGCTGGCGAAGCGCACCCTCGTCCGGGCGCTGGCGACGGCCGCGGAGAAGAAGGTATGAGCGCCCCAGGCTCTTCCATGGGACAACCGTCCACCAGGCAACCGTCCGTCGGACAGCCGATCGACCGCGTGGACGGCCGGCGGAAGATCACCGGCACGGCCCGCTACGCCGCCGAGCTGCGGCCCCCCCGCCTGGCCCACGCCGTCCTCGTGCAGTCGACGATCGCCAAGGGGCGGATCGTGGCGATCGACGCCGCGGCGGCCCGCCGGGCTCCCGGCGTGATCGAGATCCTCAGCCACCAGAACGCCCTGAAGCTGCAGAAGGCCCCGGGCGGCCCGAAGTCCAAACCGACCGCCAGCGGCAAGCTGGGGGACGACCGGCTGCCGTTCTCCGACGACGTCATCCATTACGCGGGGCAGCACGTCGCGCTGGTGGTGGCGGAGACCCTGGACCAGGCCCGGCACGCCGCCTCCCTGGTCAAGGTGCGCTACCAGGCGGAGAAGCCGGCGCTGGAGATCGCCGACGCTGCATCGACCGCCTACTTTCCGGAGAAGTCCTTCGGCCAGGACCTCCAGCACCACCGCGGCGACGTCGACGCCGCGCTGGCGGCCTCCGGCGTGCTCAAGGTCCAGCAGACCTACACCACGCCGGTCGAGACCAACAACCCGATGGAGCCCTCGGCGACCGTCGCCTTCTGGGAGGGGGACCGGCTGACGGTGTCGGACGCCACGCAGGCGGTGATCGGCACCCGCGGCGTCCTGTCGCAGGCGTTCGGCGTCCCCAAGGAGAACGTCCGCGTCCTCTGCCCGTTCACCGGCGGCGGCTTCGGCTGCAAGGGTTTCCAGTGGCCGCACACCCTGCTGGCGGCGATGGCGGCGAAGATGACCGGACGCCCCGTGCAGCTCAACCTGACCCGGCAGCAGATGTTCACCTCCGTCGGGCACCGGCCGCCGACGGTGCAGACGATGACCCTCGCCGCCCGCCGGGACGGCACGCTGACCGCGATCCGTCACGACACCCTGCAGCCGACCGCCATCACCACCGAGTTCATCGAGCCCTGCGGCACCACCACCAGCAAGCTGCTCTACGCCTGCGAGAACGTGTCGACGCCCCACCGCCTGGTGCGGGTCAACGTGGCGCCGCCGACGCCGATGCGGGCGCCGGGGGACAGCCCGGGCTCCTTCGCCCTGGAGTCCGCCATGGACGAGCTGGCCTACGCGCTGGGCATCGACCCGCTCGAGCTGCGGCTGCGCAACCATGCCGACCGCGACATGGGGGAGGGCAAGCCCTGGTCGAGCAAGCACCTCAAGGAGTGCTACCAGCGCGGCGCCGAGACCTTCGGCTGGTCGAAGCGGAGCCTCAAGCCCCGCTCGATGAAGGATGGCGACCTGCTGGTCGGCTGGGGGATGGCGACGGCGCTCTACCCCGGCAACCGCCGGCCGGCGTCGGCCCGCATCCGGTACTCGGCGGACGGCCGGGCGCTGGTCCAGGCCGCCACCCAGGACCTCGGCACCGGCTCCTACACGGTGTTCACCCAGGTGGCGGCAGACGCCCTCGGGCTGCCGGTGGAGCGGGTCACCTTCGAGCTCGGCGACAGCGATTTTCCCGAGGCGCCGGTGTCGGGAGGCTCGAACACGGCGGCGAGCGTCAGCGAGGCGGTCCTGCAGGCGGCCGCGGCGCTGAAGGCGAAGCTCGCCGCCGCCGCCGGTACCGCCGCGGGAGCCGATCCGTCGCTGCCGCTCGCCGACCTGCTGGCGCGCTCCGGCTTGCCGGCGGTCGAGGCGCGGGCGGACGTCAAGCCCGAGGACGAGAAGACGAAGCCGTACTCGATCCACTCCTGGGGGGCGCAGTTCTGCGAGGTCAAGATCGATCCGCTGCTGCCGCGCGTGCAGGTGACGCGCTGGGTCTCGGTCATCGACGTCGGGCGCATCCTCAATCCGAAGATGAGCCGCAGCCAGGTGATGGGCGGCGTGACCATGGGGATCGGCATGGCGCTGATGGAGGAAACCATCTACGACCCGCGCACCGGCCTGCCGGTCACCGACAGCTTCCAGGACTACCTGATCCCCGTCAACGCCGACGTGCCGCCGGTCGAGGTGGAGCTCCTCGACCACCCCGATCCGGTGATCAACACCCTGGGTTGCCGCGGGGTGGGCGAGATCGGGATCACCGGCGTCGCCGCGGCCATCGCCAATGCCGTCTTTCACGCCACCGGACGGCGGGTGCGGGACCTCCCGATCACGCCGGACAAGCTGCTGTAGAAGCGCGGAAGGAGAAACCGTTGAGTGAGCTTACGGCGCTGGCGCGGCGCCTCGCCACGGCGGCCGGAGAGGAAACCGGCGCCGCCCTGGCGCTCGCCACCGTGGTCTCGACCGAGGGCTCGGCCTACCGGCGCGCCGGCGCCTGGATGACGGTCGATCCGGAGGGCGTCCGCCAGGGCCAGGTGAGCGGCGGCTGCCTGGAGGCGGACCTCGCCGAGCGCGCCGCCGCCGTCCTCGCCCGCGGCGTGCCGGAGACCGTGACCTATGACACGCGGCAGCCCGACGACCTCCTCTGGGGGCTGGGCATGGGCTGCCAGGGGGTGGTCCGGCTGCTGGTCGAGCCGCTGCGCGGGGATCGATTGCGGCGGCTGGCGGCCTTCTTCGCCGACGCCGCCGAGCTGACCCGGCCGGCGGTCCTCCTCACCGTGATCTCGGGACCGCCCGACGCCCTGGGGGAGCGCCTCCTGGTCACGGCGGACGCGGTGGTCTCCTCCGGCGCCGCGTCCCATCTCGAGGAGATCGCCGGGGAGATTACCGAAGAGCTCGTGCGGGACGCGCGGCAATCTCTCGAATCGATCGAGTTGATTGAATCCGGTGGATCGGGCGCATTCCGGCCCGCCGCCGGCACCTATATGAAGGGAGCGCTCGAGATCGGCCGCGAAATCCTCTCGCCCCGCCCGCAGCTCATCGTCTGCGGCGCCGGAGAGGATGCCGTGCCGCTCGCGAGCCTGGCCGCAGAGCTCGACTGGCGGGTGCTGGTGATCGATCACCGTCCCGCCTGGGCGCGGCCGGAGCGGTTTGCCGGCGCGCGGGTGGTGGCGCTGGCAAGCCCGGGCGATCTGCCGGGTCTCTTCGCGGCGGCCCACGCCCGGACGGCGGCGGTGGTGATGAGCCACAACTTCGAGCGCGACGCGCAGTACGCCGCCGCCCTGCTGCCGCTCGGCCTGCCCTATCTCGGGCTGCTGGGGCCGAAGCGGCGGGGAGAGCAGATCCTGCGCACCGCCGAGGCGCTGGTTCCGGAAGGCCGGCGTGCCGCCCGGGTCTTCTCGCCGGTGGGGCTCGACGTCGCCGCCGAGACCCCGCGGGAGATCGCCCTGGCGATCGTGGCGGAAATCTCGGCCGTCCTCGCCGGACGGTCGGGCGGGCACCTGGCGGACCGGGAGACGCCGATCCACGCGCCGGCGGCAGGGAGGCGGATCGGCGCGCCCAAGGAAGCGGACCGATGAAGCGGACCGATGAAGCGAACCAACGACGCGGACCGAAGGGAGCGGAACGGATCATGATGGAGGCAGGGGATCGTCACCACGCGCCGGTCGCCGCGCTGATCCTGGCGGCGGGAGCGTCCTCCCGGATGGGGAGGCCCAAGCAGGTCCTGCCGTTCGGCGGCAGCACGCTGCTGCGCTGGGTGGCCGGGCAGGCGGTGGCCTCCGCCGTCTCCCGCGTCTTCGTGATCCTGGGAGCGCACGCCGCCGTGGTCGAGCCCTCCCTCGACGGGCTGGCGGTCGAGACGATCTGGAACCCGGACTGGGAGGAGGGGCAGGGCTCCTCCGTGCGGAACGGCGTGCGCTACCTCCTGGAGCGCGCGCCCGAGACCAGCGCCGTCGTCTTCCTGCTCGGCGACCAGCCGTTCGTCACCTCCGCCTCGATCGACCGCCTGATCCTCACCTACCGCCGCACCGGCGCTCCGCTGGTGGCGAGCGAGCAGTGCGACGGGCAGCTCGGCGCTCCCGCCCTCTTCTCCTCCGCCTTCTTCGGCGAGCTGGCCCGGCTGAAGGGGGACGCCGGCGCGCGCCAGGTGCTCCGCTCCCACGAGGACGAGGCGGTGGGGCTCTCGCTGCCCGGCGCCGAGCTCGACGTGGACACCCCGGCGGACTACGACCGGCTGGTCGCCGCCCTCTGAGTCAGGGCGCGGTCCTCGTCTCGATCCGCTCATAGACCCGCACGAACCACTGCGGCCGGCGCCCGGGGCGCGGCGGCGGGCCGAACGAGGCGACCTCCCCGTAGCGTCTCTCCACCTCCTCCCACAGATGGACGGCGTAGCCCCGGCCGAAGGGGCCGGTGCCGAACTCGGCCGTCGGCCGGTGGCAGACGAGGATGAACCGCGGCCGCTCGCGGTCGAGGCGGGCCACCACCCCGGCTTCGCCGGCGGCGTCCAGCGCGCCCGGCAGGATCAGGTTCTCGCGCAGCGGGTTGCGCAGGCCGGTGACGAAGTTGAAGAACCCGCTTTCGGGGAAGGTGGCGACGGTTGTCTGGCCAGGAAGATCTCCCGGCCGCGCTTGCCCGGCGAGGAAGGCCAGGGTCTGCGCGATCGCTCCGGCCTCCCCGGCCGGCAGCCGCAGCGAGCCCGCCCGGGTGTCCAGGCGGACCAGGCGCGGATCGGCGCTGGTCCGCGCCATCTGGACCAGGAAGAGGCCGCCGAGGAGCAGCAGGAAGGCGGCCAGCCGCCGCCGGAAGGCCGCGGGATCGGCCAGACGGGCCGCCGCCACGTCGAGGCCCAGGACGCAGGCGGTGGCCACCGCGCAGGGCAGTGCGAAGGAGGCGAACGCCTCCATCCCCGGCCCCACGTCGAGGCGCAGCAGGGTCCGCGAGGAGGCCACGGCGGCGAGCGCGAAGAGCAGGAAGCGGTCTCTCCCGTTCTCCTCCAGGGGGCGCCGGTGGAGGAGGAGGGCGGTCGCCGCCAGCGGAGCGAGCAGCGGCAGGGGGAAGAGGACGGGCGGCAGGCTGTTTCCCTGGACGGCGGCGGCCCAGGCGGCGAGGAGAGCGGCCAGGAGCAGGATCTCAAAGCCTATCCAGACCGGCCGCCGGGGGCGCGGCGGGAGGGCGAAGGCGGCGAGGAGGAGACCGTCGATCAGCAGGCCCGCGGCCAGGCTGCGGAGGGCGATCCAGGGGTGGAGGAGGCCGGCGGCCCCCCGGTAGTAGTGGTTCCACTCCGGCGGCAGCGACGACAGGTGCAGGAAGGGGACCTCGCGTTGCAGGATCTGCCACGGGATGCCCGCGAAGGCGAGCGTATAGACCGCCGCCGCGGCGAGCCCGCCGGCGGCGGCGACCAGGACGGCGTCGCGCAGCCCCGTCCGCCACTCCGCGGAGCGGGCGCCGGCGAGGAGGAGGATCAGCGCCGTGGCGGCCCCGAGCTCCGGGCGGGCCGTCAGCGCCAGGGCGAGGCCCAGGGCGGCGGCTCCCAGAGGCCACCGGCGGGCCGGCTCGCAACTCTGGGTGCCGAAACCGAGCAGCGCCAGCAGGCTGCCGGCCAGCCCGTACAGGTTGGCGAAGGAGTAGGGGAAGACGAAGGCCCCGCCGTGCGGAGCGCCGAGGCAGACGGCGGCGGTGAGCGTGGTGGCGACCAGGGCGGAGAGGGGGCTGCCGGCGCGGGCGGTCAGCCGGAACAGCAGGAAGAGGATCGCCGCCGAGAGCAGCAGGCCCACCGCTTCGAGGACGATCCAGCGGTTGCCGAAGGCGCGCAGCGCCAGGGAGTTGAGCCAGGGTCCGGCGGGGCCGTAGTTGTAGGTGACGTCGCGGTAGAGGCGCTCGCCGGCCGCCAGGCGGGCCGGGACGTCCATCTCGCGTCCGGAGTCGACGAAGGGGTTGATCCACCGCAGCCAGGAGACGGCGAGCGAGCCGAGGCCCGCCACCAGGGCCGCCGCAAGGGGAAGAGCGAACGGCAGAGGGGCCCGGCCGCCGGCAGCGATGAGGGCCCCTTTTCTCTCTGCGGGTAGGTCCGGAATCAGCGCGCCGTGGTGGTGAGCGCGGCCTGGCTGGTCGTGGAGCCGGTGTCCCCCGGGGTGCCTGGGCCGCCCGGGGTGACCGGGCAGGTCTGGGAGGAGGAGGCGTGGAGCCAGCCCGCGTCGGCGGCCGAGTAGGCGAAGACGAAGCTGCCCCCTTTGACCCGGTCGATCACCGAGTGGGCCTTGTCCAGCGAGAGGGCCGGGCAGCCCCAGCTCCGGCCGAGCCGGCCATACTGCCGGGCATGCTCGGCGCTGACGTACCACGCGCCGTGCATCACGATGTGGCGCGCCTCGGCGAGATCGTTGAAGCCCTGGTCCAGACCCCGGAGCTTGAGCGAGTAGCCGTTGCCGCCCTCGTAGGTGTCGGTGGTCAGGAACAGGCCGAGGCTGGTCGCCCGGCTGTTGTCGACGTTCGAGAAGTGGGTGGCGTAGACGTCGCCGCTGCCGGCCCCGTGCGCCACCAGCTCGTGGTAGAGCACCTTGCCCTGGGCAAGGTCGAGCACCCAGAGCCGCGGCTGCGTCGAGGGCAGGGAGTAGTCGATCACCGTCAGCACGTCGGTCTTCCCGGAGACGCCGCGGGCGCGGGCGCAGGCCACCGCGTCGAGCGCCCTGGCGAGGACCTTCGGCGACAGCCCGTCGGCGCCGCGGGCGAGGAGGGCCGGCACGGCGGTCCTCATCGGAGCGGGGGCGGGAGCGGGCTCCGGAGTGGGAACCGCTTCGGGCTCGGCGGCGGCGGGGGCTTCGACCACCGCGGGCATCGGCGCCTGGGACTCCGGGGCCGGGACGGCGGCCGGAGCAGGCACGGAAGCTGCACTAGCTACGGGTGCTGGAGTGGCCGTGGTCACCGGTGAGGTGTTGGTGGCGCAGTGGCTGACCAGGGCGAAGACCAGCAGGGCAAGCGGAAGCCGCAGCTTCGGGGACGTCAGAGCCGAAGATTTTCCCAGCATCGCGCGAGTATACCTCCAGGATGTTCATTCCCGCACCTTGTTTTTACAGGGCGCGTCGGATCGTCGGGTTTCGCTCTCCATGAGTATAACCCCTTCGGGGTAGGGATGATTCCCCGGAAGCCGTCGAATCCAGAGATCCCTCCATAATTCCTCCGCCGCGAGCCTGGAGGACGCTCCTGTCCTCTGCAGGGGAAAAACTCTGCGCGCTCCTCTTCCGCCTCTTTCTACAACCCCTTGATTTTTATACACTTGGCTGCGATGCCGAGATTCATGGGCCACGGCATCCGCCTTGCTCTAGGCTCTTCCAGAGACGTTGCAGGGTTGAAATTCCAGGAGGTGGGGGATATGGGAATTCGCGCTCGTTGCCTCGGAGTGGTCCTGCTGGCGGGGAGCTTGCCTCTGATTGCCCAGGGACCGGCGCAGGGACCGGCCCAGCAGGTGCAGGTGTTCGGCGAGTCGATCGACGTCCGGGTGGTCAACGTCGAGGCGGTGATCACCGACGGCAAGGGGGAGCGCGTCCGCGGGCTGTCGGCGGCGGACTTCCGCCTGCTGGTGGACGGCCGCGAGGTGCCGATCGAGTATTTCACCGAGATCGAGGA
This sequence comes from uncultured Acidobacteriota bacterium, assembly GCA_963795735.1. Lineage (GTDB taxonomy): Bacteria > Acidobacteriota > Thermoanaerobaculia > Multivoradales > UBA5704 > DATARR01. The sequence goes on along the minus strand of CAWCIU010000018.1, from coordinate 1,569,775 downwards.
GGGGAAGGCCGCCGCCCCGCGCGCCGCCACCTCTCCAGGCTCCCAAGCCCCCCAGGCGCCGGTCTCGCCGGGAGAGGCGGTGGGGCGGAGCTACCTGGTCTACGTCGACGACTCCTTCTCGCTGGGCAACATCCGCAACGAGGCGCTGGTCCGGATCGAGCGCGACCTGACGCTGCTCAAGCCCGCCGACCGGATGGCCGTGCTGGCCTTCGACGGCTCGCGGATCGACGTGCTGAGCGGCTGGACGGGCGACGCCGCGGCGTTGACCGCGGCCCTGGAGCGCGCCCGCCAGCGACCCGCCCAGGGGGGCCGGCAGCTCTCGCACCAGCGGGCGCTGCAGTCCGACATCGACTGGGTCATGGACAACGCCGGCAGCCTCGAAGGGGATCAGATCCAGGCCTTCATGAACGATACCGCGAACCGGGTCAGCCCGGAGGCGCGCACCCAGCTCGGCCGGACCGCCGCGGCGGCCGCCTCGGCGCTGCGCGGCTTCGAGGCGCCGCCGGGACGCAAGGTGATGCTGCTGCTCTCCGGCGCCTGGAGCCTGAGCGTGGCGCCGCGGCTCTACGGTCCGATGGTCGAGGCCGCCAACCGGCTCGGCTACACCCTCTATCCCGTCGACGTGGCCCAGTCGGACGCCCGCGAGGTCTCGGCGCTGGGCGCCCTCGCCGCGCGGACCGGCGGCCGGGTGGTGGTCTCGGCGAAGCTGGAGGTGCTGCGCGAGGTGGTGGCCGACACCGGCTCCTACTACTGGATCGGCTTCACCCCGGCCTGGAAGGCGGACGACCGGGGGCATCGGATGACCGTCGAGCCGCGGCGGGCGGACCTCAAGGTGCGCTCGCGCGGCGGCTTCTCCGACCTGTCGAAGCGGACGGAGACGGCGATGAAGGCCGAGAGCGTGGTCCTCTTCGGCGGCGCCGACCGCGACCGGCGGCTGATCGTGCGGCTGGGCGAGCCGAAGGGGTCGGGCCGCGGGCAGATGGAGGTCCCGGTGACCCTGGGGGTGCCGGTCGAGTCGCTGGCGCTGACCCCGAAGGGGAGCGGCTACATCGCCGAGACGCCGCTGGCGATCGTGGCCATGGACCCCCAGGGGGGGCGCGCGGACCTGCCGGCGTCGCATCTCAAGGTGACCCTGAAGACCCTGCCGAAGACCGGCACCTACGCCCGCTTCCAGACCGTCGTCCGCGTGCGCGACGTCGGCCAGCGGCTGGTGTTCTCCGTCCAGGACCCGGCCAACGGCACGGCGATCTGGGGCGAGGCGCAGTACGCGCCGCGGTCCCAGAGGGCGGCGAAGCGGTGACGCCAGGCCGGCGTGGGAGGACGGGGCGGGGGTTCGGGAGGGGCGTGGGGTTCGTGGCGTTCGCGCTGGGCTTGCTGGGCGCGCTCAGCTCGATCGGGCTCGGCGCCCAGGAGCCTCCTCCCATCGAATCGTATGGCGCCTCGATCGACGTCCGGGTGGTGAACGTCGAGGCGGTGATCATGGACGCGAAAGGGAGTCGCGTCCGCGGGCTGTCGGCGGGAGACTTCCGGCTGCTGGTGGACGGCCGGGAGACGCCGATCGAATATTTCACCGAGGTTGAGCAGGGCAGGGCGTTGGCCGCGGGTCCCGCCGCCCCGGTGGGACCCCAGGCCCCGTTGGCTGCGGGAGAGGAGGTGGGGCGGAGCTATCTGATCTACCTCGACGACTCCTTCTCGCTCGCCAACATGCGGAACGGCGCGCTGGAGAGGCTGGAGCGCGACCTGACGCTCCTGCGGCCGGCCGACCGGATGGCCGTGCTCGCCTTCGACGGCTCCCGGATCGAGGTCCTGAGCGGCTGGACGGGCGACACCGCCGCGCTCGCCGCCGCCCTGGAGCGGGCCCGCCGGCGTCCCGCGGAGGGGATCAAGCAGCTCGTCTACCAGCGGGCGCTGCAGTCCGACGCCTGCTGGCTCCAGAACGATTGCGGGCTCGGGACGGGCGCCGTTCCGGTCCTCGCCGACGGGGATACCAACCCCCTGACGAACAGCATGGACAGGGTCATGGAATCGTTCTCCAACCGGATCAGCCCGGAGGCGCGCACCCAGACCGGCCGGACGGCGGCGGCGGTCGCCGCCGTCCTGCGGAGCTTCGAGGTGCCGCCGGGGCGCAAGATGCTGCTGTTGTTCTCCAGCGCCTCGACGCTGAGCGTGGCGCCGCAGCTCTACGGCTCGATGATCGAGGCTGCCAACCGGCAGGGCTACACGATCTATCCCGTGGACCTGGCCCAGTCGTCCCCCTACGAGATGACGGCGCTGCACGAGCTCGCCGGGAAGACCGGCGGCCGGCTGGTGGCCTCGATGAAGCTGGACATCCTCCCCCAGGTGGCGGCCGACGCCGACTCCTACTACTGGCTCGGCTTCTCGCCGTCCTGGAAGGCGGATGACGGGACGCACCAGGTGACGGTCGAGCCGCGGCGGGCCGGCCTCGCGGTGCGGGCGCGCGGCTTCTTCTCCGATCCGTCGAAGCGGACCGACGCCGCGGCGAAGGCCGAGAGCGTGCTCCTCTTCGGCGGTGCGGCGCGGGACCGGCGGCTGATCGTCCGCCTCGGCGAGCCGAAAAAGGTGGGGCGGGGACAACTGGAGGTTCCGGTGACGCTGGGGGTGCCGGTCGAGTCGCTGGCGTTGACCCCGCAGGGGGAAGGCTACGTCGCCGAGATGCCGCTGGCGATCGTGGCCATGGACGGCGAGGGGGGGCGTGCCGACCTGCCGCCCTCACACCTCGAGGTGGCGCTGAAGACGCCGCCGAAGACCGGCGCCTACGCCCGCTTTCAGACCGCCGTCCGGGTGCGCGACGTGGGACAGAGGCTGGTGTTCTCGGTCCAGGACCCGGTCAACGGCACGGCGATCTGGGGCGAGGCCGAGTACGCGCCGCGGACCGGTCAACCCAGCGTGAAACGCTGACGCAGGCTGAAAGGAGACTTGTCGTGCGCGAAAAGAGCGGGAAGACAGGATGGATCTTCGCCGGGCTGGCGCTGGGCGCGCTGGCCCTCGGTGCCCAGGCCGGCGCCCAGGCCGGCGCCCAGGAGAGCCCGTCGCCGGCGCCCGCGGCGGACTTCGGCGCCTCGATCGACGTGCGCGCCGTGAACGTCGAGGCGGTGGTCACCGGCCGCGGCGGCGAGCGGGTACGGGGGCTCAAGGCCGCCGATTTCCGCCTGCTGGTGGACGGCCGCGAGGTGCCGATCGACGACTTCCTCGAGGTCGCGGGCGGGGAGGTCGCGGGCGCGGCGCCGGAGTCTTCTTCTCCTGCCGCTCCCGCCGTTCCAGCGACCGGCGCCGCGCCGGCCGCCGCCGCCCGGATGGGGACGAGCTACCTCGTCTTCCTCGACGAGTCGTTCGCCGTCGCCGCCGACCGCGACATCCTGCTGAAGCGGCTGGCGAAGGACCTGCGGCTCGGTCCCGGGGACCTCATGGCGATCGTCGCCTTCGACGGGCGCAAGCTCGAGCGGCTGATCGACTGGACGGGCGACCGCGAGGCCCTGCTGCGGACCCTGGCGGCGGCCCGGCGCCGTCCGTCGCACGGCGTCGAGCGCCTGGTGGCGCGCGAGCGCGCCGACGACGCGGGCGACGCGGGAGTGGGGGAGACCGCGGACCTCTTCTTCGAGGCCCGGAGCGCCGCACAGGCCGCGGCTTCGGCGATGCGCGGTCTCACCCTGCCGCCGGGGCGCAAGGTCCTCTTCCTGTTTTCCGGCGGCTGGCCGTCGCTGCCGGTGCGTCCGCTGCTGGCGCTTTCCGGTCCGCCGTCGCCGGCCAACGGCGCCGAGCAGGTGCTGCAGAACGGCTTCAAGGAGACGTCGTCCCTCCGTCTCGCCGCGCGCCAGACGCTGCCGGCCGTCTTCTCCTACTTCCGTCCGGCGGACCTGTTCGAGCCGGTCACGGGCACCGCCAACCTCCTGGGCTACACCATCTACCCGATGTCCGCGCCGGACCATGGGCCGGGATCGCTCTGGAACGACGTCCGGAGCGCGGCGCCGACGCCGTCCGATCAGCTCGGCCTGATCTCCTCGCCGTGGGAAGCTCGGAGTCGACGACACCCTGGGGTACCTGGCCAGCGAGACCGGGGGAAAGCGGGTCTTCGACACGGTGCGGCGCGGCGCCTTCTCGCGCCTCCAGGAGGATCTCCGCTCCTACTACTGGCTGAGCTTCACCCCCGAGTGGCGGGCCGACGGCAAGACCCACCAGATCCGCGTCGAGGTGCGGCGGAGCGGGCTCAAGGCGCGCAGCCGCAGCGGCTTCGCCGACCTGACGAAGGCGGAGCAGGCGTCGCTCCGGACGGACAACCTGCGGCTGCTCGGCGTCGCCCCGCCGTAGGCGAGAAATGAACCGCCGCGCCGGCTTGTTGTGAAGAGCCAGAACTTCATCGGGAGGGCCGAGAAGGCCGTCCCATGTCTTGCACCCTACGGAGGGATCCCATGAAAACGTTCCGTTCCGGGCTGGCCGTCGCGGCCCTGCTGACCTCGATCCTGCCCGCGGGGGCCCAGAAGGCTCCGGCGCCGGCGCCGCCGAGCGCCTTCGGCGAGCAGATCGAGGTGCGGGTGGTCAACGTCGAAGCGGTGGTCGTCGACCGCCAGGGCAACCGGGTGGCCGGCCTGAAGCCGGGCGACTTCCGCCTCGAGGTGGACGGCAAGCCGGTGAGCATCGAGTACTTCAACGAGATCCGGGGCGGCCAGGCGATCGCCCCCGGGCCGGGGGAGGAGAGCTCGCCGGTCAAGGGGCTGCCGAGCCTGGCCCCGGGCAGCCCGGTCGGCACCAGCTATCTCGTCTTCATCGACGACTTCTTCTCGCTCAGCCCGCGGCGCGACGAGCTGCTGCGCGGCCTCAAGGGCCAGCTCTCGCGGCTGGGTCCCGAGGACCGCATGGCGATCGTCGCCTGGGACGGCGGCCGGGTCGAGATGCTGTCGAGCTGGTCGAATTCCGACCGCCAGCTCGGGGCGGCGATCGAGAAGGCGCTCGGGCGGCGGGCGTACGGCGTGGCGCGGCTCGCCGAGCTGCGCACCTTCGAGGGGTCGCGGCGGCTCACCGGCGACCGCATCGAGGCCGGCCCGCGCGCCTCGTTCCAGCAGCGGATCGACCTCGAGGAGATCGAGTTCTCCCAGCGCCTGGCCGGGCAGACCGAGCGCGCCGTAGCCGCGGCGGCGAGCACGCTGCGCGGCTTCGCCTCGCCGCCGGGCCGCAAGGTGATGCTGCTGCTCGCCGGCGGCTGGCCCTTCTCGGCCGTCGACTACGTGCTCGACAACCCGAACCGTCCGAACACCGAGCGCGTGGTGCCGACCGGCGAGGAGATCTTCCGGCCGCTGGTGGACACCGCCAACCGCCTGGGCTACACCCTCTATCCGGTGGACGTGCCCGGCATCGAGGGCTCCACGGTCGACGCGGGGTTCGCCGGGCCGTCGCGCAGCGGGTTCAACCTGCGCGAGCAGGAGCACGAGGCCTCGCTGCGCTTCGTCGCCGAGCAGACGGGGGGCCGGGCGCTGATCAACTCGGCCAGCGCCGAGCTGCTGCAGGCCGCCGAGGCCGACACCCGCTCCTACTACTGGCTGGGGTTCACCCCCGCCTGGCAGGGCAACGACAAGCGCCACAAGGTGGCGGTGGTGGTGCTCCCCAAGGGGCTCAAGGTCCGCTCGCGCACCGATTTCCTCGACCTGTCGCGCAAGGCCGAGACGTCGATGATCGTGGAGAGCGCCATGCTGTTCGGCAACGCGCCCGACGCGCGGACGATCTCGATGAAGATCGGCGCGCCGGCGGTGGTCAACCGCAAGGAGATGGACGTGCCGGTCTCGCTCGCCATCCCGGTGGACGCCCTCACCTTCGTGCCGATCGAGGGGAAGTACACCTCGGAGCTCGAGTTGCGGGTCTCCGCCGTGGACGCCGGCGGCAACCGCTCGCCGGTCCCCATGGTCCCGGTCTCGCTGCGCTCCGCCGAGCCGCCCAAGGCGGGGACCTTCGTGCGCTACGACACCAAGGTCCGGATGCGCCGGATGCCGCACCACGTGATGATGGCGCTGTTCGACCCGCTGAGCGGCAAGATCCTCACCGGCGAGGCGGACGTCGCGCCGCCCCAGAAGTAGGGGGGCGGCGGCCTCTTCCGGGATCTCTCCCCTATAATCGCCGCGGACGTGTCCAGAAAGAAGAGGTCTATGAGGTCATCGCAGCGTTTTTTCCTGGCAGCCTGGCTGCTCCTCGCCCTGGCGCTGACCGGCCTGGCGGGCGCGCAGCCCAAGGCGCCGGCCAGGAGCCCAGCCAACGATAATCAGGCCAAGGCCAAGAAGCCGGCCGCCGCGGCGCCGACGGACCCCAACGCGTTCGTCGAGACGGTCAACGTCAGCCTGGTCAACGTCGACGTCTTCGTCACCGACAAGAAGGGCAACCCCGTCACCGGGCTGACCCAGAAGGACTTCCAGCTCCTCGAGAACGACCATCCGGTGGAGATCACCAACTTCTACTCGGTCAACGACGGCAAGGCCACGACGCCGCCCGCCGAGCTGGCGCCGGCGGCTCCCGCCCCGGCCGGCGCTCCGGCGGCTCCCGCGCCGCCGCCGGATTTCGAACCGGTGAAGACGCCGGAGGAGCAGCGGCTGCGGCTGATCGTCTACATCGACAACTTCAACCTCCGGCCGTTCGACCGCAACCGCGTGATGCGCGAGCTGCGCGCCTTCATCGGCCAGAAGCTCGGCCGCGACGACGAGCTGATGCTGGTCACCTACGACCGCGAGCTGCACATCCGCCACACCTTCACCAGCGATCCGAGCGTGATCGCCACCGGGATGACCGAGCTCGAGAAGATCTCCGCCCAGGGGGTCCACGCGGACTCCGACCGGCGCGACGCGCTGCAGAAGATCCAGGATTCGCAGAGCGTCACCGAGGCCGAGAGCTACGCCCAGACCTACGCCCAGTCGACCTACAACGACCTGTCGTTCTCGATCGACGGCTTCAAGAAGATGGTCGATTCGCTGGCCGGCATGCCGGGGCGCAAGGCGGTGGTCTACGTCAGCGACGGCCTGCAGATGATCGCCGGCCAGGACGTCTTCTACGCGGTGCAGAACAAGTACGGCGAGAAGACCACCAGCATGACCTCGACGCTGGATTTCGACGTCTCCCGCCGGCTGGAGGAGCTGGCGGCGCAGGCGAACGCCAACCGCATCACCTTCTACACCATCGACGCCGGCGGCCTGCGGGGGTACGAGGGGAACTCGGCCGAGAACCAGGGGCCGGGACCCCAGGCGCCGGGCATGTCCCAGCTCGTCGACTCGGTCAACGTCTCGAACCGCCAGAGCACGCTGCAGCTCCTGGCCGAGAAGACGGGCGGCGTCGCCATCATCAACACCAACGTGATCACCCCGCGCCTGGACCGGATCGCGCGCGACTTCAACACCTACTACTCGCTCGGCTACACGCCGCCGCACTACGGCGACGGCCGCTACTACAAGATCGACGTCAAGGTGAAGAACCGCCGGGACCTCCAGGTGCGCCACCGCGAGGGGTACCGCGACAAGAGCACCGAGGCGCGGATGAACGACGGCACCCTGGCGGCGCTCAACTTCCCGTTCGAGGAGAACCCGCTCGCCGTCGCCCTGGAGTTCGGCAAGCCCCGGCCGCGCGACGACGGCTTCTTCCTGGTGCCGGTGATGGTGCGCATCCCCATCGGCAAGCTGGCATTGATCCCGCACGAGAAGAGCCACGACGCCCGGGTGCGGCTGTTCATCGCCGCCATGGACTCCGGCGGCGGCACCTCGGACGTCCAGCAGGCGCCGGTGCCGATCAGCATCCCCACGGCGGAGGTGACGACGGCCCAGGCCAAGTCCTACGTCTACTCGGTGACCCTGCTCATGCGCGGCGGCAGCCAGCGGGTCGCCGTCGGGGTGCGCGACGACTTCGCCGCCCAGGCCTCGTTCCTGAGCCGGGGCCTGGACGTCGGCCGGTAGCTTGCTGGGGACCCGTGAGACGAAGGAACTGAAGACAGGGGGGCGCGGGATGCAAGGATGGATCGATCTGTTTCGCTCGCTGGGAGAGGCGCTGCTGGAGGTCTGGCGGGCGGAGCTCGCCACGCTGCAGGACGACCTCCAGCGGTCGGGGCGTCACTTCGGGGTGGCGCTCGGGCTGTTCGGCGCCGCCGCCGTGCTGACCTTCTGGATCGTCGGCCTCCTCCTCTTCGTCCTCATCTCGTTGTTCCACGTCTGGCTGCCCTGGTGGGGCGCGTCGCTGGTGGTGCTGGCGCTGTTCCTGATCGCGGCGGCCATCCTGGCGCGCTTCGCGCTCGGCCAGATGCGCCACGTGGAGAACCCGCTGGAGACCGTGCGGCGGCGGGTGGACAGCCATTTCGACTGGTGGCAGCACGGCCTGCTGGCGCAGCCGAAGACGCTGGACGTCGAGCCGGCGATGGAGAGCGAGTCGCTCGGGAGGGATCTGCCATGAGTCAGAGCTCGTTGGAAGAGGCGCGGCGCGAGGCCGAGCGCCGCCTGGAGGAGAGCCGCCGGGAGGCCGAGCTGCGCCTGGCCGAGGTGCGCACCGCGGTGAAGACCGAGGTGGGCGTGCTGCCGAAGAAGAAGTACCTGCTGATGACCCTGGCGGCGGGAGCGGCGGGGTTCGCGGTGGCGCTCCGGCGCGGCCGGCGCCGCGCCGGGAAGAAGAAGAGACTCAAGAAGTAGGGTCAGCCCGCGACGATCCGCTTGAAGACCATGGCGATGTTGTCGGTCGCGCCGGTCTTGAAGTTGACGGAGGTGATGGAAACGAGCTCCCACCCCTCCTCGCCGAGCTGGTTCAACTGCGTGGCGGAGTTCGGATCGAGGCGATAGTTCTCGCTGCGAATATTGATGATCTTGTATTCCCACTTGTTCATTCCACACGCTCCTTCCAAGATCGATGGGACCCCGCGGCGACTTATTGTAGCTCGATCGGATGAAGTTTCGTTCACCGCGCCCGGTACCGCGCCGGTACCGCGCCGTCACCCGGACGGCTCCGGCTCCCTGGAGCTTTCAAGATCCGTTCCAGATCAGCTCCACCCCCATCCCCCGGCCGATCCCCCATTGCCGGGCGAGGTCCTGGCCGTTCAGCGACAGCTCGACCGTGCCCAGCGAGCCGGCGAGCATCGCCGCCTCGGCCGCGGGGATCTCGGCGTAGTGGCTGACCCGGCGTGAGACCGCGCGCCCGCCTACCTCGGCCCGGCAGGGGCCGGCGGGGAGCCAGGCGGCCGGGATGTCGGTGACCAGGTTGCCGTAGCGGTCGACGTGGATCACCCGGCCCGAGATTCTGCCCGCTGCCCGACGGGGAGGGGAGGCCGGCAGCCGCACCGGATCGGTCACCTGGGAACCGAGCTCGTCCAGCGCCCCTCCTCGCAGCAGCCAGGCGGCGGCCGGGGCGAAGCGGTCCCGGCCGTGGAAGGTCTGCCCCGGCCCGGGCAGGAAGAGATCGCTGCGCTCGACCGACCGCACCTCCGCGCCGTCCAGGAAGGAGCCCAGCAGGCCGTTGTCCGGCGCCACGAAGAGGGCCGACGGGGTGCGCGCCGCCAGGATGCGCCGGCCGCTCCCCACCCCGGGATCGACGACCGCCAGGTGGACGGCGCCGGCCGGAAAAGAGGGCGCCGCGGCGGCGAGCAGGAAGGCGGCCGTCTCGATGTCCCCCGCCGGCACCTGGTGGGAGATGTCCACCAGCGCCGTCCCGGGAGCCAGGCGGAGCACCGTGCCCTTGACCGCGGCGACGTAGTAGTCGGCGGTGCCGAAGTCGGTGAGCAGAGACAGAATCATTTTTTCCTCGGATACAATCCCGCCCCGTGTCCGCCTCCCGCCGCCTCCTCCTGTTCACCAAGCCGGCCCGGGAAGGCCGGGTGAAGACCCGGCTGATCGGGGATCTTACCGCCGCCCAGGCGGCGGCGCTCCACGCGGCGTTCCTGGCGGACCTGCTCGACCGGCTGCGGGCGGGGGAGTTCGAGCTGCGGCTGGCCTGGGCGCTGGAGCCGGGGGAGGAGATCCCGGCCGGGCCGGCGCCCGGCATTCGCCAGGAAGGGAGCGATCTGGGCGAGCGGCTCCATCGCGCGCTGGCCGCGGCGGCGGCGGACGTCGGGGAAGCCGGCGCGGTCATGGCGCTGGGGAGCGACCACCCGACGCTGCCACTGGCGCTGGTGCATCGCGCCTTCGAGCGGGTCGAAGCCGGCGCCGACGTGGCGCTGGGCCCCGCCGAGGACGGCGGCTACTACCTGATCGCCCTGCGCGCCGGGGCCGTGGCGCCCCGGCTCTTCGCGGAGATCGCCTGGAGCACCGACCGGGTGCTGGCCGCCACCCTGGAGCGCTGCCGGGAGCTGGGGCTCGCCGTCGAGCTGCCTCCCCGAGGCCGCGGACGTGGACACCCCCGAAGACCTCCGCCGCCTGGCCGGGAGCCTGGAGCACGGCGATCTCGGCTGCCCGCGCACCCGCGCCCTCCTCGCCGCCCTCGGTCTCCTTCAATCCAAAATCCAAAATCCAGAAATGGAAGAGGCCGTATCATGAGGATTCTCACCGCCGAAGCCATGCGCGAGGTCGACCGCGCCGCCATCGAGGAGCTGGGGATCCCCAGCCTGGTGCTGATGGAGAACGCCGCCATCGGCGTCGCCGAGGCGATGGCGGAGACCTTCGGGGAGACGCTGGGCGAGGAGAAATCCGCCGCGGTCTTCTGCGGCCCGGGCAACAACGGCGGCGACGGCCTGGCGGTGGCCCGCCATCTGGCGGTGCGCGGCTGGGACGCGCGGGTTTTCCTCGTCCAGGGAGGCCGCGAGCTCTCCGCCGACGCCGCCACCCAGCTCTCGATCTGCCGCAAGTGCGAGCTCTCCATCTTCGAGATCCACGACGGGAAGGATCTGCGCGTGGCCCTGGAGGCGGTGACGGAGTGCGACGTCGTCGTGGACGCCCTGTTCGGCACCGGGCTCGCCCGGCCGCTCGACGGCCTCTTCGCGCGGGTGGTGCAGGCGATCAACGCGCTATCCATGCCCTGCGTGGCGGTCGACCTGCCGAGCGGGCTCTCCGGCAGCCAGGCGCAGCTGATCGGGCCGCACGTCGAGGCGGCCCTCACCGTCACCTTCGCCGCGCCCAAGATCGCCCACGTCTTCCCGCCCGCCGCGGACGCGGTGGGGGAGATGGTGGTGGCGGGCCTCGGCATCCCGGCGCGGCTGGTCGAGGACGTGGTGGAGGAGGCGGGGGACCTCCACCTGCTGATGGCCGAGGAGCTGGCGGACCTGGTTCCGGAGCGCGAGCCCGCCTCCCACAAGGGGGACTACGGGCACGCCCTGATCGTGGCCGGCTCGCCCGGCAAGGCGGGGGCCTGCATCCTGGCCGCGCGCGCCGCGGTGCGCGCGGGGGCGGGGCTGGTGACGGCGGCGGTGCCGGAGCCGATCCTGCAGACGGTCGACCTGGGCTCGATCGAGTCGATGACCCTGGCGCTGCCGGCGGGCGTCTCCGGCCATCTGACGGAGCTGGCGGCCGACGCCGCGCTGGAGGCGGCCGAGGGGAAGGCCGTGCTGGCCCTGGGGCCGGGGCTGGGGCAGGAGCCGTCCACCGTGGCGGCGATCCGCCGGCTGGCGCTGGAAGCCGCGCTGCCGCTGGTGCTCGACGCCGACGGCATCAACGCCTTCGCCGGCCGGGCGGGCGAGCTGGCGGCCCGCCGGGCGGAGACGATCCTGACCCCGCACCCGGGGGAGCTCGGGCGGCTGCTGGGGATCTCGACCGCCCAGATCGAGGAGGACCGGGTGGCGGCGGCGCGCGGCGCGGCCGAGGAGACGGGCGCCATCGTGGTGCTCAAGGGGCACCTGACGCTGATCGCCTCCGGCACGGCGGTGTTCGTCAATCCCACCGGCAACCCCGGCATGGCGACCGGCGGCTCCGGCGACGTGCTGACCGGCCTGATCGCCGGCCTGCTCGCCCAGGGGCTCGACGCCCTCGACGCCACCGTGCTCGCGGTCTACCTCCACGGCCTGGCGGGGGACCTCGCGGCCGCCCGGCTGGGGGAGATGTCGCTCGCCGCCGGCGACCTGATCGAGCTCCTCCCCGCCGCCTTCGCCGCCCTGCGGGGGGAGGAGCCGGAGAAGGACGGCCACCAGCACTCTCACCGGCCCCGGCTGCGATGAGGCGCTGGGTGACCCGGACCGAGGAGGAGACCCTGGCGCTCGGCCGCGAGCTCGCCCGCGAGCTGGCGCCGGACGGCGTCCTGCTGCTCTCGGGCGATCTGGGAGCGGGCAAGACCGTGCTGGCGCGGGGGATCGGCGAGGCTCTGGGGCTGGGGTCCCGCGAGGTGCAGTCCCCCACCTACACCCTGATCCGCGAGCACCAGGGGAGCGGCGGCCGGCTGGTCCACGTCGACCTCTACCGGCTCGCGCCGGAGGAGGCCGCGGCGCTGGGCCTCGAGGAGCTGCTCGCCGGGCCGGGGGTGAAAGTCGTCGAGTGGGCCGAGAGGCTCCCCTTCGCCGTCGCCGGAGCGCGTGCCCTGCGCCTCGCCCGGACCGCGGAGGGGGAAGGGCGGGAGATCGTCGAAGAAACGTCAGACAACTCAGAACTTGCCAGATAGGAGGGATCGCATGAAGAAGATCAAGAAGGTCGGCGTCCTCGGCTCCGGCCTGATGGGCTCGGGGATCGCCGAGATCGCCGCCCGGGCCGGGTACGACACGGTGGTGCGCGAGGTCAGCAGCGAGCTGGTGGACAAGGGATTGGGGAAGATCCGCGGCTCGCTCGGCAAGGCGGTGGAGAAGGGGAAGCTGGACGCCGCTGCCCATGACGCGGCGGTCGCCCGCCTGTCGGGCACGGTGGACCTCGGCGCCATGGCCGACTGCGACGTGGTGGTCGAGGCGATCGTCGAGAACCTGGACGAGAAGCGCAAGACGTTCAGCGCCCTCGACGAGGTGGTGAAGGCGGACGCCATCTTCGCCAGCAACACCTCCTCGCTCACCATCACCCAGATGGCGATGTTCACCAAGCGGCCGGAGCAGTTCGTCGGGCTCCACTTCTTCAACCCGGTGCCGGTGATGAAGCTGGTCGAGGTGGTGCGCACCATCCTCACCTCCGACGAGACCTTCGAGCGCGCCTTCGAGTTCGCCCGCGCGGTGGGCAAGGAGCCCATCGCCTGCCGCGACAATTCTGGCTTCGTGGTCAACCGCCTGCTGGTCCCCTACCTGCTCGACGCCATCCGCGCCCTGGAGGAGGGGGTGGGGAGCGTCGAGGACATCGACAAGGGGATGCAGCTCGGCTGCGGCTATCCCATGGGGCCGTTCACCCTGCTCGACTTCGTGGGGCTCGACACCACCTACTACATCGCCGGCATCATGTTCGACGAGTACAAGGAGAAGCGCTTCGCCGCGCCGCCGCTGCTCAAGCAGATGGTGACCGCCGGCCGGCTCGGCAAGAAGAGCGGCCGCGGGTTCTACGACTACGGGAAGAAGTAGGGCAGACGCAAGGAGGCCCCGGGATTAGGCGAGCCCCGGCCTCTGTTACACTGGGTGCCCTCCGGGACGGTCCGCCACGCGGCGGCCGGCCCGGTCACCCTATTGGAAATCGAAGCCGAGAAACCAACCGCGATGACCCAAGTCACCCTCGCCGAGGAGGGGCTCGATACCCTCTTCGGAACCCAGGACGAAAATCTGCGGCGGATCGAGCGGACCTTCGGGGTCACCGTGACCGCCCGCGGCAACGAGCTGCACATCAACGGCGACCCGGAGCGGGTCGGCGTCGTGGAGCATCTGCTCGCCGAGCTCTCCGCCGTTACCGAGAAGGGCTACCGCTTCCGGCCGGGCGACGTGCAGACGGCGATCCGCATCGCCTCCGAGGCCCCCGAGACCTCCCTGGTGGAGTTCTTCATGCCCGAGGGGATGCTGGCCTCGGTGCGGCGGCTGATCGCGCCGCGCAGCTACAAGCAGCAGCTCTACATCCAGTCGATGATCGACCACGACATCGTGATCTCGATCGGCCCGGCGGGCACCGGCAAGACCTTCCTGGCGGTGGCGGCGGCCGCCGCCGCCCTGCTCGAGAAGCGGGTGAAGCGGATCATCCTGGCCCGGCCGGCGGTCGAGGCGGGCGAGAAGCTCGGCTTCCTCCCCGGCGACCTGGTCGACAAGGTCAACCCCTACCTGCGGCCGCTCCACGACGCGCTCCACGACATCATCGGTTACGAGAAGGTGGGGCGGATGATGGAGCGGGGGATCATCGAGATCGCGCCGATCGCCTTCATGCGCGGCCGCACGCTCAACGACAGCTTCATCATCCTCGACGAGGCGCAGAACACCACGCCCGAGCAGATGAAGATGTTCCTCACCCGCATCGGCTTCAACTCCAAGGCGGTGATCAACGGCGACGTCACCCAGGTCGACCTGCCGCAGGGGCGGGCCTCGGGGCTGCGCGAGGCGCAGGAGGTGCTGTCGGGGATCGAGGGGATCAAGTTCTTCTACTTCGACCAGAAGGACGTCGTGCGCCACGCTCTGGTGCAGAAGATCGTCACCGCGTACGACGCGCACGACCAGCGCAGGAACGAACGGGAGGCGGAGGCGCGCGCCGCGCGGCAGCTCGCTGCGCAGGCCGCCCAGGCCTCCCTGGCGGGGAGAGGCAACCCGCCCGCATGAGCCCTGGAGGCCGGGCCGCTCCGGGGGGTCGTTGACCTCGAGCCATGGCTCACGATAACGCGACACCCACTCCTGAGATCCGCCCCGCTGCCAGCGGGACGGGATCGATCCGCCTGCGCAAGCGGCCCCGCCCGCGCGACCTCTGGGACCGCGCCGGCGAGATGCCGCTGCTCTGGCTCGGGGTGTTCCTCCTCCTCGGCACCTGGTGCCTGGTGCCGGGCGCCTTCCTCTTCTCCAAGCGCGCCGAGCCCGGCACCATCGCCGACCACGACTACGTGGCCTCGCGCGACCTGCTGCTCGACGACGACGAGGCGATGCGCCAGAAGCAGCTCGAGGCCCGCAACGGCGTCCTCCAGGTCTACGACTTCGACCCCGGCGCGATCCAGGAGCACGACCTCCAGCTCGCCCAGCTCTTCGACCGCGGGCGGCGCCTGCTGGCCTCCGGGGGCGGCAGCGCCGCGAGACCCGCCAACGCCGCGGCGCGCGAGGCCGCCGTCCGCGACCTGACCTCGAACCCGGCGCCGAACGGCGTCAAGCTCGCCCCCGCGCAGGCGGAGCTGCTGGCGAGCCGGGGGTTCTCCGCCGATCTCGAGGACCGCATGCGCGGCGCCCTCTCCCAGGGGCTGCGCCGCGGCGTGGTGGCCAACAAGGACCTGCTGCTCGAGAACCGCATGCGCGGCATCCTGCTGCGCAACCTCACCAACGGCGCCGAGCGGCAGCACCTGGACATCTTCGACTACATCGGCTACCCGGCGGAGGCGCGCGACTTCTTCGAGACCGAGGTGCGGGGCTGGCGCGGCTACACCGGCGAGGAGCGGCGGCTGCTGGCCGACCTGCTGTTCGAGAACGTGGCGCCCAACCTGCTGCTCAACCGCAGCGAGACGCTGCTGCGGCAGGACGCGGCGGCGGCCGGCGTCGGCCAGGTCTTCAACCAGATCCGCAAGGGGCAGGTGATCGTCCGCAAGGGGGACCCGATCCGCCCGGCCGAGGCGCGCATCCTCGCCCTGATGCGCGGCCAGCAGCAGTTCCGGCGCCAGCTCCCGCCGCTCGCCGCCACCCTCGCCCTGCTGGCCCTGGTGGGGGTGGTCGTCTGGTTCGCCGAGCGGACCGACCGGGTGGCCAACCACAGCCGCGGCCGGATCTTCTCGGAGAGCCTGCTGCTCCTGCTCGCCTCGCTGCTGGGGGCGAAGTTCTGCTTCCTGGTGGCCAACGCCCTCTCGGGCGCCTTCGACTTCGCGCCGTTCAACTCGGCCCACAGCTACGAGTTCGCCATCCCCTTCGCCTCGGTGGCCCTGCTGGCGGTGCTGCTGCTCGGGCGTAACGCCGGGCTGACGCTGTCGGTGCTCTTCTCGGTCCTCGCCTCCCGCCTGGCGGTCGACGGCGAGGGGCTGTGGGTCGTCCTCTTCAGCCTCGCCGGCTCCCTCGGGGTGATCTACACGCTCGACTGCTACCGCTTCCGCCACCGGCTGGTGATGACCCGGGTGGGGCTGATGGTGGGGGCGATCAACCTGATGATGGTGCTGGTGCTGACCGCCTTCGATCCGGTCAGCCGGGGCTTGGTGCAGGTGGGCTTCGACCTCGTCTGCGCCCTGGCCGGCGGGCTGCTGGTCACCGCCGTCGCCAGCTTCGCCCTGCCGATCCTCGAGTGGGCGCTGGGGATCACCACCGACATCAAGCTGGTCGAGCTGTCGAACACCAACCTGCCGCTGCTGCGGCGGCTGGCCTTCGAGGCGCCCGGCACCTTCCAGCACTCCCTGATGGTCGCCAACCTCGCCAAGGAGGGGTGCGAGGCGATCGGCGCCGATCCGGTGCTCGCCTACGCCGCCGGCCTCTACCACGACGTCGGCAAGGTGCTGCGCCCCGACTACTTCATCGAGAACCAGCGCCCCGGCCACAACCGGCACGACAAGCTCCTCCCCTCGATGAGCGCGCTGATCCTGGTCAACCACGTCAAGGACGGGGTGGAGCTGGCGCGCGAGCACAACCTGCCGCAGGCGATCGAGGACGGCATCCTGCAGCACCACGGCACGCGGCTGATCAAGTACTTCTACACCAAGGCCCAGGAGCAGAAGGACCCCGACGCGACCGACGTCACCGAGGAGAGCTACCGCTATCCGGGGCCCGCCCCGCAGACCAAGGTGATGGGCGTGCTGATGCTGGCCGACACCGTCGAGGCGGCGAGCCGCACCCTGATCGAGCCCTCGACGGTGAAGATCCGCGGGCTGATCCGCACCATCTTCGACGACTGCCTGAAGGACGGCCAGCTCGACGCGACCGACCTGACCCTGTCGGATCTGCGCCACGTCGGCGAGTCGTTCAACCGGGTGCTGTCGAACATCTTCCACCAGCGCATCGACTACCCGGGCTTCGACTTCAACGCCGGCCCCAAGCGGGAGAAGCGGCCCATCCGTCAGGCCTCCTGATTTTGAGCGATCCGGCAAAACGCACGAACAGCGCGGCGGGAGGAGGCGGGCGCGAGATCGTCCTGCTCAACCCCAACCGCTACCCGGAGGCCGCCGCCCGCCGGCTGCGTCCGTGGCTCGCCGCGCTCCTGGCGGCTCTCGCCCCGCAAGCCGGGAGCCTGGGCGTGCGCTTCACCGGCGACCGCGAGATGCGGCGGGTCAACCGCCAGTTCCGCGGCAAGGACCGGCCGACCGACGTGCTCTCGTTTCCCGGCGATGACGGCCACCTGGGGGACCTGCTGATCTCCGTCCCCACCGCCCGCCGGCAGGCGGCGGCCGGCCACGGGGTGGAGCGCGAGCTCAAGACCCTGCTGCTGCACGGCGTCCTCCACTGCCTGGGCCACGACCACGAGACCGACCAGGGGGAGATGGAGCGGCTGGAGCGGCGGCTGCGCAAAGTCTGGCTCGACGACAAGACCGTGGACGAGAAGACCGTGGAGGGGAAGCATGCCTGAGGCCGCGCCGCTGATCTCGCGCGCCCTCCTCTTCTGGGTGCTGCTGCTGATCGCTCCCGTGGCGATGATCAGCGCCACGCTCTCGGCCTTGCTGGAGCGCAGCGGTCCCATCCGCCTCAGCCACTGGGCCGAGGAGGCGGGGGGCGCGCTGCGCCGGCTGTTCGAGAACCCCCTCCACTTCGGCGTCTTCCGCTACCTGCTGTCGCTGCTGGCGCGGACGCTGCCGGTCGTCTTCGCCGCGCTCCTCACCGGCCTGCTCAACGGCTTCCACCGCGCTCACCCGACCGCCTGGGCGCTGGCCGTGGTCCTCTTCCTGGTCGCCGTGCTGGAGGCGGTCAACCGGATGCTCGTCGGCCAGGACTCGGAGCGGGCGCTGCGGGCGCTGACCCGGGTCTACCGCGCCGCGCTCTGGCTGCTCTCGCCGCTGGTGCGGCTGCTGGCGCCGCTGGTCCCCGCCGAGGCCTTCGGCCGCCACGAGGAGGGGGAGGACAACGCCGCCTCCGACGAGGAGATCGAGGCCTTCATCGACGTCGGCACGCGCGAGGGGATCCTCGAGCCGGAAGAGGGGAAGTGGCTGTGGGGGATCGTCGGCTTCGGCGACACCCAGGCGCGCAGCGTGATGACGCCGCGCATCGACATGATCTGCGCTCCGGTCGACTCCTCCCTCGACGTCCTGGCCGACCGCTTCGTCGAGTCCGGCCACTCGCGCATCCCGGTCTACGAGGACTCGATCGACCACGTCATCGGCATCCTCCACATCCGGGACGCCCTGCGCGCCGTCCGCGCGCCGCAGCCGCCGGCCGTGCGCGACATGCTGAAGGCGCCGCTCTTCATCCCCGAGACCAAGCCGCTGGGCGAGCTGCTCAAGGAGCTCCAGGCGCGCTTCCAGCAGGTGGCGATCGTGGTCGACGAGTACGGCGGCACCGCCGGCCTGGTGACGGTGGAGGACCTGCTCGAGGAGATCGTCGGCGAGATCATGGACGAGCACGAGGCGCTCGCCGCCGAGCTCGAGCCGCTGGACAACGGCGCCTACCGGCTCGACGGCCGCGCCCACATCGAGCTGCTCGACGAACTGTTCGGGGTCGAGATCGAGGACCCCGAGTACGAGACGGTGGCCGGGCTGATCTTCAGCGAGCTCGGCTACGTTCCCCAAGTGGGTGAGACGGTGGAGAGCCATGGCCTCCGCTTCATCGTCGAGGCGGTCGCCGACCGCCGCATCCAGACCGTGCGCGTCGAGACGATCGGCGCCGCCGCGGAGACCCGGGAGGCGGAGGTCTGATGCCGAAGTCCGGAACCGTCGCGCTGGTCGGCCGGCCCAACGCCGGCAAGTCGACCCTGATGAACCACCTGCTGGAGGAGAAGCTCGCCATCGTCTCCGACAAGCCGCAGACGACCCGCCACCGGATCGTCGGCATCCTTTCCGGCGAGCGCGGGCAGATGGTCTTCTACGACACGCCCGGCATCCACAAGCCGCTCCACCGGCTCAACCGCCAGATGGTGCGCTACGCGCTCGACGCGATGAACGACGCCGACGTGAGCTGCCTGCTGGTGGACGTCACCGAGAAGTTCGGCCACGGGGACGCCTACGTGCTCGACTTGGCGGGCAAGGCCAAGGAGCCGCGGGTGCTGGTGCTCAACAAGGCCGACCGGGTGAAGAAGCCCGGGCTCCTGCCGCGGATGGATCAGTACGCGAAGACGGGGCTGTTCGCCGAGATCGTGCCGATCAGCGCCCAGACCGGGGAGAACTGCGACCGCCTGCTCGACCTGCTCTGGGGCCTGCTGCCGGAGGGGGAGCCGATGTTCGATCCCGAGCTGCTGACCATCCACCCCGAGCGCTTCCTGGTGACTGAAAGAATCCGCGAGAAGGTGCTGGAGCTGACCACCGACGAGCTGCCGTTCTCGACCGCGGTCGTCCTCGAGCGCTGGGAAGAGCCGCCCACGGAGAAGGACATCCTCCATATCTACGCCTCGATCCTGGTCGACCGGCCGGGGCAGAAGGGGATCGTCGTCGGCCGGCAGGGGTCGATGATCAAGGCGATCGGCACCGCCGCCCGGCTCGATCTGGAGGAGTACCTCGGCCGCCGCGTCTACCTCGAGCTCAACGTCCGCCTGGAGCCCGACTGGCGCGAGGACCAGGCGCTACTGGCGCAGATCGACCGGGACGTGGATCTGGGGATCGGGTAGGGGAGCAGAAAGGGACATAAGGGACCTCAGGGACGGCAGCTCCTTGTCCCTGGCGTCCCTGCTGTCTCTTGGGTCCCTGGTTCCTCCCCCTAGACAGGAATGCCCGTCTACCGTATACGTTTAAGGAAATGGTGAGAGCTCGAGCCTTCTCTGCCTGCCTCCTCCTCCTTGGCTGCCTGGGTCTCCTGGCCGGCTGCTCGGGATCGGGAGCGCGCGCGGAATCGCGCGGCGGCCTCACGGTCCACCGCGGACCTTTCCGCCAGCGGCTGATCCTCTCCGGCGAGCTGGCGGCGGAGCGGGGGGAGACCCTGGCGGTGCCGCGCACGGACACCTTCCAGCTCCAGATCCGCTGGATGGCTCCCGACGGGACCCCGGTCAAGGCCGGCGATCCGGTGGTCGCCTTCGACAACTCGCAGTTCGCCTCCGACCTGGAGGAGAAGCGGCTCTCCGCCTCCCAGGCGGGGACCGATCTGGCGACCGCGGAGGCGGCGCTGAAGACCACCGAGGCCGAGCGGCGGTTCAACGTGGCAAAGGCCCGCTCCGAGCTGGAGAAGGCGAAGATCGCCGCCGCCGTGCCCCAGGAGATCCTCCCCCTGCGCGAGTACCAGGACCGCCAGCTCGCCCGCAAGCGCGCCGAGACCGAGCTCGCCAAGGCCGAGGAGGTGCTCGCCACCGAGACCCGGGCGAGCGGCACCGGCGTCCAGATCCAGCAGATCTCGCTGGAGAAGTCGCGGCGGCAGATCCATACCGCCCAGGAGTCGATCGACGCCCTCACCCTGAAAGCCCCGCGGGACGGCATGGTGCTCGTCGGCCAGCACCCTTTCGAGGGGCGCAAGCTCCAGTTGGGGGATTCCATCTGGACCGGCATTCCCGTGGCCACCCTGCCGGACCTCTCGTCGATGGTCGTCCACGCCAACCTCTCCGACGTGGACGACGGCCGGATCACGGAGGGCGCGGAGGTCCTCTGCACGCTCGACGCCTACCCGGCCATCACCTACCGCGGCCGGGTGGTCGAGATCTCGCCGGTGGCCCGGGAGTCGCAGCGCAACCCCCTGCTGCGCTACTTCCCGGTACGGATCGCGCTCGACAAGGCGGACACTGGGCGCATGCGGCCGGGCATGTCGGTGCGCGTCGAGGTGCTGGGGGCGGAGAGTCGGAACGCTCTCCTGGCGCCGCGCGAGGCCCTCGATTTCGCCGGTGCCGCCGCTCCCTCTGGTCCCGCTGGCGCCGCGCCGCGCCTCCTCCTCGCCACCGGGGGCGCGGCCGCGGTGCGGCTCGGACCCTGCTCGGCGAGTGAGTGCGTCATCGAGTCCGGCGCCGCCGAGGGGACGCGGCTGCGCTCCCGCTCCGGGGAGGCCGGATGAGCCCCCGCCAGCGGCGCCTTACCCGCTTTACGGCCACCGGCGTGGCGCTCCTCGCCGTGGCGTTCTGCCTCTGGCTGGTGGCCGGGCGGGCCGCGGCCTCGGGCACCGGCGACTGGGCCGAGGCGCGGCGCGACGACCTGGTGATCGGCGTGCCGGTCGCCGGCACGCTCTCCTCGGTGCAGGCGGTGCGGCTCGGCCCGCCGCAGATCTCCGAGATCTGGGACTACAAGATCTCCTTCCTGGCGCCCGAGGGGAGCCCGGTGCGGGCGGGCCAGCCGGTGCTCGGCTTCGACACCTCCGAGCTCGACCGCCAGCTCCTCGACAAGATGGCCGAGCGCGACTCGGCGCAGAAGGAGCTGGAGAAGAAGCAGACCGACCTCGAGATCACCCGCCGCGACCGCGAGCTCGAGCTCGCCGAGGCTCAAGGCCGCCTGCGCAAGGCCTCGCTCAAGGTGGACGTGCCGGCCGAGCTGGTGGCCTCCAAGGATCTCGCCAAGTCGCGCGAGGACCTGGCGCTCGCCCGCCGCGAGATCGCCTATCTCCAGGACCGCCTCCGCCTCGAGGCCGCCGAGAGCGCCACCGAGACCGGCGCCCTGGCCCGCAAGCGCGACCGCGCCGCCGCCCGAGTCGAGGAGATGCAGGCGGCCATCCGCAGCCTGACCGTGACGGCGCCGCGCGACGGCACGGTGGTCTACATCGCCAACGACAACGGCGAGAAGAAGAAAGTGGGCGACTCCTGCTGGCGCGGCCAGTCGGTGCTCGAGATCCCCGACCTGCGCCGCATGGAGGCCGAGGGGGAGGTGGACGAGGCCGACGCCGGCCGCCTGGCCGTCGGCCAGCGGGTGACCTTCCGCCTCGACGCCCATCCGGACGACCTCTTCAGCGGCCGCGTGCGGACGATCGGCGGCGCCGTGCAGAGCAAGTCGGAAGTCAATCCGCTCAAGGTGGTCAAGCTCGCGCTCGACCTCGACCGCACCGATTCCCAGCGCATGCGCCCCGGCATGCGCTTCCTCGGCACCGTGGAGATCGAGCGCGTCCCCAAGGCCCTGGTGGCGCCGGTCGAGGTGGTGTTCAACCGCCCGGGCGGCCCGGTGGTCTACCGCAAGAGCGGCTGGGGGAGCGAGGAGGTCCACCCCGTCCTCGGCCGGCGCAACGACCGGCTGGTGGAGGTGAGGAGCGGGCTCAGGGCCGGCGATCTGGTCTCCCGCCGCGACCTCTCGGCCGGCTCGGGGGAGGGCCGGTGAAGCGGCCAACGAAGGGAAAAGCCTCCCGCCGCCTGGGACTCGCCGCCGTCGCGGCGGCCGCGCTGATCGCCCTCGGGGCGTTCCTGCCGCTGACCCGGACGAACGGGGCGGGCGACGTGCCGACGCTGCGCGTCGAGCCGCGGGAGCTCGTCCGCAGCGTGCCGGCGCAGGGCAACCTCCAGGCGTTGCGCGCCACCCCGGTCTCCGGTTCCGGTCGACGTGCCCGGCCCGTTCCGCATCGGCTGGCTGGCGCCGGACGGCTCGCGGGTCCGGAAGGGGGCCGCGGTCATCCGTTTCGATCCCAGCGCCATCGAGAAGCGGCTGGTCGACGCCGAGGACGACCTCCGCGAGGCCCAGCTCAAGATGGAGAAGGAGCGGCTCTCCGGGCTCTCCGAGGTGCGCAAGCTGCAGCAGGACGCGGCGCTCGCCCGGGCCGAGCTGGAGGGGGCGCGGCAGTTCCAGAAGAAGGACCAGACGATCTTCTCGCGCAGCGAGATCATCGAGTCGGACATCGACCAGCAGCTCGCCGAGGAGCACCAGAAGCATGCGGAGGCCTCCGAGCGTACCCACCAGAAGCTCACCGGCACCGAGACGGCCCTGCTCCAGATCAAGGTCCGCCAAGCCGACGCCAAGATCCAACAGGCCCGCCGCGCCCTCCAGGCCCTCTCCGTCGCCGCGCCGCACGACGGCGTGCTGATCCTCAAGCGCAACTGGCGCGGCGAGACCACCCGGGTGGGCGACAGCGTCTGGAACGGCCAGCCGCTGGCCGAGATCCCCGACCTCTCGGCCATGCAGGCCGAGGTCTACGTGCTGGAGGCGGACGCCGGCGGCCTGAAGGCCGGCAAGCCGGCCACGGTGGTCGTCGAGTCCGCCCCGGGGGTCTCCTACCCGGCGCGCATCCAACGGGTGGACGCGCTGGCCAAGCCGCGCATCCCCGGCTCGCCGGTGCAGTACTTCGGCGTCACCCTGGAGCTCGCCAAGACCGATCCGCGGGTGATGAAGCCGGGACAGCGGGTGCAGGCGACGCTCCTCCTCGACCAGAGCCGCAACGCCCTGCTGATCCCCCGGCAGGCGGTCTTCGACCGCGAGGGTCGCTCGGTCGTCTACCGCCAGGGCGGGCATGGCTTCGAGCCGGTCGAGGTGAAGCTCGGCGCCTCCACCCTGGGCCGGGTGGTCGTCGAGTCCGGCATCGCCGCGGGCGACCGGCTCGCCCTGCGCGATCCCACGCGCCCGGCCGGCGCGCCGCCGGAGACCCGGCCGTCCGACGACTCCGCGTCTGGCGCCTCCCGGCGCTCGCGGCGGGGACACCGGATGATTGTCATCGGCTGACCGACCAGATGACCCCCCAGGAAGCCTTCCGCTCCGCGCTCGACAACCTGGCGGCGCACAAGCTGCGCTCGGCGCTGACCATGCTCGGCATGATCTTCGGCGTCGGCGCGGTGATCGCCATGATGTCGATCGGCGCCGGCGCCGAGCGCCAGGCGATGGCGAGCATCGAGCGGCTGGGGCTGCACAACGTCCTCGTCCGCGCCAAGACCTTCAAGGAGGACGAGCTGCGCGAGATCCGCCAGAAGTCGCTCGGCGTCTCCCAGCGCGACGCCGCCGCCATCGCCGAGGCGATCCCCGGCGTCGATCTGGTGGCGCCGCGCATCCGCATCGAGCCCTACAAGGTGATCTCGCCGGCGGGCAAGAGCGAGGGGGACGCGGTCTACGGCGTTACTCCGCGCCACTCCGTCCTCGCCCACCTGGTGGTGGCCGAGGGGCGCTTCCTCGATCCGCTCGACGAGAGCGATCACGCCCAGGTCTGCGTGATCGGCCCGGCAGTGCGGCGCGACCTCTTCGGCTACGGCCCCGCCCTCGGCCAGCTCGTCAAGGTCAACGACGTCTGGCTGGAGGTGGTCGGCGTGCTCGCCTCCGACGCGGCGTCCGCCCCGTCGGCGGGAACGGCGGGAACGGCCGGCGCGGGGGGATCGTCCGCTTCCGGTGGATCGGCGCCGGGGCCGGCGCCCGCCTCCGCAGGGCCGGCGGCGCGCGAGATCTACCTGCCGCTATCGACCGCCGACCGCAAGTTCGAGCATCCGGACCTCGCCTCGCCGCTCGACGAGATCGTCGTCCGCCTGAAGGATGGGGTGAGCGGCGACGAGACCTCGGCGCTGATGCGCGACCTGCTGGACCGGCTGCACGGCGGCACCGGGGACTACGAGCTGGTGGTGCCGGAGGCGCTGCTCGCCGAGAGCCGGCGCACGCAGCGGCTGTTCAACGTGGTGATGGGGGCGATCGCCGGCATCTCGCTGCTGGTTGGGGGGATCGGCATCATGAACATCATGCTGGCGACCGTGCTCGAGCGGACGCGCGAGATCGGGGTGCGCCGCGCGGTGGGCGCGCGGGCCAGCGACATCCGCTTCCAGTTCATCGTCGAGTCCTTCGCCATCAGCCTGATCGGCGGCCTCGCCGGCATCGTGGCCGGCCTCGCCCTCGCCCGCGGCGTCGCCGCCTACGCCGGCTGGCAGACGATCGTCACCACCGCCTCGATCCTCCTCTCGACCGGCGTCGCCATGGCGGTCGGCCTCGCCTCCGGCATCTACCCGGCCACCCGGGCGGCGTCGCTCGATCCGATCGAAGCGTTGCGGTACGAGTAGGCGGCTTCAGGAAAGCAAGGACGAAAGGGAACACCAGGGACGTCAAGGACGGACGCCGGCCTCGGGAGTGCCCGTCCTTGAAGTCCCTCTCGCCCTTAAGTGTCCTTTCGTCCGTGGTAGATTCCGCCCGTCCGGCTTCACCCCATTCTCAAGGAGGAATCCGCATGCGCGCGACGTTCCGCGTCGGTCTGGCTCTCGCCCTCGCCGCCCTGCCGGCCCTGGCGCAGGAGCAGGACTTTTCGAAGATCGAGGTCAAGGTGGTCCCCGTCTCCGGGAACATCTACATGCTGCAGGGGTCGGGCGGCAACATCGGGGTGTCCGCGGGGAGCGATGGCGTCCTGATCGTGGACGACGAGTACGCCCCGCTGGCGGAGAAGATCCGCGCCGCCCTCCACGGCATCAACCCCGGCAAGCTCAAGTTCGTGCTCAACACCCACTTCCACGGCGACCACACCGGGAGCAACCCGGTCTTCGGCCCCGAGGCGCTCATCGTCGCCCAGGACAACGTGCGCAAGCGGCTGGTGTCCGGCTCCACCATCATGGGCAACAAGACCGAGCCGATGGTGCCGGCGGGCCTGCCGGTGGTGACCTACGCGGACTCGGCCTCCGTTCACTTCAACGGCGAGGAGGTCAAGGCGATCCACTTCCCCAACGGCCACACGGACGGCGACAGCGTGATCTTCTTCACCCGGTCGAACGTGGTGCACATGGGCGACGACTTCTTCAACGGCTTCTTCCCGTTCGTCGATCTGGACAGCGGCGGCAGCGTCCAGGGGATGACGGACGGGGTCGCCAAGGTGCTGGCCCAGATCCCGGCGAACGCCAAGGTGATCCCCGGCCACGGGCCGCTCTCCGACGTCGAGGGCCTGAGGAAGTTCCACCGCATGTTGGTGGAGACCACGGCAATCGTCCAGAAGCAGGTCAAGGCGCGCAAGAAGCTCGACCAGATCCAGGCCGCGGGGTTCCCCGCCGAATGGAAGGACTGGGGGAGCGGCTTCATCAAGACCAACACCTGGATCGAGACGATCTACAACAGCTTGAACAAGACGATGCCGGACCACCCGGTGAATCCGCGGCATCACTGAGACGACGCTCGTCTCCGCGTGGGGTGCGCTGTGCGAGCGCGCCCCACGCAATCTCGCCGATCTTAGAAACCGCCCTTGACCACGTGCGACGAGGGATCCCATTCCCTGAACCAGAGGAACTGGCTTTGGACGTTGGCGAGGATGCCGACCAGCGTGCCGCTCGAGTAGGTGGTAGCGGCGGGGCGGCCGGTGAGCAGGCCGCCGACGTCGCGCCAGGGATCGGTGGCGCGCAGCCGCTTGTCGACTCCGGAGTAGACGAGATGCCCGGCCGGGCCGTCGGCGAGGAGCAGGAAGTCCTCGCCGGGCACACGGGTGATCGCCACCGCCGGACCGGACCGCGGCCCGCTGCCGGCCAGGCGTAGAGACGAAACCAGCGCCCAAGGAGTGACGATCCTTCCGTCCGGGTCCCCTTCGGCCCCCCAGAGATTACCCTTCAGGTCGAAGGTGAAAAGAGTCCAGCTTCCCGGCCGCGTCGAAACCACCGCCGGCTCAAAAGCTGGAACGGCACCGCCAGGCAAGAGGAGCTCGACCGGCGCTGACCAGGGATGGGGGTTGGTGCCGTCGCCATAGTCCTTGAAGACCATGTGGAGCGCGGTTTCCCCAGGATGGTCGACGCGGCCGCGGACGCCGAAGACGAGGATGCGCGAGTCGAGGGTCAGCGCGGCCGGGCTCGACAGCCAGTCGGTCCCGGCTGGCGCCGGTTCGAGATGGAAGACGCCGCCCGCCGCGTCCGTCGGGTAGTCGCGGCGGAAGTGCAAATAAGGACCGGTATCGGCGCCGCGCACGAAGATCGAGGTTCTCGGTCTTGGCAAAGGGGGTAAAGGACGCCGACGGGATGCCGCTCAGCGGCTCGGGCGGCAAAGCCGCCATGCAGTCGGGCGGGAGAGGGGCTCCGAAACCATGCCGGCGGCAGAGCAGGCCGAAATCCCGTCCGCCGCTCTTCCTCGGCTGGTAATAGATCTCCTCCTGGTTGGGGCCGATCGAGGGCGAGGAGACAGAAGCGGGGCCGTTCTGCGGCTGGAAGACCGTCCACCCCACGCTAATCCCCTGGACCTCGAGCGCGCCGCTCACGTCTCCCGGGTCCAGGAACCGGCGCTGGCCGAAGGTGACGCCGGCCACGTTCGGCGTCAGGGTAGGACCCGCCCCGGGCTTGACGAAAGCGGTCGGAGGATAGTGCATCACCGAGTTGAAATTGTAGAGGCCGATGTCTTGCGAGTCCTTGTCGATCTCGAAGTCGTGCTCGAAGCCGCTCAGGATGTTCGCGGTGTTGACGGTGACGAAGAGATTGCGGTCGTGCCGGGTATGCTCATGAAAGAGCCCGAGGGCGTGCCCGATCTCGTGGACGACGGTGAAGGGGTTCATCACCCCCTGGTTGATGCTGACCTCCTGCCCGCCGCCGCAACGTCCGATCGCTGAGGAGCTCGCACCGCTCTTGTCCGTATTGATGCGGAAGACCAGATAGTCCGCCTCTGTGGTGTGCGCCGGGAAGGTGCAGGGGCTCAGGGTCTGCCAAGTGTTCAAGGCCGTCCTGATGGTCGCCTGCAGGGGCGCGGGCACGCTGTCGAACTCCCAGGGTACGACGCAGCCGGGCCAGACGAGGTCCGGGTCGGTGATCCCCACCGCAGTGACGATAGGGGGACGGCGGGATGGCCGTGGCAGCAGGTTACCCTTGGCGTCCACGGGGCCGAGGTCGATGTCGCCCTGGAAGATGGCATGGCCGCGGACGACGTGATAGGTCACCGGACGCTCTTTTCCGAAGGGTGCACGGAGTATGGCCGTTCCTGTCGGTGAGGAGGGGTCCGGAGTGCCGGCCTCCGACGTCTGCGGAGTCGAACGTCGCGGGGGCTGGTGCCGCGATGCCGCGAAGCCGGGAGCGGCGGCGAGAAGGAGCCCTGAAACAGCCAGCGGGAGAAAGCAGTGGCATAGGGTACGGCGACCGTCGATCATGCGTGACCTCCGGGAGCGCGGCCGCGCCCCGCTGGCAGGCGGCACTACGCCTCCACGCCCAGGGGCGTTAGACCGCCTCATGAAAAAGGTTTAGACAACAGCTATTTGAAAAAGTTTACCACACGCCAGAGGAACGCCGCTCGATGCTCAAGCCCCTCACCTGGGCCGCGCCAGCAGTGAGAACACCTCTCCGAACACCGGGTGCAGGTCCGCCGCGACTCCTACCTCCAGGCGCTCGGCGGCGGCTTCCAGGGCGGTCTCGCCGTCGCCCAGCGCGAGGGGCCAGCGCAGGGTCAGGCGGTTGAGGCCCCGGCGGAGGCTCCGGGGCTCGATCCGGTGGATCGCCCGGGTCCAGCGCTCGATGACTTCGAGGGTCCCGATCTCCTCTTCGTTGACGGCGAGGCCCACGACACCCACCCCGGCCGGCCGGCGGAGGGTGATCTCCAGCTCGACCTCCCGCTCCCCGTCGCAGATCAGGCAGAAGGCGGTCTCCGGCCAGGGGGCGCGGTGGGTGGCCCGGCGGGAGAGGTCCTCGAAGCTCATCACCTCGGGGTAGAACCTTTCGAGCGGCTCCCAGAGATAGACCGGATCGAGCAGCTCGGTCCCCTCCTCGCGGATCGCCAGGTGCTCCAGGAGCAGGCGATCGATCTGTTCCCCCACCGGACGGCCCCGGCGCTCGAGGACGGCGCGGATCGCCGCGATCAGGTCCGCGTCGAGGTGGTCCCAGCGCCAGCCGTGCTGGAGCAGGAGGCGGTAGGGGGAGGCGAGGTTGCGCTGCTGGGCTGCGGTGAGCACGGCGGGGCAGGGGGAGCAGCGGGCGGCGACGAGGTCGAGCATCGCCGCCTCGACGCCGGGCGAGGCATCCAGCGCGGCGGCGCACCAGTGCTCCAGGAGCGGCCGCTTGGAGCCGGTCGCCAGCAGCCGGTGGGCGGTGTGGACGGCGGCGCCGAAGCGCGCGGTCGCCTCCTCCTCGGGGGAGATCGCCGGGGCGGGCAGGCGGGGGAGAAGCGCCTGCCAGCGCTGGTCCTCTTCCATCATCCCCGAGAGGTTCAGCACCTCGGCGGCCACCGCGGCCATGGCGACCTGGATCCCCTCCAGGGTGAGATGGCAGTAGTCGAGGAAGAGGCGGCGGCCGGGGAGGGGGGAGCCCGCATGCTCGGCGAAGACCTGCCGCAGATCCACCGGGAAGAAGCCGTACCGCCGGGAGGCCTCCAGCAGCAGCTCGCGGGCCGCCGTGGTGGCCTGCGGCGCGCTCAAGAAGGCGAGGGTGGCGTAGGGGGCGGCATCCACCTCCGCGAGGCAGGCCCGCCGCTCCCCGTCGAGATCTCCGAGGCCCCGATGAGCCCGGGCGAGGAGGCGCCAGGTGGAGGCGCAGGCGCCGCCGTCGAGCTCCCGCATGGCGCCGGCGGTTTCGAGGGCGCCCGCGAAGTCCCCCCGGTCGAGCCGCCGGGCCGCCTCGGCGTAGAGGGCATGCCAGCGGGCCGAGCCGTCGCCGGGCAGCCAGACCGGCGGCTGGCGGGTCTCCCAGTCGGCCAGGTTGACCTCGGGGATCATTACGACGACCGGGATCTGCACCGCCCGGGCGATCTCCGCGATGGCGCCGAGCGCCGCGTCCGCCACCTCGCGGAGCTGCTCGTCCGCCCACTGGATGGGGCCCGCGGTGCCCTCCTCCCGCAATGCCAGGGCGTAGCGCTGCCGGGCGGCCACGGAGGGCGCGTAGGGGGAGACCTCCGGCGTCTCCAGCAGGTTCCAGTTGTTGCCGGCGAAGAGGACCAGCACGTCGGGCTGGATCTGGAGCGAGGTCCGCACGGTCTCCGCCAGGGAGGGGAGGGTCTCGTTGGTGCGGGCGAGGTCGATCACCTCGAAATTGCCCGCACCGTCCGCTCCGCCCACGGCCCGGAGCTGCCCTTCCAGCACCCGGGCGGGCGTGATGGAAGGAGCGTAGAGATAGCCCGCCGCCACCGATTCACCGAAGAAGCCGACCCGCAGGGGGAGCTCCGCCTGCTTGCGGCGGAGGATCTGCTGGACGGCGTGGTGGTCGCCCAGCGGCTGGGGATCGGGACGGACCCAGACGGTTTCTCCGCCCTCCTCCTTGCGCGACTGCCAGATGCTGATCGGCTCGGGGGGACGGGGCGCCGGTCGCGGCTCCGCGTTCGTGGCGTTCCCCAGAAGGCCGGCGGCCTGGAGGAGACGGGCCGTGCGCAGCCCCTCGGGAGTCGCCAGGAGCCCGGCGAGGGTATTGGAAAGGCCCTTGCGGTCTTCCTTCATCGCGACCCGCCTCGTGGAGAGTCCGACCCGGCGTGCCGATTCTCTGACCTGTGGGTCCGGTTCTCCGGCCTGTGGGTCCGGTTCTCTGACCTGTAGGTCCGGTTCTCCGACCTGTGGGTCCGGTTCTCTGACCTGTGGGTGCGGTTCTCCGACCTGTGGGTCCGGTTCTCCGACCTGTGGGTCCGGTTCTCTGACCTGTAGGTCCGGTTCTCTGACCTGTAGGTCCACTTCTTCACGCCGTGGGTCCCTTCTCCAGACCCCGGGTCCGCTGCTCCACGAACCTCCGGCGGTCTCTCATACGAAGGTGTAGAGATCCGGGGAGATCGCGGCGGTTCCCCGCGAGAAGCCGCTGCGGGCGCGCTCCCTCCAGGCGGGGAGGAGATCGGCCCAGCTCGCCGGCAGCATGGCGCGATCGATCAGGAGATCCTCGAGCGCCAGGGCGTCGATCCCGGAGACTCCCATGCAGGAGAGGGCGTCCACGGGAGAGGCGACGATGGGCTCGCCGCGCACGTTGAAGGAGGTGTTCACCAGCAGCGGGCAGCCGGTCCGCCGCCGGAAGGCCTCCAGCAGGGCGGCGAAGCGCGGAGCCACGTCGGGATCGACCGTCTGCGGGCGCGCCGAGCCGTCGACGTGGGTGACGGCGGGGAGGTCCAGGGGCGAGGTCACCCGGCAGGTCTCCAGCATGTAGGGGGACGGGTGGTCGAGATCGAAGCACTCGGCCGCGTGCCGGACAAGGACGCTCGGCGCGAAGGGGCGGAAGGCCTCGCGCTTCTTCACCAGCCGGTTCAGCCGGTCGCGCATCCCCGGATCGCGCGGATCGGCCAGCAGGCTCCGCCCGCCGAGCGCCCGGGGGCCGAGCTCCAGGGCGCCGTGGAACCAGCCGACTACCTCGCCGCGCTCCAGCCGGTCCACCACCGCCTCCAGCAGCTCCGCCTCCTTCCCCCGGAAGTCGTGGGCGGCGATCCCGGTGGCGGCCAGCAGGCCGGCGATCTCCTCCACCGTCCAGCGCGGCCCGAGGTAGACGTGGCGCAGCGGCTCCGGGCGTCCCCCCGTCAGCTTTATGTGGGCGAGACCGGCGGCGCCGAGGCAGGCCCCGGAGTCTCCGGCGGCGGGCTGCACGAACAGGCGCTCGAAGGGACCCTCGCGCAGGATGCGGCCGTTGGCCACCACGTTGAGCGCCACCCCGCCGGCCATGCAGAGGTCGGGTACCCCCGTCTTCTCGTGCAGCCAGTGGACCTTGGCGAGCAGGATCTCCTCCAGCACGGCCTGGAGGCTGCGCGCCACGTCCTGGTGGAAGCGGGAGATCGCCGCCTCCGGCTTCCGGGGAGGCTCGCCGAAGAGACGGGGGAGGGCCTCCGAGTACATCCGCCGGCCGCGCACGAAGTCGAAGTACTGAAGGTCGAGCCGGTACTGACCGCCGGGACCGGGAGAGACCAACCGGCGCATCTCGTCGAGGTAGCGCGGCTCGCCGTACGGGGCGAGGCCCATCACCTTGTATTCGCCGTCGTTGACCTCGAACCCCAGGTAGGAGGTGAGCGTGGCGTAGAGCAGGCCGAGGGAGTGGGGGAAGTCCACCTCCTCGAACAGCTCGACCGCGGCGCCGCTCCCCCGTCCGTAGCTGGTGGTGGCCCACTCGCCGACGCCGTCCACGGTGAGCAGGGCGGCCTGCGGGAAATCCGCGAAGAGAAAGGCGCTGGCGGCGTGGGAGAGGTGGTGCTCGAAGGTGAGGATCGGCCCCTCCCAGCCCAGGCCCTCGCGGATCGCCCGCTCGGGGGCTCCCGGGTCGAGCCACGGCAGGTCCGGCGAGCCGCCTTCGGGGAAGCCGGCCCAGAGCTGGCGGGAGAGCTTCCTGACCGGCGACTCGTAGTAGGCGACGGCGTCGAGATCGGTGATGCCGATCCCGCCGGAGCGCAGGCAGTGGCGGAAGGCCGCGACCGGCAGCCGGGGGTCGTGCTTCACCCGCGAGAACCGCTCCTCCTCGGCCGCCGCCACCAGTCGGCCGTCGCGCAGCAGGCAGCAGGCGGATTCGTGGAAGAAGGCGGAGAGGCCGAGGACGTTCATGGCTGGAGCGTAAAAAAATTTGATGATCGACTGTAACGAAAGACCTGGCACCTCGCCTAAGCAGGAGAGAGATACCAGATTTCGGGTCTGGTTTCTCTCCGCGAACGAGCCGGGCCGGGCTCCGCGCGCGGTAATCGTAGGAACCGCGGCAATCAGGGAAAGGAGAGGGATTCATGCCAGTCCAGCCAACCTATCCGGGCGTCTACGTCGAGGAGATCCCCAGCGGAGTGCGGACGATCACCGGCGTCGCGACCTCGATCACCGCCTTCGTGGGCCGCGCCCGGAGCGGACCGGTCAACGAGCCGGTCACGATCAACAGCTACGGCGACTTCGAGCGGACCTTCGGCGGGCTGTGGGCGGACAGCGCCCTCAGCTACGCGGTCCGCGACTTCTATCTCAACGGCGGCAGCCAGGCGATCATCGTGCGGCTGTACCGCGCCCCCGCCGGACCGCCGGCGCCGATCACCAACGCCAGCCTCGCGGTGGACACGCTGGAGCTGGAGGCGGCGAGCCCGGGGAGTTGGGGGAACCAGCTCCAGGCCATGGTGGACCACAACGTGGCCAACGCCGACCCGCACCTGTTCAACCTCAGCGTCCGCATCGGCAGCGCGGGCCCGGTCGAGGTGTTCCGCAACGTGGCGGTGGATGCCGCCAGCCCCCGCCGGGTTGACAAGGTGCTGGCCGCTGGCTCGAGCCTGGTGCAGGCCGTCCTTCCCCTGCCCGCCGCGATCCCCGCGGCGACGTCCTGGAGCACGGTCGCGGCCGCCCAGCAGGCCACGGACGGCGGTCCGCTCGTCAGCGCCGACATCCTCAGCTCGACGCCGAAGCAGGGGCTCTTCGCGCTGGACAAGGCCGACCTCTTCAACCTGCTTTGCATCCCTCCCTACCTGAGCACCGGCGACGTCGACGCCTCCGTGATCGCCCAGGCGGCGGCCTACTGCGAGACGCGCCGGGCCATGCTGCTGGTCG
Organism: uncultured Acidobacteriota bacterium; assembly: GCA_963795735.1. Classification (GTDB taxonomy): domain Bacteria; phylum Acidobacteriota; class Thermoanaerobaculia; order Multivoradales; family UBA5704; genus DATARR01. Next base: position 1,536,516 of record CAWCIU010000018.1, on the reverse strand, counting down.
ATTCGCCGAGCGCCTGGACGACCAAGGAGCTGGCCAAGGCCGGCATCGCGGCGGGCGTCGGCACCGTCAGCAAGAACGCGGCGCTCTTCTTCCCCCGTCTGCGGGAGACCGATCCGCAGCGCGACAACCAGTTGGGCGACTTCGCGCCGTGCGGCGCGGTGGCGGGGGTGTTCGCCCGCACCGACGCCCAGCGCGGGATCTGGAAGGCGCCGGCGGGGCTCGATGCCACGCTGGCCGGCGTGCAGGGGCTGAGCGTGCCGCTCACCGATCCGGAAAACGGCGAGCTCAACCCGCTCGGGGTCAACTGCCTGCGCATCCGTCCGGCCGTGGGGCCGGTCATCTGGGGCGCCCGCACCCTCCAGGGGGACGACCGGCTGACCTCCGAGTGGAAATACATCCCGGTCCGCCGCACGGCGCTCTATCTCGAGGAGAGCCTCTACCGCGGCACCCAGTGGGTGGTCTTCGAGCCCAACGACGAGCCGCTGTGGGCGCAGGTCCGCCTCAACCTCGGCGCCTTCATGCAGGGCCTGTTCCGCCAGGGCGCCTTCCAGGGCAAGACGCCGCGCGAGGCCTACCTGGTCAAGTGCGACCGGGAGACCACCACGCAGGACGACATCAACCGCGGCATCGTCAACATCGTGGTGGGCTTCGCGCCGCTCAAGCCCGCCGAGTTCGTGATGATCCAGATCCAGCAGCTCGCCGGCCAGGTCCAGGCCTAGCTCCCAGGAGGATATATGGCCCAGTTCAGCGTCAACCCGCAGCGGTTCGACCCCTACAAGAACTTCAAGTTCCGCGTGAAGTGGGACGGCCGCTATGTCGCGGGCATCAGCAAGGTCGGCGCCCTCAAGCGCACCACCACGCCGGTGGAGCACCGCGAAGGGGGAGACCCCAGCACCGTCCGCAAGTCGCCCGGGCAGACCAAGTACGAGGCGATCACCCTGGAGCGCGGGGTGACCCACGACAAGGAGTTCGAGCAGTGGGCTAACAAGGTGTGGAACTTCGGCGCCGGCCTGGGCGCGGAGGCCTCGCTCAAGGACTTCCGCAAGGACATCATCCTCGAGGTCTACAACGAGTCCGGCCAGCTCGCCCTGGCCTACAAGATCTACCGCTGCTGGGTGTCGGAGCTTCCAGGCCCTGCCGGACCTCGACGCCAGCGCCAACGCCGTCGCCATCCAGCACATCAAGCTGGAAAACGAGGGATGGGAGCGGGACGTCGAGGTCCCCGAGCCCACGGAGCCCAGCTTCACGGTGCCGCAGTAGGCCATGTACTCGCTTACCTCCTCCGGGTTGTTGGAGGCCTGGGAGCAGGGCCAGGGGCAAGGTCCCACGGTCCGCGCCCTGGCGCTCCTCGCCGCCGCCAGTCCGCAAACGGCCTGGGAGGAGCTGGGCGCCCTGCCGCTGGGTGAGCGGGACCGCCGTCTCCTCGAGCTGCGGGAGGGGATGCTCGGCCGCCGCATCGAGAGCGTGGCCCGCTGCCCGGGGTGTGGCGAGGCCCTGGAGCTGACCCTCGACACCCGGGAGCTGCGCGCCGGATCTGCCGGATCGCCGGCCGGCCCGGCGGAGCGAGAGCTCTCCCGCGGCGGTCTCGACCTCCGCTTCCGGCTCCCCGACAGCCTCGACCTGCTGGCCGCTGAGTGCTGCGCGGGAGCGGGGGAGGCCCGCCGGCGGCTCGCCGAGCGATGCGTGGTGGAGGCGCGGCGCGAAAGCCTGCCGGTCACCGCCGGCGACCTCGCGGAGGAGGATGTGGAAGCGCTGTCGGCGGCGCTGGCCGAGGCGGACCCCGGGGCCGAGCTGCTCCTGGAGCTACGCTGCCCGTCCTGCGAGCGCGGCTGGTGGGAGCTGCTGGACGTGGCCGCGTTCGTCTGGGCCGAGGTGGAGGTCCAGGCCCGGCGGCTGCTGCGGGAGGTCCACGTCCTGGCGCGGGCCTACGGCTGGCGGGAGGCGGACGTCCTCGCGCTCAGCCCCCGGCGCCGCCGGCTCTACCTGGAGATGGTGAGCGCGTGAGCGACTTCCTGGGCCGCCTCGCCGCCCGCGCCCTGGGCCAGGCGCCGCCCCTGGGGCCGCGGCCGGCCTCGCGCTTCGAGGGGGCGCCGGCGCTGTCCGAGGAGGCGGTGGAGAGCGCGCTCGCGGAGACGGCGCCGACAGGCCGGGCCCTCACCTCCCCGGCCCTCCTCTCCCTGAGGGAGAGGAGGGAGGAAGAGGGGCGGCCTGAGGCAGGGGCGGGTTTGGAGGAGGCTCGACCCGTCCTGTCCGCTGAAAGGCCACCCGCGACATCCGCCCCGCAGGGGCGGCATTTGAATAGCCTGGGGCTTCAGCCCCAGGTGGACGATCCCCAAATTTTCCTGAACCCCGAAGGGGTGACCTCGTCGCCGCGCCCCAGGCCGGCCCTGCCGGGGCTTGGGGGGGATGATGGACTACCGGCCCTGGGGTTGAAACCCCAGGCTATTCAAATGCCGCCCCTTCAGGGCGGGGATTTACCGGCGGCCACTCAGGAAATTGAGGGAATTTCGTATTTTTCCTCTCGGGCGGAGACGCACCATCCCCTGATCCCCCGCTCCGCGCTGCGGGAGGAGTCCGGCCTGTCCGGCTTTGGAACCCCCTCCCCGCGGTCGCCCCAGTCGCCGCTCGCGGCAACCGGTCCCGGTCCCGCCCCGGCGGCGGCGCCGGTCATCCGGGTGACCATCGGGCGGATCGAGGTGCGGGCCGCCGCTCCCGCGCCTGCGGCGCCGGCCGCCCGGCCCGCGGCGCCGCGGCTCGGCCTCGAGGAGTACCTGCGCCGCCGTGGCGAGGGGCGGACATGAGCAACCACCTCGCCTTCGCCCACGTCACCGCGGCCCTGCGGGACCTGCTGGACGCCGCCGCCAGGCAGGCGGTCTCCGGTTCCGCGGCGACCGCCGAGCGGCCGGACACCCTCAAGGACGACACCCCGCGCGTCAACGTCTTCCTCTACCAGGTGACGCCGAACGCCGCCTGGCGCAACGCCGACCTGCCCACGCGGCGCCAGGACGGCACGCTGGGCCAGCGCCCGCTGGCGGCCTTCGACCTCCACTACGTCCTGAGCTTCTACGGCGGCGACAAGCAGCACGAGCCGCAGCGTCTCCTGGGCAGCGTGGTGAGCCTGCTGCACGCGCAGCCGGTGCTCTCCCCGGAGATCCTCCGCGCCGCCGCCAAGGACACCCTGGCCGCTTCCGACCTCGCCGATCAGGTGGAGCGGGTGCGGCTGGCGCCCACTGGCTTCAACCTTGAGGAGCTATCGAAGCTCTGGTCCGTCTTCTTCCAGGTCCCCTACAAGCTCTCCGTGGCCTACCAGGCCTCGGTCGTGCTGATCGAGCCCGAGGTGACCCCCCAGCCGGCGCTGCCGGTGCGGGCGCGCAACCTCGCCGTCGCCCCCTTCCGCCAGCCGGAGATCGAAGAGATCGTTCCTGCCGCCGGCCCCGGCGTGCCGATCCTCCCGGGGGACACGATCGTCCTGCGCGGACGGAACCTCTCGGGAGTCGCGACGCGGGTGCGGATCGGCGGCGCCGAGGTGGAGCCCGCGCCGGCGGACATGACGGACTCGGAGATCCGCGTCCTCCTCGCCGCGCCGCCCTTCCCGGCCGGCGCGCTGCGGGCCGGCGTGGTGGGCGCCCAGGTCGTCCAGCCCCGGCTTCTGGAGGTTCCGCCAACGCCGCCCACGCTCCACGCCGGCACGGAGTCGAATGTGGCGCCGTTCGTCCTCCGGCCGCGGATCAAGACGGTGGGATCGAACCCCGACGTCACCATCCCGGCGGCCGTGGACGGCATCCGCGCGGTGACCGTGGGGATCGAGCCGCAGGTGGGGGCGGAGCAGCGGGCCGTGCTGCTGCTCAACGAGCCGGTGCCCCTGAATCCCCGGGCCTTCTCGGTCCTGGCCGAGCGGCGGGAGAACGACGCCGATCCGGTCGTCTTCAAGGTGCGCGGCCTCGCCGCCGGCAAGGTGTTCCTCGTCCGCGTCCAGGTGGACGGCGCCGAGAGCCCGCTCCACGCCGCGGCCGACGGCGCCTTCGACGGTCCCCAGGTGACGGTGCCATGAGCGAGGAAGCCATGGGCTGGCGGGAAGCCAACCAGCGCCATCTCCTGGCGGCGCTGGCCGTGGTGCGCGGCGCGCTGGACCGGCACGCCGGAGGTCCAGAGCCCGGGCCGGAGGTGGCGAAGGCGCTGGAGGATGCGGCCGCGGCCATGGCGTCGCCGCCGGCCCTGGAGGTGGTGCGCGAGCGGTTCGGCCTCTCCGCCTTCGAGCGCGACGTCCTGCTGCTCTGCGCGGGCGTCGAGCTGGACTCGGGATTCGCCGCCCGCTGCGCCGCCGCCCAAGGGGAAAGCGGCCGCCGCCAGCCGACCTTCAGCCTCGCCCTGGCGGCCCTCCCCGAGCCGCACTGGAGCGCCCTGACCCCGGGAGCGCCGCTGCGCCACTGGCGCCTGATCGAGGTTGGCACCGGCGACGGGCTCACCACCAGCCCGCTGCGGATCGACGAGCGCGTGCTCCACTTCCTGGCCGGGGTGGAGACGGTGGATGACCGGCTCTCCGGGCTGGTCAAGCCGCTGATGGGTGGGACAGAGCTGGTGCCCTCGCAGCAGGACCTGGCCCACCGGATCGCGGCGGCCTGGTCCGAGGCCGCCGGCCGGAACGCCCTGCCCGCCGTCCAGTTGTGCAGTGGTGGCCGGGGAGATGCGGCGGGGCCGCGGGCCCTCGCGCTCGCCGTCTGCGCCCATCTGGGGCTCAACCTGCACGCGCTCCCCGCGGCGGCCGTCCCCACGGCGCCGACGGAGCTCGAAGAGCTGATCCGGCTCTGGGAGCGCGAATCGGTCCTCTCGGGAAGCGCCCTCTTCCTCGACGCCGCCGAGCTGGATTCCGGTGACGCGACGCGGGAGATCGCCGTGGCTCGCCTCATGGAGGAGTTGCGGGGGCCGCTGCTGGTCGCCCTGCGCGAGCGGCGGCCGGCGCGGCAGCGGCCGGTCCTCGCCTTCGATCTCCAGGTTCCGTCCTCCGCCGAGCAGCGCGCCCTCTGGCGCTCGGCCCTGGGACCCGCCGCGGCGGAGGTCAACGGCCAGCTCGACGCCATCGTCTCCCAGTTCAGCCTCGGCGCCGCGGGCATCCGCTCCGCCGCCGCTCAAGCCGCGGGACGAGGGGCGGACGCGGGTTCCGACCTCTGGGACGCCTGCCGCTCACAGAGCCGGCCGCGCCTGGAGAGTCTGGCCCAGCGCATCGAGCCCGCCGCGGCCTGGGACGACCTGGTCCTCCCCGAGGCGCAGGTCAAGACGCTGCGGGAGATCGCCGTCCACGTCCGCCGCCGGCGCACGGTGCACGAGGAGTGGGGATTCGCCGCGCGCGGCAGCCGGGGGCTGGGGATCAGCGCCCTCTTCGCGGGTCCCAGCGGCACCGGCAAGACCATGGCCGCCGAGGTGCTCGCCGGGGAGCTGCGGCTCGACCTCTACCGGATCGACCTCTCGTCGGTGGTGAGCAAGTACATCGGCGAGACCGAGAAGAACCTCCGCCGGGTCTTCGACGCCGCCGAGGAGGGGGGCGCCATCCTCCTTTTCGACGAGGCCGACGCCCTGTTCGGCAAGCGCAGCGAGGTCAAGGACAGCCACGATCGCTACGCCAACATCGAGGTCAGCTACCTGCTCCAGCGGATGGAGTCCTACCGGGGGCTCGCCATCCTGACCTCCAACTTCAAGGACGCGCTGGACACCGCCTTCCTGCGCCGGCTGCGCTTCATCGTCCAGTTCCCCTTCCCGGACGCTCCGCAGCGGGCCGAGATCTGGCGCCGCGCCTTCCCATCCCAGACCCCGACCGAAGCGCTGGACGCCGGCAAGCTCGCCCGCCTTTCGGTGACCGGCGGCAACATCCGCAACATCGCCCTCGCCGCGGCCTTCCTGGCGGCGGACGAGGACTCGCCGGTGCGCATGGCCCACCTGTTGCGCGCCGCCCGCGGCGAGCTGGCCAAGATCGAGCGTCCGCTCTCCGACGCCGAGGTGCGGGGGTGGGCGGAATGAACATCGACCTCCACATCGAGGAGCTGGTCCTCGAAGGCGTCCGCCCGGCCGACCGCCACCGCATCGGCGCCGCCGTCGAAAGCGAGCTGACGCGCCTGTTGACCGAGCAAGGCCTGCCGGCGGGGCTGGCCCAAGGGGCGGACCTGCCGCGCCTCGACGGCGGCAGCTTCGAGGCCAGGCCGGGAGCGCGGCCGGAGGCTGTGGGGCGGCAGGTTGCGAGGGCGGTGTATGGAGGGATGAAGCGATGAAGGCCGAGCCGAAAACCCAAAAGGCTGCTCTTCCGACCGTCAGTCCGGGTGCGAGCGGCCTGTTGCAGCGCAAGTGCGCCTGCGGCGGCTCGGCCGGTCCGAGCGGCGAATGCGCCGAGTGCCAGAAGAAGCGGCGAACCGTGCAACGGAAAGCCGCGAGCGGAGGCGATCCAGTCAGCGTTCCGCCGATCGTTGGTGAAGCCCTGAGCTCGCCGGGACGGCCACTGGACGGGAAAACCCGCTCTTTCATGGAGTCCCGGTTCGGGCACGACTTCAGCCAGGTGCGCGTACACACAGACGGCCGGGCTGCCGAATCGGCGGCCGCTGTGGGCGCGCTGGCCTACACGGTGGGGTCGGATGTCGTCTTCGGCGCCGGCCAATATGCGCCCGAAAGGAACGAAGGCCGGCGGATCCTCAGTCATGAGCTGACCCACGTCATCCAGCAACGGAATGCTACTGGAGGCGTCAAGGGAGAAGGAGAGATCGAGCTCGGCGGAGGAGAGGCCGCGGAGCGGGAGGCCGATCATCTATCCGCGGCGGTCGTGGAGGGTAGGGGAGGAACCTCCGCTGTCCTGAGTAGCTCCGTGCCTTCGCTTATGCGCCTCACGCCGGCTCAGTTCCGGCGGCAGCTCGGTTCCACTCCAGAGCAGACGCTGACCCTCGACAACGTGTTCGGGGACGCGTCCTTTCTTGGGCTTTGGAGCTACATGGCCTCCTGCGCGGCCATGCCCGCCCAGGACCTGGGGCCTCTAGCCCTGGCCGTCACTCCTGGTTTGAGAATTGGTGGAGTCGAGCGTTTCGGCGGTTACTCGCCGATGGCGCGCCAGCTGGAGATCAACCCAACCAAACCCGAGCACGTATCGAATCCCGCTGAGTTGGCTGACACACTGGTTCACGAATTCATCCACGCGGTCGACGATCTCGCGCCGGACTGCGTTGCCGCCGGTTCGCCCCCAGCTCCTCTGGGAGGCGCCGCGACGACTCATCCTCCTTCGCGCAGCAGCGTCGCTGGAACACCCCGGGAAGCCAGCTTGATGCAGTCTCTCGGCCCCGGCGCGAGCAACCCTTGTGGAGAGTTCATCGACATCAACAGCACTGCGCAGCAGATGATCGTACAGATCCTCCGCCGTACGATCCAGACTACCGGGGTTGGCCGGCCGACTTTGACTTTCGTCAACGAGATCCTGCGGGGCAATCCGGCGGCGATGACAGCCTATGAGAGCTGCCGTACGACGGCTTGTGCCCTGCCGACAGCAGCAGCCCGTCAATCTGGCATGTCGGATTGCTCTACCAGAGTGATCGGGCAGTTCATCCCCCCGAGTCTCCAGGCGGCGTTGCTCCCGGCTCAGGTTCAGTTCGACTTTGGTTCGAGCGCCCTGCGACCAGACATCGTGGACAAGCTTACAGTGATCTCGTTGTTCCTGATCTCCAGCGGCAATTCAGTGACGATCAATGGGAACACCGATCCGATCGGCAGCGAGCCGTCCAACTTAACCCTGGGCCAGTCGCGAGCGGAGGCGGTCGCGCGGGAGCTCCGCAGGCAAGGAGTTCCTGCGGCTCAGATCCGTTCTGTGACCTCGTCGGGGGAAAGCCACCTAATCTCGTCCGGGCCTTCGGAATTCTTCAGGGACCGGCGGGTCGAGATCAGCCTGTAGGAGGAGGATGCGGTGGAGAAGGAAGGAAAAGAATGCACACTGGTTGGCTTGGAGCCGGATGGGACGCCAATCCTCCATGGCCCCGCGGGTGAGTGGAAGATGAAAATCCATGGAATTGAGGTCCTCCAGCCGCCGCCAGATCTCTATATAGAAATCATGACGAAAAGAACTGCCCATTTGGCACGTCCCCTGCACTGCCTCCTCCGGCCCCAAGCCTCGGGAGATGGCGAACGCGTTCAAATTTTCCTTCACGGATGGCAGGACAAATCCGGTGAAGTATGGCAGGACCTCGCGGTTGTGCTGCTACGTCAGGGAGTGGCTCGAGTGTCGGAAGGGCATTTTCTGGAGCGAGATGAGTATCTCCGCGAAGAAAGAACGGGTGTTGCATGACCTCCTTCCCCAACTCCCCCCGCCTGATGAAAGGCGCCATCGTGGGCATCGACCTGTTCAATCCGCTCGCCAGCGTCACCGTCTTCCAGTACAACCCGGAGACGATGACGCGCAAGCTCCAGGCGCAGACGCTCGGCGGTGGGGAGGGGGACAGGACGGAGGCGATGCGGCTCAAGGGGGCGCCGATCGAAACCATTTCTCTCGACATCGAGATCGACGCCACCGATCAGCTCGAGACGGGGAACGGCGTCGCCACCAGCCTGGGGATCTATCCGCAGCTCTCGGCGCTCGAGATGCTGATCTATCCGAAGAGCGCGGTGGTGATCGCCAACACGGTGCTGATGGCGCTGGGGACGATCGAGGTGGTGCCGCCGGTAGCCCCGTTCACGCTGTTCGTGTGGGGACCGAAGCGGGTGCTGCCGGTGCGGGTCAGCGACTTCAGCATCACCGAGGAGGCGTTCGACGTGAACCTCAATCCCATCCGCGCCAAGGTCGCGCTCGGCCTGCGCGTGCTCTCCTACAACGACCTCTCGATCCTGCATCCGGGGTATCACATCTTTCTCGCCCATCAGGTGGTCAAGGAAGCGATGGCCGTGGTCGGCAGCCTCAACGCCGGTGCGGGGCAGGGCTCGATGAGCTTCGACGTCAAGGTGGGGGGCTGATCCATGTTCGATCCCAACAGCCGCTATTACAACCTGGAGACGGCGGTGCTGGCGACTTCCGACGGCCGGCAACTCGCCTACAAGCGGCGGCGCTTCCTGCCGCGCGGCGAGCTGATGCCGCTGCTGGCCGAGGTGACGGTGATCGAAGGAGACCGGCTCGATCTGATCACCTCGCGCCTGCTCTCGGACCCCGAGCAGTTCTGGCGCGTGGCGGACGCCAACAACGCGATGGACCCCGCGGATCTCACCGCCCAGCCGGGGAGCCGCCTGCGCGTGGGGCTGCCGCAGGCCGAGGGGGTCACGGCGATTCCCGGAGCTGAGCCGGAGCCGGAAGGGTGACTGTGGAAGGCGCGCGATGATCAATCTGCTGGGAATCCACTTGACGCTGCTGATCGGCCCCACCGTGCCGGTGCCGGCGCCGCCCGACCTGATGGAGTCGCTCCAGCAGGTGAAGGTGACCCATGACGACAGCGGCATCTCGGGGTTCGAGCTGACCTTCAAGGTGGGGCGGTCGAGCCCGCTCGATCTGATCGATTATGGCGTGCTGCGCAATCCGCTGCTGCTCAAGCCGCTCAACCGGATCGTGCTGCTGGTCACCTTCGGGATCGTGCCGCAGGTGCTGATGGACGGCTTCATCACCCACCAGCAACTGTCGCCCGGCGGGAGCCCCGGCACCTCCACGCTGACGGTGATCGGCGAGGACGCCAGCGTGATGCTCGACCAGGAGGAGAAGTCGGCCGAGCACCCGGCGCAGGACGAGACGATCATCGCCAACAAGATCATTATTTCTTATGCCCAGTATGGGCTGATCCCCACCGTTATCCCGCCGCTGGTGATCGATCCGCCGGTGCCGACCGATCGCATTCCGTCGCAGCAGGTCACCGACTACGCCTATCTCCAGCAGATGGCCAAGAGGTACGGCTACGTCTTCTTCATCACGCCGGGGCCGGTGCCGCTGACCAGCACGGCCTACTGGGGGCCGCCGCCGCGCCTCTCGGTGCCGCAGAAGGCGTTGTCGGTGAACCTGGGGGCGGAGACCAACGTGGATCAGATCAGCTTCAGCAGCAATTCCCAGGCGCCGGTCTTGATGGACGGCCAGGTGCAGGACCGGTTGACCAATCAGGCCCTGCCGGTGAAGACGCTCGCCAGCACCCGCGTGCCGCTGGCGGCCATGCCCGCCTGGCTGATGCAGCAGCCGAACGTGCGCCGCCGCCAGTTCCGCCAGAGCGGCCTCAACGTGGCCCAGTCCTATGGCCGGGCGCAGGGGCAGACGGACGCCTCGGTGGACGGCGCGGTGACCGTCACCGGTGAGCTCAACGCCCTGACCTACGGCGCGCTGCTCCAGCCGCGGGGGCTGGTGGGGCTGCGCGGCGTCGGCTATCAGCACGACGGCATCTATTACGTGAAGAGCGTCACCCACACGGTGAAGATCGGCGAGTACAAGCAGCAGTTCAACCTCAAACGCGACGGCGGGGGATCCCTGACTCCGGTGGTGCCGACATGAGCGAGGCCACGAAGTTCTATGGAAAGTACCGCGGCAAGGTGGAGAACAACATCGACCCGCAGCAGATGGGGCGGTTGCAGGTGAGCTGCCCGGCGGTGTTCGGCGAGGGGTCGCTCGCCTGGGCGATGCCGTGCGCTCCGTTCGGCGGCTCGGGGGTGGGCTTCTTCGCCCTGCCGCCCATGGGGGCCAACCTGTGGGTGGAATTCGAGGCGGGAGACCCCGACTATCCGATCTGGAGCGGCTGCTTCTGGGGTATCGGGGAGGTGCCGGCGCTGCCCGCGGTCGAGCAGATGAAAGTGATCAAGACGGGCAGCATCACGCTGACCCTCTCCGACCTGCCGGGGATCGGCGGCTTCACCCTGGAGGTCAATCCGCCGGCGGTGGCGACGCCGCTCAAAATGGTTTTCAACGCCTCGGGGATCGAGCTCAGCAACGGCGCGGCGAGCGTCAAGCTCACGCCCGCGAGCGTCTCGATCAACAACGGCGCGCTGGAGGTGATCTGATGCCCGGCTTTCTGCTTCACGTGGGCGCCTCGGCGATCTGTCCCCATGGGGGCCAGGTCACGATCATCCCGAGTAGCCCGCGCGTGCTCGTCTCGGGGCAACCGGTGGCCACCCTGGCCGACACCACGCTGGTGGCCGGATGCGCCTTCAACGTTTCCGGCAAGCCGCAGCCGTGCATCAAGGTGCAGTGGCTCGGCCCCGCGGCGCGGGTGATGGTAGGCGGCCAGCCGGCGCTCCTGCAAACCAGCCCGGGGCTCTGCCTGAGCGCCGAGCAGATCCCCGCGGGGCCGCCGACGGTGATCGCCGGCCAGATGCGGGTGAGGGGGATGTGATGGAAAGAGGGGACCATGCAGATTGATTTCCCCTTCCACGTGGACGGCCGCGGACGGACGGCGGAAGCCGACGAGGAGAAGCACGTGCGCGACCTGATCGAGCAGGTGCTGTTCACCTCGCCGGGGGAGCGGGTGAACCGTCCGGGGTTCGGCAGCGGCCTGCTGGGGCAGGTCTTCGGTCCCAACGGCGACGTGGTGGCGACCGCCGTCCAGTTCACCGTGCAGGGGTCGCTCCAGCAGTGGCTGGGGGACCGCATCCAGGTGGAGAGCGTCGACGTGGTGAGCGTGGACTCGATGCTCACCGTAACCGTGGTCTACCGCCAGCGGCGCGACGGCCAGCGCCGCACGGCCGAGCTCACCCGGGAGGTCTGACGATGGCGCGCTACGTCTGCCGCAACCTGGAGCGCCGCGCGCTGGTCGAGAAGTCGAGCCTCAACGGCATCGACTTCCTGGAGGTGCTGGACGGCAAGGTGGCCGGCCATCCGGAGTGGGAGCCCCTGCGCCAGCTCCTCCTGGTGGTGCGGCTGCTCAAGCCGGTTCCCGCGGCCCTGGGCCTGAAGCACGTGGGGATCGACGGCGGCGTGCGGATCACGCCGGTGCGGCCGATGTGGGCGCTGCCGTACGCGGACCTGCCGGCGCTGGAGAAAGGTTTTCTCGATCACCAGCTCGCGCCCACGCCGCAGGAGGACGGGCACCTGTTCGTGGTGCGCACGGACTCCCCGGGCGACTTTCTCCCCCTACCGTCTGCGGCTGGCCGATCCCGCGGACCCGGTGAACCTTCCGCTGGCGGGTTTCGATCCCCGCCTCTCCGAGGTCGAATTCAGCTTCAAGGTGGAGTGCGCCAGCGACTTCGACTGCAAGCCGGACGCGCAATGCCCGCCCGCGGCGGCGGACGAGCCCGAGATCAACTATCTCGCCAAGGACTACGCCAGCTTCCGAAGGCTGATGCTCGACCGCCTGAGCGCCATCGCGCCGGGCTGGCGGGAGCGCAACCCGGCGGACCTCGGGGTCGCCCTGGTGGAGCTGCTGGCCTACGTGGGGGACCAACTCAGCTACTACCAGGACGCGGTCGCCACCGAGGCCTATCTCGGCACGGCGCGCCGGCGGGTGTCGGTGCGCCGCCACGCCCGGCTGGTGGACTACCGGCTGCATGAGGGGACGAACGCCCGCGCCTGGGTGGCGTTCACCGTGCGCGGGGATCCTCGGCGGATGGCCTGAGCCTGCCGGCCGGCACCCCGGTGCTCACCCGCTGGAGCCCGGACGGCGCGGTGATCGCCGCCGCCGACCTGGCGAAGGCCGAGGCGGCCGGCGCGGTGGTCTTCGAGACCCTCGACGCGGTGACGCTCCGCCCGGCCCACGACGAGATCGCCTTCTACGCCTGGAGCGATCGCGAGTGCTGCCTGCCGGCCGGCGCCACGACCGCCACCCTGGCGGGACCGCTGCCCGACCTGAAGGCCGGCCAGCCCCTGCTGCTGGAAGAAGTGAAGGGTCCGCAGACCGGCGCCGGCGCGGACGCCGATCCCCGCCATCGCCAGGTGGTGCGGCTCACCCGGGTGAGCCCCGGAACCGATCCGCTGAACGGCCAGGAGATCGTCGAGGTGGAGTGGGACGCCGCCGACGCGCTGCCGTTCCCGCTCTGCCTCTCCGCGGTTACCGACGACGAGCACGGGGCGATGCCCATCGACGGCGTCAGCGTCGCCCGCGGCAATCTCGCGCCGGCGGATCATGGCTACACAGTGGTGGACGAGGATCTGGGCAGGGCGCCGGACCCGCTCGACCGCCCCTTCCGGCCAGCGCTCCAGCGCGCCCCGCTCACCCAGGCGGTAGCGCTGCCGGCGGGATTCGCCGCCGGTCCCGCCGCGCTCCCCGCGGGCTCCAGGCCGGCCGGCGCCGTTCCGCTCGTCACGCTGCGCTCCGGTGGCCAGGACTGGAAGCCGGCGCCGGACCTGCTGGCGAACGGCCGCTTCGACCGCGCCTTCGTCGCCGAGGTGGAGGAGGACGGCCGGGCCCGCCTGCGCTTCGGGGATGACGAGAACGGCCGGGCGCCGGTGGAGGGCGCCGCGTTCACCGCCACCTACCGGGTGGGCAACGGCGCGGCGGGCAACGTCGGCGCCGGCGCCCTGGCCCAGGTGGCCTTCGCTCCGGGCCTGGCGGAGGGGATCGAGACCGTGCGCAACCCGCTGCCGGCGGCGGGGGGCGTGGAGCCAGAAAGCCTGGAGGAGGCGCGGCTGTATGCGCCGCAGGCCTTCCGCCTCCAGCAGCGGGCGGTCACCGAGGCCGACTACGCGGCGGTGGCCGAGCGCCACCCCGAGGTGCAGCGGGCAGCGGCGACGTTCCGCTGGACGGGGAGCTGGTACACCGTCTTCCTCACCGTGGACCGCCTGGGCGGCGGGGCGGTGGACGCCCCCTTCAAGGCCCGCCTGCGCGAGCACATGGAGCGCTTCCGCATGGCGGGGTACGACCTGGAGGTGGACGGCCCGCGGCCGGTGCCCCTCGACCTCTCTCTCGACGTCTGCGTCGGGCGGGACTACTTCCGTGGCCAAGTGCTGGCGGCCCTGCTGGAGCGTTTCGGCACCCGCCTGCTGCCGGACGGCCGCCGGGGCTTCTTCCATCCCGACGAGTGGACCTTCGGCCAGCCGGTCTACCTCTCCCGGATCTATGCCGCGGCCGCCGAAGTCGCGGGGGTCGAGTCGGTGGCGGTGAAGCGCTTCCAGCGCTGGGGCCGGCCGGCGGGCACCGAGATCCAGGACGGCGTGCTCGCCGTCGGCCGGCTGGAGATCGCCGAGCTGGCCAACGATCCCAATTTTCAGGAGAACGGCCGGCTGGAGCTGGCGATGGGAGGTGGCAAGTGAGCGGCGATTCGCAGACCCCCTGCTCGTGCGGCTGCTGCCAGGGGACGGGTGGACCCGCGCCGGTCCACCTCGCCAGCCGGCCCGGCCTCTCGGCCCTCGCCTACCGGGTGGGGACCCACTCCCGGTTCAAGAGCGCGATGCTGGCGGAGATCTCCACCAAATCGGCCTTGCAAGCCCTCACCACCCGGGCGGACGACGACCCGGCGATCGCTCTCCTCGACGCCTGGGCGGTGACGCTCGACGTGCTCTCCTTCTACCAGGAGCGCATCGCCAACGAGGGGTTCCTGCGTACCGCCACCGAGCGCCGGAGCCTGCTGGAGCTGGCGCGCACCATCGGCTACGAGCTGCGCCCCGGGGTGGCGACCTCCACCTGGCTGGCCTTTACCCTCGACGGCTCGCCCGGCTCGCCGCGGCAGGTGACCGTTCCCGCCGGAACCCGCGCCCAGAGCTTGCCGACCAAGAGCGAGCTTCCCCAGAGCTTCGAGACCGGCGCCGACCTCGTCGCCCGTCCGGAGTGGAACGCCCTGCGGCCGCAGCGGCTGGAAGACCAGACGATCGCAGGCACGTCGCTCTTCCTGGCCGGCGTCGCCACCCAGCTCCGGCCGGGCGACGCCCTACTGATCGTGGCGGACGGCGACTCCACGAAGTTCGATTTCTGCCTCCTCACGGAGGTTGCGGCGGACAGCGCTGCGGCCGTCACCCGGGTGGCGTGGGAAAGGGCGCTGACCGTCCCGTCCGATCCGGCGCCCCGGGTCTACGCCCTGCGCCAGCGGGCCGCGCTCTTCGGCGCCAACGCTCCCGCCTGGAAGGGAATGCCGGACTCGATCCGGAAGGCGTACGGCGATCCGGATCTGAAGCTCACGGAGTGGCCGGGTTTCACCCTCACCGGATCCACGGCGACGATCGACCTCGACGCCGCCTATCCCCGGATCGCGCCGGAGAGCTGGGTGGTGCTGAAGATCGGCATCAGTCTCCAACTCGTTCGAGTGACCTCCGTGGACACCCTCTCCCGGTCGGATTTCACGCTTTCGGCCCGCGTCACCAATCTCGAAGTGGAGCCAAGAGTGGACCCGGCGGTGTTCAAGCTGCGCGAGACCGCCGTCTTCGCCGAGAGCGAGGAGCTGGCGCTGGCCCAGAGGGTCGTGATCTCTCCGGTGAAAGGCGATTCGATCGTGCTGGACGGCCTGGCCGGCGGCCTGGTGCAGGGGCGGGCGGTGATCGTCCAGGGCCAGCGGATGCGGGCGCGGGTGGATAGGGAGAAGCTGGTGCTCAAGGCGGAGGACGGCTCCGGCGAGGTCCGCTCTCCAGGTCGGGGAGACGCTGGAAGTGCTGTCGCAGTCCGTCCAGGGGTCTTCGACGATCTGGCATCTGCGGGACCGCGACGGATTCGCGGGGACCGTCACCCTGGAAGCGGAGAGCGCTCCGGAGCGGGAGCGTTTCCGGCCTTTGGAGCTCGCAGCGGCCGGGCGTCTGGCTGTCGCCGGCCGGACGGCCATCGCCTTGTCGAAGCCGAGGATCTCCGGCCGCCTTCCGTCATCGTCCTGGGCGGAGGCTTCGAGCTTCCTCCCCTCCGGCCCGAGGGGCCGCCGCTGACCCTGATCCCCGCCGAGAAGGACGATCCGGTCGTGGCCGAGGTCGCCTTCCTCGCCGAGATCACGCCGGACAAGGAGCGGACCACCCTCCAGCTCACCGGCGCGCTGGCCAACCTGTTCGACCGCACCACCGTCTCGGTGCTCGCCAACGTAGCCCCGGCCACCCACGGCGAGACCCGGCGCGAGGTGCTGGGAGCCGGCGACGCCTCGAAGCGGTTCCAGCGCTTCCGGCTG
Organism: uncultured Acidobacteriota bacterium; assembly: GCA_963795735.1. Taxonomy (GTDB): domain Bacteria; phylum Acidobacteriota; class Thermoanaerobaculia; order Multivoradales; family UBA5704; genus DATARR01. The sequence goes on along the minus strand of CAWCIU010000018.1, from coordinate 1,520,532 downwards.
CGGCAGAAGCCGCTGACCTACGTGCCGGCGCCGGTGGCCGGGGGCGGCGAGAGCACGCTGGAGGTGCGGGTCAACGGCGTGCTCTGGCACGAGGCCCCCGACCTCTACCAGCTCGGCCCCCGCGACCGGCGGTATGCCCTGCGCCGCGACGACGAGGGCAACACCACCGTGCGCTTCGGCGACGGCGTCCACGGCGCCCGGCTGCCCAGCGGGGTGGAGAACGTGGAGGCCGTCTACCGCACCGGCATCGGCCTGCCCGGCCTGGTGGGGGAGGAGCGCATCTCGCTGCTTGCCACCCGCCCTCTGGGGGTGAAGAGCGTGACCAATCCGGTGCCAGCCACCGGCGCCGCCGACCCCGAGGCGCGCGACCAGGCCCGGCGGAACGCCCCGATGACCGTGCTGACCCTCGACCGCGTGGTCTCGCTGCGCGACTTCGAGGACTTTGCCCGCTCCTTCAGCGGCATCGGCAAGGCGCAGGCGCGGATGCTATGGGCCGCCGGGCGCCGGCTCGTCCACCTCACTGTCGCCGGGGTGGGCGGCGCGCCGGTGACCCCCGGCTCCGCCCTCGACAGGAACTTCCGCGAGGCCCTGGACCGGCTGCGCGACCCCTTCCAGGCGCTGGCGGTGGAGACCTACGAGCATCTCCTCTTCCGTCTCCGGCTGAAGGTGAAGGTGGACCCGGACTATGGCCGCGAGATCGTGCTCGCCGGGGTCGAGGCGGCGCTGCGGCAGGTGTTCTCCTTCGCGGCCCGCGACTTCGGCCAGAGCGTCTTCCTCTCCGCGGTGATGGCGGTCGCCCAGGGGGTGGCGGGGGTCACCTATGTGGACGTCGACCTGCTGTATCGCGACGACGAGAGTCCAGCGCTGGAAGACCGGCTGACGGCGCTGCCGGCGCGCATCGACGGCGCGGGCCGGGCGCTGCGCGCCCAGATCCTGACCCTCTCGCCGGTTCCCGTCGCTGCGGAGGCCATCCTGTGAGCAATTTGACCAAGAACTACGATACTGATCGCCTATACCGGCTCCTGCCCGCCGTCCACCGCCAGCGCGACGCGGAGCAGGCCGCTCGGCAGGGCCTCCAGCAAGGCCCCTTGCGCGACCTGGTCGAGATCCTCGCCGCCCAGGCCACCCTCCTCGAGCGCGACATCTTCCAGCTCTACGAGAACTGGTTCGTCGAGACCTGCGAGCCGTGGGCGGTGCCCTACATCGGCGACCTCATCGGGGTGCGCGGCACCAACGGCGCCGGCAACCGGCGGGCCGAGGTGGCCAACACCCTGGGCTACCGCCAGGCCAAGGGGACCGCCGCCATGCTGGAACGGCTGGCCCGCGACGTCACCGGCTGGCCCGCCCGAGTGGTGGAGTACTTCGAGCGATTGGAGACCACCCAGAACGTCAACCACGTCCGCCCCGGCAACCTGCGCACGCCGGACCTGCGCCGGACGGGGGACCTGGAGTTGCTGGGGGGACCCTTCGAGACCGCGGCCCACTCTGCCGAGGTGCGCCGCATCGCTGTGGGCCGGGGGCGCTACGACATCCCCAACGTCGGCCTCTTCCTCTGGCGGCTCCAGGCATATCCCCTGGAGCGGGTTACCCCGAAGCCGGCGGACGGCACCGGCCGGGGCTTCACCTTCAACGTCCTCGGTCTGGACGGGCCGCTGTTCCACGCTCCGGTCGCCGAGACGTCCGCCACGCAGATCGCGGAGGAGCTGAACGTGCCGGTCCCCATCCGGCGCCGGGCCTTCCATGCCGACCTTTCCAGCTACTACGGCGCCAGCCTGGAGGTCTGGGACGACGGCGCTCTCGTGCCCGCGGGGACGATCGTCGCCTGCGATCTGACCGACTGGAACCGCCCCCGCCCGGACGGCAAGGTGGCGGTCGATCCCGTGCTCGGACGCCTGTCCTTCCCGGCGGCCAAAGATCCGGCCAAGGTGCGGGTGAGCTACGCCTACGGCTTCAGCGACGACCTGGGGGGCGGCCCCTACCAGCGCGAGGCTTCCTTCACCCGGATCGCGGGAGAGGCCCATCTTCAGGTCGGAGAGAATGCCGGTCCCGGCGGCTTTGACCACCCTGCAGGCCGCTCTCGACAGTTGGAACGGCGCGGGCTCGGCGGTGATCGAGATCCTCGACAGCCGCGCCTACGCCGAGGCGCTGGCGGTACCGGCGATCCCGGCCCAAGGGCGCCTGGAGATCCGCGCCGCCGACGAGCAGCGCGCGGCGCTCCTGCTTCCCGGAGAGTTGAACGATCTCCGGTGGAGAGCAGAGCGGCTTCGAGATCAACGGTCTCCTGATCGCCGGCGGCACCCTGCGGGTCACCGGTTCGCCCGACCGCGTCCGGCTCCAGCACGCGACGCTGGCGCCGGGAGGAAGCCTGCCGGCCCTGATCGTGGAGCCGGGCTCGGCCAAGGTGAGCCTGGAGCGCTCGATCGTGGGCGGGGTGCGGACCGATCCCGAGACGCGGGTCAGCCTGAGCGACTCGATCGTGGACGGCGTCAGCGATCCGGCTTACGCCGCCCTCGACGGTACGTCGCCGGGCGGTCCTCTCACCACTTCCCGCTGCACGGTGCTCGGCGCGGTCTCCACCACCGGGCTCGCCCTGGCCGAGAACAGCCTGTTCCTGGACCCGGTCACCTCCCGGCGCCGCCAGGAGGGGTGCGTGCGCTTCTGCCACGTGCCCCCGGGCTCCCATACCCCCCGCCGCTATCACTGCCAGCCTCCCGACGAGACGCTGGAGGCGGCGGCGCGGCTGCGCCCGCGGTTCACCTCGCTGCGCTACGGCGACCCGGGCTACTGCCAGTTGACCACCGACACTCCGCCGGAGATCCGGCGCGGCGCCGAGGACGAGTCCGAGATGGGCGCGTTCTCCAGCCTGCGCCAGCCCCAGCGGGAGGACGGCCTCCGCATCCGCCTCGAGGAGTATCTGCGGGTCGGCCTGGAGGCCGGAATCTTCTTTGCCACCTGAACGAGGAGCCATCATGAAAGGCGACTTCACCCGATCGACCTTCAAACCCGCCAAGCGTTACAGCGGCGTCCGCCAGCAGCAGGGGCGCGTGCAGCTCGACGCCGACTGGAACGAGCAGGTCGACATCGACGCATATCTCCGCGAGACGGCCGCGGGCGACCTGATCGGCCCCTGCGGCGCGCCGCGCGCCGGTGGCGGCTTCGAGGTGGGCCTCAACCCCGATGCCACCGACCTCACCTTCACCGCCGGCCGGCTCTATGTGGACGGCCTCCTCTGCGAGCTGGGTCCGGCGGACGCCGCCTACACGGCGCAGCTCGCGGGGCTCGATCCCGCGCTTGACGCCCGCCTCCAGCCGGCGCTGCCGGCCGCGACCGGGAGCTACTTCGCCTTCGTCGACGCCTGGCGGCGGCACGTCACCGCCCTGGAAGACCCGGGCATCCGCGAGACGGCCCTGGGCGGCCCCGACACGGCTACCCGCACCCAGACCTTCTGGCAGGTGAAGCTGATCGCGGTGGACGCCGGATCGCACTGCCTTTCCGCCCCCCGGGCCTGGGAGGACACGATCGCGGCGCCCACCGGCAGGCTGCGGGCGCGGACCCATCCGGGCGAGCCGCCCCAGGAGACGTGCATCGTGCCGGCCAGCGCCGGCTACACCCGCCTGGAGAACCAGCTCTACCGGGTGGAGGTCCACCAGGGGGATCCCTGGGCAAGGCGACCTTCAAGTGGTCGCGGGACAACGGTTCGGTGGTCTCCGCCGGCCAGCGGCTCGACCCGTCCCAGCCCACCAAGCTCACCGTGCCCGACGCCGGCCGCGACAAAGTCCAGGGCTTCGCCACCGGGCAGTGGGTAGAGGTCACCGACGACTTCCACGAGATCCAGGGGAGGCCCGGCCCGTTGACCCAGCTCCAGGACGTGGCGGGGAACGTCCTCACGCTCGGCGTGGCCCTCGATCCGGCGGAGTTTCCGGGCACCCCCAAGGTTCGCCTCTGGAACGCGCCGGAGGCTACCGTCGCCCTGGCGGCCGACGACGACGGCTGGCTGAAGCTGGAGGACGGCGTCGAGATCCGCTTCGAGCCGGGCACCTACCGCGCGGGGGACTACTGGCTGATCCCCGCCCGCGCTTTCATCGGCGAATTCTCGGGGGACATCGAATGGCCCCAGGAGGGCGGGAAACCCGCGGCCCTGCCCCCCGACGGCGTGACCCATCACTTCTGCAAGCTGGCCGTGGCAGACTTCGATGCCGGCACCAAGAAGTTTTCCAATGTCCACGACTGCCGGCCGGTCTTCCCGGCGGTCACCGAGCTGGTCCAGCTCTGTTACGTCGGAGGAGACGGCCAGGAGGCCGGCTCCGGGGAGATGCTGCCCCAGCCCTTGGAGGTGCGTGTATCCAACGGCCGCTGGCCCCAGCCCGGGGTCCAGGTGATGTTCCGGGTCGTGGAGGGGAAGGGGCAACTGGGCTCGGACCGCGCCGCCACGGCCCTGGCCCCGGAGCTCGTGGTAACCACGGACGCTGAGGGTCTCGCCGCCTGCTTCTGGACCCTCGGCGACGACGCGGCCGACCCCCGCCAGCGCGTCGAGGCCGTACCGCTGGACGTTGCAGGCAATCCATTCCCTGGCCAGTTGGTCCATTTCAATGCCGGCCACAACAGGGATGCCGGGGTTGTGGTGCGGGGAGTCACGGCTCTGGCGGACAAGAAGTCGCTGGACAACGACTCCCTGGTGGGCATTGGCCGGCTGCTCGACGGTCTGCTGGTGACCACCGACCGGAAGCTGGCCGACGTCTTCAGCTTCCCGCCGATCGTCGCGACGCAGAATCAGCCGCCCTTCCCCCCCAAGCCGAACTTCCAGATCATCCTCCACGTGCCCTTCCCCCAGGGCATCGGCGGCGGTCTCCTGGGGGACTTTGCCGGCGTCGTCGGTTTCCAGCCCCTCCTCCTGGACGGAACGGTCACCCTCGCTGAGACCGGCGCGCAGTGGGCTCCGACGATTTTATGCAGACGGTGGCTGCAGAGCGTCCTGCTCCAGCGGCTGGACCCCAACCGGACCCCCGGCTTCCGTCTGCTGTTACAGGTGGTCCTCAAGGGGCGGTTCATCTGGAGCGCGGAGGATCCGAGTCTCTTCCTCGACGGCGAAGCCTTCGGCCGGCTGCGGAGGACCGAGGTGGGTTTCTCCTTGCCCAGCGGCGACGGCCGGCGGGGAGGCGACTTCGAGGCCTGGTTCTGGCTGGTGCAGGATCCGGTCGTCGTCGGGCCGGGCGGTCCGGTCAATCCGGTGATCCTGAACCCGGTGATCCTGAACCCGGGCTGATGCGGCGGACTCAGCGGGAGAGGCGGGGAGCCTGGCCGGCGGCGCGCCCCAGCGGTGCCAGCGGCCAGGCCTCCGCAGTCGACTCCGTAATCGACGCCGCCAGGATGGCCAGCAGCCCGACGAGCGGCAGGTGGTGGCGGGCGCCGCTCTCGAAGATGCTGTCGATCGTCCAGAAGTAGAGGATGACGAGGAGGAAGAGCGTCACCTCGGCCCGCCGCGGCCAGGGGGTGCCCGCGCGGACGAAGAGGGCGGCGAGCACCAGGGCCCAGATCCCCCACCAGTAGGCGTTGGAGCCCAGCTTCGCCAGGGCGTAGAGGCCGCCGCCGATGCCGAGGCCGCGTTTCAGCGTCTCGAAGGCCCCCACCGCGTCGTCCCCCAGGAAGAGGACCTGCTTGTCGAGGGAGAGGCTTCGAGGAACTGGCCCGGGTGCTCGCGGATCCACTCCTTGCCCCACTGATAGCCGAGCCGGCTCTTCGTCAGCTCGTCGTAACCCCGCAACGAGCGCTCGCCGTCCTTGATCCATCCGCCCGTCGCCTTCGGGTTGTTCGCCCGGTAGAAGACGTCGCCGCCGTTGGTCGACACCAGCACCGGCGTGTGGAGCACCCGGTAGTTCCGCACCGTCCAGGGGAGGATGACGAGGAGCATCCCGGCGGCGAGCAGCGCCAGCCTCGCCGCGGCCCGCGGCAGCGGGGTGCGCAGGAGCAGCTCGTAGATGGCGAAGACCCCGGCGAGCAGCATCACCGCCGGCTGCGTGAGGGTGGCGTAGCCGAACACCACGCCCGCCGCCAGCCGCATCGCCACCGCCCGGGCGCTCCAGGCGCGCGAAGGCCCGTCGCCGGCCCGCAGGTAGAGGAGCAGCAGGACGGGCAGGAGGAAGATGATGACCATCTCCTTGGTCGCGATGCCCGCCGAGGCGATCAGGTTCGGCCACAGGGCGAGCAGCAGGGTCGCCAGCCGGGCCGTCGCCTCGCCGAAGCGCCGGGCGAGTGCGTAGACGGCGAGGATCGAGCCGGCGAACAGCAGGAGGTTGACGAAGTCGACCGCCCAGGACCCCACGCCGAGCAGCCGGAAGCAGGCGAGCAGGAGGAAGGGGTAGCCGGGCGGCCATTCGGCCCACTCCCCGTAGGGGGTCTGGAAGCTGTGGCCGTGCGCCATCCGCGCCGCGAGGTTGTAGTAGGCGAGGCCGTCCGAGGTGAGCGGAGCGGGGAAGAGGAGCGCCCAGGCGAGCCGCAGGACGGCCCCCCCGCCGATCACCAGGACGAGCCAGCGCCGGCGGGGAATGGCGGCGAGCCGCGCGCCGGCCGCCTGGAACCCGGCCGCCAGGCGCAGCCGGCCCCTCCAGAGCAGGACCGCGGCGATGGCGGCGGTGGCGAGCCCCAGCGCGATGCCGAGCCCGGGGCGGCTGCCGACCGCCAGGTCCCAGGTGAGCTTGGGGACGGTGTAGAGCGCCTCGAGCGTCACGATCACGAAGAGAGCGGTGAGCAGCCGGCTCACCGTGGCCGTCCAGCCCGCGGGGACGGCCAGTGGACCGTTCCCGACCCCGGCGGAGGCGTCCGGGGGAAGGGGGGCCGGGAGAGGAGCGAGCGCGGAGCCGCGGGCTGGCAGTTCGGACACCATGGCCTTTCCGGCAAAGCAAAGATGGGGCCAACCGGAGATCGAGTAAGCTTCGGAGATGGAATCACCAGGCGGCCGGCAGGGCCAGCGGCGGGGAGAGGACTGGGAGCTCGAAGGCGGGGAGCGGCAGTTCCGCACGCTGGCCGAGTCGCTTCCGCAGTTGGCCTGGATGGCGGACCCGGACGGCTACATCTTCTGGTACAACCGCCGCTGGTACGACTACACCGGCACCACCTTCGAGCAGATGGAAGGGTGGGGGTGGCAGTGCGTCCACGATCCGGACGAGTTGCCGAGGGTGATGGAACGGTGGACGGCATCGATCGCCACCGGCCAGCCGTTCGACATGGTGTTCCCGCTCAAGGGCGGGGACGGGACGTTCCGCCCGTTTCTCACCCGCGTCATGCCGGTCCTGGACGACGAGGGCCGGGTGGCCCGGTGGGTGGGGACGAACACCGACGTCACCGAGACGAAGCAGGGCGAGGAGCGGGAGCGGCGGCTGCTGGCGGAAGCGGCGGCGGCGAACGCCAAGTTCCGGGCGTTCTTCGAGCAGGGGGCGCTGTTCGCCGGCATCATGGACCTGGACGGCACCATCCTCGAGCCCAACCGGCTCTCCTGGGAAGGGTGCGGTTTCACGCGTGAGCAGATCATCGGCAAGCCGTTCTGGGAGTGCCCCTGGTGGACCCCGTCGGCGGAGCTGGTGGAGAAGATCAGGGCGGCGTCCGCCCAGGCGGCGGCCGGCGAGACGTTCCGGACGGAGATGCCCTACTTCGTCGCGGACGGCAGCGAGAGGATGGTCGACCTGATCATCCTGCCGGTCAGGGACGAGACGGGCCGGGTCCTGTTCCTGGCCCCGACCGGGACGGACATCACCCACCGCCGCCGGCTGGAGGACGAGCTGCGCCTGCTGGCGGCGGACCTGTCCGCGGCCGACCGCCGCAAGGACGAGTTCCTGGCGACGCTGGCCCACGAGCTGCGCAACCCGCTGGCGCCGATCCGCAACGGCTTGCAGATCCTCAAGCTGGCGGGCCACGACGGCAAGGCCGTCGAGCAGATCCGGACCATGATGGAGCGGCAGTTGACCCAGATGGTGCGGCTGGTGGACGACCTGCTCGACGTCAGCCGGATCACCCGCAACCGGCTGGAGCTCCGCAGGGAGCGGGTCGAGCTGGCGGCGGTGGTGACCAACGCCGTGGAGACCAGCCGGCCCCTCATCGATGCCGGCGGCCACCAGCTCACGGTCAGCCTGCCGCCCGAGCCAATCTTCGTGGACGCCGACGTGACCCGGCTCGGACAGGTCTTCGCCAACTTGCTCAACAACGCCGCCAAGTACAGCGAGCGGGGTGGCCGCATCCGGCTGACCGCCGAGCGCCAGGGTAGCGAGGTGGTGGTGAGCGTCGAGGACGAGGGCGTCGGCATCCCGCCGCACATGCTCTCCGAAGTCTTCGATCTGTTCACGCAGGTCGACCGCTCCCTGGAACGGTCGCAGGGCGGTTTGGGCATCGGGCTGACGCTGGTGAAGCGGCTGGTCGGGATGCACGGCGGGAGCGTCGAGGCTCGCAGCGGCGGTCAAGGCACGGGCAGCGAGCTCGTCGTGCGCCTGCCGGCGGCGTGACTTGACGGTGATTCGGGGCGGGCCTACAGCGTCGCCCGGATCTGCGACTTCTTCTCGTCGCCCAGCGCGGCGAGCCGGCGGGTGGCCAGGGCGTGGGTGGACATCGGCTCCTCCAGCGGGCTCTTGGGCGGCACCACTCTCTTGTAGTACCGGCGCGCCACCTCCGGCAGGCCGTAGTGCTCGGCGAGCCGGCCGAAGACGTACCAGTCGTTGGGGCGCGGGGCCTCATCCGGCCGCGCGCCCATCGATTGCACGATGATCCGGTAGGCCTCGGCGGGGCGGCCCATCTCGGCGTAGAGCGAGGCGAGGGTGTGGAGGTACATCGGCTGCTCGTAGTCGGACAGCGTCGCGGCACGCTGGCCGAAGTCGAGCGCCTCGCCGTCCACCCGGCCGCGCTGGAGCAGGAGCCAGGCGAGGGAGTTGTAGTCGTGCGCCGTCGCCTTGCCGGCTTGGACGATCTGCCGCAGCCGCGCCTCGGCCCCGGCGAGGTCGTGGGCGTGCAGGGCCTCGTCGGTCAGCAGCTCGAGCGCCCACGCATCGTCGGCGGAGCGCTGGAGGCGGCGCGTGGCGAGGGCGTGGATCGCCTCCCAGCGCTCCAGGGCGCGGAGGGCCTGGGCGTCGAGCCGCTCGGCGCGCTCGGAGCCCGGGGCGGCGTCGAGCAGCCGGCGCGCGGCCTCTTCCATCCCGGCGTAGCGGTGGAGCGCCTCGGAGCCGAGGGCGAGGGCGAGGTCGAGCGCCCGGCGTCGCGCCGGATCGCTCACGGCCTCGCGGCAGGAGCGGAGGAGAGGCAATGCCTTCATCGCGTTGATCGGGGCGCCGCTTTCGCCCCCGGTGGCGATCAGCGCGGCGGCGGCGCAGCGGGCGTCCCCGGCGCTCGCCGGGGCCCCGGCCCGCGTCCAGAGGGCCGGGAAGGGGTCCTCGGGAACCGGGTCGCCGTCGCTTCCCCCAGAAGCGCTGTTGTTCGAGGCGCTGTTTGCTGAAGAAAGACCCGCTTCGTCCAGCGCCCAGTCGAGCCACTTCCGCGCTCCGGCGAGGTCCCCCCGCTGCAGGCGCCGGAGGGCCTCGCCGCCTAGCAGGGAGCGGGCGGTGCTCATGCCGGCGATCCGGTATTCGCCGCCGTCGCGCACCACGTAGACGGCGAAGTCGTGGGCGCTCTTGTCGAGCGGGAAGGAGAGGCCGATCCGGTAGCCGGTGGCATCGTCGCCACTGACGCTCTCCCGCAGGGCGCCGAGGGCGAAGTCGACCGCCACGTCCAGCGGCACCTCCAGGGAGCGCATCTGCTTGCGGGCCGGCGCGGCTCCGGCGTCGAGCAGCCGCAGGGCCTGGTCGCCGGAGCGGAGGATCTCGGGCTCGAGGTCGCGCGAGAAGAGGGGGACGAGCCGCTTGAGATCGGGCGTGCCGGCGGCGGCCAGCGTCATCAGCCGCCGCGCCGGCGTGGTGGGCTGGCCGGCCGGGAGCGCCATCTCCTCGTGCCGCCGCGCTTGGCGCAGCAGGTCGGCCATGGAGAGCATGGCGGCGGCGTTGTCGGACTGGCGGCCGGCGCGCTCCAGCAGGGCCGCGGCCTCGGGATAGCGGCGCGCCGCCATCAGGCTCTGCGCCGCCGACTGCAGGGCCGCGGCGCGGGCCTTGTCGTCGCCGAACCGGCGCTCCCCCTCGCGCACGGCGGCCTCGGCGCCGTCGATCGCCGCGGTGGCGACCAGCGAGAGGGCCGCGCCCGCCTGCGAGTCCGGCATGCGGGCCGCGAGCTCCCGGGCTTCCGGGTAGCGGCCGGCGCGCACCAGGGCGGTGAGCAGGCTCTCGTCCACGGCGTCCGAGCCGAGGTCCTGCTTCAGGGCCTTGTACTCCTCGATGGCGCCGGCGAGGTCCGCCGCCGGGCTGTAGCGCTCGCCGCGGGCGTCGCGCTCGAGCAGAACGGCGATCTCGAGGCGGGCGTCCGCGTCCCTGGGATCGAGCTCCCGGGCCTTGCGGTAGGCGGCGACGGCGCCGGCGCGGTCGAAGCCGGGAGCGAAGCGGCGGCCGAGCTCGTCGTGCTCGAGGATCCAGCCGAGAGCGCGGCAGGCGGGCGCGGACTTCGGATCGAGCCGGAGGGCGCGCCGCGCCTCCTCGCGCGCCGCCTCGCCCATGCCGCCGGCGAGCAGCGCCCGGGCGCCGCGGGAGAGGGGGAGCGCCTGCCTCGGCGACTGCGCCTCCTCGCGCTGGAACTCCGCCAGCGCCTCGCGCACCCGGCCGGCGGCGAGATGGGTTTCGCCGACCTGGTCGAACATCAGCAGCGTGGTCTTCTCCTGGAGCGCCAAACGCACCCCGGCGCGCAGGGCGTCGAGCTCGGCCGGAGAGATGCGCCGCTTGCCGGTGTCGAGCCGGAAGGTGGCGAGGACCACCCCGTGGTCGCCGGCGGAGTAGGTCTCCGACAGCGTGGCGGGGCCGAAGTGGCGCGTGCGGGCGGCGGGCAGGGGCTGCGGCGCGTAGCCCGGGGAGGGCACGAGCCGGTAGCGCACCTCGACCGTCATCGGCCGGCTGAACACGTAGTCGCCGCGGCGCGGCTCGGGCTTCTCCAATTCCTTGCCGATGTTTCCGGGGATTCCGGCGCTTCCGGCGCCGCTCGCGGCTCCCCCGGTGATCTCGTCGGGCAGGTGGGCGAGCAGGGCGGCCGGGTTCAGCCCCACGGCGGCGTTGCGCTCGTCGGTGAAGCCGCGTCGGGCGTCCTTGATCTCCATGCGCAGGCGCAGCGGCGCCGAGAGGTCGGTGGGCGGCGAGTGCTCCACCGCGGCGAGGTCCGCGGCCAGGTAGGCGGCGGTGGCGTAGGTCTTGAACGCCTGGCGCAGCGCCGGGCCGTCCTGGGCGGCGTAGAGGGCCCGCAGGTCGCGCTCCACCGCGCCGTGGTACTCGCTGGTCGCCACCACCCGGGCCGGACCGAGGTCGGCGAGGAAGAACTCGCGCGTCTCGATCTCGCGGTTGTCGGCCGAGGTCGCCTCGGGGGTCTTGACCAGCCCCGAGGCCGTGGGGCTGGCGATGAGTGCCAGCCGTCCCTGGTCGGAGACCGGCAGCTCGCCGGCCCGCGCGTAGGGGTCGGTGGGATCGATCCAGATCGCCGGCGAGCCGGGCACCACGACGATGGCGTGGTTGAACAGTCCGAAGCCGGGGAGCGACGGCTCGACGTCGGCGTCGTCCTCGCCCGCGTTGAGCAGGGCCACATAGGCGGGGATGTCGGAGGCGCGCAGCAGGGCGGCCAGCAGCACCGCCTTGTCCTTGCAGTCGCCGAACCGGCGCTTCAGGGTTTCGGCCGGCTTGCGGGGGATCAGCCCCCCCTCGCCGAGCTCGATGCCGGTGTAGCGGACCTCGTCGCCCACCTGGGCGAGGAGGCGCTCGATCGTCTCCAGCTGCGAGGCGGCGGGACCGCCGGCCGAGCGCAGGAAGGCGGAGAGGTCCGACCCCTGGATCGCCCGGTCCACGATCTCCGAATAGTGGCGCGCCAGGTCCTCCCACGAGCGGCCGGTCGAGAAGGCCACGTAGGCCGTGCGCGGTGTCTCGGCCGGGAGGCCCGGCTCGGGATCGTCCGCCGGCTCGAGGTCGCGCGTCTCGAAGGTCAGGCGCCGGCGGCCGTCGGCGACGGTCTCGCGGGGGGAGACCCCGGGCAGCCCGCGGGCCACCCAGCGCAGGGGAAAGGCGGCCGGCGCCTCCAGCGTCACGCGGGCGTGGCGCACCAGCGCGCCGGAGTCGAGCCCGTGGAGGCGCACGACGCCGCGGTCGAAGAACGGCGCCGTGTCGCGCACGGTCACCTGCTGCTCGACCACCGCCCCGGGCCGGATGGCGGGCAGGGGTGCGCGCAGCACCTTGCCGTCCTCGAACATGTCGGGATCGTCGGCGGCCGCGGCGTTCTCGGTCAGGGTGGCGGGATCGAGCGGGTGCTCGGCGCCGTCCGGGGTGATGACGCGCGCCCGGATCTGCGGCCGCTGCTGGTGCCAGGGCTCCCAGTTCTCCTCGATCGTCGACCAGCTCGCCTGGGCTCCGGCGGTGAGCACGCGGTAGACCAGCCGTTGGGTGTAGGTCTCGCGCCCGGCGGCGTCGAAGCCGTAGCTCGCGTCGAGGAGCAGCACCACGGCCTCGTCCCCCTCCTCGCCGCGGACCTGGGCGGCGGCGGCGGCGATCGCGGCCGGAGAGGCGGTGAACGGCGCGCCCTCCCAGGGCTCGGCCCCAGGGCCGGCCGCCTCCGTCGTTCCCGCGGACATCCCCCGGGTGCCCCGGGCGCCCCGGGCGCTGCCATGCCGCGCCGCGCCGGCCGGAAGCATGCCCGCGAGCGCCAGCAGGACGAGGACGGGGAGGACGAGACTGCGTCGCGGGGGTGGCATCAATTCTCCAGGAACGTCTCCAGGGGTGTTCAGGGGCCGTGGGGACTCCGGCGGGAAGAGGATTCTGAGGATTCTATCATCAGCCCTCCCCAACCGTCCGGCTGCGGAGCTTTCGAGGATTGTCACCGATCCGGCGTTTGCGGCCCCTTGCCCGCTCTGGTATCTTTAAGAGTCCTGAGACAAGCGGACAGACAACGGCCCCCCAACAGGCCACGAGCGACAAGGAAAGAGGAATGGGAAAGAAGCTCTTCGTAGGGAACCTGAATTTCAAGACCAACGACGACGATCTGCGCACGCTGTTCAGCCAGGCCGGAACCTGCGATTCGGCCACGGTGATGATGGATCGCGCGACCGGCCGCTCCCGGGGCTTCGGCTTCGTCGAGATGAGCACGGACGAGGAGGCCGAGAAGGCGGTCCAGCAGTTCAACGGCTATGACTTCCAGGGCCGTGCGCTGAACGTCAACGAGGCCCGCGAGCGGGTGCCCGGCGGCGGCGGCGGTCCCCGGCCCGGCGGCTACGGCGGCGGTGGCGGCTACGCCGGCGGCGGTGGTGGCGGCGGCCGGGGTGGCTACGCCGGCGGCGGCGGTGGTGGAGGCCGCGGCGGTGGCTACGGAGGTGGTGGCGGCGGTGACTTCGGCGGCGGTGGCGGCTTCGGCGGTGGTGGTTTCGGCGGTGGTGGCGGCGGCGACTTCGGCGGCGGTTTTGCCAGTGGCGGCGGTGGTGGCGGCAACTTCAAGCCGCGCAAGGAAGGCGGCAGCCGCCGCGGCCTGCGGGCCAAGAAGCGTAGCCTCTGATCCCTCCGGGCGGAACGCCCGTTTCCCGTTGAGAGCTTCCCGGCGCGCCGGGCCTGAAGGCCCGCGCGCCTTCCCTTTCCTTCCCTTCCTTTCCGCCTCCCCCTCTTTGTCTTTCCTTCCTCAGAAGAGATCGAATACCAGGATCCGGCCCTCCGCCGGGCCATTCATCACCGGGATGCGGCGGCGCGGCCGCAGGCCGATCTGCTTGCCCCGGTCCTCGCCGGTGAGCACCGCCGCCTTCCACCCCTTGTAGCGCTGCTTGAGGAGGTCGCCCAGGGCGCGCCAGCGTTCGGCGTCCGTCTCCAGGCGCTCGCCGTGCGGTGGGTTGACCACTACCAGGCCGGGCCCGGGGGGCGGCTGGAAGGCGGCGGCCTCCCCGCGGTTGAGGCTGGCGCGGTCGAGGAGGTTCGCCTGCTCGAGGTTGGCACGAGCCGCGTCGAGCGCCTCGGCGGAGAGGTCGTTGCCGTAGAGCTGGACGCCGGAGCCCAGGGCGAAGACGGGCTCTTCCAGGATCTCGGTGAAGACCCGCGGGTCGTAGCCGGGGAAACGCTCGAAGGCCCAGTGGCGGCGCAGGCGGCCGGGCGGCCAGCCGAGGGCGAACCAGGCGGCCTCGACGAGCAGGGTCCCCGAGCCGCACATGGGATCGACCACCGGTCCGCGGCCGTCCCAGCCCGAGGCGAGGACGCAGGCCGCCGCGAGCTGCTCGCGTACCGGCGCCGCGGCCGAGACGGCACGGTAGCCGCGGCGGTCGAGCGGCTCGCCCGAGGTGTCGAGCAGCAGGGTGGCGCGGTCGCGGTGCAGGCGCAGGCGCAGAGGAAGGTCCGGGTCCTCCCGGTCGATGTCCGAGCGCCGGCCCCAGCGGTCGCGCTGGCCGTCCACCAGGCCGTCCTTGAGCGACATGGCGGCCCAGCGGGTATCGCGCACCTCGGAGGCGGTCGAGGTGGCCTGGATGGCGAAGGTGCGGTCGGGATGGAAGAGAAGGGCGGCATCGAGCCCCCCCGGGATAGCCGCGGACCGGGGTGTCCGGGATGTCCCGAGACCAGGGCCCGCGCGCCGGCGGCGATCCCCGGACCGTCCCTCGCCTCCCAGGAAGCCAGCTCGACCAGCACCCGGTTGGCCGTGCGCAGCCGCCAGTTGGCCCGCCAGACGTCGCGCCAGCCGCCGGAGAAGGCGACGGCGCCCCGCTGCCGCTCGAGGTCCCCGACCCCGAGGGTGCGCAGCTCCCCCTCCAGGATCTCCTCGAGGCCGAGGACGCAGGTGGCGACGAGGCCCAGCCGCGAGGGGATCCGCTGTTCGGACATCAGCCGCGGTGCCGTTCCAGGAAGGGGAGGACGGTGCGCAGGAACGCCTCCGGCTCCTCCTCCATGGGGAGATGGCCGCTCCTGTCGAAGAGGACGAACTCGGCGTGCGGCAGCCGCGCCGCCGCCCGCCGGCCCGTCTCCGGCGAGATCAGCTCGTCGTGGGCGCCCCAGATCACCAGCGAGGGGACCTCGATCTTCTCGAGCTCCACCGGCTCGCCCGGGGGAGCCGGGGCGGTCAGGCCGTAGAAGGCGTTTCCCACCCCCTCGACCGCCAGGCGGTCGAGGTAGGCCTGGACGAGCTTCCGGGGTGACCAGCGAGTCGTCGTAGTAGGAGCGCAGCAGCCCCTTGCGGACCATCCCCGGGCGTAGCACCACCGAGCGCACGAACAGGATGTCCAGCGGGCGTAGCGCGGCGGCGCGGCTGCGCCGGTCGTTGGCGTAGGTGGGGGCGGAGCTGTCCACCAGCACCATGGTGCGGAAGCGCTCGGGATGGCGCGAGGCGAGGTACAGGGTGAGGCCGCCGCCGTAGGAGTGGCCGACGATGTGGGCGCGGTCGATCCCCAGCGCGTCCAGGGTGCCCAGCACCAGCCGGCCTTGAGCCTCCCGCGTGTAGCTGGCGCGGGAGGTGGGCCGCTGGGTGTAGCCGAAGCCGTTGAGGTCGATCGCCACCACCCGGTGGGAGACGGCGAGCGCCGGCATCACCTTGCGCCACGAGTAGGTGGAGGCGCCGAAGCCGTGGATCAGCACCACCGGCTCGCCCGATCCCGCCTGCTCGACGTGCACGAGCTGGTCGCCGACGCGGACGAAGCGGTCGGCGGGGAGCGAGCGGCGGACCTCCTCGAACGAGCGCAGGGAGACGCAGCCGGGGAGGGCGATGGCCAGCAGGAAGATGGCAAGCAGGGGAAGCAGAGCGAGGCGCATGGGCGGGAGTTTATACCGCCACCCTTTGCCGAAGATCACCGGAGGCCTGCCGTCTACCCGGTCGCGCCCTGCCGCTCGCCCGCTTCCTTCTCCCTCTCCCCTTCTTTCTCCGGCTGGACGAGGGCCATCCCGTCGAGGTGGTGATCGCCCATCCGGTGATAGAGGGCGCCGGCGCGCTGGAGCGACCGGCCGGCCTTCTCGTACTCGCCGAGGTCGCAGAGCAGCTTGACCAGGCCGCCGAGCAGGCCGGCCTCCTCGAGCAGGTCCCCAGTGCCCATCTCCAGGTGGATGCGGGCCTGGCTGAAGGCCAGGCGGGCACCGGCGAAGTCGCCGGCGAGCCGGCGGGCGTCCCCCAGGACGGCGAGGGCTTCGGTCTTGAAGTCGCAGGCGCGCTCCTCGCCATAGACCTCCGGATCGAGCCGCTCGGCCACGGCGAGCGCCAGCTCGGCAAGATCTACAACGGCGGCCGCCCCGTCGCCCTCCGCGGCCTCGCGGCTCTTCGCCAGCAGCCGGTCGAACAGCCCCCAGTGGTGCAGGCGCGCGTCGTTGCGCACCATCACCAGCCTCCGGGTGGGCGGGTGGCCCTCCAGGGTGGCCCACTGGGCGGCCGCGAGCTGCCGCTCGCGCTGGATTCTCTCGCTGGCCGAGGCGAGGCAGCGCTCGGTCTTGCGGAAAGCCTCGTCATAAAGGGCGGCTTCGTCCGCCCCGAAGTTCCTGCGGTCCGGTTGCGAGCGCCGCGGCGTGCCGGCCAGCAGCCGGCGCACCACGTTCTGGTTGTCTTCCCTGGAAAGCCTGGCCCTGAGGAAGCGCTCTTCCTGCCGAATCTTGTCCTCCACTCTCAACTCCTCCTGCAAGTCAATGCAAAAACGCCCTTCAAAGAATAAGTTGCCGCAGGGCACCAAAAAGGGGACAAGAAAATAGTCGAGACTGCATCTCTGCCTGAAGGAGGTTCCAAGAGCAGCGCTTTTTGTCACCGCCTTTCGACTGACAGTGTCACCCCCGGTTCCCATACTCGCCCTCCATGTCGATCGTCATCGAGGAGCTGACCAAGCGGTACGGCGGGCACCCGGTGGTAAATGCCGTGTCGCTGGAGATCGCCGACGGCGAGCTGTTCGTCCTCCTCGGCTCCTCGGGGAGCGGCAAGAGCACGCTGCTGCGCATGATCGCCGGGCTCTCCGAGGTCGACGCCGGGCGGGTGCTGCTGCATGGCCGGGACGTCACCGACCTGCCGCCGGCGCGGCGCGGGGTGGGGTTCGTCTTCCAGAGCTACGCCCTGTTCCGCGGCATGTCGGTGGCGGAGAACGTGGAGTTCGCGCTGGCGGTGCGCGGCGTGGCGGCGGACCAGCGCCGGCGCCGGCGCGACGAGCTGCTGGAGCTGGTGGGACTGTCGGGGCTCGGCGGCCGCATGCCGCGCCAGCTCTCCGGCGGCCAGCAGCAGCGGGTCGCCCTGGCGCGGGCGCTCGCCCACCAGCCGGAGGTGCTGCTGCTCGACGAGCCGTTCGGCGCGCTCGACGCCAAGGTGCGCATCGAGCTGCGGCGCACCATCCGGGAGATCCAGCGCGAGCTGGACATCACCACCGTCTTCGTCACCCACGACCAGGAGGAGGCCTTCGAGCTGGCGGACCGCCTGGCGGTGCTCAGCTTCGGCCGCCTGCTCGAGGTGGGGCCGCCGGACGAGCTCTACCTGCGCCCGGAGACCGAGTTCGTCGCCACCTTCCTCGGCACCGCCAACCTGATGGTGGGGGAGGCCACGGCGGACGGGGTGCGCCTGGGGCCGGTCCAGTTCCCGTTGGGCATCCGGACCGAGCCGGCGGAAGCCCCTCGCCGGGTCCAGGTCCTCTTCCGTCCCGAGGACGTCGCCGTGCGCGACACGGCAGAGGGCCTCTCCTGCCCGCTGCTGGGCGAGGCCGTGGTCGAGCAGCGCTCGTTCGTCGGCTCCTTCGAGCGGCTGCGGCTGCGGCTGCCGCCCCTTCCCGGCGTGCGGGCCATCGCCCCGCCGGTCCCCTTCGGCCGCGACGAGGTCTGGGTGGAGGCCACCCGCTCGCAGGACCAGGCGCGGCGGTTCCCGCTGCGTCCGGGGGATTCCACCTGGGTGGGGGTGCAGCGGGTGCACGCCCTGGTGCATCCGGGGCTGCGCTTCCTGCTCCTCACCAGCGGCTCGGCGCGTTCACGGGCGGCCCTGGCGCTGGGTGGCGAGATCGCCCGCCGGGCCCATGCCCGCGTCGCCGTGGTGGGGCCGGCCACGGCGGACGACGCCGGCGAGCGCGCGCTCCAGGAGGCGCGGGAGCTGCTCGGCTCGGGCCTCGCCGCCCTCGATACGCGCCTGACCGCCGAGGCGCCCGCGGAGGCGGTCGCCGAGGAGGTCTTCCGCCGCCCATGCGACCTGGTGATCCTCTCGCTCCCCCCGCGCGACGGCCTCGAGGTGGCCGAGCGGGTGCTTGCCGCCGGGCAGCACCACCTGCTGCTGGCGCCGGCGGAGGGCGCGGTCGCCGCGGTCACCGCCCCGGCCCGGCTGCTGATCTGCGTCGCCGTTGGCGAGCCCGGCAAGGAGGACGTTTCCTTCACCGGCCGCCTGGCCCGTCACCTGGGGGCCGAGGCGACGATCCTCACCGTGA
This sequence comes from uncultured Acidobacteriota bacterium, assembly GCA_963795735.1. Taxonomy (GTDB): domain Bacteria; phylum Acidobacteriota; class Thermoanaerobaculia; order Multivoradales; family UBA5704; genus DATARR01. The sequence continues at coordinate 1,502,066 of CAWCIU010000018.1, read as the reverse complement.
TCCCGGAGCCTCCGGAGACGGCCCGCGGCGCGCAGGCGGCGGCCCAGGCCGAGCGCTTCCTGGCCGGCAGCGCCCGCACGCTCCGCCGCATAGGCGTGCCGGTGACCACCCGCATCCGCCACGGCGCCGTGCGGGAGGAGATCCTCGCCCAGCTCGCCGAAGGGGAGCACGACCTGCTGGTGCTGGGGGCGCCGCTGCCCGGGCGCGACGGGCGGATCGAGCTCGGCGGCTTCGTCGGCCGGCTGCTGCCCGCGGTGGCCCATCTTCCCGTGCTCATCGTGCGCTCGCCGGAGGCGGCGTCATGAGCCTTCACCCTGAACTTTGGAGATTCCGATGAAGAACGTTTCGATCTGGCTGTGTTGCGGCCTGCTGGCGCTGCCGGCGGTCGTCCGGGCTCAGGATGCCCAGCAGCAGCCGCCGTCGACCGAGGCCCAGCCGCAGGATGCCCCACAGACCCCGCAGTCGGTGGACGAGAAGCTCCGGGAGCTCGACCAGAAGATCCGCGTCCTCGACCGCAAGATCGAGATCGACAAGGAGGCCGCCGCCGAGAAGGCGAAGGCCTCGGGCCGGGCGACCGCGGGGCTCGACGGCTTCTCGCTCAGGTCCGGCGACGGCGACTTCGTGCTCAAGGTCCGCGGCTACGTCCAGCTCGACGGCCGCTTCTGGGTCAACGACGAGCAGAAGCCGCAGGTCGACACTTTCCTGCTGCGCCGGGTGCGGCCGATCTTCGAGGGGACGGTCTACAAGATCTTCGACTTCCGCGTCATGCCCGACTTCGGCGGTGGCACGACCGTGCTCCAGGACGCCTACCTGGAGGGGCGCTTCAACCCCGCCTTCCGCGTCCGCGCCGGCAAGTTCAAGCCGCCGGTCGGCCTCGAGCGCCTGCAATCGGCCACCGACCTGCTGTTCGTCGAGCGCGCCCTGCCGACCAACCTGGTGCCCAACCGCGACCTCGGCGTGCAGATCGGCGGCGACCTCGCCGGCGGCGTGGTGGGCTACGCTCTCGGCGTCTTCAACGGCGTGCCCGACGGCAGCAGCGCCGACACCGACACCAACAACGGCAAGGACGTCGCCGGCCGCCTCTTCTTCCAGCCGTTCGTCACCGGCTCGGGGCCGCTCAAGAACCTCGGCTTCGGCCTCTCGGCGAGCCAGGGAAACCAGAACGGCACGCCCACCTCTCCCAACCTGGCGCCCTACAAGACGCCGGGCCAGCAGAGCTTCTTCTCCTACCGCTCGGACGCCACCGCCGCGGGCACCACGATCGCCGACGGCGCTCGCTTCCGCCTCTCCCCCCAGGGGTACTTCTACAGCGGCCCCTTCGGTGTGCTGGGCGAATACGTGATCTCCCGCCAGGAGGTGCGGCGCGATGCCGTCGCCGCCCGGCTCGAGCACAAGTCCTGGCAGGTGGCGGGCTCCTGGGTGATCGCCGGCGGCCAGCCCTCCTTCCGCGGCGTCGTCCCCAAGGCGGTGTTCGATCCGGCGGCCCACACCTGGGGGGCCTTCGAGATCGCCGCCCGCTATAGCGAGCTGAAGCTCGACGACGCCACTTTCCCGACCTTCGCCAGCCCGACGAGCTCCGCGCGCTCGGCCAGGGCCTGGGCGGCGGGCCTCAACTGGTACCTCAACAGGAACCTGCGGCTGCTCTTCGACTACGAGACCACCAAATTCCAGGGCGGCGCCGCGACCGGCGACCGCGAGGACGAGAACATCTTCTTCAGCCGTTTCCAGATCTCTTTCTGAACGAGAGGACATCATGGGATACCGAAGCTTTCTTCCCGCGCTCGGGTTCTCCCTCCTGCTCGCGGGTTCCGTGCAGGCGGCACATGCCGGGGCAATCAAGCTGCTCAACGTCTCCTACGACCCAACCCGCGAGCTCTACCAGGACGTCAACGGCGCCTTCGCCAGGGCCTGGAAGACGAAGACCGGCCAGGACGTCTCCGTCCAGCAGTCGCACGGCGGCTCGGGCAAGCAAGCCCGCTCGGTCATCGACGGCCTCGAGGCCGACGTGGTGACCCTGGCGCTCGCCTACGACGTGGATGCCGTCGCCGGCTCCGGGTTGGCGCCCAGGCACTGGCAGACGCGCCTGCCCAACAACAGTTGCCCCTATACCTCGACGATCGTCTTCCTGGTACGCAAGGGGTACCCCAAGAAGATCCGCGACTGGGACGACCTCACCCGCCCCGGCGTCGCGGTGATCACGCCCAATCCGAAGACCTCCGGCGGCGCGCGCTGGAACTACCTCGCGGCCTGGGGATACGCCCTGCGCAAATTCGGCAATGATCCCAACAAGGCCAAGGACTTCGTCTCGCGGATCTACAAGAACGTGCCGGTCCTCGACACCGGGGCCCGCGGCTCCACCGTGACCTTCGTCGAGCGCGGCATCGGCGACGTGCTGATCGCCTGGGAGAACGAGGCGCTGCTCGCGGTCAAGGGAGCGATGGGCGCCAAGGGGGATTTCCAGATCGTGGCGCCGTCGGTCAGCGTGCTCGCCGAGCCGCCGGTCACCGTGGTGGACAAGGTGGCCGCCAGGCACAAGACCACCCAGGTCGCCACCGCCTACCTCCAGTTCCTCTACACCTCCGAGGGACAGGAGATCGCGGCCAGGCACTACTACCGGCCGCGCAACGAGGCGGTCGCCGCAAAGTACGCGGCGCAGTTCCCGAAGCTGCAACTGTTCACGGTCGACCAGGTCTTCGGCGGCTGGAGCAAGGCGCAGAAGACCCACTTCGATGACGGCGGCGTCTTCGATCAGATCTACGGGGCCGGGCGGTAGGTGAAGGAGGCCGAGGTGGAAATGGTGGAGGAGCCGGTGACGAGCCTGCCCGCGCCGTTGCCGGTCTCGGCGCGGCGCCGGCAGCGGCTGCGGGGGGGCAGCGTCCTCCCCGGCTTCGGGCTCTCGCTCGGCTTCACGCTGCTCTATCTCGGTCTGATGATCCTGATCCCGCTGTCGACCGTCTTCCTGAAGTCGGCGACGCTCCCCTGGTCGGTGTTCTGGGCGGACGTCTCGGGGCCCCGGGCGCTGGCGGCCTACCGGCTAAGCCTGGGGGCCGCGTTCCTCGCCGCCTCGCTCAACGCCCTCTTCGGCCTGCTGGTCGCCTGGGTGCTCGAGCGCTACACCTTCCCGGGCCGGCGGCTGGTCGACGCCCTGGTGGACCTGCCGTTCGCGCTGCCCACGGCGGTGGCCGGCATCGCCCTCGCCACCCTCTATGCCAGGAACGGCTGGATCGGCCGCTGGCTCGCGCCGCTGGGGGTCGAGGTGGCCTACACCCGCCTGGGGATCGTGATCGCCCTCACCTTCATCGGCCTGCCGTTCGTGGTGCGCACGGTGCAGCCGGTGCTCGCCGGCCTCGACCCGGAGGTGGAGGAGGCCGCGGCGAGCCTGGGGGCCGGGCGCTGGCAGACCTTCCGGCGGGTGATCTTCCCGGAGCTGGTGCCGGCCGCGATGACCGGCTTCGTGCTCGCCTTCGCGCGCGCCCTGGGCGAGTACGGCTCGGTGATCTTCATTGCCGGCAATATGCCGATGAAGTCGGAGATCGTGCCGCTGCTGATCATGATCAAGCTCGAGCAGTACGACTACGCGGGGGCCACGGCGGTGGCGCTGGTCTTCCTGGTCGCCTCGTTCGGGCTCCTGCTGCTGATCAACTTCCTGGCCTGGCGCCGCGGCCGGCGGCTGCGCTCCGCCGAGGAGGATTCCTAGATGGCCGGCGCGGTCGCGGCGTTTCAACGGAAAGAGCGCCCGGCGGAGCGGCGGGGGGCCTCCGCCGTCTCCGAGCCCCGGCTCGTCCGCTGGCTTCTCCTGGGGATCGCGCTCACGTTCCTCGGCTTCTTCCTCTTCATTCCGCTGGCGCTGGTCTTCGCCAAGGCGCTGGCGGACGGCTTCGGGGCCTACTTCGCGGCGATCCGGGATCCGGTGGCGCTCGCCGCCGTGCGCCTGACGCTGACCGCGGCGGCGATCGCCGTGCCGGTCAACCTCCTCTTCGGCCTCGCCGCGGCGTGGTCGATCTCCAAGTTCCGCTTCCCGGGCAAGAACCTGCTGATCACTTTCATCGACCTGCCGTTCAGCGTCTCGCCGGTGATCTCGGGGATGATCTACGTGCTGCTCTTCGGCGCCCATGGCTTCTTCGGGCCGTGGCTCGCGGCGCACGACATCAAGATCATCTTCGCCGTGCCGGGCATCGTGCTGGCGACGATGTTCGTGACCTCGCCGATGGTGGCGCGCGAGCTGATCCCGCTGATGCAGTCGCAGGGCAACGACGAGGAGGAGGCGGCGCTGACGCTCGGGGCCTCCGGTCTCCAGACCTTCTTCCGGGTGAGCCTGCCGAAGATCCGCTGGGGGCTGCTCTACGGCGTGGTGCTCTGCAACGCCCGGGCGATGGGGGAGTTCGGCGCCGTCTCGGTCGTCTCCGGCCACGTGCGGGGGCTGACCAACACCATGCCCCTGCACGTCGAGATCCTCTACAACGAGTACCAGTTCTCCGCCGCCTTCGCCGTGGCGTCGCTCCTCGCCCTGCTCGCCCTGGTGACGCTCGCGATCAAGAGCGTGATCGAGTGGCGGACGGGGGGGTAGGGGAGGAATGCTAACCTTTCCAATCCCATGCGACGCCTCTCCTTCGGCACCCTCCTGATCGGTCTCAACGCCGGGCTCGTCCTGCTGGCGGTGATCGGGGTCGCCGTGTCGGCGCTGGGGCTGATCGAACGATTCGCGGACGAGCAGGGGCTGGCGCGGGTCAACCTCGCGGGGGCCGCGGCCCAGGAGGCGGTCGAGCGCTCGGCCCGCGATGTGCGGACGTCGGTCCACCTGCTGGCGGAGCGTCCCACGGTCAAGCGCCTGGTGGAAGGCGGGGACGCCGCCGGCCTCGCCGCCTTCCTCGACCGCTTCCGGCAGACCAGCTCGCTCTCTGGCGTCGCCATCTTCTCCAAGGGAAAGCTGGTGGCTTCCGGGGGCGCCCCGATTCCCTGGGGCGAGGTGCTGCACGGCGCCGAAGGCCCGGGCATCGCGCGGCTGCCGGGTGGCCTCCTCCTGCTCGGATCGTCCCTGCCGCTCGCCAGCACTCCGGACGCCAGCGCCGCGGCCGCTCTGGCGCTCGACCCCGGCTTCGCCCGCCAGATCGCGGGCCAGGTTGGCCTCCCCGTCAGGATTCTCGATCCCGAGAGAGCGCTCGCGGACGCCGGGAATCCGCTCCTGCGGCTACGGGCCGAGGTCCAGGCGACGGGCAGGCCGGGCTCCGGGAAGCTGAAGAGCGCCGGGCTCTACGTCTCGGTCCGCCCGCTGCGCGCCCCCTCCGGCGGGACCGCGGCGCTGGTCGAGACCTCCCTGCCGCGCGGCGCGGTGGCCTCTTCCCTGGCGCGGCTGTCGCGCGAGCTGCTCCTCCTCTCGCTGCTGGTGGCGGCTCTGGCGACCGTTTCCGGGCTGCTGATCAGCCGGCGGCTGACCCGCCCCGTCCAGGCGCTCACCGCCTCGGCGGCGCGGATCGGCCGCGGCGACCTTTCGACCCCGACGCCGCGGGCCCCGGGCGCCGAGCTCGGCTCCCTGGCCGCCACCATGGAGGAGATGCGCCGCCGCCTGCTCCAGCTCACCTCCGAGCTGCGCCGCCGGCAGGCCGAGGGGGAGGCGATCCTCACCGGCATCGTCGAGGGGGTGTTCAGCGTCGACCGCGACCGCCGCATCCAGTACCTCAACCCGCAGGCAGCGGCGCTGCTCGGCGTCCAGCCGGAGGCGGCGATCGGCCGCTTCTGCGGCGACGTGCTCAACCCGCGGGGGAAAGACGGCTCGCGGCCCTGCGACGAGAGCTGCCCGATCGTCCACGCCCGCTTTCGCGGCGGTGCCACCGCCGCCGAGCACCTGTTGCGGCCGGACGGCACCCGCCGGGTGGTGGTGATCACCAGCGCTCCGCCCACCGAGGACCAGCAGTTCCAGGTGCTGCGCGACGAGACGGACGTCGAGGCCGCCCGGCGTCAGCGCGACGCCGTGCTCGCCAACATCTCCCACGAGTTCCGCACCCCGCTCTCCGCCCAACTCGCCTCGATCGAGCTGCTGCGCGAGCGCCTGCTCCAGGATCCGCGGGGCCTCGATCCACAGGCGCACGGCCTCGTCCTCTCTCTGGAGCGAGGGAGCCTGCGGCTGACCCAGCTCATCGACAACCTGCTGGAGAGCGTGCGGATCGAGTCCGGGCAGGATTCGATCCGCACCCGGCCGGTGGCCCTGGACGAGGTGGTGGAGGAGGCGGTGGAGATGACCGCGCCGCTCCTCGCCCAGCGCGGGCAGACGGTAGAGGTCGAGCTGCCCTATCCGCTGCCGCCAGTCCGCGGCGACGCCCCGCGTCTGACCCAGGTGTTCGTCAACCTGCTCGCCAACGCCAACAAGTTCGCGCCGCCCCAATCCGTGGTGCGCGTGGGCGGCGTGGTGGAGGGGGGCCGGATCGCCCTCTGGGTGGAGGACGAGGGGCCCGGGCTGCCGGGTGGCGGGGCCGGCGGCGGAGCGCTGTTCGACCGCTTCGTCCGGGTTGCCGGCGATGGCGAACCGACCGAAGGAGGGGAGCCGGAGACGGGCGGCATGGGGCTGGGGCTCTGGATCGTCCGCTCGATCGTCGAACGGCACGGCGGGGGCATCGAGGCGGGGCCGGGGAACGGCGGCCGGGGGACGCGCATGCGGGTCGTTCTGCCGCTGGAACGGACCGAGGAGGAAGCCGCTTGAAGATCCTGGTGGTGGACGACGATCTGGAGCTCTCGGGCCTGATCGGCTATGCCCTGCGGCAGGCCGGCTACCTGGTGATCGAAGCGGCGGACGGCGTGGCCGCGCTCGAAGCCTTCGATCGCGAGTCGCCGGCCCTGGTGATCCTGGACGTCAACCTGCCGCGCCTCTCGGGGCTGGAGGTCTGCCGGCGTATCCGCGCCGCCTCCCGGGTGTCCGCTTTTCAGGTGCCAATCATGATGCTCACCGTGAGGAACGCCGAGGAGGACCAGGTGCAGGCGCTCGACCTCGGGGCCGACGACTACCTCACCAAGCCCTTCAGCCCGCGCACCCTGCTCGCCCGCGTGCGGGCGCTGCTGCGGCGGGCCGGCGAAGAGAAGCCGATGCCGCTGGCGGTGGGAGACTTCAGCCTCGACCTCGAGCTGCAGTCGGTCGCGGTGCGCGGCGGCGAGCCGGTGCGGCTGACCCGCCTGGAGCTGCGCCTCCTGCAGATCCTGCTCGCCAACGCCGGCCACACCCTGCCTGCCGAGCGGCTGCTCGCCCACGTCTGGGGCTCGCGCGGCTCGGGCGACCGCCAGCTCCTGAAGCAGCTCGTCCACCGTCTGCGCCAGAAGATCGAAGCCGACGCCGCCGCGCCCGGTTACCTGGTGACGATCAGCGGGCTGGGATACGCGCTGCGGCCGCGGGGGGAAGGGGAGATGTAGGGCGGCCCCATGTGGCCGCCCTACATCTGATGCCGCTAATGCCGCTAATGCTGCCGCGGCCGGAACGCCGGGATCGGGAACCGCCCGCCGTGCCGGAGATCCGGGTGGGTGTCGTCCAGGCTCCGCGGCACCGTCCGGTCGCGCGGTCCGCCCACGCGATGGGCCAGCCGCATCGCCCGCCGTCCGGCGAGCTCGGCCTCCTCCGGCCGGCCGAGGTCGCGCAGCAGCGCGGCCCGCGCGCTCTCCAGGCCGGCCCTCTCCAGCAGGTCCCCCGTCCCCATCTTGAGCACCGCCTCCGCCTGCTCGAGCGCCGTCCGCGCCGCCTCGAAATCGGCGCCGACGCGGCGGGCCTGCCCCAGCAGGATCAGCGCCCCCCCTTCGAAGTCGCGGACCCGCTCCTCGCCATAGATCGCGGACGGGAGGTTCTGCGCCACGATCAGGGCGAGCTCCGCCGATTCGGTCGCCGCGGCGAGCTCTCGCTCCAGGAACACGTGGTACCTCTCGACCAGGCAGTCGTAGAGACCCCAGGTATGGAACCGGCGGTCGTTGCGGACCAGCATCCGCCGGCGCGCCGGCGGATGGCTCTCCAAAAGATCCCACAGCCGGCCGGCGTTGCGCCGCTCCTGCATCCGCTGCTCCCGCACCCGCCGGGTGGTCTCGACCGCCCTGCGGATCGGCTCTTCGTAGGCGTCGGGGACATCGGGTGCTTCGGACGGCCAGGCGAGCTCGGCGGGAGCGGCGCCCTCCCGCTGATTGCGCGCCGCCCGCGACAGCAGCCGGCGGACGACCCCCTGGGCCTCGCGGCCGGTCTCCACCCGCAACAACCCCTCGATATCGGTCCAGGAGAGCGTCTGCTCGGTCGTCTCGATCGGTTCCATGATTCTTCCCTCCAGCATAGAAAGTGGCACAGAGCGCTGTGCGAATTCCCTCAAATCATCACAGATAGCAGAAATCGTGCCTGCTGCTCTGGACCGTGATCTGGCATTTTCTTTGCCAAGGAAAGGGATCATGGACGTCCTCACGATTCCCCACGTCACCCATCCCGGGCTGCTGATCGCCATCGGCGGCGCCGAGGACAAGACCCGCGAGCGGATCATCCTGCGCTATTTCCTGGAGGCGGCCGGGGGACCGGACGCGAGCGTCGTGGTGCTTGCCACCGCCTCCGAGGCGCCGGACGCCGGCGAGCGCTACGCCGACCTCTTCCTCGCCCTGCGCGCCGAGAGCGTCGAGGTGCTCAAGATCGACACCCGCGAGGACGCCATGGAGGCGGGCCCGGAGGCGCACGACCTGCTGGAGTACGCGACCGGCCTGTTCATCACCGGCGGCAGCCAGCTCAAGCTCTCCTCCGTGCTCGGCGGCACCGACATCGCCCGGACCATCCGCGCCCGCCACGCCGCCGGCATGGTGGTGGCCGGCACCAGCGCGGGCGCGGCCCTGCTCTCCGAGCACATGATCGCCCTGGGGGAGAGCGGCGCGACGCCCCGCCGCCGGCTCGTCCACCTCGCCAAGGGGCTGGGGCTCGCCCCGGACGTGATCATCGATCAGCATTTCCGCCGCCGCGACCGGTTGGGGCGGCTGCTGACAGCACTTTCTTACAATCCGGAACCCCTCGGCGTGGGCATCGACGAGGACACGGCGGCCATCCTCAGCGGCAACGGTGAGCTGTCCGTCCTCGGCGCCGGCGCGGTGATGGTGGTCGACGCCTCCGCGATGCGCTTCACCGACAGCCACGCCGTCCACCGCGGCCAGCCGGTGGCGATGATGGGATTGAAGCTCGACTTCCTGACCACCGGCTGCCGCTACGACCTGAAGCGCCGCCAGGGGATCACCCCGCCGCCGATGATCCACCTCGAGCCCATGGACCGGCGCTCGCCCGAGCGCCCGCCGGTAATGACCGAAGCCGTGATGACGGAAGCGGAAGAGATCTCCGTGGCGTCCGAGGATGGCGGGGAGGATGGCGGGGAATAGAACGCCCGGGAGTTAATCCCGGTCTTATGGCACACCCTTTGCTCTAATTTCTGCTCTAAAAATGGCATCGATTTATCCAGGAAACCTGATCTATACGGAGACCTCGCGACCATGAAAATCCTGGAGACTCGGGTCTATCGCGGTCCCAACCTCTACGCCCTCTGGCCGATGATCCGGCTGCGTCTGGACCTCGGCGAGCTGGAGGGCTTCCCGACGGTCGAGCTCCCCGGCTTCACCGACCGGCTGCTCGAGATGATCCCCACCCTCTGGCAGCACGGCTGCTCCTATGGGGAGGACGGCGGCTTCGTGCGCCGGATGAGGGAGGAGGAGGGGACCTGGCTCGGTCACGTCCTGGAGCACATCGCCATCGAGCTCCAGTGCCTGGCGGGCACGCCCGTCAGCTTCGGCAAGACCCGGGGCGAAGGGCTGCCCAAGGGGCAGTATCACGTCGTCTACAGCTACATTGAAGAGGAAGTCGGGCTGGCGGCGGGGGACCTGGCGCTGAGCATCGTCCGCCACCTGCTCCCTCCCGAGCGCGAGGATTACGATCCCTCGCCGTTCGATTTTCGCTCCGAGTTCGAGAAGCTGGTCCATCTGGCGCAGCGCCGGGCCCTGGGTCCCTCGACCGCGGCCCTGGTGAAGGCCGCCGAGGAGCGCGACATCCCGTGGATCCGCCTGAACGAGGGCTCGCTGGTGCAGCTCGGCTACGGCAAGTATCAGAAGCGTATCCAGGCGACCATCACCAGCGAGACCCGCCAGATCGCCACCGAGATCGCCTCCGACAAGCGGCTGACCCACCAGATCCTCGAGCAGCTCGGCCTTCCCGTATCCCGGCAGGCGATCGTCTACGACGCCGCCGAGGCGGTGGAGGAGGCGGAGCGGCTGGGCTTCCCGGTGGTGGTCAAGCCGCTCGACGGCAACCACGGCACCGCCGTGTCGATCAACCTCAAGACCGCGGAGGACGTCCTGGCGGCCTACGAGAAGGCGCGCGAGCTCTCCACGCGGGTGCTCGTCGAGGCCTGCCAGCCGGGCCAGGACCACCGCATCCTGGTGATCGACGGCAAGGTGGTGGCGGTGGCCCGGCGGGTCCCGGGGCACGTGGTGGGGGACGGCGGGCACACGGTCGCCGAGCTGATCGACCTCGTCAACGCCGATCCCCGGCGCGGCATCGGCCACGAGAAGGTGCTCACCCGCCTGGCCGTCGACGATCAGGCGCTGCGCCTGCTCGCGCTCGCCGGCCTGACGCTCGACTCCGTGCCGGCCGCGGGGCAGGTGGTCTACCTCCGCTCGACGGGCAACCTGTCGACCGGCGGCACCGCGATCGACCTGACGGACGTGATCCACGAGGACAACCGGCTGATGGCCGAGCGGGCGGTGGCGGCGATCGGGCTCGACGTCGGCGGCGTTGATTTCATCTGCCCCGACATCACCCGCAGCCACCGGGAGGTGGGCGGCGCCATCGTCGAGATCAACGCGGCGCCCGGCTTCCGCATGCACCTGGCGCCCACCGAGGGCAAGCCGCGGGACGTGGCCGGGCCGGTGATCGACATGCTCTTTCCGCGCGGCACCCGCTTCCGCATCCCCATCGCGGCGATCACCGGCACCAACGGCAAGACGACCACCACCCGCATGGTGGGGCACATCCTCAAGCTCTCCGGCCACAAAGTGGGGATGGCGACGACCGACGGCGTCTACATCGACGGTGTGCGCACCGTCCGCGGCGACATGACCGGCCCCTGGTCGAGCCAGCTGGTGCTCCGCGACCCCACGATCGACGCCGCGGTGCTCGAAAGCGCCCGCGGCGGCATCGTTCGCTCCGGCCTCGGCTGGCGCACGTGCAACGTCGGCGCGGTGCTCAACGTCGCCGCCGACCACCTGGGTCTCGGCGGCATCGAGAGCGTGGACGACCTCGCCAAGGTCAAGCAGATCATCGCCGAGGTGGCGCAGGACTACGTCGTCCTCAACGCCGACGACGAGCGGGTGGCGGCGATGGCCGCGGCGAGCCCGGCCGAGCCGATCTGGGTCACCATGGATCACAAGAATGAGCGGGTGCGCGAGCACGTCCGCGCCAAGGGCAAGGCGGTGGTGCTGGAGGAGGGCCTGAACGGCCGGATGATCGCGCTCTACCAGGGCGAGCGGCAGATCCCCCTGCTCTGGGCGCGGCAGATCCCGGCGACCATCGAGGGGCGGGCGCTCCACAACATCCAGAACGCCATGTTCGCCGCCGCGATCGTCCACGGCATGGGGGTCGGGGTGGACAACATCCGCCAGGGGCTGCGCACCTTCTCGAACGACTTCTTCCAGGCGCCGGGGCGGCTCAACTTCTACAACGAGCACCCGTTCCGGGTCCTCCTCGACTACGCCCACAACGCCCACGGCATGGAAGCGGTGGCGCGGACGGTGCGCGAGCTCGCCGTACACGGCCGGCGGATCGGGGTGATCGCCGCGCCCGGCGACCGCCGCGACGAGGATATCGCCGCCCTCGCCAGCGCCGCCGCGCCGGCCTTCGACCTCATCCTGCTGCGCGAGGACGACGACCTGAGGAACCGCCAGCCGGGGGAGGTAGCCGCCGTGCTGCGGCGGGGCCTGACCGGGGCCGGCTTCCCCGCCGAGCGGATCGTCCCGCAGGTTTTCCGCGAGGAGGAGGCCGTCACCAAGGCCCTGGAGACGGCCTGCGCGGGAGATCTGGTGGTGATCTTCGGCGATAAGCTCGACCGCATCTGGGAGCAGATCGTCCACTTCAAACCCCAGCCGAACGCGGCGAAGCCCGCCGGCGTTCCGCAGGGTGAGCTGGTCGGGGTGGGGAGGGGGTAAGGCCTACCCGGCTGGCTCCATCCAGCCCCGGATCACCTCCAGCACCGCGTCGCGCTGGCTGTGGACCAGCAGGATCAGCAGGTCCCCGGGCAGGGCCCAAGCCAGCGCCTGCTCGACCGCCTCCAGCTCCGAGGGGGCGCGCTCGAGGCGCTCCGGAGCGACCCCCAGGCGGAGCAGCTCGCCCTCCAGGATCGCCGGCACTTCCCCCTCCGGCCGGCCGCGCAGCATCTCGGAGAGCTCCTTGAGGACGATGCGGTCCGCCTCGAAGGGGAGGGCGGCGCGGGCGAAGTCGCGCAGGGCCTCGTCATCGCGGTCGCCGGCCTGGCCGAGCACCAGCAGCCGGCGCTCCGCGGGGAGGGAGCGGGCGACCTCGAGCAGCGCCGCGAGGCCGTGGGGATTGTGGGCGTAGTCGAGCAGGATGCGGACGCCATCCCGCTCGAAGAGGTTGGTGCGTCCGGGGTTGTCCCGCGGATTGTTGCCGATCCGCCGCAGCCCTTTGGCCATGTCCTCGGTCGGGATGCCGATCGCCGCCGCCAGGGCGATCGCCGCCAGCGCGTTGGCGACGTTGTGCCGCGCCACGCCGCCGAAGGTGACCGGCGCCTCCTCGGACCGGATCACCTGGATCTGTTCGCCTCCCCGGGCCAGGACCAGGAACCCCTCCTCCAGATAGACCGCCTCGCCTCCCGCCGCCAGGGCCTGCCGCACCCGCGGGTTTCCGGCGTCGAGGCTGAACCAGACGATGGGCGCCTGGAGCCGGCCGGCCGCGGCGACCAGCTCGGGATCGTCCGCGTTGAGCACGACCCGGCCCCGCGGTCCGACCGCCTTGGCGACGATCAGCTTGGCCGCGGCCAGCGACGGCAGGTCGTGGACCCCGAACTCGCCCAGATGATCGGCGGCGATGTTGGTGACCAGGGCGGCGTCCACCCGGCTCACCGCCAGCCCCCGCCGCAGCAGGCCGCCGCGGGCGGTCTCCAGGATCGCCACCTCCACCCGCCGGTCGCGCAGCAGGGTGCGGGCGCCGCCGGGGCCGGAGAAGTCCCCGGGCTCGATCACCTCGCCGCCGACCTCGATGCGGTCGGTGGACGTCACCCCGGCCATCCGCTCCGCGGCGTCCACCATGGCCGCCAGCAGCCGGACGGTGGTGGTCTTGCCGTTGGTCCCGGTCACCAGCAGCACGGGGACGTCGTGGATCCCGCTCCAGTCGATCTCCTCGGGGCGGGGAAGGGCCTCCACCGGCCAGCAGCGCGAGCCCGCCCCGAGCCCCACCGAGGCCAGGCGATCGTCGGCGAGAAAGGCGACGCCGCGGTCCGCGGCGGCGTCCCGCAGGGCCACCAGGGCCGGGTTCGCCTCCCGCGCGATCTCCGCCCGGATCAGCTCCTTGGCCTTGGAGACGTCGGGCTCCCGGCGGCCGGCCATCACGTCCTCGGCCGCGAACCAGGCCCAGTCGGCGAGGTCCGTCGCGGCATAGAGACCGTCGATGGGGGCCGAGATCGCCAGGCTCGCCCCGCCGGGGAAGAGCCGGACCGCGATCTCCTCGTCCCCCCAGCCGACCGCGTCGAGCATCCGCCGGACCTGGGCCGTCCAGGCCATCACCGCCCGGGGAGCCTCCTCTGGAGACAGGGAGACCTCGATCACCGCTCCCGGGCGGTCGAGGAGCAGGTTCGGGCCGGTCAGGCGTCGGGAGTCGAGCAGGTTCATCCGTGTCGCGGAGGCAGGGAGTCCACTGGGAGCGAAGAGTAGCAGAGCCCGAGTCCGGTAAAATAGCCTGACCGACGCCAGGCTCCGGAGAGCAAACCCGCGCGCCGGTTTTTCGTATGGAGAATCTATGACCGACCGCGGACCCCGGAAACCCCGGAACCGGTTCAAGCTCGTGCTGGTGCCGGCGGTCTCCGCCGCCCTGCTCGCGTTCGGCTGCGACGGCTCCCGGTCCTCGACCCGGGTCTGCGTCGATCAGCAGGGCCGCCGGCTGCCCGACGATCAATGCCGGGACAACCGCTACCGGAAGCTCCTTCCATCACTGGTACTACGTGACCGGCGGCGGCGCCATGCCGCCCTTCGGCGCCACCGTTCGGGGCGGCTCCTCCTCTTCCGGTTCGAGCTTCCCCTGCGAGCGGTTTCAGCAGCGTCAGCCGCGGCGGCTTCGGCAGCTCGGCCCACGCCTCCGGCCACGCGGGCAGCTGATCCAGGCGGATCCAGGAAGATCCAGGCTGATACCGGGAGATTGACATGAAGCGGATTCCGATCGAGCCCCGTCCCGACTGGCAGGAGCAGGTGGAGCGCGCCGGGCTGCTCTGGCACACCGCCGACGGCCGGCCCTACTGGAACGAGAGCGCCTACTATCTCTTCACCGCCGATCAGATCGACGAGATCGAGGCGGCCACCGCCGAGCTCCAGGGGCTCTGCATGGACGCCGGGCAGTACATCATCGACCGCAACCTCTTCGCGCGGTTCGGCATCCCCGCCTGGGCCGTGCCGTTCATCCAGCGCGCCTGGAACGAGGAGCCGCCCGCCCTCTTCCATGGCCGTTTCGATCTCGGCTACGACGGCGCCAGCCCGCCCAAGCTCTTCGAGTACAACTGCGATACCCCGACCGCGCTCTTCGAGGCGGCGGTGGTGCAGTGGGAGTGGAAGCAGGCGGTGCTGCCCCGCCACGATCAGTTCAACAGCCTGCACGAGAGCCTGGTCGCCAAGTGGCGGGACATCGCCCCGCACCTGCGCGCCGGCCGCGTCCACTTTACTCACGTCGACGACGATCCCGGCGAGGACACGCTGACCGTCACCTACCTGCGGGACACCGCCCAGCAGGCCGGCGTCGACAGCGTTCCCATCCTGATCGAAGACGTCGGCTGGGATTCCAGCCTGCGGCGTTTCGTGGACCTCGAGAACCGGCCGATCGACGTGCTGTTCCACCTCTATCCATGGGAGTGGCTGGTCAACGAGGAGTTCGGTCCGCGCATCGCCGAGAGCTACGATTCGATGCTCTGGATCGAGCCGATCTGGAAGATGCTGTGGAGCAACAAGGCGCTGCTGGCGGTCCTCTGGGAGATGCAGCCGGGGCACCCCAATCTCCTGCCAACCTTTTTCGAGCCGAAGAGCCGGGACTACGTCCGCAAGCCGCTCCTGGCCAGAGAGGGCGCCAACATCACCGTGGTCAGGAACGGCCGCACGCTCATCGAGACCGGCGGCGACTACGGCCACGAAGGCTACGTCTACCAGGGCCTCTACGATCTGCCGGATTTCGACGGCAATTATCCGATTCTGGGCAGCTGGATCGTCGACGGCGCGCCGGCCGGGATGGGAATTCGCGAAGGCGGGCTGGTGACCGGCAACACCGGCCGGTTCGTGCCGCACGTGTTCGAAAAGCGATAGGTCAGAGCCTTTGCGTGCCCGCGAGCTTGCCGAGATCGCGGTCGAAGGTGCCCAACGGCAGATGGCCGGCCTTCCAAACGGAGAAGGGGAACGGAGAAGGGCTCCCGGCGGAAGCCCTTCTTTTTGATTCCAATCCTTGATTCCAATCCGGATTACGGCTTGACCGGCTCGCCGGTCGCGGCGTCGAGCAGGTAGGGGGCGATGTGGCGAGGCTGCTTGCGGGCGAAATCGAAGAGGTTGTTCAGCGGGCCGGCCAGGAGGTCGAAGGAGCCGGCGCCGATCCGCCCGAGGCTCCAGTTGTCCTCGATGAAGCGCAGGATGGAGGTCTGATCGGTCACGCTGTGGTCGACGAAGTTGGTCTTCGCCCAGGGCGAGACGACCAGCAGGGGCAGGCGCGGACCGTAGCCGCAGCGCCCCTGGAGGTGGCGCAGGGCCTTGGAGCCGTCGCCGCAGACTCCGGGACCGTTCAGGGCATCGGCGGCGGAGGAGGACGGATTGACCAGCGGACCCATCGCATGGTCGTACCAGCCGTCCGAATCGTCGTAGGCGATGATCACCGCGGTGCTGCTCCACTGCGGCAGCTTCTGCAGGGCGTTCAGCGTGTTGACGAGGAAGACCTGCTCGTCCAGCGGCGAGGAGTAGCCGGCGTGCCCGTCCTGGCCCTTCTTGGCTTTGAGGAAGCTCACCGCCGGGAGGTTGCCCGCGCCGGCCGCGCTCCAGAAGTCCGCCAGGTCGTACTGGTGGTTCGCCGCGTCGGTGTGCCCGACCATCGCCGCCGAGGTGGGGGGCAGGTGATGGGGGTTGGAGGTCGACTTGTAGTACTGGAACGGCTGGTGATGGGCGCTGTAGTCCTTCACCGAGGTGCCGTCGAGGCGCGGGGTCGCCGCGGCGCAGGTCGCCTTGCCGCCCGCGTCCCGGGAACTGGGGGCGAAGCCGCCCTGGAACCAGCCCCAGGTCAGGCCCGCGGCGTTCAGGCGGTCGCCGATGTTGGGGCCGCTCATGGCGATCTGCGTCGGGCTGCCGCAGTCGTCGTAGTAGGGATCGGGATCGCCGATCACGGCGCCGTCGATGACCGCCTCCTCGGTAACCGTGCCCACCGTGTGCGCGAGGTCGACCCGTCCGGTCTGCCCCGAGACCAGGTTGATCACTCCGGGCGTCGAGGGCCCGAAGGTGGTGCCGAAGGAGTTGTCGCTCATCGCGTAGCGCTGGGCATAGTTCCACAGCGCGGTCACGGTGTTGCCGTCGTAGTAGCCCATAGTCAGGCCGGCCCCGTGCCCGTAGTCCGGGCAGCCCGAGCCGCCGACGCCGAGCGTCTCGACGAACCGGTCCATCGCGCCGCCGTTGAAAGCCTGCTGCTCGGGGGTGTAGTCGTGGTCCTGGTCGCAGGTATAGCTCTGCGCGCGGCTGAGGCGGAAGGGCTGCTGGGCGTTGGGGTTGTGGTTGAGCAGCGGCCCGGTGAGGCCGTTGACGCTGGGAGTCGCGGCCGACGCGCTCCAGGCCGGCTCGCCGGCGGCGTTGGCGGCCACGGGATAGGTCGCGAAATAGTGATCGAAAGAGACGTTTTCCTGGAAGATGACGACCACGTGCTGGATGGGAGTGGTGGGTGCGGGCGTGGCCTGGACGGGGGCCGGGCTCCCGGCCGCCGCCAGCAGGCTCACGACGGCGGTGAGGGTGGCGACAGGGCGATGCGGGCGCAGAAATACCGGCCGCTGATTCCAACGCATTCAGCTCCTCCTTCTCGATAGGGATGATCCATGCGGAGTGTGGTTCCGAACCTGGATGGCTTGACCATGGCGGGCAGCATAGGTGGGAGGGTGGAAGAGCCGGGTGGCGGAACGGTGACGCTGTTGAAACGTCTCCGCCTTGCCCGCGGGCGTCAAGGAAAGAAAGGGCCAGGAGAGCCGGCCCCCGCTTCCGTCTCCCCTGGCCAGGTGCATCGATTGTCAAAGAGCCCGTCCTCCCGTCCGGAGTCCATTCAGGACTCGACAAACTTGAAGGATGTGCATAGAATAGAGTCCGCCGAAGCGGTCGTCAAGCCCCTTTGGAGGCGTCCCGCGGGAGTGGAGATCCTTTCCCCAGGCTGAAGAAGGAAGAAGACAAGGGGAACGGCCCATTCCCTGAGTATGGAGAGGCATTCCCCTGGGGGAATGACGCTTCGAGATGAATGCGCATGGAAGAGCGAGGTAGGAATCTTCGGTTCCCCGTCTCGCGGAGCGCATTCCCTCCGGGGAATGGGCTCATCCCCGGCCTTCGTGGAGGGCAACGCCTGGGGAAAGGCTCAGAGCGTGGCGCTCGGCCCTTTTTCCCCGGCGGCCGAAGCCGGTTCCCCGCGAGGGACGGGCCGGTGAAGACGGGGAACGTGGCGCGAAGGATGGGGAACGAGGGCCGCAGCGCCGTTCTTTGAAAACTGAATCCAGGTTTCATCCGCGGAGAGCGCGGATGAACGGGGCTCTTCCGCGACGGCGGCTATACTTCGCCAGATGTCTGAGCACGAACCCCTTCACATCGGCGGCGCGCCGGTGGTCACCCTCCAGGTTCCTTCGAGCGGAGAGCCCGCCTTCACCAGCGCCGAGATCCTGCCGGGCCGCGGGATGATGACCCTGCAGGTCCGCGCCTGGCTCCCGGGGCTGGGGGAGGTGGGCCTGCTCGCGGCGCCTCCGCTCGAAAAGGCCCAGGAGTTCTTCGACCAGAATTCGGCGGGCTTTCCGGGCAACGCCTCCTACCTGATCGGCGGGGCCATCCTGATCCCCTACGCCAACCGCATCCGCGGCACGCTGTCTGCGGATGGGAAGACGATCACCGCCCGCATCCCCGGCCGGGAGGTCACGCTGCCGGCGAACGCGGGAGGGCGGCGGCCCGGGGCGGAACGGTACGCCATGCACGGGCTGATCCTCAACGCTCAGGTCGGAAATCTGGAGCGCGAGACCACGGCGGAGCAGGACGTCCTGCGCGGAACCCTCCAGGCCGGCGACTTCGGCCGGGGCTGGCCCTCTTCGACTGAGCTCACCTTCGAGAACATCCTCCATGGCGATTCGTTCACCCTCACAATCACGGCGAAGAATGTGGGAAACGAGACCCTGCCGATGGGGATCGGCTGGCATCCCTACTTCGCCCTGCCGAGCGGCCGGCGGCGGCAGGCGCGGCTTCACGTTCCCGCCCGCAGCCGGACCCTGGTCAACGACTATGACGAGGTGCTGCCCACCGGCGAGGTGGTGCCGGTGACCGGCACGCCCTACGATTTCTCGAGGCCCGGCGGCCGGCCGGCCGGCGATCTCTATCTGGACGACTGCTTCGTGGACCTCGAGACGGCGATGAGGGAAGTCGTGGCGGAGGTGATCGATCCCGCGGCGTCCTATGGCCTCCGGGTGACGGCGACCTCGCCGCCGGTGCGCGCGATTCAGGTCTACGCCCCGCCGGAGAAGGGGTTCATCGTCGTCGAGCCGCAATTCAACCGGGCCGATCCGTTCGGCGCGGAGTGGGGACCGGACGCGGAGACCGGGATGGCGATGCTCGCTCCGGGGGAGTCGGTGGTCTACTCGGCGCGGCTGGAGCTGTTCACGCCGTCGTAGCGAGAGGGCGGGGGTATACTTCTCAGCGTGCGAACTTTGTTTCTGGCCCTGATCCTGCCGCTTCTTGCCCTGCCGCTCCTTGCCCTGCCCCAGGGCGCCCCGGAACGGCCGACCGAAACCGACGAGTACTCCCTCTACGAGCTGCTCGCTCCCGAGTCGGCCTCGTTCCACATCCTCTATGAGGTCACCGCGATCGATCCGGGCGCGACGGTGTTTTTCAATCCGATCCGCAAGGGGAGCGCGGCGAGCGGTGAATCGATCCGCGACCGGGCGACCTCCAAGCCGCTCCAGTTCGAACAGGTGAGCGGCGCGGAGGCCCGGCGCAGCGGCTACCCGGAGGCCGAGCTGGACACGGACTACATCCGCATCCACCTGCCGCGTCCGGTTCCCAAGGACGGCGGCGGTATCCGGCTGCTGATCGAGAAGACCTACAAGGACCCGAAGAGCTACCTGCGGAAGGGCGCCGACCGGATCGTCTTCACCCGCACGCTCGGCATCCGCCGCAACGCGATCGTGATGCCCGCGGGGTACGAGGTGACCGCCTGCAACGTGCCGGCGCAGATCCTCGGCCAGCCGGACGGCCGCTCGCGGGTGAGCCTGATGCACACCGGCCCGGAGGCGCTGCCGGTGACGATCGAGGCCCGCAAGGTGGCGGCGGCCAAGTCGGTTCCACTGGCCACCTCGGCCTCCTTGGGAAGCGGCGAGGAGGATCGCCTGTCCGAGCGGGCGCACCAGGACCGCACCATCGTCTACTTCCTGCAGCCGCCGGAGACCCACGCCTTCGACCTCTACCACGACTACACGGAGTCGCGCCCCGGCGTCGACCGCTACCTCAACGTCGTGCGCAAGGGGAGCGCGGCCTCCAGGCCGTCGGCGCGCGGGCTCGACACCGGCGAGACCCTTCCGGTGGAGACCCGGACGGGGGCGGAGCTGCGCAAGGCGGGGCTTCACGTGGGGGAGACGGCGGAGGAGGTGCCGGCCGATGCCGACGTGGTGGTCATCCGCTTCCCGCCGGTGCCGCCGGGCGGCTCGGTCCGCCTGCGCATCACGGAGACCTACACCGACCCCAAGAGCTACCGGCTGGAGGGGGACGAGCTGGTGTTCGACCGCACCTTCGGCCGCCCGCGCGACGCGGTGGTCCTGCCGGCCGGCTGGTCGCTGACCGCGAGCTCGATCCCCGCCATGGTCTCCGAGAGCCCCGACGGCCGCGTCCGTCTCGACTTCGTCAATCCCCGCAACGACGAGATCGCCGTGCTGGTCAAGGCCCGCCGCCGGCCGGCCAAGCCCTGACTCCATATCGTGAAAGCGCTCGCTTTCGACCATTTCGGCGGCCCCGAGGTCCTGACGCTCCGCGAGGTGCCGGACCCGGCGCCCCGGCCGGGTCACGCCGTTGTCAGAATGCAGGCGATCGGAGTGAACTTCGCGGACGTCTACCGTCGGCGGGGCAACTACCATCTCGCCGGCGAGCCCCCCTGGATCGCCGGCTATGAAGGGGCGGGCATCGTCGAATCGGTCCTGGAAGAGGGCCCTTTCCAGCCCGGCGACCGGGTCGCCTTCGCGGACAGCCCGTTCGCCAACGCCGAGTTCGTCTCCGTCCCGTTCGACAAGCTGATCCCGCTGCCGGACGACGTCGCCGCGGAGACCGCCGCCGCCCTGCTGCTCCAGGGGCTGACGGCGCAGTACCTGACCCGCGACAGCCATCCGGTGCGGCCCGGCGAATCGGTCCTCGTCCACGCCGCCGCCGGCGGGGTGGGGCTGCTGCTGGTGCAGATCGCCAGGGCGCTCGGCGCCCGCGTCTTCGGGGTGACCTCGAGCCCGGCCAAGGCCCGCGCCGTGCTGGAGGCGGGAGCGGACGCGGTGGCGCTCGACTCCGCGGACTGGGTGGCGGCGGCGCGGGGGCTCGCTGAGGGTGGGGTGGACGTCGCTTATGACTCGGTGGGGCCCACCCTGCCGCGCAGCTTCGAAGCCGTGCGCACCGGCGGGCACGTGGTCTTCTACGGCATGGCCGGGGGAAATCCGCCGCTGATCGATCCCCGGATGCTGATGGACACCTCGAAGAGCCTCACCGGCGGCGACCTCTGGAACATTCTGCGCACGCCGGAGGACCGGCGAAGCCGGGCGGCGGAGCTGTTCGGCCGGGTGCGGGAGGGGCGCCTGAAGGTCCACGTGGCCGCCCGGTTCCCCCTCGCCGAAGGGAGCGCCGCGCACGCCTTCCTGGAGAGCCGGCGAAGCCGGGAAGGTGCTGCTGATCCCCTGAAGCGGCCCGGGCCGGCCTCAGAGGCGGTTGCGGAGAAGCGCCAGGTCCGCCGAGCGGCTGTTCTGCACGGCGTCGGTATAGACCACGTTGATAACCCGGCCGCTCGGGTTCTCCTTCACTGGGATCAGTGAGTTGCAGAGCTCCTGGTTGGGAATGCGCGACAACGCCAGGGCGCCGCCAAGATCCCCCGGCCGCGGGGTCAGCGTCCACGACAAGAGGAACAGGTCACAGGGCCAGTCCTTCTTCACCCCCTGGTCCTCGTACTGATTGCGGCAGACCCCGTTGAACTCTCTGAATTTCGGCAACTGGCCCTGGGGCAGCGGCGTGCCGTCGCGCCGAACCGCTCTCGGGCGGTCGGGATCGTTGCAGGGACCCTCCGACATGGAGTAGAAATCGGTCGTATCGCTATAGAGATCGAAGACCGTCAGATCGCCGGCCTGCGGGTCGGTAGCGTACCAGTCGCGATACCGGTAGAAGCCGCTCCGGCGGGGGTTGGGCAGGTATTCGCGATCGGCCGGCCGGTTGTCGGGGTTGTGCTGTCCGTCGCTGTCGACGACCACCAGCACGGTTCCCCTGTCCGGGAGGAGGAAGTCCGTCATCGGGCGCTCGGCCAGACGCTTCGTCGCGACGTCGCCGGTGAACAGCCACGGCTTCAGGGCGGCGCCGGGGTCGCCGCCGCCGCCGCTGATCAGATCGGCCATCCCGTCGAAGACCTTCTGATTGAAGTTGTTGTAATGGGAGATCTTCAGGATCACCAGCTCTTTGTGATCGGTCATGAAGTCGTGGACGCTCTTCAGCACCGTGGTGAACAGGGGGCCGTTGATGGGGCCGTGATAGGTATAGAGCTTGGTGGCGTCGAAGGGCTGGTCAGGATCGCCAGTGTATTTTGGGCGCAGGTCGAAATAGCGCGTGCCCGCGGCGAGCTGGCCATAGATCGTGAGGCTCTGGGTCTGCGCCCGCCGCTGCGGGAGCGTGTCGTCCAGATACGCGCCGGAATCGTGCGAGCCGGGCAGGACCAGGTCCCGCAGCGTGCGGCTCAGGAGCCGCTGGCGGTTGTCGCCCATCCAGTTGGCGTGATCGAAGGACAGGGAGGCGTTCGCGAACAACCCCTTGCTGGCCGTCGATTCCGTCTGGTGAACCTGGATGGCCGCCTTGCCGTTGGTCGCGATCTGCACCAGTTGCCCGGAATCGAACTCGACGTCCAGCCGCTCCTGCCTCAGGTCCAACCGCTCCCGATCGAAAAAGGCTGTCCAGGTGATGGCCTTGTCGTCGCCCGGGTCGAGATGGCCGATGCGTTGGTAGAGCCCTGTCGAGCTCTGGTGGACCTCGTAGACGTAGCCGTCGTCGGTCAGCGCGACCGAGGGGTTGCTGCCCTTGGTCGGTGCGCGAAAAATGTAAGGCCGCACTTCTTTCCAGGTGATGTCCGTGCCGTCCCCGGAGAGCTGGCCGCGCACATAGTGGAGGGTCTCCGCGTTGGCGTAGACCACCACCAGTTGTCCGAGCCCGTTCATCGCCACGGACGGGTAGTCGCCGACGGCGCCGCCGGCGGGCGGCAGGTCCCTCGCGGACTCCCACCATTCGACCTTGAACAGGTCGGGGCGGAGCTGCCCGACCCGATAGCGCAACTGGCCCTTGGTCCCGACGTGGACCTCGACGACGTGATTCTTCTGATCGAGCGCGACCGACGGATCGGAGCCCTGGTCCTTGCCGACCTGCAGGGCTCCCGTGGGAAACGAGATTTCGTGGTCCTTGATCTCGCCCACATGGTAGAAGAGGTAGCCCGAGGTGCTCCTCCTGGAGCCGTGGACCTCGACCACGACGTCGTCGTTGGTGAGCGCCACGGACGGATCGTAGCCCGTATCGAAGTCGTGCTGGTCGGGCGCGAGAAAGAAGGAGAGATTGGCGCCGAAGGTCATGCCGAGCCGCCAGTTGAGCGAGGTGCGAAACGTGCCTTCGTGAATCGTCACCACCCGGTTCTTGGAATTGATCGCGCAGCAGGGCGCTTCACCGTTGTCATACGGCTGCTTCGGGCTGGGGCCGAAGAACACGCTCTTGGTTCCTGCCATGGCATCCCCTGTTGTTGTCGAACGAGTGCGGGCAGAGTAGAGCAACCTGGAAGCGCCGTCAACACTCTCCGGCCGGATCGCTGCGAAGCACGGCGTGCTACGACTCGGCGGGATCCACCGCCCTGCCCGCCATGGCCCTCGCCGGACGGCGGTAGGTCCGGCCCGCGAGGACCAGCCCGCCGGCCGCCGCGGCCGCGTCCAGGACGCGGGCGACCTCGGCGACCTCGCCGGGGGGCCTCCCCAGGGCCTCGGCGACCTCGGCGGCGGTGATCGATTCCCAGTGCAGGGCGTAGGCGACCGGATCGGCCGCCGCGCGCGACGGCTCCAGGTCCGGCGCCACGGCGGCCAGGGCCTCGCGGAACACCGCGTAGGGGCGGTAGCCCACGACGAGCACCGCCCGGCCCGCCGCTCCGCGCAGGACGAAGGTGGGGAAGCGGCCGATCTCGCGGTAGCCGGCATCCTTGAGGTCTGCCCGGAAGGCCTCCAGCGCCTCGTCTCCCACCAGGTCGCGCCGGAACCGGGCGGTGGCCGGATTGACCGGACCGAGCGGACCGAGCGGATGGACAGGATCGCGGCCGGTCAGCTCCTCGAATGTCTCCACCAGCACCTCGCGGCGGGCGACGTTGCGCCGCTCGAGCATCACGGCCTCGCGCAGCCGGCGCAGGTAGGCCTCCTCGACGGCCGCGCCCTGCAGCCCGGCGGCCTTGACCGCCACGCAGGCGGGATAGGAGGAGGCCGGAGGGTCCTGGAGCCAGATCATCTCGTCGATCGGCATGCCGGTGCGGTGGCGCACCTCGTACCAGCCCGGCCCCATCTGCGCCGGCCGGTGGACGGAGTGCAGGGGATCGTTGAACGTCTGCCAGTCGGGGATCATCCCGCCGAGCGCGTACCGCCAGGAGATCCGGCCGCCGAGCTCGTAGCGCAGGCGCCGCCAGACGGCCTCGAACGCCCAGCTCCATGAGCAGAGCGGGTCGGTGTAATAGATCACTTCGACGTCGGGAATCATGATCAAAGCGGGGCGGCTTCGCCGGACGGACTGGCCGCCCCGCTTCATCTCTCTAGGCAGGCTTCGGGCTGGGCTTCGCGCTCGACTTGATTCCCGACTTCGATGCGCCGGTCTTCGGGGAGCCGGGCTTCGGCGAGCTGGTCTTCGACTTGGCCTTGGCGCTCACCTTCGCGCCGGCTTGGGCGCTGACGTTGGGGTCGACCGGGCTGGCGGTCGGGCTGGCGAGACTCCGCCTGGGGGTAGCTCGACCACTGGTTGGTGCCCTTGGGGAGGGCGGACTTGACCTCCTGGCTGCGCAGAGCGCCAAGCTCGCTCTCCAGCCGCGTCGCGTCCGTCAGCGTCTCGTCCGTGCCGCGGATCTCCTCGCCGACCAGGCCCTGGGTCTGGATGACGTGGCGGAGGGGATCCTCGATGTACTCCCAGCTCTCGCCCGGCCCCCACGGCCCGGCGCCCTCGTTCCAGGGACCGCGGGCGTTGGCGCCGTTCGACATGTTGAAGTAGGTGTGGGTGTAGCGCGGATCTCCCTGCAGCACGCCCGGCGGGAAGTTCGGCTGGAGGGTGTCCAGCGCCGCCGAGAACATCTGGAAGTGGGCGATCTCCCGGGTCATCAGGAAGCGGAGCGTCTCCTTGACGTGAGGGTCCTCGGTGAAGTGGAGGAGGTACTCGTAGACGATCTTCGCCCGCGACTCGGCCGCGATGTTGGAGCGCAGATCGACGGTGAGGTCGCCGTTGGCGTTGACGTAGGCGCCCGACCAGGGCACCCCCTGGCTGTTGGTCACCGTCGGCCCGCCGCCGGAGAGGACGAGAAACTCGGGGTGCACCATGGCGTCGTGGATGTACTCCTCCTTGGCCGCCTTCCCCTTGAGAAGGCGCATGAGGTCGCTCTGCTCGGCGGTGTTCTTGAGCTCGCCGTTGATGCCGTCGAGGAGCATGGTGATCGTGGCGCCCACGATCTCCAGGTGGCTGAACTCCTCGGTGGCGATGTCCATCAGCAGGTCGTACTTGTCGGGATAGGGCTGGCGGACCCCGAAAGCTTGTACGAAATACTGCATGGCGGCCTTGAGCTCGCCGTTTCCTCCTCCGAACTGCTCGAGCAGGAGACCCGCGAATCGGGGATCCGGCTTCGAGACCCGGGCGTTGAACTGCAATTCCTTGACGTGGTAGAACATTGAGACTCCTTCCCTGGCAAGTGGTCCACGTCCATCTTCCCCTCGCGCTGAGGGTGGCGAGGCCAGGATTTCGAAGCAACTGTCATGCCGGTCCGGCGCGGGAATCAAGGTTTTCGTCTTCCTCAGGGGTGAAAAGGACCCCAAGGACAGAAAGGACCCCAAGGACGGGGCCGCCGATTCCGGCGCCTCGTCCTTGGGTCCCTTGGGTCCTCTATGTCCTTTACTATCCTAGCCGGCGCCGTCGGGCCTGGGCTCCGGCTTCTTCGCCGGCTCCCCCGGAACGGCCGCGCTGTAGGCCCGACGGATCTGGCCTCCCAGCCTGCCGTCCGCCATCTCAACCGTCAGGTAGAGCAGCTTGCGGTCGTTGGAGACCAGCCAGGTCTCGATCCGCCGCGGGCCTTGCGCCGGCGTGACCTCGACGACGAGGCTGCCGTCGTCGTCCCACTTCGCCCGCACCTGCGCCGGGCCGCCGGGCGCCTGCTCGTCGCGGGCCTTGCGGTTGTCGGTCCACAGCACGCGCTTGTGGCCGTAGCCGTCGGTGATCGTGACCTTGTCGGCGGCCTGCTCGATGGTCACCTCGTTGAGCGTGGCGAGGGGGGGCGCCCCCCCTTCGTGCTGCGACTTCTCGGGGGGCTCCTCGAAATCGCCCCCGCCGGGAAGCCCGCCCGGGAGCCCGCCCGGGTCTCCGGGGCCGCCGGGGCCGCGGCGGCCCATGCCGCCGTCCATCCGCCGGCCTTCGGGGCGGCTCTCCCGCCCCTGGCTCTCCTTCATCCGGGCGGTGAGGTCTTCGTTCAGCCGCCAGGTCCCATGCAGGTCCTGCCGCTGGGGAGCGGCCAGGGCCGGGCCGGCCAGCAGGGTCGAAAAGGCCACGAGGGCCAGGGTCCTTCTATAGGGGCAGACGCTCATCGTTTCTCCTTGATGACCCCGGAGGGTAAAGCGCGCGCGGCAGGGAAACTTCAAGCCGGGGCAAAGGAATTGTAAGCGAGGTAAAGTTATTCCGGACGCCCCCGGCCCGGCTGCTAGACTCGCCCGGATGGCTCGCCAGGGTTCCAACCGGTCCAACCGATCCCACCGGTCCAATCGCTACCTGCCGCTCGCGATCGGCACGGCTCTGCTGGCGCTGCTGGCCCTCCTCGCCACCATCCAGTACCGGTGGATCGGCCAGGTGAGCCAGCTCGAGAGCCACCATCTGCGGGCGACGCTCGTCTCTTCCACGCGGCGTCTCGCGGCCGACTTCGACCGCGAGGTGACGCGGGCCTTCCTCTATTTCCATCCCGAGCGTTCGGAGACCCCCGGCGACTGGCGCGGACGCGTGGCGCGGCAGCTCCAGCGCTGGACCTCGGAGGCCCCGTATCCGCGGCTCGTCCGCGACGTCCTGCACGTGCACCGCGGAGAGGCGGGCCGGCTCGACGTGGAGATCCTGCGTCCGGGGAGCGGCCGTTTCGAGGCGATCCCCTGGCCGGCGGAGCTGGAGATCCTGCGCCGGCGACTCTCCGAGACGGCAGGAGGCCCGATGTTCAGCCGCGCGACGCCCGTGGCGGCGGACGTGCCGGCGCTGATGATCCCGATGGTCTTCGGGCCGCCGCCGTCGGATCCCGGAGCCGCGGAGCGGAGAGGTGAGGACGCCGCCGACGATCAGCTCGTCGTGCGCTTCGACCGGGACGTCATCACGAAGGAGATCCTTCCCGATCTGACCCGCCGGTATTTCGGCAGCCCCCAGGGGGTCAGCGACGCGGTGGCCGTGGTGGACGCGGCCGATCCAGGGCGGGTGATCTTCCTCTCCGATCCCTCTCTGCCCGCCGCGCTCTTCCGCACCGGAGACGTCAGCGCGCCGATGCTCGGCCTGCACCAGTTCGACGAGCTGCACAGCCTGATGGCCGAGCGGCGGCTCGCCAGGAACCGCGGTCCCGGGACGACGGGCGAGGATCAGCGGCTCGATGCCCCGGGCGGCGGGCGGGGCCATAGCGGACCCTGGCGGCTGGTGGTGAAGCACCGCAACGGATCGCTCGACGAAGCGGTGGCCCGGATCCGCTGGCACAACCTGGCGATCAGCGCCTGTATCCTGGCGCTGATCGCCCTCACCACGGCCATTCTGATGGTGACCACCCAGCGCGCGCAGAAGCTGGCGCGGCAGCAGATGGAGTTCGTCGCCGCCGTCTCCCACGAGCTCCACACGCCGCTGACGGCCATGCGCTCGGCGGGGCAGAACCTGGCGGACGGCGTGGTGGCGGAGCCCGCGCAGGTGAAGCGCTACGGCGTCCTGATCGAGAGCGAGGGGCGGCGGCTCTCCGGCATGGTGGGGCAGGTGCTGGACTTCGCCGGCATCCAGTCGGGACGGCAGGCCTATACCCTGCAGCCGACCGAGATCGGGCCGCTGGTGGAGGGGGCCGTCAGCGACTGCCGCTGGCTGCTCCAGGACCGGCGGGCCCGGGTCGAGCGGGATGTCTCCGCCGGCCTGCCGCTAGTGCAGGGGGACCCGGCGGCCTTGCGGCGGGCGCTGCGGAACCTGATCGAAAACGCCGCCAAGTACGGGGGGATCAATCCCCGGATCGACGTGCGGGCGCGCGCCGCGGGCGGCGAGGTCGAGATCACCGTCGAGGACCACGGCGACGGCCTCCGCCGCGAGGACCTGCCTCATCTCTTCGAGCCGTTCTACCGCGGCCGGCAGGCGGTCGAGAAGAGTATCGCCGGCAGCGGCCTGGGGCTCAGCGTGGTGCGCCACATCGCCGAGGCCCACCACGGCCGGATCGAGGTCGAGACCGGGGGGCCGGGGGAGGGGAGCGCCTTCACCCTCCACCTGCCGGTCGCCGAGGGACCCGCCGGACCCGAGGAGAACGCCGCGTGAGCGGCGGCCGGCGGCTCCTGCTGGTCGAGGACGAGCCGAGCCTCGTCCTCACCCTGACCGACCGGCTGGTCAGCGAGGGGTACGAGGTCGAGACCGCGGGCGACGGCGATTCCGGCGTGGCGCTGGCCCTGGCGGGCTCCTTCGACCTCATCCTGCTCGACGTCATGCTGCCCCGCAAGGACGGCTTCGAGGTCTGCCGGGAGCTGCGCCAGCGCGGCCTCGAGATCCCCATCGTCATGCTGACGGCGCGGGGCCAGGTCGTCGACCGGGTGGTGGGGCTCAAGCTGGGCGCCGACGACTACGTTACCAAGCCCTTCGAGATGATCGAGCTGCTGGCCCGCATAGAGGCCCTCTTCCGGCGCGCCCGGACGGCGACCTCCTCCTCGTCGGCCGGGACCTACGCGTTCGGCGACGTGCGGGTCGACTTCCGCCGCGGCGAGGTCTTCCGCGACGGCGAGCCGGTGGCCCTCTCGGCGCTGGAGTTCAAGCTGCTCTCCTACTTCGTCCAGCACCGCGGCGAGCTGCTGTCACGCAACGAGATGCTCGACAAGGTCTGGGGCTACGACGCCATGCCGACCACCCGCACGGTGGACGTGCACGTGGCCTCGCTGCGCCAGAAGCTCGAGCGCAACCCGTCGCGCCCCGAGTTCATCCTCACCGCTCACCGGCGCGGCTACCGCTTCGCCGGTTGAGCGTTCCATCGCTTACATCCCTTACAAACAACTTTCGGCGTCTTGAGGACTGCGGTCCCGCCGACAAGCTACTCTGCAGGCTGACGATGAGCCCGATTCACGGGCATTTCGAAGGGAGACACCCGATGAAGCTGAAGAAGACGATCGTTTCCGGCGCCTGCGCCGCCCTCCTCCTCGCGGGCGCCGCGCTCGCCCAGATGCACGAGCATCACGGCCACGCCGGCATGGCGGGCGCGGGGATGGACAAAATGGCGGAGCACCTCGCCACCGCCCTCAATCTCACCGACGCCCAGAAGGCCCAGGCCAAGCAGATCCACGAGCAGGTGAATACCAAGATGACGCCGCTGCTCGCGCAGAGCCGCCAGCAGCACCAGGAGCTCGAGGCGCTCCTCAACGGCGTCAACCCGGACCCGACCGAGATCGGCCGGAAGGCGATCGCGGCCCATGCCACCCGGGCCCAGATCAAGGCCATCCACGAGGACGCCATGGCCCGCTTCAGCGCCATCCTGACCCCGGAGCAGAAGACCAAGCTCGACCAGATGCACCAGATGCATCACCCGGACGGCGCCCCCGAGGACGCTCCGCCGGCCGACTGACCGAAAAACGACCCACTCTCTCCAAAGTCCTTCCAAGCGGGCTTGGCCGACACGTCGCGCGCCGGCCGGCCCGCTCCTTTTTCGTTGAGAAACCCAGCGATACACTGGTACGATCCAAGCAAGGCAGCGAAGCTTTTCGAACGTTTGCCCGGAAACTTCCGGAATCGTCCGTCTGGATCCGTGCACTCAAAAGAAAAAGAAAGAGGCTCGCCATGCGAAGGATCCTTGTCTCATTCGGTATGCTCTGCGGTCTCACGGGGATGATGCTGCAGGCCCAGCAGTCCCCTGGCGGTGCTCCGCCGGCTCCGTACCCCGCCCAGGTCACCGCTGTCTCGACGGACGCCGCTTCGCCCTGGCTGATTGTGACCCGTGTCCACTCCAAGACCGATCCGGCAAGCTGGCCCTCGATCCGGTTCACGGTGGCGGGAACAGACAAGAATCTGCAGGAAGCGCTGAAGCAACTCCATCCGGGGGATCTGGTGGCCGTGACCGCCAGTGGCACGACGCTTCAGAACGTGGAAATCCGGAAGGTCTCAGTGACCTTTCTCCGCTCTTTGATCACCCTGGCCGTTGTTGCCCTGGCGCTCTGGGCCCTGACCTGGCTTCTGACCAAGAAGGGCGCTCTCCTCGGCCGGTTCCTCGTAGGGCGCGACAACCGCTACAGCAAGTCGAAATTCCAGATCGCGATCTGGTTCGCGACCGTAATGGCTACCTACATCGGCATCCTCTGCCTGCGGTGGTGGGCCGGTGTCCCCAGCCTGGTCGGCGGCGTGGACATCCCGCAGAATCTGCTGCTGTTATCGGGGATCAGCGCCCTCTCCTTCGGTACCGCGAAAGGCATCACGCAGCGCAAAGAGAACAATCCCGCTGCCGCCGATAAGACGACAGCCGCGAACCCGTCGTTCCCCTCTGACTTGGTGTCGGACGACAGCGGCCAGCCCGATCTCGGCGATTTCCAGATGGTGATGATCACCCTTATTGCCGTCGGGGTCTATCTCACCCAGGTCTTTTCCTTCCTCCACCTCCTCGAGCTCAAGGCCCAGGTTTCCATGCCCGACGTCGATGCCACGTTGCTCGGGATCTTCGGCATCAGCCATGGGGCCTATCTGATGAAAAAGGCTGTCAGTGGAGACGATGGAGTGCAGGCCACAGACCAGCCGCGAACTCGAGATCTGACGGCAGGCGTCGCCCCCAAAGCTCCCGCGCCAGTGCCGGCCGGTGGGCCTCCCGGACCGGTCTGATGTCTCGCCATCAGGCGTCTAACGCGGAGGGCGGGTCTCATTATGGCGCCACGATTGTGACATATTGATCCCCATGAGCTGGATCGTCATCCTCGGAATCGTCGTCGTCGCCATTGCCCTCGTCGCCCTCTTCGGCATCAAGACCAAGGGAGCCCGTCAGGTGGGCAACACCCACCTGATGACCGCCGCCCGTATCTGCCTCGGGATCTTCCTGCTGATCCTGGTGCTGATCGCCGTGGGCGTGTTCAAGTAGGGGGTCACCGGAAAAGCAGCCCGTTCGTCTTTGTAGATCGTGGCAGATCAACCGAACCGTATTCCAACGGAGGCAACTAATGTCGAACCGTACTGCTCTCCTTCTTGCCTGCGCGCTGCTCATCGCGCCGGGCCTCGCGGTCGCCAAGACCGCCACGAAGACCGGCTGCCCGTCCGCCGTGAAGGGCGCCGTGGAGAAGGCCTATCCAAGCTCGAAGGTAACGGGCTGCAAGCAGGAGAACGAGAAGGGGAAGGTCCAGTACGAGGTCAAGCTGAAGACGAAGGAGGAGCAGGCGCTCGAGCTCGATGTCAGCCCGGAAGGGTCCGTCCTGCTGACCGAGCAGGTGATTCCGGAGAGCTCGGTTCCCCAGGCGGTGATGACGGCGTTCGGGACGAAGTACTCCAAGATGAAGGCCGCCCGCGCCGAGAAGCAGACCAAGGCCGACGGCGCCGTTACCTATGAGATCGCCTTCAAGGACGCCAAGGGCAAGAAGCACGAGGCGACCTTCAAGGAAGACGGAACGTTCGTCGAGCAGGAGTAGACCGCTCCGTACGGCATGGGCGGCCGCTTTCGGCGAGCGGGCCGCCCGCCCCTTCATGCTACGATTTCCCCGCCTTCCGGCACCTGAATTCCTTCCGCCGGGACCGCGCGCCAGCGCGGGCAGAGGAGAGAGTGCATGGGTTCGAGCTCAAGTCCGGCCGGTAGGCGGCCGGGTCTCATCATGGCGATCGGCGGCGCCGAGGACAAGGTCCGAGAGCGGGTCATCCTGCGCCGCTTCGTCGAGGCGTCCGGCGGGCCGGACGCCAACATCGTCGTGCTGGCGACCGCCTCGGAGTTCCCGGAGACCGGTGACCGTTACTCCGAGATCTTCTACGGCATGGACGCCGACACGGTCGAGGTGCTCCGCATCCGCACCCGCGAGGACGCGGTCGAGGCCGGGCGCGACGTTCACGATGCCCTGGAGGTCGCGACCGGGTTCTTCATGACCGGGGGCAGCCAGCTCCGCATCTCCTCGGCCCTGGGCGGCACGGCGATCGCCGCCACCCTCCGCCGCCGGCATGCCGCGGGGATGGTGGTGGCCGGCACCAGCGCCGGCGCCGCCGTCCTCTCGCGGCACATGATCTCGATGGGGGAGAGCGGCGGCACCCCTCGCCGCCGGCTGGTGCAGATGGCCCAGGGGCTGGGCTTCGCCCCCGATCTCGTCATCGACCAGCACTTCCGCCGCCGCGACCGCATGGGCCGGCTGCTCACCGCCCTCTCCTACAATCCCGAGCCGCTCGGCGTCGGTGTGGACGAGGACACCGCCGCGATGATCGATGCCGGCGGCGTGCTGACCGTGCTCGGCTCGGGTGCGGTGACCGTGGTGGACGCCTCGGCCCTGCGCTTCACCGACAGCCACGCCATCCACCGCGGCCAGCCGGTCGCCATGCTGGGGCTCAAGGTGGATTTTCTGACCAGCGGCTGCCGCTACGACCTCAATCAGCGGGCGGCGCTGGCGCCGGGCGGCGCGGCGCCGCCGGCCGCGCCGATGCCGCCGCCGAAATCCTGGAAGTTGGGAGTCTCGAACGATGAAGATCCTCGACACGCGCGTCTACCGCGGCCCCAACCTCTATGCCCTGCGCAAGGTGATCCGCCTGCGGGTGGACCTCGGGGAGCTGGAGGAGTATCCGACCAACCGGCTCCCCGGGTTCAACGAGCGGCTGCTCGCGGCGGTGCCGACGCTCGCCGAGCACACCTGCTCCTACGAGCAGCCCGGGGGCTTCGTGCGCCGTCTGACGGAGGACGAGGGGACCTGGATGGGCCACGTCCTGGAGCACGTCGCGATCGAGCTCCAGTGCCTCGCCGGCACTCCGGTCAGCTATGGCAAAACGCGCAGCCGCGACCTCCCCGCAGGCCAGTACCACGTCATCTACAGCTTCGACGAGGAAGCCGTGGGCCTGGAGGCCGCCGAGCTGGGACTGCGGCTGATCCTGCATCTGCTCCCCCCCGAGCGCGCGGCGCACAGCTCCGAGCCGTTCGACTTCCGGGCCGAGCTGGAGGATTTCGTCCGTCTCGCCCAGCGCCGCGCCTTCGGCCCCTCGACCGCCTCCCTGGTGCGCGCCGCCGAGGAGCGGGACATGCCCTGGATCCGGCTCAACGAGCGCTCGCTGGTGCAGCTCGGCCACGGCAAGTTCCAGCGCCGCATCCAGGCGACCGTCACCAGCGAGACCCGCCACACCGCCGTCGAGATCGCCTCGGACAAGCGGCTGACCAATCAGATCCTCTCGGACCTCGGGCTGCCGGTGCCGCGGCAGGAGCGGGTGCGCGGTCCGGAGGACGCGGTCGCCGCGGCGGAGAAGCTCGGGTTTCCTGTGGTCGTCAAGCCGCTCGACGGCAACCACGGCAAGGGGGTATCGATCAACCTGACCACCCCCGAGCAGGTGTTGATGGCCTTCGAGAAGGCGTACGAGTACTCGTCGGTGGTGATCGTCGAGACCTTCCAGGAGGGGCACGACTACCGGATCCTGGTGGTCAACGGCAAGGTGGTGGCGGCGGCGCAGCGGGTGCCCGGTCACGTGGTGGGGGATGGCCGGCACTCCGTCGCCGAGCTGGTGGAGATCGTCAACCAGGACCCCCGGCGCGGCATCGGCCACGAGAAGGTGCTGACCCGCCTGGAGCTCGATCATCAGGCCGAGCGGCTGCTCGCCGCCGCGGACCTCGGTCCCGATTCCGTCCTTCCCGAAGGACGGATCTTCTATCTGCGCTCGACGGGGAACCTGTCCACCGGCGGCACGTCGGTCGACAAAACGGACGCCATCCACTACGACAACCGGATCATGGCCGAGCGCGCCGTCAAGGCGATCGGCCTCGACGTGGGCGGGGTGGACTTCATCTCGCCGGACATCACCCGCAGCCACAAGCAGGTGAGCGGCGCGATCGTCGAGGTCAACGCCGCTCCCGGCTTCCGCATGCATACCGCGCCGACCGAGGGGACGCCGCGCGACGTCGCCGGCCCGGTGATCGACATGCTGTTCCCCAAGGGGACCCCCTACCGCATCCCGATCGCCGCCATCACCGGCACCAACGGCAAGACGACCACCACCCGCATGGTGGGGCACATCCTCAAGCTCTCCGGTTACACGGTGGGGATGACCACCAGCGACGGGGTCTACATCGACGGCGAGCTGACCGTGTCGGGCGACATGACGGGGCCGTGGGCGAGCCACCTGGTGCTGCGCGATCCGTCGGTGGACGCCGCGGTGCTGGAGACGGCGCGCGGCGGCATCGTGCGCGCCGGGCTCGGCTGGCGCAAGTGCAAGGTGGGCGCGGTGCTCAACGTCGCCTCTGACCATCTGGGCATGGGCGGCGTCAAGGACCTCGACGAGCTGGCCGAGATCAAGCGCGTGGTCGTCGAGGTGGCGCGGGACTGGTGCGTGCTCAACGCCGACGACGAGCGGGTGGCGGCGATGGCGGCGCACAGCCCGGGCCAGCCGATCTACATCACCCTGCGGCGGGACAACGAGCTGGTGCGCCGCCACATCCGCGACAAGGGGCGGGCGGTGGCGCTGGAGGAGGGCCTGAACGGGCGGATGATCGTGCTCTACGAGGGGGAGGAGCAGATCCCGCTGCTGTGGGCGCGGCAGATCCCGGCGGCGGTCGAGGGGCACGCGATCCACAATGTCCAGAACGCCATGTTCGCCACGGCGATCGCCCACGCGATGGGGATCAGCCTGGAGAACATCCGCCATGGGCTGCGCACCTTCACCACCGACTTCTTCCAGACGCCGGGGCGGATGAACTTCTACAACGAGCATCCGTTCCGCGTGCTGCTCGACTACGCCCACAACGCCCACGGCATGACCGCGATGGCGCAGACCGTGCGCGGGCTTACCGTCAACGGCCGGCGGATCGGCGTCCTCGCCGCCCCGGGGGACCGCCGCGACGAGGACATCCTCGAGCTCGCCCGGGCCGCCGCTCCGGCCTTCGACTTCATCATCCTGCGCGAGGACGACGACCTGCGGGGCCGCCGGCGGGGGGACACCGGCGCGCTGGTCCGCCAGGGGCTGGTCGCCGCCGGCTTCCCGGCGGAGCGGATCTCGCCCGAGGTCTACGACGAGGAGGAGGCCGTGCGGCGCTCGCTCGAGACCGCCCAGCCGGGAGACCTCCTGGTCATTTTCGGCGACGATCTCGACCGCGTCTGGCACCAGATCGTCAGCTTCGGCCGTCCCGAGGCCGCGCCCGATACCCCCGCGCAGTCGGTGCCCGTCTTCGCCGGCCACGAGCCGCCCCTGGCGAGCGCCATCCTGGCTCCGGAGTCGCCTTCGGATCCGGAGGCGGAGGGGCAGGAGGACTAGGCACTCTCTTCCCGCCGTAGCTGGTAGATCAGCGCCACCGTCGGCAAGGCCGCGGCCGCCAGCAGCATGACCGTCCAGGGCGAAAGGCCGGCGGCGGCGAGAGTCTTTCCCCACTCCGCCGGCATCTCGAAGAATCCCTCCAGCACTCCCAGCTCGGCGGCCACGAGGACGGCGATCCCCGCGAGGCTTCGCGCCGCGTTGAGAGGCCACGTCTTTTGCTCGCGCTGGCGGAGCCCCTCGGCGAGCAGCTCCGCCGCACGAGCCCGCCGCCAGATCATGCCTGGGTCGGGCAGGGGCTCGGGCCAGCTCTCCTCGTCCCGGCTGCGTCGGAAGAGATCAGTCAGCTCCGGATCATTCACGTTTCTCTCCTTTCGAACGGTCCGGACGCAGCAGCGCGACCAGGCGCGCCCGTGCCCGGAACAACAGGACGCGCACGCTGGCGGACCTCACATCCAGGATCTCCGCGATCTCCGCGTGCGAGCACCCCTCCGCGTAGGCCAGCCACAACATCTCACGATCGGCGGCCCGCAACGTTCCCAGGGCGGCGTGGAGGTCCAGCCGCGCCGCCGCTCCCTCTTCGGCAACTCGTTCCGGCAGCTCTCCGGGCATCTCTCGCGATCGTTTCGCTGCGGCCCAGTGATCCTTGAGCAGGTTCGTGGCGATGCGGAAGAGATACCGGACCTTGTCCTCCTCGCTCCCGCCGGCGAACCGCGAGCGCAGGAACCGGAAATAGGCCTCCTGGAGAAGGTCGTCCACGATCCGCCGCTCGCCGCCGACCCGGTACAGGTAGGCGCGCAGGCGAGCGGCGGTGGCGCGGTAGAACGCCTCGAAGTCCGGCTCTTCCATGAGGGGTCGGGAAGCTAGGACGGTCCGATCTCGCGCCTCGTCCTCCGCCGGCGCGCCACCACCCAGGTCGCCATCCATAGGCCGGCGGCGCCGGAAACGATCAGGATTCCCGAGACGAGCAGGAACCGCGACTCCACGACTTTGGCGATCGCCAGCAGCCCCAGCCCGAGGAAGGTGAGGACGATCGCCTGCCGCAGGCTGGCATCCACCAGCTCCTGCGGATCGGAGTGGCCGGAGAGGACGTCCGCCATCCATCGCCGGCCCTCTTCGGTCCGCAGCAGGGCCACGAACTCCTCGGAGTTGAAGCGGTCGAGGACCTTCATTTGAAGGTCGTACCGCAACTTGGCGGTGTGCGAGGACCAGCGCCACGCCAGGGCAGCGATCCAGCCGAGGAGCAGGAGGCCCCCCACCAGTTGAACGAAGTGATAGAGCTGAAAAGGGTCCATGCGCATGGCTCATTCTCCCGTTTTTGCCGCGTCCGTGGCGGACTTCCGGCGCGCCGTCACCGACGACCGCGCCCCGAGGATCTTCAGGCCGCCGGCTTCGAACACCAGGCGCGGCCTCGTCTGATACCGGAAGCTCCACGTCGTGTAGGTGCCCGGCGCTTGAGGCGTCCCCTGGGGCACCAGGGTCAGCTCAACTCTCTCGGGAATCTTTTCCGGGCGGAACTCGTACCGGCCGCCGGTGCTCCTCAAGGCGCGCACGATCCGCCGGCCGCGCTCGAAGTCCAGACGCAGGAAGACCTGGAGCTCGGGGATGTCGTGATAGTCGTGCCAGAGCAGGTGGACCGGCCGCACCGAGAGGAAGCCGCCGAGCGCCTCCTTCTGCTCCGTCCACCAGGGACGGGTCCGGCTCTGCCACGCCTCCAGGGATTGGCCCGGACCGAGGGCCGCGCGCAGGGGCTCCCAGTCCCCGGCGTCGATGCCCCGGAAGATCCGCGTCATCTGCACGTCCTCGGACCCGGGCTCGTCCGGCGCGTCGATATCCGGGAAGGTGAGCCGCAGGATGGCCTCGGAGTCCTCGGTCGCCAGGACGGCCCGGCCGTTCCGCCAGGAGACCTCGGCTCGCCTCCCGAGGGCAGCGCGTACCGCCCCGCGATCTCCGGCCGCGGCCGGGCGGCGGGGCCGGCAGGGGGAGGCATCGGCACCGGGCCGCCGAAGAGGAGGTTCTCCACCCACTGGGCAATAAACTCCGTGCTGAGCTGGCCGTTGACGTGGGTGTTGGCGAGCAGGATGAAGACCGTGTCCTCGTCCACGAAGCGGTAGAAGGCGGCGGCGACGCCGAGGCCGGAGTCGAAGCCGCCGTGGAAGATCACCCGCGTGCCGCGGCTCGTGGTCATGATGTTCCAGCCATAGCCATAATCGTCCAGCCCGGGCCGGTAGAGCTTGGCCTTGGCGGCGGGGGAGAGGATGCGGTCGCCGAGCAGGGCCTGGTGCCAGCGGTAGAGGTCGTCCACCGTCGAGAGCATGCCGCCCGAGCCGGCGAGCCGGAGGTTGGCGGGCCGGTCGAGCGGCATCTCGACCGGGAACGGCCAGTTGCGCGTCGTCCACTCCTGATAGCGGGCGATCCGGTCGCGCCGCCAGGCCGGGAGGTCGAATCCCGTGGACCGGAGGCCCGCGGGGAGCAGCAGGTGGTCCCGCAGGTATCGTTCGTAGGGCTCTCCGGAGACGACCTCGACGATCTTCCCGAGCAGGTCGTAGCCGGTGTTGCTGTAAAGGAACCGGGTGCCGGGCGGCGCGGTGAGGGGCTGCTTCAGGATCTCCTGAAGGTACTCCTTCCAGGAGGGGAACTGATCGAGATAGAGATTGTCGATCCCCGCCGTGTGGGAGAGCATCTGGTGCAGGGTGACGCCGGCCAGATCCTCCCGGACGGCGCCTGGCGGCAGGTCGAGCCCCA
This sequence comes from uncultured Acidobacteriota bacterium, assembly GCA_963795735.1. Classification (GTDB taxonomy): domain Bacteria; phylum Acidobacteriota; class Thermoanaerobaculia; order Multivoradales; family UBA5704; genus DATARR01. The sequence continues at coordinate 1,463,750 of CAWCIU010000018.1, read as the reverse complement.
CGCTCTTCGCTACCTGGGGAAGGAACTTGCCGAGGCGGTCCCCGGTGCCGAGCTTGCCCTCCATCTCCAGGCGCAGGATGGCGGCGGCGGTGAACTGCTTGGTGATCGACCCGACGTCGAAGGCGGTGTCCACCTCGACCGGCGTTCCCGTCTTGCGGTCCGCCAGACCATATCCCTCCCGCAGCAGGATTTCTCCATGGTGGACCACCAGGACGGAGCCCGAGAACCCATAGGCTTTGAAACGCGAGAAGAGGTCGTCGAGAGAGCCGGAGACGGTGCCCGCCCGGGCCGCCCGCGCCGGTACCGTCAGGAGCGCCAGGGCGAGAAAGAGGGTGGGGAAGCCGCGGGGGTTGAATCGCATCGGATCTCCTTCGGAAGCTTGGATTCGCCAAGTACAACTCCGGAGGAGAGGGAAGGGTTAACGGCGGGCTGCTAGAGTAGGGAAATGACGATCCAGAGCTCGTTCCTGCATCGCACGGCCGAGGAGCTGCTGGATCTCTTCGCCGCGGGCAGGAACACGCCGGGAGCGGGGAGCGCCGCGGCTCTCATGGGAGCGCTGGCCGGTAGCGTCCTACAGACGGTCGCCCGGCACACGATCAAGGCGGCGAACAGCGCGAAAAGGGCCGAGATCTACGCTCCCTTCCGCGAGCGGGCCGAGATCCTGCTGGAAGAGGCGCGCGCCCGGTCGCACCCTCTGCGCGCGGCGGTGGAAGCCGACGCCGCCGCCTTCGACCGCTTCTGGAAAGATCGAACGGACGAGACCCTCCGGCGCGCGACCGAGATCCCGATCGAGATCGCGCGGCACTGCACCGCGCTTGCCGAGATCGGGATCGAGCTCTACGACCATGGGTTCAGGAACGCCCAGGGCGAGGCGGCGGCCGCGACCCTGAGCGCCATTGCCGCCGGCGAGACCGCCGCGCACGCCGCCCGGCTCAATCTGAAGTTTGCCGGAACCGCCGCCTGGGCGGAGGGAGGGAGGGACGAGGTCCGGGATCTTCAACGACGGCTCCGGGCGGTTCGCGGGCTCGTTGAGGGGCGGATCTATGGTGGGGAGACACCAGCATGAGCGCACATGTGTGGCCCGCTCAGGGCGAATGGACCTATGAGGATTATCTGCGTCTTCCAGAGGACGGCCAGCGGTATGAAGTTTTGCGGGGTGTCCTGCACGTGACGCCCGCACCGATCTACGTCCATCAGTTCTCGGTCATTCGGCTGGGTTATTACCTGACCCATCGGATTCTGGAGGGGGATCTCGGCGTCCTTCTCACGGCCCCGTTCGACATCCGACTGCCCGGCAGGCTGGCGGACCCCGTGGAGCCGGATCTCGTCTTCTTCCGGAAGGGCAATGAGCCGCAGGTGGAAGACAAGAACTTCTCGGGGGTGCCGGACCTTGTTATCGAGGTCCTCTCTCCGGGAACTCGCAAAGTCGACGAACGGATCAAGATGCCGATCTACCGGGAAGCCGGGATTCCGGAATACTGGCTGGTGAACCCCAAGGCCCGCACCGTCCTGATCTACCGGCTGAGTGAGGATGGCGCTCGCTACGTCGAATGGGCGCGGGGCGGAGAAGGGGATGTGGTTGGCTCGGCGGTGCTTTCCGGCCTGCGGCTGGCGGTCAGCGCCATCTTCCCGCGCTGACATCCTCCGCCATCAGATCCGCCAGCAGCACGATCCTCCTCCGCAGCGACTCGAGCTCCACGTACTCCTCCCGGGTGTGCATTCCGCCGCCGACCGGACCCAGGCCGTCGAGGACGGGGATACGGTTAGGGTCGGGGAGGAAGTTGGGGAAGGAGATGCCGCCGCGCTCTTCCTCGATCTCCAGACGCCAGCCGCGGGCGGCGGCCAGGGCGGTGGCGCGGTGGCAGATGCCGCAGTGCGGGCCCCGGGGATCGACCGGCGGGATCGACTCGCCGGCGGCGAAGGAGAGCTGGACGCCGGTGGCGGCGGCGACCTCCCGGGCGAGGGTTTCCAGGTGACGGGCCAGCTCCTTGCCCTCGACGGCGCGCAGGAAGCGGGCCTCCCCCTCGACCACGGCGCGGTCCGGCACCACGTTGAGCTGGCGGTCGGTGCCGAGGAGGGTGTGGTGGGTGGCGAGGCCGTCCACGAAGGAGGAGTCGCCGGCCAGGAAGCGGCCGGCGCTCACGGTGGGGCCGCCCCCCTGCCGGGACAGGCCCTCGGCCTGGGTCACCCAGCGGGCGGCGGCGCCCAGGGCCGACCGCCCTTCCCAGTAGTGGAGCCCGGAGTGAGCCGCCTGGCCGCGCGCTTCGAGGCGCCACTGGAACATCCCCCGCCGGCCGGCGACGATCGTCTCCCCTTCCGCGGTCGGCTCCCCCGGCTCCAGCACCCAGAGCGCCCGGGCCGTCTCTCCCCAGCGGCGGACGGCGGCCTGCGAGAGGGCCCCCCCTACCTCCTCATCTGGAACCACCACCAGCAGCAGGTCGGCCGGCGGCGTCTGGCCACGATGACGGAGGAGGTCCAGGGCGCCCAGGAAGGCGGCGAGGCCCCCCTTCATGTCGATGGCGCCGGTCGCCACGAGCCGGCCGCCTTCGAGCCGGGGCTCCAGGGCGGGGAGGACGGTGTCGCAGTGGCCGATCAGTAGGAGATGGCCGCGCGAGGTGTCCGGTCCTCTTCCATAGAGCACCGGCAGGGGAGGCGCATGGTTTTCCGGCGCTTCGTCGCGGATCTCCGGGGCGAGGCCCCGCTCCTGGAGCGCCGAGGCGAGCCGCGCCGCCATGCGGCGCAGCCCCGCCGGATCGCCGCTGTCCGAGGAGATGGACGTCAGCTCGCGCAACAGCGCGACGGCTCGCTGGAAGAGCGGCTCGGGAAGGGAATCCATGGAGCGGTAGCGTACCGCAGGACGCCGGACAACCGAGATGCGTTGCCGATCGCTGGTGTAGAGTTGAGGGGATGGGGCCGGCTCCCGCCGGTCCGGTCAATTCCAGGAGGGGGCGATCCCATGGTCAGTGCCGTCATTCTGCTGGTGGTGGAGAAGGACAAGGTCAACGAGGTCGCGGAGCAGATGGTCGACCTGAAGGGGATCACCGAGGTCTACTCGGTGGCCGGTCAGTTCGACCTGGTGGCGATCGCGCGGGTCAAGGACAACGCGGCGATCGCCGACGCGGTCACCCGGCAGATGCTGAAGATCGACGGCATCATCCGCTCGGAGACCCTGATCTCCTTCCGCGTCTTCTCCCGCTACGACCTGGACCGGATCTTCTCGATCGGGGCGGACGAGCCGGCCGCGTAGGGGCTCAGCGCTTCGCCTCCGCCTCCTTGAGGATCAGCGCGGCCAGGGCATCGTAATCCCCCCCGAAGTGGTGGGCTCCCGGCAGCACCTGGGCCTTGCCCAGGGGGGCGGAGATCTGCGGGCAGAGGCTGTCGCTCTCCTTGCTGCCATAGAGACAGAGGACGGGGGGGTGGCCGCCCAGCTTCCGGACCTCGGGGAGCACCGGCTGCCCCGTGCTCCCGCCGCCCAGCCAGTCGGTGACGTGGAACTCGAAGTCCGCCGTCTTGCCGGGCCCCAGCAGCGCCACCAGGCGCACCCGCTCGAGCAGGTCGGCGGGCAGCCGGTCGGCGAAGAAGGGGAGCACGTCGGCACCGAAGGAGTAGCCGATCAGCAGGACGTCCGACTTGTCCCACGCCGCGAGGTAGTGGCGGACGATCCGCTCCAGGTCCCTGGCGGCCTCGTCGGGCTTGCGGGCGGTCCAGAAGTACTGCAGGGAGTTCCAGCCCACCACCGGGATCCCCTTCGCCGCGAGCGCCCCCGCCACGTCGCGGTCGATGCCCGCCCAGCCGCCGTCGCCGGAGAGGATGACGGCGAGCGTCCTGCCTCCCGGCACCCGGGTGGGAACCTCGACGAGAGGCAGGCCGGTGACCGCCGGAGCGTTCTTCGCGGCCGCCGTGGCCCCCGCGGTCCCGGTGGTGGAACCCGCCGCCGGCGCTTTGTCCGGCGCTTTTTCCTGGACGATGCCATGGAAGGCCTCGCGGAACTGCGGCGCCCACTTGTTGGCCCTGGAGAAGCCGTGGCCGACGTCCGGCAGCAGCACCGTCCGCCCGTTCTTCACCTTGGCGGTGTACTTGACCACGTCGTCCTTGTTGCAGACCTGATCGATCGTCCCCTGGAAGGCGACCCACGGCTGCTCCAGGGTGGAGGCGGGGCGGAAGACGATCCCCTTGACCTTGGGGTTGGGATCGGGATCGCTCGCGATGCCATGGCCGGGGCAGAACGGGTGCTTCAGCGGCAGGTCGGGGCAGAAGCCCATGCTGATGGCCCCCTTGAAGGTGGAGGGCGGCGCCTGGACCAGGGCGGCGTAGGCGAGCGTCGCGCCCGAGGAGTAGCCCACCAGGACCGGCGGCTCGTAATTCGGGAAGCCGAGCTTCTTCTGCACGTACTTGGAGAGCAGCTCGAGGTCGACCGCCGAGGAGGTGCAGCTTCTCGCTCGAGGCGTTGATCTTCCCCAGGTAGTAGGGGACGCTGATGCCGACCACCAGGGTGTCGTTGTCGGCGAGGATCTGGGCCATGTCGACCACGCCCAGGTTCCAGCCGCCGTCGCCGGAGAAGAAGAGGGCGACGTGGGACGGATGGGGCGTGCGCCGGTAGAGCCAGAGGGTGCCGAAGCGGCCGTAGGTCAGGGTCTCGGTCGCCGGCGCCGCGGCGGTGGCCTTGGGGGACTCCGCCTTCTGGGCCTCCAGCCGCGGCGACGGCTTCGCGGGGGCGGCGGACGCCGCCCGGGTCGAGGCTGCCGTTCCGGGCAGGCTGGACCCCAGCATCAGGAGGACAAGGAGGAACGCGGTCTTCTTCATCGGATTCATGATGGATGGCCTCGGTTGATGAGCTGCTGGAAGGCGGGCTCCTGCCGGAGCGGGGCGAAGGCCTCTTCCTTCTCGATCGCGTCGAGGTCCTTCCATCCCTTGTCGACCGCCTGAAAGAGGTCGGCGAGCGCCCGCTTGCGATCCCCCTTGTGGGCGTAGGCGGCAGCGCGGTTATACCAGACGGTGGGGCTGTCCGGCTCCACCTCGGCGGCGACCGAGAGGACGAAGATCGCCCGGTCGTACTGTTTGCGGCCGTTGTACATCTCGGGCAGGTAGTAGCTCGTCTGCACGCCGTAGGTGTTGAGCACTCGCTGGGCGGAGAGCCGCTTGTCGGCCTCTTTGGCGTTCTTCGCCCGCTCGCGCAGCTCGTGGATCTTCAGCGCCGCCACCACCTGGGCCACGGTCGCCGGCTCGCCCGAGCCGACGGTGGCGAGGATGGCGGGGGCTCCGGAGAGCAGCTCCTTGTCGTGCTGGTTGCGGAGCGCGCGCTCCTTCCACTGGCGCTGGAGAGAGGGATTAGCGGCCAGCCCAGCCGTCTTCCTGGCGGCTTCGGCGACGTCGGAGCCGGTGCGCAGGCCGGCGAAGTCGTCGGCGGCGCCCGAGTAGAGACGGTGGGCCTGGACGAGATCGCCGGCCGCCTCGGCGGCGCGGGCGCGGGCGAGCGTCTCGGTCCACAGGGCGTCGACGATTTTCAACTCCCTGGGGCGGGTGCCGGCTTTCATCGCCTGGAGCTCCATCCAGCCGAGGGCGCGGGTGGCGAGCTCCTCGGGCGGCCACTGGTGGACGCCGTCGAAGACCTCGATCCGGTGGGTGATTCCGGCTCTCTCCAGGGCGGGCTCGAGATCGGTGACCTCGTAGTAGTTGAAATCCTTATCCCCCAGCGTGCCGAAGAAGACGAACGGGTCCCCTTTCTTCGGCGGCGCGTCGAAGGGGAAGCCGGCGCCGGCGCCGATGATGCCGGCGATCGTGCCGGGCGCCGCGCGGGCCAGCACGCAGGCGGCGCGGACCGTCCCGGAGAAGCCGGCGGCGTAGACCCGCCGGTCGTCGATCCGCAGCCGGCCGTGGGTGTCGCTCCACATCGCCCGCATCGCCTTGACGTTGGGATCCATCGCGCTGTCGCTCAGCGTGTTGTTGGAGCTGGCGAGGATGTAGCCGTAGCGCTCGGCGCCGGGACGGAAGCGCTCGGCGGCGAGGGCGCCCCGGGCGCGCGGGTCCATCACATAGAGGATGGGCCAGGCGCGGTCGGGCGTATAGCCGCTCGGCAGGTAGAGGGCATAGCTCTGGTCCGGCGCCCCGGCGCAGGCGACGCTGGCGACCATCTTGCCGTGGGGAAGGTCGGCGGGCGAGGCGAGCAGCAGGAGCGCGAACACCAGGGACGGTCTCATGGTCTGTTCAATCTCCGGAAGGGAGGAGGCATTCCAGCATCGCCATGATCCTATACGGAGATTCAGGCAAGGAGATTGCATTGGGACTCGATTGCTGTTCGAAGTGCAGTCGCAGCCCAAGGGAGAGCGCCATGCTGATGAAGGTAGGGTCTCGGATTCCGTCCCCAGTGGCGAACGCCAACGCGCCGACAGGGCAGTTGACCGGGCAAACCATGCGGCAGGTCTCGCGCGGCGCCTTGCGCCCGGTGGTGGACCTGGACGCGACGCTGCCGATGGGGCAGACCAGCCGTCTGCGCTCCGCTCCGGAGGTCCTGCCGATGCGGTGCCTGCGCTGTCAGGGTCCGGTGGAGCGGGGGACCTCGCCGGTCTGCCTGGAGGGGCAGGGGTACCGCCTGGCCTGGGAGCAGGTGCCGGCCTGGGTCTGCTCCCGCTGCGAGCTCGCCTACTTCGAGCCGGGGGCGGTCGAGACGGTCCGCCAGGCGCTGCGGGCGATGCGGGGCCTGAAGCCGGCCACCGGCCAGGTCTGACCCGGCCGGATTGCCCTCTTCCTCTCGTGATGGTATCCTCCCCGCCCCCGCGGGGTACACGACTTTTCCATTCACCGTTTCACCCTTCCCCAGATCGAGAGGACGGCTTGACTTCCGAGACCCGAGACGACGTGCGCAACCTCGCCATCATCGCCCACGTGGACCATGGCAAGACCACGCTGGTGGACGCGATGCTCTGGCAGAGCGGCATCTTCCGCGCCAACGAACACGTGGCCGAGCGCGTGATGGACTCGATCGATCTCGAGCGGGAGAAGGGGATCACCATCATGGCCAAGAACACCTCCATTCATTACCTGGGGACCCGCATCAACATCGTGGACACCCCCGGCCACGCCGACTTCGGGGGCGAGGTGGAGCGGACGCTCAAGATGGTCGACGGCGTGATGCTGCTGGTGGACGCCAGCGAGGGGCCGCTGCCGCAGACCCGCTTCGTGCTGCGCAAGGCGCTGGAGGCGAACCTGCCGCCGATCGTGGTGATCAACAAGATCGACCGCCCGGACGCCCGGGTGGCCGAGGTGATCGACGAGATCTACGACCTGTTCATCGACCTCGACGCCAGCGAGGAGCAGCTCGAGTTTCCCGTGCTCTATTGCAACGCCCGGGCGGGCAAGTGCCGCCGCGAGCCGGACGGCCCGGACGAGACGCTGCAGCCGCTGTTCGAGGAGATCGTGCGCTCGGTGCCGGCGCCGCGCTTCGATCCGGCGTCGCCGCTGCAGCTCCTGTTCACCAACCTCGACTACGACGACTACGTGGGGCGGCTCGCCATCGGGCGGATCTTCAACGGCCGGGTGCGCAAGGCCCAGGAGGTGGCGCTCTGCCGGCTCGACGGCAGCGTGCTGCCGGCCAAGGTCACCCTCCTCTACGGCTATGACGGGCTGCGGCGGACCGAGATCGCCGAGGCCGGCCCGGGGGACATCGTGGCCATCGCCGGGCTCGAGGAGGTGAGCATCGGCGAGACCCTCTCCGAGCGCGAGGACCCGCGGCCGCTGCCGCACATCCAGATCGACGAGCCGACGATCGCCATGGTGCTGTCGATCAACGACTCGCCGTTCAGCGGCCGCGACGGCAAGTACGTCACCTCGCGCAAGCTCAAGGAGAGGCTGGAGAAGGAGGTGCTGACCAACGTCTCCATCCGGCTCGAGCCGACCGACTCGGCGGACGCCTTCCAGGTCTCGGGCCGCGGCGAGCTGCAGCTCGCCATCCTGATCGAGATGATGCGCCGCGAGGGGTACGAGATGTCGGTGGGCAAGCCGGAGGTCCTCACCCGCCAGGTCGACGGCCAGCTCCACGAGCCGATGGAGCAGCTCGTCATCGACTGCCCGGAGGAGTACATCGGCGTCGTCACCCAGCAGATGGGGGTGCGCAAGGGGCGGATGACCAAGATGATCAACCACGGCTCGGGCCGCGTGCGGATCGAGTTCCGCGTCCCCTCCCGCGGGCTGATCGGGTTCCGCTCGGAGTTCCTCACCGACACCCGGGGGACCGGCATCCTGAACCACCTGTTCGACGGCTGGGACGCCTGGCAGGGAGACATCGCCCACCGCACCAACGGCGCCCTGGTCGCCGACCGTCCCGGGCGGACCACGGCCTACGCCATCGAGGGGCTGCAGCCGCGCGGCGAGCTGTTCATCGCCCCCGGCGAGGAGGTCTACGAGGGGATGGTGGTGGGGGAGAACGCCCGCCCCAACGACCTCGACGTCAACATCACCAAGGAGAAGAAGCTCACCAACATGCGCGCCTCCGGCTCCGACGACGCCGTCCGCCTGGTGCCGCCGCGGATCATGAACCTGGAGCAGGCGCTGGAGTTCATCCGCGAGGACGAGATGGTGGAGGTCACCCCGCACTCCTTCCGCCTGCGCAAGCGCATTCTGCAGGCCAACCGCCGGAAGTAGGCGCGCCGGCCCCCCGGCGCCCTCCGTTTCCATGCCTGATCCAGCATCTTTGGAACAGCTCTTGCAGTAGAGCCGCCCTGTCGCAACTCCGTGTGGGTGATTGCGGATTCACGGTGGAAACGGAGGAAAATCAAATGAAGAAAACGGTTCTGTGTGCGGCCGCCGCGCTGGGCTTCGGGATTACCGGCCTCGGGCTCCTGGCCGGGCCGGCGAAGGCGGCGGATTTGGGCGTGTTCGGCGCCTATCAGGATACGAAGGCCGCCCAGCACGGGTATGGAGGCGGCGCCAAGCTCGACTTCTCCTTCCTCGAGCTGCGGGCCAGCTACTTCAACGATGTGACGGGCAACCACCCGCTGCCCCTCGGCGGCGACTTCAAGCTGCGGGTGATCCCCCTGGAGGCGGGCCTGGTCTACAAGTTCGCCCCCAACGAGGCGTTCACCCCTTACCTGGGCGGCGGCGCCAGCTACTTCCTGCTCAACACCAACCTGGGCAAGATCAACAACGAGCTCGGCTGGTACGGCGTGGCCGGGGCGGACATCAAGACCGAACACGGCTTCGGCATCATGGCGGAGGCGATCTACCGCAGCGTGGACGCGACCGTCCGCGACAGCGGCAGCAGCACCACGATCTCCAACCGGGCCGACGTGCAGTTGCGCGGCTTCGGCGCCAACGTGGGACTGGTCTGGCACTTCTAGGTCCGGCACTTCGAATACCGCACCGTTCGCCAGCGATCTCGATCCGTGGGGCGCCCTGCTGGGGGCGCCCTTTTTCGTCGGCTTTTTGCATATACTCCCCTCCGCAGTCTTGCCTTTTGATGACGACACCTGGACCAAGGAGGGTTTTCCAATGAGGAAGAGCGCGACCGTACTGCTGCTCGCGGGCCTGCTCGCGGGGTTCGTCGCCTCGGCGCCGGCCCACGCCGTGATCTGCACGATCGACGAGGTGCCCGCCGCGACGCTGCTGCTGCCGTATTTCGAGGTGGACCTCGCGAACATGTGGGGCAACGACACCGTGTTCTCGGTCAACAACGCCTCGGCGACGGCGGTGCTGGCGCACGTCGTGCTCTGGTCGGACCTGTCGGTGCCGGTGCTCGACTTCAACCTCTACCTGACCGGCTACGACGTGCAGACGATCAACCTGCGCGACGTCCTCCACGGTGTTCTGCCGCAGACCGCCTCGGCGGGCCAGGATCCGAACGACGCGATCAGCCCGAAGGGGCTGTTCTCGCAGGACGTCAACTTCGCGAGCTGCACCGGCCTGCTGCCGCCGCCGGCGCTCCCCGAGACGTTCGTCCAGCACCTCGAGCTGGCCCTCACCGGCAAGTCCTCCCCGGTGCTCGGCAATCGCTGCGCCGGTCTTGCCTACGGCGACAACATCGCCCGCGGCTACATCACGATCGACACGGTCAGCAACTGCACTCTCCGCTTCCCGGGCGACGCGGGCTACTTCGCTCCCTTCGGCACCGGCGACGCCACCGACCAGAACGTGCTTTGGGGGGACTACTTCTACGTCAACGACGGCCTGAACCTCGCCGACGGCAACCCCCTGGTCCACATCGAGGCGAGCGCCACCAGCCCCGAGACGACGACTTCGGGGCAGTACACCTTCTACGGCCGCTACGTGGGCTGGACCGCGGCGGACAACCGCGAGCCGCTGGCCACCAACTTCGCCGCGCGCTACGCCACGGGCGGCGCCTTCGGCGGCGTTACCGCCATCATCGCCTGGCGCGACTCCAAGGTGAGCCAGACCCCCTTCACCTGCCCGGCCGCCATTGGCCGTCCGGCCTGGTATCCGCTCGGCCAGGAGGGGATCGTCATCTTCGACGAAGAGGAGCAGCCTCTGGTCGGGCAGACTTTCCCGGTCTCGCCGCAGCCGCCGACCGACACCATCTCCCCCTTCCCGGCCGAGGCGCAGCGCACGGTGGTCGGCGGCTCGAACCTGCCGGTGCCGTTCGCTTTCGGCTGGCTCTACCTCGACCTGAACACCGCGGTGGCGGCGGCCGGCAACAACCCGCCCGAAGACCCCGGAGCGGCTCAAGGCTGGGTGACCGTGCAGATGACGGCGCAGGGGCGTTACAGCGCCGGCTTCGCCGCCGTCCAGCTCGACAGCGCCTGCCGCGCGAGCCACTTCACGCCGGGCGGCGGCACCTAGGAATTGCCGGGGGCGGAGCGCTGCTTTACCGCCCCCGGTTTCTCCATCCTGTTTCCTCTCGGCCTGTTTTCCCGATACGCGTTCGTTCCAGTCTTTTGGTGATATATTTCACCCAGTTCACGTTTTTGTTCCCGAAATCCGACCTCAGAAGGAGGATGTTGATGAAGCGAAAGGCTTTGTGTCTCGCCTTGCTGTGCCTGCTGGCGCTCGCCGGCTCCGCTTCGGCGGTGATCTGCACCATCGACGAGGTACCGGCCGCGACGCTGCTGCTGCCCTACTTCGAGGTGGACCTCGGCAACGCCAACGGGCAGACCACGCTGTTCTCGGTGAACAACGCGTCCGCCACCGCGGTCCTGGCGCACGTCGTCGTCTGGTCGGACCTGTCGGTGCCGGTGCTCGACTTCAACCTCTACCTGACCGGCTATGACGTGCAGACGATCAACCTGCGCGACGTGCTGAACGGCGCGCTGCCGCAGACGGCCTCGGCCGGGCAGGACCCGCGCGACGCGATCAGCCCGAAGGGGCCGCTGTCGCAGGACATCAACTTCGCGAGCTGCACCGGCGCGCTGCCGCCGCCCGCGTCGCTGCCGTCGACCTTCATCACCCATCTGCAGCTCGCGCTGACCGGCCAGGCCTCGCCGGTGCTGGGGGGCCGCTGCGCCGGCCGCAACCTCGGGGACAACGTCGCCCGCGGCTACATCACGGTCGACACGGTGAACAACTGCACGCTCCGCTTTCAGGGCGACCCCGGCTACTTCGGCTTCGGCGGCACGGGCGACGTGACCAACCAGAACGTGCTGTGGGGCGACTACTTCTACGTCAACCCGGCGCAGAACTTCGCCGACGGCAACACGCTGGTGCACATCGAGGCGAGCGCCACCAACCCCCAGACGTCGACCGCCGGCCAGTACACCTTCTACGGCCGCTACGACGGCTGGACCGCGGCCGACAACCGGGAGCCGCTGTCGACCAACTTCGCCGTGCGCTTCGCGACCGGCGGCGTGTTCAGCGGCGGCACGAGCCTGATCGTCTGGCGCGACTCGAAGGTCAACCAGAACCCCTTCACCTGCCCCGCCGCGGTCGGCCGGCCGGCCTGGTTCCCGCTCGGTCAGGAAGGAATCGTGATCTTCGACGAGCAGGAGCAGCCGCAGGTGGCACAGACCTTCCCGGTCTCGCCGCAGCCGCCCAACACGGGTCTGATCCCGTTCCCGGCCGAGGCGCAGCGCACTCAGGTCGGCGGCGCGGATCTGCCGGTGCCGTTCAACTTCGGCTGGCTCTACCTCAACCTGAACACCACGGTGTCCGCGGCGGGCAACAACCCGCCGGAGGATCCGGCCGCGGCTCAGGCCTGGGTCACCGCCGAGATGACGTCCCAGGGCCGCTTCAGCGTCGGCTACAGCGCCGTCCAGCTCGACAGCGCCTGCACGGCGCTGCACTTCACGCCGTAGCCCTCCACGCCGGGGGCGGATCGATCTCCGCCCCCGGCCGTTCCACCCCCTCAGTCGTAGATCCCGTCCGCGTACCAGGCGCCGGTGGCGCGCTCGCGGTAGATCCGGTAGAGCCCGCGTCCGGCGATCTCCACGTCCCAGTAGTCCCGCCCCGCCGGATCGCCGGCCCACCACTCCTCCTCGAGACCCCAGGGGCCCGAGGCGACCTTCACCGGGCCCTCGACGCGGGGGCGCTTCGCCTCCTCCTCCCGCGGCGTCGCGCGGATCTCGACCGGGGGCAGCCGGGCCGCCTCCCCGGCCGCGCTCCCCTCCTCCCGCGTCAGTACTTCGATCTCGACCGGCGGCCGGAGCACCCGCACGGCGAGGAGCCCGCGGCCGGCGCGCGGCTCGCGGCGGACTTCCGGCGGCGGGGGAGGGGAGAAGTCGACCAGGGCGAAGCGCTCCGGGCGGTGGCCGTCCACCGGCCGTGGGGAGCCCACGCGGTCGGGGCCGAGCATAGCGAAGAGGCGGGCGAGGGTGGTCGCCAACCGGTCGGGCGACAGCGCCGCCGGGCCGTAGAGCGAGAGCTGCGCCTCGCGCGGGCGGTCGGGGTGGGCGACGAAGGTGAAGCCGGCCACGGGAGCACCGGGGGGGCGGGCCTCGAGCTCCAGGCGCATCAGGGTGAGCAGGGTCTTGACGTCACGGGTGGGTGCCGGCAGGTCGATGGCTCGCGTCTGGAAGCCGTCGGGCTCGAGCCGCATCGAGAGCTCCAGGCGCCGGCAGGCGAAGCCGCGCGACTCCAGGCGCTGGCAGAGGCGGTCGAGCGCCGCCCGGCCGACGAACAGAAAGGGCTCGAGGGCGACCAGCGGCCACTCGAGGCTCATCCCCTCGTGGAAGGCCGGCGGCGGCTCGCGCGGGATGAGCGGCCGGGAGTCGATCCCCCGGGCCGTCGCGTGCAGCTCGCGGCCGAGCCGTCCCAATCGGCTGGCTACCCGCGACGGCGGCAGGCGGGCGAAGTCGCCGACCGAGCGCACCCCCCAGCGCTCCAGGGTGCCGGCGACGTCCACCTCGGGGGCGAGCCGCTGCAGCGGCAGGGGAGCCAGGAAGGCCGCCTCCTCGCCCGCGGGCACGATCACCGGGGGATCGGGCAGGCTGGAGGCCACCCGGGCCGCCAGCTTGCTCGAGGCGATCCCCACCCGCGCCGGCAGCCCCGCGGCCTCCGCGGCGTTCATCAGGGAGCGCCCCATCTCCAGCTCGGGGGAGGGGCCGGGGTAGTGGCGCTCGATGCCGTCGGCGTCCAGGTAGGCGATCCCCTCGCCGGCGTCCTCGACGCGGGGCGAGAAGGCCTCCGCCACCTCGAGCAGCGCCTCCTGGGCGGCCCGCTCGCAGTCGCCATCGCGGGGGCGGGCCACCAGCTTGGGGCAGAGCGCCCGCGCCTGCGGCAGGGTGAGCCCGGGCCGCACGCCGGCTCCCCGGGCGAGGCGAGTGGCCGCCACCACCCGGGCGGCGTTGCCGTTCCCCTCCACCACCGCCAGCGGCTCCCGGGTCAGCTCGGGCTCGCTGCGCAGCCGGGCGGCCAGGGGGAAGAGGGGGAGATGGAGGCAGGCGATGCGCGGCATGGTCGAGCGATCGGGAGGCCGGGCGGTCAGGCGGAGGCGATCCGCAGCCGGGGCGGCGCCGCGCGTTCCTCCCGCTCCTGCCGCTCCGAGCGTTCCGGCCGGGCGGACCTTGCCGGCAGGCGTTGCGGCGCGGCGGGCCGCGGCAGCTCCCGCACGGTGAGCCGGAGATCCTCGCTCTGCCCGGGGAGCCGGCCGCGGCACTTCTCCAGCTCGACGCGCGAGCCGAAGCCGTCGAGCAGGCAGGGCGAGACGCCCCCCCCTTGCCAGGCGGCGCGGCCGGGGGACGCCTTCAGCACCGTGGCCGCGGCGGTGCCGCTCACCCGGTAGGGGGAGCCCACCAGCAGCGCAGCGTCGTGGGCGCGGGCCGCCCGCGCCAGGCGCAGCCAGGCGGCCTCGACCCCCCGGCCGCCGCGCACGGGCGGCGCGCCGAGGTCGAGCGCCACCAGGGGGAAGCCGCCGGCGAGCAGCATCTCGGTGGCCGCCAGGGCATCCTTGAGCCGGGCCGGACGCACCCAGAGGAGCCGCTCGAGATCGACGCCGAGCCCGGAGGCGGTCTCGGGATCGAGGCCGTCGCCGAGGTCCACCAGGGCCGCCGCCTCGCCCACGCCGGTGGCGGCGGCGAGCGCCGCGAGCAGGAGGGAGAAGCGGCCGCTGGTGCGCGAGCCGACGAGCTCCACGAGCTGCCCGCGCGGCAGGCCGCCGGCGAGCAGGCGGTCGAGCACGGGTACGGCGGTGGGGAAGATGCCCTCGCCCGCGGCCTCCCGCAGCTCGCGGTCGAGCTCCCGGGCGCTGCGGATCTGCCCTCGCAGACCCTCCGGCAGGGCCGACCGCAAGCGGCTCAATGTCTGGGCTGCAGAGACCGGCACAATCGCCGGTTTTTCGAATATCGTCTGGGTGAGCGGCTCGGCCATCGTCTTCTCCTGCCAACCGCAATATAAAGCGCAACAGAAGCGTAAGTCAAATGGAATGAGGTACTTGCAAGAGATAACGCGCATCGCGCGAGATGCGGTAAAAGCGGCAATATCGCGGCCGTCCGGCACGCTCCGGGTGATCGATTTCCGTGCTGAAATGTTTTGTGCGGAGAAATGAGAACTTTCCCCACTTTCCGTCCACGGGTAGAATCCCGCCGATGAACGTTGCCGACGTGCGCCGCGAGTACGGGCTGGCCGGGCTTTCCGAGGGGGACCTCGCGCCCGACCCCATCGAGCAGTTCCGGCGCTGGCTGGATCAGGCGATGGCGGTCATCCCCGAGGAGTTCACCTCGATGACGCTCGCCTCCGCCGACCGCGAGGGGCGGCCGTCGGCGCGCGTGGTGCTCCTCAAGGGGCTCGACGAGCGGGGGTTCGTCTTCTACACCAACTACGAGAGCCGCAAGGGGAGGGAGCTGCTGGAGAACCCGCGCGCCGCGCTGGTCTTCTACTGGGGGATGGTCGACCGGCAGGTGCGGGTCGAGGGAACGGTCGAGAAGACCTCCCGCGAGGAGTCCGAGGCCTACTTCTTCTCCCGCCCGCTCGGCTCGCAGCTGGGGGCGTGGGCGTCGCCCCAGAGCCGGGTCCTCTCCGGACGCGAGGAGCTCGAGCGCGCGATGCGGGAGGCCGGCGAGCGCTTCGCCGGCCGCGACGTGCCGCTGCCCGAGCCGTGGGGAGGGTTCCGGGTGCGTCCGGAGGCGATCGAGTTCTGGCAGGGGAGGCCCAGCCGGCTGCACGACCGGCTGCTCTACGTCAGGACGGACAGCGGCTGGAGGGTCGAGCGGCTCGCGCCGTAGACTTGCCGTTCCTGATGACTTCGATCGACGGCAACTGCGACGCCGTGGTGGTCGGCGGCGGCCTGCTCGGCCTCGCCACCGCCATGGCCCTGGCGAAGACCCTGCGCGTGACGGTGCTCGAGGCGGAGGAGCGCGTCGCCGTCCACCAGAGCGGCCACAACAGCGGCGTCATCCACTCCGGGCTCTACTACAAGCCGGGCTCGCTCAAGGCGACCCTCTGCGTCGAGGGGGCGCGGGCGCTCCACCGCTTCTGCGACGAGGAGGGGATCGCCCACGAGCGCTGCGGCAAGCTGGTGGTGGCGACCTCGCCCGACGAGCTGCCGCGGCTGGCCGAGCTCGAGCGGCGGGGGCAGGCCAACGGCCTTGCCGGCGTGCGCCGGCTGGGCCCGGAGGAGATCCGCGAGGTCGAGCCCCACGCGGCGGGCATCGCCGCCCTCCACGTGCCCGAGACGGCGATCGCCGACTACCCCGGCGTGGCCCGCGCCTACGCCCGGCGGATCGTGGCGGCGGGGGGGCGGGTGCTCACCGGCACCCGCCTGCTGGGCGTGCGCCGGGACGGCCGCGGCCTCGTCGCCGAGACCTCGCGCGGCGCCTTCGCCGCGGCCCTCCTGGTCAACTGCGCCGGCCTCCAGGCGGACCGCGTGGCGCGGCTCTGCGGCGCCGAGCCGGACGTGCGGATCTTCCCCTTCCGCGGCGAGTACTACGACCTGATCCCGGAGCGGCGGAGCCTGGTGCGCGGCCTGCTCTACCCGGTGCCCGATCCGCGCTTCCCCTTCCTCGGCGTCCATCTGACCCGGCGGGTGGACGGCTCGGTGGAGGCCGGCCCCAACGCCGTGCTGGCGCTGAAGCGCGAGGGGTACCGCTGGCGCGATGTCTCGCTCCGCGACGCCGCCGGGATCGCCGCCTGGCCGGGCTTCTGGCACCTCGCCGCCCGCTTCTGGAAGATCGGCGCCTACGAGGTCCGGCGCTCGCTGTCGAAAAAGGTGTTCGTGCGCGATCTCCAGCGCCTAGTGCCGGAAATCCAGCCGGCCGACGTCCACCGCGCCGGCAGCGGCGTGCGGGCTCAGGCGCTGGATGCCAAGGGGGAGTTGCTCGACGACTTCCGGATCGTGCGCAGCGAGAGGGCGGTGCACGTGTTGAACGCTCCGTCCCCCGGCGCCACCGCCTCGATCCGCATCGGCGAGCGGATCGCGGCGATGGCGGCGGAGGAGCTGGGGCGGCCTTTAGATTAGCGGCTAGATTAGCGGCAGGTCAGCGCCCCTCGGAGGCGTGGTCGATCCAGATCCGCACCGTCTCCTCGTCGCTGTGGACGGTCAGCAGCTCGCCCTCTCCGAAGCGGGTGAGCTCCTCGAGGGCAGCCTCGACGTTGAGCTCGTTCCCCGAGCCGGAGAGCAGGGCGGCCACGACCTGGAGCGGGATCCTGGCCTCGACGTTCTCCCCCTTGCCGTTCTCCCCCTTACCGGCTTTGTCCGTCGCCCGCAGCTCGAGATAATCGCCGCGCTTGCCGATCCGCACCTTGGACTCGGGATCGTTGACGGTCAGGTAGGTGGCGTCGGGGCCGTGCTCGAGGTCGCGCCAGGCCCGGCGCAGCTCGGCGAGGTCGTAGTCGTGATCCTTGACGCGGACGCGTCCGGAGTGCTGCCGCGTGCTTTCCGGGACCATGCCGGCGAGATTGCGCGCCATCGACACCGGCATGTTGACCGCCACCTCGTCGGCGTTCTTGTCCCCGTGCACCCGGACGTGGATCCAGAGGTCCGCCGCCGCGGCCGGGCCGGCGGTCAGCCCCGCCAGTCCCGCCACGACCAGCATTACCCCGAAGGTCTTCGTTCCGTTCATCGTCGTCTCTCCTTGAAAGGGAATCGTGCTCCGTTCACTGGAGAAGACGAGGGGAGAGAGACCTCCGTTTCAACTCACCTGGAACTACAGCTTGATTCCCTCCAGCTCGTCGATCTGCGCCCGCACGAGGTCGAAGCCCCCCTGCCAGAAGGAACGGTCGGTGATGTCGATCCCCACCTCGGCCAGGATGTGCTCCGGGCGGGCCGAGCCGCCGTAGGAGAGGAGCCGCATGTAGCCGGGCTTGAACGCCTCCCCCTCCTCCTGGAAGCGCCGGTAGAGGGCGAGCACCAGGAGCTGGCCGAAGCTGTAGGCGTAGCAATAGAAGGGGGTCTGGTAGATGTGGGGGATCGACAGCCACTCGTGGCGGAACTCGGGGCCCACCTCGACGCTGTCGCCGAACTGCTCGCGCAGCTTCTCCATGTACATCTCCGACAGCTCGTCGGTCGAGCGGCCGGCGCGGATGGCCTCGTGGGCCTCGATCTCGAAGAGCACGAAGTAGGCCTGGCGCAGGACGGTGGCGTAGACGTCGTCAACGGCGGCGGCGAGCAGCTCGCGCCGGGCGAGCGGGTCGGGCTCCTCGCGCAGCAGCCGGTCGGTCATCATCATCTCGCTGAACACCGAGGCGGTCTCGGCGAGCGGGAGCGACGCGTGCTGGGTCAGGTTCGAGCAGCCGCTCGCCATCATGCTGTGCACGGCGTGGCCGAGCTCGTGGGCCAGGGTCGCCACGTCGCGCACCCGGCCGGCGTAGTTGACCAGCACCCAGGGGGTGTAGCGCGGCAGCACGGTGTAGCAGAAGGCCCCCCCGCGCTTGCCCTTGCGGATCTCGCCGTCGAGGTGGTTCTGGTCGAACACCCGCTGGGCGTACTCGGCGAAGCGCGGGTGGAAGGCGTCGAAGGTCTCGACCACGGAGCGGACCGCGTCGGCGTAGTCGATCTTGCGGTCGGAGCTGGCGAGCGGTGCATAGATGTCGTACCGGCGCAGCCGCTCGAGCCCGAGCCAGCCGGCCTTGAGGCGGAAGTAGCGCTGGAAGATCCCCACGTTCTCGCGGGCGACCTCGAGCAGCACTTCGACGGCGCGGTGGGGGATGTCGTTGTCGAGGTTGCGCACGGCGATGGGGGAGGGGTAGCCGCGCAGCCCCACCTGCTCGTCGTGCCAGTCGCGCACGATGTTGGCGTAGATCTGGCCGAGGACGTTCGCCTCCTGCGAGTAGACCCGGTAGAGCTCCCGGTAGGCGGCCTCCCGCAGCTCGGCGCGGGGGGAGAAGGCGTGCCCCATCAGCTCGTCGCGGGTGAGCCTGCGGGTCTCGCCGTCCACCTCGAGGGTGAACTCCAGCCGGTTGGTGAGCATCGAGTAGAGGGTGCCGACGGCGGCGATGCCGTTCTGGTCCTTGAGGTTGATGATCTGCTCGGACTTCTCGTCGAGGGTGTAGGGCTTGAAGCGCCGCACCTCCTCCAGGTAGTGGCGGTCGTCGCGGTGCTGGGTCTCGCTCGGCAGCAGGCGCCAGGCTTCCTCGTCGGAGATGGAGCGCCACCAGAGGGTGAAGAAGAGGATGCGGTTGGCCGCCGTGGTGGCCGCCTGCCGCGTGCGGTTGCGGAAGGTCAGCGCCTCCTGGCTGCTGGTGTCGGCATAGAACCAGAGCGCGGTGTAGCCGTTGATCACCTGCAGCAGCTCGTTGAGAGTCTTGTACTGCTGGAGGATGGCGAGGAAGAGCTGCGGGTCCATCTGCGGCTGGAGGTCGCCGCGCCGCCGCTCGAAGTCGGCGACGGCGGCGTCGAGCTCGGCGAGCCGGCCGGCGAACAGGTCTTCCGTGGGCTCCGGCAGCAGCTCCGAGAGGTCCCAGCCGCTCAGGGTGTAGGTTGGAATGGATCTGGTGATGACTTCCGTGTCGCGCAATATCGTCGTCCCGAAGTGAGGGTCCCGAATTGAGAGTTCAAAGAAGGCGGACCGGCGCGGCCGGCCCGCCGATCGTTCATTTTAGCTGAGCCGGGGGGACGATGACCGCCGCCACCCCCTTCTCGCGCGCCAGCTGGTTGTAGTGGGCGAGGTCGGTTTCCCAGATCGCCCGCAGTCTGGTGAGCTGGGCGTCGATCGCCGCCGTCAGCTCGGCCCGGACCTGCACGGCCTGCGCCGTCGGGCGGTAGTCGCCGATCGCGGCGGAGGAGGCCACGGCGTTGAGCTTGTCGTCCAGCCGGATGGGGAAGTTGAGCGGGTCCTCGGAGGTGCGGTTCTTGGTCTGATAGAGCGCCTCCTCGACCTCGGTCATCTTCTTGTCGAGGTCCTTGGCGGCGTCGATCACCGGCTTCATCGCCGGGTCCTTGGCGAGCCGCTTCTCCATGTCCTTGAGCTGGGAGCGCACGTCGCGGATGCGGCGGACGGCGTCGTGCGTCTCGGTCAGCTTGTCCCGCGTCTCGGCGAGGAAGCGGTACTGGGCCTCGAGGTCCTCCTGGGTGACGGCGGAGCGCGGGTCCTTGCGGATCTCGAAGGGCTCGGTGAGGGTCTGCCCCCCGGCGGTCAGGCGGACCTGGTACATCCCCGGCACCGCCGCGGGCTCGACCGGATCGCCGCTCCACAGCACCATGCCGGGGAACTTGGTGGCGCCCGGCCAGGACAGATCCCAGACGAAGCGGTTGAGCCCCGCCTCGGTCGGCACCTTGGGCTGCTCCTCGTCGGCGTTGGCGTCCGCGTCAGCGGTCTCCTTCTGAGCGGCCTTGTCCGCCGTCTCCGTCCGGCCCTGGGAGGTCTCGCCGGGCTTCTCGGCGGGCGAGGGCGCGGTTCCCGGCTTGGCGGGTTTGTCGGCCTTCTCCGTCTTCTCCTTGGCGTCCTTTCCGTCCTTGTCTTTGTCCTTCGGCTTGCCGGCCTCGGCCGGCTTGCCGTGGAAGGTCCGGATCACCTTGCCGTCGCGGGTGAGGATCTCCAGCTTGACGTCCTTGGCCTGGTCGGCCGGCGGCGCCTCCTTGAGGTAGTAGTCGACCACCACGCCAGCCGGCGGGTTCTGGCCCACCCCGGGTTGCTGGAAGCCGCCGCCCCCGGCGTCCGTGTACCGGTAGGTGGGGGCGGGCGGGAAGAGGTGGACGGGGGCGGCGGCGAAATCGTGGGCGGCGGCGAGGCTGCGCAGGGGAGAGAGATCGTCGAGCGCCCAGAAGGCGCGGCCGTGGGTGGCGGCCACCAGGCTGCCGTCCTTGATCGTCAGGTCGTGCACCGGGACGATCGGCAGGTTGAGCTGCAGCGGCTGCCAGCGCCCGCCGTCGTCGAAGGAGACGTACATGCCGCGCTCGGTGCCGGCGTAGAGCAGGCCGCGGCGCGCCGGGTCGGCGCGGATGACGCGGGTGAAGTGGGACGGGTCGATGCCGCTGTCGATGCGCGTCCAGGTCGCCCCGTAGTCCGCCGTCTTGTAGAGGTAGGGGCGGAGGTCGTCCGACTTGTACATCGTCGCCGCCACGTAGGCGGCCCCCTTGTCGTGCGGGCTGGCGTCGATCTGGTTGATCATGATCCACTCGGGCAGCCCCTTGGGAGTCACGTTCTGCCAGTTCTTGCCGCCGTCGCGGGTGACGTGGATCAGGCCGTCGTCCGAGCCGGTCCAGATCACCCCGGGCTCCAGGGGGGACTCCGCCACGTAGAAGATGGTGTCGTAGTACTCGACGCTGGTGTTGTCCTTGGTGATCGGCCCCCCGGAGGAGCCCTGGCGGGACTTGTCGTTGCGCGTCAGGTCGGGCGAGATGACGCTCCAGCTCTGCCCGCCGTCGGTGCTCTTGAACAGCACCTGCGCCGCGGCGTAGAGCGTGTTCGGGTCGTTGGGCGAGAAGAGGATGGGGAAGTTCCACTGGAAGCGGTACTTGATGTCGGCGGCGCCGTAGCCCATCGGGTTGTCCGGCCAGGGGTTGACGTCGCGGAAGTCGCCGGTGGCGTGATTGAGCCGGGTGAGCAGCCCGCCGTAGGAGCCGCCGTAGACCACGTCGGGGTTCTTCGGGTCGGCGACGATGTAGCCGCTCTCGCCGCCCGAGGTCGGCTCCCAGTCGAGGGGGCCGATGCCGGCGCCGCGGCCGCGCGAGAGGATGCGCAGCGCCGAGTTGTCCTGCTGCGCGCCGAGGATGCGAAAGGGGACGTGGGTGTCGGTCGAGACGCGGTAGAACTGTGCCGTCGGCTGGTTGTCCTCCGTCGTCCAGGTCTTGCCGCCGTCGTTCGAGACGGTGGCACCGCCGTCGTTCGACTCGATCATCCGCAGCGGATCGTTGGGATCGATCCACAGGTCGTGGTTGTCGCCGTGGGGCACGCGGATGCGGGAGAAGCTCTTGCCGCCGTCCTTGGAGTGGAGGAAGAAGACGTTGGTGGCGTAGACCCCCTCCTTGTCCTTGGGATCGGCGAAGACGTGGCTGTAGTACCAGGCGCGCTGGCGCAACTCGCGGTCGTCGCTGGTCTTGGTCCAGGTCTTGCCGGCGTCGCGCGAGCGGAAGAGGCCGCCCTTGGCGGCCTCGACGATGGCGTAGAGGTTTTCAGGGTTGCTCGGCGAGACGGTGATGCCGATGACGCCGAGCGTCCCCTTCGGCAGCCCCGGGTTGCGCGTCAGCTCGCTCCAGGTGTCGCCGCTGTCGGTCGACTTCCAGATCCCCGAGCCCGCGCCGCCGCTCTCCAGGCTGTAGGGGGTGCGGTGGAAGTTCCAGGTCGTGGCGTAGAGGATCCGCGGGTTGGTCGGGTCCATGGCGAGATCGAAGGCGCCGACCCGGTCGTTGACGTAGAGCACGCGCTCCCAGTGGCCGCCGCCGTCGCGCGAGCGGTAGACGCCGCGCGTCTCGTTGGGGCCGAAGACGTGGCCCAGCACGGCGGCGTAGACCAGGTCGGGGTTCCTGGGATGGATGCGCAGGCTGACGATCTGGCGCCCGTCGGCGAGCCCGGAGAATTTCCAGGTCTTCCCCGCGTCGGTCGACTTCCAGACCCCGTCGCCATGCGAGACGTTGCCGCGCACCGTCACCTCGCCGCCGCCCACATAGACCACGTTGGGGTCCCAGGTGGAGACTGCGACGGCGCCGATCGAGCCGCCGAAGAAGCCGTCCGAGATGTTGCGCCAGGTGCGGCCGGCGTCGGCCGTCTTCCACACGCCGCCGCCGGTGCCGCCGAAGTAGTAGGTGTTGCGGTCGCCCGCGAGACCGGTGACGGTGGCCACCCGGCCGCCGCGGAAGGGGCCGATCTCGCGCCACTTCAGCCCCTGGAACAGGGCGGGGTCGACGGCCGGTTTAGCGGCTTCCTGCTTGGCTGGCCGGGTGGAGCGGGCGGTGGCCGGTGCGGCGAGGGTAACCAGCAGGGCGATCAGGAGGGCGAGCAGGGCGGCGGAGCGGCGGATCAGAGATTTCATCGTGTCTCCCGGGCACGTTGGAACGTTCAGACGTCCGCCGCTTTCTACCACACCCGTCGTGGAAACGTTGCCAGAACGTCACCGGCCCGACTCACGTCGGGCCGGCGGGCGCTCGAGCAGCGAGGCGAGGGCGGGAAGGATCCCTGGCGCTCTACTGGCGCTCTAGGTGTAGTCCGAGAGGCTCAGCTTTTCGAACGGCAGGCCCAGGGGATGGAAGAGGTTGAAGACCGGGAACTGGTTCTCGAGCGTCTCGGCGAAGCGGAGGAAGAACGGCCCCCACTCCTCGATCTCCGAGCTGCCGGCCTCGACCTGGGCGTATTCTTCGGCGGAGAGCCCCATCTTGCCGGCGACCTCCTCGGCGCTCAGCCCGCGGCTCTCGCGATGCTTGCGGATCAGCTCTCCGGCCTGACCGGGCCGCGTGTCCGCGGACTTGCCCGAGGTGGCGAACATCCGGCTGGTGGGGACTCCGAGGGCCACCGCGAGGTCGCGGATGGCGGGCCCCCAGCGCTCGGCGGGCGAGTTGCCTGCCTCGACTTCGAGGTAGCGCTCCGCGGGGATGCCCATCTTCTCGGCGACGTGCTCGACGGAAAGCTTCCTGCGCTCCCGCTCCTTCATCAGGACTTCACCTTGTTTCACCTTCGTCTCCTTTGTCGCAGGGATTCACGGCCCGCCGGCAGCATCGGGCCCGATGGTTCGTCGTCTGGGCTACCGATCGTAGCACAGCGGTCCTCTCGCTTTTGAGGTGCGCGTCCCCCGCCCAGACGGGACAGGCCTCAGCGCCGGCGGTCGGTCGACAGGGCCTTGAGCGCCTCGATCGGACGGCGGTCGGGGCTCATCAGCTTGACGGCGCGGCGCAGGTGGGCCTCGGCCGCCTCGGGGTCGCCGGCCTGGCGCTCGATCTCGCCGGCGTAGAAGGCGGCGAGGCCGCAGTTGGGATCGCGCCGCAGCGTCTCGCTGAGCTCCTTGAGGGCGCGGCCGGCGTTGGCGGTGGTGAGCAGGAACCGGCACCAGGCGAGCTCGGCGGCGTAGACGCCGTTCTGCGGGTCGCAGTCGGCGGCGAACTCGAGGAGCAGGAGCGCCTCGCGGTGCTTGTCCGCCTCCATCAGCGCCTTGCCCTTCTTGTACTGGGATTCGGCATCCAGCAGATCGGTCTTGATCACGAAGCTCGCCGCCGGCTTGCGCGCGCGCTCCTCGCGCAGGGTCTTGCGCCGGAAGAGCAGGGTGTTGCGCTGCTCGGCGTCGGCGAGCTCGGCGTAGGCGCGGGCGCCGGAGAGGAAGAGGTCGCGCGCCTTTTCGGCGAGGTCGGCGGAGCCCAGGATCCGATGGCGCGAACGGCGCGAAGCGGCGGGAGAAGTCGAGGAAGCCGGCCTCGAAGGCTGCCGGGGTCCCGTCCTCGGCGACGCCGAGGAGGTCGAAGGCGTCCTGCCGGCGGTAGGAGAGGTAGGCCTGCATGACCTCGTTGCGCCGGCGCTCGATCTCTGGATCCACCGGCGCCGGCGGCGCCGGCAGGGCCGCGGGCGCGGCCGGCGGTTCCGCGGCCGGCGGTTCCGCGGCCGCCGGTTCCGGGGACGGCGCCGGAGGCGGGACCGGGCGGGGGAAGGAGCCGGTGGCGGAGAGGTCCTTCGGCAGGGCGTCCGCCGGCGCCACCACTCCGAGGATCGAGAGGGCATAGAGGACGCGGGTGATCTCGTCCACCGGCAACTGGGTGTGCTCCGCCAGCTCGCCCATCCGCCGGCCCGGCGGGCGCAGGGCCTCGGCGATCTGGGTCTGGTGCCGGCTGAGGCGCAGGTCGTCGAGGGGGAAGGGCGGCGCGGGGTGGAGGACGAGCTTCTTGCCCACCAGCGGCGCCACCGACATGTCCACCTCCTCCTGGGGGGCGAGCTTGCCGACGCCGGTGAGGATGAGCTGCGGCACCTTCACCTTGAGCGACGACGCGGAGGCCGGCGCCTCATCGAGCCAGCGGAACTCCCCCTCGTTCCAGGTGAACAGGTCGAGCAGCTTCTTGGCCAGGTTCTGCTGCAGGATGCGGAAGAGGTCGACCGCCGTCACCAGCCCGTTCTCGAGCAGGATCTCGCCGAACTGGACGCCGCGCGCCGCCGAGCGCGACAGGCAGGAGGTGTAGTCCTCCTCGGCGAGCTTGCCCTCGAGCACCATGTAGCGGCCGAGGGTCTCGTGGGCGAGGTTCGAGCGGCAGTCGACGGGGACGCCGTTCTCGATCAGGATGCGCTTCCAGACCTGGCGCCGCCGCACCTCCAGCACCAGCGAGCGCTGGAGGACGGCGTGGGCGAGGAGCAGCGGCGCGAAGGGGACCTCGCGCAGGTTTCCCTCGCGCAGGCGCGCGGTCTCCTCCAGTTGCTGGGAAGTCGGGATCATCAGCCGCATCGAGACGAAATAGACTGGGCGAAGTATACCTAAGAATGAGAGGCTCCAGGAATGGGAGGCGAGATGGTTGACCCGGAGATGATGTTTGACGGACCGGCGGACGGTCCCACCCTCGTCCTGGCCCACGGCGCCGGGGCGCCGATGGACTCGCCGTTCCTGAACGCCATGGCCGCGGGGCTCGCCGCCGGCGGCCTGCGGGTGGCCCGCTTCGAGTTCCCCTACATGCGGCGGCGGCGCAGCGGCGAGCGGCGGCCCCCCGACCGCGAGCCGGTCCTGCGCGAGGCCTGGCTCGCCGCCATCGCCGCCCTCGGGGGCGGCGCCGGCGGGAGCCGCCTGGTGATCGGCGGCAAGTCGCTGGGCGGCCGGATCGCCAGCCTGGTGGCGGACGAGGCCGGGGCGCGCGGCCTGGTCTGCCTCGGCTATCCCTTCCATCCCCCGGACAAGCCCGACCGCCTGCGCACCGCCCACCTGCGCGATCTGCGCACGCCGGCGCTCATCCTCCAGGGGACGCGCGACCCCTTCGGCACCCCCGCGGAGGTGGCCGGCTACGATCTCTCGGCGGCGATCCGCGTCGTCTGGCTGGAGGACGGCGACCACTCCTTCAAGCCGCGCGTCTCCTCCGGGCGGACGGAGCGGCAGCACCTGGAGACGGCGGTGGGGGAGGTGGCGGCGTTCGTGGGGTCGTTGCGCTAAGCTGCGCGCCCGTGCCCGGCCCTGCCTACCTCGGACATCTCGCCGCCCTCGGCACGGCGGTCTGCTGGGCCTTCTCGGCCCTGGCCTTCACCGCCTCCGGGCGGCGCATCGGCGTCCTGCCGCTCAACCTGATCCGGCTGGTGATGGCCTTCGGCTTCCTCTCCCTGGCGGCCTGGGCGCTGCGGGGCCTCCCCCTGCCGGTCGACGCCCCGCCCCGCGCCTGGGGGTGGCTCGGGCTCTCCGGGCTGGTCGGCTTCGTCTTCGGCGACCTCTGCCTGTTTCGGGCCTACGTGCTGATCGGCCCCCGGATCTCCTCCCTGATGATGTCGCTCGCCCCGCTGCTGACCGCCCTGATCGGCTGGCTGGTGCTCGGCGAGACGCTGACCGGCCGCGACGCCCTGGGCATGATCCTCATCGTCTCCGGCATCGGCATCGCCGTCCTCGAAAGGTCCCCGGCGCCCGCGGCGGTGACGGCCATGACCGCGGTGACGGCGGCGCCGGGAGCCCGGCCCTCCGCCGCCGGCCTCGCCCTGGGCTTCTGCGGCGCCCTCGGACAGGCCGGCGGCCTGGTGCTCAGCAAGCTCGGCCTGGGGAGCTACGACGCCGTCGCCGCCACCCAGGTGCGGGTGGTGGCCGCCGTCGCCGGCTACGCGCTCCTGCTCCTCGTCCTCCGCCGCTGGCGGCGGGTGGGGGAAGCCTGGCGGGACCGTCCCGCCCTCGGCTTCGCCGCCGTCGGCGCCTTCTTCGGCCCCTTCCTCGGGGTCTCCCTGTCGCTGTTTGCCGTCCGCCACGTGGTGGCCGGGGTGGCCGCCAGCATCATGGCCATGCAGCCGGTGCTGGTGATCCCGCTGGTGATGCTCCTCCACGGCGAGCGGGTGAGGATCGGCGGCGTGGCGGGGACGCTGGTGGCGGTGGCCGGGGTAGCGCTGCTCTTTCTTTGAAGACCTCTGAAGATGAAGACCTCTGAAGATGATTGACAGCTATGCCGTTTCGCCATAGAGTGAAAAGATAGCTGGTTATCCGTAGTACGAGATCATTCGTCGTCAACTTCGGAGGAGGATGGATATGAGATCAAAGCTGTTGCCGTGGCTTACCGTGCTTGCCCTGGTGCCCGCGACCGCTGTCCCGATGCTGGGCCAGCCGCGGCCGGTGGGGAGCGAGTTCCGGGTCAATTCGAACACCGAGTCCAAGCAGCACAACCCGGTGGCGGCCTACAACGCCGCCGGCTCGGCGCTGGTCGTCTGGGAGAACGAGAACAACGGTCTGCGGGGCCGCTTCTACGGCCGCGACGGCTCTCCGCTGACCGACGAGCTGGGCCTGGTCGCCAACCAGAAGCTCACCACCGTGCCGGCGGAAGGGATCGAGGTCCTGCGCAAGGATCCTTCGACCGCCTTCCTGCCCTCGGGTGAGTTCCTCCTCGCCTGGACCGAGGAGCGGGACCACGTCACCGCGGACCTCTTCATCGAGCACCGCGACCTGCTGGACCGCGACGTCTTCGTGCAGAAGTTCAGTGCCGCCGGCGCGCCGGTGGGCACGCCGGTCCGCCTGAACACGACCACCACCGGCTTCCAGAGCCAGCCGAAGATCCTGGTCCGCAACGGCGCCGACGCCGTGGTGGTCTGGCAGAGCAGCGGCTCGGGGAGCACCGCGGGGAACGGCGCCTTCGGCCGCCTGGTCTCCGCGTCGGCCGCCCCGAGCTGCGGCCGAGCTGAAGCTCAACTCGGTCGCCACCCCGATCGCCAACCCGGCCCTCGCCGGCGGCGCGGACGGCGGCTTCCTGGTCGCCTGGGAGGCCGCGGACGGCAATTCCCAGGGCGTCTTCGCCCGCCTGTTCAACCGCGCGGCCGCGCCCCGCGGCGCCGAGTTCCGCGTCAACAGCACCGTCCCGGGCCTGCAGCGCCGGCCGGCGGTGACCGCCGACCGCAACACCGGCGGCTGGCTGGTGGTCTGGCAGGGCCAGGCCGGCGGCATCAAGGACTCCCACATCTACGGCCAGTTCCTGGGCGCCGGGGGCAGCTTCATCGGCCCCGAGGTCCGGATCAGCCAGGGCGTCGCCCAGGGCCAGGTCGCTCCCTCGATCGCGCCGGTGGCCGGCAACTTCCTGGTCACCTGGCTCGACTACAGTGACATCTTCCCGGTCGGCCTCTTCGCCGTCGAGGTCGACAAGCTCGGCCACGAGGTCGGCGCCGAGGTGAAGATCAACTCGCAGGCGATCAACTTCCAGACCCGGACCTCGGTCGCCGTCAGCCCCCTGGGCGACGTGCTGGTCCCCTGGGAAGGCTTCACCTCCAGCCCGAACGCGCCGGTCATCTCGGCTCGCCGGGTGCAGTTCTAGTCCGGTCACCCGGACCATAACGATCCGCCGGGGCGTCCCATGGGGGCGCCCTGGTTGTTTTCACCCCCGTGCCATTGTTGGATACCGTTTTACGGCACCTTCCTTGCTTGCCTTTCAGGGCACGATGAACGATCCCGCCACGATCCCGCCGCCCCCTCCCTCGCGCCCCTCTCCCTCGACCCGGGGCGTGGCCTCGTCGTCGAACCCGGCCGCGAGGCCGCTGCGCACGCCGGGGTGGCGGAGCCTGGACATCCTCCGCGCCGTCGCGCTGACGGTCGGCTTCATCCTCCTGCTGGCGCTCCTCTGGGTGGCGCACGACCTGGTGTTCATCACCTTCCTGGGGGTCCTCTTCGGCCTTGCCGTGGCGAGCGGGGCGGATTTCCTCGAGCGGTTCCGGATCCCCCGCGGCGTGGGCGCCGTCCTGGTCGTCGCCTCGTTCCTCGGCATCCTGGTCGGCCTGGGCGCCTGGACGGCGCCGACCCTGCGCGCCCAGTCGGGCGAGCTGCGGACCCTGCTCCCCCAGGCGCTGGACCGGGTCGAGGGATGGATGAACGATCACCGGGGCGGCCTGCTCGGGAAGTTCATGCCGGCGACTCCCTCGTCGCTCGGCCAGCCCGCCGCTCCGGCCGCCCCGCCGGCCGAGAAGAGGCCGGGGTCGCCGGGTGCTCGGCCTGCCAGCTCGCCGCCGGCCAGCTCTCCGGTCAAGGCGGGGGCGCCCGCCGCGGCGCCCGCCGCGTCCGGAGCGTCTGGAGCGTCCGACGAGGCCAAGGGGCTCTCCGGCCAGCTCGGCGCCGCCACCCGCTATCTCTTCTCCTTCCTCTCCTCGACCGTCGAGGTGGTGGCCGGCCTGCTGCTGATCCTGTTCACCGCGATCTACATCGGCGCCGAGCCGAAGCTCTACCACACGGGGCTGCTGCACCTCTTCCCCCACACGGCGCGCCGCCGGGCCGACGAGGTGCTGGCGGCGATCGGCACCACCCTGCGCAAGTGGCTGGTGGCGCAGCTCATCATGATGGTGGTGATCGGGGTCATCGACGCCGTGGGCCTGAGCCTGCTCGGCGTCAAGGCCGCGCTGGCCCTGGGGCTGCTCGCCGGGCTGCTCGAGTTCATCCCGCTGCTGGGACCGATCCTCAGCGCGGTGCCCGCCATCGCCATGGGGTTCCTCGACTCGCCGCAGAAGGCGCTCTTCGTGGCGCTCCTGTGCTGGGGGGTGCAGTTCCTCGAAGGGCACATCCTGGCCCCGCTGCTGATGAAGCGCGGGGTGGACCTGCCGCCGGTGGTCACCCTGATCGGCCTCTCCCTGATGGCGCTCGTCTTCGGCTTCCTGGGAATGGTGGTGGCCGTCCCCGTGCTCGCCGCCGTGATGGTGGCGATCAAGCTGCTCTACGTCGAGGACGTGGTGGGCGACGACATCGGGGCGACCAGCCCCGAGTCACCCGTCCCCGCCGACAAGCCCGCTCACGAGATCGCCTGAAAAGTCTGCGGTCGGCCTCCTGCGGGTGGGCCGGAGAACGTGACCCCTTGAAGGCTGGCGATCGCCTTCACGCGCCGCATTGTGCGCGGCGGGCTCAGCAAGCCTTTGTGCAGTTAAAGGCGCACGATTCATTCTCGCAACTAAAGGTGGGTTGACAACGAGGGCTGACGAGCCCACCGGTCACGCCACCCAAACGCCCGCTATCGAGCGCTCTTAGCGTCTCGCGGTTAAGGGTCAGCTTCTTCTGGTTTTTCTTCATTCGTTTCTCCTCTGAAGATTCCAGTCTACCTCTTTCGGCACGCTTCCTTACCAAGCTAGCAAGGGGCCGTACCACTCTGGCGATTTGGGGTGCACTCGACGGTGCATACCTTGGTGCAGAACCGCGACTGCCCCCAGCCTGGGACATTCTAGCTTATCCGGGCCCAGCGGGGATCCTGGGGACGTTCGAAGCCACACTACGAACGCTGGCGCCTTCTCTCGGAAGGCCGCGAGGAATGCTGGGAAGGCTCACGCTACACAAACGAAGCGTTCCGCGAGCTCCGGTACTGGGCCTTTTTGAAATCGAGGGTTGAACGATGAACGCGGCCAGCGCCACCGGTTGGTACCGGGCGATCGAAGCCGGCATTCGGCGGCACGTGCGATTGCTTCGGGACAACGGCTTCAACACCTACAGCTCGTGCCAGAGTCGCATGGAGGTTGCGCTTGACATCTCGACAACGGGAGAGCTTGCCCGGCTGGACGATCTGTTGTCCCGGAGTGGCTTTACCGACTACACCATCTTGACGCGAGTGGAGCGCCGCAAGGGGCTTCTCGAAAGCAGCGCGGTGGTGCAATTCGGGGATGATCGCGCGCGGCGCCGCGTCGCGCGCCGGTTTCGGTCCCTTGCCTCATGGTGGTGGGAGCCTCCACCATGAGGCACAGGGGAGGCTCAACGGCCTTGGTTGTTCAACCTTGCGCAGTCGTCGCACAGGCGATAATTGCCGGTGCCTTTAAGTCTTTCATGTGCGGGAATGTCGCGACCGGGAGGGCACGCACTGTTATTGTGATGCACTCGGTTAGCCGCCGGTTTCTTGACCTCGTTGATCGAATGAAACTCCGACTCATACGGCATAGTAGGCTCCTTTTAGCGAACTGGTTGCTGCTACGTAGATGGCGCGCTGGCCCGGCATCGGACACGACGGCGCCGACATGGTTCACCGTATCAGGAGCGCTCTTGAGGGAAAGTTGACTCACGGATCGGCATATTGGCACGCGCCTATGCCGCCTTCTTCTTGTAGGGTCCCCGCTTCTTCGGCGCTTCGGCGGGCAGCAGGTTGACGATCTCTTCGATCGACCACAGGTGCGACGTGACGCCGGCGGCCATGGCGGGCGAGCACCGGATGGTCGAATGGATGCGGGCGAAGTTGTAGTGCATGAAGAAGATCGCCAGGGCCGCGCAGTGGTTCTCCAGCTTCTTGCTGTGGCCGTTCGTGAGTCTGGTGTAGCGACGGAGCCCCATCCGCATGGACAGGTTCGCACGCTCGACGTAGGACGTTGAGATCCGCTTCGGGTCCGGGTTGCCGGAGATGACCTGCTTCTGACAGCCGGTGCATTCGGCGGGGCTGTAGCGCGTCTCTCCGCCCGGAGCAGCCGCATAGATCTTCTGAAGCATCGCGTAGTCCAGCTCGCCGTTGAAGGCATCTTCCAGAGCGCCTACGTAGACCTTGAGGCCGTCGCTCGTGATCTGCGGCCGGTAGGACAGGCGGCTCGCCAAGTCCTGGCAGAACTCCGTGGCCGTCCCCGCGTCCCGCGAGCCGACCATGTAGGAGGGGATAAGCTTGGTGTCCGCGTCAATCGCCGTAAAGGTCCAGACGTCTCCAAAGCCGAAGGTCCCCTTCTTCTCCGCTGGAACGTTCTTGGCCTTCGCGTAGCAGAAGGCCCAAATTTCATCGACCTCTAAAGTCTTGCACGGCAGGTCATGGAACGCCTGATCCATGTACGCCGCGCAGGCCGGACCGAGATCCGCTATCAGCTTCGTGACGGCGCCCTTGGAAGCGCCCGTCATCCGGCAGGTGGAGCGGATGCCGACACCTTCGACCAGGGCGGCTACGATGGCGGCGCGACGCTTCGTGTCCATGCGATTCATAATGACTGATTATGCCTGAGCAAATTGCCTGTGTCAAGGGGCAACCTCGGGCAGCTTCTGCTCGCGCTCGGGGCGGCCTATAGCGGGAGAACTGCCTGTTTCTGCCAGTCCATCGCTTGAACGCGTGAAGGGGTTTCAAACGTCCGCTTGTCAAGTAATTCCTCTACCGTCCGAATCTGAATACGGGGGTAATTTGTGCCTCTATAGCAGTACATTCCCGCCTCTGCTGCCTCTTGAATCATGCCGCGCGTCGGCTTCTCCAGGCAGATAAAACCCGCCAGCTCCGCGCCTTCACGACTTAGAACTCCTCGTAACTCGCGCACGTAGGAGGGATTGACTGTTCCTCCCTTAACCGAGATCACCATGCTTCGCAGCCCTGTGCCCGTCTCAAAATAGATTCGGCCATCGATTCCGCGATCCCCTGAACGCTTAATGCTACAAAAACCCCCCGCCAATTCAACAACCCAATGCTGAAATTGCGCGGGATCATGGTCCATCAGATTCCTCGCACCCTCAACGCTTAAAGGGATTCCGTCCACCTCATAATCGATATCCTCGCGGAGCCCATAGCGCGCCAGTAACACATCCCTTACAATCCGCACTGACAGAATGGCAATGTCACACCCGATCCATCGTCGCTTATTGATATGAGCGGCACAAATCGCGGTTCCGCACCCGCAGAAGGGATCAAATATTGTATCGTTTTCATTGCTCGAGGCTTGGACTATTCTTTCTAGAAGCGGTAATGGTTTTTGTGTTTGGTAGCCGAGTCTCTCGATGGCGTGAGCGGAAATTGGGCCGATGTCCGTAATAATATCTTGAACGGGAACACCGGGATTTTCATCGGAATAACGCTTCTGCCGGGGAATCGCTCCTTTCGCGGGCCATGCTATGAGATCTGCGTCTTCGAGCAAGTCCAATTTTTCCTGCGTTGTAAGCCCGGTCGTGTCGCGCCCGGGATAGGCTTCTCGAAGTGCGCGAAGGGGTACGGCCCAATGCCGCCCTACGTCGGTAGGATCAATACCGCGCCACGGTTTCCCTGAATCACCCGACCTAATGCCGGCGCCGGTAAGGCTGACGAGATGGTAATTGCCGCGCTTATCAGACAAGCGATAGAATTTATCGAGATAACCTGCGTCATATTCCTGAAACACTCTGTTCCAAGTATATTTATCAGACTTGGTATAAAACAAAATCGTGTCGTGCACGGGTCCCCAGCGTTTCGAGCCGCCGTGCGCTCCCGTTCGCTTCCAGATTATTTCGCTGCGGAAATTTTTATGACCAAAAACGCCGTCCATTATTACCTTGATATAATGGCTGGCCGTGGGATCGCAGTGAAGATAAATAGAACCGGTGTTTCTCAAGATGCGGCGCATCTCGAAGAGTCGGTAAGACATATAAACTAAGTAAGCTAATAGGCGCGGCTGCGTGTTTCTCAGGGCGCTTATCCAAGCCTCCCAAAAGCGAATTAAATCGGCATCGGCGCCGTATTGCTGAAGCACGGCCGGCATATTGCGGGCCATCTCTTCCTTTTCAGGATCGAGCTCCCATGCGTCGCAAAACGCTTCCTCCTGCTCGGGTACGGGGAGACCTGTCATTTGGCTATAGATTAGATTGTAAGTTCGCTGGCTGTTAAAGGGGGGATCTAGATAGATCAGGTCCACGGAAGCGGTTGCCAGCTTGCGCATGATGGTGAGGTTGTCACCATAATAAAGATGGCTTTTCCGTACGTCGACGGGCGACTCAAGGCCAGCAAAAAGGTTGGTCATGGGCGGGAAGTATCATCTTGGGGACAAAAAGGCAAGGGCGCCGCCTCCGTTTCGGAAGCCGCGCCCCTTTGGACATCCCCTCTTTCGGACCTATTCCCCTATGGTTCCTTCTCCCAGCGCTTCCGGGCGGCCCTCTGCGCGCTGGCCGTTCTTTCCTCTGGCGTCATCTTCGCAGCTCGCGCCTTCCCGCCTTTGACGCCGCCCTTACGCCCGGCGGCAGCTTTGGGGGATAGCGTTTCGGCGCTCGCGGCGGGCGGCTTGTCGAGGTGCGCCGCCTGCTGGGCGATGCGGAAGGCGACTTGCGTGAAATCCGGTTTTGGCTTCTTGTTCATTTTGTCTCCAGTATCACACGGGTGGCCCGTATAGGCGCCACCCATGCGATTCTAAACGGACTCGCGGACGTGTCGCTCGACCACCGGCAGGAGGTCCGGCAGCTCGCCGCGCAGAAGGGCCGGGGCGATCTCCGCCGCTAAGGCGCGGGCCTGCCGGGCGCTCTTGAGGGTGGCGATGATCCTACGGGAGGCGACGTGTACCAGGGTGCGCGGTCCATGGCTCCGATCCGGCCCCCGGAAGGTCCCCTCGAAGTGGCCGAACGGCGGAGAAACCATCCCTTGGACGCGGACCTCCCGCCCATCCTCCAGGCAGACCGCGAAGGAGCCCCGGTGCCACGCCAGAGGGAGAGGGAGCCCCGCCCTGGCCCGGACGCGCAGATAGGCGTCAGCGGCCAGGGCGAGCCACGTACCGGCGGAACGATGCCCCTCTGCTTCCGCTGCACGCTTCCAGCGGATCGACTGCTCGGCGGTCGCATGGACGGTGAACGTCGCGACCTTCATGTGAGCCGCTTCCCGCCCTTCCAGAACGGGCCGATTATGGACTCGATGACATTCCCGGTCCGTCCCACCATGCGCGACAGCTCATCCGCTGAGAGGGAAAGACGCTCATCCTCTTCCCCAAGGGAGGAGACGTGACGCGATCGGGCGATGGTCGCGAGCACCGCTTCAGCGTGGCGGAGATCGGCCAGGACGGCGCGCATCTCCGCCCGCGTGGCCGTCTCCATCCACTCCGGCCAGACGCGGGAGGATTCGAGCGCCATGCCGTAGAGCATGCGCCCCAGTCTCTCCAGCGTCTCGCGGTCCCCCTCCTGGGTGAAGAGCATCAGGAAGGTAGACCGGAAGGCGGGATGGTCTTCCCAGTCGTAGAGCGGCGGTTCGGGCGGGTCCTGCGGGGGTGGCGGTGTAGCGGTAGAATCGGGAACTAGCTCGGGCATGGACTCATCTCCTGCTCGGGTCAGGTCCGGCGGCGTGTCTCACCACCCGCCGGGCCGTATGTGTGTTTGGGAGGAACGCTTCCCCCCTGGGGGGAAGCTACAGCAGTTTCAGGGGGCCGGAACGGCCATTTTCAAAAAGGCCCAGTACCCGAGCTCCGGGAACGTTGACGCCCTTCGCGCCAACGTTGCCGCGCATTGCGCGAGCCTTCGCGCGTGAGGCGCCAGCGTTGGTGAGTAGGGCGTGAGCCTTGCGGGATGAGGCGCCGATGCTCGCGGCATTGGCGGAGAAGAGGCACCGAGCCCAGGAGGAGACCCCGGAGGCGCCACCCGATTCGTCGCAGTGCTCGCCGCCGTGATGGTGACGATCAAGCTGCTCTACGTCGAGGACGTGGTGGGCGACGACGTCGGGGCGACCAGCCCCGAATCCCCCGTCCCGGCGGACCGGCCCGCCCACGAGATCGCCTAGAAACGCCTGGAAACCAGGGCCTCAGAAGCCCTGCAGCCGGACGTCGATCCATCTCATCGATCGAGGGTCGGGGACCGTGACCTGTGGGTCAAAGACCGTGACCTGTGGGTCAAAGGCCGTGACCTGTGGGTCAAAGGCCATGACCTGTGGGTCAGAGACCATGACCTGTTGGTCAGAGACCGTGACCTGTGGGTCAGAGACCGCGACCTGTGGGTCAGAGACCGTGACCTGTGGGTCAAAGGCCGTGACCTGTGGGTCAAAGGCCATGACCTGTGGGTCAAAGGCCATGACCTGTGGGTCAAAGACCGTGACCTGTGGGTCAGAGACCGTGACCTGTTGGCCAGAGACCGTAACCTGTTGGCCAAAGACCGTGACCTGTCGGTCAGAGACCATGACCTGTTGGTCAGAGACCGTGAAGAGTGGGTCAAAGAACCGGACCTCTGTCAGAGGAACACCGCCGACTCTCGCGATTCACGCAAGATGCCCGGTTTTCATATGATTAAGACAAGTCCGACGATCGACCGCAAGGAGGAGCGCCGATGGCAGACAGGGATTCGCGACACGTGGGAATCTTCGGGCCGGCGATCTCGACGGCGCCGGTCCAGGAGGCTCTCGCGGCGGCGGGATTCCGCTTCACCTGGAGCGAGGGGCCGGCCGCCGCATCGGCGGAGGTCCTCCTGTGGGTAGTAGACGTCGAGACGGGTGTCCCGGAGGGGACGCGGGACTGGTTCCGCAGGGCTTTCGAGCTCCGGACTTTCGAGAGGACCGCGCCACGCTTGGTCGTGTTCCTCGCCGGCGGCGACCGGCTGCCGGCGGCGGACCGGAAGCGCCTGCTGGAGCTGGTCGAGCTGGACGTCCGGGGATTGCTCGACGAGCTCGGCCTTGCGGGAGAGGCCGGGGAGGCCGCGGAGACCGTGCCGGTCCTCCATGGATCGATCCAGAAGCTGGCCGCCGCCCTCCGCAAGCCGGCCCGCCACGGGGAGACCGGCTCGGGCGCGGGCGAGATCGTCTTCGAGGGTGATCTTGAAGTGCCTGCCATGCGCGGCGGACGGGACTCCTCGATCTTCCAGTCGGTGGACGTCCCTTCCCCCCAGGCTCCCCAGGCCGGACCGCGGGAGACGCCGGAGGCCTGGATCGTCCCCGTCTTCTACGGCACCGACCGGGCGCGGACCGGGAAGGCGTCGCCCGAGGACTTCTTCGGGCCGGGCCGCGGCGAGCTGAGCTTCGGCAAGGTGGAGGTCAGCCTGCCCAAGGAGCGCAAGAAGGGGGAGATGCCGGCGCCCTCCTGGTACAAACCCTGGGAGCGCAAGACGGATCCCTCCCGCTTCGTCCTCCTGCTGAAGGTCACGCCGCTGGAGAAGGGCTCGTTCGTGGCGGAGCTGCGGCAGACGGTGGGCGGCGCCCCGATTCCCGAGGCCCTGGTCTTCCTCCACGGCTTCAAGGTGCCCTTCGCGGAGGCCGCCGAGCGCGCGGCCCAGGTGGCGCTCGACCTGGAGTTCAAGGGCGTGCCGCTCCTCTACAGCTGGCCCTCGGAGGGCAGGCTGTTCGGCTACACGGTGGACGAGAACAACGTCGAGTGGTCGGCCCCCCATTTCGAGGAGTTCCTGCGCCTGGTGCTGGCCGAAAGCGGAGCGCGCACCGTGCACGTGATCGCCCACAGCATGGGCAACCGCGCCCTGGTGCGGGCGCTCTCCGCGCTCCAGGCGCAAGGCCCGGCAACCGGAGGCGCCACCCTCCGGCAGATCATCTTCGCGGCGCCCGACGTGGACCGCGACACCTTCGTCGATCTCGCCGCCAAATTCCAGGGCCGGGCCGAGCGCTTCACCCTCTACGGCTCCTCGAACGACCGCGCCCTGAGGATCTCGAAGCTCGTTCACGGCTACCCGCGGGCGGGGGAGTCCGGGGAGAACATGGCGCTCGCCGACGGCGTGGACACCATCGACTCCTCCAAGGCGGACACCAGCCTGATCGGCCACTCCTCCTACGGCAGCGTACGGTCCATCCTCGCCGACATCTCCGACCTGCTGAAACAGGGCCACCCGCCGGACGGGCGCTTCGGCTTTCAGCCTCGGGAGCGGAGGAAGAGGAGGTACTGGGTGTATCAGCCGTAGGGGAGAAGCGCGCGCTGTCTGACGCGCGCTCGGCGACTTGGGTGGCACTCCGCAGCGCTTGAAAGCCTTGATTTCCGGGGCTCGAAAAGATTGGGGGTCGATTTTACGTTTATTGGGGGGCATGAGCCGACGACTCCGCTTCATCCCAGACCACGGCGCCCTGGTCGAGGTAACCTGCCGGGCGCTCCACAGCCGTCTCCTGTTCCGTCCCAGTCCCGCGCTGAACGAGATCATCGTCGGGGCCCTCGCCCGGGCAAAGAGTCGCTATCCGGTCCGGATCTGCGCCTTCGCCTTTCTTTCCAACCATTTCCACCTGCTGTTGGACGTGGACGACGCCGAGCAGCTCTCCTACTTCATGGGCTACCTCAACTCGAAGCTGGCCCGGGAGGTCGGGCGGCTGACCGGCTGGCGGCAGAAGATCTTCGGACGCCGCTATCAGGCGATCGTGGTCAGCTCCGAGGACGCCGCCCAGGTCGAGAGACTGCAGTACGTTCTCAGCCATGGTGTCAAAGAGGGTCTCGTGGAACGGACCCGTGATTGGCCCGGCATCCACGCCGTCCAGGCGCTGACCGAAGACAAGGTCCTGGAAGGTTACTGGTTCGATCGCCAGCAGGAGTACGCCGCCCGTCGCCGCCGGGAAGACTTCCGCCGCCTCGAGTACGCCAGTCGGGAGACCCTGGTCCTCGATCCGCTTCCTTGCTGGAGGCATCTATCCAAGGAGCAGAGGCGGCGGCTCGTCACTGCCGTGGTCGAAGAGATCGAAGCCGAAGCCGCCGCTCACCGGGAGAGGACCGGCATCAAGCCTCCTGGTCCGGCCGCCATTCTGCCCCAGAGCCCCCACCGGCAGCCCTTGAAGTCCAAGAAGTCTCCAGCGCCGGCCTTCCATGCCGCGAGCCAGGCTGTGCGCCGGGAGCTCCGTCGCCTCTACCATGAGTTCGTCGCCGCCTACCGCGAAGCCGCCGAGAAGCTCCGGGCGGGGAACCGCCAAGCCTCCTTCCCGGTCGGGAGCTTTCCACCCGCGCTGCCGTTCGTTCGCGGGTAGCGCTCGGCGGTCTCCGGCTTGATGGTGGGTCTGATCTTGGCGCTCTGATGGGAGCGGTGGGGGAGAGGTGTGTCGAGTTGAGCTCCCAGAAGGAAGACCCCGGAAGCTCGAGTCGCCTATTCCGGCCAGAATTCAGGCTGGAGCGCGTTGAGGAGGCTCGGAATGACTCCTAAGGACGATGCCTGAGGTCGTGAGAGTGGATAAGCCTCGCTTATCGAGATTCGTCTAGGTCGAGGAGGTGGCATCTGTTCCCGGGATCGTCATAGTGGGAACGATTTTCAGCCGCTGGCGAAATTTGCATGAGCAAATAATCTTGCCTTTGTCGATGTCCCGGTGCATGCTCTGATTCAGAGGTCTACATACTATGATTATCAATATCCATGGTAGGTTCCTTGCTGCTTGTTCCGCCTTCTCCCTGCTGGCGGGAGCTTCACTGGCCTTCCCTGAGTCCAAGGGATTAACGCTGTCTGGCGCAGTCCAAACTCTTGACGGGAGACGCGTGTCAGATGCGGGCGTGCGGATTACCGGCATCCAGGGCGACACTATAACCTCAGATACCGGCGAATTCGAAATCAAGTTGGATTCTAAGCTGCATCCTGGATGGCCAATTATTCTTAGCATAAGAAACTGGCTTATTACGGACCCTTATAACGGCCTGCGCGGTCGCATGTTCATACCCGATCCGCACGTTGTGGTCGAGCCCGTTATAGTAAAGGTTACACATCGGGGCGATCCTCGTCTTCTCGCTGCTGCTTCGATAAAATCCTTGGTGGAGGAGGCAGCCTCCATTCTAGACCTCAAGGATGTTCCCGACGAGCACCGCGTCTCAAACATCCACTCCAAAGGTCCGGTCATAGCGCAACGGGCGCAACGCTCGAACTTACCAACAAGAGTGAAAGCGCATGCCATATTGCTCGCCAGCACGAGAGGTTTCGCCGAGTTCCCCGTCGCCGTCAGACTGGCTGCCGAACCGACGGGGGGCCGCACACCCGCTACGAGCTTTCAGAAAACCAAAGTAATCGCCGTATCGGCACCTCAAGGCTTCCTAGAGGCTAAGGCCGCGGAACTTGGTTTTACGGAGGAGAGGCTGAGGTCCGCGGTTAACATGTGGGGTCAAGAAGCACACGCTCCATATGAGCGAGGACTTTCGGCCTTGCATGAAAGGCGCTTTGCTGAGGCCACTCGCTACCTTCAAGAGTCTCTCGCTTCCAATCCTGAAGGCAAGATCGAACAACTCATATCCTTGGCTACAGCGGAGTCGGCACAGGCTCATTACGCCGCAGCCGAGAACGCTCTCGTCAAGGCTGGCGGGGCAGAAACCAATAACACTACGGTATTGAACAATTTGGGAGTCGTTCTGACGAAGGAAGGAAAGTATGGAGAGGCCGAGAACGCCCTGAAACGGGCTCTATCAATCAACGAGATCGCTCTTGGCCAAGACTCCTCAGAGACAGCACGCAACAAGGCGAACTTGGCCTTGTCCTATCGCGCTCAAGGCAAGTACTCGCTGGCCGAATCGCTTGATCAGCAGGCGCTGGCTACAGCCATCAGAGTTCATGGACATGAGGATCATGCGGTCGCTCT
The DNA here is from genome assembly GCA_963795735.1 of uncultured Acidobacteriota bacterium. Lineage (GTDB taxonomy): Bacteria > Acidobacteriota > Thermoanaerobaculia > Multivoradales > UBA5704 > DATARR01. Next base: position 1,423,720 of record CAWCIU010000018.1, on the reverse strand, counting down.
AGCGCTCCGCAATTTGGCCAAGACGAATACTTACCAGGGAAGACTCAGCGACGCCCAGGAGTTTGCAGAGAGAGCCTTGGCTATCGATGAACACTTGCCTGTCATCGATCATTTCCATGTGGCTGCTGATCTCGACACCCTAGCACGCGTTAAGTTCGCTCAAGGAAAATACGAGGAGTCATTAGCCCTAAACCAGAAGATACTGGAAAACGAGGAAATGTCTGGAGCATCTTCGGAAGACCTAAACCTAGACCGGGCGGTCGCCTACAATAGTCTGGCGCTCCACTACCTCTTTATGGCCCGGTACAAGGAGGCGAAGCCTCTCTTCGAGAAATCGTTCGATCTTTATGTGAAGATCCTAGGGCCGAATCATCCTAATGTAGCGATAGTGCTTAATAACTTGGGCCGGCTCTACTTCTTCCAAGGATTCTATCCCAGGGCTGAGGGGCTCTTTCGCCGCGCTCTCGAAATCGAGGAAAAAGAGTTGCCGGATAGCCTTGATACCGCGGGTTGTCTTCTTAATCTTGGAGATCTTCTAATCGCAGAAAGGAAGTATAATGAGGCGAAGCCTCTGGTTGAGAAAGCCGTTCGGATTACTGGCGCTGTATCGCAGATCAACCAGAGCCGCGCGGTGGATACTCTTGGAATAATCTACCAACATGAACAGCGGTACGCCGAGGCGGAACATCAGTTTAACAGGGCCATTTCTATCGACGAAGCGGAACACCATCTACCGAATCTGGCAACCGCCCTCAACAACTTGGCATCACTTTATTGCGCCCAGGGTAAGTTCGCAGAAGCTGTTCCTGTACTTAAAAAAGCGATTGAAATCCGTACTGCCGTGCTCGGGCCGAACCATCCGAGAGTGGCAGATGTTGTCGAGGGTTTGGCGCATACCCTGAAAGTGTTAGGTCGTTTGGACGAGGCGGAGAAGTATGAGAAACAGGCTGCGGATATTCGAGCACATCAATAATTGTGCGTTCATTCGCCGAGCTTGCCCAAGCCCATGAATCCTGCAGTAAGAGGTTAGAATCGATGGCCCCAGAAGCTCCAGAGAGCATCGTCGTACTCGCCCTTCGGTTCGACGAGAACGATTTGCTCGTTGAGAAGATCGAGCAGGTCGTGTCGCCCAAAATTGTCAGATTCCACGAGTCGCCTGAAGAGGTTTACGACGTTGTTGAGGATCACCCAGGTACCGCTTCCACCCGACGTCGATAGATTTTAGTCGCGGGCTGAAATGGAGGTCCTTACTTTGCCAAGTGGCCGCCGGTATGCCTGGTCCCATGTTGCACGGTAAGATTCTAATGCTGATTCTTATTCTGCCCCAGGCATTAACGCGAGGCGGCTTTTCCCTGTTCCACGTAGCGCGAAGGAGTTTTAGGAGACGCGCCGCGATTTACTTTAAGCCTGCCGAGAAATACGGGACTGCACTCACGCTGGGGTGGGGTTTAAGAAGTTCGGCAGACAGTCCATACGGAGGCTGAGAGACTTAGGGGAGAGTTCAACGTGGCCAAGCGACGAAGAACACAGGCCGTCCATGAAGTCGTGAATGAACAGCCCCTCTCGGCGGGTTCCTACGCGATTGTCGCATTGATCTCAGGACTCATTGGGATTGCCCTTCTGGTGTTCTATGTCCGCGAGGTCCCCACACTCGTACAAAGTGGCATCCAGAGTCAAATTTTTTATATCCTCCTGTTTCCTTGGGCGCTGGCGTGTGCCGCCTTTCTTTTTGGCGCCATGCGAAGTTACGCGCGCTACAGGCAGAAGCACCTCGGCAGCGTGCTTGAGTTGGGTGGTCCTGTTGTCCTCTTCTCTTTGGTTCTCTGGGGGGGCTTTAAACTCGTGCCGCCGCTGCCCACGTTTTTTGATCTAACCGTGCGCGCTCATAGCGCGGACGATACCGTCCCTCGGGTCACGTCCGGGACGGTCTGGATCGAACTTGACAGTGTGCGCCGCCCGGCCTCTTTTGATGCAAGCGGAGAGGCCAACTTCAAAGATGTCCCGTCGATATTTAAGGGACAGTTCGTCCGGCTTCTTCCTGAAGTGGAAGGCTATGAGGAAAAGTGGCAGCGGCAGAAGATTTATAACAACGTCTTGGACATCCCGCTAGTGTGCGCGCCGCGACCTCAACTGCGTTTGAGGGGCATCATTGATCCGCCGCCACCCGATCCGAAAAAAGTCAAGATCACTGTAGATGGTCAGGACGGCATGGCAATACCGGACGATCTCGGACGCTTTGCTCTTCTTGTTGACGGAAGGCCCGGTGATCGCGTTCGCATGAAGGCTTATTTCCGAACCCAGAGGATCTATGACGATTATCAGACGCTTCCCGGACCGGTGACGCTTGTGATCCACCATCAGTAGGTTCGGAAGATGTGCAGAGGTGGAGAGGTGCCAGATGAGATGAGTCGGTCTCCCCGCTGTGGCAAGCTGTCTCGGTGGGGACCAGAAACGGCATTGCCGAGAAAGGAGACCGACCGTGGACCATTTTGGCATCGATCTGCACCAGAAGCACAGCGAGATTTGTGGTCTTGATGGAGAGGGTCGGGTGAACTACCAGAAGCGGGTCACGACGAGCGAAGCCAGTTTCCGCCGGGTGTTCGGGAAAAGAAAGGCCTCCCGGGTGGTAATCGAGAGCGGCTGCCAGACGGCTTGGGCCGCCCGGTTGCTCCAGGAGATGGGGCACGAAGTGGTGGTGGTGAATCCTCGGCGGGTCCGGCTGATCGCGGAATCGACTCGGAAGAGCGACCGGGCCGACGCCGAGGTGCTGGCCTGGCTGAGCCTGCAGGACCAGGGCTTAGTGCGCCCCGTCTACCAGCGCAGCGAAGCGGCCATGGAACTGCGGACGCGTTTGCGGGTACGCACGAGCCTGGTGCGAGCCCGTACAGCGCTGATCAACAGCGTGCGGGGTACCCTGCGGTCGCAAGGGTACCGGATGAGCTCGTGCGTGGCGGCTCGCTTCGTCGAGCGCTTCCACGAGCAGAAGCTCGCGCCGGATCTGCGTCAAATGCTCAACCCCTTGGTAGAGATGATCGGGCAGCTGAGTGAACAGATCGAGCGGCTCGAGAAGGACTTGGTCGAAGAATCCCGTGCCGATGAGCTGCTGCATCGGCTTCAGGAGGTTCCCGGAGTGGGTCCCCTGGTGTGTCTGTCGTTCATCGGCTGGGTCGATCGCCCGGAGCGGTTTGAGCGCAGTCGCGATGTAGGGGCCTGTCTGGGTCTGCGGCCGATGATGCGGGATTCTGGAGAGAAGCAGTGGAGGGGCTCGATTACGCGGGAAGGCGACAGCGAGATGCGTCGGCTTCTGGTGCAAGCGGCTCACGCCGCCCTGAATTGTCACCGGGACAGCACTTTGAAGCGATGGGCCCATCAGGTCGCCGAGCGGGCCGGCAAGCGCAAGGCCGTGGTGGCGCTGGCGCGCAAATTGGCGGTGCTCCTGCACAGGCTCTGGGTGACGGGGGCTTCGTATCAGGCCTTTCCGAAGGCCACCTGATCCAGGATACCGGCGCTGAGGTTTGAGAGGTTTGGCAGATGGATAGGACGAAGCTGAGGTAGGTGACCCCGCCATTCGGGTTGGAGCGCAGACTCCGTGTGCCAGCTGGGGGCTCCTCAGAACGACTCGACGTAAAGCTCAACCTGCACCGGTCCTCGTGAGAGGACCTCCAAAGAGTGCGAATAGAAGCTAGTCCTCGTGAGTCGTAGCTTCGTTGACTAGACAGTGGAAGGCACCAGTCGAAGGAAGAACAGGTAGGAAAGGGAAAACGCCCCGCTCTGGGATGTCCTACTTGACCGGACCGACCGACTCATAGAAGCCGAGTAGAGAGGAAGGGAGGGCCTGGTCGCGCCAATGTCGAGTAGGGTGGCACCTGTCCCCCGGGACCCCGAACGAAGTGCTATGTCGGGTAGGGTGGCACCCTTTCGGGCTTCCTCATCGCTGATTGGAGGGTCCGGCAGGTGACCTCGACAAGGGCACCGCTGCGAATCACCTGGCACCTCTCGCCGCCACCTCTCGCCAGCGCACCCTTGCTGGTGGGTCTATCTTTTGTCTCGATTATGATAAGCGTCAGTTAACGCGCTCTACCGCGTAAAGATGCGCGCCTTCATCACCATCCAACGGTCGTCCTTCGTGCGGGTAACCGAGCACTCAAACGGCGACCGAAGTCGGGCAGCGAAGGCATTTTGAGCATCGACCTCGCCCTGAACAATGTAGTGGGTGAAGCCAAACTCCCAGTCGCCAACGAGGCCGATGGCCTGCTGGACCGGATTGCCCTTCTTCTTTTCAAGAAAGACATGGTGATGGGCTGTGTCATCGACAAATTCAGCAGTCGAAGGAGCGCGCAGTTGCCCTAGAATGCTCTGCTTGCACTCGTGCCAAGCGTTGACTGCTTCGTCAACTTCCACTGAAGTCTTTCCACACTCACCGAAGCTGCTGCCTTCGTGACCGTCCTTGATACCTCGGAAGCACTCATGTTGCCTATTCGAGCTGCGCACGTAGTATGCGGCCATAGCACGAGCCTGCTTATTGGACATGCGCAGAGTCTTGGGAAGCAGTGATCCCTTCGGCCAGATGAATACCTCGCATTGAAGTTCGTCCTTGTGCGTTTTGCACAGGTTCTTCGCCCGCCCTGCCAACCTTGAGCTGTCGTTGCACAGTGCTTGGTCGGCGACGACAAAGTCCGTGCCATCCTTCGACCTTACCCGCTTGAAGGACGCATCCTCTGCTGGCATTGAAGGTTCCGCGAGCTGTATACCTGGCTGCGCCGAAGGTGACGTAGCCGAGGATAAAGAATCGCCTCGGCTCGCGATATGTGCGAGCCACCCTGCACATGTAGCAAGTGCACCTCCAACAACCAGGAGTGTGACGCAGCCGACACCAAGTATGACCTTCGCGGTTGATGCCATGAGGGCCTCCATCCAGCCGTCGAACAGTAGTTGCGTTCTAGGGTGCCGGCAGACTTAGCATTGAATCTTGATTCTGGCCGCCATCGTTGGCATCGTCCTCCGGCTTTCGTCGTCAAGCTTTTGCGCGTTTGCGTTCGGCCAGCCTTCTGGCGATTCCCGGTCGGGCCCGACCCACAACATTCAACTCTTACTTCAATTTCCTTGTCCCGCCAGTATACCGCAAATCGCCAAAGCAGCGCGCTCCCGCTTCAGCGGAGCGAACACTCCGAAGCCGCAGTGGCGAAGAGCTCGCGGCACGGCACGGCACGGGCCGGAGAAGTGCCAGATGAGATGAGTCGGTCTCCCCGCTGTGGCAAGCTGTCTCGGTGGGGACCAGAAACGGCATTGCCGAGAAAGGGAGACCGACCGTGGAGCATTTTGGCATCGATCTGCACCAGAAGCACAGCGAGATTTGTGGTCTTGATGGAGAGGGTCGGGTGAACTACCAGAAGCGGGTGACGACGAGCGAAGCCAGTTTCCGCCGAGTGTTCGGGAAAAGAAAGGCCTCCCGGGTGGTGATCGAGAGCGGCTGCCAGACGGCTTGGGCCGCCCGGTTGCTCCAGGAGATGGGGCACGAAGTGGTGGTGGTGAATCCTCGGCGGGTCCGGCTGATCGCGGAATCGACTCGGAAGAGCGACCGGGCCGACGCCGAGGTGCTGGCCTGGCTGAGCCTGCAGGACAAGGGCTTAGTGCGCCCCGTCTACCAGCGCAGCGAAGCGGCCATGGAACTGCGGACGCGTTTGCGGGTACGCACGAGCCTGGTGCGAGCTCGTACAGCGCTGATCAACAGCGTGCGGGGTACCCTGCGGTCGCAAGGGTACCGGATGAGCTCGTGCGTGGCGGCTCGCTTCGTCGAGCGCTTCCACGAGCAGAAGCTCGCGCCGGATCTGCGTCAAATGCTCAACCCCTTGGTGGAGATGATCGGGCAACTGAGTGAACAGATCGAGCGACTCGAGAAGGACTTGGTCGAAGAATCCCGTGCCGATGAGCTCCTGCATCGGCTTCAGGAGGTTCCCGGAGTGGGTCCCCTGGTGTGTCTGTCGTTCATCGGCTGGGTCGATCGCCCGGAGCGGTTTGAGCGCAGTCGCGATGTAGGGGCCTGTCTGGGTCTGCGGCCGATGATGCGGGATTCTGGAGAGAAGCAGTGGAGGGGCTCGATTACGCGGGAAGGCGACAGCGAGATGCGTCGGCTTCTGGTGCAAGCGGCTCACGCCGCCCTGAATTGTCACCGGGACAGCACTTTGAAGCGATGGGCCCATCAGGTCGCCGAGCGGGCCGGCAAACGCAAGGCCGTGGTGGCGCTGGCGCGTAAATTGGCGGTGCTCCTGCACAGGCTCTGGGTGACGGGGACTTCGTATCAGGCCTTTCCGAAGGCCACCTGATCCAGGGTACCGGCGCTGAGGTTTGAGAGGTTTGGCAGATGGATAGGACGAAGCTGAGGTAGGTGACCCCGCCATTCGGGTTGGAGCGCAGACTCCGTGTGCCAGCTGGGGGCTCCTCAGAACGACTCGACGTAAAGCTCAACCTGCACCGGTCCTCGTGAGAGGACCTCCAAAGAGTGCGAATAGAAGCTAGTCCTCGTGAGTCGTAGCTTCGTTGACTAGACAGTGGAAGGCACCAGTCGAAGGAAGAACAGGTAGGAAAGGGAAAACGCCCCGCTCTGGGATGTCCTACTTGACCGGACCGACCGACTCATAGAAGCCGAGTAGAGAGGGTTCTATGTCGGGGAGTGTGGCGCCCTATTCCGCAAGAACATCGGCGGTGCAACTCCCCTGAGATGCTCCAGGTGGGCGCCAGGCGACAGTTCGGGTATCGAAGCGGCTCGGAAATTGCAAGTATAAATTGGAAAAGGAGATTCAATGTCACGAACGAGCTTTTTCTCTCGTCCAATCTATACGGCTTTCCTGACTTCACTGGTTTGCGCGATCGCTCTGATCCCGATGGCCGGCTGCGGCTCGTCCCGGGGTTACGACCAGCCGGCGGCGGCGACTACCTTCGCGGGCTCGCAGATCAATGAAAACGCCCAGGGGCTCACCGTCGACAACCTGGTGGAGTATGGCTACTCGATCCCGCACCGTTACCGCTCCCAGGGGAGTGGTCAACTGAAGGTGGGAGCCCGCAACATCGAGTGGCGCAGCGAGCGCCGCAAGCGCGACTTCAGCATTCAGGGGGATGTCCTCAAGACCGCCACCCTCCAGTGCGCCTCCCGCCCCGGGCAGAACGTCTGCCTCGAAGCTCCGGCTCGGTACCGTCACAGGCCTCGACTACGCCTTCCGCGACACCAACTGGGCCGCCGGGCACAATGAAAAGATTACCGAGGTCTACAGCTATCTGAAGACCAATTTCCCCCAGGTCACCTTCGGCGAGAAGGCGGTCAAGGAGATCGATTAGTTGCTACTCACTCCGCCGGGGGAAAGGCTAGGGCTGTTGAAGGCCTTGACACCGTCGCAAGAGAGGTGCCAGATGAGATGAGTCGGTCTCCCCGCTGTGGCAAGCTGTCTCGGTGGGGACCAGAAACGGCATTGCCGAGAAAGGAGACCGACCGTGGACCATTTTGGCATCGATCTGCACCAGAAGCACAGCGAGATTTGTGGTCTTGATGGAGAGGGTCGGGTGAACTACCAGAAGCGGGTCACGACGAGCGAAGCCAGTTTCCGCCGGGTGTTCGGGAAAAGAAAGGCCTCCCGGGTGGTAATCGAGAGCGGCTGCCAGACGGCTTGGGCCGCCCGGTTGCTCCAGGAGATGGGGCACGAAGTGGTGGTGGTGAATCCTCGGCGGGTCCGGCTGATCGCGGAATCGACTCGGAAGAGCGACCGGGCCGACGCCGAGGTGCTGGCCTGGCTGAGCCTGCAGGACCAGGGCTTAGTGCGCCCCGTCTACCAGCGCAGCGAAGCGGCCATGGAACTGCGGACGCGTTTGCGGGTACGCACGAGCCTGGTGCGAGCCCGTACAGCGCTGATCAACAGCGTGCGGGGTACCCTGCGGTCGCAAGGGTACCGGATGAGCTCGTGCGTGGCGGCTCGCTTCGTCGAGCGCTTCCACGAGCAGAAGCTCGCGCCGGATCTGCGTCAAATGCTCAACCCCTTGGTAGAGATGATCGGGCAGCTGAGTGAACAGATCGAGCGGCTCGAGAAGGACTTGGTCGAAGAATCCCGTGCCGATGAGCTGCTGCATCGGCTTCAGGAGGTTCCCGGAGTGGGTCCCCTGGTGTGTCTGTCGTTCATCGGCTGGGTCGATCGCCCGGAGCGGTTTGAGCGCAGTCGCGATGTAGGGGCCTGTCTGGGTCTGCGGCCGATGATGCGGGATTCTGGAGAGAAGCAGTGGAGGGGCTCGATTACGCGGGAAGGCGACAGCGAGATGCGTCGGCTTCTGGTGCAAGCGGCTCACGCCGCCCTGAATTGTCACCGGGACAGCACTTTGAAGCGATGGGCCCATCAGGTCGCCGAGCGGGCCGGCAAGCGCAAGGCCGTGGTGGCGCTGGCGCGCAAATTGGCGGTGCTCCTGCACAGGCTCTGGGTGACGGGGGCTTCGTATCAGGCCTTTCCGAAGGCCACCTGATCCAGGATACCGGCGCTGAGGTTTGAGAGGTTTGGCAGATGGATAGGACGAAGCTGAGGTAGGTGACCCCGCCATTCGGGTTGGAGCGCAGACTCCGTGTGCCAGCTGGGGGCTCCTCAGAACGACTCGACGTAAAGCTCAACCTGCACCGGTCCTCGTGAGAGGACCTCCAAAGAGTGCGAATAGAAGCTAGTCCTCGTGAGTCGTAGCTTCGTTGACTAGACAGTGGAAGGCACCAGTCGAAGGAAGAACAGGTAGGAAAGGGAAAACGCCCCGCTCTGGGATGTCCTACTTGACCGGACCGACCGACTCATAGAAGCCGAGTAGAGAGGTAGGCCGAGATCGTGGAGGAGGGTAAGCGCCGTTTATCGAGACTCTTCTATGTCGGGTAGGATGGCACCTGGTTGGGCACGAAAACCAAGCAGAGGAGTGCATCTCGATCAACTCAAGATCCTTCCCGGGTTGGTGAAAGAAACAGCCCTACGGAGCGTCTACCCCTTGACCACCGAGGCCTCATAAGTGTTAGGCGCCTTTCACCATCTACCCATCTCTAAATTCTGGTCCCGCCGCTCAATAGAGGTCCGTAGTCAGCGCCGTGAGGAGAGGGCATCGAGCCCGACGTCTGCCGACGGTCGGGCTCAAAAGGCTCTACGCCAACTGCAGACCGCTCTTCAACAGTCGCAGTAGGACACTCCGGTGCACGTGACCGCTGTGATATTGCACGTGCAGATCGTATGCTGCGTCGCGCCTCCCTGGGCTTGGAAGACCTCGTTGGAGGCGAGTTGACACAGGGTTTCACGGCCTAGGCTTAGCTTCTTGAGCTGCTTTTTCATGCTCACTCCTCTCGCAGGGTGACTATCCGTTAAGAAATATTAAACGCTTCGGACTTTCCAGTCAAGAGCCCGCTGAAAGCTTGAAAAAGACGAGGCTCCCGCAGAGAGAGCCGCGAGCCTCGTCGAGCCCGCTTCGTTCCTTCGATTCGGTTACCTATGAGCTTCCCGGAAAGAAGCGCCATCCTAATCGCGGGTGACGGTCGGGTTGCACTTGGCCAACCCCGAGCCGGTCGGCTGGGAAGGTCGTGGACCGGAGCGTTTCTCGGCAGCTCGGGTGGTGCCGCGCCTCGGTTTGCTGCCCCGTCCCCGTCTAAAATTTGAGGAGGAGTACGACGACCGCGACACAGATCGCCGAGTTCATCAGCGCGAAGGCAATGGCCAGGCTGGAGTGGAGCACGATGTCTTGGTAGTAGGCTCGAGGCATGTGGGCCAGCGAGTCGAGCTGCAGCGCAATCCTCTGGGAGCGACCAGTGCTCCGAAACGCGGCTGCGATGAACTGCATATCGAACAAGACGATCGCTACGACAGCGCACCATCGAACGGGCGGGTCTGCCGCGAGGATCTTTCGAGCGGTGTCCGAGGTGGTCACCCAGCCCATGACAAGCAGCAGGGAAGCGGTCACCTTGAACACTGCGTCGATCGCACTGTCGTGATAGAACTTCAGGCGTTCGTAGAGGAGATCGAACTGGTCTTTGGCGGTGGGGTCCATTCGCGAGCTTCCCGGGTGTCTTACGGAGAGGGAGATCATACCAGGTAGAATAGCGCCAGTGAATTCTCGTTGAGCTGAGCAGACCGGGTCGGGATGAGCGTCACGAGGAGAGTGAATGAGCGCGCTGCACGGCAACGCCAGGCTTGGACAGGCCACGGGTTGGTTTCTCGGCTTGGCCCTCATCACAGTGCTGCCGCTGAACGGACAAGCGCATTGCAGCATCAGCGCGTCCGAGACGAAAGCTTGTGTGCAGACCTCGCTGTTGATCGCAATCCACTGTCAAAACGAGTCGAAGGCTACGGAGGAATGGCTCGACGTGGGCGACTCGCGAGGCGTATGGGAACTGATCCATCCTTACGGGCAGGTCGAAAAGTCCCAGGGTAGCCGGTATACCACGGCACCCAGCCTGATCAGGCTGGCGCCAGGTGAAGAATCAACCATCATCACTCCGGTGACCCGGTGGTTTGCGCTCTCGTCGGCCGGCACCTACCGCCTCCGGCTTCGAGTCGATATTTCGGGTAGCGCTCCGCTCCAGACCAACGAGATCAGCTTTGGTGTCACGCCTTGCGGCGATGCAGACGTTCTGGCCGCATGCCGGGAAGCTCCTCCAGGGAAACTCAAAGCAGTCGGCCTCTACCGTAGGCCTGGAAGCTATAGGAGGTTTCAATCGTGCCGCAGCGGTTCCCTGTATGGCCGAGGCTCTTGCCCGAAACTCAACCAGGTTTGCGAGCATTTTCGATGGATTGGCAAGAATCCAGACTCCAGAGGCGATCAGCATCTTGATCCATAGTGTCGATACCGGGGACGGATTCGTTCGCCTTGGCGCCTGGGAGGCGTTGCAGCGAGTTGATACGCCGGCTCTGACTCCTGAGCTTCGGCAGGAAGTCCGCAGGGTGCTGAAAGAGAAACCCGTCACGTTCGTGAACTAAGGAAGTAAGCGTTTCGGAACTCAGGAGCGACGGCGGCAAGAGGTACCGTCCGAATCGCGGATGGCGGGAGGAGGGTCCTCCCGCCGTGCGGGGAAACGAGGTGCTGGGACCGGCCTGCTCAGAACTGCGACCAGAGGAGCTGGTTCGTGACCTCGTGGTGGAACTGCACTTCAGAGGCCTTGATGAGGGTGCCGAGGGCCTTGGGGCAGCGTTCGGCCTGGGCTTGCTTGATCTCGGCGAACTTGGCGTGCACCTCTTCCCCCATCAGCTCCTGCATGAACCGGCTCCCTTTGAACAGCCGGATGGCGTCGTAGATGTTGTCCGGCAGGAAGCGGGTGCGCGGCCGCTTGTCCCCGTCCTCCTCGCTCTGGGGGCCTTCGAGCCCGGTCTTGAGCAGAGTGTAGATCGCGAGGTATGGGTTGGAGTCGGGAGCGATGGAGCGCACCTCGACGCGGGCCGAGCGCTCGTTGCCGAGGGGGATGCGCACCATGGAGCCGCGGTCGATGGCCGAGGCCTTGATCTGATTGGGCGCCTCGAAGTGGGGGTCGAGGCGCCGGTATGAGTTGACGCTCGAGTTGAGCACCAGGCAGAGGTCCGTGGCGCTGGCCAGGATGCGGCCGATGAAGTCCCAGCCGGCGGCCGAGAGACCGTCCTTGCCGCCCTTCTCATAGAAGAGATTGGTCGACTGGCGGGTCAGCGAGAGGTTGGTGTGCATGCCCGAACCGTTGATGCCGGTGACCGGCTTGGGCAGGAAGCACGCCGTCATCCCCTGGCGCGCCGCGACCTGCCGGGAGAGCAGCTTGTAGAGCTGCACCTGGTCGGCGGCCACCGAGGCCTCGGTGTAGCTGTAGTTCATCTCGAACTGCGAGGGCGCCACCTCCGGGTGATCCTTCTCGTTGGCGAAGCCCATGGCCCGCTGCACCTCGGCGGCGGTGTCGATGAACTGCCGCAGGGCATCGCCCGGCAGCGAATGGTAGTAGCCGCCCGTGGAGATGAAGTCGAAGCGGCCGGTCTCCTGGTAGCAGCGCTCCGCGTCGCGGCCGCGGAAGAGGAACCCCTCGATCTCGTTGGCGGCGTGGGCGACCATGCCGTCCTGGGCGTACAGCTTGTCGGCGTACGCCTTGAGCAGGGCCCGCATGTCGGCGCTGTAGGGGCTGCCGTCGCGCTCGTGGACCTCGCCGAAGACCAGCACCTTGCCCGGGCCGAAGATGTCCGACGGCAGCCAGTAGAAGGCCGGCCAGTCGATCGCCAGCCGCAGGTCCGACTCCTGTTGCCGCGAGAAGCCCCGGATCGACGAGCCGTCGAAGGTCAGATTGTCCGCCGACTTGAGCAAGAACTTCTTGTCATAGTCCAGCATGTGCAGCCGGCCTTCGAGGTCGGTGAAACACACGGTGACCGCCTTGATGCCCTTCTCGTCGTTGAGATAGCGCATCCGCTGTTCGCGGACCACGTCGGCGGGCCGCCGGGCCAGCCGCTCCTCCTTGGCCTCGAGGTTCATCTCCTCCAACTGGTCGTAGGGGATCTCCAGAAAGTCGCGCAGCCCCGGATGCGAGGCGCGGGGCGCCGGACGCGCCATCTCCTCCAGCTTCTCCGGGGTCATGGCGGCGAGCGCCTCGTCTCGTCTCGGCTCGGTTGGATGCATGGTCTTTCTCCTTGGGTCAGCGTGCGGTCTTCTTAGGCCATATTGTACGCGAAATAACCTAGTCGTCAAGACAGTTAAGCTAAATACATGCCAGAATAATCTAATTACGGAGTTGATTCTGCTGCGAAGAGCTTGAGGAGCCCGGCCATGCCCCCGAGGTGCCTCGAGAGGTGCCAGCCGAATCGCGAACCGACCCTGGAGTTTCCTGCCTCCTTCCTGGACCGGCGGCGGCTGGTATACTGCGCCCCCTTCCGCGATGCGTCTCCATTGGCTCCAGCATGAAGTCCAGTCCCGCTGCCCGCTCTGCGGCGTGGAGGGGGCGAAGGGCGCGGTGCTGTCCACCGATCACGTGCTGCCCGGCCGTCCGCCGGTGACCCTGCTGCGCTGCCCGGCCTGCGGCGCCGCCTTCCTGCAGGACCTGACGCCGCCGGACTACGAGAGCAGCATGGCCGAGATGCTCGACTACTACGTCGAGCAGGGAGCCGGGATCGACCTCATCGTGGCGCCGCTCCTGCGCCTGCCGCCCGGGACGGTCCGGCGCTGCCTGGAGGTCGGCTGCAGCTTCGGCTTCGCGCTCGACTTCAGCCGCTACGCGCTGGGCTGGGAGGTGCTCGGGGTCGACCCCTCGCCGCTCGCCGCGGCGGGCGCCGAGGCGCTGGGGTTCCCCGTGCGCCGCTCCTACTTCAGCGCCGATCTCGATCTCGGCCCCGAGCCGTTCGACCTGGCGATCTGCTCCGAGGTCCTGGAGCACATCGCCGAGCCCCACGCCCTGCTCGCCGCGATCCGTGACCGGCTGTCCCCCGACGGGCTCCTCGTCCTGTCGACCCCCAACCTCGCCCTGATCCGGCCGGAGGTGGGGGAGGGGGCGCTCGGTCGCGCTCTCAGCCCGGGGCTCCACCTGGTGCTCTACGATCGCCATGCTCTCGTCCGCATCCTGGAGGGCGCCGGCTTCGCCGCCGTCCACGTCGAGGAATCGCCGGAGACGCTCCGCGCCTTCGCGTCGCGCTCTCAGGCTGCGCTCGAACGGCTGCGGCCGGCCGATCCGGCTGCTGCGCGGACCCTGCTGCGCGGCTACTTCGCGGCGCGGGCGGCGAGCGCTCCCCCGGCTTCCGCCGTGGCCTGCGGCTTCGCCTACCGGCACTTCAAGGAGTGCGTCAACGCCGGCTTGTACGAAGAGGCGGCGGCGAGCCGGGACCGGCTGGCGCGGGTCTATCGCCAACGCTTCGGGCTGGATCTGGAGAGGCCGGACCTGGAAGCGCCGGACCTGGAAGAAGAACGGACCCTGCCGTTCAATCTGACCGGCGCGCTCTTCTTCTCGGGAATCCTGGAGCTCAACGGCCTCGGCCGTCCCGACCGGGCCGCCGGCTGTTTCGCGGCGGCGATCACGGCGGGCGGCCTCCTGCAGGAGAGTCAGAATCCGCTGGGCCTCCGCGATGGGGAGACCGAGGCGCTCCTGGCCCAGAGCCGCAAGCACCTGCCGATGGCGCTCGCGGCGACCGAGCCGGACCGGGCGGCGTGCGAGATCGAAGCCCTGGAGCGGGCCACGCCCGGGGAGGGCCTGCCCGCGGCGCTCCTGGCCGAAGCCCGGGCGCAGACCTTCATCCGGCTGGTCAACGCCGGCGCCTACGCCGAGGCGGAGCGCCTGGCCCCCGGGGTCGCCCGGCAGATCGAGGCTCAGGACGGGGGTGAGATCAGAGACGCCGAGGCGTTCGACTCCCTCTACTGCCTCGGCATGCTGGCCCTGCACCGGGAGCGTCCGGAAGACGCCGCGGAGCTGTTCGGACGCGTCCACCGGCTCGCCGGCCAGCGTTCCGAGGATCGCGCTGGTCACCGTGCAGAGATCCTCTGGTTGGCGCGTCTCCACGAGGGGCTCAGCCTGCGGCGGGCCGGCCGGGAGGCGCCCGCCCGCGTGGCGCTGGCCGAAGTGGCCGAAGTCGCCGAAGTGCCTTCGCCTCTGGCGGAGACCGCCCGCTCTCTCCTCGCCGCGGTACGGGACTGAGGGACCGCGATGCTCTTTCAACGCCGCCGCCAATACCCGCCTCCGCGGCCCCTGCCCTTACGGCCTCTGATCATCGCCGAGCGCTTCGTCTCGCCGGTCGCGCGGCTCTCCGGAGTGGTCCTGCCGCTGGACGTGGTCGCGCTCCGGCCGGCGTCGCGGCTGAGCGTCCTTCTCCTCGAAGAGGGGAGCCTCGACTACCGCGCCGCGGCCCTGTCCCATCCGCGCCTCTCGCCGGAGGAGTCGCTCCGCCTGGAATTCGCGCCGTTCGCCTCCGCGGCGGGCGCCTCCTTCCTCCTCGGCGTGCTCGATCCATCCGAGGGGGCCGGGGAGGCCGAGGCGCCGATCGCGCCGATCGCCGACGATCTCCAGGCGATCCGCGCCGCCGCCGGCGGGCGGCCGCCGGTCGTCCTCGACTGCCGGAGCGAAGGGGAAGGGGCGGCCACGGACCGGCTGACCGACGAGCGCGCCATCGCGGCCTTCCGCGTCGCGCCCGCCGGCCGCCCTGGAGTCCGCGCCGCGTACTGGCTGGATGTCTTCTGGTGCGACGCCCATGGCCTCTACCTGCGCGGCTGGGCGCATGCCCACGAGCACCGCGTGCGTGCCTTGCGGATCGAATCCGCGGGGCGCTCGGCCCGGGTGGACGCGTTCACCGACCGGCCCGATCTGCTCGCCCACTATCCCGAGCACGAGCACGTCCGGCACGGCGGCTTCACGGTCTACCTCGCCTGCCCCCCGGGCCATCCGGTGAGCCTGATCCTGGAGACCGACGGCGGGCCGGCGAGCGTCCCCCTGCCGCTGCCGGAAGGCCCGTTGCCCCCCTGGCGCGAAGACGACGAGGAGGGAGACGACCTCGTGTCGCCGATGCTGCGGCGCTTCGTCGATCTCGCCAACGAACGTGGCGGCCGCGTGCTCCAGGTCGGAGCGCGCACCCCGGCCGGCCTGGAAGGGATGCCGCCCCGGCCCCTGCTGCGAGGTTCCGTCATCGGGCTCGACATCCACCCGGGGCTCTGCGTCGATCTGGTGGGCGACGCCCACTTCCTGAGCCGCTTCCTGCGGGAAGGCTCCATCGATGCCGTGGTCTCCGGCTCCGTCCTGGAGCATCTCCAGGCGCCGTGGCTGTTCGCGGCCGAGGTCAACCGCGTCCTGAAACCCGGCGGGCTGGTCTATCACGAAGCGCCCGGCGCCTGGCCGGCCCACGCGCAGCCCAACGACTTCTGGCGCATGTCGGCCGAGGGTTTGGGCGTGCTGTTCGGGCCGGAGACCGGTTTCGAGGTGCTGGAAGCCCGGGACGCCGGGCCGGCGGCGATGATCCCCAGCCCGAAGTGGCGGCAGCGGCATCTCGACATGCCGACCGTCCCCACCTTCGCGATGGCCGAGATCCTGGCCCGCAAGGTGGAGGAGATCGAGCCCGGCGCCGTGGCGTGGCCGCAAGGGGCGGGAGCGAGCGAGGAGCGGGCGCGGCGCTATCCGGTCGCGGGGCTGCGGGTGGCGCCGGCGCCGCGGGGAGGCCCGTCCTGACACGGACACCGCCGCGCGTCTCGGTCATCCTGCCGGTCTTCAACGGCCGCCGCTTCCTGCTCGGCGCGGTGCGGAGCGTGCTGGCGCAGTCGCTCCCGCCCTGCGAGCTGATCGTGGTGGATGACGGCTCCACGGACGGCTCGCTGGAGGAGCTGGAGGGTCTGCCCCCGGCGCCGTTCCCCGTGCGCGTGCTGCGGCAGGCCAACGCCGGGCAGTCGGCGGCGCGCAACGCCGCCGCCCGCGAGGCCGAGGGGGAGTACCTGGCCTTCCTCGACCAGGACGACCACTGGTATCCGGGCCACCTCGAGGAGCTCGTCGCGCCGCTCGTCGCCGACCCCGCGGTGGGCTGGGCTTACAGCGATTTCGACGAGATGGACCTCGACGGTCATCTGGTGACCCGGGCGTTCATCCGGACGCATCATTTGATTCATCCCAAGCGCACGATCTACGAGTGCGTGGCCGGCGACCTGATGGTGCTCCCCTCGGCGAGCGTGCTGCGGCGCGCCGCCTTCGAGCAGTCGGGCGGCTTCGACGAGACGCTCTGCGGCTATGAGGACGACGACCTGTTCGTGCGCTTCTTCCGTCTCGGCTGGGAGCACGTCTTCCTGGCTCGCCCATCGCTGCGCTTCCGCGTCCACACCACCGGCTCGTCGACCTCCCCCCGCTTCATGGAAAGCCGCAAGCGCTACGCGGCGAAGCTGGTGGCGATCCTCCCCGACGATTCGCGCATGCTCCGCTACTACGTGAGCCACGGCATCGCGCCGCGCTTCTTCCTCACCTCGCTGGACGACTACGTGCGGGCCTGCTCGGCGCGGGACTGGGAGGGGGCGCGGCTCGCCCTCCAGACGGTCAACCACTTCGCGGCCCTGCGCCGCCAAAGCCCGCGCCTGAGCTGGAAGCTCCTCTGGATCCAGCGCCCGCGCCTCTTCCGGATCCTCATCGCCCTCAACGATCGCCTGCCCACCCGGACCCGGTTCATCCGCAACCCGACTGTGACGCTGCGCTGAGCGCTTCCGAAGCTCCAATAGCTGGTAGCCCCGGACCTCGGGCTCCTGCCAGGACCTCAGTGACTGGCAGTCAGGCTGGTGATTCTCTGGGCGATGTTGATGAAGCTGACGCCCAAACCGAAGTAACTGCGCTTCTTGTCGGCTTGTAAGTTCCAGCCATAGGTTGCTTGGAGGATGCCATTGAAAAGCGAGGCTTGGATTCCTAGTCCAATGTTGATATTCGAGCTGGTAGTCCCCTTAACGAACTGGCCGGTCGAATTGTCGAAGGCTGTCGGATCGTTCCAATTGAGAAAGGAGACGTTGATGCCGATTCCCGGGCTCAGGATCCGCAGGAGGCCCTGCGAACGGGGGGTGTAGATGCCACCGTAGGTGACACCCGGCGTGGGCGCGAAGTTGACCTTGACAACACCACTCGCAACGTCCTGTTTCGATACCCCCTGACGTTGGACGAACATCACCGAGTCCGTGGTCTTGGTATGCCAGCCTAGATCGCGCGGCGTGAAACGGTAGACGGCCTCTTCCTGGGTTATCAGGTTGACGACGCGGACGATGATTTCATCTTGGCCGGCGGCGCCGATCTGACGGAGGTCGATCGAGGTGTCTGGAATCGTTGCGAAGGGCGGCCTGTATGGCTTGTCGTGAAAACGGAGGATCAATGCGGTCCGTTCCGAGTCAGGGGCCGCAGCCTTCGCCTTGTCGTCAGTGGCCGCCGCAGCCTTCGCCTTGGCTTCTGGGTTATCCTCCTTCTTGTTATCTCCTGAGACTTGGCCCTTCGCATCGGTGCTGGTGGTCGTCGAGCCCCCAACAGGTGGTTCGACCGTGGAGACGTAGTTTTGAACGGCCACACGCGTCTCCTTGCCGTTCTTGAGGAGACTGACTTCGACGGCCACCTTCACCCGCTCGGTGTCGCCGTTCGGCAGGGCCATCATGGCTTGGTTGAAGTGAACTTCCAGAACACTAGTAGGATCGACATCCGTATAAGATCGACAGACCTCGTACAGGCTACCGGTTGCCGAGAGCTCCTGAATGGAGACGTATGCGGCGGGGTCGATGCAATCCTTTGTGCAAGTTGGCGGGGGGCAAGTGGCCATGAGTCGGGCCGTGAAAAGCGTGCTCGTCCATAGATAGACGAGAAGAATCCTTCTTCCGATGGGAATCTTTCGCATGGTGTCTCCTACGCGGCGAGAGAATCGATGAGCGAGTCGAGTTCGTCGAGAGGCGGGTTGCAGATCCCACCGATTTTCTGATTGTCCCGCACTGCGACACAGGCTATGCTGCAATTCATATCGTAGAACCTGAGATCCGAAGTGCTCGCCGAATCGAGATCGACATCGGTGATCATCAACGTGATGCCGATCTGACGGGCGTGATCGGAAGCGAAATGGTGATAGGCAGATACTGTCTGCTGCTGGTCGTTTTCTCGTGAATAGAAAACAAAGAGCTGGTTTCCCATCTCGATCTCCTTGGGCGCTGGCCCGTTACCGAAAGGGCCCTCCCTCGGTCGGGGAGAGGACGCCTTCCGTGGTTATCCGGTTGGACGGACAGGTCGGCGTTTTTCTCTCCGCCTCGTCTGGAGATGGCCGTGTGCTTCGAGCGGGCCGGCCGAAGAGGTAGCCAAGATTCGAGTTAGAACTCACGCTCATCCGCGGCCGGCCCATAGAGCGAGGGATGGGGATGTCGTTCAGCCGCAGGTAGACGGTGAGCTGGCCCACGTGGTAGGTGATGAGGGCGCCATCGCGCATGGTGACGTACCGCGGTTGCTCGGAGACCACGTGGCCGTGGGCGAGCATTCTCCAAGGAGCATCAAGTGCTCGTCGTTGGAGGAGGAGAGGGCTGCCCGCGCTTGATCTAGCAGGCTGCTGAAAATCGGGCTTGATGGCAATTCTAGTGGTCCAGAGCGAGGCTTGGGGTACCTGAAGAGATGAGAGCCGGGAGCGCGAGCAGAATCCCAGAGTGCTCTGGGAGGGCTTTCGGCCTGGCTTCGGGTCGCTTCCGGCCCCTGTTCCTGCTGTTGTCATGCCGCCTCCGCCAAGTTCCGCATTCGGATCAGGTTGTAGGCCGCCGCGGCGAAGACAAACATCCAGCCGACCCGGTCCACCCCCTGATGCCGGGTCTTGCGCATCAGGCCGATCGTCTTCATCCAGCCGAAGACTTCTTCCACCCGCTTACGGATTCTCTGGCTGATCGCGTACCCCGGATGACGCGTCGTCCGGCCATCGATTGCGCTTTTGCGTCCAGCGGTGTTCTGCGCCACGTGTGGGGTGACCTCGAGATCCCGAGCCTGGGCCACAAAGTCACGGGTGTCATAGCCCTTGTCCGCACCCACTGTTACCTCTCCAGATCCTGCCGTCCGCGCCAGCATTTGCAACGCCGTCTCTCGTTCCGCGGTCCCCGTCGCCGACGTCAACTCGGCATCGACCACCAAGCCATGACGGTTTTCCATCAGAACGTGGCCCATGTAAGACAACTTGGCTTCGCGACCTTTGCCCTTCTTGAACAGCCGGGCTTCGGGATCAGTCGTCGACTGGTGGGTCGCGTTGGAACGCTTCTCCCCATGGAAATCCACCGTTGGGTTGCCAGGATCATCCGGCGGAGGGTCACCGCCTGGACGCTCTTTCGGCCGGAAGCTCTTCTGACCCGCCCACGCCTCGATCAAGGTGCCATCCACCGTAAAGTGCTCGGTCGACAGCAGATGCCGTTTCTTCGCCTGGGCGAGCACGCGGGTAAAGAACTCCTGGGCAATGTCGCCTTCCAACAGCCGGTCCCGATTCTTGCTGAACACCGTCGGCACCCACACCCCATCATCTATTCCCAGGCCGACGAACCAGCGGAACAACAGGTTGTAATCCAGTTGCTCCATCAGCATCCGCTCGCTTCGGATCGTGTACAGCACCTGCAGCAGCAACGCGCGCAGCAACTTCTCCGGTGGGATCGACGGTCGCCCCACCCTCGAATACAAGCCTTCGAAGGCTGCCGAAAGCTCCACCAGCGACTGATCGACCATGGCCCGGATGGGACGCAGAGGATGGTTCTCGGGCACCCGCTGCTCCAGAGAAACGTAGCTGAACATCGCTCCCTGCTGCCGGTCGTCTCCACGCATCTCTCAACCTCCCGGAATACGGTAATTTTACCGCGATCCGGGAGTTTTTCAGCAGCCTGCTAGGGCCTTGGCGAACTTCTGCAGGAACTCGCGGTCGTCCTTGCGCTTCGCGTGATGCTCGCCAGTGGCGACGTAGATCTCGTCTTGGTCGCCTTACTCGACTGTTCTTGTTTCGCGAGCTTCGAAGCGATCGATCTCGGCCCAGACGGCGTCGAGATCCAGGACGAAGCCGTCACTGCCGGGAATGTCGATTTTGCCTTCCGTGGCGCCGAGGAGGTGCTCGTAGCGGCCTTGGGGGCCTCGCCCGAGGATTTCCAGGCTGCGGAGCTGAGGATCGACGATCCAGTAGTAGCGGACCCCGAAGGCGGCGTAGTCCGCTACCTTTTCCACCCGGTCCCGGCGGCCGTCACGAGGTGTCGGGGAGACGATCTCGATGGCGATGTCGGGCGGCTGCGCGATGACGCCGCTCGCGGGCGGCAAGGGAGTGCCGGCAAGGTAGACGGTGAGATCGGGCCGGCGGCCCTGCTTCGGCCCCACCGCAAGCTTGGCATCGGAGCCGCCGACGAACCCACCCCGGGGGACGAACCAGCCACGGAGGAGACTGCCCAGCAAGATCACCAGAATCTCATGGACGTAATTCGGCACCTCTTCCTCCACCAGATGGCCGTCCACCAACTCTCCCCGCTCGTCTTCCGCCAGGGCAAACCACTCGGCGAGGGAGAGCTTGCCATGGACCGCCTCATCCAGAAGAGAGTGCCGACTCATACAGCAAGAATCCTAGCATGGGCTCCCAGACTCCTCAGCGGCGAGGAAGTCACCTCGGGGTCGCCCCCACAGACCCCAGGCCAGCTCGAAGTCGTCCGGCGACCAGCGGCGAAGCCGAGACGTTCGGAGCGCAGGAAGTAGCTCACCCGCGGCTAGGCCCTGTCCAGCGCCTCCGCCAGCGCCCCGATCTCGTTGGGGATCTCCCGCGCCAGCAGCGGCCGGTCGAGCAGGATCTGCAAGGACTCGGGGATCGGCACCTCGATCCCCATCCTCTCGTAGACGGGCAGGAACTTGGCGGGGTGGGCGGTGCCGAGGAAGACGCCGGTCTCGCCGGGCGCGAGGCACTGTTCGAGGACGCCGCAGGCCACGGCGGCGTGGGGATCGGCGAGGTAGCCCTGGGACTGGAGAGCGCGGATCGTCTCCGCGGTCTCCTCGTCGGTCCGCGCTCCCCAGCGGAGAACCCGGCGCAACGCCTCCAGGTCTCCCCCGAAGAGGTGCTCGATGCGCTCCCAGTTGTTGGGGGCTCCCACGTCCATGGCGTTCGAGATCGTGGCGACCGAGGGGCGGGCCTCGTAGGCGCCCGTGTCCAGGTAGGCGGGGACGGTGTCGTTGGCGTTGGTGGCGGCCACGAAGGCCTTCACCGGCAGGCCCATGGCCCGGGCCAGCAGCCCGGCGCAGAGGTTGCCGAAGTTGCCGCTGGGTACGGCGATCACCGGCGGCTCGGCGATCCCCCGGCGGCGGAGCTGCGCTACCGCCTCGGCGTAGTAGAGCGTCTGCGGCAGGAGCCGGGCTACGTTGATCGAGTTGGCGGAGGTCAGGCCGTGACGGGTCGAGAGCTCGGGGTCCGCGAAGGCGGCCTTCACCAGCGCCTGGCAGTCGTCGAAGGCGCCGTCCACCGAGAGGGCGGTGACGTTCCCGCCCAGGGTGGCGAACTGCCGCTCCTGGAGAGCGGAGACGCGGCCTCGCGGGTAGAGCACCACGGCCCGCACCCCTTCCCGCTTCCAGAAGGCCTGCGCCACCGCCGCTCCGGTGTCGCCGCTGGTGGCGGTCAGGATGGTGATCTTTTGGAGCGGACGATCCGGATCCCGGACCAGGTCGAGCACGGCGGCGAAGAAGCGGGCGCCGAAGTCCTTGAAGGCCAGGGTCGGCCCGTGGAAGAGCTCCAGGGCGAAGAGGCCGGGGCGGACCTCCACCAGCGGCACGGGGAAGTCGAGCGCACGGCGCACGGCGCGGGCGAGGGGCTCGCGGCCCAGCTCGTCCGCCAGCAGGCGGTCCATCAGGACCTCGCAGCGCCGGCTCCAGTCGAGATCCAGCAGCTCCGGCCAGTCGTCGAAGCGGGGGATGGGGTCGGGCAGCCAGAGACCGCCGCCGGGGGCGATCCCCGCCAGCACCGCCTGCCGGAAGGTGGCGGTGGTCCTCGAATCCCGCGTGCTGATCAATCTCAAGCAAGCACCCTGGCGCCCTGCCGATCGAGCCCGCAGAGGCGGACGCTGGAGTCGAGGCCCGCCTCGCGCAAGCCCTCCTGGAGGGCATCGGCCACCTCCCGGGCCTGCTCGGGGGACTCGGCCACGGCGAAGATCGCCGGCCCGGACCCCGAGAGCGTGCATCCCCAGGCGCCGGCCTCCAGTGCCGCCGCCTGGGCGGCGCGGAAGCCCGGCACCAGCGGCGCGCGGTGGGGCTCGGCCAGCGGATCGCGCAGGCAGCGGCGGAGCAGGCCGCGGTCGCCGCTCTCCAGGGCATGGACGAATCCCGCCAGGTTGCAGGCGAAGCCCACGGTCGCGTGCAGGTCGTAGGAGCGGGGGAGGGCCTGACGGCTCTGCTCGGTGGACAGCTCGAAGACGGGGGAAGCTACCACCAGGACGAGGTCGCTGGGCCAGGGGAGCGGCCGGGCGTCGGGCATGCCGTCGCGGTCCGGCACCAGGAGCTGGAGGCCGCCGGAGAGGCAGGGGACGACGTTGTCCAGGTGCGAGGCGCCCGAGACCAGCGCCTCGGCCCGGCCGGCCAGCACCCAGACCTCGGGCATGGAGAGGGGATCGCCCAGCAGTCCCTGGCAGGCGGCGAGGGTGGCCGCCACGGAGCTGGCGCTCGATCCCAGGCCGCTGCAGCGGGGGAGATTCTTCTCCAGATGGAAGGCGACCGAAGGGACGTCGATCCCCCGCTTCCTCAGCTCCTCCCGGTAGAGGGCGTAGGTGCGCATCACCAGGTTCTGCCAGGGGTCCGCGGGGAGCACCGCGGCGTAGGGGCCGGAGACGGCGAGGGAGAGGGTCCCGGCGGGCTCGGCCTCCACCACGTCCCCCCACAGGGAGCCGTCGAGCGGGGCGAGGGCGGCGCCCATCAGGTCGAAGCCGGCGGCGAAGTTGCCGATGCTGGCGGGAGCGTAGGCGCGCAGTCTCATCATCCGGGGCGGATCATTTCATCCCGCGCGGGCCCTTGCCACCCCGGCGCGCGGTCCGCCCGATTCAGGGGGGCGTCAGGGGAGCGTCAGGTTGAAGGTGCGGACCAGGAAGGCCGCCATCTGGTCGCGGGAGACGTTGTCGCCCGGACAGAAGCGGAGGGGACCGGCGGCGCAGCCGGTGGTGATCCCGTCGATGTAGAGCTGCTCGACCCAGGGGGCGGCGAAGTTGCCGGCCGGGACGTCCGCGAACAGGCCGGTCGCGGGCGGCGGGGTGTAGGCGGCGCCGTGCCTGGCCCGGACCAGGAAGATGGCCATCTCCGCCCGGGTCAGCAGGTTGCCGGGGCAGAAGCGGAGGGGGTTGGCGGCGCAGCCGGTGGTGATCCCGTCGTTGTAGATCTGCTCGATCTGGGCGGCGGCCCAGTAGGCCGGAGGCGCGTCCGCGAAGACGCCGACCGGCATCGCGGGCACGAAGGTCGAGCCATGGCTGGCCCGGGTCAGGAAGACGGCCATCTCGGAGCGCAGGACCCCGTCGACCGGGCAGTAGCGCGCCGGGTTGGCGGCGCAGCCGGTGGTGATCCCGTGGGAGTACATGGCTTCGATGGACTGCCAGGCCCAGTACGTGGGAGGGACGTCGGCGAAGGTCATGCGCACCACCGACACGGGGACCGGCGCCGAGCTCGCCAGGCCGTCGGCGTTCTGCACCTCGAGATGGATCGAATAGGTGCCGATCCCGGAGACCGCGGTGTTCCAGGTGGCGGGGTTCCCCGTCAGCACCAGGTTGGTGGGGCCGCCGGAGATCACCCAGCGGTGGGTCAGGGCGGGGCGTCCCGCCGTCTGGGCGGAGAGCGTCACCGTCTGGCCGGTCCCGAGGACCGCCGGCACGCTGGCCACGCTCGCGATGCTGGGCCGGGGATCGAGCACCACGATGGTCCGGGTGACCGTCGTGCAGCCCACCGCGTTGCAGACCTGGACTTTGACCTGCTTGTTGCCGGGAGACGAGAAGCTCATCACCGGGTTCCGCTGGAGCGAGGACCCAATGACCTGTCCGGAGAGGGTGGCGGAGAAAAAGAGAAGCCCCATTGCTGGGGCCAAAAACCAGCCAACCCGGAGAGCACCAACCTTTTTTTGATTCACTGCCATGCCTAAAGAGCAAGGCTCATACCCGATTGCAACTCACTGATTTTAAAAAGGTTGTAGAAAAGAGCAGGGCCCGGAACGACAAGATCTGGCAGCGAAAACCGCCAGAAATTGTCAGCTCCGGGCCGCGGAGGCCCGCCTAGGGGAGGGAGAGGCTGAAGGTGCGGGCGAGGAACGCCGCCATCTGGTCGCGGCCGACCGTATCCCCGGGGCAGTAGCGCAGGGGGTTGGCGGCGCAGCCGGTGGTGATCCCTTCGGCGTAGAGCTGCTCGATCCAGGAGTCGGCGGAGTTGGAGGCCGGAACGTCCGCGAACACCGTGCCGCTGCCGGCCGGCGGGGTGTAGTTGCCGCCGTGCCTGGCCCGCAGGAGGAACAGCGCCATCTCCGTCCGCGTCACCGGGTCGGCGGGGCAGTAGCGCAGGGGGTTGGAGGCGCAGCCGGTGGTGACCCCGTCGGCGTGGAGCTGCTCGATGTAGCCCGCCGCCCAGTAGCCCGGAGGCACGTCGGCGAAGACGCCGGTGGGCGCCGGCGGGACGAAGCTCGAGCCGTGGATGGCGCGGACCAGGAAGACCGCCATCTCCGCCCGGTCGACCAGGGAGCCGGCGCAGAAGCTCGGGGTGGCGTCGCAGCCGGTGGTCAAGCCGCTCTCGAACAGCGCCTCGACGTAGGACCAGGCCCAGTGGGTGGGGGGGACGTCCTGGAAGGTGTAGGGCGCCAGCCACTCCAGGGTGCCGCCGGAGTTGGCGAGGTAGAGCCTGCCGGTCTCTCCCTGCCCGAAGCTGGTCAGGCTGGAGGTCGCGGGGAGCGCGAGCTGCTGGCTGGTCCACGCGCCGCCCCCGCCGGGAATGCCGCGCCAGAGATGCCCGCTGCAGTAGTCGCCATAGAGGTAGTTCCCGGTCAGCAGGCTGCTCGCCGGCCGCCCCCGGTAGACGTAGCCGCCGATGATCGAGCAGCCGGACGAGTGGCCGTACTGGAGGATGGGCTCGGTGAAGCTCTTGCCCGGACAGTCGGCGTTGTAGACCGGCGGCTGATTGACCACATCCGAGGTGTCGTCGTAATTGTTGGCCCCCTCCCGGCAGTCCCAGCCGTAGTTCCGGCCGCCGGCGCTCCCCGCCGCCTGGAAGTCGACCTCCTCCCAGAGGCTCTGGCCGACGTCGCCGATGTAGAGATCGTGGGTCGCGCGGTCGAAGCTGAAGCGCCAGGGGTTGCGCAGACCGTAGGCCCAGACCTCGGGCGCGCCGCCGCCGCTCGCGAAGGGGTTGGTCGAGGGGATGGCGTAGTTGCGGCTGGAGTCGGTGGGGAAGCCGTCGCTGTCGACGTCGATCCGCAGCAGCTTGGCGAGCAGGGTGTTCTTGTTCTGGCCGTTCTCGTAGGGGTCGCCGCCGCCGCCGCCGTCCCCGACGCCGATGTAGAGGTAGCCGTCCGCCCCGAAGGCGAGCTGGCCGCCGTTGTGGTTCGCCTGGCTGGAGTGCGGGATGGTGAGCAGGACCAGGGCGGAGGCGGGATCGGCCACGTTCGGGTTGGACGACACGTGGTAGCGGCGATCTGGATGTCACCGTTGCTCACCCGGGTGTAATAGACGTAGAACAGGCCGTTGGTGCGGTAGCTGGGATGGAAGGCGAGCCCCAGCAGGCCGCGCTCGCCGCAGCCGTTGGCGTCGCAGGGACCGACCAGGGACGAGATGTCCAGGAAAGAGGTGGCGCGGAGCTGCGCGCCGTCCCAGATGCGGATCTGCCCGCGCTGCTGCACGATGAACAGCCTCCCCGAGCCGTCGCCGGCGTTGACCACTCCAACCGGGCTGGAGAGGCCGCTGACGACCGGCACCCGCTGGACGAAGCCGCCCGGCGAGGTGGCCGCGCGCGCGCTCAGGGCGGCGGGCAGGAGAGAAAGGAGGAGGAGGAGGAGAGAGCGGCGGAGCTGTGGCACGGCGAACCTCCTGTGCTATGGGTTTTAAGAAATAGAAGGTTGCTCACGCATAAATGATACCCCTCAAAAGGAAGGGGAGCGCGGGGCTCCCCTGGCTTCTGAGGATTTCGGAGAGGATTTCCGGAGCCCTCAGGGCAAAGGCAGGCTGAAGGCGCGGGCCAGGAAGGCGGCCATCTGGCCGCGCGACACGTCGTCCACCGGGCAGTAGCGCAGCGGGTTGCTGGCGCAGCCGGTGGTGATGCCGTCGTTGTAGATCTGCTCGATGTAGGCCGCCGCCCAGTAGCTCGGGGGGACGTCGGCGAAGATCCCGGTGGCGGGGGGCGGCGTGTAGTCGGGCCCGTGCTTGACGCGGACCAGGAAGGCCGCCATCTGGGCGCGGCTCACGGAGTCGCCGGGACAGTAGTGCCCCGCGCTGCAGCCGGTGGTGATGCGGTCGGCGGCGAGCTGCTCGATGGAGTCCGCCGCCCAGTAGGAGGTGGGGACGTCCTGGAACCTGCCGGTGGCCGGGGGCGGGGTGAAGGCGGTGCCGTGCGAGGCGCGGACGAGGAAGACCGCCATCTCGGCGCGGTTCACCAAGCCGGCCGGGCAGTAGTGGCCCGGGCTGCACCCGTTGGTGATCCCCGCGTTCTGGATCGCCTCGATGTACCCCCAGAAGCCGTCGGCGTAGGGCACGTCGAGGAAGGTGTGGTAGTCGAAGGAGGCGCAGACCTTGTCGGTGGGGCCGAGCGAGGCGCCGCGGCCGTCCCCCTTGAGGAAGGCGGACATCGTGGCGTCGGCGGGGTTGGCCGGCGTGTGGTGCCCGAAGCCCTGGGTGTGGCCGAGCTCGTGGGTCAGCGTCTCCTTGAAGTCGACCTCGCCGACGCACTGGGCGCCGTTGTTGACCACCACGAAGAGCGAGGTGATGGGATGCCAGGGGTTGCCGTCGTAGGTTTGAGTCTTCGTGTTGTCGTAGATGGCGCCGCCGAAGGCCAGGGTGCCGACGCAGTCGCTGGAGAGGTCGGCGAGGTCGTTGCACGGGTCGTTGAAGATCACCGCGCCGCTGTCGTAGTCGAAGTTGCCCGAGCAGGCGATGGCGCTCGGCCGCGTACCGCCGGAGTTGAACCGCATCACGGCGTTCGGCTGGTTGCGCCAGGCGGCGGTCCCCTCCTGGATGGCGCCGGTGCCGCCGTCGGCGATCCCGGTCTGTCCGGGGGTGGTGGGGACGACCGTCACGGTCGTGCTGCCGTCCTCGTAGCCGAACCAGCGGATCGGGGCCTTGTCGCCGTCGTCCTGCAGGTAGACGCAGTCCTGCGGAGCGTTGTAGAGCGGCGCCCCGGCGGTCTGCGCGGCCTTGCCCGCCAGGCTCGGCTCGGCGAGCACCCGGCCGGGGTTCCAGCGCGCCCCGCGCGCCACCTCCCCGAGGTGCTTCAGCAGGGCCGTCTTGTGATAGACGCCGACCGGCTCGAAGCTGGTCCGCGTGGCGATCTCCAGATGGGCGGCCTGGGTCAGCGGCCGCAGCAGGCCGCTCCCCGCCGCCTCCTCCAGCAGGCCGTAGGAGAGGATCTTGGAACGCCAGCGGCCGCCGGGGGCGGGGTCCAGGAAGAGGAGGTAGTCATGCCCGTCCTCGAAACGGGGCGCTCCGGCCACCGCCGCTCCCACCTTGCCCAGGCTGCCGCCCGGCTCCCGCACCTCGAAGAGAAAGCCGGTCGGCTTGCCGGCCACCTGCTCGATCGTCTGGAAGCGGGTGATCGTCATCGGCAGGGTGTCTCCCGGCTCGACCCGCGACTCGATCGCCTGGGCGAGCACCACCGCCCGGCTGATCCGCGCCAGCTGGCCGAGGTTGGCGGGGGGACGCACGGAGGTCGCGCCGGCGGGTCCGGCGGGAAGAAGAGAGAAGGCGGCGGCGAAGAGGAGGACCGTCGTCGGGAACCAGCGCTTGGTCATGTTGACCTCCCAGATGTTGGCGCTCAAGGAGCTTCTGCCGCCCCGCTCGCGCGGGGGCTCGACAGACCTGTGCGGTGTGGTATGCGGGGAGCGTGCCAGGCCCGCCCGCCGGGCTCTTTCGGGCATGCGTCTTGCTAAGTACCTGTTCGACGCCGATCCCGCTCGGTCACTCGATCAGGGGGAAGAGCGCGTGGCAATCCCAACGTCCGGCTCATTGGAAGTCTTATCCGAAGGAGAGTAGTGCACCATGCGTCGAGCCTTCCTTCCTATCCGTCTCGTCTCCCTCGCACTTTGTATCGGTGCGGTCACCGCGGGCAGCGCCAGCGCGTCGACCATCGCTCCCCCCTCCAACCTCGGTGAGCTGGCCCGCATCAGCCGGACCGTGGTCCTGGCCCAGGCGGCCGGCTCCCAGAGCGAGCTGCGGGGCAAGGTCCCCTATACGCTGACGGCGTTCGACGTCGTGCAGCAGGTCGCCGGAGCCGCGGTCAAGTCGCGGATCCAGGTCGAAACCCCCGGCGGCGAGGTCGGCGACGTCGGCTTCGCGGTCGCCGGAGCTCCCCGCTTCCAGACGGGGGAGCGCTACCTCCTCTTCCTCGACGATGCAAGAAATGGAAACTGGCGCCCCAAGATGCTGTCCTACGGCATCCTGCGGGAGGAGAAGGGCGGCCTGATGAGCCCGGTTCCGGAGGCGTCCGAGCTGCACGTGGTTCAGCGTCCCGGGGTCGAGGGGGTCGGCGCCTATCGCGAGGCGGACCTGCTGGCGCACCTCAAGGCGACCGCGGCCGGCGCCCCCTGGCATGCCCAGGCCGTCGAGGCCTCCCCGTCGCAGTTGGCGCAACTGGCGCAGTCGAAGGCCGTGGCGCAGCCCGCGGACACCAAGGCGATGGCGGGCGCCGCCCTCTACCAGCCGCCGCAGAACTGCGCGTTCCTCAACGACGCCGACGGCCATCCCCTCCGCTGGTTCGACTTCGAGACCACGGGCTCCACCAGCCTCTGGCACACGACGCCGGGGCAGGTGGGGATCTCCGACGGCGGCGTCGCCGCGGTGCAGAACGCGACCGCCGCCTGGACCAACGATCCGAACTCGATCATCAAGCTCAACTACGCCGGCTCCAAGGGGAGCTCCTCGACCTGCGCCAGCGGCGCCGCCGACGTGGCGGGCGAGGTGACCTTCAACGACCCGTGCAACCAGATCCCGCCGCTCGCCGTCTGCTCGGGGACGCTGCCGCCGGGCTGGAGCTCCACCTGCTGCGGGACCGTGGCCGTCTATGGAAATTTCTACAGCAAGACGTCCCGCTTCTATGACACGGTGGACTGGTACCCGCTGACCGGCATGTCGATCGTGGTCAACAACGGCTCCCAGTGCCTGGGCGAGACGGACTTCCAGGAGATGATGACCCACTACGTGGGCCACGGCCTGGGCTTCGGCCACCACAACGACCAGAACGCCACGATGTACTCGCAGCTCGGCGTGCATCCGCCGCGCGGCGCGACGATCGCCAAGACGGACAGCATCTGCGCCTCCTACCTCTACCATACGTTCCAGGACGTGCCGTTCTACCACTGGGCCTGGCAGAACGTCGAGGCGCTCGACAACGCGCACATCACCACCGGCTGCACGACGGGGCAGTTCTGCCCGGTCGATTCGGTGCTGCGCGCCGAGATGGCCGCCTTCATCGAGCGGGCGATCCACGGCGGCTCCTACGTGCCGCCGCCCGCCACCGGCACCGTCTACGATGACGTGCCGGCGAGCTACTGGGCGGCCGGCTACATCGAGCAGGCGACCGCGGAGGGGATCCCGACCACCTGCGGCGTCCGCAAGTACTGCCCCGGCGACCTGCTGATGCGGGCCGACATGGCGCTCTTCCTGCTGCGTGCCAAGCACGGCGGCAGCTACGTGCCCCCGAAGGGGACCGGCACGCTGTTCGACGACGTGCCGGCGAGCTACTGGGCGGTGGACTGGATCGAGGAGCTCTACAACGAGCACATCACCACCGGCTGCGCGCCGCGGCAGTACTGCCCCGACCGGCCGGTCCAGCGCGGCGAGATGGCCGCCTTCCTGGTCCGCACCTTCGGCCTGGCGGTTCCGCCGGTGAACTGAGGCCAGGGCCGATTGAACCGCGGCCGGAGACTTGCGCCATCCGACGACCCACCGAGCGGCTGCTGATCGACCTCTGCCTCGATCGCTGCGACCCGGCGGCGTTGTCGGATGCGCAGGTCGAACGGCTGGACGCCCTCGCCACCCGGCTCAACGTCGAGTCCTGCATCCTGAGCCGCCTCGGCTCCTGCCAGCGGACGCTGGGGGCCGGGGCGGCCCGCTGGCTTGCCGACCTGCGCCGGCGGGTCACCGCCGTGGCGGTCAACAACCTGCGGCGGGACGGCGAGCTGGCCGAGGCCCTCTCCCGGCTCGCCAGCGAGGGCATCGATCTCCTCTTCCTCAAGGGCTCGGCGCTGCGCGCCGGGCAGCAGGGGATGGCCGGCCGCTTCCAGTGCGACGTCGACGTGCTGCTGCGCCGGGGCGACCTCGAGCGGGCCGAGGCGCTGCTCCTGGAGCTCGGGTTCCGCCTCGACGAATCCTTCCAGTGCCGCTCGGACCTGCTGGAGAAACACTTCCATTTCGCCTACGAGCGGCGGGGGGCGGTGGTCGAGCTGCACTGGGACGTCGACACCGCGTCCCCGGCGGGCTTCGTCGAACGGCTGTGGGAGCGGAGCCGCGCCGCCGGCGTGGACGGCGCCGGCCCCGAAAGCGGACAACGCATTCCCTCTCCCGAGCACCAGCTCCTCTTCGACTGCGTCCACCTGAGCCGGCACGCCTTCGTCGCCGGCCTGCGCTGGCTGGCCGATCTCAGGGGCCAGCTACCGCTGGCGGGGGAGGTGAGGGAGCGCTTCGAGGAGGAGGCGCGGGCCTGGCCCCGGCGGGCCGTCTTCGCTCCGCTCTGGCTGCTCGACCGCTGCGGCGCGCCGGGGCTGGAGAGCCTCGCCGAGCGGCTCGCGGCGACCCCGATGGAGGAGCCCTTCCTCCACGGCGTGCTGAGCTGCCTGCTGCTCGACGAGCCCTGGCACGGCCTCCCCGCCTGGAGAGCGGCCAAGGCCTTCGAGGGGTGGCTCGCCTCCGACCGGCCCTTTCCCGTTCTGCTGGGAGAGGCCTCGACCCGGGGGTTCCTCCACAAGCTCCACGCCTGGGCTGGAGACGGGGTGCCGGAAGAGGCGTTCTGACGAGTCTTCTCAGCCGGCCAGCAGGCGCAGGCCGGTGGCGCCCGCGCCCTCGGGGGTCGAGGCGCGGAGGCGGTAGGAGCGGCAGCGGCCGGCGAGGCCGATCATGTCGTCGAGCGCCTGCCCGAAATCGAACGACGGCGACTTGATCACCGCCTGCATCAGGCGGTGCGCCGCCTCCGACTGGCTCAGGGGCTCCAGGGCGCCGTCCGGGTCGGGCCCGCGCTCGACGACCAGCAGGTGGGTGACCGCCGGCACGGCATCTCCTGCTGTCTCCGGGAAAGGGTAATAGGTGGCGGGGTAGCCGGCCGGGCGCGGCGGGATCTTCGCCATCAGCCGCGGCGAGTACTCCGCGTCCATGTGGAGGGCGCGCGGGAAGGTCTCGGGGGCAAGGGTGCCGCGGGTCAGCGGGCAGAGGTCGTCGGTCACCAGCCGCAGCCCGTGCGCCCAGAGCCAGAGGGTGAGGCTGGTCTTCCCGGCGCCGGACTCGCCCACGATCAGGCAGGTCCCCGCCTTCCCCACGACGGCCCCGGCGTGCAGGATCCAGTGCTCCCGGTCGCGGCGGATCGCCTCGCTGACCAGGCGGTATTCGAGGTGCGAGCTCAAAGGTGCGTCGCCGCCGGTGACCTCCCAGCGCTCCCCCGCGCCGTCGGTGAGGAGGAGTTGGCCATTACCGTGATGAATATCGTCATGAAGCGCCAGGTCGACCGTCCCGGTCATCCCCGCCGCCCCGGCGGTTTCGCTGAGAGCTACTTGTAAAGAAGGGAATCCCCGGAGCAGGGAATCCAGCTCGCGCCGCGCTTCGGCAGGGACGCCGAGGCAGCGCAGGGGGGTGCCGAGAATCAGCCAGCCGGGGGCTAGCTCCATTGCAGGAAGCGTCTCGCCACGAGGTCCCGCAGGCTCTCCACCAGGAGGTTTTCGTCGATGACGGCCGCGGGGAAGATTTGGCTCATCTCTTGCAGTACCATGGTCATCGTATGCTGACCATCGGCGTAGCTGCACAGCAAAGCGGCGGTATGATTGAGACTCAGGCTCTGGTCCAGGTCTCTGGAGTAGAGCACGGCGCTTCCATCCCCCAGGGGTTCCAGGCGGACTCCGGGAGCCAGGGAGAACGTCGTGCCCGCCTCCAGACCGGTCTCGGGATGATTCTCTTCAGGGGGTTGCATCGGGATCGGCTCCTGAGGTCTCGAAGGGTGGGTGAAGGTCCGTCTTTGCGCCGCGGCGAACGCCGGTGGGCGACCACGCAGCGCACTATAGAAGCTGTTTTCACCAAGGGTCAAGAACACCAAGGAGGTGCCTATGGGAAACTTCAACTCACTGTCGGATCGTAGAGATTTCCTCAAGAAGACGGTCGCCGGCGCGGGTCTCGCCTTCGCGGCGCCCGCCATCCTGTCCTCGCTGGGCTCCGGTGCCCTGCAGGCTCAGGCGAGCGGCCCGGCGGCGATCGCCGGCCGTCCGTACGGCAACAACGACGGCCGTTCGATGTAAGGATCTGGCCTTCGCGCCAGATTCTCGATCGCGCAGCCTGGGAAGAGCCCGGGGGCGCTGCAACGGTCGCGGTCTTTTCTTCTGCGCCCCGCTGGATCTCAGGTCCACGGGGCGGTCGTTTTGTGCGCCGGTTTGTGCGCCAAATTGTGCGCCGGGTTGATGCGCCGGCCCGAGCGTGGACGCAACCCGGGGCAGGAGGGTATATTGCGCTCCGCCCAGGAGCCTCCCTTTGACCGCGCCGGCAGATTCCCCACCTCGCGAGCTCCCTCCACCCCTCAAGATCCTCGCGGTCTACGGCACCCGTCCTGAAGCCATCAAGATGGCGCCGGTCGTCGAGTCGCTGCGGCGGCGGCCCGATCGCTTCGCGGTGACCGTCTGCGCCACCGGCCAGCACCGGGAGATGCTCGACCAGGTCCAGGATCTGTTCGGTCTGCGGCCCGACCTCGACCTCCGCCTGATGCGCCACGACCAGACGCTGAACGGCCTCGCCGCCGGCGCCCTGGCCGCCCTGGAGGAGGTCCTCGCCGAGCGCGATCCCGACTGGCTGCTGGTCCAGGGGGACACCACCACGGCGATGAGCGCCGCCCTCGCCGCCTTCCACCGCGGCGTCCGCGTCGGCCACGTGGAGGCGGGCCTGCGCACGGGCGACCTGCGGCGGCCGTTCCCCGAGGAGGCGAACCGGCGCGTGATCGACCTGCTGGCCGACGCCCTGTTCGCCCCCACCGGGCGCGCCGCCCGGGCGCTGCTCGACGAGGGGCGGGACCCCGCCCGCGTCCACGTGGTCGGCAACACGGTGATCGACGCCCTGCGGTCGCTGGCCATCCCCGCATCGCCTGGAGCCGAGGGGCAGGAGGTCCTGATCACCGTCCACCGCCGGGAGAGCTTCGGCGCCCCGCTGCGGGCGATCTTCGGCGCCGTGCGGCGGCTGGCGGAGGCCTTTCCGGAGGTGGCCTGGATCTATCCGGTCCACCGCAACCCGAACGTGCGCGGCCCCGCCCACGAGATCCTCCAGGGGCTGCCGAACGTCGAGCTGCGCGAGCCGTTCGACTACCGCCAGCTCGTCGAGCGGCTGGCGCGCTGCCGCCTGGTGCTCACCGACAGCGGCGGCCTCCAGGAGGAAGCCCCCACCTTCGGCAAGCCGGTGCTGGTGCTGCGCGAGACCACCGAGCGCCCCGAGGGGGTGGAGGCCGGAGTGGCGCGGCTGGTGGGCGCGGACCCGGAGCGCATCTTCGCCGCGGCGGCGGAGCTTCTGCGCGACGGGGAGGCCTACCTGCGGATGGCGCGCGCGGTCAACCCCTACGGCGACGGGCAGGCGGCCGGGCGGATCGCGGCGGTCCTGGCGGGCGAGCCCTGGACCCCCTTCCTGCCTGCAAGCGCGCCGGAGATTCCTTGACGGGCGCCGGGCGCGTCCTGATCGCCGGCTCCTACGGCCAGGGCAACACCGGCGACGAGGCGATCCTCGCCGCCCTGCTGGCCGGCCTGCGCGCCCGCCGCCCCGGCCTCCACCTCCAGGTGGTCTCGGGGGACGTCGCCGCCACCGCGGCCCAGCACGGGGTGGAGGCGCTCTACTGGGGGGACTGGGCGCGCCTCGCCGAGGCCCTGGACGCGGCGGACCTGCTGATCCTCGGCGGCGGCGGCATCTTCTTCGACTACTGGGGGTTCGACCCCCGCCGGCTGCTGGAGAACGAGGCGCCGGACCTCGCCCACTACGCCAGCTTTCCCCTGCTCGCCGGCCTCCTCGGCAAGCCGCTGCTGATCTGCGCCGTGGGGGCCGGCCCGCTGTTCACCCCCGAGGGGCGGGAGGCGGTGCGGCTGGCCTTCGCCCTCGCCGCCCGCGCCAGCGTCCGCGACGCCGAATCGAAGGCGCTGCTGGAGGAGATCGGCGTGCCGGGCGGGCGGGTGGAGGTCACCGCCGATCCGGCGTTCGCCCTCGTCCCCGCCGGGGAGGCGCGGGCGAAGGAGCTCCTGGCGGGTCTCGGGCTGGGCGAGCGCCCCCTCCTCGGGGTGACCCCCCGGCCGTGGGACGTCGCCGTCTCCCAGGAGGACTGGGAGACCGGCCTGGCGGCAGCCCTGGCGGGCTTCGCTCAGCCCGCCGGCGCCCAGATCCTGCTCATCCCCTTCCACGCCGGCTACGACGACGCCTCCCTGGAGCGGCTCCAGACGAAGCTGCGGGCGGCGGGGATGCCTGCGGGGATGTCTGCCGGCGACGCCCGCATCCTCCCCCCGGGCTGCTCCCCCCAGGAGATCGCGGCGGTGATCGGCCGCTGCGACCTGCTGGTGGGACTGCGGCTGCACTCCATCCTCTTCGCCCTGCTCAGCGGCACGCCGGCCGTGGCGCTCGCCTACGACCCCAAGGTGAGGAGCCTGGCGCGCCTGGCCGGACACGAGGAGCTCTGTCTCGATCTGTCGGACCTGTCCGGATTGGGCGATGCCCTGGCCGGCGCCTGGGCGCGGCGCGGCGAGCTGCGCCGGGACTTCCTGGCGGCCGCCGGCCGGTTGGAGCGGGCCGCCGGACGCAACGTCGACCTCGCCCTCGAGCTGCTCGACGGCGCTGCGAGCCCGGCGGCTCTGTCGCGGGAAGATCAGGAGGCGTTCCGCCGCCTGGCCGGTTTCGCGCTCGGCGGCCGCCTGCGGGACATCGCCGGCCGCGACGGCGTGATCCGCGAGCGCGGCGCCACGATCGAGCGGCAGTGGACCGAGATGGAGCAGTACCGCGCCTGGCTGCAGACCCAGCAGCAGGCGACGGAGCGGGCCGGGAAGGAGCTGGAGGAGGTCCGCCGGCAGAAGGAGAGCGCCCTCCGCCAGGGGGACGTCCTGCTGGCCGAGCGCAACGATCTCGACCGCCGGCTGACCGCCTTCGAGCGCACGCTCGCCTACCGGATCGTCTCGCGCTTCTGGCGGCTGATGCGCCAGGCCTTCCCCGAGGGCTCCCGCCGCCACCGGCTCTACCGGCTCGGCCGCCGCGCCGTGGGGAAGCTGGTCCGGGCGGGCGATCCGGCCGGTCCGCAGGCGGCCTGGACGCAGGGGACGGGGGGAGCGCCGGCGCCGGCCTCCCCGGACGCCCCCCAGACCGCGCCGCCGCCGGACTTCCGGGCCGATCTCCTCCGCTTCGAGGAGCGGGTGGGCGCCGCCGGCTCTCCCCGGGTGGTGGCGATCTTCTCCGGCACCCAGCTCCTGGAGAGCGAGGGGCAGCGCCCCACCCAGCTCGCGCTCGCCCTCGCCGCGCGGGGCGTGCCGGTCGTCTTCGTCTACTGGCGCTGGTGGGACAACGAGTGGCGCCCGCAGGACCGCCTGGAGGAGGGGATCGTCCAGATCCCGATCGACGTCGTCACCCGGCGTCCCGAGATCCTCACCGGCGCCTTCGCGGGGAGCGAGCGGATCGCCCTCTTCGAGTTCCCCCATCCGGGCTTCTTCGAGACCCTCTCCGCGGCCAATTCCGCCGGCTGGATCACCGTCTACGACGTGATCGACGACTGGGAGGAGTTCCACCGCGTTGGCCAGGCGGCGTGGTGGGACGGCGAGCTCGAGCGCCACCTCCTCGGCGCCTGCGACGCCCTCTTCTGCATCAACGGCTTCCTGCGCGACCGCATCCGCGAGCTGGGCGAGCCCGGCGAGATCGGCGGCGCCGCGGAGGTGGTGGGCAACGGCCTCAAGCCGGGGCTGGGGGAGATCCGCGAGCCCCGCCCGCTCGCCCGGGGCGAGGTCACGGTGGGCTACTTCGGCTACCTGGCCGGGGCCTGGTTCGACTGGGAGCTGATCGCCGAGGCGGCGCGCCGCCGCCCGGCCTGGTGCTTCTACCTGATCGGCTACGGCGGCGGGCCCGAGGGGAAGGGGGAAGCCATGGAGCTGCCGGCGAACGTCGAGTTGCTCGGCAAGCAGCCGCAGGAGGACCTCGCCGCCTTCGCCGCCAACTGGGACGCCGCCCTCATCCCCTTCAAGCCCGACCGCCTGGCCGCCGGAGCCGATCCGATCAAGACCTACGAGTACCTGGCGATGGGCCTGCCGGTGGTGACCACCGGCGTCTATCCGCCGGCCGGCGGGGAGGCGTTCGTCACCCGCGCCGAGGGGGTGGAGGAGCTCCTCGCCGCCGTCGAGCGGGCGGCGGCGGCGGGCGGACCGGAAACCCCCGCCGCCCTCGCCCGGCGCGCCTTCGCCGACGGCTGCACCTGGGAGCACCGCCTGGAGGCGATGCTCGGCTCGATCGCGGAGGGGCGGCAGCGGGTGGCGGAGAAGCGCGCCCTGTTCTCCTCGAACGCCGGAG
This sequence comes from uncultured Acidobacteriota bacterium, assembly GCA_963795735.1. Taxonomy (GTDB): domain Bacteria; phylum Acidobacteriota; class Thermoanaerobaculia; order Multivoradales; family UBA5704; genus DATARR01. Next base: position 1,386,376 of record CAWCIU010000018.1, on the reverse strand, counting down.
ACCGGCCGTGAAGGTCCTCTTCGTCTACAAGTACCTCACCCTGGGGGGGGTCGAGGCGGTGCTGCGCGCCCGGCTGGACGGCCTGGCCGCCTCCGGGATCGAGGCGCACGCCTGGTTCTTCCACGACTACGGCGGCCGGTCGATCTTCCAGGGCCGGGAGGAGAGCCTGCACGTCGGCCCGGTCGAGGAGTGCCTCGCCTTCGCCCGCGAGCAGGGGTTCGATTTCTTGAGCTCGATCGACTCGGAGGAGGTGCTGCCAGGATTCGGAAACGGCGCGCCGGAGAGTCCCCGGCTCATCATGGAGCGCCCGCGGCTCATCATGGAATGCCATTCGGCCTACCTGGCGAACATCGAGTACCTGCGCGGCCTCGCCGCCTGCCGGCCGGCGGCGGTCTTCACCCCGTCGGAGGGGCAGCGGCGGCTGGTGCTGGAGCGGCTGGGGCGGGGGATCGAGGTGCGGGTCGTCCCCAACCCGCTGCGGCGGGAGTTCGTGGCGGAGCCGGCGCCGTTCCCCGCCCCGCCGCCGCGCCCCGTGCTGGCCTGGATCGGCCGCCTGGACGACCACAAGAACTGGCAGGGCTTCCTGGAGATCTCCGGGCTCCTCGGCCGGCGGAAGGTGGACCACGAGGCCTGGATCATCGGCAAGACGGTGGAGGCGGAGGGCGCCGCGCGGCTGCTGGAAAAGGCGCGGGCCGAGCAGGTCCTGCGCCGGCTGCGCTGGTTCGGCGCCCTCCCGCATGGGCGCATCCCGGGCTTCCTCGACGCCGTGCGCGACTCGGGCGGGGTGGTGATCTCGACCTCGCGCGGCGAGTCCTTCGGGCTGACCATCGCCGAGGCCATGGCGCGGCGCTGCGCCGTGGCGGCGCCGGACCACAGCGCCTTCCCGGAGTTCGTCCACCCCGGAAAGACGGGGAGCCTCTTCACGCCAGGCTCGGTCGAGTCCGCCGCCGGCCGCGTCCAGGAGCTGCTCGGCGACGCGGACCTGCGGCAAAGGTTGGGACGGCAGGCGCGGGAGTCCGTCCTGGAGAGATACGCGCCCGAGCCCGCCCTGGCAACGCTGGCGGCGGAGCTGCGAAGGCTGGCGCGGACCGCGTGAAGGTTGGCGCACGTGCCGTGAAGGTTGGCGCGGAGCGCGTGAAGGCTCGCGCGCATGGCACCAACCTTCGCTTGTAGAGCGCCAACCTTCGCTTGTAGAGCACCGGGCTTGGCGTGTGTTGCATGAAGCAGGGCTTGTGTTGCGCCAAGCTCCGCGCACGATGCGCGAAGCTTGGCGCAGACCGCGCCAACCTTCACCGGCTCCGCGTGAACGCCGGCGCGCGATGCGACGGAGCTTCCCGCCGCTCGATCACCACCTGGGCGAACATGGCGAGACTCGCGGAGACCGGCGCCAGCGCCCGCTCCAGCCCGCGCCAGGCGGGGAAGCTCGCGGCGGGCATCAGGCCGCGCAGCGACATCCCTCCCGAGACCAGATAGCGGAACGGCATGATCGGCTGGATCGAGCGCAGCCGCCACTCCGGCGCCGCGCGCTCGAAGCGCTCCCGGTCGCGCGCGAAGAGGATCCACGGCAGGGCGCCGTTGGCCCCGGAGAGCGGACCGCCGCCGGGGAGCTCCCATTCCGCGGCCGCGGGGTCGAACGGCTCGTGATGCAGGCGCGTGTAGACGAGCCGCGACCACGGGGTGACCCACGGCTCGATCATCGTCACCACCCCGCCCGGGCGGACGCAGCGGGCCGCCTCGGCGAAGAAGCGGAGGGGCTGCGGCAGGTGGTGGAGGACGTTGGTCATCGCGATCCCCCGCAGGGACCCGGCGGCGAAGGGAAGCGCCAGACCGTCCAGGACCGCCTCGATCCCCGGCGTGTAGAAGACCTCCGAGCGCACCAGGCCGGGAACGAAGTCGGCGAAGAACCCGGCGCCGGACCCCAGCTCCAGCACCGGCCCCTCCCCCGGCGGCAGCGAGGCCGCCAGGGCCGCGTACCACTCCTCGTAGATCCGGCGAAGAAAAGGCTTCCCGGCCAGAATCCGCCGGCGCAGATGGGTGGTGCGGGGATCGTCGAGGTCGAGGCCCCGGGTCAGCGGATGCTCGAGCCAGCGCTTCAGTCCGCCCATCATCCGCCCATCATCCGCCCATCATCCGCCTATCATCCATCGTCCATCAGATGAGCTTGATCCGCCCGGCCGCGAAGGCGCACATCTTGAGCAGCAGCCAGCCGTGGCTCCAGCGCTGGATGTTGGTCTCGCCGTAGGTGCGCTCGCGGTAGCGGATCGGCACCTCGACGATCTCCAGGCTGAGCTTGGCGGCGCCGAACAGGAGGTCGAAGTCGCCGAAGGGATCGAAGTCCCCGAAGTAGGCGCGGTTGGCGGCGAGCCGCGCGTAGTCCTCCGCGCGCAGCACCTTGGTGCCGCAGAGCGTGTCCTTGATCGGCTGCCCCAGCAGCCAGGAGAAGGCGAGGCTGAAGAACTTGTTGCCCAGCAGGTTGGCGAAGCGCATCGCCGCCTTCTCCATCGGGTAGACGAGGCGCACGCCGTTGACGAACTCCCCCTGCCCGGAGCGGAGCACCGCGTAGAAGCGGGGGAGGTCCTCGGGGGGCACGGTGAGGTCGGCGTCGAGGATCATCAGCACGCCGCCGCTCGCCTGCTGGAACCCCAGGCGGACCGCGTCCCCCTTGCCCTTGCCGGTCTGGCGGAAGGCCCTCGCCCGCCGCTCGGGATGGGCCGCGACCTCCCGCTCGATGGCCGCCCAGGTGCCGTCCTTCGAGTGACCCTCGACGAAGAGGATCTCGGTGCCGGCCCCCATCTCCGGCATGCGCTCGAAGATCGCCGGGATGTTCCCCTCCTCGTTGCGCGCCGGCACGATCACCGAAACCACCGAATCCTCCACCGGCGCCGGCGCCGGCCGGGCGACCAGGAAGTTGCAGAGCGCCAGGTGGCGCAACGGCCAGAGCTTCACCAGGACGCGGTTGCAGAGCGGGGCGAGCAGGGGGATGGGCAGCGGCAGCAGCACCTCCTCCCAGTGGCGGATCGGCTGGAAGCCGGCCAGGCGGAGAAGGTTGGTCACGTCGTGGACGGTCAGCCAGTTCTGGTGCAGCACCGGCCGCGCCAGCCCCAGCGCCTGAGCGATCGCCAGCGGCAGCTCCCAGAGCCGGCTGTAGGTGTTGAGGATCACCCGGGTGCGCGGGTGGACCAGCGGCCGGAGGCGCTCGAACAGCCGCTGCACGTCCCAGGAGTCGTTGATCAGGTCGGAGAGGATGACTACGTCGAAGGTCTCCCCGAGCGATTCGAGGTCCTGGGCGTCGGCCTCCAGGAAGCGGAGCTCCGGCTGCTCCGGATGCCGCGCCGCCGCCCGGCGCACCATCTCGCCCGAGAAGTCGATCCCGACGCCCACGGCGGGCGCCAGGGCGGCGAGCAGGTCCCCCCGGCCGCAGCCCAGCTCGAGCACCCGCTGGCCGGGCGGGACGAGGAAGCGGTAGACCCGCTCGAGCCGCCGGTGGTAGGCGCCGCCGAGGCCCCGCCGCCGGTCGCTCGCGCGGGCCACCTCGTCCCAGTGGGCGATCCGCTCCCGGCGGTAGAGCTCTTCGGCGCTGGTCATCGCGGGCCTCCCGCCGTCACGAGTTGGAACTGAGTGCTTGCCGCCCGGCCCCAGGCCGCCCCCGGCTCGGGATGGACGGCGACGATCTCGATCCGCACCCTCTTCGGCGCGTTCGGGCTCGAGGCGCCCAGGGGGACCTCCAGCCATCCCGTCCCCGGCTCCGCCGCCAGGTCGTGCGACAGCGCCTCCCGGCCGTCCACCAGCACCCGCTGGAGCATGCGCAAGGGTCGCCCGCCCGGATCGTAGCCGTCGTGGATCCGGATCGCCAGGGGGAGGGAGGGGTCCCGCGTCACGACCGTGCAGTCCGCCGCCGCGGTCTCCCCCGGCGCCGGGTCGCGATGGAACGGCTCGAGGGTGGCGACGCCGCCGACCAGGCTGACCAGCCGGCCGCTGGCGACCACGCAGTCGAGAGAGCGCGATGCGTCCGCGCCCTCCACCGGGAAGCGGTAGAGGCGCTGGACGTCGCGGTCCCGCTTCCGCACCGCGGCGTCCAGGCGCGGCGCGCCGATCCAGAGGGCGGCGGCGCCGAGCGTGCCGAGGGCGAGGGCGGCGGCGGGGAGCCGGAAGTTCCGAGAGCGGGCCGCCTCCCAGGCGCCCAGCGCGATGGCGAGGACCTCCAGCGCGGTCGCCGCCAGGAAGTACCTCCCCTGGGCCACCACCAGGGCGTGCAGGGCGATCTTGGCGAGGACCGCTATGCCGAGGATCAGGATCGCCCGGTTCCGGCGGACCGCCCCGAGGAGGAAGGAGGCCATGAAGAGCGCCTGGAGGGCCACCATCTCCACCGGCAGCGCCTGGAAGGCGCGGGCGACCAGGGCGCCGGCGCGGGCGCGCCGGCCGGCGGGCAGCACCTCCGGCGAGCCGAGCGACCAGTAGAGGTTGGCGTCCTCGCCGTGGATGGAGAATTCGACCACCGAGGCCAGGATGCGCAGGGCGTGAAACCCGGGGCGCCGCCGCGCCTCGGCGGCGGCCAGCCGGAACCCCGCCGCTTCCATCTTCCGGCGGTCGCGCAGGAGGGGGGGATCGACGGAGGCGATGTAGGGGAGAGGATCCGCCCAGTAGTCCTCGCTGGCGCCGGGGACGTAGGAGCCCAGCATCGCCAGCCCGCCGTGGCTGGAGGTCAGGGCGAAGTGGCCGGTGGCGAGCGACCGGTGGGTGGCGATGGCGAGCAGCGGGAGGACCGTGGCGAGCAGCAGGATGCCGAGATTCCGCGGCCGCCGTCCGCCCCCGCTCCCCAGCCCTCCGGCGGCGAGCAGCAGCGGCAGCAGCGCGACCAGCATCTCCTGGCGGATGGCGACCCCGAGCCCGTAGAGCAGCCCGGCCGCCAGGGGGTGACCGGCGTCCCGCGTCAGCAGCGAGCGCGCGGCGAGTGCGCCGAGGGCGACCGTGGGCAGGAGCACCCAGTTGTCCTGGGCCACCACGCCGGTGAACAGGACCTGGCCGGGCCAGAGCGCGAGCATCCCCCCCGCCAGGGCGCGGCCCCCCAGGGGCAGCACCCCGCGCCAGATCGCGAAGGGGAGCAGCGGCAGCAGCCCGCAGACCGCGGCGGTGGCGATCCGGGCGACGGTCTCCGGCGGGCCGGGGAAGAGCCGCAGCAGGACCGACAGGGCGAGCGGCAGGCCTGGGCTGTAGAGATCCCAGTGAGGGTCGAAGACCGTCCAAGAGGCACCGCGGACGGCGAGGGCGAGGTTGAGCAGGCCGCGGAAGTCGGAGACCGGCCGGGTGGGGAACTCGGCGACGAAAGCGAGGCGCGCCGCCAGCCCCACGAGGAGCAGGGCGGCCAGCGCGGCGATCTCGCTTCGCCTTGACCCAGAGCTTACTTTGATGCTCTGTTCTGCTTCGGGATGGATTCTCATCGGACGCGCGAAGACTATACCGGGGCGGGGACGTTGACGAGGCGGTGGGGGCCAGCTCTGGCGACGCTCGTCCTGGGGCTGGCGGTCTGGACGCTGTTCCACCCCGCGCTGATGTCCGAGGACTCCATCGCCCAGTACGGGGAGGCGACGGTGGGCAAGTTCTTCTCCTGGCATCCGCCGCTGATGGCGATCGTGCTGAGCGGGGTGCTCGCCGCCGGGGGCAGTCTCGGGATGCTGATGCTGGGCCAGTGCCTGGCCGGGGTGTTCGGCGTCCACGCGCTCGCCGCGGCCTGCCTCGACGAGCTTTTCCCGCAGCGGCTCTCCCCCCGGCTGCGGAGCTGGCTGCCGGTTGCGGTGCTGGTCCTTCTGCTGCTGCCGGCCTCCCCCCTCGCCTTCTACCTGATGACCTTCTGGAAAGACGCCTGGGAGATGGTGCTGCTGCTCTGGCTCGGCGTCCTCGCCTGGCGCCTCTGCGGCTCGCGGGGACCGCCCTCCAGGCCTCTCGTCGCCGGGCTGGTGCTCCTCGGCACGGTCTGCGGCATGGCGCGGCACAACGCGGTCGTGGCGCTGCCGTTCCTCGGGCTGTTCCTCTGGGCGGAGATGCGGCGCCGGAGCGTCCGCTTCGCCGCGGCCTGGGCGGCGGCGCCGCTCCTCGCCTTCCTGGCGCTGAACCCCCTCCTCGAAACCGTGTTCGCGGTCCACGACCTGTCGCCGGAGGACTGGATCCTGTCGCTCGACCTCGCCGGCGTCTGCGCCCGGAGCGACCAGGCCTGCGCCGGGCTGCCCTACACCCGGAGCCACATTCCGGACCGCGCGGCGCTGCGGGCGCGCTACCGCCCCGGGGACCTCGGCTCCGCCTTCTGGGGAGAGCCCAGGCTGGTCGATTCCGCGATGGTGACCCGGGAGCACCGGCCGCAGATCCGCGCCGAGTACCGGCGGGCGCTGCTGAGCTACCCGGCGATCCTGGTCCGGCTGAAGCTGGCGGCCTTCTGGGAGCTCCTCGGCACCGGGAAGACCTTCTACTTCTTCCAGGACAGGATCGCGGAGAACCCCTACGGGCTCGCCCTGCACGAGCGGTCCGCCGGAGCGCGGGACTGGCTGGCCCGGTCGGCGAAGGGGACGTCCGAAAGCCCCTGGCGCTGGCTGTGGGGGGTGCACCTCGTCTGGCTGCTGGCCAATCTGGCCTGGATCGCCGGCCTGCTGGCGGCGGCCTGGAGGACGGGGGAGAGGAGGTTCCGCTCGCTCGCCCTCTCCCTGCTGGTGCCGCTGGGCTACGCCCTCTCCTACCTGGCGGCGGCGCCGGTGCACGATTTCCGCTTTCTCTACCCCTCGGCGCTGGTGATCCAGGTGCTGACGCTGACCTGGCTCCTCGCTCAGCCGGGCAGGCGCTCCAGCCGCTCGAAGACCACGTAGCGGCGCTGCATCTCCGGCGAGATCTCTTCCCGCAGGATGCGGAAGGGGCGGCCGGCGATCAGCCGCTCGACGTCCTCCGGGGTATAGCGGAAGGTGGCGGAGGGGTAGGCGCGGGAGAGCGGGTGGTCGGGGGAGAAGACGATCCCCTGCTCGACCGCCGGGTTGGGCCAGTAGAAGTCGGCGTAGAGCCGGCCGCCGGGGGCCAGGAAGAGCTTCCAGGAACTCCAGGTTCCAGCGTCCCAGCTTGAGGTTCTGGTGGATCCAGAAGTAGCGGCTGATCACGGTGTCGACCTGGCCGAAGAAGGGCTCCAGACCGGCGCGGTCGGCGACGTGGACGTAGGCGCAGTTGGGCGGCGAGACCAGCCGGGCGATCTTGAGCGCCAGGGTGCTGTAGTCGGTGCCGAGGTAGGACCCGGCGTAGCGGGCGATGAGCTTCCCCAGGTTGCCGCAGCCGCACCCCATCTCCAGCAGCCGCTTGCCCTCGATCGCCTCGCGGTCGGCGTAGAGGGCGAGCGCCGGGCCGTAGCCGAGCTTGAGATGGATCAGGTCGCGCGCCGACTCCGGCAGCGGCGGCTTGTCGGGGTAGGCCGTGTAGGGGTTGAGCTGGCGGTCCCACTCGCGCTGCAGGTACTCGAACCACTCGGCGTTCCAGCGCTGGATCTCGCGCTCGGTGCACTCGAGCGGCGGCGAGGCCTCGAGCTCGTCGTCCGCCGGCGGGGGAGGGGGCGGCGGGGCGCCGGCCGCTCCGGGAGCGAGGCGGCCGCGAAGGGCGCGGAGCAGGCGGCGGGGACCGAGGGCCATGGAGGGAGTCAGACGGCGGCGGTGGCGGTGCGGGTTCCGGCCTGCCGGCGGCTCTCCAGGAACCAGTCGTAGGTGCTGCGTATCCCCGCCGCGAGATCGATGCGGTGCCGCCAGCCGAGGGCGTGGAGGCGGCCGACGTCGAGGAGCTTGCGGGGCATGCCGTCGGGCTTCGCGGGATCGAACACCAGGCGCGTCCCCGGGGCGGCCACGTCGCGGATCATCTCGGCCAGCTCGCGGATGCTGAGGTCCTCGCCGGTGCCGACGTTGACGTGGATGTCCTCGTCGTAGTGGCGGATCAGGAAGAGGCAGGCGTCGGCGAGGTCGTCGACGTGGAGGAACTCGCGCCGGGGCGTGCCGGTGCCCCAGACGGTGACCTCGTCCCGCCCCTCGGCCCGGGCGTCGTGGAACTTCCGCATCAGCGCCGGCAGCACGTGCGAGCTCTGGAGGTCGAAGTTGTCGTGCGGCCCGTAGAGGTTGGTCGGCATCGCCGAGATGAAGTCGGAGCCGTACTGGCGGCGGTAGGCCTGGCAGAGCTTGATGCCGGAGATCTTGGCGATGGCGTAGGGCTCGTTGGTCGGCTCGAGCAGGCCGGTGAGCAGGTACTCCTCGCGGATCGGCTGCGGGCAGTCGCGCGGGTAGATGCAGGAGCTGCCGAGGTAGAGCAGGCGGCGGACGCCGTGGACGTGGGCGGCGTGCACCACGGTGGCGTGGATCATCAGGTTGTCGTAGATGAACTCGGCCGGCCGGGTGGAGTTGGCGAGGATGCCGCCGACCGTGCCGGCGACCAGGAAGACGTACTCCGGGCGGTTGGCCGCGAACCAGCGGTCGACCGCCGCCTGGTCGCGCAGGTCGAGCTCGCCGCGGGTGGCGGTCAGCAGGTTGTCGAACCCCTCGCTCCGCAGACGGCGCACGATCGCCGATCCCACCAGGCCGCGATGGCCGGCGACGTAGATGCGGGCGGAGGGGGAGAGGTCGAGCGTCTTCACCAGGGGAAAATGTACCACGCTCAAACCGGGAAGGCCCGGCGCGGCGCCAGCCCCCCGACGGCCCGCAGCAGGTCGTCGGCGCGGCGGTCCCAGCTCTCGCCCTCGGCGACGCGGCGGCGCTCGCGGGCGGTCTCGGGGCTGCGCTCGCCGACCGCCCGGCGCACCTGGCGGACGAAGCCCTCGGGGTCGTCGTAGAGGTAGACCAGCGGCTCGGCCCAGCGCTCGGTCTCGGGGAGCCGGCGGGCGACGACCGGCAGGCCCATGGCGAGCGCCTCGTAGAGCTTGACGGGGTCCACGGCGCGGGTGAGCGGCAGGTCGCGGAAGGGGACGAGGGCGACGTCGAGGCCGGCGAGGAACCGCGCCACGTCGGCGAACGGGATCTCGCCCACCGTCTCCAGGTTGGCGAGGCCGGAGAGCGCCGCCACCTCCGGGTCCTCCACCTGGCCGGCGAGCCGGAAGCGCCACTGGGGGCAGGCCCGCGCCGCCGCCGCCACCGCCTCGACGTCGAACCAGGGGCCGAGGGCGCCGACGTAGCCGATGGTGGCCTCGGACCCCGCCCCGCGCACCGCCGCCGGCGCCGGGAACGCCCCCAGGTCGACGCCGTTGGGGAGCAGGAGGACCTTCGGGCTCACCTCGCGCGGGCGCTCCGCCAGCACGCCGGCGGTGGCGCACACCAGGTCCGCCTCGCGGATCAGCCGCGCCTCCACCGACTCGATCCCCGCCGGCACGCCGGGGAAGCCGACGTGGAGGTCGATGCGGTCGTAGACCAGGGGGATGCGCAGGCGGCGCGCCAGCTCGCGCCCCAGCTCGGCCCAGAAGGGGAGCTGCACCAGCACCATCAGCGGGCGCTGGTGGCAGAGGCCGGCGCAGATCGTGTCGGCGAGGCGGCCCGCCGTGGCCCGGCCGAGCGGCTCGCGGTAGGGGTCCGGACGCCCCGGGACGCGCAGGCGGAGCACGTGCAGATCCCCCTGGCTGTGGAGGATGTGGCGGGCGGGCAGCAGGCGGCTGCGCAGGAAGCCGTCGACGTAGAGCACCGGGTGCCCCGCCCGCGCCAGCGCCTGCGCCAGGTGCTGCGGGCGCTGGAAGCGGTAGCTCCAGGAGACCGCGGGGAGGTAGAGGACCGGCGGCCCGGCCGGCAGGACCGCCGGGACCGCCGCCAGGGCCGCCGTCTCCGTCCGCATCTCCACCTCCCCGCGCCCCCGCCGGCGGGGCAGCGCCCGGCCGAGGCCGAGCCGGCCCGCGCGCAGGTGACGCAGGTGGCGCAGCGCCGCCCGCGCCAGCCGCTCGGCCTCGCCCACGGCGGTGAGGGCGCGGTCGTGCGGGCGCGCCGGGTAGGAGAAGGCGCCGCTCACCGCGCCTCCTCCTGGCGGGAGAGGCGGGATAGAATCCACGGGTGCCCTACTCCAACCCGCCGCTCGACATCGATCCGCGCCGCCGCGCCCTGAAGATCTGCGTGGTGATGCCCGCCTATAACGCCGAGAAGACGCTGGAGCGCACCTGGCGCGACCTGCCGGCCGAGTGGGTGGACGACGTGGTGGTGGTGGACGACGCGAGCCGCGACCGCACGGTGGAGATCGCGCGCCGGCTCGGGCTCCACGTCCTCGTCCATCCGCGCAACCGCGGCTACGGCGGCAACCAGAAGACCTGCTACCGCGAGGCGCTCGCCCGCGGCGCGGATATCGCGGTGATGGTGCACCCCGACCATCAGTACGACCCGAAGAGCATCCCGGTCCTGGTGGCGCCGCTGCTGCGCGGCGAGTGCGACGCCGTGTTCGGCAGCCGCATGCTGGGCGGCCGTCCCCTGGAGGGGGGGATGCCGAAGTGGAAGTACCTGGCCAACATCTTCCTCACCGCCGTCGCCAACGCCATCTTCTACGTCTTCCTCTCCGAGTACCACTCGGGGATGCGCGCCTACAGCCGGCGCTACCTGGAGACGGTGAACCTGGAGGGGAACTCGGACGACTTCGTGTTCGACACCGAGATCATCGCCCAGGGGGTGTTCGCCGGCCTGCGCATCCAGGAAATCCCGATCCAGACGCGCTATTTCCCGGAGGCGTCGCAGATCGGCTTCCGCCGCAGCGTTCGCTACGGTCTCGCGGTGCTCGGCGTCCTGGCGCGCTACAAGATGCAGAAAAAGGGCCTCCTCAGCAGCCGGATCTTCGACGCTCCGGCGCCGGTGACGGAATCTCAGCTCAACCCCAGCTCGCGGTAGAGCTGCTGGAAGGCGTCCGCGGCCTGGGTTCCGGAGGGGGGCGGGGCGTCGCCGGGCGGCACCCGCCGGCCGTTGGTCAGCGCCGCCACCAGCGGAGCGACCCCTTCCGCTCCCGCCTCCGGCTCCACCAGCAGGCCGCCGCCGTGACGGCGGACCCGCTCGGCGATCGCCCCGTGATCGAAAGCGACGACCGGCACTCCCGCCGCCAGGCACTCCGAGAGCGCCAGGCTGTAGGACTCCGGGACGATCGACAGCAGCAGGGCGAGATCGACGCGGTCGCGTTGCAGGCGATCGACCAGCGAGCCGGACCGGTAGTAGCCCCGCACCTGGACGCGGGGGAGCCCGCGCAGGCGCTGCAGCAGCTCCGCGTCGCCGCCGCCGTAGGCGCTGAAGCGCAGGTCCGGACAGACCTCCGGCGGCAGCCGCCGCACCACCTCGTCGAACACCAGCGCCCCCTTGTGCGGCAGCACCTGGCCGATGTAGGCGACGTGCCGCACCGGTCCCTCCCGCTGGACCGCCGCGCCGCCGCCGGCCGGGCCGGAGGGCTCGATCACCCGCTGGCGGTCCTCGGGGAGGCCCGGGAACAGCTCCAGGTGCCGCCCGCGGAGGAACCCGGAGGGGTAGACGGTGGCCGCCGCGGCGAGCAGCAGGCCGTGGGCGACTTCCCGGCGCTCGTCCTGGAAGCGGAGCCCCACGGGCCAGTCCTGGGCGAGGCAGCGGGCGCACCGCTCGCGGTCGCGCGAGTAGTCGCAGAAGCGGAGCCGCGGGCGCTCCAGCAGGTGCGGCCGGGGGCAGAAGAGGCTGAAGTCGTGCACCGAGAGGAGGAGGGCGAGCCCCGAGCGGTGGAGCTCGGCGAGCGAGCCCAGGGGAATGCCCGCCAGCCCCTCGATGTGCAGGGCGCGGGCTCCGACCTCCGCGGCGGCCTGGGTCACCGCGCGCTCGAAAAGGGTGTCCCGCAGGGCCACCGGCGAGGGGGGCGGCCCGCCGACGATCGCCAGGGCGAGCCGCCGGCCGCCGGCGGCGACCTCCAGCCGGTACCCCTCCGCCTCGGGGTAGAGGAGAGCCACCGGCCGGTGCTTCGCCTCGCTCTCGATGCGGTGGAGGAGCTGGGCCTGCAAGCCGCCCAGGCGCGGGGTGGGCGCCGTGGGCAGGACGTTGAGCACCGGGATGGAGGGCAGGCCCGCGGCGCTCAGCTTCTTGGCGGTGGCGTGGAAGGAGCGCCGGCGCAGGCCTTCGCGCAGGCGGTCCGAGACGCGCTCGCGCAGGGAGGCCATCCCCTCCGCCCGCAGCACGCGGCGGGCGGTCTGCCAGGTGTCGGCGCCGAAAGAGCCGAACGCGCCGGAGCCGTTCACGCCGCGTCCCGCCCGGACCGCCGGGAATCGGCGATCCGCGCCAGCTCCCGCCGCAGGCGCTCCCCGGCGGCCTCGGGCGAGTAGAGCTCCCACACCCGCCGGCGGGCCGCCTCGACCTTCGGCGCCGCGGACTCCGGAGCGTCCGCCAGGGCGCGCATCAGCTCCGCGGCGTGCTCGACGTCCGGCTCGGCCCAGACCGCGCCGGCCGGGTAGGGACCCTGGGGGGCGTCGAGGGCCGCCAGTCGGTGGCGCACCACGAAGCCGGTCTCCTCGTCCAGGAAGTCGGTGACGCCGCCGTAGCCGGTGGCGATCACCGGCTTGCCCAGGTACATCGCCTCGATGAGCGGCAGCCCCAGCCCCTCGGAGCGGTGGAGGGAGACGTAGGCGTCGCAGGCGGCGAGCAGGCCGTTGAGCGCCTCGCGGCTGAGCGTGCAGGTGATCAGGTTGACGGGGAGCCCCTCGGCGAGCCGGCGCAGCTCCGCGAGGGCGGCCGGCTCCTTCTCCGCGTGGTTCACCTTGATCAGCAGGCGGACCGGCCGGCCGCCGCTCCCCCCCGCCCGGGCCATCCGGGAGAAGGCGGCGAGGAGCCCGGCGGGGTTCTTCCGCTCCGGCACGCTCAAGGCGTCGAAGGCGAAGAAGAAGAGGAACTCCCCCTCCCGCACGCCCAGCGCCTCGCGGCCGGCCGGCGCCGCCTCGGTCGGCACGACGCAGGGGGGCATCCAGCGCACCTCGACGGGGGAGATCGACTGGAAGGCTTCGAGGCAGAAGCGGGTCGGCGCCCAGACCTCGTCGACGCAGCGGAAGGCGACGGCGAGGCCGAGCGGGAAGTGCGACAGCTCCCAGAACCAGTAGCCGATCCGGTGCCGCCCGAGGTGGAGGGCGCGGGGGATGCGGCTCTGCACGGTCTCCATCATGTCGGCGTTGACGTGGAAGAGGAGGGCGTCGTAGGGGAGGCCCTGACGGTCCCGCTCGCTGGCCGCCCCGGGGGCGCCGTCGGCGCGGCCGTCCAGGGTCCACAGGGCGCGGGGGATGCCCGCCCGCTCGAGGGCCGCGAGGGTCCCCCGGCAGGCCTCGCCGACCCCGGTGGGCGCCGTGGCCCAGCCGATCACGCTGAATCCCTCCGGACCGGCAGGGGTCGCCGTCGCGGTGGCTCTGGTGGCGCCGGCTGCCCCGGCCGCTTCCTTCGAGGGGGCGTCCGCCACGGGTGGGGCATCGGCCTGCGGCCGGCTCCGGCGGCGGTGCTTCTCCCACCACAGCCGGGCCCACGCCTGCTGGCGCCAGGAGAGGGTGCGGAGGACCGGGTGGACGACCGCGCCCGGCAGCCGGTACTCGTGCCGCCCGTAGGTCGAATACCAGAGGGCGAGCGCTCCCCGGCTGGCGCCGAGCGGGTCGGGATAGGCGCGCAGCAGGTCGGGCCGGCGGCGGTGCATCTCCAGGGCCAGCCGCGGCACGCGCGGCCGCCGGCCGGGCTCGTGGCCGGCGTCGGCGGTCAGCCAGGCGACCTCCTCGGAGCTCAGCGGGGATTCCCCTTCGGCGCGGTCGAGCAGCGAGGCGAGCTCGTCCTGCGTCCGTTCCACCCGGGCGCGCTGCTTCCCCGGCTCCGTCGCCGATTTTTCTCCGGAAGAGCCCGCCGGAGCGCCGGCCAGCTCGCCGGCCCGGCGCAGCGGCTGGAGGAGCGCCGCGGTGAACGCCGGATCGATCCGCTCCGGCGGGCCGGAGCTGCCGGCGAACCAGTGGGCGAAGCGCAGGCGGTCCTCCTTCCAGGGATGGGGGAAGAAGCGCTGGAGGTCCGGGCGGTGGTCCCAGAGCAGCAGCGCCAGGCGGGGGAGGGGGATCGAAGACGGCGAATCGCCGGCCGGCCGGCGCAGCCAGTCGAAGAAGCTGTCCGCCCCGGCGGTCGAGAACGGGTCGGGCCAGCGCTTCCCCTCGGGATCGACCTGCCGCAGGGCGCGGCGCGACACCTCCGGCACCGCGACCCCGTTGTCGAAGCGGCCGTACCGGTAGGGATACGCCTGGCACTCCTCCTGCCCCGCGGCCCGGATGCTCGCGGCGTAGAGCCGGAAGAGCGGGGCGACGTCGGGGCGCTCGGCGAAGGTGAAGCGGTTCTGGAACTTGGAGATCATCTCCGGCCGCTGGAAGTCGTAGCCGCTGAAGTGGAAGAAGCGCAGCGGCTCGCCGTTGACCCGCCAGCCGCCAGCCGTCTCCTCGATCGACCGGTGGGCCAGGTTCCAGTAGGCGGCGTTGTAGCCCGGATCGCGCAGGATGTCCGCGTGGGCGAGGAACGCCGGCGCGAAGTCCATCCAGCGCTGGTCGACGAACAGCCCCCGCTCGACGTCGTGCAGGCACTCGCGGTAGAGGCGGCGCGCCCACCAGGCCAGGAAGTCGAGCGTGCGCGGGGTGAACGAGACGCCGAGGAAGCCCAGATTGTAGACCCCCGAGAGCAGGATCTCCCGCTCGGAGGGGACCGCCGAGTCTTCGATCGGGGCGGTCAGGTGCGGGGTGAGCACCGCGTCCGCCCGCCCCAGCCGCTCGTAGAGCTCGCCGAGATCGCCGAGCACCAGGATGTCGGGATCGAAATAGCAGACCCGGTCGCAGCCCAGGGTGCGGTGGAGGTGGAGCAGGAAGGACGGCTTGACCGCCGTGTTGAGCTCCAGCAGCGAGTAGCTGAAGGCGAAGTGGGGGAAGCCCGGGATGCCGAGCTGGTCGGCGAAGGTGACGGCGAACGGCTCGTCCTCGTAGCGGTGGCCTGGCTGCGGGCGGTCGACGATCAGCACGCAGACCTTCCCCGCCGGGTGCCGCTCGAGGAACGAACGGGTGAACGCCCGGGCATACGCGAGGTAGTTGTTCGCGACGATGGTGCACGCCAGCGGTGAATTCATTGCAGGAATCCGCATTCTACTACGCCGGGGGGGCTTGCGAGGGCGTCCCTAGGAAGCGACCCTCCGGCGCACCATCATCTCGTAGATTCCCTCGATCTCCTCCGCGTGCTCGTCCATCTGCTTGATCCGGGGCGGGCTGGCGGCCCAGGCGGCGGCGATCTCCGGCCGCGCCGCCAGCCGCCCGATCCACCCGCGCAGCTCCTCCGGCGTCTCGGGATCGAACAGGGCGCCGCAGGGGGGGCCGTCCGCCGGATCGAACAGCTCGGCCAGCGCGCCGCGCCGCGAGGCGAGCACGGGGATCCCCTCGGCCAGGGCCTCGCGGGCCACCAGGCCGAACGACTCCAGCCCCAGGGAGGGGACGATCAGCACGTCGAGCCCGGCGAGGATCTCCCCCCGCCGCTCCTCGCCGAAGGGCGCCTCGAAGCGGACCGCCGGCGAGGCGAGGGCGGCGAGCTCGGCGGTATAGGTCGGGGAGATCGACGAATCCCCCCAGACGGTCAGCGTGGCGCGGGCGGGATCGGCGCCGCGGAAGGCCGCGACCGCCAGGTGGATCCCCTTGTGGGGGAGGATCGAGCCGATGACCCCGAAGCGCAGCGGCGAGGCCGCGGCACGCGGCGGCGGCGGAGAGTCGGGGCGCTCGATGCCGTAGGGGAGGACGTGCACGGGGTCGTCCGGCCGCAGGTATCCCAGCTCCAGATAGCTCCGGTGGATGGCCTGGGAGCCCATCACGAAGGCGTCCGCGTGGCCGAGGGCGCGCTTGGCCAGCCGCTCGCGGCCGGCGTAGAGCAGCCGGTTGAGCAGGGGGGCGGGGGGAGCCCGGTCAGCGGCAGGCAGGCCGAGCACTTGCCCGGCGACGGGCCGGAGCAGAGCCGCCGCCCGGCGTCGAGCAGGTTGGCCCGGGCGCAGGGGGACCACCAGTCCTGGATCTGGTAGAGGATGGGGATGCGCTGCCGCGCGGCCAGGCCCGGCAGGGTCAGCGCGTGCCCGGCCAGGTGGTGCACGTGGAGGAGGTCCGGCCGGGTCTCCTCGAGGAGCGCCTGGAAGTCGGCGCCGAGCCGCCGGTCGTAGAGGGCGTTGCGCGACAGCGGGTCGCGCTGGGTGAAGTTGTTCACCGCCAGCCGCACCCGGGCGCCGCCGTCGTAGATCTCCAGCGCCTCGCCGAGGGCGCGCTGCGCGTCCCCGATCCGGGCGTAGACCGACACCTCCCGCCAGGCCGCCTGCCGCCGCGCCAGCCGCCGGGCGTAGACCTCCGTGCCGGCCGAGCTCCACGGCGGCCAGCCGTGCACCAGGTGGAGAACGCGCCGGGGCTCCCGGCGCTTGACGGGACGATCGCCGCGCTCGGCCTTCTTCAGCTCGGAAATGACCCGCTCGCGCGCCGGCTTCAGGGGGTCCTCGCGGAGGAAGCGCGCCACGGTGGGGAGGTACTCCGGGTGCAGCCGCTCCATGGCGCGGTGGGCCGCCTTCACCCGCTCCGGCCGCGACGAGCCGAAGCTGCGCTGGCCGGCGTGGTAGATGAAGGTGGCGTCGTCGAGCACGTTGAGGTACCCCGCCTTCAGCGCCCGGAAGCAGAACTCGCTCTCCTCCCCATAGCCGAGGCCGAAGCTCGCCTCGTCGAACAGGCCCAGCCGGTCGAGCGCCTGGCGCTTGACGTAGAGGCAGACCCCGACCCCGGTGGGCAGGCGCGGGCGCTCGCGCTCCGACACCCGCTCGACCAGGGCGGCGAAGCGGTCGGCGCTCCAGCCGGCGGGCAGCGCGTTGACCTCGGCGAAGCGGGGGAGGGAGGCGATGGTGGCGTGGTTCGAGAACGGGGTGACGGTGGCGATCGCCGGGTGGGAGCCGGCGGCCTCCCGCAGCCTCTCCAGCCAGCCGGCGGTCACCTCGGTGTCGCTGTTGAGCAGCACCACGTCGCGGTCCGAGCCCTCCATCCCCCGGTTGACGCTGCCCACGAACCCCCGCCGGGCCGGGTTGCGCAGGAGCAGGACCTGCTCCGCGGGCCGCGCGGACGCAAAGGCCAGCGCCGCCTCGACCTCCGGCTCCTGGGGGCCGTCGATCACCAGCACCAGGCGGTGGCGGCCGAGGTCCGTATGGCGCAGCAGGCTCCCCAGGCAGGCGGCGAGCTCGGGGGCGGCGCCGTAGACGGGGACGATGACGTCCACCGGTCCGGCCACCGGTCCGGCCACCGGTCCGGCCACCGGTCCGGGCAAACGATCGGCGGGATCGGGATCGGGGCTCCCGGGGGCGTTCCAGTCGAGCGGAGCGGCGCTGAAGGAAGAGGACAAGACTGGAGGCTCACCGGAAAGGAGAGGAGCTTACCGCTTCCCCGGGGCCGGTTTCCGACTCGATCCGGAGCCGCATCGCCGCGGCCGACTCGAAGGAGGGATCGAGCGCCAGCGCCTCCTCGACGTGCCGCAGGGCGTCGTCCATCCGCAGCAGGCCGTAGTAGCAGGCGCCCAGGTTGTAGGAGGTGGAGGCGGCCGGGCCGTGGAGCCGCAGCGAGCGCTCGAAGTAGGCGATCGCCCCGGGGTAGTCGAACATCTCGTAGAGCAGCGCCCCGAGGGAGAAGGCGAGGTCCCCCTCCTCGCCGATCGGCAGGTAGAGCTCCCAGACCCGCTCGATCGCCTGGCGCACCCGCTGCCGCAGCGCCTCCGGGGCGTCGGCCACCTGCCGCAGCAGCGTGGGGAAGGCGTCCATCAGGACGGCGTCGTCCCAGCCGCTGAGCTGCAGGAAGGAGAGCCGCTGCTCCAGGCTGAGGGAGCCGGCGAGCCTGTCGAGCCCGCCGCGCAGGGTGAAGAAGTCGTCCGGCCCCCAGCGGCCGATCGCCTCCTGGTAGGCCCGCCGGGTCTCGGGGCAGCCGCCGGCGGGACCGCCGGACAGGAAGGCGGAGACGTCGAGGTGGGAGTGGCCGTGGGGCGGGTGGAGGGCCTCGCCCCCCCGGTGGAGGAAGTACCGCCCGATGGCATGGTAGTTCACCATCATCGAGAAGCTGCCATGCACCTCGATCTCCGGCTCCTCGCGGCCGGCGAGGTCCTCCTCCCGGTGGTATCCCTTGTCGGCGGAGAGCAGCAGCAGGCGGCCGCCGGAAACCGCCGCCAGGCGGCGGACGCAACGCAGGGCGGCGCAGGGGAAGAGCAGGGCGGTGCCGCCCGGAAGCTCCCGCGCGTACTCCTCCAGGACGCGGTCGAGGTCGGGCTCTCCGTAGTAGCCGAGGCTCGCGACCCGCCGGTCCTCGAACCCCAGGCGGACCCGGGAGAGGATGGCCGGATCGTCCGGGTCCGGCTCCTCCCCCGGCGTGCCGAGGCTCACCAGCCGCTCCTGGAGCGCTCCATCACCGATCACGAAGGCGTCCTGCGGGATGCCGTCGAAGAAGTAGTTGGCGAAGACGACCAGGGGATTGCCCGCGCCGCCCGCCGGCAGGACCTCCCCGGAGACCAGGAGCCGGATCTCTTCCGGTCCATCGGCGGCCTCGGCGTCCTCGGTGTCGAAGCGGGCGAATTCGAGCCGGCCGGCGGCCAGGAAGGGCTGGAAGGAGGGGTGACCGCGCCAGAACTCGAGGGTCCGCGCCACCCGGTCGGTCATCACGTAGCGCACGGTCACGCCGGGGGTATCCCCGGCGAGCTGGTGGAAGAGCTTCAGGAAGCGGTAGGCGAAGCGCCCCGAGCCGGCCCCCAGGTCGAGGATGTGGACCGGCCGCGAGCGGTCGATCGCGGGGGAGTCGCTGGCGAGCCCGTCCCGCAGCCAGCCGTGGACCACCCGGGCGTAGGCCCCGGCCAGGAGGGGAGTGCTGGTGATGTACTGGGGGACCGTCCCCTCGCTCCAGGCGAGGACGGCCTGGCGGTTGAAGAAGCGGCTCTGCAGGTCCCAGAGGATCGACCGGGAGAGCCGGCGGCTCCCTTGCAGCGGGATCTCCCGTCCGGGCGTCTCGGCGTGGCGAGGTGATTCTTGCGTCGGGGTTGCCAAGGTCCTCTTCGCAGGGTAGCAGGTTTCAGCCCGGCCGGAAGCTCGCCAGCTCGTGGCTGAGGGTCACCTCCAACTCCGGGATCGCCGCGCTCCGCTCCCGCCGGCTCTGGCGCCCGCCTCGGTAGGTGGCGGCCAGGGCGTCGCGGATCTCCTCCGGCCCCAGCCGCGCGGCGCCGCGGACGGTCCGCCTCCCCTCCAGGGCGAAGCCGCCGGCGAGCCGGGCGATGGCGCTCTCCAGGCGCTCCTTGAGGACGGGCTCGCCGAGCACCGCCTGGCGCAGCTCCGCGAGGTCGTCCGCCGCCGGCACGGCGACCAGCAGCCGGCCGCCGGCCTTGAGCACCCGTCGCATCTCCGCCGGGTTAAGCCGGGCGTCGATCGAGAGGACGAGGTCGAAGGCGCCGGTCGCGCAGGGGAGGGAGCGGTCGGCGTTGGCCACCACCCAGGTCGCCCCGGGATGGCGCCGCGCCGCCAGCTCGACCGCCGCCGCCGAGAGGTCCACGCCGTAGGCCTCGACCGGGTGGTGTTGGAGAAGGGAGCCCAGGTAGTAGCCTTCGCCGCACCCCACGTCGAGCACCGCGGCGCCGGGGGGGAGCCCCGCGGTCTCCTCCAGGAGGGCGCGCAGCAGGGGCTCGCCGTATCCCGCGTCGAGGAGCCGCCGCCGCGCCTCCACCGCCTCCCGCGGATCGCCGGGCCGCTTCGAGCGCCGGTCCTGCGGCTGGAGCAGGTTGGCGTAGCCGCTGCGCGCGAGGTCGAAGGCGTGCCCCCGCGGGCAGACCCAGGCGCGCTCCTGCCGCTCCAGGGGCTCGCCACAGCCCCGGACGGGGCAGATCAGACGGCTCGGGAGGCTCAGCGGGCTCTCCCCAGCGCCTTCCGCGCCCGGGCGAGGAGCGCCGGCGCCCGCGTGTAGTCCGGAAAGGTGCGGACGGCCCGCTCGAGCAGGGGGACCGCCCGCTCCGGGTGGCCGTCCTCGATCCAGAGCTCGGCGCGGTCGGCCAGCGCGTCGTAGCTCTCCCCGCCGGCGGCGAAGAAGGCGTCCAGCCGGCGGATCGCCCCCGCCCGATCCCCCTGCTGGCGCTGGATGCGGGCGAGGTGCGTGGCGGAGATGCCATGGGTGGGGGAGAGGCGCAGGACCTGCTCGTAGGTCGCCTTCGCCCGCGGGATGTCCTTGCGGTGCTCGTAGAGGACCCCGAGGTTGGACAGGGCGGGAACGCCCCGCGGGTCCAGCCGCAGCGCCTCCCTGTACTCGCGCTCGGATTCATCGAAGCGCCCGCGGTTGTACAAGGCCATCCCGAGGTTGTTGCGGGCGATCGACGAGTCCGGGGAGACCCGCGCCGTGGCCCGGAACAGGGCGAGGTCGTCGCGGTAGATCCCGCTCCGCGCCCAGGCGGCGGCGCCGGCGGCGGCGAGTAGCGCCAGGGCCGCGGCGGCGGCCACCCGCCGCTCCCGGCGGGGGAGCAGCTCCGCGAGACGGCTCCAGAAGCTGCCGCACAGCCAGGCGAAGCCCGCCGAAGGCAGATACAGGTAGCGCTCCGCGAAGTTGGAGCCGCCGATCGAGTTCACCGCCAGCACCGGCAGCAGGAAGGCGAGGAGCACGGCTACCGGCAGGACGATCTCCCGCCGCGCCCGGCCGCTCCAGGCGGCGGCCGCGAGGCCCAGGAGCGCGGCCCCGGCCACGGCCAGGCCGGCGAGCGCCACCGGCGAGAGGAGCCCCGGGGCGGGCACCGCCGCCAGCAGCCGCACCGGGAAGGGGATGAAGAGGAAGGCCAGATAGCGCGCCAGCAGACCGCCCGCGAAGGCCAGGGTGCCGGCGGGGGAGGCGGTCACGCCGTAGCTGCGCGGGGAGAATCCCCCCAGGGCATGGATGCGCAGGGCGGTGTAGAGGGCGGCGACGAGCAGATAGGGGAGGAGCCGGGCCGAGGCGCGCCGCAGGGCCGTCCAGGGCGACCCCTCCCGCCGCCACTCGGCGGCCTCGACGGCGCCGAGCACCAGGAGCAGGGCGGTCCCCGGCTCCTTGGCCAGGCAGGCGAGGAGATAGAGGAAGGGACCGGCCCACCCCAGCCGCCCGGTCCCGTCCTTGCGGGCGAGGTAGCAGAAGAGGGCCGGCAGGGCGAACAGGGCCATCAGCAGGTCGGCCTGCCCGCCCACCCAGGCGATGGCCTCGGCGTGCGCCGGGTGGACCGCGAACAGCAGGCCGGCGGTAAGCCCCGCGGCGTTGCGCCGCGCCTCCGGCTCTCCCCGCATCAGGCGGCGGATGCCGAGCGCCACCAGCAGGGTCACCGCGAGGTGGAGCGCCACCGAGGTGACGTGAAAGGCCATGGGCGACAGGCCGAACCCCCGCGCCACCAGCGAGTAGGCCCAGCCGAAGACCGGGCGGTAGTAGTTGGACGGCCCCGACGAGCGGTCCATGTAGAAGCCCCAGAAGGGGCGGGTGAGGAACAGCCGGAACCCGTCCGGATCCCGCAGCCAGGGGTTGCGCTCGATCTGCACGTGATCGTCGTAGACGAACTCGTAGCGCACCGACGCGCCGTAGACGGCGAGGACGGCGAGCGCGATCAGGACCGCGCCGAGCAGGGCGGCGCGGCGGCCGGAAGTGAGCTCCATGGGAGGAGAATCTACTTCGATTTCAGATCGTGGGTGCTATCATTCGCGCCCTTGAGAGCTGGAATCCTGTTGGGGAACGACTTGGTGAACCGGTGAACGAAACGATTCCACCGGCCGGGGTCAGGCTCAGCGTCGTCGTCCCGGTCTACAACGAGCGCTTCCTGGTCGCCGAGCTGGTGAACCGGGTGCTCGCGGTGTCGGCTCCCGAGATCCGCGAGCTGGAGCTGCTGCTGATCGACGACGGCTCGAAGGACGGCAGCCTCGACATCCTCCGCCGGCTCGCCGCCGAGCACCCGGACCGCATCCGCCTGCTGGAGCAGGGGAAGAACCAGGGCAAGGGGGCGGCGATCCGCCGCGGCATCGCCGAGGCCACCGGCGACCTCATCCTGTTCCAGGACGCCGACCTCGAATACGATCCGCGCGACTACCCCCGCCTGATCCGCCCCTTCCTGGAGGACGGCGCCGACGTCGTCTACGGCTCGCGCTTCCTGCCCAGCGAGCGCCGCCGCGTGCTCAACTTCCGCCACACGCTCGGCAACCAGATGCTCACCCGGTTCAGCAACTGGCTCACCGATCTCAACCTGACCGACATGGAGACCTGCTACAAGGTCTTCCGGGCGCCGCTCATCAAGTCGATTCCCATCCGTTCCAACGACTTTGCCATGGAGCCGGAGATCACCGCCAAGGTCGCCAAGCGGGAGTGCCGGATCTTCGAGGTGCCGATCAGCTATCTCGGCCGCACCTACCGCGAGGGCAAGAAGATCGGCTGGAAGGACGGCTTCAAGGCGTTCCGCACCATGGTCAAGTACCACCTGATCGACGACATCTACGCCGAGGACGAGTACGGCTCCCACATCCTCCACAGCCTGGAGCGGGCGCAGAACTTCAACCAGTGGATGGCCGACGCCATCGAGCCCTACGTCGGCGCCCGGGTGCTCGAGATCGGGGCCGGCATCGGCAACATCACCACCTGGCTGCTGCCGCGCGACTTCTACCTGGCGAGCGACATCAACCCGCACTACCTCGACTACCTGAACAACCTCTCCCTGGGCAAGCCCTACCTCAACGTGGCCCGCCTCGACCTCCAGACGCCGCAGGACTTCGCGCCGTGGAGGTCGAAGTTCGACACCGTGGTCTGCCTCAACGTGCTGGAGCACGTCCGCGATCCGCTCCTGGCGCTGCGCAACATGTACGACGCCCTGGCGCCGGGCGGCCGGCTGGTCCTCTACGTGCCGCAGGGGCAGCATCTCTACTCGAGCCTCGACGAGGTGCTGGGCCACCGCTGCCGCTACTCGAAGGAGATGCTCGC
This sequence comes from uncultured Acidobacteriota bacterium, assembly GCA_963795735.1. GTDB lineage: Bacteria > Acidobacteriota > Thermoanaerobaculia > Multivoradales > UBA5704 > DATARR01. The sequence goes on along the minus strand of CAWCIU010000018.1, from coordinate 1,363,428 downwards.
CGGGGAGCTGCGCTCGACCGGCTTCGAGGTCGAGGAGCTGCGGGACTTCAACCACTTCGGCGTGCCCGGCTGGCTGCTCAACGGCAAGATCCTGAAGCGGCGCCATTTCAGCCGCAACCAGCTCAAGCTCTTCAACGTGCTGGCGCCGGCGATCCGGCGGGTCGACAACCTCCTCCCCGGAGCCGGCCTGGGGATCATCGCGGTCTCCAGGAAACCCGCCGTCTGAGCCATGGTCCGCGGCAGGCTTCGCGGCAAGGCCGTCACGGCCCTGCTGCTCGCGCTCGTCGCCGGGTCCGCCGGATGCCGGCGCGCCCGTCCGATCGCCCCCAAAGCCAACGTCGTCCTGGTGGTGATCGACACCCTGCGCCAGGATCACCTGGCGACCTACGGTTACGGCCGGGACACGGCGCCCTTTCTCGGCGAGCTGGCGCGGCAGGGGGCCGCCTTCGACGGGCTCACCCCGGCCCCCTGGACGAAGCCGGCCACGGCCTCGCTGCTGACCGGCCTCCACCCCGTGCACCACCAGGCGGTGGGCCGGCTGGACCGCGTCCCCGCCGCCGCCGTCCTGCTGGCCGAACGGCTGCGGGGCGAGGGGTACCACACCCTGGGCGCCAGCGCCAACGGCTGGGTGACGGAGGCCTTCGGCTTCGAGCGCGGCTTCGACTCCTTCTCCTACTGGGACAACTTCAAGGCCGCGGCGCTGGACCAGGAGCTGCTGCCGAAGCTCGAGCGGCTCAAACCCCCCTTCTTCCTCTACGTCCATTACGTCGATCCCCACCTCCCCTACGCCCCCGGCACCGGATGGGACGGCCGGCCGCGGCCCGCCTCTTCGCCGCCGGTGACGGTGGAGGAGGTCGACGCCACTCATTTCCTGCACCGGTCTCCGCAGCTGCTGGCGCGGGCGCGCGATCTCTACGACGGCGAGATCCGGCAGGCGGACGACGGCCTCCGCGAGCTGGTGGGCCAGCTCGCGCGGCGGGGGCTGATGAAGAACACCGTGCTGGTGGTGACCGCGGACCATGGCGAGGAGCTCGAGGAGCACGGCCGCATGAGCCATGGCCAGACGGTCTACCAGGAGGTCCTGCAGGTCCCCCTGGTGATCCACACCCCCGGCGCCGTTCCCGCCGGCCGCCGGCCCGGCCGGGCGAGCCTGATAGACGTGGTCCCCACGCTGCTCGACCTGCTCGGGATGCCGCTGCCCGACGGCGACGCCTCCCTGGACGGCGTCAGCCTCGCCGGCCGGCTCACGGGGAGCGGCCGGCAGGCGCCGGACGACCGCACTTTCCTCGCCCACCTCGATTACATCGACGGCACGGGCCTCTCCCTGACCCGGGGCCGGCACAAGCTCGTCCTGGGGAAGAATCCCTACCGCAAGGAGCTCTTCGACCTCGCCGCCGATCCCGGGGAGCGCCACAACCTGCTCGGCCGTCCCGAGGCCGGCGCCGTCTTCTCCCAGCTCTCCGGCGAGCTGGCCCGCCTCTACGACGGCTACGCCCGGCAGAGCCTGGAACGGAGCGATGGGAACCTGGATCCCGTGCTGGCGCAGAGACTGGCGGCCCTGGGCTACTCCTCCTCCGGCCGCTCGCGGGCGCAGCGCGTGGTGCCGCGGCGGATCGAGCCGGCGGACCCCTATCCCAACGGGCGGCTGGGGTGGGCGAACCCCGGCTCGGTCGCCAACTGCATCCAGATGGGGAAGCCGGACGCGAACCCCTCTTTCCTCGCCGGCTGGTACGAGCCGGAGGGCCCCGGGCGCTGGAGCGCCCAGGACGGCACCCTGGTGCTCACCGCGCCCGGAGCTTCGCCGCTCACCGCGCGGCCGGACCTGCTGGTGAGCGGCATCAACTTCCGTCCGGCGCCGGTGCGGGTCACGCTGAGCGTCAACCACCATGCGGTGCTGGAGACCGAGTTGCAAGTCGGTCCCTTCCACCTCTCCGCTCCGCTGACCGGCGTTCCCCTGGACGACCTCGATCTGGTGGAGATCGCCACCGACTCCGCGTTCGTCCCCTCCCGCGCCGGCCTGCCCGACCAGCGCTCGCTGGGCCTCTACCTGACCGATGTCTGCCTGGAGCCGGAATCCGGGAGCGGGCGGGCGGGGGGCTTGCCTTGAGTCCGGCCGCTCAGGCTGCTTTTTTCATGGGGCCTCGCCCGCGCGTCTCGCTTCTCACGGATGGCCACACCTTCTATTCAGGGAAAACACCCTTACAAGGAGATCCAGATGAAGAAGCGCGCACTGGCCAGGAAGCTTACCCTCTCCACGGAGACCCTGCGGCACCTGAACGCCCCCAATCTGGAGGAGGCGGCCGGCGGATACAATTACAGCACCGGCGCGGTCTGCAATTACCACAGCAAGGGGCAGGTCACGAACTGCTCGCTCTGCCCGGGCTGCACGATCTAGCTCGCGGCCTTCTGTAGCGGTGGCCTGCCGGGGCGGCCCTGAGTGGCCGCCCTGGCCCGGCTCTTGCTAATCTCCGGGGCCATGGAAAACGATCGATCCAAGGGAATCGTCTGCGTTACGGGAGGGGCCGGGTTCATCGGCTCCCATGTGGCCGACGCCTATCTCGCTGAAGGGCGCCGGGTGCTGATCATCGACAACCTGTCGGGGGGCAAGCGGGAGAACGTGCCCCAGGGCGCGGAGCTGCACGTCCTCGACATCCGCTCCAGCGAGGCGGCGGACCTGGTGCGCGAGTCCGGGGTGGAGATCCTGGTCCACCACGCCGCGCAGATGGACGTCCGCCGCTCGGTCGAGGACCCGGTCTTCGACGCCGAGGTCAACATCCTCGGCAGCCTGAACCTCGCCGAGGCCGCCCGCGGCGGCGGCGTGCGCCAGATCGTCTTCGCCTCGACCGGCGGGGCCATCTACGGCGAGCAGGACTACTTCCCGGCGGACGAGAACCATCCGGCGCGGCCGGTCTCGCCCTACGGGGTTTCCAAGCTCTCGTTCGAGCGCTACCTCTTCTACTACTACGTCACCTACGGGCTCAACGCCACCTGTCTGCGCTACGCCAACGTCTATGGCGAGCGGCAGAACCCGCACGGCGAGGCCGGGGTGGTCGCCATCTTCCTCAACCGGCTGCTGGCGGGGGAGGCGCCGACGATCAACGGCGAGGGGTTGCAGACCCGCGACTACGTCCACGTCTCCGACGTGGTGCGCGCCAACCTGGCGGCGGCGGGCCGGCCCGGCTTCCACACCTACAACGTCGGCACCGGCGTCGAGACCTCCGTGGTCGATCTCTACCAGGAGATCACCCGCGCCCTGGGCACCGACCTCCAGGCGAAGCACGGCGCGGCCAAGCACGGCGAGCAGCAGCGCTCCGTGGTCGAAGGCGCCCTCGGCCGCCGCGAGCTGGGCCTGCCGCAGCCGATCCCGCTGAGCGAAGGCCTGGCGCGGACCGCGGCGTGGTTCCGGGAGCGCGCGGCGCGGCCGGTAACCGCCTGAGGGGACCCTCACTCCGGCCCCTCTCCCGACTCGGGAGAGGGGAGAAAGACAACGAACGAGAAGCGGGGAGGGACCTGTCCCGCTTTTCAATCCTTTCCGCACTTCTGCATCGTACCCAGGGCTTGCCGCCGCAGCGTTCCGGTCCGACCCGCGCAAATCTTTCAGGATTTTTTTCTGAGCTTCCCCGAGGGTGCGAGGGCTTTCCGCTCTCGTCCTCTCCTTCAACCGCCGGCCCTGCCGGCGGTCTTTTTTTCTCCTTCCACGGTCTCGGGGAGCAGATCGCGCAGCGGCTTGCCGTCGAGGAAGAACTCCGCCCGCTTGACGTCGCTGAACTGGGTCGCCGTCCGGGTGAGCTGGGCCAGCAGGCGGGGGCGGTCGCACCCGCCGTCCACCTCCATGTAGCCGGTGAGGTAGACCCGCGCCAGGTCCCCCGCGCGCTCGATGCGGTCCACCTGGAGCGGCGAGTGGGCGAGGGCGTTGTAGAAGCCGGCGTTCTCGTAGCGGCTGCCGGCGTCGAGCAGGGCGGCGATCGAGCCGTTCAGGGCGGGGGAGGGGAGCGGCAGCTCGACCTCGACCGGCGCCGCCGGGGCGTCGCAGCCGTCGGCCGCTTTCTGATCGTTCTCTCCGGCCGTCCCGGCCGTATCGGTCACCGCGATCAGATAGACCCAGGCCTTGCGGACCGTCTCCCCGGCGCGCAGATTCCGCGGCGCCGCCGCCGAACGCGAGCAGCCGCCGAGGAGGGCGGCGAGGACGAGGAGAAGAGCGCCGCGCTTCAAGGCCGGATCTTGTCCCAGGTCAGAAAGCTGAACGCCGGCGCCTCGCCCGCGGCCGCGTGGTCCTCCCGCTCGGCCAGCCGCCAGGCGGACTCGTCCAGTTCCGGGAAGAAGGTGTCGCCGGGGTAGTCGCGCTCGATCCGGGTGAGATAGATGCGGTCGGCGCGCTCCAGGGTCTGGCGGAAGATCTCCTCGCCGCCGCCGACGAAGACCTCGCCGCCGTTCTCTCCGGCCGTCCGCGCCGCCAGCTCCAGGGCCGCGTCCACCGACGGGGCGACGAGCGCCCCCTCCGGCGCGTAGCCCGGCTGGCGGGTGATCACGATCGTGGTCCGCCAGGGGAGCGGCCCGCCGATCGATTCGAAGGTCTTTCTTCCCATCACCAGGATGTTCCCCTTGGTCAGCGCCTTGAAGCGCTTGAGGTCGGCCGGCAGGTGCCAGGGGAGGTGGTTGTCGAGGCCGATCGACCGGTTGCTCGCCATGGCGACGATCAAGGAGATCTTCGGAGTTGGGCTCGGGATTGGGCTCATATCGCGATCGGCGCCTGGATCGCCGGGTAGGGGTCGTAGCCGCTGAGGGTGAAGTCCTCGAAGCGGAAATCGAAGAGGGATTTCACCTCCGGGTTGAGCGTCATCGTGGGCAGCGGCCGGGGCTCGCGGGTGAGCTGGAGCCGGGCCTGCGCCAGGTGATTGACGTAGAGGTGGGCGTCGCCCAGGGTATGGACGAAGTCGCCGGGGGCGAGACCGCAGACCTGGGCCACCATCATCGTCAGCAGCGCGTAGGAGGCGATGTTGAACGGCACCCCCAGGAAGGTGTCGGCGCTGCGCTGGTAGAGCTGGCAGGAGAGGCGCCCCTCCGCCACCCAGAACTGGAACAGGGCATGGCAGGGGGGGAGGGCCATCTGGTCGATCGCGGCCACGTTCCAGGCGCTGACGATGTGCCGCCGGGAGTCGGGGTTGGTCCGGATCCCCTCGACCACGCGGGAGATCTGGTCGATCGCGCCGCCGTCCGGGGCGGGCCAGGAGCGCCACTGCGCGCCGTAGACCGGCCCGAGGTCGCCCTCGGCGTCCGCCCACTCGTCCCAGATGGTCACGCCGTGCTCGTGGAGGTAGCGGACGTTAGTGTCCCCGGCGAGGAACCAGAGCAGCTCGTGGAGGATCGAGCGCAGGTGGAGCCGCTTGGTGGTCAGCAGCGGGAAACCCTGGGCGAGGTCGAAGCGCATCTGGTAGCCGAAGACCGAGAGCGTGCCGGTGCCGGTGCGGTCGGACTTCGGGGTCCCGTGGTCCAGGATGTGCCGGAGCAGGTCCAGGTAGGGCCTCATGGGGCGAGAATCTAACACGCCCGGGGGAGCGGGAGGACGCGATATGATCCCCCCGCGCCGACCGATTGCCGGCTGGAGCGGAAGGAGACTGCGATGAAGAAATACGGATGCCTGATCGCCATCGTGGTGGCGGTCCTGATCCTCGGGATGTACCTCGTGGGGGTCTACAACGGCCTGGTGAAGTCCCAGCAGGCGGTCGAGGGGCAGTGGGCGCAGGTGCAGAGCGTCTACCAGCGCCGGGCGGACCTCATCCCCAACCTGGTGGCCTCGGTCAAGGGCTCGGCCAACTTCGAGCAGACCACGCTCACCCAGGTGATCGAGGCGCGCAGCCGGGTGGGGCAGATCACCCCGCAGGCGACGGCCGACATCCTCAACGATCCGGCCAAGTTCGCCAAGTTCCAGCAGGCCCAGGACGGCCTCTCCTCGGCCCTCAGCCGCCTGATGGTGGTGGTGGAGCGCTACCCCGAGCTGAAGTCGGTGTCGAACTTCCAGGGGCTGATGGTCGAGCTCGAGGGCACGGAGAACCGCATCAACGTCGAGCGCCGCAGCTTCAACGAGGTGACGCAGACCTACAACACCCAGATCCGCACCTTCCCCGCGGCCGCCTTCGCCTCGATGATGGGCTTCCAGCCCAAGGCCTACTTCCAGGCGGCCGCCGGAGCCGAGACCGCGCCCAAGGTGGATTTCGGGACTCCCGGAGCCGCGGCGCCCGCGCCCTCGCCGGGGCGGTGATCCTCACCCCGGGGGCGGGGTGCGCTCGAAGTCGTTGAGGCGGCCGATGTCGATCGACAGGACGCCGTCCGGCTTCGGCGGGTTGAACAGGTTGGTGAAGCGGGCGCCCCAGACGACCTCGCGGGCCTTGTAGGACGAGCGGGTGTGCACCGTCTGGGCGAAGGTTTCTCGTCGATGCCCGAGAACAGGACCAGGAACTCGGCGTCCCAGGTCTCCAGGTCTCGGGCGGTCGCTCCGTGGAGCGGGCTCGCCTCGTCGATCGGGTGGACGACCGTCCAGGAGAGGGGGAAGAAGGTGACCCTCTCGCGCTCCAGCCTCAGCGGCAGGAACTCCCGGTTGCCGCTGCCGTCCAGCTTCAGCCGGGTGAGCATCACCAGGGCCTCGACCTGGATCATCTCGTTGCGCCGCATGTTGGCGACGCGGAACTCGAAGGCGGTGATCTCCCGGTAGGGGGCGATGATCGCCTTGTCGCTGAACAGGATGCGGGCGGTCGGCTGCGAGAAGCGGGCGAACAGGATGCCGGTGGCGAGCGCGAAGCCCAGCAGGCCGAAGAGGGACTCCAGGGTGACCAGCAGGTTCGCCGCCAGCCCCACCGGGTGCATGCCGCCGTAGCCGATGGTGGCGAAGGTCTGCACGCTGAAGAAGAAGTTTTCCAGGAACCGCTCCCCCAGGGTGACTCCGTGGGTGCCCGCGATCTCCCCCCTCCCGACGGCGAGGAAGGCCAGGCCGAAGGCGGTGTTGATCGCCAGGTAGGAGGCGACGATCAGCCCCAGGAAGCGCGGCCAGGAGGTGGTGAGCAGATAGTGATAGGGGCTGAGCGAGCGGAAGAAGCTCAGGCCCTCGCGCACCACGTTGAAGCTGCCGTCCTTGTTGAGGAAGCGCTTGCGGCTCTCGCGGGCGACGACGGCGCCGAACCCGAGATCGCGGTTGGGGTCCTCGGCGGCGGGCGGGGTCCTGGATTCGACGAGGGCCATGGGTGGAGAGCAGTTTAACGCAGGGGTATAATTCCATGCGATGAGCCTGCAGACCGCCGAGGCGCTGATCCTCGACGTCGCCGACCTCCACGACCGCGACCGCATCGTCACCTTCCTCACCCGCGAGCAAGGCAAGAAGAAGGGAGTGGCCAAGGGGGCCCGGGTGAAGCACAGCCGCTTCGGCGGCCAGCTCCAGCCGCTCGCCCGGGTGCAGGTGACCTGGTTCGAGAAGGAGGGGCGGGAGCTGGTGCGGATCTCCTCGGTGGAGCTGGTGCGCACGGCCCATCCGCTGCAGGAGGACCTGGAGGGGATCCTGCTCGGCAGCTACCTCGCCGACCACATCCTGGAGTTCGCCCAGGAGGAAGAGGGCTCGGACAACCTGTTCCGCCTCCTCGACTCCACCCTCCAGGCGCTCCTCGCCGGGGTGGACCGCGACCTCGCCACGCGCTACTTCGAATCCTGGGTGCTGCGTCTGGCGGGGGTCTTCCCGGCCCCCTGGGACTGCCCGGGGTGCGGCGGGCCGTTCCCGCCGGAGGGAGCGATCCTGCCGCGCTCCGGGGAGAACCTGCTCTGCCTGGACTGCGCCGGCGCGGGGGGCCTGCGGATCACCCCCGCCACGCTCGACTTCCTGCGCCGGATCGGCCGCGAGGGGCTGCCCGCCGCCGCCGAGCGCCCGCCCTCGGAGGCCGTGCTGCGGCAGGTCGAGGACCTCTGCCGCCAGGTCCGCCGCCATTTCCTCCAGCGCGAGCTGCGCAGCTACGACGTGATCCAGCAGACGCTGGCGCGGGTCTGACGCGGGTCTGAGCCGCCGTCCGTCCCCACCCGTTGCGCGACAGGACCGCCGCGACACGATAGGATTCCGCGGTCATGCAAACTTTCCAGGAACTGATTCTCAAGCTATCGGAGTTCTGGGCCCGCGAGGGGTGCGTGCTGCAGCAGCCGCTCGACCTCGAGGTGGGCGCCGGGACCATGCATCCGGATACCTTCCTGCGCGTCCTCGGGCCGGAGCCCTGGCGCGTGGCCTACGTCCAGCCCTCCCGCCGCCCGGCCGACGGCCGCTATGGCGACAACCCGTTCCGCCTGGGCAAGCACCACCAGTTCCAGGTGATCCTCAAGCCCTCGCCGCTCGACGTGCAGCGGCTGTACGTCAAGAGCCTGGAGGCGATCGGGCTCGACCTCACCCAGCACGACCTCCGTTTCGAGGAGGACAACTGGGAGGCGCCCACCCTCGGCGCCTGGGGGGTCGGCTGGCAGGTGATGCTCGACGGCATGGAGATCACCCAGTTCACCTACTTCCAGCAGGCGGGGGGCCTGGAGCTCAAACCGATCAGCGCCGAGATCACCTACGGCCTCGAGCGCCTCTGTATGTTCCTCTCCCTCTCGCAGAGCATCTACGAGATCGAGTGGGTGGAGGGGATCGACTACGGCCAGGTCCGCAAGCAGGAGGAGTACGAGCTCTCCCGCTACTACTTCGAGGTGGCGGACGTCGCCTTCCTGCAGAGCCAGTTCGACGGCTACGAGCGCGAGGCCGGCCGCTGCCTCGAAGCCGGCCTGGTGCTGCCGGCCTACGAGTGCGCCCTGAAGTGCTCGCACTCCTTCAACGTGCTCGACGCCCGCGGCGCCGTCTCGGTGACCGAGCGGGTCGGCCTGATGAAGCGGGTGCGCGACCTCGCGGTCGGCTGCGCCCGGGCCTACGTCGAGAGCCGCGAGAAGCAGGGCTTCCCGCTGCTCCAGGGCCAGACCCAGGAAACGACCGTGACGGAGGTGGCCGATGCCGCGCACTGAGCATTTCGCCGAACGCCGGGGCGAGTTCCTGCTGGAGGTGCGGAGCGAGGAGATCCCGGCCCGCATGCTGGAGCCGGGGGTGAAGGAGCTGGCCACCCGGGTGTTCGAGGAGCTGATGGCGCGCGGCATCGCTCCGCGCGAGGTGGAGACCGGCTTCACTCCCCGCCGGCTGGTGCTGGTGCTCTCCGGGCTCCCCGAGCGCGAGCCGGACCGCGAGGAGCAGGTGATGGGCCCGCCGGTGCGCGCCGCCTTCGCCGCCGACGGCTCGCCGACGCCCGCCCTGCTCGGCTTCGCCAAGCGGACGGGGCTGGAGCCGGGCGATCTCGCCCGGGTGCAGACCGGGAAGGGGGAGTACCTCGCCGCCACCCGCAAGATCGCCGGGCGGGCGACCCGCGAGGTGCTCTCCGAGATCGTGCCGCGCGTCCTCGCCGGCATCTCCTGGGCCAAGACCATGCGGTGGGGGAGCGGCGAGGGGCCGTGGGTGCGCCCCGTCCACGGCGTCGTCTCGCTGCTCGACGGCGAGGTGGTGCCGTTCGACCTCTTCGGCGTGGCGGCCGGCGCCGAGACCGTGGGGCATCCGACGCTGTCTCCCGAGCCGTTCCGCGTCGGCGGCGTCGAGGACTACCGCGGCCAGCTCGCCCGGCGGAAGGTCGAGGTGCGCCCGGTGGAGCGCCGGCGCACCCTCCACGAGACCATGCTGGCGCGGGCCGAAGCCCTGGGCGGCGTGCTGGTGGACGATCCGGCGCTGCTCGACAAGCTGACCGCCATCTGCGAGATCCCCGGCGTGATGGAGGGGAGATTCGGCGACGCCTTCCTGGAGCTCCCCGCCGAGGTGCTCTCGACCAGCCTGCGCGACCATCAGAGCGCGCTGACCGTGGCGCATCCGAATGACGACAAGCTCCTGCCCTGCTTTCTCACCGTGATGGACCGCCCGGACGATCCGGCGGGCCGCGCCCGCTCAGGCAACGAGTGGGTGGTCGCCGCCCGCCTGGCCGACGCCCGTTTCTTCTACGGCGAGGACCGCAAGCTGCCTCTCGCCGAGCGGGCCGGGCAGCTCGGCCGGCTGGCCTTCCACGAGCGGCTGGGGAGCTACGCGGCGAAGACCGAGCGGCTGGTGGCCCTGTCGGCGGCGATCTGCGACCAGCTCGGCTGGGGAGCGGAGAAGCCGCGGGCGGTGGACGCGGCCCGCCTGCTCAAGGTGGACCTGACGACCGAGATGGTGAAGGAGTTCACCTCCCTCCAGGGAGTCATGGGCGGCATCTACGCCCGCGAGGAGGGGGCGCCGGAGGAGGTCTGGCAGGCGGTCTACGACCAGTACATGCCCGCCTCGGCGGAGGACCGCACCCCGCGCGGCCGGGCCGGCCAGGTGGTCGGGCTCGCCGACCGTCTGGACACGCTGGTGGGGATCTTCGGCCTGGGGCTGATCCCCACCGGCTCCCGGGACCCCTTCGGCCTGCGCCGCGCCGCCCAGGGGGTGGTGCGCATCGCCCTGGAGGGCGATCTGCCGGTCGACCTCGAGCAGATCGCGGTGGAGGCCGCCCGCCTCTACGGCGACCGGCTGACCCGCGGCGCGGAGGCGATCCTGGAGGACCTGCGCCCCTTCCTCCACGACCGCGTCCGCTATCTCCTCGGCAGCGCCGGCTACGCCTACGATGAGATCGAGGCGGCGCTCGCCGCCGGGGTCTCCAGCCTGCCCGACCTGCGGGCCCGGGTGGACGCTCTCCACGAGGTGCGCGGGGAGGCGGGCTTCCTCTCGGTGGTGCTGGCGGCCAAGCGCATCGCCAACATCGTCAAGGAGGCCGCCGAGGCGCCGTTCGACGAGACCGCGATGGCGGCGCTGACCGAGCCGGCGGAGAAGGAGCTCGCCGCGGCGTTCCAGGGGCTGCGCTCCGACCTCGAGGAGGCGGCCGCCGCCGGCGACTACGAGGGCGGCCTGCGGCGGATCGCCGGCCTGGCGCCGGTGCTCGACCGCTTCTTCGTCGAGGTGATGGTGATGGCCGAGGACCCGCGGGTGCGGCGCAACCGCATCGCCCTGCTCCAGGCGATCGGCCGCGCCGTCTCGCGCACCGCCCGGCTCACCGAGATGGTGGTGGACAAGGCGGAGGCGCGGGCCAAGGCGGGGTAGGCCCTACGGGTAGCTCACCGCGCAGGAGCCGCCGCCGGCGTTGACCCAGTTCCGCTGCACCAGGAAGTCGCGCGAGCCCCACTGGACGTTGGCGCCGGTGCCGTTCGGAGCGGTATACAGGTCCCCGAAGTTCCAGGCGCACTTGTCGGCGTTCTCCATCCCATCGCCGTCATACCAGGCGTTGAGGTCCGGATCGGTGACCGTCTCGATCAGCTCGTGGGCGAAGATGGACGCCATGCCGTCCGCGCCGGGGTTGTCGTTGGGGCTGTGGTACTTCTGCCGGGTGCAGATGTTGGGGCACTGGGCGGCGCCGCCGACGAAGGAGAACTTGATGTCCAGGCCGGCCAGGGTGGCGCTGGTGTGCCAGCCGCAGAAGCCGTTGGTCGGCGCGCAGAAGCCGTCTTCGTTCACCTCCGGCGAGGTGAGGACGAAGTAGACGCCGTTCTTGTCCTTCGGCAGGCGGCCGCTGGTGATCGCGTCGGAGACGATGCCGCGGATGCTGGACTCGTTGAGGTCCTTGCCGCGGGAGTAGTCGTCCGTGGTGGAGCCGTTGAAGGTCGCCGAGTTGCTGACGTGCTTGTTGGTCTTGTCGTAGTAGGTGGTGGCGATGTTGTACCAGGGGGTGCCGCCGATGCTGCTGGCCTCGTCGGTCAGGATGGCCTGGGTGTCGTCCGCGCTCCAGTCCCCGTACCAGATGAAATAGATGTGGGTGGTGCCGAGCATCACGGGACCGTTGTGATAGGTGATGCCGTTGTACGTCGGCTTCGGCGGCTTGGGGGGCTTCGGCGGCTTGCGCTTGTCCACCCTCTCCTGGCCCTGGTCCTGGCCCTGGTAGGTGGCGGCGATGCCCTTGATGTCGGGCTTGATGTCAGGCTTGATATCGGGGGCGCGGCCCTTCTCCCGCTCCTGGAGCACGATCTGCGCCCCCGCTACACTCGCCATCAGACCGGACATGGCCAGCGCCAGACCCAAGCTTCTCATCCGCATAAAGCCTTGCTCCTTGCTACGCCCGAGGGCGTCGGTTCTTTTTTCAAGCGTTACGTCATCACTTCTTACGATAAGTGGGCTCCCGTGAGCTGTCAAGGAAAATCAAAAATCGCCCGCTGAAATTCCTCCAGACGCAAACAGACGCAAGAAGACATAAGCAGGTGGCGGTGGCGCTTTGCCGTGCTAACGTCCGCGGCCATGCCGAACGAGACCAGGGAGGCCGGCACGGGGCGATCCTCGTTCCTCGTCTCCCTCTTCCTCGCCCTCCTCCTCTGCTTCGCGGCGATCGGCTCCCACTCCCTGTGGAGCCCGGACGAGCCCACGGGGGCCGGCGTCGGCCGGGCGATGCGGGACGGCGGCGACTGGATCGTGCCGCGGCTCAACGGCGAGCCCTTCCTGGAGAAGCCGCCGCTCTACTGGTGGAGCCTGGCGGCCTCCTTGAGCCTGCTGGGGATCTCGGATGCCGCGGCGCGGGTGCCGTCGGCCCTGTTCGGCGTCCTCACCCTGATGGTGGCCTGGACCGCCGGGCGCCGCCTGGGCGGCCCGCGCCAGGGCCTGCTGGCGGTGGTGGTGCTCGCCACCACCATGCTCTTCGTCCAGAACGCCACCCGGGTGACGGTCGATCCGGCGCTGATGCTCTTCGTCGCCCTCGCCCACCTGGGGTTTCTTCTCCTCGCCGAGCTGGCCGGGCGGGGCTCACCGGGAGAAGCGCGGCGGGCGCGGCTCCTGGCCCGGGCGATCATCGTCCTCGCCCTCTCCCTCGCCTTTCTCGCCAAGGGCATCGTGGCCCTCGGCCTCGGGGCGGGGCCGCCGGTGCTCTATTTGCTGATGACCCGGCGCGGCAAGATCCTGCGCGAGCTGCTCCTGCTCGCGGCGCTGGGAATCCCCGTCTTCGCTCTCCTGGTGGCGCCCTGGGCGGTGGCGCTCCAGCGCGCCGCGGGGTGGGAGGGCCTGCGGGAGTGCCTGGTCAACAACACCGTCAGCCGCTTCGTGCACACCGACCTCTCCCGCCGCTACGGCCACACCGAGCCGTTCTGGTTCTATCTGGCGATCGCCCCGGCATGGCTGCTCCCCTGGACCCTGGCGCTGCCGGCGATGCTCCGCGGCGGGATGCGAGGCGGGATCTTTCGCCAGGAGACCCCAGGGAGCGAAGGGCACCGGCTGCTGCTCGCCACCGCGGGGATCGGCCTGCTGATGCTCTCGATCCCCTCCAGCAAGCGGGAGGTCTACCTGCTGCCGCTGCTGCCGGCCTTCGCCGTCTGCGTCGCCGGCTGGCTCGGCGGAGTGGGGAAGCCCGGAGAGGTGAAACCGCTGGACCGCCGGACGCTCCTCGCCCTCGGCGGCTTCGCCGCCGCTCTCCCGCTCCTCCTCGGCGCCGCCGCCCTGTGGCTGGCCTGGGCGCCCCACGTCCCCGCGGGGGCGGCGCCGCTGCGGGGAGCGCTGCCGGCGGCGGGGATCGCCGGCTTCGGGCTGGTCTCCCTGGCGCTGGGCGCCGGGCTGGCCCTGGGGCTCGCCCGCCACTGGCGGCGTTCCCCCTCCGTGAGCTGGGTCATGGCCGCGCTGCTCCTCCTGGTCCTCGGGCTGGAGACGGCGGTCGAGGGGTTCATCGATCCGGTGAAGCGGACCGACGAGCTGACGGCGGCCCTCGCCGCCTATTTTCCGGGACGCCCCGGAGGCGAGCCGATCCCGGCCTACCTGCCGCCGGTGGTCTCCAACGAGGCGATCTTCGGGATCATCGGCTTCAAGCTGGGGCGGACCGTCCACCCCCTGAGCACGCCGGAGGAGGTGCGGGCCTGGCTGGCGGGGCATCCGGGCGCGCCTCTGCTGGTGCGGATGGAGGAGCTCAAGCGCCTGCCGCCCGACCTGCAAGGGGGGCTCGCCTTCCTCTACGACGAAAGGGGGCGGAAGTCCGCCCCCTTCGGGATCGCCGTGTGGCGTGGTGGGATCAATGCATCGAGACCGGCGCCGGGGCCGGTCCGCGGCGGCGCTTGAACAGCAGCAGCAGCGGGATGCAGAAGAGGAAGAAGACGCCGACCACCCGGAAGGCGTCCATGTAGGTGAGCAGGTAGGTCTGCTGGAGGACCGCCCCCTCCAGGGCGCCGTAGGCCTGCTGCTGCGCCTGGTAGAGGTCGGACCCCTTCGACATCAGCCCGCCGGTCACCGCTGACAGGCGCTCGCGCACCGCCGGGTCGTACATCGACAGGTGGGAGATCAGGTTGACCCGGTGCGTCCACGAGCGGTGCTCGATGAACGTGGTCACCAGGGCGATGCCGAAAGAGCCGCCGAGCTGGCGCATCATGTTGGTGAGCCCCGCTCCCTGGGAGATGTCCTTGCCCCGCAGCCCCGACAAGGCCATCGTGGTCAGCGGCACGAACAGGAGCCCCAGCCCGATGCCGCGCCAGACCAGCGGCCAGAAGAAATCCCCCCGTCCGGAGCTGAGGGTCGAGTGGCTGAGCATGAAGGTGAAGAGGAAGAAACAGATGAACCCCGCGGCGTTCATCAGTTGCGGCGGCACCCCCCGCTGCAGCATCTTGCCCACCAGGGGCATCATCACCGCCGTGGCGAGCGACCCCGGCAGCAGGATCAGCCCCGTCTGCATGGCGGTGAAGCCCAGGAGGTTCTGGGCGAAGACGGGGAAGATGAACACCGAGGCGTAGAGCCCGAAGCCCAGGATGAAGGTGAAGACCGTGCCCACGGCGAGCGAGCGGTCGCGGAAGACGTGCAGGTCCACGATCGGATGCGCCGCCGTGAGCTCCCGCCAGATGAAGGCGGCGAGCGCCACCACGGCGACCGCCGTCAGCGCCGTGATGTAGGGAGTGGAGAACCAGTCCTCCGACTCGCCGCGCTCGAGGACGATCTGCAGCGAGCCGATGCCGAGGACCAGCAGGCCGATGCCGGCCCAGTCCACGGAGGCGATCTTGCGGACCTCGCGGGATTCGGGGAGGAAGGCCATGGCCATCAGGATGGCGATGACGCCGATCGGCAGGTTGACGTAGAAGATCCAGCGCCAGGAGTAGCTGTCGGTGATCCAGCCGCCCAGGGTGGGGCCGACGGTGGGGCCGACCACCACGCCGAGGCCGAAGAGGCCGTTGGCGAGGCCCAGCTCCTCGGGCGGGAAGGTCTCGACCAGGATCGACTGCGAGGTGGAGAGCATGGCGCCGCCCCCCGCCCCCTGGATGAAGCGGAAGACCACCAGCTCCCACAGGCTGGTGGCATGGCCGCAGAAGAAGGAGGCGATGGTGAACAGGACCAGCGAGCCGATGAAATAGTTGCGGCGGCCGAACACCGCCGCGAACCAGCCGGTCATCGGGATGACGATGACGTTGGCCACCACGTACCCGGTCACCACCCAGGCGATCTGGTCGAGCGTCGCCCCCAGGTTCCCCATCATCTGGGGGAGGGCGACGTTGACGATCGAGGTATCGATGAGCTCGATCACCGAGGCCAGGATGACCGTGATGGTGATGAGCCACTTGTTGGCGCCCTGCTGGGGCATGAGCTCGACCCTTTCCTTGCGTCTCAGCCGAGGTTCACGGTGACGGCGACGTTCATGCCCACCCGCAGCGGCCGGCGCGGGTTCGGCGGATCGGTGAACACGATCTTCACCGGCACCCGCTGGACGACCTTGGTGAAGTTGCCGGTGGCGTTGTCGGGCGGCAGCAGGGAGAACCGGGCGCCGGTGGCGGCGGCCAGCGACTCGACCCGGCCATGGAAGATCGCGCCGGGATAGGCGTCGACCTCGATGTCCGCGGTCTGGCCCGGCCGCATCTTGGCGAGCTGGGTCTCCTTGAAGTTGGCGCTCACCCAGACCTCGTTGCTCGCCTGGGCGCTGTTGCCCTGCACGATGGCGAGCAGCGGCTGGCCGGCCTGGACGAACTGCCCCACCTCGACGTTCTTCTTCGAGACGATCCCCGCCACCGGCGCCCGGAGCACGGCGTAGGAGAGCTGGAGCCTGGCGGCCGCGAGCGCCGCCTGGTGCTGGGCCACCTGGGCCTGGGCCGCCGCGACCTGGCGCGTGGCGGCCTCGATCTGCGCCGCCGCGGACTGCACCGTGGCCCGCGACGACTCGGTGGTGGCGCGGGCGGCGTCGGCGTTGGCGCGGGCCGCGTCGGCGGCGGCGCGGGCGGCGTCGTACTGCTGCTGGGAGATCTCCTCCTTGCTGACCAGCGCCTTGTAGCGGGCGAGGTCGGCGGTGGCCTGCTCGGCCCGGGTGCGGGCCGCCACCACGTCGGCCTGGTTGCTGGCGACCTTCGCCTGCGAGCCGGTGGCGGTGGCCCGGGCTCCCGCCACGGCGGCCTGGGCCACCGCCACGGCGGCCTGGGCATTGAGCACCGCCGCCTGCTCCTGGTCCACCTTGACCTGCAGATCGCTGGGATCGATCTTCACCAGCAGGTCGCCCGGATGCACGACCTGGTTGTCGCGCACCAGCACCTCGTTGACGTAGCCGGAGACGCGGGGGAGGACGGGGTTGATGTTGCCGTCGAGCTGCGCGTCGTCGGTGGTGGCGTGGTGGGCGTAGAAGACGATCATCCGGAAACCCCACACGGCTCCCACGACGATCAGGACGGCGAGGACGGCGAGGATCACGATCCTGCGGGTCTTCCCCTTCTTGGCCGCCGGCGCGGTCTCCGGCATCGGCGCGCTGTTCGATGAAATATCCGGTGCGGTATTTTGCTCGGCCGCCGGCTTCTCGGCTCGCTTCTCGGCTCTCAGTGGACTGCTCATCTCAAAGACCCTCCGTTCACTTCTGGGTAGGAATCAGATTGCGGATCTCGCCGGTCGCCCGCGCCAGGTCGAAGCGCGCCTGCGCCTCGTCGGCCAGGGCGTCGATGCGGGTGTCGCGAGCGGCGGCGAGAGAAGTCTGGGCGTTGTCGACCTCGATCGAGGAGGTGACGCCGGCCTTGAACCGGTCGCTCGCCAGCTCCAGCTCGTCCTGGGCGAGCTGCAGGCTCTGGCTCGCCAGATCGACCCGGCTGCGGGCGTTCTGGTAGGCGAGCAGCGCCTGGCGCACCTCCTGCTCGACCTGGCGCTGGGTGTCGTTCTGCTGGATCACGAGCTGGTCGCGCACCACCTGCGCCGCGGCGATGTGGGCCTCGGTCCGCCGGCCGGTCAGGATCGGCACGTTGACCACCGCGGCGACCGTGCGGCTCCATTCGACGTCGCGCAGCCGGTTGCCGCTCTCGGTCCCCTGCGCCTGGGCGCCGAGGGTGGGCAGCCGCTCGGCCCGAGCCGCCGCGATGTTGAGATCGGCGAGCCGCAGCCGCTGCTCGAGGACCGAGAGCTCCGGCCGCTGCCGCCGCGCCGCCTCCAGGGCCGCCGGCAAGGGCGGCGCCGCGGCGAGGGCCCGCGTCCAGTCGTCGGTCAGCACCAGGCTGGCGCCGAGGTCCGCGCCGATGGCCCGCAGCAGGGCGAGCTGGGCGAGGTCGCGCTGGTTGACCGCCACCAGCAGCGCCTGCTGCTGGCGGGCGAGCTGGACGTCCGCCCGGGTGGTGTCCAGGCGGGTGCCGACGCCGGCGTTCTTCTGGTCCAGGGCGAGCTGGCGCAGCTTCTGGAACAGCTCGACGTTGGCCCGGATCTCGTCGATCCGCGCCGAGCTGCGCCCGAAGGAGACGTAGAGCGAGGCCACCGCGGCGGCCACCTCGTTCTCCAGGCGCCGCTGGTCCTCCTGGGAGACCCGGATGCCGGCCCGCGCCGCCGCGTACCGCCGCCGCGCCGCGAAGTCGATGATGTTCATGGCGAGCGTAACGTGGGTGTCGATGATGTTGAACGGCGGCGTCACGTTCGGCACCCCGGGAAGGGTGAAGCCGAAGGTGGCCAGGTTGATCGTCTCGTTGGCGAGCTGCGCGCCGGCGCTGAGCTGCGGCTGCAGGGCCGAGCGCGCCTCCTGCGCCTGGATCTCGGCCGCGCGGGTGCTGGTGGTGGCGATGCGCACGGCCGTGCCGGCGTCGAGCCCCCGGCTGATCGCGTCGGCGAGCGACAGCCGCACGGTTGGCGCCGATGCCGCGGATGCCGCCGATGCCGCCGATGGCGCGGTTGCCGCTGATGCCGCCGGCGGGGCGGCCGCCTCCGCGCCGGTCCCCTGTCCCATCACCGGCATCGCCATGCCGAGCGCCAGCAGCGCCGCCGTGATCGCAAGATGGCGTGTCTTCATGAAGGTTTCCTCTCCTCTTCCCCCTCGCACCGGATCCATGAAAGGACGTAAGCGGGGCAATGGACCAGCTCGGCCCGGGAGCCCTCGCCGCAGGCCAGGAACTTGACGAACTCCCGGTCGGCGAGGACCAGCCCCTCGAGGTCGAGCGTCACCCGGCGTCCGCGGGCGCGCTCGGCCGCCAGCAGCTCGACGAGCTCCGGCAGGTGCTCCTGCGTCGCCCGCCCGGCCAGGGCGTAGGTCACGTTGGATGTCGTGTCGGTTCGGGTTTCGATTCGCAGCATCATTCAACTCCGTCCGGACATAGTTCACGAACGATGCCAGAACGCGGCTTCGAAGAATCAATGACTTGCGTGGATTTACGACGGTGATTCGTAACGAGATGCCGTAAATTTACGAGGTTTCGTAATGTTCGGCAAGGCCGGCCTCGCGACAGGCCGTGAAGCGTCGAACCCGGGTGAGTCAGTCCGGCCAATCGGCCCACTCGCAGTGGGTCAAGAGAGTGCGGTCTTTGGTCAGCAGGGTCGCTCCGCGCAGCGTGGCCTGGCTGGCGATCACGCGGTCGAAGGGGTCCCGCGTCCACGAGGCCGTGAGGGCGGCGTCAACCACCTTGAGAAAAGGAAGGTCACAGACCTGGAGGGAGACTTCCTTTTCCAGGGTCTTGACGACCTCCTCCCCGGAGGACGTGATGCGGCGAATCTCGTAGAGGCACTGGAGCTCCAGCTTGACCGCAGGAGAGATCAGAAGGTCGCTCTGCTCGAGCCGGGTCCGCACGCCTGCCGGCAGCAGGTCGACCTGGAGGTCGGAGAGCGTGACCTGGAGGTCGGAGAGCGTGACCTGGAGGTCAGAGAGCGTGACCTGGAGGTCGGAGAGCGTGACCTGGAGGTCGGAGAGTGTGACCTGTGGGTCGGAGAGCGTGACCTGGAGGTCGGAGAGCGTGACCTGAAGGTCGGAGAGCGTGACCTGAAGGTCGGAGAGTGTGACCTGTGGGTCGGAGAGCGTGACCTGGAGGTCCGAGACTGGACTTCGTGGGTCGGTAGACGCGACCTGTGGGTCGGAGAGCGTGACCTGTGGGTCAGAGACTGGACTACGTAGGTCGGGAGACGTGACCTGTGGGTCGAAAAAGAGAATCGCTGGGTCAAAGAACCGGACCTCTGCCAGAGGAACACCGCCGACTCTCGTGATCCACGCACGAACCAGATCAAGCAGGCCGGAGCCCCCAGCCCCATCCTCAGCGGAGATCCTCAGCCGCCCGACCCCGTGAGCCCAAACGGCAGCAATCCTCCAGCCCCGGCCTTCAGCCCTGGGGTCGTGCGGCATCCGGCCGCCGATTGCAAGCCGGGTCCCGAACCATGGGCGGAAACACCTGTCCGACTCGTAAGAGACCGCGGAGCAACCTATCTCCGCTGATCAGACATCAACAGCCTTCGTTGATACAGGTTGTCCCGCATCTCCACGTGTAAGTGTCCAGATAGTTTCGTTCACACCAGCACGGGTAAGTGTAGGAGGAGCCTTGGTCATCAATGCTATAGCAAAAACCATGAGCACCCGGGTTCGCGCAGGCGGCCCCATCCTTACTCGCGCAATCGGTGGTGGCATGGGCAGGTCTTACCGTCGCGAGAGAGGAGAGAACGAGGACTCCAACGAGAGCCGTCAACCGGAACAAGTTCTTCATGATGTCCCCCGGTAGCGTCAGGGACCAGCCCCTGATCCTTGTAATATAGCATATAGAGAAGTTAGTTGGGCCGGCTCTTCCCGATCCCTGGGGAAGGGTGGGGGAGATCCCTGGGGGCGGGGGAAATGTGCCGCTGGGAAGATGTGCCCGAGCAGTCCCGGCCTCGCCCGGAAGAGGTTCCGGAGAAGAGGTACCCCCCGGAGAAGAGGTACCGAGAAGAGGTACCAGATGAGATGAGTCGGTCTCCCCGCTGTGGCAAGCTGTCTCGGTGGGGACCAGAAACGGCATTGCCGAGAAAGGAGACCGACCGTGGAGCATTTTGGCATCGATCTGCACCAGAAGCACAGCGAGATTTGTGGTCTTGATGGAGAGGGTCGGGTGAACTACCAGAAGCGGGTGACGACGAGCGAAGCCAGTTTCCGCCGAGTGTTCGGGAAAAGAAAGGCCTCCCGGGTGGTGATCGAGAGCGGCTGCCAGACGGCTTGGGCCGCCCGGTTGCTCCAGGAGATGGGGCACGAAGTGGTGGTGGTGAATCCTCGGCGGGTCCGGCTGATCGCGGAATCGACTCGGAAGAGCGACCGGGCCGACGCCGAGGTGCTGGCCTGGCTGAGCCTGCAGGACAAGGGCTTAGTGCGCCCCGTCTACCAGCGCAGCGAAGCGGCCATGGAACTGCGGACGCGTTTGCGGGTACGCACGAGCCTGGTGCGAGCTCGTACAGCGCTGATCAACAGCGTGCGGGGTACCCTGCGGTCGCAAGGGTACCGGATGAGCTCGTGCGTGGCGGCTCGCTTCGTCGAGCGCTTCCACGAGCAGAAGCTCGCGCCGGATCTGCGTCAAATGCTCAACCCCTTGGTGGAGATGATCGGGCAACTGAGTGAACAGATCGAGCGACTCGAGAAGGACTTGGTCGAAGAATCCCGTGCCGATGAGCTCCTGCATCGGCTTCAGGAGGTTCCCGGAGTGGGTCCCCTGGTGTGTCTGTCGTTCATCGGCTGGGTCGATCGCCCGGAGCGGTTTGAGCGCAGTCGCGATGTAGGGGCCTGTCTGGGTCTGCGGCCGATGATGCGGGATTCTGGAGAGAAGCAGTGGAGGGGCTCGATTACGCGGGAAGGCGACAGCGAGATGCGTCGGCTTCTGGTGCAAGCGGCTCACGCCGCCCTGAATTGTCACCGGGACAGCACTTTGAAGCGATGGGCCCATCAGGTCGCCGAGCGGGCCGGCAAACGCAAGGCCGTGGTGGCGCTGGCGCGTAAATTGGCGGTGCTCCTGCACAGGCTCTGGGTGACGGGGACTTCGTATCAGGCCTTTCCGAAGGCCACCTGATCCAGGGTACCGGCGCTGAGGTTTGAGAGGTTTGGCAGATGGATAGGACGAAGCTGAGGTAGGTGACCCCGCCATTCGGGTTGGAGCGCAGACTCCGTGTGCCAGCTGGGGGCTCCTCAGAACGACTCGACGTAAAGCTCAACCTGCACCGGTCCTCGTGAGAGGACCTCCAAAGAGTGCGAATAGAAGCTAGTCCTCGTGAGTCGTAGCTTCGTTGACTAGACAGTGGAAGGCACCAGTCGAAGGAAGAACAGGTAGGAAAGGGAAAACGCCCCGCTCTGGGATGTCCTACTTGACCGGACCGACCGACTCATAGAAGCCGAATGGTAGTAACGTAGTTCCAGCCGGCCGAATGGTGACGCATAGCAGCTCTTAACCGCGTCACGGCGGCAGCGGGCGGCAGCGGATAGACGCGAGACAATCTTCGGCGGCTCAACTAGCGAGCTTGAGGCCTTTTGGGAGAGCTTTGAGAGCATGTTGCCGGCTCGACGCTCCCGAATTTGAAGCTTCCGGGCTCCTCTCGGCACGGCGGGAAGCAACCCGTGGGAAAGGGCGCATTGCGTTGTCCCGCTCGCAGCGCCACGTCCTTGGAGGAGGGCCTGAGATGCTTCTATCTGACTAGCATGGCTACAGCCACATATGGCAAAGCATGACGGGATAAGGATGAGGTGCCATGGCCTTGGATAAGCCCGAGGTGGCGGGCTGGGCGGGTAGTCCCGTCACAGCCTCGCGAGAAGGAGACTTATCTGAGGACGTGGCACCTCGTCCGTCAAAGAATGGGCTCCACAAGAATGGGCTCAGAGGCTATTGACATTACCTTCGAAGTACCTAATATAAATATAGGTGCCACGCTAGGGTGGTATCTCACAGAAACTTCTCACCCCGATTGGAGGACACACATGGCTGAGAACACCCCCAAGAACGTTGAAGACACTCCCAAGAACAGGGAAGAGATGAACGAGGCCCTTAAGGATCTGCAGATCGATCCCGAGGATCTTGACAGCGTGGCTGGAGGCAGCACCGTCACTGAAAAGTGCACGACCTGCTACAGCGTCTACGGCTGATTTGACGTCGTAGGCTTCGCTGCCCCTTGTCCTTTCTAGTGGGCTTCCTGGCTCATCGCCAGGAAGCCGCACTCGGGCTGAACATCCCCCCACTTGGTTACGGAGGGCCTTGCTGCCGTGTTCATCGACCTCATCAACGACAGAGTCGAACGTGCGTGGACTCACAATGCACCTTTTGGGGACTGGCGCTACATCCGTCAACGGGTGCTTGAGAGTGTCAGCTGGCGGCTTGATCTTTCACAGCGCTTGTTTCCCCAGGCAGCGCTTGTTTTGGAGCGAATTCGAACCCTGGATGATGCGACCGCTGCTCGCGTGCTCGAGCATCCGTTCCTGCGCTCGGTAGTGTTTGCCGCGAGCCGGCACCTGAAGTATCCGTGGCAGGTCATCACACATGAGGAGGTCGAACAGTACTTCGAACAGCTGGGAACCCTGCTCGCTGGAGGCTGGAAAGGCTGCAAGCTCTCCTCACTCTCTCTGCTGATGGAAGAGAATTACGAGGATGCGTCCGGACACACGCTCTGGCAATGGGCTGGCGAACAAGGAGACAAGACGCTCACGGGCATCACTCCCACGGTCTTCCTGAAGAACGGCCCCAAATATGTTTTTCACCATCCCACCGAGGAGGAGTCCAGGAACCTCCGCCAGGGGATTGCGCTTCTCCGGGAACTCTTCCCTCTCTTGACACCCAGCATCCTGCGTCATATCGACGTCATTGCACTCGTCAGCACCGAACCAGCCCGCGGCGAGGCCGGGCTTTCCGGCAGCCCACCTCTTTCTACAGATCCGTTCATCTCCTGCTCCAGCGATTCATCGCCCGGGGTGGTCTTCATCAACCCCAACGTGCTGACCAACGCCTGGTACATTGCGGAGATCATCCTACACGAGGGCCTTCACTCGAAGCTGTATGACGTAATGGCGACGCACAACCTGCTCCGGCCGAACTACACGCAGGCAGAGTCTGCCAAACTCCACCCTCTTTGGCACGTGTCTTTCGAATCGTGGAATGTGCAGCGCTCCCTCTTCGCCATGCATGTCTATGCACACCTTGCCCTTTACTTCCAACGGGTGGCCAGGAACTTTGATGTGTTGACGCCACGCTTCGGGTCTCTCCATGTCATCGATGCCCGGCTCTCGATGCGCCGCTCGCTCGATCGAGCGCACTTTCTCGGAATGAAGCTAGCGGAGGTCGGCACCCGGGATCTGGGACCCGCTGGCCACCTCCTGCTCGCGCAGCTTCAGGAGATGCTGCTGGCGCTCGATGGCACGTCCCCAGAGGGCGCCTCCGTGGATGGCGCGTCCAGGTTAGGGGAGGTGGCACAGCGACTCGTCGGGGACCTGTATGACCGACAGACCCTAGCGCTGGAGCGCGTCCTTGCCCACTGGCGCACGATTTCCTCACATCCCCAGGATACCGGCATCCCCGCGCTCCTCACCGAAGTCACCCAATTAGACGCTGCCCTTGTGGGGCAGGATACGGCCATCCCGCCGGACTCCGCAGGGGCCGAGGATACGCTGAGAGTGCTCATCGATCTCCGGAAGAAGGTCGCTCATAAGTTCATGAGTGGAGGGGCATCGCCCAGCCTTGACACCCTAATGGACTCTGCTAGTGTAGTGGGTCCGATGTTCGGCAACTTCTGTTATCCTTTCCTGGTAGGGAATACCTCCAGGAGGGAACATGAAGGTAGCTGTCTCGATAGTCCTTTCGCCTGAGGAGAGGGCTGAGCTTGAGAAGCTTGCACGTGGCCGTAGGGTATCCGTGCGCGTGGCAGAGAGGGCGAGAATCGTCCTGCTGGCTGCTGAAGGCAAGCAGAACCGAGAGATTGCTGAGATTTCTGGTGCAGCGCGACGGACAGTTGGTGTTTGGCGCCGTCGTTTTGCCGAGAAGCGGACCGTCGGCATCTTGAAGGATGCCCCTCGGGCCGGGAGGCTGCCTTCGATTGGCGAGGATGTAATTCGGGAGATCGTGCGCAAGACGACGCAAGAGACGCCAGTGGCGGGAACGCACTGGAGCACCCGTAGTCTGGCCAAGATGATGGGGCTGAGCCCGAGCACGATCGGTCGTGTCTGGAGACGTCATGGCCTGAAGCCTCACCTGACTCGAACCTTCAAATTGAGTCGGGATGCGAGGTTCGTGGAGAAGTTGGAGGATGTCGTCGGTCTTTACCTGAACCCTCCAGAGCATGCGCTGGTTTTCTCTGTCGATGAAAAAAGCCAAATTCAGGCGCTCGACCGCACCCAGCCAGGCCTTCCCCTTGTGCCGGGCCGCCATGGCACGATGACCCACGACTACAAGCGCCACGGAACGACGACACTGTTCACTGCGCTCAATACGCTGAACGGGAAGGTGATCGGGACCTGCATGCCGCGGCATCGCCATCAGGAGTGGATTAAGTTCCTGAGCCTCATTGACCGAGAGACCCCGAAGAGCCCGGAGATTCATCTGATCGCGGACAACTATGCGACTCACAAGCATCCGAAGGTTCAAGCTTGGCTGGCTCGCCATCCGCGGTTCAGGATTCATTTCACCCCAACCAGCGCCTCATGGCTCAACATGGTCGAAAGGTTCTTCCGTGACCTGACAGAAAACCGGTTGCGTCGGGGCATCTTTCGCAGCGTCGCAGATCTGGTTACGGCGATCCATGAGTATCTGGCTCGTCACAACGAAGATCCCAAACCCTTTATCTGGACGAAGACCGCAAGCGACATCCTTGAAAAGGTCACACGCGCTCGGCAGGCTCTGGTTAAGGACACATCTGTTTGACCCACTACACTAGCCACTCGGGAAAATTGTTCACCCGAGCCAACATCACAGTCGAACTCAATCCCTAGGTAGGATTAATCCTTTGACGAGCTACACTGATACTCGGACAGCATGGCTTTCTGCGGAGAAACAGTTGGCCCAGGATGTACCGTTTGGCTCCGTGGACTACATCCACGAGCGAGCGGCCCTGATCTACCGTCGACGTCTGGAACTGCTAGGCAGGCACCTCCCCGCGGCTGTGCAGTTCGCACAGGCGCTTGACGCCGCCGCGAGCAGCGACTCCAACCAGTTCTTCGCGGACCCGGTCGTCCGTGGTTCCATCGACGACCTGCTTCGGACCTACAGGGCCGCCGGAGAGAGGAAACCCGCTGACGACGAACTCGAGTTTCTCGCATACTACAGCGCACATCTCGATGAGCTGAAGCGCGATGTCGCCAATCCAGGCGGCAGTTTTCGACAGGAACTCCTCAGCCGGCCTATCCGATATTGGTCCGATGCGAGCGCCTGGACGCTCCGTGACCGCGCCTTCGCTGCGATGTTGCGGCAGCACCTGTCGGGGCCGCACGTTTACGCCGCGGAGTCTGAGACCGAGGCCGCCATCAACCAGGCTCTGGTGCTCCTCCAAGAACTGCTTCCAGTGGCCGCACACAGCGCTGTGTCCCATCTCCACTTCATCGCGGTCGACGACTTCGACGATTTGGTCGGTTCCGCGACCATCTCCCGCATTCTCGGAACGATCTTCTTGTCTCGAAGCGTCCTACGGAGCCCCTGGACTATCGCGGAGGCCATACTCCATGAATGCATGCACCTCAAGTTCGTGGAGCTCGAGCATACGCATTCGCTCATGGCTCGGGACTACTCTGAGAAGACCTCTCCCCGTATTCATCCGCTCTGGCACCCCGAGACGGTGACCTGGCCGATGAACCGGGCGCTCACGGCGGCCCATGTCTATGTCGCCCTTGCCTTGTACTCGGTAGCCTCCAAGGCAGCAGCACCGGAGTTCCAGGCGCGCTACGGTCCGTGGAAGCGTTCGCCGCTTCTCGCTGATACGAGCGCTGCCAGCGAACGCGCGCGCAGCCTCATCGACCTCGCGTCGAGGCACCCCGAGAGTCTGGGCCAGGCAGGGCGGATGTTCCTTGAATGGATGGGAGACATCCTACAGACGCTAGCGGCGGGGCCCTCCGTGCTGCGCAAGGCTGTCGAACTCCCCTGGACTTACGCGAACTCTCGGCCATGACCCCCTCCGACCCAGCTGCCCCCCTTCCTGGCTGCGCCACGGCGGCCGCAACGGCCGAGTACGCCCAGCGTCTCCAGCACGTTGCTCGTCCTGAGCACTTCCGCGAAGCCCAGGCTCTCAAGGTTCTCATCGATTGGTATCGGCACCTACCTAGGTCCCGCGACCAACGACGCCGATGCCTCCTACAGCAGCGCCATCGTTCGAGCCATCGAGCTCGGGTGCAACTTCGTCGACACGGCGATTAACTACCGCCATCAGCGTGGCGAGCGGTGCGTGGGTGCGGCGCTGCGCACCGCCTGTGATGATGCCACCCGGCGGAGTGAGCTCGTCGTCTCGACTAAAGCCGGCTACCTGCCGTTCGACGGAGAGCCGCCCCAGGATACGCACTGGTACCTGCGCGAGCAGTACATGGAGCGCTTACAGCTCGCACCCGACGAGATTGTCGAGGGACACTGCATCGCTCCCGCATTCCTGCGAGACCAGATTGCCAGGAGTCAGGTCAACCTCGGGCTGGAGACCATCGACGTCTTCTATCTGCACAACCCCGAAGAGCAGCTCCGCCTAATCGATCGGGCGATTTTCGAGCGCCGCCTGCGGGCCGCCATGGCAACCCTTGAGGAGTCCTGCCAGCACGGACACATCGCCAGCTACGGCTTGGCGACCTGGGTTGCCTTTCGCGAGAGCCCGGAGCACCCGCAGTACCTGTCACTTGACGAGATCGTCAGGTGGGCAACCGAGGTGGGTGGCCCGCGGCATCACTTCCGCTTCCTTCAGCTGCCTCTGAATCTGAAGGCGCTTGAGCCCTGTATGCTCGCCAACCAGTGGCACGATGGCCACTGGTGCACGCTGCTGCAAGTCGCGCAGACCTTTGGCATTCACGTCGTGACCTCCGCTCCTCTGTTACAGGGGCGCATCCTCGGGCGGCTGCCTCGGCCTATTCAGGAAGCCTTCGCCACGCTGTCCAGCGATGTGCAGCGCACCATACAGTTCGTGCGCTCCACGCCTGGGGTCGGCAGCGTGTTGGTGGGAATGAGTCGTCCCCAGCACGTCGAGGAGAACTTGGCGCTGGCGGGTTTCGCCCCGGATGCGGCGGCCGTGCAGCGGGTGTTCCGGCGCACCTGACGCGCAGTGGGCCCGAGCACTCCACAGTCTGGGGAAAGATGGGGGAAGATGTGGGAAGATGTGCCACCCTAATTGCGAAAGGTCGGCATGTTATGGACCTCGCCGGTGCTGCTGAATTCGGGATTCAATCGAGACGCTGCTTCGGACGAGTCGAGTTGGAAACTTTCGAGAGCTGCCAAGCCGTTCTTGAGTAGGCTTTCGAGTCGGGAATCTGGAAGAGGTTGGAAGAGGTTCCAGCCGAATGGAGACGCATAGCAGCTCTTAACCGCGTCGCAGCGGCAGCGGATGGACGCGAGATGATCTTCAGTGGCTCAACTGGGCGATCTCGAGCCTTTTGGGGAGAGCCTTGAGAGCAAGTTGCCGGCTCGACGCTCCTGAATTTGATGCTTCCGGGCTCCTCTCGGCAAACCTTTCCCAAGGCTCTCTGCGATGAGAGCACAGATTCAGGAGTCTTCAGGCCGGGACGGCGACCAGCCGCTTATCCGCTCACGAACGGCAATGGGGGCGGGAAGCAACCGGTGGGAAAGGGCGCGTCGCGTTGTCCAGCTCGCAGCTTCTCAGCGGCGTTCCGATAGGCGGTGACGAACCCGAAGTAGGCGTTCCGCAGCTCGCGGCGGACGGCCCGTGTCGCTGCGTGGACGGCCGGCGCGGGAGACCTCTTGGTCTTGGCGGGCTGACTCTGGGGATTTTGGGTCAGGATGGCCGCGGGGCCAAGCGGCGGAATCCCGGTGCGCTCCCTACGGCCGGCAGCTTCCGCCTCGATCTCCGACACCAGAGCGGCAACCCGTTTCTGCCGCTGCTCCGGCGTCAGGTGCTTCCAGCAGGGAAGCGGATCGAGCTCCAGGGTTTCGCGGGTTGCGTACTGGAAGGGGCCGAAGTCTTTCCCGCGGCGGCGCGCGAGGTACTCCTGGGTGCGGTCGAACCACCAGCCCTCCAGAGGCTTGCCCTCCATCAAGTTCTGGACGCAGTGGACGCCGGGCCATTCCTGGAGACGTTCGACGAGCCCTTCCTTGCAACCGTGGCTGAGGACGTACTTCAGTCTCTCGATCTGGGCCTGGTCCTCGGAGCTGATCAGGATCGCCTGGTACCTTCGCCCGAAGATCTTCTCCCGCCAGCCGGTGAGTCTGCCGACCTCCCGGGCGAGCTTGGAGTTGAGGTGGTTCATGAAACGAGCGAGTTGCCGCGCGTCGTCGACCTCCAGGGTCAAATGGAAGTGGTTGGACAGGAACGCGAAGGCGCAGATCCGCACCGGATAGAGAGACTTCGCCCGGGCGAGGGCTCCCAGGATGATGGCGTTGAGCATCGGTCCTGGGCGGAACAGGAAGCGGCTGTGGAGCGCCCGGCAGGTCACCTCGACCAGGGCGCCGTGGTCTGGGATGAAGCGGAGTCGTCGGCTCATGCCCCCTAATAAACGTAAAAGGACCCTCCAATCTTTTCGAGCCCCGGAAATCAAGGCTTTCGGAGGCCTTCCCGCGAATCGGATGACCCCTGGAGTCGAGCCCCTGGAGTCGGATCTTTGCCTTCGGCCGGCTATACGTGGCATCTATCCTTGAATTTTTCAAACAGCCAATCGTCGTTCCGTACCCAAGCCTCGCACCGAACTGGCATCTGCGAGTAGCGGAACGTCTGGCTTTAGCGCAGTGCCCGGAGTAGAATTGGAGCAACCTCCACGGAGGAGAAGCTGCATACGAAGATCGCAGCATATCCATGCGCTTGCGGGCATCCGTGGGTTCCAGTGTTAGCGCGAGGGAGGTCCTATGCATGATCGTACGCAGTGGAAGATCCACGTCGCGGCGTGTCTTGTCGGACTCGCGGTTGCGGCCGGATGTGACCACGATAAGACAGCACCGGCCAGGACCACCAGCGCTCCAGCCCCAGTACGAGCCGCCGGCACGGCCTCGGTAGTCCGCCTCGGCCAGGGATGGAACGCACAGGAAGCGGAGGAGTTCTATTACACGCCGCAAGGCTCACAATTGATCCCCTACGTCTGGTTTCTGGCGCTGGAGGTCAAAGACCGCGAGACCTTGTTTCGAGACAACAATCACATGGCGCAGCTCGGGTACATCACGGCGTCCCCCGACTCAGGCCGGAATCCCGACGGCCTTCCGGTCGGGTTCGTCCAGGATTCCGGTACCGAGCCACTGCTGACATCCGCTGCCGCCATCGGATCGCCCTCCCCGCCGCCGTCGACCGGCCCGGCCGGGGGCGCCGGCGGTTCGACGAAATGGCTGGGGATCACTTGCGCGGCATGTCATACCGGTGAGCTGCGCCATGGCGCCGAGACGTTTCGGATCGACGGCGGACCGGCCATGGCCGATCACGAGTCCCTTGCCGGCGAGTTGGCGCTCTCTCTGGAAGCGACGCACCGCGACGACGCGAAATTCACCCGCTTCGCACAACGCGTGCTCGGCGCGTCGTACAACAGCGGATCTGCGAGCACGCTCAGGGCGGACCTCACGGCCTACACGGACTCGTTCAAGCAGGCGGTGGCGCGCAATGCCGCGCCGCACCCATACGGATTCGGACGACTGGATGCATTCGGCGCGATTTTCAATCAGGTCACGGAAGTCGCTCTCGGAATACCCGGCAACCATGGCGCGTCGGACGCTCCGGTCAGCTTTCCCTTCCTCTGGGGAGCGCCGGCGCTCGACTGGGTGCAGTGGAACGGATCGGTTGACAATCCGCTCGCCCGGAACGTCGGCGAGGTCATGGGCGTCTACGGAAACTTCACGCTCGACCCCATGCCACCGGAGAAACAATTCACCTCGAGCGTGAACCTGCGCAATCTCCACCGCATGGAAGAGCAACTGTCGCGGCTCTCGGCGCCACAGTGGCCGGAACAGCACTTCGGTGCCATCGACAGGGCGAAAGCGGATGTCGGGAGACAGTTGTACGCGCGTACCTGCGCGAGCTGCCATTTCGTTCGCGACAGCGGCGGCTCGTTCCCGATGACCGAGCCGAACAAGTTCGGCAAGCGGTTCGTCCGAACGGTCATGGTTCCGGTTCGCGCGATCGGAACCGACCCGACCATGGTGAAGAACTTCGGGCGCATGGCCGACCCTGGGGTACTACGGCCGTTGCTGCCCCAGGAACTGCGCGGCGCCCCGAAAGTGCCGGCGCCGCTGCTGTTGGGCATGGCGGATCGCGCGGTGATCCAGCGCGCCCTCGTGGGTCTGCAGCCCCCGGTCACACAAAACGAGCTTCTCGCAATGACGGGATACCGCGATCCAGCGGCCCGGCCGCCTAACCCGGCCGCATACAAGGCCCGTCCACTCGACGGTGTCTGGGCGACAGCGCCCTTTTTGCACAACGGCTCGGTGCCGAACCTCTACCAGTTGCTCCTGCCTGCGAAAGGTCGGACCAAGACCTTTCACGTCGGGAGTCGCGAATTCGATCCCGTCAATGTCGGGTTCTCCATGCAGCCGTCCCCCGGTAGCTTCGAGTTTCGCGTTGAAGGTCCGGACGGCAAGCCGATCCCAGGGAATTCCAACGCGGGCCACGAAGGCATGTACTACACGCAGATACGGGAGGGTGACACGAACCGCGACTTCACCGACACGGAACGCCGGGCGCTGATCGAATACATAAAAACCCTCCATTGACGGCAGCGGCCTCCAGGATCAGCCGAGGAAACGATCCTCGAATTGTTCGCCAAGACGCCTTACGGAGTGTAGCCAGAAGAGGTTCCAGCCGAATGGCGGCGCGGGCCTTTCCGCCCGCGCCGGTCGAAGGTTCCCCTACGGCTCGACCTTGATGTCGCTCGGGAAGCGCGGGTCGATCTCGTAGTCGATGAACTGGCCGCTGAACCCCGTGACCGTCACCCGCTGCCCCGCCGCGAGACCGCTGACATCGATGCCGGTGCCGAGGTTGACGTAGACCCGGATCTCGCCCGAGCCGTCGTTCACGAAGACCTTGTAGCCGAAGGGCAGGTCGTTGACGACCGGCTGATCGATGGTGCCGGTGACCTGGACGAGCCGCCCCTCGGTAGCCTCGCCGATGCTCCCGGTCAGGACCCGGAGGGGCTCCACCTTGGGGCCCTTGCCGTGGACCTTGACATCGCTTCCGTCGACCGGCACGAGGATGAGCAGGCCGCCGCTGTCGGCGAGCGTCCCGGTGACCCGTGCCTGCTCGCGGACGGTGAGCCCGAGATTGTCCGCAAGGCTGACGTAGATGCCGCCCGTCCGGTCCTGGACGGCGAACCCTTCGTCGAAGAAGCTGGAGGCGAAGACGCCCGAAGGGGTGGTCACCGAGCCGTCGACCGTGACAACCGTGCCCAGCGGCAGGATCCGAGCCAGAGCGATGGGAATGGAATGGGCGGACGCCGCCCGGCCCGGAGCTGGAACGAGGAGCAGGGCGGTGGCGAGGAGTCCCGCCGCGAGCCGGGCGGGGGTGAGGAACGTTCGTAGATATGAGCGCATGAGAATCTCCTTTATCTTCCTACGATAGCGCGCCCGGTAGGGGCGTGGCTATCCTCTCCAGGGAGGATGCGAGGGCAAGGACAGTCCGAGAAGAGGTTCCAGCCGAATGGAGACGCATAGCAGTTCTTAACCGCGTCACGGCGGCAGCGGATAGACGCGAGATGATCTTCGGTGGCTCAACGCTCAAGGACGCGATGGCGCGGGCAGCGCGGCCTTCACCGTCGCCATCCACGTCTTGACGTTCTGCTCGAGCAGATCGAGTGGCACCGCGCCATGCCGCAGGACCTCGTCGTGGAAGGCGCGAAGGTCGAAGGCCGGTCCAAGCTCCTTTTGAGCGGCGGCGCGCAGCTCCTTGATCTTCAGCTCTCCGATCTTGTAGGCCAGGGCCACGCCGGGACCGGTGATATAGCGGTCGACCTCGGCTTCGATGGCGCGGTCGTCCTGGGCCGTGTTCTCCCGGAAATAATCGATCGCCTGCTGTTTCGTCCATCCTTGAGAGTGAATCCCCGTGTCGACCACCAGGCGCATGGCCCTCCACAGCTCGTAGCTCAGCCGGCCGAACCTGAAGTAGGGGTCGCGATAGAATCCCACGTCATCCCCCAGGCTCTCGGCGTAGACGCCCCAGCCTTCGACGAAGGCGGTGTACTCGTGGTAATTGAGCACCCTGGGCGCCCTCCGGATCTCCTGCGCGATGGCGACCTGGAGGTGGTGGCCGGGGATGCACTCGTGCAGGGCCAGCGCTTCCATCTCCCACTTGGGCCGCGCCTTGAGGTCGTAGGTGTTGATGAAACAGGTGCCGGGGCGGCCCGCGTTCACGGAGCCGGGCTCATAGTAGGCCGTAGCCTTCGATCGGGCGGCTTCCGCCGGAATGGGGATCACACGGTAGGCCAGACGCGGCCGGGCGCCGACAAGGGAGGAGAGCTTGAGGTCCACCCGCTGGGTGATCGCGCGATAGCCTTCCACCAGATCCTCGGGCTTGTCGTAGAAAAAGCGCGGGTCCGTATGGAGAAACCGCACGAATCCGGCGAAGCTCCCCTGAAACCCGGTGCCGGCGATGACCTTGTCCATCTCCGCCTGGATGCGCTTCACCTCGGAGAGGCCGATCTCGTGGACCTGCCGTGGCGTCAGGTCCGTGGTGGTCGTCTGGCGCACGGTGTAGGCGTACCAGGCGACCCCGCCGGGCAGGGCCCCGAGGCTGATGCTCTCCTGGGCGTGGGGGATGTAGGTCTCGGTCAGAAAGCGCAGGAGCCTGCTGAAAGCCGGGCCGACTTTCTTTTCATAGGCGTCCAGAGCCGCGCCGCGGATCCGCGCCTGATCGTCCGGCGGCACGCTGGCGGAGATCTGCCGGAACGGCGCGAGCAGGGGGCTCTGCCAGGGATCGTCGGTCAGCAGAGCGCGCACCTGGCCGGGCACGCCTTGCATCAGGCTCTTCGGCGACACGTGGCCGGCCGCGAGGCCCTTCTCCAGCAAGGCGGTGTTCTGATCCACCAGGGCCGGCAGAGCGCTCAGCCGGGCCAGGAGGTCCTCGTAGTCGCGAGTGGATGCGGCGGGGGCGAGAGCCAGGAGCCAGGGGGCGCTCTGCTGGATGCCCTCGTGCTGGGTGATCATCATCTCCTCGACGGGGAAGCTGAAGCTTTCGATCTGACCCTCCAGCCGCCGCCGGAAGAGGTCGAGATCCATCCGTTCCTCCGGCGTCAGCCGGCTGCGGTCGATGGCCTGCAGGTCCTTCAACTGCTCGCGCGGCAGGGCGTGACGCCGCTCGATGCCGGCCGGTGAGTAGTCGGACCACCGGTCGTTGTGGCCGGGAAAGCCGATGTAGGTGGCGAACTCGGGAGTCTGGCGCAGCTTGTCCTCCCAGGCACGATCAAAGAGACGGCGCAGCCGCTCGCTCTCGCTGGCCGGCGCCGCGGGCGGCTCGGCGGCCCGGACCGCGGGCAGGAGGCTCAACAGACCCCAGGAGGCCAGGAGGACCACGGAACGCGTGGACGGTTTTCTCAAGAGGGCCTTCTCATGAGAGCCAGGACCAGCAGGGTTCGACCCCCGGATGCCTTTGCGAGCTGCATGCGACCTCCTGAGGAGTGAGGGGAAGATTTTAGCATTCTGGGGGCGGGGGCGCTCTGACGTGGGTCCCTCAGGAAGCCTGGTGACAAAAGGCACACGCGGTATAATCCGCTGGGAGGAAGCCGATGCCTACCATGAGGCGCCTGTGGACGATTCTTGGCGTTGGCGATGTGCCTGGCAGCTTCAAGTGGTACCAGTCGCTGCTTGGCCTGCCGGAGACGGCTCCCGTCCATGACCACTTCGGTCAGATCCTCGACTCGGATGGAACGGTCCTGCTCTGTCTTCACGAGTGGGGTGCCCATGAGCATCCCTCCTTGATGAGCCCCGATCACGCGCAGCCTGGCAACGGCCTCCTCTTGTTTTTCCATGTCGCTGATTTCGCCCTGGCGCTGCCGAGGGCACGCGCTCTCGTCGCCCGGCTCGAGGAGGAGCCCCACCTGAACCCGAACACTGGAGCCGCGGAGTTCTCACTCCGAGATCCGGACGGGTATTACGTCACGATCAGTGCGCTCTCCGCAGCCTGAAAACATATCCGAAACTCTCAGGAAGAGAACATGAACGAGAACATGAAAAAGCCGGACGCGAGCCAGGGCCAGTCGGCCTCGGGAGCTCATCTCGAAAAGGATCGCCGAGCTCGGGGACTGGCGCGGGGAAACCCTGAGCAGAATGCGCAAGCTCATCCAGGAAGCAGACCCGGACGTCGTCGAGGAGTGGAAGTGGATGGGCACTCCGATCTGGTCGCACGACGGCATTCTCTGCACTGGCGAATCGTACAAGAAGGTCGTGAAGCTCACCTTCGCCAAGGGAGCGTCTCTGGAGGATCCGGCCCGCCTCTTCAACTCGAGTCTCGATGGAAACGTGCGCCGCGCGATCGACATCCACGAAGGAGAAGAAGTGGACGAGTCCGCCTTCAAGGCGCTCGTTCGCCAGGCGGTCGCCCTCAACAGCTCTGGCAAATCGAAACCTGCGAAGAAAGCCAAGTCCTAAGAGATCCGCAGGATTCTGCGGATCGCACCTTGAAAATCGAACACCCGCCGTGCGATTTTCAAGGTAGCGACCGGAACCGGTACTTGTCGATCCCCAGCCGCTTGATGCGCGATTCGAGGGTGGTGGAGGGGATGCCGAGGCGGGCGGCGGCGCCGGTGGCGCCGGAGACGCGGCCGGCGGACTGGGCGAGGGCCTCCTCGATCTGCCGCCGCTCCTCGTCGCGCAGATTATCGCGCAGATTATCGCGCAGGCTGTCGGGCAGCGGGGTGCCGGCGGAGCGTGGCCCGGGAGCGCCGGCGCTCAGCAGCGGCTCGTCCACCCGCAGGACCTCGCCTTCGGAGAGGATGGCGGCGCGCTCGATCACGTTCTGCAGCTCGCGCACGTTGCCCGGCCAGGCGTAGGCGAGGATGCGGTCCATCGAATCCTTCTCGATGCTCTGGAACCGCTTGCCGAAGCGCGGCGCGTAGCGGGCGGCGAAGTACTCGACCAGGATGGGGATGTCCTCCTTGCGCTGCCGCAGGGGAGGCATCTCGATGGGGAAGACGTTCAGGCGGTAGAAGAGGTCGTTGCGGAAGGTCCCTTCCGCCACCGCTGCCGCCAGGTCGCGGTTGGTGGCAGCGATGACCCGGGCGTCGGTCGCGATCGGCTGGCTGCCGCCCACGCGCTCGAAGGTCCCCTCCTGGAGCACCCGCAGCAGCGACGCCTGGATCTCGGGCGGCAGCTCGCCGACCTCGTCGAGGAAGATCGAGCCCCCGGCGGCCAGCTCGAAACGGCCGACGCGGCGCTGCAGGGCGCCGGTGAAGGCCCCCTTCTCGTGGCCGAACAGCTCGGAGGCGATCAGCGACGGCGGCAGGGCGGCGCAGTTGACCGCCACCAGGGCGCGGTGCAGCCGGCGCGACCGGCGGTGGATGGCCCGCGCCACCAGCTCCTTGCCGGTGCCGGTCTCGCCGGTGATCAGCACCGTCGTGTCGGTGGCCGCCACCTTGTCCACCCGGGCGAGGGTCTCGCGCAAGGGCTTCGAGGAGCCGATGATCTCCTCGAACATCGAGCGCTCGTCGATCTCCTGGCGCAGCGCCAGGTTCTCGGCCTGGAGCTGGCCGGTGAGCCGGGCGATCTCCTCGAAGGCGCGGGCGTTGGCCACCGCGGCGGCGATCGGCCGGGCGAGCGCCTCGAAGACGTCCACCTCGTGAGGCGAGAAGGGGCCGGGCTGGCCGCGGGAGAAGGCGAGCGAGCCGACGAGCCGGTCGCGCACCTTGAGCGGCACGCGGACGTAGGAATGAATGCCGGCGGCGAGCAGGCGGGAATCCTCGGGAAAGCGCGATCCTTGCGTCAGGTCCTGGCAGATCCAGGCGCGGCCGGTATGGCCGACGTGCTCGGTCCCCGTGCCGGCCAGCGGCAGGCTGCCATGCGGCTTGGGCGGCATCTCCGCGCCGGAGAGAAGCATCCAGCGCGCCAGGATGTCGGCGAAGGAGTCCCCCTGCCGCCGCTCGACGCCGCGGATGTAGACGGCGTGGGGGACCAGGTGGTCGCCGTCGATGGTGGTCACCGCCAGGGCGTCGAGGTGGATGGCGGGCTCCAGCCCCTCCACCACCGCCTCCAGCACGGCGGCGATCTCGATCTGCGAGTTGGCGGCCTCGGAGACCTCCAGGAGGAGACGGTACTTCTCCTCGGCCGTCAGCCGCTGGCTGGAGGTCTCCATGGCCTGGGCTCCTAGCGGGACGGGCTGGCCGCTTTCTGGCCGGTCACCTTGGCGAAGCCCTCCTTGAACTCGGGCATCCAGTGCTTGGGCACCGAGAAGCCGTGCCCCACCTTGTGGAGCCAGACCAGCTCGCCGTTGGGGACCTTCTTGAGATAGGTCCGGGTGTCCTCCGGAGTGCAGATCTGGTCGATGTCCCCCTGGAAGGCGATCCAGGGATCCTCCAGGGTATCGGTGGGGGAGAAGTCGACCCCCTTGCCGTGCGGGTCGTGGGTCCAGGCGAGGCCGTGCCCCTTGCAGATCGGGTGGTTCACGATCAGGTCGGGGCAGAAGCCGAGGCTCAGGCCGCCGCTGAAGGTGTGGGGGGGCACCTGCGCCATGGCGGCGTAGACGATGGTGGCGCCCGAGGAGTAGCCGACCATGACGGGCTTGACGCGGGAGGTGTAGCCGAAGCGCTTCTCGATCGCGCGGCCGAGCTCGGCGAAGTCGGTCCCCGGGTCCCAGCACTTGTCGGGATCGGCGGTGGACGCCTTCATGTAGTGGCGGATGTCCACCCCGGCGACCAGGGCGTCCATGCCCGCGAGCTCGCGGGCCATGTCGACGACCCCCAGGTTCCAGCCGCCGTCCCCCGAGATGAAGAGGGCGACGTGCGACGGGCGCGCGGTCTGGTGGTACACGGTCACCTTGCCGAAGGGTTCGAGCTCGAACGTGCTTTCGGCGGCGCCGGCGGGCACGGCGAGGGTGAGCAGGAGCAGGGAGGTGGCAATCGTCGTCGGTATTTTCTTCAGGGGAGCTCATAGGGCGCTCATTGTGCACCAACCCCGCCGCCGGGCGAAGCCCCCGCCGGGCGGGCGAGGATCCAGTCGGCGATCGGCCCGTAGTCCTTGCCGACGATGTGCCCCCCCGGCCG
Organism: uncultured Acidobacteriota bacterium; assembly: GCA_963795735.1. Lineage (GTDB taxonomy): Bacteria > Acidobacteriota > Thermoanaerobaculia > Multivoradales > UBA5704 > DATARR01. Next base: position 1,325,896 of record CAWCIU010000018.1, on the reverse strand, counting down.
GATCAGCAGATGGACCAGGCCCTCGGGGAGGCTGAGGCAGAAGCTGTCCTTCTCCTTCTGGCCGTAGGCGCAGAGGATCTCCCGGCCGCGGAGCTTCTCGAGCTCCGGCAGCATCGGCAGGCTGTCGTCGGACGGCTTGCGCAGCCACTCCGAGGGGTGGAAGTGGAAGTCGGCGGTGCCGGTGGGACCCACCAGCACGACCAGCGAGAACCTTCTCCGCCAGATCCGGCGGCAGCCGGTTCACCAGGAAGGGCATGACGTCGGCCCCGAAGGAGTAGCCGATCAGGATCACCTTCTCCTTGTGCCAGAGGGGGAGATAGGTGCGCAGGACGCGCTCGAGGTCCCTGGCGACCCGGTCGGGCTTCTTCCGGCGGATGAAGTAGCGCAGAGCGTTCCAGCCCACGACCGGGATCCCCCCCTTGGTCAGCCGCTCGGAGATCCCCTTGTCCGTCACCGCCCAGCCGCCGTCGCCGCTCAGCAGGACGGCGAGCTCGTCCCGCCCCTGCACCTGGGCCGGGACCTCGATCAGCGGCACTCCCTTTACTTTCGGCGAGCTGTTCGGCCGGTTCTTCGACGAGTCGTTCGGTGGACGATGGGAATCGGGTTTCCGCGGAGCGGTGGCCGGCGACTGGGGAGCGAGCAGGGCAAGGGCGAGCAGGGCGGCTTGAAACATGGCAAAGGGTAACCCGGACGGGGCGATTCTGTAATCTCCCCTTGGCGCCGGCGATCAGCGCAGAGGCCCCCCGGCCGGCGCTGGCAAGAATCCTGCTATTCAAGAGGATGTCGTATCGAGGTGTTGTGTCTAGGCGCGATCTGTCCATGCGCGATCTGCGCGCCATCCGGAGGAAGACATGCGGCCCAAGTACGTCTACGCGTTCGGCGGTGGCTCGGCGGAAGGGGACGGAAGCCAGAAAAATCTTCTCGGGGGCAAGGGCGCCGGTCTCGCGGAGATGAGCCGGATCGGCATCCCGGTCCCTCCGGGCTTCACGATCACCACGGAAGTTTGCACGTTTTACCAGGAGCACGACGGCTCCTACCCGGAGCGGCTGGAGAGCGAGGCCGCCGGGCACCTGGCGCGGCTCGAGCAACTGACCGGCCAGCGCTTCGGCGATCCGGAGAACCCGCTGCTGGTCTCGGTGCGCTCCGGCGCGCCGCGGTCGATGCCCGGGATGATGGACACCATCCTCAATCTCGGCCTCTCCGAAGAGGTCGTCGCCGCCTGGATCGGGCGCGGCGAGGACGCCCGCTTCGTGCTCGACGCCTACCGCCGCCTGCTCACCATGTATGGCGACGTGGTGATGGACGTGCCGCACGCGGAGTTCGAGCGGATCCTGGGCGCCGCCCGCGAGGCGCAGGGGGCGGCCAGCGACGCCGAGCTGACCGCGGAGTCGCTGCGCGGCGTGGTGGACGCCTTCAAGACGCTGATCGAGGAGCGCTGCGGCAGGCCGTTTCCCCAGGAGCCGCAGGAGCAGCTCTGGGGCGCCATCGGCGCCGTCTTCGCCAGCTGGAACAACCCGCGGGCGCGCGAGTACCGGAAGATCGAAGGGATCTCCGCGCTGATCGGCACGGCGGTCAACGTGCAGAGCATGGTCTTCGGCAACCGGGGGGACGACTGCGCGACCGGCGTCGCCTTCACCCGCAACCCGGCGACCGGCGAGCGGCGGGTCTATGGCGAGTACCTGATCAACGCCCAGGGAGAAGACGTGGTGGCGGGCATCCGCACGCCGAAGCCGATCGTCGGCGAAGGTGGTCAGGACGGCCTCGCCGAGGACTTCCCCGAGGCCAGCCGGCAGCTCCGCGAGGTCTGCGAGACTCTCGAGCGCCACTACCGCGACATGCAGGACGTCGAGTTCACCATCCAGCACGACCGGCTCTACATGCTGCAGACGCGCTCGGGCAAGCGCACCGGCCCGGCCGCCGTGCGCACTGCCGTCGAGATGGTGGAGGAGGGGATGATCGAGCCGCGCGAGGCGCTCGAACGCGTGGAGCCCGCGCAGCTCGCCCAGCTCCTGGCGCCGGAGTTCGACCTGGAACAGAAGAAGAAGGCGATCGCCGCCGGCGCGCTCCTCGCCCACGGCCTGCCCGCCGGCCCGGGCGCCGCCTCCGGCCGCATCGCCCTGACCGCCGAGCGGGCCGCCCAGATGGCGGCGGACATGGCGGCCTCCGGCCCCGTGCTGCTGGTGCGGGCCGAGACCTCCCCCGAGGACATCGTCGGCATGCACGTGGCGGCCGGAATCCTGACGGCGCGGGGCGGCATGACCTCCCATGCCGCCGTGGTCGCCCGCGGCCTCGGCAAGCCCTGCGTGGTCGGCGCCGGGGACCTGGACGTGGACAAGGAGGAGGGGGTGGTGCGGGTCGGCGACCGCGCCTTCCGCGAGGGGGACGAGCTGTCGATCGACGGCACGACCGGCGAGGTGATCGCCGGGGCCCTCCCCACCCGCCCGTCCGAGGTGCTGCGGGTGCTGCTCGACGGCGCCGCGCCCTCGCCGGCCTCCGAGGGCTTCCTCAAGCTGCTGGACTGGGCCGACCACGAACGCCGGCTGCGCATCCGCGCCAACGCCGACACCCCTCGCGACGCCCGGGTGGCCGCGGCGCTCGGCGCGCAGGGGATCGGCCTCTGCCGCACCGAGCACATGTTCTTCGCCGACGAGCGCATCCCCTGGGTGCGGCAGATGATCCTGGCCGAGGACACGGCGACCCGCGCCACCGCGCTCGCCCGGCTGCTGCCCATGCAGCAGAAGGACTTCGAGGGGATCTTCGCGGCGCTCGCCGGGCTGCCGATCACCATCCGCCTGCTCGATCCGCCGCTCCACGAGTTCCTGCCGCACGACGAGAAGTCCCAGCGCATCCTGGCCAAGCAGATGGGGATCCAGCCCGCCGCGGTCAAGGCGCGGGCCGAGGCCCTGGCCGAGGCCAACCCCATGCTCGGCCTGCGCGGCTGCCGCCTGGGGATCACCGCGCCCGAGATCTACGAGATGCAGGTGGAGGCGATCGTCCGCGCCGCCTGCGTCCGCGCCAAGGCGGGCAAGGAGGTGCGGCCGGAGATCATGGTGCCCCTCGTCGGCACCGAGGCGGAGATGGTGCGCCTGCGGGAGGCGATCACCGCCGTCGTCGATCGCGTTCTGAAGGAAGAGGACGTCCGGCTGAACATCCTGATCGGCACCATGATCGAGGTGCCGCGGGCCGCCCTGATGGCCGACAAGATCGCCCAGCACGCCGACTTCTTTTCCTTCGGCACCAACGACCTGACGCAGATGACCTACGGGTACTCGCGCGACGACGCCGGGCGGTTCCTGCCGGAGTACGTGAAGCTCGGCATCCTCGACAACGATCCCTTCCAGTGCATCGACGAGAGGGGGGTGGGCCAGCTCGTCCGCATGGCCTGCGAGCGGGGGAGGGAGACCCGGCCGGACCTCCACCTGGGGATCTGCGGCGAGCACGGCGGCGATCCGCGGTCGATCGACTTCTTCGAGCGGGCCGGCCTCGACTACGTCTCCTGCTCGCCCTACCGGGTGCCGATCGCCCGCCTGGCGGCGGCGCGGGCGAGCCTGGCGCGCAAGGCCAGGGCGGAAAGGCCGGAAAAGCCGGAAAGTCCGGCGGAGCCGAAGAAGGTGGCCAAGCCCTCCCGCCGGAGGTCCGCGTCCGGCGCCGGCGGCAGGACGGCGGCTCCCATCGCCGCGGCTCCGGCCAAGCACTAGCCGGACCTCAGGCCCCGAGCGGCCCGCTCCTTGCAACCGTTTCCGGGAGGAGGTAATGACCATGGACGATTCCGAACGGACTTATGGATATAGCGAAGACATCTACCACGGCAGCCACGACCGCAAGGACGAGAAGAGCTACGAATATGGCGCGGAGAATCCCGCCGAGGTCGAGGGCGAGGCGCTGAGCCCGGAGGAGGCCGCGATGCACGTCGAAGGCCCCCGTCCGGACGACACGGTGGAGGCCGCCGAGCCCGGCTCCTACGACTACGGCCGCGAAGGCGGGTTCGCCACCACGGAGTCCTTCACCTGGGATCTCTCGGCCGACGAGAAGGAGAAGCCGAAGGCTCAGGGCTCCGGGAAGTCCGACAAGAAGACCGAGCCGAGCCTCAGCGAGCAGCGCCTGGAGCCGGCGAAGCGCGAGCCTTAGAGGGCTTTGCCGGCTGGGGCGGCCTGCGCTGCGAAGCCTCACCCCTGCCCCTCTCCACAACAGTGGAGAGGGGAACGCGTTTCAGGCTCAGGTCCGCGGTGGCTCGATGAGAGCGTCGTGAAGCTGCTGGGGAGATAGAACGCGAAGCCCGCTGTCCTTGAATCCTTCCGGATCGCGGGTCACGACGGAATCCACGATCTCCGCACGACCCGCTTCGGCGAGCACCGCGTCCTCGAAGTCTTTGACCGGCGATTCGATCGCTCTGGAAAGAACCTGACGGTCCACGGCCGCGATCTGAAAAAGGTTGATCAACTCCCGGACGGTCGAGCGGGCGGTTTCCTTGCCGGAAGCCTTGGCGACCAGGTAATAGATCGTCGTCAGGGTCGTGGCTCCCAGGACTCCGTCCAGCTCTTGGCGCTCGACTCTGGCGATCAGTTGCGCGGCGGTATCCCGGAAGGGCTGTCGGTCGAGCAGAACATCGAGAACCACATTGGTATCGAAGAGAACCTTCACCGGTGCTTCTCTTCGAGATAGCGGCGGTAATCTTCCTCGCCGACACCGCGGGCGATCCCGAGGAGGCGCCGCGTTGCGGGAGGCAACTGCTCTCGAAGGGACTCGGGTGTTTTGGCAGTCGTCGAATCTGCCTCGCGGGAAAGAATGATGACGTCGACCTCTTCCCCCGCCTGGAAGGGAAGCTCCGAGAGGCGGATTTCACCGCTGTCGTCGATCCGGGTCGCAACCTTGTAAGCGCTCATCATTCGGCTCCAGTCTCCGAGGAACTCGCAGTAAGTATAGACTCCCCTCCGCCGATCCGCACAGGCCCGTGGGGATCGTTCCGGCGCGATTTATTCTCTCATTCCAGTGTCCCGCATCCATCTCCTCCCCGACACCCTGGTCAACCAGATCGCCGCCGGCGAGGTGGTGGAGCGCCCGGCGTCGGTGGTCAAGGAGCTGGTCGAGAACTCGCTCGACGCCGGGGCCTCGCTGGTGGAGATCCAGCTCGAGGGGGGTGGCAAGGCGCGCATCTCGATCGCCGACGACGGCCGCGGCATGGGCCGCGACGACGCCCTGCTCGCCTTCGACCGCCACGCCACCAGCAAGATCGCCAGCTTCGAGGACCTGGAGCGCGTCGCCACCCTGGGGTTCCGGGGCGAGGCCCTGGCCACGGTCGCCGCCGTCGCCCGGGTGGAGCTGACGACCGCCGAGCAGCCCGGAGACGGCCAGCGGGTGGTGATCGAGGGCGGCCGGGTGCGGGTGGCCGAGCCGTTCTCCCGGCCCAGGGGCACCACGCTCGACGTCCGCTCGCTCTTTTTCAACGTGCCGGCGCGGCGGAAGTTCCTCAAGGCCCCGCAGACGGAGCTGCGCCGCTCGGTCGACGTGGTGCAGGGGTACGCCCTGGCGCGGCCCGACGTGCGCTTCCAGGTCTTCCACGAGGGGCGGGAGCTGCTGGACGCCCTGCCGGCGCCGGGAACGGCGGCGGGCTCCCGCGAGCGGATCGGCCAGATCTTCGGAGCCGAGCTCGCCGGCCAGCTCGCCGAGATCCCTGGGGGACGGGGAGGCGAGGAGGCGATCCGCGGCTTCGTGGGCACCCCCGGGACGGCCCGCGGCCGGCGCCAGTTCGTCTACGTCAACCACCGCCTGATCCGCGACCGGGCCGTGCTCGCCACCTTCTACCGCGCCGTGCGCGACGAGTGGAAGAATGAGGACTTCCCGGCCCTCTTCCTCTTCCTCGACATCCCGCCGGAGGAGGTGGACGTCAACGTCCATCCCCAGAAAGCGGAGGTGCGCTTCCGCGATCCCGGCCTGCTCGACCGGGTCTACGACGCCCTGCGCCGAGCCCTGGAGCGCGCCCGGGGCGAGGAGGACGCCCCGCTCCGGAAGCCCGCCTCCGAGCCTTACGTCCCCTTCGCCTGGCAGGGGCTGGGAGAGAACCGGACCCCCGTTGCCTGGGATCGTTCCGCGAATCCCGCGGACGCACCGGCGACGGTAACGGGAAATCCCGCGCTCGTGGAGCTCCCCGTCATCCCCACGCGCCTGGCGACCCCTTCCTACGCTCCGCTCCAGAGGTCGATGGTCCCCCTCTCCGGACGCCATGGCGAGGCGCGTCCGTTCCGGCTGCTGGGGCAGTACAAGGGGACGCTGATTCTGCTCGAAGGGCCGGACGGCCTCTATCTGATCGACCAGCACGTGGCGCACGAGCGCATCCTCTACGAGCGGCTGCGCCGGGCCATGAACGCCGAGCGTCCGCCGGTGCAGCACCTGCTGACGCCGGTCCTGCTCGACGTGGCGCCGGCCGAGCGGCTCCGTCTCCTCGAGCTCGCGCCCGGCCTCGAAGAGCACGGCTTCGGGGTGACGGCCCTCTCCGGCAAGACCATGGCGCTCACCTCGACCCCCGCCGTGCTCTCCGCCTCTGACGCCGAGGTGCTCCTGCGCCGCCTGGCCGCGGACTCCGGCGACGGCACGAGCGGGGGAGCGGACCTCGCCCGCCAGATCCTCGAGAACCTCGCCGCCAGCATGGCCTGCAAGGCGGCGGTCAAGATGCACCACCCGCTCTCCGCGCCCGAGATGGAAGCCCTGGTCGCCGAGCTGTTCACCGCCGAGCAGCCCTACGCCTGCCCCCACGGCAGGCCGATCGTGCTGCAGATGACGGACTCGGATCTGGAACGGCGGTTCGGGCGGCGGTGAGGCGGCGCGCGACCGCTGCTACTATCTCCCTCCATGGCTTTCGGCCGGCGCGACCCCACTCCTCTCGAAAAGCGCCTGGGGTATCGCTTCAAGCGCCTGGATCTCCTGGAGCTTTCGCTGACCCACCGGTCGTGGGCCAACGAGCAGGGCATCCCGGAGCATTACGAGCGGCTGGAGTTCCTGGGCGACGCCGTCCTCGGGCTGGTGACCGCGGAGTGGCTCTACGCCAGCCACCCGGAGCTGCCGGAAGGGGAGCTGTCGAAGCGCAAGGCGCAGCTCGTCAGCAGCAGCACCCTGGCGAAGCACGCCCGGGAGCTCGATCTCGGGGAGGCGCTGCGCATCGGGGTGGGGGAGGACCGCTCGGGAGGGCGGACCAAGACGTCGCTGCTGGCCGACTCCATGGAGGCGGTGTTCGGAGCCGTCTATCTCGACGGCGGGCTGGAGGCGGCGCGGCGGGCCATCCTCGCCATGGTGGAGAGCGCCTCCGACGAACACTCCAAGCAGGCGGTGACCGACGCCAAGACCCAGCTCCAGGAGATCGTCCAGGCGCTCGGCTGGGATCTCCCCGAGTACCGGCTCACCGAGACCCTCGGCCCGGATCACGACAAGACGTTCATCGTGGAATGCCGGCTGGTGGCGGGCGATCTCTCGGGCCATGGAGAGGGGCCGAGCAAGAAGCTGGCGGAGCAGCGGGCCGCGGCGGACGTCCTGGGAAAGCTGCCGGAGACCTAGCGACGCCTCTGAAGCGGCTCTTCTGGAGTACAATCCCGCCCCCATGAGCGACGCCACTCCTCCCCCGGCCCTTCGGATTACGACGATTCGCGAGCTGTCCCGCAACATCGGCCAGACGGTCGAGCTGCGGGGCTGGATCGACAACAAGCGGTCGAGCGGCAAGATCGCCTTCCTCCAGGTGCGGGTGACGGGAGGCGTCGTCCAGGCGGTGGCCGGCCGCAAGGACGTCGCCGAGAAGGACTGGGAGGAGATCGAGCGCGCCACCCAGGAGTCGACCGTCCGCGTCACCGGCGTCGTCAAGGAGGACAAGCGGTCGCCGACCGGCGTCGAGATCCAGTGCTCCGCCTTCGAGCTCCTGTACCTGACGCCGGACTATCCGATCACCCCCAAGGAGCATGGCACGGCGTTCCTCATGGAGCACCGCCACCTCTGGCTGCGCTCCAGCCGCCAGCGCTCCGCCCTGCGGGTGCGCAGCGAGGTCGAGCAGGCGATCCGCGACTTCTTCTACGAGCGCGAGTTCACGCTGATCGATTCGCCCATCCTCACTCCCGCCGCCTGCGAGGGGACCTCGACCCTGTTCGAGACCGACTACTTCGGCGACAAGGCCTATCTCTCGCAGTCCGGCCAGCTCTACCTGGAGCCGGCAGCGGCGGCCCTCGGCAAGGTCTACTGCTTCGGGCCGACCTTCCGCGCCGAGAAGTCGAAGACCCGCCGCCACCTGATGGAGTTCTGGATGGTGGAGCCCGAGGTCGCCTTCCTGGAGTTCGAGGGGCTCTGCTCGCTGGCCGAGGAGTTCGTCGGCTATCTGGTGGCGCGCGTCCTCGACCGCGCCCGCGAGGAGCTGAAGATCCTCGAGCGCGACACCGCCAAGCTCGAGTCGGTGGTGCCGCCGTTTCCGCGCATCACCTACACCGAGGCGATCGAGATCCTCGGCGAGAAGGGGAACCCCATCCAGTGGGGGGAGGACTTCGGCGCCGACGAGGAGACGCTCCTCGCCAGCGGCTACGACCGGCCGCTGATGGTCACCCGGTTCCCGGCTTCGTTCAAGGCCTTTTACATGCAGCCCGATCCGGAGAACCCGGAGGTGGTGCTCGGCCTCGACCTGATCGCGCCGGAGGGCTACGGCGAGATCATCGGCGGCAGCCAGCGCATCCACGACCACGACCTGCTGTTGCAGCGCATCCAGTCGCACAACCTGCCGGTCGAGGCCTTCCAGTGGTATCTCGACGTGCGCAAGTACGGCTCCTACCCGCACAGCGGGTTCGGCATGGGCCTCGAGCGCTTCGTGGCCTGGATGACGGGCGTCACGCACCTGCGCGAGACGATCCCGTATCCGCGGATGCTGTACAAGATCTACCCATAAAGGCAAAAGGCGCCGCGCTGAAACCCGAACGCCTCACGACCTGGGCCGCGTTCGCGGCGCTGATCCTCATCTGGGGCACCACCTGGGCCGCGATCCGGGTGGGGCTCCGGGGCATCCCGCCGTTCGCCGGGGTCGGCCTCCGCTTCGCCCTCGCCTCGGCGGCGCTGCTGGCGCTGGCGCCGGTCTTCGGCGTGAAGCTGGGCCGGAGCCCGAACGAGCGCCGCCTCTGGCTCGCCAACGCGCTGCTGACCTTCGCCATCCCCTACGGAGTGCTCTACTGGGCCGAGCAGACCGTGCCCTCCGGCCTGGCCGCGGTGCTCTTCGCCACCATGCCGCTGCTGGTCGCCATCCTCGCGCACCTTGCGATCCCCGGAGAGCGGCTGACCTCCCGCGGGACCTTGGGGATCCTGATCGGCTTCGCCGGAGTCGCCGTGATCTTCTCCGAGGACTTCCAGGCCCTCGGCGGCGCGCAGGTGAGGACGGCCGCCGCCGTCCTCCTCATCTCGCCTTTCTGCGCCGGCTTCGGGAGCATCGCCATCAAGAAATGGGGGGCGGGCATCCATCCGATCTCGATCGCGGCGGTGCCGATGGGGATCACCGCCCTGATCATGGGCGCGCTGTCGCTGGCCTTCGAGGGGAGCCGGGCCGTCCACTTCGACCGGCCGTCGGTGCTGGCGGTGCTATATCTGGCGATCGTGGGCTCGGCGATCCCGTTCACCCTCTACTTCTGGCTGCTCAAGCACAAGACCGCGACCGGCATGTCGCTGATCAACTACGCGACGCCGGTGATCGCGGTGGCGGTGGGAACGCTCTTCCTGGCCGAGCCGGTCACGCTACGGATCGTCCTGGGCGCGGCGCTGGTGCTGGTCGGGGTGGCGGTGGCGTTGCGGAAGCGGCTTTGAGCCGCGATGCGGCCCTCGCGGATTTTCCCGCGAGCCCCGTGGGGATCGGCCGCGTCCCGGCGAGGGAAGGCCGCGTCAACGTCGAGCCGCACCGCGGCGAAAAGGGATGCCGCACCGGTCCGGGAGGGGAGGCTGGCGCGAAAGTAGCACTACTCTGCCAGCGGCCCCGCGGCGCGGGGGTGTAAGGACTTGAACGGAAAGTCTGGCGCGAATCGACCGGTCCTGCTATCATCGTCGCAGTGCGGCATAGCGGTCCTGGCCCACGCCCACTCAAAGTCAAGCAAAGGGGAGAGACATGGCGAAGGAACTGGAGCAGATCAGCAGCGAGCTTGAATCGAGGAAGGTGGCGGAAGCTTCCCGCGAGACCGAGTGGAAGCAGCCGAGCTTCCTGCGCGAGATGTTCCTGGGCAATTTCCGTCTCGACCTGATCCACCCGTATCCGCTGCCGGCGGAGGAGCGGCCCGAGTTCGCCGCCTTCTACAACGCCATCAAGGAATTCCTGCGCGACCAGGTGGATTCGGTGGAGATCGACGTCACGGGGGAGTACCCCGACCACGTGGTCGACGGCCTGCGCAAGCTGGGTGCGTTCGGCATGAAGATCCCGAAGAAGTACGGCGGCCTGGGATTCAGCAATACCGAGTACCAGAAGGTGATGCAACTCCTGGGCTCGATCGACGGCAACCTGTCGGCGCTGCTCTCCGCCCACCAGTCGATCGGCGTGCCGCAGCCGCTCAAGCTGTTCGGCTCGGACGTGCTGAAGAACAAGTACCTGCCGCGCTGCGCCGCCGGGGACATCTCGGCCTTCGCGCTGACCGAGCCGCAGGTCGGCTCCGATCCGGCGCGCCTGCAGACCACCGCCCAGAAGACCCCGGAGGGGGACGCCTACATCCTCAACGGCGAGAAGCTCTGGTGCACCAACGGCACCATCGCCAAGCTCCTGGTGGTGATGGCGAGCGATCCGAAGACCAAGAAGATCAGCGCCTTCGTGGTCGAGGCGGGCTACCCCGGCGTCAAGGTCGAGCACCGCTGCCACTTCATGGGCCTGCGCGCGCTCGCCAACGCGGTGATCAGCTTCAAAAACGTCCGGGTGCCGGCCGAGAACCTGATCGGTGCCGAGGGCAAGGGGCTGAAGATCGCCCTCACCACCCTCAACGACGGCCGTCTCTCGATCCCCAACGGCTCGGTGGGCACTGCCAAGCTCTGCCTGGAGATCTGCCGCGAGTGGGCGAGCGAGCGCGTGCAGTGGGGCCGGCCGGTGGGCAAGCACGAGGCGATCGCCCACCTGATCGCCGACATGGCGGCCACCACCTTCGCTATGGAGTCGATCGCGAGCCTGGCGACCGAGATGTCCGACCGCGGCGGCTACGACATCCGCCTGGAGGCCGCGGCCTGCAAGGAGTGGAACTCGGACCGCACCTGGGAGATCGTGGACGACACGATGCAGATCCGCGGCGGCCGCGGCTACGAGACCGCGAGCTCGCTCAAGGCCCGCGGCGAGGCGCCGATCGCCGTCGAGCAGATCATGCGCGACTATCGCATCAACAAGATCTTCGAGGGCTCCTCCGAGATCATGCACCTGTTCATGGCCCGCGAGGCGGTGGACAAGCACCTCCAGGTGGCCGGCGCGATGATCGATCCCGAGAAGAGCGTCGCCGAGAAGCTCGCCGAGCTGCCGAAGATCTCCGCCTTCTACGCCTCCTGGTATCCCACCCGCTGGCTGGGCTGGGGCCAGTGGCCGCGCTACCAGGAGTTCGGGGAGCTGGCGACCCACCTGCGCTTCTGCGAGCGCAACACCCGGCGGCTGTCGCGGCAGATCTTCCACGGCATGATGGCCTTCCAGGGGAAGCTGCAGAACAAGCAGGCCTTCCTCTTCCGCCTGGTGGACGTCGCCAACGAGCTGTTCGCCATGTCGGCCTCGGTCGCCCGCGCTCATGCCATGGAGGCCGCCGGCCATCCGGAGGCGGCCAACGCCGCCGAGCTGGCCGATCTCTTCTGCCGCAATTCCCGCCGGCGGATCCTCCACCTGTTCCACGAGCTGTGGGCCAACGACGACGTGCGCAAGTACAAGGTGGCGCTGCGGGTGCTCGACGGCAAGCACGCTTGGCTCGAGGAGGGTATCCTGAAGCTCGGCGAGCGCCCCCAGATGGAGGCGAAGTCGCTGAAGCCCACGGCGGTCGATCCCGCCCATCCCGATCCCGCGCCGATGCCGAAGGTGCGGCCGGTCGGCACTCACTGATCCCCGCAGCAATCCCGGTATCCCTGCGGTAGGATGGCGCTCGTGCGCGCCATCCTACCCGCCGACCGCGACCATCCCACTCCCATCGTTGGCGACCTCCCCGATCCGGTGCCCAGGCCGGGGGAGGTCCTCGTGGCTGTCGAGGCCGCGGGCCTCAACCATGCCGATCTCCACCAGTTGCGCGGTCAGTATCCGCCCCCGGCGGGGGAGAGCGCGGTGCCCGGCCTGGAGGTCTCCGGCGTCGTGCTCGAAAGTGAGAAGGGGAGCCCCTGGCAGGCCGGCGCCCGGGTCATGGCCCTGGTGGGAGGAGGCGCTCACGCGACGCGCGCCGCCATCCCCGCCGGGCAGCTCATGCCGCTGCCCGACAACCTCTCCTTCCGCGAAGGCGCCGCCATCCCGGAAGCCGCTCTCACCGCCTGGGTGAACCTGGTGGTCGAGGGGGGCGTGCAGCCGGGGGAGACCGTGCTGGTCACCGGCGCCACCGGCGGCATGGGGAGCTTCACGGTGCAGCTCGTCCGCGAGCTGGGCGCGCGGGTGCTCGCCGCCGGCCGCAACCCGGAGCGGCTGGAGATGCTGCGCAATCTGGGGATCGACGAGATCTGCATCGACGGGGCGAACCTGGCGGGACAGGTGCGCGAGGCGACCGGCGGCCGGGGGGTGGACCTGGTGATCGACTACACGGCGGGTCCGGAGATCGGCAATCACCTCGCGGCGCTCGCCGAGCGCGGCCGGCTGGTGGTGGTGGGGATGATGGGGACGGCCGGCGGCCGCAAGGCGGAGATCGACCTCGGGCTGATCCTGCGCCGGCGGCTGCGGTTGATCGGCTCCGTGCTGCGGGCCCGGCCACGCGAGGAGAAGGCGCGGCTGACGGCCGACTTCACCGCCTTCGCCCTGCCGCGTCTGCGCGACGGCCGCCTCCGCCCGGTGGTCGACCGCATCTTCTCGCTGGAGCGCGCCGGCGAGGCCTACCGGGCGCTCGAGCGGGGCGGCGCCTTCGGCAAGATCGTCCTGACGACGGTCTGACTTCGACCTTCAACGATCCTTCCACAGCAGCAGGCGCAGCCGTGGAGGCCTTTGCCCCGCGGCCGGCAGGCCCGGGAGGGCCAGCTCCGCCGGCGCGCGGTCGAGGAGCACGCGCTCGGTGAGGCAGCGCCGTCCGTGGCGTCCGGCGGGGAGCAGCGGCAGCCGCTTGCCGTCGGCCATGAGCTCCTCCGGCGGGTCTGTCCGGGACGGGACGATCACCTCGAAGGAGGCGAGCGCCGGGAAGCGTGGGCCGGCGGGGATGCGGGCCGTCCAGGTGTCTCCGGTGCCCCCTGGAGCGGGGGGCTGCACCGCCAGCTCGACGGGATCGCCGGCGGCCGTCCAGGGGTGGACGAGCAGGGTCAGCGGCTCCCCCTGGGCCCGGAAGAGCCATGGCTCGATCCGCACGATCTGTGCGATCTGGCGGGAGCGCCGGGCGGCCGCCACCCGCCCGGCCGCCGCCGGGCGCGCCAGGGCCGCGGACGTGTAGATCTCGGCGTCCGCCAGATCGAGGCCGCGGACGGGAGCCAGCCCGATGCGGTCGAAATCCTGCACCACGGCACGGTCCGTGCTCTCCCCGACCCACACCAGACGGTCCAGGGCGCCGATCTGGTACAGCACCCGCGAGCCGGCGAGAGGGGCGAGCCGCTCGCTGAGCGCTTCCTCGGCGCGGTCGAGCGTGGTCGCCACCGTCTGGTCGTAGGCGTAGGCCATCGGCCTCCAGATCAGGGCGAGGCACCAGGCGGCGACCGCGACCGTGAAGACCCGCGCCGCCTTGCCGTGCAGGCGCCGCCCGGCTTCACAGACCAGGGCGGCGGCGCCGAGCGCGATGAAGGGGCAGACCGGCAGATAGTTGTTTTTCTTGACCCAGACGGTGGTGGCCGCGTAAAGGATCATGTAGGTGAGCGGGAATAGCGCCAGGAGCGCCAGAAGGCTGTCCCGGCCGCCGCGGCGCCGCCAGGCCCAGACGGCGGTGCAGAGCAGGCCGGCGAAGCCCAGCAGGCCGGTGAACAGGCCGTGCAAGCCGGGATCGAGCACCATGGGCGCGGTCGCCAGGAACACGCCGAGGTGCGAGGGGGCGTACCCGCTGGCGCCGGACATCGTCTGGTAGTACGAGAGGGTGTGGGAGAACTCTTGTTTGAACTCTCCCAGCATCGGAAAGAAAAAGGGGTCGATCAACACGAAAGCCAGCAGCGCGGCGCCGGCCGCCGCCGCCATCCGGGCGACGACCGCCGGCTGGCGGCGCGCTCCGGGCAGGGCGAGCAGGGCGAGCGGCAGGGCGGCGGCGACGCCGTTGTACTTGCCCGAGGTCGCCAGCCCCACGGCGGCGCCGGCGCCGGCAAAGTCGCGCAACCTTCCGGAAGTCAGGGCCACGGCGGTCGCCTCGGCGGCGATCAGCAGTCCCAGCAGCAGCAGGATGTCCGGCTTGATCATGGCCGAGAGGCGTACGTGCAGCGGCACGGCCGCCAGGGCCAGCGCGGCCAGCAGGCCCATGCGTGGCGACAGCAGCCGGCGGCCGATGCGATAGGTCCAGTAGATCGTCAGCATGCCGACGCCGGACTGGAGGCCGCGAGAGAGCAGGTAGGCGGCCGGCGTGAACTGATCGTCGCGGAAGATCGTTTCGCCGCCGCGGCCCGTCCAGCGGGCGATCGCGTCCGCCGCGCCCAGCCACAGGCTATGGATCAGGTTGCCGAGGGCGGGGTAGTAGAGCTGAAGCGGGCGTAGCGAGTGATCCTTCAGGAAGCCGCCGACATTCTCCAGGATGTAGACCTCGTCCACGAAGCGGTTGGAGTTCAACCCGGTGCGCGCGAACCACAACCGCAATCCGAAGGCCCAGACGAGCAGGATCGCGAGCAGCCCCCGCTCCCAGGGGCTCGCCGCCCGGCCCGCGAGGCGGGACATCGAGCCCGGATCCGGGCTCGATTCCTTGACGGGTTCCCGCATGTCGCATTTATTTTATCCGGTTTTTATCGGGTCATTTCGCTCCCGCCACCTTGGCGGCGACGGTCACCGGCCGGCTCAGGTAGCTGGTGGCGGCGGCGAAGTCGTCGCGCACGGCCACCGCGATGTGCTGCTCGCCGGGCTTCAGCGTGAGCGTCAGCGTGTAGAGGTAGTACTGGCCCATGGCGTTGAGCACCTCCTTGCGGGAGATGTGGAGCGGCACCTCGACCTGGCGCACGGCGGAGGTGGCGCCGGTGTCGTCGCGCACCGCCACCAGGATGCGCAGCTTCCCCTCGTAGGTGTCCTGCCGGTTCACGATGGCCAGCTTGAACAGGGGGATCTTGAGGTGGACCGGCACCGCGTACTGTCCTCCGCCGGAGCTCCCCTCGGCCGGCGCCGGCTCGCCGATCTCCATCACAACCCGCAGCGGGTTGTCCTCGATGCCGTAGAAGAGGGCGGCGAGCGTGCGGTCCACCGCCTTCTCCAGGGCCGGCTTGTCGCGGTAGCTCTGGCGGTAGCGCAGGCGGATCCCGGGCCGCTTGATGCGGATCTCGAGCCGGTGCTCGCGGCCGTCGCCGCTGTGCCCCTGCGGCGTGAAGCCGAGCGAGTAGGAGCTGGAGAGGTCCTCCCGCATGCGGGCGAGGTCGGGCAGGAGGTCGTTGGCGTCCAGGATCGCCCGCCCGCCGGTGTCGTCGGCCAGCATCTGCAGCGAATCCCGTTGATTCGAGCGGTCGATGGTGGAGATGGACTGGAACTGGTACAGCCGCTCGTTCGGCGCGAAGCTCGCGTCGGCGGCATCGGGCGCCTGCAGCCCGGCGGCCTGCAGGGTGTAGAGGGTCACCCGGTGGGCATTGGCATGGCTGGCCAGCGTCTGCAGGTTCTTGGCGATGCTGTAGTGCTGGGCATCCAGCATGGCCTGGGAGGCCGCCTGGTAAGACCTCGCGTCGAGCGAGGCCGCGTCGAAGGTCCGCAGATTGTCCGGATCATCTCTATCGTTGATCTCTTTCTTGCGGCCGGGCGTGACCAGCTGAGGAGTGCCGATCCCAGCGGTCCCGTTGCCGCCGCAGAGCTCGACCAGAAACTGGAACAGCTCCTCGCCCGGAAGGAGCGGCAGGCCGTCGCTGACGTGGAGCACCGCCTTGCGCCCGGGCAAGCCGGAGAGCGAGTTGACCAGCACGGTCAGGCTGTTGAGCGTCTGCACGACGTCCTGGCGCCGGGTGGAGGCGTAGGCCCGCGCCGGCGTGACGATGTTCAGCGGGCAGGGGATCGGATCGGTGGGATCAGCCAGGGAGATCTGCTGGATCGACATCATCGCATCGAGGGCCTGCCGGCGGTCGCGGTCGCTCTCGTCGCCATGGGTGGCGAGGCCCTCCGCCTCCCGCAGGCCCTTGGCGATCGTCGCCGGATCGCTGGTGAACCCGAAGCGGACGTGCAGGCCCAGGTCGTAGGTGGCCAGCATCACCCGGTCGCCCGGCGCGAGCTGGCGGGCCAGGAACTCCCGGATCTGCCGCACCACCCGCGTGCGGTGGGCGGGCCGGAGGTCGAGGTTGTCGAAGAAGATCACCAGGTTCAGCGCCTCGTCCGGCGGCCCCCCTCCGGCCGGACCGGCGTTCGGACCACCCGGCGGACCGGTGGCAGCGGCGCCGGCCGGGGAGCCGCCGGCCGAGAGGGTGCCGGGGAGGGCCGCCTCGAAGTTGGAGATCGCCACCGGCTTGCCGTCTTCCAGCAGCTCGAAGTCCTCCTTCTTCAGGCCGGTCACCCGGCGGCCGTCCTTGCCGGTGGCGGTGACGTCGACGTTGACGACGTTGACCTCCAGCACCTCGCCGAAGCTCGGCGGGTTGGGAGGAGAGGCGGCCGGGGAGGGCGGCGGGGCGGCGAGCGCCGGGGTGCCGGCGGTCAGCAGCAGGAGACCGGCGACGGAAAGCAGCTTCATGTCCTCGATCCTGCCACCGTTTTAGTCTTTCGTCACTTCGAGACCGCCGCGGTCGCGCCCACCGTCACCGGCCGGCTCAGGTAGCTGGTGACCGCGGCGATGTCGTCGCGCACGGCGACGGCGACGTGCTGGGCGCCGGGCTTCATCTTGAGCGTCAGCGTATAGACGTAGTACTGGCCCATGGCGTTCAGCACCTCCTTGCGGGGGATCTCGAGCGGCACCTCCACCCGGCGCACCGCCGAAGTGCCCCCCACCTCGTCGCGGGTGGCGACCAGGACGCGGAGCTTGCCGTAATAGCCGCCGTCCCGCTGGCTGAGGATGGCCAGCTTGAAGAGGGGGATCTTGAGGCGGACGGGCACGGCGTACTGTCCGGCGTCGGCCGGCGGGGAGTCCCCGATCTCGATCTCGACGCCGAGCGGGTTGTCCTCGATGCCGTGGAGGAGCGCCGCGAGCGTGCGGTCCGCCACCTTCTCCATCGCCGGCTTGTCGCGGTAGCTCTGGAGGTAGCGTACCCGCAGGCCCGGCCGCTTCACCTTCACCTCGACCCGGTGGTCCCGCCCGTCGCCCAGGTGGGCGGGGGTGAAGCCCAGGGAGTAGTAGGTGTCGAAGTCCTCCTGCATGCGGGCCAGCTCGGGGAGGAAGTCGTTGGCATCGAGCATCGCCCGCCCGCCGGTGTCGACGGCCAGGGCGGTGAGCGAGCCCTTGAGGTTGGAGGTCTGGATCTGCTGGATCATGCCGGTCTCGATCAACCGCTCCTGCCGGCTCCCCTCGACGTCCGCCGGGACGGTCGACGTCTCCAACCCGCTCGCCTGGAGCGTGTAGAAGGTCACCCGGTTGGCGCTGGCGTGCGCCGCGAGGCTCTCGAACTGCTTGGCGACGCTGTACTTCTGGGCGTCGAGAGCGGCCTGGTTGTCCTGGTACCTGCCCGTGCCGTCGCCGCCGTTTCCCGATCCCTTCGGCGCTCCGATTCCCGCCGTCCGGGAGTCATCGGCGGTGCTGATCCCGGCGGCGGGGGCGCCGCTGCAGACCTGACGGGCGGCTTCGAACAGCTCCTCGCCGGGAGTGATCGAGATGCCGTCGCTGACGAAGAGCAGGGCCTTGCGTCCGGGAACTCCCGAGAGCGAATTGATCATCACCGTGAGCGCCTTGACCGTGCGCAGGGCGTCGGCGCGGACCTGCTCGGCATAGCCTTCGACCGGCTTGATCATCGTCAGGCCGCAGGGAGACATGGAGTTGATCTCGAGCATCGTCCGGTAGGCAACCTGCCGCGACGCGTCCTCCTGCTGTCCATAGGTGGGCAGGCGCTCGATCTCCCGCAGGGTGGCGTCGACGCTTGCCGCATCGTTGGTGAAAGAGCGGCGCACCGTCAGGCCGGTGTCGTGGGTCGCCAGCAGGACGCGGTCGCCCGGCCGGACGTTCAGGCCCATGAACTTGCGGATCTGCTCCACGGCCCGGGTGCGGTTCTGGGGCCGGATGTGGAGGTTGTCGACGAACACCACCAGGGAGAGGGCGTTCTCCGGATCGGCCGCCGGAGCGTTCTCCTCGGGAGGCGCCGCCTTGCCGCCGGTCACCGGGGGGCGGGGAGAGGAGGACCGCGGAGCCGCCGCAACGGCGGACTTGCGCTCGACCGCCGCGAAGTTGCTGAGCTGGACCGCCTTGCCGTCCTCCGAGACGGTGAAGTCGTCCCGCTTCAGGCCGGTCACCCGGCGGCCGTTCTTGTCGGTCACGTAGACGTCGACGTTGACCACGTGGACCTCCATCACCTCGCCGAAGCTCGGCGGGGCGGGTGGCTTGGGCTGCGCCACGGCGAGCGGGGCGGAGGCGGCCAGCAGCAGGGCGCTCGAGAGCAAGAGAAGCTTCATGATCCTGATCCCTCCCCCGGGAGAAGCTTGAAGAAGTTCAAAGGCTTTTCTGCAAAGGCTACGCCATTGATCCTTCCTGGGGACACCGGCCGGGAAGCGTCTCCCGGAAGGGACGGTTCAGGTGGAAATCGCCCGTGGAGCGTCCTCTGGAGCTGACGGAGCGGGCATCGGGACCGTCGTCCAGGGGCGGTCGGCGGGCCGGTTCCACATCCCCCGCCAGAGGAATGCCGTCAGCAGCAGGCCGATCGCGGTCAGCGCCACGCTCCCCTCCGGTCCGAAGCCGCCGCCGGTCACTCGCGGGTCGCCGGGGATCGAGACCCTCAGGAGATGGAACAGCGGGACGCCGCTCAACGGGACGGAGAGCAGGCAGGCGACGGCGAAGTTCCACACGCCGTGGGCGAGGGTGGCGCTCCACAGGCTGCCGGTGCGCTCGACCAGGGCGGCCAGCACCATGCCGGCGAGCACGATGTTGAGCAGCGCCACCAGTGAGACGTTGGGATTCCAGACGTGCAGCAGCGAGAAGAGCGCCGAAGAGACGAGCGCCGCGAGCCATGGGGGCCAGCGCTCCCGCATCGTCCGGTAGATGTAGCCGCGCATGACCCACTCCTCCAGCCCCCCCTGCAGCACGAAGCCGAGCAGCAGGAGGAAGAGCAGCAGCGCCGGCGGCAGGGGCCACCAGGCGGGTCCGTGCGCGTACTCCGGGCTGATCCCGCCGACGCGGATGGCCGCCAGGGCGTCCGGCAGGGCCAGGATCACCGCCGTCCACACCCCGAGCACCGCCACGGCTCCCAGTGACGCCGTGGCGAGCTGGCGCAGCGCGGCGCTCCGCCCCCCCTTGGGCCAGCGGGCGCCGAGGCTCGCGAGCGTCCGCCGGTCGATGAAGCGGACGAACAGCCAGGTCATCAGGATCACCGGCGGGATGGCCAGCGCGAAGGCCACCAGGGCGAACTCCTCCGACGCCCCGAACCCTCCCGGCTGGAAGAAGGGGCCGCCCGCCAGGTGGGGGAGAGCGGCCAGGAAGACGGTCACCATCCCCTGGAAGAGAACGAAGGCCGCCAGGTAGAGCAGCGTGCGCAGCAGCGGGACGGCGAGGTAGAGCAGGCGGCGGGTCATCGCGGCATTCTATGCCGGGCGCGGCCTGGATGGCACGGCAGTTGCTATCTACTCGAAGCGGGAGAGACAAGGAACTCAACTAACCTAAGGAGGATCGTCATGATTAACCTCATTCTCATTCTGATCGTCGGTGGCCTCATCGGGTGGATCGCCAGCATCGTGATGCGCACCAACGCGCAGCAGGGCGTCCTGCTCAACGTCATCGTCGGCATCGTCGGCGCTCTGCTCGCCGGCTTCCTGCTCGCTCCGCTGTTCGGGACGGGCAACATCACCTCGGGCGACTTCAGCCTGCCGGCTCTGCTGGTCTCGCTGCTGGGCTCGGTCATCCTGCTCGCCATCGTCAACCTGTTCCGCCGCGGCGCCGTGCGCTAAGCCGGATCTTCAGGTCAGCGATCCCGACGGCGGGGGTTTTGGACTCGGGTCCAGGCCCCCGCTAGACGTTTTCAGGCCCCTCCTTCCCCTCCGGCCGCCTTTCTCCGGCCTCCGCTCTCGAGCCCTCCGACAGAGTTTTTCTTTTTTACAACGCTCCTTGACGGGCGACCTCGGGTATCCTCCCACTACTCGCCATGTCCGCGCCGAATCTCCCGTCCCGCCCGGTCGTCATCACCGGCATGCATCGCTCGGGCACGTCTCTGGTCGCCTCCTTTCTCGGCGCCCTCGGCGTCCACCTGGGAGACCGGCTCCTCGCCTCCGACCGTCTGAACCCGCGCGGCTATTTCGAGGACGCGGACTTCGTCGAGCTGCAGTGGCGGATGCTGGAGGAGGCCACCCCGGCGGCGGACGGCGGGCATCGCGACTGGGGATGGACGGAGAGCGAGCGCCTGGACCGCGGCCGCTTCGCCGCCCACGCGGAGGCCGCCCGGGCCCTGGTGGCCGCCCGCGCCGGCGGGCCCGGCCTCTGGGGATGGAAAGACCCGCGGACGACCGTGCTGCTCGACTTCTGGGACGAGATCCTCCAGGGGAACGCCCTCTACGTGCTGCTCTACCGCTTCCCCTGGGAGGTGGCCGACTCCATCCAGCGCATGGGGGGCGGCGAGTTCCTGGACAACCCCGAGTACGCGTTCCGCATCTGGGCCTTCTACAACCGCCAGTTGCTCGACTTTCACCGCCGTCACCCGGACCGCTCCCTGCTGGTGAGCGCCAACGCCCTGCCGCGCGATTCCGGCCGGTTCGTGGAGCTGCTGGGCGGCAAGCTCGGGCTCGAGGTCGGCGATGCCCCTCTCGACAGCGTCTGGCAGCGCGACCTCTTCGTCTCGTTCGATCCCGGAGACCCGCTGATCCCGCTGACCGTGGCGACCTCGCCGGAGTGCGGGCGGCTGCTCGCCGAGCTCGACGCCGCGGCGGACCTCCCGGCGGCCGGGCTCTGGAACGCCTCCCCGTTGCGGGGCGAGCGCCTGCGGCCCGCCGGGCCGGTCGACCTCTCGGTGGTCATCCCCTGCTACGACTACGGCCAGCTCCTGGTCGACGCCATCGCCAGCTTCGAGCGCAACGCTCCGGAGCGCTGCGAGCTGCTGGTGGTCGACGATGGCTCCACCCAGCCGCGCACCCTCGAGGTGCTCGAGATCCTGCGCCAGGGGGGGTATCCGATCCTTCACCAGCCCAACGCCGGCCTCGCCGCGGCGCGCAACCGCGGCATCCGGGAGGCGCGCGGGCGCTACATCCTGCCGCTGGACGCCGACAACCGGCTGGTGCCCGGCTTCCTGGCGTCGGCCATCCGCGCCCTCGACGCCGATCCGGAGGTGGGGGTGGTCTACGGCGACCGGATCGACTTCGGCGCCCGCTCCGGCCGGCTGCGGGTGCGGGATTTCGACCTCGACACGCTGCTGTGGGCCAACTTCATCGACGCCTGCGCCGTCTACCGGCGGGAGGTCTGGGAGGCCGGCGGCGGCTACGACGCCGGGGCTCTGGTCTGGGAGGACTGGGAGTTCTGGATCTCGGCGGCCGAGCGGGGCTGGCGCTTCCTCCGGCTGGACGAGCCGGGCTTCGAGTACCGCGTGCGCCCCAATTCGATGCTGGCCGTGGCCGAGCGGGAGGGGCTGCGCCGCTCCGTGCGCGAGCACGTCTACCGCAAGCACCGGGAGCTCTACGTGGAGCGCCTCGAGGGGGTCCTGATCGCCGGCCAGTCCCACCTGCTCGAGATCTCGCGCGACGCGATCGCCCTGCGCGCCTCGCGCGACCGCCTGCAGAGCGAGGTGGATCTACTGGCGGCCTCGATCGCGGCCGGCCCGGGCAAGGCTCCCCCCACCGTGGAGGAGATCCGATCGGCGCGCGAGCTGGAGACGCTGCGCGAGGAGTCCTCGGCGCTGCGCGAAAGCGCGGCGGCCCGGGGCGAGGAGGAGGCGGCGCGAAGCGCAGAGGCGGCCCTGCGCAGCGAGGATCTGGGGGCCCTGCGGCGGGAATCGGCGGCGCTGCAACAGGAAGGGGCGGCCCTGCGGCGAGAGCTGCAAGCCTGGCGGGAGCGCGTCGCCTTCATGGAGGGAACCCGCGCCTGGGGGCTGCGGGGAGTCCTGGTGCGTCTGAAGCAGCGCCTTCGCCGCCCGGCGCCGGCGAAACATTGATCTCCGTCTATTTTCCCGCTAGAGTAAAGTTCAGACGTTGGAAGGAGGCCCCGCCGCATGCAATCCCGTCCCAAGATCCGGCGTTTCCCTCGCGTCCCGGCCGAGCACGCCGTCATGGTGCGCCTGCTCGGAGGGAAACCGTTCGAGGAGTTCGCCCGCACCCGGTGCATCGGCGCCGGTGGGTGCATGTTCGTCAGCGAGGAGTCGCTCGGCTTCGGCTCGCTGATGGAGCTCTCGATCGCGGTGCAGGGCCGGGTGTTGAAGACCGACGGCCGCGTGGTCTACGAGATCCGCAAGAGCCCGACGGAGCACCAGGTCGGCGTGGAGTTCCTGCGGATCAGCTCCGGCGACCGCGCTTTCCTCGAGTCCTTCGTGGGCCAGCGCAAGGGCTCCGAATCCGGCGCCGCGTTCAACTGACCGGCGCGTCCAGCCGCAACTCCAGGAACGCCGTGGCGGCCTGGAGGATCTTCAGCGCGGCAGCCCCCGTCCCGTCATCAGGTAGGTGGCGAAGCTCCCCAGCCAGTGTCCCCCTTCGTAGTGCTTGCCGGTCACCGCGGCGAGGCCGGATTCGCGGTGGGCCGCGGCGGCGGCGCGCAGGGAAGCGACGCGCTCGTCGCCCGGGGGCAGGCCGGCGGCGATCCCTTCGAGCATCCAGGCGCGGGAGAGGTTCAGGCCGTCCAGGTGGGCGAGCTTGCCGTCGCTCGGATCGGTCACCACCGCGGGGGTGATCCAGTCCGCGCCGCGCGCCTGGGGGAGGAAGGAGGAGAGCCAGGTTGCGTAGTGGTCCGGCGGCAGCAGGCGGCGCATCAGGTCGGCCTCGCCGAGGCAGGGGGAGAGGAAGTCCTCGCCCGAGGGCTCGAACTCCAGCGGGCACGCCCGGTCCTTGAAGTAGAGCTCGCGGGCCCGCGTTTCGAAGAAGCTCCGCGTTTCGGGATCGCCCGCCGCGCGCGCCCAGTCGACGATCAGGCCGAGCGAGAAGGCGGTCTGGTTGTGCTCGCCGGTGCGGATGGGGTAGGAGAGCTTGGGCAGCCAGGTCCGCAGCCTTCCCACCGCCGCCTTGACCAGGGGGTCGAGCGCCGCGGCCCAGCGCCGGGCCTGCGGATCGTCCCACTCGCGCAGCTCGGTCGAGAGCTGGAGCAGCCAGGCGAGGCCGTAGGGGCGCTCGAAGGTCGCCCGCCCCTCGCCCTCCAGGTATTTGACCTCCACCGCCAGGTTCGCCGGCGTCAGGCTCCGCTCCAGCGCCGCCCGGGCCCTGGCGGCGAACGGCGCGTCGGGGAACCGCCGCGCCAGGCGCGCCAGCAGCCAGTGGCCATGCACGGCCGAGTGCCAGTCGTAGCAGCCGTAGAAGGCCGGGGTGAGCCGGCGCGGCGGCTTCACGTCGGCGTCGCCGTTGAGCGTGTGGGAGATCTTGTTCGGATACTCCTTGTGGACGCAGGCGAGAGCCAGGTCGGCGAAGCGCCCGGCGGTGGCCGCGTCGAGGCCCGGCTCCCCGGAGGCGGGCGCGGATTGCGCGGTGGCGAGCGGCACGGCGGAGAAGGAGACGGCGAGGGAGACGGCGATCCAGGCGAGGGCGGGATGGGCGATCATGGCCGGGATGGTAGCGAAAATCGCCCGGCTCCGTAACCTGGAGCGGCCTTCGTCCGTATAGAGGGGGCGATGAAAGGAGAATCCCCCATGCGTTTGAAGTTCCTGCTGGCCGGCCTGCTGCTGGCCTGCTCCTGCACCTGTTCCTCCTCCTGGGCCGCCGCCGGGCCGTCCGACCTCCAGGCCCGCCGCGCCGCCCTCGACAAGCTGCTCGCCGAGCACTGGGAGTACACCCTCTCCAATACCCCTGAGTTCGCCTCCATCCTGGGAGACAAGCGCTGGAACGACAAGCTCTCCGACGCCTCCCAGGCCGCCATCGACGCCGACCTGGCGAAGAGCCGCGAGTTCCTCCAGCGCTTCCAGGCGATCGACACCACCGGCTTTCCCGAGCAGGAGAAGCTCAACCAGGAGCTGATGGTGCGCGGCCTCAAGGAGGGGCTTGAAGGGGCGAGGTTCAAGGGCTGGCTGATGCCGATCAACCAGATCTCCGGCATCCATCTGCAGGCGGCCCAGTTCCCCTCGATGCTCTCGTTCACCACCGTCAAGGACTACGACGACCTGATCACCCGGTACAAGTTGATGCCGAAGGTCTTCGACCAGACGATGGACCTCATGCGGGAAGGGATGGCGGAGGGGGTGATGCCGCCGAAGTTCCTGCTCGAGAAGGTGGTGGTGCAGACGGCGGGGATCGCCTCGACGCCGGCCGAGAAATCCCCCTTCGCCCAGCCGCTCGCCCAGTTCCCCAAGGAGATCCCGGCGGCCGAGCAGAAGCGGATCCGCGAGCAGATGCTCGCCGCGATCCAGGGCTCGATCCTGCCGGCCTACGCCAGGCTCTCCCGGTTCGTGAAAGAGGAGTACGCCCCCAAGGGGCGCGCCGAGCCCGGCATGTGGTCGCTGCCCGACGGCGAGGCCCGCTACGCCTTCGCGGTCAAGGCGTCGACGACCTCCAACCTCACCCCCGAGCAGATCCACCAGCTCGGCTTGAGCGAGGTGGCGCGGATCGAAGGCGAGATGCTGCAGGTCGGCAGGAAGCTCGGCTACAGCGATCTCAAGAGCCTGTACGCCGGCATCGACAAGGACCCCAAGCTGCGCGCCCATTCGCGCCAGCAGATCCTCGATCTCTACAAGCACTACATCGACCAGATGTACGCCAAGCTGCCGCAGCTCTTCGGCCGCCTGCCCAAGGCGCGGATCGAGGTGGTGCCGACCGAGGCGTTCCGCGAGAAGGAGGCCTCCAGCGCCGAGTACCAGACCGGCGCGCCGGACGGCTCGCGCCCCGGCCGCGTGCAGGTGAACACCAGTGATCCGGAGCAACGCAAGATCATCACCTGCGAGTCGACCGCCTACCACGAGGGGGTCCCCGGCCATCACATGCAGCTCTCGATCGCCCAGGAGCTGCCGACGCTGCCGCCGTTCCGCCAGCAGGGCGGGTACACCGGGTTCGTCGAGGGCTGGGCCCTCTACTCGGAGCGCCTGGGCAAGGAGGTCGGCTTCTACCAGGACCCCTACAGCGACTACGGCCGCCTGCAGGACGAGATGCTGCGCGCCATCCGCCTGGTGGTGGACACCGGCTTCCACTACAAGCACTGGACCCGCGAGCAGGTGGTGCAGTTCTTCCACGACCATTCGGGCGTCGACGAGGTGGAGGTGCAGAGCGAGACCGACCGCTACATCGTCTGGCCGGGGCAGGCGCTCGCCTACAAGATCGGCCAGCTCAAGATCCTCGAGCTGCGCGAGCGCTCGAAGAAGGAGCTCGGCGCCAGGTTCGACATCCGCAAGTTCCACGACGAGGTCCTCGGCGCCGGCGCCCTGCCGCTCGACGTCCTCGAGGAGCGGATCAACAACTGGATCGCCGCGCAGAAGGGGATGAGAAAGGCCGCGTAACTTTTCCCATAGCTTTTCTCGGTCCAGGGGCGGGGCTCATTTCCCCGCCCCTCGTCTACAATCCCGGTCGAGGAGGCAAACCCATGTCCGAGACCGTGGACCTGAAGCAGGTCGTCGAAGGCAACGACGGCATTTCCGTGATCCGGGGGAGCGGCACCTGCCGCGGCTGGAACAACATCCAGTACAAGGCCGGGCTCTCGGCCAAGAACGTCAACGCGAAGAAGCTGTCGATGAACGTCGCCACCATCCCGCCGGGGGGCGTCGCCTATGCCCACATCCACGTCGACTTCGAGGTGATGCTCTACATCCTCGAGGGGCGCGTCCGCCACGAGTACGGCCCGGGCCTGAAGAAGGTGGTGGAGAACGTGGCCGGAGACTTCATCTTCATCGAGCCCGGAGTGCCGCACGAGGTCTTCAACGCCAGCGACACCGAGCCGGTGGTGGCCGTGGTCGCCCGCTCGGACGCCTCCGAATGGGAGAACATCGTCAATTATGATCGAAACGGCGAAGAGTAGACCGATTCTGCCACGATAAAGCAAACGGGCGTCCCAGCCTTTCCGGAACGCCCGAGTCAGTTCCTCTTCTGCCGAAGCGCTTAGCAGTCGCAGGAGACACAGGTGAGCGAATTGCAGGCCTGACCCTGCGAGCAGGCTGTTCCAGAGCCACCAGTCGGGGGATACTGCCCCGCAACCGCGGCCAGCTCCCGCTGATCCAATCGAAGAAGCGTCTCCTTGCAGAGCTGCACTTTCTTGATTTTCTTCATCGTTTTCCCCTTTTCGCTATTCTGGGATTGAAGCCCCAGAAACTTATTCTACTCAAGAATAGCGTAATCGAGGCATGTAGCCTATAGGTGTACAAGCAGCGACCGCCGACGGCGCTGAGGGCGCGGCGTGCCGCGCCCTCGCCCGGTTTTACTCCTCCCTTGCCTTTTCCCATAGATCTCTTACAATAAGCCCATCATCAACGGGAGGCAGCGCGCTGTCTCAGGATTCAGGAGGGCTTGCCCATGCCTCTTTGCCGTAAGGTTTGCGTTCTCGTGCTCGGGTGGGTGGGTTTCCTGGCGGCCTTCTCCGCGAGCTCCGCGGGCGCCGCCGCCGTGCCGGTCTCTACCGTCACCCAGTTGCTCGCCGCCGTCAACGCCGCCAAGCCGGGGGACGTCATCACCCTGGCGCCTGGAACCTACGATCTCGACCAGACCCTCTACTGCGACGTCCCCGGCACCGCCGCGCAGCCCATCGTGGTGCAGTCGCCGGTCCTCGGCGCGGCCAAGCTGCGCTCCAACACGGTCGAGCTGATCAAGGTCTCGGCGCCCTACTGGGACTTCGAGAACCTGGACATCCAGGGCGTCTGCCCGTCGCACAGCGACTGCGAGCACGCCTTCCACGTGGTGGGGGGGGCGAGCTTCACCCGCATCCGCAACTCCCGGCTGCACGACTTCAACGCCATGATCAAGGGGAACGGCGAGGGGAGCCCCTACGTCTTCGCCACCGACGTGCTGATCGAGGGTAACGAGATGTTCGACTCGGTGCCGCGGCAGACCGGGAACCCGGTGTCGCCGATCGACGTGGTGGGCGGCGACCGCTGGATGATCCGCGGCAACTTCATCCACGACCACGGCAGGGCGCAGGGGGATCAGGTCAGCTATGCCGCCTTCCTCAAGGGGAACTCGCGCGACGGGATCTTCGAGAAGAACCTGGTGATCTGCGAGCGCGACACCACCGGGCAGATCCGTCTCGGACTCTCCTTCGGCGGCGGCGGCTCGGCCCCGGAGTCGATCTGCGAGGGGGGCACCTGTACGCCGGAGCACCAGAACGGCATCATGCGCAACAACGTGATCGTCAACTGCCCGGCGGACGTGGGGATGTATCTCAACAAGGCGCAGAACGCAAAGATCTACAACAACACCCTCTACAACACCACCGGCATCGACGTGCGCTTCACCGCCAGCACGGTCGACCTGCGCAACAACCTGCTGTCGGGGGCGATCCGCAACCGCGACGGCGGCACCAGCACCCAGGGCGCGAACCTCGCCGGGGTCACCTCATTGCAGTGGACCGCCTGGTTCCTGAACCCCGCGGGAGCCAACTTCGCGCTGCTCAACGGCGGCTCGATCGTCAACCAGGGGCAGGCCCTGCCGCAGGTCACGGACGACTTCTGCGGCCACTCGCGCGACGCCGCTCCCGACCTCGGCGCGGTCGAGTACGGCGCCGCCGGAGCCTGCGATACCACCAAAACGGGTGGTGGCTTGGGGCCGATGATCTTCTCGGACGGCTTCGAGTCGGGCGGCTTCGCGGGATGGTTGGAAGGGCCGTAAGGAGTGGATTGTCATGCAGATGGATCGCGTCTATCATCTGCACATGAGAACCACGCTCAACCTCGATGATCAGGCATTGACGGCGGCCATGGGCGCGGCTCCTGGCAAGACCAAGACCGACGTCATCAACGAAGCCCTCAGGGACTATGCCCGGCGCCGGAAGCTCCAGGGTCTCCTCAAGTTCGAGGGAAAGATGCGCTGGGAGGGGAGTCTCGATGAGCTCCGGAGCCGGGACCCTCATCGGGTTTGAAGATCCTGGTCGACACGTCGGTTTGGGTCGACTTCCTGAACGGCCATCCTTCCCCCGAGCGGGCAGCGGTCGCCGATCTCCTGACGAGCGACCATGAGGTCTGCACCTGTGGTGTCGTCATCGCCGAGGTCTTCCAGGGGCTTCGCCGGGAGAAGGGACGCGCTCAACTTGGCGAGCTGTTCCGGGAGATGACCTTCCTCGATCCGTCCGGGATCGATCTCTACTTCCGGGCTGCCGAGCTGTACCGGCGGCTCCGGGAACGGGGATGGACCATCCGGTCCACGATCGACTGTCTGATCGCGGTCCTGGCGGAGGAGACCGGCTCCGCCATCCTGGTCCGGGACCGGGATCTCACGATCATTCTGGAAAGCGGTCTCGTCGACGTGGCTCGCTGGTCCGTCTCCCCCTGAAGATTCTCATCCAAGCTCTTTCAGGAAGATTACGCGGCCAGTCGTTTCGCCTTGGTTTCCCCGTACGGCGTCGACGAGCCCTCGATCGGCTGTCACCAGCGGCAGGTCACGGTGTGCGGCAAGGGCCAGATAGATGCAGTCGTACACAGGATGCGAGAGCTGCAATGCCATTCTGGTCGCCTTCCTGATCAGGCCTTCGAGCGGCACCAGCTCGACGGGCGCGCTCTGGAGTAACTGAACGCGCTCGATCACCTCTTCAGGGGTCAGTTCTTTCTTGCGGACCTTGGTCCAGAGAACGTTCGCACATTCCGCCAGCAGGAGGTCGGGCGCTGCAAGCTCCCAGTCCGTCAGGGAAGCCGCGATGTCGCTGTTCTCTTCGTCCAGGACCCACTTGAGGACAACGCTGGCGTCGATGATGGCCGTGTTCATGGGCGATGATCGCGGTCTCGATCCTGCCGCAGCAGCGTGAGGCTGTCCGTATGGCTCCGTCCCTTCACGGCCGTTCGGAGCTTCTCCCGCGCGTTCCCAAAAATCAGCGGGAACCGCCCGGAGGGCAACTTCGAGAATGGCCCGATGCTCCGCTTCCGCAGATCGATTGTGCCGGGCGGCCCGGACCTTCAGCCGCTGGACCAGGTCGCTGTCGATGTTTCTGACGGTGAGCTGTGCCATTCGAGGGCTCCTTCCAGACTCAGGTGCTGTCAATGCTAGCACTTTGGGTCGTTCCGTTGGAGGTTTCCCTCACGGTATGGGAGCCCTGAAGGCGTCTCCTATCATCCAAGCTGATACGATCCCCCTCCGCCATCGGCTTTCGGAGGGGGACATCGTGCCGGACTTCCAGCAATACATCGGGGTGCGCTACTCGGGCCGCAGGAATCCGGGCAGCGCCATCGGGGAGATCAAGGTCTTCGCTACGGTGGAGGATCACGAGATCTTCCGCGAGCTCAACGAGGGGCACAAGTCCGGCCGGTGGAGCCGGCAGGATCTCGCCGAGTGGCTCCTCGGCCGGATCACCAGCGGCGATCCGGTCGTCGTGGGGATCGATCACGCCTTCTCGTTTCCCCAGAGCTACATGGACCGCAACGACCTGAAGAGCTGGAGCGCGTTCCTCGAGGACTTCGAGGAGAACTGGCCCACCCGCGAGTCCGCCGTCCGCGACCTGCTGCCGGGCAACCCCCGTACCGGCAATCCGGACGAGCACCGCCTCACCGGCCAGTGGACCGCCTTCCCCAAGAGCGTCTTCCAGTTCGACATCCAGGACAGCCTCGCCAAGGCCACCCACGCCGGCCTCCCCTGGCTCGACTACCTGCGCCGCGCCGGCGACCGCGCCCACTTCTGGCCGTTCGACGGCTTCGAGGTGCCGAAGGGCCGCTCCGTCGTCGCCGAGGTGCGCCCCGCCCGGCTGCGCCACCGCTACCGCAAGGAGGGGCTCAACGCCTCGGAGCAGGACGCCTACGCCATCTGCGCCTGGCTGCGCGAGCGCGACCAGCTCGGCCTCCTGCGCCCCTACTTCACGCCGCCGCTCTCTCCGGAGGAGAAGGACCGGGCGCGGCTGGAGGGGTGGATCCTGGGCGTCGCCTGAAGGTCTCCCGGCTCCCTTCAGGAATACCGGATCGTTGTTGGGGGTGGCGGTCTTCGGACCGCTTCCTGAGCCGAGCTTCTGAAAGGGAACCCCCTCATGCGCAAACCCATCGCAGGCATCCACCACGTCACCGCCATGGCCGGCGACCCGCAGGCGAACGTCGACTTCTATACGGGCGTCCTGGGGCTGCGGCTGGTCAAGAAGACGGTGAACTTCGACGATCCCGGCACCTACCATCTCTACTACGGCGACGAGGTGGGGCATCCGGGGACCATCCTGACCTTCTTCCCCTGGCCGCTGGCGCGCCGGGGCGTGCAGGGCGCCGGGCAGGCCACGGTGACCTCCTTCTCGGTGCCCGAGGGGTCGCTCGGCTACTGGACGGAGCGCCTCTCCCGCCTGGGGGTGACCTTCGACGGCACGCGGCGCCGCTTCGAGGAGGAGGTGCTGACGCTGCTCGATCCGGACGGCCTGCGGCTGGAGCTGGTGGCCCGGGGCGGCGACCAGCGGTCCGGCTGGGTGGGAGGGCCGGTGCCGGAACAGCACGCGGTGCGCGGCTTCGACGGCGTGACGCTGACCGAGTGGAACCTCGGCGGGACGGAGAGCGTGCTCGCCGGCACCCTGGGCTTCCGGCGGGTGGGGGAGGAGGGGGAGCGCGTGCGCTTCGAGGCCGGCTCCGGCGGCGGCGGGACGCGGGTGGACGTGCTCGCCTCCCCGGCGGCGGCGCGCGGCCACGTCTCGGCGGGCACGGTGCATCACGTGGCCTTCCGGGCGGCCGACGAGGCGGACCAGCTCGCCTGGCGGGAGGCGGTCGCCGGGTCGGGGCTCCATGTGACCCCGGTG
Source organism: uncultured Acidobacteriota bacterium (assembly GCA_963795735.1). GTDB lineage: Bacteria > Acidobacteriota > Thermoanaerobaculia > Multivoradales > UBA5704 > DATARR01. The sequence goes on along the minus strand of CAWCIU010000018.1, from coordinate 1,294,562 downwards.
CTCGACCGCGAGTACTTCCACTCGATCTACTTCCGCGAGCCGGGCGGCGTCCTGTTCGAGATCGCCACCGATCCGCCGGGCTTCACCCGCGACGAGCCGGTCGAGAGCCTGGGCACCGCCCTCAAGCTGCCGCCCTGGCTGGAGGCGAGCCGGGCGCGGATCGAGGCCGAGCTGCCGCCGATCGAGGCGCATCAGGTCGCCGGAGGTGCGGCATGACCGGGCTGACCGGCATGACCGGCCTCCGGGGTCCGCACCAGACCCAGCCGCTGGTCTGGGCCGGGCGTCCGGTGGGGGAGGCGGCAGGGGCCATGGTGATGGTGCACGGCCGCGGCGCCACGGCGGAGAACATCCTGGGGCTGCTCCACGAGCTGCGGCGCCCGGAGCTCGCCTACGTGGCGCCCCAGGCGGCGGGGGAGCTCCTGGTATCCCGCGAGCTTCCTGGCGCCGATGGAGAGCAACGAGCCCGGTCTCTCCTCGGGGCTCGCCCGGCTCGGCGAGGCGCTGGCGGAGATCGAAGCGGCGGGGATTCCGCCCGAGCGGACCCTCCTCCTCGGCTTCTCCCAGGGCGCCTGCCTCTCGCTGGAGTTCGCCGCCCGCAACGCCCGCCGCTACGGCGCCGTGGTGGGGCTCTCCGGCGGCCTGATCGGCCCGCCGGGGACCCCGCGGGATTACCCCGGCTCGTTGGCGGGCACGCCCGTCTTCCTCGGCTGCAGCGACCGCGATCCGCACATCCCCCTCAAGCGGGTGGACGAGACCGCCGAGGTGCTGCGGGGGATGGGCGCCGAGGTCACCGAGCGGATCTACCCCGCGATGGGGCATGGGGTGAACGAGGACGAGATGGAGTTCGTGCGGGGGCTGGTAGCCGGGGTGGCGGCGCCTCTGCGGATGGGTTCGTGAAGCGGGGGCGGAGGCCCTCATCACCCCGACCCTCTTCTCCCGGCCTCCCCCCCTGCCGCCGGGAGAAGAGGGAGTGGTTAGTCTGAAAAAGAAAAGAAGCGGGGCTGTTTTAGCCCCCTCTCTCCCGGCGGTTGGGGGGGAGGCTGGGAGAGAGGGGGTTGGGGGAGTGAGGGCCGGCCCCGAAGGGGCCGGGCTTTTCTCGTTCAGGGCCCGACGCCAGACACCTACGGCTTCGCCGCCGCGGCCTTACCCTCCTGCGCCTCCGCCGGCCGGTTCTTCACGTACTTCTCCAGCCAGTCGTGGCTCTCCGCCAGCACGTGCAGCACCGACTCGCGGCCGCGGTAGCCGTGGGCCTCCAGCGGCAGGAAGACCAGGCGGGCCGGGGCGCCGTTTCCCTTCAGGGCGTTGAAGAAGCGCTCGCTCTGGATCGGGTCGGTGCCGGAGTTGTTGTCCGCCTGGCCGTGGATCATCAGCAGCGGGTGCTTGACCTTGTCGGCGTACATGAAGGGGGACATCCGGGAGTAGATCTCCGGCGCGTGCCAGATGTCGCGCTCCTCGGCCTGGAAGCCGAACGGCGTCAGCGTGCGGTTGTAGGCGCCGCTCTCGGCGATGCCGGCGGCGAAGAGGTCCGAGTGGGCCAGCAGGTTGGCGGTGGTGAAGGCGCCGTAGGAGTGGCCGCCGATGGCGATCCGCCGGCGGTCCGCGACGCCCCGGCGGACCACCTCGTCGACCGCCGCCTGCGCCGAGGCCACGAGCTGCTGCACGTAGGTGTCGTTCGGCTCCCGGGCCCCCTCGCCGACGATCGGCATGCTGGGGTTGTCGAGCAGCGCGTACCCTTCGGTCAGCCAGACGAGCGGCGAGCCCGCGCCGGCCCGGGCGAAGCGGTAGGGGGAATCGCTGACCTGGCCGGCGGCGTCGGCGCTCTTGAACTCCTGCGGGTAGGCCCACATCAGCATCGGCAGCGGCCCGTCCGCCGGCTTCCAGCCCGCCGGGGTGAACAGGGTCGCGGTGAGCTGCACGCCGTCCGCCCGCTGATAACGGATCAGCTCCTTGTGGATGCCGGCGAGCTGCGGCGTCGGATGGGGGAAGTGGGTGAGCTGGCGGAGTTGCCCGCCGCCAGCGCCGATGGAGAGATCGCGGACGTAGTAGTTCGGCGGCTGGTCCACCGCCTCCCGGCGCTGGAGGAGCTGCCGGCCGCCGGCGTCCAGCAGGGCGATGGGGAGCTCGATAGTAGGGCGCCGCGGAGCGGAAGAGCCGCCGGGTCTTGCGGCTGGCGAGGTCAAGGGCGTCGAGGAACGGCCGGTCACCCTCCGGGGAGGCGCCGGCGCCGGCCAGGAAGAGGGTGCGTCCGCCGTCCGCCGTCCGCAGCACCGTGCGGCCGCGGGCGTCGACGGTGGTCAGCGGCTCGCCGGGATCGGCGTAGCGGTCCTCCGAAGAGCGGTCAAAGAGGAGCTTGGGGGCGGTTTTGGCGCTGGGCTGAACGACCCAGGTGCGCGTCCTGCGGGTCTTCCACCATCCCTCCTGGACCAGCGCCAGTCCGTCGTTCCCCCACTGGATGCCGGCGAAGCGGTAGGCGAGGGTGGCGAGGGTCGCGGGCTCGCCCTGGAAGGGGGCGGCGAGCAGGACGGCGCGGTCGCGCTCGGCGGCCTGGTGGCCGGGATCGCCGCCGTCGAGGGCCTCCACCCAGGCGAGCGTGGCCGGCGCGTCCTCGCGCCAGGAGACCTCGCGCGGACCGGTCGCCACGGCGTCGAAGGCGATCGGGACCTCCTCTTCGAGCGGCAGGTCGGCGACCGTGCGCACCACCTTGCCGTCGAGGTCCCAGACCTCGATCTTGCGCGGGAAGCGGTCGGCGGGGACCAGGTAGGAGAAGGGCCGGTGGAGCGTCTGGACGAGCAGGTAGCGGCCGTCCGGCGAGGGGGCGAGTTCGAGCACCATCCCCGGCGCGCCCACCGGCGTGACTTTCCCGTCCAGGCCGACCCGGGCGACCCGCGAGGTCAGGTAGTGCTCGAAGAGCGACTCGTCGTAGGCGCTCTTCAAGAGGTCCTGGAAGGTGCGGGCGGGGGCGGCGTGACCGGTGCTCTCCCGGATGACCGGCCCGGCCGGCACGTCCGAGGCCGGCGGCTCGGGGCCAAGGTCGGGATCCACCAGGGTGCAGACCAGCGTCCGCGAGTCGGCGAGCCAGCGCGGCTCGGTCGAGGCGGTCAGGTTGAGGCCGCCGGCCAGCCGCCGGGCCTTGGCGGTGGCGATCTCGGCCACCCACAGCTCGACGCCGTCCGGCCGGATGTTGGTAAAGGCGAAGCGGGAGCCGTCCGGCGAGAGCTGGAAGCTGGTGATCCGCGCCCCTTCCGGCAGGCCGGAGATCCGCTGTTCCGAGAGATGGGAGAGGTCCGCGAGGCGCAGCAGCCGCAGGCCGGTGAGATAGCCGGCGCGGCTCGGCGCGTGATTCCGCGGCCGGATGCGGAGCCCGCCCAGCCGCAGCTCCCGCTCGGCCAGCTCGGCGATCGGCGGCAGGCTGGGGCGGTCGAGGATCATCAGCCACTTGCCGTGCGGATCGGCCAGCACCCCCGGCGTCGGCGGCGCGTCGATGATGTCCACCAGGGTCTGCGGCGGCAGGCGATAGGCGCCATCGGCGGCGTCGGCGGCGGGGATCGTCAGCGCCGTCAGCGCCGTCAGCGCCGTCAGCGCCGTCAGCGTCAGCGTCGTCAGCGCCGTCAGCGTCAGCGTCGTCAGCGCCAGGGCCCCCAGCCGGAGCCGTTGCGAGCGGAAGAGGTGCATGCCTGGAAATCTCCTCAAGGAAGTTTCGTACCCTCGCATCATACCCTGGCCCCCTCCGGGGGTCCCCATTTGATATGGTGTATTCGGTTTCACTTAGGGGCATCGCCGTTGTCCGCATCACCGGTCCGTAAACCAGAACCCGCGTTCCGGAGCCGGCTCCTCTGGGTAGGAGCGGGCGCGGGTGCGCTGGCCGGCGAGCTCGAGGAGCTCTGCGAGATCGAAGAGGTCGCGGCGGGAGATCCCACCCGGGCCGCCCTGCGCGAGCGCCGCCCCGACCTGGTGGTGGCCTGGGTGGAGACCGGACCGACCGGACCCAAAGACCCCGGGCTCGATCTGCTGCGGGCGCTGCGCGCCGATCCCTGGACCCGCGACCTGCCCGTCCTCCTGCTCGGCCGCGCCGGCGGCGAGGCCCTCTGCCTCAACGGCCTGGAGGCGGGAGCGAACGATTTCCTCGTCGAGCCCTTCTCCCCCCGCGCCCTGGCGGTCCGCGCCGCCGCCTGCCTGCGCGCCGCCTACGCCCGCCGCGAGGCCGTGCTGCGCGAGCGCGACCTGCTCGCCGAGACCCAGATGGCCGCCGACGCCCTGGACCGCAGCGAGGAGCGCTTCCAGACCTTCCTGCGCCACAGCCCCGTCGCCTCCTGGATCACCGACGAGGAGGGGCGCATCGTCTTCCTCAGCGAGCCCTACACCCGCATGTTCGGCATCCGTCCCGAGGACGCGATCGGCCGCTCCGCCTTCGACCTCTATCCCGCCGCCATCGCCCAGGAGTTCTACGACAACATCCGCGCCGTGGTCGAGACGGGCGGCACGCTGGAGGCGGTGGAGACGGCCCCGCGGCCGGACGGCAGCCTCGGCCAGTTCCTGGTCTACAAGTTCCCGGTCCGCGACCAGCGCGGGCGGCTGCTGGTGGGCGGGGTGGCGGCCGACATCACCGAGATGAAGCGCACCGAGGCGGCGCTGCGCGCCAGCGAGGAGCGCTTCCGCCTCGCCACCGAGGCGGTCAGCGGCATGATCTACGACTGGTCGACGCGGACCGACGCCGTCGAGCGCTCTCAAGGGCTCCTCGCCCTGCTCGGCTACTGGCCGGAGGAGATCGCCGGGGAGCTCGGCTGGTGGAAGCGCCAGATCCACCCGGACGACGTGCCGCGCGTGCACGTCCAGATCTACGGCGCCGTCCACGGCGCCAGCGCCTCGTTCAGCGTCGAGTACCGCATCCTGCACCGCGACGGCAGCTACGTCCACGTCTGGGACAAGGGGCTCATCATGCGCGACGCCCAGGGGCGGTCGCTGCGAGTGGTGGGCAGCGTGATCGACGTCAGCGACCGCCGGCGCGCCCAGGAGGAGCTCGAGCGGGCCCACCGCGAGGCCCAGGCCGCCAACCAGGCGAAGGACCGCTTCCTGGCCACCCTCAGCCACGAGCTGCGCACGCCGCTGACCCCGGTGCTCGCCATCCTCTCGCGTCTCGAGACGGATGCCGGCCTGGCCGGCCACGCGCGGGAGCTCGCCACCATCCGGCGCAACGTCGAGCTGGAGGCGCGGCTGATCGACGACCTGCTCGATCTCACCCGCATCGCCAGCGGCAAGCTCGAGCTCCATCGCCGCGAGGTCGACGCCCGCCAGGTGCTCGAGCACGCCCTCGCCACCACCGAGCGGGAGCTCGCGGCGCGCGGCCTTGTCCTGGAGGTGGAGCTGGCGGCCGAGGACCACCGCCTGTGGGCGGACGCCCCGCGGCTCACCCAGGTGTTCTGGAACCTGCTGAGCAACGCCGTGAAGTTCACCCCTCCCGGGGGCACGGTGGCCGTGCGCTCGCGCGCCGAGCCGCGGCCGGACGGTCCCGGGGACGCGCGCGATCTCCTCGTCGAGGTGCGCGACACCGGCATCGGCATCGAGCCCGAGGTGCTGCCGCGCCTCTTCGAAGCCTTCGAGCAGGCCGACCGGCGGATCACCCGCAAGTTCGGCGGCCTGGGGCTGGGCCTCGCGGTCAGCCGGGCCATCGTGGACCTCCACGGCGGGCGCCTCACCGCGGCGAGCGACGGGCCGGACCGCGGCGCCGCCTTCACCGTCCGCCTGCCGCTCGGCGGCGTCCAGGAGGAGCTGGACGAGACGGGGGCCTGGTTCGACCGCGCGTCCGCCGCCCTCCCCGCCGTGGCTCCGGCGATCCTCCCGCGAGCGCTGCGCATCCTCCTGGTGGAGGACCACGAGGACACCGCCGAGGCGATGGCGGACCTGCTGCGGCTGATCGGCCACCAGGTCATCGTGGCCGGCTCGGTGGCCGCGGGGCTCGCCGCCGCCACCGCTGCCGTCGAAAAGGCGGGCGCCGGCGGCTTCGACCTGGTGGTCAGCGACCTCGGGCTGCCCGACGGCTCGGGCCACGACCTGATGGGCGAGCTGAAGGCGCGTTACGGCTGGAAGGGGATCGCGCTGTCGGGCTACGGCATGGAGGACGACATCCGCCGCAGCCACGAGGCCGGCTTCGCCCGCCACCTCACCAAGCCGGTCGCCCTGGAGGCGCTGCGGGACGCCATCCGGCAGGTGGCGGGCGATTGAATGCCGATTGGATCTTGAATTATTGATGGATCTCGAATGATGATGGATCCCGAAGGATGATGGATCGAGGACGAATCCAAGCATGATCGCCACCGAAGACCTGCGCGACCGCCTCCAGAGCATGCTGGAGGAATACCTCCGGCTCCGTACGGCCCACCGCCAGCTCGAGACCTCCGAGCGGCGGCGCAGGCAGGTCGAGCGCGAGCTTCCAGGCCGCCAAGGAGGCCGCCGAGGCGGCGGAGAAACGGTCCGCCTTCCTGGCCGAGGCGAGCGTGATCCTGACCTCGTCGCTCGACTACCAGGAGACGCTCGCCCGCCTCGCCCGTCTCCCCCTGCCGCGCCTCGCCGACTACTGCGTGCTCTTCGGCGTCGAGGAGAGCGGCGAGATCCGCCAGCTCGCCGCGGCGCACGCCGATCCGGGCCGGCAGCCGCTTCTCGACCGCCTGGGCGAGGTCTACCTCCCCCGGGAGAGCGGCTTCCTTGCCCGCGTCGCCGCCACGGCCGAGCCGCTGCTGGTCCACGAGGTCCCGGAGCCGGCGCTCGCAGCGCTGGCGGGAGATCGCGAGGTCCTCGAGATCTTCCGTGCCTTGAGCCCGCGGTCGACGATGGTCCTGCCGATGACCGCCCGCGGGCGGGTCGTCGGCGTCCTCCTGCTCGCCGCCGACCAGCGGGGCCAAGCCTACGACCAGAAGGACCTCGAGCTGGGGCTCGACCTCGCCCGGCGCGCCTCGATCGCGGTCGAGAACGCCCGTCTCTACCGCGAGGCCCGGGCCGCCAGCCAGGCCAAGGACCACTTTCTCGCCGCCCTCAGCCACGAGCTGCGCACGCCGCTGGCGCCGGTCCTCGCCACCGTCTCGGCGCTGGCGGACGACGCCAGCCTGCCGGCCGCCGTCCACGACCGCCTCGCCATGGTCCGCCGCAACGTCGAGCTGGAGGCGCGGCTGATCGACGACCTGCTCGACCTGACCCGCATCACCCACGGCAAGCTGGAGCTGCGCCCCGAGGTCACCGACGTGGGAGAGATGGTGCACCAGGCCCTGCGGAATTGCTGCACCGAGGACGTCGAGAACGGCCGCCTGCGCCTCGATCTCGATTTCGCGGCGGACGACCACCGGCTCTGGGCCGACCCGCCGCGGCTCATGCAGGTGTTCTGGAACCTGCTCAAGAACGCCGTCAAATTCACCCCCGAAGGGGGATCGATCCGCGTGCGCAGCCGCCGCGAGGAGGGGTCCGGGGGTCCGCGGCTGGTGGTCGAGGTCGCCGACACCGGGATCGGCATCGAGCCCGACGTGCTCCCCCGGCTCTTCCAGGGGTTCGAGCAGGGGAGCCGGACGATCACCCGCCGGTTCGGCGGCCTGGGGCTGGGGCTGGCCATCAGCCGGGCGATCGTCGAGCTGCACGGCGGGCGGCTCTGGGCGGCGAGCGAGGGGCAGGGGCGCGGCTCTCTCTTCGTGGTCGACCTCCCGGTGGGCGAGCTGCCGGCCGCCGCGGTCCCGGACGCCCATCCCACCGCCCCTATCGCTGTCACCGCGGCAGTCCGGCCGCTGCGCATCCTCCTGGTCGAGGACCACGCCGACACCGCCGAGGCCCTGGCGGACCTGCTGCGGCTGATGAGCCACGAGGTCACGGTGGCCGGCTCGGTGGCCGCCGGGCTCGCCACCGCGCTGGAACGGGAGAGCGCCGGCGGCGTCGACCTGGTGGTCAGCGACCTCGGGCTGCCCGACGGCTCGGGCCACGACCTGATGCGCGAGCTCGTCCGGCGCTACGGCTGGAAGGGGATCGCCCTCTCCGGCTACGGCATGGAGGAGGACGTCCGCCGCAGCCGCGAGGCCGGCTTCGCCCACCACCTCACCAAGCCGGTCGGTCTCGAGGCGCTGCGGGCGGCGATCCGGCAGGTGGCGGGGGAGTGAAGTCCCCGGGCTGACCCCGGCGTCGTTCTCGCGTTATTCCGCGTTATTTCGGCGTTATTTCGGCGGCAGCTGGCGGACGTACTTCGACTCCTGGTGCGGACGTCCCCGCGAGAGCCGGAAGATGCGGCCGTTGTCCGCCAGCCAGCGCAGCGCCACCGAGGCCTGGCGCGGGTCGATCCCGCCCTTCACGCCCTTCATCCGGCCCGCGAAGTGCCGGCTGACCTCCTCGGCGATGTCCAGCGGGCCGAAGGGCTCCTCGGCTTCCCGCCCCTCGATCACCTTGGCGACGGCGCGATTGATCGAAACCCGGGTTCCCGGCGGCAGCTCGTCGCCCGGACGGAAGCGGGGCGGAGCCGGAGGAGCCGGAGGAGCCGGAGGAGCCGGCACGAGGCGGGCGGCGAGCTCCGCGGCGCTCGCCGCGCTGGTCCTGAAGCCCTCGAGATGCCGGACGAGCTGCTCCAGCTCCGCCGCGTGCTCGGTCCGCCGGTCGCGGTGGAAGGCCTCGCGCCCGGCGTGCAAGGCCTCCTGCTCGCGATGATGGGCGATCTGCGCCTCCAGGCTGGACAGGATCACCGCCAGCGACAGGTTCGTATCCATCCCGCAAAGTTACTCCGAAAGAGCCGTGGGGGGCAAGCCTTCGCGGCATGACCCGATCCAGCCTCCGCCTGTGAAGTTTGATTCGAGGCATGCTGGAATCCATGCTCCGCCTATGAACCTTCGTAGGCGGAGAATCAGGGTCAATTCTCCGCCTGCGAATCAGGTCATCCCGCATGACCTCTTTCATAGGCGGAGACTGGAGAGATGAGCTCCGCGAATGAAGATCAATATGCGGCGCCTGATTGGGTCATGCCGCGACCCTTTGAGGTCATGCGGAGGGCTGACCTTCATAGGCGGAGGGCTGGAGCTGACAGGCGGCACAATTCAGACCATCTCCTTCACCTTGTCGGCGAGGACGGTGAGGGCGATCTTGCCGCCGTGGGGCGTGCCCTTGGCGAGCGATTCGGCGAAGTGGGCGGCCTGCTTGGCGGTGATCTTGGGCGGCGTCGGGGGCTCGTTGGGATCGACCACCGCCTCGATGACGGCGGGGCCGGGGGCGTTGAGCGCCTCGTCGAGGATGGCGCCGCAGGTGGCGGGGTCGTCGATGGTGTAGCCGCCGGCGCCGCAGGCGCGGGCGAAGGCGGCGAAGTCGATGGGGTGGAGGTCGCATTCATACTCGGGATTGCCGAGGAAGACCATCTGCTCCCACTTGATCTGGCCCAGCGAGTTGTTCTTGATGATGACGATCTTGACCGGCAGCCCGTACTTGACCGCGGTGGCGAGCTCGCCCATCAGCATGGTGAAGCCGCCGTCCCCCACGAAGGCGACGCACTGCCGGTCCGGATGGGCGATCTGGGCGGCGAGGGTGTAGGGGAGGCCGTTGGCCATCGTCGCCAGATTGCCGGAGACCGAGTGCATCTGGCCGCGCTTGACCGGGATGTGGCGGGCGAACCAGCTGGTGATCGTCCCCGAGTCGCAGGAGACGATGGCGTCGTCGCGCAGCCGCTTGCCCAGCTCCCAGGCGACCACCTGGGGCTTCATCGGCTTGTCCTGGCGGGAGGTCTGCTCGTCCATCAGCTTCCGCCAGTCCGTCATCCCCTCTCGCGCCGTCTCCAGGAACTTGCGGTTCTCGTTGCGGCGCAGCAGGGGGAGCAGCTCGCGCAGCGACGACCGGCTGTCGCCGACCAGCCCCACCTCGACGGGGTAGCGCAGGCCGATGCGCAGCGGATCGAGGTCGATCTGCACCCCGCGCGCCTGGCCCGGCTTGGGGAAGAACTCGATGTAGGGGAAGGAGCTGCCGACGATCAGCAGCGTGTCGCACGCCTCCAGCGCCTCCTGCGACGGCCGGGTGCCGAGGAGACCGATGCCGCCGGTGGTGTAGGGGCTGTCGTCCGGCACCGCGGCCTTGCCGAGCAGGGCCTTGACGATCGGCGCGCCGAGCGTCTCGGCGACCTGCTCCAGCTCGTCCGTGGCGTCGAGGGCGCCGCGGCCGGCGAGGATGGCGACCTTCTTGCCCTGGTTGAGGATCCCGGCGGCCCGGCGGAGGTCCTCGGCGAGGGGGAAGGCGGCGCCGCGGCCGGGCGCGTCCGAGTTGTGGTGGGGCACGTTGCGGGGCGTCCGCTCGCCCCCCTCCTGGTCCTGGAAGTCGTTGGGGAAGTTGATGTGGGCGACGCCGCGGTAGCCGAGGGCGGCGCGGCAGGCGAGGTGGGTGACGTTGCTGACGTGGGCCGGGCCCATGATCCGGGCGTTGTAGACCGCCACGTCCTGGAACAGCTTGTCGAGGTCGACGTCCTGCTGCGAGAAGGTGTCGATCAGGTCATGATAGGCATGGCCGGTGATGGCGAGCACCGGCTGGCCGTCGAGCTTGGCGTCATAGAGGCCGTTGAGCAGATGGATGCCGCCGGGACCCGAGGTGGCGAGGCAGACGCCGAGCCTGCCGGTGTACTTGGCATAGGCGCACGCCATGAACGCCGCCGACTCCTCATGGCGAACCTGGATGAAGCGGATCTCCTTCTGCTTCTTCCGTAGCGCCTCCATGATGCCGTTGATCCCATCCCCGGGCAGCCCGAAGATCGTATCTACCCCCCACTCGACCAGCGTCTCGACCAGGATCTCCGCCCCCGTCTTCGCCATCGCGCGCTCCTTCCCAGGAAGACGGCCCGCATCCAGCCGGGCCATGGTGAGAGGGGCTGCAAGAGAAGTGCCCCGCCGGGGCATCCGCGCTGCTCCTGTCCCTAAACATTTTTCCTCCTTTCCTCGTATACCCTCCGTTCTTCGTCTCTCTATGAGGATTTGCGCATGAAAAATCTGCCGCTGCCGCTGTCGCTGTCGTTCCTGCTGCTCTCGCTGTTCGCGGTGATCGCGGATCCCGCTTTCGCCCAAAAGCCGGACAAGCCGGGGCCGCAGATCGCCTTCGAGGACGCGGCGGTGGTGGCGAGCGGCCTGACCCCGGGCAAGCCGGTGATCTGGTTCGGCGTCGAGCACCGGATCGACGCCGAGTATTCGGGCGAGATGGCGCAGCGCTACGACGCGGGAACGGCGGCGGCGGACGGCACGGCCCGCCTCGATCTCGGCCACGCCCCGGCGCCGCGCTCCTACTGGGTGGCGGTGGACCTCGACAGCGGAGACTTCGTGGTGGCGGCGCCCGGCGGCTACCGGATCGCCAAGCCGCAGAAACCCGCGCACCCGGGGCTGGGGCAGGGCGCCAGATCGGACGAGATCCTCGACGAGCGCCCCTTCCTGATGGGGCTGGTGGTGAGCCCCAAGCAGGGAGCCTGGTCCTTCACCGGCGGCGACGGCGGCCCGCGCGACGAGGACGGCAAGAACGACGGCCATCTGCGCTTCGCGCTGGACAAGTTCGACCCGCTCCCGGGGAGCCCGGCGGCGCCGGCCAAGCTCAAGGGCAACGACCTCTGGTTCATCGTCGATCCGCTGACCATGGAGATCTCGGTGCACAAGGGCGGGGTGGCGCAATGAGCCTGCGCAGGCTCCTTTTTTCCCTCCTCGCCCTCTGCGCCGCGGCCCTGTCGGCCGCCCCGGCCCTGGCCGACGTCCACCCGAACACCGCGCCGGGCTTTCCGGTGGAGCAGTCCTTCCACGTCGGAGACGTGGACAGCGTCAACCTGTTCAACGGCGCGCTGACGCTGTCGATCCCGATCGGCGGCTCCTATCCGGTCAACGGCGGCTTCTCCTACAACCTGAAGCTCACCTACAACTCCAGCCCCTGGCTGTTCAAGACGGTCAAGTACGCGATCCCGCCGGACTACCACGAGGTCTCGCGCACGCAGGCCTTCCCGACCCCCTGCTCCAACGCCGGGCTGGGCTGGCGGGTGTCCTTCGGCCGCATGGACCCTCCCTGCCAGGTGCCGGACGCCAACGACACCTACCCGGTGGGACCGATCTACCAGGACGAGAACGGGACCGATCACATTTTCTATCCGACGCTCCACGACGGCGACGCCGAGGACGCGGCGGTCTCCGGGGTCTCGGACGTCGAGTACACGCGCGACGGCAGCTACCTGCGGCTGAAGGTCTACACCGCCGGCTACCGCGAGGTCGAGCTGGCGGACGGCTCGGTGCGCCGGTTCGATTCCACCGGCATGCCGACCGCGATGCGCGATCCGTTCAACAACAATCTCTCGATCAGCTACGCGACGGCCAACCAGTGGGTGCTGACCGATTCTCAAGGGCGGACGCAGCGGATCTACTTCCGCACCGACCTGCCGAACTACGCCCAGACGATCGATCACATCGATCTGCTGACCTACGGCGGGGTGACGGCGACCTACCAGTTCAACTACGCCACGCAGACGATCGGCCGCCCCTGCCCGCACAACGACACCGACCAGACGGGGAGCGTCGGCCCCACGGTGACCGTGCCGCTGCTGACCGGCGTCACCCTGCCGGACGGCTCCACCTGGGCGAACACGGCGGGGGACTACGTGATCACGCTACCCTCGGGCAGCACGTACCCGGCCAACGCCTGCACCGAGAACGCCGGCAATCTCACGGCCTGGACCCTGCCCACCCTGGGCCGGATGGAGTGGACCTGGCAGAAGGTCTACTTCCCGTCCGGCTCGAGCACCAAGCCGCACCTGCAGACCAACCCCGGGGTGGCGACCCGCGGGATGCGCAACGCGGACGGAACCATGCAGGGAGCCTGGAGCTACTCCTTTGGGCCAGGCTTCCCGGCCGCCCTGACCAGCCGCGAGCACACGACGAGCGTGTTCGATCCGCTCGGCCATCAGACGGTCAATTACTTCTCGACCGCCATCGACGCCAGCTACTCGGGCTGGAGCACCTACGAGTACAGCCTGCCGTTCACCCGCAACCAGACGCTGAACGTCGCCGCGGGGGTAGACCTCAACCTCTCGCGGCAGGTCTACAACGCCTCCGGCACATTGCTGCGCTCGGAATACGTGCTCTACGAGCGGGACCCCGTCTTCGCGGTGGTGACGCCGGACATCTACAACACCAACCGTCGGCCGGTACGCAGCCGCACGGTCTACAACGACGACGGCGGCGCCTACGGCGGAGTGCTCAATTCCGGCTTCGACGGCCTGGGGCACTACCGCACGCAGACGACCGAGGGAAACTTCCCCGGCTCGAACGTCCGCACCCAGTACGGCAACTACAACCCCGCCCAGGGGACCTACGTGGTCAATCCCCCGGCCAACACCGGCTCGGGCTACTCTCTCTTCCCGGCCAGCTCCCCCTGGGTGACCGGGGCGCCGACCTACGTCTCCAGCTCCGAAGGGGGCGCCACGGCCCAGGCCGACCTCTGCTATGCCTACGGCTCGGCGGCGGTGACCCGCAAGCGGGTCCATCGCCTGGACGGATCGGCCCAGAGCGCGCAGGACCTGGTGGCGGTCTACGGCCTCTCGGCGCAGGGGAACGTGACGAGCGAGAGCTTCCTACGGCGGCGACGCCCAGGCGGGCCTCGCCACCGGCGGCGCCGATCTCTGCTCCATGGGGCTGCCGGCCTCCCCGGAGGTGCAGCTCAACCACACCTATGCCTCCGGCGTGCGGGCGACCTCGCAGTACACCGGGACGAGCTTCTACGCCCTCGACCAGACGATCGACGCCAGCACCGGCCTGGTGGCGGCGAGCCGGGACAGCGCGGGGATCCAGACCGCCTTTGAGTACGACCTCCTCGGGCGGATGACCTGGTCGAAGCCGGACATGGGGCAGGGGGGCTGGACGGAGTACGTCTACACCCACGCCAATCCGGCGGGAGCGGTGCGGGCCAACGTCACCGTCCGCCGGCGCGACAACGGCAGCCATTCAGCGGCGGTCCTGGGGGTCAACATCGTCGCCTTCGACTACTTCGGCCGCGTCTACCAGGAGCAGCGGCGGCTGCCGGGCGGCTCCTACAACAAGCGGGAGACGCAGTACGACGGCGCCGGCAACAAGGCCTCCGTCTCCGAGCTGACGACCGGAGCGCCCACCAGCCTGACCTCCTATCTCGGCTACGATCCCTTCGGCCGGCCGGCCACGGTCCGGCCGCCGGACGGCGCCTCCCACGACGTGACGATGACCTACGCCGGCGTGCGGCAGGTCAACCGCACGGTGAAGATCGCCACCGCCGTGGGCTCCGAGGCCGCCGCCACCACCACCGAGATCTATGACCGCCAGGGGCGGCTCTCCTCGGTCACCGAGCCCTCCGGGGACTCCGGCGTCAACGTCACCACCACCTACGGCTACGACGTGGGAAGCCGCCTCGCCTCGGTCTCCACCCCCGCCTTCGTCACCGGCACGGGGAACGTCACCCAGACGCGGAGCTTCAGCTACGACCGCGCCGGGCTGTTGCAGTCCGAGACCCATCCCGAGCTGGGGGCCGCCGGCAACGGCTCCACCAGCTACCCCCGCTACGACTCGCGGGGTCACCTGCTGCGCCGGATCGACGGCAACAACGACCTTACCTTCGCCTACGACTCCGCCGAGCGCCTCTTCCAGGTGCGCGAGACCGGCGGCGCCCAGCGCACCCTGAAATCGTTCACCTACGCCGGAGCCAACACCACCTTCACCGATCCGGGCACCGGCCTGACCTGCACCGACTACCGCAAGGGGAAGGTCAACCAGCAGTCCCGGTTCAACTACGTCACCATCTCCTCGAGCCCCTACACGGTCGAGCTGCGGGAGGCGATGACCTACTGCGGCAAGGACGGCCGCCTGTCGCGGCGGACGCTGGAGAACTGGGTCAACGGCGCCGTCAACGAGACCTTCGTGCTGCCCAACGTCACCTACGACGCCCTGGGCAACGCCACCTCGCTGGGCTATCCGCAGTGCACCCACGCGGCCTGCGCCGCCCCCTCGCCGCGGACGGTCAATTTCACCTACTCCGACGATCTGCTGAGCGCGGTCGGCACCCCGGCGAACGCGGGCTATTACGCGAGCTCGCTCACCTATTCCCCGAACCTGATGGTCAATCAGGTGGTGCACACCAACAATCCCGCGGACTCGACGAAGAGCCTGACGGACACCTACGCCAACGATCCGAACCTGATGCGCCGTCCGGCCTCGATCGCGGTGACCACCCCCACGAGCGTGGCGCGCTGGTCCTCTGGGACTTACACCTACGACGGCGCGGGCAACGTGAAGGCGGTCGGCACCCACACCTTCACCTACGACAAGGTGAGCCGCCTGACCGCCGCCAACCTCTACCTGGAGCCCACGGCCTCCACCACGCTGCGCACCCAGAGCTTCACCTACGATGCCTACGGCAACCTGCTCGCCTTCGGCGGCAGCAGCGCCCGCAACACCCCGACCGCCCCCGCGACCAACCGCCTGACCTCGGCGACCTACGACGCCTCGGGCAACGTGACCACCTGGAACGGCAACCTCTACACCTACGATCCGTTCCACCTGATGTGGGATTACCGCACCCCCAGCGACGAGTGGATCTACCTCTACACCGCCGACGACGAGAGGGCCTGGTCCTACAAGACCGACAACACCTCCCTCTGGACCCTGCGCGGCCTGGACGCCAAGGTCCTCCGCGAGTACTCGACCGCGCCTTCCTGGAACGTCGCCGAGGATTACATCTACCGCGACGGCCTCCTCCTCGCCGCCGAGACCTCCAGTGGAACCCGCCACTTCCACCTCGACCACCTCGGCACCCCCCGCCTGGTCTCCAACAACCTCGGCCAGCAGGCGGCCTACCACGTCTACTACCCCTTCGGCGAAGAGGCGACCGCCTTCAACCAGGACACGATCCGCGAGAAGTTCACCGGGCACGAGCGGGATCTGGGGAATCCCGGGGGGGCGGGGGATGACCTGGATTACATGCATGCGCGGCATTTCAGCCCGCTGATTGGAAGATTTCCAAGTATCGATACCATGAGGGGATCAACAAATTTGCCTCAAAGCTTGAACCGTTTTACCTATGTGCTCGGGAATCCTATGAACTCCATTGACCCATCGGGGTTGTGGCCAGTGTTTGGTGTTAGACAGATTTCACCTGTTGGAATGTCCATTTTTGATATTGGTTTCAACGAAACGATTAATGTAATGGGTTCTGCAATTAAACTTACTTATCAGCCTTATGCTGGAAACAGCTTCAACATAAGGAACCCTGCTAACTCACTTGCCGGCACTCTGGAACTTGCAGCTAGGCAGGAAGGTTCGCGAACAGTCGAACTCGGGCTTCTGGATAGAGCATTAAGCGCAATACCGATTCAGAGCAATCGCTACGGCCAGTGTGTCCGCCAATATCGGTTCGATTTTGGAGGGATAATTGCTGGATCTGCCATTCCCAAGAGGCTCGTTCCACCCTTTAGAGTACCGGATTCAAGTTCTCCTCTAACCACCCCTGCTAGCGTTGTGGCTCATCAGATACGTATGGCATTTCCTGAATCCGAGGTAGCGACAAATATTGCGCGTGGATTGAGAGGTGCCGGGCGCGCTGTATCCAAGGTTGCAACTCCTCTGACGCTTTTCGAAGGGGCCTGGGACTGGGGAAGCTCTTGGGTATTGCGCCTTTGGAGATGGAGGTCAATGAATGCGCTATATATTCCTTGCTTTCGTCGGTTTCGTCACTCTCTATATAATGTCAATCCGGCGTAAGAGCGTGAAGAGTCTACCGGATATGTCGGATGAGGATTTTGTCGCTCGCTTTGCGCACGTTTTTTTGGCCAGACCTGAGCAGGTTATCGAGGGTCGGAATAAAATTGCACGTATTCTTGGAGTCCCCCCTGAGAAACTCGCTCCTGAGCACGTATACAAAGATCTCGCTCAGCGGTTCGGCACGTTTGGGAGCTTTAGCGTGGCTTGGTCAGACCTGGAGTATGAGGTGCAGGAAATAGCTGGAGAGCGAGGGGCGTCGTTAGAGGCGCCCCCGTCAACAGTTGGTGATCTGGTGGCTGGCTTGATTCAGGCCAGGCGAGTTGTTCCTGTGACCGAATGAGACCTTTGTTGAAGATTCGTGCGGGAACTCCAGAGAGAGTTATTGCAAGCAGGCAGTTCTAATGATTAGCGGTGGTTGTCTCGAGAACAGATGGGATGTGATCTATATGAGATCGACGGCCGAAATTCAGCGAGCCATGCTCTTAAAGAAACGCCTTCTGGTCGACCCGGAGATGTTCAGGCTTGAATTTCTCAAGAGCAAGCATTGGGCTGCCGTGCCGGTTGAGAGTGCGAGCCACTTTGATTCTCAGGATGCGAGTCGGTTGTCCTCTGCGATGAGGTCTCTTGGTGCTGTAAGCTGTTTAGCCGTGATTACTGACGAATTGTTCCAGCGCCGTTTTTCGTCTCGTCTGACATGACCTACCCGATCCAAGCCGCAGACCTGGCGATCTATTGCGTAAACTGGGGCTTTCGTCTACCGAATCGAGGCATGGACGCGCCTAACCGACCGGAGATCGCCGGCGACTACGGCCGATGGCTTACCCAGCTTCAGTTCCATGGGGAGGGATACCGCGACGGGGCTGTCTACGATTCCTACGGCATCGTTTTCGTGCCGGATCCGTACGAGGCCAGGCAAGGTGGAGAATGAAAAAGGAGGCAATGCCTTCGGAGCCACACAAAACAGGCGTGACCACGCCAGCACTGACCTCGAACGGACGCAAGCGCAGGAAGCCCTACAGAATTACTGGCTTGCCCGGACGATAGGGCACCGATGATCGCGGTGCCGCCGCGACCAGATGGAGAACTTGGAAAGCGTCTGCGTGCTCGACCGGAGCGGCAAGCACGGCCTGCTGCTCATCAGCGACGACGGGGGTGATTCCAAGGAGAGCCGGTATTTCTGGGTGCCCTCTCCCGAGACAGTCGTACCCTGAGCGGACTCCGACTGCGCTTCGCCTCCGACAAAGCGGTCGGCCGAGTTCCCTTGACGCGGCGGTAGGGATAGAGGCAGTAAAGCCTCGCCCGTCCCCATTTATGGCCGCAGGCTGTGGGCTACATTCTCGGCTTATTTGCGATTCGAGTCTGAGCTTCGACCGATTGTGGGCTACCGTAGAAGTCGACTCCGGAATTGGAACAGGGTCGAAAGTCCCGGGTTGGACTTTGGTCGTGCATGACTCAATTCGGTGCACAGTCAGCACTAACCCTTGTCTGAGACCATGCCGCCTTACAGCCTCAATCGAGTACTCAGAGCATGTAGGCCGATAACGGCACATAATATGTCCTCTAAGTAAGGGGTGGCCTACCGCTTGATAAAAGCGCACGCCATACACATAGAGACGTCCTGTCAGCTGGCTCGATGGGCTTCGACACGTGTCGAACGCCAAGTATACCAGCAAGATACCCAACAGGGTCAGATACGTCTCTGGGCGTTTCAGGGGTTGCCGCAGTACGGACACTTCGCAGTACCTGTTAGTCTATTATTTCCACAGTTGGAACATTTTTCCAGTTTGCCTTGAGGACGAGCAAAGATATATATGATTAGACCCACTATGCTCGTAAACATGACTAGCGCCATCCACAGAACCGCGCTGTCCATGCCGCGGGCCTTGGCATCACGTGCTACCCAAACGAGTAAGGCGACGTTCAGTGCAAAGAAGATCACCGGTATCAGGATCATCATACTGGCACCAGCGCCACAGGTGCCGCAGGCAGCGCATGTTTGTGCACCGCTAGGTTGCCCAGGGGCCTGCGCGAAGGCGATCGCAGTGGAAAACGCAATGTTCAACGTCAAAATAACCAGCTTCTTCATTTTACCCTCCACTTGTCGTTAGTCGAAGACCTACCCTCATAGACTTCCCAGTAGGAGCACCCAGCCTGAGTCCCTTCCATCGTCTAACAGCGGTATACATCTCTATAGACGTGACCTCTGCAATTATGTTTATCCGACTCGGACACCTCCTTACAGCGCTAACTAGCTGTTCCCTGTTTGGGTGGTGCCTTATTGCGGCCTCTTCTATCTTCAACACCAAAACCCCCCGAATCCGGGTCTGCCCCATATGAGAGGCGAGACGATGTTGTAGGCGAGCGACAGGCAGGCACGAAGAGATAGTCGATGTGAGTCCGAGCAGGGCGTTCAAATGGACGGGCCGGTAAGCGCCAGCCGGGTCAGTACGGTGGCGACGGCGAAGCCAGGCTTTTTCGGAGGATGACCGGGCAGCTACTGCCGACCTCCGATCGACAAAATGCGTACGAGCCGTTACGGCCAGATCAGATTCCGCACGGCGACGAGAGTTACGACCAGGGCAATCGCACCGACCAGAAACATAGTGACTCTCTGGGCGTTGCTTGGATTGAGGGTGGGGTAGCGGCCAAGGCTCACCATCCATACGATGGCCTTGCCGAGGAAGAAGCCGATATATCCGAACAGGACGGCATAGATCAGCTTGAAGATTGAACCGATCACCAACCCGCCGGGCGCACTGGACATAGAGGCCTCTATGGATTGTGTGGAGGCGCTGCTTGATTGTAAGACCTCGCCCTACCCCGTCTTGTAGCCGTTGCCCCGAAAACGTCATTCTGGTCCTCTCAAAGGGAGGAGCCCATGGATGCACGCGTGAAGAGATTTCGCGAGGCGGTGACACGCCAGGGAGGCAGTGGAGTTGGCAAGCGGTATCCGTCGGAGCTGCGAGCGCTGGCAGTGGCGGTGGCAGAGGATCGCAGAGAAGAGCCGCTGGCTCGGGTGGCGGCGGATCTTGGCATCTCGACGGTGAGCTTGCAGCGCTGGCTTGAGCCGGGTGAGCCCGTTCGCTTTCGCCCGGTCGAGGTCGAGCCGGGATATGCGCAGGTGCCGGGGCCGCCGGCAAGGGGTGTGGCGTTGATCACTCCGCGAGGCTATCGGGTGGAAGGGTTGGAGGCGGCGGAGTTGGTCTCGCTTTTGCGGGTGCTGGAATGATCGGAAGCACCCGCCAGGTGACGGTCTATGCGTTTTCCCAGCCGGCCGATCTTCGCCGCGGCTACGACGGCTTGAGCGCGCTGGTGCGGGAGGCGATGGGGCGCGACGAGCTGTCGGGCGACCTGTACCTGTTCGTCAGTCGGACTCGTCGCCGGGCGAAGGTTCTTCTTTGGGATGGCACCGGTCTGTGCGTCTATGCCAAACGGCTGGAGTGCGGGAGGTTTGCCTGCCTGTGGGGCCAGAAGGACGCCTCGCAGGTACGCCTGACGGTCAACGAGCTGCAGTTGTTCCTGGAGGGCAGCAAGCTGGTAGGCCGAGTGACCCTGAGCCCGCCGGCCGTTGTTGCGTCAACCAGTGTTTTTTGCTAGAAAAGGCATGTGATCGCGATCCAGAAAGAGAGCCGCCTGGAGGTCCTCCGCGAAGTGGCTCTTCTGCTCGAGCAGGAAAACCGTCGTCTCCACGAAAGAATCCAGCACTTGACGCTGACCCTGGCCCGCCTTCAGGGCCAGGATGGGACTTCGGCCCTGCAGGGCGAGCTCGAGGCGCTCAAGGAGCTTTTGTCGCGTCGGGAGAAGGCCCTGTTTGGCGACTCCTCGGAGAAGCGGCCCCACCCGGAGCTGTCCACCCCGGAGCCGAAGCGGCGCCAGGGGCACGGCCCGCGCGAGCAACTGCAATTACCGGTCGCCGAGGTGCTGCACGTGCTGGACGAGTCGAATCGTGACTGCCCGGTCTGTGGTGGGCCTCTCGAGGAGATGAAGGATCAGCAGGAAATCTCCGACGAGATCACGGTCGTGGAGCGGCGCTTTCTCGTGGCGCGTCACCTGCGCCAGAAGTACCGCTGCCGGTGCAACGGTGCGGTGGTCACGGCGCCCGGCCCTCGCAAGCTGATCCCGGGAGGACGCTATTCGCCGGCGTTTGCCGTGGAGGTGGCGGCCTCGAAGTACCTCGATCACCTGCCGCTGG
This sequence comes from uncultured Acidobacteriota bacterium, assembly GCA_963795735.1. GTDB lineage: Bacteria > Acidobacteriota > Thermoanaerobaculia > Multivoradales > UBA5704 > DATARR01. The sequence continues at coordinate 1,273,640 of CAWCIU010000018.1, read as the reverse complement.
AGCGTCAGAGCCGGATCATGCAGCGCGAAGGCCTGGAGGTGGGCTCCCAGACGTTATGGGATCAGCTCGACACCTTGGCCGGGCACCTCGAGCCGACCTATCGGGAGTTGGGGCGGCGAGCCCTGGCGTCTCCCCTGGTCCATGCTGACGAGACCCACTGGCGGCTGATGGCCAAGAGCGAGCGCAAGAAATATTGGGTTTGGTGTTTGACGAGTCCCGACACGGTCTACTGCCGGATTTTCGACAATCGGGCCAAAGATGCGGCCCAACAGCTTCTGGCGGGATACCAGGGAACGGTGGTCGCCGATGGCTACGGCGCGTATGGAGCCTTGGCCCGAGCCGGTCCGGGTTTCACCCTGGCGCACTGCTGGGCGCATGTGCGGCGAAAATTCGTCGAGATCGAGTCGCACTACCCGCAACAAGCTCAGGAGATTCTCGATCTGATTGGAGAGGCTCTACACTGTGGAGCGAGATGTCCTCGCTCGCCACGTTGAAGACTCACCGGCGGCCCGACTGGCGCTGCGCGCTCGGCTGCGCGCAGAACGCTCTCGCGCGCTGATCGAAAAAATCCGGGTCTGGGCCGAATCTCAGAAGGTCCTACCGCGGAGTGGCCTGGGCCAAGCCATTGGCTACATGCAAGAGCTCTGGGCCGGTTTGACCCGCTTTCTCAACGATCCTCTCATCCCGCTCGACAACAACCCTGTCGAGCGCGCCTTGCGCGGCTTGGTGGTCGGCCGAAAGAATCACTATGGCTCTCGCTCAAGCCGTGGCTGCGAAGTCGCCGCTCTGTTCTACAGCCTGATCGAAACGGCCAAGCTCTGCGGTGTCGAGCCGAAGAGCTACTTGCTGCGCGCCACCTCCAGAGCCCTGGAGCATCCCGGCGCGGTGACTCTCCCGAAACCCTGACTCCGATCCGACCGGACCGCTGCGCTTGCCCGCATTGGGGTAGGGCGAGGTCTTACGCTTGATTGTGCCTCCGTCCCTCGCCCAGAGATTCGCGCGCGGTGGTGGCGATGGAGGAGCAGAGACGGGTCAGATGATAAGGCATCATGATCCAACGGCTCCGCGCGCGGTCACCGCGTACACGCGGGACGGGCGCCGCAGGCGATGCCGTGGGCGTTGAAGGCATCCCAGATGCGGCAGGCGTTCGGGGTGCCGTTCGAGAGGTCGCCGTCGTCGTCGTCCGCCGCCAGGAAGACCATGTACCAGTTGTCCGAGCCGCAGCCGTCGACCTTGGCGGAGGGGTTGCACTTGCCTCCCGAGGCGACCCGGTAGGCGCTCTTGGCGGGGGTCAGGCTCTTGTACCAGAGGGCCTCCATCCGGGCCCAGCCGGCATCGGTTCCCCAGCGGGCGACGAGTTGCTGGGCGAGGTCCCAGTTGGCCGAGCTCGCGATGTAGCTCTCGCAGTGCCCCTCGTAGCCCATCGGCCCCTGGTAGGGGGAGATGAAGAAGCTGTAGGGGCAGCGGAAACGGCCGCAGTCGGTGCCGGTGGGGGAGGCCACGGTGCTCGGCCGGGCCAGGGTATGGCCGCCGCCGGCGGCGAAGGAGGCCACGTCGCGCACGCCCGTGCAGGTGTTGCGGCAGTTGTGGCAGGCGATGCCGGGCTGGAAGTTCTGGCCGATGCAGGCGTCCCGGGTGGTGAGGAAGGCGAAGGTGTCGCCCAGCGCCTCGCCGGTTCCCTTGTCCGGGGCGGCGCCGCCGGTGTTCTGGTCCAGGCCGTGACCCCACTCGTGGAGGGCCGCGGCGGCCAGCTCCCCCGTGTTCGAGCAGCCGTTGCCCGAGCGGAAGAAATTCACCGACGAGCCGTCCCAGTAGGCGTTGCAGGTGTTGTCCACGTTCATGTTGGCGGTCAACGGGCGCCCGAGCCAGGCGTTGCCCGGCAGGAACTTCGCCGCCTCGCGGTTGATGCGGTTCAGGTAGTAGTAGCCGGTGCGGGCGGCGTGGGTGTTGCCCGCGCCGCCGGAGCCCGGGGTGGCGCAGTCGGTGCCGCCGCTGCTGCCGAAAGCCACGTTCCCCGGCGGGCGGACCGACTGCGAGATCGCTCCGCACTGGTCGGCGATCCGGATGTAGCGTCCATTGAGGGTGGCCGTCGCCGGGCCGCCCGAGTAGCTGTAGTTGCCGCCGGCGTCGGCCGTCTTGGCCGAGCCGTTGAAGATGCTGGCGAAGGGGAGGGGGAGGACCACCTCGGGGCCGCCGGCCGCCGGATAGACGCCGCCGGTGACCTGGGCCGTCTGGGCCGCCCGGGCGGTTGGGAACGCCGGAGCCGCCGGGTCGGTCATGTAGTCGTTGCGGTCGGCGAGCGAGAGCAGCCGGCCGGTGCGGGCGTCCACCTTCGCCTGCCAGGTGGCGGGATCGCCGGCCCGCCGGAATTCCACTTCCCAGACCAGCAGGTGACGGTAGCCGCGGCCGGGCGCGCTCCCGTACGGCTCCCCCGGGCGCTCGCCGGCGGTCAGCGCCGGGACGAGTACGAGAGTGCCGGGGTCGAGGAGCTGGAGGTCGGCGACCGGAATCCCGAGGGCCTGGACGGCCACCGCCAGCGCCGCCGCGCGGTCGATCCCCGGCCGCGGGTCCGTCCGCACCTCGGCCACCCGCTCGGCGCCGAGCTGGACGATGTTGCCGTGGTTGATGCGGAAGAAGACCTTGGCCCCCTCGACCGGCACGCCGTGGTGGAACTGCTGGAGCTCCACCAGCCAAGCTTCCCCTCCTCGCCGGCGTTGACGGTGGCCGCCGGATCGAGCCGCAGGTCGAAGCCCTCCACGTTCAGCAGCTCGGGGAAGTCGGCCAGGAAGGCGCGCACTCTCGCCTCCACGTCCGCCGTCTCCGGCCGGCCGGCGTGGGCCAGCTTCAGGTCGGCGAGCCCGAGCCGGTTGCCGCGGCCGGGCAGCAGGGGGATGCCGGCGCCCTGGATCAGGTTCGGGCGGTCGCTGCGGGTGTCCCAGCGGACCTCCCAGGCGTCCGAGTGGAAGGCGAAGAGGCGCTGCAGGGCAGGGTTGGCGAGGGATTTCTCCGCGCCGCGGGGCAGGATCTCCAGCGACGGCCGGACCTCCAGCTCCTCGGCCGCGAAGCCGCCCGCCAGCAGCGCGGTGAGCCCCGCCTGGCGATTGCTCTCCTCCAGGGGGACCAGAGCCGCGGCCAGCGCCGGGACCAGCAGGAGCCCGGACAGCGCGAGCAGCGGAAGCCTCGACGCGGATACACCTCTTCCCACGTTCGCTCCTTCCCGAGCAGGGGATGGCAACCCGCCGCCGCCGGACCCGAGGGCCCGGTGGTCCCCTGAAATATAGAGGGATCTCTATGCGGAGAGTTTAGCGCAAGAAACGCCCGGAGGGAATGGGGAATCGCTGTCTAGCGGGCCGTCATTCGATCACCACGCCCTTGAGATCCTCCTCCGGCTCCGGAGTCTTGATCTCGAGGTCCTCGAGGGCCTGGACGAGCACCTCGGCCACCACGAGGTTGCGGTACCACTTGCGGTCGGCGGGGACGATGTACCAGGGGGCGTGCTTCTGGCTGGTGCGGGAGAGGGCGGTCTCGTAGGCGTCCATGAAGTCGTCCCAGCGGGCGCGGTCGAGGAGGTCCCCCTTGCGGAACTTCCACTGCTTGGCGGGATCGTCGAGGCGGGCCTGGAGGCGCTCCTTCTGCTCGTCCTTGCTGATGTGGAGGAAGAACTTGAGGACGGTGGTGCCGGTCTCGGCGAGCAGGCGCTCGAAGTCGTTGATCTGGTCGTAGCGCCGCTTCCAGACCTCCGGCGGCACCAGCTCCTGGACCCGCGCCACCAGCACGTCCTCGTAGTGGCTGCGGTTGAAGATCACGATCTCGCCGCTGGCCGGCACCCTGGCGTGCACCCGCCAGAGGAAGTCGTGCTCGAGCTCCTCCGGCGAGGGGGACTTGAAGGCGACCACCCGCACGCCGAGGGGATTGACGCTCTCAAAGACGTGGCTGATCGTGCCGTCCTTGCCGCTGGTGTCCATCCCCTGGAGCACGACGAGCACCTTGTGCTTGTGCTCGGCCCAGAGCGACTCCTGGAGCACCCGGAGGCGGTCGCAGAGCTCCTGGAGCCGCCCGGAGGCGTCCTTGCGCCCGCCCTTGACTCCCGGGGTCGATCCCGGGTCGATGTCGGAGAGGTCGACCTTGCTGCCCGGCTTGACGCGGTGTGGCTTCATGGGAACGCCTCCTGGAGATGGGCTGAAGAGTAGCAGCGGGGCAGGGTGGGGACAAGGAAACGGGGCAGGGTGGGGACAAGGAAACCGAACGCCAGCCCGGAGGGCGGCCTTCCCATAGCCCAGGGCGTGAGCCCTGGGACCGGGCGAACCCTGCCCCGTTGGAGCCCCGCCAGGGGCGGCATGACCACCGGCCGATCACCTCGCGCCTGGGAGATCGTCATGTCGCCCTTGGCAGGGCTCGGATCAAGGGGTTGGGGACCTCGTTCCCCAGGGTTTGCACCCTGGGCTATGGGAAGGCCGCCCTGACGGGCTGGCGTCCCGGTATCTTTCCCCGGCCATCCCGCCGGAATCTCCCCTTCCCCTCCCCTTGTTGTTCCTTGAGGAGCGAAAGGAGGGTCTTTCCATGTCCGAGGGATTGATTCGAGCCTGCCCGTCGTGCGGCAAGAAGAACCGGGTGCTCTACTCCCGGCTGGGGGAGGCGGCCAAGTGCGGGTCGTGCGGGGCGGCGCTGCCGCCGCCGGCCGAGCCGCTGGCGGTCGATCAGGGGGGCGAGCTGACCGGCCTGCTGCGCGAGTCGAAGCTGCCCGTGCTGGTGGACTTCTGGGCCCCCTGGTGCGGCCCGTGCCGGGCCGTGGCGCCGGAGATGGCCAAGGTGGCGGAGCGGAACGCCGGCCGGTTCCTGGTGGTGAAGGTCAACACCGACGTCGATCCCCGGGTCGGGGCGGAGCACCGCATCCAGTCGATCCCCACGATGGCCGTCTTCCAGGGGGGACGCGAGGTGGCCCGCACGATGGGCGCCCGCCCGGCCGCCCAGATCGAGGAGTTCGTCCGCCAGGCGGCCGGCGCAGCGGTGACGTAATCCGGCGTCCGGGCATTTATAATCATCTCTCTTTGTTCCACAGAGTGCCGGAGGGCGACAGGGCGGCCCATCGCTGGTATTCTTAAGCGCCCCTGCGGATCCGGAGGACCTCCTCCGTCCTGGTACGAGTCTGGACAGGCCGCGGGGCCTACTACTGAATATTGGAGGGAACGGTGACCGAAGCGACCGCTGCGAAACGCCCGATCAACTGGCTCAACATGCTGTTCATCCTGGGGACCCTGGCCCTCGCCCTGGTCGCCACGCCCTGGTACCTGATCAAGGTCGGGCTGGGCTGGCCGGAGGCGACGACGTTCGTGGTCATCTGGCTGCTGGTGGGCCTCTCGGTCACCGCCGGGTATCACCGCCTCTTCTCCCACAAGACCTTCCAGGCGTCGTGGCCCGTGCGCCTGTTCTTCCTGGTCTTCGGCGCCGGTGCGCTCGAGAACTCGGTGCTCAACTGGTGCGCCGACCACCGCATCCACCACGCCCACGTGGACCACGACCGCGATCCCTACAACATCACCAAGGGCTTCTGGTGGGCCCACATGGGATGGATCTTCTTCGAGAACGAGCCGATCCCCCGCAGTGTGGTGCGCGACCTGGAAGAGGATCCGCTGGTGCGCTGGCAGGCCAAGTACTACGCACTGATCGGCCTCTCGGTCGCCCTCGGCATTCCGCTGATCGTTGGGCTGCTGACCGGCCGCGTGCTCGGCTGCTTCCTGATCGGCGGCGTGCTGCGGATCGTGGTCAGCCACCACGGCACCTTCTTCATCAACAGCCTCTGCCACATGGTCGGCAGCCGCCCCTACAGCCGGGAGCACAGCGCCCGCGACAGCCCGATCATGGCGGTGCTCGCCTTCGGCGAGGGCTACCACAACTATCACCACAGCTTCCCCTTCGACTACCGCAACGGCGTCAAGGCCTGGCATTTCGATCCGGCCAAGTGGATGATCTGGACCCTGTCGCGCCTGGGTTTCGCCAAAGACCTCCGGCGCGCTCCGGAAGCCGCGGTCCTCAAGGCCAAGATCGACGTCCAGTTCGAGCACGCCAACGAGCGGCTGAAGCAGGTGGAGCCCGACCATCGCGTGCACCACGAGACGCGGCTCCACGAGGCCTACACCTCGCTGCAGACGGCTCTCCACGAGCTGATCTCGCTCCAGCGCCGGCAGAAGCCGAAGGCGGTGGAGGTGGCGGCGGGCGAAGAGCTGCTCCCTCACGAGACCCGCGTCGGCCTGACCTACCGCGCCCTCGAGAAGGCCCTGGTGGAGTGGAAGCGGACCCTGCGGCAGACCAAGCGGCTGCCGGTTACCGCCACGGCGTAAAGCCACGGCCTGATCCCCAGCCGGAGAAAGATCTCCATGCGCGCGATTCCCTTCGCCGTCCGGCGGCCCCTCGGGGCCGCCGCGTTCGTTCTGGCCCTGCTTTCGATTCCCACCGCCGTCAGGGCGCAGTTGCCCGAGGACGTGCGGACGGCCGCCGCGTCGCTCCATGGGCAGGCGCTCGCCGGCACCCGGGCCTTCGAGATCGTCCGCTCGCTGACCACCGAGGTGGGGCCGCGCCCCGCCGGCTCCAAGGCCTATGACGCCGCGGTGGCCTGGGGTCTGCGGACGATGAAGGAGCTCGGCTTCAGCAACGTCCACGCGGAGAAGGCGACCGTGCCCCATTGGGTGCGCGGCGAGGAATCGGGGGAGATCGTGGCCCCCTTTCCGCAGCCGGTCCACCTCGCGGCACTCGGTGGCAGCGTCGGCACCCCCGCGGGGGGGATCGAGGCGGAGGTGATCCAGGTTCCCTCGCTCGACGCCGCGGCCCAGCTCGATCCGGCCCGGGTGAAGGGGAAGATCGTCTTTTACGACGTCCACATGCAGCGTGCCAGGGACGGCTCCGGCTACGGCCAGGCGGTCGGCGTGCGCGGCGCCGGCGCCTCCGCGGCGGCGAAGCTGGGCGCCGTGGCGGTGCTCATCCGCTCGATCGGGACCGACAGCAACCGCACTCCGCACACCGGGGCCATGCGCTATGCCGACGGGGTGGAGAAGATCCCGGCGGCGGCGCTGTCGATCCCGGACGCCGACCTCCTGGTCAACGAGATCGCGCTCGCCGGGGGCAAGCCGGTGGTCTTCCGGCTGAAGCTGGGAGCGCACGTGCTGCCGGACGTGGAGACGGCGAGCGTGGTGGGGGAGATTCCGGGGCGTGAAACAACGACCCAGGGGAAGCCGCAGGAGATCGTGCTCCTCGGCGCCCACCTCGACTCCTGGGACCTGGGGACCGGGGCGATCGACGACGGCGCCGGCGTGGCGATCATGATGGAGACCGCCCGGCGGATCGGCCAGCTCCCGAGGAAGCCGCGCCGCACGGTCCGGGTGGTCCTCTTCGCCAACGAGGAGTTCGGCGTCTCGGGGGGCCGGGCCTATGCCGAGGCCCACAAGGACGAGCTGGCCCGTCACGTGCTGGCGGGGGAGTCCGATCTCGGCTCCGGCCGGATCTGGCGGATCTCCTCGCGCGTCGATCCCGCGAAGCTCCCCGTCGTCGCCGACCTGGCCCGGCTGCTGGGGGTGGAGCAGGGCGGCAACGAGACCGAGGGGGAGACCGATCTGGAACCGATGGCCCCGGCGCGGGTCCCGATGATCTCCCTGTCGCAGGACGCCTCCGCCTACTTCGACGTCCACCACACCTCGAACGACACCCTGGACAAGATCGATCCCAAGGATCTCGACCAGAACGTAGCCGCCTGGACCGCCGTCGCCTATGCCGTCGCCGACATGCCGGGAGATCTGGGGCGGGCGCCGGAAGGATCGGGACGCCGGCGGCGGTGACTGCTATGCCCTACACCTACACCAGCTATCTCCGCCTCGACGAGCTCCTCGGCCTCCAGACCCCCGCTTCGGGAGGCGAGGAGCACGACGAGATGCTGTTCATCGTCATCCATCAGGTCTACGAGCTCTGGTTCAAGCAGGTGCTCCATGAGACCGACCTGCTGCGTAGCGCCTTCGAGGGGAATGACCGGCCGCTGGCCCTCGCCACCCTCAAGCGCATCCTGACCATCTTCAAGACCCTGGTCTCGCAGGTGGACATCCTGGAGACCATGACCCCGGTCTCCTTCTCCTCGTTCCGCCACCGGCTGGACACGGCGAGCGGCTTCCAGTCGATCCAGTTCCGCGAGTTCGAGGCGGCCCTCGGGGCGCGCCGGCCGGGGATGGCCCATCACATCCCCGAGGGGAGCGAGGAGCGCCGCCGGGTCGAGCAGCGGCTCCAGGAGCCGAGCCTCTACAGCTCCTTCCTGCGCTTCCTCTCGCTCAACGGCTACACGGTCCCGGAAGAGGTGATCGGGCGTGACGTCGCCGAGTCGCCGGCCGAGGACGAGCGGGTGCAGGAGATCCTGGTGGGGATCTACAAGTCCGATCCCACCAACCGCGACGTCTGCGAGCGGCTGGTGGACCTCGACGAGGCGATTCAGGAGTGGCGCTACCGGCACGTGAAGATGGTGCAGCGCACCATTGGCATGAAGATCGGCACCGGCGGCTCGGCCGGCGTCGAGTACCTCAAGAACACCCTGTTCAAGCCCCTCTTCCCCGACCTCTGGGCGATCCGGACGTCGCTGTAGGGGCGACCGGCACGCAAGACCGGCGGGCTTGGTCCTCCTTCTCGAAGAATGTCCCCCGGCCCGCCTCGCAGGCGGCCCGTCCCGCCGCCGTCAGCCGCGGCGCGGGACCCTTGGGATCGGCGCAGCACCAGCCCTGATCCGTGGGATCGGCCGCCGGCCGGACGGTCACGAACAGCGGGCCGGGCTTCGGCGGCGGGGGCGGCTTCGGGAGCTTCCTCGGCGGCGAGAAGTAGAGCAGCGCGGCGCCCCCGAGGAGGAGAAAGGCGATGAGGAGCGTCGGGATGAGGCCGAAACCCCGGGGCTTCAACAGGCTGAGATCCGGTTCCTGTTCCATCGCCCCGAGTCTGTCATGGAATCCGACCGCTACTTCCCCTTCGGCACCAGCCGCACGTCGTCGATCTGGAGATGGAACGGTCCCAGGGCGGGGCCGCCGCCGACGAAGAAGCCCGTGAGATCGGTGCCGTCGAGGCCGAGGTCGGCGAAGGAGACGGTGACGCGCTGCCACTCGGGTCCGGCGGTGAACGGCTTCTGCGCCGGCAGCCGTCCCAGGTGGGTGGCAAAGGCCATGAGCTGGTAGGTGGCCCCGGTCTCGCCCTTGGCTGCGAAGGAGATGCCGCCGAAGCGCGACAGGTCGGCCGGCGCCATCGGCTGCGCGCCGGGCAGGAACACCACGCCGGACCAGGGGTAGGCGAAGCCCTGGCGGACCTCGCCCGAGATGGCGAGCGACTTCCGGCTGCCGCCGGCGCCGCCGGCCACCACCTCCTTCTTGACGATCGACTTGCCGCCGGCGAGCTGGTCGGTCGAATCCGTCCAGGGGGAGCCGAAGGTGACGGCGAGGGTGCCGTCCTCGAAGCCGCTGATCTCGCCCGAGGGCGGAACGGGGGGCGCCGGGGCCGCCGGAGCCGCCCCGGCCGCGGAGGCCCCATCGGGATTGGTCGGCACCTTGTGGAGGGGAGCGTCGGGCCGCATCATCTCGTGGCCCACCTTCCAGATCCGCTGGATCGCCCGGGTGGCGGTGATGTCGGTGGTGGGGTCCCCCTTCACCAGCACGAGGTCGGACCGCAGGCCCGGGGCGATGCGCCCGCGGTCCTTCAGGCCGAAGATCCGCGCCGGGGCGGAGGTGGCCGCCGCCAGCGCCTCGACGGGGGTGAGCCCGGCCGAGACCAGCAGCTCCAGCTCGCGGTGGATGCTCGCGCCGTGGGTGGTGCCCGGGTTCGGCGCGTCGGTGCCGGCGAGGATCGGCACGCCGGCCTGGTGGAGCTGGCGGACCGCCGCGAGGGCGTTCTGGAAGTCGAGCTTGTTTCCCGCCCGGGCGGGGAACGACCTGCGCAGGTTCGCCACCTCGTCGGGGCGCAGGTAGCGGGAGAGCAGCGCGTCGTCCGGCAGCGCCCGGCCGCTGGCGACCCCCGTGGTGCTCTCCACCACCGTGAGGGTGGGGGTGACGAACGCCTTGTGCCGCTTGAGCAGGGCGGCGAAGCCGGGCTCCGGCGCGCGGTCGGTGAAGATGTGGACGAGGCCGTCCGCGCCCGCCTCGATCGCCTCCTTGGCCGCGGCCTCGGTGCTGATGTGGACCACCGCCAGCTTGCCCCGCTGGTGGGCGGCGGTCACCAGGGCCGCGATCGTCGCGCGGTCGAGCGTCGGGATCTGGCGGCCGTAGGGGGAGCCGTCCTCGGAGATGATCTTGATGTAGTCCGAGCCCTCGGCGATGCGGGCGTCTACCCAAGGCAGCGCCTCCTCGGGCTTGGTGAGCGTCGGGATCGTCATGCCGTACTCGGTGCCGTGGCCGCCGGGGACGGTGGCGAGGTAGCCGGCGCTGTAGGGGTCGGCCCGGTCCGGAGCGCCGAACTTCGCCTGCTCCGCGCGCATCTGGCGGCCGAACTCGGGGGTGGTGAACATGTCGAGCTCGGTGGTGACGCCGAAGACGAGCGCGCGCTCCAGGGCGTCCCCCCAGGCATGGGTATGGCCGTCGATGAATCCCGGCAGCAGGGTCTGGCCGGTGCCGTCGATCGTCTCCTGCGCGTTGCCGGGAGACGCCAGGTTCGCGCCGACGGCGACGATCTTGCCGCCGTTGAAGATCACGGTCCCCTTGGGGATCACCCGGGTGCCGTCGAAGATGCGGACGTTGGTGATCACGACGGTCCTCCCGGGCTTGTCCTCCGCCCGGGCGCCGGTCGTGGCGATCATCGCGAGGCTGCCGGCGAGAGCGAGGACCGGGAGCGCGAAGCTGTTGAATCGGTTCATGGGTTGAATCCTCCTTCCGGGGCCTAGTCTCCCCCAAGAGGGAGGCGAGGCTCCAGATCGGGATGTCAGGAGTTGGGGGTGACGTTTGTCAGGGCCGGCCCCCTACGGCGCCGCCGCCACGTAGCGGAACACCTCGGCCGGGCCGGGGGTGTAGCGCAGGGCGCGGATGGCCCCGCGGCCGCCCACCTCGGAGCCGAGGTAACGTCCGAAGTGGGCTTCGAGGGCGATCGAGTCGCCGGGCACGATCGGGCCCGTGCCGCCGATCTTGTGGATGGTGAACCGTTCGGGCGTGCCGGAGCTGGAGGAGCGGGCGTAGAGCAGCCCTCCGGTGTGGGGCTGGACACTCAGGTAGAGGCCGTCGTGGGCCTGCAGGCTCACCAGGTCGCCGTCCTCGATAGCGCCGCCGTTCCAGTCCTTCAGCGTGAAGAGCTCCCAGTCGCCGTCGCGGACCCAGTGCACGGCGCTGACCGAGTGATCGCCGGTGTCGACGGAGAGGTACTGGTTCGAGAAGCTGCTCAGGGAGAGACGGTAGAAGCCGGCCTGGAGCTGCTCCGCGAGGATGTTCCACATCGGCGCCTTGACGCCGTCGGGGCGGACCAGCCAGAAGCCCCGCAGGTCGTCGTTCCCGGGCCGGCCGGTGTAGGTGTCCGCCGCCTCGTTGCAGTAGACCTGCCAGTAGACCGAGTAGCGCACCCCCCAGCCGAGGGCCGCCTCCATCAGTTGCCGGATGCGCTCGAACCGCTGACCCTCGGGAATCCCGTCCTGCCCCTTGGCCAGGCCGTACTCGCCCAGATAGATGTCGTAGCGGCCGAAGCGGTGGCTGTCCGGCGCCTTGGACTTCAGGTAGTCGAGCGCCCGGGTGAGCTGCTCGGGGGTATACCCCACGTCCCAACTGGAGTAGGAGTAGAGGTCGCAGTGCGTGTAGGGGATGACGTTGTTGGTCGCCGTCACCAGACCGTCCATCGCGGCCTGGAGGGAGTTCACCTCGGCCGCGTGCAGCACGTCGACGTCGTGCGTCCCCACCTCCTGGCGGGCTTTGAGCACGCCGGCCTGCCGGGCGTTCCACCAGTCGATCATCCCCTGGACGCGCACCGCATCGGGCGCGTCGCTGGCGGTCAGCCCCATGCGCAGCAGGTGATCCCCCTCCCAGTTTTGCAGGATGAAGGTCTTGCCCGTGTTGGCGTAGGTGGTGAGCAGGTATTTCGCCAGCCGGTACATCTGGTCGTTCTCGGCGGCGGCCTCGTCGGCGCTGAGGCCGTCGAGGAACTGCGGCGAGCCGGTCACCGGCGCGATGACCAGGATGAACGTCGAGAACGGCTTGGCGAACAGCTCCTGGACGTACGGCTTCTGCACCGTCTCCACGATGTCCGCCGGCGTCGGAGACCAGTCGGAGTTGAACGGGTAGGTGTCCTGCACGTGCCCCGGGACGAGGAAGATCTTGATCACCCGGCTGCCCAGCTCGAGGATGCGGTCGGCCCCCTCGTTGAGGAAGTCCCCGCTGGTGAAGTTGTAGCGGCCGGCGGCGTGGGCGACGCCGAGCACGTCGCGGGCATCGACGGCACCGGCGGGAGGGGCGGCCGAGAGGAGGAGGGCCGCGGCCATCCCCCAGCCCAGGGTTCTGCGGACGGTGTCTTGGAGATGCATCTTCTATATTGTACGTCCGGTCGGGTGGGAAGCGCCCCTGCCCCCGACCGGTGAGTCCTCCCGAAAGGAGAAACGGTTCGATGAAAGCGGCGGTGATCGACGGCTACGGCGGCAGCGGGCGGCTCCAGGTCCGGGAGGTTGCGGAGCCGGCGGCGCCCGGGCCGGGCCAGGTCCTCCTGCGGGTGCGGGCGGCGGGGATCAACCCGGTGGACTGGAAGATCCGCAAGGGGAGCCTGCGTCTGGTCATGCCGGCGAAGTTCCCCCTCATCCTCGGCGGCGACATGGCGGGCGAGGTGGAGGCGGTCGGTCCGGAGGTGACCCGCTTCCAGCCCGGGGACGCGGTCTACGGCGGCGCCGATTTCCGCGGCCTGGGGGGTGGCTACGCCGAGCGGGTGCTGACCCGCGAGTCGTCGCTGGCGGTCAAGCCCGCCTCGCTGTCCTTCGAGGAGGCGGCGGCGCTGCCGGTGGCCGCCATGACGGCCCTCCAGGCCCTGCGCGACAAGGGGAAGCTCGCCGCCGGCGAGACGGTGGTGATCAACGGCGCTTCCGGCGGGGTGGGGCACCTCGCCGTGCAGCTCGCCGCCGCCCTGGGGGCCAAGGTCGCCGGGGTGGCCAGCCACCGCAACCTCGACTTCGTCCGCTCCCTGGGCGCCCAGGAGGCGATCGACTACGAGGAGGAGGACTTCGCCGGCCGCGACGGCGCCTGGGACGTCATCCTCGACGCCGTCGGCAACCGCTCCTACCAGGACTGCGAGCCGTCGCTGGCGACGGACGGCGGGATCTACGTCACCACCGCCGTCGGCCCCAGGCCGCTCCTCAACGCCCTCTTCACGGGCTTAAGCGGCCTCTTCGGCCAGAAGAAGCGGGCGCGCTGGATCGTGGCGAAGCCGACGACCGAGGACCTCACCCTCCTCGCCCACCTGGTGGACCAGGGACGTGTGCGGCCGGTGATCCAGGAGGTCTTCCCTCTCGAAGAGGCCGGCAGGGCCCACGACCTCAGCGAGACCGGGCGGGTGCGGGGGAAGCTGGTGCTGCGGGTGGGGTGATGGATGCCGCCAGGATCGGGGCTCCTTGTCCCTGATGTCCTTGCCGTCCCTGAAATTCGCGGGCCGACCTATCTCTGACCGTCCGCCAACGCCCCCAGCACCGCCCCCAGCAATCCCCAGAACCGCTCCACCGATCCAACCTTCACCCGCTCATCCGGCGAGTGCGCCCCCTCGATCACCGGTCCGAAGGAGATCATGTCCATCCCGGGGAACTTCTCGCCCAGGACGCCGCATTCGAGGCCGGCGTGGACGGCTCGCAGCTCGGCTTCCTTGCCGGTGAGGCGGTGGTGGACCTGCTGGAAGCGGGCGAGGAGGGGGGAGGCGGGATCGGGCTTCCAGCCGGAGTAGCCCTCGGTCTCGGTGGCCTCGGCGCCGGCCAGCTCGGCGATGGCCCGCAGGCCCCGCTTGGTGGCCCGCATGGCGGAGGCGACGGAGCTGCGGATGCTGATCAGGATGGTGAGGTCCCGGGCGGTCGAGGTCACGGTCGCCAGGTTGAGGCTGGTCTCGACCAGGCCCGGGATGTCGTTGCTCATGGCGAGGACGCCATGGGGGAGGGCGTTCAGGAGGTCGAGCACCTTGCGGCTGGTCCCGGCCGTCCAGGCCAGGGTGGGCGTGGCGGCCTCGGCGATCTCGATCTTCAGGCCGGGATCGGCGGAGTGGATCTCGTCCCGGATCTCGGCGGTCTCGCGGGCGAGGGCGGCGGCGAAGGCGTCCCGGCCGGCCTTGGGGATCAGTACCCGGGCCGCGGCCTCGCGGGGGAGGGCGTTGTGCTTGTTGCCCCCCTGGAAGGAGACGAGGTGCACGGGTGCCTGCTGGGGTGCCTTCTGGGCCGCGGCGGAGAGGGCGCGGGCGAGCAGCTTCACGGCGTTGCCGCGCTGGAGGTGGATCTCCATCCCCGAGTGACCGCCCTGGAGGCCGGAGAGCTTCACGTCGAGCGCGAGGGTCCCGGAAGGGGCGGGGGCGGTCTCGAGGGGCAGGGTGAGGAGGCTGGCCGAGCCGCCGGCGCAGCCGATGGTCACCGCACCCTCCTCCTCGGAGTCGAGGTTGAGGAGCAGGCGGCCGCGGAGCGCGATGGCCTCGGGGTCGAGGGCCAGGACGCCGGTGAGGCCGGTCTCCTCGTCCACCGTGAAGAGCAGCTCGAGGGGGCCGTGGACGAGGCCGTCCGCCTCCGTTTCCGCCTCCATCAGGGCGAGCAGGGCGGCGGCGCCGATGCCGTTGTCCGCGCCGAGGGTGGTGCCGGTGGCCTTCACCCAGTCCCCCTCGCGGCGGGGGACGATCGGGTCGCGGTCGAAGTCGTGGACGGTGCCCGAGTTCTTCTCGGTCACCATGTCGAGGTGCCCCTGGAGGACGACGCCGGGTGCACCCTCCCTGCCGGGCGAGGCGGGCTTCTCGACCACCAGGTTGCCGGTGGCGTCCTGGCGCCAGCGCAGCCCCTTGCGCTCCGCAAGGTCGATCACGTAGCGGCGGGCCCGCTCCTCGCGCTTCGAGGGGCGCGGGATGGCGAGGAGGCCGTCGAAGTGCTTCCAGAGGGGGCGCGGCTCGAGCTCGGAGACGAACGTCATGGGGACCTCCCGGCCGGGTGCCGGCCTGTGGGGAGGAGGATATAACGGAGGAGAAGTGGGGGGCTGTACACTCCCACCCCATGTCCATCCTCTTCCTGAGCCGTGACGACGTCGAAGCCCTTCTCCCCATGGACGAATGCATCGAGGCGGTGGAGGGCGCGCTGCGCGCCCTGGCGCGGGGCGAGGCGGTGCAGCCCCTGCGTTCCGCTTACTGGATGCCCGACCGTCACGGGCTGCTGGTGGCGATGCCGGGGATGCTCGGGGGGATCGCCGGGGTGAAGGTGCTCACGGTGGTGCCGGAGAATCACCATCACGGCGAGGAGTCGCACCAGGGGATGGTGCTGCTGTTCGAGCAGGAGCGGGGGAGGCCGCTGGCCCTCCTGGACGCCTCTTCGGTGACCGCCATCCGCACGGCGGCGGCGAGCGCGGTGGCGACCCGGGCGCTGGCGCGGGCGGACGCCGGGGACCTGGCGATCCTGGGGTCCGGAGTGCAGGCGCGCACCCATCTGGACGCGATGCGGGCGGTGCGGCCCCTGCGGCGGGTGCGGGTGTGGAGCCGGCGGCCGGAGAGCGCCAGGCGCTTCGCCGAGCGGGAAGGGGAGAGAACGGGCCTGACCGTGGAGCCGGTGGCCTCGGCCCGCGAGGCGGTCGCGGGGGCGGACCTGATCTGCACGGTGACCGCGGCGACGGAGCCGGTCCTGCTCGGGGAGTGGATCTCGCCCGGGGCGCACGTCAACGCGGCGGGAGCCTGCACGCCCAGGGCGCGGGAGCTGGACGGGGCGGCGGTGGCCCGCGCCCGGCTGTTCACCGACTGCCGGGAGTCCCTGCTCGCCGAAGCCGGGGACTTCCTGCTCGCCCGCGAGGAAGGGGCGGTGGCGGACGATCACATCCTGGGGGAGATCGGGGAGGTGCTGGAGGGAACCCTCTCCGGCCGCCGCTCCGGCGAGGAGATCACTCTGTTCGAATCCCTCGGGATCGCCGTGGAGGACCTCGCGGCGGGGATGCACGTGTACCGGAAGGCGGTGACGGCGGGGCGGGGTATAGCGGTCGGTGAAGGAACGTGAGTCCGCTACACTACCCGTAGATCCCTGGCGGATCGGGAGGTTCGGCATGAAGGGCGTCAAGTTCGTGATCGACGAGAATGGCGAACAATCGGCGGTCTTGATCGACCTGAAAGAAAACGCGGAGCTTCTGGGAGGACTTTTACGACGCCTATGTGGCGCGGGAAAGGGAAGGAGAGCCGCGCGAGTCGATCGAGGAGGTCCGACGGAAGCTGCAGACTCAGGGAAAGCTCCATCAGGGGTGAGTAGGTATTCAGTTTCTTTCGCCCGGTCTGCCCGCAAGGAGCTTGAACGGCTCGATGAGCCGCTCGTATCGAGAATCTTTCATCGCATTGAAGGACTGGCCGAGAACCCTCGTCCGGTGGAATGTCGAAAGCTCGTCGGACAGGAGAATCTCTGGCGGATTCGCGTAGGAGACTACAGAGTCGTGTACGCCATTGATGATCCCGAGAAAAGGGTTGATATTGTTACGGTGCGCCACCGGAAAGAGGTCTATCGCTAGCCGCTCTCCCCTGCGCCAGGGCGATCGCAGGTCGCCCCTACAACCTTCGGCGAAAGGATGAGATCGGGCGCAGGTTGTAGGGGCGACCTGCGGTCGCCCTCTTTCCGCGCGTTCCTCCTCACTCCCCCGACAGCCCCTGCCGCAACTGCATCGTCAGCGGGTGATCGTCGCCGAAGACCCCCTGGGCGATGGCGAGGGCCTGCTCGAAGTGACCGCGGGCGGCGTCGGGCTCGCCGGACTCCCGTTCGAGGATGGCCAGGTTGTTGAGGTCGGCGACCACCTGGGGGTGCGCGTCGCCGAAGGCCTGGCGGTCGATGTGCAGGGCCGCTTCGACGTGGAGCCGGGCGGCCTTGGTCTCGCCCATCTCCCGCAGCAGGCCCGCCACGTTGGTGAGCGCCCGGCCGGTCTCGGGATGGACGTCGCCGTGGAGGCTGCGGACGATGTCGACCACCGGGCGCAGATAGTCCAGAGCCTTTTCGGGCCGTCCCAGCTCGCGCTCCAGGCTGGCGAGGTTGGAGAGATCGCTCGCCACCGCCGGGTGGACCTCCCCCAGGATCTGGCGGTGAAGGGCGAGGGCGCGCTCCAGGCGCTCCAGCGCCGCCTCCCGCTCTCCGAGGTCGCGCAGGGTGATGCCGAGGTTGGCGAGGATCCAGGCGAGGTTCTCGTCTTCTTTCTCCGGGTTCTTCGGGTCCCGCCCGCGCTCATCCTGGTGCAGGGCGAGGGCCTGCTCCAGAGACTCCCGGGCCTCCTGGGGGCTGCCCGACTCGCGCTGCAGGATGCCGAGGAGATTGAGCGCCCGGATGGCGGTGGGGTGCTCCGGGCCGTGGACCGCGCGCGCCTCGGAGAGAGAGAGCCGGGCCTCTTCCACGGCTTCGGGGAGGCGCTGGGATTCGCGCAGGGCCTCGGCCCGCAGATTGCGCAGCTCCACCCGCTCGGCCGGGGAGAGCTCGCCCGAGCGGGTGCGGGCGGCGTCGAGGAAGGCCACCCGGTAGTGCGCGGGCCAGTGCGCGGCCGTCTGCTGCGCCGTGGCGAGCAGGTCGCCGGCGCCGAGGCCGCTCTGCATCAGCTCGGCCGTGAGGTCGGCCACCTCCCCCTCGCCGATCCAGACGCGCAGCTCGCGCTGGAAGAAGCGGCGGGCCTCGTCCGCCTGGAGATTGCCGGCGAGCGACAGGCGCAGCAGGGTCATGCCGCGGCTATGGAGGGGGACGGAGCGGTTCAGCAGCTCCAGCAGCTCGCCGGAGATCTGCTCTCGCTTGGCGGCCGGCACCGGCTCGAGCAGGGCGTGATTGATCCGCGGGCTCAAGAAAGCGTAGGTCAGCAGGCCCGGGAACGAGGGGTGGCCGTACTGGTGATCGACGAAGAGCTGGAGGGCTTCGTTCTCGACCAGGTCCTCGTCGATCCGGTCGAGGATCTCCTCGCGCTGCTCCTCGTCCAGCTCCAGGTGGTGGAAGAGGATCTCGGCGGGGACGTTCTGGCCGCAGAGGGCTGCGAGGTCGAGGAAGCGCTGCAGGCGGTCGGCGATCTCCAGTTCGAGGTCGTGGAGGAGGTCCTGGACCGGCTCGAGGAGGCCGCCGGCCGGCAGCGGCTGGAGGTCCACCCGGACGCGCCCGGCCCGCGGCGCCACCCGCTCGTCGACATCGGCGGGGGAGCAGGAGAGAGCGAGGACCAGGGCGGGGTTCTTGCGGGTCTCGTCGAGCAGCCAGCGGCGCAGGGGGTCGTTGAGGGCGTCGCTATCCAGGGCATGCAGGACCAGCCGGCCCCCCCGGCTCTGGCGCCCGAGCAGCGCCGAGAGGGCCGGCCGGGCGTCCGTGGTGGCGCCGGGGAGCTCCCGCCAGGCCGCCGCCGGGTCCTCCAGGCGCAGCAGCAGGGAGACCAGCGCCGCGCCGGCGCAGGAGACCGGAATGAACTGCAGCAGCGGCAGCACCCCCTGGCGCAGAAACTCCCGGGTGGCCTCGTCGAGCTCCCAGCGCCGGGCGATCTGGATCTCGGCGAAGCGGGAGAGGTCGCCCGCCTCCTCGTAGCCGTCGAGATCGAGCGGGAGCACGGAGATCGGGCCGCCGGCCGCGTTGGCTCCACCGGCTGAAAACGCCGCCGCTTCCAGGAGGCCGGTCCGACCGCATCCCGGCGCGCCGGCGAGGAGGAGGATGGGGGACGGTCCGGGCTCCAGCAGGACCCGGGTCACGGCGAGGAGGGCCTCGGGGCCATGCCCGTCGTAGAGGCGGGCTTTCTCCTCGGGATCGAGCTGATGGGTGTCGATAATTCCGGTCGCCATGGTGTTTTCCTCCGCTCCCGTCTCCGCCGGGCTGCCGGACTGTACTATAGGCATCCACAACGCTATGAATCCCGACGTCGCCAGCGCGATCCCGAGGTTGGTCGAGGCCGGCATCCTGCCGCCGGACGCAGCGCCGCGCCTGCTGCGCGTGGCGCGGGGGGAGCTCCTTTCGGTGCATGGGGAGCTGCGGGCTCTCCTCTATACAGGCGTGCTGCTGGTCACCGGCGGAGTCGGCCTCCTGGTCAAGGAGAACCTCGAGCGCATCGGACCGCTGGCGATCGCCGTCGCGATCGGTTCTCGCGGCCCTGGCGGCGCTCGGCTGGGTGGCGCGGGTGGCGCCGCCGTTCTCCTGGCGGGAGGCGCCGTCGCCGAACCTGGGGTTCGACTACGTCCTGCTGCTCGGCGTGCTCCTCGCCGCGGCGGACCTGGCCTATGTCGAGGTCCGCTTCACGCCGCTCGGCGCCCACTGGCCCTGGCACCTGCTGATCGTCGCCGCCTTCACGGCGCTCGCCGCCTTCCGCTTCGACTCGCGGGTCGTCTTCTCGCTGGCGCTGTCGACCTTCGCGGCCTGGCGCGGGGTCTCGGTGGCGTGGTTCGGCTCGAAGGCCCTGGACGGCTGGGGCGCCGCCGGGGATCTGGTGCGCTGGAACGCGATCGGCTGCGGCGTCCTCTTCGTCCTTCTCGGTTTCGCGATGGCGCGGACGGGGCGCAAGGCCCACTTCGAGCCGGTGGCGACCTACCTGGGCTGGCTGCTGCTCCTCGCCTCGCTGGCGTCGGGGATCGGGGAGCCTCGCTGGACTTTCTGGAACCTCGGCCTCCTGCTGGCCGGCGCGGTGCTCACCGTGGGGGCTTGGCGCTTCCGGCGCTTCCCGCTGTTCGCCTACGGCGTCCTCGCCGTCTATGGGGCGGTGACCCGTCTGGCTTTGGCGGGGGTCGATGAGGCGGTCGTGGGCTGCTTCTGGTTCTTCGCCACCCCGCTGGCGGTCCTCGGCGGCCTGATCGTGGCACACCGCCGGATGAAGGAGCCGGCATGACGCGGGCTGGCCAGACCGACCGGAACGCCGCGGTTCGCGCCGCCGCCTGGGCCTGGGCGGCGGCCGGAGCGATCGACGGTGCGGCGCTCGCCGCCATCTGGGCCGCCTACCCGGACGACCGGCGCCGGGTCGGCCCGGTGTTCCAGGTCCTTCTCTTCCTCTTCACGCTGATCTCGATCAACGGCGCGCTCGGGTTCGTCTGGGCCCTGCTGGAAGGCCCCGCTCAGTCGAAGTGGCTCGTGGGCGGCCTGCTGCTCTTCTTCGGGATCTCTCTGCTCGCGGTCACCGGAGCCCTGATCGAGCCGATGCGGCGGGCGCACAGCGGGATCGAGGACGCCACCCTGCTCGCGGGCCTCGGCTATCTGATCGGCTTCGCCGGCTGGTTTTCCAGCACCCAGCTCCACTGGAGTGATTGGCTCGCGATCGGCGCCGCTCTCCTCGTCGGCGCCTTCCTCCTGGCCGGGGCGGCCTTGTGGTGGGACTATCCGATCTATGCGGGCGCGGCGATGGCGGCGCTGCTCGGGAGCTTGACGGTCGTCCCCGGCGGACGATGGGGCTGGATCGCCCTGCCGCTGCTCGCCGCGCCCTTCCTCGTCCGCGGCTCGGAGTCGGTCCGCCTCCCTCCCGCGCAGCGGGCCTCATGCCTGGCCGTTCTGGGAGTGGCGCTGGCCGGGCTCTACGTGGCGGTCAATCTCGTTTCGTACGACCAGAGGTGGATCGAGCTCTACGACTTCGGCCGGCGGGACGGGACGGCGGGCGGTCTCCGCGTCTTCTTCATCGTGGCGACCGCGATCGTCCCGATCATCTACCTGGTGCTGGGTCTCCGCTCGCGCCGCTACGTCTTCCTGGTCCTCGGAGCGGCGGCGGGGATCGCCTCTCTGGCCACGTTCCGGTACTACGTTCACCTGGCGCCGCTCTGGGCCATGCTCATCGCCTCGGGCGCTCTGCTGATGACGGCGGTCTTCGTCCTGCGGCGCTATCTCGACTCCGGGCCAGGCCGGGAGCGCCACGGCTTCACCGCCGAGCCGCTCTTCGAGGATCCCGGCCGCCGCCAGATCCTCGAAGCCGGCGCCGCCGTCCTCTCGCTCTCCCCACAGGCGCGGCCGCTCCACGAAAAGCCGAAATTCACCGGCGGCGGGGGAGAGTTCGGCGGCGGCGGCGCGAGCAGCGACTTTTGACCCTGAACAACGAGGAGTGAGGTAGTGCGGGAGCGGAATCAGGAGGCATCCCTGCCGGCGGCCACCGTCTGGTTCATGGCGGTCAGCGTCGGGGTGATCGTCGCCAATGCGTACTACATTCAGCCGCTCCTCGCGGACATCGCGCGGAGCTTCTCCCTGAGCGTCACCAAGGCCGGCGGCATCGCGATGCTGACCCAGGTCGGCACGGCGCTCGGCATGCTGCTGTTCGTGCCCCTGGGGGATACCCGCGAGAAGCGGGGCCTGATCACGCTCCTGCTGCTGGGATCGGTGGTCTCCCTGGTCCTCGTCGCCACGGCGGCCAGCGCGGTCTGGCTCGGCCTGGCCAGCCTGATGGTGGGGGCCACGGCGGCGGCCGTTCACATCTTCGTCCCCTTCGCGGCCCAGCTCGCGCCGCCCGCCCAGCGCGGGCGGGTCGTCGGCTCGGTGCTGAGCGGGCTGCTCTTCGGGATCCTCCTGGCGCGCACGTTCAGCGGCCTTTTCGGCGCCCACTTCGGCTGGCGCGCCGTCTACTGGCTCGGGGCCGCGGTGATGCTGCTGCTCGCCGTGCTGGTTCAATTCTTCCTGCCCCGCAGCGAGCCCACGGCCGATCTTTCGTATCTGGGGCTGCTGCGGTCGATCGCGGAGCTGGTCCGGGAGCATCGCGCCCTGCGGGAGTCCACTCTCCTCGGCGCCGTCCTGTTCAGCGCCTTCAGCGCCTTCTGGACCACCCTCGTCTTCCTGCTGGAGACACCCCCTTTTCACTACGGCAGCCAGGCGGCGGGGCTGTTCGGCCTGATCGGCGCGGCGGGAGCCGCCGGAGCTCCGTGGGTGGGGCGGCTCACCGACCGGTACGGCGCTCGCGCCACCATCGGCTGCTCGCTGGGCCTCGTGTTCCTGTCCTACGTGCTCTTGGGGCTGGCGGGCAGGACCCTGGCTGGGCTGATCGCCGGCGTCATCCTGCTCGACGTCGGGGTCCAGGCCGGCCACGTCGCCAACCAGACCCGGATCTACGGGCTCGTCCCGGAAGCGCGGAGCCGCCTCAACACCTTCTACATGGTCTGCTACTTCATCGGCGGCTCGGCGGGATCGTTCCTCGGCGCCTACAGCTGGCGCCTGGCGGGATGGTCCGGAGTCTGCGGCTTCTCCCTGATCGGGATCGCGCTGGGGCTGGCGTACTTCGGCCTCTCCGCGGTCAATTGGAAGGGGTCGAAGGGGCCGAAGAAAGCGCGGGCGTGAGCCCGATGTTCTGGACGGCGACGCTGAGAGCGTCGATCACCCGGGCGTCCTCGGGGTTCTTCTTGACCATCTGGGCGAGATAGAAAGCCGCCTGGCGGTAGTTCCGGATCTCGTAGTAGGTCCAGGCCAGGCCCGGAGTGCTGTCGTTGAACCCCGGATAGAGCTCGGCCAGCCGACGCCAGACCGCGATGGCGTCGCCGATCCGGCCTTCGCTCTTCAGGCACCGGGCGAGGCCGTCCAGGGAACGGATGTGATCGTCGTTGAGGCTCAGGGCGCGCTCGAAGTAGGCCTTGGCTTCCGCGGTCCGGTTCGTCGCCAGCAGAGAGGAGCCCAGGCCGCTCAGGGCGTTCACGTCCTGGGGGTACTCGGCGATCGCCCTGCCGAAAGCGCTGGACGCCTCGGCGTAGCGCTTCTGCCTGGACAGCCGCCATCCCAGCTCCGCCCAGGACGACATGCCGGTGGGCTCCGGCTCGAGCAGGCTCCGGAGAGCCGGCTCCAGGTAGCGCGACCGGGCGGCCTGCGCCATGCGGTGCATCAGCTCGTCCGACGACTCGCTCAGCAGCGGCGCCAGGCGGGCCTCGGCCTCCTGGAACCTGCCCTCGAGCAGATAGACGCGGGCGAGCTGCTGGTCCAGGCCGCCCCGCAGATAGACCGCTTCGGCCTTGCGCGGCTCCCCGCGGCGGAGATAGAGGTTCCCCAATCCATGCAGGGCGGCCCGGTTTCCCGGCTCCAGGGCGAGGGCGCGCTGGAAATCCTTGCCGGCCAGCTCCGATTGATAGTTGCGCAACTGGGCGACGCCCAGGGCCGCCCAGGTTTCGGCGACGTCGGGCGCCAGGTGGACGGCCTGACGGAAGCTCTCGAAAGCCTCCTCGTCCCGGCCCGCGGCGGCGAGCTTCCGCCCCTCCTCGAGCAGCCGGCGGGCGCGCTCGTGATGGGTGGACAGGTTCGTCGACAGGTTGGTGGACGAATCGGTGGGCGCCTTGCCGGCGAGGTCCGCCGGGGCGTGCGGCGGACCAGGGCGCCAGAGGAAGGGGGCCGCGGCCGTCAACGCGAGGAGGACGGCGAGGCTCCGGGAGAGCTTCCGGCGGCGGAGCTCCTGCTCCTCCTGGCGGAGGGAGGCGACCAGCAGGGGATCGGGAGCGAAGAGGAAGCGGTCGAGCCGCTCGGTCTCCCGGGCGTGCTGGGACCCATCGCCCTGGACGAGTTGAAAACGTCTGGCCGGTACCGGAGTCCTTCGATTCATGGTCACCATCCCGGATTGCGGAGAGAGGAGCGCAGTCGCTCCTCTCCGTCTACGCAAGAGTGGGACCAGAGGTTGAGGGTGAGCTGCAGATCGCTTTGATCAGGCGCGCCGCGGCTTCGGTTCTCTCCCGATCGTCGAAGGCCTCGTCGGACTCGCCGCTGGTCTCCAGGATGACCTGGCGCAGGGAGTCGATGATCTTGTCGAGCCGCGACCGGACGGTGGGGTAGGAGACTCCCGCCTGCTCGGCGATCGCCTTGAGGTTGCCGCTGGCGAGGACGAACATCTCGATGAACCGCTGATGCTCCACGGGGAGACGGGCCAGGCGCGGAGCCGGAAAATCGGCCTCCACGGAGACCGCGCAGGACGGGCAGCTCATGCGAGTAATCTGCATGGCCCGCTGGCAGTAGGGACAATGATTGGTAACGGGTTCAGGAGACATAGTTTTTTCTTTGAAGTTCCACGAGAAGCGTATCGCTGTCCTCCAGTGGAGTCAATCTCGTCCCCCCGGGAGGGCGGCCGGCCGCGGATCTTTTTTCCTTTCCGATCGTAGAAGAGAGGTGAGGGCGTTTCGGGCTCTCAGCCGTTGTAACGGAAGACGGAGGCGGAGCGCCAGACTCTTCCAGAGAAAGGCGCATCCGGCCGGGTCGGAAAGGAAACACGCCATGTCCCGAGACTTCATCAAGATGGTCGCCCTGTCCCTGACGTCTCTCCTGCTGCTCGTCGCGGCGGCTCTCGTCAACTCGGGCAGGCTGTGACCGCCGCCGTCGGCGTAAGCTAGACGGGTGGAATCGACCGCTAAAAAATCCGGGAGACCGGTTCTCCTCCTGGCCGTCCTCCTGGCTCTCCTCCCGGCCGCGCCGGCGTTCTCCGCCGGCCGGCCCCTTCCCACGTCCCTGCGGACCCTGAGCCTGGATCTGCCCGGCGCGCCGGCCGCCGTGATCTCCGCCGACGTGGACGGCGACGGCCGCCGCGACCTCGTGGTGGTGGTGGCCTACAACCAGTGGGACGAGGTCGCCATCACCGAGAGCAGCACCATGGACAACATCAAGGGGCTGGTGGACGTGATGACCATCGTGCCGGCGGTGATCGACCGCCGGGAGGTGCGCGTCTACCGCGCCAGGGCGGACGGCTCCTACGCTCCACCCCTCGCGCTGGCGCTGCCGCTCTCGGTGCTGGCGCTGGAGGCCGGGCCGCCGGAGACGCCGGTGGTCGCCCTGACCGACGCGGGGGCGAGCGTCCTGCGTCTCGATCCGCCGGGCACGCTGCGGCTGGAGCCGTGGATCGAGGACCCGCCGGTGATGGCGGGCACCGGCAACTTCCTGGGCGACCTCGGCCTGATGAAGGACGTGGACGGCGACGGCATCCCCGACCTGCTGCTGCCCGCCCGCGACGGCCTCGCCGTCTATCTCGGCCGCAAGGGGAGAGGGGTGATGCGCCAGGCCGCCTCACGCCTGCCGGTGCCGGGCGAGGTCTTCCGCTCGGCGAGGAACCTCGAGCATCGCTATCCGCTCCCCCAGGTCGAGGACGTCACCGGCGACGGCCTGCCGGACCTGATCTTCCGCGATCCGGTGAAGCGCTGGCGCTCCGTCTGGGTGGCGCGCAACGCCGGCCACGGGAGGTTCCTGCCGGCGGTGGAGGTGGTGCTCGGCACCGGCGATCCGCGCGGCCCCAACCCGGTCTGGATGGGGGACCTGGAAGGGGACGGCCGGGCCGCGGTGGTCTTCCGCCAGAGCCTGGACGATCCCAAGCGCGGCTCGATGCGCAAGGAGATGGAGAAGGCCCGCCAGCCGCACGGCCGGCTCACCTTCCGGCGGCTCTCGGCGGACCTGGTGCCCGAGAAGACCCCCTACCGCACCTTCGACATCACCGGCTGGGGCCTGGAGGGGGTCGAGGCGGAGAGCACGGAGATCGACCTGCCGGGCGGCTTCCAGGATCTCAACGGCGACGGCCGGCCCGACATCGTGACCGTCACCATGGATTTGGGGCTGCCGAAGCTGCTGGGGAGCCTGGCCACCAAGCGCCTCGCCGTGGGGCTCGACTTCCACGTCTGGTGCCAGGAGAAGGACGGCGGCTTCCGCCCGGTGAAGGGGCTGGACCTCGCCGGCACCTTCCGCTTCGACCTCAACGACCTGCGGGTCAGCCAGCTCTCGCTCTTCTCGGGGGATTTCGACGGCGACGGCCGGGCCGACTTCATCCAGATCGGCCGCGGCAAGCGGGTGACGATCCATCGCGGCCGGCCGGACTGCTCCTTCCCGGCGAAGCCCGACATGGCTTTCGATCTGCGGGAGGAGCCGCGGGATCTCTCGCTGGTGCGCATCCGCGACCTCGACGGCGACGGCCGCTCGGACCTGCTGATCATCACCCCCCGGCGGGCGGCCGAGGAGGGATTCGCGCCGCCGGTGCGGCTGGATCTCTATCTGAGCGGGGGGGCGAAGTGAAGAGGAAGGCGACCCTTCTTCTCCTGGCGTTTTTTCTCGCCGCAGCTCTGCCGGCCCAACCGGCCGCCAACGTCCGCACGGTCCGCGCCGGCGCCTTCGAGGCCGCGACGGTCTCCCTGCCGGGCTTTCTGGTGCAGGCGGCCGGCGTGAGCGGCCCCGGCGGGCGGCCCGGCGTCGCCCTCCTGCTCTCCGGACAGAAGGACCGCAAGGGACCCAAGACCCTGTGGATCTACGATCCGGAGCGGCGGACCCTCGAGCGCCTGGCGGCGGGGCTGCACGAGGAGGTGAACGCCGTCGCCGGTTTCGATCTCAACGGCAACGGTGCCCTCACCCCCATCGCCGGCATGCCCGGCGTCCTCTTCACCCCGGCCGGCGGAGCGGTCCGCAAAATTCTGGAGTCGACGGCGATCGATCTGCGCTCCGTGGCCGGGAGCCTGGCGGGCCGGCCGTGGATCCCCGTCGCCCATACGGGATTGCTCGAGCTGCTGGCCGCGAAGGGCGGCGCGCTCTCCCGCGGCGCTTCGTTCCCCCTGCCGGTGAAAGCCGAGCGGCTGCGCTGGGGGCTGCGGCTGGCGAGCCCGGCGGTGACCCTGCTGCCGGGCGATCCGCCGCTGTTCGCCGCCGGCCCGGAGGCGGAGGGGCGGCGGCGGCTGAAGACGGTCCTCCTGCCGAGCGACGGCTCCGCGCCGTTCGAGGCCTGGTCGCTCCTGCCGGCCGACGAGCGGCTGATGTTCGACCGGCGCTACCTCCGGCTGGACGGCGCGCCGGCCCTGGCCGCCACCACCTTCGAGAAGCTCGGCGTCTTCGCCAAGAAGCGCTTCCGCCTCTTCTTCCTGAACCGGGACCGCTCCCGCAAGGGGAGCTCCCCGGCGCTCGCCGTGGAGACCGACTGCCCCCTCTGGTATCCCCTGGACGCCGTGGCCGCCGACGTCGATGGGGATGGCCGTCAGGACCTCGTCCTGGCTCATCCCGGGGGATTGCGGGGCAAGGAGCTCCTCGTCTCCGCCTACCGGGGGCTGGGCAACGGACGGTTCGATCCCAACCCCCGGCGCTGGAAGCTGAGCGACGAGGCCACCGACTGGAGCTATGGCGCGGACCTCACCGGCGACGGCCGGCCGGACCTCCTCGTCTACGCCGGCGACCACCTGCTCCTCTATCCGGGGGACCCGAAGGGATCGCGGCCGCTGGCCGGCCGGCCCCTCTGGTCGTTCCCGGTGCCGGGAGCCCCGAAGAAGGATCAGAAGGGGAGCGGGGACGAGGAGGGTGGCGAGGCTCCCGGACCGGAGCGCGAGCGCCTCCTGCAAGTTCTGGAGCTGCCGGGAGGCGGCCGGATCGCCCTGGCGCAGGGCGCTCAGGGGGACGGCCGGACGGTGCTCACCTTCGTCGCGAGGCGGTAGCGGGCTTGCCGCGGACGAAGCAGGTCAGGAGGTGGTCGTCCACCATGCCGACGGCCTGCATGAAGGCATAGCAGACGGTGGGACCCACGAAGCCGAAGCCGCGGCGCTTGAGCTCCTGGCTCATCGCCTTGGATTCCGGCGTCTCGGCGGGGATCTCCTGCGAGCTCCGCGGGGAGTTGATCCTCGGCTCGCCGCCCACGAACCCCCAGAGGAAAGAGGAGAAGCCGCCCTTCTCCTCGGAAAGGGCGAGGAAGGCCCGGGCGTTCCTGATCGTGGACTCCACCTTGGCGCGGTTGCGGATGATCCCGGGGTCGGCCAGCAGCCGGTCCACGTCCGCCTCGCCGAAGCGGGCGATCCGCTCCGGGTCGAACTCCACGAACGCCCGCCGGTACCCCTCGCACCGCTTGAGGATCGTGATCCACGACAGCCCCGCCTGCGCCCCCTCCAGGGTCAGCATCTCGAACAGCCGCCGGTCGTCGCGCACCGGCCGCCCCCACTCCTCGTCGTGATAGGCGATGTAGAGAGGATCATCGGCGGGGACCCAGGCGCAGCGGGAGAGGGCGGGGGGCATGGAGGTGGGTATATCACGGGAAGAAACCACCCCAACGGAACCGCCCTTGCATCCGTATGCTCATCGCCATGAGCGACCATCTCCGCGATCCCGACCTGGACCAGCTCGTCCGCCAGTTGAACCAAGACTCCGTGAAGACGCTGGGCGGCGAAGAGACCGATCTCGTCTTCGAGCCCGCGACCGAGTCCGAAGCGCTCTCGTTGCCCAAGCCTCTGGCGCTGCGGCTCGCCTCCCAGGCCGTGGTGGTGGAGGGGGAGACGCTCGACCGGCTGCTCTCCGAGATGATCCAGCAGAAGGCGAGCGACCTGCTGCTGATTCCGGGGCTGCCGCCGATCTTCCGGGTCAACGGCCGGCTGCTGCGGATGGAGGAGCGGGGCTCCCTCGAAGGGGAGGAGATCGGCCGGATGTTCCAGCCTCACCTCGGCGGCAAGGAGCGGCAGGACCTGGAGGAGCGCGGCTCGACGGACTTCAGCCTCAGCCTTTCGCACGGCCGGGCGCCCGGCGAGGGGTTCGGCCCGGCCTGGCGTTTCCGGGTCAACGTCCACCGCCAGCGCGGCGAGCCGGCCGCCTCCCTGCGGGCGCTCCCCACGGAGATCCCGACCCTGGCGAGCCTCAACCTGCCTCCGGCGCTCGCCGAGCTGGTCAAGCCGAGCCGCGGGCTGGTCCTGGTCTGCGGCCCGACGGGCTCCGGCAAGTCCTCCACCCTCGCCGCCCTGGTGGGGGAGATCAACAAGAGCCGTACCAGCCACATCATCACCATCGAGGACCCGATCGAGTACGAGCACCGCTCGGTCCGCTCCGCCATCGAGCACATCGAGGTGGGTCGCGACACCAGCTCCTTCCACGACGCCCTGCGCGCCTCGCTGCGGCAGGACCCGGACGTCATCCTGGTCGGCGAGATGCGGGACCTGGAGACGGTCGCCACGGCGCTGACCGCCGCCGAGACCGGCCACCTGGTGCTCTCCACCCTCCACACCAACGACGCCCAGCAGGCCGTGCACCGCATCGTCGACGTCTTCCCGTCGGTCCAGCAGGCGCAGATCCGCCACCAGCTCGCCCTCGCCCTGCACGCCATCGTCGTCCAGACGCTCGTCCCCCGCGCCGACGGCCGCGGGCGGGTGCCGGCGGTCGAGCTGATGCTCGCCAACTACCCCGTGCGGCACCATATCCGTAGCGACAACCTGCAGAAGATGTACAACGAGATCACCCTGGGCAAGCGCCAGGGGATGATCTCGATGGAAGAGTCGCTGGCGCAACTCGTCCAGAGCGCGACGATCGACATCGAGGAAGCGCGGATGCGGGCGAGCCATCCGGAGGCTTTCGAGTCGCTGGTCCGCGGTTGAAAGCGTTTTCAGGTATGGTAGGAACACCCGAACGAGTGGAGAGAGAGCGATGCGACCCATCACCGCCAGTGATCTGATGAATCCTGAGGTTCTCACGGTCCGCGACGACATGACCGCGCGGGATCTGGCCGCCTACCTGATCGAGAACGAGATCAGCGGCGCGCCCGTGGCGGACGCTGCCGGGCGTCTCGTCGGCGTCGTCTCGCTGGTGGACGTCGCCGCCGCCGCCTCGGGGGAGGGGCACCGCCTGGTCCGCGACGGCTCGGCCTACTTCATCCACGACTGGGAGGAGAGGCCGGACGAGGGGGACGTCGAGGAGCTCTCGCTCGACGAGGAGGGCCTGCTCGTCGCCGACATCATGAACCCCAAGATCTACTCCGTCCGCGAGGACGCCACGGTCCCCGAGATCGCCTCGATGATGCTCAAGGGGCACATCCACCGCCTGCTCGTCACCCGCGAGGACCGGGCGGTAGGGGTGATCACCACCTCGGACCTGCTGGGATTGCTGGTCGGGGAGGATTAAGAAGACCTACCCCGCCTGCCCCTGGCCGGTCCCTCAGACTCCCGCCCTCTCTTCCGGTTTTTCCGCGTCTCTGGCACTCCCCGTGCATAGTCCGGCCACCGAGCTGTTCCGTGGATCTGGTGGGAAAAATTTCGCTTCGTTCGAGGAGACGAACCATGGCGCTCTCGCTGAAGCCGGAGCATCTGAAACGCTATACGGACATCGCGCGGCTGCTGGTGCAGCACGGGCGGTCGGACCTCGTGAAGCCGGTCGACGCCGACCTGCCGGACGACCAGGAGGTCGAAGAGGCGGTGACGGGCGATCCGGAGAAGCTCGCCCGCGATCTGGAGGAGCTGGGGCCCACCTTCATCAAGCTCGGCCAGCTCCTCTCCTCCCGCTCCGACCTGCTGCCGGGGCCCTACCTGGAAGCCCTGGCGCGCCTGCAGGACCGCGTCGAGCCGTTCCCGTTCGAGCAGGTGGAGGAGATCGTCTCGAGCGAGCTCGGGGTGCGGATCTCCAAGGCCTTCCTCGACTTCGATCACCGCCCGCTCGCGGCGGCCTCGCTCGGCCAAGTCCACCGGGCGCAGCTCAGGGATGGCCGCGAGGTCGCCGTCAAGGTGCAGCGTCCCAACATCCGGAAGGTGATCCTGGAAGACCTCGACGCCTTCGCCCAGATCGCCGCCATGGTCGACAAGCACACCGAGATCGGCCGGCGCTTCGCCTTCCAGGACATGCTCGAGGAGTTTCGCAAGACCCTGCTGCGCGAGCTCGACTACCGGCGCGAGGCGGTCAACCTGGTCACCCTCGCCCACAACCTGCGCGCCTACCCGCGGCTGGTGATCCCCCGGCCGGTCGACGACTACACGACCTCCCGCGTGCTGACCATGGACTTCGTGAAGGGCAGGAAGATCACCGAGATCTCGCCGCTCGCCATCATCGACCTCGACAACCGGGCGCTGGCCGAGGACCTCTGCAAGGCTTATCTCGATCAGATCCTGGTCGACGGCTTCTTTCACGCCGACCCGCATCCGGGGAACCTCCTGGTCACCGACGACGGCCGGCTCGCCCTGCTCGACCTCGGCATGGTGGCGCGGATCGATCCGGCCATGCAGGAGCAACTGCTCAAGCTCCTCCTCGCGGTGAGCGCAGGGCTCGGGCAGGAGGCGGCCCAGGTCGCGCTCCAGATCGGCACGCCGCTGGAGAACCGGGACGAGGCGCGCTACCGGCGCGAGGTGGCCGACCTGGTGGGGAGCTATCAGAACGTGACGGGCGCGCGGCTGCAGGTCGGCCGCACGGTCATCGGCCTGGCCCGCGTGTCGGCCGAGAACGGCGTGCGGCCCGCCCCCGAGCTGACCATGATGGGGCGCGCCCTGCTGCAGCTCGACGAGTCCGCCCGCGCCCTCGACCCCGACGTCGATCCCAACCAGATCGTGCGCCAGTACAGCGACTCGCTGATGCGCCGCCACATGCTGAAGAAGCTCTCGCCGGCCAACGTGTTCGCCTCGGCGCTGGAGATGCAGGACTTCGTCCAGCACCTGCCCCGGCGGCTGAACACCGTGCTGGACCACCTGGCCACCAACGACGTCGCGATCAAGGTGGACGCCTTCGACGAGACCCGCCTGATGGACAACCTGCAGAAGATCGCCAACCGGATCGCCCTCGGCCTGGTGCTGGCGGCGCTGATCGTGGGCGCGGCGCTGATGATGCAGGTGAACACCCGGTTCCGCCTCTTCGGCTATCCGGGACTCGCCATGCTGCTGTTCCTGATGGCGGCGGCGTGCGGGTTCGTCCTCATCCTCACCGTCTTCCTGAACGACGACTGGCGGGTGTGGCGAAAGACGCGCTGAAACTTTGCGCTATCTTTCCCTGCGGAGGGATTCCGCATGAACAGACTCCGGAGGCTCCTGCCGGTCGCCATCCTCGCCCTCGTGGCGCTCGGGCTCGCCCAGGGAGAGGCCCTGTCGCGGTCGCGGTCCCACTCGCGATCGCGCGCGTCCTCCGGCCGGCCGGCCGAGGAGTGGAGCCGCACGTCGCCGCCGGTCAACGTCACCCACATCTTCGAGGGGGAGATCAACCGGCGCGGCATGCCCACGGGCTTCCACTCGCGGCCGGGCGGGCAGGATCCCCCGAACGCGCGCCTGGTGCGGATCGTCGATCGGCCCAACCGCGCCGGGGTCTACTCGGCGGAGGTGGAGATCCGCTCCGGCTCCCCCGGCTCACCATGGCTCGCCAAGCGCTCGACCCTCTATCCGGACCGCCTCGACCGCGAGGCGGTGATCCGGGCGGTCCTCAACGCCTACCAGAACCGTACCGGCGGCGGCGAACGGTTCCGCGGCCCCTCGGGCCAGGGCTTCACCATCGAGGGCTACTTCCAGAACGGCCGGATCAATACGGCCTATCCCATCTACACGCGGGATTGAGGCAAAGACAAAGAGGAGGCGGGATGCAGCTCGAATTCTACTGGGACGCCGCCGGGGACGCCCGCGCCCGCTGCAAGGGCCCGGGGCAGGCGGTCGCCGGCTTTCTAGAGAGCGATCTCCAGGACAGCACGTCCGCCGCGCACGAGATCCTGCGCGCCCTCGACGAGGTCGAGTCCGGCCGCGCCCCCTCCTGGGAGCGCACGGGCAACGCCCACACCCTGACGCTCTCGCCCAAGGGGGCTTCGGTCCAGGACGAGAACTCCGAGACGCCCAGGCCCTACCACCTCTCCCTGCCGGCGCTCCGCGAGATCCTCGCCGACTGGGTCTCCTTCCTCGACAGCGGCCGGGGGAACTGACCTCCGCCGTTCAGCTCGGCCGCGAAAGCGGGAAGTCGAAGCTGGGCAGGCCGGCCGGGCCGGTCATCAGCCCGAGCAGGACGCTCTCGAGCTCGCGCAGGCTCGGCGTCTCCATCAGCACCTGGCGCTCGGCGGGGGAGAGGGGGATGGCGTGGGCGATGGCGGTGACGATCTCCGTCCCCGCCATGTTCTCCATGATCTCGAGGTCCATGTCCGAGTCGTTGGCCTCCACCCGCTGGCGCACCAGGCCGCGCAGGACGGGGAACTCGAGCTCGGCCTCCAGCTGATCGGGATCGTCCCGGAACTCGCCGTAGTCCACCACCACCCGCCGGTACCCCCGCTCGGAGGGGGCCTCGCCCACGACGCGGAAGCGGATCACCCCGCCGGCAAGCACCAGGTAGCGGTCCTCCTCGGTCTCGTGGCACTCGCCGATGTGGCCGAGGCAGCCGACGGCGTAGACCGGCGGCCGGTCGTCCTCTCCGCGGGTCTGCGCGCGGGCGGCGGGGGAGTCGTCGTCGATCGGCTGGACGATGGCGACGTAGCCCTCGGCGGCCATGGCGTCGTCGACAAGGTTGCGCTCCCCCTCGCTGGTCGCGGCGAAGGGAACGACGGTGCCCGGCAGCAGCAATGGCTGCTCCAGGGAGAACAGGGGTAGGACGGTCGGCAGCTCTTCGGGTCTCACAGGGGTCCTATGATCCCAGACCCGCCGCCCGGCCGCAATGACCCCGTAGCCTCCTCGTCTGCCCCTGCTCGCCTCCTTCGTGTGCGCGCTTGGCGGCGCTGCCAGTCGGCTGCGCGGGGCAGACCGAGGATGCTCCCCGGACGATTTCAGTTGACGGTCGTGGGCGACGAGGTGTCCGGAGTGGTCGTCAGGTAGTTCAGGGAGAGGAGGCGGGCGAGCGTATCGACCAGATCGCGCAGGCTCCTCGACTCCAGGAGCGCCTGCTTCTCGGCGGGAGTGAACGGGGCGGTCTGGGCCATGAACAGGACGACCTGCCGGGGAGACATCGACTCCAGGATGCCGGCGGTGCCGAACTGCCGGCGGCCGAACTCGACGATCTTCTCCTTGAACAGCTCGAGGTCCCACCCCGCGGGTTCTTCCCCACCCCCTTCGAAGTCGTGGAGGAACTCGTCGTAGGCCACCGCCGCGCGCGGCAGCGCGTTCCCCTCGGGCGGCAGCTCGGCGCGGACGCGGAAGCGGATCAGCCCTTCGAGCAGGATGCGGTGCCCCTCCCCGGTCCGGCCGAGGTCGACGATGTGGCCCAGGCAGCCGACGGAGTAGAAGCGGCCGCCCGGACCGGCGGGGCCTTCGGTGGAGATCTCCTGGACGATGCCCACGTACCCCCCGGCGGCCAGCGCGGCCTCGACGATGCCGCGGGCCGCGAAGTCGGTGATCGTGACGGGAATCGCCGTCTCCGGCAGCAGGACGAGGGCTTCCAGGGGCAGGAGGTGAAGAGTGGTGGGGAGGGTGGAGATCCGCGGGTCGGAATTCATGGGAGAGATGATATCAGCCCCGGAACCCGCGACTTCGGCGTGCGTTTCAATATCGAAGAACTTCCTTCGCCGGAGGATTTCTACAGCTCCGGCTCCAGCCCGGTGATCCGGCGGAACGCCTCGACGTAGCGGTCGAGGGTGCCCTGGACGACGTCGGCCGGCAGCTCGGGGGGCGGCGACTCCTTGTCCCAGCCGGACTCGTCCAGCCAGTTGCGGACGAACTGCTTGTCGAAGGAGGCGGGCTCCTCGCCGGGCAGCCAGTGGGCGATGTCCCAGTAGCGGGAGGAGTCGGGGGTGAGCACCTCGTCGATCAGCATCAGCTCGCCGGTCTCGACGGAATGCCCGAACTCGAACTTGGTGTCGGCGAGCAGGAGGTTGCGTCCGGCGGCGTGGGCGGCGCCCGCCTCGTAGAGGCCGAGGGTGAGCCCGCGCAGGGTGGCGGCGAGCCCGCCGCCCACGGCGCGCTCGACGGTCGCGAGATCGACGTTCTCGTCGTGCCCCTCCTCGGCCTTGGTCGCCGGGGTGAAGATCGGGTGGGGGAGCTGGCTCGCCCGCTCCAGCCCCGGAGGGAGGGGGATGCCGCAGACGGCGCCGGTCTTCACGTACTCGCGGTAGCCGCTGCCGGCGAGGAAGCCGCGGGCCACGCACTCGAAGGGGACCACCCGCGCCTTGCGCGCCAGCACGGCGCGGCCGCGCAGGATGTCGCGGAAGGGGGCGAGCGCGGCGGGAAAGTCCGCCGGATCGGTCGCCAGCAGGTGGTTGGGGACGAGGCCCGACAGCCGCTCGAACCAGAAGTTCGAGAGCTGGTTGAGGATCTTCCCCTTGCCCGGGATGCCCGGCCGCAGCACGTGGTCGTAGGCGGAGAGGCGGTCGGAGGCGACGATCAGCAGCGTGCCGCCGAGGTCACCCCCGAGGTCACCCCCGAGGTCATACACGTCCCGCACCTTGCCCCGCCGCGGCGGCGGCAGCCCGGGCAGCTCGCTCTGCCAGAGAACCTGATCCATCCGCGAATCCTAGATCAAATCCCGGCTCAGCCGAAGTGCGGCCAGCTCTCCTGGCTCGCCTGGCGCTCCATGGCGCTGGCGAACTGGCGCTCGACGGCGGCGAGCAGGGGCTCGCCCGGCAGCTCGACCAGGGTCTCGGGCGCCATCTCCATCGCGTCCACGATCTCGTAGACGGTGAGCTGCTCGAGCCCCTTCAAGTGGGCCATGCCGAGCTTGCGGATGCCGACCGGCAGGCGCTCGCCGCCGTCCTCGAGGGCGAGGACGACGTAGGCCCGGTCCCCCTCGTGGCCGCGGTGGATGGGGGCGCTGGCCAGCTCGCGGTCGAGCTGGGCGATGAATGGGCCGGTGGCGACCATGCCGTTGTTGTGCAGCGTGCCGTTGCGGTTGATGTAGGCGTAGAAGGTGCGCGCCTCCTCCTTCTTGTCCACCACGTCGACGTTCTTCTGCGCCAGCGGGGCGAAGAAGCGGTGCACCGTGGCCTCGGGGTACCCCTGGTTGAGCAGCATCGTCTTGACCTCGTCGACCTCCTGCGTCGCCTTGCCGGTGGTCAGGCGCGACAGCTCGACCAGGCCGGGGCCGAAGAACTCGTAGCGCTCCCCCTCCTCGGGCCGGCCGCCCATGGGGATCAGCCGGTAGGGGCCGTGGTTGAGGGCGATGCGCATGCCGCGGTCGAAGGGGAGCCCCTCGCGCACCGCCTCCACGTAGTAGCGCTGCAGGTGGACCGAGACGAGCAGCAGGTTGGTCGCCTCGCGGCTCG
The DNA here is from genome assembly GCA_963795735.1 of uncultured Acidobacteriota bacterium. Lineage (GTDB taxonomy): Bacteria > Acidobacteriota > Thermoanaerobaculia > Multivoradales > UBA5704 > DATARR01. Next base: position 1,237,725 of record CAWCIU010000018.1, on the reverse strand, counting down.
AGTAGAAGGCGCCGTCGCCCAGGTACTTCTCGAGCTTGGCGCGGTGAGAGGTGGCGAGGCGGTTGATCCGCCGCTGGAAGCGGAACATGGCGAGGAAGGCGCCGTCCTGGCTGTCGTTGCCGGCCCGGTGGAGGAGCGACAGGGTGGCCGAGAACTCGCTGATGTCGTAGATCATCCCGTAGCGCTCGACGCGCGGATCGACCACCCAGGGCTCCATGAAGTCGAGCGGCCGGGTGGCCGGCGAGAGCCGCAGCTCGCCGCCCGGCACCGCCCGTCCCGGCGGGAGCTCGCGGGCGACCATGTGGCCGTCGCGGAGCTCGATCGGCACGATCAGGCGGCGCAGGGCGTGGACCAGCTCGAACTCCTTGAGCTTGAGCAGCAGCCCTTCCCAGACCTGGACCATCGGCGGCGGCAGCAGCCGCTCGGGGTCGTAGCCCTTGAGAGTCGCCAGGTAGGCCACGTAGCCGGGCCGGGAGAGCAGGTCGCGGCCGTCGCTGCGCGGATCGTTGCGCGGATCGCTCCGGGAATCGCTCTTGACCAGGTGGATGACGGCGGCGCGCAGGGCGGGGTCGGTCGCCAGCTGCCCGAAGTGCCAGCGCGCCAGCTCCTCCAGCCGCCGCCGCAGATCACGGCCGTCGATGCGCAGGGAGCCGTTGAAGTAGCTTGACAGCTCCGAGAGGTCGCGGCCGATGAAGTCTTCGGTGAACAGCAGTACGTTGTCGCGCAACCGGGTGAGCAGGCGGGGGAAGAGCCCTCCTCGACCTCCTCGGCGGCGCCGGCCACCCGCTGCACCAGGTCGTAGACCGTGGCGAGCGTCCGGTCGAGGAGGCGGTCGAGCATGCGGTACTTGATTGCGTCGCCGTGACGCCGGCCGATCTCGCTGTCCCGCCGGAGGATGCGTTTCGGCACATCCTTGAGCAGGCGGGCCACGTCGAGCGAATGCTGGAGCCAGAAGACGGCGGGGTACTGCCGGCCGTAGCTCGAGATGGTGGAGTTCTCGACGGCGCGGGAGAGCAGGGCCACGTAGCGGTCCCAGGCCTGGGTATGGGCACGGACGTCGTGTCCCTCGCGCTTGAGGCCCGCCACCTGCGCGGTCTCCTCGGCCTCCAGGTAGTCGCGCAGCGCCGACCGCATCGCGAGCAGGCTGGGCGAGAGCAGCACGGGGAAGCCGTGGAGGGGGGTCGCCGTCTCGTCCTCCAGGAAGATCGGGCGCGGCATGGGCAGCTCCCGCTGGAGGTCGGGCATCACCCGGCGGACCTCCTCGGGATCGGGACGCAGGAAGTTGAAAGGCCCCTGCAGCATCTGGTGAAACGACATCGGTTTCATGCGCACGCTCGTGGAACGGGAGTTGTTTCAACTGGAAATGGAGCGATTACGTATACCATAGGCCCGGCGAACGAAGCCATGAAAGCGGCGCCACCCGCCTGAGGAGGCGGCGGGAAGGGATGGCTTCGCGCTGCGCCGCCCGCCCGCCTGCTAAACTCGGGCGCTGAGAAAACTGGAGGACTGAGGAGAGCATCTCATGGGGGAATTCGGATCGGTTCACGTCGTTCCGGCGGGTCAGCCGGAGGCGGACCTGCTGGCGGTCGGCTGCCTGGAGGGGGAAGCCCCCGCCGTGGACGGCATGGAAGAGGGGGTCCGGAGCGCGGTCGAGCGCCTGGCGGCCCGCGGCGGATGGAAAGGCAAGGACGAGCAGTTCGCGCAGACCGAGGCGGCCCCCGGCGGCCCGATCGTCTCGCTCTACGGTCTCGGCGCGCGCAAGGATCTCTCCTACGGCAAGCTGGCCCGCTGGCTGCACCGCGCCGCCGACGAGGCGCGCCAGGCCGGCGCGCGGCGGCTCACCGCCGTACCGCCGGCCCACGCCGAGACCGCCGGCCCGGCCGCCGGCCGCCTCCTGCGCGCCCTGGCCCTCTCGGTCTACCGGTTCGACCGCTACCAGAGCGAGACCGAGAAGGCCACCCGCCTGGAGCGGCTCGCCCTGGTGCCGCCGGCGGGCGAGGAGGCCGCCTACCGCGACGCCCTGCCCGCCGCGCGGGCGGTGGCCGGCGCGGTCGCCTTCGCCCGCGACCTCGCCAACTCCCCGGCCAACGAGGCCTCCCCGGCCTGGATGGAGGAGCGCGCCCGCGAGCTCGCCGCCAGCCGCGGCATGGAGGTGACCGTGCTCGGCGCCGGCGAGCTGCGCGCCCGCGGCATGGGCGGCCTGCTCGCCGTGGGCGCCGGCTCGGCCCACGAGCCGCGGATGGTGCGCCTGCGATGGGGGACCACCGGTCCCCGCATCGCCCTGGTCGGCAAGGGGATCACCTTCGACACCGGCGGCATCTCGATCAAGCCGGCGACGGACATGGACGAGATGAAGTACGACAAGGCCGGTGCCTGCGCCGTGCTGGCCGCCGCCCGGGCGGTGATCGATCTCGAGCTGCCGGTGCGCCTGTCGGTCTACACCCCCTTCGCCGAGAACATGCTGAGCGCCGCCGCCTACCGGCCGAGCGACATCGTGCGCTGCTACAACGGCAAGACGGTGGAGATCACCAACACCGACGCCGAGGGGCGGGTGATCCTCGCCGACGCCCTGGCCTGGGCGGCCGAGGAGAAGCCGGACGCGATGGTGGAGGTCTCCACCCTGACCGGCTCCTGCGTGGTGGCGCTCGGCTTCCAGGCGGCGGGGCTGTTCACCCCCGACGAGGCCCTGGCGGGGGAGCTGACCGCCGCCGCCGAGGAGGGTGGGGAGCGCCTCTGGCGCCTGCCGCTCTACCCCGAATACCTGGAGGAGATGAAGGGCGCCCATGCCGACCTCCGCAACTCCGCCGGCCGCTGGGGGGGCGCCAGCCTCGCCGCGGCCTTCCTGTCGCAGTTCGTGGGCGACGTCGAGCGCTGGGCGCATCTCGACATCGCCGGCGTGATGAACGTCAAGGCCGACCATGGCGGCTCCTGCTCCGGCGCCACCGGCTTCGGCGTGTCCTCCCTGGTGGGCTGGCTGCGCCGCCTGACCGCATAGCCGTGGCGCCGCTCCTCGAAGTGCGGGGGCTGGAGGTTCTCGTTCCCCATTCAGGGGGAATGGACGCCCGTGGTGCGCGGCGTCTCGCTGGCGGTGGGCCGCGGCGAGGTGGTGGGGCTGGTGGGGGAGTCCGGCTCGGGCAAGAGCATGACCGCCCTCGCCGTGCTCGGCCTGGTGCCGCCGCCGGGGCGGGTGACCGCCGGCCGCGTGTGGCTCGGCCAGCGCGGCCAGCTTGGCGATCCCGGTGAGACGGCGGAGCCGGTCGACCTGCTGACCCTCGGGGAGCGCGCGATGCGCCAGGTGCGCGGCCGCCGGATCGCCATGGTGTTCCAGGAGCCGGCGACCGCCTTCAACCCGGTCTACTCGATCGGCTTCCAGATCGCCGAGGCGGCGCGGGCGCACGATCGTCCCGGGAGCCCCGGGCGGAGGATGACGCGCAAGGAGGCGTACGCCGAGGCGGCGCGGCTGCTCGACCGGGTGGCGATCGCCGACGCCCGGCGGCGCCTGGACGCCTACCCCCACCAGCTCTCGGGGGGGCAGCGCCAGCGCGCCATGATCGCCATGGCGCTCGCCGGCCGGCCGGACCTGCTGCTGGCCGACGAGCCGACGACGGCGCTCGACGTGACGCTCCAGGCGCAGATCCTGGAGCTGCTGGACGGCCTGCGGCAGGACCTCGGGCTCTCCGTGCTGCTGATCACCCACGACCTCGGGGTGGTGGCGGAGAGCTGCGACCGGGTGGTGGTGATGCGCGACGGCCGGGTGGTGGAGACGGCGGCGGTGGCGGAGCTGTTCCGCGCTCCGGCCCATCCCTACACCCGCGAGCTGCTGGCGACCCTGCCCCGGCTGGCCGCCGCCGGGCGGATCGCGGAGGAGGTTCATTGAGCGCGCTTCTCGCCGTCGAGGGGCTCTGCAAAGAGTATCCGGCGGGCGCGGCGGCGCGCGGGCCGTTTGGAGGCCGGCGCGGCACGGTGCGCGCCCTGGACGGCGTGGACCTCACCATGGCGGCGGGCGAATGCCTGGCGCTGGTGGGGGAGTCGGGGAGCGGCAAGACGACGCTGGGCCGCTGCGCCCTGCGGCTGATCGAGCCGACCGCCGGCCGCGTCCGGTTCGGCGGCGAGGACCTGCTGGCGCTGCGGGGCGGCGAGCTGCGCGCCCGCCGGCGGCGCTTCCAGATGATCTTCCAGGACCCTTACGGGTCGCTCGATCCGCGGCAGCGGGTGGCATCGATCGTCGAGGAGCCGCTGGCGATCCACACCGATCTCGACCGCGCCGGGCGGCGGGAGCGGGCGGCCGGGCTGCTCGCCGCCGTGGGGCTGGCGCCGGAGCTCGCGGGGCGCTTCCCGCACGAGCTGTCGGGCGGGCAGCGGCAGCGGGTGGGGATCGCCCGGGCGCTGGCCCCGGACCCTGAGCTGCTGGTGGCGGACGAGCCAGTGTCGTCGCTCGACGTCTCGGTGCGCGGCCAGATCCTCGACCTGCTGGCGGACTCGCGCGAGCGGCTGGGGCTCGCCCTGCTGCTGATCGCCCACGACATGGCGGCGGTCGAGCGGCTGGCGGACCGGGTGGCGGTGATGTATCTCGGCCGCGTCGTCGAGCTGGGCCCGGCGCGCGAGCTGCTGGGCTCGCCGCTGCATCCGTATACGGTGAGCCTGCTGTCGGCCGTGCCGGTGGCGGACCCCGGCCGCCGGCGCCGCCGCATCGTGCTGCCCGGGGAGCCGCCGAGCCCGTTCGCGCCGCCGCCGGGCTGCCCGTTCCACCCGCGCTGCCCGAGCGCGCGGGCGCGCTGCGCGGCCGAGCGGCCGCCGCTGGCACCCGTGGAGCCGGCAGGAGAATGGCCGCGGTCCGTGGCATGCTTCTACCCCGCGGAGCTCACCGGACCCCGCGGAGCGTCGGGAAGTAAGAAGCGTGAAGAGGCGTCGTAGACTATTTGAGAGAACTTTCGAGCGGCGGGCGCGTACATCTCGGCGTGGGGCGGCGTGAGCCGCTCCGCGGCATATCGACCACAGGTGAGGGGTCTCATTCAATGAAGAGAAAGCTATTTCGATTCGATCGGTGGAACCGGCGGGGAGCGCTCCTGCTCACCGGGCTCCTGCTGGCCGGCAGCGGCGGCCCGGCGTGGTCCGCGACCGGGGTCCGCGTCGGCGCCGTGTTGCAGCCGCCACCGCCGGCGGAGGTGCCCGCCCTCGACATCCGGAACAACGCCATCCAGCTCTCGATCGACCGCGCGGTCGAGATCGCCCTGCAGCGCAACCTCGGCATCGTCGTCCAGCGCTATCTCCACGTCCAGTCGCTGCTCGGCGTCACCCAGAGCCTCGGCATCTATGACCTCGAGGCGCAGGCGGCGGCGAACGCCTTCAGCAACACGGGTCCGGTGATCGATCCCACCACGCCGACCCAGACGGGCCGCTCGGACTCCCTCGGCTTCACCCTCATCCAGCGGCTGCCCACCGGCGGCAGCGTGTCGGCCGGCCTGCAGAACACCTTCGTCCCCGCCGGCGGCAGCGGGACCAGAGCGTTCCCCTCCTCCTACGGCACCGGGCTCAACTTCAGCCTGGTCCAGCCGCTGCTGGGCGGCTACGGCCGGCTGGCGAACGAGCGGCAGATCCTGATCTCGCAGACCAACAGCCAGATCAGCCGGCAGGACTTCCGGCTGCAGGTGACCACCATCACGCAGCAGGTGGAAAACGCCTACTGGAACCTGGTCAACGCCCGCGAGCAGCTCGGCGTCGCGCAGCAGAGCCTGCAGCTCGCCCGCGACCTCAACCAGCGCAACCAGGTGCAGGTGCAGGTCGGCACGCTGGCGCCGCTGGACATCACGCAGAGCGAAGCGGCGATCGCCACCCGCGAGGAGGGGATCATCCAGGCCACCTCCGCCGTTGGCGACGCCGAGGACACCCTGCGCCAGCTGCTCAACCTGCCTGCGGGAGCCCTCTGGCAGACGCCGATCGTGCCGACCAGCGATCCCAACACTCCCGAGAAGCTCACGATCAACCTCGACGAGGCGATCCGCACCGCCTTCGCGCAGCGTCCCGAGCTGCACACCCAGGACCTGCAGCTCGCGCAGGCCCGGCGCGACGCCGAGTACTTCCGCAGCCTCACCAGGCCGTCGCTCGGCCTCAACGTCCGCTACGGCTACAACGGCACCGGCCTGGGATACAACGACGCGTTCGGCCAGATCACCGGGCTCGAGTTCCGCTCCTGGTCCGCCACGCTGCAGTTCGCCTACCCGATCCAGAACCGCGCCGCCCGGGCCCAGAGCGCCATCGCCAACCTCGACGTCGACCGCTTCCAGGCGCTGATCAACCAGGAGCGCAAGGTGGTCGAGACCGAGGTGCGGCGCGCCGCCCGCGCCGTGTCCACGGCGATCAAGGCGATCGACGCCGCCCGCATCGCCCGCGAGTTCCAGGAGAAGAACCTGAACGCGGAGAGGAAGCGCTACGAGAACGGCATGTCCACCGCCTTCCAGATCACCCAGATCCAGGACCAGTTGACGCAGGCGCGCAGCAACGAGGTCACCGCCACGGTCAACTACCGCACCGCGATCGCCGAGTTCTACCGCGCGACCGGCCGGCTGCTCGACCAGGAGGGGGTCGCCATCGACGATCCCGAGCTGCCCGACTACGCCGCCCAGCGCTTCAGCTTCCGCCGCGGCGTGCTGCCCGGAGAGAAGAGATAAGGCTGATGGCCGCTCTCGAAGACTCCAGCGCCGGCCGGCTGATCGGCGCCCTGGTCTCGCCGGTGAAGACCTTCCGGTCGATCGCCGAGCGCCCGACCTGGGGCGTCGCCCTGGCCGTCATCCTGGTGCTCAGTACCGTGATCGGCGTCCTGGCCAACCAGCGGATCGACCCGGACGACATGCGCAAGATGGTCCAGCAGCAGATGGAGAAGCGGCAGGGCGGATCGGTCACCCCCGAGCAGGTGGAGCAGGGGGTGGAGGTGGGCCGCAAGGTCAGCGCGGTCACCCTCTGGCTGATCCCCGTCTTCGTGGCGGTGATCTACCTGATCGTCGCCGCCCTCTTCCTGGCGGCGTTCCGCTTCTTCGGCGGCAGCGACATCCCGTTCAAGACCAGCCTGGCGACGGCGGTGCACGGCTTCCTCCCCGGGATGGTGGCGGCGCTGCTCGCGCTGCCGCTGCTGCTCAGCCGTCCGCACATCACCGTCAAGCAGGCGCAGGGCAACCTGCTGGCGTCCAACCTCGGGGCCTTCGCTCCGGAGTCCATGGCTCCGGCCCTGCGGACCCTGCTGACCAGCCTCGACTTCTTCTCGATCTGGACCCTGTGCCTGCTGATCATCGGCTACCGGCTGACCGCCAAGGTTCTCGACCGCCTCGGCGGCGACGGTGGTGCTGGTGCTGTGGGCGATCTACGTCGCCGCCCGGGTGGGGATGGCGGCCGTCTTCGGGTAAGAGGAGCACGCGTTTGAAGAAATTCGTCATCGGAACCGTGGTCGTGCTGGCGCTGGCGGGCATCGTCTTCGCCAGCCTCCACGCCCAGGGCCAGGGCAAGGGCGTCAGCGTCTACGCCGAGACGGTCGAGCGCAAGGACGTGGCGCAGATCGTCAAGGCGACCGGCGAGCTGCAGCCGCGCGTCAAGGTCAACATCTCCGCCCACGTGGTCGGCAAGATCGACAAGCTCTACGTGGCCGAGGGGGACTGGATCGAGAAGGGCAAGCCGTTCCTCCGCCTGGAGCAGCAGGCCTTCCTCGCCCAGCGCGACCAGTGGACAGCGCAGCTGCACAGCGCCGAGACCGCGGTGCGGCAGTCCAAGGTCTCCCTCGCCGACTCGCGGCTCAAGCTCTCGCGCGCCCAGAAGCTGCACACCGAGGGGGTCTCCGCCCAGCAGGACCTCGATGCGGCGCAGCTCGCCGAGACCTCCTCCCGGCTGCAGCTCGACTCCGCCCACGAGGCGGTCCACCAGACCCAGGCCAACCTCGACAAGGCCCAGGACGACCTCACCAAGACGACGATCTACTCCCCGCTGACCGGGCGGGTGATCTCCCTGAACGCCAAGGAGGGGGAGGTCGTCGTCTCCGGCACGATGAACAACCCCGGCTCGGTGATCGGCACGATCGCCGACATGTCGGAGATCCTGGCCGAGGTGGACGTCGACGAGACGGAGATCGTCAGCGTCAAGCTCGGGCAGCCGGCGGTGCTGCGGGTCGACGCCCTGCCGCTCAAGGAGTACCGCGGCAAGGTGGTGGAGGTCGGCAGCTCCGGCTACAACCGCCCCAGCCAGCCGGACGTGACCTTCTTCAAGGTCAAGGTCCTGCTCGACCATCCCGATCCGGACCTGCGGGCCAGCATGTCGGTGCGCGCCGAGATCAACACCGCCGCCCATACCAAGGCCCTGGTGGTGCCGATCCAGGCGGTCGTCGACCGCGAGCCGGCCGGCGCCAAGGACGCCAACGCCAAGGACGTCAAGGTCGTCTTCGTGGTCGACAAGGGCAAGGCGCGGCAGCGGGAGGTGCAGACCGGCATCTCGGACGAGACGCTGGTCGAGCTGACCTCCGGGGTCAAGCCCGGGGAGCCGGTGGTCACCGGCCCCTACCGGACGCTGCGCGACCTCAAGGACGGCGATGCGGTCGAGGTCAGCACGACCTCCGAGGGCGGCGACGGCAAGAGCCCGAGCCCGGCCGCCCAGAAGAAGGTGAGCTGATGGCCCTCATCGATCTGCGCGACATCTACAAGGTCTACGACATGGGGGCGGAGAAGGTCCACGCCCTCAACGGCGTCGACCTGACGGTGGAGCGGGGGGAGTACGTGGCGATCATGGGCTCCTCGGGCAGCGGCAAGTCGACGCTGATGAACCTGCTCGGCTGCCTCGATACCCCCTCCTCCGGCAGCTACATCCTCAACGGCACCGCCGTCCAGGAGCTCGACGACACCCAGCTCGCCGGGATCCGCAACCAGGAGATCGGTTTCGTCTTCCAGACCTTCAACCTGCTCTCCCGCACCGACGCCCTGCACAACGTCGAGCTGCCGCTGATCTACGCCGGGCTCTCCCGCGCCGACCGGCGGGAGAAGGCGAAGCGGGCGCTGGAGAGGGTGGGCCTGGGCTCGCGCATGAGCCACCAGCCCAACGAGCTGTCGGGCGGCCAGCGGCAGCGCGTCGCCATCGCCCGCGCCCTGGTCAACGACCCCTCGATCCTGCTCGCCGACGAGCCGACCGGCAACCTCGACTCCGCCACCTCGGAGGAGATCATGCATCTCTTCGACGAGCTCCACCAGGCGGGCAACACCGTGGTGCTGGTCACCCACGAGCCGGACATCGCCGAGCACGCCTGGCGCAAGGTGATGCTGCGCGACGGCAAGGTCACCTCCGATCAGCCGACGGCGCGGGCCGCCGGAGCCGGCAAGCCGGCCGCCGTCCCGGCCTCCTGAAGGGGAATCGCCCGTGGTCTTCCTGGAAAACTTCCGCATCGCCCTCGCGGCCCTCCGCGCCAACCTGATGCGCTCGATCCTGACCACCCTCGGCATCATCATCGGCGTCGCCGCGGTGATCGCCGTGGTGTCGATCGTCCAGGGGCTCCAGTACACCATCACCGAGCAGCTCCAGGGGGTGGGCGCCACCTTCATCGCGGTGTCGCCGAAGAGCGACCGCCGCAACATCCCGGGCCTCTCCGCCCGCCAGGTGAAGCTCACCTACGACGACGGCCAGGCGATCGTCGAGAAGACCCCGGGCGTCAAGCTGATGTCCCCCTTCGTCCTCGGCCGCGCCGCGGTCAAGTTCAAGGACCGCAAGCACACCCCGTTCATGATCATCGGCGCCACCGAGAACTACCAGGACGTCACCAACCAGACGGTGGACCGCGGGCGCTTCTTCTCCCGGGTGGATCTCGAGAACCACCGCAAGGTGACCGTCATCGGCCCCAAGATCGCCGAGGAGCTGAACCTCGGGCCCGACCCCCTGGGCAAGGAGATCTACCTCGACATCTATCCCGCCACCGTCATCGGCGTGATGGAGAAGAAGGGGCAGAACCTGGGGATGGACTTCGACGACATCGTCTACGTGCCGTTCAGCTCGGCCGTGGTCCTCTTCGGCCGCAACGTCTCCGACCAGGTGCAGATCCGGTTGCAGGCGCAGAGCCCCGACAAGGTCGAGCAGGTCAAGGACGGCATCACCCGCCTGCTGCGGCAGCGCCACAAGATCCCCAGCGGCGAGCCCGACGACTTCGAGATCCAGACCCAGGACGAGATCCTGAAGACGGTCAACAGCGTCCTCGGCAGCGTCACCGCGGTGGTCGGCGGCGTGGTCGGCATCGCCCTGCTGGTGGGGGGCATCGGGATCATGAACATCATGCTGGTGTCGGTGACCGAGCGCACCCGCGAGATCGGCGTGCGCAAGGCGGTGGGGGCGCGCCGCCAGGACGTCCTCATCCAGTTCCTGATCGAGGCGGTCACCCTGTCGCTGATCGGCGGCGGCATCGGTCTCGCCCTCGGCTACGGGCTGGGCGCCATGGCCGCCAAGATGATCCCCGGCTTTCCCGCCGCCCACGTTCCCCTGTGGGCGGTCGGCCTCGCCATCGGCTTCTCGGCCGGGGTCGGCATCTTCTTCGGCATCTACCCGGCCGCCAAGGCGTCGCGGCTCGATCCCATCGAAGCCCTGCGCTACGAGTAGAAAACCCGCCGTTGGCGCGGGCCTTGCATTTTCCTCCGGGGACGTACACACACAGAGGAGGCATCATGGCGATGCCTCCGACCCCTGAGGAGGTAAACGCTATGCGTAAACAGATTATCCTGAGCCTTGCACTGTTCCTGGTCTTCGTCACCGCCATCTCCGCCGCCGACAAGAGCGCCGCCAGCAGCAAGCAGTACCACCGCATGCACGGCGACATCGCCTCGATCGACGCCTCGGCCCAGACCTTCACCGTCACCCACGGCAACGACACCTCGACTTTCAAGACCGATGCCTCGACCAAGTTCCGCGGCGCCGGCAAGGAGATCACCTTCGCGGACCTCCAGGTCGGCGACGACGCGCGCGTCTCCTTCATCGAGGACGGCACGGACAAGACGGCCGCCCGGGTCGACGTCACCCACACCAAGAAGAAGATGTAACTCACCTCCTACCGAGGACGTCTCAATCGGGCGGCTCGATGCAGCCGCCCCTGTTCCCTACCCAGGACGGCCTCATCGGGCCGCCCTTTTCGAAGGAGGCAAACGGCAATGCGCAAACATCTCGTCCTGAGTCTGACCCTGCTCCTGGTCCTGGTGACCGCCATCTCCGCCACGGCGAAGACGAGCAGCGCCACCAAGTACCACCGCACGAACGGTGACATCACCGCGACCGATTCCACGGCCCAGACGTTCACCATCCAGCATGGGAAAGAAGACTCGACGTTCAAGACCGACGGCTCGACCAAGTTCCGCGGCCTGGGCAGCAAGACCCTCAGCCTTTCGGACCTCAAGGTCGGCGACAACGTGCGGGTCTCTTACGCCATGAACGGCACGGACAAGACCGCCGCCCGGGTCGACGTGCTCCACGGGAAGAAGAACGGCTAGCTCGACGCTGCCAGATCGGCAGGCGTCGCCGCCTGGATCTACCCTCTCCCGGACCTCGGGAGAGGGGAAGCCCCAGCCGTTGGTCGAGTCTGAAGCGAGTCTGAAGCGAGTCTGAAGAAGGCTGGTGCCGGAGATGGGAGTCGAACCCACACGCCCGCAAGGGGCGGCGGATTTTGAGTCCGCTGCGTCTGCCATTCCGCCACTCCGGCCCGAGCAGAGAGGGAATCCTAGGGGCTCCCTCCCGGGGTGTCAATCTACTGGGTGCACTACTGTGGGACCAGGCGGTATTCGGGCGGCCCTGCCAGCCGGTTTCCTTTTTTCTTAACACCAACGTTACGTCTTTCCCGCCCGGACGGAGTTGACGGGACCGCTTGTTCCGGTGTATAACAAGCGACGTAAGCGGAAGTCCCTCAGCGACTTACTACCGCAGCTCCATTCATCTTGCATCAATCCAAGGGGGTTCTCGACGTGACATTGAAAGTCGGTCAGAAGGTGGTTTACCCCAACCACGGCGTCAGCCTGGTCGAGAAGATCGAGCCAGGTCATATGGACGGGGTGGAGCAGCTCTACTTTCATCTTCGTCTCCTTGCCAACAACTCCAAAGTGATGGTGCCGAAGTCCAATCTCGAGCTGGTGGGCCTGCGCCCGCTGTGCCACACCCGCGAGGTGCGGGCTCTCTTCGATATCCTCGAGGACGGCAACATCGACACCTACAAGGATTGGAAGGGGCGGTACAAGCAGAACCTCGACAAGATGAAAACCGGCCGCCTCACGGACGTGGCCGAGGTGCTGAAGAACCTGCGTCTCGTCTCCCAGCGCAAGAGCCTCTCCTTCCGCGAGAAGAAGATGTACGAGCGCGCCAAGTACTTCATCGTGAGCGAGGTCGCCCACGTGAAGACGATCAGCGAGCGGGAGGCCGAGGATCTGGTCGAGCAGTCCCTCACCAGCAGTCTCGAAAAGCGCCAGCGCATCAAGGCGGCGAGCTGAATTCCGATTCCATTCAACCCGAGGCAGAAGAAAAGGGCCGCTCTCCGGAGCGGCCTTTTTCTTTGGGGAAGGCCTGTTCGCGCGACCCTGCTAGAATCCATGGCCTGATGACCCGATCCACCCGACCCATCCGAACGATCCCCGCCTGGACCCTTCTCCTCCTCCTTCTCGGTTCCCTGACAGCGGGAGCGCAGGAGGCCGCCGCGCCGGCGCAGACCTCCTCGTCCTCTGCGTCGGCGGCCGTGCAGACGGAGCTGCGCCTCGAGCGCCGCCTGCTCTCCCTCGACCTCGTCAGCTACAACGAGGTGCGCGACCGGGAGCGGCGGGCGATGCTGCGGGTGACCGACGTGCTCGGGCGCCTCGATCAGGCGATGGCCTCGGACGCCATGTCGCTGGGCGCCCTCGAGAGCCTGCGCGACGAGCTGGCGGTCGCCCGGGAGGCCGCCCACACCGCCGAGCTCAGGCTTCATGGTCAGATCGACAAGCTGGAGGAGCGGCTGCGGCGGATCGCCCTGCTCGAGGGGGACGCCGGCGGCGGCGGGGCGACGCGGAGCGACGCGGTGACCGGCCGCTGGCGGGTGACGATCCTGCCGCAGAACCTCTCGGCGATCTACACCTTCCGGCTCAACGGCGCCGTCGTCACCGGCTCCTATCAGGTCAACGGCGGCACCTCGGGCTCCTTCCGCGGCAGCCTGGTCAACGGCGGCCTGCGGCTGGAGCGGATCGACGCCCGGGGGGGCTTCGACAGCACCTGGGAGGGGACGGTCGGCAACAATCGCATCGACGGCACATGGAACACCAACGAGCTCGCGACGGGCCAGCCCAATCGTGGGAACTGGACCGCCGTGCGGGAAAGCGGGCGATAGCTTGAACAAGGACAATCTGCTGTTCCTGATGGGGGGGCTCCTCATCGGCTTCGTCTCCGCCTATCTCCTCTTCGAGACCATGGCCGTCCGCCAGCCGCCGCGGCTCACGCCGGCGCTGCGGGCGCGGATCGCCATGGAGGACGAAGCCGGCGGAGCGCCGGGAGGCGCGGGCCCCACGGACGCCCGGGTGGCGGACGCCAATGCCATGAGCGGCGGAGGCGGCGGAGGCGGCGGAGCCCCGGGCGCTGGGGGAGGTCCGGTGACCGGGGGCGGCCAGCCCGGTCAGCCGGGCATGGCGGAGATCCAGCAGCTCCGCGACTTCGTGGAGAAGAACCCGAACGACGCCGAGGCCGTCCGCAAGCTCGCCGACCTCAACTTCGACATCCAGAACTGGTCGCGGGCCCAGGAGCTGTACGCCCACTACCTGCAGCTCAAGCCCAAGGACCCGGACGTGACGACCGACCTCGGCATCACCTACCGCGGGATGGGGAAGTTCGACCAGGCGCTCGACCGCTTCCACGAGGCCGAGAAGCTCTCTCCCGACCACTGGCAGGCCTACTACAACGAGGTGGTGGTGCTCGCCTTCGACCTCAAGAAGCTCGACCAGGCCCACCAGATCCTGGCGCGCCTGCAGCAGATGCAGCCGGGCAATCCGGACGTGGCGAAGCTGTCGGCCGCCGTCTCCCGGCAGCGCGCCGCGGCCTGAGGTCCATGACCCGCATCCTCGGCATCCTCCTCCTGCTCGTCATCCTCCGGCTGGCGGTGAAGAGCTTCTCCGCCCAGTTCCGGATCTCGGTGCTCGGCGCGCCGCCGCAGCGCCGCCCGGTGGCGGCGGCCCCGAAGCAGGGGATCACCGAGACCCTGGTGCCCTGCGCCGCCTGCGGCATCTACGTTCCGGCCACCCGGGCGCTCAAGGCGCCCGGCGGGGGAGGCGAGGTGTTCTGCTCCGAGGAGTGCCGGACGCGGGGGGCGGGGCCGGGCGCTTCCATCCCCCATGCCTGACCTCCTCGCCGACGTCGCCCTTCCTCTTCCCCTGCCGGACCCGCTGACCTACGAGGTTCCGGCGGCCTGGGGTCCCCAGGCGCGGCCCGGGGTGCGCGCCCGGGTGCTCATGGGCCGGCGGCGGCTGACCGGGCTGATCGTCAACGTCCACCAGAACCGCCCGGAGGGGATCACCCTGCGGCCGCTGGTGGAGATCCTCGACCGCGAGCCGGTGCTCACCCCGGACCTGCTCGAGCTGGCGCGCTTCACCGCCGCCTACTACATGGCTCCCCTCGGCGAGGTGGTCCGCACCATGCTGCCCTCCGACCTGCCGCCCTGGGGGGACCGCAAGGTCTGGCTGACCAACACCGGCGCCCTCGCCCTGCCGCGGACCCTTGACGAGACCGCCGTGATCGACGCCCTGCGCGAGGGGGGGAGGATGACGGTCGCCGAGCTGCAATCCCGGGTCGGGGTCCTACCCGATCTGGACGCGGTCCTCGCCACGCTCGCCGAATCGGGGCGCATCGGCAGCGAGGAGCACCGGGCGCGCTCGGCGCGCTACGTCAACGCGGTCGAGCTGGCGCCGGGGGACTCGCCGCCCATCTCGCCACCGCCGGCCGCTCGGCCGCCGGCAAGGAGGTGGTGAGCTACCTCGCCGCCATCGGCCGCCCCGCCACCACCGCCGAGGTGACCGACGCGGTCGGCTGCACCCCGGCGGTGGTGCGGCGGCTGGTCTCGCTCGGCGTGCTGCGCCGGTTCACTCAGATCGAGCGCCTCTCTCTCGACCGTCACATGATGAACGCGAGACCGGGAGCCGCGGGAAAACCTCCCGGCATCCAGCTCCGCGGCGACCAGGCGCACGCCCTGGAGCGGCTGACCGGCGTGCTCGACCGCCGCGAATTCGCGCCGCTGCTGCTCCAGGGGATGACCGGCTCGGGCAAGACCGAGGTCTACCTGCGCGCCGCCGAGGAGGCGCTGGCCCGCGGCCGCTCGACCCTCCTGCTGGTGCCCGAGATCGCCCTGGTGCCGGCGCTCGCCCGCTCGGTCGAGCGCCGGTTCGGCGACAACCTGGCCATCCTCCACTCGGGGATGGGCGCCGGCGAGCGCCACCAGGAGTGGGAGCGGGTCCGCCGCGGCGAGGCCCGGGTGGTGCTCGGTCCCCGTTCCGCCCTCTTCGCCCCGGTGGCCGACCTCGGCCTCCTAGTGGTGGACGAGGAGCAGGACACCTCCTACAAGCAGGAGCTCTCCCCGCGCTACAACGCCCGCGACCTCGCCCTGGTCCGCGCCCGGGACGCCGGCGCCGCGGCCCTCCTGGTCTCCGCCACCCCCAGCCTCGAAAGCCGCTGGAACGCCGAGCGGGGGAAGCTCGAGCTGCTGACCCTGACCGAGCGGGCCGGCCAGGGCACGCTCCCGGAGGGGATCCTGGTCGACCTGCGCGAGGAGGGGGTGTCGCGCCGGCCGGGGGAGATCCACTTCTCCGAGCGCCTGCGCTTCGAGATCCGCCAGGCGCTGGCGGACGGCGACCAGGTGATCCTGCTGCGCAACCGCCGCGGCTACTCCCCCGTGCTCCTCTGCCGCGCCTGCGGCGAGGACATGCGCTGTCCGGACTGCGGCCTGCCGCGCACCTACCACCGCCGCGACCGCCGGCTGGTCTGCCACTACTGCGGCTCGATGCTGCCGGTCCCCAAGGTCTGCCCCAACTGCAAGGAGGAGGCGCTGGAGGCGATCGGCGCCGGCACCGAGCGGGTGGAGGAGGACTTCAGGGAGCTGTTCCCCGAGGTGAGCGTGGACGTGCTCGACCGCGACACCGCCCGGCGTCCCGGCGGCCCCGCCGCTCTGCTGGAGCGCTTCGACCGCGGCGAGATCCAGGTGCTGATCGGCACCCAGATGGTCTCCAAGGGGCATCACTTCCCGAACGTGGCATTGACCGCCGTGCTGGCGGCGGACGCCTACCTGAGCTTCCCCGACTTCCGGGCGGTGGAGCGCACCTACAACCTGCTGGTGCAGGTGGCTGGCCGGGCGGGGAGGGGGGAGCGCCCCGGCCGGGTGGTGATCCAGACCTACCATCCGGACCACTACGCCATCCAGGCCGCCCTGCGGCAGGACGATGCCGGCTTCGCCCGCGAGGAGCTGCGCTTCCGGCGGGTCTTCCACTATCCGCCCTATACCCGCATGGTCCAGCTCCTGGTGCGCGACAAGAACCGCGACCGCGCCTCGGCCCTCATCGCCAGCCTGGCCGCCGACCTCGCGGCCCATCCCTTCGCCCGCTCCGTCCGTCTCTCCGGCCCCGCTCCCGCCCCGCTGGAGCGCCTGCGCGGCGAGTGGCGCTTCCAGCTCCTCCTGCGCGCCGCCGACGGCCGCGGCCTCCACCGGATGCTGGAGGAGGTCCTGCCGAAGAACCCCGGCTACGACCTCGTGGTCGACGTCGATCCCCAGCAGCTCTTGTAAAAGCGAGCTGGTTTTCGCGCTGCCGAAGCTTCGCTGGGCTGCCGAAGCTTCGGCAGGCCGCCGAAGCTTGTTTTTTCCTGCCGAAGCTGCGGCGGGCCAGCGAAGCTTCGGCGGGCCAGCGAAGCTTCGGCAGCTCAGCGAAGCTTCGGCAGCTCAGCGAAGCTTCGGCAGCTCAGCGAAGCTTCGGCAGCTCAGCGAAGCTTCGGCAGCTCAGCGAAGCTTCGGCAGCTCAGCGAAGCTTCGGCAGCTCAGCGAAGCTTCGGCAGCTCAGCGAAGCTTCGGCAGCTCAGCGAAGCTTCGGCAGCTCAGCGAAGCTTCGGCAGCTCAGCGAAGCTTCGGCGGCTCAGCGCAGCTTGTTTTTTTCTGCCGAAGCTGCGGCGGGGCAGCGAAGCTTCGGCAGCTCAGCGCAGCTTGTTTTTTCCTGCCGGAGCTTCGGCAGGCCAGCGCAGCTTCGGCGGGGCTACCCGGCGGGATTCCTGAGCCGCTCCAGCTCCGCGCGGAGGCGGGCGACCTCGGCTTCGGCGGCCTTCCGAGCCTGGGCTTCGCGGATGCGGGCAGCCTCCTCCTCCCGGGCGGTGAGCAGCCACTTGCCGGTTTCGGCGTCGCCGACCCGGACCGCGCGGCCGTCCTCGGAGGGAGCAAAGAGGAGGCTCGTGGTTTCCGAACGCAGGCACCCCCGCGCATCGGGCTCGATCCGCCGGTAGAGCCCGCCCCGGCCCAACCGGTATCCCGTCAGCCGGAGAGGATCCTGGGGAGAGAAGGAAGGATCGACGATGAGGTACTCCTGGATCCCGACCTTCTGATAGAGCTCGACCTTCTTCTCGTGGTCGTTCCGGTACATCGCCGTGTCGGAGTAGGAGACGACCTCGACGATCAGGCAGGGCCGCACCCCTTCCTCGGCGACCTTGAAAATCGACCGGCTCCCCTCCTTGTCGCGGATTCCCCGGACGACCGCGATGTCCGGAGACGGATTGGGGAGACCCTGGAGGCCCCAGATCATCTTCATGTCGAAGAGGACCAGCACGTCTGCGGCGGCCGCGAACCACCGTGTCAGCAGATCGAAAAGAGTCGTCGCGATGAGGCTGTGGGGTCCGCTCTGGGTCACTTCGTCTCCGAGCTGCGGGTCGAGAAGGTCTTCCGGGGTCAAGGGAACCTGCTGCTCGGTGACCTGGCCGCTGGGCAGGCGGACGCGCCGCCAGCGGTATCCATAGCGGAAGGGATCGTCGCCGGGAAGACCGGTTCTCCGGCTCTCCGGCGGCCGGCATCTTGCGGAGGGGATCGGCCATGGAGGAAGTATAAGGCAGGCGCGTGGGGGTGGGTGGATTTAACCGGAACCGGCGACTTCGTGGGCGGGCCCCTTCCTCTATATATAGGGATTGCCCGTCGTGGCGGTCTGCGCTTCGAAGGGCGACCGCAGGTCGCCCCTACAACCTTCGACCAACGTGGATCTCTGCCGGAGGTTGTAGGGGCGACCTGCGGTCGCCCTTCGGCATTCGTCTTGCTGCTGTTTTTCCCGCCGGGCGCAGACGTACGCGCCCCAGGAGGTCGACGGTGAGTTCGCGACGGTTGATTCCTTGTCTCGGTCTCGTCCTCATGCTGCTCGCCGGGTGCGCCGGCCAGCGTGCTCCGGTCACTCCTCCAGAAGCTCCTGCCGCCACGGAGCCCCCGCCGGCGGCGGAGGAGGGGATCGCCTCGACGGTGCGCGAGGATTTCCATCTCGTGGGCCGCACCCTGTCCCGGACGGTCCGCTCCGAGCTGGTTCCCAATGACGCGGCGCGATGGGCCTATCTGGGGAGTCTCGCCCTGGTCTCCGGTTACCTGGAGTCGCAGAAGGAGCGATTGCGCCGGGATGTCCAGACCTCGGGCTTTGCCCGCCACAGCGGCTGGACCGACATCGGCGGCCAGCTCGGCCAGGGGCGGATCGTTCAGGGGTCTGCCGTCCTCCTCTACGGCGGCGGCCTGCTGGGCGGCAACACCCGGGTGCGCCAGACCGGGCTGCTGCTGGCCGAGTCCTACGCCATGGCGCAGACCACCGCCAGCCTGCTCAACTTCACCTTCTCCGAGCGCCGGCCCAAGGCGGGCGGCGAGCTGCGGTATTTTCACACCGGCGGCAGCAGCACCTCGCTCCACATGACCAACACGGTCGTCCTCGCCGAGGTGCTCGACCATCAGCTCACCCGGCTGAACGACGGGGACAGCCGCGGCCTGCGGACGGCGAAGATCCTCGGCAAGATCGTCCTCTATGCCATTCCAACCGTCACCGCCTGGCAGCGCGTGCGCTCCGACGAGCACTATCTCTGGAACGTGGCCCTGGGAGCCGGCCAGAGCTTCTACGTCACCGGCGCCGTGCTCCGCGCTCACGACCGCGAGACCGGCCGGCCGCCCTGGCTGCCGCGGCTCGCCATGGCGGGACCGGTAGAAGGGGGTGGGGAGAGGGTGGTGATGGTGTGGGCGTTCTGATTCCCCCTGTCGGCGCGCCGACAATCCTTCAAGCGATACATCTAAGGTAGATCCTGAGGATTCGCCCGCGTTGACCTCAGCCCGGCGCTTTGCTAGTTTGCCGAGGCATGCAGTCCTCTGATTCCACTTTCGACGAGCCTTTGATCGAGCTCCGCCGGCAGATCGAGGAGCTGGAGGGGTTCCCTCCGGGCGGCGGGCAGGAGAAGGAGCTGGAGCGCCTCCGCGGCTCGCTGCGGAAATCCACCTCCGACGTCTACGCCAACCTCAACCGCTGGCAGAAGACCCTGGTGGCCCGCCACCAGGACCGTCCCTATACCCTGGATTACGTCCAGTACCTGATGACCGATTGGGTGGAGGTCCATGGCGACCGGGCGTTCGCGGACGATCCGGCCATCGTCTCCGGGCTCGCCTGCTTCCGCGGCCGCAGCGTGGCGGTCATCGGGCACCAGAAAGGGCGTGACACCAAAGAGCGGATCTACCGCAACTTCGGCCAGCCGCGCCCCGACGGCTACCGCAAGGCGCTGCGGGTGATGAAGATGGCCGAGAAGTTCGGCCTTCCCGTGCTCACCTTCATCGACACCGCCGGCGCCTACCCGGGCCTCGACGCCGAGGAGCGCGGCCAGGCCGAGGCGATCGCCCGCAACCTGATCGAGATGGCGACGCTGGAGGTGCCCATCATCGTCACCATCACCGGCGAGGGGGGGAGCGGCGGCGCGCTCGCCCTCGGCGTGGGGGACCGGGTGTACATCCTGGAGTACGGCACCTACTCGGTGATCTCCCCCGAGGGGTGCGCCGCCATCCTGTGGAAGGACCAGGAGCGCAAGAACGACGCCGCGGAGGCGATGAAGCTCACCGCGCCCGACCTGCTGACCCTGGGCGTCGTCGACGAGATCATCCCCGAGCCGCCCGGCGGCGCTCACACCGATCCGGAGGCGAGCTGCCGGCGGGTGGGTGACGTCATCCAGCGCGCCCTGGACGACCTGCTGCGCCTGTCGACCAAAGAGCTGATCGCCCGCCGCTACGAGAAGTTCCGCAATCTCGGAGCCTACGACGAGGGTTGAGCCGCTGAGCTCTCCGGTGGAGTGGGTGGCCGCGCCGGTGCCGGAGAGCGCCGCGGGCCTGGAGCGGTCGGGGGTCGCCCCCTGGCTGGCGCCGCTGCTCGCCCGGCGGGGCGTCGAGGACGCCTCCGGCGTCGAGCGCTTCCTGCACCCCTCTCTCGATCAGCTCCACGATCCCTTCCTGCTCGCCGGCATGGAGGAGGCGGTCGCCCGGCTGCTGGAGGCCCGCGACCGCCGGGAATCGGTGGCCATCGTCGGCGACTACGACGTGGACGGCATCTCCTCGACCGCCCTGCTGCTGGCGGTGTTCGCGGCTTGCGGGATCGCCGCCAAGCCGGTGATGCCGCACCGGCTGCGCGAGGGCTACGGCTTCCAGCCGGTCCACGTGGAGCGGGCGCTGGAGCTGGGGTGCGGCCTGATCGTCACCGCGGACTGCGGCAGCTCGTCGGTGGAGGCGGTGGAGCGGGCGCTGGGCGCCGGCCTCGGGGTGATCGTCACCGATCACCACCTGCCGGGGTGCGAGCTGCCGGAGGGGGCGCTGCACATCAACCCCCGCCAGTCGCGCTGCACCTATCCCTTCCGCGACCTCGCCGCGGTGGGGCTCGCCTTCAAGCTCTCCCTGGCGCTCGCCGCGCGGTCGGGCCGGGCGCTCGATCCGGCGCCGCTGCTGCGCATCGCCTGTCTCGGCACCATCGCCGACCTGGTGCCGCTGCACGGGGAGAACCGGGTGATCGCCGCCCTTGGCTTGAAGGCGCTGGCCGGGGCGAGGTCGCAGGGGCTGAAGGCGCTCATCCTGCAATCCGGGATGAAGCCGCCGTTCACCGCCGCGGACGTGGGCTTCCGCATCGGCCCGCGGATCAACGCGGCGGGGCGGCTGCACGATCCCGAGCGGGCGCTGGAGCTGTTGATGAGCCGGGATCCCCGGCGGGCCACCGAGATCGCCGCCGAGCTCGACGGCTGGAACCGCGAGCGGCAGACGGCGGAGACCCGGGTGGTGGACGAGGCGCGCAGCCAGTTCGCCGCCCGCTCGCCGCTGCCGGCGATCCTGGTGGCCTGGAGCGAGAGCTGGCACAAGGGGGTGGTGGGGGTGGCGGCCGGCCGGCTGGCCAAGGACTTCCACCGCCCGGTGGTGCTGCTCGGGGTAGAAGGGGAAAAGGCCACGGGCTCCGGGCGCAGCGTGCCGGCGCTGGAGCTGCACGGCTTTCTCTCGCAGTGGAAGGAGCGGATGGAGAGGTTCGGCGGGCATGCCCAGGCGGTAGGGCTCACCGTCGTCACCGGGCGGCTGGAAGAGCTGCGGGACGAGTGGGAGGCGGCGGGCGCCGGCTGGCCGGAGGAGCTGCTCGCCCAGCGGGTGGAGTACGAGCTGCACCTGCCGCCGCGCGAGGTGTCGCCCGGCCTGCTGGCGCAGCTCGCGGCGCTCGAGCCGTTCGGCCAGGGCAATCCGCGGCCGCTCCTGCGCACCGGGCCGCTGCGGATCGAGGGCGTGCCGCGCAGCTTTGGCAACGGCCACCTGTCGGCCCGCGCCCGGGGGGAGGACGGCGGCGCCGTGGAACTGGTAGGGTGGCGGTGGGGGGAGCGCGCGGGGAGCCTGCGCGGCAGCTTCGAGGTGCTCGCCTGTGTCGAGGATGATTCCTACCGTGGGGGGCCGGTGCTGCGGCTGGTGGACAGCCGGCCGGTCTTCCCCTAAACCCCATTGCCCCTAGACCCCATTGCCCTTAGATCCCATCGCCCTGGACCCCATTCCCTCTAGAATCCACCGCTCATGCCGCGCAAGGCCCGCTCTCCCGTCGCCGGATTCCGCAAGCTGCTGCTCGCGGCGCTGGTGCTCGTGGTGGCGGCGATCGCCGGCCTGTTCGTGTTCGGCCGCTCCGGGATGCAGAAGAAGGAGCCGGTGAGCCGGGAGAAGGAGGCGGCGGGCTCCAAGGGGATGACCCTGATCGGCGAGGACTTCGACTACACCTTTACCGAGGGCTCGCGCCACATCTTCCACATCAAGGGGGAGAGCGTGAAGGCCGACCGCGAGGGGACCATCTACCTGGACCGCGTCGCCGTCACCCTCTGGGACCGCCAGGACCGGGTCTTCCACGTCGAGAGCCGCAACGCCAGCTTCAACCGCGAGTCGAACGAGGGGCAGCTTCAGGGCAGCGTCATCCTCCGCGGTCCGGACGGCCTCGAGCTGCGCACCCCCCAGCTCCAGCTCCAGAGCAAGGGCAACGAGGTGATCAGCGAGGTGCCGGTCGAGATCCGCTATGGCGACAAATACATCGCCCACGCCGGCCGCATGGACGTCGATCTCAACGCCGAGGTGTACACGCTGCAGAAGGGCTCGCGGGTCGAGAGCCTGCCGGGGGTGAGCCCGCCCGTGCTGCTCGTCTCCCAGCGGCTGGTCTACGACCGCAAGCAGCGCTGGCTGCGGGTCGAGGGGGGGGCCAACCTGCGGCACGGCGCCGACTGGCTCGCCGCCCAGCGGATCTACGCCAACCTGTCGGCGGACGAGAAGTCGCTCGCCTTCGTCCACGGTTTCTGGGACGTCGAGGGGGAGACCCACGCGGCCGCCCAGCCGGGAGCCGCGGCGGCTCCCCAGCCGACGGTGGTCCACTTCAGCGGCGGCAAGGACCTGGCGGTGGCGATGCAGCCGCAGGGGAACCAGGTGCGGCGGGTGGAGCTCGAGGCGCCGGGGGAGGGCAAGGTGCAGATGCGCTCCACGGGGGGCGGCATCGTCCGCATCCTCACCGCCCACCGCATCGAGGGGAACCTGGCCGAGGGGGTGCTGAGCGACGCGGAGGCGCGGGGCGGGGTGGAGATCCGCGAGATGTCGCGGCCGGGCGGCAAGCCCACCCTGCGCCAGGCGACCGGCCTGCGGGCCACGGCCACCTTCAAGCCGGACGGCCATCTCGCCACCGCGGATCTCAACATCGGCGTCGTCTACCACGACGGGCCGGCGATCACCGCCACCGGCAACCGCGGCTCGCTCGACCTCGAGCAGGGGCGGGGGGAGTTCGTCGGCGAGCCGGTGGTGGTGACCAGCGACCGCGGGCGGATCGAGGCGCCGCGGATGGTCTACAACACCGACCAGCAGATCGTCAACGCCCGCGGCGGCGTGCGCGCGCTGCTGCAGAAGGTGGAGGATACGGCGATGGCCGGCACGCCTCTCGCGCAGGGGCAGGGCCCGGTGCATGTAGAATCGCAGGAGGCTTTCTGGCGGCAGCAGCCGTCCTCCTTCATCTTCCGCGGTGACGTGCGGGCCTGGCGGGGCGAGAACCTGCTGCTGGCGCCCGAGCTGAAGGGGGACAAGGCGGCGGACCAGCTCAGCGCCACGGGCGGGGTGAAGACGCTCTGGTATCCCACCCCGGACCCGGCGGCGAAGACGAAACCCAGCCCGATCCAGGTTTCGGCCAGCGATCTCCAGTATCAGCAGAAGGCGGGCGTGCTGATCTACACCGGCAACGTGCGCGTCGACCAGGAGGGGAAGACCCTCTCCTGCCAGCGCATGGAGGTGGACCTCACGGCCGAGCACCAGGCGAAGACGATGACCTGCACCGGCGACGCGAAGATGAACGATCCCAAGGCGGGCCGGCGCATCGATGGGCAGAAGGCGGTCTATCAGGTGAGTCAGCGGCAGGTGGAGATCACCGGCGAGCCGGTGGTGATGAACGATCGCGACGGCAACCAGGTGCGCGGCAAGCGCGTGCTGTACTTCGTGGACGACGGCCGGGCGGTGGTGCAGGGCAAGGAGGGGCCCGCCCCGCCCTCCGCGACGCCGCCCGCGAAGCCGGCGAAGCCCGCGGGCGGAACGCCGCCGGGAGGGGCACGATGAGGCAGCCGGTGCTGGAGCCGCGGGCGCCGGCGGAGGCGCGCAAGCTCACCACCACCCACCTGCGCAAGGTATACCGCGGGCGGGCGGTGGTGCAGGACGTCTCGATCGACGTCGGTCCGGGGGAGATCGTCGGCCTGCTGGGGCCCAACGGCGCCGGCAAGACGACGACCTTCTACATGGTGGTGGGGCTGACCCCGCCCGACTCCGGCAACGTCTTCCTGGGCGAGGACGACATCACGGAGCTGCCGATGTACCTGCGGGCGCAGCGCGGCATCAGCTATCTGCCCCAGGAGCCGTCGGTCTTCCGGCGCATGTCGGTGGAGGACAACCTGCGGGCGGTCTTCGAGACCCTCGACCTCTCGCACGGCGAGCAGGAGCGGCGCATCGACCAGCTGATCGCCGACCTCGGGCTGTCGAAGGTGCGGCGGACCAAGGGGTCGCTGCTGTCGGGCGGCGAGCGGCGGCGGGTGGAGATCGCGCGGGCGCTGGTGATCAGCCCGTGGTATATCCTGCTCGACGAGCCGTTCGCGGGGATTGACCCGATCGCCGTCCTGGACATCCAGGGAATCGTCCGGCACCTGAAATCGATGGGGATCGGCATCCTGATCACCGACCATAACGTGCGGGAAACATTGAAAATAACCGACCGGGCCTATATCATCAACAACGGCGAAATCCTGCGCTCCGGCACCCCGCTGGAGCTTTCGACCGATCCACAGGTCCGAAAAATCTATCTCGGCGAAGACTTCACTCTGTAGGGCGAGCTGAATGGCGTTAGAGCAAAAACTTTCTCTCAAGCTGGCGCAGAAGCTGGTCATGACGCCTTCTCTGCAGCAGGCGATCAAGCTGCTGCAGATGACCCGCATGGAGCTCGAGACCCTCCTCACCCAGGAGCTGGTGGAGAATCCGGTGCTCGAGGAGTCCGGAGAGATCACCGAGGACGAGACGCCGGCCCGGGAAGAGGCTGAGATGGCCCCCGAGCCGCCGGTCAACGGCGACGGGCTGGATCACGAGAAGTCGATGGAGAACATCGACCTCGACGCCTACTTCGGCGACTACTGGGAGGGCCCCGGCGCCTCCTCGATGATGGAGGAGCGCGAGGAGCCGCCGATCGAGAACAGCCTGTCGCGCGAGGCCGACCTCTACGATCACCTCCTCTGGCAGCTCCACATGGCGGAGGTCACCGCCCGCCAGCGCGAGATCGTCGAGCTGATCATCGGCAACCTCAATCCCGACGGCTTCCTGGTCGCCACCCCGGAGGAGATCCGGGAGATGGGCGTCGCCGAGGAGCGCGAGTACACGATGGAGGAGATCGAGGAGGCGCTCGCCATCGTGCGCGCCTTCGATCCCCCCGGCATCGCCTGCGTGGACCTGCGCGAGAGCCTGCTGCTGCAGATGGACATCAAGGGGATCACCCAGGAATCGCTGGCGCGCCGGATGATCTTCGAGGCCTGGGACCTCTTCCTGCGCCGGCAGTTCCCGGCGGTGGCCAAGAAGCTGGGAGTCGAGCTGCCGGAGCTGGAGGCGGAGCTGGAGATCATCCGCACCCTGGAGACCCACCCCGGCCGCCAGTTCAGCACCGACCGGCCGCACTACATCGAGCCGGACGTCTTCGTCCGCCGGGTGGGCGAGGAGTACGTCATCCAGCTCAACGACGACGGCCTTCCCCGGCTGCGGGTCAGCCGCGCCTACCGGCGCATGCTGCAGACCATGCGCAGCGAGGGGCGGCAGAGCGAGGCGCAGGCGTTCATCAAGGACAAGATCCGCTCGGCGGTCTGGCTGATCAAGAGCCTCGACCAGCGCCAGCGCACCATCTACAAGGTGGCGGCCTCGATCGTGCGCCAGCAGCGCGAGTTCCTCGACCGCGGCATCGAGCACCTGCGGCCGATGGTGCTGCGCGACGTGGCCGAGGACATCGGCATGCACGAGTCGACGGTCAGCCGGGTGGTCTCCAACAAGTACATCCACACCCAGCGCGGCCTGTTCCCGATGAAGTTCTTCTTCCACAGCGGCATCGACCGGGAGTATGGCGACAACATCTCCTCGCTGACGGTGAAGCGGAAGATCGAGCAGCTCATCCAGGCCGAGGACGCGAAGCGGCCGCTGTCGGACAGCGAGCTGATGCGGATCCTCAACCGCGAGGGGATCCAGATCGCCCGCCGCACGGTGGCGAAGTACCGGGACGAGCTGAACATCCCCTCGTCCACCGACCGGAAGCAGATCTTCTAAGTGGGTCTCGGCGCGCTGACCCGGCCCGAGCTGATCTTCCCGGATCTGCCGGTGGCGGACCGTCCGGGGGTGCTGCGCGCCTTCGCCGAACGGGTCGCCGAGCGCGGTCTGGTCAGGAACGGCGAGGAGCTGTTCCGCAAGCTCTGGGAACGCGAGCAGCTCGGCTCGACCGGCATCGGCTCCGGGATCGCCCTCCCGCATTGCAAGCTCGACGGCCTGAAGCATGGGGTGGTGGCGGTCGGGATGGTGCCCCAGGGGGTGGATTTCGGGGCGCCCGACGGCCAGCCGGTGAAGGTCTTCTTCCTGGTCGCCTCGCCCAGCGGATCGCCGGCCGAGCACCTGCGGATGCTGGCGGCGATCTCGCGCTGGATCAAAGTGGACCAGCACACCGGCCAGCTCCTGGCCCTGCACGATCCGGCGCAGGTGTACGATCTGCTCTGCGACGAAAACGATTGAACGACTGAACGACACTTCGAGACTTGAGAGAGCCTTCGATGCAAGACGAGCGGGCGAGCGGCGGCGCCGTTCCGGTGGCGGACCTGATGGGGGAGGAGCTCGACTACCTCCACCTGACCGTCCTCTCGGGCGAGTCGCACCTGGACAATCCGATCACCCATCCGCGGGTGCAGAAGCCGGGGCTCGCCTTCGCCGGCTACTACGCCTACATCAAGCCGGGGCGGGTGCAGATCATCGGCGAGAGCGAGGCCGAGTACCTGAAGACCCTCGACGAGGAGGAGCGGCGAGAGCGGCTCGACCAGATCACCGGTCTGCCGGTGCCGGTGTTCGTCATCACCAAGGGGCTGCCGGCGCTGCCCGGCTTCCTCGCCCTCTGCCAGAACCGCGAGGTGCCCGTCCTCTCCTCGCCCGCCCTGTCGTCGACCGTCATCAAGGGGATCAGCTACTTCCTGGAGGATCACCTGGTCCCCTCGACCTCGGTGCACGGCGTGCTGCTGGAGATCTACGGGCTCGGCGTGCTGCTCATCGGCCAGAGCGGGGTGGGCAAGAGCGAGTCGGCCCTCGACCTGATCACCCGCGGCCACAGCCTGGTGGCGGACGACAAGGTGCAGATCAAGCGCTATCCCAACGGCGAGCTGGTCGGCTACAGCGAGGGGCCCCTGCGGCACCATATGGAGCTGAGGGGGATCGGCATCATCAACGTCCAGGATCTCTTCGGCCTCGCCTCGGTGCGCGAGCGGACGACCATCGACCTGGTGGTCGAGCTGGAGCACTGGCAGGACGGCCAGGCTTACGAACGCCTCGGCCTCGACGAGAGCCTGTACACCATTCTCGAGACCCCCTGCCCCTACATCCGGATGCCGGTCGCGATCGGGCGCAACATCAGCATCCTGGTCGAGATCGCGGCGCGCAACCACGTGCTGAAGCTGCAGGGACATCACTCCGCCCGGGAGTTCGCGCGCAAACTCGAGGCCCAGCTTGAGCGAAATCGAAAAGGCTCCGTCCGCTAAGGCCAGGCTGGTCATCATCACGGGCCTCTCCGGCTCGGGCAAGAGCGTCGTCGCCAAGTGCTTCGAGGACCTCTCGTACTACACGGTCGACAACCTTCCCCTGCCGCTGCTGCGGCTGTTCCTCGACAATCCGCTGGAGCTGGTCGGGGGGATCGACCGCATCGCCGTGGTGACCGACGTGCGGGCTCCCGGCTTCGCCGAGGAGTTCCCCCGCCTGTTCGCCGAGATCGACCGCGAGCGGATCGAGCCGCGGCTCCTCTTCCTGGAGACCTCGGACGAGGTGCTGGTGCGGCGCTTCTCGGAGACCCGCCGGCCGCACCCGCTGGCCTCGGACCTGCCGGTGATCGAGGGCATCCGCCGCGAGCGGGAGATGCTGGCGGAGCTGCGGGCGCGGGCGGACATGGTTTTCGATACCAGCGAGTGGTCCATCCACGAGATCCGCAGCCAGGTCTACCGCGAATTCGCCGCCAACCCCGGGGAAGAGCCCGGAATGGTCGTCTCCCTGGTAAGCTTCGGGTTCAAGTACGGGATTCCCTACGGTACCGATCTGCTGTTCGACGTGCGCTTCCTGCCCAACCCGCACTTCGTGCCGGGGCTGCGCGAGCAGACGGGACAGGACGCCGGGGTGATGGGTTACCTCGACCGGCAGCCGGACTTCGAGGAGCTGGTAGGCCGGCTGACCGACCTGCTGGCCTACCTGCTGCCGCGTTACCGCCGGGAGAACCGTAGCTATCTGTCGGTGGCGATCGGCTGCACGGGAGGGAGGCACCGCTCGGTGGCCGTCTGCGAGCGCCTGAAGCTGTCCCTCGAACGGCAGGGGTGGCCGGCGCGGGTGATCCACCGTGATATCGCGCGTTGACCCCTCCGTTCAGGGAGGAATCGCCGGTTGGGGCAGAAGGTTACTCATCTCGGGAGCCGTTCGTGCGGCTCCCGGAGGATCCGTTCCGTTGCATGGAGGCGTGGAGCTTTCTACGCGATGATAGGCAAACTGATCTTGACGCACGGCGGCGTGGCTCGCGAGCTGCTCGCCGCGGCGAATGTGATCTCGGGCCGCCTGAGCGGCTTCGAGGCCCTGTCGCTCGAATGGAGTGACGGATTCGACGAGGCGCGGGTGAAGGTGGCCGAGGCCCTGGAGCGGCTCGACCAGGGGGAGGGTGTGCTGATCCTGACCGACATGTACGGCGGCACCCCCTGCAACGTCGCCATGACCTTCTTCCGGGCGGGGAAGACCGAGGTGCTGACCGGGGTCAACCTGCCCATGGTCCTGCGCCTGGCCTGCCAGGCGGGAGCCGAGGAGACGAGCGTCTCCCAGCTCGCCCGCTGGCTGCAGGACAAGGCGCAGCGGAGCGTCTGTCTGGCGGGGGATCTGACGAGCGGTAGAAAATGCGAGACTAAGCATCCGATGGAGATGGTGACGGAGAAACGGCATGATTGAGCGGGAGACGGAGATCGTGAACCGTCTGGGCCTGCATGCGCGGGCCGCGGCCAAGCTGGTCCACATGGCGGGTAATTACCAGAGCCGGATCATGGTCTGCAAAGAAGGTGAAGAGGTCGACGCCAAGAGCATCCTGGGCATCCTGCTGCTGGCGGCGGGGCAGGGGACCCGGGTGATCGTCCGCTGCGACGGTCAGGACGAGGAGGACGCCATGCGCGCCGTCACCACGCTGATCGCCAATCGTTTCGACGAGGAGAGCTGATGCCGCAGGCCGAGATGCAGGTCCTGAAGGGGATGGGGGTTTCGAGCGGCATCGCCATCGGGCGCGCCATCTGCATCGAGACCCGGGGTCCGGACGTCTTCCGCCTCCACATCCCCGAGAGCCTGGTCGAGACCGAGGTCCTGCGGCTGCGCGAGGGCGCGCGGCACGCCCGGACCGAGCTCCAGCGGCTGCGCGCGCGGGCCGAGGAGGACCTGGGCAGCGATCTGGCCGCCATCTTCGACGCGCACGTCCTCCTGCTCTCCGACGCCAAGTTCCTCGGCCGCGTCGAGGAGCGGATCCGCAGCAACCAGGTGAACGCCGAATGGGCGGTGCACAAGACCGCCGAGGAGTTCGACGAGCGCTTCTCCCACATGGGCGACTCCTACATCCGCGAGCGCAGCGAGGACCTCACCGACGTCAGCCGGCACCTGCTCCGCAGCCTGCAGGGGATCTCCCACCACGACCTGTCGGAGCTGCCGAGCGACATCGTCATCGTGGCCGACGACCTCACCCCTTCCGACGCCATCCGGCTCGGCCGCGAGCGGGTGATCGGCTTCGCCGTCGAGAGCGGCGGGCGGACCTCCCACACCACGATCATCGCCCGCGGGCTCAACATCCCCACTGTGGCCGGCTTGGTCGGCGTCATGAGCCTGCTGCGGGACGAGTCGCCGATCATCGTCGACGGCGAGACCGGCACGGTGATCCTCAATCCCAGCGCGGAGATCCTCGGGCAGTACAGGCAGCGCAAGGAGGAGATCGAGCGGCGCGACCGCGACCTGCTGGCCACCCGCGAGCTCGCGGCGGTCACCCGCGACGGCGTCGAGGTCAACCTGATGGCCAACATCGATCTTCCCGAGGAGGCCGAGGAGGTGGGTCCCTTCGGTGCCGCCGGCATCGGCCTCTATCGCAGCGAGTTCCTCTATATCGAGAAGAGCCCCCACATGCCGACCGAGGAGGAGCATGTCGAGATCTACCGCCGGCTGGTCGAGTGCGCGGCGCCGCATCCGGCGATCATCCGCACCTATGACCTGGGCGGCCGCAAGCTGGCGCGCGAGATGATGGCGACCCAGGAGGAGAACCCCGTGCTGGGCCTGCGCGGCATCCGGCTCACCCTGGCGCGCCCGGAAGTCTTCCGGAGCCAGATCCGGGCGCTCTACCGGGCGGGGCTGTTCGGCGATCTCTGGGTGATGCTCCCCCTGGTGAGCACCGTCGAGGAGGTGCGCGAGTTCCGCGCCTTTGCCGATGAGGTGATGGCCGAGATGGAGCGGGAAGGGGTGCCTTTCCGTCGCGACGTGCGGCTGGGGGTGATGATCGAGGTGCCGGCGGCGGCGATGATCGCCGACGTGCTGGCGCGCGAGGTCGACTTCTTCTCGATCGGCACCAACGATCTGATCCAGTACTCCCTGGCGGTCGACCGCAACAACGAGCACGTGGCGCGCCTCTATCAGCCGCTTCATCCGGCGATTCTGCGCATGTTACGCTTCGTCATCGACAGCGCGCGAGCGGCGGGAATCGAGGTCAGCCTCTGTGGCGAGATGGCGGCGGACCCGCGTTTCGCCATGCTGCTGGTCGGTCTGGGCCTGCGGCGGCTCTCGATGAGCCCGCGCCAGATCCCGGAGGTGAAGGCCTGGGTCCGCGAGGGCACCGCTTCGGGGCTGGCGGAGATGGCCGGGCGTTGCATGGAGCACAGCACGGCGGCCGAGGTGCAGAGCCATCTGGACAGCTTCTTCGAGTGCTCCCTGCCTTCCCGGGTGAGCGCCTGAACCGCTGAGGATTGAACGACTGGAGAGGATTTTCCGATGCGTTTTCCCATTCGCCGAGTGGACAAGCCCTGGGGCTACGAGCTGATCTTCGCCCATACCGACCGCTACGTGGGGAAGATCCTGCATGTCGACGCGGGCCAGGCGCTTTCCCTGCAGTACCATGAGGTCAAGGACGAGACGCTCTACATGGCCGAGGGGGAGGTCGAGCTGGTGGTGGAGGAGGGCGGCGCCCTGGTGAGCACCCGCCTGTGCGGCGGCGACTCGTACCACATCAAGCCTTTCACCCGTCACCGCATGGTCGCGGGCGAGAACGGATGCGACATCATCGAGGTCTCCACTCCGGAGCTCGAAGACGTCGTGAGACTCGAGGACCGTTATGGACGGATCTAAGGCCTGCCTCATCGCCCTGCTGGGTTTTGGGATCGCGGTTTCCGGGATCGTGGGATGCCGTGGTACCCCCAAGCCGGTGGTGCGCACCGAACCGCCCGCCCAAGCTCCCTCCAAAACCCCTCCCGCCGCTTCACCCTCGCAAGCTCCCCAGCTCTCCGCCGCCGACCCGACGATTCCCGCGGCTCCGGCCGACAAGCCCAAGCAGAGATCGGTGTCGGCGGTGGTGGTAGACCAGGAAGCGGAGGGCGAGGGGACGCCCGCCACACTGATCGAAGCATCCCGGGCTGAGAAGGAACGGCGAGCTCAGGCCGGACACTCAACGACGGTGATCAACGACAAGACCCTCCCTCGCTATGCCCGCAAGGGGCAGATCACCATCATGGACCCCAAGAAACTGGATCCCAAGAAACCGGATCCCAAGAAGGGGAAGAAAGGCGCTATTGCCTCTTCTCCGGCTTCCGCCAGCACGGACGAGGTGCGCGACGAGCAGTACTGGCGCAGCCGGGGGCGCGACATCCGCGACCGCTGGCGCCAAGCGGCCGACGATGCCAAGGAGCTGGAGCAGAAGTCCGCCGAGCTGCGCCAGAAGTTCTACCTGGAGAACGATCTCTTCGTGCGCGACAACCGGATCAAGCCGGAGTGGGACCGGGTCCTCGATCGCCTCCGGCAGGCCCGGCTGGACGCCGACGCTTCGAGGCAGGAGCTGAGCGAGTTCCTGGACCAGGGACGAGCGGCGGGCATCATGCCCGGCTGGCTGCGGGAAGGGGAAGAGGACGAGCCCAAGGACCCGGATACGGCGAGGAAGAAGAAGGACGCCCTGCCGCCCGCGCAGTCGATCGAGCCGCCGGTGCTCAACGACAAGGGTCTGAATACCGAGGGTCACGGCGACGACCCTGGGAGAAGGGGATGACGTCTCCCCGCCGCTTCTTCATCGAGACCTGGGGCTGCCAGATGAACGAGCTGGACAGTCAGCGCATGGCCGGCCAGCTGATGCAGCAGGGAATCCTTCCTACGCACAAGCCGGAAGAGGCGGACATCATCCTCCTCAATTCCTGCAGCGTCCGCGAGAAGGCCGAGCAGAAGGTCTACTCGCGTTTGGGAGAGTACCGCCAGCTCAAGCGGGGGAGGGGAGAGCTCCTGATTGGTCTCTGCGGCTGCGTGGCGCAGCAAGAGGGACGGCGCGCCCTGGAGCGGGTGCCGGACCTTGACTTCGTGCTCGGCCCCGCGCGGGTGGGCGAGCTCCAGGACGTGGTGGCGCGGCGCCGGGCGGGCGAGCGGGTGATCGCGACCGGATTCCCTGAGGACCGGCCGTACGACATCGACGCGGTGTCGCGTCATGGCGAGTACAAGGGGATGGTGACGATCGTCGAGGGGTGCAACAAGAACTGCACCTTCTGCATCGTCCCCAAGACCCGCGGCCCCGAGCGGAGCCGCCCGCTGGCCGAGATCCTGCGTGAGGTCGAGCACCTCGTCGACTACGGCTTTCAGGAGATCGAGTTGCTGGGTCAGACGGTGAACCACTGGCGAGAGCCGGGCGGCGATGATCTGGACTTCGCGGATCTGCTCGACCGTGTGGCCCGCACTCCGGGCGTCCAGCGGCTGCGCTTCGTCACCTCTTATCCGCGCGATTTCACGCCACGGATGGTGGAACAGGTGGGGAGGCACGCCAACATCTGCCCCTACCTCCACCTGCCGGTCCAGTCGGGCTCCGACCGCGTGCTGCGCCGCATGGGGCGGGGGTACACGCGGAGCGAGTATCTCGATCTTGCCGCCCAACTCCGCCGGGCGCGCCCGGGCCTCGCGCTGTCGACCGACCTCATCGTGGGTTTTCCAGGAGAGACCGAAGAGGACTTCGGGCAGACGCTCGAGCTGATGCGCGAGGTGCGCTTCGCCGCGACTTACGCCTTCAAGTACTCGCCACGGCCCGGGACCGCCGCGCCGCGCTTGGACGGTGTTGTGGCCCCTGAGATCGCGGACGAGCGACTGCAGCGCCTCTTCGCGCTCCAGGAAGGGATCCAGCGAGAGATCAACGAGAGCCTGGTGGGGGAGGAGTTCGAGGTCATCGTGACCGGTTGGGGCAAGCAGCCGGGGACGCAGACCGGCCGCACTCCGTGCCACCGGGTGGTCCACTTCGAAACCGGCTCCGAGCCGGTGACCCTGGGCGGCACGACCCGGGTCCAGGTAGAGAGCGGCTTCCCCTACAGTCTCCAGGGCAGGCGTCTTTCCGTCCCCTCCGCGGTCCCCGTTCTCTGATCTAGAACTTCCTGGAGCAGCTTGCGGGGCCGCCTTGACCTGCTCTCTTCTCGCGCCCAGAATATCGATATGAGCAACCCGAACGAAGAGCTCCAGGTAGAGATCAAGGGGCTGATGTTGGACCCCTCGTCCAACGTTCCGATTGTCATCCTCCGGGACATCGGGAGCCAGCTCTTCCTGCCGATCTGGATCGGCGTTTTCGAAGCCAACGCCATCGCGCTCCGCCTGGAGGGGGTCGAGCCCCCCCGGCCGATGACCCACGACCTGCTGCGCTCGCTGCTGGAGCAACTCGGCGGCCGCGTCGAGAAGATCGTGATCTCCGACCTGCGGGAGAGCACCTTCTTCGCCATGATCCACGTCCACAACCATGACCGCACCGTGGAGGTCGACGCCCGCCCGAGCGACGCCATCGCGCTCGCCCTGCGGACCGGCTCTCCCATCTTCGTCCTGCGCTCCGTCCTCGACAAGGCCCAGGCCGTCGATCTCGCCGCCGAGGCGACCGACGAGGACAAGCTGAAAAAGTGGCTCGAGGAGATCAGCCCCGACGAGTTGGGCAAGTGGACGATGTGACGAGTGGCGTTCTCAACTGGAAGTCCCGTCAATCCATAGATTTACCCGCGATGTCGGCGCGCCGACATCGCGGTCGCGGCGGCCCCTCCTTCCCTTGACCTGGTGGTGGCCTTTCCTTAGACTGCCCGCCTCCTATGATCATCGCCATTACGAATCAGAAGGGTGGAGTCGGCAAGACCACGACCGCCATCAACCTCGCCGCGGCTCTCGCCAGCAAGGGGAGGAAGACGCTGCTGGTGGACCTCGACCCCCAGGCCAACAGCTCGATGTCCTACCTCGACATCCACGAGCTCCGGCTCTCGATCTACGACGCCCTCACGGACGACCAGATCCACATTGGGGACATCGTGAGGCCAGCCGAGAAGATCGACAACCTCACGATCGCGCCGTCGACGATCGCCCTGGCCAAGATCGAGGCGAAGATCATCGGCGAGCTGGACAGCCACTACAGGCTCAAGGACGAGCTCCAGCGCATCCAGGACGATTTCGACTACGTCATCATCGACACGCCACCTACCCTGGGGATCATCACCGTCAACGCCCTGGTGGCTGCGACGCACGTGCTGATCCCCATCCAGGCAAGCTACTTTGCCTTGGAGGGAACGGACGACCTGCTGGAGACGATCGATAAGATCAAGGTGCGTGCCAACCCCCAGCTCCAGATCCTGGGCGCGCTGATCACCATGTACGACAAGCGGACCCTGCTGGCCAAGGACATCTACGAGCAGATCCAGCGGGTCTTCGGAGTGAAGGTCTTCGACACGGTGATCACCAAGAGCGTCCGGCTGGAAGAGAGCCCAGCCTACCGGGAGTCGATCTTCACCTTCGCCCCGCGGTCGACCGGAGCCTACGAGTACTACCGCCTTTCCGAGGAGGTGCTGAGCCGTGTCTGATCCCGCCCGCAAGCGTGGTGGCCTCCCTGTACGCGTCAAGATGCGTCACGACACCCACTTCGTCGAGGAGCTCACTGCGCGGCACGAGACACCGGTGGGGAAGATGATCCCGCTGGCGGCCATCGAGCCTGATCCCAACCAGCCGCGCTCGACCATGGGGGATCTGGACGACCTCGTTGCCTCGATCCGCGACAAGGGGGTCCTGGAGCCGATCCTGGTGCGCCCCCGACCGGCTGGCGAGGAGGGAGAGATCCCACCCTCCTGCGTTCTGTACCGGATCATCTCTGGAGAGCGGCGATACCGCGCCTCTCAGGAGGCCGGTCTCTACGAGGTGCCGGCGATCGAGATGGAGGTCACCGACGAAGAGGCTCTCGAGATCGCCCTGATCGAGAACCTTCAGCGAAAGGACCTGACCCCCTTCGAAGAGGCCGAGGGATACCGGATGCTCGCCGAGAGCCACGGCTACACCCACGAG
Source organism: uncultured Acidobacteriota bacterium (assembly GCA_963795735.1). Lineage (GTDB taxonomy): Bacteria > Acidobacteriota > Thermoanaerobaculia > Multivoradales > UBA5704 > DATARR01. The sequence goes on along the minus strand of CAWCIU010000018.1, from coordinate 1,201,883 downwards.
GAGATCTCGGAGTCGGTCGGCAAGTCGCGTACCGTAGTCACCGAGAGCCTCTCCCTGCTACAGATGCCGCCCCGGGTCCGCGACACGGTGCAGGCCCTAGGAATTATCTCGAAGTCTCTGCTGCTGGAAGTGCTGAAGGCCGGCAGCGAGGCCGAGATGATCGACCTCTTGGAGGAGGTCGCCCGCCGCGGCCTCAACCGTGACGACCTGCGCCAACGCCTGCGGCGCGGCGACAAGGGGGGCAAGTCGGGCCGCAGGAAGCCTTACGTCTTCCGGTTCAAGGCTCCTGACCGGACCTTTAGCCTGGCGTTGAGCTTCCGCCAGAGCGAGGTCGACCCGGAGGACCTCATCCGCGCCCTCGAGCAGATCCTCTCGGATCTCCGCAAAGAGCAGTCCTGAGCCACTCATAGCCTGGATTGGACCGAGCCGCGAGCTTGGATCCGTCGGAATCCTCCTGCACGTATAGTCTGATAAGGGAGATTATGTTAACGCATGGCCGTGGCGGCTGCCGTGAGGCGCCGTTCAGCCGGCGACCCACTCCGCGGCAAGGTCTTCGTCCTCTTCCAGGCGGAGCCTGTCCAAACGGCTCCCGGGCGGCAGCCGGTCCGCCAGCTCGCCCTGAATCCAGCGGACCAGGTTCTCGCTTGACGGGATAGCCCGTCCCTCTCCGAACTCCGGGAGCGCGGCGTTGAGGTGCTGATGGTCGAGCCGCTCGATCACGTGCTCCTGAACAAGTGCGTCGAGCCGGCCAAGGTCCACTACGAAGCCGGTCTCAGGGTCGATCTCCCCGCTCACCATCACGTACAGGCGGTAGTTGTGGCCGTGGCCCGGCAGGTTCGCGCACTTGCCGAAGCGGGCGCGGTTCTCTTCCTCGCTCCAGTCCGGGCGGCGGTAGAGATGGCTGGCGCTGAACCGGTAGCGGCGCTCGAGCGTGATCTTCATTGGGGTGTTCGTTCAGGAGCCCGGCCCATATAATGCGACCCGTGCGGAAACTGGACCGTTACATCTTCACGGAAATCCTCGGCCCTCTCGGGCTTGGGCTCCTAGTCTATACCTTCATTCTGCTCATCCGATTCCTCTTCCAGTCCGCGGAGATGATCATCCGCCGCGGGCTGCCGGTGTCGATCGTCGGCCGCCTCCTGCTGATGACCCTGCCGAACATCATCGTCCTGACCCTGCCGATGTCACTTCTGTTCGGCACGCTGATCGCCGTGGGCAGGCTCTCGTCGGACAGCGAGCTGATCGCCATGCGGGCCTCCGGAGCGAGCCTGCTGACGCTTTACCGCCCCGTCCTGCTGCTCTCGGGGGTGCTGACGATCATCAACACCCTGCTGATGGTGTATGTGCTCCCCTGGGGAAACCACTCCCTGCAGGAGCTACGGCTCGAGATCGCCACCCAGACCGTCTCCCAGCAGGTCGAGCCGCGGGTCTTCTACGAGGAGTGGGAAGGCAAGGTCGTCTACGTCTTCGAGGTGCCGCAGGGGAGCAAGCGGTGGAAAGGGGTCTTCCTCGCCGAATCGGTTCCGTCGAGTCAGAACAACCAGGTCACCATCGCCGACTGGGGGGAGGTCCTCGTCGACCAAGCCGGGGAGCGCGTCGTGCTCCGGCTCTACAACGCCACCCAGCAGAAGGTGGACCTCAACTCCCCGGACCGCTACGAGATCAGCCGGCACAAGCGGCTCGACCTCGTGCTGGACGACCAGTTCACCAGCGAGCAGAAGGCGAAGCTGTCCGCCTCCAAGGGGATTCGCGAGCTCACGCTTTCGGAGCTCGGCGCCCTCATGCACGACCCTTCGGCCCCTTCCGAGCAGAGAAATCTTGCCCGCGTCGAGATCCACAAGAAGTTCTCGATCCCGGCCGCCTGCCTGGTCTTCGGACTCTTCGCTCTGCCGCTGGGCATCAACAACCGGCGCGGCGGCAAGGCATCCGGTTTCGCGCTGTCGATCGGCATCCTGATCGTCTACTACATCATGCTCAACAACGGCGAAGAGGCAGCCCGTTTCGGCAAGATCCCGGCCTGGCTGGCGATGTGGTCCCCCAACATCCTGCTGGCGACTCTCGGCGTCTTCCTGCTCGTCCGCCGCAACCGGGACAAGAGCCTGTTGCTGACCCGGCTCGACCGCTGGGTCCGCCAGGATGTCTGGGGAGGAATCCTGCGGCTGGACACCCTCCGCCGGGCGAAGCGCCGGGAGCACAGAGAGGAGCGGCAGCGCCGGGAAGCGGAACGGCCGAAGCGGCAGCCGCGCCGCACCCGGGTGGTGCTCCTCCTCCCCCGCCCGCGGATCGTCTTTCCAAACCTCCTCGACCGCTATGTCACGCGGCTGTTCTCCTGGGTCTTCCTGCTGGTCGTCCTCTCCGGGATCTCTCTCTTCATCATCTTCGACCTCTCCGAGAACTTCGACGACATCTTGAAATACAAGGCGACGGCCGGGGTGGTGCTGAACTATTACAAGTACCTCTCCCTGCAGATGTTCTACGAGATCGCCCCGATCGTGATCCTGGTGACGACGCTGCTGACCTTCAGCCTGCTCGCCCGGACCAATGAGATCACCGCCTGCAAGGCTCTGGGGATGAGCCTGTATCGGCTGGCGCTACCGGCCCTGGCGTCGGCGCTGCTGGTGACGTTCTTCTGCGGATATCTGGAGTCCTCGGTCTTGCCGGCCTCCAACGAGAAGGTGGCACGGCTCAAGGACCGCATCCACGGCAAGGAAACCGCCCGCACCTACCGGCGGGCGGACCGGCAGTGGCTCTTCGGTCAGGGGCGGTACATCTACAACTACATCCACTACGATCCGCAGCAGACGAGCCTCCAGCGGCTGCAGGTGTTCGACTTCGACGACCAGCACCGGATCACCCGCCGGCTCTACGCGGAGAACGCTCGCTATATCGGGGACGACGCCTGGGTGTTCAACAACGGCTGGGCCCGCTCCTTCCAGGGATTGGACGTAACCGGCTACACGCGCTTCAAGGAGTCGAAGATCGTCCGCTATCCCGAGACCCCCGACTACTTCGACTCGGAGATCCGCCCGCCGGAGCAAATGCGGTACGGAGAGCTCAAGGATTATATCCAGGAGCTCAAGGAGAGCGGCCAGTCAGTCCCCGAGTTGCAGGTGCAGCTTGAGGACAAGATAGCCCTCCCCGTGGCCTCGCTGATCATGGCGCTGGTCGCGCTTCCCTTCGCCTTTCGTCTGGGGCGTCAGGGAGCCTTGTACGGGATCGGCCTCTCCATCGGTCTGGGCATCGTCTTCATGGCTGTTTTCGCCTTCTTCACCAAGCTCGGCGAGGCCGGAGCCCTCCCCCCCGCCGTGGCGGTCTGGAGCCCGGCGGCCATCTTCGCGCTCTTCTCGAGCTATCTTTTTCTCGGGGTGCGAACCTGACTTCAGGAGGGATTGGGAAAGCGGAGATCCGGATTGTTGCGAACCTGCTTGAGGAAGCTCGATACCTCGCGGACGAGATCGATCCCCGCCTCATCCAGACGAGCGGCGCTGCAGAAGACCAGGAGAGCCGCCAAGGCTTCCCGATGGGTATTGTGAGCCTGGAAGATCGCGAGCGTCTCCTCGGCGACACGGCTAACGTCGGTCGTGCGCCCCTGGAGGATGTAGACGCCGACGAGGTCCAGGGAGGCCACCGCGGCGTCGTAGCCGAGGCCGAGCGCGAGGAAGGCCTCGCGGACCTCGCGGAACGCCGCCTCCGCTTGGTCGATCCGTTGCAGACCGAAGGCTACGAGACCTTCCAGCCAGCGGAGCTTCAGGAGGTTCATGCGGTCGCCGGCTTTGAGATAGAGCGGCCGGGTGTGATACAGGAGGGCAAAAGCTTCCCGGACCCGTCCGCGGTCGTACAGGGCGTGGATCAGGTTGTGACGCGCGGCAAGGAACACACGGGGATCAGCCTGTGGGTCGATCAGGTCGAGCGCCCGTCGCAAGAGCTTCATCTCTCCCTCTCCATCCCCCGCCCAGCTACAGACGAGCGCCTTCTGGAGGAGGGTACGGCCGAGGAGATTCCACTGGCCCAGTTTCTTGTAGATCGCGGCGACCCGGTCGAAGATCTGGAGGGCCTCGCCGAACCGGCGCTGAGTCCGCCGCCAAGAAGCCAGGAGCGCGAGAATTCGAGCCCTTTCGATCATCGGAATGCGGCTCTCGTTCAGCAGTGACTCGGTCATGGAGAAAGCCCGCTCCGATCTCGCCAGATCGGAGTTGATGCGGAACGCGTTGCCAAGCTGGGCCCAGGCCCGGACCCGCAGGCCGGCCTGGGCTTCTTCCCCTTCGAAATCCTCTGTCCGCAGGCGGCCCACTGCCTGCACCCCGAGCTCGGCCATTTCGACGGCCCGGCGCGGATCCGCGAAGCCCGCTTCGTAGCTCTCCTCGACGAGCCGCTCACAAAGCATCCGATTCCGAAAGCGCTGGCTGTTGCCCAGGAGGAGATGCCGGCGCTCCGCCGGGCACTGCATCAGCTCGTCGTAGAGCTTGCGGCCCAGAGCCCGCTGATCGGCGAGGCGCGCTTCGGTAGCCACGGCCTGCTCGAAGACCCGGTCCAGGACCTCGTCGTACCCATCAAAGCCATCGCAGCCATCACGATCGTCGCAGATGTCCTCGGCCGCCAACTCAACCGTAGCGAGCGCTTGTGGATCCTCGAATATGTCCTCGGGCTCCCAGAGCCCGGCAGTGACCCCCTGACACTCCGGGCATCCTGCCAGCAGATGGCGCGCCACCTCTCGCATCTCCGCCGGGGAGAGCTGCCCCAGGACGAATCGTTCGAGGGCTATAGGGGCTGGATGAAGGGCGGTCATGGTCCCACCTTCTTTTTGTAGGTCCCGGCCGTGACCAGATGTCGTGTCAGCGCGGCGAGGCACCGCGTGGTGATCTTGCTGATGCTCGCCGGACTGTAGCCCAGCCGCTCTGCCAGCTCCGCGGGATTGTACCCCTGGCGGTAGCGCAGCGACAGCAGCGACCGGCAGCGCTCCGGCAGATGCTCCAGAGCACTCGCCAAGTCGCGCCGCAGGTCCGCGCCCTCCTGGGCGGGCTCGAGAGGCTCGGCCACGGCGTCGAGAACCGCCGCGTCGACAGAGTCATAGAGCTTGCGTCGCTGATCTCTCCAATACAACAGGCACTTGTTGCGGACGGTCCCGAGCAGCCAGGCTTCGGGATCCCGGATCCCCTCGCGGTGGCGGTAGATCAGAGCGACCAGCGCCTGCTGGAGGATGTCTTCCGTGTCCTGAAAAGGGATCCTGTAGTGCGCGAAAAGGGTTTTCAGGCGTGGCCGGACCTTTTTGAGGAAGCCCTCAAGCGACGACTCGACTTGGGGGTGATCCAATGCGCTCATGGTCCCTGATCCCGGGTGGGTGTATGTTTATAACTTCTTGATACAATAACACTATCCCGGAGACGTGTCCAGTCTTACGCCTGCGGAGCGAGTCCGCCCCACACTTCCCGATTCGTCGCGCCGGGCTACCGCTAGTGGTTCCCTTCCGGATCGATCTGCACCCCCGCCTTTTCCAGGAGATGGGCCAGCAATTCCATGAACCAGGAACCCCGGGCTCCGACCCATGAGGAGGCGCTCTGCTCGTCCCTCCCCCACCTTGGCAGGCCGGCGGCATTGGCATTCACCAGGGGGACCAGAGAGAAGACGGAGGTTAGGGCGAAGGTGGCGAAGGCGCGGCGAAGCTGGGAACGGGTGATCATCACAATCTCCTTCTCACAGTCGCCTGTGTGGCGGAATAGCCATAGGCGTCTGGAGGCTCTATAGATGAGTTTCCGCAGAGCCGTCCGCGAGGACACGGTAGAAAAGAATTTTACGGACCCCACGCACGGCGCCCGGTCAAGGCGGTTTTGGTCGAAAGGAATCGAGGGGGTCAGGGGCCGGGCTGGAAGCCAGCCCCGAGCAGTTGCTCGGTGAGAGCCGCCAGGCAGCGGCGGGTCACCTTGCGGATGCTCGACTTGCAGTACCCCATCTTTTCCGCCGTTTCTGCGGTGCTGCAGCCGAATCCGTAGCGCAGGTTAAGCAAGGAGCGGCAGCGGTCGGGCAGGGCGGAGAGCAGGGAGTCGAGGTCATAGCGCAGATCGGCCCGCTCCTGAGGCGGTGCCTGAACGTCGGCCAGCAGCTCGAGAATGGTGGTGTCGACCAGGTCCCAGAGTCTGGCGCGGTGCTTGCGCCAGTAGATGATGCAGCGATTAGCGAGCGTCCCGACGAGCCAGGCGTCGGGATTCCGGATGCTTCCCGCTTTGGAGACCATGATGAGAAAGGTCTCCTGAAGGAGATCTTCCGCATCCTGCGCCGGAATGCGATAGCGGCCGAGGACCCTCCGCAGCTTGGGCTCTGCCCGCTCGAGGATCTCCTCCAAGGAAGGCTCCGCCAGATCGGATGGTACCGAAGGATTCATTACCGTACCTAAATGTATCTAAAATTTAAGCTTAACAGCTCTCCCCGGACTTGTCCAGCGGTGCCTCCGTGGAAACCAGAGGTTGGGGACAGACATCAACGGGAGTCTCTGGAGCGGCTGCTCCAGGTGGCGCGGGATTCCTTGAGGTAGCCGCTCACATCCCGGATCAATCCCAAGGTGACGCGCTCCATCTCCGCCGCTTTCTGGAAAACGAACAGCGCCGCGATGGCTTCCCGATGGATATCCCGCGACTTGAAAATCGGGAGCATCTCTTCCGCCAAGTGCCGCATCTCGGAGGTCCGGCCCTCGCGGGCATAGATCGTGGCCAGGTCGAGCGAAAGCAGGGCGGCGTCATAGCCGAGTTCGCGCTCGATCAGCTCCTTCTGTACGCTCCGCAAGAATTCCTCGGCCTCCTTGAAATGGCCCAGGGCGCTGGCGATTTTCCCTTCCAGCCAGCGCAGACGCAGAAGGCTCATCTGATCACCGACCTGTCGATAGAGTGGGCGGGCGCTCTCGAGCAGCCGCAGGGCCTCACCGTACCGGCCGCTCTCGGCCAGATAGAGGGTCAGGTTGTGCTGGGCCGCGATCACGAGGCGCGGATCGGACGCCGGATCAACCTGCCGCAGACCCTCCGTGAGATGGCGGATCGCCGCCTCCGGATCGCCGGCGAGACCGAGGAGAAAACCTCGCGTGATCAAGGCCTTGCCGGAGAGATGCAGGTCCTCGAACCTGCGACCAATGGTCGCCACCCGGTCGAGCAGGCGGAAGGCCTCCCGGAAGCGCTGCTGGTTGCCCCGGAGCGAGGCCTTGAACAGGAGCAGATGCGCCTTCTCCAGCGGGTCCCCAGTCCCAGTCTTGAGACGCCGCTCGGCTTGGGCGAAGCTCTCCTCGGCGGCCCGGAAGTCCGCGCGGATGCGCTGCGCGTTGCCGAGGCTCACCCAGGCGCGCGCGCCGAGGTCGTGGACTCTGGACTCTCCATAGACGGCGGCATCGAGACGCTCCGCGACCTCGACACCGAGCTTCGCCAGATCGAGCGCGCGCCCCGGATCCTGGAACCCCGACTCGCGGGCGGTGTCCAGGAGCAGCTCGCAGAAGGCCCAGGTGTGGTATCTGAGGCCCGCGGAGCCGGGCGTAGTCGCCAGCGCCTCCTGGCTTTCGAGCGGCTGGGCCAGAAACCCGCGCAACAGCTCCACCGCCTCGGCCCGCTCGGCCTCGAGGGCCGTCCGCTGCCGTTCGACTGCGGTCAAGGTCCGCGCGAAAGCCGCACCGTACTGGAACCGGGGGGTGATGGCCTGGCGGCACTCCGGGCAGTCCGAGAGGAGGTGCCGGACGATCTCCAGGCTCCGGCGGCGATGGAGCCGGCCGCGTCCGAAGTGGGCCAGCAGATGCCGGTGCGGGTGTCTCTTCAGCGGGTCCAGCTTATCCATCCTGGGGCTCGATCTCAGGCCGGTCGAACCCGACCGCGAGGAGCTGCCGGGTGAGAGCGGCAAGACAGCGGTTGGTGACTTTGCGGATGCTGGAGGTCCGGTAGCCCATCTGCTCCGCCACCTCGGTAGGGCCATAGCCGAGGCCGTAGCGCAGCTTGAGCAGGGACCGGCAGCGGGTCGACAGCCGCGACAGCACCCGGCTGAGGTCGTACGTCAGCTCGGTTTTCTCCTGGTCCGGAGCCTGCGGCACCGCGAGCAGGTCCAGGATCGCGGTATCGACCGCCTCGCAGAGGCTGCCCCGGCGCTTGCGCCAATACATGATGCACTTCTTCTTGACCGTGCCGATCAGCCAGCTCTCGGGGCTGCGGATCTTGTCCCACTTGTAGAGCAGCGTGAGCTGCGCGTCCTGGAGGATGTCCTCCGCGTCTTCTGGAGGAATCTCGAAGTTCCTCAAGACCCTCTCCAGCCGCGGCCGGGAGTTCTTCAGGAGAATGTTGAGCGATTCCCGCAGTTCAGGATGGTCAAGAGTTGCCATAGCCACGATGTTTTATGCCGTCGACAGCCGCTAGGCTAACACCCCGTTCGCGCCCTGTCCATAGATGGACGAGAGATCCAACCGGCCCTGGAGCGGACCCCCGGGCCGGCGGGATCAGGATGCAAAAACAAAACGGCGGTCCGGGAAGACCGCCGTCACGAACCGGTTACAAAAAAGGATCTTAAGTCCCCTCTTCCCATGCATTTCCCCTGCATTGGGAAGATCCGGAGATTACGCCGAGGCGGCCACCGCGACCCCCGCGAGTCCGGCCGCCGAGCGCAGCTCCGCCGCCCGATGGGTGCTCTCCCAGGGGAAGTCGCTCTCGTTGCGGCCGAAATGGCCGTAGGCGGCCGTCTGCTGATAGATCGGACGGCGCAGGTCGAGATCCTCGATGATGCCCCGGGGGGACAGCGGGAAGTGCGCGCGCACCAGGCGCTCCATCTCGCTGTCGCCGATGGCGCCCGTGCCGAAGGAGTCCACTCGCACCGAGACCGGCTCGGCGACGCCGATCGCGTAGGCGAGCTGCACCTCCACTCGCTCGGCAATGCCGGCGGCCACCAGGTTCTTGGCCACGTGCCGGGCCATGTAGCAGGCCGAACGGTCCACCTTCGTCGGATCTTTCCCCGAGAAGGCGCCGCCGCCGTGCCGGCCATAGCCGCCATAGGTATCGACGATGATCTTGCGGCCGGTCAGGCCGCAGTCCCCCTGCGGACCGCCGATCACGAACCGGCCGGTTGGATTGATGTGGTAGACCGTCCGCTCGTCCAGCAGCTCGGCGGGGATCACCGGCTTGATGATCTTCTCGATCACCTCGTGGCAGATCTGCTCGTGCGTAGCCTCGGGGTCGTGCTGGGTCGAGATCACGACCGTGTGGACCCGCGACGGGCGGTTGTCGACGTACTCGACCGTCACCTGGCTCTTGCCGTCCGGCCGCAGCCATGGCAGCTCCCCCGTCTTGCGCGCGATGGCCAAGCGGTTGGTCAGCCGGTGCGCCAGCGCGATCGGCAGCGGCATCAACTCGGCGGTCTCGTCGCAGGCGAAGCCGAACATCAGCCCCTGGTCGCCGGCGCCGCCGGTATCGACCCCCTGGGCGATGTCGGGCGACTGCGGGTCGATCGCCGAGAGAACTCCGCAGGTGGCGTAGTCGAAGCCGTAATCGGCCCGGGTGTAGCCGATTCCCTTGATGACCCGCCGGGCCACTCCGGGAAAGTCGACGTAGGCCTTGGTGCTGATCTCGCCGGCGAGGAAGACCGTGCCGGTCGTCACCAGCGTCTCGCAGGCCACGCGGCCCATCGGATCCTGCCGGAGCACCTCGTCCAGGATGGCGTCGGAAATCTGGTCGGCCACCTTGTCGGGGTGACCTTCCGTGACGGACTCCGACGTAAACAGGTGGATATCTCGTTCGCTCATGTTCGCACCTCTAGCGTGACCTTAGGGATCGTGGCCGTTTGTGATGCCGGAGCTCGGAAGCCGAGCGGATGGAGAGAGGATCTCCCGGCGATGAATGCTAGCAACAGGCCAACAGCCGGTCAACGTCGGGTCGCCCGGGCATCAGCGGATCGGGCGGCTCTCCAGTACACCATAGAAGAGTGTCGAGAGAGCGTGGAACGTGGACAAGGCGATGTTCTTGCGCCGGGTCTCCAGCCCGCCGGTGAGCGAGCTGGTGATGCCGCCGCTCCGCCGCGTGCCCGGCACCGCGAAGGGAATCTGTGCGCTGTCGAGCCCGGAGACCAGGCGATCGGGAAGCTGGATGGCACCGCTCGATCCCCAGGACTCGCCCAGCGGGCTGCGCATCACCGTCCAGTTGCGGATCAGGTAGCGCTGGCTGCCGTCCACGTCGAGGGACTCGATTCCCCCCTCGCTGGCGATATAGAAGTGATAGGTGCCGCCCAGCTTCTCCTCGAGCCCGACCACCTTGCGGCGGGCCTCGCGCACCACTTCTTCATCCGACACCAGGAGGCCGACCGGCTCCTCCTCCACCGACTGCGGCACCACTACGACCGAGACCGTCCGGTCCAGGCCGTCATGGAAGAAGCGGAGGAAGCCGTCGCGCACCCCCAGGAGCTTGTCCGGAGCATGGCCCGCCACCGCCACCTCGACGCCCGTTTGGAGCCGCTGCCAGAAGTCCTTAAGATCCATGCCCACCATGCCTGTCATCACCAGTCGTCAAAACCAGAGGGTGAAGGATATTCGGCGGCTCCGGCGAAGTAAAGGCGACTCCCGCGCGCTGCTCGAAGGCCCTCATCTGGTCGAGGAGGCGCTGGCGGCGGGCCTGGTCCTGGAGGAGATCCTGGGGACGCCGGCCTTCCTGGAGACTCCTGAAGGCCGGCGGCTCGCCGTCTGGTTCCCCGTGCCGGCGCTCGAGGTGAGCCCCGGCGTGCTGGAGGATCTGACCGACGCCGACTCCCCCCGCGGCCTCCTCGCCGTGGCCCGGCTCCCCCGCTCCGGGGTGGAAGCCCTCCCTATCCGCCCCGGCCGTCCCTACCTCTATCTGGACGGTCTCCAGGACCCCGGTAACCTCGGGGCGCTCGCCCGGGTCGCCGAGGCGGCCGGCGCCGCGGGCCTCATCCTCTCCCCCGGCTGCGTCCACCCGAACCACCCCCGCGCCCTGCGCGCCTCAGCGGGCAGCCTACTGCGCCTGCCGGTCGCCGTGGCCGCAGCCCCCGAAGCTCTCGACGCCCGCCTCGCCCCGGCCTGCCCCCGCTGGGCCGCCCTAGTTCCTCGCGGCGGCGAGGACCTCTACCAGGCTCGCCTCGACGGCACCCTCGTCCTCGCCGTGGGCGCCGAGGGCGCCGGCCTCTCCCCCGCTCTCCTCGCGCGCGCCGGCTTGCGCTTGACCATCCCGATGGAGCCGGGAGTCGAGTCGCTCAACGCGACGGTGGCGGCGGCGCTGGTGCTTTTCGAGGCGCGGCGGGGAGGGTGGACGGATGGCGTACAATCGTGGACCCGAACGCAGTCCGCTCAAGGAGAGGAAGGATGAAGATCGGCATCGGCTCCGACCACGCCGGCTACCGCTACAAGGAAGAGATCAAGAAGTACCTTGCCCAGAAGGGTCACGAGGTGAAGGACTTCGGGACGAGCTCGGAGATGACGGTCGACTACCCCGCGTTCATCCGGCCGGTGGCCCTGGCGGTGGCGGCGGGAGAGGTCGAGCGGGGGATCGTGCTCGGCGGCTCGGGCAACGGCGAGGCGATCACGGCCAACCGGGTGCGCGGCATCCGCTGCGTCCTCTGCTGGAACGAGGAGTCCGCCCGGCTCGGCCGGCAGCACAACGACGCCAACATGCTCTCCCTGGGCCAGCGGATGATACCCCTGGAGCTGGCCCTCTCGATCGTGCAGATCTGGCTCGACACCCCTTTCGAGGGGGGGCGGCACGTCCGCCGGATTCAGATGATCGACGAACCGTGAGCGGGACCGAGGCCCTCCGCCGGGCGCTGGGAGCGGACCGGGTGCGCGCCGGCGAGGTCCTGGCCCCCTACACCACTTTCAGGATCGGCGGTCCGGCCGACCTCTTCTATGAGGCGCGGACGGCGGACGAGCTGGCGGCGGCGATCTGCGCGGCCCGGGAGCACGGGGTGCCGTTCTTCCTCCTCGGCCTGGGCGCCAACATCCTGATCGGCGACCGGGGATTCCGGGGGCTGGTGATCCGCAACCTAGCGCGGCACCTCGAATTCGACCTCGCGGCGGGGACGGTGCGCGCCGAGAGCGGGGCGATCGTCTGGCCGGACCTGATCGAGGCGGCGATCGCGCGCGGGCTCTCCGGGCTGGAGCACTACGTGGGCATCCCCTCGACCGTGGGGGGGGCCCTCTGGCAGAACCTCCACTTCCTCTCCCCCGCCCCAGCCCGCGAGCGGACGATGTTCATCGCCGAGGTGACCCGGGGGGCCGAGATCCTGACCGCCGAAGGAGAGCGCCGGGCGGTGGACGTCTCCTGGTTCGAGTTCGGCTACGACACCTCGGTCCTCCACCACCGGCCGGACGTCGTGCTGGCCGCCACCTTCCAGTTGGAGCCGGCGGACCCCGAGCGGATGCGGCGGATCGTCGAGGAGAACCTCCAGTGGCGCCGCGAGCGCCACCCTCCCCTCGACAGCGAGCCGAGCGCCGGCTCCATCTTCAAGAAGATCGAAGGGATTGGCGCCGGGCGCCTGATCGACGAGTGCGGTCTCAAAGGGACTCGCATCGGCGGCGCCATGGTCACCCGGCGTCACGCCAACATCTTCATCAACACCGGCGGGGCGACCGCCGCCGACGTGCGGGCGCTGATCGCTCACTGCCAGGAGGCTGTTGAGAAGAGGACGGGGCACCGGCTGGAGGTGGAGATCTCCCTGGTGGGAGAGTTCTAGCCCAGCACCCTCCCGTACTCCTCCATCAACCGCCGCGCCACCTCCCCCGGATCGTGCCGTTCCCGCCGAGCCTTGCGGCCGGCTTCGACGAGCGCCGCGGCGAGCCCCGGCTCCCGGTGAATCCGGCCGATCGCCGCCGCGAATTCGCCGGCGTCGCGGGCGACGAGGGCTTCCCGGCCGTCCTCCACCTCCAGCCCGGCCAGGGCGGCGGGGGTCGCCACCACCGGCACGCCACGGGACCAGGCTTCGAGGACCTTGATGCGCACTCCGGAGGCGATTCTCAAGGGTATGGCGAGAATCGAGCCCGGCGCGTAGACCTCGGCGCTGTCCCGGGGAGAAGGGTGCGCGACGACTCCCGGCGCCGCCGCATCCATTCCAAAGAGATGCAGGAGGGCGCCAGGGACTGCTTCGCGCACGGCAGGCCAGACCTCGGCGACGAACCAGGCGGCGGCTTCCTCGTTCGGCAGCCATCCCCGGCTGCCGAAGACGGCGACGGCGGGGTCGCCCGTCAAACGTCCAGTATTGAGGGATAGATCCGGAAACGCCGCCCGGACCACCCCGATCCGTCCTCCTCCCCCGGCGAGCTCGCCCAGCCGGGCGGCGTCCTCCCGGGTCAGCGCCAGGGTCGCTGCGGCTCGGCGGACCGCGCCTCCCTCCCAGGCGGCCAGCTTCCTCGCTTCCCTTCTCAACAGGAATCCCCGAGGTCCCCTCCCCCGCCGCGCCGTCTCCGTCCAGAGGTCGCTCTCCACGTTCTGGGCTCGCAGGACCACCGGAATCCCCCGCGCCAGGGCCGGTTCGGCCTGCGGCATCGCCTGGAGCTGCTCGGCATGGACGAGGTCGAAACGCCCCGCCGCCAGCCGGCGCTCCACCTCCCGCCGCACCACTGGGAGCGCGTGGCGAGCAATCGACAGTGGCGTCCCCCAGGAGCGCAGCAGCCCCACCATCGGCGGGAAGGGCGCCGCCGGAACCAGCGCCGGCTCGCACCAGGGGGATAGCTCGCGGGCGACCCGGTCGAGATCGAAGGCCGCGGGATCGACCGGGGCCACCAGCGTCACCCGGCAGCCCGCCTCCGCCAGCCCTCGGAGAGTGTTGAGGAGCAGGAAACGCCCGCCGTCGATCGGCGGCCAGGGAGCCTTGGTGGCGATGGCGAGGACGTTCATCGGCGGTTCTGAAGATGTCGGAGGGGCTGGGGGGGGGCTTCAAACCCGCGCCGTTCTAGGCGCGAAAAGTTTGGAGGGTGATTTTACGTCTATTAGGGGCATGTTAGCCCGATCGACAGCAGCAACCCCATGGGGGATCGAAGCCCGTCCCGTCCAGGTTGAGGTCGACGTCCACAACGGACTCCCGCAGGTCCAGATCGTGGGACTTGCCGACGCCGCGGTCCGCGAGAGCCGCGAGCGTGTGCGCGCCGCGATCAAGAACTGTGGTTTCGACCTGGATCCCAAGTCCATCATCATCAATCTCGCGCCCGCCGACCTCCGCAAGGAGGGGAACCACCTCGACCTCGCCATCGCCCTGGCGATGCTGGCCGCCTACGAGCAGATCCCGCAGGCGGCGCTCGACGGCCGGCTGATATGCGGCGAGCTGGGCCTCGACGGCGCCGTCCGCTCGGTGCGCGGCGGCCTCGCCATCGCCGACCTGGGGCGGCGGCTCGGCTGCAGGGAGGTGCTGCTGCCGGCCTCCAACGCCGGGGAGGCGGCGGCGCTGGAGGCCCTGCCCGTAGTCGGCGTCCGCGGGCTCGCCGAGGCCGTCCAGCACCTGACCGGGGCGGCGGAGATGCTCCCCGCTCCCCCTCCCCCCTTCTCCGCGGATTTCACCGGCTCCGCGCCGGACCTGGCAGAGGTGCGCGGCCAGGAGACGGCGAAGCGGGCCCTGGAGGTGGCGGCGGCGGGCGGCCACAACCTCCTCTTCCTGGGTCCTCCGGGCTCCGGTAAGACCATGCTGGCCCGCCGCCTGCCCGGCATCCTGCCGCCGCTCAGTCTGGCGGAGTCGATCGCCGTCACCAAGATCCACTCCCTGGTGGCCGAGGAGCCGCCGGCCGGGCTGCTGCGCCAGCGGCCGTTCCGCAGCCCGCACACCGGCACCAGCACGGCGGGGATGATCGGCGGCGGCAGCAATCCCCGTCCTGGAGAGGCGAGCCTCTCCCACAACGGCGTCCTCTTCCTCGACGAGCTCCCCGAGTTCCGGCGCGACACCCTGGAAGCCCTGCGGCAACCGCTCGAGGAGGGGACCGTCAGCGTGGTGCGGGCCCGCGCCCGCCTCGTCTTCCCGGCGCGGTTCTCTCTCCTCGCCGCCATGAACCCCTGCCCCTGCGGCCATCTGGGAGACCCCCGGTACTCCTGCCGCTGCCCGCCACCGCTCATCGAACGTTACCGGGGACGGGTTTCGGGGCCGCTGCTGGATCGCATCGACCTGCACGTCGAGGTGCCGGCGGTGAGCCTCAAAGAGCTGCGTTCCTCCGCCGGCGAGAGCACCGGGACGGTGGCGCGCCGGGTGGCCGCCGCGCGGGCGATCCAGACCGAGCGCTTCGGGCCGCACGTCCCGACCCCGACCAACTCCGCCATGGGACCGGAGCAGCTCCGCCGGTTCTGCGCCGTCGATCCCGGGGGTCGGGCGCTGCTCGACGCGGCCTTCGAGAAGCTCGGCCTCTCGGCCCGCGCGCTCGACCGCGTGCTCAAGGTGGCCCGCACCATCGCCGACCTGGCGGGGAGCGACGCCGTCCGCGCGGCGCACCTGGCCGAGGCGATCCAGTACCGCAGCCTAGACCGGAGGGTGGCGGGATGAGAAGGAAACTCCCTGGAGCATCGGACCTTGTGCAATTTGCACGGCATTCGTCCTGCCTTGGTCCGCTGATCGCCATAGTTTACCAGCCTATTGACATCGTCCTTCCAGGGTCTACAATACGTTCCTCGCTAGCCGACAGTCACGGTTGGAAGATGTAATGGAGGATATCCAGCTCGCCTGGATTTGTAAAACGGCTCATGGCAAAACGGCACCACACGATCATCCTGATCCCCCACGCGCATGCCAGGCTGCGCAAGTGGCAGGTGACCAGCCTGCAGGTCGCGATCGCGGCCGGCGCCTTCGTCGTGCTAACCCTCGGCGCATCCCTCTTTGCCTGGCTCCACTTCACCAAGAACGTCAATCCCGTCGAGATTGCCCGCCTGAAGAGCGAGAACGAGCAGCTCCGCCGGACGAACCTCGGCTTCGAGTCGAGCGCCAGGAAGCTCCAGGACCAGCTCAGCGGCTACGAGGAACGGACGCGGCAGCTCGCCATCGTCGCCGGTATTGCCGACATTGCCGGCATCGGCGGCATCGCCGGAGTCCAGGGACCGGCGAGGGGGGCTGCTGCCACCGGCATCGGCGACGGCGCTCCGGCGGAGGAGACCGGCAATCTCCCGGCGATGTCAGGGATACCGGCGATGTCGACGATGCAGGCAATGCCGGCGATGTCGGACCGGGCAAGTCACCTCGCGGGGACCCTCGATGCGGTCGAGGCCAAGCTCAACGAGCGGGTGCGCTGGATCTCCTCCACTCCGGCCATCTCCCCCGTCAAGGGGATTTTCACCAGCGGCTTCGGCGTCCGCGCCGATCCCGTGACGCACGGGCGTGGCGTCCACCAGGGGGTCGACATCGCCGCGGCGCCGGGCCAGCCGGTGCGCGCCAGCGCCGACGGCGTCGTGGTCGAGGCCGGCGAGCTCGGCGGCCTGGGGCAGGCGGTCTTCCTCGCCCACGGCTTCGGCGTCACCACCCGCTACGGCCACATGTCCCGCATCGACGTGCGGCCCGGCCAGCGGGTCAAGCGGGGAGACATCGTGGGCCGGGTCGGCAACACCGGCCGCTCGACCGGCTATCACCTGCACTACGAAGTGCGGGTGGATGGCGATCCCGTCAACCCTCTCGGCTATATCCTCGACGACGCGGTCTCGGGCGCCTCGTAGGTGCCCTCCCACCCTCTTTTCGAGCCGCCCGCCGGCGGGCGGCGGATGGAATCTTTCTGGTAGACTGGCGGTTGTAGACGCTTGCCTTACGCTCGAATTCCGAGTCTTCCCGAACCCTAGCGAGAACCGATGATCAACACGATTCTGACCAAGATTTTCGGCAGTCAGCACGAACGCGAAGTCAAGAAGCTGCTGCCGCTCGTGGCGGCCATCAACGAGATGGAGGCGCAGATCAAGCCTCTCTCGGACGCCGAGCTGCGCGCCAAGACCGCCGAGTTCAAGTCCCAGCTCGAAGCCGGGGCGACCCTCGACGACATTCTGGTCCCCGCCTTCGCGGTTGCCCGCGAGGCCGCCTGGCGCGCGGTCCACATGCGGCCGTTCGACGTGCAGCTCATGGGCGGCATGGTGCTCCACAAGGGGCGCATCGCCGAGATGAAGACCGGCGAGGGAAAGACGCTGGTCGCCACCCTGCCCGTCTACCTGAACGCGCTCGAGGGCAAGGGAGTCCACGTCGTCACGGTCAACGACTACCTGGCCCACCGCGATTCCGATTGGATGGGCCGGATCTATCGCTTCCTCGGCCTCTCGGTCGGCGTCATCCAGCACGACATGCCGGACGCCGACCGCAAGCGGGCCTACGCCTCCGACGTCACCTACGGCACCAACAACGAGTTCGGCTTCGACTACCTGCGCGACAACATGAAGTTCGAGCTCGAGTCGATGGTCCAGCGCCCGCACCACTACGCCATCGTCGACGAGGTGGACTCGATCCTGGTCGACGAGGCGCGGACGCCGCTCATCATCTCCGGCCCTTCCGAGGAGTCGATCGACAAGTACTACCGGATCGACCGCATCATCCCCCGCCTGGTCAAGGGGGAGGAGATCGACGAGGGGGACGGCAAGAAGAGCACCACCGGCGACTACGTGATCGACGAGAAGGCCCACCAGGTCGCCCTCACCGAGGAGGGGGTCGAGAAGGTCGAGCAGCTCCTCGGCGTCCGCAACCTCTACGATCCCGACAACATGGAGATCATCCACGGGGTCAGCCAGGCGCTGCGCGCCCACGCCCTCTACCAGCGCGACGTCGACTACCTGATCAAGGACGGCAAGGTGGTGATCGTCGACGAGTTCACCGGCCGCATGATGCCGGGCCGGCGCTGGTCGGACGGCCTGCACCAGGCCGTCGAGGCCAAGGAGGGGGTCAAGATCGAGCGCGAGAACCAGACGCTCGCCACGATCACCTTCCAGAACTTCTTCCGGATGTACAAGAAGCTCTCCGGCATGACCGGCACCGCCGATACCGAGGCGGCCGAGTTCGGGCAGATCTACAACCTCGACGTCACCGTGATCCCGACCAACCGGGACATGGTCCGCGACGACCGCGGGGACCTGGTCTACCGCACGGCCCAGGAGAAGTGGAGCGCGGTGGTCGAGGAGATCCGTGAGGCGCAGCAGAAGGGGCAGCCGGTGCTGGTCGGCACGGTGTCGATCGAGAAGAGCGAGATGCTCTCGAAGCTGCTCAACCGGCCGCCCAAGGTGCCGCACGTCGTGCTCAACGCCAAATACCACGAGCGCGAGGCCTCCATCGTCGCCCAGGCGGGCCGCAAGGGCGCCATCACCATCGCCACCAACATGGCGGGCCGCGGCACCGACATCCTCCTGGGCGGCAACCCCGAGGGGCTCGCCCGCTCCGAAGCGGACCCGGAGACCGAGCCCGAGGCGTATCAGGCGGCGTTCGCGCGCTATACCGAGCTCTGCGCCGGCGAGCGCGAGGAGGTGCTCGCTCTCGGCGGCCTCCACATCCTCGGCACCGAGCGTCACGAGTCGCGGCGCATCGACAACCAGCTCCGCGGCCGCTCCGGCCGCCAGGGTGATCCCGGCTCCTCGCGCTTCTATCTCTCGCTCGAGGACGACCTGATGCGGATCTTCGGTTCCGACCGCATCCAGGGATTGATGGGCCGCCTCGGCATGGAAGAGGGCGAGGCGATCGAGCACAGCATGGTCAGCAAGGCGATCGAGCGGGCCCAGACGCAGGTCGAGGGGCGGAACTTCGAGACCCGCAAGCACCTGCTCGAGTACGACGACGTGATGAACAAGCAGCGGGAGGCAATCTACAAGCTCCGCCGCGACATTCTGGAGGGACGGGAGGGGCGCGATTACGTCATGGGCCTCGCCGAGGACATCCTCGACGGGCTGCTCGAGCTCCACTGCCCCGAGAAGTCCGATCCGCAGGAATGGGACCTGACCGGTCTGCGCACCGAGATGCTCGCCTACTTCAACATCAACGCCGGCGAGATGAACCTCGACGAGCTCGGCATCGACGAGATGCGCGCCACCCTCTGGAAGGCGATCGAGGACCGTTACGCCGAGAAGGAGGCCCGGCACGCTCCGGAGGTCATCCGCGGCTTCGAGCGCGCCATCATGCTCAACTCGGTGGACACCTCCTGGAAGGATCACCTCCTCGCCCTCGACCACCTGAAGGAGGGGATCGGACTGCGCGGCTACGGCCAGCGCGACCCGCTCCAGGAGTACAAGAAGGAGAGCTTCGATCTGTTCGACATGATGCGCGAGCGGGTGGAGAACGACATCGTCCAGAAGCTCTTCCGCTACGAGCCGGTGACCGAGGAGCAGATGCTCGAGCAGCGCGCCCGCCAGCAGCGGGTGGCGCCCAGGATCGAGCTCTCCGCTCCGCCCAAGGTCGAGGGGCAGCGGGCGCAGCAGCCCAGCGTCAACCGGGAGGTCAAGGTGGGCCGCAACGATCCCTGCCCTTGCGGCTCGGGCAAGAAGTACAAGAAGTGCCACGGCGCGGCGGTAACCGTCGGGTGACGGCGGAGTGAGGCGCGCTTCGGCGGTAAGAATCCAAGGGCGGCCGTTGGGCCGCCCTTCGCATAGCCACTCTTTCCTGGGAAGTCTCTGGACCTGATATCCTGCGGCCGTACCCGACCAACCGCTTTTTTGCCTTGAAGGAACTATCGCGCGCATGATCGATTCCGAGCCTCGATTGGCCCTCACGTTCGACGACATCTCGATCGTTCCCGGCTACTCCGAAGTCCACCCCAACCAGGTCCAGCTCCGGACCCTGGTCTGCCGCGGGATCGAGGTGAACATCCCCATCCTCTCCGCGGCCATGGACACGGTCACCGAATCCCGCCTGGCCATCGCCCTGGCCCAGGAGGGGGGAATCGGCATCGTCCACAAGAACCTGCCGGTCGAGGTGCAGGCCGAGGAGGTGGACCGGGTGAAGCGCAGCGAGGCGGGGATGATCGTCGATCCCGTCACCATGCAGCCCTTCCAGAGCATCCGCGAGGCCCTGGAGGTGATGGCCCGCTACAAGATCTCGGGCGTTCCGGTGACCGACGCCCAAGGCCACCTGGTCGGCATCCTCACCAACCGCGACCTCCGCTTCGAGCAGAATCTCGACAAGACCATCGGCGAGCTGATGACCAAGGAGAACCTGATCACGGTTCCCGAGGGGACGACGCTCGAGCAGGCCAAGGCCCAGCTTCATCAGTACCGCATCGAGAAGGTGCTGGTCGTCGATACGGCCGGCAACCTCAAGGGGCTGATCACGGTCAAGGACATCCAGAAGGCGATCCAGTACCCGAACGCCTGCAAGGACGAGCTCGGACGCCTGCGATGCGGCGCCGCGGTGGGCTCCTCGGGGGATTACCTGGAGCGCGCGGCGGCGCTGGTCCGCGCCAAGGTGGACCTGCTCGTGCTCGACTCCTCGCACGCCCACAGCCGCGGGGTGCTCGACGCCACCGCCAAGCTGCGCGAGAGCTTCCCCGAGGTCAAGCTGATCGTCGGCAACGTGGCCACGGAGGAAGGGACCCGGGCGCTGATCGAGCGCGGAGCGGACGCCGTCAAGGTCGGCATCGGTCCGGGGAGCATCTGCACGACGCGGATCGTCACCGGCGCCGGCGTCCCCCAGGTCACCGCGATCGTCGATTGCGCCCGCGCCGCGGCCGAGCAGGGCATTCCGATCATCGCCGACGGCGGTATCAAGTTCTCGGGCGACCTCCCCAAGGCGATCGCCGCCGGCGCCAACTCGGTGATGATCGGCTCGCTCTTCGCCGGCACCGAGGAGAGCCCCGGCGAGACCATCCTCTACCAGGGGAGGACCTTCAAGGCCTACCGTGGCATGGGC
Source organism: uncultured Acidobacteriota bacterium (assembly GCA_963795735.1). Taxonomy (GTDB): domain Bacteria; phylum Acidobacteriota; class Thermoanaerobaculia; order Multivoradales; family UBA5704; genus DATARR01. The sequence goes on along the minus strand of CAWCIU010000018.1, from coordinate 1,181,114 downwards.
TCGCTTTCGGCCATGGCGCGCGGCAGCGCCGACCGTTACTTCCAGGAGGGGAGCGGCGCGCTGTCGAAGCTGGTCCCCGAGGGGATCGAGGGAATGGTTCCCTACAAGGGGAGCGTCCACCAGATGCTGCCGCAGCTCACCGGCGGCCTGCGCTCAGGGATGGGGCTCGCCGGCTGCGCCTCGATCGAGGAGCTTCGCACCAAGGCCCGCTTCGTCCGCATCTCCCCCGCCGGCCTGAAGGAAGGCCACGCGCACGACGTGGTCATCACCAAGGAGGCGCCGAACTACTGGGTGGAACGGTAGGCCGGAGCGCCGGAGGCCTACCCTGTCTCCGGCGCTGATTTACGGAGCCAGGTGGACCCAGGAGAGATCCGGACCGACCTTCTTCACCAATCGAGCATCGCAGGTCCACAACTCAGTGCCGAGATGTTCGGCCAGAGCGAGGTAGTGCGCGTCATAGGAAGCCGGCAGAGTAAATCGCCGGGCGATCTGGATGGCACGGAGGTGGAGAGCGGAATCGGAGTAGAGCCGGATTGGGAGCCCCAGGGCCACGTCGAAGGCTTCGGCAAGGGTGTCGGCGCTCAGCTTACCGTGCCTCTCATACTGATAGAGGGCATTTGAGATCTCGTAGTAAATCAGAGTGGGAGCGACCAGGTCTCGATGCTTTTGGTCCCACTGCTCCCAAAGGGCTGCGATCTCTTGGCTTTGTGGTCCGAGCAGGAGTCGTACGACGAGGGAAGCGTCAACGCAGACTGCCGAGGATCTGCTCATCGCGCTCCTCCCGCATCCTCCGGATCACCTCCTCCGCCGGCGGCAGCCAACCTTCCCCAAGCTCTTGGGAAATTCTTTCCCGCAGCCGGTCGACGCGGCGTTTCCAATCCTGACCCCCCGTCTCTTCTGTCCTCGCCCTCAGCCGCGTGTACTCGGCCAGGGAGATGACCACGGCTTGGGACTCGCCGTCCTTCTCGATCAGAACGGTTTCCTGACCTTCGGCCACGTCACGGATCAGCTCACCGAATCGCTTTCGAGCCTCCGCTTCTGTGACTCTCACCATGGGGATCTCCTTCCAGTCATCAATCATACGCGATCACCAACTGCTCGAGGACCCGCCGCCGCCGAAGCTGCCGCCGCCGCCCGAGAAGCCTCCGCCTCCCCCGCCGCCGCCCCAGCTCCCTCCCCCACCGCCCCAGCCGCCCGGACCGCCCATCCACCAGCCGCCGGGTCCCCGGAAGCGGCCGGAGGACGGGGTTCGCGGCAGGATCATCCGTAGGATGGGGAAGAGCACCAGCCAGACGCCGGCCGCGATCAGTCCCACGGTGACACCGGCGAGCGAGCCCAGGAAGAAGAGGATGGGCAGCACGACGATGTAGACGATCCAGCTCCCGCTACGGATGGCGTTCAGGATGAACGGCCCGAGGGCGAAGAGGCCGAAGAGGAGGAAGCCCGGCCAGGACACCTCTCCGCCGTTCCCCGACGGCTGCGCCTCCGGCGCCGGAGTGACCGGCTTGCCCTGGAGCGAGGTCAGGATGGCGTCCACCCCGGCCTCGATGCCGCCGCCGAAGTCCCCCTGTTTGAAATGGGGGATGATCACCTGGTTCTGGATGATGTTCGTCTGCAGGTCGGTCAGCTCCGGCTCCAGGCCGTAACCGACCTCGATCCGCATCTTGCGGTCCGTCTTGGAGACCAGCAGGAGCACGCCGTTGTTCTTCCCCTTCTGGCCCAGGGCCCAGGCGCGGGCCACCTTGTTCGCGTAGTCCTCGATCACCTCGCCGTCCAGGCTGTCGACGGTGAGCACGGCGACCTGGTCGCCGGTCTGCCGCTCGAACTGGGCGAGCTGCGCCTCGAGCCGCTGCCGCTGCTCCGGGGAGATCAGGTTCGCGGTGTCGTCGACCCGCCCGGTCAGGGGAGGAACGTCCCTGGCGGCCGCCCCGGCGAGCGGCAGCACGAGGAGCAGGAGAAAAAAGACGCTCAGCGGGAACCGGCGGGCCATCTCACTCCCTCTCCAGGCGCAGCTCGTTGGAGAGCTCGTCCTGGTCGTCGGCCTGGCGCTCGACCCCGTGCCGCTCCAGCAGCTCGCCGCAGGCGCGGATGGCCTCCACCAGCGCGGCTCCCGTCCGGCCGCTCCGGATCCCTTGAGCCAGCCGGCGGGTGATCTCCTCCCACGCCCCCTCCTCCACCTTCTGGTGGATGCCGGAGTCGGCCAGCAGCACGACCCGCCGCTCGAACAGGGAGACGAAGAGGAGGATGCCGGTGCGGTGGCGGGTGCGGAAGACCTCCTGCTCGAGGAAGGCCACCGCGGCCCGCCGGCGCGCCCGGGCGTCGAGGGCGTGCTCCCCCGCCAGCCAGCGGCGGAGGGGATGGAGCCAGGCGAGCAGATAGCCGACGGCGCCGCCCACGGGCGCCGGCAGCGCGATCCAGACCCCAAGCGGAATCCCCCAGACGTTGCTCCAGCGGTGGATGGCGAGCGCCGCCATCGGCCCCAGGAGCGCCCCCAGGGCCGCCCCCTTCCAGAGGGCGTTCTGATAGTCGTCGCTCCGCTCGACCACGTAGGGAACGATCTCCCCCGACGACCGCGCCTCCGCCTCCCGCACGGCGCCCTGGATGGCGTCGCGGTCGGTTTGGCTGAAGAGGCTGGAGATCCGGTCGGGTTCCATGGCTCGCTTTTCCGGAGAATGCCGTTGAGAGGGACGGCGTCATCCTATCCGTTCCCCTCGCATCAATCCATCGGGATCTGCCCGCGCTCGCGCTTGCGCTGGCTCTGCCGGCGCTTCGCGTCCACCCGGCGGGCCTTGGCCGCCCGGGAGGGCCGGGTCTTGCGGCGCGGCGGCTCCTCCCGGAGGTTTTCGCGCAGCAGCTCGACGAAGCGCTCGACGGCCGCCTCCCGGTTCGCCCCCTGCGTCCGGTGCCGCTGGGAGGTGACCTGGAGGACGCCGTCCTTGGTGATGCGGGTCGCCAGCCGTTCCCGCAGGCGGGCCTTCTGCTCCTCGGAGAGGGCGGACGAGCCCGCGAGGTCGAAGCGCAGCGTCACCCGCGTCTCCAGCTTGTTGACGTTCTGCCCGCCGGGGCCGCCGCTCCGCGAGGTGACGAAGGAGACCTCCTCCTCGGGGATGGCGAGATTGTCGTCGATCGGGATCATCCCCCCAGTATCCCAGGTAAGATGCCCGGAGGAACAGGAGATCTCACCATGCGCTTCACCTTTCGCTCCTCCACCCGATTTTTCGCCATTACCCTCCTCCTGCTGATCGCGCCTCTGCTCTCCGCCGCCGCCGCGGACCCTGGGCCCTCGACCGGACCCTTCCCCGTCGCCGGCAGCGTGCAGGGGGCCGGCCTGCAGCAGATCGCGACCGATCTGGGCTCCGTCACCGGCATCACCAATGCCGGGGACGGCCGGCTCTTCCTGACCCTCCGCGAAGGCCGGATCGTCATCTTCGAGAACGGCGGCGTGCGTCCACAGCCGTTCCTCGACATCCACGGCCTGACGACGACCGACGGCGAGCGCGGCCTGCTCTCGACGGCGTTCCACCCCCATTACGCCGGGAACGGCTTCTTCTTCGTCAACTATACGAACCTTCAGGGCAACACGGTCATCGCTCGCTACCAGGTCTCGGCCGCCGATCCCAACCGGGCCGACCCGGCGAGCGCGCGGATCCTGCTGACCATCGAGCAGCCCTTCTCGAACCACAACGGCGGGCAGATCCAGTTCGGCCCCGACGGCGACCTCTACATCGGCATGGGCGACGGCGGCTCCGCTTTCGACCCCGCCTGCCGGGCGCAGCGGACCGACACCCTGCTCGGCAAGATGCTCCGCATCGACGTCGACCAGAACGTCGCGACTCCTCCTTACTACGGGATTCCGGCTTCCAATCCGTTCCGCGGCGCCGGCGATCCGCCGGACAAGGTGTGGGCGAGCGGCCTGCGCAACCCCTGGCGCTTTTCCTTCGACCGCGAGACCGGCGATCTCTGGATCGGCGACGTCGGTCAGGACCGGCGCGAGGAGATCGATTTCCAGCCGGCCGCCTCGCGCGGCGGCGAGAACTACGGCTGGAAGGTGATGGAGGGGACCCTCTGCGGCTCGAACGACGCCTGCCCGGCCTCGACCCCGCCGTGCAACTCCTCCGCCTTCACCCTGCCGGTCCTGGAGTACGGCCACAACCCCGAGTGCGCGGTGACCGGCGGCTACGTCTATCGCGGTAACGGCGTGCCGCAGCTCCGCGGCGCCTACGTCTTCGGCGACCTCTGCTCCGGCGTGATCTGGGCCGCCTCGCGCTCCGGCGACAGCCTCACCGTGCGCACCATCCCCGGAACGGTCTCGCAGCTCACCACCTTCGGCGAAGACAGCGACGGCGAGCTCTACGCCGCCAACCTGGGCGGCCAGCTCTTCCGCTTCACCGGCGGCGCGGTGGGCGGCCGCCCCGAGACCGTGGGCCTCTACGATCCCGTGACCTCCCTGTTCCAGTTGAAGGCCGCCAACTCCGCGAGCGGCAGGGTCCAGGTCGTCCGCTTCGGCCCCCGCGGCAGCCACTGGATTCCGCTGGCCGGCGACTGGAACGGCGACGGCAGGACGACCGTGGGCCTCTACGATCCCGCAACCTCGACCTTCCGGCTCAAGAACTCGTCCTCCGGCGGCGGCGCCGACATCGTCCTCCAGGTCGCCTCCCCCTCCTCCCACGCGATCCCCGTGGTGGGCGACTGGGACGGCGACGGCAAGGACACGGTCGGCCTCTACGATCCGGCCACCCGGACGTTCCGCCTCAAGAACTCCCTCGCGGGATCGGGCTTCGACCTCACCTTCGCCTTCGGCCCCTCGATCGCCGGCCTGATCCCCGTCGCCGGGGACTGGAACGGCGACGGCAGGGACAGCGTGGGCCTGTTCGATCCCGCGCGCTCCGTCTTCTATCTCACCGACGGCTTCCAGGATGCCGCGCCGGACTACACGGTCCAGTTCGGCCCGGCCGGACGGGGATCGCTGCCCGTCATCGGCGACTGGAACGGCGACGGCCACGACGATCTCGGCGTCTACGATCCGTCCTCCGCCGTCTTCCGGCTGCGCAACTCCCTGACCCCTGGCAACCCCGACGCGCAGTTCCCGTTCGGCCCGCGGCGCAAGGGATGGAAGCCGCTCGCCGGGGCCTGGTGACGAACTTGACGAGATTGCGACAGACCGCAAGCGCAAGGCCAATCTTTACGCTCGCGCCGGAATCCCGGAGTACTGGATCGACAATCTGGTGGACTGGTGCCTGGAAGTCTATCGGGATCCGAAAGGCGGGGTTTACACGTCGCGCACCCTCCTTCGGGAGGGTGACAGCGTGTCTCCGCTGTCCTGTCCCGAAGCGTCGATTCCCATAGCGAGCCTGTTCCCCCGCCGGTAATTCCTACCGGATCTCGTCCGCTCGCTTCAGGATCTCCTGCCAGAGGTCCGAGGTCCCCATTCGCTCGGCCCACTCCGCGATGTAGCCGCGGTCGAGAGAATCGCCACTGATCTTCAGGACGCCCTGCCGGCAGAAAGACCCGAAGAGACCCCGACTCCGAGGAGCCCCACGGGCGTTATAGACTCCACGCCCAAGCAGGCGCTGTTCCCAGGGAGGCTCATGGCGAAGAAGAAGGGGTTCGTCCGGCGGTTCTTCGCGGCCCTCGGTCCCGGCGTGATCACCGGGGCGGCCGACGACGATCCGTCGGGCATCGCCACGTTCTCTATCGCCGGAGCGCAGTTCGGCACGGCGTTCCTGTGGACGGCCGTCCTCACCTGGCCCCTGATGGCGGCCGTCCAGATGATGTGCGCCCGCATCGGCATGGTCACCGGCTGCGGGCTGGCCAGGAATCTGTTGCAGCGCTTCCCGCGCCCTCTTCTGATCCTCGTCTCCGCCGGCCTGCTCGCCGCCAACAGCCTCAATATCGCTGCCGATCTCTCCGGCATGGCCGACGCCGCCGAGACGCTGACCGGCATCAACTCCCACTATTTCGTCTGCGCCTTCGCTCTGCTCATCGTGGCCGCCACGATCTGGCTGCCCTACAAACTGATTGCCAGGGTGCTCAAATGGCTGGCACTCGTCCTCGGCGCCTACATCGTTACGGCCCTGTTCCTTCACCCCCCGTGGAAGCAGGTCCTCCACGACACCTTCGTCCCGAGCCTGCCGCGGACGAAAGACGGCTGGTCGACCCTGGTGGCGCTCCTGGGCACCACGATCAGCCCCTATCTCTTCTTCTGGCAGACCTCCCAGGAGGTCGAAGAGGAGAAGGCCATGGGCCGCGTGAGCACTGAGCTTCGCCAAGGCGCCACCCAGGCGGAGATCGTCGACCGCAAGCTCGACGTGGGGTTCGGCACGTTCTCCTCGAATCTCGTCATGTTCTTCGTGATCCTGACCACGGCGCTGACGCTTCACGCCCACGGCAAGACGGACATCCAGAGCTCCAAGGAAGCCGCCTCGGCCCTGCGGCCGCTGGCGGGCCAAGCCGCCTCCCTGCTCTACACGATCGGCATCTTCGGCGTCGGCTTCCTGGCCATTCCGACTCTCGCCGCCTCGAGCGCCTACGCGATCTCCGACACCTTCCGATGGAACCAGGGGCTCAACCGGAAGCTGTTGCGCGCCCGGCAGTTCTACTCGATCGTGGCGGGCTCGACCCTGCTCGGGGTCGGGCTCGACTTCTTCAACGTCAACGCCATCCGGATCCTCTTCTGGTCCGCCGTCATCAACGGCCTGCTCGCGCCTTTTCTTCTGGTCGGCATCCTGGTCGTGGCCGTGGACCCGGACGTCATGCGCGGTCAGCCAAGCTCGCGGCTCGGCACGATCGTGGTCGGTGCCACGGCCCTGCTGATGTTCGGCGCCGCGGTGGGAATGTTCGTCTTCTGAACTAGGATCGCCATCGAGGGAGACATCGTGAACGAACCGGAGGACGATCCCACCGCCGCAGCCTGGACCCGCCGCGCCCTGATGAAGGCCGGACTGGCCGGCGGCGCCCTGGCCGCGGCCGGTCCCCTGCTGTCTCCGGCCACGCCGGCGTCAGCGGCATTCGCGTCATCAGCGGCGTCAGCGGCATCGAACGCGCCGGCGCCGTTCGAGCTTGAAGAGATGACGATCGCCAGCCTCGCGGAGTCGATCCGCTCCGGCCGGGAGACGGCGCGGTCGGTGACCGAGAAGTACCTCGCCCGCATCGAGGCGACGAACAGGCAAGGGCCGGAGCTGCGGGCGGTGATCGAGGTCAATCCGGAGGCGCTCGCCCTCGCCGACGCGCTCGACGCCGAGCGCCGCGCCAAGGGTCCGCGCGGGCCGCTCCACGGCATCCCGATCCTGATCAAGGACAATATCGGGACCGCCGACCGGATGACCACCACCGCCGGCTCGCTGGCCCTCGAGGGCTCGATCCCGGAGCGCGACGCCTTCATCGCCGCGCGGCTGCGGGCGGCCGGCGCGATCCTCCTCGGCAAGGCGAACCTCTCCGAGTGGGCCAACTTCCGCTCCACCTGCTCCACCAGCGGCTGGAGCAGCCGCGGCGGGCAGTGCCGCAACCCCTACGCGCTCGACCGCGACCCCTCCGGCTCCAGCTCGGGATCGGCGGTGGCGGCCGCCGCCAGCCTCTGCGCCGCCGCCGTGGGCTCGGAGACCGACGGCTCGATCGTCTCCCCCTCCTCGTCGTGCGGCATCGTCGGCATCAAGCCCACCGTGGGCCTGCTGAGCCGCGCCGGCATCATCCCCATCTCCCACACCCAGGACACCGCCGGCCCCATGGCCCGCACCGTGGCCGACGCCGCCGTCCTCCTGGGCGCCATGACCGGCGTGGACGAGCGCGACGAGGCCACCCGCGCCAGCCGTGGCAAATCGCTCGCCGATTACACGAAATTCCTGGACCCCAACGGGCTGAAGGGAGCGCGGATCGGCGTCTACCATCCCGGCTCGCTCGACGACAACCCGCTGACCGGCCCCATCCTCGCCGAAGCCGTGAAGGCGATGAAGGCGGCCGGGGCCACGATCGTGGACCCGGTCAAGCTCCCCCCGGCGGGCAAGTCCGGCGACGGCGAGTACCAGGTGCTGCTCTACGAGTTCAAGGCGGACCTCAACCGCTATCTCGCCGGGCTGGGACACAAGGCTCCCGTCCACACCCTCGCCGAGGCGATCGCGTTCAACGAGCGCCACCGCGACCGGGTGATGCCCTACTTCGGCCAGGAGATCTTCCTCCAGGCGGAGGCCAAGGGACCGCTCACCGAGGCGGCCTACAAGCAGGCGCTGGCGGCCTGCCGCTCCCGCCGGGAGGGGCTCGACGCGGTCCTCGCGAAGCACAAGCTGGACGCCCTCGTGGCCCCCACCCACGGCCCCGCGTGGCTGATCGACCTGGTCAACGGCGACGCCGGCAGCGGCGGCAGCTCATCGCTCGCCGCGGTCTCCGGCTACCCCAGCCTCACCCTCCCCGCCGGCTTCGCCTTCGGCCTCCCGGTGGGCCTCTCCTTCATCGGCGCCGCCTGGAGCGAGCCCACGCTGATCAAGCTCGCCTACGCCTTCGAGCAGCAGACCAGGGTCCGCAAGCCGCCGCGGTTCCTGCCGACAGCGAAGCTTGCCCAGCTCTGAAGCCCTGATGAAGAAAATTGTCCTCGCCGTCCTCGGCCTCGTCCTGGCGCTGCTGGTCGCCGTGCTCCTGCTGCGGATGATCCTGATCAAATCCCACCAGGTGCAGACGGCGGAGCCGGTGACGGATCTCCCGGTCGACGCCCGCGGGGCCGCCGGGCGTCTGGCGGCGGCGATCCGCTTCCCCACCGTCTCCCATGAGGGCGGGGAGAGCGTCGAGGCCGGGGCGTTCCAGGGGCTCCACCAGTATCTCCAGCAGACCTTCCCCCGGGTGCACGCCGCGCTGACCCGTGAGACGGCCGGCGGCCACAGCCTGCTCTACACCTGGAAGGGGCGGCGGCCGGAGCTGCCGCCGATCCTGCTGCTGTCCCACATGGACGTGGTGCCGGTCGAGCCGGGCACCGAGCGGGCCTGGACCCATCCCGCCTTCTCCGGATTCATGGACGATACCTGGGTCTGGGGCCGCGGCGCGATGGACGACAAGGCGGGGGTGATGGCGATCCTCGAAGCGGCCGAGATGCTGCTCGGCCGCGGCTTCCAGCCCGACCGCACCGTCTATTTCGCCTTCGGCCACGACGAGGAGGTGGGAGGCCGGGGGGCCGCGGCGATCGCGGCCCTGCTGGAGCAGCGGGGCGTGCGGCCGGCGTTCATCCTCGACGAGGGGGGCGCCATCGTCGAGAGCATGGTGCCCGGCGTGGAGCGGCCGGTGGCGATGGTGGGCACCGCCGAGAAGGGGGTGCTGAGCGTCGAGCTGGTGGCCGAGAGCCCCGGGGGGCACTCCTCCATGCCGCCCCGGCACGGCGCCATCGGCAAGCTCGCCGCCGCGGTCGAGAAGCTGGAGGACCACCAGATGCCGGCGCGTCTCGACGGCGCCACCCGCCGCTCCTACCAGTACCTGGCGCCCGAAATGCCCTTCGGCTCCCGCCTGGTGCTCGCCAACCTCTGGCTCTTCGCGCCTCTCCTCGAGCGGCAGGCCGACGCCGACCCCGCGGCCGGCGCCCGCCTGCGCACCACCACGGCCCCGACGATCTTCCAGGGCGGCGTCAAGGAGAACGTCCTCCCCCACCAGGCCCGCGCGGTGGTGAACTTCCGCCTCCTGCCGGGGGACTCGATCGCCGGCGTGCTCCACCACGTCCGCGAGACGGTGGGCCCCGGCATCCGGGTGCGCGCCACCGGCACCGCCAACGGCGAGGCCTCGTCCGAGTCCGACGTCCGCGCGCCGGAGTTCGGGCTGATCCAGCGCACCCTGGCCCAGGTGTTCCCCCAGGTGCTCGTCGCCCCCAACCTCCTCTCCGGCGCCACGGATACCCGGAACTACCGGCGGCTGACCCGGAACGTCTTCCGGTTCCTGCCCATGCGGGTGAAGCCGGAAGACCTCGCCCGCATCCACGGCACCAACGAGCGGGTGGGGATCGAGAACTACGGCGAGATCGTGCGCTTCTATGCGCAGCTCCTGCGCAACGGGTCGGTCTGAATCAGAACTTGAACAGCGCGTCGAAGGCCGACCGCGCATCGCCCGGGGAGGTCTTGCCGGAGTCCTTGGAGAACTCCTGGGCGGCCTTGGGGGTGAAGAGGGGGCACTCGTTGCGGTCCCGCTTCTTGGCGATCCGCGCCGGGATCTCTGCGTGCTTCCGGCACTCCCAGTGGACCGAGGTGTCGAAGTTGACGCAGTTCGAGCAGGTGTGGAGGTCGGCGCCGCAGCGCGAGCAGGTGGTGTCGAAGGGGAGCGGATCGTCGCCGATCACGATCAGGCGCTTCTCGCCGCAGGCGGCGCAGCGGAAGACCGACTCGGTCGGCGCTCCCAGGCCGCGGCCGCGCGGGCCTTCCTTCTTCTCCCGCGGGCCTTGCAGACCCGGCCGGGGGCGCTCGTCGCGGCGCTCCGAATCCTTGTAGCCCCGCTGGCGGTACTTGGGATCGTCGGACATCGGGGACCTTTCTAGCACAGAATCGCTTCAGCGAACCGGGCCGGCGCCCGCGGGCCGGCGGCCAGGAACAGCGAGGGCTCGATCAGCTCCAGCTCCATCAGGGTGAAGGTCCCGCCGATCTCCACCCCGTCCACCCGGGCGTAGAGCCAGGGGCCGGGGATCGTCTCCACCACCGCCCGCGCCTGCCCGATCAGCGCCGGCGAAGAGAGCTCAAGGGTCGCGGAGCCGCCGAGCTCGGCCTGGACGCGGAAGTCCCCCACGCCGGGCCGCTTCAGCACGGCATGGCTGTACTCGCCTCTTAGAAACATCAGCGACCACTCGCCCCGGGTCTGGATCTCGGGAAGGAAGGGCTGGATCAGCACCCGGGACGCCGCCAGCATCTCGTCCAAGTCCGTCCGCACCGTCCGCGCGGCCAGGGCCTCCCCGCGCCCGATCCGCAGGGTGCGGAACGCCGAGGCCGAGACCGACGGCTTGATCACCACGTCCGTCCACCCCCGCTCGTCGAGCAGGGCCCCCAAGTCCACCGCCTCCCCGCGCTCCAGAAAAGCCGTGGGGACGACCGGGATTCCGGCCGCCGCGAGATCCCTGAGATAGGACTTGTCCACGTTGCCGCGCGCCACGGGAGCAGGATTCCACAGCGGGATTCCTTCCCTCTCCATCCGGTCCAGCCAGCCGAGGAACTCTCCCAGGCGCAGGTGATAGTCCCAGCAGGAGCGGAGGATGACCCGGTCGTAGCTGGACCAGCGCACGCCGGGGTCGTCCCAGACCGCGGGCTCGACCGTGGCTCCCCGGCGGCGCAGCTCCTCCACCGCCAGCAGATCGTCCGTGGAGAGGCCGGGCAGGCCGGCGTGGGTGACGAAGGCGATCCGCACTTCTACGCCGTCTCCGCCAACGGCGCGATCCAGCCCATCTCCTCCTCCGTGGGCTGGAACACCCCGGCGCCGACGGTGCCCGGGCCGGCGTTGGCGGCGACCACGGGTCCCATCTCGGCGATCAGGATCTCCTTCACCTGGAAGGTCTTCTCCAGCAGCCCGCGCAGGCGGTCCGCCCAGACGGGCGCCTTGGCGTGGGCGACCGTCGCCATCACCGGCCGCGAGGGGTCGATCCGCTCGCGGAACAGCTCGATCAGCCGCGGATGGGCCGCCCGGCCGCCGCGCACGCGGTCGACCGACACGATCTCGCCGTCCACCACGGCGAGGATCGGCTTGATGCCGAAGAGATTCCCCATCACCGCCCGCGCCTTGCCGATCCGCCCGCCGCGCGCCAGGTACTCCAGCGTGTCCACCACGAAGAGCACGTGCACCCGGTCGCGCATCGCCTCCAGGCGCTCGACGATCGCCCCCGGCTCCAGGCCGCGACGCGCCATGCGGGCGGCGAACAGGGCCAGCAGCCCGAGACCGAGGCTGGCGCTGCGGCTGTCCACCACGTGCAGCGCGACCTGTCCGGCCTCGCCGCGCGTCTCCCGGCTTCTCAACTCCTCGCGTCGAAGCGCCTGGCACCGCGGCAGCCCCTCCTGCGCCGCCGCCCGGGCGTGCGCCACCGTCAGCGACAGCTTCTCCGAGAGGTGGATCGAGACCACGTCCTTGCGCGGGGCGATCGACCGGTAGGCGTCGAGGAAGTCCGCCTGCGGCGTCGGGTTGGTCCGCGGGTGGACCGGCCCCTTCTCCAGCAGGTCGTAGAATTCCTTGGGACGGAGATCCACCCCGTCGTGATAGACGCGGTCGCCGAACAGCACCAGCACGGGCAGCACGTGGATGCCGTGCGCCCGCGCCACCTCGGGCGGCAGGTCGCAGGTCGAATCGGTCACCACGCGGACGAGATCCTCCGGCTCCTCCAGGACCACGATCCCCTGCTCGCGCAGCGCCAGCAGATCGCGCAGGATCTCCCCGTCCGTCGCCGGCAGGGCGTCGAGCAGCCGGCCGACGGTGACGCAGCCGGGAAGCGCGGCGAGCAGCTCCTGCTGGCGCGGCGTGAAGCGCGCCGCGAAGAAGGCGGGGCCGAGCTGCACCCGGGCGCGGGTCCGCGGAGCCGGCGCGTCGCCGACGCGGTCCTCCAGCGCCAGGAGGACGAGCGCGGTGACGTCCTGGTGGATCTCCCGCCCGGCGGCGGAGGGAGCCCCAAGCCGGATCCAGAACGGTCCGCCGTCGAGCAGGCTCAGGCGCAGGAACGCCTTGATCCCGCGCGCCACGCCCATGGAGGCCGCGATCACCTCGCCGCCGTCGAGCGTCACCTCCCCCTCGGCGCAGACGATCCGCCCGGCCACGCGCGCCCGGCTCACCGTCCGCACCAGCTCCAGGAAGGGGAGACGCGAGAAGTCCCCGACCAGCGACTGGAGATCCGAGTCCGGCTCGACACCCATCTCCCGCCCGAGCAGGACGAGATGGATGCGCCGCACCAGGTCCTCCGGCGGCGTGCCGTCCGCTTCCAGGAAGAGCACGTCCTCCGGCACGTCCCGCCCCTCCTCCGCCGTCCTGCCGAGCAGCAGCAGCGTGTGCTCGGAGTGGGCTCCGGTGGCGCCGAAACGCTCCGGGATCGCCCCGTCCGCGCCCCGGGCCAGCGCCAGCGGCATCACCACCACGCCCGGCCCCAGCCCCGCGGCGAAGCGCCGCCCCTCCTCGACCCCCACGGCCGGGATCACCTCATAGCCGAAGCCGGTCAACCCACGGGAGACCTCCTTGCGGCGAGCCGCCTCGGGATCGACGACCAGGACGGATGGACGAGGCATCGCGTTCCCTCGAATCCTTCACAGGACAGAAATGCTGCGTTGCTGGCTGGAAAACCCGCCAAGCATAAACCGGTTCGGCGGTTGGGAACAGCCCGGCCTCTACCCCACCTGAAACTCCGCCAGCACCGGCAGGTGGTCGCTGGCCACGCGGGCGATCTGCAGGCGGCAGGAGTGGACCGAGACGAGCCGCAGCGGCCCGCGGTGGTAGATGCGGTCGAGGCCGCCGGTCGGCGAGAAGGAGGGATAGGTGGGGATGACCTTGTAGGGACCCCGCCGGCGCTCCGTGGCGCAGGCGAAGCCCATGCCGTTGCTGAAGGTAGACAGCAGCAGCGAGCGCCAGTCGTTGAAGTCCCCCGCCACCAGCACGGGGGTGGCGTAGTGGACCCCGCTGAGCTCGGCCGAGCGCTTCAGCAGCTCGATCTGCTTGACCCGCTCCCGCGCCGAGAGCCCCAGGTGGAGGTTGAACGCCTCCAGCAGCTTCCCCTTGCCGTCGAGGTCCAGCGTCGTGTGCTGGCAGCCGCGGCGGATCCAGCTCTCCTGGATCGAGAGCTCGATGTTGCGCTCGCGCAGGATCGGGAAGCGGCTGAGCGTCGCGTTGCCGTAGCGCCCCTTCTTCAGGCTGACGTTGTGCCCGAGGGCGAAGCTCGGATACCCGGCCTCCTCGGCCAGCTCCTTGGCGAGGTTGAGCTCCCGCGACCGCGGCGCCCCCTCGTCCACCTCCTGGAGCATCACGACGTCGGGCGCGTAGTGCCGCAGGATCGCCACGATGCGCTCCGGCCGGAACCGGCGATCGACTCCGATCGCGCGGTGGATGTTGTAGGTCATGACCCGCAGCAGCAAATTCTGGTCTCCGATGCTCCTCGATGGCAGGGGCTATAGTAGCCGCATGCCGCCCGGGATGTCTCCGGATCGTGACTTCCGCCCCATTGCTGCGGGGCGGCATTTCTTCTAGGATTCGACGGTCAATTTCTTTTCAGGAGGTTCCCGATGAGCCGTAGCCAAAACCTGCTGCCCGAGTTCGACCACGAGGTCGCCGGCACCCGCCGCGTCCTCGAGCGGGTGCCCACCGACAAGTTCTCCTGGCTGCCCCACGACAAGTCCATGAGCTTCGGCAAACTGGCGACCCACGTCGCCAACCTGCCCATGCTGGCCAGCATGGCGCTCCAGAAGGACGAGCTGAACATCGTCGAGCGCCGCGCCAATCCGCCCAAGGCGGAGACCACCGAGGAGCTGCTGGCGCTCTTCGACCACGCCGCCGCCGAGGCCCGGGCGGCCATCGTCGCGGCGAGCGACGAGGTCCTGTTGCAGAAGTTCACCCTCCGCAACGGCGATCAGGTGATCTTCAGCATCCCCAAGATCGGCGCCCTGCGCACCTTCTTCATGAACCACCTCATCCACCACCGCGGGCAGCTCACCGTCTACCTGCGTCTCAACGGCATCCCCGTCCCGGGCCTCTACGGCCCGTCCGCGGACGAGGGCTGACGCCTTTCTTCCCCTCCAAACCCCAACCTCCGAGGAGATTTCATGAGCCTGAGCCAATCCATGCTGCCCGAGTTCGACCACGAGATGGCCAGCACCCGCCGCGTCCTCGAGCGGGTGCCCGCCGAGAAGTTCGCCTGGCTGCCCCACGAGAAGTCGATGAGCTTCCAGCGCCTGGCGGCCCACGTCGCCGAGCTCCCCCGCCTGGGCCACCATGACCATCAACACCAGCGAGCTGGATTTCGCCACCAGCCCCTACACCTCGCCCAAGGCGGCGACCAACCAGGACCTGCTGGACATCTTCGACAGGGTCGCGGCCGAGGCCCGGGTGGCCCTGGCGGGAGTCAGCGACGAGGAGCTGTTCAAGCCCTGGACGCTCCGCAACGGCGAGCAGGTGATCTTCACCATGCCCAAGATCGCCGTGCTGCGCGCCTCGGTGATGAACCACCTCATCCACCACCGCGGCCAGCTCACCGTCTACCTGCGGCTCAACGACATCCCCGTCCCCGGCCTCTACGGCCCCTCCGCGGACGAAGGGAACTTCTAGCGCCGGAGCGGCCCGGCCGAGGGGAGACTCGCGCCCGAGTCTCCCCTCCCCGCCCGCGCTCCAGCCTCCAGAATTTCAGAGCGCGTGAAGCTTGGCGCAGACAGCGTGAAGCTTCGCGCGGAGTCCGTGAAGGTTCACGCAGAGCGCGCGAACGTTGGCGCGGACCGCGCGAAGCTTCACGCCGAGTGCGTGAAAGCTGGCGCAGAGCGCGTGAAGCTTGGCAGGAAGAGTGTGAAGCTTCACGCCGAGTGCGTGAAGCTTGGCGCCGAGCGTGTGAAGCTTCGCGCAGAGCGCGCGAAGGTTGGCGCGGAGTGCGTCAACGCTGGCACCGAGCGAGCGAGCCCCGCAGGGGCGCAGGGATAAGCCTGGGGTTTCAACCCCAGGTACCGTGCCCCGCCCCACCTCCCAAACCCCGAAGGGGTGACGGGAGCACCCGCACCCACCCCAGTCAGCAAGATTTTGAAAGTTTCTATTAGGAGCCTATGACATCTTTGTTCTGTAATCTCAACAAAAAAGGAGACCGTAGATGAAAAAGCTAGGCAAGTTGGTGTTGGCAGCCTCTTTGATGGCGGGCGCTCTGCTCTTCGCCCCTCCCAAGGCTTCGGCGGTCAACTGGTGCGGTATCTGTAATGCCGACCCCACGAACTGCGTCGCCTGCTGCATGTGCGCCGGTGGCCACACCCTCAATTATTGCAACACGCACTGCTAGGGAACCCTTCCGATCCGTCTACCCGCGTCCCGCCCGCCGGGCCGCGGGGGACACCCGGGCCGTCACCGCAGGGTTCATTCCCACCATCAACCCGTCGATCGACGGCCGCAGGGTCTCCACGAAGCGTTCGGTCTCCACGATCTGCTCGACCAGCTGGCTCATGTAGGTGGCGACTTCGGTGGCGCTGAACTGGGAGGCGCTGAGGCGGCCGTGGATGACGTCGAAGGCGTCGGAGAAGGCGCCGAGCTGGGCGACGACGCACTGATCGCGCTGGTGGCAGTCGAGCAGCAGCTCGCGCTGCTTCTCCAGGATGCCGACGTGGGACTGGCGGGTGCGGGCGGTCGCCGGCTCGCGGACGGCCAGGTCGCGGATGCGGCGGATCTTCTCCTCTACCTCCATCAGACGCTTCTCCAGGGTGGGCAGCGGCGGCACGAAGACCGGCGCGATCCGCGCCGAGAGCCGGCGCCAGTCCTTGCGCCAGCCGGGAAGCGCGTTCGCCGCCGCCGGGCCGGAGGCCACGGGAGCGACGCTGGCCAGGATGTGCAGGTAGGAGACCCGCTCGCGCACGAAGCCCAGGTAGGCGTGCAGCATGGTGCCGAGCTGCTGGAGGATGTCCTCCTGGGTGAAGGCGTCGAGCTCGGGCCGCTGGGCGAGGACCGCGGAGACCCGGTTGCGGATCTCCACCAGGCGGCTGAAGACCGCCATGTAGTCCGGCAGGGAGCCGGCGCGGATCCAGAGGTCGAAGGGGGTCTCGTCCAGCATCTGCTGGGTCTTCAGCCGCAGGGCCTGGCGCTCCTTCTCCTCCTTGAGCTCCCGCCGGCGGCGCTCCTCCTCCTGGAGGCGCGGTCGGTAGCGGTGGGTGGCCGTGGCGATCACCACCCAGCCGGCGGCGCCCGTCCCCCAGGCGATCGCCCAGGTGGGATCGTGGAGCCACCAGGCGGCCCCGAGGCCCGCCGTCCCGGCGATCAGATTGAGCGGGGTGCGGAGCGCCCGGGCGATGCCGCGCTGGAGGAGGACTCTTTTCTTCAGCAGAGGCATGGTGGTGGTCTCATCCGGCCGGAATCTTTCGGCAGCAGCCGGCAATCCGGCAAGACCCGGCCAGAGGATTGTAACGCGATGGGGCCGTTCCGCCTTCCCTACCTCTTCTTCCCCTCCGCCGGCGAATACAGCAGATCCAGCAACTGCTTCTCCACTTCCCGGAACTCGGGGGCCGACTTGAGGGCCACGTCGTGGACGGGAAAGGCGGGGACGTCCACCTTGTGGAGGATGCGCGCCGGCCGGGAGGAGAGGACGTAGACCGTGTCGGCCAGGTAGACGGCCTCGGAGACGTCGTGGGTGACGAAGAGGATGGTGTTGTCCTCGGAGCGCGAGACGTCGAGGAGCAGGCTCTGCATCCCCCAGCGGGTCTGCGGATCGAGGGCGCCGAAGGGCTCGTCCATGAGCACGATCTTGGGCCGGTTGATCAGCGTGCGGGCGATCGCCACCCGCTGTTTCATCCCGCCGGAGAGGTCCTTCGGGTAGCGGTCGGCGAACTCCGCCAGGCCGATCGACTGGAGGTACTTCTCCGAGCGCTGCCGGCGCTCTTCCTTCGGCATCCCCTGGAGCCGCAGGCCATACTCCAGGTTGTCCCGCACGGTGAGCCAGCCGAAGGAGGTGTAGGTCTGGAACACCATGCCGCGGTCGCGGCCGACGTCCTCGACCGGCTTGCCTTCGACCAGGATCTCCCCCTGGGTGGGGGTGAGCAGGCCCGCGATGGCCTTCAGGATCGTCGACTTGCCGCAGCCGGAGGGGCCGAGGAAGACCACGATCTCCCCCACTCCGGGCTTGTCGGCGATGTCGAAGGAGACGTCCCGCACCGCCTCGGTCGCCTGGCCGGAGCGGTCGAGGTAAGTGATGAAGACGTTGGAGAGCCGGAGCTTGGGCGTGCTCTCGCCCGGCTGGTGGCGGTAGGTGGCCGCCTGCGGCTCCTTAATGGTGGGCGTGACGGCGACGGTGCCTAGCTCGCCGATGGTGTTCGGCACCTGGGGGGCTTCGTGGTCGCTCATGCCGTTTCCCTCCAGCGGAAGAGCAGTCCACTGATCGTGCGGATGATGAAGTCGGTGAGCAGGCCGATGCCGCCGATCACCAGCAGGCCGGCGAACGCCCAGGAGGCCTTCTGGTGGGTGCGCGCGAGCTCGATGATGTAGCCGAGCCCGTGCCCCGGGTTGACCCATTCGGCGAGGATGACGTAGGTCCACAGGATGGCGTTCATTACCCGGAAGGAGTCGAAGATCTCGGGCAGGGCTGCCGGCACGAGGATGGTGCGGATCACTTGCCAGCGGGAGGCGCCGAGGGTGAGCGAGGTCTGCACCAGCTCCTCGGGCACCATCCGGATCGCCGTGACCACCACCGGCAGCAGGTAGACGAAGACCCCCAGGAAAAGGAAGGCGATCTTCTGCTTTTCGTCGATCCCGAACCAGAGGATGAGGATGTTGATAAAGCCCGAGATCGGCATGTAGCGCAGGGGGGCCACGATCGGCTCGAAGAAGCGGTTCACCGGCTCGAAGGCCCCCATCAGCACTCCCAGGGGCAACGCCACCGCCGAGGCCAGGAGGAAGGCCAGGAGGATGCGCCGGGTCGAGCCCACGATGGCTGCCCAGAGGTCGTACTGGAGGAAGAGCTGCAGGGTGCCGCGCAGGACCTCGGTGGGGGACGGCAGGAAGTCGGGCTTCATGATGCCGCCGTAGGTCAGCAGGCACCAGACGGCGGCGACGAGGAGTGGAGAGATGAACCCGATCGCCGACGCGGTGGTCCGCGGCAGCGGCTGGCGCAGGGCGAACAGGCTGGATTTTTTACGGGTCATGTTGGTCTTTTCATCCTTGCCGGTTGCAGCGTCCTGCGCTCCGAATCCTCACCCCCTGGCCCCCTCTCCACTTCGTGGAGAGGGGGAAACAACCCGGTCCGAGGTGCTTTCCCTTTCACCTTCGCGCCCCCCTCTCCACTCCGTGGAGAGGGGCCGGGGGTGAGGCCTCGAAGGACAGGCCGGCCGGCGGGCAAAAGGCGTTTTTCCCCTACTGCGTCGCCAGCACCACCTTGATGTCCGTCCGGCGGTTGAGCTGGCGCCCCGCTTCCGTGCTGTTGTCGGCCATCGGGTTGGCCGCGCCGTGGCCGATGGTCTGGAAGCGCGCCGCCTGGATGTTGGGGAAGCTCTTCAGGATGTAGTCCTTCACCGCCGCCGCCCGCTTCTCGGAGAGGGTCAGGTTGGCCCGCTGCGAGCCGGTGGCGTCGGTGTTCCCCTCCACCCGCAGGTAGGTGTTGCCGAAGGAGGTCATGGTCTCCCCGAGGGCGTCCAGGACCAGGAAGGAACCGGCCATGATCTCGTCCGAGCCCGGGGTGAAGTGGATCTGGATCTGCTTGTTGATGATCGCCCGGTCCTTCTCCGACGGAGCCTTGGCCGCCAGCCTGGGCTCCTGGACGCTCTGGCCGGGGTACTCGGCGGCGAGGGCCTGGATGAAGCGGGTGTCGGCCCAGTCCCTGGCCTCCACCGGCCGGGTCACCAGCCCCTTCTTGCGCCAGATGATGAAGGCGGTGTCGAACAGGGTCTCGAAGTGCGCCTTGCCGCCGGACAGGCCGTAGAACTGGGCGTTGTCGGCGTAGGGGGTGAGCTTGAGCCCCGAGAGCATGCCGGAGACGGTGTCGGCGTCGAGCTTCAGCGCCTTGCCGACCAGGGCGTAGGAGCCCTGCGGATCGTTCTTGATCAGGTCGATCCCCTCCAGCCAGCCGTGGACGAAGTCGCGCAGGGTGTCGGGGGCCTTGTCGATGACGTCCTGCCGGGCCACCAGGGTGTCGGCGATGATGTTGGTCGCCGCGCTGGTCGATACCAGGACGTGCGCCTCGGCGCCGCGCGCCGTCACGGCGGCGGAGAGGTCCGGCTCCCAGGTTACGGCGGCATCCACCTGCCGGGCCTTGAAGGCGGCGGCGGCGGCCGGGGCGTCCTGGGTGAAGATGATCCCCTGCTCGACGGCCGCGCGGTCCTCGGGGGAGAGGCCGGACTGGGCGAGCAGGTAGAGCAGCAGGAAGTGCGAGGGAGTGAACTGGGTGCAGGCGATCCTGTGGCCCTTCAGCCCCTCGACCGAGGTGATCGAGGCCAGCGAGACGATGCCGTCGCCGCCGCGCGACCAGTCCTGCATGATGATGGACTTGGCCTTCTGATTCTGCTCGGCGAGGATTGAGGCCTCGCGCGCCCAGTTGTCGACCGTGTCCCACATGACGTCGACGTTGCCGCTACGGAAGGCCGCCAGCTTGGTCGCCGGGTCCTCGAAGAGCACGAACTTCACCTCCATCCCGTACTTCTTCTGGAACTGCGAGCCCGGGTTGGGGTCCATGCCGTTGTTGAAGACGAGGCCGGGCGAGTGGCCGGCCCAGGTGTTGATGGCCACCACCAGCGGGCGGCCGAGCTTGCCGCTGCCGCCGAGATTGCTCGCCGGGGAGACCCCCTGCGAGCCCTTGCCGCGCTCCGGGTCGGCCGGGGCGTTGCCCAGGGCGTCGAAGTCGCCCTTGCTGACGGCGTCGTTCTTGCCCGTGGCGCTCGCGCCGCCCTTGTCTCCGGTGGCCCACAGCTTGAGGCCCGGAGCGAACCGGCGGACGGCGAAGAACGCCGCGACCAGCAAAGCCACTACGATGATTGCCTTCCCCATGGGGGTGAGCTTCATTTTCTATCTCCTCTCGACCTTCAGGTCGGAACGGCTGCGGTTCAAGCGGAGGGCAGCACTCCCAGGAGCTCGTCCATGGCGGGGCGCAGGGAGTCGACGAACCGCTCGGTCTCCACCACCTGCTCCACCACGGTGCCCATGTAGCTGGCGACTTCCGTCGCGCTGAACTGGGAAGCGCTGACCCGGCCCAGAATCACCTCGAAAGCGTCGGAAAAAGCGCCCAGTTGCGCCACCACGCACTGGTCGCGCTTCTGGCATTCGAGCAGCAGATCGCGCTGCTTCTGCAGGATGCCGATGTGGAACTGGCGGGTGCGGGCGGTCGCCGGCTCCTGCTGCGCCAGCTCGGTGAGCTGCTTGACCTTGTCGTCCACCTCGGCCAGCCGCTTCTCCACGCTCGGCAGCGGCGAGGCCGGCGCCGGCGGAGCGGGCCGCGCGGGTTGCAGGCGGAAGCCCCGCTGCACGGGCGCGGCTGCCGGCACCGGGGGTGGCGCCGCCGCCTGCAGGGTCGGGGTGTCCGCCCCGGGCCGGATGGTGGTGAGGATCTGGAGGTAGGAGACGCGCTCCCGCACGAAGTTGAGGTAGGCGGTCAGCATGTAGCCGAGCTGCTGGAGGATGCCCGCCTTGCTCACCGCGTCGAGATCGCTGCGGTCGCCCAGGACCTTCGCCACCCGGCCGCGGATCTCGGCGAGTCTCCGGTAGACGGCCAGGTAGTCCGGCATCAGGCCGGCGCGGATCCAGCCGCTGATCGGGTTCTCGGCCAGGCTCGCCTCGACCTTCTGCCGCAGGATCTCGAGGTCCTGCTCCGCCTTGAGCTCGGCCTGGCGGCGCTCCTCGTCCTCGATCTGCCGGATGTAGCGGTTCCCCGTCGCGGCCAGGCTCACCCAGCCGGTGGCGCCCAGCCCCCAGAGGATCAGCGGCAGCGGATTCCACAGCACGGCCGAGGCGGCCAGGCTGACCGCCCCGGCGACCATGTTCCCCGGCGACTGGATGGCCTTGGCGATGCTCTTCTTGAGGAGCGTATTCTTGTCGATGGCCATCGGGGATGGATTCTATACCGCCCTGGAGACCGCTCCCGCTTCCGCTCCAGAAACCGCCCAGGATCTTCGTCGCGAAGGTCAAGTCTTCCATACGCACCGCTTCCATCCAAGAGGTGCCCGGCGGGGTGAAATCATTTCACGCCCGGATCGGGCTAGGATTCTGTCCCATGACCCGGATCGACTACGACGGCCGCCGTTTCCGCTCGCTCCGCAACTCGCAGACCGGCGAGGTGGACGACCAGACCCGCTTCGAGTACCGCCAGCAGGGCGGCGTGGTGTGGGCCACCTACGAGGGGGGCGCCATCCGCTTCGGCACCCTGATCGCCACGGTGGCCCCCGACGGCGTCCTCGACATGCGCTACCAACACGTCAACGCCGCGGGGGAGCTGATGACCGGCCGCTGCCGCTCGACCCCCGAGCTCCTCCCCGACGGCCGCCTCCGCCTCCACGAGCGCTGGCAGTGGACGAGCGGGGACGGCTCGGAGGGGGAGTCGGTGGTCGAGGAGGTGCTGGGGTGAGCCGCTACCCCAGAGTTCCTACCCCAGAAACCGCTCCCGCAGCTCCGGCGTAGGCAGCCAGCAGGTCTCCTGCCTGCCGAACCAGCGGTAGCGGTTGCGGGCAACGAGGCGGTAGAGCCCATCGCGGAGGGGCCGGGGGATCACCCGCAAGGCCCACAGCATCTTCCAGGGGCCGCTCAGGCGGCGGGCGATGCGGAGGGCGGCGTCGCTCTCCTTGAACCAGCGGTCCCCCTCGACCAGGATGACGCTGTCCATGGCCCCGGGATCGATCCCGAGGCGGCCGAGAAGCTCCTGCCCCGCCGGCGACTGGAGGGAGGCGAAGCGGAAGCGCCCCGCCGGATCGTGCCGAAGGATGAGCTGGACCGACCCGTTGCAGAGGTTGCAGACGTCGTCGAAGAGGACGATGGGGTGCGCGGTCTCCATCCCGACCCATTGTAGGATAGGCGCATGGCAGAGCTGACCGGCGCGCAACGCAAGTACCTGAGAGGCATGGCCCACTACCTCAAGCCCGTGGTCCAGTTGGGGAAGAACGGCCTCACCGACCCCGTGATCGAGTCGATCGACAAGGCCCTGGACGACCACGAGCTGATCAAGGTGAGGATCGCCGGCGCGGGCACCAAGCGCGAGCTGGCCGACCAGATCGCCGAGCGCACCGGCAGCGCCTGGGTCGGCATGGTCGGCTTCGTGGTAACCCTCTACCGCCAGCAGGAAGACCCCGAGAAGCGGACCCTCGACCTGCCGGCCTGAATTCCCGCCTGATCCTGCGTTCAGCGCTCCATCCTGCCTGGGGCCGCCTCGACATTGAAGGGCGACCGCAGGTCGCCCCTACACCCTTCGATCAACATCGACATCCGCCGGAGGTTGTAGGGGCGACCTGCGGTCGCCCTTCCTTCGCGCCACCAAGACAACTTCGAAGACAACTCCGGCAGCACCTCGGAACCTCCGAGACATCGATATCCACTCGCTTTCCACAGGCTTTTACGAAGTCTGGAGGTCGCTCTTTCCACCGTCTCCGCAGTCGTTCTACGGCCAACTCGACCGCCTGTCTCAATAAATCGCCCCTTGTCTCTGCCCTCCCCTGTCTTCGTTCCCGAGACAAAAACCGACAACCTGGATGCTAGTCTCCGCCCCGGAGGAAGATCGTGGACGAAGCCGAGGCAAGGAAGAAGGTGCGCAGCCCGTCGTTCCCGTTCATCGGGCTGCGGGAGGCGCTGGACCGGGCGCGGGCGTTCTATGAGGCGGAGCAGCGGAACGCGGCGCGGCCGGAGACGGCGGCGGCGCACTGGGGGTATTCGTCGAAGAGCAGCGGCGGGAAGCAGACGATAGCGGCCCTGCGCTCCTTCGGGCTGCTGGAAGGGGACTCGCTGGTGAAGCTGTCCGGGCGGGCCCTGCGGATCGTGCTGGACGACCGGGGGCCCTCCGAAGAGCGGGAGCGGCTGCTCCAGCAGGCGGCGCTGCTGCCGCCGATCCATGCCCGGCTGTGGGAGCGCTACGGCGCGGAGCTGCCCTCCCCGCAGACCCTGAAGCTGTCGCTGATCCTGGACGAGGGGTTCAACGAGAACTCGGTGGACGACTTCCTGACCGAGTACCGGGAGACCCTGGAGTATGCCCGGCTGCTGACCCGGGCGGCGGCGGAGGACAAAGAGGCCGCCGCCCGGCCCGCCGAGCGCCAGCCGGCACCCGCGCCGGCGCGGACCTCCCCCACCTATCAGGAGGTCGATCCGGTGGTCTTCCCGCTCCGCGGCGGCAACGCCGTCGAGCTGCGGATCCGCCGCAAGATCTCAGTGGAAGAGGCGGAGGACCTCCGCGTGCTGTTCGAGCTCTGGCTGCGCAAGATCGTCGAACCCTGACGCTGACCCTGACGCTGACGCCCCCCGCCGCAGCCGCTCGCGCATCCGCACCACCTCCCCCACTACGATCGTGGCCGGCGCCCGCAGGCCGGCCAGGGCCACGTCGCCCGCGATCGTGCCCAGGGTGGCGGTCACCGTCCGCTCCCCCGGCAGGGTGCCTTGAGCGATCACCGCCACGGGCGTGTCCGCTCCCCGGCCGTGGAACAGCAGGGCGGCGGCGATCTCGGGCAGCCGGGAGAGGCCCATCAGGATGACCAGGGTCTCGACCCGCGCCAGGGCCGACCAGTCCTGGCGGTCCCCCTCGGCCCCCTTGGTGGAAGAACAGTGGCCGGTCACCACGGCGAAGCCGCCGGCCAGCTCGCGGTGGGTCAGCGGGATGCCGGCGAGGGCGGGCACGGAGACGGCGCTGCTGAGACCGGGGACGACCTCCCACGGCACCCCCGCCTCGGCGCAGGCCATCGCCTCCTCCGAGCCGCGGCCGAAGACGAAGGGATCGCCGCCCTTGAGCCGCACCACGATCCGTCCCGCCCGGGCATGCCGCACCAGCAGCCCGTTGATCTCCTCCTGGCGGCAGGAGTGCTCCCCCGGCGCCTTGCCGACGAAGATCCGCTCGGCCTGGCGGGGCGCCTCGTCGAGGAGTTGATTGGAGATCAGCCGGTCGTAGACCACCACCTCGGCCTGGCGCAGGCGTTCCAGCCCGAGGACGGTGATCAGCCGCGGATCGCCCGGCCCGGCACCCACCAGGTAGACGATCCCCGGGGCGCCGCTCACGCCATGCCTTCCACTTCCGGTCCCTCCGGACGCACGCCGAGGATCTCCTCGAAGCGGCAGAGGGCCGCGGGCTCGTCCCCCTCCCGCAGCAGGTGGAGGACGTCGGAGTCGATCAGCCGGTACCAGAGGTCGCGGCGGGCCGCCAGGTCGGGCAGGAGCTCGGCGAGCGGCTTGCGCACCGTGCCGGCCAGCTCGAGGAAGCGGGCGTGCTCCTCCCCCAGCTCACTTTCCAGCCGCTGCCGCAGGCGCACCGCCATCACCGGGGCCTTGCCGCCGGTCGAGATCGCCACCGAGAGGTCCCCCCGCCGGACGATGGCCGGGGCGATGAAGTCGCAGTGGGGGACGTCGTCCAGGGTGTTGACCAGGATGTTCTTCCCCCGCGTCTCCTCCCAGATCCCCGCGGTTACGCCGGGCGGCTGGGCGACCACGATCACCAGGACCGCGCCCCGCAGGTCCCCCCGGCGATATCGGCGGGAGACCCAGTCGACCCGGCCTTGAGCGGCCAGGAGGTTGAGCTCGGGGGTGAGGTCCGGCGCGATGACGGTGACCCGGGCGTTCGAGCGCAGCAGCCCCTGGACCTTCTCCTCGGCCATCCCGCAGCCGCCGATCACGAAGCAGGGACGGCCGGTGAGATCGAGAAAGACGGGATAGTGCATGGCGTTCAGACCTCCAGGCTCTCGACCGTGATGCCGTGGCGGTCGATCTCGAGCGTGAGCTTGCAGCGTTCGGTTTCGATCCCGAGGCGGTAGACGCCCGGCCCCCGGGTGGTGAACAGCAGCGTCTCGACGGTCTGGCCGGCGAGCGAGGCGAGGGTGCGGTTCACCGCCTCGGTCGCCCGGCGGGCGGCGCCGCCGCGCGGCGTCTGGTGGAAGAGGCGCAGCAGGGCCTGCTCGCTCTCGGCGCCGTGGACGCGCCGCACCCGCCCGGTCTGCAGGGTCATCTCCAGGATCTGCTCCAGCCGGCCGGCCAAGCCCTCCTCCACCGCCGCCCCGTCCACCGCCGCGGCCAGCTCCTCCCAGGGAGCCCGGGTCTCCGGGTCGCGCAGCGAAGCGATCAGCGTCGCCAGCTCCTCGAGCAGGATCTCCCGCTGCAGGGGATCGAGCGCCAGGGCGGAAACCGCCGATGTCGCCGTCAGGGTCAAGGGCCGGCCCTCCGCGGCCCCATGCCCTGGGAGTTGACCATCGACTCCAGCTCGTGCTCGAAGGCGCCGGTCTCGATCGGGCAGTGGATGCCGCACTCCTTGGGCGCGTTGGTCTCCCACCACCAGCGGCCGGCGCGCGGGTCCTCGCCCGGCTTCGTCGCCCGCGTGCAGGGGGTGCAGCCGATGCTGGTGTACCCCTTGGCGTAGAGCGGGTGGACGGGGACGTCGTGGGCCTCGTTGTACTCCTTGACCTCGTCGAGGGTCCAGTCGGCCAGCGGGCTGATCTTGGCGAGGCCGCCGTGGTCGTGATCGATCTCGAGCTTGCGGATGTTGGCCCGGCTCGCCCACTGGTCGCGCCGCAAGCCGGTGATCCAGGCGTCCAGCCCCTCGAGCACGCCGCGGATGGGCTCCACCTTGCGGATGTTGCAGCAGACCAGGCGGGCCTGCACGCTGCGCTGGAAGAGGTTCGGCCCGAAGCGCCGCACCATGCCCTCCACCTGGGAGGCGTCGGGGAAATAGACCTCGACCTCGATGCCGTAGCGCTGCCGCACCGACTCCATCACGTCGTAGGTCTCCTGCGGCAGCCGGCCGGTGTCGACGGTGAACAGCCGCACCGCGGGATCGATCCGCCACGCCATGTCGAGGATGGCCATCCCCTCGGCCTGGAAGCTGGTACAGATGGCGACCTGCGAGCCCCAGCGCTCGAGCGCCCAGGCGATCATTTCCTGCGGGGTGGAGCCGTCGAGCTCGACGGCCAGTTGCCCGGCCTCGTGCTCGTCCAGCAGGTCGCGGGGATCGATCTTGACGACGGTCGCTCTTTCCATGACGCGGTCTTCCTTTCTCTTTCCAGGACTCGCTAGGACTCGACGGAGACGGCGGCTTCCTGCCCCGCTCCGAGAGCCGCCAGCTCCTCGTCGGAATGGCGGGTGAAGAAGGCCTGGATGCGCTCCCCCTCCCCGCGTCCGTCGAGATAGGCGCGGAACAATCGTTCGATGACGAGATGGACTTCGGGGCCGGGCACCCGCTTGAGCACGGGCCGGCCGATGGCGGCGTGGGCTCCCAGGCCGCCGCGCAGGAAGAGGTCGTAGCCCTGGAGGCGCTCCCCCGCCGGGCCGCGCTCGCGCAGGGTCGTGCCCTGGAGGCCGATGTCGCCGATCCAGTGGTGGGCGCAGGAGTGCGGGCAGCCGTCGAGGTTGAGCCGCAGCCCGGCCGCCGCCTCCCCGAAGATCCGCTCCAGGTGCTCGACGATGTCGCGCAGCCGCCCCTTGGTCTCCGCCACCGTGTAGTTGCAGAAGGGGTCGCCGGTGCAGGCGATGCTCCCCCCCGCAGCGCCGTCCCCGCGAGCGGGTAGCCGAGGGCGGAGACCTCGCGGACGGCCTCGTCGAGGCGGTTTTCGGGGATGTCGGCCAGGATGAAATTCTGCCGGCGGGTGACACGAATGCCGCTGCCGAACGATTCGGCCAGATCGGCCAGGCGCAGCATGGCGTCGCCGTTCATCAGCCCGAGGGAGACGGGGAAGCCGGCGTAGAAGAGCCCCGGCTGCTTCTGGGGGTGGATGCCGGCGTGGTCCTTCTCCTCCTCGGGGGCCGCGGGCAGCGCGCCGTCCTCCAGCCGCCGGCCCAGGCGCTCCTCGACGCGGGCGCGGAAGGCCTCCGGGCCGAGGTCGCTCACCATGAACTTGAGACGGGCCTTGGCGCGCGACATCCGGTACTTGAGGTCGAGCCGCCAGACGTCGACGATCCCCCGCAGCACCTCCAGGGCCTCACCGGCCGGCACCCAGACCCCGAGGCCGTCCGACAGGCGGGGCCAGGTGGAGAGCCCGCCTCCCACGCGGACGGCGAAGCCGGGCCGGCCCTCGCGCGGCGCGCCGAGCAGGGCGATGCAGTGGATCTCCGGCGCGTTGCACTGGTGGGGGCAGGCCGAGATGGTGATCTTGTGCTTGCGCGGCAGGTCCGAGTACTCGCGGTTCTCGATGAAGAAGGCGGTCGCCTCGTCGATCAGCCCCTGGACCTCGAACAGCTCGTCGCGGTCGATCCCCGCCACCGGGCAGCCGGTGATGGCGCGCACGTTGTCGCCGCAGGCGCCGACCGTGGTCATGCCGGCGGCGTCGAGGATGCCCAGCACCTCGGGGAGCCGCGCCAGCTCGATCCAGTGGAGCTGGACGTTCTGCCGCGTGGTGAGCTCGCCGTAGCCGCGGCCGAACCGGTTCGAGACCTCGCCGATCGTGCGCAGCTTGGCGGGAGTCAGGACGCCGCCGGGGAGCTTCACCCGCAGCATGAAATACCCGAGCTTCGGCTTGTCGTGATAGAGGCCGTACCACTGCATGCGCACGAAGTCCTCTTCGGGCACGGCCTCGTAGCCGGTCTCGATCATCGACGGCAGGTCGCGGATCACCTCGAGCCCGCCCTTCTCGTGCTTCAGGCGCTCGACGAAGTTGCGCTTTCGAATCAGATCCCAGGTGATTTCCGCCTGGGGCTCTCCTGCGGCCATTCGCAGACCTCCACCGTCATCCCTCGTCAGCGAGAGACACGAATCGCGTTCGCGGCTGGAAGCCAGCCGTCAATACGTCAGGTTTTGGAGAGGTTCCGGGGAGAGGCGGATGCGAACGGACCGGAGCCGCTCACACCCGCTTGCTACAGGTGCAAGGCACCCATGGAAGCGGCAGGGTGACGGCGGCGGTGACGGGGTGGTAGCTCATTCGTGACCAGATTAGTCTTGTTCTCTCACCATGTCTAGTGCTCGCGGGTTCCCAGGGCGTGACAACGGCTCGATCATCACGTACTCGAAGTCGCCGGAGAAGGAGCTGCCGCCGGGAGGGATCTTCCCCGGCCCCGCCACCTCGCAGAGCACGAAATAGCGGTTGCCGAAGCGGACGAACTGCTCGTCGGCCCGCGGCTTGCCCTCCACCCCGACCAGGGCGTGTCCCGGAACGAGGATCAGGATCGCCCGCCCCGGGAGGTGGCGCCACAGGGCGCAGAAGGCGGCCGACTTCGAATCGCAGTCGCCGCCCCCCCGCGCCAGCACGGCGGTGGGCACCCGGAACCCCAGGATGTGCCGGCCGAGCTCGACCGTGGGCGGCACCTCGTAGCGCAGCTCCTGGAAAAAGGCGAGGAAGAGGCCCAGGAGGCGGCGGTCGCTGTCTCTTCCCCCCTCCCGCCGCAGCGCCTGGAAGCAGTCCTGGAGGGGAGCGGTGCCGCGCTCCACCTCCCGCTCGTAGTCGATCGAGATCTCTCCCCCCTTCAGGCGCAGACCCCGCTCCTGGAGGTAGCTCGCGATCAGCTCCTCTTTCTTCCGGGGCAGCTCCTGGTCCAGCCACCGGTCGAAGTCCCGGAGCTTCGCCTCCAGCCGTTCCACCGCCGCCGGCTCCAGGCCGCCCGGGATCCGCCAGCGCCAGCGGTAGCCGGTGCCGCCCTGGATCTCGAAATGGACGTAGGGCCTCAACCCCCGCCGCTCGGCCTCCCGCTCGAACAGCCCGCTCAGGCTGGTTCCCAGCGAGCGGTCCATCTCGTCCTTGAAGTAGCCGAAGGAGGTGACGTCGCGCTCGTAGTCCCGCTTGCCCACCTCGCAGGCGACGTGGTGCGGCCGGCCGTTGTAGTCGATGAAGCCGAAGGAGAGGCGGAGGCGGTCGCCGCCGTCGGCGCGCTGGAACTGCCGCAGGGCGCCGACGGCCCGCCGGTAGGCCTCCGGCTCGTCCGCGTCCCGGAGCGGCCGCAGGGCGGGCGGAAATCCCTGGAAATGGAAGGCGATCCCCGCCGCCGCGGCGAGGGCGAGCACGGCCGCCCCGGCGCAGCCCAGGGCGGCGCAGCCGGACCGCCTCACGGCAGGCGCACGATCCCGGAACGGCCGTAGGGGATCAGCGACCGTGAGAGGTCCTCGATCCCCTCGCTCAGGATGACCGTGATGGCGAGCAGAACGAAGGCGTAGAAGATCGCGACGGCCACGTTGTCGCGCAGGATCTCCTCGTGCTCCGGCAGGGTTCCAGTCATGCGGTCGAACAGCCAGCCGGCGAGCCAGACCGAGCCGATCGAGACGGCGCCGATGATCAGGAAGAAGAGGCCGCACTGGCCGGCGACCGCGAAGACGGTGAACAGGGAGGCCCGCTGGAGGAAGAGGTCCCGCATCACCGCCATCACCGGGAAGACCACGTGGCGCAGCAGCAGCGCTTGGCTCAGGATGGTGGCCCCCAGCGCGATGGCGACCGAGCGGTTCCCCGACAGCAGCAGCCGCTCCTGCGCCTCCCGCCGCCGCAGCATGGTGTTCAGCCGGAAGACGATGAACACCAGCGCCGTGCTGACGAACACCGCCACGCCGCAGGCCAGCAGGCCCGCCAGGATACTGGGGAGGTCGAAGGACCGGATCATCGGCATAGAATATCCCCACGTGGCGACTCCTGACACCCGCTCCACCTGGAGCCCGTTGCGGCACACGATCTTCCGCTGGCTGTGGATCGCCAGCGTGGCCTCGAACATCGGCACCTGGTTCCAAAACGTCGGCGCGTCGTGGATGATGACCACGATCAGCCCGTCGCCGACGCTGGTGGCGCTCGTCCAGGCCGCCACCAGCCTGCCGATGTTCCTGCTCTCGCTGCCGGCCGGCGCCGTCGCCGACGTGCTCGACCGGCGGCGCCTGCTGATCCTCACCCAGAGCTGGATGACCCTGGCCGCCTTCGGCCTCTGGGCGTTCACCGCGGCGCATGCCACGACACCCTGGATCCTCCTCTCCTTCACCTTCCTCCTCGGTCTCGGCGCGGCCCTGAACGGTCCGGCCTGGCAGGCGAGCGTTCCCGAGATGGTGCCGCGGGAGGACCTCCCCGCCGCCGTCACCCTGTCGAGCATCGGGTTCAACATCGCCCGCGCCCTCGGCCCTGCTCTCGCCGGCCTGGTGGTGGCCTCGGCCGGCGTCGCCGTGACCTTCCTGGTCAACGCCGTCTCCTTCCTGGGCGTGCTGATCGTCCTCTTCTTCTGGCGCCGGCCGGCCGAGGAGGCGGTGCTGCCGGCCGAGCGCATCTGGGGGGCGATGACCACCGGCCTGCGCTACGTCCGCCACGCGCCGGAGGTGATCGCTCCCATCGTGCGCGGCTGCGTGTTCGTGCTCTGCGGCGCCTCCCTCTGGGCCCTCCTGCCTCTGGTCGCCAAGCAGGAGCTCAAGGCGGGTCCCGAGGGGTACGGGCTCCTCCTCGGCGCCCTCGGCATCGGCGCCGTGGCGGGGGCCCTGGTCCTCCCCCGCCTGAAGCGGAACAACTCGATGGACGGGGTGGTGGCGGTCGCCACCCTGGTCTTCGCCGGGGCGACGGTGGCGCTGGGCTACGTGACCTCGTTCTGGCTGCTGATGCTCGCCATGCTGCTCGCCGGCGGCGCCTGGCTGTCGCTCCTCTCCAGCCTCAACGTGGCGGTGCAGACGGTGGTCCCCTCCTGGGTGATGGGTCGCGCGCTCTCGGTCTATATGCTGGTCTTCTACGCCGGGCTGGCGGGCGGCAGCGTCCTCTGGGGGATTGTCGGCGAGCACCTCGGCATCTCCCGCGCCCTGCTGGTCTCGGCCATCGGGATGATCGTGGGGCTCGCCGCCACCTTCCGCATCCACCTGCGCTCGGGCGAGGGGCTCAACCTCGCCCCCTCCCGCCAGTGGCCGGCCCCGATCGTGGTCCACGAGCTCGAGCCGGACCGCGGACCGGTGCTGGTGACGGTGCGCTACCAGATCGATCCCGCCCGCGCCGCCGAGTTCGCGGCCGCCATGGACGGCGTCCGCCGCATCCGCATGCGCGACGGCGCCCTGCAGTGGGGGCTCTTCGCGGACTCGGCAGAGGTGGACCGCTACACCGAGATCTTCCTGGTCAAGTCCTGGATCGAGCACCTGCGCCAGCACGAGCGGGTCACCCACGCCGACAAGGACGTCGAGGAGCGCGCCCGCGCCTTCCACCTCGGCCCCGGGCGCCCGGCGGTCGAGCACCTCATCGCCGCGCCGGTGAAACGGGCGCCCTAGCGCTCCACGTCCTCCCGCCGGCCGCGCTCCTTGCCCAGGGTCTGGTCGAGGTTGGCGGCGGCGCTGATCACGGCAAGGTGGGTGAAGGCCTGGGGGAAGTTCCCCAGCGCCTCGCCGCGCTGCCCGGTCTGCTCGGAGTAGAGCCCCAGGTGGTTGGCGTAGCCCAGCATGCGCTCGAAGGTCAGGCGGCCCTCCTCGAGCATCTCGGGGTTGGTCCAGCCGGCGCGCGTCAGCGCCTCGACGAGCCAGAAGGTGCACATGTTGAAGGTGCCCTCGTCGCCGGGGAGGCCGTCGATCCCGTGCGAGGCGTTGTAACGGTAGACCAGCCCGTCGGAGACCAGTCCGCCCTGGTCCGGCGGGCGGCGGATAGCCTCCAGCGTCTTGAGCATCCGCGGATCGCTCGGCGCGACGAAGAAGACCAGGGGCATGAGCAGGCTGGAAGCGTCGAGCCACTCGCCGTCAAGGGTCTCGACGAACGCCTGGCGCTTCGCGTTCCAGCCGCGGGCCATGATGGTCTCGTAGATCTCGTCCCGCGCCCGGAGCCAGTTCTCGCGGTCGATCGGAAAGGAGCGCTGGTCGGCCAGGCGCAGGCCGCGGTCCATGGCCACCCAGCACATCAGCTTGGAGAAGACGAACTGCTGCCGGCCGCCGCGCACCTCCCAGATCCCCTCGTCCTCCCGCTTCCAGTTGTCGCAGACGTAGTGCAGGAGATCCCGCAGGTGGAGCCAGGTGTCGTAGGCGATCGGCGCGGCGTGCTTGTTGTAGAGATAGACCGAGTCCATCAGCTCGCCGTAGATGTCGAGCTGGAGCTGGTCGACGGCGCCGTTGCCGACCCGCACCGGCCGCGAGCCGCGGTAGCCCTCCAGGTGGTCAAGCGTCACCTCTTTCAGGTCGCGCCGGCCGTCGATCCCGTAGACGATCTGCAGCCCCTCGTCCCGCGTGGCCTCGGCGCAGCGAGCGTCGAGCCAGCCCATGAACGCCGACGCCTCGTCGGTCAGGCCGATGCGCAGCAGGGAGTAGATGGTGAAGGCGGAGTCGCGGATCCAGGTGTAGCGGTAGTCCCAGTTGCGCACCCCGCCCAGGTGCTCGGGCAGGCTGCAGGTGGGCGCCGCCACGATCGCTCCCGTGGGCTCGAAGGTGAGGAGCTTCAGCACCAGGGCCGAGCGGTGGACCATCTCGCGCCAGCGGCCGTGGTAGGTGGAGGCGGAGATCCACCGCCGCCAGTAGGCGACCGTCGCCTTGAACAGCTCCTCGGTCTTGCCCGCCGAGAGGGGCGCGCAGGAATCGCTCCCCGGGTCGATCGGGCGGATCACGAAGGTCGCCTTCTCCCCCTCGCGCAGGACGAACTCGGCGGAGACCCCGCGGCCGTCCGGCCGCAGGGGGACCTCGGTGGCGAGCCGCAGGCTAAGCCCCGAGGAGTGGAAGTCGGCGCCCTTCCCCGGATCGATCACCGTCTCGTGCTTCGCCCGGGCGTAATCGAAGGCCGGATGGCAGCGCAGGCGGAACTTGACGCAGCCGCGCACCACGCGCACCCGGCGGATGAGATGGTCGCGCCAGTCGTCGGTCTCCCCCGCGCCGACCGGCATGAAGTCCTCGATCTCCCCCACCCCGTCGGGCGACAGGAAGCGGGTGACGAGGACGTTGGTCTCGGGCCAGTAGAGCTGCTTGGTGGCGGCCCCGTCGCCCACCGGAGCGAGCTCGAAGCGGCCGCCGCGCTCGTCGTCCAGGATGGCGGCGAAGACGCTCGGCGAATCGAAGTACGGAACGCAGTACCAGTCGATCGATCCGTGCTTGCCGACCAGCGCCGCCGTTCGCATATTGCCGATGATGCCGTAGTTCTCGATGGGCTCGTAAGCCACGCGCACCTCCCCGCCGGGTCGAGGACCCGGTCGGCGAGGAGGATTTGCAACATGCGCGCCGGGGGGTCTCAGCAAAATGTGTTTTGCCCCGCAGGAAACCTCCAGCTCATGGGTTTATAGCCCAGAACGTATTTCCTGGAGAGGAGGAACAGCCTTGGATGGCGCGACTCTGACTCGAAGAGCCCTTCTCCGCTCGGCGGGGGTGGGAGCGGCCCTGGCCGGCCTTCCCGGCGCGGGGCTCTCGCCGCTGCTCGCGGCCCGGCCGGAGGTGAGCTGGAAGGCGGCGGCTTCCGTATCAACTTCCCCCAGCTCCCTGCCCGCACCCGACCCCATCGTCCACCTGGTCAACCGGATCACCTTCGGCCGTACCCCGGACGACCTGGCGCACGCCCGGTCATTGGGCTTCGAGAACTTCATCGCCGAGCAGCTCTACCCGGAGAATATCGACGACGGCGAGCTCGAGGCCACCCTGCGGACCCTCTTCCCCACCCTGAAGATGGGCAACGCGGAGCTGGTCGATCTCGACAAGTCCCAGGTGGTGCTCGAGCTCAAGTCGGCCGCCGTCCTGCGCGCCGTCGCCTCCCGCCGCCAGCTCTACGAGGTGATGGTCGACTTCTGGACCAATCACTTCAATCTCTACCATCTGGACGGCAAGGTCGCCTACTACAAGACGGTGGACGACCGGGAGGTGGCGCGGCGCTACGCCTTCGGCAAGTTCCGCCAGATCCTGGGCGCCTCGGCCAAGAGCCCGGCCATGCTCGACTACCTGAACAACGCCACCAATACCAAGGACGGCCCCAACGAGAATTACGGCCGGGAGGTGATGGAGCTCCACACCCTCGGGCTGGACAGCGGCTACACCCAGGCCGACGTCGAGCAGGTGGCCCAGTGCTTCACCGGCTGGACGATCGGCGGCCGCAAGGGGGGACACCCTGGCGCCTTCTACTTCCGCGCCGCGGACCACGACGACGGCCCCAAGACCGTGCTCGGCCACTCGCTGCCGGCGGGGCTCGGGATCGGCCACGGCGAGCGGGTGCTCGACATCCTCGCCGCCCACCCCTCGACCGCCCGCCGGATCGCCACCAAGCTCTGCGTCCGCTTCGTCTCCGACACCCCGCCCGACTCCCTGGTGAGCGCCGTCGCCCAGGCGTTCACCAACACCGGCGGCGACCTCCGGGAGACGATGCGGACGCTGCTGCTCTCGCCCGAATTCCGCGCCTCGGCGGACCAGAAGCTGAAGCGTCCGCTGGAGGTGGTCTCCTCCGCCGTCCGCATCCTCTCCTCCCAGCTCGGCCCCGAGTCGGGCAAGCCGCTGCTCAACGTGCTGCGCAACATGGGGCAGCTCCCCTTCGATTGGCATCCGCCCAACGGCTATCCCGACGCGGCGGGCGCCTGGGCCAACACCAACGGCCTGCTCAACGGCTGGAACCTGGGGCTCTCCCTGGGCGGCAACCGCCTCCACGACGTGCGGACGGATCTGGTGGGGCTGGCGTCCGCCGCGCCCGGCTGGCCGCGGCCCACCGCCGGAGCGCTGACCGATGCCCTGACCGACCGCCTGCTCTCCCGCCAGCTGGATCCGGCGGACCGCAACCAGATCGTCTCCTACGCCGCCGACGGCCGGCCGGCCCAGACGCCGCTCACCGCGCTCCAGGCGCAGGCGAAGCTTCCGGGCCTGGTGGCCCTCATCCTCGATTCCCCCTACTTCCAGTGGCGGTGAAAGGAGCAGTCTCGATCATGAAACCCTTCACCCGACGCAGCTTCCTGCGCACCGTGGGCTTCGGCGGCCTCACCCTCCCCGGCTGGTTCCCCCGCCTGGCCTTCTCCGCCACGCCGTCGCCGCAGCGGGACGTCCTCGTCTGCGTCTTTTTGCGCGGCGCCGCCGACGGGCTCAACATCGTCGTCCCCTTCGGCGACCGCGACTACTACGCGAGCCGCCCCACTCTCGCCATCAAGCAGCCCGCCGCCACCGCCGGCGCGGCGGTCAACCTCGACGGCTTCTTCGGCCTCCACCCGTCGCTCGCGCCGCTCAAGGAGCTGTACGACGACGGCGCCCTGGCCGTGGTCCACGCCGCCGGCTCGCCGGCCGACACCCACTCCCACTTCGAGGCGATGGACTTTATGGAGCGGGGGACGCCCGGCAGCAAGTCGCTGACCACCGGCTGGATCGGCCGCCATCTCACCACCCTCGACACCGGCAACGGCTCGCCGTTCCGCGCCGTAGGCATCGGGCACATCGTGCAAGCCTCCCTGCGCGGCCCGGTGCCGGCCACGGCGCTGCAGTCGATCGCCGACTTCCATCTCAAGGGTCTGCGCTCGGCGGCCGAGCTCGCCAGCTTCCAGACGAGCCTCGCCTCGCTCTATCCCAGCGGCGACTTCCTGGACGGACAGGCCAAGCAGACCTTCAACGCCGTCTCCATGCTCGCCAGCGCCAACCCCGGAACCTACCAGCCGCAGAACGGCGCCCAGTACCCGGACTCCGACTTCGGCCACGGCCTGGAGCAGGTGGCGCAGCTCATCCGCGCCGACCTCGGTCTGGAGGTGGCCTGCATTGACGTCGGCGGCTGGGACACCCACTCGGGCGAGGGTGGCGCGACCGGCACCCTCGCCAACCTCCTCGCCGATCTGGCGGCGGGCCTCCACGCCTTCCACGCCGACCTCGCCGACCGCATGGCCCACATCACGATGGTGACGATGAGCGAGTTCGGCCGGCGGGTGCAGGAGAACGCCTCCGGCGGCACCGACCACGGCCACGGCAACTGCATGTTCCTCCTCGGCGGCGGGGTGGCCGGCGGCAAGGTCTACGCGAGCTGGCCCGGCCTCGCCGCCGAGCAGCTCTACGGCCCGGGCGACCTCGCGATCACCACCGACTTCCGCACCGTCCTCTCCGAGGTCATGGAGCGCCGGCTGGGAAATTCGAGAGTCGCCGACATCTTCCCCGGCTTCGCCAGGCCGGCCTATCTGGGGGTGACCCGGCCGGCGGCATGAAAGAGATCGGACATCTGGCGGGGCGGAGCCGTAATATCCTCCCCGCGTGACGCCTCTCCAGATGCTCATCCTGGTCGCTGCGGCCTTCGGCGCGGGGGTGATGAACGCGATGGCGGGGGGTGGGACGATCCTCACCTTCCCCTCGCTCATCTTCCTGGGCCTGCCCGCCATCACGGCCAACGCGACCTCGACGGTGGCGCTGCTCCCCGCCGCCGTGGCGAGCCTCTACGGCTTCCGCGACGAAGTGCGGGCCAACCGCGGCTGGCTGAAGACCCTCTTCCTGCCCAGTCTCCTCGGCGGCACGATCGGCTCGGTCCTGCTGCTGCGCACGCCGGAGAAGGTCTTCGCCTTCCTCGCTCCCCTGTTGATCCTCTTCGCCACCGCTCTCTTCATGCTCCAGGGATTCCTCTCGCGGAAATCCACCCGGACGGTGGAAAATCCCGCCGACCTGCCACGCGGCCGCCTGGCGCTCGCCACCCTCCTGCAACTCGGCGTCGCCGTCTACGGCGGCTACTTCGGCGCCGGGATCGGCATCCTGATGCTGGCTTTGCTCGGCTTCCTGGGCCTCGCCAACATCCACGCGGCGAACGGGATCAAGAGCTTCTTCAACCTGAGCATCAACACGGTCGCCGCCGGATACTTCATCTACAAGGGGGCGGTGGTCTGGCCGGCGGCGCTGGTGATCGTGGCCGGCGCCACCCTCGGCGGCTACGGTGGCGCCCGCTTCGCCCGGCGGATCGGCAAGCAAAAGGCGCGGACGGCGGTGATCGTCATCGGGCTCCTGGTGACGGCGATCCTGGTTTTCCAGCAGATCACCGGCAGCAGGTGACGAAATAAAGTCTTACAACCTCGCGGACGCCGCCTTCCTCTGAAGCTGGAGCACGTACCCGTCGGGGTCCACCACCACCCGGTCGGGCTCGAAGGAACAGCGGATACGCACCACCCTCGACTCGCCGGCCGCGAGCACCACGGTCGAGCGGGCGTCGAGGTATCCCGGCGCGGGCCCCCCCTTGTCGTCGTCGAAGCGCGGACCGCGCGTGGCCGCCACCTCGACCGGCATCCGGCCGGTGCCGGCGTTCTCGACCTTCACCGTCACCTCCCAGGCCCCGCCGCCCAGCGGCCGCTTGTGGAGATCGTCCAGGCGGTACTCCGGGGTCACCAGCTCGTAGAACCACTGCTGGACGAAGTCGTCGAAGCCCGCCTTGTCTGGAGCATAGGGGCGCATGAAGGCCGCGAAGTCCTGGAGCACGGGGTGGTCCGGGTTCCGGTGGTAGGACTCGATGAAGTGGCGGGCGCCGTCGAGGAAGGCGGCGCGGCCCATCCGGTGCATCAGCATCCAGAGCACCCACCCGCCCTTGTCGTAGACGACGGTGTTGTCGCCGGGCCGCCCGGTGGTGCTGAGCGTCTCGGCCAGCGGCTTCTCGGTGCTCGGCTGGCGCGCCTCGCCGTAGCGGGCCTCCATGCGCCGGCCGGCGCCCAGGCGGTTCTCCAGCCCGAGCACCTGCTCGACGAGCATCAGGGTCGAGAAGTTGGCGGCCCCCTCGGTGAGCACGATCCCGCCCGGTCCCTCGCCCGACGCCAGGATGTGCCCCCACCACTGGTGGGCCGCCTCGTGGGCCGCCACCTCGAACGCCTGGTCGCCGTCCGGCGTCCGCTTGGTCAGGAAGCCCACCCCCTCGGAGAAGAAGATGTTGGTGGCATTGCCGCGGGCGTACTCGGCGTAGTTGGGGAACTCGTTGAGCCGCAGATCCCGCCAGGGATAGGGCCCGAACCACTCGCCATACCAGCGGCGGGCGCCGTCGAGCGCCGAAACCAGGGTATCCACGTTGTAGGGGTGATGGCGGTCGTAGTAGACGGCCGTGCCGTTCTTCCCCCGTTTCACCTGCCAGCGGCCAGCGGCGATGTTGAACACCCTCACCGGGTAGTCGCTCTCCCAGACCACCGTCCGCCGTCCGTTCCGGACCTCGTCGCTCACCTCGATGCCGGTCGAGTTGACCGTGTACTCGGCCGGGGCGGTGATGCGCAGCCGCTGGGTGAAGGCCGAGCGGTCGAGATCGGCGTCGGTCACCCCCTCGTACCACCGCGGTGGATAGATCCGCGGCTCGGTGCGGTTCTTCTCGTCCACGCCGATCCGCGGGTCGAAGCCGATCTTGGGCACGAAGTCCGGATTGCGCCCGGTCAGCAACACTCCAGAGGGAAGGATGAACTCGCCGAAATCCAGCGCGCCGCCGTTCTTGGAAACTCCGGGGAGCACCGTCCCCCGGTAGCGGAAGCCGAGCCGCACCGAGGCCCCGGGGACGAGCGGGCGCGGCAGCCGGAAGAGGTAGAGGCCGTGGCGGTCCTCCGGCGTCCAGGGCCTGCCGTCGAGCGTCCAGGAGAGGTCCCTCCAGGCGATCCCGCCGGTCACCGGAAACCAGTCGAGATCCCGGTCCCTGCGGTTCTGGAGGTCGTAGAAGCCGCTGGCGCGCAGCCCCCGTTCCCGCGGATAGAGATCGATGTCCATCTCGACCCGCGTCACATAGGGCAGCGGCTGGTTGATCCAGGTGGTGAGGTTCTCCCGCCAGTAGTCCTTGTGCCGTCTCTCCACCGTGGCGCCCTGGAATCCCTGGTTGACCAGGAACCAGAGGCCGATCCCCAGGGCTAGTGGGGGGATGGCCAGGGCGGCCGCCGTCCAGCCGGTCCGTCGCCGGGCGGCCGGTGCGATCGCCGGGTGCAGCCGGTCGCGCTCCCGGCGGGCGAAGGCGCGCACGGCGATCCAGGCGAACGGGATGGCGAGCGCCAGCGCCATCAGGCGGTTGAGCGCGAGCGCGGCGCGGTCGATCTCGAAGGCCCCCATGTCGCTCCACCGCAGGTCCGTGATCAGGGGCCAGTTCCCCACCCAGCTCATATGGTTCTGCAGCAGGACGAAGACGGTGACGATCACCGCCGCGAGGCCGATGCCGTAGGTGGCGTAGCGGCTCCGGGTCAGGGCGACCACCGCGGCGATGAACGCCGTCCACAGCGCCAGGGTGGGGATCAGCAGCAGCCCCCAGACCAGCAGGAAGGGGCGTGGGCTGAAGCCCACCCGGCCCTCCGACATCATGACGAATGCCGGCACCAGCACGCTCGCGGCGAGCGTCACGAGCGCCACCACGCCGTGGGCCAGCCACTTGCCGGCGAGCACGGAAGAGGTGAGGACCGGGGTCGCGTAGTAGACCGGCGCGACGCCGGTCGACCGCTCGCGCTCGACCGACTCCACCGTGTAGAACATGAGCAGGAGGCCGAGCCACAGGGTGAGCGCCATGAACCCCTTGACGGCGGCGTTGCCCGGCGTCAGCAGGATCGGCGTGAGCTGGTCGTCGTAGTTCTCCCGGAAGAGGATGAGCAGGAACAGGAGGATCGCCGGGATGAAGATGTAGAGTCCGGGCTGCGAGCGTAGCTCCTCCAGCTCGAATCGGGCCACCGCGAGCATCCCCTGAAGGAAGCCCGGCGTCCGCGCGGTCATGCCGAGCGAGGCGAGCGATTTCGCAGCGGCCGGCGCGGCCACGGAAGCCGCTTCGGGTTCACGGATGGCGCGGGCCAGGCGGCGCAGGCGGCCGGTGAAGTGGCGGCGCGAGACGTCCACCAGCAGTAGGCCGAGGAGGCAGAAGGCGGCGCGGCTGAGCAGGAACGGCGTGTCGTAGGCGACCGGCCGGGTGTTGTAGAAGGCGATGCCGCGGTCCACGAACAGCCAGTTCTCCTTGAGCCAGCGGAACCCCGAAGGGTCGAGCAGGCGCAGTGCGGCCGAGACGGAAGGATCGAGGTTAGGCGGAAACCAGTGCCAGACGAACTGGTTGAAGAAGAGGAAGAGGCTGATCGGCAGCAGGAAGACCAGGATGGGGCGGCCGGTGAAGCGGCCGATGGCGAAGCAGGCTCCCGCCATGAAGATGATCGGCGGCAGCAGGAGGACCAGGAACGGCCGGACGTAGCTCAGGAGGTGGAGCGGCCCGTAGAGGTCCGGCTGCC
This sequence comes from uncultured Acidobacteriota bacterium, assembly GCA_963795735.1. Lineage (GTDB taxonomy): Bacteria > Acidobacteriota > Thermoanaerobaculia > Multivoradales > UBA5704 > DATARR01. Next base: position 1,140,359 of record CAWCIU010000018.1, on the reverse strand, counting down.
CCGGGTCGGGCAGGAGGTGGCTGAAGATCCCCGTAAACAGCGGCAGGCAGGCCGCGGCGACCAGGCAGGAGGCGAGGGCGGCGAGAAACTTCCCCCACACGTACTCGCTCGGGCGCAGTGGCGTCGAATGGAGCAGCGCCCCGACGTTGCGCTCCGTGTCGCGGATCAGCGGCAGGCCGGCGGCGACCGCCACGAAGAAGCTGATCAGGAAGAAGCCGATCAGCCCGTAGATGTAGGCGGTCTGGAACTCGGAGTCGGCCCAGGCCTTGGTGCCGCCGAGCGAAGTGTCGATCGAGTGGAAGATCCACTCCCCCCGCGATTGCCAGAAGCCGTTCAAGGCCATCAGCAGCGCCCAGATCAGCAGCAGCGGACGGCGGAAGCTCTCCGCGAGATCGAGACCGGCGACCAGCCCCAGCCGCCGTGGGCTGAACCTCCCGGCATCGCCGGCGCGAGTCTGACCGTAGGTGGGCGACGGCGAGCGTTCCATGCTTGGGCCTCCTGCGACCCTTACGCTCGTTGGGTGGAGAGTGTTTCAGCGGTTGGCCGGGGTGAGGCGGTCCTTCAGGGCACCGGCGTGCGCCGGCCCGCCAGCCGCGCCACGGTGGCGATCAGCTCGGCGGGATCGACCGGTTTGGCGAGGTGGGTCTGGTATCCCGCCTCCAGGGCGCGCAGGCGGTCCTCGGCGCGGGCGTAGGCGGTGAGCGCGGCGGCGGGGACGCTCCCCCCGAGGGCCGGCGGCCGCGCCCGCACCTTGCGGATCAGCGAGTAGCCGTCCTCGATCGGCACGCCGATGTCGGAGAGGAGGACGTCCGGCACCGAGTGGTCGAACCAGGCGAGCGCCTCGGGCACCGAGCCGAAGGCCGCCACCTCGGCGCCGCACTGCTGCAGGGAGACCACCAGCAGGTCGCGGGTGTCTGCCTCGTCCTCCACCACCAGCACGCGCAGGCCGGTCAGCAGGGTGGGGGCGTTGAAGACGCTCTGCCCCACTCCGGTGCGCTCGAGCGGCGAGTCCTCGCTGAGCTCCGCCCGCAGCGGCAGCCGCACGGTGAAGGCGGCCCCCCGTCCCTCCCCCTCGCTCTCGACTTCCACCGCGCCGCCGTGGAGCTCGATCAGGTGGCGCACGATCGAGAGGCCCAATCCCAGGCCGCCGTGCGTGCGGGTGATCGACCCCTCGGCCTGCCGGAAGCGGTCGAAGACGTAGGGCAGGAAGTCGGGGCGGATGCCGACCCCCGTGTCGCTCACCCGGATGGCGGCGTTCCCTCCCGCCTCGCGCAGACTCACCCCGACCTGCCCGCCCCGCGGGGTGAACTTGATGGCGTTCGACAGCAGGTTCCAGATCACCTGCTGGAGACGGTCGGTGTCCCCCACGACCGGGCTCGCCAGGGGGGCGATCGAGATGTCGAGGAGGATCCCCTTGGCGTCGGCCGCCGGCCGCACGCTCTCCAGGGTGGAGTCGATGATGCGGCGCAGCTCGACCGGCTTGAAGTCGAGCCGGAGCTTGCCGGTGATGATTCGCGAGACGTCGAGCAGGTCGGCGATGAGCTGGGCCTGTGCCCGGGCGTTGCGCTCGATCGTCTCCAGCGCCCGGGTGGCGGCGGTCGTATCGAGCTTGCCGGCGCGCAGCACCTGCACCCAGCCGAGGATGGCGTTCAGCGGGGTGCGCAGCTCGTGGGAAAGCGTCGCCAGGAACTCGTCCTTGGTGTGGTTGGCCTCTTCGGCCTGCTTGCGGGCCGCCTGCTCGAGGACGAGGAGGCGCGCCCGCTCCTGCTCGGCCCACTCGCGGACCCGGATCTCCCGCTTGAGCTCCTGGTTGGCCACCGACAGCTCGGCCGTCCGCCGCTCGACCAGCACCTCCAGATCGTCGTACATCCGGCGCAGCGCCGCGTTGGCCTCGGCCAGCTCGGCGGTGCGCTCCTCCACCTTGCGGCGCAACGCCACCTTCTCGATGGCGTTCCCCACCGCGTGCTGCAAGCGATCGCGGGAGATGTCCCCCTTGAGCAGGTAGTCCTGGGCTCCCCCCTTCATCGCCTCCACCGCCACCGCCTCGTTCCCCTGGCCGGTGAGCACGATGACGGGGACCAGCGTCTCCGCCAGCAGCCGGGAGAGGAACTCCAGGCCGTCGACGTCCGGCAGCCGGTAGTCGAGCAGCAGGCAGTCGGGCGCCTCGCCGAGCGCCTTGCGCAGCCCCTCCTCCCCCGTCTCGGCGTCCAGGAACTCGTAGGCACGCTCGGGGTTCTGGGCGAGCAGCCGGCGGTAGAGCTCCCGGTCCTCGGGGCTGTCGTCGACGATGAGGAGGCGGATCGGCGCGTCGGTCATCCCGTCATCATCCAGTCACTGCGCCTTCGGCAGGATCACGACCTCGAACCAGTAGTCGTTGAGCCGCTCGATCGCCCGCATGAAGCCGTCGAGGTCGACGGGTTTCTGGATGTAGCTGTTCGCCCCCGCCTTGTAGCAGGCCGCGACGTCGCGGTCATCGCTCGAGGTCGTCAGCACGATGACGGGGATCTGCTTGAGCTCGGGGTCCGCCTTGATCTCGGAGAGCACCTCGCGGCCGTCGGTCCCCGGCAGGTTGAGGTCGAGCAGGATGACTCCCGGCGGGGGGGCGCCGGCGTGGCGGCCCCGGCGGAAGAGGAAGTCGAGCGCCTCGTCGCCGTCGGCGCAGCGGAAGATCGGGTTCTTGAGCCCCGAGCGGCGAAAGGCGCGCTGCGTGGTCTCGAAATCCTCGGGACTGTCTTCCACGAGGAGGATCGGCTGATTTGGGCTTTCAAGCAACACGCACTTCTCCTTCCTTGAGGGTGAAATAGAAGGCCGTCCCCTGGTCCGGAGAGGACTCGAGCCAGATCTTTCCGTGGTGCCGCTCGACGATCTTCTTGACGATCGTGAGCCCCGCCCCGGTGCCGCCGCCGAACTTGTCGCGGCCGTGCAGACGCTTGAAGATCCGGAACACCGCGTCGTGGTGTTTCTCCGGAATCCCGATGCCATTATCGCGCACGTAGAAGACCGGCGGGCCGGCGGGGTTCTCCCGCCAGCCGATCTCGATCCACTTCTCCGGCTTGTCGTTGTACTTCATCGCGTTGACGATCAGGTTGTAGAAGATCTCGCCGACGCGGACGCGATCGGAACGGACGGCGGGCAGGCGGCGCGGGAGGCGCACCTCGATGTTCTCCTGGCGCAGCGAGATGGCGAGCGAGTCGAGGATCTCGGCCACGGTCTCGTTGAGGTCCACCCGGTCGACGGCGAGGTCGACGCGGCCGAGGCGCGAGAACTGGAGGAGCGAGTCGATCAGCGTCTCCATGCGGCGGGTCAGCCGCATCAGCGTCTCGAGCTTGGAGCGCCCCTCGTCGTCGAGCTTGTCGGAGTAGTCCTCGATCAGGAAGTTCGAGAAGTTGTGGATGCCGCGCAGCGGCTCCTTCAGGTCGTGGGAGGCGATGTAGGCGAAGTCGTCCAGCTCCTTGTTGCTCTGGTGGAGCTCCTCGTTGCGGCGCTCGAGCTCGCGGGTGCGCTCCTGGACCCGTGCCTCGAGCACCTCCTTGGCCTCCTGCAGCTCGGAGTCGCGCTGCTGGATCTGGACGAGCATGCCGTTGAAGGCGTCGACGAGCGCCCCGAGCTCGTCGGAGCTCCGCTTCGCCGCCCGGATCGAATAATCCTGCCGCTGGGAGACCGCCTGCGCCGTCCCGGCGAGGTCGAGGATCGGCCCCGAGATCAGCCGCTGGAGCCCCGAGGAGAGCATCAGGGCCGCGAGCCCCGAAGCCAGGAAGACCAGGCCCACCGTGAGCGCCTGCATCCTGACGCGCCCGTACAGCTCGTCGAGGCTGCTGCGCAGGTAGACGGTGCCGATCCGCTCCCCTTTGAGATCGACTTTGCTGAAGGCGACGAGGGCGCCGTCCTCGAACCGGCTGGCGTCCTGTCCGGGCCGCGGCGGGAAGGCTGTCGTGGCTCCCGGGGGGCTCCAGTGGGCGAAAAGGCCGCCTTTCTTGTCGTAGAGAGCGGCGGCGACGATCGAGGGACGCGCGCCCAGCGCCCTCAGCGTCTCGATGGCGGCGGTCTGATCCTGGAAGCTCAGAGCGGCCGTGCTGTTCTGGGCCACGATCTCGGCCAGGGTCGCGAGGTCGTGCCGCATCTCGTCCTTGAACCGCAGCACGTTGAAGAGGATGAGCGCGGCTCCGGCCAGCAGCAGGGCGCCGCCGGTCGTCAGCATGGCGATCAGCATCAGCTTCTGGTGGATGTGGGCGCGCTGGAAGATCCGCAGCATGGCTCAGGATCCCGGCTTCGGGCCGGAGATCCGCGCCAGCCGCAGCAGCTTCGAGCTGATCTTGATCCCCACCCGGTCGGCGGCCTCCGGGTTGATCTCGAAATGGACCTTGGATCCCTCGAGGATGAAGTTGATGATCCCCCCATGATCGAGGAACCCCCGGCTGTCCCCCACCGTGAGCACGGGAGAGCCCTTGACGGAGGCCAGGATCTGGGGGAGCCGCTCCTGCTCGGACCGGCTGATGAAGAGAACCTGGCAACCGCCGGACCGGGAGAGCGATGGGGTCGGGACGACGGTCAGCTTGTGCCCTCCGACCTCCTCGTTCTCGCCCGCCACCGCCTTCAGGCTGGTGCCGAAGGGATCCTCGCCGAGCACGCAGATCCTGAGCGGGCTGCCGGCGTCCGGGAACGCCGAGGGCGGCCAGTCCACGAATTTGGTGAAGTTGTAGAGGAACGCCGCCTTGACGTCGTATTCCGAGGTGCCCTGCGCCCGAGCGGCGCCCGGCATGGCCGGCACGACCACCAGCAGAGCCGCCAGCAGGACCGCCAGTCTCTTCAAAAGCGCCATGTCGCCTTCCCGTAGAGGCTGCGCTGGACCTCCTCGCGCAACGGTGAGGGGGCGCCGAACTCCGGGTGCCGGGCATGCAGGAGGTTCTGCCCGGCCAGGGAGAGCTCGAGCGCGTCCGTCGCGTGCCAGCCGAGCCGCAGGTCGAGCTCGGTGTAGGCCGGCACCACGGGCGAAGGGAGCCGGGCGACGTAGCGCAGGGCGCCGTCGAGCTCCAGACCGCGCGGCAGGTCCATCTGGGAGCGCAGGTTGAAACGGCTCCGCGGGTCGTTGCCCTCGGCCTTGCCGCCCGTCGGGTCGAAGCTCCGCGGATCGAGCCTCAGGACCTTGTTCAGATAGGCGTAGCCGGCGTGCAGACGCCACCAGGAGGCCGCCTGCGCGCTAACGCGCAATTCGAACCCCCAGGTGTCCGCGTCCAGCTGGTTGCCGAAGCTATAGGGGAGCACGGTCGCGGGCGTGGGCTCGTAGCTGCGCAGGTGGTCGTAGGTGTTGTAGTAGGTGGCGAGGTCGAGCAGCAGCCCCGTCCGGATCTGGGCGCGATAGCCCAGCTCGTAGGCGAGCATCTCCTCGGAGACGAAGCGGTCCGATCCCTCCAGGAGGGGGGGGCCGGCGGCCGTGTAGAAGACGATGTCCTCGTCGTAGCGGGTGGGCGTGCGGACGGCGCGCGAGACCGCCCCCCAGAGGGTATGGCTCTCGCTGGGAACCCAGGCCAAGCGGGCGCTCGGCTGCACCTCGAAGCCCGTCCAGCGGTTGTGCTCGAGCTTCGTGCCCAGGGTGAGCCGCACGTGGGAGCGCAGCGCGATCTCGTCCTGCGCAAAGGCGCTGAACAGGTTCTCGGTCACGTGGTCCGGGAGGAACGCCACCCCGGGGCTGTTCCCCACCTGGTCGTGGGTGATCCGGTAGCCGCTCCCGAGGACCACCTGCTGCCGCGAGCCGATCCGGATCCGGTGCTGGTAGTCGACGTCCACGGTGTGGCGGTGCTCCTCGAACCACTGCGGGATCCTGCGGTGGGTGTAGTCGTAGTAGATCTGGAGGGCGCTCCCCGAATCCGCGGTGTAGTCGCGGGTCCAGCGGCCGAGGAGGTTGGCGCCGTCGAGGTCGGTGTCGGCCTGGATCACGACCCGCTGACCGGCAAGCCCGCGGTAGGCGTCCCCCTGGAGGGTGAAGTCGCCGCCTCCGGCGCCGGCGCTGTCGAGGCGGAACCCGGCCTGCCCCCGGCGCAGCGGATCGCGGGCGCCGTCGCCGTTGGCGTAGGCGAGCGCGTCGCGGTAGGAGTACTTGCCGTAGGCGCGGTAGGTGGTTCCGTCGCCGATCCTGCCCCCCTGGCGGAAGCTGGCGAAGCCCTCCTCCTCCTTGCCGCCGCCGAGGGTGACGAGCGTCCCCTGCGTCTCGTGGGAGCTCCTGGTGAGGATGTTGATCACGCCGTTGACGGCGTTGGCCCCCCAGAGGGTGGCGCCGGGGCCACGGATGATCTCGATGCGGTCGATATCCTCCAGCATCACGTCCTGGACGTCCCAGAACACCCCCGAGAACAGGGGCGTGTAGACGCTGCGGCCGTCGATCAGCACCAGCAGCTTGTTGGAGGTGGTGAGGTCGAAGCCCCGGGAGCTGATCGCCCAGGTGTTGCCGTCGGACTGCGCCACCTCCATCGAGACGGCGAGCCGCAAGGCCTCCGGCAGGTTGCTGGCACCGGAGCGGCGGATGTCGTCGCCGGTGATCACCGTAATCGCCGCCGCCGCCCCCGAGACCGGCTCGCTGCGCTTGGAAACCGAGGTCACGTCGATTTCCATCAATTGCTCGAGGCTGAGCCGTTTCAGGTCGGAGGCGGGGGCCGCGAGCTCCTGCTGGAGAGGCCACGCCGGGGCGCCGGCCAGGAAGAGACCGAGAGCGGCCGTGGCTGCCTGACGATGGAGATTCCTCACCGTGGTTCCTTTCCGGGCGAACGAACGACGTCTGGAGCCTCACCCCTGACGCGGCGCATTCTGGATCGCGCCGCCGGGATCGTCAAGGAAGGAGCCGTTCTGGAGCTGAAACTGGCTGCACGGCACATGCCACGATCGGCGCTACCTATCTACCTATCTATCTACCGGCCGGCCTCCGCCAGCAGCCGGCGCAGGACGTCCAGGTCGGCGGGTTTGGTGAGGTGGGTGTCGAAACCGGCGTCGAGGGCGCGCCGGCGGTCCTCCTCTTGGCCATAGCCGGTCAGGGCGATGAGGAAGGTGGGCCGCAGCTCCGGATCGGCCCGGAAGGCGCGGGCCACCGCGTAGCCGTCCATCCTGCCGGGCAGCCCGATATCACAGAGGACGACCTCGGGCCGCAGCCGGCGCGCCTTCTCCAGTCCCTCCTCGGCGTCGAAGGCCACCTCGGACTCGTGCCCGGTGAGCCGCAGCAGCAGGCCGAGGCTCTCGGCCGCGTCGACGTTGTCCTCGATCACCAGGCAGCGCCGGGATTGCTGGGCCCCCTCCCCGGCCGCGGGGAGAGCGGGGTCGGCCAGGCCCCCCTCCTCCGCTGGAGCGGCGAGCGGCAGCCGCAGGGCGACCTCCGTCCCCATGCCGGGGCCGGGGCTCTCGGCCTCGACCGAGCCGCCGTGCAGCTCGACCAGGGCCTTGACCAGGGCGAGGCCCAGGCCCAGCCCTCCCCGGCTGCGGTCCAGGCTGCCGTCGGCTTGGCTGAACGGCTCGAAGATCCGGGCGAGCAACTCCGGCTCCATGCCGATGCCGGTGTCCCGGATGGCGAGGACCGCCGCGCCGCGGTCCGGCTCCTGGCGCAGGGAGACCGCGATGCGCCCTCCGGCGTCGGTGAACTTGCCGGCGTTGTGGAGCACGTTGCCGAAGGTCTGGGAGATGCGGGTCGGGTCGCCGTCGATCCAGATGGGCGAACCGGGCAGGTCGAGATCGAGGCCAAGGCCGGCCTCTTCCAGATCCGGCCGCTGGTCCTCCACCGTGGCGCGGGCCGCTTCGACGAGGTCCAGCCGCTCGCGGCGCAGCAGGATCTTGCCGCGCGAGATGCGGCCGATGTCCAGCAGGTCGTCCACCAGGCGGGTCAGATGGAGCACCTGCCGCTCGATCGTGCGCAGGGCCCGGTCGGTCTGGGCCGGGTTGAGACCCGGGGATCGCAGCAGGTGCAGGCAGTTGCGGATGGGGGCCAGGGGATTGCGCAGCTCATGGCCGAGCATGGCGAGGAACTCGTCCTTGCGGCGGGCCTCCTCGTGCAGCGCCTCCTCGGCCCGCTTGCGGTCGGAGATGTCGCGGTCGATGCCCGAGGCCCCGGACAGCCGGCTGTTCGCGTCGCGCACCGGCGAGAAGGTCAGCGAGATGTCGAGCCGCCCGCCGTCCTTGCGCACGCGGACGGTCTCGAAAGGCTCTACCTTCTCCCCCCGCCGGAGCCGCTCGAAGATGGCCGACATCCGATCCCGTTCGTCCGGGGGGACGATCAGGTCCAGCGAGCGGCCGACCGCCTCGCGCGCCGAGTAGCCGTACATCCGCTCCGCGCCGGCGTTCCAGCTCGTGATCACGCCGTCGAGCGTCTTGCCGATGATGCCGTCCTGCGAGGAGTCGACGATCGCGGCGAGCTTCTCGCGCTCGGCCTCCGCCCGCTTGAGCTCGGCGATGTCCAGGAAGGTGAGCACGACGCCGTCGATGACGTCCTCGACCGTCCGGTACGGCAGGATCCGCAGGAGGTACCACGCCTCCCCCTCCTCGACCGCGACCTGCCGCTCGCGCGGGGCGAGCGTGCGCAGCACCTCCCGGATGTCCCCCGCCAGGTCGCCGCCCGAGAAGCGGGGGACGATGTCGGCGATCGGCCGGCCGATGTCGCCGTCGATCAGCCGGAAGATCTCCACCGCCGCCGGGGTGAACTTCTTGATCCGCAGCTCGCGGTCGACGAAGACGGTGGCGATGCGGGTGCTCCGCAGCAGGTTCTGCAGGTCGCCGTTGGCGCGGTCGAGCTCCTCGAGCTTCTTCTTCAGCTCGGCGTTGACCGTCTCGAGCTCCTCGTTGACCGACTGCAGCTCCTCCTTCGAGGTTTGCAGCTCCTCGTTGGCCGACTGCAGCTCCTCGTTCATCGACAGCAGCTCCTCGTTCGAGGAGACCAGCTCCTCGTTCGAGCTCTCCAGCTCCTCGAGCGTCGCCTGGAGGTGGTCCTTGGTCGACCGCAGCTCGGCCTCCAGCCGGCGCACCATGGGATCGTCCCCCAGGATCGCGCCCGGCTCCCATTCGTTGTGCGCCTCCCCCGCCGGCGCCACGACCTCCTGGAAGACCACCATGAACAGTCCGGGGTCCTCCCCCAGCTCCGGCATCGGCCGCACGACGACGTTGACCCGGTGCGTGCCCCCGTCCAGCTCGAAGGCGACGTTCTCGTGGACCACCTGCACCCGCGAGTTGACCGCCTTGTGGAGGGCCGTGCGCACGTCGAGCCGCAGCCCCTTGCGTGCCATGTCGATGACGTTGACCGTCGGCGTCCCGGAGGGGGGCTCGAGGTAGCGCCCCGTCCGCGGCGAGAAGTAGATGATGTCCCCCCACTCGTTGACCACTACGCAGGCGGGAGCGAAGCTCTCGAGCAGCACCGTCTCGAACGTGCGCGCCACCTCCTGCTGGCGCGGGGCCACGCGCCGCGGGTGCTCCTCGGAGGGACGGATGCCGATGCGCCCCCGCTCGCTCAAGGGGAAGCTGAACGGCGGCCGGCTGACCGTGTCGCGCGACTGGAAGATCCGCTGCTTCTTGTCGATCGTGCGGAACAGCTCGGGCTGGCCCGCCACCATTTCCGAAGGGCCGAGGAAGAGGAACCCTCCGGGGCGCAGGGCGTAGTGGCAGAGGGCGATGACCTTCTTTTGCAGGTCGCTCTCGAGGTAGATCAGCAGGTTGCGGCAGGAGACGAGGTCGAGCCGCGAGAACGGCGGATCGCCGATCAGGTTGTGGAGCGAGAAGAGGCAGAGGTCCCGGATCTCGCGCGCGACCTGGAACATGTTGCCGTGGCGGACGAAGAAGCGCTCGAGCCGCTCCGGGGAGATCTGGCCGGCGATCCCCTCCGGATAAAGCGCCTGGCGCGCCGTCTCGAGCGCCTGGGCGTCGATGTCGGTGGCGAACACCTGCACCTTGGGCGGCGCCGCGAGCCCGGCCATGTGCTCGCGCAGCAGGATGGCGAGCGAGTAGGCCTCCTCCCCCGTGGCGCACCCCGGCACCCAGACGCGCACGAAGCCGTCCGCGTCCTTCCCGTCGAACAACCGGGGAATGACCTTGGCGGCCAGGAGGTCGAAGGCCTCCGTATCACGGAAGAAATGGGTCACGCTGATCAGCAGGTCGCGAAAGAGCTGCTCGACTTCTTTGGGCTCGTGGTCCAGTGACTCCACGTAAGCATATACCGAAGCGGACCGCGCCTCGCTCATCCGGCGGCGCACGCGGCGCACCAGGGTGCTCTGCTTGTAGTGGCGGAAGTCGTGACCGGTGTCGCGGCGCAGGATGGCGCAGATTTTGCCAAGGTGTCCCGCGATCTCCTCCCGGAAGCGCTCGGGGTTCCCCCCCTGCCCGTCGCGCACGCGCCGCAGGTGCTCGACCAGCCGGGGCGGCATCTGCTCCACCGCCAGGATGTAGTCGACCGCCCCGGTCAGCACGGCGCCGCGGGGCATGCTGTCGTAGCGGGCCGTCTCGGGGGCCTGCACCAGCGTCAGCCCGCCGCGCTCCTTGACCGCCTTGAGCCCCAGGGCGCCGTCCGTTCCGGTGCCGGAGAGGACGATGGCGACGGCCTCGTCCTCCTGGTCCTCGGCCAGCGAGCGGAAGAACCGGTCGATCGGCGACCGCCGGCCGCGGGTCCGCGGCGGCCGCGAGAGATAGAGCACGCAGTCGTCGACCGTCAGCGTTCCGTGCGTCGGCATGACGTAGACGTGGTTGGCGTGGATCAGCGTCTTGTCCTCGACCGTCCGCACCGGCATCGGCGTCAGCGGCGCCAGCAGCTCGGGGATGAGCGTCTCGTGGCGGGGGGACAGGTGCTGGAGGAGGACGAAGGCGTAGCCGGTGTCGGCCGGCATGTGGCGGAAAAGCTCCTGGAACGCCTCAAGGCCGCCGGCCGAGGCGCCGATCGCCACCACCGGGCAGGGGTGCGAGCTGGAGCACTCCTCTGCGGGCGCGTCCACCGGCTGCTCCCGGTTCTCCACCCGCCCGTCCGTCAGGTCCGTCATCCCTATGTCTCTTCCCGGCCGAGGGAGGCCATGAACCGGCATTGAAAACGCCAGATTTCTTCCAAGAAACGTGCCAGTCGTCGAAACGACGGATCGGTAGGGGAGAGGCTGGGAGAGGTGGTGCCGGAGGCGGGACTCGAACCCGCAAACCCTTGCGAGTGGAAGATTTTAAGTCTTCTGCGTATACCGTTTCGCCACTCCGGCGCGGGGAGATTCTATCGTGCCGCCGGCCCGACCACCCGCTCCCGGCCGAGCAGTCGGACGAAGACCTCGCGCGAGCGCTCCAGCAGCTCCATCCCGAGATCGGCGCGCCCCAGCCGGCCCGCCACCAGGGCGAGGTTGAGGAACAGCGCCGCGCCGTCCGCCGAGCTCAGCAGGTCGGCCTCGACGGACATCTTCTCCATCGCCTCGACCAGGCGAGCGAACGCCTCCGGGCAGTCCCCCTCGGCGTCGTGGGAGATGCCGATCTCCAGCAGCTTGCCGAAGCTGCGGTGGGCGTTGAGACTCATCACGTTCAATGCGTTCATTGAAGATAGCTCTCCAGGACGGGGGCCGCGCCCCGCGCCGTCGTCCAAAGATGTAGCCGGTCGGCTGTGAGGATTGTAACAGGTCGGGAGCCTCTCGGGCCTGTGGTATAGTTCCCGTTCGACGGCCCCAGGGATCTCCCCTGGGGCTTTTCCTTTTGGGGCTCAATTCCTGCGAGGTGACGAGATGACCGACGAAGAGTTCGCCCGGAACTTCGAGGACCTCACCCTCCCGAACTCCGCCTTCCATCACCGGGACCACGTCCGGCTGGCCTGGATCTACCTGCGGCGGCATCCGGCGCTGGAGGCCCTGGCCCGTTTTACCGCGGGGCTGCGGCGCTTCGCCGCCTTCCACGGTCACCCCGGCCTTTACCACGAGACGATCACCTGGGCCTACCTGTTCCTGATCCACGAACGGATGGCGGACGGCGGCGAGGGCGAAGGGATCAAAGGGGAAGCCTGGGAGGAGTTCGCGGCGCGCAATCCGGACCTGCTCACCTGGAAGCCCTCGATCCTCGACCGCTACTACGACGCGGAGACGCTGGGCTCCGAGCGGGCGCGGCGGGTGTTCGTTCTGCCCCCCCGGCTGCATCCCCCCGGGGATCGACCGGGGACCGGCGAAATTTCGTCGCCGCCCCCGGGGAGCGATCGATCCCCGCCGAAATTTCGTCGGTTCCCCGAAGGGAGCGGCCGCGTCCCCGCGGGGAGGGAAGGGCACCGTTCTAGAGGCTGGCCGCGCGGGCGGCGCTCAGATAGCCGAAGAGGTACTCGAACAGCTCGACGTGGTTGAGGGCGGCGTCGGCGTCCCGGCCCCAGGTGGTGAGGCCGTGATCGCGGATGAGGAAGCCCGGCACCCGCGGCGGCTCGGCGGCGAAGCGGGCAGCCATCTCTTCGGCGATGCGCGGGACATGGGCGTGATTGGGGAGGACCGCGAGATCCACCTCCGGCTCCTCCTCCCAGATCCCCAGCCCCTTGATCATCTCGAGCGGCGGCAGGCGCAGCGAGCCTCCCACGGCGAGCCGGGCCGCCACGTTGGCGGGAATCGAGTGGACGTGGAAGCAGGCGCCCGCCTCGGGGAACAGGCGGTAGATGGAGTCGTGGAGGCTGGTCTCGGCCGACGGGCGGTCTTCCGGCCTCCCCCGCTCCAGCACCTCGCCGCCGGGAGCCACCCGCAGGAAGTCCGCCCTGCGCAGCCGCCCCTTGAGCTTGCCGCTGGCGGTGATCCAGAAGGAGCCGTCGGACTGGCGCAGCGAGAGGTTGCCCGCCGTCCCCGCCATCCACCCCCGCTGATAGAACAGGCCGGCGACGCTGGCCAGCAGGTCCCGGGGGTCTTCAGAGCTCATGGCCGCGGAATCTACCATGCCCGCCGCGTCTCTCTTCTGCTACATTCGTGCACTGTCAGTTTGAAGGAGGAAGAAAGATGGCCACACTGACCTTTCGCGACGAGAACCGGGTGATCGAGGACCCGGCAGAGATCTCCCGCTTCCTCGAGGGGCTGGGGCTCTGGTACCGCCGCTTCGAAGGCTCGGACGATCTGCCCGAGAACGCCGCCGACCACGAGATCCTGGACGCCTACCAGGAGCCCATCCAGAAGCTGATGGCCGAGGGGGGCTACGTCACCGCCGACGTGATCAACATCCGGCCGGAGATCCCCGGCCTCGAAACCATGCTCAACCGCTTCAACAAGGAGCACTTCCACGACGAGGACGAGGTTCGCTTCATCGTCCACGGCCGCGGCCTGTTCCACGTCCATCCGCAGCAGGGGCCGGTGTTCAGCATCGAGGTGGTCAAAGGGGACATGATCCGGGTGCCGCGCGGGACGCATCACTGGTTCGACCTCTGCTCCGACCGCACGATCCGGGCGATCCGGCTGTTCCAGGACTCTTCGGGCTGGACGCCGCACTACACCGAGACCGGGGTGGACTCCAAGTACCAGCCGCTCTGCTTCGGGCCGGCCTACATCCCGCCGATCGGAGTGCTGTAGGAAGGTGCCGCTGCCGCCCGGCGTCGAGGCCGTCCTGACCGACATCGAGGGGACCACCACCTCGATCTCGTTCGTCTACGACACCCTCTTCCCCTACGCCGAAGCGCGGTTCGGAGCCTTCTGTTCCCGTCCTTTCCCCGATCCTGAGCTGGCCGCGGCGATCTCCCAGTTGCGCCGGGAGCACGAGGAGGAGGCCCGGCAGGGGATGGCCGGGCTCCCCGGCTTCGGGGACGGCGCTCCCTACGCCCGCCACCTGATGCGCCTCGACCGCAAGTCGACCGGGCTCAAGCAGCTCCAGGGACTGATCTGGGACGAGGGCTACCGCGCCGGCGATCTGCGCGGGGAGGTCTTTCCGGACGTCCCTCCCGCGCTGGAGACCTGGGCCCGCTCGGGGGTGCGGCTGCGAGTCTTCTCCTCGGGCAGCGTGCGGGCCCAGAAGCTGCTCTTCGGCAACACCGGGCAGGGCGACCTGGCGCGGCTCTTCGAGGGGTTCCACGACACGACCACCGGCCCCAAGCAGGAGCCGGCCTCCTACCGGGCGATCGCCGGGGAGCTCGCCCTGCCGCCGGAGGCGATCCTGTTCCTGAGCGATGTCCGCGGCGAGCTCGACGCCGCGGCCACGGCCGGCCTGCGCACCGGCCTGCTGATGCGCCCGGGCAACCGTCCCGTGGAACCCGGGCCCCACCCGGCGTACACCAGCTTCACGGAATTGACGTAGCTCTACCGCGGCTGCAGCGTCAGCCGCTCCTCCACGTTCTTTTCCACCGCGTCCCGGCCGAAGAGCATCGGCCGGTACCGGTAGTCCCGCCAGAGCGGGATCTGGTCCTCGCGGTGGCGATGGAACAAGAGCCCGCTCTGCCCGGTGCTGTTGACCACGAGCGACCGGCCGAGGTCGCCCAGGTCGACGATCAGCCGCTGCGAGGTGCCGAACCGGGAGATGAAGGGGTTCCGGAACGCCGGAGCGACCGAGCTGACGGTGAATCCCTCGCCCCCCGCCGGGATGGGCCCGCCGTTGAACAGCTTCATCAGCGGCGGGATGCCGCTGTTGCCGAACGGCTGGTGGGTGAGGATCGCTGTGTGGATCCTCCCCCAGCGCCACTGCGCCGGATCGTCGCCGAGCCGCTGCGAGAGCATGACGACCGCCTCCCGGAAGGCGCGCTGGACGATGTCGTCCCGGGTCTCGACCTTGTCCGGGGTCCGCTTGTCGTCGAACCAGGGATTGTGCGGGTCGGCCATCATCTCGACCAGGCGCGGGGTCTGGTTGACGGCGGTGAGGCGGAACTGGTTCATCAGCTCCTCTCCCAGCTCGTCGCCGTAGATGTCGGGGATGAGCGCGGCATACCAGGCGAAGTAGGCGGTGGCGCCGGGGCTCTCCGCGGTGAATCGCAGGTCCCAGCGGCGCACCTGGTCGAGAGCTCTCTCCTGCAGCCGGTTCTCTGGCTTGATCGCCAGCAGGTAGGGACGCAGCGCCACGGCCGGCATCGAGTAGACGTCGGACTGGATGCGCCGCATGTCGTCCAGGGTGACGTGGGAATTGGCGGCCAGCAGCTCGGTGATCCGCTGCGCCCGGTAGGGGTCGGCATAGTCCCAGGAGATCGGGTAGGGGTAGCTGTCCGCCACCACCTTGTTGTTGGCGGTGACGATGAAGCCGGCCGGCGGGTTGAACAGCATCGGCATCTTGTCGAACGGGATGATCCCCCGCCAGTCGCGCTCGGGACCGCCCGCCGGCACGGGAGCAAGCCCCTGCTGGCCCGCGGCGCGGACCGGGATCGCCCCCGCCCCCTGGTAGCCGATGTTGCCGTCCACGTCGGCGTAGACGAAGTTGAGCGTCGGCGCCCCCCAGCGGGAGAGGGCGTTGCGGAAGGCCGGCCAGTCCGCGGCGAGGTTGAGCGCCAGCACAGCGTCGACCGTGCGGCCGGGATCCGAGGCCGTCCAGCGCAGGGCGAGCGGCGGCATCCCCTTCAGGTCGAACCCCTCGTTGATGATCGGGCCGTGGGGGGTGATCACGAGGTCGAAGGGGACCGCCTTGCCCCCCTTGACCGGGATCGACTCGTGGACGATCTCCGCGTCGCGCCACTCGCCGCCGGTCCGCACCTGCCGGCGGTCGTTGATCTCCTCGACGAAGAGGTCCTCGGAGTCGCCGCACATGCTGGAGATCCCCCAGGCGATGCGCCGGTTGTGGCCGATCAGCACCATCGGCATGCCGGGGAACGAGAAGCCGGCCACGTCGAAGCGCCCGGCGTGGAGCCCGTTCTCGTACCAGACCGAGGGCATGTCGAGCTCGAGATGGGTGTCGTTGGCGAGCATCGGCTTGCCGGTCGCGGTCCGGCTGCCGTGGACCACCCAGTTGTTGCTCCCCACTCCCACGACGGTCTCGCTCAGCAGCGCCGCGAGCAGAGGCCCGGCCTTCTCCAGGGCCGCCCGCCGGGCGTTGCCGTAGCGGCCCGCCTCGGGAGGGACGATCAACGGCTGGCGGTCCTGGCTCGGATAGGGGGGCATGAGCTGGCGCACGCCCTCGGCGCCGACCTTGGCGGCCAACTGGGCGCGCATCAGCTCCTGCGTCTGGTTCTGCCCCAGGGAGAAGGCCACCATCTTGCTCCAGGCGATCGAATCGACCGGCCGCCAGGGCGCCGGCCGCACCCCGAGGGCGGTGAACTCGACCGGCAGCCGGTTGCGGTGGGAGCCGATGAAGGCGTTCACCCCGTCGGCGTAGGCCTGCAGGATGGCGCGGGTCCCCGGATCGCTCACCTTCCAGTCCGCCTCGGCCGCCCGGCGGATGCCGAGGGTGCGCAGCGACCTGTCGGTGGCCAGGGTGGCGCGGCCGAACAAAGTGGACAGCTCGCCGGCCCCCAGCCGGCGGTTGAACTCCATCTGCCAGAGCCGGTCCTGGGCGTGGACGTAGCCTTGAGCGAAGAAGAGGTCGTGCTCGTCGGTGGCGTAGAGGCTCGGCACGCCCCAATGGTCGCGGATCACCTCGGCGGGGGCCGAGAGGCCCGGAGCGACGATCTTCCCGGAAGTCTGCGGCCAGGCCCGGCGGACGAGCCAGGCGCCGGCGACCGCGAGGACCACGACGATCGCCAGCAGGCCCAGGCAGAGGAATTTCAGGAGGCGACGGAACCGTGTCTTCAAGATCTCTCCGATCCGCCGAGCCGGTCGCGCAGCCGGCCGGCCAGCGTGCGGACGTGGGGCTCGGCGAGCAGGGTGATGTGATCACCCGGAACTTGCTGCCGGTCGATGGGGTGCGCCGTGAGCTTCTCCCAACCCAGGTCCGGTCCGAGGTCCGGGGGGAAGGCAGCCTGCTCGGCGTGGATCAGGGTGATCGGCCCCGCGTACGGGCGCGGGACGTAGGCCCGGTAGGCCTGGACGTTGGTCTTGTAGACCCGCAGCAGCCGGCGGAGCTGCTCCAGGCTGTCGCCGCTGTGCACCACCCCGGCGCGCTGGAGGCGCTCGACGAAGAAGCGGAGCTGCGCCTCCCCATCGAGCGGCCGGAGGTCGGCGGCGGTCACCGCGAGATCCTTGCCGCGCAGTCCCTTGATGTACTCGGCGATGGTGAGCAGCCAGCCGGTGTTGTCACGGGAACCGTCGCCGGTCTCCTCCAAGGACCCAGAGACCCCGCCGCCCTCGACGCCCGGGGCGGTGTCCATCACCACCAGGAGCTCCACCTCCTCGCCGGCGGCGCGGAGCTGCTGGGCCAGCTCGAACGCGGCGAGCCCGCCGAACGACCAGCCGCCGATCCGGTAGGGGCCGGCCGGCTGGACGCTGCGGATCTCCGCGGCGTAGTGGGCCGCCATCTCCTCGATCGTGGCGAAGGGCTCCGCCGTATCCTCCAGCCCGCGCGCCTGGAGACCGTAGAACGGCTGATCCGCTCCGGTATGACGGGCGAGCGGGAAAAAGCAGAGCACGTCGCCGCCGGCCGGATGGATGCAGAAGAACGGCCGCCTCCCGGCCCCGGAGATGCCCGGCGCAGCGGGCACGATCTCCACCAGGCATCTCGCGGAAGGAACCGGAGGCGCGGACGTCTCTGGGCGCCCCTTGAGGCGCCGTTCGAGCGCCTCGCGCTGGGCCGGCGAGAGCTTGGAGAGACGCGAGGAGAGGCGGTCGCGCCGCGCGTCGGCCGCCCCCTCCGGCTTCGCCGTGGCCGCGCCGGCGTCCGCCACGATCTGTGGCGTCGCGGTGAGCGGCGGCACCGGAAGGTCCGCCAGCCGGACCTCGGGATTGGCCACGGCGCCGGCGAGCAGGCTCCGGTAGTGCTCCAGCATGCGGTCCATGGTCGCGGCGTCGAACAGGTCGGTGTTGTATTCGACGCCCACCAGCATCCCCACCGCCTCTTCGGCCGCGAACAGGGTGAGGTCGAACTGCGAGGTGCCCGTGCCGGCGCCGAACGGCTGGACGCGAAGCGCCTCCTGATCGCCGTCGGAGCCCGGACCGGCCTCGGAGCCCGGCGCCTCACGGACGTGCTGCTGCAGCAGGAACATCGCCTGGAACAGCGGGCTGCGGCTGTTGTCGCGCACCGGCTGCAATGCTTCGACCAGTTTCTCGAAGGGGAGATCCTGATAGGCGTAGGCGCCGAGCGCCATCTCCCGTGAGCGTTCCAGGACTTGGTGGAAAGTCAGCTCCCCGGAGAGGTCGGCGGGCAGCACCAGGGTGTTGACGAAGAAGCCGATCATCCCTTCGAGCTCGGGTCGGCTCCGGCCCGCCACGGGGGAGCCGACCACGATCCGATCCTGGCCGGAGTACCGGTGGAGCAGCGCCTGGAAGGCGCCGATCAGGGTCATGAACAGGGTCGCTCCCGAGCGCCGCGCGAGCTTGTGGACGTCGCGTGTCAGATCTTCGGAGAACCGGAGCGAGCGGATGGCTCCCGGGTAGGTCTGGACGACCGGGCGCGGCCGGTCGGTCGGCAGGCGGAGCGGTGGAACCTCGGTGCCAAACCGCTGCTTCCAGTCCGCCAGTAGCGCCTTGAGCGTCTCTCCGTCGAGCGCTCCCCGCTGCCAGACCGCGAAGTCCGGGTACTGGAGCGGCGGCTCGGGAAGGGGCGACGGGAGGCCGGCGGCGAAGGCCGAGTGGAGCGCCCGCAGCTCGCGCGCGAAGATCTCGGTCGACCAGCCATCGGTGGCGATGTGGTGCAGGGTGACCAGCAGCAGCCCGTCCTTGGAGTCGAGCTGGATCAAGGTCGTGCGCAGCAGCGGCCCCTGGACGAGGTCGAACGGCAGTCTGGCCTCCAGGTCCGCCCATTTCCGGGCCTCGGCCTCGCGCGCGGAGACTGGGAGGCCGGAGAGATCGATCCGCGGCAGCGGCACGGGAGCCGGCGGCTGGACCTCCTGATACCCCCTCCCCTCCCGCTCGCCGAAGCGGGTGCGCAGCGACTCGTGGCGCCGCATGATCTCGTCGAGGGCGCGCGCGAGCGCCGCCACGTCCAGGCGGCCGGTCAGGCGCAGCGGCGCGGGCAGGTTGAAGGTCGCCGTTCCCGGCTCGAGCCGGTCGAGGAACCAGAGGCGCTGCTGGGCGAAGGAGAGCGGCAGCTCCCGCTCCCGGGAGGCGCGCCCGATCGGCGGCAGGGGAACGCCGCGCCGTTGCTCCATTTCCTGCTCGATCAGCCAAGCCAGACCTTCGACGGTGGGTGCCGCGAACATCTGCTGGAGCGGCAGCTCGACGTTGAGGACCGAACGGATGCGGGAGACGACCCGGATGGCGAGCAGTGAATGGCCGCCGAGATCGAAGAAGTTGTCTTCCACCCGCACCATCTGGTCGAAGACCTCGCTCCAGATCCCCACCAGGACCTCCTCCACGTAGTTGCGGGGCGAGCGGCCCGCTTCGGTGGCTCCCTCCGGCTGCGGCGGCACCGCCGCCAGCATCCGGCGGTCGATCTTGCCGTTCGGGGTCCGTGGCATCTCGCGCAGCAGCACGAAGAGCGACGGCACCATGTAGTCGGGCAGGCCACGCTTCAGGAAGGAGCGCAGCTCGCCCGTGAACGCGGCGTCGTTCCCGGTCTCGACGTAGGCGACCAACCGGTTGCCCCCGCTCTCCTCGGGGATCGCCAGGACGGCGGCCTCCAGTACCTCCGGATGGCGGGTCAGCGCCGACTCGATCTCTCCCAGCTCGATACGGAAGCCGCGCACCTTCACCTGATGGTCGAGCCGGCCCAGGAAGTCGAGCTCCCCCGTCGGCCGGTAGCGCACCAGGTCGCCCACCTGGTACAGCCGCGAGCCCGGCGGGCCGTACGGGTTCGGGACATACTTCTCCGCCGTCAGCTCCGGGCGGCCCAGGTAGCCGCGGGTGACCCCTTCCCCACCCATGTACAGCGCGCCCGGGATGCCCAGCGGCACCGGCCGCATCTCCCCGTCGAGCACATACGCCGACTCCCCCGTCAGCGGCCGGCCGATCAACGAGTGCTCGCCGTCCCGGGGCGCCACCGACCAGCTGGTGAACGTGGTGTCCTCCGACGGACCGTAGAGGTTGATCACCCGCTCGACGCCGGGCAGCTGCTCGTAGATCTCCCGCACCAGCGAGCCCTTCAGCGGCTCGCCGCCAAGGTTCACCGTCCGGATCGACGACGGCAGCCGGCCGAGGCGCAGCAACTCGGCCATCGCCGACGGCACCGTGTCGACCAGCACCACCTCGTTCTTCGCCTCCAAGCCCGGCAGCGCCAGGGCGTTCTCGACCAGCAGGAGCTTGCCCCCTTCGGCCAGGGTGGCGAAGATCTCGAACACCGACATGTCGAAGCAGATGGAGGTCGAGACCAGCACGCCCGCGTACTCCTCCGGCGAGTAGACCGTGCGCGCCCAGCGGATCATCGCGACCGCGCTGCGGTGCTGGATCGCCACTCCCTTCGGCACCCCGGTCGAGCCCGAGGTGAAGATCACGTAGGCGAGGTTGTCCGGCAGAACCGTCAGCATCCCGGCTCCGGGCTCCTCCACCGGTTCCGTCTCCCAGCCCGGATCGAGAAACACCGTCCGCAGCCCTGCCGACAGCTCGTCACCGAGCGCCGCGACGAGGTGGCGGCGGGTGACCAGCACCCTCGCCTGCGCGGTCTCCAGCATCAGCAGCACGCGCTGCTTCGGGTAGTTGGGATCGAGCGGCGCATAGGCGCCTCCCGCCTTGTGCACGGCCAGGAGCGCGATGATCAGGTCCGCCGTGCGATCCATCAGCACTCCGGCCAAGGCCTCGGGGCCGAGCCCCAGCGCCCGCAGCCGGGAGGCCAGCCGGTCGGCCCGGTCGTTCAGCTCGCGGTAGGTCAGCCTTCCGTCCGGAGCCACGAGCGCCACCTGATCGGGGATCCGCGCCACCTGAGCCTCGAAGAGCTGGTGCAGGCAGAGCTCGGGACCGGTCGTCGAGCCGGTGTCGTTGAAGCCGGCGAGGAGCTGCGCCCTCTCCGCCTCGGGAAGGATCGGGAGATCGCTCCATCCGCGTTCGGGGCCGCTCACCACCTCTTCGAGAAGGCGGGAGAGGTGATTGAGAAACCGGCCGGCGGTCGCCCCCTCGAACAGGTCGGTGTTGTAGTCCATCGCCAGCCACAGGGTCGACTCCGTCTCGACGGCGGTCAGGCCGAGATCGAACTTCGCCGTCTCGCTCTCCCCCTCGATGAGCGAGAGCTTGAGGTTCCGCAGGCCCGGCAGATCGCGGCGGACGCTCTGGTGCGAGAACATCACCTGGAAGAAGGGGGAACGGGAGAGGTCGCGCTCCGGCCGCAGCTCCTCGACCAGCGTCTCGAACGGGAGGTCCTGATGGCTGTAGGCCGCCAGCGCGGTTTCGCGGACCTGGCGCAGCAGGGCGCGGAACGAGGCCGCGGCCGGGAGCTCGGTCCGGAGCACCAGCGTGTTGACGAAGAAGCCGATCAAGCCCTCGGTCTCCGCCCGGTTGCGGTTGGCGATCGGCGAGCCGACGAGGATGTCCCGCTGGCCCGAGTAGCGCGCCAGCAGGACGTCGAAGGCGGCGAGCAGGAGCATGAAGAGCGTGACCCCTTCGCGCTGGCACAGCTTCTTGAGGCCGGCCGCCAGCGGAGCCGGCAGGTAGACCGAGCGGCTGGAGCCTTCGAACGTCTGCACCGCCGGCCGCTGGAGGTCGGTGGGAAGGTCGAGGCCCGCCGGCGCGCCGGCGAGCTGATGCCGCCAGTATTCGACCTGACGGGAGAGCGCCTCGCCGCTCAGCCAGCGCCGCTGCCAGATGGCGAAATCGGCGTACTGCACCGGCAGCTCGGGCAACGGCGATGGGCAGCCCGCGGTGAAGGCCTCGTAGAGGGCCATCAGCTCCCGCAGCAGGATCTCCATCGACCAGCCGTCGGAGACGATGTGGTGCATCGTCAGCAGCAGGACGTGGCGCTCGCGGTCCACCTGGAGCAACGTCGCCCGGAAGAGCGGCCCCGCGCCGAGATCGAACGGTCGCAGGGCCTCCCTCCCCGCTAGCTCGAGGACGAGCGGGTTGCGCTGCCGCTCGGCCAGCCTCGCGAGATCGACGACAGGCAGGGGGAACGGGCCGGCCGGAGAGATCTCCTGATAGGGCTCACCGTCGGCGACTGGGAAGGTGGTGCGCAGCGACTCGTGCCGGCGCACCATCTCCTCCAGGGCACGCCCCAGGACGGACGGATCGAGAGCGCCCTCGAGGCTCAGCGGATAGGGGATGCTGTAGACCGCCGAGTTGGGCGAGAGCTGGTCGAGGAACCAGAGCCGCCGCTGGGCGAAGGAGAGCGGCAGCGGTCCGGTGCGCGGCGACGGCTCGATGCGCGGTGCCTCCAGGGCGCTCCCGGCGCCGAGCGCCGTCTGGACGCTGACCGCCAGGGCGGCGACGGTCGGCCGCTCGAACAGGCGGCGCACCGGCAGCTCGATCCTGAACGCCTCGCGCACCCGCGAGACCACCCGCGTCGCCAGCAGCGAATGGCCGCCGAGGTCGAAGAAGTTTTCGTTCACTCCGACCGCATGGCCGAAGATCTCACCCCAAATCCTGGCCAGCACCTCCTCGGCATAGCCGCCTGGGGCGCGATCGTTCTCCGCCACCGCGTTCCCGGCTTGGGAGGGTAAGGCAGCGAGCGCCCGGCGGTCAATCTTGCCGTTGGGCGTCAGCGGCAGCTCGCGCAGGGTTACGAACGCCGAAGGGACCATGTAGTCGGGCAGGCTCACCTTGAGGAACGACCGCAGCTCGCCTGGCGGGAGATCCCGCGCCGTCTCCAGGTAGGCGATAAGCCGGTTGCCGCCGACCGCGTCGGGCAGCGCCAGCACCGCCGCCTCTCTGACCTCTTCATGGCGGGTCAGCGCCGACTCGATCTCTCCTAGCTCGACCCGGAAACCGCGCACCTTCACCTGGTGGTCGAGGCGGCCCAGGAAGTCGAGCTCCCCCGTCGGCAGATAGCGCACCAGGTCCCCCACTCGGTACAGCCGCGAGCCCGGCGGACCATAGGGATTCGGGATGTACCGCTCCGCGGTCAGGTCCGGCCGGTAGAGATAGCCACGGGTGACCCCTTCCCCACCCATGTACAGCGCACCCGGGATGCCCAGCGGCACCGGCCGCATCTCTCCGTCGAGCACATACGCCGACTCCCCCGTCAGCGGCCGGCCGATCAAGGGGTGCCTGGCGTCGCGGGGCACCACCGAATAACTGGTGAAGGTGGTGTCCTCCGACGGACCATAGAGATTGACTACCCGCTCGACGCCGGGGAGCTGCTCGTAGATCTCCCGCACCAGCGAGCCCTTCAGCGGCTCGCCGCCAAGGTTCACCGTCCGAATCGACGACGGCAGCCCGCCGAGGCGCAGCAGCTCGGCCATCGCCGACGGCACCGTGTCGACCAGCACCACCTCGCCCTTGGCCTCCAGGTCCGGCAGGGCCAGGGCGTTCTCGGCCAGCAGGAGCTTGCCCCCTTCGGCCAGGGTGGCGAAGATCTCGAACACCGACATGTCGAAACAGATGGAGGTCGAGACCAGCACGCCCGCGTACTCCTGCGGCGAGTAGACCGTGCGCGCCCAGCGGATCATCGCGACCGCGCTGCGGTGCTGGATCGCCACTCCCTTCGGTACCCCGGTCGAGCCCGAGGTGAAGATCAGGTAGGCGAGGTTGTCCGGCAGAGCCGCCAGCATCCCGGCTCCCGGCTCCTCTACCGGTTCCATTTCCCAGCCCGGATCGAGGAACACCGTCCGCAGCCCTGCCGGCAGCTCGTCGCCGAGCGTCGCGGCGAGGTGGCGGCGGGTGACCAGCACCTTTGCCCGCGCGGTCTCCAGCATCAGCAGCACGCGCTGCTTCGGGTAGTTGGGATCGAGCGGCGCATAGGCGCCTCCCGCCTTGTGCACGGCCAAGAGCGCGATGATCAGGTCCGCCGTGCGATCCATCAGCACGCCGGTCAAGACCTCGGGACCGAGCCCGAGCGCCCGCAGCCGGGAGGCCAGCCGGTCGGCCCGGTCGTTCAGCTCGCGGTAGGTCAGCCTTCCGTCTGGAGCCACGAGCGCCACCTGATCGGGGATTCGCACCGCTTGGGCCTCGAAGAGCTGATGCAGGCAGATCTCGGGACCGGTCGTCGAGCCGGTGTCGTTGAACCCCACGAGGAGCTGGTCCTGCTCTGCCGTGGTGAGCAGTGGCAGTTCCCGCCAGCCGCGTTCCGGCTCCCGTATGACCTCTTCGAGCAGCCGACCGAAGTGACCCAGGAGGCGGCGGGCTGTCGCCTCCTCGAACAGATCGGTGTTGTACTCCACCCCTGCCCACAGGGCCGCGTCCGAATCGACCAAGCCAAGAGACAGGTCGAACTTCGCCGTCGCGCTCTCCTCCTCCATCAGTGAGAGCTCGAGCCCCTCGATGCCCGGCAGATCGCCGGCGTTCCGCAACGCGAGCAGGACCTGGAAGAAAGGGGAACGGGACAGATCGCGCTCCGGCCGCAGCTCCTCGACCAGGGTCTCGAACGGCAGGTCCTGATGGCCGTAGGCCGCCAGGGCGCTCTCCCGGACTTGGCGGAGCAGGGTCCGGAAGGAGGATGCCGAGGAGAGGTTCGTTCGCAGCACCAGCGTGTTGACGAAGAAGCCGATCAGCCCCTCGGTCTCCGCCCGGTTGCGGTTGGCGACGGGCGAGCCGACCAGCACGTCCTCCTGGCCCGAGTAACGGGCCAGGAGGACGTCGAAGCCGGCGAGCAGCAGCATGAAGAGCGTTATCCCCTCGCGCCGGCAGAGGCCTCTGAGATCGGCCACGAGCTCCGCGGGCAGCGCGGCCGAGCAGCTCGCGCCGTTGAACGTCTGGACGGCGGGCCGCGGGAGGTCGGTGGGCAGATCGAGCCCCGCCGGCGCGCCCGCGAGCCGCCCGCGCCAGTAGTCGAGCTGGCGTGACAGCGTCTCGCCGGTCAGCCACTGCCGCTGCCAGACGGCGAAATCGGCGTACTGGACCGGCAGCTCCGGCAGCGGCGATGGCCGGCCCGCGGCGAAGGCCTCGTAGAACGCCGTCAGCTCGCGCAGCAGGATCTCCAGCGACCAGCCGTCGGCGACGATGTGGTGCATCGTCAGCAGCAGGACGTGCCGCTCCCAGCCCAGCCACAGCAGAGCCGCCCGGAAGAGCGGCCCCGTGCCGAGATCGAATGGCCGCCGGGTCTCGCCGCGCGTCAGCGCGGCGGCCTCCAACCGCCGCGCCGGCTGGGGCAGACCCTGGAGATCGATCACCGGCATGGGGAACGGACCGGCCGGAGAGATCGCCTGGAAGGGCTCGCCGTCGACACTGGCGAAGGTCGTGCGTAGCGCCTCGTGCCGGCGCGCCACCTCGGCGAGGGCGCCGTTCAGGACCTGGGGGTCGAGCGCTCCCCCGATCTCCAGCGGGTATGGAATGTTGTAGACCGCCGAGCCGGGCGAGAGCTGGTCGAGGAACCAGAGCCGGCGCTGGGAGAAGGAGAGCGGCAGCGGGCCGGTGCGCGGCGCCCGCTCGATGCGCGACCTCTCCAGGCCCTCCCCGGCGCCGAGCGCCGCGTCGACGCTCGCCGCGAAGCGGGCGACCGTCGGGTGCTCGAAGATGCGGCGCAGGGGCAGCTCGACCCCGAAGGCCCCCCGCACGCGGGAGATGACCTGGGTGGCCAGCAGCGAATGACCGCCGAGGTCGAAGAAGTTGTCGTGGGCTCCCACCGCCGGCAGCTCCAGGACCTCGGCCCAGATGCCGGCCAGCACCTCCTGCGTGGGCGTCCAGGTCGCGGTGGGCTCCGCCCTCCCGGACCGTGCCGCCTCCGGCTCGGGAAGCGCCCGCCGGTCCACCTTGCCGTTGGGCGAGAGCGGCAGGGAGTCGAGGAACACCCAGGCCGCGGGGACCATGTAGTCGGGCAGGCGATCCCGCAGGTAGTCGCGCAGGACCGAAGCCGTCGGCGCGGTCGTCCCCGGGACCGCGACCAGGTAGGCCACCAGGCGGCGGTCGGCCGCGCCCCCGCGGCCGGCGCGCGCGATGACCACCGCCTGCGCCACGGCCGGATGATCGGCGAGGATCGATTCGATCTCCCCCAGCTCGATGCGGAAGCCGCGGATCTTGACCTGCTGGTCGATGCGGCCGAGGAAGTCGACCCGGCCGTTCGGCAGGAAGCGGGCGAGGTCGCCGGTCCGGTAGAGTCGCCCTCCGGGCTCGCCGCCGGTCGGATCGGGGATGAACTTCTCCGCCGTGAGGTCCGGCCGCCGATGATAGCCGCGCGCCAGCCCGTCACCACCGGTGAGCAGCTCGCCGGGCACGCCTAGGGGGGTGGGCCGGAAGGCGCGGTCGAGCAGGTGGACCGACGTGTTCGCCACTGGCCGGCCAACGGGGATGGAGGTGCCGACCCGCGCCGGATCGGTCATCGCATGACAGGTGGTGAAGGTCGAATTTTCCGTCGGCCCGTAGCCGTCGATCAACGTGATGCCGGGGAGCCGCTCGAGCACGGTGCGTGCGTGGGACGCGGAGACGACGTCGCCGCCGCTCAGCAGCTGGCGGACCGTCCGGAGTCCCTCCAGGTTCTGCTCGACCATTTGCTGGAAGAGGCCCGAGGTGAGCCACAGAGTGGTAACCCCGTAGCGCTCCAGGACGGCGCCGATCTCCTCGAGGGAGGGCTTGCTGCCGGGGAAGACCACCAGCCGGGCGCCGTTGGCCAGCGCTCCCCAGATCTCGAACGCCGAGGTGTCGAACGACGTCGCCGAGATCTGCAGGAACACCTCGCCGTCGAAACGGACGTAGGGGTTGTTCCGCACCAGCCGGACGACGCCGCGGTGCTTGACCATCACCCCCTTGGGGCGTCCAGTGGTACCGGAGGTGTACATCATGTACGCGATGTTTTCCGGTAACGGTGCCGGCCCGTCGCTCGCCGCCGGAGCGGCCGCGAGGGCCGCCTCCCAGCCGGCGTCGAGGAGCACCGTCCGGGTTCGGGCCGCGGGCAGGCGCTCCAGAAAGCGGGTCTCCGAGAACCAGGACCGGGGCGCCGCTGTCCTCGAGCAGCCAGGCGATCCTCTCCGCCGGATAGCCCGGATCGACCGGCATGAACGCTCCCCCCGCTTTGAGGATAGCGAGGAGAGCGACGATGAAGTCGAGCGAGCGCTCCATGGCGACCGCCACGAACACCTCGGGGCCGACCCCCAGGCTGCGCAGGCGGCCGGCCAGCAGCCCGGCCCGGGCGTCCAGCTCGCGGTAGGTCAGGCGGCTCTCCTCGAACACCACCGCCACCGCCTCGGGGGTTCGCGCCACCCATTCGGCGACCAGATCGTGGAGGCAGGCCTCTCGGGGATAGGAGGTCCGGCTGTCGTTCCACTCCGTGGACAGCTGGTGGACCTCCGCCGGGATCAGCAGCGGCAGGGCGGACAGCGGATCGTCCGGGCGCTCCGCGGCCCCGGCGAGCAGCGCCTCGAGATGCCCGAGCGCTCGCACTGCCGTGGCCGGATCGTAGAGATCCGCCGCGTACTCGACCGCCATCCCCAGCGACTCCTCCGCGTCGATGACGGTGAGGATCAGGTCGAACTTGGCCGTCCCCAGATCGACGTTGAGGGGAGAGAGCCAGAGCTCCGGTCCGAAGGCCGCCTCCGGAGTGACCCGGCGGAAGTTCAGCATCACCTGGAAGAAGGGGTTCCGCGACGGATCGCGATCGGGGTGGAGCGCCTGGACCAGCAGCTCGAACGGCAGGTCCTGATGGCCGTAGGCGGAGAGTGCGGCCTGCTCCGCCCGCTGCAGGGCAACCAGGAACGGCGGGTCGTCCGCGAGGTCGACGCGCAGCACCAGGGTGTTGACGAAGAAGCCGATGAGACCCTCGATCTCCGCGCGGTTGCGGCCGGCGATCGCGGAGCCGACCACGAGGTCCCCCTGCCCCGTGTAGCGGAGGAGGAGCGTATCGAGCGCCGCCAGCATCAGCATGTGTGGGGTGGCCCCCACGGAGCGGCAGAGCCGCCGCAGGGTCTCGGAGAGCCCGGGAGAGAGCTGGCGCGACAGGAGCCCGCCCCGGAAGGAGGAGGAGCTGGGACGGGGATGGTCGGCGGGGATCTCCAGCGCGGCCGGGGCCCCGTGGAGCTGCTCGCGCCAGTAGGCGAGCGGCGCGGCGAGCCGCGCTCCGGTGAACCAGCGCCGCTGCCAGGCGGCGAAATCGGCGTACTGGACCGGCAAGGGGTGCAGCGCCGCCGGCCGGCCGGACGACAGCGCGGCGTAGATCTCTCGCAACTCGTGGAGCAGGATACCCTGCGACCAGCCGTCCGAGACGGCATGGTGCAGGACGAGCGCCAGGACGTGCTCCTCCTCGCTGGTCCGCAGCAGGACGCTCCGGAACAGCGGACCGGCCTCCAGGTCGAAGGGGCGCCTCGACTCGGCCTCGATCCGGCGAGCGCTCTCGGCTTCCCGGACGGGCGCCGGCAGGCCGCGCAGATCGACCACCGGCAGCGGCACCGGCGCCGCCGGATGGACCACCTGCACCGGCACGCCGTCGACCGTCGGGAAGGTGGTTCGCAAGGACTCCTGCCGCGCCGCGACCTCCGCCAGGGAGCGTCGCAGGGTCGCCGCGCTGAGCGCGCCGTCGATCCGCAACGGTACCGGCAGGTTGTAGACCGCCGAGCGCGGAGCGAGCTGATGGAGGAACCAGAGCCGCTGCTGCCCAAAGGAGAGCGGCAGCGGCCGTTCGCGGTCTGCCGGCTCGATGTGAGGGACCGCGCGGGCCTCCCCGAGATCCTGCGCTGCGTCGACGACCTCCGTAAGGCCGGCGATGGTCGGCTGCTCAAAGAACTGGCGGAGCGACAGCGCGACGCCGAAGGAGTCCATCACCCGGGAGACGATCTGGATGGCGAGCAGGGAGTGGCCGCCGAGCTCGAAGAAGCTCTCGAGGACCCCCACCCGGTCGAGCCCCAGCACGTCCGCCCACAGAGAGGCCAGCACCCCCTCGGTGGGAGTCCGCGGGGCCGTCGGCGTCCGGGCCACGGGGGTCCCCTCGGGTGGTGGCAGGGCCTTGCGGTCGACCTTGCCGTTGGGGGTCAGCGGCAGGGCCGGCAGGAAGACCCAGGCGGTGGGCACCAGCGGGTCGGGAAGGCGCTCGCGGAGGAAGGAGCGCAGGCGGGTACCGTCCAGGTCCTCCGCACCCCGCCGGGCCACGATGTAGGCGACCAGGCGCTGGTCCCGGGCCACGACGACCGCCTCTCCCACCCCTGGATGCGAGCGCAGAACGGCCTCGATCTCTCCCGGCTCGATCCGGAACCCGCGGATCTTGACCTGGAAGTCCACCCGTCCGAGGAACTCGACCGAGCCGTCCGGGAGGTGACGCCCGCGGTCTCCCGTGGCGTAGAGCCGGGCTCCCGGCGAGCTGCTCCAGGGGTCTGGGATGAACCGCTCGGCAGTCAGGCCTGGCCGGCCCAGGTAGCCGCGGGCCACCTGCGGACCGCCGACGTGCAACTCGCCGGGGACCCCGGTGGGGACCGGCGCGAGATTCCGGTCCAGCACCAGGACCCGCGTGCCGCGCAGCGGCCTGCCCAGGGGGATCCGCGTTCGGCGAGCCTGTTGGGAGTCGCCGGTCCCGACCTCGTGCGTCAGGACCCCCACCGTGGTCTCGGTGGGACCGTAGTGGTTGAGGATCCGGCAGCCAGGAGCAAGCTCCCCGACCCGCTCGACGAGCTCCGGAGAGACGGCCTCTCCACCCACGATCAGCAGCCGCTTCGGCAGGCACCCCGCCGCCCGCGGAGGCGAGAGGAGAGCCGCCAGATGCGAGGGAACGATCTTCAGGCAGTCGACCGGATGGCGCTCGAAGTAGTTCGCCAGCGTCGCCGTTTCCGACAGGCGCGCCCGCGAGATCACGTGCAGGCATCCCCCCGTGGCCAGCGCGGCGAAGACCACCGTGTTTCCCAGGTCCGCGGCGATCGTGCTCACCGTGGCGAAGCTCGCCCCCGCCGGCAGCGCCATCCGCTCGAGGACGCCGGAGAGGTAGCTGGCGAGCTGCCCGTGCTCGACCATCACCCCTTTGGGGCGTCCGGTCGATCCGGAGGTGTAGATGACGTAGGCCAGGTTCCCGGGGCCCGCCGGCTCTCCCGGAGCGTCGCCGGTCTCTCCGGTCTCCCCCTGGACGAGACCGTCGGCGGTCATCCGGACCCTGGGGCCGGAGAACGGCGGGAGGACGCCGGCGAGCGAGCCCTGCGAGATCAGGGCGCGGGCGCCGCAGTCCTCGAGGATGAAGCCGAGGCGGTCGCGCGGCGCGTCGGCGTCGAGCGGCACGTAGGCGCCGCCGGCCTCGAGGACCCCCAGGATGGCGACCACCATGGCCAGCGAACGCTCCACGCAGACGGCGACCGTGCATTCCGGTCCGATCCCCAGACGCCCCAGGCGCGCGGCCAGGACCTGAGTCCGCGCGGCGAGCTCGCCGAAGGTCAGCACCTCGCCTTCGAAGCGGACCGCCGGCGCGTCCGGCGTCCGCGCGGCCTGCGCGGCGAAGAGCTCGTGGACGCGGCTCGCGACCGCCGGCTGGCGGTCGCCTGCCCAGAGCGCGATTTGCTCCCCTTCCGCTTCCGTCAGCAGCGGCAGCCCGGAGATCCGCTGGGCGGGGGCGGCCACGGCGGTCGACAGGAGGCGCTGGAAGTGCCCCGACATGCGGTCGATCGTCGAGGCGTCGAACAGGTCGGAGGCGTATTCCCAGACGGTGACCAGCGTTCCACCCTGCTGCCGGAGATAGAGCGTGATGTCGACCTTGGCGGTGCCATTGCCCAGCTCGTGCAGCCGCAAGTCGAGCCCGGGACCCAGCTGGCGAGGCAGGGGCGGTGTGTTCTGGAAGGAGAGGAATACCTGGACCAGGGTCGAATGGCTGAGGCTCCGCTCCGGCTCCAGCTCCCGCACCAGGCGGTCGAAGGGGAAGTCCTGATGGCCGAGCCCTTCGAGCACCGTTTCCCGGACCTGTCCCAGCAACTCGTCGAAGCGCGGGTCGGCCGACAAGTCCGCGCGCAGGACGAGGGTATTGGTGAACAGTCCGATCAGATCCTGCGTGCCCGTCCGGTGACGGTTGGCCACCGGAGCGCCGACGGTCAGGTCCTCCTGCCCGGAGTAGCGGTGGAGCAGGGAGTCGAACGCCGCTAGAAACGCCATGAAGAGGGTGGTCCGGCTGCGCAGGGCGAGCCCGAGCAAGGCCTGGGAGTCCCGCTGCGGGATCTCGGCGACGAACTGGGCCCCGCGGAAGCTCTGGACCAGGGAGCGCGGCCGGTCGGTTGGCAGGTCGAGCACCTCCGGAGAGGAGGGCAGATGCCGTCTCCAGAACGCGAGCTGACCGCGGGCCTCCTCCTCTTCGAGCCACTCCCGCTGCCAAGCGGCGTAGTCGGCGAACCGCAACACCGGGGCGGGAAGGTCCGCGGGCCTCTCTTCCACCTCGGCGGTATAAAAGAGCGCCAGATCGTGGGCGAGGACCCAGATCGACCAGTCGTCGGCCACGATGTGGTGCATCGCGATCAGGAGCCGGTGGTCGCGCTCGTCCAACTCCATCAGATACCCCTGCATCAGGGGTCCGTGCTCGACGTCGATGCGCTCCCGGCCGAGGGCTGCCGCGGCGAGGTCCACCTGTCCGCTTCGGGCGCTCTCCGGGAGGGCCCGAAGGTCGATCCGGGGGAGATCGACGGTGGCGTCGCAAAGCGTGAGATCGGGCCGGCCGTTCACCTCCCGGAAGACGACGCGCAGCGCCTCGTGCCGGCGCACGACCTCCGCCAGCGACCGCAGCAGGGCCGGGCGGTCGAGCGGACCCGAGAGCTCGAGCAGCAGCGGGATGGTGAACAGCGCCACGCCGGAGTTCAGGCGCTCGGAGAACCACATGGACTCCTGGCCGGCGGACGCTGCCCAGCCGCGTTCCCGTGCGACGGGGATCCCCGCCAGCTCCTCCCCTTCCGACAGTTCCGCCAGCCGGGTCGCGAGGCGCTCGATGGTCGGCGCGTCGAACAGGGCGCGCGGCGGCAGTCGGCGTCCCAGGACATCGTGGACCCGGGCGATCACCCGGGCAGCGAGGAGAGAGTGCCCCCCGAGCTCGAAGAAGTGGTCTTCGACGCCCACCTCCGGGATGCGCAACACCTCCGACCAGATCTCCGCCAGGGCGGCCTCCAGCGGCGTCCGCGGCGCCACGAAGCCCGGACGCTCGCCCGGGGTCTCCGGCTTCGGCAGGGCGGCACGGTCGACCTTGCCGTTGGGGTTGAGCGGCAGAGCGTCCATCACCACAAAGTGGGTCGGGACCATGTAGGCCGCCAGGCGCTCGCCCAGGTACTCCCGGACGTCGGCGACCAACAGCGCCGCTCCCGCGCGCGGCACCATGTAGGCGACTAGGGCCTTCTCCGCGCTCTCGGAGCTCCCTGGGAAGCTCGAGCGCCACGACCACGGTGTTCCCTACGCCGGGGTAGCGCTCCAGCGCCACCTCGATCTCCCCCAGCTCGACGCGGAAGCCGCGGATCTTGACCTGGTGGTCGATGCGCCCGAGGTAGTCCAGATCGCCGCCCTGGCGGTGGCGGATGAGGTCGCCGGTGGCGTAGACCCGCTCGCCCGGACTCGTCGCGAAGGGGTCGGGCACGAAGCGGGAGGCGGTCAGGTCCGGCCGCCCCAGGTAGCCCCGCGCGAGCCCCGCGCCGCCCAGGTACAGTTCGCCGGGCTCGCCGACAGGCACCCGTTCGAGCTCAGGGCTCAGCAGATACACCGAAGTCCCCTCGAGAGGGCGCCCGATCGAGGGCGTCTGCGAGTCCCCTCTCTCCATCAATGCCCAGGTCGAATAGGTGGTGTCCTCCGAGGGTCCGTACAGGTTGTAGATCTGATGGAGGGTGCCGAACTCTCCGTACAATCGTTGGACCAGAGCCCCGCGCAACGCTTCTCCGGCAAGATTGATGGTGCGCACCGAAGGGGGTATCCCGCCGGACCGCGCCAGCTCCGCGCCTGCGGAAGGGACGGTGTTGACCAGCGTGACCTCCCCCGCCGCCGGCAGGTCCGGGAGGGCGAGAGCGTGGTCGGCCAGGATCGACCGGCCGCCCAGCGCGGGCACCACGAACAGCTCGAAGATCGACAGGTCGAAGCAGATCGAGGTCGCCGCCAGGACTCCCGACAGCTCCTCCGGCGAATAGACCCGCGCGGCCCAGCGGGTGAGGGCGACGACGGAGCGGTGCTCGATCGCGACCCCTTTCGGACGGCCGGTCGATCCCGAGGTGTAGATGACGTAGGCGAGGTTGCGCTCGTCCGCCCGGGGCGGCAGCGCCGCCGCGCTCTCCAGCTCGATCCGCGGCCGGTCGCGGTCGAGGAAGACCGGCGTCGCCGAGGTCCGCGGGAGGCGACCGGCGAGGCGCTCCTGGGTGAGCAGGAGGAGGGCGCCGCTGTCCGCCAGGATATTCGCCTGCCGCTCCTCGGGGTAGGCGGGGTCCACGGGCACGTAGGCGCCCCCCGCCTTGAGCACGGCGTACATGGCGATCACCATCTCGGGGGTGCGCTCGGCGCAGATCGCGACCCGCACCTCCGGCCCGACCCCCCGCTCGATCAGGAAACGCGCGAGCTGGTTGGCGCGCGCGTCCAGCTCGCCGCGGGTGATCCGCTCCTCGCCGGCGACAAGGACCACCGCCTCGGGCTCGGCCGCCGCGCGCAGCTCGCAGGCTTGGTGCAGCAGGGTCACCCGTCGCAGGATCTCCAGGGCGCCCTCCGGCCCGGCGGCAGAACCGCTCCGGGTCAGCTCGGCGAGAGCACCGCTTACGACGTCATTCGACAACCGCTTCCTCCTCTCCAAGCTGCCGTTCGATCTCCTCGAACAGAAGCTCCTCGACGGTGATCGCCAGCCCCTCGACGGTGGGCTCGTCGAACAGGGCCCGCAGCGGAACGTCCAGCTCGAAGGCCGCGCGCAGCCGGTGGACAACCTGCGGCAGGAGCAGCGAGTGCCCCCCCAGCACAAAGAAATTTTCGGTGACCCCGACGCGATCGAGCCCGAGCACCTCGCGCCAGATCGCCGCGATCGTCTCTTCCGAGTCGTTGCGGGGCGCGACGAAGTCCTTCTCCAACTCACGCCGGGCGCGGTCCGGAGCCGGCAGGGCGCGCCGGTCCACCTTGCCGCTGGGGTTGAGCGGCAGGCGGTCGAGCACCATGAAGCTCGCCGGGATCATGTAGTCGGGCAGCCGCTCCTTCAGGAAGCTCCGCAGCTCGGCCTGCGGCACCCCGTCCGACGACTTCGCCACCAGATAGGCCGCCAGCCGCCGGTCGCCGGGAGTG
This sequence comes from uncultured Acidobacteriota bacterium, assembly GCA_963795735.1. Taxonomy (GTDB): domain Bacteria; phylum Acidobacteriota; class Thermoanaerobaculia; order Multivoradales; family UBA5704; genus DATARR01. Next base: position 1,106,250 of record CAWCIU010000018.1, on the reverse strand, counting down.
TCCTCGCGGGCCACGACCACCGCCTCCGAGATTCCCGGGTATTCCACCAGCGCGGCCTCGATCTCCCGAAGCTCGACCCGGAAGCCGCGGATCTTCACCTGGTGATCGACCCGCCCCAGGAACTCCAGCTCATCGGCGGGGAGGAGACGGACCAGGTCGCCGGTCCGGTACATGCGGCTTCCGGGCGCCGGGCTCCAGGGGTCGGGAACGAACCGCTCGGCCGTCAGGTCGGGGCGGCCGGAATACCCGCGCGCGACGCCCGCGCCGCCGACGTAAAGCTCTCCCGGAATCCCCGGCGCGGCCAGACCGGCCTTCGGATCGAGGACGTAGGCGCGGAGATTGCGGACCGGCCGGCCGATGGGAACCTCTCCGGATCCCGGCGCCGCGCCCGTCGGATCGGCCGCGAGCTCCGAGCGGGTGGCGACGATCGTGCTTTCGGTCGGTCCGTAGGTGTTGAACAGCTTCACCCGCCCGTGCCCCTGGGCGTGCCAGGCGGCCAGCCGCTCGGGGAGCGCCCGCTCGCCGCCGATGATGACCAGCCGGAGCCTGGAGGGCAGGCTCGATGCCTCCGCCTCCAGGCGGGACACCAGCTCGTGCCAGAACGCGGTCGGCAGGTCGAGCACCGAGATCTCCCACGTCTCGCAGGAGCGCAGGAACTCGGGCGTCGAGCCCAGCATGGCGTCGTTGCGCAGCACCAGGGCGGCGCCGCTGGCGAGCGCGGGATAGATCTCCTCGGCGCTGGTGTCGAAGCTGATCGAGGCGAACTGCAGGACCCGGTCTTCCGCCCCGAGGCGGTGCTCGTCGCGGAACGCCTCCACGTAGTTGGCCAGCGCCGCGTGGCGGACCATCACCCCCTTGGGCTTGCCGGTCGAGCCGGAGGTGTAGATCAGGTAGGACAGGTTCTCGCCGTGGACCGCCACCTCCGGATTCGCGCCGCTCCGCGCGGCGATCCGCTCCGCGTCGGCGTCCAACAGGACGACCGGCATGCTTTCCTCCACCAGCCCGGGCAGCGCGTCCCGGAGACGCTCCGTGGTGATCAGAGCCGCCGCCGCCGCGTCCCGCAGGATGTACGCCAGGCGATCCACCGGGTATGCCGGATCGAGCGGGACGTAGGCGCCTCCCGCCTTGAGCACGGCTAGGAGGGCGACGACCATCTGCGGCGAGCGATCGACGGCGACGCCGACGACCGTCTCCGGGCCGACGCCGAGATCTCGCAGGTGATGGGCGAGCCGGTTGGCCTCGCGGTTCAGCCCGGCGTAGGTGAGCCGGTGGTCGCCGGCGATCACCGCGGCGGCCTCGGGGGCCAGCTCCGCCCGCCGCTCGAAGAGCTGATGGACGGGCGAAGGCGAAGTCCGACCGCGCTCTTCCCCGCCCCGCCCCACACCAGCAGCGCCCGCCGCTCCGCCTCGCCCATCAGCTCGTAGTCCCAGATCGGCCGGGACGGATCGGCCACGGCGCCGGCGAGCAGGCGCTCGTAGCGGTCGAGCAGCCCGCGGATGGTGGACTCGTCGAAGAGCAGGGCGTTGTAGGTGATCGACGCGATGATCCCGTCCGGCTGCTCCAGCAGGGTAAGGCCCGCCTCGAAGATCGCCGTCCCCAGTTCCTCGGCGTGCTGATCGGCTTCCAGCACCGAGAGGGTGAGGCCCGCGACCTCGATGGTCTGGCCGGGGACGTTCTGCAGCAGGAACATCACCTGGAACGGCGAGGTCCGGCCGGGATCGCGGTCCGCCTGCATGGCCTTGAGCACTTGTTCCAGCGGCAGGTCCTGATGAGCGAAGGCACCGAGACAGGTCTCCCGTACGCGGCCCAGCAGCTCCTGGAAGCTCGGGTCGCCCGACATGTCCGTCCGCAGCACCAGCGTGTTGAGGAAGAAACCGATCAGCCCTTCGATCTCGGCACGATTGCGGTTGGCGATCGGAGCGCCGAGCAGCACGTCCTCCTCACCCGTCACGCGCGACAGGAGGACCTTCCACGCCGCGAGCAGCGTCATATAGAGCGATGCCAACTGCCGGCGCGAAAGTCCCTTCAGGCCCGCCGCCAGCTCGCCGGGGAGCAGGATCGAGCCGACCCCGACCTGGAAGCTCTGCACGGCGCCTCGCCGGCGGTCCGCCGGGAGGAGCAGAGGCGGCGGGCTGCCGGCGAGCTTGCCACTCCACCAGGCCTTCTCAGCCTCCAAGACCTCGCCGCTCAGCGCCTCGCGCTGCCAGGTGGAGAAATCCACGTATTGCACCGGCAGCTCGGGCAGCGGCGAGCCCTCCCCCGCCGTAAAGGCTCGGTAGAGCGCCGCGAGCTCGCCGATCAGAATACCCATCGACCAGCCGTCAGAGCAGATGTGATGCAGGGTCAGGAGCAGGGCATGCTCCGTCTCGCCGGTCTCACCGTTGATCCCGTTACCCGCCAAGCGTAGCAGCGTCGCGCGGATCAGGGGATCGCGCGACAGGTCGAACGGCCGCGAGGTCTCCTCGTTCGCCCATCGCCGGGACTCGACCTCCCGGACCGCCGGCGTCAGATGCCGCAGGTCCACCACCTCCAGCTCGATCGGCAGCGGCGGCTGGATCACCTGCACCGGCCGTCCGTCCACCTCCGCGAAGACGGTGCGCAGGGTCTCGTGGCGGCGGACCAGCTCGGTGAAGCAGCGCCCGAGGACGGCGATGTCCAGGCTTCCGCGCAGCCGGACTGCCCGCGAGAGGTTGTAGGCCGACGTCCCGGGATCGAGCCGGTTGAGGAACCACATCCGCTCCTGTGAAAAGGAGAGCGGGAACGACGTTCCCCGCGGCACCCGCAGGATCGAGGGCAGCGACCAGCCTTCCTGCTCGCGTCGCGCCTCCTCGACGGCGCGGGCGAGTCCGCCGACGGTGGGCGACTCGAACAACCGCTGCAGCGGCAGCTCGACCCCCAGGGCGGCGCGGACGCGCGAAACGACCTGGGTGGCGAGCAGCGAGTGGCCGCCAAGAGCGAAGAAGTTGTCGCGGGCGCCAATGCGCTCGACCCGCAGCACCTCCATCCAGATCCCGGCCAGCAGCTCTTCGACCGGTCCCTGGGGAGTGACGTAGTCTTCCTCCGAGGCGCTCGCCTCCGGCGCAGGCAGCGCCTTACGGTCCACCTTGCCGCTTGGCGTCAGGGGGAAGGAGTCCAAGGCAACGAAAGTCGACGGAATCATGTACTCCGGCAGACTCTGGCGCAGGAAGTCCCGCAGCTCGCTTACCGCCAGAGCCCTCTCGGCGACGAGATAACCCACCAAGCGCTTGTCGCCGTCTTCGCGGACCACCACCACCGCCTGTCCCACCTCCGGATGCCGGCCGAGCGCCGCCTCGATCTCCCCCAGCTCGATGCGGAAGCCCCGCACCTTCACCTGGGTATCGATCCGGCCCAGGAACTCCAGCTCCCCCGACGGCCGCCAGCGCACCAGGTCTCCCGTGCGGTAGACCCGCGCTCCCGCCTGAGCGTCGAACGGATGCGGCACGAACTTCTCCGCCGTCAGCTCCGTCCGGTGGAGATAGCCGCGGGAGAGCCCTTCGCCGCCGATCAGCAGCTCGCCGGCGATCCCCACCGGCACCAGACCGAAGCTTTGGTCCACCACGTGGAAGTCGGTGTTGGCGATCGGGCGGCCCAGCAGCACCGGGCCTTCGCCGGAAGCGACCTCGCCCGCCGCCGACCAGATCGCGGTCTCGGTCGGGCCGTAGACGTTCCACAGCCCGGCGCCCCGGGAGAGCAGCGATTCCGCCAGATCCCGCGGCAGCGCCTCGCCGCCGCACAGAACCTTCAACCCCGGAATCCCCTGCCAGCCCGCGTCGATCAGCAATCTCCAGGTCGCCGGCGTAGCCTGCGCCACTGTGGCGCCCATCTCGGTGAGACGTGCCGCCAGACGCGCGCCGTCCGCGGCCTCCTCGCGGCCGAGCACCTCGACCCGCGTCCCTACCGCGAGCGGCAGATAGATCTCCAGCCCCGCGATGTCGAACGACAGCGTGGTCAACGCCGGTACCACGTCGCTCGCGCTCAGGCCCGGCCGCGCGGCCATGGCGCGCAGGAAGTTCACCACCGCGCGGTGTGGCAGGCCCACGCCCTTGGGCTTCCCCGTCGAGCCGGAGGTGTAGAGCACGTAGGCGAGAGCCTCGGCGTCGAGAATCCGTTCCAGAGGCGTGGCGCTCTGCTGGGCGATCGCGGGATCGTCGAGGCGGAGCACCCGCGCCGCGTGCGCCGACAAGGCGCCGAGCAGAGGCTCCTCGGTCAGCAGCAGCGGGACCCCGCTGTCCTCCAGGATCAGCCCCAGGCGCTCCGCGGGATGGGATGGATCGAGCGGCACGTAGGCACCGCCCGCCTTGAGGATGCCCAGCAGCGCCACCACCATCGCCGCCGAGCGTTCGACGCAAAGACCTACCAGGACCTCCGGCCCGACTCCAAGCCGGCGCAGATGGCGGGCCAGACGGTTCGACCGCGCTTCCAGCTCGCCATAGCTCAGGCGGGCTGCGCCGAAGCCCACCGCCCACGCCTCTGGCTTCGATGCGGCCTGGCGCTCGAACAGCTCGTGGATCAGCGTCTCGCGCGGCCAGGAGACCACCGTGTCGTTCCAGTCCACCAGCAGCTCTATGCGCTCCGCCTCGCTCAGCAGCGGCAGCTCCGGGACGCGGCGCTCCGGATTCTCCGCGATCCCCCGCAGCAGCACCTCCAGGTGACCCGCCCAGCGTGCCACCGTCGCGGCGTCGAACAGGTCCATCACGTACTCGAGCGAGCCGATCCAGCTCTCTCCCGATTCGATCAGCGACAGCGTCAGATCGAACGGCGCCTGGCCGCGGTCGGCCTCCAGCAGCAGCATCTTCAGGCCCCCGAGGTCCACCGCCGCCGACGGGGCGTTCTGCAGGATGAACATCACCTGGAACACCGGCGGGTAGCTCAGATGACGCTCCGGACGCAGCTCGTCGACCAGCTTCTCGAACGGCAGGTCCTGGTGGTCGTAGGCCTCCAGCGCCGCGCCGCGCACCCGCCGCGCCAGCTCCACGAACGAGGGGGCGTCCGCCAGCCCGGTCCGGAAGACCAGCGTGTTGGCGAAGAAGCCGATCAACCGCTCGATCTCGGTCCGGGTGCGGTTCGCGATCGGCGTGCCCACCACCACGTCCTCCTGGGAGGTGTAGCGGCCCATCAGGACCTGGAAGGCCGCCATCAGCACCATGAACGGCGTCAGCCCCTCGCGCCGGCCGAAGGCTTCCAGGGGCCGCGCCAGCTCCGCCGGCAGGCTCAGCCGGTGGCGCGCGCCGCGGAAGCTCTGCACGGCGGGGCGCGGCCGGTCGGTCGGCAGCTCCAGCAGCGGCGGCGCCCCGGCGAGCCGCCGCTTCCAGTACTCCACCTGCCGCGCCAGCTCCTCGCCCGAGAGCCACCGCCGCTGCCACGCCGCGAAATCCGCGTACTGCACCGGCAATTCCGGCAACGGCGAGGGCCGTCCGGCGGCGAAGGCCGCGTACAGCTCCGCCACCTCCCCTACCAGCAGCGCCATCGACCAGCCGTCCGAGGCGATGTGGTGCATCACCAGGAGCAGCGCGTGCTCGCGCTCACCCGTCCGCAGCAGCGTCGCGCGTAGCATCGGCCCTCCCGCGAGGTCGAACGGGCGCGCGCTCTCGGCGAGGATGCGGCTTCTCACTCCTGCTTCTCCTTCCCCGCTCACGTCGATCACCGGCAGCTCGAAATCCGCCGGTGGATGGATCACCTGCACCGGCCGGCCGTCCACCTCCGCGAAGTTGGTCCGCAGCGTCTCGTGTCGCCGCACCAGCTCGGTGAAACAGCGTGCCAGCGCCGACACGTCGAGGTCCCCCTCCAGCCGCACGCCGCTCGCCAGGTTGTAGGCTGAAGAGCGCGGCTCGAGCTGGTGCAGGAACCACATCCGCTCCTGCGCGAAGGAGAGCGGCAGCTCGGCCTCCCGGGGCTCGGGCACGAGCGGCGGCACGCGCGCACTCTCCGGTCCGCGCCGTGCCACCTCGACGGCGGAGGCGAGGCCGGCGACCGTCGGTGCTTCGAACAGCCGTTGCAACGGCAGCTCGATTCCCAGCGCCGTCCGCACGCGCGAGACGACCTGGGTGGCCAGCAGGGAGTGGCCGCCGAGCGCGAAGAAGTTGTCTCGTGCCCCCACGCGCTCGATCCGCAGCACCTCCGCCCAGATCCCGGCCAGCAGCTCCTCGACCGGACCTCGCGGAGCCATGTAGGCATCTCCCTTCACGCTTGCCTCCGGAGCCGGCAGAGCCTTGCGGTCCACCTTGCCGCTCGGCGTCAGAGGCAGCGACTCCAGGGTCATGAAGATCGACGGGATCATGTACTCCGGCAGGCTCTGGCGCAGGAAGTCCCGCAGCTCGCTCACTGCCAGAGCCCCCTCGGCGACGAGATAACCCACCAAGCGCTTGTCGCCGCCGTCTTCGCGGACCACCACCACCGCCTGCCCCACCTCCGGATGCCGGCCGAGCGCCGCCTCGATCTCCCCCAGTTCGATGCGGAAGCCCCGCACCTTGACCTGGTGGTCGATGCGGCCCAGGAACTCCAGCTTCCCCGACGGCCGCCAGCGCACCAGGTCTCCCGTCCGGTAGACCCGCGCACCCGCAACGCCGAACGGATGCGGCAAGAACTTCTCCGCCGTCAGCTCCGTCCGGTGGAGATAGCCGCGGGAGAGCCCTTCGCCACCGATCAGCAGCTCTCCGGCCACTCCTACCGGCACCAGCCCGAAGCTCCGGTCCACGACGTGGAAGTCGGTGTTGGCGATCGGACGGCCCAGCAGCACCGGACCTTCGCCAGCGGCGACCTCGCCCGCCGCCGACCAGATCGCGGTCTCGGTCGGTCCGTAGACGTTCCACAGCCCGGCTCCCCGGGAGAGCAGCGCTTCGGCCAGATCCCGCGGCAGCGCCTCGCCGCCGCACAGCACTTTCAGCCCCGGGATCCCCTGCCAGCCCGCGTCGATCAGCAATCTCCAGGTCGCCGGCGTGGCCTGCGCCACCGTGGCGTCGATCTCGGTGAGACGTGCCGCCAGACGCCCGCCGTCCGCGGTCTCCTCGCGGCCGAGCACCTCGACCCGCGCTCCCACCGCGAGCGGCAGATAGATCTCCAGCCCCGCGATGTCGAACGACAGCGTGGTCAGCGCCGGCACCACGTCGCTCGCGCTCAGGCCCGGCCGCGCGGCCATGGCGCGCAAGAAGTTCACCACCGCGCGGTGCGGCAGGCCCACGCCCTTGGGCTTCCCCGTCGAGCCCGAGGTGTAGAGCATGTAGGCGAGAGCCTCGGCGTCGAGAATCCGTTCCAGAGGCGCGGCGCTCTGCTGGGCGATCGCGGGATCGTCGAGGCGGAGCACCCGCGCCGCGTGCGCCGGCAAGGCGCCGAGCAGAGGCTCCTCGGTCAGCAACAGCGGGACCCCGCTGTCCTCCAGGATCAGCCCCAGGCGCTCCGCGGGATGGGATGGATCGAGCGGCACGTAGGCACCGCCCGCCTTGAGGATGCCCAGCAGCGCCACCACCATCGCCGCCGAGCGTTCGACGCAAAGACCTACCAGGACCTCCGGCCCGACTCCAAGCCGGCGCAGATGGCGGGCCAGACGGTTCGACCGCGCTTCCAGCTCGCCATAGCTCAGGCGGGCTGCGCCGAAGCCCACCGCCCACGCCTCCGGCTTCGATGCGGCCTGGTGCTCGAACAGCTCGTGGATCAGCGTCTCGCGCGGCCAGGAGACCACCGTGTCGTTCCAGTCCACCAGCAGCTCTACGCGCTCCGCCTCGCTCAGCAGCGGCAGCTCCGGGACGCGGCGCTCCGGATTCTCCGCGATCCCCCGCAGCAGCACCTCCAGGTGACCCGCCCAGCGTGCCACCGTCGCGGCGTCGAACAGGTCCATCACGTACTCGAGCGAGCCGATCCAGCTCTCCCCCGCGTCAACCAGCATCAGCGTCAGGTCGAACGGCGACTGGCCGCGGTCGGCATCCAGCGGCAGCATCCGCAGGCCCGCCAGATCCACCTCCGGTACCGGAGCGTTCTGCAGGATGAACATCACCTGGAACACCGGCGGATAGCTGAGGTGACGCTCCGGAGCCAGCTCATCGACCAGCTTCTCGAACGGCAGGTCCTGGTGATCGTAGGCCGCCAGCGCCGAGCCGCGCACGCGCCTGGCCAGCTCCGCGAACGGGGGATCGTCCGCCAGCCCGGTACGGAAGACCAGCGTGTTGGCGAAGAAGCCGATCAGCCGCTCGGTCTCCGTCCGGGTACGGTTCGCGATCGGCGTGCCCACCACCACATCCTCCTGGGAGGTGTAGCGGCCCAGCAGGACCTGGAACGCCGCCATCAGCACCATGAAGGGCGTCAGCCCCTCGCGCCGGCCGAAGGTCTCCAGTGAGCTCACCAGCTCCGTGGGCAGGTTCAGGCGCTGACGCCCGCCGCGGAAGCTCTGTGCCGCCGGGCGCGGACGGTCCGTCGGCAGCTCCAACAACGGCGGAGCGCCGGCGAGCTGCCGTTTCCAGTGCTCCATCTGACGCGAGAGCTCAGCGCCCGACAGCCACTCGCGCTGCCAGACGGCGAAGTCCGCGTACTGCACCGGCAGCTCCGGCAGCGGCGAAGGCCGGCCGGCGGCGAACGCCGCATACAACTCGGCCAGCTCTCCCACCAGCAGCGCCATCGACCAGCCGTCCGAGGCGATGTGGTGCATCACCAGGAGCAACGCGTGCTCGCGCTCGCCCGTCTTCAGGAGTGTCGCACGCAGCAGCGGCCCCCGCGCGAGGTCGAACGGGCGCGCGCTCTCGGCGAGGATGCGGCTCCTCACCCCTTCCTCTCCTTCCCCGCTCATGTCGATCACCGGCAACTCGATCTCCGCCGGAGGATGGATCACCTGCACCGGCCGGCCGGCCACCTCCGCGAAGGTGGTCCGCAGCGTCTCGTGCCGCTGCGCCAGCTCGGTGAAGCAGCGCGCCAGCACCGGCACGTCGAGATCCCCCTCCAGCCGTATCCCGCTCGCCAGGTTGTAGGCCGAAGAGCCCGGCTCGAGCTGCTGTAGGAACCACATGCGCTCCTGCGCGAAGGAGAGCGGCAGCTCGCCGTTCCGTGGAACCGGCACGAGCGGCGGCACGCGCGCGCTCTCCGGCCCGCGCCGTGCCGCCTCGACAGCGAAGGCAAGACCGGCGACCGTCGGTGCTTCGAACAGCCGTTGCAGCGGCAGCTCGATTCCCAGGGCTGTCCGCACCCGCGAGACGACCTGGGTCGCCAGCAGGGAGTGGCCGCCGAGCGCGAAGAAGTTGTCTCGTGCCCCCACGCGCTCGATCCGCAGCACCTCCGCCCAGATCCCGGCCAGCAGCTCCTCGACCGGACCTCGCGGAGCCATGTAGGCATCTCCCTTCACGCTTGCCTCCGGAGCCGGCAGAGCCTTGCGGTCCACCTTGCCGCTCGGCGTCAGAGGCAGCGACTCCAGGGTCATGAAGATCGACGGGATCATGTACTCCGGCAGGCTCTGGCGCAGGAAGTCCCGCAGCTCGCTCACCGCCAGAGCCGCCTCGGCGACGAGATAACCCACCAGGCGCTTGTCGCCACCGTCTTCGCGGACCACCACCACCGCCTGCCCCACCTTCGGATGCCGGCCGAGCGCCGCCTCGATCTCCCCCAGCTCGATGCGGAAGCCCCGCACCTTCACCTGGGTATCGATCCGCCCCAGGAACTCCAGCTCCCCTGATGGCCGCCAGCGCACCAGGTCTCCCGTCCGGTAGACCCGCGCACCCGCAACGCCGAACGGATACGGCAAGAACTTCTCCGCCGTCAACTCCGTCCGGTGGAGATAGCCGCGGGAGAGCCCTTCGCCGCCGATTAGCAGCTCGCCGGCGATCCCCACCGGCACCGGACTGAAGCTTTGGTCCACGACGATGAAGTCGGTGTTGGCGATCGGGCGGCCCAGCAGCACCGGGCCTTCGCCGGAAGCGACCTCGCCCGCCGCCGACCAGATCGCGGTCTCGGTCGGTCCGTAGACGTTCCACAGCCCGGCGCCCCGCGCCAGCAGCGCTTCGGCCAGATCCCGCGGCAGCGCCTCGCCGCCGCACAGCACCTTCAGCCCCGGGATCCCCTGCCAGCCCGCGTCGATCAGCAATCTCCAGGTCGCCGGCGTGGCCTGCGCCACCGTGGCGCCCATCTCGGTGAGACGTGCCGCCAGACGCCCGCCGTCCGCGGCCTCCTCGCGGCCGAGCACCTCGACCCGCGCTCCCACCGCGAGCGGCAGATAGATCTCCAGCCCCGCGATGTCGAACGACAGCGTGGTCAGCGCCGGCACCACGTCGGTCTCGCGCAGTCCCGGCCGCGCGGCCATGGCGCGCAGGAAGTTCACCACCGCGCGGTGCGGCAGGCCCACACCCTTGGGCTTGCCCGTCGAGCCGGAGGTGTAGAGGACGTAGGCGAGAGCCTCGGCGTCGAGAATCCGTTCCAAAGGCATGGCGCTCTGCTGGGCGATCGCGGGATCGTCGAGGCGGAGCACCCGCGCCGCGTGCGCCGACAGGACGCCGAGCAGAGGCTCCTCGGTCAGCAGCAGCGGGACCCCGCTGTCCTCCAGGATCAGCCCCAGGCGCTCCGCGGGATGGGACGGATCGAGCGGCACGTAGGCCCCGCCCGCCTTGAGGATGCCCAGCAGCGCCACCACCATCGCCGCCGAGCGTTCGACGCAAAGACCTACCAGGACCTCCGGCCCGACTCCAAGCCGGCGCAGATGGCGGGCCAGACGGTTCGACCGCGCTTCCAGCTCGCCGTAGCTCAGACGGGCTGCGCCGAAGCCCACCGCCCAGGCCTCCGGTTGCGCCGCGGCTTGGCGCTCGAACAGCTCGTGGATCAGCGTCTCGCGCGGCCAGGAGACTGCCGTGTCGTTCCAGCCCACCAGCAGCTCTCCACGCTCCGCCTCGCTCAGCAGCGGCAGCTCCGAGAGCCGCCGCTCCGGGTCTGCCGCGATCCCCCGCAACAGCAACTCCAGGTGGCCCGCCCAGCGCGCCACCGTCGCGGCGTCGAACAGGTCCGCCACATACTCCAGCCAGCCGGTCCAGCTCTCCCCCGCGTCAACCAGCATCAGCGTCAGGTCGAACGGCGACTGGCCGCGGTCGGCCTCCAGCGGCAGCATCCGCAGGCCCGCCAAATCCACTTCCGGCGCCGGAGCGTTCTGCAGGATGAACATCACCTGGAACACCGGCGGATAGCTGAGGTGACGCTCCGGAGCCAGCTCATCGACCAGCTTCTCGAACGGCAGGTCCTGGTGATCGTAGGCCGCCAGCGCCGAGCCGCGCACGCGCCTGGCCAGCTCCGCGAACGGGGGATCGTCCGCCAGCCCGGTACGGAAGACCAGCGTGTTGGCGAAGAAGCCGATCAGCCGCTCGGTCTCCGTCCGGGTACGGTTCGCGATCGGCGTGCCCACCACCACATCCTCCTGGGAGGTGTAGCGGCCCAGCAGGACCTGGAACGCCGCCATCAGCACCATGAAGGGCGTCAGCCCCTCGCGCCGGCCGAAGGTCTCCAGTCGAGCTCACCAGCTCCGTGGGCAGGTTCAGGCGCTGACGCCCGCCGCGGAAGCTCTGTGCCGCCGGGCGCGGACGGTCCGTCGGCAGCTCCAGCAACGGCGGAGCGCCGGCGAGCTGCCGTTTCCAGTGCTCCATCTGACGCGAGAGCTCAGCGCCCGACAGCCACTCGCGCTGCCAGACGGCGAAGTCCGCGTACTGCACCGGCAGCTCCGGCAGTGGCGAAGGCCGGCCGGCGGCGAACGCCGCATACAACTCGGCCAGCTCTCCCACCAGCAGCGCCATCGACCAGCCGTCCGAGGCGATGTGGTGCATCACCAAGAGCAACGTGTGCTCGCGCTCGGCCGTCTTCAGGAGTGTCACGCGCAGCAGGGGTCCTCCCGCGAGGTCGAACGGGCGCGCGCTTTCGGCGAGGACGCGGCTCCTCACCCCTTCCTCTCCTTCCCCGCTCACGTCGATCACCAGCAACTCGATCTCCGCCGGAAGATGGATCACCTGCACCGGCCGGCCGGCCACCTCCACGAAGGCGGTCCGCAGCGTCTCGTGCCGCCGCGCCAGCTCGGTGAAGCAGCGCGCCAGTACCGGCACGTCGAGATCCCCCTCCAGCCGGACCCCGCTCGCCAGGTTGTAGGCCGAAGAGCCCGGCTCGAGCTGGTGGAGGAACCACATGCGCTCCTGCGCGAAGGAGAGCGGCAGCTCGCCGTTCCGTGGCACCGGCACGAGCGGCGGCACGCGTGCGCTCTCCGGCCCGCGCCGTGCCGCCTCGACGGCGGAGGCGAGACCGGCGACCGTCGGCGCTTCGAATAACCGCTGCAGCGGCAGCTCCACCCCCAGGGCCGTCCGCACGCGCGAGACGACCTGGGTCGCCAGCAGAGAATGGCCGCCGAGCGCGAAGAAGTCGTCCCGGACGCCGACCCGATCGATCCGCAGCACCTCCGCCCAGATGCCGGCCAGCAGCTCCTCGACCGGCCCCCCCGGGGCCACGTAGCCCTTCTCCGCACGCTCCCCTTCGGGAGGCGGCAGTGCCCTGCGGTCCACCTTGCCGCTCGGCGTCAGCGGCAGCGACTCCAGGGTCACGAACGCGGACGGGATCATGTACTCCGGCAGGCTCCGTCGCAGGGACTCCCGCAGCTCGCCTGCCAGCAGCGGCGCGTCCGCCACCAGGTAACCCACCAGGCGTTTGTCGCCACCGTCCTCACGGACCACCACCACCGTCTGCCGCACCGACGGATGCCGGCCGAGTGCCGCCTCGATCTCCCCCAGCTCGATGCGGAAGCCCCGCACCTTCACCTGGGTGTCGATCCGCCCCAGGAACTCCAGCTCCCCCGACGGCCGCCAGCGCACCAGGTCTCCCGTCCGGTAGAGCCGCGCACCTGCGGAACCGAACGGATGCGGCAAGAACTTCTCCGCCGTCAGCTCCGTCCGGTGGAGATAACCGCGGGAGAGCCCCTCTCCGCCGATCAGCAGCTCTCCGGCCACTCCCACCGGCACCAGCCCGAAGCTCCGGTCCACCACGTGGAAGTCGGTGTTGGCGATCGGGTGGCCCAGCAGCACCGGGCCTTCACCCGAGGCGACCTCGCCCGCCGCCGACCAGATCGCGGTCTCGGTCGGTCCGTAGACGTTCCACAGCCCGGCGCCCCGCGCCAGCAGCGCTTCGGCCAGATCCCGCGGCAGCGCCTCGCCGCCGCACAGCACCTTCAGCCCCGGGATCCCCTGCCAGCCCGCGTCGATCAGCAATCTCCAGGTCGCCGGCGTGGCCTGCGCCACCGTGGCGCCGATCTCGGTGAGACGTGCCGCCAGACGCCCGCCGTCCGCGGCCTCCTCGCGGCCGAGCACCTCGACCCGCGCTCCCACCGCGAGCGGCAGATAGATCTCCAGCCCCGCGATGTCGAACGACAGCGTGGTCAGCGCCGGCACCACGTCGGTCTCGCGCAATCCCGGCCGCGCGGCCATCGCGCGCAGGAAGTTCACCACCGCGCGGTGCGGCAGGCCCACGCCCTTGGGCTTGCCCGTCGAGCCGGAGGTGTAGAGCACGTAGGCGAGAGCCTCGGCGTCGAGAATCCGCTCCAGAGGCGTGGCGCTCTGCTGGGCGATCGCGGGATCGTCGAGGCGGAGCACCCGCGCCGCGTGCGCCGGCAAGGCACTGAGCAGAGGTCCCTCGGTCAGCAGCAGCGGGACCCCGCTATCCTCCAGGATCAGCCCCAGGCGCTCCGCGGGATGGGACGGATCGAGCGGCACGTAGGCCCCGCCCGCCTTGAGGATGCCCAGCAGCGCCACCACCATCGCCGCCGAGCGTTCGACGCAAAGACCTACCAGGACCTCCGGCCCGACCCCAAGCCGGCGCAGGTGACGGGCGAGGCGGTTCGACTGCGCCGCGAGTTCCCCGTAGCTCAGCCGCTCCGCGCCGAAGCCCACCGCCCAGGCCTCGGGTTGCGCCGCGGCCTGACGCTCGAACAGCTCGTGGATCAGCGTCTCGCGCGGCCAGGAGACCGCCGTGTCGTTCCAGCCTCTCAGCAGCTCCTCGCGCTCCGCGTCCGTCAGCAGCGGCAGCTCCGAGAGGCGGCTCTCCGGACGACCCGGGAGCCCTCGCAGGAGCTGCCCGAAATGGCCCGCCATCCGCGCCGCCGTGGCGGCGTCGAACAGGTCGGTATTGTGTTCCAGCGAGCCGAGCAGCCTTCCCCCCGGCTCCTCGAACAGCGACAGCGTCAGCTCGAACTTCGCCGCGGTGACCGGGAACGGCTGCGGCGCGAGGCGCAGCCCCGGCAGCTCCAGCGCCTGGTCGACCGCGTTCTGCAGGCTGAACATCACCTGGAACAACGGCGAACGCGACAGGTCGCGCTCCGGGCGCAGCTCCTCGACCACCTTTTCGAACGGCAGGTCCTGGTGGGCGAACGCGCCCACCGAGCTTCTCCCGCACGCGCGCCAGCAGCTCGCGGAACGGGGGATCGCCGCCGGCATCGGTCCGCACCACGAGGGTGTTGACGAAAAGGCCGATCAGCCCCTCGATCTCCGCCCGATTGCGATTGGCGCTCGGCGTACCCACGGCGACGTCGTCCTGGCCCGCGTAGCGTGCGAGGAGAGTCACGAAGGCCGCCAGGCCCATCATGAACAGCGTCGCGCCTTCGCGCCGGCCGGCGGCGACCAGCTCGTCCAGCAGCTCCCGCGGGAAAGAGAACGGATGGCTGGACCCGCGGGAGGTCTGCGCCGGCGGGCGCGGCCGGTCTGTCGGCAGCTCGAGGAGAGCGACTCCCGCCAGGCGCTGCCGCCAGTAGGCGATCTCCGCCTCCAGGACCTCGCCGCTCAACCACTCCCGCTGCCAGCGGGCGAAGTCCGCGTACTGGATCGGCGGCTCCGGCAGGGGACGCCCCGCGTAGAGCGCTGCCACCTCCCGGATCAGCACGCCCATCGACCAGCCGTCGGAGACGATGTGGTGCATCGTCAGCACCACGACATGCTCCTCCGCCTCCAGTCGCAGCAGCAGGGCGCGCAGCAGAGGACCGCGCGACAGATCGAAGGGACGGTCCACCTCCCGGGCGATCCGCCGTTCGGCCTCGGCCCGCCGCGGGCCCACCGGCAGGCCGGACAGATCGAGCCGGGCGAAGGTGAAGTCCTCGCCGGCGGAGACGATCTGCGACGGCTGCCCTTCCACCGGACCGAAGGTGGTGCGCAGCACCGCGTGCCGGCGCACCACCTCCCTCAGCGTGCGGGCGAGACGGTCCGCGTCGAGCCGGCCAGTGAGGCGCAGGGCGTTCGGTATGTTGTAGGTCGACCGGCCCGGATCGAGCTGGTCGAGGAACCAGAGCCGCTCCTGGGCGAAGGAGAGCGGCAGCGGACGCCCCGGTTCGATCCCGCGCGCCTCGATCGGCGACCAGGCTCGCGCCGGCTTCATCTCGTAGCCGAGACGCCCGGCGAGCTCCCGGGTCGCCTCACCCAGGAAGTCCTCGCCGTTCTCCTCCCTCCAACGCTCCGCCACTTCCGCGTCGACTCCCTGGTGCTGGAGGAACTTCACGTCTCCCAGCATCCGTGACTCGGCGTGCAGACCGTCGGTCATCCGCGCCGGCGTCTCCTTGTACGGCTCGGCCATGTCCGGGTGGTAGTCGACCTTCAGGAAGGTGCAGAGTGCCCGCAGCTCCCCTTCCGGATCGCGCAGCAGGTCCTCGAAGCGCACCGTGCGCTGCCGCTCCTCGGGCACCCCCGCCAGGAACTCCTCGACGTTGCGGTGCGCCAGCGTCCACAGCGCCTCGGCCAGTTGGCGGCGACTGAACGGATGGTCCTGGTGGAAGAAGATCTGGTCGATCCGCGCCTCCTCGAAGGAGCGGATCATGCCGTAGGGGTGCCGCGCGAGATGGATGTAGAGCGGCGACTCGAAGACCTCCTCGGCCCGCCGTAGCGCGCTCAAGTCCCAGGCGTAGGTCGGGGTTTTGTCGACCAGCAGCCGGTCGCCAATCCACTCCTGCAGACGGCGATAGAGCTCCTGGGTGCTCATCCCCTCCCGCTCGTAGCCCTCGATCAGAGCGGTGGCCTCCTCTGCCGTCGCCTCGCGGGCCTCCATCACCGCCCGCAACGCCCCTTCCAGGCGGAAGGCGTCGCGCCCCGGGAACCCCTCCCGCCGCTCGGCGAGCGTGTTGAAGTTGAGCAGCTCCAGCTCCGGCGGCGCGAACAGCCGCGGGTTGCCCCCCAGCATCACCCGCAGCAGCGTCGAGCCCGAGCGCGGCGGCGACAGCACGAAGACCGCCGGAGGGTTCTTCGGCTCCTCCGTAGCGCCCGCCGGCAGCGCGCGGATCAGGCCACGGACCGCCGCCAGCTCCTCCTCCCCCACCCGGCTCGCCGCAGCCTGGTCCACCGCGCTCTCGCCCAGCGACTCGCGGCCCCACAGCCGCTCGACCGCCGACGGATACTCCCGGGCGAGCAGGGCCGCGAGCTGCGCGATGGTCGGCGCGTCGAAGATCGTCACCACGTGGACGATCTCGCCCAGCTCCTGCTGGAGGCGGTTGATGAAGATCGCGCCGGTGATCGAGTTGCCGCCGACCTGGAAGAAGTTGTCCCCGGTCCCCAGCGAACCGGCTTCGACGCTCCCCAGCACCTCGCTCCACAGGTCCGCCAGGAAGCGCTCCAGCTCCGTCCGCGGCGCCACGCTCTGGCGTTCCCCCGCCACCCGGTCCGGCGCCGGCAGCGCCTTGCGGTCCACCTTGCCCGAAGCCGTCAGCGGCATGGCGTCCAGAGCCACCAGCGCCGAGGGCAGCATGTACTCCGGCAGGCTCCTCGCCAGGTGGCGGCGCAACTCCGCCAGCGACGGCGCCTCCATCTCCTCCTGCGGCAGCCCCTGCCGCAGCGTGACGTAGGCCACCAGGTTGACCGCGCCGACCGCCGCGCCGTCCGAGCGCGCCGTCACCACCGCCTCGCGCACCGCCGGATGCTCCGCCAGCGCCGACTCGATCTCTCCCAGCTCGATGCGCAGCCCGCGCACCTTCACCTGATGGTCGATGCGGCCCAGGAAGTCGACCGCCCCGTCCGGCAGACGGCGCGCCAGATCCCCCGTCCGGTAGAGCCGGCCTCCCGGCTCGGCCGCGAACGGGTCCGGCACGAACCTCTCCGCGGTCAGATCCGGCCGCGCCAGATACCCGCGGCACACCTGCACGCCGCCGATCAGCAGCTCCCCGGGCACGCCCACCGGCACCGCGTTGCCCGCCGCGTCGAGCAGGTGGATCTGCGTGTTCGCCACCGGATAGCCGATCGGCACCACGCCGCGCCGGCCTTCCCGCTCGCACGCCCACCACGTCACGTCCACCGCCGCCTCCGTCGGACCGTACAGGTTGTGCAGCCCGACCTCCGGCAGCCGGGCGAAGAACCGCCGCTCCAGATCCGGCGGCAGAGCCTCGCCGCTGCACACCACACGCCGCAGCGAGCCGCACGCCTCTACCCCGGGAGCCTCGAGAAACACCTGCAGCATCGAGGGCACGAAGTGCAGCGTCGTGATCCCCTTCTCTGCGATCGTCCGCGCCAGGTAGGAGGCGTCCTGGTGACCTCCCGGGCGGGCGATCACCAGGCGCGCTCCGGTCAGCAGCGGCCAGAAAAACTCCCATACCGAAACGTCGAAGCTGAACGGTGTCTTCTGCAACACCCGGTCGTCCGCCGCCAGCCCGTACTGCTCCTGCATCCACAGCAGGCGGTTGACGATCCCCCGATGGGCGTTCATCGTCCCCTTCGGACGACCCGTCGAGCCCGAGGTGTAGATGAGGTAGGCCAGGTTCGAGGCTCGCGCCCCGCTCGCCAGCCGCTCGCCCCGCTCCGCCCCGACGCCGTCGAGCCGTAGCACCCGCGCTTCGTGCTCCGGCAATCGTGGCAGCAGGCGCTCGTGCGCCAGCACCACCGGCACCCTGGAGTCGGCCAGCATGAAGGCCAGGCGGTCCGCCGGATAGTCCGGATCGAGCGGCAGGTAGGCGCCCCCCGCCTTGAGCACCGCCAACAATGCAATCACCATCTCCGGCGAACGCTCGGCGAAGACCCCCACCGGCACTTCCGGCCCCACCCCCAGCCCGCGCAGCCGGCGCGCCAGGTGGTTGGCCGCCGAGTCGAGCTCGCCGAAGGTCAGCTCCTCTGCCTCGAAGCTCACCGCGACCCGGTCCGGCGCGCGGTCCACCCGCTCCTCGATCAGCTCGTGCAGGCAGACCTCCGTCGGGTAGGCCGCCGCCGTCCCGTTCCACTCCACGAGCTGGAGCTCCTCGGCCACAGTCAGCAGCGGCAGCTCCGACAGACGCCGCTCCGGGTCCTCGACGATCCCTCGCAGCAGGCGTTCGAAATGCCCGCCCATCCGCGCCACCGTCGCGGCGTCGAACAGGTCGGTGTTGTAGAGCCAGCGGACGCTCAAGCCCTCCCCCACCTCCTGGACGCTGAGGGTGAAGTCGACCTTGGAGGCATCCTCTTCGACTTCGACCGGGGTGAGGGTCAGGCCGGCCAGTCTCACCTGCGGCATCGGGGCGTTCAGCAGGTTGAACAGCACCTGGAACAGCGGCGAATGGCTGCGGGAGCGCTCGGGCCGCAGCTCCTCGACGAGCTTCTCGAACGGCAGGTCCTGGTGGTTGAAGGCGCCCAGCGCGACCTCGCGCACCCGGCGGCCGAGCTCCTGGAAGGGGGGATCCCGCCGCAGGTCGGTGCGCAGCACGAGCGTGTTGACGAAGAAGCCGATCAGCTTCTCGATTTCGGTGCGCTGCCGGTTGGCGATCGGCGTGCCGACGACGAGGTCGGTCGAGCCCGTATAGCGGTGGAGCAGGACCTCCATGACGGCGAGCAGGGTCATGAACAGGGTCAGCCCCTCGCGGCGGCTCAGGGCGCCGAGCTCGCGCGTGAGGTCGGCGGGCAGGCGCTGCCCGTGGCGGGCGCCGCGCAGGGTCTGGATCGCCGGCCGCGGCCGGTCGGTCGGCAGCTCCAGCAGCGCCGGCGCGCCGGTCAGCCGCTGCCGCCAGTAGCCGAGCTGCCCGGCCAGCACGTCGCCGCTGAATCCTTCGCGCTGCCAGACCGCGAAGTCCGCGTACTGCAGGGGAAGCTCGGGCAGGGGCGAGGGATGGCCGGCCGAGAACGCCTGGTAGAGCGCGGTGATCTCGCCGAGAAGCACGCCCATGGACCAGCCGTCGGAGACGATGTGGTGCAGCACGACGAGCAGCACGTGCCCTTCCTCGCCGGTCCGGTAGAGGCTCAGCCGCATCAGCTCGTCGCGCCCGAGGTCGAACGGGACCCGGATCTCGTCAAACGCCCGGCGGAGGGCCTCCGGCTCGCGCTCCGGCTCCGGCAGGGAGGTCAGATCCACCCGCCGGATCTCAGGCGGCCGAGGCCGCGGCGGCTCAACGACCTGCACCGGTCCGCGCTCCGCCGCCTCGAAGCGGGTGCGCAGCGACTCCTGGCGGCGCGCGATCTCCGCGAAGCATCGGCCCAGGACCTCGACGTCGAGCGGCCCGGTGAGACGGACGGCCTGGAACACGTTATAGGCCGCCCCGCCGAGGCCCATCCGTTCGAGCAGCCAGAGCCGCTGCTGGGCGAAGGAGAGCGGAAAGGCGTTCGCTCCCGCCGCCCGCGGCAGCGGGCGGGGCCGCGCGGGGTCGGCCTTCGCCTGCCGCTGCATGCGCAGCTCGAGCAGCCTGCGCTGCTCTGGGGTGAGGGCGGCGAGCCGCAGCTTGAGATCCTGGTCAGACACGCTCATTCGATTCCTCTGCGTACAGCTCCGCCGCCTCGTCCGCGGACAGGCCTTCGATCTCCCGCAGCAGCGCTTCCAGATCCTCGCTCTCGACGGGCTTCGCCAGGCTCGCCACACGCCCGGCCAGGCCGCTCACGGTCGGCGCCGTGAAGAGGTCTTCGAGAGAGATTTCGGCGTGCAGCGCCTCCCGCACGCGGGAGATGACCTGGGTGGCCAGCAGCGAGTGGCCGCCGAGGTCGAAGAAGTTGTCGTTCACCCCCACGCGCTCGATCCCCAGCAGCTCCTGCCAGATGGTGGCGAGGGCCTCCTCGGTCTCGCTGCCCGGGGGCGCGTAGGCGCTGCGCAGGTCGGGGCGCGCGTAGGAGGCGCGCGCCGGTACCGCGCCGTCCCCCCGCGCCAGGGTCCGCAGATGCTCGCCGACCGCCCCGAGGTCCCGGGTCGACACCACGACCTGCGGCAACTCCGCCTTCTCGAGGATGCGCGCGAAGACCTCGCGCCCCTCGGCCGGAGCGATGCCGGTGGCCAGCGCCTGCTCGCGCGCCCGGCGCAGCTCCTCTGGCAACCCCCGGAGGTCCGCCGCCATTCCCACCTCGCGCCAGGTGTCCCAGTCGATCGCCACCACGAACGTGCCGGGCCGGCGGGAGCGGCTCTGGGCGAAGGCGTCGAGGAAGGCGCCGGCGGCGCAGAGATCCACCTGTCCCGGCTCACCGAAGAGGGCGCCGAGAGACCCGGCGAGAGCGAGGAAATCGAGGGGCTCGCCGCGCAGCAGATCCTCGAGATTCAGGGCGCCATGGACACGGGGAGCCAGCTCCCGCTCCGACTCCTCCGCCGTCTTGCGCTGGATCAGGCCGCCGCCGGGCACCCCCGCCGCGTGCACCACGCCATGGAGGGCCCCGAAGCGCCGCCGGACCTCGCCGATCGCGCCTTCCAGGGCAGCGCGGTCGGTCACGTCAGCCGTCAGGGTGAGCACCTCCGCCCCCATCTCCTCCAGCGCCAGGACGCGCCCGATCTTCATGGCGGTCCCGGAGTCCTCGCGGTCCCTTTCCGCCGCCCACTCCTCGCGGGGGGGCAGCCGAGTCCGCCCCAGCAGCGCCAGCCGCGCCCTGCCGCCGGCCGCCAGCACCGCCGCCGCCAGCGACTTCGCGATCTCGGAGCCGACGCCCCCGAGGCCGCCGGTGACGAGATAGGCGCCGTCCTGGCGGAGCCGCGGCGGCACCACCGCCCCGCCGTCCAGGCGGACCCGCTCCCAGTCGGGCACCCAGCGGCGCGGGCCGCGCAGGGCGACCGCGCGGACGTCCGTGGTCCCGGCGTCGATCTCCCGCAGGAGCCGGTCGGGATCGAACGGCGGCTCCACGTCGATCACCCGGCAGGAGAGGTGCGGCAGCTCCCACGGGATCACCCGCGCCGGTCCCAGCAGGGTCGCCCGCTCGGGGCGCAGCTCCTCGCGGCCGGTGACGTCGAAAAGGCCGGCCGCGACGACGCAGAGGTCCACCGGCTCGGAGCTCCCACCCAGCGCCTGGGCGAGACGGACGAGGCTCCGGAAGCCGCGCTCCTGGGCCGCTTCGAACCCCTCCCCCTCCAGATTCCACAGGTGCACGACGCGGCGGGGGTACCGCCCCTCGGCGCGCAGGCCGGCGATCAGGGCGGCGCAGTCCTCTCCGGGCTCGATCGTCACCACGTCGCGCCCCGCCCGGCGGAGCCGCTCGGCGAAACCCGCGGCGTCGAAGACCAGCCAGCACCCGGCCGGATCGATCGCCGCAGGGGCCGCGGGCGGCACGGCGCGCTTCCAGGAGGGGACGTAGAGCCAGTCGGCCGGATCGGGCCGCTTCGCGAGGTCGGGGCGGCGCGACTCCCGTCCGGGCGCGCCGCCGCTCCCGATCCCTCCGGTCCCTCCGATCCAATACCGCTGGCGCTCGAACGGATAGGTCGGCAAGGGAGAGCGGCGCCGGCGCTCGCCGGCGTGGAACGCCTCCCAGTCGACGTCGGCTCCGGCGAGCCAGAGGCGGCCGAGCGCCGTCAGCGCGAACGCCAGGTCGGGCCGCCGGTCGTTCGGGTGCGGCAGCGAGGCGAAGGCCGCCGGAGAGCCCTCCCGCTCGCGCACCAGGGTGGTCAGCGCGTTGCCCGGCCCGACCTCCAGGAACAGGCGGCCGGGCTCGCGCAGGAGCTCGCCGATCCCCTCCGAGAAGCGTACGGCGGCGCGCAGATGGCGCGCCCAGTACTCCGGATCGGTCGCCTCCCCGGGCGTGATCCAGGTGCCGGTGACGTTCGACAGGAAGGGGATCGACGGCGGCCGCAGGCGCACCCGCCGCAGCGCCGCGGTGAACGGCTCGACCGCCGGCTCCATCATCGCCGAATGGAAGGCGTGGGAGGTGCGCAGCCGGCGGTGGCGGACGCCGCGGTCCGCCAGGAGCGCGGCCAGCCGCTCCACCGCCGCGTCCGGGCCGGAGACCACGGTGCGTCCCGGCGCGTTCACGGCGGCGAGGTAGAGGTCCGCGCCGAGGAGCGGCAGGATCCCGGCCTCGGGGAGCGAGACGGCGAGCATCCCGCCGGGCTCCATCTCCCCCATCCGGCGCCCGCGCTCGGCGACCAGGTCCAGCGCGTCCTCCAGCGAGAAGACGCCGGCCAGGCAGGCGGCGACGTACTCGCCGATCGAGTGGCCGATCATCGCCTGCGGGCGCACCCCCCACGACATCCAGAGCCGGGCGAGCGCGTGCTCGACGACGAACAGCGCCGGCTGGGTGATCTCGGTGCGCTCCAGCCGCGCCGCCGCGGCGCCGGCCTCCGCCGCCGGCGGGAAGAGCAGCGTCCGCAGGTCGAGCCCCAGCCGGGGGGCCAAGTGGGCGCAGGCGAGGTCCACGGCTTCGCGGAAGACGCGCTCCGAGCCGTAGAGCCCGGCCGCCATGTCCGGATGCTGCGAGCCCTGGCCGCTGAACAGGAAGACGACCGAGCCGCTCTCGCCCGTACCCGTGGCGAAGCGCTCGGGGTCGCGCGACTCCAGGGCGGCGGCCGCCTCCCCGGCGGTGCGGGCGAGGACGAAGGCGCGGTGATCGAACCGCCGGCGCCCGGTCTGCAGGGTGTACGCCGCGTCCGCCAGGTCGAGGTCCGGATGGCGCCGGAGGTGACCGGCGAGACGGTCCGCCGCCGCCGCGAGCGCGGCCTCGCCGCGCGCCGAGAGCGGCAGCAGTTGCCAGGGCCGCGCCGGCGCGGCGGGCGCCTCGCGCGCCGGCGCCTCCTCGAGCACGACGTGGGCGTTGGTGCCGCCGATCCCCATCGAGCTGACGCCGGCGCGCCGCGGCTGCGCGCCCGCGGGCCAGGCGGCCAGCCGGTCGTTGACGCGGAACGGCGTCCGTTCGAGCTCGAGCTTGGGATTGGGCGTCTCGAAATGGAGGCTCGGCGGGATCTGCCCGTGCTCGAGAGCCAGCGCCGCCTTGATCAGGCCGGCGACGCCCGCCGCGCTGTCGAGGTGGCCGATGTTGGTCTTCACCGAGCCGATCGCGCAGCTCTCCGGCCCGGCGCCCGGGCCGAACGCCTGGGCCAGCGCCGCGATCTCGATCGGGTCGCCGAGGTCGGTGCCGGTGCCGTGGGCCTCGACGTAGCCGACCGTGCCGGGCGGCACCCCCGCCACCGCGAGCGCTTGGGCGATGACCTGGGCCTGGCCGTCAACGCTGGGCGCCGTGTAGCCGACCTTCACCGCGCCGTCGTTGTTGACCGCCGAGCCGCGGATCACGGCGCGGATCGGATCGCCGTCGCGCAGGGCATCCTCCAGGCGCTTGAGCAGCACGGCGCCGGCGCCGTTGCCGCCGACGAAGCCGCCGGCCCGGACGTCGAAGGCGCGGCAGTGGCCGTCGGGCGCGAACACCGCCCCCTCGTGATGGCGGTAGCCCGCCTCCTGCGGCAGGCGAATCGAGACGCCGCCGGCGAGCGCCG
Organism: uncultured Acidobacteriota bacterium; assembly: GCA_963795735.1. GTDB lineage: Bacteria > Acidobacteriota > Thermoanaerobaculia > Multivoradales > UBA5704 > DATARR01. The sequence continues at coordinate 1,082,655 of CAWCIU010000018.1, read as the reverse complement.
CGTCGCACTCGCCGGCGAGCAGGCTCTGGCAGGCGAGATGGGTGGCGACCAGCGAGGTCGAGCAGGCCGTCTGCACCGTCAGGCTCGGCCCCCGCAGGCCCAGCTTGTAGGAGACCCGCGAGGCGAGGAAGTCCTTGTCGTTGGCGATCGAGATCTGGAAGCTCCCGACCGAGTCGAGGATCTCCGGGTCGGGCAGCAGGTTGAACGCGTAAGTGTTCATCCCCACCCCGGCGAACACGGCGACGTCGCCGGAGATCCGCGCCGGATCGAGGCCGGCGTCCTCGAACGCCTCCCAGGCGCACTCGAGGAAGACGCGCTGCTGCGGATCCATGATCTCCGCCTCGCGCGGGCTGTAGCCGAAGAACCCGGCGTCGAACTCCGCGGGATCGGACACGACTCCCCGCGCCCTGACGTAGCGCGGGTCGGCGAGCTCGGCCGCGGAGACGCCGGCGCCGCGGAGCTGCTCGTCGGTGAAGAAGGCGATCGATTCGACGCCGCCGGCGAGGTTCTCCCAGAACCGCTCGATCGAGTCGGCGCCGGGGAAGCGGCACGCCATGCCGACGATCGCGATTCCGCTCTCCCCCCGGCCGGCGGCGCTCCGCCGGGAGAGGGCGCGCGCGACCCCCGCTCGGGAGGCCTGGACCTCCTCCCCGCCGGGGCTCAGGTGGGCGGCGAGAGCGCCCACCGTCGGGTACTTGAACAGGTCGACCAGCCCGAGAGCGAAGCCGTCGAGCTCCTCCCGCAGCCGCGCGTGCACGCGGGCCATCAGCAGCGAGTGGCCGCCGAGGTCGAAGAAGTTGTCGCTCGCCCCCACCCGCTCGACCCGCAGCACCTCGCGCCAGATCCCGGCGATCTTGCGCTCGACCTCGGTGCGCGGCACGACGAAGTCGGCCGGCCCTGCCGCCCCCTCCGGCGCCGGCAGGGCCTTGAAATCGACCTTGCGGTTGGCGGTGAGCGGCAGGGCGTCGAGCACCACGATGGCCGACGGGACCATGAACTCCGGCAGGGTCTCCCTGGAGAGAGGCGCGCAGCCCGGAGCCGGTGGGCCGCTCGCCGGTCATCGGCACGACGTAGGCCACCAGCCGGCGGATCCCCGGCACGTCCTCCCGCGCCATCACCACCGCCCGCTCGACCGCGGGATGGCGGCCGAGCGCCGCCTCGACCTCGCCGATCTCGATGCGGAAGCCGCGGATCTTCACCTGCGCGTCGTTGCGGCCGATGAAGTCCAGCCGGCCGTCGGCACGCCAGCGTACGAGGTCGCCGGTGCGGTAGAGGCGCGCCCCGGGCACGCCGCTCCAGGGATCGGGCACGAACCGCTCGGCGGTCAGGTCCGGCCGGCGCAGGTAGCCGCGCGCCAGCCCCTCGCCGCCGAGGCAGAGCTCCCCCGCCACCGCCACCGGGGCGAGGCGCAGCCGCCGGTCGAGCACGTAGGCGCGGGTCCCCTCGATCGGGCGGCCCATGGGGGGGATCTCCCGCCGCCCCGGGGGACAGAGCAGGGACGTCGAGTAGACCGTCGTCTCCGTCGGGCCGTAGCAGTTGGTGAGCGCGCAGGCGGCGGACCACCACGCCGCGACGTCCGCCGGGATGGCCTCCCCGCCCGAGCCTACCGCTCGCAGGGAGGGAATCTCGTCTCCCATCATGGTCTCGAGCAGGACCGGCGAGGTGGAGACCATCGCGGTAACGCCGTGGCGGCGCAGCTCCGCGGCCAGATCGCTCCCCAGCAGGCCGCCAGGCAGGAGGACCAGCTCCGCCCCGGCGGCGAACGCCGGGAAGATCTCGAACAGGGAGGGGTCGAAGCTGAGCGATGCGAGCTGAGGGATGCGCCCCCCCGGCTCGAGGCGCAGCAGGCGGACTGCGTCGGCGACCATCCGGCAGGCCCCGCGGTGGGCGGAGAGCACCCCCTTGGGGAGCCCGGTCGAGCCGGAGGTGTGGATCACGTAGGCGAGGTTGTCGCCCGTCGCCAGGTCCGGCGGCCCCGCTTCTTCCTGCGCTGAGCCGCCCGGCCATTCCCCGTCGAGGAGGAGGACGCCGTCCCGGCGCTCTGGCAGCGACGCCAGCAGCGGCGCCTCGGTCAGCAGCAGCGGCGCGGCGCTGTTCTCCAGCATGAAGGCCAGCCGCTCCCGGGGGTAGGCGGGGTCGAGCGGGACGTAGGCGCCCCCCGCCTTCAGGACCGCCAGCAGGGCCGCGATCCGCCGCGGCGTCCGCGACATGCAGAGGGCGACCATCACCTCCGGGCCGACGCCCAGGTCCCGCAGATGGTGGGCGAGGCGGTTGGCGTGGCGGTCGAGCTCGCGGTAGGTCCAGCGCTCCTCGTCGCTCACCAGCGCCGTCGCGTCGGGCGTCGCGCGGGCCTGGCGCTCGAACAGCCGGTGGAGGCAATCGTCGGCCAGCGGCTCCCCCGCTCCGCCGTCGGCCGCGGCGAGCAGCTCCCGCGCCTGCCCCGGAGGCAGCAGCGGCAGGTCGGCGGCAGGGCGGCCGAGCCCGGCGGGCACCGCCTCCAGCAGCGAGGCGAGCTGCTCCACCATCCGCTGGACGGTCGCCTCCTCCCAGAGGTCGGCGTTGTACTCGATCCAGCCGGCGACGCTCTCCGCCCCCTCCGCCAGATGGAGGGTGAGCTTCGAACTTGGCCGTTCCCGTGTCGAGATCGCGGGGGACCAGCCGCAGCCCCGGCAGCTCGAGCGCCTCGGCCTCCGCCCGCTGGAGCGTGAACATCACCTGGAAGAGCGGCGGGCGGCTGAGGTCGCGCTGCGGGTGCAGCTCCTCGATCAGCCGCTCGAACGGCAGGTCCTGGTGGGCGTAGGCGGTGAGCGCCCCCTCGCGCACCCGGGCGAGCAGGGCGGCGAACGCCGGCTCGCCGCGGAGGTCTCCCCGCATCACCAGCGTGTTGACGAAGAAACCGATCAGCCCTTCGATCTCCGGCCGGTTGCGCCCCGCGATCGGCGAGCCGACCAGCAGCTCTTCCTGGCTGGCGTAGCGATGGAGCAGCACCTCGAAAGCGGCGAGGACCACCATGAACAGGGTGGCCCCCTCCTGCCGTGCGGTCTCGCGCAGAGCCTGGACGAGCGCCGGGGCGAGCCGCACCGGCACTTGGCCGCCGCGCGAGGTCTGCACCGCCGTGCGCGGCCGGTCGGTGGGCAGCTCCAGCGCCGTGGGCGCCCCGGCCAGCCGCTCACGCCAGAAGGCGAGCTGGCGGTCGAGAGCCCCGCCACGCAGCCACTCCCGCTGCCAGGCGGCGAAGTCCGCGTACTGGACCGGCAACCCGGGGAGGGGTGACGGGTCGCCGGCCGCGAACGCCCGATAGAGCGCCGCGACCTCGCGCACCAGGACGCCCATCGACCAGCCGTCGCTGACCACGTGGTGCAGGGTGAGCACCACCAAGTGCTCCTCCTCGCCGAGCCGCAGGAGCAGGGCGCGCAGGAGGGGCCCCCGGGCGAGGTCGAACGGCCGGCGGGCTTCTCCGGTCGCCCGCCGCCAGGCCTCCCGCCGCCGCTCCCCCTCGGGCAGCGAACGGAGATCGGAGACCGCGAAGGGGAGATCCCCCTCCGGGTGGATCACCTGCACCGGCCCCTCCGGCCCGTCGGCGAAGGTCGTGCGCAGCGCCTCGTGACGGCGGACGATCTCGCGCAGGGCCGCCTCCAGGGCCGCGGCGTCGAGCCGGCCGGTCACCTCGAAGGCAGTGGGAAGGTTGTAGAGCGGGCTCCCCGGCTCCAGACGGTCGAGGAACCAGAGCCGCTGCTGGGAGAAGGAGACCGGGAGCTCGGCGCCGCCATCCGCGCGGCGCGGCTGGCGGGGGATGCGCTCCTCCTCCGGGCGGGCTCCGCCGCGCCCATCCTTCTCCAGCCGGCGCAGCAGCAGGTCCCGCTGTCTCGGCGAGAGCCTCTTCAGCGCGTCGAGATCAGCCATGGGGCTCTCCCGGATCTCCCGCGGCCAGCTCGCGCTCCAGATCCTCCTCCGACAGGTCGCCGATCTCGGCCAGCAGGCGGGCGAGGTCCTCCTCCCCCGCCTGGCCGGCGCGGGCCTCGACCACCGCCGCGGCCACGGCGGCCACCGTCGGCTGCTCGAACAACCGGTCCATGGCCAGGTCGACGCCCAGCTCCTCGCGCAGCCGCGACATCAGGCGCGTCGCCAGGAGCGAGTCGCCGCCCAGCTCCAGGAAGCTGTCGTGCGCCCCCACCTCGGCGACCCCCAGCACCTCGCGCCAGACCGCGGCCACCCGCTCCTCGGCCTCGCCGCGGGGCGCCACGAAGGGGGTGGCCAGGACCGGCCGGGGGTGGAGGGTCTGGGCCGGCGCGGCCACGGCGAGAGCCCTTCCCGCGCCGATTCCCCCGGCTTCGATTCCCCCGGCTTCGATTCCAGCGGCGTCGATCCCGCCGGCTTCGATTCCCCCGGCGTCGATCCAATACCGGTGGCGCTCGAACGGATAGGTGGGTAGCGGGATCCGCCGCCGCTTCTGGCCGGCGAAGAGCTCCGCGGCGTCGAAGGGCTCGCCGGCGAGCCAGCGGCGGCCGGCCTCGGCCAGCGGATCCGTGCCGGTGAGCGCCTCCACGGGCCCGGCGAGGCGGGCCGCGGCGTCGGCGGCGTCGCCGCAGATCACCGCCAAGCGGTGGGCAAAGGCCTGCCGGCCGTTGAGCAGGGTGAAGGCGGCATCGCCGAGGTCGGTCTCCGGGTGGGCGCGGAAATGCTCCGCCAGGTCGCGGACGGCCGCCGCCAGGGCGGGCTCGGTCTTGGCGGAGACGGCCAGCAACTGGCGCGACGGCTCCGCGGGCCGCGGCGCCAGCGCCGGCGCCTCCTCCAGCACCACGTGGGCATTGGTGCCGCCGAAGCCGAACGAGCTCACCCCCGCCCGGCGCGGCGCCGCGCCGCGCTCCCAGGCCTTGAGCTCGCGGTTGACGTAGACCGGGCTCGCCGCGAAGTCGATCCGCGGGTTCGGCGCCGCGAAATTGGGGCTCGGCGGGATCTCGCCATGCTCCAGCGCCAGCACGGCCTTGATCAGCCCGGCGATGCCGGAGGCGATGTCGAGGTGGCCGATGTTGGCCTTCACCGTGCCGAGAGCGGCGAAGCCCCGCTGCGGGGTGAAGTCGCGGAACGCCTTGGCGAGCGCCTGGACCTCGATCGGATCGCCCAGGGCGGTGCCGGTGCCGTGCCCCTCGATGTAGCCGATCGTCGCCGCGTCGACTCTGGCCACCTCGAGGGCCTCGGCCACCACCTCGGCCTGCCCCTTGACCGACGGAGCCGTGTAGCCGACCTTGGCGCCGCCGTCGTTGTTGACCGCCGAGCCGCGGATCACCGCGCGGATGGTGTCGCGGCCGGCCAGGGCGTCCTCCAGGCGCTTGAGCGCCACGACGCCCACGCCGCCGCCGAAGACCGTGCCGTTGGCGCCGGCGTCGAAGGCGCGGCAGTGGCCGTCCGGCGCCAGGATCGAGTCCTCCTGGAAACGGTAGCCCGCCCGCTGCCCGACGTTGATCGACACGCCGCCGGCGAGCGCCACGTCGCACTCATGGTTGAGCAGGCTCTGGCAGGCGAGGTGGACGGCCACCAGCGAGGTCGAGCAGGCGCTCTGCACCGCCAGGCTCGACCCCCTGAGGTTCAGCTTGTAGGAGACCCGCGTGGTCAGCGAGTCGACGGCGTTGCCGACGATGAGCTGCAGCGGATCGACCGCGGCAACCACTTGCGGGTTGCGCGCCAGGTTGAACAACAGGTAGGTGCTGGTGGTGGCGCCGCCGAAGACGGAGATCACCGCCCGGGCCGCCGCCGGGGAATCCGGCGCGTAGCCGGCGTCCTCCAGCGCCGTCCAGCACGCTTCCAGGAAGAGGCGGTGCTGCGGATCGAGGATCTCCGCCTCGCGGTGGCTGACGCCGAAGAACGGGGCGTCGAACTCGTCGATGCCGTCCGGCATCGCCACCGCCGGCACCCAGGAGGGGTCGTCCGCCGCTCCCGCGGGCGCGCCGAGCGCCGCCATCTCCTCGCGGGAGAGGAAGCGCACGGACTCCACCCCGGCGCGCAGATTGCGCCAGAGCTCCGCCGGGTTGCGCGCGCCCGGGAAGCGCCCGGCCATGCCCACGATCGCGGTCGCGTCCTGCAGCTCGTCCAGCTCGTCCACCATCGGTCTCAAGCAACCTCCACCTAAGCGACCTCCAGCCTAAGCGACTTCCACGGCGGTGCGCCGGCTGTTGCGAGCGGCGCGGCGGCGCTCGCCGCGGCTCCTGCCGCTCCCTTCCTCCGCCTCGGCCTCGCCCTCGCTCCTCTCCTCTTCGGGGTCGAGGAGCCGGGTGAGGGCCGCCACGGTCGGGCCCTCGAAAATGCTGACCTCGGAGACGTCCACGCCCAGCTCGCTCTTCAGCCGCGCGATGACGCGGATCGCCATCAGCGAGTTGCCGCCGAGGTCGAAGAAGTTGTCGTGCACGCCCACCGGGTCGATCCCCAGCAGGTCCTGCCAGACCGCCGCGATCCGCCGCTCGGCGTCGCTGCGCGGCGCCACGTAGGCGTTGGCGAGCAGCGGCCGGGGGTGGGCTTCGCGGGTCTCCCCCGCCGCCTCGAGTTCGGCGAGGGTGCGCGCGGCGCCGTTCTGTTCCAGGCGGGAAGCGAGGTCCAGGGTCGAGATCACCAGCCAGGGCGAGGAGCCGGCCAGGGCCCGGCGGAGCACCTCCAGGCCCTCCGCCGTCGACATTCCCAACTTCAGCTCCCGCTCGCGCCATTCCCGCAGCTCTTGCGGCACCGCGGTGTCGACCGCCATGCCGACCTCCCGCCAGGCGTCCCAGCCGATCGACAGGGTGAAGGCCCCGCGGGCGTTGCGCTCCTGGGCGAAGGCGTCGAGGAAGGCGTTCGCCGCCACGTAATCGACCTGCCCCGGCTGGGCGAGCACCGCGGTCACCGACGAGAAGAGGACCAGGAAGTCGAGCGGCCGGCCGCGGAAGACCTCGTCGATCGCCAGCGCCCCCTTCACCTTGGGCGCCAGCACGGCCTCGGCCGCCGCCCGGGTCTTGACCTGGACGATGCCGCCGCCCGGCCGGCCGGCGGCGTGGATCACGCCGTGGACGGCGCCGAAGCGCGCCTCGGCGGCTTCCCGCGCCGCAGTCATCGCCGCGAGGTCGGCAGCGTCGGCGGCGACGGTCATCACCTCGCCCCCCAGCGCCTCGACGGCGAGCAGCTTGCGCAGGCGCCGGGAGGTGGCGTCCTCCTCGCCGTGCGCCGCCAGCCAGCCGTTCCAGGCCGCGCGCTCCGGCAGCGGCGTGCGGCCGACCAGCACCAGCTTCGCCGCCGCCGCGCGGGCCAGCATGCCGGCGACCTCCAGGCCCAGGCCGCCGATGCCGCCGGTGATCAGGTAGACGCCCCCCAGGCGCAGGCGCGGCGGCAGGCCGTCCATTGTCGGCATCGCGGGCAGCGCCGGCAGCGGCAGCGGCTCGAGCTCCTGCACCCAGCGGAAGCTGCCGCGCAGGGCGGCCACCGGCTCCGGTCCCTCCATCGCGGCGGCGTCAGCGGCGGCGGCGAAGAGGGAGAATTCCTCCAGCACGCGGCCGGCGAGCGCGCTCAGGAGCTCGCCGGCGGCCGCCGGGTCCGAGGGCAGGACCAGGTCGAGGCTCCGGCAGGCGATGTTCGGGTACTCGCGCGGGATCACCCGGCAGGGGCCGAGCAGCGCCGCCTTGAGCGGCTGGAGAGTCTCCTCGCCGGTGACCCGCTGCAGCCCGTTCGACACCGCCAGCACCCGCACCGGTTCGGTGAGGTTGCGCTTGCCGAGCGCCTGGGCCAGGAAGGTCAGGCTGAAGAACCCCCGCTCCAGGGCGCGGTCGGCCTCCTCCAGGGAGCCTCCGCCGGACTCGGCGGTGACGTTCCAAAGGTGGAGCACCGTGCCCGGCCGGACGCCGCGGCCGGCGAGCTCCTCGAGCAGGAGGTCGTAGCCGGCGGCGTTCCAGGCGTCGATGGTAAACGAGCGCTCCTCCGTGCGGGCGAAGCGGTCGCCGGGGCGGACGGCGATCACCTCGCGCCCCGCGGCCTCCAGCCGGCGGACGGCCGCCTCGCCGACGCCGCAATCGTCGAGGAAGACCAGCCAGGCGCCGGCCGCATCGTCGATCCCGGCCGCGGTGATCGCCGGCGGCACCGGGGGCATCGGCGGCATCGGCGGCATCCGCTTCCAGACCGGGGCGTAGGCCCATTCCGCGAGGTCGCGCCGCCGCCCCGTCTCCCGGCGGCCGCGCCCCTCCGGCTTGCGCGGCTCGACCCAGTAGCGCTGGCGCTGGAACGGGTAGGTCGGCAGCGGCACCCGCCGCCGCCGCTCGTGGGCGTAATAGCCGCTCCAGTCGATCTCGGCGCCGGCCAGCCAGAGGCGGGCGAGGGTGTCGAGCAGGAAGGCGGAGTCCTCCGCGGTCTCCCGCGGATGGCGCAGCGACGGCAGCGCCGCCTGCGCGGGCTTGCGCGCCGGGTGCTGGCGCACCAGGGTGGTCAGCACGTTGCCGGGGCCGACCTCGAGGAACACCCGGTTGGGCTCGCGCAGCAGCTCGGCGGCGCCGTCGGCGAAGCGCACGGCGCGGCGGATGTGATCCGCCCAGTACTGGGGATCGGTCGCCTCCTCGGGCCGGATCCAGGTGCCGGTCACGTTCGACAGGTAGGGCAGGCGCGGCGGCGACAGCTTGACCTTGCGCACCCGCTCGGCGAACGGCGCCAGCATCGGCTCCATCATCGCCGAGTGGAAGGCGTGCGAGGTGTGGAGCGGGCGGCCGTCGATCCCCCGCGCCGCGAGCCGCTCGCGCAGCGCCTCGACCGCCGGGGTGGGCCCGGCCACCACGCAGAGCGACGGCCGGTTGACCGCGGCGAGCGACAGCTCGCCACCCGCCGTCTCCTCCTCGAGCAGGGCCAGCACCTCGGCTTCCGCCAGCGGCACGGCGAGCATCGAGCCGCCGGGGAGCCGCTGCATCATGCGGCCGCGCGCGGCGACCAGCGACAGGGCGTCGCGCAGCGAGAAGACGCCGGCGAGGCAGGCCGCCACGTACTCGCCGATCGAGTGGCCGAGCATCGCCTGCGGCCGCACCCCCCACTGCATCCAGAGGGTGGCGAGCGCGTACTCGACGACGAACAGCGCCGGCTGCGAGATCGCCGTCTGGCGCAGCCGCTCGGCCGCCGCCGCCTCGTCCCCCGGCGCCGGGAAGAGCAGTTCGCGCAGATCGAGCCCGAGGTGGGGGCGCAGCAGGTCGCAGCAGCGGTCCACCTCGCCGCGGTAGGCCGGCTCCCCCTCGTAGAGGCCGCGCCCCATGTTCGGGTACTGCGACCCCTGGCCGGTGAACAGGAAGACCACCGGCCGGTCCCCCGCCTCCTGGCGGGTGGTCAGGAGGCGCTCCGGATCGCGCGACTCGAGCGCGCGCACGGCGTCCTCCAGGTCGCGGCAGAGCAGCGCCCGGCGGTGGGCGAACGGCCGCCGGCCAACCTGCAGCGTGTAGGTCACGTCGGCGAGGTCGAGCAGCGGGCGGCGGTCGAGGAAGGCCGCCAGCTCCGAGGTCGCCACCTCCAGCGCCGGCTCGGCGTGGGCCGAGAGCAGCAGCAGCTTCCAGGGGCGCGAGGGGCCGGAGGGCTCGGGCCGCGGCGCCTCCTCCACGATCACGTGGGCGTTGGTGCCGCCCATGCCGAGCGAGGTCACGCCGGCGCGGCGCGGCGCGCCGTCCGTCTCCCAGTCGCGCAGCGCCGCGTTGACGAAGAACGGGCTGTTGGCGAAGTCGATCTGCGGGTTGGGCCGCTCGAAGTGGAGGCTCGGCGGGATCTGCCGGTGCTCCAGCGCCAGCACCGTCTTGATCAGGCCGCAGGCGCCGGCCGCCGAGTCGAGGTGGCCGATGTTGCTCTTCAGCGAGCCGATGGCGCAGAAGTTCCGGCGGTCGGTGTGGGCGCGGAAGGCCTGGGTCAGGGCGGCGATCTCGATCGGGTCCCCCATCGGCGTCGCCGTGCCGTGGCACTCGACGTAGGTCAGCGAGTCGGGGGTCACCCCGGCGTTGGCGTAGGCCATCGAGTAGACCTCCACCTGGCCGTCGACGCTGGGGGCGGTGTAGCTGACCTTCAGCGAGCCGTCGTTGTTGCAGGCCGAGCCCTTGATCACCGCGTGCACGTGGTCGCCGTCGCGCAGGGCGTCGGCGAGCCGCTTGAGCACCACGACGCCGCAGCCGTGGCCGCTGACGAACCCCTTGGCGCGGGCGTCGAAGGTCCGGCAGTGGCCGTCGGGGGAGGTGGTGCCCCCCTCGTGGAACATGTAGCCGGAGAGCTCCGGCAGGTGGATCGACACGCCCCCGGCGAGCGCCATGTCGCAGTCGCGGTTGATGAGGCTCTGGCAGGCCACGTGGACCGCCACCAGCGAGGTCGACGAGGCGCTCTGGATGGTGATGCTCGGCCCCTTGAGGTTGAGCTTGTAGGAGACGCGCGAGGTCAGCGGGTCCTTGTCGTTGCCGAGCGACGCCTGCAGGGTGTCGGCCGAGGCCACCAGCTCAAGGTGCGACAGCAGGTTGGTGATCAGGTAGGTGTTCATGCTCTCGCCGCCGAACACCCCCACCCGCCCTTCCGGCCGCCCCGAGTTGTAGCCGGCCCGCTCCAGCGCCTCCCAGCAGGACTCGAGGAAGATCCGGTGCTGCGGATCCATCAGCTCGACCTCGCGCGGGGAGATGCCGAAGAGGGCGGCGTCGAACCTGTCCACCTCGCCCAGGATCCCCTTGGCCTTGACGTAGTCGGGGTTCGCCACCAGCTCGGGGGCGACGCCGGCGGCGATCAGCTCCTCGTCGGTGAAGAAGTGGATGGCCTCGCGGCCGTGGCGCAGGTTGTCCCAGAGCTGGTCGACCGTCCGCGCGCCGGGGAAGCGGCCGGCGAGGCCGATGACCGCGATCTCCACCTCGCCCCGGTCCTGCCGCGAGGGGGCCTCGACCACGGCCGCCGCGGGGCGCCGCGCCTCCGCCGCCGCCGGCTGCGCCGACAGCGCCGCCGCCAGCGAGCTGACCGTGGGGTTCTTGAACAGCTCGACCAGCGAAAGATCACGGTCGAGCGCCTCGCGCAGCCGCGAGTGCACGCGGGCGAGCAGCAGCGAGTGGCCGCCGAGATCGAAGAAGTTGTCGTGGATGCCGACCGTCTCGACCTTCAGCTCCTCCTGCCAGACGGTGGCGATGATCCGCTCGAGCTCGCTCTTCGGCGCCGCGTAGGCCGCCTCCAGCTCGGGGCGCACCCGCTCCGGCGCCGGCAGCGCCCGGGCGTCCACCTTGCCGTTGGGCGACAGCGGCAGGGCGGGCAGGAAGACGAACGCCGAGGGCACCATGTACTCCGGCAGCTTGTCGCGCAGGTGGGCGAGCAGGGCGCCGGCGGTCGGCGGCTTGTCCGCGCCCGCGCCCGCAATCATCGCCACCACGTAGGCGACCAGCCGCTTCTCTCCCCCGTCCTGGCGCGGCACCACCGCCGCCTCGGCCACTCCGGGATGACCGCCGAGCACGGTCTCGATCTCCCCCAGCTCGATGCGGAAGCCGCGCACCTTGACCTGCTGGTCGGCGCGGCCGCGGAACAGGATGTTGCCGTCCGGCAGCCAGCTCGCCAGATCGCCGGTGCGGTACATCCGGCCGCCCGGCTCGAACGGATCGGGCACGAAGCGGTCGGCCGTCAGCCCGGGGTTGTGCCGGTAGCCGCGGGCGACGCCGTCGCCGGCGATGTAGAGGTGGCCGGTGCAGCCGATCGGCATCAGGTTCAGCTCGGGGTCGAGGATGTAGAGCTGATGGTTCATCAGCGGCCGGCCGATCGGCAGCGTGCCGCCCGACTGCAGGTCGGCCATGCCGACCGGGTAGTAGGTCGAGCAGATGGAGGTCTCGGTGAGGCCGTAGCCGTTGACGATCGCCGCCGACTCGAGGATGCGGTCGACGTCCCCGGCGCTCAGCGCCTCGCCGCCGGCGAGGATCAGCCGCAGCTTGGGCAGCTCCTCCTTCATCGCGTTCAGGGTGGCGATCAGCGACGGCACGGTGGACAGGATCGACACCTGGCGGCGGGCGATCAGCTCGATCAGCCGGGCGGTGTCGAGGATCTCCTCGCGCTCCGGCAGCACCAGCGCCCCCTCGGCGCAGAGGATGGGGAAGATCTCGCCGACGAAGCTCGCCGAGCCGATCGAGGTCAGCGGCAGCATCCGGTCGGTGACGTCGGGGCTGTAGCTGCGGATGAACGAGACGATCATGTTGACCAGGTTGCGGTGGGTGAGCACCACCCCCTTGGGCAGCCCGGTCGAGCCGGAGGTGTAGATCACGCAGGCGGCGTTCCCCGCCGCCCCGCGCAGCGGCGGGCGCTCGTCGTCGCCGGCTCCCGCGAGGGCGCCGGAGGCATCGAGGGCGAGGATCTGCCGGTCCAGCGGCAGCAGCGGGCGCAGGGCGTCGCTGGTCAGCACCCGGCAGACGCCGGCGTCCTCCAGCATGAAGCCCAGCCGCTCTCGCGGGTACTCGGGATCGAGCGGCAGGTAGGCGGCCCCGGCCTTGAGGATGCCGAGGATGGCGACGATCAGCTCGGGCGAGCGCTCGAGGCAGACGCCGACCAGCTCCTCCGCCCCCACCCCGGCGGCGATCAGGCGGTGGGCGAGCCGGTTGGCCCGCCGGTCGAGCTCGCGGTAGGCCAGCTCCTCGCCGCGGTGGATCACCGCCGGCAGCTCCGGGGTGCGGTCCACCTGCCCCTCGAACAGGCCGTGGATCACCGCCGTCTCGGGATAGTAGGCCCGGGTGTGGTTCCACTTCACCAGCATCCGGTAGCGCTCGGCCTCGGTCAGCAGCGGCAGGTCGGCGAGGCGCCGCGCCGGGTCCGCGGCGATGCCGGCGAGCAGGGTCTCGAAGTGCCGCGTCATGCGGTCGATGGTCTCGGCGCCGAAGAGGTCGGTGTTGTAGTTGAACGCCGCCGCGAGCTCGCCGCCGCTCTCCCCCATGGTCAGCGTGAGGTCGAACTGGGCGACCCGCTCCTCGAGCGGCATCGAGACCAGCGGCAGGCCGCCGATCTCCAGCCGCGCCCCCTCCTCGTTGAGGGCGAACGGGGTGAGGTCCTGCCCCTTGAGGGCGGGCGCCTTCTGCAGCGCGAACATCACCTGGAACAGCGGCGACCGGCTGGGATCGCGCTCCGGCTGCAGGTCCTCCACCAGCAGCGGGAAGGGGTAGTCCTGGTGCTCGAAGGCCCCCAGGGCGTGGCGGCGGACCTGCGCCAGGAGCTGGTCGAAGGAGGGGTTCTCCCGCAGATCGGTGCGCAGCACCACCGGGTTGATGAAGTAGCCCAGCATGGCCGCGAAGCCGGCGCGGGAGCGCCCGGTGGTCGGCACGCCGACCAGCAGGTCCGACTGCCCGGTGTAGCGGTAGAGCAGCGCCTTGAAGGCGGCGAGCAGGGTCATGAAGAGAGTGGCCCCGCGCTCGCGGCCGAGGGCGGCGAGGCGGGCCGAGAGGTCGCGCGGCAGGCGCAGGCGGCAGGTGGCGCCGCCGTAGGTCTGCACCGGCGGGCGCGGCCGGTCGAGCGGCAGGTCGAGGACCGGCAGCTCGCCGGCCAGCCGCTCCCGCCAGTACGCGCGCAGCCGCTCCCCCGCCTCGCCGGCCAGCATCTCGCGCTGCCAGCGCACGAACCCGCGGTAGAGCAGGGCGGGCGGCGGCACCGCGCCCTCCTCCCCCGCCCGCGCCGCCGGGTAGAGCGCGTCCAGCTCCTGGAGCAGCAGCCCCTGCGACCAGAAGTCGGTGACGATGTGGTGGATGACGACCAGCAGCACGTGCTCCTGCTTCGAGCGCTCGAAGAGGTGGACGCGCAGCAGCGGCCCGGTCTCGAGGTCGAACGGCCGGTTCGCCTCCTCGTCGAGCCGCCGCGCCAGCTCCTCCGGGGTCGACCGGGAGGCGGTCTCGGCGCTGAACGGCACTTCGAGGCCCTCGTGGACCCGCCGCACCGGCCCCCCCTGCGAGGTCGAGAAGGTCGAGCGCAGGACCGGGTGGCGGTCGACGATCGCCTGGAAGGCGCGCCGCAGCGCGGCCGCGTCGAGCTCGCCCTCGATCGTCACCACGCCGGGGACGTTGTAGGCGGCGCTCTCCGGATCGAGCAGGTAGAGGAACCAGAGCGCCCGCTGGCCGTGCGAGAGAGGGCGCTCGGGGGTCTCGCCGTCCGCCACGGGCGTCTCGGGCTCCTCCGCCCGGCCGGCGCGGTCCTGGAACGCCCGGGCGATCACGTCGGCGACGCTCGCCCCCTCGAAGAAGACCTCCATCGGCACCGCCGCGCCCAGCCTTTCCTCGACGGCGTGCGCCAGCTCCATGACGTTCATCGAGTCGAGGGCGTAGCGGTGGAGCGGCTCGCGGACGTCCACCCCCGAGCGGGCCACTCCCGCCCGCGCCGCCACCTCGGCGGCCAGCCAGACGCGCGCCCCCTCCTCGCTGGCGAGGTCCTCCACCTGGGAGACGTCGACCACGCCGGTGGCGGCGCCCTCGGCCTCCCAGGCGGCGAGGACCGCCAGTCTGCCGTCCAGGAACGCGTCGCGGCAGGCGCGCCGGCGCACCTTGCCGCTCGACGTCTTCGGCAGGCTGGCGGTGCGGATCAGCGCCACCGCCTGGAGCTGCACCTCGTGCTCCTCGGCGACGGCGCGGCGGATCGCCTCCAGCACCTCGGCGGCGTCGGCGTTGCGCGCCTCGCGCCGCAGCTCCTGGACGACCACCAGCCGCTCCTCGCCCCCCTCGTCGACGGCGAAGGCGGCGCCGCAGCCGGGGCGCAGGGCGGGGTGGCTCTTCTCCACCGTCAGCTCGATGTCCTGCGGATAGTGGTTGCGGCCGCGGATGATCACGAGGTCCTTGGCGCGCCCGGTGACGAACAGCTCGCCGCCGAGGAGGAAGCCGAGGTCGCCGGTGCGCAGGAAGGGGCCCTCGCCCGCCGCGGTGAACGCCCGGAAGGTGCTCTCGGCCGGCTCGGGTCGGCTCCAGTAGCCGCCGGCGACGCTCGGGCCCGCCACCCAGATCTCCCCCACCCCGCCCTCCGGCAGCCGGCGCGGGCCGTCGGGATCGACGATCGCGACCTCCTGGCCCAGCGGCGCCGGCGTCGGCCGGCCGCTGCTCACCAGGGGGCGCCCGTCGGGGTCCGCCACCGCCCGGTGGCGCTCGAGCTCGGGGGCGCGGAAGCGGCCGACGACCGGCGGCTTCCGCCGCGTGGCGCCGGTGACGAACAGCGTCGCCTCGGCCAGGCCGTAGCAGGGGAAGAGCGCCTCGCGGCGGAAGCCGCAGGGGGCGAAGGCGGCGGCGAAGCGGTCGAGCGTCTCGGCGCGCACCGGCTCGGCGCCGTCGAACGCCACCTCCCAGCGCGACAGGTCGAGCCCCGCCCGGTCCTCGGGCCGGATCTTGCGGGCGCACAGGTCGTAGGCGAAGTTCGGGCCGCCGGACACCGTGCCGCCGTAGCGCGACAGGGCGGCGAGCCAGCGCAGCGGCTTCTGCAGGAAGTCGACCGGCGACATCAGGACGCACGAGCAGCCGGCCCACAGCGGCTGCAGCAGGTTCCCGATCAATCCCATGTCGTGGTAGAGCGGCAGCCAGCCGACCACCACCGAATCCTCCGTCACGCCAAAGGCGCTCTGGATCAGCCGCTCGTTGTGGACCAGGTTGCCGTGGCTGACCCTCACCCCCTTGGGGGCCGAGGTCGAGCCCGAGGTGTACTGCAGGAAGGCGAGGCCGTCCGGCGTCAGCTCCGGCAGCCGCCACTCCTCCGCCCCCTCGGCGTCCAGGCCGTCGGTCGCCAGCCAGGCGACCGCCGCCTCGCCGGCGAGCAGCCGCTCGGCGTTGGGCAGGATCGCCGAGGTGGTGAGCACCACCCGCGCCCGGGCATCCGAGAGGATCGCCAGGAAGCGCGGGTCGGGGCGGTTCGGCCGCGGCGGATAGACCGGCACGGCGGTGACCCCGGCGTAGAGGCAGCCGAAGAACGCCGCCGCGTACTGCAGGCCCGGCGGGTAGAGCAGCAGCGCCCGCTCCCCCTCCACCCCCAGCGCCTGCAGGCGGGCGGCGATCGACCGCGCCTGGCGGTCGAGCTCGCCGTACGAGAGGTGGACCTCCTCCCGCTCGCCGTCGAGCAGGAAGGTGTAGGCCCGCCGCTCCGGCTGGAGCCGCGCCCGCCGGCGGAGCAGCTCCACCAGCGTCTGGGCCTGAGACGTGGGATCGAGAGGCGTTTCCATTATGAGTCCGTACCAGTCTCGCGCTCAAAAGTCGAAGTGGCGGGTCAGCTGAGAATCACCGGCCGGCCCGGCTGCAGAGCGCTCTGCTCCTTCAGCCCGGCACCGCAGCCGGAGGGCGGGGTCGACGGGAAAACTTCGCGGGCGGTGCTTCAACCAGCTCAACGGCCAACCTGGGGCCATTGTGTGAGAAGTGCCCGCCGCCGGCCCAACCGTGACAGCGGCGGCCCCGAGAAGAGATCAGAAATCGAAGCGGCGGGCCACCTTGAGGATCACCGAGTGGCCCGGCAGCAGGGGACTCTGCTCCGAGCTCCGGCGCTCAATGAAGAAATCCTTCACGTCGTTGTAGACCAGATAGACGTCCGATTCGGGCCGGTAGGTCCAATCGAGCAGGAGATTGCCCTGAAAGTTGTCGTTCCGGTTCCATTGCAGGATGGCGCGGGTCGACAGCCGGGTCGACAGCGACCAGGCGACGTTCTCGGTCACCAGGTCGGTCTTGAAGCGCCCGACCGGCAGGCGCACGTTCTCGCGGTCCCACTGGGTGAGCATCACGACGCCGTCGGTGGGCTTCGTCGCCACCGAGACCAGCGTGTGCAGGCGATGGCCGCTGTAGTACTCCCCGGTGTCGTACCAGAAGGTGGCCGCGACCCGGCGGCTGTAGTCGGTGCCGATGCCCGTGAAGAAGTTGCTGAATCGGTAGTGGCCGGGCGGGATGATCACCTTGCGGTAAATGTCGAGCGGCTCGAATAGGACCTCGTAGTTGTCGTAGTAGATCAGGGCGATGCCGGACCGGCTGGCGGCGACCATGTTGGCCTCGTACTTCGCCACCTGCGTCTCGACGTTATCCTGAACGGTGTTCACGATGTGCTTGAGGTCCACGTTCAGGTAGAGCTTGTGGATCCAGCGATAGTCCGGGGTGAGGATCCAGACGAGGTCGGTCTGGCTCTTCCTGATCCCGGTGCGGGTGATGAAGCCCATCTCCGGGTTGAAGTTCTCGCCGACGTCCGTGTAGACGCTGCGCGCCCGCAGGTACTGGCCCTGATAGAGGAGGTCGGCCGAGGCGATCCCGTCGCGGCCGTCGATCCCGGGAGTGGCGGTCCTGGCGAGGTAGCCGAAGGTCGAGAAGTGGTGGCCGAGCTGGAGGTTCCAGTCGACGCCGGCGCCGCGGTCGTAGCCGTAGGGAGAGGTCCCCCGGTCGCCGCCGACCACCTGCTTGTTGAGGCCGATGACGCCGATCGTCGAGCCGGGATAGAGGTCCCGCTTGACCCGGAACACCGAGAAGTTCGTCTCCGGCTCCTCGAACCGGCGCCCAAGGTAGTTGTAGCCGGTGTCCCCGGTGGTCAGGTTGAGCACGCCGACGCTCCAGCCGTCCACCTTGCCGGAGAGCTTGGCCCCCCCGATCACCGGGATCGGCACCACGTCGTTCTGCGCCAGGCCGATCTGGCGGCTGAAGAAAAAGCTGAACTGCTCGCCCGGATCGTAGGGCTCGGCGCGATCGCCGAAGTAGAAGAGGTTCGACCCCTCGAGGAAGAACGGCCGCTTCTCCGGGTAGTACAGCTTGACCCGTGAGAGATTGATCTGCTGCTGGTCGGACTCCACCTCCGCGAAGTCGGTGCGCACCGTCACGTCCGCCGTCAGATCCGAGGTGATGTTGACCTTGACGTCGCCACCGGCGTTCCCCTTCACGGCCGTATGGTCCGCGCGCTGCGGAGCGTCGCCGCGCACGAGGCCGTACGGGGTGACCTGGTAGCGGCCGCCCGGGATGATTCCCTCCAGCCCCCGCAGCTCGCCGAAATAGCGGATCTCGTTGCGGACGTAGTAGCCGTAGGAGCGCCGCATCGGAGTCCAGAAGGAGTCCTCCTTGGTGCGGCTGACGAACCGCTCGACGTTGAACCCCCAGACCTGCGACGGGGTGTTCGGGAAGCGCAGGGTCTTGAACGGAATGGCGATCTCCGCCGTCCACCCCTGGGCGTCACGGGCGGTGGCGGCGTACCACAGGCCGTCCCAACTGAAGTTCTCCTCCTCGCCGTTGTTGCGCAGCAGGCCGTCGACCCGGGCGCCCAGAGGGTTGACGGTGAAGAAGAACCCGTTCGCCTGGTCGTGGAAGGTGTCGAGGACGATGCGGACGTTGTCGTCGTAGCCGACGTCGCCGTCGCGCTGCCGGGTGCTGGCGATGATCCGGTCCGTCTCCGAGTCGAAGCAGCGGATGGCGAAGTAGAGGTTGTTCTGGTCGTAGCCGATCCTGACCTCCGTGGGCTGCGTCGCCGGTTCCCCTTCCCGGAGCTCCAGTTGGACGAAGTGGTCGATCACGGGCGCCTCCGCCCAGACCGGGTCGTCCAGCCTGCCGTCGATCACCGGAGCGGCCGTCAGGCGCCGGGCTACCGCCACGTAGCCGGCGTTCTCCGTCCCCGCGGCGCTCGGGGGAGCCGGAGGAGCGGCGGCCGGCGGTGTCTGCGTCTGCGCCATCGCGGCGGAGCGCGCCAGAAGCAGCGCCAGCCCACAAATCAACGACCTCTTCATCGACAACCCCTCTGTCCGGCGCGCTTCAGAAATCGAAGCGGCGGGTTACCTTGAGGATCACCGACTGCCCCGGAACGAGCGTGCTCTGCCCCGAGTCCCGGCGCACGGCGAAGAAATCCTTCACGTTGTTGTAGACCAGGAAGATGTCCGACTCGGGCCGGTAGGTCCAGTCGATCAGGAAGTTGCCCTGGAAGTTGTCGTCCCGGTTCCACTGCAGGCTGGCGCGCGTCGACAGCCAAGTCGAGAACGACCAGGTGATGTTCTCGGTCAGCAGGTCGGTGGTGAAGTTCCCTCCCGGCAGGCGCACGTCATTGCGGTCCCACTGGGTGAGCAGCACGACGCCGTTGCGCGGCTTCGCCGCGATCGAGACCAGGGTATGCACGCGGTGCCCGCCGTAGTACCCGCCGGTGTCGTACCACAGGGTGAGCGCGAGATCGCGGCTGTAGTCCGTGCCGATGCCGGTGAAGACGTTGGTGAACTGGTAGTGGCCGGGCGGGATGACAACATTGCGGTAGATCTGCAACGGCTCGAAGAGGACCTCGTAGTTGTTGTAGTAGATGACGGCGATGCCCTGCCGGTTCTTCGCCACCAGGCTGATCTCGTACTTCCCCACCTGCGTCTCGAGGTTGTTGAAGACGGTGTTCTCGATGTGATTGAGATCCGCGTTGAGGAACATCCGGTGGATCAGGAAACGGTCCGGGGTCAGGATCCAGACGACGTCGGTCTGGCTCTTCTTGATCCCGGTGCGGGTGATGAAGCCCATCTCCGGGTTGAAGTTCTCGCCGATGTCCGTGTAGACCGTGCGCGCCCGTAGGATGTCCCCCTGGTAGACGACGTCGGCGGAGGCCGCGGTGTCGCGGCCGTCGATCCCCGGGGTGTAGGTCTTGGTGAGGTAGCCGAAGGAGGAGAAACGCTTGCCCAGCCCCAGGTTCCAGTCGAGGCCGACGCCCCGGTTGGAGTGGTAGGGGGCGGTCCCCTGGTCGCCGACGGCCTGCTTGTCGAGACCGATCAGGCCGATCGTCGAGCCGGGATAGAGATCCTTCTTCACCCGGAAGACCGAGAAGTTCGTCTCCGGCTCCTCGAAGCGGCGGCCGCCGAGGGTGTATTCGAGATCCTGGGTGGTCAGGTTGAGCGCGCCGACGCTCCAGCCGTCCACCTTGCCGGAGAGCTTGGCGCCGCCGAGCACCGGGATCGGCACCAGGCCGTTCTGCGCCAGGCCGATCTGGCGGCTGAAGAAGAAGCTGAACCGCTCGGCCACGTCGTAGGGCTCGATCCGGTCGCCGAAGTAGAAGAGGTTCGCCCCCTCCAGGAAGAACGGCCGCTTCTCCGGGTAGTACAGCTTCACCCGGCTGAGGTTGATCTGCTGCTGGTCGGCCTCCACCTCGGCGAAGTCGGTGCGCACCGTCACGTCGGCGGTCAGGTCCGAGGTCAGGCTGATCTTGAGGTCGCCGCCGGCGTTTCCCTTGGTGGCCGAGCGGTGCTTCTGGTCGTCCTGGTCGCGGCGCGCGAGCCCATAGGGAACCGCCTGGAAGCGGCCGCTCGAGCCGATCCCCTCCAGCCCCCGCAGCTCGCCGGCGTAGCGGACCTGATGCCGGGCGTAAAAGCCGTAGGACTGCCGCATCGGAGCCCAGAAGGTGTCTTCCTTGTTGCGGCTGACGAAGCGCTCGACGTTGAAGCCCCAGGCCTGGGTGGGGGTGTTGGGAAAGCGCAGGGTCTTGAACGGGATGGCGATCTCGGCCGTCCACCCCTTGTCGTCGCGGGAGGTGGCGGTGAACCAGAGGCCGTCCCAGCTGAAGTTCTCCTCCTCGCCGTTGTTGCGCAGCAGGCCGTCCACCCGCGAGCCCAGGGGATTCACGGTGAAGAAGAAGGCGTTCGCCCGGTCCCGGTAGGTGTCGAGGATGATCCGGACCTGATCGTCGTACCCCACGTCGCCGTCCCGCAGCAGGTTGTTCTCGATGATCTTGCCGGGCTCCGAGTCGAAACAGCGGATGCCGAAGTAGAGGTTGTCCTGGTCATAGCCGATCCTCACCTCGGTCCGCTGCACGGCCGGCTTGCCGTCGTCGGGGTCCAGCTGGGTGAAGTTGCCGATCACCGCCGCCTGTTCCCAGACGGGGTCGTCCAGCTTGCCGTCGATCACCGGAGCGGACGGCAGGCGCCGGGCCACCGCCACGTAGGCGGCGTTCTCCGTTCCCGCGGCGCTCGGGGGCGCCGGAGGAGCGGCGGCGGGCGGTGTCTGCGTCTGCGCGAGCCCGGCGGAGCGCGCCAGAAGCAGCGCCAGCCCACAAATCAGCGATCTCTTCATCGACAGCCCCTCTGTCCGGCGCGCTTCAGAAGTCGAAGCGGCGCGTCACCTTGAGCACGACCGACTGGCCGGGGATCAGCGTGCTCAGTCCCGACTCCCGGCGCGGACCGAAAAAGTCCTTCACGTTGTTGTAGACGAGGTAGAGATCCGACCCCGGACGGTAGGTCCAGTCGATCAGGAAGTTCCCCTGGAAGTTGTCGTCCTGGTTCCACTGCAGGATGGCGCGGGTCAGCAGCGTCGTCGACAGCGACCAGGTGACGTTCTCGGTCAGCAGGTTGGTGGTGAAGTCCCCCACCGGCAGGGTGATGGCGTTGCGGTCCCACTGGGTGAGGAACAGCAGGCCGTCGACCGGCTTGGCGGCGATCGACACCAGGGTGTGCAGGCGGTCCCCGCCGTAGTAGCCGCCCTTGTCGTACCAGAGCGTCACCGCCAGCTTGCGGCTGTAGTCCGTGCCGGCGCCGATGAACAGGTTGCGGAACCGGTAGTGCCCCGGCGAGATGACCACGTTGCGATACACCTGGAAGGGCTCGAAGAGGACCTCGAGGTTGTCGAAGTACAGAAAGGCGATGCCCGTCCGGTTCTTGGCCAGCAGGCTGAGGTCCATCTTGGCAACCTGCGTCTCGAGCTTGCCCTCGATGCTGTTGACGATGTGGTTGAGGTCGAAGTTGACGAACATCCGGTGGATCTTGAACCTGTCCGGAGTGAGGATCCACACCACGTCGGTCTGGCTCTTCTGGATCCCGGTGCGGGTGACGAAGCCCATCTCCGGGTTGAAGTTCTCGCCGATGCCCGTGTAGACCGTGCGCGCCCGCAGGACGTTCCCCTGATAGACGAGGTCGGCGGAGGACGCCGAGTCGCGGCTATCGTACCCCGGGGTGTAGGTCCTGGTCAGGTAGCCGAACGAGGAGAAGCGCTTGCCGAGAGCGAGGTTCCAGTCCATGCCGACGCCGCGGTTGTGCCGGTACGGCACCGTCCCCTGGTTGCTGCCGACGACGTCCTTGTCGAGGCCGATGACGCCGATCGTCGAGCCGGCATAGAGGTCCTTCTTCACCCGCACGACGGAGAAGTTCGTCCGCGGCTCCTCCTGCCGGTGCCCGCCGAGGGTGTAGGAGGTGTCGTCGGTGGTCAGGTTGAGCGTGCCGACGCTCCAGCCGTTCACCTTGCCGGAGAGCTTGGCGCCGCCGAGCACCGGGATCGGCACCAGGCCGTTCTGCGCCAGGCCGATCTGGCGGCTGAAGAAGAAGCTGAACCGCTCGGCCACGTCGTAGGGCTCGATCCGGTCGCCGAAGTAGAAGAGGTTCGCCCCTTCCAGGAAGAACGGCCGCTTCTCCGGGTAGTACAGCTTCACCCGGCTGAGGTTGACCTGCTGCTGGTCGGATTCCACCTCGGCGAAGTCGGTGCGCACCGTCAGGTCCGCCGTCACGTCCGAGGTGATGTTGACCTTGACGTCGCCGCCGGCGTTCCCCTTGGTGACCCGGTGATCCTTGCGGTCCTCGTCGTCCACCCGCACCAGGCTGTAGGGGGTCACCTGGTAGCGTCCTCCGGGGGAGATCCCCTCCAGGCCGCGCAGCTCGCCGGCGTGCCGCACCTGGTGGCGGGCATAGTAGCCGTAGGCCTGCCGCATCGGATTCCAGAAGGAGTCCTCCTTGGTGCGGCTGACGAACCGCTCGACATTGAATCCCCAGACCTGCGACGGGGTGTTCGGGAAGCGCAGGGTCTTGAACGGGATGGCGATCTCGGCCGTCCAGCCCTGGGCGTCGCGGGTGGTGGCGGCGAACCACAGGCCGTCCCAGCTGTAGTTCTCCTCCTCGCCGTTGTTGCGCAGCAGACCGTCGACCTGGGCGCCGAGAGGATTCACCGTGAAGAAGAAGGCGTTCGTCCCGTCGTGGAAGGTATCGAGGATGATCCGGACGTTGTCGTCGTAGCCGACGTCGCCGTCGCGCTGGCGGTTGCTGGTGATGATCTTGCCCGGCTCGGAGTCGAAGCAGCGGATGCCGAGATAGAGGTTGTTCTCGTCGTAACCGATCCTCACCTCGGTCGGCTGCGTCGCCGGCTTGGCGTCGTCGGGCTCCAACTGGATGAAATCGCCGATCTTCGCCACCTCCGCCCAGGCGGCGTCGTCCAGCAGGCCGTCGATAACCGGAGGGGTCGTCAGGCGCTGGGCCCGTACGACGTGCACGTCCGCGGCGTCCGCCGGTGGCGGGGCCGGGGGGGCTTGCTGCGCGCCGGCGGCCACCGCCGCCAGGACGCCTGCCAGAACTCCAGCGATCGATTTCCTCATGGACTCTTCATTCTCCTGCATTCTCCTGTTTGAGCGGGGGCGCCCCATGGAGGGCCGATATGCGGCCACTTGCAAATGGACAAACTGCGATGACAAGGTGCGCACCGCGGGCGCAAGCGGGACAATCCGGGCGGATTCGCGACCGCGAGCTCAGGTTGGAAGAATGGCCACCCCATGGACCCGAAAGGCGGGATCCCGGGTGACGACCGTCAGGCAGGCGCGGGTGGTGGGCCGTCAGAGACTCGAACTCTGGACCCGCGGATTAAAAGTCCGCTGCTCTACCAACTGAGCTAACGGCCCATGGTGGCGCAGTATAGCTTATGCCGGGCTTATGCCGGCGGCGGGCCGGGACGGCGGCCTTGCGCCTCATGGCCGCCGTCCGGTTGGGGCGCTGCCCTAGAGCGGAAGGCAGTGATGGTTGGAGCAGTAGCCGACGTCGCCACAGGCCGGCACGTTGCAGGGAGCCGAGCTGGTGCAGAAGATCTGGTTGCACATCGTCAGCGCCTCCGCGCGGGGCGTCGCGGACGCGAACAGGGCCAGGGCCGTCACCACCAGAGTCCCCACCAGGTACTTGATGCGCTGGTTCATCGTGTTTCTCCTCCTATCGTCAGGCGTGAAATGGAACTGCCAACCGGCCGTTCTTGCCTTCCTGCCGGTCCTCTGCCCACAAGGTGCCGCCGGCGCCTGATTCCGCGCCAGGCTTCGCGCGCTCGACGCGAAGCTTCACGCACTCCGCGCCAAGCTTCACACGCTCCGCGCCAGGCTTCACGGGGACTGCGCCAAGCTTCGCGGCAACCTTTTCAGCGCTGTTCGAGGACCCGGCCGAGCCGCCCGGAGGTCAGGCGGTCGAGGTCGGGGTGGGAGCGGAGGATCGTCTCCTCGCGGCGGGGACCGGTCGAGACGAGGGTGACCGGGGCCTCGATCTCAGTCTCGATGAAATCGATGTAGTCGCGCGCCTCCGGCGGCAGGTCCTGCCATTCGAGGATGCCGACGGTGGGCCGCTTCCAGCCCTTGAAGGTGCGCAGGATGGGCTCGGCCGACTCCAGCGAGCGGCGGTCCGGCGGGAAGGAGCGCAGGGTTTCGCCGTTGAGCCGGTAGCTCACGCAGACGGGGATCTCGTCGAAGTCGTCCAGGACGTCGAGCTTGGTCAGCGCCACCGCGCTCACCCCGTTGAGGAGCTGGCCGTAGCGGGCGGCCACCGTGTCGAGCCAGCCGCAGCGGCGCGGCCGGCCGGTCACCGTGCCGAACTCGTTGCCCCGCCGGCGCAGGAACTCCCCGGTCGCCTCGGTCAGCTCGCTGGGGAAGGGGCCGCCCCCCACCCGCGTGGTGTAGGCCTTGAGCACCCCGATGGCGCCGTCGATCCGGGTCGGCGGCACGCCGGTGCCGGTGCAGGCCCCGCCGGCGGTCGAGCTGGAGCTGGTGACGTAGGGGTAGGTGCCGTGGTCGATGTCGAGCAGCGACCCCTGCGCCCCCTCGAAGAGGAGGCTCTTGCCCTCCCGGATCCAGCCGTTGAGGAGCTGCTCGGTGTCGCGCAGGCTGGGCCGCAGCCGCTCCCCCCAGGCGAGGCACATGTCGACGTAGGCGGCGGGCGACGGCAGGGACTCGCCGCCCAGGGTCGCCAGCTCGGCCTGGATGCGGGAGAGCATCACCCGCAGGCGCTCCTCGAGGTCGGGGGCGAAGAGGTCGACCATCCGCAGGCCGAAGCGCGAGGCCTTGCTCTCGTAGGCCGGGCCGATCCCCCGCGCCGTGGTGCCGATCCTCCCGGCGCCGCTCGCCTCCTCGCGCGCCCGGTCGAGCACGGCGTGGCAGGGGAGCAGCACGTGGGCGCGGTTGGAGAGGAAGAGCCGGCCGTCGAAGCGCACCCCGGCCTCGTAGAGGCGGGCGAGCTCGGAGAGCAGGGCGTCCGGCGCCACCACCATGCCGTTGCCCAGCACGCACACCATGTCCGGATGCAGGATGCCCGACGGGATGAGCTGCAGCGAGAAGTGGCGGTCGCGGAACTTCACCGTGTGCCCGGCGTTGTGCCCCCCCTGGTAGCGCACGACGCCGTCGAAGGCCGGGCAGAGGAGATCGACGATCTTCCCCTTGCCCTCGTCCCCCCACTGCATCCCCACGATGATGACGTTCGCCATGGTCCGGTCCCGCTCTTCCCCGACTCAGAGGTCTCCGAGATTAAAAATCCTACGGCTCCGCGTTGCCAAGCGACGGACAGTAGCAGAGGATGGGAGGGCGGGCAAGAAGGTGCTAGCATCCCGGGGGATCGGAGCCCGCTCAATCGTGCAGACCTTTCTCGAAGTCTCCAACATCCTGCTGCCGCTGGCCTACCTGCTGGTCGCCATCGACTACGGTTTCCTCTTCTTCGGCTCCTCGCCGTTCGCCGAGCGCACGGCCACCCCGGCCCTGCGCGGGACGGTGCTGCTCCATCTCGCCGCGCTCGCCGCCGCCATCGTGCAGTGGCGGCAGTTCCCCGCCGCCACGGTGTCGCAGGCGCTCTCGGTGGTCGCCTTCGCGGTGGCGGTGGTCTACGTCTTCGTGGAGTGGCACGGGCGGGCGCGCTCGACCGGCTTCTGGCTGGTGTCGCTGGTCTTCTTCTTCCAGCTCCTCTCCTCGCTGCTGACGCGGCCCAACCCGCCCGACCGGGCGATCTTCCACGACCCGTTCTTCGCCCTCCACGTCTCGCTCGCCCTGCTCGGCTACGCCTCCTTCGTGGTGGGCGCGGCCTACGCCTTCCTCTTCCTCCAGCTCTACCGCGACCTCAAGGCGGGGCGCTTCTCCACCTTCTACGGCAAGCTGCCGCCGCTGGAGGTGCTGGAGCGGATGATGATCGGCGCGCTGACCGTCGGCTTCGTGGCGCTGACCGCGGCGGTGGTGACCGGGGCGTTCTGGGCCGAGCGGCTCTACCACGACGGCTGGCTGCGCGATCCCAAGATCCTGTTCACCGTCGCCACCTGGGTGCTCTACGCCGCGGCGCTGCTGCTGCGCCGGCTGCGCCGCTGGCAGGGCCGGCAGACGGCGCTCGCCAGCCTGGCGGGCTTCGGCGCCATCCTCTTCTCCCTGGTGGCGGTCAACTTCTTCTTCACCGGCTTCCACGGCTTCCTGTAGCGAGGGCGCGAGGAAGATGCCCGACCCGCTCAACTCCGACCCCCTGCCCCGCCAGGATGCCCCGCTCCTGCTGGTGGGCACGGACTTCCGCTGCTCGCCGATCGAGCTGCGCGAGCGGGTGGCCTTCGGCAAGGAGGAGGCGGAGCAGGCGCTGATCCACCTGCTGGCCCGCGCCGAGGTGGCGGAGGCCTTCCTGCTGTCGACCTGCAACCGGACGGAGATCTACCTCCAGCCGCGCGACGAGGACGGCGCCTACCAGGCGGCGCTCCAGACGGTGTTCCTCGCCCGCGAGCCGGAGCTGGAGCGGCCGGGACGCCTCTACGTCAAGAGGAACGGCGAGGCGGCCCGCCACCTGCTGGGAGTGGCGAGCGGCCTCGAGTCGATGGTGCTCGGCGAGCCCGAGATCCTCGGCCAGATCCGGGCCGCCTCGGCCCTGGCCGAGGCGGTGGGGGCCGAGGGGCCGGTGCTCAAGCGGCTGCTGCGCTGCGCCGGGGCGGCCGGCAGCCGGGCGCGCCAGGAGACCGGGATCTCGGCCGGCGCCGTCTCGCTCGGCTACGCCACGGTCGAGCTGGCAAGACAGATCTTCAGCGGCCTCGCCGACTGCCGGGTGCTGCTGATCGGCGCCGGCGAGATCGCCCGCTCGGTCGCCCGGCCGCTGGTGGAGCGCGGCGCGCGGGAGATCAAGGTGGCGAACCGCACCCCGGAGCGGGCGCGCCAGTTCCAGCAGGAGTTCCCCGAGGCGCAGCCGGTCCCCTTCGACGAGCGCCTGGACGCCGCCCGCGAGGCCGACCTGGTGATCGTCTCGACCAGCGCCGGCGAGCCGGTGCTCACCCGCCGCGACCTCAAGGCCACGATGCGCCAGCGCCCCACCCGGCCGCTGCTGGTGGTGGACCTCGGCGTGCCGCGCAACGTCGAGCCTGCGGCCGGCCGGGTGGAGAACCTCTTCCTCCACACGGTCGACTCGCTGGACCACCTGATCCAGCGCAACCTCAAGCGGCGCAAGGAGGAGGTGCCGCGGGTGGAGGAGATCCTCGACCAGGAGCTCGCCCACTTCCGCTCCTGGTTCCGCGGCCTGGAGGCCGAGCCGCTGATCGCCCGCCTGCAGAAGCAGGCCGAGCGGGTCCGCCAGCGCGAGCTCGCCGCCGTGCTCCCCCGCTTCCCGGCGGAGACCCACGAGGAGCTCGAGCGGCTCACCCGCTCGCTGATCCGCAAGATCCTCCACCACCCCAGCAGCCGGCTGCGCGCCCGCGACGGCGCCGAGGACCTCTCCCGGCTCGATCTCGTCCGCGAGCTGTTCCGTCTCGATGATGATGAAGAGGCCTGAGGCGGTCCTCCGCCTGGGGACCCGCCGCAGCCCCCTGGCCCTGGCGCAGTCCGGCATGGTGGCGCGCGCCCTGGAGGCGGCCCACCCGGGTCTCGCCGTCGAGCTGGTGCCGATCGTCACCACCGGCGACGTGACGGAGGGGGATCTCGCCCGCTTCGGCGGCAAGGGACTGTTCACCCAGGAGCTCGAGCGGGGGCTGCTCGACGGCTCGCTCGACCTCGCCGTCCACAGCCTGAAGGACCTGCCGGTCGCCCTCCCCGCGGGGCTCGCCGTGGCCGCCTGCCCCGAGCGGGCCGACGCCCGGGACGTGCTGGTGAGCGAGGACGCCGGGGGGATCGACGAGCTGCCCGAAGGCGCGATCGTGCTCACCGGCGCCCTGCGCCGCCGCGCCCAGCTCCTGATCCGCCGGCCAGACCTGCGCGTCGAGCCGCTCCGCGGCAACGTGGACACCCGCCTGCGCAAGTGGCGCGAGTCGGGCGCCGGCGGGGTCATCCTCGCCGGCGCGGGCCTCCACCGTCTCGGCCTCCACGGCCTCCCCGCCCATCCGATCCCGCCGGAGGTGCTGCTCCCCGCGCCCGGCCAGGGGACGCTCGCCCTGGAGGTCCGCGCCGGCTCACCCGCCGCCGGTCTCTGCCGCGCCCTCGATCACGCCGACACCGCCCGCGCCGCGGACGCCGAGCGCCGCGTCGTCGCCGCCTTTGGCGGCGACTGCACCCTCCCCCTCGCCGCCTGGGCGCGCGCCGACGGCGACGGGCAGATCCGTCTCACCGCCCTGCTCGCCACGGTCGACGGCCGCCAAGCCGCCCGCGGCGAGGCCGTCGCGGCCACCCCCGAGGAGGCGGCCGCCGCCTGCGTGGCCGCGCTGCGGGAAGACGGGGCGGACGAGGTGCTGGCGAGGATCCGGGGGTGACCCCCCTCGCCGGTCTCCGGGTGGTCGTCACCCGGGCCGAGCACCAGTCCGAAACCCTCGCCGCCGCCTTCGAGCGGGCGGGCGCCCGGGTGGAGCTGCTCCCCCTGCTCGAGGTCGTCCCCCCCGCCGATCCTGGGCCGCTGGAAGGGGCCGCCGCCGATCTCCGGCGCTACGACTGGGCCGTCTTCACCTCGGCCAACGCGGTCGAGGCCCTCCTGCCGCTCGCCGGCACTCTCCCTCCGGAGCTGAAGATCGCCGCCGTGGGTCCGGCCACCGCCGGGGCGCTCCGCGCCCGGGGGATCGAGCCCCAGCTGACGGCCGGCAGGGCGGACGCCGAGGGGCTCGCGGCCGATCTCGCTCCTCGCGTGGCGGGCCGGAGGGTCCTCCTCCCCCAGGCCGCGGACGCCCGGCCGGCCCTGCTGGCGGGATTGACCGCGGCCGGCGCCGAGGCGGTCGCCGTGGTGGCCTACGACAAGCGGCTGCCGCCGGAAGCCGCCGGAAGAGCCGCGGCGCTCTTCGCCGCCCATCCCCTGGGCTGGGTGACCTTCACCAGCCCGCGGATCGTCCGTCATTTCGCCGGGCTGTTCGGAACGGACTGGGAGCGCCGCCGGGGGGAGCTGCGGGCGGTCTCGATCGGACCGGTAACCAGCGCCGAGCTGCGCCGTCAGGGGGTGGAGCCGGCCGAGGCGGCGCGGCCCGGCGAGGCGGAGATGGTAGCGGCGGTGGTCGCGGCGTGCCCCTCCCCCTGAATCCACCGTTCCGCCGCCTCCAGCACCACGTCCCGCCCGTGCAGGAAGGCGGCGTCGAAGGCGGCCTCGTCAAGGGGGACGCGGTGGTCGGGGTGGACTCCCCCCGGCCCTGGGCGTCGCCGTCGATCTGGATGCGCTGGTCGGCGTCGAGCGACTGCCCCTGGGGGAAGAGGAAGTCGAGGCCGTCCGGCAGGTGCACGGTCTTCTCCCCCACCCCGAACGACCCTTGCGAGCCGCTCCAGCCGAACACGGCGGCGTTGGGCAGCCCCTGGAGAGCGAGGGGGATCCCCTCGCCGGCGCTGAAGGTGTCGGCGTTGACCAGCACGGCGATCGGGCGCGGCCAGCGCGGCGGGCTGGGCAGGATGCGCACGGCGGTCTCCGGGTGCGGCTGGAAGCTCCGGCTGGCCGGGTCGTACATCCCGGCGATCTCGTAGAGCCGCGCCCGCGACTGGAAGAAGGAGGTGATGCGGGGAACGATCTCGTCCTGGCCGCCGCTGTTGTTGCGGACGTCGATGACGATCCCCCGCGCGCCCGCCGTCAGGAAGCGGTCGATGGCGCGCGCCACCCGCCGCTCGGGCAGCAGGTCCCGCAGGGTGGGCAGCTCGAACTTGACCTTGATGTAGCCGTAGCCCCCGCGCAGGAACCGGGTCTCGACCGAGTCGCCGACCAGCACGTCCCAGCGGGTGCCGGTCGGGCGCGGATACTTCTCCGGCACGGCGGTGAGCACGGCGGTGGAGGCCGTCCGCGTCCCGGGGTTGCGGAAGCCGACCGTCGCGCTCCCCCCCACCGGCCCATGGGTGAGGAAGCGGAGGCGCTGCAGCGCCCGTCCGTCGGCGGTCACCGGCGGCTCCTCGCTCCAGTCGACGGCCAGGCGGTCCAGCGCCTCCCCGACCGGCGCGCCGTTCCAGGTCAGGATCTCGGCGCCGGTGCGCAGGCCGGCGCGGGCCGCCGGACGGCGGCGCTCCACCCGGCCGGCCATCACCCGGCCGTCGTCCAGCCGCACCAGGCCGAGGCCGTAGCCGCCCCCCACCTCCTCGGCCTTGAGGCCGCGGTCGTCCCCGCGCAAGGAGACGTGGCCGTCCGGGACGCTCCAGGCGAACGCCCGCAGGGCGCGGTAGTAGGCCCGGTCGTCCTTGCGCGCCTCGGCGTCGCGGATGCGCGGGGCGAAGCGGGCGGCCAGCGCGGTCCAGTCGATCCCCTTCCAGCCCGTGAACGGGTATTCGGCGGAGAGCTTGGCGCTCAGGGCGTCGAACGCCTGGGACCAGGGGAGCGCCGTGAGATCGGTCTCCGTCTCCTCCCGGGCGAGGAGAGCGGCGTGGTGGCGGGGCCGCGGCAGGGGCGGCAGCCCGGCCCAGACCACCGCCGCGTCGCCGGCGAAGAGGAGCCCGAGGACGGCCAGCGCCCGCCGCGGCAGGCCGGGCGGCCGGCGGAGACGGCGCGGAAAGGCGGCCAGCCCGAGCAGCGCCACGGCGGCGTCGAGGGGGGCCGTGGCGAGGATCGCCAGCGGCGAGACCAGCAGGCTCCACATCGCCTGCCCCACCATCAGCGCCGCCAGCGAGGCGGCGAGCAGGCCCACCCAGCGGGGCAGCAGGGTCTCCCATCCGTTGGCGAAGACCCGCAGGAGCAGCAGGGTGGTGGAGGCGGCGAGCAGCAGGGTGAAGGCGGGGAGCATGGCCGGGGAGTCTATCGGGATTGCCGGCCGGGGGCATGAAAAAGGGCGCCCCTCGAAAGGGGCGCCCGGCGGGCTTCAGGGCTTCGGCCGTCCGCGGACCGGTCTGGACGGCGTGGTGCGACGCCGTTACGGCCCGACCTGCGGCTGCGGGAAGCCGAACGTGCGGCAGAGGAAAGCAGCCATCTGCAGGCGGAGGGCGGAGTCGGCCGGGCAGTACTGGCCCGGAGCACAGCCGGTGGTGATCCCCTCGGCGTAGAGCTGCTCGATCCAGGAATCGGCCCAGTAGGTGGAGCTCACGTCGGAGAACACGGCGCCCGTTCCCGCCGGCGGCGTGTAGCTGCGGCCGTGCTTGGCCCGCAGCAGGAAGACCGCCATCTCGGAGCGGTTGATGTTGTTGCCGGGGCAGAACTGCGGGCCCGGGGCGCAGCCGGTGGTGATGCCATCGTTGTAGAGCTGCTCGATGTAGTCGGCCGCCCAGTAGCTGGTGGGCACGTCCGTGAAGATCCCGCTCGCGGGCGGCGGCGTGAACGCCGGCCCGTGCATCGCCCGGACCAGGAAGACGGCCATCTCGGCCCGGCTCACCAGGTTCCCGGGGCAGAACTGCTGGGGAGCGCAGCCGGTGGTGATCTCCGCCGCGTAGAGCCCCTGGATGTACGGCCAGAAGGCGTCGGTGGCCGGCTCGTCGGTGAACACCGAGACCGGGCCGATGTAGCCCGTCCGCTGCGAGGCGAAGTCGTCGAGCCGCAGGGTGCCGGAGGTCGAGACGGCCACGCCGTTGACGCTCCCCCACCGCACGTAGTTGACCACCTCCAGGTCGTTGTTCAGGCCGGTCAGGCCGGTGCGGGCGACGCCGTCCACCCACAGGCCGAGCTGGCCGTTGCCGGCGCCGGCCGCGGTCGCCTTCGACCAGTTGACCTCGATCTCCCGCCAGCCGTTGGCCAGCGCGACGGTGGAGGCGATCTGGCTCTCGTTGCCGCTGTTGAGGCGGGCGTAGGCGCTCAGGCGGTTCACGCCGGAGACCCGCCGCACGACCAGCCGGAAGGCGGGGCTGCCGTTGGTCAGGGGCGGCGCCGGATCGGCGCCGTCATAGGCGTCGAAGAGGTCGAACTCGTCCCCCTCGCCCATCGCCAGGTTGCGCAGGTTGACGTAGAAGCGCACCCGGTAGGCCGGCTCGGCGTTGGGATGGCTGCTCTGGACGTAGGACGCCGCGGCGCTGGGCACCGCCACGTTGACCTCCAGGCCCTGGCTGCCCGAGAAGCGGGCGACGCCGCCCACGTTGGGAACTCCGGGCCGGACGGTGAGCGTGCCGGCGAAGGCTCCGGCCGCGCCCAGCAGGGCGAGACCGAGGGTGAGGACGGTGGTGGGACGCGTCATCCGTGAAGTCTCCATTGTCGGATCTCCTCTCCTCACTGCCATGAGACCAGGTTTCCGGCCTCGAAGCCGTCGCTGAAAATCCCGCTCGACACGCTGACCGGCGCCAGGCAGCTCGGGTTGCCCGCGGCGGTCGAGGTGACGTAGGCGCTCATCCGCGCCGCCTCGCGCCCGGGCTGCACGCCGTAGGGGTGGTTGGTTCCGAAGTCCAGGCTGATGTTGCCGTATCCGCCCGCCAGTTGGTGACAGTAGCTCATGATCGTGCCGCTGCCCTGGCCCGCCGGACCCGGCAGCGAAGTGGCGCCCGAATAGCAGCCGCTCTCCCCGGACCAGCATTGATCGATCGGGCTCGCGTTGCCGCCGATCCCGGCGTAGCAGTGGGTGTGGGGCGAGTTGAAGTTGTGGCCGATCTCATGGGAGACGGCGATGATGTCCCACATGGCGGTCGGATTGTTGACGTTGAAGGTGCCGTTGAGGCTGGAGGTGAAGCCGTAGGCGCCGCCCCAGGGGGTGGTCTCCGAGCCGAGCCCCGGGCAGGACGCCGCGGCCCCCGTGCTGAACGAGCCGTCGCAGAGCACGCCGAGCCAGGCGATGCCGCCGCCGAGGTTCTTGCCGCTCATGAAGTGCGCGGTCGTCCGCGTCACGCCCGTCTTGTTCTGATTCCAGTACTTGCCGAACTCCAGCAGGCCGCAGAGGGTGCTCGTCTGGGTCCACGGATCGTTGCTGGTGGTCCACAGGCTGACCGACTGCACGGCCAGCGAGGTGTTGATCTCCTTGACGTAGATCGTCGAGGCGTAGCCGATCAGGTTGCCGATGTAGTTCGTGGCTGTCGTCGAGTTGTTGAACAGTTGGTAGAACTCGAAGTCGGTCTCGATCGCCACCTGCGCCGTGTAAGCGGCGACGATGGCGGCGGTAGCGGCCTTCCCGACGGGCGCCGGCGAGGCGGCCGTGAAGTCCAGCCCGGGCGGCAGGGAGCCGCCGCCGTGGAGAGGGTTGGCGGGGAGCTTCTCGTTGCCGCACTGGAAGCCGGCGTTGCGGGCCGTCTTCAGGAGCGCGGGCTCGATCCGGCGCATCTCCAGGGGGGCGGTGCCCAGCGCCTTGAGCGGGGTCCCCTCGCCGCCGATCATGTACATCGCCTCCCCGTCGCTGACCACCCCTTGCGAGGTGCCGTCCTCGAACAGCGCGAGAAAGGCGCGGGAGTCCGGCCGGCCGTCGATCACGCCGCGGAAGTAGGTGTTCTTCGGCGCCGGCACCACCCGGGCGCCGCCGTCGCCGTGAAGGGTGACCGTGGCGTCGGGGGTGAAGACTTCGAAGCGCTCGAGCACCAGCGCGGCGGGCTCTCCGGTGTCCGACACCTGCACGTTCTCCAGCCGCAGGCCGGAGCCGACCCGGGCCGCCCTGGCGGCGCGGGCGAAGTCCTTGCTCTCGAAGACCGGGGTTTTCGGCCCCGCGACCGGTCCCGCGACGCCCGCCGCGCGGACCGGACCGGCGGCGAGCAGCAGCGCGCAACCGGCCAGGATCATCCGACTCGAATTCAAACGCATCTAGGTCCTCCTATGGAGCGGCACGCGAGCGCCCTCCTTCGTTCGGGCCGTGACTGGTACATCCCCTATGGATGCGTTGCCGGGCATTTTGGGGGAGTCTCATGCTTATGTCAATCGGCACATAAGCAGAATATGCCCACTTTTGTCACCCGTGGAGCCCAATCCTTGTCCAGCCACGTTGCGCGGTCTTTCAACGCAACCCTACTGGAATCAGCGGCTTGAGCTCCGCAACACCCCTCAGGAACGACTCTGTAGAATGTAGAAAAGGCAAAGTTCGGGCCAGGAATTCCCGCGCCGGGCCAGGAGATCCCCGACCACTCTCCGTCTCCGCCCTTTGCCGGGCCGCCGGAGATTCCCGGCGGGCGGCTTCCGCCCGCTGAAAATGCGGCTTTGCCCTCTGAGTCCCCGTCCCTGCCCGATGATCGTGCGTCCCCGCCCACTGAAAATTCGTCTCCGCCCCTTGAGTCGCCGGGTCCGCCCGATGAGAATCCGGTAGCGCCCCCTGGATCGCCGGGTGCGCCCGTTGAGATTTCGTCCCGGCCCTCTGAAGGGCGGCCACGCCCACCCAGGGGGCCGGAGCGTATTTCCATTGGGCGGGACCGGAGAGCTGAAGGGCGCGCTCGCATTTTCAATGGGCGGACCCGCCAACCCAAGGGGCGCAGCCGGCCCCCTGGAGGGGAAGGTCAGCGAACTGGAGGGGAAGGCCGGCGAACTGGAGGGCGGGACGAAAAAACTGGGGGGCGCGGTCGCAAAACTGAGGGGCGCGGTCGCAAAACTGAGGGGCGCGGTCGCAAAACCAGGGGGAGGCATAGACCCGATGAAATGCGCGCTCTGTGGACAGAACGCTCTGTACCTCGAGGACTTGGCGCCAGCGCAGACTCCAAGGGCTCCGCCGCGATGATTCCCTTGATCATAGTCGAATTCAAATATTTACCCGCTCAGCCGAGGAGCCGGGTGGTGTGTATCGCGCTGGTCTATGCGGTATAATCGCGTCCACGAAATCGTGCTCAGGAGGTCAGGCATGCGGCAGATCTCTTCGCTGGTCGGTCCTCTGAAGCCTCACGGCGTCTCTCGGGGCTTGTGTGGAGGCCGGCAGGGTGGCTCGCGAAGAGGCCTGCCAAGGATTGAATCTCCATAGCATCGTGTCGGACTCTCCGCGGCTTCGTTCAACCTGGGTCTACCTGAAATCCTCCCAGGAGCGGTGGCGGACTGCGGATGCTGGTGTGGGGAGGACTTCAGATAGACCCTTAAAGGTTGGCCGCTCCACGTTTACCATTTCTTTGGCGAGCGCAATGCGTTTTCAGATATTTAGCGGTAATACAATAATCGGTAGTAGCGACCTGGACAGGCTCGACCCGCCAATGGGAATTGCCAGTGGCGACTTCCTGCCATCGGAGAATTACCCCTTGGTTCAGCCAGTGTTCCGGCTCTACGCCGAAGCCAGTATAAACGACGCGGGCCGCGATTCAGGGCCGTTCGAGCACTACTATCAGGAGCGGGATAAACTCGGTCTCACGATCCGGCTTGCGAGCGGGGAAATCGTCCCTGTGCAGGTCATTCACATTCAAGATTTTTCGGTCGAGCTTGGCGAGATGGAGGTCACAATAGCCACCATTCCTGATACACCGACATTCGGCCAATACTTTGAGTCAAGTGCCGGAGCGGCCTAACAATGCGCTGCAGCCGACGCTACCGCGCGGGTGTCTTGTGCATACTCGTTCGGCTGTGCAGGCGGTGTCGCGGCTTGGCGTTGGCCGGCGTACATTGAATGGCCACTAAATTCCAGAGTCGACTTTGGTCTTAAGAGGAACCTGAAGAGGTTCCAGCCGAATGGTGACGGCGCGTATTCTCGTTGACCAGAGGTCGGCAGTGATATTTTGTTTCTCCAGGCGACTAACTACTTCCTCTGTGATATTGTGATGAAGCGCTACGACCTTCCCATCGATAGCACAGCTCTGGTACAATCAACCGATGGCGAATCGGAGGAAGGGCGCGGCCCCGCCGGTTAATTTTTGAGCGTTAGGCTGCCGGGACAGCGTCTGTCGGCTTTCCGAAGCCGCTGTATAATGCACTGGTGGCATGCCTGAATCGCTGCTCCTCACGTGACAGCAATGTCCTAGTCTCGGATCGTATTGATATGTTCAACCCTCGCAACCGGAGACGTACTTCGTGAAAACCATTTCCAGCCGAATCACGCTGCCGCTCGCACTTGCAGTTTCGCTGCTCACAGTCATACCGGCAGCAGGCGCTTCCCCCGAACCCTGCAAAGTGCTGCCCGCCGAAGCCTGGGGCAGTATCATGGGCTACGCCGCAACCGCCACGCCCGGTGACAAGAATTGCACCTACGGCGGCAAAAGCGGCGGTGGGCAATTTCGGATTCTTGTTGTCGCAGCCTCGCGTGCCGAGGCCCAGGCGGGTGCGAAGCGGATGCGAGATCAGCAGCCGAAAGAAAGCCCAAATGCGGGGTTGGGGGTCGTGGATTCACAGGGCGCCGTGGTGTTTTCCATCTCCCTATTTCAAGACGAAGTCACCGACAGTACCCTCGCGCAACTTAAAAAACTTGTCACGGTCGTAAAGCAGCATCTGCCCAATTAACGTTGGGTGGCCGCAACTGGAGAAGATGTTCAATCCTAATCGCGAAAGGCCAGAGCGCTATGGACCTCGGAGGTGCTGCCGAATGCGAGATTTCGATCGAGACGTGGCTCTGAACAGGCCGAGTTGGAGACTTTGAGAGCTGCCAAGCCATTCTACGAAGGGAATCGAGCAATCTTAAGGTCGCACCGGCCGCACGTTGCCTAACCTCCCACGAAAGGCAGAGCAGGAGGGAAGCAACCCGTGGGGAACGGCTGGTTGCGATTCCCTGCCCGAAGTTTCTCGGCGGCGTTCCGATAGGCGGCGACGAACCCGAAGTAGGCGTTTCGCAGCTCGCGGCGGACGGCCCGCGACGCGGCATGGACAGCCGGGGCGGGGGACCTCTTGATCTTGGCGGGCTGACTGTGGCCAGGATGGCCGTGGGGCCGAGGGGCTGGACTCCGGTGCGCTCCCTGCGGGCGACGGCTTCTCCCTCGATCTCTGGAACCAGCGCGGCGACCCGTTTCTGCCGCTGCTCCGGCGTCAGGTGCTTCCAGCAGGGAAGCGGATCGAGCTCCAGGGTTTCGCGGGTCGCGTACTGGAAGGGGCCGAAGTCTTCCCCGCGGCGGCGCGCGAGATACTCCTGGGTGCGGTTGAACCACCAGCCCTCCAGAGTTTTTTCCTCCATCAACGCCTGGACGCAATGGACGCCAGGCCATTCCTGGAGACGGGCCACCAGGTTCTCCTTACAACCGTGGCTGAGCACGTACTTCAGTCTCTCGGTCTGGGCCTGGTCCTCGGAGCTGATCGTGATCGCCTGGTACCTTCGCCCGAAGATCTTTTCCCGCCAGCCGGTGAGTCGGCCGACCTCCCGGGCGAGCTTGGAGTTGAAATGGTTCATGAAACGCGCGAGCTGTAGGGCGTCATCCACCTCGAGGATTAAATGGAAATGATTGGAAACAAAGGCAAAAGCGCAGATCCGCACCGAGTAGAGAGACTTCGCCCGGGCGAGGGCCCCCAGGATGATGGCGTTCAGCATCGGTCCTGGGCGGAACAGGAAGCGGCTGTGGAGCGCCCGGCAGGTCACCTCGACCAGGGCGCCGTGGTCCGGGATGAAGCGGAGTCGTCGGCTCATGCCCACCAATAAACGTAAAAAGACCCTCCAATCTTTTCGAGCCCCGGAAATCAAGGCTTTCCGAGGCCCTTCCCGCGAATCGGATGGCCCCTGGACTCGGATCTGGACTCGGGACTCGGATCCCGGCTCACTCTTCGGAAAGCGCGATCTTGAGGGCCGGCAATGCGTGCAGCAGACGCGCCTTCTCCCAGTCGCCGAGCCGGAGATACCCGTCGTTCTCGTGTGAGATGGTGGCCAGCCAGGGCTCGCGGTCCGCATGGAGAAAGCAGAGGTCCTCGGGCAGATCGGGCTGGCGCCAGCCATATAAGCGGTCCGTAGCGGCTTTCAGCAGTTGGGCACTCCTGGGCTCCAGCCGGAAGTAAAGGAGTTCCGCTTCCGCGTCGAAGAGCTCCCGTTCCCGGCCAGCGGGACGACTTGACCCGGCTCTCCAGGAAAGGGCCAAGAGAGGCGAGAACCCGACGTCCGCCATCCGCAAGCTCCATCTCGGGCCGTACCACCAGCAGCGCCAGTGGACAGCAGGAAAGTGCGAAATCGATGAGCCCGTGGTACAGCGTACCCGCAGGCTCGATCAGCAGATCATGGGCTCTCGCTTTCATGGCAACTTAGTGCACCGGGAGGTGATCGACCCGTCCCACGTCTGCGAGCTCGTGGGGTCAACGATCCGAGGGAGAGGTCTCAGGATCGTTCCGGATCCAGTCCTGCTTCTCCTCTTCCAGGTCTTCGACGCGTACCGCTTCGCCGAGAGCTCTCCGGAGGAACTCCGCGGCTACCTCGGTGGATTCGAGCTCTTCGAGGCAATCCACCTTGCCGACAATCGCCTCGGTGAGACTCTGGCGAGACAGCTCGTAGGCCCGTTCAAACAACGGCAGGGCCCTGGCCGGGTCGTCCTCCACCGCGTGGTGGTACCAGGCCAGGTCCAGAATCGCGGGAATGTATTCGTCGTCCCTCTCCAGAGCCTCCCGCAAGGCCTTCGCGGCCTCCTTGAGGGGAGGGACCCCCGATCCCGAAGCGAGCTGGATGCAGCGGCTGCGCAGAACCAGCTCGCGAGGGGTCAGGGGCCGGCTCCGCTCGATCCCGGAAAGGACCTCCAGGATTCGGTCGAAGTCGTGCTTCGCGAGCAGCTCCTCCAACTCGCGCGCGGTGTCTTTCCCGGTCATCGGAACTTCCCGCTCAGCCTTTCCATCAGGCGCTCGTCCATCAGGCGCTCGGAATCCTGGATCAGTGCGGAGGAGGTGCGAACCGGGGGCCGTACCATTCCTACGGAGCACCCAACTGCACGGACTCCAGGCGGCCGTCTGCGGAAAAGTGGAAGTCGATTCCAAGCTCCTGGCTGGAGATCCTCGCCCCTCTGTCGGACTCTACGTGAACCACCGCCGATGAACCGGAGGAGGAACCGCCAGGGCCCAGGGAGTCCAGCAAGGCGGCCGTTCGTTTGCGGTCGCGGGGAAACACCTCCTGCCCCGCCAGGCTGCACCCGCAGGCAGAGCTTACCTCGATCCCCGACAGCCCGTCCTCGTCGGCAGGGAAAAAAAGGAAGACGCCCCGACTGGGATAGTAGAGATGCCTGTCCGGATCGAAATCCGCGACCTCCTCGGCCGGGCCCCAGGCGGCTTCGACGTCGGCTTCCGACATGCCGAAGCGAAGCGGCCCAAGGCCGGTTTTCGGTAGGATCTCGAGCAGTCTCCCCTCCACCCACGCCTCCCTCAGCGGTCCGATACGAGCCCGAGGCTAACGGTTGCCCTGACGGATTCTCGCATGCTCTTCCGGACTGCTTCAACTTCAGTCTCAGGTGATCGACCTGCTTTGGGATCTCCTTCCTTTCCGCGTTGGTCTTGGTCTGAGCCTTCGCGGCCTTGAGCTCTTCGATCTTGTTGCGCGCCACCTCGGCCCGGTCGGGATTGATCTTCCGGCCGGTCTCGCCACCGCCTTTCATTTCCTCCATGAAGTGGATGTAGAAAAGGCAAAGTTCGGGCCAGGGATTCCCGCCCGGGCCGGAAATCCCTGCCTCGGCAGGCCAAGGGGTCAGAAGCCTTCGTCGGCAAGCGCGTGGAGCACTGCGAAGGGCTCCGGACGGTCGGGGGCAAAGAACAGTGCGCGTAGCGGGTCGGCCATAGCCTCGCGGACGAAGGCGGCGGTGCGATCCTGCCGCTCCTTGCTCTTGATGTTTTTTACGATTCTGTACTTGACCTCGGGAATCGAGAGGTCCACGACCAGTGTCGAGCCGCCGCGGAAGAAGTAGCCCGGCATGCCGTCCGCTGGGGTCTCCGCAATCTTCATGGACTGCGTCAGCGCGACGACGAGCTGCGGGATGTATTTGCCGTCGGGGCTGACGCGCATCGCCCGGCGCAACTCGTGCACCTCGAACTCCCGCGTGGGGTCGAGCCCCAGCTCGGAGGCGAACTCCGGCACCGCCTTGAAGGCGACTTCCAGCTGCTTGTGCAGGGTGATCCGCTGGTCCCGCGTCACCCGGAACAGCTTCCTGCGATCGTCGAGGTAGAAGCAGGCGTTGGCGTACTGCTTGAGTCCCTTGACGACGACGCCGTACTGCTTCTCGATCGCCGTCCATACCTCGGCGGAAAACGTGGACCGGTCGAGCCCCTGCCAGCGTAGCGTGTCGACCGAGAGCGTGCGGGGCGTGTCCTGGGTCGGGGCGTCCAGGTTCAGGGGATAGATGCCGCGACGCCGGAAGGCTTCAACGAAGGCGACGCGATAGTTGTGGCGGTCGTCGCTGACGAGGTCGAAGTCGGCCGTGATGAGCGCGCGCAGGTACTCGAAGAAGGTCACGTCGACGGGCGGCAGGTAGTCGAGCGCGCGGATACACATGTTGAGGACGTGACCGGCGGACTTCGCCGCCTCGCCGGCGAGGCGACGCACGAGGTCGGGGTGAATCGCCCCGCTCGGCAGCACGCCCGTTCCGCCGGTGGAGATGCGGAGCAGGTCCACGATCCGCGCCTTGTAGATGGCGATGAAGGCATCGAAGACCGCGGCGACGAGGACGGCCCCGCGCGAGTGCGGCGTCACGCGCTTCTGCAAGTCGGCGGGGTCGGGCACGAACCGCTTCCAGACGCCGCCCTCCATCGTGCCGATGGCATTGCGCAGGGCGCCGCGCCCGCCCGTGGCATAACCGAACTGGACGGCGAGGCTGCCGAGCGTCGACTCCGCCTCGACGTCGCCACGGGTCCGCCCGATCTCACTCTCCAGAACCTCCGGGATGGTGAAGTGCTGCAGAAGGGCGACGATGTCAGCGAAACCCTCATGCAGCGCCAGCACGTCGAGATTGGTCGGCTCGTTGAAGCGGCGGTGCGTCCCGTCGAGGATCGCGTGGGTGGTCTCGTGGGCGATGATGTCGTGCGAAAGGCTGGCATAGACGC
Source organism: uncultured Acidobacteriota bacterium (assembly GCA_963795735.1). GTDB lineage: Bacteria > Acidobacteriota > Thermoanaerobaculia > Multivoradales > UBA5704 > DATARR01. The sequence goes on along the minus strand of CAWCIU010000018.1, from coordinate 1,041,662 downwards.
GGCTGCCGGGCATGTGGTCGCCGGGGTCGTCCGCCGTGGCTTCGAAGTAGCCGAACAGGAGCGCCACCTCCTGCGGGCTATAGAAGGCGTTGGCCTGCCGCAGCGCGTGCGGGCGGACAACCAGTTGCTGGACGAAGGCGCTGTCGTCGTAGGGGTTGTCCGGATTCGGCCGCGGGCGCCAGAGCACGGGGCGCCCAAGGGCCCTCTCGAAGTGCTCGATGGTCTTCATGGCCACGGCGTAGACCATCTGCTGGTGAAACTGCGGGTTGCCCTCGGAGGGCTCCCAGCCGTCCTGCGCCAGGAGCCGCGGGTCGTCGAGATTCACCGGCTTGTAGCGTTTGTCCGCGGCGTCCACGTCTTCGACCGCGAGGTACTCGCCGGCCGGTCCCTCCTTCAGGGCCTCCCAGCGGATCTTGAGCGTCACCTCGTTGAGCCCGGCGGTGTCGAGACGCGTCGAGAAGCTCGGGTCCACGGCGTAGACACGGACGCGGCGGTACGGCGGGTTGCGGACCGCGGGCTGCACGTCGCAGACCGGAAGCACCTCGTGGACCACCGCCTGCGTTTTCTCGTTGCGTGGCGCGGACTGGCCGGCGACGACCGGGTAGCGCGCCGCGACGTGCTTGCGCAAGGCGAGAGAGGCCCCCTCGTCCTCGAGAAGAACCTGCATGAACTGCTTCAGCCGGTCCCCCTGGAGGACGGCCGCGTCGCCGGGATCCGGCACGATCTTCTGCAAGTCCTCGTTGACCAGCCAGCGCTGGGTGATCTCGAGGTTGAACATCTGCTCGCGCGGCGGCGGCTCGATGACGCCGAGACCGGTGATGACGCGGAGGAAGGCGAACGAGTTATCGGAGGCCGCGCTCTTCTTCAGCCCGAGGACGGGCTTGACCCCGAGCGCCTCGAACGCCTGCAGCACGCCGTTGCCAAAATGCTCGCTGTCCGCCTTCTTCGCCGTGGTAAAGAGCGCGTTGCGGACGGCCTCGACACGCTGCCAGTCGCGTGGCAGCTCCTTCTTGTACTTTTCCAGCCAGAGGGCGACGGCGGCGGCCACCTGGGGCGTGGCGGCCGACGTACCCTCACCGTTCAGGCGGACGACATCGGGGCAGCCGAAACGCGCCCACGGGATGTTCGGCGTGTAGGTGGCGATGGCGCCCTTCATGGCGGAATCGGGGCCGAAGCTGCCTTCGAGCGTTCTCCCGGAGAGATTGGCGTAGGGCCTGCCGTCGGCCATCACGCCGCAGACGGCGATCACCCGGCTGTAGCGCGCCGGATAGACCAGCGTGCGCGGCGGCGTGACGCCGACGTGGTTTCCCGCCGCGGCGCAGATGCAGACGCCGGCCTCGTAAGCGCTGTCCACGGCCTCCGCCCAGGCACCCGTGGGCAGGCCGCCCATGCTCAGCGTGACCACGTCACAGCGCTGCTCGACGGCATAGGCCAGCCCACGCGCCAGGGCGCTCGTGCGCAGGAGGACGACGCTGCCGGCGATGCGCACCGGCAGGACCTCCGCGCCGGGCGCGCCCCCGAGGTAGACGCCGCCGAAAGCCGGGATCTTGCCACCCGCGAGGATGCTGATCGTGCCGGTGCCGTGGCCCGAGTTGTCGAGCACCAGCAGGTGGCTGGCGGGATCTTCGGCGCTCCGCGGGTCGGCGTCGCCGCTCGCGAAGCTCTTTTCGAGGTCGTGCAGGATGTGCTCGGGCACGGTGACGTGCGCGCGGTAGTAGCCGGTATCGAGATGGGCGATGCGCGTCCGCGGATCCGCGAACTTGACCGCCTCGCGTGCCTTGCCGAGCTGAGTGAACTCGTCGCCGAGATGCCAGGCGAAGCTGTCGGGACCGGTCGCCTTGCCGTTCCCCCCGTCCTGCGGGTCCGCCCCGCAATTGTCGCCGATGGCGAAAGGCAGGCCGGCCTCCCGCTCGTTGATGTCCTGGAAAACGGTATGAATGAGGTCGGGCTCGGCGAAGACGACGTCCGACTCGGCGATGCCGAGCTGTCCGGCGATCTGCGCATGCGCGAGATCCCAGGGCGTCGCCGCCCCCTCGGGCAACTCGGCGATGAACCATTGAGGCGTGGAGTCGAGGCCAAAAACGCCGGCCCTTGCCTGGGGCGCGCCGTACAACGGCTCCAGGCTCACGCGCGACTCCGCCGCCCGTAGCGCGTTCGAGGGGCGGAGCTTGACCAGCACGCGGTTCGTTTCGGGGGACACCAGTGGGTTGTTCAGCATGGCTTTGGCTCTCTACGGTTCGAAGTAATTTCGCTTTACTGATTTTACCGTAAGCTCCTGAAAGGGAAATCTTTTCGGACCATGGCCAAGTGATCTGATGCCTATATTGAAGTATGATCCTTGCCACCCGACAGGTCCTTCACGGAGTCTCCGCATGGTCCCGAGCCGCGGCGCCCGCCGCCCGCCATCCTCCGATCGCGCCGACCGCGCCGATCACGCGCGCCGGCTGCCGGTGGCGGTGGCGTTCCTGGGCGCGGCCCTCCTCGCGGCACCGGGCCGGGCGCAGCCATCCCCCAACCTGCTCTTCCGGCTCTCTGCTCAGCCCGCCGCGCAATCCGCCGCAGCGATCGGGCCGGTGCAGGCCGGGCCGGCCATCCCGCCGGGGAGCGTCATCGGCGAGGTCCGCGTGGTCGCCCGGGACATCTTCGATCCCGGCGATCCGGGGGAGGACCACCGCCTCTTCCGCCTTGCCAACCACCTTCACCGCACCACCCGGATGGGGGTCATCGAGCGGCAGCTCCTGTTCCGGCCGGGGGACGTGTTCTCGCCTGAATTGATCGAGGAGTCGGCGCGGCTCCTGCGCACCAACGACTATCTCTACGACGTGGACATCCGCCCCGTGCCGCGGGGCGACGGCAAGGTGGACGTCGAGGTGATCACCCGCGACGTCTGGACGCTGTCGGGGGGCGCCTCCTTCGGCCGCGCGGGGGGCAGGAACAGCACCAGCTTCTCGCTGCAGGACAGCAACTTCCTGGGCACCGGCAAGGAGGTTCTCGCTGGCCCGGATCGGCACCCTGGACCGCACCTCGAATCTCCTGCGCTTCACCGATCCCAACCTGGTGGGGAGCCGCGTCCGCCTCCTGCTCTCCTACGCCGACAACAGCGACGGCGGGCGGCAGCGCTTCGAGCTCGAGCGCCCCTTCTTCTCCCTCGACTCCCGCTGGGCGGCCGGATTGCGCGGCTTCCGCGATGAACGCGTGGAGAGCCTCTACAAGGCGGGGAAGATCGCCCTCGGCTTCCAGCACGAGACCGATTTCGTGGAGGTCTACGGCGGCCTGTCACCCGGCCTCCTCGGCGGCGCCACAGAGCGCTGGCAGGCCGGCTTCACCTACTCGCGCGACGTCTTCGCCAGTGCCCTGAAGTTTCCCCAGCAGCTCTCCCCCATCCCCGCCGACCGCGCGCTGGCCTATCCGTGGGTCCGCTTCGAGACGGTCCAGGACCGCTTCGTGGTCGAGCGCGACCTCGACCGCATCCAGCGCTCGGAGGACCTCAACCTGGGCCGGCAGCTCAGCCTGCTGCTCGGCCTCTCCTCCCCCGCCTTCGGCGGCGACGGCCAGCGCTGGATCGTGCAGTCGGCGGTGGCGGACGGCTGGCGCCCGACCCCGCGCCAGCTCGTGCTCGCCCAGCTCGGCGGCTCCACCCGCTGGGCCCGCGGGGACGCCGAGAACCTGGTCGCCGGCGGCAAGGTCCGCTGGTACGTCCGCGACTTCGGCGGACAGGTGTTCTACGCCGCCCTCGGCGCCGACCTCGCCCACCGTCTCGACGGCGAAGACCAGATCACCCTCGGCGGCGACAGCGGCCTGCGCGGCTACCCCGTCCGCTATCAGGCCGGCGACCGCCGCGCCCTGCTCACCCTGGAGCAGCGCTTCTTCAGCGGCCGCGAGCTCTTCCACCTCGTCCACCTGGGGGCGGCCGTCTTCTTCGACGCCGGCCAGGCCTGGTTCGTGGACTCCCTGTCGCAGCGCGACTTCACCCTGCGCCAGGAACGGCGGCTGCTGAAGGACGCCGGCTTCGGCCTGCGCCTGGGCTCCAGCCGCTCGGCGCGGGCCGGCGTCCTCCACCTGGACGTGGCCTTCCCGCTGGACGGCGGCGGCTCGATGCGGCGCGTCCAGTGGCTGGTGTCGACCAGCGATACGTTCTGACCGGCTTCAGCCGCCTACCACTGCCGCTCGGTCGCGCCGGAGTGGTTGACCATGGTGCGGCCGTTGTCCTCCAGCGGCTCGAAGGCGGACTGCACCGCCACCCGCCCGGGACCGCGCAGCCGCAGCCAGAGGTAGCGGTCCCCCCACGAGCGCCAGGAGCGCCAGGTGCCGGCCGGCCGCTCGACGTGGAGCTGCATGCTGACCGTCGTGTCCTTGAACAGGAAGGCGGTCGGCTTGACCAGGATCGCCTCCCCCGGCGCCAGGTGGCGCACGAAGACGTTGCCCGCGGCGTGGAGCAGCAGCAGGCCGGGCACCGCCGGCGAATGGAAGCGGTCGAGGAGCATGCCGAGGGGATAGTGGGTCTCCGTCTCGTCCCCCTCCTTGGTGGTGAACCAGATGTTGGAGTTGAACCAGTCGTAGGTCACTCCGCTGGTCGCCACCATGAAGAGGTGCTCGCGCACATCGATCGCCTGGCCCGGTTGCAGGGGCAGCGAGACCATCTCGCCCGGCGCGTCGCGCGAGAAGGCGATGTGCCCCGGCCCCTCCGCCTGGGTCATGATCAGCGGCATCCCCGCCAGCATCCGCTTCCAGGCGCCCTTGAGCGACATGGCGGTGACCTTCACCTGGGTGTCCATCCAGAGCAGGACGTGGTGGGAGAAGTAGACGCTGTCGCCGGCGGCCAGGTTCATGTCGGCCACCGGCACGTAGGTCCCTTCGATCTGGCAGTAGGAGTGGCCGAACTGGAGCTTCGCCATGTCGTGGCGGCCGGGCAGCTCGGACCACCCTGAGTTGGAGACCATGGCGCGCACGTCGACCACGGCGCCGCAGGCCGGGCAGGAGAGGGCGCTGCCGTCGCCGGCCAGGCCGCACCAGGGGCAGGTGTAGGAGCGCCCGGAGGAGCCGGCGGCGGGCGCGGAGGGGGATGCCGGGGGTGCCGGGGACGTGGGATCGATATTCATCGCCGCTCCTCCCCTACTCCGTCGTGTGGTGGACGTACATGGACTGGATGCCGACGCGGCCGGGGCCGGTCATCTTCGCCAGGTTCATGCTGGTGCCGCCGAAGAAGCCGCTGGTCAGCTTGATCGGCTCGACCTCCATGGTCACCGCCGAGTCCTTGTAGAGGAAGGCCCCGGGCTCGACCAGGATGCTCTCCCCGGGCTTCAGCCGCCGCTCGAAGACGTTGCCGTAGCCGTGCAGCAGCAGCAGGCCGGGTGCGCTCCTGGTGACGAAGCGGTCCATGAACATCCCCTGGCCGCCGAACAGGATGTTGCGCAGCCCCTTGATCCGCACGAAGCTGTATTCGATCGTGTGCGAGGAGAGCAGGAAGGCGTGCTCGCGCACGTCGAGCTCCATGCCGGGGTGGAGCGGCAGCACGACCAGCTCGCCGGTGGCGTCGCGCGAGAAGGCGACCCGCCCCGGGCCGTGGGCGACGCTGATGATGAACGGCATGCCGGCGAGCGCCCGCTTGACGCCGCCGGTGAGCGGCAGCACGCTCATCCGGGTCGCCTCGTCCTTCCACAGCAGCACGTGGTGCTCGAAGAAGATCGAGTCCCCCGCCCCGAGGTTGATCTCGGCCACGGGAACGATCTCCCCCTCTACCTGGCAGGTGCTGGCGCCGAACTGGATCTCGGTCATGTCGCGCAGGCGCGGCGCCTCGCGCCATCCCGAGTCGCTGACCACGTCCTTGACGTCGAGAGGCGCGCCGCACGACCGGCAGGTCACCGCCGTCGCCTCGTTCATGCTCTTGCACCACTGGCACTCGATACGGACGAGGGGGTCGGGCTGGGTCATCGAGGAAGGCCTCCTCTGGAAGGTGGAGGGGAAGTAACTGGGGCCTATTCTACCCTCAAGGGAACAGGGACGAAAAGGACAGCAGGGACATAAGGGACAGAAGGCTGCCGTCCCTGAGGTCCCTGGCGTCCTTTATGTCCCTGCTATGTCGCTGCCGGCACCCAGCGCTGGAAGAAGGCGGAGATCTCGGCCACCGAGAGGAGGGCGCTGGAGTTGCGGAACTGGCCGTCGCGCTGGGCGATGACCAGGGAGCCGTCCGGCTCCAGGATGGCGACCGACGGGATGCCGCTCCCCACGTTCATCCCGTACTCGGCCATCAGGTCGAGGTTGCGGTCCCGGTTGCCCACCGAGACCTTGACCACCACGAAGTGGGGATCGACGATCGGCGCCACCAGCCGGTGCCCGAGGGAGCGCTTGAACGCCTCGCAGTCGGGGCACCAGTTGGCGCCGAAGACCACAGCCACCCGCTTCCCTTCCGCCGCCGCCTGCCGGCAGGCCGCCTCGACGTGGGCCCGGGCGTCTTCCTGATCGGGGGAGTGGGAACGTGAGGTTTCCATATCATGAGCATTGTGCCATCAAAGCGAAATACCGGGACTCTCAGGCGGGAGAGGCCGCTCCCTCGGGCGTCACGTACGCCGCCGTGATGCCGCCGTCGACGAGGAAGGTGGCGCCGGTGGTAAACGAGGACTCGTCGGAGGCGAGGAAGAGGGCGGCCTGGGCGATCTCGCGCGCCTCTCCGAAGCGGCCCATCGGGACGTGGACCAGACGCCGCTGGCGCTTCTCCTCGGTGTCCAGGTACTTCATCAGCAGCTCAGTGCGCAGCGGGCCGGGGCAGAGGGCGTTGACCCGGATGTTTTCGCGGGCGTGGATCACCGCCAGCTCGCGGGTCATCGCCAGCACGCCCCCCTTGCTGGCGGTGTAGGCGAGCTGTGGGGTGGCCGCTCCCAGCAGGGCCACGAAGGAGGCGGTGTTGATGATCGAGCCCCCGCCGGCGCGCCGCAGGGCCTGGATGCCGTACTTGCAGCCCAGGAACACCCCCTTGAGATTGACGTTCATGGTGAGGTCCCAGACCTCCTCCTCGGTCGCCACCGCGTCGTCGTCGCGGGCGTGGGAGATGCCGGCGTTGTTAAACAATACGTCCAGCCGGCCGAAGCTCTCCTCGGCGGCGCGGACCATCCCCTCGGCGTCGGCGGCCCGTGAGACGTCGGCGTGAACGTAGACCGCCTCGCCGCCGGCGGCCCGCAGCTCTTCCACCACCGCCTGGCCGGCGGCATCGTTCACGTCCGCGACGACCACCCGGGCGCCCTCGCGGGCGAACAGCAGCGCCGACTCGCGCCCGATCCCCGAGCCGGCGCCGGTGATGACGGCGACCTTGTTGTTGAGACGCATGCTTTTCTCCTCTCTACGCCCGTTCGAAATACCTCGCCCGCTCCCAGCAGGTCACCACCTCGTCGAACTTGCGCTGCTCGGTGCGCAGGAAGTGCAGGTAGTGATCGGCCACGTCCTCGCCGAAGGCCTCGCGCGGCAGCCCGCTCCGCTCGAATTCCCCAATCGCCTCGCGGAGGGTGGCGGGGATGCGCGGCAGCTCCTGGGCGGCGTAGAGATCCCCCTGAAAGATCTCGGGGGGCTCGATCCGGTTGCGGATGCCGTCGAGGCCGGCGGCGATGGCCGCGGCATAGGCGATGTAGGGATTGGCGTCCGCCCCCGGGATGCGGCACTCGACGCGCAGCGACGGCCCCTTCCCCACCACCCGGAAGCCGGCGGTCCGGTTGTCGTAGCTCCAAGCGATGGTGGTCGGCGCCCAGGAGCGCGACTGGTACCGCTTGTAGGAGGAGACGTAGGGGGCGTAGCAGGCGGTGAGGGCGCGCGCGTGCCGGAGCCAGCCGCCGAGGAACCAGCGGAAGGTGTCGCTCGCCTCCACCGGCCCGGTCGGCCGGTCCCCCGGGAAGGCGTTGCCGCCACCGTCCGCGCCCCAGAAGCTGACGTGGATGTGGGCGCTCGACCCGGTGTGCTGCTCGTCCCACTTCGCCATGAAGGTCACCGACTTGCCCTGCGCCCAGGCGATCTCCTTGGCCGCGTGCTTGTAGAGGACGTTGCGGTCGGCCTGGATGAGCGCCTCGCTGTAGCGGAGGTTGATCTCCTGCTGGCCGAGCCCGGCCTCCCCCTTGCTGACCTCGACGGGGATGCCGCTGCGGCCGAGGTGCCGCCGGATGGCCCCGATCAGCTCCTCCTCCTTGGTGCCCTGGAAGATGTGGTAGTCCTCGTTGTAGGCCCCCATCGGCCGCAGGTCGTGGTAGCGCTTCGCCCGCGCGTCGGCGAAGCTGTCGTCGAAGGCATAGAGCTCGATCTCCGTGCCCCCCATCACCGTGAAGCCAGCCTCCCGGGCTCGCGCGAGCTGGCGCTGCAGCATGCGCCGCGGCGAGACCTCGACGGGGTTCTCGTGGCGGTCGAAGAGGTCGCACAGCACCAGGGCGGTCCCCGGCAGCCAGTCGGCCCGGCGCAGGGTCGCGAGGTCGGGGACGCAGTGGAAATCGCCGTAGCCGGTCTCCCAGCTCGTGGACTTGTAGCCGGGGACGGCCTCCATCTCCATGTCGCAGGCGAGCAGGTAGTCGCAGGCGTGCATGCCGCCGCGGGCGACCTCCTCGACGAAGAAGGGGCCGGTCGCCCGCTTCCCCATCAGCCGGCCGTACATGTCGGGGAACACCGCCAGCACCGTCTCGATCTCGCCGCGCTCGACCAGGCCGCCCAGCTCCTCGAGCGTCAGCATGCCCTTCTCGCTCATCCCGTCTCCTCCTGCTAGTCCGTCGAGATAAAGACGCTCTTCCACTCGCTGTAGTGATCGAGCGCCGCCGGACCCAGCTCGCGCCCCATGCCGCTGCGCTTGACGCCGCCGAACGGCATTTCCAGGTGGACGCTCCAGCTCGAGTTGACCGAGATCACGCCGGTCTCGACCGCGCGGACGACCCGCATCGCCCGCCCGATGTCGCGCGTCCAGAGGGAGCCGGAGAGGCCGTAGATCGAGCCGTTGGCGAGCCGGATCGCCTCCTCCTCATCGTCGAACGGCAGGATGGAGACCACCGGCCCGAAGATCTCCTCCTGGGCGATGGCCATGCCGGGGGTGACGTCGCGGAAGACCGCCGGCGCGTAGAAGCTGCCGCGGTCGTAGGGGTCCCCCGTCATCGCCCGGCCGCCGCAGCACAGCTTCGCCCCCTCCTCGACGCCGCGCCGCACCCAGCCGTCGACCTTCTCGCGGTGCTGGCGGGAGATCAGCGAGCCCATCTCGGTCGCCTCGTCCAGGGGATCGCCGACGCGGATCGCGCGGGCGCGTTCGACGAAGCGCTCGACGATCTCCTCGTAGACCGGGCGCTCCACCAGCACGCGGCTGCGGGCGCAGCAGTCCTGGCCCGCGTTGCCGAGGGCGCCGGAGATCGACGCCCCGGCCTTCTCCAGGTCGGCGTCGGCGAAGATCAGGTTGGCGGACTTGCCGCCCAGCTCGAGCGAGACCCGCTTGATGTCGCCCGCCGCCGTGCGCATCACCTCGCCGCCGACCTCGGTCGAGCCGGTGAAGGCGATCTTGCGCACGTCCGGATGCCGGGCCAGGGCCGATCCGGCGGCGCTGCCCGGTCCCGGCACAACGTTGAGCACGCCGGGCGGCACTCCGGCCTCGGCCGCCAGCTCGGCCAGCCGCAGGGCGGTCAGCGGCGTGGCGGAGGCCGGCTTGACCACCACCGAGTTGCCGAGCGCCAGGGCGGGAGCGACCTTCCAGGTGGTGATGGCGAACGGAAAGTTCCACGGCACGATGAGGCCGCAGACCCCGACCGGCTCGCGGAAGGTGAGGCCAGTGCCGGGAGCGCCGACCGGGACGGTCCGGCCGCCGAACGCGGGGATGAGGCCGGCGTAGTACTGGAAGCAGGCGGCGCCCATCTCGATCTCGCCGCGGGCCTCCTGGATGGGCTTGCCGACGTTGAGCGATTCCAGCCGCGCCAGCTCGCCCGCGGCGGCGCGGATCTTCTCGGCCAGCCGCAGCAGCACCCGCGCCCGCTCAGGAGTGGTGGCCCGCCGCCACTCCCCCTGCTCGAACGACCGCCGCGCCGCCGTCACCGCGGCGTCGATGTCCTCGGGTCCCCCCTCGGCCACCCGGGCGATCTCTTCGCCGGTCGCCGGGTTGAGGACGGGCTCGTACCGGCCCGAGCGGGCGGGGACGCGCCCGCCGTCGATCCACAGGTTCTCTTCGGTTGAATCGTGATCAGCCATGGCAGGCGGATCATACCGCCGGAGCCGCGGTCCGGGCCGACCGGGAGGGACTGCTTAGCGGGGAAAGATCTCGGAGACTTGGAGCCGCAGGCCGGGCAGAACGCGCGAGACGACCGTTTCCCCCGCTCCACCGCGGCTCAGCTCCAGATAGCCCTTCCGGTCCTCGCTCAGGCCGTGGATCCGGATCGTCGCCGCGCCGGGATCGGCAAACCAGACCTCCGGGATACCCGCTTCCAAGTAGGCGCCGAGCTTGGTGCCCAGGTCGTACCGGCGGGTGCTGGGCGAGAGCACCTCGACCACGAGCTCCGGCACCCCCTGAAAATTCAGGGCATTGTCATCCGGCTCCTCCCCGGCCCGGATGAAAACCAGGTCCGGCTGCACCGGCGCGGCGATCCCTTCAGGGAGAAGGACGTCGAAGGGAGCGAAGAAGACCTCCCCCAGGCCCTGCTCGCGCACGAAGCGGTCGAGCCTCAAGAAAACTCGGCTCAGAGCGCGCTGGTGGATGGCCGAAGGGGATGGGCTCACGTAGAGGTAGCCTCGGAGGACCTCGTAACGCTGGCCGTCGTCCGGCAGACGCCGGTAGTCGGCGTACGTCCACTGACCCGGGGCCGGCCAGGACCCCGCGTCGTCTCGTTCCGGAAAGACCAGTGCTGCCTTGGCCATCGGTTCTCCTCGCTTCGCTGGAGAGAATAATCCAGGTTCCGTCAATCGGCAACGAACACCGCGTGGAATCCCAGGTGCACCGGCGCCGCCAGCGGCAGCACCGCCACCGGCCCGGCCGCCACATTGAAGGCGTCGAAGACCAGGAAGGCGCTCTCTCCCGTTCCGGCGTCGAAGCGCTGGCAGATCACCGCTCCGCCGTCTCCTGAAGGATCCGGCGCGAAGGCGGGCTCGCCTCCCAGGTACCAGCCGGGCGGGGCCTGCCAGATCTCCGCCCGGTCGGGACGGTACCAGGCGAGGTGGGCCACCTGGTCGAAGAACTTCCTTCCCGGCCGACCGGTCTTGGAGATCCCCAGCATCCAGAGGTCGTCGCAGGGGCGGCCCACGCGGTCCGGATCGATCGCCGGGAAATCCGGCGCGCGGTCGTAGGCGATCTCGCGGGTCTCCAGCAGGGTGCCGCTCGCGAGATCGACCGTGAAGCGGACGGGCCGGCCCGGGGCCACGTCCTCGAAGAGGCCGGGCAGCGCGTACTGGTCGTAGACGGGGCGGTCCAGCTCGACGACATCCACCGTCAGGCAGTCCCCCTCTTCGAAGGCGTTGATGCCGTGGAGGACATAGCGGTTCCCCACCGGCACCGAGGCCACGGGCTCGCCGTCCTCCCGGCGGACGATCAGCAGGCGGCTCCCCCGCTCCGGCTCCCAGCAGAGGGCGTCCATCAGCGTGGCGCCGGAGGCCAGCCGGGACATGTCCATCACGTAGGGGCTGAGGTGGAAAACGACGTGGCGGCCGGAGAGGCAGAAGTCGTGGAGGGAGACGGGGAGGTCGAGCGGCAGGCGCCGGCGGTAGACGAGGCCCCCCTGGGGATCGAAACGGTAGAGGTTGAGGCTCGGCTGGGCGGCGGCGAAGCTGACCCCGAAGTTGAACAGCTCCCCCGTCTGCGGGTCGATCTTCGGGTGCGCCGCGAACGGGCTCAGCGGGTTCACCGCGCCGCCGAAGTTGAAGGGGCCGCGCGTCTCCAGGGTGTGCGGGTCGAGCTCCCAGGGGAGCCCTTGCTCGCCGAAGGCGAGGAGCGCGCCGCCGTACGGATAGATGCTGACGTTGAGCGGCGACTCCAGGGCGACGCCCCGCACCAGGCGGTCGCCGGGAAAGGCGGTGCCGAAGGAGCGGTAGAGCATGCGGCCCGCGGCCTCCTCCTCGGCGAGCCGCGTGCCGCGCACGTAGCGGGCCGCGAGGTGGGCGCCGTCCTCCCGGAAGCTCAGCGCGCAGACCATGCCGTCGCCGTCCAGCCAGTGACCATAGCGCCCGCCGCCGCGCTCGAAGCGGGCGGGGCCGTTCAGATAATAGGTGCCGCGCAGGAAGGCCGGGATCTCCCCCTCGACCCGCCGCAGCTCGCCGCACTGCTCTTCCGGCGCCAGGAACGCCCGGTCGAGCCCTGGGGCGTGGTCCTCCGTCATCCCATGGCCTCCATCGGAATCGCCGGCTCCTCCTCTGACGCCGCCAGCCGCTCGCTACGGAACCGCTTCATGCACGGCACCTCGAACCTCCAGGCGTAGCTCTCGTTGCTTTCCCGGCAGGCGGCCTCCAGGCGCGCGGCCATCGCCGCGGGATCGAACTGGAGGTTTTCGATGTCGATGCCGCGGACGTAGGCGGCGTTGGTCGCCGCCCGGGGGTCGTCCAGCACGGCGGCCGCGACGCGGGCCGCGGTCCACCGGGCGAGGTCGCGGAGGTTCTCGAGCTGCTCGTCCAGCACCTGGCGGGCCTCGTCGCGGCTCACCCCGACCTTGTAGAAGGTGAGCTCGGCGACGACGAGCGCCCCCACCTCCATGAAATCGAAGAAGACCGGCTCGGGAGCGGCGAGGGCCACGTTCTCCTTCTTCCACCGGTAGTAGTCGGCCAGGAGGCGGTGCACCCCCTGGTTGATCGGCCCGAGCTGACCGAAGCGGCGGAGGAAGGTGGGCAGGAAAGTCCGGTCGATGTGCAGGTCGTTGATGAAGGGGAAGACGTAGAAGGCGAAGTAGACGGTCAGCTCCCAGACATAGCGCAGGGAGAAGCACTCCTGGTCCCCGAGAGTGCAGTAGCTCACCGAGAAGCTGGGGATGTAGGCCTCGTAGACCGCCCGGGCGAGCGGCTCGTAGAGGCGGACCTTGGCCTCGAGCTTCTCCGCGATCGCGGGTCAGGATGCAGTCGGTGATCAGGGTGTTATAGATCGAGATCAGGTCCCCGCCCGGGCTGTACAGCGGGTCGGTGAAACGGCAGGCCTCGCCGCAGAGCGCCCAGCCGGAGGCGGAGAGGGTCTGGCCGCTGTCGAGCGCGAAGCTGGTGAAACCGGAGTGATGGAGGACCTTCCGCTGCGGCAGGTCGCGGGCATAGAGGGGGTACTCGCGGCAGATCCACTCGACGAGCTTCTCGGCCGTCGAGACGTCCTTGCTGGAGACGTTCGCGGAGTCGTAGACCAGCCCCAGGCTCGTCTTGCCATGGAGCGGGATCGCCCAGAACCAGTAGCCCTCGCCGCAGTAGTGGTTGGTGGCGAGGAAGGTGGGGAAATGCCCCAGGGCCGACCGCTCCGGCCGCAGGCGGCGGGTCTTGCGGTCGAGGTCGGTGATCTTCTCGGGGTCCAGCAGCCCGTCCACCCAGAGGAACGAGGCACCGTGCTTGATCGGGCTCGGGCGGTCGAGCTTCTGCCGGCGGACCAGGTAGCGGTTCCGGCCCGAGGCGTCGACCACCCAGGCGGCGCGGCCGGCGATCTCGCGGCCGTCCGCCGCGAAGCGGAAAGCGTGCGGCCCCTCGCCGGCCAGTTCCACGTCCAGGCCGGTGATGGGATGGATCAGCTCGAAGCCCGGGTGCTCCAGGTTCCGGCGCAGGACCTCGGCCTCGAACGTGTTGCGGTCGAGCTGGAAGGTGGCGATGTTGGAGATCTTCCGGATGTAAGACTGGCTGAGGTCCTCCCAGACCTCGCCGCCCCGCTGCGACTTCCAGTAGAAGCGGAGGTTGTACTTGAGATAGTGCTCCTGGAGCAGGTACTCCTCCAGCTCGAGCACCCGGGAGTAGTAGTAGCCGCTCACCTGGACCGTGGCCTCCCCCACCTTCTGCTTGGGCGATGGGATCTCGGCCCCGCGGTCCACCATCAGGATCCGCATCTCCGGCGCCTCGAGCAAAAGCTGGCGGGCGAGCGTCAGGCCGGCCAGACCGGCGCCGAGGATCAGGACATCGGCTTCACGAAAATCATTCTCTTCCATTTCCTGCTCCTTCCACCCTTCACGAATCTTCGAGGGCTCCCAGAATGACGGCGCAGGCGTGGCCGTCCGTGCTGAGGGCGGTCAGCAGGGCCCGCCGGACGGCGATCCCGCGGGTCGCGGCCACGGCTCCGGTCAGCGGGAACCCCGCCTCGGTGCGCTCGAGGCCCAGGATGCCGGGCAGGACCCCGTCGCGCAGGGTGCCGAGGAGGGCCACGGCCTGGAAGCCGCCGGAGGCTCCCAGCGCCTCCCCTAGCATCGACTTGACGGCGGTGACGGGCAGGCCGGCATGGCCCCCCAGGGCCGCGGCGATCCCGGCGGCCTCGGCCAGGTCCCCCGCCACGCTGCCGCTGGCGGAGGCGCTCACCGCGTCGAGCCCCTCCGGGCCGATCCCGGCGTCCTCCAGGGCGATGCGGATGGCGCGGGCCAGCGCCCGGGCGCCCCCCGCCTCCGTGCCGTCGGGGTCGAAGGCGGCGCCGTGGCCCAGCACCTCGGCGAGCGCCCGCGCTCCCCGCGCTGCCGCCTCGCCGGCCTCCTCCAGCATGACCAGGGCGGCGCCCTCGGCGAGGGCGAACCCGCTGCGGCGGGCGTCGAAGGGGACAGGGTCCGCGCCGTCCACGCCCGCGCCCAGCCGGTCCGCCCGTAGATGCCCGAGGAAGGACTCGAAGCAGAGCTCCTCCGCTCCGCCGGCCAGCAGCGCCGTACCCCGCCCGCCGCGGATGTGGGTAGTGCCATGGGCGATGGCGAGCAGCCCCGAGGCCTCGCCGGCCGAGAGGGTGGAGTTGACGCCGCGCAGGTCGTGCCAGATGGCCGCCTGCCCCGCCGCAGCGTTGATCACGCTGTTGGCGAAGTCGAACGGGCTGGCGTAGGAGGGGCCGAGCTGGAGGTTGCGGCGGTCGAACTCGGCGATCGTCCGCAGGCTGCAGAAGGTGGTGCCGAGCACCAGCCCCACCTCGCGCTCCGCCCGCATCCCGGACGTCCAGCCGCTCTCGTCGAGGGCCCGCTGCGCCGCCGAGAGCAGCAGCCGCGAGGTGCGGTCGATGGGGCGCAGGTTGCGCTCCCCCAGGTAATCGCGCGGCTCGAAGGGGCGGATCTCGCCGGCCCGGCGGGGTCTGGCTCCGTCGAGCCCGTCGGTCGGGAAGAGCTCGATGGGCTTCAAGCCGCTCCGCCCCGCGCAGAGGGCGGCGTGGAGGTCCGCGGCGGAGTCCGCCACGGGCGACAGCACCCCGGCTCCGGTGACGACGACGGAACGGCGCACGCTCAACTCTCCACCGTCCGGTCCACCTTCCGGAAGATCACCGAGGCGTTGTTGCCGCCGAAGGCGTAGGCGTTGTTCATCGCCAGCCGCACGCCGACCTCGCGCGCCCGGTTGGGCACGAAGTCGAGGTCGTCCTCCGGCTCCTCCAGGTTCATCGTCGGCGGCACGCGGTCCTCCGCCACCGCCAGGGCGCAGACCGCCGCCTCGATGGCCGACGCGGCGCCCATGGTGTGGCCGATCATCGACTTGATCGAGCTCATCGGGATGCGCGGCGCCGCCTCGCCGAAGACCCGCTTGACGGCCACGATCTCCAGCCGGTCGTTGGTCGGCGTGCCGGTGCCGTGGGCGCTGATGTAGCTCACCTCCTCCGGCGCGGCCCCGGCGTCGGCGAGGGCCCGCCGCATGGCCCGGGCGGCGCCGTCCCCTTCCGGGTGGGCGGCCGTCATGTGGTGGGCGTCGCAGGAGAGGCCGTAGCCGGCGAGCTCGGCGTAGACCCGCGCGCCGCGCGCCAACGCCCGCTCGAGCGGCTCGAGCACCAGCACGGCGGCGCCCTCACCGGGGATCATCCCCTTGCGGTTGCGGTCGAACGGCTGGCAGCGCTCCGGGGCGATAGCGCCCAGGCGGGAGAAGCCGGTGTAGGTGATGCGCGAGAAGGCGTCGGCGCCGCCGGCCAGCATCACGTCGGCGCGGCCGGCGCGCAGCACGTCGAGGGCGTGGGCGAGGGCGTAGTTGCCCGCCGCGCAGGCCGCCGGGATCATCGTGTTGACGCCGGCGAAGCCCAGCTCGCGCGCCACGTGGGCGGCGATCACGTGGCAGGGATAGAGACGGAGGAACTCAGGCCCCACCCGGTCCAGCTCGCCGGCGAGATAGCGGTCGTCCAGCTTCTCCACCTCGATGGGCTCGCCGGAGGTGGTGCCCATGGCGATGCCGGCCCGCTCGGGGTTCCAGTCCGGGGAATCGCTCCCGAGGTCGATGCCCGCGTCCTCGACCGCCAGCCGCGCCGCGGCGATGGCCAGTTGGGAGGCGCGGCCGAGCGCGGCCGGGTCTAGCCGCCGGACGAAGGGCTCGGGCCGGAAGCCGCGGACCTCGGCTCCCAAGTGCACGTTGAAAGCGCGAGTATCGAAGGACTCAACCGGAGCGAACCCCGACCGGCCGGCGAGCAGGCCCTCCCAGACCTCTTCACGCCCGGCGCCGATCGGGGTGACCAGGCCGAGGCCGGTCACCGCGACGCGGGGCTCCATGGCTACATCGCCTGGGGCTGCCGCTCTTGCAGGCGGCCCTGGACCAGCGCCACCATGTCGGGGATGCTGTCGATCTCCTTGTAGCGCTCGTCGGGAAGCTCCAGCTTGAAGGCGAGATCGACGTCCACGCCGATCTCGAGGAGCGAGAGGGAATCGAGCTTGAGCTCGTCCCGCAATCTGGCCCCGTCGTCGATCTTCCTGGAATCGAGGCCCGCGACGTTCGAGATGATCTGCTTGATCCGGTCACGGATTTCTACCACATCCTGGCTCATGCGATTCTCCCTCTTTTCGTTCTTTAAACGATCCAAACATGTTTTCCAGCGATCTTCCTCGCTGATATCTATGTTAGGCCCAAAACGACCAGATTCGTTACACGCTATGAGCGATGAGATGATGGGCCCTCGATGAACGACAGGAAGGCGCCACTCCACCATAGCAGGATCGCGACCGCGGCTCCCGTCCCTTCCACCAGGAGACGGGCGGTCCAGGCGAGGAAGACGGCGCCGGCCCAGGTCAGGAGCCAGAGCGGCAGGAGGGGGAAGGCGAGAGACCGTGGCGCGAAAGCGAGGCTGCGCGCCAGCCCCCGCCAGAACCGTACTCCGCTGGAGGAGATCGCGAGCCCCGCGCGTTCGATCGCTCCGGCCTCGGCGGCCTCGACCGCCCCCGTCCCGGCGAAGGCGGTCTCGAACCGGCTGCGGGGATACCCGGCGAGATCGAAGGCGCCGGTTTCCATCGGGTGGCCGGAATAGCGGAAGCCGTTCGCCGCGCCGGAAGCGAGATACAGCACCAGGTAAGGCTGGAACGGTCCGAGACCCCGGCCGGCCTCCTGCGCCTGGAGGGCGTGATAGCCCTCGTGGATCAGCGTGCCGAGCCCCTCGACGCTCCCCGGGTCCCAGGCCCCGGGCTCCACGTAGACGCAGGTGCGGCGGGGAGTCAGCGGGTGCGGCAGGGCGATCGCCGCGCTCCCCAGCCGGCGGATCAGGTGGGGGACGCCGCGATGGAACGAGACGGCGCCGAGATCGAGCGCCGGGAAGACGGCCCGGAGGATCCGTGCCGTCTCCGGCGGCGGCTCGATCCGCTCGGGAAAGAGCCAGCGCCAGAGACGGCGGGCGCGGGCCTGGAGGCGGCGGCCGATCCCCCGCCCGGGGCTCACCTCTTGCCCGTGTAGCTGATCCGGTAGACCGCGCCCGCCTTTTCGTCGGAGACGAGGAGCGCGCCGTCCGGCATCACCTGCACGTCCACCGGCCGGCCCCAGGCGCTGCCTCCCTGCAGCCAGCCCTCGGCGAACGGCTCGTAGGAGACTGCCTTGTCCCCCTGCAGGCGGACCAGGGTCACCCGGTAGCCGATCGGCGTCGAGCGGTTCCAGGAGCCGTGCTCGGCGATGAAGATCTGGTTGCGGTAGGAATCGGGGAACATCGCGCCGGTGTAGAAGCGCATGCCGAGGGCGGCGACGTGCGGCCCCAGCTCGCGGGCCGGCGGCGTGAACTCCGAGCAGGCGTGCTTCCTGCCGAACTGGGGGTCGGGGATCCGCCCGGCGTGGCAGTAGGGGAAGCCGAAGTTCATCCCCGCCTTCGCCGCGTGGTTGAGCTCGTCGGGCGGCAGATCGTCGCCCAGCATGTCGCGGCCGTTGTCGGTGAACCAGAGCTCGTGGGTCTGCGGATGCCAGTCGAAGCCCACCGTGTTGCGGATGCCGCGCTCGACGATCTCCGGCTTGCCGCCCTGGGGCGAGATCCGGGTGATGGTGCCGTAGATCGGATTGTCCTTCTCGCAGACGTTGCACGGCATGCCCTCGGGAACGTAGAGCTTGCCGTCCGGCCCGAAGCGGATGAACTTCCAGCCGTGGTGGGTGTCGCCCGGATAGACGTCGGTCACCACCACTGGCTTCGGCGGATTCGCCAGACGGTCGTCGATGCCGTCGAAGCGCAGCACGCGGGAGATCTCCCCCACGTAGAGCGCGCCGTCCTTCCAGGCGACGCCGTTCGGCTCGTGCAGGCCGGAGGCAATGGTGTGGACCTCGCCCCCTTTGCCGTCGTGACGGTCCACCACGGCGTAGACGTTCCCCACCAGGCTCCCGACATACAGGATGCCCCTGGGCGACAGCGCCATCGACCGCGCGCCGCTCAGGCCACCGGCGTAGACGGCGATCGAGAAGCCCGGCGGCAGCTTGATCGACTGCAACGGCAGCGTCGCCGGATCGGCCGCGCGCGCCGAACAGGAGAGGGCGGGGAGGAGGAGGATGGAGAGGAACAGGGCGGATTTCAGGTTCTGGATTTTGGATTCTGGATTGAAGACACTCATCGCGGGCACTCCCTTTCTTCCCCCGGCGTCACGCAAGAATCGTGCAGTCTCACGTCAGGATCAGCCCCACCCCTACCGCCATCACCCCCACGGCGAGGATCTTCCTCGCGGTGACCGGCTCGTGGAAGAAGAAGCGGCCGGAGAGGAGGGCCGCGAAGTTGCCAATCCCCCGCTTCAGGGTCTCGACGGTGCCGACGTAGAGCTGCGGCAGCGCCAGGAACTGCAGCGCCAAGGCGAGCGTGCTGACCACCAGGGCGAGAAGGTAGATTCCAGGGACGCGGCGCACCTGGCCGAGATCGCCGAGCCGGCCCTGGGCGACGAGCACCAGGAGCACCCCGGCCGCCACCCCGGCGGTGACCACGACGCCATGGAAGGGGGCGCTCGAGCGCTCGACCGCCAGCTTGTCGAGCGGGATCGTCAGCGACCAGAGCAGCGCGGTGAGCCCCACCATCAGGGCTCCCTTCAGCGCTCCGGGATGCTCGTCTCCGCTCCCGCCTCCCACTCTCCAGTGCAGCCCGACCGCCCCGGCGACCACCAGCAGGATGCCGAGGGCGTGCGGCGCGGACGGCCGCTCGCCGAGCAGCGGGATCGCCAGCAGGGTGGCGAAGGCGGGGGTGAGCGACAGCAGCGGGATGGTGACCGAGAGCGGCGCGATCCGCATCCCCTGGAGGAAGAGGAGGTTCGCCGCGATGTTGAGGATCACCGAGCCGAGCGCCGGCAGGAGGTATCCGGGACCCGGACGGACCACCCCCTGCGCCACCATCCAGGCGGCAAACAGCGGCGCCGAGCCGACCGTCAGCAGGAAGACCAGCGCCACCGGCGGGACCTCCCGCACCAGCAGCTTGCGCGTCAGATCGAACCCCGCCCAGCCGAGGCCGCACCCGACGACGAGGAGGAGGACCGGGAGGGGGATGGACATCGGGGCGGGAGTTTATCGCGGGAGAGGAGAGGGCGACCGCAGGTCGCCCCTACAACCTCCGGCATGAGGCAGACGTTGAGCGAAGGTTGTAGGAGCGATCTGCGGTCGCCCTCAACGGTGCCGCCGCCGGACCGTTCCGCGCTAAACTATCCCTACTTTTCCGCTTTCCCGAAGGACGCCGCCATGAACCTGACCCCCGAGCTGGTTGCCGACATCCTGGTGCGCCAGGGCTACCTCGCTGCCGAGCAGAGCGAGACCATCAAGCAGGAGGCCAAGGCGCTGCCCAACCGCATGCGCAACTCCAGCGCCTTCGAGCAGAAGGCCCTCGCCTACGACCTGATCCTCCAGCTCCGGCTGCCCAACCGGCGCGACTCCGGCGGCGCGCTCACCGAGCTCGACGTCGCCCAGGCGGTCGCCGCCGACGCCAAGCTCGACCACATCCGCATCGACTCGCTGAACCTCAACGCCGACCTCATCGAGTCGAAGATGTCGCGGCCGTTCGCCAAGCGCCACCGCATGATCCCGCTCGACATGGCCAACGGCAAGCTGCGGGTGGCGCTCGCCAACCCCTACGACATGGAGGGGATCGACTTCTTCCGCCGCATCGCCGGCCGCGACGTCCAGTTCGTGGTCGCCTCCGAGCCCGACATCCTCAAGGCGCTGACCGAGTTCTACGGCCTGCGCCACTCGGTCAAGCGGGCCGAGCGCGACCTCACCTCCGGCATCGACCTCGGCAACCTCGAGCAGCTCGTCCGCATGAAGAGCGAGAGCGAGATCGAGTCGTCCGACCAGCACGTGGTCAACGCCGTCGAGTTCATGCTCCAGCACGCCTTCGAGAGCCGGGCGAGCGACATCCACGTCGAGCCCAAGCGCGAGGAGAGCCTGATCCGCTTCCGCATCGACGGCGTGCTGCACGACATCCAGCGGATGCCGAAGATCGTCCACGCGGCGGTCACCTCGCGGATCAAGACCATGTCCCGCCTCGACATCGCCGAGCGGCGCCGGCCGCAGGACGGCCGGGTCAAGATGAACCGCGGCGGCCGCGAGGTCGAGCTGCGCGTCTCGACCCTCCCCGTCGCCTTCGGCGAGAAGGTGGTGCTGCGGATCTTCGATCCCCAGGTGGTGATGCAGGATCTCCCCGGGCTCGGCTTCTATCCGGACGAGCTGCAGACGTTCAACGACTTCATCAGCCGCCCCCACGGCATCGTCCTGGTGACCGGCCCCACCGGCTCGGGGAAGACCACCACGCTCTACTCGGCGCTGAAGAGCATCTGCACGCGCGAGATCAACGTGACCACGATCGAGGACCCGATCGAGATGGTCTACCCGGACTTCAACCAGACCGAGGTGCAGCTCAAGGTGGGGATCACCTTCGCCGCCGCTCTCCGCCACATCCTGCGCCAGGACCCCGACGTGATCATGGTCGGCGAGATCCGCGACGCCGAGACGGCCCAGTACGCCATCCAGGCGGCGCTCACCGGCCACCTGGTCTTCTCCACCCTGCACACCAACGACGCCTCCTCCTCCATCTCCCGCCTGGTGGATCTCGGCGTCGAGCGCTTCCTGATCAGCTCCACCCTGGCCGGCTCGATGGCCCAGCGGCTGATGCGGCGCATCTGCCCGCACTGCACCACCGAGCGCCACCTCGAGCCGGAGGAGATCGCGGCGCTGCGCCTCGCCGTGCCGCCCGGCAAGCGAGTGAAGGTCAAGGAGGGCGAGGGGTGCTTCGAGTGCCGCAACACCGGCTACCTCGGCCGCACCGGCATCTTCGAGATCCTGCCGATGGACGAAGGGATCAAGAACCTCATCATCCAGGGCTCCGACGCCCCCGAGATCAAGCGCGAGGCGGTGAAGAACGGCATGCGCACCCTCCGGCAGTCGGCCCTGCGCAAGCTGGCCGAAGGGGTGACGACATTCGAAGAGGTGGTGCGGGTGACCGGGCTGTAGGAGCCGCGCTATCCTCGCCCCCATGAACAACCCGTCCGACCCGATCGCCGCCGTCACCCACCCCGACCCCTACCCGTTCTACGCCGATCTCGCGGCCCGCAGGCCCCTCTACCGCGACGAGGCGCTGCGGCTCTGGGTGGCTTCGGGCGCCGCGGCGGTGACCGCCGTGCTGACCAGCGATCTCTGCCGGGTGCGGCCGCCGGCCGAGCCGGTCCCCGTGGCGCTCCTCGGCTCCCCCGCCGCCGAGGTCTTCCGGCATCTGGTGCGGATGAACGACGGCCCGGGCCACTGCCCTTTCAAGGAGGCCGTGTCCGCCGCCCTGGAGTCGCTCGATCCGGCGCGGATCGCCGGGGCGAGCCGCGAATGGGCAGGGCGCCTGGTGGAAGGGATCGGACCGGAGACCGGCTCCGGACGCCTCACGGACTTCGCCTTCCGCCTGCCGGTGGCGGTCGTCGCCAGCCTGCTCGGCGTCCCCGAGGAGGCGCTGCCCGAGACGGTCCTCTGGACGCGGAGCTTCGTGGCGGCGGTGGCGCCGGGGTGCTCCCCCGAGGCGCTGGAGCGGGGCAAGGCGGCGGCCGGCCATCTGCTCAGTTCGTTCCGTTCCCTCCTGGACAGCTCCGGAGAGGGTCTGCTGGCCGACCTCGCCCGCGAGGCGCGGCGGGTCGGACGGCCGGACGCGACCGTGATCGCCGCCAACGGCGTCGGCTTCCTGTTCCAGATCCACGACGCCACCGCCGGCCTGATCGGCAACACCCTGATCGCCCTGGCCGCGAACCGGGAGGCCCGGGAGCGCGTTACGGCGGACCCCGGGCTGCTGGGCGAGGCCGTCCTGGAGACCCTGCGCTGGGATCCGCCGGTCCAGAACACCCGCCGCTTCCTGGCCCGGGACGGCGTCGTGGCGGGTGAGGCGATGCGGGAGGGGGACGGCATCCTGGTCGTGCTCGCGGCGGCCAACCGCGATCCGGCGGCCAATCCCGATCCCGACCGCTTCGATCTCTTCCGCCGGGACCGGCGGATCTTCACCTTCGGCGCCGGGATCCACGCCTGTCCGGGCGACCGGTTCGCGATCGCGATCGCCCGGGCGGGAGCAGAGGCGCTGCTCCGCGCCGGGCTCGATCCCGAGCGCTTCGCGGCAACCCGGACCTATCGTCCCCTCGCCAACGTGCGCGTCCCCTTCGCGGCGGAGTTGACCCCCAGCGGCTGATCCCGGGGAGGGTTCGTGGGCAAGCGCCGGGAGGAAAGGGATCACCGCCGGAGGAAAGGGATGGAGCGGACCCGCGGCTCCGGCGTTACGGCCTATGGGTCGCGTTCTCCCAATTCCGGGTCGCGTGCTTTGACCCTTGGCTGGTGATTTTCAATGCAGGGGTCGGGTCTTCCAATTCGCGGGTCACGTTCTCCGACCTCCAGGTCGCGGGAAGCGGCTCAGCTCAGCCGCACCAGCCGGTACTCCTTGCGTCCCTTGCGCAGCACGATCAGCTCGCCGCCGAGGGGGTCGGCGAGGGTGACCATCCGCCGCTCCTCGGCCACGCGGCGGTTGTTGAGGTAGATGCCGCCGCCCTGGATCGCCCGGCGCGCTTCCCCCTTCGACGGGACCAGTCCGGCGGCGATCAGCAGATCGCCCAGCGGCAGCCCCTCCCCTTCCAGGCGCGCCTTTTCGATCTCGATCGAGGGCACGTCGGCGAAGATGTCGCTCACCTCGCGCGGCTCCAGCTCGGCGATCTCGGCGCCGAAGAGGACCGCCGTGGCCCGCTCGGCCTTGGCGAGCGCGTCCTCGCCGTGGACCATCGCCGTGACCTCGCGCGCCAGCCGCCGTTGCGCCTCGCGCTCCTGAGGCGCCGTGCGCAACGTCTCCTCCAGCTCGGCGATCTCCTCCCGGCGCAGCCAGGTGAACGACTTCAGGTAGGGGACGACGTCGCGGTCGTCGGTGTTGATCCAGAACTGGTAGAAGCGGAAGGGCGGGGTCAGCTCGGGGTCGAGCCAGATGGTCCCCGCCTCGGTCTTGCCGAACTTCACCCCCGAGGAGGTGGTCACCAGCGGGAAGACGAGGCCGTGCGCCAGCTTCCCCTCGGCCGCCCCCTCGCCGCCGCGCAGGCGCCGGATGAGGTCGGCCCCGGCGGTGATGTTCCCCCACTGGTCGCTGCCGCCCATCTGCAGGCGGCAGTTGTAGCGATCGTAGAGCACCAGGAAGTCGTAGGCCTGGAGGAGCATGTAGCTGAACTCGGTGAAGGAGAGCCCCTCCTCCCCTTCCAGCCGCCGGCGGATCGACTCCTTGGCCATCATGGCGTTGACCGAGAAGTACTTGCCAGTGTCTCGCAGGAACTCGATCAGCGAGATCTGGCTCAGCCAGTCGGCGTTGTTGACGATGCGGGCGGGATTGGCCACCGCCTCGAAGTCGAGGAAGCGGGCGAGCTGGGCCTCGATCCCTCGGAGGTTCTCCTCCACCTTCTCCGGGGTGAGGAGCTGGCGCTCCTGGGTCTTGCCGCTGGGATCGCCGATCCTCCCGGTGCCGCCGCCGGCGATGGCCACGGGCGAGTGGCCGCCGCGCTGCAGCCGGGCGAGCCCCAGGATTGGCAGCAGCGATCCCACGTGCAGGCTGGCCGCCGTGGGATCGAAACCGATGTAGGCGGTCAGCGCCTCCCGCCCCAGCAGCTCCCGCAGCCCCGGCGTCGCATCGTAGACCAGCCCTCGCCACTCGAATTCGTCGAAAACGTTCAATCGTCTCTCCCCCTTGAGGGGGGCTATCCTATCGCCAGTCCGCCTTTCCACAATGTTGACGCGCACCCTGAACCAGGGTAGAGTGCCGCGAAATTTCGCAGCCCAACAGCAGCAGACATACGGCCTCCAACGGCCGAGATGGAGGCTATTCTCATGAACAAATCTGTCATGCACAGATCCGCTTCCGCGGTCCTCGCCGCGCTCATCCTCGCCGGCGGGCTGGCCCCCGCCGCCCTCGAAGCCGCGACGGCAGGGGCGAAGGGCACGGTCGGCACGGTCGGCACGGTCGGCACGGTCGCCGTCACGGTCCCGGCGAGGGCCGGAGCCGTCAACGGGAAGACCGAGAACTCCGACGCGTTCATCTGGCGCCTGTTCACCGAGTTCGCGGCGCCGGTCTCCGGATCGCACCCCTCTCCGGTGCTGTTCGAGACCTGGGCTTCCGATGAGGACACGTTCTCGAAGACGCCCCACTGGCCCGGCCCGAACGAGCCGAAGAAGCTGCACGCCAGCGTGCTGGCCTCGACGCGGACCCCGCATCTGATCTCGATCGACGTCGCCTGCAACCCCCCCGCGGGCGCCGCGGTGGGCGGCTTTCCGACCAGCGGCCCGCCGACCCCCTGCATCGCCGAGGAGGTGAAGCGGAACCGCCCGCAGTTCGACTACATCGTCAACAACCATCTGAATACCAAGGCGGGCCTGGCGGCGGCCTACGCGAAGTCCTTCAAGGTCGTCATGCCGACGGCGGCACTGTCGATCAAGGGCGACTGGATCCCCGTGCAGACCATGCTGCAGTGGATCCCCAAGCTGGGCAATGTGCAGAATGTCCGGAAGCTCTACTACACGGTCACTTCCAACGCCGTCGAATATGCCCTCGTCTCGCTGCACGTGAGCAGCCGGCAAAACCCGAACTGGGTCTGGGGGACCTTCGAGCATCAGATGAATCCGGGCCGCTGCGACAGCATCGGGTGTTTCGACACCTTCGGCGCCCAGATCCCGGCCGTCTACCCGAACCGGACCGCGGTCAACACGCAGTATGGCGCCTGCCCCAAGACCCAGCAGCTCAAGGCCCTGATGGCCAAGGCGAACCTGTCGCCGGTGTGGGAGAACTACTGCCTCAAGTCGACCGAGGTGGACTACACCGCTGCCGACGGGACGCCCTACGCGCTCGGCAACTCGGTGATCGAGGGGATCACCGGCAACGGGACCATCGCCGCCTCGTCCTGCATCGGCTGCCACGTCTACGCCTCCTTCGGTGCGACCGGCAGCCCGACCACGGCGGCGTTGAACATCCTTCCCTTCAACCCGACCGGCAATCCGATCCCCGGCGTGCTCTCCGGAGCGGCGCAGTTCGACTTCATGTGGGGCGTTCTGCTGGCGCCCTGACCTTCCTACTCCACCGTCACCTCGCCGGTGAACTGCTGGCGCACCAGCTCGTGGGCCCGCCGGGCGTCCTCACGGGGCTCGGCGACGCGCTTGAACAGGGTCTTGTAGGTGAGGCTCAGGGTCTCCAGGTCCTGCTCGCGCAGGAGCTTGACCATCTCGTCGATCGCCCGCTGCGAGGCCGCGGGGTGGACGCGCCGCTCGGACTCGCGCTCCAGCAGCAGGAGGGCGTAGAGGAGCGGCTCCGGCAGCTCGGCGGGCGAAGGCTCCGGGGGTGGCGGCGGGAACTGGCTCCCTTGCACCACTTTCTCCTCCGTCCGGGCCTCCGGCAGCTCGGCCGGCGCCGCCTTCCGCTCGAAGCGAAAGGGCAGCGAGCGCACCTGGTGGGCGAAGCGCGAGAGCAGGCCCACCAGCTCTTTTTCCGACGAGAAGTTTCCCACCAGCCGGGCGTCGCGGCCGATCTCCAGCCGCTCGGTCTCCTGGAGCACCACGTGCGCCCGCGCCGACTCTTCCAGGTGCAGCGAGCGGGCGTTGACCTTCCAGGCGGTCAGGAAGCCCTGCACGTAGCAGGTCTCGGGGCAGCGAACGGTGATCGCCTCCACCTCGACCCCGCGGTCGATGCGAATCGAGCCGCTGAGGGATTCGAGCACGCCGTACTTCCCCGAGTTCTGGACGACCAGGTTGCCGGGCGCGTGGATGGAGAGCTGCCCCTCGGGATCGATCTCGATCCTGAGACCGTGGGGGATGATCATGGTGGGGGCCTGGGTCTCGGCGGTGCTGCTGGTACGGCTCATCGGACTTCCTTGCTTCCTTGCTTGCCTTTCAGCTCCCGGCGGCCCGCCGGGAAGGGCAGCGGCTCGAAGTCGCTCACCGGCGGGGCCGTGCGCGCTTTCAGCAGGAGCTGCTCCTGGTTGGGCCAGCGGTGGTCCAGGATGTAGATCAACGGATCGAGCGGACGATAGACGCCGTCCTTTCCCTTGCGGCGGACCTCGTAGTAGAGATGGGGGCTGGCGCTCCAGCCGGTGTTGCCGACGGTGGCGAGGCGGTCCCCCCGTTTCACCCGCTGCCCCGGCCTCACCTCCACCTTGTCGGCGTGGCCGAAGAGGGTGACGAAGCCATCGCCATTCTCCACCATCACCAGGTTGCCATAGCGCCACCAGCCGGCGCCATGGCCCGCCCCGGCGATCGGAGACTGGCCGGCGAAGGCGACCACGCCGTCGGCGGTGGCGTGGACGGGGGTGCCCGCGGGCGCCGCCAGGTCGACGCCGGTGTGGCGCTCCAGCTCCCGGGTGAAGGGGCTGCGGCGGCGGCCGAAGCCGCTGACCAGAATGAGCTCGCCGCGCAGGGGAGCGATCGAGGGGGTGGCGCGCGCCTGGTCCGGATGGGCCCCCTCGAAGGCGCTCACCGCGTCCAGCGAGCCGTCGAGCGCGTCCAGGCGCTCCATCACCCGGGTCTGCAGGCGCCGCTCCTGCTCGATGGCCCCGGCGTAGACCGACCGCGGGCTGGATATCGTAGGGAGGACCTGCGCCCGCGGCCGCACCGGCGGCAGGCCATAGGCGAGGGAGACCTGACCCAGACGGAGGTTGAGGTCGCCGGCGCGATGGTCCAGGCGGTCCAGATGGCCAGCCAGGGCCTGCAGCCGCTCCCCCTGCCGGGTCCGCTCGGCGATCAATTCCTGATACTCCCCGCCGTGGGTCAGTCTGCCGATCACCCCGCCGATCACTGCGGGAGCCACGGCGGCGGCGAGCGCAATCCCGGCGACATAGAGCAGCGCCAGGAAAGCGAGGACGGTGAGCTGCCGGCGCGAGAGGAAGAAGTAGCGCACCCGCCGGCGGATGTCGCTCGGGTGGATCTGGACCTCCAGGCTCCCACGTCCGCCGGAGGCCGCGCCGGGCCTCACGGGCCGACCGGCTCCGGCGCCGGCTCCGGCGCCGACGACCGCAGCGGATTCACCCGCTCGATCGCCGATTCGCTGGCGTGCCGCCGGACCGTCTCCAGCAGCTCCCGGTGCAGGGAGGGTCCGCCGGCCACGATGTTGCCGCCCTGGAAGAAGCCCTCGCCGCCGTCGACGTCGGTGACCACGCCGCCGGCCTCGCGCACCAGCAGGATGCCGGCGCCGATGTCCCACGGCGACAGCCGGAACTCGAAGAAGCCGTCGTAGACCCCCGCCGCCGTGTAGGCGAGGTCGAGCGCCGCCGAGCCGCAGCGGCGGAGGGCCTTCGAATGGCGGAAGACGTCGCGGAAGATCCCCAGGTAGAGCTCCAGGGTGGGCAGGGCGCGCCAGGGATAGCCGGTAGCGAGGAAGGAGCCGTCGAGCCCCGGCTGCCCCGAGACCCGCATGGGCTCGCCGTTCCAGAAGGCTCCCCCGCCGCGCGTGGCGGAGAAGAGGTTGCGACCCTCGGGGTCCTGGATCACCCCCACCAGCAGCTCGTCCCCCTTGCGGCAGGCGACGGAGACGCAGTAGGTGGGCAGGCCGTGGAGAAAGTTGGTGGTGCCGTCCAGAGGATCGATCAGCCACTCGTAGTCGCCCGTCCCCTGGCCGGCGCCGCTCCCCTCCTCGGCGAGGACGCGGTGATCGGGAAAGCTCTTGCGGATCTCGGCGAGGATCGCCGCCTCGCTCTCCTTGTCCGCCTGGGTGACGAAGTCGTTCTCTCCCTTGCGGCGCACCTCGAGGCCGGCGTCGCGGAAGTAGCGGGTCACGATCTGGGCGCCGGTATGCGCCGCGGCGAGGGCCGTTTGCAGGAGGTCTTGCAGGAGGTCGTCGTGCATGGCGGGCCTATTATCACCGCCCCCCGTAATACTTTCCAATCACCCTCTCCGCCTGGCGCCCCTGGAAGCGGAAATCTGCCTCGATGCGGTGGTCGCCGCCCGGGGCGCTGAAGGCCTTCCAGACGAAGGTGCCGGCCAGCCAGGGCTGCCGGCCGAGGGCTCCGAACAGCGCCTCATAGGCGGCGGCCTGGTCGTCCTCGGAGTAGTCTCCCCCCTCGATGTGGGGCTCCTTCCAGGCCTCTTTCTTCGCCGCGAAGCCGACCTCGGTCAGCAGGACCGGTTTATGGAAGCGGCGGGAGGCCGCGGCCAGCCGCTCCGCCACCTGCCGCGCTCCCCGCTCGCGCTCGGGTCCGCCGGCTCCGGGCGTGGCGGCGAGCGGGAAGTAGGCGTCCACGCCCACGAAATCCAGGCGGTTCCAGAAGCGCACGCTCTCGAGGTCGCCATACCAGTTGGCGGCGTAGGTGACCGCGCCGGGGAAGAAGGCGCGCACGGCGGCGATCAGGTCGCGCCACTCGGCCTCGCGGCCGATCGTCTTCGACAGCTCCACGCCGACGCAGAACAGGTCGGCGCCGGCCCAGCGGGCGAGCAGGGCGTGGTGGAGGATGTAGCGCCGGTAGCTCCGCCACCACGCCGCCCAGTCCGCCTCGCTCTTCATCGCGATCTCCCCCGTCCAGGAGGAGCGGCCCACCCAGATGTGCGGCTTCCAGAGGACGTGGATGCCGCGCGCCCGGGCTTCCCGCGCCGCGTGGAGCAGGCCGATGTCGGTCTCGCTCCCCGGATGCCGGCTGAGGTAGCGCAGCTCCGGCCGGTCCGGGCCGGGCTGGAAGGCGAACGGCATCAGCGACACGGCATTGGCCCCCAGGCGGGCGAAGGCGTCGAGCTGCCGGCCGACCGTGGGAGCGTGGTACCCCCCCTCCAGGCGGTTCATCATGGCGAGCGAGACGCCCTTTAGGAAGGGAACGCTGCGCGCCGGGGCGGGGCTGGACGGCGGGAGGGGGCTCGACCCGACGCGAAGCAGGATCTCCCGGACCTGCTCAGGCCTGGGCGGCGGCTTCAGCTTCGCGGCCAGCGTGGCGCCCGGGAGGCGGTCGACGACCGCCGCGGCGGCCGGGGTGGCGAGGAGGATGGAAGAATCCGGCGGCTCCTCGCGGGCGAGGATCTCCTCGGGATCCGGGAGCACGCGGGCGGCGGCGAGGAGCGGCAGCCAGCCGGGATAGGGCCGGCCGTACCAGTCCCGCGACAGCCAGAGGGCCGCGCCGCGGGCAAGCTCCGGCGGCAGCTTCTCCGCCAGCCCGGCCCGGGCGACCAGC
This sequence comes from uncultured Acidobacteriota bacterium, assembly GCA_963795735.1. Taxonomy (GTDB): domain Bacteria; phylum Acidobacteriota; class Thermoanaerobaculia; order Multivoradales; family UBA5704; genus DATARR01. The sequence continues at coordinate 1,011,747 of CAWCIU010000018.1, read as the reverse complement.
GCGCCAGCCAGGGCGAACCGGTAGGCCGGCAGGTCGTCCGGGTGGTAGACCAGATGGAGGTCCGCAGGATTGTCGGAATGACCGCGGACGGCCTCGCCGATCTCCCCCGCGTGCTTCGCTTGAGCGACGTAGTCCGGCTCGATGACGAGGGTGATGGGAGAGGAGAGGGTGACCGGCACCCGGGGCGCCATCCCGGCCGCGGCCCGGTCCAGCTCGGCGGCCAGCCGGACCAGCTCGGGGCGGCTCCGCTCGGCCGGGGCGACCCGCAGGACCACCCGCTCGCCGTGGATCTCGGCCTGGCCCGCGGGACCCGTCTCGGCGGCGCCGCAACGGGCGTAGGCGAGAAGGAGCAGGAGGAGAATGTAGGGTGCGCTGCGCGCACCTTCACGGTCGTTCAAGGTCGTTCAAGGTGCGCACAGAGCACCCTACGAGGGTTTCCCGGGCTTCGTCGCCGGCGCCGGCTTGGGGCGGGGAGACAGGACGTCGAAGGCGACCTTCCAGGCGCCGTCCGCGCCCTTGCGCCAGACGCGCAGGTAATTGCCGGTCTTCACCCAGGGGCTCTCCGGCCCGCTCTCGCGCTCCTTGGCGGTGCCGAAGACGTAGCCGAGGTCGGCGGAGCGGGAGATGCCGCTGCCGGCCGGCTCCCAGCCGATCGGCGCCTTGTCCTCGGCGAGGGCGGCCTGGATCGGCGCCTTGCCGGCGATCGCCGGCCGGCGGGCGCGCAGCAGTTGAGCGTCGTCCGCCAGGAACTGGCCGATGCCGCTGGCCCCCTGGAGCCGGGTGGCCCGGTCCAGGGTCCGCTCGGCCAGCAGCAGAGAGGTCTTCTCCGCGGCGGCGTCCACCTTCGAGAGGTCGACCGCCGCCACCCTGGCCGGGCCCTTCAAGGCGATGGTGCCGGACGACGGCGGGCTCCCCGGCGTGCCCAGGTCGACCAGCGCCTTCCACGAGCCGTCCGGCTGCCGCTTCCAGACCGTGGAGAAGAGGCCGATGCCGCCCGGCTTCTCCCCGGCTGCCTGGCGGAACTCGAAGGGGCCGGTGTTGTAGCCCAGATCGCCGGCAAGCGAGACCTCCGAGTAGACCGGAAACCAGGACAGGAGCCCCGGCGACGCGGGCTTGCCGCGCAGGAATTCCTTGCCGTTCACCGGATCGGGGGTGAACATCACCCCGTCGTCGGCCAGGAAATCGAGGAACGAGTCGTGGGTCCCCTTCTCCGCCGCGTCTTTGGCGAAGGCCTTCTCGGCGGCCACCAGCGAGTCGAGAGCCGCCTGGCGGTCGATCGTCTGGGCTGCCTGGGCCGGCAGGGTCGCAGGGCCAGCGTGAGGATGCTGAGCCAGCGCGGGGAATGCGAGCAGAGCCGCGGAGAGGGCGGCGATCCAGCACGTCTTCATCTTCATCGAGAGACTCCTAGGAAACGTCGATCCGCCGTCCGGCGAGGAAGGTGGCGACCGGATGCCCGTGGAGCTTCCAGCCGTCGAACGGCGTGTTCTTCCCCTTGCTGCGGAAGCCGGCGGCGCGCAGGGTGACCTCCTCGTCGGGGTGGAAGACCGTCACGTCGGCCGGGCTCCCCGCCTTCAGGCTGCCGCCCTCGACGCCCAGCACCCGCGCCGGACCGGTCGAGAGGAGGTGGACGAGGCGCGGCAGGCTCAGGATCCCCGGCCGCACCAGGCGGTCCAGGCAGAGGCTGAGCGTCGTCTCCAGCCCCACGATGCCGAACGGGGCGAGGCTGAACTGCACGTCCTTCTCGTCGGCGTGGTGGGGGGCGTGATCGCTCGCGATGCAGTCCACCGGGCCGTCGGCGAGGCCGTTGAGCAGGGCGGCGCGGTCCTTCTCGGAGCGCAGCGGCGGCTTCATCTTGGCGTTGGTCGAGAAGTGGCTCTTCGCCACCTCCTCGTCGGTGAGGATCAGGTGGTGGGGGGAGACCTCGCAGGTGACGTTGAGGTTCTGCGCCTTGGCCCGCCGCACCATGTCGAGGCTGCGCGCAGTCGACAGGTGGGCCACGTGGTAGCGGCCGGCGGTGTCCTCGGCGAGCAGGATGTCGCGCGCCACCATCACGTCCTCCGAGGAGCCGGGGATGCCGGGGAGGCCCAGTTTGGTCGACCATTCCCCCTCGTGCATCACGCCGGCGCCGGTGAGGTTCAGATCCTCGGCGTGCTGGATCACCGGGATGCCGAAGTGCTGGGCGTAGAGCAGGGCGCGGCGCATCAGCTCGGCGTTCATCACCGGCTTGCCGTCGTCCGAGATCGCCCGCACGCCGGCGCGCACCATCTCGCCGATCTCCGCCAGCTCCTCCCCCATCAGTCCCTTGCTGACGGCGCCGATGGGATAGACCCGGGCGTGGCCGTGCCGCCGCGCTTCCAGCAGGATGTGCTCGGTCACCGAGCGGCTGTCGTTCACCGGGTCGGTGTTCGCCATGCAGGCTACGGCGGTGAAGCCGCCGGCCGCGGCGGCCAGGGTGCCGGTGCGCACCGTCTCCTTGTACTCCTGGCCGGGCTCGCGCAGGTGGACGTGGATGTCGATCAGCCCGGGAGCCACCACCAGGCCGGAGGCGTCGAAGGTCTCGGCGTCCTTCGGCGGCTTGATCCGGCCGTCGGTCTTGACCACGCGGCCGTCCTCGATCAGCAGGTCGAGGTTGCCGTCGAGGTCCTGGCTCGGATCGATCACCCGGCCGCCGTGGATCAGCAGCTTCGCGGCCATCTAGACGGTCTCCTCGTGGGCGCCGGAGAGCAGGTAGAGGACGGCCATGCGCACCGAAACGCCGTGGGTGACCTGCTCGAGGATCACCGAGTAGGGGCCGTCGGCCAGCTCGCTGGCGATCTCGACGCCGCGGTTCATCGGCCCGGGGTGCATGATGATGACGTCGTCCTTGGCGGCGCGGAGCCGCTCGGTGGTGAGGCCGAAGAGCTGGAAGTACTCGCGGACCGAGGGGAAGGACATCTTCCCCTGCCGCTCGAGCTGGACGCGCAGCATCATGATGACGTCGGCGTCGCGGATGGCGCCGTCGAGCGTGTAGGCCACCTCGACCCCCATCTTCTCCATCTCGGCCGGCATCAGGGTGCGCGGTCCGCCGAGGACCACCTGGGCGCCCATCTTCCGCAGGAGATGGATGTTCGAGCGCACCACCCGGCTGTGCTCGATGTCGCCGATGATGGCCACCCGCAGCCCCGCCAGCTTTCCCTTGTGGCGGCGGATCGTGTAGGCGTCGAGCAGCGCCTGGGTGGGGTGCTCGTGGGCGCCGTCGCCGGCGTTGATCACCCCCGCCCTGATCCGCTTCGCCAGCATGTGGGGGACGCCCGGATGGCCGTGGCGGATGACCACCAGGTCGGGCGCCATCGCCTGGAGGTTGAGCGCCGTGTCGATCAGCGTCTCCCCCTTCTCCAGGGCCGAGCCGGAAGTCGAGAAGTTGATGTTGTCGGCCGACAGGCGCTTTTCGGCGATCTCGAAGCTCGAGCGGGTGCGGGTCGAGGCCTCGAAGAAGAGGTTGATCACCGTCTTGCCGCGCAGGGCCGGCACCTTCTTGATCGGCCGCTCGCCGACCTCGGCGAAGGACTCGGCGGTGTCGAGGATCAGCTCGATCTCGGCCGCCGAGAGCTCGGCGATCCCCAGCAGGTCCTTGCGGCGCCAGCGGATGGGGGTCTGCGGAGTCGTCATCCGATGCCTGCGATGCCCGGCCGCTCCAGGATGCGCACCTGCTCGGTCTCGTCGGTGGAGAGGAAGGAGACCTCGATGATCTCGCTCTGCGAGGTGGGGACCTTCTTGCCGACGAAATCGGCCTGGATCGGCAGCTCGCGGTGGCCGCGGTCGATCAGCACGGCGAGCTGGACGATCTTCGGGCGGCCGAAGTCGATCAGCTCGTCGAGCGCGGCGCGGACGGTGCGGCCGGTGTAGAGCACGTCGTCGCAGAGCACCACCGCGCAGTCGTCGATCGACCGCGGCAGGTGGGTCCCCTTGACCAGCGGCTGGGGGCCGACGGTCGACAGGTCGTCGCGATAGAGGGTGATGTCGAGGATGCCGACGGGGATCTTCGCCCCTTCCATGCGCTCGATCTCGGCGGCGATCTTCTCGGCGAGGGGGACGCCGCGGGTGCGGATGCCGGCCAGGAGGAGGGCGGAGATGGCGTCGTGGTGGTGCTCGGCGATCTCGCCGGCCATCCGCCGGATGATCCGGGCCATCTGCTTGGCGTCGAGGATCGTCGTCTTCGGCGTCAGGTTCTTGGCCACTCTTTAGGGATCTCCAGATCCGCGGCATCGTATGGCCGGGGGCAGGGGGTTGTCAACGAAGGTCGATGAAGGGCGCATCCCCTTTCTGCTACCCTCCTCCTCATGAAGTCGTTGAAGGCCAACGCCGCGCTGGCGTGGGGAGACGAGGAGCGTTTCTTCGCCGGAGCGCGGGAAGCCACGAGGTTCTTCATGGGTGAAGCCGACGTGCAGCGGGCGCTGGAGAAGGTCGTGCATCTCCTGGAAGAGGACGGCATCCCCTACGCCGTCATCGGCGCCATGGCCCTCAACGCCTACGGCTACCGCCGGGTGACCGTGGACGTGGACCTCCTCCTGACCCCTGAGGGCCTTGCGGCTTTCCAGGTGAAGCATCTGGGGCTCGGGTACGTCCAGAAGTTCCCCGGCAGCAAAGGGTTCCGCGACACGGAGAACGGCGTGCCGATCGACGTCGTCCTCGCCGGCGACTATCCGGGCGACGGGCTCCCCAAGCCGGTCGTCTTTCCGGACCCGGCCGTGGCCGCCGTGCATGGCGAGCGGATCGCGCTGCTGCCGCTCCCCCGCCTGATCGAGCGCAAGCTCGCCTCGGGCATGACCGCTCCGCACCGGCTCAAGGACCTGGCGGACGTGATCGAGATCGTCCGCATCCTGCGGCTCCCCGCCGGGCTCGCGGAGGAGCTCGACCCCTACGTGCGCGAGAAGTACCGGGAGATGTGGCTGGCGGCGCAGGCCGCGGAGCGGGAGTAGGGCGCCGCTCTGGACACCTTCCCCGACTCCCCCTAAGATCTCCTCTCCAACGTTCAGACAACCGGGATCGCCGTACCGCATGGCTCGCAAGACCTCCGTCCCCGTCCCCGCCGCCCCGGAGACCGTCTCCTTCTGGCGGCGCAACCGCCGGGAGATCCAGTTCCTCGTGCTCTTCGTCGTGCTGCTCGGCGGGGGGTTCACCCTGATCTCGCTCAACTGGGTCAACGACCACGCCATCGAGCCCTTCACCGCCGGGATCGCGCGGACCAGCGGCGCGCTGCTCAACGGGCTGGGGCAGCACGTCGCCATGAACGGCACGGTGATCCGCAGCCCGCGCTTCGCGGTGAACATCCGCAACGGCTGCAACGGGGTCGAGGCGATGCTGATCTTCCTCGCCGCCGTGCTCGCCTTCCCCGCCTCGTGGAAGTCGCGCCTGGCCGGCCTGGCGCTCGGCATCCTCGCCATCCAGGTGGTGAACCTGGTACGCGTGGTGGCCCTGTTCCTCACCGGGGTCTACTTCCCCCGCATCTTCGACACCTCGCACACCGTGATCTGGCAGACGGTCGTCATCCTGTTCGGCGTCCTGCTCTGGATCTTCTGGGCTAACCGCTTCGCCGCGCCGGCCGCGCCCGCCGAGCCGGCAGTCTGATGTCGGCGGTCTGATGCCGGCGGAAAAGAACCCGCCCCGGAGCTGGGCGCTCCTGTTCATCCGCAATGCCCTGCTCTGGCTGCTGCCGGTGGCGCTGCTCTGGCTGGCGCTGACGTCGGTCTACAACCGGTTCCTGCTGGGGAGCGCCCAGAACCTCGTCCACCTCACCGAGAGCCCGAACGTCACCGACCTCCTGCGCAAGGACGACCACTTCGCCTACATCTCCCGGCGCGACTTCCCCCCCTCCAGGAGCCTGGTCAACTCCTTCCGGGTGACCGATGTCCACTTCCACCTGGTCATGATGGGCGTGCTGTTCCTGGCGGTGCCGGGCATCTCCTGGCGGCGGCGGCTGGAGAGCCTCGGGTGGGCCTTCCTGATCACCATCTTCTTCGACATCTTCCTGATCTTCTTCACCGTGAAGGCCACCTACGCCGCCCGGCTGGGACCCTGGAGCCTCGCCCACTATGGAGCTTTCTCCCGCAACTTCTGGGGCCTCGGCGAGCACCTGCTGGCCCTGCCGTTCAAGTTCGCCCTCCCCTTCCTGCTCTGGGTCGGCTTCTACTACCGCGACCTGACGGCCGGGATCGCCCGGCGCCAGTAGTCAGCGTCGAGCGTCAGTAATTGAGCCGGCGGGCGATCCAGTCCCGGAAGGGGTTCGGCTTGCGGCCGGGCTCGGCGTAGGTGTAGGCGAGGAGGATCCTCTCCCCTTGATCCGACAGCGTGACACCGCGGTGCAGCACCCGCCCACCCCGCATCACCAGGAGGTCCCCCGGCCGCGTCTCGACGGTGCTGCGCGGGAAGAGCGAGAAGATCTGGGGGAAGGCGTAGAGCGGATAGAGCAGGAACCGCAGCCACCGCGACAGGCCCGGCGAGATGAACTGGGTCTGCCCCTCGTTGGTGTTCTCGAGGGTCACCAGGGCCACGTAGGGGTGGCCGTCGAAGTGCCAGCGGAACCCATGGTCCCGCCGCTCGTAGACCTGCACGCGCATGGCGCGCCGCGAGCTTCCGAGCGGAGAGAGGGGCCGGCCGGCGAAGGTCTCGGTGAGAGGGCGCACCCGCGTCTCTCCGAAGGCCTCCACGGCCGGCAGGCCGTCGTGGATCTGATCGCCGTCGATCACCCGGTAGCGCGGACCCAGACCGCCGCGCCCGTGGACCTCCGTCAACAGGTCCTGGCGCTCCGCCACCAGCCGCCGCAGCCGCGCGAGCTCCTCCTCGGTCATGAAGCCGGGAACGTGCCGGTAGGCTTCCATGTCTTCAGTCCCTCAGTTGATAGACGTGAGCGTGCGGGTCCGCGTAGACGGGCTGGAACCAGCGCCGGAAGGGGGCGTCCTCCGGAAAGGGCATTCCACTCTCCGGGCTGGGCAGCAGCAGGTGATCGGCCCCCAGCCGGCGCAGCCGGGCGTGGAGGTCTTCCGGACCTCGCAGGTCCCGGAGCATGCCGTCGAACCTCGCCGGGCCGATCCAGTCGCCCAGAAATCGCCCCTTGGCGTAGTAGGTCATGTTCTCGGCATGGTACGCCCAGAGCGTGTAGCCGCTCCCCAGGGTGCGGTTCAGGAAGGCGATGGCCGGATAGAGAGGCTGCCGCCGCGCCAGATAGGCCTCCCGCCGCTCCGCCGTCAGCGGCGGCGGGCCCTGGATACGCGCCCGGTACAGCGGGTAGAGCCAGCCGGGGAGGAAGCAGGTGGCGCAGAGCCCCGCGATCAGCAGCCGCCGGCGGCCGGAAGACCCGGAGAACCGGTTGAGCAGCGGCAGGAGCGCTCCCGCCGCCGAAAGGCTGAGCAGGGGCAGGGCGGGAACCAGGTAGCGGCTGTCGGCGGGCAGGGCCAGGCAAGCGAAGGCATAGGCCGCCGCCAGCCCCAGCAGCCGCCGCTGCCGGGGGTCTCGCCACGCCGTCAGCAGGGCGAGCGGGAGCGCTACCAGGTAGACGGGAGAGTGCGGGGGCTGGCCGTTGTACTTGCTCCGCTCGAACGCCAGATCCCAGGGCAGTCTCACCAGATCCACCAGCCGCTGCCCGAGGAGCTCCCCCTGGCCGGCGGAAGCCGCTCCACCCGGCGGCACGAGGAAGCTCTGGAAGCGCAGCGGCGCCCAGGGACCGACGTCGAAGGTCCGCGGGAAGAACGGAAAGACCGGATCGCCGGTCCAGGCGTAGATCCGCCCGTACCAGGGCGCCAGCACCGCCGCGGCCACCCCGCCGAACAGCAGGACGGCGGCCCAGCGGGCGCCGGTCTCCCGAACCGGGAATCGCCCGCAGAGGACGGTCAGCCCGATCACCCCGAGGAAGAACAGGCCGAGGTACTTCACGTCCGCCGCGGTGGCGGCGAACACCGCGGCGAGCACCAGCCACCGGCGCTCTCCCGAGCCCCGCCAGCGCCTCAGCGCATAGAGCGCGGAGAGGGCGAACAGGGTGAGCCCGGCCTCGATGTAGCCGCTGCCGGCGAGGTAGGCTACGATGGGGCCGCCCAGGTAGATCGACGCCGCCAGCCAGCCCGCGGCCGCGCCGCCGAAGGAGTCCCGCGCCCAGGCCCAGACCAGCGCCGCGGTGAGCATGGTCATCAGCCACTGCACGCCGTGGGCGGCGACGTCCGGGGCGAAGAGCATGACGAGGGCGAACAGCATCTCGTTGGCCTGCGGGAAGACCGGAAAGCGCAGGTCGCGCAGGAAGGGCACTCCGCCGGAGGCCACGAACCCCCGCGCGAAAGGCAGGTGGTACAGGGTGGCGTCGAACGCCGTGGGCGGATAGAGCGCCAGCAGGACGAAGGGGAAGAGCGCCACCCCGCCGAGCGCCGCGTGCCGCCAGGCCGGACGCCGGAAGAAGTGCCCGGTTTCCCGCCAGACGCGGAGCCCCAGGAGATGGACGGCGGCGACGGCCAGGAGCACCGGCGCCGGCCGCAGGAGGCCCGCCAGGCCGAGGAAGAGACCCAGGTGGGCGAGCGCCGCCAGCCCCAGGGCCGCCGGCACCGCCCAGCGCTCCACCGGGCGGTCCAGCTCTCCAGTCAGCAGCCGGCCCAGAACGCAGGCGGTGACGGCCAGAACGAGAACGGCGAGCGCGACGCCGAGCAGCAGGCCGGCCGCCTGGAGGAGCGCGGGCACGGGCGTCAGGCGGAGCCGGGCTTGCCGGCCACCCAGGTCAGCAGGTAGCCGAAGCGGCCGGGCCAGCGCCACCGGGTCTCCAGGTACTGGAAGGGGGCGAGGAACAGGGGGCTCAGCCGGTAGAGGGGGATGCCACGAGTGTAGAAGAAGAGGTCCGCCATCCGGAGGGGACCCGGCAGGGTGAGGATCCCCGTCCGCTCGATCGGCTGGAGGCCGGCGCTCTCGAGGTCCCGCCGCAGCTCGGCCGAGCTGAAGGACTTCTCCGGCGCGTAGAGGTACTGGCCGAAGGCTTCGAGGATCCAGACCATCACCGGCCGCAGGAAGAGGTTCCACTTGTGCGGCACCCCCACGATCGCCCGCCCGCCCGGCCGCAGCACCCGGTGGATCTCGCGCAGCGACTGCGGGTACTCGTCGATGTGCTCAATCGTCCCCATGGTGTAGACGACGTCGAAGGAGTCGGCGGGGAACGGCAGCTCGCGGATGTCCGCCCGCAGCAGCGGCAAGGGGTGGCCTTTGTCCAGGGCGTTGCGCCGCGCCCGCAGGGCCACCACCCGCGAGAGATCGAGCCCCACGACCTCCGCCCCCTGCTCCCGCATCCAGTCCAGGATGCGGGTGTTGAACGCCTCGTTCCAGAGATCCAGCTTGAGGACCCGCTTGCCCCGGAGGTCCCCCACCGCGTGCTCGATCAGCGCGATCTCGCAGCGGCGGTAGTACCGGGTGCTGGGCGCGGCGCTGAAATCGCGCACGGAGGCGGCGATGCGGTCCCAGTCCCGGCGCTGCCGCTCGCGCAGGGAGAGAGCCGGCGCCTCCTCGCGCCAGCTCGCCTTCATCGTTTCACTGCCGGCGATCATCTCCCCTCCATCGACTGCAACCCATCGATCGTACGGGCCAGCCCCTCCAGGAAAGGCAGCGGCCGGTAGCCCAGATCCCGCTCCGCCTTGGCGGAGCTGAAGCGCCACTCCCGGAGGAGGACCCGGACGGCGGCAGCATATCCCCCTCCCGGGTCGTTGCCGCGCAGCCGGTCCGCGATGACGGCGGCCATCAGGGCCGCGCCGGCCGGCAGGGAGAGCGAGATCCGGGAGGTCGCGACTCCCCGCTCCGCCGCGAGCGCGCGCACTTGTCCGGCAAGCTCCCGCGGCGAAATCTCCTCTCCCCCCAGCAGATACTCCTCCCCCGCCGCGCCGCGCTCCTCGGCGGCCAGCAACCCGCGGACCACGTCCTCCACGAAGACCAGGTTCCGGACCTGCCGGCCGCCCGCTACCCAGAGCGGTGGACCCCCCTTCAACAGGCGGCGGATCTCCGCGGTGATCCGGTTCGGGTGCGACGGGTGATCGGGACCGAAGACGATCGACGGACAGACGGTGACCGCCGGCAGGCCCTGGCGGGCCAGCGCGCGGATTCCATCGACCGCCTCCGCCTTGGTGCGCGCGTAGAACGTCGAGCCCCGGTCGAGATCGTCCCTTTCGGTGCGTGTCCGGCTCCCCGCCGCGGGTCCGTAGATCAGGGCCGTGGCCACGTGAACGAACCGCGCGACCCCCTGCTCGCCGGCTTGGCGGGCGAGCGCCAGGGTGGCCTCGACGTTGACCTCCTCCATCTCGCGGAGGCGGGCGCGCGGATGGTTGCGCAGACCGGCCAGATGGAAGACCGAGCCTCCTCGCGGCAGCAGAGAGGCCCAGGAGCCAAGGTCGCGAAGATCGCCGGCGGCGACCCGCAGGGCGGGATGGCCCAGGCCGGCCAGGCTCTCCGGCCGCCGGCAGAGCGCCACGACGGAGCGCCCCTGGGCCAGCAGGGCCGCGACCAAGGGACGGCCCAGGAAACCCGAGGCCCCGGTGACGAGGGCTTCACCCTTCAGCGGTCCGCCTCCACCGTCTGCCCCTGGAGGATCATGGGCCGCAGGAGGTGATCGACATCGCCGGCCTCGCGAACCCGGCGCACCTCGCCGTCTTCCTGGAGCAGGTAGACCGCGGGAGGGAGGCCCGCGTAAGAGCTGGCGCGCGAGATCGAGTAGGCGCCGGCGTCGCAGAAGGCGAGAGCGTCTCCGGGCTCCAGGCGCGGGAGCCGGCGCCGGAGGTCGAGCACGTCGAGCGTGTTCAGCGTGCTGCCCGAGAGATGGTAGAAGCGCCAGTCCTCCCCTTCCCTGGTTTTTTCGAGCGGCAGGATGCGCCGGGAGAACAGGAGCGGCGACTCGGGGAGGAAGCTCCGGCTGGCGTCCAGGAACGCCCACCGTCCGCTCACCCCCTGGACGCGGGAGACCAGCACCGCCGCGTCGCCCACGATCGACCGCCCCGGCTCCGCGGCGAGCGCGGGCCGCTCCGGCAGCCGCGCGCCGTCCACCAACTCGGCGTACCGGCGGGCCAGCCGGGCGGCGAACTCCTCCTGACTTCCACCCGCAGCCGGCGCCGGACGGTCCCGCCAGCGCGCCAGCAGCCGGCGCGGCCCGATCCGCCGCAACGAGGGAGATGGAATCCCGCCCCCCAGGTTGATCTCGCGGACGGCGGCGCCGGTCGCATCCGCCACCCGCTCGAGCAGCGCCAGCACGCCGCGGAACCCTTGGGTGAAACCCTCCAGGGACGACTGCTGGGTGCCGAGGTAGAAGTTGACCGCCGCGGGCTCGATCCAGGGCGAGCGGGCGAGGCGCCGGAAAGCGTCGAGGACCTCTCCGGCTCCGAGCCCCAGCCGGCGGTTGAGACGGTCGAGAGGCGAAAGGCCGAGCCCCCCCTCCTGGCGCAGGCGCAGGGACACCCGGACGCGCCGGCCCGCCCGCGCCGCGGCTCCCTCCAGGAGATCCAGATCGGCCGGACGGTGGACGTGGATCCAGGCCACGCCGTCTTCGAGCACCGAGTCGACCTTCTCCGGGGTGAGCACCGGGCGCGCGTAGGCGATCCGCTCCGGCGGGAAGCCGCAGCGCAGCGCCAGCTTCACCTCGGCGGCGTGGCTGGCCAGCAGATGGCTGCCGCACCCGGCGAGGGTCTCCAGCACCGCCGCCTCGTGGTTGGTCTTGGCGCAGTAGCGAAGGATGGAGCCGGGCCCGGCCACCGCAAGCCCCCGCTCCAGGGCCCGATAGTTGGCCCGCAGTCTCGCTTCGCCGATCAGGAAGAACGGCGTGCCGAGCCGGCGGACGAGCCCGGCCAGCGGCGTTCCCTCCATGCAGAGGAGGCCCCGCCGGTAGGCAAGAAAGTCCCCGGCCGGCTCCGCTCCTCCGCCTTCCATCCCGGGGACGATATCAGCTCGCGGCTAACCTCCCGGTCGCGGCGGAACCGGCTGGCAGGCGGTGGCGAGCGGCGTGGCGTTGAAGCCGACGCTGTACTGCCCCTGGGCCTTCAGGATCGTCTCCACCCAGGATTGCTGGGTCCCCGCCGAGGAGGGAGCGTTGAGATCCAGGAAGATCCAGCCGAACTCGAACGGCACCGGGAAGGCCGCCGAGCCGATGTGGATCTTGTTGGCTTCGGCCGGAAAGACCTCGGAGGTCGGCGGGGGCGGCCACGGCGTCCCCGGGGTGATCGGGTAGAGCGGGGTCGTCACGGGCTGTTCCTCCTCGTTGAAGGTGACCTCCTGGGCATCGTGCAGGGGGAAGCCCGCCGGCTGCGTGCCGCAGGGAAATGGCTGGCCGAGCCGGCCGCTGTCGTGCCAGACCACCACGTCCGTGCCGCCCGAGAACGCGCCGCCGTTGACGTAGCGCGAGGCCCAGGCGGTCGGCAGCGGCTGCCGCGCGTCCGCGCCGGACAGCCCGACGTAGCGACCGTAAAAGGTGATATCTCCCGGCTTGAACGTTCCCGGAAAGGCCTTGATGCGGACCAGGTTCTCGCCGTCGGAGTACTTGTTGGCCGGGTCGATGTAGATGTAGTCCCCCCAGAGGACGTTCTGGCTGGTGGCCACGCCGCCGGGGCCGAAGTACCCGGGATCGCTGGGAATCTTCCCCGTGCACCCGCCGACCGTGTCCACCGTGATGTAGCCGCGCAGCCGGCCGTCCTGGAGGTTCTGCCCGGCGCAGCCGTTGAGCAGGCTCGAGAACTGCCCGCTGTGAGCGGCCCGCAGGTGGGCCGTGAAGTAGGCCGGCATGGGCTGGTACGGCAGCACGCCCGTGCAACTCGCGAAGCCGAGGTCCTGCGAGTACAGCCCCTTCGGGCTGATCGTGTCGTTCGGATCCTGGCCGGCCGGCGCGGTCCCCGGCAGTACGCCGTTGATGAAGACGTCCCGCAGGTTGATCGTTTGCACGTCGAAGCCGGTCAGGTAGATCTGGAAGGAGACGGATGGGACCCCGAGGTCCGTCCACACCACGACGTTGGCGAGCACCGCCATCGCCGAGGCGTTGTTGACCGAGAGCAGCGTCGTCATCCCCGCCGGGTTGGCCGGATCGACCTCGAAGTACGGCAGCAGCAGGGTCGCCGCCGGCCGCTGGTCGATCGAGCAGAGGTCATCGGCCCGGGTCACGGACGCGGTCCCCAGCAGGAGGAGAAGGAGGATGAGGGAAAAAGAGGAGGCCAACCTGTACTGCGCGAGTTTCTCGTACAGCCGATCCATGGGTCGCCTCCTTGGGAGAGAGAGGATCGTTATGCGTTTTCAACATAACACCGGATCGGGGAGCCGCGCAAGGGGGAGAGGCCGCTCCATAGCACGAAGATCCTGGAGAAGGCCACATCTAGTGGCGCCTGCCTGCCCCACCCCATCAACTTGTGGTTTTCCGGTTGTCGTTGCCGATTCTCCTCTGCTAAGCTGATCCCGTTGCCAGACCTCATTCCAGGGTGAAGAGCCAATGCTGAAAGTCGAACGTCTCGAGATCTCCGGCTTCAAGTCCTTCGTCGATCCCGTGGAGGTCCGCTTCGCGGGCGGCGTCACCGCCATCGTGGGGCCCAACGGCTGCGGCAAGAGCAACCTGTCGGAAGCGATCACCTGGGTGCTCGGCGAGCAGAGCGCCAAGACCCTGCGCGGCGGCACCATGGAGGACGTCATCTTCAACGGCTCCGACAGCCGCAAGCCCCTGGGGATGGCCGAGTGCATCCTCACCCTGCGCACCGACCTCTCCTTCCCCGGCGCCGAGGACGGCCGGATCACCATCGGCCGGCGGGTCTTCCGCGGCGGCGAGGGGCAGTACCGGCTCAACGGCAAGGTGACCCGGCTGAAGGAGGTCAAGGACCTGCTGATGGACACCGGGCTCGGCATCCGCGCCTACTCGGTGATCGAGCAGGGAAAGATCGGCATGATCCTCTCCGGCAAGCCCCAGGAGCGGCGCAAGCTGATCGAGGAGGCGGCCGGCATCACGCGCTACAAGGCGCGCAAGGGCGTCGCCGAGGTCCGGCTCCAGGAGGCGATGTCCAACCTGCTGCGGCTCGACGACGTGATCTCCGAGGTCGAGCGGGCCCTGCGCTCGCTCAAGCGCCAGGCGGGCGCCGCCCGCCGCTACCAGGAGAAGGAGAAGGAATATCGCGAGCTGCTGGAGGCCGTGCTCCTCGGCCGCTGGGCGGCGCTCTCGGCGCGCCTCGCCGAGCTCAAGGCGCGGATCGAGGAGACCACCTCCCGCGAGGCCGGGCTCGCCGCCGACCTCCACCGCGACGAGGCCGCCCTCGCCGCCGGCCGCGAGCGGCTGGACGAGCTGGCGCGGCGGATGGCCGAGCGGCACCAGACGGTGGCCGAGCTGGGCGCCCTCATCGAGGGGCGGCAGGAATTCCTCAAGGCCAACCGGCAGACCGTGCAGGAGCTGGGCGAGCGGGCCGCCCAGGGCCGGGCCCTCGCCGAGCGGCGGGAGAGCGAGATCGCCGCCCATGGCGAGGTGCTCGAGGACCTGGAGGAGAAGCGCCGCGAGCTCGCCGGCGAGCGCGGGCAGGCCGCCGAGGCCGTCGACGAGGACGAGCGGCAGATCGCCGCCGCCGAGCGCGACCTGAAGCAGGTGGCCGCCCGCGTCGACGGCTTCCGCTCCCAGATGCTCGCCGCCACCGCCGAGATCAACGCCGCCCGCAACCGCGTCCAGTCGGCCCAGATCGAACAGGAGAAGGGGAATTTCCGCCGCCACCGGATCGACCAGGAGATCGACCAGCACGCCTTCGAGGTCAAGCAGGCGGCCGAGGTGCTGGAGATGTCCCGCGCCAAGGTCGCCGGCACGGAGGCGGCGCTCGACGTCCGCGCCGGAGAGCAGGAGAAGGTCGCCGAGCGCCTGGAGGCGACGATGCGCCGCGAGGCCGAGGCCTCCGAGCACAAGCGCTCGCTGGAGAACCAGCTCTCCGGCGCCCGCCAGCGCCAGCGCATCCTCGCCGAGCTCTCCCGCGCCCACGCCCAGCGCCGGGCCGCCCTGGAGAAGGCGCTGGCCGCCGCCGGCATCGACTCCCCCGTCTACCTCGCCAGTCAGGCCAGGGCGGTCGAGGGCTGGGAGCGCAGCCTCGACGTCTACCTCGGCGGCCTCGCCGACGCCGTGATCCTCGACCCCGGCGAGAGCGCCCGCGGCCTCGCCCAGGCCCTCGCCGGCCGCTCGGCGGCGATCCTCGTCGAGCGCCAGTCCGCCGGCACCCCCGATGCATGGCCGGTGGTCGACGATCCCGCCGTCGTCCTCTCCCTCTCCGAGGCCCTTGGCCTCTCCGCGGATCTGGCGAGCGCTCTCCCGCCCGCCTTCCTGGTGCGCACGGCGGCGGACGCCGAGCGGCTGGCCCGCCGGCACCCTGGGCTCGCCTTCCTCAGCCGCGAGGGGGTGTGGGTGGAGGCCGCCACCTTCCACATCGAGGGGGAAGTCGCCACCCCGGGCGTGCTGGAGCGCGAGAGCGAGCTGGCCGCCCTCGGCCGGCAGGTCCCCGATCTCGAGGCCCAGCTCCGCGACGCCGGCGCCCTGCTCGAGCGGCTGATCGCCGAGCGCTCCGGGCTGGCCAAGGAGTCCAACCGCCTCCAGGGCGAGGTGGCCCAGCTCCGCCAGGAGCTCGCCGTGGGCAAGGCGCGCATGGAGGACGCCGCGGCCCGCCACCGCCGCCTGGCCGCCGAGGCCGAGACCCTCACCACCGAGCAGCAGGAGATCGCCCGCGAGATCGAGCGCGCCGGCGAGCGCCGCGCCCATCTCCAGGAGGAGCTCATCCGCGCCGAAGCCCGCGCCGCCGGGCTCCAGGAGGACTTCGAGCGCGCGCAGGCCGAGCTCGAAGCCGCCAAGGGCAACCGCGAGGGGCTGCGCACCGCGAGCGCCGGGCGCCGGGGCCGACTGGAGCTGCTCGACGAGCGGCTGGAATCGCACGACCGCGAGATGTCCCGCCTGCGGGCCGAGCTCGACCGGGGGGTGAGCCAGATCGCCGCCTGGCGGCAGGACGCCGACAAGCTCGCCGCCCGGCGGAGCGAGCTGGAGCGGGCGATCGAGAAAGCCCAGGGCGACCTGCAGGCCGCCCTCGAGCAGCGCGCCGCCGCCGAGGAGGGGGTGCTCGAGGAGCAGGAGCGGCTGGACGTCCACCGCCAGGAGATCCGCCAGCTCGAAGAGCGCATCGCCGGGTTCCGCGAGCGCCGCGACGCCGTGCGCTCCGAGGTCGAGGAGCTGCGCATCGCCCAGGCGAGCGTCCGGCAGGACGCCGAGCACCTGGCGCTGACCTTCCGCGACGAGTTCAGCCGCGAGGACCAGCCGGCCGGGCTGCCCGAGATCCCCGGCGAGCCGCGGGCCGACCTGATGGAGATCGAGGCCGAGCTCGCCCGCACCCGGGCGGCCCTGGAGCGGCTGGGGCCGGTCAACATCCTGGCCGTCCAGGAGCACGACGAGCAGGAGCAGCGCTTCGAGTTCCTCACCACCCAGCGCGCCGACGTGGCCAACTCGGTCGACAGCCTCAAGAAGACGATCAAGGAGATCAACGAGGCCTCCGGCGAGCGCTTCGCCACCACCTTCGCGGAGGTCAACAGGAACTTCGGCGAGATCTTCGCCCGCCTCTTCCGCGGCGGCGAGGCCGAGATGCGGCTGCTCGACGAGGACGACCCCCTGGAGAGCGGCATCGAGATCCTCGCCCGCCCGCCCGGCAAGCGGCTGCAAAACCTGATGCTGATGTCCGGCGGCGAGAAGGCGCTGACGGCGATCGCGCTCCTCTTCGCCCTCTTCCGCACCAAGCCGTCGCCGCTCTGCATCCTCGACGAGGTGGACGCGCCGCTCGACGACGTCAACACCACCCGCTTCATCGACCTCCTCCAGGAGATGGCGCAGAACACCCAGTTCATCGTCATCACCCACAACAAGCTCTCGATGGAGATCGCCTCGCGCCTCTACGGCGTCACCATGGAGGAGAAGGGGGTCTCGAAGCTGGTGTCGGTCGAGCTCGAAGAGGTGCAGCCGGAGGAGCGGCGGACGGCGTAGGCATGACGGTGCGCTGGTTCGACCGCCACTTCGCCTTCAACCTTCCCGTGGAGCTCTTCCCCGTCGTGGTCGAGCGCCTGCGCGGGACGCCGGCGCGGATCGAGGACAAGGTCCGGGGCCTCTCCCCCGCCGTCCTGACCCGCCGGGACGGCGACGCCTGGTCGATCCAGGAGCACGTCGGCCATCTGCTCGACCTCGACGGGCTGCACGACGGCCGGCTGGACGACTTCCTCGCCGGCGCGACGATCCTGCGCGCCGCCGACCTGACCAACCGGAAGACCCATGAGGCCGGCTACAACCAGCGCCCGCTCGCCGAGCTCCTCCAGGCCTTTCGCCGCGAGCGCGAGCGCTTCGTGGCCCGCCTCGACACCTGGGACGCGGGGCTGATCTCCCTGTCCGCCCTCCACCCGCGCCTGAACCAGCCCATGCGGGTGATCGACATGGCCCTCTTCACCGCCGAGCACGACGACCACCACCTGGCGCGGATGACGGAGCTGGCGCGCGCAAACCTTTGACGATCTCCTGCGTAGTGAGTCGAAGCACGACACACCACCCAAGGAGATCCCATGACCCGGTTCCCCACTCGCCTCTCCGCGTCCCGCACTGTCACAGGGTTCGCGGGCGTCGCGGCTCTCGCCGTCCTCGCGGCGCTCGGCCTCGCCGGACCCGCCGCGGCCCAGTTCCCCGGCGTCACCCTGCCGCCCAGCGGCGGCAACCAGCGCGCCACCGTCGCCCAGCAGATCGGCCTCGTCCGCGTCAGCGTCGACTACAGCAGCCCGCACGTCCACAGCCCGGCCGGCGAGGACCGGAAGGGGCAGATCTGGGGCAAGCTCGTCCCCTACGGCATGGCCAACCTGGGATTCGGGAGCTGCGGCGACCAGTGCCCCTGGCGCGGCGGCGCCAACGAGAACACGGTGTTCACCACCTCCCACGACATCAAGGTCCAGGGGCAGCCCCTGCCCGCCGGCGCCTATGGCCTGCACTTCATTCCGGGCAAGGACGAATGGACGGTCGTCTTCTCGAAGAACTCCACCTCCTGGGGGAGCTTCTTCTACGACCCCAAGGAGGACGCCCTGCGGGTGAAGGCGATCCCGGAGGCGGCGGGCGAGTACCGCGAGGTGCTGACCTACGAGTTCCCGGAGCGGCGGCTGGACCGGGCCACGCTGGCGCTCAAGTGGGAGAACCTGTCGCTGCCGCTCTCCATCACCACCGACGCGACCCAGCTCTACGTCGAGAACCTGCGCCGCGAGCTGCGCTCCAGCCCCGGCTTCGGCTGGCAGGGCTGGGTGGCCGCCGCCAACTACTGCCTGGAGAACAAGACCAACCTGGAAGAGGCTCAAGTCTGGGCGCAGCGGGCGACCGACACCACCTTCGGCGGGCAGGAGAGCTTCGCCACCTTCACCCTCCTCTCCCAGGTCCAGGCCGCCAACGGCCACGGCGCGGACGCCGCCAGGACCATGGACCGGGCGCTCAACCACCCCACGGCTCAGCCCATCGACCTCCACCTCTACGGCCGCCAGCTCCTGGCCCAGAAGAAGCCCGACGAGGCGATGAAGGTCTTCGAGCTCAACGCCAGGCGTCACCCGAACGTCTGGCCGGTCCACGTCGGGCTCGCCCGCGGCCATGCCGCCCTGGGGCACAAGAAGGAGGCCCTGGCGGAGGCCAGGCTCGCTCTGCCGCAGGCGCCGAACGAGCCCAACCGCAAGGCGCTGGAAAACATGATCCAGCAGATCGAGGCGGGCAAGGCGGTCGACTGACCGCTCAGGCCGGCGGGGGCACGACCGTCTCGTAATGGGCGGAGCGCTCCTCGAAGCGCGAGAGCACCGCGCGGGCCTTCGTCGGCACTACGGCCACCTCGTAGCCGTCGCCGGCGAAGGCTCGCACCGCGTCCAGGGAGTCGAACCACATCAGAGTGACGAACTCGACCTCGCCGCCCAGATCGCGCCGCGCCAGGGAGATCCCCCGGTAGCCCTCGATCTTCCGGCCGGCGATCCCTGGGAAGATCTCGGTCAGCAGCAGGTTCTCGTAGGCGGCGGCGTTCTCCAGAGTGGTCCAGCCGCGCCAGATTCGCGTGATCACCTGGGCTCGCTCCTCGGATCGTGGGCGCGTTCCAGCGCGCCGCGGTCCCACTGGGCCAGATCCGCCGCAGCCTCGTACGTCGACTGCAGGAATTCGAGCAGCGTGGCGTCCGGAGATTCCGCTTGGCGGACGGCGTCGTACGGCAGGATGAACTCGTGAAGATCGGCGCTGTAGAAGGCGGCCTCCGGCTTCAGGGGCGCGTCCGCGAACCCCGCCGGCTCCGGATAGGCGTAGGAATAGAACGCCGGATAGAGGATCGTTCCTCCCCCCGTCCAGAACCCGCAACTGCTCACCTCGTGAGAGTAGGCCTCGCGGGTCACCCAGTCCGGCAGGTTGGGGATGCCGCCCGGATGCTCGGGAGCCCGCCGTCCGGAGAACCGGGTGACGGCGAGGTCCGGGGCGCCCCAGAAGAAGTGCACGGGGCTGCACTTGCCGAGGAACCGGGCGCGAAACTGCTTGAACACCCGGTCGGACTGCACGAGGGCCTGCCAGAACCGGTGGACGTACTCCGGGTCGTACGACCGGTGGATCTCATCCTGATCGAAAGGGATGGGCTCGGCGACCTCGTTGGGGCGCGGGTAGATGCGCACCCGCAACCCGAGCTTCTCCATCTCCTCCAGGAGACGCCCGTAGAACGTCGCCACCGACTGCGGCTCGAGCGCCAGACCGCCGATACCGCCGTCGTTGGTGCGCAGGATCAATCGATGCTCGATGAAGTCGAAATCGATCTGGAACGTCCGGACGCCGTACGGGATCGGCGACGTGGTGAGCCCGCGGGCCGTCACGTAGAGCGTGACGTTCCAGCCATGATTCACCCAGGGGCTCTGGGTGAGCCGCACCTTGCCGACGATCTGGGTCCACAGGTGCAGGGTCTCGCAGGTCCCGGCCCAGGCCTCCAGGGGCAGGCTCGGCCAGGGCTCCAAAGGGGATGCGGCCGCGGTGGTCATCAGCTCTCCTGTCGAAAGCGTACGCGGCTTGAAGCCAGGAAAGCTCACCGCGCTGGACCGACTCTACAGATGCGGCGACGGGACCGCCACTCCCAGCCGCCGGCGCCTCGGTGTCCCGGCAACCAGGGAGCCGGCCAGAGCTGGCGCGTGTCCGGCCCGCCGTGACACCTCTTTCGCCGGGGGTGAAGCATCGTTCACCAGCCTTGGCGCCTTACGCGCCGGCGGTGAAGCATCATTCGCCAGCCTTGATGCCTTACGCGCCGGCGATGGCGCATCATTTGCCAGCCTTGGCGCCTCACAAGCGAGCGCTGGCGCAACGTTCGCCGCCGCTGATGCCTCACGAGCCAAGCTTGGTGCCTCACGAGCCAAGCATGACGCTTTACGCGCCAGCCTTGGCGTCTCCTTCGCCAGCGCTCGCCATTGAGGCGTCACCGGTCGCTCTCGATGCGTCAGCGGTGCGAAACCTGCGGCGGGGTTCGAACGACTTGTTGCAGGGGTTGCCTCAGGAAGTCTTGGAATCGCCCTGCACAGGAATAAGCGGCTCCAGGTGAGCCACGAGATCCGGCACATCTCGGGATGCCGCTTTCCACACCTCTCCGGGATCGGTCCCTTCGTAGTGGTGGATCAGCCGGTCCCTCATCCGGATGATGTCCGACCAGGGAATTTCGGGATGCCTTTCCCGGAATTCTTGCGAGAGTCTCCTGGCTCCCTCGCCGAGGATCAGGATCTGGAGGGTCACCGCGGATTGCGTTTTGAGATCGCTGGTGAACTGGGCGAAGTCCTGCCCGAAGATGAACTCCTGAATACGCCGACCCGCGATCACAATGTCCAGGACCGTCGCGGGATCGCGTTCAAGCGGCATACAGTGCTCTGGCGGTGCTCAGGATCTCCTGGCGGCGGATCCAGTTAGGACTCGCTTCGACCGCCGTCCGGCTCACCAGATCTACCTCGCGGCCCAAGATCCCGGTAAGCTCCCGCTCCATCCTGGCGTGGTCGAGCAAGCTCCAGTCCGCGTAGGGCGCGAAGCGGACTAGGAGATCGATGTCGCTGCCCGGGCGGAAATCGTCTCTCAGGGCCGATCCAAACAGGCACAGCTCGACGATCTTCCAGCGGCGGCAAAACTCTTCGATGCGGTCGGCGGGCCAGGAAGGAGGAAGCGATAAACAGAGGGGCATAGGCTTCCCTCTTCGCGAGACCTGACAGTTGGAGCCGACGGTCGGATTTGAACCGACGACCTGCTGATTACGAATCAGCTGCTCTACCCCTGAGCTACGTCGGCTGAACGGAAACTCGGTCTCCGCGAAGCGGAGGCGTATTGTAGGGCATCCCCACCGTCAAGGCAACGGCGTCTCCCGAACCGGCGAAGCCCGCACCTTATAGCTTGCAGGGCATTTTTTCCCAGAGGATCCGGAGGATCGCTGATGCGAGTTCTGAAGTTCGGAGGCACATCCGTCGGCAGCGCCGAGCGGATGCGCGGCGTGGCGGAGATCGTCGCCGGCCAGGCGCTGGAAGGCCCGCTGGTGGCGGTGATCTCGGCGGTGGGCGGGGTCACCGACGCGCTCCTGCGCGGGGCGGACCAAGCGGAGGCCGGCGGCTCGGTGGTGCCGGCGCTCTCCCGCTTCCACTCGGTCCACCGCGAGATCCTGGAGCGCCTGCGCCCCGAGCTCGGAGCCGCCCGCGCCGCCGAGGCCGAGGCCGACCTCGGCGCCCTCGACCGCGAGCTGGAGAACCTGCTGCGCGGCTTCGAGCTGCTCCGCGAGCACCCGCCCAGCGCCCTCGCCCTCCTCTCCTCCCTGGGCGAGCGGGCCTCCTGCGCCCTGGTCCACCGGCTGCTCGCGGCGCGCGGGCTCGACGCCCGCCTGCTCGATCCCAAGGCCCTGATCCGCACCCACGGCTCCCCTCTCTCGGCCACGCCCGACTGGCCGGCCACCCGCGCGGCCTTCGCGCCGCTGCGCGAGGCGCCCCTCGCCGTCGCCGTCCTGCCGGGCTTCTTCGGCGGCGACGCCAACGGCCGCGTCAATCTCCTGGGCCGCGGCGGCTCGGATTACTCCGCCGCCATCGCCGCCTGGGCGCTCGACGCCGAGCTGCTGGAGATCTGGACCGACGTCGACGGCATCTACAGCGCCGATCCCCGGCTGGTGCCCCACGCCGCCGTGCTTCCCGAGGTGAGCTACGAGGAGGCGATGGAGCTCTCCTTCTTCGGCGCCAAGGTGCTGCACCCCAAGACCATCCAGCCGGCGCGCGAGAAGGGGATCCCGGTGCGGGTGCGCAACAGCTTTTCGCCCGATCGCCCCGGCAGCCTGGTGCACGCCGGCGCGGCCCCATCGCCGAGCGGCGCCCGCGGCCTCACCTTCCTGCCCGGCGTCTCGCTGGTGGACGTCACCGGCTCGGGGATGGCCGGCGTGCCCGGCGTCGCCGCCCGGGTGTTCCAGGCGATGGCTGCGGCGGGCATCTCGGTGATCCTGATCACCCAGGGCTCCAGCGAGTGCGCCATCTCCTTCGCCGTGGCCGATGCCGACAGCCCCGAGGCCCTCGAAGCCCTGCGCCAGGCCTTCACCGCGGAGCTGGCGGCGGGCCTGCTCGACCCCGTGCAGATCCGGCCCGGCTACGCCGTGGTCTCCCTGGTGGGCGACGGCATGCGCGACCGCCTCGGGGTGGTCGGCACCTTCGCCGGCGCCCTGGCGGACATCGGCGTCAACATCGTCACTCTCGCCCAGGGGTCCACCGAGCGCAACATCTCGGCGGTGGTGACCCCGGCGGACGCCCGCCGGGCCGTGCGCCACATCCACTCGCGGCTGTTCGAGCGCCGCAGCGAGCTGCAGCTCGTGGTCTGGGGGGTGGGCAACGTCGGCTCGAAGCTGCTGCGCAAGATCGGCGAGCACCAGACCCGTCCGGGGCGCCGGGTGGACCTCAAGCTCTGCGCGGTCGCCAACTCGAAGCGCTGCGCCTTCGAGCCCGAGGGGCTCGATCCGGCGGCCTGGGCTCCCAGCCTCGCCGCCGCCACCCTCCCCTCCTGCCTCGACGCCCTGCTCGAGCGGCTCGGGAGCGCCCGGCTGGTCAACCCCGTGTTCGTCGACTGCACCTCCGACGGCAAGGTCGCCGCCTGCTACGACCGCCTGTTCGAGGCCGGTCTGCACGTGGTGACGGTGAACAAGAAGGCCAACAGCGCCCCCTACGAGGACTACGTCCGGCTCCACGAGACGAGCGAGCGGCTCAAGCGCCGCTTCTTCTACGAGACCAACGTCGGGGCGGGGCTGCCGGTCATCGGCACCATCCAGAGCCTGCTCAAGGGGGGCGACCGGGTGCTGCGGCTGGAGGCGATCCTCTCCGGCTCGCTCTCCTTCCTGCTCGGCGCGCTGGAGGACGGCATCCCCTTCTCCCAGGCGGTGCGCCTGGCCCGCGACCGCGGCTTCACCGAGCCCGATCCGCGCGACGACCTCTCGGGGCTCGACGTGGCCCGCAAGCTGCTGATCCTGGCCCGCGAGCTGGGCGCGGCGACCGAGCTGGAGGACGTCGAGGTCGAGGGCGTGCTGCCGCCGGACTTCGATCCCGCGGGGAGCATCGACGACTTCTTCGCCGGCCTGCCGCGGCTGGACGGCCTGTTCGAGGGGCGCCGCGCCCGCCTGGTCCAGGACGGCAAGGTGCTGCGCCACGCCGCGGTGATCGAGGCGTCCGAGACGGCCGCCGGCGGCTTCCGCTGCCGGGTCGGCCTGGAGGCGGTGGGGCCGGAGCATCCGCTCTACGCCGTGCGCGGCGGGGAGAACGCCTTCTCCTTCCTCACCGAGCACTACCGGCCAACGCCGCTCGTGGTGCGCGGCTACGGCGCGGGCGGCGAGGTCACGGCGGCCGGAGCGCTGGCGGACCTGCTGAAGATCGTCGCTTGAAGCTGCCGGGACTCCGCTTTGCCGCGACTTGACGTAAACTACGTCTGGGAGCGGCAAGAAGAACCCATGGCAGATCCAAAGGCAGCGGTTTCCGGGAACGGCGAGCCGTCCTACGACTACGACTTCTTGGTCGTCGGCTCCGGCTTCGGCGGCAGCGTCTCGGCATTGCGGCTGGCCGAGAAGGGGTATCGGGTGCTGGTGCTCGAGGCGGGCAAGCGCTGGCGGACGCAGGACTTCCCGAAGTCGAACTGGAACGTGCGGAAGTTCCTCTGGATGCCCGCCTTCTTCTGCTACGGCATCCAGCGGCTGACCCTGCTGCGCGACGTGCTGGTGCTCTCGGGGGCGGGGGTGGGGGGCGGCTCGCTGGTCTACGCCTGCACCCATCTGGTGCCCGAGGACGGCGCCTTCCAGCGCGGCACCTGGCCCAAGGGGATCGACTGGAAGCGCGCCCTGGCTCCCCATTACGAAACCGCCAAACGGATGCTCGGGGTCAACGCCAACCCCCACCTCTGGGAGGGGGACCGCGCTCTCCAGGACTTCGCGAGGTCGATCGGCCGGGAGGACACCTTCCGCCCCACCGACGTCGCCGTGCTCTTCGGCGAGCGGGCCGGCCAGGCGGTGGGCGATCCCTACTTCGGCGGCGAGGGGCCGGAGCGCTCGACCTGCACCTACTGCGGCGGCTGCATGGTGGGCTGCCGGCATGGTGCCAAGAACACGCTGGACAAGAACTATCTCTGGTTCGCCGAGAAGCTCGGCGCGGAGATCCTCCCCGAGACCCTGGCGACCGGCCTGGAGGAGGACGGCCAGGGGGGCTGGCGTCTCCACACCCGCCGCTCCACCGCCAAGCTCTTCCGCCGGAAGCGGACGATCCGGGCGCGCGGCGTGGTCCTCGCGGCCGGCGCCCTGGGGACCACCGACCTCCTCCTCAAGTGCCGGGACGAGGGAAAGCTCCCCCGCCTCTCCCCTGCCCTCGGCGGTTACGTGCGCACCAACAGCGAGGTCATCTGCGGCGCCACCTCCCGCTCGGGGGACACCGACTACTCCCGGGGGATCGCCATCGCCAGCAGCTTCCACCCCGATCCGGACACCTGCGTCGAGGTGGTCCGCTATCCCAAGGGGTCGGACGTGATGAGCTTCCTCGGCACCCTGCTGGTGGACGACGGCACCCGCCTGACCCGGCCGATGAAGTGGGCGGCCACCTGCCTGCGGCATCCGGTCGACTTCCTGCGCACCTTGAGCCCCTTCGGCTGGGCGAAGCGCTCGACGATCGTGCTGGTGATGCAGAACCTCGACAACTCGCTGCGCCTGGAGCGCGCCCGCCGCTGGTTCTGGCCGTTCGGCAAGGGGCTCACCAGCCATCACGCGCCGGGGGAGCCGCCGATCCCGGCCTATATCCCGGTCGCCAACCAGGCCGCCCGCCACATCGCCGGGCGCACCGGGGCCTTCCCCTCCAGCTCGATCAACGAAGTGGTGCTCAACGTCCCCACCACCGCCCACATCCTGGGCGGCGCCCCCATGGGCACCTCGCCGGCCGACGGCGTGATCGACGCCCGCAACCGGGTCTTCGGCTACGACAACCTCTACGTGGTGGACGGCTCGATGGTCCCCTCGAACCTGGGGGTCAACCCCAGCCTGACGATCACCGCCATGGCCGAGCACGCGATGAGCCACGTGCCGTTGAAGGAGCCGGAGAAGGGGCTGCGGGAGCTGCCTTGGCAGGCGAGGGCGGCCGGGGCGGCGGGGGCTCCGAAAACCAGGGACCCACGGGACAGCAGGGACCTCAGGGACAACAGAATCTCCCTGCCTGCCGTCCCTGCCGTCCCTGAAGTCCCTTAGGTCGCTGGTTCCCGCCCTCTAGCGCAGCATCAACCCCGGCAGGGCCAGAAAGAACAGAACATAAACACACAAAAACGCCCGCATGGCGCCGCACAGGCGCACCAGGCGGCGGTCGTCGAGGAAGCGGTAGCGCCGGCCGAGCAGGAAGCGCATCAGCGCGAGGTCGCCGCGGAAGTCGCTGCCCGCGGCGAGCGCCGGCCTGCCCAGGGCATCGTAGAGGAGCGGGTGACGCAGGCTCAGGGTGGCGCAGAGGCGCGAGGCCATCAGGAACCAGACCAGCACCGACGACCAGTAGACGGCGAACAGCACGGGAAACAGGCTCATCCTGGGCAGACCTCCCGCGGACGGGTCCAGTCCCGCGACGAATATTCTCCGACGACCAAGAAAGTGCGCAAAGGATACTCGAAGCGGGCGCTGGACTCAAGGTTCGGCAGATGCGCTCCCTTGGAAGGCGTGGGGAGCCTTCTCGACGGGGACACGGGAGAGACGATAAGCTCCCCGCTTCGAAAAGCTCCCTCCGCGAGGTGCCCCGCATGCTGATCCCCGGTCTCGTCCTGAAGCAGATGTACACCCAAGGCAGTCTCGAGAACGTCGAGGACGGCGTCCGATTCAGTCTCAAGAACCGCCTGTCGAACGCCACCGTGACCCGCCTCACCGAGGTGAGGATCGACGGCAAGGCGGTGCCGCTCGACCGGCTCACCCTGGAGCTGAACGGCGACCGGGTGGCGGCGTCGGCGGTGAGCCCCGCCGCGGCCATCGCCTTCCCGCTGGCCAAGGTGGTCGGCATCCACGCCCGCGGAGACCAGCTCGAAAAGGGTCCGCACGAGATCGCCATCGGCTTCGAGGCCACCCCCTTCGGCTCCCTCTCCTTCAAGGTCAAGGACTCGATCGCCGAGCGGGTGAAGCGCACCACCGTTCCCCACGACAAGGACGACGACCAGACGCCGGAGATGGTCCGCGCCCGCCAGGCGTTCGTCGAGGAGTACTCGGGGGTCAAGCTCCAGCACATCGACAAGTTCTCCTTCGATCCCCGGACCACCCGGGGGAACGTCGAGAACTTCACCGGCGTGGCCCAGATCCCGATCGGCTTCGCCGGGCCGGTCAAGATCAACGGCGAGCACGCCCAGGGCGAGTTCCTGGTCCCCCTCGCCACCACCGAGGGCACCCTCGTCGCCTCCTACAACCGCGGCATCAAGGTGCTCAACCTCTCGGGCGGGGTGATGTGCACGGTGGTGGGCGACAGCATGCAGCGGGCGCCGGTCTTCGTCTTCGACCACGCCCGCGACGCCCGCGACTTCGTCACCTGGGTGGACGCCAACCTCGGCAAGATCCGCGAGGAGGCCGAGGCGACTTCCAGCGTCGCCAAGCTCACCTACATCGACCGCTACCTCGCCAACAAGCTGGTCTTCCTGCGCTTCAACTACACCACCGGCGACGCCGCCGGGCAGAACATGGTGGGCCGGGCGACCTTCGCCGC
The DNA here is from genome assembly GCA_963795735.1 of uncultured Acidobacteriota bacterium. GTDB lineage: Bacteria > Acidobacteriota > Thermoanaerobaculia > Multivoradales > UBA5704 > DATARR01. The sequence goes on along the minus strand of CAWCIU010000018.1, from coordinate 984,531 downwards.
CTGCTCCTGGATCCTGGAGAACCACGACAAGATCCGCCATTTCTACCTGGAGTCGAACTTCGCCACCGACAAGAAGTCGTCGCAGATCAACGTCATGCGCACCCGCGGCAAGCGGGTGACGGCGGAGGCGACGATCCCGCGCGACGTGCTGATCCAGCACATGCGGGTGGACCCCGAGACGCTGCACTACCACGCCGGCATCGCCAACGTCGGCGCCTTCCTCTCCGGGGCCAACAACAACGGCTGCCACTCGCCCAACGCCATCACGGCGATGTTCATCGCCACCGGCCAGGACGTGGCCAACGTCGCCGAGTCCTCGGCCGGGGTGGTCTACACCGAGGTGACGCCGGAGAAGGACCTCTACATCTCGATCACCATCCCCTCGCTGATCGTGGCCACCCACGGCGGCGGCACCGGTCTCGCGACGCAGCGCGAGTGCCTGGAGATCCTGGGCTGCGTCGGCCGCGGCAAGGTCAAGAAGCTCGCCGAGATCATCGCCGGCGTGGTGCTCGCCGGCGAGATCTCGCTCGCCTCGGCGATCTCCTCGCTCGACTGGGTGTCGAGCCACGAGCAGTACGGGCGGAACCGGTAGGGGCGGCCCGGAGCGTCTGTGGCCTGCGAGGGCGACCGCAGGTCGCCCCTACAATAAACTGGGGCCGTGGTTGTAGGGGCGACCTGCGGTCGCCCTCGCAGGCCACGAGCCCCTGAGCGGGCCTGAACCCCTAAGGTACACTCCTACAACATGATCGACCCGAGCCCCGCCGCCCAGGTTCCCGAACCTGTCCCCTCGGCTCCGGTCCTCGTACCCCCGCCGCCGCCCTCCTCCGGCTCCGGCGCCATCCCCGGGTTCGAGATGCTGCCGGACGGGCCTCCCCAGGGGCTCGTCCGCCGCTTCTTCACCACCCAGCGCCACCTGATCGCGCTCGCCTTCGGCGCCCTGGTGGCGCATGCCCGGGCGGGCCAGGCGTTCGGCACCGGGCGGCGCTTCCGGCTGCTCTTCTCGCTCGAGCGCCTGCTCGCCGCCCTGGTGCGGCCGTTCCTCGACCGCGCGATCACCGACCGGCCGTTCCCCGTCCAGCTCCGGCGGCGGCTGGAGATCCTCGGCCCCACCTACATCAAGCTCGGCCAGGTGCTCGCCCTGCGCCAGGACATCCTGCCGGCCTCGATCACCGACGAGCTGCGGAACCTGCTCGACCGCCTGCCGGTGGTCCCCTTCGACCGCTACCTGCGGCTGATCGAGGCGGACGTCCAGCGGCCGGTCGCCGAGATGTACTCCTGGGTCGATCCCATCCCCACCGGCTCGGCCTCGATCGCCCAGATCCACCGGGCGACGACGCGGGAGGGGGACTCGGTGATCATCAAGGTGGTCAAGCCGGGGATCCGCGAGACGCTGACCCGCGACGCCATCCTGCTGCGCGTCCTCGGCGCCATCCTGCAGTTCTTCCTTCCCCGGTACCGGCCGTCGCAGCTCATCCGCGAGTTCGTCGAGTACACCCGGCGCGAGGTGGACCTGCGGCGGGAGGCGGACAACGCCGAGTCGTTCATGGCCAACTTCCACGACCTGCCGGGGGTGGTCTTCCCCAGGATCTACCGGCAGTACAGCAGCCGCGGCGTCCTCTGCATGGAGTTCCTCGACGGCTTCAAGCCGGGGGCTCCCGAAACCCAGAGCCTCAGCGACGCGGAGCGCGACGTGCTGGTCGACCTCGGGGCCGCCAGCATCATCCGCATGCTGTTCAAGGACGGCTTCTTCCACGCCGACCTCCACCCGGGGAACCTGCTGGTGCTCCCCGGCCCCCGCCTCGGCTTCATCGATCTCGGCATGGTGGGGCGCTTCGACAACGACCTGCGGCGCACCTTCCTCTACTACTACTACACGCTGGTGATGGGGGACGCCGAGGGGGCGGCCCGCTACCTGGCGGCGATCGCCCAGCCCGGCCCCGGGGCGGACTCCAAGGGGTTCCGCCGCGAGGTCACCGAGATCCTGCTGCGCTTCAACCGCGGGGGGAGCTTCCGCGACTTCTCCCTGGCGCAGCTCATCATGCGCTCGGTGAACCTCGGCGCCCAGCACCGGCTCTACTTCCCCGTCGAGATGGTGCTGATGGTCAAGGCGCTGGTCACCTTCGAGGGGGTGGGCCAGATCCTCAAGCCGGGCCTCGACGTGGCCGCGGTCTCCCGCGAGCACGCCAACACCATCTTCCGCGACCAGTTCAGCCCGCAGAGCCTGGCGCAGCAGGCGATGCGGGCGGCGCCCGACATCCTCGAGGCGCTCGCCAAGGCGCCCAGCCTGATCACCGAGGGCCTGCGTCTCCTCGAGCAGACCACCCGCCGGCCGGAGAACCCCCTCGCCGGCCTGCGCGGCACCCTCTTCGGCGGCTTCTGCATGGTGGCCGGCGCCATCCTCGCCGGCGCCAGGGGCCCCTGGCCGGTGTGGACCATCCTCTTCGTGGTCGGCATCATCGCCGCGCTGCACCGCAGCCGGCGGTGAGGTTCGGAGCGCGGACAGGAATTCACCTTTGCTCAACCGGGGGAATTCAACTTGAAGACTTCTGCGTTTCTCCGCCTCGCCGTCTCGCTTCTCGCCATCCTGCTTCCCGCCGGGATCGCCGGCAACGAGCCCCCCCGGCCGCTCGACGCGCGGGGGCTGGACAACCTCGCCGCCTTCACCCATCTGCTGGGCTACGTCCGCTTCTTCCATCCCAGCGACCAGGCCGCCGCCGCGGACTGGCAGAAGCTGGCGCTGGCCGGCGCCGCCACCGCCGAGACGCCGCGCAACCCCGAGGAGCTGGCCCGCGTCCTGGGGGATCTCTTCCGTCCATTGGCGCCCACGGTGCGCGTCTTCCCCACCGCGGGCCCGCGCCCCGCCCTGCCGCCGGAGCTGACGCCCCCGGCGGGCGCGGTCCGGCCGGCGGTCGTCTACTGGGAGCACCAGGGAGTGAAGGTCGGCGAGCCCGGCCTCTACAAGAGCGAGCGCATCACCGGCTTCGGGCCGGCGCGCGGGCAGGTCCAGCAGGGCATCGTCGTGGGATCCTTCGGAGGCCGGCGGGTGGTCGTGCGCGGCGCGGCGCGGGTCGAGGCCTCAGGGGGCGGCTCCGCGATCCTCAGACTGCGCGGCTATGACCAGAAGGATGCGGCGTCCATCCTGGCCGAGAGCTCCACGCCATCCGGCGCTGCCGCAGACCAAGCGTCCGGCGGATGGCGCACCTACGAGGTCGCCGCCGAGGTGCCCAAGGACGCCAGCAGCCTGGAGATCGATCTCGGTCTCGCCGGCGAGGGTCGCGTCTGGTGGGACGACATCTCCCTGGAGGTCTCCGGGCCGGAGACGCCCGGGAGCCCGGGGGCCACGGCGCCGCCGCTGGAAAATCCGGGCTTCGAGACGATGGCATCCACCGGTCCCGCCGGCTGGGACCTGCCCTGGGACGCCCGGCGGGCCGGCTACAGCGCGGCTCTCTCGGAGGATCGCCCGAAGAGCGGCCGGCGGAGCCTTCTCCTCTCCTACGCGAAACCCGATCCGTCCTCGTTCCCCCGTCCGGAGGAGCCCCTGGTCACCGACCTCGGGGGCGGCGTCTCGGCGCTGATCCCCCTGGCGCTCTACAAGGACGCCCAGGGCACGCTCCCGCATGCCGGGCCGGCTCCAGACAGGCTGGCCCCATCCAGGCCGGAGGGGTGGGCGCCCTCCGGCAACGACCGCGCCACCCGCCTGGCCGACGTGGCGCTGGCCTGGCCCGTCTTCCAGCACTTCTACCCCTACTTCGACGTGGTGGAGGCCGACTGGCCGGCGGAGCTCCGGCGGGCGCTCTCCAGCGCCGCCACCGATGCCGATGACCAGGCCTTCCTGCGTACTCTGCGGCGGATGGTCGCCGCGCTCCACGACGGCCATGGCGGCGTCTACCTCGCCTCGCCGGACCCGGTGGGCCAGCTCCCCCTGCTCTGGGAATGGGTGGAGGACCAGCTCGTCGTGACTCAGATTGCCGGCGCCAGTGCCGGCGCCGGCGCTGGTACCGGCGAGAAGACCGGAGACCTGAAGCCGGGCGACGCCGTGCTGGCGATCGACGGCCGCCCGGTCCGGGAGGCGGTGGCGGAGGCCGAGTCGATGATCTCCGGCGCCACGCCGCAGTGGCGGCGCTGGAACGCCGTCCGCCGGATGGCCTGGGGGAAGAAGGACGAGCCGGTCCGTCTGGAGGCGCGGCACCCCGATGGCAAGACCTTCACCGCCAACCTCACCCGCTCGCTCCCCACTTACGGTCCCGGCAGCCTGGAGGAGACCCGGCCGGCGAAGATCGCCGAGCTGAAGCCGGGCATCTTCTACGTCGACGTCAGCCGGATCGAGGCCGACGACCTCAAGGCGGCGATGGACCGCCTGGCCGGCGCCCGGGGGATCGTCTTCGATCTGCGGGGCTACCCCACCGGCGGATCGCTGCGCGCCATCGCCCATCTGACCGACCGGCCGGTCAGCACGGCGCAATGGAACGTGCCGGTGGTCACCCGGCCCGACCGCAAGGGGTGGCGGTGGGACGTCTCGAGCTGGTCGATCCAGCCGCAGGCCCCGCGCTTCAAGGCCAAGGCCGCTTTCCTCACCGACGGCCGGGCGATCAGCTTCGCCGAGACCTACATGGGGATCATCGAGAACTACCATCTCGCAGAGATCGTCGGCGGCCCCACGGCGGGCACCAACGGCAACATCAACCCCTTCCTGCTGCCCGGCGGCTACCGGCTGATCTGGACCGGCATGAAGGTGCTCAAGCACGACGGCTCCCGCCACCACGGCGTCGGCATCCGGCCGACCATCCCCGCCTCCCGCACGCTCCAGGGGGTGGCCGCGGGACGGGACGAGGTCCTGGAGAAGGGAATCGCGGTGGTCGGCGGGTAGAGGGCGACTCCGTGGGGCGCGACCAGATGGCGGCCTTCCTGGCGCGGACGTTCAATCTTTCGTTGCTTTGACCAAACATTTATGCGATGATCGCATCATCCAGAAAGAGGATGCGCCTTCGCTTCCAGCGGGGCTGATCTCAGGAGGAGGACTCTCGCATGCCTAGGCGTCGGCCCCCAGCGCTATCCGGCTTTCTCGCTCTCCTCCTCCTGCCCGGTCTGCTCGCCGGCCTTCCGGCTCTCGCCCAGCCGGCCTTCCGCGTCGCCGACCTGAACCCCGCGAACCCGCAGTCGTGGTCGCTGTCGCTCGAGACCGGCCGGCGGATCGTGGTGCTCGGCAACGCGCTCGTCTTCGTGGCCGACGACGGCGGAGAGTATGGCATCGAGCTCTGGCGGAGCGACGGTACCCGCGCCGGCACCCGGCCGCTCAAGGACATCTGCCCCGGCGCCTGCTCGTCGTCGCCCGCCTCGCTCACGGTCTCCAACGGGCTCCTGTTCTTCACCGCGGACGACGGGATTCATGGACGGGAGCTGTGGAAGTCGGACGGCACCCCCGAGGGCACGTCGATGGTGGCGGAGATCCTGCCCGGGCACTCGGTCTGGATCAGCAACCTCATCGACGCGAGCGGCGTGATCTACTTCTTCGCCGACGACGGCGTGCACGGGTACGAGCTGTGGACGTCGGACGGCACCCCGGCCGGCACCCACCTGGTCAAGGACATCGCCCCGGGGCCGGGCTGGATCAACGGCCGCTTCCTGGCCACCTCCGGCCACAAGCTGCTGTTCGCGGCCGCTTACGGCGCCCAGCCGATGGCGCTCTGGGTGAGCGACGGCACCGAGGCGGGGACCGGGATGGTGGCGGACATCCGGCCGGGCGCGGATGCCGTCTCGCCCAGCTACGATCCTCTCGTCTCCGGGCCGGACGCGGCCCCGGCTCCCCAGGGGGGCTTCCTGTTCGCCGGCGACGACGGCACGGGAACGGCGCTCTGGTACACCGACGGGATTCCCGGCGGCACCACGGTCCGCCTCTCGGGAGCCGCCTCCCCGCACGAGATGACCGTCTTCCTGGGGGCCGTCTATTTCGCCGCCGCGGACGCCGATGGCGTCGAGCTGTGGAGGAGCGACGGCACGGCTCCCGGCACGGCGCGGCTCAAGGACATCCTGCCGGGAGCCGGCGACTCGAATCCACGGGAGCTCACCGTGGTGGGCAGCCAGCTCTTCTTCCGCGCCACGGACGGCGTCACCGGCGCGGAGCTGTGGAGGAGCAACGGCACCGCCGCCGGTACGGCCCGGGTGGCGGACCTCAATCCCGGAACCGGCGACGCCTTCCCCGTCACCCCGGGGCTTCCCAGTCACTATCAGCTCTCCCCCTTCGGCAGCGACCTGATCTTCTTCGCCGACGACGCCAACCAAAACCTCCAGCTCTGGTGGACGGACGGCTTCACCACCACCACGGGGCTTACCACGGGAGGAGTGCCGGACTACATTCCCGCCATCCAGAAGGACACCGCGGTCCTGGGCGGGCGCTTCTACTTCATTGCCGGCCGCTCGAACACCCAGCTCTGGTCGAGCGACGGCACCCCGGGAGGGACCAACCCGGTCGTGGACGTCACCACCGCCACGTCTTCCATCCAGCTCTTCAACGGCAAGACTTTCCCGGGCGCCTTCGCGCCGGTGGGCAACCTCCTCTTCTTCGGAGCCACGGACGGCGGCCCCTTCATCGAGCCCTGGAAGACGGACGGCACCCCCGGCGGGACCTCGCGCATCACCAGCCTCCCCTACGGCGAGAGCCTCGACGAGTGCCGCCCCGGAGGCGGCGGCATGGTCTTCCAGACCAACCTCGGGATCTGGTCGAGCGACGGCACCGCGAGCGGCACCCGCTCGCTCGGCCCCGGCTGGGGGAACCTTCCCTCCCTCGGCGGCACGACCTTCTATCTCTCCTCCGATCCCGCGAACAGCGCCGCGCCGCAGCAGTGGCTCTGGAAGACGGACGGCACGCCGGCCGGAACGCAACCGGTGGCCGCCCTCTCCACCTTCAACGACGGCGGGAACCTGACGCCTTCCGGCGGCAAGGTCTTCGTCGCCGGATTCGAGAACGGCGGCGGCTTCTCCCTGTGGGCCAGCGACGGCACCGCGCCCGGCACCGTCCACATCTCCGGCTTGGCCCATGGCGGGGACTTCAACCAGCTCGGCCGCCTGGTCGACTTCAATGGGACCCTCTTTTTCAGCGCCTACGAGTCCGGCTACGGCTGGCAGCTCTGGAAGAGCGACGGCACCGCGCCCGGCACCACGCTGGTCCGCGCCTCCGGGTTCCCCAGCGACCCCTATGACGCCGCCTACGGGGAGGCCGCCGCGCTGCCCGGAGGCCCGCTGTTCTTCGTGCTGCGCGACGCCGAGGCGGGAGGCGAGCTGTGGAAGAGCGACGGCACCGCCGCCGGCACCGTGCGGGTCGCGGACATCCTCCCCGGCCCCCAGGGTTCCAATCCCCACCGCTTGACCCCCGCCGGCGACCGGCTCTACTTCGTGGCGGACGACGGCGTCCACGGCGATGAGCCCTGGGTCACCGACGGCACCGAGGCCGGCACCCACATGGTGGCGGACCTCCTCCCCGGCCCGGACTCGTCGCACCCGGATTCCCTGACCGCCGTGGGCACCACGCTCCTCTTCTCCGCCACCGACGGCGTCCACGGGGTGGAGGCCTGGCGCACGGGCGGCAAGGCGCTGGGGACACGGATGATCCGGGACATCGCGCCGGGCCTCCTCTCCTCCAGTCCCAGCGGGTTCACCGCCGCCGGCCCCAACGTCTACTTCGCCGCCAGCGACCACACGACCGGCTTCGAGCTCTGGGCGGTGCCGCGGACCAACGTGCTCTCCTCCTTCGGAGACGTGCCCTCCAACTTCTGGGCCTGGGGTTACATCGAGGCGATCGGGACGGCCGGCATCACCACCGGCTGCGCTCCAGGGCAGTACTGCCCCGGCAACCTGGTGACCCGGGCGGAGATCGCCGCCTTCCTCGAGCGCGGCATCCAAGGCCCGGGGTTCACGCCGCCGGCGCCTACCGGAACGGTCTTCACCGACGTGCCGGCGGGCTACTGGGCGGCGGCCTGGATCGAGCAACTCGCCGCCGACCACATCACTACCGGCTGCGCGCCGGGCCAGTACTGCCCATCCCAGCCGGTCAACCGCTCCGAGATGGCGGTCTTCCTGCTGCGCGCCCGCCACGGCGGTGCCTACACGCCGCCCACCGTCGCGGCCAGCCGCTTCACCGACGTTCCGGCCGGCTACTGGGCCAGGGACTGGATCGAGCAGCTCGCCGTCGAGGGCATCACCACCGGCTGCGCCCCCAACCAGTTCTGCCCGGCCGACACCGTGGGGCGCGACCAGATGGCGGCGTTCCTGGCGCGGACGTTCAATCTGCCTCTGCCCTGAATCCCAGGAGAGACATCCCTCCAGGGGATCCTCTCCTGCCTTATTGGGAAGAGATGTCACGACACGCCGGGAGGCGATTCGGAGATTGCTTCGACCACGCTGCAATGCTACGATTAGCGAACAATGCTAAGTGGAGGCGCAAAGCTGATGCTCAAACCATCCAACATCGCAGCGTCGGTCGTCCTGGTCGGATTCTTTGTCCTCAGTCCTCACCCGGTCAACGCCGGATGCGTCTCTTGCGGGCCTGGGGGCGAGTGCTTCGAGGCCTCCGCGGGTTTCTCCGCGAACTGCGAGTGCAGGGTCCGGGTGAATCATGGAACGGCGATCTGCACGCCCAGCGGAGTTTGCGACCCCAACGATGCGTCTTCCTGCCCCGGTAATGGCCCGCTTCCCAATCTCGCTCCCAGAGGGCAGATCTCGACGAAGTTCGTCGATCGGCTGGCGGACAAGAACCCCCTTCTGGCCGCAGCCGTCTTTGGCGTGATCGAAGAGCACAATTCGCCCTGCGGCAAGAGCCCTTCCCTGCTGGCTTCCGGGAAGCTCACCGGGACCATGCGCCGGGACCGAAAGAACTACACCTTCCGGGCGACGGGGCAACCCCTGGCCCAGGGGGCCTTGTCATTCTCGATCGAGTTGGAAGAGGACAGGACGGGCCGCGTCCAGGAGTTCGAAGGCGTGGTCCTCGAGAACGGACGCAGCGGACACATCGAGCAGGTGGGGCTCAAGAGCCGTACGAGCGTCTTTTCTTGGAACGCCCGGGAAGAGATTCCAGAAACCCACTGAAACCGATCCCGCAGCATCTGGCGGCTCAGCCCGCCACGGGTCAAGGTCTTCGACCCACAGGTCAAGGTGTTCGACCCACGGGTCACGGTCTTTGACCCACGGGTCACGGTCTTTGACCCACGGGTCAAGGTCTTTGACCCACAGGTCAAGGTCTTCGACCCACAGGTCAAGGTCTTCGACCCACAGGTCACGGTCTTTGACCCACAGGTCAAGGTCTTCGACCCACAGGTCAAGGTCTTCGACCCACAGGTCACGGTCTTTGACCCACAGGTCACGGTCTTCGACCCAAGGGTCAAGGCCTTTGACCCACAGGTCACGGTGCTTGACCCATGGGTCGCAATCCTCAATTCATGGGTCCGGCTCTCCAAACGCCGGGTCAGAATTTCCCACTGCTGGGTCGTCCACCCCGATTCAAGCGGCCGGACAGCGGCTCCTCGGGTCAGGGCTCTTCAAAAGAGGTCCCAGTCGCCCGTGGGCTGACCCTGGGAGGGAAATTCCGCTCCTCTTCCACCATTGCCATCTCTACCACTTCCCGCACGGCGACCTCGACCTTGCGGGCGATCTCCTCGATCGCCGCCGCCATGGGGTGCATCCTGGTCGAGGGCGGGTCTCTCCGGATCCGGCAGAGCGGCCGTAGCACGGGAAACAGGGACTCCAGGACCTGGAGATCGACGCCGGCCGCCACGGCGATCCGGTCAGCCGTCTTCCGCTTGACCTTCGTACGGCCCTTCTCATAGCCCGAGATCGAGCTCGGCGCCATTCCGGCCGCCGTCGCCAGCTCCCTCTGGGTCAGTCCCCGCGAGACTCGTATCAGGAGGACGGCCAATCGTAACAACTCGGGATCTTCTTCTCGTTCCATTTCCACTCCTATCCTGTAGCGCCAGATCACTCTGTTGGAAGTTTCCTCACCTGAAGGCCGGGATTCGTTCCCGGCAGGGTGGCCTGTCCTCCCCCTTTACCGCTTTCCTGGAGTGTTTTCACTCCTTTCCGCGATGTGGCAGCACTCTCAGGTGTGTTTTCCCACCTCGATTCACGGCACCATACTCCCGGGAGGGTCGTCCGCCCGGCCATGGAGGCCGCGCCCGGGCCGCCTCTCCCAAGGAGAGGTTTCATGTCCCGACGGATCACTCCGCTCATCGCGGCGCTCACCCTCGCCGCCCTCCTGGGCGCCCCTGGCATCTCGGCCGCGGACTCCTCGCTCGGTTCCCTGTGGAGCTTCCTGACCGGCGCGTGGCTGAAGGCCGGGTGCAGGATCGACCCCAGTGGTCATTGCGTGACCGGCTCCACGCCGGCCGGCCCGGACGCGGGCTGCAGGATCGACCCCAATGGCCGCTGTCTCACCAAGAGACGGGTGACCCCGAAGGAGGGCTGCATGATCGACCCCGATGGCCGCTGCCTCACCCACCCGCAGGTGACCACCGATGCGGGCTGCATGATCGATCCCTTTGGCCGCTGCAAGCCGGGGAGCTGAACGGCGGCTTGGCTCCCGAGCCCCCGCTTCTCACGCGGCTCCCTCGAAGCGGAGGTTGGGATCGTTCTGGGCGCGAAAGAGATACTGGGCGAGCCGCCGGGCCAGGTCGAGCGTGACGGCCTCGCGCTCGGCGGCCTCGCAGAAGAGCCTGAGCGCGGCGAGCGCCTCCCTCGGGACTCCCTGAGCGTGGAAGATCCACATCATCTGCCGGGCGAGATTCCGCACCTCCGCCTTCCTTCCTTCTTCCAGATACAGGTTCGCCAGTTCCAGGGAGACAAGAGCCGCGTCGTAGGCGATCTCCCGGGACACGAACTCTTCCCGGACCCGGGAGAGGGCTGTGAGAGCTTCGTCCCGCCGCCCAAGGCCCGCCGCAATCCGACCTTCCAGCCAGCGTAGCCGCACCAAGTCCAGCTCCTTACCGACCCCGGCCGCCAGTTTCCGCAATTCCGGCAACATCCCTCCAACTTCGGCATAGCGGCCCAAGAACCAGAGATTCACGGCGAGGTTGAACCGGAGAGCCAAGAGAAGCTGAGGATCGTCCGCTACATCAACAAGCGGAGCCATTTGGCGTAAGGCTGCGACTGCCTCCTCAAAATCACCGCGGGCCAGGAGAACAGTTGATCTTTTCAGCATCAGGCGCTTCGTCAGCTCACCCCGATCGGCGGCTAGCGCCCTGTCCAGCAGTTCCAGCGCTTCTGTGAATTGGCCCTGCGCCCGACGAACGAGGCCTCCAGATCGAGCAGGCGAACTTCATTCAAAGGACAAGGAGATGCACCCTCTCCAGCACTCCAGAGTTTGCCGGCCCTGCGGAACGCCTCCTCAGCTCCGGGTAGGTCACTCCGAACTCGACGAGCGTTACCCAGAAAGGCCCAGGCGTATCCCTGAACCCGGGAGCGCCAAGCTTCCTCCGCAGGCAACAATTCCGCAATCCGCAGGGCCAACTCTGCCAGCTCGACCGCCCGGTCCGCGTTGTCGCGCGCGGCTTCGGTGCTCTCCCGGCAGATCAGCTCGCACAGCGCCCAGCTCCGGAGGCTCGGGTTTCTCCTCCACCAGCCGGCGGCGCTCGGCGGGCTTGCGCCTCCGGAGGGATTCCCAGAGCGCCTCGGCCCAGGCGCGCTCCCGTTCGGCGCGGCCGGCCGCGGTGAAGTGAGCCATCGCCTCGCGCGCGAAGCTCTCCATGCCGGAGCCCAGATCGGCCGCGAGGACCTCGATCCTCCGGCGCTGCTCGTCGGAGAAACGGCCAGGGGCCGCGGGGTCGGCGTAGACCTCGCGCAGGAAGTCGAGGGCGGCGTCGATGGTGCCCGCCCGCAGGCCCAGGGTGGCCACGAGCCATTCGAGCCGCTGGCGGGAGAGCGTCTTGCGGCCCCGCTCGTAATCGGAAAGGAGGTTCGGCGAGATGCCGGCGGCCTTTCCCAGATCCGTCTGGCTCCACCCTTGGGCGAGGCGCAGGAAGGCGAGGGTCAGATTCATCGGGGGCGGGGTGGTTCGCGTCATGGTCCTCCTATCTTAGTCGCGTCTTCTGAAAACAGAGAGTGCCGCTCGCGCACTTCTCGTGACATCCATCGACGACAAACCTTGCCGCGGTGAGAAATTCCACCCGGCGGACGATACGAGGCGCGGTTTTCGACCCGGGAATCCACCCTCCCTGGCCCAGGCTCAGGCCCCTCCGTAGTCTCGGAGCTCAAGGGAGGGATCGCATGGAGAGAACCGAGGCCGAGATCGCCGCGCAGGAGGAGCTGTTGAAGATCGCCGACGAGCTGGAGCGCATCCAGACCCGGCTCTGGGAGGTGCACGCGAGCCTGCCCGCGCCGCCGGAGAGGACCCTCGAGGAGGAGGGGGACGAGGAGATGGAGGTTGCGATGGAGGTGCGAGCCATCATCGAATGCGTGATCAACGACTGGATCGGCGCCGCGATCCGCGACTTCCGGGCCGGGGCGGAATACCGGCTGGACCGGGCCGAATGAACGCCGGGCTCCCCCGCTTCCCGCCGGGAAACCCGGTCTGCGCGTTGCGAGCGGTGATGCCGCTCGACGTGGACGAGGAGGGGGCGCTGCGCCTTCCCCGGGTGGTTCTCTGGGCGCTCGGGCTCAGCGAAGGGGACATGCTCGCGGTGGATTGTCCCTCCGGGGACGGCGACCGCGCCCGCTTCCGGAGCTACGGCGAGAGGGTACGGAGCGCGGCCGAGGCGTGCAGCCATCCCTGGCCCTACGTGGAGGAGCTGCTGCGCCGGCCGATGGCAGCCGTGGGAGCCGAGGGTGCGCTGACGCTGCCGGAGGAGACCGTCGCCCGGCTCGGCGTCCAGCCCGGCGGCGGTCTCCTGCTGCGGGCCAGGGTCGAGCGCGGGGACCGCCGGTTCACCCTGGAGCGGAGGGCCGGCCGGCAGGTCTCTCCCGAGCTGTGGGCACAGGCGCGCTATCCGCTGGCGGTCGAGCCGGACTGCCGGGTCACCCTGCCCGCCGACGCGCTCTGGGCACTCTCCCTGGCGGACGACGAGTCCCGCCCGCCGGAGTCCTTTCGCCTGGAGGCCCTGCTGGTCCCAAGCACCCGGGTCGTGCTGGTCGTGAGCCTGTATCAGAAGGACGCGAGCTTCCGCCTGGAGCCCTGCCTGGAGATCTGAGATTGGGGCATTGAGCCGTTGAAGGGCGACCGCAGGTCGCCCCTACAACCTACGGCAGAGGTCCCTGTCGATCGAAGTTTGTAGGGGCGACCTGCGGTCGCCCTACGCTTCCAGCAACCGCTCCAGCCGCGTCAGGGCATCGTCCAGCCGGCGGGCGACGGCGTTGCCGGAGACCGGTTCCCGGCGGGGGCGTTCCCCTCGTTCTCCATAGACCCCGTCCCAGAGACCCCGCGCGGATTCGAGGACGTCCCGCCGCAGGGTCAGGCCGTGGCGGGCGAACTTCGGGGCGAGCTCGTCGAAGCGCGCCAGCAGGTCGCGCCGGACCGTCTTGTAGGCGTGCTCGCAGACGGCGCGGCGCTCGGAGAAGCTGAAGATGTTGGTGAAGAACATCAGGTAGTCGTCACGGTGCGGCTCGAACAGCACCACGTCGGCGTCCTTGAACTTGGTCTCGTAGGAGGCCATTCCCCCCTCCAGGCGCGAGTGGATGAGCGTCCGGAAGGTCTGCGAGAGGACCGACGGCAGGCCGCGGTCGAGGAGCTTGCCGCGGCGCATCAGGCCGGCCTCGACGGTGCCCGCCGTATCAACCGGGACGATCGGGTTGATGCAGATCACCAGGTCCGCCCCCTTCTCCAGGGCCACCGAGGCGTGCAGGGTCTTGAGCAGGACGCCGTCCACGTAGTGCCGGCCATCGATCTCGACCGGCGAGTAGACGCCGGGGAGCGCCGAGCTGGCGGCCACGGCGAGCGAGATCGGCACGTGGTCCATCCCCGGCTCGCCGAAGCGCACCGCCTGGCCGGAGTCGAGGTCAGCGGCCACCACCACGAAACGCTTGCCGAGACGGCGGAAGTCGTCCGTCCGCCCCTTCAGGTTGTAGATCTTCGCCAGATAGTCGCGGATCGGCCGGTTGTCGAAGATCCCCACCGGCAGGGCTTCCGAAAGGCGGGTCAGCGATTCGAGCAGGGTGAGGTCCCGGCGATGGGTGATCCATTCCCAGAGGGATTCGAGGAGCAGCCGGGGCACCGCCTGGCCGCCGCGGACCATCTCGCGGACGGCGGGGGTGAAAAAGGTTTCCGGCACGAACGGGTGCTCGCCCGGCTCGTGGGAGACGATGGCCCGGCACATCTGGGCCGTGGTGAGATTGTTGGCGAGGTTGGCGCCGATGAAGGCGCCGGCGCTGACCCCCACGTAGACGTAGAGGTCATTGAGGTCGAGACCGTCCAGCGCCTCGTCGAGAGCCCGGAGAGCGCCGATCTCGTAGATGGCGCCCTCCGGGCCTCCCCCCGCGAGAGCCAGTCCGATCCTGGGGCCGTTCCCGCCGGCGGGAGACCGGCCTGGATCGCGTTCGCTTCGCTCCACCCTCGCCCCCTCGTCTCAGACGATGATCTTGTGCGGATCCGTCGGCGTGGTGGCGGTCTCCGGGGTCACGATGTCGGAGGCCACCGTCGAAGAGGCCGGCGTCACGCGCGGCTTGAGCTGCTCGAGCTTGGCGTTCAGCTCCTCGACCCGCTGCGTCAGGTTGCGGATCTCGTCGCGGGTGGGAACGCCCAGCCGGCGCAGGGTGGCGGTGAGCTTCTCGTCGAACTTGTCGCCGAGGTTCTCGAAGGTGCTCTCGGCCTTGGTCTTCATCTTGTCGACCTCGACCTTCACCTTGTCCACCTCGACCTTGCCCTTGGCCTCGACGTCGCGGCCGCGGTCGACCAGGCGGCTGAAGATCTTGGTGCCCTCGACCTCGGCCGTAGCGAGCGCGCCGAGGCCGGCGAGCCAGATGCGGTGCACGGAGTCCTTGAGCTCCTCCTGCACGTTCCTCTCGTGAGCGGTTTCATGAGCGGTGTCGGTATGGGTATGGGTGTCGGTGTGGGTATTGGTTTCCATGGCTTACCTCGTCGCTTTCTTTTGACGCGGCCTGGACGCCTTGGGGCGAGCGGTCGCAGTTGTGTGTACAGGAATGACGATCGCCGCCGTCTCACCTTCCGGGCTGACGATCTCGACGACCTCCACCGGGCCGGCCTCGCGCCGCGCCACGGCCTCGTCCACCTTCCTCGACAGCGCCTGGATGCGGGTGGAGAGGATCTTCACGTCCTCGCTCGTCATCACGTTGAGCCGCTTGAGCACGCCGCGGCTCTCGGAACCCACCGTGTCCTGCAGCACCTGGCCGGCCTCGCGCACGGTGCGGCCGGCTTGGCCGGTCACCGCGTCCACCAGCCGCTTGCCGCGCTGCTCGACCGGCCTGCCGCGCTCCACCAGGCGGTCGAACATCCCCAGGCCACCCTCCCCCACCTCGGCCACCGCGCCGACGCCGGCCAGCCAGAGATTGCGTCCGGCGCCGAGCGCCCGGTCGAAAACGTTTCCTATATTGATGCCTACCGAAATTTGACTCATTTGATGATCTCTCCCTCGGTTTCGGTCCGCACCACGGTGAGCTTGCGCTCCGCGGCGCGTCCGTTCTGCGGTTCCAGCGGGGTCGCCGTCACCATGTTGTCGCCGCTGCGCTCGAGATCGGCCAGCGACACCTCGAGCTCTTCGAGGCGGGTCCGCAGGCTCTGCATCTCCTCGCGGGCCTTGCGCACCGGCCCCAGACGGTCGATGAGCCGGTCGACGCCGTGCTGTACCTGCTCCATGCCGGTGCTCACCGCGCGCTCGCCCAGGCGGACCAGGTCGTGCAGCAGCTCGCTGGGAATGAAAGAGGTCCCCTTGCGCCCCTCGTCCAGGATGATCTGGGTCAGGGTCTGGGAGGTGACGTCGTTGTTGGTGGCGTTGTCCACCACGCGGACCTCCTGCCCCGTGCGGACCCAGGCGGCGATCTCGTCCAGCGAGACGTACCGGCTCTCCTCGGTGTCGTACAGCTTGCGGCTTTCGTAGCGCTTGATGAGCCGGATCATGGAGCTCCTCCTTCTCAAGTTCGGCCGCGGCAGCCGGTCCTCAAGACCTCGGAGCAACCGCGACAAGGGCACTTTACCGCAGTGCGGCAAAGCATGTCAAGAGATTTGTGACGCGGTGCGGCAAGATGATTCTCGTTGACACGCCATGAAGCCCGGCGCATACAATGGAACGCTCCGGAGATGGTTTCCGGGCACCGACAGAAGGAGATTTCCGTGAAGAAGCAGATCAAGTCGAAGAAGCTGACGCTCCAGAGAGAGACCGTGGCCGACCTGCAGCGGGTCGGCGGCGGCCTTGTCAACTCGCAGTACAACGACACCGTCTACCACCCGCAGCAGAGCGACTACTGCACCCGCGGCTGCCCGCAGATCTCCTGAGGGACGATCCCGCTCGCTGAAGGGCGACCGCAGGTCGCCCCTACAACCTCCGGCAGAGGTTCATGTCGATCGAAGGGTGTAGGGGCGACCTGCGGTCGCCCTCAATCTATCTGGCTATTTCGCCGCCGCTCGCGAGCCGGCGATCTCGCCGCGGGGATCGCCTTCCATCTTCGGAGTCTCCAGCGCGGCGATCTCCCGCCGCATGAACTCCAGCTCCCGGATCCGATGCAGCAGGGGTGCGACCTGCAAGCCTTTGGCGCGGCGTTGCGCGATGTGTCGTTGGTGGTCCAAGATCCGCCGGTTGATCAGCTTCATGCACTCGCCAAGCCTCACAGCAAAGCCCTCCTTGAATTGTCCTGGAGATCAGGTCTAAGGAAGACTAGGGGAGGCGACCGGCGGGCACCATTCGCCATTGGTAATAACTTTGCTACATCGAAAGATATATCTCGCTCTCTACGATGTACGGCTGACGTAGCGTTCCCACTCGGCGAGACGCCCTTCCAGTTGTCTTCCCAGGGCTTCGAGCGCGGGGAGGTCGGTGGGCTCGTCGGGCAGCAGGGGGAGGTCGACCAGCGGCTGCTCGCGCGAGAAGAGCCTGGCCAGCTCGACCAGGCCGCGGCGGTCGCGCTCCCCCGCCCAGGTGAGCAGCTCCCAGCCGTTGGGGGCGCATGGATCGTGCGACGCGGGCACCTCCCCCTCCAGCACGAAGCGGGGGTGGACGCGGTTCACCACCACGGGGCCGAGGTTGTAGCCGGCCTCCTCCAGCTTGCGGGCGAAGAAGAGGGTGTCCGGGATGCGCTCCTCCCCCGGACCGGTGACCAGCACGAAGAGGGTCTGCTTGGAGCGCAGCAGCGCCTCCACCTCCACCGCGCGGTCGCGGAACCCCTCGTAGAGCGGCCCGAAGGCCTGGAAGAACTCGGCCATGTCGCGCAGCAGGTCCATGCCGACCACCTCGTCGAGGAAGCGCTCGGCCCGCCGGCCGAGCAGGCCCCACTTGGAGGCGGCCCGCAGGCGGCCCTCGTCGTCGAACCAGGGCTTGAGCGCCACCCGCAGGGCGCCGCTGTCGAGGAAGCCGACGATGCGCTTGGGGGCCTCCAGGAAGTCGAGGGCCTGCCGGGTGGGGGGCGTGTCAAGCACCACCTGGCCGTAGCGGCCGTCGGAGGCCACCTCGAACAGGCGCTCGACGGCCATGTACTCCAGGATTCCCCCGAGGGTGCCCGAGAGGTGCTGATAGAAGCGGTTGCCGAGCACCCGGCGGCGGGACTCCTCGTCCGGCGCGTAGCGCTCGATCAGCCGGTCGAAGGTCAGCCGGGCGTCGAGGAGGCTGGCGTGGAGCTTGCCCGGAGCGTCGAAGGCCACCGGCACCTCGCGCAGCTTGGCCTCGTCCCCCACCCCCAGGGTCTGCTTGAGCCGCAGGGAGGGATCGAAGGTCATCACCAGCGTGTCGCGCCCCTGGCGGGCGGAGAGGACGCCCAGCGAGGCGGCGAGGGTCGTCTTGCCGACGCCGCCGGAGCCGACGACGATGACGAGGGGGTACTTTCCAGAGATCAGATCCATGCTCCCTCCCCGCTCACAGCCCGCGGGCCGACTCGGCCAGGCAGCGCCCGAGAGTGCCGAGCAGCGCCGGGCCGCGGTCGAGCGGCAGTTGCGGCAGCTCGACCCGGGGGCCCTGCCAGGATTCCTTCAGGCGGGAGAGCTCGCGCTCGTTGAGCTGGCGGCGGCGGCGCCAGAGGGAGACCAGCTCGTTCTCCTTGATTGGTGACGATTCTGGCGGCATGGGCGGATACAGGCCGTTGACCACCAGCAGCTCGGGATCGCGCCCCACCCGCTCCTGGAGCGCCGCCCGCAGCTCCAGCGCCTCCTCGACCGGCATCTCCTCCGCCTGGGTCACCACCACGATGCCGCAGCGCTCGGGATCGGTGATCATCCCCGCCATGTCCTGGGCCATCCGGGCGAACGGGCCGTTGGTGATCACCTCGGAGACCAGGGCCGGCGCGGCGAGCAGGGTGACCCCGTGCCCGGTGGCCGGCGCGTCGATGATCACGATGTCGATCTCCGGGGCGCCCGGCCCCCCCATCCCGTGAAGCATCCGGTAGGCGTGGCCGAGGATGGCGATCTCCTTCAAGCCCGGGGCGCCGGTGGCGAACTGCTGGTAGATCGGGCTGTCGAGGACCCGCCGGGCCAGCAGCTCCAGCTTGAGCTGATCGCGCACCACCTGATCCAGCACCTGCCGGGGCTTGAGGTTCTGCACCCAGAGCCGCGGCTCGGCCGGCACGATGTCCCCGCCGGACGGCGGCGTGCCCATCATCTGATGCAGGTTCTCGCGGGGATCGACCTCGACCACCAGGGTCCGGCGGCCCGCCGCGGCGAGGGCGCGGCCCAGGGTCGCCGAGACCACCGTCTTGCCGACGCCCCCCTTGCCGGTGACCACCAGGAGCTGGCGGCGCGAGAGCTGTTCGATCAGATTCATGAATGCCGGTCCCTCCGTGTCGCGCCCCCCGGGACTTTGCAAGACCTTTGCCGCAGGGCGGCATGACTATACCCGATCCTCCCGGGGCGTTGCGTTCCTCCTCCGGCCGCGATACAACCAGCGGGCCATGACCTTTCCTGAAACACGGCTCCGCCGCTTCCGCCGCACCCCCGCGCTCCGCCGCCTGGTGCGGGAGACCCGGCTCTCTCCGGACGACCTGGTGCTCCCCCTCTTCGCCTGCCCGGGCGAGGGGGTCGCCCGCCCGGTCTCCTCGATGCCCGGCGTCTTCCAGCACTCGGTGGACAAGATCGTGGAGACGGCGCGGGAGGCTCTCGCCGAAGGGGTCCGCGCCGTGCTGCTCTTCGGCCTGCCGGAGTCGAAGGACGCCACCGGCAGCGCCGCCTGGTCGCCGGACGGCATCGTCCAGCGGGCCCTGCGCGCCCTGGATGCCGGGGCGCCGGGGCTGGTCAAGATCGTCGACGTCTGCTTCTGCGAGTACACCGACCATGGCCACTGTGGCGTGCTCGACGGCCAGGAGGTGGACAATGACGCCACCCTGGAGAACCTCGCCCGGCAGTCCGTGTCGCTCGCCGAGGCCGGCGCGGACGTCATCGCCCCCTCCGACATGATGGACGGCCGGGTGGGGGCGATCCGCCAGGCGCTCGACGGCGCCGGCTTCGCCCAGACGCCCATCCTCTCCTATGCGGTCAAGTTCGCCAGCGGCTTCTACGGCCCCTTCCGCGAGGCCGCCGAGTCGGCCCCTCAATTCGGCGACCGCCGGGCCTACCAGATGGACCCGGCGAACGGCCGCGAGGCGCTGCGGGAGGCGGAGCAGGACGTGGCCGAGGGGGCGGACATGCTGATGGTCAAGCCCGCCCTCGCCTACCTGGACATCCTGGCGGCCCTGCGCCAGCGGTTCGACCTGCCGCTCGCCGCCTACCACGTCAGCGGCGAGTACGCGATGCTCAAGGCCGCGGCCGAGCGCGGCTGGATCGACTACGACCGGGTGATGATGGAGTCCCTCCTGGCGATCCGCCGGGCCGGCGCCGACCTCATCTTCACCTACGCGGCGCGCGAGGCGGCGCGGCTGCTGGCTTCGGGGTGGGTGGAATGAGGGCCCTCACCTCCCCGGCCCTCCTCTCCCGTCCCCTCCCCCCTCCCTCACCGGGAGAGGAGGGGGGCTCTTCGCTGGATGCTTTCGTGCTGGATGCTTTCGTAGGGTGCGCTGTGCGCACCAGGGTCGGTGAAGGTGCGCACAGCGCACCCTACGGCACAGGCGCCCCACCAAGGTTCCCCTCTCCCGGTGAGGGAGGGTGGGAGGGGACGGGAGAGGGGCCAGGGGTGAGGGTTTGGAAGGGAGGCCGCTCATGACTCTCATGGAACGGGCCGAGAAGGTCCTCCCCGGTGGCGTCAACTCCCCCGTCCGCGCCTTTCGGGGCGTCGGCGGCTCGCCGGTCTTCGTGCGCGCCGCGCAGGGGGCCTGGCTGGAAGGGGAGGACGGCCGGCGCTACATCGACTACATCGGCGGCTACGGCCCCCACATCCTGGGGCACCGCCATCCGGCGATCGTGGCCGCGGTCGAGGAGGCGCTCGGCCGCGGCACCGCTTTCGGCGCTCCCACTCTGGCCGAGGTGGAGATCGCCGAGACCATCGCCGCCGCCCTGCCGTCGGTCGAGATGGTCCGCCTGGTCAATTCGGGCACCGAGGCCACCATGTCGGCCCTGCGCCTCGCCCGCGCCGCCACCGGCCGCGACCGCTTCGTCAAGTTCGAGGGGTGCTATCACGGGCACGCCGACCCCTTCCTGATCGCCGCCGGCTCCGGCGCGGCCACGATCGGCGTCCCCTCCTCCCCGGGCGTGCCCGCCGCCGTGGTGGCCGATACCCTCCTCGCCCCCTACAACGATCTCGCAGCGGTCGAGCAGTTGTTCGAGCGGAACGGCGGCACGATCGCCGCGGTCATCGTCGAGCCGATCGCCGGCAACATGAATCTGGTGCCTCCCGTTCCCGGCTTCCTCGCGGGGCTCCGCGAGCTCTGCGACCGCTACGGCGCCCTGCTGATCTTCGACGAGGTGATGACCGGCTTCCGGGTCGCCTGGGGGGGCGCCCAGAACCCGCTCGGCGTACGGCCAGACCTGACCACCCTCGGCAAGGTGATCGGCGGCGGCCTGCCGCTCGCCGCCTATGCCGGCCCGCGCGAGCTGATGCGGCGGATCGCCCCCGCGGGTTCCGTCTACCAGGCGGGGACGCTGTCGGGGAACCCGCTGGCGGTCGCCGCCGGCCGGGCGGCCCTGCGCGAGTTGGGGATCGACGACCCCTGCCCCTACGAGATGCTGGAACGCACCGGCGCCCGTCTCCAGGAGGGGATCGAGGCGGCCGGCCGCCGGCACGGCATCCCCTGCCGGGTGGAGCGCCAGGGGTCCATGCTGGGCCTCTTCTTCATTGCCAATTCCGCAGACACCATCCAACGGCTGGAGGACGTCCACGCCACCGACCGGCAGCGCTTCTCCCGCGTCTTCCACCGGCTGCTCGACCGCGGCGTGCATCTCCCTCCCTCCCCCTACGAGACGATGTTCCTCTCCACCGCTCACGGCGAGGAGGAGATCGCGGCCACCCTGGAGGCCTTCGACGCCGCGTTCGCAGAGGAGGCCGGCTCTCCGGGGAAGAACACGGCATGACCCACCCCGACGTCCTCATCCTCGGCGGCGGCATCATCGGCCTGGCGTGCGCCCGCGAGCTGGCCCTGCGGGGGCTGCGGGTGGAGATCGTCGAGCGCCTCCCGGCGGGCGCCGAGGCCTCGATGGCGGCGGCGGGCATGCTCGCGCCCCTCACCGAATCGACCGATCCCGGCCCCTTTCTCGACGCCTGCCGCTCCTCCCTCGGCCTGTGGGGTCCCTGGGTCGCCGCCCTGGAGTCGGAGACCGGCCTTTCGGTCGACTACGACACCAGCGGCACCCTGCTGGTGGCGCTGACGCAAGAGGACGAGGCCGAGCTCGAGCGGACCGTCCGCGTAGCCCGCGAGCTCGGCGAGCCGGCCGACGACATGGAGGTGGCGGCCCTGCGCCACTGGGTGCCAGACGTTTCGCCGGAGGTCCGCCGCGTCGTCCATCTGGCCGGCGAGCACCGGGTGGACAACGTCCAGCTCTGTGCCGTGCTCGCTCATGCCGCGCAGAAGCTGGGGGTGGTGATCCACTATGACAGCGAGGCCGTGCGCATCGAGCGCCGGCCCGGGGGGACGGTGCTGGTCCTCGGCAACCACTGGCGCAAGGAGGCCCGCCTACTGGTGCTCGCCGCCGGGGCCTGGAGCGGCCTGATCCCGGAGATGCCCGCCCTCCCCTTGCGCCCGGTGCGCGGCCAGATGCTGATGCTGGGGGGCGTCGAGTGGCCCTGGAGCGGCAGCGTCCGGCAGGGGAACGCCTACGTGGTGCGCCGCGGCGCCACCGGGCTGCTGGTCGGCGCCACGGTCGAGGAGGCCGGCTTCGAGAAGCACAACACCGTCGAGGGAGTCGGGAACCTCCTCGCCTTCGCCCGCCGCCTCTTCCCCGGCCTGGACCGCGCGCGGCTGGAGACGACCTGGTCCGGCCTGCGGCCCGGCACGCCCGACAACCTCCCGATCGTGGGCCCGATCCCGGACTGGCCCGTTCTCGTCGCCACCGGCCACTACCGCAACGGCATCCTCCTCGCCCCCTGGACCGCCGGTCAGGTGGCGCGGCTCGCCCTGGCCGGCGGGCAGGAAGAGATCCCCGAATTCTCGCCGAAGCGGTTCCTGCAAGCCGGAGCATGAATGCTCGGACGCGCTCGGCTATAATCCCTGCCTCGGAGGGGACTGCACCCGTTCACGCATCGGCCGCCTAAGGAGGGGCCTGGAATGACGCACATCATCACTGAACCCTGCATTGGAGTGAAGGATTCGGCCTGCGTAGATGTCTGCCCGGTCGATTGCATCTATGGCAAGAACGAGGACTGGGAGATGCTCTACATCCATCCGGAGGAGTGCATCGACTGCGGCCTCTGCGTCGACGCCTGCCCCGTCGAGGCGATCTACCCGATGGAAGAGACCCCCGACAAGTGGAAGGCGTTCATCGCCAAGAACTACGAGCACTTTGGCCTGACCCCTCCCTGAGCCTCGCTCCTCCACCTCCGGATCTCCAGCGGTCTCCAGCGAAAGGGCGCGGCTCCGGCCGCGCCTTTTTCATTTCCCTGCTTGGGGGAATGGATAATTCTCGCCCATGGTTCTATGATGTGAGTACCGATCACTCAATTTGTGATCGACAGACTCAAGTTCTCGGCCGGAGGAGACGATCCATTGGACTACAAGGACTATTACGCCGGCCTGGGCGTCAAGAAGGACGCCTCCCAGGACGATATCCAGAAGGCGTACCGGAAGCTGGCGCGGAAGCTCCATCCTGACGTCAACAAGGACCCAGAGGCCGAGGCCCGGTTCAAGGAGATCGGCGAGGCCTACGAGGTCCTCAAGGACCCCGACAAGAGGAAGAAGTACGACCAGTTCGGCGCCAACTGGAACCGGACGGGCGGCCCGCCGCCCGGATGGGAAGGGTTCGACTTCGGCCGCGGCGGCGGCAGTGGCGGCAGTGGAGGCGGCTTCGACTTCAGGGACTTCCAGGGCGCCGGCGGCGCCGGATTCAGCGACTTCTTCGAGACGCTCTTCGGTGGCGGCGGCGGCCGGCGGCGGGGCGGCGCGGGGTTCGGCGGACCCGGCGCCGGCTTCGCAGGCGGTCCCCAGGCGGGCAGCGACAGCGAGGCCACGATCAGCGTCTCGGTCGAGGAGGCGGTCCGCGGCGGCACCCGGGAGATCGCGATCTCCGATCCCAACACCGGCCAGCGCAAGACGCTCACGATCAAGATTCCCGAGGGGGTGCGGTCGGGGCAGAAGATCCGGCTCTCCGGCCAGGGTTCGGGAGGGATGGGCGGCGGGGCCGCCGGCGACCTCTTCCTGAAAGTCGAGATCGCGCCCGATCCCCGCTTCCGGGTCGAGGGCTCGGACGTCCTCACCTTCGTGCCGGTTTCGCCGCCGCAGGCGGCGCTGGGCGGCGAGGCGGACGTCGAAACCCCTACCGGAACGGTGCGGGTGAAAATCCCGGCGGGCTCCTCCTCCGGCCGCAAGATCCGGCTGCGGGGGCGGGGGCTCGGGCAGTCTGGCGGCGCCAAGGGGGACCTGCTGGCGGAGATCCGGATCGTCATCCCCGAGCCGCTCACCGACCGCGAGCGCGAGCTCTACGAGCAGCTTGCCGAGGCGGCGGCCGAGCGAACCCGCGAGGTGGAGGTTTAAGGACTGGAACATGGCCGCCGGCACCGTTTCGACGGAAATCCCAAACCGGCTGGCGACGAGGGCATAGACACCATGGACATGAATCGAATGACCCAGAAATCCCAGGAGGCGCTGCAGAGCGCCCAGACCAAGGCGCTGCGCTACGGCCACCAGGAGGTTGACGGCGAGCACCTGCTCCTCGCCCTCCTCGAGCAGCCGGAGGGGCTCATCCCCCGCCTGCTCTCCCGCATGGAGGCGCCGACCGAGGCCCTGAAGGCCGAGGTGGAGCGCGAGCTGACGCGCCGGCCCAAGGTCTCGGGCCCCGGCGTCGAGGCGGGCAAGATCTACCTGACCCAGCGCTTGCAGCAGATCCTGATCCGGGCCGAGGACGAGGCCAAGCGGCTGAAGGACGAGTACGTCTCCGTCGAGCACCTGCTGCTCGCCATGGTCGACGAGGGCTCCTCCTCGGCGCTCGGCAGGATCCTGGCGCAGTTTGGCGTCACCCGGGACGCCTTCCTCGCCGCCCTCACAGCGGTGCGGGGAAATCAGCGGGTGACCAGCGCCATGCCCGAGGTGGCCTACGAGGCGCTCGAGAAGTACGGCGTCGACCTGGTGGCGGAGGCGCGGCGCAACAAGCTCGATCCGGTGATCGGCCGCGACGCCGAGATCCGGCGGGTGATCCGCATCCTGTCGAGGAAGACCAAGAACAACCCGGTGCTGATCGGCGAGCCGGGCGTCGGCAAGACCGCCATCGTCGAGGGGCTCGCCCAGCGCATCGTGCGCGGCGACGTCCCCGAATGGTTGAAGGACCGCGCCCTGTTCTCGCTTGACATGGGCTCGCTGCTCGCCGGCGCCAAATACCGCGGCGAGTTCGAGGAGCGGCTGAAGGCCGTGCTCAACGAGATCAAGCAGAGCGAGGGGCGGATCCTGCTCTTCATCGACGAGCTGCACACGATCGTCGGCGCCGGCAAGACCGAAGGTTCGCCAGACGCCGGCAACCTGCTGAAACCCATGCTCGCCCGCGGCGAGCTGCACTGCATCGGCGCCACCACGCTCGACGAGTACCGCAAGAACATCGAGAAGGACGCGGCCCTCGAGCGGCGCTTCCAGCCGGTGACGGTCGATCCGCCGAGCGTCGAGGACACCATCTCGATCCTCCGCGGCCTGCGCGAGCGCTTCGAGGTGCACCACGGCGTGCGTATCCAGGACAACGCCCTGGTGGCCGCCTCGATCCTCTCGGACCGCTACATCACCGACCGCTTCCTGCCGGACAAGGCGATCGACCTGATCGACGAAGCCTGCGCCATGCTCCGCACCGAGATCGATTCGATGCCCCAGGAGCTGGACGAGGTCACCCGCCGGGTGATGCAGCTCGAGATCGAGGAGGCCGCGCTCAAGAAGGAAAAGGACAAGGCGAGCCAGGAGCGGCTGGAGGACCTCCGCCGCGAGCTGGCGGATCTCAAGTCCAGGGCGGACGCCATGCGGGCGCAGTGGGAAGCCGAGAAGAGCTCGATCGAGGACGTCCGCGGCCTGCGCGGGCAGATCGAGAAGCTGCGCCAGGAGATCGAGGTGGCCGAGCGGCAGTACGACCTCAACAAGAGCGCCGAGCTGCGCTACGGCAAGCTTCCCCAGCTCGAGCGCGAGCTGAAGGAGAAGGAGGCGGTGCTGGGCGATCAGCAGAAGAGCGGCGGCCAGCTCCTGCGCGAGGAGGTGACCGAGGAGGAGGTGGCCGAGATCGTCTCGCGCTGGACCGGCATCCCGGTGACCCGCCTGGTCGAGGGGGAGCGCGAGAAGCTGCTGCGCATGGAGGACCTCCTCCACAACCGGGTGATCGGCCAGGACGAGGCGGTGCGGCTGGTCGCCGACGCGGTGATCCGCGCCCGCGCCGGGATCAAGGACCCGCGGCGGCCGATCGGCTCCTTCATCTTCCTGGGGCCGACCGGCGTCGGCAAGACCGAGCTCGCCAAGACCCTGGCGCAGACGCTCTTCGACAGCGAGGACAACCTCATCCGCATCGACATGAGCGAGTACATGGAGCGGCACAACGTCTCGCGGCTGATCGGTGCTCCGCCGGGCTACGTCGGCTACGAGGAAGGGGGCCAGCTCACCGAGGCGGTGCGGCGCAAGCCTTACTCCGTCATCCTCTTCGACGAGATCGAGAAGGCGCACGGCGACGTGTTCAACGTGCTCCTGCAGATCCTCGACGACGGGCGGGTGACCGACTCCCAAGGGCGCACGGTGGACTTCAAGAACACCGTGATCATCATGACCTCGAACATCGGCTCCACCAACCTGCTCGAGGGGGTGCTGGCGACGGGCGAGATCACCGAGCCGGCGCGCGTGGCGGTGATGCAGGAGCTGCGGCGGCACTTCCGGCCCGAGTTCCTCAACCGGGTGGACGACGTCGTGCTGTTCAAGCCGCTGCGGCTCGACGAGATCAAGCAGATCGTCGATCTGCAGACCGAGGATCTGCGCCGGCGCCTGACCGATCGCGGCATCCGTCTGGAGCTGACCGACGCCTCCCGTGAGTTCGTGGCCCGGCAGGGCTTCGACCCGGTCTACGGCGCCCGGCCGCTCAAGCGGTTCCTCCAGCACGAGCTGGAGTCGCGGATCGCCCGCGCCCTGGTGGCCGGCGAGGTCCACGACGGCTCGCTCCTCAAGGTCGACATGAAGGACGGCCAGCTCGCCATCGAGATCGAGAACCCCAAGGAGGCGGAGGTGGCGGTCGGAGCGTGATCGCTCCCCTGCCCTGACGTCGAGAAGCCCGGCTCCGGCCGGGCTTTTTCTTTCTTGGAACGCGGAGCCTACCGCAGCCCCGAGCTCGCCAGTCCCAGCAGACGCTTGATGTTCTCGTCGTTCCAGCGGATGCCGCCGCCGAGGAAGAAGGAGCGGTTCTTCTCCAAGGGGTCGTCGTAGCCGCCCACCAGGTAGAGGTTGGGGGCGAACTGGTAGCGGCCGAGCAGGCGCAGGTGCGCCGACTGGTTGTTGGGCCGGTTGAAGTCGAAGGCCTCGAAGGAAAGCAGCATCCGGCGGTCGAGCACCGGCAGCGGGTATTCGATCTGGGCGCCGCCCGTCCCCTCGATGATGCCGGCGTAGAGGCGGGCGTCCTTCGGTGCTTTGTAGCCGAAGAGGGCGGTCGCCGAGTAGCTCCGCTCCTGGGTTAGCGTGTGGATGGTCGTCGTCTCGGCCACGCCGCCGGGGGGGGTGACGGTGTAGGTCTGCGTCTTCTCCGACCGCTTGCCCTCGGGGGTGCTGACGATGCCGGCGCGGTAGATGTGCTTGCCGTCCTGCGGATCGATGTCCAGCCGCAGGGCGGTCAGCGAGTCCTTCGGCTTCTGCAGGTAGAACCCCTGCATGTCGAGGTCGATCTTGAACTTGTTGAAGCCGCCCAGGCTCTCGCTCAAGGTCTGCACGCCCCCCTTGATGGTGTCAAGGGTCGAGAGGACTTCGTTGTAGGCCTTCTTGTCGTTGACCAGCTTGCCGACCGTCCCCTGACCGCTGGCGATCTTGCCGGAGATCGCGCTGAGGTTGTCGGCCGAGGTCTGCAGCTTGGCGGTCAGCTCGCGGGCGTTGGCCAGGGTGCCCGAGACGTTGCCGCGGTTGTCAGCCACCAGGGCCGAGATCTGGTCGAGGGCGCGGTTGGTCTCCGAGGCGATCCGCGGCAGCTCGCGGGCCAGGGTGGCGGTCAGGCTGTCGATGTTCCGCACGCCGGAGGCGACGTTGGCGCGGTTCTCCGCCACCAGCGCCCGGATCTCGGCGCTGGTGAGCTGGATGTCCGCCACCAGGCGATTCAGCCCGCCCCCCATGTCGGTGCCGGCGAGCTGGCCGGTGACCTTCTGGATCGAGGTGCCGATGTCGTTGATCTTCGCCATCGCGTCGTCCAGGCTGGGCGGGGTCGAGCCGATGAGCACGGCGTTCGGCGGCAGCGGCGGCGCGTTCGGCGGGCCGGGGACCAGCTCGACGTACTTCTCGCCCAGCAGTCCGAGGTTGGCGATGCGTGCCGTGGTACCGACGGTGAGCGGCAGCGGCTTGTTGAGCACCATGCGGATGCGGGCGCGGTTGCCCAGCAGGCCGAGGCCGTCCACCTGCCCCACCCGCACGCCCGCCACGCGCACCGCGGCCTTGTCGTCGAGGCCGGCCACCGAATCGAAGACGGCGCTGAGGTGCTGCCCCTTCTTGTTGAAGGTGAGATCCTCGATCTTCCAGATCAGGACCCCCAGGACGATGAGACACAGGGTCGCGAAGACCCCGACCTTGACCAGTGATTTCATAGCTCTCCGATCGCGGAACAGCCCCGCCTACAGGCGGCCGGGGCCTCCGCTTCCTCCCGATGTCGAACCCGGACCGTCCCGCGAATCCCGCGGACCCCGCGCCGGAGCCACCTCTTCCGAGAGGGGACCCTCGGCCTTGCCGTGGATGAACTGCTGCACTCTGGGGTCCTCGAGACGCTTGAACTCCTCGGGCGGCGCCTCGGCGATGATCTTACCCTTATTGAGCATGGCGATCCGGTCGCCGATCAGGAACGCGCTCTCCATGTCGTGGGTGATGGTGATCGTGGTGGTCTTCAGACGGTTCGACAGATCGAGGATGACCTCGCCGATCAGCGCCGTCGTCACCGGGTCGAGCCCGGTCGTCGGCTCGTCGAAGAGCAGGATCTCCGGCTGGTGGGCCACCGCCCGGGCGAAGCCCACCCGGCGGCGCATGCCGCCCGAGAGCTGCGAGGGCAGCTTGTCGCCCACCCCTTCGAGCCGCACCATCTCCAGGCACTCCTGCACCCGGTCGTCGATCTCCCCATGGGACATCGTCGTCAGCCGCTGCAGGGGGAAGGCCACGTTCTGCCACACCGACATCGAGTCGAACAGCGCGCCCTCCTGGAAGGCCATGCCGAACTTGCGCCGGAACTCGGTGATCTCGCGGTTGCCGAGCGTCTCGACGGCCGTGCCGTCCACCTCGACCGTGCCGGCGTCCGGCTTCAGCAGGCCGATGATGTGCTTCAGCAGCACGCTCTTGCCGGTGCCCGAGCCGCCGATGATGACCAGCGATTCCGCCGGCGCGATGTCGACGTTCACCCCGTCCAGCACCATCTTGGGGCCAAACGACTTGTGCAGATCCCGGATGCGGATCTTGATCGCGCCGGCCGAGCTGGCGGCCTCGGTCGCCATCAGAACAGCACCCGGGTCAGGAAGAAGTCGGCGATCAGGATGGCGATGCTCGCCACCACCACGGCGGAGGTGGTGGAACGGCCCACCCCCTCGGCGCCGCCGCTGGTGTAGAAGCCCTGCTGGCAGCCGATGACGGCGAGCAGGAAGCCGAAGAAGCCCGCCTTGATCAGGCCCGAGAACAGGTCTTTCGCCCCCATGAACTGGAACGTCCGGTCGATGTAGGAGATGGGGTTCGCCCCCATCAGCACGACGGCGACCAGGTAGCCGCCGAAGATGCCGACGGCGTTGCCGAGGACGACCAGCAGCGGCAGCGTGATCGTGGTCGCCCAGACCCGCGGCACCACCAGGTAGTGGACCGGATCGGTCGCCATCACCTCCAGGGCGTCGATCTGCTCGGTGACCCGCATGGTGCCGAGCTCGGCACCCATGGCCGAGCCGGCGCGGCCGGCGACGATCAGCCCGGAGAGCACCGCGGAGAGCTCGCGCACCATCGACAGAGCCACCAGCGAGCCGACGAAGCTCTCGGCGCTGAAGCGGCTCAGCACGGTGAAGGTCTGGAGCGCCAGCACCATGCCGGTGAACATGGCCGTGAGCAGCACGACCGGCATCGAGTTGACCCCCACCTTCACCATCTGGCGCAGCAGCTCCCGCCAGTCGTAGGGCGGCCGGAATGTCCAGGCGAAGACGCGCCCCAGCATCTGCACGAAACGCCCCATCTGCTCGAAGAAGCGTTCCAGGGCTCCCGGCAGCTTCACGTCTCCTCCCGCGAAAAACGCGACATCAGCTCCTCCACTCTCCCCTCGCGAATGTAGCGGCGCGGCAGCCGGAGTCCGAGATGGCAGAGGATCTCCCACGAAATGGTCCCCGCGTGCGCCGCAAGCTCCGTCGCCGTGATCTCCTCGGTCCCTTGCCGGCCGAGCAGCACGACCTCCTCCCCCAGCTCCGCCCCGGAGTCCGTCACGTCGAGCAGGGTCATGTCCATCGTAACCGAACCGGCCACCGGAACACGACACCCGCGCACCAGGGCCTCGGCCTTGCCGGTCAGGCGCCAGGCGTAGCCATCGGCGTACCCCACGGGGACCACGGCGACCCGGCTGCGCCGGCGGGTGACCGTGCGCCCGCCGTAGGAGAGCGCCGTGCCGGCCGGCACCTCGCGGAGCTGGACGATGCGCGCGCGCACCGCCATCACCGGCACTAGATCCGTACGCTGCGCGAGGGGCAATGGATGATCCGTACGCTCGGCGGGATCGAGCCCATAGAGGGCGATCCCCATCCGCACCAGGGCGAAGCGGCTCTCCGGGAGGTGAAGACCGGCGGCGCTGTTGGCCATGTGGATCAGGATCCCCTCGCGCTCCTCTTGCGTGAGCAGGGCGAGCACCCCGGCGAAGCGCTCCTCCTGGGCGAGATTGCGCGGGCTCGTCAGATCGTCCGCGTCGCCGAAGTGGGAGAGCAGGCCGGCCAGCCGCAGCCCGGAGCTGCCGCGCAGGATCTCCAGCGCCCGCGGCACCTCGTCGACCGCCACCCCCAGCCGGCCCATGCCGGTGTCCACCTTGAGATGGACCTGCTGGGGCGCGCGCTGGCCCGCCGTCCAGTCGCGCCAGTGGACGCAGCTCGGCGAGCGAGGAGAGGGTCGGGGTGAGCCGATAGCGGGCGTAGAGGGCGATCTTCTCCGGCCGGGCCGTGCCCAGCACCAGGATGGGCAGCCGCACGCCGGCGCGGCGGATCTCCGCCCCCTCCTCCAGCAGGGCGACGCCCAGCCAGTCCACCCCGGCGGACTCCAGCAGGTGGGAGACCCCCACGGCGCCATGGCCGTAGGCGTCCGCCTTCACCACCGCCATGACCTTGGCGGGTTGCCCGGAGGGGCACGCGAGCCGCTCGCGGATCTCCCCCAGGTTGTGCTCCAGGGCGGCGAGGTCGACGTCCACCCACGCCGGGCGCAGGGCGGCCTGGAGGTCGTCCACCCCGGGCGCGCTCTCGGCGGCAGGCGGGACCTCAGAAGGGCGCGGAGGAGTCGGTTCCATGCCGGTCGAGGTTCTTGAAGCTGGTGGTCTCACCCAGGAAGACGAGCTCGACGGTGCCGGTCTCGCCGTTGCGGTGCTTGGCGATGATCAGCTCGGCGAGCCCCTTGTTCTCTTCGGTGGGGGTGTAGACCTCGTCGCGGTAGATGAACGCCACCATGTCGGCGTCCTGCTCGATCGAGCCCGACTCGCGCAGGTCGGAGAGCTGCGGGCGGTGGTCGCTCCCCCGCCGCTCGGGCTGGCGGGAGAGCTGGGAGAGGGCGATCACCGGCACCTCCAGCTCCTTGGCGAGCTGCTTCAAACCGCGGCTGATGGCGGCGATCTCCAGGTTGCGGTTCTCGTAGCGGCCGCCGGCCTGCATGAGCTGGAGGTAGTCGAGCACGATCACCCCGAGGCCCCGCTCCGCCTTCAGGCGCCGCGACTTCGAGGCGATCTCGAGCAGCGTCGGGTTCGGCGAGTCGTCGATGTAGAGCGGCGCGTCGCCGATGGCGCGGACGGTCTGGATGATCCGCGTCCACTCCTTCTGCGAAACGCGGTTCGAGCGCAGCCGGGAGAAGGAGATGTCCGCCTCCGAGCAGAGGATGCGCAGCGCCAGCTCCTGCTGGCTCATCTCCAGCGAGAAGATCCCCACCGTCTTGCGCTCGCGCACCGTCACGTGCTGGGCGACATTGAGCGCGAAGCTGGTCTTGCCCATGCCGGGGCGGCCGGCGATGATGATCAGGTTCCCCCGGTTCAGCCCCTGGCTGACACGGTCGAAGTCGGTGAAGCCGGTAGGCACCCCGGTGAGCATGCTGCCCGGGCGCTCCTCGAGCTCTTCCAGGGTGGTGTGGAGGACGTGCGAGAGCTGCGAGAATCCGCGCTGGACCGCCTCCTCGCCCAAGCCCAGGATCGACTGCTCCGCCCGCCCGAGCGCCTCCCGGGCCTCCAGGCCGCCGTCCAGGCAGTTGCGGATGATCTGCCCGGACATCTGGATCAGCCGCCGGCGGACCGAGCGCTCCTTGACGATCTCCACGTAGGCGTCGATCCGCCCGATGTCCGGCAGGTCGAGGTCGAGCCCGGTCAGGTAGGCGAGGCCGCCGATCCTCTCGAGCTGGCTGCGCTGCTCCAGCCGGGCCTGGAGGGTGCGCAGGTCGATCTCCACCTGCTCGTCCTGCAGGTCGAGCATCGCCTGGTAGAGGATCTGATGGCGCTCGGAGTAGAAGTCCTCGGCCCGCAGCCGCCCCGAGATGGTGGCGAGCACGGAGGTGTCGAGCAGCACGCCGCCGAGCACGGCGCGCTCCGACTCCTCGCTGTGCGGGAGCGCCTTCTGCTGCTGGGGGAGGACGTCGATCATCGGGGGTGGGGGATCGGAAGCTGCCCCCATTCTCCCGCGAGGAGCGGACCGGGTGCAAGGGCGGCGCGGATGCTAGCAGGGCTTCAGGTCGGGAGGATGGCGACCCCGTAGGCTCGAAACGCGGGGTCCCGGGTGACGACCGTCATGCCCTCGACCTGGGCCTGGGCGATCAGCATACGGTCGAAGGGGTCTTCGTGATGGCGGGGCAAGGCGGCGGCGGCGAGCGAGTGCCGCGCCGTCATGGAAAGCTCGACGAAGTGATTCTCCGCGATCTCCTCCACCAGGTTGGCGCCGTCGAGATCCAGCTTCCCCAGAGAGGCCTTGATCGCAAGCTCCCAGACGCTTGCGGCGCTGACGTGGACGACCGACAAGGGATCGGCGACCGCCTCCCGGGCTCCGGCGCTGAGCTTCGGGTCCTCGGCGAGCCACCAGAGGAAGGCATGGCTGTCGAGGAGGAGCTTCACTCCCTTTCCCCGTGGAAGCCGGCCAGGATCTCTTCGGGAAGAGGCTCGTCGAAGTCGGGGCCAATACGGATGCGGCCTTTCAGCCGCCCGGGCCTGCGGGGCTCAATGACCACGCGTACCAGCTTCGCCACAGGCCGACCACTCTTCGCGATGATGATCTCTTCTCCCTCGGCCACCCGATCGAGGAGGCGGGAAAGGTGGGTCTTGGCTTCGTGAACGTTGTAGGTACCCATTGGATCGGAAGCTCACCGGACTAAGTTAGTCTACTCCATGCGGGCACGGAGTGTCGAGCGTGCAGATCCCCATCCTCGGGAACGTCGCCGGACCGGGAGCTCTCATCCGTCACTGATAAACTGAGGGCAGCCGTTTCCATGAGGGACCCCTTGGCGGATGATGAGACCTTCGACGTCTTCCTGAGCCACAACAGCAAGGACAAGCCCGCCGTGCGCCAGATCGCGGCGGCGTTGAAGGACCGTGGGCTTCGGGTGTAGCTGGATGAATGGGAGTTGCCTCCCGGGCGTCCTTGGCAGGACGAGCTCGACAAGATCATCCGTACCGCCCGTTCGCTCGGCTGTCCTGGTCGGCAAGGACGGGTTGGGCCCTTGGGAAATGCCCGAGATGGCGGGCTTGTCTCTCCCAGATGGATCAGACGGCGGGGCGCCCCGTCATCCCGGTCTTGCTTACCAGACGCTCCGGCTAGCGTCCAGATCTCCCCGTCTTCTTGTCCGGCAAAACACCTGGGTGGATCTCCGCCAGGGCATTACCAGAGGAGGGATTGGATCTGCTGCAATGGGGGATCACCGGGAAGAAGCCCAAGCCTCGCCGAAAGAAGAGTCGGAAACCGGAGACAGCTCCCTGGCGGGGCCTTTCCCAAGATCCACAACCTCCCCTTCTCCCCGCTCGGAGACCTCCTCAAGGGCCGCGATGAAGACCTCCGCAGCCTCGAAGCCGTGCAGGCTACGGCAATCACCCAGGCGCAGACGATCCACGGGCTTGGAGGGATCGGCAAGACCCGGCTGGCCGTCGAGTACGCCTGGCGCTCGGGAGACCGGTATGACACGGCGCTGTTCGTGGTGGCGGACTCTCCCAAGGCTCTGCGCTCCGGTCTGGCGAGTTTGGCTCGGCCCGATCTTTTCAACCTGCCCGAGTACAACGCCGGGGCAGAGGACCAGACGCATGCCGCCGTCCTGCGATGGCTCCGGGATCAGGATCGCTGGCTGCTGATCCTCGACAACGTGGACACGAAAGAGGCGGAGATAGCCGTCCTGGAGATTCTGCCCTCCCTCTCCCAGGGCCGCGTCCTCATCACCTCCCGAATTCGTGACTGGCCGCCGACCGTCCGGAGACAGCCTCTCGATACCCTCCAGTCTCGACGAGGCGGAACGGTTCCTTCTCGAGCGTACCGCGGCTGACCGCACCCAGTCGGCAGACGATCCCGAGCAGGCCCGCCGTCTGGCCGAGGAGCTCGGAGGCCTCCCGCTCGCGCTGGAGCAGGCGGCCGCTTATATCGCCCATTATCAGATGAGTCTCTCCGCATACCTGGAAGACTGGCAGCGCGAGCGCGAGGAGGTCCTCAACTGGTACGACGGCTCTGTAATGCAATATCCCGCTCCGGTGGCGGTGACTTGGCAGAAGACCTTTCAGCAGCTCAGCCCGACCGCAGCCGCGATCCTTCGTCTCACCGCGTATCTCGCTCCCGATCCCATTCCTTCCGAGATGTTCGAAAGGGAAGCATCGATCGTCGAGGAGGCGGTTGGGATGCTTTGCGAGGAAGCTGGGACACAACCTGGTGATCCGTCCATCAAGGACGGGATTGCGGAGCTCGCATCCTTCTCCATGGCGACACGCGATGGGGCGAGATTCACGGTTCACCGGATGGTTCAGGATGCTTTGCGGTCCAGGATTCCAGAAGAGCGACGGCGGGATTGGATTGAGCGTTCCTTGTGGTTGGTGAATGAATTCTCTCCCTACGACCCCGATGACGTCCGTACCTGGCCCGTTTGGGACCGTTTGCGGCCTCATGCAGCGCTGGTTGTCAAATATGCCGATGGTGCGGGTATTGCTCATCCAACAGCTCGTCTCATGGCAGAGTTAGCAACACTGCTCAACGCTAAAGCACTCCATATAGAAGCTGAGCCTTTGATGCGGCGCGCTCTCGAAATCTATGAAAATTTTTACGGACCTCAACACCCAAACGTTGCTACCTGTCTCAGTAACCTGGCTAGGTTGCTCCAGGACACTAACCGGTTTATAGAAGCCGAACCTCTTATGCGGCGCTCTCTCCAGATTAAGGAAAAGTCCTTCGGATCTAATCACCCTGAAGTCGCCACGGGTCTCAACAACCTGGCTACCTTGCTTAAGGACACCAACCGGTTGTCAGACGCCGAGCCCTTAATGCGCCGCGCTCTCCAGATCAACGAGGACTCCTTCGGACCTCAACACCCAAACGTCGCCATCCGACTCAACAACCTGGCTCAGTTGCTTCAGGCTACCAACCGGTTGGCAGATGCCGAGCCTCTGATGCGCCGCGCTCTCCAAATCGACGAGCAATCCTTCGGACCTCAACACCCAAACGTCGCCATCCGACTCAACAACTTAGCTACGGTTGCTTCAGGCTACCAACCGGTTGGCGGACGCCGAGCCTCTGATGCGGCGCGCTCTCCAGATCGACGAGCAATCCTTCGGACCTCAACACCCAAACGTCGCCAGAGACCTCAACAATCTGGCTCGGTTGCTTCAGGACACCAACCGATTAGCGGATGCCGAGCCTCTGATGCGGCGGGCGGTGGAGATTTCCGAGCGAAGCCTGGGGTCCGACCATCCGAACACCAAAATCTTTCGCAACAATTTAACCTTGTTGCTCCAGGAGATCGCCTCCCGATCCGAGCCGCCCTCCAGCCCCGCAGGGGCGCAGGGATAAAGCCTGGCGTTTCAACGCCAGGAAAGCGTCGCGATCAAATCCCCCAAGTCCCGAAGGGACGCAGGGTGGTTTCGAACGGCTTCCTACGCCCTTTCAGGGCTTTGGGGATCGGGGTGATGCCGGGTCCCTGGGGTTGAAACCCCAGGCTTTATTCCTGCGTCCCTGCGGGACTTCCTTTCGAAGGATTGGGGAAACGGCTCTGTCGACGCAATCTCAACGCCGCCGCTCGAGCTCGCGCCGCAGGCGGGCGATCTCTTCTTCCGCCGCCCGGGCCCGTTCGGTGCCCTCCTGTTTCCCAAGAGGCTATTGTAGGGCCGGTGGGTTCGCTGCGATAAAAAGGCAGATGGGGGCGGGAGACGATTACGGACCGCCCCCGTCTGCGATGGCCGGAACCGAGGTCTCACTCCCGGTCCCTGCCAACTCTAGAGAAGCGCGGTCCGGTGAGAGGTGCGCAATCGCACCTCGGAGGCTCCCGGCTTGCCTGGCTGCCCCGCCTCCCAGTCCCGCAAGCAATAGCGCTAGCCGCGCCCGGAGCGGACGGCGATCAACACACCACGCCGGCGCAGCCCCCCCAGCAGGCGGGTGACCGTGGTCCGCGTTGCGCCCACCGCCGAGGCGAGTTGGGACTGGGTGACCAGGATCTCGATCGCCATCCCCTTAGAGGAAGGGCGGCCGAACTGCTCCGCGAGGAGGGAGAGGATGCCGACCAGCCGCTGCTCGATCTGGGGCCGGGCCTGCATCGCCGCCCAGGCCTCCATGGAACGCAATCGGTCCCGCAGACGATCGGCGAAGCCGGGCTGGCGGGCGGCTTCGGCCCAGGGCTGAATCCGCACCGCCGTCCCGGTCTGGGCGGAGAGCTGGATGCCACAGGCGTCCTCGGGGTGGCCGGCCAGCACCTGTCCAGGGCCGTACAGCCCGAGGAGAACCTCTGCGCCGTCCTCGTGGATCATCGCCAGGGCGACGACCCCCTCCAGCACCTCGAGCACGCTGTCCGGATCGAGCAGGATCCGCTCGCCGGTTTGGTAAGAACGATCCGTGGCGCCCATGGCTCGCCCTAGAACACGTAGCGGATGCGGCCCGCCACCGTGCGCGGTGGGATGACGTGGGTGCCGCCGAAGACCGACTGGAAGTTGTACAGACCCTTCTCGTCGGTGAGGTTCAACACGTCGAGCTGCACCTCGAAGGGCAACCCATACTGCTTCAACCGGGCTCCCAGGGAGGCGTTCCAGACGTTACGCGACCGGATCCGCTGCGGGTCTTCGTTGAACCGGATGAAGGGGGCCCCGTAGGCGGTGTCCGGGCTGGCGAGGACGTCCGCCAGGGCGCCGGCGCCGGTTACCAGCCCTGAGTCGTAGCGCTGGGTGACGCCCAGCCAGAAGCCGGTGCGGGGGATGTCCCAGAACACCCCGATCTGCTCCTGGAGGTCCTGGTCGTGATCGATGACGAACGAGCCGCCGGCGAGGGTGTCGAGCGCTCCGGCGTCGAGGAAGAGCCCGCCGACGAAGGGGTTCTGGTAGAGGGCGCGGACGTGGCCGAGCGAAAGATAGCCCCGTACGCCGCTCCAGGGTCCGCCGTCGAGCCGGACGTTCCAGCCGTTGAGGTCGGCCCCCTTGAAGTTGAGCGGGAAGACGATGCCGGTGTTGAAGAACTGGTTCTGGTCGGCCGCGTTTACCACCGTCCGCTTCCAGTAGGAGAGGTCGACCCGCAGGGCGGGGCCGAACCCCTGCTGGAGGCCGACGTTGTAGGCCTTGTGACGCTCGGAGACGTTGAAGAGCTGCCCCGAGCCGAGCTGGGTGTTGCCCTGGAGGGCCGGCGGCACGAGCGCGGCGGCGGCCGCCGAAGAGGAGAGCAGGATGTTCTCGTACTCCGGCGTGATGAACATCCGGTCGTAGGAGGCGCGCAGGACCGTCTTCGTCGCCGGGATGTAGTAGGCGAGGCCCAGGCGCGGCTGGAGCAGGCTCTCGGTCTTGAAGAGCTGGTTGTGGTCGTAGCGCAGGCCGGCGTTCACCGTCAGGTTGCCCAGCCGGGTAGTGTCCTGGACGTAGCCCGCGGAGTACTGGCCCGTCCGCTCCGCGTTGAAACCGAACAGCGTGCCTCCCCGCGTCAGGTCGTAGGGGGCGAGGTTGGGGTTGTAGCCGTCCGCTTCCGGATCGTTGAACCCGGGATCGGTGATCCCGAAGTGGAAGGACTCGCGGATGGGGAAGCGCTTGGCCTGCACCCCCACCTTGAGCTCGTTGACGCCCACGAGCTTCGAGAGCGAAAGGTTGGTCCCCTGGTTGGCGAGCGACCGGTTCTGCTCGGCGAGCACCGGCGTGTCGTTTGGCGAGCCCTCCAGCCGCAGCTTGTTGTCGCGGCCGTAGACCTGGGCATCGAAGACCCAGCCGGCGGCGTCGATGTGCTGATAGCCGAGGTTGAGGTTCCAGTCCTGCGAGACGACCCGCTGGTTCTGCCCCGCCGCCTCCTGGGAGGGGAGGTTGGTGACGTCCCGGTCCGTCTTGCCGCCGCTGCCGGTCAGCCGGAAGGAGGCAGACTCGGAGGGCGGAATCGAGTCGTAGCGGGTGAACAGCCGGCGGGTGACGCCGTGATTGTGGAAGTTGTCGAAGGAGACGGGATCGAGGAAGCGGTCGGATTTGGAGGCGTCGAGGTCGACGAAGAGGCCCGAGCGCGCGCCGCCCCAGCCCGCCGCCACCGCGCCCTCCTGCGTCGAGAAGCGCCCCGCCCCGATCCCCACGTCCCCGTGGAAGCCGTTGTGCCCGAGGGCGGAGCGGGTGGTGAGATTGATCACGCCGTTGGCCTTCTCCCCGAACTCGGCGGGGATGCCGCCGGTGACGATCTCGATCCCCTCGGCGATCGCCGGGTTGAGCGAGTTGGAGAAGGTGATGCCCACCTGGTCGCCGATCGGCTGGCCGTCGATCACCAGGAGCTGCTGCGAGTGGCCGCCCTGGAAATGGTAACGGCCGTTCTCGTCCTGGCTGAAGCCGGGAGACGAAAGGACGATCGACTCGAAGGCGCGCGAGGCGACCGGCGCGGCGAAACGCCGCACCAGGGACTTGTCGATGTCCGTGTGGCTCGACGAATCGCCGGTCTCCAGGGCGACGTTCTCCTTCTCCGCCGTGACCGTGGTCGAACCGGAGAACTGCGCGGTGAGCTGCACTGCCTGCTGGACCGGCATGCCGCTGCGCACCTCGATGTCGGCGTGGAAGTCGGCGAACCCCTCGAGGGAGGCACGGAGATGGTAGGAATTGTCGGGGACGTTGTAGAAGAAGAATGCGCCGTCGGCCCCCGAGACGGCGGTCTGCGACGAGCCGGTGACGTCGTTGGCGAGCTCCACGGTGACTCCGGGCAGGGGCTCGTTGCCCGGGCCCAGGACCTTGCCGCGGACCTGACCGGCCCAAACCGCCGCCGGAAGAAGAAATAGCGCGAAAAAAGCGGCGAGCGCTCCGCGCGAAACATGCATTTTCATCGGACCTCCAAGCCTTGGCTCTCCCGGCCCTACAGCCCGGAAGAAGGTTTCCTTCGGAACCGCGCGCGACAGGATCAGAGAGACGTCGCGCGGACCTTCGCCGCTTCAGGAAAGCGGGCGGTCGGATTCGCGAATGGAACGGGAGGTCAGACGGCAGGAGGGCCGCGGGCGCCGCTGGGGCCGCGGAGGTCGTGATCGCTGAGCAGCGGACGGCTCTGGATGCCGGCGTCCCGCCGGGCCAGCGGCTCCAGCCCCGCCACGGCGAGCAGATGAGCGCCGCTGGTCCGCAGGTGATGCAGGCAGACCGGGCAGACCGGCCGCTTCGCGTCGCAGGACGCTTCGAAGTGGACGGGCTGGCCCGGGTGCCGCGCGGTGAGAGAGTAGGTTTCGCCCTGGGGGTGGGCGAGCGAATCGAGCGCCTCCCCAGGCGAGTGGAGATCCACGGCGCCCAGCAGAAGGAACGCCGCCAGCAGACTGGCCCAGAATCTCCGGCTGTTCGGCATGAGATGAAAAGGTATCAGAGCCGTTCGGCTCCAGCCTCTCCACTCTCTCGCAAGCGGTCCGTCAGGATGTTCGCGATTCACCGTCGCGCCTAGAACCGCCACTCCGCCGCCAGCCGGAACGATCTTTTCTCCGCCGGGTGGAAGTGGATGTCGTTCACCGGCGCGGGCTCGCCCGGCAGTCGCGACGCGTAGTAGTAGTCGATGTCGCTCACCTGGTTGTTCAGCAGGTTGAAGACTCGCCGGCCACGGAGAGGCCGTTGGGGAAGCGATGGCCGAGGCGCAGTTGAGCAGCGAGGAGGCCTTGGAGCGGACGCTGTCGTCCTCGATCAGCGGGCGGGGGCCGAAGTAGCGCAGGCGGAGGCTGCCGAACCAGGGGCCGGCGTCGTCGACCGAGACCCCCGCCGAAGAGCGCGCTCTCGATGGAGCCCGGGATGTGGTCCCCCACCGGATCGAAGTTGGTGAAGCGGGCGCGCGAGTAGGCGTAGTCGGCGTCTAGGGTGAGCCAGCGGCGCGGCGGTAGAAGTTCTGCAGCTCGATGCCCGTCCCGCCGGCTGGGCCGGCCCGCCTCGGTGTCGCCGGCGTCGCCCGAGAAGACCAGCTCGGAGTCCAGGTCCAGAGGAACAGGGTGGCGGAGGTCTGGAGGTTCGGGATCGAGCGAGGTGCGGACCCCGAGGTCCGCGCCCTTGGCCCGCACCAGCGGGGTGACCTGATCGACCGGCTCCCCCGTTCTGGGGATCGACCCGGATGGTGGCGCCGCGGGCGTCGTTGCTGTGGAAGCCGTAGCCGTAGTTGAGGTAGAACTCGGTCTTGCTCCAGGGCCCGAAGATGACGGCGAGCTTGGGGCTGAGGATGCCGGCCTGGCGGGTGCCGGAGTTCGCGGCGAGGTTGCTCTTGCACGTCGGCGTAGTAGCCGTCCGCGCGCAGGCCGGCCACCGTGCGCAGCCAGGAATTCCAGCGCACTCGCGCTCTCCACGTAGGGCCGCCGCGTCATCTGCTCGATGTCGTCGCGCCCGGGTGGACGAGAGGCGCGCCGGTCCTCGGTGTGGTAGAGGCCGTTGTTGATGGCGTCGTTGCGCACCTGGAGGCCGACCGAGGTCTCGACTCCCGCCCGCCCCAATCGGCGCTCCCACTGGTGCTCGAGCTGGAAGCCGGTCACGGTGCGGTTGTCCAGCTGCTCGAACTGGTCGCCGTGCACCGGATCGTCGAGGAAGTAGGTGAAGTCCGAGAACAGGTTGAGCCCGTAGCGCAAGGCGTAGGCGCTGGCGCGGGTGAGCGAGGACTCGCTGCCGCGCCGCCAGTCGGCCGCCAGGCTGTAGCGGTAGGTGTTGCCGCCGTCGGTGGGATCGATCGAGCCGAAACGGTCGATCAGCCCCTCGTCGACGGCGCGCTGCGGCGATCTGGTCGGTCGAGTTCCACCTCCCGTCGTAGCCCATGGCGGTGAGGTGAAGCCGTTGCCGGCGTCGCCCTGGCTGTAGCGCAGGACGCCGTTGAGCTTGCGGTAGTCGTCGGGCACGTCCCAGGGGCCGTCGTTGTGGCCGACCTCGACCGCGCACGAGGAGATTGCCGTCGCCGTACGTCGTCGAGTCGGCCGCGAGCAGGCGGCCGTAGCCGTAGCCGCCCGGCGTGACCGCGGCGATCCCTTGGGCAGCGAATTGACGTAGGTGAACTCGGCGGCGCCGGCGGCGGAGAAGTCCCCCTCCTCGGCGTAGTAGGTCCCCTTTCTGGTAGCGGATGGTGTCCACCAGCTCGGGGATCAGGAAGTTGAGGTCGCGTGTAGCCCTGCCCGTGGGCGTGGGAGGGCATGTTGACCGGGATGTCGTCGACGGTGATCCGGAAGTCGGTGCCGTGGTCGAGGTTGAAGCCGCGCAGGAAGTACTGGTTCGCCTTGCCGCTGCCGCTGTGCTGGGTGATGATGACCCCCGGCACGGTCTCCAGCAGCTCGCCCGGCCGCGCGATGGGGCGCTGCGCGAGCTCCTTCTGGCCGGTCACCCCCTCGGAAGCCGAGTCGGCGACGCCGACCATGTCCGAGGCGCGGTCGATGACCTGGATCTCGTCGTAGACCTGGAGGTGGTTGTCCTTTCCGGCTTTCCCGTCCTCCTTCTTCTCCTTTCCGGGGCCCGATTTTTCTCCACGGACGGCTTCTCCAGCGGATTCGGCTGCGGAGCTGGGGGTGGCTCCGAAGCCGATGGCGGCTCCGAGCCGGCTGCTGCTCAGCCGGCGGCGTGGCAGGGGGATCGGACGCCCGGAGGGTCGCCGGCATCGTGATCCACAGCAGCAGTATCCAGCAGGCATCCAGCGGACCATTCGCGCCGTCTCCTATTTCCGTGAGATGAGGTGTTTCGGGGCGAGCGGCCCCGGCGACCTTACGCGCTGGCCCTGGTCGTTGGATGAGGTCCCGTGCTAGAGGAGAAACGCGCTGCACGCCACGAGCGCGCCGGCGAACCGGAGGAGCGCCGGCCGCTCGAGCCGTTCGAGGGCTGCCGCCAGGAGCAGGCCCACGCCGTGGAGGGCCACGGTGGTGACCGCGAACCCCGCGACGAAATCCAGGCCGGAGATCCCCGCCACGACCTCGGTGGCGTGGGCATGACCATGGAAGACCGCGAAGACGCCCACGAGGACGACGCTGGCCAGAGGCCGCCAATGGACCGCCGCCGCGACCAGGAGCCCCAGCACGAAGACGGAGGCCACGATCCCGCTCTCGACGAAGGGGAGCGGGACACCGGCGATCCCCAGGGCTCCTCCCACCAGCATCAGGGCGACGAAGGCGCAGGGCACCCGCCAGCGGGCCTTGCCCCCCATCTGCCCCGCCCAGAGACCCACCGCGATCATGGCGACCAGGTGGTCCAGGCCGGTCAGGGGGTGTTTCACCCCGGCGAGAAGACCGCCGCCGGAGAGCGGGAGCGCGAACACCGCCGAAGCGAACCCCAGGGAGACCAGGGAGACGAAGATGGCGAGCATAGAGATCCTGTCGATCAGGCTGCCGAGCTTCTTCATGCCCAGGCGCACCCTCGACTTCACCGATCCGAGAGGCATCGCGAGGCGCTGGGAGATCTCGCCATGGGAGAGATCCTCCTCGAAAGCGAGGCTCAGGCAGGCCTGCTGCTCCGGCGACAGGCGGTCCAGGGCTTCGCGCACCGTGCTCTTCAACTCGAGGAGCTCCAGCCGAGAGGTGCCGATCGGCTCCAGAGGCGGCGGCTCGCCCTGAAAAGCGGCTTCCCGGCGGCTGCGGGAGGCCTCGCGCCTCAGATGATCGAAAGCTCGCGACCTGGCCATGACGAGAAGCCAGACGCAGGGGGTCCCCAGCTCCGGCTTGTACCGGTCGGCCTCGAGCCAGACCCGGAGAAAAATCTCCTGCAGGATCTCCTCGGCCAGGTCCTGATTGCGCAGGATGGGGCTCACATATCCCTCGACGATCGGGGCAACTCGAAAACTCTGGCCTCCTGATCTCACGGGACCACCCGCGCCTGGAGGAGATCCCGCGCGGCCGAACCTCGAGACCCTCAGCCTTGCTGCTGGTCGATGAACGCTCGCTCAACATGGTACCTCCTGAGCAGCATTATGCAATAAAACCGGCTTGACACCTCGTGTAGGCTGAGATCGTCCGGCCCCGCTCCAGAGACCGGAAGACACGGGAGGCGCGAATGGCGGAGGTCCCCTGCACTCACCTGGATCAGATCCACGACGACGTCAAACCCCACACCCGCGGCTGCGAGGAGTGCCTGAAGATGGGCGACCGGTGGGTCCACCTGCGGCTCTGCCTGACCTGCGGCCACGTCGGCTGCTGCGATTCGTCGAAGAACAAGCACGCGACGAAGCACTTCCACGCCAGCCGGCACCCCCTGGTGCAGTCGATCGAGCCGGGGGAGGACTGGCTCTGGTGCTACGTCGACGAAGTCATGATGGAGCCGGGCTGAGGGGATTCCCGCTTCGCCTCCGTTCAGATCTCTGAAAGGAGGCGAAAACGCCATGAAAAAGAAGACCCAGATCAAGAAGCTGTCCCTGAGCCGCGAGTCGATCCAAATCCTCAACGATACGAGGGAGCTGCAGGGGGTGGGCGGCGGAGTTCCCGAGCCCACCCAACCGCCCGGCTGCTTCCTGGTCAAGGCTCCCACCATCGGCTCCGGCTGCTGATCACGGAGCCGGCCCGCAGGAGCGGCCCTGGCGGATCAGGGCCGCTCCTGGCATCGCCTTCGCTTACAATAAGCCACAGTGCGGAGCGTGGGGCGGTCGCCGCAGGCAGGGTCCGCTACAGATCCCCGGAACGAAGTCCTTTCTCGAAGGATGGCTCAGGCAGTCTTGCAAAAGCTCACAGGCATTCTCTACGTTCTGGCTTGGCTGGCGGGGGCGGGCGCGCTCGCCGCCCGGACGGCGCCGCCGGCTGCCGTTCCGGCACCTCCTGCCGTCGGCCAGGGCACCGCCGGCGGCAAGACCCTCCTGCTGTCGCTCGACGACGCGCTGCGCATCGGCTCCGG
Organism: uncultured Acidobacteriota bacterium; assembly: GCA_963795735.1. Classification (GTDB taxonomy): domain Bacteria; phylum Acidobacteriota; class Thermoanaerobaculia; order Multivoradales; family UBA5704; genus DATARR01. Next base: position 940,040 of record CAWCIU010000018.1, on the reverse strand, counting down.
CGAGAGCGAGACCGTGTGGGCGGCGGAAGCCGGGGTGATGCGGGCGGTGGGTACCGAGATGGTCAACCGGAGCAGCCTGTTCCCCCAGGTGGCGGGCACTGCCGCCTATACCCGGACGCTGCGTTCGCAGTACAGCGGCCTGTTCAGCTCCGGCCCCTCGAGCTGCGCTCCGGCGGCGGGAATCCAGAACCTCCCCTTCGGCCAGAAGAACCAGTACACCCTGGGGCTCACCCTCTCCCAGTACATCTTCGACGGCGGCCAGACGGTCTCCCGCCTGCGGGCCTCCCGGTCGCGCCGGCGCTCGGCGGAGATCAACGTCGACTCGGCCCGCGCCCAAGCCCTGCTGGACGTTACCAGCGGCTACTTCGACGCCCTGCTCGCCGACCGGCTGGTGGAGATCGCCGAATCGTCGCTCGCCCAGCAGGAGGAGATCCTGCGCCAGACCACCGTGGCCCAGCAGGTGGGGGACAAGTCGGAGTTCGAGCTGCTGCAGGCCAGGGTGTCGCGCGACAACCAGCTCCCGGCGCTGATCCAGAACCGCAGCCGGCGGCAGGAGGCCTACCTGCGGCTCAAGCAGCTCCTCAACGTGCCGCTGGCGGACGACGTCCGGCTCACCACCCCGCTGGAGGAGCTGCCGGCGCGCTTCGCCCGCCCCTCCGACCTGGCGACCGACTCGCGGGCGCCGGTGCGCCAGGCGCTCGAAGAGGTGGCCGCCAACCAGGCCCTCCTCTCCGGGGCGCGGGCCGAGCGGCTGCCTTCCATCTCCTTCAACTCGCGCTACAGCCCGGTCGCCTACCCGGTCGACATCTTTCCCCGCTACGGCGACTTCCGGGAGGACTGGACGGCGACGCTCAACCTGTCGATCCCCATCCTCACCTGGGGCCGGCTGACCGGGGACGAGCTGGTGGCCCGGGGGAACCTCTCCGAGGCGAAGGCGCGGCTGCAGCAGACCCGCGAGGCGGCGGACATCGACGTGCGGACCTCCCAGCTCAACCTCTCGGACGCCGAGGCGACCCTGAAGAGCAACGAGAGCACGGTCGAGCAGGCGCGGCGCGGCTACGAGATCGCCCAGCTCCGCTTCCACGAGGGGCTGTCGAGCCAGATCGAGCTGCAGAACGCCCGCCTGCTCTCCGAGCAGGCCGAGGTCAACCGGGCGCAGGCCCTGCGCAACGTCCAGGTGGCCCGCGCCCGTCTCGCCCTGATCCAGGACCTCCCGGTGACCACGGCCGGCGGCGCGGCGGCTCAAGGGACGGCGGCGGGGACGGGGATCGGCCCGTCCACGACGACCGGCTCCCCGGCGCAGACCTACCCCACCACTCCGACCAGCGGCGCGACACCTCCGACGGGAATTACCGGGACGACGGGCGCGCCGGGATCCCCTCCGGGGGGCGCTCTTCTTCCTTGAGGTATCCGGTTTGAAGCGAAGAAACTCCCTTGTCTCCCTTCTTCTTGCCTTTCTGCTGACGATCGGGATGGCGACCGCCGGCTGCCGGAAGGGCGCCGCCGGCGCGGGCAAGGACGGCAAATCGGGCGCGGCGGCCGGCGCGGCCCAGCTGATGGTCCTCGGTCCGGAGGACACGGCGGTGGTGACGAAGGGCCCCGTGCAGAGCGGCCCGGCGCTCACCGGCACGCTGGCGGCCAAGCGGCAGGCGGCCCTGCGGGCGCAGATCGCCGGCTCGGTGCTGTCGGTCGCCGCCGAGCCCGGCCAGCCGGTGCGCAAGGGGCAGACCCTGGCCCGCCTCGACTCCAGCTCGCTGACCGACGCCTACAACTCGGCCCGCTCCGCGGTGACCAGCGCGCGCAACAACCTCGCCGTGGCCCAGCGCGAGGCGGCTCGGCAACAGGCGCTCGAAAAGGCCGGCGCCGTGGCCCAGCGCAACGTCGAGACGGCCCAGCAGTCGGTGGTGCAGGCCACCGCCTCGCTCTCCGCAGCCCAGTCCCAGCTCGCCAGCGCCGAGAAGCAGCTCGCCTACACCACGGTGACCGCCCCCTTCTCCGGCGTGGTCAGCGACCGGCCGGTCTCGGCGGGGGACGTGGTGCAGCCCGGCACCGCCCTCTACACCCTGGTCGATCCCTCCAGCCTGCAACTGGAGGCCGCCCTGCCCGCCGAGCAGCTCGGCCAGCTCAGGGTGGGCTCGCCGGTCCAGTTCACCGTCACCGGCTATGCCGGCCGCGCCTTCCGCGGCGCCATCACCCGGATCAATCCCAGCGCCGACCCGGCGACCCGCCAGGTGCGGGTCTACGCCGAGCTTCCCCAACTCCGGCAACGCCCTGGTGGCCGGCCTCTACGCCGAGGGGCGGGTCGAGAGCGAGTCGCGCAACGGGCTCACCCTGCCGGCGGCGGCGATCGACCGGCGCATGGGGAAGCCCGCCGTGCTGGTGGTGCGCGACGGCAAGGTGGCGCGGGTGGAGGTCGAGCTGGGTCTGGTGGACGACAAGGAGCAGCGGGTGGAGGTCCGCCGCGGGGTACAGGCCGGGGACGTGGTCCTCCTCGGCGCCTCGCAGGAGATCCAGCCGGGGACGCCGGTGCGCCTGGCGCCCTCCGTCCAGCAGCAGGCGGAAAGGCTGGCGCAGTCGCTATGACCATCTCGGATTTCGCCATCAAGCGCCCCATCGTCACGGTGGTGACGATGCTCGCCCTGGTCATCTTCGGCATCTTCGCCCTGTTCAAGATCGACGTCGACGAGTTCCCGGACCTCACCAACCCGATCGTCTTCGTCTCGGTCCCCTACCCCGGGGCCTCCCCCGGCCAGGTCGAGCAGGAGGTGGTCGAGCGCATGGAGGAGGCCTTCAGCGGCCTCTCCGGGATCGACGAGATCCGCTCCACCTCGCTCGACGGCTTCGCCACCATCACCGTGCAGTTCGTCTTCGGCAAGGACCCGGACCAGGCGGCCCAGGACGTGCGCGACGCCATCTCGGGGATCCGCAACGACCTGCCGGCGGAGATGAAGGAACCGGTGCTGCGCAAGTTCGATCCCGCCGATATGCCGATCGTCTCGCTGGTGCTCGCCTCGGACCGGGTCAGCCCGGCCGAGATGACGCTGATCGCCGACCCCGGGATCACCCGGGCCTTGCGGGGGATCAACGGCGTCGCCCAGGTGACGGTGGTGGGCGGGGCCAACCGGGAGATCTCGGTCGACGTCCGGCCGGCCGACATGGCCTCCTCGGGGGTCACCGTGGCCCAGGTGCTCGGCGCCGTGCAGGCGCAGAACCTGGCGGCTCCCGTCGGGCAGGTGCAGGGGAACCTCACCGAGCAGGCGATCCGCCTGCGCGGGCGCCTCGAAACCCCTGAGGACTTCGCCAACCTCGTGGTGAGCTCCCGCGGCAGCCAGCTCGTCCGCCTGGGGCAGGTGGCCGGCGTGCGCGACGGCACCGCCGAGCAGCGCACCCTCGCCCTCTACAACGGCCAGCTCGCCGTGGGCATCGACATCACCAAGTCGAAGGGGGCGAGCACCACCAAGGTGTCCGACGCGATCAAGGCGGCGGTCGAGAAGCTCCAGCCCACCCTGCCGGCGGGGGTGAGGATCTCGGTGGTGCGCGACGCCGGCGAGCGGGTGCGCAGCTCGGTGCGCAACGTCGAGGAGGCGCTGATCGAGGGCGCGCTGCTCACCGTCTTCGTGGTCTTCCTGTTCCTCAACTCCTGGCGCTCGACGGTGATCACCGGCCTCGCCCTGCCGGTGTCGGTGCTCTCCGCCTTCATCGCCGTCTGGATCTGCGGCTTCACCCTCAACACCATGTCGCTGCTCGGGCTGTCGCTCGCCATCGGCCTGCTGATCGACGACGCCATCGTGGTGCGGGAGAACATCGTGCGCCACGTCGAGATGGGCAAGGATCACATGCAGGCGGCGCACGACGGCACCAACGAGATCGCCATGGCGGTCACCGCCACCACCTTCTCCATCGTCTGCGTGTTCACGCCGGTGGCCTTCATGCAGGGGGTCTCCGGACAGTGGTTCAAGCCTTTCGCGCTGACCATCGCCTGCGCCGTGCTGGTCTCGCTGTTCGTCTCCTTCTCGCTCGATCCGATGCTCTCGGCCTACTGGCCCGACCCGCAGCTCGAGCTGCACGAGCGGCGCGGCCCGGTGGCGCGGGCGCTCGACCGCTTCAACCGCTGGTTCGACCGTCAGGCGGACCGCTACAAGGGGGTCATCGCCTGGGCGCTCGACCACCGGCTGGCGGTCATCGTGCTCGTCCTGGTGTCGTTCTTCGGCGCCATCGCCCTGCAGGTCTTCTTCGGCGGCGGCGGCTTCATCCCGGACAGCGACCGCTCGGAGATCACCCTGTCGCTCGAGACGCCGCCGGGCTCGAACCTCAACTACACCGCCATCAAGGCGCGCGAGCTGGCGAGCCTCGCCCGCTCGCACAAGGAGGTGGCCTACACCTACACCAGCATCGGCAGCGCCACCGGCTCGGGCGACGTCGACACCGGCAGCGTCTACATCAAGCTGGTGCCCAAGAAGCAGCGGAACGTCTCGCAACAGGAGCTCGCCCGGCAGATCCGCCTGGAGGCGCAACGGATCAGCGGCGCCACCGCCTACCTGTCGCAGGGGGGCCCCGGCGGCAACCAGCGGCAGATCCAGGTGCAGCTCCGCGGCCAGACCATGGCGACGCTCAACCAGGCGGCGCTGGCGATCGAGAACCAGGCGCGGCAGGTCAAGGGGGCGACGGACCTCGGGCTGTCGACCCGCGGCGACCGGCCGGAGCTGGAGATCCGGCTCAACCGCGGCCTCGCCGGCACACTGGGCCTCAACGTCAGCCAGGTGGCGCAATCCCTGCGCCCCGCCTTCGCCGGCGTCAAGGCGGGGGACTGGATCGATCCGCTGGGCAAGACCCGCGACGTCACCGTCCGGCTGGCCCCGGAGGCGCGGCAGAACCTGACCGACATCGAGCGCCTGCCCCTGCTGGTGGCGAACGGGGCGGCGGCAGGGACAGGAGGGGCCTCAGGGGCCCCAGGGGCGGCGATGGGCACGGCCGGCGGAGCGCCCTCCCTGGTGCCGCTCAACCAAGTGGCCACGGTCGTCCGCAGCACCGGTCCGGCGAAGATCGATCATCTCAACCGCGACAAGGTGGTGACGGTGGGCGCCAACGTCGAGGGGCGCTCCCTCTCGGAGGTGACGCGCGACCTCAACCGGCGGATCGCCGCCATGCGGCTGCCGGCCGGGGTGACACTATCGCAGGGCGGCGACGTGAAGAACCAGAGCGACGTGTTCACCAAGATCTTCGCCGCCCTGGGGCTGGCGGTGCTGCTGATGTACCTGATCCTGGTGGTCCAGTTCGGCTCGTTCCTCGATCCGCTGGCCATCCTGCTGTCGCTCCCCTTGTCGCTGGTGGGCGTGGTGCTAATGCTGCTGATCACCCACGACACGCTGAACCTGATGAGCCTGATCGGCGTCATCCTGCTGATGGGGATCGTGGCGAAGAACGCCATCCTGCTGATCGATTTCGCCAAGTGGAACCACGAGAAGGGGATGCCGCTGCGCGACGCGCTGATCGAGGCCGGCCGGGTGCGCCTGCGCCCCATCCTGATGACCACGGTCGCCCTGATCGCCGGCATGATTCCGGTGGCCCTGGGAGCGGGCGAGGGAGCCGACTTCCGCGCCCCGCTCGGCCGCGCGGTGATCGGCGGCACCATCACCTCCACCCTGCTCACCCTGCTGGTGATCCCCACCATCTACGAGATCATGGTGGAGACCCGGGAGAAACTGCGCGGGATGTTCCGCAAGAAGGCCAAAGTGCGGCTCCCGCCGGAGGGCGAGCCGGCGGGGGCGGAGGGGCGATAGGAAGACGGCCCCGATCACACCGTCTTGGGCATCTACGCCTCAGGAGCGCCGCGGACCTCGACAGTTGAGTAGCCCTGGCGCTTGGTGACGATCACCTGCTGGGCGAATTCGTCCCGCAGCTCCGGGATGTGGGTGATGATGCCGACCATCCGGCCCCCTACCCGCAACCCATGGAGGGTCTCCGCGACCAGCGCCAGAGTGTCGGGATCCAAGGTGCCGAAACCCTTGTCGATGAACAGGCTGTCGAGATTCACCGCGCCGACGGCGCGCTGCACCTGATCGCTCAGCTCCAGGGCGAGAGCCAGCGAGGTCAGGAAGGTTTCTCCCCCGCTCAGCGTGTCGCTGATCCGCGTTTCGTCGGCGTTGTCGTGATCGATGACCCTGATCTTGTCGTCCTTGAACTGCAGAGAGTAACGCTCCCCGGTCAACGTCAGCAGCCGGGCCGAGGCGCCCTGCACGAGCTCGGTGAACACCTCCTCGAGGATGTAGGCCTGGAACTTGTCGCTCCGCAGATCGCCGGCCAGGAGGTCGTACACGCGCAGGCTCTCCTCCTCGGTCGCCAACTGCTCGCGGAGCTCTCTGGAGCGTTCGAGACGCTGCTTCAGGCGCGCGATCTGCTCTTCGAGCTTCTTTTCCCGGCCGAGCGCGGTCTCCACTTCGGTGGTGACGTCCGCCGCCTGCCGCTCGACCGCCGCCAACTGTTCGTCGGACACCCGCTCCTCCCCCAGCTCGGCTCGGAGCGTGGCGACCCGCTCCTCTGCCGCGTGGCGGTCCTGCGCATGCTTGTGGACCTGGTCCTCGAGCCGGGTGGCGGTGGCCTCGTCGAGAAGGGCCTCACGGACGGCGGCCTCGCCGTCAAAGCCGGCGCGAGCAATTTCCACGTCCCGGCTCTCCGCTCTCTGGAGGGACTCCCGAAGAGCTGCCGCGGCGGCTTCGGCGGTGAGCCGTTGCGCCTCCCTGGCGGCCGTCAGCCGGTTCTGGGAAGCTGCCGCCTCCCCGGAGGCCGCCTTGAGGCTGGCTTCCAGCCGCCGGATCTGTTCCTCCAGGGCCGCGGCCTCGGCCGCCGGATCGGCAACCTCGGTGACGGCACGGATCTCGGCCTGCAACGTGGCGAGCCGTTGCAGGCTCGCGCCGCGCTCCTCCTCAACCCGCTTCCGAGACGCCTCCCTCTCGCCGAGCTTGTCCCGCGCGGAGGCCTCCTCGGCCCTGGCCCTCTCCAGGGTCCGTTCAGCCGTCGCCAGCCGCGCCTTTGCCTCTTCGTTCGCTTTGCGGCTCCTGGCGAGGGCGGTGATCTGTTTTTCGATCCATACCTCGATCACGGCATCCCCTTGGGGAGCCCGGTCGCCGAGCGCTCGACGGATCCCTTCCTCGCCGGCGGCCACGCCCGCTTGCAGCCCGGCACAGCGCGATTCCAGCTCGGCGAGGCTCTGCCGGGCGGCCTGGAGCCTCGCCTGTTCGCCCGTGAGAGCCGCTTCGGTCTGCCGGGCGAGAGCGTCGGCTTCTTTTCGCTTCTCCCGCGCGGCCTGGAGCGCGGCCCTGGCCGCTTCGAGCTCGGGTGCCAAGCGAACAGAAGGGGGGGTGTCCACGAGCTGCTCGCACACCGGGCAGGGTTGGCCGGGGACCAACTCCTCGCGGAGGTGATTGACCTCGTTCAGACGGTTGGCGCGGTGCAGCCCCTCCTCCGCCGCCTCGAAGCCACGCTGCGCCTCCTCCGCGGACCTCCTGGCGGACTCGGCCTTCTTCTTCAGCCGTTCGATCTCCCCGGCCTGCGCTTCCACCTCCTGGCGTTTCCGGGCGAGCTCGAGTCCGCGCTCCGCCGCGCTCCGGCGAGCCGCGCCAAGCTCGACGGCGCGGTCGCGGACACTCTGCAGCAGCTCGTCGAGCTCCGGGTCGTAGCCGGAGGCCTCCGCGGCCAGCCGGGCCGCATCGACGGCCGTCTGCTGTCGCGCCTGCACGGCCTTCGCCGATTCAACTTTCGCGGCGAGCGAGGACAGCTCATCCCCCAGAGCCTTCAAGCCCTGGGCCTGTCGCTCGATCGCCGCGTTGAGCTGCTCTCGTTCAGGGAGGCGCCCGAGCACCTGGTGGAGGCGCGCTACCTGCTCACGCATTGCCGGAATCGCCTCGGCGGCCTTCTCCGCCGACTTCAGCGCGCCGGCCTTCTGCTTCCAATCCTTCTGCGCGGAATCATGGCGGTTCTTGGCTTCGTCCGCCGCTTTCGCCGCCGTCCTGGCGGAGGCGGAAGCCCGGGCCGCTTCCTCGAGCAAGGGCAACAGGGGCACCGCGCGAGCCGCCGTCTCGATCCTCGCTCTCATCCGGCTCACCGGTTCGGCCTGCTCCCGCAGAGCGGATTGCCTTTCCTCGACCTGTCGAAGCTCCAGGGTTTTGGCGTGCCGGTCGCGCAGCCGGGCGAGCGTGGCCTGGATGTCGTCCCGTTTTCTTCTCGAAACTGCGAGCGACTCGACGACCCCGGCATGCTCCGTCTCCAACCCGGCGACAGCGGCCTCATCGACGCCCGCGTACTCGTCCGTCAGGAGCTTCTGCAGCGAATCGACGGCACCCTTCTTGGCGACCGCCAGACGCTGCGCCTGTTCCCGCATCCGTTCGTAGACGTCGAGCCGGAGCAGCGTGCGGAGCATGCCGCGCCGTTCTCTCGGCTGCGCCTTGAGGAACCGGGCGAACTCCCCCTGCGGCAGGATGACGGCCTGCATGAACGCGGGGGCCTCGAGCCCCAGGATCCGAGCCACCCGGTCGGCCGCGGCGCGGACCTGGTCCGCCAGGCTCTGGAAGGAGCCGCTTCCGTCGCGCTCCTCCAGGCGAACCATTTGATTTCCATTGCGCCGGAGAGTCCGCGCGATGCGATAGCGGGTTGTCCCCACGTCGAAGTCGAGCACCACGCGCGCCCGGTCCAGGGCCGCCGAGATCATCTCGGTCCGGTTGTAGCTGTTGACCCGGGGGATCTCTCCATAGAGCGCGAAGATGATCGCGTCCAGCAGGGTCGACTTGCCGGCTCCCGTCGGTCCCGAGATGGCGAAGAGCTCGAGCGCGCGGAAATCGATCTCCTGCTTCTCCCGGAAGCACGCGAGACCCTCGACGGTGAGATGGACGGGACGCAGCGCTCAGTCCTCCACGAAGGCCTGGTCGTAGAGATCCTCGAACGTATCCAGGACGGCGACCTCCGCTGCCTGCTGGTGCGTGCGGAGATGGTAGGCGGCGTAGTGTCTCACCGGCGGAACCCCGGTCTCCAGTTGGATCTCCGGCGGCTCCTCGGCTTCGGGGAAGCCGGCGCGCACGACGAGCGCGTTGGGGAGCAGCTCGCGGACCTTTCGATTGAGATCGGGATCTCTTTCGGTCAACGGGACCGTCACGCGCAACCAGCCCGTGCGATGCCGGTCCGCGGTCTCCTCGAGCTCGGCGAGCGAGGCCCGCAGGTCGACGAGCGGCAGCCCCCCCTGGTAGGGAACGTGCTCGATCTTTGCGGGCTCAGCGGGCTTGGCCGGCTTGCCGGGCCTGCCGGGGGATGCCGTGACGACGGTGAAGGTCTTCTCCTCCCCGGCCTCCCCGAAGTCCAACTGGAGAAGCGATCCGGCATAGTAGGCGGGCGCCGGTCCATCGATCTTCTGCGGCTTGTGGATGTGTCCGAGAGCGATGTAGCTGGCCGTGGACGGCAGGGCCTCCGGCGAGGCGGCCCAGTCCTCTGCGATGTGAACGCGGCGCTCCGATTGGCCGAAGAGAGCCCCCTCGATGTGCGTGTGCGCCATGAGGAGGTTGACGGCGTCCGGCTGAAAGGCGGCGCAGAGATTCTGCACGGCGCGCTCGAACATCCGGGCATACCGGCTCCGGGCGCTCGCCTCCTCGCCGGCGATGTCCAGCGCCGACACCCAGGCACCCGGGGATGCGAACGGCAGCGCCGCGACGACGGCCTTCTCTCCACAGCGGGTCTCGAGGATTCGGGTGCCGCCCCGGGAGGCGGGGCGCGGGCGGCCGAGGATCTGCACGTTGACGAGCTTCGGTGAGCAGCGAGCGGGCGTCCAGCCGGAGCGGATCGTCGTGGTTGCCGGCGATGACGACCATCTGCGCGCCGGTCCGCCCCACCCGGACCAGGAAGCGGTTCACCAGTTGCTCCGCCTCGGCCGGCGGGTTGCGGCTTTCGAAGACGTCCCCGCTGTGGAGGACGAGGTCGACGGATTCCCTTTCGATGAAGGCCGCCAGATGGTCGAGCACCGCCTCCAGCTCGTCGAGGCGCTGGATCCCCTTCCATCGGCGGCCGACGTGCCAGTCGCTGGTGTGGACGATCTTCATGGTCGGCGTTGGGCTTCAGGGAAAGCCCCGGCGCGGGTTCCAGCTAGTGCGCGCCCTGGTTCTTGATCACCCGGCCTGCCTGCATGACGAACGTGACCTTCTCGGTCTGCCGGATGTCCTGCAAGGGGTCGCCCGGCACCGCCACGAGGTCGGCGAGCTTTCCGGCCTGGATCGTGCCGATCCTGTCGGCGAGACCCAGGAGGTCGGCGCCGCCCGCGGTGGCGGCGAGCAGGGCCTGGGCCGGCGTGAAACCGTTTTTCACCATCAGGGAGAACTCCTGGGCGTCGAGGCCGTGGGGCTCGACCGCGGAATCGGTGCCGAAAGCCACCTTGACGCCGATCTTCGCCGCGTGCTGGAACATCGACTGCATCTGCGCCGCCGCCGCCCGCGCCTTCACGGCGATGGCCGGCGGGAAGTGGTCGGCCTTCTCCCCCACCCAGAAGCCGGCGAAGAGGGTCGGCACGAGGTAGACCCCTTTCTCTTTCATCAGCCGCAGCGTGTCGTCCTGGAGAAAAGAGCCGTGCTCGATGGAGTCCGCTCCGGCCGCGATAGCCATCTTGGCGGCCTGGTCGCCGTGGCAGTGGGCGGCGACCTTGCGGTGCCAGGCGTGGGCCTCGGAGACCACGGCGTTCATCTCCTCCTGGGTCAGCTCGGGGACGTCCACCGGGTCGGACAGGGAGAGCACGCCGCCGGACGGCATGAACTTGATCAAGTCGGCGCCGTACTTGATCTGATACCGCACGGCCTCGCGGCACTCCGCGGGGCTGTTGCAGACCCCCTGGAGGGTTCCGGCCGGCTTCACGCGGTCCGGCGGGAACGGCGCCTGGTCGGCGTGTCCACCCGTCGAGCTGATGGCGTAATTGGCGATCAGCATGCGCGGCCCTTCCTCGATGCCGGCGTTGATCGCGTTCCGCAGGCCGAGAGACACGTAGTCGACCGAGCCCACGTCACGCACGGTGGTGAAGCCGGCTTCGAGGGTCCGCCGGGCATACAGCGCGGCATAGAGCGCCTGCTCGGCGGGGAAGCGCATGATGCCCTGGAAGAAATCGCGATACCAGTCGTCCGACATCTCCATGTCGAGGTGGACGTGAGCGTCGATGAAGCCAGGCAGGAGCGTCGCGTCCCCGAGGTCGATCACCCGCGCTCCCGGCGGCGTTGCCAGGCTCTGCCCGACCTGCGTGATGTGATCCCCTTCGACGATCACCATCCCGGGCGCCAGGGGGCGCTCCGAGGTGGAGGTGAAGACGCGCGCGGCCTTGAGCACGATCGGGGCGGGCGCCTGCCCGGCCGCCGGAGCGGCAACCCCGGGCAGCGCCATTCCGGCCAGCGCCAGCAACCCCGCGACATACGGCAGCTTTCTCATCCGGCTCTCTCCTTTTCGCGACAGGGACTCCGAGGTGGGGAGTCTAGCAGCAGCGGTCCGGAGGGCGCCACGAGCACGGCTCGCCGCCGTCAGGACGCCGGCATGCGCAGGGTGAAGAAGTCGGCGAGCCGGGTCGCCGCCGGAGGATCGAGATTGCTGAGGCAGACGACCACGTAGCCGAGCCGCGGGAAGATCCGGAGCTCGCCATTCATTCCGGGGGCTCCGCCGCCATGTCCATAGCTCCGCAGCGGCCCCTCCCCCTGGATGCCGAAGCCATACCCGTAGTGCTCCTTGAACGGCGTGGTCGCCGCCGCGAGGCTCGCCCGGGAGATCAGCTTCCCCGACTCCAGCGCCTGCGCGAACCGCAGGAGATCGCCGGCCGTCGAGTAGCCGCCGCCGGCGGCGGTGCTCCGCCAGGGCAGCGTCCCGGTGTTCGGCACCCACCCGCCGTTCTCCTTCATGTAGCCGGTGGACCGGTTCGGCACCGCCTCGGTCTCGGGCAAGGAGCCGGTGGAGGACATGCCGGCAGGCTGGAAAACATGGCTCCGCACGTAGTCGTAGTAGGACATGCCGGTCACCTTCTCGATCAGGGCGCCGAGCAGGACGAAGCCGTAGTTCGAGTACTCGAACTCCGCTCCCGGTTCGTGCGTGAGACCCCGCGACCCATAGAGCTTCAGGTAGTCGCCGTGATCGCGCAGCGTCAGGCGGTTCTTGTCGAACTCCGGACCGAAGATATCGCCGGTCCCCCCGGTGTGGGTGAGCAGGTGGCGCACGGTGACCTTCGAGGCGACGTCCTTGTTCGGATAGTCGGGGAGAATCTTGCCGATGGGGTCGTCCAGCGCGAGCTTGCCCGCCTCGACGAGTTGCAGCGTCGCGACCGAGGTGAACATCTTGTTCATCGATCCGACGCGGAATCGCGTGTCGAGCGTGGCGGGCGCGCCGGTCTCCCGATTGGCGAGGCCCCAGGCCTTTTGCAGCAGGACCTCGCCGTGCCGGGCGACCAGCACGACGCCGGAGAATTCGCCTTTTTTCGCCAGCTCCCCGGCGCGGGCCGTCAGCACCGCCAGCGCCGCCGCCTCCTGCAGCCGCGGAATCGCGAGATCCGGCGGCCGGGGAGTGGCTTCGAGCTTCGAGACCAGGATCTTCGGCGGCTCGGCGGCGCTCACCTTCATCTCCAGGCGGGCCACGGTTTCCGAGCTCTTCTCCTGGAGCAGCACGGCGAGGGACAGAGGCTCGCTCTTCTCGATCCGGACCATGGTGAACCCGCCGGTCATCTCGCGAAACCTCAACCTGTCCTCGACAGGCGGCGTCGCCCCTTCCCGCGGATAGGCCGCGTCGAAGGCGCGCAACTGGGCGGGATCGGCGGAATTGAACGCCGCGAGCCACGCCGCGAAGACCTTGCCGACCGGAGTTTTCGGCGGCTCGGCGGCGGGCGCCGCCGCCCGTGCCGCCGGCCCCCCCAGGAAGACGGCCGTGAGAAGCGCGACCGCGAGGGTGCGGGAAAGCCAGGAACGAGAGATCATGGAAGACTCCTTTTCGTGTGCGTCGTCGTCGATCCAAAGGCTCATAACGACGGCACGGATGAAAAGTTCCGTGAGCCCTCCTGGAGGCTGCATGAGGTTGACACGGCGCCCGAATGGAGGCTACTGTCCGCAAGCCAATCCAGCAAGGGGTGTGAAAGACTTGGGGTCGAGCGGGCTCGAACTGCCCCATCGTGCGGCTTCATCGCTCATCACGAGAACGGATGAAAGGGCCTCCTCATGACGGATCAACAGAACGGTAGACAGGACGTTGCAGCTCAATCGCCGGCCCCGCAGGATCTCTCGCGGATGGGGGCGTTCTCGACGACGGTGGCGTATGTCGCTCAATTCTACCCGCTGTGGTTCACCTACAACCAGTCGCGGTTCGCCACCCACAACCGCCTCGCCGGCCCGGAGCAGGTCACTCCCCTCTACCACATCGTGGTGGCGATCAACGTCGACACGCTCTACGCGAGCACCTTCCTCGAGCTGGCGGCCGAGCCGGTGGTCCTGACGATCCCTTCGACGGAGGCCACGTACTCGATCCTCACGCTCGACGCGTATGGCAACATTTTCGCATCGGGCATCCCGTCGCTGACGCCGGGAATCTATGGCCTCACCGGGCCCGGGTTCACCGGGACGCTCCCCTCCGAGGTCACCGCCATTGCGATGCCTCTCGACTTCTCGGTGCTGATCTTCCGGGCCGACAAGTTCTCTTCCAGCGGCCAGGACCAGACGTCGGAAGCCAGCCAGTTCCGCGCGTCGCTGCAGCTTCAGGCGCTCAGCGGCTACATCGCGGACCCTTCAGGAGGCGCGGCCTGGATCCTGCCGGAGGTCGCCTTCGCGATCCCCTACAAGACGATCGCCGACAACCTGATCACGAAGGCCCCGATCACGTTTTTGAAAGAGCTCCAGACGGCGGTGGCGTCGTCCAACACGCCGCAGATGCCGCCGGCCGTCCAGGCGCTGTCGGACCATTTCAACAGCCTTTTCGGCGCCGGCAGCTCGAGTCATGCCGAATTCAGTGCCGGTGCCCGGGCGGCCCACGAGCTGATCCTGGACCGGTATCTCACGCACACGGGCCCGACGAACTGGATCACGTTCACCAATATCGGCGCCTGGGGCGACAACGTCGTCGAACGGTCGGCGATCACGGAGTTCATCCAGTACGGGAACGGGCACAACACCGCGGCCTATTACCACGCGTTCAAGGACGCGACGGGCGCTCCGCTCGACGGCAACAACAGCGCGGGCTACGTGCTCACGTTTCCCGCCGGGCAGATCCCGCAGGCGCAGCGCTTCTGGTCGGTGACCGCATACACCCCGGATTCGATCGAGCTGATCGACAACCCGGCGGACAAGTACGAGGTGGCCAGCTACGAGCCGGGGCTGCAGACGACTCCGACGGCTCGATCTCGATCTACATCGCCACGCAGCTCCCCTCGGGCGTTCCCGCGGCCAACTGGCTGCCGGTCTCGTCCGGGCGATTCAACGTCATGCTCCGCGTCTATGGCCCGGAGGGAAGCGTCGCCGACAACACGTACGTCCCGCCGGGCATCGAGAGGAATTCCTAGAGCTTGTTCCTTGGGGATGGGGGCGAGGCTCGCGAGCGGCGCGGAGCCCCGGCCCCTGGTCAGACGGACGAGGTCTCGATCCTGCTCAGTGCTTCGCGGGCTTGCCGGTGATGACGTCCTTGGCGGACGACGCCGTGAGCGCGGCATTGGTCAGAACGCAGTTGAACCCGGTCTCCAGGGGAAACATGATCGAGCTCTGGGGCGCCGTGAACTGCTTGCTGATCTTGAAGATGATCCGCATCACGCCGATCTTCTGGAGCTCCGGAGGAACCCCGTCGGACATGAAGGAATAGGAGCTGGACAGCCCCATGGGAAAAAGCTGCGTGTCGACGTTCTGGAAGTTGGACGAAGCGCTCATGATGCCCGTTTTGACATTGATGTTGTAGGTGCTCTTCACGGGCGCGCCAACATAGGTCGCGTATTTCGTCTTGCAGGCGGCGTCCTTGGACGGCGCGGGGGAACCGTTCTCCTGATAGCCTTTCGCCATCGTCAGCTTCACGGTTACATTGCCCTGCTTGCCCTGCGCGAAGGCCGCTCCCGAAACGAAGGCACAGAGTACCAGTGCAGAAGCGGTTAGCCGGCGAGTTGTCATCGAGCTTTCCTCCCTTTGGATAATCCTAAAACAATTGGTTTTCAGAGACGGCTTAGATTACACTTCGCGCGTTCTTGCTGTCAACCGAGGAGCCGTCCTTTAGGCGCACTCTCACCGTCTCAGGCCGCCCAGCCAGGTGTCAGACAATTCGCGCGGCAAGCTGAGGGTGGGAGCAGAGGAAGGCGCCCTCGAACCTTTCGGGAGCGCCGCTCCTCCTACTTGGTGCAGCGCGCCCCGAAAGAACAGGCGTCAGAGGGAGCGGCGCACGGGGCGACGGTGCAGGTCGCGGAACAGGGGCTGCCGCAAGTCCGCGCGGACACGCCTCCCACGGCTACCTGGATCGCGCCCTCCTCCAAAGAACGGAGGGTCTCGCGATGGAGGGCCAGCTTCTTCAGGTTCTTCTTCATGATCTCTCCCCTTTCGGTCGATAAGCGTGGACTTGTATCACGAGGTGCTCTTCTTGGCACTCCCCCAGACAGGTGTCAGACGATTCGCGCGGCCTGACGGGATCTGGTCGAGCCGGTACCGGGCCATCGTCGTCAGCCAAGAGGAGGCCGCCCAGATCGAGCGGCTGCGCTACGTTCTCTCCCACGGCTGCAAGGAAGGGCTCGTCGGAAGGCCGCGGGACTGGCCGGGAGTCCATGCGGTCCGAGCCCTGGTCGCGGATGAAGTGGTCGAGGGGTATTGGTTCAGCCGGACCCTGGAGTATGCCGCCCGGCGGCGCGGAGAGGATTTCGGCCGGCTCCAGTACGCGACGCGCGAGACCGTCACCCTCACTCCCCTACCCTGCTGGAAGGATCTCTCCACAGAGGCCTGGAAGCGACGCCTCACCAGCCTGGTCGGCGAGATCGAAGCCGAAGCCGCGGCCCGGCGGAAGAGAACAGGAAGCCAGCCCTTGGGGCTGGGGGCGCTTCTCAGCCGGCATCCTCATCATCGTCCCGCACGCCTGGAGAAATCGCCCGCGCCCTCGTTCCACGCGATCCTCCCGGAGGCGACCGCACGGCCAACCCGTCCCTGGTGAGCGCCGCGATTCCCTCGGCCCTCACCATGGCGCCGGACAGGCGGTGATGCAGTCGCCCCGGTCGGCCGGTCAGTGCGTACAGCAGACCCAGCAGCCGTTGCTCGCCCGGCAGTAGGGGCCGTTGCACTGCGGCAGGACGCAGAGCAGGGAGGGAGTGCTCACGATGCTGGACACTGCGGCGACCTGCGGAGCGGCGGCAACCGTCGCGAGCGGCGACCCGGCCGCGACCGCCGCCACCAGGAGGACCTTCGCCAGTGGGAGGAATCTGCGCATGACATGCTCCTTTCTCATCCGTTTTCGTTCGGCCGCCGTGGAGGAGCCCGCGACGCCCCATATAATTCAAGGTGCGCGCCGCCTCTTGATCCGGTACAAGCGGGCCGAGGCCCTTAAGCGGAGAAGCCTGTCCTCAGCAGCAGTGCAGCAGCACGCAGCTATGAAGCCGGCTGCCGGAATCGCCTGGCACCTCCCCTCTGAGCTCTCTTTCCGTCTTCGTTCCCATGAGTGGCACCCTGCGGCACCGGCACCTCCGGAGGATCGGGCTCGAGACCGAGAGACTGGAGTACGTCCTCAGCCCCATGGTGGGCTAGAATCGGCCGCTACCTCGGATCGGGGGATCCTATGAAAACAGCGTGGCATGTTTATACCCTGGCGGCGGCCTTGCTGCTGTCTTCCGCCTCCGCGCAGGCGGCCGCCCCACCGGTGCCGCGCGCCGTCGTGACGGACAATGCGCGCGATGCCCGGCATCCGGCCGCCAACCGCCAGTTGCTGATCCCGAGCGGCGGCGTCGGCATGAACGCGCTGTTCTTCCTGGCGGCCGGCAGCGGTCTCAAACCGACTCTGCTGCTGCTGCACGGCCTGCCCGGCAACGAGCAGAATCTCGACTTGGCGCAGGCGATCCGGCGCGCCGGCTGGAATGTGCTGACGATGCACTACCGCGGCAGTTGGGGTTCGCCTGGCGCTTTCAGCATCGCCGGCGCGGTCGACGATGCCGAAGCGGCAATGGCCTTCCTGCGCCAGCCCGAGAACGCCGCGAAGTATGGCGTCGACACGCGCCGCATCCTGGTCGGCGGCCATAGCATGGGCGGCTTTGCGGCGGCGCGCTACGCGGCGGCGCACCCAGACGTGGCGGGCGTGGTGCTGATCGATGCGTGGAACGTGGGCGCCGACGGCAAGGACCTGCGTGCCCATCCCGAAAGGCGTGCGGCGGCCCTTGCGGAGATCGGCGACGATTTTGGAAACAGCCTGGCTGGCACCGACCCGGCGCATCTGGTGGAAGAAATCGAGCGCCATGCCGACGACTGGGATTTGATGGCACTGGCGCCGGCGCTGGCGAGGCACCCCGCGCTGGTGATCGGCGCCACCTATGGCGGCGGTGCTCCGAACAAGGCGCTGGCCGACGCGATCCGCGCTCAGCGCAAGGGGAAAGTCAGCAGCATGACCCTCGACAGCGACCATAGTTTCGCCGACCACCGCATTGCATTGTCGGCCGCTGTCGTCGACTGGCTGCAGCACTTTCAGGGAAGTCACGGCTCATAGGTTCTCTGATCACCTGGCACCTTTTTCCCGGACATCTGGCCCCCCTTTTTGGAGTGCGAGTCGTACCCGTTGAACCTACGGCTGAGGAGGTCGCCGCCTGACGACGTTTACACACCTATTGACGTGACCTCCTTCAGCTCCCGATAGCCTCGTCTACCCACTGCTTCCAAAGATAGCCCCGCAGGGCGCCGACGAATCCACTTCTCCATCTCTTGAAGCGGCGTCGGCAGCGCTCCGCACTGTTTTCTAGCAGGTATACGTATAATTAGTCGCGCCGCAGGATTGCAGAATCGGGTCACTAGGACATTCCCAACCGTTTGTATCGCCACAACCGTCTGGGATATTCATGCCGCTGATGCCACCTTCGACATGCAGCAGCGCGCCCTCCGTCAGGCCACGAAGAGTCTCTTTGGACAGCCTCAACTTGCGAGTTCCACTTTTTTTCATAATCTCTCCTTTGACATGGGCTAGATAAGCTCCTACCACTTTAGCACATCGCTCGCCCCGACTGCGGGTCGGCTGGCACCTGGCCCTGAAGGCCGCGGGACTGGCCGGGAGTCCATGCGGTCCGAGCCTTGATCGACGATGAGGCGGTCGAGGGGTACTGGTTCAGCAGGACCCAGGAGTATGCCGCCCGGCGGCGCGGAGAGGATTTCGATCGGCTCCAGTATGCGACGCGAGAGACCGTCACCCTCACTCCCCTACCCTGCTGGAAGGATCTCTCCACGGAAGCCTGGAAACGATGCCTCACCGGCCTGATCGGCGAGATCGAAGCCGAAGCCGCGGCCCAGCGGAAGAGAACGGGAAGCCAACCTTTGGGACTGGTTGCGATCCTCAGCCGGCATCCTCACCATCGTCCCACACGCCTGGAGAAATCGCCCGCGCCCTCTTTCCACGCGATCTGGAGAAGTGTGCGCCAGCAGCTCCACGATCAATATGCCGAGTTCGTCGCCGCCTTCCGCCAAGCCTCTGAAAGGCTGCGGGCCGGAGACCGCAATGCCGTAAGGCCAGCCGCGAGAGCGAAGGGAACGGTCAAGCCGTCGGACATGCCGATAACGACGTCGCGGACGGCATCGCCTGCCGTGAAGTGCTTCTCGACGTGTGGCGTCATTGGCATAGGTTCAAGGAAATGCGTTGCGATCCAGCTTCCAGAAAAATAGCACGAAATTCAATTTAGGAAGGGGTTCTATAACATGCAAGGAAGATGGGCTTCGGCGCGGTCAGGAGCGGCCATGCCCGGCGTCGCGGCGAACAAAGCGGCCTGCAAGTCGAGCCGGAGCCGATCCGCTTTTTGAAAGCTTCACCGCCTTGGCACGGAAAGTGTATAGACTTCCGGACAGGCGCTACGTCTACCAAACCCTCCAAGTCATCTCTTCGGGACCTACGCGGGGCCAGGGCCAGAAGGGTTAATGGCGCTTGTGCGAGCCGGGGTTTTGCTGCGGCGCCCGGAACGCTAGAAGACGATCCACGAGGCTGGCGACACGCGTCCGCCGGCCGACGAACAGCGGAGGTACGACCGATGAGAGCTTCGAGATCTCGGGCCCGATGGCTGGTTGTCCTTTTTGTCGCCGGCGGGGCGTTCGCGCTCTGCCTGCCGAGCGCGGCGGTGCCGATGTGGGCGCGGCGCTACAACGTCGGGTGTAACACCTGCCACGCCTGGCCGGCCTTCCAACTCACCGCGACCGGAGTCGACTTCCTGCGCCGCGGCCATCGCTTCAAGGGCGATGGCTTCGACAAGGAGTTGCCCCACCTGATCGCCGGCCACGTCGAGTGGAGGTACGACGCCGCGACGGGCGCGACCAACCAGTTCAACTCGCCCGAGTTCCATATCCACGCCGGCGGCGCACTCACCGAGAACTTCTCCGGCTACGTCAATGCCAACATCAACAACGAGATCGAGGCCGCCTACCTGCAGTACACCAGGGAGTGGGGCGACGACGTCTACTTCACGGCGCGCGGCGGCCGCCTCAGCCCGACGCTGCTGCGCAACTACGGCAGCGGCCTGGGAGCCGGCGCCAACGACCCGCTGATCCTCTCCGATACCGCGCTCAACTCCAACCCGTTCGTCCCCGACCGCACCAACAACGGCGTCGATATCGGCGGCCGCTACCAGATGTTTTTCGCCCAGGCGGGCGTGCTCAACGGCGAGGACGTGGCGGGACAAGCCTCGGTCGGCCATCACAAGGACTTTTACGCCACGGTCGAGGCAATGCCGGACGGCGTCAGCGGCGTCGGCCTCTACTATCACCATGGCGGTTACGACCTCGGCGACCCGGCGGCGGCGCCGCTGCTCTACGACAGCTATCAACGCGAGGGGGTGTTCGCCAATTACACCCAGAGCCTCTTCCGCGTCGCTGGCGCCTACCTGATTGGCAAGGACCAGGTGGCCACCGTGACTCCAGACCGTAAGATCCGCGGCTATTACGCCCAGGTGAACGGTTATCCGACCGGTTGGGTGGTGCTGTTCGCGCGTCATGACGACGTCAGGACGCAGGACGAGACGGGAGAGCTGCGCACCCGTCAGGACACGGTGGGGGCGACTTTCAAGGTGTTCGAGATGAGCACCACCTCGGCGCGCCTGACGCTCGAGGCCGCCCGCAAGCAGACTCCGGACGCCCATACCAACCTGGGCGTGGTGAACCTGCTGTGGGCGTTCTGATCCACGGCGAGAGCACGCGGCGCTCTTTTTTCGGCGTGCTGGTCGGCTCGATCAGCGCCGTGGTGGGGGCGATACTGGCGGTGCCGCTGGTGCGGTTCGCCCTCGATCCGGTGCTGCGCGGCGGTGGCGCCGCCGACTGGTTCGCGCTCGGCAGCCCCGAGGATTTCGCCGCTGCCGGCGAGCCGGTGCGTGCCGAGGTCAGCTTCCGCCGTGTCGACGGCTGGCGGGCGACCACGGTCAAGCAGACGGTGTGGGTGACCCGCGGCGCCAAGGGGGCCGCCCTGGTGGTGCTCTCCGGAACCTGCCCGCATCTCGGCTGCGTGGCGACCTGGCACGGCGAACGCGACCGTTTCATCTGCCCCTGTCACAACGGCAATTTCGACCGCCACGGCGGCCTCCTGAGCGGTCCGCCGCCGCGCGGCCTCGATCCGCTGCCGGTCAAGATCGAGGGCGGCAAGCTGTGGGTGAAATACCAGTACTACCGGCAATTGGTGCCGGACCGCGAGGTGATTGGATGAGCGTCGCGGCGAGCGGCCCCCCCGCCAGGCCGGACGCGCGCCTGGCGAATTGGCTGGACCAGAGGCTCGGCTGGCGGCGGCTGATGGCGACGGGGCTCGACGAGCCGATCCCCGGCGGCTCGCGTTGGGCCTACGTGCTCGGCAGCGGGCTGCTGTTCATCTTCATCAACCAGATCGTCACCGGGGTCTTTCTCGCACTCTACTACGTCCCCTCGGCCGACCACGCCCATACCACCGTGAGCTTCCTCCAGAAGCAGGTCACGATGGGCAGCTTCGTGCGCAGCCTCCATGCTTACGGCTCGAGCGTCATGGTGCTGTTGCTGATGCTGCACCTCGCGCAGACCTATATCTACGGTGCCTACAAGGGGCGGCGCGAGCTGGTCTGGCTCATGGGCTGCTTCCTGATGCTGCTGGTCCTCGGCATGGCCTTCACCGGCTACTTGCTGCCCTGGGACCAGAAGGCCTACTTCGCCACCGCCGTCGGCACCAACATGGCCTCGGAGGTGCCGCTCGTCGGCGGCTTCCTCAGGCTGCTGCTGCGCGGCGGCAGCGAGATGGGGACGCTGACTCTGTCGCGCTTCTTTGCGCTGCACGTCTTCCTGATCCCCGCCGCGATCTTCGCCGCCGTGGCCGCCCATGTCTTCCTTTTCCGCAAGGCGGGGGCGGCGGGACCGCCACGACCGGCCGAGGAGCTGCGGCGCCTGCCGTCCGAGACCTTCTTCCCCGCACAGGTGTTCAAGGACTTCGTCTTCGGCATCGGTCTGATCGTCATGCTGGCCGCGTTGGCATGGCGGCGGCCGATGTCGCTCGGGCCGGTGGCCAACCCGGCGGACGCCACCTACCTGCCGCGGCCCGAGTGGTACTACCTGCCTGTGTTTCAGCTCATCAAGTATTTCCAGGGCCCTGCGGCCGTCCTCGGCATCGTAGTCATCCCGGCGGTGGTCATCCTGGCCCTGTTCGCGCTGCCGTTCCTCGATCGTTCGCCGGAGCGCCGGCCCCTGCGCCGGCCGATAGCGGTCGGCAGCCTGCTACTGGTCTTTGCCGCCCTGGTGGTGCTGGGCGTGCAGTCGCAGATCCAGGACCGGCGCGACCCGGCGGTGCGCGCCAAGCTCGCCGCCCAGGAGGAGGCGGAACGGGCCTTCGCGGCGGCGCCGTTTGTGCCCGAGGAGAACCTCGGCCCCGGTCCCGGCGGTGGCGCGGCGGCTTCTCAGCCTACGGCGCTCAGCCCCGAGGCCGCCAAAGGCGCCCTGCTTTTCGAGAGTGAGGGGTGCTCGGGCTGCCATGGTCCGCAGGGACACGGCGGCGGCGGACTGTTCGCCCTCGCCCACTTGGACCGTCGCTTCTCCCCCGAGCAATTGGCGGCACTGCTGCGCGCACCGCGGCCGGACATGCAGCAGGGGGGCATGCAGGCGGTGCAACTCAAAGGCGAGGACATGAATGCGCTGGTCGCCTTCCTGCACGCGGCGCAACGTGACGCGGCCCCGGCCGCTCCCTAGACCGGACGAAACAACGAAAGAATCTCAACGCAAGGAGATCGCATGACAACGCAGCCTCGGAAAGCCACCTCTTGGATCATCCCCGGAGCCTCGGCGGCGACGCTCGCCCCAGTGATCGCCGCCCTAGTACTCGCCGCCCTTGCCATGCCGGCACCGGCACGCTCCGACGCGACCTCGGCAGCGTCCGGTGCCACCCTCTACACGGCGCAGTGTGCGGGCTGTCACGGTGGCGACGGCAGCGGCAGCACGCCGGTCGGCAAATCCCTCAAGGTCCAGGACCTGAGAAAGCCCGAGATCCAGGCGATGAAGGATACGGACTTGGCGGTGGCGATCGAGAAAGGCAAGGGCAAGATGCCGCCGTTCAAGGGCAAGCTGAGCGCCTCCCAGGTCGGCCAGGTCGTCGACTACATCCGCAGCCTCGCGAAGGCCCGGTAGGCGGCGCGGCCGCGGGCCGGGCGCGGCTCTGCCCCTCGCGCGATCTCTTTGAAGAGGTCCTGGCCCTGGAGCTTCCCCGAGGGTCCTTTTTGTTGAGCTTGCCCCGAAACCACGCCGCGCACCGTGCTGGCGAAGGCCACGATCCGGCTATCGGCGCTGAGCCAGTACCTAGATAGTACCTAGCGCTTCGGTAAATTACAGTAAGTGTATTATTGAGCAGTGACCCGGGCCGCCGCCCCCTACGGCCGCCCCGGCACCCCGCTCACCGTCCGTGCGGTCAGCCCCTTCCTTCCCTTCACCTCGACCTCGATCTTGCTCCAGGCGGCGGGGGGGGGGGGCGGTGTCTTTGGCGTAGAAGCCCAGGGTGTACTGGCTGCGCAGCTCGGCGAGGATGTGACCGTAGACGCCGGCGAGGTCCTGGTTGGGGTGGATGAAATAGACCTGGCCGCCGCCGGCCTCGGCCAGGCGCTGGAACTTGGCCGCGGCGGGCTCGGTGAGGAAGCCGCCGTCCTCTTCCCGCTCCTCGCGGGGGTTCGCCACGATGAGGTAGATGGGGATGCCGCTCTCCCGCGCCGCCCGCAGGCAGGCCGGGTAGGTGGCGCGCTCCGATTCGTCGATGCCGTCCGAGTAGAGCACCAGGGCCTTGCGGCCCGAAATGCCGCGGAGCGGGAAAAGGGTGCCACCCTACTCAACATAGAAGAGCCTCGATAAGCGGGGCTTATCCTCCCCCTCACGGTCTCAGGCACCGTCCTCAGGAGTCATTCCGAGTCTCTCAAAGCTCTCCAGCCTGCCGCGGAGCTCCCGGCGGACGGCCTGGCTGGCGGGCCTCCGGGGCGGCCCTTTGCCGGGCCGCCGGGAATTCCCGGCGGGCGGCTTCCGCCCACTGAAAATGCGGCTTTGCCCTCTGGGTCTCCATCCCTGCCCCGTGATCGTGCGTCCCCGCCCATTAAAAATTCGTCTCTGCCCCTTGAGTAGCTGAGCCCGCCCATTGAGAATTCGTCTCTGCCCATTGAGTCGCTGAGCCCGCCCGTTGAGAATCCGGTCGCGCCCCCTGGATCGCGGGGTGCGCCCGTTGAAATTTCGTCCCGGCCCGCTGAAGGGCGGCCTCGCCGTTCCAGGGGGCCGGAGTGTATTTCCAGTGGGCGCGACCGGAGAGCTGAAGGGCGCGCTCGTGGTTTCAGTGGGCGGACCCGCAAACTCAAGGGGCGCAGCCGGCAACCTGGAGGGGAAGGCCGGCGAGCTGGAGGGGAAGGCCGGCAAACTGGAGGGCGGGACGAAAAAACTGGGGGGCGCGATCGCAAAACCAGGGGGCGCGACCTGAAAGCTGAAGTTGACGAGCCACGCGCGAGGGGGGAATCATCCCTGTGCCGGGAGAAGATCTCCGTGGCACCTCCTCCCTACGGCCGCCCCGGCACCCCGCTCACCGTCCTCGCGATCAGCCCCTTCCTTCCCTTCACCTCGACCTCGATCTTGCTCCAGGCGGCGGGGGGGGCGGTGTCTTTGGCGTAGAAGCCGAGGGTGTATTGACTGCGCAGCTCGGCGAGGATGTGGCCGTAGACGCCGGCCAGGTCCTGGTTGGGGTGGATGAAGTAGACCTGGCCGCCGCCGGCCTCGGCCAGACGCTGGAACTTGGCGGCGGCGGGCTCGGTGAGGAAGCCGCCGTCCTCTTCCCGCTCCTCGCGGGGGTTCGCCACGATGAGGTAGATGGGGATGCCGCTCTCCCGCGCCGCCCGCAGGCAGGCCGGGTAGGTGGCGCGCTCCGATTCGTCGATGCCGTCCGAGTAGAGCACCAGGGCCTTGCGTCCCGAGATGCCGCGGAGCTGGGCGAGCGAGAAGGTGATGGCATCCCAGAGGGCCGTGCCGCCGTCCGGCTGGAGCTGCTCCAAGGCCGCGGTGACCGAGGCGAGGTCGCGGGTCACCGGCCGGATCAGCTTCGGGGTGGAGTCGAAGTCGATCAGCATCGCCCGGTCGCGGCCGGTGAGCCCGGTGTCGAGCAGGGCGGCGACCGCCCGGCGCACGTCCGGGAGCTTGAGGAACATGCTCGCCGAGGAGTCGATGGCGAGCGCCAGGGTCAGCGGCAGCTCGCCGGCATTCTCGAAGGCGGCGATCTCCTGCTCCTGGCCGTCCTGGCGGACCGCGAAGGCCTCCTTCGGCAGGCCCGGCACCGGCTTGCCGCCGGCGTCGGTCACCACCACGGCGAGCTGAATCAGGCGGACGTCGATGCGCTCGCCGAGGTCGGAGGCGTTGAGCGGCGTGGCGTCCTCGGCGGTCGAGCCGTCGTCGAGACGGGCGGTCACCCGCAGGTAGCCCAGCGGATGGCCGCGCGGGATCATCACCCGGTGACGGAAGGGCGGCGCGTAGAGGGTGGCCGCCAGCTCGTCGTTCCAGTAGATCTCCACCCGGTCGATCCGCCGGCCGTTCGGCGCCCGCACGTCGGCCTCGACCTCGACCGCTCCCACCCCCCGGCGGGACGCGGGCTCGACGATGCGCACCCCGAAGCTCCCAACCGGATCGTTCAGCCGCACCGCGTCGCGGGCCACCACCTGGCCGGCGGCGCCGTAGGCCAGGGCCTGCACGACCTGCGGGCGGACGCGGCGGCCGAGGTCCACCTCCGCCTCGCAGGGGACCCTGGCGCAGGTGGCGGCGGCGCGGCCGTCGAGCCGGAGCTCGACCCGGGCGATCCCCGTCCCCTCCCCCGTCACCCGCAGCGGGACCCTGCCGGAGAGCGAGGCGCCGGAGGGCGGCACCAGGCGGATGCCGGGCCGGGCCACGGAGAGCGCGGCGGGCTCCGGCGGCGGAGCGCCCAGGCTCACCACCTGGCCGCCCCAGGCTCCCCCGGCGAGCGGCTCCACCAGCACGGCGACCGCCTCCACCCCCTCCGGCAGCGGCACCGGCAGGCGGTAGACGTTGGGCTCCGCGCCGGCGAGGTCGGCGGCGGCGAGGAGGTGGTGATAGGAGGCGCCGCTCCCCGGGCCGCCGGAAATGGAGAGGCGCAGCGGGCCGGCGGGGATCGCGGCGGATTCCAGGCGCAGGTCGAGGATGGCCCCGTGGTTGTTCGCGGAGTTGCCGCCGGCCGCCGCCGGGTCCGGCTGGAGGCGGGCGGAGAGCTCGAGGCCGAGCCCCTCGTCCTCGTCGGCCAGCAGCCTGGCGGCCCGGCTGTCGGCCAGGATCTCCGGGGAGCCGGCGACGTCCCAGCGGCGGGCCTTGACGGCGAGGTCGGAGCGGGAGGTGACGACCTCCAGCGGCCGCGGCTGGCCGTCCATCGGCAGCGGCGCCTGCCAGCGCAGCCAGTAGCGGGAGCGCAGGCGGGAGAGGGCGCCGGCGAGGTTGGCGGGCTGCAGGGTGACCTCGCCCCCGGTCGCCTCCGCCATCCAGGCCAGCGGCTGCTGGGGGGCGAAGAGGGCGGGGGGCGGCGGCGGCTGGCCCCCGGCGTCCTTGCGGCCGTGATCGATGGTGATCCCGATCGGCATCTGCGGGTTTCCCGTTCCGTGGGGGCGGGCGCGCCGCAGGTCGGGCAGGCTGGAGTCGCCCAGGGGGAGGGGGATCACGGTCCAGCCCAGGGCGGCGGCGGTCCGCGCCGCCTCCAGGGCGGTCTTCTCCAAGGCGCCCTCGGTCTTCGGCTCCCCCGAAGCTTCCGCGGTGATCGTCCCCGGGCCGGTGCCGCGGTAGAACTTCGCCGGATCGAGGTCGAAGCCGTCGCTCACCAGCAGCACGGCGCGGGGGCCGCTCCCGCCTTGCGCCAGCAGCCACTCGGAGAGGGCGTCCTGCTGACGGCGGACCACCCGGGCCTCGGCCGCCACCGCCTCCGCCACCCGCGCCGCGGGATCGTCCCCCTCCTCCCCCTTCTCGTCGCGGAACCGCCGGCGCAGGACGCGCAGGTCGTCCCGCCCCTCGCTCTCCAGCCAGAGCTTGGAGAGCGCCTCGTCGATCGCCCGCGCGTCGCGGGTGGGGGCCAGCGCGATCCGCGCCTGCGGCTCGGCCACCACCACCTCCACCGTCCCCAGGGCGGCCAGGGCCTGCGACTGCTCGGCCAGCGTGCCCGCGGCGGCGCGCAGGGTGCGGGAGCCGGTGAGCACCCGGTCCACCCAGACGACGATCCGCCAGGGCTGGGAGACCGGCGCCAGGGAGGCCGCCGGCCAGGGCTTGCCGCCGTCGATCACGGTGAGGTCGCCGGCCTGCACGGCCCGCGGCACCTCCCCCCGGTGGTCGAGGATCTGGACCGGGAGCTCGCGCGGGACCGGAGCGTCGGCGACCGAGAGGGGGACCGCCGGAGCCTGCGCGGGGACCTGCGCGGGGACCTGGACGGGAAGGAGGAGCGCGGCGAGGAGGAGAAGATGAGGTGTCACGCTCCTATTCTACGGCCCGGCCCGCTCGGAAACGCCGGACGCCCTGTGATATGGATCGCTCCCATGATGCCGGCCCGCAGGAACGTGATCTCCATGACCCGGATCGCCTCGCGCTTCGCGGTCATCCTCTCGCTGCTGTTCGGCGGCCCGGGCCGGTCCGGGGCAGACGCGGCAGGCTCATCCAAGGGGGCTCCGGACCCCGGGATGCGGGTGCTGTTCCTCGGCAACAGCCTGACGGCGGCGAACGACCTGCCGCTGATCGTCAAGGCGCTGGCCAAGGCCGGCGGCCAGGATCTCCAGGTGGACTCGGTCACCCTGGGCGGGGCCAATCTCGAGGACCTCTGGAACGACGGGGGAGCGCTGCGGGCGATTTCCAGGGGAAGCTGGAACGTCGTGGTGCTGCAGCAGGGGCCCTCGTCGCTGCTGGAGAGCCAGATCGACCTGCGCAAGTGGACCAAGCGGTTCGCGGCGCGGATCCGCAAGAAGGGGGCGCGGCCGGCGCTCTACATGGTCTGGCCCCCCAACGACCGCCTCGCCTTCTTCGACCAGGTGAGCGAGTCCTATTCTCTCGCCGCGGCCGACGTCCAGGGGCTGCTCTTCCCCGCCGGCGGAGACCTGGCGCGCGGCGTGGCGGCGGGACCCCAAGGCCCCGCTCTACTCCTTCGACGGCTTCCATCCGTCCACGGCCGGCTCCTACGCCGCGGCGCTGTCGATCTACGGCGTCCTCTTCCACAAGGCGCCGCGGGGCCTGCCGGCGCGCCTCGAGCTCGGCAACGGGCAGACGATCGACCTGCCGCCCGCCCTCGCCAAGCTCCTGCAGGAAGCCGCCACCGAGGCCAACCAGAAGCACGGCAAGCCCTGACCGGGTCCGGGCGCGGTCAGCTCAGGCCGGTCAGCTCAGGAACTTGGCGAACGCGTCCGGGTGGATGTTCCAGCCCAGGAAGCCGGCCAGGCCGAGCACGACCCCGAAGCCGGCGAAGAGGATCGCCACCCCGACCAGCCACTTCTTGCGCGTCAGGGCGCTGACGCCGAGCAGCGCGATCGAGATGCTGATGGTGGCCTCCGACATGTCGAACTGGTCGTCGTGCACGTTCAGGCGGTCGTACTCCACTTGGGCGCCCTCGGCCACGCGCTTGATGTCCGCCTTCTCCTTGTCGTACTTCTTCACCTGCTGGGAGTAGGTGGCGATCTCCTTGTCGAGCAGCGGCGCCGCCGCGCCGGCGCCCTCGGCCTTGCGGAGCTGGAGCTGGTCGAGGACGCTCTCGGCGAGGTTCTGTTTCATTCCCTTCGCCTGGTAGTAGGCCCACTGGTCGACCGACTTCGCCTGCTCCTGGGACATCGACTGCACGATGTTGCCGTCCTTGATGTTGCACAGGGCCATGAAGGTGGCGAGCAGCGCCACCAGGACGGCGATCAGGTTGTTGAGCCCGTCGTGCGACTCCCGCGCCTTCTCGACGGCCTCCGAAATGGTCTCATCGATCTCGCTCATGGGGATCTCTTCTCTGTAGGAATCTCGTGGGAAGCTGCGGGACTCAACCTAAGCCAGCTCCCCACCCTGCGTCAACCAGGAAGAGACTTGCCGCCAGCGTTGACGCGGACCGCGCCAACGCTGGCGCAGAGCGCGTGAAGGTTGGCGGGCTTCGCGCCAACCTTCACGCCATACAAGTGAAGCCCGGTGCAACGCCCGCCAGGCTTCACGCAACACGAGCGAAGCCCGGTGCAACACGAGCCAAGCTTCACGCTCTATGCGCCAAGCTTCACGCGGTCGGCGCCAAGCTTCGCGCTCTCCGCGTCAACCTTCGCGCGCTCCGCGCCAGGCTTCACGCATCAAGCGCCGGCCATCGCGGCTCGCGCGCCGGCCTCCCTCTCCTCGGCGCCGGCCCACCGCCGGTCCCGCTCGCCCACGTACTCCGACTGCGGCCGGATCAGCCGGCCGGTGGCGAGCTGCTCCAGGGCGTGGGCGGTCCACCCCGCCACCCGCCCGACGGCGAAGATCGGCGTGAAGAGGCCGGTCGGGAACCCCAGGCCGTGCAGCAGGAGGGCGGTGTAGAACTCCACGTTGGTGTCCAGCGGGCGGTCCGGCTTGCGCTCGCGCAGCAGCCGCAGGGCGGTCGCCTCCACCGAGCGGGCGAGCTCGTAGAGCCCGAGGTCCCCGCCGCGCTGGTAGAAGCGCTCCGCCGCCGCCGCCAGCACGTCCGCCCGCGGGTCCCGCACCCGGTAGACCCGGTGGCCGAAGCCCATCAGCCGCTCGCCGCGGTCGAGCTTGCCGCGCAGCACCGCCTCCGCCCGCTCCGGCGCGCCGATCTCGAAGACCATGTCGAGGGCCGGCCCCGGGGCGCCGCCGTGAAGCGGTCCCTTCAGGGCGCCCACCGCGCCGGTGACCGCCGAGATCAGGTCGGACTTCGTCGAGACGATCACCCGGGCGGTGAAGGTCGAGGCGTTGAGGCCGTGATCCGACACCGTGTTGAGGTAGGTCTCCAGGCCGCGCACCCGCTCCGGCGGCGGCTCCTCGCCCGAGAGCAGGTAGAGGAAATTCGCCGCGTGCCCCAGCTTTTCCACCGGATCCAGGGGCTCGTCGCCACTCAGCAGCCGGTGATAGGCCGCCACCAGGGTGGGAAAGGCGGCGACCAGGAGGACGGCGTCCTCCCGCGGGTCGATACCCCCATCCTCCGCCAGGCTGAGCGCGCCGGCGGCCATGCGCAGGGCGTCCATGGGCGCCACCCGCCGCCGGGCCGCCGCCCGCAGCAGGTCCAGGACCTCGGCGGGCAGCCGCCGCCGGCCGGCCAGGCGGCGGCGGAACGCCTCCAGCTCCCCCGCCGTGGGCAGATCGCCGTTCCACAGCAGCCAGGTCATCTCCTCGAACGTGGCCCGGGGAGCGATCTCCTCCACCGGGTAGCCGGCGAGCAGGAGCACCCCCGCCTCGCCGTCCACGCTGCTCAAACGGGTCGTGGCGGCCACGACCCCTTCCAGTCCCTGCCTGATCTGAGTTTCCATGGCGTCTCCTTCCGGACCCATCTTCGATCCGGCCTCATAGGTTGTCAATCTTGATTCGTCAATCAACCTGTGGGATCGTGAACGGCATGGAAGACCGGTTTCTCACCGCCCGGGAGGCGGCCGCGGAGCTGGAGGTGTCGCTCGCCACGCTCTACGCCTACGCGAGCCGGGGGATGCTGCGCTCGGACGGGGTGCCAGGCGATTCGCGCGCCCGGCGCTACCCCCGGGAGGACGTGCTGCGGCTGAAGGAGAAGAAGGAGCTGCGGAAGCACCCTGAGAAGGCTGCGGAGAGGGCGGCGCCCAAGGCTCTCTCCTGGGGAGCGCCGGTGCTGGAGTCGGCGATCACCCTGGTCCAGGAGGGCCGGCTCTACTATCGCGGGCGGGACGCCGCGGTCCTGGCGCGGACCTCGACTGTCGAGGCGGTGGCGGCGCTGATCTGGACGGGGGACCCGGGCGAGGCCGGGCGGCTGTTCGCGGGTGAGCCGGTCCCGCTGCCGCCGCTGAATCTCCCCCGGGAGCTGACCGCCGTCGAGCGCTGCCAGGCGGTCCTGCCGGTGGCGGGGGCGGCGGATCTCGCGGCCCTCGACCTGCGTCCGGCGGCGGTGGCGGCCACCGGGGCGCGCATCCTGCGGGTCCTGGCGGAGACGGCGGCGGGCTCGCCGTTCGCCGCCGCCGCGGGAGCCTCCATCGCCGAGGTCCTCCAGGCCGGCTGGGCGCCGGGCCGGCCCGCGGCGGCGGGGGCGATCGGCGCGGCGCTGATCCTGGCGGCGGACCACGAGCTCAACGTCTCGGCCTTCACCGCCCGCTGCGTGGCCTCGGCCGCCGCCTCCCCGTGGGACGTGGTCGCGGCGGGCCTCGCGGCGCTCAAGGGGGCGCGGCACGGCGGGCACACGGCGCGGGTGGAGGCCCTGTTCCAGGAGGCGGGGACGGCGGCGCGGGCGCGCGGGGTGCTGGCGGACCGCCTGCGCCGGGGGGAGGAGATCCCCGGCTTCGGCCATCGGCTCTATCCCGAAGGCGATCCGCGCGGGGCGGCGCTGCTGGAGATGGCGGCCGGGCTGGCGCCGGGCTCACCCGCCGTGGAGTGCGCCCGGGCGCTGGCGGAGGCCGGCCGGGAGCTGCTCCGCGAGCACCCCACGATCGACCTGGGGCTGGTGGCGCTGAGCCGCGCGCTCGACCTCCCCGAGCGCACCCCCCTCGCCCTCTTCGCCCTCGGCCGCGCCATCGGCTGGATCGGCCACGCCATCGAGCAGTACGGCCTCGACCGGCTGATCCGGCCGCGCGCGGCCTACGTGGGCGAGATGCCTAGTCCGCCGCGCGAGCGAGCGCCGTGATGATCGCGACCAGCCGGGCGGCCTCGGCCGGCTTGGCGAGGTGGGCCTGGAAGCCGGCGTCGAGGGAGTCCAGACGGTCCTGGTTCGAGGAGTAGGCGGTGAACGCGAGGGCCGGAACCCGGCCGCCGCGCTCGACGGGGAGCGCTCGGACCCGGCGCAGCAGGTCGTAGCCGCTCTCCCCCGGCATGCCGATGTCGCTCAGCAGCACGTCCGGAACGTCGCCCTCCAGCATCGCCAGGGCCTCAGCCGCCGAGGCGGCGGCGGCCACTTGGGCGCCATAGAGCTCGAGCAGCTTGGTCAGCATCTCCCGGCCGGTCTCCTCGTCCTCCACGACCAGCAGGCGCAGACCGGAGAGCGGCGGCCGCTGGTCGTCCAGGGATTCCAATCCCGCCGGCCGCCCGTCCAACGGCTCCGTGGTGAGGATCGCCGGCACCGGGAGAGCCACCGTGAACGTCGCCCCCTGGCCCTCTCCCAGGCTCGCCGCCGACACCGTCCCGCCGTGCAGCTCGGTGAGATGCCGGACGATGGAGAGCCCCAGACCGAGGCCTGTCTGGCCCCGCGCCGCGGTGCTCTCCTCCTGGCGGAAGCGCTGGAAGACGAAGGGCAGGAATTCCGCGCCGATGCCCTGGCCCGTGTCGCGGACCCGGAGCTTCACATGGTTCTGCTCACGGCCGAGCCAGACTTCGACCCGGCCCCCGGGCGGCGTGAACTTCACGGCGTTCGAGAGCAGGTTCCAGGCGATCTGCTGCAAGCGGTCCGGATCGCCCAGGACGGTGGTGACCGCGTCGTCGTGGGTGAGCTCGAGGGCGACTCCCTTGGCGTCCGCCGCCGGCTTCACGGTCTCGACGGCCGCCTGGACCACCGCCAGCAGGTCGATCAGGTGAGACACCAGGCGCAGCTTGCCCGTGGTGATCCGGGCGGCGTCCAGCAGATCCTCGACGAGCCGAGCCTGCGCCTGGACGTTGCGCTGGATCGCCGCCAGCCCGCGGGCGGCGGTCGCCGCGTCCACCTTGTCCGTCGCCAGTACATGAACCCACCCGGCCATGGCGCTCAAGGGGCCGCGCAGCTCGTGGGAGACCGTCGCCAGGAACTCGTCCTTGAGCCGGCTGGCCGCCTCGGCCTCGCGGGCCGCCCGCCGCTCGTGGGCGACCAGCAGGGCGCGCTCTTCCTCGATCTTGCTGGCCTCCGTCCGGTCCTCCATGGCGAGCAGGATCTTCTCCGCTCCGCCCCCCTCCCGCCAGACCCGGCACGCGTTGAGCACCATCGTCCGGCGGCCGATCTCCGGGAACTCGTGCTCGACCTCGAAGCACTGGAGCTCGCGGTTTGCAACCGGGCGGTCCTCGGCGAGGATGGACTCCAACGCCTGGCGCAGCGCCGGGATGTCCCACTGGCGGTTGCCCAGATCGTAGAGGAACCGGCCCTCCGTCTTCTCCCGCCGCACCCGGAAGGTGTCGCAGAAGGTGCGGTTCGCCCTCTCCACCCGCAGCTCCCCATTGAGCACGAGCAGGGGCTCGCGCACCGTCTCGATGATGGCGTCCGCGAAGTCGCGGGCCTCGGCGACCTGCACGGCGCCGCGTTTCAGGTCGTTGATGTCCACCAGGACCATCAACGCGCCGTCGATCCGGTTGTCGCGGGTCTTGTAGGGCCGGATGCGCAGCGAGTACCAGCACCCATCGCGGTCCTGCACCTCCCGCTCGATCAGGGTGACGGTCGCGATCGCCTCGAGGAGCGCCACCTCGAGGCTGGGCAGGTCGAAGTTGGGCCGGATGTCGTTCAGCGGCCGATTGACGTCGGTGGGGAGGAGGTTCATCAGCCGCGCCGCGGCGGGGGTGAAGCGGCGCAGGCGCAGGTCCGGGCTCAGCAGGACCACCGGGATATGGAGACCGGAGAAGAGGTTGACCAGGTCGTCGCCGAGCTGGCCCAGCTCCAGGTTGCGGTTCTGCAGCTCTTCGTTCAGGGTGCTCAGCTCTTCATTGCCCGACTGGAGCTCCTCTTTCGCGGTCTCCAGCTCCTCGTTGAGGCTCTGCAGCTCTTCGTTGCTGGAGAGGACCTCCTCGTTGGCCGCCTGCAGCTCTTCGTTGTCGGCGCTCTGGTCCTCGATGACGGCCTGGAGATATTGCTGGGTCGTCGCCAGCTCCTGCTCCAGATGGGCGATCTGACGGTCCGCCTCGCGCCGGGGCAGGCTCGGCGGGGGCTGCGCGGCTTCCGGCTGGGGGCTTGCCGCCGGGGTTTCCACGAAGAGGACGAGGAAGCAGAGCTTTCCGGCGGCGCGCGCCTGGACCGGAACGGCCTCCATGTCGACGCTGAGGAAACGCTCCCGGTGACGGAACGTGAGACCCTGCCGGCGGACGGTCGCGTGGCTGACCCTGGCCTCCTGAATCAGCTCGCGCAGCCCGGCCAGCAGCCCCTTCTGGATCATCCGGGGGAGGCTGAGGCTCGCGTCGCCGGACCCGTGCTCGACGTAGAGGTGCGTGTCGCCGCGGAATTGCAGGATCTCCAGGTTGTCGTCGACGAGGACTCCCGCCGGGACGTACCGGCTGAGGAGGATGCGGTCGGCCTCCCGCTGCGCCTCGCCACGGTCCCCGGCGTCGCGGACCGCGACGCCGGCCCGCGCACCGAAGACGGCCTTTCCCTTGTGGGCGCCCGCGCCGGGGCCGAGGCCGGCATGGGCCGCCTTCTCGAGCGGCGCGAAGACCCTGTGCTCCCGGTCCGCCGCCACGAACAGGTCGGACGACGCGATGATCGTCTCCGAGTGTCCCAGGACGAGGACTCCCGTGGGCTTCAAGGCATAGCGGAAACTGCCCATCACCCGCCGCTGCACGCCGGGCTCGAGATAGATCAGGACGTTGCGGCAGCTGATGAGGTCGAGATGGGAAAAGGGCGGGTCCCGGATCAGGTCGTGGCGGGCGAAGCAGCACAGGTCGCGGACGGCCTTGCCGACCTGGAAGGCACCCTCCAGCTTGACGAAGAAGCGCTCCAGCCGCTCGGGCGAGACGTCGGAGGCGATGTTCTCCAGGTAGATCCCGGCCCGCGCCTTGTCCACGGCGCCGTCGCGGATGTCGGTGCCGAAGATCTGGATGGCCGGGTGGAGCGCGAGATCGCCGAGGCTCTCCAGCAGGCAGATGGCGATCGAGTACACCTCCTCGCCCGTCGAGCAGCCCGGCACCCAGATCCGGACCGGCGCGCCGGCGGCGGGGCGGCCTTGCAGCAGCCGCGGGAACACGTCCCGCCGCAAGGCCGCGAAGACCGCCGGGTCGCGGAAGAAGGAGGTGACGTTGATCAGCAGGTCCTGGTACAGGCTCTGGACCTCGGCCGGGTGGCTCTCGAGGTGTCGAGCGTAGTCCGCGAGCCCTTCGACCTGGCCGAGCGCCATGCGCCGCCGGATGCGGCGCAACAGCGTCGGCTTCTTGTAGTCGGTGAGGTCCTTGCCCGTGGCCTTCCGCAGCACCGTGAAGATCGTTTCGAGAGCGGCTCTCTCCCCGTCGAGCAGCGCCGCGTGCGTCGACTCGTGGGCCGAAGCGCCGCCGGGCTCCCGGAGGTAGGCGTCGCCGGCCAGCCGCGCGATCTCCCGGGCGAGGCCGTCGGGAGGCAGGACGGCATCGACGCAGCCCCCCGCGATGGCGCTGCGCGGCATGCCGTCGAAGCCGGCGGACCGGGGGTCCTGCGCCAGGCAGATGCCGCCGGCGGCCTTGATCGCCTTGAGTCCCAGGGTACCGTCGGAGGCGGTCCCCGAAAGCACCACGCCGATCGCCTGGCTGCCGCGGACCTCCGCCAGCGTTCGGAAGAAGAGGTCGATCGGCATGTGGCTTTCCGGGGGCGTCGTTCGCGGCAGGAGCTTCAGGTGCCCGTCCGTGATCGCCAGGTCCATGTTGGACGGGATCACGTAGACGTGATCGGGCTCGATCCGCTCGACGTCCACCGCCTCGCCCACCGGCATCGCGGTCGAGCGGGCGAGGAGGGCGGGCAGGATGCTCGTGTGCGTGGGGGACAGGTGCTGTACGAGCACGAAGGCGGCGCCGGTGTCCGCGGGCAGGCCCTGCAGCAACTGACGGAAGGCCTCGAGGCCGCCGGCGGAGGCGCCGATGCCGACGATCGGAAAGGAGCTCCGCGGAGGGTCGCCCGCCAGCTCCGCCACTCCGTCCGGCGGGGCGGGGGACCGCGCCCCGGCGGTCTCGGCCGGGGAGCGCTCCGGTGGGGGTCTTTTCCTGTTCATGGCCATACGTCTGCGAGCAGTGTAGCAAAGCGCACTTCTCGCCGTCGCCGTCCCTCTCCACTCCGGACCGCGCGCCTCCCGCGCCGTCCCTGCCGGCGAGCCGCCCGCGACGAAGCTCAATCCGCCGCCAGGAGGGGAAACTCCGTGCGCGCGGTGACCGGCTCGGCGCGCAGGTCCGGGCCGATCCGCACTCCCGCCCAGCGCAGGCGGTCGAAGTCGCCGGTGCGCTCCGCTTCCGCCAGGCAGACGCCGAGATCGGGCTTCACCCGGTCCGCGAACACCTCGCGCCCGCCGGCGGTCACGGTGACCGGCTGGCTCCAGTCGATCATCCCCTCCCCCAGCCAGACGGTGAGGTCGTCCACGTGGCGCCGGTCGACTCGCAGGGTCTGCCCCTCCGCCCGGCCGCGCAGGTTGCCGAGCAGCTCGCGGACCGCGCGGCCGAAGGCCTGATCCTCGCTCTCGCGGGGGCGGCGCTGATAGGGCGGGTTCTCGGCCCCCCAGTGCTCCCCCTCCCAGCGGTGGGCCTCCAGCCAGTAGGAATGGCCCTGGTGGAGGTGGCGGAAGGTGTGATCGACCTGCCGCGGGTAGTGCTCGCGGCGCCGGGAGAGCAGGTCGAAGAACGGGCCGCGCGGCGGCTGCACCCCGCCGTGCCCGCGGCCGGGGATGCAGACGTTCTGCACCGTCGGGGTCAGCCCCTTGCTCTCGCGCACGAGGAGGTCGTTGAGCCTGGCGATGCCGCCCATCGGCGAGCGCTTGCGGACGCCGAGGACGGTCAGGGTGTCGTTCGCCCCCCAGACGTTGAGCACCGGCAGGTGGGAGAAGTTCGGCAGGACCGTCTTCCACAGGCCGTCCTCCCCGGGCGGAATGCTGAAGCAGCTCGAGATCGGCACCGCGCCGGCGAGCTGGTCCGCGTGCAGGCAGGCGATCGCCCAGGAGGCGTATCCCCCCAGCGAGGTGCCGAGGGCGTAGACCCGGTCGCTGTCGACGTGCACCGTCCGGCGCACGGCGCGCAGCATGGCCAGGTGGTCGACGGTGAACGGCGGCGGCGCGTCGAGGCTGGTCTGCCGGTAGGCGGTGGGCGCGGCGACGATGAACTCCTCGATCCGCGGGCCCAGCAGCTTCTCGACGTAGCCGGTGAACGCCCGGCCGTTGCCGCCGCTCGAATGGAGGGCGTAGAGGAGCGGCCAGGGCCGCCCCGGCAGGTAGCCGCGCGGGATGCGCAGGGTCACCAGGCGCTCGTGCCCGCAGCCGACGGGCACGCGGATCTCCAGGCGCCCCGGGCGGACCTTGCGGAAGAGGTCGAGCCGGTGGAGCCAGCCGCTCAGGCTCTCCCGCCGGAAGTCGGGATGGGCCTCGACGCGCGCGGCGAGCCGCTCCCGGGCCTCCACGTCCGGCGTCTTGAACCAGGCTTCGAGGTCGGCCAGGATCGCGGTCACGATTCCCCGCCCGGCAGCTCGTCCACCACCACGAAGCTCTCCGGGATCGGGCCGCCGGGCAGCCGCTCCTCCAGGTAGCGCCGGAGCTTCGCGGCGAGCCGGCCCTCGATCTGCTCGCGCAGGGGGCTGTTGGTGAGCGGGCGAGCCGCCGTCCCGGGCGTCTCCTCCCCGGCCGTCTCGGCCGCGAGGTCTTCCGCCAGGTAATCGCGATGGCGGAGCACCACGTCGTAGGCGCCGTCCTCCCGGTCCCGGGACCAGCGGATCTCGATCCGGTAGGGCAGGTCGCGGCCGAGGGCCCAGAAGTCCTCCGGCTCGATCCCCGGCGGGCGCTCCCGCCGCAGCGCCGCCTGGAGGTCGCCGGCGGTCGCCAGCCCTTCTCCACCGTCGCGCACTCCACCCTCGCGCAGCAGCACGGCGGCGCGGGCGTCGGCGGCGACGCGGGCGTTGGGCACCCCGCGCACGCCGAGGGAGGGGGGCGAGGTCTCCGCCAGCAGGCGGCGCAGGGCGGCTGGAGTCACCGGAGCGGAGCCGGCCTCCCCCCAGGCGAGCCGGCGCTCGGGCTCCCCGCCCGCCGGACCCGGCCGGTCGAGATACAGGGTTACGTCGTAGCGGAAGCGGGTCATCTCGTTGCGCGCCCGGCCGCGCCGCAGCTCGATCCTGACCCCGGCGACGCGCGGCAGCGATCCCCGGAGGGCCGGGAAGAAGGCGGGATCGATCACCAGCTCCCCCTCCTGGGCGAGCCGGCTCTCCACCCGCTCCCGCAGCTCGGCGAGGGGGATTCCGGCGTCGGCCTGCTGGAGCTGGACCGAGGTATGGAAGGCGGCGAGCAGGGGGAGGCTGCGCAGGTCGCCGAGGAAGATCCGGGCGCCGGGTGCGGCCGCCGCCACCGCTCCGGCGAGGACGCGGCGCAGATAGCCGAGACCGGGGAAGTACTGCGCGACCGAGTTGAGGATCACCAGGTCGAACCTCCCCTCCGGCACCTCCCGCAGGTCGTCGGCCGGCCGCTCCAGGAGCTCGACCTGCGCCAGCCCGCGCTCGGCGGCGGCGCGGCGGACGTGGCCCAGGGCCGCCGCCGAGAAGTCGACCCCGAGGTACTGGGCGCAGGCGGGGGCGACGCGCAGCAGCAGGAGCCCCATGCCGCAGCCGATCTCCAGCACCCGCTTCGGCTCGAGCGCCAGGATCCTGTCCACCGTGCGGTCGATCCACTCGCGCATCTCCCGCTCGGGGACCGGCATGCCGGTGTAGCTGCTCACCCAGCCGGCCAGGTTGAGCGCCGGGTCTTCAACCGTCGAGCGGCCATAGGTGTCGCTCCACAGCGCCCGCCACTGCGCCAGGTGGCCGGACTCCCCCGCGGCGTCCGGCACCACGTAGGCCACCCAGCGCTCCCCCTCCGCCAGGACCGCCGCCCGGCGGACCGCCGGGTGCCCGGCGAGCACTTCCACGATCCGCGCCGCTCGCGCTGCCTGCGATATCGGTTCCATCAGCTCCTCAACCCGGCCTAGTACAGCAGCGCATAGCCGAGCTTGAGGAAGAACGAGCGGTCGGTCTGCGTCAGCGGGATGCCGAACCGGCCGAGGCGGGTGTTGGTGTAGCCGGTGAACAGCACCGTCTGCGGGTTGATCTTGTAGGAGAAGAGGAACTGGCCGAACAGGTTGCGGCTGCGGCTGCCTACGGGGAAGTCGTAGAGGGCGGGATCGCGCGAGATGTCCTGGTACTGGAGGATGGCGCGCACGAAGCTGCGGACGTTGAACTGGTAGATGAAGCGCGCCTGCGCGAGCTGGGCATCGAACAGCTCGCCGCCGGCGACGCGCAGCCGCTCGTCCTCGTAGGAGGCGTTGACGCTGAGGTGCGGCCCGAGGCGGATCTGCGCCGACGGGATCAGGATCACCGACCGCGCCGGCCGGGTGTTGTCGAGGTCGATGTCGTCCCCGAACTGCGAGCCGAGGCTGAGCTTGAGCCCGCCCGTGGGATAGACCGAGAAGTTGACGACCTGCTGGTTGAGGTCGAAGGTGATGCCGTTGTAGAAGGTGCGGTTGCGGTAGACGTGCGCCTCGAGCGCCGTCTGCAGCGGCCCCTGATAGGTGCCGAACACCTCCAGGGTCTGGTCGGTGAGGATGCCGGCGTGGTCCTCGGTGTGCAGGGCGTGGAAGCCGGCGCTCGCCTGCGCGTACCAGGAGTTGCGGTCGCCGTAGAACAGGCGCTCGTACTGCCCCTCCGCGGTCTTGGTGTCGACCCGCGGCATGAAGCCGCTGTCGGCGCGGAACCGGGGGCCGAGGTCCTCGTAGGAGAGGAACCCCTTCCAGCTGCGGGCGAAGTGGTCGTACTGGGCGTGATAGGCGTCGTCCCGGAAGGAGCCGAGGGGCTGGTTGTTGTCCTGCGCGATCGCCAGCGGGTACTGGGTGTCGGAGGACAGGTACTGGACGCGGATGGTGTCCGACGGGGTGAAGCGGAAGAAGCCGTCCAGGCCGCCGACCCGGTTGTGGTACCCGTCGCTCTGCCCTCCCTCGCGGTCGGTGTAGAGCACGCCCAGGGTGGAGCGCTCGCCGATGTCGCGGCGGTAGCGCACCACGCCGCTGGTGACCTTGTCGTTGAGGAAGGCGAAGCCCGAGCCCTGGTTCGACGGGATGATCAGGTTGTTGAGGTTGTCCTCGGCGACGAACAGGCCGAGGGCGTTCTTCCCCTCCTTGGCGTTGATCTTCACCCCCCAGTCCGGATCGGCCACCGTGCGGGTGAAGACCGCCTGGAGAGGGGTGAGGAAGAGGTCGGCCCCCTCGAGGAAGAAGGGGCGCTTCTCGGGGAAGAATAGGGCGAAGCGGGTGTTGATCGCGAGCTGCGCGACGTCCGCCTCGACCTGCGAGAAGTCGGGGTTGACCGCCGCCTCCAGGGTGACGTTGGGGGTGACCCCCCAGCGGGCGGTGAGCCCCGGATCGACCTTCGACTTGTCCTTCTGGAGATGGCCGTTGGGGAAGGAGTCGAGGGTGTCGCTGCGCAGCCCGGTCAGCGTCGGATCGAGCTCCAGGTTGCGCCCGGGCGCGATCCCCTGGAAGCCGGTAACCTTGTTCTCCTGGCAGAGGATGCAGTCCTTGGCGCGGTCGGTCAGCCGCGAGGAGATGCGGTGGCGGACGTTGCGCGGATAGCTGCGGAACATCTCGATCCCCCAGGTCTGGGGGGCCGAGGTGCGGGGGAAGCGGAGCTGGCGGAAGGGGATGGCGAACTCGGCCACCCAGCCGTCGGCGTTGATGCGGCCGGCGGCGCTCCAGATCGCGTCCCAGGAGAAGTCCTCCGCCGAGTTGGTCTCGCTGAACACGCCGTCCACCTGCACCCCCAGGGGGTTGAGACGGAACTGGAAGGCGCGCCCCTTGTCGTTGAAGGTGTCGAGGTTGAACCCGACGTGGTCGTCCTGGACGAACGCGGCGGCAGCGTCGCGGTCCATCAGGTGGGCGCGGATCTCCTTCGGGTTCGGGTCCTGGCAGCGGAAGGCGACGTAGAGGTTCTCGCCGTCATAGGTGACCAGGGCCTCGGTCTTGACCGGCGGCGTCGTGTTGTTGCCGGGGAACCACTCATAGGGCAGATCGATCACCGTGGCGGTCTTCCAGGCGTCCTCGTCGAGCACGCCGTCGACCTTGATCGGCGTCGCCGCCCGGGTGACCTGGAACAGGCGCAGCCCGGCCCCGGGCTGCGGCGGGGCCGGCTTCTCCGGGGAGCCGGGCTGCGGCTGCTGGACGGCGGGCGGCGGCTGGGCGGCGGCGAGCGCCGGCAGTCCCAGCAGCGGAAGCATGGCCAGCCATCTCAGGGCCGGAAACCGGTCGCGACGGGGCTTCGAATTCATCCGGACCTCTCCTATCAGGGCTGCTGCGGAAGACGAAAGAGCGAGGGAAAGAGCCGCCGCCGGCTTTCAGGCCTCGGCGGCAGCTTCCCCGGTGGCGGCCGCCCCGGTCGCCGGCTCCTCTTCGGGCGGCGGCGGCGGCTGGCGGACGAAGTCCGGCAGCTCGGTCTCGACGTTGCGCAGCCGCGGGTTCAGGAACCCCACCACGGCGCAGATGGCGGGCAGGATGGCGCCCACCATGAACATGAAGGCGATGCCGCGGCCCGGGCCGACGCCGATCACCTTGCCGGCGGTGGCGGCCAGGGCGCCGCCCGGCATCAGCATCGGGTTGAACACCTTGTCGGC
The DNA here is from genome assembly GCA_963795735.1 of uncultured Acidobacteriota bacterium. Lineage (GTDB taxonomy): Bacteria > Acidobacteriota > Thermoanaerobaculia > Multivoradales > UBA5704 > DATARR01. The sequence continues at coordinate 898,756 of CAWCIU010000018.1, read as the reverse complement.
CAGCGGGCCGGCGCTGAAGTCGCCGATCGGCACCGTGAACTGCGCGATCATGCGGCGGACGGCGAACACCCGCCCCTGGAGGTCGGGGGCCACCTTGCTCTGCCAGATCGCCTGGCTCGAGCTGTTCATGATCGGCAGGCCGACGTACCAGAGCAGGACGCCGAGGCCGACCAGCGGCAGCGAGGGCTTGAGGCCGATGAGGACGAAGCAGATGGTCATCAGCAACCCCTGCCCGAGCACGCCGTAGACGCGCGGCTTGGGCCCGCCGGTCGCGGTCATGATCGCGCCGCCGATCAGCATGCCGACGCCCACCATCGACATGATCGTGCCCACCCCCGCCTGGGTGGAGAACCCGAGCACCATCGGCAGCACGGCGACGCCGCAGACGGCGCCCACCAGGTTGGTGGCGGCGAAGAAGAGGAGCAGGTTGAACAGGCCGGGCCGCGCGCGGATGTAGGTCCAGCCGTAGGCGGCCTCCTTCCAGATCGAGCCCTTGGCGGCGCGCGACTCGGCGCTCTCCGGCGGCCGCGGGATCTTGACGAAGAGCAGCACGATGGCGGCGAACAGGAAGGTGACGAAGTCGATCAGCAGGATGTCCCAGATCTTGAACACCAGCAGCAGGATGCCGGCGAGGGCCGGCGCCGCGATGCTCGAGCCCGCCTGCCCGAACTCCAGCATGCCGTTGACCCGCCCGAAGTGCTTGCGGTCGACCAGCATGGTGATCGCCGAGATGTAGGCCGGCCACTGGAAGGTGCCGGTGATCGCGTTGACCACCGTGACCACGTAGATGTGCCAGATGTGGAGCTGGTTCGTCCACAGCAGGTAGGCGAGGGTGGCCACGCCGACCGCCGGGACGAGGTTGCACCCGAAGAGCACCCAGCGCCGGTCCCAGCGGTCGACGAGGGCCCCCGCGAAGGGGCCGACCAGGATGCCGGGCAGGCCGGTGAGGACGATGACCAGGGTGAACTGGGTCACCGAGTGCGTGCGCTGCAGCACCCAGATCGACAGGGCGAAGCCGGTCAGGCCCGAGCCCAGCGCCGAGATCAGCTGCCCGATCCAGATGGCGCCGAAGATTTTCATGCCGCCGTTGCTTTCCACTTGCTCAGACGCTTGCTCAGACATCTTGTCCCCTAGGCCTTGCCGCGGTTGCGGTAGTCGTTGACGAACCAGCGCAAGACCTCGCCGCAGCGCGCCGCCGCGGTCCGGATGGTCTCGGGCTTGTGGAGGTTCAGGTTGTACTCCCACTTGATCAGGAGCTTGTCCTCGATGATATAGCCGCCGAGGGTGATCGGGCACATCCGCTGGGTGTTGCGGTCGAGCATGTAGCCGCCATAGTTCTGCAGCTTCTTGAACTGCACCAGCTCCTTGGAGTTGTCCGGGCCCATGTAGTTGAAGAAGACCTGCGGCTGCAGCACGGTCTGCAGGTGCCGCTGGACCTCGGACTCCCGGCCGAGGTAGCGCAGGATACCGTACCCGGTGCCGCCGTTGGGGACGGCGCGGAGCTGCTTGTTGAGCGCCTTGGCGCTCTCGATCAGGTCGGGGTTGCGGCCCATGTCGAGGAACACCGGATAGATGGTGTTGAACCAGCCGATCGTGCGGGTCAGGTCCATGTCGTCGTAGAGCGCCTCGCGGCCGTGCCCGAGCAGCAGGATCGGCAGCGAGCGCGAGCCGATCCAGCGCTCGAAGCCGGAGAGGATGGCGGTCAGCAGGATGGCGTCGATCTGCACCCCGTAGGCCCGCGGCACCTGCTGGAGCAGGATCTTGCTCTCGTCGAGCTCGAACTGCACGGGCTCGACCGCCGCCTGGATCCAGTTGTTGGGCCCCGTCTCGTGGTCCATCGGGTAGCGCGGCGGGTTGTCGGGCGCCTGGGCGAGCCAGAAGTCGCGCTCCTCCGGCGGCATGCCGCCGGGCAGGGCGCGGCTCTGCAGCCGCTCGGCCCACTGCCGGGCCGCGGTGGTCTTGGGCTGCGAGGTCACCGGCTCGGCGGCCGCGAGCTGGCGGTAGGCGACGTCGAAGTCGTCGAGCAGGATCTGCCACGAGCCGACGTCGGCCGCCATGAAGTGGGCGGTGAGGAACAGCGCCTGCTCGCCCGGCTCGAGGTCGACCAGCATGCCCTGGAGGAGCGGCCCGCGGGCGAGATCGAAGGTGGTGACCAGCAGGCGCACGGCGCGCGTGAAGACCAGCATCCGCTCGTCCGCGGACACGCCGGTGAGGTCGACGCGCAGGAAGTTGGCCGGCGCCCCCGGCGGGTCGATCACCAGGCGCGGACCGCCCTCCTCCTCGATCATCCGCACCCGCAGACTGTCGTGGCGCTCGAGGACGTGATCGAGCGCCCTCGCGATGTACACCGGGGCGGCGTGCGGCAGCGGCTGGCGCGGCTCGAGCAGCGTGCCGATGCTGTGGAAGCTCGGGTTGACGTGCCCCAGCTCCAGGAAGTGGAGCTGGGCCGGGGTGAACGGCAGCGGGCCGGTGACCGGTCCCTGCTCGGCGACGATCTGCGTGGTGCCCGCCACCTTCGCCAGGTCGGCGACCGTGCGGTTCTGGAAGAGCTGCTTGGTGGTGATCCCCAGCCCCGCCTTGTTGGCCTTGGTGACCACGCGGATGACCAGCAGCGAGTCGCCGCCGATCTCGAAGAAGTCGTCGTTGATGCCCACCCGCTCGAGCCCGAGCACGGCGGCCCAGATCTCGGCGAAGGCGGCCTCCTTGTCGTCGCGGGGAGCCACGTACTCCTTGGCCGCGGCCGCCTTGTCGGGCTCGGGCAGGGAGCGGCGGTCCACCTTGCCGTTGGGGGTGAGCGGCAGCTCCGGCAGGAAGGTGAAGAGGGCCGGCACCATGTACTCGGGCAGCTTCTCCTTGAGGAAGGCGCGCAGCTCGGTGACCGTCGGCTTCTTGTCGTCGGCGAGACCGGCCGCGGTCACCAGGTAGGCGGCCAGCCGCTTGTTCCCCGGCGTGTCCTCGCGCGCCACCACCACCGCCTGGGCGATGCCGGGATGCTCGTCGAACGCCGCCTCGATGTCCCCCAGCTCGATGCGGAACCCGCGCACCTTCACCTGGTGGTCGATGCGGCCCAGGAACTCGATCCGGCCGTCCGGCAGGTGGCGGGCGAGGTCGCCCGTGCGGTACAGCCGCTCCCCCGCCTCGGCGGCGAACGGATGCGGGATGAACTTCTCCGCCGTCAGGTCCGGCCGGCCGCGGTAGCCGCGCGAGAGGCCCGCGCCGCCGATCAGCAGCTCGCCGGGCACCCCCACCGGCACCGGGTTCAGCCGGCGGGTCAGCAGGAAGATCTCGGTGTTGTCGAGCGGCCGGCCGATCGGGATCGAGCCCTCCCGCTCGACGACCGGCTCGAGGGTCGACCAGATGGTGGCCTCGGTCGGCCCGTAGACGTTCCACAGCGAGCCCGCCACGTCGAGGATCTGGTTGGCGAGGTCGCGCGGCAGCGCCTCGCCGCCGCAGAGGATCTTGAGCCCGCGGCTCCCCTGCCAGCCGGCGCCGAGGAGCAGGCGCCAAGTGGCCGGCGTCGCCTGCATGGCGGTGACCCCGGAGCGGGTGATCACCTCGGCGAGCTGCTCGCCGGCCGAGGCGACGTCGCGCGAGACGAGGATCAGGCGCGCCCCCGCGATCAGCGGCAGGTAGAGCTCGAGCCCGGCGATGTCGAAGGAGAGGGTGGTGACCGCGAGCAGCGTGTCGTCGCTCGCGAGGCCCGGCCGCTTCTGCATCGAGAGCATGAAGTTGACCACCGCGGCGTGGGCGATCTGCACCCCCTTGGGCCGGCCGGTCGAGCCGGAGGTGTAGATCACGTAGGCCAGGTTCTCGGGCGAGGCGCCGCCTTCCGGAGCCGCCGCGGGCAATGTCGTGGGGAATGCGGCGATCGCCGCCGCGTCGCGGTCGACCGCCACGATGCGCGCGCCGCTCGCGGGGAGCTTGTCGATCAGCCGCTCCTGGGTGAGCAGCACCGGCACGCGGGAGTCCTCCAGCATGTAGGCCAGCCGCTCCTTGGGGTACTCCGGATCGAGCGGCACGTAGGCGCCGCCCGCCTTGAGCACGCCGAGCACGCCCACCAGCATCTCGATCGAGCGCTCCATCGAGACGCCGACCAGCACCTCCGGCCCCACCCCCAGCCCGCGCAGGTGGTGGGCCAGGCGGTTGGCGCGCTCGTCGAGCTCGCGGTAGGTGAGGCGCTCGCGGTCGAGCTCCACGGCCACGGCGTCGGGGCGGGCGGCCACCTGGGCCTCGATCAGGCTGTGCAGGGTGGAGGGCGGGTGCTCGACGCGGGTGGCGTTCCAGGTGGTGAGCATCTCGCTGCGCTCGGCGTCGGAGAGCAGCGGCAGGTCGGACAGGCGCAGGTCGGGGTCGGCGGTCACCGCCTCCAGCAGGTGCCGGAAGTGGCCGAGCAGACGGCCGATGCTCGCCGGCGTGAACAGGTCGGAGTTGTACTCCAGGTAGCTGTCGAGCCCCTCGGGCCCCTCGGTCACGTAGAGCGTCAGCTCGAGCTTCGAGGTGCGGCTGTCGACCGGCACCGGGCCGAGGGAGAGGCCGGGCAGCTTGAGCGGCTCGCCGGGGGCGTTGAGCAGGATCAGCATGACCTGGAACAGCGGCGTCCGCGCCAGGTCGCGGACCGGGTTCAGCTCGACCACCAGCTTCTCGAACGGCAGGTCCTGGTGGGCGTAGGCGTCGAGCGCCGTATCGCGCTCGCGGCGCAGCAGCTCGCGGAAGGTGGGGTCCCCGGAGAGATCGGTGCGCATCACCAGGGTGTTGGCGAAAAAGCCGATCAGCCGCTCGATCTCGGGCAGCTGGCGGTTGGCGAGCAGGGTGCCGACCGAGATGTCCTCTTGCGTGGTGTGGTGATGGAGCAGCGCCTTGAAGGCCGCCATCAGCACGATGAACAGGGTCGAGCCCTCCTTCTGGCCGACGCTCTTGAGGTCGTCGGCGAGCTGCCGGTCGAGGGAGAGCGGCAGGGCCGCGCCGTTGTGGGTGCGCACCGCCGGCCGCGGCCGGTCGGTCGGCAGCTCGAGCGGCGGCACGCCGGCGAGCTGGCGCTTCCAGTAGCCGACCTGCCGCTCGAGGACCTCCCCCTGCAGCCACTCGCGCTGCCAGAGAGCGTAGTCGAGGTACTGCACCGGCAGCTCCGGCAACGGCGAGGGCTCGCCCGCGGCGAAAGCGTCGTAGAGCGGCGCGAGCTCGCTGCCGAAGATCCCCATCGACCAGCCGTCGTAGGAGATGTGATGGACGTTGTAGTAGAGCAGGTGCTCGTCGGCGGCGAGACGGAAGAGCTTGGCCCGCAGCAGCGGCCCCCGGGTGAGGTCGAACGGCTGGCGGGCGTCCTCGCTGGCGAGCGCCCACGCTCCCTTCCAGGCCTCCGCGGGCGAACGGGTGGAGAGATCGAAGATCGGCATCTCGAGCTCCACCGGCTCCGCGATGACCTGCGCCGGTTCGCCCTCGACCGAGCGGAAGGTGGTGCGCAGCGCCTCGTGCCGGGCGACGATCTCCGACAGCGCCCGGCGCAGGATCTCGGGATCGAGCTCGCCGGCGATGCGGAACGCCTGCGGGATGTTGTACTCCGGGCTCTCGGGCTCGTAGTGGTGGAGGAACCAGAGCCGCTGCTGGGCAAAGGAGAGGGGGAAGATCCCCGCCGCCCGGCTCTGCCGGGTCAGCCGCGGCGCCTCCCCGGCGGCCGGCTCGCGCTCCTTCTGCTTCTGGAGCTGCTGAAACAACAGCGCCCGCTTTTCGAGCGGCAGCTCGGCGATGCGCTTCGCGATCGTGCTCTCGTCCATCTCGATCTCCTTGAAATCCGCGTCAGGCGCGGGCGCTCCGGGCGCTCAGTGATGCTCTCCCGCCGGCTCTCCCTCGAGCTCCGCGAGCAGCTTGGCCAGCAGGTCGTCGTCCGCCCTCGCCAGCTCTTTCTGAATGATGGCTTCGGCCAGCGCCGCCACCGTCGGATTGTCGAACATGGTGCGCAGCGGCAACTCGATGCCGAAGGCCTCCTGCACTCGGGCGAGCACCTGCATCGCCATCAGCGAGTGCCCTCCCAGCTCGAAGAAGTTGTCCGTGGCCCCGACGCGCTCGAGCCGCAGCACCTCGGACCAGATCGCGGCCAGCCGCTCCTGGACCGGCCCCTCGGGCGGCACGTGCTCGCGGCCGGTCTCCAGCCGCGGACCGTTCGTGGCGGGCAGGGCCTTGCGGTCCACCTTGCCGTTGGGAGTGAGCGGCAGGGCCGCGAGCGGGACGAAGAGCGACGGGATCATGTAGTCCGGCAGCTCCTCGCGCAGCGCCGCCCGCAGGTTGCCGACGCTCGCCGCCTGCCCCTCGGCAAGGACGAAGTACGCCACCAGGCGCGGATCGCCCGGCGTGTCCTCGCGCGCCAGCACCACCGCCTGCCGCACCGCCGGGTGGCGGGCCAGCGCGGCCTCGATCTCCCCCGGCTCGATGCGGAAGCCGCGGACCTTGACCTGGTGGTCGGCGCGGCCGAGATAGGCGATGCGCCCCGAGGGGAGGTAGCGCGCCACGTCGCCTGTGCGGTAGAGGCGGGCGCCGGGCTCGCTCCCCCAGGGGTCGGGGATGAACCGCTCGGCGGTGAGCTCCGGCCGGCCGTGGTAGCCGCGGGCGACCCCGGCGCCGCCGATGTACAGCTCCCCCGCCGGCCCCGCCGGCACCGGCCTCAGCCCGCGGTCGAGGATCAGCGTCGAGGTGTTGGCGATCGGCCGCCCGATCGGCGCCGCCCCCTCCTGGAGCTCGCCCGGCAGCACCCGGTCGACCGTCGACCAGATGGTCGTCTCGGTGGGGCCGTAGACGTTCCACAGCTCCCCCACCCGGTCGAGCAGCTGGACGGCGAGCTCGCGCGGCAGGGCCTCGCCGCCGCAGAGCACCTTGAGCCCCGGGCTCCCCGGCCAGCCGGCGGCGAGCAGCAGCCGCCAGGTCGCCGGGGTGGCCTGCATGGCGGTGATCCCGTGGCGGCCGATGGCGGCGGCGAGGAGCGCCCCGTCCGCCGCCGTGTCGCGGCTCGCCAGCACCACCCGCGCGCCGGCCGCCAGCGGCAGGTAGAGCTCGAGCCCGGCGATGTCGAACGAGATGGTGGTGACCGCCAGCAGGATGTCCGCGGCGGCGAGCCCCGGCCGCCGCGCCATGGTGGCGAGGAAGTTGACCACCCCGCGGTGGCGCACCTCGACCCCCTTGGGGCGCCCGGTCGAGCCCGAGGTGTAGATCACGTAGGCGAGGTTCTCCGGGCCGGCGAGCGGCGGCAGGTCCTCCGGGCTCTCGCCGCTCCACTCGGCGGGCGCGCCGGAGACCGGGTCGAGCTCGATCACCTCGCGGCCGCCGTCCGGACCGTCCTCCGGGCCATCCTCTGGGAAGATGTAGCGCAGGTCGGGGTGGGTGATCAGCACCTTCGCCCCGCTGTCCGCGAGCACGTAGGCGAGCCGCTCCGCCGGATAGGTGGGATCGAGCGGCACGTAGGCGCCGCCGGCCTTGAGGATGGCGAGCAGCGCAACCACCATCGCCGGCGTGCGCTCGACGCACAGGCCGACCAGCGACTCCGGCCCCACGCCCCGCCCGCGCAGGTGGCGGGCCAGGCGGTTGGCCTCGGCGTTGAGCTCGCCGTAGGTCCAGGCCTCGGGCTCCTCCCTTCCTTCGCCGCCGCCGTCGAACAGCAGGGCGACGGCGCCCGGGTCCGCCGCCGCCCGGGCCTCGAAGAGCTGGTGCACCCCGAGGTCCGCCGGGAAGGCCGCGGCGGTGTCGTTCCACCCCTCGACGATCTGCCGCAGCTCGTCGCCGGCGAGCATCGGCAGGGCGCCGGCCGCCGCCTCCGGCGCGTCCGCCGCGCCCTCGAGCAGGGCCGCGAAGTGCCGCGCCATCCGCTCCATGGTAGCGGCGTCGAAGAGGTCGGTGTTGTACTCGAAGAAACCGGCCAGGCCGTCGCGGGTCTCCGAGAGCGAGACCAGCAGGTCGCCGCGCGACGTCCGGTTGTCGATCCCCGGCACGCTCACCGCGATCCCCGGCAGCGAGGCGCCGCCGCCGGTGGCGTGGTGGAGCACGAAGAAGACCTGGAACAGCGGGTTGTGGGAGAGGTGGCGCTCGGGCCGCAGCTCCTCGACCAGCTGCTCGAACGGCAGGTCCTGGTGCCCGTAGGCGCCGAGCGCCGCCTCGCGCACCCGGGCGAGCAGCTCGCGGAAGCTCGGCTCGCCCGCGAGGTCGGTGCGCAGCACCAGGATGTTGGCGAGGAAGCCGATCATCCCCTCCAGCTCCCCCCGGTTGCGCCCGGCGATGGGCCAGCCCACCAGCACGTCCTCCTGCGCGGACCAGCGCCCCAGCAGGACGTTGAAGGCCGCCTGCAGGGTCATGAACAGGGTGCTCCGCTCGCGCCGGCCCAGCGTCTCCAGCCGCCGCACCAGCCCGGCGGGCAGGTGGAGGTAGTGGCGGGCGCCGTTCGACGTCTGCACCGCCGGCCGCGGCCGGTCGGCGGGGAGCGAAATGGCGGCGGGAGCCCCGGCGAGCCGCTCCCGCCAGTAGGCGAGCTGGCGCTCCAGCACCTCCCCCTGCAGCCAGCCGCGCTGCCAGGCGGCGAAGTCGGCGTACTGCACCGGCAGCTCGGGGAGGGCCGGCGCCGCTCCCCGCGCCACGGCGGCGTAGAGGGTGATCAGCTCGCGGATGAACAGGCTGATCGAGGCGCCGTCCGAGACGATGTGGTGGAGGGTGAAATGGAGCAGCAGGTCCTCGTCCGCCAGCCGGAAGAGATAGAGGCGCAGCAGCGGGCCGCGGTCGAGGTCGAACGGCATCACCGACTCGCCGACCAGGGCGTCCAGGGCCTCGGGCTCCCGGAGCTCCGCGCCAAGCCCGCGCAGATCCACGATGGGAGGCATCGGGAGCGGCCCCGGCGGGGCCACCACCTGCACCGGCTGGCCGTCGGCGCCGGGGGCGAAGGTGGTGCGCAGCGACTCGTGACGGCGGACCAGCCCGTCGAGCGCCCGCGCCAGGAACCCCAAGTCCACCGGCCCCGCGAAGCGCACCGCCACCGGGATGTTGTAGGCGGGGCTCCCCGGCAGCAGCTTGTCGAGCACCCAGAGCCGCTGCTGGGAGAACGAGCAGACCAGCGGCCGGTCGCGCGGCGCCGGCAGCACGGGCGGGGCGACCAGCCCCTCCTCGGCCCGCCGCGCGGCCTCCACCGCCGCGGCGAGGCCGCCGACCGTCGGCCGCTCGAACAGGGTGCGCAGCGGCAGCTCGACGCCGAGCGCCTCGCGGATGCGCGAGATCACCTGGGTGGCGAGCAGCGAGTGGCCGCCGAGGTCGAAGAAGTTCTGGTGCGGCCCCACCCAGTCGCGCCGCAGCAGCTCGGCCCAGATGCCGGCCACCAGGTCCTCGACCGGCGAGCGCAGGTCGCCGGCCGCCGACTTGTCGAGGTCCTCGGGGAGCTCGATGCGCGACAGCGCCCGCCGGTCGACCTTGCCGTTGAGGGTCAGCGGCAGGGTCTCGAGGATCACCAGCGCCGCCGGCACCATGTACTCGGGCAGGGTCTCCTTGAGGTAGCTCTTCAGCTCCTCCGGCGTCGCCGGCTGCCCCGGGACGGGCGCCGCGTAGCCCACCAGGCGGCGCCCCCCCGGACCCTCCTCGCGCACCAGCACCACGCAGTCCTTGACCGCCGGATGCCGCGCCAGCACCGCCTCGATCTCGCCCGGCTCGATGCGGAAGCCGCGGATCTTCACCAGGTCGTCCGAGCGCCCCATGCACTCGATCTGGCCGTCGGGCAGGTAGCGGCCGCGGTCCCCCTGCCGGTAGAGGCGGGCCCCCGGTCCGTAGCCGGCCTCGGCCGCGAACGGGTCGGGCAGGAAGCTGGCGGCCGTCCGCTCGGGCCAGTCGAGGTAGCCGCGCGAGACGTTGGGGCCACCGATGTAGACGTCCCCGGGCACCCCCACCGGGACGGGCTCGAGGTTGGCGTCCAGGATGTAGGCCCGGCAGTTGCGGATGGGGAAGCCGACCGGCACCCGGTGGCCGGCGCGGGCGCGGGCGAGCGAGCCCGGTCCCGGCTCGTGGATCAGCGCGGTGACCGTGGCCTCGGTCGACGCGTAGGCGTTGCAGAAGCGCACCCGGTCGCCGGCCAGCTCCAGCCACTCCGCCATCCGCTCCGGCAGCGCCTGCTCGGTGCCGACCGCCACCAGGCGCAGCGAGGGGGGCGGCTGGGTCCCCGAGCGGTGCATCTCCCCCACCCACTCGTTCCAGTAGGCCGTGGGGAGGTTGACGATGGTGATGCCGTAGCGCTCGATCATCCGGCCGAGCTCCTCGAACGAGGGGAAGAGCCCGGGCGGGCGCGGCACGATCGCGCCGCCGGCCAGCCAGGTCGGGAAGATCTCCTCGGAGGTGATGTCGAAGCTGATCGAGGTGAACTGGAGCACGCGGTCCAGCGGCCCGAGGCCATAGTGCTCGGCGCAGGCGGTGGCGTGGTTGGCGAGCGACCGGTGGGGCACGCCCACCCCCTTGGGCCTGCCGGTCGATCCGGAGGTGTAGATGACGTAGGCGAGGCTCTCCGGATGGATCGGCCACTCCGGATCGGTGGGATCCTCCTCGGCCAGCCGGCGCTCCTCGGCGTCCACCGCCACCACCGCTACTGCCGCCACGGCCGCCTCCTCGGTGACGGGCAGGCCCGCCACCAGCCGCCCCTCGGTGAGCAGCACGGGCATGCGGGTGTCGGCGATGATCAGGGCGAGCCGCTCGGCGGGATAGGCGGGGTCGAGCGGCACCCAGGCGCCGCCGGCCTTGAGCACCGCCAGCAGCGCCACCGGCATGGCGAGGGAGCGCTCGAAGCAGACGCCCACCGGCGTGTCGGGGCCGACGCCGAGGCGCCGCAGCCGCCGCGCCAGCTGGTTGGCCCGCCGCTCGAGCTCGCCGTAGCTCAGCGTCTCCTCGCCGAAGAAGACCGCCGGCGCCTCCGGCGCGAGGCGGGCGCGCGCCGCGATCAGCGCCGGGATCGGCGGCGCCAGCGGCTCGGCGCGCGGGTTCCATTCGGCCAGGGCGCAGTCGCGCTCGTGGGGGGTGAGCATGGCGAGCCGGAGGACCGGCGCGTCGGGCGCCGCCATGGCGGCCGCGGCGAGGTTCCGGAAGTGGGCCGCCATGCGGGCGATCGTGGCGGCGTCGAACAGCTCCGTGCTGTACTCGAAGTAGCCGGAGAGGCCGGCGGGAGCGTCGATCAACTCCAGGGTGAGGTCGAGCTTGGCGAGCCCGCGCTCGACCCGCAGGGGGGCGAGCGCCAGGCCGGGCAGCTCAAGCCCCCGGGAGCCGCCCGTCTGCAGGGCGAACATCACCTGGAACAGCGGGTTGTGCGCCAGGTTGCGCTCGGGCTGCAGCTCCTCCACCAGCTTCTCGAACGGCAGGTCCGAGTGGGCGAAGACCGCCAGCGCCTCGCCGCGCACCCGCGCCAGCAGCTCGCGGAAGCTCATCCCGGGCGCGAGGCCGGCCCGCAGCAGCAGGGTGCTGGCGAAGCACCCGATCACCGTCTCGAACTCGGTGCGGTTGCGGTTGGCGACCGGCAGCCCGACCACGAAGTCCCGCTGCTCGGTGTAGCGCAGCAGCAGCAGATTGAAGAGGGCGAGGAGAGCCATGAAGGAGGTCGCCCCCTCGCGCTGGGCGAAGGCCCGGATCTCCGCCGCCGTGCGGTCGTCGAGCGCCACCGGTGCGATCGCTCCGGCCGAGGAGGCGGCGGCGCGGTGAGGCCGGTCGGTGGGCAGCTCGAGCACCGGCGGCGCCCCCTCCAGCCGCTCGCGCCAGAAAGCCAGCTCGCGGACGAGCGCCTCCCCTTGCAGCCGGTCGCGCTGCCGGCGCGCGAAGTCGCCATAGCCCAGGGCCGGCTCGGGGAGGGGGGAGGGGCGGCCCGCCGCCAGGGCGGCGTAGATCTCCCCCAGCTCGCGGAAGAAGAGGCCGAGCGACCAGCCGTCGCTCACGATGTGGTGGAGGCTGACCAGGAGCGTGTGCTCCTCCCCTCCCAGGCGCGCCAGCAGCGACCGGAACAGCGGACCGCGGGCGAGGTCGAAGGGGCGGCGGGCCTCCTCCGTCGCCAGCGCCAGCAGCCGCTCCTCCCGCTCCACCGCGGGGAGGCTGGAGAGATCGATCCGCGCCAGGACGGGGGCTTCCGGCGCCGCCGCCACGAGCTGGCGCGGCTCCCCCTCCTCGGCCGGGAAGCGGGTGCGCAGGGCGGGGTGCCGGCGCACGATCTCTTCCAGCGTCCGCTCCAGGGCGGCGGCGTCCAGCGGGCCGGACAATCGCAGCGCCCGGAACATGTTGTTGACGTGGGCTCCGGGCTCGAGCTGGTCGAGGAACCAGAAGCGCTGCTGGGCGAAGGAGAGCGGGTAGACCCCCGGCCCGCCGCCGGCGACCGGACCCGCGCCGCGGTCCGCGCCGGCGTCGCGCGACCGCTCGCGGGCGAGGCGCGCCAGCAGGGCGAGCTTCTCCTCGCGCGAGAGGCCGGCCAGCTCCGCCGGCGAGACGCTCAACGGCCATCCCCTTCCGCCAGCATGGCGCCGAGCAGGGCGTCGAGCTCGGCGTCGGAGAGCGCCGTGGCGCGCTGCTCCAGCTCGCTATCGGCCGGCGTGGCGGCCGCCACCGCCGTCGCCATCCCCTCGACCGTGCGGCGCTCGAACACCACCGAGAGCGGCAGGTCGACGCGCAGGGCGTCGCGCACCCGCGCCAGCACGCTGGTGGCCGTCAGCGAATGGCCGCCGAGCGCGAAGAAGTCGTCCTTGGCGCCGACCTTCTCCACCCCGAGCACCTCCGACCAGATCGCGGCGAGCGTCGCCTCGACCGGCGTGCGGGGGGCGAGGTAGGCCGCGTCGCCCTCAGGCCGCCCCAGCTCGGGCACGGGCAGCGCCCGCCGGTCCACCTTGCCGTTGGGGGTGAGCGGCAGGCGTTCGAGGAGGACGAACACCGCCGGCACCATGTAGGCGGGGAGGGTGCGGCCGAGCGCCTCGCGCAGGGCCTCGGGCGGCGGCGCCTCGCCGTCGGCCGCCACGTAGGCCACCAGCCGGCGGTCGCCGGGCCGGTCCTCGCGGGCGAGGACGACAGTCTCGCGCACGCCGGGCACCCGCAGCAGCGCCGCCTCGATCTCCCCCGGCTCGATGCGGAAGCCGCGCACCTTCACCTGGTGATCGACGCGCCCCAGGAACTCGAGGGCGCCGTCCGCCAGGTAACGGGCGAGGTCGCCGGTGCGGTAGAGCCGCGCGCCGGAGCGGCCGGCGGCCGAGCCGAGCGGATCGGGGACGAAGCGCTCGGCGGTCAGCCCGGGGCGCCGCAGATAGCCGCGGGCGAGCCCCTCGCCGCCGATGTAGAGCTCCCCCGGGATGCCGGCCGGCACCGCCTCCAGCCCACGGTCGAGCAGGCGGATCAGGGTGTTGGCGATCGGCCGGCCGATCGGCACCTGGAGGCGCCGGGCATCGGCCGCGGCGACCGGCTGGAGCGCCGACCAGACCGTCGTCTCGGTCGGCCCGTAGAGGTTCCAGAGGGTCCCGGAGTCCCCCACGCGGGCGAGCAGCTCGCGGGCGAGATCGGCGGGCAGGGCCTCGCCGCCGCAGAGCGCCTTGAGCCCCCGCTTCCCCGCCCAGCCTGCTTCGAGCAGCATCCTCCAGGTGGCTGGGGTGGCCTGCATGGCGGTGGCGCCCGAGGAATCGAGCAGCGCCGCCAGGCGGGCGCCGTCGGCCGTCGTGTCGCGCCCCGCCAGCTCCACCCGGGCGCCCACCGTGAGCGGCAGGAACAGCTCCAGGACGGCGATGTCGAAGGAGACCGTGGTCACCGCCAGCAGCACGTCCGCGGCGCCGAGCCCCGGCCGGCGGGCCATCGAGGCAAGGAAGTTGACCACGCCGCGGTGGCGCACCTCGACCCCCTTGGGCCGGCCGGTCGAGCCCGAGGTGTAGATCACGTAGGCGGTGCTCTCCGGTCCGGCGGCGGGGGGCAGGGGACCGCCGGCGGCCATGGGGACGGCCTCCTGAGCGTCCTCGATCTCGAGGACCTTGGCGCCGCTCTCCGGCAGGCTCTCGCGCAGGGCGCGCCCGGTGATCAGCACCGCCACCCGGCCGTCCTCCAGGATGAAGCCGAGGCGGTCCGCGGGGTAGGCGGGGTCCAGCGGCACGTAGGCGCCACCCGCCTTGAGCACGGCGAGGAGCGCCATCGGCAGGTCGAGCGAGCGCTGCAGGCTCACCCCCACCAGCACCTCCGGTCCCACCCCCAGCCCGCGCAACCGGCGGGCCAGGCCGTCGGCCCGCGCGTCGAGCTCCCCGTAGGTGAGCGACCTCCCCTCGCAGGTCACCGCGACCGCCTCCGGGGTGCGCCGCGCCTGGGCCTCGAACAGCTCGTGAACGCAGAGGTTCTCCGGCACCTCGGCGGCGGTGTCGTTCCAGTCGACCAGGGTCTGCCGGCGCTCCCCCTCGGTGAGCAGCGGCAGCTCGGAGAGGCGCAGCGACGGGTTCGCCACCGCCCCGGCGAGCAGCGTCTGGTAGTGGTGGATCATGCGCAGGACGGTGGTGAAGTCGAACAGGTCGCTGTTGTACTCCCAGTGGAAGACCGCCCGCAGGTCGGCGGCGCTCGCCTCCAGCCCGACCCGCTGCTCGGCCCGCGGCACCATGATGACGTTCATGTCCATCTTGGCCGAGCGGTTGCCGCGCACCAGGAACGACCCCTTGAGACCGCCGAACTCGAGGTCCGGGATGGCGGCGTCGTGGAAGTTGAACATCACCTGGAAGAGCGGGTTGCGGCCGAGCTGGCGCTCGGGGCGGAGCTCCTGGACCAGGCGCTCGAAGGGGGTGTCCTGGTAGACGTAGTTCTCGAGGCTGGTCTCCCGCACCCGCCCGAGCAGCTCGCGGAAGCTGGGATCGCCGGTGAGGTCGCCGCGGATCAGCAGGCTGTTGACGATCATGCCGATCAGCCCCTCGGTCTCGCGCGCCCGCCGGTTGGCGTTGTTGGTGCCGAGCAGGATGTCCTCCTGGCCGGTGTAGCGGCTGAGCAGGGAGAAGAAGCCGGACAGCATGGTCATGTAGAGGGTGAACCCCTGGGCGCGGCCGAACCGGCGCAGCCCGTCGTAGAGCTCCGGCGGGACAGGGAAGATCGTGATGTCCCCCTTGAACGAGGTGCGCGCCGGGCGCGGCCGGTCGGTCGGCAGCTCGAGCACGGTCGAGCTGCCGGCGAGCTTGCGGCGCCAGTAGGCCATCATCTGATCCATGATCGGCCCATCCATCCAGCCGCGCTGCCAGGCCGCGAAGTCGGCGTACTGCACCGGCAGCTCGGGGAGCGGCGAGGGGAGGCCCGCGGCGTAGGCGACGTAGATCGCCTTGATCTCGCGCAGGAAGACGCCGAACGACCAGCCGTCGTGCACGAAGTGCTGCTCGACCTGGATCATCTCGTGCAGGTCGTCGTCCAGCCACAGCAGCCGCCAGCGGAGCAACGGGATCCGCGCCACGTCGAACGGCGTCTGGGTGGACTCGAAGACCAGGCGCTCCGACTCCTCCCGCCGCCTCTCCTCCGGCAGCGCCCGCAGGTCGATCAGCGGCAGCTCGACCGCCGTCGACGGGTGGATCACCTGCACCGGCCGGCCGTCCAGCTCCGGGAAGCTAGTGCGCAGCACCTCGTGGCGGCGCACGATCTCCTCCAGGGTGCGATGGAACGCGCCGACGTCCAGGCGCCCCTGCAGCCAGAGGGTGAACTGGAAGTTGTAGGCGATGTTGCCGCCCGGCGTCAGGCGGTTGAGGAACCAGACCCGCTCCTGCGGGAAGGAGAGCGGGATCGGGCGGTCGCGCGGCGCGCGGAGGATGGGGGGCAGCTCGGGCAGCTCGTCCCCGGCGGCTCCCTTGTCCGCCCGCTCGATGGCCTCGGCGAGCTCCGCGATCGTCGGCTTCTTGAACACCTCGATCAGCGACAGCTCGACCTGGAAGACCTGGCGCACCCGGGCGGCCAGCTTGGCCACCAGCAGCGAGTGGCCGCCGAGCTGGAAGAAGTCGTCGTCGATGCCCACCCGCTCGACGCCCAGCAGCTCGCTCCAGAGGTCGGCGAGGACCTCCTGGATCGGGTTGCGCGGCGCGGCATAGTCGGCGTCGATCTCCGGCCGGGAGGCGTCCGGGGCGGGCAGCGCGCGGCGGTCCAGCTTGCCGCTGGGGGTGAGCGGCAGCGCCGCCAGGACGACGAACGCCGCCGGCACCATGTACTCGGGCAGGGTCCCCTTGAGCGCCGTCCGCAGCTCGCCCGCCGGGAGCGCGCCGGTCTCGTCCGGCACCACCCAGGCGACCAGCCGCTTGCCGGTGGCCTCCCCGTGCAGGGCGGCCACGGCGTCCCGCACCCCGGGGAGGCGGCGCAGCGCCGCCTCGATCTCGCCGAGCTCGACGCGGAAGCCGCGGATCTTCACCTGGTGGTCGGCGCGGCCGCGGAACTCCAGCGCGCCCTCCGGCAGCAGGCGGGCAAGGTCGCCGGTGCGGTAGAGGCGCTCGCCGGGAGCGGCGCCGTCCGCCAGCGCGAAGGGGTTGGGCACGAAGCGCTCGGCGGTCAGGTCCGGCCGGTCCAGGTAGCCACGGGCGAGGCCGGCACCGCCGACGTAGAGCTCGCCGTCGACCCCAGCGGGCAGCAGCTCCATGCGGCGATCGAGCAGGTAGGTGCGGGCGTTCGGCACCGCGCGGCCGATGGCGATGCGGGCCGGGAGCCCGGCCTCCGCCGCGGCGGTGAGGTCGAGCTGGGTGGTGACGATCGTCGCCTCGGTCGGCCCGTAGGTGTTGACCAGCCGGATGCGCTCCCCCGCCCGCCGGCGCCAGGCGGCGAGCCGCTCGGAGAGCGCCTCTTCGCCGCCGATGATGACCAGGCGCAGGGAGGCGGGCAGGTCGAGACCCTGGGCGTCGATCTCGGTGGCGAGCTCGTGCCAGTAGGCGGTCGGCAGGTCGAGGGCGGTGATGCCCAGCCGCCCGGCCTCGCGGACGAAGCCGTCGAGCGAGCCGATCATGGCGTCGTCGCGCAGCACCAGCGTGCCGCCCGCGATCAGGCAGGGGTAGATCTCCTCGGCGCTGGTGTCGAAGCTGACCGAGGCGAACTGGAGGACGCGGTCGGCGGGACCGATCCCGTACTCCTCGACGGCGCCGCGCACGTAATTGACCAGCGCGGCGTGCGGGACCAGGACCCCCTTGGGCCGGCCGGTCGAGCCGGAGGTGTAGATCACGTAGGCGGGGCTCTGCGGCAGGGCGGGGCCGTCCCCCGCAAGCGCCTCGCCGGCCTCGATCTCCGGCCAGTCGGCGTCGAGGCGCACCACCCGCGCCGCTGTCTCCGGCAGGCGTTCGCCGAGGCGCTCCTGGGTGAGCAGCACCCGCGCCCCGGAGTCGTCCAGCATCAGGGCCATGCGCTCCCGCGGATAGTTGGGATCGAGCGGCAGGTAAGCGCCGCCGGCCTTGAGCACGCCGAGCATGCCGACCAGCATCTCGGGCGAGCGCTCGACGCAGAGGCCGACGATCGACTCCGGGCCGACGCCCAGCCGCCGCAGGTGACCCGCCAGCCGGGAGGCGCGCGCCTCCAGCCCGGCGTAGGTCCGGCGCTGATCCCCCTGCTCCACCGCGACCGCCTCCGGCGTCCGCGCGGCGGCCGCCGCCACCAGCCGGTGGACGCAGGCGTCGCCGATCTCGCCGGAGCGGGAACCGGCGCCGGCGGCCAGCAGCTCGCCGACTTCCCGGGGAGAGAGCACCGGGAGATCGCCGAGCCGGCCGTCGGGATCGGCCGCCAGGCCGGCGAGCAGCGTCGCCAGGGACTCCAGCATCCGGCGCGCCGCCGCCGCCGAGAGGCGGGTCCAGTGATAGGCGACCTTGAGCTCGAGCCCGCCCCCGTGCGGGCTGACGAAGAGGGAGAGCGGATAGTTGTTCGCCTCGGTAACCCCGGCCTCGCGGACCCGGAAGCCCAGGTCCGCGGCCCCGCTCAGACCGTCGACGGGGTAGTTCTCGAAGACCATCAGGCTCTCGAACAGCGGGGTCTGACGCTCCACCTCGCTCCAGGCATGGATCTGCTCCGAGGGGCAGTACTCGTACTCCCGCTGCTCGATCTGCCGCTCCTGCAGCTCCCTGAGCCAGGGTCCGACCGCGCTCGCGGGATCGATCCGCACCCGGATCGGCAGGCCGTTGATGAACAGCCCGACCATCGCTTCGATCCCGGGGATCTCCGGCGGGCGGCCGGAGACCACGCCGCCGAAGACCACGTCGCCGGTCCCGGCATAACGGCCGAGGAGGAGGCCCCAGGCCCCCTGGAGGACCGTGTTGAGCGTCACCTGATGGCGGCGGGCGAGCTCCTGGAGGCCCTGAACCGTCCCGGCGTCGAGCGTCATCTTCTCTTCGCGGGCCGCCCAGCCGGAGATCTCCCCGCCGGCGCCGCTGCCGTCGAACGGCACGGGGTTGGGCGCGGAGAAGCCGTCCAGCGCCCGCCGCCAGAACGACTCGGCGCGGGCGACGTCCTGGCGCTGGAGCCAGTCGATGAAGGTGCGGTAGGGACGGACGGGCTCGAGGCGCGGCTCCAGCCCCTGGGACAGGGCCTGGTAGACGGCGAAGACCTCGGAGAGGACGATCGCCATCGACCAGCCGTCCAGGACCAGGTGGCTGAAGCTCCAGACCAGCTTGTACACCCCCTCCGACCAGCGGATCACCGCGACCCGGGTCAGCGGCGGCTTGCGCAGATCGAACCCCTCCGCCTGGTCGGCGCGCAGGAAGCCGGCGAACCGCTCCTCCCGCTCCGCTTCGGAATCGGCGCGCCAGTCCAGCTCCTGCCAGGGGAGCTCGACGTCGCGGCGCACCACCTGCAGCGGCTGGTCCCGCCGCTCCCAGAGGAACTGGGTGCGCAGGGCGGCGTGCCGTTCCACCACCCGGCTCCACGCCCGGCGCCAGGCCGCGAGGTCCAGGCTCCCCTCCAGGGTCGTCGTGTACTGGTCGAAGTAGACCTCCGACTTGTAGCCGGACAGCAGGAGATACAGGAGCATGCCCTGCTGGGCGGGCGAGAGAGTGTAGATATCTTCGACGTTCTGCTTGCTCATCGGGAACGGTTCCTCAGTTCTGGCTCGTCACGCTCAGGAAATTCGAGAAGTCGGTGGCGATGACCCGGGAGTTCTGCAGCCGGTCGTGCGCCGACGGCTGGAGGTCCCGGACCACCGAGAACCCGCTGCAGCCAGCGGTCGCGGCCGTCGTAATAGGCGTTGAAGTGGGAGCGGGCGTGGACGCACCGGCGGTTGTCGATGACCAGCAGGCTGCCGGGCTCGATCACGACGTCCTTCTTCACCTCGTTCACCAGCTCGCGCACCACCTGGAGGGCATTGCGGGCGGCCGGGCTCTGCCCCACCATCAGGTCCAGGTCGTAGCGCAGGAAGGGGTCCAGCCGGTCGCCGTAGAGCACCGAGACCAGGGGACCGGCCCCCTGCCGCTCCTCGACGTTGCCGAAGGAGTAGTCCACCCCGGTGAGGAACAGATCCGAGAAGAGGGTGTCCCGGTCGGCGGGCGTCAGCAGGTGGAAGAAGCGGCGGACGCTCGCGAAGATGGTCCGCGCCTGCCGCTCCGGGTCCTGCCGCAGGCCGTATAGCAGCACGTAGTCCGGCATGAAGGGGTGGAACGCGATCTCGGTGTGGAAGTCGAGCAGGATGGACGAGCTCTCGCTCGACAGCTTGTCGGCGTTCTGCCGCGTCGGGAAGACGTCCTGGAAGATGCTCCCCTGCTTCTCCTGGAGATAGCCCACCGGCTCCCCCAGGGCGGCGGCCACGATGCCCAGCCAGAGCTCGCTCAGGTGGGTGGCCTTGCCCGCCTTCTCACCGGTGCGGGTGGGCGTCGGCGGCAGGTCCGGATCGCGGGGGAAGCCGCGGATCAGGAGCCCGCCGTCGACATTCCCCTTCTGCGCGAACTCGACCAGGCAGCGCCGCACGCGCTTCGGCAGCTCGTGGAACAGCAGCTTCGCCTCGAGCGCAAAGGCCTCGAAGCTCTGGAAGGGATCGACCGCCGTCTCGCGGGCGAGGGCGGCGAGATGGGCGCACTCGTCCTGCGTCAGCTCGAGGATGGTCCCCGACGAGGGCGCGGAATCCTGCCGCAGGCCCTCGGCGACGAGGTCGTGCGCGGTCCCGGCGGCGTGCACCACAGGTCTCTCCTCGATCTCCCCGGCCGAGCGGCCGTTGCCCAGCCACTCCAGCGTCTGCACCAGCAGGGCGCGGTTGTCGTTGTAGGTGATGAACGGCTCGGCGAACAGGTCGGAATCTCCGACCGCCACGACCCGCCCCGCGCCGATCCGCGCCGCCGCCACGAGCACGGCCCCCTCCGGGCTCGAAACGACCGGCATGGCCCGCCCGTCGAGCAGCGCGAGGGTGCAGCCCGAGCAGTACGAGACGGCCTGCAGGCCCTGGGCGATCGGATGCTCTCCCAGCGCGCCGGTCTCGAAGATCGATACCCGGTGCCGCCCGCGGACCGCCGCGACGGCTTCCACTGTCGCGAGGTCGTCGTTGAAGCGCAGGCCGAAGCGGAGCAGCAGGTCGTTGACGTTCGATCCCCAGCGGTCGTTCTCGAACTCCCCGATCACCAGCAGACCCAGCCCCTTCTCCACCGCCTCGGCGAGCGTCGCGATCTCGGCCGGAGTGAAGAACGCCTCCCCGCCCACTCCCAGGTGCTCGTGGCCCGAGCGGCAGCAGTGATTGACGATCAGGAGGTCCGCCCCCGCGATCCCGTCGCGGGTGATCGGCCCCTCGACCAGGCGCGCGCACTCACCCATGAAGCGCGTCCGGATCAGCTCCGCGATGTGGGCATAGGAGTAGTACCTGGGCGCTTCGTTGGTGCTGCGGCTCAATCGCACCGCGAGCGCCGGATCGATCGTCCAGGTCTGGTTGTGGCTTTCGTCGTAGAGAACTCTCATCACTCCATCTCCGTCAAGTCCAGATCGTCCGGCTCTCCGGCCATCAGGCTCTCGCCGATCGCGGCGGTGAAGCCCGCGATGGTTGGCGACTTGAACAGGGCCTGCAACGGCAGCTCGACCCCGAGCGACTCGTTCACCCGGGCGAGGACCTTGGTGGCGAGCAGCGAATGGCCGCCCAGGTCCCAGAAGTTGTCGTGGATCCCCACCCGGTCGATGCTCAGGACCTCGGCCCAGATCTCCGCCACCAGCTCCTCGAGCGGGGTGCGCGGCGCGACGAACTCCTCGCCGCCGTCCAGCCGCTGCCCGTCCGGCAGCGGCAGGGCCTTGCGGTCGACCTTGCCGGTCGCGGCCATCGGCAGAACCTCGAGCACCATGAACTGGCTCGGCACCATGTAGGCCGGCAACCGGTCCTCGAGGAATCCCTTCAGATCGGAAGTGTCGGGGATCGCCTCCACCGGGACGACGTAGGCGACGAGACGCTTCAGACCGCCGATCTCCGGAGCCGCCACCACCGCCTCGCGGACCGCCGGATGGTCGGCCAGGACCGCCTCGATCTCCCCCAGCTCGATCCGGAAACCGCGCACCTTCACCTGGAGGTCGACCCGGCCGAGAAACTCGAGGTTGCCGTCCGGCAG
The DNA here is from genome assembly GCA_963795735.1 of uncultured Acidobacteriota bacterium. Classification (GTDB taxonomy): domain Bacteria; phylum Acidobacteriota; class Thermoanaerobaculia; order Multivoradales; family UBA5704; genus DATARR01. Next base: position 877,268 of record CAWCIU010000018.1, on the reverse strand, counting down.
GTAGCGGGCGAGGTCGCCGCTGCGGTAGATGCGCTCCCCCGGCTCGCCGCCGAGATGGTCCGGGACGAAACGGTCGGCCGTCAGGTCTGGGCGGCCGAGATAGCCGCGCGCCATCTGCGCCCCGCCCAGGAAGATCTCGCCCGGCACGCCGACCGGGACCGGCCGCAGGGAGGCGTCGAGGAGGTATTGACGGATGTTGAGGATCGTCCTCCCGACCGGTGGCAGCGGGGTCCAGCGAGCGGGATCGCGGGGCAGCGGGAATGCCGCCGTGACGTGCAGCTCCGACGGCCCGTACTGGTTCTCCAGCGTGCAGCCCTCCATGCGGCGGAACCAGCCGACGATCGCGTCCGACGACTGGAGCTGCTCGCCCGCCGTGATCACCTCGCGCAGGTGCGAGGGCCTGGCGCCCAGCCGCTCGGCGGCCTCGGCGAGGTGGTTCAGGGCGACGAAAGGGAGGAACAGCCGGCCGACCCGTTCGCGCTCCAGGATCCGCAGCAGGGCCACCGGGTCCCGCCGGTCGTCGTCGGAGATCAGCACCACCGTGCCGCCCACGCCCCAGGTCGAGAAGATCTCCTGGAAGCAGACGTCGAAGCTCAGGGGGGAAAACTGCAGGGTCCTGGCCTCGGCCCCGGTGGCGCGGCCGAGGTGGAAGGCGACGAGGTTCGCCAGCGCCTCGTGCGTCATCGCGATCCCTTTGGGCCGCCCCGTCGAGCCCGAGGTGTAGATGACGTACGCGAGGTCCCGCATGTCGGCCACGGAAGCCGGAGCATCCGCGGGCTCCCGCTCGAGCTCGGCGTCGAGCGTCTCCAGGCAGAGCAGCTTCCCTGCGAAGTCGGGCAGCAGGCCGAGCAGCTTCTCCTGCGACAGCAGCACCGGAGCGCCGGCGTCGGCCAGCATGAACGCCAGCCGGTCGGCCGGGTAGGTCGGATCGAGCGGCAGGAAGACGCCTCCCGCCTTGAAGATGGCCAGCACCGCCACCGGCACCGCGAGCGCCCGCTCCAGGCAGACCCCCACGGCGACGCCGGGTCCGACGCCGAGGCGCCTCAGGAGGTGCGCCAGCCGGTTGGCGCGGGACTCGACCTCGGCGTAGGTCAGCTCCTCGCCGTGGAAGGCGAGCGCCGCCTGGCCGGGGACGCGGCGCGCCTGCGTCGCGAAGCGCTCGGCCTGGGTGAGCTGCGGGACCGGCACCGCGTTGTCGTTCCACTCCACCAGGAGCTGCGTCCGCGCCGCCGCGGTCAGCAGCGGGAGCTCCCACAGACGCCGCGACGTGTCCCCCAGGGCGCTTTCGAGCAGCGTCTCGAGCTGGGCGACCATGCGGGCGACCGTCGTTCCGTCGAAGAGGTCCGAGCTGTATTCGACCGCGCCTTCCAGTCCGTTGCCTTGATCCCCCATGGCCAGGAGGAGATCGAACTTGGCCGTTCCCCGATCGGGCAGGAAGGGACTCAGCCGCAGCCCCGGCAGGCCGAACGCCAGCGAGTTGTTCTGCAGCACGAACATCACCTGGAAGAGCGGCGAATGGCTGAGGCTCCGCTCGGGTTCCAGCACCTCGACCAGCTTCTCGAACGGCAGATCCTGGTGCGCGTACCCCTCCAGCGCCACCTCCCGCACGCGGCGCACCAGCTCGGTGAAGGGCGGATTGCCGGCGAGGCTCGCGCGCAGCACCAGGGTGTTGACGAAGAAGCCGATCAGCCCCTCGATCTCCATCCGGGTCCGCCCGGCGATCGGCGTTCCGACGTTGATCTCGGACTGGTTGCTGTAGCGGCAGAGGAGCGCCTGGAAGGCGGCCATCAGGACGATGAACGGGGTTCCCCCCATCTCCCGCGAGGCGGCGTCGATCCGGGCGGCCAGGCGGCCTGGGACCCTCCACTCGACCGAGCCGCCCCGGAAGCTCTGCACCGGCGGGCGTGGCCGGTCAGTCGGCAGGTCGAGCACCGCCGACGCGGAGCCCAGCCGGCCGCGCCAGTAGTCGATCTCCCGCTCCAGCGCCTCGCCGCGCAGCCAGGCCCGCTGCCAGACCGCGTAGTCGGCGTACTGCACGGGCAGCTCGGGCAGCACCGCTGGAACCCCGGCCGAGAACCCGGCGTAGAGGGTGCCCAGCTCGCGCATCAGGACCCCCATCGACCAGCCGTCGGAGACGATGTGGTGCAGGGAGAGGAAGAGCGCGTGCTCGTCCGCGGCGTGACGCAGCAGGGCGAAGCGCGCCACGGGTCCGCGGGAGAGATCGAAGGACCTCCCCGCCTCCTCCACGGCCAGCCGCTCGCTCTCGCCCGAGCGCGTCTCCTCGGGAAGCGCCGAGAGATCGATCAGCGGCAGCACCACGGCGTCGTCCCCGTCCGCCGCGTCCACCACCGGCGCGATCCTCTGGACCGGCTCGTCGCCCACCCGGACGAAATGGGTCCGCAGGGCCTCGTGCCGGCGCACGATCCCGGCCAGGGCTTCGGCGAGGGCGGCGACGTCGACCCGCCCCTCCACCCGGAACATCACCGGGATGTTGTAGAGGGGGGAACCGGGCTCCAGCTGGTCGAGGAACCAGAGCCTCTGTTGAGCGAAGGAGAGCGGCAGACGCACGTCCTCCCCGCGGGGCACGGGCCGCAAGGGGGGAGCGGAGGCTCCCGGCGCCCGGTAGCGCTCGGCTTCGAGCCGGCGCGCCAGCCCCTCGATCGTCGGCTCCTCGAACAGGCTGCGGATCTCCAGGTCGATCCCGAGGTCGCGCCGCACGCGGGACACCACCTGGGTGGCGAGCAGCGAGTGGCCACCCAGGGCGAAGAAGTTGTCGTGGATCCCCACCCCCGGCAGGCCGAGCACCTGGCAGAAGATGCCGGCCAGCAGCTCCTCCATCGGAGTCCGCGGCGCCATCGCCGTCTCGATCCGGCGGTCGGGAGCGGGCAGCGCCCGCCGGTCCACCTTGCCGTTGGGGGTCAGCGGCAGAGCGTCCAGGAAGACCCAGTCCTGCGGCACCATGTACGATGGCAGCTCCCGGTCGAGGAAGCCGCGGAGCCCGTCGATCGACGGCAGCCCCTCTCCCCCGCCACTCCCACCGACGACGTACGCGGTGAGGCGATGGTCTCCCGGCCGGTCCTCCCGCACCAGCGCCGCCGCCGCGAGAACCCCCGGGTGCCGGGCGAGGACCGTCTCGATTTCGCCCAGCTCCACCCGCATGCCCCGCAGTTTGACCTGGTGATCGACGCGACCCAGGAAATCGAGGTTGCCGTCCGGCAGCCAGCGCGCGAGATCTCCCGTCCGGTACATCCGCCCCCCCGGCTGCCACGGATCGGGGACGAACCTCTCCGCCGTCAGGTCCGGACGCCCCAGGTAGCCGCGAGCCAGACCCGCGCCGCTGACGTACAGCTCCCCCGGCACCCCCTTCGGCACCGGCTGCCGGGACGCGTCGAGAACGTAGACCCGCGTATTGGCGATCGCCCGTCCGATCGGCGGCGCTCCCGCCATGCCGGGCTCTACGGGCGCCGCGGTCGTCACCACGCTGTACTCCGATGGACCATAGTGGTTCACCAGACGGAACGGGGTGCCCGGCCGTGGAGCCCGGTGCAGGCGGTCGCCGCCGACCACCAGGGTCCGCAGGGTGAGATCCTCGGGACTCCCCTCTTCCGAGATCACCTCCAGCAGAGCCTCTGCGAGTTGGGTGGGCAGGAACGCCAGGGAGATCCCCTGCTCCGCCCACCAGCGCAGCAGGCGCGGAGCCGACAGGCGGGTCTCCTCGTCGGGGATGTAGACCGCCCCGCCGGCCGCCAGCAGAGGCCACAGCTCCCACACCGAGGCGTCGAAGGCCGGGCTCGCCACCAGCGTCCCGCGGTCCTCCGCCGTCACTTCGTAGGTCTCGCAATGCCAGTGCACCAGGTTCAGCAGTCCACGATGCGGGATGGCCACGCCCTTGGGATGGCCCGTCGAGCCCGACGTATAGATGACGTAGGCCAGGCTCTCCGGACCCAGCTCCACCGCCGGCGGCTGGAGAGCGTCTCCCGCGAAGCCGTCCTCCTCGAAAAGTGGGTCCAGGGCGATCACCGTCGCCGCCGACCCCGGCATCCGGTCGAGGAAGCGGCTCTCGGTCAGCAGAACCGGCGTCCGCGCGTCCTCCATCAGATAGACCAGCCGCTCCCGCGGATAGGACGGATCCAGCGAGACATAGGCGCCGCCAGCCTTGAGCACCGCGATGATGCCCACCACCCGCTCGGGGGTCCGCTCGGCGCAGATCCCCACCCGCACCTCCGGGCCCACCCCCAGCGAGCGCAGGTGATGGGCGAGCCGGTTGCTCCGCGCCTCGATCTCGCCGTAGGTCAGCTGCCGCTCCTCCATCACCACCGCCATCGCTTCGGGGCTCTTCCGGGCATGCGCCGAGAACAGCTCGTGGACCAGGGGACTCCACGGGTGAGCCCGCGCGGTGTCGGTCCACTCCACCAGCAATTCGTCGCGCTCGGCCGGCGAGAGCAGGGGCAGCTCGGACAGGCGGGCGGCGGGGTGGGCGGCGGCCCCGGCGAGCAGGTTCCGCAGGTGGCCCGCCATCCGCCGCGCCGTCGTGGCGTCGAACAGGTCCAGGTTGTACTCCAGCGCCCCCTCCAGGCCTCGCGCCGTCTCGGCCATGGCCACCGTGAGGTCGAACTTCGCCGCCTCGAGCGACAGCTCCAGCCCTTCGACCTCCAGCCCCGCGATCCGCGGCAACGCCATCACCGATCCCGTCTGCAACACGAAGAGCACCTGGAACAGCGGCGAGCGGCTGAGATTGCGCTCCGGAGCCAGCTCCTCGACCAGCCGCTCGAACGGCAGATCGCCGTGCGCATAGGCGCCCAGCGACGTCTCCCGCACCCGCCCGAGCAGCTCCTCGAAGGTCGGGTCTCCCGAAGCATCGGTGCGCAGCACCAGCGTGTTGACGAAGAACCCGATCAGACCTTCGAGCTCCACCCGGTTGCGGCCCGCCGCCGGCGTGCCCACCAGCAGGTCCGCCTGCCCGGTATAGCGGTGGAGCAGCGTCAGGAATCCGGCGAGCGCCGTCATGAACAGCGGCGTTCCGCGGCGACGGCTCAGATCCGTCAGCCGTCTGGACGCCTCCGTTTCCAGAAGCAGCGGCTCCACCGCCCCCCGGAACGTCTGGACCGCCGGCCGCGGCCGGTCCGCCGGCAGCTCGAGGATCGGCGGATGGCCGGCCAGCCGCTCGCGCCAGTAGGCGAGCTGGCTCTCCAGGACCTCACCCCGCAGCCACTCCCGCTGCCAGACCGCGAAGTCGGCGTACTGCACCGGCAACTCCGGCAGCGGAGAGGCCAGCCCTGCCATTGCCGCCCCATAGAGCGCCGCGAGCTCGCGCAGCAGCACCCCCATCGACCAGCCGTCCGAGACGATGTGGTGCATGGCGAGCATCAGCACCCACTCGCTCTCCGCCATCCGCAGCAGGAGGCTGCGCAGCAGCGGACCGCGCGCGAGATCGAACGGGCGCAGCGCCTCCTCAGAGGTCAGGCGCGCCGCCTCGCGTCCGCACGCCGGCTCCGGCAGGCCTTGCAAATCCACCCGGGGCAGGACGAAGGCACCCGCCGGCGCGATCACCTGCACCGGGCCGTCCGCCCCCTCCACGAACCGGGTCCGCAAGGCCTCGTGACGGCGTACCACCTCACCCAGGGAAGCCGCCAGCGCTCCCGGTTCCAGCGGACCGCGCAACCGGTAGGCCATCGGCATGTTGTAGGCCGCCGAACCCGGCTGCAGCCGGTCGAAGAACCAGAGCCGCGCCTGGGCGAAGGAGAGCGGCAGCTCCCGATCCCGCGCCACCGGCGCGAGCACCAGACCCGCGGCGCGGTCCACCTCTTCCCGCACCTGCTCGATGCGATGCGCCAGAGCCTCTACCGTGGGCGATTCGAACAGCGTCCGGATGGCCACCTCCACCCCGAGCAGGCGGCGCACCCGCGACGCCACCTGGGTCGCCAGCAGCGAATGCCCGCCCAGGTGGAAAAAGTCGTCCCGCACCCCGACCTGGTCCCGCCCCAGCAGCTCCGCCCAGATCGCCGCCACGAGCTCCTCGGTCTCCGTGCGTGGCGCCACGAACCCCTCCGCCGGGCCCGGCGCGGCCTCGAGGGCCGCCAGCGCTCGCCGGTCCACCTTGCCGCTGGGCGTCAGCGGCAGGGCCTCCAGCCAGACGAACGCCGACGGCACCATGTAGTCGGGCAGCTTCACTCGCAGGAACGCCCGGATCTCCTCTTCCGGCCCGGCCGGGGTCACGTAGGCCACCAGCCGCCGGCCCCCGGTCCCATCCGTCGGCGCCAGCACCGCCGCCGCCCTGACCGCCGGATGGTCCGTCAGCACCGCCTCGATCTCTCCGAGCTCGATGCGGAAGCCTCGCACCTTGACCTGGAGATCGACCCGGCCGAGGAACTCGGCGTTGCCGTCGGGCAGCAGGCGGGCGAGGTCGCCGGCGCGATAGAGGCGCTCTCCGGGCTCGCCGCTGAAGGGATCCGGGACGAAGCGGTCGGCGGTCAGGTCCGGACGGCCGAGATAACCGCGCGCCATCTGCGCCCCGCCCAGGAAGAGCTCGCCCGGCACGCCGACCGGGACCGGCTGCCCATGGGGGTCGAGGAGATAGATCCGGCTGTTGAGGACCGGCCTCCCGATCGGCGGCAGGGGCGTCCAGGCGCCGGGATCCCTGGAAAGCGGGAACGCCGTGACCACGTGCGTCTCCGACGGTCCGTAATGGTTCTCCAGCCGGCAGCTCCCCATCCGGCGGAACCAGCCGACGACGGCGTCCGACGACCGCAACTGCTCGCCGGCCGTGATCACCTCGCGCAGGTGCGAGGGCCGGGCCCCCCGCCGCTCCGCCGCCTCGGCGAGATGATGGAGGGCGACGAAGGGGAGGAACAGCCGGCTGATCCGCTCGCGCTCGAGAATCTCCAGCAGGACCTCCGGGTCCCGCCGGTCCTCGTCGGAGATCAGCACCAGGGTAGCTCCGGCTTCCCAGGTCGAGAAGATCTCCTGGAAACAGACGTCGAAGCTCATCGAGGTGAACTGCAGGGTCCTGGCCTCCGCCCCGGTCGCGCGGCCGAGGTGGAAGACGACCAGGTTCTCCACCGTCCCCTGCGTCAAGGCGGTCCCCTTGGGCCATCCCGTGGAGCCCGAGGTGTAGATCACGTAGGACAGATTCTGCGTTTCCACGCCCGGAGCGGGGGCGTGCGCGGGCTCCCGCCCGAGCTCGGCGTCGAGGGTCTCCAGGCGGAGCAGCGTGCCGGTGAAAGCGGGGAACAGGCCGAGCAGCTTCCGCTCGGACAGCAGCACCGGCGCGCCGGCGTCGGCGAGCATGAACTCCAACCGGTCGGCCGGGTAGGCCGGATCGAGCGGCAGGAAGACGCCTCCGGCCTTGAAGATCGCCAGCAGCGCCACCGGCACCGCGAGCGACCGCTCCAGGCAGACCCCCACGGGCACCTCGGGTCCGACGCCGTGCCGCTTCAGGAGGTGCGCCAGCCGGTTCGCCCGGGCCTCCACCTCGCCGTAGCTCAGCTCCTCGCCCCGGAAGCTGAGCGCTACCTGGCCGGGGGTGCGCCGGGCCTGCTCCGTGAAGCGCCCGGCCAGGGTGAGCCGCGGGACCGGCGCCGCGCTGTCGTTCCACTCCAGCAGGAGCTGCGCGCGCGCGCCGTCCGTCAGCAGGGGGAGATCCCCCAGCCGCCGCGACGGGTCGCTCAACGCGCCGTCGAGCAGCGTCTCGAGCTGCCAGAGCATGCGCGCGGCCGTCGACCCGTCGAACAGGTCGGAGCTGTATTCGATCCCGCTCTCCAGCCCGTTCCCCTGATTTCCCATGCCGAGCAGGAGGTCGAACTTGGCCGTTCCGCGATCGGGGACGATGGGGGTCAGCCGGAGCCCCGGCAGGGTCAAGCCGGCCGCGTCGTTCTGCAGCACGAACATCACCTGGAAGAGCGGCGAATGGCTGAGGCTCCGCTCCGGCTCCAGGGCCTCGACGAGCTTCTCGAACGGCAGGTCCTGATGGGCGTGCGCCTCGAGCGCCACCTCCCGCACCCGCCCCACCAGCTCGGCGAAGCTCGGATTGCCCGCGAGACTCGTGCGCAGCACCAGGGTATTGAGGAAGAAACCGATCAGCCCTTCGACTTCCAGCCGGGTGCGACCGGCGATCGGCGTTCCCACGCTGATGTCCGGCTGGTTCGTGAAGCGGCAGAGAAGGGCCTGGAACACCGCCATCAACAGGATGAATGGGGTGCCTCCCAGCTCCCGGGAGGCGGACTCGACCCGGGCTGCCAGGGGGCCCGGGAGCGGCCGGGAGACCGAGGCCCCCCGGAAGCTCTGCACCGCCGGACGCGGCCGGTCGGTCGGCAGGTCGAGCACCGCCGGGGCCGAGCCCAGCCGGCCGCGCCAATAGCCGATCTCCCTTGCCAGCGCGTCGCCCCGCAGCCACTCGCGCTGCCAGATTGCGTAGTCGGCGTACTGCACGGGCAGCTCGGGCAGGCGCGGCGGAGCGCCGGCCGGAAGCGCGGCGTAGAGAATCCCCAATTCCCGGAGGAGGACCCCCATCGACCAGGCGTCGGAGACGATGTGGTGCAGGGAGAGGAAGAGCATGTGCTCCGCTGTCGCGAGCCGTACCAGGGCGAAGCGCGCCAGGGGTCCGCGGGAGAGGTCGAACGGCCGGTCCGCCTCGTCCACCGCCAGCCGCTCGCCCTCGCGCGAGCGCGGCTCGGCGGGGAGCGACGAGAGATCGATCACCGGCAGGACCGTGCCGAAGTCCGCCTCCGGCGGCGCGATCACCTGGACCGGCTCGTCGCCCAGACGGCCGAAATGGGTCCGCAGAGCCTCGTGCCGGCGCACGATCTCCGTCAGGCCGCCGATGAGGGCGGCCACGTCGATCCGACCCTCGACCCGGAACATCGCCGGAACGTTGTAGAGCGCGCCGGGCTCCAGCTGATCGAGGAACCAGAGCCGCGCCTGGGCGAAGGAAAGAGGCAGCCGCGCGTTCCGCCCGCGCGGCACCGGGCGCAAGGGGGGAGCCGCCGAACCCGGTGCCAGGCGCCGCGCGGCTTCGATCCGGCATGCCAGCCCCTCGACCGTCGGCTCCTCGAACACGCTGCGAATCTCGAGCTCGACCCCGAGGAGACGCCGCACGCGCGACACGACCTGGGTGGCGAGCAGCGACTGCCCACCCAGGTGGAAGAAGTTGTCCCGCACTCCGACCCTGTCCAGCCGCAGCAATTCCGCCCATGCCCGCGCCAGCACCTCTTCGACCACCGTACGCGGCCCGACATACTCCTCTTGCTGCGATCCCACCTCCAACCGGTCCAGCGCCCGCCGGTCCACCTTGCCGTTGGAGGTCAACGGCAGAGCCTCCAGCCAGACGAACGCGGAAGGCACCATGTAGTCGGGCAGCTTCGATTTCAGGTGCTCGCGAACCTCATCCAGGTCCGGCGGCGCCCCCGCGGCCGCCATGTAGGCCACCAGCCGCTTGCCTCCCGGCTCCTCGTCCCGCGCCAGGACCACTGCTTCGCGCACTCCCGGGTGCCCGGCGAGCACCGTCTCGATCTCCCCCAGCTCGATGCGGAAGCCGCGGATCTTTACCTGACCATCGATGCGCCCCAGGTAATCGAGATTGCCGCCGGGGAGTCGCCGGGCGAGGTCGCCGCTGCGGTAGAGGCGCGCCCCGGGCCTGCCGGAGAATGGATCGGGGATGAACCGCTCGGCGGTCAAGGCCGGGCGGCCCAGGTAGCCGCGGGCGAGCCCCGCGCCGCCAACGTGGATCTCGCCATGGACTCCTACCGGCACCAGCTCCGAGTGGCGTCCCAGCAGGTGGACCTGGAGGTCGGGGATCGGTACCCCGACAGGGCTCGTCCCGGAGCTCGCGAGGTCGGAGGTCCGGATCCGCCGCCAGGTGACGTGGACCGTGGTCTCCGTGATGCCATACATGTTGATCAGAACGGGCGCCTCATCGCCGTGCCGCTCGATCCAGGGAGTGAGCGTCGCAAGATCGAGCGCCTCTCCCCCGAAGATCACCCACTTCAGGGCGAGCGGGCCGGTCCCTTCCTCCTCTTCGTCGGCGCGGATGAGCTGCCGGAACGCCGACGGGGTCTGGTTGAGCACCGTCACACGTTCGGTCGCCAGCAACTCGCGGAAGGAGGGAGGCGACAGGGTGATCTCGCGCGGCACCATCACCAGGCGGCCGCCGTGGAGCAGCGCCCCCCAGATCTCCCAGACCGAGAAGTCGAAGGCCGCCGAGTGGAACACCGTCCAGACGTCCGACGGCCCGAAGTCGAACCCGTGGTGGGTGGCCGAGAACAGCCGGATGACGTTGGCGTGCGGCACCGGCACTCCCTTGGGGCGCCCGGTCGACCCGGAGGTGTAGATGACGTAGGCCAGGTGATCGTCGCCGGCCTCGGCGTCCGGCCCGGCCTCCAATCCGGCGTCGCCGGCCTCCGGTTCCGGGCGGTCGAGCAGGATCACCCGCGCCAGGCCCGAGGGGAAACCGGGAAGGAGCGAGGCCGCCAGGTTTTCCTGGATCAACAGCACCGGCGCCCCGCTGTCCTCCAACAGGAAGGTCAGGCGCTCTCGCGGGTGGGACGGATCGAGCGGTACGTAGGCGCCACCGGCTTTGAGGATCGCCAGCATCGCCACCACCAGGTCGATCGAGCGCTCGGCGCAGAGGCCGACGAGCACCTCCGGCCCGACGCCCGCGGCGCGCAGGCGCCCGGCCAGAGCACTCGCCCGCGCCTCGAGCTTCTCCGTAGGTGATCCGCGCTCCCTCCGCGGTCACCGCCACCGCTCCCGGGGCTTGGCGCGCCCGTTCCGCGAACAGCCCGTGGATCGAGCGCTGGCGCGGGAGGTCCGCGAGCGTCGCGTTCCATTCGACCAGCAGCTCACGGCGCTCGGCCGCTGAAAGGAGCGGCAGCTCCGAGAGGCGGGCCTGCGGCTGGGCGGCGGCCCCCGCCAGCAAGATCTCCAGATGGCGGCCGATGCGGCGGGCCGTCGCGGCATCGAAGAGGTCTCGGCTGTACACCACCACTCCCGTGAGGCCCTCGGCCATCTCCGTCATGGCGACGGTCAGGTCGAACTTCGCTCCCGCCAGCGACAGCTCCAGCGGCTCCACCTCCAGCCCCTCGATCCTCGGTAGCCCCGCCGGCTCCGTCTCCAGCGAGAAGGTCACCTGGAACAATGGCGAGAAACCCAGGGAACGGTCCGGAGCCAGCTCCTCGACCAGCCGCTCGAACGGCAGATCGCCGTGTGCGTAGGCGCCGAGCGCGGTCTGCCGTACCCGCCCGAGCAGCTCGCTGAAGGCCGGATCACCGGCGACGTCGGTGCGTAACACGAGGGTATTGACGAAAAAGCCGATCAGCCCTTCGATCTCCTCCCGGTTGCGGCCCGCCTGCGGCGTACCGACCAGCAGGTCGGTCTCGCCCGTATAGCGGTGGAGCAGCGCCAGGAACCCGGCGAGCAGGGTCATGAACAATGGCGCTCCGCTCCGCCGGCTCAAATTCCGCAGCCGTTCGGACACCTCCGGCCCCAGGCTCAACGGCTCTTCCGCCACCCGCAGCGTTGGCGCCGCCGGCCGCGACCGGTCGGTCGGCAGCTCGAGGACCGGTGGAGATCCGGCGAGCCGCTCGCGCCAGTAGGCGAGCCGGCTCTCCAGCTCCTCACCGCGCAGCCACTCCCGCTGCCAGACGGCGAAGTCGGCGTACTGCATCGGCAACTCCGCCAGTGGCGAGGGGAAGCCCGCCAGCACCGCGCCGTAGAGCGCCGCGAGCTCGCGCAGCATCACCCCCATCGACCAGCCATCGGAGACGATGTGGTGCATGGCGAGTATCAGCACCCACTCGCTCCCGCCCACCCGCAGCAGCAGGGGGCGGAACAGCGGCCCCCGCGCCAGGTCGAAGGGGCGTAGCGCCTCCTCGCGCGTCAGCCTCTCCTCCTCGGGCCGGCGAGCCGGCTCCGGCAGCCCCCCCAGATCGACCTGCGGCAGGACGAAGGCTCCCGCCGGCTCGATCACCTGCACCGGGCCGTCCGCAGCCTCGGCGAAGCGGGTGCGCAGCGCCTCGTGACGGCGCACGATCTCGCCGAGCGAGGCTGCCAGCGCTCCCGGCGCCAGCTCCCCCCGCAGCCGGTAGGCCAGCGGTATGTTGTAGATCGCCGAGCCCGGTTGCAGACGGTCCAGGAACCAGAGCCGCGCCTGCGCGAACGACAGCGGCAGCTCCCGGCCCCGGGCGAGCGCCGACAGCGCCGGACCGGCCTCCGCGCGCCTCCCCTCCTGCTCCCGCCCGATCGACCGCGCCAGACCCTCCACCGTCGGAGACTCGAACAGCGTCCGGATGCTCAGCTCCACCCCGAACAGGCGGCGCACCCGCGACAGCACCTGAATCGCCAGCAGCGAGTGCCCGCCCAGATGGAAGAAGTCGTCCCGTATGCCGACCGGGTCCACCTCCAGCAGCTCCGCCCACATCCGCGCCAGCGCCTTCTCCACCGTCGTGCGTGGCGCCAGATAGCTCTCGACGTCGGCCGCCGTGGCTGCCTCCAGCCGCGCCAGGGCCCGCCGGTCCACCTTGCCGTTGGGGGTCAGCGGCAGAGCCTCCAGCCAGACGAACGCCGACGGCACCATGTAATCCGGCAGCTTCGACCTCATGTGCTCGCGGACCTCTCCCACCTCCGGCGCCGGCCCGGCGGTCGCCGCATAGGCCACCAGCCGCTTGCCGGCCGCACCCTCCTCCCGCGCCAGGACCGCCGCCTCCCGGATCCGCGGATGGGCCGCCAGCACCGTCTCGATCTCGCCCAGCTCGATGCGGAAGCCGCGGATCTTCACCTGCTGGTCCGCCCGGCCCAGGAACTCCACGTTGCCGTCCGGCAGGTAGCGCACCAGGTCGCCGGTCGCGTAGAGGCGCCCGCCCGGCTCCGTGCCCGTCTCGCCCGCGAAGGGATCGGGCACGAAGCGCTCGGCCGTCAGCTCCGGCCGGTTGAGATACCCCCGCGCCAGTCCGTCGCCGCCGACGTACAGGCTCCCGTGCACCCCGGCCGGCGCCGGCCGCAGGCCCGGATCGAGCACGTAGGCGCGGGTGTTGGCGATCGGCTTGCCGATCGGCACCGTGACCGCTCCCGGCTCCAAGCTCCGGATCTCGAACCAGGTGCTGAAGGTCGTGCTCTCGGTCGGGCCGTAGACGTGCAACAGCCGCTTCGGCGGTCCATCGCGGAGCACCGCCCGCACCCAGCCCGGATCGACCGCTTCGCCGCCGAACAGGAGATCGGTCAGTGGCGCGAACGCTCCCGGCTCCTCCCGGGCTACCTGGTTGAACAGCGCGGTGGTGAGGAACATCGCCTGGATGCCGTGCCGGCGGATGTCGGCGGCCAGGGCGGCCGGCGAGAGCACGACCGCTTGGGGGAGGATCACCAGCGAGCCGCCGTTCAGTAAGGACCCCCAGACCTCGAAAGTGGCGGCATCGAACGAAGCGTTGGCCGCCTGCGCGATGCGGTCCGCGGGACTGAGCCGGACGTAGTCGGTGTTCAGCACCAGGCGGAGGACGGCGCGGTGCGGCACCGCCACCCCTTTCGGCTGCCCCGTAGAGCCCGAGGTGTAGATCACGTAGGCCAGGTGGTCGCCGCCGGTCTCGAAGCCCGTGCCGGCCGCCTCCCCGGCCATCTCTTCCGATCCTTCCGAAGTCTCTTCTGCGGGGCAATCGAGCAGAATCACCCGCACACCACCTGCGGCGGGCAGCAAGGCCGCCAGACGCTCCTGGGTCAGCAGCACGGGCGCCCTGGTATCCGCCAACAGGAAGGCCAAGCGCTCGCTCGGGTACGACGGGTCGAGCGGCACGTAGGCGCCGCCCGCCTTGAGGATGGCGAGCATCGCCACCACCATCTCAATCGAGCGCTCGACACAGAGAGCGACGAGCGTCTCCGGCCCAACCCCTACGGCGCGCAGCCGCCGGGCCAGGGTGTCCGCCCGGGCGTCCAGCTCGCCATAGGTGACCCGTCCCCCCTCGGCGGCCATTTCGTCGATCACCGCTACCGCCGCCGGGGTCTGACGCGCCCGTTCGGCGACCAGCCTGTGGATCGACCGCTCGTCCGGGAAAGGCGCGCGCGTCGCGTTCCAGTCGACCAGAAGCTCGCGCCGCTCCGCCGCGGAGAGCAGCAGGAGCTCGGAGAGGCGGGCCGCGGCATCGGTGGCCGCCGCCGCGAGCAGGTTCCGCAGGTGGTCCGCCATGCGGTGGGCCGTCGCCGCGTCGAACAGATCGCGGTTGTACTCCAGACCACCCGCCAGTCCCTCGGCCGTCTCGGTCAGCGACAGAGTCAGATCGAACTTGGCCGTATCGATCGACAGCGGCAGCTCCTCGGCCTCCAACCCGGCGAGTCGCGGCAGATCTCGGGGCGCCGTCTGCAGGGCGAACGCCACCTGGAACAGCGGCGAGTAGCCGAGGCTGCGCTCCGGCGCCAGCTCCTCGACGATCCGCTCGAGCGGCAGGTCGCCGTGCGCGTACGCTCCCAGCGCCGACTCCCGCGCGCGGTCGGTCAACTCGGCGAAAAGCGGATCGCCAGAGGCGTCGGTACGCAGCACCAGCGTGTTGACGAAGAACCCGATCAGCCCTTCGAGCTCCAACCGGGTGCGCCCAGCCGACGGCGTGCCCACCAGCAGATCGCTCTGCCCTGTGTAGCGCTGGAGGAAGGCGAGGAACCCCGCCAGCGCCGTCATGAACAGCGGCTCCCCGCGCCGCCGGCTCAGAGCCTTCAGATGCCCGGTAAGCTGCGCTCCCAGAACCACGGGCTCGCTCGCGCCGCGGAACATCTGCACCGCCGGACGAGGCCGGTCGGCCGGCAGCTCGAGGACGGGTGGATGCCCGGCGAGCCGCTCGCGCCAGTAGGCGAGTTGCCCTTCCAGCACCTCTCCCCGCAGCCACTCCCGCTGCCAGACGGCATAGTCGGCATACTGTACCGGCAGTTCCGGCAGCGGCGAGGGGGCGCCCGCGAGGGAGGCGCCGTAGAGCGCCTCGAGCTCGCGCAGCATCACCCCCATCGACCAGCCGTCCGAGACGATGTGGTGCATGGCGAGCACCAGCGTCCATTCGCTCGCGCCGGCGCGCAGCAGAAGGGTGCGGAACAGCGGACCCCGCGCGAGGTCGAACGGACGCAGCGCCTCCGCCGCGGTCAACCGCTGCTCCTCACACCGCCGTCGCGCTTCCGGCAGGCCGCCGAGGTCCACTCGCGGCAGGACGCCCCCCCCCGAGAGCCTCGATCACCTGCACCGGACCATTCACGCCGTCGGCGAAGCGGGTGCGCAGAGTTTCATGGCGACGCACGATCTCGCCGAGGGCAGCCGCCAGCGCCGCCGGCACCAGCCGGCCGTGCAGCCGGTAGGCCAGCGGCATGTTGTAGACCGAAGAATCCGGCTGGACCCGGTCGAGGAACCAGAGCCGCGCCTGGGCGAACGACAGCGGCAGCTCGCCGTCCCGCAGTACCGGCAAAAGCACTGGCACGAGCGCCAAGCTCCCGGTCGGGCCAGCCGTCCCTTCCCGCGCCTGCTCGATCCGCCGCGCCAGGGCCTCCACCGTGGGGGTATCGAACAGTGTCCGGACGCTCAGCTCCACGCCGAACAGCCGGCGCACCCGCGACAGCGCCTGGACCGCCAGCAGCGAATGTCCGCCGCGCTGGAAGAAGTCGTCCCGGACCCCGATACGGTCCTGCTCCAGCAACTCCTTCCAGATCCTCGCCAGCGCCCACTCCACCGGCGTGCGCGGCGCCACATACTCCCCCTCCGTCTCCCACCCCGTCACCGCCATCCGCGCCAGCGCCTGGCGATCCACCTTGCCGTTGGCCGTCAGCGGCAGCGACTCCAGCTCGGCGAACGCCGACGGCACCATGTAGTCCGGCAGCGCCGCCCGCAGATGCTCGCGGACCGCAGCCGCCGGCAGTGAAGCCCCCAACGCAGACACATAGGCCACCAGCCGCTTGCCCGCTCCCTCCCCCAGCGCGAGCACCGCCGCCTCCCGCACCCCCGGGTGGCTCAGCAGCGCCGCCTCCACCTCTCCGAGCTCGATGCGGAAGCCGCGGATCTTCACCTGATCGTCCGACCGGCCCAGGAACTCCAGCGCGCCGTCCGGCAGGCGCCGCGCCAAGTCGCCGGTGCGATACCAGCGCTCTCCCTCGATCTCCGGGTAGCGCTCCGCCGTCAGCTCCGGCCGCCCCAGATATCCCCGCGCCACACCGCGGCCGCCAATCCAGATCTCCCCCGGCACTCCGACCGGCACCGGACGGCCCAGCGCGTTGCAAAGCCGCAGCGCCATGTTCCCCAGCGGACGCCCGAGCAGCGAGCGCACCGCTCCCTGCTCCGGCACCGCGGAGCTCAAAGCGATGATCGTCGCCTCCGTCGGACCGTAGAGCACCCGCACTCCAGCCGCGGGGAACGTCTCCCGCAGCTCCGCCAGCAGGCTCGCCGGCACCGCGTCGCCGCCGGTGAACAGCGTCCGCAGATTCCCGTACCGATTCGCCGTGGAACCGTCGGAGCGCACCCGCTCGACGATCTGCTGCATCAGTGCCGGCACCGCGTGCAGGCGAGTCACCCGCCCCAGCAGACCGGCCAGATCAGCCAGATCCGGACCACCCTCCAGCGACACCAGCACCGACGTCCCGCCCACCACCAGCGGGTTGAGCAGCTCGAACAGGAAGATGTCGAACGAGAACGGCGCCAGCGCCGGTATCACGTCGGTTTCGTCGAAGCCGAAGGCCAGGCGGCTCGACCGCAGCACGTTCGACAGGTTCCCGTGCTCGACCTGCACTCCCTTCGGACGGCCCGTCGAGCCCGAGGTGTAGATCACGTAGGCCAGGTCCGACGGACGGATCTCGACGCCAGGGTTTGCCGCGCTCTCCCCCGCCAGCTCCTCCGCCTGCTCGGCCAGCAGCAGCAGGCCACGACCTTTCCACGGCAGGCCCTCGATCAGCCGCCGCTGCGAGATCAGCACCGCCGCTCCGGAGTCCTCCAGCACGTAGGCCAGGCGCTCCTTCGGATAGAACGGATCGAGCGGCAGGTAGGCGCCTCCCGCCTTGAACACCGCCAGCACCGACACCACCAGGTCCGCCGTACGCTCCAGGCAGACCCCCACCAGCACCTCCCGCTCCACTCCCTGCGACCGCAGGCGGTGCGCCAGACGGTTCACCCGCGCCTCTAGATCCCCATAGCTCAGCCGCTCGCCCCCCGCCTCCAGGGCCAGCGAGTTGGGACGCGCTCGGGCCTGCGCCGCGAACCAGCCCGGTACGTGCCCCTCCGCTTCCATCTCCTCGCTGTCGTTCCACTCCAGGAAGAGCTGCTGGCGCTCGGCAGGAGACAGCGCCTCCAGCCGCGAGATCGGACGATCCGGAGCCGCCGACATGCCCGCCAGCAGGCGCTCGAAGTGGCCCAGCATCCGCGACGCCGTCGCGGCGTCGAACAGGTCCGTGGCGTACTCCAGCGTCACGGCGAGCCCGTCTTCCGAATCGGTGAGCGACAGCCCAAGGTCGAACTTCGCGCTCGCGATGTCGAGAGGCAGGGGACGGGAAGCGATCCCCGGCAACTCCAGCCCCTCCCACCGGGCATCCCGCAGGGCGAAGATCGTCTGGATCAGCGGCGAGCGGCTCAGCGACCGCGCCGGCGCCAGCTCCTCGACCAGTTTGTCGAAGGGGAGCTCCCGAGTGGGCGGAGACTCCGAGCACCTCGGCGCGCACCCGGCCGAGCAGCCCGAACACCGTCGGGTCTCCCTCCAGACGGCCGCGCACCACCAGCGTGTTGACGAAGAACCCGATCAACCCTTCGAGCTCCTCGCGACCGCGGCCCGCCACCGGCGTGCCTATCAGCAGATCGCTCTGCCCCGTGTAGCGATGGAGGAGGAGCTCGAAGCCCGCCAGGGCCGTCATGAACAGCGTGGATCCGCTGCGCCGTGCGAGATCGCGCAACGACCTGGTCAGCACCGGGGAGAGCCGCAACCCGGCCAGGGCTCCCCGGAAGCTTGGCTCCGCGGGGTGGGGCCGGTCGGTCGGCAGTTCCAGGACGGTGGGCGCGCCGGCCAGATGCTCGCGCCAGTAGGCGAGCTGGCTCTCCAGAGCCTCGCCCCGCAGCGAGTCGCGCTGCCAGACCGCGAAGTCGGCGTACTGCAGCGGTGGCTCCGGCAGCGGCGAGGGGGTGCCCGCCAGGACGGCACCGTAGAGCGCCGCGAGCTCGCCCGCCAGCACGTCCGTAGACCAGCCGTCCGAGACGATGTGGTGCATGGCGAGCACCAGCGTCCATTCGCTCGCGCCGGCGCGTAGCAGGAGGGCGCGGAACAGCGGACCCCGCGCGAGGTCGAACGGGCGCCGCGCCTCCTCAGCCGCCAGCCGCTCCTCCTCGCCACCGCGCGCCGGCTCCGGCAAGCTTCCGAGGTCCACCCACGGTAAGACGAAGCCTCCCGAGGGATCGATCACCTGCACCGGACCGTCCACCCCTTCGGCGAAGCGGGTGCGCAGCGCCTCGTGACGGCGCACGATCTCACCGAGGGCAGCCGCCAGCGCCGCCGGCTCCAGCGGCCCCCCCAGCCGGTAGGCCAGCGGCATGTTGTAGACCGAAGAATCCAGCTGGACCCGGTCGAGGAACCAGAGCCGCGCCTGGGCGAACGACAGCGGCAGCTCGCCGTCCCGGGAGGCTGGCAAAAGCCCTGGGACGAGCGCCGAGCCCGCGGTCGGGCCAGCCGTCCCCTCCCGCGCCTGCTCGATCCGCCGCGCCAGGGCCTCCACCGTGGGGGTATCGAACAGTGTCCGGACGCTCAGCTCCACCCCGAACAGCCGGCGCACCCGGGAGAGCACCTGGACCGCCAGCAGCGAATGTCCGCCGCGCTGGAAGAAGTCGTCCCGGACCCCGATTCGGTCCTGCTCCAGCAGCTCCTTCCAGATCCTCGCCAGCGCCCGCTCCACCGGCGTGCGCGGCGCCACATACTCCCCCTCCGTCTCCCACCCCGTCACCGCCATCCGCGCCAGCGCCTGGCGATCCACCTTGCCGTTGGCCGTAAGCGGCAGCGACTCCAGCTCGGCGAACGCCGACGGCACCATGTAGTCCGGCAGCGCCACCCGCAGATGCTCGCGGACCGCAGCCGCCGCCAGTGAAGCCCCCAACGCAGACACATAGGCCACCAGCCGCTTGCCCGCTCCCTCCCCCAGCGCGAGCACCGTCGCCTCCCGCACCCCCGGGTGGCTCAGCAGCGCCGCCTCCACCTCTCCGAGCTCGATGCGGAAGCCGCGGATCTTCACCTGATCGTCCGACCGGCCCAGGAACTCCAGCGCGCCGTCCGGCAGGCGCCGCGCCAAGTCGCCGGTGCGATACCAGCGCTCTCCCTCGATCATCGGGTAGCGCTCCGCCGTCAGCTCCGGCCGCCCCAGATACCCCCGCGCCACGCCGCGGCCACCGATCCAGATCTCCCCTGGCACGCCCACCGGCACCGGCCGGCCCAGCGCGTCGCAGAGTCGCAGCGTCATGTTCCCTAGCGGACGCCCCAGCAGCGAGCGTACCGCTCCCTGCTCCGGCACCGCGGAGCTCGAAGCGATGATCGTCGCCTCCGTCGGACCGTAGAGCACCCGCACCCCGGAAGCGGGGAACGTCTCCCGCAGCTCCGCCAGCAGGCTCGCCGGCACCGCGTCGCCGCCGGTGAACAGCGTCCGCAGGTTGGGATAGCCGCCCGCGGCACCGTCGGAGCGCACCCGCTCCACGATCTGCTGCATCAACGCCGGCACCGCGTGCAGGCGCGTCACCTGCCCCAGCAGACCGGCTAGAAGACCGAGGTCCGGCCCACCCTCCAGCGACACCAGCACCGACCTGCCTCCCACCACCAGCGGGTTGAGCAGCTCGAACAGGAAGATGTCGAACGAGAACGGCGCCAGCGCCGGCATCACGTCGCTCGCCTCGAAGCCGAAGGCTAGGCGGCTTGACCGCAGAACGTTCGACAGATGCCCGTGCTCGACCTGCACTCCCTTCGGACGGCCCGTCGAGCCCGAGGTGTAGATCACGTAGGCCAGGTCCGACGGACGGATCTCGACGCCAGGGTTTGCCGCGCTCTCCCCCGCCA
This sequence comes from uncultured Acidobacteriota bacterium, assembly GCA_963795735.1. Taxonomy (GTDB): domain Bacteria; phylum Acidobacteriota; class Thermoanaerobaculia; order Multivoradales; family UBA5704; genus DATARR01. Next base: position 857,253 of record CAWCIU010000018.1, on the reverse strand, counting down.
GCTCCTCCGCCTGCTCGGCCAGCAGCAGCAGGCCACGACCTTTCCACGGCAGGCCCTCGATCAGCCACCGCTGCGAGATCAGCACCGCCGCTCCGGAGTCCTCCAGCACGTAGGCCAGGCGCTCCTTCGGATAGGACGGATCGAGCGGCAGGTAGGCGCCTCCCGCCTTGAACACCGCCAGCACCGACACCACCAGGTCCGCCGTACGCTCCAGGCAGACCCCAACCAGCACCTCCCGCTCCACCCCCTGCGACCGCAGGCGGTGCGCCAGACGGTTCGCCCGCGCCTCCAGATCCCCGTAGGTCAGCCGCTCGCCTCCCGCCTCCAGGGCCAGCGCGCCGGGACGCTCCCGGGCCTGCGCCGCGAACCAGCCTGGCACGTGCTCCTCCGCTTCCATCGCCTCGCTGTCGTTCCACTCCACGAAGAGCTGCTGGCGCTCGGCAGGAGACAGCGCCTCCAGCCGCGAGATCGGACGATCCGGAGCCGCCGACATGCCCGCCAGCAGGCGCTCGAAGTGGCCCAGCATCCGCGACGCCGTCGCGGCGTCGAACAGGTCCGTGGCGTACTCCAGCGTCGCGGCGAGCCCGTCTTCCGAATCGGTGAGCGACAGCCCGAAATCGAACTTCGCGCTCGCGATGTCCAGATACAGGGGACGGGAGGCGATCCCCGGCAGCTCCAGACCCTCCCACCGGGCGTCCCGCAAGGTGAAGATCGTCTGGATCAGCGGCGAACGGCTCAGCGACCGCGCCGGCGCCAGCTCCTCGACCAGCTTGTCGAAGGGGAGCTCCGAATGGGCGGAGACTCCGAGCACCTCGGCGCGCACCCGGCCGAGCAGAGCGAGCACCGTCGGGTCCTCATCCAGACGGCCGCGCACCACCAGGGTGTTGACAAAGAACCCGATCAAACCTTCGAGCTCCTCGCGACCGCGGCCCGCCACCGGCGTGCCCATCAGCAGATCGGTCTGCCCCGTGTAGCGATGGAGGAGCAGCTCGAAGCCCGCCAGGGCTGTCATGAACAGCGTGGCTCCGCTGCGCCGGGCGAGATCGCGCAGCGACCCAGTCAGCGCTGGGGAGAGCCGCAGCCCGACCAGGGCTCCCCGGAAGCTTGGCTCCGCGGGGCGGGGCCGGTCGGTCGGAAGCTCCAGGACGGTGGGCGCGCCGGCCAGATGCTCGCGCCAGTAAGCGAGCTGGCTCTCCAGCACCTCGCCGCGCAGCGAGTCGCGCTGCCAGACCGCGAAGTCGGCATACTGCAGCGGTGGCTCCGGCAGCGGCGAAGGGGCGCCCGCGAGGGCGGCGCCGTAGAGCGCGCCGAGCTCGCCCGCCAGCACGTCCGTCGACCAGCCGTCCGAGACGATGTGGTGCATGGCGAGCACCAGCGTCCATTCGCTCGCGCCGGCGCGTAGCAGAAGGGCGCGGAACAGCGGACCCCGCGCGAGGTCGAACGGGCGCCGCGCCGCCTCAGCCGCCAGCCGCTCCTCCTCGCCCTCGCGCGCCGGCTCCGGCAAGCTCCCGAGATCCACCCGCGGCAAGACGAAGTCTCCGGAGGGATCGATCACCTGCACCGGACCGTCCACCCCTTCGGCGAAGCGGGTGCGCAGCGCCTCATGGCGGCGCACGATCTCGCCGAGGGAGGCCGCCAGCGCGCCCGGCTCCAGCCGCCCCCGCAGCCGGTAAGCCTGCGGCACGTTGTAGAGCGCAGAGCCCTGCTGGACCCGGTCGAGGAACCAGAGCCGCGCCTGAGCGAAGGACAGCGGCAGCTCGCCGTCCCGCGGCGTCCGCGCCAGCGTCACCCCCGCGCTCCTCTCCGCCTCTCCCATCTTCGCGATCGCCCGCGCCAAGCCCTCGACCGTGCGCGCGTCGAACAGGGTCTGAACGCTCAGATCGACGCCGAAGAGACGCCGTACCCGCGACAGCACCTGGACCGCCAGCATCGAGTGGCCGCCGAGGTGGACGAAGGGATCCCGGATCCCCACCCGGTCCAGCCGCAGCAACTCCGCCCACAGCCCCGCCAGAATCTCCTCTGACTCCGTGCGCGGCGCCGCGTAGGGCTCGGTCGAAACCGGCGCCACCCCGATCTCGGCCAGCGCCCGCCGGTCGACCTTGCCGTTGGGGGTCAGCGGCAGCGCCTCCAGCCAGACGAACGCCGACGGCACCATGTAGTCCGGCAGCCTGGCGCCGAGAGCGTCCCGGACCTCTCCGGTCTCGGGCGCCGGCACGCCCGGCGCCAGGTAGGCCACCAGGCGCGTGCCGCCGGGACCGTCCTGGCGGGGCAGGACGACGGCTTCGCGGATCCCGGGGTGCGCCAGCAGCTCGGCCTCGATCTCTCCCGGCTCAATCCGGAAACCGCGGATCTTGATCTGGAAATCGGCGCGGCCGAGGAACTCGAGGTTGCCGTCGGGCAGGTACCGCGCCAGGTCTCCGGTCCGATACAGCCGGGCGCCGGGCTCCCCCCGCTCGCCGGCGAACGGATCGGGCGCGAACTTCTCCGCCGTCAGCTCGGGCCGGTCCAGATAGCCGCGCCCGAGACCGCCGCCGCCGACCCAGAGCTCGCCGGCCGTTCCCGGGGGGACCAGCCGGAGGTCCGCGTCGAGAAGATGAACCCGCACGTTGTCGAGCGGACGCCCAATCGGAGGCTGCAACCCATCCCGCTCGGCGCCAGGCAGCAGGGTGAAGCAGGTGGTGACGACCGTGGCCTCCGATGGACCGTAGATGTTGAACAGGGGGCAAGGAAAGTCCGCGCCCAGCCAGCGGCGGAGCCGGTCGCCACCGGTGGTCAGGGTGCGCAACGCGGTCGGCGCAGGCCACGGCTCATCGATCATCAGCTCGGCGAGCGGAGTGGAGACCAAGCCGTGCTCGATCGCGTTCTCCGTAAGCCAGCGGATCATCCGCGGCGCCGAGGCCCGGCACTCCTCATCGGGGATGTGCAGGCTCGCTCCGGCGGCGAGGCCGGACCAGATCTCCCAGACCGAAACGTCGAAGGATGGCCCCGAGAACAGGGTCGCCCGCTCGCCGGCGGCGAACCGGAGGGTTTCCTGATGCCAGCTCAGCAGCCGGGTCAGCGAGGCGTGCTCGATCTGGGTCCCCTTCGGCTTGCCGGTCGAGCCGGAGGTATAGATGAGGTAGGCCAGGTTCTCCGGCCCGGCGCCGCTGGCAGGCGGCACGGCCCGCCGCGGGATCTCCGTCACCTCCAGCGGCAGGGCCGGCACTCCGCTCTCCGGGAGGTCCGTCCCCAGATGGGGTTGGACCAGCAGCACCGCGGCCCCGGAGTCCTCCAGCATGAAGAGCTGCCGCTCGCGCGGAAACCTGGGATCGATCGAAACATAGCCGCCACCCGCCTTGAGCACGGCGAGCACCCCCAGCACCAGCTCGATCGAGCGTCCGGCGAGCAGGGCCACCCGGACCTCCGGCCCCACCCCCTCGGCGCGTAGCCGGTGGGCCAGGCCGTTGGCGCGAGCGTCGAGCTCGCCGTAGGTCAACCGCCGTCCACCGTCGACCACCGCGATCGCCTCGGGGGCGAGGCGAGCCCGTTCGGCGACGATCTCGTGGACGAGCGGGACGAGGGGAACGTCCCGCCTGGTATCGCACCACTCCACCAGGAGCAGGTGGCGCTCGGCCGGGGAGAGCACGAACTCCGCCGCGCGTTCCGGGATGGGCGTCCGTCCGGCGATCCGCTCCTCCTGTTCCGACGCAGACCGGCTGATGACCTCTACCATACGCTCAGCTCCAGCTCCAGATTTCCCTGTTCCTCGGCCAGCAGGCTCTCGCCGATCGCGGCGGTAAAGCCCGCGATGGTCGGCGACCTGAACAGCGCCTGCAGCGGCAGCTCGACCCCGAGCGACTCGTTCACCCGGGAGAGAACCTTGGTGGCGAGCAGCGAGTGACCACCCAGGTCCCAGAAGCTGTCGTGGATTCCCACCCTGTCGAGGAACAGCACCTCGGCCCAGATCTCCGCCATCAGCTCTTCGAGGGGCGTCCGCGGCGCCACCATCGTCTCGATCCGGCGGTCGGGAGCGGGCAGCGCCCGCCGGTCGACCTTGCCGTTGGGGGTCAGCGGCAGAGCGTCGAGGAGGGCCCAGTCCTGGGGCACCATGTAGGCAGGCACCTGCCGCTCTAGGAAGCCGCGCAGCTCGTCGAGCGAAGCCTGGGGACCGGCCACCACGTACGCGGTCAGGCGCCCCTCCCGCAACAGCGTCACCGCTTCGCGCACGTCCGGGTGCTGGCCGAGGACCGCTTCGATCTCCCCCAGCTCGACCCGCATGCCGCGCAGCTTGACCTGGTGATCGACCCGCCCCAGGAAGTCGAGGTTGCCGTCCGGCAGCCAGCGAACCAGATCTCCCGTCCGGTACATCCGCGTCCCGGGCTCTCCCCGCAGGGCTCCCCAGGGATCGGGCAGGAACCGCTCCGCCGTCAGCTCCGGACGCCAGATGTACCCTCGCGCCAGTCCGGCACCGCCGACGTACAGCTCCCCTGGCACGCCCCGCGGCACCGGCTGCTGGTACGCGTCGAGGACGTAGACCCGCGTGTTGCCGATGACCCGGCCGATCGAGGGGAGGCGGCCGGCCGCGGACTCCCGGGCCGGCGATACCAGCGCCATCGAGGTCACCACGCTGTGCTCGGCCGGGCCGTAGATGTTCGAAAGCTGGAAGGAGGTCCCCGGCCGCGGATGACGGTGCAGGCGGTCGCCGCCGACCACCAGGTAGCGCAGCCGCAGGTCGAGGTCCGCGGGGATCTCCTCGCTGAGGATCGCATCGGCCAGCGGCGTGGGCAGGAAGACCAGCGTGATCCCCTCCTCCGCCCACCAGCGCAGCATCCGCGACGGCGACAGCCGCGTCTCCTCGTCGGGAATGACCGTCCCCGCTCCCGCCGCCAGCAGCGGCCAGAGCTCCCAGACCGACACGTCGAAGGCCGGGCTCGCCACCTGGGTCCCGCGGTCCGCCGGGCTCACACCGTAGGTCTCGTGATGCCAGAACACCAGGTTCAGCAGACCTCGATGCGGGATGGCCACACCCTTCGGACGGCCCGTCGAGCCCGAGGTGAAGATGACGTAGGCGAGGTTCTCCGGATCGACCGCCACCGCCGGCGGCCGGGACTCGTCCCCCGCCCATCGATCGAGGCCGCGGTCCAGGCAGACCACCGCCGCCGAGGACTCCGGCAGCCGGTCGAGCAGGCGCTGCTCGGTCAGCAGCACCGCCACCCGCGCGTCCGCGATCAGGAACGCCAGCCGCTCCGGCGGATAGGCCGGATCGAACGACGCATACGCCCCACCGGCCTTCAGAATGGCGACGATCCCCACCACCCGCTCGAGCGTGCGCTCCGTGCAGACGCCGACCACCACGTCGGGGCCTACGCCGAGCCGCCGTAGGTGATGGGCGAGACGGTTGCTCCGCGCCTCTAGCTCGCCGAAGGTCAGCCGCCGCTCGCCGAGCGCCACCGCCACGGCGTCCGGCCGCCGGCGGGCGTGCGCCGCGAACAGCTCGTGGACCGGTGCGAACGGCGGGTACGCTCGCATCGTGTCGTTGAGCTCCAGCAGCAGCTCTCCGCGCTCGGCCACAGAGAGAAGGGGCAGCTCGGAGAGGCGCGCCTCGGGCCGCTCGACCGCGCCGGCGAGCAGATTCCGCAGGTGGCCGGCCAAGCGGCGGATCGTCGCCGCGTCGAACAGGTCCCGGTTGTACTCGACGCCGCCGGTGATCCCGGCCGACGTCTCGTTCATCGAGACCATCAGATCGAACTTCGCCGCCTCGATCGACAGCTCCATCTCCTCAACCTCCAGCCCCGCGATCCAGGGTCGCGCCACTCTCGGCCCCGCCTCCAGGACGAACATCACCTGGAACAGCGGCGAATGGCTGAGGTTGCGCTCCGGCGCCAGCTCCTCGACCAGCCGCTCGAACGGCAGGTCCCCATGCTCGTAGGCTCCCAACGCCGTCTCCCGCGTACGCCCGAGCAACTCGGCGAACGTCAGGTGTCCCGGCGTCTCGGTGCGCAGCACCAGAGTGTTGACGAAAAACCCGATCAATCCTTCCAGCTCTACCCGGTTACGGCCCGCCACCGGCGTGCCCACCAAAAGGTCTGCCTGGCCCGTATAGCGGTGAAGCAGGGCCAGAAAACCGGCCAGCGCCGTCATGAACAGCGGCCCTCCGCTGCGCCGGCTCACATCCCGCAACCCCTGGGAGAGACCCGCCTCCAGGCTCAGCGGCTCCACGCCTCCCCGGAGAGTCTGCGCCGCCGGACGCGGCCGGTCCGCCGGCAGCTCGAGGACCGGCGGATGGCCCGCCAGCCGTTCGCGCCAGTAGGCGAGCTCCCCCTCCAGGACTTCGCCCCGCAGCCGCTCCCGCTGCCAGACCGCGAAGTCGGCGTACTGCACCGGCAACTCCGGCAGCGGCGAAGGCGTACCCGCGCACAAAGCGCCGTAGAGCCCACCCAGCTCGCGCAGCAGCACCCCCATCGACCAGCCGTCCGAAACGATGTGGTGCATGGCGAGCACCAGCACCCACTCGCTCCCGCCCACCCGCAGCAGCAGGGGACGGAACAGCGGACCCCGCGCGAGATCGAACGACCGCAGCGCCTCCCCCGCCGCCAGCCGCCCCTCTTCCCGCCGGCGCAGCGGCTCCGGAAGGCCCGCCAGATCGACCTGCGGCAGGACGAGGGCCGCCGGCGGATCGACCACCTGCGCCGGGCCATCCACCCCCTCCACGAAGCGGGTCCGCAGCGCCTCGTGACGGCGCACGATCTCCTCCAGGCTCGACGCCAGCGCGCCGGGAGCGAGATCGCCGCTCAACCGGTAGGCCGTGGGCAGATTGTAGAGCGACGCCCCCGGCTGCAGACGCTCCAGGAACCAGAGCCGCGTCTGGGAAAACGACAGCGGCAACTCCCCGTCCCGCGGCACCGGCGCGAGCGCCGGGCCGGCAGCCTGGCGCGCCCGCTCGACCGCCCGGCCCAGGGCCTCCACGGTGGGAGACTGGAACAGCTCCCGGATTCCCAACTCCACGCCGAACAGCCGGCGCACCCGCGACAGCACCTGAACCGCGAGCAGGGAGTGCCCGCCCAGGCGGAAGAAATCCTCCCGGACCCCCACCCGCTCCAGGCCCAGCAGCTCCGCCCAGACCCGGGCCAGCGCCTCCTCCACCGCCGTGCGCGGCGCCACGAGATCTTCTCCCGGGGCCGCCGACCGCACGTCGATCCGCGCCAGCGCCTCCCGGTCCACCTTGCCGTTGGGGGTCAGCGGCAGGGCGTCGAGGAGGGCCCAGTCCTGGGGAACCATGTAGGCAGGCACCTGCCGCTCGAGGAAGCCGCGCAGCTCGTCGAGCGAAGCCTGGGAAGCGGACACCACGTACGCGGTCAGGCGTCCCTCCCGTACCAGCGTCACCGCTTCGCGCACGTCCGGGTGCTGGCCGAGGACCGCTTCGATCTCCCCCAGCTCGACCCGCATGCCGCGCAGCTTGACCTGGTGGTCGATGCGCCCCAGGAAGTCCAGTTCCCCGTCCGGCAGCCAGCGCACCAGATCTCCCGTCCGGTACATCCGCGCCCCCGGCTCTCCCCGCAGGGCTCCCCAGGGATCGGGCAGGAACCGCTCCGCCGTCAGCTCCGGACGCCAGAGATACCCCCGCGCCAGACCGGCGCCGCCGACGTACAACTCGCCCGGCAAACCCCGCGGCACCGGCTGCCCCTGCGCGTCCAGCACGTAGACCCGGGTGTTCGCGATGACCCGGCCGATCGAGGGGAGGCGGCCGGCCGCGGGCTCCCGGGCCGGCGGCACCAGCGCCATCGAGGTCACCACGCTGTGCTCCGCCGGACCGTAGATGTTCGAAAGCTGGAAGGAGGTCCCCGGCCGCGGATGACGGTGCAGGCGGTCGCCGCCCACCACCAGGTAGCGCACCGGCAGGTCGAGATCCGCGGGGATCTCCTCGCCGAGGATCGCATCGGCCAGCGGCGTGGGCAGGAAGGCCAGGGTGATCCCCTCCACCGCCCACCAGCGCAGCATCCGCGACGGCGACAGCCGCGTCTCCTCGTCGGGGATGACCGTCCCCGCTCCCGCCGCCAGCAGCGGCCAGAGCTCCCAGACCGACACGTCGAAGGCCGGGCTCGCCACCTGGGTCCCGCGGTCCGCCGGGCTCACACCGTAGGTCTCGTGATGCCAGAGCACCAGGTTCAGCAGCCCGCGATGCGGGATGGCCACGCCCTTCGGACGGCCCGTCGAGCCCGAGGTGAAGATGACGTAGGCGAGGTTCTCCGGATCGATCTCCACCGCCGGCGGCCGGGACTCGTCCCCCGCCCATCGATCGAGGCCGCGGTCCAGGCAGACCACCGCCGCCGAGGACTCCGGCAGCCGGTCGAGCAGGTCCCGCTCGGTCAGCAGCACCGGCACCCGAGCGTCGGCGATCAGGAACGCCAGCCGTTCCGGCGGATAGGCCGGATCGAACGACGCGTACGCCCCTCCGGCCTTCAGAATGGCGACGATCCCCACCACCCGTTCGAGCGTGCGCTCCGTGCAGACGCCGACCACCACGTCGGGGCCCACGCCGAGCGACCGCAGGTGATGGGCGAGACGGTTGCTCCGCGCCTCCAGCTCGCCGAAGGTCAGCCGCCGCTCGCCGAGCGCCACCGCCACGGCCTCCGGCCGCTGGCGGGCGTGCGCCGCGAACAGCTCGTGGACCAGACCGGCCGGTGGGTACACCCGCGTCGTGTCGTTGAGCTCCAGCAGCAGCTCGCCGCGCTCGGCCACCGAGAGCAGGGGCAGCTCGGAGAGGCGCGCCTCGGGCCTCTCGACCGCGCCGGCGAGCAGATTGCGCAGATAGCCGGCCAGGCGGCGGATCGTCGCCGCGTCGAACAGGTCCCGGTCGTACTCGACGCTGCCGGTGATCCCGGCCGCCGTCTCGCGCAACGAGACCGTCAGGTCGAACTTCGCCGCCTCGATCGACAGCTCCAGCTCCTCGATCTCCAGGTCCGCGATCCCCGGCGGCTCCGCCAGTCCCGTCTCCAGCACGAACATCACCTGGAACAGCGGCGAGTGGCCGGGATTGCGCTCCGGCGCCAGCTCCTCGACCAGCCGCTCGAACGGCAGGTCGCCATGCTCGTAGGCTCCCAGCGCCGCCAGCCGCGCGCGGCCGAGCAGCTCGGCGAACGCCGGGTCTCCCGAGGCGTCGGTGCGCAGCACCAAGGTATTGACGAAGAAGCCGATCAGCCCTTCGAGCTCCATCCGGCCACGCCCCGCCGCCGGCGTTCCCACCAGCAGATCGGTCTGCCCCGTATAGCGCTGGAGCAGCGCCAGGAACCCGGCCAGCGCCGTCATGAACAGAGGCGCTCCGCTCTGCCGGCTCAAGGTCCGCAACCGCTCGGAGAGGTCCGTGCCCAGGCTCAGGGGCTCCATGCCCCCCCGGAACGTCCGCGCCGCCGGACGTGGCCGGTCCGCCGGCAGCTCGAGGACCGGCGGATGGCCGGCCAGCCGCTCGCGCCAGTAGGCGAGCTGCCCTTCCAGGACCTCGCCTCGCAGCCACTCCCGCTGCCAGACCGCGAAGTCGGCGTACTGCACCGGCAGCTCCGGCAGCGGCGAGGCGGCGCCGGCCCGCAGGGCGCCGTAGAGCTCGCCCAGCTCGCGCAGCAGCACCCCCATCGACCAGCCGTCCGAAACGATGTGATGCATGGCGAGCACCAGCACCCACTCGCTCCCGCCGGCTCGCAACAGGAGGGGACGGAACAGCGGACCCCGCGCGAGATCGAACGGCCGCAGCGCCTCCACGGCCGTCAGCCGCCCCTCTTCCCGCCGGCGCGCCGGCTCCGGCAAACCCGCCAGATCGACCCGCGGCAGGACGAGGATGCCCGGCGGATCGATGACCTGCGCGGGGCCGTCCGCCCCCCCCACGAAGCGGGTCCGCAGCGCCTCGTGACGGCGCACGATCTCGCTCAAGGAAGCCGCCAGGGCTCCAGGCGCCAGCTCTCCCCGCAGCCGGTAGGCCATCGGCATGTTGTAGACCGCCGAGCCCGGCTGGACCCGGTCGAGGAACCAGAGCCGCGCCTGGGCGAACGACAGCGGCAGCTCCCGGTCCCGCGGCACCGGCAAAAGCACCGGCCCGTCCTCCCCGTCCATCTCGTCCAGCAAGTCCCGCTCGATCAGCTGCGCCAGAGCCTCCACGGTGGGCGAATCGAACAGGCTCCGGACGTCCAGCTCCACCCCGAGCAGGTGGCGCACCCGGGCCAGCACCCGGGTCGCCAGCAGGGAGTGCCCTCCGAGGTGGAAGAAATCGTCCCGGACCCCGACCTGATCCAGCCCCAGCAGCTCCGCCCAGATCCCGGCCAGCATCTCCTCGACCGCGGTGCCAGGGGCCACATACCCTTCCGCCTGCGCCTTCACCTCGATCCCGGTCAGGGCCCGCCGATCCACCTTGCCGTTGGGGGTCAGCGGCAGTGTCTCCAGCCAGACGAACGCCGAGGGAACCATGTAGTCCGGCAACTTGGACTTCAGGTATTCGCGGATCTCTCCCGCGTCAGGCGCCGTCCCGCGGACCGCTACATAGGCCACCAGCCGCTTGCCTGCCGCCTCCTCCCGTGCCAGGACCGCCACCTCGCGGATCTGCGGGTGACCCGCCAGCACCGCCTCGATCTCCCCCAGCTCGATACGGAAGCCACGGATCTTCACCTGCTGGTCCGCCCGGCCCAGAAACTCCAGGTCTCCATCCGGCAGGTACCGCACCAGGTCGCCCGTCGCATAGAGACGCCCGCCCGGCTCCCCTCCGGCCTCTCCGGCGAAGGGATCCGGCACGAACCTCTCGGCCGTCAGCTCCGGCCGATGCAGATATCCGCGGGCCAGCCCATCGCCGCCGACGTACAGGCTGCCGTAGACCCCGACCGGCACCGGCCGGAAGTCTGGATCGAGCACGCAGGCGCGGGTATTGGCGATCGGCCTGCCGATCGGTACCGTCATCGCCCCCGGCTCCACCCGCCGGATCTCGAACCACGTGCTGAAGGTCGTGTTCTCGGTCGGGCCGTAGACATGGAGCAGCCGCTTCGGCGGGCTATCGCGGAGCACCGCCCGGACCCAGCCCGGATCGACCGCTTCGCCGCCGAACAGGAGATCGGTCAGCGGCTCGAAAGCCTGGGGGGCTTCCCGGGCCACCTGGTTGAACAGCGCGGTGGTCAGGAACATGGTGCGGATACCGTGCCGGCGGATGTCGGCGGCCAGGGCGGCCGGCGAGAGCACGGTATCCTGGGGGAGGATCGCCAGCGAGCCGCCGTGCAGCAGCGGACCCCAGATCTCGAAGGTGGCGGCGTCGAAGGAGGCGTTGGCCGCCTGTGCGACGCGGGCTCCGGAGCCGAGCTGGACGTAGTCGGTGTTCAGCACCAGCCGCAGGACGGCTCGATGCGGCACCGCCACGCCTTTCGGACGCCCCGTGGAGCCCGAGGTATAGATCACGTAGGCCAGGTGATCGCCACCGGTCGCGGGCTCCGGCGGGATCTCCCCGGCCGGCTCTTCATCGCGATCGAGCAGGATCACCCGCAGGCCCCCCGTGGGGAGCGAAGCCGCCAGGCGCTCCTGGGTCAACAGCACCGAGACCCCGGTATCCGCCAGCAGGAAAGCCAGGCGCTCGCCCGGGTACGACGGGTCCAGCGGCACGTAGGCGCCGCCGGCCTTGAGGATGGCGAGCATCGCCACCACCATCCCGATCGAGCGCTCGGCGCAGAGAGCGACGAGAGCTTCCGGACGCACCCCCGCGGCGCGCAGATGCCCGGCAAGAGCGTTGGCCCTCGCGTCGAGCTCGCCGTAGGTGATCCGCCCCCCTCCGGCGATCACCGCCAGAGCCTCCGGGTTCCGGCGCGCCCGTTCGGCGAACAGTCCGTGGATCGACTGCTCTCCCGGGAAGGGGGCGCGCGTCGCGTTCCACTCGACCAGCAGCTCGCGCCGCTCGGCGGCGGAGAGCAGCGGCAGCTCGGAGAGGTGAGTCGCCGGGGCTTCGGCCGCCCCGATGAGCAGGTTCCGCAGGTGGCCCGCCATGCGGCGGGCCGTCGCCGCGTCGAACAGATCGCGGTTGTACTCCAGCCCGCCCGCCAGCCCGTCGGCGGTCTCGGTCAGGGAGAGGGTCAGATCGAACTTCGCCGCCCCGATCGACAGCGGCAGCTGCTCGATCTCCAGGTCCACGATCTCCGGCAGCTCCGACCCCGTCTGCAGCGCGCAGAGCACCTGGAACAGCGGCGAGTGGCCGAGATTGCGCTCCGGCGCCAGCTCCTCGACCAGCCGCTCGAACGGCAGGTCGCCGTGCGCGTAGGCCCCCACCGCTCCCTGCCGCGCGCGCCCGAGCAACTCGGCGAACGACGGGTCCCCCGAGGCATCGGTGCGCAGCGCCAGCAGGTTGACGAAGAAGCCGATCAGCCTTTCGAGCTCCACCCGGGTGCGCCCCGCCGTCGGCGTTCCCACCAGCAGGTCGGTCTGCCCCGTATAGCGCTGGAGCAGCGCCAGGAACCCGGCCAGCAGGGTCATGAAGAGCGAGGCTCCGCTCTGCCGGCTCAAGATCCGCAGCCGCCCGGAGAGGCCCGCCTCCAGGCTCAGCGGCTCCACGCCCCCCCGGAACGTCTGCGCCGCCGGACGCGGCCGGTCCGCCGGCAGCTCGAGGACCGGCGGATGGCCGGCCAGCCGCTCGCGCCAGTAGGCGAGCTCTCCCCCCAGGACCTTGCCCCGCAGCCACTTCCGCTGCCAGACCGCGAAGTCGGCGTACTGCACCGGCAGCTCCGGCAGCCGCGAAGGCGTACCCGCGCACAAGGCGCCGTAAAGCTCTCCCAGCTCGCGCAGCAGCACCCCCATCGACCAGCCGTCCGAAACGATGTGGTGCATGGCCAGCACCAGCACCCACTCGCTCCCACCGGCCCGCAGCAGGAGGGGACGCAACAGCGGACCCCGCGCGAGATCGAACGGCCGCAACGCCTCCGTGGCCGTCAGCCGCTCCTCTTCCCGCCGGCGCGCCGGCTCCGGCAGGCCCGCCAGATCGACCTGCGGCAGAGCGAGGGCTGCCGGCGGATCGACCACCTGCGCCGGGCCGTCCACCCCCTCCACGAAACGGGTCCGCAGCGCCTCGTGACGGCGCACGATCTCGCGCAAGGCAGCCGCCAGGGCTCCCGGCGCCAGCTCCCCCCGCAGCCGGTAGGCCATCGGCATGTTGTAGACCGCCGAGCCTGGCTGGACCCGGTCGAGGAACCAGAGCCGCGCCTGCGCGAACGACAGCGGCAGCTCCCGGCCCCGCGGCACCGGCAAGAGCGCCGGGCCCGCGTCCCGGCCGGCTTCCTCGCGCGCCCGCTCGATCCGCCGCGCCAGGGCTTCCACCGTGGGGGATTCGAACAGCGTCCGGACGCTCAGCTCCACCCCGAACAGCCGGCGCACCCGCGACAGCACCTGGACCGCCAGCAGCGAATGCCCACCCGACTGGAAGAAGTCCTCCCGCACCCCGATCCGCTCCAGCCCCAGCCGCTCCGCCCAGATCCCCGCCAGCGCCCGCTCCACTTCCGTGCGCGGCTTCACGGAGTCCGCGCCGGGCTCCGCCGCCAGCTCGATCCCCTCCAGGGCCCGCCGGTCCAGCTTGCCGTTGGGAGTCAGCGGCATCGCCTCCAGCCAGACGAGCGCCGAAGGCAGCATGTACTCCGGGGAGCTCTGCTCTCAGATGCTCCTGGACGCGCTCGATGTCCGGCGCCGGTCCGGCCGGCACGGCGTAGGCCGCCAGGCGCCGGCTCCCGGCCCCGTCCTCCCGCGCCAGGACCACCGCCTCGCGGACCCCCGGGTGCCGGGCGAGGACCGCCTCGATCTCCCCCAGCTCCACCCGCATGCCGCGGACCTTGACCTGGTGGTCGATGCGGCCCAGGAAGTCGAGGCTCCCGTCCGCGAGCCAGCGGACGAGGTCGCCGGTCCGGTACATCCGTTCCCCCGGCTCTCCCCTCGAGGCGCCCCAAGGGTCGGGCAGGAACCTCTCCGCCGTCAGCTCCGGCCGCCCCAGGTAGCCACGGGCGAGACCCGCGCCGCCGACGTGGAGCTCGCCCGCCACTCCTTTGGGGACGGGCTGCCGGTGGGCGTCCAGCACGTAGACCCGCGTGTTCGAGATGGGCCGGCCGATCGGCGGGAAGCCCCCCGCGTCCCGCGGCGCGGGCGGCACCGGCGCCGCCGTGGTCACCACGCTGTACTCGGACGGGCCGTAGTGGTTCACCAGCAGGAACGGGGTCCCCGGCCGTGGCGGCCGGTGCAGCCGGTCGCCGCCGACCACCAGGGCGCGGAGCCGGAGATCCAGGCCGGAAGGGATCTCCTCCTCCAGCACCGCCTCGGCCAGAGGCGTGGGGAGGAAGGCGACGGTGATCTCCTGCTCCGCCCACCAGCGCACGATCCTGGCGGCGGAGAGGCGGGTCTCCTCGTCGGGGATGTACGCGCCGGCGCCGGCCGCGAGGAGCGGCCAGAGCTCCCAGACCGAGGCGTCGAAAGCCGGGCTCGCCACCAGGGTCCCGCGGTCCGCCCCGGTCAAATCGTAGGTCTCCCGGTGCCAGTGGACCAGGTTGAGGAGCCCCTGGTGGGAGATGGCGACCCCCTTGGGACGGCCGGTCGATCCCGAGGTGTAGACCACGTAGGCGAGGCTCTCGGGCCGGAGGCCGCTCTCCGGCGGGCGGAGCTCGTCCGCCGCGATCCGGTAGAGGTCGCGGTCCAGGGAGATCACGGTCGCCGCCGATTCCGGCAACCGGCCGAGGAGGCGGTGCTCGGTGAGGATCACCGAGGCCCGCGCGTCCTCCACCAGGTAGGCGAGCCGCTCCCGGGGGTAGGCCGGATCGAGAGCGACGAAGGCGCCGCCTGCCTTGAGGACGGCGAGGAGGCCCACCACGCGCTCGGGGGTCCGTTCCGCGCAGACCGCCACCAGCACTTCGGGGCCGACACCCAGCGACCGCAGCGCGTGGGCGAGCCGGTTGCTCCTGGCCTCCAGCTCGCCGTAGGTGAGCCGGCGGTCGCCGAGCGCCACCGCCACGGCGTCGGGCCGCCGGCGGGCCTGCGCCGCGACCAGCTCGTGCACCAATGGAGCCCACGGCCGCTGCCGCGCCGTGTCGTTCCACTCCACCAGCAGCTCGCGCCGCTCGGCGGCGGAGAGCAGCGGCAGCTCGGAGAGGCGGGCCGCCGGGTCCCCGGCCACCCCCTCCAGCAGGATCGAGAGGTGGCTTGCCATGCGGCGGGCCGTCGCCACGTCGAACAGATCGCGGTTGTACTCCAGGTCCCCCGCCAGCCCCCCGGCCGAATCGGCCAGGGAGACGGTCAGGTCGAACATCGCCGTGTCGACCGGCAGCGGCAACGGGGCGATCTCCACCCCCGGGAGCCGCGGCAGCTCTACCGGCGCCGTTTGCAGGGCGAACGCCACCTGGAACAGCGGCGAGTAGCCGAGGCTGCGCTCCGGCGCCAGCTCCTCGACGATCCGCTCGAGCGGCAGGTCGCCGTGCGCGTACGCTCCCAGCGCCGACTCCCGCGCGCGGTCGGTCAGCTCGGCGAACGCCGGATCTCCCGCGGCGTCGGTGCGCAGCACCAGGGTGTTGACGAAGAATCCGATCAGCCCTTCGAGCTCCTCGCGGGTGCGCCCCGCCGACGGCGTGCCCACCAGCAGATCCGTCCGGCCCGTGTAGCGGTGGAGGAAGGCCAGGAACCCCGCCAGCGCCGTCATGAACAGAGGTTCCCCGCGCCCCCGGCTCAAAGCTTTCAGCCGCTCGGTGAGCCGGGCTCCCAGGACCACCGGCTCGCTGGCGCCGCGGAACGTTCGCACCGCCGGCCGCGGCCGGTCGGCCGGCAGCTCGAGGACGGGTGGATGGCCGGCGAGCCGCTCGCGCCAGTAGGCGAGCTGGCTTTCCAGCACCTCGCCCCGCAGCCACTCCCGCTGCCAGACCGCGAAATCAGCGTACTGCACCGCCAGCTCCGGCAGCGGCGAGGGGGAGCCGGCGAGGGCGGCGCCGTAGAGCGTCTCGATCTCGCGCAGCATCACCCCCATCGACCAGCCGTCGGAGACGACGTGGTGCATCGCGAGCACCAGCGCCCATTCGCTCTCGCCGGCCCGCAGCAGGAGGGCGCGGAACAGCGGACCGCGCGCGAGATCGAAGGATCGCCGCGCCGCCGCGGCCGTCAACCGCTCCTCTTCGCGCCGGCACGCCGTTTCGGGCAGCGCCCCCAGATCGACCTGGGGCAGGACGAAGGCTCCCGCCGGCTCGATCACCTGCACCGGGCCGTTGGCGCCTTCGGAGAAGCGGGTGCGCAGCGCCTCGTGACGGCGCACGACCTCGCCCAGGGAGGCCGCCAGCGCTGCCGGCGCCAAGCGCCCTCGCAGCCGGTAGGCCATCGGCATGTTGTAGACCGTCGAGCCCCGCTCCAGCCGGTCGAGGAACCAGAGCCGCGCCTGGGCGAAGGACAGCGGCAGCTCGCGGTCCCGCGGCACCGGCAAAAGCACTGGCGACAGCGCCGGGCCCAGGGCGGTGCCGGCCTCCTCCCGCTCGACCCGCCGCGCCAGGGCCTCGATGGTGGGGGACTCGAACAACGCCCGGATGCTCAGCTCCACCCCTAACAGGCGGCGCACCCGGGAGAGCACCTGCATCGCCAGCAGCGAGTGCCCGCCGAGATCGACGAAGCGATCCTGGATTCCCACGCGGTGCAATCCGAGCACCTCCGCCCACACTCCGGCGAGCGCCTCCTCCACCGCCGTGCGCGGGGCCACGTACTCCGCGGACGGCTCCGCGGTCACGTCGAGCCGCTCCAGCGCCCGCCGGTCCACTTTGCCGTTGGGGGTGAGCGGCAACGCCTGCAGCCAGACGAACGCGGACGGCACCATGGGCTCGGGCAGCTTCGAGCCCAGGTACTCCCGGATCTCGCCGGTCTCGGGCTCCCGGCTGTGCGGCGTCAGATAGGCCACTAGGCGAGGCCCGCCGGGGCCGTCCTCTCGCGCCAGGACCACCCCCTCGCGCACTCCGGGGTGAGCGACCAGGGCAGCCTCGATCTCCCCCAGCTCGATCCGGAAGCCCCGGATCTTTACCTGGTGGTCGATCCGGCCGATGATGTCCAGGCTCCCATCGGGCAGATAGCGGCCCAAATCGCCGGTCCGGTACAGCCGGTCGCCCTCCGTCCCCCGCTTGCCGGCGTACGGATCGGGGGTGAATCTCTCGGCGGTCAGCGCCGGCTGTCCCAGGTAGCCGCGGGCGAGGCCGGCGCCGCCGATCCACACCTCCCCGACCTCCCCTTGGGGGACCGGCCGGCGGTCCGGGTCCAGCACGTCGGCCCAGGCGCCGGGCAGTGGGCGGCCGACCGGCGGCAGCCCCTCTCCCTTCACTCCCGGCTCGAGCGTCGAGCAGGTGACCAGGACTGTGGTCTCCGTCGGGCCGTAGACGTTGATCAGGGGGCCGGGCAGAGACGAGCCCGGCCAGCGGCGGAGCCGGTCGCCACCGGTGCTCAGGCTACGCAGCGCGATCCCCTCGGGCCAAGCCTCGTCGAGCGCCGCCTCGGCCAGCGGCGTCGGCAGGAAGCCATGGTTGATCCTGCGCTCCGCGAACCAGCGGATCATGCGCCGCGGCGAGCTCCGGGTCTCCTCGTCGGGGATGTGGAGGCTCGCCCCGCTGGCCAGGGTCGGCCAGATCTCCCAGACGGACGCGTCGAAGGAGGGGCTCGCGACCTGGGAGACCCGGTCCCCGGCTGCGAAGCCGAACCTCTCCAAGTGCCAGTGCACCAGCCAGCTCAGCGAGGCGTGCTGGATCTGCACCCCCTTCGGCCGGCCCGTCGAGCCCGACGTATAGATGACGTAGGCGAGGTTCTCCCGCCCGGCGCCGTCCGGGGGCGCAGCCGTCCGAAGGACCTCCGCCGTCTCGATCATAGTCTCGATCACCAGGACCCGCGCACCGCCCGCGGGTAGATCCGCAGCCAGGTGGCCCTGGGTCAGTACGACGGGAGCCCGGGAGTCTTCCAGCAGGAAGGCCAGCCGCTCGCGCGGGTAGCGCGGATCCAGGGGCACGTAGGCGCCGCCCGCCTTGAGCACCGCGAGGGCCCCCAGCACAAGCTCGACCGAGCGCTCGGCGAACAGACCCACCCGCACCTCCGGGCCCACCCCTTCGGCGCGCAGCCGGCGCGCCAAGCCGTCGGCGAGACTGTCGAGCTCCCCGTAGGTCAACCACCGGACGCCGTCATCCACCGCGACCGACTCGGGGGCGAGGCGCGCGCGCTCGGCGATGAGCCGGTGGACGAGCGGCTGGGTGAGGATCCCGGACACCGGTTCTCTACTCCAGGGTGAGCTCGGCGAGCAGGTCGTCGAGCCCCTCCTGGGTCAGCCCGGCCGCCGGGAAGTCGGAAGGAGTGAAGACCGCCGTTTCCGGCGTCTCCCGCCGTCCGGTCAGCGAGCGCAACGTCACGGCCGTGGCGTCCGCCAGGGCTCGCGCGGCCTCGGGCCGGTGGGCTCCCTCGGTGTAGCTCCATTCGAGCCGCAGCCGCCCGGCCTCGAGCCGGGCCACGACCTCGAACGTGCGATGCCCCAGGTGAGTGGGACGCGAGCGCAGCGCCTGGACCCGCCGGCCCGTCTCGCCGGAGCCCAGATGGCCCCGCCAGCGCAGAGCGATCTCCGGCTCGGGCGGCATCCGGTCGGCTTCCGGCGTCCGCCGCAGCTCATCCTTGATCCGCTTGAGCGCCGCCAGGGGCTCCCTCACGACCTCGGCCTGCAGTGCGACGATCACGCTGAAGCATCCGACCGCCCGTTCTGCGGGGAGGTCCCCGGGGACGCGCCGGACTTCCACCTCGAAAGCGACCCGGCGTGCTCCGCTCCAGCCGGCCACGGCTTCGACGAGCGCGGCGGCCAGCAGCTCCTCCGGCGAGCTGCCATGGTGAACGGCGACTTCCTCGAGCAGCGTCCGGCTCTCCTTCTCCGGCAGCTCGGTCGAGAGCCCGCCGGCCGGCTGCAGACTGGAGGCGGCCGGCGCGGCATCAGCGGCGGCAGACTCCCCGCCCGGCTCCCCGCGGCCGATCGACCGCAGGTCATCCAGCAGCGGCTCCCAGGAGGGCCCGTCCACAGCCAGACGGTGGACCGCGAAGAGCAGCCGGTCGGGCTCGCCGCCGCCCGGATGGAAAAGGGTGGCCGTCCAGGGCCGGACGGCGAGGTTGATCCGGTCGCGCGCCTCCTCCGCCAGAGCGAGCAGCGCCGCGGGCTCATCGCCGAGGTCCATCCGCTCGATCGTGATCCGCTCCTCCGGCTCGCCGGCGGCGAGCGTCCAGCCGCCGTCGGCGTGGTGGAAGCGCAGGCGCAGCGCGGCGTGACGGCGCGCCAGAGCGGCGAGCGCGGTCTCGAGCACCGGGGCCCCGAGGCCCGCGGGGAGGTCGATCAGCACCGCCTCGTTCCAGCGCTGGAGAGCGGCCGGATCGGCCGTCGCCAGGAGCCATCGCTGGAAAGCGGTCGGCTGGAGCATGGAGGGGCTCTTCGCGGTCTCGGCCACCGCCACCGCCGCCAGCGCGGCGATCGTCTGGTGCTGGAACAGGTTCCGCGGCGAGAAGCGGACACCCGCCTTGCGGGCTCTCGCCACCAGCCGGATGCCGAGGATCGAGTCGCCGCCCAGCTCGAAGAAATTGTCGTGGATCCCCACCCGCTCGCGGCCGAGCACCTCGGCCCAGAGCTCGGCGAGGATCGTCTCCATCTCGTCGCGAGGGGCGGCGAGCTCCCGCTCCTCCCCCACCAGACCGAGGGAGGCGGCGAGCAGCAGCCCCGACAGGGCCCGCCGGTCGACCTTGCCGCTCGGCGTGAGCGGCAGGGCGGCGAGGATGGCGAAGACGGCGGGCACCATGTAGTCGGGCAGCCGCTCCTTGAGCCCGGCGCGCAGCGTGGAGATCGCGAGCTCCGCCCCCGGCTCGGCCACCAGGAAGGCCGCCAGCCGGCTCTCCCCCGCCCGCACCACCACGGCGGACTGCGCCACCCCCGGCTGCTCAACGAGCGCCGCCTCGATCTCCCCGAGCTCGATGCGGAAGCCGCGCACCTTGACCTGATGGTCGATGCGGCCCAGGAACTCGAGGTCGCCGCCGGAGAGCCGGCGCGCCAGGTCTCCCGTCCGGTAGAGGCGTCCGCCGGCAACGCGCGGATCACCGAAGGGATCGGGGACGAAGCGCTCGGCGGTGAGATCCGGCCGGCCGAGGTAGCCGCGGGCGAGCCCCTCGCCGCCGATGCACAGCTCGCCCGGCACCCCCACCGGCACCGGCTCGCCGGCCTGATCGAACAGGTGGATCGTGGTGTTGGCGAGCGGCCGGCCGATCGGCACCCGCCGCTCCCCCATGGCGACCGGATGAAGGGTCGACCAGACGGTGGTCTCGGTCGGCCCATAGACATTCCAAAGCGCGCCCACCCGTTCGAGCAGGCGCTCCGCCAGACTCGCCGGCAGGGCCTCGCCGCCGGCGAGGACCTTGAGGCCCGGCCGCCCCGGCCAGCCCCCTTCGAGCAGCAGCGTCCAGGTGGCGGGCGTGGCCTGCATCACCGTCACTCCGGCGGACTCGATCACCGCGGCCAGCCGCTCGGCGTCCGCGGCGGTCTCGCGGTCCACCAGCTCGATCCGCGCCCCGACCGCCAGCGGCAGCAGCAGCTCGGTCACCGCGATGTCGAAGGAGAGCGTGGTCAGCGCCAGCACCGTGTCGCGCTCGTCGAGCCCCGGACGGCGGGCCATCGAGGAGAGATAGTTGACCACCCCGCGGTGGCGCACCTCGACCCCCTTCGGGCGGCCCGTGGAGCCCGAGGTGTAGATGACGTAGGCAAGGTTTTCCGGGCCGGCGCGGTGCGGCAGCCCGGCCGTACCCTCCTCGTCCGCCCCCTCCTCGGCGGGATCGACGACCGCCGCCCGGTGCCCCGGCAGGGCGGCGAGAGACTCCCGGTCGGCGACGAGGACAGCGGCGCCGGCGTCCTCCAGGATCCAGCCCAGGCGTTCGCGGGGGTGCGCCGGATCGAGCGGCACGTAGGCGCCTCCCGCCTTGAGCACCGCGAGCAGCGCGACCACCATCTCCGGCGTGCGCTCGAGGCAGAGGCCGACGCGGACCTCGGGGCCGACCCCCAGCCGGACCAGCCGGCGGCCGAGCCGGTCGGCACGCTCGTCGAGCTCGCGGTAGAGCAGGCTCCGGCCCCCGCAGGCGACCGCCACCGCGTCGGGGGTGCGCCGGGCGCTCGCCTCGAACAGCTCGTGAACGGTCAGCTCGGTGGGGAAGTCCGCCCGGGTGTCGTTCCACGTTACCAGCAGCTCCCGGCGCTCCGCGTCCGAGAGCAGCGGCAGGGCGGAGATCCGCGCCTGCGGCTCGGCCAGGGCTCCCGCGACCAGGCTGCCGAAGTGGCCCATCAGGCGCTCGGCGGTGGCCGCGTCGAAGAGGTCCGAGCTGTACTCGAGCCTCGCCAGCAGCTCCCCCGCGCTCTCCATCAGGGTGAGCGTCAGGTCGAACTGCGCCTTCCCTTCTTGCACTTCCATGGCGCTGAAGGTGAGGTCTCCCAGCTCCAGGCTGGGCGGCGGAACGTTCTGCAGGATGAACATCACCTGGAAGACGGGCGAGTGGCCGAGGTTCCTCTCCGGCTGCAGCTCGTCGACCAGCCGCTCGAAGGGGAGGTCCTGGTGGGCGTAAGCGCCGAAAGCCGACCGCCGCACCCGCCGGGCGAGCTCCGCGAACGGCGGATCGCCGGCGGCGTCCACGCGCAGCGCCAGGGTATTGGCGAAGAAGCCGATCAGCTCCTCCAGCTCGCGGCGGCCGCGGTTGGCGATCGGGGTGCCGATGACCAAGTCTTCCTCGCCGGCGTAACGCCGGAGCAGAGCAGCGAAGGCGGCGAGCAGGGCCATGAACGGCGTCACCTCGAGGTGACGGCTCTCCGCCGCCAGCCGCGCGGTCAACTCGCGCGGCAGGGTCAGCCAGCGCCGGCCGCCGCGGTGGCTCTGCGCGGCCGGCCGCGGGCGGTCGGTGGGGAGCTCGAGCACCGGCGGCGCTCCGGCGAGCGCGCCGCTCCAGTAGCGGAGCTGCTCGGCGAGCACCTCCCCCTTCAGCCAGCCGCGCTGCCAGACCGCGAAGTCAGCGTACTGGAGGCTCAGCTCGCGCAATGGCGAGGGAGAGCCGGCGGCGAACGCCCGGTAGAGCTCGGTCAACTCGCGGGTGAAGATGCCCATCGACCAGCCGTCGGTGACGATGTGATGGAAGGTGAGCAGCAGGGCGTGCTCGCTCTCGGCCAGGCGGAGCAGGACGGTGCGCAAGAGCGGTCCCCGCGTCAGGTCGAAGGGCCGCAGCGCCTCCTCGGCGGCGAGGCGCCCGGCCTCGGCCACCCCCTCGGGAGCCGGCAGCGCGGCCAGGTCCACCAGCGGCAGCGG
The DNA here is from genome assembly GCA_963795735.1 of uncultured Acidobacteriota bacterium. Lineage (GTDB taxonomy): Bacteria > Acidobacteriota > Thermoanaerobaculia > Multivoradales > UBA5704 > DATARR01. The sequence continues at coordinate 834,931 of CAWCIU010000018.1, read as the reverse complement.
CCGCTCCCCGGCCGCCAGGATCATCTGCCGCGGCTCGCCTTCCACCACGGGGAAGACCGTGCGCAGGGCCTCGTGGCGGCGCACGATCTCCGCCAGGGCGCTGCCGAGGGCGCCGGTCTCCAGGGCGCCGTGCAGGCGCAGGGCCGACGCCAGGTTGTAGGCGAAGCTGCCGGGCTCCAGCTGGTCGAGGATCCAGAGCCGCCGCTGGGTGAAGGAGAGCGGCAGCTCCACCGGCTGGCCGGAGGGGCCGGAAGGGCCGCGCGGCACCGGGACGAGCGGCGGGGAGACCGGGCGCGCCTCCCCCTGCCTGCGCTCGACCGCTTCGGCAAGGCCGGCGATCGTCGGCCCCTCGAACAGGGCGCGGAGAGGGACCTCGACGCCGAGCGCGCCGCGGATTCTCGACAGCACCCGGGTGGCGAGCAGCGAGTGCCCGCCGAGGTCGAAGAAGTTGTCGTGCACCCCGATCGGCCGCGCCTCCCCCAGAAGCTCGAGCCAGATGCCGGCGAGCAGCTCCTCGACCGGCGTGCGCGGCGCCGCCGATTCCGCCGCGGCCGCCGCGGGCTCGGGCAAGGCGCGCCGGTCGAGCTTACCGGTGTGCGTCATCGGCAGCGCGTCGAGCCAGACGAAGGCGGAGGGGATCATGTAGTCCGGCAGCCGCTCGGCGAGAAAAGCACGCAGCTCCCGCGCCGGAGCCGCCCCGGCGGCCGGGGCCAGGTAGGCAACCAGCCGCTTCTCCCCCTCGCCGCGGACCACCACCACGCACTCGTGCACCGCCGGATGCCGCCGCAGCGCGGCCTCGATATCTCCGGGCTCGATGCGGAAGCCACGGATCTTGACCTGCTGGTCGGCGCGGCCGGCGAACTCCACCTCGCCGTCCGGACGGTAGCGCCCGAGATCGCCGGTGCGGTAGAGGCGGTCCTCCGGGTCCGCGCCGGCCGGCCGGAAGGGGTTGGCCAGGAAGCGCTGGGCGGTCAGCTCCGCATCCCCCAGGTAGCCGCGGGCGAGCTGGCGGCTGCGGATGTAGACCTCCCCCACCTCGCCGATCCCGGCCAGACCTCCAACCGCGTTGAGCACCACCAGCTCGACCTCGCCGATGCCCCTCCCCAGCGGGAGCGCCTCCCGGCCGGCCGGCCCCTCGCCGGGGCGGGAGACCACCGAAAAGCTGATCGAGCGCTGGCTCTCCGTCGAGCCGTAGAGATTGATGCAGACGAGCGCCGGGGCGATCCGCTGCAATCGCGCCACCTCGCTGCGCCGGAGCAGGTCCCCGACCACGAAGGCGCGGCGGAGCGCCGGCAGCCGGGGCTCCGTCTCATCGCCCACCACCAGCTCCAGCATGGCCGGGGTCAGGTGGAGCACGGTGAGCCGCTCGCGGGCCACCCAGCCGGTGAGCCATCCCGGCTCCCCGATCCGCTCCGGATCGGGGATGCGAAGGCTGGCGCCCAGCCATACCGGCGTCAGGATGTCGCGCTGCAAGGGATCGTGCGAAAGGGCCGAGAGCATGGAGAAACGGTCCTCGCTCCCCAGCTCGAAGCGCTCCTGCCACCAGGGCAGAAAATGCGACAGGGGACCCTGGCGCCCCGCCACTCCCTTGGGCCGCCCGGTCGAGCCGGAGGTGAAGCCGACGCAGGCGAGATCGTCCGGCCCCACTGCCACCGCCGGTGGAGTCGTCGGGTATTCAGCCAGCTCGGTGGCCGCCAGCTCCGTAGTCGCCGCCTCAGACCGCGGCGGCAGCTCGAGGCGCAACCGCAAGACGAGCGCGGCGAGGGCCTCCTCGACCGGCGCCGGCGGCTCTCCCGCTCCCCGCACAGCGAGCCAGGCGACGGGGCGCGCGATCTCCACGTATTCGGCCAGGCGCGCCGCCGGATAGGCGGGATCGAGGATCAGGAAGGCGGCGCCCGCCTTGAGCGTGCCCAGCACCGCCCAGACCAGCGAGGCGCTGCGGTGCGCGTAGACCGCGACCACGTCCTCGCGGCCCACCCCGGCCTGCCGCAGGCGATGGGCGAGCTGGTTCGACCGCGCCTCGAGCTCACCGTAGGTCCAGACCTCCCCGCGGCCATCGGCGACCGCCTCCCGCTCCGGCGACCGCGCGGCATGCAGCGAGAGCCGCTGGTGCACCGGCCCGGGCCACGGCGAGGTGGGCAGCGGGAGGCGGGGATCGGGGAGCGCCGCGACCGATTCGAGAGCGACCAGCGACAGCGCCTCGATCGGCGTCTCCGGTGCCGCGACGATCTGCGTCAGCAGGTGGCGGAACTCCGCCAGCAGCGCCCCCATGCGGGCGGCGCCGAAGAGGTCGGCGTTGTAGACCAGGTTGCAGTCGATGACGCCTGCGCGCTCCTGAACGTAGAGGGTGAAGTCGAACTTGGAGAGCGGCTCTGCGGGCCCCTCCAGCGGCTCGATCCGCAGACCGTGCAGGTCCAGGCGGATCTCGGGCACGGTGACCATGTTGAAGAGCACCTGGAAGAGCGGCGAGCGGCTGAGCTGCCGCTCGACCTGCAGCTCCTCGAGCAGCCGCTCGAACGGCAGCTCCTGGTAGCGGTAAGCACCCAGCACTCCCTCGCGCACCCGCGACAGGAGCTCGAGGAAACCGGGATTCCCCCCGAGGTCGGTGCGCAGCACCAGAGTGTTGAGGAAGAACCCGATCAACCGCTCGGTCTCCACCCGCTGCCGTCCGGCGCTGGGCGAGCCCACCACGATGTCCTCCTGACCCGCCCAGCGGTGCAGCAGGACCTTGAAGGCGGCGAGCATGGTCATGAACAGCGTCGTCTGCTGGCGGCGCGACAGCTCGCGGAGGCCAGCCGCGAGCTCGCCGGTAATCGCCAGACTCGCCTGGTCGCCGCGGTGGCTCTGCACCGGCGGGCGGGCGCGATCGGTCGGCAGCTCGAGCGATGGGGCGGCCCCCTGGAGCCGCTGCCGCCAGTAGGTGACCTGCTCCTTAAGCGCGGCGCCCTGAAGCCACTCGCGCTGCCAGGCGGCGAAGTCCGCGTACTGGATCGGCAGCTCGGGGAGCGGGGACGGCCTGCCAGCCGCGAAGGCGTCGTAGAGCGCCGACAGCTCCCCGAACAGCACCCCGAACGACCAGCCGTCCGAAATGACGTGATGCATGTTGAACAGCAGGAGGTGCTCGTCCCCGGCGAGCCGCAGCAGGAAGGCGCGGGCGAGCGGCCCCCGTTCGAGGTCGAACGGCGTCGAGGAGTCCTGGTGGGCGAGCCGCAGGACCTCCCCGCCGCGGACCGCCACCGGAACGCCGGCGAGGTCGATGACGGGCAGGGGGAACGCCGCGGGAGGAGCGATCACCTGGACCGGCTCGCCGTCCCGCAGCTCGAAGCGGGTGCGCAGCGACTCGTGGCGGCGGGCGATCTCCGACAGGCACCGCCCCAGCAGCCCCGGATCGAGCTCCCCCGCAGTCGCGAAGCGGAAGCTAGGTTGTAGGCCGCGCTTCCCGGCTCGAGCTGGTCGAGCAGCCAGAGGCGCTGCTGCGAGAAGGAGGGCGGCGCCGAGCTCGCTCCCCGGCGCGCGATCCCCGTGCCGGGATTCGCGGCGCCCTGGCCGTCGCGCTTCCTTTTCCTGCGCATGACTAGCTCCGAGAGCTGCTCCGGAGTCAGGTTGCGCGCCTGGGGCGTATCGCTCATCGTGAAGTCCCGATTGCCATTGTTCTATTGTGAATACTTCTATGCCTTGCCGGATTTTGAGGCTCTGCCCCTGCTCTATAAGTGGCGCTCAGGGCAAAACCGTGACATCCGAGAACGATCGGTCGAACCACCCCGGCCTAGGAACCCAAATATAACCACTGCTTGGATTTGCGAGGATCGCGACACGAGATCAAACGCCCCTCGGCGAGGTCCCGCGGACGAGCGCGGCCCGGGCCTCGGGAAGGCCCCGCGGCAAAGCGCCGGCGGACGGTTGAGATTCAGGGAAGGGGGATGGAGGCGACGACCGGATTCGAACCGGTGAATAAGGGTTTTGCAGACCCTCGCCTTACCACTTGGCTACGTCGCCCGAGACACGCGGAGGCCGCTCGCGCGGCCCCCGATCCTGGCAGAACGCGGAAGATGTCCGCGGTTCTAGATCTCAAATTCTGGAGCGGGAAACGGGATTTGAACCCGCGACCCCAACCTTGGCAAGGTTGTGCTCTACCACTGAGCTATTCCCGCCCAACAGGCTCGCAAAGGATAGTCAGCCCGCCGGGGGCTGTCAAGCGGCCGGATCCCCGTGAGGTGGTATCCTCGTCTGCCCCTGCTCGCCTCCTTCGTGTGCGCGCCTGCGGCGCTGCCAGTCGGCTGTGCGGGGCAGACGAGGACACCACCGGTCCCGGTCTATCGGCGGTGCCGCGGCGGTCCTGGATTGTAGGGAAAGGCGTTGCGGATCAAGGTGTAGCGCCACCCCTCGTCCACGCGGTCGAGGCCGAGGACGTCGAAGCGGCAGGGGCGGCCGTGCCAGCCGCGGGCGGTGAGGTGGAGGGCGGCGGCGCGGGAGAGGCGGCGCTGCTTGGCGAAGCCCACCGCCCCGATCGCCAGACCGTAGCGGTCTCCGGCGCGCGCCTTGATCTCCAGGAAGCAGAGGAACCCGCCCTCGCGGGCCACCACGTCGATCTCCCCCCCGTGGTTGACCACGTTGCGGGCCAGGATCTCGTACCCCTGCGCTTCCAGCCAGCGGACGGCGTCGTCCTCCCCCACCCTCCCCCGCGCCCGCGCGTGGGGCTGCTCGCGGAAGCCGTCGCTCAAGCGTCTTCTCTTTTCGTATCCCTACTTGCGCTTCCAGCGGGTCCCCTGCGGCGTGTCCTCGAGAACGATACCCCGGGCGGCGAGCTCGTCGCGGAGGCGGTCGGAGGCCTTGAAGTCCCGATTCTTGCGGGCGTCGTTGCGCTCCTGGATCAGCCGCCCGATCTCGGCCTCGCCGTCCTCGTCGCCCCCTTCCGGGCGCTCCGCCGGCCAATCGGCGGGATCGAGCACGCCCAGCACCCGGTCCACGTCCTTCAGGGCGTCGGCGACGCCCTGGCGGTCCCCCGCGCCGATCCGCTTCTCCTCGATCGCCACGTTCACCTCCTTGACGTAGGCGAACAGGGCGGCGAGGGCAACCGCGGCGTTCAGGTCGTCGGCGAAGCCGGCCGCGAAGTCGCTGCGCAGCCGCCCGGCGGCCTCAGCCAGGCGGGGATCGGCGGTGCCCTTCTCCTCGGCGTGCTGGAGGCGGAAGCGCATCTCGTCCACCCGCCGCAGCGCCCCGGCCGCCCCCTCCAGCGAATCGAAGGTGAAGTTGAGCTTCTGCCGGTAGTGGACCGAGAGGAAAAGGTAGCGCAGCGCCCGCGCCGAAGTCCCGCGGGCGAGGAGATCGGGCAGGGTGTACTGGTTGCCGAGCGACTTCGACATCTTCTGGCCGTCGACCAGCAGGTGCTCGGAGTGCAGCCAGGTGCGCACGAAGGGCTGGCCGGTCGCCGACTCGCTCTGCGCGATTTCGTTCTCGTGGTGAGGGAAAATCAGGTCGACGCCGCCGCAGTGGAGGTCGAAGGTCTCGCCGAGGTAGGCCATGCTCATCGCCGAGCACTCGACGTGCCAGCCGGGCCGGCCGGGTCCCCAGGGGGACTCCCACGAGGGCTCGTCCGGCTTGACCGCCTTCCACAGCACGAAGTCGCGCACGTCCTCCTTGCCATACTCGTCGCTCGCCACCCGCTCCCCCTGGCGCGCCGCCTCGAGGTCGAAGCCGGAGAGGCGCCCGTAGTCGGGGTCGCGGGCGATGCTGAAGAAGACCGAGCCCTCCTTCTCATAAGCGAAGCCCTTTGCGATCAGCGTCCCGATCAGCGCGACCATCTCCGGCACGTGCTCGGTCGCCCGCGGGAAGTGCTCCACCCGCTCGATGTGCAGCGCGTCGAGGTCGCGCAGGAAGGTGCGGATGAACGGCGCGGTGTAGTCGTCGAGCGAGACGCCGGCCCGATGCGCCCCCTGGATGGTTTTGTCGTCCACGTCGGTCAGGTTCATCACCTGGGTGACGCGGTAGCCGAGATAGCGCAGGCTGCGCCGCAGCACGTCCTGGAAGAGGAACGTGCGCAGGTTGCCGATGTGGACCTCGTTGTAGACGGTGGGGCCGCAGGTGTAGATGCGGGCCTCGCCGGCATTGAGCGGGCGGAACGGCTCGAGCCGGCGCCCGAGGGTGTTGAACAGGACGAGTTCGGTCATGAGGCGGAAAAGACTATCCCAAAGGATCTCAGCGGGTCACGCTCACCGAGCCGGCCAGCCAGACGATGCCGGCGATCGGCCGGCCGCTGGAGTCGAGCGCCGAGTTGCGCGACAAGCCGAAGCTCCCGGAGCCCGCCGCGACGGCGGTAAACTCGAGGGTCATCACCACGCCGGAGCCGCTGGCGCCAGGCACGCTGCCGAGGTGGGTGCCGCCGACGATCAGGGTCCCCGGCGGGGAGGAGACCGCCGCCTGCACGGCGCCGCTGCCGAGCAGCGGGCCGGCGGTGGCGCGGACGAACTGGAGCTGCGCGCTCGGGTACGTGAGGTTGAAGGCGACGCCGTAGAGGTCGGTCACCTGGCTCGCCCGCACCTCGAGGACCAGGGTGGAGGCGGTGGTGGCGGCGCCGCTCGCCAGGAACAGGGTGTTCGCCCCGGCCGCCCCCGCAGGGGTGAAGACGATCCCCGCCGGAGTGGGGGGCGGCGCGGTCGGTCCGCTCCCCCCGCCACCCCCGCCGCACGCCGCGAGGGTCAGGGCCAGGAGGAGGGGGGGGAGGAGAGCGTGGCGAGATCTCAAACCGTCACCTCCTGATCGGCCGCCAGCTTCTTGAGCTGCCGGCGCGACCGCTCGCGCCGCAGCCCCCGGAGATGGTCGGTGAAGAGGATGCCGTCCAAGTGGTCGACCTCGTGGCAGATGGCGCGGGCCAGGTAGTCCTCGGCCTCGAGCTCGAAGCTCTCCCCCTCGAGGGTCTGCGCCCGCACGGTGACGGCGAACGGGCGGTCCACCTTGTCGTTGATCCCCGGCAGCGAGAGGCACCCCTCGACGTCGGTCTCCAGCCCCTCGCGGCGGACGACCTCCGGGTTGACCAGGACCTGGACCGCGGCGGGGTCCTCCCCCACCGAGATGTCCACCACGGCGAGCCGCAGGTCGGACCCCACCTGGGGGGCGGCGAGACCCACGCCGGGCGCGGCGTGCATGGTCTCCACCATGTTGGCGGCGAGCTTGCGCAGGCCGGCGTCGAACGTCTCGACCTTGCGGCAGCGCACCCGCAGGACGGGATCGGGATAGATACGGATCGCGAGGATAGCCATCAGGGACCACTCCGCAGGCGTCGCACCAGGGCGGCGACGTCACGGTCGTTGTGCTGCTCGCGCAGCGTCTCGAGGAACCCGCGGGGGTCGGGGTTGCCGACCAGGCACCTCTCCAGGGCCTCGCGGGTGAGCTTCAGGGCGGTCACCGGCTCCGTTGCCCGGTAGTCGGCGGGCCAGGCGCCGCGCTCGAGCAGGGCCCCCTCGCCGAGGATGTCGCCCGAACCGAAGCTGCGCACCGCCATGGCGTGCCCCTCGGCTCCGATGGCGGCCTCGACGACACCCTGGACGATCAACAGCAGAAAAGCCTCGTCGCTTCCCTCGCGGGCGAGCGCGGCGCCAGGCTCGCAGTGGAGGATCTGCACGGCCGCGAAGAGCCGCTTGAGCGACTCGCCGGGGAGCTTCTGCACCAGGGAGACGGAGACGAGGTGGGGCCAGAGCCGCTGGATCTCCAGCGCCGTGCCGCCCCCCTGGGGGCCCCCGGCCTCGCGCAGCCCCTCGAGAACCAGCCCGCGCACGTGCTCCAGGCTCTTCTCGCGCTGGAACCTCTCCACCTTGCCCCGCAACGACGGGTCGAGCGGCGCCAGCTTCATCGCCCGCGACAGCAGCGCCACCCCCTTGTCGTAGAAGCCGTCCTGGGCGTACTCCTCGGCGACGAAGACGTACTCGTCCACCGCTTTCTCATAGCGCCGCAGCTGCGTGTAGACGTCGGCCAGCTTGAGGTGGGAGTGCAGGTCGCCGGGGTTGCCCTTGAGCTTCGCGCGCAGGCGCTCCTCCGCCTCGTCGTACCGCTCGAGGACGATCAGGTCGTCGACCGAGTACTCCTGCGGCTCCTGAGCCTTCTTGCCGCCGCCGCGGAACCAGTTGATCGCCAAAGAGCTCCTTCCGGGTTTCCCTAGTAGAATGGAACGCAAGAACACTTCATGCCCAGCCTGACGCACCGTCCCCCAGGGGACGCCCGTGACGCCTGGAATGGACGCTTGCCGCGGCCGAGCCGGCTCATTATAGGGCCTGGCCGCGGGAATGGAGCCGTGGCCCGGGAGTTGCTAAAGGCGTTGACATTACAGAAAGTCGGACCCTGAAGCCCGACCATGGAGACAGACAGATGAAGACTCTCAGCAGGATCTTCGTGCACCGTCTCGCGCTCGCCGTGGGCCTCCTCGCCCTGGCGGCTCCCGCGGCCGCCGACGAAGGGCAGGCCGCGCCCGGGACCGGCGGCTACGGTTATTTCCGGATGGTCGAAGGCTCCGCCTCGGTGGCGCAGGCCGGCACGGCCGAGAAGTCGAACGCCGAGGTCAATCAGCCGGTCGTGGCCGGCGACCATCTCTGGGTGGCCGACCGCTCGCGGGTGGAGATCGAGCTGGCCGACCACAACATCCTGCGGGTGGACGGCGGCAGCGAGCTGATCCTCGAGCGCCTGGCCGCCTCCCCGGACCGCGACGACCGCGGCACCGTGGTGCGGCTGCTCGAGGGGAACCTCCAGCTCGTCGTTACCCAGGACTCGCTCGGCGACGAGCTCCCCGCGTCGAGGTTCCCAACGGCACCATCTCTCCGCGGTACCACGGCGTCTACCGCATCACCGCGGTCCACGACGGCTGGAGCCAGGTGGTCGTCCGCCGCGGCACCGCCCAGGTGGTGACCGCCGGCGGCTCCTCCACGGTCAAGGCCGACGAGGAGGCGGTGATCGACAGCCGCCCGCGCGACCAGAGTAACCAGGGGGACCAGGGGGACCAGGTCGCCGACGTCCGCCAGGCCGGCGCCTTCGACGGGCTCGAGCGCTGGGCCCGCCAGCTCGACGACGACTACGAGCGGGCCGACCTGCGCAACGTCGACGACAACTTGCGCTACGCCGCCGCGCCGCTCGCCCGCTACGGCGAGTGGATCGACTACGAGGGCGCCGCCTACTGGCGCCCGCGGGTCGCCGCCGGCTGGCGCCCCTACTGGCAGGGGCGCTGGGCCTACCTGCCGAGCGGCCTGACCTGGATCTCCTCCGAGCCCTGGGGCTGGGTGCCCTACCACTATGGAAGCTGGGAATACCTGCCCGATTACGGCTGGGTCTGGCAGCCGGGCGCCGTCTGGGCGCCGGCCTGGGTCTACTGGTACTGGGGCCCGAGCTACGTCGGCTGGTGCCCGACCGGGTACTACACGCACTTCTACGCCGGCCAGTTCGGCCTCGACTTCGGCTTCCGCTCCGGCGTCTACGGCTGGGCGGGCGGCGACTGGGACTTCGACCGCTGGAGCTTCGTCCCCACCACCTACTTCAGCGACGGGTACCGCGAAGGCTATCGCCACGGCTACTGGGACGGCCACCGCGACGTGCGGCGCTACGCCGTGCCGACCGACCGCTTCCGCAACGGCCGCCCCCTGGAGCGCGGCCTCATCACGACGGACACCAAGCCGCTGCGGCCGGACACCTGGAAGAACCCCCAGGCGGTGCTCAGCGCCCTGCGCGATGGCCACCACGGCGAGCTCCCGGACGTGACGCCGTTCATCGCCCGCAAGCCGCGGCCGAGCCTGCCGGATGCGGTCACCCACGCGGTGAGTGCCGAGAACCCCCGGGTCCTCGACGGCACGCCGCTGCGGCCGGGCACTCTCGGGTACCGTGCCCCGCGAGCCGGCAATGGACCGTACCGCCCGTCCGGACCGGCCGTCCAGGGCGCCGAGCCGGGCCGGACCGGCCGGACCGCGGGAAGGCCCATCGTTCGTGAGATGCCGCGTGAGATACCTCGTGAGATGCCTCGCGAGATGCCGCAGGGCCGGCCCGACCGCCGGCCGCCGGCCGAGGCCTCCCGTCCGCCGGTGGTGCACGAGCGTCCCGCTCCGGAGCGCCAGACGCCACCGCCTCCCCGGGAACCGGAGAGGCCCCGGGAGCCGGAGAAGACCAAGGAGCAGGAGCACCGGCGGCCCCCAAGGTAGGAAGCCAGGGACAGGGACGAAAGGGACAGCAGGGACAGCAGGACAAAAGACCGGAATCGGGAATTCCTTTCTGGTGTCCCTGGAGTCCCTTGGTGTCCCTGCAGTCCCTTGGTCCCGCAACGGCCGGCGAGAGTCAGATCGCCGGCCGTTTCATTTCGCGGCTACAATCTCCCCGCTCATGCGCCCCTCATCCCTGTTCCGGATCCTGTTCGTCCTCTACTGCATCGAGGCCGGTACCTTTCTGGCGCTGGCCCCGTGGAGCCCCGTCTGGGACCGGACGCTGGTCCAGCTCTCCAGCGAGCTGCTGCGCGCCCTCGCCCTCTCGTCCGTCGTGCGGGCGGCGATCACCGGCTTCGGCCTCATCCATCTCGTCTGGGGCGCCCACGATCTCGACGAGCTCATCTTCCGGCGCCGCCTGCGTGCCCCCGACGTTTAGCCTCCTCGCCATCAGCGACCGCACCTCGCTCGCCGCCCACGGAATCGGCGTGGAGGACTGGCTGCGGTCTCTGGGCGGCTTGGAGAACGTCGCCGTCCAGCTCCGCGAGAAGGACCTGGACGACCGCGCCCTCCTCGAGCTCGCCCGCGCCGCCCGGGCGGCGCTGCCGCCGGCCATCCCCCTGCTGGTCAACGGCCGGCTGGACGTGGCGCTCGCCGCCGGCGCCAACGGCGTCCACCTGCCGGCCGACGGCGTTCCCGTGGCGCCGCTGCGCGCCCGGTTCGGCTCCTCTTCCCTCGCCGGGAACGTTCTGATCGGCCGCTCCACCCATTCCGTGGCGGAGGTCGAGCGGGCGCGCGATGAGGGGGCCGACTACGTGACCTTCGGCCCCGTCTGGGAGACCCCGGGGAAGGGAACGCCGGTGGGGACGGGCGAGCTCGCCCGCGCCGTGGCGGCCGGCGTTCCCGTCTACGCGCTGGGAGGCGTTACACTAGAACGGTTTGGCGAGCTGGCCGCGGCGGGTGCGGCGGGGGTCGCGGCCATCCGGCTGTTCCAGGGGACCCCGGGCCTGCCGCCCGCTTTGTCGGACGTGGCGCGGATGGCCCGCGAATTCTTTGGCCGCGGTGACCGCGCGTAACAAGAGGAGAGCCTTTGGAAACCGAAGACGTCCATTCCGCGCCGGGAGCCCAGACCCTCGGCTCCCGGATCCGCAAGCTCCGGTACCTGCTCGTCTCGCTCGCCGTGATGGTGCTCGACCAGTGGACCAAGTGGCTGGTCGAGGCGCGCCTCCCCCATCACGAGACCCAGCCGGTGATCCCCGGATTCTTCAACCTGACGCACGTGCGCAACACCGGGGTCGCCTTCGGCCTCTTCGCCTCGGACGGCGGCGGTGGCGGCAGCTGGCTGCTGACCCTCCTGGGCCTCGGGGCGCTGGTGGCGGTCGGGGTCTACTTCTGGTTCACGCCTTCGCGCGACCGGGTCCTCCTGGTCGCCCTGGCGCTGGTGGTGGGCGGCGCGGTCGGCAACCTGATCGACCGCGTGGCGAGCGGCGCGGTCACCGACTTCCTCGACGTCTATGTCGGCCTCCACCACTGGCCCTCCTTCAACGTCGCCGACAGCGCCATCTCGATCGGCATCGTGCTGATGGCGATCGACAGCTTCCGGCCGCGCGCCCACTCCCGCGAGGCGCCCGCCGCCGCCACGGTCCCCGAGTGAGCCAGACTTCCCCCTCGCCCCCCCTGACCGGGGCGAGCGCCTGGACCGTCGAGCCCAAGGCCGGCGGGGAGCGGCTCGACCGCCACGTCGCCGCCCGCCTGGAGGCGCCGCGCAACCAGGTCCAGCGCTGGATCGCCGAGGGACTGGTGCGGGTCAACGGCCGCGAGGCGAAGCCCTCCGCCGCGGTCGCCGCGGGGGACCGCGTGGAGTGCGCCCCGCCGGAGAGACGGGAGGAGCGGGTCCTCCCCGAGCCGGGGGACCTGCGGGTGCTCTACGAGGACGCCGAGCTGGTGGTGCTCGACAAGCCGGCGGGCCTCACCGTCCACCCCGGCGCCGGCCGCTCGACCGGCACCCTCGCCCACCACCTCCTCGACCGCTACCCCGAGATGGCCGGCGTCGGCGGCCCCGGCCGGCCGGGCATCGTCCACCGCCTCGACCAGGGGACGAGCGGCGCCCTGGTCGTCGCCCGCACGCCCGGCGCCTACGCCCACCTCTCCCGCGCCTTTGCCGACCGCGAGGTCGCCAAGCGCTACCTCGCCATCGCCTACGGCTCGCTCACCCCTGCCGACGGCACGATCGAGGCGTCGATCGGACGCCATCCCCAGCGGCGCCAGGAAATGGCCATCCGCGCCGCCGGCCGGCCGGCGCGCACCGGCTACCGGACGCTGGCCGCCGCCGCCGGCCTCTCGCTGCTCGAGCTGGACCTCGCGACCGGCCGGACGCACCAGATCCGGATCCACCTGAAGCACGTCGGCCACGCCCTGGTGGGAGACCCGGTCTACGGCGAGGCGCGCTGGAAGGGTCTCCCCCGCGCCGTCCAGGGTCCCCTGAAGGAGTTTCCCCGCCCGGCGCTCCACGCCTGGCGGATCGCCTTCCGCCATCCGCGGACGGACGATCCCCTCGCCTTCGAGGCGCCGGTGCCGGAAGATCTGAAGAGTTTGTGGGAGGGGGTGGCCGGGACGGCTTTCCCCCCTCTCCCCGCTACACCAGCTCGGTGAACGCCTTGTACGGCCGCCCCTGCGACTCGGCGACCGCCTCGTAGGTGATGTGCCCCTTGTAGGTGTTGACCCCCAGCAGCAGGCCGGGGTCGTCCTGCACCGCCTTGAGGACCCCCTTGTTGGCGAGGGAGATCGCGTAGGGGAGCGTCACGTTGTTGAGCGCGAAGGTCGAGGTGCGGGGCACCGCGCCCGGCATGTTCGCCACGCAGTAGTGGACGACGCCGTCCACCACGTAGGTGGGGTTCGAGTGGGTGGTCGCGTGGGTGGTCTCGAGGCAGCCCCCCTGGTCGACCGCCACGTCCACCACCACCGCCCCTTCCTTCATCAGCTTCAGCATCTCGCGGGTGACCAGCTTCGGCGCCGAGCGGCCGGGGATCAGGATGGCGCCGATGAACAGGTCGGCGCGGCGCAGGGCGGACCGCAGGTTGTACTGGTTGCTGGCGAGGGTGGTGACCGAGCCGTGGAACAGGTTGTCGATCTCCCGCAGGCGGTCGATGTTGGTGTCGAGCACGGTGACGCTGGCGCCCAGGCCGTGGGCCATCTTGATCGAGTTGAGCCCCACGATGCCGCCGCCGAGCACCACGACGTCCCCCGCCGGAACGCCGGGGACGCCGGCGATCAGCGTGCCGCGCCCGCCGTGGGCCTTCTGCAGGAAGCTGGCGCCGATGACCACCGCCATCCGGCCGGCGACCTCGGACATCGGGGTCAGCAGCGGCAGCCGCCCCTCGCGGTCCTCGATCGTCTCGTAGGCGACGCCGGTGATCTCCCTCTCCAGCAGCACCGCGGTCAGCTCCGGCAGCGGCGCCAGGTGGAGATAGGTGAACAGCGTCTGCCCGCGCTTGAGCAGCGGGTACTCCGACTCCACCGGCTCCTTGACCTTCACCACCATCTCGGCCCGGCCGTAGACGGTGGCGGCGTCCGCCACGATCTCGGCGCCGGCCTCGACGTAGTTCTGGTCCGGAATGCTGCTGCCGAGGCCCGCCCCCTGCTGGACGATGACCTGGTGTCCCGCCGCGACGAGCGCGTGGACGGCGGCCGGGATCATCCCGACCCGGTACTCGTGATCCTTGACTTCCGTGGGTATCCCGATCAGCACGTTTGATGTCCCCGCTTACTTCAAAGTCAGCAGCAATTTAGGCTCCGGCTGGCCAGTTTTACGAGCACGAAAGACGAGCACGAAAGACGAGCACGAAAGTTGGAGCGGGCAACGGGACTCGAACCCGCGACATCAAGCTTGGGAAGCTTGCACTCTACCAACTGAGTTATGCCCGCCCGATTGAATCGAACGCGCAGGAAATCTAGCCGACCGGCGCACCGCGGTCAAGGGGCAGAGCCGGCCGCGGCGACCTTGCGAATCGGGGAAGGACCTATATACTGGAGTCATGCAAGGCCCAGGATCGGGTAGAGGCCGCGACACCGTGGAACGCAAAGACTCTCTCTATTTCTTCCCCGACCAGAAGATCACGGAGGCCGAGTTCCTCCATCTCCTCCACAAGGGGACCCCGGAGCAGCGCGCCTGGGTCGTCTCCCATCTCCTCCGTTACGCCCAGTGGGACGACATCTGGACCTACGTGACCCGCGACGAGGTCAAGGAGATCTTCGCCACCCTCGATCTCCCCGAGAACCTCCGCCTCGCCTGGGGACGGATGCTCAAGATCGAGGCGACGGTCGGGTAACCCCTACCCGCAGAACGGGCAGCGCAACGCCACGATCTGCGTTCGCTGGAACAGCTCGAAGTTGTTGTCGCTCACCAGCACCAGGGTCCGCGAGCCGTCGGGCAGCGGCGGGCCGAAGGTCATCCCCTCCAGGTTGTCGGGCGAGAAGCCGGCGCCGGCGAAATCGAAGACCAGGGTCTTGCGGACCGGCGTCCAGGTCCGCCCCGCCAAAGCATCGAAGCCGGAGACGTCCGTCGCGCCGGCCGTCGAGACGCGGTAGAGCTGGATCTTGAAGCCGCGCCCCTCCACATACTCCCGCTCCAGCGCCAGCAGGTCCCCACCGGGAAGGACGAGGAGATCCGACAGGCCACGGATCGCGAAGCCGCGGCCCGGCTTCGGATCGATCGGCTCCACCTCGTAGACGAGCTGCGCGCCGGGGGTGAAGCCGCCCCCCCGCCGCTCGTAGCGCAGCAGGCGGACGGGGCTCGGCTTGGCGGCGTCGTCCGGCGCGTCCTGCTTCAGGGCGCGCTCGTTGGCCGTCCAGAGGGTGTCCCCCCCGGCGGAGAGGGCGAGGCTCTCGAAGCCCAGGTTCCCCCGGATCCCCCGCTTCTCCTTCTCCGTTGTCTGAGTCGCCAGGAACAGCGCCGGGACGGGCAGGTTGGCGGTCACCTTGCCGTCGAGGGAGAGCTCGCGGATGGACGGCTCGGTCTCGGAGGAGAGCAGCATCCGCCCCGACGGCTCGATCGCGATCCCCTCACCGTCGAAATTCCTGCCATTCAATCCTTCGAGGCGGATGGCCGCCACCGGCACCTCCCCCGCCGTCTTCCCCGGCAGTGGGGCGACGCCGCGCTCGCTCACCGCGAAGGCGAGCCGGAAGACCCGGGCCGGGGTGTCCCCCTCGTTATCCACCACGGCGAGGTAGGTGCCGTCCGCGGCCCGCGCGATCCCCGACAGGCCGCCGACCCGCAAGCCGTCCACCCGGGCGCCGTGGGGGACGATCAGGGGACCGGAGCCGAGGAGGGAGAGCCCCGGCGCGGAGGAGGTCTTCTTCGCCGCGGTCCGCGGCGACGGCGCTCCCGCGACACAGGCCGCGGCGAGCACCAGGAGGAGCGCGGCGGCGAGCCGGGATTTCATCGGCTTCATCGCCCTCAGCGGGAAGCGGGGACGAACTGGACCTGGAACATCTTGGGCCAGAGCTTGCCGGTGATCAGGAACGACTTCGTCGCCGGGTCCCAGGCGATGCCGTTCAGCACGTCCGCCTTCAGCCGCTCCTCGCGGGTCAGCAGGCCGGCGGCGTCGATGACCGCGGTCACCCGGCCGTTCCGGGGATCGATGCGCAGGATGTCGTCCGTCTGCCAGACGTTGGCGTAGATGACCCCATCCACGCACTCGAGCTCGTTGAGCTGATAGGCCGGCTGGCCCGCGACGGTGACGTTGACGGTGCTCAAGGGAGCGAAGGTCTTGGGATCGCGGAAGGTCAGGTGGTCCGAGCCGTCGCTCATCACCAGCCGGGCGCCGTCCCAGCAGAGCCCCCACCCCTCGCCGTCGTAGCGCAGCTCCCCCGCCGGCTTGAAGTCGGCGCGGTTGTAGACCAGCGCCTTCTGCTCCTTCCAGGTGAGCTGGATCAGCCGGTCGCCCACCAGCGCCAGCCCCTCGGCGAAGTACTGCTGGGGGACGCTCACCTGCCGCTTGACCGCTCCCGTCCGCGGGTCCACCTCGCGCAGGCTCGACTGGCCATAGAGCCCGGTGCTCTCGAACAGCGAGCCGTTCTCGACCAGCAGCCCCTGAGTGAACGCCTCATGATCGTGCGGGCGGACCGATAGCACCTTCACGGTCAGCCGCTCGGGAGCGTCGGGAGCGTCGGGAGCGTTCGCGGTGGCGGCCATTTCGGAAGGGGTCACCCGCTTCGGCGGCGCCTGAGCATGCCGGAGAGACCAGACGGCGGCGAGGGCGACGGCGATCATGATGGCGAGGATTATGGGCCATCGGGAGGGAACCCTCACCCCCCGGCCCCCTCTCCCGTCCCCTCCCCCCTCCCTCACCGGGAGAGGGGGAGAAGAGATTCGTGAATTTTTCACCCGCCCCACGAGCAGTCGTCCATCATCCCGCCCATCCCCTCTAACATTGAGGAGTCCGGCATGCCGATCGGCTGGCCCGGCGGGGGCGCCGGCGGCTCGGGGAGCCTGGCGGCCGGCTCCTGCTGCGTCCGCCGGTCGAGATAGCGCTCGATCTCGTGGGTGAGGAAGGCGCGGTGCGCGCCCTCCGGATCATCGCCCCCCTTGCCCAGCCGGCCGGCCAGGGCGCGCAGCTCGGCATCCACCCGCGACCGCACGCCCGGCGCGGCCTCGGGATCGCCGGAGAGACCGATCAGCCGCCGCACCACCACCCACTGCACCGTGCGCCGGACCTCGGCCAGCCGCTCCCCCTTGGGCGCCGGGCCGCCGAAGGCCTTGCCCTCGATGCCGCTCAGCACCTCCTCCACCCCCGGCAGCGACGGATCACGGCGGTGGAAGTCCACCAGGCGGGCCGTCCGCTCCGGGCGCAGCAGCAGCCGCACCGCCATGTCGGCGCCGGTCGCGGCGGCGGCGAGCGGGTCGAAGGTGGGCGCCGTCAGGCCGGCGAACATCTCCTCGTTCGGCGGGTACTCCGCCGGGCGCGGCAGCAGCAGGGCGATCACCGGGTCGGGCAGGTCGAGCGTCTCCGGCGCGAGCACCTCGAGCACCGCCGCCAGCGCCCGCCGCTGGGTCTCGCCGTCCACCGGCTTCGAGGGGGGCTGGCCGTCCCCGCGCAGGGCGTTGGTGTACTGGAGGCCGCCCACCACCTTGGAGGCCGCCTCCAACTGGTACCTGTGATGGAAGTAGAGGGGGACGAGCACCTCCTGGAGCAGCGCCAGCGGCTGCCCCGGGGCGATGTTGTGCTCGCCGAAGTGGGCGAGGCCGATGCGGCGCACCTCCAGCTCGTGGCGCAGCCCCTCGGCGGCGTCCGGCCCGTTGTCCCAGAGGTGGGCCAGGGGGCTGGCCGAGCCCTCGGGGCGGGCGTCCTGGTCGGTGAGGAAGACCAGGCCGCGGGAGAGCCCGTCCTTCATGACCGCGTCGAGACCCGCCTTCTCATCCGTCCCCGGCGGGAGCTGGCTATAGCCGTAGCGGATCGCCTGCAGGTCCCAGGCCCCCATCCCGCGGGCGTAGACCTGGGAGAAATCGAGCTTGCCGTCGGGGGTGACGCCCACCTGCGGCGCCGGGTAGTCCATCACCGAGGCGCGGCCGTAGGTGGAGGCGGCGAAGTTGTGGGCGAGCCCCAGGCTGTGCCCCACCTCGTGCGCGCCGAGCTGGCGGATGCGGGCCAGAGAGAGCTGCACGGGATCGTCCGGCGCCCCGCTCCCCGTCTTGTCCGCTCCCTCGAGACCCTCGAAGATCAGGCGGTCCTGGCGCACGCGCAGCGAGCCCAGGGTGACGTGCCCCTTGAGGATCTCTCCCGTCCGCGGATCGATCACCCCGCCGCCGTAGGACCAGCCGCGGGTCGAGCGGTGCACCCACTGGACGACGTTGTAGCGCACGTCGAGCGGGTTCGCCCCCGGCGGCAGCACCTTCACCTCGAAGGCGTCGATGAAGCCCGCCTTGTCGAACGCCTCCTTCCACCAGCCCACCCCCTCGAGCAGGGCGCTGCGGATCGGCTCGGGCGCGCCGGGATCGATGTAGTAGACGATCGGCTTCTTCACCCGCGAGCGGGCAGCGTTCGGATCGACCTTCTCCAGCCGGTGGCGGGCCAGGTAGCGCACGTCCACCGGATCGGCGATCGGCGCGGCGTAGTTCTTGAACTCGACGCCGAAGAACCCCGCGCGCGGATCGAACGCCCGCGGGCGGTAGCCCTTGTCTCCCTCCGCAGAATCGGGCAGGCGCACCAGCGACTGGTGCTGCGCGAAGGTGAGCGCGCCGGCATTGGGCGCCGTCTGCCGCACCAGGCCCCCCGGCTCCGCCGACTGGTAGGTCAGCAGGGACTCGAACTCCAGGTTCTCGGGGAAGGCGAAGCAGTTCTCGGGATCGACCAGGCTGCGGGCGGCGTCGAGCGTCCAGCTCCCCTGCTTGGCCTCGCGGAGGCGCTCGACGATGCCGTGGGCGTCGCGCAGCAGGAAGGGGGTGAAGTCCACCAGCGCCCGGCCGTCGGGATCCTGGGCGGCGATCTCGCCGGCCCACAGGATCGAGGTGGCGAACGACTCGCGCACCGCCTGCCGCTCGGCCGGATCTTCCGACAGGGCGCGGAACCTGAGGTTCGGCTGCTCGACGATCACCCGCCCGCCCACCCGCCGCAGGGTGACGATCTGGGCGTCGCCGAGCTGGCCGCGGTCGAGCCCCACCGGGTTCGAGCCGAGGCCGGTGGTGATCGCCTCCTGATAGATGTAGCTCGCCACCTCGCCGTTCTTCTCCCGGGCCGGCGGCACCGCGAGCCAGACCTTCCCCTTCTGCCGGTCGACGAAGAAGGTCAGCAGCCCGGCCCGCTTCTCCAGGTGGGCGGTGGCCTTGGCCAGGGTCGGCGGCGGACCGCCGGCAGCCTCGGCGGCGGGGGTCTGCTTCGCCCCGGCACCCTTCGGAGGCGCGGCGGCGAGCGGCAGGGCGCAGAAGAGAGCGGCGGCGGCGAGAGGAGCTCAGGAGATGTGGTTTCATGGGTTCCCCAGTTTCATTCTTCCAAAAGAGGCCGTCGAGGGCCGAGGCAGTCTACCATTCAGCCGTGACCTCTCCTCCCGCCTCCGACCTCACGCCCGGTGACATCAGTCGCGAGATCCGGGACTTCGACCGCCGGCAGGAACGGCGGCGCCGGATCGTCCCCCGGGCCACCCTGGTCGGAGCGCTCGCCGGCCTTGTCGCCGCCGCCTTCCGGCTCACCCTGGAAGCGGCCGACCGGGCGCGGGACGGCCTGTTCCGGGCCGCTCACGCCCTGCCGGGACCCTGGGGCCTGCTGCTGGTGATCGCGGTCTGCGGCACCTGCGCGGGGGCCGCGCTCTGGCTGGTCCGCCGGTTCGCTCCCGAGACTTCCGGCAGCGGCATCCCGCATCTGAAATCCGTGCTCCACCGGCTGCGCGGCATGAGCTGGCGGCGCGTCCTGCTGGTCAAGTTCGCCAGCGGCACCCTGGGGATCGGCAGCGGCCTCGCCCTCGGGCGCGAGGGGCCCACCGTCCAGATGGGCGGCGCCGTCGGCCAGATGGTGAGCGGCTGGCTCGCCAGCAGCGCCCGCGAGCGGCACATCCTGATCGCCGCCGGCGCCGGAGCCGGGCTCGCGGCGGCCTTCAACGCCCCCCTCGCCGGAGTCATCTTCGTCCTCGAAGAGCTGCGCCGCGACTTCGCCCCCGGCGCCCTGACGGGAGCCTTCGTGGCCTCGGTGACGGCCGACGTCGTCGTGCGCCTGCTGAGCGGGCAGTCGCCCGTGTTCCACGTCACCAACCCGCCCGTGCCGCCGCTGGCGAGCCTCCCCCTGTTCCTCATCCTCGGCGCGGTGGCCGGCCTCCTCGGCATCCTCTTCAACCGCACCCTGCTGGCCAGCCTGCGCCTGTTCGAGCGCACGTCGCGCTGGCCGCTCGGCCTCCCCGCCGCCCTGGTGGGGGTCGCCGTGGCCATCGTCGGCTGGTTCGCTCCCGAGGCCCTGGGAGGCGGGGGTCCGCTGGTGCAGGACACCCTGGGCGGCCGGATGGGTGTCCAGGCCCTCCTGGTGCTCCTGCTGCTGCGCTTCGGCATGACCATGGCAAGCTACGGGACCGGCGCGGCGGGCGGCATCTTCGCCCCCTTGCTGGTCCTCGGCGCCCAGGCCGGCCTCCTGGTCGGCCTGCTGGGCCAGACGGCGTTCCCCTCGGCGGCGGGATACGGCACCTCTTTCGCCGTGGTCGGCATGGCGGCGCTGTTCACCGCCATCGTCCGCGCGCCGCTCACCGGCATCGTGCTGATCCTCGAGATGACCTCGAGCTACCCCCTCATGCTGCCGCTGCTGGCGGCCTGCTTCACCGCCTACGCCCTCGCCGACCTGCTCCACGACCGGCCGATCTACGAGGCGCTGCTGGAGCGCGACCTGCTGCGCGGCCAGCCGGCGGCGGCCGGCGGCGGCGGCCAAACGACGATCTTCGAGGTCCTGATCGAGGAGGGGGCGCCGTTCGACGGCCGGCGCGTGGCCGACCTGGGCCTGCCGCCGGGCTGCCTGCTGATCACCATCCAGCGCGACGAACACGAGGAGGTCCCCTCCCGCGACACCGTCCTCCAGGCCGGCGACCGCCTCACCGCCGTCGTCGCGCCCTCCGCGGCCGGCGGCGTCGAGCGGCTCCGGCACGGCGCCGACTACCGCGGCGACGATCACCGCGGCGACGATCACCGCGGCGACGCACTCCCCTGAAATAAAAAGAACCTTCCCCGCGCTTGCACGTAGTAATAGTGCTGTCTCACTCATAGTCCAAGGGGCCGGATCATGGTTCTTGCGACGGAAGGGACTCTTTCACGCGCCGTTCGCTCCGAGGAGCGAAGGCTCCCCTTCCGCCCGGCCCGCCTCTCCCCCCGTCAGCATCCCCGTCCTCCCCCCTTGATCTGCATCAGCGGATGTCTCTATACTCGCGTTTAATAATTTCCTGTAGGTTGGATCATTGAAATCGCCGTAACGAAATGGGAGGGCACTAGACGCAGCACGATCTCCGAAAGGAGGGGACCCATGAGGAAGATCGCAATCGTCGGTGCTGGGCAGGCAGGAATGGTGTTGGCTTTTGGATTATTGGGTGAGGGGTATGAGGTGACGGTCTTCGAGGGGAGACCGGCGGACGAGATCGAGAGGGGACCGATCCTGTCCACGGCCATGGTGTTCGACCGTCAGCTCGACGTGGAGCGCAGGCTGGGGATGCACGAATGGGAAGGGAAGGCCCCGGTCTGCAACGGCATGCACGCGACGCTGCGCCTGCCCAACGGAGAGGTCGTTCTCCAGTTGCAGGGTAGCCTCGACGAGACCTGTCAGGGCGTGGACGCACGGCTGAAGACCTCCACCTGGATGCGCCGCTTCCAGGAGAAGGGCGGCCGCGTCGTCCACGAAGCCGTCAACCGGGCGGGTCTCGAGCAGATGGCGGAGGCTTTCGACCTGGTGGTCGTCTCCTCCGGCAAGGGGGGCCTCGGGGAGGTCTTCGAGCGCGATCCCGAGCGCACCCTGTTCGACTCCCCGCCGCGGCGGCTGGGCGCGGTGATGTTGAAGAACGTCCGCGAGTGGGAGGAGATCCCCTACACCACGCTCAAGTTTCAGTTCTTCATCCAGATCGGGGAGTACTTCTCGATCCCCTTCTACTCCCACGCCGGCCCCTGCCGCAGCGTGGTCTTCGAGTCCATCCCCGGCAGCCCGATGGATGTCTGGGGCAACGTGGACAGCGCCGACAAGGCCCTGGCCACCGCCCTGCGGCTGATCCGGGAGTACTCCCCCCAGGACTGGCCGAACTACAAGAACGCCGAGCTGGTGGACGACCGCTCCTGGCTCAAGGGGGCGATCACGCCGGCGGTGCGCAAGCCGGCCGGCCGCCTGCGCAACGGCAAGGTCGTGATGGCGCTGGGCGACGTGGCGGCGCTCAACGACCCGATCAGCGGCACCGGCGCCAATGACGCCGTCCGCCAGGCCGACCGGATGATCCGGGCGGTCCTGCGGCGCGGCGACCGCCCCTTCACGGCGGAGTGGATGCAGGAGACCTTCGACGCCTACTACGAGGAGCGCGGCCGGTACACCATGGAGTTCACCCGGATCATGACCGGCCCGATGACCGAGCCCTTCTGGAAGGTGCTCCAGGGAGCCGCCCAGTCGCCGGGCGTCGCCCACACCTTCGTCAACGTCTACACCGACATCCGGAAATCGCTGGAGTGGCTGACCGACCAGAAAGCCGCGGACGGGGTCTGCGACGCCTGGGCGCACGAGCTGCGGGAGGCCCGCTTCCTCACCCTGCCCGAGGCCATGGCACGGTTCATGCCACAACCCGGTATCAAGGCACAAGCCGCCTGAGGGCGGCCAACGCTTCCCCTCAGGGCGGCCCGGTTCACGCCGGGCTCGCCCTTCTTTTTCGAAGACTACTTCTCAGACTCACCAGCCGGGGTGATGAGGGCCCCACGCTTGCCCGGAAACCGGGGATCGGCTATAAGCAAGAGTCATGCAAAGTCTGGCCATACCACAACATCCCGTTGAAACCACGGAGAAAGATTTCGACACGCTGGGCCTCAGCCCCTCGATCCTCCGCTGCGTGCGGCTCGTCGGCTTCGAGCATCCGACCCCGATCCAGGCCGCCGTGATCCCGGCGGCGCTGTCCGGCCGCGACCTGATCGGCCTCGCCGAGACCGGCTCCGGCAAGACCGCCGCCTTCACCCTGCCGATCACCGAGCGGCTGGCCCACGATCCCAAGTCGAAAGCCCTGATCGTCTCCCCCACCCGCGAGATCGCGCTCCAGACCCAGGCCTTCCTCGACGTCTTCGGCGGCGACTACGGCCTGAAGACGGTCTGCCTGATCGGCGGCGTCAAGATGGGCCCGCAGCACACCGGCCTGCGCCGCCGCCCCCACGTCATCGTGGCGACCCCCGGCCGCCTGCTCGACCACGTGGAGCAGGGCACGGCGAGGCTCGACGAGTTCAACATCCTGGTCCTCGACGAGGCGGACCACATGCTCGACATGGGCTTCATGCCCCAGGTCAACCGCATCCTCCAGGAGCTCCCGAAGAAGCGGCAGACGCTGATGTTCTCCGCCACCATGCCGCCGCCCATCGAGCGCATCTCCCAGCAGTTCATGACCGATCCCCTGCGGATCGACATCACCCCCGAGGGCAAGGCGGCCCACGGGATCAGCCACCGGCTCTACATGGTGGACCAGGAGCAGAAGAAGGCCTGCATCCTCGCCCTGCTGGGCCAGGAGCTCGGCAGCACGCTGGTCTTCATCCGCCGCAAGAGCGACGCCGAGTGGCTCACCGGCGTGCTCGAGCGCGAGGGTCACCCGGTCGAGCGCATCCACTCCAACCTCTCCCAGGGGCAGCGGACCCAGGCGCTCCAGGGCTTCCGCGAGGGCGAGCACCGCATCCTGGTGGCGACCGACATCGCCTCCCGCGGCCTCGACATCCCCCGCGTCGGCCACATCATCAACTTCGAGATGCCGGAGACCGTCGAGGACTACATCCACCGCGCCGGCCGCACCGCCCGCGGCAACGCGACCGGGATCGTCTCCACGATCGCCACCTGGATCGACAAGATGATGGTCAAGGAGATCGAGGCCACCCTCGGCGAAGAGCTCCCCCGCTGCACCGTCCCCGGCGTCCCCCCCTACGTCGAGATGAAGCCGAGAGTCAACCTCGGCGCCCGCAAGTCCACCCTCAAAGTCAAGCGGCGCTGAAGCCGTGGAATCGGGGCGCAGTCCGCTGCGCCCTGATAGAGATCCCCCCCGGCGGCCTCCCCGGCCGGCTGCCCGTCCTCAAGCCTGCCGCCCCACGAACCGCAGGGCTTCCCTCGCCAGCGCCAGCCAATCCTCCCCGGAACCGGGCTCCAGGGCCAGCCACTCCTTCATGATCCGCCCATGGCCGGGATCAAACCGCTGGCCGGTCCCCGAGGCCACGAGCTCATCCACGCGCGCCTTCGGAAGCTTGACGACGAACATTCCCTGGGAAGAGATCATGGCAAAGATCTTGTCGCCCACCTTGAGCGCGGAGGAGCCGAACCCCTTCTTGCCCGCCCCCACGGTCACCCGCGGCTGGGCGGCCAGGGCCGCGACGACGGCGGCGAATCGTTGCTCGGTGGAATTCAGGGGATCGGTCATGCCATGGCCGCCAGCTCCGCCTGGAGCACCGGGGTGTTACACTCTATCTCAGCTCAAGGAGGAAGCGATGTCCTTTAGAACACAGCTCCTGCTGTTCCCGGCAGCCCTTCTCCTCACCGTCTCCTTTGCTCTCGCCTCGCCCGCGGCGCCGGAAGCTCCGCAGGCTCCCGCCGTTACCGTGGCTCAGCCACTCGCGGCGCTCTCCACGGCAGGTCCCGCCTGCAAGGGAGCGGAGCTCCCCGTCTTCTCCCCCGAGCCTCAGACCACCGCTACCAACACCTGCGGAGCTTGCAGCGACACTGCCTGCGTGGGCAAGGCGCCGAACTCGGTCTGCGGCTCCGGCCTGCGCTGCATCGCCGGCGGCCCCACATGCAGCGCGGCGGAGCGCTTTCGCTGCCGGTGCCTGATCATTTAGCGGCCCTCCAACGGACCCGCGGGCAAACGGCGCGTGGTGCTACCCGCGGCACGACCCGGGGACGTCTTTGACATTCAGAGTCAGGGTGAAGGCCGCCTGCTTCTGGTGCGCCTCGAACCTCCGAAACCGGAACCCGGGATGAGCATGGCTCGCTGCCCGGTCACCCTCGGGACACCCTCCCCGACTCCCGCGGGTTTGAGCTGCGCCCCAGAAGGTCACCCGCGCGGTGGCCCTCTCACTCGCCTGATCTTTCACGTTCCCTTGGGCTTGGCGACGGCGATGAGAACCACTTTATAGGACTCGCCTTTGGGACGTTTCAAGAGCAGGTGGAGGGCCTGGCCGACCTTTTTGCGCATGATCGGTTCCAACTCCCTGGCCTTGGTGCCCGCGATCACCCGGCCTTCCGCCTCGATGATCTGATCGCCCGGCGCGATCCCTGCATTGGCGGCCGGCGACTTCGACTCGACCTTCTGGACCGTGACGGTACGAAGGGTTGGGTTCAGAAAGAATCCTTCACCATCGATGGAGACCCCAAGGCCGAAAAAGCCCTTGTCGTCTTCCGCCTGCACCGAAGAGAGGGTCAATCCGAGCAACATCACGACCGCTGCGATGACAAGTCTACGGTTCATATCGCTTACCTCTTGATTGCGTCCGCCAGGGTTCGCGCGCTCACCGCCAAGCTTCACGGACTTGCCAAAGCGCGGCTACAGATACCTCTCCTGGAGAACCGCGACGTGGTGCGCCGTGTGTCCGGCCACGATGTAGGCCATGGCTCTCACCGTAAAGGGATTGCCGCTGGCGATGCCGCTGCGCATCCAGGCCCCTGCGGGCAGATTGCGGAAGAAGGACAGCGTCGCCAGGCGAACCGTCCGGAGCTCCTCCACGTGACGGTCCCATGAAATCTCGTCGGCCCGCGCCGAAGCGGCGCAGACCTTCTCGTCGAAGCTCGGCAGCGGACTGTCGAAGCCACGGGCAAACCAGAAGGCGCGGAACAGGAACAACCGTTCGGTGTCGCTGACGTGATTGAGCACCTGACGGATGCTCCACTTTTCCGGCGCGTAGCGATGAAGAGATTTTTCTTCGCTGATCCCGGAGAGGAACGCAAGGGTTTCGTCCAGCTGGATCGCGAGCGCGCCGACCACGTCATCGCTCCGGACCAGGTTTATATAGTTGAAGTAGTACGGTGCGGCTTCACCGGATTCCGGAAGTCCTCTCATGCGGTCTCCTCAAGGGCGCACCCCGGCGGTTTCCCGGAAAGCCGGTAGGCCTGGGCCCGCCAGATGCGGCGATGATGCCACGTTCCTCGAATTTGCGCTCGCGCGCCGGCGCACGAATCTGGTCTTGGCGCGCCCTCGCTACCGCTGCCCGATTTCTTCATCGATGCCATGCTGCGCTGCATCTCGGCGAGAGACAACCACCGTAGCACGACGTGCTACCATTGAAGCATGGCTGAATCCATCACCCAACGCGAGCTCCGCAACGACAGCGGCGAGATCATGCGCCGGCTCGACCAGGGAGAGTCTTTCGTCGTCACCCGCAACGGTGTGCCGGTCGGCGAGCTCACTCCCCTGCGGCGCCACCGGTTCGTGCCGGCGGCGGCCGTCGTTGCCATCTTCAGGAATGCGCCCGCCATCGACCCTGGCCGCTTCCGTGCCGACGTCGATGCGTGGGCTGGCCAGGACGTCGTACCCGATGTCTGACCCGCGGCCTGCTCGCGGGCTCCTCGACACCTCGGTGGTCATCGATCTCGAACACATCGAGCCTTCACGGCTGCCGATCGAGGTTGCCGTCAGCGCGATCACGATGGCCGAGCTGGCCGCCGGCCTGCCGCTCTACACCCGCAACCCGGAAGACTTCCGCGCGATCGGCGATCTCGTCGAGATCGTATCCGTGTAAGCGCATTGCCGTAGCGCCAGGTTCCTCCGCTTGCAGCTCCGAAGAATCGCCTGGCACCTCCCCAGCACCAGCACCGTCCCTCCGGCCCGGCCGTTCCGCCCTCTCGCCATCCGTCTCCGCCCTTTGCCGGGCCGCCGGGAATTCCCGGCGGGCGGCTTCGGCCCGCTGAAACTGCGGCTTGGCCCTCTGAGTCTCCGTCCCTGCCCCGTGATCGTGCGTCCCCGCCCCTTGAAAATTCGTCTCTGCCCCTTGAGTCGCTGAGCCCGCCCGTTGAGAATCCGGTCGCGCCCCCTGGATCGCGGGGTGCGCCCATTGAAATTTCGTCTCGGCCCGCTGAAGGGCGGCCTCGCCGTTCCAGGGGGCCGGAGCGGATTTCCAGGGGGCGCGACCGGAGAGCTGAAGGGCGCGCTCGTAGTTTCAATGGGCGGACCCGCAAACCCAAGGGGCGCAGCCGGCAACCTGGAGGGGAAGGCCGGCGAACTGGAGGGCAAGGTCGGCAAACTGGAGGGCGGGACGAAAAAACTGGGGGGCGCGATCGCAAAACCAGTGGGCGCGACCTGAAAACTGAAGTTGACGAGCCACGCGCATATAGGCGATCACCTGGTCGCGCGTCCACCCCTTGTCGTGGATGCCGGTATCGACCACCAGCCGCACCGCGCGGAACAGCTCCGAGCTCAGCCGGCCATAGTCGGACACCGGGTCCTTGTAGAAGCCGATCTCCTTGCCCAGCTCTTCCGCGTACCTCCGAAGAATCGCCTGGCACCTCTCCAGCTCGACGAAGAGCTCTACGCGGGCATGGAGATGCTCCAGGCGGGGGCACCGGGCGAAGGTGGAAGGGTGCCGATCAGGGTGCCGGCCCTGAAATCGGCAGGCACCCACTTTCTCGGTCACTTCTGAACTGCCTCCTCCCAAAAAATACCAGACACCTATCTCCGGGAGAGTGAGGAACACCTTGCACCGATCCGGGGGAAGGGATGCAATCCCTCCCCCCCGGAAGGGACAAGGCTCAGGAGCATGCTTACTAAGCCGAGGGCTTCGAGAACCTGCAGGCCGATGATCTTCGGCTGCGTGCTTTCGTCGCTGATGGTCAAGGTGAGGGCCGTGGCATCCCATTGACTCTTGAAGCTGGAGCCCGTGGAACTACTGCCGTTGCCGCCGACAGAGATGCCGAAAATTCCTACCCCGAAAGACGAGCTCGACGAGTAAGAGCTTTGGGCGCTCTGGTAGCTAGCCGCGTCGAAGGTCACCTTCACCGTGGGCATCATGCCGATGATCAGCGAGATCGGCCTGACCAGGCCTGAAGAGTTCGGGTAGTTGTACATCAGGCTCGAGTCGAACCACGGGCCAGGATCGATCGTCACGGTGGTCAACGCCTGGAAAGTGATGTTGACGTTGAAGCTCGCCGAACTGGTATCGACGTTGACTTGCTCTTTCTGCGTCGTCGTGGATCCGCTTCTCGAGAAGAAGAAGTAGTCCTCGCTCCACGAGGTGCGGCTAAAGTAGGAGGAGCTCGAGAAGTCGTATTGGCCGGCGCCCTGGCAGATGTTGAAGCTGACCGCAGGCGGCTGGTTGTTGGCCGGACCCGTGGCCGCTGCGTCCACCCAGCTCGAGAAGGTGGCGAGACTGCCGGGTTCATAGGCGGGGACCACGGAGGAGCCGGCATCCGTAGTGATCAGCATCTCAGCCGGCGAGCTGTGGCGCTGGCCGTGAGGTCGGTCCGCACCTTGTCGACCACGGTCTTGGCGTTGTTGATCGCCACGTAGTCTTTCCCGTAAATCTGGGTGTAAAGGGTGCTCAGTTGGGAATTGAAGCCGTTGACCTCATTCTGGTCGGTGTTCAGCACTCCCCCCCATGAGGTCGTGTTGAGGAAATCCTGGAAGTTGGCCCATCTCCCCTTCAAGAGGTCACCTTCCGTAGCGTAGGCGGTACTGGCGGATGTAAAATCTTTGCTGATCTGGTTATTTGCCGTAGTCAGGTTCGCTTGTGCCGACAGGAGCGCCGCCTTCTCGGAAGGAGTCGGGTTGGCGTTTTTAGGCTCCAGGGTGTCTATGTAGGTCGCATAGTCACTGAAGAAGGACTGGCCAGCCTGGGTGTAGAAGCCCTGGGGCAATAACAGGTTGTCGCCGAAGGTGTGGATCTGGGCGAGGGCCTGCGACACCGTAGGGTCAGGCGGGACGGCGACGGAAGTGGTAGCGAGGTCCGCCACAACCGTCGTGCCGGTCAAAATGAGATTGGAGCCGGGCAATCCGGTTGCGGCGATGATACCTTGAACGTACATCTCCCACATGTCCTGAGTCGAAAGACCGTCGACGACTGCCACGCTGGCGGAAGCCTTGCTGCTCTGCTCTAACATGATGATCTCCTCTTTATTCGCCCGCCGTCAGCGGCGGACCAGTTGTTGACTAATTCGAGTGGTCCATAGGTAGCGCTTTAGGCCTGCCACTCGGTGACTTAATCGTTATTGCCGACATCAGCCCTATAGAGCAACCTTCCTGCCAGGGGAGGCCAGCATCGGAAAACGTTGATATTCCAGGCTTTTCAGCCACTTTCCGGTTCCATGGCCGCCATTCCGCGAAGGCAGCCCCCTCCCTGAGATCCGCTCACGTCGGACCCACCCCAGATGCCCACTTTCCTCTCCGCTCAACACTTCGGCGTAGAAATCGGTTAAGCTCTGCCTGTCCCCAGAGGCAGATGTCACCGATTGGAGGCAGGCGGAGTGATATATGAGGATCTGTATGAGATCTCGAAGCTCCTGCTGGCCGAGGACGACGCGGAACGGGCCCCCGAGGTCCTCCTGCGCCGACTCGTCGAGCGGTGCGGCGCCGAGACGGGCTTTGTCGTCGTCCGGGAAGACGGCTCCTACCAGCAGAAGTTCGAGGTCGGCGAGGAGCGCGGCCGGCGCAGCGAGCTCCGAAGAATCGCCTGGCACCTCTCCACCTGGGCCAGTGGGCGACGAGCTGGTCAAGCTCCTCGACCAGCCCATGCCGGGCCTGGAGGGGGCCCGGGAGCGGAGTTCGCGAATCACATGGCACCTGTTTGGGCACCGCTCTCGCGATCCGGTGGTGAGAGGTGCCAAGCGCTTCGCCTGCCGGCTTTCCTGGCGCGATCAATACCAGCGTATTGACGCTACCCCACCCCTGTGGGAGACTGAGTGCATGGCCGACAGATCATCTCAGCTTCAGATCCGCATCACGCCGGAGCAGAAAGCGACTCTGAAGCGCCTGTCGGACCGGACGGGCCAGGATATGTCCACCTACGTGTTGTCCCGCGCGCTACCCGATGCCCAGAGGCGATTCGCCGAGCTCCTCGAGATGCTGCCTGACGAAGACCAGCCCGGCTTCGTGCTGGCGGAGCTCAACGACCTCCTTTCCAGCCTCGCCACCGGAGAGTTGTGCAGCGCCGTGGAGCACGCGGATCTCGCGGGGCTTTCCCCGTACCTCCGGAACTATGTGGCGGCCATGGTGGAGCTGGCCGCCCACCGGCACGACGTACCGCCTCCCGCCTGGGTTCGCGACGTCGAGCCCCTGGAGACGACGCCGCACTTCGCCACTCCCTTGCCGGGCCTGCGCTTGCATCTGCTGCGGGCGGCGCCGGTACCCTTCAAGCGCCGCAACATCTTCATCGACTCGTCGATCGGTGATCGCGTGTAACGATGGCCGGCCCCCGCTTGAGCAAGTCGAACATGCTACGGCTGTTCGATTTGCTGAACACGGAGTTGGCCGCCATCGACGCGCACGGCGAGATCTACCTGGTGGGTGGTGCGGTGATGTGTCTTGCTCTCGACGCCCGGCACGCGACGCGCGACGTGGATGGCTACTTCCGGCCCACCGGAGTGGTCCGCCAGGCGGCCGGCCGGGTCGCCGCCCGGGCCGGTGTTCCGGACGACTGGCTCAATGACGCCGTCAAGGCGTTCCTGAGCCCGCGGGGCCACTTCGATCCCTACCTCGACCTCGACCACCTGAAGGTTTTCGTAGCGCGACCGGCCTACCTCCTCGCCATGAAGTGTGCCGCCATGCGGCTGGGCGAGGAGTTCCACGACCTCGACGATGTCCGCTTTCTCTTGCGTTACCTGAACATCACCAGCGTCGAAGAGGCCCTGGAGATCGTCACCCGCTACTTCGATGCGGAGCGACTGCCTCCCAAAACACGCTTCGCCCTGGAGGAGTTGTTGCCGGGCTGAACCCGGGCCTGAGAGGTGCCAGGCGCTTCGCCCGGCCCCCGAGAGGTGCCAAGCGCTTCGCCCCTCGCCCAAGATAGCCTCCCGGCGGAGGCGGTAGAGACGTTCCTGGTCCTGAACGACACCCTTCCGGAGGCCACGGGGACCGCGGAACGTCTCCGCCGGAGGGTACGCCGCCGCCAAGGGCCATGCCTGCATGGGCAGGTGAGCTCTGCCCTGGTTTTTGAAATGTTCGTTCCCGCCCGTCTGTTGCCACCGACGAAGCACCTGGCACTTCGTTTCGGGCAGCGAAGTTGGCGATGTTTTACCCTCGTTCCTGCTCGGCGCTCAGCGTCCGTAGCGCCGTGAGGCTCGGTAGGAAGGCGTACAGCCCGCCGTCGGTGCGGATGAAGCGCTGCAGTCCCGGGAGGGACTGGTACGTTCCCGAGCCGCCGAGGTAGTCGAATTCGAAATCGCCCTGGACGACATCTGCTTTCTGCGGGCCGAAAAGCGGATCCACCCCGCTGTCGTTGGGGCTGGCGTCGTTGCCCGGCCGGAAGCCACCCGCGCTGATCCAGGTGTTCATCAGGAACTCGAACTGGTCGGTGAGGTTCGCCCCCATGAACCAACCCACCAGACCGCGCTGTGCGTCCGCGGAGGCCGGTGTGTAGGGCGGCCCGTAGGGAGTGGCGAAGCGCCGCACCCGGTGCTGCTCGGCGTTGTTGCTGTTCCCCAGTACGTCGTCGTCGTCGCGCGGGTTGGCGCGGCGGGTGTGCGCCGCGTAGGGGCACTGCGCGCCGAGGTTGTCGGGCTGGCGCGGCCCTTTCTGATGCGGAGTCGGGGCTAGATAGTTGAAATTGATCCGATCGAGATCCGAAAGGTCAGGGTTCGGGCACTCCGGAGATACCTCCAGCGGCGTGCCGTCGAACCAGCGGCCACACATCTTCGCCGCGACCAGCGGTGCCGGTTCCCGACTGGACGTGAGGAAGGACTCGAACGCGCCGACGTCCTGGTACAGGAGCCGGAAGGCCCCAAAGCAGCCGTTCACCAGCAACGGATCGACGTTGTAGCTCGGATTATCGGGGTTCAGCACGAAGCGCCACGCCGGGACCAGCAGCGAGTCGTCGTCCGGATCGCCGGGATCGTCCCAAGGCGTGCCGGCGATCCGGGGTTGTGAGATGCCGTCGCGGTAGCCGAAGTGGATGACGGTGCTCGGGTCGCCGATTCCGTCCAGGAGCGGATCGGCGTCCTGGACGAACGCCGCCCGCAGAGCGGGCTCCCCGCCCATGCCCGTGGGGATCAGCCCGAGGAGCATCGCCCCGAACCGGTCGCGGTCGGCCGAGGTCTTTGCGTAGAGCGACACCACCAGGTCCAGCCCGTCGCTGCTGGGCGGGGTCGGGAGCTTCCAGTTGCCGTTCCGCCACCAGTTGGCGGGTGCGCTGGTGCCGGTGTCTCCCACCTGCACCGCACTTACCGCCGCGCCGGCATCGAAGGGACCGAACAAGTCGCCGCTGGTGTTGGTGGAGACCTCGTCATAGCTCCCTTCGCCGAGCAGTGCCCTGAGCCCCGAGGCGGTGAGGCCCAGGTTGACGCAGCACGGCGGGGGAACGCTCCACGGCAGCGCGCTGGTGATGCACAACGGCGGCTCCGGTGCATCCGGCGAGGGGAGCAGTGCCGCGATGAAGCTGCGGACCCCGGCGGCCGCGTCCTGGCCGTCCGAGATCCGGAAGATGAAGTGACGGATGTAGGGAAAGCTGTAGCCGCGGAGGATCAGCCCCTGGATGTCATCCAGGGGGAGCGGAGCGGCTTGTCCACCGGCATGGGCGTTGGCATCCAGGTCCAAGGATCTCATTTCGCGCCTTCAGTCCTTGGCCGGCGGCGTGGAGGGGGCGAACTGGATGGCGCGGGCGGGAAGGGGCCAGAGCGAGCCCGCCTGAGGGTAGTTCTGGAGGATGTTCCCCACGGTCAGCCCGGGGAAGGTGGCGCCCAGCAGATATTTCGGCTTCGCGGGAGTGTTCACCGGGAAGACGTTCGCCCCGGGAATGGTGGGGTCGGCGAAGTTGTACCGCATCAGCAGCGTCAGGAATGACGAGCTGTTCTTGGCCACGCCGCCGTGGGCCAGGATGAAAGCGGCGGACGAAGGATCGCTGGGCTCCACGAGCCCCGACTCGTCCATCAGGCTGAGGATTGTGTCCAGTCCCTTGGCGATGGGCGGCTGCGTGGTGAAGGCGGAGATATACGGCCCGAAGTCGGCGTCGTACAGTGAGATCACGACCAGCAGATCCTTCCCGGGCGACGTTTGGAAGGACGGGACGGGAAGCGACGGCTGCGGCGCGGTGTCCGCCGGCAGGCCGTAGAACATGAAAAAGTGCACTCCGGTCTGCGCTCGCGGGTCTACTCCGTCCGCCGCGCTCTCCGGCTGACTGGCCGCGAGTGTGGGCTGCGCGCCGAATGAGCTTCGCGCCCCCTCCAGCGCCGGAGAGAGGCTGCCCTTCTTCAGCGGAAAGAAAAGAAATAGCATGTGCTGCTCGGCGGGGGTCGCGAGCGAGGTGATGGGCGAGGTTGCTTGCTCCTGTGGGATCATTTGTCTTCCTTTCGATAGATTTATAACCGCCGGGGTGAGAGGTGCCAGGCGCTTCGCCTGGCACCTCCCTCTCTGGACCCTCTCAGACCTTGCGGGGCATCAGGCGGCCTGACGTGCCGCTCCTCGCTGATTATTTCCTGCGGCGCTGCTGGCTAGGAGGAGCGCAGGCGATCGATACCAGGGCGGTTTGCCTCGACCACCCCGGATTCCCGCACCCCTCGACCGCTGTTTCGACCGCGCACGAGCCGGTACCCGGCACGCATGGCACCGACTTGGTGCCGCAGATGCCATAGGCTGGTCCCGATCCGTCCGGCACGATGTAAAAGCTCCAGCCGCTCTGGATTGTCAGCCCAGGCGGGCAGACCGCGGTCGTGGTGCAGGCTGCGTTACCGCCACTGCAGGAATTGAACACGTAGACTGCCGGCGATGAGAATTGGGCAGCTTCGCTTCCTTTCCGGGCAGCCGCGCTTCTGTTCTTGGAAGTTGCGCTTCCCGTCTGGGCAGCTGCGCTTCCGACCGCCAGGGCTGTGAGAACCAACCCTAACGTCAGGACCGGCCGAATATAACGAGATTGCATGGTCTTGGTGGACATGGACAGGGATCCTTTCGGTGAGGCGGATCGGAGGAACCCGATCTCGCAATGTGCTTTCTATTGCCGACGTCAGCCTATATAGCAACCTCCTTGCCAGGAGAGGTCGACATCGGAAAACCCTTGATATTCAAGGCTTTTCAGCCACTTTCCGGCCCCATGGCCGCCACTCGGCGAAGACAGCATCCGCACGGAGATCTGCTCACGCCGGACCACCCCGGATGCCAGCTTTCCCCTCGTCTAAAGACTTCGGCGTAGAAATCGGTTAAGCTCTGCCTGTCCCCAGAGGCAGATGTCACCGATTGGAGGCAGGCGGAGTGCTCTACGAGGATCTGTATGAGATCTCGAAGCTCCTGCTGGCCGAGGACGACGCGGAACGGGCCCCCGAGGTCCTCCTGCGCCGACTCGTCGAGCGGTGCGGCGCCGAGACGGGCTTTGTCGTCGTCCGCGAAGACGGCTCTTACCAGCAGAAGTTCGAGGTCGGCGAGGAGCGCGGCCGGCGCAGCGACCTGGAACGCCGGTTCAGCCGCACGCTCGTCCGCGAGGCGATCGCCACCGGGGCGCTGCTCTATCTCCCCAACCTGATCGAAGATCCCCGCTTCGCCTCCGGCGAGAGCGGTCTGGTGATCGGCCGCTGCTGCGTGTTGGTGGCGCCGCTGCGCTATGACGGCGAGGTCTACGGCGTCGTCTATCTGGAGAACCGGGAGCGCGTCGACAGCTTCAGCCCGGAGAGCCGCGCCTTTCTGACCGAGCTGGCGGAGATCGCCGGCCTCTTCCTCAAGCGGGCGAGCGACCGCGAGGAGCTGCGGCGGCGCAACCGCAGCCTGGAGCGCGATCTGTTCGCCCAGCACGACTTCGAAGGGATCGTCACCCGCGATCCACGGATGCTCGAGCTGCTGCGGGTCGTCGCGCAGGTGGCCGGCGCGGACGCTCCGATCCTCGTGCTGGGCGAGACCGGCACCGGCAAGGAGCTGATCGCCCGCGCGCTGCACGTCAACAGCCCGCGCCGGGGGCGCCCCTTCGTCACCGTCCACTGCTCGGCGCTGCCGGGCACCCTGCTCGAATCCGAGCTCTTCGGCCACGTCGCCGGAGCGTTCACCGACGCGAAAAAGGATCGTCCCGGCCGCCTCGCCTCAGCCCACGGCGGCACCCTGTTCCTCGACGAGGTGGGCGAGATCCCGGTCGAGGCGCAGGCGAAGCTGCTGCGCTTCCTCCAGTTCGGCGAGATCCAGCGCCTGGGGTCCGACCGCACGGAGAAGGTGGACGTCAGGATCGTCGCCGCCACCCATCGCGACCTGCGGCAGATGGTGAAAGAGAAGCTCTTCCGCGAGGATCTCTACTTCCGCCTCAAGGTGCTCGATCTGACGCTGCCCCCCCTGCGCGAGCGCCGGGGGGACGTGCCGCTCCTCGCCGATCATTTCCTGCGGCGGTCCTGGCGGCGCCCCGGCGAGAGGCCGCGCTGGACTCCGCGGGCCGAGCGGGCGCTTCAGGCCTATCCGTACCCGGGCAACATCCGCGAGCTGGGGCACGCCGTCGAGCGGGCCTGCCTGCTGGCCCGCGGGCCGGATCTCGACCTCGACCTGCTGCCGCCGGAGATGGCGGGCGTGGCGGGCGATCCAGCGGCCGAGCCGGCCTTCTCCGCGCTGACGGGCGAGGCGTTGAACGAATCGCGGGAGGCGAGCGTGGCCGCGGTCGAGCAGCGCTTCCTCGTCGAGCTGATGCGGAGCTGCGACGGCAACGTCTCGCGGGCCGCTCGCGAGGCGGGCCTCCACCGCACCTACCTGCAAAAGCTGCTGGCCCGCCACCGCGCGGCCCTCGAGCTCCTGGGCGGCCTGCCGGAAGGGGCCTGATGGAGAAGCTCCTCTGCGCCTCCTGCGGCAGGGCGAACTCGGAGTTCGACAGTCGCTGCGCTGCCTGCGGCGCCGCGCTTCCCCTCTCCGCCAGCGCCGGCGTCGGCTCCGACAGCGCCACGATGCTCGACAGCCCGCCGCCGGGAGCCGCCCCGGCCGGGGAGCCTTTCGCGGGCCGGCAGATCTCCCACTACCGGGTGCTCCGGCCCCTCGGCCGCGGCGGCATGGGGGTCGTCTACCTGGCCGAGGACGTCGAGCTGGGCCGCGAGGTGGCGATCAAGTTTCTCCATCACTGGCGCGCCGCGCGCCCCGCCGACGAGGTCCGCTTCCGCCGCGAGGCCCAGGCCGCCGCCGCCCTCGATCATCCGAACATCGGCACCGTCTACGAGGTCGGCGAGCATGAAGGCGTGCGCTTTCTGGCCATGGCCTTCTACCAGGGGACGACCCTGGCCCAGCTCCTGGCCGGCCAGCCGGACCGGCGCCTGCCGGTGGCCACGGCGGCCTCCATCGCCGGCCAGCTCGCCTCGGCGCTCGCCGCCGCCCACGCCGCCGGCATCGTCCACCGGGACCTCAAGCCGGAAAACATCATGGTGCTGCCGGACGGACGGGTGAAGCTGCTCGACTTCGGCCTCGCCCGCCGGCTCGACGCCCAGGCCCTCACCGAGGAAGGGACGGCGGTAGGAACCGCCGCCTACATGGCGCCCGAGCAGCTCCAGGGCCAGCGCACGGGCACCGCCGCCGACCTCTGGGCGCTGGGCGTGGTGCTCTACGAGATGCTCGCCGGCCGCAAGCCTTTCGGCGGCGAGCGCGCGGGAATGGTGCACTCCATCCTTTACGAGGAGCCGCCGCCCCTGCGCGAAGCCCGGCCGGACGCGCCCCCTGTTCTGGAAGCGGTCGTCTCCCACTGCCTGGTCAAGAAGCCGGGGGATCGCTGGCCGGCCGCCGATGTCCTCTCGGAGCTCCAGGCCGCGGGGTTCTGGAGCTCCGGCAGCGACGCGGTCCACCTGCCCCGCCGGCGGACGCCGCGGCGGTGGTGGTGGGCGGCCGCCGCCGCGGTCGTCGTCCTCGCCGCGGTCGTCCTCGCCGCCTTCCTCCTGACCCGCAAGCCGCCTCTGCCCGTCTACGTGGCGGTGCTCAAGCCGGAGATCACAGGCTCGCTCTCGGCAGACGACCAGGCGCGGGTCGCCGCCAACGTCCAGGCCGCCCTGCTCCGCACCGTCGCCGCCCTCGACGGTCTGGCCGCGCTGGACTTCAACAAGGTCAACGCCGTGAAGGGGCCGCCGGCGGCCGTCGCCCGGGCCCTGGCCGCCGGTGAGGTCGTCGCCGCGCGAGCCGACTGCGCCGGCGATCTCTGCCACGTGAGCCTGCAGCGCCTGGGCGGACGGGATGGACGGGTGCTGTGGACCGAAGCCTTTGAGGTGCTCTCCTCACGCCCCCGGCTGTTTGCCGATGCCGTCGCCTCGGCGCTCCGGCAGGGCTACGCCGACCGGCGGTTGCGCGTTCCGCGGCTGGAGCTGGAGATCCCGGAGAAGGACTACCAGACCTTTCTCGATCTGAGGCTGAGGGTCGACCGGGAAGGCGCCAGCGATGAAGTCCTGGCCCGCCTGGAAGAGCTGAGAACGAGAGCCCCGTCGTTCGTCGAAGCCTATGCCCTGGAGGCGAGGGTTGCCCTCCGCCGGTACACTGACACCGGCGACCCCCGCTACCTGGAGCGTGGCCTCGCCGCGGTCCAGGACGCGATCCGGATCGCGCCGGGGGACCCTCGGCCACTACAGGCCCGCTTCGAGCTGGACCTGTCGGCGGGACGTCTCGACGAGGCCGAAGCCGCTCTCGCCAAGCTGGAGGAGATCGATCCGGCCGGAAGCCTCCTCCAGCGAGGCCGGCTCGCCGAACGCCGGGGCCGGCCCGCGGAGGGCCTGGAGCTCATGCAGGCCGCCGTCCGCCTCCAGCCTTCCTGGCCGAACCTGCTCTCCCTGGCCAACGCCGAGTATCGCCAGAGCCGCCTCGACGACGCGCGCCGGCACCTGGAGCAGCTCCTCGCGCGCTCTCCCGGCAATCTTGAAGGACTCAAGACGCTTGCCCAGATCGAGCTGCTGCAGAATCCCGAGCGTGCCGTGGCGCTGCTTCGGGAGGCCGCGAAGAGCGATCCTGGGATCGGGTCACTGACCAACCTCGGGGCCAACCTCCTGTTCCTGCGCCGCTATGGCGAAGCCGAGGCCGTCCTCCGGCAGGCCCTGGCTCTCCAACCAGGCAATCCGTCGGCCGCTCTCAACCTCGCGGATTGCCTGACCTTCCTGGGCCGGTCGGCGGAAGCCCGAAAGCTCTATGCCAGCGTCGCGGAGTCCGCCTCTCGCCGTGCCACTCCCGGCGACTGGAACATGCTCGGCGTCCAGGCCCAGGCCTTCGCCCATCTTGGAGAAAACGAGAAGAGCCTGGCGGCGATCCAGCAGGCCCTGCGGTTGACCCCCGACAACGGCCAGCTCTCCTACGAAGCCGCTGTCGTCTACGTCCTCATCGGCGACCGCGGCTCTGCCCTTTACCATGCTCAGAAGGCCGCGGCACAGAAAGTCGACGTCCACTGGTTCGCCCTTCCTTTTTTCGACCCTCTGCGCAATGAGCCCACCTTCCAGGCCTTGACCCGCCCACACTAGCCGCCGATCGGCTCTGGGGTCACCACGATGGTAGGGTCATGGACCACCTGCTGAACATTGTTGACGACTGCCGAAAGGTCATAGTTGAATGAGGCCAACTTCAAGGTATCATCAAAAGTGATCGTGGTCTGCACCTGGGTGTCAGTTTTCTGCTGCGGTGTCCCGAGAGTGATTCCAGGCGCGAGCGGGGGGGTCGGGGGGGTCGGAAATTGAACCTCAAATCTATCGAATCCGCCGACGCTGCTGTCAGGCACGAAGTTCCAAACCACCGTCCAGGTCCAGGGAGACTCACCCAACTTCGGCCCGTTGATGGCGAGAGGAGGGGCTTTAAAGCGGAGCAGGCCCTGGAAACTGGAAACTACCACCCACATGGTGATCGAATTCAAACTATCGAAGGTTACGGTCGGCTCCGTCGGAATCTCCTGACTGCTCGTCGTCTGTTCTATGGTAGCTAGCATCGTCTTACCCTCCTGTAAGAAACATTTTCGGTGTAACGGCCTGACGGAGAAGGGATAGGGCAAGAGCCATGCCGACCTCCGCAGACCGTGCCCTCCCAGGGAAAATGTGAAGGATCTCGAAGGACACCGCCTCTCGGCGATGGCAGCGCAGCCCGAGCCGGCCGTGCCGTCGTCGGATGGCTGTGCCATCGCGGGATGGCAGGGAGCTTCAGGCCTTGCGGCGAACTCACTGTGGGTGGTAGGAGCGGCAGTCGCCGTTGACGAACGCGCACGATGGATAACCGATGGCTGTATACTGACGATCAACGAGATCTACGATGGCACTCAAACCTCCCTTGGCTCCCCACGTTCGAGCGGCGATCACATCCTGCGCTCAGCCCAGAGTGCCTCAGCGCCCTGCTCCGCTCGCCGCACATGTCCAGGCCGCAACTCTTCCTGGGAGACCGGGATACCCCAATCCAGGGATAGGCTCGGCGGACCAGAGGTCTCCCATCGCGGTGCCTCCCATCCGGCCGGTCCCGCCACCCGCCCTGCAGGCCAAACGGCCGGCTCCCACGCCTCACGCCGTGAGGCCCCACGTCCAGGCAGCGATCCAGGCGTGTAGGGCTGTTTCGGGGCCAGCTCCCTGCGCACCGCCCAGCCGCGCGCCGCAACTCCCGGCGAGCCCTGGCGCGCAGGCCCGTTCGGCAAGCCCGCCCCAACCCTCTCGATTTCCTCCGCGATCAGGCTTTCCCCGGGCCACCCTCGTCGTCCAACCCGCGTTCATCGCGACAATCGGGCCGGAGGTCGAAACCCACGGCGCGACGACGCTGGCGGACACCGTCACAGACCTGCAAACGGCGTTTACGGGAAGCCAATCGGTCTCTCTAGAGGACATCGAGCAGAACCGGTTCGATTCCCCCAGAGAAGACGACATCATTTATCTGGTCGCGCATGGGGATGATCCCGGCCATTCCGCCGTGGCGAGTCCGGATCTCGGCGGGAAGAGCGCGCAGCAGATCGCAAACTATTTGAAAAAGATCCTCAAGGGGTTCGGGAAAGGTAGAAAGGGCAAGTTCCAGGGATCGATCGTCTTGGAGGGCTGCCATACAGCGGTCAGGGTCTACCGTGACGACAGAGCGATCGGCGGTTCGCTCCTGGACAGCCTGCTGGCCATCATGCAGAACGACAAGTTCTTCAAGACCGCCTTGGACGATACGGTCACCGTGGCGGGCTACCGGGGAAGCTCTTTCTCAGCTGACGCTCGGGGCAAGTACGGTAATGCCACGATCGAAAGCCCGGTCGAGCGTCGCGACTACAATGCGACCCATGAGGAGAGCGTTCACGGCGAAATGGAGCTCGTCACGGCCGAGGACGCCGCCGTCGAGAGGCGCTGGAAGGCAAAGCCCAAGTACTTCGGCTGAGCATCCTCCCCGCCCCCCACGGAAGGTCAGACGCCGTACTCGCGCATTTGTGGGTAGAGCGGCGTCAGAGTCGCGATCTCGCAGGTGGTGGGCGTGTGGATGTAGGTGGTCAAGAAGTCCTCATAGCTGCGGGCCCGCCAAAGGCGGCCGGTGGGATCGATCACGAGGGAGTGTCCCACGCCGCCGCGGAACACCCGCGATCCGTCGGTGCCGGTGAAGACGGTGCAGGTCCAGGGACGTTCCTCCGGGTGCGCAGCCATAAAGGTTTGAATATCGAGCACAAGGCGCTCGAAGTGCGCGGCCCGAGCAAGGGGCGTGACCAAAAGGGTGGAAGCGATCGCCCGGCTGAGCATGGCATCGGCCGGGGAGGTCAGCAACCCCGATTGCAGGGCGGGACGCTGTTGCGACTTTGCGTCCACCCGATCGGCTGGATTGGGCGTTTCATTCATGCGAGAAGGCGTTTCAAAGACTCGCGCCGAACAAGGCCCCGACCCCGGCCGTCAGCGCCATCGCCAGGGCGCCCCAGAAGGTCACCCGCACGGCGGCCCTCATCACGGGGGAGCCGCCGGCGCGGGCCGCCAGGGAACCCAGCAGGGCGAGGAAGAACAGCGAACTGCCCGAAACCGCCCAGATCAGCGCGGAGGCCGGCACCAGGACGACCAGCAGGAGCGGCATGGCGGCACCGACCGCGAAGGTGCTCGCTGAAGCCATCGCCGCCTGGATCGGCCGGGCGGTGAGAGTTTCGGAGATGCCCAGCTCGTCACGGGCGTGAGCGCCCAGCGCGTCCTTGGCCATCAACTGGGTGGCCACCTGATCGGCCAGCCCGGCGTCGAGCCCCCGCGCGACGTAGATGGCGGCCAGCTCGGAGTGCTCGAATTCGCCGTCCGTGGCCAGCTCCCGGCGCTCTCGTTCCAGGTCGGCGCGCTCCGTATCGGACTGGGAGCTGACCGAGACATACTCGCCCGCCGCCATCGACATCGCGCCCGCCACCAGGCCGGCCATGCCGGCGACCAGAATGCTGCCGCGGCTGGAGCCGGCCGCGGCCACGCCCACGATCAAACTGCCCGTCGAAACGATCCCGTCATTGGCCCCGAGGACGGCGGCGCGCAGCCATCCAATGCGGTGGGTGCGGTGGTGTTCGGCGTGTCTCGTCGTAAACCTCGATTGAGATTCCATCGCGTGCCGCTTCAGGCCTTGCGGCGAGGACGCTGCTTCGCCGAGATCGACTGGATGACTGTACTGCCCGCGCCGGTTGCCGCCAGCGGCACCTTGGCCTGCGCCACCGCCGTCTGGATAAGCGCAAGGACGCCCGGCGCGCGTAAAGCCTCGATGCTCGGAAGACGGACAAAGCGGTTCTGCTTGCCTTCGCCCTGCAGGAGATGCTCCGGGTCCGCGAGCGACGCCCCATAATAAAAGGAGAGGCCCACGCCGTTGGCGGCGGCGGCGATCGACACGATACAGTCGGACGGCCGCGCGGTGCTGCAGTAGCCGATGACGAAGAAGTTGTAGTTGTCGTACACCAGTTCGTTGGCTGTCGGCAACAACTTCCGCATCTCAGCGCGGCATTGCCGGATCAGCTCGGCCGCGCCCGGCTCGAACTTGGCAATGAACGCCGCGAGTTGCTCTCCAGGCGATGGGGTCGAAGGGGCTTTCGGCATTTGTGGCTCCTAACGAGGAAGAGTCTATCTGAAGTCCTCAGGGGTTCTCAAAGTCCCTCGCACGTCGCTCTTGCGCTTCGAAAGTGCGTCTCACGGCAGCCTCGCGCCTATGAGCATGTTGCTCAGCGGCCGGAAAGCGGAGTTTCTGGTCCGCTGGAGCAGCAGCCCGGTTAGGTGCCAGACCATGGACACCCAAGTTTCAATTCTAGGATTCGGCCGCGATTGCGTTCAGAAACAGTGGGATCTCGTTCCATTCTTCGACCCAGACCACGTTCAAACCTAGCGCGTTGGCGTCCTGCTCCTCTAGGAGCTTAGAAACTTCATCAAGGATATCACTATCGGACAAGAATGGAAGACGCTTAATTATATAATGAGCACGCTTCTTGTCAGGATTCTTCCGCCAAGCGACGTCAAGCAGCCTACGCATGTTGGGGTCAGTAAGACTGATTCCCACAAAGAGACAGGTATTTTGAGTAAGCTTTGTGAGCTGAATCAGATTGGACCAGCTGAAAGGGTCTATGAATTGGCTGTGGTAAGCATCCTCACTGAAGACCATTTCTGAGTCAGCAGGAATGCGACCGCTTCGAGGTAGATAGCCGTGGACGTGGTAAACGGCAAGCTCGTTAGGATCGTGCTGGATCGCCTCGGAGTAGATGGGTTTATTCCGTATACTCTTGTTTATTAGGCTTTCCTCAATTAGACAGTCGAAGTTGAATGTAATAATAGAATCTAACGGTCGGCCATCGCGCTGCGGTCGCGAAAGCGTAGCTATGCTGTCAATTAGGGTCGACGAAGTTGGTTCGGTGGAATAGAGCGCAGCGCGCATTTCTGAGGGGAAGTCCCGGCCGAGGTTGTTCTTGAGGTACTTGCCCAGAATTAGCGAAGAGGCACCGTGCGCCTTCTGAAAGTCGGCTGCTGCCTTCTTTCCAATGCTCAGGGAATGGTCTTTGGAAATACGGTCCATCATCCTCTCAAGGAGGCGAATGAGCAAGTTGCTCCAGTCTGGGATTCCCGCCTGGATGGAGACGCCGGCACCGCACACAAGGGTGAGGCGCCCCTTCCGGAGTCCATCGCGAAGATTTGCGATTTGGGCCGCCCGCGTTCGTCATCTTGCGCGGGACCTCTTAGGGCTGGGAGAGGTGCACCTTCTCGCAGAGTTTCGCTTAAGCGAGCAAGGCCGACCTCAAAATTCTCAGACAAATCTAGGAACACGCGATCGGCAAGGTAACTTGGTACCTCCGCTTTATCTAGTCGTACTGGAATGATCCGGCGCTCACGCCTTGAGATCTGCTGGAATGCGATTGCTGCGAATTCATTCTGGACCCATCTCGATTGGCGTGAATTCTCGCTAACAACCACGATGAGGGCGTCAGCCTCGTCCAAGCCTTCCTGGACTTTTCGCTGAAGGTTGTCACCTGGGCGGAGCTTCAGGGAGTCCATCCAGACGTCGTGACCGTCCATTCGAAGACGGTCAGCAATTCGCTCGACCGCTGCCTTGTCTCGATGGCTGTAGCTGATGAATACGTGCATAAGGTTGCTTTGGTACCTAACAGGGGTCGGAAGACTCCGACATCCGACGGATCATAGGAGTCTTAGAGTTTCCTGGCGCCGTCATCGCATCCCGTCCCAACTGCCCCCTTTTGCTAGATTGCAAGTTGGACAAGAGACTACCCCATTTTCAACTGTTGTCGGCCCCCCTTGGGACCAAGGAACACGGTGGTCACAATGCCAGCTATCCCATGCCAACTTTGTGCCCTCACACCGGACCCGGAGCTGACAGATTCCGCGATCACGTCTAAAAATGGCTAATCGCTGAGGCCATGTAAACTCGCGTTGATTGTCCTTAGTAGGAAGATCCGGGAAACCCCCGAGAAGGTGCCCGAGAACAAAATCTAACCGCCATTTGATGGAGTCTTCGCTATCTGTGGAGTGGCTGATCTTTTCTTTATAGGTGACCCATTCTGAATCCGCCCCATCCGGCGGTACGGCTTCCTGTCGGCGCCTCTCAGATTCAAAATCAAAAAACCATTGCGCCATAGCCGGCTTGATGACACTCATCACATAATTTCGATGAAGCTCGGCCATTACACAATAAAGGGTAATAACGTTGTATCTTTCTAGCTCTGGTGTTTTCTCAGGAAAGATCTCATATAGAAGGTCCAACGTTTTATGCAAGGCCCGCGCTTCAGGCGATCTTGGATCAAAGCTTTGATGATGCTCGTACATTCGGTTCAGATCAGCGTTCTTAATATTTGCAGGGCGGCCCGCTAACTCAAGGCACATCAATTGAGCGGCAACAAGGTCATGCGTAAAACGAGAGTTGTTGAATGCTACCGAAGAGAAAAATTGATGTCCGGCAACCGATCTAACAAAGTGCCGCATCGCACCGGAGTAGGCGTTCCTCTTTTCCTGTGCCTTCAGAGTAGTGCCATTTTGGAGGCGCAAAAATAGTTCCCGAACCTCATCCTCTTCTGTCTCCTCGAGAACAACTATATCGAGTGGGTATATGTCAAAAATCGTTCGTGCCTCATCCGGAAGTTGCTCGTAGGTCAGACCTGCAATCATCTCCCCATCTATGGGATCAGCGTCCTTCGGTAGGCGGAACTTTCCCTCACGAAACTCCCAGATTGCACGAAGCCGCTGCTGTCCGTCTACTACATCGTACCTATCTGGTCTTGAATTTGTCTTGCGCAGATAGAACTTCGGGACATCATAATTACGGATAATTGTGTCTATAAGCAATTGTTTCTGAGCCATCGCCCATACCGGAGGGCGCTGAAAATCAGGCTCGGTATTAATGCGCGGCTTCATGCCGCAGACAGTGGCGATCGGAAATTGTCGCTTGTTCGTCTTCATAAACCGCT
The DNA here is from genome assembly GCA_963795735.1 of uncultured Acidobacteriota bacterium. GTDB lineage: Bacteria > Acidobacteriota > Thermoanaerobaculia > Multivoradales > UBA5704 > DATARR01. The sequence goes on along the minus strand of CAWCIU010000018.1, from coordinate 790,150 downwards.
TTAACTGAACTCCAGAATGTTTATCGACAACGAAGTAGGATTTTGGTACGCTTCTGGCGTTGCATCCTGCTCATTCTTCGATGGTTACAATAGTATGTCAATTGCATGGGTCCGTCAATATGGGCGGGGGTTGTTGGATGAGTGTCCAGGGACAGGGGCGAATAAGTCTCTATGCGTTTTTGGAAGGCCCCCTAGCAGCCTAACCTTTGAGAAGAGAGCTTTGTAGGGGCTGGATATCAGCCGCTTGTCCCGGGACGAGTTCGCCCACCCTAATCTCACCATGTCGTGCTCCGGCCCGGATTGTGCTCCAGACCACACCGCCATCCGTTTGGATAGGCGTCTGTTTGTCTGCCTTCGCAGAGACGACGCGCCGCCCTCGTGGACTCCCCAGGGCGTCGTTCAGGACCCGGGTCGTCTCTACCGTCTCCGCCGAAAGGGGTTCTGACCCACCCTCACTCCGCATGGTCCACTCCCGGCGGGCCGCTGCGCTTCAGGTAGACGCGGAAGCGGTCGAGGAGGGCGTCCTGGGATTCCTCGGAGGCGGTGGCCAGGAAGATCGTGGTGTCCCCCGCCAGGACGCCGGAGATCTCGGGCCAGGTGTCGTTGTCGATGGCGTCGGCCACCATCCGGGCGGCGTTCGGGCTGGTGGTGATCACCGTCAGGTAGGGCCCCGCCGGCTGGACGCCCTGGATGAAGCCGAGCACCCCCTCGAAATCACCCGCCCCCACCTCCCGCCAGGGCTTCAGCACGTAACGCCCCTTCACCCGCCGGATCCCCAGCTCCTGCAGGTCCCGGCTGATGCTCGACTGCGTTGAGGAGATCCCGATCTCCCGCAAGCGGTCCACCAGCTCCGCCTGCGACCCGATCGCCGGAAACTCCGTGATCAGGTTCCCGATCGCCTCCAGCCGCCGCTTCTTCTGCTTGGTCACCGGCATGGCCTTGCTCCTTTGATATTCAAAGAGTATTCCATGTGACCCTCGTCATGCAAGATAGGGGGTTGATACCAGGTTCCGGCATATGCATCATAATCGCCAGCAGTAACCTATAGACCTAGATGTAATGCCATATCCGAGAGGCGGCTTCTCGACTCTCTTCGCCGGATATGGGGAAACGGACCAGGTTTCCGGCGTCCTGAAGACGCCGGGTTCGAGCCCCCATGAGCTCACCCAGCCAGCGCAAGCTCCTCCAGCGCAGAGTCGGCTTCGCTGGGACAGCGAAGCTCCTCCACGGCAGAGTCAGCTTCGCCGGCGCCGCAGGCCGCCTTCGAAGAGCCGGACGGCGAGGGGAATCAGGAACAGGGAGGTCCGGGCGGCGATCTGGCTGACCAGGGAGAGAGCGATCGCCAGGCCGCACATGCAGGGCACCCCCCAGGAGCGCCGGTGGATCTGCGCCAGCGCCGGCGCCGCGTCCGCGGTCTGCAGCTCCGGGTGCCTCTGGACGTGGCGGACGAGGCCGAGCTGGGCGAGGCCGACCAGCGCCAGGCTGACCGTGTAGAGCACCAGGGAGGTCCGATACGCCGAATATTCACTGAAAAACGCCGTGGGGAACGGGATGAACGAGACCGCGAGGAGAAGCCAGAGGTCGCGCCAGACGAGCTGACGGTCGTAGGCCTTGATCCAGCGGAAGAGGCGGTGATGCGCGATCCAGTAGGTGCCGATGACGACGAAGCTGAGGAAGAAGCCGACGACGTTGAGCCCCTGGCCGAGGAGAGCGCGCAGGGCGCCGGCCTCTCCCGATCCGGGCTCGACGTGCGGCACCTTGATCTCCAGGACCAGCAGCGTGATCGCGATGGCGAACACCGCGTCGCTGAAGAAGGCGATGCGCTCGACCTGGAACGCCTCGCGGGAATCCTCTGGAATCTCCCCGGTCTGCTCAGTCTTCTCAGTCATCTGTGCCCTCCCGAAAAAGCGGAATCGACGGGCAGGTGCCCCCCCTACACCGGCAGCGTCACCATCACCTCCAGCCCGCCCTCGGGCCGGTTGCGGGCGGTGATGCCGCCGCCGTGCTCCTCGGCGATGCGGCGGGCGATGGGGAGGCCCAGGCCGGTGCCGGTGTCGTGGGTGGAGAAATAGGGATCGAAGATGCGCGGCAGGAGGTCGGGGGGGACGCCGGGGCCGGAGTCGAGCACGGCAATGCGGGCGAAGCCGTTGAGCTGGTCCAGGCGGACGAGCACCCGGCCGCCGGAGACGGTGGTGGCGCGCAGGGCGTTCTCGATCAGGTTGCGCACGGCGCGGTGCAGGAGCTTGGCGTCGAAGCGGGTGACGATCGCCGGGGTCTCGGGCTCGAAGTCGACGGTCACCCCCGGCGGCGGCGCCGCCCGGTACCCCTCCACCAGGTCGGCCATGCTCGCCACCAGGTCGGCCGGCTTGGGATCGATCCGCGGGATCGAGCTGTAGGCGGAGAACTCGGAGGCGATCGAGCGCAGCTCGTCCACCTGGGTCAGGATGTTGGCGGTGCAGCGCTCGAAGACGCGGTCGAAGTGCTCGGGATCGTGCTTGTAGACCTCCATCATGTGCTCGGCGGAGAGGCGGATGGGGGTGAGCGGGTTCTTGATCTCGTGGGCGATCATGCGGGCCATCTCCGCCCAGGCGAGGAGGCGCTGGCTGCGCAGGATCTCGGTCGCGTCCTCCACCACCAGCAGGGCCGAGGGCTCGCCGGCCCCCGGCACCGGCACCCAGACGAGCGACCACTCCCGCTCCCCGCCGCCGCCGGCACCATCGGCACCATCGGCACCGGCGGCACCGCCGGAACCATCGGCCCCGTCAGCTCCGGGGACTCCGGGGATGGCCGCCGTCCCGGCGAGCCGCACCGTGGCGCGGGCCATCTCGGCGCCGGCGGTGCGCAGGAACTCGGCCACCGGCAGCAGGCGCTCGGAGCGGGCCATCGCCCCCTCCACCCCCTCCCCCACGGTGGTGCCGAGCAGCTCGGCGGCCACCCGGTTGTGCATCAGCACCCGGCGGTCGCGGTCGAGCGAGATGACGCCGGAGGTGATGTTCTCCACCATCCGCTCGACCACCTGCTTCTCGCGCACCAGCCCCTCGCGGGCGTCGGCGATCTTGCGCGCCATCTCGTCCACCGCCTCGACCAGCAGGGCCAGCTCCAGCTCGGTCGGGGCGAGGTCGAGCGAGGGAGCGCCGGCGGCGATCCGGCGGGTGCCTTCCACCAGTTGCATCAGCGGCCGGGTGAAGTTGTTCGCCAGGCGGCGGCCGACGGCGACCAGCAGGGTGAAGAGCGCGGCGGTGACCAGGAACCCCTGGCGGCGGAGCTGCTCGAACTGCCGGGCCCCCTCCTCCTGCTGGGCGAGCAGCGGCATGGAGAGGAACAGGCGCTCGTTGCCGGAGCCGCCCGGGATCTTCAGCGGGGCGTACATCTCCAGGTAGGTGGTCTCTCCCACCCGGTTGACCCGCGAGTCGAGGCCGTAGCCGAGGAGGGAGAGGCGGCTGTAGATCTCGCCGGGGATGCGCTTGGGGAGCAGCCCGGCGGTGAACAGCTCGTGGCGGCTGGAGGCGTGGATGGAGCTCCCCCAGTAGAGGTTCACCTCGTGGCGGACGATGCTCGACAGGTAGATCAGCCGCTGGTCGCCGAAGAAGGTGTCGACGCCGAAGCCGGGCGGCATGGTGAGCAGATCCTCGCCGAGGATCTGCTGCACCGAGTTGAGCGCCGCCTGGCCGGCCGTCCGCTGGTCGCGGCGCAGCCGGTCCTCCATCGAGCGCACCAGCACCGAGTAGAGGAGCACGAGGGGGATCAGCAGCAGGAGGGTGTAGACGATCATCAGGCGCTTGGAGTAGGAGCGCACGGTGCGCCTTACCAGGTCGCGGAAGGTGGCGCGGGGGAGCGCCAGCAGCAGCAGCGGCGGGGCGGCGAGGGCGAGCAGGATGATCACCCCCAGGCTCCAGTTGCCGGTGCGCTCGAGGGCCGCGAGCGGCCGCAGGAAGGGCAGGTAGATCACCTCCCAGCCCTGGCCCGAGGCGCGGATCCAGGCGCGCGCCCGGCCGGCCGGGGTCTCCACCACGGCGCTCGCCAGCCGCCCCTTGGACCGCCGCACCGACTGGCGCAGGAGCGACGGCAGCGGCGGCTCCTCCTCCCAGGGCGAGAGGGAGGCCCGGCCGTCCTGGGTGTAGAGGGCGTAGAGCGCCGGCTGGGCGATCTCCTCGGTGAGCCCGGCCACCGCGCCGCCCTTGAGCAGCCCGACGTCCACCTCGCTCAGGCGGCGCTCGTCGCGCACCTCGAAGCCGGGGCGCGGCAGCAGCCAGTAGCGGACGGTCCCCCAGGGCCTGCCGCCGAAGCGCAGGGGCACCACGCCGGAGATCAGGAAGCCCCCCCAGGGGGGCAGGCGCAGGTCCTCGTCGCGGGAGGAATCGAGATCGACGATCCCCTTGTCGGTCAGCCGCAGGCCGAAGGAGAAGGAAGAGGGCGCGGCGCCCTCGGTCTGCACCACCAGCGCCGAGAGCGAGTGGTAGCGGGCGAGCGGCGAGTCTTTCCACTTCCAGAGGGCGTAGGCGAGGTCCTGCCGCTCGAGGCCGGCGGGCGCGCGCAGGGTCACCCGCTCGAGGTCGATCGCCGCGAAGTGGGAGCGGATCCGGGCGGAGACGGAGGCGATCTCCTGGCGGGTGGGCGGCGACAGCCGGGCCGGCAGCTCGCGGCCGGCGTACTGGCGCAGCCGCAGCCGGTAGGCGGTCTCCCAGGCGCCGGCGGCGGCGAAGACCGACATCAGGACCAGGGCGATCAGGGCGAGCCCCTCGCGCAGCCGCCGCTGGTCGGCGTAGGTGGCGGCGAGGGCGCCGCCGGCGGCGAGCAGCGGCACCCCGAGGAGCGGCTGATCGCAGAGCACGGCGCCGCCGAGGAGGCTGGCGACGGAGAGCCAGGCCACGCGGTCGTCGGCAGCGGTGGCCGGCCGCCGCCGGCGCCGGCTGGCGAGGCAGAAGAGTCCGAAGGCGGCGCCGGTCAGCCCGAGCCGCAGGGCGAAGGCGTCGTAGGAGGCCAGGATGCTGCCGGAGAGGTCCAGCGGTCCCCAGAAGCGCTGGAGACCCCAGGCGGCGAGCAGGAGCAGCAGCACGGCCCCGGCGCCGACCATCCACGGAGGTCCAGGGAGCCAGGAGAGCCGGGGAGCCCGGGCATCGTCCCCTGGCGTCGCGGCATCCCCCGCCGTCGCTGCCGTCCCGGCCGTCGCGGCCATCGAACGATCCCCCGCCCAGCTCTCCCCCATCTCCAGAAACCGCCCCCGCAGCCCCAGGGCGGCGACCGCCATCCCCGCCAGCAGCGCCAGCAGGGAGCGCGGAGGCACGGCCATCGCCGTCCCCAGGGCGATCACGCCGCCCGCCGCCAGCGGGCTGACCCGCCGCGCCGGCCGGTCGTCGGCGAGCAGCGGTCCGCCGCCGGGCAGCGCCAAGCGCAGCAGGCGCAGCACCGCGATCAGCAGGAAGGCCAGGCCGAGAGCCGCCCAGGCCACACGGTCCGCCAGGGACCATCCGGGAGACCCCGCGGGCGCCGGGCTCCGGTCCAGCACCAGGGAGGGAGCGCCCAGGAGCCGCACGACGTCGGTGCCGGGGGCCGCCTGCGCCGGGTCTCCCACCAGGGTCCAGTGGATCTGCCGGCCTGGAGGGAAGGGCAGGGAGTCGGTGGGGAAGCTCACGCCGGCCGCCACCCGCCAGGGCCGGCGGGCGTCGCCGAGCGGCTGGAGGACGAGCAGGGTCACGGCGCTGAAGCTCGCCCGGTAGAAGGGGCCGGAGCGCGGCAGGAGCTTCCGGCGGCAGCTCGTGGAGCAATCCTTCCCCCGACCAGGCGGCCGGCACGCCGTCGGGGTCCAGCAGCAGCAGCGCCCGCCGGCCCTTCCCCGGTCCGGTCTCCAGCTTCGACAGCCGGCTGAACGCCTTCAGGCGCGCCTCCGGCGTCTCCTCCGCCGCCCCTTGGACGGCGCCGGCCGCCTCCCCGGCCTTGGCCCGCAGGTCGTTCCACAGCGCGGCGTACTCCCGCCGCGCCTGGTGGATGCGCTCCGCGTGGGAGGGGCTATTGAGCAGGCCGGAGGTCCAGCCCAGGGCCAGGGAGGCGAGGGCCACGGCCAGGAAGGGGCCGGCGAGCCGCCGCTCGCGAGCCGGACGCATCCACAGCCAAGCCAGGGAGAGGACCAGCACGGCGAGCGCGTCCCAGACGTCCTCCAGCAGCGGCGCCGCCACCAGGCCGGCGACGAGGAGGATCTCGGCCGCGGCGAGCGCCGCCGGCTCGCGCTTCACTTGGGGGACATCTTGGAAAGCATCGGCAGGTCCACGCCACGCTCCCGGGCGCAGGCGACCGCCTCGGGGTAGCCGGCGTCGGCGTGGCGCGCGACGCCCATGCCGGGATCGCCGGTGAGCACCCGCTCCAGCCGCCGCGCCGCCGCCTCGGTGCCGTCGGCCACGATCACCATGCCGGCGTGGAGCGAGTAGCCGATGCCCACCCCGCCGCCGTGGTGGACCGACACCCAGGTGGCGCCGTTGACCGCGTTGAGCAGGGCGTTGAGGATGGGCCAGTCGCCGATCGCGTCCGAGCCGTCGAGCATCCCCTCGGTCTCGCGGTTGGGCGAGGCCACCGAGCCGCAGTCGAGATGGTCGCGGCCGATCACGATCGGCGCCTTCACCTTCCCCGACGCCACCAGCTCGTTGAACACCTTCCCGGCCTTCGCGCGCTCGCCGTAGCCCAGCCAGCAGATGCGCGCCGGCAAGCCCTGGAAGGCGACGCGCTCGCGGGCCAGGCGGATCCACCGCGCCAGCGCCTCATCTTCCGGGAAGGTGGCGAGGATCGCCTCGTCGGTGACCGCGAGGTCCTCCGGATCGCCCGAGAGGACCGCCCAGCGGAACGGCCCCTTGCCCTCGCAGAAGAGCGGCCGGATGAACAGCGGCACGAAGCCGCCGATCTCGAAGGCGCGGCTCTCCCCCGCCGCCAGGGCCTGCCCGCGCAGGTTGTTGCCGTAGTCGAAGGTGACGGCGCCCCGCTCCTTCAAGGCGAGCATGGCGCGCACGTGGGCGGCCATCGAGGCCATGGAGCGGCCGATGTAGGCTTTCGGGTCCTCCTGGCGCAGGCGCAGGGCCTCGGCGTAGGGGAGGCCGTGCGGCACGTAGCCTTCCAGGGCGTCGTGGGCGGAGGTCTGGTCGGTCAAAGCGTCGGGCACCAGGCCGGTGGAGACCAGATGCTCCAGGAGATCGACGGCGTTCGCCTCCACGGCGATCGAGATCGCCTCCCGGCGGTCGCGGGCGGCCAGCGCCCGCTCGACGGCGGTGGGGATGTCGGGGGCCACGGAGTCCAGATAGCGGGTGGCGAGCCGGCGCTCGATTCTGGAGCGGTCCACCTCGGCCACCAGGCAGACCCCCTCGTTCATGGTGACGGCGAGCGGCTGGGCGCCGCCCATGCCGCCGAGGCCGGCGGTGACGGTGAGCCGGCCGGCGAGGGAGCCGCCGAAGTGCTGGCGGGCGGCCTCGGCGAGGGTCTCGTAGGTGCCCTGGAGGATGCCCTGGGTGCCGATGTAGATCCAGGAGCCGGCGGTCATCTGGCCGTACATGGTGAGGCCGAGCCCCTCCAGGCGGCGGAACTCGTCGGCGGTGGCCCAGTGGGGCACCAGCAGGGAGTTGGCGATCAGCACCCGGGGGGCCTCGGCGTGGGTCCTGAACACCGCCACCGGCTTGCCGGACTGCACGAGCAGCGTCTCCTCGTCGCCCAGCCGCTTGAGGGTCTCGACGATCGCCTCGAAGCACTCCCAGTTGCGCGCCGCCTTCCCCGAGCCGCCATAGACGACCAGCTCCTCCGGCCGCTCGGCGACCTCCGGGTCGAGGTTGTTCATCAGCATCCGCAGCGCCGCCTCCTGCTGCCATCCGCGGCAGGAGATCTCGGCGCCGCGGGGAGCGCGGACGGTGCGGGGACGGGCGGTGGTTGAGGGCGGGGTGGCGATGGTCATGAGGGGTATTCTACCCGGGAGTACCGCTCATGGCGTCCCAGCCGGCCGATTCGGCCGGCTGGGCAGTTGTGACCCGGCGTATTGCTGCCCGGGGCCTACGACCTGCCGCCACGGGATAGGTGGGAGATAACGGCATGATTCCCTGTCTGGACTTGATGCCCTATGCGGTGCACACTCCAAGTGACGTCGTACTCCGCGTCCGCGCCGCAGCCATGCCGAGTCTCAGGACCTTTGTAATGCCGGCTAACGCTGTGGACGCCAGATCCCTGCGTCCACTGCTCCAACATCGCTCCGCCCGTGGAGATGGCATCCGAGAGCACCACGCCGTCACAGTTGGGGCCGCTGAACAGCCAGCCCCCGACTTCCTTCAGAGCATCCCCGATCTTCGAAACGATCTCAGATCCTGAGCCGGTAACCACGGCGACCAGCTTGGCAATTTTGGTCGCGATTGCGATATCGTCGGAGACCTGCTTCTTCGTGTCGTCGTGCCCGTGGTTGATGATTTGGTATGTCATCACCACAGGCGTGTTCGCCGCGATCGCGACCGGCCCAAGGTCCCAATTCAGCGTGTAAGTGCCGTTGTTGAGGTCGCCGATCTTCTGGTGCGTAGGGCCAAGCACCTGATCGCCGACACGGACGGTGAAGTAGACCCAATCGGTGTCGAGATGCCTCGCCATCGTATCGGTGATTCTGAAATTATCTAGTCTGAACACAAAACTTGACATGACTTTCTCCTTGTTCTCGTGCTGTGTGGGTGGGCCAACGCTTCTGACAAATCCGGCCTACAACCTTTAAACTCTGCGGAGCTGAGGGACCTGCTCTAGTGAAGGAATTTCTCTCGAGTCGGCCTCCACAATTGCGTCCGTGACAGCAAGCGATAGTACTTCCCGGATTACGAGATCCCACGGACCGTCCTCCGCCTGGAGCAGATGGGTGAGCCGCCAGACGCACAAGACTGCCAGGGACAATCCGTAGGTTCTCAAGGAATCACACTCAGCTCGCCGCGCTCAGGAATCGACGAGAGATCACAACCCGGCAATACCAGAAACCGCACTCGAGGCACACGCGCCAGCGGCCAATCGTGATGCAGCCGATTCTGAATCCGAGTGCCTCCGGCTGTCCTGGGCGAGTGAGCACCAGCACTTGGCTAATGTCACCTTCCCGCTCGAGATCGGTACCTTCGTTCCATGTCACTTCAGTGGCCCGCAAGAACTCCGGGATCCGTATCTGGTGTCTTTCGACATAGGGGATAAGGCTCTCTCCGTGACGCAAATCGCGCATCGGCAATTTGTCGAACAGCTCATGGACGAACGTCTCGAACTCCTGCATGTTGCGCACGGTTGTCTCAAACTGGTCATGGTCAGTCATGTGCCTGTTCCTTTCTATTGTATCTGCCGGGTTATTGGTTCTCCGACCGCCGGGAGCGCTATCCCAGCCATCGGTTGCCGCAATCAATCAGTCTTTTGCTGCCGGCCGGCTGTTTCTGACAAGAACGATACAGATCGGAAGCTCGAAGAGCATGGCGGGCATGAAGTCACGTGATTTAGGGAAACTCCCTCCCGGCGCGAGGCCGGGAAGGGAGTTTTTGAAAAGTCCGGGCTGGCGGAAGCAGAATTCGACCGCGATGGAGCTTAAATGACAGCGAAGCTCGCACGGCCGGCGCTGAAGAGAAAGGCCCGCGTTGGCTCAGGAGTCGGCGTCGAGGGGGATCTTTATGGGGAGCCCTGGCTCTCCCCTGCCTTCTCCTTTCCGCTCATCTGGAGGTTCGGACCGGACGTGCCGACGTAGACGGGGCTCTGCACGGAAAAGCTATGACTTTGCCCATTTTCATCTTTTACGCTCACTTCGAAGTTGAGAGTGGCAGTGCAGTCCGCGAGAGTGACGCCGTCGATCCCGGCCATGGAAAAGCGCTGCGCTACAGGCTTTTGTAGCGCCGCGACTACGCTGGGGGGAATGGCGTAGGTCATCCTGGCCATGAACTTGCCTTCCGCATAGCGATCGATGTCGAGGGCTGCGCTCTTGATCTCGACATTCAGCGGATTGCGCCATTTGGGGTCAATCTCAAAGGTGAGGACGAAACTCTTCGCGCCCGAAGGCTCCGCGCGTACCAGGAAGGCATGCGCCGCGGCACCCGCAGCGCCTCCTCCGGGCGGAGGAATGATCGAACAGCCCGGGCAAGGGGTGTTCTCCGGTTGGGGAGCGACCCAGCGCTGACTGACGATGTCTGGCCAAAGGTCTACGGGGCAAAGGTCTGGGGACGCGTCATCTCCCTTGGCAAGCCAGAGCCCCGGCGCTTCCCGAGAGGCTTTGCAAGCTTGTGGCAGAAGGACCTTGAGCTCGGGCAGGGCGGTGGCATCGGGGTTGTAGAAAGCTGAGAGAAGGGCGGGATTTCGCTCCCACCTCGGGCATTCCGGGACGTTCGCACACCGCCCTGCTCCCGACCGGCACGCCTGCGCCACCGCTTGGCAGAGCGATAGCCGCCGGGCGTGGGGAGCCAGCTCGGAGGGCCAGATTCCCTTCAGTGCATAGAAATCGGCCCGGCGGGCGAGGAGGTCGCCGGAACGGCTGATGAGCCTCATCAATTGGGCCGGCCGCAGCTCCGGCCGCAGATGCCAGACCACCGCGGCGATCGAGGAGACGACCGCCGTGGAAACCGAGGTTCCCGTGGTGTAAACCGCTGGCAGGTTGAGGTCTCCGGTCTCGGTGACGGAATGATCACCATAGGCCACGCGCCGGGGGGTTCCTCCCAGGCGGGAGTTGGGCAAGGGCAGTCCCTGCGAATCGGCACCGCCCACGGCATAGACCGGCTTGTGCCAGAAGAGGAACGGAAAAAACCAGGGGCGCCGCAATTCCCACGCCGCCGGCAGGAGAGGCCAATAGGACGCCTTGGAGCCGCCCTGCCGGTTGCCGGCAGCGGCGATCACCAGGACGTTGTTCTGGCGGGCAAAGCGCAGAGCCCCATAGACGAGCTGTGTCGAGGGCTCGAGCCGCGACACCGACCGTTCATCAAGCTCGTCGAGAAGCTCGCTGTCCCAGCCGAGAGAGAGATTGAGAATCAGGTGCTGCTTCGAGTTGGACGCCCGCCAGTGCCAGACCGCTTTCACGATCGCCACGGCGAGCTCGTCCACCAGGCCGAGATCTCCCCCATGGTTGGCGGCGAGAGGTTCAGAGGGCAGGCCATCCGGCTCGAACTTGGTATGCGGCAAGGCCAGTCCGGTTGCTATCGCGGCCGCGCAGTGGCTGGGGTCGCCAGCGGCGGTCGAGCCCTGGAGGTCACTGCAGACCAGCTGCTGGGCCAGGTTCGCAAGGGTGTAGCCGTGCCGGGAGGGTAGATCGGCATTATAAACGGGTACGCCCTCGCCGTCCGGCTGAGTATCGAGAAACACGAGACGGACGCTCGGCGGCCCCGAAAGGTGGACCAGCTCCGCGTCGGTCTGAAGGTTCTGGAGGTCGGCCGGAAGCCGCTTGCCGCTCTGAATCAAGAAATGCCCGGCCAGCGTCTGGCTCAGGTCCAGCTCTACGGGACCGGCCGCAACCATGGCCATCCGATCCGGTAGCGCCTTCACCAGTCCCGCAGGAAGCTGCGGCGGAAATTCGGCCGACGTGGAGAGGCGGTTGTAGACACAGAACCGATCGAGCCCGAGTTTTTGCAGCAAAGGATCTTCGAGCGCTTTTTGGTACCCTACCTCGTTCAAGATCACCCTACCAGACTTCGGATTCACCGATTCAAAGGATTCCTGCAGCCAGTCTTTTTTCTCCCAGCCATCGACTTCCGGACAGGGAACCCCCTCGCGCCTGAGGCCTACCCAGCGCCAGTTGACCCTGGCGAGGGACTCCCGCTTCTGCTTATCGCCGGCCCCGGATCCGGGAGGATTCGACGGCGAAGCCGCGTGACCCGCAGTGGTCTTTGCCAACAAGGCCAGGATTAGTACATACAGAATCTTGGATGGTTTCATGTGATTTCTCCCGCGCGCGGCAAAGGGGCCACTCCTCGTTGAGCGAGCTCCATATCCATCACTGCCGCGGCTCCGATAAGACTTTCGCCCCCGGAGAGATCTTTCTGACAGGTGATCGCGAGTCAGGGCTCGAGCAGACGGAAGCTCGCGCAATCCGCTTCCGGGTGCTGCCGGCCGCAGGCCAGTTGAGCGTGCTGGAGCTGGCGCGACAGATCCATTCCGGGCCGCCAGCTCTGGTAAAGCTCGTGCATCAGGTCGCGCGCGATGCGGTCGTCGGCGGGCCGGGTCGCCGCGATCACCTCCTGGGCTCCAGCCAGCAGGAAAGCATTGGCGAGGCCGAGTCCCTCGCCACTCGCCTGTTCAGACGAATGGCCGGCATTGCAGGCGGAGAGCACGATCCATCTCGGTACGGGGCGAAGCGTCAGAAGGTCGCCCAAGGTCAGACGCGACCCGGCAGCCAGCGTGAGCGTGCTGTCCCAACCGGCGAAGCCTGAAAATGTTCCGTGGCCGGCGTAATGGAAAAGACTGACCCGAGAGAGCTCCTGGCCCACCTTGCCGGCCTGGGCGTCGGTGGCGTCCAGCCGCTCCAGGCGCCAGGCCGGCCCCCAGGTGCGGACCGCCGCGGCCACCGCGGTGGCTTCCTGTCGTGCCGCGGGCAGGTCACCTTCGGGATCGGCGACGAGGAGGGCCGTTCCTCCGGCCGGCGGGGCGGGCAGGGAACGGGACGGCAGGTCGAGGCTGTAGACCACGAGATGCTGGCCGAGCAGCGGCTCACCGCCGAAGGGCAGGGAATGAAAGTCGATCGAACGTAAGCGGCCGGAGGCCAGAATCCGCACCCGGCCAGCATGCTCGATCGCCGTCCGAAAGGGCTCGAGCAGGCTCCGCGCAAGGATTCTCCGAGATCCGGAAGCCGAGGGATCGGTGAGCGCTTCGGCCGGCAGATCGAAAGTGGCCACCTCGACGTCCCGCCCGTGCGCGGCAAACCCCACCCACCCTTGCGGCAACGGGTGATAGGCCAGGATGACCTCTCCCGGCCCCGGCGGAGAGAAGCTGCTCTCCCTGCGCTCCCCAGGGTCTCCCAGACCGGCGACCGCGCGATCGAGTCCCTGCTGGGCTTGCGCGAGCTGCGAGGCCCGCGCCGCCCGAGCACGCCGTTGCTGGTCGCCGGGAAGTTGCCAGTCCTGGGCAGCCTCCTGATTGGTAGCGTTGCGCAACGCGTGGTATTTCTCGAGCTCCTGGTCCCACTGCCGCTGCTCCACGGGTGTGAGCTGAGCCAGCCGCTCCCGGATTGCGAGCTGGTACAACAGCCGCGAACGGGCTCGCCGCACCAGGGCAAAGGCGCGCTGGCGCCTTTTATCTTCCAGCAGGAGCTGAAGGTATAGCCGCGTGGCCACCTCCTTCTGCCCGACCAGGGTGTCTCGCCCCTCGTTGACCGGGACGTGCCAGCTCTGCTCATCGATCCGGCGGTCCGCATCGGCCAGCGCAGCGAGCGCCGCCGCCCGCCGGCCCGAGGCGAGACGGGCGTTGGCCCGGCCGAACGCGGCGCGGAACCGGCCCTCGAAAGAGAGACCCTGCCCAGCCATCCTTTCAAGCTCATCGTAGAGCCGCAGAGCAAGCTCCGGATGGTGTTCGGCGATCGCCTGCCGCCCCTCGAGATCCTGCCACCAGAGGCGCTGGGGCAGAGTCGTCTGGAGAGCCAGCACCCGGGCCTCGTCCAGTTTCTTCCTGGACCTGCTCCATTGATCTGTCTGCTGATCGGCGAGCGCCAGGTTGAGACGGGCGTTCAGCCGCTGTTCCGGCGAAGCGCAACTCTCCCGATCGAAGATCGCCTGAGCTTCCTCCAGCATGCGTGCCGGATCTTCGGTCTTCTCCTCCGCCTCGCGAGCGAGCAGTCGGGACCAGGCCTCATTGTTCAGCAGGTCTCCCAGATCGCACGGTCTTTCCGGGTGAGGATCCGCGTGCAGGGTTGCGAACAGCTTCGATGCTTCCGCCGAGCGGCCGAGGTCCTGGAGGAGGCCGGCCAAGACCAGGTCGGCCATCCAGCGGTTTGGGAGGTTGCCGATCCGTTCCGCCAATCCTCTCGCCTGCCTCATCTGCTCCAAGGCGGAGCCGTAGTCTCCGACCCTCTTGGCCAGAGAGCCGCGGTAAAAGGCTGCAAGGTACTTCGACCGGTATGGAGATTCGGGGGTGAGCCTTATCCGTGCAAGGCTCTCCCGGGCGTCGCTGAAACGACCTTGATCGAGATAGAGCTGGGCCAACCAGGCCGTCTTCTCGATCTCGAAGCTCAAGCTGCCGTGGGAATGATCCGTCGCGATCCCCTGCTCGAGGAGCGTCTCGGCCTCGCCGTAATTTTCGTCATCCAGGGCCATCCGGCCCAGCCCTCTCAAGACGATCCCCTGCTCTTTGGCAGGAACGGTTTTCCGCAACTCTTCCAGACGCTGCCGGATCTTCTTTTTGTCCATACCGAGGTCTCGGATCTCGTCGAGCCACCTGGGAATCTCGGCCCGGGTCAAGCCGAGAGACCAGGGAGGGCTGGAGGCGCCATCCGGTGGCAGCAATCGTACCGTGAGCGGCGAGACTCCCAGGGGGAGCGGCAGCGTGAAGCGGCGGCCATCGCCGGCCGTCTCACCGGGGACGTCCAGACGCCGATTCCCAACACCGATCTTCACTTTCGTTCCGGGAGCGGCGTTCACCCAGAGGCTGAGCTTGGAACCGGGCCCGAGAGCGCAGACCGGACCTGGCTGGTAGACGGCCCAGCAACCGCTGTACTCAACTTCGGGGACCGGCAGGCGAGGGACGGAGCGGGAGCTGGGACCGCAGGACAGGAGGAACCCGGCGAGAGCCAGCGGAGAGAGGCGACGAAGACGCTCGCGGGCTCCACGGCAACTCATGGTGAAGGCTGAGTCTCGACGCGAAGGGCGGCGCATGCTGCCTGCCAGGGAGCCGGAGGCCGGCTCGGCTCCGCGTGGACAGCGCTACACACCGCCTGCCACGAATCGTGCAGCGGCCGATCGGCCCGCAGCTTGTCCTGGACCTCCCTTGCGGACGGCGCTTTGCCCGCGGGAGCGACGACGATCCAGAGGATCCAATCTCCGGGAGAGAGCTGGAGGTCCTGACCCAGTCTGCCCTGGAGGCGCACGGCGCCACCCTTGTCCGCGATTTGGAAATGCGGCTGCGGCGCCCAAGGCCGGAGATTCTCCTCTCCTGCGCGCGAGCTGAGGAAGGCGCGCGGCTCCACCCTGGAGCCGGCGGGATGGTCCGGCTGGACGTCGAGAGTCAACAGGGACTCGGGAACGAACACCTGCGTTTCGTCCGACGGGCCGGCCTCGCCACCTCGGGAGGTTTTGACTCCGCCCGTCAGCTCGGCCACGTAACCAGGCAGCGATGGCGCCGGCATTCGTAAAAAGAAGAACAGCCCCGCCGCCACCGCCGCCGCCGTTCCCAGCCAGACCTCAATCCGGGCGGCGGCGCGGCGAAAAGGGAGGACGCGGGGGCGCGGCTCCTGGATCTCGGCCTGGGCGGCGGCCACCATCCGCGCCTGGAAATCGGCGCCGAGCGGCCGGAACGCCTCGTAGGCCTCGCGGGCTTCGGGCGAGGACCCGGCGAGGGCCTTCAGCTCCGCCTCCTCCTCGGCGGTCAGCGTGCCGGCCGCCAGGCGATCCCAGCGTTCGTCGAAGCGGGCCCTTTCGGCCTCATCCTCTTGCCGCGCCAGATCGCCGAGCTCTCTCAAAAGTCGATCTTCATTCATCCATGGCCACCCTTTCAGGTCTTTCGCGCCGGTGCCGCGCTTCCTGACATCTCGGCCCGGAGCTCCCGGGCCAGGCAGCGCAGGCGGCTGCGCCAGGCATAGACCGCATCGGCGGAGAGGCCGCTCACCGCCTCGACATCCGCCTGCGACAGATCCTGGACGAAGAGGAAGCTCGAACATTCGCCAGCCCAGGGGGCTCAGCTCCTCGTACAGGCGGTCGAGGAGGAGGGCCAGTTGCTCGCGGCTGGTGGCGATCTCCTCGGGCCCGGGGTCCTCCGTCTCGGCGTCGAGCTCGCCCTCGGACAACGACGTGTCCTCCTGCCAGGGATTGCGCCGGCTGCTGCGCAGAAAGGAGAGCACCTCGCACTTGGCGACCAGGCCCACGAAGTTCTCGAGCGAGAGCCCCCGCTCGGGCTTCCAGGCGCGCAGGACGCGGCCGTCGCGGGCAAGCAGCGCCAGGAAGACATCCTGACAGAGGTCCTCCACCTCCTGCCGCACGACGCGCCCCCCCGCCAGGCGGAAGCGGCGCGCCAGCAGGGTGCGGGCCACGCGGGCCTGGATCACCGGCGTCAGCACGGCCGCCAGCCGGTCCAGCGCCGCCGGCTCGCCGGTCAGAGCCCTTCCCACCAAGCCGGCCATGTCTTCTGAGCTCATGTTTTGCAGGCAGCCGTCAGATTGTTCCTGATGGTTTAAGTATAGAACAGATGTAGAACCGGCCCGCGGCATGCCTCCGGAAGGACCTTCAGATGGATTACGATCCCAGGATTGGAGGCCAGAAAGATGAAACTTCGAATTTCTATCGCGATTCTCCTTTTTCTCGCTACATCTCCATTTGTGCAGGCCGCTACTCTCGAAGACGAGGTCAACGCCTCTCTCAACGTCGTCGCCGTCGCCGGCCGGGAGGAGCCCGCGGCCGGGTTCATCGCCGGGCGCCTGGCCGGGCTTCCCGTAACCCGGGACGCCCTGGGCGACGTCGTGCTCACCGTGGGCTCGGGGGCGCCGCGGCGGCTGTTCGCCTGCGCGCTGGGCGAGCCGGGGCTCATCGTCAGCGGCATCCAGGAAGACGGCTATCTGCGGGTCGTGCCCGCCGGCGAGCCTCCCGGGGCGCTCTGGATGCAGTCGTTCGAGGGACAGACGGTGGTGATCGGCGGCTCCCAGGGGTGGCGGGCCGGCGGGGTGGTCCTCCCCTCGGTCCATCTGCAGCAGGGGGAGCGACGGCCGCGCGAGGAGCCGTTCTCGGCGGAGGACCTCTACATCGACGTCGGCGCCGAGAGCGCGGCCGAGGTGGCGCGGATGGGAATCCGCCTCATCGACCCGGTGGCCCTGATCCGCCGGCCCGCGAAGCTGGCGGGCGGGCTCGTGGCCGCGCCGGCCGCCGCCCAGAAGGCGGCCTGCGTGGCCCTCGCCGACGCGGCCCGGCGGTATCAGCGGGATCAGCGGGCTCGGACGGCTCCGGGCACGGGCACCGCCGTCTTCGCCTGGACCGTCTCCGACCGCCTGAACCAGGCCGGGCTCCAGCACGTGGTCCGCACCAGGGGTCCGTTCCAGGAGGCGATCCTGCTCGGCTCCGACTTCGGCTGGGAGGCCGTCCAGGGGAAGCGGCCCATTCCGAAGCCGCTCCCCGCTCCCGGCGCCGGTCCGATCGGCGCCGGCAACCTGCCCGCCAGGCTGGCGGGAGTCCCGAAGGCGCCTCACCTGGGGCCGGCCGACGACTCGGACGGCTGGGGCGGCGCCCGGGTCGGCTACCTGGGCCTCACCGCCCGCTACCCGGGAACCCCGGTGGAGACGATCTCCCTGCGGGACGTCCAGGCGCTGTCGGACGCCCTGCTTTCGGCCCTGGGGGTGGGAAACCACGGCACGGCGGCGCCCGGCCCCGCTCTCCCGGCCTCGCCGGAGATCGTGGAGACGCACGAGGGGCACGCGGACGCCGCCAGGCTGCTGGGATCGCTGATCGCCCGCTACGGCGTGAGCGGCGCCGAGGGGCCGGTGCGCGAGGAGGTGCTGCGCAATCTGCCGTCCTGGGCCAAGCCGGAGACGGATAAGGGCGGCAACGTCACGGTGACCCTGGGAGAAGGGGGCGCTCCCATCCTCTTCGTCGCCCACATGGACGAGGTCGGCTTCCGCGTCAAGGAGGTGATGCCGGACGGCCGGCTCCGCCTGGAGAAGCGGGGCGGGCTCCTCTCCTCCGCGTGGGAGGCCCAGGCCGCGCTGGTCCATGGCGACCGCGGTCCGGTGCCCGCCGTCTTCGCGCCGCGCGAGGACTGGTGGACGGCGGCCAGGGCCGCCCTCGCCGATTCCCCGGTGGTCGATCTCGGCGTCTCCTCCGCCCGGGAGGCCGCGGCGCTGGGCCTCCACGCGGGGAGCACGGTCACCATGCCGAAGCGGATGTTCCGCATCGGCCGCCACCGCGCCCTCGCCCGCGGCTTCGACGACCGGGTGGGCTCGACCGCCCTGCTCCTCGCCCTGCGGGGGATTGACCCCGCCCGGCTCCACCGGCGGGTGATCTTCGCCTGGTCGGTGGGCGAGGAGGTGGGCCTGGAGGGCGCCAAGGTGCTGGCGGAGCGCCTGAAGGGCCTGGCGGAGGTCCACGCGGTGGACACCTTCGTCTCCGCCGACTCCCCCATCGAGTCGAAGCGGTTCGCCGACGCCCGGCTCGGCCAGGGCCCGGTGCTGCGGGCGATGGACAACGGCTACATGGCGCCCCGGGAGCTGATCGACCGTCTGCTGGGAATCGCCCGGCGGGCGGGGATTCCGCTCCAGGTGGGGTTCACCGGCGGGGCGGCGGACAGCATGCAGTTCCTGCCGGACGGCCCGGACGTGCTCCCCTTCTCCTGGCCGGGGCGGTACTCGCACTCGCCGGTCGAGGTGGCGGACCTGCGGGACGTGGAGTCGCTGGTCAACCTGATCGTCGCCATCGCGACGGAGCCGGCGAGCCCGGCCGCTCAGGTCTTGAGGCCGTAGCGCTCCATCTTGATGGCGAGGCCGTTGCGCGACAGGCCCAGCAGCCGCGCGGCCTGGGACTTGTTGTTGTTGGTGCGGCGCAGCGCCTCGCGGATCGCCACCTGCTCGGTGCCGCCGACCAGGCGGTCGAGCTCGAGGTCCGAGGCGGCGTCCACCCGGGCGGTGGCGGCGAGCGGACCATTGCGCACCCGCTCGGGGAGGAGGTTGACGTCCACCGGCCTCCCCGCCTGGGCCATGTAGACGAGCTGCCGGGCGATGTTCTCCAGCTCCGCCAGGTTCCCCGGATAGTCGTAGCTCAGCAGGGAGGACATCGCCTTGACGGTGATCCCCTGCATGCGCTTGCCGGTCTCGTGGCAGAACCGGTTGATGTAGGACTGGATCAGCAGCGGCAGGTCCTCCCGCCGGTCGCGCAGGGGAGGGACCTCGATCATGAACTGCGACAGCCGGTAGGCGAGGTCGACCCGGAAGGCGTCGCTCGCCACCGCCGAGTCGAGCGGCGCCCGGCTCCCCACCACCAGCCGCACGTCGACCGGCTGGGCCTCGTTGCTCCCCGCCGGCTCCACCTGCCCCGAGCGCAGGAAGCGCACCAGCCGCGACTGGAGCTCCATCGGCAGCAGCTCGATCTCGTCGAGGAAGAGCGTGCCGCCGTGGGCGAGCAGGAGCTTCCCCTCGCGCCGCACCGGGCCGCCCTTGCCGGCGATCTCGGCGCCGAAGAGGTCGGCCTCGATCTGCTGCGGCCGCGCGCCGCCGCAGGTGGCCATGATGAAGGGGCCGTGCCGCCGGGGGCCGGAGAGGTGGAGCGAGCGGGCCAGCAGGTCCTTGCCCACCCCCGGCTCGCCGGAGAGCAGCACGTGGACCGGCGGATCGACCGCGGAGCGGAGCAGCTCGACCACCTGCTTCATCCCCTGCGACTCGCCCACCACCAGGTTCGGGTCGAGCGTCAGGTCCTGCTGCCCGGGATGCCCCGGCAGGATCGGCTCGTACCAGCCGACGTGGTGCACCAGCCCCAGCACCAGCAGGTGCCCGAGGGCGCTGAGCGACTGGACGGGGGACCACGGCTCGGGGGAGAACCGCGGGAAGGCCGAGAGCAGCGTGTAGCCGCGGTCGAGGGCGACGAAGGAGTGGTAGAAGATCCAGGCCGGCGCCTCCCCCAGCTCGCCGCGGAAGGAGCCGCCCTTGTCGGGGAGGGACTTGTCCGGGGTCTTGTCCGGGGTCTTGTCCGAGGACCTGTCCGAGCTGCGGCTCTCCTCGCGGTGCTTGAGGAGCTGGGCGAGCAGCGGCTCGCCGCTGGCGAGCCAGGCCGAATCCGAGGTCACCACCAGCTTGAGAGTCGTCCCCTCCATCTCGCCGACCAGCAGGAAGAGGGCGCCGCCGCCGAAGTCCGCCAGCACCTCGGTCACCAGGGCCTCGGAGGTGGTGCGGCTCTCGGCGTCCGCGAGCACCCACTCGCTGATGCGGTTGAGGTGCTCGATCATCCGCAGGGGGGTGATCACCGGCGGCCCGTCGGCGCGCTTCTCCTCGGCCGGCGCGGGGGTCCTCTCCGGCCCGGAGACGATGTCCTCGACGAGCAGGGTCACCCCGCCCAGCCGGATCTCGTCGAGCACCTCGAGCGCGGTCTCGCGCACCTTGCGGCCGCTCACCAGCAGGCCCTTGCGCGTCCCCAGGTCCTCGATCCTCAGCACGTTGCCGTCATAGGTGAGCCTGGCGTGCTTCTGCGCCACCCCCGTGTACGGCAGGTAGATGTCGCATTCGGGCCAGCTCCCGATGATCAGCTCGCTTCTGTGGACGGGAAACCGCCGGACCCCGTCCGGCGCGTAGGCGACCAGTCTCAGCATTGCCGGCCAGTGTACTCCACCCGTGCGGATGCCTGGGAGGGAAGCCTGAGCAGGGATCTTGCAGTGGAGGGTTCGCGCAACTGGGTGAGACTCACAGAGGAACCTTTCAAGGAGAGACACATGTCGATCGATTGGACGAACGGTTTGACCAAGGGTTTGACCATGAAGATGGCGCTGGCAGCCTGTATCGGGCTCGCCGGGCTCCTGCCCGCCGCCGCCGGCGCCCAGACCCCGGCGGGCTCGCCGATCCGCGTGCTCGAGAAGACGGACGCCCGGCCCCGGAAGGGCGCCGCGCTGTTCGAAAAGGCCACGAACAATGCCTGCGCCCTGCATGCCATCCAGTGCGGCCAGACGGTGAGCGACACGCTGTCCACCAGCGACTGCGCGCTCAACGACGGCTCCTACGCCGACTACTGGGACTTCCAGGGCACGCCGGGGCAGGACGTCACCATCACCATGCGCTCGGCCAGCGTCGATTCCTACCTGGCCCTGCTCGATCCCCAGAACAACGACGTGGCGGAAAACGACAACGGCGGCGGGGGAAACGACGCGCGGATCAGCTTCCAGCTCGACCGCACCGGAGACTGGGCGATCGCCGCCGGCAGCTTCTCCCCCGGCGAGACCGGCCCCTACACGCTGACCCTGGCCTGCTCCAGCACCTCCGGCAACCCGCCGGCGGCGCCCTCCAGCCTGCAGGCGACGGCGGTCTCCAGCACCGAGATCGATCTGAGCTGGCAGGACAACTCGAACAATGAGACGGGCTTCGGCATCGAGGCGCTGATCAACGGGAAATTCCAGCAGATCGGCACGGTGAGCGCCAACTCCACCGGGTCGAGGATCACCAACCTGACTCCGCAGACGAGCTACACCTTCCGGGTGGTGGCGCTCAGCGGCACTCTCAGCTCGGCGCCCTCCAACCAGGTGACGGCGACGACCCCTCCAGGGGTCGGCGGCGGTGGTGATTACCTGACCACGCCCGCCTTCCCGGATTTCCGCTTCAAGGTGCGGATCTTCCAGACCGCGACGCCCCTCGCCGGGCGCAAGGAGCCGGTCTGCATTCCCGAGACCCTCTGCGTGAGCGGCGCCGTGGCCGGCCGGTCGGAGGTTTTCGTCCGCATCGTCGGTCCGCGCCCCAACGGCTATCTCTGGCCGACGATCGTCCGCTTCACCCCCTCGCGGGTGGAGGTGGACATCCAGCAGATCAGCACCGGGATCACCAAGACCTACGTGCTGCCGGCCGTGCCGGCGGACTCCGACGTGCTCCCCGGCCTGCAGGACCGCACCGGCTTCCGGCCCTGAGGGCCCTCACTCCCCCAACCCCCTCTCTCCCGGCCCGGGAGAGAGGGGTGCTATCCTCCCGCCCGTGAACGACCTCTTCCTCCGCACCTGCCGCGGGGAGGCGACCGAGCGGCGCCCCGTCTGGATCATGCGCCAGGCCGGCCGCTACCTCCCCGAGTACCGCGCCATCCGCCAGAAGGTGGACTTCCTGACCCTCTGCAAGACCCCCGAGCTGGCGGCCGAGGTGACCCTCCAGCCGGTGGACATCCTGGGCGTGGACGCCGCCATCCTCTTCGCCGACATCCTGCTGCCGCTGGAGGCCATGGGGGCGGAGCTGGTCTTCGCGAAGGGGGACGGCCCCACCTTCCCCAACCCCGTGCGCACCCGCGAGGACGTCGCCCGTCTGCGCACCCCGGAAGTCGAGGAGACCCTGGGCTATGTCTTCGACGCCATGCGCCTGGCGCGCCGCGAGCTCGCCGGCCGCGTGCCCCTGCTCGGCTTCGGCGGCACCCCCTGGACGCTCGCCGCCTATCTGGTGGAAGGGGGGGGCTCCAGACACTTCGAGCACCTGCTCGCCTGGAGCTACGGCGATCCGGAGGGCCTGGCGGTGCTGCTCGACCGCGTCGCGGACGTCTCGATCGCCTACCTCTCCGGCCAGATCGCCGCCGGGGCTCAGGCCCTCCAGCTCTTCGACACCTGGGGCGGGCTGCTCGACCGCGAACGCTGGCGCGCCCTGGCGCTGCCGCCGCTGCGCAAGATCGTCGACGCCTTGAAAGGGAAAGTTCCCCTGATCTACTACATCAACGGCGGCTCCCACCTGCTGCCGGCCCTCGCCGAGCTGCCGGTGGACGTGCTGTCGGTCGACTGGCGCCAGCCGCTCTCCGCCGTGCGCGGCATCGTGGGGGACCGGGTGCTGCAGGGGAACCTCGACCCGGCGGCGCTGCTCGGCCCCATCCCGGAGATCGAGCGCCGCACCGCGGCCCTGATCGCAGAGGGCCGCGGCGGCGGCCACATCGTCAACCTCGGCCACGGGATTCTGCCGATGGTGCCGGTGGAGAACGCGCGGGCTTTCGTGGAGGCGGTGAAGCGGACCTACCTGTAGATCTCCGCCCCCGCCTGCCGGAACTCCTCCGACTTCTCCTTCATGCCCTCTTCGAGGGCCTGGGCCTCCTCCATCCCCTGCCGGGCGGCGTACTCCCGCACCTCCTCGGTGATCTTCATCGAGCAGAAGTGCGGCCCGCACATCGAGCAGAAGTGGGCGACCTTGGCCCCCTCCTGCGGCAGGGTCTCGTCGTGGTAGGCGCGGGCGGTGTCCGGGTCGAGCGAGAGGTTGAACTGGTCCTCCCAGCGGAACTCGAAGCGGGCCTTGGAGAGCGCGTTGTCGCGGATCTGCGCCCCGGGGTGCCCCTTGGCGAGGTCCGCCGCGTGGGCGGCGATCTTGTAGGCGATCACCCCCTGCTTGACGTCCTCCTTGTCGGGCAGCCCCAGGTGCTC
The DNA here is from genome assembly GCA_963795735.1 of uncultured Acidobacteriota bacterium. GTDB lineage: Bacteria > Acidobacteriota > Thermoanaerobaculia > Multivoradales > UBA5704 > DATARR01. The sequence goes on along the minus strand of CAWCIU010000018.1, from coordinate 766,954 downwards.
CTTGGGGGTGACGTAGCAAAGCATCGCCGTGCCGTACCAGCCGATCATGGCGGCGCCGATCGCCGAGGTGAGATGGTCGTAGCCGGGCGCCACGTCGGTGGTCAGCGGTCCCAGGGTGTAGAAGGGGGCCTCGCCGCAGGAGGCGAGCTGGCGGTCCATGTTCTCCTTGATCAGGTGCATGGGGATGTGCCCCGGCCCCTCGATCATCACCTGCACGTCGTGGCTCCAGGCGATCTTCGTCAGCTCCCCCAGGGTCTCCAGCTCGGCGAACTGGGCGGCGTCGTTGGCGTCCGCGATCGAGCCGGGGCGCAGGCCGTCCCCCAGGCTGAAGGCGACGTCGTAGGCGCGCATGATCTCGCAGATCTCCTCGAAGTGCTCGTAGGTGAAGTTCTCCCGGTGGTGGGAGAGGCACCACTTGGCATGGATCGAGCCGCCGCGCGAGACGATCCCCGTCATCCGCCGCGCCGTCAGCGGCACGTAGGCGAGCCGCACCCCGGCGTGGATGGTGAAGTAGTCTACCCCCTGCTCGGCCTGCTCGATCAGCGTGTCACGGTAGATCTCCCAGGTCAGCTCCTCGGCCTTGCCCCCCACCTTCTCCAGCGCCTGATAGATCGGCACCGTGCCGATGGGCACCGGCGAGTTCCTGAGGATCCACTCGCGGGTCTCGTGGATGTTCTTCCCCGTCGAGAGGTCCATCACCGTGTCGGCCCCCCAGCGGATCGCCCAGACCAGCTTCTCCACCTCCTCCTCGATCGAGGAGGTCACCGCCGAGTTGCCGATGTTGGCGTTGATCTTCACCAGGAAGTTGCGGCCGATGATCATCGGCTCGCTCTCCGGATGGTTGATGTTCGACGGGATGATCGCCCGCCCGCGCGCCACCTCGTCGCGCACGAACTCCGGAGTGATGATGCTGGGAACGGCCGCCCCGAACGACTGCCCCGGGTGCTGGGCCACGCCGCCCCCCCAGGCCCGCCCCCCCATCTCCTCGCGCGCCAGCTCCCGCCGCTGGTTCTCGCGGATGGCGATGAACTCCATCTCCGGGGTCACGATCCCCTTGCGGGCATAGTGCATCTGGGTAACGTTGGCTCCAGAGCGGGCGCAGAGCGGCCGGTGGAGATAGGGGAAGCGCACCGGCGCCAGCCGGGGGTCGGCCGCCCGCCGCCGCCCGTACTCGGAGGAGACCTGCGGCAGCTCCTCGACGTCGCCGCGGCCGAGGATCCACTCCCGCCGCAGCGGCGGCAGCCCGCGGTGGAGGTCGATCTCCGCCGCCGGATCGGTGTACGGACCCGAGGTGTCGTAGATCGTGACCGGCGGGTTCTCCACCGTCCTGGCCGGCTGAACGCCCGCGTGGGTCCGGGTCGGCGAGACCCGGATCTCGCGCATCGGCACCCGCACGCCGGGCAGGCTCCCTTCGACGTGGATCTTGGTGGCGTTGGGGAAGGGACCGGTGGTGATCCCGGGACGGATCGCGTGGGAGGCGGGCTCGATCGGCTCGATCATGATGTTTGATTCCTCTCTGCTGGAGGGCGTTGGCCGGGAGAGGCCCTCTTCCAGCGTTCCACGTCTAGTAGGCGAACTCCCGGGCGTCCAGCACCTCGCCGTTCTGGCTCCCCTCGACGCTCTCCACGTAGGCGCGGGCGACCTGGGCCGCGGGCAGGCCCGCCGCGCCGTCCCGCCCCATCGCCTCCAGCGTCTCGCTGACCCACGGCGGGCTGACCACGTTGACCCGCACGCCGCGCGGCAGGTCCAGGGCCGCCGCCCCGGCGAAGGCCTCAAGGCCGCCGTTGACCAGGCTGATCGCCGAGTTCCCGGGGGTGGGCTCGCTGGCCAGCACGCCGCTGGTGAGGGTGAACGAGCCGCCGTCGGCGACGTGCGCCAGCCCCAGGCGCACCAGGTTCACCTGCCCCATCAGCTTGCTCCCCAGGCTGAACTGGAAGTCCCCGTCCGACAGCCCGTCCAGGGCGCCGAACTTCGCCTGCCCCGCCGCCGAGACCAGGGCGTCGAACTCCCCGATCGTCTGGAAGAGCTGCTCGATCGACTCCCGGGACGCCATGTCCACCTGATATTCGCCGCCGCGGTGGCCGACCCGCAGGACCTCATGCCGCCCGGCGAGCGCCTCGACGACCGCCTTGCCGATGGTGCCGGTGGCTCCGATCACGATGATTCTCATGCCTTGCCTCCCTCCTCAGAACGGCGCTCTCGCGCTCCTGCGGCAGCATGTCAGGAGGGCGGACGGGAGGCAAGGCCCGCGCGGCCGGGAGCCACCGGAATGGCTACCGGACGCTTTTACCGAACGCTTTTACCGAACGCTTTACCGAACGCTCTTACCGAAACAATGCCAGCGACTTCACGAACACCTGCCAGATCCCCCAGGCGGCCGGCAGGCCGACGAAGAGCCAGGCGAAGGCGAGCTTCGCCGCCGCCAGCGGATCGGCCGGACCGCCGTCGCCCGGCCTGGGGGGACTGGAGACCGTCTCGGGGCGTCGCGGGTCAGGCATGGGGTCCCTCCTGGGGCTTGTAGGCATACTTGGGATCGACCGGCCGGACGAGCAGGTTGGCGATGAAGCCGATCACCAGCAGGCCGGCCATCACGTGCATGGTGACGCTGTAGGCCTCGGCCTTGGGGACCCCCTGGGCGATCCGGTACTCGCGGATGTAGTTGACGAGGACCGGCCCGAGCACGCCGGCGGTGGACCAGGCGGTCAGCAGGCGGCCGTGGATGGCCCCCACCTGCATGGTGCCGAAAAGGTCGCGCAGGTAGGCCGGGATGGTGGCGAAGCCGCCGCCGTACATCGAGAGGATGATCGCGTAGCCGAGCACGAAGAGGGCGACGCTGCCCATCCGGCCGCTGATCGGGACGATCGCGTAGAGGATGGCGCCGAGGGTGAAGAAGATGAAATAGGTCGACTTGCGCCCGATTACGTCCGACAGCGACGACCAGAGGAACCGGCCGCCCATGTTGGCGAGCGACAGCAGGCCGACGAAGCCGGCGGCGGCCGCCGCCGTGATCCGCGCCGGGAACATCTCCTGGCTCATCGCGGAGGCCTGCGAAAGGACGCCGATCCCGGCCGTCACGTTCATGCAGAGCACGATCCAGAGCAGCCAGAACTGCGGCGTCCGGAACGCCGTGCCGACCTCGACCTGGGAGGAGGTCACCAGCGTCTTCGTCCCCGCCGCCTGGGGGACGTACCCCACGGGCCGCCATCCCTCCGCCGGCACGCGCACGGTCAGCACGCCGAACATCATGAAGATGAAGTAGATCACCCCCAGGGCGACGAAGGTCTCGGCGACGCCGACCGAGGTGGCCGACTTGAAGTGATCCATCAGCCAGACCGAGAGCGGCGAGGCGATCATCGCGCCGCCGCCGAAGCCCATGATGGCGAGGCCGGTCGCCATCCCCGGCCGGTCGGGGAACCAGCGGATCAGGGTCGAGACCGGCGAGATGTAGCCGAGCCCCAGGCCGATCCCGCCGAGCACTCCATAGCCGAGCACCAGCAGCCAGAACTGGTGGGTCGAGATCCCCGCCGCGCCGACCAGGAAGCCGCCGCTGAAGCAGAGCGCCGAGGCGAACATCGCCTGGCGCGGGCCGACCCGGTCGAGCCAGCGTCCGAAGACCGCCGCCGAGAGCCCGAGGAAGACGATGGCGATGCTGAACACCCAGCCGAGGGTGCTGAGCTTCCAGTCCTCGGGCGCCGAATGGGTGATGCCGATCGCCTGGCTCAGCGGGATGTTGAAGACGCTGAACGCGTAGGCCTGCCCGATTGAAAGGTGGATGGCCAGCGCTGCGGGGGGGACGAGCCAGCGGTTGAAGCCTGGCGGTGCGACGGTCCTGCTCCGGTCGAAGAAGGAGAGTGCGGCCATGCGGGGCGACCTCCATGAGAAAGGAACCGGTTTTCCGACGGCTCAACATAGCAGCGGGCGCGTCAAGTTTCCAGAGGGGATCGGCGGATCGCCTGACGAAAGGAGCCGAATCCGGTTAGCCTTCCCTCCATGAAGACCCGCGCCCTCCTCCTCCTTCCCTTCCTCCTCGCGCCTCTCCTGACGGTCCTCCTCCCCGGCCGGGCGTCCGCCGCCGGGCCGCCGCCGAAATCGGCAGCGACCCCGCCCCTCGACCGCGCCGCGCTGGCCGCCCGGGTCCGCGCCGAGCTCCTCGACTCCTGGCGCGCCTACGAGCGCTACGCCTGGGGGCACGACGAGCTCCAGCCGCTGAGCAAAACCCCGCGCGACTGGTACGGCGACTCCCTGCTGATGACCCCGGTGGACTCCCTGGACACCCTGCTCCTCCTCGGGCTCGACGCGGAGGCCGCCAAGGCGAAGACGCTGATCGTCGAGAAGCTCTCCTTCGACAAGGACATCACCGTCAAGAACTTCGAGGTCACCATCCGCCTCCTCGGCGGGCTGCTCTCGGGCTATCAGGCGACCGGCGACCCGCGCCTGCTCCATCTCGCCGGGGACCTGGGGACCCGGCTGCTCCCCGTCTTCAACTCCCCCACCGGCATGCCCTACATGTACGTCAACCTCCGGACGGGCAAGACCTCCGGGGCGCGCTCCAACCCGGCGGAGATCGGCACCCTGCTGCTCGAATTCGGCACCCTCTCGAAGCTGACCAGGAACCCCGTCTTCTACGACAAGGCCAAGAACGCCCTGGTCCAGCTCTACAAGCGGCGCTCGAAGATCGGCCTGGTGGGCGAGGAGATCGACGTCGAGACCGGCCAGTGGACCAGCCGGGCCAGCCACGTGGGCGGCGGCATCGACTCCTATTACGAATATCTCCTGAAGTGCTCGAAGCTCTTCGGCGACCGGGACTGCGCGGACATGTGGAAACAGAGCCGCCGCGCCATGAACCGCTATCTGGCGGACGACGCTCCCACCGGGCTCTGGTACGGCCAGGCGGACATGGAGACCGGCCGGCGCACGGCGACCGAGTTCGGCGCCCTGCACGCCTTCCTCCCCGCCGTCCTGACGCTCGGCGGCGACCCCGGCCGGGCGAAGCGCCTCCAGGATTCGGCCTACAAAATGTGGAACCTGTTCGGAATCGAGCCCGAGGTGATCGACTACCGGACGATGAAGGTGCTCTACCCCGGCTATCCCCTGCGGCCGGAGATCGTGGAGTCGGCCTACTACCTCTTCCACTCCACCCACGATCCGAAGTACCTGGAGATGGGCCGCGCCTTCTTCGAGGGCCTGGTCGCGCACTGCCGGACGGACGCCGGCTACACCGTCCTCAAGAGCGTCGTCACCCGGGAGAAGGGGGACCTGATGCCCAGCTACTTCCTGGCCGAGACGCTCAAGTATCTCTATCTCCTCTTCGCTCCCGAGAAGACGCTGGACCTCGACCGCGTGGTCTTCAACACCGAGGCCCACCCGCTGCGGCGGACCTGGTAGGCGATTTCGGTCCGCGTCCCGGAGCCGGCTCAGGAGAGCAGAAGGAGACGGTCCCAGGCTGGTTCGACCGTATCAATGGCCGCCAGGAGGCCGAGGCCGATACCCGCCGAGCCGACGAGGAAGCCGCGACGCGGGACCGGCTCGAAATCCCCATAGAAGCTGCGCGGCTCCAGGGCGACGAACCCGCCGATCGCCTCGCCGGGGCGGCGTTGCGCGAGACCGCGCTCGTACCAGTCGAGAGCGGCCCGCCGGAACAGCGGCTCACCGGTCGCCTGAAAGAGCCGCTGGAACTGATGACCCAAGCCGATAGCCCCGTGGCAGAGGCAGCAGTCCCGGACGTTCGCGTCCGGTGCGGGACAGACCGCGGCCCGGCGGGCGAGCTCCAGCGCTTCCGCTTCCCAACGGGGCTCCCCGACCGCCCGGGCAGCGCGCAACAGCGTGCCCGCGATCCCGACGTCGCCATAGCACCACGCGAGCATCGAGGCTTTCGGCGAGATCTCCGGCCCGACGAAGTCCGGGAAGATGAGCTTGCCCCCGGCGAGCTTCTGTGACAGGAGCCACTCGACGGCGCCCGCGAGCAGGGCGCGGGTCTTCTCCGGCTCGATCCCCGCCGCGCAGCAATCCGCCAGGAAAGGGATGACTCCGGCCACTCCGTGCGCCACGCCGAGGTTGTAGAAACCCTTCGGGGCCGCCGCCTCGCGCAAAGGCCCCCACAGCCGCTCGGGGGGCGTCCACCAGGTGAGCCCTCGCGGCTGGGGTTCGGCGGTCGTCTCCAGGTGCCGGACGATGCGGGACAGCGACTCCGTAGCGGTGGCCCTCGGCCGCCGCGACAGGGCATAGACACCGAGACCGACGAGGCCGTTGATCAGGTCGTAGTCGTCGCTCCAGGACGGAACGGCGAGGCGCTCCAGAACCACCTCGTCGCTCGCCTCGTTGAGGTCGTCCTCTTCCGACTCGGGTTCCAGCAGCCAGCCGTCGAAGTGCTCCACCACCCAGGCGATCCCGGAGACCCCATGGTAGAGGGCGGCGGGATGCGCCCGCGCCGCGAGACTGCCGACGGCCTCCTCCAGGTACTGGATCGCGGTCTCCTCGTGACCGGCTCCCGGCAGGCTTTTCGCGAGATAGGCGAAAAAGAGAGCGATCCCGGCATGCCCCATCCCGAGCGTGAACTCCGCGTTCTCACGCTCGACACGGCTCTGTTGCGGATCGCTGAGCGCGTCCGCGATCTCCAGGATCGCGGCGCGAGCCTCGTCCGCAGCCGCTCCCGTCAGCAGCGGAGTCCAGGCCCCCGAGGGCGAGGCCTCGCCGATCGTTCTCTGCTCATCCATGGAGACTCCTGCGCGCCGGGAGACTCGGCGGGACGAACCCGTGGAGCTGGCCAGGATAGCGCCGGGAGGTCCGTCCGGACCTCCCGGCTCGGGTGTCAGGGCTGGGCCTGCAGGCAGCAGGGCTTCGTACCGCTGCAGTTGGAGCACTTTGTGTCAGGGCACCAGAGCGTTTCCTCGACCGGCACGGCATCTCCTCCCCGGGCCTGCAACAGCGCCGGCCCATCCAGACCTCCCAGCGTCTCGCGGCGGATGTCCAGCTTCTTGAACTTCTTCCTCATGGTTCCCCCTTGTGATGAAACCCGGGCCGGAGCCCGGGAAGGTTGCGGCTCACGACGATCTACTTGAGCAGCGAGGCCAGCTTCGCCTCGGCCTCCGGGTGCAGACTGGGCGGCGCGCCGTAGAAGACCCCGGCGGTGCGCCCCTGACGGTCGAAGACGAGGAGCGTTGGCACGGCGCTCACGTCGCCGAAGGCGCGGCCGATCTCCGGCGAGCCCTTCACCCAGGCGATGGGCGCCTTCAGCTCGCCCGCCACCTTGCGGATGCCGGCCTCCTCGGACTCGACCGAGATCGCCACCACGGCGACGCGGTCCCCGTAGCGCCGCTTGAGCTCGGCCAGCCAGCCCAGGGTGCCCCGGCAGGGCGGGCACCAGGTGGCCCAGAACTCCACCAGCACCACGCGCCCCGCGAGGTCGGCGCGCGACAGGGTCTTGCCGTCGAGGCCGGTGAGCTTGATCGCCGGCAGCGCCGCCACCTCCCCCGGCTTGGCCGGCGCGGCCTGCGCCCGCGCGGCGTCCTTGCGGCCGGCCAGGATCAGATCGACCATCCGCGTCAGGTCGGCGCGGAAGCGCTCCTGGCCCGGCGCCTTCTGGATCGGCGCGTAGCGGCCGCCATCCTTCACTCCGCTCTTGCCGTAGAAGCCGAAGTCGTTGGGCGTCGCCACCAGGATGTCATTGACGAAGATCGCCGGGTAGCGCGTCACCCCGAAGCGCTTCGCCAGCTTCGATTCGCCATAGTTCTCCGAGACGAAGCTCGCCTTGCCGCCATACCCCTGAACCACGCTCTGTGCCAGCAGACCTGCTGGATCCGAGAGGTTTCACGTGTAGGGCCAGCGGACCAGCGTGACCGTGACCTGGGGCTTGAGCCGCGGCGGCTCCGGCGGCGCGGGGCCGAGCGCGGCGAGGTAGCGCGGCAGCACCTCGGTGACGATCGCGGTCGAGGCGGCGGGGCTCGCGTCCGGCCTGGCGTTCGCCACCTCGTCCTGCGCCCCCTCGAGGGCCATGCGGGCAATGCTGTGATCAACCCCCCCTGTAGACAGGCGGGCGTCGAAGTCGCGCAGCCGCTGGCGCAGGACGTCGGGGGCGAGCTTCGGCGGGGCCGGGCGCAGCAGCGCCACCATCTGCACCGCGTCCAGGTAGCGCTGCATGGCGCCATAGCGCAGGCCGGCCGCGTCCAGCTCGCGCACTTCCTTCAGCGTCGAGTTGGCGGTGATGAAGGCGCCGTGCTTCTCCACCGAGGCCGGCGGCCGGTACCCCTTGAGCAGCTCCGACTGCAACGCTTCGATCTCGGCGCGCAGCGGCCGCAGCGGCGGCGCCTGGAGCCTGGAGGGCGCGGAGAGCCGGCGGCAGAAATCCACCAGCTCCTGCTCCGCCTGGGCGGTCCCCAGGTAGACGAGGCCCTCCTCCGGCATGGTGTTGCGGGCGTAGTCGAGGCTGGGCACGTAGTATTCGCGCACCTGGGGGATCGCCACCTCGCCCAGGGCGCGCACGGCCGCGGGCTGCACGCCCGCCAGGGCGGAGGCGGCAGGCGGGCCCAGGCTGGCGTGCAGCACCTTGCCCATGCGCGACCACTCGGCCTCCAGAGGCCCCAGGTCCTTGTGCTGATCGGCCGGGCGCTCGCTCACATAGGCCGCGGTCGCCAGATCCACCCTCAGCATGGCGAAGCGGTGCAGCGCCAGCAGCCGCCGGCCGTTGCGCAGGTCCTTTTCGGCGCTCGCGAGCACCGGCAGGCCGCCCGGCTTGACCTCCGCCCAGATCCCGTGGGAGGCGGCGTCGGTGCGCAGGAAGGCCGACCAGCGCTCGATCTCGGCGGCGAGCGGGTCTTTGGTCGCTTGACCCGCCCGGACGCCGGGGGAGAACACCGCGAGCGAGAGAGCCAGCAGCGAGCCGGCGGCTACGCAGGAGAGGATTCGAGATTTATGCATCGTGCCCCGTAGATTGCCACAACCGGACGGCCCGATACAATCCGGATCCAGGAGATGAACCGGACGCCCTTCAAACCGCTCCGCCTCGCCCCTGTGGACCTCGAGACGCGGCCGCTCCCCGGCGGCGGCCTGGCGCTGCGCTCGCGCCAGGAGCTGGGGCCGTATCCGCGCAGCCTCGGCGCGCTGCTGCGCCGCTGGGCCCGCGCCGCGCCGGACCGCACCTTCCTCGCCGAGCGCGCCGGCGACGGCGGCTGGCGGCGGGTCTCCTACGCCATGGCCCTGGACGCCGTCGAGCGGATCGCCAGCGGTCTGCTGGAGCGCGGCCTCGGCGTGGACCGGCCGGTGGTGCTGCTCTCCGACAATGGCGTCGACCACGGCCTGCTGCAACTCGCCGCGCTGCACGTGGGCGTCCCCGCCGTGCCGGTCTCCCCCGCCTACTCGCTGCTGTCGGAGGACCACGCCCAGCTCCGCTACATCCTGGAGCTGATCCGTCCCGGCCTCGTCTACGCCGCCGACGGCGACCGGTACGCCGGCGCCCTGCGGACCGCCGCCGCCGGCCCCTCCCCGGCCGCCGCCGCCGAGCTCGTGGTGGGCACCAGGGCGGACGCCGGACCCGGAGCCACCCTTTTCGACGAGCTCCTGAACACCGCGCGCCATCCCGACCTCGACGCGCGCTTCGCCGCGGTGGGTCCGGACACGATCGCCAAGATTCTCTTCACCTCGGGCTCGACCGGCAGGCCCAAAGGGGTCCTCAACACCCAGCGCATGCTCGTCTCCAACCAGCAGGCGATCGCCCAGGGGTGGCCCTTCCTGGAGGACCGGCCGCCGGTGATCGTGGACTGGCTTCCCTGGAGCCACACCTTCGGCGGCAACCACAACTTCAACCTGGCGCTGCGCAACGGCGGCACGCTGTACGTCGACGGCGGCAAGCCGGCGCCCGGCCTGATCGAGACCACGGTTCGCAACCTGCGGGAGGTGCCGTCCACCCTCCACTTCAACGTGCCGCGCGGCTACGAGATGCTGATCCCCCGCCTCGAGCGAGACCGCGAGCTGCGCGACACCTTCTTCCGCGACCTGGACGGGATCTTCTACGCCGCCGCGGCCCTGCCGCAGCACCTGTGGGAGAGGCTGGAGCGGCTTTCGATCCAGGCGCGGGGGGAACGCGCGGTCATGCTGGCGGCCTGGGGCTCGACCGAGACGGCGCCCTGCGCCACCCAGGTCCATTTCCTCATCGAGCGGGCCGGCGTCATCGGCCTGCCCGTGCCCGGCACGGAGATCCGGCTGGCGCCGGTGGGGAACAAGCTGGAGATCCGGGTGAAGGGACCCAACGTTACCCCCGGCTACTGGCGGCGCCCCGAGCTCACCCGCGAGATGCTCGACGAGGACGGCTGCCTCAAGACCGGCGACGCGGCCCGGCTCGCCGACCCGGACGACCCCTCCCGGGGCATCCTCTTCGACGGCCGGCTGGCCGAGAACTTCAAGCTGATGTCGGGAACCTGGGTGCACGTGGGCGAGCTGCGCCTGGAGGTGATCGCGGCCTGCGCGCCCGTCGTCCAGGACGTGGTGGTGACCGGGCACGACCGGCCGGAGATCGGCCTGCTCGTCTTCCCCAACCCGGCCGGCTGCCGCTCGCTTTGCGACGATCTCCCGGAGGATGCGCCCCTGGCCGAGCTGATCCGCCGGCCCGAGGTGCGCGAAGGGCTGCGGGCGGGGCTCGCCGCCCACAACGCCCGGAACCGGGCCAGCAGCCGGCGCATCGCCCGCGCCCTCCTGGTGGCCGATCCCCCCTCCATCCAGTCCGGCGAGATCACCGACAAGGGCTACGTCAACCAGCGCGCCGTGCTCGAACGCCGCGCGGCGCTCGTCGACCGGCTGCACCGGGCCGCGGCGGACCTTGAGACCATCCTGCCGGATTGATCACTTCGCCTTGCTCTTCCCGATCTCGCGCCAGCTCTTTTCATGGATCTCGACGTCGTACTTCTTCGCCGCCGCCTTGATGCGCTTCCAGGCGGCGTCGCGGTCCTCGTCGCTCACCCCTTCGACCTGATTGAAGCGGGCGATCGCGTTGCGCACGTGGCTGGCGTTTTCGAGCGGCTCCTTGCGCTGCTCGGGGAAGGCGAACTTGCCCTCGGGGATCTCGTTGCGCTTTTCGGTGTCCAGTTTGGCCATGATCTTCCTCCAGCCTCCAGGATCATTCAGAAACCATGCCCACCTGGAAGGAGGACCGCGGGAGCGCCGCCATGGCTGCGGACCTCTTCGAGCGCGGTCCGCGCCCGTTCGAGCTCCCGCCCCAGGCGCGTCACCAGCGGGGCGAGCTCGCCGGTGCGCGCGGCGCGGACCCGCTCCTCGATCGAGCGGCAGACCGCCGCGACCTGGGTGATGCCGAGGATCGCGCTGCTCCCCTGGAGGCGGTGAGCGGTGCGCTCCACCTCGGGCCAGCGCCCCTCCTCCACCCCCCGGCGCAGGGCGGCGAGGTCGGCGTCGGCGGTGACCAGGAAGGTCTGGATCAGGTTGCCGACCAGCCCCTGGCCGTCGCGCAGGCTGAGCAGCAGCTCCAGGCTCGTGCGGTCGAGGGGGTCGGGGTGCACCTCCGGGCTGGCGGCGACGAGGGCGGCCTGCAGCTCGGCGATCTGCACCGGCTTGCTCAGGTAGCCGTCCATGCCCGCCGCCAGGCAGCGCTCCCGGTCCCCGGCCATGGCATGGGCGGTCAGCGCGAGGATCTTCGGCTGGCGGCGGCCGGCGAGCCGCCGGATCTGGCGGGTGACCTCCAGGCCATCCATCTCGGGCATCTGGATGTCCATCAGGATCACGTCGTAGAGCCGGCGCTCCACCGCCTCCAGGACCTCCCGCCCGTTGCCCGCGAGGTCCGCTTCATACCCCAGGTGCTCGAGCAGGCCGATCATCACCTGCCGGTTCACCGGGTGGTCCTCGGCGAGCAGGATGCTCGAGGGGTGGCGGCGCGCCAGGCCGGAGTCCAGGCGGCTGGAAGCGGTCGGACGGCGGGGCGGGGCCGGGGCGGCCTCGCCGGGGATGGTGAAGTGGAAGGTCGAGCCCTGGCCGACGGCGCTCTCCACCCAGATCCGCCCGCCCATCAGCTCGGTCAGCCGCCGGCTGATGGCGAGGCCGAGCCCCGAGCCTCCCTGCTGGCGCACCAGGGAGCCGTCGAGCTGCTGGAAGGCGACGAACAGCCGGTCCATTTCCCTGGCGGGGATCCCGATCCCGGTGTCGACGACCGCGAAGTGCGCCTCGAAGCGCCCCTCTCCCAGCGGACGGGCGGAGAGCTCGACCCGCACCTCCCCCTGGGGCGTGAACTTGACCGCGTTGCCCAGCAGGTTGACCAGCACCTGGCGGGTGCGGGCGAGGTCGCCCACCAGGGCCTCCGGGGTCCCCGCCGCCACCGAGTGGCCCAGGGAGAGCCCCTGCCGGGCGGCCAGCGGAGCGATCATCTCCAGGCTCTCTTCCATCACCTCCCGGAGGCTGAAGGGAGCCCGCCCGATCGCCATGCCTCCCGACTCCATCTTCGAGAAGTCCAGGATGTCGTTGATCAGCGCCAGGAGGGCCTCGCCGCTGGCATGGACGGTCTCCACGTAGCTCTTCTGGGTGGCGGTGAGGGGGGTCTCCAGCAGCAGGCTGGTCATGCCGATGACGCCGTTCATCGGGGTGCGGATCTCGTGGCTGATGTTGGCCAGGAACTCGCTCTTCGCCCGGCTCGCCGCCAGCGCCTCCTCCTTGGCGACCTGGAGGTCGCACGTGCGCTCCCGCACCTCCTCCTCCAGGGAGACCAGCAGCCGGTCGAGCTCGGCGTGGACCCGCCGGAAGCGGCTGGCGAGCGAGAAGCTCATCGCCACCAGGACCGCGGCGAAGCCGAACGGCGGCAGCGAGACCGGGCTGCGCCAGGTCCCGGGGACGATCTGGCCCGCCAGCTCGACGCTCACCGCGCCGACCAGCGCCAGCCCGCCGAGCGCGAGGGTCCGCGCCTCCGCGTTTCCCCGCCACGCCTCGCGGGCGATGAGAGCCACCACCAGGACCAGCAGCGGCAGCAGCCAGAGCGAGCGGAAGCTCTGGCTGGCGACCACCATGCGCGGGTCGGGCCAGAGACCGATCAGCAGGGCCAGCGCCCCGTGCGAGAGCTGGTAGGCCCGCAGCGGCCGGGAGATCGGCCGCGAGAAGAAGGTCCAGAGGAACTGGATCGCCACCACCGCGGCGGCATGGCCGGTGAGGTCGCTGGCGCGGACCGCCAGGTCGTAGCGGCCGGTGACCTGATAGATCCAGTAGGAGCTGGCGAAGGTGTTGGCCGAAAAGCTCAGCGCCAGCAGGCCGAACCACAGATGCGAGACCTGCCGCCGGCGCTGGTAGTAGAGCAGCAGGTGGTAGCTGCCCGAGGCCACGAAGAGGACCGCCAGCAGGAGGACCGGGAGGTCCGCCAGCAGGGCGCGGGCCCGCTCGGCCTCGACGCCGTCGCGCAGGGCCTGGTAGTCGCCGAGGACCAGGGCGGCGCCCACCGCCCCGCCCGCCGGCTCCCCGTCCGACCACCGGGCCACCCGCCGCGCCCGCAGCGCCAGCGCCAGCCGGCCGTCCTTCCCCACCGCCTCGCGGGGGATGGCGAAGACCCCCGGGGAGGGATGGGGCAGCTTCAGGGACCACCCCGGGGAGGATCCCAGGAGCCGCCCGCCGGCGAACGCCTGGTAGCCGCCGTGCCGGGAGGCGCCGAGGAGGATGCCGAGCCGGCCGCGGCCGGCGGCGAGCCGCGCCTCCTCGTCGAGCGACACCACCCGGCGGAACCAGACCGGACCGGCGAGGCCTGTATAGCCCTGCTCCCGCCAGGTGGCGGGCAGCGGCACCTCCCGCCAGGCCGAGTCGTCGTAGCCGGGGCTCGCCCAGCGGGGATCGTCGCCGGGCCGCGACCTCCAGAGCCCGCTCCCCGCCGTCTGCCCCGCCGCCGGGGCTGTTGAGGCCAGGACCGCCGAGGCCGGGAAGAGCAGCAGGACCGCGAGCAGCGCGAGCCCGCCGCCGAGGAGACGGGCGGCGCGGTCGGCGCACGGACGTGGAGGAGCCGTGATACGGATCACGGTACCTCCGCCAACGCCGCGGCGGCAGCTTTCACTGGTCATCGTGTGTCCAGTAGTATAACCCGCGGGAGGTGGGTAGCATCACAGCGCAAAGCTCCGTCGAGACCCTCATCCGAGTCCTCGTCGTCGACGACCATCTCGTCGTGCGCCGGGGCGTCCGGGCCCTGCTCATGGACGCCGAGGACATCACCGTCGTGGGCGAGGCGGCAGATGGACAGGAAGCGGTGATGGAGGCGCGGCGCCTCAAGCCCCAGGTGATCCTGATGGACCTGCGGCTCCCCCGCCTCGACGGCGTGGAGGCGATCCGGATGATCCTCGCCGAGCAGCCGGACGTGGGGATCGTGGCCTTGACGGGGACCAACGGCGACGAGCAGATCCTCGCCGCCGTCGAGGCCGGAGCCCTGGGCTACCTCGCCAAGACCTCGGCCCGCGAGGACTTCCTGGAGGCGATCCCGCGCGTCGCCCGCGGCGAGCTCTGGCTCCCCCAGCGCCTGACCCGCAAGCTGGTGGCCCATCTCAAGCCCCACTCCGGCGGCGGGCTCGCCGAGCCGCTCACCGGCCGGGAGAACGCGGTGCTGAACCTCCTGGCCAAGGGCCGGGCCAACCAGCAGATCGCCCAGGAGCTGGGCATCGCCGAAGCCACCGTCCGCACCCACGTGAGCCACATCCTGGACAAGCTCGGGGTCAGCAACCGGGTCGAGGCCGCCCTGCACGCCCTGCGGATGGGAGTTGCCACGCTGGAGGAGCCCTGAGCCGCGTCCCCCGCCTCCTGCGCCTCCTGGTGGTGGACGACCACCCCGTCACCCGCCTCGTGATGACCGCCCAGCTCGCCGCGCTCGGCTACGCCGCCGACGCCGCCGACAGCGGCGAGACCGCCCTCGCCGCCCTGGCCGGCCAGCCCTACGACGCCGTGCTGCTGGACTGCGAGATGCCGGATCTCGACGGCTACGAGACCTGCCGCCGCCTGCGACGGCTCGAGGAGGGCAACCGGTCCCTCCGGCGTACCCCGGTCATCGCCCTCACCGCCCACACCGGAGCCGCGGAGCGGGAACGCTGCCTCGCTGCCGGCATGGACGGCCATCTCGGCAAGCCCTGGGGAAATGAGGAGCTGGCCGCCCTGCTGCAACGCTGGCTGGAGAAAGCGGCGGACCCGGCGGCGGAACCCATGGACCCCATGGACCCCATTGCCGAGGCCGGCATTATCGAACAGCGCCTGGAGGCCCTGCGGCGGCTCGGGGAGAAGACCGGGCAGGAGGAGCTGGGGCCGGTGATCGAGAGCTTCCTCGATGAGGGCGCGAAAGACCTCCAGGCCATCCGCCAGTCCCTGAGCCGTGGCGACGGCGCGGCCCTCGCCGCCGCCGCCCACTCCCTGGCCGGGAGCGCCGGCATCCTGGGAGCGGCGGGGCTGGCCACGGGCTGCGCCGAGCTCGAGGAGCTGGCCCGGCGGGAAGATCTGTTATCCTGCGAGCCGCGGCTTGCCGTCCTCGATCAGGCTTATCAAGAGATCGCGCGAAGACTTTCCCAATACCGCGTGTAGCCCCACCCACAACAATCGTTGATCTGAAGATCCATCATTCGGCGGACGACAGGCGGACGGGGATCAGGCACACTTGAGGCCTAGTGAGGATCGCAGGTGACGGTAGTCAAACGGCGTCAACTGCTCTCCCCTCCCCATCCGGACCACTCGCGTGAGTCCGGTATTTTTTTGTCCGCTGGTTTTTGCCCATTTCAGGAATTCTCGGGCTCTCGACGGCTAGTGCTTAGGGGAGGGCGCCGGCGCGAGCGGGGTCCGCGAGTAGAGGCCCACCGGGTGGCCGGCCGGATCGACGACCACGGCGATGGCGCCGATGCGGTCTGGCAGGTTGAAGGGGAACCCGGGCGGGATGGTTCCCCCCAGCTCCTTCGCTTTCTCGCAACTGGCCTGGATGTCGGTCACCTGAACGTAGACCACTCCGTTGAACGCGGTGATCTTGCCTTCCGCAACGCGGAGCGTCCCGATCGCCGTGCCGCCCGCGACGATCTGCGCCGCCAGATCCGTGCCCTGGATCGGGGTAAATTGCCAATCGAAGAGCTTCCCGTAGAAATCCTTGGACCGCGGCAGGCTGGTGGTGGTGATGTCGAACCAGGCGATGCGGCCCGGTCCGACATCCCCCGGCGGGGTCTCGGGAGTCGCCGCATGGAACTCTCCGGTGACGAGAGCCGAGGCCAGGACCATCGCCAAAATCGCTTTTCGCATCGCTGTTCTCCTGATTCAGGGGTGAGGCAGAGATCCTAGGCCACTCGACGTGGGATTCTCAGGGCTTGAACTCCACCGTCACCATCCGCGCCGGGCTCTTGCCGGTATTGGTCAGCGTATGAGTGTAACCGCCGGCCAGCCACTTGACCTCTCCGGCTTTGAACGTGCCGGCGATTGAACCCTGCCCTTCGGCGTCGCTGCGCAACTCGAGATCGCTCAAGGCCACCAGGAGGTGCGGTCCGTCGTGATGGTGGCTGGGGACCGTCGCTCCCGGCTGCAGGCTGACCTCCGAGAACCCGGGCGCCATCATGGACGAAGAGCGCCTTCAGGTGACCGCCCGGGAATGCTCGGTCTCTCCCGGCCTCCGGCGGCCAGGGGGACGGCTGGCCCTTGAGCTTCTCATCCTGCATCAGCTCGATGGTCACGTTGCGGAACGGCCGGTCCGCCAGGTTCTTTGCCTTGTGCGCGAAGTTGCCAGGGGTGAAGCGGGTCTCTCCGTCCGCTAGCGCGAGCTCGACGGAAGCTTTGCCCTCCACCTCGTTGGCGACGCGGGAGTCTCCCAGGGTGACGAACAGATAGTCGTGCCGGTGGCGGTGCAGGAGCGTGGAGGAGCTCGCCGGCACTTCGACCTGGAAGACGCGGACCCGCTCGTTTTCGAGAGCCAGGTGATGCGCCGGCTCCGAGGTGATCTCGACCGCGGGAGCCTCGGCGCTCAGGCCGGGCTGCGCAACGGGCGCCAGTGACAGACCGAACAAGAGCAGCGCGGCGAAATCGATCGTCCTCATCAGACCTCCTTAACAGGCCTTCTTGACCAGGCCTGCTTGACCGGCTCTCTTGCGCTTCCGAGATGCACGCTTCCGAGATGCACGCTTCCAAGATGCAACCTCAACCGCGGCGCGCCGCCTCGATTGCGGCGATGTCGATCTTTTGCATCTGCATCATCGCGTCGAACGCGCGCTTGGCGACGGCGGGATCGGGATCGGTTACCGCTTGCGTCAGCGCCACCGGCGTAATCTGCCAGGACAATCCCCATTTGTCCTTGCACCAGCCGCACGCACTCTCTTGGCCGCCGTTGCCGACGATCGCGTTCCAGTAACGATCGGTTTCGGCCTGGTCGGCGGTGGCGACCTGAAACGAGAAGGCTTCGTTGTGCTTGAACTCTGGTCCGCCATTGAGCCCGAGGCAGGGAATTCCCATCACGGTAAACTCGACCGTCAACACGTCCCCTTTCTTCCCGGACGGAAAATCTCCCGGTGCGCGGTGCACCGCGCCAACGGATGAATCGGGAAAGGTCCTGGCGTAAAATCGCGCCGCGTCCTCGGCCTCGCCATCGTACCAAAGGCAAATCGTGTTCTTTGCTGGCTTTACCATGTCACTTTCTCCATCTTGATGAGCCGCCCGATGCCGGAGTCAACGACGCGCTCGCAGTCGGAAGGCATTGGCTCGGGCGGACCATTCCGCCTCAATTTGGTGCATTATACATGCCATTCCGGCGCTGCTTCACGGTGCAACCGAGCTTCATTGCCCTTGGGGCGGTTGCCAAAGTTCCACTTTGTTGCCCTCAGGATCCATGACCCATCCGAATTTCCCGTACTCCGAGTCGTCGGTCTTCTCCAGCACGTCGCAACCTTCCTCGCGCAATGCCTTGAGAAGTGCGTCCAGATCTTCGACCCGATAGTTGACCATGAAGGTCGACTTGCTCGGAGCGAAGTGCTTGCCGTCCGCTGGACCGATCGACCAGGCCGTGGTTCCCTTGGTCGGGTTGCCTTCGGAGTCAGTCCAGTCGAAGGCTGCTCCACCCCAGGGCTGAACGTCGATCCCGAGGTGCTTCTTGTACCAATCGCATAGCGCCTTGGGATCCTTGGCGCTCATGAAAATGCCGCCAATGCCTGTGACTCTTCGCATTCGAACCTCCGTTGTTGGCTGAAGCGTGCAGGGGTAGCGTCTTTGACGCTTAACGCTATGCCGATGAGCGGCCAACCTGCGTCTTCTTGCGGTTTCCGTCCACTCGTTCGGCGGGGTTATGCGGCCAGTCTCGGCTGTGCCGGAGAACTAGACGAGAGCCCGAGTATAGCTGCCTAAGCTCTAGCGACATGTCATCGAACGCTTCACGAGGTTCAGGGTGGTCCGGTGAGTTGAACCACACGCGAGCCGAACCCTTGGCGGCTCCGATGAAGGGATCGCTCGCCAGATCGGGTAGACTTAGCCTGAAGTGTCCCTGGCTATCCGTCGTTACCGTCCCGAGCTCAATGTCAGGGAGACCGCCGTCGTAGTAGCCGAAGAACTCCATGGCCTCGTGCATGGGGTAGACAAATGAGAGACGGATAGGTACCTTCGGTGCCGGATCAATCCAGCCTTCCACGATCCTCACAGGGAGCTTGACCAGCTTCGGAGCCCAAACGGGTGAATCATAAGTATCAGTATCCAGCGTAGAGACTGCATAGCCGGGAACGACTAAGAGAACCTTGACGTTGGTGATCGGTCGAAAGTCGTGCTCCCCGAGGCTACAGTTGCTGGCGAGTTTCTCGACATCCAGGGTGATTGTAGTTCCTTTGGCGGACTCTGAGCTTAAACACAACCCGTTGCCGTAGAGACCTACTTCGGCGTGTCCGGACACCTCGAGTGCCGGCAGTTGAACCGTGATGACCCGAGCATACGCCCCCGCCGAGGCGAAACATGTATTCAGTAGAATGGCAGCGATCAGGGCTCGCTTCATTGTCTTACGGCCTCCTATCGACCATCGCGTTCAGCGGCGAACAAGCGAGGGAGCACGGCGCCCGAAGTGTTCGCCCGCCTGCAGCGCGTGGTTAGCCAGCGGCATTCAACACCTCCTCGACACTTCGGGCGACAAATCGCACCGATCCCCGAGAGGCCTCGAAATCGTCTATACGCACGCCGAGGCGATCGAGTCCCCGGCCGCGAATATCAAGGATAACGAGACCACCCGTCATCACAGGGCCACCTCGTTCGATCTCGAGATCAGCGGGCGACCAAAAGTGGAGAGTGCGCCGCTCGGTGCCGCGTATAACCGTCAGGTCCAAAAATGGCTCTGGCTCGTCAACAGGAGCCCTTTCGAGACGCAGCCCCACAATCTCGAACTCCCACGCTCTGGGAAGAATGGGATGGTCTGGGTCCTGCTCGCGACTCGACATCATCGTTGCTCCGTCTGGCCAACGCCTTGGAAGCTCACCGTGTGGCAAGCGCGCAAAGCGCGATTGCCGTCCGCTGCAACGCCGGGATACTGATTCGAGGCCCCCTCCAGCCTACCACCGCGGTAGGCTGTTGGTGGGAAGCCAAGAAAGGAGGCCTCGATTGAGATTCTACACGAAACAACACCCTCTTACTGCGGTATCAACCTCCACGCCCGTAGCCTCTATCGCTGCATCCTCAACCAGGAAGGAGAGACCCTCATCCACCGACAATTGCCTTGTGACCGAGAAAAGGACCTTTACTCGGGCTGTCCAAAGAAACAGCCCCTACGGACCGTCTACCCCTTGACGGCCGGTGCCTCAAAAGGGTTAGGCGGAATTCACTTCGACTTCGGAACTATGGCTTCCTTCGGAGGACACCTGAGCTCGATCTCAACTTTGGAAGTTGCTGCCAAGACGGCAGTGCCAGGAAGGCTCGCGCGCATCTCGACAGTGTGGCGGCCAGCGGCCAAGCCCCCGAGAGCGAGAGCCGGAGTATCACCACAGACGCTAAACAGGAGGTCAACGCCCTTTCCTCGCCAACTGGCACCAGGAAGTACAATCGTACAGATACTGGCGGATGGAGACCAGCGGTTGGTCCCGTCGATAATCGTCTCGAAGTAAAGCTGATCACGAAATGCCGTCATGGCCTCGGGCAAAACCATTTCAATAGGTAGCTGCGCGGCGTTTATGCTCTCGCCGCAACTGACACCCGCAGCGATCGACAGGGCACCGGTAATCGGCTCGCCGATCTTCAACGTCACCGGGCCAGCAGGAGATACGGCAGCTTTGTCACTGACCGTGATACTGATCCGTTGCTCTTTCGAACCGATCTCACCTCCTAAAAACTTTTGACATACTTGCCTTGTATTAAAGACGTAGCTCTTCCTTATCTTGAAGCCGTCTCGAGGTCGAAATAGCCATAGCCTCCGAGCCTGATCCTTAGACACCAGCTCATATTCAACCGGCAGCGGCTCTCCCGAAGCACTAGCTATCCGAACCGGGAGAGCCTGGTCTGTGCCATTGATCCCCTCGAAATCTCCCCACCAGAGGAGTCCGGGCGAGTTGCTTGGAATGAGGCCTCCTTCGCTCACGAAGCCCCAAGTCGGGAAGTAGCAGGCGCAGCTACATGCGGCGGATCGCTCCGGCGCAAGGAGGAAGAGGCAGAGGAAGCTAACCGTCGCCACCCATCCAACAGAGCAGGTGTAGTTTCGTGACATGAATCCTCCTGCGCATAACGCTCCGGTTCAGCGGCTGGCGCGCAGCGGACCGCCCGCTGCAACCAGTTGTTAGGCAACCCTCACTGACGCACATAGCGCAAGTGTGTGGCGGCTGGACTATGAAGAACCCTGTCAATGCGAAACTGCGGCGCGGGCTCGCGTAGGTTCTCGAAGAGGCGCCGCCCGCCGCCGAACAACACGGGTGCCAAGGCGATTTGCAGCTCGTCGACGACACCCAGGTTCAGGTACTGCTGGATCACATCCGCTCCACCCGCGATACGAACATCACGACTGCCTGCGGATTCCCGAGCCAGCTCCAAGGCACGCTCCGGCCCGTCGTTGATGAAGTAAAAGGTCGTCCCGCCGGGGCGCGCCCAGGGTTCGCGTTTCTCATGGGTAAGAACGTATACCGATGTGTGAAACGGAGCCTCCTCTGGCCAGGCGACCTCGCCCTGATCGAACATTCGCTTGCCCATGATGTTGACACCGATGCGCTCCGTGGTGCTGCGGACCAGGTCATTGACCGGTCCGGTCTCTCCCCCGGGTCCGAGCTTGAGGTTGTCGCGGAAGTACTGTTGATTGATGAGCCAGGCCATCATCGCACCCCACTTAGCGCCCCAGTTCTTGTACTCAGGCTTGCCCATGGTCATTCCTTCCGGTGCCATGTAGCCATCGAGGCTAAGTCCAATGCTGACGAATACTTTGTTCATGATTTTCCTCTCGCATGTTCCGATGTCGGCCTAACGCGTTGGCGCTTCACCGCGCGGATAGCGAAGCCAACTGCTCGGGCTTCTTCCGGCTCACGGAAAGCTTGAACCTTCAACGGAACGGTCGTTTCGCGTCACGGAACAGGCAACTGCACGTTGAAGGAGGTGTGGAAGATGTCCTTGGGGTCGGTGTACGCCTTGATCTGCTGGAGCCGTACGTACTCGGCCTGGGAGTCGTAGTAGAAGTCCTGGACTTCCCTCCGGCTCATGTCGAGCTGCGTGCCGTTCGTGTTCGCGTCCTCGAACGTACCCCAGAGCATGCGCACGTCGGCGCCGCCGCTGAACTTGTTCAGCAGGCCCTTCATGTTCGCCTGGAATCGCTCAGCGAGGGCCTCGTACCCGGGCTCGTAGAACACGTCGAAGACGAGCTGTACCAGGCCGTCGCGCCGCTGCATGTGCGTCACCTTCTTCGCCCCATTGGCGCTGAAATCGCCGCCGCCGACCACAATCTGGACCACAACCTTCAGGTAGTAGGACTCGTAGACCTGGTTGACAAGGGCGACGAATTGGTCACAGAAATCATTCGAAAACGACGTCAACGTGACGTGGAGTGACTTCTTGTACGGCAAATCGAACTCGCGGCCGCTCGCCGGCAGGCCGAACGTACCGATCTCGCGGACGCCCGCGTCGGCGATGAAAGAGAGCGTCGCCGGGCCGTCGACGTGGCGGCTCATCGGGGGGAGCCACCCAACCGTCTGGACCGCATCCACGACGGCTCGGATTTCCCTCACGCCAGTATTGTCCCTGCACATGGTCTCCACGAGCAGCACGGCCGGCCGCGGGAAGTCGCCCGAAACGACCGAGAGGAAGAGATCGATCCCCTGCGGCAGCAGACCTCGCGCCTGCCGCGCCGCCCACTGCTGGAGCTGCGTCATCGCGGCGCCGAAGCCAGTGCTGCTGGACTCGTACAGCCAGGCATACGAGAACCCCTCCGACTGGGGATACTGGGTGTCGGCCACCAGATCGAAGGTGATCTCCGTCAAGACGCCCCAACTGCTCGGGCCGCCGCCGAGCACGGCGCGGAACACATCGCTGTCCGTCGACGCGCCGGTGCTCCCGCCGGCCGGCGGCCGGGTGAACGTGCGCTCCTCGTACACGTCGGGTCCGGGTTGCTGCTTGCGCGTCACCATCTTGAAGGAGCTGACCCAGTCTAACATCGCGCCGAGGCTGCGGAGTTGGTGGCCGATACCGCCCGTCTGCATATGCCCGCCGAGCCTCACGAGCGGGCACTCGCCGTGCGGGACGACGACGCCTTTGCCGAGCAGCATTTTCGAGACGTCTTTCAGCGCTACACCCGGGCCCGCCATGACCTGGGTCGGGGTTCCCGTGGACGGCGAGAACACGACCCTCGCAAAGTGCTTCATGTCCAAGAGCAGGGTGGTGCTGCCGCCCGACGAGAGGCCGCAGTACTGGTGCCCGCCGGACCTGGTCACGACCTTGAGGCCGTGCGCCGCGGCGAACGTGACGGCCGTCGCGACGTCCGTCGCGTTCAACGGCAGGGCGACGTACCGTGGGGTCATGCGGGCCGCCACCACCTGCGGCGAGTACGACAAGACGGCGTACTGCTGGATCTCCCGGTGATACCGCTCCCCATCGGACGAATCGTATACGTCGCCCCGGAAACCAGGGATGATGGCGCTGCCGACCCGGTTGCTCGGCGCCAGGTCGAAGCCGGGCGTCGGCGTGAGCTCCGGCAAGACCTCGACGCCACGCAGAGCAGCCCTGGTTGCGGAGCGCCGAACCAGCGCTCGGCGCGCGACCGCGGACGTCGGCGAGGCTTTGTCGGGGGGGATGGCTCCAGCCATGCGCCGCCGCGCCTCCTGCGCGACCTTCGGCGCGGCGTTCGCGTCGGACATCTCCGCGCGGGCGACCACGTCGCCGTCCGGCGCGAGCTGAAGCTCGGCCCACGCCCGCACGCCGGGTGCGCGCTTGCGGCCGGTGCGGGCGCTGACGCCGATGGCGAAGTCGACGGCATCGAGAAACTTGTCGCGGAACCTGGCGAACGACCGAGGCGCGGCGTTGCTGCCGAACCGCCGCAGTACCTCGCCCGGCGCCGCGCTGCCCGGACCCGCCGCCACCCAGGCGGCAACGCTGGAGCCCGGGTCGGCGACCCGATTGGCGCCGAGGACGGGGAGCTTTCCGCCATCGAGGGCAGCTTGGACGACCGCTTCGGCTGCCTTGCCATCGGCATCGCCGTGCCCGGTGACGCGGACGATGACGAGCTTCGTCGCGTACGCGGCCGACGTCACGCGGACGCTGAGGTCGACGCGCTCGGGGACCGAGCCGCCGCCGACGCCGAAGAGTGCGTCGCACAGGGCGGCGAAGGCCTTCGGCTGGTAGGACGTCATCCAGGCCTGCGTCCAGCGGTCGGGTTCGTCCGTCTTCGAGGCCGCGGCGTCGAAGACGAGCTTCGTGATGACTGCGGGGCGGCCCCCGGCCAAGAGGTCGCGAAGCGCCTTGCCGTGGAGCGTCTTGGCTCGGCCTGCGCCGGCGCCGTCGGTCGGTACGACCTCGGCCTCCACGACGGCGCCGCGGAGCGGGCCGCGCCCGGCGCCGCTGCGAAGAAAGGGCGACGCATCCATGCTGAGCACGGCCGAGACGATGCTCTGCGTCGGGTTGTCGCCAAGCGGGATGAAGAGGTCCGTGTCGGCCAGCTTCCCGGCGACATCGGCCGTCGCCGCCGCCGCCCCGACGATGACCCGCTGGTCGCGGACTTCGACGTCCCGAAACGCCTCCATGCTCACGATCACGGCGGCCGGTTTGCGCGCGGCGGCTGATTTGCCAACATCGACGGCCGAGACGCTGTGGCCGCTTCGAATGAACACGCGCAGATCGGCGGCTCGCGCCAAGCGCAGGGCCCGCTCGACATCGTCGGTCGACTCGGGGATGAGGACAGTGGGCTTGCCGCGGAACTCGGCTTGAGCATCGTGCGAGGACGTGATGCGTCCTTTGAAGGACGATTCGAGGTCACGGGCAGCTTTCATAGTCAGGGTCGGCATCGTGGTTCTCCTGCTGGTAGGGGGCCGATGAAAAGGCCGGCTCCGTGGCCTCCCTAGACGGGCCTGAGAGCCTCGTGTGGAAGGAGTGGCAGTGTTGCTACGATTGGGTCGCCTGGACGCACGAGACCAGTGACAACGACGATGGCCATGACACCGGCCTTCCGCACCAATTGGCCCTCGGCATCACGAGACAAGGTAGCTGCCATTAGTCCGGGTTGAAGACCATCGAGTTGCGGGCACGGATTGCGGAGACCTGTCACCTCAACGACCGCTTCGGCACCGAGTTGAAGTCTGGTGCCAGTAGGGAGGTCGAGCAACCCGATGCCCCGGGTCGTAATGTTTTCACCCATGACACCCGGTGCGACCGCAAAACCAGACGCGATGAGCTCGCCGTGCAACTCTGAATGAAGGAGGTGTACCTGGCGGAGATTGGGTTGGGTTGGATCGCGCGCGACACGGGAGCGATGCTTCACGGTAATGCCCAGATGAGCGTCGCCCTCGACCCCAAGCCCTGCTAAGAGTCGAATGGCCGGCCGAGGCAGCTTGGACACAGCATGGCTCGGACTGCTGCTAACCGCGATGACCCTAGCGTTCATGCTCTCCACAATACTCCATTAGGCGGCACCGTGCCGCGCGGCATAACCGGTGCCCCGCTCAGCCTGCGGCCGGGCGGCCTCCGAAGCAGATTATATAGCCATCGGGGTCCTCGACGTAGAAATCCTTCGTGCCCCACGCGGTCGCCGCAAGAGGCTTGATAATCATTGCGCCGTTCGCTGTGCACTGCGCGTAGAAGGCTTCGATGCCGTTAACGCCGGCCGCAGCGTCCAAGTGCTCATTCTCGCGCCGGTGTCGGCGCTCTGCACCGTGCTTGGGCGCTTCCTTCAGGTGGAGCTCCAGCCCGTCCAACTGACCAATGGCATAGAACCCGTCCCACGGCTCGCCGAACGTGAAGCCGAGCTTCTGGTAGTAAGAGATCGAGCGGGCAAGGTCGTCGACCAGGAACTGGGGAGCGAAAGATGTCACCCGCGGCTTCGTCGTGGTAGTAGTCATCTAAGGCTCAGAAGGTGAGCGAGCGGGAACCGCGCTTTTTGCGGTTACCGTCCGCTCGACCGCCAGTGTTGGCCGAACACCAAAATGTTGCGACGTCTGTACTCCGCCTTGCTTCAGCTACCGAGGCTACTTCGCAACAAGGTTTCAAAACCAAACCGACTGGAGACGTGGAAGCCCTTCGCCAGTCAGCTCACTTAATCCGCATAGGGCCCACAGAACGTCGGGAACTCCCCAGGCCCACCGCTCCATTCGATCCCATACGGAGGAGTATTGTCCGGGCAGAGATAAGTCCCCGCGCAACACTGCCCGAGAGAGTTGGCAGGCACTATATACTGTGCGCCATCGCAGAGGATGTAGCACGTATTCATCTGCCAAGGATCAGCTTCTACGCTTGCAAAGCTAGCGATGGTAAGGACACCGGCGAGAAGCAGAAGGCGAAACCAGCTCTTCATAGAGATTCTCCAGTAGTAATATGATCCAAGGCCACTTTGGCTGGACCGAATCTTTCCTTCGCAGAACGAACTATCTATTCCATCTTCCAGTTCCATCTTCCAGCAGAGCCTTTTTTCATTCTTCTTGCGACCCCGCCGGCCAACCTTCGACATGAGCGGCGGGGCAAGGGGCGCGAAGCGGCCCTTGGCGCGTCCGCTCGCTGGAGGGGTTAGGCGTCATAGCTCCGATGTGACTTGTGGCGGAGATCCACTTCAGGCCTGCGGGTCGAACTGGAAGACGCGCAGCTCTTGGCTGCAGCGGCACGCCTTGGCGATGCGCGCGGCCCATGCGATGCCTTCCTCCCGCGAGGGAAGTTCGAGCACGGTGAAGCCGCCGTTGAGCTGGGGCGCCCACGGATATCCACCCTCGGCGACCGTACCTTCGGCCGAGACAAGCGCAGGCGGTACTTCTTCGTCGATGCCGCCGCCGAAGACGTAGACGCCGGCGGCCTTCGCCTCGTCGATCACGGCGTGCGCGTCGCGTCCCACCGTCTCCAACTCGCCTTCGGGTACGACCATCGCAGCGCTTGGGAAGGAGATCAAGTACTTGGCCATAGTGCTCTCAATCTTGAAAACGGGGCGTAGGTTTCGGCGGAAATTTCGATGGCGCCTAACGATGGGCGGTGAGCGGCGGTAACAGCGCTTCTTGCGGTTTCCGTCCGCTCGACTGCCGGTGTTATGCGTCTGCCCCTGCCGTTCCGCTCCTATGCTGCTGCCATTGTCTCGCGGACTATACGCGCCAAGCCGCAGATCCGGCGCTCAAGCAACGCTTACTGGAGATCGGCGACCCTACCATTCTCGAAAGTAACTTTCAGGCCTTGATATACGTAGATCACTTCTAAGCCCGCCTTTAGGATCTTCTGGGGTGCTCCAAGGGTTTGGTCGACCTGCTCAATGGTCTGACCTAGCCCCACTACCTTGGCCTGGCCCCCACTGTAGATTGGGAGATTGCCCGAGATAACAACTCTCTCCTCACCTCGTCCCTGAGTGTCCGCAATTGGGGGTGCGCTAGCGGTAAGTGCGACCGCGAGAACACTTGGCGGAATCAACCATCGGTTCATGTTGCACTCCTTCTGAGCAGTAGCCGCAAAGTCTTGACTTCAATATTCGACAGATCGGTTCTTCTGTTCACCCACGGAGCGACGCATAACGTTTGGGAGCTAAGCGAGCGGCCCATGCAGGCCACCGCCGCTCCCCGAAGCGAGAACGACCCAAGGCTCCCGTCGGTTGAAACGGCGCCAGCCGTCCGCTTGAGCGACTTGGGTTAGACGACTGGTCACTTGTGCTTACCCGAGGATACGGCAGCGATCAGTGCTGGAGCTCTGAGGGAGACTCGTCGCAGGCGGCGATTCTCAAGTCTTGGGTGTTGAGCAGATCAAGGTCAGTGGCGGCATGCATGGATGAATGCGGCAGAAACGAGAGGCACTGCCCTTCGGCCAGCTGCTCATTCTTTACCTTGGGCAAGCAGTCGCAATGCGCGGACATTTTTAGGCCGGCTAGTTCGGGTGGTCGTATGACGGAGAGTTCAAACGCGTTTCTGAGAAGAGTAGTGCCGTCTGTCAGGTGGTCTTCGTATCCACGGAGAACAAGTCGGTCGACGCGAGCCAACAGGCGAGGCCCGGTCGGCATATTTTCAACAGATGCTGGTACACGAGTGCTTTGGGCAGACTTGCAGGCCGCAAGAAGCGGCAGCGAGAGCGTTATAGCCGAGAAGAACAGGCTGCTGAGCAGTGTGTACTTAGGTCGCATGTGATCTCCAACGCCCTCTTTTCCGAACCGGCTCGGTCCACTGCATTGGCTGGTTATGCCGTAGCCGAGCCGCCTACCCGACGGGGACGAAGTCCGGCGGGCCGGAATACCAGGACAGCAGGACACAACCGCCGGACGAGCCGTGCGGGCCGTGCGGGGACCCCGCCTTGGCGACGAAGAAGCTGCCCGGCCCGTAACTCACGCCGTCTTCGACGAGGTCCCCTTCGACCACGAACACCATGTGGTCGGCGTGTGTGTGGCTGTGTGCCGGGATCGAGCTCCCGGCTTCCATCCGCATCATCCCCGTCATTCCGCCAGCCGACTCGACCTGCTGGAGCATCTTCATCGAGACGCCGGGCCAGCCCCCCTGCGACCAGGGGAGGGCGGACGTGTCGATCTTCAACTGGTACATGCGAGTTCCTCCGGTGGCATAACCTAGCTTATACGCAGGGCCTTCCGTCGGCAAGGCATCTCGCGAACGGGCGGGTTGGATTCGGAAGCCTCATGACTGCAGGCGCCTGGACTGTTCGGGACCTGACTTGCAATCGGCGGCCGGATGCCACACGATCCCCAGGGCCGGCGGCCGGGGCTGGAGGAACGCCGCCCTTCGGCTCGCGGGGTCGGACGGCGGAGGATCTCTGCTGAGGATGGGGCTGGGAGGTCCGGGTTATTTCCTCCGGGTCGTGCGTGGATCGCAAGAGTCCGCGGTGTTCTTCTGACACAGGTCCGGTTCTTTGACCCAGGGGTCACGTTTCCTGACCCACGGGTCGCAGTTTTTGACCCATGGGTCGCGTTCTCGGACCCACAGGTCACGTCTCCTGACCCACAGGTCGCGTCTCCTGACCCACAGGTCGCGTTCCCTGACCCACAGGTCGCGTTCCCTGACCCACAGGTCACGTTCCCTGACCCACAGGTCACGTTCCCTGACCCACAGGTCACGTTCCCTGACCCAGAGGTCACGTTCCCTGACCCAGAGGTCACGTTCCCTGACCCAGAGGTCATGTTCCCTGACCCGGAGGTCACGTTCTCTGACCCACAGGTCACGTCCCCTGACCCACAGGTCGCGTTCTCCGACCCGCAGGTCGCGTTCCCTGACCCAGAGGTCACGTTCTCCAATTCACAGGTCGCGTTCTCCGACCCACAAATTACTTTCCTGGACCCCTGGGGCACGTTCCCTGACCCACCGTCCCCTTACCGAGGTTCATGGCGGCGTACGTTCTGGAGGCGGCCTCGCGCCTATGGGATTTCGTCGAGAAAGGGCCTGAGGAGGCCGGCGAGCTCGCGGGGGTGGCTGAAGTGGAGGGCGTGGGCGGCGCGGGGGAGGACGGCGAGGCGGCCTTGGGGCAGCAGGCGGCAGACCTTCTCGGTCCAGCGCTCGGAGACCACCGGGTCGCGGGTGCCGCGGACCACCAGGACGGGCAGGTTCAGCGCCGGCAGCTTCAGCTCGATACGGTCGGCGAGGGCGTAGCGCAGGGTCCGCAGCACCCGCCCGAGGCCGGCCCGCAGGTAGTCGCGCGTCACGAGCGGGGCCAGGGAGAAGGGCTCCCGCGGGACGTCCCGCAGCAGGCGCAGCAGCTCGCGGGGGACGCTCCGGCCGGCGTCGTCGATGGTGGGCGCCGCCAGGATCAGGCGCTCCGCCAGCCGCGGATGGTGGAAGGCGAGGTCGGCCACCACCTGCGTTCCCAGGGAGTGGCCGAGGAGCGCCGCCCTCTCGAGACCGGCGGCGGGCATCCAGGCGGCGAGGAATTCTGCCTGGCCGTGGACGTCGAGCGGCCGCCGGGGCGTCCCGCTCCGGCCGAAGCCGGGGAGGTCCGGCGCATAGACGGGGCGGCCGGCGGCGAGGACCTTGGCGAGCCGGACCATGTAGCGGGAGGAGACCCCCAGGCCGTGGACCAGCACCAGGGGCAAAGCGGGCGGGGCGCCTTCCGGCGCGGCCGCCCGGCAATGAACGAGGAGGCCCTCCACCTCCACGAACCGGCTTTCGAGGAGCGGAGTCACCCGGGGATTATGGCAGGGCCGGAGAGAGATCCGGCCCTGCCTGAGGGAGAGCCGCCCCGTCAGGGGCAGGTGGCGAAGGCTTCGACGTCGCGCACGGGGGCCGGCGTGCTGCCGGCGGGGTTGAAGTAGACCCGGGTGCGGCCGGTCTGGGTGTCGCGCACCCTGACCGTGAACTCGACGTCGGTCACCGCCGCGAAGGAGAGCCAGTAGTGGCCGTTGACGGCGCAGCGGTCGACCACGTTGACCAGGAGCTGCAGGTCGTCGTGCGGGGAGAGGGCGAAGAGGCCGGAGTTGGGGGTCTCGGGCAGCATCACCCGCTTGGACTCCCGGCCGGCGTCGGCCGCCGACGGGCGCCACTGCACGGTGGCCTCGAACCGGCCGCCGTTGAGGCAGAGGGCGTTGCGCGTCTCGTCGCAGGCCGCCGTCGCGCCGTCGGTGGCGCCGGCAGCGATCTCCGAGACGCCGGAGGCGCCGTCCGGCCCCACGGCGCGGAGCCGGTACTCGAAGGTGGAGCCGCCGGGGAGGCCGGAGTCGGTATAGCCGCCGGCTCCCGCCGCGACCGAGGCGATCTCCCGGAAGTCGCCACCCGGGGGCCGGCGCTCGACGCGGTAGGTGCTCGCCGCGGCCGCCTCCTCAGCGGCCCAGGTGAGGTGGATCTCGCCGGCCGACTGCCCGAGGGCGCGGAGCTTCGAGGGAGCGGTCGTGGCGTGGCATCCCGGGTTGGCGTCGCCGACAATGGTCACCGTCGCGCTGCTGGCGCCGAGCGCGGCCCCCGTGGCCTTGCTGATCTTGACGGTGAACGTCTTGTCCGGTTCCGGGACGGTGTCGCTCTTGATCGGAATGTCGAACGTCTTCGGGTCTGCGTCGCCGCTCGCCCACTTCAGGAGGCCGGTGCGGGGGATGAAGTCCTTGCCCGCCTTGGCGGTCCCGGGGGCGGTCGCGAACTTGACCGACGCGGCGCCGTCGCTGCCGCCCGCGCGCTCCACGGTAACCGTCAGAGCCCCGGTGTCTTCGCTCACGGAGTAGGCCGTGGGGGCGAGCTGCAGCGTTCCGGGTCCCGTCCCGCCACCGCCGCCTCCCCCGCCGCCGTTGGGATCGTTGACCACGACGGTGCCGCGCATGCCGCCGGTGAGGCTGCCGTGGACCTGGCAGTAGAAGCCGTAG
Source organism: uncultured Acidobacteriota bacterium (assembly GCA_963795735.1). GTDB lineage: Bacteria > Acidobacteriota > Thermoanaerobaculia > Multivoradales > UBA5704 > DATARR01. Next base: position 736,110 of record CAWCIU010000018.1, on the reverse strand, counting down.
GTGCCCGGCGTGGTGAAGGTGTGCTGGAAGTTGCCGTGGTTGTCCGGGGCGCCGCTGGTGAAGGTGCCGTCATCGGACTTGACGTTGTGCGAGAAGGGGGTCCCCGTCCAGGTCCAGCAGACGGGATCTCCCGCGTTGATGGTCACCGCCGCCGGAGAGAAGGAGGTGGAGCTGATCGTGATCTTGGCCTGCACTCCCGCGCAATCCCCCGGCGGGTTGGGATCGCCGCCGCCCGGGCCGTCGTCGTAGCCTTTGGGATCGACGCCCATGCCATGCGCCACGTCGTGATGATGTTGAGCCATGGCCGGGGCGGCGAGCAGGAGCCCGAGCGCCAGCGCCGGAAGGATGATTCGGTGGTGCATCGTCAGTTCCTCCTTAATGGACCCGGATGATGGACCCGGATGATGGACCGGGATGATGGACGCGCGGGCTCGCCAGCCGGAGCGAAGCGCGGAAATGTCTCGCCGGGTAAGTCCCCGGACAGGGGCGGAGGGTTCAATCGCCGGCCTGGGAGCCGTTGCCCGCCGGCGGCGCGCGCCGGTATGATCCGCGCCGGCGCGGCCCCTGATCCTCAATCTCCCACACGATGCCCGACGAGATTTCCGAAGCCGGCCCGAAGCGGCACGATCCCTACGCCTCCCTGCGGAACCCGAACTTCCTCTGGTTCGTGGCCAGCCTGATCGCGCTGACCCTCGGGACGCAGATCCAGGCGACGGTGGTCGCCTGGCAGGTCTACGCCCTCACCCGGGACCCGCTGTCGCTCGGGTTCGTCGGCCTCGCCGAGGCGCTGCCGTTCATCGGCGCCGCCCTCTACGCCGGCCACCTGGCGGACCGGCACGACCGCAAGCTCCTCGCCCTGCTCTCGATCGGCGTCCAGACCCTCTCCGCCTTCGCGCTGCTCGCCTTCACCCTGCGGCCGGAGGTGCTGGCGGGGGGCCGGGTGTGGCCGATCTACGCGGTGGTGTTCCTCAGCGGCCTGGCGCGCAGCTTCCTGCAGCCGGCCCGCAACGCCCTGGTGGTGGAGATCGTGCCCCGCGAGACCTTCGCCAACGCGATCACCTGGCGCACGTCGCTCTGGGAGACCGCCGCCGTGGTCGGGCCGGCGCTGGGGGGCGTGCTCTACGGCTTCTCGGGCGCCCGGATCGCCTATGTGACGGAGGCGGTGCTCTGCCTGGCCGGCCTCCTGCTCTACGCGCGCATCGCCTACACGAGCCGGCCGCGGGCGCCCCGGGAGGGGAGCATCGGCGAGAACCTCACCGTCGGCATCCGCTTCCTGCTCACCCAGCCGGAGCTGCTGGGCGCGCAGCTCCTCGACCTCTTCTCGGTGCTCTTCGGCGGCGCGCCGGCGCTCCTCCCCATCTTCGCCTCCGAGATCCTGCGCGCCGGCCCCGAGGGCCTCGGGGTCCTGCGCGCCGCCCCCGCCGCCGGCGCCGTGCTGATGTCCATCGTCCTCGCCCACCGCAAGCTGCGGCGGGCGGGGCGGACGCTGCTCCTCTGCGTCGCCGGGTTCGGCCTCTGCTGGGTCTTCTTCGCCCTCTCGCACTCCTTCTGGCTGTCGCTGGTGCTGCTCGCCGTCAGCGGGATGATGGACAACGTCAGCGTGGTGATCCGCTCCACCCTGCTCACCCTGCGCACGCCGGAGCGGATGCTGGGGCGGGTCTCGGCGGTGAACCAGATCTTCATCGGCTCCTCCAACGAGATCGGCTCGTTCGAGTCGGGAGTGGCCGCCCGGCTGCTGGGGGCGGTGAATTCGGTCCTCCTCGGCGGCCTGGTGACCCTGGGGGTGGTCGGCGTCACCGCCTGGAAGATCCCGGCGCTGCGGGAGCTCGACGAGCTGGAGTGAGGGCTCGGGAGATCGCTTATGATGCCGCCTTCCTGGAAGGGACGGGACCATGAACGACATCGAACCGCAGCCGCGCAAGCCTTGGTGGCGCCTGTCGCTGACCGCCTGGATCATGGTCGGCCTGGTGGTGGGCGGCCTCGTGGGATGGCTCCGGCCGGACTGGGGCAACCAGGTGTTCTTCCTGCGGGACATCTTCCTCAACCTCATCAAGTCGGTGATCGCGCCGCTGGTCTTCTCCACCCTGGTGGTCGGCATCGCCGGCGGCGGCGACCTCAAGCAGGTCGGCCGGATGGGGGTCAAGGCGCTGGTCTACTTCGAGATCGTCACCACCGCCGCGCTCTTCATCGGCCTCGCCGTGGTCAACCTGATCCGGCCGGGCATCGGCGTCACCCTGGCGGCGGCGTCCACCCAGTCGGTGCAGAAGATCGCCGAGAACCATCCGAAGACGATCGTCGAGACGCTGGTGCACATCTTCCCGGCGAGCGTGGTGGACGCCATGGTGCGCGGCGACGTGCTGCAGATCGTCGCCTTCGCGGTGATCTTCGGGATGGCCGTCTCCGCCCTGGGCGAGAAGGGCAAGCCGGTCCTGCGGGTGATGGAGAGCCTGTCGCAGGTGATGTTCCGCTTCACCGGCTACGTGATGATGTTCGCCCCCATCGGCGTCGGCGCCGCCATGGCCCACACCATCGGCACCCAGGGCCTGGGGGTGCTGGTCAACCTGGGCAAGCTGATCGGCTCGCTCTATCTCGCCCTCGTCCTCTTCCTGGTGTTGGTGCTGGGGGCCGTGGCGGTGCTCTTCCGGGTGCCCATCCGCAAGTTCCTCAAGGCGGTGCGCGAGCCGGCGACGATCGCCTTCGCCACCACCAGCAGCGAGTCGGCCCTGCCGAAGGCGATGGAGGTGATGGAGCGCCTGGGCGTGCCGCCGCGCATCGTCGGCTTCGTGATGCCGACCGGCTACAGCTTCAACCTCGACGGCACGACGCTCTATCTGGCCATGGCCTCGGTCTTCGTCGCCCAGGCGGCGGAGGCGACCACCGGGCAGCACATGGACTTCGGCCGGCAGGTCCTCATGATGCTGACCCTGATGGTCACCTCGAAGGGGGTGGCCGCCGTGCCGCGCGCCTCGCTGGTGATTTTGCTCGCGACGCTCAACACCTTCCTGCCGGAGAACATCGGCCCCATCGGCGTGGCGGTGATCTTCGGCGTCGACGAGCTGATGGACATGGGGCGCACCTGCGTCAACGTGATCGGCAACTGTCTGGCGACCTGCGTCGTCGCCCGCTGGGAAGGGGAGTTCGACGACGAGCGGGCGCGCGTCTTCGGCACGCCGGAGGAGATCCGGCTCGACCTCGCGGCGGGCGAGCCGGCCTTCGTGCCGTCGGCATCACCCTAAATACTGCGGCTTCTGCACCGTGGTATCGAAGTGGTGGCTGGTCTTGTAGAGCTCGTACTGCCCGTTCTGGGCGATCGCCTGGGTCTTCGCCAGCAGCGCCGAGACCTGGGTCGAGGTCAGCGGCTTGAAGCTCTTCGCCGCGTTCACCGCCTGGTCGAGGATGGGGAGCGAATCGATCCCCGTGATCACCACGCTGACCGGCAGGCTCATCGCGTAATGCAGGCACTCGACCGGGGTGACGGCCTTGCTGTCGAGGATGATCTTGTCGCCCATCGACTTCATGCCCAGCACGGCGACGTTGTGCTGGATCGCCACCGGGAGGACCACCTTCTCGAAGCTCTTGTAGTGGGCGTCCATCACGTTGAGCGGCATCTGCACGGTGTCGAAGTTGAACTTGTGATTGGCGGCCGTCTGCAGCATGTGCAGGTGGATGTCGGGGCTCTTGTGGCCGGTGAAGCCGATGTAGCGGACCTTCCCCGCCTTCTTCGCCTCCAGCACCGCCTCCAGGGCGCCGCCCGGGGCGAAGATCCGCTCCGGATCGTTCATCCGGATGACCTCGTGGAATTGCAGCAGGTCGATGTGGTCCACCTGCAGCCGCTTGAGGGATTCGTCGAGCTGCTTGGCGGCGGAGGCCTTGGTCCGGCCGTCGATCTTGGTCATCAGGAAGGCCTTCTGCCGGTAGCCGTCCTTCAGCGCCTTCCCCATCCGCTCCTCGCTCTTGCCGTCGTTGTAGTCCCAGGAATTGTCGAGGAAGTTGATGCCGCGGTCGAGCGCGCCGCGGATGATCCGGATACTCTCCTGCTCCTCCTTCTGCTGGCCGATGTGCGAGCCCCCCACGCCCACCAGGGAGACCTTTTCGCCCGTGCGCCCCAGTACCCGGTAGGGGATGCCCTCGCGCACCTCGGCGGCCCAGGAGAGGGAGCCGGTGCCGGCGGCCAACGCCGTCACGGCCGACATCTCCAGGAACCAGCGTCTTGTAACTCCTCCACTCCCCGGCTCGGAATTCTCGGTTGGGGGAACGTTCTCCTCCGGCTTGTCGCTCGATCCAGGCATGGGCTCACCTCCATGTACGTCATGCAGGAGATTGTGAGCAAAACCTGGACCAGAGACTCCTAGAGTTCCACCTTTCCCTTCGGACAGACCAGGGAGATCCGGATGCGGGATTCCCTGGCTTCGCTGACCTCCATCTGGAGGCCGGCGGCCCGTAGCGTCTGCCGCACGGCATCGGGGGCGGGATCCTGGAGAGCGAAGCCGGTCAGCCGGCAGCCGGCCGGGGAGGTGGCGGACGGATGCGCGCCGCCGGGTTCCCACTCGATGAAGAACGGCAGGAGAGGGCTCGACGGCGGCGCGAAGCTGAGCGTCTTCCAGGAGAGCCGGCTGCCGTCCGGACGGTTCCTGCCGCCGGGACGGATCTCCTCGGTGGCCACGCCCTGGCTCTTCAGCCTCTCTCGCAGAGCCGTCAGATCTTCGGCCCGCACCGCCCAGCCGATCGGAGTGAGCGCCGTCAGTCCGCGCAGCTCGTCGGCCTCCTGGTTCCCCCGCTCCTCCGGATTCGGCGCCAGGATCTCCAGATAATGATGATCGCCCAGGGCGATCAGGGCGTTCTGCGTGCCGCGTCCCGGATGAGCGCCGCCGAAGACTGCCCGCACCCCGGTGGCGCGCTCGAGCTCCGCGATCCCTTTTTGCAGATCGTCGATGCCGAGGAGAACGTGATCGATCCGGGACAGGTCTCCGGCCATGGAAGGAATACCCTTTCTGTGGGGCTCGGCCCTGCGCGGGGCTCCCGCGCAGGCCAGGCAGACGAAAGCCAGAGCCGCGAAGAGGCTCCGGCGGGCGATGCGGACCGTCACGCTCAGCGCACCGCCGGCTCCGCCGGTACTCCCGCCAGGCGGCTCTTCAGGTGCGCGATGATCTTCGGGCCGTGATCGCGGGAGTTCTCGATGAAGATGCGGTCCGTCCAGCGGCCGGCCTGGAGGGTGCCGGCGACGTAGAGGCCGGGGACGTTCGACTCGCAGGTCTCGGGGTCGTGGGCCGGGATCAGCGTCTCGGCATCGACCTCGACGCCGCAGCGGCGCTCGAAGTCGGCGTCCACCTGGTAGCCGATCAGCACGTAGGCGGCCTGGGCCGGCAGCACCCTGGGGCCGTCCGGAGTCGCCACCTCGATCCCCCCCTCGGGGAGGAACGCCCGCACCACGGTGTTGAAGTGGGCCGGGATCGAGCCCTCCTCGATGCGGTTCTCCATGTCGGGCTTGAGCCAGTACTTGACCCCCGGCTTCAGCGCCGAGCCGCGGTGGACGAGGGTCACCTTGACGCCGTTGCGCCAGAGGTCGAGCGCCGCCTCGGCCGCGGTGTTGCCGGCGCCGACGATCACCACGCTCTGGCCGAAGTCCTGGTACGGCTCCTTGTAGTTGTGGGCCACCCAGGGAAGGTCCTCGCCGGGCGCCCCCAGGCGGCGGGGGTTGAAGAAGTAGCCGGTGGCGAGGGCCACGGAGCGGGCGCGCAGCGTCCGCTCCCCCTGGAGCTGCCGCCGGGTGTGGACGATGAACTCCTCCCCCTCCTTGCGCACCTCCAGGACATCCTCGTAGAGGGCCAGGGGGACGTCGTAGTGCTCCACTACCATGCGGTAGTAGGCGAGCGCCTGCCGGCGGGTCGGCTTGACGTCGGGGATCGAGAACGGGACGTGGGCGATCTCCAGCCGGTCGCGGGTGGTGAAGAACTCCATGAAGGTGGGATAGCCCTGGATGGCGGCGGTCAGCGGGCCGCGGTCGACGAGCAGGACCGAGAGGCCCTGGCGGCGCGCCTCGGCGCCGATGGCGATGCCGGTGGGACCGGCGCCCACCACGATCAGATCGAGCGTTTCGTTCATTTGGATTTTTCCTCCCTCACTCTCGCGGAGACGCGGGCCACAGTTGGTACAGGTGATCCACGGGGCCGTGCCCGCCCTCCTTGCCGATAGGATACGCGGCGGCGAGGGCTCCGGACAAATAGGCGATGGCTCCCTCGACCGCCCGCGGCAGCTCCTCCCCCGCTCCCAGCCGCGCGGCGATGGCCGACGAGAGGGTGCAGCCGGTGCCGTGCGTGGAGGCGGTGCGCAGCCGGGGGTGGGCGAAGCGGTGGACGCGGTCCCCTGTCAGCAGCAGATCGACGACCTCGTCCCCCTCCGCGTGACCGCCCTTGGCGAGCACGGCGGGTCCCAGGGCGGCGAGCGCCCGGGCGGCCCGGAGACGCTCGTCCTCGCTACCTGCGGGGAGGCCGGTCAGCGTTTCGAGCTCGGGGAGGTTGGGGGTGACCAGGGTGGCGAGCGGCAGGAGCTCCGCCTTCAGCGCCTCGACGGCGTCCTCGCGCAGCAGCCGGTCGCCGCTCTTCGCGATCATCACTGGATCGAGGACGACCGGCACCCCCGTCCCCTTCAGATGGACGCGGAGGCGGTCCGCCACGGCGCGGATGATCCCGGCGCTCGCCAGCATGCCGATCTTCACCGCGTCGGCGCCGATGTCCTCCAGCACGGCGTCGATCTGCGCCGCCACCATCGCCGCCGGCACCTCGTGGACGGCCCGCACCTCGCGGGTGTTCTGGGCGGTCAGCGCGGCGATCACGCTCATCCCATAGCCGCCATGGGCGGCGAAGGTCTTGAGGTCGGCCTGGATGCCGGCGCCGCCCCCGGAGTCGGAGCCGGCGATGGTGAGCAGGCGGGGGACCCTCACCTCCCCGGCCCTCCTCTCCCGTCCCCTCCCCCCTCCCGCGCCGGGAGAGGAGGGGGACCCTGCGCTGGAGATCCTCGTAGGGTGCGCTGCGCGCACCTTCGGCGCCGTTCATGGTGCGCACAGCGCACCCTACGCGCCACCCCGCTTGTATATCGTTCCCCTCTCCCGGTGAGGGAGGGCGGGAGGGGACGGGAGAGGGGCCAGGGGTGAGGGCTCATGCCACGCGCGGGGCGAGGCGGCCGCGGCGCAGCCAGGCGACGACGCCGACGATGGCGAGCACGGCAAGGCTGATCACCTGCGCCAGGGTGAGGGGACCGAAGAAGCGGTCGTCCTTGGCGCGCAGGATCTCCACCAGGAAGCGCTCGACCGCGAGGAGCGCCAGCACGGTCAGGGCGATCGCGCCAGGCCGGAAACCGCGCCGGAACATCCACATCGCGAGGCCCCAGATGGCCAGCGCCATGGCGGTCTCGTAGAGCTGGGTCGGATGGACGCGCAGCAGCGCCGAGTCCGGCACCGAGGCGGGGATCGCCACGTGGAAGCTGTCGCGCAGGTTGCCGGCGGTGGTCTCGGGGAGCCCGACCGGGAAGGCGATCCCCCAGGGAAGGGTGGTCGGGCGGCCGTAGTCGTCCCCCACCAGGAAGCAGCCGATGCGGCCGATGCCGTAGCCGAGGGCGAGCGCCGGCGCGGCGACGTCGGCCATCGGCCAGCCCGGCAGGCGCCGGCGGCGCATCGTCCAGAGCACGCCGAGGGCGCCGAGGATGAACCCGCCGTACCAGACCAGCCCCGAGCGGTCGAAGAGGAGATGCCAGTCCTTGAACAGGATGGCGTAGTAGACCTTGGCGCCGACGATGCCGCCCAGGCCGGCGGCGAACACCAGGGCGCTCGCGTCCTCCTCGTCGCCGATGCCGAGCCGCTTCATCCCCCAGCGGAGCTGCAGATAGCTGGCGAGAAAGGCGAGCACCAGCATCACCCCGAAGGGGCTGACCGAGAAGGAGCCGATGTGGAAGAGCTCACGGATCATGATTGGGGTCCGGCGACCGCGGCGAAGGATAGCACGGGCCTCCCCGGATCGTCGCGGACGCGGTCCAGCGGTTACAATCCCCGCTCCATGATCACCGACGCGACCCGCGAGCGCTTCGCGGCCCTGACGGAGATGGTCCGCCGCGAGGGCCGGGGGCGCTGGCTCGTGCTGACGCACGACAACCCCGATCCCGACGCGCTGGCCTCGGCCCAGATCCTGGCCCGGGTGCTGCGCCAGACCTTCCAGCAGAAGGTCACCGTCGCCTACGGCGGTATCATCGGCCGCGCCGAGAACCGGGAGATGGTCAAGAGCCTGCACCTCCCCTTCAGCCACATCCGCCACCTGAGCTTCAGGAACTACCAGCACTTCGCGCTGGTGGACACCCAGCCGCGGAGCGGCAACAACCAGCTCCCGCCGCGGGTGATCCCGGACATCGTGATCGACCATCACCCGGTGCGGAAGAACACCCAGACGGGGCCGTTCTTCGACGTCCGGCCGAAGTACGGGGCGACCGCCACCCTCCTCGCCGAGTACATGCTCGCCGCCGGGGTCCAGCCAACCCACGCGCTGGCGACCGCGCTGGTCTACGCCATCCGCTCCGAGACGCTCGACTTCGCCCGCGAGCACGCCGGGCCCGACAAGGCGATCCACGACCTCTTCTTCCCGCGCGCCGACCACCGCTGCCTGGCGCGCATCCAGAGCCCGCGGCTGCCCCCCACCTACTTCGGCAACCTGCACGACGCCCTGGAGAACCTGGAGACGGTCGACTCGCTGATCCTGAGCCATCTCGGACCCATCGATCAGCCGGACATCGTGCCCGAGATCGCCGACCTGCTGCTGCGCATGGAGGGGAAGACCTGGTCGCTCGCCACCGGCTTCTTCGGCGACCGCATGTACCTCTCGATCCGCACCACCAATCCGCGCGCCGACGCCGGCGGCCTGATGCGCCGCATCATCGGCCGTCTCGGCAAGGGGGGAGGCCATGGCATGATCGCCGGCGGCTGGATCGACGCGAGCAAGGTGACCGATCCCGCCGAGCGCCGGGAGCTGCAGAAGAGGCTGGGGCTCCGCCTGGCCAGGGAGCTGAAGAAGAACCCCGAAAAGATCGGCAAGCTGGAGCTGCGGCGCAGGGAAGGGGCGTAGGGGCGGCCCGCGGCCGCCCTTTCCGGGGATCTCCTCCCTGGGGCCTTCCCGGGGTTGAAGTCAGCTCAGAATCTCTGCTCGGCTCCGACCGGCCGCACGGCCTCCAGAGCGCGGCGGGCGTGCCGGAACCGGTTCTCCGCGACGTAGATCATCGCCACCGCCCCCCCTGAATCGGACGGCAGGCCGAGCGGCGGATCGCTCTGGATGTACCAGGGAACCCCCTCCTCCTCGAGCCGGTTGGCCAGCGCCTCGAAGGCGGCGGCGTCCGCCACCTCGGCCAGGGGGATGAACTCCACCGGCCGGCCGGACTCCCCCTCCCCCTCCCCTTCCGGACAGTGCGCGGAACCCTCCTCATGATGACCACCACATTCAGGACAACGCATGAATCCTCCTCTCCGCTTCCGGCGCCTGGCGCCGGAGCTCCCTCGCATAGTGCTTCTCTGAAAAGGTGTCACGAGGGGTGCAAGTGAGAGACAAGATTGTGAAATCCTGGACAAGAGGGACCTGGGAAGCGTGACCGCTCACTCCCACTCGATCGTCGCCGGCGGCTTGCTGGTCACGTCGTAGACGACCCGGTTGACCCCCTTCACCTCGTTGACGATGCGGTTCGCCACCCGGCCGAGGAGGTCGTGGGGCAGGTGGCTCCAGTCGGCGGTCATGAAATCGTGGGTATCGACCGAGCGCAGGGCGATCACGCTCTCGTAGGTGCGGAAGTCCCCCATCACGCCCACGCTCTTGACCGGCAGGAGCACGGCGAAGGCCTGGCTCACCTTCTCGTACCAGCCGCTCTCGCGCAGCTCCTGGAGGAAGATAGCGTCCGCCTCCTGGAGCAGGGCCACCCGCTCGGCCGTGACCTCGCCCAGGATGCGCACGGCGAGGCCGGGACCCGGGAAGGGGTGGCGGGTGAGGATCTGCTCGGGGAGGCCCAGCTCGCGGCCGAGCTGGCGGACCTCGTCCTTGAACAGGTTGCGCAGCGGCTCGACCAGCTCGAAGCCCAGCTCCGCCGGCAGCCCGCCGACGTTGTGGTGGGTCTTGATCACCGCCGAGGGTCCCTTGACCGAGACCGACTCGATGACGTCCGGGTAGAGCGTCCCCTGGGCCAGGAACCCCACTCCCTGGATCGTCTTCGCCTCATCCTTGAAGACGTCGATGAACACGCGGCCGATCGTCTTGCGCTTCGCCTCCGGCTCCTCGACGCCGGCCAGCTCGGCGAGGAAGCGCCGGCGGGCGTCGATCGCCAGCACCGGGATCCCCAGCCCGTCGCGCAGGCTGTGCATCACCTGCGCCGCCTCGTCCTTGCGCAGCACGCCGTTGTCGACGAAGATCGCCGTCGAGCGCTCGCCCACGGCGCGCTGGAGCAGGGCCGCCACCACCGAGGAGTCGACGCCGCCCGAGAGCGCGCAGATCACCTTCCCCTCCCCCACCCGCTCGCGGAGGGTGGCGACCGCCTCCTCCAGGTAGGAGGCCATCCGCCAGTCGCCGCGGGCGCCGCAGATGCCGAAGAGGAAGTTGCGCAGCATCTCGCCGCCGGAGACGGTGTGCGACACCTCGGGGTGGAACTGGATGCCGTAGAGCCCGCGCGCCGGGTCCTCGAAGGCGACCACCGGCGCGTTGTGGGTGGAAGCCGTCGCCCGGAAGCCCGGCGGCAGGTGGCGCACGCGGTCGCCGTGGCTCATCCACACCGTCTCGCGGGAAGCGAGACCCGCGAAGAGCTTCCCCGGCTCGACGATGGAGACCTCGGCGCGGCCGTACTCCCGGCGCTCGGAGCCCTCGACGCCTCCGCCGAGCACGTTCGCCATCACCTGCATGCCGTAGCAGATCCCCAGCACCGGCACGCCCAGCCCGAACAGCTCGCGGCCGGCGCTGGGCGCGCCCGCCTCGTAGACGCTCTGCGGACCGCCGGAGAGGATCAGACCCACCGGACGGCGGCGGCGGATCTCCGCGATCGGCAGGTCGAAGGGGTGGACCTCGCAGTAGACCCGGTTCTCGCGCACCCGGCGGGCGATGAGCTGGGTGAACTGGCTGCCGAAGTCGAGGATCAGGACGGTCTGGTGCTGCGTTTCGGGATTGGGCTCGGTCGACATGTCTCTCCTCACAGCTCGGTCTCGGACTTCAGCTCGCGCGTCATCAGCTCCTCGAGGCCCCGGCGGGGGTCCTTGCCGTGGTGCAGGACGTCCACCATCTGCCGGGTGATCGGCATCTCGACGCCGCGGCGGGCCGCCAGGCCGGCGACGGCGACCGAGTTGCGGACCCCCTCGGCCACCATGTGGGTCTGCTCCAGGATCTCGGCCGGGCTCCGCCCCGCGGCGAGGTCGAGGCCGATCTTGCGGTTGCGCGACAGCCCCCCGGTGCAGGTGAGCACCAGGTCGCCCAGGCCGGCGAGGCCTGCGAAGGTGCGGGGCTCGCCGCCGTAGGCGATCCCCAGCCGGGTGATCTCGTGGAGGCCGCGGGTGATCAGCGCCGCCAGCGTGTTCTGCCCCAGCCCCAGCCCGGAGAGGGTGCCGGCGGCGATGGCGATGACGTTCTTGGTCGCCGCCCCCAGCTCGACCCCGACCACGTCGGCGGACGAGTAGAGCCGCAGCAGCGGGGTCGCCAGACGCTCGCGGACCTCGGTGGCGAACAGAGGCTCCTCGGAGGCGATGACGGCGGCGCTCGGCACGTTGCGGGCGAGCTCGGCGGCGAAGGTGGGTCCCGAGAGGACGGCGAAGCGGATCTCGCGCCCGGCGTCCCGCCCCTCCTCGCCGGCGACCTGGCTCATTCGCGCCAGGGTCCCGGGCTCGATCCCCTTGGTGGCCGAGATCAGCGGCAGCGGCCGGCCGTCCGAGGCGAGCCGCAGGAATTGCCGGAGGATCTCGCGGAAGCCGTGGGAGGGCACGGCGACGACGACGAGCTCGCTGCCGGCGAGCACCGCCATGTCGGCGGCCGGCTCGAGGCCGGGCGGCAGCTCGACGCCGGGCAGGTAGTCGGGGTTCGCCCGCTCCTCCGTCATCCGCTCCACCAGCTCGGGGTTGCGCGCCCAGAGCCGCACCCGGTGCCCGCCGACGCCGGCGAAGTGGACGGCGAGCGCGGTGCCGAAGGAGCCCGCGCCGAGGATCCCGATCCGCCGTGGATCGCCGCTCATCGTTCCAATCCCTCCGCCGCCGGCTTCGGCCGCCGCTTCGCCCGCTTCGGGCGCTTTTCTCCCAGCCGGGGCTCGGTCCCCCGCCAGAGGCGCCGGAGGTTCCTCTGGTGCTTGATCACGATCAGCAGGGCGATCGCCGCCGAGGCGAAGACCAGCGACGGATCGCCGTACCCCGGCCAGCCGAGCCGGGCGCCGAGGCCGACCAGGAGCGGAAAGACCGCCGCGGTGACGATCGACGCCAGCGAGACGTAGCGCTTCCAGAAGACCACGGCGCAGAAGACGGCGAGGCCGATGGCCATGGCGGCCGGCGCGAGCGTCCCCAGCGCCCCGGCCGAGGTGGCGACCCCCTTGCCGCCGCGGAAGTTGAAGAAGACGGGGAAGACGTGGCCGAGCACCACGGCGACCGCCGCCCCGCCCACCACCGCCGGCGGCGCGTCGAGCGCCCGGGGGACGGCGACCGCCGTCACCCCCTTGATCAGGTCGAGCGCCAGCACCGCCGCGCCGGCCTTCTTGCCGGCGGCGCGCATGGCATTGGTGGCGCCGGCGTTGCCGCTCCCCACCGTGCGGACGTCCAGCCCCAGGGTCCGCCGGACCAGCAGGACGCTGAACGAGACCGAGCCGAGCAGGTAGGCGCCGGCGACGAGCGCCACCGCGAAGCCGGGGCTCATTCCGCCGCCTCCTCGTCTGCCAGCGGATCGCTCATGAAGGGAAAGGCTTCGATCTCCCGGTAGCGCGCCCCCTTGGGCGAGAGCTTGCTCTCGAAGAGGGCGCCGTGGCCGGCCACGAAGGGCGGCCCGACCGGCCCGGTGAAGGCCGTCTTGAACTTGTCGATCGCCTCCCGCCGCCAGGGGGCCGGGCAGCGGGCGAGGGTGACGTGCGGATGGTAGCCGCGCTCCTCGGGAGCGAAGCCAAGGGTGTCGACCGCGGCCCGGGTGATCTCCTCCTGAAGGGTGAGCAGCTCGTCCGGCGCCTCGACCCCGATCCAGGCGACGCGGGCCGGGCGGCCCGGCGGGAAGGTGCCGCCGCCCTCCAGGCGGAGCTCCAGGGGCGGGCAGCGGGCGAAAGCCTCGCGGAGCCTGGCGGCGAAGGCGGGGACCTCCGCCTCGGCCGTCTCGCCCAGGAACAGCAGGGTAAGGTGGAGATTCTCGCCGAGATCGACCCAGCGGGCGCGCGGCAGCCGATCGCGCAGGCCGTCGACCCGGCGGCGCACGTCGCGCCGCGGCGGCTCGGGGACTTCCAGGGCCACGAAGAGCCTCATCCGCGCTCCACCGTCTCCACGGACGTAGCGAGCAGACGCCGGCGCAGCATCTCCAGGGCGATCTGGGCCGAGAAGCGGCGCACCCGGTCGCGGTCCCCCGGCAGGCGCAGCTTGCGGTGCTCCACCTCGCCGTCGCGGGGTCCGGCCACGGCGAGGTGCACGGTGCCCACCGGCTTCTCCGCGCTGCCGCCCCCCGGCCCGGCGACGCCGGTGATCCCCACCCCCCAGTCGCCGCCCAGCGCCCGGCGGACCCCTTCGGCCATCGCCCGCGCCACCGGCTCGGAGACGGCGCCGTGCGCGGCGATCATCTCCGGCGGCACGCCCACCAGCCGGGTCTTCAGCTCGTTGCTGTAGGTGACGGCGGCGCCCAGGAAATAGTCGCTGCTCCCGGGGACCGCCGTGATCCGCTGCGAGAAGAGACCGCCGGTGCACGATTCGGCCGCGGTCAGGGTGGCCCCGGCGGCGCGCAGCAGGCCGCCGACGACGCTCTCCAGGGTGTCCTCCTCGCGGGTGGTGAACACGGCGTCCCCGGCGAGCTCCGCCAGGCGATCCACCATGGCCCGGAGGCGAACCCGGCGCTCGGGCCCGGGGCCCGCCGCGGTCGCCTGGAGACGGATCTCGCCGACGTTGGCCAGGATGGTGATCGCCTCGCGGCCGAACTCCTCATAGGCCGGCGCGATCCGCTCCTCGACCACCGACTCGGGGAGGCCGGCGATCTTGAGCACCGCCGTCTCCCGGGCGACGCCGCCGGAGCGGCGGGCCAGCCAGGGCTCCAGGGCGGAGGCCATCAGGCCCTCCATCTCAGTGGGGACGCCGGGGAACAGGAACAGGGTGCAGCCGCCGCTCTCGACGCGCAGGCCCGGCGCCGTGCCGCGGTCGTTGGGGAGGACCTCCGCCCCTTCCACCACCCAGGCCTGGCGGCGGTTGACCTCGGGCATCGGCCAGCCCATGGACCGGAACCGGCTCTCCAGCGCCGCGAGCGCTCCATCGTCGAGCCGGAGAGGGCGGCCGACGGCCGCGGCGACCGCCTCGCGGGTCACGTCGTCCGCCGTGGGGCCGAGGCCGCCGGTCACCAGGATGAGATCCATGTGGGGGAGCAGGGAGCGCAGCTCGGCGGCGATCTCGCCTTCGGAATCGCCGATTACCACCTTGCGCCGCAGCTCGGCGCCGTAGCGCTCAAGAAGGCCGGTCAGCAGCAGCGAGTTGGTGTCCAGCCGGTCGGTGCCGAGCAGCTCCGAACCGATGGCGAGGATGGCGGCCTTCATGGCCGGGGATGATATCAGCCGACCCGGCCCGCGATCAGGGGCGGCGCTTCCCCAGTGTCACCGACCGTGAAGCAGGCGGCGAAGGAGTCCGCCAGGCGCTCGTCCTCGCGGCGCAGGTAGACCCGGGCCAGCTCCTCCCCCGCCTCCACCGCCGCCCCGAGCCGGACCCGGGTCTCGAGCGAGACCCCGAAGTCCACGGCGTCGTCCGGGCGGGCCCGGCCGCCGCCGGCCTCCACCAGCAGCAGCCCGAGCTGGCGCAGGTCCACCGCGGCGAGCCGGCCGGAGCGCGCGGCGAGGAGCGGCCGCTCGACCGGGGCGAGAGCGAAGCTCGGCGAACGCAGCCAGGCCGGGTCCGCTCCCTGGAGGGCGGCCCAGCGCTCGAAGGCCTCGCGGGCGCGACCGGAGGCGATCGCCGCCGCCATCTCCGGGCGGCTCAGGGGGTGGCCGGCGAGGCGCGCCACCTCCTCGGCGAGGGCGAAGGTGACCTCCATCAGGTCCGCCGGCCCCTCTCCAGCCAGGGCGTCGAGCGACTCGCGGACCTCGGCGGCGTGACCCGCCCAGCGGCCGAGCGGCTGGCTCATGTCGGTCACCAGGCAGGAGGCCGCCGTGCCGAGAGCGCGGCAGGTCTCGGCGAGGCCGCGCGCCAGCTCGAGCGAGCGGTCGAGTTCGGGGAAGAAGGCGCCGTTGCCCGTCTTGACGTCGAAGACCACGGCGGCCGGACCGGTGGCGAGCTTCTTCGACAGGATGCTGGCGACGACCAGGGGAATGGAATCGACCGTGGCGGTCACGTCGCGCAGGGCGTAGAGGCGGCAGTCGGCGGGGGCAACCACGGCGGTCGCCACGCCGATCGCCATCCGGCAGCGGGCGAGGAGGTCGAGGCAGCGGGAGCGGTCGAGCCCGAGGTCCATCCCCGGGATGCTCTCCAGCTTGTCGATCGTGCCGCCCGTGTGGCCGAGGCCGCGGCCGGCGAGCATGAAGACGGGGAGGCCGCAGCTCGCCAGCAGCGGCGCGATCACCAGCGACACCTTGTCGCCGACGCCGCCCGTCGAGTGCTTGTCGCAGAGGCGCGGCACCTCGGCCCCGAGGTCCCAGCGCTCCCCCGAGTCGCGCATGGCGAGGGTCAGCGCGCGGGTCTCCTCCAGGTCCAGCCCGCGGATGGCGGCCGCCATCAGGAAGGCCGCGAGCTGCCCCTCGCTCCAGGAGCCGTCGGTGGCGCCGCCCGCCACCGCCTGGATCTCCTCACGGCGGAGCCGCATCCCGGCGCGCTTGCGCTCCAGGATGCGGTACGGGAGGACCATCGAGGGTGTTTGGGTGGCTGGGGTGACTGAGCGGCGGCGGAGAGGTCAGCCCGGGAAGCCGGGCATGCCGCCCAGCGGCGAGGCGCCGGCCGCCGGAGCGCGCGTCGGATCGAGCGCGGCCACCTTCTGCTGGGCGTCCGAGCGCAGGGGGGACTGCGGGAACTCGTCGAGGATCCGCTGGTAGGACTGGATGGCCTCCTGGGGCCGGTGGAGCTGCTCCAGGGTCAAGCCGAGCTCGTGCAGGATCACGTCCTGCGGCAGCGGCGCGTCCCCCTTCTCCAGCATGGTCCGCAACTGCTTGACCACCTCCTCGCCCTTGCCCTGCTTGCGGTCGAGCGCCAGCAGGTTGAGGCGGGCCTCGGCGGCCAGCATGGTCCCCTTGTGGTCGTCGACGAAGTCGCTCCACAGCTTGCGGGCGTCGTCGAGCTTCCCGGCGTCGGCGGCCATCTGGGCGAGATAGAGGCCGGCCACGCCGCCGGCGGCGGTCGAGCCGTAGTCGTCGTGGACCTTCTGCAGCAGCTCCTTGGCCCGCGCCCGGCGCGCCTCGTCCGTGGGGAAGCTCGGCTGGTCGGGGTCGGCAGGCTTGGCGCCGGCCGCGGTGACCGGGGCCTGGTAGACCTTCGTCGCCTGGGCGAGGGCCTGGCTGGCCTGCTCCTGGCGGTGATGACGATAGAAGTTGATCGCCACCGCCAGCAGGGCGATCAGGAGGACTCCGCCCACGGCGTAGGCGATGCTCCGGACGTGGCTCCCGGCGAACTCGACGCTGCGGCCGACGGCGTCGGCGAGCTCGTCGCGCTTGATCTCTTTACGGGTCAGACGCTCGTTCATCAGACAAAACTCCGGGAAAGGTTCTCTCCAGGGGACGGGCACGGGATCGGGCCCGTTGGAGGACTGACAGGGGCGGCTCCGCCTCCCGACGCCGTTCTACGAAGGCGGCATGATATCAGACCGGGACCCCAGGTCCCAGTCCACGCTCCGGCCAGTATAAGATGGCCCGCCGCAGTCGTCCAAACAAAGCAGCAGCGGACCAGAAGGAGAGCCGGGCATGCCGTCGGACATCGAAATCGCGCAGCGGGCGAAGCTGGAGCCCATCTCCAGGATCGCGCAGGAGAGGTTGGGGATCCCCGAGGAGCATCTCGAGCCCTACGGCCGCACCAAGGCCAAGGTGTCGCTCGGCTATCTCGACAGCCTGGGCGGCCGGCCCGACGGCAAGCTGATCCTGGTGACGGCGATGACCCCGACGCCGGCCGGCGAGGGCAAGACCACGACCACCGTCGGGCTCGGCGACGCCCTGAACCGGATCGGCAAGCGGGCGATGATCTGCTTGCGCGAGCCGTCGCTCGGACCGGTGTTCGGCATGAAGGGCGGGGCGGCCGGCGGCGGCTACGCGCAGGTGGTCCCGATGGAGGACATCAACCTCCACTTCACCGGCGACTTCAACGCCATCGCCCTCGCCAACAACCTGCTGGCGGCGTTGCTGGACAACCACATCCATCACGGCAACGAGCTCGGCGTCGACGTCCGGCGGATCTCCTGGCGGCGGGTCATGGACATGAACGACCGGGCGCTGCGCGAGATCGTGGCGAGCCTCGGCGGGGTCGGCAACGGCTATCCGCGCCAGGACGGCTTCGACATCGTGGTCGCCTCCGAGGTGATGGCGATCTTCTGCCTCGCCACCTCGCTCGCCGACCTCAAGGAACGCCTGGGCAACATCATCGTGGGCCAGACCCGCGACCGCAAGCCGGTGCGCGCGAGCGACCTCAAGGCCCATGGGGCGATGGCCGTCCTGCTCAAGGACGCCATCCAGCCGAACCTGGTGCAGACGCTGGAGAACAACCCCGCCTTCGTCCATGGCGGGCCGTTCGCCAACATCGCGCACGGCTGCAATTCGGTGATCGCCACGCGGTCTGCGCTCAAGCTCGCCGACTACGTGGTCACCGAGGCCGGCTTCGGCGCCGACCTGGGGGCCGAGAAGTTCGTCGACATCAAGTGCCGCAAGGCGGGGCTGCGCCCCTCCGCGGCGGTGGTCGTGGCCACCGTCCGGGCGCTCAAGTACCACGGCGGGGTGGATCTCAAGGCCCTGACCCAGCCCGACCCGGAGGCCCTGGAGAGGGGGCTCGCCAACCTCGAGCGGCACGTCGAGAACGTGCAGCAGCACTACGGGATCCCCTGCGTGGTGGCGATCAACCGCTTCTCCTCCGACACCGAGGAGGAGGTCGAGCTGATCCGGTCGCGGCTGGCGCGGCTGAACGTGACCGCGGTGCCGGCCGCGCACTGGGCCGAGGGGGGGCGGGGGGCCGAGGACCTGGCCCGGGCCGTGGTCGGGCTCTGCGAGCGGGAGCCGAGCATCCAGTTCGTCTACGAGGATGGCGACACGCTCTGGGAGAAGATGGAGAAGATCGCCAGGAAGGTCTACCGGGCGTCGCAGGTGACCGCGGAGGGGAAGGTGCGGGAGCAGATCGCCCGGCTGCAGAACGACGGCTACGGGCACTACCCCGTCTGCGTGGCGAAGACCCAGTACTCCTTCTCCACCGACCCGGCCCTGCGTGGGGCCCCCGAGGGGCACACCGTCAACGTGCGCGAGGTGCGCCTGTCGGCGGGCGCCGAGTTCGTGGTGATGATCTGCGGCGACATCCTCACCATGCCGGGGCTGCCCAAGGTCCCCTCCGCCCACGCCATCGATCTCGACGCGGACGGCAAGGTGGTCGGGCTGTTCTGAGCCGCGGAGCCCGCCGGGGAAAAGGTGGTGCGGCTGGGAGGACTCGAACCCCCGACCAAGAGTTTAGGAAACTCCTGCTCTTTCCACCTGAGCTACAGCCGCAGGCCAGCGCAGTATACCCCAGGGCCGAAGGGGCCCTGGGAGGTCATCAATACCGGATCAGCGAGGCTACGTCACGGTTCTCCCAGCTTCTTGCGGCCGTCGAGGAAGGTGAGCTCGATGATGAAGCCGAAGCCAGTCACGGTGCCGCCGAGGGACTCGACCATCCGGGCGGTGGCCGCGGCGGTGCCGCCGGTGGCGACCACGTCGTCGACGATCAGCACGTGCTCGCCGGGCAGGATGGCGTCGCGGTGCATCTCCAGCGTGTCGGTGCCGTACTCGAGGTCGTAGGTCTCGCGCACCCTCTCGGCCGGGAGCTTGCCGGGCTTGCGCACGGGCACGAAGCCGGCATTCAGGTTGTAGGCCACGATGGGAGCGAACATGAACCCGCGCGACTCGATGCCGATCACCTTGTCGATGTGCCGCTCGGCGAACAGCCAGACGAAGCGGTCGACGGTCATCCGCAGGGCGAGCGGGTTCTGCAGCAGCGTCGTGATGTCGTAGAACAGGATCCCCGGCTTGGGGAAATCCGGGATCTGGCGAACGTGCGACTTCAGGTCGTCCATGGTCTTGTCTCCTCTGCTAACGATCGATGACGAATCCGTCCCACTCGGGGACGGAGGGTATCTCCTCCTCCTCGATCCCGGTCACCCGAGCGCCCGGCGGCCCCTGGCGCAGCCGCTCCCGGAAGGCCTCGAGCCGCTCGCGCCCGCCCACCGCCGCGACCTCGACCCGGCCGTCCGGCAGGTTGCGCACCCGGCCCGCGAGGCCCAGCTCCCGCCCCGCCTCGCGGGTGAACCAGCGGAAGCCCACCCCCTGCACCCGGCCGCTCACCCGGAAGCGAAAGGCCTGGCGGTCGCTCACTTCTGCGGCTTCCAGCCGTGCCGGCCGAGCAGCGGCACGAAGGCGACGTCCTCCCCCTCCTTGCGCCGGATCTCGCCGCGCGGCGACTTGCGGTAGAGCACCAGCTTCTGGAGGTTGAGCTGCCCCTCCGGGATCAGCAGGGTCCCCCCCGGCGCGAGCTGTCCGAGCAGGGGCTCCGGCACCTTCGGCGCTCCGGCGGTGACCAGGATGCGGTCGTAGGGGGCCCACTCGCTCCATCCCACGGTGCCGTCGAACACCTGGATCTTGACGTTGTCGAAGCCGAGCTGCCGCATGCGCGGGATGGCGGCCTGCGCCAGCTCCGGCACCCGCTCGAGGCTGTAGACCCGCCGGGCGAGCAGGGCGAGGACCGCCGTCTGGTACCCCGAGCCGGTGCCGATCTCCAGCACCGAGTGCTCGGGCCCCACCTCGAGCAGCTCCGTCATGCGCGCCACGATATAGGGCTGGGAGATCGTCTGCGCCGAGCCGATCGGCAGCGCATGGTCGCCGTACGCCTGGGTGCGCAGGTGGTCCTTGACGAACAAGTGGCGCGGGGTCTTGCGCAACGCCGCCAGCACCCGCTCGTCGCGCACCCCGCGGGCGGCGATCAGGTCGCGGACCATCCGCTCGCGCTGGACGGCGTAGTCGCTCATCGATCGCTCATCAATCCTCTGGCACAGCGCGAACGGCTGGATCGGCCGGATCGACGGGGAAGGCGAGCGACGAGAGCTTGTCCTTCAGCGAGGTGACGCTCTCGAGCCCCGGGTAGTAGGTGAGATCCAGGTGCAGCGGGGTCACCGAGATGAAGCCCATCGAGATGGCCTCGAAGTCGGTGCCGCTCGCGTTCTCCCATTGCGGAGTGCCGGCGATCCAGTAGTACTTGCGCCCCCGCGGGTCCAGCTTCTCGATCACCGACTGCTTGTAGATCCGCCGCCCCAGCCGGGTGAAGCGGATCCCCTGGATCGGTCCCGCCGGCACGTTGACGTTGAGCAGCAGGTCGCGGGGAGCTCCTCGGTCAGCAGCACCTCGACCAGCCGGCGGGCGAAGTCGGCCGCGGCGTCGAAGGAGAACCCCTCCCCCACCTCCTGGCTGAAGGCGACCGACGGGATGCCGAGGAGCGTCCCCTCGAAGGTCGCGCTCACCGTGCCCGAGTAGGTCACGTCGTCCCCCAGGTTGAGGCCGAAGTTGATCCCCGAGCAGACCAGGTCGGGCGGATCGTCCTTGAGCAGCGCCAGCACCCCCAGGTTGACGCAGTCGGTCGGCGTGCCGTCGACCGCGTACCAGCTCTCCTCCACCTTCTGCATGCGCAGCGGCCGCGACAGGGTGAGAGCGTGGCCGGTCGCGCTCTGCTCCCGGTCCGGCGCCACCACCACGACCTCCGCCATCGCGCTCAGGGCGGAGGCGAGACGGCGGATCCCCGGCGAGGAGATGCCGTCGTCGTTGGTGATCAGGATGCGCGTCATTCAGGCCTTGATGTACTTGCCGATGATCGGCGCCAGCGCCTCGCGGGTCTCGGCCGGGATCATCGAACGCTCGGTGATCAGCGAATACTTGAGCGCCTCGGCGCAGACGCAGTCGCGCGAGTGTTCCTCGCCAACCCGCTGGAGCATCTGGCGCACCACCTCCTGGGACATCTTGACGTTCTGGCCGATGACGATCATCACCGCCTCGCCGGAGACCGCCTCTTCCGTCTCGTGCCAGCAGTCGTAGTCGGTGACCATCGACAGCGAGACGTAGCAGATCTCCGCCTCGCGGGCGAGCTTCGCCTCCTGGAGGTTGGTCATGCCGATGATGTCCGCCCCCCACTGGCGGTAGACCTCGGACTCCGCCCGGGTCGAGAACTGCGGCCCCTCCATGCAGACGTAGGTGCCGCCCCGGTGGACGGTGGCGCCGGCGGCGCGGGCGGCGTCCACCGCGACGTCGATCAGCCGCGGGCAGATCGGCTTCGCCATCGAGACGTGGGCCACCAGGCCGTTGCCGAAGAAGGTGTCGGGCCGGTGGCGGGTGCGGTCGAAGAACTGGTCGGGGACGACGATGTCGGTCGGCTTGTACTCGATCTTCAGCGAGCCCACCGCGGAGACCGAGACGATCTGCTCCACCCCCAGCACCTTGAAGCCGTAGATGTTGGCGCGGTAGTTGAGCTCGGTGGGCAGCAGGCGGTGCCCGCGGCCGTGGCGGGGCAGGAAGGCCACCAGCCGGCCGTCCAGCTCGCCGATCACGTAGGCGTCCGAGGGATCGCCGAACGGCGTCTCGATCCGGCGCTCCTCGCGGACCGTCATCCCCTCCATCCCGTACAGGCCGCTGCCACCGATCACACCGATGCGGATGTCACTCATCAGAAAACTCTCCTTCGAAAGGAAGTCTCAAGGGTTGTCCGGCCCGTGGGAGCCGGCAGAGTCTAGCAGGCCTCAGAGACGGCGGATCGCCTCCACCACTTCTAGTGCCGTGGCGAGGGCGCGGCGACCCTGGGCCCCGTCCACCCACGGCGCCGGCTCCCCCCGGCAGGCGGCGAGGAAGGCCTCGAGCTCCCGCCGCAGCGGCTCGGCCCGCTCGACGGCGAGGTCGTCGGGCAGGATGCGGCGCGCCTCCCCCTCCCCCTCCAGCCGGTACCCCTTGATCTCCTGCGCCTGGTAGTCGAGCGAGTAGTAGCGGTTGGGCAGGAAGACCCGCAGCTTGCGCGTCCGCTCGGAGGAGACCCGCGACGCCGTCAGGTTGGCGACCGCGCCCGAGGCGAGCTCGACCCGGACGTTGGCGATGTCGATGCGCGAGGAGAGCACGGCGATGCCGGTGGCGCGGATCTCGGCGACCGGGCTGGGATCGAGGGCGTGCAGGATCTGCAGGTCGTGGATCATCAGGTCGAGGATCACGTCCACGTCGAGGCTGCGGGGGGAGAAGACCCCCAGCCGCTGCACCTCGACGAACCGCGGCGGCGAACCGACCGCGAGCAGCGCCTGGACCGCCGGGTTGAAAAACTCGATGTGCCCGACGGCGAGCACCCGGCCGCCGGCGCTGGCGCTGGCCAGCAGCCGGTCGGCCTCCTCGAGGCTCGCCGCGAGGGGCTTCTCGACCAGCACGTGGAGCCCGCGGTCGAGCAGCGCGCACCCCATTTCGGCGTGCGCCACCGTGGGCGCGGCCACCACCGCCGCCTCGATCTCCCCGGCCAGGTCCTCCAGGCGGGGGAAGACGCGCGCGCCGTGGTCCCGGGCGGCCGCCTCGGCGGCCTCCGGCCGCGGGTCGTAGACCCCGACCAGCTCGGCGCCGGGGAGCGCGGAGAGCAGGCGGACGTGGTTGCGCCCCATGGCGCCGGTGCCGAAGACGCCGATCCGCAGGGAAGAGGAGGATGGACTACTCAGGCTCCCCTCCCCCCCGGCCGCCACCGCGGGGCGGCGATTTGTGGACCCCCCGCTGGGAGCTCTCGACGAAGGCCAGCAGGTAGTCGACCTCCGGATCGCCCGCGAGCTCGGCGCGGATCTGCTCCAGCGCCTTGGAAGTCGCCAGGCGCGAGCGGACCAGGATGCGGTACGCGGCCTCCAGCCGGCGGATCGACTCGGCTGCCACCCCCTTGCGCTTGAGGCCGATCGAGTTCAGGCCGTAGCAGGCCGGCTTCTGCCCCACCGTCTTGACGAACGGCAGGGTGTCCATGGTGGCCACCGTGTAGCCGCCGAGGTAGGCGTGGCGCCCCACCCGGCAGAACTGGTGCACGGAGGTGAAGGCGCTCACGTTGGCGTCGTCGTGGACCTCGACGTGCCCCGCCAGGGTAGCGTTGTTGGCGAAGACGATGCGGCTCCCCACCTGGCAGTCGTGGCCGATGTGGGTGTAGGCCATGAACAGGCTGTCGCTCCCCACCCGGGTGACGCCGCCCCCTTTGGCCGTGCCGCGGTGGACCGTGCAGAACTCCCGAAACTGGTTGCGGTCGCCGATCTCCAGCCAGACCTCCTCGCCCTGGAACTTGAGGTCCTGGGGGTCGAAGCCGATGGCGGCGCTGGGGTAGATGCGGTTCTCCCGGCCGATCCGGGTGGGCCCCTGGATCTGGGCGCCCGCTCCGACCTCGGTGCCGTCGCCGATCTCGACCCCGGGACCGATCACCGCGAACGGACCGACCCGGACCCCCTCGCCCAGCCGGGCCTGCGGGTCCACGGCCGCCAGCGGATGGATCAGCGCCATCAGCGGTCCACCATCGCCGAGGAGAGCACCGCCTCGGCGGCGAGCTGGCCGTCCACCAGGACCTTGCCGGCGAGCTTGCAGTAGGTGCTGCGCAGCCGCAGCACCTCGATCTCGTAACGGATCTGGTCGCCGGGAACCACCGGCCGCCGGAACTTCGCCTGCTCGATCGAGGCGAAGAAGAGCAGCTTGTTCTCGCGGTTGGGGATGTCGCTCAGCAGCAGCAGGCCGCCGGCCTGCGCCATGCCCTCGATCATCAGCACCCCGGGCAGCACCGGCCGGCCGGGGAAGTGGCCCTGGAAGACCGGCTCGTTGATGGTGACGTTCTTGATCGCCACGATCCGCTTGCCGGGCTCCATCTCCAGCACCCGGTCGACCAGCAGGATCGGATAGCGGTGGGGCAGCACCGAGAGAATCCACTCGATGTCCCACTTGCCTGCCGGTGGGAGGGTCGTCGGCTCGCTCAACTCAAGTCTCCTCGCTTGGGCGGGCTCGGGAGCCCGACAAGCTGCTTTTCGAGAGCCCGCACGCGCCGGCTCATCTCCTCCAGGCGCGCCAGCAGGACCGTCTGGCGCCGCCACTTCCGCATCTCGACCGCGGGGATGCCGGCCACCACCGACCCGGCCGGGAGGGAGGACAGGGCCGCCGACTTGGCGGCCACCTGGACGCCGTCCCCGAGCTCGATGTGCCCCGACACCCCCGACTGCCCCGCCAGCACCACGCCGTCGCCCAGCCGGGCGCTCCCGGCGATGCCCGCCTGGCCGCAAAGGATACAGTGCCGGCCGACCCGCACGTTGTGCCCGATCTGGACGAGATTGTCGATCTTGGTGCCGGCGCCGATCCGGGTCTCGCCGAGCGCCGCGCGGTCGATCGTGCTGTTGGCCCCCACCTCGACGTCGCTTTCGAGGACCACCCGGCCGACCTGCGGCACCTTGTGATGGGCACCCCCGTGGGTCGCGTAGCCAAAGCCGTCGGCGCCCAGCACCACGCCGGCGTGGACGATGGTCCGGGCTCCCACCTCGGTGCCGTCGTACAGCACGGCGTGAGGGTGCAGCACCGCCCCCTCCTCCACCACGCAGCCGCGGCCGACGGCGACGAAGGCGAGGACGGCCGCCCCGGCGCCGATCCGGCTCCCGGCGCCGATCACGGCGTAGGGGCCGACGTGGGCCTGGCGGTCGACCGCGCAGCCGGGCTCCAGGATGGCGGTGGGGTGAACCCCCGGTTCCCGGCGCTCCTCGGGGTGCAATACGGCGAGCAGGCGCGCCAGCGCGTAGGATGGATCGTCGGCGACGAGCAGATCCCGGCCCAGGGCGGCCGCGTCCGCCAGGGAGGGTCCCACCAGCAGGGCGCCGGCGGCGCTCGCCGCCGCCTGTCCACGATAGCGGGGGTCTTTCAGGAACGAGAGGTCGCGGGGACCCGCGGTTTCCAGGGAGCGGATCGCCTCGACGACCCGCTCCGGATTCCCTTCGACCCGGCCGCCGACCAGCCCGGCGAGCTCGGCGAGCCGGTAGACCACGCCGCTATTTGCCCTGGGCGGCGGTGTCCAGGCGCTGGACGACGACGCCGGTGATGTCCACCGCCTCGTCCGCGTAGATCAGGCCGCTCTCGAATTTGCGGAAGATCAGCGTGTAGCCGAGCTCCTTGCCGACCTGATTGATCACCGGCATGACGCGCTCGTCGATCGCCGCCAGCATGTCGTCGCGCTTCTTGGTGAGCTCGCGGTTGGCGTCGTCCTGCGCGCGGCGCAGGAGGATGTCCTTCTCCTCGAGCTGCTTGGAGAGGTCGGCGAGCTTGTCCTGGGCGAGCGACAGCCGGCCGTCGGTGATCTTGGCCTGCAGATCCTTCAGCTCCTGGGCCTTGGCCCGCAGATCGTTCTCTCTCTGGTCCTGGAGCTTCTTGAGGTCCGCCATGGCCTTCTTGCCGGCCGTGGACGACAGCAGGATCTTTTCGGTGTCGATCACCGCGATACGGATGGTGCCTTGCGCCGGGGCGCCGGCCGGCCGGGCCGGCTGCGCGGCCATCGGCCCCGCCAGGGCGAGCCCGAGGAGCCCGGCCGCGGCGGCACGGGACAGAACGTGGCTGGAAAACGGCATGATCTCTTTCTCCTTGCTTTGCTGAAGACACCGCTCAGAAGCTGGTGCCGATACTGAACTGGAAGCTCTCGAAGCTGTCCTGGGGCAGCGCCTTGAGGTTCTTGGCGTAGATGAACCGCAGC
Organism: uncultured Acidobacteriota bacterium; assembly: GCA_963795735.1. Lineage (GTDB taxonomy): Bacteria > Acidobacteriota > Thermoanaerobaculia > Multivoradales > UBA5704 > DATARR01. The sequence goes on along the minus strand of CAWCIU010000018.1, from coordinate 710,009 downwards.
GGCGCGCCGAAGACCGGCAGGAGGACCCGCAGCTCCACACCCGCGGTATAGCGCAGGTTCGAGAGACTGAACGACTGGCCGCCCTCGCCGTAGACGTTGCCGGCGTCGGTGAACAGCAGGACGCGGAACGGCCCGCCCAACAGGAAATGGTACTCCAAATTGAATTGCGCGTACTTGTCGCCGCCGAGGATGATCCCGGTCGAGTCACGGATGGGATTTCCCTTGTTGTCGCGCAGGAAGATGGACCGGTAACGGTGGCCGCGGATGCTGTTCTCGCCCCCCAGGTAGAAACGCTCCAGGATCGGGATCTCTTCCCCGCCGAGCTTGTGGATCAGCCCGCCCTCGGCGTTGATGGCGAAGATCGTCCGGACCGGATACTCGGTAAACGGCTGGAACAGGGTGAAGGAGGCTTCGGGCCGCACGAAGTGGTTATTGCCGCCCAGCAGGCCGCCCGCGTACTCCACGGCGAGCGAAACCTTCTTCCCCTGGACGGTTTCGAACGGGTTGTCCCGGCTGTCGAAGACGTAGGCCGGCCGCAATGACGAATTGTTCAGCCGGATGTGGTTGGTCACCGTCTGGCCCGGCTGCGGCTGGCCGGCCGGCGGCGGCGTCTGGCCCGGCAGGAGAGGCGGCACGATCACCTGGGTCTGGTCGTCGTACTTCGAGAAGTTGTAGCTGATGCTCGCCGACTGGAAGAGCTGGAAGTTCCGCCCGTAGGTCAGCACCGCTCCCTTGCTGTCGCGCAGGTAGCGGTCCAGGTTCGAGCTCAGGTTGTAGTCGAAGTTCTGCTTGTAGGCCCGGATGCCGACGCTCTGCGGCCGGTCGAGGAACCAGGGGATCGAGTAGGACAGGTCGTAGTAGTTGTTGATCTTCCCCGTCTGGATCGAGACGCCGACCTGCTCGCCGCGGCCGAGGAAGTTCTTGGTGCTGATCGAGAACTGGCCGAAGAAGCTGTCGAGCTCGCTCCAGCCGCCGCCGAACTGCAGCTCGGTGCGGTCCGACTCCGCCCCCTTGAACAGGAGATTGACCTTCTTCTTCTCCGTGTCGGTGTCGATGTCGACCGGATTCTCCTCGGCGAGCTTGAAGTAGCCGAGCTGGTTGACCTTGGTGACGCTGTTGCGGATCGCCGTCACGTTGACCAGGCCGCCCTCGTAGATCCGCAGCTCGCGGCGCAGCACCTTGTCCTTGGTCCGGTCGTTGCCCTGGAACTCGATGCGGCCGACCTTGAACTGCTCCCCCTCGTTGACGTGGACGACCACGTCGGCGACCCGCCCCTCGCGCTCGACGAGCTCCGGATCGATGCGGGCGAAGATGTAGCCGGTGTTGTGGTAGGCGTCCGAGATCTGCTTGATCCCGTCGTCGATGGTCTTGGAGCGCAGCCAGCCGCCCGTCTGGTGCGCGAACACCTTGAGCAGCGTCTGGCTGGGGTAGATCTTGTTGCCCTCGATCGTCACCTGGCCGAACTTCCAGCGCTCCCCCTCCTCGAGCGGGATGGTGATGAACATCCGGCGCTGCTGGTCCCGGGGGTTCCTGCTGGCGGCGTTCATCGCCCGCACCTCGATCTTCGGATCGCCGATGACGACGTTCTTGTAGCCGATGCCGCGGTAGAGCTCGCGGACCTTGTCGAGATCCTCCTGCAGCTTCGCCGGATCGTAGAGGTCCTTCTTGGCGATGCGCGAGATGAAGGCGCTCTCCTTGGTGTTGCGCATCGTCAGGCGCAGGCGGGTGTCGTTGAACACCGTGTTGCCCTCGAACTCGATGTCCGAGATGCGGACGCGGTCCCCCTCGTCCACCGTGAAGACCACCTTCTTCTCGTTGGGGCCGACGTCGGTGACGGTGTACTGCGCGGTGGCGAAGCGGTAGCCCTTCTCGCCGTACATGTCCTCGATCGTCGCCTTCACCCGCTGCAGCTCGCCGAGCGACAGCGGCTCCCCCTCGTGGACGCGGACGCGCTGCGTGGTGAGCTTGTCCTGGAGGTCGGTCTTCGAGATCCGCTTGATCCCCTGGTAGTCGATCGAGCGCAGGACCGGGCGCTCCGCCACGGTGATCACCAGGCGGACGCCGGCGGCCGTGGGGACGCTCTCCACCTGGACGTCGTCCACCAGGTTGCGGTCCCAGAGCTTCTTGATGTTCTTGTTGAGCGCGTCCTCGTCGAGCGGCTGGCCGGGCGCGATCCCGAGGTAGAAGCGCAGCGTCTCTTCCGACAGCGCCTTGAGCCCCTTGAACTCGATCGCCTCGATGGCGCGGCCATTGACCCCCGGCGGCTGCGGGAAGGGCGGCTGGGGAGACGGCGGCCGGGGAGAGGAAGACGTTGTAGGGGTCTGCGCGTGGGCGGAGAGGCCGCCGGAGACCAGCATAGGAAGCAACGACGCCGCCATCAGACGGCGCGCGGTCCTCCACCGGCGCGGCTTGCGCCGGCCCACGATGAGATCAGGCATTCATTCTCGTCCTTTCCTGACCCGGCGGCTCTGTAGCCACCGGGGGTGTAACGGCCCTCTACTGGCTGGAAGCCCCGCCGGCCGGCGGATCAGCGTCGGGGAATGACGATCTCCTGGGCGCCGGCATGGAACGTCAGCTCGCCGCCCTCCAGATCCACTTCGATCCGCTCGATCGCCTCGCCGTGCTGGTTGATGAGGATCTCCGAAATATTGTCCTGAATGTGGCGTTGAATGGTGCGCCGCAGCGGGCGGGCTCCCGTCGAGGGCTCGATGTCCGCCTTCGACAGCAGCCACTCCTTGGCGCGGTCCGAAACCTCCAGGCGCAGGTTCCGCTCGGACAGCGTATTGTTCACATCCTCGAGCAGGATGTCCACGATCGACCGCAGATCCCGGTCGCCCAGCGGATTGAAGACGATCACCTCGTCGATGCGGTTGATGAACTCCGGGCTGAACGTGCGCCGCAGCTCGGCGAGGATCTCCTCCTCGATGCGCTGGAAGCTGGCGTCCTCGCCCCCCTCGCCGAAGCCCATCCGGCCGCCGCGCAGCACCAGCTTGCTGCCGATGTTGGAGGTCATCAGCACCAGGGTGTTGCGGAAGTCGACCATGTTGCCGTAAGCGTCGGTGAGCTGGCCGTCCTCCAGGATCTGGAGCAGCAGGTTCGCCACATCGGGGTGCGCCTTCTCGATCTCGTCGAACAGGATCAGCGAGTAGGGGGCGCGGCGCACCCGCTCGGTGAGCTGGCCCCCCTCCTCGTGCCCGACGTAGCCCGGAGGCGAGCCGATGAGCTTGGAGATGGCGTGCTTCTCCATGTACTCGCTCATGTCGAACCGGATCATCGCCCGCTGGTTGCCGAAGAGGAAATCGCAGAGCTGGCGGGCGACCTCGGTCTTGCCGACCCCCGAGGGGCCCAGGAAGATGAACGAGCCCATCGGCCGCTGCGGGTTGGAGACCCCCAGGCGCGAGCGGCGGATCGCCCGGCTGATGGCGCTGATCGAGCGCTCCTGGCCAACCACGCGCCGCTTGAGGATCTCCTCCATCTTGAGCAGCCGCTCGGCCTCCTCGCTCTGCAGCGCCGCCACCGGGATGCCCGTCCAGGAGGAGATCACCTCCTCGATGTCGTGCCGGGTCACCTCGAGCACGCCGGTCTCGTCGGTCGCCACACTCATCCGCTCGAGGTCCTCGCGCAGCTCGATCTCCCGCTCGCGCAGGTAGACGGCCCGCTCGAAGTCCTTGTCGGAGATGGCGACCTTCATCTCCTTGACCACCTGGCGGATCTCCTGCTCGAGCCGCCGCAGGTTCTGGGTGTCGCGCACCCGGCGCAGCTTGACCCGCGCGCCCGCCTCGTCGAGCACGTCGATCGCCTTGTCCGGCAGGTGGCGGTCCGGGATGTACCGGCTCGACTGGTAGATCGCCGTGCGCAGCGCCTCGGGGCGATAGCGCACCTTGTGGAACGACTCGTAACGGTCCTTGACCCCCTCGAGGATCTGCTGCGTCTGCTCCGGCGTCGGCGGGTTGACCTGGATCGCCTGGAACCGCCGCAGCAGCGAGCGGTCCTTCTCGATGTACTTGCGGTACTCCTTGAGCGTCGTCGCGCCGATGCAGGAGATCTCGCCGCGCGACAGCGCCGGCTTCAGGATGTTGGCCGCGTCGAGCGACCCCTCGGCCGAGCCGGCGCCGATCAGCGAGTGGATCTCGTCGATGAAGACGATCAGCTCCCTGCTGTCCTTGAGCTCCTTGAGGATCCCCTTCAAGCGCTCCTCGAACTGGCCGCGGTACTTGGTGCCGGCGACGATCAGCGACAGGTCGAGCGCCATGATCCGCTTGTTGGCGAGGAAGATCGGCACCCGCCCCTCGATGATGCGCTGGGCGAGGCCCTCGACGATCGCCGTCTTGCCGACGCCCGGCTCGCCGAGCAGGATCGGGTTGTTCTTGGTGCGGCGGGAGAGGATCTGGATGATGCGGTCCACCTCCTCCTCGCGGCCGATCAGGGGATCGAAGGACTGCTCGGCGGCGAGCGCCGTCAGGTCGCGGCCGTACTCGGAGAGGAACGGCAGCTCCTTCTTCTGCTGCGAGGCCTCGCGCTCCTTGGCGATGGCGAGCACCTCCTCGCGCACCGTGTAGACGTCGAATCCGTGCTGGGCGAGGATGCGCATGGCGGTGCACCCCTCGACCCGGAGGATGCCGATCAACAGGTGCTCGGAGCCGACCGTCGCATGGAGCATGCTCTCCGCCTCATGCGAAGCGTAGGCCAGGATCTTTTTCGATTCTTCGGAAAGAGGCAGCTCCGCCGTCGAGGAGATCCGCTCGACGAAGACCCGCTCGCCTTCGATCTCCCGGCGGATGTCCTCCGGCTTGACCTGGAAGCGCCGGAAGATCTCGCTGACCGTCTCCTCCCCCTCCCTCAGGATCCCCAGCAGGATGTGCTCGGACTCGATGACCCGGCTGCCCAGCTTACTGGCTTCGTAGCGGGCGAAGAATAGAGCGCGGCGGGCCTTCTCGTTGTACTTCTCAAACATCGGTTCGACTCTCCTGACGCTCAGCGCGCTCCATCGCATCTCGGGTGCGAGGTGCCCTGAAGAGCGGCGGTGCGTCTTTTATTCAGGCAACCGGATTCTAGCACGCCACCACCTCCCTGGAGGGTCACGAGCCCCGAGGGCGCGCGCGGCCGGCAATCCGATTCCTAACCGGATCAAGCGCCCGGGGGAGAGGCAAAATTCCCGGCTCTCATCCCCGCCCTGTCTGCTTTTCGGTGTCTGGTTTTCAATACGGGTGTAGCACTCCGCCATCCAGCCGCAGGATGCGCGTGCACCGCCGGGCGATCTCCGGGTTGTGGGTGACCAGGACGCCGGTGGTGCGGTGGCGGGCCTGGAGGGCGAGGAGGAGCTCGAAGACCGTCTCGCCGCTCGCCGGGTCGAGGTTGCCGGTGGGCTCGTCGGCGAGCAGCAGCGGCGGCTCGAGCGCCAGCGCCCGGCAGAGGGCAACCCGCTGCCGCTCGCCGCCGGAGAGCTGGTTGGGGAAGTGGTCGAGCCGCTCCTCGAGCCTCACCTCCAGCAGGAGATCGCGGGCGCGCTCCAGCACCCGCCGCGGCTCCAGCCCGGCGATCCGCCCCGGCAGCATGACGTTCTCCAGCGCGGTGAAATCGGGCAGGAGCTGGTGGAACTGGAAGACGAAGCCGATGGTGCCGTTGCGGAAGGCCGCCAGGGCCGCCCCCGAGAGGCCGGCGAGCGCCCGCCCGCCGATCTCGACCGTCCCCGAGTCCGGCCGGTCGAGCGCGCCCAGCAGGTGGAGCAGGGTCGACTTGCCCGAGCCCGAGGGACCCACGATCGCCACCAGCTCGCCGGGCTCGACCTCCAGGTCCACCCCCTTCAGCACGGCCACCCTGCGGACGCCGTCCTGGTAGACCTTGGTGACGCCGCGGGCGCGGACGGCGACGCTCACCGCTTCAACGCCTCCACCGGATCGAGCGCCGCCGCCCGCTGCGCGGCATAGAGCGAGGAGGCGAGGGCCAGCGCCAGAGCCAGCAGCAGCACCAGGACGAGGTCCTGCGGCTGCACCTGGAAGGGGACGTAGTCGAGGAAGTAGACCCGCCCGGGGAGCCGCAGCAGCCGGTAATGGTCGAGCGTCCAGGCCCCGCCCACCCCGAGGACCGTCCCCACGGCCACCCCGAAGCCGGCGACCAGCCCGCCCAGCAGCACGAAGGCCTGGCGCAGCGCCGCCGGGGTGGCCCCCAGGGTGCCGAGCATGCCGATCTCCGGCCGCTTGCTGGAGATGATCAGGGCGAGGTCCGCCACCAGCGCCAGCGACGCCACCAGGACGATCAGCGACACGGCGACGAACATCAGCAGCTTCTCCAGGCGGAGGGCGAAGAGCAGCGGCCGGTTGAGGTCCTTCCAGGTGCGCACCCGGCTCCCCGACGGCAGCGCCGCCGGCAGCCGGGCGGCGACCTCCAGGGCGGCATCGACGCCCCCGGCCTCGACGTCCAGCCGGCGGTCCGCCGTCCCCAGCAGGGTCTCGGCGACCGCCCGCGGCAGGGCGATCCGCTCCCTTTCCTCCTGGGTCTTCGCCCCCTCGTAGGTGCCGGCGAGCGGCACGCCGCGCAGCCGCGGCTGCGGGCCGATCGGGGTGAGGGTCGGGCGCGGCGAGACGATCTCCAGGACGTCCCCGGCCCTGAGACCCCAGCGGGCGGCGAGCCCGCCCGGCACGTAGAGCCCCTCCGGGCGCCCCGCCGCGCCGGGGAAGGAGCCGGGGACCCGGCCGTCGAACCCCACGAGCTCGACCGGCTGCACCTTGCCGCGCTCCACCAGCCAGCCGCTCCCCCGCACCTGGATCTGCGCCGAGACCACCCCGGCGACCCGCTCCACCGCAGCCCGCGCCGCCGCGGCGTCCGTGTCAGGGCCGGGCGGCAGCTCCACCTCGATCTGCGGCGTGCGGCCGAGCAGCTCGGTGCGCAGGGCGCTCTGGAACCCCGAGATCACCGCCAGGGCGAGGACCATCGCCGCCACCCCCAGCGCCAGCCCGCCGGCCGCGACGCCTGAGAGGAAGCTCGCGAAGGCGTCCCGCCGGGTGCTGCGCAGGTAGCGCAGGGCGATCACCGCCGGGAAGGGGAGCCGGCGCAGCAGGAGACGGGAGGGGCGGCTCAAGCGCCTGGTTCGCTCTCCCCCGCCCCGGGGCGCATCAGCGGGAACAGGATGACGTCGCGGATCGACTGCCGGTCGGCGAGCAGCATGGTGAGCCGGTCGATGCCGACGCCGATCCCCGCCGCCGGCGGCATGCCATGCTCCAGCGCCCGCACATAGTCGGCGTCGTAGAGGTGCCCCTCGGCGTCCGCGTCCCCCGCCTCCCGCGCCGCCACCTGCTGGCGGAAGCGCTCCGCCTGGACGTCCGGATCGTTGAGCTCGCTGAAGCCGTTCGCGATCTCCATGCCGGCGATGTAGAGCTCGAAGCGCTCGGTGAACCGGGCGTCGTCCGGCCGCTGCTTGGCGAGCGGCGAGACGTCCGTCGGATGGTCGGTGATGAAGACCGGCTCAAAGAGGTGCTCCTCCACCGTGTGCTCGAACAATCCCATCAGCAGGTGGCCGTAGGTCCCGCCGCCCGGCACCGGCAGCCCCTTCTCCTCCAGCACGGCGCGCACCGACTCCATCGTCTCCAGCCGCCCGGGGTCCACCCCCGCGTAGTGGACGACCGCCTGCCGCAGGGTCAGGCGCTTCCAGGGCCGGGCGAAGTCGACGGGCTTCCCTTCCCAGGAGAGCTGCTCATTGCCCAGGAGGCTCCGCGCCCGCTCGCCGAGGCCGGAGAGCAGCTCCTCGGCCAGATCCATCATCTGCCGGTAGTCGGCGTAGGCCCAGTAGAACTCGAGCATGGTGAACTCGGGGTTGTGGCGGGTCGAGATCCCCTCGTTGCGGAAGTTGCGGTTGATCTCGTAGACCCGCGGGATGCCGCCCACCAGCAGCCGCTTGAGGAACAGCTCCGGCGCGATGCGCAGGTAGAGATCGATGTCGAGCGCGTTGTGATGGGTCTTGAAGGGCCGCGCCGCAGCGCCGCCCGGGATCGTCTGCATCATCGGCGTCTCGACCTCCAGGAAGCCGCGGGCGTCGAGGAACTCGCGGATCCCCTTGACCACCGCCGCCCGCACCTCGAAGACCCGCCGTGACTCCTCGTTGGTGGCGAGGTCGAGGTAGCGCTGGCGGTAGCGGGTCTCGACGTCGGCCAGGCCGTGCCACTTCTCCGGCAGCGGCCGCAGGGCCTTGGCGAGCAGCGTCAGGTCGTCCACCATCAGCGACAGCTCGCCGGTCCGGGTCCGGATCAGGGCGCCGGCCGCGCCCACCAGGTCGCCGAGATCGAGGTTGTCCACCACCAGGGCAGCCTTCTCCGGCAGGCGGTCCCGCCGCACGAAGAGCTGGATCTTCTCCCTGCCGTCGTGGAGGTCGGCGAAGACGAGCTTGCCCTGGCGGCGGATGGAGCGGATCCGCCCGGGGACGCGCAGGTGGAGTCCGGCCGCCTCCAGCTCCTCGGCGGTCTTCCCGCCATGCTGCCGCTTGACCGCCGTGGGCTCCAGGTCCCATTCGAAGTGGTTCGGATAGACGGGGATGCCCGCCTCGGCGAGCCGCTGGCGCTTGTCGCGCCGGTTCTGGATCTGATCGTCGAGCTCGGACATGGACTCCCCTCTCCTCCTCCGTAGGAGCGGTAGCCTATCCGAGAACGGCCGCTGCTAGGATACGCGCCCATGAACGAGATCGACGAGATGGAAGGGCTGGTCCACCGGCCGCTCGAGGAGGTCTCCGCGGGCCTGGAGACCCTCATCGAGCAGCACAAATCCGCCGTGGAGCGCTTCGACCTGCTGGGCTGGCCACGGCCGGAGGTGGCCCTGGTCTCCGGCTCGGGGCTGGCGGTGGACCTGGGGGAGCGCACCCACGGGCCGATCCAGCTCGAGTTCCTCCTCCCCTTCGAGAGCCATGCCATCGAGGGGCACCCGCACGTGGTGGAGATGTTCGAGCCGCTCCCCGGCCGGCCCGTCCTCTACTTCAAGGGGCGCCTCCACTCCTACCAGGGCTACAGCGCGCACGAGACGGTCTTCCCCGTCCGCTTGGCGGCGCTGCTCGGCGTCAAGGCGCTGGTGATGACCAATGCCACCGGCGGGCTCCAGCCCCATCACCGGCCGGGCGACCTGGTGCTGATCAAGGACCACCTCAACCTGACGGGGCTCAATCCCCTCCGCGGCCAGCTCCCGCCGGAGTGGGGCGTCCGCTTCCCCGACATGGGCGCGGCCTACGATCCCCGCCTGCGCGCGCTGGCGCTCCAAGCGGCCGGCGACCTGGGCATCCCCCTGACGGAGGGCGTCTACGCCGGCATGGCCGGCCCCAGCTACGAGACCCCCGCCGAGGTGCGGATGCTGCGGATGCTGGGCGGCGACGTCACCGGCATGTCCACCGTGCTGGAGATCCTCGCCGCCCACCATATGGGGGTGCGCTGCCTGGTGGTCTCGATGGTGAGCAACCCGGCCGCGGGTCTCTCCGAGGTGCCGGTCACCCACGAGGAGGTCCTCGCCGCCGCCGGAGGCGCCGCCGGGAACCTGCGGGCGCTGCTGAGGGCGGTGCTGGAGCACCCGGAGCTGCTTGAAGAGCCTCCTACTGCCCCCCACCCCGATTCGCAGTAAACTTCTCCCCAACCGCCGGCGCTCCCGGGTGCCGGCCGCTGGAAGGAGTCCGCATGGCGACCCTGGCTGTCGATATCCGCCGCTGGACGCGGGAGGACTATGAGCGACTGGCTGAGCAAGGGTTCTTCCGGCCCGGCGAACGGGTCGAGCTGGTGGACGGGGTCATCTACGAGATGACGCCGCAGAGCGCGCGTCACGCGGTCGGCATCCGGCTGGTCCGCCAGACCCTGGGCCCCCTCTTCGCCGACGGCTTCGACATCCTGGTGCAGATGCCCCTGTCGCTGGGCGACGATTCCGCGCCGGAGCCGGACATCGCCATCGTCCGTGGCAATCCCCGCGACCACCTGACGTCCCACCCGACCTCCGCGGTCCTGGTGGTCGAGGTGTCGGAGACCTCCCTGCACCACGATCGTGAACGCAAGGCGAGCCTCTACGCCCGCGCCGGGGTTCCGGAGTACTGGGTCCTCATGCTGGGGGGAAGGCAGCTCGAGGTCTTCCGCGATCCCCAGGACGGGGTCTACCAGTCCCGGATCCTCCTGAAGGCAGCGGACCGCGTCTCCCCCCTGGCCCATCCCGAAGCCGCGATCGCCGTCGCGGAGCTTCTCCCCTGATTGCTTCCCTGACTGCCCAAGGAGAACACCATGTCCGAGATCCAGTGGCGCGACCGGCTCCAGCCGGCTCTCGAGGAGGCGCGCGAGGCCCGCAAGCCGCTCCTCCTCTATTTCTGGACCCCCGAGTGACTCGGCTGCCGCAAGATGGGTGCCGTGACGTACCCACACCAGCAGGTCGCTGACTTCGTCTCGGAGCGCTTCGTCGCTCTCAAGCTCAACGTCAAGGAGCGCCATCCGGACTTCAAGGAGGCGCTCGGCCGCGGCAAGGTGCTGTGGGCGCCGCTCCTCGTCTTCCTGGATGGCCACGGGAGCGAGCTGCGGCGCTACGTGGGATTCCTCCCTCCCGACGAGTTCCTGGCCGAGCTGCGGCTCGTCCTCGGGCTCTCTGAGATGACCCATGGACATTTCGAGGAGGCGCTGTGCTGGTTCGACGGGGCGGCCGGGGAGTACCCCGCGTCGAGCGCCGCGCCCGAGGCGCTCTTCTGGGCCGCGGGAGCGGGCTACCGGCTCCGCGGCCTCCCCGAGGTGGTCCGCCGCTGGGACGACCTCATCGCCCGCTATCCCGAGAGCACCTGGGCGCGCCGGGCGGACGTGGTGCCGGACGAGGTGCGGGCCAAGATCGCTGGGGACGTGGCGGAAGCGGCTGGATGAGCGAGCCAGGGCGCGGCGGTGATCGCGATCGCCGCGTCGAGGGCCTCCTCTTCGACCTCGACGGCACCGTCTACCAGGAGGGCCGGGCGATCCCCGGGGCGGCCGAGGCGCTGGAGGCCCTGCGGCGCCGGGGCCTCCCCTTCCGCTTCACCACCAACACCACCGGCCGGCCGCGCACGGCCCTCGCCGCGCGCCTGGGGGAGATGGGGATTCCGGTCCGGCCGGAGGAGATCCTCTCCGCTCCGGCCGCGGCGGCCCGCTGGCTGCGGGACCGCGGCGTGCGTCGGGCGCAGCTCCTGGTGGCCCCGGCCACCTTCGAGGAGTTTCCGGACCTGGAGATCGTCGACCGCGACCCCGAGGTCGTGGTGGTCGGCGACCTCGGCGAGAGGTGGACCTTCCCCCTCCTCAACCAGGCGTTCCGCAACCTCATGGACGGCGCCGGGCTGCTGGCGCTCCAGCGCAACCGCTACTGGCGGACCGAGGGGGGCCTCAGCCTCGACGGCGGCCCGTTCGTCGCCGCCCTGGAGCATGCCAGCGGCAAGACGGCGACCCTGGTCGGCAAGCCGAGCCCCCTCTTCTTCGCCGCCGCCGCCCGCGAGCTGGGCCTCCCCCCGGGGCGGATCGCCGTGGTGGGCGACGACCTCGAATCCGACGTCGCCGGAGCTCGCGCCGCCGGCATGCTGGGCATCGCCGTCCGCACCGGCAAGTACCGCCCGCAGGACGAAGAGCGGGCGCGCCAGGCGGCGGACGTGGTGCTCGATTCCATCGCGGGGGTGCCGGAGTGGGTATACTTCTAGAGGTATGACGGGCAAATCTCTAACCCTCACCCTCCCCAACGCCATGGCGGAGGAATTCGAAACTCTCCAGCAGGAGTTCCTTCTCGAGTTGCTTCAGAGAGGCCTGCGCGAGGTCAAGATCGATCGCTCCCTCGATCTTTACGCTCATGGCGGTCTGTCCTTCGGAGCGGCGGCGGAGCGGGCGGGAGTCTCTCTCCCGGAGCTCGCCCGTCACGCTCATGCGCGAGGTCTGGAGCCGCCCTTCAGCACCGCCACCTTGGCCGAAGAGCTCGGCTGACCTTCCTTGCGAATCATTCTCGTCGACGCTGGTCCGCTGATCGCGCTCGGCAAGCTGAACCGCTTGCATCTGCTCGCCGAGCTCTACGCAGGAGCCCAGGTCCCCAGAGCCGTCTACCAGGAAGCTGTCATCGAAGGCTCGATCCGCGACGCTCCGGACTCTTTCAGCATCCGCCTTTTTCTCAAGCACCATGGCTTTCCGATCCTGGACGCCTCCGAAAAAGTCCTCCAGGGCTATGTGCCTCCTTCGACGTTAGGGCCTGGAGAGCGGCAGCTCCTGGCTCTTGCGCAGTCGTTCCCCGCAGGAGAGGTCCTCGTCCTGCTGGACGACGAGTTGGCGCGGACCGAGGCACGCCGCCTGGGCCTTCCCGTCAAAGGCACCGTAGGCGTCCTCGTCCAGGCCTTCCGGGCTGGGCTGCTTTCCCTGAATGAGGTCGAGTTGCTCCTTCTCGAGATCGCCGCAAGGCCGGACCTGTGGATCTCTGAAAAGCTCTGCCGGGAAGTCATCAACCAGCTCAAGGGGGACCTCTGAAAGATTCGGGCCCGGGATAGACTCCGGCGATGCGGAAGCCTGCCCTCCTCTCCCTCTCCCTCCTCGCGCTCCTCTCCACCCACTGCTGGATGAAACCCCACCCAGCCGCCGATGCCCAGCACCCCCTGGAGTGCCGGATGGAGGCGGCGCATCCGCAGATCGCCGGTGCGCCGATCGCGATCCGCCTCCAGTTGATGAACCGCGCGGACCAGCCGGTCTGGATGCTGCGCTGGAACACGCCCTGGGACGGCTGGAGGGGAACGATCTTCGCGGTGAGCTTCCAGGGCCGCGACCTCCCCTACCACGGTCCGCTGGTCAAGCGGGGCGATCCGACGGCCGGGGAGTACGTGAAGCTCCGCGCGCCGGAATCGATGATCACGGGGGTGGAGCTCTCGCAGGCCTACGACATGAGCCGGCCGGGCACCTACACGGTGAGGGTCGTCGGCGGCCTGCAGGACGTGATCCGGGACGGCACCCGGCCGCCGCGCCCGCGGAGCCGCTTCCAGCCGGCGAAGCTGAGCTGCAACGAGGTGACCCTGGACGTCGTGAAAGGGCAGGCCGCTCCGAAGGTCAATTACTGAGACACGGGTTCTCGATCCGGACGTCTTCCATCGTTTCTTCCACCGCGCAGGGCGTCAAGCGATGGCCCTTGGCTCCCGGTCGCACAGCTCCTGCTTACCTTGTCGCCGGACCAACACCACGCCAGTGTGGCGTCTCGCCCGCCCTGCCGCAGCGCCCAGGAGCTCGGAAGCCGCCGGCGCCGCCCTTAGGAAGCCAGGGGCGGCGGGCGGAACCGGGTTGTGTTACGGGATCAGGGCCGTTCTTCAGGCCGGGGGGTTGCAGATCTTCGGGCAGTTGCTGCCGTCGTTGCTGGTGTAGACGCAGCAGTTGCCCTGCGTGCCGGCGTAAGTGCAGGTGGCCCCATGAGAATTCACGTAGCTGAAGATGCAGAGGTTGCCGGCGGCGTGGGTGGTCTTCGGGGCCAGCATCGTCACCGCAGCGAGCAGCACACCCAGTCCGAGCTTGAGAGCAGTCTTACGCATGGATAGTTCCTTCCACTGTTGCACTCCCAGGTTGTTTCCCAGGTTGCACGGCCAGGTTGAATGACCGGAAGGAGGATATATAGATGATTGGCTCTTTGTCAAACCTTGTCGACCGCCCGACTTTCTCTCTACCCGACTACTCGGACGGAGCCTCTTCTGGAACCCCGAACTCGAAGGTGCCGATCAGGGGGCTCGTGCCCGGCGGCACCCAGGTGACCATGCCGTTGGGTCCGACGGTCACCTCGTAGTCGCCGATCGTAACCCCGATCTTCGGGGAGAACTCGTGCTCGATGATGCCGTAGCTGCGGCCCGGCAACGAGCCGACGATCGGCGCCTGGCCCGGAGTCCCCGAAGTGATTTCGTACGAGATCGGGTTGGTGCTCAGGTTGCAGACCGTGACGGTCGTGGTGTCGTCGTTCGCCAGGGGAATCTCCTCTCGAGCCGAAGCGGATTCGGATGCCTGAAGCCCTGCCATCGCAACGCGCCCCTGACGATACAGCGCATTTATTTGCCGCGCAAGATCGTTTGGGTCGGCAAAGGGACCGAACAGTTGTGATATTGCGATCCGATTCGGACCATAACCGCTGGGCGTGAACAACATCTTGCTGCCGAGGATCGTCATCATGCCGAGCCCAAACGCCACGCCACCATTGAGCGCCGCCAGAACCGAAAGAACAAGAATCGGGAGAGGCTTTGTCATGGGTGTAGCCCACTCCTCTTGCCAACCCGGCTCGTCACGGTACCGCACTGCACTCGATGCTGGCGAACGCCGTGCAGCCCGGCGCATTGCAGATCTGCTTACTGGAGATGACCATGGTCAGCCCGGCGTTGGCCTGCGCGGCGAAGCGGGCCGCCTTCACCTTGCCATGCAACTTACAAAAGGCATCGGCGGCGGGCGCGCCGCAATCGTTCGCCCATTCCCGGCACCAATCGAGGCGGACACCGTCGCCGCCGGGCAGTTTGAGCGTCGGTGAGAAATAGGTGACCGCACCGTTCGCGCCCCCTTGTTCGACCATCACCGACTGGACGAACGGGGCCGCGCCGCATCGCATCTTGACGTCGGTGACGAAGCGTCCGTCCAGGCTGCCCCACGCGTAAACGCCGGTCGCCAACTGGCCGGACGGGCAACTCTCCTGCCGGGGCTGGCGCAGCACCGGCGGCAAACCGCCCGTGCCGGCGAGGCGGAAGCCGGCCGGCGTGAGGGCGTGGGGCGGCGCCAAAGTCCGGCACTGCGCCGAAACGGCTTCGGCGAAGCCTTGGTCTCCGGCGCGAATCGCTTCGACCTTCCATGCCGCGACCGCCGAACCGGCGGGACAGGACTGCTGGTTCGGGCCGCCACCCCGGCCACCCCCGAGGGGGCCGGTGCGCGGCGAAACGGGTTGGAAGCGGCGCCCGTCCCAGCGGGCGCAAACGGGCGCGACCGCGTCGATCCACGACCCGGTCCGCCCCGCCAGGCCGACGACATACTCGCCATCGCGACAGGCCAGGCTCTGGGGACCGATCAACGAGGCAGACGCCGGGAGTGGCCCTATCGACGCCAGGGCGCTGATCCAGATTGCAACATGTTTCCGCATGAGTGGCCTCCCATCCTCGGCTTGACGCCCCACGTCTTTGAAGATCACCGGCGACGGCCGCAGCCGGGAAAGATGATCTCATCTTGCCCCTTCGGAAGGGAACCTCTTCCGGAACCCCGGACCCGTCCTCTCGAGGGCACTCGGCGAGTCTCCGGCGGACGGCTGCCGTCACTCGAGTTCGGTGAAGATCAGGGTGGGCGTGCCGGTGGTCTGGGAAAGCCCGGTGAGCACGCAGTGGAGATACGCCAGGGGATTGCGCACGTTGGCGACCTGCAGCTGATCGCCGGCTCCACGGCTTCTGGAATCCATTAGTCTCCTTTCAAAGGTTTCGTACATCCCCACATTAGCCCCCGCCGTCCGTCGCGTCCATCCTCTCTAGCTCAGGGGCAGTTGCCGATATCGCTCCTGGCCGAGGCCACGACGAGGTTCGTCTGGGCCAGGCCAGCGCCGTTCACGCTCAGGTGGACCCCGTTGACGGTGAGGCCGCCGGTGGGACCCGGGATCTGCTCGTTGAGCACCAGCGAGACCGGGCCCACGGTCACGTGCGTATTGGGAGCCACGAGCGTCGGTGTGGCGATCACCACCGTCGAGCCGATCTTGAGGTAGGCGATCGTCGTCGCCCCCGTGGACCCGTCGCAGCGCGTGGTCGAGGTCGCATGCACCGCCCCGGTCTTGATGGTGGGAAGAGTGGCGAGCGAGAGCGCGAGGTCCGCCACCGAGGCCACCGCGGTAGAGCTCGCCGGGAACGCCGTCGTGGTCACCGACGCGCAGAGAGCGTGAGCGCTCAGCGGACCCGAGAGCGTCGCCACGCACGGCACCGAAGTGCTCGAATCCAGGGTCGTCGCGATCTCCCCGGTGTCGGGCGTCGGCGGCTGGTTGATCAGCGTCAAGCCGAGCAGGCTCGCGTTCGCCGAGACGCCATAGGCGCGCCCGCGGAGCGTCTGGCTGGTGATCACCACCGGCTCGCTGCCGCACGCCGAGCTGACCGGGAGGTTGTTGAGGTCTCCGCTGTAGGTCGCGACCCAGTTGTAGGTCCCGGCGGCGCCCACCTCGACATCGCCCGAGTGGCTCACGCCTCCAGCCCCCACGGGCGCTGTGGTGCTGCGGAGGGCGTTCGAGCACGTCGCGTCCCCCGGGCCGTAGAGGGTAAAGGTCACGTTGCCCGTCGGCGCGAAGCCTCCCGTGAGGGTCGCCGAGTCGGAGATCCGGCCGCCCGCGGGGACCGAAGGCGACGCGAGGGTGGAGATCGCCGGGGTCGCCGCGGGCCGGAGGGTCAGGAATCCGCCCCCCGAGCCCGGGAAGCCGTCTCCGACCGCCATGCAGCCCCCCGCGCCGCACGCGATTTCCCACAGGACACTCGCTCCGCCCGTGTACTGAGCCGAACCGGGGACACCACCGGAGATCGGAACGATCGCGTCGAAGTTGAAGCTGCTGTCGGAGCCCACCGCCACGCACGAGGTGGAGCACGCGACGCTCACGAGGAGGCCCGTGCCTGGCACCTTCTGGACCGGGCCCGCCACGCCACCGTCGATGGCCACGACGACGCCGTCGAAGCCCCCCTGAACATCGTCGCCGACCGCGACGCAATGGGAGGCGTCGGTGCAGGCGAGGGAATCGAGCTCCACGTCGGGGGAAATGGGCTGGGCCGGCCCCGCCGTGCCGTCGGTGACGGCGACGACGAAGCCCCCGGTCGCGAACGAGAGCCCGCCGGCGACCACGCACGCGCTGGGGCTCGGGCAGGCGATGTCGTTGAGGTAGTCCGTCCCGGCGACGACCTGCGTTGGACCCGCGACGCCGTTGGTGATGGGCACGAGGACGCCCTGGACGTCGTTGGTCCTCCCGATCGCGAAACACGAGGTCGCGCTGGGGCACGTCACGTGCCGGAGCACCATGGCGCCGGGCAGATGCTGAGGCGGACCGGCGATGCCGTTGGCGATCGGCACGACGACGGCGGTGCCCGGAGGGAAGCTGCCGGCGAAGTCGAGGCCGACCGCGACACACGACGTCGCGCTGCCGCAGGCGACGCCGTAGAGGATTCTCGTCCCGGGCACGGCCTGCGGCGAGCCCACCACGCCGTTGGTGATGGGCACGAGGATGCCCTCGAAGAGGCTCGTTCTCCTCCCGACCGCGAAACACGAGGTGGAGCTGACGCAGGTCAGGGCCTCCAGATCGACGTCCGGGATGAGCTGCGTGGGCCCAGGGACGCCGTCGGTGATGACGGTCAACGTGGCGTCGGAGGCCGGATCGTAACCCATGACGATGCACACGTTCGGACTCGGACAGACGACGTCGAACGGAGAGAGCGGCCCGGGGATTTCCGTAAAGGGATCCGCGCGAAGCACCAGGGGGACCAGCGAGACGAAGTCGAGCTCGGTGCCCACGCCGTCGGTGGCGGTGGGGTCCGACCCCTGGAAGCTGAGCGTGGCCGACGAGCCGGTGGCGGTGACCTCGTACTGGTGGAGGGACCAATCGAGCCCCGCGCCGGGCGCCTGCGGGCCGAGCTCGCCGACGGCCAGGCCGTCGAAGCCGACGTCCATCCGGTTCTGCTGCGCGGTGGTGCCCGGCCTGGCCGCGAAGGCGAAGGCCAGCGAGTACGAGGCGCCGGGCGTCGTCGCAACCACCTGGCGGACCCCGTTCACGCACGTCGTGTTCAGCTCGACGGACTGGTTGCCCTCGGCGGCGGCGCCGAAGGCGTTCCGGTCGATCTCGATGCCTGAGCCGCACGAGCCCGTGGGCATCCACCCCGGGATCGAGCCGAAGAGCTGGAAGGGCCCGGCGATGACGGGATCCTCGAAGCTCCCGTTCACGATCAGCGAGCCCGACGGAGCCCCCGCCGCCCAGGCGTTGGGAAGACTGGTTGCACAGACGACTATTGCCGACACGAGCAGGGGGAGCTTCTTCATGAGGTGCTCCATTCTAAAAATGGTTACGATCTCAGCGCCTTCGGCGCGGCAGCGGGATTCGGTCTCTTGCGAACACAGATTATCCTCCAAAGCGTCCCAGGTCTATCCTCCCCCCGCATTGCGATAAAATCGTCGCAATCTGGAGAGGACTGAGATGCGTGGAGACGACCGGCGGCAAGGATCGATATTCAGCTACTTCGCGATTAGGGTGGTACGTCTTCCTGGTACGTCTTCCTGAACGCCTACTTCGGGTTCGTCGCCGCCTATCGGAACGCCGCGGAGAAGCTGCGAACCGGACAACGCGACGCGCCCTTTCCTATGGGTTGCTTCCCGCCCCCGTCGCCGTTCGTGAGCGGATAAGCGGCTGGTCGACGTCCCGGCCTAAAGATCCCTGAAACCTGTGCTCTCATCGCAGAGAGCCTTGGGAAAGGTGTGCCGAGAGGAGCCCGGAAGCTTCAAATTCAGGAGCGTCGAGCCAGCAACTTGCTCTCAAGGCTCTCCCAAAAGACCTCGAGCTCGCCCGGTTGAGCCGCCGAAGATTATCTCGCCTCCATCTGCTGCCGCCGTGACGCGGTTAAGAGCTTCTATGCGTCTCCATTCGGCTGGAACCTCTTCGGGAACCTCTTCGGAACCTCTTCTCGAACCGGAACCTCTTCTCGAACCTCTTCTCCGAACCTCTTCTCTGGAGCCCCTCTTCTGGAGCCCTCTTCTGGAGCCGAGCAACTTGCTCTCAAGGCTCTCCCAAAAAACCTCGAGCTCGCCCAGTTGGGCCACCGAAGATTACCTCGAGTTCATCTGTTGCCGCCGTGACGCGGTTAAGAGCTGCTATGCGTCTCCATTCGGCTGGAACCTCTTCTCTCTCTTTCTTTCTGGAACCTCTTCTCTCCTCTTCTCTCCGCGGCTCGACCGCCCGGGTTGGCCGCCGCAATTATCAATCGAACAACTGCATAATTTTTGCCACCACATCGGGCAATTCCTTAATTACCGGCAGCGCAGCAACAGTACCTTCCCATAGACTGCGCAGGATAGATTTTTTTGGCTCAGGTTTCTGCAATTCTTTGCTGAATTCTTCAAAATTTTCTGCAGCCTCCCTATTTCTCGCCCGATCAATTTCATCGGCTACCCTCTTCAACGCCTCTACGGCCTCTTCTCCGTGGCTATTACTTACCTTATTAAAGGCGTTTTGCACAACTGACCGGTTAACAATCGTGTTTCCAGAACCCTGTACGTTGAATTGATCGCCTGTCACGTTCGTATACTCCCTAATGTAGGTCTCTATATAGGTGTTCCCAAAATGGCGCTGGTAAACTCGAAGCGTTTCCCAATCCACTGAGCCACGCACAATGTCCGCGAGAGGGAACTCTACTGGGCAGGTGAAGAGTCGGTATTGCTCGTCAAAATCAGTTAGAATTCTTGGGTTGCCGCCGGAGTACCGAGCTGCGTAGTCCAGAAGCCACTCCGCTGCCGAGTGGGTATTCCTCTCGGGCCTAGCTGGGCTAAATGAACAGAAAGACCAAGATTTGTTTATAATTGCGGGGTCATCATCAGCTTGGGCATACCACCTTCGATGTCTTGCAGACTCACTGCTAGTGTAGTGGGTCCGATGTTCGGCAACTTCTGTTATCCTTTCCTGGTAGGGAATACCTCCAGGAGGGAACATGAAGGTAGCTGTCTCGATAGTCCTTTCGCCTGAGGAGAGGGCTGAGCTTGAGAAGCTTGCACGTGGCCGTAGGGTATCCGTGCGCGTGGCAGAGAGGGCGAGAATCGTCCTGCTGGCTGCTGAAGGCAAGCAGAACCGAGAGATTGCTGAGATTTCTGGTGCAGCGCGACGGACAGTTGGTGTTTGGCGCCGTCGTTTTGCCGAGAAGCGGACCGTCGGCATCTTGAAGGATGCCCCTCGGGCCGGGAGGCTGCCTTCGATTGGCGAGGATGTAATTCGGGAGATCGTGCGCAAGACGACGCAAGAGACGCCAGTGGCGGGAACGCACTGGAGCACCCGTAGTCTGGCCAAGATGATGGGGCTGAGCCCGAGCACGATCGGTCGTGTCTGGAGACGTCATGGCCTGAAGCCTCACCTGACTCGAACCTTCAAATTGAGTCGGGATGCGAGGTTCGTGGAGAAGTTGGAGGATGTCGTCGGTCTTTACCTGAACCCTCCAGAGCATGCGCTGGTTTTCTCTGTCGATGAAAAAAGCCAAATTCAGGCGCTCGACCGCACCCAGCCAGGCCTTCCCCTTGTGCCGGGCCGCCATGGCACGATGACCCACGACTACAAGCGCCACGGAACGACGACACTGTTCACTGCGCTCAATACGCTGAACGGGAAGGTGATCGGGACCTGCATGCCGCGGCATCGCCATCAGGAGTGGATTAAGTTCCTGAGCCTCATTGACCGAGAGACCCCGAAGAGCCCGGAGATTCATCTGATCGCGGACAACTATGCGACTCACAAGCATCCGAAGGTTCAAGCTTGGCTGGCTCGCCATCCGCGGTTCAGGATTCATTTCACCCCAACCAGCGCCTCATGGCTCAACATGGTCGAAAGGTTCTTCCGTGACCTGACAGAAAACCGGTTGCGTCGGGGCATCTTTCGCAGCGTCGCAGATCTGGTTACGGCGATCCATGAGTATCTGGCTCGTCACAACGAAGATCCCAAACCCTTTATCTGGACGAAGACCGCAAGCGACATCCTTGAAAAGGTCACACGCGCTCGGCAGGCTCTGGTTAAGGACACATCTGTTTGACCCACTACACTAGTAAACATAATTGCCACGCTTACCAGTAAGTCGCCAGGACTTGAAGGTCCGCCAACGGCGACTTCCTCCGCAAGCAGACAATAGCGTGGCACTTGCGCATCATAATATAATGTTGGCATCTCCTCAGTCACAGATAGAAGGGTGCCTACTATCCTTGCCTGGCATCCTCCATGCTCTTTAATTAAGGGCATGACTCTGCGATACTCTTCGGGAGGCAACGCAACAGGAATTCCCTGATGAGCTATCCCGGATGAAGATGCTCCCAAAAAATGGAGCGTATTACCACTGACAGTTTTCTCCGCCAGTCTAATTGTCCCTACTCCTCCACGCACCATAGAAGCTTTGCCCTCGGGAAGATATTCGGCGCGGGCCTCTGATATGGCCCAAGAGGCTCTTTCCCTTTGGCTCTCGGCGCCAGCTGTGTAATAACGCCCTGGAGCCATGGGAAGCCACTCCATTAGCGCGAATCCGTCAAGGGAAATGTATATACCCGGAAACTGCCTGTCCGATAATGCGTCTCGCCAAAAAGACTCGTTATCTCTATACACTCGGTCCGCACCCCGTTCCCTAGAACTTTGTGGCCGCAGTTGCCTATACAGTACACTCTTAAAGGCATCTACGAGAACTTGCTCGATGTCCTCGGGGCGGACACTTTCTCCAGCTTCATCCCCTCCACGGAAGAACGGACGCTTCTTTTCTATAGATAGGTCGTCATAATTCATTGGCATCTCCCATAACGGCATGCTTTTCAGGCGGCCAACGCCGTGGAAGCTCACCGAGCGGCAAGGGCGCGGAGCGTGGTTGCCGTCCGGTGCAGCGGGGGGTTAGATCTCGATTTGACGTCCGATATCTTCCGGCAAAAATTCTCCCCTTTCCAACCGCTCCAAGCGCTTCTCCTCAGCTCGTAGGCCCAGATGCAGATACTGGACAAGAGAATCTGCGTCACGACCATGCGTTATAATAAGATGGTAGGCGGTTTCCGAGCCCATATAATGCTTCGACAGCCGGTTTAGCACAGCTCGAATGGATGCCAATGCTTCTTCTATCTCTGCGCGGCTCACCCCAGGAAGCGGATCCGCTGAAGAGGCTAGCGAAAGGGCTAGATCTCGATGTGCCAGACGAAGGTTGCGCCAAACCCGAGTGAATCCGCAGGCAGTAAGCGCAGCTTTGACCAGAGCGTCGACCTCCGATGCCAGTTGCTTGTCCAGGATAAGCGCAGGTAGCCTCTGAAGGGAGAGATTTTCTCTGCCTGCAGTTCGATCTCGATCGGAGAGTCTCGCTAGGTGCAGGACGACATCCTCTAGCATTATCTCTTGCATCAAACCGAAGAAATGGCGAGCGGCATGGTTTAGAAGCTCAATTCGCTTGGGCGAACGTGCGTAGAGCTGGCGATATTGGTTCCACTTCATCTGTAATCGTAGTACATCGTTCCTGAGTGCGTCGTATATGCCGCCCAATTCAGTCCCCATGTCTTGAAGGCACTGTTCTAGAAATTCTTCGGCGGACATGTCTTCTGCCATTGCATCTCCATAGAGTCTAGAGGTCTAACGCTTGGGTGGTGAGCGCGCGGAAACCGCGCTGTTGGCGGTTTTCGTCCGCTCGACCGCTTGGGTTGGCCGCAATACCGATACGTTGCGATATTTGTATGCGGCTTCCCCTCTCCAGCGGCTTCTTCAATTTTACCCCGAACACTGCGCTGTGGCTAGTCGTTCCGTACCCGCAAGTGCCAGTTTGGTGTCCGGAGCGTAGCGGAGGCACCAAGCTGGCTCGGGTTGTACCACGTACGCTCTGGACAGAGGCAGCGCTCCAAGCTGTTTGGCACCGGAGCGGAGCGGAGGTGCCAAGCAGCTAACATGCCTATCGTTCGACGGAGGGTCATCTTCTCTAATGGGTGGACATCTACTACGGGTGAGTTGGCGCCTCTTCTATGCCTAACTTCTCAATTATAATGTCCCGCCGGTTGAGATATGGCTCCAGCGACCAGCCGTTGAGATTGATGCGCGGCGGCAGGGACACCGCTCGAATTGTGTGGTCTTGTTTGTGCAGCTGTCCGTGCTTGCCTGGAGTCTCGGCCCAAATCTTGAAGCAATGGCTCATGTTTTGAGACATGTCGGTAGACGGGATTACGTAGTACTGAAAAGGAGAAGAATAGTCCGGCAGCGGTATGCCTGCCAAGACCCAGACAAAGTTTTCGCCATAGTAGCGCTCAGACTTGAGTCCCACGCTACAGGTTCTAATTCCTGGAACAAAGGTCTTGACCTGAATATGAACAAAGTGTGTTCCCCGAGCATTACTGCAAAGTATGTCGGTATTGGGACAGTTCCCCATTGTCACGACTGCAACGATCCCACGGCGACAGAGTTCACCGGCCACAAAGAACTGAGCTGCGTCGCCCCGGTAGCCTTTGTCTGAACGATCCATTACCACACCCTATCTACTGTGCTTGTAGACCCTTGCACCTATGTTGCTCGTAGGCGGCCAACGCTTCGGCGGTGAGCGGCGGGGCCGCACGATAGTGCGGTGTCCGTCCGCTCGACCGCTTGTGTTATGCCATGCGCGGAAAAATCACATTGCCGCCTACCCTCTCGGGGGAGATTTTGGAGGTGGAGGTGGGGAAGCTGGCCTGGGAGCCTCACGTATTAACCGGTTCGGCGGCGGCGGCGGTGGCGGCGGTGGTGGCTTCGGTGTCGCTGACATGGTCTTTTTCTCCTGTACTTCTTGGGTATGAGCCTGGGTTGTGACCGATTCTCCTGTGGTGGGGTGGAGCTTGTACCCTACCACAAAGGGAATGCCTGATAACGCGGTACAAAGGAGCGTGGCTAAAATGAAGCCATTCGCCTTGTGGAGGTTATCAGACCTGAAATCGTTCCTGACTGCGTTGAACTCTGCCGCCTCGGCTAATTTTTCTCCAAGATAGTCCTGAAAGTGACCCTCTGCCTTTCTCTTCGCCTCGGCTTGAGTATCACCCAGCACTACATAGTATTGGCAAAGTTGATCGTGATAGCGCTTCAACACCCCCGCATTCGGAATCAACATATACCACCTGCCCCAGAAGCAACGAGACAAGAAAATAAAGACACCAAGAAAGACAGCAGAGTAATCGCCAGAAGCGGGGCAAAGGTGTAGGTTGCAAAATTACCGGCCCAAGAATGCTTACTAGCCATTAGCCCGAGCAAACTACCTAGTCCCGAGAGCACTCCAATTGGGATTGAAAGCGTCTCTGTTAACTGTTGACGACGCTCCAGCTCAAACTTATACTGCTCAAGCAAAAAAGCGCTATCCATATTTAGCACCTAGGCTCGGCATAACGGGATCGGGGCTCACCGGCGGCGTCAGCCGTCCGGTGCAGCCCCTTGGGTTGGGAGCATCACCTACTTCTTCTTAGGGCCTAACCAAGCGTGGGTTCTTCGAAGCTACCCATGAGTGCTGGTTGCGTCGACGATCGCCTTCGTGAGAGCACTGGAAGCTTCCGCATTGTAGGTAGGAAGCTCCCACGGCTCTGCCTGTAGCCGAAAGGTTCTGACTTGCTCAAGCCCCACAACCTTGACACCTGTCTCCTTCTCAGAGATCTTCCGCAGGTCGATAAGATAGCGCATGCCATGCTGGTGCGGCTTCTCTGGCACCGTAATTTGAAACTCGGTTTTCATCTGGCCCACGTCCTTGTTCGCCGTCTCGATAGTGAGCCCCTTAGACTTTAAAACCTGGACCACTGCATCAAAGGTGGCGTCGTAGCTACCCTGAATAACGACTTCTTGGGCCTTCTTGATTTCCTCTGCAGATGCATTCTGGTTGGCACTGTCCGCCAAGCGCTGCTCTCGCCTCGCATGAAAACCCTGAGCGAGGGCTTGGTAAGTCTGGCCAACTACGAGAGACGCGACGACTAGAAAAAACAATACTCTACGCATTATCTGTACCTCCCTAAGAAGCGCCTAGATTGACAATTAGAAGAACACATCATCGTTCGGTTGATGACACTCCCTTCCCTTTAACCTCCGCGCCCAACCTCTAGATTAACCCTTCGCCGTTTCCCATCAGATTGCCTATGGTGGTCGCTCTTTTCTCTGAGGGATAGCAGCTCCGGCCATCGTATGTCGTTCATTCTATATGTTCTTTCCATTCTACGTCTCTTCCTAATCCACGTCAACGCCCCCGGCGGGATCGCGTAGAAGAGACCAGCCTCTGGGCCGACCTCTGGTTGAGTCTGGACGTTGACTTCAGGAACCATCTAATACAGGCAACAGGGCTTCCGCCTTTGGGACCGCGTATAAGAAGACGAGGCGAAAGCGATATACGACCACGATATGCACTCCATGACGAGAGGAGCAGTCCCGTATCTCCTGCCGGATGAATGAGATCTGTACTTTGCTTCCCGATCAGCGTGCGTCTTATACGCGGGGTAAGCCGCGGATAAGCCTCCAGGTTGAGGTGGCTTATCCGCCGGGCCGCGGGCCATGGCGTCCGCACCGCCGGAGAGGGCTACAAGAGATCCACCGGGCTCTGGACGCCCCGGCCGCCGCGATTGAGCACGTGAGTGCAAATCATCGTGGCCTTCACGCTCTCAGGTGTTCATCGCTACGGTCCCGGCCGGGACTGGGAGTCGAGCCATGCGCGGGCTTCCGCCTCGGTGGGAAAGATGTTGCTCACCAGGCACCGGTTGGCGGCGACGGTCACCCCGAACTTCTGGGTGTCGATCATCTCCGCCCGGGCAACCATGGCCAGGCGCACGCTCCCACTCGCCTCCTCTGCCCACTCCACCACTGCCAAGAACCGCTGGAACGTGTCGGGCACGGAAAACCCGGTCAGCGCCGTCGTATCGACCAAGAGGCGCCTGGCCTGATTCGAGCGGGCGGCCGCGATGGCGGCGCGGACCAAGGCTACCGCTTCGTCGAACGAGACGGAGCCCACCGGGCGGTAGACTGCGCGCCCTCCCTCCAGAACGAAGCCGTCTAGCTCGTCCAAAGCACACCTCCTTCGCGAACACCACAGAAGCTCACCGGCGACGACCCAGTAGGACCTCTTCGGTACGCTTCAGACGACGAACCTCGCGCAAATAGCTACCCGTTCGATTTCTCAGCCTCGGTCGGCTCCTCTCCGGGCTTGTAGCGCGGCTTGGGCTGCGGCAGCAGGAAGAAGGCGACGCACAGCAGCGCGATGGCCACTCCGACGCGCGGCGCCGCGATCACGACCGGAACCGCGGCGATCTGGATCAGGGTCGCAATGCCGTAGCGGCGCGTCATCTGCTGGAGGAAATCGGGCGCGAGCCGTTCGTCCATCACCCGGCGGCCCGACAGTCCGTAAAACCACTTGGCCATCCAGGTGCAGGCGGTCAGGGCGAGGCCGGCAACCAGGGTCACCGACCCGACGGGCTCGAAAGGCGTGCCGAGATGGAAGCACCAGACGCGGATTGGATAGGGAATGACGACGATGGCCAGCAGGAACAGCAGGTTGAGCGCGCCGAACCAGTGATCGGTCTTCGAGTAGATGCGGCCCGAGTAATGGTGCTGCAGCCAGTAGGCGCCGATCACGACATAGCAGAGAACCAGCGCGAGATGTTCGCGCCACTGCTCGGCCATGGCTTTTACCAGATCGCTGTAGCCATGCGGGCCATCGGGAGATCCGGGGACCTTGATCTCGACGATCAGCAGCGTCAGCGCGATGGCGAAAACCGCGTCGCTGAATCCCTCGAAACGGTTGAGCCCGCGCTCGGCGCCATGGGTTTCGCCGTGGGTGCGTTGGTCAGGGTCTTTGCGTGGCATCAGGTGAGTCGTGTCGCCTCCAGTTATCGTATATCACTAATTCTATATGTTCTTCTATTCTACGTCTCTTCCTAATCTAGGTCAAAGCCCCGGACGCCGCGATTGAGCACGTGAGTGCAATCATTGTGGCCGAACGCCACAGAAACTCACCGGCGACGACCCAGTAGGACCTCTTCGGTACGCTTCAAACGACGGGCTGGAGAATGCCGCCCTTCGGGCTCACGGGGTCGGACGGCTGAGGATCTCCGCTGAGGATGGGGCTGGGAGCTCCGGCCTGCTTGACCTGGTTCGTGCGTGGATCCCGAGAGTCGGCGGTGTTCCGCTGACAGAGGTCCGGTTCTTTGACCCAGCGATTCTCTTTTTCGAACTACAGGTCACGCCCTCTGACCTCCAGGTCACGCTCTCTGACCTACAGGTCACGCTCTCCGACCTCCAGGTCACGCCCTCTGACCTCCAGGTCATGCTCTCCGACCTCCAGGTCACGCTCTCCGACCTCCAGGTCACACTCTCCGACCTCCAGGTCACACTCTCCGACCTCCAGGTCACGCCCTCTGACCTCCAGGTCACGCCCTCTGACCCACAGGTCACGCTCTCTGACCTCCAGGTCACGCCCTCTGACCCACAGGTCACGCTCTCCGGACGTTTTTTACAATCGGGGGCCTACGACATGAGCCAGCCGGGCAAGTACACGGTGAGGGTCGGCGGCGGCCTGCAGGATGTGATCCGGGACGGCACCCGGCCGCCGCGCCCGCGGGACCGCTTCCAGCCGGCGAAGCTGAGCTGCAACGAGGTGACCCTCGACGTGGTGAAGGGGCAGGTCGCTCCGAAGGTCAATTACTGAGGGGTCGCTGTTGCTTCAACTCACCTCGGCACGCGCCCCTTGACCGCGTTGGCCCGCGCGCTCACGGTGATCCGACCGGCGGCATCCGTCGGCAGATGCGCGCACATCCGCGCCTCGAGCAGAGCGATCTCCTCGGACGCCATTGCCGCGAGCCCTGGACGGACGCTCGGTCCGGCGAGGATGGTCGTCCAGTAGTCGTCGAAGTCGGTAAACGTCCGTTGCACGGCGATCTCCCGCGTCTCGACGGTATCGAGAACCCGCATCCGTCCACAAGTCCCGCAGGGCGTCCATCCGCGACGCTTCAGGACTCGGCGGCATCGGAACCGCAACGCCCATCCCGCGCATCTCCACCCGCAACGCGTCGTAGGGAAATCCATCGCCCAGCATGTCCCATGCATAGGCCGCGACGATGCCGCCCGGGCGGACCACTCGCGCCATCTCGGCAACACCTTGGGCCGGGACAGGAACGAAGAAGATCACCAGGGGCATGACCGCCGCGTCGAACGTATCGTCGGAGAAAGGGAGCGCCATCGCATCGCCCTGATGAAACCGCGCCCCCCGCGCCGCGGCTCGCGCGCGGGCAAAGGCGAGCTGCTCTTCGGACGGGTCGATCCCCTCGACCGAGACGGGCGCGCACCGCTCGACGAGCCTTTCGGTAAAGGCACCGTTGCCACAACCGACGTCCAGCCATCGCAAGCCCGGTTTGGGAGCGAGCCAGTCGAGAAAGATCTCACCGGCCAACCGGCTCCACTTTCCCATGTATCGTTCGTAGCCGGCCCCGTCATCGAAGCGGATCCCCGGGTCTGCCATCAAGTGTCTCCTTCGCCTGGCTGCCACCCTTTCGCCGCGTATCTTACTGCGACTGCAGGGCCTCGGCGGGAGAGACAGCGGCTGCACGGTGCGCGGGGAGCCAGCTCGCGAGGAACGCGACGACCAGGAGGACCGCGGGAGTCGCGCTCAGCGTCACCAGATCCGTCGGACTCACGCCATAGAGCAGTCCGCGCAGCAACTGCGAGGCGGCGAGCGCGCACGCCGTCCCGAGCACGATGCCGGCTGCCGCGAGGCGCAAGCCCTGCAGCGAGACCCCGCGGCGGATGTCAGCCGGCCGCGCCCCGAGCGCCATGCGGACGGCGAGCTCGCGGCGGCGGATGCTGACGCCGTACGCCAGGATGCCGTACAGACCGACGGCCCCAAGGAGCAACGTCACCCCGCTGGCGATCGCGAGGAGCACCGCGAGCGCACGAGCGCGTGCCGAGGCGTCGTGCACGAGCTGCCGCAGCGAGCCCTCGTCGTAGGTCGGGATCGTGGGATCGAGCGCCGCGACGATCCGGCGAATGGCCGCCAAGGCCTCGCCCTCTCCAGCCTCCGTGCGCAGGACCAACGAGAGCGCCGGCGGCAGCGAGGCGCTGGTGTCCCCCGGCCCGGCGGCGACGATGGGAAAGTACACGGTCTCGCCCGGCGGCTGCTCGAGGCCGTCATAGCGCACGTCGCCCACCTCGCCGATGAGGGTGTACCAGCGGCCGCTCAAGGGGCGGACGCGCTTGCCGAGCGGGCTGGCGCCGGGCCAGTACCGCTCCGCGAACGCATGGCTCACGATCGCCTCGCTCACGGGACGGGCCGCATCCTGGGCGCCGAACGTCCGGCCGCGGAGCAGCGGGATGCGCAGCGTCTGAAAATAAGCGCCATCCACGTGTGCCACGGCATGCTCGGTCCCGCCGGCGTTCGCCCACGAGGGATCGCCGTCTTCCACTTGGATCGCCATGTCGTGACGGTCGCCGCTGAGCGGCACCCAGTCCGTCAGTGCCACCTCGCGCGCGCCCGGGATCGCCTGCGCCTCGCGCGCCATGGCCTGGAAGAAATTCAGGCGCACGCCGCCGGTACTGCTGTACTTGGCGTAGGGCAGCAGAACCCGCGAGGTCACGACGTGATCGGCCTCGAAACCGGGCCGCACGTCATGCAACCGAAGCAAGCTGCGCGTCATCAGCCCGGACAGTGTGACCAGCACGACGGCCAGCGCGATCTGCCCGACGACCAGGGCGTTGCGCGCTCGTTGCGGTGCGCGGCCGCCCACCGGTCCGCTCCCGGCCCCGCGAAGTACCTGGGCGATGGCGACCCGGCGCGCGCGGAGGAGCGGGAGCACGCTCACGAACAGCGCGCAAAACAGGGTGATCCCCAACGCGAACAGCAGAACCGGGGCGTCGACTCCGACCTCTTCCAGACGTGGCAGCGAGAGCGCCGTTCCCGTGCTCCGCACCCCTCTCAGGCTGGCCGCGGCCAGCAACCCACCGGTGCCGCCTCCCAGCGCGCTCAGCAGCAGGGATTCGCTCAAGCTGAGGGCGAGCACCCCCAGGAAGCCGGAGCCGAGAGCCGCGCGCACGGCGAGCTCCCTCTGCGCGCGCTCGGCACGGACGAGGAGCAGGCCGGCGACATTCGTGCAGGCCACGAGGAGCACGAGCAGGACGCTGCCGAACACGAACCAGAGCAACCGGGCGGGGGGACCGGCGATCGAATCCCGCAGCGACTGCACGTGGGGCGCGATGTGCGTTTCCTGCCAGCGGGCCGCGGAGGCGTCGCCGCGGAAAGACTCGCCGGGGTTGGCCAGCACCCGCGCGAGGTCCGCCCGCGCCCCCGCGCTCGACACGCCGCGTTTGAGTCGTCCGATGCCGAGGAGATCGAGGGTGGCAGGACGCGTATGCGCCGGGTCGAACGCAAGCGGCAACCAGAGCTCCACATGGCGCGCTGGATACGCGAAACGCGGCGGCATGATCCCGACGATCGTGCGCGGGACGGCGTTCACGTCGATCTGCCGGCCGATGGCGTCGGGGGCACCGTGCAGGCGTTCCTGCCAGAGGTGGTGCGAGAGGACGACCACCCGAGGGGCGCCGGGCCGGTCGTCGCCCGGGGCGAACGCCCTGCCGAGCGCGGGCGGAACGCCCAGGACGTCGAAGAAGCTCGCCGTGACGCGCGCGCCGCGGACGCGGACGGCGGTCTGCCCTGCCTCCGACGGGGCAAGGTCGCCATCGTCGAACCGCCACGCGGCCACGCCGTCGAAGGCGCGCGCTTCACTCTGGTAGAGCATGACGATGGCGTCCGAGAGGTCCACCGCCGCGCGCCCGGCACTCACGGTATGCGTCAGCCGCACGAGGCGGTCCGCCTGCGGGTAGGGCAGCGGCGCGAGCAGGATGCCGTGCACGAGGCTGAACGTGGCCGTCGTCGTGCCGACGCCCAGCGCCAGCACGAGGACGACCGCTCCCGCGAAAGCCGGGGCGCGCCGGAGGCGGCGCGCCGCGAACCGGAGCTCGGACCGGGCGAGGAGTTGGCGCCAGTCAGACACTATCGCCGAGGGCTGACCAGCGGGGAGGGCATCGGGCGCCGTGGCCTCGCGCTCAGACCTGGGTGCCGGACGGGTGCCGCTTGAGCAGCGGCTTGAAGGCCAGGAGCCAGAGCCCCGAGTAGTCGCGCATCAGGCGCATCCGGAGGAGCTGCACCTGCCGGCACTCGGCCATGTTGCCGTTCATCATCAGGTCGTTCAGGACGTGGCTGAAGCGCCAGAGGTAGGCGTCGGCCGCGCGGCAGGTCAGGCGGGCGCGGGCGAAGACGATGGCGTCGCCGGTGACCGAGGTCTCGTCGAGCAGCCCCGCGATGTCGTGCGCCTCCTCGTTGATGCGGATGCGCAGGGCGGCCGACTCGAGCAGGAACTGCTCGAGCTCGCGGTCGCTCTCGGCCTTGCCGAAGACCCGGCGGTAGGCCTCGACCTCGCGCGGCTCGATGCGCAGGGCGAAGACCTCGGGCTTGAGCACCACCCGCTCGGCGGCCAGGTCGGGGGGGTTGATCTCCCGCAGGGCGTCCACCAGCCGGCGGAAGTAGTCGCCGAGCAGCTCCTCGTGGCTCGAGATCGACTTCGACATCGGCGAGGAGGCCGCGCCGGCGGCCTGGGAGAGCGCCGAGCTCGCCGGTATCCTGGGCCATCCGGGAGACGGTGGGCCGCTCGCCCGTGGCGGCGCGCCCGGCGGTGAGGCGCGGCAGGAGCTGGCGCACCTTCTGGCGGATCTGGGCGATGTCGCCCAGGCGGAACTCCTCCTTCTGGAGCTGCATCTCGAAGCGCTCGATCTCCTCGCGGAATTCCGACAGCTCGCGGTCGAGCTGGGTGTCGAAGGGGACCTCCCGCTCCAGCTCGAAGACGCGCTGGTACTCGGCCACGATCCGCTGCTCCTCCTGGCGGTAGAGCTTCTGGATGCGGCTCTTGAAGACCAGGTTGGTCTCCATGGTGTGGAGCAGCAGCTCGGGATGGAAGTAGAAGTTCCCCAGGCCGTGCTTGATCTCCCGGTAACGGCGGATCAGGCCGCGCTCGGTCAGCTCGTCGAGGCTCTCCACCGCGCTCATCTCGTGGCGGATGCCGTCGATCGACACCCGGCGCTCCTCGATGAGCTGGTCGCCGGGGGGGGCCTCGCCGAGCTGTGCCCAGATCCCCTGGAAGATCTCGGTCAGCCGGTGATGGTCGCGCAGGGCCAGCTCGCCGGTGCGTTCGTCCATCTCCTCGCTCAGCCGGGCGAGCAGGAAGTCGATCTTGTCCAGCCGCTCGGTGGGCCAGGGACCGCCGGTGTGGGCGTAGAGGTAGAAGCGGATGAGCTGGGTGAGGATCTTCTCGTCGTAATTCTTCACTCTTCGGAAGAACTGGCGCAACAAGTCCGGCGTGACTTTGGTATCCTCTTCGTCGAGCGAACCGATGAGCTCCGTGAGCCGGCGGTCGATCGCCTCCAGCCGGTGACGGATCCGCTCGCTCTCGGAGGCGTTCAGGCTCTGAGAGATCTCCTTCAGTCCGGTGTAGAGGTTCTGGAATTCCGTGGAGTGCTGATCTTCCACGCGTTGGAGGAGCGTCTTGCCCAGGCTCTGGAGGAACTGATGGAAGGTCCAGCCCGCCCGGAACCGGTGCGAGATGTCGGCGTAGCGGCGATGAAGGACGCTCAGTTCCTGGACGGTAGTCATAGGCACCCTTGCCGGATGGTCTTTGATCGAACGTTGAAGGATCGAACGTTGAATGCCCGAACGTTGAATCGAACTTTGACGATATTGCAGACAATCTTACGCCAAGCGGCGGGAAAGGAGAACAGCGCGTGCGCGTCCTGATCTCCCAGCAGGAGCTGGACCGGCGGGTGGCGGAGCTGGCGGTGGAGATCGACCGCGACTACGCCGGGTGCGAGCGGCTGGTCTGCGTCGGCGTCCTCAAGGGGTCCGTCTTCTTCATGGTGGACCTGCTCAAGCGGCTGACCGTCCCGCTGGCGATCGACTTCTTCCAGACCGCCAGCTACGGCTCGGGCACCAGCCCGGGCGAGGTGCGCATCCGCAAGGACCTCGACCTCGCCATCCGCGGCAAGGACGTGCTGCTGATCGAGGACATCGTCGATACCGGTTACACCCTGCGCACGATCCTCGACCTCCTGCGCTTCCGCGGCGCCCGCAGCGTCAAGCTCTGCGCCCTGCTCGACAAGGCCCCGGCGCGCGAGGTCGAGGTGCCGATCGACTACAAGGGATTCGAGATCGAGCGGCTCTTCGTGGTCGGCTACGGCCTCGACTTCGACGAGCGCTACCGCAACCTTCCCTACATCGCCGTACTGGACTCCGAGGACCCGGCCGCCGTGCCGTCTCCCTCCTGAAAGGATCGGGAACGATGAAATTTCACCATACCGACAACGCTCCCAAGGCCATCGGACCCTACTGCCAGGCCCTCGAGATCGACGGCTGGCTCTACCTCTCCGGCCAGCTCGGCATGGACCCCGAGACGACCGAGCTGGTGGCCGGGGGCTTCGAGGCGCAGACCCGGCAGGTGCTGAAGAACATCGGCGAGGTGCTGGCCGCCGCCGGCTGCACCTTCGCTGACATCGTGAAGTGCACCGTCTACCTGATCGACTTCGCCAACTTCCCCGTCATCAACAAGCTCTATGGAGAGGCCATGGGCGACCACTGCCCGGCCCGCACCACCGTGCAGGTGGCCGCGCTCCCCAAGGGCGGGCAGGTGGAGATCGACGTGATCGCCAGAGCCCGGTAGCCGTCAGAGTCCCGCGATCCGCTCGATCGCCTGGTCGATCCGCCGGCGGGAGACGTCGCGGTGGGTCACCAGGCGGACCCTCTCCCCGTCGACCGCCCCGCCGAGCACCCCCACCTCCTGGAGGCGGGCGAGGAAGGCTTCGGAGGAGCCGCCGCAGAGCTCCGGCGTCAGGCGGAAGATCACGATGTTGGTGCGCACGGTCGCGGGGTCGAGCTCGATCCCGCGCTGGCCGGCCAGGGCGCGGGCGAGGCGGCCGGCGTTCTCGTGATCCTCGGGGAGGCGGGCCGGCCCCTGGCGCAGGGCGATCAGGCCGGCGGCGGCCAGGATGCCGGCCTGGCGCATGCCGCCGCCGAACATCTTGCGCACCCGCCGCGCCTCCTG
This sequence comes from uncultured Acidobacteriota bacterium, assembly GCA_963795735.1. Taxonomy (GTDB): domain Bacteria; phylum Acidobacteriota; class Thermoanaerobaculia; order Multivoradales; family UBA5704; genus DATARR01. The sequence continues at coordinate 676,251 of CAWCIU010000018.1, read as the reverse complement.
GATGAAGCCGCGGCCGCCGCAGAGCAGCGAGCCGACCGGCGCCCCCAGACCCTTCGAGAGGGAGAACATCAGGGAGTCGAAGCCGGCCGCCAGGGAGGCGACCGGGACGCCGAGGGCCGCCGCGGCGTTGAAGACCCGGGCGCCGTCGAAGTGGACGGGCAAAGCATGGCGGCGGGCGACTTCCAGGATCGCCTCCAGGCGCGGCCGGTCGTAGAGCGTGCCGCCCGCCATGTTGTGGGTGTTCTCGACCTCGATCAGCACGGTGCGGGAGCGGTAGCTGGCGTCCGGCTGGATCGCCGCCTCGACCGCCGCGGGATCGAGCAGCCCCTGGGGCGAGGCGAGCGTCCGCGGCAGCAGCCCGGAGAGGGCGGCCATGGCGCCGACCTCGTAGTTGACGATGTGGCACCCGGCGTCGCAGATCACCTCACCGCCGGGCCGGCCGTGGAGGTGCAGGGCGATCTGGTTGCCCATCGTGCCGGAGGGGACGAAGAGCGCCGCCTCCATGCCGGTGGCGGCGGCCGCCTCCCCTTCCAGGCGGTTGACGGTCGGGTCCTCGCCGTAGACGTCGTCCCCCACCTCGGCCTCGGCCATCGCCCGGCGCATCCCGGCGTCGGGCCTGGTCACCGTGTCGGAGCGCAGATCGATCGGCTCGGCCAGGTCCATCCCCTCCCTCTCCCTCAAAACCCGATCCCCACCCGCACCGCCGCCTGCAAGGAATCCCCCTTCTCCACCTCGAAGTGGATCTTGGGGACCAGCAGGTTGAGCGTCACCCCGGCGAAGAGAACGCCGCGGGTGTCGGTCTCCTGGCGCGAGCCGCCGAGAGGGGAGTCGAGCGTCCCCTGGCTGCGCACCAGCCCCGCGCCGATATAGGGGGTCAGCACCACGAAGCCCTTGGAGAGCAGCAGCTCGGCCCCGTACTGGTCGAGGTGATAGGCCTTGGCGTCGATCGTGCGCGTGCCGGTCACCCGCACGGAGAGGGCGGGCGAGACCAGACCGCCGTTGAGGATCGCGTACTGGACCTCGCCCGAGACCAGGGTGACGTCCCCTCCCAGGGCCTTGCCGTAGGAGGCGCCGAGGTCGAAGCCCCCGGGCAGCCCCTTGCGCACCCCCACCCGGGCGACCGAGAGGACGTCCCCCGTGAAGTTGCCGCGGACCGCCGTGCCGTTGAAGGACTGGCCGCCGAAGCTCTTGTCGTAGGTCGCGTCGGCGTAGGCCTCGAAGCCGAGCAGGCCGAGGGGGGCGGCGCCGTGACGGGGGTAGAAGTAGGCGTCGGAGCTGAAGCGGCGGTTGAAGGCGCGGAAGTCCTCGCCGGTCGCGTTGCCGTTCACCTCCCACGACGCGGCGGCGGGGAGGGCGGCGAGCAGGAATAGCGGCAGGAGCAGCTCAACTCGGAAACGTCTGGGCATCGGGAGTCCTCCGGGGTTCGTCCGCGCCGGGGGTGTCGTCCGGCGCCAGGTATTCGGTCAGCAGGCGGGCGAGCCGCTCGGACTCCCCCGCTTCCGCGCATTCGGCCACGATCTCGCGGCTGGCGGGATCGAGCGGCAGCACCCCGAGGTTGCCCTCGCGCGCCACGGACTCCAGATCATAGGCCGTGCGGTCGGCCCAGCGCGCGTCGCGGTAGAGCGCCTGGCCGGTTTCGACCGGGTGGCCGAGCCGCAGCCAGATCTCCGCCGCCAGGGCGAGAGCGCCGCCGATCCGGCGGTTGCCGGCGCCCAGCACGGGCGGGCGCGGCAGCGGGCGCGGCAGGAAGGGGGCGAGGCCGTGCCGGTGGGCGGCGCGGGCGAAATCCCGCTCCGTCCGCGGCTCGCGGTGGAACAGGGCGTCGAACGCCGAGTCTTCCCCATCCCCCCGCTCGGCGAGCTTGCGGCGGTCGGCGGGCGTCAGGGTTGGCGCCAGCGCCTGGACGCAGCGCACCCCGGCGGCGGCGAGGTCGCGGCAGCCGAGCTCCCAGAGGGCGGGGTCGTCGGTCAGCCCGGGGAGCAGCGGCCAGACCGCGGTGCCGCCGGCGGGCAGCCGCCGCAGGGCGCCGAGGTCGCGCTCGAGCAGGGTGTGCAGCAGATCGACGACGAACGCCGCGCCAGTCACCCGGGGCACGGTCGTCTCCTCCCCCGGCAGGAGCTGGACGAGCACCGGGGTCCCCCCCACCAAGCGGGCGCGGGCCAGCTCGTCGCGGGCGGCGGCGCGGCGCGGCGGCACGGGAGGAAGATAGAGGACGTCGTCGAGCGGCGTCTCGGCCAGGGCGGCGATCTCGGCGTACCGTGCTTTGGGATGGCGCCCCCAGTCGCCGAGGGTGCCGGCGGCCAGGTTCACCCAGGGGCGCTCCGGGGGCTCCCAGGACTTCGGAGCGTAGCGGATCCAGAACCGGCTGGGCTCCGGAAGCTGGGGCGCGGGCTTCGCCCCGGGCTTTGCCCCGGTCACCAGGGATTCTTTCCTGAGGACGGGCCGGGGAGCGGGGGGACGAGCCCCCGGGCGGCGAGGAGGCGGTGCACGTACTTGCCCAGCACGTCCATCTCGAGGTGGACGCGGTCGCCGGGGACTCGCCGGGAGAGCGTCGTCATCTCCAGCGTGTGAGGGATCAGGGCGACCTCGAAATGGTCAGGAAGAAGGGCGGAGACGGTGAGGCTGACGCCGTCCACCGTGACCGAACCCTTCTCCACCAGGAACGGCGCCAGCTCCGGGGGGATCGAGAAGGCGAGCACCCGGTGCCCGGCGAGGTCGCGGCGGCCGACCACCTCGGCGGTGCCATCCACGTGCCCCTGCACCATGTGGCCGCCCAGGGCGTCCCCCACGCGCAGGGCGGGCTCCAGATTGACCTCATCGCCGCCGCGCAGGTCGCCGAGCCGGGTGCGCGCCAGCGTCTCGGGGGAGAGCTCGACCGTCACCTGGCCCACCCCCTTCTCCGTCACTGTCAGACAGACGCCGGAGACGGCGAGGCTGTCGCCGATCGCCAGCCGGTCCGCCAGGCCGGGGCTCATCCCCACGGCCAGGCGCACCCCTCCCTGACCCGAAGGGAGGGGGTCCGCGATCAGCCTGCCACGCTCGACGATAAGGCCGGTGAACAAATCAGCTTTCCAGGCGCGTCAACGCCATGATCTCCTCCGTGCTCAACCCCGAGGTCGCCCTCCCCCGGAGGCGCTCAAGCAGCCCTTTCACCCGACCTCCAGTCGATGTCTCCACCCGCAAAATCCGGACGGCGTTGCCTTCCACTTCGAAGCGCACCTCGGTGTGAGGCAGTAGTCCTATGCGCTCCCGGATCTCGACGGGAATAGTAACCCGCCCCTTGCTAGTGATGCGCATGTGCCCCTCCCGCGTAAGTAAGGTTCATCCTGGAGGCATCCTTACTTCCTGCCTCTCGACTGTCAATCCGCCTCAAGCGCCCCGACCAGATCTTGCAAAAGCCCCTGGCGACCGGCGCTCAGGAGCAGATCGCCGCCTTGCCTGCGGGCTTCAAATCCCTCGAGGCGCGCCGCGGCCGCTAGCTCCGCGAATCCGGCGCCCGCGAGCGGCCCGGGGGCGTCTTTCCCGCCGATCAGCAGCGGCGCGCAGTCCACCATCACCCGGTCGTAGCAGCCGCTTTCCACGAAGCTCGCCAGCACCTCCGCCCCCCCTTCGATCAGGACGCTCTTCACCCCACGATCGTAGAGATCGGCGAGAACCGCGGCGGGCTCCACGGCGGAGAGCAGGACCACCTCCCCCCCACGTCCCTTCAGGGCCTCGATCCGCTCACGGTCTGTCGACTGAGTGTAGATCAGCACCGGCCCGGGCACCGTGAACAGCCGGGCCTCCGGCGGGGTGCGCAGGCGGCGGTCGAGCACCACCCGCAGGTTGGGGCCGGCGGCGAGCCCCAGGCGGCGGTCGAGGCGGGGATCGTCGGCGAGCAGGGTGCCGCTGCCGATGAGGATCGCGTCGTGCTCCTCGCGCAGCCCGAGCGCCCAGCGCCGCCCGCGGGGCGAGGAGATCCACTGGCTCTCGCCGGTGGCGGTGGCGATGCGGCCGTCGAGGCTCATCGCCCACTTGAGCGTTACCGCGGGGCGCCGGAGGGTGGCGGCGATCAGGAAGTGGAGGTTCAGGCGGACGGCCTCCTCGACCAGGAAGCCGGATTCGACCTCGATCCCAGCGGCGCGCAGCCTGGCGAAGCCCTGGCCGGAGACGAGGGGGTTGGGATCGCGGTGGCAGGCCACCACGCGGGCGACCCCTGCCGCGATCACCGCCTCGGCGCAGGGCGGGGTGCGGCCATAGTGGGAGCAGGGCTCCAGGGTGACGTAGAGAGTGGCGCCGCGGGCGCGCTCCCCCGCCTCGCCCAGGGCCTCGGCCTCGGCGTGCGGGCCGCCCACCTGGCGGTGCCAGCCGCTCCCCACGATCTCGCCGCCGCGCGCCAGGACGGCGCCGACCATCGGGTTGGGGGAGACGCGGTACCGGCCGCGGGCGGCGAGCCGGAGGGCCCGCCGCAGGAATCCGATCGACACTTCAGCCGACGAGGGCAGCGGCGAACTCCCGGGGGCGGAAATCCACCAGGTCGTCGGGCTTCTCGCCGACCCCCAGGTAGAGCACGGGGAGCTTCAGCTCGCGGGCGATGGCCACCACCATGCCCCCCTTGGCCGTGCCGTCGATCTTGGCGAGCAGGACGCCGTCGATCGGCACTACGGACTTGAAGGTGCGCGCCTGGGCGAGGGCGTTCTGGCCGGTGGTCGCGTCGAGCACCAGGATCGTCCGCTTCTGCCATTCGGGGGCCTCGCGGTCGATCACCCGGCGGACCTTGCTCAGCTCGGCCATCAGGTGATCCTTGGTGTGCAGGCGGCCGGCGGTGTCGATGATGAGCTGGTCGATCCGGCGCGCCCTGGCGGCGTGGATGGCGTCGTAGATCACGGCGCCGGGGTCCGCCCCCTGGCCCTGGCGGATCACCTCGACCCCCAGCCGCTCCCCCCAGAGGGCGAGCTGCTCGATGGCGGCGGCGCGGAAGGTGTCGGCGGCCGCCAGCATCACCCGCTCGCGCTGCTGCAGGTGACGTTTGGCGAGCTTGGCGATCGAGGTCGTCTTGCCGACGCCGTTGACCCCCACCACCAGGGTCAGCGTCGGTCCCCGGCCGAGCGGCCGCCCGCGCGGCATCTCGGCGAGCAGGTCCGCCACCTCGTCGGAGAGGAGCTTGCGCAGCCTGGCGGCGCTGGTCGTCTGCTCCTTGAGGGCGTTCTTCCTCACCCGCTCGACCAGCTCGAGCGAGGTCTCGACCCCCATGTCGGAGCCGATCAGGATCTCCTCGAGATACTCGACCGTGCGGTCGTCGAGGGTCACCTTGTTGTCCATCGCGGCGGAGACCTTCTCGAGGATCTCCGTATGGGTCATGAAGAGCCCGCGCTTCAGCTTCCCCAGGAAGCTGGTCTTCTCCTCCTCGGGAAGGCGGGTCTCGGGCGCGAGCTCCAGAATGTCGTTGGGCTTGTCGGTGTCTTCAGCCATGGCGGCCCCATGATACCGGACCCGCGACGGCAGGCGAGCCCTCACCCCCCGGCCCCCTCTCCCGTCCCCTCCCACCCTCCCTCACCGGGAGAGGGGGAGAAAAGAATTGGGGAGGGGGGTTACGCGAACAGCTCGCGGGTGAGCTGCTCGACCGCCTCGTTGAGGCTGTCGCGGGCGCGGCCGACCAGGGCGGGGTGGCGCTGGACGAGCGCCAGGTGGTAGCCGTCGGGGAGCGGCACGACGTAGATGTGCAGGGTGCGCTTCTCGATGTGGATCATCCGCGCCTCGCCGAGGTCGTTGCTGGCGAGGACCTTCTCGAGCTGGCGCAGGTAGATCCCGAGATAGGCGCCGACGACGCGCATCTCGTAGGGGCTGAAGTCGGCGTCGGCGCAGGCGAGGTCCACCGTCTCGCCGCTGCCGTCGAGGAACAGGGCGCCCAGCGCGTGATCGTTGTTGGCCAGGAGGTTGGCGAGAACGTACTGAAACACCATGCGGGGGTCTTGGGCCCTCTCCTCAGCGCAGGCCGCCGGCGGCCTGCGGTTCGACCAGCGTGGCCTCCAGGCGGGAGGAGCGCGCCACGCCGGCGCGGATCTCGCCCGCCTCGAAGGCGCGCAGGAAAGCGGTGACGATCTTGGCGTCGAAACGGCTGCCGGTCAGGCGGGTGATCGTCTCGACCGCGAACTGCAGGCTGTAGGCCTGCTGATAGGGGCGGTTGGTGGTGATGGCGTCGAAGGTGTCGGCCACCGCCACGATGCGGGCGAAGAGCGGGATCTGCTCGCCCTTGAGAACCGTCCGGGTAGCCGCGGCCGTTCCAGGCCTCGTGGTGGGACCGGATGGCCGGGACCATCTCCTTGAGCTGCTCGATCGGCGTCATGATCTCGGCGCCCATGACGGTGTGCAGCTTCATCTGGTCGTACTCTTCGGGAGCCAGCACCCCCTCCTTGCGCAGGATGCGGTCCTCGATGCCGATCTTGCCCACGTCGTGGAGCAGGGCGCCGATCCAGATCTTGTGCTGCACCTCCTCGGGGAGCTGCAGGTAGCGGGCGATCGTGCGGCTGTAGGAGGCCACCCGCTCGGAGTGGCCGCGGGTGTAGGGGTCCTTGGCGTCGACCGCGGCCACGAAGGCGCGCAGCGAGCCGATGAACAGGTCGCGGTTGGCCTGCGCCGCGGCGCGCAGCTGCTGCACGTAGCTGGAGACGTGGCCGCTCATGCGGTTGAAGTCCTCGGCGAGATCGGCCATCTCGAAGGTCAGCCCCTTGGTCTCGATCCGGCCGCCGAAGTTCCCCTCGGCGATCTCATGGGTGGTGCCGGCCAGCCGCTGGATGGGCTGGCTCACCCACCGCGCCGCGAGGTAGGAGAAGAAGAGCGAGAGGGCCAGCAGCACGGCGGTCGACAGGGCGGCCTGCGCGATCATCCGGTTGACCTCGCCGAACGCCTCGGAGAGCGGCTTCTGCACCACCAGGTTCCAGCCGCTCTCGCGGACGGCGCTCACCTGGACGAAGACCTCGCGGCCTCCCCGGGTCTTGTACGTCGTGGTCAGCGTCATCGGTCCCTTGGAGAGCGTGTTGAGGATCCCCTGGCCGAGCGCCTCTTTCTTTCCGGCGCTGCCGCCGTTCGACCACAGGATCTTTCCCTGCCGGTCGACCAGGAACACCCCGACCCCGTTGTCCCGGGTCACCTCTTCCAGGGGCTGAAAGCGGAGCTGGGCCTCGACGATGAGCTTCGGCGCCGCGCCCTCGGGGAGGGGCACGGCGAGGATCGCCTGCGGCTTGCGGTCCGGCCCCAGCGAGACGCCGTAGGCCGGCGCCTTCCGGCTCCGCGCCTGCTCGAACGCCGCATCCATCGCCGCCTTCGCCTCGGGCCTCAGGTTGCCCGGCTCCAGGCCGGCTCCCGTCTCGTCGAGCACGCGCAGGGCGAGGACGTCCGGATTCCCCTGCTGGAAGCTCTTGAGCTGCGTCGCCACCCAGGGCTGGGCCAGCCGCCCCGCGGCCTCCTGCGGACCGGGGGCCAGGAGGACCCCGGTGCCGAGCTGCGTGAGCTGGCGGCGGATGGCGATCAGGGAGGAGTCAACCTGCACGGAGAGCGACCTGGCCTCGCCGGTCAGGTTGTCGGACTCGGTGCTCCGCAGCACCTTCCGGCTCTGGTCGATCAGCAGGACGCTGCTGATCCCCAGCGGGATGATGCCCGCCAGCAAAAGCGCGGCGACGAGGATCGTCCGCAGCTTGAGGCGGCGCAGAAGGCTTCGGCGGGTTTCCATTTCGACCGGGGCTATTCGAGCGATTCCCTGATTATAGCCTGATCGGGATACGCGCGGGGCGTGACGGGCTGATGAAACCTCTAATTTCTACACCGGCGACGTCAGCGGGCCCGCCAGAAAGCTCCGCAGTCCGGCCAGGACCTCGGCGTCCGCGATCCCCTCCGCCATCCACCCCGCGCCGAGATCGCGGGGCAGGACCCAGACCAGCCCCGACTCCCGGGCCTTCTTGTCCCGCGCCATCAGGACCATCAGCTCCTGGGGATCGAGCGCCGGCAGCGGCGGCAGCTCCAGGCGCAGGATCAGGGCGTGGACGCGCTGGGCGACCGGGACCGGGAGGCCGCGCCGGAGGGCCAGCCGGAGGGCGAACAGCATGCCGTAGCCCACCGCCTCGCCGTGGCGCAGCCCGGCGTAGCCGCAGGCCGACTCGATCGCGTGGCCGAGCGTGTGGCCGAAGTTGAGCAGCCGGCGGTCCCCCTGCTCGGTGGGGTCGCGCTCGACGACCGCGATCTTGGCGGCGGCGGCGGCGGCCACCACCGGCCCGAGCGCGGCGGGATCGCCGTCGAGGAGCCGGCCGATCTCCCGTTCGAGGAGCCCGAAGAGGTCCGGATCGAGCAGCGCCGCCATCTTGACCACCTCGGCGAGCCCCGAGCGCAGCTCCTCGCGCGGCAGGGTCGGCAGGACCGAGGTGTCGCAGACCACCTGCCAGGGGTGATGGAACAGGCCGACCGTGTTCTTGCCGCCGGGCAGGTCGACGCCGGTCTTGCCGCCGATCGCGGCGTCCACCTGGGCGAGCAGGGTGGTGGGGAGCTGGACGAATTCGACGCCGCGCAGGAAGCACCCGGCGGCGAACCCGGCAAGGTCGCCGACGCTGCCGCCGCCAAAGGCGATCACCCGGCTGTCGCGCTTGCCGCCGGCGGCGAGCATCTCGCTCCACAGCCGCCCGGCCGCGGCGACCGTCTTCGCCCCCTCCCCCTCCTCAACTTCCAGGATCACCCACTTCGACGCCGCGCCGCGGAGCACGTCGAGCCGGTCGCCGTGGAGCGCCAGCACGCGGGGGGTGGTGACCAGGAAGGCGACGCGCCCGGCCAGCCAGTCCTCCATCTCGGGCAGGACGGACGACAGCGCGCCATCGCCCACCAGCACGGGCGTGACGCCGTCCGGGTGATGGAGGCGCAGCGGGGTGATCCCTTGGACGGAGAACATGCGCAGAGCCGCCCGCTAAGTCGCCTTTCCCTCTTCCCGCTTCTCTTCCCGCGCATCTTTGCCCGCCACTGCGATCCCCAGCTCCCGGAGCTGTTTTTCGTCGACTCCGGAGGGCGCGTCGGTCATCAGGTCGGTCGCCGAGGCGGTCTTGGGGAAGGCGATGACGTCGCGCAGCGAGGGGGCGCCGGCGAGGAGCATCACCATGCGGTCGAGCCCCAGGGCGATGCCGCCGTGGGGAGGCGCGCCGTAGCGCAGGGCCTCGAGGAAGAAGCCGAAGCGGGAGGCGGCCTCCTCGGGGCCGATCCCCAGCCGCTCGAACATCCGGCTCTGCAACGCCGTGTCGTGGATGCGGATCGAGCCGCCGCCCAGCTCGACGCCGTCCATCACCACGTCGTAGGCGCGGGCGCGGACGGCGCCGGGATCGCTCTCCAGCCGGTCGAGGTCGCGCGGGTCGGGGCTGGTGAACGGGTGATGCATGGCGAACCAGCGGCAGGCGCCCTCGTCCCACTCGAGGAGGGGGAAGTCGGTCACCCAGAGGAAGGCGTGCGCTCCCTCCGGGATCAGCTTGTAGGTCCTCGCCAGCTCGAGCCGCAGGGTGCCCAGGGCGCCGGCGGCGACGCCGGCGGGCGCGGCCACGATCAGCGCGAGGCCTCCCTCCTCCAGGCCGAGCGCCTCGGCCGTCCCCTGGAGCTCGGATTCGGTCAGGGCGCCCTTGACCTGGAAGACCGTCTCGCCCCCCTTGCGGCGCAGGGTGAGCACGCCGGCCGCGCCGCTGCGGCGGGCGATCTCGGCCCAGCCGTCCACCTCCTTGCGGCTGGCGTCCGCGGCGCCGGCCGCGCCAGGCACCGCGAAGCCGCGCACCACGCCGCCGCCGGCGACCGTCTCCTTGAAGCCGCGGAAGCCGCTCCCCCCCAGCCGCTCCGAGAGGTCCGCGATCGGCAGGCCGAAGCGCAGGTCCGGCTTGTCGCTGCCGTAGCGCGCCATCGCCTCGGCGTAGGTCAGGCGCGGGAACTTCGCCGGCGGCTCGATGCCGGCGAGGGGGAAGACGCGCGCGAACAAGCCCTCGATCAGCTCGTAGACGTCCTCCTCGGTGGGAAAGGACATCTCGACGTCCACCTGGGTGAACTCGGGCTGGCGGTCGGCGCGCAGGTCCTCGTCACGGAAGCAGCGGGCGATCTGGATGTAGCGCTCGAATCCCGCCACCATGAGGAGCTGCTTGAAGAGCTGCGGCGACTGCGGCAGGGCGTAGAAGCTGCCGTGGTGGACGCGCGAGGGCACCAGGTAGTCGCGGGCGCCCTCGGGGGTGGACTTGGTGAGGATCGGCGTCTCGACGTCGAGAAAGCCGTGCTCGTGGAAGTAGTTGCGGATCTCGTGGGTCACCCGGGCGCGCAGCACGAAGTTCTTCTGCAGCTCGGGGCGGCGCAGGTCGAGGAAGCGGTAGCGCAGCCGGGTCTCCTCCGAGGAGTCGCTCTTGCCGTCGAGGGCAAAAGGCGGCGGCTCGGAGCGCGACAGCACGGCGGCGCGATCGGCGGCGATCTCAACCTCCCCGGTCGACAGCTCGCGGTTGACCTGCCCCGGCTCGCGGCGCAGCACCTCCCCCTCGACCTCGACCACCCACTCGGAGCGGACGGGCGCCAGGGCCTCCGCCGCCTCGGCGCGCACCACCACCTGGACGACGCCGCTGCGGTCCCGCAGGTCGAGGAAGAGGAGCCCGCCGAGGTCCCGGCGTCGCTGCACCCAGGCCTGGAGCCGCACCCGGCTCCCCACGTCCGCGGTCGTGATCGTTCCCGCTCCCCGGCGCTTCGTAGGATCTCCTCCCGTCATGCTTTCTCCTGGGCCTCCCGGTAGTGCTCTTTCAACGCCACGTAGCGGTCGCAGGTCTCCGCGATCCGCCGCGACTCCTCTTCGGTCAGCGGGCGGGTCACCCGCGCCGGAATGCCCAGCGCCAGGTGCCCGGCCTGGACGCGGTGCCCCGGCGCCACCACGGCGCCGGCGCCGACCTGCGCCCCGCGCTCCACCACGGCGCCGTCGAGCACCCGGGCGCCGATGCCGATCAGCGCCCCGTCCTCGATCGTGCAGCCGTGGAGCACGGCCTGGTGCCCGACCACCACCCCCTCGCCGATCACCAGCGGATGGCGCACGTGGGTGACGTGCAGCACCGTCCCGTCCTGAATGTTGGTGCGCGCGCCGACCCGGATGTGGTTGACGTCGCCGCGGGCCGCGGTGTGGAACCAGAAGGAGACGTCGTCGCCGAGGACCACGTCGCCCACCACGTGGGCGCCGGGGGCCAGGAACACCCGGGCGCCCAGGGTGGGCCACCGCCCCTGGAAGGGATGGACGGGCATGGCCGCGCCTACTTCTTGGGCGCGGCCGCGGCGGCCGCCGGACGCACCGAGAAGAGGACCTTCTCGTAGGTGGGCAGCATCTCCGGGAACTCCGCCCGGGGGGCCGAAGCCACGAAGTCGACGGAGACCTTCTGGAAGGGCACCTTGAGCGTCAGGCTGCTGCGCGCTTTATCCCCCTCGCCGGAGTCCATCTGCACCAGCACGCAGCGCACCCCGCCGACCTCCCGCGCCTCGACCCGGGGAGCCGACCACTCGGGGTGCTGGGCGTCGTTGGCCTTGATGTTGGCCACGACCTTCTCCGGCTCCGTAAGATCGATCCGGCTGCCGCGCACCCAGATCAGCCGCGGGTCCTCGGGGGGCTTGGCGTCGGCCGGCCCGATCCACAGGCCGGGGTAGCCGGCGACCTGCCGCACCTCCCAGCCCTGGGGGACCTCGAGGGTGTACGGCAGCGGCGCGCCCTGGGCGGCTTTGAGCTCGACCCGGTGGGAGGCGGCGGCCGGAGCGGCGACCGGCGATGCGCCGGCCACCGGCAGCGTAACGGCGAAAAGAGTCAGGAATGTGGCGGAAAATCTCATGGTCCTCACCTCGGGAAGCGGCCTCGCGGGCCGGGCCGGAGAGCATGGCATAAAATCCGGCGGTGTCCAAAGACCCCGGGCTCTCGATCGACGTCGTCATCCCGGCGCTCGACGAGGAGGCGTCGCTGCCGCTGGTGCTGGCGGACCTCCCCCGGCCCCTGGTCCGCCGCGTCGTGGTGGCCGACAACGGCTCGGCGGACGCCACCGCCCGGGTCGCCCGGGAGGCGGGCGCCGAGGTCGTCGCCGCGCCGCGCCGGGGGTACGGCAGCGCCTGCCTCGCCGGTCTCGACCACCTCCGGCGCACCGGTCCGCCGGAGGTCGTGGTCTTCGTCGATGCCGACTACTCGGACCACCCCGACGAGCTCCCGTCGCTCGTCGCCCCCATCCTCGCCGGCGAGGCCGACCTGGTGATCGGCTCGCGGGTGCTGGGCCGGCGCGAGCGCGGCGCCCTGCTCCCCCAGGCGCGCGCCGGCAACCTCGTGGCCTGCCGGCTGATCCGGCTCTTCTACGGCCACCGCTTCACCGACCTCGGTCCCTTCCGGGCGGTCCGCTGGGAGGCGCTCGAGCGCCTCGGCATGGCGGACCCCGACTTCGGCTGGACGGCCGAGATGCAGGTCAAGGCCGTGCGCCGGGGGCTGCGCTGCGCCGAGGTCCCGGTCTCCTACCGCCGCCGGGTCGGGGTGTCAAAGATCACCGGCACGGTCTCCGGCACCCTGCGCGCCGGTTATAAGATCCTGTGGACCGTCGCTCGCCATATCTCGTCATGAAAGAAAACAACTCCCAGCCCATTCGCGCCGAGACCGACGTCGAGGTCCGCTACGCCGAGACCGACCAGATGGGCGTCGTCCACCACGCCAACTACGTCATCTGGTTCGAGCTCGCCCGCACCCGCCTGTGCCTGCACTCCGGCCTCCACTACGCCGACATCGAGCGGCTGGGCTATCTCCTGATGGTCATCGGCGTCGAGGTCCGCTACCACCGCCCCTCCCGCTACGGCGACGTGGTGCGGGTCGCCTGCTGGTGCGAGCGGATGGGGAGCCGGGGCCTGCGCTTCGCCTACGCGGTCCACAAGGGAGACGAGCGGCTGGCCACCGGCGCCACCGATCACCTCTGGATCGAGACGGCGACCGGCCGGCCGTGCCGCACCCCCGAGGCCCTCCGCGCGCCGTTCGAGCGGCTGGCCGGGATCGCTCCCGGTGTCTAGCTGGTATCTAGTGTAGTGGGTCAAACAGATGTGTCCTTAACCAGAGCCTGCCGAGCGCGTGTGACCTTTTCAAGGATGTCGCTTGCGGTCTTCGTCCAGATAAAGGGTTTGGGATCTTCGTTGTGACGAGCCAGATACTCATGGATCGCCGTAACCAGATCTGCGACGCTGCGAAAGATGCCCCGACGCAACCGGTTTTCTGTCAGGTCACGGAAGAACCTTTCGACCATGTTGAGCCATGAGGCGCTGGTTGGGGTGAAATGAATCCTGAACCGCGGATGGCGAGCCAGCCAAGCTTGAACCTTCGGATGCTTGTGAGTCGCATAGTTGTCCGCGATCAGATGAATCTCCGGGCTCTTCGGGGTCTCTCGGTCAATGAGGCTCAGGAACTTAATCCACTCCTGATGGCGATGCCGCGGCATGCAGGTCCCGATCACCTTCCCGTTCAGCGTATTGAGCGCAGTGAACAGTGTCGTCGTTCCGTGGCGCTTGTAGTCGTGGGTCATCGTGCCATGGCGGCCCGGCACAAGGGGAAGGCCTGGCTGGGTGCGGTCGAGCGCCTGAATTTGGCTTTTTTCATCGACAGAGAAAACCAGCGCATGCTCTGGAGGGTTCAGGTAAAGACCGACGACATCCTCCAACTTCTCCACGAACCTCGCATCCCGACTCAATTTGAAGGTTCGAGTCAGGTGAGGCTTCAGGCCATGACGTCTCCAGACACGACCGATCGTGCTCGGGCTCAGCCCCATCATCTTGGCCAGACTACGGGTGCTCCAGTGCGTTCCCGCCACTGGCGTCTCTTGCGTCGTCTTGCGCACGATCTCCCGAATTACATCCTCGCCAATCGAAGGCAGCCTCCCGGCCCGAGGGGCATCCTTCAAGATGCCGACGGTCCGCTTCTCGGCAAAACGACGGCGCCAAACACCAACTGTCCGTCGCGCTGCACCAGAAATCTCAGCAATCTCTCGGTTCTGCTTGCCTTCAGCAGCCAGCAGGACGATTCTCGCCCTCTCTGCCACGCGCACGGATACCCTACGGCCACGTGCAAGCTTCTCAAGCTCAGCCCTCTCCTCAGGCGAAAGGACTATCGAGACAGCTACCTTCATGTTCCCTCCTGGAGGTATTCCCTACCAGGAAAGGATAACAGAAGTTGCCGAACATCGGACCCACTACACTAGCTGCTATCCTCTGCCCCCATGCAAGCCCAACGGCACCACGACCTCGTCGAGATCGCCCGCCGCGCCATGCGCGACCACGGCCTCGAGCCCGATTTCCCTCCGGCGGCGCTGGCCGAGGCGGAGCGGCTGTCGCCCGCCGCGCCCGACGCCGCCCCCACGACCCGCGACCTGCGCGACCTTCTCTGGTCGTCCATCGACAATGACGACACCCGCGACCTCGACCAGATCGAGGTGGCGGAGGCGCTGCCGGGAGACGCCATCAAGGTCCGGGTCGCCATCGCCGACGTCGACGCCCTGGTGAAGAAGGGCTCGGCCATCGACGGCCACGCGGCGACCAACACCACCTCGGTCTACACCGCCGCCCGCATCTTCGCCATGCTCCCCGAGCGGCTGTCCACCGGCCTCACCTCGCTCAACGACGGCGAGGACCGCCTGGCGATCGTGATCGAGATGACGGTGGCGCCGGACGGCTCGATCGCCGGCTCGGACGTCTACCCGGCCCAGGTCCACAACCGCGCCCAGCTGGCCTACGACGCGGTGGCCGCGTGGCTCGACGGCAACGGCCCGGTGCCGCCGCGCATGGCCCAGGTGGCGGGGATCGACGAGCAGGTGAAGCTCCAGGACCAGGCCGCCGCGCGCCTGCGGCGGCTGCGCCACGAGCAGGGGGCCCTCGACCTCGAGACCCAGGAGTCGCGGCCGGTCGTCGTTGACGGCAAGGTGACCGACCTCAAGGAGGAGCGGCCGAACCGCGCCAAGCAGCTCATCGAGGACTTCATGATCGCCGCCAACGGCGTGACGGCGCGCTTCCTCGACGCCCACGGGCTGCCCTCGATCCGCCGCGTGGTGCGCACCCCGGCGCGCTGGCCCCGCATCGTCGAGCTCGCCGCCGGCCTCGGCGAGAAGCTCCCGGCGGAGCCTGACGCCGGCGCCCTCAACCAGTTCCTGGAGCGGCGCCACAAGGCGGACCCGGACCGTTTCCCGGACCTGTCGCTGTCGGTGGTCAAGCTGCTGGGGCGGGGCGAGTACGTGCTCGATCCGCCCGGCGGCGACCCGCCGGGGCACTTCGGGCTGGCGGTCAAGGACTACACCCATGCCACGGCGCCCAACCGCCGCTACCCCGACCTGCTCACCAGCCGCCTGGTCAAGGCGGCCTTCGCCGGCCAGCCGGCCCCCTACTCGGACGTTGAGCTGGACCAGCTCGCCAAGCACTGCACCGCCCAGGAGGACGCCGCCGACAAAGTGGAGCGGCAGGTGCGCAAGTCGGCGGCGGCCCTGCTGCTGGAAACCAGGGTCGGCCAGAGCTTCGACACCATCGTCACTGGCGCCTCGGACAAGGGCACCTGGGTGCGCACCGCCAGCCACCCCTTCGTGGAGGGGCGCCTGGAGCGCGGCTTCCAGGGGCTCGACGTGGGCGACCGGGTGCGGGTCCGGCTGCTCTCGACAGACGTCGAGCGCGGCTTCATCGACTTCGCGAGAGAGGGTCATGGCTAAGACGACTCCCGACCGGCCGTTCATCCCGGCCGGCTTCTTCGCCTTCCGCACCCCGCTGCTCCCCTTCGAGGAGCTGGAGGCCTTCGGCGAGGGGCTCGAGGCCCCCGCCGCTCCCCCGGACCTCCCGGACGACCCCGAGCGCCTGGAGCGCCTGGACCGGGCGCTGGCCGCCGACCGCCGGCGGCTGCGCGCCCGGCTCGCCGCGCTCAGCGAGCGGCCCGAGGTGCTGGAGGCCGTCTTCCTGGCCTCGCCGTCGCTCTACGAGAGCCTCGCCGCCTGGCGCGCCCAGCCCGACGGCAAGAAGGGTCAGCGGGCGGAGCGGGCGCTGGTGCGCTACTTCTACCGGATGGTCGCCCGGGCGACGCCGTTCGGCCTCTTCTCGGGCTGCTCGGTGGGGCGCGTCGAGCCCGCCCCGGGGTCGCCCACCCGCATCGCGGTCGGCCCCCGCGCCGCCTACGAGCGGCACACCCGGCTCGACATGGACTACCTGTTCGCGCTCTGCGAGGACCTGGCCCGCGATCCGGCGGTGCGCGAGGCGCTCACCTACCGGCCCAACTCCAGCCTCTACACCGCCGCCGGCCGGCTGCGCTACGCCGAGGCGCGGCTGGAGAAGAAGGTCCGCTCGCACCACTTGGTGGCCGTGGACTCCAACGACTACCTCGACGAGGCCCTCCGCCGCGCCGAGGGGGGCGCCGGCGCCCGCGAGATCGCCGAGGCGCTCGTCGCCTTCGATCCCGACGGCGAGGTCACGATCGACGAAGCCTCCGAGTTCGTCACCGAGCTGATCGACAGCCAGATCCTGGTCTCGGACCTGTCGACCGCGGTCACCGGGCCGGAGGCGATCCACGACCTGATCGAGCAGCTCGGCCGCATCCCCGTGCCCATCGCCGCGACGGCGGCCGAAAAGCTCGCCCAGGCGCGGACCACGCTGGAGGAGCTCGACGCCGAAGGCCCCGGCGCCCCTCCCTCCCGCTACGAGGCCCTGGCCGAGACGCTGAAGGAGCTCCCCACCCCGGTCGAGATGTCGCGCCTGTTCCAGCTCGACATGGTCAAGCCCGCGGACCGGCCGGTGCTCGGCGGCGACGTGCTGGCGGAGATCCAGCGCGGCGTCGAGGTCCTGCTCCGCCTCGCCGTCGACCGGCCGCAGGAAGGGCTGGAGAAGTTCCGCAAGGAGTTCAACGAGCGGTACGAGTCGCGCGAGGTGCCGCTCCTCCAGGCGCTCGACGAGGAGGTCGGCATCGGCTTCGAGCGCTCCGGCGACTTCGGCGCCGAGGCCTCGCCGCTGCTGCGCGGCATCGCGATCGGCGGCGCGGCCGCCGACTCGAACGTCCCCTGGGGTCGCGCCCAGGCCGTGCTGCTCTCCAAGCTCAACCGCGCCCTGGCCGAAGGGGAGCGGCAGATCGAGATCACCGCCGAGGATCTCGACCGCATGGCGCCGGCCGAGGCGCCGGGCCAGGAGACCCGGAAGGCGCCGTTCCCCGACGCCTTCCACGTCATGGTCACCCTCGCCGCGGCCTCCCAGGAGGCCCTCGACCGGGGGGAGTTCCAGGTCCTGTTCGAGAACGCCGGCGGTCCGTCGGGGGCGCGCCTGCTCGGGCGCTTCTGCCATGCCGACGCCGAGCTCTGCCGCCATACCGAGGAGCACCTGCGGGCCGAGGAGGCGCACCGCCCCGACGCCCTCTTCGCCGAGATCGTCCACCTGCCGCAGGGGCGGATCGGCAACATCCTGGCGCGGCCGGTGCTGCGCGAGTACGAGATCCCCTTCCTCGGCCGCTCCGGCGCGCCGCCGGAGAGGCAGATCCCGGTGAGCGACCTGCGGGTGTCCGTCCAGGGCTCGCGGATCGTCCTGCGCTCGGCGCGGCTCGGACGGGAGGTGATCCCCCGCCTCACCTCGGCTCACAACTACTCGCGCGGCAGCCTCGGCGTCTACCGCTTCCTCTGCATGCTGCAGTCGCAGGGAGTGCTCCCGGGGGTGGCCTGGAACTGGGGGGCGCTCGACGGCGCGCCCTATCTGCCGCGGGTGACCTGCGGCCGGCTGGTGCTCTCCCGCGCCTCCTGGTGGATGCCCCAGGACGAGATCAAGGCGCTGGCGAAGACTTCAGGGGCCGAGCGCTACCGCGCTGTCCAGGAGTGGCGGCGGCGGCGCGCCCTCCCCCGCCTCGTGGCGCTGGTCGACGCCGACAACGAGCTGCTGATCGATCTCGACAACGTCCTCTCGATCGAGACCTTCCTCGACGTGGTCGAGGAGCGGGACCGGGCGCGGCTGGTCGAGTTCTTCCCCGGCCCGGACCTGCTGCCGGCGGCCGGCCCCGAAGGGAGGTTCCTCAACGAGGTCCTGATCCCCTTCGTGACCAGGCCGCGGCAGGAGGCCGCCGCCGCGGTTGCCGCGGTCGGGCTGGAGCCGACTTCAGCCCTCACGGCGAGCGCGGCCAGCGCGCCGGTGCGCCGCTCGTTTCCTCCCGGCTCCGAGTGGCTCTACGCCAAGCTCTACACCGGCACCGCCACGGCCGACGGCCTGCTGCGGGAGGTCGTCGCCCCGGTGGCGCGCGAGGCGATGGCCGCGGGCGAGGCGGACGGCTGGTTCTTCATCCGCTACAGCGACCCGGAATGGCACCTGCGGCTGCGCTTCCACGGCGACCCGGCGCGGCTCCAGTCGGGGGTGCTGCCGCGCCTCCATGCGGCGTTCGATCCCCATCTCGCCGACGGCCGCATCTGGCGGGTGCAGCTCGACACCTACGAGCGCGAGATCGAGCGCTACGGGGGCCCGGAGGGGATGCTGCTCTCCGAGCGCCTGTTCCAGGTGGATAGCGAGGCCGTGCTCGCCATCCTCGAGATGCTGGAGGGGGACGAGGGGGCGGACCTGCGCTGGCGCCTCGCCCTGCGCGGCATCGACATGCTGATGGGCGACCTGCGGATGGACCCGGAGACGCGGCTGCGCGTGCTGCGCGGCATGCGCGAGTCGTTCTCCCGCGAGTTCGGCGGCGGCAAGGGGATGCGCGTGCAGCTCGACCAGCGGTTCCGCCAGGAGTGGCGGGGCCTGATGCCGCTGCTCGATCCGGCGGGGGACGCCGAGAGCGAGCTGGCGCCGGCGCTCGCCGTGCTGCGCCGGCGCTCGGAGCTCCTCGTTCCCATCGTCGACGAGCTGCGGGAGCTCGAGCGGACCGGCCGTCTGAAGCCCGGGATTCCCGAGCTCGCGCCCAGCTACGTGCACATGCACGTCAACCGGATCATCCGCTCGGCGCAGCGGGCGCACGAGATGGTGCTCTACGACTTCCTCTATCTGCTCTACGAGTCGCGGGCGGCGCGGGAGCGCAAGAGCCGCCCGCGGGAGGCGGCGAGCTAACTGGCGGCGGGCTTCACGTCGGTGAGCAGCACCCGGTCCCACTCGGGCTCGACCCGCGTCGTGGCGGCGAGCAGGACGAGACCCACGCCCGCCGAGCCGGTGAGGAAGCCGGGGTCGGACCGCCAGTCGAGGTCCTCCCCGTCGCCGACGACCCACATCCGGTAGCCGCCCACCCCCTGGCCCGGCTCCCGGAAAGCCAGGGTGCGGTCGAGCCAGTAGAGCGCCGCCTCGCGGCAGGCCGCGTCACCCGTCGCCTGGTGGATGCGGTTGAACAGGTGCGCGGCGCCGGCCGCGCCGTGGCAGATGCCGGCGTCGAGGACCCCCGAACTCTCCGTCCGCCGGGCCGCGGCCCGGCGGGCGATCCCGAGCGCCTCGCGCTCCCAGCTCTCCTCCCCCACCGCCCGGGCCGCCACCAGCAGGGAGGCGGCGATGCCGAGATCGCCGTAGCACCAGGCGAGACGGGTGGGCTTCGACTCGACGCCGTCCGCCACGTTGTAGGGGAAGACCGATCCGGCTCCCTCGGGCAGCTTCTGGGCGAGCGTCCAGGCGACGGCGCCGTCCAGCAGTTCCCGCGCGAGGTCCCCCGCGTCCAGGCTGGCGGCGCAGGCGCGGGCGAGCAGGGGGATCACCCCGGGCACGCCGTGGGCCACTCCCAGGTTGTAGTTCCCCCGCGGGAACATCTCGAGGTCGCGGTCCATCATGAGGTCTGTCGAGGTGAGCCAGGTGACGCCGTCGGGCCGGCGTTCCGCCAGCTCTCCGAGGCGGGCCACCACCCGCTCCAGGCACTCCCTCCCTCCGGGACGGAGCAGCCGCTCCAGGGCGTAGACGCCAAACCCCACGAGCCCCGAGATCAGGTCGTAGTGCCCGCGCCAGGGGGTGAGCCCGAGGTGCTCGCGGAGCGCCGCGGCCACCTCCTCGCCGGGATCCTCCTCCCCGTCGTCCTCGAACAGCCGCCCGCGCAGGTGCTCGAGCGTCCAGGCGACCCCCGAGAAGCCGCTGTAGAGGCTGGGCGGGGCCTGCGTCTCCCCCGTCGTCTCGGTGGCCCGCTCGAGCAGCTCCATGGCGGTGTCGTCGTACCCCAGCCCCGGCCGCGCCTGGTCGAGATAGGCGAAGAAGAAGGACTGCCCCGCGTCGCCGCCCGCCAGGGAGGGGCCGCGACGGGTCCAGGACGGCGACTCCGGCCGGGGCTCGCCCAAGGCCTGCCGGAGATCGGCGGCGATCTCTTCGATCGCGTGAAGGGCGCGTCCGGCGGCTTCGCCGGAGAGGATCGGGGACCAGGCGGTGGAGGATTCGTCGGCGCTCATGGGCGGGAGAGCTTACCGCGACCGGCGCCGCCGGAAAAGGACCGCCCGCCGGATGGTCCTGGCCTGATATCCTTCCCCTCATGCGCCGGCTCCATCTGACCACCGGCGGCGAGAGCCACGGACCCGGCCTCACCGCGATCCTGACCGGTCTGCCCGCCGGGCTGCGGGTAGACTTCGAGGTCCTGGCCCGCGACCTCGCCCGCCGCCAGCACGGCTTCGGCCGCGGGCGGCGGATGCAGATCGAGAAGGACACGGCGGAGGTCCGCGGCGGCGTCCGCGGCGGCGAGACCCTGGGCTCCCCCCTGGTCCTCTGGATCGCCAACCGCGACTACGCCAACTGGGAGAAGGTGATGGGCCCGAAGACGGTCGATCCCCACTTCGCGGAGCTGCGGCGCCTCAAGTCGCCGCGGCCGGGGCACACCGATCTGGCCGGCGGCATCAAGTACCAGCGGCGGGACCTGCGGGACATCCTCGAACGCGCCTCCGCCCGCGAGACGACCGCCCGCGTCGCCGCCGGCGCCTTCGCCCGCATGCTGCTCGCCGAGCTCGGGGTGGAGATCCGCAGCGGCGTCCGCTCCCTCGGGCCGGTGGGCGCCGGCCGGCCGGTCCCCACCTGGGAGGACCTGCTCAAGGTGGACGAGACCTCCCCGCTGCGGGCGATCGACCGCGAGCTGGAGCCCGAGATGGTCCGCCTGGTCGAGCGGGCCAAGGAGGAGGGGGACACCCTGGGGGGCGCGGTGACGGTGATCGCCCACGGCGTGCCGCCGGGGCTCGGCTCGCACGTGCAGTGGGACGAGAAGCTCGACGGCCGGCTCGCCCAGGCTATGCTGTCGATCCACGCGGTCAAGGCGGTGGAGATCGGCGCCGGCCTCGACGCCTCGCGCGGCTTCGGCAGCCTGGCCCACGACGCCATCGAGCGCACGGCGGACGGCCGCTGGAGCCGGCCCACCAACCGCGCCGGCGGCCTCGAGGGGGGGGTCACCAACGGCGAGGACCTCGTGCTCACCGCCTACAAGAAGCCGATCGCCACCCTGCGCAAGGGGCTGCCGAGCATCGACCTCGACACCCTGGAGGCGCGCACCTCGCAGTACGAACGCAGCGACGTGACCGCGCTGCCCGCCGCCGGGGTGATCGCCGAGTCCATGGTGGCCCTGATCCTGGCCGACGCCGTCCTGGAGAAGCTGGGCGGCGACTCGATGGTGGAGCTCAAGGCCCACTGGGAAGCGACGCGGGAGCAGCAACGGGCCTGGCCCGGCTGACCGGATCCCTACTTTTCCGAAGCCCGGGCCAGGAACCGCCACCCCGGCTCGCGGCGCTCGGATTCGAGCTGGCGGCGGCGGGCGCGCAGGACGTCGGTGCGCGTGCAGATGCCGGTGAGCTTCCCCGAAACCAGGACGGGCAGGTGCTCGACCTCCTCCTCCAGCATGAGCTGGAGGGCGCGGAACACGGTGTCGCCGGGCGCCACGGAGACCACGTCCCGGCTCGCCACGGCGGTCACCGGCTCGGCGTCCTCCGCCGGGCGCCGCATCAGGTCGCCGCGGGCGAGGATGCCCACGCAGCGCCCCTCGCCGTCCACCAGCGGGTAGGCGCCGTGCTTCCCCTCCTGGAGCTTGAGCCGGGCCTCCCCCACCGTGGCGTCCACGGGCAGGGTCTCCACCTCGCGGCTCATCACGTCGGCCACCAGCGTCGTGCGCAGCACGTCCACCTCGTACTCGGTGCTCACCCGCAGGCCCCGGCGGGCCAGCTTCTCGGTCATCAGCGTCTCGCGCATCAGGGCGCCGGCGATCAGGTCCGCCACCACGGCGGCCAGCATCAGCGGCACGATCACCTGATAGTCGCGGGTGAGCTCGAAGAGGAAGACGATCGCCGTGAAGGTGGCGCGCGTCGAGGCGCCGAAGGTCGCCGCCATGCCGACCACGGCGAAGGCGCCGGGCGAGATCCCCAGCCCCGGCACCACCGCCAGGGCCAGCGAGCCGACCAGGCTGCCGAAGGAGCCGCCGATCAGCAGCAGCGGCGCCAGCGTCCCCCCCGAGGTGCCCGAGCCCAGGGCGAGCCACCAGGCCACCAGCTTGGCCACCGCGAGCACGGCGATCGCCCCGATCGCCAGCCGGTCGTTGAGCACGTCGCCGATCGCGTCGTAGCCCACCCCCAGGGCGCGCGGCACCAGCAGGCCCACGGTCGCGAAGCCAAGGGCGCCGATCACCGGATGCCAGAACTCGGAGACCGGCAGGCGGCGGAATCCGTCCTCGACCAGGAACAGACCCTTGCTCACCACCACCGCCAGCAGGCCGCACGCCACGCCCAGCACCACGAACCAGGGCAGGATCGCGAGGCCCGCGAAGTCGTGCGCCGGCACCGAGAAGAGCGGCCCCGAGCCGAAGAGGGCCGAGTGGATGCCCGCCGCCACGCTCGCCGCCACCACCAGGGGCACGAAGGCCCGGGTGGAGAACTCGAACAGGAGCAGCTCGATCGCCAGCACCACCGAGGCGAGCGGCGCCCCGAAGGTGGCCGACATGCCGGCCGCCGCGCCGCAGGCGAGCAGGATCTTGCGCTCCGCCGGGGAGACGTGGAGCACCTGCCCGACCAGCGATCCCAGCGCGCCGCCGGTGACGATGATCGGCCCCTCGGCGCCGAACGGTCCGCCGGTGCCGATGGCGAGCGCCGCCGACAGGGGCTTGGCCAGCGCCGCCCGCGGCGCGATGCGGCTCTGCCGCAGCAGCACCGCCTCCATCGTCTCCGGGATGCCGTGGCCGCGGATCACCGGCGCCCACTTCGCCAGCAGCGAGACGGCGAGCGCGCCGGCCACCGCCGCCACCACGATCCATGGGCTCGCCGCCAGCGTCCGGAACGACGGCAGCTCCCAGCCGTAGCGGTGGAACAGGGCGAAGTTGGTCAGCAGGGCGATCAGGCGCAGGAGGACCCAGGCCGCGCCGCCGCCGGCCGCCCCCAGCAGGGCGGCAAGGATGGACAGGAAGAGCAATCGCCTGGACGAGGTCTGAGCGTGCACGGAGAGGTCTCCTCGAGGATCTTGGGATGCTGATGGAGTCGGCGATTCATATCGCGGCACGACAAATATAGCACGAGATGGGCATGCGATACACTGCGCTCATGGCTCGCGATCTGGAAGACGCCGACTACCGGCGGTTGCTACAGTTCCGGACCGATCTGCGCCGCTTCCTGCACTGGAGCGAGGAGCAGGCCGAGAAGGCGGGGCTGACGCCGGCCCAGCATCAGCTCCTGCTCGCCGTGCGGGGTCACGACGGCGAGCAGGGCCCCACGATCGGCGACGTCGCCGGCTATCTGATGCTGCGCCATCACAGCGCGGTGGGACTGGTCGACCGGGCGGCGAAGGCGGGGATGATCGAGCGCCAGGAGGATCCCGGGGACCGCCGGGTGGTCCGCCTGCGGCTGACGCCCCTGGGCCTCGGCACGCTGCAGCAGCTCTCGGCCCTGCATCTCGAGGAGATCCAGCGGCTCACCCCCCGCATCCAGGAGATCTCACAGGGGCTCAAGGACTGAAGGCGCCGGAGCGGCCGCGCGGCGGGCCGCCCCGGACAATCATCAGCCCGGACAATCAGGAAATGGCCTTGGAGGCGACCTTGAGGTCGTCCATGTACGGATCGCGCGCCAGCACCCCGAAGGAGCGCAGCAGGAAATCGCAGACGAAGATCTCCTGCACCGCGACGCCGGTGAGCTTGCAGACGATGCGCTCGCTCTCCGAGGCGCGGCCCGGCCGCCCTTCCTC
Source organism: uncultured Acidobacteriota bacterium (assembly GCA_963795735.1). Lineage (GTDB taxonomy): Bacteria > Acidobacteriota > Thermoanaerobaculia > Multivoradales > UBA5704 > DATARR01. Next base: position 652,155 of record CAWCIU010000018.1, on the reverse strand, counting down.
CGCCGCGATCAGCACGTCGCCGATCTCGGCGTCGATCCGGTGGGCCTCGAACAGCCCCTCGCGGATGCCGTGGCCGACCTCGGCCAGGATCTCGTTCTGCGAGCGGCTGTCGACGTAGACCTTGTCAGCCCGCAGCAGGACCTCGGGATCGAGCTCGCGCTTGTGGATCGAGTCGGCCCCCATGCCGATCACCAGCACCCCCTCGGGCAGCCACTCGCCGCGCACGATGGGCTCGGTCGAGTAGGTGGCGGTCACCAGGACGTCCGCCGGCCGCGCCACCTCCTCGGGGGTGGCCTTCGCCTCGACCTCGAGCTGCGGGTAGCTCTCCCGCAGCCCTTCGGCGAAGCGCCGCACGTTGTCCGCCGTGCGCCCCCAGACCAGCAGCTTGCGGATCCCGGGGCTGACGTGGAGCACCGCGTCGGTCTGCAGCCGCGCCTGGGTCCCCGAGCCGAGGACGCCCAGGGTCCGGGAGCCGGGCCGGGCGAGCGCCTCCGCCGCCACGGCGCCGGCGCCGGCGGTGCGCAGTTGGGTGATCCACGCCCGGTCCTCGATCACCGCCAGCGGCTCGCCGTCCAGGGCGCTGAAGACCACGATCACACCGTTGATCGAGGGGGTCCGCGGCACCCGCCGGGTGTTCTCCGGAAAGGTCGAGGCGACCTTCACCAGGCAGAAGTCGAGCGGCTCGACGTGCCCGGTCTTGATGTGCAGGGCGCCCCCCTTGCGGGCCGGCATCTCCAGATGCTGCACCGCCGGGATGTTCGCCCGCCCCCGCGAGTAGCTCTTGAACGACTCCCGGACGGGGTCGATCACGTCCTCCAGCCGGACCAGGTTGCGGATTTCCTCGTAAGTGATCGTCCTGATACCCAAAACCGTACCCCCTGTTCGCGGCCCATTCGGGCCGCTGGCTGCGCCCCGACATCGCTTGTCTCTACTAGGTGCAGGCGGGGGACAAGAGCGGGACCGATCCCTCGTTCCAGGAGAAATCGGCCCGCCGATCCCCGCCGACGTAGAATGGCGCCGGTCCATGGACGCCCCCTCCCTCTCGATCGTCATCCCGACGCACGACACGCGGGAGCTGACGCTGCGCTGCCTCGACTCCCTCTACGCGGCGCCGCCTCCCGGCCTGGAGGTGATCCTGGTGGACGACGCCAGCCGGGACGGCACGGCGGCGGCGGCGCGCGAGCGGCACCCCGAGGTCGACATCCTGCGCCACGAGACGCCGGCCCGCTTCACCGGCGCGGCCAACGCCGGGCTGGCGCGCGCCCGGGGGGAGATCCTCCTGCTGCTCAACAGCGACACGGAGGTCGAGCCGGAGGGGCTGGCGCGGCTGGCCGGGATCTTCGCCGGGGAGCCCCGGCTGGGAATCGCCGGCGCCCTGCTCCACTACCCCGGCGGCGCGCCGCAGTGGAGCGGCGGCCGGGAGCCGACGCTCGCCTGGTTCTTCGCCCTGGCGAGCGGCCTGCCCGCCCTGCTCTCCCGCCTGCCCCTCTGCCGGCGGATCTATCGCCGGGTCTACCGGCGGGGTCGGCCGCTCGACCCCGACCGCCCGGTGGAGGTCGACTGGGTGACCGGCGCGGCGATGGCGATCCGGCGTCAGGTCTGGGAGGCGGCGGGTCCGCTCGACGAGGGGTTCCGCTTCTACGCCCAGGACCTCGACTTCTGCCTGCGCGCCGGCCGGGCCGGCTGGCGGGTGGAGGTGCGGCCGGACTTCCGGGTGCTCCACCACCACGGCGCGACGATCGGCCGCGATCCCGGCGCCCGGAACCATCAGCAGCCCGGGCTGCTGTGGAGCGACCTCTTGCGCTGGGCCCGCAAGCACCGCGGCGAAGCCTGGGGAGCCCGCGCCGCGGCGGCCCTGCGCGCCGGCGCCCGCCTGCGGCTCGCCGCCCGCCGGCTTGCCCGCCCGTTCGTCTCCGCGGCCCGGCAGGGGGAGTGGGAGGAGGACGACCGGGCCCTGCGGGCGGCGCTGGACGCTTGCCATCCTCCCCCATAGAGTGTAGAAAGCCGTCCGGCCCCTCGGCCCAACCTTCCCATGCGAGAAATCTTCCGTTACCGCGATCTCGTCTTCGCCCTGGTGGGCCGGGAGCTCAAGGTGCGCTACCGGCGCTCGGCGATCGGCTTCGCCTGGACCATGCTCCAGCCGCTGCTGATGATGCTGGTGCTGCAGGTGGTCTTCAACTCGCTCTTCCGCTTCCAGGTGGCCGAGGGCAACTACCCGGTCTACGCGCTGGCCGGCATCCTGTTCTGGAACTTCTTCAGCCAGAGCATCGTCGCCTCGATGAACAGCCTGAAGGCGAACACGCCGATCCTGCGCAAGCTCCCCGTCCCCAAGGCGGTCTTCCCGCTGGCGACGGTGATCTCGGGGCTGATCAACCTCGTCTTCGCGCTGGTGCCGCTGCTGCTCATCCTGCTGGTGACCCACCACCCGATGGGACCCTCGCTCTTGTTCCTGCCGGTGTCGATCCTGCTCGCCGGGCTGTTCACCCTCGGCGCCGGGCTCCTGCTCTCGCCGCTCGCGGTCTTCTTCAGCGACGTGGTGGAGATGATCGGCGTGCTGCTTTCCATCCTGATGTACCTGACGCCGGTCTTCTACCCGATGAAGATCCTGGCGGGCTCCAAGTACCTGCCGCTGGTCCGCTTCAACCCGGTGCGCTCCATCCTCGAGGTCTTCCGCGATCCGATCTACCTGGGCAAGGTCCCGCCCCTGAGCCACCTGAGCGTCTGCCTGGGGATCGCCGTGGTGGCCCTCCTCCTCGGCAGTTGGGCCTTCCGCCGCAGCAGCGACCGTATCCCGTTCTATATCTGATGATCCGATGATGGACGACCTCAGCATCCGCCTGGAGGGAGTCTCCCTCTGCTACCGGCTGGCCAAGCAGCGCATCCCGTCGCTCAAGGAGTACGCCATCCACTTCCTGCGCGGCTCGCTCGCCTACGAGAAGCTCTGGGCGCTGCGCGACATCGACCTCACGGTCAAGCGGGGGGAGACGCTGGGGATCGTCGGCCGCAACGGCGCCGGCAAGAGCACGCTGCTCAAGGTGATCTCGAAGGTGCTCAAGCCGACCAGGGGGACCGCCCGGCTCAACGGCCGGATCGCTCCCATCCTGGAGCTCGGCAGCGGCTTCGACTACGAGCTGACCGGCCTCGAGAACGTCTACCTCAACGCCCTGCTGCTCGGCCACAGCAAGCGGGAGATCGAGACGAAGGTGGAGGAGATCGTCGACTTCAGCGGTCTCGGGGACTTCATCCGCTCGCCGCTGCGAAACTACTCCTCAGGGATGCAGGCCCGCCTGGGCTTCTCGATCGCCACCGCCTGGATTCCCGACATCCTGATCCTCGACGAGGTGCTCTCGGTAGGCGACGCCACCTTCACCCACCGGTGCGAGGAGCGCATCCGCAGCTTCCGCGAGTCGGGCGCCACGGTGCTGATCGTCTCCCACGCCACCCAGGCGATCGTCAAGAATTGCACCCGCGCCATCTGGCTCGACGACGGCGTGATGCAGGCCGACGGCCATGCCCGCGACGTGGTCAGGATGTATCTGCGCCAGCACGGCACCGAGCCCGCCGATCACGAGGGCGGCAAGGCCGCCGCCGATCCCGCCGCCACTCCCACCGCCTGAAACCGCGCTGAAATCGCGCGCCCGGCGTCAGCCCAGCACCCGCAGGTCCACGTAGGGCGGCGGGGGCTGGAGGGCCGAGAAGTCGTTCTCCATCACGGAGACCTCGCCGGCTTTCTCCACCTCGCGGAAGCCGGCGAAGCGGTAGGTGATCAGCATCTGGCGGTTGCGGTCGTTGGAGACGAACTCGGCGCGCAGCTTCACCCCCGCCTCTTTCGCCAGCCGCAGCACGTGGTGGATCATGATCGTCCCTACCCCCTTGGACATCACCCGGCAGGACATCAGGAGCAGCTTGACCGTCCAGACACCCTCGCCCATCTCGATCAGCGTCAGCCCGATCTTGCCGTAGGAGCCGTGGCGGTCCTCCAGGCTGGAGATGAGGAGCCGATGGCGGGGGGACTGCCGCAGCGCGTCCAGCTCCTCGTAGGAGTAGGTGTAGCCGGTGGTGTTGAGCTGGTTGGTGCGCACGGTCAGCTCCTCGGCCCGCTGCAGGTCCTCCTCGCGGCAGGGGGCGATGGTGAACACCATCCCCAGGGTGGCGAGGAACTCCTCCTGGGGCCCCACGTACTCCGCCTCCACCCGGTTGCGCTCGATGTCCGCCTGGTACATCCGGCGGCGCAGCCGCGAGTCCTCGGTGAGGAAGCGGGGGTTGAGCTCGGGGCGGTCGAGGAAGCCCTCCAGCAATGCGGAATCGACGCAGAGCACCCTGTCGTGGCTGAAGGCCACCTCCTCGCGCTCGAAGGGCTGGTCGTCCACGAAGGCCACGGCGTCGAGGCCGATGTTGATGTCCCTGGCGATCTGGGCGACCGAGGCGGCCTTGGAGCCCCAGTTGATCTGCGGATAGAGGAAGTACTCCTCGATCCCCAGCTCCTTGAGCTTCGCCATCGCCACGTCATGGTCGTTGCGGCTGGCGATCGAGTGCAGGATGCCCCGCTCGTCGAGGGTCTTCAGGATGTGGACCACGTGCGGGCGCAGCGTCACCTCGGCGTCCTCGAGCAGGATGCCGTCCCAGACGGTGTTGTCGAGGTCCCAGACCACGCACTTGATCGATTGCTTCTCTTTCTTCTTCGCCGCGTGGACGGCGGCGGCGTGGCTGTCGGCGGAAGGATTGTCGGCAACCATTCAGGGCTCCTTCAAAACTCCGGCAGCTCGAAGAGCGGGATGGTGATCTGCTGGATCTGCGTGCTCCCCTCGATGATCTCCAGCACCCGGGAGTCGCGCAGGTAGCGGCCGACGGGATACTCCTCGCTGCAGCCGTTGGCGCCGTGGATCTGGACGGCGTCGGCGGCGGCGCGGGTGGCCATGGTGGAGGCGTAGTACTTCGCCACCATGATCTCGCCGGAGGCGCCGGGATCGCCCTGGTCGCGCAGCCAGCCGGCGCGCAGGCAGAGCAGGCGGGCGGCGCGCACCTCGACGATCATGTTGGTGAGCATGCGGCGGATGAGCTGGTGGTCGGCGATCGGCCCGCCCCCCTGCCGGCGCCCGGCGGCGTAGGCGCGCGAGGCGTCCAGGCAGGCCTGGCCGACCCCGACCGATCCCCAGGCCACGCTGTAGCGGCCATGCTCAAGCGCCGCGGAGACCACCGCCGAGAGGCCGAACCCGGGGCGGCCGATCAGGTTCCCCTTCGGCACCCGGCAGCCGTCGAGGAAGACCTCGGCCAGCATCGAGGCGCGGGTGCCGGTGATGCCGGCGAGCGGCTTCACGGTGACCCCAGGGGTCTCGCGCTCGACCAGGAAGGCGGTGGGCTTGCCTTCCGCCTGGGCCAGGACCAGGAAGAGGCCGGCGATCTGGCCGAAGGTGGTCCACTTCTTCCTGCCGTCGAGCACCCAGGCGTCGCCGCCGTCCGCCGCGGTGGCGGTGGTCTCGACGCTCCTGGCGTCGCTGCCGGCCCCCGGCTCGGAGAGGGCGAGGGCGCCGAGGATCTCGCCCCTGGCCATCGCCGGCAGCCAGCGCTCCTTCTGCGCCTGGCTCCCCCAGCGCTGGATGGCATGGGCCACCATGTCGTGCACGGTGAGCAGGGAGCGCACCGAGGAGCAGCCCTTCCCGATCTCCTCGGTGAGCAGGCCGTAGGCGATCATGTCGCGGCCCAGGCCTCCATGCTCCCCCGCCACGTTGGAGCCGAGGTAGCCGCGCCGGCGCAGCTCGCCGATCAGCCCGGCGGGGATCGCCCCCTCGCGGTCCCAGCGATCGGCGTGCGGCGCGATCTCCGCCGCGACGAAGGCGCGGACCTCGGCGCGGACGGCCCGCTGCGCGGCGACAAGCTCCAGGTTCAAGCCGCGGCGCCCCGCTTGCGGGCCACCAGGCCGGCGATCGCGTCGATGCTGCGGAAATTGTCGAGGTCGAGATCCTCGTCCCCCACGGCGATGCCGAACTCCTTCTCGACGAAGGCGACGAGCTGCATCGCCAGCAGCGAGTTGACGAAGCCGAGGGCGAAGATGTCCTCGCCCGGCTGGAGGTCGTGGTTCTTGAAGAACCGCGACAGGAATTCCTTGATCTTGGTCCGCGTCTCGTCCATGGGATCGCCTCTCCTAGGAGATGCCGTAATCGTAGAAACCCTTGCCGTTCTTGCGGCCGTGCAGGCCGGCGTCGACCATCTTCTTGAGCAGCGGGCAGGGACGGTACTTGCCGTCGTTGTAGCTCTCGTAGAGCGCCTCGATCGAGTAGAGGATGGTGTCCAGCCCGATCAGGTCGGCGGTCTCCAGCGGACCCATCTTGTGGCCGAAGCAGGTCTTGAAGATCTGGTCCACCTGCTCAGGCGTGGCGACGCCGTCCTGGAGGACGAAGACCGCCTCGTTGATGGTCAGCATCAGCACCCGGTTGGTGACGAAGCCGGGCATGTCGTTGACCAGGATGCAGTCCTTCCCCATCTTGCGCAGGAAGCCGCGGGCGGTCTCGATCGTCGCCTCGCTGGTGTGATGGCCGCGGATGGCCTCGACCATCGGCTTCAGCGGCACCGGGTTCATGAAGTGCATGCCGATCACCCGGTCCGGCCGTTTCGTCAGGGAACCCACGCGGGTGATCGAGTAGCAGGAGGTGTTGACCGCGAAGACCGCCCGCTCGGGGCAGATGGTGTCGATGCGCGGGTAGATCTCGCGCTTGATCTCCCACTTCTCGGGGACGTTCTCGACCACGAAGTCGACCTCCGCCAGGTCCTCCAGGCGGGTGGTGAAGCGGATGCGGCCGAGGACCGCCGCGGAGTCCTCCCGGGTTGTTCCCTTCGGGGCGCCCTTCTGGAACATCCCCTGGAAGCGGAGGTTCTTCTGGATCTCCGCCTTCGCCCGTTCCAGGACCTCCCCGGAGACGTCCACCAGGACGGCCTCCATGCCGCTCTGCGCGACGCTCTGCCCCACCCCGACGCCCATGACGCCGGCGCCGATGACGCCGACCTTCTCGATCTCCATCGCTGCCTCCCTTGGGGCCGTCCGGAACCGCCCGGACCGCGGCGACATGTTAGCCGATCCGTCCGCCGGTCCGTCCGCCAGCCTGTAACGACGTGGAGGTTGGCCCGATCCTTGCTATTAGCTATGAGCGGGTGGGGTCGGCAAAACGGCTCCACCGGCGCGCGATCCCGAGGGCGATCCTCCGTTTGCGCACCGGTCCAAAGCCAAGGAGGCTCCCTGGTATATCTCCCTGGCAATTCCTGCGACGGGAACCCTTCTCTTCGCCGGGCCTCGCCCCTTCTTCTTTTCCTCCCCCTGACTCATAGTGCGGTGACGCGGACGGCCTCGAACGAGGCTGAGCCGCGCCCCGCCGTCAGGCCCACCCGCGCCGGCCCCGGAAAGACCTGGACCTCGCCCAGGCGTTGCCCCTCCCAGGCGATCTCCACCACCCCTGCCACCTTGCGAAAGCGGAGCTGCTGATCGGCGCGGGCATCGAATGCAGCGGGGAGTGGAAAAATCTGCTCGGTTCCTCCCCGCGAACGTCCCCGCGAACGCAGGCTCCACCCCTCCGGACCGCGTTCCAGCAGGATCCAGGGCCCCGCCTCTCCAGATAGCGCCGGGGCGAACCCATAGCCCTCCCCCGCTTCCAGGCGCGCGTTGACCACCGCCAGGTATGAAGATAGTGCGGGACCCCTGGCGATCCGGGACTCCCCTTCACCGCGCAGCCGGCCCTCCTCGATCCGCCAGCTCCCGTCCTCAGTCTCCCAGCCGGAGGCGGCCGGGTCCCCCTCCTCCTCGAACAGGTCCTCCCAGCCGCCGGTCAGAGCGAAGCCGGAGAATTCGGCGGGGGTCTCCCGGGCGGTCAGCGAGAGGCCGGTGACGCTCCCCTCGAGGGTCCCGTGAAAGAACGGCGCGCCCTCGTCGAGCGAGGCGGCGACCCGCGGCCCGTCCACCTCCAGGCGAAGCAGACGGAAGGCGCCGCCCGGCTCGATCGCGAGGCGCAGCCGCTCCTTCTCCCCTTCCCACAGGACGATCCCCGCCCCGCCCCGCGCGCTCACCTCGACCAGGAACGACGGCGTCCCCGTTGCATAGCGGATCTCCTCCCCCGGACCGAGCGTCGCGGGAGCCTCCAGCAGGTCCGCGATCCCCGGCGGATCCGGCGCCGGTTGCGGCGCGGTGGTGGGGCCGAGCACCAGCATGCGCTCGCCGGCCCAGTCCAGCGGATCGATCGCCAGCACCCGGTCCTTCAAGTCGGCCGACCAGCGGTGATAGACGCAGTAGAGCTGCCGGTTGTCCGGCCCGCGCACGGCCGAGTTGTGGCCGGGTCCCACCACCTCGCCCCCCGAGCGCAGGATGGGGAGCACCACCAGGCCGTCGGCGGCCTGGGTCCACTCGCCCGGGTCCTGGAGGCTCCGCGCCGTGGCATAGCTGACCCCGTAGGAGGGGTTCTGCCAGTTGCCGCCGCTGAACATCTCGTAGAGCACGCCCTTGCGCCGCAGCACGAACGGTCCCTCGACGGTGTGCCAGCGCACCCCGCCCTTTTCCGGCCGGTTGGGGTGATAGACGTGCCAGTCGTGGCGCGGCAGGGCCACCGGACGGGGGCTCCCCTCCAGGGTGAACGGATCGAGCAGCCGGTCGCGGACGGTGCCCGTGCCGGCGTGGCTGGAGTCGAGGAAGTCGGTGGCGTAGAACAGCCATCGCGATCCGTCCAGGTCCGCGAAGACGTGGGCGTCGATGGCGAAGGGCTCGGCGGTCAGCCGCCGGCCGGAATCCACGAAGGGGCCGGCGGGCTGCTCCGCCACCGCCACCCGGATTTCCATCCGCTCCTCGTCGCCGACGCTGTAATAGAGATAGAAGCGCCCCGCGAAATACGCCACCTCGGGCGCCCAGTAGCAGGGATGATTCCCCGCCAGCGGCTCCATCGCCCCGGCGAGCGGCTCCCAGCTCACCAGGTCCCGCGAGCGGATCACCCCGAAAGCCCGGCCGTCCCGCCAGAAGCCGGTGCAGTAGCCCCAGTACTCCCCCCGGTGCTTGAGGACGAAGGGATCGGGGAAGGAGTGGGGGTAGACGGGGTTCTTATAGGTCATCGCAGGTCATCGACCGGCCACCGCCCCCACCGCCGCCCCCGGGTCCGCCGCGTGCCGCCGGAACTGCTCGACCAGCGGGGTCGCCTGCCAGCGCCGTTCGGCGCCGTCGGGGGCGAGGCCGTAGAGGCCGAGGTCGAGGCGGAAGTCCTCCACCGGGCGCTTGCCCAGGCGGTAGCGCCAGTCGATCATGGTGAACAGCGGGAACCAGGTGTAGCCGAGCACCGGCACGCCCTCGGCGCGCAGGCGGTGGATGGCGGCGATCGAGGTGTCCAGCCAGCGCGAGCGGACCCCGATCTCCCCCTTGGCGCTGGTCTCGGTGACCATGATCGGCGCGCCGTAGCGCTGGTAATAGTCCTCGATCAGGTGGACGAAGCCGGCGCCGTCCTGCTCCACCGCCTTCCAGGCGAGCCGCCCCTGGCGGTTCACCGAGATCTGCTGGGTGGACCACTGCGGGTAGAAGTTCATGCCGATCACGTCGAGCGGGATGGCGCTGCGGCGGATCGCGGTCAGCTCGTCCGGGCCGATGCCGTTGCGCAGCAGCCAGGTGTAGAGCGGATGGTCGGGCGTCAGCTTCCCGGTCAGCAGGTCGTAGCCGAGGAAGCCCCGGCGCTGATCCTCCACGGCGAGCGCCTCGAGGTCCGCCCGGGCGGCGCGGGCGAGACCGGTCGCCTCGACGTGGACCATCAGCGCCTCGGGATCGACCTCCTTGATCGCCACGACGGTGCGCTGGATGCCCCGGACGAGTTGCAGCATGAGCTTCAGATAGCCGGCGTCGCCGCGCAGGTAGGGGGGCCAGATCCCCTTCTTGCCGCAGAGCAGCGCGTTGACGATCGGCTCGTTGAGCGGCGTGTACCAGCGCACCAGCCCCTGGTAGCGCTCGGCGACCGCCCGGGCATAGGCGGCCACCGCCCGCGGATAGTCGTCGCTGGCGAACTCGCGGCGCAGCCAGAAGGGGCAGCCGTAGTGCATCAGGTCGAGGATGGGGTTGATCTTCAGCTCCTCGACCAGGTACGGGATCACCTGGTCGGTCCAGCTCCAGTCGAACTCCCCCGGAAACGGCTCGACCCGGTACCAGGGGATGCCCCAGCGGATCGCCTGGACGCCGATCTCGCGGCAGAGCGCGAGATCCTCGCGCCAGTGCTCGTAGTGGCCCATGAGTTGGTACTCGTCGAGCGCCCGCTGTCCGGGGCGGGCCTGGGGGACGAACGTGTCTTCGATGCCGGTGGCCCAGACGAAGTCTTCGGGCCGCGGGCCGGGAAGGAGGGGGTGCTGCGTCACGGTGGCCTACCTCTTCAAAAAGTGGGCGCACGTTACCACAAGGCCCAGGAGTTGACACCGGCAGTCTTGATCAGCGAAGATCGGTTTGCGCTACAGACCGGTTGACAGAGAGATCATCATGACGACCCAGGACCTCGACCACATCCGTTTCGTGACGCGGCACTTCAACGCTCTTCAAGGGCTGCGGCGGACGGTGCCCTTAGGCCTGCTCTTTCTTGTCCAGGGGATTGCCACGGGTACCCGTAGCCCCTACCTGCTGATCTTTGGGGGGATCGTCGTGATGGGCCTCTTCCTGCTCCCCATCAAGAATTACTATAAAACCCTGCTCGGCGAGGTCGAGCAACCCCTGGAGCATCCCGAAGCTTGGTCCTCCCCCTGGTTCTACCTCGCGATGGCCCTGCTGCTGGGTGGCATTCTCGTCTTCACGCTCGGCGGCTACTCTTTCATACAGTCAGGGTATGCCCTCTTCAGCATGGCGTTCCTCGCCACCTGGATAAGGAGGAGATGTCGCCTTTCCCAGGCCCATTACTTGGTTTTCGGAGGCTTGCTGCTGGGGCTCGCGGTTCTCGCCGGCTCGTTCGCATCCGTCCCGCCGACGTCGGCCGACACGGGAATGGTCTTTAGCCTGGCCGGCGCCGCCTGCATCGTCGCCGGCCTGCTCGACCACTGGCAGCTCGTCCGGACGCTCGGACATCCTTTGACGCCTCAGATGAAGGAACCGTCATGAACACCCAGGACCTCGACCGCATCCGTTTCGTTACCCGCCACTTCAACGATCTCCAGGGGCTGGGGTACATGGTGCCGCTCGGCTTGGTCCAAGTCGCCGGAGGGCTGACCGTGGGAATGGTTGGATTTCCCAAGCTCCTCCCGCTGCTGTGGCTGCCGCTGGCGCTGGGGTTGGGGGCGGCCCTCTTTCTGAGATTCCGTATGGCGCCGTCGTACTACCGGTCTTTCGGCCAGGTCGAGCAGCAGTCACTGATCCCCCTCGCACAATGGGCTCCGCTGTCGGTCTTCAGCCCGGCCGGCGTCCCGGCCATGGAAACCCACGGTCAACCGATCCCGTTCAGCATCCGGCGGGTGCTGATTCCTATCGGATTGGCGCTGGCCCTCGTCCTGAGCCTGCGGGCGATCGGCTCCCGCGTCTCGCTCCTGACGGATTCGTCCACACAGGATCCGTGGCTCCAGTTCACCCCTCCCGTTGTGGTGATGATGGACCACTTTCCCACCGTGGAGCTGATGGACCAGTCCTCACCTCTGATGACGGAGATGCTGTACGCCATCGTCGGCTCGCTCTTCTTCGGCATGTGGCTCTGGAGGGAGAGCCGCCCGTCCCAGGGCTACCTCCTGGCGCTGGCGCTCCCGCTGCTGGGACTCCCGGCTCTCGGCCTCCTGCTGGGGTTGGGCGCGTCGATCCCCCCCCTCCCTCTCGGGCTTCTCGGGCTTCCCCTGCTGGCTCTGGCCTACATGTGGATGGCGCAGATCCTCTGCGGCAGCGCCATGCTCCTGGCCGGTCTGCTCGACCACCTGCAGCTCGTCCGGACCCTGGGGCGGCCCGTGACACCACAGATGGAGGAACCGTCATGACAACCCACGACCTCGACCGCATCCGTTTCGTCACCCGCCACTTCACGGAGCTGCAAGGGCTTCGGTGGCTGGTCCCCTGGGGCGTGTTCCTCCTTGTCGGCGGCTTCCGCAGGATCTTGCCTATTTACTATAGTGGTCCGGTCTTCCTCTTGTCCTTCATCGGTATGTTCTGTTTCCTTACCTCCGGGAAGGACTCCCTCCACTCTTATTACCGTCTTAGATTCGGTGAGGTCGAGAAACCTACGACGGCCTTTAAGTGGCAGTCCTCCCCGTGGTTCTATTTGGCGCTGATCTTGTGGATGGGTATCGCCTTCTTTCTCCATTTTGTGTTCGGGCCCTGCGGAAACGCTTGGATTCCTTATGTCATTGAAGGTTTGGCTTTGCTTGGGGTCTGGACCTGGCGAGGACATCGCTCGTCCCAAAGCCATTATTTGATGCTCGCGGCCCTATTTTTCGGACTTGCAGCTCCCGCTTCCAGGTCCGTCCTCGGTGAGAACGGAGTCAACGACCTTCTCTTTGGCACGGCTCTCATTGTGGCCGGCTTACTCGATCATCGGCAGCTCGTCCGGACGCTGGGGCATCCCGTGACACCACAGATGAAGGAATCATCATGACGACCCAGGACCTCGACCGCATCCGTTTCGTTACCCGCCACTTCAACGATCTCCAGGGGCTGCGGTGCCTGGCGCCGTTCGGTCTGATCCAGCTCGCCTCGGGGATGGTCGGAGGATTTCCCAAGTTCTTCCCGGTGCTATGGCTCCCCTTTGTGCTGATGTCGGGGTTGGCGTTGTTTCTGTTGGTCTGGACGCCGTCGTACTACCGGTCTTTCGGCCAGGTCGAGCGAAGGCCGGTTCTCCCCTCCGCGTCATGGGTGCCGCTGTCGGTCTTCAGCCCGGCCGGCGCCGCGCCGCCGATCGAGACCCATGGGCAACCGGTCCCTCTCCGCGTGCGGCGGTTGCTGATTCCCATCGGGCTGGCCCTGGCCCTCCTGCTGAGCCTGCGGGCGATCGGTTCCCGCGTCACGCTCCTGACGGATTCGTCCGCCCAGGATCCGTGGCTCCGGTTCAACCCTCCCGTCGTTTTGATCCACCAACCTTCCGCCGTGGAGCTGGTGGACCCGTCCTACCTGCTCATGACGGAGATGCTGTACGCCCTCTCCGGCTCGCTCTTGCTCAGCCTGTGGCTCTGGAGGGAGAGCCGGCTGTCCCAAGGCTACCTCCTGGCGCTGGCGCTCCCGCTGCTGGGATTCCCGGCTCTCGGCCTCCTGCTGGGGCTGGGCGCCTCGATCCCCCCCTCCCTCTCGGGCTTCCCCCTGCTGGCTCTGGCCTATATGTGGATGGCGCAGCTCCTCTGCGGCAGCGCCATGCTCCTGGCCGGGTTGCTCGACCACCTGCAGCTCGTCCGGACCCTGGGGCGGCCCGTGACACCACAGGTGGAGGAACCGTCATGACGACCCAGGACCTCGACCGCATCCGTTTCGTTACCCGCCACTTCAACGATCTCCAGGGGCTGCGGTGCCTGGCGCCGTTCGGTCTGATCCAGCTCGCCTCGGGGATGGTCGGAGGATTTCCCAAGTTCTTCCCGGTGCTATGGCTCCCCTTTGTGCTGATGTCGGGGTTGGCGTTGTTTCTGTTGGTCTGGACGCCGTCGTACTACCGGTCTTTCGGCCAGGTCGAGCGAAGGCCGGTTCTCCCCTCCGCGTCATGGGTGCCGCTGTCGGTCTTCAGCCCGGCCGGCACCGCGCCGCCGATCGAGACCCAGGGGCATCCGGTCCCTCTCCGCGTGTGGCGGTTGCTGCTTCCCATCGGGGTGGCCCTGGCCCTTCTCGTGAGCCTGCAGGTGGTCGGCTCACGCGTCTCACTCTTGACCGATTCGTCCGCACAGGATCCGTGGCTCCAGTTCACCCCTCCCGTCGTGCTGGTGATGGACCACTCGCCCAACATAGAGCAGATAGACTTGTCCTCACCTGTCCCGACAGAGATGCTTTACGCCCTCTTCGGCTCGTTCCTTCTCCTCCAGTGGCTCTTGAGGGGGGGCCGCCTGTCCCAGTGCTACATCCTGGCGTTCGCGCTCCTGCTGCTGGGACTCCCGGTTCTCGCCCTCTTGCTGGGGGTTGGCGTGTCGATCCCCCCCTCCCTCTCGGGCCTCCCCCTGCTGGCTCTGGCCTACATGTGGATGGCGCAGCTCCTCTGCGGCAGCGCCCTGCTCCTGACCGGCCTGCTTGACCACCTGCAGCTCGTCCGGGTCCTGGGGCGGCCCGTGACACCACAGGTGGAGGAACCGTCATGACAACCCACGGCCTCGACCGCATCCGCTTCGTCACCCGCTACTTCGGAGTTCTCCAGGGGTTGCACCTGAAGGTGCCTCTCGGCCTCGTCCTCCTCGGCCTGGGTTTCTCCGACCTCCACGGTCGAGTCCCTGGATTCATGCACGCCGTCATCCTGGGCGCACTCTGCCTGATGCTCATCACGCGTTTTTACTACCGCAGGACCTTCGGCGAGGTCGAGCCACGGCCGGAGAGTGTCGCCGAGCGGTCCTCTCCATGGTCGCTGATCGGGGTGCTCGTGTTTTTCGCTCCGTCGCTGATCCAGGTCTACGCCCCCCTGCCTCCCGCGCAGTTCATCTACGTTATCTGGAGCTCGGCATTTTTCGCGTTCTGGACCTTGTTCGGACACTCCAGGTTCCAGAGCTATTACCTCGGGCTCGGATTTCTCCTATTGGGATTCGCAGCCCTTTGCGGTCCCTCCGCGCACGTCCCGCCGGCATTGATCAACCCGGGAATCGCCGACCTCCTCTGCGGCGCCGCGATGATCCTGGCCGGCCTGCTCGACCACCTGCAGCTCGTCCAGCCGCTGCGCCATCCCGTGACACCACAGAGGAAGGAACCGTCATGACGCCCCACGACCTCGACCGCATCCGCTTCGTCACCCGCCACTTCAACGATCTCCAGGGACTGCGGTGTCTGGTGCCGCTCGGCCTGATCCAGCTCGCCGTGGGGCTGACCGGGGGAATGATTGGATTTCCCAAGCTCCTCCCGCTGCTGTGGCTGCCCTTGACGCTGGGGACGGGGGCGGCGTTCTTTCTGGTCTTCCGGATGCCGCCGTACTACCGGTCTTTCGGCCAGGTCCAGCAGCAGTCGCCCATCTCCTCCGCGCAATGGGCTCCGCTGTCGGTCTTCGGTCCGGCCGGTGCCGCGCCGCCCATGGAAATCCACCGGCAACCGGTCCGGTTCCGTATAGGGCGGGCTCTGATCCCCATGGGTCTGGCCCTGGCTCTCCTGCTGAGCCTGCGGGCGGTTGGCTCCCGAGTTACGATCCTGACGGATTCGTCCGCCCAGGATCCATGGCTCCAGTTCAACCCTCCCGTCGTGCTGACGGGGATCCCTGCCTCCGCCGCGGAGCTGTGGCTCCCTTCCGAAGCTTTCCTGACGCAGGCGCAGTACGCCATCGGGGGCTCGCTCTTCCTCGGCATGTGGCTCTTGAGAGGGCGCCGCCTGTCCCAGGGCTACCACCTGGCGCTCGCCATCCCGCTGCTGGGGCTCGCGGCTTTCGGTGTTTCGCTGGGGTTCGGCGGGGCGTCGGTCCGGATGCTCAGCCGTCTCCCCCTGCTGGCTCTGGCCTACATGTGGATGGCGCAGCTCCTCTGCGGCAGCGCCATGCTCCTGGCGGGCCTGCTCGACCACTGGCAGCTCGTGCGGGTCCTGGGACGGCCCGTCGCGGAGAATCCCTCATGAGCGCCACCCCCTTCGAGCAGCTCGCCAACCTGGACCGGCGGGTGCACGACCCGGCCCGGCTGGCCATCCTGACCGCGCTGTCGGCCTGCGAGCGGGCCGACTTCCTGTTCCTGCTGCGGATCACCGGCCTGACCAAGGGGAACCTCTCCTCCCATCTCTCGAAGCTGGAGGAGGCGGGCCTGGTGGTGATCGAGAAGCGCTTCGTGGAGAAGAAGACCCAGACCCTGGTGCGCCTGAGCGACGGCGGCCGGGGAGCGGTCGAGAGCTACTGGAAGGAGATGGAAGAGCTGCGCGAGAGCGCCGCGAGCTGGCGGCCGCAGGGCCTGGTGCCGGTGCCGGGCTAGAAGCCTGCCGGCGAAAGGGACCCAAGGGACTCAAGGGACTCAAGGGACACCAGAGACATCAGGCTCCTTCTCTCTGGCGTCCCTGCTGTCCCTTGAGTCCCTTTCCAGCCCCAGCCCGTCCGTCCCCGCTCCGCAGACCACCGCGCACGCCGAGCGCACCCCCTCCAGGGGAATCTTCCCGAAGAGGATCGCCGCCAGCGCCGCGGCGCCGGAGAGCTCGGCGGCGACGCCGGCCTCGAACCAGAGCCAGGCGGCGGCCTCGCGCATCTCCTCGTCGGTGACCAGGACGACGCCGTCCACCCTCTCCTGGATGATGGCGAAGTTCATCTCGTGGCTGGCGCGCGGGGCGAGCGTGTTGGCGGCGGTCGAGACGCTGGGCAGCTCGACCACCCGGCCGGCGCGCAGGCTCTGGTGGATCTTGGGGGCGCCGGTCGCCTCCACGCCGATCATCCGCGCTCCCGGTTTACGCCCCTTGACCGCGGTCGCCACTCCGGCGATCAGCCCGCCGCCGCCGATCGAGGCGACCACGAGGTCGGTCTCCGGGGCGTCGTCGAGCGCCTCCAGGGCGAGGGTCCCCTGGCCGGCGATGACCTCCTCGTCGGCGAAGGGGTGGACGTAGGCCGTCCCCTCCCGGCGGGCGGCCTCGAGCGCCGCCCGGTTGGCCTCGTCCCAGACCTCCCCCTCCCAGACCACCCGGGCGCCCCAGCGCTCCAGCTTCACCCCCTTGGCCGGGGGGACGTTGGCGGGCAGGTAGATGGTCACCGGCGCTGCCGCCAGCCGCCCGGCGAAGGCGACGCCCAGCCCATGGTTGCCGCCGGACGCGGTCACCAGCCCCCGGGACACCTGCTCTCCAGGCAGCGTCAGGACCTTGTTGGTCGCCCCCCGCGCCTTGAACGAGCCGGTGACCTGGAGGTTCTCGAGCTTCAGGCGGAGGCGGCTCCCCGGGCCGCCGCCGGGCAGCGGACCGGCATCCAGCAAGGGGGTGCGGCGCAGATGGGGAGCGAGGCGGCGGGCGGCGGCTTCCACGGCGGCGAGATCGACCATGGAGGGGATCGTAGCAGGGGCGGAAAAGATGGCGAAAAGGGCGTAAGTTTCGCCTTGACTTACGCCACGATTACGCCTATTCTAGGGCCATGGAAAACAGGATCGTCAACCGGTCCCGGCGAGGGGGAGCAACCCAGTGGAAACGGTCCGCGCGGCAGAGCCGTCCGGCCTTCCGTCTTGACGGAGATCCCGGTGGGGGTCTCAGGAGTGATACACCGTGAGCACATCGACCCTGAACGGCCTCGGCCAAGCGCTCCGCTGGTTGCGCGATCGCCAGGGCAAGAAGCAGTACCAGGTGGCGGACTCCGCCGGCATTACCAAAGGGATGCTCTCCGCCTATGAAACGGGCCGCCAGCGCCCCTCGCTCGAGACCCTGGAGAAGATCCTGGACACCCTCGGGTGCGACCTCAACGACCTCCACAACGCCATCCAGATCATCAACGGCCGTCCCGAGAGGATGAAGCGCCGCGGTGAGGGGGAGGGCGAGGAGGAGGCCTCCCCGGCGCCGGCGGAGGGGAGCGGCGGACGCTCAGAGCTCCAGCGGGTGCTCGGCCGGCGCGAGCCGCTGCCGATCGAGGAGGAGCGGGCCTTCGCGGAGATGCTGGACGGCTTCCACCGTCTCCTGCGCTACTTCCACGACACCTTCTCGCAGAGCCAGCGCCAGCGCGACGAGGGTTAGCGGCGGTGGGAACGCTGGCGCCGGAGGCGCGAGCGGTTGCCGGAGAGGCGTGAAGCTTCACGCCTTCGCCGCCAACCTTCGCGCACTCCGCGCCAGGCTTCACGCCGACCGCGCCAAGCTTCAAACATTGCGCGTGAAGCTTCAAACATAGGGCGTGAAGCTTCACGCCAACCGCGCCAAGCTTCGCGCCGACCGCGCCAAGCTTCACGCAGTCCGCGCCAGCGTTGAGGGCGACCGCAGGTCGCCCCTACAACCTTCGCTCAACGTCTGACTCATGCCGGAGGTTGTAGGGGCGACCTGCGGTCGCCCTCAACCCCGCAGACACCGGATCGCCCCTCGCTTTACATCGCAAAGTCCTTTCACCTACAATCGCGCTTGTACCCGGCAGGAACTATCTCCCGGGGGTTTTCGGTTACACTTGGCGGGGCCGGGGCGGACCCTCCCCAGAACCCCAGAATGGACGCGAGCAGGGGCACGAAGACAAGGTATGGGACTCTCGACCGCGGCTGCCTCGACCGCCTCTCCGGAGGCGATGTCTGAAGACTTCTCCGGCCTGCTCGCCGGCTTCCGCCACAAGCTCGACCGCGCGCTGGCCACCTGGCTCGACGCCAAGCGCGAAGAGGCCGCCGCCGCGGGCTCGCCCGAGACCCTCGACCTGATCGGCGGCGTAGGCCAGCTCGCCACCGAGGGGGGCAAGCGGATCCGCCCGGCGCTCGTCTACTACACCTACCGGGCCTGCGGCGGCGCGGCGGACGAGGAGGTCCTGCCGCTCGCCCTGGCGACCGAGCTCCTCCACACCTACCTGCTGATCCACGACGACATCATGGACCACGCCGAGCTCCGGCGCGGCCAGCCGACGGCGCACGTGCGCTTCCGCGACGCCCACCGGGCGCGCGGCTTCCACGGCGACGCGGCCGACTTCGGCCGCTCGGTGGCCATCCTCCTCGGCGACCTCGCCCAGAGCTGGGCGGTGGAGCTGGCGATCGGCGTCTCGCTGGGGCGCGGCGGGCGCGAGCTGGCGCGCTGCTTTTCCGCCATGTGCCAGGAGGTGATCGGCGGCCAGTACCTGGAATTGCTGGTGGCCCAGCGGCGGGCGGCGACCGAGGAGGAGCTGCTGCGGGTGCTGCGGCTGAAGTCCGGGCGCTACACCGCCGAGCGGCCGATCCAGCTCGGCGCCCTGCTGGCCGGCGCGCCGGCCGCCACCGTCGCCGGGCTGTCGCGCTACGGCGCCGCCGTGGGCGAGGCCTTCCAGCTCCAGGACGACCTGCTCGGCATGTTCGGCGATCCCGATACCGTCGGCAAGCCGGTGGACACCGATCTCAAGGAGGGGAAGTTCACCTTCCTCATCCATCATGCCCTCGCCCGCGCCACCCCCGGGCAGCGGGAGGTCCTGGAGGCCGCCCTCGGCCGTCCGGACGCCTCCGAGGCGCAGACGGCGGACGCCCTGCGCGCGCTGGAGGAGACCGGCGCCCGCGCCGCCGTCCTCGCGATGACGGCCGAGCGGCTGCGCCAGGCGCAGGAGGCGCTCGGCGGCGTGGCGGCGGAGCTGCGGCCCGACGGCCGCCTCTTCCTGGCCGGGCTGATCGGCTACCTGCGGGAGCGCAAGCGGTGACCGGTACCGGCGTCGTGGGCGTCGTGGAGGAGCGCGACCGCAAGGCCGAGCACATCCGCCTGGCGCTCGACCAGCGTATGCAGCTCGGCCGCAACTTCTTCGACGACTACCGCTTCGAGCCCGAGGCGCTGCCCGAGATCGACGCCGCGGAGATCGACGTCTCGGTCGAGTTCCTGGGCCGCCGGCTGGCCGCGCCGCTGCTGATCTCCTCGATGACCGGCGGCACCGAGATGGCCGGCCGGATCAACCGCAACCTGGCCGAAGGGGCCGAGCGCACGGGCATCGCCGTGGGGGTGGGATCGCAGCGCAAAGCGTTGGAAGATCCGGCGAAAGCTGATACCTTCCGGGTTCGCGAGGCAGCTCCTTCGGTCGTCCTGCTGGCCAACCTCGGCGCCGTCCAGCTCAACTATGGCATGGGCGTGCGCGAGTGCCGCCAGGCCGTGGACATGATCGGCGCGGACGCCCTGATCCTGCACCTGAACGCGCTGCAGGAGGCGATCCAGCCCGAGGGGCAGTGCGACTTCTCCGGCCTGCTGCCGAAGATCGGCGAGGTGGTGCGCGAGCTCGGGGTGCCGGTGGTGGTCAAGGAGATCGGCTGCGGGATCACGGAGACGACGGCGCGCGCCCTGGGGGCCCAAGGGGTGCGGATCGTCGACACGGCGGGGGTGGGCGGCACGAGCTGGGCCCGCATCGAGGCCGAGCGCGCCCGCGACCTGGAGATCGGCGAGCTGTTCGCCGGCTGGGGCCTGCCGACCCCGGAGTCGATCTTGCAAGTGCGCCGGGTCGCGGGGCTGACGGTGATCGCCAGCGGCGGCGTCCGCAACGGGCTCGACGCCGCCAAGGCGATCGCCCTGGGGGCCGACCTCGCGGGCCTCGCCCATCCGTTCCTGGCCCCGGCCATGGAGTCGGCCGAGCAGGTGGCCGAGAAGGTACGGCGCACCGTGCGCGAGCTCAAGATCTGTATGTTTTGCCTGGGAGTCAAAACCATCGCGGAGCTTCGAACGAAGAGGCTCGTAAGAGGGTTGTGAGATGAGCAAGATGGCCAATTCCGCCTCCGCTTCCGCCCCGGCGCCGAACCCCCTGAACCGCGAGGAGCTGGTGCGCTCGCTGGTCGCCGGGGAGCGCCGGTTCCATGAAATCCCCAAGAGCCTCTCCGCGGAAGAGGCGGCGGAGATCCGCCGGCAGGCCCTGGAGGAGATGACCCGCACGGAGCTCTCCAACATCGGCCACCACTCGCTGGACGTCCAGCGGGCCTCCCACCGCAACTGCGAGAACTTCATCGGCGTCGCCCAGATCCCGATGGGGGTCGTCGGTCCCCTGCGGGTGCGCGGCCAGTACGCCGACGGCGACGTCTGGGTGCCGCTCGCCACCACCGAGGCCGCCCTGGTCGCCAGCACCAACCGCGGCTGCACCGCCCTGCGGGAGGCCGGCGGCGCGGTGGTGCGGGTGGAGGACGTGGGGATGACCCGCGCCCCCGTCTTCCGCACCTCGGGGATCGTGCAGACGCAGAGCTTCCTGCAGTGGATCCAGGACCACGAGGAGGAGATCCGCCATCTCACCGAGGGGACCAGCCGCTACCTCAAGCTGCTCGAGGTGCGCCCCTACGCCTTCGGCACCACCGTCTTCCTGCGCTTCCGCTTCGACACCGGCGATGCCATGGGGATGAACATGGTGACCATCGCCTGCGACCGCGCGGTCAACGAGCTGATCGAGCCGGCCACCGGCGTGCCCTGCATCGGACTCTCCGGCAACTACTGCGTGGACAAGAAGCCGGCGGCGATCAACTGGCACGAGGGGCGCGGCAAGCGCATCTACGCCGAGATCCTGCTCGACGGGCAGATCCTCCACCACATCCTGAAGACCGACGCCCGCAGCCTGGTCGAGGTGCAGTACCGCAAGAACCTCCTGGGCTCGATCGCCGCCGGCTCGATGGGCTACAACGCCCACTACGCCAACGTCTGCGCCGCCTTCTTCATCGCCACCGGCCAGGATCCCGCCCACGTCGTCGAGAGCTCGCTGGGGATCACCTGCATTGAGTCGCGGGGGCCGGACTCGGTCTTCGCCTCCATCTTCATGCCCGACGTGCCGCTCGGCGCGATCGGCGGCGGCACCGCCCTCGACACCCAGCGCGAGGCCCTGGCCGTGCTCGGCGTCTCCCCGGACATGGACCGCCGCGGCGACGCGGTGCTGCGGCTGGCCGAGATCCTGGGCGCCGTCGTGCTGGCCGGCGAGCTGTCGCTGATGGCGGCCTTCACCTCCAACGATCTGGCGCGCGCCCACGAGAAGCTGGGCCGCGCCGAGATTCCCAACCGGCCGCTCCCGACCTAGGGGAGGCCGGGCTGATCCCCCACACGCTCCACGCCGGCCCCCGTTCCAGGGTCGAGCCCGCGCCGGTCTCCGGCGCGGGCACCGCTCCGATCACCGTCTCCACTCCCGGCAAGCTGATCCTGATGGGCGAGCACGCCGTGGTCTACGGCCGCCCGGCCCTCGCCGCGGCCATCGACCTGCGGCTCACCGTCCGCATTGTTCCCCTGCCCGGCGGCGCGGTCCGTCTCGATCTCCCCTCTCTCCCCCACGCCGAGGAGACCTCCTGGGACGCCGTGCGCGTCTACGCCCGGGCGGCCCGGGAGCGGTGGAACGCCTATGCCGGCGAGCCGGACCCCGGGCGCTTCCGCGCCGTCCGCGGCGACGATCCCGCCCACCTGGTCAAGGCCGCCCTGGGCGAGGCCGCGGACTTTCTGGGGGAAGAATCCCCTCCGGGGCTCCGCCTCCAGATCGAGTCCGCGCTGCCCGTCGGCTCCGGCTTCGGCAGCTCGGCGGCCACCGCGGTGGCGGTCGCCGCCGGCCTCTTCCTCTTCTCTGGCATCGAGCCGGAGCCGGCGGCGATCGAGCGGATCGCCCTGGAGGCCGAGCGGCGCCAGCACGGCCTCCCCTCGGGGATCGACGCCGCCACGGTGCTCCACGGCGGCCTGCTCTGGGCCCGCAAGCTCTCCGGCGCCTCCGGTGGGAGCAGCCTGGAGACCGAGCGGATCGCTCTGCGCTCGCCGCTCCTCTCCCGCGTCCGGGTCTACGACACCGGCACGCCTCCCGAGCCCACCGGCGCCGTGGTGGCCGCCGTGCGCGCCCGGCGCGACCTCGACCCCGCCGGGCACGAGCGGACGCTGGACCGCATCGAGGCGGCCACCCGCGCCTTCCGCGCCGAGCTGGAGCGCGAAGGCGAGAATCCGGCGCGCGTCCTGGAGCTGATCCGCGAGTGCGAGGCCTGTCTGGAGGAGCTGGGGGTGGTCCCGGCCGGGGTCCGCGCCCTGGCCCGGCGGGTCGAGGCGGAGGGGGGCGCGGCGAAGATCTCCGGCGCCGGCTCGCTCGCCGGACCGGCAGCGGGGTCGCTCCTGGTCTATCATCCAGATCCTGATAGGATTTCCGGCTGGAGCTTTCTCCGGCCATTCCCGTTCCACCCTGTGCGCCTGGGAGCCCCGGGGCTCCGTCTGGAGACCGACGCATGAGCAAGAACACGGTATCCGCGCCGGCCAACATCGCCTTCATCAAGTACTGGGGAGCGCGCGATCTGGCGAGCGCGACTCCGATGAACACCTCGATCTCGATGACCCTGGAGCACTGCGTGACCCAGTGCACGGTGGAGACGCTGGATCACGGTGGCGAGGATGAGGTCTGGCGCGCCGAGCCAGACGGCGGTTTCGGCACCCCTGACCCCGAGTTCGCGCGCCGGGTGCGCGAGCATCTCGACCGCATCCGCCAGTGGTCCGGCCGCAAGGAGCCGGTGCGGGTGGCGACGCGCAACACCTTCCCCACCGCCGGCGGCCTCGCCTCCTCCGCCTCCGGCTTCGCGGCGCTCACCCTCGCCGCCGCCGGGGCGTTCGGCAAGAAGGCCTCGACCAAGGAGATGTCGCTGCTCGCCCGCCGCAGCGGCTCCGGCTCGGCCAGCCGCTCGGTCTTCGGCGGCTTCGTCGAGTGGCCGGCGTCGCAGTCGGCCACGGGCGACGACGACAGCTTCGCCCGCCAGATCGCCGACGCCGACCACTGGGACCTGCGCGACGTCATCGCGGTCGTCGAGATCGGCCCCAAGACCATCCCCTCGATCGAGGGTCACCGCCGCGCCGCCAGCAGCCCCTACTACACCAAGCGCCTGGAGCTCCTGCCGGACCGGCTCGACAAGGTCCGCCGCGCCATCCGCGAGCGCGACCTCGCCGCCCTCGGGCCGGTGCTCGAGCAGGAGGCGATCGATCTCCACCTGATCGCCATGTCCTGCCATCCGCCGATCTTCTACTGGAGCCCCGGCACCCTCGCCGTGCTGCGCGCCGTCCGCGAGCTGCGCCAGGAGGGCCTCGCCGCCTGGGCCACCATGGACGCCGGCGCCAACGTGCACGTCATCTGCGACTCCGACTCCGAGGACGACGTCGCCGAGCGCCTCGAAGACCTCCCCGCCGTCGGCTTCGTCATCCGCGACGGCGTCGGCACCGGCCCCGACCAGGAGGCGGAGCATCTGTTCTAGCGGAGCATCGGTTCCATCGAATTGATGCCCGACATCCTCCTCCTCAAGCTGGGCGGCAGCCTGATCACCGAGAAGGCGCGGCCGGAAACGCCGCGCCTGGAGGTGATCGCCCGCCTCGCCCGGGAGATCGCCCAGGCGGGCCTGGATCCCTCCGTCCGCCTGATCGTCGGCCACGGCAGCGGCTCCTTCGGCCACGTCGCCGCCCGGCAGTCCGGCATCGCCGCCGGCCTGCGCTCCGCCGGGCAGCTCCCGGGCGTCTCGCGCACCCAGGAGCGGGCGGCCGCCCTCCACCGGCTGGTGATCGCGGCGCTGATCGAGGCCGGCGCCCTCCCCTTCTCGATCGCGCCGTCGAGCTGCCTGGTCGCCGACGCCGGCCGGCCCGCCGCCTTCGCCGCCGAGCCGCTCCTCCTCGCCCTCGACCGCGGCCTCCTCCCCGTGCTCTACGGCGACGTGGTGACCGACCGCTCCTGGGGGATCTCGATCTGCTCCACCGAAAGCCTCTTCGAGACTCTGGCCCGCACCCTCCTCGACCATGGGCGGACGATCCGCCGCGCCGTCTGGCTCGGCGAGACGGACGGCCTCTACGACGCCGATGGGAAGACCGTGCCTGAAATCTCGGCCGGCAATCTCGACCGGGCGGCGATCGGTGAGCCGGCCGGCACCGACGTCACCGGCGGCATGCTCCACCGCGTCGAGTCCACCCTCGCCCTGGCGCGTCTCGGCGTCCCCTCGCTGCTCGCCAACGGCCTCGTCCCCGGACTGCTCGGGAGGGCGCTCGCGGGGGAGCCGGTGGCGGGGACGGAAGTGGTTTAGAGGTCTGCTATCCTCTCCCGCGTGCGGGTTGAGACGGAACCAAGGGAGCCGCGGCGGGTCGATCTGGAGCAGCTTCTGATCTCGACCAGCCGGACGTTCGCGCTCGCCATCCCCCTGCTCCCCGAGCCCACGCGCCGCGAGGTCACCCTCTCCTATCTGCTCTTCCGCGTCGCGGACACCTTCGAGGACGCCGCGAGCTGGCCGCGCGCCCTGCGCGTCCAGGCGCTGGAGGATTTCGACCGGCTGCTGGAGAACCCGGGGCCTGAGGAGATCGCCGCCGTCTCCGGCCGCTGGGCGGTCGAGGTGCCGTGCGAGCAGACCGGCTACCGGGAGCTGCTGGCCGAGCTCCCCGCCGTGCTGGAGGCCTTCTTCGCCCTCTCCCCCGAGGCCGTGCGGCTGATCCGCGAGCACGTGCTGCGCACCTCGCGCGGCATGGCGGGGTTCGTCGAGCGCACCACCGACGCCGGGGAGCTGATCCTGCGCGACGTGGCGGACCTCCAGGCCTATTGCTACGTGGTGGCCGGCATCGTCGGCGATCTGCTGACCGAGCTCTTCCTGCTCGGCCGGCCGCAGCTCGCCGCGGTCGCGACCCGGCTGCGCGAGCTTCTCCCGCGCCTTCGGCGAGGGGCTCCAGCTGGTCAACATCCTCAAGGATTCGGCAACGGACGCCACCCAGGGCCGGCGCTACCTGCCCGAAGGCGTCGGCCGCGCCGAGGTGATGGCGCTCGCCCGGCGCGACCTCCAGGCGGCGAGCGAGTACGTGCTCGCCCTGCAGGGCGCGGCGGCCGAGCGCGGGCTGGTCGCCTTCGTGGCCCTCCCCGTACGGCTCGCCTTCGCCACCCTCGACCGCCTCGAGCAGGCGGGACCCGGCTCCAAGCTCACCCGCCCCGAGGTCTACGCCATCGTGCAGCGCATGAACCGCGCGCTCGACCACGGCGAGCCCGCGGTGGCGTAAGGACGGACCGCCACGATGAAGCTTCTCCGCGCCCCGCTCCTCCTCGCCCTTGCCGTCCTCGCCGCCTGCGCCGGAGGCGGTCCGCCGCGGCCCCTCCCCACGGCGGCGACCCGGCCCGCCGTCCAGCCGGCGCAGCCAGTGAAGCCCGCGCAGCCCGCGGCTCCGGCGGTGAAGGTCGTCGCGGACACCGCGCAGGACCCGCACTCCTTCGCCCATCCCGAGGAGGTCGCGGTCGAGCACCTGAAGCTCGACCTCACGGTGGACTTCACCCGCAGCCAGCTCACCGGCCGCGCCAGCCTGCGGCTCCATCATCAAAGCGGCCTGACCGGCGCCACCCGGCTCGTCCTCGACACCCGGGACCTCGACATCCGCCGCGTCACCCTGGACGACGGCAGGACCGAGGCGCGCTTCAAGCTCGGCGACGAGGTGAAGTTCCTCGGCCGGCCGCTGGAGGTCGAGATCGCCCCCAACACCACCTGGGTGAACGTCGACTACACGACGGCCCCCAAGGCGGCGGCCCTCCAGTGGCTCACCCCCGAGCAGGCCGGCAGCCCGTCGCCCTTCCTCTACACGCAGTCGGAGGCGATCCTCGCCCGCTCCTGGGTCCCCTGCCAGGACACCCCCGGCGTGCGCATGACCTACGAGGCCACGATCCACGCGCCGCGCGGCCTGCTGGCCCTGATGAGCGCCGAGAACCCGACCCAGAAGAGCGCCGACGGCGTCTACCGCTTCAGGATGCCGCAGGCGATCCCCTCCTACCTGCTGGCGCTCGCCGTGGGGGAGATCGATTTCCGCCCCCTGGGACCGGTCAGCGGCGTCTACGCGCTGCCGGCCGTCATCGAGCGCGCCGCCTGGGAGCTGGCGGACACGCCGAAGATGATCGCCGCCGCCGAGAAGCTCTACGGCCCATACAAGTGGGGGCGCTACGACATCCTGGTGCTGCCGGCGAGCTACCCCTACGGCGGCATGGAGAACCCGCGGCTGACCTTCGCCACGCCCACGGTCCTGGCCGGCGACCGCTCGCTGGTCTCCCTGGTGGCCCACGAGCTGGCCCACTCCTGGTCGGGGAACCTGGTGACCAACGCCACCTGGAACGACTTCTGGCTCAACGAGGGGTTCACCGTCTACTTCGAGGGGCGGATCATGGAGGCGGTCTACGGCCGCCCCTACTTCGACATGCTGGCCGTGCTCGGCCGGCAGGACCTCGACGTGGCGATCCAGGAGGCCGGCGGACCCGACAAGCCCGACACCCGCCTCCACCTCGACCTCGCCGGCCGCGATCCCGACGAGGGGACGAGCGACATCGCCTACGAGAAGGGGGCGCTCTTCCTGCGCCTGCTGGAGCAGTCGGAGGGGCGGGAGAAGCTCGACCGCTTCCTGCGCGCCTACTTCGACACCTTCGCCTTCCAGTCGATGGACTCCGCCCGCTTCGTCCAGTACCTGAAGCAGAACCTGCTGGGCAACGACGCCGCCGTGGAGCAGCGGCTCCAGGTGGACGCCTGGGTCTACAGTCCCGGCCTCCCCGACAACGCGCCCAAGCCCCACTCCGACGCCTTCACCGCGGTGGACCGCGCCGTCCAGGCCTTCAACGCCGGCACCCCCGCCGCCCAGCTCACCACCACCGGCTGGACCACCCACCACTGGCTCCACTTCCTCGGCACCCTGCCCGAGACCCTGGCCACGCCGAAGATGGCCGACCTCGACGCCGCCTTCCACTTCAGCCAGACCGGCAACTCGGAGATCCTGGACGCCTGGCTGCTGAAGGTGGTCAACGGCAAATACCAGCCGGCCTACCCCGTCCTCGAGAAGTTCCTGCTGACCGTGGGCCGGCGCAAGTACATCCAGCCCCTCTACGCCGCGATGGCGAAGACCCCCGCCGGAGCCGAGATGGCGCTGCGCATCTACGAGAAGGCGCGCCCGGGGTACCACTCGGTGTCGCAGACCTCGATCGATCAGGTGCTGGGGTGGCGGGGGTAGGGTATGTTCGAGTTCGCCATCCTGACCCGGTTTGAATTTGCCCCGTGAGGGCAAAATCCAGGCCCTATTTCTCCCGCTCCACCATCACCACCGTCACGTCATCCGCCACCGGCCGCCCCCCGCAATGGGCCAGCACCAGGTCCATCAGCGCGTCCACCGCCTCCCCGACAGGCTTGCCGCGGAGATCCCGGAAGGCCTCCTCCAGCGGTTCGAGCCCCAGCTCCTGGTCGGCGGGGTTGCGGGCCTCGAAGGTGCCGTCGGTGTAGGCCAGGAGACGGTCGCCGGGGGCGAGCGTCACCTCGCCCACCGGCAGCGGGCGGTCCCTGAAGATCCGGTTGAGCAGCGGCCCGGTGGCGCCCAGACGCTCGATGCCGCCGTCCCCCTTCAGCCAGAGGAGCGGCGGATGGCCGGCGTTGATGTAGCGCAGCCGGCCGTCCGGCAGCAGCAGGGCGTAGACCATGGTGGCGCAGGCCGCGGCCTCGAAGAAGTCGATCCCCTGGAGGACCTCGCGTGACACCCTCTCGGGGTCCACCCCGCGCCGGCGGGCGGCGTCCAGGGTCGAGCGCAGCATGCCGGCGTACATGGCGGCGCTGACGCCGTGCCCCACCACGTCGCTCACCGAGACGGCGAGGCCGCCGTCCACCGCCTGGGCGAGGTAGAAGTCGCCGCCGAGGGCGTCGCAGGAGAGCAGCCTTCCCTCGACGCACCAGCCGGCGGCCGACACCGGCTCGCTCGGCAGCAGGCTGTGCTGGAAGAGGCGCGCCTTCTCGAGGTCGTCGGCCAGCGCCCGGGCGTAGTGCTCGTTGCTCTCGCGCTCCGACTGGAGGCGCAGGCAGCGCTCGACCAGCGCCAGCAGCACCCGGCGGTCGAACGGCTTGAAGAGGAAGTAGAAGGCCCCCTCCTCCAGCGAGCGGAAGAGCTTCTCGTCCGGCTCGGAGATCGAGCCGGTGATCAGGATCACGTCGGTCTCCGGCCGCCGGGCGCGGATCGCCTGGCAGAGCGAGTAGCCGTCGCCGTCCTTCAGACGCACGTCCACCAGGGCGAGGTCGAACTCCTGGCGCTCCAGACAGGCCATGGCCTCGGTCGCGCCCGCCACCGACTCCACCCGGTAGACCGGCGCCAGGACGCGCCCGACCGCCCGCCGCATGCCGGGATCGTCGTCCACCACCAGGATGCGGTCGTTGCCGTTTTCGCTCCGGCTCATCAGGCCACCGCCTCGCCGATCTCTGAAACATCAGCGACGTCGCCGGCGAGCCGCAGCTCGACCTCGACCCGCGTCCAACTGCCCGCGGGGCCTGCCTGGCTGGTGACCTCCATGCCGCCGCCGTTCTGCCAGGCGAGGGAGCGGCAGATGGCGAGGCCCAGCCCGACGCCGCCGTGCCGGGTCGAGAAGAAGGGTTCCTGCACCTTGTCCAGCAGCTCGGGCGGGATGCCGGGGCCGTCGTCCGCCACCGCCAGGCGGGCCTCGCCGTCGGCGATCCAGCGGGTGGAGATCACCACCCGGCTCCCCGTCTCCCCCATCGCCTCCAGGGCGTTGTTCACCAGGTTCAGCACGATGTGGTGGAGGTCGTGGCGCGAGAAGCGCACCGGCGGCAGCCCCTCTTCCAGGTCGAGCGCGGTCTCCACGCCGCGGCGCTCCGCGGCCCCCTGGAAGAAGGGGATCGTCTCCCGCACCACCTGGTTGACGTCCACCGGCCCGTCCCCCGGCCGGCCGCCGCGGGCCACCCGCAGCATGTTGCCGAAGATGCGCTGGCAGAGCCGCGCCTTCTCGATCACCAGCTCGAGGTCGCGGTCGAGCGTCCGCGGATCGGCGTTCCCGTCGCGCAGGTCGGCGCGGACCTGCTGGACGAGCGGCAGGATCGTCCCCACGGCGTTGTTGACGTCGTGGGCCACGGCGCTCGCCAGGGTGACCAGCGACGCCTTGAGCTCGGCCTGGATCGCCTGCCGCTCCAGCGACATGTTGAGCCGCGCGTTGCGGATCGACACCGCCGCGGCGGGCAGGAAGCGCTCGACGACCGAGACGTCCCAGGGATCGAACGGCCGGCGCTTCCAGGCGGCGATCTTGAGCAAGCCCAGGAACTCGCCAGCAAAGAACAGCGGCGCGCAGATCAGGCTCGACGGCATCGGGATGCCCCGCCCGCGGTGGTAGGTCAACGCCTCCCAGAGCGGATCGGCGGCGTCCGCATCCGCTTCGGTACCAGCGGCCGCGGTGAGCCGGCGGATGCCGGGGCGGTCGCCGAGCGCGCCGACGATCCCGTCGGCCGGGATCTCGTGCCCCACGAAGGC
Organism: uncultured Acidobacteriota bacterium; assembly: GCA_963795735.1. GTDB lineage: Bacteria > Acidobacteriota > Thermoanaerobaculia > Multivoradales > UBA5704 > DATARR01. Next base: position 622,259 of record CAWCIU010000018.1, on the reverse strand, counting down.
GCTCTTCCCCTTGGTCCAGACCATCTTCTCGGCCTCGATGCGGAGGACGCCGCCGATCGGATCGTAGGTGAGGAAGGCCGAGGAGTGGTCGTAGTCCACGAGCTGGTGCAGGCTGTCGAGGATCTGGTACGCCAGGTCGCGCGGCCGCAGCTCCGAGACGATCTTGCCCCGGATGCGGTCGAACACCTTGGTCAGGCGGGCCTCCTCGCGGCGGGCGAGCTCCTGGGCGAGCACGCCGCACAGCCGGTCGAGGATGCGGCGGGACGACTGGCCGAGCTCGCGCTCCCGGCGGGCCACGCCCACCACCGCCACCTGCCGGCCGTGGACCGTCACCCGCGCCATCACCACCGTCCGCGCGGTCGGCGGGCGCTCGTCGCGCAGGAAGGCGGCGGCGCGGGGGAAGTCGCACAGGGTGTAGTCCCCGCGCACCACCCGCACCTCGGCGTCCTCCCCCATCACCCAGGAGCACTCCGCCCCCAGCCGCAGCAGGACGGCGTCGGCGAAATGGCCGTAGAGCTTGCGCGCCGGCCCGATCCCCTGGAGATTGCTCTCGAGGACCTGGGCGAACAGCTCGTGCGGGGCTTTGCGGAGATCGATCATGACGGCGGCGCCAGAAACGGGGCGTAAGAGAATAGCATGAGCGCGGAGGCCATCTCTGCGATAATCTTCGCCCTATGACCGACAACCCGCGTCCGGCCGGCTCGGCCCCCCTTCCTCCGCATCCCCTGCTCGAACGGTATTACCGGAACGAGGAGGAGCGCCGCAGCCGGGTGGGCGCCATGTTCAACGAGGCGGCGAGCGACTACGACTGGATCAACCAGGCGCTGAGCTTCGGCTCCGGAGCCTGGTACCGCAAGCAGGCCCTGCTGCGGGCCGGTCTCCAGCCGGGGATGCGCGTGCTCGACACCGGCTCCGGCACCGGGGTGGTCGCCGCGCAGGCGCAGAGCATCGTGGGGAGCGGCGGCCGGGTGATGGCGCTCGATCCCAGCCTCGGCATGCTGAGCCACGCGGCCAGGCGCGGGGTGCGCCGCCGGGTGCGGGCGGTCGCCGAGGTGCTCCCCTTTCCCGACCAGCGGTTCGACCTGCTGAGCATGGGCTACGCCCTCCGCCACGTGGTGGACCTGCGCGCCACCTTCCGCGAGTACCGCCGGGTGCTCAAGCCCGGCGGCCGGGTGCTGCTCCTGGAGATCACCCCGCCGTCGTCCCGGCTGGGCCACGGTCTCCTCGGCCTCTTCATGGGCCGCATCGCCCCCTTCATGGCCCGCTTCGGCCGCGGCGGCAAGAGCTCTCAGGAAATGATGGAGTATTACTGGGACACGACCGAGAGCTGCGTCCCCCCCGCCGTCATCCTGCAGGCGCTCGCCGAGGCCGGCTTCACCGCCCCCGAGCGCAACGTCGAGCACGGCATCTTCTCCGAGTACACGGCGACGCGCTGAGGACTCCGGGGCCGGTCTACCGGACGGCCGCCGCCGCCGCCGCGGGGACGCGGACCACCGCCGGGGCCGCGGGCCGGCGCTCGCCGATCTGCTGGCGCCACATGGCGTAGTAGAGCCCCTTGCGCTCCAGCAGGTCCTCGTGGCGGCCGGACTCGACGATGCGGCCCCGCTCCAGCACGTGGATGGTGTCGGCGTGGAGCACGGTGGACAGCCGGTGGGCGATCAGGATGGTGATCACCTGGCTCGACGCCACCTCGCGGATCGTGCCGGTGATCTCCTCCTCGGTCAGCGAGTCGAGCGACGAGGTGGCCTCGTCGAACACCAGCAGGCGCGGCCGGCGCAGCAGGGCGCGGGCGATCGACAGCCGCTGCTTCTCGCCCCCCGAGACCTTGACGCCCCCCTCGCCGATCACCGTGTCGAGGCCGCGGTCGGCCCGCGCCAGCAGGCTGTCGCAGGCGGCCCGCTTGAGCACCTCCAGGCACTCGGCGTCGGTGGCCGTGGGATTGACGAACAGCAGGTTCTCGCGGATCGAGCCCGAGAAGAGCTGCGTGTCCTGGGTGACGAAACCGATCTGCGTCCGCAGCTCGTCGAGGTCGATGGACGTCTCGGGCTTGCCGTTGTAGAGCACCTCCCCGCGCTGCGGCCGGTAGAGTCCGACGAGCAGCTTGACCAGCGTGGTCTTGCCCGACCCTGAAGGCCCCACGAAGGCCAGGGTCTCGCCCCGCCCGGCCGCGAAGGAGACCCCGGTCAGTGCCGGCGACGATGCCGTCTGGTGGGTGAAGCCGACCTCCTCGAAGGCCAGGGAGGTGAGCTCGCCCAGGGGGACGGGGTTCGCCGGCTTCGCCTCGACGGGGATCTCCAGGATGGCCTGGAAGACGTCGAGCGACGCCTCGGTCTCGCGGTAGGTGTTGATCACCGTCCCCAGCTCCTGGAGCGGTCCGAAGATGAAGAACGAGTAGATGAAGAGCGAGAAGAACTGGCCGATGCTGATCTGCCGCGTATAGATCAGGTAGAGCATCAGGAAGAGGATGGAGGTGCGCAGGGCGTTGACCGCCGTCCCCTGGATGAAGGCCAGCAGCCGCAGCGAGCGCACCTTGCGCAGCTCCAGGCTCAGGATCTTGCCGGTGATCGAGTTGAGCCGGCCGATCTCCTGGCGGGCCAGCCCCAGGCTCTTCACCAGCTCGATGTTGCGCAGCGACTCGGTGGTCGAGCCGGCGAGCGCCGTGGTCTCCGCCACGATCACCTTCTGGATCTTCTTGATCCGCTTCGAGAGCAGGGAGCTCAAGGTCGCGAGCAGGGGCACCGTGAGGAGGAAGACCGGCGCGATGACCCAGTGCACGGTGGTGGCGTAGACCATCACGAAGCCGATGCCGACCAGGGTCGTGAACAGCGTGTTGACGGCGATGGCGATCAGCTTCTCGACGTCGTTGCGGACCTTCTGGAGCTTGCCGAGGGTCTCGCCGCTGCGCTGGTCCTCGAACAGGGAGTACGGCAGCTCGAGGGAGTGGCGGACGCCGTCCGAGTAGAGGTCCGCCCCCAGCCGCTGGGTCACCACGTTGACGAAGTAGTCCTGGAAGTTCTTGGCCAGCCGCGAAACGAACGCCACCCCCACGGCGGCGGCGAGCAGCAGGCTCACCCCGCGGAAGAACTGTCCGGTCGTGTACTCGCGGTAGCGGGTGGCGTACTCGTCGATGACGTGGCGGAAGATCAGCGGGTCGAGCAGCGAGAAGATCTGGTTGATCGCCGCCAGCCCCAGGGCCAGGAGCACGAGCGTCCAGTAGCGGCGGAGGTAGGAATAGAGGAGTCTCATAGAGGGGGTATGGTAGCGCGAGTCGGAGTCTCGCCGCTGAGCCAGGACGGCGACAGCATCTTGACATCATCGGGTGAGAGCATCATGATGCTTTCATGCGTACGACCCTCACCCTCGATCCGGATGTCGCCGAGCGGCTCGAGCGTGCCGTTCGAGGCGGCGGGAAGGGCCTCAAGGCCACGGTCAACGAGGCCCTGAGGATCGGTCTCGGAATGACCGGAAAACCCACCAGACCTCCTAAGTTCAAGATCCGCGCCTTTGTCGATGGTCTGCGGCCAGGGATCGACCCCGACAAGATGAACCAGTTCCTGGACGAGCTCGAATCCGAAGAATTCTCGGCGAAGCATCGCGAATGATTCTGCCGGATCTCAACCTCATCATCTACGCTCACAACCGCGGGTCGGTGTTTCACCCCGCGGCGAAGGAATGGTGGGAAACCACGCTGAGCGACCCACGTCCGGTGGGTCTTTGTTGGGCGGTGATGCTGGGGTTCATCCGGCTGTCCACCCAACGGGGCGTCTTTCGGGAGCCTCTGCCGGTTTCGGCCGCCTGTGGTGAGATCCGCTCCTGGCTTGCCCAGCCCCAAGTGGTCATCCTGGAGCCGGGACGACGCCATGCCTCGATCATTCTCGACCTCCTGGAGAGGCTTGGCGTCGCCGGCAACCTGACGACCGATGCACATCTCGCGGCCCTCGCCATCGAGCATCAATGCGAGTTGTGCTCGACCGACGGTGACTTCACCCGTTTCCCGGGACTGCATTGGACGAACCCGTTGGCAACCGCGCGGTAGCGGAGTTGATCCGTTGATGTTGGCGAAGGCGCTCAACCGCGCGGAGATCGCCGAAATCCTCCGCGCGGCCGGCGCCAAACCCTGAGGGAAAAAAGCCCCTACCGCAGACGGCGCCGCGGCCGGGCGGCCGCCGCGGCGCGGCCCGGCCAGGGGTTCGTCTCGGCACTCTGACGCTCGGGCTGACGCTCGGGCGATGGGCGGTGCGAGGCGGCGCGGGTGCCCGTATCCCGGGCTCCATGACCCGGTCCTGCCGCCGTCCGGCCCGCCGGCTTGGGCTGGGATTGCGGCTGCGGTTTGCGGTGGTCGTTGCGGGCGTTGGCGTTGGCGTTCGCCCGCGTCCGCTCTCCGGAGCGCTGGCTGCGCATGGCGGCCAGGCGCTCGGCGAGCGGGATCTCCAGCTTCTCCGCCGTCTTCGGCTGGTAGTCGAAACCCTCCAGCGTCTTGCGCGGCAGCACCTTGGCGACCGCGCGCTCGATGGCCCGCAGCTCGTTCATCTCCTCCGGCGAGACGAAGGTGATGGCCTGGCCGGTGGCGCCGGCGCGGGCCGTGCGGCCCACCCGGTGGATGTAGTCGTCCGGCACGTGGGGCACGTCGAAGTTGACCACGTGCGACAGCCCCTCGACGTCGATGCCCCGCGCCGCGATGTCGGTGGCCACCAGGATGCGGGTGCGGCCGCTCTTGAAGTCGGCCAGGGCCTGCGTGCGCTGCGGCTGGCTGCGGTTGCCGTGCACCCGGTCGCAGGAGACGCCGTGGCGCTCCAGGAACTGGGCGAGACGGTTGGCGCGGTGCTTGGTGCGGGTGAAGACGATGGCGTTTTCGATCGCGTTCCCGCGCAGCAGCTCGAGCAGCAGGGCGGACTTGACGTCCTGGCGGACCGGATAGATCGCCTGCTCGACGCCGGTGGCCGGCGCGGAGGGGCGCTCGACGTTGAGCGCCACCGGATTCTTCAGCATCTGCCGCGACAGCTCGCGGATCGGCGGCGGCACGGTGGCCGAGAAGAAGAGCGTCTGGGCGACCGGCGGCAGGTGCTTCAGCACCCGGCGGATGTCCGGGAGGAAGCCCATGTCGAGCATGCGGTCGGCCTCGTCGAGCACCAGGACCTCGAGGCCGGCCAAGCGCGCGTAGGGGTACTGGAAGTGATCCAGCAGACGGCCCGGGCAGGCGACGATGACGTCGACGCCGTTGCGCAGGGCGCGCTGCTGGGGCTCCATGCCGACGCCGCCGTAGATGGCCGCGGCCTTCAGGGGCGTGTACCGGCCGAGGTCGTTGAAGTGTTCGACGATCTGAGCCGCCAGCTCGCGAGTGGGGGCGAGGACCAGCGCCCGGGTGACCCCGGGCGTCTTGCCCAGGAGCCGCTGCAGGATCGGCAGCACGAAGGCGGCGGTCTTGCCGCTCCCCGTCATCGCGCAGGCCAGCACGTCGCGGCCTTCGAGGGCCGGCGGGATGCCGTCGCGCTGAATCGGGGTCGGTTCGGTGAAGCCGAGGTCGGCCACGCCACGGAGCAAGCGGGGATCGAGATCGTAAGCAGAAAAACTCATCAGGTGTAGGTGTACTTTCCGAGGTCGCGGAACGCGACGTCACTGACAATCCGGCTGGATTCTTGAACGGAGGACTTAAGCCGGCGAGGCCGCCGTTGGGGGCACTAGGCCCGGTGAGAGTCAATTCGGAGCCCTTGGGAGGGTCCCGACGGAGGGTAGTGTCTCACGGATCGGGCGATTCGCCAAATCGCGGGCCGGAAGAGGTCCGAGATCACCCCATACGCCGTGGTGGAGAGATCGGGGTCCTCTTCGGTCAGCACGATCTTCCCCAGGATGTCGGTGGTGAAACGGAGGATGGACCCCGTCCCCGCCACCAGCGCGAAGGGGTCCGCCAGCGGGATCTCCCGGACCCTGACGCGACCGATCACTTTCTCCCCATCTCTGAACGCTTCGCAGACGACCTTCAGCCGGCAACCGCGGCCCAGCGCCTCCCGGACGCGCCCGGGGGTGACTCCGCGAAGGCCCTCCCGCTCCACCGCCTCCGGCGGCAGCTCGGCGTCGAGCAGCACGTTGGCCAGGGCCGAGACCTTCACCGCCGCGTCCCAGCCCTCCAGATCGTTGGCCGGATCGGCCTCCGCGATCCCCAGCCGCTGGGCGCCCGCCACCGCCTCTTTCAGGCTGGCTCCGCGCTCCATCTCGCCGAGGACGAAATTGGTGGTGGAGTTGAGGATGCCCTCGATCCCGAGCAGGGTGTTCCCCCGCAGGCAGCGCTGGGCCAGGTTGAACACCGGAGCGCCGTCCATCACCGTGGTCTCGTAGAGGAAGGCCACCCCCCGCTCCCGGGCCAGGTCCCGCAGCGGCCGCCAGGCCCAGGCGAGGGGACCCTTGTTGCAGGTGATCACGTCCCTCCCCCGCTCCAGCGCCGTCCGGACGTGGGAGATGGCCGCCGCTCCCCGGCCGGGGATGTCCAGCGGGGTCATCTCGACCGCCACGTCGTAGTCCAGCTCGCGGAGCGCCTCCTCGGAGGTGAGCGCCGAGGCGTCCGGGTATCCATCGCCGAAGCGGCCACGACCGCCACGACCGGCGCTTTCCGCCAGGACCCGCCGGAGATCGAGCCCGCGGGGATTCACCGCGGCCCCCCGCGAGCCGGTGGTGATCCCCACGACGGAGACCTCGCCGAGACCGGCGAGGCCGGGATGGGAGGCGCGGTCCGCCAGGATCTCCGCCAGCCGGCGGCCGACGTTACCGAAGCCGAGCAGGAGAAGTCTCACCGTATCCTTCGAGTCTCGTATCATAGGGACCATGATCTCAAAAACCTGGAGGCTCGGTCTGGCCGGCGTGGCAACCGCCTGCGCCATGACCCTGATGATCCTGATGGTTCCCCTAACGTCACAGGCGCAGACGGCGCCGGCGCAGACGTCGCGGCCGCAGACCGCGCAAACCGCGCCCGCCGCGCAGCCCGGCGCCGACTGGCCCACCTGGGGCCACGATCCGGGAGGCCAGCGCTTCTCGCCCCTCACCGCCATCGACCGCGGCAACGTCCACACCCTCAAGGTCGCCTGGACCTTCCGCACCGGCGACGCCTACCAGCCCAAGCGATCGAAGCCCACCGCCTTCGAGGCGACCCCGCTCTATCTCGACGGCACGCTCTACCTCCCGACGCCCCTCGGCCGCATCCTGGCGCTCGATCCGGTGACCGGCCGGCAGCTCTGGGCGTTCGACGCCAAAATCGATAAAGACGCCGGCTACGGCGACTTCGCCAGCCGCGGGGTCTCCACCTGGAAGTCCCCCTCCGGCCAGCGCCGCATCTTCCTCGCCACCATCGATGCCCACCTGATCGCGGTGGACGCCGCCACCGGCAAGCCCTGCACCGATTTCGGCGACAACGGCGTGATCGATCTCCGCCGCGGCCTGCGCATTCCGCCCGACGCCAACCACTACGCCGACTATGAGGAGACCTCGCCGCCGGCCGTGGCCGGCAATACGATCGTGGTCGGCTCCGGCATCGCCGACAACGGCTCCGTTGGCCAGCCCAGCGGCGAGGTGCGCGGCTTCGACGCCGTCACCGGACGCTTGAAATGGACCTGGGATCCCATTCCACAAGACCCGAAAGATCCCGGCGCCGCGACCTGGAAGAATGGCGGCGCTCAGCGCACCGGCGCCGCCAACGCCTGGTCGGTGATCGCCGCGGACCCCGAGCGCAACCTGGTCTTCGTGCCCACCGGCAGCGCCAGCCCCGACTATTACGGCGGCGAGCGCCTGGGCGACAACCTCTACGCCAACTCCGTCGTGGCCCTGCGCGCCGACACCGGCGAGCGCGTCTGGTCCTTCCAGACCGTCCATCATGACCTGTGGGATTACGACGTCGCCTCGCCGCCGGTGCTGTTCGACGTCCACCGCGACGGCAAGACCATCCCCGCCGTCGGCGTCGGCTCCAAGACCGGTCACTTTTTCATCCTCGATCGCATCACCGGAAAACCCCTCTTCGGCGTCGAGGAGCGGCCGGTGCCGAAGAGCGACGTGGCGGGCGAGATCGCGGCGGCCACCCAGCCCTTCCCGCTCCTGCCGAAGCCGCTCGCGCCGGAAACGATGAACGTCGACGGGATCCAGGGCTCGGAATCCGATCGCAAGTGGTGCCGCGAGGAGATCGCCCGGCTGCGTTCGGAAGGGATTTTCACTCCTCCCAGCCTGCGCGGATCGCTGATGATTCCGGGCAACATCGGCGGCATGGCCTGGGGCGGCGCGGCCTACGATCCCACCAGCCGTCTACTGGTGATTCCGGTCAACAACCTGGCCGCGGAAGTGCGACTGGTGTCCCGCGCCACTTTCGATCAAGAGGAAGAGGCCAATGGCCGCGACCTCAGCGGCGGCTGGGAATTCGCCCGCCAGAAGGGGACTCCCTACGGCGTGGCGCGCCGCTTCCTGCGCGCTCCCGGAGGCGCGCCATGCACGCCGCCGCCCTGGGGAACGCTGCAGGCGATCGACGCCGACACCGGCGCCCTGAAGTGGACCGCGCCGCTCGGCCAAATCCCCGCCATGGGTCCGGGACCGGCGCCGCCGGCGCAATTCGGTTCCCCCGCTCTGGGCGGCCCCATCGTCACCGCCGGCGGCCTCGTCTTCATGGGCGGAACGTTCGATCCGGCCCTCCGCGCCTTTGACGTCGCCACCGGCAAGGAGCTCTGGAAAGGCGACCTCCCCACCAGCGCCCGCTCCATGCCGATGACCTTCCGCGGTCCGGACGGCAAGCAATACGTAGTGATCACCGCCGGCGGCCACGGCCTGCCGATCGCGCCGCCCGGGGATTACGTGATCGCTTTCACGCTGGGGTCGTAGCAGGGCTCTGGATCAGCGCTGTGAACCACTCTTCTCAGCCCTGTATGCTCGGTTCCCGAGCATACAGGGCTTGACTGCTTTCAGAGGTCTACTGGTTTTCTTCATTCAACGGTTTTTATCGAACGACATGGCTTTGTTTGCTCGATTCTCCGGTTGTTCGTTCTGAACGGCCAAGTTCTTGTTTTTCTGTTCCTGGGCCGCTGATCTTGCGATCTCGGCAAGACTTGCTATGCCGACCTTGATCGAGCAGGCGTCATCATAGAACCTGGCATCAGATAGCGCGTTCATAAGGGAGTACTTGGGAGTCGATCGACGCGCTAAAATGTCTGTCTTGCGTTTCGTCCGCTCGGACGCGAGCGCCGCCTCCAACGCATAAAACGCCTCTCCCTGATAGAATTCCATGTCGAAGTTCGAGTTGGCCTTTCCCACCAGCAGGTTGACGGCGTCGAGACCGACGGAGACGGCCGGAGCGGCGGTAACGGTGCCGGCGCTCAGAGCGGTTGCCAGATCAGCAATGAAGGAGCTGGTCACGTCGAAGGTCGAGCGGACGGCGAAGGCTCGGCTCAGGAAGTTGGAGCAGTTGTAGTCGGAGATCCCCATGAGGAGGTCGAGCGTAGCGTCGCGAAGCGGCGAGTCCGGCTGATTTTCCGGCAGCTTCTTGACGAGATTCGTGATATCCGCGGAGATGTACTCGCACTCCTTCTTGGTAGCATGGTTCTCGACGGCAGCGACACGGGTGCAGTGCAGGGCGACCAAGCCTTCCAAGTGACTGTTCTGAGGAAGAGGGTAGTCCTCCACCTGAAAGTGGCTTGACGGCTGGGAGCGCAGAGATCTGCTGGCCGTGGCACAGCCGGACAGGTAGAGCGCCAAAACACCGATCGACAGTACCCCAACGCAGCGAAGCGGTCGCATAGAAGGTCTCCTCTTTTGCAGGGTCCCGACGGACCTTCTGATCCCGTCAAAACAGATGAATGGCGATCCACGCAGTCCGGCTCGTGGGATGAATGCTCCGGTAGACGGACATGGCGGGCGAATTCCCGGGTCCCGCCCGGATTTCAATACCAGGCGGCAGAGCGTGAGGGTGCCTGAGATGATCTGGTTAAGAATCGGCACCATGCTGGCGATCGGATACTTCACGTTCCTGTACCGCTCGTCCCGCGGCAAGGTCTCACTAGAGGAGGGGTCACTGAGTGGTTTCAAGAGCTTGCTTTTTCATATATATGTCCGCCACTCTATATGCTAGTTTGCCGACCTCGAGCTGGTCGCTGTTGGCTAACACGACGATCGTGAGCTTGCTTTGAGGGTAATACACGATGAAGTTGCGGAATCCTACCCACGAGCCGTCGTGCTTGAACATCTTGAGACCGGAGCTTTCGCAGATGTACCAGCCAAACCCGTAAGGCGTAGGCTTGCAGCTCTTCAACCTACCATGCGTAAACGCCAACTTTAAAGTCGCCGACTTCACCAGATCTTCATTCTCGAGAGCGTGGACCCACTTCTCCAGGTCATTGAGAGAAGAGAAGACGCCTTCGTCACCGACAATCCGATTCAAGGGCGTATAGTCGATGTCACGATATGCCCCGTTTTCTTTGGTGTAGCTTGTGGCCAGATTGGGAACCGGAGGACATTTACCATCGGAGACAACTGTATTGCGCATTCCCAGGCGATCGAAGATCTTCTTTTTGAGGAACTGGTCATAAGGGATGCCGGAGGCCTTCTCAATGATCTGGCCGAGCACGACGTAACCCGCGTTGCTGTACTCAAACCTCGTGCCTGAGGAGAACAACAGCCGTTTCTGCCTAGCGAGTAGTTTCAGCGCATCGTGCGATGTCGGTTCATATGAATCCGGCGGAGTTTTCGCCGACCGCGGCCAGTCGCCGCTGATCTTCCCCTTCTTGAGGAACAGACCTTCATGATCGGGAAGACCTGAGGTGTGATGGAGCAGTTGGCGGATCGTAATCCTGCGGGCGGAAGAGCGGAACTCGGGGAAGATTTTGGACAGGGGTTCATCGTATTGCAGCCTGCGCCTCTCGGCGAGCATCATGATCGCCATCGCGGTGAACTGCTTCGAGAGCGAGGCAAGACGGAAGCTCGTGTCAGGCTGAATAGGGGTGCCCGCCTCCAGATCGGCCAGACCATATCCCTTCTTGTGGACCACCTCGCCGTCCTGAACGACCATCACGGCCGCACCCGGTGTCCGGTCCCTCGACCATGGCGCGAACAGCGCGTCGACCTCCGCCGACGGGTTCCTACTCTCCGCTCTTTGAGCCGGTGCCCCGGAATTCGAGGTGAGCCAGCACGCCAAGGCAACGAAAATGACCTTCCTGCCGAGCCGGCAATATTCTAAACTTGAATCGCCCGTTAGGCGCATTGTTCGTCCTCAGCACTGTCAAAGTAGCGTAGGCCATGAGGAGAAAACGACTGCCGTAATCTCGCGCTCAACTCGCCGCTACTGCGAAATGGCCCGGATCACCGTGGTGGTCGGCGCGTCCTTGGCTGATTTCTGCAAAGCAATCAGTTGCGTCAGCAGGCTCAGAGCCTGCATCGAACGGCCGGATGAACAGTTCAGGTTTCCTATCCCCTTGACATATTTTCGCCCAGATTCAATTCCCCGCGCTTCGTCTTCACTCTTTGGGCACTGGAAGTCGCCGGTCGCAGGTGGGCTTGAACCTTTTTGCGCATTTGGAATGATGAACTCTGCTTCATTATATTGAACCGACACGATAGCGGGGCACTTACCTTCGGATCCGTCGTTCGGCTTCGGCCTCAGAAATGCCACGAAGAGAGGCTCAAGATGATCCTCGATACATATCTCGGGAACGAACTGCTCCCTCTCTTCCACACGCATCAGCTCTCCCAGGTAATACAAGATCCCTTCAGGCGCTCTGAGAAACAGAGTCGCTTCCTTCTTGACGCCCGCGTCTACGTATGTTACGCGAGTTGTGTTCCGATCAGCTGTCTTGGTGTCAAATTCATTCAAAGCTTCCAGATCTTGATCAGTAGAGACCCCTTTCTTACCAGGACAAGGAGCGACACACTCAAACGCGTTTTCCTTGAAGGCTTTGTAAATTTGATCCCTGTAGTCACATATCTTTTTGACATACTTAATCCTCGAGGCGTTGCCTAGTCTTTCCTCCGTGGCCTTCTTTTCTTCACATTTTTCCCTAGCTTCGATCAGAGCGGACTCCAGGTCTTTTCCTTTCGATCTCTTGCAGACTGCGTCCTGTTCACGCGCCAACTCCGCCTCCGTCTGAGAGGTAAGGTTCAGCTCCTGCTTCGCCTGCTGCAGCTGGTACTTTCCTTGCTCTACCTCCGTCAAGCTCAGGCCTTCCTTCGAGGCGGCGACGAGGTCATCGAGATCGGCGGCTTCCTCGCGGTCCAGGCACGGGCCGATACTTGCATTTTTTCTTATGAACAGCGGTTCTCGTTCTAAGGAACCTTGTCACCCAGTGGCCGAAGGCCTCGAATCTCTCAATCCTTTCTGGCGTATCAGCGCGGGGGTAGTTTTCATAATACTCTTCCGGCTCCGTTGTATCATCGACAGCACGAACCCGCACGCTATGGACAAACAGATAAAGCAGCAATTCCTGCTCCCATCTCTGCTCCCAATAGTAAGCGAGAAGCTCTTTGCTGGCCGGCTTGAGGAAACCGTTCATGAACTCCTGGGTTGAAAGCACGTTCACATCGAAGGTCGGATTGTGCGTATAATCGAGACTTGGAGTCAGCTTGCCACTCGTTAGAGCGCCCTTGCCCTTAATGAGCGTATTAGAGTAGGGCCCGAAATCGTTTTCGATGCCGCCGGTGTTGAGATCCAGCTTGATGTTGCCTGTAACCTTCGAGAGGTCGGTTATGTACATCGGCCGGCTCAGATCCGCCCGCACGATATTGAGCAGCAGCATCCTGTTCTGGGCTTCTTCGACGGCCTCGTTGTATCTTGTCGCGCTCCGCGAGAAGTCACCGACGCTGATGCAGCTCGACAAAAGAAGTCCAAGCAGTAGTGATGAGGAAAGGAATCTAAATCTCCACATTTCTCTTTCCCTCCATGAGTGGATTATCCGTGACCGGTCAACAAGTTTTCTCTGGCCGCCACCCTTTGCTGTGCTTCTAACGCTTAATACTAAGGACACACCAGGTCATTGTCAAAGAATATTGATCATAGGAATATCGACAGATGAAAAAGCGTGCAGAGCATCGAGGTCGATGAGCTCCCGCGGCCCCCATCCCCATCGCCGGCAGCCTCACCTTCACAGCGGAACGATCGGCCCAGCCCCTCCGGAGCTTACATATTCTCGTTAACGATCAAACTATAGCCGTCCGGGTTCGGCGAGCTCCTCAACTTGACAAGCCGCCGCCACGATGTTATTCAGGGGCCTCATCTGAATCCCTGATCGTTCATGGTTACGTCGAATCCCTCACGGGAAGGAGCGAGGACACATGCGTAAGACTTCCGCGATTCTCCTCACGGGCGCCCTGCTGGCCGCTGGCGCCGCCTATGCCTCGGAACGGCCGGCGCAGTCCGCCGAGCAGGAGCTCATCGGGTATCAGCCCCTCTTCGTCGGCCCCGCGCGGATCCATCCGCGGCGCGACTTCGTCAAGGCGCGCCCGGCGGGCGGCGGCGGCGGCAGCGTGGACATGACGTTCCATGGCGGCACCGTGCTGACGGCGAACAAGACCGAGGCGATTTTCTGGGGCTCCCAGTGGACCAGCGCCTCCTTCGCGGGCGACAAGATCACCGGCCTCGACTCCTTCTTCGGCGGCTTCGGCGGCAGCAACTACGCCGCCACCTCGAGCGAGTACACGGGCACCAACGGCCAGGTCACGACCAGCTCGACGTATCTCGGCCACGTGATCGATTCCTCGGCGGCGCCCACCAAGGCGCTCTCGGTCACGACCGCGGTCGCCGAGGCCTGCAAGATCACCAGCAACAACCCCGACCCCAACGCCCTCTACCTGATCTACACCTCGACCGGCGCCGGCCACGTCAGCTACTGCGCCTGGCACAGCTACGGCAACTGCAGCAACGGCGCGCCCGTGCAGGTGGCCTACATGCCCAACATCGACGGCATCGGCGGCTGCGATCCCGGGGACACCTGGACCACCCACTCGCAGGGACTCGCGGCCCTCGGCAGCGTGACGGCTCACGAGCTCTCCGAGACGATCACCGATCCGCGCAACGGCGGCTGGTACGACTCGAGCGGCGGCGAGAACGGCGACAAGTGCTCCTGGGTGTTCGCCGGCGTGGTGACGCTCAAGAACAGCTCGAAGTGGAAGCTCCAGATGGAGTGGTCGAACCGGGCCTACGACGCCGGCACCGGCTTGGCGAACAACAGCGGCCAGAAGGGCTGCCTGCAGGGCCAGTAGGCTCCTCTCCGCCGCCGGTAAGTGACGACGCCCCCGGGGTCCGGGGGCGTTTTCGTTTTCGATGTCCCCTGGCCTGCCATCGCGACAGGATATGATCCTGGTTCCATGAGGAGCGATCGAGAGCCGTTGTCCCCATCCTTTGGAAGCTCCCGCTCAGCCATCGCTCGCCGGGCGGGTCGCGCTGGTCACCGGCGCCGCCCGCGGTCTCGGCCGCGCCACGGCCGAGCGGCTGCTGGCGGCCGGCGCCCGCATCGCGGTCAACGTCCGCCGTCCCGAGCAGGCGGCGGCGCTCGTCCAGGCTCTCGGCGACGACGTCCTGACGCTCGTTGGAGACATCGCCAGCTCGGCGGCGGTGCGCGCCTTCGTGGCGGAGGTCCTCGACCGCTTCGGCCGGCTGGACATCCTGGTGAACAACGCGGCCGCCGCCTACTCCACCCGCTTCGAGCAGATCACCGAGGAGGAGTGGCGCCGGGCGCTGGACGTCAACCTCACCGCGGCTTTCCTCTGCATGCAGGCGGTGGTGCCGGCGATGAAGGCTCAAGGATTCGGCCGGGTGATCAATCTCTCCTCCACCGCGGGCAAGAGCGTGAGCACCCTGGGCGGCGCCCACTACACGGCCTCCAAGGCGGGCCTCCTCGGGCTCACCCGCGCCGCGGCCAAGGAGCTGGGGCCGTCCGGCATCACGGTCAACGCGGTCTGCCCCGGCCTCATCGACACCGAGCTGACCCGCGAGCACGCGACCCCCGAAGAGCTCGCCGCCCACGCCCGCTCCTTCCCCATTCCCCGCCTCGGCACCGCCGCCGAGGTCGCCGACCTGATCTGCTTCCTCGCCTCCGACCAGGCCGGCTACATCACCGGCGCCTCCCTCGACATCAATGGCGGGGATCTGATGATCTGAAGCCCGGCGTGGCAGAATCACGCATGCCCAAACCCGCGGAGCCGGTTCCGTTCTATCTGTATCCCTATCTGGAGGCTCGCCAGCAGGGGGCGAAGGGGTTCGATGCGCTGCTCTGGTCCAGCCGGGAGGGGCAGCGGGTCCGCTTCGAGGCGATCGCGCGGAGCTGCCCGCTGGCCGGGATGAGGCTCCTCGACGCGGGGTGCGGGCGGGCGGATCTGCTGGGGCATCTCCTGGAACGCGGGATCGTGCCGGACCACTACACGGGGCTGGAGATGATCCCCGCGGCGCTGCGGGCGGCCCGCCGGAAGCGCTACGAGCGGTGCACGATCCAGATGGCGGATTTCGTGCGGCAGCCGGAGAAGCTCCAGGTGGGCGCCGACGTGGTGATCTTCTCCGGCTCGCTGAACACCCTCTCGCGGCCGCAGTTCTACTCCACCCTGAGCGCGGCCTGGGCCGCCGCCGGCCGCTGGCTGGTGTTCAACTTCCTGAGCTCGCGCTCCTGGTGCGGCGAGGACTGGCTCTGCTGGCACCGCCGCTCCTCCGTGCTCGCCTTCTGCCGGTCCCTCGGCGGCGAGCCGAGCTTCGACGAGAGCTACCTGGAAGGGGACTGCACGATCGCGGTGCGGAGGCCCGGCGTCGTGGAGTAGACTGGGAGAAATACCCCGGAAATCACCGGGCGGCTCACTTTTTGCCGCTCCCTGCACTCTGATCTTGTAGAGAGTCATCCACCGGGGATGACGACTCCGTAGAGTTAGCGAGAGAAAGCCGGTTGAGATTTAAACTTTGACTCTTTGCCACTTCACTTCATTCAGTCGCTTACGAGACCGCGAACGTTGCGGTCTCGACACCCTTGCTTCAGGGTCTCAGCTCTCATGAGGAGAGCCTGACCTCCCCTGAAGCCCCTTCCAGACTCTTGGAGGAATGCACTGATGAACACTGGTTTGAAGTACGCGGTTGCCCTGTCCTGCGGTCTGCTGTCCGTCGCCGCCAACGCCGCTCCCCTGGAGAAGGCTCACAAGCCCTTCGCCGACGCGGACCACGTCATCTACGCCCCGACCAAGGGCGCCCCGCAACTGCCGACCAAGTCGCTGCTGACCAATCATGGCGGCGGCGTCGTCACCTCGGCCAAGGTGGTCTTCATTTTCTGGGGACCGAGCTTCAGCAACCCCGCTTCCCCCGATTTCAGCTACGCCCAGACCCTGCAGGCCTTCCGCAACCAGTTCGGCACGACCCCCGAGTACAACGTGATCACGCAGTACTCCGGGATCCAGCTGACGAACCTCGGCTCGGGCACCGCCGACCTGTTTGACGGCACGACGCCGCCGACCAACGTCACCGACGCGATCGTCCAGGGCGAGGTCAACAAGTATCTGGCGAGCAATGCCTACAACAGCAGCACGATCTATGAGGTCGTCATCCCGAGCTCCTCGTACTCTTCGAGCGGCTCGAGCACCTCGTGCGGCGGACCGAGCCTGTCCTACTGCGCCTATCACGGCTCGTACAGCGGCGCCCCCGGCACCGTCCTCTACTCCATCGAGCCCTATCCGAGCTGCGGCGGCTGCAGCGTCAGCGGCTGGTCGGCGGCTCAGAACGCCGAGCACTTCGTCTGCCACGAGACCCGCGAAGCGGTCACCGACCCGGTGAACGGCTGGTGGGACGGCCGGACCGGCCAGGAGGCCGACGACAAGTGCGCCTGGTCCCCCACGCCGTTCTTCGGCACCGGCGGCTACGGCTACCAGTACGAGTGGTCGAACGCGACGCGCGGCTGCGTCAAGACGCGGTAAGACGACTACAGATCCAGTCGAAGGAAGAGCCCCGGCGGATGCCGGGGCTCTTTTCTTTGGGGACAGGCTCGCGGATCAGGGGCTCGCGGTAAGATGCCGCCCATGGCGCGCTTCCGCCGATCCCTCGTCCCTCTCCTCCTCGCGGCCCTGTTTCCGGTTCTAACCGGCGCCGCGACGGCGCGGACGAATACCCTCCCCAACATCGTCCTGGTGCTCACCGACGACCAGGATCTCCTGCTCGGCTCGCTCGACCGCATGCCGCGGACCCGGGCGCTGATCGCGGAGCAGGGGCTGACGTTCGCCAACCATTTCGTTCCGCTGTCGCTCTGCTGCCCGTCGCGCTCCACGATCCTGACCGGCCTCTATCCTCACAACCACCAGGTCTATACGAACTTTCCGCCGGGCGGCGGCTATCAGCGGTTCGACGAGCTGGGCCACGAAGAGGCGACGATCGCCACGGCGCTCCACGCCGCCGGCTACCGCACGGCGCTGTTTGGCAAGTACCTGAACGGCTATCCGGGCCTGCGGGACCCCACCTACGTGCCGCCGGGCTGGGACGAATGGGCCAGCCCCGTGAGCGGCTCTCCCTATTCCGAATACCGCTACACGCTCAACGAGAACGGCAAGCTGGTCGCCTACGGCAGCGGTCCCGGGGATTACGTGACCGACGTGCTGGCCGGCAAGGCG
Organism: uncultured Acidobacteriota bacterium; assembly: GCA_963795735.1. Taxonomy (GTDB): domain Bacteria; phylum Acidobacteriota; class Thermoanaerobaculia; order Multivoradales; family UBA5704; genus DATARR01. The sequence continues at coordinate 604,682 of CAWCIU010000018.1, read as the reverse complement.
ACGGCGTTCGTCCGCGGGGCCGGAGACGGGCAGCCGTTCTTCCTCTATCTCGCGACCTACGCGCCCCACCAGCCGTCCACCCCGGCGCCGCGCCACGCGCTGCTGTTCCCCGATCTCAAGGCGCCCCGCACGCCGTCGTTCAACGAGGCCGACGTACGCGACAAGCCGGCGCGCATCCGCGCCCTGCCGCGGCTCAGCGCCTCCGAGATCAATGCCGTCGACGCCCTCTACCGCAAGCAGATGCGCTCCCTGCAGGCGGTGGACGAGGCGGTCGCGGCCCTGGTTTCCGCGCTCGACGCCTCCGGGCAGCTCGCCAACACCTACATCCTGTTCACCTCGGACAACGGCTACCACATGGGGCAGCACCGCCTGAAGCCGGGCAAGTACACGGCCTACGAGACGGACATCCACGTGCCGCTCCTGGTGCGCGGCCCCGGCGTGCCGGCCGGCGGCACGGTGCTCGCGCTGACGTCGAGCGTGGACCTGGCGCCGACCCTGGCCGAGCTGGCGGGAACGGCGCAGCCGGCCCCTCCGGACGGCCGCTCCCTGGCGCCGCTGCTCCGCGGCCAGACGCCATCAGCGGCCGGATGGCGCCAGGCGGTCCTCCTGGAACAGTTCGCCTTTCCGGTCTCCCCGCCGCCGGTCTCCCCAGCGCAAGCCAACGCGGCGCTGGAGCCTCCGGACCCGCAGGACCTCGCGGCGGTCTCCGGCCATCCGGCCGCCAGCAATCCGGCCCACCTCGGGCTGCGCACCGCGGACTTCAAGTACGTGGAGTACGACACCGGCGAGCGGGAGGTCTACGACCTGCGGCGCGATCCCGACGAGCTGGTCAACCTCGGAACCCGGGTGCCGCGGGCCTGGGCGGCCCTCCTCTCGCAGCTCGTCCATGCCCTCGGCTCCTGCGCCGGCGAGACCTGCCGGCAGCTCGAGTCGCGGCCGGTGCCCCCCCTGCCGGCGCCGGGGACGTAACGTTTCCCGCCTTCCGTCGCCTGAAATTGAAGGTGGAACTCTTTTCAACCTTTGGAGGAAACTTCGTGAATTTCAACCCGCAATCGCTTCTCCGCTCCGGCAAGCCCCTTCTCCTCGCCATCGCAATCTTCCTCTCGGCCCTCCTGCCGGCGAGCGCCACGGTCTCTACGGTCTACACCTGCGCGAGCTCCGGCCACAGCGGCAACCACGACGCCATTTTCAACGGCTTCTACGTGCAGAACCTCAACGCCGCCAACCTGCACACGGTCCAGATCTACTACACGACCGACCAGGACGGCCTCTACACCCTGACGTTGACCGCCCGCAGCGATTCTTTCGCCGGGCCGCAGATCGGCTCAACGCTGACCAAGACCGTCTCGCTGTCCAGCTCGGCGGATACGGCGGTGACCTGGGATTTCGGCGACGCTCCGTTCACCCCGGGCAACGACGTGTACTTCAACCATACCGAGAGCGGGCCCGGCGGGGTGCAGTTCAACCTGCAGCAGCAGCAGACGAGTTGTCCGGGGGACGAGGAGACCGTCGGGACGAGCGCGGATCTCAACTTCTTTAGCGTCGCCGTGACCATCACCCAGAACACCACGACGACCTCCAACGGCTGCGTTGCCAACGCCCAGACTTTGTGTATCGACAATCAGCCGGGCGACAAGCGTTTCCAGATTCGGGTCTCGTACTCGACGGCGCTGGGAGGCGGCCTGTCGGGCAACGGCCAGGCGATTCCGCTGTCGTCGCTCGGCGTCAACGAGGGGGGCCTGTTCTGGTTCTTCGCCGCCAACAACCCCGAGCTGCTGGTCAAGGTGATCAACGCCTGCACCTTCAACAACCGCTTCTGGGTCTTCTTCTCGGCCGGGACCAACGTCGGCTTCCACCTGACGGTCACCGATACGAAGACGGGGCACGTGCTCAACTACACCAATCCCGACGGCGTCGCCGCCCCGCCGCTGCAGGACACGAGCACGCTGACCTGTCCGTAGCTTCCCGCCGGAGTCGATGGTCAGGGGACATGGAATCAGGGCCGTGGGATCGCCATCCCACGGCCACTGATAGTATGGCCGTCAGGCGCGGGGGGACCCGCTCTTCGAACCCCGGGAGGAGTGATCATGTCTTCGGACCCGTCCGTGCAGGCCGCCGGCTCGCCGCAAAGCCCCGACCACCACCTCCGCTTCCACGCTTCCCACGTCCACCTGACCTCGGCCTTTGGCGGCGACTGGTTCGGCCGCAAGGCGGAGCTCTTCGCCCGCTTCTTCGGCACGCCCCTCTTCCTGATCGCCCAGAGCGTGCTCGTCGCCATCTGGATCGGCTTCAACGTCTGGGGGCTCACTCACTTCGATCCCTACCCCTTCATCCTGCTCAACCTGGCGTTCAGCACCCAGGCCGCCTACGCGGCGCCGCTGATCCTCCTCGCCCAGACGAGGCAAGCGGACCGCGACAAGGCGCTCTCCGAAGCGGACGCCCAGCACCGCGAGGCCCTGGCCGCCGCCAGCACCGAGCGGCAGGATCTGGCCACCCGCCAGCAGGAGATGATCCTCAAGCTCCTGGAGCAGAACACCGAGCTGACCCGGGTCACCCACGAGCTGACCGTGCGCGTCCAGGAGCTGACGCGGGACATTCACAACCATACGTGCGCCCCTTGAGAAGTCAACACCGTCGATCACCACTGACGGAGGCAAAGATGCTGCGCAAGCGAGCTGACCAGCGGTCCAGCTACTCGAGATCCAGCGGTTCGTGGGGTTCACGGAGAGGCAGATCCAGATCCACGCCCCTGGTGGGCCCGAACACCTTCACGAACAGATCACCCAGCCGCTCCGGCGGCGAGACCGCCCGTTTCAGGATCTGACGGACCTCCTCCTCCATCGACACCCCATGCCGGACCGCGCGCTTGCGAAGCCGATCGTAGATCTCGTCATCCAGTTTGCGGATACTCAGAATGGCCAGAGGGAACACCTCCGTGAAGTAAGGTCCCGCGACTCATCCTAGCAAATGCTGGCATTCCGGTTCGCGAAGTCGCCTGTGGTACAAAAGAGCCATGGACAAGAAGGCCCTGAGACGCGAGTACAAGGAGACCGCCCGCCCGATGGGCGTGTATCAGATACGGAACACGGTCAACGGCAAGGTGCTGATCGGTACCAGCATCGACCTGCCCTCCATCCTCAACCGTCACCGGGCGCAGCTCGGCTTCGGCTCCCACCGCAACCGCGTCCTGCAAAAGGACTGGACCGAGCTCGGTCCGGAAGCCTTCGAATTCGAGATCCTCGACACCCTTCCCCCCTCGGACCGGCCGGCTTACGATCCGTCCGACGACCTCCAAGCGCTCGAGGATCTGTGGCTCGAGAAACTTACACCGTTCGAGGAGAAGGGCTACAACGTCAGGCCGAAGGGGAGGAGCTGAGGGGTTCTCAGTGAGATGGTCTGCTCTACAGGAGGAGAACAACCGACAGAAGCTCACTGGCGACGACCGCTACGAAGCGCGGCTTGCCGCAGCGCTCGAGTTATGCGCTTCAACTTACTCCCGGCGCTCGGCGAGGAGGGCTTCGAGGACGCTGGCTCCTTCGGATGGCCGAGGCGGCGCTTCCGTCAGGATGTCCCCGGGGGGTGGAGCGGAGGCCCGACGCAGCAACCCCTGACGTTCCAGTCGGGCCAATCGACCCTCAGGATCGTCGTCATCACCCCACTGCACCGACTTCAGGCGAGCTACCGGACGACCACGATCCAGAATGAGAATCGCCTCGCCGTGCTGCACCTGATCAATAAGTGCGCTCAGGTTGTTCTTGGTATCGGTCAGGGTGACTCTCTTCATCTGGCTAGAATAGTCATTCCGCCCTTCCGATTCAAGCATTGCCGCCTCCAGACCGCGACGACAACGGCCAGCAGCACGGCAGGCCCGCTGCGCCCACTGGACGGCGATGCCGGCCCCTTGGAAATGTGGCAGCGCCCTTCGAAGCGGCGCTGGCGCCCATCCATGTTGCATCACAGCCCGCCAGTTTTTCGAGAGCGCCCACCCGTTGCACGTCATTGCCCCCTGGTTCTGCGTCACCGCCCTCTGGTGGGGCGAGAGCGCCCTATAGATCTGCGTCACCGCCCGCTGGAATTGCGTTCCGCCGAAGCAGAGGGGCCGGTCGAAATTCTGGGGGGCCGTGCGGGAAAACCAGAGGGCTGTATCGCAGGCTCGAGGGGCTGCATCACAAAACTGGAGGGCGGAGCCGCAATCTCAAGGGGCCGCAACACAAAACTGGAGGGGAATACCGCAATTTCAAGGGGCGATGACGTAGATCCAGGGGGCCGGCGCGGAAATTCAAGGGGCGATGACGCACGACCGGAGGGCAGAGGCGCAGAGCCGCCCGGCGGATGCCGGGAGCGGAATCCGCGCGCGGGTCCCGCGGCTTCGTGTACCCTTTTCCGGAGCGATCCGCCGGACGGACCCGGGGCGCTTTCAGGGAGAACGGAATGGCGGCTCGACTTCCCCTCCTCCGCAGAGCGGTTTGCGGCCTGGCCCTGCTGGGGCTTCTGGGCCTGTTTTCAGACGCCAGGGCCGACGAGGTGGACGCCTACATCGCGTCGGCGATGCAGGCGCAGCACATCCCCGGCCTCTCTCTCGCCGTGGTCCGCGAGGGACGGATCGTGAAGGCCAAGGGCTACGGACTGGCTAATGTCGAGCTCAACGCGCCGGCCACCCCGGAGACCGTCTACCGCCTGGCTTCGATCACCAAGCAGCTCACCGCGACGGCCATCCTGCTGCTGGCCCAGGACGGCAAGCTCGGGCTCGACGACCGGATCAGCCTACATCTGGAAAAGACTCCCGCCGCCTGGAGGGAGGTGACGGTCCGGCAACTGCTGGCGCACACCTCCGGCATCCGGGATTATCTGAACGAGATGCAGGGGAAGACCTGCAACGGCACCAGCCCGGAGGAGATCACCTCTCACCTCGGCGAGCTGCCGCTGAACTTCGCGCCGGGCTCGCGATGGATGTACAGCAATACGGGTTACCTCGTGCTCCAGAGGATCATCGAAAAACTGAGCGGAAAACCTTTCGATCAGTTTCTGGCGGAGAGGGTCTTCACACCGCTCAAGATGAAGTCCACCCGCCGCAACAGCCCGGACGACATCATTCCCAACCGGGCCGCGGGGTACGTCTGGGATCACGGCAGGCTGCGCAACAGCCCTCTTCTGGAGCCCACGCTCTGGGACAACGCGGACGCCGGCCTCCTCTCCTCGGTGCTGGATCTCGCGCGGTGGGACGCCGCGCTGTACGGCGACGGCGTCCTGCGCGCGTCCAGCCGGGAGCAGATGTGGACGCCGGTGAAGCTCGCCGACGGCTCCACCTATGGGTACGGGCTCGGCTGGTTCCTCGAGGATCCATCTCTCCAGGACCACACGAGACACCGGCTCGCCTATCACGACGGCAACCGCCTGGACGGCTCGACGGCGATCGCCCGGTATCTGGACGACAAGCTGACGGTGATCGTGCTGACCAACAAGAGCGAGGCCGGCCCGATGCTGATCGCCCGTCATGTGGCCGGCCTGCTGTCTCCGGCCCTCAACCTCGCCGACCGGCCGCTCGCGGATGCGGAGCCGCGGGTGACCGCCCTGATCCAGCGGGTGCTGCTGAAGATCCAGGACGGCACCATCGACGCGGAGCCGTTCACGCCGGAGGGTTGGAAGCGGCTCTACCCGCTGGATATCCAGGGCTTCCAGCAGGCCCTGCGGTCCTTCGGCGCCTTCCGCTCCATCTCCCTGCTGGCGCGGGAAACGAAAGGGGATGCGCGCTCCTACCGTTACCGGGCGGTGTTCGGCGAGACGACCCTGGTGATCGATTGCACCGTGATGCCGGACGGCAGGATCAGCGCGCTGACCGGCGGCCAGCAGTGAGACCGGCGGTGAAGAGGGATCAGGACCGCGGCAGGCGCACGCGGACGGCGGTGCCTTCGGCCGGCGTCGAGGAGAGGCTCACCTCTCCGCCGTGGGCGGTGACGATCTCGCGGACGATGTAAAGACCCAGGCCGACCGAGCGGGCGGAGCGGTCCGAGTGATTCGCGCCGCGCTGCATCGGCCGGAAGAGGGTGGGCAGGACCTCCGCGGGAATGGGATCGCCCCCGTTGCGGACCTCCAGCTCGAAGGTGTCGGTGTCGCCGCTGGTCCGGATGCTCACCCCGGTACCCCGGGGGCTGTAGTTCAGGGCGTTGGCGACCAGGTTGGAAAGGACCTGCGCCAGCCGGTCGGCGTCCCACGTGCCGGCCCCGGGGCCGCGCTGCTCGAAGCTCGATCTCGCGTTCCGGAAAGGCGGTGCGGGTCTCCTCCACCACCTGGCGGACGACCGAGTGGAGGTCGACCGGCCGCGGGTGGACCGGGATGCCGCCGCCGAGCCGGGCCTGGGTGAAGTCGAGGAGGTCGCGGATCATCCGGGCGGCCCGATCGGCGCTCGACTGGATGCGCCGGACCACCTGGGTCCCGCGCTCGTCCAGGCCGTCGCGCTCCAGCAGCAGGGTGGAAGAGAGCGAGATGATGCTCAAGGGGTTCCGCAGGTCGTGGCTGACGATGCCGAGGATCTGCTGCTCGAAGTCCGAGGCCTGCCGGTAGCGCGCCTCGGACTCCCGCAGCGCCTCTTCCCCCCAGGCGCGATCGATGGCGAGCGCGATCTGGTCCGCCACCGAGGCGAGGGCCTGCAGCGCGGAGGCGGTGAGGGGATGCCGGGCGAAGAGGGCGAGGACCCCCACCAGGCGGTCTTCGATCATCAGGGGGTAGCCGGCGAAGGCGATCATCCCCTCGCGCCGCGCCCACTCCTTGTCGGAGACCCGCGGATCGTTCAGCACCTCGTTGGTCAGGTGCGGCGCCCGTTCCTGGGCGATGAGCCCGATCTTGAAGGCGCCCACCGGCACCCGGCCGTGCGGGCCGTCGGTGTGCGTGTAGAGCCCGGCGCTCGCCTGCAGCTCGAGGACGTCGTCCTCGGAATTCAGCGTCCAGATGCGGGCGAAGGCGACGTCGAGGCCCGGCACGATCGCCTCCACGCAGCGCTGGAGCTGACCGCGGATCGGCTCCTTGCTGATCAGGGCCTTGCAGACGGTGACCCCCAGCTCGGCCTGGCGGGTGCGCTCCTCGATCTCGAGCTCGGCGCGCCGCTGCGCCGTCACGTCACGGAAGATGAGCACCGCGCCGGTGACCGCCCCCTGCTCGTCGCGGATGGGCGCCGCGCTGTCGTCGATGGCGATCTCGGTGCCGTCCCGGCGCAGGAGAAGGGTATGGTTGACGAGCCCCACCACGGTTCCCTCCCGCAGGGCCTTCTCCACCGGGCTCGCCACCGGGCGGCCGGTCCGCTCGTTGACGATGTGGAAGACGCGGTCGAGCGGCTCCCCCCAGGCCTCCTCCAGCGTCCAGCCGGTGAGCGCCTCGGCCACCGGATTCATGAACGTCACCCGGCCCTCGCCGTCGGTGGCGAGGACCGCGTCGCCGACGCTCACCAGCACCGTCGCCAGCCATTTTTCGGAAATGGCCAGGGTCTGTATCGGTCGCCCGGGGGTTGCCATCTGCGGGTAGTCTAGCTCAGTCGCGCTCCGCCGCCGGGCTCTCCGCCAGGGAGAGCTACCGCTCGGGGAAAGACGGCGAGGCCAGCAGGCGTTCGAGGAGGGCGAGCTCCAGCGGCTTGGTGACGTGGAGGTCGAAGCCCGCCTCGCGCGAGCGCCGCTGGTCCTCTTCCTGTCCCCAGCCGGTCAGCGCGACGAGCCGGGCATCCTTGCAGCCCGGCTGCTGGCGGATGCGGCGCGCCGCCTCGTAGCCGTTCAGGTTGGGAAGACCGATGTCGAGCAGCACCAGGGAGGGCACGAAGGCGGCCGCCGCGGTCACCGCTTCCAGGCCGTCGTAGGCGGTGCGGACCTCGTGCCCCTGGAGCTTGAGCAGGAAGGCCAGGCTGTCCGCGGCGTCCTGGTTGTCGTCCACCACCAGGACGCGCAGGGCGAACGCGGCCAAGGTCCCGTCCGCGGCGGCGGAGACGGCCGCGGCGGGCTGGTCCGCCAGGGGCGTCTCCACGGCGAGGGGCAGGCGCACCACGAACTCGCTCCCCCGGCCGAGGCCGCCGCTCGCGGCCTCGACGGTGCCCCCGTGCATCTCGACCAGCCTGCGGGCGAGCTCGAGACCGATGCCGAGCCCTCCCCGGGTGCGCTCCAGGGAGCTGTCGGCCTGGGAGAACATCTTGAAGAGCTGGGGCATTTGCGCGGGGGAGATGCCGATGCCGCTGTCCGTCACCCGCACCACCGCCTGCCCGTCGATCCGCTCGGCGGTCAGGCTGATGTGCCCGCCCCGCTCGGTGAACTTGGCGGCGTTGTTCAGGAGGTTCGAGAAGACCTGGGCCAGGCGGGTCGGGTCGGCTTTCAGGGGGACCCGTCCGGAGGGGAGCGAGACGTCGAGCCGGTGGCCGCACGACTCGACCAGGGGAAGGCTGGTCTCGAGCGCGCTGCGCACCACCGCCGCGAGGTCGACGGGCTCGCGGCGGAGCTCGATCCGGCCCCGGCTGATGCGCGAGACGTCCAGCAGGTCGTCGATCAGGTGGGCCATCTGGCGGACCTGCCGGTCGATGACGTCCCGGGCGGGGCGCGGGTCCGCCCCGGTGGTCTCCGCGGAGCGCAGGATCTGGACGGCGCTGCGGATCGGCGCCAGGGGGTTGCGGAGCTCATGGGCCAGCACGGCCAGGAACTCGTCCTTGCGGCGGTCGGCCTCCTCCAGGGCGTTGAGCGAGAACAGGATCTGGTAAGCCGTTCCGGCGAGCTTCGCCAGGTTGCTCATCACCCGCAGGTCCTCGCCGTCGAACCGGCGGTTCTCGTCGTGGGTCAGCACCCAGAGGGTCCCGACCGGCTCGCCGGATACCGCGAAGGGGATGAGCAGCACCTCGCTGATCGGAGGGAGCATCTGGTGGAGGTAGAGGAAGTGGCGTTCCGGGTGCTGGAAGAGCTGCGAGCCGTTGCGGTCCATGACGGTGCCGCAGGGGCTGAAGTCGCGCGGCATCACCCCACCGAGGTGAGGGGCCAGGCGGCCGGCGACCGCGTGCCAGCGCAGGATGTCGCCGCCGTCGGCGTTCCGCTCCACCAGGGTGATGCCGGCCGAGTCCGCCGCGCAGAGGTCCAGGGCTTTCTCCGCCAGCCGCTGGAGGACCCCGTCCGGGGAGGCGGTCATCTCCGCCACCAGCGCGACCAGGGCGCGGTTCTCGGCTGCGTGATCGGGAGGCCGGGAAGGGCGCCGTCCCAGCTCCGAGGTGGCGATGACCGAATCGAGATCCACCTCGCCCAGGGCTTGCGGAGACGTGTCCATCATCATCACTCCTCAAAACGAATCGATCAAAAATCTTTCAAAAAGATATCTTATCAGTTTTTCGGCTTTCTTTCATTCCATAGCCAAAGACGCATGCGTGGCGGCTTCCCGCCCGCCGGTATGCCGGGAAGGGCGAACGGCTCCGGCGCGCCTTCGAAACGGAAACGTTCGGTGAGCCAGCGCCGGTCGCGGCGGCCGCCGGGGAAGAGCTCGAGCCGCCGGGCTCCGGCTACCACCGCCTCCGGAGCGTCCGCGCCCGCGGCGACGATCACCTCGCAGGAGGCGAACGCCGGTAGATGCAATCCGGCAAGGCCTTGTGCGGGTAAATGAGCGGTCCACGCGCCTCCCGGGCCGGCCGGCGGCCGCATTTCCAGCTCGACGGGATCGCCCGTCGGCGGCCAGGGGTGGAGCACCAGGGTCAGCGGCTCGCCGCGGGCGCGGAAGAAGCCCGGCTCGATCCGCAGCCCCTGCCCGGCGGTCAAGCGGCCGGCCGCCGCCGGGCTGGCCAGCGCCGCGGGGGTATAGATCTCGGCGTCCGCCAGGTCGAGGTCCCGCGCGGTGGTCTGATCGATTCGTTCGAAGCTGCGCACCAGCGCCCGGGCGCCGCCCTCCCCCACCCAGACCGGGCGCTCCGTGGCGCCAAACTGATCGATCACCCGCAGGCTGGGCAGCTTGCCGAGCCGCTCGGCGAGCGCGTCCTCCGCCAGGTCGAGGGTGGCCGGCACCGTCTGGACGTAGGTGTAGGCCATCGGCCGCCAGATCAGGGCGATCCCCCAAACGATCACCGCCATCGCCAGGACCCGCCGCGCCACCGAACCCCGCGCACGGTTCCAGGCTTCGTCCACCAGGAACGCCGCGCCCAGCGCGAGGTAGGGGCAGACCGGCAGGTAGTTGTTGGTCTTGGCGTAGGTGGTGGAGGCGGCGTAGAGCACCACGTAGACGAGCGGGAAGGCGACCAGGAAGGCATGCCCCTGATTCCCGCGCCGCCACGCCTGGACGAGCAGGAACAGCAGGCCGGCGAAGCCCAGCAGGCCGGTGAAGACGCCGTGGAAGTTGGGCGCCAGCATCTCGGGACCGGTGGCCAGGAAGACGCCGAGGTGGGTGGGGGCGGGCTCGTCCGCCGACTTCTTTTCGTAGTGCTCGAGGGTATTGGAGAAGTCGCGCTGGAAGCGGTCCAGCATGGAGAAGAAGAAGGGGTTGATCAGCGCGAAGACCAGCAGGGCGGCGGCGCCGGCAGCCGCCAGCCGGACCAGGATCGCCGGCTCGCGCCGCGCCCGCGGCAGGGCGAAGAGGGCGAGCGGCACCGCGGCTGCCACGCCGTTGTACTTGGCCGAGGTGGCGAGGCCCACCGCCGCGCCGGCGCCGAGGAGCTGGCGCAGACGCCCCGACGCCAGCGCGGCGATGGTCGCCTCGGTGGCGATCAGCAGGCCGAGCAGCATCAGGATGTCCGGCTTGACCACCACCGACTGGCGCACGTGCAGCGGCACCGCCGCCAGGACCAGCGCCGCCAGCAGGCCCGCGCGCGGCGACAGCAGCCGCCGGCCGATGCGCCAGGTCCAGTAGAGGGTCAGGACGCCGGTGCAGGCCTGGAGGCCGCGGGAGAGCAGGTAGGCCGCGGGCGTGAACTTCCCGTCGGCGCGGAGGATCGCCTCGCCGCCCCGGCCCGTCCAGCGCGCCAGGGCGTCCGCCGCGCCGAGCAGCAGCGAGTGGAGCAGGTTGCCCAGCCCCGGGTAGTAGAGGTGGACCGGACGCAGCGAGCCGGTGGCGAGGAAGCTGCGGACGTTGTCCAGGATGTAGCGCTCGTCGACGAAGCGGCCGGCGTCGAGGCCGGTGGCGGCGAACCAGAGCCGCACGCCGAAGGCCCAGGCGAGCAGCGCCGCCAGCAGCCATCGCTCGCGCGAAGGGTGATCAGAGTCGGGGGCGGGAGAGGGAGTCGGCGGCAAGGATTTCGCGGATCGTCGGGGAGAGCCGATCATGCCGCGCCGGCTCGAGGTGCGTCAAGCCCGCGCCAGGGTTCTCCTGAGATCCGCCAATAAAAAAAGCGCGCCGGTTTCGAGGCCGGCGCGCCGTGCGGGGAAGAAACAAAGAACCCGATCAGTCGAAAGCGGCGTAGAGCCGCTTGCCTCCCGTCTGGCGGGCGATCCGCGCTTCGGCGGCGAAGGTGTTGGCTCCGCCGTTGACGCAGGCGCCCACGCAGCCGTCCGCGTAGCCGACGAGGACCCGGCCCTCGCCGTCGACCACGGCGCCGATGAAGTCGAGCAGGTTGCGGGTGGTGCCGCAGGTGGTGCCGGCGGTGCAGACCGTCCCCCGCTGGACCGGATCGGTGGGGGTCACGTCGGCGACCACCCAGCTCGCGCCGCTGCTGTAGGTGTGGGCCACATAGAGATGCCAGACCGCCGGGAAGGCGGGGTCGTCGCCGGTGGCGTTCCCCCCCGCCGTGGTACCCAGGAAGGCGAAGGCGGCGCGGTCGCCGTCACCCGCCACCACCGCCGGGAAGGCGATGTTCTGGATGCCGAGCGGGGCGCCGACGTCCTGGATGCTGGTCCAGGTCGCGCCCTGGCTGCGCGAGACCGCCACGTAGGCGTGGCCGTCGCCGTTGGACCAGCCGAGGTAGACCGTGCCGTCGGTGCCGATGCCGACCGACGGGTCGGAGGCGCCGGCGGAGCTCCCCGGCACCGTGCGCACGGTCCAGGTCAGGCCGTTGTTGGTGGAGACCGCCACCCCCGCCTGGCCGTTGCAGTTCTTGTTGGGGACGTAGACGGTGCCGTCCGGCGCCACCTTGACGTGGCCATGCAGGCCGCTGCACTGGGTCAGGTTGTAGATCGGCACCGCGGGGCCGAAGGTGGTGCCGCCGTCGAGGCTGACGGCGCAGGAGGCGAGAGCGATGTCCTGCGAGCAGTAGTAGATCGCGTGCGGGTAGAGCTGGGGCAGAGCCCCCAGGGGCCCGCTGTGGAACGGTCCGCCGCCGACCGTCTGGTGGTCGACCCCGGAGGCGATGCCCGCCCCCTGGCTGGGATGCCAGGTGGCGCCGTCGTCGTCGCTGTAAGCCATCAGGCTGACCGTCGTCGGCAGGAGCTGCGAGACGAAGGTGCGGCCGAGCTTCTGGTCGGTATAGAGGATCGGATCGAAGGTGGTGAGCGAGGTCTGGAGGGCGCTCACGTCCTGCCAGGTCGCCGTCGCCGGGCTGGCGGCGTCGTTGAACTGGGCTTTGAGCGTCTGCAGGCCGGAGATGTACATCACGGCGCCCGTGCGCTCATCGACGCCGATCGAGGGCTCGCCGGCGCCGGTGCCGATGCCGGCCGGCGGCGCGTAGACCCCGTAGGTCGGCGCCGGGTCGGTCGCGGCCAGGACGGGAACGGCAGCGAGGGACAGGGCCGCGACGGCGGCGAGACCCTGAGCGGCTCTGGAAATGTGGTTCATCTCTTTTCCTTTCTTTCTCAATGCCCGTCTATTTCAGTGCCCGTCTATTTTCAGTGCCCGCACTGGGCGCTGCCGGCCAGCGTGTAGGACGCCGCGCTGGTGTGATCGATCGACGTCGTCTGCGACGAGGGCTGCCCGCTCACGTTGGCGGCGAAGGCGCGGACCTCGAGCGCCGCGAGGTCCTGGCCGGTGGCCACGTTGTCCGCCTGATCGGTGGTGATCGTGATGGTGATCGTGCCGTCCGCCGAGAAGCTGCCGGTCGCGTTGCCGAGATCGGTCGCCTGGTTGACGTTGGGCGGCGAGATCTTGCCGTATTTGAAAGCCACGGTGCCCAGGCCGGTCGCCCGCATCACCACGTAGTTGCGGTCGTAGGTGGCGTCCGGCACCGGCCGGTTCCACAGGATCATCCAGGCGTTGCCGGGGGTGAAGCTCGCCAGGCTCGCGACCTTGAGGGTGAAGACGATCTTGTGCGAGCCGTCGGCGGTCGGCGGCTCGGCGATCGAGAGAGACTGTATGTCGAGGGCCGCCACCTGCGAATCCCCGGTGGGATCGTCCAGGACCTTGACGCCCGGAGCGGCGCAGCTGCGCGTCGGCGAGGGGGCCGCGACCGGCACCGCCTCGCGGCAGGCCGGGCCCTCCCCCATCGCGTTCACCGCCTTGACGCTGTAGGCGAAGGTGCCGGCCGGCGGGGCGTCGTCGTAGGCGTGGGTGTTGGCGTCCACGCCGGCGATCTGCTGGGGAACGTCGCCGATCGGGCGCCGGGAGACGTGGTAGCCGAGGATCGGGGTGCCGTGGTCGTCCGGAGTCGACCAGGTGACGTGGACGACGCCGTTGTCCGAGGTCGCCTGGACGGCGGGGGCCGCCGGCAGGCCGGTCTGCTGGTCGTAGGAGGAGTAGAGCCCCTTGCCGCTGGTCTCGCGGGCGATCGTCGCCAGCGCGGTGCCGCTGTTCGGGCCGCCGTTGACGCAGCCGCCGACGCAGCCGTCGGAGTAGCCGACGAGCACCCGGCCCTGGGCGTCGACCGTGGCATCAATGAAGTCGAGCAGGTTGCGGGTGCCACCGCAGGTGGTGCCGGCGGAGCAGATGGTGCCCTTCTGCACCGGGTCGTTCGGCGTCGCGTCGACCGTCACCCAGGTCGCTCCGCCGTCGTAGGTGTGCGAGACGTAGAGGTGCCAGACGGCCGGGAAGGTCGGATCGTCGCCGCCCGCGGCGCCCGCGGTGGAGGTGCCCAGGAAGGCGAAGGCCGCGCGGTCGGGGTCCCCCGCCACTACGGCCGGGAAGGCGATGTTCTGGAGGCCGAAGGCCGTCCCCACGTCCTGGATGTTGGTCCAGGTGTCCCCCTCGTCATGGGAGACCGCCACATAGGGGTGGCCGTCGCCGTTCATGTAGCCGAAGTAGACCGTGCCGTCGGCGGCGATGCCGAGCGAGGGATCCCAGGATCCCGCCGAGCTGCCCGGGACGGTCTTCACCGTCCAGGTCAGGCCGCTGTCCTTGGTCACCGCGACCCCCTGCCCGCCGCCGCAGCTCTTGTTGGGCACGTAGGCGGTGCCGTCCGGCGCGACCTTGACGTGGCCGTGGATGCCGGAGCACTGGGTGATGTTGTAGATCGGCACCGCCACGCCGAAGGTCCGGCCGCCGTCGAGGCTGGTGGCGCACTCGGCCGTGGCGATGTCCTGCGAGCAGTAATAGACGATGCGGGGGTACGAGGCCGCCGTCTTGAGGATTCCCGGGGCGAAGGGACCGGCGCCGATCGTCTGGTGATCGACTCCGGAGTTGATCCCCGAGCCCTGGCTGGGCAGCCAGGAGGCGCCGTCGTCGTCCGTGTAGGCCATCAGGCTCAGCTTGGTGGGCAGGAGCTGCGAGACGTAGGTCCGCCCCAGCTTCGGATCGGTGTACAGGATCGGGTCGAAGGTGGTCTGCGAGGTCTGGAGAGCGGAGACGTTCTCCCACTTCGCGGTGGCCGGCGAGGAGCAGTCGTCGAAGCTGACGCGCAGCGTCTCGGTGCCGGCGATGTACATCACCTTGCCCGTCTCGCGGTCGACGCCGAGGGTCGGCTCGCCGGCGCTGGCTCCCATGCCGGCCGGCGGCGTGAAGTTGGCGTACCGCGGCGGCGTCTCGGTGGAGCCGGGAGGCGGCGGCGGGATCTGAGAGATCCTGGCGCCGCCGCTGTAGCCCTGCACGGGGGCGAAGGGCGAGGCGCTCACGGTGTAGGTCCCGGCGGCCGGATTGGCGAGGACCACATTCTCCGCCTTGCCGGCGCTGTTGGCGGAGCTGGCGATGAGGCTGCCGTCCGGCCCGTAGACCTCGAGATCGTAGTCGTCCGTGGCCTGCAGGGTGAGGGTGATCTCGACCTTGAAGGAGTAGGAAGGGGGAACGATCGTCAGTTTGTAATTATCACACTGAGGGTTGTCGGGGCCGCCGCAGGTATTGGCCGCCGTCGGAGTGAGCGGACCGCCGGTCCAGCTCGTCTGGGGGGTCGCCTGGGAAACCGCTCCCGCCGCCGGAGTCGCCGCCCAGGCCGGAGCGCCCAGGAGCGCCGTTGTCCCTATCGTCGCTGCCGTCAGGAGGGTGCACCGCAGCGCCTTCCCACCAAGAATGCCCGTCATGATGATCTCCTTCTCTCCGTAGATGTCTTCTGAAATCTTCTGAAGTCTGCGATGGTCCGGAAGAGCATCGGCCCCTCCAACGGGAAAAGAAGTAGTGCACAGCTCATGCCAGTAGTACCACTATCATCGATGCAGAGGGGAATGACCAGGATGTTTGCAAAGATCTCGCCCGGGCCGGGGTCTGCTAGAGTCTGCCCTCATTCCGGGAGGTCCCCTTCATGGCTCGACTCATGGCTCGACGAGTCCGTAACCTGCTGATCCCGCTGGCCTGCCTGTTCCCGCTCGCCGTCCTGGCCCAATCTCCACGGGCGCAAACCCCACGGGCGCAGCCGCCGGGCGATCCCGACGAGGAGGTCGAGGCCGAGAAGGGCCCCCGGGCGGCGCTTTCCCATGAGGAGCGCGAGGCGATCGAGAAGCTGCGCACCCGCGCCGAGGCGTCGGGCTTCGAAGCGACCTCCACCTACGACGAGACGCTCGACTTCCTGCGCCGGCTGCAGGCCCACTTCCCGGAGATGTACCTCGGCTTCTACGGTACCTCGGGCGAGGGGCGGGCGATGCCCTTCGTCGTGGTCTCCCGGGAGAAGGCGTTCACCGGCCGCAAGGCGCTGAAGCTGGGCAAACCCATCGTGCTGATCCAGAACGGCATCCACGCCGGGGAGATCGACGGCAAGGACGCCTCGCTCATGCTGCTGCGCGACCTGGCGCTTGGGGCCCACCCCGGGATCCTCGACGCCGTGACCCTCGTCGTGCTGCCGATCTACAACGTTGACGGCCACGAGCGGATCTCGCCGTTCAACCGTCCCAACCAGAACGGTCCGCGGCAGGGGATGGGCTTCCGCACCACCACCAGCGGGCTCGACCTCAACCGCGACTACCTGAAGCTCTCGTCGGAGGAGGCGCGCTCGCTGATCGCCCTGGTCAACGCCTGGCGCCCCCACCTGCACGTGGACGACCACGTCACCGATGGCGTCGACATGGACTGGGTGCTGACCTGGTCCTGGGCCGAGGCGCCGCAGGCCCCGGCTCCCGTCGACGCCTGGCTGCGCGCCCACATGCCGGCCGTGCTCGCCGCGACCCGGAAGGCCGGGCACAAGGTCGGCCCCTACGTGGACCTGGTGGACCGCAACGATCCGTCCAAGGGGTTCAGCTCCTGGGTGGGCCAGCCGCGCTACTCGACCGGCTACTTCCCGCTGCGCAACCGGCCGTCGATCCTGGTCGAGAACCACTCCTACAAGCCCTACGAGCAGCGGGTGCGGGCCAACCGCGACTTCCTGTGGGCGCTGCTTGACGAGGTGGCGCGCGACCCGGCGGCGCTGACCGGCGCCGTGGCCGCGGCCGAGGCGGCGGAGATCGCCCGGGGGAAGCCGGACGCTCCCCCCTCGCAGGTGGCGGTCGACGTCGAGCAGAGCGAGGCGGCGGACCGCATCCGCCTCCCCATCTACGCCGGGGAGATGAAGACCTCGGTGGTCTCCGGCAAGCCGATCCTCCTTTTCCACCGCGGCGAGGTGAAGGAGATCGAGGTCCCCTGGATCCACCAGCCGCGGATCGTCAAATCCCTCCCCCGCCCCCGCGGCTACCTGGTGCTCCCCGGCTGGCCGCAGATCGAGGCGCGGCTGCGCGGCCAAATGCTGCGGGTCGAGCGGCTGGCGCAGCCGGTGGAGATCGAGGTCGAGGCGATGCGGGTCGCCGATCCCAAGGCCGCCCCCTCCTCCTACCAGGGGCTGACCCGGCTGACCGCCGGCGTGGAGCGGGCGGTGGAGCGGCGGCGGATTCCGGCCGGGGCGCTCTGGGTGCCGGCGGACCAGCCGGACTTCGAGGTGGCGGTCCAGCTCCTGGAGCCCGAGGCGCCGGACTCGCTGCTCTCCTGGGGGCTCCTCTCCTCGCTGTTCGAGGGCAAGGAGTACGCCGATCCGCGGGTGCTCGAGGGGCTCGCGGCCGGGATGCTCGCGGACCCGAAGACCGCCGCGGAGTGGCGGGAGGCGCTCAAGGATGAAAAGTTCGCCGCCGATCCCCAGGCCCGCTACCAGTGGTGGTTCCGCCGCACCCCTTACTGGGACGCCGCGATCGGTCTCCTCCCCTACTTCCGGGTGATGAAGGCGCCGGCGCTGTCGACCCGGCCCTGGCAATAGGATCGTCTCCTTGCGACCGGGCAAGGTCTTCTCCTGGGCCGCGCTCGCCCTCTTCGGCCTCTTCCTCGCCGCCGCCGTGCCGCGGTCGCTGACCCAGGCGGCGCGGCAGATGGTGGACGCCGTCCACACCGCCGGCGAGACCCCGCTCGACCGCCGCCGGCGCATCTCCGGCCCCGAGTACATAGACGCGATCGAGGCCATCCGCCGCGCCATTCCGCCGGACGGCGCCTATCTCCTCGTCAACGGCGCCACCCGCGACGAGGGGGCGCGGCTCTGGGTGCGCTTCGAGCTCGCCCCGCGGCGCGCGGTGCTGGCAGGGGGGCGCCACGGGGTGCGCGATCCCCGGCGCCTGCTCCAGAAGCTGCCGCCGGACCTCCCCTGGGCGGTGGTGGCGCACGGGCGCGGCGGGCCGCCGACGCTCTACGGCCGGGCGGCCTTCGTCGCGCGGCTGGAGGCGGGCGATGCTCTCTGAGATCGCCGGCATCGCCGCGGTCCTCGGCGGCATCGCCCTCTTCGCGCTGCCCGGCCTGGCCCTGACCCGCCTCTTTCCCCGCCTGCGCGATCTGTCCCTGCCCCGCCGGCTCGCCTATGGATACCTGCTCGGGATCGCCGCCGTGGCCGGCGGTCTCTACGTCCTCTCCTTCCTCTTCGGCGTCCCGATCCGGCCGCCGGCGATCTTCACCCTGGCCGCCCTCCCCCTGGTCCTCTTCTTCCGGCCGAGAAGAGACGTGATGCCCGGGAGACCGCGGCGCTTCCGGCGGCGTTCCTGGCTGTCGCTCGCCACCCTCACGGCGGGCGCGGTGGCGGCGTTCGTCTCGCTCGGCGTGCTCGCCGAGGCGGTGGCCAACCCGCTCCAGGACTGGGACGGCCGGATGACCTGGACGACGCAGGCCCGCTACGTCCGCGCCGCCGGCGGCGTCCTGCCGCCGGCGATGGTGGAGCCGAGGTGGTATGTCTCCCTCCCCCACTATCCGCTCCTCCTGCCGGTCGCCCAGACGGCGGTGATGGAAGCCTTCCGGGCGGAGCCGGACCGGCAGCTCTTCCGCGGCCTCTACGCCGCCTTCTTCCCCGTGCTGCTGCTGGTGGTCTACGACGGCGCGCGGCGCTGGGCCGGGGCAGGCGCCGCGGCGCTCACCGCGCTCGCCGCCTGCGGCCTGCCGGTCCTCTCCTTCGGCATGGATGGCGGCGCGGCCGGCGCCTACAGCGACCTCCCGCTCGCCTGTTTCTACGGCGCGGCCCTGGTGCTGCTGCTCTCCCCCGCCGCCCGGGCCGTGGACGGCGTCGCCGCCGGCCTCCTTCTGGGCGCCGCCGTGCTGACCAAGAGCGAAGGCATGATCCTCGCCGCGGCGGCCCTGCTGGCGGCGGCGCTCTTCCAGGCCCTCCGTGGCCGCGGATCCCGCCGCCGCGCCTGGGCCCCCCTGGCGACGGCCGCCGCTCTCGCCGCGCTCGCCTGCGGCCTTCTCGCCGGCTGGCGCGCCGCCATCCCCAACCGGGAGGACGAGGAGTACGGACGCCTCCTCGCCACGGTCGGCCTGTGGCCGAACGTGATCGCCCGCGCGCCGCGTCTCCTCCCCGGAATCGTCTTCCGGATGTCCCGGTGGGGAGCTCTGGCAGGGCTTCTGGGCCGTGGCGCCGCCGGCGCTCCTGGCGGGCTGCCGCGGTCTGCGGCGGCGGGTCGCGCTCCCTCTCCTGCTCGCCTTCGCCGCGCCGCTCGCCGTGGGCTGGATCGCCTACTCGGTCCACGCGAGCCCGCAGGAGCTGCTGCGCGTCACCTGGAACCGCTTTCTGATCCAGGGCTCGGTCCCGCTCCTCCTGCTGCTCGCCCTGGCGCTACGGGACCTCCTGCGGCGGTCGGGGATCGCGCGCGCCGCAACTGGCATGGGACGTGCTGAACTCAAGCCCAAAGATAATTCTCTCTTTGAAAAGCAGAGGTTATCCTCTTCCAGCGATGGTCGATTTTCCACGGACGAAGCGCGATGAGAGGTCAACGAAATGTCAGATCCCGGCAGCCACGGACGGCGCGACTGGCTCCGCGTGGCGTTGGATACAGTCGGTGACGCCGTCGTCACCACGGATGCGCAGGGGCGGGTGACCTTCCTGAACCCGGCCGCCGAGCGGCTGGCCGGAACGACCGCGGAGGCAGCGCGGGGGCGCCCCTTTCAGGAGGTGCTGCCGCTCCTCGACGCGGACACCCGCCAGCCCCTGGCGGCGCCCCGCGGCGGCGCGGCCCTCCTCGCCGGCCCCTCCGGTCAGGAGGGGGACGGCCGGCGGCTCGACCTCACCGCGCGGCCCTGCGAGGACGAGACGGGCTCGGCTGGAATCCTCCTGGTGCTGCGCGACGACACCGGAGGGACCCAGGCCGAGCTGGCCCTGCGGCAGAGCGAGGAGCGCTACCGCAACTTCATCGAGCAGAGCTCGGAGGGGATCTGGCGCTTCGAGCTGGAGACGCCGATCCCGATCGATCTGCCGGTCGACGAGCAGATCGAGCTCGCCTACCGGCACGGCGTGCTCGCCGAGGGCAACCGCGTGATGGCGCAGATGTACGGCCTCGCCGATGAGACGGAGATCGTCGGCGCGCGCCTCGGCCAGCTGCTGCCGGCGACCGATCCCCACAACGTCAAGTACCTGCGCAATTTCATCGAGTCCGGCTACCGCCTGACCGGCGCCGAGTCGCACGAGGTCGACGCCGAGGGGAATCCCAAGATCTTCCTCAACAACCTGATGGGCGTGGTGGAGGACGGCGCGCTGACCCGCGCCTGGGGGACGCAGCTCGACGTCACCGATCAGAAGCGGCTGGAGGAGGAGCTGCGCCGGCGCGCCGAGGAGCTGGTGGGCGCCGACCGCCGCAAGGACCAGTTCCTCGCCATGCTGGCCCACGAGCTGCGCAACCCGCTCGCCCCCATCCGCAACGCCGTCGAGCTGATGCGCCAGGTGGAGACGCTCGATCCCTCCTTCCAGCCCTCGCGGGAGATGGTCGAGCGCCAGGTCAAGCACCTCGCCCGTCTGGTCGACGACCTGCTGGACGTCTCCCGCATCACCCAGGGCAGCATCCGCCTGCGCAAGGAGGTGGTGGATCTGGGCGCCGTCGTCCAGCGCGCCGTCGAGGCGACCCGCGCGCTGATCGAGAGCCGCGCCCACCGGCTCTCCGTGCAGCTCCCGGTGGAGCCGGTGCGGCTGGAGGCGGACCCCACCCGGCTGGAGCAGCTGATCTCGAACCTGCTCAACAACGCCGCCAAGTACACCATGCCGGGCGGCCAGATCTGGGTGACGGCGCTGCGCGAGGGGAGCGAGGCGGTGGTGCGGGTGCGCGACACCGGGATCGGCGTGCCTCCCGACGTGCTCGACCGCGTCTTCGATCCCTTCGTACAGCAGACGGAGGGTTCGCTGGCCCGCACGGACGGCGGCCTCGGCGTCGGGCTCACCCTGGTGCGCAGCCTGGTCGAGATGCACGGCGGCCGGGTGGAGGCCGCGAGCCCCGGCCTCGGCCAGGGGAGCGAGTTCGTGGTGCGGCTCCCCGCGCCGCCCATCGAGGCCGGCCCGCCGGCCGAGCTCGCCCCGGCGACCACCCCGCGCGCCCTGCGGGTGCTCGTGGTGGAGGACAACATCGACGCCGCCGAGAGCCTCGCCACCCTGCTCCGCCTGTGGAACCACGACGTCAGCGTGGTGCACGACGGCAACACCGCTCTCGAGACGGCGCGCGAGCAGCAGCCCGAGGTGGTCCTGCTGGACATCGGCCTGCCCGGGCTCGACGGCTACCAGGTGGCGCGCCGCCTGCGCGAGGACCTCCACCTCGACCACGCCCTGCTGGTGGCGATGACCGGCTACGGCCAGCCCGAGGACCGCCGGCGCTCCCAGGAGGCCGGCATCCAGTACCACTTCGTCAAGCCGGTCGAGCCGTTGGTGCTGCGCAACCTCCTGGCCGGGGCGGCGCTGCCGGCGGGCTGGGAGTCGGGGCGGCCGTTCTAGGCCGCCGGGAACCGGTAGCCCGAGCCGCGCTCGGTCACCACGTAGCGGGGGCGGGAGGGCTCGGGCTCGATCTTCGAGCGCAGCCGGTGGACGTGGACGCGCAGGGTGTCCTCGAACACCTCGTCCGAGGGCCAGAGCCGCCGCAGCAGGAAGTCGGTGGTCACCACCCGGCCGGCGCCGCGCAGCAGGACGTAGAGGAGCTTGGTCTCGGTGGCGGTCAGCGCCACCTCGCGGCCGTCCACCACCGCCCGCAGGTGGGCGAAGTCCACCGCCAGGCGGTCGTCGATGCGCACCACCGGCTGCAGGGTGTAGGCGAAGTCGCCGAGGCGGCGGCAGACCCGCTCGACCCGCGCCACCATCTCGCGCGGCTTGAACGGCTTGCGGATGTAGTCCTCGGCGAACCGCTCGATCGCCTGCACCACCGTCTCCTCCTCGTCGACCGAGGTGAGCATGACGATCGGCAGGTCGCTCCACTCGTGGAGCTTGCGGGCGAGCCCCATGCCGTCGAGCCCGGGCAGCAGGATGTCCACCAGCGCCAGGTGCGGCAGCCCGCGCCGGGAGATGGTGTCGAGCGCCTCCTCGGCCGAGGGGCAGGCCCAGACCTCGAAGCCGGCGGCCTCCAGCTCGCGGCGGATCAGGCGGAGGACGTCGGGGTCGTCCTCGACGGCGAGGACGCGGCGCGCGGAGGGTCCCTGTGGAGACGAGGTGTCGGCGGCGAGCACGCTATGATTCTCCCCGGTCGCTTTTCCGGCCGATCGCTGTCCAGCCGCCGGATCTTAGCAGCGCGCCGGCCGTAATGCGCTTCGTAATCTCTCCGCCCGATCCTGGATCTCGTCTGGATTCCTGATGAAGACGGCCCCGATGAGCTCGACCACCCTGCGCCGCATCCTCCTGGTGGAGGACGATCCCGACATCCGTCTGGTCGCCACCATGGCCCTGGAGGCGGTCGGCGGCTTCTCCATCGTCTCCTGCGGCTCGGGGCTGGAGGCGCTCGCCCGTTTCGACGAGGTCGCGCCCGACCTCGTCCTGCTCGACGTGATGATGCCGGGCATGGACGGCCCCGAGACGCTCGCGGCGCTGCGGCGCCTGCCGGCCGGCCGCAGCGTCCCCATCGTCTTCATGACCGCCCGCGTGCAGGCCAACGAGATCGCCGGCTACCGGGAGATGGGCGCCGTGGACGTCATCGCCAAGCCGTTCGATCCGATGACCCTCTCGGCGACCGTGCGGGAGATCTGGCGCGGCCTGCACGCCTGAGGCAAGCCCGAGGCAAGCCTGAGGACAGATTGATGGACGACCCGGAGCTGCGCCGCTACTTCGCCGGCCGCCTCCCCGACCGCCTCGCCGAGGTCGAGGAGGCCCGTGACGCCACCCGGGCCGCCGGCTGGAAGGGCGGCCCCCTCCGCACCTTCCACCGTCTGGCCCACTCCCTGGCCGGAGCCGGCGCCACCTTCGGCTTTCCCGAGGTGAGCGACCTCGCCCGCCGGCTCGAGGTCCTGCTCGAGAGCGCCCTGGGCGAAGGAAAGCCCCCCGAGGAGGCCGCCGTGAACGGCTGCCTCGAGGGGCTGCGGGATCTGGTCTCAGGAGAGTGAGCGCCGTCTTAGGGGCAGATCTGGTGGCAGTGGGGATCGCCGGTGTACTGGCAGCAGCCGTTGGCCCCCAGGCCGCTATAGGTGCAGGTGTGCCCGTTCGACAGCGTGTAGCTGTAGACGCAGAGAGCGCCATGAGCGGCGTGGGAGGCCTGCGGGACGAGCATCGTCGAAGCCGCGATCATTACACCAAGTCCGAGCTTGAGAAGGTTCTTACGCATGTTTCTTCTACTCCTTGAAGTATGTTCCGGCGGCCTTCTTTGGCCGTCCTAGAGCGTAGGTGCCTTGGACGGGCTTTTGAGGGACGCGCGGATCTGCTCCAGCAGCTCGCGGTTCGAGGTCTGGGATTTGATCAGCACCGAGGCGACCCGGCCCGCCACGTCCGGCTCCACCTCGTGGGCCGAGAAGATCAGCACCGGCGTCGGCGGATCGAGGCTGCTCAGCAGCGGCAGCAGCTCGAGGCCGGAGCCGTCCGGCAGGGCGAGATCGAGGATCACCAGGTCGAAGCGCTCCCGCGCCAGCCGCTCGCGGGCGTCGGCCAGATGGGAGGCCTGCTCGACCGCGGCGTCCCCTTCCACGATCGCCGCCACCACCCGCTGCAGGTCCGGGTCGTCCTCGACGTGGAGGATGCGGGCGCCCCGGCCGAGCGGCGCCCGCACCGCGCGATCCATCGCCGTGATCAGGTGGTCCTGGTCGATCGGCTTGACCAGCCAGTCCACCACGCCCACGGCGCCGCCGTCGAGCTCGACCTTCCCCTCCTCGGCGCGGACCGAGATCACCACGATCGGCAGCCGGCACGTCGCCTCCTCCCGCCGCAGCTCGCGGATCAGCGCGATCCCGTCCTGATCCGGCAGCACGAGGTCGAGCGTCATGGCGGCGTAGGAGCGCTCGCGCAGCAGCCGCCGCGCTCCCGCCGCGTCGTGGGCTACGTCGGCGCGGTAGCCCTCGCGCTCCAGCATCAGGCTGAGCAGCCGGGCCACGTCCCAGTCGTCCTCGCAGATGAGGATGAGCGGCCGCCCGGCGGTCTCCGGCGTGGCCGCGGCCATCACCGCCCCCCACTCCGGCAGGTCGAAGAAGAAGATCGTCGCCAACCCCGGCTCGCTGGTGAAGCCGATCCGCCCGCGGTGGCGCTCGACGATGGCGCGGGAGATGCTGAGCCCCAACCCGGTGCCCCCCTTCTCGCGCGTCGAGGAGGCGTCGGCCTGGGCGAACTTCTCGAAGATGCGCCCCTGGAACTCCGACGGAATCCCCCGGCCGTGGTCGGTCACCGCCACCCGCGCCTCGCCGGCCTCCCGCGACACCGCCACCTCGACCACCCCGCGCCGCGGCGAGAACTTGGCGGCGTTGGAGAGCAGGTTCGCCATCACCTGCAGCAGGCGGTCCGCGTCGGCCCAGACCCGCGCCCCCTCGATCCTTTCGGCGATCCGCAGCTCCACCCCAAGCGTTTCGGCATAGGCGCGGTTGGCCTCGACCGCCTGCTCGATCAGCGGCATCAGCTCCACCGGGGCGAAGCGGAAGCCCATCTTGCCGGACTCGATCTTCTCGATGTCGAGGATGTCGTTGATCAGGCGCACCAGCCGCTCGCAGTTCTTGGCCGCGATGTCGACCAGCGTGCGCGCCTTCTCCGGCAGCGGGCCGGCGACGCCGCCGGCGATCAGGCCGAGCGAGCCGCGGATCGAGGTCAGCGGGGTGCGCAGCTCGTGACTGACCACCGAGACGAAGTCGTTCTTCATCTGCTCGACCCGCTTCTGTTCGTCGACGTCGCGCGCCACCGCGTGGATCAGCCCATGCTCGGGCACCGCGCTCGCCCGCCAGGAGAGCCAGCGGTAGGCGCCGTCCTTTGCCTGATAGCGGTTCTCGAAGTCCACCGTGCCGCCGCCCAGGCCCAGCCGCCGCCGCTCGGCCAGCGTGGCGTTCCGGTCGTCGGGGTGGACGAACTCGGTGAACGGCCGCGCCTTGAGCTCCTCGACCGTCCAGCCCAGGACCCGCTCCCAGGCCGGGTTGAGCTGCTTGAAGTAGCCGTCCACGCCGGCGATGGCGAGCAGCTCGCTCGACATGTCGAAGAACCGGTCGCGCTCGCGCTCGGCGCGGGCGCGCTCGTCGATCTCCCCCTGCAGCGCGGCGTTGATCCGGGCGAGCTCCGCGAAGCTGCGGTCGGCCTGCCGGAACAGGGAGTACATGCTGCCCAGCAGGCCCGCCAGCACGGCCACGTAGCTGAGGTTCTTCGCCAGGTGCCCGGCTTCCGAGATGGCGTCGAACGGCCGCTGGGCGAAGGGCATGAAGGCGACCTGCCCCATCAGTCCGAGCAGCAGGGCCAGCATCAGCCAGCGTTCGAACCTCCACTCGCGCCAGCTCCCCCACCGCAGGTGGCGCGCCAGGGCGAGCAGGAAGAAGAGCGCCGGGATCAGATCGGCCGGCCGGCGGAGCACGGAGCCCGGGAGATAGGCGGAGGGCAGGGGGATGAAGGTGAAGAAGGCGAAGCAGCCGAACGTCACGGCGCCGACCACCCAGTAGACCTGGCGGGCGGCGAGCCGGGCCTCGGGCCGGCCGCCGGACCGCGGCGGGGACTCCGGCGAGCCCTTCCGCGGAGCGCTCCGCCAGAGGCAGAAGGAGAGGAAGAGACGGGCGGCGATCCAGCTCCACGGGCTGGTCGACGAGAGGTCCGAGAGCTGGAAGCGCTCGGCGAAGAAGGTGGAGGTCGCCAGCGCGTGATAGCCGTCGAGGAACGCCGTGCCCAGGAAGGCCGCGCCCAGCAGCAGGAAGGCGTCGCTCCGGCGGCTGTAGAAGCGGACCAGCGCGATCACCGCCACCGCCAGGGCCAGCATCACCGCCACCGTCTCGTGCAGGGTGTGGAGATGGACGTTGCCGACCCAGGCGCTGCGCAGCAGCCAGGGCGCGAGCGCCAGGCAGACGAGCGGGACCGCTACGCAGGCGGCGATCCATCCGATGGAAGGCGCGGAGGGCACCGGCGCGGGAGAGGCGGGAGACGCCGGAGAGGCGGGAGAGGCGGCGGTCAAGACTCCGACCACTCGTTGCGCTGCACGACGGGGAGCTGGAGGGCGCGCTCGCGGTCGAGGTCGAGCGAGCCGACGTGCAGGGCGAGGGGAGACTGCACCCACTTGTAGATCGAGCGGGTGAACAGCGCGGCGAAGCGCCCGGCCCAGGCCTCCAGGCGAGCCGGCTCGATCGCGGGGAAGATCGTGCGCAGGGCGAAGGCGACCTCCGGCGGCGAGAGCTTCTCGCCGCCGTAGAGATGGAGGCAGGCGTCGAGCACCGGGAAGGGCATCAGCTCCCCCTCGGCCGTCTGGGCGTCGGCGAGCTCCGGGCCGGGCTCGGTGTCGAGCGTCTGGCGGATCCCCGCGAAGCCGTAGAGGGCGAGGAAGCGCTCCAGCAGGGCCACCACCACCGTCTTCGGCACGTTGGCGATCACCGACAGCGCCCCCTCGAGATCGCCGCCGATGGTGGTGTAGCCCACCGCCTTCTCGCTCATGTCCCCGGTCTGCAGGAACAGCGCCCCCGAGCTGTTGGCCCAGTTCCACATGCGGGCGGCCCGCAGGCGCGCCTGCACGTTCTGGCGGGTGATCGCGGTCGGCTCCTCGCCGCCCAGCATCTGGCGCGTCGCCTCCACCTCGCGGTCGAACGCCTCCTCGATCGCCAGCACGCTCAACGGCACGCCCAGCTCCTCGCACAGGGTGGCCGCGGCGCCGCGGGTCCCCTCCCCCGAGTAGCGGGTCGGCATGTAGAAGGCGCGGATCGTCTCCCCCGCTTTCCGGCGGACCTCCTCCCCGGTCGCAGAGGCCTCTTCCTGGTGCAGCAGGCACGCCGCCCGCCAGGCGATCAGCAGGGTCAGCATCGAGTCGCGGCCGCCGGAGAGGGCGATCCCCAGCAGCTTGAAGGCGCCCGACTTGCGGAAGTAGTCGCGCACGCCGAGCGCCAGGGCGTCGATCAGCTCGTCCAGCACCTCCTCGCGCGCCGTGCGCGGCGGCGCTCCCGCCGCCGGCAGGAAGAGGTTCTCCCAGGCCGGCACCGGGTAGGCCAGCGATCCGGAGGCCATCGTCGCCATCGTGGGATGCTCGCTGCGCAGCACCGGCACCGGCACCTCCTGGCGCTGGAAAGCCTCGCAGTCATCGCGCCAGGTCGAGGCCTCGCGCCGGGCCCTCACCGTACGGTCGAGGTCGACCACGCAGGCGGTCCAGCCGTCGCGGAAGCGGCGGGCCTCCAGCATCGGCCGGCCGTTCTGGAAGACGTACCCGCCGCCGTCGAAGATCAGCCCGTCCTGGGCGCCCACGAAGTTGGTGTAGGCCAGCGTCGCCTGGTTGTCGGCGGAGCGGGTGGCGAGCATCTCCCGGCGGGTGGAGACCACCCCGACGCGGAAGGGCGAGGAGGAGACGTTGACCACCAGCTCGGCCCCCGAGTAGCAGCGCCGGCGCATCGGGCCGTCCGGCGACCAGACGTCCTCGCAGACTTCCACCGCCAGCAGGCCGAAGTCGAAGGCGAAGAAGTAGTCGCCCAGCGGCACGCCGCCGGCGTCCAGGGCGAGCCCCGGCGCGCCGCGCGAGAACGTGCGCGCCTCGTAGAAGACGTTGTAGGTGGGGAGCTTCTCCTTGGGCACGAAGCCGAGGATCTCGCCGCCGTGGACCACCGCGGCGCAGTTGAAGATCTGGCCGCCGACGCCCACCGCCACGCCGGCCACGAACACGGTCGGCAGGTCCACCGTCGCCTCGGCGAAGCGCTCCAGCTCGGCCCGCTGGGCGGCGAGGAATGCCCGCCACTGGATCAGGTCCTCCGGCGGATACCCTCCCACCGCCTGCTCCGGGAAGCAGCCGACCGTCACCCCGCCGGCCGCCATGGCCCGCGCCTGCACGAGGAGGCGCTCGACGTTCGAGCGCACCTCCCCCACCGTGGGATTGACGTTGCCGAGCCCGATCTTGATCAGCCGCATCCGGGTGTCCCCTCCTCCTGGGAGGAATCCTATCAGCGCCGCCGGAGTCCGTGAGAAAACCCCTTGACGGATCGCGCGCGATTCGCCATGCTGAAGCGTCAGCTAAACATTTAGTCGACCGCCGCGGCACGGAGGGTTTCGACCATGCATGTACGTCCCTACCGGCAGGAAGACGCCGAGCTCCTGATGCAGCTCTATCTGGACACCGTTCACCGGGTCAACGGCCGCGACTATTCGCGGCAGCAGATCGAGGCCTGGGCGCCACGCCGGATGGCCGACCTCGGCCGCTGGCAGGAGCGGTTCGCGCGCACGCAGCCGCTCGTCGTCGTGGAGGAGGAGGCCCTCATCGGCTTCGCCGAGCTGGAGGCCGACGGCCTGGTCGGCTGCTTCT
This sequence comes from uncultured Acidobacteriota bacterium, assembly GCA_963795735.1. Classification (GTDB taxonomy): domain Bacteria; phylum Acidobacteriota; class Thermoanaerobaculia; order Multivoradales; family UBA5704; genus DATARR01. The sequence goes on along the minus strand of CAWCIU010000018.1, from coordinate 576,363 downwards.
ACGTGCACTACGCCTGGCAGGACCGCGGCGTCGGGCGTCTCCTGATGAGCTGTCTCTTCGAAGAGGCGCGGCGCCGGGGGATCACCGATCTCCATTCGCAGGTGAGCCGCACGTCCCGGGCGTTCTTCGAGCGCCACGGGTTCTGGGTCGTCCGCATCCAGGAGGTCACGGTGCGCAGCGAGCAGATCGAGACCTTCGCCATGCAGCGGACTCTCGCAACCTCCGGGCTCCGAGAGATCGCCTGAGGGGAACGCCGCGGCCAGCGGGCTTCAGGCCCGCAGGGAAGCGGCCTGAGGTTCCGGCTTCGGCGGAGCTCCGTCGTCCCCGCCCGCTCCGGCCTGCCGCGCGTCTCCCGGCCCCTCGCCGCGGAGCCGCCGGGACTCCTGCAGAATCGTCTCGAGGGCTTCGAGCAGCGCGTCTTTCCGGTCCCGGTCGTCCATCTCGGCCTCCCTGCCATGCGGATCACTTCACGGATTTGATGCCGCCATCTTCCTCCACCGACCTTACGGCCGGCATTACGTAGCGGTCTTAAGGTAGAGAGACGAACGCGGCGCGGTATTCCCTCACCCGCGAGCCCTCACCCGCGAGCCTTCGCCCTCCCTCGCCCGCCAGGAAAGCAAAAAAGAGGCCGGCGGACAGCCGGCCTCGGAATGGGGAATCTGTGATGGAGAGATCCTCGCAGGCGAACCTTACGGCGAACATTACGCCGCGCCCCGCTCGCGCTATCCTCGGCCCATGATCCCGGATTCCACGGATGCCCTGGATGCCGAAGAGATCGTCGCCGCGACCCGGCAATGGCTCGAAAAGGCGGTCATCGGCCTCAACCTCTGCCCGTTCGCCCGGGCGGTGCACGTCCGCGAGCAGATCCGCTACGTGGTCAGCGGCGCGGAGACGCCCGCGGCCCTGCTGGCCGGGCTCCTCGAAGAGCTGCGGCATCTGGTGGCGGCGGACCCGGAGCGGACCGAGACCACCCTGCTGATCCATCCGCGGGCGCTCACCGATTTCCTGGATTACAACGATTTTCTGGAGATTGCCGACGAGGCCGTCGAAGACCTCGGGCTGACCGGGGTCCTCCAGATCGCCAGCTTCCATCCCCGCTACCAGTTCGCCGGCACCGGCCCGGAGGACATCGAAAACTACACCAACCGCTCGCCCTACCCGATGCTCCACCTGCTGCGGGAGTCGAGCGTCGAGCGCGCGGTGGCAGCCTTTCCGGATGCCGCCGGGATCTACGAGAAGAACATCGCCACCCTGCGCCGCCTCGGGGCTCAGGGCTGGCGGCGCCTGGGGCTCGGCGGCGACTGATTCCGGTTCTGGCCGAGCGCCAGCATCAGGACGATGCCGGGCACCGCCAGCAGGGCGAGCGCCCGGCCCGCGCCGGCAGGCCAGAAAGCTCCGGGCGACACGAGATGCCAGACGAATACCGCGAGCAGCCCGAGAACGAGCAATCCACACCCCACGGGGATGCCGCAGCAGCAACCACGGAACTTGACGTTGGACATGGCGCCGGGCGCTCCTTCCTGAAAGCCGGCCCGGTATGGGCCAGCCATCAAGGATGCAAACGCTGCTCCATGACCCGCAAGCCGGCAACGCCGACCCAGGGGGCGCGTTTGCCACCCCACAAATTGGAATGCCATGCCGCGGGTCCCCTGATCCGGACCGGAATACAAAACGGGCGCCCTTGAGGGCGCCCGTTCATCACGTTCAGGGAAGATGCCGGGAAGATTCAGACCGGCGGCGGGGGCGCGGGCTTCCGCTCGCGCTGCTGCTGTTGCTGCTGCCCCCGGGGATTCTGCCGGTTCTGCTGCTGGGGACGGGCCTGCTGCGCCGCCTGCTGCTCCCGCTGGTGACGGGCCTGCAGCAGTTGCTGCTCGCGCTGGTGCTGCTCCTGCATCGCGCGCTGCTCGGCCTGGTGCTCGGCCGCGACCTGGGCGGCCCTGCCCTGGTTCTGCTGATCGTTGACCTCACGCTCGTGCATCTGCTGGAGACGGCTGCGCTCGGCCTCCTGCTGGGCCTGGAGCTGCTGCTGCTCGGCCTGGTGCTTGCGCTGCATGTCCTCCGGAGAGGGCGCCGGCCGGAAATTCGATGGCTGCCGCTGGACGCGCGGCTGTCCCGGCTGCGGCTCCTGGCCCGGCTGGGATTGTCCTGGCTGCACCTGCCGTCCCGGCTGTCCGGGCTGAACCTGCCGTCCCGATGGCCCCGGTTGATCGGGCTGACCCATCCGGCCCGGCTGCCCCGGCTGTCCTGACTGCCCCGGCTGGACCTGCCGCATCCGCTGCTGGCGCTGCTGGATGACCATGGGAGGCGTCCGGTTCGGTTTCGCCTGGGCCAGGGTCGTGGCCGGCCGGAAGATGGAGACCTGATCCCCCTGGACCTGGGCGATCCTGCCCTGGGCCGGGTTCCGGGTCTCGTTGAGCTGGTAGCGCCGTACCGGCTGGCCGGTCACCTGCGCGATGCGCTCCTCCGGCAGGCTCCGGTTGACGATCCGGTTGTTCTCCACGGTGATGCGGGTGATGTTCGTCGTGTTGCGGATGAACGTCACGTTGCGGGCCGGCGGCAGGATGACGGTGGCCACCCGCTCGTTGAGGAATTCACGCTCCGGCACGAAGGAGTAGGCATAGGGGTCGATGCCGGCGCTCAGGCTCAGGCCCCCGATCTGGATGCCGATGCCCGCCCGGAAACCGACGGAGGGAGGCAGGGGCGCCCAGCCGAGGTAGCCGCCGCCCTCCTGGAAGGAGACCCACGCCGGACCCCACTCATTGCCCGGCACCCACAGCCAGCCGTACTCCGGGTCGGCCAGCCAGCGGCCATAATGATAGGTGGCCCAGCCCCAGGGCTCCTCGGAGATCCAGGTCCAGCCATAGTCGGTGTTGACCCAGTGGCCCTGGGTGTAAGGCCGCCAGCCGACCGCGACCCGGGTCGGCTCCCACACCCAGCCGTAGCTGCTCCGCTGGATCCAGCGGCCATAGGGGGAGAAGCTCGCCGTAGAAGACGCTCTGGTCGACCGGTCCCTGGTTGTCGTAGGTTCCCGGATCGGAATAGCCCGGATCGTTGTACGACCCCTGGTCGTCGTAATTGCCGTCCGGCCGCGGGTCGTAGTACGGCGCCTGGCTGTCGTAGCCCTGGCCGTTGCCCTGATTGTCATAGCCCTGATTGTCGTAACCTTGGTTGTCGTAGCCCTGGTTGTCATACGGGGGCTGTTGCTGGTCGTTGTAAGCCCCTGGCCCGGGGCCGGAAGGGGGCGCCGGGGGCGGGTATGGCTGCGAGTAGACCGTGCAGCCCCAGCCTGGAATCGCCAGCAGGGCTGTAATGAGGAGATTGCGGGTTTTCATGACTTGGCCTCGTTTCGCGTGACGGATGTCAGGTTCAATTCCAGAGAGTTGCAAGAACCGGACCGAGGTCGGGCGGGCCCGGGAGCTGGTCCTGCGCCACGGCTGGAACGCCATGGCCTACCAGATCCTCAACCCCGGCATCCGGCACTGGTTCTCCGCCGGCGGCGAAGCCGTGGCCGGCTACGTCCGCGCCGGCGGCTACTGGGTGGTGGCCGGAGCCCCGGTCTGCCCTCCCGGGCGCCTCGCCGAAACCGCGGCCGAGCTCGCGGCGGACACCCGCCGCGCCGGCCGGCGGCTCTGCTACTTCGGCGCCGAGGACCGGATGATCGGCGCCCTGGCCACGCAAGGCCCGGTGTCGGCCCTGCTCCTAGGCGCGCAGCCGGTCTGGGACCCGCGCCACTGGAGCGCCCTCCTCGCCGGCAAGGCCTCCCTGCGCGCTCAACTCGCCCGGGCGCGCAACAAGGGCGTGACCGTCCACCCGCTGGAGACCGGGATCGAAGCCGCTCAGCCCGCCCTGCAGCGCTGCCTGGACGAGTGGCTGCGCCGGCGCGGGCTGCCGCCCATGCACTTCCTGGTCGAGTGGAACCTCCTCTCCCAGCTCCTCGATCGGCGCTTGTTCGTGGCGGAGCGCGCCGGGCGGATCGTCGGTTTCCTGATCGCCTCCCCCATCCCGGCCCGGAAAGGCTGGCTGATCGAGCAGATCATCCGCGGCCGGGAGGCGCCGAACGGCACCACCGAGCTGCTGCTCGACACGGCGATCTGCGCCTTCGCCGGAGAAGGGGCGGAGTACGTCACCCTGGGCCTGTCGCCGCTCTCGCGGGCCGTGCCGCAGGAGCCGGCCCCGCCCTGGAGCGTCCGCCTGCCGCTCGCCTGGGTGCGCGTCCACGGCCGGCGCTTCTACGACTTCGAGGGATTGGAACGCTTCAAGCGCAAGTTCCAGCCGGAGAGCTGGGAGCCCATCTACGCGGTGACCGACCGGCGGCGGATCTCCCTGCGCACCCTCTACGCCATCGCCGGCGCCTTCGGCGGCACCTCGCCGGTGCTGTTCGTCGGCCGGGCCCTGCTCCGCGCCCTGCGCCAGGAGGCGCGCTGGGGCGCCGCCAAGGCCCGCCACCGGCTGGAGGGTGCGCGGGACGGGCCGGATCGACTACTCTTCCCCCGCCAGTAATCGGCCAGCCGTCAGGGGCCTCGAAGAGGAGACCGGCATGAAGATCGTGGTTCTGGGAGGCGGACGTGTGGGGAGCGCCATGGCCAGGGACCTGGCCCGCGACCCGGGATTCGAGGTCACCGTGGTGGACGCCTCCGAGGCGGCGCTGGCCCGCCTGGGCAGCCCGGGAGACACTGGGCTGAAGACGGAACGGGCGGACCTCGCCGATCCGGCGGCGGTGGGCCGCGCCGTCCGCGGGCACGACCTGGTGGTGGGGGCGGTCCCCGGCTTCCTAGGCTTCGCCACCCTGAAGGCCGTGCTCAAGGCGGACAAGGACGTGGTCGACATCTCCTTCTTCGATGAGGACCCGTTCCTGCTCGACGATCTCGCCCGCGAGCGGGGGCGGATCGCCATCGTGGACTGCGGCGTGGCGCCGGGGTGCAGCAACCTCGTCCTCGGCCGCATGGACGCGGCGCTCGACCGGGTGGAGAGCTTCTCCTGCTTCGTCGGCGGCCTGCCGGCGGCGCGGATGTGGCCGTTCGAGTTCAAGGCCGTCTTCTCCCCCATCGACGTGCTCGAGGAGTACACCCGCCCGGCGCGCTTCAAGCGTTTCGGCGAGATGGTGACCCTGCCCGCCCTGACCGAGGTGGAGCCGGTGGACTTCCCCGGCGTCGGCACCCTGGAAGCCTTCAACACCGACGGCCTGCGCACCCTGCTGCGAACGATCGACGTCCCCTCGATGGTCGAGAAGACGCTGCGCTACCCCGGCCACGCGGACAGGATGCGCATGCTGCGCGACACCGGCTTCTTCGCCAAGGAGCCGCTGGAGGTGAACGGCGCCCGGGTGCGGCCGCTCGACCTGACCGCCCGCCTCCTCTTCTCCTCCTGGCAGCTCGGACCGGGCGAGGAGGACTTCACGGTGATGCGGATCGTGATCGAAGGCGAGAAGGACGGCCGGCGCTCGCGCCACACCTGGGACCTCCTCGACCGCTACGACCGCGCCACCCTGACCACCTCGATGGCGCGCACCACCGGCTACACCTGCACCGCCGCCGTCCGCATGGTCGCCGCCGGCCTCTACGACCGCAAGGGGATCTCGCCGCCGGAATTCGTCGGCCGCGACGAGCAGGCCTATGCCTTCATCCTGCGCGAGCTGGCCGCCCGCGGGGTGGTGTTCCAGGAGACGGTGACGGCGCTCTGAAGTCCGCGGGAGCGCCCAGCCAGGGCGCCCCCGCGGCGAACAGTCCTCAGCAGGTACGGACCGGACAGGTCACGGTATGGGTGAGCCCGCCCGCAATCACCGCGGCTTCGGTCTCCGTGAGGTGGCGTAGCGTCTCCTTGGTCAAAACGATCTTCTTGGGCTGCTTTTTCATCGGAGCTGTCTTTCTGGCGCCCTACGACCACGGTTCCATACCGTGAGACGGCGGGCTTCCGATAAACTGGTGCCGACCGAAGAGGAAACCGGGCTTCGTCTGTAGGCGCGCCTGGCAGGATAACCGGCCCCCGTGAGCGACTCCTCCGAAATTACTTCTCACGTCCTGGAGCGGGGCAAGCGCCTCTCCGAGTCGCTCCTCTGGCGGTTCCAGAAGAATTTCTTCGAATCCCTGGGCAAGCAGGCCTGGACCCAGGGGATCGTCCCCCACTACGTCACCAGCAACGGCTGGATCGCCGACGCCTACGCCAAGGTGGTGCTCGGCTGGCTGCGCGACTGCGCCGGGACGGCCTGCCGCGAGCCGGCCTCCTTCCCGCCGCTCGACCTGCGCCATCCGGTCTACATCGTGGAGCTCGGCTGCGGCTCGGGACGGTTCGGCTTCCATTTCTTCAACCGGCTGCTCGATCTGCTCAACCGCTCACATTTCAGCCACGTGCCGGTCCGCTACGTGCTGACCGATTTCACGGAGAGGAACCTGGAGCCGCTGCGGAGCCACCCCGCGTTCCAGCCCTGGATCGAGGCGGGGCTCCTCGACTTCGCCCGCTACAACGCGGGGCAGGACGGGCAGGAAACCGCGGAGATCCGGCTCGAACGCTCGGGCGAGGTCCTCTCGCCGCGGACGCTGCGCAATCCGCTGATCGTGATCGCCAACTACGTCTTCGACAGCGTCCCCCAGGACGCCTTCGCGGTGCGCGGCGGCGAGATCTTCGAGCTCACCCCCATCCTCACCGTTCCCGAGAAGGAGACCGATCTCGAAGAGCCGACGATCCTCCAGCGCGTCGATGTCTCCTGGGAGAGACGCCCGGCGGCGGACGGTTACTACGGCCGGCTCGGCGATCCGGAGCTCGACACCGTCCTGCGCGAGGCCGCGGCGGGCCTGACGCAGACGACCCTCCTCTTCCCGCTCGCCGCGATCCGCTGCCTGCGCCACCTCTCCCGGCTCGCCGACGGCCGCCTCCTGCTCCTCTCGGGGGACAAGGGATATTGCCGCGAGGAGCTGCGCGACGGCCGCGACGATCCCGCGGTGACCCTCCACGGCAGCTTCTCGATGATGGTCGACTATCACGCCCTGGGCCGGTGGATCGCGCATCAGAAGGGCGAATTCCTCTGCACCACCCACCTGTACTCCAGCCTGAACGTGGTCGCGGGGCTCCTGGGCACGCCGCCGGGCGGCAGCGTCGAAACCCGCCTGGCCTTCGATGAGGCGATCGAGCGGCGGGGGCCGGATGACTTCTTCGATCTCAAGGTGAGCTTCGGCGCCGCCTACGACGACCTTCCCCTCGACCAGCTCCTCTCCTGGCTGCGGATCTCCGGCTGGGACGCCAACGTCCTGCTCGGCGCCTGGCCCACGCTGATGCAGCGCGCGGCCGAGGCGCCGGGCGTCCTCCGCCTCGAGATCTACCGGGCGGTCTACGAGGTCTGGGATCATTATTTTCCCATCCACGAGGCGAAGGACCTCGCCTTCCATCTCGGCGTCCTGCTCTGCGAGATCGAGTGCTACGGGGACGCCCTCACCTTCTTCCACGAGTCCGCGGCCGTCTACGGACCCAACCCGGCGACCGTGTTCAACATCGGCCTCTGCCTGTACCACCTCGGCCAGCTCGAAGCGGCGCGCGAGCAGGTGGATCAGGCCCTGGCGGAAGCGCCGGACTTCGAGCCGGCGGTGGAGTTGCGGCAGGAGATCGCCGCGGCGATCGCGGCGGCGCGTCCCAGGAAGCCGCGGAAAAAGCGCGCGAAGCCCGGCGGAAGATAGGATTTCCACTCTGGCTCCGCTCTTGCTTCAAGTTTTATCGGGGACGACGCGGGAGGCTATTGATATGGCACGCGGTTGGGAAAGCAAATCCGTCGAATCGCAGATCGAGGACGCCGGCGCGCGCTCGACAAGGGTCGAGTCCCTCACGCCCGAGCAGCGCGAGATCCAGCGCAAGCGGGACAGTCTCGAAATGTCGCGGCGGCGGGTCCTGCAGGATCTCGAGGCGGCCCGGTCCGACGTCCGCCGGGCCTCCCTCGAGCATGCGCTGGCTTTTCTGGACGCGGAGATCCGCAAGCTCAGCGCTTGACCGCGTTGGCCTCGATCCAGGCCGCGAACGCCTGCAGGAACTTGCGCAGGAATTCGCGGGTGCCCTCTTTGGTCAGCTTGCCCTCGGCGTCGAACAGCTCGCCGGCGCCGCCGATATAGGCCTCGGGCTGCTGCATCACCGGAACGTTCAGGAACACGAGGGATTGCCGCAGGTGGTGATTGGCTCCGAAGGCGCCGAGCGCGCCGGGCGACACACTGACCACGGCGCCGGGCTTGCCGTCCCACGCGCTCTGTCCATAGGGCCGTGATCCGACGTCCAGCGCGTTCTTCAGCGCCCCCGGCACCGAGCGGTTGTACTCGGGCGTGAGGAAGAGGACGGCGTCGGCACGGCGGATCCGGTCGCGGAACGCCACCCAGGGGGCCGGCGGGTTCTCCCCGTCGAGATCCTGGTCGTAGAGCGCCAGATCGCGGATCTCGACGATCTCCAGACGGAGGCCCTCGGGAGCGAGGGCCGCCAGGGCATGCGCCATCATGCGGCTGAATGAACCTTTGCGCAGGCTTCCCACCAGCACCGCTACGTCACGTTGTGCGCTCATCGGATTGCTTTCCTCACTTTCCTGTTCATGGTCTCTTTGCGCCGGATGGCAAGGTTATCGTTTTCTCAGCACCCAGGTGGTCATGCACCGCTGATCCTGAACTACCGTGGTCTTCAGCGGATCGAGCAGCCGGCCGCCGAGCTCGGCGGTGAGCTCGAGAAGGAACTTCTCGTCGACCAGGAAGCGCTCGCTGCCGTCGGGCAGCCGGAAACGCCTGCCGCCCAACGGGGTCACCCGATCCTCCATGCCGATGGACGAGGCGAGGCGGCAGAAGAACAGGCCGCCGGGCTTGAGGAGGCGCCAGGAGCCCTGGAGCATGGCGCGGAAGTCTGATTCATCGCGGGCGAAATGGAGGACGGCGCTGCTGAGGACCACGTCCGCGGCGTGCTCCGGAAAACTGCTCGACTCGGCGGCTTCCGCCCGGAAGTTTGCCGCGGGAAGCCGCGGGGCCAGTTCACCGGCCAAGGACCGCACCGCCCGGATCGCCTCCGGATTGGGATCCAGAGCAAAAACGTCGTAGCCCTCGCGCAGCAGGAAGACGAGGTTGCGTCCGCCGCCGCAGCCGGCGTCCAGCACGGTCATTCCGGGGCCGATCCGGCCCCGGAGGATCTGGTCGAACAGATAGATGTCGATCGGTCCAAAGAGAGCCGCGAGGTCGATCACGCGGGGGATTCTACAGCCATCTCCGGATGCGTGGGGACGGCGCGGACGGTGGCCGCTATGGCGCTGCTACGGGACCTCCCCTCAACAACCGGGGTGGCACGAGACGATACTGGGCTCGCACCGCCTGTCGTTCGTGTCTTCGATGAGGTCGGTCCCCCCCGCCAGTCCGGAAAGTTGAAGGTTGTCCAGTTGCCGCAGAGTCTCTCTCGAAAGGACGATCTTCTTGGGCTGTTTCCGCATGATTCCTCCCGCCTAGGATGAACTGGTCCCTGAGCCTCCCACTCTACCCGCTCCCTCCCCGCGGTACAAGGCAATGGCCTGGCCGACCGCCAGCCGGCCGGCGCGAGTGACCGTGCCGTAGATTCCCGCGGTGTTCTGGTTCGCACGCACGACCGCCTTCAGCACTTCCGGCGCGGAGCTTGCCGAGTCGGGATCAAGGCACAGCATCGAGCAGCGAACGTCGCGCATCGTCACGGTGATGGCGGGGCCGTCCTCCCCCTCGCCGAAGGAGAGCACACCACCCACCCACTCGTCCTCCTGGAAGGGAACCGGTCGCAGTAAACGAACGACAATATTCGGGCGGAATCGCCGCATGTCCAGGCTCCGCCCCGCGAGCCGTCCGATCTCGCGCACCGTATCGGAAGCGATCACGGAAAGGCTCGCCTCATCGAAGATGCCATGGTTCAACTGCATCATCTGCACGGGAGCCCCGTACCGGCGTCCGACCTCCCTGGCCAGGTCCTCCCCGAAGACAGGCAAATCGTTGCCATCCGGCGTGCGAACATGCGTCGGAAGGTCTCCCGGAGCACCGTCTTCACGGCGGTGCGGAGCAAACAGGAGCAGGTCGTGAAGCTTGCTTGCCGTGAGCCACGGGAAGCCGCTGCGGTCCTCCATCCGCCGGAATGCCAGTCGCCTGTCACCCTCGAGGCCGTGCCAGCCCAGCTCGGCGGCCTCGAGTCGTTCGCCGCCCATGGACTTCACGGGATACCGGAAGATCGCCTCTACATGTCCGACTTCAATAAGCATGCTCGATCCAAGTCCGCCTCACGGCGTATGGCCGCAAGCAGGCGAAGCTTGCTTGCGGGACGCCCCCCTCGATGGAACGGTTAGGCATCCGTGCGCCCGAATTGATAGCCGATTTCGGCGTATTCATGCCCGGGCAGAGGGCATCGCGATCGAGTTTCCAGACACCCTCTGAGAGGATCACGGAGTGGAGGTGCGACAGGATGCGGGCGGTTCGGTGGCGGCCGGAGGATCGTCTGGCGCCTCCCCAGAAAGGGCACCTTCCATATGCGCCGGGAATTCAACGGCGCGTCGCAGCTCAAGGAAGCGGCTCACCAGCGGGTGCTCGCCCGGCGAAAGTTGAAGAACCTTGAGGCGACGCTTTCCGAGACGCTTGTCGATGACGGCGAGGGCACGATGAAGGAAGTTGGTCGATGCCAAGCACTCTTCGAGCGTCAGCGACAGGTAATCCCGGAGGCTCTTCTCGAACCACTCCTGCGACAGAACACCACGCTGGTCGAGAATCGCTTCGGCCTGCTCATAAGCGTGGTAGTAGCCGTCCCGTTGGGCAGGATCGCGGTAGTTTGTAACATTGTTGGCCGAACGGATGCCTTCAAGAAGAGCGTTCTGCTCGATCCAGAACTTGAAAGTGCAAAAGTTGTGTACTTCTTCCTTGTCGATCGTGATCCAACCTCTACCTTCATGGTCATTCGAGTGTCGGTAGTGCGTGGTGCGGAGCTCGACCCGCCCCGCCACCGACGAGGCAAACCGTGATTCGATCTGTTTCTTCAGCCTGGACCATTGCATACCAGCACCCCTGCAGTGACGCCGAACGGTTTGCCGCTCATCTGTGCCAACCCGTGCGTGAACAACCGACGAGACCGTCAACTTGAATCCGTCGAGGCACGCAAGCTGAAGGCCCGCTGGCCCCACCGGAGATCGCGTGGCTCGTCATCGAGGGTGGCGCCTTGGTTCTTGATGCGGTCCGCGGACCGGCACCTCTCGTCCGGTCCAACCCATGCGCGCCGTCGTCCTGGCTCAAGAATACCACCCTCGTCAAGCCCGCCGAGGCAGCTCGGGGTCCTGCCTTCAACGACGAGGCGGCCTGAATCAACGAAGAGGAGGGCGGCGCCCACGGCGCTCGCCCTCCTCGGTACGGGGAACACGCCGGGTGCGGTGTTAGTCCGGCGACAAGGTAAGATGGCCTGCCACGACCAGCAAGGAGGCCCCGTGGGACACTACAAAGTCGAGATTCTCTGGGAACGGGGCGATCAGGCCTTCGTCGACAACCGCTACAGCCGCCGGCACGTGCTGCGCTTCGACGGTGGCGCCGAGGTTCCGGCCTCGTCGTCTCCGGGCGTCGTTCCGCTGCCTATGTCCGATGCCTCGGCGGTCGATCCGGAGGAGGCGTTCGTCGCCTCGCTTTCGAGCTGCCACATGCTCTGGTTCCTCTCCCTGGCGGCGCAACGGAAGCTCCGCGTCGATTCCTATTTCGACGGAGCCGACGGTCTCCTGAAGAAGAACGCCGACGGCAAGCTCGCCATGACCCGGGTCACTCTGCGGCCGAGGGTCGCCTTCTCCGGCGACCGGATTCCCACCCGCGAGGAGATCGACCAGCTCCACCACCAGGCCCACGAGGAATGCTTCCTGGCCAGCTCGGTCAAGACCGAGATGCGCTGCGAGCCGGTCTACGATTGAGGCGGACGGGAGAGAATGCATATGGGCTTCATCGATCCGGACACGCTTCCACAAGCCGAACCGAAGCCGGGCTGGCACGGCCGCTTCTTTCATTCCGAGCATATGACCTTCGCCTATTACGACATTGACGCCAGCGCGTCGCTCCACGCGCACTCCCATCCGAACGAAGAGGTATGGCACATCATCGAAGGAGAGGTAGAGGTGACGCTCGGCGAGGAAACAAGGTGCGTGTGCGCTGGCTCCGCGGTGGTAATACCCGGAGGCACGCCCCATGCCCTGTCAGTCAAGAAACGGTGTCGCGCGATCGTCGTCGACTACCCGGTCCGCCATGAAGTGGGCGGCGTGAAGATCTAGCCGAGGCGTCGGACAATCAGCAGAATCCTGGAGCCAAGACTTTGAAGATTCCGGTATACCACATCGACGTTTTCACTGGGGCGATCTTCTCGGGAAACCCCGCCGGGGTCTGCCCGCTGGACCGGTGGCTCAATGATGAGACCCTGCGGCTCATCGCCAGGGAGAACAATCTCCCCGCCACCGCCTTCTTCGTCGAGAGTGGTGAGCGCGTTGGGCTTCGCTGGTTTACCCCGACGATCGAGCTGAATCTTTGCGGACATGGCACCATGGCTGCCGCCGCGGTCCTTTTCGAGCACATGGCGCCGGCGAGGGAGTCCGTGGTCTTTCAGACCAAGGGAGGAACCTTCAACGTCGTCAAAGACGGCTCAGGCATCTGCATGGACTTCCCCATCCATGAAGCGGTCCCCTGCGCGACGAGGCCGGAGGGTCTGGCGCGCGCCCTGGGCAGAGAACCCGTGGCAGTCCTCAAGGCGGTAAATTATCTGGCGGTGTATGAGGAAGAAGCGGACATCCTCGCCATTACGCCGGATATCGGGCTGCTGAAAGAGATGGATTGTCTGGGAGTGATCGTCACGGCGAAGGGAAAGGGCTCCGACTTCGCCTCGCGATACTTTGCCCCGAAGATTGGGATCACCGAAGACGCCGCGACCGGTTCGACGCACTGTACGCTGGCGCCGTACTGGTCCAAGAGCTTGGGGAAACGAAAGCTCCATGCCATCCAGCTCTCTCAGCGCCGGGGGGAGCTATGGTGCGAGGCTCTCGAGGACAGAGTCCGGATTTCCGCAAAGGCCGTGCTCTACGCAGAGGGATTTCTCCATCTGTAGAGTGAAGCACGATCGAACAAGGGTGTGTACCCGCTGGCAAGAGGAGCTATCATGGTCGAGATAACGCTGAGCGGAGATGAAGTGATTTTTGACGTGGAAGGCTGGGACAAGATGTGGTCCCTGAGAAGTCAATTGAAAATTCCACGGGCTCACATCAAAGGGGTTCATCAGGACCCGCAGCCAGCGATGGGCTGGTTCGATGCGATTAAACTGGGCGGCACATCCATTCCCCACGTCTTTCGGGCGGGAACCTTCTACCAGCAGGGAAATCTGGTCTTCTGGGACGTGCATGACCCGGAGAAGACGATCGTCATCGATCTGGAGCATGAGCACTTCGCGAAATTGATCATCGAGGTCGCCGATCCAGAGGGAGCGGTTCGAAGGCTCAAGGGCGCGATCGCGCCGGGATGACGGTCTGCCATGCGGGTGGCTGCGATCTATGACATTCATGGGAGCCGCCCCGCCCCGGAGCCGTGCTCCAGGACGTCCGTCGAGCCGGGTCTTCGCCAAGGCCTCCTGAATCCCGAAGAGAGCCGCGAAGGGAGGACACATGTTCAAAGTGGGTCAGATCGATCACATAGAGCTCTTCGTACCCGACCGCCACGAGGCCGCCCGCTGGTATGAGCGGACGCTGGGGCTCCTCCCGGTCGCCGCGCACGAGGACTGGGCTGCCGACCCGGGCGGACCGCTGATGATCTCCAGCGACGGCGGCGGCACCAAGCTCGCCCTGTTCGCCGGCGAGCCGCGCGGAGACCGCCCCACCGCCGGCTTCCACCGCCTGGCCTTCCGGGTGGACGGTCCCGGTTTTCTCGGCCTCCTGGAGCATGTCCGGACCCACCCCGTGCATGACGACGCGGGCGACGAGATCCGCTCTCTCACCCCGAATGATTACACCAAGGCTTTCTCCGTCTACTTCAACGATCCTTGGGGGCACCGGCTGGAGATCACGACGTACGAGGCGGAGACCGTGCGAGCCGGGCTTCCTGGAGCCCGTGGCCGCGGCAAAGCAACGTCTGGGCCGTCTGGCGAAGTAGAAGCGAATGAGTGACGTCCCAGACTCCCTGCGCGCGAGCTACGACTCGGTCGCGGCGGCCTATGTCGAGCACCTTTTCGCGGAGCTGATCCAGAAGCCTCTGGATCGGCATCTGCTGAACCGGTTCGCGGAGGAGGTACGCGACCGTGGCATGGTCGGTGACCTGGGTTGTGGCCCGGGCCATGTCGCGCGGTACCTCCACGATCAGGGCGTGCGGATGCTCGGAATCGACCTTTCGCCTGAAATGGTTCGCTGGGCAACGCAGCTCAACCCTGGGCTCGAGTTCCGGGTTGGGGACATGCGAGGCCTCGATCTTGCCGACGGGTCTCTGGCGGGGATCGTTGCCTTTTACTCGGTGATCCATCTCGAGCCCTCGGAGCTGGCGACGGCGTTGGGTGAGCTTCGGAGGGTCTTGACGCACGGTGGCGTTCTTCTTCTCGCGTTCCACATCGGCGACCACGCGGTTCATCTCGACGAGCTCTGGGGAGAACCGGTCTGCCTGGACTTCCATTTTCTCCAGCCGGCCGCGGTCACCGCGGCCCTCCAGTCGGCGGGCTTCCTCATCACCGAGTCCGTGGAGCGCGAGCCCTACGAGGGCGCCGAGTATCCCAGCCGCCGTTGCTACCTGTTCGCGAGGGCGGTGTAAATTGCAGGTTAGGAGGCAATGACGTGCGCAGGTCTGGTGGATTCTTGGTGGCTCTTCCTCTTCTTTGGGCGCTGCTCGCCTTCCCCGCCGGTGTTCAGGCCAACGCCGAGAAGCAGGTTACCCCTCTGGTCATTGGCGACACCTTTACGATCGATTCCAGGATTCTGGGCGAAACGCGGCGGATCAATGTCTATCTGCCGCCCGGCTACGCCAAGTCGCGCGAGGCGCGGGTGCCGGTGCTCTACATGCCGGATGGGGGGCTGGCGGAAGATTTCCTGCATGTGGCGGGTCTGGTACAGATCTCAGTGACCAATGGGACGATGCGCCCCTTCCTGCTGGTGGGGATCGAGAACACGCAGCGCCGCCGTGACCTGACCGGCCCGACCCGGATGGAGCGGGACAAGAAGATCGCGCCGCGGGTGGGGGGATCGGAAGCGTTCAGGCGGTTCCTTCGCGAAGAGCTGATGCCGCGGGTGAAAGCACGCTATCGCACGACCCAGGAAGCGGCGATCGTCGGGGAATCGCTGGCCGGGTTGTTCGTCGTGGAGACGTTTCTCCTGGAGCCCGGCCTGTTTGACACCTATATCGCCATCGATCCGAGCCTGTGGTGGAACGATCAGGAGCTGGTCCATGGCGCGGCAGAGCGGCTGCGGTCGCGGCCGAACCTGGAGAAGACGCTCTATCTGGCGAGCAGCGACGAGAAAGGGATCGTGGAGACCACCGAACGGTTCGCGGAGGCTCTGAGCAAGAGCGCGCCGTCGAAGCTCCACTGGCATTACGAGCGGATGCCGGAGGAGACCCATGGGACGATCTATCATCCAGCCGCGTTGAGGGCTTTCCGTGCGGTGTTTGCCCCCCACAAGGGCGAGGGCCAGGATAAGCCGAAGGGGGTCACCGCGCCTTCACCGCCGACTGCTGCCCGTTTCCCGGGGCGGTGATGAATTTTATCGGTTTCAAGGGCTTGAGGCCCGCCTCGCGCTGCCAGCCGGCCATCTCCGCGAAGGACCAGGTGCCGGCTTCGCTGGTGAGGGCGAAGTAGAGGTCGAGGAGGGCGCCGATCTGGCCGGCTTCCTTGGGAGAAGGAGGGCGAGGGTAGGGCTCGTCTTCGTCCTCGGGCCGCAGTCCTGGGCCTTTGCTCAGAAGGGCGCCAAGATCTCCGTTGGCGACGCTCCCTCGGTGAAGGAGGGCACGCCGGAGTTTGTCCTCGTCGAGGTATCGGGCTTCCAGTGCCCCTACTGCGGCCAAGGCGCCCGCCAGGTGCTGCCGCAGCTTCTCGAGACGTTCGTTCACGCCGGC
The DNA here is from genome assembly GCA_963795735.1 of uncultured Acidobacteriota bacterium. Lineage (GTDB taxonomy): Bacteria > Acidobacteriota > Thermoanaerobaculia > Multivoradales > UBA5704 > DATARR01. The sequence goes on along the minus strand of CAWCIU010000018.1, from coordinate 560,320 downwards.
AAGATCGAGCTCATCTTTCTCGACCTCACGTTTCCATGCCTTTCCTTCCTCCTCACTGTAGGGATCGCCGTGATTGGCTATACTAGAGAGACAGCGCTCAGTATATTACTAATCAACATTTTGGGGCACGCTGCCGCAATTCTAGCTGGCGCTCTTGTCGCAGTAGCGAGTTGCTCTATGGTTTGCGTGCGGAAGCCACTATCTCTTGTTAGGATTGCCGGGGTCATCCAACGGTACATGGGAAGAATGGTGGATTCTCATATGGACTACGCTTCTTGCGAGTGGTGGAATCTTATTAGCATAACGTTAGCGATTCGCAGCCTGCGCTGGTTCGGAGAAATTTTGAAACAGGGATTCTGTGAAGGCTAGCACCTCATGAGATCCTGCAGGCAAGGAATAGACGCGTCGTAGAGGGCCGCCCGACCGAGGGTACCCTGTTCCCCTGCCCTGAGTAGACACGTTTGGTTGTGAAGAATCCTCCTTAGGCAGGAGGAGAGATGAGTCAGAAGAAAGCAGCAGGTGGAAGCCCAGAGGTACCGGAGGAAGCCCCGGGGGTGGGCGGCGTCCGACCAGCCCTCCTTGCAGCCGTGGCTGAGAACGTATCGCAGGCGCTCGATCTGGGCTCGGTCCTCGGAGCTGATCAGGATCACTTGATAGCGTCGTCCGAAGACCTTCTCCCGCCAGTCGGTGAGCCGGCCGACCTCCCGGGCGAGCTTGGAGTTGAAGTGCCCCATGAATCGGGCGAGCTGCCGCGCGGGCCCGAGCGATGCCTCCGAGGATGATGGTGTTCAGCATCGGTCCTGGGTGGAACGTAAAATCGCCCCCCAATCTTTCAAGCCCAAAAATCAAGGCTTTCCGAGGCTTCCCGCGAATCGGATGGCCCCTGGAGCGAGCTGGAGCTGCCATGAATCGGGTGGCCTTTGGAGCTGAAGCTGGAGGCCCCAGGACTTCGCGGCCAACCACGTCCTGCGTCTCCCTCCGATGAAACGATCCTCAACCTGTTCGCCAAGATGCACCACGGAGTGTGGCCGTCCACCACCGCCTTCCTCCACGGAGCGAGTGGTTCACTCCGTTGGTCGAAAGGAGAACGCCCCCAGGAAGTATGCGCTGATCGCCCTGACCCTCCTCCTCGCTGTTGCAGTCGTCATTCCCTGCTCCTCCTACGCCGCCATTGCCGGCAGGCAACTCACGCTGCCTCCCAGCCTCAAATCTTCGTGTCGGGATATCCGGCTAGTTTCCTGCCGAGAAAATCGCGCGCAGATCCGTCTCTTGGGGAGGAGGAGAACCATGATTCCCTCGCCTGGGACTTCATGGGACTCATTTCAAGGAGGATTCCATGAACTCCGGCCTGTTCGGTTCCACCGCCCTGGAAATCGCCATCGGCCTCTCATTCACCTATCTCCTGCTGGCGCTCCTGTGCACCACTTTCAACGAATGGATCGCGGCTTTGTTCAAGACCCGCGCTAAGCTGCTCGCCGAAGGCATCCGCCAACTCCTCGACAACCAACCACACGGGAATAACTCCTTCCTAAATGCGTTTTATGAGCATCCATTGATCAAAGGACTGATGAGAGGTGACGCCCACCCCTCCTATCTCCCGGCGCGGCAGTTCGCGGCGGTGATCCTGGACTTCCTGACGCAAGGGAACGCAGGCCCGGCTCCCGTCGGGGTGGGTGCCCCGGCCCCTATGGCCCCGGCACCTGCGGTGGCTCCAGCGGGGGCGGCACTGGCACCCGTGGCGGCAAACGCGGCCCAGGCTGCGGTCGACATCACCCGCTGGATTGAGACCGGACTCAACAACGGGGACGTGAAAGATGCCCTACGTGCTCTGGTGCCTCCAGGAGGGGGCGATTTCGCGACGCTGCAGAAGAACATCGAGGGTTGGTTCGACGACGCTATGGATAGAGTCTCGGGATGGCACAAGCGGCGTACCCAAGTTTGGACCTTGATCGTGGCCTTGATCTTCACCATTGCCGCCAATGCGGACACCTTCAAGATCGTCCGCCATCTAGCGTCCGACCCGGCGCTGCGCCAGTCCGTTGTCGAGTCCGCCAAGAGCCGCGCCGCCGAGCCCAGGCCTTCAGTCGTGGTCGAGTATAAAGACCCGAACGATCCTCTGAAGCCGAGCGTGAGCCGGCTAGACGATAATCCCCTCCATAAGGGAGAGCAAGATCTCCTATCGCGGCTGATCGGCTGGGGGCCTGAAGAGTCAGATAAAAGCGGTCCGACCGATTGGCTGCTGCGAATCTTCGGCTGGCTTATCTCGGTCGCCGCCATCTCGCTCGGCGCACCCTTCTGGTTTGATACGCTAAACAAGTTTATCAACGTTCGTTCCACGGGCAAATCTCCCAGCGAGGCGGCGAAGACACCCGAAAAGAAAAAACTTCCTCCGGCAAATCAGGCACCCTGAGAAAGGGCAGTACGATGAACATCACATACTCCGGGCTCCTCTCCGGGCTCCTCTTATTGCCGCTCGGCGCCGTACCGACGAGCGCCGTAACGGACTGTTCTCTGTCGGCCAAGGGCAAGTTGATGACGCTCGCCCTGCAGCGAAGATTCGTCGACGACAATAAGAACCGCGCGACCGTCAAAGTCACATTACGCGTGGACCAGCATCTGAAAGCTCCCCACAAAATCGATAAGGGCGGGGATGACGGAGACATCCACATGGCGGGCCGCTCGGATCAGATCCGTCTTCCACTCGTCGCCGAAATTATGAATGCGGTAGGGCAAAGTGAGGCCAAGACACTGGAGATTCTCAATCATTCTTCAGGGTCGGTTCCCATCGACGTCACGGGCATCTGGCGGATATGGTTCGAGCACCCCCCCAGTTCCGGCGAGCAGATTCAGGGGGACACGGTCGCGATTCCGTCTAACTCCAATCCGGATCACGTTTTCGAGATCCACCCGATCATCAACTTCTCCGACCAGGACATCTTGGTCTCTCTAGCGCCCATTGCAAAGGTCGACGAAAAGGGTGTAGCAGCGAAGGCCTATACGACGGCTCCCGCCAGCGAAGCCTTCAAGTCGTATGACAGCCTGGGGGCCAGGATTGGGGTGACTGAGACGGGAATCACGATCACAACTCGGCGCGCTGGATTCAACTACGTTTCCTTTTTACTCGAGCCGGTCGGAGATGCGAAGCCTCTCGCCGACGGCCTCTTCGTCCTTGCCAGGGTGTACGACGATGCGAATCCGGACGAACCTTTGACGTCTAGCCCTATCCGGATGGTCTTTGTCAATGGCAGCACTGCGGCGAAAGCGCTGAAGGAAAACTTCGGCGAGAAGCTGAAGGTGCTGGGCATCCCCCGCGTCGACCTCACGCAGGTGGCGGCGATCGCCAACACGCAGAAAAGTGGGGAAGACACGGTCTGCCTTCCTTACGAGATCGTCGTGCTGGCAGTCCTTCCCGATGAGGCGCAAACGGCGACGCATTGAAGGAATACCGCGCTCTGCAACCTTGGTTATGCCACAGGTCCCATCGGGCGCCAACCGCATACTGCGCGGTCGCCGCCGGTGCTTCTGTCGCGTTCGGCGAAGGAGGTGTGCTTTGGACGAACTAGTGTAGTGGGTCCGATGTTCGGCAACTTCTGTTATCCTTTCCTGGTAGGGAATACCTCCAGGAGGGAACATGAAGGTAGCTGTCTCGATAGTCCTTTCGCCTGAGGAGAGGGCTGAGCTTGAGAAGCTTGCACGTGGCCGTAGGGTATCCGTGCGCGTGGCAGAGAGGGCGAGAATCGTCCTGCTGGCTGCTGAAGGCAAGCAGAACCGAGAGATTGCTGAGATTTCTGGTGCAGCGCGACGGACAGTTGGTGTTTGGCGCCGTCGTTTTGCCGAGAAGCGGACCGTCGGCATCTTGAAGGATGCCCCTCGGGCCGGGAGGCTGCCTTCGATTGGCGAGGATGTAATTCGGGAGATCGTGCGCAAGACGACGCAAGAGACGCCAGTGGCGGGAACGCACTGGAGCACCCGTAGTCTGGCCAAGATGATGGGGCTGAGCCCGAGCACGATCGGTCGTGTCTGGAGACGTCATGGCCTGAAGCCTCACCTGACTCGAACCTTCAAATTGAGTCGGGATGCGAGGTTCGTGGAGAAGTTGGAGGATGTCGTCGGTCTTTACCTGAACCCTCCAGAGCATGCGCTGGTTTTCTCTGTCGATGAAAAAAGCCAAATTCAGGCGCTCGACCGCACCCAGCCAGGCCTTCCCCTTGTGCCGGGCCGCCATGGCACGATGACCCACGACTACAAGCGCCACGGAACGACGACACTGTTCACTGCGCTCAATACGCTGAACGGGAAGGTGATCGGGACCTGCATGCCGCGGCATCGCCATCAGGAGTGGATTAAGTTCCTGAGCCTCATTGACCGAGAGACCCCGAAGAGCCCGGAGATTCATCTGATCGCGGACAACTATGCGACTCACAAGCATCCGAAGGTTCAAGCTTGGCTGGCTCGCCATCCGCGGTTCAGGATTCATTTCACCCCAACCAGCGCCTCATGGCTCAACATGGTCGAAAGGTTCTTCCGTGACCTGACAGAAAACCGGTTGCGTCGGGGCATCTTTCGCAGCGTCGCAGATCTGGTTACGGCGATCCATGAGTATCTGGCTCGTCACAACGAAGATCCCAAACCCTTTATCTGGACGAAGACCGCAAGCGACATCCTTGAAAAGGTCACACGCGCTCGGCAGGCTCTGGTTAAGGACACATCTGTTTGACCCACTACACTAGACGGCTTCGCTCTGGGGGGGGCCGCAGTCTACCACCCGGTTGGCTCCGTCTCGTTCAACGAAGCGGTAGCCCTGGTCGGCGCCGCCATCGCGGCCGCCCGCTCAAATCAGGCCAGGCACCTCCTGGCCGATACGACGGCACTGACCGGGTTTCCCATGCCCAACACGTTCAAGCGGTTCTTGGCAGTGGTGGAGTGGCAGAGGAGGCGAGTGGGAGCGTGCATCTGGCCATGGTTGCTCGGCGGAGATGATCGACAAGCAGAAGTTCGGGGTGACCATCCGCGCCAACCGGTGCCTAGTGAGCAACATCTTCCCGCCGAGGCCGAGGCCCGCGCATGGCTCGACCCCCAGTCCCGGCCGGACCGTAACGACCGTCCCGAACGAGGTGTGCTGAACGCGGAAATCAAGGCTTTCCGAGTCTTCCCGCGAATCGGATGGCCCCTGGAGCCGGCCTCATGGATTGTAGCCGTCCACCTCCACTGCCGCCTGAGGAGAGTCCAGACAACTCGAATCTCCCAGTCTGTCCCCTGGATCTCCATGTCCGCCCATGAGCTCTGCGCAGGTACCCGCCAGGTTTCTGCGTCCGCCCCCGGGCTGTCTGGCTTAGCCCATCGGTTTTCCGGTTGCGCCCCCTGGATTTTCGGCAGCGCCCCTGATGCATGCGTCTCTGCCCCTTGGTTTTCTGAGTGTCCCCCCTGGTTCTCCCAATGCGCCCACTGGATTTGCGGTTGTGCCCTTCAGAGGGGCGACCCAGAAACTCATGGGGCGGCTCTGGCAAACCAGTGGGCAAGTCCGCAGACCTGGAGGGCAAGGCCGTAAATCTGGAGGGCAAGGCCGCACACCTGAAGGGCAAGACCATAAACCTGGAGGGCAAGGCCGTAAACCTGGAGGGCAAGGCCGCGAAACCAAAGGGCGGACAAGCCCCACCAAGGGGCAGAGTCAGAAAACCAAGGGGCAGAACGGAATTTCGCCGGTGAAGGCTGACGGCGCCGGCGCAGAGCGGCGTCGCGAATCTCTTACCGCTTCACAGCCGACTGTTGCCCGTTTCCCGGCGCGGTCATGAGCTTGATCGGTTTCAGGGGCTTGAGGCCCGCCTCGCGCTGCCAGCCGGCCATTTCCTCGAAGGACCAGGTGCCGGCTTCGCTGGTGAGGGCGAAGTAGAGGTCGAGGAGGGCGCCGATCTGGCCGGCTTCCTTGGGGGAGCCCGGCCGGTAGAGCTCCTGGATCACGAAGATCCCGCCGGGGCGCAGGGCCCTGGCGATCCGCTTCGCCAGGGCACGGTTGGTGGCGTCGTCGAAGTGGTGGACGAGGCTGGAGACGAAGATCAGGTCCCAGGCCCCGGCGCCGAGGTCGTCGGTCAGGGCGTTGCCGGCGCGGTGGACCACCCGCTCCCCCATCCCCTCCTGGGCGAGCAGCGGCGCGGCGTGCTCTATCGCCGCGGGCAGGTCGAGCACCACCGAGCGCAGCCCCGGATGGCGGCGGCAGACGGCGACGGAGAGCAGGCCGTGCGAGCCGCCGATGTCCAGCATGTCCTTCGCCCCTTTGGGCACGGGGGTGCGCCTCCCCACCTCCGGCGCCCAGCTCGCGGCGGTGGAGCGCATCCCCCGCTGGTAGAGCCCCCAGTCCTCCGGGGTCAGCGTCCCGTGGAGGTCGACGGGCTTGCCCGTGCGCAGGAAGTCGCCGAGGTGCCCGAGAGCGTCCCATTCCCAGAACTGCAGCAGCATCTTGTCGTCGAGCGACCGCGGACCCGCGAGCAGCCACCTGCGAGCGACCGGCGCCAGGGAGTAGCGGCCGGCGCCGGAGCCCACGTCCTCGTCGTAATGAAGATACTCACAGCCGGCGAGCGCGTTGAGCAGCTTGGCCACGGGCCGCGGCTGGCCGCCGCAGCGCGCCGCGACCTCCCCGGCGGTGAGGGCTCCGTCCTTCAACGCCGCGAAGAGGCCGAGGCGCGATCCTTCCATGATCGTGCGCGCCAGCAGCATGGCGATCTGGGTGTCCAGCAGCGGTTGGGGCAGCAGGCCGAGCGCCTTGCCGAGCCGTTCGATGGGGTTCTGGGGAATGCCGCCCAGTTTCATGCAGTCCTCACTTCCAAGCTCGACGAAATATGCAGAAACATCGAAACATCTTTTGTATACCCGAAGAGCGGTAGACTCTCCACTCGTAATTCTTTCCCAGGGCTCAAGGCCTTCCGCCAAGAGGCTTGCCGGAGCTCCCGCCCGGAACATGCGGGATCTTCTATGGCTTGCCCTTTGCACAATGGCAGGGCAGCAGCATCTGTATGACAGCGGAGTGGGCGAGCACGCGTAGGGCTCGAGCACCGGTATCGAAGCAGATTCGGAGGTCCGGATGTCCAGTTCGGCCGTATCGGATCGGGTACTCCTCACGGTAGGAGTCGAAGACTACTACCAGGTCGGCTCGTTCGCGGGCCTGATCCAGCGGGAGAACTGGTACCGGTTCGAGACCCGCATCGCGCGCAACACCCAGAAGACGCTCGATCTCCTGGGGGCGTTCGGCGTGCGGGCCACGTTCTTCGTGCTGGGGTGCGTGGCGGACGCGATGCCGGAGGTGGTGCGCGAGATCACGGCCCGGGGGCACGAGGTCGCCAGCAGCGGCTACTGGCACCGCACCATCCGCCAGATGTCGCCGGCGGAGCTGCGCGAGGACCTGCAACGGTCCCGCGAGGCGCTGGAGCGGGCGACGGGCCGGCGGGTGCTCGGCCACCGCGTGCCGCACTTCCTGGGGCCGAAGGATCTCTGGGCGCTCGACGTGGTCGCCGAGGAGGGGTACGCCTACGACTCCAGCGTGCGCCCGATGCTGCGCGACTTCGCCGCGGAGCCCTGGCGCCACGCCGTCCACCGGCACGCCGCGGGCGGCCGGGTGCTGTGGGAGATCCCCCCCTCGGCGTGGACGTTCGGCGGCCTCGCGCTGCCGCTCGCCGGCGGCAACTACTTCCGGCAGCTTCCCCACACCCTGGTCAAGCCGCTGGTGCGGCGCTGGCACCGCCGGCACGACGCTCCGTTCGTCATGTACTTCCACGTCTGGGAGCTCGACCCCGAGCAGCCGATGCTCAACACCGGCTCCCGGCTCACCCGCATCCGCCACTACCGCAACCTGGACAAGATGGAGTGGGTGCTGGAGGACTACTTCCGCACCTTCCCGGTGAGCGGGATCGCGGAGTACCTGGAGCTGGAGCAAGGTCCGGCGGAGGTGAAGGCGGAGCCCGTGGCGGCCGCTCCCGTGCCCACCCTCCACCCTTCCCTGAAGACCGGCGAGACCGCCGGGGCACCGCCCGTTCCGGTCACCGTCGTCATCCCCTGCTACAACGAGGAGCAGTCGCTCGAGTATCTGTCCAACACCCTGCGCAGCGTGGCGGTCTGGCTGGGCAAGAAAAACTATGAGACATTCTACCTATTCATCGACGACGGCAGTCAGGACGGCACCTGGGGTCTGCTGAACCGGCTCTTCGGAACGCGGCGCAACTGCACCCTCCTCCGGCACGACCGCAACCGCGGCGTGACGGCGGCGATCCTGACCGGCGTGCGCGCGGCGAAGACGGAGATCGTCTGCTCGATCGATTGTGACTGTACCTATGACCCGCATGGACTCGTGGAGATGATCGCCAGGCTCACCGACGGCGTCGACCTGGTCACCGCCTCGCCCTATCACCCGAGCGGCCAGGTGCTGAACGTGCCCGCGTGGCGGCTGTCGCTCTCCCGCGGCGCCTCCTTCCTCTACCGGCGGGTGCTGCGGCAGAAGCTTCACACCTACACCAGTTGTTTCCGCGTCTACCGCCGGCGGGCGGTGGCGGATCTTCCCGTGCGCGAGAGCGGGTTCCTGGGGGTGGCCGAGATCCTCGCCCGGCTGGACCTGCAAGGGTCGACCGTGGTCGAACATCCGGCGACCCTGGAGGTGCGCCTGCTGGGGGCCTCCAAGATGAAGGTCCTGCGCACCATCACGGGACATCTGCGGCTGCTTCTCCGGCTGGCGGCCCTGCGGATCTCCGGGGCGCGCGGAGCACGCCGGCGGCGGAAAGCGGCCGATCCGGCCGGCCTGCGGCCCTCCACCTCGGGAGTGCATCATGAGTGAATCGTCGCCTGTCTTCTTCTTACCTTCGGATCAGGACGCCTCCGGCCGCAGCTTCGGCGAGGCGGAGCTGGCGCTGCTCGCCGAGGCGCTGCGCGGCGGCGCGCTGACCAGCACCAAGGGGACCATGGTCCAGACCCTCGAGCGCCGCTTCGCCGAGTTGCTCGGCGTCCGCCACGCCTGGGCCTGCGCCTCGGGCACCGCGGCCCTGCACGCCGCCGTGGCGGCGTTGGATCCCGAGCCGGGGGACGAGATCGTCACCTCCCCGATCACCGACATGGGCGCCCTGACGCCGATCCTCTACCAGGGGGCCATCCCGGTCTTCGCCGACGTCGATCCGGCGACCTGCAACGTCACCGCGGAGACGATCGAGGCGGCCCTGAGCGAGCGAACCCGCGCCATCGTCGTCACCCATCTGTTCGGCAACCCGTGCGACATGGGGCCGGTCCTGGAGCTCGCCCGCGGCCGGGGAATCCCGGTGATCGAGGACTGCGCGCAGGCGTTCCTGGCCGGCGACCAGGGCCGGACGGTGGGGACGCTCGGCACGATCGGCGTCTTCAGCCTGCAGCAGGGTAAGCACATCACCTGCGGCGAGGGCGGTCTCGTGGTCACCCAGGACGACGCGCTGGCGCGCCGCATGTTCCTGTTCATCAACAAGGCCTGGGGGTACGGCGACAGGGACCCGGACCACACCTTCCTCGCCCTCAACTACCGGTTGAGCGAGTTGCAGGGGGCGGTGGCCCTGGCGCAGTTGCCGCGGCTCGAGGAGTTCGTGGAGCGGCGGATCGCCAACGCCGCCCGGCTCACGGCGGCGCTCGCCGGCCTCCCCGGGATCGGGGCGCCGGTGGTGCGCCCCGGCAGCGTCCATACCTACTGGCGCTACGGCCTGCGGGTCGACTCCGGCGCGCTGCCGGGGGGCGCCGTGGCGCTCGGCATGCTGCTCAAGGGGCGGGGGATCGCGGCGGCGCCGCGCTACATCCAGAAACCGGCCTTCGAGTGCGAGGTCTTCCGGCGCCAGCGCACCTTCGGGGAGAGCCGCTGGCCGTTCACCCTGGCGCGCCCGGAGGCGGTCGACTACCGCCGCTCGCGCTTCCCCGGGGTCTACGCGGCCCTGGAGGAGATCCTGGTCCTGCCCTGGAACGAGCGCTTCGAGCCGGAGCACGTGGACTTCCTCGCCCGGTGCATCCATGAGGCCGTGGACGAGCTGGCGCGGGAGGCGGCTTGAGCGCCCCCGTTCCGTTCCGGTTCGGGCTGGTGGGGGCCGGGCGCATCGCCGAGACCTACGCCCAGGCGTTCGCGGGTCTCGCGGCGGAGGGCGCCCCGCCGGTCGCCGTTCTCGCCGCGGTGGCGGACGTGCGCCCGGAGGCCGCGGCTGCCTTGGCGGGGCGGCTGGAGTGCCCGGCGTTCGAGTCCTACCGGGCGATGTCGATGGCGATGTCCGGACCGCGCGCGCTCGACGCCGTGGTGGTCTGCACGCCCCCGGTCACCCATCCGGAGATCGCCCTCCACTTCCTGCGCCGCGGGGTCCACGTGCTGTGCGAGAAGCCGCTGAGCATCGACATCCGCAGCGCCCGGCTGATGGCGTACGGCGCCCGCCGCTCGGGCGCGCTGCTCGCCATGGCCTCCAAGTTCCGCTACGCCGAGGACGTGATCCGCGCCCGGCGGCTGGTCGAGGCGGGGACGATCGGCGAGATCGTGGAGGTGGAGAACTCCTTCACCTCGCGGGTCGCCATGGCGGCGCGCTGGAACTCCGATCCGGCGCTGAGCGGCGGCGGCGTGCTGATCGACAACGGCACTCATTCGGTGGACCTGGTCCGCCTGTTCCTCGGCGCCCTCTCCGAGGTGCAGGTGGTCGAGGGGGCGCGGCTCCAGGGGCTCGCGGTCGAGGAGACGGTGCGCCTGTTCGTGCGCGGTACCGGCGGGGCCGGCGGCGCGGTGGCGAGCATCGATCTGTCCTGGAGTGTCAGCCGGGAGGCTGACGCCTATCTGACGCTCTACGGCACGGAGGGGGTGATCCAGGTCGGCTGGCGGGAGTCGCGCTACCGCGCCTCCGGCTCCGGCTGGGTCCCCTTCGGCGCCGGGTACGACAAGCTCCACGCCTTCCGGTCGCAGCTCGGCAACTTCGTCCGCGCGGCCCGCGGCGAGGAGGAGATGCGGATCACCATGGAGGACGCCCTCGCCTCGGTCGAGGTGGTGGAGGCCGCCTACCGCTCTCTCCACCGCTCCCTCCAGGGCGGCCGCTGGACGGCGGTCGGCCCCGGACCGGACGGCCGGCGCCGGTCGCTGGCGCTGGTCTCGGGGATGGCCGCCGGCGAGCGGGCATGACGGCGGCCGTCCACCCCACCGCGACCGTCCACCCCACGGCCCTGATCGAGGCGGAGGTCGAGATCGGCGCCGGCAGCGCCGTCTGGGACAGCGTCCACATCCGGCGCGGCGCCCGCCTGGGCGAGGAGTGCATCGTCGGCGAGAAGACCTACATCGCCTACGGCGTGCGGATCGGCCACCGGGTGAAGATCAACGCCATGGTCTACCTCTGCGCCGCGGTGACGATCGAGGACGGGGTGATGATCAGCGCCGGGACGATCTTCACCAACGACCGCTTCCCCCGGGCGACGACGCCGGACCTCCAGCGCCTGCGCCCCTCCGAGCCGGACGAGCACACCCTGCCCACCCTGGTGCGCGAGGGGGCGACGATCGGCGCCGGGGCGACGATCGGCAACGATCTCGTGATCGGCCGCTTCGCCATGATCGGCATGGGCGCGGTGGTGACCCGGTCCGTCCCCGACTTCCATCTCGCGCTCGGCAACCCGGCGCGCCCGGTCGGCTGCGTCTGCCGCTGCGGCCAGCTCCTCCTGCGCTTCCATGCCCGCGACGCGGACCGCTTCCAGCGCGCCGGGTGCGGGGCCTGCGGCCGGATCTACGCGGTAAAGCGGGGGGAGGTCCGGGAGGGATGGCCGCCGGATTGAGGGGGGATTCACCGGAGCGCTGGGCCGTGGTCGGCGGCGGCATCCTGGGGATGACGCTGGCCCACCGGCTCGCCCAGGCGGGACGCGCGGTGACCCTGTTCGACGCCGCGGACCGGCTCGGCGGCCTCGCCTCGGCCTGGAACCTCGACGGCGTGGTCTGGGACCGCCACTACCACGTCACCTTGCTCTCGGACTCCCACCTCCGCGCGCTGTGGACCGAGCTCGGCCTGGAAGGAGAGCTGCGCTGGGCCACCACCCGCACCGGCTTCTACTCCGGCGGCCGGCTGCACTCGATGTCGAACAGCCTGGAGTTCCTCCGCTTCCCTCCCCTGCGCCTGGTAGACAAGCTGCGCCTCGCGGCAACCATCCTGCACGCCTCGCGGATCGCGGACCCGCGGCCGCTGGAGGCGATCCCGTTGAGCGACTGGCTGCGCCGCTGGTCGGGGGAGCGGACCTTCGAGGCGATCTGGCTGCCGCTGCTCAAGGCCAAGCTCGGCGAGCACTACCAGAAGACCTCCGCCGCCTTCATCTGGGCCACCATCGCGCGGATGTACGCCGCCCGCCGTACCGGTCTGAAGAAGGAGATGTTTGGCTACGTCGCCGGCGGCTATGGCCGCGTCCTCGACCGTTTCGCCGAGGTACTGGCGCAAGAAGGGGTCGAGATCCGCACCGGTCACGCCGCCGAGCGGATCGCTCCCGTGCCCGGGGGCGGAATCCAGGTCGAGCTCCGCAACGGCCTCGCGGAGACCTTCGATCAGGTGGCGGTCACCGTCCCGGCGCCGGTGGCGGCGCGGGTCTGCCAGGGGTTGAGCGAGGACGAGGCCGCGAAGCTCCGCGGTATCCAGTACCTGGGGATCGTCTGCGCCTCGCTCCTGCTGAAGCGGCCGCTCGCCGGTTTCTACGTCACCAACATCACCGATCCGGGGATCCCGTTCACCGCGGTGATCGAGATGTCCGCCCTGGTGGACCGCTCACAGTTCGGCGGCCACACCCTGGTCTACCTGCCGAAGTACGTGGACCCGGACGACCCGATCTTCGCGCTCTCCGACGGCGAGATCGAGGAATCCTTTCTGGCCGCCCTCGAACGCATGGTCCCCGGCTTCGAGCGCGGCGATCTCCTCGCCTTCCGCGTCTCCCGGGTGCGGCACGTCTTCGCCCTCCCCACGCTCCACTACTCCAGCCGCCTGCCGCCGATGACCACCTCGGTCCCCGGGCTCCACCTGGTGAACGCGGCGCACATCGTCAACGCCACGCTGAACGTCAACGAGACGATCCAGCTCGCCAACCGGGCGGCGGCGGCGTTCACGGCCTCGCCGTGAAGTGCCGCACCCGGGTGCCGAAGAACATTGCCTCGCGGTCCACCCGGTAGCGCCGCGCCAGATAGGGCTCCAGGACGCCGAACCCGTAATCGATCCCCATCCAGCCCTGGAGAGGGTGGGTGACCACCCAGATGGATGGATGGGGTCCCGGCGCCCGGGCCAGGGCCTTTTCGATCTCCGCCTCGCTCCGCAGGGCGAATTTCCGCGCGTCGTAGACCTTGAAGTCCTCGGCGGCGGGCAGCGGCACGAGCGCGTTCGGGCCGTGGTAGTAGCGCTCCAGGGGGATCGCGGCTTCCGCCGTGAGAATCAGAATGGGTTCCCCCGGCCGCGCGTTGCGTTCGAGGAAGCTGCCGACCCGCGCCCAGTCGCCGGTCTTCGCCAGCGCGCCGTAGGTCTCGGTCATCGAGAGGGTGGTGAGCAGGACCACGGCGGCCGTCCAGGCCCCCAGGGCCCACCTACGCCGGGGCTCCGGGATCAGCAGGACCGCCGAGACGACCGACAGCAGGGCGGGCAGGTAGAGCGCGGCGGTGTGCCGGGGCTGCATGAGGTCGGGGCCGGTGATCCCAAGGCGCACGGCGAGGAAGAGCAGCGCCGCCGCGGCGGTGAGCGCCCAGACCGCCGCCGCGCTCCGGCGCACGGCACGGCGGTAGATCAGGACGAGCAGGACGACCGCCAGCGCGAAACCCACCCGCGCCGCCGGGCGCCAGGCATCCGGGAGCCCGGGCGTGGGCCACGCGTACTCCTGGACCCGCCCGGCGAGGGACTGCACCCCCTCCCGGACCGAGGCCCGCTCCCCGGCGGCGGCCGTCTGGGCCGACACCTGGCCGGGGATGATCCACAGCATCGGCGCGAAGCAGGCCGCGACTCCGGCCATGGCGAAGAGGTACGACCGCAACGGACGCCAGCGTTTCAACACCAGGAGCGCCACCGCGCCCGCGACGAGGAGGAATCCCAGGTAGTACTGCGTGTAGAGGGCCGCCAGGGCGGCGGCGGCATATCCCCAGCGGGCCGCCGGCCGCGGCTCGGGAGCCACATAGCCGTCGTGGAGCAGCAGCAGGAGCAGCGCCGAGAGGAGGAGTGCCAGGGCGTAGGGACGGATCTCCAGGGCCGCGTAGAAGAAGAAGGGGTGGAATCCGGCGAGAGCAGCCAGCCAGGCCGGGTGGACTTCCGGCAGCCACCGGCGCGACAGGGCCGCCACGGCGAAGAGCGCCGCCGCGCCGCAGAGGACCGAGAAGAGGCGGGCGAAGAGAACGCCGCCGTCGAGCGTCCGCCACAGGCTGAGGAGGAGGAAGTAGAGCGGCGGCTGGCCTTCGAAGAAGAGCGCCTGGTGGAGGGCGTGGCGCAGCCCCCCGCCGGTCGTCTCCAGCGTGTAGGCCTCGTCGATCCAGATGTCCAGCCGGGCGGCGAGGGGCAGCGCGACCGCGAGGTACAGGCCGGCGAGGGCGGCCCTCACTCCCCCAACCCCCTCTCTCCCGGCCTCCCCCCCAGCCCGCCGGGAGAGAGGGGGCTCAAGAAAGCTCCGGTTTTTCTTCTTCAGACTAACCACTCCCTCTTCTCCCGGCGGTCGGGGGGGAGGCCGGGAGAAGAGGGCTGGGGTGATGAGGGTCCCCGGCCGGTCCACACCGGAATCTACGACTCACGCCCGCCTCCCTCCAGCGCGAACACCGGCTCCCGCTCCCGCAGCCGGCCGCCGCGGGCCAGCCGCTCGGCGTGCTCCTCCATCGGCACCACCTCGAACCGCTTGGCCAGGGCGGCCAGGTGCTCGCTCACCCGCGCCAGCTTCCAGGCGCTGGGGCGGCGCATGGCCGGGAAAAAGAGAGCGCGTCCGTGTCGTCGCAGCCCAGGAAGTCCAGAGGGTGGAGCAGGATCGAGGGCTGCACCCCGGCCAGGCGGCAGAGCCGGAGGGCGGTGTTGAAGTATAACCTTCCCAGGGCCGGCGAGACGAGGTCGAGGTAGAGCACGTAGCTGAGGTGGATTGGCGTGCGGAACAGCGGCATCGTGGTGACCGGGATCTCCACCAGCCGCCCCTCCCCCACCCGCCAGCGGTAGGGCCGGATCGGGCGCAGCCCCTCGCTGAACGTCCCGAAGAGCGCGCTGCGCTGCTTGTGCTGCTCCCGGGTCAGGCCGGCGGAACGGAAGTAGTAGGCCCGCGCCAGCGGCCCCAGGAAGGTCGGCAGGGTGCTGGCGTCATAGCCGTACCCCCGCCGGTCCAGCACCGCGAGAGTCGCCGCCGACAGGCTGAACCCCGGACCGCGGAACCCCGCCGGCCTGCGCCCCGTGGCCCGCTCGATCGCCTCCTCGGCCCGCGCCAGCTCCTCCTCCAGCTCCGCCTCGGAGTAGAGGTGGAGCCACGACTCGTGCCGGAAGGAATGGTTGCCGATCTCGTGGCCCGCCGCCGCCAGCGCCGCCAGCGCCTCTCCGTTCTCCGGCCGCGCCGCATCCTGCCCCACCACGAAGAACGTGATCCGCAGCCCCCGCTCGGCCAGGAAGCCCAGCACCCGCGGCACTACCACGTCCAGGTAGGAGGGGAAGGCCTCCCAGCCGGGATCGCCATGGATCTTCAGATAGGACCAGAGGTTGTCCAGGTCCAGCGACAGGCTGGCGGGCGGGTTCACGGGGAGATGGTATCAGTCCCTGGACGGCGCCACGATCCCCGCCGCCCGGCGTTTCTGCTACTCTCCGGCCGCGATGAAAATCCTGGTCACCGGACACACCGGATATATCGGCAGCGTCATGGTGCCGCTGCTGCGGGCGGCGGGGCACGAGGTGACGGGGCTCGACAGCGACTGGTTCGAGCCCTGCCTGCTCGCGGGGCAGCCGGTGGACCGCGCGGTCCCCTCGCTACGCCGCGACCTGCGCGAGGTCGAGCGCCGGGACCTCCAGGGGTTCGAGGCGGTGATCCATCTCGCCGGCCTCTCCAACGATCCGCTGGGCAACGTCGACTCCTCGCTGACCTACGAGATCAACGACGCGGCCTCGATCCACTTCGCCCGCCTCGCCAAAGAGGCCGGGGTCGCGCGCTTCCTCTTCTCCTCCTCGTGCAGCACCTACGGCGCGGCCGGCGACGACTTCCTGGACGAGAACGCCGCGTTCAACCCCGTCACCCCCTACGGCGTCTCCAAGGTGCGGCTCGAGCAGCAACTGGCCGGGCTGGCGGACGACCGCTTCTCCCCCACCTATCTGAGGAATGCCACGGCCTACGGCGTTTCCCCCCGGCTGCGGGTGGACCTCGTGCTCAACAACCTGGTGGGCTACGCGGTGACCACCGGGCGCATCCACCTGCTGAGCGACGGCACGCCCTGGCGGCCGATTGTCCACATCGAGGACATCAGCCGCGCCTTCCTCGCCGTGCTGGACGCTCCGCGCGAAGCGGTGCACGACCAGGCGTTCAACATCGGCCGCACGGCGGAGAACTACCGCATCCGCGAGCTGGCGGAGATCGTGGCCGAGACGGTGCCCGGCTGCGCCATCACCTACGCCGAGGACGCGGGTCCCGACAAGCGCTGCTACCGGGTGGACTGCGGCAAGATCGAGCGGGTGCTCCCCGCCTTCCAGCCGCGATGGGACGCCCGCCAGGGAGCGCGCGAGCTCCGCGACGCCTACCGCGAGGCCGGCCTCACCGCCGAGGAGTTCCTCGGCTCCCGCTTCATCCGCCTGAAGCGGATCCAGGAGCTCCAGCGGGAGGGGCGCCTGGACGCGGCCCTGCGCTGGCGGGCGACGGTGCCTTCCTAGGCGCCATCACCCGCACCACCCAGGTTCCCTTGGCATTGGTGATCGCCGTCTCCTCCAGGAGCCGCCAGGTTTCGAGGAGGCGTTTCACGATCACGTCCGCCCGGCGCGAGCGGAAGGTGGAGACAATCAGGACGCCGCCGGTTTCCAGGAACGCCTCGTACCGGCGGACCGTCCTCACGGGATCATCGAAGTAGTAGACGCATTCGTTGAAGACGATCGCGTCCCAGCGTTCCGGCGGAGCGTAGGACTCCGCGTCGGCGGCGGCGAAGGCGGTGCTCGCGTCCTCCCGGCCAGCGGCCTGGCGGATGGCGGTCTCCGAGAGATCGACGCCGAGGTAGCGGGAGTAGCCGAAGGGGCGGAGGTGATCGGCGAGCAAGCCCTCGCCGCTGCCCACGTCGAGCACCGAGCCGCCGGGTTTGAGATGGTGGAGATAGCCCGCGATCACGCTGTAGCGGGCCACCTCGTCCAGCCGCCGCATGAACTCCCAGCTCCCCTGCCGGTACTGCTCCTCCCAGGTTCTCCTTGCCGAGCGGGGCGTCGCCGCGGCCGGTCGCCGCCTCCCAGGCGCGGACCCGCGCCGCCAGCCGCCCCGACAGCGGGAACCGGCGCCCGAACAAAAACCAGTAATAAAGGATGTAGACCGGCTTGAACGCCCGGCGGCCGAGACTGCCCGTCATTTGACGCGAAACCAGAGCGAGCCGTGATGGGTGTCGAAGTCTTGTGGGTCGAGCGGCTGGTAGCCGGGCAGGGCGCGGCGGAGAAAGTCCTCGTCGTGGTGCCGCAGCAGGGGCGTGGACATCACGATCTCGACGCGCGGGTTGTTGCAGAGATAGGCCTGCACCAGCATCGCCTCGGTAAACAGCATCGGCCACCGGCGGTCGAAGACGTAGGCGCCCGGATCGCAGGGGACGTTATAGGGGAGATGCACGTCGTGGATGTGCACCAGCACCCCCGGCTTGAGGGCCGGCAGCACCTCCAGCACCAGATAGGGCACCTCGCCGTCGATGCGCACGATGTGGGTGGAATCGATGAACAGGACGTCCCCCGCGTCGAGCCGCGTGTACTCCTCGACGTCCAGATCCTGCGCCTCGCGGGGGATCACCTCGACCCCCTGCGTCTGCAAGGCGCGGGTCGCCGCGGTCATGAACGGATCGATCACGGTCATCTTCACCGGCCGCCCCTCGGCGGCGTTCCCGGCGGCGGCCAGCAGGGCATAGTCGGTGGAGAGCCCCGACCCGACCTCCAGGTAGCGCGCCGGCTTGTGGTGGCGCAGCATCAGGTAGAGCGTCAGCGCGTCCACGCGGGTGAATCCGGGGCCATGCTTCCTCGCCTTGAGGTCATCGTAGGAGGGGAGCGCCGCGTATTCAGCGCCGTAGGCGGCGAGCATCCCTTCCAGGGCGCCCCTCATGGCGGGGAGATCGAAGCCGATCCCGGCCATGCGGCTGGGCCGGTGCCAGCGTGCGGCGTGGCGCTGAAGCTCCGCGACCGGCCGCAGGGGGTGGTAGTAGTCGGCCGTGGGAGCGACGACCCAGCCCAGACGGTTGATCGCGTCGATCAGGGCTCGATGGGCCCTGCGCAGGAGGGGCCTGGAGGGGGGGCTGGACACGGCGGGCGGATTATATGAGCTGGTGAGATGAGCTGGTCATACGAGCTGACGATGGAAGTCGAGCGGCAGGCGGTGGAAGAGGGGCCAGCGCACCGGCCGGCCCAGGCGCAGCAGCTCGGGCACGGTGACGAACCGGTAGTCTCCGCCGAGCCGGCCGAGCAGGATCTCCAGCGCCTGCCGCATGGGCTCCCGGTCGCGGTAGCGCTCGTCCTCGGTGACGTAGAGGGTGTCGTGGAAGAGCACGATGCTGCCGCGGCGCAGCCGCCGCATCACCCGTTGTACCAGCCGATCGGCTGGATCGTCGCGCCAGTCCTCGGCCACCACGTCCCAACCGATCACCGGGTAGCCGCAACGCAGGGCGTCCAGCCGCGAGGCCGGGCTCTGCTCGCCGAACGGCGGGCGGAAGAGGCGGGCGCCGTGCGGGGCCAGGGCCTCGCCGCACCAGCGGATCTGGGCCCGCCGGTAGCTCCCCCGGATGCGGCGGAAGGAGGGGTGATCCCAGGAATGATTGGCCACCGCGTGGCCGCCGGCGGCGGCGCGGGCCACGATCTCCGGGTGGCGGCGCGCGCTCTTGCCCACCATGAAGAAGGTGCCGCGCGCGCCGTGGCGCTCCAGCAGCTCGAGGACTTGCGGCGTCTCCACCGGGTGGGGACCGTCGTCGAAGGTGAGAGCGATGGCCGGCTCGCGGGTATCGACCCGGATCACGCTCCCCAGCGGCAGGGAGCCTCCAGGCGATCAGGCGCTTGACCCGCTCCTTGGCGCGCGGCAGGCCGGCGGCGAGCTCGGCTTCATAGGGGAGGAGCGGCGCGGCAGGGTCTCGGGTCATCTGAGAGGGAAGGGTACCAGATGTCAAGTTTTACTATTTCCCAGGGGCCCATGTTGCAATCCCATGTTGCAACCGAAGAATAGACGGAGTAGCATATCGTCGTTCCATTCGTTGTCGAAGCACCCGAGGTGGATGCACGAAGGCTCCGCCTCAAAATACCAAGGAGGCCGGTCGCATGAAGAAGTTGCTCGCCAGCAGTCTCGCGCTCGCCGCGCTGGGACTCGCCGCCCCGATGAGGGCCGAAACCGTGTACGTTCCCGTCGTCGAGCCCGTGAACGCCGCCGGAACCCCTCTCGCCACCCAGCTCTGGATCTCCAACTTCGGCAACGTGGAGCGCTCCTACGCCACCGCCCTTCTGCAGGGAGACGCGGCGGCCAAGTCGATCGGCGCTACGGTGCCGGCCGACCGGGCGATGTATCTGGACAAGGTCGCCCCCGAGGGTGAGACCGGCCTGCTGGCGATCGACGCTGCGCAGGACCTGCTGGTCAACGCCTGGGTGAAGAGCACCCACGGCAAGCAGATCTTCTACGCCGGCCTGCCGGTGATCTCCTCGCAGAACCAGGCGGCGGCCGGAGCGGCCGTCTACCTCAACGGCGTCGGCCGCGAGGGCAGCCGCGACGTCTCGCAGATCGCCCTGGCCAACCTCGGCCAGACCGCGGCACAGTGCCAGGTCGACGTCGTGGACGCGAACGGCGCCTTCCTCCGCAGCGCCGGCTCCGTCGAGGTCCCGGCCAAGTCGCTGAGCCGGTTCGACGACGCCCTCGGCCTGCGCGGCGAGGCCGCGGCGACCGCCAAGGTCTCCTGCGATCAGCCGTTCTACGCGCTGGCCTCGATGGTCGACGCGAAGACCTCCGAGGTCTCCTTCGTCAATCCGTCGGCCGCGATCGAAAAGGCCGCCGCGCCGAAGCCGGCGACGGGCGGCACGATCACCTTCGTCCAGAACGGCGTCTTCCACACCGCGACCAAGCTGAACCCCAAGGCCATCCTCCGGATCCCGGTGCCGGCGCAGATTACCGCCGGAGTCCTCTCGGCCGATCTCGACGTCATCGCCGGTCCCTGGAACCCCCGGCAGAAGAGCGGCGCGCACAACCTGCTCTTCCTTCATCGCGGCCGGTTCCGTTCCAATACCATCGCCAACATCAACGCCTACGGGCCGAACGCGAACCAGCTCAGGTCGATTCAGAACATCGACATGCCCCCGCATTCCTTCACCGGCCCCAAGTTCCACCAGGAGTTCACCCAGGGCCACACCTACCACCTCACCGTCCTCTACGACGCCCTGAGCAAGGCGGTCTCGTTCACCATCGCGGAGAACGGTCACGTGCTGCACACGGAGCGGTTCGACGCCACAGCCAAGGGTCACGAGCTGATCGTGCCGGTGACCGGCCTGGTCTCGGAGTTCGGCAACTACGACTGGCAGGCGCTCCCCGAGGTCGCCAGCCTCTTATGGTCGTTCGCCAACTACCGCGTCGTGATCCAGCCGAAGTGAAGCGGTCGAAGTAAAGCGATCGCCTCACCACCGCCTGGTGAAATCGAGCCCGTCTCCGTGCGCGAACGCGTACGGTGGCGGGCTCGAACCGTTTCTGATCAATCCTTCCTGATCGATGCTTTCGAATCGATATTCGGGGTTGCGCCGCGCCGCGTAGCGCAGTATCATGCAGATGTTTCAATTCATTTCAGTACGCGGGACCGAAGGAGGAAGGACCGATGCGGAAGCGGCTTGCCGTTTGTCTCGGTGTTTATTTCGCGATCCTGGCGATGGGAACGGACGGCGCCCGCGCCGGCACGGTCTACATCCCGGTGCCCGACACCGTCAACAACTCCACGGGGAGCACCCACGTGATGACGGTCTGGGTGACCAACGGCGGCACGGGGCAAAGCCCGTACACGACCACCCTGCTGAACGTGGATACCGACGGCACGCAGCGGCCGTCCACCCCGTCGCCTTCGACCCCAGTCCCCGCCGGCCGCACGTCGCTCCTCGGCGGCATCGGCGCTCCCGGCAAGGTCGGTCTCCTCGAGGTCAACGCGGGCTCCGCGATGTCGATCGATGCCCGGCTGGTCAGCACCGCTCCCAACGGCCAGAATTTCTCGTTGAGCCCGGTCCCGCTGATCTCTTCGGCGAACCTTTTCGATTCCGGCAAGACGGCGACCGTCCTGGGTCTGCGCCGCGACCTCGCCCGCGGCGACTTCTCGAGCCTGGGAGTGGTCAACCTGGCGCAGCAGGCCTCGCAATGCCAGGTCAAGCTCTTCCGCGCCGACGGCTCGCAGGTCGGCTCCACGGCGACGCTGACGTTCAAGCCGCTCTCGCTGCGATTCTTCAGCGATGCCTATGGCCTGCTCGGCGAATCGCAGTTGGCCGACGGCCGCGCCGAGGTGAGCTGCGATCATCCGTTCTACGCCTACGGGACGCTGTTCAGCCAGAGCAACTCGCAGTTGCTGTTCCTCACGCCCGGGGCCTCCGGCGGCTCCACGCTGACGGTGCCGGGGGGCGTTCAGGGGCCGCCGACCGGTGACGGCTCGATCCTCTTCAGCGCCCCCGGCCTCTTCCATACCCCCGCGCCAGGCAATGAGAAGAAGATCTTCCAGATCCCCGTCCCAGCGGCCATGTCGCTGCGCAAGATGATCATCGACCTGGACGTGGTTCCGGGGCCCTGGAACCGGGCGAAGATCCCCGGCAACCACGCGATCCTCTGGCTCTATCGCGGCCGGTTCCGCAGCAACACGATCGCCAACGTCAACGCCTTCAGCCCGCCCCAGGTGACGCTCAAGGCCGCCCAGAACATCAACCTGCCGGCGCACAGCGATACCCATGCCGATCAGGGGGTTCCCTGGGTCCAGGGGCAGAGCTACCACCTGCAGTACACCTACGACGCCGAACACGGGAACGCCACGGCGGTCCTCTCCTCCGGCGGGGCGACGGTCGCGACCGTGCAAATACCCGCCACGGCTCCGAACGGAGTGCTCGACCTGGACCCATCGACGGGCATCCGGGCCGAGTTCGGCCACTACTCCAACCAGTCAGGTCCAGAGGTGGCAACCTTCGGCTGGCAGTACCTGAACCTGCAGATCCGGGTGATGCCCTACTAGGAACTAGGGAGCGGCCCCGGCGCGGTCGAGGACGCCCGCGCGGTCCAGGCAGTCGGCGAGCAGGTTCGCGGCCCGCTGCGCGCCCCGGTGGTTGAAGTGGATGCCGTCCTTCAGGAAGAATCCCGGGCGGCGCTCCGGCGGGATCGCCGCGAACTCCGCCGCCAGATCGCAGAGCACGGCCCGGTCCTGCCGGGCCACGCTCCGCACCGCCTCGACGTATTGCTGGTGCAGCGGCACCAGGTCCTCCAGCCGCCGGATCCAGACGCCTTTCAGATAGTCCGGCTCGCGCCCCTTCTCGTGCGAGGTGGGCGCGGTGACGAGCACCGGCTCGCTGCCGTGGACGCGCGCGAGGCGCACGATCTCGTGGAGGTTGCCACGGAACTCCGGGAGGGGGACCCGGCGGTTGTCGTCCGAGCGGTGAGTGGCGACCCAGGTCTTCTCACCCAACTGCACCAGGCGCATCCCCTGCCAGCGGGAGCCCGTCCGCCGCAGGAGCCGGGCCACGTCGGGGTCCGGCAGGCCGAAGCCGATCCAGTGATCGTTCCAGCCGTAGTAGACGGTGACCACCTTGGGCCGCAGCGGCAGGACGTCGCGCCGGAGCTGCCGCAGCCCTTGAAAAGAGGTCCACCCCGCCGTGCCCAGGTTCACCCCGGTCCAATGCACGGCGGGCCGGCGTTGACCGAGCTGCGCGAGCAGAAACTCCGGATACCGGCTGTAGTCGGTGCAGGAGTCGCCCAGGAACGCGAAGAGGGGGCGCTCGGCACGGGCCTTCGCCAGCGTCTGCGCATAGTTCGCATGGACCCACAGCAGGTCGGGATCGGTGCGGTACTCGTCGCCGAGGGAGGCGAGCGACTTGGGCCAGCCGAACTGGATCTGCTCCGGCCGCAGGTGGTACGAGAACCCGGCCAAGCGCAGCGCGGCCTCGCCGAGGGCCAGCCCGAGCGCCAGGCTGACCGCGGCGAGCAGGGCGAGCTTGAATCCGCGCTTCATTCCGTTCACTCGGGGGGCGCCTGGGGAGGCTGGGCGTCCGCCGCCGGGCGATGGCGCCGCCCGGGCCGGTTGGCAGGGGCCGCGGGCGCGGGGCTCTCGGGAGCTTCGCCGGGAGCCGCCGCGTCGCTCTCCTCCGCGGCATCGGGAGCCGCCGGGAGCTGGAGGTAGGGGGAGTCCGACCGCAGCCAGAACCCCTTCACCTTGCGGTAGCCATGGCTGCCCATGACCTCCGGCACCTTCCCCAGGAAGCGCACCCCCCAGATCTGGAAGAAGGCATCGGGCCGCTGCTCGGTGAGCAGCCGCGGCACGTTCCACTTGGTGTGGCCGGGACGGAAGGTGTCGAAGTGGTCTTCGTCGAGCGGCACCACCGGCGGCATGCGCGCGACGGTGCGGTCGTTGTAGCCCAGGATGTCGATCATCTTGTAGTTGGAGAAGTAGGCCGGGATGCCCGCCCAGGCGGTGGCCACCACGGCGCCGGGGCGGACCATCCGCCGGAAGGTCACCATCTCGGCGACCACCCGCTGGTGCCGGTCGGTCATCGGCGGGCGATCGGTCAGGGTGATCTCGCGCCAGGAGTCGTCGGCCTGCGCGGAGAGCCAGAGCCCGTTGACGGTCAGCAGGGCGGCGGCCGTGGCGGCGGCGAGGACGAACCGGCCGGCCGGGTTGTCCTCCTCGAGCCTCTCCTCCGGCGTCTCTCCATCAACCGCCCGCCGGCTGCGCCAGAGCGCCAGCAGCTCGTTCAGCGTGGCGTTGAACAGCACGAAGAGGAGCGGCATGACGAAGGCGACGAAGCGGTTCGCCCGCACGGTGATGTCGCTGTCCCAGGCGTCCCCTCCCACATAGACGCTGTAGGCGCAGTAGAGGGCGAAGATCGCGGCCGGCAGGAGGAGCCGGACGTTCCGCCGCAGGAAGGCCGCGGTGCCGAGCCCGGCGACCAGCAGGACGGCCAGGTGGTCGCGCGCGAAGGTGGTGAGGACCAGCATCCCGCGCAGCAAACGCACCTGGAACGGCACGCCGGTGAGCTTGAGGTAGTACGTGTTCGGCAGCAGGTCGTGGTAGTAGACCCAGCGGAAGACGCCGTAGGCCAGGGTGACGCCGCAGAAGACCGCCAGGCCCAGGAGCCAGCTCCGCCGGCCCGCCGGCCGCAGGCCTTTCCGTACGAGAACGTAGAGCTGGACGGCGACGACCAGCAGCAGCATGTCCATCCGCAGCAGGAAGGCCGCCGCGCAGACCAGCCACAGGGCGAGATGGCGGTCGCGCCCGGAGTGGACCGCGGAGAGCGCGAGCTGGACGGCGAGCACGGCGAGCAGCGCCTGGAGCCCGGTCTCCATCCCCATCAGCGCCCAGTAGGCGAGCGGGTAGTAGAAGGCCGTGAGCACGGCCGCGGGCAGCCCGTGCCGGGCTCCGGGGGGCGAGAAGTGGTCGCGCATCAGCCGGTGGACGGCGACCACCGTGCAGGCGAGGATGAACAGCGAGAGGAGCTGGACCAGCAGGCTGCGGTCGCGTAATTCGATCGGCAGCGCGTTGACCGGGATCATCAGGAAGGTCCACAGCGGATGGGTGAACCCCTCCACCGGCTCGCCCCACCGCGCCCACGTGAGCCCGTGCCCATGGATCAGGTTGCGGGCGTAGGCCATCGAGATCATCGCGTCGTCGAACAGGCAGAAGTAGCGCTGCCCCTCGACCTTGAAGGACGAGCGATGGATGAACCACCCGGCCCAGAGCCCGAAGACGAGCAGCAGGACGGCCAGACCGGCCGTGAGGCGGAAAGGGCGGTAAAGAATCCGGGGAGACGGCTCAGACATTCTCGATCCTCGAGTGGCGGGTGATTGGCGGGCTATTCTGCCACAGCCCTCCCGGCGGCCCCGAAGAAGGCGCGGAAGGGTTGCCAGTACCGGGCGGCGAGCGCTCCGGCCGCCAGCGCCGCGGCCGCCAGGGAGGCGAAGAAGCGCGCCCAGCTCCCCGGCGCGCCCAGCCAGGCCGCCAGGGCGAAGAGCGGCAGGGGAACGAGGTACAGCAGGGCGAAATCGCCCAGCAGCGTGCGGAAGCGGGGGCCGAACATCCGGGCGACCTCCCAGGCCATCACCAGGTTCCCCAGCAGCAGGTAGTTCGCGGCCCCCATGCCGGCGGCGCCGAAGCGCAGGGTGAGGAAGATGCCGAAGCCCACCAGGGAAACCAGGTTGAGGATCTCGATCGCCAGCCACCGGCGGTCCCGGTGCTCCGCCTTGAGCATCTCGCCGCCCAGCATGGTGAACTGATCGAAAAAGGGAATGAACGCGATCACCCGCAGGATCGGCGCCGCGGCCGGCCAGTTCCTTCCCAGGATGATCCAGACCACTCGCTCGGAATTGAAGAACAGGAAGTAGCTCGCCACCACCTGGCAGCCGAGGAGCTGGACCGTGCTGAGGCGGAAGAACTCGACGAACCTCCTGCGGTCGGGGAGATACTCCATCAAGGTCGGAAAGAACGCCCGCGGATAGACGATGGTCGCCACCAGGAACACGATCATGTAAGCCCGCGAGTAGAGCCCGACCGTCCTCGTGTCGCGGAGCCAGTCGACGATGTAGATGTCGATGTAGTTGACGAGCTGCAGGGAAAACCAGATCAGAAACAGGAAGAAGCTCCGGCGGACGAGGTCGGAGACGAGAGCCGGCTCGACCTTCAAGGGGATCTTCCCCCAGGCCTTGGCCCACGAATAGGCGGCGAGGAGCGCGGCGCCCACCAGGTCGCCGATCACCAGGCTCCAGTATCCCCAGCCCAGCCAGGCGAGTCCTACGGAGACAAGAGCGATGACCACCCCGCGCCCGATCTCGGGAGCCACCAGGTTGCCGATCGTCAGCTCCCGCTCGAAGAAGGCCCGGGGCACCCCCGCCAGGCCGTCGAGCAGCACCCAGACAGCCAGGACACGGAGGGCGGAGGGCAGCTCCGGCGACAGGCGGCCGAAGACCGGCGCCGCCGCGATCAGCGCCAGGGTGATCAGGGCGCCGAGGGCGGTGGTGATGGCGAAGACTGTGCCGTAGGGGCGGCGCTTGTCGCGCACGAGCTGGTACGGCAGGCCGAGATCGCGGACCGCCGAGGCCACGGTCACGATGCGCAGGGCGAGCTCGTAGACGCCGTGTCCCTCGGGGAGGATCAACCGGGCGAGCGCCAGCTTCGCGCCGAAGTTGATCCCCAGCCGGGCGAGCTGGATCGCGTAGGAGGCGAAGGTCGAGCGCAGGACCCTCTGCTCGGTGCCTAGAGGAGGTTCGCCCAGCGCGCCCATCGTTCGGTGAGGTCCATGCCGGTCTCGAAGTCGAAGGCCGGGCGGTAGCCCAGGAGGCGCTTCGCCTTGTCGATGCGGACGCGGGTCCGCGGGCGGAGAAAGCCGATCATCTCGGGCGTCAGGGGGTGGATCGGCAGCTCGGCGGCGGCGCCGTCAGTGGATCTCGACGGCCGGCCGCCGCCGCTCCCGAGGCCCGACTTGATCCGCTTCTGCACGCTCTCGGGCAGCACCGTGCTCGCCATCTCGCGCAGCCAGACCCCCTCGCGGGTGCGCTCGATCCGCTCGCGGATCGGCTGCTCGTTCTTGAGGATGCGGAGGGCCTCGCCCATGGCGTGCGGCTGCGCCCGCTTCCAGCGCCGCCAGTGGGCGAGCGCCTCGGCCTCCGTCATGTCGACCGTCCGGCGCTCCGCCCCGAGCATGCGCTCGAAGCGGCCGTAGAGCTCCCGCCAGGTCACCGGCTCCTCGCCGGAGATCAGGAAGGCCTCCCCCACCGCCGCGTCGTTCACCGCGGCGAGGAGCATGGCGCTCACCAGGTCGTCCACATAGACGGCGTTGCCCAGGCCGTCGCCGCCGTTGATCAGGATCTGGCGCCCGGCCTTGAGGGCGCGGATCACCGCCTCGGTCCACACCCCGCCGTAGGGGCCGTAGACCGCCGTCGGCTGGAGCACGGCGACCGGCAGGCCCGAGGAGAGGGCGATCCGCTCGGCTTCGAGCTTGCTGTCGGAGTAGGCGTTGCCGAAGCGCCGGCGTGGAGCGGTCTCGTCGAGGTCGCCGTCCGCCGTCTGGCCGTAGACCATCAGCGTGCTCAGGTAGACGACGCGCGAGGCGTTCACCGCTCGCGCCGATTCCAGCACCCGCCGCGTCCCCTCCCGGTTCACCCAGGCGCGGTGCTTCTGGCTGCCGGAGGTGCCGTAGGCGCAATGGAAGACGAGGTCGCACCCCTGGATCGCCACCGCCAGGTCGGGCGCGCTGGTGACGTCGCCGCGCAGCACGGTGACCGGGAAGCGGGCGAGGCGCGCCGCCCCGGCGAGGTTGCGCACCAGGGCGCGCACCTCGGCGCCGTGCTCGAGCACCAGCCGCTCGACCAGCCGGCTGCCGATGAAGCCGCCGGCGCCGGTCACCAGCACCCTGCGGCCCGCAAGACTCGAGCTGCTCAAGGCGCTCAGGACGCTCACGACGCCCGCTCCGGGGCCGCCGGCACGATCGACCAGGGGAGCACCAGCGGCTGCCTCCGCTCGTAGCAGGCCTCGATCAGCGCCAGGGACCGGCGCCCCTCGGCTCCCGGGACGAACGGCTCGCGGCGGCCGCGGATGGCGCGGGCGAAGTCGTCGATCTGGCGCACGAAGACGTCGGCGAAGTTGAGCCCGGAGCCCCCCTCCCGCCGGGCGTGGCCGGCGAGCGCGACCTCGCGGTCGGCGATCGACAGGCGGATCTCCGGGTCGGAGTCCCAGATGCCGGCCTCCAGCGTGGCCCGCTCCCCCTCGAAGACGCAGGTGTTCCGCAGGTTGCGCGTGCGGCTGATCTCGACCGTGCCGGTTACGCCGGAGCCCAGCGTCAGGCGCATCTCGCAGTCGGACTCGACGCCGCCCAGGGCGTCGTCCCGGTACTCGACCTCCGTCCAGTCGCCCAGCCACCAGAGCAGCAGGTCGAGCACGTGGACGCCGAAGTCGGCCAGCACGCCGCCCCCCGCCATCTCCTTCTTCAGCAGGAAGTCGGTGGCGAACGGCCAGCGGGGGATCACCCCCTGGCGCAGATCGAAGCGGCGGATCTCGCCGAGGAGCCCGTCGCGCAGCAGGTTGCGGACGAAGAGGGAAGCATCGAAGAAGCGGAAGTCGAGCCCCACGGCCAGCACGGTCCGCCCGGCGCCGGCGGCGGCGATCATCTCGTCGCACTCGCGGACGGTCATCGCCATCGGCTTCTCCACCAGCACGTGGACGCCCCGGCGCAGCAGCTCGATCGAGACCGGCGCGTGCAGGCTGTTCGGCAGGGCGACGACGGCCGCCTCCACCCGGCCGGGCAAGTCCCGGAAGTCGGTCGCCACCTCGGGCACGCCGAAGCGGGCGGCGAGCGCCCGGGCGCGCTTCTCGTCCGCGTCCACCAGCACGGCGGCCTCCACCCGGTCGGAGGCGGCGATGGCGGGCAGGTGATGGATCTGCGCCACCGCGCCGCAGCCGACGACGGCGAGGCGGACCTTGGAGGTGTTCGGTTTCGTCATCAGGACACGGGGGTTCGGGCGCCGGTAAGCGGGCGGCGTATGTTAGCAGGATTGCCGGACGCCCTTCAGGCGGGATCGGCCGGAAGCCGGGCGTGCTCGCGGATCGCCGCCTCCAGCTCCGCCGGGGTCCCCACGTCGCGGTAGGAGCCGCCGGGGACCGCCACCCCCTCGACCTGGAGACCGGCCTCGACCGCGGACCGCACCACGGCACCAATCTGGAATTCACCGTCCCCCTCGGGGGCGCTCCGCACGGCCTCATGGAGAAAACGGGTGAAGACCGGGCTCCAGACCGCGATCAGCCAGTTGTGCCGGAGCGCCGTGACCTCCGGGCGCACCTCGACGCGGACCACCCGGCCGTCCGGAGCCAGCTCGACCATGTCAGTAGTGCGGCACCGCTCGGTGGGAAAGAGCCCCAGCACGAGGTCGGCCCCCGTCGCCGCCTGCCGCTCGATCAAGGTGGCATAGGCGTCCACCGGCTCGAAGATCACGTCGGGGAAGCCGAGGGCGACGATCGAGCCCGCGACGAACGGGAAGGCCCGGTCGAGCGTCTCCGGCACGCTGCGCGATCCCGGGATCGAGAGATAGGCGAGCGCCAGGTCCGCGATCTCCCCCGTCCCGAAATAGCGGGGGACATCCCACTTCGACTCGTGGAGCACCAGGAAGGCCCGCCGCACCCCCGCCGCCCGGAACCGCTCCAGCAGGTAGTGCCCCGCCACCTTGGGAGCCGGCCCGCGGGGGGTTTCCCGGAAGCCGATCGGCAGCAGCTCCTTGCTACACGGGAGAGGACCCAGGCGCTCCGCCCGGCCGGCGGCGGGGATGAGGCCGACGAGATCCTTCAAGGCCTCAGTTCCCCCCCGCCAGGTACCCGAGAGACCGCAGCTCCTCCTTCTGCTGCGGAGTGAGCTGCGGCGCGGCGCCGGTGGCGCGGCCCGGGGGGGTCTCGGCGCCGTTGCCGGCCAGCCAGGCGTTCTTGAGCTGCCGGGCCATGCGGCCGGTCTGGCGCGGATCGTTCACCGGCTGGACGCCGCCCGGGGTCCAGCGCAGGAGCGTGAGCCGCGGCGGACTGTCCCGCCGGCCGGTGAGCGGCAGGGCAATTTCGAACTGATGCTGCAAGCGGTCGAACACCGCCTGGAAGGGCTCGGTGAGCGGCGGCTCCGGAGTGCCGCCGATCCCCGCGTAGTGGGCCCGGTAGTACTCCGGCTCGGGAGGCGCGAAGTGGCTCTCCCAGAGGAGCTGGAGGTCCCCGTCCACCAGGGAGAAGCGGTTGACGCCGTTGCCCAGGTAGAGCTCGGAGAGCGCCCCCTTGTCGAAGGCCTGGAAGAGGCTGGGCGCCGCGCCGGGCTCCGCCTTCCCTCCCGCGGCGTCGATCAGCGTCGGGGCCACCCGGACGTTCGCCACGTGGCCCGCGGCCGGCAGGGCGAGCTTCCGGGAGAAGCCCGCCGGCAGCTTGATGACGAGCGGCACCTCGATGGCCACGTTCCCCAGATTGCCGCCGTGGGCGATCTGGCCATTCTCGCCGAACTCCTCGCCATGATCCGAGGTCACCACGAGGAGGGTCTTGTCCCACTGGCCGCTCTTCCTAAGGGCGTTCAGCAGCCGCGACAGCGTCTGGTCGGCGAAGGCGGCGTTCAGCCGGTACATCGCCCGGAAGACCTTCTCCTTGTCCGCCGGGAGCTTCACCGCGGGATCGAAGTAGGGCTCGAGCTTCCAGCGGGCGGACCTGCTTCGGCAGATCGGGGGGGATCTCGTCCAGCCGATCGAGCAGCCCGTCGCGGCGGACGTACGGCGCGTGCGGCGGCAGGATGTGGACCCAGACGAAGTCGGGCCCCCCCTTGAGCTCCGACAGGTAGTGCTCGGCCCGCCCCCCCTCGCGCAGGTAGCCGAAGCGGTCGAACCCCTGGGCATAGCCGAACTGGGCCTCCAGCCAGTGGTTGGAGCGGAAGGCGGCGGTGCGGTAGCCCGCCTGCTTCAGCGACTCGGGGAGGGTAACGAAGCGGTCGTCGAGCACCGCGCTGTCCTTCGACGTGCTCCGCACCCGCCAGGGCTGGAAGCCGGTGAAGAGCGAGGCCATGGACGGCACCGTCCAGCTCGACGGCGAGATCGCCCGGCCGGCCCAGGTGGCCTCCCGGGCCAGCCCGGAGAGCGCCGGCATCACCTTGGGGGGACCTCCGAAGGCGGCGACAGTGTCCGCCCGCAGGGCGTCGATGGTGATCAGCACGATCGGCCCGCGGTGCGGCGGCGGCCCCTGCGGCGCCTGCGGACGCCGGGAGCAGCCGGCGGCTAGAATGCCGACGATCGCGAGTAGCAGGCAGTTTCTGAATGACACGATTCGTAACAAGGCGGAATTTCTCCACACCGGCCGGGGTTCCGGAACTGCGGTAGGATAGCTTACGTGCGCCCATCAATCCTTCGCCCGCTCGGAGGAGCCCTCCTTCTCCTCCTTTCGCTCACCGTCACCGCTTTCGCGCAGGACGACGAGCCGCTCCAGGCGTTCCGCGGCGGCGAGTCGCTGACCCTCGTGCCGGCGGCGGGCGCGGCGCGGATCGAGCTTCTCCGGGGGCCGTTCGCTGCAGGTGTCCCTGCCGGACCGGGCGGAGGTCTCCGCCTTCGCGGCGATCGACGGCGGCTGGGTGGCCGCCGGGAGCTCACCGGACGCGAGCGGCGGCCGGCGGCTGTTCCTCCTGCGGGGCGACGACCGCGCCTCCCGCGCCCTCCCCGAGCCCCCCGGCCAGGAGGGGCGGCAGCGGCGCGGCGCGGTGCTCCTGGTGGACGGCGGCCGGCTCGCCGGCCTCGCCTGGCTGGAGGGGGACGGTGACCGTGCCCTTTCCGTCCGCTCGGCAGCGTGGAACGGCCAGGGCTGGCAGCCCACCGAGCGCGTCTCCTATCCCGGCCCGGGAAGCCAGCTCGCGCTGACCGGCGCCGTGCTGACCGACGGCTCCTGGCTCCTCGCCTGGAGCGCCTTCGACGGCCAGGACGACGAGATCGTCTGGAGCCGCCGCTCGGGAGACGCCTGGCAGCCGGTGCGCCGCCTCTCCGCCGACAACTCGGTGCCGGACATCACCCCGGCGCTCGCCGCCACCGCGGACGGCGGCGCCCTGATCGCCTGGAGCCGCTTCGACGGCCACGGCTACCAGTTGCGGATGGCCCGCTTCGGTCACCAGGGATGGAGCGGCGAGCGCGCCGCCGGCCCCTCCGGCTCGCTCTACCCCACCTTCGTCGGCGGCGCCGACCACCCCAAGCTCCTCTACCTCGACGCCTCGCCCCGCGGCTGGTCGGTGCTCGACCTCGACGGCCAGGGCCGCGCCAAGGCCCGGGCCTCGGTCGCCTCCGCCCTCCCCCGCCCCGCCGTCGCCTTCGCCGGGAACGAAGTCCGGATGCGCTGGCCGGCTCAGAAGGTGAACGCCGCGGCGACCCTGGAAAAGATCCCTTGACCCTTTACCGTCCCGCCTCCGCCGCGCTCCTGCTGGGCCTCCTCCTGGGGACGGTCCCGGCGCGCGTCTCCGCGCAGACGGCCCCCAAGACCTATCTGGCCTTTGGCGACAGCATCACGGCCGGCGTGGGCGACGATCCGGCGCGGGTGCCGCCCGGCTACCCGGCGCGCCTGCAGTCGCTCCTCCAGTCGGTGGGCGTGAGCGCCACCGTCGCCAACGACGGCGTGGGAGGCGAGAAGACCCCCGAGGGGCTCTCCCGGATCGCCCAGGTCCTCGCCACTGGCAAGCCCGGCGACGTGCTGATCCTGATGGAGGGGACGAACGACATCTCGAAGTCGATCTCCCTCGAGACCACCATCTTCAATCTCGACTCGATGGCCAGCCAAGCCGAGGCGCTCCAGCTCGGCGTAATCCACGCCACGGTCATCCCTCGCAAGCCCGACGCCAAGGTCGACGCCGACAACACGCTGACCGACCAGCTCAACGGCCGCATCCGCAACCTGGCGGGCCAGCGGCAGCGGCGCGAGGCCGATCCCAACGAGGTCTTCCGCAACCTGCCGAACCTCTTCGGCGGCTTCTACAGCAACCTGCCGGACGATCCGGTGGGGCACCCCAACGCCGCGGGCTACGACGTCCTCGCCCGGGTGTTCTTCAACGTGATCCAGGGGATCGACACCGTCTCCCCCGTCCCCGGCATCCTCAGCCCGGTCAACGGCGCGGTCAACGTCAAGCCCGGCGTGGCGATCCAGGTAGACGTCTGGGACTTCGGCGCCGGCATCGACCTCGCGAACACCTTCCTGCTGGTCAACGGCCAGGTCACCCCGGCCGTCCCGCAGGGGACGCCCCTGCATGCCACGCTCAGCTACCAGCCCCCCGCTCCCTTGAGCGGCACGGTGAGCGTCGGCCTGCGCTCGCGCGACCTCGCCACCCCGCCCAACACGATCGACCGCGAGGTCTCCCGCTTCAAGATCCAGGGCTCCAGTCTCCAGGGAGACATCAATTCGGACGGCCGGGTGGACGGCGCCGACCTCATCCTCTTCGGCCTCCACTTCGGCGCCCTGCAGGGGACCGCGGCCTACGACCCGTCGGCGGACTTCAACAACGACGGCCGGATCGACGGCCTGGACCTCGCCATCCTGGCGGCGAATTTCGGGCAGACGGCGCCGGGCACGGCGCCCTGACCTCACCCGGCTAGTTCACGTACCCCAGCGCCCGCAGCGCCCGCTCCGTATCGCCGTTCACCTCGTCCTCGTCCCCCATCGAGCGCGCCTTGCGCATCCAGGCCACGAGCTCACGCTTCAGCCGGCGCACCTCTTCCGGTTTGGCCGCCGCCAGGTTGTGCATCTCCAGGGGATCGTCGGCCAGGTTGTAGAGCTCGAAGCCCCCCGTGGGCGAGCCGGCGGCGCGGGAGCGCGGCCCCCCCGAGTTGAAGACCAGCTTCCAGACCCCCTCCTGCACGCTGTGGTAGAGGTCCGGGCGCTTCCCCGCCTCGGAGAAGGCCTCGCGGAAGAGGTCGGCCTGCCCCAGCTTCCCATCCATCTTCCCTTTCATCAGGGACCACAGGCTGTGCCCCTCGAGGCCGGGGATCTGGCGGTCCGGCGCCACCGCCTCGCGCAGGGTCGGGTAGATGTCGATCAGCTCCACCGGCCGGTCGATCCGCTGTCCTTTCGACTTTCCTCCAGAAAAGCCGGCGGCCTGGCCGTTCCACACGAAGAAGAGCGGCACGTGGGCGGTGGTGTTGTAGGGCAGCGGCCCATGCTCGAACCAGGAGTTGTGCTCCCCCAGCTCCTCGCCATGGTCGGCGGCGAAGACGATCAGGCTGTCCTCGAGCAGTCCGAGCGAGCGCATCTCGTCGAGCAGCTTCCCGATGTACCCGTCCGCCACCCGGATGTTGGCGTCGTACTGGGAGACGAAGTACTTGAGATCGGTGTGGCCGTCGAGGGCGTACCCCTTGGCCACCAGGCGGGGCGGGATGGGCCGGTCGCCCGGCCCTTGATAGATCGCGTCGCCGAGGAACGGGTTCTTCTCCCCCTCCGGCAGCAGGTAGGGAGCGTGGGGGTCCGTGTAGTGGATCCAGGCGAAGAGGCGGTCCGCCTTGGCATACTTGCGCAGCAGCGGCACGGCGAGGGCGTTCACCCGGGGAGCGCCCGCCAGGGGGCGGAACCGCTTGGGATCGTCCGGGAACTCGCCGCTCCCCCAGGTCTGCTGGAACTCGTCGAAGCCGGCGTTCCAGCCGAGGCTGGCGGCGAGCACGGCGTTGGAGACCACGCCGAAGGTCTGGTATCCCTGCTCCTTGAAAAACTCCGGCAGCGTCAGATAAGGGTCCGGAATGCGCAGGGCCGCCTTGTGGGTGAGGCCGGTCGAGTGCGGATAGAGGCCGGTGAACATGGCCGCGAACGAGCTGCCCGTCTTCGGCCACTGGGTGATGGCATGGTCGAACGTCACCCCGCCCGCCGCCAGCGCCTGGAGGCCCGGCGTGGTGGCCCGGCCATACCCATACAGGCTCATGTGATCGGCCCGCAGGGTGTCCACCGTGATGAAGAACACCCTTCGGGGCGGATGCGCGCCGGGCGCGGCCGCGGAAACGCCGCCCTCCGCACCCTTGCCGCGGCAGCCGGCCAGCGCGGCGAAAGCGAGGAGAATCCAAAGTAATTTGGGGGATTTGGGCGGCACGGGATCGCGTCTCCAGGAGGCGGAGATGCTACTACAGAGCGGCCAGCTCCACCCCAAGACCCCGGCGTTCACTGATAGCGGAGCGCCGTCACCGGATCGATCCGCGCCGCCCGGCGCGCGGGCACCGCGCTCACCAGGAGCGCCACGCTCACCAGGATCAACACGGTCGAGAGCCAGGTGACGGGATCCTCCGCCTTGACGCCATAGAGCTGGCTCTCCACGATCCGGCTGGCGGGCATGGCCACCGCCAAGCCGGCCGCCACGCCGGCCAGGGCGAGGAACGCGCTGCGCCGCAGCACCAAGCCCCGCACTTCCCGGGGGCTCGCTCCGCACGCCATTCGTATGCCGATCTCCCGCGTGCGCTCGGCGACCGCGTGGGAGAGAACGCCGTAAAGACCCAGCATCGCCAGCGCCACAGCCACCAGCGCCAGGCCGCTGTAGAGCGCCGCCGCCTGGCGCTCGACGCCCACGGTCGAGGCCAGGAGCTCCTCCAGGGTCTTGACCCCGAAGACCGGCAGCAGGGGATCCATCGCCCGCACGGTCTCGCGGACCGCGCCGAGCGCCTGCCGCGGCTTCCCCGCGGTGCGCACGAGAAGAGCCATCTGCGGCGCCAGCAACGCGCCGATCTCCGATTTATCGGCCTGGGAATGGGCAAGATAGAGCGCCGGCGCCGCCTTCTCCTTGAAGCTCGCGTAGGTGGAGTCGGCGGCCATGCCGATGACCTCGAAAGGCACCTCGCTCCCGACCAGCTTCAGCCGCCGGCCGAGCGGATCGCGGCCCGGCCAGAAGCGGCGTGCCGCCGTCTCGTTGACGATCACCGCGCCGAGATCCGGGACTTCGTCCCGGGGGCCGAAGTCGCGGCCCCGCAAGAGCTTCCCCCCCACCGTCTGAAAGTAGCGGTTCCCGATCAGGATGTAATGCGCACCGGGTTGTAAGGCCGGGTCGGCCACCGGCGGGGCGCCCTCCACCTCCACGGTCAATGTGACCTCGAGATCGCTCCCCATCACCGGCAGGGCCGACGCCATGCTCGCCTCCTCCACCTGGGGCAGGCGGCGCAGCCGCTCCAGGAGATCCTGGTAGAACGCGG
Organism: uncultured Acidobacteriota bacterium; assembly: GCA_963795735.1. GTDB lineage: Bacteria > Acidobacteriota > Thermoanaerobaculia > Multivoradales > UBA5704 > DATARR01. Next base: position 524,311 of record CAWCIU010000018.1, on the reverse strand, counting down.
CGACCCGGGGCTTCTGGTATCCCGCCGCGGCGAGATCCACCGACACGACCAGGACGCGCGCCGGATCGAAACCAGGGCGGATCGATCCCAGATTGGCCAGCGTGCGTAGCATCAGCCCCGAGGCGATCAGGATCAGCAGCGCCAGAGCCACCTGGACGCCGACCAGGAGCTCGCGCAGCCCGAAGCGCAGCCGGGATCCCCGGGGCGCCTCGCCGCGCAGCCCGGGCGCGAGCTCCATGCGCACCGCCTGGAGCGCCGGCACGAGCGCGAAGACCAGGCAGCTCGCGAGCGAGACCAGGAACGCGAAACCCAGCGCCCGGCCCGAAAGGCCGATCTCGCGGACGGCGAGGCTGACGGGCAGCTCGAGCCGTTCGAGGAGAGGCAGGCCGGCTCTGGCCAGGGCAACGCCGATCCCGGCGCCGAACAGACCCAGGACCAGCCCTTCGATGAAGAGCTGCCGCACCAGACGCCCCCGGCTCGCCCCCAGGCTCAGGCGGACGGCGATCTCCCGCCGCCGGGCGAGCGCGCGCGCCAGGAGCAGCCCCGCCAGATTGATCGCCGCGACCGCCAGCACCAGGGCCACGACCGCCATGAGCCGGTTGGTAAAACCCTGGACCCGCGGCCGCCCTCCCTGGCCGAGGGCCAGCTCGGAGAGCGGCAGCACCCTGACGCCGCGCCCGGCGTTGACATCCGGATAGGACGCCGCCAAACCCTTGGCCACGACGTTGAAGACATTCTGGGCCCGCGCGACGCTCACCCCCGGGGCGAGGCGTCCCACGGTGGCGAGCCACTCCTGCTTGCGATCCTGCTGACCCGAAAACGGGACCATGATGCCTGCCACGATCTTGGAGTAGACGCCGGCCGGCAGCCAGATCTCGCCCCGTGTCCCGAGACGGGTACCCCAAAAGCCGTCGGGAGCGATCCCCACCACGGTCACGCGCTTGCCGTTCAGGGAGATCGACGAGCCGATCACCTTGGGATCGGCGCCGAAGCGCCGCCGCCAGAGTCCCTGACCGAGCACCGCGATCGGTGTCCTCTCCTCGCCCGGCGAGAAAAAACGTCCGTAGGCGGGCTTTACGCCGAGGACGGCGAAATAGTTAGGCGAGACGGCCAGTCCCGAGAGCCGCTCGGCGGGTCCACCATGAGTGAGGCTCAGATCACACTCGGCCACCGCGGCGAGCCCCGAAACCACTTCCGGATGGCTGGCATAGTCGAGGTAGTTGGCCCAGGAGAGGCTGCCGACGGATTCGGACTGCTTGGCGTGAGTGCCGAGAACTGCTACCAGCTCCTCGGGGGCATGGACCGCCGGGAACGGCCGCAGCAGCAGCGCATCGATGAGACTGAAGACGGCGGTCGTCGCGCCAATCCCGAGCGCCAGGGACGCGACCGCCACAGCCGTCAGGACGGGGCTCTTGCCGAGCAGGCGAAGAGCGAACCGGAAATCGTGCACGAAGCCGTTCATGCCGTCTCCTCGAGTCTCGTGAGCCGCCAGAAGATGCGGTCCCGAATATAGCCCAGGAGAGAAGGCAACGGACAGCCGTGCGCCTGAACGCCGTCCTCCTCCACGTCACCCTACCCCCATGCCACAATGCCCGCTCCACCATGCCTCCCCTGCGCGTCCATCCCGAGCACCCCAACCTTTTCCAGGACGCCCAGGGAAATCCCGTCGTCCTCGCCGGCTCCCATCACTGGGACAACCTGATCGACAACGGCGAGCGCCCCGGCGGCTTCGACTTCGAGCGCTACCTGGACCGCCTCAGCCGTTGGGGGCACAACTTCATCCGCCTGTGGACTCACGAGGCCTGGACCCACGACCTCACCCCCCGCGTCTACCTCCGCCCCGGCCCCGGCCGCGCCCTCGACGGCCGGCCCCGCTTCGACCTCGCCCGCTTCAACCCCGAGTACTTCGAGCGCCTCCGCGCCCGCGTGGTCCGCGCCGGCGAACGGGGCTTCTACGTCTCGGTGATGCTCTTCAACGGCTGGTCGATCCACAACAAGGGCGAAGGCAACCCCTGGCACCACCACCCCTTCAACCGCGAGAACAACCTCCACCGGATCGACGGCGATCCCGACGCCCGCGGCGAGGGCTCGGACGTCCACACCCTGCGCGTCCCGGAGATCACCCGTCTCCAGGAGGCCTACGTCCAGAAGGTCGTGGAGACGGTGGGAGACCTCGACTCCGTCCTCTGGGAGATCTCGAACGAGAGCCCCCGGGAGTCCGTCCCCTGGCAATACCACCTGATCCACTCTTTAAAAGGGATCGATTCCCACCGTCACCCCATCGGCATGACCGCCACCTTCCCCGGCAACCGCAACGAAGACCTCTTCAACAGCCCCGCCGACTGGATCTCGCCCGGCAACCAGGGCGGCTGGCGCCGCAGCCCGCCCCCGGCGGACGGGCGAAAGGTGGTGATCGTGGACACCGACCACCTCTGGGGGATCGGCGGGGACGCCACCTGGGTGCGGAAGGTCTTCGCGGCCGGGCACCACCTGGCCTACATGGACCCGCTGGACGAAGATCGGCAGCGGGAAGCGGCGCGGCGGGCGATGGGAGCGGCAATCAGGGGCAGGGGGGCAATCCAGTCCCAAGGCGACTCCCAGGATCTTGATATCCTCTGAATCAAGGAGACGCCCATGAAAGCCCACTGGTCCTTCGCCCTGCTTCTGGGAGCCGCGCTCCCCGCCTTCGGCACGGCTCCCGCGGCCGCCCAGGTCCCGCAGGTCCCGGTCACCGACGACCTCGTCATCCATGGCAACACCGTGCTCAAGCCGGGCACCTACACCGTGAACGACGCCCGGGCGGACGGGGTGATCCAGATCGCGGCCGACCACGTCACCCTGGACGGCGCCGGCGTGGTGATCCAGGGTACGGGGTTCCGCGGCTACGCCATCCGCATGAACGGGCACTCGGGCCTGACCCTGCGCAACTTCACGATCCGCGGCTTCGACTACGGCATCTCGATCGAGAACGCCTCCAATGTCACGATCGAGGCCAGCGACGTCTCCGGCAACCGCAAGGACACGCGGACGGGCTTCCTCGACATCGGCTGCGGCGGCTGCTACGGCGGCGGCATCCTGTTCCGCAACGTGACGGCTTCCCAGGTGCGCGGCAACACCCTGACCGGCGAGAGCACCGGCCTGGAGATCATCGGCGGCGGCCGCAACACGATCGTCAACAACGTCTTCTCGGAGGGACCCGAGGGGAACGAGACCCGGCAGGACAGTGCCTGGGGCCTCCGCCTGGACGGCTCGACGGAGAACCTGGCGCGCGGCAACGTCGCCGACTACGTGGACCGGCGGCGCTACGGGCTGGACTCGGGCGATTCGGCCGGCTTCCTCCTCGTCGCCGGGGCGCACCGCAACCGGATTCTCGGCAACTCCTTCACCCACAGCGGCGACGGCTTCTTCCTCGGCAACACCTGCGCCCGGGAGAGCGACGGCAACTACGTCTACGGCAACGACGGCTCCTACTCCCCCCACAACGCCTTCGAAGCCACCTTCTCCACCGGCAACGTGTTCGACCACAACCGGGCGGACCACAGCGACTACGGCTTCTGGCTCGGCTACTCCCACGACAGCCGGGTCACCCGCAACGAGATCGCCAGCAACGCCTCCGCCGGCATCGCCATCGAGCACGGCCACGGCAACGAGATCGACCACAACACCGTGACGCACACCCCCTCCGGCCTCGTCCTCTGGGCCGCGGACACCACCTGCCCCTGGCCGGAATGCGGCGCGAGCTGCCCCTCCGCCTCCTACAAGATCCACGACAACGCCATCACCCTCAACACCGTGGGCCTCTCGATCGAGAACACCGCCGGCGCCGCGGTCACGCGCAATCGTCTGGCAGACAACGCCTCCCTCAACGTCCGGGTGGCCGGCCGCTCCACCGCCGTCGTCCTCTCGAACAACGACCTCACCTGCCGCAACAGCGGCCCCACCCCCTGCGGCTTCGCCGTCTCCAACGAGATGGCCGCGGGCCTGGACGTGAACGCCGCCCACAACTACTGGGGAACCACGAACGCCGGGGCGATCCCGGGGCTGATCTTCGACCATGAGGACAACGCGGGGCTTGGGAGGGTGATGTTCCTGCCGTTGCTGAGGAAGCCGGTTTCCGTCGCGAAGGGTGACTAGACTGGAGCGGCACCTCTCCACCTCGGGGCCCCTGTTCGGGAACCTGGTTCTCTCTCGGTACCTGATTCCGGGGATCGTCGCTCGGTCCTAATAAAGCTCTTCGATCTCTACAACTCCTTGATCCCGAACCGCTTCCTCGCCTCGTTCTCCTCCTCAACGGTCGGGAAGCGGCCGGTGATCACGACGCGCCGGGCGAGATACATCTCGGCTTTCTGCTCGGGAGTCACCGGCGCCGTCTTCTCGTAATCACCGTCGACATAGCCGACCTGGTTCATGGACGAAACCATGAGGTCGTACGAGTTGGTGGCGATCTCGACTTTTTCCTCGAAGCTCTTCTCGCGGAGATTGGGATCGAAGGCGTAGCCGAGCTGGTTGATCTGCACGGCGCTGCTCACATCGTGAGCTTCGAAAAGGCTCCTCTGATCGTCGCGATACGAACCCGAGCTGAAGCCCACGACTTGGTCGTAACCTCCCGATCCCGTACCGATGTGGCCGCGGTGCAGCTCCTTGACCTCCTGGTAGGCCGGAGCGCTGTTCTCCACCTGGCGCGCCTCCGAGCTCTTGCCCCTCCTCATGCCGTTCGCGCCCAGCACGAGCACGGCATAGCCGATGGCGTGCTCCGACTCGTAGGTCAATCCCGACACCTTCAGCTCGCTGCTCCCGAGCATCTTGTTGAGCCGCGCCTGCTCCTTCTTCTTGAATCCGTGGGTACCCTCTCCGTACCGGCTCCGGCGCTGCCTTGTCGGCTTCTGGATCTTCCTGCTGAGCCTTTTCGATAGCGTCTTCACGGGTTTCCTGGCCATGACCTCCATGCCTTTCCCGCACTGCACGGCTCCGGAGACCGGTTGCGCGGGCCGTGGAGGTGAGGGCACGCGGCCCGGGAGAGGCGGTGGCGGCACCGGGGACCGCGGCGGCGCCGGTTTCGCCTGTACAGCCTGCACAGCCGCCCGCACGTGCGGCGCCGGCCCCGGCTGCGAGGGTGGAATCCTGGCCGATGGCAAGACCGCCTTTTTCTGCACCGCCTGCACGGAGGCCTGGACGTGCGCAGCCATTGGTCTTTGTGGCTGGCCCGCCGGAGGCGTAGGAGCGAGCCTCGCTTGCAGATGCGGCGCGCGGAAGGTTCCGCTCGTCCCCGGGTCCGGCGACTTCGCCCGCGAGACCGCGGACCCGGATCCGGGCCAGTGCACTGGCGGCGGTACCGGCTGATGCCGAGCCTGTGCCGGCATAGCCCCCTGCGGTTGAACCATGCCTGAAGGGCGCGGGTGAGACGGCCCCAGCCTCTGCCCACCTTTTGGAGGCATCACGAGTCCAGGTGGAGGAATCTTCCCTTGCGTGCTCACCGCCAAGCCTCCTGTCGATCAACGATCTTCGGCTGTTGCGAATAGATCCAGGGTCCCAACAGACTGCGCCCTCTCTCCTTGTTCCTGCTTATCAGAAAGGATACAACAAAATGGTCTCGGGAGTCGGGACCCCCGTCTTCACCGGCCTACGGGGAGGATTGAGCAGGAGCTCCAGCCTGGTGCGCAGGTCGGACGCCTCGTCGGCTGGCGCGATAAGGCCCGCCCAGCCTGTCTACTCCAGCCTCTCTACTCGGCTTCTATGAGTCGGTCGGTGCGGTCAAGTAGGACATCCCAGGGCGGGTCGTTTTCCCTTTCCCACCTGTTCTTCCTTCGACTTGTGCCTTCCACTGTCTAGTCAACGAAGCTACGACTCACGAGGACTAGCTTCTATTCGCACTCTTTGGAGGTCCTCTCACGAGGACCGGTGCAGGTTGAGCTTTACGTCGAGTCGTTCTGAGGAGCCCCCAGCTGGCACACGGAGTCTGCGCTCCAACCCGAATGGCGGGGTCACCTACCTCAGCTTCGTCCTATCCATCTGCCAAACCTCTCAAACCTCAGCGCCGGTATCCTGGATCAGGTGGCCTTCGGAAAGGCCTGATACGAAGTCCCCGTCACCCAGAGCCTGTGCAGGAGCACCGCCAATTTACGCGCCAGCGCCACCACGGCCTTGCGTTTGCCGGCCCGCTCGGCGACCTGATGGGCCCATCGCTTCAAAGTGCTGTCCCGGTGACAATTCAGGGCGGCGTGAGCCGCTTGCACCAGAAGCCGACGCATCTCGCTGTCGCCTTCCCGCGTAATCGAGCCCCTCCACTGCTTCTCTCCAGAATCCCGCATCATCGGCCGCAGACCCAGACAGGCTCCTACATCGCGACTGCGCTCAAACCGCTCCGGGCGATCGACCCAGCCGATGAACGACAGACACACCAGGGGACCCACTCCGGGAACCTCCTGAAGCCGATGCAGCAGCTCATCGGCACGGGATTCTTCGACCAAGTCCTTCTCGAGCCGCTCGATCTGTTCACTCAGCTGCCCGATCATCTCCACCAAGGGGTTGAGCATTTGACGCAGATCCGGCGCGAGCTTCTGCTCGTGGAAGCGCTCGACGAAGCGAGCCGCCACGCACGAGCTCATCCGGTACCCTTGCGACCGCAGGGTACCCCGCACGCTGTTGATCAGCGCTGTACGGGCTCGCACCAGGCTCGTGCGTACCCGCAAACGCGTCCGCAGTTCCATGGCCGCTTCGCTGCGCTGGTAGACGGGGCGCACTAAGCCCTGGTCCTGCAGGCTCAGCCAGGCCAGCACCTCGGCGTCGGCCCGGTCGCTCTTCCGAGTCGATTCCGCGATCAGCCGGACCCGCCGAGGATTCACCACCACCACTTCGTGCCCCATCTCCTGGAGCAACCGGGCGGCCCAAGCCGTCTGGCAGCCGCTCTCGATTACCACCCGGGAGGCCTTTCTTTTCCCGAACACCCGGCGGAAACTGGCTTCGCTCGTCGTGACCCGCTTCTGGTAGTTCACCCGACCCTCTCCATCAAGACCACAAATCTCGCTGTGCTTCTGGTGCAGATCGATGCCAAAATGGTCCACGGTCGGTCTCCTTTCTCGGCAATGCCGTTTCTGGTCCCCACCGAGACAGCTTGCCACAGCGGGGAGACCGACTCATCTCATCTGGCACCTCTCGGAGCGGGCCCTCAGTGCTCCTACCTGCAGAGCGCGGCAAAAGAATTGGGACCTCCTTACGCCGAGATTCTTTGAAGCAGAAATGGGGTCAATTGGGATTGAACCGACGAGAGACAACCTCGACCGCTTTTCTTCTAACTTTAAGAAACGTCACGGCGATTATGCAGTAATAGAAAAAATGTTTGGGCAAATGGGCACAGCCCGAATTGCCGTAGTTGATAGTGTCCGAAACACCTCTATCTCGAAATGGCTTCGGGCACGGGTCGATCACTATTGGGGGATCTATATACACTTATCGTTTACTGAAAGGATCGATCGGTTGAAGAGCAGGCCCGAAGGTGAGATATCACTTGATAGGCTGGCTAAATATGATTTGACTCTTGTCTCCTATGGTTTGGGAGAGTTACTCGCAAGCGAGATAGATATAGCTATAACAAACCGAGCGACTCTTGACGAATACAGGGAAAATATTAGGAGCATCCTTAACGATCTGATCTGATCGCTCCGCCCCGTCTCCAATCTCGGACTCCCAATCGCGAAGCATCAAGTAATCAAGCCCCAGCTTTTGAAAACCTTGCCCATCTCATAGGTGACTTCTGGACGTGAGTGGATTGCGGTATGGGAGATGTCCAGGCAGTCCGTATAGCTACGAACGTGCGTGTACTGTTGATCCATGTCTTTGATTTCGCAGGGCAGGGGTGACTCGCGCAAGTCGACAGACGCATCCTCGACGATTCCATCGTTAGGGAGCTCGAAGTGGGGTCCCAAGGCGGCAATCTTGAAATCGTCTTGGTTGAAGAAGCTGTAGCGATTTACGAGGGAACCAGAAATTGATAAGTATTTCACTCCCTCGACCCGAACGTGCTGAAGCACCCTGAAAAGGCTCCCCGTCGTCAGCTCGTCAATGGTCTTTTGCCCCGAGAGTCCTGAGAACACTCTTCCCATCAGCTTCTTCACGCTTCGGCCGAGCAAGGAAAGCTGGGCATTCGTCACGGCTCCCGCATTGGGTGTAGCCAGGGTGACGACTCCCACGATGTGCTTGTCGCAGGAGTCAGTGGTAGGTGCATATTTGAAGTTGGGGCCGGATAGGAATTCTAATTTGTCGAGACATTTTTCTTTGGAAGTCCGGTTGATGTAGCAGGTTTTCGTACGTATAGCTTGTTCCAGTTGTTGGGTGGCGCAGATCGTGGCCGCCGCGACTCTGCAGAGCAGCCCCCCCTGGCTGTGGCCGATCAAAATAATGTCGCAAAGTTCTCCTTTGGCCTTGCACACCGAAAATTCGCGGAGAATAATTTCAGCCAATGCGATTCCGTTGTAGAGAATCGTTTCTTTGTAGTCCACATATCCTTCGTTATTAGTTTCGCAGTTAGGTAGCAGCCCTGAGATAGTAGCGGTGAGAGGTATCATGTTTTCGGGACTGGAGAAGATGCCATGGCGAATGTAGGCCCGAATTTTTTTGCTCATGTTCAATCCCTCTGGCTGATTACGGCCACTCCGAGGGGCCGGGGCGAAGTATTGAGAATGGAAAGCAAGTTGTAGTCGACGCGAAAGCTGGATATGGGGCCGATGCTGGATCGAGTCTGCACGGCAAGGGGATCCTCATCTTCGATGAAGACTGCGGCCATGGACGTGGGCGGCTCGTCAGAATAGCCTTCGGGTGGAACCCAGCCGACTTCTGTAATGCCGCGCGCAAAGTCGCGGAACAGGCAGCAGCCAGGAGATGGAGGTCTCCCTGTGGGAACCAGGACGAGAGGAGAAGATAAACCCACGAATCCAGCGGCCCCGGATTTTTCGAGAAGTCGGGATGCCCCTCGAACAGAAGGATGGTAGACCGTGGCCAGGAAAACGTCTTGTATTCGGCGCTCCCAAGCTCCATGTGCTCCGAGCTTTGGCGATATGACCGCGACGATGGGATCACGCCATTCCCCTAGGCAGCAGAGATCGATGAGGCGAGTCCAGAGCGGGTCTTTGTTCATATTTTTCAGCCCCTGTAGCACCTCTCCTCCCAGGAGATGGTTCAGGTCGATCCAAGACCCCATTCGCTTTCGTTCCGAGTTATAGAACAGGAACTTCAGCAGGGGAAATAGGAGGCGCCGTGCTTCTCGCTGGCCTAGAGATCTCATGGCCGACGCGCGCTCGTGAATGTGTGCGACGAGATCGCGGGCCTCCTCCAGCATGCCTGGGAAGCGCCGGGCCATGTAGAGAAGGTCAATGAGGGTTTGTCGAAGATTTATTGCCCGATCGAGATGAAGTTTTACTTGAACCGTCGGCCTCGGGAGATGTGTGATGCGCAGTTCTCCCGAAGTTGGACAGTACTCTACAGTGCTCGTCGCATTTCCGAGGTTCTCAGTTGCAGGACTCCCTTGCTTTTTTCGGAACAGGATTTCTGGCTGGCCAGTCAGGACGACGCTCGAGAGGCCACGATAGCGAGCGAGAGTCTCCTCCGTATGAATCTCCCAATGAAAGAATCGAGCTCCGGGGACGACCTCTTTGATCCTAGTGCTGAGTTGAGCTGCCTCGAAGCGATCCTTCACTATCAGGTCGATGTCCGAAAACGGTGCCACGCAATCGTAGAGGGAGGCTTCCTGTCCGGGCGATTTCTCCTCATGAAATTTGGTCAGGCGCTCCGCGAGTGATCCGCGAATCCGAAAGGTGATGCCGTCGTGAGCTGCAATCTGTGCCAAAATGTCAAGCTCGGGTATTTGCTGCCACGCGCTCGAGTCTGCCATGAATCTCTCCTATGGCGCTGTCGGTCTACCATTCGATCGTCTCTTTCAACCCATCTTTTAACCCTATGCCCGGTAGGTATTCTGGTCAAATACAGTTATATTGAATCGATCATGTTACCGCTTTTCCCTACCCGTCCATACCGAGAACAGGTGCAGAAAGAATTGCACCCTACCCACATAGAGATCCTCGATAAGCGGGGGCTTATCCTCCCCCTCACGATCTCGGACACCGTCCTCAGGAGTCATTCCGAGCCTCTCAAAGCTCTCCAGCCTGAATTTTGGCCGAAAAGGCGACTCAAACTTCCTGAGTCTTCCTCCAGTGAGCCAAACTCGACACACCTCTCCCCGACCGCTCCCATCAGAGCGCCAAGGTCCGCCCCATCATCAGGCCAGAGACCGGACAAGCGCTACCCGCCGACCAACGGCAACGCCGGTGGAAAGCTCCCGACAGAGAAGAGGGCTTGGCGGTTTCCCGCCCCGAGCTTCTCGGCGGCTTCGCGGTAGGCGGCGACGAACCCATGGTAGAGGCCTCGGAGCTCCCGGCGCACGGCCTGGCTCGCGGCATGGAAGGCCGGCGCTGGAGACTTCTTGGACTTCAAGGGCTGCCGATGGGGGCTCTGGGTCAGGATGGCGGCCGGACTCGGGCCTGTCCGAAATTCTGTGTGTGAGATATACATGACCTGGAAGGAGGCAGTATGTCTCGCAAGAAGAGTTTTTCGTCGTCGGGTCCGGAGATACCCTCGGAGCTGCTCGATGTTTTGGTGAAGGGTCCGATGACGGTTGAGGGGGTGGGCGAGCTGATGTTGAGCTTCAAGAAGGCGCTGATGGAGCGAGTGCTGGGTGGGGAGCTAGACCACCCTTTGGGCTACGGCCGGGGTGAGGCGAAGCCGGAAGCGACCCCCAACCACCGCAATGGGACCAGCGGCAAGACCGTATTGACGGACTCTGGGGCGGTACGAATCGAGGTTCCGCGAGACCGGGCGGGCACGTTCGAGCCTTTGCTGATCGGCAAGCACGAGCGTCGGTTCCAAGGCTTTGACGACAAGATTCTGGCGCTGTATGCGCGGGGGATGACGGTCCGGGAGGTCCAGGGCTACCTGGCAGAGATGTACGCGGTGGAGGTGTCGGCGGATTTCATTAGCAGCGTTACGGATGCGGTGATGAGCGAGGTGACGGGGTGGCAGTCTCGGCCTCTGGAGAGAATGTACCCCGTGGTGATGTTTGACGCCTTGCGGGTGAAGATCCGAGACGAGGCCGTGGTGCGCAATAAAGCGGTGTACCTGGCCTTAGGAGTCCTGGCCGACGGTTCGAAGGACATCCTGGGGATCTGGATCGAGACGACGGAAGGAGCGAAGTTTTGGCTGAAGGTCTTCAACGACTTGAAGACCCGGGGCTGCCACGACATCTTGATCGCGGTGACGGATGGGCTTGTGGGCATGGAGGAGGCTTTGGCGGCGGGCTATCCGGCGACGACGCTTCAGACGTGCATCGTGCACCTGATCCGCAACAGCTTGAGCTATGCCTCGTGGAAGGACCGCAAGGAGCTGGCCGCCGCCCTCAAGCCCATCTATACGGCGGCCAGTGCGGAGTCGGCCGAGCAGGAAGCTCGAGAGGTTTGCCCAGGGAGCTTGGGGTAAGAAGTTTCCCACTGTCGCCCCGTCCTGGCGGCGAGTCTGGGACAAAGTCATCCCCTTTTTCGCCTTCCCCCCCGAAGTCCGGCGAGTGATCTACACCACCAACGCCATCGAGAGCGTCAACGCCAGACTGCGCAAGATCCTCAAGACCCGTGGCCACTTCCCTACGGATGCCGCCGCAACCAAGCTCATCTGGCTGGCCCTGCGCAACATCACCACCACCTGGACCAAACCTGACATCCACTGGAAGCCCGCTATGAACCAGTTTGCTATCCTCTATGACCAGCGGTTTACCCACGCCGCCGAGGGACGCTGAGAGCTAACACCCTCACACACAAAATTTCTGACACTCCCCCGGACTCAGAGGCTTGATGCCCTTCCTCTCCCGGTGAGCGGCGGCTTCGGCTTCGATCTCCTCGACTAGGGCTCGGCTGGCACCTCTCCGGCACCTCTCCGGGTGGCGCCTCCTGCTCGGCGCCTCTTGTCAGCGCCAATGCCGCGAGCATCGGCGCCTCATTCCGCAAGGTTCACGCCCTACCCGCCAACGCTGGCGCCTCACGAGCGAAGGCTCGCGCAACGCGCGGCAACGCTGGCGCCTTACAAATGAAGGTCCACGCAACATTCGCCACGGTTCACGCCACACCAGGGAACCTTCGCGCAACTCGCGCGAAGGTTGGCGCCATACGCGGGAACGTTGGCGCGAAGGGCTTCAACGTTCCCGGAGCTCGCGGAAGGCTTCGTTTGTGTAGCGTGAGCCTTCCCAGCATTCCTCGCGCCTTCCGAGAGATGGTGCCAGCGTTCGTAGAGTGGCTTCGAACGTCCCCAGGCTCCCTGCCGCCGTTCACTGGAATGGCACGAGCTCTGGGAGGCAGCGCGCGAACGGAGGCGGAGAGAGCTCCGGCGCGCTGGAGGTGATTGTATTCGTAGCGTGGCATGGTTGTGTGCCAGCTTGCGCTTGAGATCGATTTGCGCGGGGAGTGTGGCAGCCGCCGTGCCGGCTTGGGTCGGGTTCTCGGGTGTATAATTACTCAAACGACATAGCGCGTTCTCAGGGAAGGAGAGGGGACATGGCAAACCAGGTGGTGGAGAACGGTGTGAAGCTGGTGGGCGAGGGAATCCTGCCGGGCACCAGCTTGATGATGGACGGCGACATCAAGGGGGGCCTGGCCCATGCGGCGATCGGGATGCTGGCCAGGGCGGCGTTTGGGCCGGTGGCCTGGTTCGCGATCGCCGCGGACTCGTACTCGCGCTCCGTCACCGGCAAGGGCCTGATCGATCATCTGGCGTCATCAGCGCCGTCAGCTCCGTCAGCGCCGCCGGCCCCGGAGCCCACGATCGGCGACGCCCGGTAAGGCCCGTTTCTCCGCGATCGAGCGGCAGCGGCAGGCCTCTTTGCCTTCGCGCCTGACCCCACGGCCGCTATCGCACGGCAGCCGCTTTCGGTGGCAGCTGGGCCTTGATCCAGCCGTCCACGCGCGCCTCCAGCAGGTCGAGCGGCAGCGCTCCGCCGTCCAGGATTTCGTCGTGGAACGCTTTGATGTCGAAGCGCGGTCCGAGCTGCGTCCTGGCGCGCTCGCGCAGCTCACGGATCTTCAGCTGCCCCATCTTGTAGGCCAGCGCCTGCCCCGGCCACGCGATGTAGCGGTCGGTCTCGGTCTGCGCGAGGACGGCGTTGACATCGTTCTCGCGCATGTAGGCGATCACCTGGTCGCGCGTCCACCCCTTGTCGTGGATGCCGGTATCGACCACCAGCCGCACCGCGCGGAACAGCTCCGAGCTCAGCCGGCCGTAGTCGGACACCGGGTCCTTGTAGAAGCCGATCTCCTTGCCCAGCTCCTCCGCGTACAGCGCCCAGCCCTCGGTGTAGGCGGAGAGGCCGCCGCTGAACAGCCGGAATTTCGGCAGGCCCCGGAGCTGCTGCGCCACGCTGATCTGCAGGTGGTGGCCGGGCACCCCCTCGTGATAGGCGACGGCCTCGTCGAGCACCAGCGTGCGGTGGGTCGGGTCGGCGACGGCGACCACCACGCGTCCGGCCCGCTTACCGTCCGGAGTGCCGCGGTTGTAGTGAGTCGACGAGGCCTTGTCGAAGTCGGGAATGGCCTCGACGGTCACCGGCGCCTTCGGCAGCAGCCCGAAGAGCTCCGGCAGCCGCGGCTGCATCTGGTCGATGTACTTCTTGAAGTCGGCGACGATCTGGTCCTCGCTCTTCGGCGCCCACTTCGGATCGCCGTTGATCGCGGCGCGGAACGCGGCGAGGTCCTTGTAGCCCTGGGCCTGCGCCAGCTTGGCCATCTCCGCCGTGATCCGCGCCACCTCCCGGAGGCCCAGCGCATGGACGGCCTCCGGCGCGATGTCGACGGTGGTCATCGCCTTCACCGCCTCGGCGTAGCGCCGCTTGCCGTCCGGCAGGCTCTCGACCGAGATCGCGGTCCGCCCCTTCGGCGCGTACTCGTCGCGCAGAAACGCCGCGAATTCCTTGTAGGCCGGGAGGACCTCCGCGCTGGCCGCCTGGGTCATCGCGGCCGTCAGCCGCTGCTTCTCGGCTTCGGAGAAGCTCGCTGGAAACTTCTTCAGCGGCAGCAGGAACGGATTCGCCGCGACGATCCCCTCGCACTGTCCCGGCAACTGGTCGACGACGACCTTCGGCGGCATCAGGCCGTCCTTCTCGCCGGCGCGCAGCACTTCGGTGGTCTGCTTCAAGACCCGCGGGATCTGGTGGAGGCGCGCGATGTAGTCCTCGTAGTGCCGCACCGAATCCAGCGGCACGCTCATCGGCAGGTCGGCCAGCGCGGTATGGACGCCCCCCTGCTGGTTGACCGGCATCTCGTAGTTCTTGAGCTGGTAATTTACGTCGGCGCGGGTGAGCTGCCGCTCCAGGAGCTCGTGCGAGAGCAGGTCCGTCTCCGCCATGCCGGTGGTGGGGATGGCGCGCAGCCGCGCCAGGAAGGCGTCGTTCTCAGCGTGCAGGCGCGCGATCTGCTCCAGCGATGCATCGCTGAGCTGCGCGTTGTAGCGATAGTCGCCGACCGAGGTCGCCCGCTCCGGCGAGCTCTTCAAGCCGGCCTGATAGAACTCCTCGAACAGCGTATTCTGTTTCGCCACGCGATCGGCCACGCGATCGGCCCCGGAAGCGGCCTGGGCATGGGCTGATGAGCCAACGAAGACAGCCAATAGAAAGCAGGCAAGATTTCGCATGAATCAAGGTTAACAGACGGACCTCTTGACCGGGAAGGGCTCGGCAGCCGTGCCGGCGCTTCACTGCGGCTCGCCGGCGGAGAGATCGAGCCGACGGCTCCTCCGTTGGTGCCGATCCAGAGAAACCGCTTTCCTCCGGAGCGTGTCTCGCGGAGGGCGTTGATCCAGTTGGAGAGGCCTGCCGCCGCTGCGGGTTGGCGAAAAAGCTCACGATCTGATCCGACGTCAGGCCGGCGTTCTCGGTATTGTAGACGGTCCAGGTCCCGCCGGTCCTGTGCGCCAGACCCCGGGTCGTGCCGTCTCGGAAGCTGTCCCAATGGGCAGATCAGGGACGGCCGGCGCGGTGAGCATCCGGCACCACCCGCTCGACCGCCTGGGTCAGGAAGGCCGCCAGATCGGGGTTGCGGCCGGGGTCCCAGTCCGCGGCGAGCTCGGACAGGTGGGCGCGGCGCGCCGCGACGAGCCGGTCGAGCACGTCGCAGCCCGCCGGCGTCGGCGCGAGCGGCGCGAGCCCCGGGCCGCTTCCATCGCGCGGCTGGATCAGGTCACGCCGGCGCAGCTCTTCCAGGGCGAGACGCGCGCGGTCCGCGTCGATGCCACGCTCGCCGGCGATCGCGAGGGGATCGCGCCCCGGGTCGCGCTCGAGCCGGGTGAGGAGCCAGGCCGCGAGCGGAGTCAGCGTCTCGCCGGCGCGGGCGACGATGCGCTCGATGTGCTGGCGCTGCACCGCGCGGTCGGAGAGCGAGGCCAGGGCGCCGTAGAGCTGCGCCTCGGCGCTCTCCTCGCCGGCAGGGCGGCCGAACGCCTCGCCCGCCTCGTTGCCCGCGGCGCCGGCCGTCGCCGCGACGGTGGCCCGCAGCGGTCGCTCCGGCAGCAGCCAGGTGAAGGCGAAGCCCACCGCGCAGACGCCGGCCGCGACCAGGAAGACGGTGTTGAGCGAGGCGGTGAACGCCGCGCCGTAGGCCGCCCGCATCGCCGGCGACATTCCGGCGAGGGCCGCGGCGCTCAGGCCTCCGGCGCCCGGCAGGTGTCCGCCGGGGCCGCCGGGCGGCATCAGCCGGGCGAGGTTCGCCGCCAGGCGCGCGGCGAAGATCGCGCCGAGGATCGCCGTGCCGAGAGAGCCGCCGATCAGGCGGAACAGCGTGGCGCCCGAGGTCGCGACGCCGAGGTCCCGGTAGTCGACCGCGTTCTGTACGGCGATCACCAGCACCTGCATCACCATGCCCAGGCCGATGCCCAGCAGCAGGATGTACGCCGACGTCAGATAGACGCTGCTGCCGAGCGAGAGCCGCGAGAGCAGGAACAATCCGGCGGTCATGATCCCCGTGCCGAGGATGGGAAAGACCTTGTAGCGCCCGGTGCGGCTGATCAGTTGGCCGGAGATCACCGACATCGTCAGCATCCCGCCCATCATCGGCAGCATCTGCATCCCCGAGGCGGTCGGGCTGACGCCCTTCACCACCTGCAGGAAGACCGGGAAGTAGGTGATCGAGCCGAACATCGCGAAGCCCACGATCAGTCCGATGACCGAGGTGACCGCGAACGATCGATCGCCGAAGAGCCGCGGCGGCAGGACCGGCTCCTTCGCCGCCCGCTCGACCACGACGAACACCACGAGCCCGAAGAGGCCGGTGGCGATCAGCCCGAGGATCAGCAGCGACGACCAGGGATAGGCGCCGCCGCCGAGATCCGCGAACAGGGTGACCGCGCTCAGCACGACCGCGAGCAGCGCGGCGCCGGCGTAGTCGATCGCGTGGGAGCGGCGCTCCGACCGCGCGGGGAGCGTGACGGCCAGCACCCCCAGGGCGGCAAAACCGAGCGGCAGATTGATGTAGAAGATCCAGCGCCAGGAGAGATGGGTGGTGAAGTAGCCGCCGAGGAGCGGGCCGGCGATGCTGGCGATGCCGAACACCGCGCCGAAGATGCCCTGGTAGCGGCCGCGGTCGCGCGGCGGGATGATGTCGCCGACCACCGCCTGCGAGGTCACCATCAGACCGCCGCCGCCGAGCCCCTGGAGGGCCCGGAAGAGGATGAGCTGCGTCATCGTCCGGCTCAGGCCGCAGAGGACCGAGCCGGCGAGGAACAGGGCGACGGCCGATTGCAGGACGATCTTGCGGCCATAGAGATCGCCGAGCTTGCCGTAGATCGGCGTCACGATCGTCTGCGCCAGCAGGTAGCCGGTGACCACCCACGCGAGGTGCTCGAGCCCGCCGAGGTCGCCGACGATGGTCGGCAGGGCGGTGGACACGATCGTCGAGTCGAGCGCGGCGAGCAGCATCACCATCAGCAGCCCGCTGAACACCACCATCGCCTGCCGGTGGCCGAGCGCCGGCGCCGCGGCGCCCTGGGGACGATCGATCGTCAGGCTCGGCATCTTTCCTGCCATTTTTCCTGGATGTTGCAGATCAGGTGCCATCCGGTGCGGCGCCTTGAAACCCGCCGGCCGCTCTGCCATGCTGACCGGAGGTCGGAGGACAAGCAGCCTGGCAAACTTTTTGTATAGGTTTCTATGACCAAAATGAACGACGCTCTGCCCCAGGAGACCTTCCGGCTCCTCGTCGAAGAGGTGAAGGACTATGCCATCTTCATGCTCGACCCCGAAGGGCACATCGCCAGTTGGAACAAGGGCGCGGAGCTGATCAAGGGCTACCGGCCCGAGGAGATCCTGGGCAAGCACTTCTCCGTCTTCTATCCGGCCGACGCCCTGGCGCGCGGCTGGCCGGAGCACGAGCTGCGGGTGGCCCGCCAGGAAGGGCGGTTCGAGGACGAGGGCTGGCGGCTCCGCAAGGACGGCTCCAGGTTCTGGGCCAACATCGTCATCACCACCCTGTATGGCCCGACGGGGGAGATCAAGGGCTTCTCGAAGATCACCCGCGACCTGACCGAGCGCCGCCGCCAGGAGGAGCTGCTGCGCACGAGCGAGGAGCGCTTCCGGCTGCTGGTCGAGGGGGTCAAGGACTACGCCATCTTCATGCTCGACCCGGAGGGGCGCATCGCCAGCTGGAACCAGGGCGCGGAGCTGATCAAGGGCTACCGGCCCGAGGAGATCCTGGGCAAGCACTTCTCCATCTTCTATCCGGCCGACGCCCTCGCGCGCGGCTGGCCGGAGTACGAGCTGCGGGCCGCCCGCGAGCAGGGACGGTTCGAGAACGAGGGCTGGCGGCTGCGCAAGGACGGCTCGAGCTTCTGGGCCAACGTCGTCATCACCCCCCTGTATGACGAACGGCACCGGCTGCTCGGCTTCGCCAAGGTCACCCGGGACTTGAGCGACCGCAAGCGGATCGAGGCGCTCGAGGAGGCGGACATCCGCCGGAACGAGTTCCTGGCCATGCTCTCCCACGAGCTGCGCAACCCGCTGGCGCCCATCCGCAACGCCCTCGGCGTGATGCGGATGAGCGGCGTCAGCGAGTCCACGCTGGAGTGGGCCAAGACCGTGGTCGACCGGCAGGTTCTCGCATCTGACCCGGCTGGTGGACGACCTCCTGGACGTGAGCCGGATCGCCAGCGGCAAGATCACCCTGCAGCGGGAGCCTCTGGACGTCTCCCAGGTGGTGTCCGGAGCGGTCGAGTCGAGCCAGCCGCTGATCGACTCCCACCGGCACACCCTGGAGATCCGCCTCTCCGACGAGCCTCTGCGGATCGAGGGTGACCTGACCCGGCTCTCGCAGGTGCTGATGAACCTGCTCAACAACGCGGCCCAGTACACGCCGGAGGGGGGCGGCATCCGCCTGACGGTGGAGCGCGACGGAGAGGAGGCGGTGATCCGGATCCGCGATACGGGCATCGGCATTCCCGCCGATCTGCTGCCGAAAGTCTTCGAGCTGTTCATGCAGGGGGACCGCTCGCTGGACCGCACGCAGGGCGGTCTGGGCATCGGCCTCACCCTGGTCTACCGGCTGGTCACGCTGCACGGCGGCTCGGTCGAGGCGGCGAGCGAAGGCTCCGGCCTCGGCAGCGAGTTCATCATCCGCCTGCCGCTGCTCGAGGTTCCGCCTCCGGCCCCGTCCCGGCCGGCTCAACGGCAGGAGCGCCGGGCCGGGAGCTCCCGCCGCGTGCTCGTGGTGGACGACAACCGGGACGCCGCGGAGACCCTCGAGCTCCTGCTCCAACTCTGGGGGCATGAGGTCCAGAGCGCGTACGATGGGTGCGAGGCCCTCTCCCGGTTCCAGGAGTTCCAACCCGACATCGTCCTGCTCGACATCGGCCTGCCGGGCATGAACGGGTACGAGGTGGCGCGCCAGATCCGCTCTCTGCCCGAGTCTCTGGCCGGATACCGCGACGTGATGCTCGTCGCCGTGACGGGGTACGGGCACGAAAGCGACCGCCTCCAGAGCAAGGAGGCGGGTTTCGATCAACATCTGGTCAAGCCGGTACAGTCGGAGATCCTGCGCGACCTGGTCGCCTCGGCGCCCCTGGTGAGCGGATAAAGCTTCCTAGCCGCAGCTCACCCGCAGCCGGCGCCGGCTGGTCCGCGACTCCGCGAGCGAGATCTCCTTCAGGGCGGGAAAGGCGGCGGGCTCGATCCAGCGCTGGCGCAGCTCGCTGCCGCGCTCGAGCGTCAGCTCGCGGCCGTGAACGGCGACGGTCTGGCGGAAGGTCCCCAGGTCGTTCTGGACCGTCACGTCCTGCCCCTCGGTCTTGCAGGCGTCACGGGGGAGGGTCAGGCGCCAGGTGACGCGGCTGGCGAAGGGGGTCGTCACCACCGGCAGGGCGCGGCCGTCGAGCAGCCCCGAGGAGGGGGAGCTCGGCCATCGAAGGCAACGGCAGCGGGGGGAGGCTCCCCTCGCCGGCGGACCCCAGCGACGGGATGCTGACCCGGGCCTCCAGCTTCACCTCGGGCACGCCGCCGTCCACCGACTGCCAGTGAAGATCCGAGAGCGTGGCGCCGGCCGGGAGGAGGGCGGCGAAGACCCGGCGGATCACCCGGTCCTCTTCCTGGGGATTGACGCCGCCATGGAGATGGAGGAAGGCCGCGCCGCTCTCCCCTGAGAACTCCAGCCGGGCGGTGCCGCTCGCCTCTCCCCCCGGCGCCAGGGCGAGAGCGACGTCCAGCCGCCGCCCCTCCTGGGTGTTGCGCACGGGGGTGCGGACCAGCTCACCCCGGCCGCCGCGCACCACCAGGACCTCCTGGTCCTGCACGGCCGGCTGGAGCCAGGCGAGCCCGCCGGTCTCCTGGGTGGCGTCGAGGAAGAGGTAGCCGCCGGCGACCGGCGCGTCCTTCTCCAGGCCGAGCCCCGCGGCCGGCACGGCGACGATCATGTGGTTGAACTGGTAGGGCGAGGGGAAGTCGCGGTCTACGCGCCCCTCCGGGTCGAGCCGCGCCAGCGCCGGATAGGCCTCGATCCCCGCCTCCTTGAGCAGGTCGACGAGCAGCAGCGCCTTGTCCTTGCAATCCCCCCAGAGCCGTTCCATGACCTGCTGCGGCGAGTGCGGACGGTAGCCGCCGATGCCCACCTCGACCGCCACGTAGCGCACCTGGCGGCGGGCGAAGCCGGCGAGCGCCTCGATCCGGCGCCGCTTGTCGCCGGCTCCGGCTCCGGCGCTGATACCGGCCGTGAGCTCGCGCGCCTTGCTCCGCACCGCCTCGGCGCCGCGCGGGACCGGGGTGAGGAGCCCCTCGTACCACCGGCCCACCGCCTCCCAGCTCGCCGCGTCCCCCCAGGCGTAGCGCAACATGGCGCCCTGGGTGGCGAGGCCCGGGGCCTTCTCGGGGGCGTTGAGGCCCGGCAGCTTCGAGCCGGTCACCGTCACCCCGCCGGGGATCTCCTGGACGGTGAGCCCCGGCATCGATCCGTCGACGCGGTAGCGCCAGCCGGAGCCGGCGGTGCCGGCGGTGCCGGCGATAGCGGCGCCGTGGACCGTGATGCGGAGCGAATCGATCGGCTCCGACGAGCCGAGGGCGATCTGCCCGGCCGGGAAGTAGGGGCGCTCGTGCACCTCGTAGTCGAGAGTCAGCACCGAGCCCACCGGGACGGCCGGGAAGGCGACCGTGCGGATGACGAGGGAGGAGTGGAGACTGCCCTCCCCCGCCACCTGGTGGGTGTCGAGGTCGCGGCGGGAGACCTTGAGCGTCTTGCCGTCCGGCCGGGTGACCGAGCCCGCGAGGTCTCCGATCTCGCGGTTCTCGTCGAGGGGGATCGGATAGGGGGACCAGTTGGAGAGGTCGCGCGGATTGTCGAGCCGCACCCGCAGGTGGATCCGCTCGGCCACGCCGGCCGACCGGATCTCGACGTCGATCGACTTCTCGAGCACGGTGGCGGCCGTGAGCGGGGCCGCGGCCAGGAGGGCCAGGAGGCTAGCGGCGGGCCAGCAGGAGCTTCTGCGCATCGCTCTTCTCCACGTCGCTGAACAGCGAACGGATGGCCTCGTATTGTTGCGTGGTCTCCAGAGCCCGGCGGGTGACCTCCAGCCGCCGCGTGTAAACGAGCGAGCGCTCGCCCGGCTTCACCTCGACCGACGCGCTCAGGACGCCGATGGAGCTGGCCACGTTCTTCTCCTGCGGCATCCCCTCGACCTTCCACCCCTCGGGCCAGCGCAGGCGCAGCTCGACCTCCTCGCGGTCGGGGTAGTCGAAGTAGACGCCGCTCCGCCGGACGGAGGCCGGCTGGACCAGGGGCTGGGCGTGCGGCCCCAGCGGCGCGCTCGGCACCAGCGTGGCCTCGTCGCCCAGCGCCTCGTCCGCGCGCTGGGCCAGCTTCCAGCTGACGGTGACCTTGCCCTCGTCCGCGGACTCGACCGCCTGGACGTCCGAGATCTGATAATCGCGGAAGCGCTTCTCCAGCCACTCCTTCCAAGCCTGCGCCGCCTTCGCCGCGTCCGGCTGCCAGTCGATCTTCTCCCAGGCGCGGTGGCCGGTCAGCCGCAGCGTGCCGGTGCCGCCGAGGCGGCCCTTCTCGTCCAGCGCCAGGTCGAGCTCGGCGCGCCGCAGGTTCTGGTCGGACGGCGTCACCGGCAGCACGATCACCTCGGGCTTCTTCGGATCGTAGATCAGCGCCGGAGTCCCTTCGTAGCCGGCGCGCAGCCGGCCGAAGCCGAGGGCACGGTCGGAAGGATCGAGGTAGACCTTCTTGCCGTCCAGCTCGACGAGGACGAACGCGGTGTCGAACCAGGCCGGGTTCGGCAGCGTGACGTCGATCGCGCCGCGGTCGCGGTCCGCGGCCCAGACCAGGCGGGAGTCGACCTTCACCGCGTCGAGCATCGCCCGCAGCAGGAGAGCCTTCTCGGCCCGGCCCGCCTTGCGCTCGGAGAGGCGCTTGCCGAGCGAGGCGTCCGGCGAGATCAGCACGCCGAGGAACGGCTCGGTCTCGATCTGGTCGCGGACGAAGCGGTAGAGGACCGCCGCCTTCTCGCGGGGGGAGCCGGAGCCGGCGATCTCGCGCGCCTGCCGGGCGACGCCGCCGTCCCGGCTGCGCACCGGGTCGTAGCTGTACCGGCCGACCAGCTCGCAGGTCTTCGGCCAGCTCTCGAGCAGCGTTTCGGCGTTCCGGCCCTTGATCGCGGTCGGCAGCAGCAGCATCTGCGCCGCGAGGTCCTTGTACGGCGGGCCGTAGACGTCGTCGGGGACCGAGGGGATGTTCTCCGCCCAGGCCCTGGTGACGTAGCCGCTGAGGTTCTTGTCGGTCTGGCGCTGGATCTTCACCGTCGCGGGCCCGCGGCTCCAGGCCGACGCCGCCACCTCCGGCGCCGTCTTGAAGACGATCTCGGAGTAGCGGACGGGGACCTCCTCGGCGAAGTACCAGGGCTCGAGATAGAAGATCGAGTCGAACCAGAGCTCGTACTGGTAATCGAGGATCGCCCCCACCTGCACCGCGGGAAAGGCCAGGGCGGTGGTGAACGTCTTGCGGGAGCGCGACGTCTTGCGCACGAACTTGGCGTCGGAGGAGACCGGCAGGATCCGGCCGTCCGGCAGCACGGTGCGGGCCTTGAACCCCTTGAGCCGCTCGAAGTCGCTGTGGGCGATCGACACCTCGCCGTTGCTCTTCCCCTCCTCGGTGAGGATCTTCAGACGGACCTGGATACGCAGGACCGACGACAGGCTCCCCGTCCTCAGGCCGTAGCCCGCCATCAGGAACTCACCCCGCTTGAACAGCACCACCGCCGGAGCGTTGGGCTCGCCCGGCACCGAGGTGATGGCCCGCTCCTGGTCGGTGACGGGAGGGAAATCGTCCGCCGCCGCGCGGGAGGCGCTCAGCAGCGTCAGCACCAGGCAGGCCCCAAGGATGGACAGCAGGGCTGGAAGCGATCTCTTCATGCGATTCCTCCTATCGTGGCTGGACGGGATACCACGCTCCCACCACGTCTCACACCAGATGTCGATCCGGCTCGGAACGTTTCTCAAATTATTATCAGCGCCGGACCAGCGTCAGCTTCTGGGCGTCGTTCTTCGCCGCCTCGCCGAACAGGCCGCGCACGGCTTCGTACTCCTCCTTGCTCCCGAGCCGCCGGCGGGTGAGGTCGAACCGGCGCCAGTAGACGAGCGTGCGCCCCGGTTCGTTCAGCACCAGCGCCGTGGACAGCGCGCCGCAGGACCCATCGAGGGCCGCCGGCTGGGGACGCTGCTCGAGGCGCCATCCCTCCGGCCAGCGCAGGCGCAGCTTGACCTCGTCGCGGCTCGGGTAGCCGAAGATCACGTCGAGCTTCCGCTCGGCCGCCGTCTGCACGAACGGCTGCTCCACGGGGCCGAGGGGCGCGCTCGGCGCCATCGTGGCCTCGTCGCCCAGCACCTCCTCCTCGCGCTCGACCACCGACCAGGTGACGGTGACCTTGCGTTCGTCCGGGACTTCGACCGCCTTGACCTCCGCGATCCGGAACTCCCGCCAGCGCTCGCCGAGCCAGTCCTTCCAGGCCTGGAGAGTCGTCGCCTCGTCGTCCCGCCAGTGGAGCCTCTCCACGGCGCGGAGACCGGTCAGTTGCAGCGTCCCGGCGCCGGAGAGGCGCCCCTTCTCGTCCAGCGCGAGGTCGATCTCCGCCCGCCGCAGGTTCTGGTCGTAGGGGGTGGCGGGAAGCACGATCCTCTGCGCCCCTTCGCAGACCAGCGCCGGAGCCCCCTCGTAGCCCGGCCGGAGCTGCCCGAAGGCGAGCGCGGGATCGGAGGGATCGAGAAACACGGGCTGGTGGTCGAGCGCCACCGCCACCAGCACGGTATCGAACCAGTTCGGGTTCGGCAGCGCGGGATCGATGGCGCCGCGGCCGCGGTCGGCGGCCCAGACCAGGTCGGACTTGATGCCGACCGCCTGGAGCATCGCGCGCAGCACCAGGGCCTTCTCGGCGCTCGTTCCGGCGCGACCGTCGAAGATCTTTCGCAGCCGCGTCTCCCGATCGACGAAGACGCTGGTCCCCGGCTTCGTCCGGATCTCGTCGCGGACGTAGCGGTAGAGGGCTTCCACCTGCTGGCGGGGGGTGCCGGTGCCGGCGATCTTGCGCCCCGGCCCCTCCACGCCGAGGCCGTGCTCCGAGACCTCGCCGTAGATACGGTTCGCCAGCCAGGTGGTCGAAAACCAGTCGGCCAGCAGCTTTTCAGACCCGTCGGCATAAGCGGCCGGCAGCACCAGGATCTGGCTCGCCAGGTCGGCGAAGGGAGGGCCGTAGGGGACCCGCGGAACCGCCGGCAGGTTCTCCGCCCACGCCCGCAGCTCGTGGCCGGCGAAGCCGTCCTGCTGCTCCTGCCGGATCTTCCCTCCGAGCGGAGAGCGGCTCCAGACCAGAGTGCTCCAGTGCTTGTCCGTCTTGTAGACGATCTCGGCGCGGCGTACCGGCAGCTCCTCGGAGAGGTACCAGGGCTCGAGCACCAGGGGAGACGAAAACTCGACCTCGTACCGGTAGTCGAGGATGGCGCCGACCTGGACCGCGGGAAAGGCCACCGAGGTGATGAAGGTCTTCGAGGATTCCGAGGTCCGGCGCTGGAACTTGGCGTTCGCGGGCACCGGCAGGATCCGGCCGTCCGGCAGGACGGTACGCCCGGAGAAGCCCTGGAGACGGAAAGAATCGCTGTGGAGGACCGCGAGCTCGCCGTTGCTCTTGCCGGCTTCGGTGAGGATCTTCACCCGCGCCTGCACCTTCAGATGGGAGGTGAAGCTGCCGATGAAGCGGCCGTAGCCCGCCATCAGGAACTCACCCCGCTTGAACAGCACCACCGCGGGGGCGTTCGGCTCCCCCGGCACCGAGGTGATGGCGCGCTCCTCGTCCGTGACAGGGGGAAAGACCGGCGGGGAATCCGCCGCCGCCGCGCGGGCGCCGAGCAGCGCCAGGAACAGACAGGCCCGGAGAGTGGCAAGAATGGCTGGACGCAGTCGTTGCATGCGACTCCTCTTTCGTGGTTCGACCGGGGCGACTCCTCCCGCTACGTCTCACACCAGATGTCGATCGGGATCGGAACGTTTCTAAAATATCATCCTTGCCGGCCGAGCGGAACGAATAGAGCGCTGAGGCGTAGAGGACCGGGATTTCAATCCCAGGACGCCGTGATAGCGTCCCTCCCGGAAGGGTTTTTGAACGGGGGTGAAGCATGGAAACTCGGAATCTCGGCAAGACCGGCCTCAAGGTCTCCCCTCTCTGCCTGGGGGCGATGATGTTCGGGAGCTGGGGCAACCCGGACCATGAGGAGAGCATCCGCATCATCCATCGGGCGCTGGACGCCGGCATCAACTTCATCGATACCGCCAACGGCTACTCCGAGGGGGAGTCGGAGGTGATCGTCGGCAAGGCGCTCAAGGACCGGCGCGAGGGGACGGTGCTCGCCACCAAGGTGTGGGCCCCGGTGGGGCCGGGCGCCAACCAGCGCGGGCTCTCCCGCAAGGCGATCCAGGAGCAGGTCGAGAACAGCCTGCGCCGCCTCGGCACCGACGTCATCGACCTCTACCAGATCCACCGCCCCGACCCGACGACGCCCCTGGAGGAGACCCTCTCGGCCCTCAACGACCTGGTGCGCCAGGGCAAGGTGCGCTACCTGGGGCTGTCGACCAACCACTTCGAGGGGGCGGCTCTGTGGGAGAAGCGCTTCGCGGCCTGGGAGATCGTCGAGACCCTGTGGATCAGCGAGCGGCATGGCTGGGAGCGGTTCGTCTCCCTGCAGCCCCCCTACAGCATCCTGCGGCGGACGATGGAGCTCGAGCACTTCCCGATGGCGCTCAAGCTGGGCATCGCCAACATCGTCTGGAGCCCGCTCGAAGGGGGCTGGCTCTCCGGCAAGTACCGGCGCGACGCCGGCAACCCGCGCGACAGCCAGCGGGCCGAGAAATGGATCGGCGACGTCGAGAACCCGAAGTTCCAGCGCCGGCTGGACATCGTCGAGAAGCTGCTGCCGATGGCCGAGGCGAAGGGGGTCCCCCTCGCCCGCTTGGCCAACGCCTGGGCGCTACGCCACCCGGCGGTCACCTCGGTGATCATCGGCCCGCGCACCATGGAGCAGCTCGAGGACAGCCTGGAGGCGCTGAACGTCCAGCTCACGGACGAGGAGGCGGCGAAGATCGACGAGCTCGTGCCTCCCGGCACGTCGGCGTTGTAGGAACCTCAAGGAGAGCCATGGCAGATCTCATGGGCAAGACCCTGTTCATCACCGGCGCCAGCCGGGGCATCGGCAAGGCGATCGCCCTGCGCGCCGCGGCCGACGGCGCCAGCATCGCCGTGGTGGCCAAGACGGCGGAACCGCATCCGAAGCTGCCGGGCACCATCCACGAGACGGCGCGGGAGATCGAGGCGGCGGGGGGCCGCGCCCTCCCCCTCCAGGTGGACATCCGGGACGAGGGTCAGGTCGCGGCGGCGGTCGCCCGGACGGCCGAGACCTTCGGCGGCATCGACATCCTGATCAACAACGCCAGCGCCATCAACCTGACCGGAACGCTGGAGACGCCGGTGAAGCGCTTCGACCTGATGTGGGGGGTCAACGCCCGCGGCACCTTCGTCTGCTCCCAGGCCTGCCTCCCCCACCTGCGGCGGGCCGCCAACCCGCACATCCTCACCCTCTCGCCGCCGATCAACCTCGACCCCCGGTGGTTCGAGCGGCACACCGCCTACACGATCTCGAAGTACGGGATGAGTATGTGCGTTCTCGGCATGGCCGCGGAGTTCAAGCCGGACGGGATCGCCGTCGACGCCCTCTGGCCGCGCACGGTGATCGCCACCGCGGCTCTCGCCATGCTGGGAGGGATCACCCCGCCCGAGAAGTGCCGCAAGCCGGAGATCATGGCCGACGCCGCCCACGTCATCCTCACCCGGAGCAGCCGCGAGTCGACGGGAAACTTCTACATCGACGAGGAGGTGCTGCGGGGGGCCGGCGTCACCGACTTCGAGCCGTACGCGGTGGCGCCGGGGACGCCGCTGCACACGGACCTGTTCCTCGGCGAGCCCCCCCAGGAGCTGCTGCGGCTCAGAAACTGATCGTCAGCTCTTCACGAACGTGCCGCGCTCGGGGTCCTTGCGCACGCCGGGGAACGGCAGCACCCGGCCGTGGGCCACGCAGTAGACGCCGGGCGGCAGGGTGCCGGCGGCGAAGATCGCCTCGGTGAGGTTCTGCAGGGCGTCGGACTGCTTCATCTCGAACGGCCGCATGGCGCCGGTCAGGATGACGGGGACGCAGGGGCGCTCCAGGTGGTCGTAGAGGTACTGGCCGGTGAGGCAGAGGGTGTCCGTGCCGTGGAGCACCACGATGCCGGCCGTCGCCTCCTCCTCGCAGGCGCCGGTCGCCCGCACGGCCTCCAGGATGCGGAGGCGGTCGGCCTCGGTCATCTCCAGGCTGTCCTTGCTCATCACCTCGAAGACGTTGACCTCCGTCTCCTCGAGCCGCAGCTCGGAGAGCATCCGCCGCACGATGGAGCGCCGGTTGGCGAGCGCCCCCGTCTGCTCGTCGTAGGTCTTCTCGATGGTGCCGCCGGTGGTGATCAGGGTGGTCTTGCGCACGAGGGGGGACTTTATCGCACCCGAAGCAGCCTGCCCTGCGAAACCTCAGTTCCCGAGCGCCGCGAGCGCCCGGTGGGCCACCGCCGGCACGGAGTCGGCGGCGAGTCTCGCCAGGGCGATCGTGTTCTCGGGAAGGAGGAAGCGGCCGAGCACCTCGGCGGCCGCCATCCTCACCTGCCAGTCGGGATGCCCGGCGGCGGCGCGGAACACCCTGTCGTCCCCGGGTCCGGCGCAGGCCGCGAGCGCCTTGTAGGCGGTGCGCCCCTCCGCGCCGGCGCCGAGGGAGAGGACGGCGGACAGGAGCACGGCGCGCGCTTGCGGCCCGCCGATCCGGCCCAGGCTCTCCAGCAGGGCCGGCCGCAGGTCCTCCCGCTCTTCGAGACAGCGCGCCAGCACGGGGACGGCCTCGCGGTCCCCCAGGGCGCCGAGAGCGCGGATCAGCGGCGTGGAGGGGGCGGTAGCCACCCGGGCGCGCAGGGCGGGAAGCAGCTCGTTCAGGCCGCAGCGCACGGCGGCCTCCGCGGCCAGGGAGGAGTAGAGCTCAGGGGCCTCCTCCAGCCAGTCGTCCCAGGGGAGCAGGGCCGCGAACCCCTCGATCCGCATCAGCCGGGAGATCACCCCCGGACGGTGCGGCGGATCGAGGTCCAGGATCGCCTCCACCACCTCGTCGATCGGATGACCCAGCAGCGCCGCGAGGACCAGCCGGTTCGCCGGGTCGACGTCCGGGCGGGCAGCGAGGGTCGAGCGCACCTCGTCCCGGTGGATCTCGAGGGCCGGTCCCAGGGGCTCGCGCGAGCCGGCGGGAAGCCGGAGATAGAGATCGAGCAGGGCACGCCCAAGGCCGGGGAGACGGACCTTCTCCAGCGCCTGCAGCAGGGCGGGCAGCAGCTCGGGGCGCTCCGCCGTCCCGCCGAGAGCGGCGAGGAACACGTCGGCCGGGACCTCTTCGGGGAAGCCCGCGGCGAGCTGGAAGCCCCAGGCCCGCGGCTCTCCGGCGTTCCCCAGGGCGCCGGGGCCGCCAAGAGTGCCGAAGGTGCCGGGGTCGCCGAGCGAGCCGAGCAGCGGAGCGATCAGGTCCCGCCGCCGCGCCAGGGCCGACGGGCGGACGGACGCCGCGGGCCGGGAGCTCGCCAGCACGCCGATCGCCTCGGTATCCCAGGGGCTGGGCCCCAGCGCCAGCAGGCACCGGGCGGCGGCCGTGCGCACCTCGGCGGAGCGGTCGTGGAGCCGCGCCGACAGCGCCTCGCGGAACCCCGCCGGCACGGCGATCTCCTCGGGACGGGGGAGCCCTTCGATCATGTGGGCGAGCAGGCCCAGCATCGTCTCGTCGTCGATCTCGACGCCCCCCGCCGGCCAGTGCGCGGCCAGGGCGTGGAAGGCGGGCTCGCCGCCGATCCGCGCCAGGGCCTCGGCGGCGAGCGAGCCGACCAGGGGATCGGTCAGCCGGCCGGCCAGAGGGGGCACCGCCTCGGGCGCCCGCAGATCGCCCAGCGCCTGCACGGCGGCCATCTGCACCCAGAGGTCGGCGTTCAGGAAGGGGAGCAGGTGGGGGATCGACCGCGCGTCGCCCATCGGGCCGATGGCGAGGATCGCCTCCTGCTGGACGTTGGTGTCGGGGTGGCCCAGCGCGGCGTGCAGCGGCTCGAGCGCCCTGGGATCGCGCAGCCGGCCGAGGATGAGCACCGCCTGCAGCACCACGTCCGCATCGGCGTCGCGGAGCAGACCGACCACCACCGGAAGGCTGCGGATGCCGCGCAGGCGCAGGATCTCGGAGCCGGCGCTGCGCAGCGCAGCGTCCGCGGGATCGCGCAGGTACTCGGTGAGGCGGGAGTCGGGGAGGACGGAGGCGCCGATGCGCAGCGCCTGCTCGCGGATGCCGGGACTGGGGTTGCGGACGAGACGCTCGAGGGCCTCGACGCGGGTGTCGGGCGGCATCGAGGGCAGCCGCTCGAGGATCTCGACGCATTCATCCCAACTGGGGGCCTGGTTGCCGACCGGTTCCATACAGCGCCACGGAGACCTGGAGGCGGGCTCCAGCCCTCGCGGAGACTCCTTTCGAAGATGCGCCCTACGCGGTTCCCGAGTCTCGACTCCGGGAGAACGTCTGGCGGGCTGTCCGGGCTCGCGGGAAGTATACCCGGAATTTCATCCGGTATCGTGGCTCAGGGGCAGGTCTGGAAGGCGTCGACGTCGGTGGTCGCGGCGGCCGCCCGCCCGGCGGGGTTCTCGTAGCGCGCCACACTCCCGGTCAGGGTGTCGGTCACCGTGAGGACGTAGTGGACGTTGGTGGTGCCGGCGGCGAAGACCCAGTAGTGGCCGTTCAAGGCGCAGCCGTCGAGCACCTTGACCATCAGCTCCCAGTTGTCGGGGCTGAAGAACCAGAAGAGCCCCGAGTCCGCCGAGGCGTTGGGCACGGCCTGGCCGGCGCCCGAGGAGGCGCTGGCGTCCCAGGAGGCCTCGACGCGGAAGCGCCCCTTCTGCAGGCAGAGGCGGGTGGCGGTGGGCGCGCAGGCCAGGGCCGGATCGGGACGGCTCTTCCCGACCAGGAAGAGGAAGCCGTTGGCCAGCGACGAGGTGGGCCAGGTGTTGTGGCCGAAGCCCGCCTGCACGTCCTCCTCCCAGGCGACGCCGAGCCGGCCCCATTGCGACTCGAGGCTCGGGCGGGCGCCGGCATAGTTGGGGTCCGTGGTGCCGTAGTACATGTGGATCGGCGGCTTGTAGGAGGAGTCGGCCAGGGCGATCACCGCGTAGAAGGGGGCCGAAAGGGTGAACACCGCGCTGTAGGCGGAGCCGGCGTAGGCCAGCAGGTAGGCGTAGGCCCCGCCGGCCGAATGACCCGCCAGGGAGACCCGCAGCGGATCCACGGCGAGCTCCGCGCGCACCAAGCGGAGGGTCTCCGCCACGCTCTGCTCGTCGTTGCCGATCCCCCAGCCGCTGTTGGACGAGGACTTCGGCAGCGCCACCACGCAGCCGGCCTTCTCGGCGGCGGTGGCGACGAAGTTCTTGTAGTCGTCCGGAGTGCCCCCCGAGCCATGGAGGAAGAGGACGAGGGGCGCCGGCCGGCTGGCGTCGAGCGTCTGCGGGACGTAGCGCCAGTAGTAGGAGCCGGTCGCCGGGATATCCGCCCGCTGCCAGCCGGGAAGGACCGCCGCGCCCAAAAGCCCGGGCACGAGGAACAGGGCGATGAAGAGGAGCCGGGGGAAGACGCGGGCCGTCAACGACGTTACTGACGTTACTAGGTGCTGCACGCCGTAAGCTTACCAGCCCCGTCAACCCCCTGTATGCTGAATCCCATGCAAGCCCCTGAATACTCCTACATCCGGCGGGAGTGCCCCGCCGTCCAGATTCCGGAGGGGACGCCGTCCCGTCTCTCGATCGGCACCCGGGTCCGCATCACCCAGGCGCTCGGCGGCTCCTTCACCGTGGCGACCGAGCGCGGCTATCTGTTCCGCATCGACTCCCAGGATGCCGACGCCCTGGGCAAGACGCCCGGCGAGCTCCTCGCCGAGCCGGCGGAGGGGACCCTCGAGGACCGCGTCTGGGCGCGCCTGCGCACCTGCTACGATCCGGAGATCCCGATCAACATCGTCGATCTCGGCCTGATCTACAACTGCGAGGTCCTGGAGGAGGGGCGCCGGGTGGACATTAAGATGACCCTCACCGCTCCCGGCTGCGGCATGGGCCCGATCCTGGCCAAGGAGGTCAAGGACCGGATCGAGAACCTCCCCGAGGTGGAGCGGGCCGACGTCGAGGTCGTCTTCGATCCCCAGTGGGATCAGAACATGATGAGCGAGGCGGCGCGGCTGGAGCTGGGGCTGTTCTGAGGGGGGGAACAGAACAACAGAGAACAAGGGACGAAAGGGACTTCAGGGACAGGAGGGACAGCAGGAAAACCGCCCCTCCTGTTGTCCCTGCTGTCCCTTGGGTCCCTTGTTTCTAGCTCTCTTTGATCGGCACCTCTTCCCTTACCCCCCGCCGCCCCGCGAACAGCCGCTTCGCCGCCAGCCGCAGGTGGTCCAGCTCGGCGAGCCCCCAGAGCTTGAGGCCGCGGGCGGCCATGCGGAAGGGGCCGAGCTGGAGGTCGTAGAGCGCCTTGATCCGCCGGCCGTCGTTGCGCCTCCCGGCCTCCCCCGCCGCGCGGCGGGCGAGCGCGATCGTCTTGAAGCGCCGGTTGTAGATCCGCATCATGTGGTAGCTGAGGAACGCCGGCTTGGGGCCCAGCACGGGCATCCACTGGAACTTCCCGAAGAAGCGGTAAGCGGGGATCACCACGAAGATGTAGTACTGCGCCGTATCGATGAGGAACGACGCCGACAGCAGGTCGTGCTCCCCCATGTAAAAATACTTGTCCTGGTAGATCGCCCGGAAGAAGCGGTGGTAGGAGCGCAGGAAGGTCTCGTTGTGAGTGGCGATGCGGGCGGCGACGTCTTCGCCTGAGGCCTGGGCCTTGACGATCTCGACCGTCGCCTCCACCGAGAACGCCGCGTGGTCCAGCCCCGGCGAGTAGTAGGGGTCGAGGAAGGCCGCCGCGTCGCCCAGCAAGGCCCAGCCGTTGCCCATGTACTGCCGGGTGACGTAGGCGAGGTTTGAGAAGGTGCGCAGGTCCTCGGCCTTCATCGCCGCCCCCTCGAGCAGCTCCGCGGCGGCGGGGATCGCCTGCAGGAAGGCCCGGTACTCCGGCTCCAGGCGGCTCCCCCGGTCGAGCTGCACCAGGCGGGTGTCGAAGACCACCCCGATGCTGGTCTCGCCGTTGCCCAGGGGGATGAACCAGACCCAGTAGCCGAACCCCATGTAGTGGTTGGTGGCGAGCCGGCGGGAGGCGACGTTGCCGCGGGCGAACTTGAGCGGCCCGCGGGCGGCGACGTCGTCCAGGTGGCGCACCCCCTCCCAGCGGCACCAGACCGCCGCCGTGGGGTGCTCGGCGTTGCGCTCGATCAGCCCCAGGCGCTTGCCGAGGAAGGTGGCCCGCCCGGTGGCGTCGAGCACCCAGCGGCAACCGACCGTCTCCGTCTCGCCGTTCCGGCCGGCCCGCTCGAAGGTGACCCGATGGTCGAAGTCCCCCAGCTCGACCTCGTTCACCCGGGCGGGCCGGGCGACCTCCGCCCCCTCGGCCGCGGCGGTCGCCAGCAGGTGCTCGTCGAGCACGTCGCGGCGGAGCTGGAAGGAGGGGACGGTGCTGCGCTGGAAGGCGCCGGACTCGCTGGCGCCGGCGTGGCCGCGCACCTTCTCGTTGTGGAACCAGTAGCGCAGCCCTTCCTTGGGCAGGTGCTCGCGCTCCAGATGCTCCCAGAGGGCAAGCCGGCGGGTGAGGAACATGCCGGACATCTCCGTGGTCGCCTCCCCCACCTTGGCGTCGAACGCCTCTTGCCGCTCGATCACCAGCACGGAGAGATCCGGCCGGTCCCGCCGGAGCAGGACGGCCGCCGCGGCGCCGCTGAAGGCCCCGCCCAGGATGACCACGTCGTAGGATTTCATCGTCTCGGCCCCCCCATTCTCCCCCGCCCGGAGGCCTTTGCAGTCTAGCAGGACCGGTTGTCCAGGGGCCGGCCGGAGCCCTGCCGGGAGCCGCGCAGTTGCGGGAACGGCGTGGGTGGGTCAAAATACGCCTGCGAAATGCCACCTTCCGACCTCCCCCCGCCCCTTCCTTTCCCTATGTCCAGTCCAATCCTCTAGTCAAACGGAGACACTTTGAGTCGCAGAATGCTGATCAACGCGCAGCGTCCGGAGGAGTTGCGTGTCGCCATCGTCCAGGGCAACGTCCTGGAGAACTACAAAGTGGACGTCGCCGAAGCGGGCCTGACCCGCGGCAACATCTACCGCGGCGTCATCGCCAGCATCCAGCCCAGCCTGAATGCCGCCTTCATCGACTACGGCGCCGAGCGCCACGGCTTCCTGGCGATCCAGGACGTCGTCCCCGACGCCTGGTACCGCCAGCCGTCGAACCCCCACCCCCGCATCGAGGAGGTCCTGGAGAAGAACAAGCCGATCGTCATCCAGGTCGAGAAGGACCCGATGGGGACCAAGGGCGCGGCGCTCACCACCGGCCTCTCGCTGGCCGGCCGCTATCTCGTGCTGACCCCCTTCGACGACACCCGCGGCGTCTCGCGCAAGGTCGAGGACGAAGACACGCGCAAGAAGCTCAAGGGGCTCGCCAACGGCCTCGACCTGCCCGACGGGTGCGGCATCATCCTGCGCACCAATGCCCTGGGGCAGACGAAGATCACGCTCAACCGCGACCTCTCGGCCCTGCTGCGGCTGTGGAAGCGGGTGCAGACGGCGGCGATGCAGGGCAAGGGGACCCGCCTGCTCTACACCGACCAGGACCTGATCCTCCAGGCGCTGCGCGACTACCTGGACAGCAGCATCGAGGAGGTGCTGGTCGACGACGACGAGGCGTTCCAGAAGGCCAAGGCCTACATCGAGGCCTTCATGCCGCGCTCGAAGACCCGCCTGATCCGCTACGCCGAGCGGGTCCCCCTGTTCAGCCGCTACGACCTCGAGCCGCAGATCGACCGCATCTACGAGCGCCGGGTGGAGCTGCCGAGCGGCGGCTCGATCGTCATCGACGGCACCGAGGCGCTGACCGCGATCGACGTCAACTCCGGCCGCTCGACGCGCGCCGCCACCCAGGAGGAGACGGCCCTCAACACCAACGTCGAGGCCGCCGCGGAGGTAGCCCGCCAGCTCCGGCTGCGCGACATCGGCGGCATCGTGGTGGTGGACTTCATCGACATGCGCTCCGCGAAGGGGCAGCGCAAGGTCGAGAAGGTCCTCAAGGACGCCATGAAGGTGGACAAGGCGCGCTCGACGGTGGGCCGCGTCTCCCCCAATGGCCTGCTGGAGATCAACCGCCAGCGCATCCAGCAGGCGCTCCAGCTCCGCACACACCGGCCCTGCCCGACCTGCAACGGCGTCGGGCGGCTCGCCAGCGAGGAGATGGTCTGCCTCTCGCTGCTGCGCCGGGTCGAGGCGCGCGCCGCGACCGGCTCGATCCAGGGGGCCCGCATCGGGCTCCACCCCGAGCTCGCCGACGCCCTGCAGAACCACTACCGCCGCGAGCTCGCCGACCTCGAAAGCGAATTCGACATCGAGATCGAGGTCATCGCCACGGCGGGCCTCCACCGTCCGGACGAGAAGATCGAGTGGCAGAAGCGGGAGAAGCCCGTGGCGCCTCCAAAGCCCAAGCAGGCCCCGATCACCTTCCAGGCCTGGGACCTCGCCTCGCTCGAGGACGACGAGGAGGACGAGGACTTCGTCGAGGGCGAAGAGCACGACGAGGAGGGCCAGACCGCCAGCGGCGAAGCCGGCGAGGCGGGAGAGGCGGGCAACGCCGCCAAGCGCCGCCGGAGACGCCGGGGCGGACGCAAGCGGAAGGGCAAGAAGGGCGCTCCCGGCGAGAACGGCAATGAGGGGAACGGCGGCAATGGCAGTGATGGCGGTCATGAGCCCGCGGCGCCGCGGGCGAGCGCGCCGGGCGAAACCTTCCTGCCCGCCGTCTTCGAAGGACCCGAGTTCGTTGAAGCCCCCGCCGGACCCTTCGACGAGGAGGACGACGACGAAGACGACGACTTCGAGGATGGGGAGGGACCGGAAGTCGAGGCCGGCGCCGAGGGAGAGGCGGCGGGGAACGGCGAAACCACGCCCGGGACCGGAAAGCGGCGCCGGCGGCGAAGGCGGCGGCGGAAGTAGAGGATAAAGCGATGTTTAGGGCGACCGCAGGTCGCCCCTACATCCTTCTTCCACATGGGCGCCTACCGATAAAAGATCGGGAACGACTTCGGGTCGGCCTCGTGCATCAGCTCGTAGACCGCCTCGAAGATCGACTCCCGGTTGGGCTTCGAGTAGTAGTCGCCATCCGAGCCGTAGGAGGGGCGGTGCTCCTTGGCGGCCAGGGTGCGCGGCTCGGCGTCGAGCCAGTGGTAGCCCCCCTGCTCCTCGAGGACCTTCTGCATCATGTAGGCGGTGCCGCCGCCGGGCACGTCCTCGTCCAGGAAGAGGATGCGGTTGGTCTTCTGGAGCGACTGCACGATGCGGCCGTGGAGGTCGAACGGCAGCAGGGTCTGGACGTCGATCACCTCCGTCTCGATCCCCATCTCGGCGAGCTTCTGCGCCGCCTCCAGCGCGATGCGGCAGCAGGCGCCGTAGGTCACCACCGTGACGTCGCTCCCCTCCCGCAGCACCTCCGGAACCCCCAGCGCCACCCGCAGCTCGCCGATGTTCGACGGCAGCTTCTCCTTCAGCCGGTAGGCGTTCAGCACCTCGACGACCAGCGCCGGGTCGTCCCCCGCGAGCAGGGTGTTGTAGAACCCCGAGGCCTGGGTCATGTTGCGCGGCACGCAGACGTACATGCCGCGGACCAGGTTCAGCAAGCCCGCCATCGGCGAACCCGAGTGCCAGACCCCCTCCAGACGGTGGCCGCGGGTGCGCACGATGACCGGCGCCATCTGCCGCCCCTTGGTGCGCCAGCGCAGGGAGGCGAGGTCGTCGGAGAGGATCTGGAGACCGTAGAGGACGTAGTCGAGATACTGGATCTCCGCGATCGGCCGCAGGCCGCGCAGGGCGAGGCCGATCGCCTGCCCCATGATGGTGGCCTCGCGGATGCCGGTGTCTGCGACCCGCAGCGGACCGTACTTGGCCTGGAGGCCGGCGAAGCCCTGGTTGACGTCGCCGATCTTGCCCACGTCCTCGCCGAAGGCGATCAGGTTCGGCAGGCGGGAGAGCGCCGCGTCGAAACAGGCGTTGACCACCTCGAAGCCGTTGACCAGCGGAGCGTCCGGCGCGTAGACGGCCGGCACGGGCGCGATCTTCACCGCGGCGCGCTCGGTGGAGCTGTAGAGGTCGGAGCTGTAGCGGTCCTGGTTGGCGCGGTCCTGCTCGCGCTTCCAGGCGACGATCCGGCGGGCGGCGGGCAGGTCCTCGCCCGCGGTCGCGATCAGGGCGCCGTGGAGGGCCGCCATGAGGTCCCGGCGCTGCGCCGACGGCTGCTTCTCCAGCTCCTGCCGCAGCTTCCCGATCTCCCCGGAATCGCTGTTCTTCCCCTCGCCCGCCTCACCCGCGAGCTCGCCGAGCAGCGCGAGAACGGTCCGCTTCTCCTCGTCGATCGGGGCGCGGAGCTCCTCCCAGGCCCGGCGCTGCGCCTCCCGCACGGTCCGCAGGTCCGCCGCCTCGACTTCGTCCAGCTCCTGGACGGTGGCGATCCCCTGCTCGACCATCCACTGGCGCATCTTGCGGATGGGATCGAACTCGGTCTCCCAGGCCAGCCGCTCTTTGGACTTGTAGCGCTCATGGCTGCCGGAGGTCGAGTGCCCCTGCGGCTGGGTCATCTCGACGACGTGGACGAGGGCCGGCACGTGCTCGCCGCGGACGATCTGCGCCGCGCTGAGGTAGGTCTCGCAAAGGCCCGCGTAGTCCCAGCCCTTGACGGTGTAGAGGTCGTAGCCCTGCCGGCTCCCCGGCTCGCGGCGGAAGCCGGAGAGGAGGGCGGTGAGGTCCTCCTTGGTGATCTGGTGCTCGTTGGCGACGGAGATGCCGTAGCCGTCGTCCCAGATCGAGATCATCGCCGGCGCCTGGAGGACGCCGATGGCGTTGACCGCTTCCCAGAACATCCCCTCGGCGCAGCTCGCGTTGCCGATCGTGCCGAAGGCGATCTCGTCGCCGTTCTTCGAATGCGTGCCCATCATTTCCCGCAGCTCGGGGAGCTCGCGGTAGAGGCGGGAAGCGTAGGCGAGCCCCACCAGGCGCGGCATCTGGGAGCCGGTGGGCGACACGTCGGAGGAGGAGTTCAGCAGGTCGACCAGATCGCGGAAGCCGCCGTCGGGCCGCAGCATGCAGGTCGAGAAGTGCGCCGTCATCGAGCGGCCGGCCGAGCAGGGCTCGCGCTCGACGTCGGGATCGGCGTAGAGCTGGGCGAAGAACTGCTCCAGGGTGAGCAGGCCGAGGGCCAGCATCAGCGTCTGGTCGCGGTAGTAGCCGGAGCGGAAGTCGCCCGGACGGAAGGCCCGCGCGAGCGCCACCTGGGCCACCTCCTTGCCGTCGCCGAAGATGCCGAACTTGGCCTTGCCGGTGAACACCTCCCGGCGGCCGATCAGGCTGGCCTGCCGGCTCTGGAAGGCGATCCGGTAGTCGCGAAGGATGCTCTCCCTGGTGAACTGCGAGCCGGGCCCCGGCAGGGAAGAGGTGTCCCGATCGGTCAGCGGAAGTGACATTCTGAGATCTCCAAGGAAAGATTGCGCGGACCGGCGCCAGCCGGGCTCACCTGGGGAAATGCTAGCACGGGCGTCACGAGGTTCCCGCGTCCCGGGAACCCTCGTGCTACGATCCGCGCCGGACCCCTACGTCCCCTTCGAGGAGGCCCATGATCGACACGCTCCGATGCACTCTCGTGCCCCTCCTCGGTTTCGCTCTCCTGGCCGGCGCGGCCTGCGCCAGCGCTCCAGCCCCCTCTTCCTCCGCCGCCAGCGGCGCGGCCGGCGCGGCGAAATCGCGGGGGGAGAAGGGCGGCCTCAAGGGCGAAGTCGAGTTGAGGCGAGACGGCGAGGCGCCCTATGCCTCGACCTACCAGCCCCTCCCCTCCCAGCCCGTCCTGATCACCAACGCCACGATCCTCACCGCCGCCGGCGAGCGCATCGAGCGCGGCTCGGTGCTGATGCAGGGCGGCAAGGTCGCCGCGGTCGGCGCCTCCCTCCAGGCGCCCGCGGGCGTGACCGTCGTCGACGGCACCGGCAAGTGGGTCACCCCGGGGATCATCGACGCCCACTCCCATCTGGGCGTCTACGCCTCCCCCGGGGTCGACGCCAACGCCGACGGCAACGAGCTGACCAATCCGGACACTGCCGAGGTCTGGGCCGAGCACTCCGTCTGGCCGCAGGACCCGCAGTTTCCGCTGGCTCTCGCCGGCGGCGTGACCACCCAGCAGATCCTCCCCGGCTCGGGCAACCTCTTCGGCGGCCGCAGCGTGACGGTGAAGAACGTCCCCGCCCTCGGCGTCTACGGGATGAAGTTCCCCGGCGCCCCCTACGGGCTCAAAATGGCCTGCGGCGAGAACCCCAAGCGGGTCTACGGCGAGAAGGGGAGGGCCCCCTCCACCCGCATGGGCAACGTTGCCGGCTACCGCGCCGCCTGGATCAAGGCCCGCAAGTACCGCGCCGACTGGGCCGCCTACACGCGGAAGGCCGAGAACGGCGAGAGCGGCGCCACGCCCCCCGAGCGCGACCTCCAGCTCGAGACCCTGGCCGGCGTGCTCGACGGCGAGATCCTGGTCCAGAACCATTGCTACCGGGCGGACGAGATGCTCACCATGATCGACATCGCCAAGGAGTTCGGCTACAAGATCGCCGCCTTCCACCACGCCGTCGAGGCCTACAAGATCGCCGACGTGCTGGCCGCCGACGGCATCTGCGCCGATGTCTGGGCGGACTGGTGGGGCTTCAAGATGGAGGCCCTGGACGGCATCCGCGAGAATGCCGCCCTGCTCCAGAAGTCCGGCGCCTGCGTGGTCATCCACTCCGACTCCGCCGACGGCATCCAGCGGCTCAACCAGGAGGCCGCCAAGGCGATGGCGGCCGGCAACCGGATGGGCATGCGCCTGCGCGAGGAGGACGCCATCCGCTGGCTGACGATCAACCCGGCGAAGTCGATCGGGGTGGACCGGCAGACCGGCTCCCTCGAGCCGGGCAAGATGGCCGACCTGGTGATCTGGAGCGGCAACCCGTTCAGCGTCTACAGCCGCGCAGAGCGGGTCTACATCGACGGCGCCCTGATCTACGACCGCAACGACCCGTCCCACCAGCCGGCGATGGACTTCGATCTCGGCCTGCGGGACGCCGGGGGGGTGAGCCGATGAGCAGCGCGCGTGCGACGATCGTTCTCCCGATCGCTCTGATGGCTCTGATCACCCTGGCGAGCCCCGCTCCTGCGGCGGCCCAGCAGGCTCCGCAAATCGTCGCCATTACCGGCGCGACGATCCACACGATGGGACCCCAGGGGACGATCCAGAACGGCACCCTGGTGATCGAGAACGGCAGGATCCGCGCCGTCGGCGCCTCCGTGCCGGTGCCCGCCTCCGCCCGGCGGATCGACGGCCGCGGCAAGGTGGTGACCCCGGGCCTGTTCGACTCCTTCACCCAGCTCGGCCTGGTCGAGGTCGGCGCGGTCGAAGCGACGGTGGACAGCCATAGCGGCGACGACCAGATCACCGCCGCCTTCCGGGTGACCGACGCGTTCAATCCGCGCTCGATGCTGATCCCGGTCAACCGGATCGAGGGGCTGACCCGCGCGGTGACAGCTCCAACCCCCGGCAAGAGCCTGATCGCCGGCCAGGGCGCCGTCATCGATCTGCTGGGTGACCTGGGCGGCCCCGGGAGCTCCCTGGTCCGCTCCCCCGCCGCCCTGTTCGCCGCGCTCGGCGAGGAGGGGGCCGGCCACGCCGGGGGCTCGCGCGTGAGCGCCATGCTGCTCCTGCGCGAAGCCCTGCACGATGCCCTGGACTACGCCGCCAACCGCAAGGCTTTCGAAGAGGGGAGCCGCCGGACCTACTCCCTGTCCCGGCTCGACCTCGAAGCCATGATCCCGGTGGCCCGGGGAGAGTTGCCCCTGGTGGTCACGGTGAGCTCGGCCAGCGACATCGAGGCGGTGCTCCGGCTTGGCCGCGAGCTCCACCTCAAGCTGATCCTGGCCGGCGTCGAGGAGGGCTGGAAGGTGGCCGGCCAGATCGCCGAGGCCCGGGTGCCGGTGCTGGTCAATCCGCTGGCGGACCTGCCGCGGAGCTTCGAGGCCCTGGGCTCCACCCTGGAGAACGCGGCCCGCCTGCGCAAGGCCGGCGTGACGGTCGCCTTCATGACCGGCGACGCCCACAACGCCCGCAACATCCGCCAGGCCGCCGGCAACGCCGTCGCCAACGGCCTCCCCTGGGACGACGCCCTCGCCGCCATGACCTCCGTCCCCGCCCGCATCTGGGGGATCGCCGACAGCTGCGGCACCCTGGAGCCGGGCAAGGACGCGGACGTGGTGATCTGGGACGGCGATCCGCTGGAGCTCGCGAGCTACCCCACCGCCGTCTTCATCCGCGGCCGGCAGATGCCGATGACCAGCCGGCAGATCGAGCTGCGCGACCGCTACCGGGACCTCAAGAGCCCGACGCCGCCGGCCTACCGGAAGCCGTAGGCGATGTTCATGATCCCGGGTGATAGGCCCGCTCCAGGTGGGCCTTGATCTCCTCCAGGGTGAACCACGCCGGCTTGAATTCCCCCCGCGCGTAGAGCGGCGCCTGGTCGAGGTAGTGGGGGGACTTCGGATCTCCGCTCTGCCCGAAGTAGACGATGGAGCGCGCCCGCACGGCCGGCCCGAATTCAACCACGCTGACGTAGGAGTTGCCGTAGATCCCGTAGTGCCGCCTGGAGCCGGTCGCCACCTTCCACGGCGAGCCGTCCCGCCGCTGGTAGAAGTTGAACACCATGCCCGCCCAGCCCGGCCCGCCGGGAATGGGAAGGCTGGGACGCGCGTCGCTGAACGTCTCGCCGCCGCTCCAGTCCACCCGCTGCAGCCGGTTGATCTCCCCCCAGGCCACCCGCCACGTCCCCCAGTCGCGCTCCAGCTCGCTCTTCGCCTGCTCGAGGGCCTGGACGCGGAGCCAGGGGTCCGCCGGCTTCTCCGGGTCGTACCGCCCGAGCCAGCTCACGAACAGGGTCATGGGGACCGAATCGATCCGGCTCACCCGGTCCCACGACCGCAGCTCGCCGATCAGGGGGGCCAGCGCCTCGGCGCGGGTTGCGTCTGAAGATCGCAGCCGCTCCCACTCGGCGATCAGCTCGGGGATCTGCTTCTGGGCTTCGAGCACCCGGGTGTCGGTCGCCGCCCGGGTCCACTCGTCGAAGCTGAACTTCTCCCGGCCCGCCAGGACCTGGCGCGAGACCTGGGCCCGCGGGGTGTCGGGCTCCGGACCGATCATGTACTTGGGATAATGAGCCGGATCGAGATTGGCGCCTGGAGTCGTGACGAACGGCGATGAGTTGCAGTTCTGCACGAAGCCGCTCGCCGGATTGGTGAGCTGCGGCAGCTCGTCGAACCCGTGGTAGCCCTGCCACTCCGTCTCCGGGTCGCTGCCGTCCACCGGCTTGCGCCAGTCGAACTTCGGCGACCGCTTGGGCACCGCGCCGTTGTAAGCGTAGAAGATGTTCCCATCGCGGTCGGCATAGGTGACGTTCATGTAGGGGATGGCCCCGCGGCGGAGCGCCGTCTTGAGCTCGGCCAGCGAGCGGGCACGCACCATGTCGTAGACCTGGTCCAGCCAGCCCCCCTCCTCCATCTTCGCCAGCCGCACCGCGACCGGCTTCCCCTCGTGCCGGGAGAGGATGGGGCCGTGGTGGGTCCTGCGGAAGGTGAAGCTCTGCGTCTCCACCCCGCCCGCGGTCCTGACCCGGATCTCCTCCGTCCACTCGACCGCCGTCCGGTGCCCGGTTCCGTAGCGGTAGGCCAGCCGATGGGCCGGATCGTCGAAGGTCTCGGCGTAGAGATCTCCCGTGTCGGGATAATTGTCTGTGTGGGCCCAGCCGAGCGCCTCGTTGTGCCCCATGTAGGGGAGCGGCAGCCCGTAGCGGCCGACGCCGGAGAAATTCAGCCCCTCGTCGCTGTGGAGGTGGGCCTCGTAGTACTGGCCCGGCCCGAAGAAGGCGACGTGCGGGTTGATCAGCAGCAGGGGATGCCCCGAGGTGCTCTTGCTTGGCGCCACCGCCCAGGCGTTGGAGCCCTGCGGCCGCTCGGCCGGCTTGCCGACCTTCTCGTCAACCGTAACGCTCAGATCCTTCTCGTCCAGGCCCGCATAGCCGATGAACTCCCCCTGGTAGTACTTGAAGCGCATCAGGGCCAGCGGATACCAGGGCTCGAAGCCCTGGAGAAGGGCCGGCTTCACCCCTGGATGCCGGGCGAGATAAAAGCTCAGCCCGGCGGCGTAGGCGTCGTAGAGCGCCCGCATCTTGGGATCGGCCCGCCCGTACTCCTCCCGGGCGAGCCGCGGGATCTCCAGGGCGCGGGCGAGCTGGTCATCGCGCAGCGCCTCCTCGCCATGCACCTCGGCAGCCCGGCCGAGCGACCGGATGAAGTTGTCCTCCAGGTGGGCGAAGTCGTCCTCGGCTTGGGCGTAGGCCAGCCCGAAGACGGCGCTCGCGTCGGTCGGGCCGTAGACGTGCGGCACGCCGTAGGTGTCCCGGTAGATCGTTACGGACCGGGACATTGACCGGGCCATCGCCTCCGGATCCGCGGCAAAGACCGGAGCGCAGGCGAGGACGCCGAAGGCGAGCAGGGACAGGAACGGGACCAGCTTCAGCAGATTGTGCATTCCGGCGACCTCATGGAGAGAGGGAAGATCTACGCTTCCCGGAGGAGGGATTCGAGGGAGCTGAACAGCAGGTCGCAATGCCGGGCGCGTTGCCGGACCCGTTCCGGATTCAGCCGGCCGAGCAGGTCGGCACAGTGCCGGATCTTGGCGTACGGTCCCTTCTGCGTCTTCTCGGTCGCGTGCTTCAGCTTGTCGAGGAGGCTCCTCTTTAGGGACAGCCTCGCCATCCTTGTGCTTGGGGAGCGCCTTCCGGTTGAAATGCTGCCCGTAGTACCCGGCCAGGGCGTCCGGATCGGCGATGAGCCAGGCCTCGACGGTCTGCACCATCAGATGGCAGTGCTCATCTGTGAGTCCGCCGGACTCCCACCCATCCTGCCTCTGCAGGTGCTCCCAACGTCCCCCGACGGCCGGAGTCTCGGAATCGACGAGCAGGACGAGAAAAGCCTCCGGATGGGTTTCCTGTGCCGTCTTGAAGTTGTCAAACGCTGCGTTCCGACGACCGCAGACCGTGACGGTCCATCCGATCCGGCGCTCGCGAGCGAGTTGGCGGAGCGGCGCTAGAAATTTGCCGAAGCCCTCACGGATCAGGGCCTTCGTATCCGCCCGGTCTCCTCCCCCTTCCACGTAGATCCGAATCTCAGTCACCACCGGTTGCCACCAAGCTCGCCCATCCGCCAGAGCTCACCGAGCGCGTACTTGTCCAGCCAGAGACGGAGCTTGTCAGGCTCGAGGCGGCGAAGGTGCGTTCCCTGATCGTCACGCTCGCAGACGACGATCGATTCGGGCACGTCGGACAGCTTGGAGACCAGAGTCTCAGAGTGCGTGGTGACGATGAGCTGCGTTCGCTTTGACGCGTCGACGAGAAGGTCGGCAATATGGGGAATGATGTCGGGGTGCAGCCCCAATTCGGGTTCTTCGATGCAGATCAGAGGGGGCGGATCGGGATGCAGCAGGACGGTCAGCAAACAGAGGTAGTGGAGGGTTCCATCGGAAAGGCGAGTTGCAGGAACCGAATTCTTAAGCCCCTCTTCATGGAAGAAGATCTGAATGGTCCCGCCTTGGGTTTTGGTCGTAACATCCTCGATCCCCTCGTAAACCACTCGGAGCTTCTCGAGGAGCAGACGCTTTGTCTCTCGCCGGTTCTGGAGATCGTTGAGGATCAGGCCTAGATTGCTGCCATCCTCTAACAAGAAATCGTCAGGCAGGTTGGCCTCCTGCGGTTTCCGCAGAACATTACCTCTACCAAAGGGCCAACCCCGAAAGAGGCGGATACGATCAAGCTGGTTACCAACATAAGTCAAGACAGGGTAATTTATCGGATCTTTGAGCTGGGACAACAACGACTGATTTGGATCAATCTTTTCCTTGAGTCCCTCCAAGGGAGGGTTAATAACAAAATCAAAAACCTCCCTAGCTAAGTAAACCCCCCTATCATCTTTCAGAGATTCGCCCGAAACATACGCACGGAAACTGGAAACATTTATACGTAGCCGATAACGTAAATCAGCTTTTCCGCTCCAAAAATTTTCAAAAACGGCCTCGATTTCGACATCCTCAAATTTGTCTCCCCCCTTCCATAGCCAATCTTCAGCAGTACCTGCTTCACGGAAAAAAGCCATTAAATTTCGAGGAGCTGCTGCGAGTAGGCTAATCGCATCAATCAGGTTCGATTTCCCTGATGCGTTTGGCCCAATTAGCACATTGAGGGGTTCCAAATGGAGCGTAACCCCGTCGCTCCCATAGGAGAGGAGATTCTGAAGTCGAATCGAATGAAGGAGCTTTTTGCCTTCCATAGAAGGCGATTCTATCGGAATCCGTGCCCGTTTCCGACCCACACGTCTCTCCAGCCCCGCAGGGGCGCAGGGATAAAGCCTGGGGTTTCAACCCCAGGTAGCGGCCTCAACCATGATTC
Organism: uncultured Acidobacteriota bacterium; assembly: GCA_963795735.1. Classification (GTDB taxonomy): domain Bacteria; phylum Acidobacteriota; class Thermoanaerobaculia; order Multivoradales; family UBA5704; genus DATARR01. The sequence goes on along the minus strand of CAWCIU010000018.1, from coordinate 479,462 downwards.
CGGAGTCCCGAAGGGACGCAGGGACCTCGATCCTCCCGCCGCCCCTTCGGGGCTTGTGGGGATGGAGGCGGGCCCTCGACCTGGGGTTGAAACCCCAGGCTTTATCCCTGCGCCCCTGCGGGGCTGAAAACGAGGTCCCGGTGGATGGGGCATTCCCCGAACGGGGGCGGTAACGGTCCCTTCCCCGCCGGGCGCGTGCCGATCCCCGGAAGGGATCGTCCGGTCCCGGTGGATTTTGGACTGATCCCCGGGTGGGAGGCTCCGGGACCCGCGGGGCGCGGACCGATCCCGGTGGGGACGGAGTGCGTCCCCGCGGGGAGAGGACCGATCCCCGCGGGATCCAACGAAAATTCGGGAGGGCTCCTTCGATCCCCACCGGGAGGCATCCACTCCCGACCGGGAGGCATTCTGTCCCGGCCGGGACGCCACCGTCCCCCTACTCCCGCCGCAGCGCCACCAGGGGGTCCACCCGCATCGCCCGCTGGGCCGGCAGGTAGCAGGCGAGGAATCCTACCATGGCGAGCAGGACCAGCACGGCGGCGAAGATCCCGGGGTCCGTGGGGGCGACGCCGAAGAGCACGCTGGCCAGGGCGCGGCGGAGCGCGAGGGCGCCCAGGACGCCGAGGAGGAGCCCGGAGCCCACCAGCCAGGCTCCCTGCTTCAAGACCATCTGCAGGACCTGGACGGCCTGGGCGCCGAGCGCCATCCGCACGCCGATCTCCTGGGTGCGCAGCTCCACCGTGTAGGCCAGCACGCCGTAGGTGCCCACCGCGGCGAGGCTCAGCGCCACGACGGCGAAGATCAACACCAGGAAGGCGATGAAGCGCGGCTGCCCCACCGACTCGTAGACCACCCTGGTCATCGGCTTGACATCCGCCACCGGCAGGCTCGGGTCCAGGCGCCGGATCTCGCCGCGCACCGCGCCGGCGAGGCTCATCGGGTCCTTCTGGGTGCGCAGGGCGAGGTACATCGTCCGCGGCACGTCGCCCAGGCTCTCCGGCGTCTGATCCAGCAGGAAGTAGACCTCCGTGCCGGTCTTGCGGTCGAGCCCCCCCTGCTTGACGTCGCCGACGATGCCGACGACCGTCAGCCAGGGCAGCTCCTTCGTCGGCGGCGGCCCCGACGGCGCCCGCAGCCGCTGGCCGATCGGGCTCTTGCCCGGCCAGAAGGTCTTCGCCATCGCCTGGTTGATCACCGCCACCCCGGCCGAGCCCCGCGCGTCGGTGGGCTGGAAAGTTCGCCCCTCGACGGAACGGATGCCCAGGGTCTTGAAGTAGTCGCGGGTGACGAACTGCCAGTAGTCGACGTTGTGGGGTGGGCCTTCGTTCGTCTTCGGCAGGCTCTCGAAGTCCATGTCGTTGGCGTCCACCGGGCGGTTCGGCGGCAGACCCGACAGCAAGGCGACGCCGGTGACGCCCGGCAGATGCGAGGTCCCATCGAGGAGACGCTGATAGAAGCCGGTCACCTGCTCGGGCTTGGCGTAAACGGTCTTCGGTAGCGAGACCTGGAGCGAGAGCAGCCCCCTGGGATCGAAGCCGGGATCGACCTTCTGGAGCAGCCAGAAGCTGCGGATGAGGAGGCCGCCGCCGATCACCAGCATGGCGGCGAAGGCGATCTCGGCGATCACCAGGACCCGCCGCAGCCACTGCCTCCCGGAGCCCGCCGTGGTCCGCTGCCCTCCCTGCTTGAGGGTGTTGAAGAAGGCTCCCGCCCGGGCATGGAGGGCCGGCGCGAGCCCGAAGAGCAGGCCGGTCAGCAGGGCGACCGCGAGGGTGAAGAGGATGGTCCGGCCGTCGAGGCCGATCTCCCCCGACCGCGGGATGCTCTCCAGGTTGGCCGCCACGATGGCCTTGACCCCCGCGAAGGCGAGGAGGAGCCCGAGCGCGCCGCCCAGCAGCCCGAGGACGACACTCTCGGTCAAGAACTGGCGGATCAGCCGTCCGCGGGGCGCCCCCAGGGCGGTGCGCACGGCGACCTCCTTCTGCCGCGCCTCGGCCCGCGCCAGCAGCAGGTTCGCCACGTTGACGCAGGCGATCAGCAGCACCAGGCCCACCGCCCCCAGCAGCAGGCGGATCTTCGGCCGGATGTCCCCCACCAGATCGTCGAGCAGCGGCTGGACGATCATCGGGTGGAACTGGGGGTCCGGGGTGTGCTTGTGCGGGATCTCGCGCTTCCAGCGGGCGATCAGCCCCTTCATCTCCTGGCGCGCCCGCGCCGGCGAGACCCCCGGCTTCAGGCGGCCCACCATGTAGAGGTAGTGGTTGCCCCGGTTGCCCGGCTTGGCGGGGTCGAGGGCGAGCGGGACCCAGGCCTCGACCCGCTCGTTGCCGATGGTGAAGCCCGGCGGCATGACCCCGATCACCGTGCGGTCGTCGCCGTCCACCTTGATCCGCCGGCCGATGACTCCCGGATCGGCCGCGAAGGCCCGCCGCCAGAGACCGTCGGAGAGCACCAGGACCTTCTCGGTGTTGGGCAGGTCCTCGCGGGCCGAGTAGTAGCGCCCGAGCTCGGCGTTCACCCCCAGGGCGGTGAACAGGCCCGCCGAGGCGACCGCCGCGCTGGCCCGCACCGGCTCCCCCTGCCCCGAGAGGTTGACCGCCCCGGTGGCGTAGGCGCCGAGGCTCTGGAAGCTCTGGTTCCAGCGGCTGTAGTCGGTGAACTCCATGGGATCGACCCAGAAGCGGTTGAAGCTCATGGAGGGGAACTGGCTGTAGACGATCATCAGCCGCCCCGAGTCGCGGTAGGGCAGCGGCTTGAGCAGCACGGAATTGGCCACGCTGAAGATGGCGGCGTTCGCCCCGATCCCGAGGGCCAGGGTGGCCGCCGCGAGCAGGGTGAACCCCGGGCTGCGGAGCAGGAGACGGCAGGCGTAACGGAGATCCTGGAACAGGGCTGTCATCGGAGCAAACCCTCCCTCTGGGTCTCCCCTTCTACGATGACCGGAGTAGTTGGTTTCAATCCCGCGCGGTTTTTTTCATCCCGGAATTCCTGGACGGCAACCTCGACCGCAGCCGCGCCAGGACAGCGGCGAAGTCGTCCGGCGGCGGCTCCTCGAAGCGCAGGCGCTTGCCTGACCGGGGGTGGAGGAAGCCGAGGACGGCGGCGTGGAGCATCGGCCGCGGCGCCGGCAGCAGGGGGCCGCGCCAGTCGCGGATGTAGAGGGTCTCCCCCAGCAGCGGATGGCCGGCCTCGGCGAGATGGATGCGGATCTGGTGCTGGCGGCCGGTTTCCAGCTCGCAGGTGACCCGGGTCGCCTCCGCCAGCCGCTCCTCCACCTTCACCCGGGTGATCGCCTCGCGGGCTTCGGCCGGGGGCTCGCCGGAGGCGCGGCGGAAGACGCCCCAGGAGCCGCGCAGGCCGTCGCCGCGGTCGGCGAGGAGCCGGGTCTCGTAGACGGCATCCTGGGCGGCGCCGTGGACCAGGGCGAGATAGCGGCGGGCGACGCTGCGCTCGGCGAGCTGCTCCTGGAGATGGCGCTGGGCCGGGATGGTGCGGGCGAAGACCACCAGCCCCGAGGTCTCCTTGTCCAGCCGCTGCACGGCGCGCAGGGTGGGATTCCCCTTCCCCCCCTCCAGGCGGCGGACGGCCACCCGGGCCAGGGCGAGGAGGGTGTCGCGGTCGTCGCGCTCGAAGGGAACGGTGAGCAGGCCGGCCGGCTTGCGGGCGACGACCACCTCGGCGTCGAGGTGGAGGACGATCCGGTTGAGCGCCTCCCGCCGGGGCGCCGGGCCGCCGGCCTGGATCTCCACCCGCTCGCCGGCGCTCATCCGCCGCGCCGGATCGGTGGCGGCCCAGCCGTCCACCTTGACCCGCCCCTCCGCGCAGAGCTCCTTGGCGCGGCTCCAGGAGGTGCCGGGGAGGATCTCGCGGACCAGGGCGGCCAGGGTGGCGCCGGCTTGGGCTTCGGAGACGGTGGGGGGGCCGGGCGTTCGCAAGCGGCACCTATAGTAGCCTAGGCGCCCTCATGGACCGCGCCGCCTTCCGTACCGAGCTCGCCGACGCGGCACGCCTCGCGGCGCCGGTCGCGGCCACCCAGCTCGGCTTCATGCTGATGGGCGTGGTGGACACGATGATGCTCGGCCACCTCTCGGCCCGGGCGCTCGCCGCCGGCGCGCTGGGGAACATCCTCACCTTCACCTGCCTGGTGCTGGGCCAGGGCATCCTCTCGGCGCTCGATCCGCTGGCCTCCCAGGCCTGGGGCGCCCGCGACCACGCGGCGATCGCCGGCTATCTCCAGCGCGGCCTGGTCATGGCCGTGGCCCTGACGGCACCGTTCGTCCTCGGTCTGCTCGACATCGAGCCGCTGCTGCGGGCCGCCGGCCAGCCGGCCGGAGTGAGCCTGGACGCGGCGGCCTACACCCGGGGCATCCTCTGGGGAGTCCTTCCCTACTTCCTCTTCATCGCCCTGCGGCAGACGCTGCAGGCGATGAGCATCGTCCGCCCGGCGGCGGTCGCGATCGTGCTCGGCAATCTGGTGAACCTGGTCTGCAACTGGGCCCTTATCTTCGGCCACCTGGGATTGCCGGCCCTCGGCGTCAGGGGCTCGGCCTACTCGACCTCGTCCGCCCGCTGGACCATGTTCCTCTATCTGCTGATCGCGTCGCGCCGCGGGCTCGCGCCCTATTGGCGGGGAGGGCAGGGCTTCACGGCCGCGGCCCTGGACCTGCGCGGGTACCTGCTGATGCTGCGGATCGGCCTGCCGATCGGCCTCCACAACACGGCCGAGCTGGGGATCTTCGCCGCGGCGGCCGTGCTGATCGGACGGATCGGGGTGACCGAGCTCGCCGGCCATCAGATCGCCATCAACCTCGCCAGCCTCTCGTTCATGGTGCCGCTCGGCGTGGCGGGGGCCGCGGCGACCCGGGTGGGGAACGCCATCGGCCGGGGGGACATGCCCGGCGCCCGGCGGTCGGCCGCAGCCTCCCTGCTGCTGGGGGCCGGGACGATGCTCTGCTTCGCCCTGCTGTTCGCGGCGCTCCCCGGTCCGCTCGGCCGCCTCTACACCCAGGACCCGGGGGTGATCGCCGTGGTGGGGCTCCTGCTGCCGATCGCCGCCGTCTTCCAGGTCTTCGACGGCCTCCAGGTGGTGGGGGCCGGCGCGCTGCGCGGCTCGGCGGACACCACCTTCCCCGCCCTCATCGCGCTGTTCGGCTACTGGGCGCTGGGGCTGCCCGTGGGCTGGTTCCTCGCCTTCCGGATGGGCCTCGGGGCCCGCGGCCTCTGGTGGGGGTTCGTGGTGGGGCTGGCGGCGGTGGCCATCCTGCTGCTGTTCCGCATCGCCGTCCGCTTCCGCCGCCCCCTCGCCAGGGTGGGCACAGAGGTTGCCAGGAAAGAAATGCCATGAGCTTCAAGGACCACTTCTCCGGCCACGCCGGGACCTACGCCTCGTTCCGGCCCGGCTATCCGCCGGCGCTGTTCGACTTCGTCAGCTCTCTCGCTCCCCGGCGGAAACTGGTCTGGGACTGCGCCACCGGAAACGGCCAGGCGGCCGTGGATCTCGCCGGGCGTTTCGAGCGGGTGATCGCCACCGACGCCTCGGCGGCGCAGCTCGAGCACGCCACGCCCCATCCGAAGGTCGAGTACCGGCAGGCCCCGGCCGAGGCGTCCGGGCTCGCCGGCGGATCGGCCGACCTGGTGACCGTCGCCACGGCGGTCCACTGGTTCGACTTCGACCGCTTCTATGCCGAGGCGGAGCGGGTGCTGGCCCGCGATGGGGCGATCGCCGTCTGGGCCTACAACCTGGCCCGCATCTCCCCGGAGCTGGACCTCCTCACCGATCGCCTGGGCCACGAGATCGTCCGCCCCTGGTGGCCGCCGGAGCGCCGCTGGGTGGACGAGGAGTACCGCACCCTCCCCTTCCCGTTCGCCGAGGTGGCGGTGCCCGAGCTCTGGATCGAGGAGCGCTGGGATCTCGAGCGCTACCTGCTCTACCTCGGCACCTGGTCCGCCCTCAACCGCTACGTTCAGGACCAGGGGAGCGATCCCCGGGACCTGATCCGCGACGAGATGGAGAACGCCTGGGGAGATCCCACCGGAGAGCGGACGGTCCGCTGGCCGATCATGATGCGGGCCGGCCGGCCGCGCTCCTGAGGGAAAAGCCGCATGCAACCCGGACGCGAACGACGACTGGTCACCGGCGCCATCCTGCTCGGGATGTTCCTCGCCGCCCTGGAGGCGACCGCGGTCGCCACGGCGGTGCCGACCGCGGTGGGCGAGCTCGGCGGGGTGGCCCACTACAGTTGGGTCTTCTCCGCCTACCTGCTCACCTCCACCACCACCGTACCCATGTTCGGCAAGCTCGCCGACCTCTTCGGCCGCAAGCGCACCTACCAGTGGTCGGTGGCGATCTTCCTCGTCGGCTCGGCGCTCTGCGGCGTCGCCCGCTCCTTCCCGCAGCTCATCCTCTTCCGCGCCATCCAGGGGCTCGGCGCCGGCGGGGTGAACCCGGTCGCCACCACCATTGTGGGCGACATCTACACCCTGGAGGAGCGCGGGCGGATCCAGGGGATCTTCTCCGCCATCTGGGCGGCAGCGAGCCTGATCGGTCCGCTGCTCGGCGGCGTGATCACCGACAGCCTGTCCTGGCGCTGGATCTTCTACCTCAACATTCCCTTCGGCCTGCTCTCCGCCGTGATGCTGCAGCGCTTCATGCGCGAGAAGAAGCCGCGCACCGCGCACCGGCTGGACATCCTGGGCACGGTGAGCCTCACCGCCGCGGTGACCCTGCTGCTCCTCGCCCTGCTCGAAGGGCCGGGCACCTGGGGGTGGGCCGACCTCCGCACCCTCGGGCTGCTCGCCGGAGCCGGCGCCGGGCTCGCCCTCTTCCTCTGGCAGGAGCGCCGGGCGCCGGAGCCGATGCTGCCGCTCGACCTCTTCCGCAACCGGCTGATCGCGGTGGCGAGCGTCGGCAACTTCGTGATCGGGGCGCTGCTCTACTCGCTCACCGCCTACGTGCCGATGTTCGGCCAGGGGGTGCTCGGCGGCACGGCGGTCAAGGCGGGGACGATCCTCGCGCCCATTCTGCTCGGCTGGCCGATCGCCTCCACCCTGGCCGGACGCCTGATGCTGAAGATCAACTACCGGCCGATGACGATCTTCGGCAGCCTGACGGTGATCGTGGGGACGGCGATGCTCGCCTGGACCCACGCGGGCACCCCCGCCGTCTGGATCATGACCTCGATGATGATCACCGGCTTCGGGCTCGGCTTCCTCTCCATGCCCTACCTGCTGGGGGTGCAGAACGCCGTCCCCTGGGGGCGCCGGGGGGTGGCGACGAGCTCGGTGCAGTTCTTCCGCAACATCGGCGGCGCGATCTCCGTCGCCGCCCTGGGCGCGCTGCTGAACGCCCGCCTGCAAGCGATCGCCGGTCCCGGCGTGGACGCCAACGCGGCCCTGGAGCCCGCCCTGCGCGCCAAGCTGGACCCCTCATCCCTCCACCGGCTCACCAACGCTCTTCTCCACGGCCTCCAGGGGACCTTCGTGGCCATCGCCGCCTTGAGCGTCGTCTTCCTCGCCACCGCCCTGCTGTTCCCGCGCGGCTCGGCGCGGTCTTTGATGGACCGGGAGCGGATGACAGCCACGGAAAGCTGAATCTCGCCCTCTGCTAGGATCGCCACCCGGCCGCACCGGAGCGGCCGCGCGATGGCGAGGGGGGGTAGCGACGATGGCGATCAAGGTCGGGGAGAAGATCCCCAACGTGAAGCTTCAGACGATTCGTGACGGCAAGTTCGAGCCGGTGTGGACGCAGGATTTCTTCCGCGGCAGGAAGGTCGTGCTGTTCGCCGTGCCGGGGGCCTTCACCTCGGTCTGCTCGGACCACCACCTGCCCGGTTTCATCGAGCTGGCCGACTACCTGAAAACCAAGGGGGTGGACGCCGTGGCCTGCACGGCGGTCAACGACCTCGAGGTGCTCAGGGCCTGGTTCAAGCATCAGGGGGTGGACGACAAGATCGTGCCGCTGGCCGACGGCAGCGGCGATTTCGCCCGCGCCCTGGGCCTGGAGCTCGACGCCCGCGCCTTCGGCATGGGCATCCGCTCCCAGCGCTACGCCGCCGTGGTCGAGGACGGCGTGCTCAAGACCCTGAAGATCGACGCCCCGGGCGAGGTGGCGCGCAGCAGCGCCTCGTCGATCCTGCAGTCGCTCTAGTCCGGCTTCTCCTGATCCGGTCGCCAGGGGGCCACCTGCACGCTCTTGAAGCGGTCGAGGAGGACCTTGCCGGGCGGGAAGCCGCGGGGCTTGCTGACGTCCTCGCAGCGGCAGGCGTGGACGGCCACCCGCCCCCCTTTCCTCGCCTTGCTGTAGCCGGCGGCGAGGGCGGCGGCGAACTGCTCGGTGTCTTTCGGCAGGCGGTCGAGCCCCTCGGGATTGCGCACCACCACGTGCGAGCCCGACTCGGCGGCAACGTGGAACCAGAAGTCCCGCGGCGCCCCCAGCCGCAGGCTGAGCAGGTCGTTATCCTCCGCCGTCCGCCCCACCAGCACCGTCAGGCCGTCCGACGAGACGAACCGGCGGGCGATGCTGCGCCCCTGCCACATCCCGTTCTCGGGATCGGGCGGGGGCGGGGCCTTGCGCTCCGAGGCAGCCAAGCTACTCCTTGACGATCTCCAGCAGGGTGATGTCGAACACCAGCATCCCCTTGGGCTTGCCGGCGGCGCCGTCGTAGGCCTGGCGGGAGGGGACCCAGAAGCGCCGGGACTCCCCCTCGGTCATCATCTGGAGACCCTCGGTCCAGCCGGCGACGACCTTGGTGAGCTCGAAGGTGGACGCCGTGCCCTTGGCGAGCGAGGAGTCGAACATCTTGCCGTCGGTGGTCCAGCCGGTGTAGTGGACGCGGACGGTGCTGGTCGCCTTGGGGTGGACCGTGCCGGTCCCCGGCTTCAGCACCTTCCAGGCGAGGCCGGACTTGGACCGCTGCGCGTCCGCGGGGGGCGCGGCCACGTCCGGCGGCACCGGCGGCACCCGCAGGATGTCGAGCAGCTCGACGTCGAAGACCAGCATCCCTTGGGGCTTGCCCTCCTTCCCCTCATAGGCGAGCTTGGCGGGGATCCAGAAGCGCCGCTTCTCCCCCACCACCATCAGGGGGATCCCCTCGGCCCAGCCGGCGATCACCTTCCCCAGGGGAAGGACGATCGGCCGGCCGCGCGAGATCGAGGAGTCGAACATCTTGCCGTCGGACGTCCAGCCGGTGTAATTCACCTTCACCAGGTCGGTGGGCACCGGGTGCTCGGTCCCGGTGCCGGCGGCGAGCACCTTGGAGGCCAGGCCGCTCGAGGTCACCTGGGCGTCGGCCGGCGCGGCCGCCACGTCGGCAGGAGCGGGGAGGTCCTGGGCGATCGAAACCTGGGGCGGAGCCGCGAGCAGCGGGGCGGAGGCGAGGAGCAGGGCCGGAATCCAGGAGAAGAATCGTCTGTTCATGGCGGTAAGCTATCGCGCCGATTCCCCCCGGGGCAACCGCAACTTGCGCCGCGCCGCCGCGTAGCAAAGAATTCACTGTAGATGTCTCTCCATCCTCCCCAATCGGCAAAGGAGATCCGGATGCTCAAAACCCTTCTCGCCGGGACGGTCCTGCTGGCTCTGCCGGTGCTGCCGGCAGCCGCCGCTCCGGTCCCTGCCGCGAACACCGCGAACACCGCGAACATCGCGAACACCGCCGACGCCCTCAAGGTGACGCCGCCGAAGCTGGAAGTGCGCGAGCACAAGCTCGCCAACGGCCTCGACCTGCTGATGTACGAGGACCACTCGGTGCCGGTCGCCACCGTCGACGTCTGGTACCACGTCGGCTCCAAGGACGAAAAGAAGGGGCGCAGCGGCTTCGCCCACCTCTTCGAGCACCTGATGTTCAAGGGCTCGGCGAACCTCGGCCCCGAGGAGCACAAGAACTTCATCTCCTCGATCGGCGGCCGCTACAACGCCACCACCGATTTCGACCGCACCCTCTACTTCCAGACCTTCCCCAGCAACTACCTGGAGCGGGTGCTGTGGATGGAGGCCGACCGCATGCGCTCGCTCGACATCTCGGACGAGAACTTCAAGTCCGAGCGCGACGTGGTCAAGGAGGAGCGCCGGCTGCGGGTCGACAACCCCCCCTTCGGCCGCCTGCTCGAAGTGGTGCTCGACAAGACCTACACCACCCACCCCTACCGCATCGACACCATCGGCAGCATGGCGGACCTCGACGCCGCCACGGTCGAGGACGTGCGCGCCTTCCATAGCGTCTACTACGTGCCCAACAACGCCACCCTGGTCGTCGCCGGCGACCTCGACCCCGAGCAGACGATCCGCTGGGCCGAGAAGTACTTCGGCGACATCCCCCAGGGCCGGCCGATCCCGCGCGAGATCGCCAGGGAGCCGGCGCAGGCGGCCGAGCGCCGGGCCGTGGACTACCACCCGAACACCCCGCTGCCGGCGGTGGTGATCACCTACCACGTCCCCGAGGCGGTCAGCCGCGACATCTACGCCCTGCAGGTGGCCGGCAACATCCTCTCCTCCGGCGAGAGCTCGCGCCTCTACCGGCGCATGGTCTACGAGAAGCAGATGGCCGTCGAGGCCGGCGGCGAGACGATCGTGCTCGAGGACCCCGGCGTCTTCTTCTTCTTCTCCATCCTCCAGGGGGGCCAGAAACCCGAGGACGGCGAGAAGGAGCTGCTCGCCGCCGTCGACCGGCTGCGCGGCGAGCCGGTCTCCGGCGCGGAGCTGGTGAAGGCCAAGAACCAGTTCATCTCCGAGCTCGTCTTCGGCCGCCAGACCGGCCACGACAAGGCCGACGCCATCGGCTACTCCAAGGTCATCCTGGGCGACCTGTCGCTGGTCAACCGCCAGCTCGCCGAGTATCAGCGGGTCACCGCCGCCGACGTCCAGCGGGTGGCGAACGCCTACTTCAAACCCGAGAACCGCACCGTGGTCTACATGCTCCCGGAGTCGATGCGCCCGGCGGGCGAGGTGAAGAAGCCATGAGAACGCTCCGCTCCGCAACCATCCTCGCCTCCCTGCTCCTCGCCGCCACGGCCGGGCTCGCCCAGACCGCGCAGACCGCTCCGGCGGTCAAGAAATCCACGCCGCCCCCGCCGGCGCCGGCCAAGGAGGTCCGCTTCCCGGCCTTCGAGCAGAAGACGCTCGCCAACGGCCTGCGCGTCGTGGTCATCGAGCAGCACGAGCAGCCGCTCGTCTCCCTGCGCATGATGCTCGACGCCGGCAAGGCCTACGAGCCGGCCGGCAAGGCGGGCCTCGCCGAGGCCACCGCCTCGCTGATCACCAAGGGGACGGCCACCCGCTCGGCGCAGCAGCTCGCCGAGACCATCGACTTCGTGGGCGGCAACCTCGGCGCCAGCACCGGCACGGAAGCGGCCTACGCCAACGCCTCGGTCACCTCCGACCAGCTCGACCTCGGCTTCTCGCTGCTCTCCGACGTCGTCCTCCACCCGAGCTTCCCGCCGGAGGAGCTGGACCGCTGGCGCCGGCAGGCCCTGAGCAATTTGCAGATCCAGCAGCAGAGCGCGGCCTACCTGGCCTCGACGGCGCTGCGCCGGCTGATCTTCGGCGACTACCCCTACGGCCGGCCCACCGCCGGCACCCCCGCGTCGCTCGCCGGCCTGAGCCGCGACGACCTGGCCGCCTTCCACCAGCGGCGCTGGATTCCCAACGGCACGCTGCTCGCCGTGGTCGGCGACGTCAAGCCGGCCGACGCCTTCGCCCGCGCCGAGCGGGCCTTCGGCGGCTGGAAGCAGGGGGAGGCGGCGCGGCTCCCCGCCTTCGACGCGCCCCGCCCCGGGAAGGCGCGGATCGTGGTCATCGACAAGCCCGACGCCGTGCAGACCGAGATCCGCCTCGGCCAGGTCGGCATCGCCTTCCGCGACCCGTCGCTCTACGCCTCGGAGGTCTACAATTCCGTCCTCGGCGGCAGCGCCAGCGCCCGCCTCTACGAGGAGATCCGCCGCAAGCGCGGCCTCTCCTACGGCGCCACCAGCAACTTCCAGCCCGAGACCCAGCCGGGCTTCTTCGAGGTCTCCACCTTCACCAAGACCGGCAGCACGGTCGAGGCCCTGGGCCTCGCGCTGGAGGTGCTGCGCGGCCTCCAGGAGAAGCCGGTGCCCGACGCCGAGCTGAAACCGGCCAAGACCTACATCACCGGCGCCTTCCCGCTGGAGGTGGAGACCGCCGAGGGGATCGCCGCCAAGGTGCTGGAGGCGATGCACTTTGGCTATGGCCGGGAGTTCCTGGAGACCTACGACGACCGGATCTCGAAGGTCGACGCGGCCGACCTCCAGCGCTTCGCCCGGGAGAAGATCCATCCCGAACAGATGTCGATCGTGCTGGTGGGCAACGCCGCGGCCTTCTCCGAGGCCCTGAAGCAAAAGTTCGGCGCCTTCGAGACCATCCCGGCCGGCGAGGTCGACCTCCTGGCGCCCGGCCTGCGCAAACCCAAGGGCGCCGCCCCCGCCGCCGGAAAACCGCGGCCGGGGAGCTGAGGAGCCCGAAGTGCGCTCGGGGCGGCTCGCGATGACGCCGGCCGCCCCAATTTTTCCACTTTTTGGCACTTTTATTGCAGTGATTCCTGAACGGTAGGGATGGTCCCTGCTCGAGGTCTCTCCTTCCGGGACCCGCTTTTTATGATTCAGGAGTTGGAGATGAAGCGGCAGATTTTCACGTTCTCAATGGTCCTCGCCCTCGCCACCGGCACCGCCCTGATGGCCCAGAACACCGGCACCACCTCCGGCAGCAACACCACCGGCACCAGCGGCTCCGGAACGAGCACGGGCAGCTCGACCACCGGCTCCGGCACCAACGGCACCGGCACCTCCGGCTCGATGGGCACCAGCATGGACCAGTCGGGCACGGGCTCGATGGGCACCTCGATGGACAACTCCGGCACCGGCACCGGTTCGACGGGCACCAGCGGCAGCACGAGTGGCACCCGCCGGTCGCGCCGGAGCACCTCCGGCACCACGTCCACCGGCTCGGGCTCGATGGGCACCTCCGGCACCGGCTCGACCGACACCACGGGCACCACGTCCGGCACCGGCAGCAGTGGCGGCCGGCGGCATCACCGCGCGCACCACGCCAGCTCGAAGCATCACCGCATGCCGAAGACGGGCAGCGACATGCCGCTCGCCGGTCTGCTCGGCGCCCTGGCGCTGGCCGGAGCCCTCGGCCTCCGCTCGGCCCGCTGATCGATCGATCCATTCAGCGGATTCAGCCATCCCATCCCAGACCCGAAGGCCCACGCTCGACGCGTGGGCCTTTTTGTTGCCTATCGCGGAGGATCTTCCGCCCTCATGGCGTCAGTCGCCGTCAGGTCTCTCTGGAATCGGGGGAAACCATAAAGAAATAGCAGTGGCGATCCGCGCCAGCGCCACCTCTCTCTTTAGAACGCGAAGAGAGACCTGTTCTCCGATCTTGGTGTAGAGAGAAGGAGATCGGCGTAAGCGCAAGAGGTGGACCAGCGCTTCGAACAGCTCCTTGGGAAACTTTGCGAGAGCCTGGCTAAAGTCATCAGGAATGCGCAGACGAGGATTTCCCCTTTTTGCTTCCGCAAGGATGAGCGGGTCCTCCGGAGCCTCGGCCTGCCGCTCCTCTGCCACCACGCGCTTAATCCTGAGCCATGCGTTCCGGAAAGAGACTTCGAGCTTCCGGATTAAAAGCAACCGCGAGTACTCGCTCAGGTGGAACTTCAAGCCTTGTCAAGCAATTGACAGCCTCTGCCTCCACAGTCTCCGGCCGGCCATCTTCACTGCCGGAGCCGTGATGATCCCATACGATCAGAAAACGGCAGTCCATCCGTAGGAACAGAGCGAGTGGGCGATCCGGCTCTCGCCAGACGGTGTCCCTTCGAGGGTCCCGCAGGCTCCGCCAGCGAAAGGGGCGAGTACAGTTCCGTCCCGTCTGGCCACGCTCGATCAACTTCTCCAGCAGCGTCTTCATCTCGGAATCGGAGGACAGCAGGATCAGATCGTACGGCGGCTCTTGAACGATCACGCGAGGACTCCGGTCACGAAGAGGTCCGAGAGGTTGACGCGCCCTGCCCAGGCCTGAAGCTCGGGAATCTCGGGAGCCCGGCGTACGATGGCATAACCACCCGGAGCACGGCGAAAGACCAGCGCATGCTCGAGATCTGTTTGAGCTAGAAAAATGGGAGAATGCGTTGCACTAAGGACTTGAGCATTCAGGGGCGGCTTCGAAAGGGTCTCGTAAACCACTTGGATTGCCAGCGGATGAAGACCGTTTTCAGGCTCCTCAATCAGATAAGTGTCCAGATCGTCCTCAGTCGCCGCATAGCTCAATAGCGTCAACGCCATGACCCGCAGAGTGCCGTCTGACAGCAGCCAGGAAGGCACGGCCTCATGATGCTGCCCTCTGAATACAGCCTCCAAGATCAAATGTCGATCCTCCTCCCTCTCGCGCACCTTGATCTCTTCGAGCCCCTCGATCGCCACAGCCACGTGCCGGACCCATTGATTGAACAAAACTCTATCGCGCTGCATGAACGAACGGACCACATGAGGAAGGTTGGAGCCGTTGAGCTCCATTTTCGACGGAGAACCCGGTGGAGACGCAATCCCTAGCTTAAGTGCCTCCAATTGCAAGGTCCTGATTCCACTACGGAGAGCATTCCTCGCGGCGATGGACCGGGGGAAACGCTCCGGGTCTTCGGGCAGGCTGCCAAGGGCCGCCCGATCCAAGCCAAATCGAAAAACGTTGTTCCATTCCGTTTTTTCATCTCTGAAGTAGTCCCGTCCCTCTTTGGTCTTGCTGACCACCTTTCTCCAATGGCGAGGAACAGTATGGTGAACCAGAGTGAAGAATTCATCTCCGAACAAGCTCGGCTCGGGATCGCCAAAAACCTCATCCGGCAGGATGAAGAGATTTTCCTGAAGAACCCGGAGCCCGGAGCCTTCGTGGATTCCGATCTCGATCTCATAGCGCAGGCGGCTCTCTCCTCGGGCCAGTCCTGGTACGGAGAGCTGAACCGCCAGGGCAATCGGTTGGGAGGGATCGAAGCACAGGTCGTAAAAGCTTGTGGCGACTCGCTCAACAGCAAAATTTACCCCTCCCCGGAGGACATCTCCGATCAATTGGAGAAGCTCCGAGAAGAGTGGACTTCCCCGTGGCGTTCTGCCCCACCAGAACCTGGTAAGGTTGCAGCGCCACCGAGTTGGACCGCAACATGCGGAAGTTCTTGGCCTGCAAAAGTTGGATCATACCGCCCTCTCAGAAGGGGCTCTTTCCGAGCCATTGGCGAGGAAGTCTATCCCAAGGGGCGGAAGCGTCCTGAGAAAGTCGGCCGGCAAGCCCCTTCCCAGGACGCCAAGAGTTATGCGAAAGGCTCGCCGCATCAGTGCTGGATGGTGAAGTTCACCGTCAGGTTGAAGTAGACCTTCACCGGCCGGCCCCCCATCATCGCGGGCTTGAAGGGGCAGCGCTGGATGGCCTCCACGGCGGCGCGGTCGAGCCCCATCGGCAGGCCGCGGAGGACCCGGATGTCGGTGGCGCGCCCCTTCTCGTCGATCACCGCCTCGACGATCACCGTCCCCTGCAACCCCGCCCGCCGCGCGACCTCCGTGTACAGCGGCCGGATCGGCTGCAGGGGCTCCGGCCGGCTCATCTCCGCGGTGATGTGGATGGGCACGCTCGGGAAATCGTCGATGCCGGGGCCCGGATCGAGGCCCGGACCCTTTCCAGGACCGAAGCCGGGGCCGTCCGGGCCAACCGGGCCCGGATCGCTCGCCGGAGGCCCCGGGGGGAGGTCCGGGGTCGTAGCCGGGCCGGGAGCGGGCTGGCCAGGCATCGCCGTCGGCTGCTCGACCGGCGGCGCCGTGGCCGGTTTTACCGAATTCACCGGCTGCTGCCGGGGCGCGGCCGCGGGCCGCGGGCGCCCGCCGCTGGGGAGCGGGACCGGCGGCAGCGCCACGTCGATGAAGGCGACGTTCAGGCTGGGCTCCGGCACCGGGCCGACGTTCCAGTAGCTGCCGAGGGCGAAGGCGGTCAGCGCCACCAGGTGCAGGCCGACCGCGAGGGGGAGAGAGAGCCAGCGGCGGCGCGGTTGTTGCTTCCGTTCCAGGCCGGTGTCAAGGTCGATCAGGGAGTGCTCGAACATGGTTCCACCCTCCGCGTTTCGGACGTTCTTCGTCCTCGCCTCGAACCCCGAGGCGGGGGAAACGGTTGAGGAGCGCTCCTGTTCACTTAGAGGGTGAGGCCCCGGTTTTGGTTCCTGGGCGAAGCCGGCGTTGACCCATAGCCGCGTCCTGATATCTTTGGGGCCGGAGCCGCTCCGGCGTTCTGCCGAAGCGCGCGTCCCGGACAATTTTCCTAGGTGTGGAGGTTGGAATGCAGGATTCGATCCCTAGCAGCACTCACGTGAGAACGGCGCTCTTCGTCGATTTCGATAACATCTACCTGGGGTTGCAGCGCGAGGACCCATCGGCGGCCGAGCAGTTCGCCACCGATCCCACCCGCTGGCTCCTCTGGCTGCAGGACAAGCTGCCTCACCATGAGGATGACCAGCGCAAGCGCAAGATCCTCTTCCGCCGCTGTTACCTGAACCCCTCGCAATTCGGCCGCTTCCGCCCCTACTTCACCCGCTCGGCGATCGAGGTGGTGGACTGCCCGCCGCTGACCAGCGGCGGCAAGACGAGCGCGGACATCCACATGGTGATGGACATCCTCGACACGCTCGGCCACGCCACCTGCTTCGACGAGTTCATCCTGCTCTCCGGGGACGCCGACTTCACGCCGGTGCTGCTGCGCCTCTCCAAGCACGACCGGCGCAGCGCCATCCTCGCCATCGGCCCCGCCTCGGTGGCCTACAAGGCGGCCTGCGACCTGCTGATCGACCAGGACACCTTCCTCGAGGAGGCGATCGGCGCCACCCCCGGCCAGGCCACCCGCGCCGCCGCCGGAGCCGGACCCAGCGGCAACTCGGGGATGAGCGACCTGCTACGCGGCATCGCCGACAAGCTCTACGAGCGGGCGAGCGCCAGCGGCGAGCTGGTGGCGACCGAGCTTCCCCCGATCTTCCGCGAGTTCTCGGAGTTCACCGCCAGCACCAACTGGCTGGGCTTCAACAGCCTGCGCAACATGACCACGGCGGTGGTCGGGACCCGCCGCGACCTGACGATGATCGACGGCGATCCCTGGCGGGTGGGCCTGCTGGCCGAAGGCGAGGAGAGCGGGATGCCCGAAGCCGGCGCCGACTCCGGCACCGGCCAGGAATCCGACCGCCAGGCCGCGTCGCCGCGCTTCCTCTCCATCGCCGACCGCAACCGCCTGATCGAGGAGGTCCTCGCCTACGTGCGCTCGGTGGTGGAGGCCTCGGACGCGGCGGTGCCGATGGCGCGGGCGGCGCAGATGGTGATCAGCCGCTTCGGCGACCAGGTGCTCGCCACCCGCTGGGCCGGCGCCGGCACCTTCCGCGACCTGCTCGAGGGGCGCGAGAACCCCGGCTTCGCCATCTCGGCCCTCAAGCCCGGCTACATCTACGACCCCGCGCGGCACCAGCTCCCAATCGACGGCCGCCCGGAGGAGATGGTCGGCGATCCCCAGCTCAACGCCCTCGCCTACCGCGTCCACCAGCTCACCGACACCCCCTACCTGACCCGCGGCGACTACGGCCGGGTCTTCCGCCTCACCGCCGAGGAGGTCAACCAGCACGGCTACTTCCTCACCCGCACCTCGAAGGCGGTGCGCGACCGGTGCATCGAGGAGGGCTCGCCGATCGCCCGCGCCAGCGTCAACTTCATCCTGCGCGGCATCACCTTCGGCGGCCACCGCTTCGGCCAGAACGGCCCGGAGGAGCCGCTCGCCCTCGGCGCCTGCTTCTTCCGCAACGTGGTCAGCCTGTGCGACAGCGCCGGCATCGCGTTGAGCCCGGGGGAGGCGGCCACCATCGAGGACTGGATCCTCGGCGAGCTCAAGGCCGAGGAGGGGATCACCGGGGAGGTGTCCAGGGAAGGGATCGCCACGCCGGAGCCTCGCGCGGTGACGGAAAGGGTGGAGGGGGAAGCCATGGAGACCGAAGAGCCGGTCCCCGCCGGCGCCGCCCGGGGGTCCGGCGAGTGACCTGGGAGATGGGCGAGGGGGAGAGCCGGGAGCTTCTCGCCCTCCCCGCCGAGGACCGCTCGATCAACTTCTTCCAGCTCCTCGCCGACTGGGAGGAGGCCTGGGGCCTCACCGACGTGGCGGGCTGGGTGGTGGCCAAGGAGACCGACGCCCTCCCCCTCTGGCCCCACCCCGCCTTCGCCGAAGCCTGCGCCCGCGGCGCCTGGGAGGGGGCGGTCCCGAAGCCGGTCTCGCTCGACGACCTGCTGATCGATCTCCTCCCCCTGCTCGCGGGGGACCGCATGCAGGTGGCGGTCTTCCCTTCGCCCGGCGATCCGGGCCTGCTGCTGAGCCCCGTGGAGTTCGGGGAGCGGCTGGAGCGGGAGCTTCCGGATCGGCGGCGAGTGAGGATCTCCAGCGTTATCTCCAGCGCCATCTCCATCTACAGCGCCAATGTCATGGAAGGGGAATCCGATGTTCCGGCATGACCAGCACCGCAGGCTCCTGGAGCTCCTCGCGTCCTTCGACGCCGGCCTGCTGTCGCGCTGCAGCTTCCTCTGCGGCGGCGGGACGCGGATCGTCCTGCAGCTCGGCGAGTACCGCGAGTCCCACGGCCTCTGCTTCCTCTGCTCCGACCCCGAGGGGTACGCGGAGCTGCGGTTCCAGGCGGCGTCCCGCGGTTACGACGCGCTGTTCACCGCCGAGGCGCGGCAGGGGCTCCACCTCCCCGGCGAGCCGCGGATCGACATGCACGGGATCCGGTTTGCGGTCGAGATGGAGGGGAGCACGATCCGGGTCGAGCTGGTCCGGGAACCGCGGATCGAGCTCGATCCCGGCGTGCGGCCGGAGTGGTCGCCGGTCGACTGTCTGTCGCTCGCCGACTGCTACGCCGAGAAGCTGCTGGCCAATTGCGACCGCTGGGCGGACCGCCAGGCGCTGTCGCGGGACCTGATCGATCTCAGCGCGCTGCGGCGGCGGACCGGCCCGGTGCCGGAAGGCGCCTGGGAGAAGGCGGAACAGGCCTACAAGACCTCCGTCCGCAACGATCTGCTCAAGGCGGTCGCCGCGTTCCTGGGCGACGTCCCCCATCAGCAGCGCTGCGCCGAGGGGCTGCAACTGGCGGAACCGGCCGAGCTGCTGGCCGCGGCCTCGCAGCTCCTCCTGGATCTCGAGGCGCCCAGCGGGCTATCCTGATCCGGCGGTAAAGATCCAAGGGTGAAGACCTGATGGTGAAGAGACTCTCGATCCGCGTCCCCGGCCAGGGGCTCCATGAGGTGACGGAGGAGGTGCGGGGAGCGGTGCGCGCGAGCGGGGTGAGCGAGGGACTGTGCACGGTCTTCCTCCAGCACACCTCGGCGAGCCTGACGATCCAGGAGAACGCCGACCCTTCCGCCCGCCGCGACCTCGAGGCCTGGCTCAACCGGCTGGTGCCCGAGCGCGACCCGCTCTACACCCACACCGCCGAGGGGCCGGACGACATGCCCTCGCACATCAAGGCGGCGCTCACCGCGGTCTCACTCTCGATCCCCATCGTGAACGGCGAGCTGGGGCTCGGCACCTGGCAGGGGATCTACGTCTGGGAGCACCGCCACCACTCCGGCGCGCGCAAGCTGCTGGTCCACGTCGGGGCCTGAAAAGAAAAAAAGGGCGACCTGCGGTCGCCCTTTCCCTACGGCGTCTTCATCTCCTGCTTGCCGTCCAGCTCCCCGATCGTGGCGTCGGAGGCCGGGCGCTCCTTCCGGAGGCGCGCCGCGACCCGCTCGGCCTCCCGCAAGGCGCGCAGCACGTTCTGCCCGGCGAGCTTGGCCGCGTCCGCGTCGGTCCAGCCGCGGCGGAAGAGCTCGGCGAAGAGCGCGGGATAGTCCTGCACCCCGGCGAGCCCCAGGGGGACGCTCTCGATGCCGTCGAAGTCCGAGCCGATCCCCACGTGGTCGATCCCCGCCACCTGGCGGACGTGCTCGACGTGGTCCGCCACCTGCTCGAGCGTGGCCCGCGGCGCCGGGTGCTTCCCCGTCCACTGCTTCAGCTCGCCCTTCACCCGCTCGGGGTCCCCCGGATAGAGGGCCTTCAGGCGCGCCTCCTCGGCGGCCTGATCGGCGTTCCAGCTCCGCACGGCCGGCGAGGCGAAGGAGGGGACGAAGGTCACCATCACCACGCCGCCGTTCTTTGGCAGCAGCCGCAGCACGTCGTCCGGCACGTTGCGGGGGTGGTCGTCGAGCGCCCGCGCCGAGGAGTGGGAGAAGATCACCGGCGCCGCGGAGACGGCGATCGCCCGCTGCATCGTCGCGGGCGAGACGTGCGAGAGGTCCACCAGCATGCCGAGGCGGTTCATCTCGCGCACCACCTCCTCGCCGAAGCGGGTGAGCCCCTTGTGCTGGGGCGCGTCGGTCGCCGAGTCGGCCCAGTCGGTGTTCTTGGTGTGGGTGAGGGTCATGTAGCGGGCGCCGGCCGCGTAGAGCTGGCGCAGGGCGCCGAGCGAATTGTGGATCGAGTGCCCACCCTCCATGCCGATCAGCGAGGCCACCCGGCCGGCCTTGTGGATGCGAGGGACGTCGTCGGCCCTCAGCGCCAGCTCGAAGGCGTCGGGATAGCGCTCGACCAAGCGGTGGACGTCGTCGATCTGCTCCAGCACGGCCTGGACGGCGTCCGCCCCGGTGGTCTCGACCGGCACGTAGACCGACCAGAACTGGCCGCCCAGCCCCCCGGCGCGGAGGCGCGGGATGTCGGTGTGCAGGGGCGGATCGAGCTTCCCGGTGTCCCCCCGCAGGTCGAGCTTGTCGAAGTGGTTCTGGAAGCGCTTGCGGTACTCCCAGGGCAGGTCGTTGTGGCCGTCGACCAGCGGCGTCCGGGCCAGCAGCCGGCGCGCCCGCTCCAGCAGGGCCGGGTCCGGGGCCTTGGCGGCCGGCCCCTGCGCGGTACCCTGGGCAATCCCGGCCGTCACCATCGCCAGCCCCATTCCCCCAATCATGGCGGCCAGCCGGCAGATCTTTCGCATCATGGATCTCCTCCGGGAGGGCATTCTATCCATCTCGCTATAGAGTTGCGGCATGGATCACCCCACGCCGTTCCGTCCCGAGGACCACGCCGTCTACGACCCCGCGAGGATGGGCAAGAGCACCCTCTTCGAGTCGGACCGCCTCCTGGTCGGCCTCAACTCCTTCGAGCCCGGCCAGGAGCACCGGCTGCACGCCCACGCCGGGATGGACAAGGTCTATTACGTGCTCGCCGGCCGCGGGGTCTTCCTGCTCGAGGGGCGGGAGGAGCCGATGGAGTCCGGCATGATGCTCGCCGCCCCCGAGGGGGTCCTCCACGGCATCCGCAACACCGGCTCCGGGCGCCTGCTGGTGATGGCGATCCTGGCGCCTGCGCCGTAGGGCGGGGTCCGGTCTGAGTTCCTAGCGCACCTTCCACAGCTTGTGCTGCTGCACGGACAACCGCCACGGCGGGTTGTCCCGGCACAGGCGGATGCACCAGTCGAGGGTGCGGGGGTCCACCTCGGTGCCGTCGAAGGCGGGCGAGATCAGGTAGTGCCCGGCCTCGACGGCGGTCTGTGGAATCCCCTGGCCGTAGCCGCGGACGTACTTGACCTCGTCGGCCCGCCTCTGGCGGATGGCGTGCTCGGCCACCTTGGGGCTGACGGTGATCCAGTCGATCCCCTCCGGCAGCTCGAAGCTGCCGTTGGTCTCGATCGCCAGCTTGTAGCCGGCGGCGTGGAGGCCGTCGATCAGCTCGCGGTCGGCCTGGAGGGCGGGCTCGCCGCCGGTGAGGATCACCCAGCTGCAGGCCGCGGAGAGCTGGCGGAATTCGCCGGCGATCTCCTCCAGGGTCATCCGGCGGCCGGACTCGAACTCGGTGTCGCAGTCGAAGCCGTGCGTCTCCACCTTGCAGGCGAGGTTGCATTTGGCCAGCCGCAGGAAGAGGTTGGGAGTCCCGGCGCGCACGCCCTCCCCTTGCAGGCTGTAGAAGATCTCGTTGACGAGGTAGCGCTCCACGGGGGTACTTTAAACCAGGGGGGCGCTTTTCTGGAGCCGTACAGATCTGGTACTCTAGCCGTACCGCCAAGCGGAAGGAGGGGACATGGAAACCGTAAAGCTCACCGTACGTTTGCCGAAAAACGATCTCGACTTCGCCAAGCAGTACGCGCAGGCGCACCGGATCACGGTGACCGAGCTGATCGACCGGTACCTAAGGTCCTTGAGGGGCGGAACGAGTGCAATCCATCTGGAGGTCGAAAGGATCTCGGGCTTGATACCCGCGACGGTGGACGCCAAGGCGGACTACCGCCAGCATGCCCTGGAGAAGCACCGTTGAGGGTGATGCTCGATCTCAATGTCATCCTCGACGTCACGCAGAAGCGTGAGCCCTTCTATGCCGCTTCCGCCACGGTCCTGAGCCAGGCAGTGGAGGGTCCCGATGCGTCCTGTCTGCCCGGGCACGCCCTGACGACCCTTCACTACATCGTCGCCAAGTACGCGGGCCGGGAGCCAGCGGATACCCTCGTGGACTGGGTCCTGGCGCATCTGGAGATCGTGCCTCAGGATCGTGCCCAGTTCGTCAGGGCAAGGAGCCTGCGGTTCGACGATTTCGAGGATGCGGCGCTGGCGAGCGCGGCCGAGGCGGCGGGCTGCAAACTGATCCTCACTCGGAACGTTGCGGACTTCGGTGCCTCTCCGGTCCCCGCCGTCACTCCCGAGGAGTTCCTTCTTCTCGCCGGCCCTCAGGTTTAGGCGCGCCGCGCCGCGCAGACCGAGCCGCAGCTCGCGCTGCGCGGAGAGGCATAAGCCCTGGCGCACGATCCGCCAGCGTTGGCGCGGACTCCGCCAAGCTTCACACCGACCCCGCGAAGCTTCACGCGGACCGCGCCAAGCTTCACACCAACCCCGCCAAGCTTCGCGCGGACTGCGCCAAGCTTCGCGCCGACCGCGCCAACCTTCACGCGGCGTGCGCCAGCCTTCACGGCGTGACTTTCCGGGCACGTTCATTGCTAGAGGTTCCGCGCAGTTGTACGCAGCACCGACCCTGTTTTCGCCATGCGAAACTTGCTTCCATCGCTGGTCCTGGCCATGGGCGCGCTCCTCGCCTGCCAGTCGCAGTCTCCAGAGGAGGAGCTGGTCCAGCAGGCCCGGCCCGCCGGGTCGTGGCTCGCCACCCTGCGGTGGACCGGCGAGCAGTGGACCGCCAACAGCGTCCCGGAATCCTTCGTCCGGACGACCCTCGACGAGGCGAAGAAAGATCTCGACAACATAACGGACGCGGCGAAGAAATCGCCGGCCCGCCCCGAGGTGCGCCAGCCGCTGCAAGGCATCCTGGGCGAGGGCAAGGCCGCCGGCGCCGCGCTCGAAAAGGCCGTCGAAGCCGACGACCGCCCGGGGGTGGCCCGGCAGGTCGCGCGGCTCGCGGCCCTCCAGGCGCGCTTCGACGCCTGGCAGCGGCAGCGGCAGGGGCAGGGAGGGGGCGGGAAATGAACGGGAAGAAGGCGGCGACCCTCGCGCTCGGCATCCTCACCAGCGTCGGCGGCTTCTTCGACGTGGGAAACATCGCGACCAGCGCCCAGGCCGGGGCGGTCTTCCGCTACCAGCTCCTCTGGGCGCTCCTGCTCGGCACCTTCCTGGTGATCTTCCTGGTCGAGATGTCGGGCCGCTTCGCCGCCGTCACCCGCCAGGCGATGCCCGACGCCATCCGCACCCACTTCGGCTTCACCTTCTGGCTGGTCCCCTTCATCGTCCTGACGCTGGTCCACTTCCTGGTGCTCGGCGCGGAGATCGGCGGCATCTGCTTCGCCCTCCACCTGGTCTCCGGGCTGCCGGTCCAGCTCTGGGCGCTCCCCGTCGCCGTCCTGCTCTGGCTCTTTCTCTGGCGGTCGACCTTCGGCGCCATCGAGAACAGCTCGTCGCTGCTCGGCCTGATCACCCTGGCGTTCGTCTGGGCGGCCTGGCGCCACCACGGGCCGACCGGCCAGATCCTCGCCGGGATGCTGCCCAGCCTCCCCCACCAGGACCCGTCGCGCTACTGGTTCATGGCGGTCAGCCTGCTGGGAGCGGTGATCTCCCCCTACCTCTTCTACTTCTACTCCTCCGGCGCGGTCGAGGACAAATGGGACGAGTCCTACATCGCCGTCAACCGGGGGGTGTCGCTGATCGGCATGGGGTTCGGCAGCCTGATCTCCCTGGCGGCGATCGTCGTCGCCGCCGTGGTGCTGGCGCCGCGCGGCATCCAGGTGGACGACTATCACCAGGCGGCGCTGATGCTGACTCAGGCCTTCCCCTTCTGGGGGTTCGTCCTGTTCGCCGTCTCGATGGGGATCGCCTGCGTGGGCGCGGCGGTCGAGGTCTCGCTGTCGATGGCGTACACCACCGCCCAGACGTTCGGCTGGAACTGGGGGGAGAACCTCGATCCGCGCGAGGACGCCCGCTTCAGCCTGACCTACACCATCGCCATCCTGGCGGCGGCGCTGCTGATCCTGTTCGGCGTCGACCCGCTGAAGCTGACCCTGCTGTCGATGGCGGCCAACGCGGCGGTGCTGCCCTTCGTCGCCATCCCCTTCCTGCTGCTGATGAACGACCGCAAGGCGCTCGGCAAGCACGTCAACGGCTGGCTCTCGAACTCGGTGACCGTCGTGATGCTGATCCTGGCGCTCCTCCTCGCCGTCGTCTCGATCCCGCTGATGATCGTGGGGGGCAGCTAGATGAGGGACCGTTCGATGGAGGACCGGCGATGAAGGCTTTGAAAGACCTGGTGGACGACGACCTGGAGCTCGCCCGGGACGTCCTCGACAAGCAGGTGGTCGACTGCGACGAGACCAAGATGGGGCGGGTGGACGGCCTGCTCCTCGAGCTGCGCGACGGCAAGCCGCCGCGGGTCCACTCGATCGAGATGGGCGGGGTGATCCTGGCGCGGCGCGTCCATCCGGGGCTCGAGCGGGCGGTGGAATGGCTCCGCCGCCGCCTCAACGTCCGCCAGGCCGCGGTCTACTCGGTGCCCTGGTCGGAGGTCGAGGAGCTCAACCCGTATCACGTGAAGCTCAACGCCGCGGCGCTCGACACCCCGACCTTCGACTGGGAGCGCTGGCTGCGCGACCACGTCATCGCCCACATCCCGGCGGCGGCCAAGGGAGGGGCCGACTCCGAATGAAGACGATCCGCTTCGAGGAGCTGCTCGGCCGGCAGGTTCACGGCCCCGACGGCAAGCGGGTGGGACGCATCCTCGCGGTGAGCGTGGAGTCCGACGGGGAGGACTGCGTGGTCCACGACTACCTGCTGGGGACCGCCGCCCTCTTCACCCGCCTCGGCCTCACGGCCGGCCGGCTGGTCGGCGTGCCGATCAAGCGGCAGCCGCTGTGCATCCCCTGGGACCAGCTCGACGTCAGCGATCCGAAGCAGCCGCGGCTGCTCTGCGCGGCGGACGAGCTGAAGGAGAGAGTGGAAAAGAAGAAGAAATAGCCAATCCCTACGACTCCATCGGCGTCTTCATCGTCCCCTTGGCCTTGGCCTTCAGGTAGTCCCGGTTCATCCGGGCGATGAAGTCGATCGAGATCTGCTTCGGGCAGACGGCCTCGCACTCGGCGTAGTTCGAGCAGTAGCCGAAGCCCTCCTTCTCCATCGCCTCGACCATCGAGAGCGCGCGGTCGTAGCGCTCGGGCTGCCCCTGCGGCAGCATGTTGAGGTGCGAGACCTTGGCGGAGGTGAAGAGGTTCGCCGCTCCGTTCGGGCACTGGGCCACGCAGGCGCCGCAGGCGATGCACTGGGCGGCGTCGAAGGCGCGGTCGGCGATCGGCTTGGGGATCGGGGTCAGGTTCGCCTCGGAGGCGCTGCCGGTGGCGACCGAGATGAAGCCGCCGGCCTGGATGACGCGGTCGAAGGCGCCGCGGTCCACCACCAGGTCCTTGACCACCGGGAAGGCCTTGGAACGCCAGGGCTCGACGTGGAGCACGTCGCCGTCCTTGAAGTGGCGCATGTGGAGCTGGCAGACGGTGGTGCCGGGCATCGGCCCGTGCGCCTCGCCGTTGATCATGAAGCCGCAGGAGCCGCAGATCCCCTCGCGGCAGTCGTGCTCGAAGGCTACCGGCTCCTCGCCGCGCTCGGCGAGCTGCTCGTTGAGGATGTCGAGCATCTCGAGGAACGAGGCGTGCTCGCTGACCCCCTGGACCTGATACTGGACCGTGCGCCCCTCGTCCGCGGGGCTCTTCTGACGCCAGACGTGGAGAGTCAGGTTCATTTACTTGTAGCTCCTTTGGCTGGGCTTGACGTGCTCGAACTCGAGCGGCTCCCTGTGGAGCGTCGGCGCCTTGCCCGCGCCGTTCCATTGCCAGGCTGAGACGAAAGAGAAGTTGGCGTCGTCGCGCAGCGCCTCGCCGTCCGGGGTCTGGTGCTCCTCGCGCAGGTGGCCGCCGCACGACTCGTCGCGCTCCAGGGCGTCGAGGCACATCAGCTCGGCGAGCTCGAAGAAGTCCGCCACCCGGCCGGCCCGCTCCAGCTCCTGGTTGAGCTGGTCGGCGCCGCCGACGATCCGCAGGTTGCTCCAGAACTCCTCGCGCAAGGCCGGGATCGACCGCAGGGCTTTTTGCAGCCCCGCGGCGTTGCGGGCGATGCCGCAGTTGTCCCAGACGATGCGGCCGAGTTCGCGGTGGAAGGAGTCGGGGCTGCGCTTGCCGTTGATCGACAGCATGCGCTGGACGCGTTCGCCGACCTCGGCCTCGGTGCGGCGGAAGGCGTCCGTCTCGGTCGACAGCGCCTCCCCCAGGTGGGTCGAGAGGTAGTCGCCGATCGTGTAGGGGATGACGAAGTAGCCGTCGGCCAGCCCCTGCATCAGCGCGCTGGCGCCCAGGCGGTTGGCGCCGTGGTCGGAGAAGTTGGACTCCCCCAGGGCGAACAGCCCGGTGAGGTTGGTCATCAGGTTGTAGTCCACCCACAGGCCGCCCATGGTGTAATGGGGCGCCGGGTAGATGCGCATCGGCACCACGTACGGGTCCTCGCCGGTGATCTTCTCGTACATCTCGAAGAGGTTGCCGTACCGCTCCTCGATCATCTTGCGCCCCAGCCGCTGGATCGAGTCCGCGAAGTCGAGGTAGGCGCCGTTCTTCTGCGGCCCGACGCCGAGCCCCTCGTCGACCACCAGCTTGATGTTGCGGGCGGCGACGTCGCGGGGGACGAGGTTGCCGAAGCTCGGGTAGCGGCGCTCGAGGAAGTAGTCGCGGTCGGGCTCGGGGATCTGGTCGGCCCGGCGCTTGTCGTCTGCCTGCCTGGGCACCCAGACCCGGCCGTCGTTGCGCAGCGACTCCGACATCAGGGTCAGCTTCGACTGGTAGTCGCCCGAGGCCGGGATGCAGGTCGGGTGGATCTGCGTGTAGCAGGGGTTGGCGAAGAGGGCGCCGCGGCGGTGGGCCCGCCAGGCGGCGGTGACGTTCGACCCCTTGGCGTTGGTCGACAGGTAGTAGACGTTGCTGTAGCCGCCGGTCGCCAGCACCACCGCGTGCCCGGCGTGGCGGTCGATCCGGCCGGTGACCATGTCGCGGGTGATGATGCCCACGGCGCGGCCGGCGTCGTCGACCACCACGTCGAGCATCTCGGTGCGCGGGAACATCTTCACCTTGCCGGTGGCGATCTCCTTCTCCAGCGCCTGGTAGGCGCCGAGCAGGAGCTGCTGGCCGGTCTGGCCGCGGGCGTAGAAGGTGCGGGAGACCTGGGCGCCGCCGAAGGAGCGGTTGTCGAGCAGGCCGCCGTACTCGCGGGCGAACGGGACGCCCTGCGCCACACACTGGTCGATGATGTTCACCGACAGCTGGGCCAGGCGGTAGACGTTGGCCTCGCGCGAGCGGAAGTCCCCGCCCTTCACCGTGTCGTAGAACAGCCGGAACACGCTGTCGCCGTCGTTGTGGTAGTTCTTCGCCGCGTTGATCCCCCCCTGGGCGGCGATCGAGTGGGCGCGCCGCGGGGAGTCCTGGAAGCAGAAGCACTTCACCTCGTAGCCGAGCTCGGCGAAGCTCGCCGCCGCCGAGGCCCCGGCGAGGCCCGATCCCACCACCAGGAGGGTGAACCGCCGCTTGTTGTTGGGGTTGACCAGCTTCAGGTGCCCCTTGTGGTCGTCCCACTTCTGTTCCAGGGGGCCGGCGGGAATCCGGCTGTCGAGCGGCGTCGTGATCGGGGTGGTCGTCATCGTGGCCATGGGCACGCTCCTAACGGACCAGGCCGGTCAGCACGGCCAGAGGGAACGAGATGTTGCCGACGGTGATGATCCAGGCGAAGGCGTGGGCGAAGCCGCTGCGCCAGTGGTTGAAGCGCGGCTGGTTCCACCCCAGCGACTGGAACAGGCTCCACAGCCCGTGGTAGAGGTGGAAGCCGAGCGCCACCTGCGCCAGGATGTAGAACAGCGACACGTACCAGACCCCGAAGCTCGCCACCACGTTGTGGTAGACGTCCCCCTCGACGTAGCTGGGATTGAGGACGCCGGCGGTGAGGTCCAGCAGGTGGTAGACGATGAACAGGAGGACGATGACGCCGCCCCAGCGCATGGTCCGCGAAGCGTACGTGGTGTGGCGCTTCAGGCGGGTGGCGTAGTCCCGCGGCCGCGCCGCCCGGCTCATCCGGGTGAGCTGCCAGGCGGCCCAGATGTGGAGGACGACCGCGCCCAGCAGGACCAGGCGGGCGATCCAGAGCAGGACGTAGGCCGGCACCGCCGGCTCCCCCACGTGGCGCAGGAAGACGCCGTAGGAGTTGAGGAACTTCGGCCCCTCGTACAGCTTGAGGTTGCCGATCATGTGTATGAGGACGAAGCCGAAGAGGAGGATGCCGGTGACGGCCATCACCGCCTTCTTGCCCACCGCGGATCGATAGAGATCGGAGAACCAGGACATGGGGATTCCTCTCGGAAGCTCGGACCGGGATCCATCCTACGCCAGGCGCCGGCCGTTTGTGAAACCCTTCACAAGGCGGGGCCGCGGCGGCGGCGGCGGCGGCGCGGACGGGTGCCCGCCTCGCTCTCGGCCGGCGCCTTGAGCGGTGGCCGGCGGCGCGCCGCGGCCTGCCAGGCCTCCAGTGCCTCGCCCCCCTCCCCCGTCGCCCGGACCAGGATCTCGAACAGGAGCAGGGCGTCGTCGAAGTAGGGCTTGCGGGCGAACTTCAGCCGCTCGTGGGGGGAGCCGTAGGGCTCGCACAGGCGCTGGAAGCCGAGGAGGGCGTGGAACACCTGCTGGGACCGCAGGTTGGAGAGCGTCAGGCGGGCGAAGAAGGGCGCGATCTCCTCCTCGATCATCGCCTCGATTGCCGGGCGGGTCATCGGCCGGCCGGCGGACGACTCGACGTCCAGGCGCCGGAGCATGACCTTGGGGAGCAGCAGGGCGGCGAGGAGACCGGTGTCCGAGAGCGGCCGCTCCTCGGCCACCATGCTGTCGATCACCGGCAGGATCTGCCCGAAGTCCCCCAGCCCCCGCGCCCCGGCGGAGAGCATGGCGTAGGCCTCGGGGAGGAGCACCTGGAGGAGGTCGAGATCGAGCATCCACTGCATGGCGGCCCCGGCGCGGCCGCACTTCATGAGCTGGATGATCTCCTCGGTCACCCGCGCGGGGGAGGCCTTCTCCAGCTCCTTGCTGTGGCGGTGGATCGCCTCCTGGGTCCGGGTCTCGATGCCGAAGCCCATCCGGCCGGCGAACTCGCAGGCGCGCAGCATCCGCACCGGGTCCTCGCGGAAGCGCAGGTCCGGATCCCCGATGGCGCGGATCAGCTTGCGCTCCAGGTCCTCGATGCCGCCCACGTGGTCGATCACCGAGTAGTCGGCGACGCTGTAGGCCAGGGCGTTGACCGTGAAGTCGCGCCGGAAGGCGTCCTGCCGGGGGGTGCCGTAGGCGTTGTCGCTGGTGATCAGCAGCTCCCCCGGCTCGCCGCGCTGCTCCTCCGGATCGGGATCGCGCCGGAAGGTCGAGACCTCGACCACGCCGCCGTCGTGGAAGAAGACGTGGACCAGCCGGAAGCGCCGGCCGATGATCCGCGAGTTGGAGAACAGGCGCCGGATCTCGTTCGGCTTGGCGTTGGTGCCGATGTCGAAGTCCTTGGGCGTGCGTCCCATCATCAGGTCGCGCACGCTCCCCCCCACCAGGTAGGCCAGGTAGCCGGAGTTGTGGAGGCGGTAGAGGACCTTGAGGGCGTTCTTGTCGATGTCCCGGCGGGAGATCGGGTGCTCGGCGCGAGCCAGGATGCGCGGCTCCAGCTCGGCGTTTTCGCTCACGGGTGGATTATACGGGGCGTGGACAGGCATCGATAAACGGCTATATCTTGCAACGCAAGGGCTTAGCGCTCCGCACGAGGGAGACTCTATCGGGGTGCTGCAAGGGAGGCAAGACTTGGTGCGGCGGGAGGGGAGAAAAAAGAGGGCCGGGACGGGCGGAGGGCATGAAGACCCGCCCCGGCACCGGAGGGAGAGGAAACTGTCTGTGGTCTCTGCGGCGCCGCGGCTCCGGTGAGGGCCCCGCGGTGCTTGGTTCTTTGGTCGTTCAAAGAGCTTCGCCGGCTTGCTTTCTTCCCCGTCTCTCGCGTCCACCCGGCGCTTGTTTTCCCTAGGTTCCACGAAGCGTGCCAGGGGCCTAGAGGATCAGACGATCTTTTGTTTTCAGCGATTTGACTCCAGGAGAGGAGCCGCGGGGCGTATGGGGGTACGGACGACACGTCCCCTGCCGATGACGGGGGTGGAGCCTGGGGAGGTCTGTCTGGTTTCGCGACTACTTCAACCGGGTGACGACCTCGATCTCGGACTCCAGGGTGCGGTGGACCGGGCAGCGGTCGGCGATCTCCAGCAGGCGCCGGCGCTGCTCCTCGTCGAGGACGCCGAGCATCTCGATCTCGCGGTCGATGTGGTCGATCTTCCCCACCTTGGTCTCGCAGTTGGCGCAGTCGACGGCGTGGATCTTCGAATAGCGGAGCCGCACCCGCACCCCCTCCAGGGGGATCGCCTTGCGGTCGGCGTACATCCGCAGCGTCATCGACGTGCAGGCGCCCAGCGCGCCGAGCAGCAGATCGTAGGGGGTCGGCCCCAGGCCGGCGCCCCCCACCGACTCCGGCTCGTCCGCGATCAGCCGGTGACGGTGGGCCACGATCTCCTGCGTGAAGCCGCTGGGAGGTCCGATCACCAGCACCTCGCCTTCCCTGCCGATCTCCGGCTCGATCTCCGGCCCGATCTCCGGCTCAGCCTCGCCCACCGGCTCCACCTTCTCCAGATACCGTCCCGCCCAGACCGCCAGCATCTCGCCGGCGTAGCGGGCGTCCCGCTCGCGGCTCAGCAGGTGGTCCGCCCCGTCGAGCGAGATGAAGCTCTTGGGATGCCGCGCCATCTCGAAGAGACGCCGGGCATGGTCGAGGCCGACCACGTTGTCCACCGGGGAGTGGAAGATCAGGAGCGGCCGGTGGAGCCTTTCGAGGACACCCGCGAGATGCTCCGCCGCCAGATCGTCCAGCAGCTCGCGGCGGACGCGGAACGGGCGCCCCCCGAGATGGATCTTGGCCTCGCCGCGCGCCTCGAGGTCGGGAGCGAGGCGGACCAGCGCCTGCTTCAGATGCCCGGTGTCGCTGGGAGCGCCGATGGTCGCGACCGCCAGGGCCTCGGGGATGCGCTCCGCCGCCGCGAGCACGGCGCAGCCGCCCAGGCTGTGCCCCACGAGCAGCCGCGGCGCCTCCCGCTCTCGGCGCAGGAAGTCCGCCGCCGCCACCAGATCCTCCAGGTTCGAGGAGAAGCCGGTTTCCGCGAAGTCCCCCTCGCTCTCGCCGATGCCGGTGAAGTCGAAGCGCAGCACGGCGATCCCCCGCGCGACCAGGGCATGGCTGATCCAGCCGGCGGCCTTCAGGTCCTTCGAGCAGGTGAAGCAGTGGGCGAAGAGGGCGAAGCCGGCCGGCGCGCCCTCCGGGCTGTCGAGGCGCGCCGCCAGGCTCTGGCCCCGGGCGCCGGGAAACCGCAGGTGCTCGCTTTTCATGGTGCCGCGATCGTAGCACCCGCGCGCCGGCTGCCAGGGATGTAGACTGCCCCCGTGAGCCCCGAGCCCATCCTGGAAGCCCTCGCGGTCGCCAAGACCTACGGCGACGGCACGGCCGCCCTGGCCGGGGTGACGCTCGCCATCCTGCCGGGGGAGACCGTGGCGCTGGTGGGCGAGAGCGGCTCGGGGAAGACCACCCTGCTGCGCACCTTCAACCGGATGATCGAGCCCTCGGCCGGCGCGGTGCGGATCGAGGGCAGGCCGGCGGCGGAGCTCGACCCGATCGCCCTGCGCCGGCGGATCGGCTACGTGCCCCAGGACGGCGGCCTGATCCCCCACTGGCGGATCGAGCGCAACGTCGAGCTCGTCCCCCGCCTGCTCGGCTGGGACCGCGACCGCCGCCGGTCGCGGACGCGCGAGATGCTGGAGCTGGTGGGGCTCGACCCCGGCGCCCACGCCGGCCGCTACCCCGCCGAGCTCTCCGGCGGCCAGCGCCAGCGGGTCGCCTTCGCCCGCGCCCTCGCCGCCGATCCGCCGCTCATCCTTCTGGACGAGCCCTTCGGCGCCCTCGACGCCCTGACCCGCCTGGAGCTCCACCGCCAGTTCCTCGAGCTGAAGGCCCATCTCGGCAAGACCACCCTGCTGGTCACCCACGACCTCAACGAGGCCTTCCGCCTGGCCGACCGCATCGGCGTCATGCGCGGCGGCCGCCTCCTCCAGCTCGGCACCGCCGCCGAGCTGGCCGAGCGCCCGGCCGACCCCTACGTGTCGGCGCTGCTGGAGATGCGGCGTGGGTGAGACGCCCTTTCCGAAGCCCGTAGGGTGCGCTGTGCGCACCGTCGAGGCCGTTCATGGTGCGCACAGCGCACCCTACGCCGTCACCCTCCTCCTTCTCCTTTTCGCCCTCCCCTTTCCCCTTCAGGCCGCCGCCGACCGCATCGTGGTCGGCTCCAAGAACTTCGAGGAGAGCCGCTTCCTCGCCGAGATGTTCGCTCAAGCCCTGGAGAGCCGCACCCACCTGACGGTCGAGCGGCGGCTGGGCCTGGCGGGGACCCAGGTCTGCTTCGAGGCCCTCAAGAACGGGGCGATCGACGTCTACCCCGAGTACACCGGCACCGGGCTGGTCTCCATCCTGGGCGAAAAAGCTCAAGGGGGGCCGGATCAGACCCTGAACCGGGTGCGCGCCGAGTTCCTCCACCGCTGGAACCTCTGGTGGCTCGCCCCGCTGGGCTTCGAGAACTCCTGGGAGATCGCCGTCCCCCGCGAGCTGGCCGAGCGGGAGCGCCTGGAGACGATCACCGACCTCGCCCGGGTCTCCAAGCGGCTCCACGGCGGCTTCGGCCACGAGTTCGTGGGCCGGGACGACGGTCTTCTGGGATTGCAGAAGGTCTACGGCCTGGAGTTCGCCAGGGTGGATCACCTCCAGCAGGCGATCCAGTACCAGGCGGCCCGCCAGCGCTCGATCGACGCCCTGGACGTCTACTCCACCGACGGCCGGCTCATCCTCTACAACTTGAAGGTCCTGCGGGACGACCGCCACTTCTTCCCGCCCTACGAGGCGGCGGCGCTGGTGCGGGGGGAGACGCTGAAGCGGCACCCGGAGGTCGGCGCCGTCCTCGGGCTGCTCGCCGGCTCGCTGAACGAGGAGGCCATGCGGGGCTACAACCTGCGCCTCCAGGAGCGGCACGAGAGCGAGGCCGTGGTGGCCCGCGACGCCCTGCGCTCGATCGGCCTGGTGGTCCAGCCGGGAAAGGCCGCGGCGCCGGAGTCGCGGAAGCCCGGCTTCCTCGCCTACGCCTGGAGCCAGCGCCGGGACCTGGGGCGGCTGACCCTCCAGCACCTCGGCCTCTCCGCCGCAGCCCTGCTGCTGGGAGCGCTGTTTGCCATCCCCCTGGGGCTCTGGCTGGAGGGCCACCGGCGCTGGGCGGAGACGGTGATCCGCGTCCTGGGCCTCCTGCAGACCGTCCCCTCGCTCGCCCTGCTGGCCTTCATGATCCCGCTGCTGGGGGTGGGGACCCTCCCCGCCATCGTGGCGCTCTGGGTCTACTCGCTCTTCCCCATCGTGAGGAACACCTACTCCGGGGTGCGGGACGCCGATCCCAAGGCCGTCGAGGCGGCGACCGCCCTGGGCATGACCCCGGGGCAGGTGCTGCGCCAGGTCCGCCTCCCCCTGGCCGCTCCGGTCGTGATGGCCGGCCTGCGCACCGCCGCTGTGATCACCGTCGGCACCGCCACCCTCGCCGCCTTCATCGGCGCCGGAGGCCTCGGCGAGCCCATCGTCACCGGCCTCCAGCTCGCCGACTCGGCGATGATCCTCTCCGGGGCGATCCCGGCGGCGCTGCTGGCGTTGGCGGTGGATGCGGCGCTGGGGCTGGTCGAGCGGTCGTTGCGGCCGGCGGGGCTGGAAAGCCGAAGCTAAGACACCCCTCCAAACATTGCCCGCCACCCCGCGCTCCCCCGCAGCAGCTCCAGCGCCCGGTCGAGCCGCTCCTGGTTCTCCGGCTTCACCAGCCAGGTGCTCCGGCCCGAGGGGTGCGGCAGCGGGATCACATCGAATTCCAGGGCCTCGTGGGTCACCCGGAAGGCCTGCCCCACCCGTTCCTGCAAGGGCACGTTCTCGGGCAGGAACTTCTTGATCGCGAGCTGGCCGACGGCGAGCACCGTCGCCGGCCGGATCAACTGGAAGCTCCTCCTCCAGATAGGGCGCGCAGTTGGCGATCTCCAGGGGACTGGGGACGCGGTCGCCGCCCTGTGGCGCCCGGCCGGGGAAGCAGCGGATCACCGCGCAGATCCAGACCCGCCGCCGGAGCTCCTCCTCGGTCACCCCCAGCCGGTTGAACCAGGCGAAGAGGCGCGATCCCGCCGTGTAGGCGAACGGCCTTTGCAGGACCACCTCCTTCGGCCCCGGGGCCTGCCCGACCAGCATCACGCGCGGCCAGACTTCCGGACGGGCGGCCACCGGAGGCGGCTCGACCGTGGGGCAGATCCGGCACCCCCGCACCTGGGCCAGATGCCGGTCGAGGGATTCCCAGTCCTCGTAGCTCAGACCCGCCACGGGCGCTCGGCGAGGCAGTCCAGGAAGGCGTCCACCACCCGCGGATCGAACTGCCGGCCCCGCTCCCGGCGGAGCACCGCCGCGGCCTCCACCAGCGGCACGGCCTCCCGGTAGGGGCGGGTCGTGGTCATGGCGTCGAAGGCGTCCACCACGGCGATGATCCGCGCCCCGAGGGGGATCTTCTCCCCCGCGATGCCGCCGGGGTATCCCGGATGCTGGCCGTGGAGCTCGCCGTCGAAGCGCTCCTGGTGGTGCAGGACGAGCGGGGCCGCGCCGCGCAGCAGCTCCAGCCGCTCCAGCATCCGCGCCCCGATCTCCGGGTGCAGGCGCATCAGCCCCGTCTCCTGGGCGTCGAGCGGCCCCTCCTTGTGCAGCACCGACTCCGGCACGCCGATCTTCCCCACGTCGTGGAGGAGGCTCGCGTAGTGGAGGGTCTCGCAGCTCCCGGCCGCGCAGCCCCAGCTTCTCCCCCACCGCCACCGCGTACTCGCTCACCCGCCGCAGGTGGCCGCCGGTGTAGGCGTCCTTGGCCTCGACGGCCTGGATCAGCGCCTCCGAGACCCGCACGAGGTCGCGCCGCAGCAGCCGGTTCGACTCGATCAGCTCCTCCCGCAGCCGGACCTCCCGCTGGCGCGACCACCCCACCAGGGCGCCCGCCACCGAGAGGATCAGCAGGTCGGCCCGCTCGGTCCACACCTCGTGCCCCATCCCCGGCCTGCCGGCGAGGGTCACCAGCCCGGCGAGGCCCAGCAGATGGCAGATGCCGCTCGCCGAAGCGGCCAGGATGCCGCCGCGCAGGCCGTAGTGGAGGGCGGCCCAGAGGATCGGCAGGAGGTAGACGAGAGGCGTCCACTCGTTGCCGCTGGGGAGGAACCAGATCAGGGCGAACCCGGCGGCCGCCGCGGCCAGC
This sequence comes from uncultured Acidobacteriota bacterium, assembly GCA_963795735.1. Taxonomy (GTDB): domain Bacteria; phylum Acidobacteriota; class Thermoanaerobaculia; order Multivoradales; family UBA5704; genus DATARR01. The sequence continues at coordinate 443,515 of CAWCIU010000018.1, read as the reverse complement.
ACCATCCCGGAGCCCAGCAGGAGGTCCCGCCGTCCGTTGCCCGGGTGGGCGGGGGCCACGGGGAAGAGGACGACCGTCTCCTCGCCGCTGCCCAGGATCCCCCGCTCCTGCCGGGTCTCGCCGTGGAACTCCTCCGGGATCGGCGCCATCCACCGCCGGCCGTAGCGGTCGAACAGGAGGAGGACCGGCGGCCCCAGGAGCGAGACGCTGACCAGGGCGCCGGTGACCCAGGTCCAGAGCCGCATCCCGGGCACCGGATCGGTGGGCGAGGAGGAGATCAGCGTCAGCGCGGCGCCGGCCAGGCCGCCCAGGAACGCGGCGCCCAGGGTCCAGAGGAAGGAACGCAGGTTGGGCAGGCCGCGCCCGAGCTTGGGGACGTAGTGGAAGATCGCCCATCCGGCGGCGCCGGTAAGGGCGAAGGAGAGCGCGAAGATCAGGGCGTCGGCGAGGCTGTGATGGGTGAGGGCGACCGCCGCGAGCTGGCCGAGGGTGGCCCCCGCGATGCCCAGCCAGCCGAAGAGCAGGCCGGCGGTGAGCGAGATGGCGGGGGTGACGGGGAAGGGAAGGCCGCCGCTCCACTCGCGGAGCAGGACCCCGAGGAAGCCGGCGGCCAGGGGAAGGGCGAGGCGGAATCCATTCCCCCGCCGGAGCCAGTCCGCGAGCTGGCTCGATCGGTGGTAGGCGAAAGCCGCCCCACCTGCTCCAGACGATGGGGCGACTCGCGGTTCGGGATTCACGATGCTCATCCCGGCTGGATCAACCCTCCCTTTCTCTCCCGATGACGTCCCTAGGGCGCCGTCCCCTTGGCGGGCGACCCCAGCACCAGGTCCGAAGCGGCCTTCTCGACCGCCTCGGGCAGCACCTCGACCGCGGGCTGCCACCAGATCGCGCCCTCCTCGAAGGCGTCCCCCTCGTGCGAGCACGGGGAGGCGATGTGATCGCGGCCGTACATGGCCTGGCCGCGATGGAGCTTGCGGTGGAGCGGATAGATCGCCCCGCAGACCAGGCAGAAGCGGCCGATCGCGCGGCCCTGCCGCTCCGGGGGAATCTGGCTCTGTGGAGCCGCGTGCGGGAATCGATAGACCATGGTCGTTCCTCGCTGACCTCCTAGCGGGCCGCCTGCAGCTCGGCCCGCGAGAAGAAGAAACCCAGCTCGCCGGCGGCGTTCTCGGGCGAATCGCTGCCGTGGATGGCGTTGCGCTCGATCGACGTGCCGTAGAGCTTGCGGACCGTCCCCTCTTCCGCCTTGGCCACGTCCGTCGCTCCCATCACCTTGCGCAGGTGGGGCACCGCCTCCTCGCGCTCCAGCGCCACCGGGATCACCGGTCCGCTCGTCATGAACTCCACCAGGCTGCCGTAGAACGGCCGCTCCTTGTGAATCTCGTAAAAGGCTTGCGCCTGGGTCTCGGTCAGCCGTAGCATCTTGATGCCACGGATGGTGAAACCTTCCTGCTGCAAATGAGCAAGAACCTTGCCCGCATGGCCGGCCTCAACGCTGTCCGGCTTCAGGATCGCCAACGTCATCTGCATGGATCGTACTCCCTCTCGGTCGATATTGTCGGGCCGGCGGAACCGGCCATGACAGGTTGGTTGTTGCTTTTTGTCATGGGGGGCGATTCTACAAGACCTCGATGTCCCCTTCCGCCCCCTGGATCCGGAACACCGTTCCCACCGCCTCCACCACGTCCTCCGGCCCCACCAGCACCGCGGAGCCGGCGGGGATGCCGAGGCCGTACTCCACCCCCGCCCCCACCAGCATCTTGCGCAGCCGGCGGTCGTGGGCGGGATCGAAGTTCGGCTCCACCACGCCGTCCGGCAGCCAGCCGAAGCCGGGGATCAGGTCCCCCTTGAAGATGCTGCGGGCGAATTTCCCGGCGCACTGGGCGGCGGCGGCGATCGCCACCACCACGCCGCCCTCCGCCAGCTTGCGGGCGAGTGCCTCGGCGGCCGGCGTCCCGAGGATCGCCTCCAGCAGGTGGTCCGCCACCCCGCCGCCGAGATAGACCGCCGCGACCTCCCGGATGCGCTCCGAGTTCCGCATCCGCCGGCCGTCGCGCTCCCGGTAGATGGGGATGATCTCCATCTCCCGGTCGAATTCGGCTCTAAGGTACTCGGCGAAATGGCGCGGATAGTCGTTCGACCCCGAAGCCGCCGGAATGAACCCCACCGGCCCCGGAGGCGCCCGCTCGATCCACGCCTGATCCGCCTCCTCCGTCTCCCCGAAGCTGAACTCGCCGCCCCCGAGGAGCGCGAGCCAGCCCGAGGCGGGATGTCCGTTGCCTGCGGTCATAGATGGGGTGAGGCCTACTTCCCCAGCGCCTTCGCCATCGTCTCCCCCAGCTTGGCCGGAGAATCCACCACGTGGATCCCGGCCGCCTTCATCGCCTCCATCTTCTCCGCCGCGGTACCCTTGCCGCCGGCGACGATGGCGCCGGCGTGGCCCATGCGGCGTCCGGGGGGGGCGGTGACGCCGGCGATGAAGCCCACCACCGGCTTCTTGCAGTTCGCCTTCACCCACTCGGCGGCGTCCTCCTCGGCGTTGCCGCCGATCTCGCCGATCATGATGATCCCCTCGGTCTGCGGATCGGCCGCGAACTGCTCCAGCACGTCGATGAAGTTCGTGCCGTTCACCGGATCGCCGCCGATGCCCACGCAGGTCGACTGCCCGAGATCGAGGTTCGAGAGCTGCCAGACCGCCTCGTAGGTCAGCGTGCCCGAGCGGGAGACCACCCCGACCGAGCCCTGCTTGTGGATGTGCCCCGGCATGATGCCGATCTTGGCCCTGCCCGGCGAGATGACGCCCGGGCAGTTGGGACCGATCAGGCGGGTGGGGTGCGAGCGCAGGAAATCCTTCACCTTCAGCATGTCGTTGACCGGGATGCCCTCGGTGATGCAGACCACCAGCTCGATCTCCGCCGCGGCGGCCTCCATGATGGCGTCGGCGGCGAACGGCGGCGGCACGAAGATCATCGAGGCGTTGGCGCCGGTCGCCTCGCGGGCCTCGGCCACCGAGTCGTAGACCGGAATCCCCTCGACCGTCTCCCCCCCTTGCCCGGAGTGACGCCCGCCACCACCTTCGTTCCGTAGTCGCGGCAGCCGAGGGCGTGGAAGGTGCCCTCCTTGCCGGTGATGCCCTGCACGAGCAGGCGCGTGTCGTTGTTCACCCAGATCGCCATGACTACGCTCCTCCCTTGGCTGCGGCGGCAGCGGCCACGGCCTTCTCGGCGGCATCCGCCATCTGCTCGGCCACGATGAACTGGAACGGCGCCTCGCGCAGGATGCGCCGGCCCTCGTCGACGTTCGTCCCCTCCAGGCGCACGATGACCGGGATCTTGACGTCCGCCAGCTCCTCCAGGGCGCCCACCACGCCGCGGGCGATGCGGTCCGTGCGGGCGATGCCGCCGAAGATGTTGATCAGCACGGCCTTGACGTTGGGGTCCGAGACCAGGATGCGGAAGGCGTTCTTGACCGCCTCCTGCGAGGCGCCGCCGCCGACGTCGAGGAAGTTGGCCGGCTCGCCGCCGTAGAGCTTGATGATGTCCATCGTCGCCATGGCGAGCCCTGCGCCGTTGACCATGCAGGCGATGTTGCCGTCCAGCTTGATGTAGTTGAGATTGAACTTGCTGGCCTCGACCTCCAGGGGGTTCTCCTCGGCGAGGTCGCGCATGTCGAGGATGTCCTTGTGGCGGAAGAGGGCGTTGTCGTCGAAGTTCACCTTGGCGTCGAGCGCCATCACGTCGCCGCCGCCGGTCACCATCAGCGGGTTGATCTCGGCGAGCGAGGCGTCGGTCTCCATGTAGGCGGCGACGAGGCCGGCGATCAGCTTGGCGGCCTTGGACGCCGTCGCGCCCTTGAGGCCGAGGGCGCGGGCGATGGCGCGGCCCTGGAACGGCTGCAGGCCGAGCTCGGGCTCGATCGTCTGCCGGAAGATCGCCTGTGGGTCCTTCTCCACGACCTCCTCGATGTCCATGCCGCCCTGGGAGCTGGCCATGATCACCGGCTTTCCCTGGGCGCGGTCGAGGGTGATCGAGACGTACAGCTCCTGGGCGATGTCGGCGGTCTCCTCGACCAGGACCTTGCGGACGAGCTGCCCCTCGGGGCCGGTCTGGTGGGTGACGAGCTGCATCCCCAGGATCTTGCCGGCGATCTCGCGGGCCTCCGCGGGGGACTTGGCGAGCTTGACGCCGCCCCCCTTGCCGCGTCCGCCGGCATGGATCTGGGCCTTGACGACGCACCGGCCGCCCAGCTCCTCGCAGATCTTCCCCGCCTCCTCGGCGCTCTCCGTCACCCTGCCCCTGGGGGTCGCGACCCCATACCGGCGCAGGATCTCCTTGGCCTGATACTCGTGGATCTTCAAGACGTTCTCCTCCGAGAAAGTTCCCTGGGAACCTGGATTCGAGACTTGGGATAAGTCCCCAGAAGGGGACGGAAGGCGCCGGCAGGGCCGGGCCGCGGGGAGTGTATCAGAGAGGGGTGGGACCCGATGTCAGCGTCGTTTCCAACGGGAAGGGTCCCGGGCCTGGTGAAGCACCGCGTAAACCGAGATCCTGTCGTCGTCGATCCTGTAGAGCACCATGTAGGGGAACGGCTTGGGGAAAAGGATGCGGCGCATCTCGCCGTCCACGGCTGGATAGAGTTTCGGGTTGCGCTCAACGTTCCGGAGAGTGGCCGAGAGCGCCTCGAGAAAACGGGGGGACAGGTCAGGATTCTGCTCGGCGTACCATCGAATCGCCTCGGTGGCATCCGCCTCGGCGACGGAACGAAGGCGGAGCTTCATCCGGGGTCGTGAAGCTGCCGTTCGAGGCGCTGCCTCGCCTCATCCCAGGAAACCCAGTCTTCGGGATGTGCCTCAGCATCCCTCAGCCTCTGATCCAGGAGCTCCTTCTGCCAGTCGAGAAGCTCGGGGCGCTCGCTCTCGGCCTCCCTCCAGAGCTCTTCCAGAAGCTCGACCCTCTCGGCGAAAGAAAGCCTGCGGATCTCGTGCATCAGTTCGGCCTTGCTCATGGTGCTTCCTCCGCCGTCTATCCTACCAGCCTCGGCAACTCGGGAAGACTGGTATTCGCTCATGCCTCGGCCGGTCTCGTCATCTCTGGAAGGAAATCGTACCGCAGATCGGGAACAGACTGCCACGGTCTCCAAAGCAGGGCCTGTCTTCAGGTTAGAATCGGCCACCCCTTACGGGTCGTATTTCGGGCGACCCCCTACCTGGGGGATGCATGGCCTCCGGCCTCATCCTCTATAGAGGAGCGGCACCATGGAAGACCCGTCACTCCTGCCGGCGACCCGCGCGGCGCTCGCGGAGACCTTCGGCTATGGGGAGTTCCGCCCCGGACAGGAAGCGGTGATCGGACACCTCCTGGCCGGGCGATCCGCCGCGGCCGTCTTTCCCACCGGCGGCGGCAAGTCCCTCTGCTACCAGATCCCCGCCCTCCTGCTGCCGGGCCTGACCCTCGTGGTCTCGCCCCTGATCGCCCTGATGAAGGACCAGATCGATCAGCTCACCCGGCGCGGAGTGGCCGCCGGCCGCCTCGACTCGACGCTCACCGGCGACGAGGTGCGCGCCCTCATGGAGGCCGTCCGCCAGGGCGCGCTACGCCTCCTCTACGTCGCCCCGGAGCGCTTCAACAACGAACGCTTCCGGGAGGCGATCTCCCGGGTCCGGGTGTCGCTCTTCGCGGTGGACGAGGCGCACTGCGTCTCCGAATGGGGGCACAACTTCCGCCCCGACTACCTGAAGCTGGCCGGCTTCGGCAGGCTCTGCGGCGCCGAGCGCACCCTGGCGCTCACCGCCACCGCCACCCCGCAGGTGCTCGCCGACGTCTGCCGCGGCTTCGGCATCGCTCCGGAGTGCGCCGTCCGCACCGGCTTCCACCGCGAGAACCTGACCCTCCGCTTCACCCCCGTCCACGCCGCCGGCCGCGACAACCTGCTCCTCGAGCGCTTCTCCTCCGGGCTCCCCAAGGTCCCACCATCGTCTATGTCACCCTGCAGAAGACGGCCGAGGACGTGGCCGCGGCCCTGGCGCGCGCCGGACTGCCGGCCCTCGCCTACCACGCCGGCCTGGAGGACGCCGAGCGCACCCGGGTGCAGGACCGCTTCCTGGAGTCGGCGGACGCGGTGGTCGTCGCCACCATCGCCTTTGGCATGGGGATCGACAAGGCGGACATCCGCAAGGTGATCCACTACAACCTGCCCAAGAGTCTGGAGAACCTGGCGCAGGAGATCGGCCGCGCCGGCCGGGACGGGCAGCCCGCCCTCTGCGAGATCCTGACCTGTACCGATGACCTCCTGGCGCTCCAGAGCTTCGCCTACGGCGACACGCCGGACCTCGCAGCCGTGCGCGGCCTGCTCGAAGAGCTCGCGAGCTTCGCCGACAGCCCTAACGGGATGGAGCTCTCACTCTACGACCTCGCGGTGCGCCACGACATCCGGCCGCTGGTGATCCGGACGCTCCTCACCTACCTGGAGCTCGCCGGCGACCTGGAGGCCGGCACGCCGATCTACGCCGAGTACGAGCTCCGGCCGCTGGTGGCCTTCGAGGAGATCCTGGACCGCTTCGCGGGGGAACGGCGCGAGTTTCTGCGCCGCCTCTTCGGACAGGCGAAAAAAGCCCGGATCTGGTCCCGCCTCGACCTCGAAGCGGCGGCGCAGGCCCTGGGAGCGCCCCGCGACCGCCTGGTGCGGGCCCTCGACTACCTGGCCGAGCAGGGCCTGCTGGAAGTCCGCGCCGCCGGCCTGCGTCACCCGTACCGCTGGCTCCGCCCGCCGGCCGGCCTGGACGCCCTGGCGAACACCCTCCACCATCGCACGCTCGAAAGGGAGGCCCGCGAGATCGCCCGTCTCGACCAGGTGCTGACCCTCGCCGCCCACGACGGTTGCCAGACCGCCTTCCTCGCCGCGCACTTCGGAGAGCAGCTCCCCCATCCCTGCGGCCACTGCTCCTGGTGCGAGAACGGCGGCAAGCCCGCCAAGCTCCACCCGCCGGCCCCCGTCCACCTGGACGAAGAGAGCCTGCGCCGCGCGGCGGCCCTGCGCCGGGAGATCCCGGACCTGGCCTCCCCGAGAGCCCTCGCCCGCTTCCTGACCGGCCTCCCCTCCCCCCGCCTGACCCGCGGCAAGCTCAAATCCCACCCCCTCTTCGGAGCCTTCGCCCACGTCCCCTTCGTGGAGGTGCTGCGGCGGGTGGAGGAGGGTGGGCGGCAGCCTGCCGCGCAGAGATGAATGCCGGCCCGCTAGGGTGAGGGGGGCCGGAGTGCTCCCCCCGCCCGCCGCAGTCTGATCCGCGTCCAAATCCTGGTCGCCTCTTCCGGGGGAAACCAGCAAGCCCTCACCGTGCCCCGGATGGTCTCAACCTTTTCGTCAGATGGGTGTCTCTTCTCTTGCTGTGATTGCTGATGCTGGGCCGGCAGATCGCTCGTCTTGGCAGCGGCGTTTACGGATTCAAACGTACATACCCCCTCCATCCAAGATCGCCACGACGCGAAGAGGAGAAGACACCATGACGGAAACCCCGCGAATGCCCAATCTGGGGAGTATCAAGTCACCGCCTCGCTTCAACCAGCTAGGCATTCTGGTTCTGGACGGAAGCAGCTCGATGAACGAGATGACCGCCGAAAGCGTCACCAAGGCGCAAGCTGTCAACACAGCCGTCGGCGACATCTTCGAGCGCTTCCGGGAGTCGAAGTACGCGAAGAACTTCTCCTTCGCCGTCGTCACGTTCGATGAAAACGCCCAGCCGCATACTCCGATCACCGCCGCGGGCGACCTCCCAATCCGTGCCGACTACGACCCCACCAGGAACCATGGTGGGGCCACCAACATTGCGACCGGGCTGCAGGAAGCCAAGCGGATCGCGGGCGAGTTCCTGCGCAGTGCTCCACTCGAAGTCCCGACGTCGGTCGTGATCGTCGTGATGTCGGACGGACGCGACGGGGATGGCGGAGTTGGCGACCCCGAAGAGACCCGGCGCATCGCGGACGAGATCAAGCGCAACTCGGCAATATCCGTCTGCTCCACCTACTTCGCGGGAGCGGAGAGACAGGACCAGCAGGAGCAGGAGAACTTGAAGGCGTTGGCCAGCAACCCGGTGATCAACTATAAAACGGTTTCCGATACGGAAAGCCTGAGAAAGTTCTTTTACGCCTCGCTCTCCGCAACCAGGCCGTAAACGAGCAGCCCATGCCATGAACAGCGAATCACTCCAATCGGTATCCGGCGTCGCTTCCATCACCTCGAAGCTGGACGAGCGAAACAATGAGGACATGGCGGACGTACTCCAGGGAGTAGAGCCCTCCTGCCATGCCATTGCCTTGGCGGATGGCCTCGGCAGCTACGTCTATCCACGAGAAGCCGCCAAATTCGTCATCGCCCAGGCCAAATCCCTCTCGAAGGCATGCCGGCTCGATTCTACCGAGAACCTTACCGACCTCTTCATCCAGATCCGCCACGATCTGCGCGAGTACGTACGGAATCTCCCCACTCCTCCTCCCTCCGAAGCCTTCTTCTATGGGACGACGCTGCTCATCGCCGTCGAGACGCCGACCCATCTAATCGTGGCCTATACCGGAAACGGTGGCATATGGCACCTTCCAGGAAACTTCGACGAGTCCACCGGACCGGACGGAATTCCCTGGAGTTCGGTCAACTACTTGAGGCCACACAGCACGTTCGACAACGGCAAGGAAAAGCTCTACAACCTGATCGATTTTTCCGATGCCTTCGACGGCCTGCCCCCCACCGTCATCACCGTCAACAAGGACCGCCTCCACGGCGACATTCTCGTGCTCTGCACGGATGGGATCTACTCCGCCGACCAGACGATCCACGGCACGGACGTAGAAGGAGATCTATGGATGAAGGCGAGCCCTTCGATGATGGCGCTCTACAAGTGCCTTCGCTCCTACTTCTCGGAGCCTCAGGAGGAAGCTCAGCTCCAGGAACTCCTGCGGTGCTATCTCGGTGACTTGAAGGACCGGAATCTTCTGGACGACGACGCCACGGTGGGCGTCATCATCACGGGCGCGGCACGAGCTCATCATGAGGTGAAAAGAAAGCGCAGCCTCTACAAGGCCTAGATCCATGCCGACCGTCTTCAACGTCCTCAGCTTTCACTCGGAGTTGCACCCAGGCTTCCGGCACGTGCACACCCTGGAATTGGAAGAGCCGGCCCTCGGCTCCGGAAACTTCGGCGACGTCTATGTCTGCACGGCGATCAACGGCCTTCCTCCGCCACTGCCTCAAGTGGTGAAGATTCTCCGGGAGGATGGCACGGACAGCTGCCAGCGAGGGTTCGACACGATCCGTAAGCTGCAGCAGAAAATCATCGAGCGCAATGCAATCCGTACCGCGGCGCGGCAGCCCAATCTGCAGAGCCTGCCGGCCCTGCGGGCCCTACCGCAATTCAGCTTCCTTGGCGAGATGGGTGGCCAGCAGATTCTCGGCTATTCGGCGACGCGCCTCGACGAGGAGGGCTACATTCCCCTCGCCAAGATCTTGGACGCGGAGAACCACTCCGACCTCTTCGAACTCTACTCGCGGTTGAGCTTCGAGGAAAGGATCCTTCTGGCCGCCGATATGGCGGAAGGGTTCCAGGCCCTCGCCGAGTTGCCCTTCCTACATGCCGACATCAACGCGCCGAACCTCATGCTCGACCTCGAGCACTGCCATCTGGCGATCATCGACTATGACAGCGGGGCCGTGGGTGACAACGAGCCCACCACCTTCGGCAAGCAGGATGACTGGCTGGCGCCTGAGATCGTCGATTGGATGGCGTCCCGGACCCATCGAGGAATCACCTCTCAGCTCAGTCCCTGGACGGACCGCTGGGCGGCGTTCATAGGGATTCACCACCTGCTCTTCCTGGGTCCTCCGCTCTTCTTCTTCAATACCTACGTCACCAACTCGGCGGTCGCAGCCTATCTCAAAGACCACGAGTGGCCACGGATCGACTCGGACCACCCGCTGTTCGATCCGGCCGTCAGGCCCGTCTACGACGATTACCTGGCCGGATTCGGCGGCCTCCCGCAGCCGCTGCAGGAAGCGCTCCGCTTCTCGATAAATGAAGGCTTCTTCAAGCCCGGGGAACGCAGGTCCTACCAGCAGTGGGCGTCAGCGCTCCGGGCTTCACTCCGCGGCCCGGAGATCTCCCTGTTCACGGCTTCGCGGGGCGCGGTGGCCTCCGGCATGGCCACCCGCCTCTCCTGGTCGGTCAGCGGCGCCTATCAAATCACCATAGATCACGGTATCGGACCCGTGGACCCCAACGGCTCGCTGGAGATCTATCCAACAGAGACCCGGGTCTACACCCTGACCGCTCGCACCAGGCAGGGTGAATTGGTGAACCGTCGTCTCGCTATACAAGTATGGCCCCTCCCCGAGTTGCGGTCGATCCAGGTTCCCAGTTGCAGCATCGATCAGCGGATTGCATTGAGGGTCCTGCAATCAGGGCCGCCAAGGATTCACCTGCCGGTGAAGCTCGACCTCAGCGTCTCCTTCAAAAAGCCTTCCCTACAGGCCGGCGTAACGCCTAGGCTCGTGACGGCGCAGGCGAGAGCTCCGAAGTGGTTTCCCACCCTGCCGCCATACGAGGGACATTTGCCAGACATCTTCAACCGCTTCAAGACCATGATCACCGCATTGGTGGGAGATCTGAGATGATCAAGAAATTCTTCCTTTTCTGCTCTGGAGCGAATCTTTCCATTCTCAAGGAATGTCCATCGGAAGAGAACCAAGTACGCGGGCATCGGCGCCACGATTTTCTTCACCGCAGTGCTCGCCGGCCTCTCCGGCGGGTACGCCCTGTACACGATCTTCCTTTCCTCGTGGATGGCCATGACGTTCGCCCTTTTGTGGGCTCTCATGATCTTCAACCTCGACCGCGTCATCATCTCGGGAATGCGCAAACAAAATGATTTTCGCAGGGACATGCTCTACGCGCTGCCGCGATTTCTGCTCGCCACGCTGCTGGCCGTCGTGATCTCAAAGCCGCTCGAGCTCAAGCTCTTTGAAAGAGAAATAGAAGCCCAGATAACCCAAGCCAACAATGAATCCTATCAGCGGACAGTCCAGACGGTAAATAAATCCTACGCCGCCCTGACCGCCCTCGAAACACAGAACGGCTCTCTACAGAAAGAAATCAACGCCAAACAAGCAGAGCTCAACCAAGCGAGCAAGGAGTGGGTCCAAGAAGTCGAGGGGACTGCGGGCACGCTCATACCCGGTCGAGGTCCAGTGTTTCACGAGAAGGGAATCCGACTCGACGAAATCAAGAGGCAACTGAGCGATCTGGAAAAATTGAACAGTAGCATACTTTCGAAAAACGGAGACGAAATCGCCAGACTCAAGAAGCAGCGCGATCAGCAGGTCCTTGAAACTTCCGAAGCGCAAAAGCGGGCAGATGGATTTTTGGCACGGATCAATGCCTTCTCACAGCTGAGCGACGCCAACGGCGCCATCTCCATGGCGGGTTGGTTCATTACTCTTTTGTTCATCGCCCTTGAGACTTCGCCCGTCGCGGTCAAGCTCCTGTCCACGCTCAATCCCTATCGCCCCTACGACCAGAAGCTCGAGGACATGGAGCTCGAAGTCGTCGAGAGCTCAGAGCATCGTCGGCAGTTGCTGAAACGTCGCCTGAGCGCATCGACGCAAAAAGAGATCGCAGACTACGACGACGTCCTCCACACGGAGATTACGATCAGCTCGCAGAAAAATCGGCAGCGGCTCACGGCGGAGCTGCAGGCCAATGAGAACCTTGATACGGCGCATTGCCGATGCTCAAACCGAGATCGCCGAGCGCATCGTGGAAAAATGGAAGACTCTGGAGCTTGAGAAAGTCGAAGACGACTCGGCGGACTACATCAACGTGTCCTGAGGACCTCGCCCCTCTGGCTGCTCAATATCTGCCCTTTGTGCGCAGGCTGATCTCGTGCCGGTGCCGGCTGTCGAGCTCGAAGGCCCACAGCAGTGGATCGAGGACCCGGGTCGGCTCCCAACTCGTGTCCAAGGCGTTGTCCTGGCGCCTCGGGGCGGCGCCGGTTGCGGACACCAGGCTGAATTGGACTTCGATGTGGTTGTCGTGCGCGAGGCTGACGAACATGCGCGCCCCGGCCGCCGACTGGCAGACCCAGTCCTCCAGACTCCGGCTGATTCTGGCCATCGTCTCCAAATAGGATTCCGTTTCCGCCAGAGAATACCACCGCGGCGGCTGGTCTTCTCTGCGGCAGGTCGCCCAGATCGGATCCTCCTTGATGTAGTTTAGCAGCTCGTCGGGCAACTTGTCCCAGAAGAGATCCGCCTTGGTCAGCACGACAACGATCTTCCGGTATTCCTGGTCGAGCTGGACCCCCTGCGCGGCGAAAGCATTCAGATAAGTGGTCATCAAAATATCCATGGAGTAGCCGGCGGAGCTCCTGAGGTCCTCAAGGCTGACGAACATGAACGTGATGGTCCCCTGTAGAAGAAACGAAGCCTCCGTCAGATCGACACCGATCCCGCGGAAGGCATCGCCGGAGCAGTCGCGGACCATCACCGCCGCCTTGACCCATTTCGGCACACGGTTCAGCAAAATCAGGTAGGTGTCCTTGACGCACGGCGGGCTGGCTGGGGGCAGTTGGCCGGTCTCGAAATAGACTCTCGCTTCCCGAGCGAGCCGCTGGGAAGGCTCGGTCGCCGGTACCGTAGTGAAGCCGTTCCAGGCGCGGTTGACCCTCTGCAGCATCATGTTCAAGGCAGCGAGATAGGTTGTCTTCCCGTGTCCGCTCAATCCGAAGAACTGGATGGGGAGCGACAGCATGTTGTGCCCTCCCTTGAGATACAGGGGGGGTAGAGGATCGCCGCAGCAACCGCATTTCGCGGGGACTCCTTTCGCTTCGGTGCTGCCGAGGCAGAAAGGGCACGTGACAGGGAAATCATTTTCCATGGCAATCTCCATAGGATCGTTCAGCTCGATACAGACCAGCTCATACCGGTCTGCGGATCAGCCTGCACCCGAAAGCACTGGATCGGGAAGAACAGGAGTTCGCCGCCACAACGGGCCCCTTCTCGATCGACCAGATCCTACGGAGAGAGGGCAACGGCTCCCCCATTCCGGCCCAGGGGACGGCATCTCCGGGCTGCCGGATCCATTCCAGTACCCCGAGCCGCATCAACATCCGATCCGCGCGCGTCCGCTGGCGCCCCGGCCGGGTCGCCGCTACGGACGCCGCTTCGATCCGCGTGAGCGCCGAGCGTACGAGATCCCCACTACCTTCCAAGAGGTCCGGGAATTCTCCAGGATCTTCCGGCAAGGCCACCAGCGCGGCATACGCTGTCTGCCACTCCTTGAGAGTCGGAATTGAATACCCCTCGCCGCACCACGCCGCGAACCGCAGCGCCTCCTCGGGCAGGAGTCCCGTGAGAATGGCGTTCCAGTAATTCTTCGGGTCGATTTCCGGGATGGCGACTCGTGGGTTCAGGGCCAGGACCTGCCGATACCAGGCATCGTCGAATCGTGGATCGGCCGTCGAAGCCATGAATTTTTCGAACTGGATCTTGGTAACGGGAAGCCAGTGGATGAAGGCACCGATCTCTTCGATCCAGACCATTGGAAACCCGGCGGGATCGGTGGCCTTCGAGGCCAAGCCTCCATCCCTGATGACCACTACGGGCGAGGCGTTGAATCCCGAGGGCGTCTCGGGCTCGAGGCTCCGGGCGGGTTCCTCCTGTGGATCACCTTTCCGGCAGGCGAGCCACTCCTCGATTCGCGCGGCAGCCTTGCCGAGCCGTCCCGACACATCCACCACGTCGCCGAGCGGCGGCGACCGCCAATCCGTGAGGGTCAGCGACAGGAACTCCCCGTATTCCGGGAAAAGGCTCTCCATCCATCCCGGCAGCGCGGAGGGCACGCCCTCCTCAGAATCCAGCAGCGTGCCGGACCACTCCTCGAGCGTCAGCCAATGGCGGATGGCGGAGAATGCGACATCGAGCCCTTCGGAACCACAGGAGTCGAGAGCGGAGGCCAGACGGAAAAGGCGCTCCCGTATCGGGGGAGGAGGCGGGCTGCGGTGCGCCTCGATCCGCAGGAGCAGGCGAATGGCTGCGAATCCCATACGTTGTTCCAGATCGCTGCGGTCGGGCGACAGCCAACCCGTCAGCAGGGCCGAGGACCGCTCCAGGTTTGATTCGAGGATCGCATGAAGGACCGCAAGGGCACGGTCCGCCGGCCCTTGCAGACTCTGCGGCTGATCCAGCTCCTGAACCCATGACGCGAGCTTTGGTTCGAGGTCCTCGCCGAGAGAGGCACCGCTGCTCGCGCGAGCGATCTCCGTGGCAAAACTGTCGTCGACCCTGGCCGCGAGATCAGCCAGGCCGCTCTCGGGGGAACGCAGATCGATGCGGATCGCTCGCGGCAGCAGGGATCCCTCCTGATTCTCCTTGCTCAAGACTGCCAGGAGAAGGCGTCCTGCCCCAACCTTCATCGAAGCCTCCTGCAGATCCAGGATCGGCCCTGTCGCGAGGACGATAACGATGCAGAGGTTCTCTTCACCCACTGCCTCGAGAGCGGGAAGAAGCAGGCGAGGGCGTGAGCTCCTCCCCAAACTGGCACGCGAAGGGAAGAGTTGCCCCGGGCTCGCCAACTCGCGCCCGTCTCCCATCTGGACCAGCCGCAGGTCGAAACGCGGGTGCAGGAGGTTCCAAATCCGTCGCGCCACCGCCTCATATCCGGCGTCACCTATCGCTTCCATGGAAGCGTCCAAAACGAGGGCCCCCCTGAACCAGTCCAATGCCGGAACCGCCAGACCTTCGAGAATCAAGGAGCGTGTGAGCAATCCCCCACCAAGCCGACGAACTTCTGGGGAAGGGTCTGCAAGCCAGGGAGAAAGGCCTGCACGAAACGCTCTTGCCGCCCTGCCGTCGAGCCGATTGGCGGCCTTCAACAGAGCCGCTATCGCTTCGGCCGCTACCGGCTGGTCCACCCACCTGGACAGAGTATTGAACAAGGCCGCTGTGACCTTGCTTCCTTCCCCGCAGTGGGTGAGGACGGGCTCAACGAGCGCCACTAGCGCAACATGCCACGGCCGGGGAGATCCGGCTTCTCGGGCCGCTTCCTCGAAGAGTCGCCGGATCGCGACGAGGCTGACCGGACGCAGGGCCGGCCGATTGCCCGCCAACCAGAGGCACAACCTCTCAATCATCGCCTCGGAGTCCATCGCCACGATCTGCTCGATCGCGAAGAATACGCTGTCGCGATTCTTCTTGAGCCACGATCTGAAGATACTCTGGGCTTGACGTTCTATCGTCAGGGGATCACGGGCGTTGCGGCTCGCGATAGTCCAGGCGGTTTTCCAATCTTCCTCGCCAAACGGTTGCCGTCCCTCCAACCCGGCGATCAAAGCTTCCAGCGTATCCAACAGGCGCGATTGGGGCTCTAAGGTGTTCCACGAGCTGCGCTTCAAAGAGGCGTACACTCGCCAGATGCACGAACTGGCCGTCCACAGGAGTCGCGATTCCCGGGAGGCCACCCAGGCACGAAGGAGATCGCAGACCTCCTGGTCCGCATCGCGATCCCGTAGACAGACCTCACTCAAGGCATAGCCTGTCGCCGCGGCAACCGCTTTGGTGGGATGCCTTGCCAGCTCCCTGAGCCGTTCACGGAGTTGCTTGGGGTAGTGCAGTCCGATCCGTCCCACAGCCGCTGCCCAACCCCTGCGGATCTCCCCAGCCTCCCGCCCTGAACTCCTTTCAATCTCATCAAGAAACCATGGCACCAACGACCAAAGAAGAACATTGTAGTTTTTGAGCTGCCACTCCACCTCCGCTCCGATCGCCCGCTCCTGGAAGCTGATTCCGCGGGTCGGCCTTTCCAGCGCGCGTACGCGTTCGAGCAGGTCTTCGTAACCGATCTCACGTGGATCGATTAGGCTCATGCCTTGGTCGCGCAGCTTGCCGATGACGTTCAGGAAGATCTCGTATAAGCTCCGGCCATCGCGGCTCTGAAAAAGGACAACCAGAAAGGCGAACAGCTTCTCGTGCAGCAGAAGGCCCGCGAACCAGGGCCGCGCTGCCTCGATCCGGCGCAGAGCGATCCCCTGGGCCACCTTCTTCAACTCCTCAGGTTCGGGCGTACTGACCTGAGTCCCGAGACGGCGGCAGAATTCGTCGATCTGATCGGGGTCTTTCAGGGTCGCATTGAGCTCATTCCAGCTCTTGCAGGCAAGCTCTACGAGCGACTTCTCGATTCGTATACCTTCCGTCGAATACTTATCGGTCTTGTACAGGTCGAGATGGTTCAAGAAGACCCGCTGCAGGTCCTGAACCACAGTGTGTATCGTGATTACTCCAGCGGGGAGTGCTTGAAGCGGATCTTCGGTGGTCAGGATAAAAAAAGAATTCTTATCACGCAGCCGCTCGGTCAAGCTATACAGATACGGCGCTGCGAGATCTCCCCTCACAACATTGGGAAATGCATCCTCGATGATATAGGCACGCTCGCCCTTGGTCTTTTTCTGTTGCACGAAATCCAGCAGCGAAAGTGACTCATCAGAATGGCGACGATAACAGTGAATCCTTTTCTCCACCCCCTGCAAGTCCAGCAGGTACTGGGCAAGATAAAGCGCACATGTTAGCTTTCCGGAATGCTCATCACCATGAACAATGTAGACGCGGCAGCCAATGATCTGTTCCCGTTGCCGCTGCAGGGAAGCGTCGTAGTCGAGGGGCTTGACAAATATCAGGTTCGCTCGCTCCAGCAGAGATTCGGCGATGCGCGGGGTGCTTGGATCATCCTCTTCACTTCCCTCCACCTCGGCGTCTTTTTTTGGCTCGTCATCTTCCCCCGTGGAAATAGATTCGGCGTCCTCTTCCGATCCGATCTCGCCGTCTGGCAGAGGGATGTCGTGCGAGAAGTGGTAGGGGGGCGAAAGCTCAGGATGCGAATTCTCCTCAGCCAGCCCGGCAACGTCTCTCTGTGCAAGGCCGTCCGGTTCCCCAGACTCGATCTCTTCAGGCTCCTCCACGTCTTCCATCACGGCCCTCCCCGAGATTTACGGCTCTGGTGGTCCTGGTGTACAAGAGCGGCTTCGTCCAATTCAACAGAGGGCACCCTTGGTAGGCGAGAGCCAGGCGACTATTCGCCACGGCGACCTCGACGGAATGGCGCGAAAGGCTCCCGTAAAACTGCTGAGCGAAGAGCAGAGCGGCCCGATCCAGGATCTGCTCACGGAAGCCAATCGCCACTGGCAGATGCTCGCGGGCCAAGGCGGTGGCGAGAATCGCACCGTGACAAACGTTGAAAACGGCGGCGAACAGGTTGGGACACGCCGAGAGCATCCTGGAGATTCCCAGGGTTCCGAGGTGGCGTTCTTCCTCCTTGCCTTCTAGGCAAAGACAGAAGCCGGAACGATCATCCACAAAGCCGTGGCCCGCATGATGCCAGATATGAAAGGGCCGCTTCGCGTTCTCGGCGAAGCTCAGTAGCCTCTCCAGGCGTTTGGGGGTAATCTTGCTATCAATCTCTAGGTCTATGTTCTTCAGCGACTTCAGGTGAGTCCGGATCTTTATTTCCTCGGTTCCGAGGTCGAGCACCGGGGTTCCCGGAGGGGATGCCGCGGTAAAGAGTACGCGGAGCTTCCTACCTGGCGGCGGCACCCGGACCGCCCTGTCCATCTGGAGATAGCGCGCGATCGGAGTTGCGGGATTCAGCGCCAGAGGCCAAGTCCCGTCGTGTAGCAGTTCCCAAGGGAGGTCCTGGAGCCCATCGTCTTCGCTGAACCGGAGCAGGACCCGCAGCCCGCCATCGTCCTGCGCCTCATGCAAAGCCTTCCAGAAATGTCTCGCGATACCCGAGCCGAACAGATGGCCAAAGAGCTTTCGCCCCACCTCTACGGCTCCCGCAACCTCCCGCAGGGGGTGCTTTCGTAATCTCTCCCCGAGCGCTTCGAGGGCCTGCCGGTCCCGCAGAGAGATCTTGTGGGGCGCGACTTGGCCAACCAGTCTGGACTCCGCGAATACGAGGTGACCGTCGGACAAGGGTTGCAGCGTCAGGACGAAGTCTTCCATGGGTCTATGGACCCTGCCGGAGGGAGTTTGTGTAGCCCAACCCGCCGGCCATCCGGCAGCACTCCCAGACCGGCTCCCCGGCTCCATCCCATCCAGCTTCTCTGTCGCGAAGTCGGCTGCCCTGTCACAGAGTTGAATGCGCTGTCGCAGAATTAGTAGAGGCGTCGCGAAGTCGATGGAGGCGTCGCAACGTAACCAGAGCTGTCGCAAAGTTGACAGGAGACGTCGCGAAATCAGCAGAGCTGTCGCAGAGTGTCTGGAGGCGTTGCAAAGACTGTGGAGATGTCGCATATCCCCTGGAAGCGTTGCAAATTCTCGGGAGACGTCGCAAATCCGGGAGAGGCGTCGCAGAGTTCCGGGGCGCTGTCGCGAAATGACTGGAGGTGTCGCAAACGCTGCGGAAATGTCGCGTATTCTCCGGAGGCGTTGCAAATTCTCGGTAGATGTCGCAAACTTTGGGGGAGCTGTCACGAAGTCTGTAGATTTGTCGCAAATTTTCTGGAGTTTGCGACAGATCGGGCGCCGGCGGTCCGCCTCGGGTGCGGCGAGGCGGGTTGACGTAGAATGTCGCGACAGAATCGAGTCAGGGCGGCTGCGATCCGCCCGGTTGCCGCGATCCGGGACGGGTTTGCGACAGCGGGACAGAAGCGCGGAATGGCCGTCGCAAAGGAGAAGGGGATGAGCTCACAGCTTT
The DNA here is from genome assembly GCA_963795735.1 of uncultured Acidobacteriota bacterium. GTDB lineage: Bacteria > Acidobacteriota > Thermoanaerobaculia > Multivoradales > UBA5704 > DATARR01. The sequence goes on along the minus strand of CAWCIU010000018.1, from coordinate 424,788 downwards.
CCGTGGCCCAGGTGCTGGCGAACCTGGAGACCCAGTTGGCGTTCCACCAGGAGCGCGAAGCCCATCATGCGCAGCAGGAGGCCCTCCATCGCGAGCAGCGGGCCGTCCATGCGACAGAGCATGAGAAGGTCGGCCGGACCTACGAGGCGTTCAAGGCGTCCGCTGGCGGCGCGGCCGAGATCGCCGCCCGGGCCACGGCCTCATTCCCGGAGACGTCGCCGCCTCCAGAGGGCACCCCCGGCAAGACCACCCTTCCCAGCCGGCTAGTGGCCCGGGCCGTCGCCGCGATCCCCGCGGGCGAGACCTTCAGCCCCTCCCGCATCGCCGCCGAGGTCAACCAGCGGTTCCGCGCCGAGCTGAAGAAGCCGATCGACGCCCGCCAGGCCTCCACCACCCTGCGCCGCCTGCAGGCCGATGGGGTCGTCCGCCTCGCTCAGAAGGGCGCTCCGCATCACGAGGCGCTGTATACGCGGGGGTGAGGTGGGCCGCCGGCCCACCAGCAACATATCTCCCTCGCGGTCGTGGCTCAGTCTGGCCGGAGCTGCCTCGAGGTGAGCCCGTCAGGGCGACCTTCCCATAGCCCAGGGTGTGAACCCTGGGACCGGGCGAGCTCCTGCCGTTGGAACCCGCCAGGGGCGGCATACCCTCGCCGATCACCCTCGGCCGACAAACCTCGGCCGATCATCTCGCGCCAGGAGACCGTCATGTCGCCCTTCTCAGGGCTCGAAATGGATGGGTTGGGTGCCCCTTTCCCCAGGGCTCACGCCCTGGGCTATGGGAAGGCCGCCCTGCCGGACTGGTGGCGACGGTTGCCTCCCCCCTTTGTCCCCGAATCCCGGAATTGCTAGCATCCCTTTCGATGACTCTCGCCTCCACGCTCGCACGCTTCGTCGACTGGCGGGTCCGCGAGCGCGGCCGCGAGTACTACCGGATGGGACAGGTCCACATCGAGGCCTTCAACTCCGAGACGGTCCTTGCGGTTGTCAACGGCTCCGACGAATACGACGTCTCTCTCTCCGTCCGCTCCCCGGATCTCTGGGCCTCCTGCTCCTGCCCGTTCTTCGACCGGGGGGTGCCCTGCAAGCACGTCTGGGCGACGGTCCTGGCGGCGGACGAGCGGGGGGGCCTGAAGGACGGCCTCGGCCATCCGCCCACCAAGCTGGTGACCGCCTTCCCCGAAGACCATCGCGAGGAAGACCGCGCCGAGCCCCTCCGCCCGCCGGGACCGACCTGGCGCGACACCCTGGGCCAGCTCGCCGCCAGCCCCGCCCCCCTCCCCCCGCCCGCGTCGACGGCGGACGGGCGGGAGCTCCTCTATCTGCTGGACGTGCCGGCCACGCTGAGGAGCCGGCAGCTCACGGTCCGCCTCCTGACCGGCCGGCGGCGGGAGGGCGGCGCCTGGGAGGCGATCGCTCAACCGAGCCTGGCCCGCGACGCCGTGCCGCGCCTCCCGGAGCCCGACCGCACCATCCTCTCCCTGCTCGTCCTGGCCGCCGGAGGGCCCGGGCGGGGTTACTCGGGCTATAGCTATTATGCCCTTCAGGTGCCGACGGTCTGCGCGCTCCCGGCGCCGGCGGCGAGGATCGTAATCCCCCAGATCGGCTCCACCGGCCGGCTCCAGGCGCGCCTCGGCAAGGACCTCAAGGCCGGCCTGCCCCTCGCCTGGGACGCCGGCCCGCCCTGGGAGATCTGGCTGGAGGTGCGCGAGGAGGCCGACGGGGGCTGCCGGCTGAGCGCCGTCCTGCGCCGGGGCGAGGAGCGCCTGGAGACCGCCTCCCCGCCCGTGGTGCTCGGCGATTCGGGGTTCCTGCTCGCCGGCGGCCGGCTGGTCTCCCTGGCGGACGCCGGCTCGGGCTGGTCGATGCTGCTGGAGTCCGGCAAGGCCCTGCAGGTCCCCGCCGCCGAGCGCGACGAGCTGGTCGGGCGCCTGCTCGCCACGCCCCAGCTCCCCCCGCTCGATCTGCCCGAGTCGATGCGCGTCGAGGAGGCGCGTCCCGCCCCCCGGCCGCGGTTGCGCCTGCTGCCCCCCCAGTGGGCCCGGGGCACGCCGCGCGCCGAGCTCCTCCTTCCTCTATGAAGGCTTCGAGGTGGCGCCCGGCTCGCCGCAGCGGGGCCTCTACCGGCCGGCGGAACGCCGGTTCCTCCTCCGCGATCCGGCGGCCGAGGAGCGCGGCGCCGCCCGTCTGCGGGAGCTGGGCTTCCGCCCCGATCCCTACTCCTACTCCCAGCCGCCGGCCCTGCAGATCCCCGCCAACCGCATCCCCAAGGTGGTGCCGCCGCTCCTCGCCGAGGGTTGGGCGGTGGAGGCGGAGGGGAAGCTCTACCGCACCGCCGGCACGTTCAAGATGAACGTCTCCTCCGGGATGGACTGGTTCGATCTCGAAGGCGAGGCGGACTTCGAGGGGGAGACGGTACGGCTGCCGGAGCTGCTGGCGGCGATCCGCAAGGGCCAGACGTTCGTCTCCCTGGGAGACGGCAGCCTCGGGATGCTCCCCGAGGAGTGGATCAAGAAGCTCGCGCCCGTGGCCGCCCTCGGGACTCCCGAGGGGGAGGGCCTGCGGTTCCGCTCGGTCCAGGCGGCCCTGCTCGACGCCTGGCTCATGGAGGAGCCCGAGGTCACCTGCGACGAGGCGTTCGAGCGCGCCCGCCTCCGCCTCCGCGACTTCGGGGGGATCGCGCCGGCCGATCCGCCGCCGGGGTTCCAGGGCGAGCTGCGAGGCTACCAGCGCGCCGGCCTCGGCTGGCTCCACTTCCTGCGCGAGTTCGGTTTCGGCGGCTGCCTGGCGGACGACATGGGCCTCGGCAAGACCGTCCAGGTGCTCGCCCTGCTCGAATCCCGCCGCATCCTGCGCAAGCGGGAAGGTCTCCCCCCTTCCCTGGTCGTGGTGCCGCGCTCGCTGATCTTCAACTGGCTCGCCGAGGCGGCCCGCTTCACCCCCAAGCTCCGCGTGCTGGATTACACCGGCGTCGACCGCTCCGGCTCTTTCGAGGACTGCGACCTGGTGCTCACCACCTACGGCACGCTGCGCAGGGACGTGACGGCGCTGCGGCAGGTGGAGTTCGATTACGTCATCCTGGACGAGGCGCAGGCGATCAAGAACTCCGAGAGCCAGACCGCCAAGGCCGCCCGCCTGCTGCGCGGCCGCAACCGCCTGGCGCTCTCCGGCACGCCGGTCGAGAACCATCTGGGGGAGCTGTGGAGCCTGCTGGAGTTCCTCAACCCTGGCTTCCTGGGGGCCTCCCCCACCTTCCGCGCCCACTCCGAGGCGCTGCGCGATCCGGACGCCGGCACCCGCGGCATGCTCGCCCGCGCCCTGCGCCCCCTCCTGCTGCGCCGCACCAAGGAGGCTGTCGCCCCGGAGCTCCCCCAAGCTCGAGCAGACGCTCTACTGCGAGCTGCCGCCCAAGCAGCGCCGGCTTTACGACGAGCTGCGGGACCACTACCGCGGCTCGCTGGGGGCGAAGATCGGCGAGCAGGGGCTGGGGCGCTCCAAGATCCTGGTCCTCGAAGCCCTGCTCCGCCTGCGCCAGGCGGCCTGCCATCCCGGCCTGGTGGACCCGCGCCGCGCGGGCGACCCCTGCGCCAAGCTCGACCTCCTCCTCCCCCAGCTCCGCGAGGTGCTGGACGAGGGGCACAAGGCACTGGTCTTTTCCCAGTTCACCAGCTTCCTGGCCATTCTGCGCCGGCAGCTCGACGCCCAGGGCATCCCCTACCTCTACCTCGACGGCCGCACCCGCGACCGCCGCGAGAAGGTGGAGACCTTCCAGACCGACCCCGGCAGCCGGCTCTTCCTGATCAGCCTGAAGGCGGGGGGCCTGGGGCTCAACCTGACCGGCGCGGACTACGTCTACCTGCTCGATCCCTGGTGGAACCCCGCCGTCGAGGCCCAGGCTATCGACCGCGCCCACCGCATCGGCCAGGAGCGCCCCGTCTTCGCCAGCCGCCTGGTCGCCCGCGACACGGTGGAAGAGAAGATCCTGGATCTCCAGAAGACCAAGCGCGACCTCGCCGACGCCGTCATCCAGGCCGACAAGAGCCTCCTCGCCGCCTTGAGCCGGGAGGATCTTGAGATGCTGCTGTCGTGATCGGGGGGGGCGGGACGGCGGGCGCTGACGGGTTCTCCTGAAAAGGACTCCGCCGGTATACAATCGGCTCCAAAGTTGTCGAAATGATGGGCGTCAGGGGCCAACCCCAGGGAGGGAGCCATGCTCCAGCATCGCGAGTCGTCGGTCTCTCGTTGCATCGCAGGGCTTCTTCTTTGCGCCGCCGTCGTGGCTCTCGCCTCGGAGCCGGCCTTGGCCCAGACCAACGCCAGCCTGCAGAACGGGTCGTTCGAGTCCGGAACCGGCAGCACGATCCCGGGCTGGACCTTCTTCGTGACCTCTGGAGCCGGCTCCGCCAGCATCGCGACCCGATCGGCCAAGCCTGCATTGCCGGTAGACACCGGCAGCCAGTCGGTACAGCTCACGGTAAACCGGGCGGGAAATCTCGGTCTCGCCTCGAGCCGGGTCGCCGCCTCGGCAAACACCCGGTATCGCCTCACGGCCCGGCTGCAGACGGCGAAGGATCAGCAGGGAACCCTGCACGCCGTTGAGTGGGGAGCCAGCGGCCAGCAACTCCGTGATACCACCGTTGCCATCAGCTCCGGCCTCAACAACGGCTGGGAAACCCTGCGCGGCTATCTCGTCACCCAGCCCCAGACGCAGAGCGTCGAGATCCGGTTGATCCCCGTCCTGCCCGCGTTCACGTCAGGGGCCGCCAAGCTCTTCTGGGACAGCGTCGATCTGACTCGTGGAGACGCCACGGCCTGGGAGACCTGGGAAACCGGCCTCACCAGCAGCACGGACTACAGCCCGCCAGTGGCCAACCCCTACAAGGATCTGCTCCTCACGGCCACCTTCTACAAGGTCACGGGCACGACCTGCGCGGCGCCCCCGGCCTCCTGCACGGGCGCCGGCTGCTTCCAGGGTTACGGCTTCTGGGATGGCGTACCCGGCAGCTCAGGCCGCGCCTTCCGGCTGCGCACCCTGCTGCCTGTCGGAAACTGGTGCTGGGCCGTTCGCTGCGCGGGGCCGGCGGGCCTTTGTAGCGGCGATGCCGGGCTCAATACCCAGTCCGCTCAACCCTTGACCGTTCTGCCCAACATAACGCCCGCCAACAAGCTTTACGCTCTCGGCATGCCGCGAGTGTCGTCCAGCTCCAGGTTCCTGGTCTACGGCGACCAGACCACCACCCTGCCCTGGATCGCCGACACCGCCTGGGAGGCGCCCGTCCGTTACACACCTCCCCTGCAAGACCCCATACCCTCTCACGATCTCTGGCGCGCTTTCGTCCGGGACCGCGCCGCCAAGGGCTTTACCGCCATCCTGACCGCCGCGGCTCCGAAGTACCTGAGCCAGTTGCCCGCCGATGGAGCCGTCCCCGGGTTTCGCAAGGTCTCCGGTTGCCAGGCGGGCGACAGCACCGTCGAGCCGAACGAGTGCACCTATTGGGATTCCGCCTACTGGCAGAATTTCGACCAGATGGTGAAAGCCGCCAACGACGCCGGCCTGATCGTGGTCGTGGCCGGCGTGATGGATCCCACGGATCGCGGCGGCACTAACACCACAGGCATCTCGGCGAGGTTCCCGACCACCGACGCGACGACGGTGTTCGCGCGAAATTTCGCGTCACGTCTTGCCGGCAGTTACGTGATCTTCTCGCCGGGATTCGACGACCGGCAGGGAGATGCCACGGTCGATGGAAAGACCGCCAAGGACAGCATGAAGGCTGTCGGCGCTGCCCTAAAACTGGGAGGCCTGACGCTCAGTCCTGTGCCCGCGGTCCCGCGCCACATGGTCGTCAATCATCTGGCCGGGGGTTCTCCCTTCACGGACTACGACCTTTTCCAGAATGATCCCTGGCTCGCGTTCCAACTGTTCCAGAGCGGGCACGGGGCCAATGCCAGCGGTGCCGGCGGACAGTGTCTGACAGGTGCTGACCCCTGGGTTTACTCGATCTGCCGCGCGCGCGAGATCGCTCTTCGTTTTCGCTGCATGAGCGATCCCACGATTCCGACGCCGCCATGCACCTCTCCGCAGCCCACTGGCAATGCCAAGCCCGCCGCCAACGCGGAAGCCGCTTACGAGAATTTCTCGGGAATCGGGACCGACGCGGACACGGCTCTGGGAGTCCGGAATACCGCTTACGCTACCGGCCTTTCAGGGTCGATCGGCTTCACCCTCGGCATTGAGGGGATCTCCAAGTGGGACAACCCGGCGGTCTTCAGCGACAGCTACAACAACAATCAGTCGCATTCAGACAATGACCTCAGCCTCTTCGCCAGCCTTTTCCGCGGCGCACCGTGGACTGATCTCACGCCACGCCATAATTTAATCCTGAACAACTCCACGGACGAGAAGCAGAAAATTCTCCTTGCTGGAAGCTCTACCTATGCAATCCTTTATGCCCCCGATCTCCCTCCGGGCAGCAAGGTCTCATTGAATACCGCCACAAGCGCCACTGTGACCAATACTCTGCCAGGCTTGAATTGCAAGTCATGGGCAACAGTTTGGTTAAGTCCAAGCTCAGGAGCTACTAGGCTGGCAACTTGCCTTTCCAGCACAGGAAAGATCAGTTTTTCTGGTCAGCCTTCATGTACGATCGGTCAGTGCGACTGGGTTCTTAAGCTCACCGCGAACAGCGGCGCACCCCCACCTCCAAATGGAGGATCAACACCCACGGTGAACAACCTGATGGTCTGGTCCGCCGAGGCGCCGGATGGTTCAACGTCTGCTATTATAGATCAATTCATGGACTCGGACGGAAATCCCATCGGAGCTCCGACTACGGTTAATCCGGAGGGTGAAACTTTCGGGAAGCTCCCGACAGTGGCTGTCAACTCGGCGGGCAACTTCCTCGTGGCTTGGCAGACCGAGTTTCCGGACGGCACCCTGGATACGATCTCTACCCGCTGGCTGGATGCCAGTGGGACTCCACTCGGCGACACGACCCAGATGTCCGCGGCAACGGACGGCCAGCAAGCAGAGCCGGCGCTCGGCAGTGATCTTTCCGGTAATGTTTTGCTCACCTGGACGGCTTACACCGTTGACGGCAATTCGTCCGGTATTTACAGACAAGATGTTCCCGACGGCGGAGTTCCGCCCGATATGCCCATGCTGGTCAGTGATCCCACCCAACTCGCCGTTTCCTCTTCGCAGGTTCAAGCCTCGGCACAAGGCAGTTCCATCGTGGCTTGGAACGGCACCGATGGAGCAACCGGCGTTCCAGGAGTCTACTTTCAGCGCTTCAACCCGCATGGCAAGCCCGTGGGCCAACAGCATCGAGTGGGCCACCAAAGTTCCGGCCGTCGGCGCCTTATCAAGCTCGCAGTGGATTCCCCCGGCAACTTCTGGATCCGTTGGGAGAGCTACGATCCAGCAGGCGACTTCCTAGCAGGCTGCTGAAAATCGGGCTTGATGGCAATTCTAGTGGTCCAGAGCGAGGCTTGGGGTACCTGAAGAGATGAGAGCCGGGAGCGCGAGCAGAATCCCAGAGTGCTCTGGGAGGGCTTTCGGCCTGGCTTCGGGTCGCTTCCGGCCCCTGTTCCTGCTGTTGTCATGCCGCCTCCGCCAAGTTCCGCATTCGGATCAGGTTGTAGGCCGCCGCGGCGAAGACAAACATCCAGCCGACCCGGTCCACCCCCTGATGCCGGGTCTTGCGCATCAGGCCGATCGTCTTCATCCAGCCGAAGACTTCTTCCACCCGCTTACGGATTCTCTGGCTGATCGCGTACCCCGGATGACGCGTCGTCCGGCCATCGATTGCGCTTTTGCGTCCAGCGGTGTTCTGCGCCACGTGTGGGGTGACCTCGAGATCCCGAGCCTGGGCCACAAAGTCACGGGTGTCATAGCCCTTGTCCGCACCCACTGTTACCTCTCCAGATCCTGCCGTCCGCGCCAGCATTTGCAACGCCGTCTCTCGTTCCGCGGTCCCCGTCGCCGACGTCAACTCGGCATCGACCACCAAGCCATGACGGTTTTCCATCAGAACGTGGCCCATGTAAGACAACTTGGCTTCGCGACCTTTGCCCTTCTTGAACAGCCGGGCTTCGGGATCAGTCGTCGACTGGTGGGTCGCGTTGGAACGCTTCTCCCCATGGAAATCCACCGTTGGGTTGCCAGGATCATCCGGCGGAGGGTCACCGCCTGGACGCTCTTTCGGCCGGAAGCTCTTCTGACCCGCCCACGCCTCGATCAAGGTGCCATCCACCGTAAAGTGCTCGGTCGACAGCAGATGCCGTTTCTTCGCCTGGGCGAGCACGCGGGTAAAGAACTCCTGGGCAATGTCGCCTTCCAACAGCCGGTCCCGATTCTTGCTGAACACCGTCGGCACCCACACCCCATCATCTATTCCCAGGCCGACGAACCAGCGGAACAACAGGTTGTAATCCAGTTGCTCCATCAGCATCCGCTCGCTTCGGATCGTGTACAGCACCTGCAGCAGCAACGCGCGCAGCAACTTCTCCGGTGGGATCGACGGTCGCCCCACCCTCGAATACAAGCCTTCGAAGGCTGCCGAAAGCTCCACCAGCGACTGATCGACCATGGCCCGGATGGGACGCAGAGGATGGTTCTCGGGCACCCGCTGCTCCAGAGAAACGTAGCTGAACATCGCTCCCTGCTGCCGGTCGTCTCCACGCATCTCTCAACCTCCCGGAATACGGTAATTTTACCGCGATCCGGGAGTTTTTCAGCAGCCTGCTAGGCCTGTTCGAGCAACGATACTTTTCCGACGGCAACGAAGACGGTGACGAAGCACAGGTAACCTCAAATCAGTAGGGGCTGTAATTTCATGCCTGGAAAACCTAGACCGCACCGCTGGCTTCTGGCGTTTGGATTCATCAGTCTGACAGCTCTGAGCGCGCACGCTCAAAGTCCACTGGGGTCTGAGTTCCGCGTGAACGACCAGACCGGGACCGAGCTGGAGCCTGATATTGCCGTTGGTCTTGATGGAATCTTCACGACGGTGTGGACCCATTCACCTGATCCTTCGCAAGGTCCCGAGGAGATCGTCGCGAGACGATTCTCATCCTCAGGGCACGATTCAGGAGATCTCACGCTCGTCAAGGCTTCGATTCCGGATCACGCCGTCGATTATCCCAAGGTGGCGCCAGATCCAGGAGATGGCTGGAGCCTCTTCTACTCCCAGTACCGCCCTGCCGGATATCGGCGAATCGTGGGGTTCTCGCTTCTCCAGGGAAGGATCGGCTCTGGGGGCCCATTTTGGGGTAACCAGATTTCTGGCGAGTTTCTCCGACCTCCGCGCCGTGGCCTCCATACCTACGGGAGGGTATTTCGTTCTCGCCGAGGACGACCTTTGCCCTACTTGCCAGTTCTCCTTCCACCATCTCTTCGTCCGTGTCCTCGACTCAAAAGGCCGCTACGTCTCGCCCTATTTTTTGGTGGACACTGTCAAGCAGCGCCCCAGCTTCAGCGGGACGAAAAGCCTTGGAGTCGACTTGGCCGGCAATGCTGTGGTGGTCTGGATGACTCTGCCAGACCCAACCGTTCTGAAGCAGACCGCCATCCTATGCCAGCGCTTCTCACCGACGGGGCAGCGCTTGGGCGATACGTTCCTCGTCAGCAGACCCACCTCCGCCGGTCAGCTATCCCCCTCCGTCGCCGTCAACCCGGGGGGCGATTTCGTGGCCGTCTGGCAGTATCAGCCGGACCCGCACACCCCCAGGAGCCTGCGAGCCCGGCATTTTTCGAAAGACGGCAAGCCAGTGGGTGACGAATTCATCGTCGAGGCGGACTCGGTCGCGGACAGCGTCATCCCCAGCATTGCCGCGGACCCTCAGGGCAACTACGTCGTCGTCTGGACCAGCTATGGGTCCCCCTTCTGCACCTCCGTGAAAGGCCGGCTCTTCCACCCGGACGACAAGCCGGCCGGCCCGTCTTTCTACCTGTCCTCCGGGACGGATTCCTGCGATCAATCTCCCAAGGTCGCTTTCGGGCCTCAAGGCGCCTTCGCCGCCGTATGGGAAAGATTCGTGGACACTGGGGGATTCGATATTTATGCCGCGATCTTCCGAGCCAGTCCGGATGGCGGCAGGTAAACGTCCTGTTTATGCCTGAAAAACCAAACGTAAGACGCTGGCTTCTGGTTTGGGGACTTGCGTGCCTAACCGTCTCGGCCGCACGCGCACAAACCCCACTTGGATCTGACTTCCGCTTGAACGTACAGGGCAACACCGTCTTCGATCTTGACGTGGCTACAGGCTTTGATGACAGGTTCACGGCGGTCTGGACTCAGGCGCCTGATCCTTCCGAGGGACCTCAGGAGATCATCGCCAGACAATTCTCACCAACGAATCACTCCTCCAGAGATCTCACGCTCATCAGAGGGTCGATTCCGGACCACGTTCTATTTCTTCCCAAGGTGGTGCCGGTACCTGGAGGCGGATGGACCCTCTTCTACTCCCAGTCTCAACCCGACGGATACCAGCAAATTTTAGGGGTGCCCTTTCTCAAGGATGGCTCCGCTGCAGGCTCACGCTTCGTGGTAAGCAAACCCTTGCCCAGCCTTTCCGATGCCCGTGCCGCCGTCCGACTCCCTACAGGTGGCTACTTCGTTCTCGCCGAGGACGATCTTCTGTCCGGGCTGCGAATACCCGCATCACCACCTCTTCGCTCGCGTCCTTGATCCGCGGGGCGGTCATATCTCGTCTTATTTCCTGGTGGACACGGACGAGGTTCGCGCTAGCTTAAGCGGAGCCAAGAGCCTTGGCGTGGACGCGGCCGGCAATGCCGTGGTGGTCTGGGAGACACAGCCAGACGTTGTCGTCCCAGAGCAGACCGCCATCCTCGGCCAGCGCTTCTCGCCGGTCGGGGAGCGACTGGGCAATACCTTCCGCATCAACAGGCCCGGCGCTGGTATCCAGATTTTGCCCTCCGTCGCCGTCAACCCGGGAGGAGATTTCGTGGCTGTCTGGCAGTATCAGCCGGACCCGCACACTCCCAGGAGCCTGCGAGCCCGGCATTTTTCGAAGGACGGCAAGCCCATGGGCGAGGAATTCGTCGTCGAGGCGGACTCCGTCGTGGACGGGGTCGCGCCCAGTATCGCCGCGGACCCTCAGGGCAACTATGTCGTCGTCTGGACCAGCTATGGGTCCCCCTTCTGCACCTCCGTGAAAGGCCGGCTCTTCCACCCGGACGACAAGCCGGCCGGCCCGTCCTTCTACCTGTCCTCCAGAGCGGATTTCTGCGATGAATTCCCCCGGGTCGCCTTCGGGCCTCAGGGCACCTTCGCCGCCGTGTGGGAGAGATCCGTGGGCATTGGAGAATCCGACATCTATGCCGCGGTCTTCCGAGAACCGAAGTAGCTACACTACCGTGCCATGAACAGATCCTCGTCTCTCCGTGCGGTTCTCCTGTCCCTTCTCTTCGCGCTGTCCGCCAGCGCCGCCTATGCGCGCGGCCCCGGCTTGTGCCCGGCGAGCTCTCAGCCGCTGCCGACCGCCGAGCAGCGGCAGTTCATCGTTCCCCTCAAGCTGCTGCGCTGTTTCCTGTCCCCGGCGGAGATCCGCGCCGCCACCAGTTCCATCGGCCATGACGCGCAGACGACGGTGACCGATCCGCAGTTCGAGAGCGGCGAGCTCAATCCGGACGGCTCGCTCCGTCCTCCGCTGACCACCGATCAGTTCGCCGCCCTGGCCAGGATGCACTCGGTCCTGGACGAGGACATGCACGCCGGCGCCGTCATCCGCAAGTTCGTGGCGAACTCGGACGTCGGCGGCTTTCTCTATGGACGGACGGTGATCGGTACGCCGGATGCGCCGGTCGTGGTCGCCACCAACACCGTCCGCGGTTTCGTGGGGCTGGAGCGCAATACCCAGGGGCTCGACGCCGGCGAGACTCTCGGCGCCCTCGGGCTCGATGCTCGCGGCCTACTTGCGGCCGCGCTTCTTGGTGTTGACGGCTTCCTTGAGGTCCTTGCCGGCCTTGAAGCGGACGGTCTTGCTGGCCTTGATGGTGATCGATTCGCCGGTGGCGGGGTTGCGGCCCTTGCGCGCGCCGCGCTCGGCGACGGCGAAGCTGCCCAGACCGGGGATCTTGACCGCCTCTCCCCCCTTCAGCGCCTCGCTGACCGCGCCCACGACCGCCTCGAAAGCAGCGGCGGCCTGCCGGCGGGTAACGCCTTCCACGGAATCCACAATACTATTCACCAGATCAGCCTTACCAGCCATCGCTGCTCCTCCTTGTCGTTTTTGGGGACGAAAGTGACTGGCGGAAACGATAAGCCAACCGGGGTGGGCTGTCAATACGGCTCAGCGTTCGTAGAACCGCCTAGATCCGGGCCTTCGCGAGCACGTTGACGGTGAAGCCGTCGTGGTCGCCGCCGGTCAGGACGCGCCAGGCTCCGGGACCGAGAATCCCCGCCGCCACGGGGGTTTCGAGCACGCTTTCGAGCGGCAGCGGCGAGAGCTCCCGGGTGCGTCGCCAGAAAGCGTGCCACGACCGCCTCGTTCTCCTCCGGCTCCAGCGAGCAGGTGATGGCGACCAGCCGCCCGCCCGGGGCGACGAGCGGCGCCGCGCCCTCGAGCAGCCGCAGCGCCTGGCGCGACAGGCGGCCGATCTCGCTCTCGCTGATCCGCCACTTGATCTCCGGATGCCGGCGCAAGGTGCCGGTGCCGGTGCACGGCAGGTCGAGCACCACGCGGTCGAAGCGGTCGCCGCCGAACGGCGGCTCGCCGGCGTCGGCGATGGCGAGTGGCAGCGAACGGCGCAGCCGCCGCAGGTTGTCGCGCACCCGGGCGGCACGCCCGAGAGCCACGTCGCTCATCGTGATGCGCACGCCCGGCTCGGCGGCGAGCAGGGTGAAGCTCTTGCCGCCGGGGGCGGCGGCGGCGTCGAGCACCGTCTCTCCGGGCCGCGGCGGCGGGATCAGCGCCGCGGCCTGGCTCGCCTCGTCCTGCACGTAGAGGTCGCCGTTGCGGAAGGCCTCGGTGGTCAGCGGATTGCCGCGCCGCACGATCAGGCCGAGCGGCGAGAGCGACGCCGGCTCGACCTCGAGCCCCTCGTCGATCAGCGCCTCGGCGAGCAGCTCGCGGCCGCCGCGGTCGCGGAAGGCCAGCAGTTGCATGGGCCGGGAGCGGTTGTTGGCGTCGAGCAGGTCGAGCGTGCGCGCGCTGCCGAAGCGGTGGAGCCAGCGGGAGACCAGGAAATCGGGATGGCTGCGCTCGATCGCCATCCGGCGCACCGGATCCCGCTCCTCGACCGGCCAGTCCTCGAGCTGGGGGGCGCGGGCGATGCGGCGCAGCACGCCGTTGACGAAGCTGGCGCCGCCGCGGTGGGTGAGCTGGTGGGCCTGCTCCACCGCCTCGTGGACGGCGGCGTGCGCCGGCACGCGGTCGAGGAAGAGGAGCTGGTAGGTGGCGATGCGCAGGGGCGAGCGCAGCGGCGCCTCGATCGCCTCGAAGGAGCGGCTGCTCGCCGCGGCGATCACGTGGTCGAGCCGGCGCAGCCAGCGCAGGCTCCCCATCACCAGCTCCCGCAGCAGCCCCTGGTCGCGCTCGTCGAAGCGCGGCAGGGCGCTGTCGAGGAAGGAGTCGGCCGGCGCCAGCGACTGCAGGGTGCGCTCGAGCACCCAGGCGGCGGTGGCGCGCAGGTTGTCCTGCTGGGTCCGCCGGGAGGTCAGGCGCCGGCTGCGGCCGGGGCCGGTCTGGGAGGTGGCGGGGGGCGTGAAGCGGTGCTTGGACATGGCGCGCGTATCAGGTCGGAAACCGGTCAGGATTCGTCAGATTCGTTCAGAAACCGGTCAGGAGGTCAGGAGAAGCTCTCGCCGGCGCCCAGCCGTTCCCCGTTCATGAAATCGGCCGCGCGCAGGGCCCGTTTGCCCGGCCGCTGCAGCTCGGCGATCCCGAGCACGCTCCCCGCCCCGCAGGCCACGGCGAGCAGGCGGCCGCCGCGCAGCCCCAGGATCGTCCCCGGCGCGTTCTCTGCGGGCGCTGCGGGCGCTGCGGGCTCTTCGATCACCTCCGCCGCGACGATCTTGACCGGCTCGCCGCGCAGCCCGGCGGTGAGCCCCGGCCAGGGGGTGTAGGCGCGCAGGCGGTCGTGGATCTGCCGCGCGGCGAGCCCCCAGTCCACCCGGCCGGCGTCGCGGGTGAGGCGCGGCGCGTAGGTCGCGCCTTCGTCCGGCTGCGGCCGGGGCTCGATCCCGCCGCCCTCGAGGAGCTCCAGGGTGCGCACCATCAGCCCGCCGCCGATCTCCGAGAGCCGCAGCGCCAGCTCCCCGGCGGTCTCGGCGGGGCCGATCTCCACCGCCTCCTCGAGCAGGATGGGGCCGGTGTCGAGCCCCGCCTCCATCCGCATCGTCGCCACCCCCGTCCGCGGGTCTCCGGCGGCGATCGCGGCCTGGATCGGCGAGGCGCCGCGCCAGCGCGGCAGGAGGGAGGCGTGGAGGTTGACGCAGCCGAGGCGCGGCAGGTCGAGCAGGGCGCGGGGGAAGATCTGGCCGAAGGCGACCACCACCGCCACGTCGGGAGCGAGCGCCGCGGCCTCTTCCAGGAACTCGGGGGCACGGACGCGCTCGGGCTGCGTCACCTCCAGGCCGTGCTCGCGCGCCCAGCGGGCGACCGGCGGATCCTGGGCCTGCCGGCCGCGGCCGGCGGGCCGGGAGGGCTGGGTGACCACCCGCACCGGCGGACGCCCGGCGGCGACCAGCGCGGCGAGCGTGGGCACCGCGAATTCCGGCGTTCCGAAGAAGAGAATGCGGCCGATCCCCGACATGCAGGCGAAGATAGCACCCGGAAAAGAAGATGGCCTGAAAGCATGAACGCCCCCGAAAGGGGCGTTTCAAGAAAGAGACCGCAGGGACTCCAGAGACGCCAGACCTCTGTCCCTGCTGTCCCTGCCGTCCCTGCTGCCTTTTCAGCCTACCCGCCGACGTTGTTGACCACGAAGCGCTTCTTGCCGACGTAGGTGGTGACGCCGAAGGTGTCGGTCACCACCACGTCGAGGAAATGCTTGCCGTTGGGCAGCAGCCGGGTGTCGAGGGCGAACTGCCAGCCGGGGGCCAGGGTGTTGGGGTACCCCGGGTAGAAGGAGAGCGCGAAGACGTCCGGCCGCGGGAAGCCATAGGTCGCGTTGCCGAACGGATGGCCGTCGACGAGGATCTGGACGCCGGTGACGCCCTCCCAGTCGAGCGCCCAGCCGGTCGCCTGGACGACGCCGTTGTAGAGCAGCCCCTGGCGCGGCAGGTCGATGTCGCCGAAGGAGTTCTCGTTCTTGGCGTTGTCGTCACAGTTGAAGGTGACGGGGATCTCCGCGATGTCGCGCGTCTCGTTGGCGAGGTCGCCGGCGCGGATGGTCAGCACGTGCTGCCCCTGCGTATAGAAGCCCGCGGCGATCAGCGCGCCGACGTCGAGCACGAAGCGGTAGCCGCTGTGCGGGCTGTCCTTCAGGCTGGGGTAGACGCGCTCGATGTCCAGCCGGGTGATGCCGTAGCAATCGGTCTGGCCGCCGGTGACGGCGGAGAAGGTGCAATCGGTCTGGCTGTTGGACCGGAGGGAGCGGTCGATCAGCAGCTCGACGTAGCCGACGCCGGTGTCCTCGGGGGTGGTGCCGGCGTCGAGGGCGTAGCCGGAGACGACGCTGAAGCGGCGCTGCGGGCTGACCAGATCGCACTTGCCGCGCATCTCGGCCTGCGGCTGGGGGAACTCGATCTGGCCGAACGGCGCGAGATCGGCCTCGACGTTGTTGAAGGACAGGGCGCGGGGCTCGAGCAGCACCACCTCCCCCGCCCGGCTGCGCACCCGCACGGTGACGTTGTGCACGCCGTTGAGGTAGTGGGTGGTGTCGAGCTGGAAGGCGAAGCCGGGGCCCGCCGAATCGGGCAGGCCGGGGAACCGCGCGGTCACTCCGGCCCTGGCGCGGCCGTAAGCGGCACGGCCGGCGACGCCGCCGTCCACCAGGATGTCGACCGCCAGGACGCCGTTGTCGTCGAGCGCCCAGCCGGTGAGCGGCAGGATACCGGCGCCGGCGTTGCCGCCGCCCACGACGCCGTCGAACGAGCCGAACGGGGGCGCGGCCCAGCCCGGCATCGCCGCCAGCAGGGCTACCGCGACCGCACACAGGATGACATTGCGCTTCATGCTCCTAACCTCCTCCACAACCAGACCTCCTGAGGCCACAGGTTTGTGAAAACGTCGGACAAGCCGAAGGACACCGACCTTTACCAGGTCACCCTTCATGTATTACGTGAACTTTCGCGGATTTTATGGGGATCGGGGGAGGAAAGTCAATCATTGATTTTTATCTATAGGGTGGGACGCCCGCCCGCCAGCCCTTCCAGATGCGCCTCCACCAGCCGGGGGAGACTCTGGAGGTCGTAGCCGCCTTCGAGGAGGGCGAGGACTCGGCCGCCGCAGACCTCGGCGGCGAGCTGGGCGCACCAGTCCCCCCAGCTGCGGAACCCCTCCTCGGTCACCCGCATGCCGCCCAGCGGATCGGCCCGCCAGGCGTCGAAGCCGGCCGAGAGGACCAGGGCGTCGGGGGCGAAGCGGCGCAGGGCCGGGAGGATCCGCTCCTGGATCGCCTCGGCGTACTCCTGGTCGCCGGTGCCGGCGGGCAGGGGGACGTTCAAGGTGAACCCCTCCCCCGGACCCGTGCCGCGCTCCCCCGCCGCTCCCGTGCCGGGGTAGAACGGGTACTGGTGGGTGCTGGCGTAGAAGACGTCGGCCCGGCCCTCGAACAGGTGCTGGGTGCCGTTGCCGTGGTGCACGTCGAAGTCGAAGACGGCCACCCGGGAGGCGCCGTGGCGCCGCCGCAGGTGCTCGGCGGCCACCGCGGCGTTGTTGAAGAAGCAGAAGCCCATGGCGACCGCCCGCTCGGCGTGATGGCCCGGGGGGCGCACCGCGGCGAAGGCCGTCCGCCGGTCCCCGGCGGCGCCCCCGGCCATCCAGTCGGCGGCCGCCAGCGTCGCCGACACCGCCCCCCAGGCCGCCTTCCAGGTGCCGGGGGAGACCGGGTTGTCCGCCGAGTCGAGGAGCGAGTCGCCGCGCGCCACGGCGCGCTCGAAGCGTTCGACGTAGCGCTCGTCGTGCAGGGCGAGGACCGCTTCCCTCGCCTCTTGCTCTCCAGTCCCTCCCCCGGCCTCTTCTCCTTCGGCAAACGGCCAGCCGCGCTCCCGGAGGTGGTCGACCACCCCCGAGAGCCGTTCGGGCCGCTCGGGGTAGCCCGGCGGGGAGCGGTGCTCGAGGCAGACGGGATCGGTGAAGATGCGGATCATGGAGGGGGATGATACCTGGCCAGCCGGCGGCGGGCGCGGTGCACCAGGGTGTGGACGGTGCTCGGAGCCAGCCGGCCGCCCTCGGCGCGCACGATCTCCTCGCCGCTCCAGCCCGCCAGGAAGACCCGGCGGAGGATGCGCACCGAGCGCCGGCGCTCCTCCGGGCCGAGCTTGGCGTCGACCAGCGCGTCGCAGCGGTCGAACAACAGGCGCTGCCGCTCGCGGCGCAGGGCCTCCTCCTCGGGGGTGGCGCGGGGATCGACCGCCCGGTCGGCGAGCTCGGCGAGGCGCCCGCCCTGGCGGATGCGGAAGCCCCGGCCGCGCTTGACGGTGGCCAGCGACCGCTTCTCGTCGAGCATCACCCCGTGGGCCACCCGCCCGAGATAGGTCGCCACCTGCGCCTCGCTCCAGCTCCACAGCCGCCGCAGCCGCGGCGCGCCGCCGGCCAGCAGGCGGGAGTAGGCCTCCTGGACCCAGTCCTCGACCGGCTCGGCCTCGGGCCGGAGGCCGGCCCGGCGCAGGGAGCGGAGCACCTGCATGCGCAGAAGGGGATCGTAGCGGCGGACCAGACCCTCCCAGTCCGCCGGATGGCTCGGATGACTCGGATGACTCGTATGAAAGACCGCGCGGCGCTCGTCGCGCTCGGAATGAGAATTCATCGCCTCTCCTCCAGGGAAGGGAGGGAGGTGACGCCCGAGCGGGGAAAGAGGAAACGGCGAGGCGCCGCCCCGATGCCGGAAGACACCGGGGCCGGAGCGGAAAGGGAGCTTTTTTATATCGCTTCAGGGAACGCCGCGCAAGACCGGCCCTACCGGCGACCTGCCGTTGACAAGCCACCAGCGCTTCCCTATCATTGGCGCTCCTTGGCGGCAGAGGGAGGTTAGCTCAGCGGTTAGAGCACCTGCCTTACACGCAGGGGGTCGCGGGTTCAAATCCCTCACCTCCCACCAAGAGTGGGATTGCCGGGATTGCCGCACAAGGAAGAGAGCTCATTGCGGGGCTGTAGTTCAGTTGGTTAGAACGCCGGCCTGTCACGCCGGAGGTCGCGGGTTCGAGCCCCGTCGGCCCCGCCACTAATCCTGAGAAGTCTGAGAAGCCAGAGAAGAAAAGAGATCTGCGATGCGCGAGAAGATCAAGTTGGTTTCGTCCGCCGGCACCGGCTACTTCTATACGACCAGCAAGAACAAGAAGCTGTCGACCGAGAAGCTGCGGATGAAGAAGTACGACCCCAAGGTCCGCAAGCACGTCGAGTTCGTCGAAGAGAAGCTCCGCTAGGAGTCCCTGTAGGGGCGGCCCTGCGTGGCCGCCCTGGGTGAGGAGCAGGGCGGCCACGCAGGGCCGCCCCTACATTCAAGGCCCCCCTCGCGGGGGCCTTTGCATTTCTGCGGACTATTTTTCTGCAAGACTGTTTTCTGTAAGAATACGACCCGACCCAAAGGAGGGACCTCCCGATGCCTTACCAGTTGCCCCCGCTGCCCTACGCTTTCGACGCGCTGGAGCCTCACATCGACGCCAAGACGATGGAGATCCACCACGACAAGCATCACGCGACCTACGTCAACAAGCTGAACGAGGCCCTCGCCAGCCACCCCGACCTCCAGGCGAAGTCGGTGGAGGACCTGCTGCGCGGCTTCGACCAGGTGCCGGAGCCGGTCCGCAACGCCGTGCGCAACCATGGCGGCGGCCACGCCAACCACTCCCTGTTCTGGGAGGTCATGGGGCCGGGCGGCGGCGGCAACCCGTCGGGCCCGATCGCCGAGGCCCTGCAGCGCGATTTCGGCAGCTTCGAGAGCTTCAAGGAGAAGCTGACCAACGCCGCGGCGAACCAGTTCGGCTCCGGCTGGGGCTGGCTGGTGACCGCCGGCGGCAAGCTCGACGTGATCGCCCGCCCCAACCAGGACAGTCCCCTGATGGAAGGCAAGACGCCGCTCCTCGGCGTCGACGTCTGGGAGCACGCCTATTATCTGAAGTATCAGAACCGCCGTCCCGACTACCTGTCGGCTTGGTGGAACACCGTCAACTGGCAGGCCGTGTCCCAGCGGTACAGCTCCGCCCAGGGGTGATTCCCCTCCTCGACGGCGGGCCTCCTGGACCGCCGCCTGAACGCTTCGACAAGGCTCCCCACGGGGAGCCTTGTCACGTTTTGGTCACCTGAGCGACTCGAAACAGCGCACGCAACTTTTTGGTTATAGAGAAGTTTGCACCTGTATGCTCACTCATTGAGCAGTATGCTGTGTTGATTGACGGGCACTATCAAGTGTTGTTCAAGTATGCATCCTCTAGACTTGTGTCTATAAGAGCGGCAAAGAAATCAACCCCCGCTCCCAAGGAGACAAGACGGCCATGGCCAACATCGATCGCAGCACCCAGGGCTTCCGGCGCGAGGAGCGGCATCTGACCAAGGTGTTCAAGGCGCTGTCGGACGGCACGCGGCAGGAGATCCTGCGCCTGCTCGAGGGTCATCAGCGTACGGTGGGAGAGATCGTCGGCAACTTCAATCTGTCGCAGCCCACGATCTCGCGTCATCTGTCGGTGCTCAAGGAGGCCGAGCTGGTCGTCGATCAGCGGCAGGGTCAGAACGTGATCTACCGCCTCAACGAGCCGGCGCTCTCGACCTCGATGCAGGAGTTCTTCGGTCAGTTCCGTAGCTGCCAGGATGTGATGCGGTAGATCGGATTCGTCGACGAGGCCAGGCCGGCTGGGGAGCCGGAGCGGTCGCCGCGCCCTGGGGAGGGAACGGTCGCTCCGGCTTGGCGCGCCCACGATCCGGTCCCGGATCGTCATTTCGAGTATAATCCCGCCCGCGTTCGAAGGACGTCCGCCTCCCGGCGGCCATCCCCTTTCTCAGCAGTCAGCAGTTTCCATGGCGGTGTAGCTCAGCTGGTTAGAGCGAGCGACTCATAATCGCTAGGTCATGGGTTCGAGTCCCGTCACCGCTACCATTCCGCTCCTCCTCCTGGACGCCGCCCTCGCGGCCTTCTTCCGGGACGAGGCCCCCCTCGCCACCGGCGACGGCGTGGTGGTCGCCTTCTCCGGCGGCCCCGACTCGACGGCCCTGCTCTGGGGGATGTCCCGCTTCGCCGGCCGGCTCGGGGTCCGGCTCGCCGCCGTCCATCTCGACCATGCTCTGGACCCCGGCTCCGCCGGCCGCGCCGCACGGGCGGCGGGCCTCGCTGCCCGGCTGGGCGTCCCCTGCGTGGTCGAGCGCGTCGAGGTCCTCGGCGCTCGTCACGGTCTGAGCCCGGAGGCCGCCGCCCGCCGGGCGCGCTACGCCTTCCTGGAGCGGACCCGTCAGGCGCTCGGGGCGAGGTGGATCGCCACCGCCCACCACCGGGACGACCAGGCCGAGACCGTCCTCCTGCGCCTCCTCTTCGGCAGCGGCGTCGAAGGGCTGGCGGGCATCCGGCCCGTTCATGGCGCCGTGGCGCGGCCGCTGCTCGCCCTCCCCCGCTCCTGTCTGCTGAACGCGGTGACGGAGTCGGGCCTTGCCACCCTCGACGATCCCACCAACCGTGATCCGGGGGTGCCGCGCAACCGGGTGCGCCACCGGCTGCTCCCCGCTCTGGTGGAGAGGGAAAACGATCCGGAGCTCCCCGCCCGCCTCGCCCGGCTGGCGGAGCGGGCCCGCGGGGCGGCGGCGGCGATCGACCGCTTCTTCAGCGAGCGGCTGGAGGTCTTCCCCGTCGAGGGGGGGATCGCGGTCGGGCGCGAGGCGCTCACCCGCCTCCCCGCCGCGCTCCACCCCCAGGCCTTCGCCTGGCTCCACCGGCGGGCCGGCGCTCCCTACCCGGCGGGCGCGGCGGCGCGGACGGAGATCCTCCGCCAGCTCCTGCGGCCGGGCCGCGCGGCCTGCGACGGCGGCGGCGGCTGGCGCTGGGAGGCCGCCGGGGAGCGCCTGATCCTGCGTCCTCCGGGCTCCGCCCGGGAGCCGGCCGCGGATTTCACTTATACTCTCCAGATTCCGGGAGAGCTGGAGATCCCGGAGATCGCCGTCCGGGTGCGCGTCGTCCGCCGGGCCGTGGAGCCCTGGATGCTTCAGGGGTCCCCTCACCGCGCCGCGCTCGCGCTCCCCTTGACGGAGGGAGACCACGTCACGATCCGCAACCGCCGCCCGGGGGATCGCATCCATCCCCTGGGAGCGCGCGGCAGCCGCCGGTTGAAGGAGGTGCTCATCGACCGCCGGGTGCCGCGCGAGGTCCGCGAGCGGCTGCCGCTGCTCTGCGTGGGCGAGCGCATCGCCTGGGTGCCGGGCGTGACGATCGACGAGCGATTCCGGCTGGCCGGACACGCGACCGCCTGGGTCGCCGAGGTTGCGACGACATGAGCCGAGAAGATTCCCTGCCCGCGGTGCCCGGCGTCGAGACGCTCTTCGACGCCGCGACCGTGCGCGACAGCGTCACCGCCCTCGGCCGGCGGATCACCGCCGAGCTGGGCGGCGAGGACCTCCTGCTGATCGCCCTGCTGGGCGGCTCGGTGATCTTCCTCGCCGACCTGGTGCGGGCGATCGAGCGGCCGGTGCGCTACGAGTTCATCGACGTGGCCTACCAGGTCGATCCCGCCGCCGAGCCGGAGGGGGACGACGTGCTGCGCATCCAGTACCCGATCCCGATCCAGATCGCCGGGCAGAGCGTGCTGGTGCTCAAGGACGTGGTCTCCTCCGGGGTGACCGAGCCCTATCTCGAGCAGCAGCTGCGCGACCACGGCGCGGCGCAGGTGCGCTTCGCGGCGCTGATCGACCTGCCGGACGAGCGCAAGACCGCCTTCGACCTCCCCTACAGCGCGCTCACCACCCATCGCCGCGGCGTCCTCGTCGGCTATGGCCTGAAGGCGCGGGGGCTCTATGGCAATCTGCCCTACGTGGGGCGGCTTGACGATGAGCCGGCGAACGAGGCCGGCGGATGAAGAATGATCCCCGCCGCGGGGCGGGAATCGGCGGCGGGGCCGCATGGTTGTCACAAGGAAGGGACGTGCCGTCCCTTCGCGATCGAAAGAAAAAGCGCCGCGGGGCACTCCCTGCTCCCGCCCGCTTCAGCGAGGTAGCCGAGCTTTGAACTCTACTGTCAAGACCCTGTTTCTCTGGATGGCGATCTTCGGGGTGGTGATCCTGCTCTGGAACACCTTCCAGGGCGGCAAGGCCGCCCAGAAGGAGCTGACCTACACCGACTTCCTCGCCAGCGTCGAGCAGGGGAAGGTCGCCGAGGTCACCATCCGCGACAAGCAGCTCACGGGTAAATACAAGGCGGACAGCGTGGCCGGCCAGGAGTTCAAGACCACGCTCCTGAACGACGATCCGCAGCTTGTCCCGGAGCTGCGCAAGTACCAGGTCAAGATCCGCGCCGAGGAGGCGAAGGAGAACCCGCTGCTGTCGGTGCTGCTGACCTGGGCTCCCCTGCTGCTGATCGCCGGCCTGTGGATCTTCTTCATGCGCCAGATGCAGTCCGGCGGCAACAAGGCCCTCTCGTTCGGCAAGAGCAAGGCCAAGCTCCTCAACACCTCGGGCAAGAAGGTGACGTTCAAGGAGGTCGCCGGCGTCGAGGAGGCCAAGGAGGAGCTGCAGGAGATCGTCGAGTTCCTGAAGGAGCCCCAGAAGTTCCAGAAGCTGGGCGGCCGCATCCCCAAGGGCGTGCTGCTGATGGGCCCTCCGGGCACCGGCAAGACCCTGCTCGCCCGCGCCATCGCCGGGGAGGCGAACGTGCCGTTCTTCTCCATCTCCGGCTCCGACTTCGTCGAGATGTTCGTCGGCGTCGGCGCCTCGCGGGTGCGCGACCTGTTCGAGCAGGGGAAGAAGAACGCCCCCTGCATCATCTTCATCGACGAGATCGACGCCGTCGGCCGCCACCGCGGCGCCGGCCTGGGCGGCGGCCACGACGAGCGCGAGCAGACGCTCAACCAGCTCCTGGTGGAGATGGACGGCTTCGAGTCCAACGAGGGCGTGATCCTGATCGCCGCCACCAACCGGCCCGACGTGCTCGATCCGGCGCTGCTGCGCCCCGGCCGCTTCGACCGCCGCGTGGTGGTCGACCGGCCGGACATCAACGGCCGCCTGGGCATCCTCAAGGTGCACACGCGCAACATCCCCCTCGACGAGAACGTCAACCTGGGGGTGATCGCCCGCGGCACCCCCGGTTTCGCCGGCGCCGACCTGTCGAACCTGGTCAACGAGGCGGCCCTGATCGCCGCCCGGCGCAACAAGAAGAAGGTCGACATGGGGGACTTCGAGTTCGCCAAGGACAAGGTCATCATGGGGGTCGAGCGCAAGACCATGATGCTGACCGACGACGAGAAGGCGATCACCGCCTATCACGAGGCCGGCCACGCCCTGGTCGCCTGCTTCACCCCGGGGGCGGACCCGCTCCACAAGGTCACCATCATCCCGCGCGGGCGGGCCCTCGGCCTCACCATGCAGCTGCCGACCGAGGACAAGTACACCTACAAGAAGCAGTACGTGGAGGCGCAGATCGCCATCCTGATGGGCGGCCGGGTGGCCGAGGAGCTCACCCAGGAGGACATCACGACCGGCGCCGGCAACGACATCGAGCGCGCCACCGACATGGCCCGCCGCATGGTCTGCGAGTGGGGCATGTCCGAGCTCGGGCCGCTCTCCTACGGCAGCAAGGACGAGCCGGTCTTCCTCGGCCGCGAGTTCGCCCAGCGGGCCGAGTACAGCCAGGACACCGCGATCCGCATCGACCACGAGATCAGCCGCATCGTGCAGAGCGGCTACGAGCGGGCCAAGGTCGTCCTGGTCGAGTACCGGGCGGTGCTCGACCGCATCGCGCGGGCCCTGCTGGAGCGCGAGACGCTCGACGGCGAGGAGGTCTACAACACCATCCGCCAGATGACCGGCCGGGAGCCCGTCCCGCCCCGTCCCGCGCCCCCCGGCGAGGGCCTGGTCATCGGCGGCCACGAGGTGCCGGAGGAGGTCGTCATCCTGGGCAGCGGCACGGCGGCGGCCGAAGCTCCGGCCTCCGACGTCCACTTCCCTTCCCCCCAGACCGAGGTCGCCGGCGCCCAGCGCCGCACGGCCCAGCCGGTTCCCGAGCCCGGGAAGTCGTCCTAGGCCCCGATTCCCTTCCCTCAAGTCCGCTGCCAACGCCCGGCCCCCGCCGGGCGTTTCCGTCTGCGTCCCCGCGCACGATAGACTTGGGGCGAGGGCCTCCCGCCCACACATTTCCACGCACCGTTCCGCGCACCTTTGGATGGAGACCGCGACCCTGCACGCACCCACCCCGGCCTGGACCCTGCGGCTGCCCGGCGACCGCTCGCTCGAGCTGGCGGGGGGTTCGGGGAGTCCGCGACGCCCGCTGATCATGGGCGTGCTCAACCTCACCCCCGACTCGTTCAGCGACGGCGGCCTCTGGCTGGAGCCGGAGCGCGCCGTGGAGCGCGGCCTGCGCATGCTCGCGGAGGGGGCCGACCTGCTCGACCTCGGCGCCGAGTCCACCCGCCCCGGCGGCGGCGTCTACGGCGCGGGGGCGCGGACGGTGCCGCCGGCGGAGGAGGCCGGCCGGCTCCTGCCGGCGCTCACGGCCCTGCGCGCCGCGACCGCCGCGCCGATCTCGGTCGACACCCGCAAGGGAGAGGTGGCGCGGCAGGCCCTGGCGGCCGGCGCCGACCTGATCAACGACGTGAGCGCGCTCGCCGACCCCCTCCTGGGCCGGGCGGTGGCGGCGGCGGGCGTCCCCCTGGTGCTGATGCACAGCCGCGGGGAAGCTCGCCACCATGCAGCGGGGAATTTGCTTCCAGGACCTGCTGGGCGAGGTGCGGGCGGAGCTCGCCGCGGCCGTCCGGCGGGCGGTCTCCCTGGGGATCGACGAGTCGCAGCTCGTGCTCGACCCCGGCCTCGGCTTCGGCAAGACCCGGCGGCAGAACCTGGCGCTGATCCGCCACCTGGGCGCCCTCGGCAGTCTCGGCCGGCCGCTGCTCCTGGGGGCCAGCCGCAAGAGCTTCCTGGCCCGGGCCTCGGCGACGGGGACCCCGCCTCCTCCCCCAGCTCCCCCAGATTCCCCAGATCACCGGCTGGGCGGCAGTCTCGCCGCCGTCGCCTGGGCCGCCTCCCAGGGGGCCGCCATCGTACGGGTGCACGACGTGGCCGAGACGGCGCAGCTCCTCGACGTCTGGCAGGCTATCGCTGACACCGACTCTGACAGCCTGGGGGAAGACGCTTGACCCTGCTGCGCTTTCTCGAGATCCTCACCTGGCGCGACGCCGTCGACGTGCTGGCGGTCGCCGTCATCATCTACAACCTGCTGCTGCTGATCCGCGGCACCCGCGCCGTGCAGATCGTGCTCGGGCTGCTGTTCATCGGGCTGATCTACTACACGGCCGTGCTGGCCGAGCTGCCGACGCTGCAGCGCATCCTGGAGAACCTGCTGATCGTCCTCCCCTTCGCGGTCATCGTCCTGTTCCAGCAGGAGATCCGCCGGGCGCTCGCCGACTTCGGCCGCAACCCGCTCTGGGGGCTCGCCAAGCAGCAGAAGGTGGTGGCCTCGTTCAGCGAGATCGTGCTCGCCACCACCACCCTGGCCACCCGCCGCATCGGCGCCCTGATCGTCATCGAGCGCCTGCACGGGCTGCGCAACTACATCGAGAACGGCATCACGATCGACGCCGTGGTCTCCTACGACCTGCTGATCAACCTGTTCCAGCCGGATACGCCGCTGCACGACGGCGCGGTGATCGTGCAGGACGACCGCATCGCCGCCGGCGGCTGCTTCCTGCCGCTCACCCCCAACCCCGAGCTGTCGAAAGAGTTCGGCACCCGCCACCGCGCCGCCCTCGGCATCACCGAGGAGACCGACGCCGTGGCCGTGGTCGTCTCGGAGGAGACCGGCATCATCTCGCTGGCCTTCAACGGCGTGCTGAGCCGCGACCTCGACAGCAACAGCCTGCGCAACGCCCTCTACCGCTACCTGGTGACCGACCTCTATCCCGAGGGGACGAAGCGATGAGCGAGGGGTGGCGCGACTGGGGCTTGAGGCTGCTGGCGCTGGGGATCGCCCTCGGCATCTGGTTCAACGCCTCGGTGCAGGACCGGCTGGTGTTCAGCGAGAAGATCGTCGAGGCGCAGGTCAGCTACAACTATCCCCGCGGCTTCATCATCGTCAGCCCGGCGCAGAGCGTGAACGTCCGCCTGAACGGCAGCAAGAAGGCGATCCGCCAGCTCAACCCGTACATGGTGTCGGTGCAGGCCGACCTGTCGCGCAGCCAGGTGGGGCCGGCCAACGTCACCCTCACGGCGGAGAACGTCTCGGTGCCGGACGGCCTGGAGGTGGTCTCGATCGATCCGAAGACGATCCGGGTGGACCTCGAGAAGGAGGTCACGCAGCGGGTGCCGGTCGTCGCCAGGCTGGTGGGCGAGGCGTCGGCGGGAGCGACCCCCCTGGAGCCGGAGGTCCTCCCCAACCAGGTCCTGGTGGCCGGCCCGGAGCCGGTCCTCTCTCATCTCGACGCGCTCTCGACCGGCCCGGTGAACCTGGACGGCCACGCCGAAGCCTTCGAGGAGATCGTGCCGGTCCTCGCCCCCGATCCGCTGATCCAGATCATCCAGCCCGCGCAGGTCACCGTGCGGGTCCTGATGCGGCCGGCCGCCGCCCAGCCCGAGTCCCCCAGGCCGCCCAAGACTTCCACCAGCAAGCCCAAACCACCCAAGCCAAAGGAAAAGAGAACGCCTTGAGCCATACTCCTTCCACCCGCCTCTTCGGCACCGACGGCGTCCGCGGCCGTTTCGGCGAGCCGCCGCTCGACCACGCGACGGTCACCGCTCTCGCCGTTCAACTGGCCGCGACTCTCCGCGAGCGCGGTGATCGCGATGACCACGGCAAAGGCGCCGCTCCCCGGGTGGTGCTCGGCGGCGACACCCGCGAGAGCACCCCAGAGATCTGCCGCTGGCTGGCCGCCGGCCTCGCCGCGGGAGGGATCGACCTGCGCTACGCGGGCGTGATCCCCACCCCCGGGGTGGCCTACCTGGCGCGGGAGACGGGCGCCGCCGCCGGCGTGGTCGTCTCGGCGAGCCACAACCCCTACCCCGACAACGGCATCAAACTGATCGACCCGACGGGGACCAAGTGGAGCGATGAGGACGAGCTGGCTCTCGAGCGCCGCCTGGAGCCGGGCGCCAGCCGGATCCCGGACCTCCCGGCCGGCCGGCCGGAGGTGGAGACGGAGCTGCGCGAGCTCTACCTCCGCCACCTCGCCTCGACCCTTCCCGCGGGGCTCCCGCTGGCGGGCCTCAGAGTGGTGCTCGACGCCGGGAACGGCGCCGCCTCCACCTACGCCGGCGAGCTGTTCGAGCGGCTGGGGGCCGGCGTCACCCTGCTCCACGCCGCGCCGGACGGCCGCAACGTCAACGAGAAGTGCGGCTCGACCGCCCCGGGCGAGATGGCGGCGCGGGTCGCCGCCGAGGGGGCGGACCTCGGCGCCGCCTTCGACGGCGACGCCGACCGCTGCATCCTGGCCGACGAGCAGGGCACGGTGCGCGACGGCGACGCCATCCTCTACCTCTGGGCGACCTGCCTGCAACGGAGCGGCCGGCTGGACCCGCCGCGGATCGTGGCCACCTCGATGAGCAACCTGGGGCTGGAGCGGGCGCTGGCCGCCGAGGGGATCGGCATCGAGCGCTGCGCCGTGGGGGACCGCTACGTGGTGGAGGCGATGCGGCAGGAGGGGATCCTGCTGGGCGGCGAGCAGTCCGGCCACATCGTGCAGAGCCATCTGGCGAGCACCGGCGACGGCCTGCTGACGGCGATCCAGATGGCGTTTCTCCGCCACCAGGACGGCCGCCCGCTGTCGGCGATGCTGGCCCCCTTCCGGCGCTATCCGCAGGTGCTGCTGAACGTCAAGGTGCGGCGGAAGGTGGAATTCAAAGGCCTGCCGGCGGTCACCGCCGCCGCCCGCTCGGTCGAGGAGCGCCTGGGCGGCGACGGCCGCCTGGTCCTGCGCTACAGCGGCACCGAGCCCCTCGCCCGCATCATGATCGAGGGTCCCGAGCAGGGGGCGATCGACGCCCTGGCCGAGGAGATCGCCACGGCGATCCGGGGTGAGCTGGGGGCGGCCTAGGAAGAAAGGGACCCAAGGGACACCAGGGACAGCAAGGACGAGGAGAGCCTGTCCCTGCGGTCCCTGAAGTCCCTTGGGTCCCTTTACAGCTTCCTACCCTCCGGCAATCGCCGCCAGCATCTCCCGCACGGCCGCGTCCATGCCCACGATGGCCGCCCGGGCGATGATGAAGTGGCCGATGTTCAGCTCCTCCATGCCGGGGATCGCGGCAACCGCGCCGGCGTTGTCGGTGCGCAGGCCATGGCCGGCGTAGGCGTGGAGCCCTCCCGCCGTCCCCTGCTCCACCACCGCGGCGATCTGCCGCAGCTCCTCCTGCGACGCCGCGGGATCGCCGGCGCGGGTGTAGGCGTCGGTGTTGATCTCGAAGCCGGTCACGCCGCTCGCGGCGAGGGGGAGGAGGGCCTGGATCTGCCGCGGGTCGGGATCGAGGAAGAGGGAGACGGCGATCCCCGCCGCCGCCAGCCGCTCGGCCACGTCGACGATCCGCCGGCCGTAGAGGATGAGGTTGAGCCCCCCCTCGGTCGTCACCTCCTCCGGCCGCTCGGGCACCAGCGTCACCTGGTCGGGCTTGACCCGCAGGGCCACCTTGACCATCTCTTCGGCGCTCGACATCTCGAGGTTCAACTTGCCGCGCACGCTCTCGCGCAGCCGCTCGACGTCGGCGACCTGGATGTGCCGGCGGTCCACCCGCAGGTGCGCGGTGATGCCGGCCGCCCCGGCCGCCTCGGCGATCCGCGCCGCCTCGACCGGATCGGGGTAGCCGGTGCGCCGCGTCTGCCGGAGCGTCGCGACGTGGTCCACGTTGACGGAGAGCTTCGCGGCGGCCCGCCCGCGCGCGGCCATCAGCGCTCGATCTCCATCACGGGGGCGGTGCGCTCCTCGGGCTCGAGGCTGATCAAAACGGTGCCGGGAATGGGGAACAGGGTGCGGTGGAACCGCTCTCCGAAGATGCAGTTCACCTCGTAGTAGCCGTCCGGGCTGATCTGCAGCAGCACGCCGCGCACTCCTTTCATGGTCATGGTCTCGTTGTGGATCAGCACCTCGGTATGAAGCTCCATCGTCTCTCCTCAATCCTCCTGGATATAGCCCTCATCCTTGTACTCCTTGAGCTTGCGCTGCAGCGTCCGCAGGCCGATCCCCAGGATGTCCGCCGCCTTGGCGCGGTGGCCGGAGGTGCGGTCCAGGGTCTCGAGGATCGCCTGGCGCTCGATGTCGGCCATGGTGCGCGGCCCGCTGGCGGCCGGCGGCACGGCCGAGCCGGAGGTCATCACGACGGTCGACGACTCCCGCACCTCGACCGGCAGGTCGGCCGGGGTGACCTCCTCCCCCTGGCTGAACACCACCGAGGACTCGATGACGTTGCGCAACTGCCGCACGTTGCCCGGCCAGGGATAGCGCGTCAGCAGCTCCAGGGTGCCGGAGCTCAGCCGCTTCTGCGCCTTGCCGTGCTCCTGGCAGAAGAGGTTCAGGAAGGCCTCGGCGAGCTGGGCGATGTCCCCCGGGCGCTCGCGCAGCGGCGGGATGCGCAGGGTCACCACCTTCAACCGGTAGTAGAGGTCCTCGCGGAAGCGCCCCGCGACCACCTCGCGCTCGAGATCGCGGTTGGTGGCGGCGATCAGCCGGAAGTCGACCGGGATCAGCTCGCTGCCGCCGACGCGCATCACCTGGCGCTCCTCGAGCACCCGCAGGAGCTTGACCTGGAGCTCGGGGTAGAGCTCGCTGATCTCGTCCAGGAACAGGGTGCCGCGGTGGGAGAGCTCGAACTTGCCGATCTTGCGCGTCACGGCGCCGGTGAACGCCCCGCGCTCGTGGCCGAACAGCTCGCTCTCCAGGATGTCGCTCGGGATGGCGCCGCAGTTGATCGCCAGGAACCGCTCGTTGCGGCGGGGGCTCGCCCGGTGGAGCGCGTTGGCCACCAGCTCCTTGCCGGTGCCGCTCTCGCCGATCACCAGCACGCTCGAGCGGGTGGGCGCCACCAGCCGCATCTGCTCGAACAGGCGCTCCATCGGCTCCGAGCGGCCGATGATGCTCTCGAAGCCATAGCGCTTGTCGAGCATCTCGCGCAGGGTCGAGACCTCCTCCTTGAGCTGCTGCTTCTCGATCAGGTTCATCACCCGCTTGCGCAGCTCGTAGAGGTCCACCGGCTTGGTCAGGTAGTCGTCGGCGCCCACCCGCATGGCCTCCACCGCCGACTCGATCGAGCCGTAGGCGGTCACCAGCATGAAGGCGAGGTCGAGCTTGCGCTCCCGCACCTCGTGGAGGAAGGCGAGGCCGTCCATGCCGGGCATCCGGAGGTCGCAGACGGCGAGGCGGGCCTCGTTCTCGTCGAGGAACTCCAGCGCCTTGCGCGCGTCGTCGAAGGTCCGCACCGCGAGGCCCGCCTTCTCCAATGCGATCGCCATCGACTCGCGGGAGCCGGTCTCGTCGTCGATCACCAGAACCAGGGGTTTGTCCGCCATTCGCGGGTCATTTTGGCACAGATTGGGTCCGGGACAGGGATGCGAGCCCCACCTGTCATAAACTGACCCTCCGGCAGCCATGACCCTCCCCTTCGATTCCCGAGAGACCCGCGACGCCGCCGCCACTAGCGCGGCCACCGCCACCACCCTGGAAGGGGTGATCGAGCGGATCGTCTTCGCCAACGAGGAGAACGCCTGGAGCGTGGTGCGGCTCCAGGCGGCGGGGTACCGCGACCTGGTCACCGCAGTGGGCAACCTGCTCGGCGTGCAGGCCGGGGAGAACCTCCGCCTCAGCGGCAGCTGGATCAACGACCCCAAGTACGGCCGGCAGTTCCGCGTCGCCTCCTACGCCACGGTCGTCCCGGCGACCGTCAACGGCATCGAGAAGTACCTCGGCTCCGGGCTGATCCGCGGCGTCGGCAAGGTGATGGCGGCGCGGCTGGCGGCGGCGTTCGGCCTGGAGACGCTGGACGTGATCGAGCACCACCCGGAGCGGCTGACCGAGGTCGAGGGGATCGGCCCCAAGCGGCGCGGCGAGATCCTGCGCGCCTGGTCCGAGCAGCGGGAGATCAAGGAGGTGATGATCTTCCTCCAGTCGCACGGCGTCTCCACCCACTACGCGATCAAGATCTACAAGGCCTACGGCGCCCAGGCCACCGAGCTGGTGCGCGAGAACCCCTACCGCCTGGCGAACGACATCCACGGCATCGGCTTCAAGTCGGCCGACCAGATCGCCGCCGCGCTCGGCATCCCGCCGGACGCGCCGCAGCGCATCGAGGCCGGCACGCTCTACCTGCTGGGAGCGGGGGCCGACCGCGGCAACATCTACCTGCCGCGCCAGACGCTGATCGAGGAGGCCGGGAAGCTCCTCGGGGCGCCGGCCGACCGGATCGAGGCGGCCATCGCGGCGCTCGCCGAGACCGAGCAGATCATTCTCGAGCCGTTAGCCGAGTCGGCAGAGACGGCGGTCTTCCTGAAATCGCTCCACGCCGCCGAATCCGGGGTGGCGGGGCGGGTGCGGGCGCTCCTCATCCAGCCGATGCTGCCGATGGAGATCGATCTCGACCGCGCTCTCGACTGGTTCGAGAAGGCGGAACAGATCGCGCTCGCCCGCCAGCAGCGGCAGGCGATCCGCGCCGGGCTCACCCGCAAGGTGCTGGTGATCACCGGCGGCCCGGGCACCGGCAAGACGACGCTGGTGCGCGGCATCGTCAAGATCCTGGAGAAGAAGCGCCAGAAGGTGCTGCTCGCCGCCCCCACCGGCCGCGCCGCCAAGCGCCTCGCCGAGGCGACCGGCGCCGAGGCCTCCACCCTCCACCGGCTGCTGGAGTTCAATCCGCAGACCCGGGCCTTCGACCGCAACCGCGACCACCCGCTCTCCTGTGACCTGCTGATCGTCGACGAGGCGTCGATGCTCGACACGGTGCTCGCCCACCACGTGCTGCGCGCCGTGCCGGACCACGGGCGGCTGATCCTGGTCGGCGACGTGGACCAGCTCCCCTCGGTCGGCCCCGGGCGGGTGCTCGCCGACCTCATCCGCTCCGAGGCGGTCGAGGTGGTCCGCCTGAGCGAGATCTTCCGCCAGGCCGAGCGCAGCCTGATCGTGGTCAACGCCCACCGGGTCAACCAGGGGATGATGCCGGTCCACGAGTCGGTGGACAGTGACGGCGACTTCTTCTTCATCGACCGCAAGGAGCCCGCGGAGATCGCCGAGACGATCGCCCAACTCGTCGCCCGCCGCATCCCGGGCAAGTTCGGCTTCGACCCGGTCGAGCAGATCCAGGTGCTCACCCCGATGAACCGCGGCCCCCTCGGCACCGACAGCCTGAACGCCGCCCTGCGCGACCTGCTCAACCCCGAGGGGGCGATGGTGACCCGCGGCGGCCACAGCCTGCGGGTGGGCGACAAGGTGATGCAGGTGCGGAACAACTACGACCTCGAGGTGTTCAACGGCGACATCGGGCGGGTGCGCTCGATCGACGAGGTGGAGCAGATCGTGACCGTGGTGATCGACGGCCGCGAGGTGGCCTACGACTTCGGCTCGATCGACGAGCTGGTGCTCGCCTACGCCTGCTCGATCCACAAATCGCAGGGGAGCGAGTACCCCTGCGTGGTGATCCCGCTCCACACCACCCACTACGTGATGCTGCAGCGCAACCTCCTCTACACCGCCCTCACCCGGGCGAAGCGGCTGGCGATCCTGGTGGGCGAGGAGCGGGCCCTGCGGGTGGCGGTGGGCAACCGCCGCATCCGCCCCCGCTTTACCCGCTTGGCAGAGCGCCTGGCCGAGCGATTGATTGAGCGGCTGATTGAGCGCCCACCTGAGCGGTCGACCGGCTCGGACCCGGGATAGAATCCCTCCGAACCCAAGGAGGATTCTCTTGACGATCTCCCCGCGCCGGCTCTCCATCGCGTTCATCGCGCCGTTCCTGATCGCCGCACTGTCGACGACGGGCTGCGGCGGCTCCCCCGGTTCGAAGACCGGCGCGGCCCCCAAGGTGGACGCCTGCCGATTGTTCACCGAGATCGACGCCGCCGCCGTGGCCGGCGAGACGCTGGCCTCGATGAACAGCACCTTCGACCAGGCGAAGGGGCGCAACCCGCTGGAGTGCATCTACAACAGCGGCTCGATCGACCAGCCGCGCATCCTGAGCCTGCTGGTCCGCGAGCACGGCAGCGCCGGCGCGGCGAAGGATTTCCAGGAGTCGAGCCGCTCCACCCTGGAGTCCATCTCCGGCGGCCAGGCGCGGGACGTCCCCGGCCTGGGCAACGGCGCCCTCTGGGTGGGGGGGCGCATCCAGCAGCTCCACGTGCTGGCGGGAAGCCGGCAGCTCGTGATCACCGTGCAGAGCCCGGACGGCGCCGACCAGCTCCCCAGGGCGCGGCAGATCGCCACCCGCGCCCTCGAGCGGCTGCGGGTCCCGCCGGGCTGACCCATGTGGTCGGACCGCCCCCCGAAGCGCCGGCGCGCCCGGCTCGTCCAGCGCCTGCGCGCCATCCTGCCTCCGCCCCGGCCGGGTTCGCGCGGATCGAAGACGCCCCTGCGGGTGCCCGGCGCGAGGACAGGCGCCAGGACGGAGCCGCCGTCCCCCGAGCGGGTGGCGGAAGAGCTGCGGGGCGAGCCGGGCTTCTCCTGGCTCGACGGCGGCAGTGGAAACAGCGGAGAGCATCGCCTTTACGCCCGCCCGCTGCTGACGCTCGCCGTCCGCAACGGCCGGGCCACGGTAACCGGTCTTCAGGGAAAAACTACCTTCGCCGCCTCCGGCTTCGACCTGCTGGACGCGGCGCTCGCCGCCTGGGAGGGCGCGGGAGCCGGGGCCACCCTGGTGGGCTATCTCGGGTACGAGCTGGGGGGCGAGCTGGAAGCCCTCCCCGCCCCTCCGGCGGACGACCTCGGCCTCCCTGATCTCCATCTCTCCCTCTACGACTCCGCCCTGCGCTGGGACGGCCGGAGCTGGACCCTGGAGGCGACGGACGCCTGGCGAGAGGCGTTTGAGCCGGCGCCTCCTGATCCCGTCGTCGCCGCCGAGCGGCTCCTCGCCGCCGCCCGGCGAAGAGACGATCCCGACGAGATCCCTCCCGGCAGCCTGGCGCCGGGCGGCGTGATCAGCCGTCCTTCCCGGGGCGGCTTCGAGGCGGCGGTGGCCCGGGCGGTCGAGCGCATCGCCGCCGGCGAGATCTTCCAGATGAACCTCTGCCGCCGGCTGGAGGCGAAGCTTCCGGCCTCCCGCCTCTGGCCGCTCTACCGGCGGCTGCGCGCCGCCAGCCCCGCCGCGCTCGGTGCCTGGCTCGACCTGGGGGCGGGCCGGGCGGTGCTCTCGATCTCCCCCGAGCGGTTCCTCTCCGTCCGCGGGAGCGAGGTGGAGTCGCGCCCGATCAAGGGCACCCGGCCGCGCGGCGCCAACCCGCGGGACGACCGGGCGCTCGCCCGCGAGCTGCTGGAGAGCGGCAAGGACCGCGCCGAGCTGACGATGATCGTGGACGTGGTCCGCAACGACCTCGGCCGGGTCTGCGAGACCGGCAGCGTCGAGGTGACGGGCCATGCCGAGCTGATGAGCCTGCCGACGCTCCACCACACCGCCTCGACCGTGCGCGGGCGCCTGCGGCCGGACGCCGGGCCGGGCGGGCTGCTCCGCGCCGCCTTCCCCCCCGCCTCGATCACCGGCGCGCCCAAGATCCAGGCGATGGCCGCCATCGCCGCCGAGGAGGAGCGCCGGCGCGGTCCGGCCATGGGCGCCCTGGGGTGGATCTCCCTGGGCGGCGACCTGGAGCTGGCGGTGGCGATCCGCACCGCCGCGGCCGCCCGCGGCCGGGTGGTCTACCACGCCGGCTGCGGCATCGTGGCCGACTCGGACCCGGAGCAGGAGTTCGAGGAGAGCGCGGTCAAGGCGCGGGCCTTTCTCACCGCCCTGGGCGCGGGGGAGGCGGGATGAGCCTCGCCTGGTGGAACGGCCGGATCGTCCCCCTGGAAGAGGTCCGCGTCCCCCCCGCCGACGCCGGCTTCCTCTTCGGCGACGGCCTCTTCGAGACCCTGCGGGTGGACGCCGGCCGGCCGCGCGACCTCTCCGCCCACCTCGACCGCCTCTTCGCCGGCCTGCGGCGGCTCGGCATCGCTCCGCCCGAGGACCGCTGCTCCCTGGGCCGGGCCGTCAACGAGGTGGCGAAGGCCGCGCCCGGACCGGTGGCGCGGCTGCGGATCACCATCACCCGCAGCGAAACGCGCCTGATCACCGCCTCCCCCTACGAGCCGCCGGAGGAGGACCTCTACCGGCAGGGGGTGGCCGCCGTCCTGCTCCCCGGATTCCGGGTTGATTCACAAAGCCCGCTGGCCGGCCTGAAGAGCCTCTGCTATCAGGCGAACCGGCTGGCGCTCCGGCAAGCGGAGGCTCAAGGGGCCTGGGAGGCGCTGCTGGTCAACGAGCACGGCCGGCTGGCGGAAGGGTCACGGAGCAACCTCGCCCTGGTCCTGCCGGAGGGGATCTTCACGCCCCCCGAGAGCGAGGGCTGCCTCCCCGGGACGGTCCGCCGCCGCCTGCTCGAACGGGGGGAGATCCGCGAGCGGCCGCTCTCGCTCGAAGACCTCGCCGCGGCGAAGGGGGTGCTGCTGATGAACAGCCTGATCGGAGTGCTGCCGGTGTCGCGGGTCGGTGGGCATGCGTTACCGGTGGGGCCCGAGGCGGCGCGGCTTTTGCACAAGGCACCGGCGCCATGAACATCACTGTCCTCACGGGCCTCGAGAGCTCTGATCCCAAGTCCTATGACGTCGTGGTCGACCAAGTGGCTGCCGCTTTGCGGAAGAACAAGCACCGCGTGTCGATCCTCGGCGTTCACGACGATATCCGCAAGCTGGTCTCCGGGTTCTCCCGGCGCAAGCCGGATCTCGTCTTCAACCTCCTCGAGAGCTTCGGGGAGAACACCGGCGGAGACGTCGCCGTGACGGGGGTCCTCGACCTCCTCGGCCTGCGCTACACCGGCGGCGGACCGGGAGAGCTCTACCTGCGGCAGGACAAGGGGCTGGCCAAGAAGGTGTTCGCCTTCGAAAAGATCCTCTTCCCCCACTTCGCCGTCTTCTCGCAGGATGCCGACTTCGAGACCGCGGGCAATCTCCGCATGCCGCTCTTCGTCAAGCCGCTGACCGCCGACGCCTCGATCGGCATCGACGGCGAGTCCCTGGTGCGCGATACGACCTCGCTGATGAAGCGAGTCATCCTGATTCACGACAAGGTGAAGGACAGCGCCCTGGTCGAGGAGTACATCGAGGGGCGGGAGTTCTACGTCGGCGTCCTGGGCAACCGGGAGCCGGTCGCCTTCCCGCCGATCGAGATGGACTTCTCCGGCCTCCCCGAGGGCATCCCGCACGTCGCCGGCACCAAGGCCAAGTGGAAGAAGAACAGCGTCGAGTACAAGGGGACCAAGTCGATCCTGGCCGACATCCCGGACGAGCTGCGGGCGAAGCTCCAGAAGGTCGCCGTGGACGCCTACCGCGCCCTGCGCGTGCGCGACTACGGCCGGGTCGACCTGCGGCTGACCGAGACCGGCGAGATCTACGTCATCGAGGTCAACGCGAGTTGCTATCTCGAAGCCGAGAGCGAGTTCGCGGTGGCGGCCCAGGCGGAAGGGATCGAGTTCCCGGAGCTGGTGCAGCGGATCGTGGAGCTGGCGGCGGAGCGGTACGGCAATGGAAAGTGATTAGGAAGCCCGCTGGCTCCGGAGTTTCTTTAGGAACTGTTCTCCGTCAACGAGATCTCCGGCATCGGCCTCCGCGATTGCCTCGAGAAGATCGGCTTCCTCTTCAGGGCTAAGCTCGAAGCCTTCGTCCTGATCTGTATTCATGGCGGCATGCTAATCCTGGACGGTTCCGTCGTCCAACTACGGCATGTAACTCCCCCGGTGGACGTGGTTCATCGCCAGGGCGGTGACCAGCGTCGTCAGGGAGATGATCGCCGGGGTCTCGCGGTCCTCCGGGTAGACCTGCTCCAGGGCGTCGGCGCGGTCGGCCAGGTGGCTCAGCAGGAGGCGGGTGCGCTCGGGGAAGTGGCCGGTCCAGCGGTAGACGTCCGCCGG
The DNA here is from genome assembly GCA_963795735.1 of uncultured Acidobacteriota bacterium. Classification (GTDB taxonomy): domain Bacteria; phylum Acidobacteriota; class Thermoanaerobaculia; order Multivoradales; family UBA5704; genus DATARR01. Next base: position 387,432 of record CAWCIU010000018.1, on the reverse strand, counting down.
CAGGTCGCTCGCCAGCCGGCGGATCAGCGCCGAGGCGGGCCGGCGGGGGGCGTCGGTCGAGAGGTCCTCGGGCCGCCCCCAGTCCTCGAAGATGGCCCGCAGCGCACCGTCCAGGCCCGGCAACTCCCCGCCGTCGATCTCCCACGAGCGGTAGTACTGGTCGAGCGTATAGGCGATCTCGGAAACGTCCTCGTCCAACTCGTCCGCGGTGACCAGCGGATCGACCGCGCTCAGCTCGCGCATCGCCCGGTCGCAGTACTCCAGCTTGGCGAGCGCCTCGGACCAGCCGGCGTACTCGGCGCGCCAGTCGAGCCCCGGGGTCATCCAGACGGCGAAGGTCTCGGCCCAGTCCTCGTCCGGATGCTTCTGGGCGTACCAGCCCGGCAGGTGGCGGACATAGCGCCGGCTGAACGGCTCGGGGGTGTACTCCTCCCGATAGGGGCGGGTGATCGGTCCGAAGGAGCGCACCCAGTCCTCCTGGTCGTAGAGCTTGTAGGCGTAGTTGATCACGTGCCCCATCTCGTGCCGGAGATAGCGCAGGATGTCCCGCCGGCCGATCCCCTCGACGTGGCCCGTCCGCTCGGCGTGCAGCGCCGTCAGGTCGGTCCGGGCGAGATAGAACGGGATCGCGATGGCGATCGTCTCGAACGGCACCCCCCACTCGGTCGAGAGATAGAAGCGCGGGCGCACCCGATGGATGCCGGCCACCGCCAGCTCCGCCTCGAACTCCGCGATCACCGGCGCCAGGGCCGTCCCCTCGATGGTCAGGCCGAGATCGCGGATGGGGCGGTCCCCCTGGGCTTCCTGGAAGGCGGTCGTGGAATCCATGCCGGAGATCATCGCAAAAGTGGTGCCGCCATGATCGCCGATGATGGAACCTTTTCCCGGCGCCCTTCGTAAGGTGGTCATGACGGAGGGAAGAAGATGAAGAAAATCGCTCTGATCGCCGCTCTGAGTCTGGCCACCGCAGTCACCGCGCTCTGGGCCGCGCCGGCCGGCGCCAAGGAGATCGTCCGCTCGTTCCGGCAGCAGATCCCGATGGGAAGCGCCAGCCGCATCCACCTCGACTTCCCCGTCGGCGAGCTGCGGGTGGAAGGCTGGGACCACCCCCAGGTCGGCCTCGACGTGGGGATCGCCTGCGACGGCGGGACGAGCCGTTGCAGGAAGGTCGCCCAGGACCTCCGGATCGTCTACAACACCGGGGGAGGGCAGCTCGAGATCCACGTCAAGGACTGGCCGAGCTTCGGCGCGGTGAGGGGCCTGAACGTGATCGCGACCGTCCACGTGCCGCGCAGCCTCCCCCTGCGGGCGGACCTGGGCGTCGGCGAGATGATGATCCAGGGGATCGCCGGCGATCTGACGGCCAAAGTCGGCGTCGGCGAGATCCAGGCGACGCTGCCCAAGGAGGCGGTCGGCTCGGCGCGCCTCGACGCGGGCATCGGAGAGTCCAGCCTCATCGCCTTCGGCCGGCGCTATTCGAGCTTCCGGGCTGATCTCCCGGAAGCTGACCTGGGACCGCGGGGCCGGCCACTCCCGGGTGAAGGTGGACTGCGGCGTCGGCGAGATCCGCGTCACGCTGACGTAATTATCTTCGGGACGGGGGCGCCCAGCACAGCCAGCGGACGAGCAGCCCGCCGCCGGCGAGGAAGTTGCCGGCCCCCACGATCCCCATCAGGATGCGCAGATCGCTCCAGGCGTCCAGATGGGTCCAGACCCGCACAAGGGTGAGCATGGCGAGCGAGAAGAGCCCGCCGGCCCAGACCGCGATGGGCCACCGCCGCCGGAACCCGCCGGCGCGCTGGGCCGCGAGCCGTTGAGCCTCGAGCCTCTGGGCTTCGAGCAACACCACGATCAGGCTCACCAGGCAGACGAACGAGATGAAGGCTTCGATCATCTCCATGGCGACAGTTTAGACCCGCTCGGGGCGGAGGAAGGTTCCGGGTGGACCGGGAACGCCTGTGGCGTGCGCCACCCGGGATTGAAATCCCGGGCGGCGCACGCCGTGAACCAACCGCAGCCCGCTCAATCAGCCGGGCAGCTTGTCCGCCAGCACCTCGGGCAGCTCCAGGTCCGGTACGCTGCCCAGCAGCGTCAGCGCGTGCTTCGCCAGCTCCCGCGGCACGTGGCCCGTGAGGTGGGCGAACCGGCCGCCGTTGTCGGGGAAGACGTCGAAGATGCCGTACTCGTCGTCGCCGAGACGGAGGGCGAACCAGGCGATCGTCTTCGGCTCCTCCACCACCAGCGGCCGGGCATCCTTCAGGAACTGCTCGACGTCCGGCACGTGCTGCGACTTCGCCTTGAAGGTGAGGAGCAGCCCCTTGGTGATCGGCTCCGCCGTCGCCGCGGCGGGAAGCTTGTCGGCCAGTACGTCGATCTTCTGGATGCGGGGAGCTACCGCGAACAGCGCGTCGGCCTGCGCCATCAGGGCCTGGGCGACCGGCCCCGTCAGATGTGCGTCACGGCCGGCGTCGTCCGGGAAGACGTCGAAGATGCCGTACTCCGACCGTCCGAAGCGGATGGCGAACCACGCGGTCGTGGCCGCCTCCTGCTGGACCAGCGGCAGGGCCGAACGGAGAAACGCCTCCACCTCGGCGTCCTTGCCGGACCTGGCTTCCAACCGGACGAGCAATCCCTTGTTGACCATGATGCCCTCCCTCAGTCTCTGGAGTTTGCCGCGAGCGCCGGGATCCATAAGCGCGCAGCCCACGACCCGGCCGTGAAAGCCAGCATAAGGGGACCGCTCCGCGGGCGCAACCTGGCGCGTCGGATCAGGGTCCGCTCGGCAACCTGCGGCTCTCCAGGTACAATGACGTCGCGAGCATACGGATTGAAGAGGACTAGAAGATGCCACTCATTGAAGGAATCCGGGTTCAAGGATACCGCGCGTTGAGGGACCTCACCCTCGGGCGACTGTGGAACAAACGCGATCAAGCCGCCCTAACTCCGTTGGTTGCGGTGATCGGGAAGAACGGCTCGGGGAAGAGCACCCTCTTCGACGCATTCGGATTTCTTTCTGACTGCCTCTCGCTCGGTGTCGAGGAAGCCTGTGATGCGCGCGAGCGCGGCGGATTCGCGCGACTCATCTCGGCCGGTGATCCAGGCACGATTAGATTTGAGGTTTATTACCGGGAGAATAAAAATGAGCGGCCGATCACCTATGAGCTTTCGATAGCGAAAGACGAAAAGGGCCGACCCTACGTCACCGACGAGCGGCTGCGCCAGCGCCGTAAGGGGAAGAGCCTCTACGGGTCATCCATACTCCTTCCTCAAACTGCGCAATGGAAAGGGTGAGGCTTGGGCCGGAGAGGAGAATTTCGAGGGCGAGGACGCCGGAAAAGTGCCTGTAGAGCTTACGGATAACCGTAAGCTCGGCATTGCGACTCTCGGCGCTCTGAAGGAACACCCTCGCATCACGCGGTTCCGCAATTTCATTCAGAGCTGGTATCTCAGCTACTTTACGCCCGATGCCGCGCGCAGCCTACCTCAGGCTGGGCCGCAGAAGCACCTCAACATCCACGGCGACAACTTGGGCAACGTCGTTCAATTCATGGAGCGAGAGCATCGCAAGGAATTTGAGCGGATACTCCAGCGCATTGCCACCAAGATACCTGGAATCCACAGTATCGACACGAAACGCACCGAAGATGGACGCCTCCTTCTGCGTTTCAACGACAGCGCGTTCCGTGATCCTTTCCTTGCACAGCAGATGTCAGACGGAACCTTAAAGCTCTTCGCCTACATGCTCCTCTTGGAGGATCCGGAACCTGCTCCATTCATCTGTATCGAGGAACCGGAGAACGGCCTGTACCACAAACTTCTGGAGTCCTTGGCCGAGGATCTCCGCGCCCATGCGAATGGAAAGGGAGCAGCCCCGCAGATCTTCGTGACCACACACCAGCCATACTTCGTCAATGCCCTCGCGCCCGAAGAGGTCTGGATCCTCGAGAAAAGCCCGGAAGGTTTCTCGACGATACGCCGAGCGGCCGACGATCCGACTGTGAAGGGTCTGGTCGAAGAAGGCGTTCCGCTTGGAAGCCTTTGGTATAGCGACTATCTCGATCCACGGATCTGATTGTCATGCATTTCGAGATTCTCGTCGAAGATTCATCGGGCCGTATTGCACTCGCCGCCATCTTGCCCAAGATCCTTGGTGGTATACACACATATCGTTGTCATGCGTACAAGGGAATTGGCAACGTACCAAAGGGCTTACGACCAGGCACGGACGCACGCAAACGTATCCTCCTGGATCAGCTTCCCAGGATTTTGCAAGGCTATGGGAGGAGTCTACCCCCGGAGTCTGTCTCGGTGGTGGTCGTCGTCGACCAGGACCGGCGTGATTGCAAGGCGCTCAAAGCAGAAATGGTCCAGGTTCTTCAAGCCTGCCAGCCGAGGCCTGAAAAAGCGCTGTTCCGAATCGCGGTTGAGGAAATGGAAGCATGGCTGCTCGGTGATCGCGCTGCCATCAAAGCAGCATATCCGAAGGCCGTCTCCAGAGTCCTGGATCGGTACGTCCAGGATAGCGTATGTGGCACATGGGAAATACTGGCTGACGCTATTCATCCAGGCGGCTCATCTGCACTCAGGCGGCAAGGCTATCCACTTATCGGTCAGGCCAAGTGCGCTTGGGCGGAACGGATAGCGCCACTGATGGAGCCGAACCGAAATGCTTCGAAGAGTTTCCAAGTATTCATAGATGGCCTCCGACGCTTGGCAGGTATTTCATAATTCCACTACGGCTAGGGCCGTTTCCTATTGCGCATTTTCTGTTCCCACGCTTACCTTTTCCGGCGAACCTGTGCCTTCGCCACGGCCTCGACGTCCGCGGGGAGTTCCCAGAGGCCGAGCATGCCGCGCACCTGGACCGGTGCGGGGAGGCGCCGCACGTCGCTCAGGGCGAACCCGTAGCGTCCTGGCGAGAAGTCGCCGAAGTCCCCCTCGTGCTCCGGAAGCAGCCCGGCGGCCGACCGCGACCGGACGTCTCTGAGGGTCGAGCCGCCGAATTCCAGGACGTCGTCGAGATGGACGAGAGCGATCACGGCGCCGGTCGGGAGGTCGGCGGCGTCCGCGTAGCCGTGCCGCGCCAGCACCTCGCGGAACGGCGACTCGCGGCAGAGAGCGCGCGCATCGGCGGGAAAACCCTTGGCGGCATGAATGGCCAGCGGCCCGCGATGCTTCGTCGGCCAGCTCCGCGTCTCGATGCGATTCTCGCCGATCGCGACGAGCGTCGCCCAGGGCTGGGTCAGCGTGAGCGCTTTCATGCCGCCTCGGGCTTCATGGGTCAAGCATACAAGCCTGGAGCTCTGGAGTCTCGCGATCGAGCTGTCTAAACTTTCCTTGTTCTCTGGTTTCCCTTTCGAGAAGATTTCGAGCCAGACATGTTCCGAAACCGGCCTCACCTCGCGAGCCGGCCAGAGCAGAAAGGAATGCCCAATGCGTCGTAGAGCTCTCTTTTTTCTTCTGGCCTTCCTTCTGCCCGTTGCGGTCTTCGCTCGTGGTGGCCATGGCAGCTATCACAGCCACAGCAGTTATCATGGCCATAGCAGCTATCGAAGCCATCGCGGCAGCCATCATGCAGGACGGACCGCTCACGTTCATCGCCCCCACCGGCAACGCGGCCATGCCAAAGCGGTCGTTCACGTTCGTAGCCACGCTCGCCAAGGCACTCCTGGACGTCGTCATGACCGGACGCCTCCCAACCAAGGACACGCCACCGAAAAGCGGGAAAGCCCTACACCTCTTAGCTCGCCTCAGGGCACTCCCGGGACGACGCCGGCCACGTCTCAGCAAACCGTAGGACATGGCTATACCAATTCCAAGGGAGAACGGGTCCCTTCACCCACTTGGACGAAGAACGGCAAACCTCCAGCGGGAGCGAGCGCGAGATGCCGCGATGGCTCGTACAGCTTCAGCCGTAACCATCGGGGCACCTGCTCACATCATGGAGGAGTTGCCCAATGGCTGTGACAGATCTCCGCCTGCCGCGGCTTCCCCGTCCGCAGGTCGATCGGTGCCGCCCACCCATCGCTCTGGAGCTGGGCGCATGTTTTCTGGAGGGGATTTCCGAACGGATCGGCGGCGACCGCGAGCGGTAGACCAAAGGCAAGCCATACGAACAGAATTCTTCTCATAGGTATGACCTCCCCAGATTCGTGCGTTGACCCTGTTGTCAGCATATACCAACAGGTACGGTGCGGCCGCCTTCGCGAGACCAGGGAGGCCGATGCTCAGGAATAAGTGCCTGGGATCTCCTTGAGGCTGCACGGACCCCTTCCCGCCGCGCCCGCCATCCTCTGTCATATAAAGCAGGAGAAACTCCACACAAAGGACGGAACGCCCGTGCCCTGGAGCCGGACGACAGACCCCGATGACCGGACAGGACCTTGCCCAGGAGCTCGAGCGGCTCCACCCCGCCAGTTTCAGTTGGGCTCTCTCCTGTTGCCGGCACGATCGGGAGGAGGCCGAAGAAGTGCTGCAAGCGAGCTATCTCAAGTTGCTGGATGGGCAAGCCCGGTTCGACGGGCGGTCGAGCCTCAAGACTTTCCTCTTCGGGGTGATCCGTCGCACCGCCGCCGAGCAGCGGCGGCGCCGTGCGCTGCACGTCCTGGGGCTCGCGCGCTGGGGCCGCACAGCGGACGGGAACGGCGCGCAGACCGTGGAGGCGGAGCCTCCCCGGGACCGCCTGCGGCGTCTCGATGCCGCTCTGGCCCACCTCCCCCGCCGCCAGCGCGAGCTGATCGAGCTCCGCCTGCAACACGAGATGACGATCGAGGAGGCCGCCGGAGCACTTTCGATCTCGATCGGCAGCGCGCGGGTCCACTTCGCCCGCGCCAAGGAGCGCCTCCGCCGGCTGCTCGCCGAGGAGGCGGGAGCATGAATCAGCACGGCGGCGATCCTACCCACCGGTCGGACGACGATCCGCGCGAGGCGGAGCTGCGCCGGCTCTTCGCCGCGCGGGAGCGCAGGGACGAGGCCTCAGCCCCCGGCTTCGAGCGCCTGCTGAGCCGGCCGGCCGGCGTTCGCCATGGCCGCCGGTGGCTGGCGCCGGCGGCCTGGGCGGCGGCGGCCCTGATCGCGCTGGTCGCTCTGGGAATCGTCTGGCGGGCCCAGCCCGGCGCCGCTCCGTCGCGGGCTCTCGCGGCTCCAGACCAATCCGCGCTCGCAACCTGGAGGGCCCCGACCGACTTCCTTCTGGCCGTCCCCGGCGGCGAGCTGCTCGACTCCACCCCCACGTTTCCCGATCCCAACCTCCCGGCGCTGCCCCGTGGAAGTTGATGCCGGCGTCCTTTTCCAAACAAGGAGACTTCGATGAAAACCCTTTCTCTCCGCTCCTTCTCCCTCTTCCTTCTGTTCGCCGCCATCGTTCTGGCCGGCCAGCCGGCCCGCGCCGACGGCGACCCCGGAACCGGCGGCGATCCCATCGCTCGCCTTCTCTATCCGCCCGAGGCCCTGCTCGGCCACGCCCAGGAAGCTCGGGCTCGACGACGCGCAGCGGAAGGCCATCCGCTCGGAGGTGGTGGCAGCCCAGAAGCAGTTCCTCGACGCGCAGCTCAGCCTGCAGGAGGTCTCCGAAGAACTGCAGCGCCTGCTCCAGGAGCGGCCGGTCAACGAGAGCAAGACCCTCGCCACGGCCGACCAGGTGATGGGCCTCGAACGGACGATCAAGCGCGCCCACCTCTCGCTCCTCATCCATCTCAAGAACCTGCTCACGCCGGCCCAACTCGCCAGGATGGCCGAGATCCAGAAGCGGAACGGGTCGTGAACCGGCCCCGGCGTTGACCGCGAGTCATGCCGCCGCGACGTCTCGATCGCTCTCTCCGGCTCGATCCGGCGCGCCCGGAGACCCGACGGACACCCAGAGAGGTAGGCCGGAGCTCGTCAACGTCCGGTCCGAACCATGGAAAGGGGACACTGTGAAGAAGAAGGTGCTGAAGAGACTCATACTCAGTCGGGAGACGTTGGTTGAGCTCGAGCGGCGGGAGGTCAGGCGGGTCGCAGGAGGGGGCGTCACGACTCCGCCGGACTGCGATTTCTCCAAGAATAACCAGGACACCTGCTTCACCCAATTCGGCAACACCTGCAGGACCAATTACTGCTGATCCAAGCTGATCGTCGGAGGTGGAGGAGGTAGTCTCCTCCGCCTTCTCAGCTCGTCGCCGGGTTTGTGAGAGCTGCTCCTGGAGCGTTCTCTCTCACCCGGCGGCGTCCTCCCGGCGCCAGGCGCCGTCTCGCGGGCTCCTTACCTGTCCAGCGAACCTGCGCCTTCGCCGCGGTCTCGCCGCGGCGCTCGTCGAAGCCCGCTCCCCGCTCCGGATCACTCGCACTGCCGGCGGGACGCCGCGCTCCTCGGGATGGCCTCCGTGTGCCCCATCACCTGCCCCTCGTCGCTCGTCAGCGCGCAGAGGAACGCGATCAAGGATCGGGTGTCGTCTTCGCTCAGATTGAGCGGATGGATGATGGTCTCCGGAGAGTGCCCACCCCGAGGAGCGTCGCCGAGCGTGGAATAATGTTTCAAAACCTGGCGCAGGTCTCCGTAGACGCCGTTGTGCATGTAGGGCGCCGTCTCCGCCACCTGGCGCAGGGAGGACGTCTTGAAGCTATGGAACGACTCCGGCATCTACAGGGAGGCGGCGAGGAGACGCGCCCGCCCGCAGTTGGGGCAATCGCTGAACCGTCCTCCCGGCCCGAATGCGTCCGCCTTGGCGGTCACGATTCCCCGCATCCGGCCGGGATCGAAGTCGAGCCGCGAGCTGAGGTCCAGTTGGGAGAACAGCATCCGCCGCTCCTCCTCGAGCGCCACCTCCCCGGCCGGGCGCTGGGCGAGCTCCGCGAACCGCCTGGACGTCTCGCGGGTCCGGTCCACGGCCCGGTTCAGCCGGCCCGAGGTGGCCATGATGAGCGACCCGCAGGCGGAGATGAGCACCGCGGGCGTGATCATGGCGGAGAGCACCGCCTGCGCGTCGGGAAGTCCGTTCATCGCTCTACAGGATACCTGACCGCCAGGATATGATCCCGCCCATGCGACGCCTCGCCGATACAGAAAGCAACCCGACCGAGCCGATCGGCTTCGAGGAGGTGTTCGCCGCGCTGCCGCTGCTCCACCCGACGCCCCGCTCGTGGGCGGAGCTCGCGGCGGCGAGCCTGCCCGAGTTCCTGGCCGATCACGCGGTCTGCGAGCAGCAGGTCGCGATGTATGCCCTGTCGCTCGCCGGCTACTATCCCGACGACGCCGAGCTCGTCGAGCGCGCCGCGGCGCTGGCGGCCGAGGAGGTGCAGCACTTTCGACGGGTGGTGGCGATCCTGAGGCAGCGGGGCTGGCCGCTCGGCGGACGGCGGAAGAACCCCTGGGCTCAGGCCTTGAGGGCGCGGATCGTTCCCGGCCGCGAGCCCTGGACGAAAGTCGACCGTCTCCTCTTCGGCGCCATGATCGAGGCGCGGAGCTGCGAGAGGTTCACCCGGCTCCTGGAGGTCGTCGAAGATCAGGAAGTGGCGCGCCTCCTCGCCGATCTCGGCCCCGCGGAGCGCCGCCACTGGCAGATCTTCTATCAACTCGCCGGCCGCGACACCGACGCCGAGGCCCTGGCGGCCCGCTTCCAGGACTGGCGGGAGTTCGAGGCCGATCTCGCGCGCGGCCTCGGGATCTCTCCGGCGGTTCACGGGTGAGACGTAGAAGCTGATCGAGGACGCCGAACCTGCCCGTAAGGCCGCCGCCCAGGTCCCGGATGTGGTACCTGGGGCTTCCAGTCGAAGGGCCAGGGACGGGGAAGGCGCGGCGAGCTCAGCGACCTTCCTCAGCTTCCGCGAGAAGCTTCTCGTCGCCGGCCTGAACGAGAGGCGCGAGCCGACCCACTTTGTAGGCGATCCGACCCGCAGCGCCGACATTGCGACCCACAGGTCGCGATCCTTGACCCACAGGTCGCGGTCCTTGACCTACAGGTCGCGATCCTTGACCCACAGGTCGCGATCCTTGACAGGTCGCGATCCTTGACCTACAGGTCGCGATCCTTGACCCACAGGTCGCGATCCTTGACCTACAGGTCGGTAGTGTCCTATTTTGAAATCTTCTTCGCGTAGGGTCCCCGCTTCTTCCCCTCAGCGGTAGGCAATAGGGCGACCAGATCCTCGATCCCCCAGACCCGCGAGGTCACTCCCGCCGCCATGGCCGGAGTCACCCGCAGGGACTTATGGATGCGGCACAGGTTGTAGTGCGCATGGAAGAGTCCCAGGGCGGCGGTGTGGTTCTCCAGCTTCTTCGAGAAGGCATTCGTCAACCGGGTGAAGCGACGGAGCGACATCCGGATGGTCAGATTGGCGCGCTCGACGTAGGAGGTCGAGACGTGCTTTTCGTCCGGGTTCCCGGTGACGGCGTGCTTCTGGCAACCGATGCACTCGGGCGGGCTGTAGCGGGTGTCGCCCGTCGGGGTGGGGCCGTAGATCTTCACGAGCTGCGCGAAGTCCACGTCCCCCGAGAAAGCATCCTCTACGGCGGAGAGGTACATCTTGTGGCCGTCCGTCGTGAGCTGGACTCGGTTGACCAGCCGGGAAGCGATGTCCTGCATGAACTCCGTGGCGCAACCGGAATCTCGCGTGCCCACTAGGAAGGCCGGCATCAGCTTCGTGTCCGCGTCGATGCAGGTGAACGTCCAGACGTCGCCGAAGCCGAAGGTTCCTTTCTTCTCTGCTGGCACATTCTTATTCTTGGAATATACGAAATTCCAAATTTCATCGATTTGAAGGCGCTTGCAGGTCAGGTTACGGAACGTGGCGTCCTGGTAACCGGCGCACGCCTTGCCCAACTCTACGCCGAGTTTCATGACGGTATCCTTTGAGACGCCGCACATACGGGCGGTCGCCCGCACGCTGACGCCTTCCACCAGGGCAGATACGATCTGGACTCGCTTCGCGGTGCTGAGCACGTTTGCCATAGGAAGATCATAGGCGATCTCGGGCTCCAAGTCAAGCATAACGTCTAGTTTGCTATTTTGCGCAGACTGGTTTAGCATGCCCGCCATGACGACTGCTGATCTTGAATCCTGTCGCACGCCGGGACAGCTTCTACGGGCGCTCTTGGAGGTCAACGGCTGGAGCCAGAGGGTGCTGGCGCTCATTGTGGGAGTAGGAGAAACAGGGATCAACAAGATCCTCTCCGACCGCCAACCGGTGACGGCTGAGCTTGCGCTGGTCTTTTCCGAAGTCTTCAAAGTCCCTGCCGAGAAGTTCCTCGATCTTCAGAAGTCATACGACCTAGCCAAGGCCCGGATCTCAGCGCGCCCGGACCCCTCCAGGGCCACCCGCGCCCATCTGTTCGGAGGACTTCCGGTGTCTGAGATGATAGCTCGCGGTTGGCTCCAAGCCGACGATGTCCGCGATGTGCCTCGCGTAGAGGCGGAGTTGGCGCGCTTCTTTAGGGTCAGAACCGTTGATGAGATTGAAATACTTCCGCACGCCGCAAAGAAGACGAAGGTCAACACGGACCCCACTCCGGCCCAACTGGCATGGTTGTATCGAGTGCGCCAGATCGCACAGGGAATGCTAGTTGCGAAGTACTCTCCGGCTGCTCTGAGTGCCACGCTGCTCAAATTACATGAGCTTCTGATCGCGCCAGAGGCGACCAGAAAGGTTCCGCGACTCCTGGCAGAATGCGGCGTGCGGTTCGTAATTGTGGAGACGTTGCCGTCAGCAAATATTGACGGCGCTTGTTTTTGGCTAAATGAGCGGTCTCCGGTTGTCGGAATGACCTTGCGATACGACAGAGTCGATAACTTTTGGTTTGTTCTAAGGCATGAGTTAGAGCACGTCTTGAGGTGCCATGGGCAAGCCGTCATAGCTTTGGATGCCGAATTGGAGGGAGAGGCAGCTGGGACCGGGCCAAATGTTCCAGAAGAGGAACGCGTCGCGAATGAGGCCGCATCGGCGTTCTGTGTGCCACCCTCCAAGATGAAAATGTTTGTTAGCAGGAAGAGTCCGATCTTTGCCGATCGTGATGTGGTTGCGTTCGCCCGAATGATAGGGGTTCATCCGGGAATGATCGTAGGCCAGATTCATCACCTAACAGGCAGGTATGAGTTATTGCGGCGCCACCTTGCAAAGATTCGGTCACATATTTCCCCCGGCGCCATCGTGGACGGCTGGGGCGACGTGGCGCAGACTGACCTTTAGACACCCACAAAAGGAGTGGCCCGCAAGTGAGCAAGTCTCAAGAGTTACAGAACCTAATCCGGATGTACAAGGAAAGCACAGGCATTAGGGAAGTCGATATGAGGCAGGTCGCCATCTATGCAAGGGACCTTGGCTATCCCCTGGCTGAGCCGAAAGATCCTATTGATCTCCTGGCGAGAGATCTTGCTAGGGCGGCGCGAGAGGAGATCCGTCACGACGAGCTGACCGGACGGCCCTATCGGGTCAACCATGCGGTGCCAGCCCCGGGCGGGCAATTCACCTTCTGGGTGGATATTGACGAAACCCCTTCTCGTACTCAAATGATGAGATCGCTCACCAGCCGCCGTGAGCAGATGGTAGGAGACGGATTTGGCCTAGTCTGCGATGCGGAGCATTGGAACCGCGTCAATCAGGGGGAGGAGTCCATTCAGATTGAACTCGACTTCACGTTTGACGTTGAGCTTCGGATGAATCATCTGGACTAAGAGGCTAGCTAATCGCCAGTTTTTTTCCATCGCGTTTCGGCGGCAAGACGGGCGATCTCCGCTCTCTGCTCTGGAGTCAGCTTTAAAGCTCTTGCTTTGCCGCCTTTAATCCCGCCCTTGCGCTTCGCGACAGTGGCGGGATCGTTGTCCGGAAGTGGTTGCTGCGGCAGTTCCCCGCTGGCCTCCTGGAAAACTTGATGGGCGAGCTGGAACGGGTCGCGTGGTCGCTTGGGGCGCATAGCCATGCTCCTAAGGTAGCACGGGCCGATCCCGAGAGGGGACCGGCCCGAGGAGTCTACGGGTCCTTCCGCTTCCACCTCGCTACGACCTCTCTTACTTTGGGCTGGTCGGGCTGGCCCTGGACGACCGTCTCCGGGTCCTCCTGGTCCCAGTTGATCCAGAGGTAGACCAGCTCGCCAGCGAACGCTCTGCAAGAGCGATGGTGGGAGAGCGTCGCGACGATACGGCGCGTCGGGAGATGCACCAGGGAATGGACGTGGTTGTTTCGCGTCTCCTGTCCTCGGTCGTCGCCCTGGTAGATCCCGAAGCGGCCCGAGATCTTCCCCTGCACCTCCACATCCCGGTACTGCCAGGGCCAGACCAGCCGATCGTAGATCCGAGCCTGGAAGACTCCCTTCGTCCAGACCATGGGAAGGCGCTTGCCCGCCTTGCCCATCTCTTCGAGGTAGGCGTCGGCCGCTTGGGCGAGCCACGAGCCTACGGTCATCCTGCCGTGTGCTACGGCGGCGGTTTCCCATCGCTCCGCCTGCGCGGGGGTGCTGTGGACGGTGTAGGAGCGGTCGGTCATCCTCCCCATGGCTAGACCTCGTGCAGGAGGATGCCGTCCGGCGCGCCGGGGGCGGGTTGAATGCGTACCAGCTCCGTCAGCCGCCACTCCGGCAGGCCCGGCTCCGGAACGTCGCGCCAGAACGCGAACCATCGGCCGAAAAGGTAGACGACGGTCAACCCGGCCTCATCGGCGGTCTGCGTCGGCGTCCAGGGCTCTTCCGGATCGGCGGCGGTCGCAGGGTCCTCCGGGGTGAACTGGATGCGCACCAGCCGGTCGTAGAGCTCGCGGCGGGTGGCCTCGGAGTAGCGGGAGAGATCGAGGGGCGTGGGGTAGACTTCGGGCAGCTCGGGCATAGGTCCTCCTGTGCTCGGGTCAGGCCCGGTAGACGTGCCTCCACACTCTGCCGGGCCGCTTGCTTGGTAGACAGGGGAGAACGCTTCCCCCTTTCAGGGGGAACGTATAGCAGGAGATTCAGCGGTTTAGAGGGCGGATTTCAAAATAGGACACTACCTACAGGTCGCGATCCTTGACCCACAGGTCGCGATCCTTGACCTACAGGTCGCGATCCTTGACCTACAGGTCGCGATCCCTGACCCACGGGTCATGTTCTCCGACCCACAGGTCGCGATCTCAGTGCCAGGGGTCACGCTCTCTGACCTATGGGTCACGTTCTTTGACCCACAGGTCGCGTTCCCTGACCCACAGGTCACGCTCTCAGCGCCAGGGTCACGCTCTCTGACCTACGGGTCACGTTCCCTGCGGCAGGGGTCACATTCCTTGACCCACAGGTCGCGCTCTCAGCGAGTGGTGGCAGAGGACAGCCTGTCCGTGGAGGATCAAGGTGTGGGCATCATCACAAACCTCGCAGGAGGTGAAGAACCCCTCCGGCAGTGGCAGGGCCTGCTCCAGCTCCTTTGGAAGAGGCGAGCACAAGCGGGCCGCTCCGGCCTTACCGGCAACGCTGCTCCGCCGCCTCCGCAAGGACGCCGCCAGCCCAGTTGTGTAAGTCATGACCATCTTGTATGGTTCGCGCAGTCAAACCTTAACCCTTGGAGGATGTCATGCGGAAACATCTCAAGAAGAAGCTCGCGCTCCATAAGGAAACCTTGCAGACTCTGGACTTGGCTGGAGTCGCGGGGGGCAAGCTGGCCCCTGTTACCTTCACCTGCGATACCTACCAAGCGTGTTCTTATACATGCACTACTTCTAATAACGGTGCCTGTAACTCGGTGACCTGCTATACGACGACGACGGGCTGAACGGGCTGGCGAGCAGTCTTGCCTGATAGACCGGACGGCCTGCGGCACCGCCGCAGGCCGTTTCCTCGTTGGCAGAAAAGAACGAGGCTCCGGCGTCCAGACGCAGGAGCCCCGTCAAGCCGCTCGAGGCTTCTTTGGATTCAGTTGTCAATGAGCACAGACGCGCTCGCGAGCCCGCGGCGGACCACGAAAGCCGCTCCACGAGCCTCATTCCCCCACCCTCGAGAGGCATTCCCCGCTTCTCGCGTCACCTCCGCGACTCGTCGCGGCCCATTCCCCTCGCCACCAGGCCCTTCCCTCCGGGGAACAGAACGCCGAGGCCATCCGCCGCCTCATTCCCCGCTCTCGCGTCCATCACCGCCAGGGGAAAGCAGCGTTCCCCCCACAGAATGTCTCCGAAGCACGAGGAATGAAACGCGAGAGCCTCATCACTTGATGCACATCCAACAGAATCGATGATTCCCCATGGGGAACGTCCCGCGATCTCAGGGGAACGGCTCATTCCCCACTCACCGCCTTCTCGAAGCCAGCCTCTGATTCGCCAGGAGCTCGCGACGACGCTTGACAAGCTCTTCCGTGGCCCTCATCCTATGTACATCATATCCGTTTGCCCAGAGGCTTCCACGAGAGGCTTCGGTCCAGCGGCGACAGGGCCGGGGATCTTTCCGAAAAGCGGCCCGCACTCTTTGACAATTGACGTACCTGCCCGAGGGAGCGGTAGCGGGGCCGCTCCCCTCGGGCTCCTGCCTTGGTTGAGGGCGTTCCTCGTAGCCCCATGCCTCAAAAATCTCACCGCCGTTCCCGTAGAGACGACACAGACGATGAACGAGATCGTCTCGGAGGCCACGGGGACGGCGGGTCGTCTCCGGGGCGGCGACGGGGCTCCGGCAGTCGTCAGACTGGGGCGTCATTCATGCAACATCGTCCCGCCGCTGTGGCCTGCTCCCCAGCGCCGTCCCGGAAGTGCCAGGGATTTCACGAAACCCCTGCGGGTCAAGGCTTTGATGAAGGGCGTTTCTCAACCGGCACTCTCCACTACCGCGCGGACTCTCATCGCGCAACTCGACGATTCTATAAGCATCAAAAACGACCTTTGTACAGAGAGGCGAGATTTTACGTTTATTAGGTGCATGGCCAGAAAACTTCGCTACGTACCCGAGAAACGGACCCTCATCTCCATCACCAACCGCACCGTCCAGGGACGCTACCTCCTGCGGCCCGGACCCGTCTTCAACGACATCTTCCTGGGCATCCTCGGCCGAGCTCAGCGATGCTACGGAATCCAGCTCTTCGCCGTAACGGTCCTCTCCAGCCACTTCCATTTGCTCCTGACGGCTGAGGACGCCGAGAAGATCGCTCCCTGCATGGCCATTTTGCGGCATTGCCCTCACGGCCCGGATTCCCGTCCCAGGGTATCCGGAGAGCCCGCAGACCATCGGCGAGCACCTACGGAAGGCCAGGATGGACCGCGGCCTCCGGCAGGAGCAGGTTGCGGAGGTGCTTGGCATCGGAAAGACGACGATGGTCAATTGGGAGATGGGCCATACCACAGTGGCGGTCCGGTATCTTCCACGGGTCGTGGCTTTCCTGGGGTATGACCCCACGCCGGAGTCCGCGACCTTGGGCGAGCGCATCCGGGCAGCCAGACACCGGGAGGGAATCTCGCAGAAGACGCTGGCCCAAAGACTCGATCTCAATGTCTCGACCGTGACCGCCTGGGAGTTGGAAAGGGTGCACAAGCCCTTCCCCAAGGTGCGGCGGCTCTTTGAGGAGTTTGTGAAGGATGTGTAGCAGTGGCCCCGGGGGAAATCCCGGGGCCTTTTTGTACTAGTAACGCGGCTACTTACCCCTCCCCCCAAGCGCGGCCTCAATCTCATCCGCGATCCGGGCCAGCTCGCCCGCCTGCTCTCCGGCGAAGATCGAGAGCGCATCGTCGGCGTCGGACAGAGACGAGATCTCGTGCTCCCGGCCCACGGCAGATAGGAACCCCTCCAGGTGCCGCAGATCCGCCAGGGCGGCCGACAGCTCCGCCCTGGTCTCTCCCTCGGGGCGGGGCGGCCAACCTTCGGCGCACTCCAGCGAGAGGTTAAAGAGAAGCCCGCCGAGGCGGCGGAGCGTTTCGTTGGCGTGGGGCTCGGTGTACCGGGAGAGGAGGGTCTCCCGGAACCCTTCGCTCTCCTCGAAGGCTTCCGGATCAATCCGGGGTATGGGGGCTGGGATAGACTCGCGGCGGTCAGGCATGGAAGGTCTCCTTCCTGCTTGGCTAGGCTCCGAGTGCAGTTACCGGCTGCGCTCGGGGCCGCTTCCGTGTATGGACGAGGAGCAACGCTCTCCTCTTTAGGGCAAGGCTCCCAGGCTTTGAGGGAGGTCGCCCGTTCCCGCGATTCTACGGCTTGAATCTAGGCTATGTCTAGCTTGTATACAGGATAGACAGGCGAATGGGGTATTCTTCCCGGAGATGAAGAGCGAGGACACTCCCAAAGAGCGCAGGCGCTTTGCGGGCACGAACCTCGTCCGCGAGGTCTCCTACATGCATGAGGACGAGGCCCAGGCGCTCGATCTTCGAGCCAAGAAGGAGCGGACCTCGAAGTCCGAGATCATCCGGCGGGCAGTACGGGCGTATTTGGGTATCGAAGACTAAAACACACGCAGCGAAACCTATGTTCGGCACCGTTGACATCAAATGCAGACCACTCAAGCTTGCCTATTTAGTTGAACCTAATAGCGCCGAGCAGGTAAGAGAAGCCATTCGTCTAAGCTCAACTCTGTGGGGAGGGATCAACTTTCCCATTGTTAGTCTCTACAGGATAATGCCTGCCACCTGGAAGGAGAAACCATTTAAGACTCCTCAAGCCAAGGAGGTCATTCGTGGCTATCTAGAAGCGTTCGACCCTGATATTCTCGTGCAGTTCTCCGAGACGATTCCCGATTTCATTAATGAAATTGGCTTGAGAACAATTAGGCCGGAGGAAGTATGGAGTAATGTCGGTGAAAGAGGAGATTTATCACCTCAATTCGGCATTGGTATTTTCGAGATTCTGGAGGATGTCTTCGAGAAACACTTTAGAATAAAGACCAAATACCCACTGAAGATCATACTTCCCGATATCCCTCAAGACATGTCCTTATTTTGGGCCAGTCTGTTCGGTGAAATCCCTACCAGCCTGTTGCACCTTGTAAAAGAGTCATACTTCGATCCCCTCGAAATCCAAACTGTCGACCCCGACCAATGCAGCCTTGGCGATATTATGAGCGAAGATGTTCTGTTTCCTCAACGGCTCACCCAATTGGGCCTCAAGCGAGTTTCTCGTTCAGGGTTGCCTAGGAGTAGAAGCATCTATTTTCTTGATGCGACCAAGCTGGAAGACATCGTGGACTTCTGGAATTTGCGTGCGCTTGGTGGAACTTTCTTCCCCTTGCCCAAGCAGCTTGGGAAAGATCCCAGGTTCAAAAACTATGTCATTGAATCACTCAAGCTTTGGCACCGATCGAAAGGGCTTAATACAAGAATGCTTGAGATGCCTACACTCATTCGTTCCCGCAACTCTACGCAGGAAGAGGTTAAAGACTATATTGCAGAAATTAGCGCTGAGCTTGGGGACGGTCAATCGACCGGACCATTTATCTCCTATCAACATTGGTATCCGAGATTCTGGCACGAATGGGCTCGAAACAGAGCTGGCGAAGCCGCGGATGAATTCTACGGAGAGGAAGAAAGCTCAATTGACGTCCAAGATTCAGAAAAACTCTCTGTGCGTTTTAGGACACTTCTTCCGGCGTTTGCCCATGGGCGACCCTACCCCGATGGATTCCGGTGTGCAAACGAAGTGAGCTTTCGCTTCTACGGGACTGAGGAGCTTTTCGCCGAAGCGTTTCCGAGAGTATCGGGGCGACACTTCAATTTTGAGATATCTAGCCCTGCGCCCGGCATGGATGATTGGCGTGTTAGCCGCAATGGGCTCGTGAAGCTCGTAGCCTATGCGACATACGAAACGAAGCATATTCCTATGGCCGAGAAGTTATTTTTTGCTTGGCTCAGCGATTTGGGTTGGAAGCCACAACTTTCATCTGGAGGATTGCTGGCTAAGCAGATATATAAGCAGATCGGCAACCTAAATGTGCTGAAGATCGAAAAATTGCTGAATCTTCTGGAGCACATGAATGGCGGGCACGTTTCCAAGAGTGGGACTTCATTGGGTGAGGATAGAGTAACTCACGAAAGGGATTTGCCTGTAGGAGAAGTAAAGAACAAGTTAGAGGAGATGGCAGGACGATCAAACATCTGTGAATACCTAAATGCAAGGGGGGTCTTCAAGCTTGGCCTTAAGGTTCAATGTCCCCACTGCATGAGAAAATCATGGTTTTCCTTGGATAGCGTGAGGGATACTCTCTCTTGCCCGAAGTGCTTGAATAATTTTCCAGCAATAGGAAACCTTGAGCGCGCAAAGTGGCACTACAAGACTGCCGGACCATTCAGTGTTCCGAACTATGCGGAGGGGGCCTATGCTGTCCTTCTAACGCTAGCATTCTTCTCTAATCGAAACCGGCCCTGGAGAAGGACTACTCCGGTCTTAAGTTTCATCGTGGAAGGGACGAGCAAGAAGAAAATAGAAGCTGATTTCGCTATGTTCTGGGAGGAGACGTCCCGCTTGAATAGTAGTGAAGGGCTGTTATTTGCAGAGTGTAAAACCTATAGTAATTTTGGAGAAGACGACTGGAATAGGTTACGCTTTTTAGCAGAGAAGTTCCCCGGAGCGATATTAACTTTTTGCACTTTACGGAAATCGCTCTCGCGTCAGGAAATCATCGGAATAACAAGCATTGCCAAGGCCGGGAGAAAGTACTGGAAGGATGACCGACCGATTAACCCTGTCTTGATTCTTACGGGGACGGAACTCCTTAGTCATTCTAGTCCTCCATTCTGCTGGGAAGAATCCTTTCAGCATAAATTTGCCTCTGCCTACGGCATCTTGGACATTTGCGAAGCAACTCAGCAGATATACCTAAATTTACCATCTTGGCACGAAGAATGGGAGAAGCAGCGAAAGAGCAAGCAAAAGCGCCGTCAATCAGGGTAATGCTTCTCCTCCACGAGGTCTCATACTCGGAGCTTGGCTGACCCATGAAACTCAAGACTATAGAAATCAAAAACTTCCGATCGATTAAGCACATCTCGTTTGACTTCCCAGAAAGTAACCTTCTTGTCCTTGTCGGCCCCAATAATGCCGGGAAGTCCAATATCATTTCCGCCATTGATGCGATCTGCGGAGAGGGGTGGCACGGCAGTGACAAGATGGAAGATCATGACTTTTATCTCAGAAATCGCAAAGCTAGGCTGCGGATAAAGCTTTCCTTCGACAATGGCCGCACTGTATGCTTGTCACCTCAATCCAAGTGGCCGGAATACAAATACGCCAATGGCAAATCGATCTATGCCAAAGAAGGTAGTATCAAAGACGACTACCCGTGTACGTACCTGGGCGCCGACAGAACTCTTGATAAGCATCTCTCCTTTTACGACTGGACTCTTATTGGGAAGATCCGCAAGCATTTCCATCGTAGGGCCTTGCTCCTTCAGGAGGAATTGCAGGAAAAATTCGAAGAGCTAGTTAAGATCTTCGATAGAGTGGAGGGATTCAAGAAGTTTAAGGCGGATTTTGCTCGCTTTTTTGAAGAAATGCAGGCTGACACGCCGGCTCGACTCGACATTACATTCAAGCCATTCACCCCTTCAAACTACTTCAAGAGCATGCAAATCTTAGCTGCCGACCCCAACCAAGGGGATGAACAACTCGACCTTGAAGAGTTGGGGGAAGGGAGCAGGAACACAGTGCTACTCGCTCTTCTCCGGAGCTACGCTGTGAACTTTCGCCAAGCGGACGGCGGTGCGTCCGGAATTCTAGCTCTGGAAGAACCAGAGATTTTTCTCCATCCGCAAGCGCGCAGGCATCTGCACGCAATATTGCGGGATATAGCGTACTCTGGAGTACAAGTAATAATAAGCACTCACTCTGCTAGCTTTGTGGATACCGAGCATTTTGATAGCATCGGGCAAGTATATAAAATGCCTGATCCTGACGATGAAAGCCGGACTCATACGGGGATTCGTATCCTCAGCAAGGAAGACCTGGTAGAGCATTGCATCAGCACGGGAGTTCCCAGACAAAAAGTAACGACAGATAATATAACCGAATTCTATCGCACTACCAGTAATTATCGACTCAACGAAGGTTTCTTCGCGAAATTCATCATTCTTGCTGAAGGCGAGACCGAAGAGCTAGCTCTCCCGGAATACCTAAAGGGAATCGATATTAACTGCGATCTTCAAGGCATAAGCATTATCGCCGTAGGCGGCAAGAACCAGATTCCGAAGTATTGGCGTCTATTCGGCAGTTTTAATCCGAACATACTTTGCTTGTTCGACAACGATGAACGTTCGTCATCGAAGACCAAGTCCAACGCCAACATTGCTGCCTGCTTTGGCCTTTCGGAAGACAACTTTAGGGGAATTGATCTTTTCGAGATGCTAAGCAGCAAGCACGCTCCCGAGTCTCCTCTCATAGTTCTGGAGGAGAACTTTGAAAATGTTATTCGTAAGGAGTTCCGGAAGAATAATCCTAACGCGACGGCAGCGATTGACGAATATGAAGCCGAGGCTAAAGAGTTGATCAAGCCAGTTGGAAATCAGGGCAAGGGACAGATTGCACGGTTCGTAGCTCGGCGACTTAGAAAAAATTACCCAGACTTCATACCTAGTTTTGTATTGATGATTAAGTTCCTAGTTGACGAAGTCATCACCAAGTAAGGAGGGGGCTTTGGGATATAAAGACCCAGGGTCTCTCGTTAAACTATCGTGCCTCTACTCCGAAAAAAGCCCCCACGCGAGGCGTGAGAGCGAAAGAACAGGAAGAACAGTTATCCATCGTCTGATGCGACTATCCGCAGCACCCCCACCTCCTCCAGAACCTCCGCAAGGAGGGCCATAGCGTCGTCGAGGGTAGCAGGATCTTGCGGATCGGCGTTCCAGGCCGATACGGCCTTGAGTGCTGCATCCGAGAGCGATACCGCCGGCCTGCGGACAATGACCGGCTCCGTGTCCGAGGCTATGAGCGTTGCCCTGGCGGTGACGTGGATCTCCCCCAGGTGCTCCAGGAGCTTGTCGGGCGTGCCGGTGAGCAAGAGAAGCTCGCCCAATGCAAAACCCACAGCGGTAGTGAAACTCGAAAGCGCACGGCGCTCCATGTCAGACCTCCTCCGGAAGGAGGATGCGCGTCGAGGTACGGTCAGCGTCAGTCACGATCCAGAAGGGAACGCCAAGCCGCGTCCGGTATGCCGACTTCAGAGCGTTTCCCGTGACGAGGGCCAGAGCGTTTTCCCTCCGCTCCTCGTCGGAAAGATCGCCCCAATCGCAACCGAGATGCCGGGCCAGGAAGCGATGGGCTCCTTCGTGGCTTTCGGAGAGGGCCGCGAGTGCGCCGGGTGTTGCCAGGACGCGGGTGAGGAGGATGGGATATGTGCTCATGGTGCGTCCTCCGGCTGGTAGTCCTCGGGAAGGAAGAGGTAGGTTGTGGAGCGGTCGGCCGCCGTTGCGATGACGAACTTCACGCCCTTGGACGTGGAGTGGGACGAGACGATCGGGCCGGCAGTCACCAGGGCCAGCAGGTTTTCTGTTGCGGACCGCGAGAACCTGCCCCACTCGCCAGTCACATGCCGTCCGAGGTAGAAATAGGGATCTTCTCCGGCGGCTTCCAGAGCTGCGAGCGCCGCGGGAGTGGCGAATACCTGGCCGAGGTCGAACAAGATCGGTGTCAGCGTCATGTCGGCCTCCTTCAGATGACGCCGGCCAGGACGAGGGCGCTTCGGACACTTGTCGTTCCGCACGCACCGCACCAGCCGTCCCGTTGGTCGGGTTCATACTCGGTCACGTACTCGCACCCCGGGTTCATGCAGATCCCGGGAACCGTGTCGTCCAAGCCATACTCCTCGAGGAGTTCATCGACCGAGTACCCATACTGCGAGGCCAAGATTGCGAGCTTGTCTTCCGTGGCGACTTCCATACGGTCTCCTTTCTAGCGTTTGGTTTCGATCCGGAGCGTCCCGTTCTTTTCGAAGCTCCAGGGCAACACAGGCTCCACGGTGAGGCGAAGCGTCCCGTCGGACGAGGCGTGGCAGTACACGCGAAGCGCGGTCCTCACTTCTCCGCCGGCACGCTGGTACAGGTGCAGGGTGATGCCGCCGTCCTTGGCTCGGGGACCTCCCGCAACCCGGCTTTGCCGACCGTCCACGTCCGCACTCAGCCAGAAATTGCGCACGGTCCTGGGCATAAAGCTCCTCCTCTGGCGCGGTTTTGACGGATACGATGCTCCGTCGCTCTTACGTACTGCCGCATGGCACGATCGACGCGCTTGCGAAGGTTGGGATCTTTCGCAAGGAGCTGGTACGCCTCCTGCCGCTCCATAATGATTTCTTCGGGAGTACGAGGCGGCTGCCACAGCGCCCGCACAAGGTCAAACGTTTCTGCGCGCTGGAGCGACCGCTTCTGCGCGCTTTGCCGACGCAGGAGATCGATGGCCGTGTTAATTGCGGCCCGACGTACGTATGGCAGGCAGTCGAGCGCCGCCCGTGACTTCCAGAGCTTGAGGAACGTGTCCTGAATGACATCTTCGGCACATTCCGGCGGAAGCCGAGCGCCGAATCGCGCTACAGTCGCGGCAACGGCTCCGCGTATGGCATAAAGGTGAGCGGGCGAGAGCGTCGTTGGGCCACGCTTCGCCTTCGGACGGATACACGTTCGCTGTTGAGTCTCCATTGACTCCTCCTTTCGCTTGACTTGCGGTGGATTAATTAAAGGAACTGTCTGAGGTCAGACTAGAGGAGGAGATACGGCCGAAGAAGACGCACGAACCTGCCGTGCGCGTAACGCACAACACCCCGCTTCTGTAGCGGGGTGTTGAGAGGAGATCACCTCTGGCGCTCTCGCATCGTCCAAGGTATCTCGGGATGTTGAGTAAGCCAGTCGTATATCTCTGCGATTACGTGTCTCAACGCAGGCATACTTGCCGCCTCCGGCAGGTTTGTACGGCTTCGACCTTCTGCTCGTCGAAGGTCACATGTTGCCGCCTCCGGCAGGTTGGTGCGGCTTCGACCTTCTGCTCGTTGAAGGTCACTAGAAGTGTTTTGTGATCGGTCGGCGAGCACTGCGAACGGGAAAAGCAGCTCAACGGAGGCGTTTCCGCGGGTCACCACCCGGTTCGACGTTATCAGTTGGACAAGATCGCGTCGTCGGTCACGGTTCGGCGTTTCATAGCTCAACCAGGCCGAATTTGCCAGTTCGACCATTTCGCGGAACCGGTCGAGCTTCTCATCCACCTCGGTCACGGTGAGCGAGAGTTTCTCCTGAAGTTCTCGCTGCTCGAAATGCAGCTTCGCCTTGCGGTCTTCGAGGAGCTGCTTGTCGAGCGTGCCGTCGAGGTACGCATCGATGAGCCGGTTGAGCTGCGCCTCGATCTGGCCGAGTCGCAGGCGCCAAATCTCGCGCTGTTCTTCCCACGTTGCCGCTGCTCCCGCCCGTCGCTCCTCGATCCGCTGTAGCAGGAATGCCCGCTCCTCGTCTGAGAGCGCTATGCGCCGGAGTTCCCTTCGGACCGCTTCGTCAACGACCTCCTCCCGGATGCACTTCGTCGGGCAGCCCCGGGTGTGGCAGCGGTAGTAGACGTGACCCTTTTGCAGCTCGCCGCGAAGACGTTTCCCGCACTCGCCGCAGGTGAGGAGCTGTCGGAAGACAAAGTCGTGCCGGGTTACCTTACGGTGCGTTCGCCCGTGGAGGCGGTCTTGCACGCGCTCGAAGAGCGCAACCGGGATGAGGGGCTCGTGGATCCCCGGAAATGTCTCGCCGGTTTTCCGCAGGCGCATGAGACCGCAGAAGAAGGGGTTGTTGAGGATCGTAGAGAGCCCGTTTCGCGTGACCTTCCGGCTGTTGCGGTTGCGCAGTCCGCGCCGATACATCTCGTCGGCGAGTTCGATGAGGCCGAACTGCCCGGTGTCATACAGCTCGAACGCCTGCCGCACGTGCGGAGCCCTGTTTGGATCGGGAACCTTCGGCTTGCCTTTTCCGCAGTCGAGGTAGCCGAGCGGCGCCTGGAGCGGGTAGATGCCCTGCTTGAGGCGGCCGTAGAAACCCTTGAGCGTCTCCTCCCGAAGATTGCGGATGAAGTCCGCGGCAACGATTGCCTGGATATCGGCAGCCAACCTGCCGCCCCGGGTATTGAGATCAAGCGACTCATTGACGAAATGGACGGCGATGCCGGCGTCGATAAGCTCGCCGAGATCGGCCCAGTCCCGCAGGTTCCGCGCACTCCGGTCGATCTTGTGGATGATGAGACCGTCGGCTTTGCCTTGCCGCAGGAGCCGGAGCATCCTGGTGAACAGAGGGCGGCCGCGTTTCGCCGCCGTCCTGGTCTCCTCGAACCACTCGGTAATGGAGAGGCCATGGGCTGAGGCATACTGGGCGATCGCATCGTGCTGCTGCTCAGGCGATACCCCTTCTTCCTTCTGCTTGGGCGTTGAGACACGAACGTATGCGAAACATCGCTTCATACGTCGGTGTCATGATATTTGCTTGTAAAAGTTCGACCGGGTTCCATGCTACCGGCCTGCCGCTCTGCTGTCAAAGCACGGAGCTGGTCGTACAATTCAGGCGCGGCTTTGATGTCCTCGTAGACGAGTTCCACAAGATCGAGATAGCGATCGAATGCGGCTTCGATTTCCTTCCACTCGCCGGGAGAGTGATTCGGGAAGAGTTTTTCAATTGTGGTCTTTTGGTTCTGCATCCGTCGAGCATACAGGTGCGGTATACCGCGCAGAAGTCGCGCCTCTTTGCCGGACTCGGCAGTATGGTGCGTATTTGAGGTTGCATAGGAGGCCAGTACGCTTTCCTCATGACCATACAGCTTTCACAAGCGGTGAAAAATCATCGCGATCTTCCGCCGGATTTCTGGTTCGATTTGGAGAACCAGGGCATCTCTGCGGCAGTCATCCACTCCCGCCTCATCGGCTGGGACGGCGAGCACGTGACTATTCCGCTTTTCTCGCGGGACCGGAAGGTCGCGGGCTTTGAATATGCGACCTTCGATGAAAACGGCCGGCTGGTGACAATGCCGGAGGAGCAACCCGGACCATACCTCTACGGCGAGCCGGTCCTCAATGTCAATCCGCAGGAGGTCGTTTTGACTGAGGGCGTGGCGGAGTCCTTGATCCTCTCAGGCCAAGGATGGAACGCGCTTTCGGCAACTGGCGACGGGCTTTCGTTCCGCGAGGAATGGGCGCCCGTCCTTCAGAAGGTCCCGAACGTCTTCCTCTCCTTCAAGCGCGCAAGCGAGAGCATCCAGGCGGCGCTCGGCATCCGCGAGCTACTTCCCCAGGCCCGGATCGTGACGCTTCCTCCCGAGGTCGGTCAGGGAGGCGGGCTCTATGAGTTCTTCGTGGAACTTGAGGCGACGGCAGAAGATTTCCGGCAGCTCCTCAAGCGAGCCGCTGCTCCTTCCGATGCCTGATCCCCGCCCAGAGAAGAAGCAGTTCCGGCCGGTCGTGTCCGCGACGCTTCCCACCGGCGAAATGCTCGAAACGGTATATGACCCCGCTCTGCCTTCGACGGGGTTTGTTGTGTTCGATGGCCAGAAGTGGAGAAGCGAGCGCAAGGTGGAGCTTCCGGGAGGTGTGATCCTTGTTCCGTACTCGGCGGAGAACAACCTCCTCACGCATCGCGTGGTCCTGTTTCCTTCCGAACCGGAGGAGTACAACTCCGAGGAAGAGCTGTTTGCCGAGGTGCGCTCCTTCATCCATCGCTACGTGGATCTCTCCGATGGCTTCGAGGAGGTTTCCGCCGCCTATGTCCTCTTCTCATGGGTATACGACGCCTTCAACGAGGTGCCGTACCTGCGCGTGCGCGGCGACTACGGCTCGGGCAAGTCGCGCTTTCTCCTCACGGTGGGTTCCCTCTGCTACAAGCCGATCTTCGCCTCCGGAGCCTCCACGGTCTCTCCCATCTTCCGCATCCTCGACGCGGTGCAAGGGACGCTCGTCGTAGACGAGGGAGACTTCCGAGCCTCCGACGAGAAGGCCGAAATCATCAAGATTTTGAACAACGGCAATGCCAAGGGCTTCCCGGTCCTCCGAAGCGAGCAGACGCCCGCGAAGGAGTTCAATCCGCGGGCCTTTCACGTCTTTGGCCCCAAGCTCGTAGCGACGCGGAACCTCTTCGACGACCGGGCGCTTGAGAGCCGCTGCCTCTCCGAGGAGATGGGCGCGCGTCCGCTCCGGAAAGATATCCCCATCAACCTGCCGGAGGCCTTCGAGGAGGAAGCCCGAGCGCTGCGGAACAAGCTTCTCCTCTACCGGCTGCGGACACGGGCGAGCCGCCGGCAGCTTGCCGCTCCGCCGACAGGGCTTGAGCCGCGCCTCTCGCAGATCCTCTTGCCGCTTCTCTCCACGGTACCGTCAGAAGAGACGCGGGAGCGCCTCCTCGCGCTTGCCAAGCGCTCGGGAGAGGTCATCTCGGCCGAGCGGGCAATGGCGATGGAGGCCGAGGTGCTCGCTATCCTCTACGAGTTGCGGGAGGAGAAGGTCCCGCTCACCGTTATAGAGATCGCGCAGAGGTTTGCGAAGCGCCACGCCGCCGAGTATGAGCACGTGGTAACGCCCCGCTGGATCGGCTCAATTTTGCGGAGGAAGCTCATGGTGAACCCCCAGAAGCGCGGGGGCACCTTCACCATTCCCGCATCCGAGTACCCGAAGCTTGCCCGGCTTTTCGAGAAATACAGCGTGGGGCGCCAGGACATCGGGGACATTGGGGATGTTCGACCGGGAGAGGAGCGCGACGGCACAAGCACGGAATCACAAGAGTCCTCGGGCTCCGTGTCCCTGTAGAACGTCCCCAATATCCCCAACGTCCTGATATGCCCCTTTGGAAAACCTGCCGTCCCCGGCACTTTATTGCGTCTTTATTTTGACTTCATGTCAATTATGTTGTGGTAGTGGCCATGGTACCACTACAAAACTATCTCCGTACCTACCGCAGGCGCAGTTTCCTCTCGCAAGATGAGGTCGCTTTCCTTTTGGGCGCGAAAACCGGAACACGGGTCACCCGCCACGAGGGAGCAAACCGGATTCCGAAGATGGAGACGGCGCTTGGCTATGAGTTGCTGTTCGACGTGCCTCTGCGCGAACTGTTCGCGAGCGAGGCCCATAAGGTCGAGACCATTATCAGACAGCGTTTACCCGAGCTGATCCTGGGGGTCGAGGAGAGGGGCGAAAGCAGAGAGAAGCTTTCCTTTCTCCGAAGCCTTTCCGAGCGGCTCGCAAAACACTATGAGAACGCTTGCAATTGATCCGACAACCTCAGGCTTCGGCTTCGTAGTCCTCGAAGGGAGCGAGCGCCTGGTAGATTGGGGCCTCGGGCGCTTGGAAAAGCCCGAGGATTCCCTCTTCGAGAAGCGGATCGAGAAGCTCCTTGACCGCGTAGCGCCGCAGCTCCTTGTCCTGGAGGACATGGAGGACTCGCGGCGCGGCGAGAGGGCGATCACCTGGGCGCGGCTTGCACAGATGTGCGCCGCGAAGCGCGGCATACGGGTGGAGAGGATCGGCCGTGCGGAGGTGTCAGAGCGCTTTGGGTCGTCTGGAAAGTCGAGATGGGAGGTCGGCCTTGCGATCTCGCGCTTCTTTCCGGAAGCTCGCCCCGAGCCTTCCAAAGAAGCGGCGGATCTGGGAGGGCGAGGATCGGCGCATGGCAATCTTCACCGCCGCCTCCTTTGCCTTGACCTTTCTGCGAAGGGCGGCGAGGGAGTATTGAGTAGCTAGCCTAGCGGTAGGCAAATCAACATCGTGTCTTTACGGAGAGGACACGGCAAAGTTCCTCGGTATAACCGACCGGGGAGCTTTGGCGTATCCGACAGATACGTGCGTCTTTGTCGGGATGGAGGGGGCGGGCACGATGGGCGGATGCGATCCGACAACGACATCACCTACTTCGCCCGAACCAATCACCGCAACCGCGGCATCCCTTTCGGCATCCGCCGCGCCGACCGGCGGAGCCACATGTATGTCATCGGAAAGACCGGCACGGGCAAGTCAACGCTTTTGAAGACGCTCGCGCTTCATGACATAGAGCACGGCGAGGGGCTTGCTCTCTTCGATCCGCACGGGGATCTCGCGGAGGAGATCGCGGGGCTCGTCCCTGCGGAAAGACGGGCGGACCTTATCTACCTCAACGTGCCGGATCAATCCTTCCTCTGGCACTTCAACCCCTTCGCCGGCATCCCGGAAGAGAAGCATGCTCTTGCCGTGGCGGGCATGGTCGAGGTGTTCAAGAAGCTCTGGCCCGACGAATGGGGGCCGCGCCTGGAGCATCTCTTCCGGAACGTGGTCTTCACGCTCCTCGCGGCCGGCGGGAATCTGGGCGATGTGCCCCGCCTGTTGTCTGAGAAAGATTACAGGAGCGCCATGGTGCGGCGGGTGACGAATGGGATGGTCCGGGAGTTCTGGGAGAAGGAGTATGCCGGGTACTCGCCAGCCTTCCGGGCGGTGGTGACGGCGCCCCTCCAAAACAAGCTCGGGGCCTTCCTCACCGATCCCGTCCTCCACTCGATCCTGACCGGCGAGCAAAGCTCCTTCAACCTGCGTCGGGTCATGGACGAGGGCAAGATCCTGGTCGTCAACCTCGCCAAGGGAAAGCTTGGGGAGGGACCGGCCGCGCTCCTTGGGGCGCTCCTGGTCTCTCATCTCTCCCTCGCAGCCATGGAGCGGGCCGATCGGCCGCAGGAGGAGCGACGGGACTTCTACCTCTATCTGGACGAGTTCCATACCTTCGCCACGCTTACGCTCGCCACGATGCTCTCCGAGCTGCGGAAGTACCGCTTGAACCTCATCCTGGCCCACCAATACCTCTCGCAGCTCGAGACGGAGGTGCGAGATGCGGTCTTCGGGAACGCGGGGACCTTCATCGCCTTCCGGGTGGGAGCCTTGGACGCCCCGACGGTGGCCCGGGAGCTGGCGCCGAAGTTCGAGGCGGAGGATCTGCTGAGCCTGCCGAACTTCTCGGTCTATCTGCGACTCATGATCCGGGGGGAGCCGAGCAGACCGTTTAGCGCGTGGAGCATGTAGTATTTGCTAGACACCCTGACAGTGAGCTAAGAATTATCAGAATGAAAGTTGAACAGCTCTAAGCTTGGCATGCTCAGACAAAGATCTAGGAAATATAGGGAATATCGGCGGAAATTCCACCAGCGGCTAGGCGATTAACCCAAGCTACGACTTGTCGAGCACAACCCCACGACAATGTCACTCCTGCGCCAGCATGGCCATAGTTGTGGATTAATTGAGGAAAATTCCAGTCGATACCCAATCTGACCTTTGGCACTCGACGAGGACGATAACCCACCACTACAGCTAGCGGTTTGCAAGCTCGCAATTCAGGCACCATCGAGATGTTCCGTTCTAGAGTTCTTGTCGCAATTTTTGCCTCGCGACTACGCTGATCAAGAGTTGCCCAATCTAGGTAACGAGGATGCCCTTGTTGATCAGGGTCAACAGTGCCGCCAACGATAATGTCAGGCTCAGCACCTTTACGAGGCACAACATAGAGTGGAGTATCACTGAATTCTGCACCTGTATGTACGAGCGTTATTTCGTGGATGCTGTCGCTGGGCTCAAGACGAACTACTAACCCTTCAACATTTTTTATTCCTTGATCGCCTACAAGGCCATGGGATCCTGCGGCGCTACAATTAATAACAAAATCGAAAGTACGGAAGAGGGTTTCGGGAATACTCTCAAAAGTTTGCTTGGACATAATCGCACGCTGCCCAAAGCTTGCTATGTAGTCCCGGAGAAAGGGAAGGTAGGTCCGCATGTTGATCACGAGGGTTTCAAATGTAATGCCGGCACGAAACTTCCAGCTAGACCTATTTTTAGTGGAAGGATCAAAGCTTTGGAATGACATTTTGGGAACGTTGCGCCACCACATAAGGTCTATGATTTCGTCAATCGTATCCTGGTCCAATTCGGACGGAAAGAACTCCCGTAACGTTATCCTTGAAATCCCCGATTTTTCGCTCAAAAGATTTTCAAGCTCCAGAAATGTATCGAGAGCCCATTCCTGATCATACCAGGAATGCATTTCATTAGGATCATCACCGACCCAAAACGGATACCAAAATGCAGCAGCGGCTGCTGAGGTAATGAGCTTGTCCCCCTCTCCTATACTTTCAGCTGCAATCGTGACCGAGTGTCCCGACTTCAGTAGCAAAGCAGCGACAGAGAGACCAGAAACTCCAGCACCGATTACACAGATATTCAGATCTCGGGACAATTCCATCTCCTTTGTGAAGTAAAATATAGTGGCAAATCAAAAAAAAGACCACGACGACTTTAGGGCGCCGATGGTCTACATACCGCCACATTAGGCGGGATTTTACAGCCGAGAATGCTACGAATGAGTCAGAGCATGCCTCGATCGTTCCATGAACCTGTTAGAGGATAATCTAGCTTTGCGATGAACTCATTCACAGTTCCTCTGACTTTTCCGAGATCCTCGCCCGTAAAGGTGGCAACGAGTTTTCCCGGCGGAAGATCGGTCTCAGCATAGGGTTGGCTGATACTATCCCATACTTTGGAGATTTTGATCTGCCCACCTGCATTCTGATTCTCATAAAGCCTGCATCTGTGCTCAACGATTGTCTCTTGGTCGAACAACGCGCTAGGAACGGACTTGGTGTCAGTTATGGCCATGGGTAATACCCCCTTTAAAAGGCAAAGTGCTTGCGCTCGCAAAGCGAATTCCCGCCATTCCGCTTTGCAAGCGAGGTTGCAAATACGGATGCGGGGCTCACGGTTGTAGAATGTACAATTCGACGGTCTTCTGCAATAGTAGACGCAGCCACTGGTCGTGTCAAGAGGCTTGAGAATAAGAAGGTTACTCCCGGCAGTACGGGGTGGTGCGCAGTGGCGGGGTTCAGTTCCTGCTTGCACATGCTTCGTCTCTTGTCGCAATTTTCATACCTAGTGCGGTCTAACCACTAAGTCCCACTCTTACAGGTGCTTAGCCTCCGGCAAACTGAGACAAGTACTCTGGGAGGAGCTAATTTTGGCATGCTATAGAGGCATAATGGTCAATTCGGCGCGTAAGGTGCTCCTTGACAAGATAGTAATGATACTATGCGCACGACAAAGCTGAAGCACAGGAGAACCGCATGCCCCGACACTCTGACGGAGTAGTGCTGTCCAACTGGCATACCCTCTTCGAGGACTTCTCGACCTCGACCCAGGACTTCTATACCGCCATCGAAGCCGCCATAGCCGACCGTAACCTCCCCGACATCACGATCTCCCGCGTCTTCTGGAGCGAAGGCGGCGTTGGCTCTCCGAAGCGCGAATACCTCCGCATCTGCCGCCAGCGGATCGTCTTCGACATCTGCTCCGCGCCATATGGCAAGGGGCACTTCTTCTCCTGGTGGCTCGCCAAGATCCCGGCCAAGTACGGACTCTTCGTCGTTATGGCTCTTCTCCTCGGCTTCCTCGTGGGCTGGCTCTTCTTCGAGGGTATCGTCCTCCAGATCTTCGGATACGGATGCGCCGGGGCCATCGTTTCCGCCCTTGGCTTTTTCATCGGCATCCCCGCAGGGTTTCTCCTCCTCGGAGCCGGAGTGGAGCGGGGGCTCGTCGGCGACGAGGAGTGGGTCCTCTCCATCCCTTGGGTGGGATATCTGTACTACGTCGTCTTCAACCCCGTCTCATACTACCGCCTCGACACCGCCATGATGTTCCGCGACTCCATACGGTCGGCCGTGAACGAGGTCTTGAACGACCTGCGGGAGGAGAAGGGCCTGCGACTCCTCGGGGACGAGGAACTCCGGCCCGACGCCGACGAGGCCACGGCGTAGCGGGGTATGGCGAGCCGCGTTGAAGAGCGCACCCGTCACTTCTTCCGGTGGGAGCGGCGAGGCCGCGGGCGGAGAAGCTTCCCGTCTCCCGTCTCGGTTGAGCCACCCTTCGCCCCCTTTTGGTTCGTGAGCCATGCCGCGCCTGCCGTAGACGACGGCAGACATCACACCTTCTTGTCGGCCTTCCTCGAACGGTTTTCCGCGAAGCCGGAGGCGCCGCCACCAGGGCCGGAAATCGAAGAGCCCGAGGTTGAACCCGGCGACGACGGGGAGCCCGTCGAGTTGCGGGTACTCCTGCCCCAGGAGCTTTCCGTGACGGCGCCGCTCTCCGAGGGCTTCCTCAAGAGCCTTGCTACCGTCCATACGCCGCTCTCGCTGGAGCTTGTCGGCGTGGGCGGACAGGTGGCGGTCGCGCTCACCGGCCGCAGGGCGGCGGTGCCGATCCTTTCCTCCCAACTGCGGGCGTTCTTCCCCGAGATCCGCCTGGAAGAGGAAGAAGATCTCCTCCTCACTGCCTGGGAGTCGGGAGTGGAGGGCGTGTTCGGCGCCGTCGAGCTTGGCCTGTCCCGCGAGTTCATGCTGCCCCTCGGCCGTCCGCGAAACTTCACGCCCGATCCCTTGACCGCGATCGTGGGGGCGCTTGCGGAAACCATAGTGGGCGAGGTCGCCATCGTCCAGGTGCTCTTTCAGGGAGCGAGGTCGCCCTGGGCGGAGAATGTCGTCCGGTCGGTGACCACGCCCTCCGGCGAGCCCTTTTTCGCTGACGCTCCCGAGGTCACCAAGCTTGCCCGGGAGAAAGTATCCGCACCGCTCTTCGCCGTTGCCGTTCGCGTCGTCGCTCGGAGCGCCACCGAGGAGCGGCTGTGGACGCTTCTCTCCGGTACTCTCGGCGCGCTCGTGGGCGCAACGAGAGGCGACAACGAACTTGTGCCGCTCGGGACGGATGACAGTACCGAGATCTTGGGAGACGTGCTCCTGCGCCGCACGCACCGGAGCGGTTTTCTCCTCTCGCTCCCCGAGCTGCTTCCCCTGGTCCACCTTCCGTCCCCCTCGATCCCCGGCATCGCCCGGGACACCGGCCGCACGAAGCTCCTCCCGGAGGAAGGAGCGGCCGGAGGGCTCTTCCTCGGGTACAACGTCCATGCGGGGAGAGAGCGCGAAGCGCGGCTCTCGACGGACGCGCGCCTCCGCCACGTGCATGTCGTGGGTGCCTCGGGTACCGGCAAGTCAACGCTTCTCGTCTCGATGATCCTCCAGGATATTGCCGCCGGGCACGGCGTGGGTGTCATCGACCCGCACGGTGATCTCATCGACCATGTACTCGGCGGCATACCCGAGAGCCGGGCCGAAGACGTGATCCTCTTCGACCCTGCCGACCCGGAGCATGTCGTCGGCTGGAACATACTCTCGGCTCACTCCGAGGCCGAGAAGGACATGCTCGCCTCGGATCTCGTTGCGGTCTTTCGCAGGCTTTCGACCTCCTGGGGCGACCAGATGACGGCGGTCCTCGCCAGCGCGATCCTCGCCTTCCTGGAATCAGAGCGGGGCGGCACGCTTCTCGATCTGCGGCGGTTCCTCGTGGACCAGAGCTTCCGAAGGGAGTTCCTCGCAACCGTCCGCGACGACTACGCGCGGGACTTCTGGACGACAGAGTTCCCTCAGATCAAGGGCTCGCCCCAGGCGTCGATCATGACCCGGCTCGATACGCTCCTGCGGAACCGCTTGGTGCGCGGGGTGGTCGCAGCCAGGGAGAAGCCCTTGGACTTCCGGGGCGTGGTGGACGACCGTCGCATCTTCCTCGCCAAGCTCTCCCAGGGCGCCATCGGCGAGGAGAATGCCGCTCTTCTGGGATCGCTCCTCGTCTCGAAGATCCACCAAGTCTGCCTCCTGCGGCAGGATCAGACCGAGGGAGCGCGCCGCCCCTTCTTCCTTTACCTCGACGAGTTCCACAACCTCGCTACTCCCTCAATGGCGACGCTCTTCTCCGGGGCGCGCAAGTACCGCCTCGGGGTGACCGTAGCGCACCAGGACCTCTACCAGCTTCGAGCAACGGTGCCGGAGGTGGAGCGGGCAGTCCTCGGGAACGCCTACACCCGGATCTGCTTCCGCCTCGGCGACGAGGACGCGCGGACGCTCTCGCAGGGCTTCTCCTTCTTTACGGCGGACGATCTCGGGAACCTCGACACTGGAAGAGCGATCTGCCGGGTGGGCCGGAAGGAACACGACTTCAACCTCTCCGTCGTGCCGATGGAGCACGGGGACCCGGAGGCGCATGAGGCGAGGCGCCGGGACATCCGGAAGCGGTCGCTCTCGCGGTGGGGTATGCCGCGCTCTGCGGAGCCGCCAGCAGCTTCCGTACCTCCCGAGAGGCCACGAACGGAAGCACCGCCGCGAGTCGAGGTACCGTCCCCGCCAGTCGCACCAAAACGCGAAGCAGCCCCGCCGCCTCCGGCTCCACCCCCTCTACCCGCGCAGGTGCAAGCTCCCGAACCGCCTCCGGTCGAACCGCGCCGCCCGGGCAAGGGCGGGCCGGAGCACACATACCTTCAGGAACTCATCAAGCGGTGGGGAGAGGAGAAGGGCTTCCGGGCCGTGGTCGAGGAGCAGATCCCAGGCAGCCGAGAGAGCGTGGACATCGCCCTCTACCGGGGCGACCTCAAGATCGCCTGCGAGGTCTCGGTCACGACGCCCCTTGAGTATGAGGTCGGGAACGTCGAAAAGTGCCTTGCGGCCGGATTCGGGACGGTGGCGGTCGTATCCCTCAAAAAGGCTCGGCTCGCCAAGCTCGGGAAGCTCCTTGACGAGGCCATCCCTGCCGAGAACCGGGCGAAGGTCCATCTTTTCACGACGGAGGAGTTGCTGTCGTGGCTTGAGGGACAGCCGGTCCTTGAGGAGGTCGGAACGGTGCGAGGGTACAGGGTGAAGGTTCGCTACCGGAATCCGGGAGACGAACGGCGCAAGCGGGTTGCCGAGATCCTGGCGAGGAGCATGAGCGGGTTGTAGAAGGAAGAGTAACGGGGAAAAGATCATCGGCCGTCGCATCCTCTCGGGCGGCGAGCTGCGGCGGGTGGCTTGGGAAATGGAGTATTCTC
The DNA here is from genome assembly GCA_963795735.1 of uncultured Acidobacteriota bacterium. Classification (GTDB taxonomy): domain Bacteria; phylum Acidobacteriota; class Thermoanaerobaculia; order Multivoradales; family UBA5704; genus DATARR01. The sequence continues at coordinate 351,714 of CAWCIU010000018.1, read as the reverse complement.
CTGAAGCCTACGAAATTCACCATCCAGCAACCGGTACACTGAGGTATCCAATGGCATCGAATCCCTCGCTTGCGAAGATGTTCGCCTATCTCATGAGCTTGAGCGAACCACTCGCATCCGACATCAGTATCGCCAGGGAGCAGCTCAAGATCGCTCACGACCGCTTCCTGAAAGACCCGGACACCCTTCAGGACGTGTGCTTCTGGGGCAAGGCAGTGGTCAGTTGCCTTTTCGCCCATATGGATGCGCTCGGGTATGCAGCGCGCAAGTGCTCCGTGCTTTTCCGTTCTTTAGGCGGCCTTGAGCTGACGCCCAAGGAACTGGCGAAGCTGTCGGAGGTCCGGTATGACGCCAAAGCCAAGACGCTCACCACAATACCCAGCCTGCTTAATCCCCTCGAAAGCTACAAGCTCGGCGTCCGGTACTTCTCCAAACTGCTCGGCGCCGACTTCGACCTGGCGGTCGGCGATGAACGATGGGGCGGCGTGCTTGCTGTTTGGGAGGCGCGCCGACACTTTACGCATCCGGAGCGAATCGAAGACCTCTACGCCGTCGAGATGTTCGGAGGCTTGCAGTCGAGTCTTGTCTGGCACTACGGAGAACTCATACGGTGGTTCGCCGCATGCAGCGCGAGCCTTGGGTTACCGGTGCGCGAAACCGGCAAGGACCTTGGCGCAAAGGGTATACGGCCCATCGCTGTCCAAGTGCCTCCGATGTTCAGCGAAAGCGAGCTGAAGGAGCAAATTCAGGACTTCGGCTCGCGGTCGATCGCCTACGCCACTCACTTCTTCAGGCTTCTGCGCTACGACAGCGAGAGGGCGACGCTCGTTCAGAGGAAGGCGCGGGAGAAAAGGACGGGCCGCAAAGCTGCCGTCGCCTTCGCCGAGCGGCTGATGCTCCGCACTGAATGCACGCAAATCGAAGCGACCAATGCTGCGGTGCGCTTTCAGCTTGAAGCTGCTCGCAGCCGCCGGGAGATCGCGTTCTCGGATGAGGAGTTGGCACCGGCGCCTGGCTACCCTCGGAACCCTGGCGAACTCGTCTCTGCCGTGAACCTTTGGTCGCGGAAGCTGGGACGGGGAACGACGGTCGCCCTTTCCGACGAGTATGCGCGGAACCTTGCGGCGGCTTGGAAGCGGAGGGATCGCCTCATCCACCCGCAGAAGCCCGAGGACCTGGAGATGGATGAGCGCGAGACGCTCGACTTTTCGCTTTCCCTCCTTGAGTTGCAGGCAAGGGCTCATGAATGCCTCAAAATTGACGAGGACAAATGGGTGCAAGCACACGCCGCCGCATTAGCCACACCGCCGTGACCAGAGAGTCACATCGAGGCCTGCGGGAGAGGCACTAGCAGGAACCGTTCTGCCACACCGGCAATTTGTGGCGTCTTTCCGGCTCCTATCGGAGCGCATACGGTGGGTGAAGAGTGTTCTTCACACCTTCAACCCTCCGCGAGAGCGGATCTTTTGGAGACATGGAACAATGCGAACGCACCCCTCATCCTCCACGAGCGAAGGCAAGCGGGTAGGGCTCTGGATCAGAGTCTCGACCGAAGACCAAGCCAGGGGCGAGAGCCCCGAGCACCACGAGGCGCGTGGCCGGATGTATGCCGAGAGCAAGGGCTGGACCGTCGTCACGGTCTACCACCTCGAAGGCGTCTCGGGGAAAGGCGTCTCCTGGCACCCGGAAGCCAAGCGCATGAGAGCCGATGTGGAGAGCAGGACTATTACCGGCCTCATCTTCTCCAAGCTCGCCCGCCTTGCCCGAAGCACCAAAGAACTCCTGGAGTTCTCCGAGTTCTTCCGGGAGCACAATGCCGACCTCATCTCCCTCCAGGAGTCGATCGACACCTCGACGCCCGCCGGTCGCCTCTTCTACACCGTGATCGCCGCCATGGCGCAATGGGAGCGCGAGGAGATCGCGGATCGGGTCGCGGCATCCGTCCCCATCCGGGCCAAGCTCGGCAAGCGCATTGCCGGCGCGGCGCCATACGGATATGCCTGGGTGGACGGCAAGCTCATCCCGGACGAGAAGGAAGCGCCCGTCCGCAAGCTCATGTATGAGCTGTTCCGCGAGACCAAGCGCATCCGCACCGTGGCCCGACTCCTGAACGACCGGGGCTACCGCACCCGCAGGGGCGGCCTCTTCACCGGCCAATCCGTCTACCAGCTCCTCTTCGACCCCACGGCCAAAGGTCTCTTCCGGATGAACTACACCACGATCCGGAGCGGCAAGAAGATCCTGAAGCCCGAGCACGAGTGGGTGCATCACGCTGTCCCCGCCATCGTCTCCCGGGAACTGTGGCACGAATGCACCGCCTACCTCACCGAGCGAAAGGCGGGCGTGAACACGAAGCCCGGGCGTCGCGGCGTTCACCTCTTCTCCGGCCTTACGTATTGCGCCTGCGGCAAGAAGATGTATGTGGTCTCGGACAGTCCCAAGTACGTCTGCCAGAAGTGCCGAACGAGAATTTCGACCGACGACCTCGAAGCGGTGTTTATGGAGGAACTCAAGGGGATGATCTTCTCGCCGGAGTCGATCGCCGGGCAGCTCGCCGGGGTGGATATGGAGATCGTCGAGCGGACGGCACTCCTGGAGACCCTCACGCACGAAAACGGGAAGCTCACCGCAGAGGCCGACAAGCTCTACCGCCTCTACCTGGACGGGAACATCACGGGGAAGGAGTTCGGGGAGCGAAACCAGCCGCTTGCCACACGGCGTGAGCAGTTGGACCGGGAGATTCCCCGCCTCCACGGCGAGATCGACTTCCTCACCATCCGGCGGCTCGGAAGCGCGGAGATCCTCTCCGAGGCCCAGAGCCTCTATAGCCGGTGGGGCGACCTCGACTTCGGACAGAAGCGGGAAATCGCCGAGACCATCGTCGAGCGGGTGGTCGTGGGAAAAGAGGACGTGGAGATCCACCTCGCGTATCAGCCTCCTCCGCCCCCATCTCCCGCAACCCCACCCACCGCCCCTCCTCCTGAAAGCGCCGCAAAAAGAGCAAGAACTCCGCCTACTTTATGCGGGACCTCCAGTCCAAGCTGGCGCGCGAGGTCAACCGTCTGACCGGCTGGCGGGGGCCGGTCTTCGAGCGGCGCTACGAGATGACCGCCGTCACCGAGGAGGAAAGGGCGCAGGTCGAACGCCTGCGATACGTGCTCAGCCAGGGAGTCAAGGAGAACCTCGTGGAGCGCGTGCGGGACTGGCCCGGCGTCCACTCCGCGGCGGCCCTGCTCGACGGCAAGCCTCTCGAGGGGCACTGGTTCGATCGCACCCGGGAGTACGCGGCCCGGAACCAGCGCGAAAGGCACGATCCCTCGCGCTTCGCCTCGGAGGAGACGGTCGTGCTCTCCCCGCTTCCCTGCTGGGCCCATCTGACTCCGGACGCCTATCGCAAGCGCGTCGCGGCCCTGGTGGACGACATCGAGACGGAGGCCGCCCTGGCCCGGAAGAGATCTGGAGCCACCGTACTCGGCGTCATGGCGATCCTGGCTCAAGACCCTCAGCACCGTCCCGCCTCGCTGGCCCACTCCCCTGCCCCGCTCGTTCATGCCGCGACGAAAGCAGCCCGCAAATTTTTCTACGAGAACCTACGCGGCCTTCGTTGCGGCTTACCGGGCGGCTACCGAGGCGTTGCGCCGAGGTGAGCGCGATGCTTCCTTCCCAGCCGGCAGTTTCCCACCCGCTCTGCCGTTCGTAGCAGGCTGACGATCACTCTGGTCTTTGACAGCCTCACCGCCGGCCGAAGGCCATTCCGGTGAGATCACGGCTCGCCCCGAGCATAGGTCCCTGGCACCTGTTCTGGCCATGGATTGCGGCAAAGAACCACCAACTGGATAGATCATCCAGCGCTCGTGCCTGCATCGCGCCGACGCCTTTCGCATACCACAAAAGGTCCGAGTTGTCGAAGGTGCCGCCGTTGTTCCAAGCGTTCGCACGTGTGTATTCAGCCATTTGGTCCTCCAGGTAGTGCAATTGTTTCACGCTGCCTTACCGACGCCCTCATATCCACTTGGACGGGAAGGCACGATGGATAGCTATAAATTAATTTTATTTTCATCATGCGACTTAGCTCATCCTAAGTCACTCCATAATCTGCGTCAATAGGCGACTTTGTGGTGGCGCGGCCGGACAGCTTGGTGAATGCCTGCTGGACGCTCTGGTCGTCCAGAGGATGGCGGCGGCGCTCGTAGAGTTCCGCGAGCGTCGCATTTCAGGAGCGCGGAAGAAAAGGAAAGGTGGCAGAAATTGGGAAACTTCGTAGGCCAGCGCCCGCCTTTCTCGGGTACACCCCTCTCCCCGCGCTCCGGAGCCATTCCGCCGCTTCGGGGCTGTTCCACCTGAACGTATACTCGTCGAAATTGAGCGCCGAAGCCTCCCTCCACGTCGTGCTGGTCGAGCCGGAGATCCATTGGAACACCGGCAACGCGGGGCGGACGTGTCTGGCGGTGGGAGCGCGGCTCCATCTCGTGCGGCCGCTGGGATTTTCCTTGGAGGAGCGGCAGATCCGCCGTGCCGGGCTCGACTACTGGCCGCGGGTCGATCCCGTCATCTGGGACCGCTGGGCCGACTTCGAGGAGAGGCTGCCCTCCCTGGGCGAGCCGTTCTTCTTCAGCGCCGAGGGAGAGCGGGATCTCTGGAACGTGGATTTTCCCAAAAGCCCCGGACGGACGGTGCTGATCTTCGGCAAGGAGAGCGTTGGCCTCGCGCCGGAGATCCGCCGGCGGTATCCGGACCGGCTGGTGCGGATTCCGATGGTCGATCCGGAGATCCGCTCGCTCAACCTGTCGACGGCGGTGGCGCTGGCGGCCTACGAGGTGGCGCGCCAGCGGCGGCGGGATCTCGGGGGACCGCCGCGCTGAAAAGCCTCGGAGAGCTCCTGATCGATCGTCAGGCCGATCGGCAGGCCGATCGTCAGGCGTGACGCCGCGAGATCGCGCCGCGGAGCCTTTGCACCATTTTCTCGGGATCGGCGACCTCGATGATCAGCTTGGCGAAGTGCTCGTGCTCCAGGTCGATCACGATGGTCTTCTCCGGCTGGTGCACGTCCCAGAAGACCAAGTCCCCCTGCTGGTAGAAGCTGCCGGCTCGAAAGACGTGGGGGATGGAGGTGCCGGCCACTTTGAGGCCCTCGAACCAGCCCATCGCCGGCTGCGGGTCATGATGGGCATCCTTGATGTGGGCCAGCGGGATTTGCAGGCGGCTCCGCAGAGACCACAGCTTGTCCCAGCCTTCGATCTCGAAAATGACATCCTCCCCGCTCCGCGTGATCTCGACCATGAAGAACACCCTTCCATCGTTCCGAACGCTCTGAGGTGAGCGCCGGTTCCGGCGGCGCGCCAGCGGCGGCGGGATCTCAAGGCACCGTCACCCTGAGCGCGTCGACCTCGCCCCCCTTCTCCACCTTCGCTCCCTTCAGCCTCGCGGTGACCCCCGCGGCCTCGATCACCAGAAAGTTCCCCTCCTGACGGACCTTCGGCCCGGCGGGCAGACCGCGTTGCCGAGCTTGACCCAGCGCCGGTGCAGGATCTCCCCCCTGGCGACCAGGGTCACGTTCAGCGGATCGAACCCCTGCGGCCAGAGCGGTTGCGCCGAGGCGATCTCGAGCTTCCAGCCGGGCCGGCCGAGGAAGGCGGCTGGACCCGTGGCCCGTATCGATGGCTTCATGATCTTTCTCCTTGAAAACCCCAGCCTCCCCCACCCGGGGTCTCCAGGAGGAGCCGGTCGCCGGGTCCGACCTCGCGGCCGTCGATCGAGGCGAGGTCTTCCACCTCTCCCGAGGCGCGGAGGAGTTGCTGGCGGCCGGTCTGGCCGGGGGAGCCGCCGTCGACTCCGTAGGGAGCTTCCACCCGGTGCTGGGTGAGGAGGGAGAGGGACATCGGCGCCAGGAAGACGAGCTCGCGGATGGCTCCGTCGCCGCCGCGCCAGCGGCCGGCCCCTCCGGAGCCGTGGCGGAGGGCGAAGCGCTCGAGGCGGACGGGGTAGCGGTGCTCCAGGACCTCGGGGTCGGTGATGCGGGTGTTGGTCATGTGGGTGTGGACGGCGCTGGCGCCGGGGAACCCGGGGCCGGCGCCGGCGCCGCCGCAGACGGTCTCGTAGAAGCCGAAGCGCTCGCTGCCGAAGAGCAGGTTGTTCATCGTCCCCTGGCTGCAGGCGGCGAGGCCGAGCGCCTTGAGCAGGGTGTCCACCACCCGCTGGCTGGTCTCGACGTTGCCGCCCACCACGGCCGGCGCCTCGGCGGGATCGGCGGGGAACGGGGGGTTGAGCATCCCGGGCGGGATGCGGATCTCGACCGCCCGCAGGATCCCCTCGTTGAGCGGCAGGGGCTCGGCGATCAGCAGGCGGAGGACGTAGAGGACGGCGCTGCGTACCACGGCGGGCGGAGCGTTCAGGTTCCCCGGATGGACGCCGGCCGAGCCCGCGAAGTCGATCGTCACCGCCGGATCGGCGCCGGGGCCGTGGATCTCGATCCGGGCGGCGATCGGGGCGCCGTCGTCCAGCCGTTCGACCGCCTCGTAGCGTTCCGCGGGCAGCCGGGCCAGGGCGGCCCGCAGCCGCTCCTCGGCGCGGGCCTTGAGCGCCTCCATGTAGCGCCCGGCCGTGGCCGCCCCGTGCTCGCGGGCGAGCCCCTGGAGCGCCTCGGCCCCCCGGTGATTGGCGGCCACGGCGGCCCGCAGATCCGCCAGGTTTTCCTCCACGGCCCGGGTGGGGAAGGGGGCCTCCAGGAGCAGACGGCGGGCCTCCTCCCAGCGGGGACGATCCTTGCGGACCAGGTAAGTCGGCGGGATCACCACCCCCTCCTCGATCAGCCGCCGGGCGCCGGGGGGCATCGAGCCCGGGCGGATGCCGCCGATCTCGGCGTGATGGGCGCGGCTGGCGACATAGCCGAGGAGAGCGCCGCCGGCGTCCCGTTCAAAGACGGGGGTCACCACCGTCACGTCCGGCAGGTGGGAGCCGCCGAAGCCGGGGTGGTTGGTCATCGCGACGTCGCCGGGCTCCAGGGCGATCGTCTCGCGCAGGCGGCGCACGCAGAGGCCGAGGGCGCCGAGGTGGACCGGGATGTGCGGCGCGTTGACCACCAGCTCCCCCGCCGGATCGAGCAGGGCGCAGGAGAAGTCGAGCCGCTCCTTGACGTTGGTGGAGACCGCGGTGCGCTGGAGCCGCTCCCCCATCTGCCGCGCGATCGCCGCGAAGCGGTGGGTGAACAGCTCGAGCTGGACGGCTTCGGGGCGGGGGGTGGTCGATGGGATGGACGAATCCTCCTTGGCGGGGGATTATAGGCGGGAGGTCTGCGCGGAGATGGAGCGACCCGGCAGCGGCGACGTCGAGGGCGACCGCAGGTCGCCCCTACACCCTTCGATCGACATGGATCTCTGCCGGAGGGTGTAGGGGCGACCTGCGGTCGCCCTTCAAGGTCAAACAGCCCCTTTTGGCTCGTCTCTTGCACCCCAGCCCCCAACGACCATGGCCAAACGTTCCACGATCCAAGAATCGAAATTGCCCCCCGGACACGGACACCCGCGCCCGTTGCTGCAGCGCCAGTCCTGGATCTCCCTGAACGGTCCCTGGGACTTCGTGCTCGACCCGAAGGCCCGCTGGCGCAACCCGCGGGAGGTGAAGTGGAAGGGCACGATCGTCGTCCCCTTCGCGCCGGAGACCGAGGCGAGCGGCATCGGCGACACCAGCTTCTACCGCCGCTGCTGGTACCGGCGGACCTTCGAGGCTCCCGAGCTGAAGAAGGGCGAGCGCCTGCTGCTCCACTTCGGCGCCGTGGACTGGGCGGCGACCGTGTGGGTCAACGGCGGGCTCGCCGGCTGCCACGAGGGGGGTTATACGCCGTTCTCGCTCGACGTGACCGATCTGCTCCTGCCCGAGGAGGACCAGACGGTCATCGTGCGGGTGGACGACGATCCCGCCGATCTCGCCAAGCCGCGCGGCAAGCAGGACTGGAAGCTCGAGCCGCACTCGATCTGGTATCCGCGGACGACCGGCATCTGGCAGACGGTCTGGCTGGAGAAGGTCCCCTCGACCTGGGTGGGCAGCGTCCGCTGGGTGCCCAGCCTGGAGCGCTGGGAAGCTCGGCTTCGAGGCCTGGATGGAGGGCGAGGAGCGCGAGCGCCTGCGGCTGGGGGTGAAGCTGTGGGCGGGCGGCCAGCTGCTCGCCGACGATACCTACACGGTGGTGGCCGGCGAGGTCCACCGCCGGATCGCCCTCTCCGACCCGGGGATCGACGACTTCCGCAACGAGCTGCTCTGGAGCCCCGAGAAGCCGACCCTGATCGAGGCCCATCTGCACCTGTGGTCGGGTCGCGAGGAGCTGCTCGACAAGGTCAACAGCTACACCGCCCTGCGCTCGATCGCCGTGCAGGGAAACCGCCTGGTGCTGAACGGCCGCCCGTACACCCAGCGCCTGGTGCTCGACCAGGGCTACTGGCCGAAGACCGGCATGACGCCTCCCGACGACGCGGCCCTGAAGCGGGACGTCGAGCTGGTCAAGGCGATGGGCTTCAACGGCGTGCGCAAGCACCAGAAGATCGAGGACCCGCGCTTCCTCTACTGGGCCGACCGGCTGGGGCTGCTCGTCTGGGAGGAGATGCCGAGCGTCTACCGCTTCACCAAGCGCTCGATCCAGCGGCTGACCCGCGAGTGGATGGAGGCGGTGCGCCGCGACCTCAGCCACCCGTGCATCGTCGCCTGGGTCCCCTTCAACGAGTCCTGGGGGGTGCCGAACCTGCCGGACAACCAGGCGGAGCGCCACTGGGTGCGCGCGCTCTACCATCTGACCAAGACGCTCGACCCGACCCGGCCGGTGATCGGCAACGACGGCTGGGAGAGCATCGCGACCGACATCATCGGCATCCACGACTACGACGCGGACCCGGAGCGGATCGCCAACCGCTATCACGCGGAGGACGTCCTGCCTCGCCTCCTCAAGCAGGAGCGCCCCGGCGGCCGGCTCCTGGTGCTCGAGGAGCACGCCAAGGAGGTGCTGCCGGTCGTCCTCACCGAGTTCGGCGGCATCAGCGAATCCAAGCAGAAGGGGGCCTGGGGGTACTCGCGCGCGCAGAGCGACGAGGATCTCGCCGTGCGCTACCGGGAGCTGCTCGAGGTGGTGAGCTCGCTCCACATCTTCTCCGGTTTCTGCTACACGCAGTTCGCCGACACCTACCAGGAGGCGAACGGCCTGTTGCGGGCCGACCGCACCCCCAAGTTCTCCCTGGAGGAGATGTCCGCCGCCACGCGCGGGGTGGCGGTGCCGCGCCAGCCGGCTCGGCTGGCGGCCGGCATCGGCGGCGCCGGCACCCGGCACGACCCCCATGCTCCGGACGATTGAGAGACGATTGAGGACGGGACGGTAGCGACGAAAATGGAGAAACAGGTCCTCACCAAGCCGGACGGCCGGCAACTGATCCTCTATTCGCGGCGGCCGATCCCGGACGGCCTCCAGGCGCCCAGCCCGGGGACCACCCCTCCGGGATCGAAGAGCCATCTGCGCTGGCATCCCCTGCGCGGCGAGTGGGTGGCCTACGCCAGCCACCGCCAGGACCGCACCTTCCTGCCGCCGCCGGAGTACAACCCGCTGGCGCCCACCACGGACCCCGCCCATCCGACCGAGGTGCCGGCCGGCGACTACGACGTGGCGGTGTTCGAGAACCGCTTCCCGACTTTCAGCGAGCGCGCCGAGGAGCCGGCGCCGCCGTCGATCGTCCCCACCCGGCCGGGCAAGGGGGCCTGCGAGGTGGTGGTCTTCACCCAGGACCCGAACTCGTCCCTGGGCGCGCTGCCGCTCGATCACCTGGAGCTGCTGCTGGAGGTCTGGGCGGACCGCTACCGCGAGCTGGGGGAGCGCCCGGACGTCGATTACGTGATGCCGTTCGAGAACCGCGGCGTCGAGGTGGGGGTGACCCTCCATCATCCCCATGGGCAGATCTATGCCTATCCGTTCATCCCGCCCATCCCGGCCCGGGAGCTGGCCCAGCAGAGCGCCTGGCTGGAAGAGCACGGCAGCGGCCTGCTGGCGGACCTGATCGTCAAGGAGCTGGAGGACGGCCGGCGGACGCTCTACACGGGGGAGCGGGCGGTCGCCTGGATGCCGGCCTTCGCGCGCTACTCCTACGAGGTCTGGATCGCGCCGCGCCGGCCGGCCGGGTCGGTCGCGGAGCTGGACGCCGCCGAGCGGGCCGACTTCGCCCGGGCGCTGAAGACGGTTCTCCTGAAGTACGACAAGCTGTGGGCGAAGCCGTTCCCCTACATCATGGTCTTCCACCAGGCGCCGACGGATGGCAAGCCGCATCCGGAGGCGCATCTGCACATCGAGCTCTATCCCGCCTACCGCATGCCGGGGCGGCTCAAATATCTGGCCGGAAGCGAGATCGGCGCCGGCGTATTCACCGCGGACACCCTGCCGGAGGAGAAAGTCCAGGAGCTGCGGGCGGTGGAGGTGAGTCTTTGAGTCAATCGTTTTCGGATCTCTTCGGCCGCGAGCCGCAGGTGCGGGCGGACGCCCCCGGGCGGGTGAACCTGATCGGCGAGCACACGGACTACAGCGGCGGCTTCGTGCTGCCGCTCGCCATTCCGCAGCGCACGCGGGTGGAGCTCGCCCCGCGGATCGGCACGCTGGTCCGCGCCTGGAGCGCCGAGGTGAAGGACCCCGAGGTCGTGGAGTACCGGCTGGGCGACGAGAAGCCCGGGGAGACCTGGCTCGACTACGCCCAGGGGATCACCCAGGTGCTGCGGCAGGAGGGCTTCGGGCTGCGGGGGTTCGACCTGCGGATCGAATCCGACGTGCCGCTGGGGAGCGGCCTGTCGTCGAGCGCGGCGCTGGAGGTGTCGCTGCTGCGCGCCCTGCGGGAGGCCTTCGGGCTGGACTTCGACGACGTGCGGCTCGCCCTCCTTGGCCAGAAGGCGGAGAACGACTTCGTGGGCGCGCCGGTCGGCGTCATGGACCAGATGGCCTCCAGCCTGGCGGACGAATCGACCGCCCTGTTCCTCGACACCCGGAGCCTGCAGTACGACAAGGTCCCGCTGCCTCACGAGGCCGAGCTGGTGGTGATCAATTCCGGGATCTCCCACAGCAACTCCGGGGGCGAGTACCGGACCCGGCGGCAGGAGTGCGAGCGCGCGGCGGAGCTGCTGGGGGTGCGCCAGCTGCGCGACCTCAGCACCCAGGACCTCTGGCGCCTCCCCTCCCTGCCCGAGCCGCTCGACCGCCGCGCCCGGCACGTCCTCACCGAGAACGCCCGCGTCCGCCTGGCGGTGGCGGCCCTGCGCGAGCGGGACCTGCCCCGCCTGGGCAAGTTCCTCTACGCCTCCCACGAGTCGCTGCGCAACGACTTCGAGGTCTCGATCCCGGAGATCGATCAGCTGGTGGAGCTGGCGAGCGAGGAGCCGGACGTCTACGGCGCGCGGCTGACCGGCGGCGGCTTCGGCGGCTCGATCGTCGCCGTCGCCCGCCGCGGCACCGGCCGGCAGGTGGGAGACCGCGTCGCCGCCCGCTATTCCGAGGGGGCCAGAGAGGGGAAGCCCAGGGCGACGGTCCTGGTGCCGGTCGCCTGAGGGGGCAAAGGACAAAAGGGACATCAAGGACGTAAGGGACGAGAGGCCGAATCTCGGCGATGTTCTTTCTGTCCTTCTGGTCTTTTACGTCCCTTTCGTCCTTGTTTTCTGATCAGAGCCCCAGGTGCTCGCGCTTCGGCCAGTCGAAGAGCATCGCGATCACCGCCGCGCCTCCCAGCCCCCAGCTCCACCAGGGATTGCCGGTCAGGATCGAAAGGATGAAACCGATCAGTCCGCCGGCCTCGCGGAGCGCGAAGGCCATGAGGGTGGCCTTCCGGTAGGCGGCGAAAACCTTTCCGAGATCACCGTGGATACCCTCCGCGTCGGCCCGCTTGTAGACCGCGCCCTTGAGGGCTGGAGCGGCGACGAGGAGCGCCACGGCCGCCGCGAACAACACAATGGAAACGATTTGTGGGATCGGAACCTGCGCCAGGCCGCGGACGAGGAGGAGCCCGAGGACGGCGTTGACGAGGAGCAGTCCCAGGGCGATGGCGCCGCAGACGATCTGGAGGCTCCGGATATGGTCCAGCATCAGGGCTTCGCGCGGCCTCGCAGGAGACGGTCGACCTCGGCGGCCCGGGGCCAGCGTGTGAGCATGCCAAAGGCGCTGGCTACGCAGAGGACGGTCCCGTAGTACGCCGAACCGGAGAGCAGGGAGACGGCGAGCCCGAGCAGCGCCGCCACCTCCAGGATCGCGAAGCTGACCCGCGCCGCCCGGCCATAGGCGGCGAGCACCGCCTCGGGGCTCGGCTGGAGCTCCGCCGAACGGGGGAAGGCCCGCCGCAGGATCGAGGAACGGAAACGCGTGGAGAGCAGGATCATCATCGCCGCGAGGAGGGACAGCGCCAGCGGCACGGCGGGGGGCAGACCGGGGACCGGCCGCCCGCCGGTCTGGCGGGTCAGCGCCCAGCTCAGAACGGCGAACACCGCGACCGTCCCGGCCAGCCCGGCGCAGAGGCGGGCCACGGGACGCAGCCGGAGGGCGTAGCCGGGGATGGGATCGTCCTTCCGGCGGCCGGTGAGGTCCAGCTCGAAGTCTTCCTCCATCTAGGCCCTCCTCTCCAGCACCAGGTTGGCCGCCCCGTCCACCCGGCCGCGCCAACCCTCCCCCACCATCGTAGCGCTGTGGGCCTCGAAGACCAGGGAGGGACCGGCGAAGGCGGCGCCGGGAGCCAGGAGGGCGCGGTCGAAGAAGGGGACCTCCCGCCAGGCGCCGGCGATCCAGCAGCGGCGGAATCCATCGGGAACGGCCGCGGACGGCCCGGGATCAGAGAGCGGAAGATCGTCGCCGGCGGAACCCTGGGAGGAAGCGACGACGCGGATCGACTCCAGCTCGATCGCCCTCCCCTCGGGAGCGTAGCCGTAGACCTCCCGGTAGGCGGCGGCGAAGGCGGGCTCGATCCCACCATCGCTTGCGTATTCGATGCCGAGGGTCGCCTCCTGGCCGGCGAAGCGGAGGTTGAGCAGCCGGCGGCGGACGGCGATCTCCTCCGGCGCGATCTCTTCCCGAGCCACCGCAGCCATGGCCTCGCGGCCCAGCTCGCCGAGCCAGCCGGCGAGCCGCTCCCGCACTCCGTCCAGCGGCTCGAGCACCTGCCGCTGGGCGAAGCGCTCGACGATCGCGGCTCCCAGCCCCAGCGCCGAGAGCAGGCCGGCGTCCGCCGGCACCAGGACGCTCTCGATGCCCAGCAGCCCGGCCACGGCGCAGGCGTGCTGGGCTCCGGCGCCGCCGAAGGCGACGAGCGCGTGCCCCGCCGGGTCGTACCCGCGGCGCAGGGAGATCGAGCGGATGGCCTCCGCCATGCGCTCGTCGGCGATGTCGAGGAGCCCGGCGAGCACCGCTTCGGGGCCGGGATCGGCCTCTCCCATCGCCCTGCGCAGGGCGTCGAGGGCCCGGCCGGCCGCCGCCGCGTCCAGGGGGATCTCGAAGCGGCCGGGATCGAGCCGGCCGAGGATGAGGTTGACGTCGGTCAGCGTCAGCGGGCCGCCGGCGCCGTAGCAGGCGGGGCCGGGCCAGGCGCCGGCGCTCTCCGGCCCCACCTTGAGCTGGATGCCGTCGAAGCCGCAGATCGAGCCGCCGCCGGCCGCCACACTCTCGATGGCGAGAGCGGGCGCGACGAGGTGGGCGTCCCCCACCCGGTGCTCGAAGAGGTATTCGAAGTCGCCATCCCAGCGGGCCACGTCGGTGCTGGTCCCCCCCATGTCGAAGGCGATCACCCGCGAAAAGCCGGACCGCCGGCCGGCGCGCGCCGCTCCCACGACTCCACCGGCCGGGCCGGAGAGCAGGCCGTCCTTGGCGTGGAAGGCGTCCGCCCGCACCAGCCCGCCGGCGCTGGTCATCACGTGCAGCGTACCGCGGCCCAAGGCGCCGCTTTCCAGAGCACCGGACACCCCGGCCAGATACCGCTCCAGGATGGGCGACAGATAGGCGTCCACCACCGCCGTCTCCGCCCGGGGGAGGAGCTTGATCAGCGGCGCCAGCTCCGCGGAGAGCGAGACGTAGCGGAAGCCGGCCTCCCGCAAGAGCCTGCCGACCTCCTCCTCGTGCAGGGGATTCCGGTAGGAGTGCATCAGCGCGACCGCCGCCGCCTCGATTCCCTCCCCCAGCAGGCGCCGGGCCGCCGCGCGGACCGCCTCGGCATCGAGCGGGACCAGCACCGAGCCGTCCGCCGCCAGACGTTCCGGGACCTCCACGGCCTCGCGGTAGAGCGGCTCGGGGCGGACGATCTCCAGGGCGAACAGGTCCGGCCGCTGCTGGGTGCCGATGCGGAGGAGGTCCGCGAAGCCCCGGGTGATGAAGAGGGCGGTCGCGGCCCCCTTGCGCTCCAACAGGGCGTTGGTGCCGCGCGTGGTGGCGAGCCGCAGGGCGATCTCCGGCAGCTCCGCCGCCAGCGGGGTCCGGGTCACCAGCCGGGCGGCGAGGACCGGGGCCTCCTCGGGCGAGCGCAGCTCGAAGGCGGCGCCGGCGAGGTCGCCTGCGGGGAGTGGACGGTCCAGGCGGAGGAGCCCGGAGCCGGAATCCTCGACGATACTCCCCTCCGCGTCACTCCCCAGCAGGCGGAAGGCAAAGCCGCGGAAGAAGGCCGGCGGGAGATCCCAGGGCGAAGCGAGGTGGACCCTGCCGGCTCGGTCAGCGCCGGCGATCCGGCCGCGGACGGCGCTCGTCGAAAGCACCTTGGCGCGGTGGAGATTCCCTCGCGGGTCCACCGCCAGGCAGTCCGTGAAGGTGCCGCCGGTGTCGATCCAGATCTGCCAGGGGGAGAGAATCGTCTTCATCGCGCCGCCGGCCCTTCGGCCAGCCGCGCCTCCAGCCGCCGCACCCGCTCGTTGCTCTTGTCCCGGGACGCCGCCTTGCGCAGCCACTTCCTCGCCTCGTCCGGGTCGCCGCCCGCGAGGGCCGCGAAGCCCAGGGCGGCGTAGGGCTCGGGATCGTTCCGGTTCAGCCACATCGCCCGGCGGTAGAAGCGGCGGGCCTCCTCCACCCGGCCGCCGGTCAGCGAGACGTCCCCCAAGGCCAGATAGCTGAACGGGGTCTGCGAGCCGGCCCGGCTCGCCAGCGCCATCAGGTCGTCGGCCTCCTGGGAGTGCCCACGCAGGCGCAGGAGGACCGCCAGGTTCTGGTAGGCGGAGGCCATCTCGGGGTTGGCCTCCAGGGCGTGCCGGTAGGCCGCCTCGGCGCCGTCGAGATCGCCGGCCCGCCGCAGACCCACCCCGAGATCCACCCAGCCGTCGCTCAGCTCCGGATCGATCGTCACCGCCTGGCGCAGCCAGGGCAGGGCCTCCTGCAGGTGTCCGGCGCGCAGCAACTCGGCCCCATGATTGGAGTGGTAGAGGGCGATCGCGGTCAGGTCGGAGAGGTGGCGGACGTGCCGGTAGTCGGCCTTGGGAGCGTTGGTGAACTCCAGGATCTGGACCTTCCCGTTGCCCAGGCCGAACCCGGCGCTGACGTGCCCCGAGATCACCAGCAGGTCGCCCTCGCGCTCGAACCGCTCGACGTCGTCGACCCCGAGGTAGTACGCCGGAATGCCCAGCTCGCGCGCCAGCCCCACGAACAGGCTGGTGAACCCCAGGCAATTGGCCTTTCGGGTGGCGAAGGCCTCGCGGGCCGTGCTCGTCCGCCCCCCTTCATAGGCGAGGCCGAGGCCGGCGGGGTTGACGATCGAATTGAGGAGCTGGGTCAGGCGCTGCCCGGGGGTCCCGGTGTCCGGCACCCGGTCGTGGACCCAGGCCCGCATCTCGTCTGTCACCTCGAAGGGGACGACGACCGAGGCGGGATCGACCCCGCGCTGGCGCAGCTCGCGGGCGACCCCCGAGACGTTGGTCGGCCCCGCCGAGGAGCAGGCGGCGAGGAGGAGCAGGGCCGGGAGGGACCTCAAAAGGGACGCAAGGGACATCAGGGACTTCAGGGACATGAGAGCTCGCCTGTCCCGGTTGTCCTGGTTGTCCCTTTCGTCCTTTTCGCCCTTCAGGCGGTCCGTGGCACCGCCGGACGCCGGAACCGCAGGAGCAGCTTCCTGACCCCGAAGTAGAGCAGGCCCACCACCAGCAGGAAGGCGAGCACCGGCGCGAGGATGGCCAGCACGGAGAGCAGGACCGAGCCGCCCGCCTCGGCGGTGGCGAGCACCGGGTTGCCGAGCCCGCCGGTGGCGAAGGAGGAGACGTGCCGGGTCAGCGCGGTGATCCCCTGGAAGACCGCCGTGGTGCCGCCGCCGGCGACCACGGCCAGCGTCCACTTGAGGAAGGGGCTGACGTCGGTGGTCATCGCGGAGGCGGTCACCAGGATGCCGGCGACCACGGCGGCCGGCGTGGCGATCGTGTCGAGCAGGTTGTCCACCCAGGGGATGTAGTAGCCCGCGATCTCCAGGACGGTGGCGATCGAGAAGGAGAGCAGGGCCGGCGTCGAGCCGATCCAGGTGAAGTTGGGGCCGAGCACGAGATGCCCCATGCCCGCGCGCGAGGCCAGGCTCATGACCAGCAGGGGGACGAAGACCCGGAAGCCGCAGGCCGCGGCCAGCCCGAGGCCGATCAGGACGCTGAGAACGGTTTCCACCATGCCCCCTCCCTCCTTTCGAATCCGGCGGAGCGGCGGACGCCACCCTCAGGAAGGATAACGCAATGGGCCGGGATTGAAATCCCACGCCCGGGGATCCCACTCGTAGGGCAGCGGCGTCAGGTTCTCCAACCCTTCAGGTCCCAGATGGACCAGGTCCTCCAGGCGCACGCCCCAGCCCTCCCCGGGCTCGTAGAGGCCGGGCTCGATCGTGAAGACGTCCCCCTCGCGGAGAACCCCCTCGCCGCCCGAGGCTTTCTTGAAAGTGGGAAACTCGTGGAGGTCGAAGCCGACGCCATGGCCGAGGTTGTGGACGTAGCCATGGGTGGTCCCCGGCTGGGAGATCGGGGTGGGGTACCCCGCTTCGCCGAACAGGCGGCAGACCGCCTCCTGGATGTCCCAGCCGCGCGCCCCGGGAACGGCGAGCCGGCGGGCGGCTTCGAGCGCCTGGCGGACCAGGCCGTGGGCCCGCGCGAACGATTCCGGCGGCTCGCCAACGCAGAAGACGCGGGTGCAGTCCGCGAACAGTTGTCCGTGAGAAAACCCACGGGGGAAGAGGTCCACCACCAGCGGCTCGCCCACCCGGAGGGCGCGGTCCGGCGTGCCCGAGGAATGGGGAATCCCCCCCTCCTCGCCGGGAGCGATGAGGTTCCCCCGCGGCTGTTCGAAACCAAGGTTCGAGAAGATCCTCCCGACCTCGGCGCGCAGCCGGGCCACGGTCAGCCGCTCTCCGTCCAGCCGGAGCTCGCCGTTTTCGCCGCTTTCACCGCTTTCACCGGATGATGACGCCGCGGCCAGCAGGCGGGCCACCGCGCGCATCGCGTCACAGGTCCCCTCGGCGGCCTCGCGGATGCCGGCCAGCTCCGGCTGCTCCTTGCGCTTGCGGGCGGCGAAGACGAGGGCGTTGCCGGGCACCCAGATCCAACCCTGGGCGGCGAGCAGCGAGCAGGCGCCCTGGATCGTGCCGGCCGCGCCGTGGCCGGCCAGGGCCACGCGTCCGGGAGCGAGGCCGGCGAGCTCCAGCGCTTTCCCCGCCACCCGGGAGAGAAAGGTCGCCGGCTCCGCGTACTCGCCCGACAGGCGGGAGATCTCCAGCTCTTCGGGGGTCAGCGGCAGGAGGCCGGTCGCCGCCGCCTCCTCCCGTTCCATCGGAGTCAGGTAGCCGAGGCGGGGCTCGCCGCCGCGGGGGAGCACCAGCAGGCACTCCCCCAGGTGGGCGGGCCCGGGCAGGAAGGGGGCGAGGTCGGTGTCCTGCGCCGACGGCGCGAGCACGAGCAGGGCCTCGCAGCCCAGCTCCGCGAGCCCGGCCGAGAGCGCGTCGAGACGGGCGCTCATCTCATCGCCTACATGTTGCGTTCGATGAACTTGTCGAAGGCCGTCCTGGGCGCGGCGCCCATCATGCGGTCGGCCATCTTGCCATCCTTGAACAGGATGAAGGTGGGGATGCTCGACACCTGGTACTGGTAGGCGATCTTCTGCTGCTCGTCGACGTTCAGCTTGGCGATGAGCACCTTGTCGTTCTGCTCCGCCAGCTCGTCGAGCACCGGGGCCACCGCGCGGCAGGGGCCGCACCAGGTCGCCCAGAAGTCCACCAGCACCGGCTTCTCCGACTTCAGCACCTCGGCCTCGAAGTTCTCGTCGGTGACCGTCAGGATCTTTTCACTGGCCATGATTGCCTTCCTCTCCGGACAGGGGCGGCTTCAGGGCCGCCCGGGGATGTTCAAGAATGATCTTAATGATCTTGGGGCCGCCACGGACGGCCTTCACTCCTCTTCCAACCCGGCGGGGGCCGCTTCTTGTTCCATCCGCCGGCGGGCGGCGAAATATTCGCGCGTCGCCTCCACGTCGCGGCCGATCTGGGCCGAGAGGTCCATGACCGAGGGGAAGATCCGCTCCTCGCGCAGCCGCTTGTGAAACTGGAGCTCCACCCGCTGGCCGTAGACGTTCGCCTTGAAGTCGAGGATATGGCTCTCCACCACCCGCTGGTAGTTCTCGTAGACGGTCGGCCGGGTGCCGATGTTGGTCACGCCGTCGAAGGTCGCCGGGTAGCTGGGGAAGAAGACCCGGGCGGCGTAGACGCCGTCGGCGGGGAGGAGCTTGTTCTCGGAGGCGACGTTGATCGTCGGCCAGCCCAGCTTCTGCCCCATGCGGTCACCGCGGGCGATGGTCCCCGCGATCGAGTAGGGCCGGCCCAGCATCTCGGCCGCCTCCGTGGTTTTCCCCTCCGAGAGCGCCTGCCGGATGCGGGTGCTGGAGATCCGCTCACCCGCCCAGCTCACCTCCCGCATGCCGTGGGCGGCGAAGCCCAGCTCCTCGCCCATCCTCCCTAACAGATCCAGATTTCCCTCCCGCTGGTGGCCGAAGACGAAGTCCTCGCCGACGTAGATCTCCTGGAGCCCCAGCTTCTCGTGCAGGAACTCGCGGACGAACTGCCGCGCCGGCACCCGCGAGAACTCGGGGGTGAAGCGGACGACCAGCATGACGGCGATCCCCACCTCGCCGAGCAGCGCCTCCTTCTGCTTCGCCGTGGTCAGCGGCACCGGCGCCCGCTCCGGGTGGAGCACGGCCAGGGGATGGGGATCGAAGGTGACGACCACCGCCGGGACGCCCAGCTCCCCGGCGCGGGTCACGGTGCGGTCGAGGATCGCCCGCTGGCCGCGGTGGACGCCGTCGAAGTTGCCGATGGTGGCCACACCGCCGTGCGGCAGATCCCTGCTGTTGAAGGCGTCCTGGACGACGTGCATGGAGGAAGGTGGATTAAACGAAAACAGCAGGATCGGCAATAACTACCCGGTCCGCGTCCTGCGGCCGGACGGCGCCGACCACGTGCCCCACGAGGTCGTCGGCGTAGGCTTCGGTGATCTCGACCAGGGCGAGCGCGCCGGCCGGGGCCGAGCCGTCGTTGATCAGCACGCGGCCGTCGATCTGCGGGGCCATGCCGTAGTGGCGCCCCTGCAGGAGGTGCTCGGACTCCTCGCACGCCCCCTCGACGAGCACCGGCAGCCGTTGCCCCACCAGCCGCCGCCGCCGCTCGAGGGCGACCGGCTTCTGGGCCTCGAGGAGCTGGCGCAGGCGCCGCCGCTGGGTGCTCCGCGGCACCCGACCCTTGAGCTCCGCCCCCGGCGTCCCCTCCTCCGGGCTGTAGGCGAAGGCGCCCAGATGGTCGAAGCGGGCCCGCTCGACGAACCCGACGAGGTCCTGGAAGTGCTCCTCGGTCTCGCCCGGAAAGCCGACGATGAAGGTGGAGCGCAGGAAGACGTCCGGGGCCAGCTCGCGCGCCCGGTCGAGCAGCCGCAGGTAGCGCCTGGCGTCGCCGCCGCGCCGCATCGCCGAGAGGATCTCCCCATGGCTGTGCTGGAGCGGCATGTCGACGTAGGAGCAGAAGCGCTCCTCGGTGCCCATCAGGCGCAGCAGGTCTTCGTCAAGGGTGGTCGGATAGGCGTACAGGAAGCGGATCCAGGGGATCGACGTGTGCTGGAGGAGCGCCTCGACCAGGCGCACCAGGCCGTGCCGGCGCATCCCCAGGTCCTCGCCGTAACGGGTGGTGTCCTGGGCGATCAGGTTGAGCTCGGTGATGCCCGCCGCCTCGAGCTGCTTGGCCTCGATCACCAGGCTCTCGATCGTGCGGCTGCGGAAGCGGCCGCGCCAGACCGGGATCGCGCAGAAGGTGCACGGGTTGTTGCACCCCTCGGCGACCTTCAGGTAGGCGTGCCCCTGGGTGGTGAGCAGCCGTGGAGCCGTGTGGTCGAAGACCATGTGGGAGGGGGCCGGCAGCGGCGGGCCGCCGCCGAGCTGCACCACGTCCCCCACCTCGCGGAGCTGGTCGAGGCCGACGAAGCCGTCGATCTCGGGGATCTCCCGGGCGAGCTGGTCGCCGAAGCGGTTCACCATGCAGCCGGCCACCAGCACCCGCTCGACCCCCTTCCCCTTGCGGCCGACGACCTCGAGGATGGCGTCGATCGACTCCTGCTGCGCCTCCTCGATGAAAGCGCAGGTGTTGACTACCACCGTCTCCGCCGTGTCCAGGTCGTTGACCACGTCGTAGCCGCGCCGGGAGAGCTCGCCGAGCATGATCTCGCTGTCGACGAGGTTCTTCGGGCAGCCGAGGCTGATCATCCCCAGGCGGGGGCGGTGGACGGGGTCGGACATAGGCGCGAAGTCTAACAGATGGCAGGGGGAGGAGGATTCCTGGGGGGAGAAAGGGACCAAGGGACGAAAGGGACATCAAGGACAACAGGGACTCCAGAACAGACCGCCGGAATCCCAGATCCCTGGTGTCTCTGATGTCCCTGCTGTCCCTGCTGTCCCTTGGGTCCCTTGTGCCCTTGTCTCTTGCTCTAGAAGACCAGCCAGTACCCGCCCACCAGGATGGCCGCGGCCGAGAAGCAGGCGAGCAGCGCCTGGTAGGCCCGCTGGCCGCGGCCGGTGATCCGGTGGGCGAAGAGGCCGAAGGTGGTGGAGAACGCCGTCATCCCCACGATCGCGCCGAGCCCGAAGCCGATCACGTAGGCGAGGGAGGCCCAGCGGGAGGGCAGCGCCAGCGCCGGCAGGAGCCCCAGGATGTGCGAGCTGCCGGCCAGGCCGTGCAGGCCGCCGATCATCACCGCCGCCCGGCCGGGGCGCTTCGTGGGGCTCTCCTCGTCGTGGACGTGGGCCGCCGGCAGCTTGGCGACGAAGGCCCGGCGCAGCCCCCACAGCCCGACGCCGATCAGCACCACCCCGACCAGCCGCTCGCTCCAGGAGGAGAGCCTCTCGACCGGCAGGATCCCCCGCAGGGCGAGCGCGATCAACCCGATCATCCAGACGCCCAGGCTGTGGCCGATCCCCCAGAAGAGCCCCATCCGCCAGCGGCGGCTCCGCTCGTTGATCACCAGCGGCGCCACGGCCGAGAGATGGTCCGGTCCCGAAAGGGCGTGGATCAGGCCGGCGGAGAGCCCGGCCAGGCCGGCGAGGAGGATGGGAGCGTTCATGAGGACGGGACTTTACCAGCTCCCTCGAGGACCGGGCCATCTCCTCCCGAAGGAGCCGGGTTTGACACCCTGCGGGCCTTGTCCTAAGTTTCCAGCGGCAACTTATCGATTGCCTGGAGGATCGCATGACCGGAGAAGGACGGCTGAAGTCTCTCGCGCTGGCCTGGACCTGCGGGCTCGCGCTCGCCGGCGGCCTTTCACGGCCGGCCGGGGCCGCCGGCTTCACCGCTCCCGATCCCGGGATCAAGGCCATGGGGATGGCCGGAGCCTTCGCCGCCCAGGCCGACGATCCCACGGCCTGCTTCTACAACCCCGGCGGGCTCGCCCTGTTCAAGAAGGGGAAGCTCACCGCCGGGTTCGCCGCGGACTATCTCAACGAATCGCAGTTCCAGGGGAACGCGGCAGGGATCGGCCAGGGGACCGCGGCGCAGCAGGAGAAGACCTGGACCCTGTCCCCCCACCTCTACGCGGTCAAGCCGCTGGGCGAGAAGCTCAAGCTCGGCGTCGCCGTCTACACCCCCTTCTCCTTCCGGACGCAGTGGGCCGACCCTAGCGCCTTCGCCGGCCGGTACCTCGCCACCCGCGGCCAGCTCCAGACCTACGACGTCAACGCCAACCTCTCCTGGAAGGCCGCCCCCGGCCTCGGCTTCGGTGCCGGCGTCATCTACCGCAATGCCAAGTTCTCCATGGGCCGCCGGCTCGCCGGCCTCAACCCCAACACCGGAGAGACCCAGGACGTCGGCAGCTTCGCCATCGACACCGACTGGGACCATGGGATCGGCTGGGACGCCGGCTTCCTCAACAAGATCGGCGAGCGCTTCGCCTGGGGGATCAGCTACCGGAGCCCGATCACGATCAACTTCGCGGGGGCGGGCCGGCTGACCCAGGTCTCGACCGGTGACGCGCAGATCGACGCCCTCAACCGCGCCAGTATCCCCTATGGCTCCAACCTGCCGGTCGGGACCTCCATCGGCTTCCCCGCGACGGCGACCCTCGGTGTCGGCTTCGCCCCCAGCCCGAAGCTGTGGATCGAGACCGACGTCACCCAGACCGGCTGGAAGCGCTTCCAGGGGATCTCCGTCTTCTTCCCGTCAAACCCGACCTTCGACCAGACGCTCCAGGGGGCCTGGGACGACACCCTCTCCTATCGCCTGGGAGCGCGGCTCAATCTGGGCAAGGGGATGATGCTCCGGCTCGGCTACGCCCTCGAGGACAGCCCGCAGCCGGACGCCAGCCTCGGCCCCCTCTTCCCCGACGCCAAGCGCAGCGTCTTCAGCGCCGGCTTCGGCCGCGACTGGCTCGACATCGGCTTCCAGTTCATCGCGCCGGTGATCCGGACGACGCGCACCAACGCCGGCGCGCTGAACGGCACCTACAAGGGGAACACCTACCTGCTGGGGGTTTCGATCACGAAGAAGTAGGGGGCCTCAGGAGCCGATCGGCCGGACGATCGCCTCCAACCCCTCGCGGCGGCGGAAGTCCGAGGCGGCCCGCAGCGCCTCGGCGCGGTCCGCGTAGCGGCCGATCCGCACCGTCTGCAGCACGCTTCGCCCTTTCTGCTCGATCACGTAGGGCTCGTAGCCCTTGGTCTGCAGCTCCTGGATCGCCTTCTCGGAGTTCTTCGCCTCGCGGAAGGCGCCGATCTGGAGCGAGTAGCGGCCCGGGCGATCCGGTGTCACGGGCGTCGTGGGCTCCGGAGTCCGGGCGACCGCCGGCACGGCCATGGGGACGGGGGCTGGGGCCGGAACGGCCGGAGCTGGCGCGACCGAGACGCGCAGGTCGGGCTTCGGCGCGGGAGCGGCGACCGGCGCGGGCGCTGCGGGCGCCGCGGGCGGCGGAGCGGGTTTGGCCTCGGGCTCCGGTCGGCAGGGGCGGTCGGGCACGAAGGCTGCCCGCCTCGGTGCCCGCGATGCCAGCGGCGCTACCCGCGGCGCCGGCGGGATGACCGCGGCCTCCCCCGGCAGCCCCCATTGCACGCCCACCAGCATGCCGGAGAGGAACAGCACGCCGCCGGCCACGGCCATCCCGGCCAGCAGAAGAAAGAGAGATTTCTTGTCGAAAAGAAAGCTATACATCACGCCCTCGGTGTCATGAACTGAAACAGGAGGTCTGAATCATAGCATCGGAGCCGTGCTCATGGCTTCGGCTTCCAGCCCAGCTTCTCCCGCCAGCCGGGCTTCTTCGGCGCCGGCTCCGGCTTCGCCGCCTTGGGCCGGCCCTTGCCGTCGTACTCGACCGGCGGCCCCAGGGGCTTGCCCTCGCGGTAGGTCTGCTTCTCCTTGAGCCGGCCGTCGGGGTGGAAGCGCTGCACCGTGCCGTGCAGGAGATCTTTCTCGTAGGGCGCCCTCTCCCGGATCTGGCCGCTCGGGTAGTGCTCGATCGTCTCCCCCTGGAGCTTGCCGGCGCGGTACTGCGCCCGCCGGACCAGGTTTCCCTCCGGATCGAAGAACACCGACTCGCCGTTGAGCTGTCCGTCCCGGTAGAGGGAGCGAACCGAATCCGGCCCGCTGGGGTGCAGCACCCGCAGCTCCCCCTCCGGCACCCCCTGGCGATAGTGCAGGAAGGCCACCGGCCGGCCGTCGCCGAAGATCACGCACTCGCCGTCCGGCTGCCCGGCGACGTAGGTCATCCGCTGGCGGAGCCATCCCTTCTCGTCGTAGAGCGCCAGCTCGCCGTGGGGGACGCCGTCGAGGAAGTGGCAACGCTCGCGCACCCTCCCCTCGGGGTCGTAGGTCACTGCCTCGCCGTGCAGGGCCCCGTCCCTGAACTGGGCGGTCCGCGCCACCTGTCCCCCCGCGTCGTAGGTCACCGACTCGCCGTGCAGGCGGCCCTCCAGGAGGCGATGCCGCTCGCGGACGCGGCCCTCCTCGTCCAGCACCAGGCGCTCCTTCAGGTCTTCCGCCGGATCGCCTGCCCGATCAACCATGTCAGTCCGCGCCCACCGGAAGAAGGCTCAGCCGCAACAGGGCATAGACCAGGCTGTGCACGTAGAGCTCCCGCTCCTCCTGCTGGCGCAGGCGCCGGATGGTCTCCTCGCCGTCGAAGTGGGAGGAGGCGACCTCGTCGCGCACCCAGCGCAACACGGCGGCGCGGGCCGAGGGGAGGTTGCGCTCCCCCTCCGGCAGGGCGGAGAGCTCGGCGTCGAGCAGGTTGGCCAGGGCGCAGGCGGTGAGCCAGGGGGTGTGCAGCCAGGGCGCGCAGGCGTAGGTCTGCGCCTGGGAGCGGGCGACCTCCCGCAGATCCTTCGAGCCGGCCCGGGCGCCACGGACCCGCAGCAGGCCGAGGAGGAGGGCGTCGAGATCATCCCGCCGCCGCCGCGCCTCCGGGGGCGCCGCGCGCAGCCAGGCCTCGACGGCCGCTTCGAGGCTGCGCAGCGAGGTCGGCATGTAGGCGCCCTCCCGCCGCGCGTCCCGCCGGGCGCGGGTCACGGCTTCGAGCACCTCCACCCGGGCCGGCTCCGCCCGCGGGAGGCGGGCGGTGCGCACCAGCTTCTCCAGCTCGTCGAGCAGGCGCTCGCAGCGTTCGGGATCCTCGGGGCGCTTGCGCAGGAGGCTCAGCTCGACCGGGGTGCGCCAGATCCGCTCGCCGTTGCGCACCAGGGGGATGCGCTCGACGAACGGCAGGAGCCGGCGGACGGGATCGCGGTCGAGCAGGCGGAGGACTTCCCCCGGCTCGTCCCCTGCCGCGGAGACCTCCCGCAGCAGCTCGACGTCCTCGGCGAGGAAGGCCCCCCCGGCGTCCGGCGCGGCGCCGAGGCCCCGCTCCGCCTCGGTCACGGCGGCGCGGAAGGCGGCGAAATCGGGGATCTCGGTGCGCACCATGCCCGCGAGTTCGCCCAGGATGCGCTGGCAGGCGCGCTCCACCTCGGCGGGAAAGCCGATCCGGGCGTAGAGGGAGCGCAGCTCGGGAGTCTCGTCGATCGTCCGGCGCAGGCCCGCCGGCTCATCCAGCGGCTCGCCTGGCGGCTCATCCAGCGGCTCGGCGGAGCTGCAGGGGGGAGGCGCCACGATCGGGATCGGCGACCGCCGCCGCCACCCCGCCGCGAGCACGGCGGCGGCGCCGAGGCCGGTGCCCACGGCGAGACCGAGGAGGAGGACAGCGGCGCTCACGGTCGGCTCACCGGCTCAATTGATCTTCACCAGGCCGCCCTTGACCGTGAGCATCCCGCCGCCATCCACCGTCTGCGAGGCCGAGGCCTTGTTGGTGAGCGAGATCTGGGCCTCGTTGGTCATCGACATGCCGGCCTTGTTGGTCAGGTTCATCGCCGAATCGTTGGTCAGGTCGCCGCCCGAGGACTTGTTGGTCAGGCTAGTGCCGGCCTTGTTCGACATCGCGGTGCCCGCCTCGTTGCTGAAGGTGGTGCCCGACTTGTTCGAGTAGGCCTGGCTCGCCTCGGTGGTGATGTTGCCGCCCGTCGACTTGAGGGTGATGTCGCCGTCCACCGTGATGGTGAGCTTGCCGTTGATGGTCAGCGCGTAGTCCCCCTTGACCGTGTGGGTGAACTTGGCCTCATCGTCGTGGGTTTCGTCGCCGGTGACCTTCACCGAGCGGGTCCCCTTGACCTCGTGGCTCTCGTTGCCGGTGTCCACCTTGACCGTGCGGTTCCCCTTCGACACGGTCAGGCTCTCGTTCCCCTCCGAGACCGTGGTGGCGCGGTTGTTGGTGATCGTGTTGGTCTCGTCGTGCTTCACCTGTTTGGTGCGGTCGTTCTCGATCACCAGGTTGTGGTCCTTCTGGGCGTGGAAGAAGACTTCCTCGGAGCCGGCCTTGTCCTCGAAGCGGAGCTCGTCGAAGCCGCTCCCCCCCTTCGAGCTGCTGCTCTTGACCGTGCTCTTGGTCTGCTCGCCCGGCAGCGCGTAGGGGACGGTCTGCTCGGCGTTGTAGACCGCGCCGGTGATCAGCGGCCGGTCGGGGTCCCCCTCGAGGAAGCTCACCACCACCTCCTGGCCGATGCGGGGGAGGAACATCTGCCCCCAGCTCTTGCCGGCCCAGCCGTGGGCGACGCGGATCCAGCAGGAGCTGTTCTTGTCGTTCTTCCCCTTCTGGTCCCAGTGGAACTGCACCTTCACCCGCCCGTACTGGTCGGTCCAGATCTCCTCGCCCGACTTGCCCACCACGAGGGCCGTCTGGGTGCTGGGGATCACCGGCTTGCGGGTGCGCCGCGGCGGCCGGTAGGGGACGGCGGCCGGGAAGGCCTCGAAGGAGTTCGTGTAGTCCTCCCAGGTGGCCGAGTGGGAGACGGAGGAAAGGACGTAGGCGGCGTTGGCGTCCGCCCGGTAGTGCTTCTCCAGGGTGAACTTGTAGCCGGGAAGGAAGGCCCGGCAGCGGCCGTCGCCGCGCAGGAGCTTGGCCGGCTGCTCGCACGCCTCGATGCGGACCTTGGCCCGCGCCTCCCCCTTGCCGGTATTCAGGAAGCCGCCCGGGTACTCGTAGATCCGCCGCTTCGAGCCGTTGGTCGCCACCGTCGAGTCGACGCTCAACAGCAGGTCGGTCGAGGGGGTCTCGAAGTTGAAGTCGTCGAGGGCGAACTTGCCGGAGATCACCCGCTGCTCGAGGTCGCAGCGGGTGATCAGGTTCTGCTGCTCCCAGTTGGTGTAGGTGCCGAAGGCGACCGTGGCCGCGCCGGGCATGTCCGCGGCGGAGACCGAGTCGTCGGCGAGCACCAGGGTGTGCTTGCCGTCCGCGTGCTCGAAGTAATAGTAGATCCCCTCGTCCTCCATCAGCCGCGAGACGAACTCGAAGGCGGTCTCGTTGTACTGCACGCAATACTCGCGGGGATCGTAGCTGGCGGTCAGCGAGTCCTTGAAGTCGGTGAACCCGAGGTCCGTGAAGACCTCCTTGATGATGTCCGGCGTGCTCTTGTTCTGGAAGATATGGCAGTCGGCCGTCAGATCGCACAGCCAGAGCCAGGGCACCAGCTCGGCGTGATAGGTGGCGAAGCGCTGGTCCGCCCCCGCCTGCACGAAGCGGCTGACGATGCCGTTGACGTATCGCTTGCTGCCGTCGGTGAGCAGCACGCCGATCGTCACGCTCTTGCCCACGATCTGGGTGAAGTCGAGGTCGAGCGTCTCGGACTGCATCCGCAGATTGAAGTGGAAGAGCTCCGAGATCCGCTCCTCCCCGGCGAAGCTCCGCAGCATCAGCTGGTTGGCGCCGAGCGGGGTGGAGATCGAGATGTAGGTGTTGTCCTGGGTCCATGCCATGGGGAGATCTCCTCACCGCACCACGTAGGCGAACCCGCCCGCGTCGTCCAGCCCGACGTGGACGCGGGTGATGCTCTCCCCGACCGCCATCCGCTCGAGGATGGCCCCCGACAGCTCCGGCAGCAGGGTCTGGGTGAGGATGTGGTCGACGTTGCGGGCGCCGCTCTCGACCTCGGTGCAGCGGCCGGCGATCGCCTCGACCAGCTCCTCGCCGTAGGTCAGCTCGGCGTGGTGGCCGGCGCGGATGCGCTCGCGGATGCGGGCGAGCTTCAGCTCCACGATCTCGCGGATCTCCCGCTCTCCCAGCGGGTAGTAGGGCACCACCGCCACCCGTCCCAGGAAGGCCGGCCGGAAATGCTTCAG
The DNA here is from genome assembly GCA_963795735.1 of uncultured Acidobacteriota bacterium. GTDB lineage: Bacteria > Acidobacteriota > Thermoanaerobaculia > Multivoradales > UBA5704 > DATARR01. Next base: position 323,572 of record CAWCIU010000018.1, on the reverse strand, counting down.
CAGCGCCGGCCGCACCTCCTCCGCCAGCCGATCCGGTGCCGGGCGCTCGGCGCCGTCCCGGCCGTCCCGGCAGAGGCGGGCGATCACCTCGGTCCCCACGTTCGAGGTGAGCAGGATCACCGTGTTCTTGAAGTCGACCGTCACCCCCTCGCCGTCCTCCATCGTCCCCTTGTCGAAGACCTGGAAGAACAGCTCAGCGACGTCGGGATGGGCCTTCTCCATCTCATCGAGCAGCACCACCGTGTAGGGGTTGCGCCGCACCGCCTCGGTGAGCACGCCGCCGGTGCCATAGCCGACGTAGCCGGGGGGCGCCCCCTTCAGCGTCGAGACCGAGTGCGCCTCCTGGAACTCCGACATGTTGACCGTCACCATGTTGCGCGACCCACCGTAGAGGACGTCCGCCAGGGTGACGGCGGTCTCGGTCTTCCCCACCCCGCTCGGCCCCACCAGCAGGAAGACGCCGATCGGCTTGCCGGGATCCTCGAGCTGCGCCCGCGAGGTGTTGATCCGCCGGGCGATCGCCTCCAGCGCGTGCCCCTGCCCCACCACCCGCTCCCCCATCCGGTCGCGCAGCGAGAGCAGGGAGTGGATCTCGTCGGTCATCATCTTGCCCGCGGGGATGCCGGTCCACACCGAGATCACCGCGGCGACCACCCGGGAGTCCACCCAGACGGGCACCATCGGCTCCTCCCCCTGGAGCGTCCGCAGCTCCTCGCGCAGCCGCCCGATCTTCTCCGCCAGGCGCCCGGCCAGGCGCGACGCCTCGGCGGGGTCCCCGGCATCCTTCGGATCGGCCTCTTTCTCATCGACCTCGGCCTGGAGGTCGAGGATCTTCTTCGCCAGCGCCAGCTCCCGCTGCCAGCGTTCCTCGATCTCCGCCCGCTTGGCCTTGAGCCGCGCCAGCTCCGTCCCCAGCTCCTCGGCGCTCCCCGCGCGCGGCCCCATTCGCCGGCCCTGCGGCTGCCCGGAGGCCCGTTCCCGCTTGAGCGCCGCCATCTCCAGCTCCAGGCGGTCGATCTCGCGGATGACGTTCTCCACCGCCGGCGGCGTGCCGTTGAGCCCCAGGGCCACCCGGGCGCAGGCGGTGTCGAGCACGCTGATCGCCTTGTCGGGAAGCTGGCGGCCCATGATGTAGCGGTGCGAGAGGCCGACCGCGTCGCGGATCGCCTCGTCCAGCACCCGCACCCCGTGATGCTCCTCCAGGTGGACGGCGAGGCCGCGCAGCATGTCCACCGCCGCGGCCTCGCTCGGCTCCTCCACCTTCACCACCTGGAAGCGGCGGGCGAGCGCCGGGTCCTTCTCGAAGTACTTCTTGTACTCGGCCCAGGTGGTGGCGGCGATGGTGCGCAGCTCGCCGCGGGCCAGCGCCGGCTTGAGCAGGTTCGCCGCGTCCCCCTGGCCGGCGGCGCCCCCGGCGCCGATCATCGTGTGCGCCTCGTCGATGAACAGGATGACCGGCTTCGGCGACCCCTTCACCTCGTCGATCACCGACTTCAGCCGGTTCTCGAACTCCCCCTTCACCCCGGCCCCGGCCTGGAGGAGGCCGAGGTCGAGCAGGCGGAGCGAGAGGTTGCGGTGCGACGGCGGTACGTCCCCGGCGGCGATGCGCAGGGCGAGCCCCTCGACCACGGCGGTCTTTCCCACCCCCGCGTCCCCCACCAGGATCGGGTTGTTCTGCCGCCGCCGCGACAGGATGTCGATTACTTGGCGGATCTCGGCGTCGCGCCCACGGATGGGATCGATCTCCCCGGCGCGGGCACGGGCCGTGAGATCGACCGTGTACTGGTCGAGCGCGGGCGTCGGCGTCAGCGAAGCCACGTCCCCCGCCTCCTCCGAGCCCTCGGGCGGAATGGCCTGGAGAGGCGCGGAGGACGGCGGAGCCTGCCCAGCCCCCACGTCCTCGACCGAGCCGCGGAACAGCTCGCGGGCGTGCTCCCGGAATTCGTCGCGCGGGATCCTGCTCAAGCCGGGGACCGACTGGAGGGCCACCCCGCGCAGCAGGTCGTTGTCGAGCAGGGCGAGCAGCAGCGAGCCGGTGCGCACCGTGGGCGATTTGAGCTGGAGCGACGAGGCGAGCCACGCCTCGCGGAAGAGCTGCAGGATCTGTGGCGAGAAGGCCGGCGTGCGGGAGTTCCCCGGATCGAACCGGCCGAGCGCCTCCTCCACCTGGGAGGCGAGGAGCGAGCGGTCCAGGCCGTACTGCCGCAACGCCCGCCGCAGGTCGGTGTCCTGCCCCTCGGGGAGGGCCAGGAGCTTGGCCAGCAGGTGCTCGATCTCGACGTTGTAGTGGGTCCGCGAGACGCACAGCCCCGCCGCCTCCTCCAGCGTGCGGCGGCAGAGCGGGCTCAGCTTGTCGATGAGGGACTTGAGATCGAGGCTCAACAGGACCTCCGCGAAGGAAAACCGTGAAAGGAGGATCTTAACAGGGCCTTTGCCGGTCAATCCGGAATCGAACCTTTATACTTTCTGGCCGAAGGAGAAACGATGTCCAATCCCGCCGCCCGTCTGGGCGACATGGTCCTCCAGAGCGCTCCGCACTGCCACGCGCCGATCCATCCGCCGGCGCCGGTGCCCACGGCCGTGCCGCATCCGGCGCTGCCGCTGACCATCATCAAGGGGGCGGCGACGGTGCTGATCGGCGGCCAGCCGGCGGCGCGGCTCACCGACACCACGACTCCCTGCACGCTCCCGGGGTGCGTGCCGAACGGTCCGGGCATGATCGCCCTGGGCTCGGCCACCGTGCTGATCGAGAACATGCCCGCCGCCCGCGTCAACGACATGACCGCCCACACCGGTTGCGTCGCTCCGATCCCCAGCCCGGTGGGCAAGATCCTCCCCCCGGCTGCCCCACGGTGCTGATCGGCGGATGAGGCGCGGCCACCTGGAGGCCCTGTGCCCCCTCTGCCCGGTCTGCCGGGCCGGAGGCGGCGAGAACGTCCTCACCCTCACGGCCGTGCTGCGCGACGAGGATGGATTCGTCGTCGAGGGGATGCTTCGCTGTCCAAATCCTTCTTGCCAGCGGGAGTACCCGATCCTGGACGGCATCCCGCTCCTGATCGCCAATCTGCGCGGCTACGTGGCCGGCGCGATCGACCAGATCAACGCCCGGGGGGATCTCGATCCGGTGACGGAGAGCCTGCTCGGCGACTGCTGCGGCCCCGGCTCCTCCTACGACGTCACCCGGCAGCACCTTTCAACCTACGCCTGGGACCACTACGGCGATCTGGACCCCGGCGAAGCCGGCGAGCCCCGCCCGGGATCCGTCCTGCGAGTCTTGGAGCGCGGCCTGGAACTGGCGGGCGATCTTCCTCCAGGCCCTATCCTCGATCTCGGCTGCGCCGTGGGGCGCTCCACCTTCGCGCTCGCCGGGAGCGGGGGCCGTCTCGTCCTCGGAATCGACCTGAGCTTCCCGATGCTACGGATAGCCTCGGAGGCGCTCTGCCGGGGCCGGGTACGCTTCCCACGGCGCCGGGTGGGGATCGTCTACGATCGCCGGGAGCTCCCCGTCACCTTCCACGGCTCGGAAAAGGTCGATTTCTGGGCCTGCGACGCGACCGACCTCCCCTTCCCCGCCGGCACGTTCGCCGCCGTGGTGGGGCTGAACGTCCTCGACTGCGTGGCCTCGCCGCACGGCCTGCTCGCCTCTCTCCCCCGCCTGCTCAAGCCCGGTGGCAAGGCGATCCTCTGCACCCCCTACGACTGGTCGGCCGCGGCGACGCCGCTCGAGGCTTGGCTCGGCGGCCACTCCCAGCGCGGGGAGAATAGGGGGGCGAGCGAGCCCGTCCTGCGCGCCCTCCTCACCCCGGGAGCCCATCCTGCCTCGATCGAGGGACTGCGGATCGTCGCCGAGGACCGCGACCTCCCCTGGCGCGTGCGGCTGCACGAGCGGTCGAGCGTGGAGTACCGGGTGGATCTGGTGGTGGTGGAAAAGACGCCGCGCCCGTTTAGCCCTTCCCGTACCACTCCCGCGGATCTTCCGTGAACGGGTGGAACTTCTCCGCCGGTAGGCCGGACTGGTAGAGGTTCTTGCGGGTCTGGTAGTGGCCGGTCTTGTCATTGTGGCCGACCACCTGGCCGTCGACGATACCGATCTCCCCCGCCGCCACCAGGGCGCGCTTGCCCCGCTGGCCGTCGGGCGTGCCCGCCGCGATCGTCGGATGGCTGTCTCCCGGGAAGCCGAGCGCCGGACGGGGGGAGACGTAGACCGGGCCGACCCTCGACATGCGCACGAAGCCGCCGTAGATCGTGCCCGCCTCGCGGATGCGCCCGGTCTTGACGTCCTCCAGCACGCAGGGCCCCTTGTCCGGACAGTGCAGCGCGTAGACCGGCCAGCGCGGCGGCGGCGGCAGGACGCCCGGGGTCTTACGGTCCTCGTAGACGGTGAACTCGCCGCCCTGGGTGGGCGGCAGGTGGGCCGGTGAAGACGCCTCTTCCTTGCGCTGGACCACCGCCCGCACGTGGGGCGCCGGAGCGGCTGGAGCCGGTGCGAGACGGGCCTGCGCCGGCGGCGCGGCGATCCGGGAGGGCGCCGTCCTCCCCAGGGCCGCCTGGACGTGCGGCGCCGGCGCGCCGTGCGTCACGGCCGGCCGGGCCGCCTGCACCGCCGCCGGGCGCGCCGGGGCCGGCGAGGCCTGACACAATGCGGCCTGGACGTGCGGCGCCGTGGACTTGGGCAAAGCAGACATGAGGTTAGCTTTATTTTACCTGTACTGAGCCCTATCTGGCGACCTTGATTACCACACGGGGCATGAATCGAGGTAAACTCGTGAACGTTCCACCTTCCCGAGGAAATCGCGCCATGGCACCGCATACCGTCCACGTCCGCCACGCTCCGGTGATCCAGGGGGCTTTCGTCGGCAGCCGTGCCCGCATCGCGGTCCGGCACCACCAGGCCGGCGCGGTCCAGCTCTCCGTGCAGGGCTCGGCGATGCAGCTCCCGCCGTCGACGCTCAGCTTCCGCCCGAGCGGCGCCGGGCAGCGGCTTCCGGAGTCGGTGCAACAGAAGATGGAGTCGTTCTTCGGCAGCGATTTCTCGGACGTCCGCGTCCACGTCGGCCCCGAGGCGTCGTCGATCGGCGCGCTGGCCTTCACCTACGGCTCGGACCTCTACTTCGCCCATGGCCAGTACGATCCCGGCTCGGCGCACGGCCAGCGCCTCCTCGGCCACGAGCTGACGCACGTCGTCCAGCAGCGGGCCGGCCGCGTGCGCAACCCATTCGGTTCGGGCGTGGCGGTGGTGCAGGACCCCGGCCTGGAAGCCGAGGCGGAGCGGATGGGGATCCGCGTGGCGATGCTGCGCGGCTAGGCCATGAACAGCGCGCCGACGTTCACCCGGAAGCCCGGGAGGACGCTCGACTCGACCGACTCTCCCACACCCCCGCGAGCCAGCTCGGCGTATCTGCCGTTCTTCCCTAGGACGTAGATCAGGACCCTCCGGGCCTCCGGGTCGACGAGCCAGTACTCCGGTACGCCACCCTCCTGATAGGCCTCCAGCTTGAGAGTGCGGTCGCGGCGGCGAGTGCCCGGGGAGAGGACCTCGACGACGAGATCCGGGACCCCCTCGAAGCTCTGATCCTCCCAGCCAGGCGTGTTCCCGGTGCGAAAGAACATGAGGTCGGGTTGCACGGGAGCCCCGATTCGGAGCGGCAGCTTGATCTCGAAGGGAGCCGCCACGACGACGCCGAGCCGCCGTTCCTGCACAAAACCGCGCAGGGCGAAATTGAGCTCACCCACCACGAACTGATGCTTGTAGGCGGGCGCCGGCGTCACGTAGAGGAACCCTCGGATGACCTCATAGCGGTTGCCGTCCTCGGGAAGACGGCAATAATCCTCGTAAGTCCACTCTCCTTGAGCGGGCCAATCCCGTCCTTCGTCACTGCGGGAAAACTTGTAGGCTGGCTCGGACATCGAAACCTCGCGGATCATCGTAATCCGAGTTCCCCGAATGCGCAACGAAGCCGGGGTCAGCCGACCAGCAGCGCCAGCCCCGCCATCTTCCGCAGGGTCTGCTCCAGCAAGGAGTCGAGGAGGGACCCGAGGTGAGCGTCGTCCCGTACCGGCTCGCCGTCTTTCGCGATCGCCAGCCGGCCCGCCTGGACCTCGCCGGCCAGCACCTCCCGCAGGGCGGCGCGGTCGCGGGTGCCGTCGAGGTGCAACAGGAGGATGCGGACGAGGTCGTCGTCCAGCTTGAGGATGCGGCGGTGGGCGTTGGTGACCAGAGAGCCCAGGGCGGCCTCGCGGCGGGCGAGCGGCAGGGCGGCCGGACGCTCGCTCACCCGCTCGACGCAGGCGGGCGGCAGCAGGTGGAGGTCCAGGAACCCGCCGCCGTAGAGGGAGAAGAGGATGTCCGCCAGCAGGGCCTCCTGCACTGCGCTCCCCAGGAGGTCTCCGGCGCGGGCGAGCAGGTCCTGGAAGGCGAGCGCCCGCGGCCAGGTCTCCGCCAGGGCCACCAGGACGGCCTTGGTGGCGGGATGGCTGACGGTGAAGAGGCGGTCGCGCTCCCCCCGGAAGGTCTCGCCGGCTTCCGAACGGAGGTCCGGCGCGGCGGACCCGGGGCGGACCGGAGAGGCGGCGTGGAGCCGGCGCATGCGCTCCGGGACCATCGCCAGCCCGAGCGGCACCCCCGCGTGGCAGAGGAGGCTACGGCGAAAGGTGCGGTTGACCACGAAGTCGAGGTACTGCTCCAGCTCGACGCGGTCCCGCGCCAGGCCGCGCAGCCGCGCCGCCACCTCCGGCGGCAGGGTCTCGATCTCGGCGACTCCGGTCTCGGCGTCCGCGACGTACTGGAGACCGTGGCGGCCGGCCCGCGCCATGAGCTGGTGGAAGTAGAGCGGCGCGTTGCTCTCCTCCAGGTACTCGTGGATGACGTAGCTCGGCCGCTCGCGGTAGCCGGCGAGGTGCTCCAGGCGCGCCCGCAGAAAGCGGGCCTGGAGGTCGTCGGTCGCGGCCCCGGCCACCAACTCCAGGACATCGAGCGCGCCGGCGCCGCGCTCCAGGAGGTCCTCCACGCCCCGCGTATGGAAGAGCATCATCTCCCGCACCATCAGCCGCTGGTGCCAGCCGGGGAAGGTGTTGTAGCTCACGTAGGCGACGCCGCCGGGAGCGAGGTTCTCGCGGCAGATCCGCAGCACCGCCTCCTGGACCTCCGTCCCTACCCAGGAGAAGACGCCGTGGGCGACGACGTAATCGAACTCGCCGACGGAGGCGTCCACGTCCAGCAGGCTCATCGCCCGCAGCTCGACGTTGGGGATCCCCAGCGCCTCCAGACGCCGCCGGCCGTCCGCGATCTGCCGCGGCGAGAGGTCTACCCCCAGGAATCTCCCCTCGGGCAGCTCGCTCGCCATGGCGATCAGGTTGCCGCCATCGGCGCAGCCGAGCTCCAGGACGCGGACGCGCTGGAGGTCCGGCGGCTCGAGGCCGAAGAGCAGGGCGCGGGTGGCGAGGTTGTCCGGGTGCGCGGTGTGGACCGAGCCGCTCGGATAGGGCACCCGGTCGTAGGCGTCACGGACCGACGCCTCTTCAGGACGGACGTCGCTCACGCCCGGCGTTTTCCGGACAGTCGCACCTGGGTGTCCACGCCGGCGTCGGAATCGCCGCGCGGCCGGGTGGTCAGCCAGGCGCTCCAGCCGAGCCGCGGACCGCAGCCCAGCCGGCACGGGGGGATCTCGGCGCCCTTGAGCGCCAGCCGCACGCTGAAGTCGAGGCCGTCGCCGACGGTGAAGCGCACGAGCTGGGTGAGCGAGCGGAAGCCGCGGCCGAGCGGCAGGAAATCGAGGAACTGCCCGAGGCTCAAGGGTCCCAGGGTCAGCTCGAAGCCGGCCGCCTGGTCCCAGACGCGCCCGCCCAGCACGGCGCCGCTCCCCAGCCCGGAGAGCGCCTGGTTGCGCCCGGCCGCGCCAGCCGAGCCAATCGAGCCAATCGCCGTGCGCTGGTCTTCGTCGAGCACCAGCCAGCGGCCCACGAACTGGGTGCAGCGCGCGCCGAGGCCGAAGTAGTCGGCCACCATCGCCTCAATCCCCACCGCCGAGCGGCCGCGCCGGGCGAGCAGGCCGGTGTACTGGAGGAGGGCGCGGTCCTCGACCGCCATGCGGTCGCGCGCCCCGGCGGTGCCGAGCCCCATCAGGGCGAAGGCGGCGCGGGGGAACGCCTCGCGGTCGGGCCGCTCCCAGGAGAGGCCGGGACGCACCCGCTTGTGCGCCCGGTGGAGCAGCGACACCAGGCGGTGGTTGAAGATGTCGAGGAAGTCGCGGAGCGCCGGGTCCTTCGCCCAGACCCGCTCGAGCAGCAGCTCGGAGAACGGCGCCGGCAGCGGACCCAGGGCGCCGGCGAGGCCGAGGACGTTGACCGTCATGCGGACCGGCTCGCCGGGCGCGGCGGGGTGCGCGATCTCGTGCACCTCGGAGGCCGGGAAGTCGAACGCCACCCGCGAGCTGAAGCGCACCGCCTCCAGCCCGGGGTCGGTCCCCTCGCCGACCGGCACGGCCTCGCCCGCCATCCGCTCGAGCAGGCGGACGGCCTGGTAGAACTCGAAGCGCCATCCCTCGTCGAAGAGGGTGCGCGCTACAGAACCGCCTGATCGCCAGCCATGGAGGGCCAACGTTTCCAGACTCCTTCCCGCTGCTGGCTCTTGATGACGAGCTGGGTGAACGAGTTGACCGAGGCGTAGAGGGCGAAGAACCGGTTGAGCACCGAGGCGAGCAGGAAGGCGCCGCCGCCCACGTAGGCGTTCTCGTCGAAGGTCAGGGAGATCTCGGTGCCGCGGCAGAAGCCGCGCCAGGCCTGGCTCCCCACCCGCTGCACGGTGGGGCGCAGCGACAGCTCCTTGAGCCCCTGGATCTGCTGGTGAGCCGCGGCGTGCTCCGAGGTGCAGTAGAGCTTGAGGATCTCGCGCAGCGCCGTCAGGCTCTCCTCGCCGGTCGAGAACGACAGGTAGTTGAGCGACAGGTGGGAGATCAGCCGCCAGAGGGTCGAGCCGTCGCTCGGGGGCTCGAGCTGCTGCGTCGGCTTGGTCAGCGCCACGATGCGCGCCACCGGCGCCGCCACGTCGGTCTGCAGCAGGGCGCCCGCCATGAGCTGCTCGGCGAGCCTGCGGTTGGTGCACAGGGTATGGGCGTAGATCGTCTCCGACGGCGGCTGGAACGGCTGGAAGTCGAGGTCGACCAGCGACAGCACCATCTCGGAACCGGGCACGTTCTTGCGCGGGCTCGGATTGCGCCGGGCGTGCCAGAACGCCTTCTGCCCGCGCTCGGAGAGATGGTGGTTGAACGAGTAGAAGGGCTCGTAGAGGCGGCCGCGGTTGCGCGCGTCGGGCGAGCCGCTGACCGAGAGGATCGAGTGGATCTCGGTGAAGCGCTCCCGCCGCGCGTCGGGCACCAGCGGGTACTCGGCCCGGCGGTGGTCGAGCCGGATCGGCTCGGTCGTGCGGGGGAACAGGTTGATCACCGGCGTCGCCCCGAGGACGAAGGTGTCGCGGTCGATCTGGCGCCAGTTGCCGGGGGCGCGGCGCAGCAGGATCAGCAGGTCGAAGGCGCGCTCGGAGCCGTGGCGCTCCAGCCCGGCCTTGAGACCAACGACGTCGGCGAACAGGAACTTCTGCGGGAAGGTGAAGTACTCTTGGACCAGCCGGTAGGCCGGCTGGCTGAACGGCGGATAGGGGAGCACCTCCTCGTCGCGCTCGAAGCCCACCGGCCGCACCGCGCCGGCGGCGAGCCGCGCCGGCCGGCGCGCGAGGTCCCCTTCGGGCAGCAGCATCACCCCGGCGCACTGGCAGAAGAGCATCTCGTAGAGGGAGTCGACCAGCATGCGGTCGCCGTTGAGGTAGAAGCGCAGGCGGTCGAGCCCGAGCTCGGCGAGCGAGCCGGCGCGGCTCTCGATGCGCAGCCGCAGCACCGAGACGACGTCGGGCGCGGCGTCGAGGAACGGAAAGCGGGCCGGCGGCTCGAAGCTCGCCTCCGCCACCTCCACCGGCCAGAGCGTCACCGGGTAGCAGGTGCGGAAACGGCAGACCGCCTCCCCTTCCGCGGCGTGGGCGAAGAGCGGCGTGTGCTTCGGGATCACGTGGCCGCTGGTCAGCTTCCCGCGCTTCGGGTCCACCTCGAAGGCGGCGACGGTCATCGAGGGGATGGGGTTCAGGTAGTGCGGATGCAGGATGTTGAGCAGCTCGACGGCGATCTCGGGGAACTCGCTGTCGAGGTTCTGCTGGATGCGGGCGGTGAGGAAGGCGAACGACTCGATCAGGCGCTCGACGTGGGGGTCCGGCGAAGCGTCCGCCCCGAGCTCCAGGCGGCCGGCCACCTTGGGGTAGCTCTCGGCGAAGGCCGATCCCATGTTGCGGAGGTAGGAGAGCTCCGCCAGTAGGCCCGCAGCAACTCCTCGCGGGCGTCAGTCGGCAACGGTCCGCGCCTCCATCGCCTCGGTCTCCTCCAGGACCTGCACCGCTCCCGTCCGCAGCCCGAGCAGGGTCGGGAAGGAGACCGGCTCGGCGACCTCGTCGATCCTCAGCAGGGCGTCGATCCGCAGCCGCAGCGACCGCGCCCCCTCCAGCCGCTCGACGGCAACACGTACCTGCCGCAGCCGCGGCTCGAAGGCCGCGACGGCGCGGGAGACGACGCCGGCCATGCGGGCGAGGTCCTCCTCGCTCCCGGCCGAGAAGGCCGAGAGGTCGGGGATGCCGTATTCGAGCACGGTCAGCTCGCCGCGCTCGTCGAGCCGGTCCACCGGGAGCGAGGAGCGGGTGTTGAGCATCCGCTCCAGCTCCCGGCGGACCGACTCGCGCAGCCCCCGCGGATCCAGGGTCCGCAGGGGCCGCGGCTCCGCCGGCACCTGGGGATCGAGGTCCACGAGGCGGTCGAACAACGGCGCCCGGACGGGGGTCTGCATGCTACTCGATGACCCTCGTCTCCAGGTTGTGCTTGATCGGCTGCGCCGCGCCGCCCGTGCCGTCCTCCTTCTTCTGCGGCAGGTAGGTGTACTTCACCACGCCGTAGTCGAGCGACACGTTCTCCACCGGCACGTCGCCGGCGCCGCCCGAGATGCTGAAGTTCGAGATCACCACGTGCTCCATCTCGATCTTCAGGTACTCGACGGGCTTGTTGTCCTTGGCGCCGTCGGCGCGGAAGCAGGTGACCACGGCGGTCGGGATCTGCTTGCCGGACCAGCAGTAGAGCAGCAGGTCGTCGGTCGCCGAGTCGATGTACTTGGTGAAGGTGAAGTTGGAGTGGTTGGCCTGCTCGACCGAGCCCGCCCCCGCCGTGCTGCGCACCGGCGAGGTCGGCTGGCTGAAGCCGTGGCTCCAGGACATGATCTCGATCTCTTTCTCATGGCCGCCCGACGTGCTGCCGCCGTCGATGCTCGCCAGCTTGATGTAGGAATTGATCGCCATCGTTATCGTCCCTCTTGAAAGAAATGGGTTGGTTTAGGCCGCCGGCGGCGGCAGTTGGGCGACCAGCCGGATGGAGGTGGTCAGCTCCTCGAGCTGGAAGTGGGGGCGCAGGAAGACCACCGCCTTGTAGGAACCGGGCTTGCCCGGGGTCTCGGTGACGTCGACGCGGGCCTCGCGCAGCGGGTACTGCGCCTTGAGCGACTGGCCGGCGTTGTCGCGCCCCATGACGTAGTTGCCGATCCACCGGTTGAGGTAGGTCGCCACGGCGTCCGCCGTCATGAAGCTGCCGATCTTGTCGCGCATGATCGCCTTGATGTAGTGGGCGAAGCGCGAGGCGGCGAGGATGTAGGGGAGCATCGCGGAGATGCGGGCGTTGGAGTTGGCCTCGTTGGTGTCGTACACCTTGGGCTTCTGCGTCGTCTGGCCGCCGAAGAAGGCGGCGTAGTCGGTGCCCTTGCAGTGGATGAGACCGATGAAGCCCAGCGAGTCGAGCTCCTTTTCGCGCCGGTCGGTGATGGCGATCTCGGTCGGGCACTTGAGGGCGATGTCCCCCTCGTCGGTCTTGAAGGTGTGGGTGGGCAGCCCCTCGACGATGCCGCCCCCCTCGACGCCGCGGATGGCGGCGCACCAGCCGTAGAGGGCGAAGGCGTTGGTGATCCGCTGGCCGAGCGCCCAGGCCGGGTTCCCCCACAGGTACTTCCTGTGGTCGCGGCCGTCGACGTCCTCCTGGAAGTTGAATCCCTCGACCGGCACGGTGTCGGGCCCGTAGGGCAGGCGCAGCAGGATGTGCGGCAGCAGCAGGGTGACGTAGCGGGAGTCCTCGCTGTCGCGGAAGGAGCGCCACTTGATCAGCTCGGCGCTCTCGAAGATCTTCGACAGGTCGCGCGGAACGCCGATCTCGGTGAAGCCGTCCATGTCGAACAGGCGGGGGCTGGCGGCGGCGATGAACGGCGCGTGCGCCGCGGCGGCGACGCCGGAGAGCTTCTCGAGCAGGGCCATGTCCTGCGGATGGCGGCCGAACTCGAAGTCGCCCACCAGCAGGCCGAACGGGTGGCCGCCGAAGGTGCCGTACTCCTCCTCGTAGATCTTCTTGAACAGGGCGCTCTGGTCGAACTCGGTGGCCTTCTCGAGGTCGGAGAGCAGCTCCTTCTTGGTGACGTTGAGCAGCCGCAGCTTGAGCTTGGTGCTGGTCTCGGTGTTCATCACCAGGAAGTGCAGGCCGCGCCAGGCGGCCTCCAGCCGCTGGAACTCCTCGTGGTGGAGGATCTCGTTGAGCTGCTCGGAGAGGAGCTGGTCGATCTGGGCGACGCGCGCCTCGATCGAGGCGACCGTGTCCTTGGAGACGGTCATCCCCTCGTCGAGGATCTGGTTGACGAACTCGCCCACCAGGTCGCGGGCGTAGGCCTGCTGCGACTCGTCGCGGGCCATCTTCCCTTCCTGGATGATGCGGTCGAGCAGCGGCAGCTCGGTGGTGGCGGTGGCGGCGGTCGTGGTGGTCGCGGCCGCGGGCGCGGCGGGGTCCGGAGCGGCGCCGGGGTCTTTGGGAGTCTTGTCAGCCATGATTTCTCCGGGCTCAGGCGGCGGGGGCCGCGGTGCTGGCCTTCAGGGCCTTCTGGTTATCGGGGTTTTCGACGATCTCCTGGAGCAGGGCGTCGAGCTTGTCGTTGCCGTCCAGCTTGGCGAGCAGGTCCATCAGCTTCTGCCGGGCGTCGAACAGCTTGCGCAGCGGCTCGACCTGCTGCACCACCGCCACCGGGCCGAAGTCGTCGATCTCGCGGAACTTGAGCTCGACGCTCAGCTTGGTGTCGTCGTCGGCGAGCTTGTTGTCCACCCGCAGGGCGAGGCGCGGGGCGCACGAGGAGAGGACGTCGTTGAAGTTGTCGCGGTCGATGTCGACGAACTTGCGGTCCTTGAGCTTCGGCAGGGCCTCGGCCGGCCGGCCGGACAGGTCGGCCATGATGCCGGCCACGAACGGCAGCTCCTTCATCTGGATGGCGTCGCCGATCTCCACGTCGTAGGTGATCTGAACCCGCGGCGGCCGGATGCGGCTCAGCTTCTTCTGGGTGCTTTCTGGCATTGCTGTTCTCCTTTCATCTCCTGAAAACGGACGAAAAAACGGACCTTGCGCGACTTGCATGAGCCATCGCTCAGGACCTCTCCCGCATCCCGAGCAGGGTATAGATCGCCTTGAGATCGCCGTCCCCCTGCACCAGCTCCTCGAGCAGCTCGCCGAGCGACATGCCGCCCCACACCACGGCGCGCCGCACCAGGTAGGGGGTGGGGCTGTGGGGCTCGGTGCGCAGCAGGTAGTCCGCGGCCTCGGCGAGGCGGCGGTAGGCCTCGGCGCGGCTGCGAATGGGGACGCCGGCGTGGAAGGACCCGCCCTCGGCCTCCATCGTTCCCATCGATCCCATCCCCATCGACCCCATCCCGGCTTCCGGCGGGTAGGCGTAAGGGTCCATGGCGAGCTCCTCCCCCTCCTCGGGCGCCGCCGCCTCCTCCCCTCTCTCCTCGAGGACGCGCAGGGCGAAGTGGTGCAGCGCGAAGAGGGCGTCGCCCAGCCGCTGGAAGCTCGGGGCCTCGCCGCCGGCCAGGCGGCCGAGCAGGGAGACCAGGCCGTCCAGCGCGTCGAGCGCCCGCCGGGAGTCCGCGGCGAGGGTGGCGTAGAAGGGGGTCGGGGTCAGGCTGACGCTGACCAGGAAGCGGTCGAAGGTGATCCGCCCCCGGAGCTCGGCGGCCTGCGCCGCCCCGGCATCGGCCCTGGCGAGCCGGTCGAGGTGGCGGGCCCCCTCCAGGTCGGCGTAGGTGGCGGCCCGGGTCTCCTCCTCGCTCCCCGGCGCGGTGACCGGGATCGCGCGGACGGCGTCTGGCATGCGGTCGGCCACCCACTCGAGCGGCGCCAGGCGATAGCCCGCGTCGCCCTCCTCCGGCAGCGGATGGACCGCGTCCCAGAAGCTCTCGCAGAGGGCGGCGAGCAGCGAGAGCCCCGCCGCGGCTCCCGGCAGCCCGTCGAGACGGATCCAGGCCTCGAGCAGCCAGGCGGCGAGCTGGAGGTCCTTCGAGCGGGTCTCCAGGGCGTCGAGGCAGAGCCGCGCCGCCTCCTTCCAGTCGGCGCGCTTGAGGCCGGTCTTCCACACCCCCTGCGGCAGCGCCGGATCGTCCTCGCGCCGCGCCGCCTCGACCGCCTCGTAGACCCCGGCGTAGCGCAGCGGCTCCCCCGCCGGCTTGCCGGCGGAGATCGGCGTCAGCAGGGCCTCCAGATCGGCCTTCACGACGGGTTGCTCCTCGGCGCCCAGGCCGGCGCGGCGGTCGGGAAGGCCGGCAGCTCCAGGTTGCCCGGCGGCGCCGGCGGGGAGCCGTCCTTGACGGCCGCCGCCTTGTCGCGCGGCTCGGGCGCCCGCAGGGCGATGCCGACGTACACGCGGGCCATCTCCGGCGCCGCCTTGGGGTCCGCGTCCGGCCGGGTGGCGACCTGGAGGCGCAGGAGCTGGGCTCCCGGGTCGGCGGCGTCCCGCGGATCGCCGCGCTGGCGCAGCAGGGCGAGCAGCGACCAGCGGTCCCTGAGCTCGAGGACGGCGGTCCGCCCCTCGACGCGCACGCCGGGCAGGTCGGCGCTCTCGACCGGCACGATGGGCGAGTCCTTCGCCCACTGGAGCTCCAGCCGCACGGGGGCGCCGAAGGTCCACGCCAGGGGCGTTCCGGCGTTGGGATGGCTCACCACCCCGGTGCCGCTCGCCAGCGCCCAGCGCAGGATGCGGTCCCCCCCCTTCTCGGCGCGGCGGTTCTCGCGGAAGCGGACGGCGAGGTCGAACGCCGGCGCCTCGGGGCGCGCCGGATCGTCGAGGAAAGCGGCGAAGAAGGCGCGCACGGAGTCCATGCCGTCGATGAACTCGCCGGTCCCCGGCGGCCGGTCGGCCTCGGGCACGGCGCGCACGATCGGCGCGTAGGCGGCGTAGAGCTGGAAGAAGGCCCGGATGTCGGCCGGGTCCGCCTCGAGGTCGAGCCGGCCGGGGAGCGCCGCGGCGAACGGGAACTTGCCGGCGAGGCGCTGGTTGAAGAAGTCGGCGAGCTTGCGGTACCCCTCGGCCGCCTGGCCGCCGGCGAGCTGCAGGCAGCGGTCCCAGACCTGGCGGCGCAGCGCCGCGCGCCGCTCCTGGAAGAAGTCGGCCACCGGCTCGGCGAGCACGCGGGTGCTGATCCGGCGCGAGCAGCTGGCGGGCTCGATCTCGACGAGGTCCTTGAGGATCAGCTTCCTCGAGCCCGCTCACCGAGTTGCCGGGCTCCTTGCCGGCGTAGCGGCGGAGCTGCTCGGCGATCGCCGTCCAGCGGGCGAGGGCGGCGCGCAGCGGACGCGAGGACGCCCTGCCGCCGAGCGCCTGGATCACCGGCTCGGCGTAGCGGGCCGAGATCTCGGCGACGCCGGCGCGCTGGGCGCCGAGATAGGCGGCGAGGTCGGCCTCGTCGCGGGCCCCCCAGGCCTCGAACGACAGCCGCCGGGCGCCGTTCCACCAGCCGAAGCCGCTCCCCTTGGGCGCATAAGGGTCGCGCAGGGTGAGCAGGCGGTCGGCGTCGGCGAGGATCTGCGCCCCTTGGGCGGTGAAGGCGCCCGATACCTGGTCCCGCGCGGCGAGCAGGCCGAGCCGGCCGAAGCGGTCCATCAGCTCGGAGAGCGGCGCCGAGGCGGCCTGGAAGTTCGCCACCTCGGACTCGAGCGCCTGCTCGACCAGGATCGAAGAGGAGAGGTCGGGCTCGGGGCCGGGCTGCTGGGCGCCGGCGGCCTCGGCCATCATCCGCGTGCCGAGGCGGTCGCGGGCCGAGGTCTGGAGCGTGTTGCGCAGGTCGGGAGGGAAGGGCGCCAGCGTCTTCTCGATGAAGTCCTCGTAGGGTTTGTAGAGCCCGGCCGCCTGCTGCAGCATCGGGGTGTTCCAGGCGACGCGCCCGCGGGCGGCGAGCGGCGCGGTGGCCGCGGACCCCGCCATGGTGGAGGTGACGAACCCCTGGTGGGACAGGCCGTCGAGGGCGTCGGCCAGCAGCTTCGCCTGCGGCGACAGGCCGAGCGCGCCGCTCTTGGCGTCGCGCGCGACGAGCCGGCCGGTCGAGCGGGTCTCGATGCCGAGAATCCCGCGGCGGAGCTCCTGGAACCGCCGCTCCCCATCCTGCCGCAGGGAGTCGGCCGTATCCGGTCCCAGGAAGATGGTGGCGCGGACCCCCTGCAGGAGCTGATGCCAGGAGGGGCCGAGCTCCAGGGTCTCGCCGCCCAGCCAGCCGAGCTCGGGCGCCGCCAGCTCGCTCTCCGCCCGCCGCAGCCGCGTGCGCAGCTCGGTCAGGCTCGCCATGCTGTCGCCGCCGGCGGGCTCCCACCCCGCGTCGGCCATCCCTCCCACCAGGGTCGCCGAGCGCCGCAGGTCGTCGACGGCGGGGTCGTGCGCGAACAGCCGGTCGAAGAGGGCGCTCCCCAGCTCCGTGGCCTGGCGGGTCGTGCGCGGCCGGTGCTGGAGCGGCTGGAAGCGTGTGTATTCGACGTCGGCGAGCGCCTTCGAGTAGAGCGCGGAGTTGCGGAAGAACCCCTCGGGCAGGTCGCGCTCGAAAAGGAAGTGGACCAGCGACTTGAGATCCTTGAGGTCCTGGGTATTGCGCAGCCCGTTGAAACGGTTGACCTGGCTCTCGAGGTCGTTCAGCGACGCCACGTACCGGTTCAACCGCTTGAACTCCGGCGTCTCCTGGAGCGGCCGGAGGTCGGCCGGCGCGGTCTCTGCCGCCACCTCCGGATCCCAGGCGATGAAACGGTCCCCCGGGGCCGCCGTGCCCGGCGCCGCGGCAGGAGCGGCCTCCACCACCGACGCCGGCTCCACCGGCCGGGCCTGGTCGAGAATGTTGTCCACCGCCTCCCCGAGCTCGTCGTACAGGGTCTTCAGGATGATCTCGTCGTAGGCGCGGACCATCGCCCGCTTCAGCTCCTGGTTGAACGGGCTGAACCAGGAGCTGGGGATGAACGCCGAGCCGAACCAGTCGGCGTTGAGCTTCGCCATCCCGTCGAACAGGCTGAACACCTTGTCGTGGCCGAAGGCGTGCTCGGTGGCCCCCCTGGCCACCCGGTCCCGCTGCTCCTCGAGGTCCCGCGCCGTGTTGCGCAGGAAGCTCGACAGGTCCCGCTTGCGCCCGCGCAGGTCGTGGGCGCTCCACCAGAGCCCCAGGGTGGAAATCAGGGCCAGGGTGACGACCACCGCCTGCAGCACCCGCAGCTTGCGCCCGCCCTGGAGCATGGCGAGGGAGCCCGGGCGGGCGAGATCGCGCTCCGGGAACACCTTGCGGTCGAAAGTGTCGCGCACGAAGACCGAGCGGCCCACCGACCCGGGGCCGCGCAGCAGGTCGGCGCCCTCCTCCCCGGCGGCCACCCGGCCGCAGAAGTAGAGCCCGCGCCAGGGGAGCAGCTCGTGATAGGCGCTGGCGCGGAAGATCTGGTTGAGATAGACCCGCAGCGGGTCGCGCAGCCGCTGGATCTCCTCGGGGAAGCCGAAGACCCCGTCCGGGTCCTCGATCACCGCCTGATCGCCGAAGGCCTCGACCTGCGCCCGGTGGAGCCCCGCGCCGAGCAGGGCGAAGGCCTCGTCGAGCCACTCGGGGCGGTAGGCGGTCTCCGGCGCGTAGGGGCTCGACCAGCCGAAGAGGTCCCCTCGCAGGTGCTCCGGGATCTCCGCCACGTAGCTCTCGAAGCCCGGGATCGCCTCGCAGCCGGTCACCAGGACGTAGACCGGGAAGTTCATCCCCAGGGTCTCCTGCGCCTGGCGCAGCTTGCGGAAGAGCTCCTCCCCCTTCTCGGCCGCGGCGGCGAGCCGGGCCCCCTCCTCCTCGGGCGGGCCGGTCAGCCCGGCGCAGGGGAGGGCGAGGACCATGCCCTCCAGCGGGCGCTCCGGGCGGTGCTCGCGCAGCAGCGAGAGGAAGTGGCGCCATCCCCGCTCGTTGAGCGCCCGGCCGTCGGCGCCGAGCACGTACTCGCTGGAGACGTCGAGCACGACCCCGCGGTCGAAGAACCAGAAGGCGCAGCCGTCGCCGCGCTCGGGGGAGGGCTCCGCGGGGGCGCCGAGCGGCAGGTTGAGCCCGCTGTCCGGGAACAGCGTGGACTTGCCCGCGGCCCGCTCGCCGAGCAGGGCGTACCAGGGGAGGCGGTAGCGGCTGTCCCCGGCGCCGAGATGGCGGCGCAGCTCGGCGAGCGCCCGCCGGAAGGCCCCGGCGAGCCGGTGGTGGGAGCCCGCCTGCCGGAAGTCGACCACCACGGCGCCCGCCGCCGCCGGAGCGAGATCCGGCTCCTCCTGCTCCACCGGCGCCGGCGCCACCCGCCGCCGGCGGACGAGCAGCGCCAGGGCGGCCACGACGACCAGCACGATCAGCGCCAGCACGGCGAGCGCGAGCGGCAGGTGGCGGGAGAGGCGGGCCAGCAGATCCATCGTCGTCTCGATCTCTTGCGGCGCCTCTACCGCGCCTCGTTGATGCGGTCGACCAGCGGCCAGAGGTCCTCGACCACCCCGATCCAGACGCGGTGGGAGACGACGATCCAGAGCAGCCCGAGCACCAGCCCGGCGAGCAGCCAGCGGCGGGCCGCCGACAGCCGGCGGCTGGCCCCGGTCGACTCGATGTTGCTCTGGTAGGCCTCCGGGAACAGCGAGTGCGGGTCGCGCGGCGTGCCCGGGTCGCGGTTGGTGAGGAAGGTGTAGAGCTCGCGCCGGTAGGCGTCGATGCGGGCCTCCCCCTCGGGGCCGCGCAGCGCGCCGCGGAACCCCAGGGCGAGCGCCATCAGGTAGACCTTGGCCAGCTCGGCGTCCGCGGGGTCGCGGGTGCGCAGCAGGGCCTCGATGCGGCGGAAGACCTCCTCGCCGGCGCGGTAGGACTGGAAGAGCTTGTATTCGAGCAGGTTGGTGCGCCAGGTCTCGCGCCCCGGCCAGTCGAGATAGAGGAAGGTCTCGTCGGCCAGCGCCGCCATCACGTACTGCGCCCGCCGGTAGATCGCCGAGGCGTACTCGCCGCCGGTGCGGCGGACCTCGGCCTCCTGGCGGTTGAGCAGCCCGAGGAGCGCCTGCCAGACGGTCGCCGGCGGGACCGCCATCGCCGCCGGCCCGCCAGTCCCGCCAGTCCCGCCGGCCCCGCCGACCACCACCAGCGCGCCCGGCCCGCCGGCCCCGCCGGACATCACCAGCGCTCCCGGCACCGCGCCGGCCGCCGCTCCCGCGGACACCGCCGACAGCGCCGCCCCCTCGCGGGCGGCCAGCCGCTTCCAGCGCACCACCTCCCGGTAGAACTCGCGGAACTGAACCAGCAGGAAGGAATCCCCCTGGGTGAAGAGGGAGCGGGAGCTCATCGCGGCACCTTCACGTAGAGGACGATCTCGACCACCCGCGGCGTGGTGCCGCGGTCGGCGGCGTTCCACACCTGGAGCACCTGGCCCGGCTGGAGGAGCTCGGGGTCCGGCTCGAGAGCGAAGAGGAGCACGCCGCCCGCCGGCACCAGGTCGCCCTCCCGCTCGATCCGCCGCCGGCGGACGCCGAGCACGCGCCGGTCGCGCATCCCCGGGATCAGCCCCTGCGAGCCGATCAGGCTCTGCTCCACCCAGACCTCGACCTCGTCCTCGGAAACGCCGGCCTGGCCGCGCACGCCGAGCACCAGCGGCAGGCCGCGCCAGTGCTCGTCGAACCCCAGGTTGTAGAACCCCTGGTCGAAGGAGAAGCGGAACGGGCTGTAGGACTCGCTCACCCCCTCGCCCGCCACGCGCAGGATGAAGTCGCGCACCCTGGCGAAGGCGGCCATCGGGTCGGCGTGATCGTAGGGGGGGAAGAGCGGCGGCACCAGCCCGTGCCCCACCGCCGCCACGTGCCCGGCCACCTCGCAGAGCGCCAGATAGAGGGCGAACGGGTGCGCCGCCCCGGTGCCCAGGACCGCCTCCAGCCGCGGCAGCGATCCCATCAGGCTGTGGATCATCAACTGCGTCTCGAGCATCTGCGACGGCTGGGTCACCCCCTGCGCCCGGGTGCGGTCGGCGAGCACCTCGGTCTTCTTGCGCAGCCGCTCGGTCACCTCGGCGGCGAGCCGGCCGAGGGAGGAGCCGAGCGGCACCCGCAGGCAGGGGGGCTCCCAGCCGTCGTCCAGCCGGAGCTTCTGGTCGGCCTGGCGGACGCGGGCGATGGGGAGGGCGCTGTAGCGCTGCGACGGCGCCTCGGCGACCAGCAGGACCGGGCAGGGGCGCAGCCGCGGGATGAAGACGTCCCCCTCGCCCGAGGACTCGTCGACCACCGGCCCGCCGTCGACCGAGCGGTAGCGGGGGAACTCCCCCTGGAGCGGCAAGAGCCCCGGGCGGCGGGCGGGCACCGCCAGGTAGACCGTGGCCGCGCCGGCCGCCAGCGCCGCCGCGTGAGGCCTGAGGTCGAGCTCCAGCGGCTCCGGGTCGCCGATCTCGCGCGAGACCACCAGCCCGTCCGGCAGCACGGCCTCCAGCTCGTCCACCCGCAGCACCCCTTGGGTCAGCGCCGCCAGGTCGACCCCCAGGCGCAGCACCCCCCAGTGGAAGGGGGCGAGCGCCGCCGCGTGGTAGTGCAGCAGCTCCTCCTGGCGCAGGGCGAGCTGCTGGAAGTGCTGCGGCGCGAGCAGCATCCCCTCGTGCCAGTCGATCGCCTCGGTCAGCCGGGAGTCGCGGGAATCCGTCATGGCGTCTGCTCCACGGCGACGTCCTCGGCCAGCAGATGGATGCGCAGGCTCTGATGGGGGTCGACGCGGGCGCGGTGGGCGCCGTCCGCGAAGTAGTCGGCGAAGACGAAGCCGCCGCGCGCCCCGGAGGCGAAGGAGAGCGCGGCCGCCGGCAGGCTCTGCCCCGGCACCACCTCCCAGAACAGCGAGACGTAGTCGTCGTCGCCGGGGTGGTCCTTGCGGAACTGCTCGCGGCCGGCGAACCAGTCGCGCGCCTTGACCCCGGCGAGCTTCTCCACCAGGTCCTTGTCGTAGACGATCACCAGCTCGACCGGCACCGGGCTGTCCTGGTTGATCTTGGCGTCCGCGTCCACCCGGACCGCGATGTCGCCGCCGAACAGCGAGCGCGAGCCGGTGCCGCAGCCGAGCGCCCCCAGCAGGAAGAGGGCGCAGAAACTCCAGGAAAGGAGATCGGACAGGCGGCAGGAAAACCGCTGGCGGATGCAGTACATCGAACGACTACGTTTAGTTCAGCGTGACAACGAAACGCCTCACGGGGAGTGTGTGGACTCTACCACAAGATCTTTTCAGTAGAAACAGGGGGTCAGGAGCGCCGCGGACCCTCGAACGCCAGCACCGAGGGGACCCGTCCGGGGTCGGCCAGCCGGAGGAGGCCGTAGCCGATGCCGGCGAGGCCGGTCATCAGCCCGGGGGTCTCCACCCCCTCGGGGACGCCGCAGAGCCAGCCATCCCGCTCCACGCTCTCGAGGACCACCGCCGAGAGGCGGGCCACCTCCCCCTCCCAGCGGCGGTCGCCCAGGAGGGAGCCGGCGAGCAGCAGCGGCTCGAGGTTCCCCAGGTCGCCGTGGCAGAGGCTGTGGTTGAGCCCGAAGCCGCTCTCCAGGGTGGTGGCGAGGGCGGCCTCGATCTCCTGGAGGAAGGCGGGATCGTCGAGATGGGCCAGCAGCCGCAGCCGGGAGAGGGCGACGCCGGGCGCGCCGTGGCACCAGGCGGTCATGAACGCCTCGGGGGCGCCCGCCGGCCGGGGGATCGGCCGCAGGTCGCGCCAGTTGCCGGCGGCCGGCACGAACAGCGTCCGCTCGTAGCGGATCGCCGCCTCCGCCGCCTCCCGGAACCTGCCGCCCCCGGTCGCCGAGGCGAGGCTCGCCAGCGCCCAGGCCGCCCCGCCCGCGCCGTGGGAGAAGCCGGCGAGCGGGCGGTCGCCGGAGCCGCCGTTGGTCCAGCCGACCCCCTCCTCCTGGGGGACGGCCCTCGCCAGCAGATGCTCGCCGCAACGGACGGCCAGCGCCAGCGCCTGCGGCGACGGGCGGACCGCGTGGAGGGCCAGCAGGCTGGCGAGCCCTCCGGCCGCGCCCCCCATCAGGTCGAGCAGCTCGTCCCCGTCGAGCAGCCCGGAGAGCGGGCCGGCGGCGTACGCCTCGGCCTCGTCGAGCAGGGCAGGGTCGTTCCACAGCGCCGCGAGGTGGATGAGGGCGTAGACCACGCCTCCCCAGCCGCTGAACGCCCCGATCGCCGGCAAGGCCTCTCCCCCCGCCGCGGACCCCGCGAGCTGCCGGCGGGCGGTGCCCAGGGCGGCGGCGGCGAGCTCCGAGTAGCGCGCCTCCCCGGTCACCGCTCCGAGCTGGGCGAGGAACAGGGCGACGCCGGTCAGGCCGGCGTAGAGGTCGGGGCCCATCGGCACCAGCGACCAGTGGAAGCCGGCCATGGTCAGGCCGATCCAGGAGACGTCCTCCTCCCCCCGCACGGCGAGCGCCTCCAGCCGGTCCCCCACCGCGCGCGCCGCCGCGATCAGCTCCTCCCGGCCGGCGCTGCGCCGCGGCGGGACGACCTCGTAGCGGGGCAGGCGGGCGTCGTCGCCGTTGAGCGCCAGGGTGGCGAGCGAGGCGCGGATGAACCAGACCTGCCGGACCCGATCGGCCTCGTCCAGCCCGGCGACGCGGCGGCGGACGGAGTCGAGCGCGGGCTCATCGGCGAAGCCGGGGATGGACCGCCCCTCGCCGTCCCGGAGGTCGCGCGAGCCCGGGCGGGTGGTGAAGAGCGGCACGTCCCCCCGCCGCAGGTCGCGCTGCTCGGCGGGGATCAGGCCGTTGAGCAGCGGGCTCTTCGCCGCCACCTCCCAGAGCCGGTCGAGGAGCCGGTCGCGCTCCAGCCCGTTCTGCAGCACGTGGGGGTGGCAAGACTCCTGGAGCAGCCGCGCGTAGCTCATCGTCGGCCGCACGATGGCGCGCACCTCGTCGTCCGCGAAGCGGGCGACCGGACCGCCCGGGGCCAGCAGCTCTTCCCGGCCGTCCGCCAGGATGCGGTGGACCGCCGCGAAGCCGGCGACGATCTCCTCCCCATGGTCGAGGGCGCTCGCCTCCTCGCCCGAGAGGCGCGGCCGGTTGTGCGAGCCTGGGGCGCGCAGGCGGCGGCGGACCAGGCGCACGCCGTCCGTCCCCTCCCCCTCCCAGGACGGCAGCGGCAGGGCGCTGACCTGCCCCTCCGCCCCGCCCAGCCCCGAGAGGTCGTACCCCTCCTCGCCCCCCGCGTCGGTGCGCTGCGGCAGCAGGCCGACCCGCAGCACCGAGTGCCCCATGGTGCGCTCCGCCGGGGCGCCGGCCCGACCGCCCGGCATCCCGGACGACATCCGGTCGGCCCTCAGGTGGAACAGGCTCTCGAGGTCGACCAGCACCGGGTGCTCCCCCGCCGCGATCAGGTTCTCCATGTGGACGTCGGTCGCCTCCAGGGCATAGAGCAGGGCGAGCAGGCCGCCGGTCCGGCGGTAGAAGCGCCGTAGCTCCGCCGGCGAGGCGCACTCCGCCGGCGCGGCGTGCTCCTGCCAGCCGTAGGCGCCGCGGTCGAGCACCCGCAGCCGGCGGAACGGCGCGGCATCCCCGGTACCATCCCCTGCACCGCCGCGGGCATCTACCCAGGCGAGCAGCTCCTGGAAGTGGACGTCCACCGCCAGCGGCTTGGGCTTGTAGACCAGGCGCTCCCCGGACTCGAAGACCAGGACCGCCACGGCGCGGCCGCCGCGGTGGAGGTCTCCCCCCGTCCCCTCCAGCGCGGCGAGGCGGCCGGGGCCGGCATCGGGGGCCTCCGGGAAGAAGAGGGCGCGGATCTCCCGCCGGTCGCCGGCGAGCCGGGCGAGGGTCTCGAGCGAGGCATCCGCCCATTGCCGCACGCAGACGATGAGCTGGCGGGCGAGCACCGGGTAGCGCGCCAGCAGCGCCCGCAGCTCCTCCGGAGGGGAGAGGAGGGCGAGGAAGCTCCGGAAGCGCTCCTCCGGCGTCTCGCCGGCGAGCCGCCCCTCCAGGCCGGCGATGTGGAGCTCGACCGCCAGGGTCCGGGAGAGCAGGAGGTTGAGCGGGAACAGCAGGCGGGGGAAGAAGATCCCCGCCAGCGCTCCAGGGGCCGTGGAGTCGAACGGCGCGCCGGGGCCGTCCTTCTCCGCCAGCACCTTCAGCGCCGCCGCGCCGCGCTCCAGCCGCCGGCACCCCCAGGCGAGCAGCGGCGAGGCGGCCGCCAGGAAGTCGGAGCGCTCCCGCTCCATCCCCGGCCAGGGGCCCGCGGGACCCGCCAGCGCCTGCTCGAGATCCTCCAGCCAGTCCGGAGCCTCCGGGCAGCGCGCGGCCAGCGCCGCGGGCGGCTCGCCCAGCAGACGGAGGAGGCGCTCCTCGGCCAGACCGTCCGCGGCCAGGCGGAGCGCGAAGAGGGCAGGGTCGGCGAACGGCGGCTGGGAGCGCCAGCGCTGGAGCCTGCGGGCGGCGAGCTCGGGGTCCCAGCGCTCGACCGGGACGGGGAGCGCCGCCCGCTCGTCGAGAGTCAGGGCCTGGAACCAGCAGGGATCGGCGGGTGTCGGCATGCAGTGTTCCGGGATTGGACGGACCGTCCCCGCGGCGGGCCGGCCCGTCCGGACTTCGGATCTAGGGCGTCAACAGAGGCAGCTGCAGTGCGTGGCGCACGCGCTGTTGTAGCACCAGGACTGGTGGGTGTTGGTGCAGGCATCACCGATGTGCGAGGTCAGCTCGCCGCTCGCGAACTCGATCGATCCCGCCGGGTTGGCCGGGATCAGCGCCCGCTGCTCACCGCTGAGGCTGAGGTAGTACTCGCCGTCTCTCCAGGCCCGCTGCACGTCGACTGTAGGCATCGCGATCTCCTTTTGAAAGTTGGCGGGAGCGGGCCTTCCCAACCGTGCCGCGGCCGGCCGGAGCAACCCTCCCCCAAACTCTCAGGTGCTAAAACGCAATGAATGCGAGCCGCCCCTACACCTCGGCGGCCTGGAGCTTCTCTTTTTCCATCTGGGCGGCCACCAGGCTGGCGTAGACGCCGCCCAGCGCGACGAGCTCGTCGTGGCGCCCCTGTTCGACCAGGCGGCCGTCGTCCATCACCAGGATCAGGTCGGCGTCGCGGATGGTGCTCAGGCGGTGGGCGATGACGATGCGGGTGGACCGCAGGCCGGCCAGCTCGTGCTGGATCTCCCGCTCGGTGCGGGTGTCGAGGGCGCTCGTCGCCTCGTCGAGCAGCAGGATCGCCGGCCGGTGGACCAGCGCGCGGGCGAGGGCCAGGCGCTGGCGCTGCCCTCCCGAGAGCGAGGCGCCGCCGTCGGCGAGGATCGTCTCGTACCCCATCGGCATCACCATCACGTCGTCGTGGATGTGGGCGAGCTTCGCCGCCTCCACCGCCCGCGACAGCGGCAGCGAGGGGTCCGAGAGGGTGACGTTGCCCCGGATGCTGGTGCCGAAGAGGTAGGGATGCTGGGGGACCACCCCGACCTGGCGGCGAACCGAGCGGAACTCCAGCTCCGCCAGATCGTTGCCGTCGAACAGGATGCGCCCCTCGCTCGGCGGGTAGAGCCCCACCAGCAGGCTCGCCAGGGTGGACTTCCCCGCTCCCGACCGCCCCACCAGGGCGACGAAGCGGCCGGGCGGGATGTCCACCGTCACCTCCCGCACCGCCAGCGTCGACACCGGGCCGTAGCGGAAGCTGACGTTCTCCAGCCGGATCCCTCCCTTGAGGCGCGGCGCCGGCTTGACCGTCGCCGGGTCCTGCTCGCGCGGGGTCTCCAGCACGTCCTCCAGCCGGTCCATGTAGCTGCCGAGGAGCTGGAACTGGAAGGCGTTGGTGATCAGCGTCGACAGCGGGGTGAGGAACCCGGCCGCCAGGGCGTTCAACGCCAGCATGGTGCCCAGGGTGAGGTTCCCCTGCAGCACCTGGAGGCCCCCCCAGACCAGGATCACCAGCGGCGAGGCGGTCGCCAGGGCGGAGAGGGTCGAGTCGACGAACGCCTGCAAGCGGCCGCGGGCGAGCGAGACGTTGAGCACGTCCACGTAGAGGTGCGACCACTGCTCCACCGACCGGTGCTCGGCGCCCGCCGCTTTCAGCGTCTCGATGCCGGCCAGCAGGTTCACCTGGTAGCTCTGCGAGCGCGCCTCGGTCTGCAAGGAGCGCGACATCAGGTCGCGCGTCCGCTTGCGGGTGAACAGGAAGAGGCCGACGCGGATGGCGCCCAGCAGCAGCACCAGCAGCCCCATGGTCGGGCTGGCCACCAGCAGCAGCACCAGGTAGAGGGTCACCATCAGGCCGTCGAGCACGCCGGAGAGGGCGCCGGAGGTCAGGATCTCGCGCACCGTGGCGTTGCTGCCCATGCGCATGATCAGGTCGCCCGCCGAGCGCTGCTGGAAGAAGGCGTAGGGCAGGTCGACCAGATGGTCGAGGAAGTCGAGGGTCATCCGCGCGTCGAGGTGGGTGCGCATGTAGAGCAGCAGGAACGAGCGCAGCAGCGAGGAGAGGAAGCTGAAGCCGACGATCGCCGCCAGCCCCCCCGCCAGCACCCCGAGGAGCTGGACGTCGCCGCGCGGGATCACCCGGTCGACCAGGCTGCCGAGCAGCAGCGGCACCGCGAGGGCGAAGAGCTGCACCATCGCCGAGGTGACGACGACGCGCTGGAGCACCGCCGAATGCTCGCGCAGCAGCTTGAGGAACCGCCCCCAGCGGCGGGGCTCCCCCTCCTGCGGCTCGAAGTCCTCCCCCTGCTCGAAGGTCATCGCGACGCCGGTGAACGAGCGGCCCAGCTCGTCGCGGCCCACCTTCCGCCGCCCCCCCGCCGGATCGACCAGTTCGGCCCCCTCCGCGGTCAGCCGCTCGAAGACCAGGAAGTGGTTGAACTGCCAGTGCAGGATCGACCCCGCCGGCAGGTACTTGAGGTCGTCGATCTCCTCCACCTTGACGCCGCGGCCGCGCAGGCCGAAGACCCGCGCCGCCGAGAGGATCGACAGGGCGTCCGCGCCGTCGCGCCCGAAGCCGGTGACCTTGCGCACGTCGTCGAGCCGCAGGTGCTTGCCGTGGTAGGCGAGCACCATGGTGAGGCTGGCGGCACCGCAGTCGCTGGCCGTGTTCTGCTGGACGAACGGCACCCGCTGCCGCCGGCGGGTGAAGGCCAGCTTCTCGAGCGCCGGGAAGCGCGCGTGGAGCGGCTCCGGCGGCGGGGCGGACGCCGTCTCCGGGGACTCGGGGGAAGGCCGCGGCTCGGGCTTCGCCATCAGGCGGCCTCCCAGGATTCGAAGAAGGCCTTCAGCGCCGGGATCAGCGCCACCAGCACCCGCTCCGAGCGGATGCGCACCTCGGCCCGCGCCAGCATGCCGTCGTGGAACCGGCGCACCTTCCCCTCCGCCTCGAAGCTGCCGGAGGCGAGGTGGGCCTCGACCTTCACCACCGGACCGGGGAGCTGCACCGCGTCGCCGATCCCCTCCCCCAGGTAGCGCCGGGCCTCGGTGGGCCCCATCACCTGGCCCTCCACCGCGTCGACCACCAGGTGCTGGTAGGCGTAGCGGTAGCCCTGGATCTCCAGGCGCAGCGGCATGCCCGGCTTGAGCAGCGGCCCGTACTCGCCCGGCAGGAAGGCGACGACCACCGGCCGGCTCTCGCCGCGGACGACGGTGAGCAGCGACTGCCCCGGCGCGATGTGCTGGCCGGCGCGCACCCGCACGTCGCCCACCACGCCGGCCGCCGGCGCCCGCAGCTCGCGCTCGGCCAGGTTGGACCGCGCCAGCTCCCGCTCGGCGCGCAGGGTGATCAGCGCCTGCTGCGCCCCGGCGTCCGCCGGATCGCGCAGGCGGTTGAGCAGTTGCAGCTCGAACTCGTGATCGAGCCGCGCCAGCTCGGCGGCCTCGCGGGCGCCGTAGAAGCGCACCAGCAGCCGCCCGGCCTCCACCCGGTCGCCGGGGGAGACCGCGACCTGGCTCACCGTGCCGTCGGTGCTGGCGGTCAGATCGCTGCGCCCGCCCAGGCGCACCACCGCCGGCCCCTCGGCGTACTCGCGGATGCGCGCCACCAGGGTGAACAGCAGGCCGGCCGCCAGCACCACGATCAGCAGGCGGTAGGTCCAGCGCATCCAGCCCGGATCGACCCGCAGCAGGTCCCCCTCGCCGCGGAAGCCCACGTTGTGATGCTCCACCGCCTCCTCACGGAACAGCGTCACCGCGGGCAGGCCGTCGGTGGACCCCTCGGCCAGCCCGAGCTGGGCGAAGGTGGGGGCCGCCTGCTCGGCCAGCAGGGTGAGCTCCTTCAGGTCCTCGTCGTCGAACGCCCGCTCCGCGCCCTGGCGCACGGCGGCGAGCACGGCGAAGATGCGGCCGTCCAGCCCCAGCACCGGCACGGCGGCGAACCGCTCGTCCCCGGCCGCCTTGGGATCGTCCGCCTCGCGGTCGAAGCGCGGATCGGCGCCGATCCGCTCGATCGCCAGCGGCCGGCCGGTGCGCAGGACGAAGCTGACCAGGCCCACCGCGGCGCTCTCCCGGCGCTCCTCCTCGAGGTCGGCGTCGCGCGGCGGCTCCCAGAGCGTCTCGGTCGCCGGATCGTAGAGCAGGCAGTAGCCGCGCTCGGCCGCCGCCACGTCCTCCACCGCCTCGGCCGCCGCCCGGACCACCCCGGCCGGCTGGCGCTGGGAGGAGATCGCCTGGGTCGCCGCCAGCAGCCGGCGGGCGAACAGGGTCCGCCGCCGCTCCTCGTCGTTGCCCTGCCGCTCCGCCGAGCGCCAGCGGTCGGCGGCACTGCGCAGCAAGGCGATCAGGTCTCCGGCCGGCACCGGCTCCTGGCTGAGATAGAAGACGCGGTCGCGGTCGATCAGGTCCTGGAACAGGCCGGGATCGGGTCCGCCGGCGAGCACCAGGTTGGCCCGCCGCCCGGCGTCCGGGGCGGTCTCCGCCTCCTCGATCAGCCGCACGGCGCGCCCGGCGGCGAGGCCGGCGCCCACGGCCAGCACGGCGACCGGCTGGCCGCCGAGCAGGCGCAGGGCCTCCGCCTCGGAGCCGGCCACCAGCAGGTGCAGCTCCGGACCGAGCTGCCGCAGACAGGCCTCGACCGTCTCGCCGTCGAAGCCCGCCAGCAGCGCGATGGGGAATGACTCTGGGATCTCGAACCTCCTCGAAGCCGCAACGCCGGCCTGGGCGTGTTGATCCTCATTATAGCGGTAGCCGTCCCCTGTCCCGTTTTATCCGGTGGCGAGCACTCTTACGCTGACGTCACCATTTCGGTGGGGGGAGGCAGACCGCTCTCGGGGCAGGTCTTCCTCATCTTCAATGTTTTCTTTTTGGGGGGAGGCACATCATGGCGAAAAGTGTCGTTATCGTAGGGGGTGGTACCGCCGGCTGGATGACCGCGGCGTATCTGAAGAAGGCCGCGCCCAGCATCAACGTCACCCTCATCGAGTCGGCCACCATCCGCTCGGTCGGCGTCGGCGAGGCCACCTTCAGCACCATCAAGCTCTTCTTCGACTTCCTCGGCCTCGACGAGCAGGACTGGATGCCGAGCTGCAACGCCACCTACAAGCTCGGCATCAAGTTCGCCAACTGGCGCGCCGACGGCGCCCACTTCTACCACCCCTTCCAGCGCTACGAGACCGTCGACGGCTACAACATGGGCGAGTGGTGGCTCAAGCTCAAACAGCACGACGAGCCCTTCGACCAGGCCTGCTTCAGCATCCCCGCCCTCTGTGAAGCCAAGCGATCCCCCAGGTTCTTCGACGGCCGGGTCTTCGACGACAAGGTGCAGGACATCTTCGCCGGCGGACGCAAGCCGAAGAACAGCTTCCTCTCCGATCACAAGGTTCAATACCCTTACGCCTATCAATTCGACGCCAGCCTCCTCGCCGGGTTCCTCAAGCAGTACGCCACCAGCCGCGGCGTGCGCCAGATCGTCGACGAGGTCAACGAGGTCAAGCTGCGGGAGGACGGCGGCATCGATCACGTCGTCACCCAGTCGCACGGACAAATCCACGGCGAGCTCTTCGTCGACTGCACCGGCTTCCGCGGCCTGCTGATCAATCAGGCCCTCAACGAGCCCTTCATCTCCTTCGCCGACTCGCTGCTCTGCGACCGCGCCATCGCGCTGCAGGTGCCCACCGACATCGAGGCGGAGGGCATCAACCCCTACACCACCGCCACCGCCCTCACCAACGGCTGGGTGTGGAACATCCCGCTCTATGGGCGCACCGGCACCGGCTACGTCTACTCCAGCGCCTTCACCTCCCAGGAGGACGCCGAGCTGGAGTTCCGCCGCCACCTCGGCCCCGCCGCCGAGGGCCTGCGGGCCAACCACATCAAGATCCGGGTCGGCCGCTGCCGCAACTCCTGGGTGAAGAACTGCGTCGCCATCGGCCTCTCCAGCGGCTTCGTCGAGCCGCTCGAGTCGACCGGCATCTTCTTCATCCAGCACGGCATCGAGGAGCTGGTCAGCCATCTGCCCGGCGACGCCATCGACGAGGAGATGGTGCGCAGCTACAACCGGGTGGTCGCCGAGGGGATGGACGGCGTGCGCGACTTCCTGGTCCTCCACTACTGCACCACCGAGCGGACGGACACCGAGTTCTGGCGCGCCACCAAGCACTCCGCCATCCCGGGGGACCTGCGCGACCGGCTCGACGTCTGGAAGCACCGGCTGCCCAACGCCAAGAACATCAATCCGGCCTATCACGGCTTCGAGTCCTACTCCTACTCGGTGATGCTGCTCGGGCTCAACTACAAGCCCCAGCGCAGCCTGCCGGCGCTCGACCACATGGACGACGGCAACGCCCGCCTCGCCTTCCGGGCCCTGCGCGAGCGCACCGAGCGGATGGTGGCCGCCCTGCCCTCCCAGCTCGACTACCTGACCAGCCTGAGAACCGAGCGCTACGTGGCCGCCGTGGCCTGAAGCGCGACCGCAACCTCGGGAAAACCGGCGGCCGTGGGATTCGTTCCACGGCCGTTTCCGTTTTCAGGGGAGAGGCTTGCCCGCGCGGGCGGCGGCGAGCCGCTTGGGCGCGTTGAACCGCCACGCGTCCTCGATCACCTCGGCGAGATCGCCGGCGGAGATGGCGGCGAGCCGCACCAGCACCGACGGATAGCCGGCGTAGTGGTCGGTGATGTAGAAGGTCTCCGGAGCCGCCTGCATCAGGATCTCGCGGGCGTCGAAGCCGATCTTGAGCACCAGCGTCCCGCCGTCCTCCCACATCCGGGCGAAGAGCTTCCCGCCCACCCGGAAGCCGGGCGTGCCGTAGGATGTCCCCTCCTCCACCCCGGGCAGCGCGAGCGCGAGGTCACGGACGGTCTCGAAGGTGACGGGCGGGGTATTCTTGCGGGGGCTCACAGGCATGACTCTACGACGGCAAGGTCCCTATCGTAAGACAGAAATACCCAGCAGTCCTCTACAGTGAGCCCGGGAAGGCCGCCCTGACGGGCTGGCGCCTAAGGACTCCGCCAAGCTTCACGCGGTCCGCGCCAAGCTTCACGCGCTCACCGCGAACCTTCACGCAGTCCGCGCCAGCCTTCACGCGGTCTGTGCCAAGCTTCACGCAGTCGGCGCCAACCTTCACACGGTCTGCGCGAAGCTTCACGCGGTCTGCGCCAGCCTTCGCGCGTTGTGCGCCAGCCTTCGCGCGCTCCGCGTCAGCCTTCGCCGGCTTTCGCCTCGGGCTCCACTCGCGCTCCCGGCGGAACCCGGTCCCCGGCCGCGATCCTGATCCGCTGACCCACCAGCGCCAGGTCCCGGCCCGCCTCGCCGATCTTCGCTCCCTCCCCCACCTCGACCCCGGCGTCGAGGATGGCGCGCTCCACCCGGGCGCCGGCGCGGACGATCGCGTCGTGGAGGAGGATCGAGTCGCGCACCTCGGCGCCGCGCTCCACCACCACCCCGGGCGAGAGCACCGAGCGCTCCACCCGGCCGGCGACGCGGCAGCCGGGCGCGATCAGGCTGCCGGCGATCCTCGCCTCCGCCTCGATGCGGGCCGGCAGGCGCTGGGCGCCGGTGGTGAGGATGGGCCAGTCCACGGCGTCCGGGGCCAGCGCCGGCTCAGGATCCAGGAGGTCCATGTGGGCCTGCCAGTAGCTGCCGACCGTCCCCACGTCCTTCCAGTATCCCTCGTGCCGGAAGTCGAACACCCGGCCCTCCTCCACCAGCCGGGGGAGGAGACGGTCGCCGAAGTCCTTGAGCGGCGCCTCGCCGTCCTTCCCTCCTTTCCCCTCCCCACTGTCCTTCGCCAGCCGCTCCAGGGTGTCGAGGAGCTTGCGGGCGTCGTAGGCGAAGACCTCGGTGGTCACCAGATCGCCCTTCGGAGTCTCGGGCTTGTACTCGAAGCCGGTCACCCGCCCCTCGCCGTCCACCTCGATGACGCCGAAGCGGCTCGCCTCCTCGCGCGGCACCCGGGTGGAGACCAGGGTCAGATCGGCCCGCAGCTCCCGGTGGCGGTCGAGCAGGCGGCCGTAGTCGAGCTTGTAGAGATGGTCGGCGCTGAGCACGAGGAGGACGTCGGGGTCGAATTCGCGGATCAGCGAGCGCTGGCGGTAGATGGCGTCGGCGTTCCCTTCGGCGAAGCCCCCCTCCTCCTCGCCATGCTTGCTCTGGTTGGGCGGCAGGACCTGGAGGCCGCCGTAGGTGCGGTCGAGGTCCCAGGGGCGGCCGTTCGACAGGTGCTCGTTGAGCGAGTGCAGCTCGTACTGCTCGATCACCCAGACGTCCGAGAGCCCGCTGTGCAGGCAGTTGCTGAGGGCGAAATCGATCAGGCGGTACACTCCGGCGAACGGCATCGCCGGCTTCGCCCGCTGGCGGGTCAGCACCTCCAGGCGCCCCCCTTCGCCACCGGCCAGGATCAGGGCCAGGACCTTCTCACGCGGCATCTCTTCAACCTCCCCGCCTCCATGCCGGAGGCGAAAGGCGGGGATGCAAGGGGTGGGCCGGTCAGGGATAAGATGTCTGAATGCTCGATCGCCCGCTCTCCCCGCTCCTCCTTCTTGCCGTTCCGCTGACCGCGCTGATGGCAACCACCGGCTGCGGTCACCGGGACGTCAAGGCGGCGGCGGCAGTCCCGGCGGCGAAGCCGGTCGCCGTGGCGGCGCCCGCGTCGAGGCCCGCCCAAACGGCCGCGCCCGCCCGCGCCGGCTGGATCGGCGTCGTGGTCACCCGCGAATCGGTGGACGTGAAGGCGGATTCCCAGGGGCGCCTGCAGTCGATGCGGGTCTCGATCGGGGACCGGGTGCGCAAGGGGGACCCCATCGCGACCCTCGACACCAGCCTCGCGGCGCAGGACCTGGAGATGGCCCGCTCGGTGTTGCAGGGCTCCCAGGCCGAGGAGCGCCGGGCGGCGGCCGAGCTGGCGGAGGCCCAGGCGCGCAACGAGCGGCGGCAGAAGAACCCCGATTTCTTCTCCAAGGAGGATCTCGCGCAGGCGGCATTGCAGGCCAAGACGGCGCAGTCGGCCTACGAGGTCGCCCGCTCGCACGCCGCCGAGCAGGCGGCCCGGGTCCGGCAGCTCGAGACCACCCTCTCCCACAACGAGATCCGCGCCCCCTTCGACGGCCGGGTGGCGGCGCGCTTCGCCGATCCCGGAGCGGTGGTGGGTCCCGGCAGCCCGCTGGTGCGCCTGATCAGCGCCGGGGACCTGCTGGTGCGCGCCGCCGTGCCGCCCGAGGAGGCGCGGCGGCTCAAGGTGGGCGACCCGGTGGCGGTGACCGTCCGCGCCCAAGGCTTCCAGCTCCCCGGCACCCTCCTGCGCATCGCCCCCGAGGTGGACGCCGCCTCGCAGATGGTGCTGATCGAGGTCCAGCTCGCCCCCACCCCCGAGATCGAGAGCCGGTTGCAGACCGGGCTGGTGGTGGACGTGTCGCCTAAGGCAGGGTAGGGGACGGGGAAACAGGAAGGTCGCCTCGCCGCCCGGGATTTCAATCCCGGGCGGCGGCCACGGACGCTCCAAGATCCATAAACACAAAGCGCGCACGCCGGCAAAGGCGTGCGCGCTCGAGGGGAACCAGCGGTGTTCAGGCCGCGATCAGACGATCCGCAGCAGGCGCTGGGGCTGGGTCTGCTCCATCTCCAGGTCCAGGTCGTCCGCGCTGGCGAGGTCGACGGTCTCCAGGAGCTGCTCCATGAAGAAGTAGCGCAGCGGGGCGATGTGGGCCTCCGGCTTCGTCCACTCGCCGAAGAGGTCCTCGAGCAGGTGCTTCTCGGAGACCAGCTGGCGGCCCGACCATCGGCGGATCACCGGGTGCAGGAAGACGCTCTCCTCCGCCTTGCCCGGCTCGGGGTTGCGCACGATGGCGAACGGATCGCCCTCGATCTTGCCGAACTCCAGGGTGATCGTGTAGTAGTGGTTGCACTGGCCGATCTCGCTCTGGTGGATGTAGGCGAGCGGCATCTCCTCGTAGTGGACGGCGCGGTCCCAGCCCTCGTCGACCACGATCACGTCGTGGAAGTAGCCGAACTGCTGCCACATCGCCGAGCAGCGGTTGAGGCGGGCGAAGGTGGCGTCGACCAGCCCCTCGGGGGTCGGCTCGATCTCGCGGCTCGCCGGCCACTCCTGGTGGTGGTGCTTCTTCTCCAGCATGCGGAACAGAGCGCGCACGTTGTAGCGGAAGCCGTGGATGAAGCCGGAGGTGTGCTTCTTGAAATCGTTCGCCTGGGTCAGCGTGCCGGCGAAGTAGAGGCCGGGGACGTTGATCGACTCCCACTCGGGGGTCTGCGCGGGGAAGCGGTTGTTGTGCACCAGCTCCGGCCGGCACTCTTCGGCGAAGATCGAATCGTCGAAGCGGAAGCCGGTGCAGACGATCACCCGGTCGTAGGCGATCTCCTCGACCTCGCCGTGGGCGTGGCTGTAGCGCACGGAGACCACGAGCTGGCCGTCGCGCCGCTCGACGCGCTCGACCGTGCAGTCGAGCACCGCGTTGCCCATCTTCAACTGGTAGGTGTCGAGGAAGTTGTTGTTGACCGCCCGCAGGTGGCCGACGTAGTGGGTCTTCCAGGCGAGCTTGAGCGGGTTGGGGCTGGCGACGTGGATCAGCGACGCCGTGGGGATCAGGTTGTCGGCCGTCTCCATCGCCGAGTTCGCCTTGCCGAGGATCAGCACGCGCTGGTTGACGAAGTCCTCCGGGTCGACCGAGACGTCGACGTAGTTCTCCGCCAGCTCGATGCCGGCGATCGGCGGCACGTAGGGCTTGCTGACGCCGGTCGCCACGATCAGCCGCCGGCAGGAGAAGACGTTCCCCTGCTCGTCGGTGAGCCGGAACTGGCTGGCGTGCGGCTTCTCGACCCGCAGGATGCGGGTGTTGACGCGCACGTTGAGCCCGTAGAACTCGGCGTAGTCGCCGAGGTAGCGGACGAACTGGTCGGCCGGCGGGAAGTAGGCCTTGCTGTACTCGGTGAAGCGGAGCTCGCCCTTGCCGTCGTCGTCGAGCAGCGAGTTCCAGTCGAACCGGAGGTTGACCTCCGGATCGTCGGAGCCCGTGTAGACCTTGTTGTTGGAGATCAGGGTGCGATGACGGGGAAACTGCTTGAAGAAGGTGCCGGGAGCGTCGCCGGCTTCGAGGATCAGGTAGCTGTGTCCGGCGCGAGAGAGGTGGTGGCCCATCTGCAGACCCGCCGGGCCGGCGCCGAGGATGAGGTACTCGTAGTTGACGTCACCGCCAGAGCTTACGCTGTGCATCGTTTTTCCCCCATAAAAGATTGCCGCGTCGCGCGGCGCAACAAAATCAAGTGCTTCGTTCCCTAAGTGGCACGACGGCGTGAGAGCGGGACACCTCCCGTGACATCGATTCCACGGTTGTCACACGGTCGTCACATCGCGGCGCGATTCATGGCTCCGGGAGGCACGGACGGACGCTCCCCCCGGGCATCTTCAGGTCCTCGGGGCCCTTGATGTAGGCTAGTCCCCGATCCGGTGGAGCGATCGCGATCTCAGAGATGATCACGGACAGCGAACAGAAAAACCCATCGGGCTCGATGGACTACGCGCAGCTCCACCGGGACCTGGCGCGCGCCGTCGACCGCGTCTGCCCGCGCTGGATGGCGGATCGCGCGGACGACCTGGTGCAGGTGGCGCTGATGCGGGTGATAGAGATCCAGAAGAAGAAGGAAGGCGCCGCCGAGTTCTCCCCCTTCTACCTCAAGAAGGCGGCCTACAGCGCCATGATCGACGAGATCCGGCGCCTGCGCCGGCGCCAGGAGGTTCTCGCTCGCCGGCGGCGGCGGCGAGGAGGAGCCGGTCGCCTACGACCCGGCCGCCCCCACCCCCGACCCCGAGCGCGCCTCGGCCGGCCGCGAGGCCGGCCGGGCCATCCGCGACTGCCTGGGCCGCATGGTCGCCCCCCGCCGCCACGCCGTCACCCTCAATCTCCAGGGGCACAGCGTCCCCGAGGTGGGCAAGCTCATGGGCTGGACCGCCAAGAAGGCGGAGAACCTGGTCTACCGGGGGATGTCCGACCTGCGCGGCTGCCTGGGCGAAAAGGGAATCCAGCAATAATTTGCCCGCAGGTGAGGGGATCGCGGGGTCCGGCGCGTTCCTTCCCTGACCCAGCCCGCCTCCCGCCTCGGGGAAGCGGGCCGCGAACCGGAGGAAATCCTTTGAAGAGAGAGGTGCGACGATGAGCCAGGACGACGACCAGCAGCTCGCGAGCCTCCGCGCCGCGTTCGCCGCTCCCGGCCCCGCTCCGGACCCGCGGAGCTGCCCCTCTCCGGAGACGATCTGGTCG
Organism: uncultured Acidobacteriota bacterium; assembly: GCA_963795735.1. Classification (GTDB taxonomy): domain Bacteria; phylum Acidobacteriota; class Thermoanaerobaculia; order Multivoradales; family UBA5704; genus DATARR01. The sequence continues at coordinate 286,528 of CAWCIU010000018.1, read as the reverse complement.
GCGGTGCGGGGCGAGCTCCCTCCCGGGCCGATGCGGGAGGTGGTGGAGCACACCGCCCGCTGCGCCGCCTGCGCCGAGGACTGGCGGCTGGCGGCCGAGCTGAACCGCCAGCAGGGGGCGGAGGCCGCCCCGGCGCCCGGCAGGACCGGGAACGTGATCCAGGGCCGCTTCGGCCGCTGGCGCCCGCTCGCCGCGGCCGCCGCCCTGGCCGCCGGCCTGCTGATCGCCGTGGGCGTCTACCGCACCGGCGGGTTGGGTCCCCAGGAGCCCGCCTACCGCGAGGCCCGGCACGACGGCATCCGCTCGCTCCTCGCCGCAGGCAACGCCCTGCCGCGCCAGAACGCCCTGCTGCGCTGGTCGCCGCTGCCGGGCGCCACCGCCTACGACGTGCAGGTGAGCACAGAGGACCTGCGGACCGTGGCCACCGCCAAGGGCCAGACGGCCGCCGAGTACCGCGTCCCGGCGAGCGCCCTCGCCTCGCTGCCGCCCGGCACCCGGCTCCTCTGGCAGGTCGACGCGGTCCGCGCCGACGGCACCCACGAGACCTCGCCGACGTTCACCACCCCGCTTCAGTAACCTTTATCTTGCCAGCGATCCCTCGCCGGCTTTTCAGCCGTGGAGGGATCGCGCATTCCTCTCAGTCAACCGATCGCTTCGATGGAAACCGGGAGAAACATTCACCGATCCAGGACGTAATCAGCGCAGGGTGAGGGGATCGGGACATCGGGTTCGTTCCAAGGACTGTAGGGATGAAACGAAGCGAACCGAACCCGATCTTTGAACCCAATAACCAAACATGGAATCAATGAGGAGATCATCATGAGCGATACGCTGAATACGACCGCGCCGACGACCACCCCCACCCCTCAGCCGGCGGACGACAAGAAGGTTGACAACAGCTGCTGCACGGCCCCTCCGGGAGGCGACCCCGGCCCGGGCGCCTGACCCCCTCCTCATCGCGGTCCGGGACGAGCGGCTCTACGGAGCCGCTCGTCCTGTTTTGAGGCGGCTTCCACGGAAGCCTGGACCTTGCCGCGGTGCGGTAAACTTTCCCGGATGCTTCGCGCCCTGCTGTGTTTCGTCGCCCTGGCGGCCGCCGCTCACGCCGGCGCGGCTCCCCCGGCTCTCCCCAGCTTCGATCGCTGCGAGCAGCTCGCGGCGGCGCAGCCGGAAGGCGAAGAGACGGCCCAGTGCTTCGACCAGACCGGCACGCTTCTCAAGCAGATGGACAGGGCGCGGGCGAAGCTCCAGGAGCTGTTGCGGCGGCATCCGGGAAGCCCGTGGCCCCGCTTCTATTTGAAGTACCGGGATGCGAACGCGACGGAGGAGCTCTTCCGCGTGGCGGCGACCTTCACTTCCCGAGGCGACGCCAAGGGGGAGGTGTTTGCCCGTGTAAACCTCTATCGGCTGCTGTTCAACGCCGGGAGAGTCGACGAGGCCGGAGCCCAGGTGGAGCGAGCCCTTCGAGTCGCTCAGGGCTCCGGCGATCCCGAGCTGATCGCGCGAGCCCGAGTCCTCAAGGCCCGGTATCTCTGGGGCACCGGCCAGGACCTGGAGGGGGCCTACCTCCTGCTGCGCCAGGCGGAGCCCGCGCTGTTCTCCAGCCGCCGCTATCCCCCCCAGAGGGAGTGTCTGCTGGCGCTGGCCAACCTGGATCTCGATCTCGGCCGCTATCCGGAAGGTCTCGAAGCTTTCCGGCGCCTGTCGGATCTCGCCACGGCGAACCAGGACCTCTTCACCGAGGCCACCGCCCGTTACGGCATGGCCCGCGCGGTGCTGGACCAGACCGCCGAGCTGCCCAGCGACGAGGGCCGGCGGGAGGCGGCTCGTCTGGCCGGGCAGGCGCTAGGCCCCGCGACGGCCACCCAGAACGGAAACATCCTGGTCAGGGCGCACTGGATGCTCGGAGCCCTGTCGAACGGCGAGGCGGCACGGCACGAGTTCGACGCCTGCCTGTCCGCCGCGGCTACGGCGGCCGACCAGAGCTACTGTCTCAACGGTCTCGCCCGCCTGCTCTCCACCACCGATCCGCGCGGGGCGCAGGAAGCGATCGACCGGTCCCTCCGGCTCGCCCGCCAGGCGCGGGACCCCTGGTCCGTGGCCTATGCCTGGCGCGAGCAGATGCGGGTGAGCTGGTCGGCGAGACGGGCCGTCGAGGACGCGCGCTCGGCGCTCGACGCCATCGAGGCGCTACGGGATCTACAGGCCGGATCGGCCGGCCGGGCCGAGGCGTTCTCCACCTGGTCCGAGGACTATTACTGGCTCTCCGGCCGGCTGCTCGACGCCGGCCTGAAGGAGGGGAAGCCGGAGGACCTCGAGCAGGCCTTCCAGATCGCCGAGCGCCTGCGGGCGCGCACCTTGATCGACACGCTGGAGACGGCCCACGCCGTGCCCGCTGCCGCGATCCCCCTGCGGCGGAAGCGGGGCGCGGCGCTGGAGGGGATCTCGACCGTGCAGCGCCGCCTGCTCGATCCCGCCCTGCCGGCCGCCGAGCGCGCCGCCGCCAGCCGGGAGCTGGAGCGGCTCGAGATCCAGGAGGCGGACCTGCGCAACCAGCTCGCCCCGGCCCTCGATGCCTCCCGCCGTGCCGACTTCGCCACCCTGGCGCGGGTGCGCCAGGCGCTCGGCCCCGACGAGGCCCTGCTCTCTTTCCAGATCTCCTCCTGGGAGGACGAGCGGGGGATCCCGCCGGCGGCTCCTGGCTGCTGGTGACGACGCGCGGCGGCACCCGCGCCTACCGCCTGCCCGGCCGCGGCGAGCTGCGGCCGGCCGTCCGCCTACTCAACGGCACCTTCGACCGCCGGGACGGCGCGGACGCCGTCCCCGGCGCCAGCCTCTACCGGCGCCTGCTCGGGAAGCCCCTGGCCGAGCTGCCGCCGGGCGTCCGCCGGCTGGTCCTGGTGCCGGACGACGCCCTCCACCAGCTCCCGTTCGCCGCCCTTCGACCGTCCCCCAAGACGCCGCCGCTCGCCGCCCGCTACGAGCTGACCGAGGTCCCTTCGGCCACCCTCTGGCTGAGCTGGAAGGGGCGGCGGCCCGCTCCAGCCCCCATCCCGGCGCTCGCCCTGGCCGATCCGCCCCTGCCGGGCAGGGAAAAGCCCGCGGTCCCCGCGGCCCCCGCGGCAACCGACCGCGCCGCCGCGGCCGCCTTCGCCGCCGGCATCCGCCTGGGGCCGCTCCCCTACGCCCGGCAGGAGAGCCGCGCCGTGGTGCGCGCCCTCGGCGGCGGCAGCGTCCGCCGGCTGGGAGCGGACGCCTCCGAGGCCTATCTGAAGAGCACCCCCCTGCTGCAGTTCGGAATCCTCCACTTCGCCACCCACGCGGTGACCGACGAGGCGAACCCCGACCGCTCGGGCGTGCTGCTCGCCCCCGGCGCTCCCAACCAGGACGGCCTGTTGCAGATCCGGGAGATCGTCGACCTCGATCTCGACGGCCGGGTCGTGGTGCTCTCCGCGTGCAGCAGCAACACCGGAGCCCTGCTGCGCGGCGAAGGGGTGATGAGCCTCGCCCGCGCCTTCTTCCAGGCGGGCGCCCACACCGTGGTCGCCAGCCTCTGGCGGCTGCGCGACGACGAGACCGCCGACTTCTTCGCCCGCTTCTACCGCCACCTCGGGAAGGGAACGAGCGTCGCCGCCGCCCTCCAGGCCGCCCAGCGCGACCTGATCGCCGGCGGCGCTCCGGCCGCCGCCTGGGCCGGCATCGTCGTGCTGGGAGACGGCGACCTGGTGCCGCTGCCCGGCGGGCGGAAGGGGTGGGAGGTACCGGCGTGGGCCTGGGTCGTGGGGGTGGGAGCCCTGCTGGTGTTGGGTTTCGCGGCGCTCCGGCGGAGCCGGCGGCTACTGAACCCGTAGCACCTCGCTGCGCACCGTCAGCTCCTCGAGGCGGTCGCGGTCCACCCGCACGCCCATGCCGGTCTGGTCGATGGGGACCTCGATCCACCCCTCGCGGTCCATGGTCCACTCCGGGATCACGATGTCCTCCTCCCAGTAGCGCTCGCTCGGCGAGACGTCTCCCGGGATCGTGAAGTTCGGCAGCGAGGCGAGGGCGACGTTGTGGGCGCGCCCGACGCCGCTCTCCAGCATGCCGCCGCACCAGACCGGGACGCCGTGCGCCGCGCAGAGGTCGTGGATGGCGATCGACTGCCGGAAACCGCCCACCCGGCCGGGCTTGATGTTGACGATCCGCCCGGAGCCCAGCGCGATCATGTCGGCCGCGCGGTCGACGCTGGTGATCGATTCGTCGAGGCAGATCGGCGTCTTCAGCCGCTTCTGGAGCTCGGCGTGGCGGAGCAGGTCGTCCCAGGCGAGCGGCTGCTCGATCATCATCAGCCCGAGCTCGTCGAGCGGCAGCAGGCTCTCCGCCGTCTCCAGGGTGTAGGCGTTGTTGGCGTCGGCCATCAGCGGCGCCTCGGAGCCGAGGGCGTCGCGCACGGCGCGGAGGTAGTCGACGTCGGCGCCCGGCTTGATCTTGATCTTGACCTTGCGGTAGCCGCGCTCGAGCGCCGCCCGGGCCTTCTCCACCAGCGCCTGCGGGCTCTTCTGGATGCCGAGCGAGATGCCGACGCGGATGCGGTCGCGGGTGCCGCCCAGCTTCTTCGACAGCGGGATCCCCTCGCTCCGCGCCGCCAGCTCCCAGGCGCCCATCTCGATCGCCGCCTTCGCCATGTTGTGGCCGCGGAAGTTGGCGTCGAGCGCCGGGTGGATCTCCTCGGGGCCGGCGAAGTCCTGGCCCAGCACCCGCGGGGCCACCCACTCGCGGATGGCATGCCAGGCGGTGTCGATCGTCTCCGGTCCGTAGTTGGGCAGCTCGCCCGCCGTGCACTCGCCCCAGCCCACCAGGCCGTCGGCGCCCTCGAGCTCGACGAGCAGGATGCGCCGCTCGCTGGCGGTGCCGGAGGAGATCTGGAACGGCTCCTTCAGCGTCAGGGTGATCTCGCGCAGGGTGAGGCTTTCGATCCGCAGCATGTGTCAGTCCCTTTCCATTCCGTGTTCCATTCCGTAGAAGCAATGTCCCGCGTCCCGATCCCGATAGAACGCCTCCACCCGGTACCCGCGCGCGAGGTAGCTCTCGAAGGCCCGGCGGGTGGACTCGCGCCAGCCGGACCCCGCGTCCGGCCGCTCCGCCTTGAGACCCTGGATGCTCTCCGGGATTTCGATCCGCACCCGCGGGGCGTCGGGGAGGTCTTCGAGGGTCGCCCCCCCGGGGTTGGCAACCGGCGCCTCGCGGAACGGGGTCTCGGCGCCGGCCCGGCCGCCGTCGAGGGCGCTCGCCACCCGCTCGCCCGCGATCTTCCAGGAGAGGATGAAGCGGTCGGTGCCGATCCCCGCGAAGAGCTCGCTCCCCTCCTCCCCCTCGTACATGTCCTCGACGTACTCGGCGACCTCGGCCCCGAGGTGGTTGAAGTTGAGGTGCGCGTTGCGCGCCTCCAGCGGATCGAAGGTCCAGCGGACCTCCTCGACGCCCAGCGGCAGGAGGAGCTCGCGCTGGTAGAGCTTGAGCCGGGTGCCGAGCCCGAGGTCCCGCGCCGGGGGATCGACCGCCAGCATGTGGGACCAGTGGAACGGCCGGCAGCCGGCAAAGCCGGCCAGGCCGTAGACGAAGCCGAGCAGGAGGCCGTCGGGGGAGAAGGCGCCGGCGGCGATCCCGCCCGCCTTCTGGGTGATCTTGAGGATGCTCAGAGGGACGACGTCGGAGAACTCGCGCCCCCACGTCGCCCGCTGGAGCTCGACGCAGGCCGCGTAGTCGGGAAGCGAGGAGAACGGCCGGAAGGTCAGTCCGTCGGGCTCGGGTTTCTGCGCGGTCGCGTCGGCCATGACGGAGAGGGATCTTGTCACAACGGTGTATCGTAAGCCCCATGCCCGCGGGGATCGATTTCCGGCGCTACCGCAAAGTGCGCCGCTTCGTCACCCGCGTCTTCCTGCAGGTCGTCTGGTGGGACGTGGTCCTCAACGTCCCGGGGCTGCGGAGGTTCCGCCGGCCTCCCCTGGTGCGCTACCAGGAGATTGCCCGGCGCTACCGCGCCCTCGCCGGCGGGATGGGGGGCGTCCTCATCAAGCTCGGCCAGTTCCTCTCCACCCGGGTGGACATCCTGCCGCCGGAGATCACCCGCGAGCTCGCCGGGTTGCAGGACGAGGTGCCGCCGGAGCGCTTCGCGGACATCGTCCGCCAGATCGAGGAGGACTTCGGGCGCCCGCTCTCCGCGGTCTTCGCCTGGGTCTCTCCCGAGCCGGTCGGCGCCGCCTCGCTCGCCCAGGTCCACGCCGCCCGGCTGCCCACCGGCGAGGAGGTGGTGGTCAAGGTGCTGCGGCCGGGGATCGACGTGCTGGTGGAGACCGATCTCGCGGCCGTCCGGCTGGCGGCCCGCCTGCTCCGCTTCTCGAAGACCATCCGCCGGAGGGTCAACCTCTCCCGCCTGGGGGCCGAGATCACCGACATCACCCGCGCCGAGCTCGATCTCCTGGCCGAGGGGCGCAACGCCGAGCGCTTCGCCGCCGACTTCGCCGGCGACCCGCGGGTCTATCTCCCCAAGGTCTTCTGGGAGTGGAGCGCCCGCCGGACGCTGACGCTCGAGAACGTCGGCTGGATCAAGATCGGCGACCTCGCCGCCCTCGACCGGGCCGGCATCTCGCGGCCCGAGCTGGCGCGCGTCCTCTACCGCGTCTACCTGCTGCAGATCTTCGAACGCTCGTTCGTGCACGCCGATCCCCACCCGGGGAACCTCTTCGTGCGCCCGCTGCCGGTCGGCGACGAGCCCGCCTTGCCGCCCGGCGCTCCCGTCCCGCCGCCGCCCGGCGGCGAGGAGCGGCCGTTCCAGATCGTGTTCGTCGACTTCGGCATGGTCGCGGTGATCCCCGAGCGGCTGCGCGGCGCCCTGCGCGAATACGCGATCGCTCTCGGCACGCGCGACGCCGCGCGGCTCGTGCGCTCCTACGTGGCCGCCGGCGTGCTGCTGCCGGGGGCGGACCTCAGCCGGCTGGAGGAGGTCCACGAGGAGCTGTTCCAGCGCTTCTGGGGGGTGCGGATCGGCAGCCTGCGGGAGACGGCGTTCTCGGAGGCGGAGTACTTCTTCCGCCAGTACCGGGACATCCTCTACGAGCTCCCCTTCCAGGTGCAGGTAGACCTGCTCTTCGTCTCCCGCGCCGTGGGCCTGCTGGCGGGCCTCTCGACCCAGCTCGATCCGGAGTTCGACCCCTGGGCCGAGACCCTCCCCTTCGCCGAGCGCCTGGCCGCCCAGCAGCTGCGGCGCGACTGGCGGGAGATCCTTCATGAGGGGCTGGCGCAGGTGCAGGTCCTGCTCACCCTGCCGCGGCGGGTGGACGCCGTGCTCGCCCGCGCCGAGCGGGGGACGCTCACCGTCCAGGCCAACCTCGCTCCCGAGTCGCGCAAGATGATCCAGCGCCTGGAGCGCTCGATCCACCGGCTCTCCTGGACGGTGGTCGCCGCCGGCCTGCTGATCGCCGGCGTGCTCGTCCACGCCAACCGGCCCGGCACGCCTTACAGCTGGCTGTTGATGGCGGCCGCGGGATTGGCCTTCCTCTGGGGAGCGCTGACCAAGACGTAGGCCCGCGACCCTCGAGGACCCGCGAGAAAACCGCGGTGGCATCCTTCCTGCAATTTTCCCTCATGGGTTTTTGTGAAGGGAGACCGATGAGACCACGCACCGCATTCCGAAGCTTTTCGTTACCTGCCCTGCCGCTCCTCCTCTTGCTGCCGATGGCCGGCTGCGGGGCGAATCCGGACACCACCGCAGCGACCCCACAGGGCGCCGCTGCCACGCCGCATGCCGGAAAACCGCAGGGGCACCTGACGCTCGCCGGCGCCGTGACGTTCGACGGCGACCTGCCGCTGACCTGCGACACCTTTCCGGAGAACGGCGTGGTGCTCACCTTCGGCCAAGCGGGGACGAGCACACCCGAGACCGAGCTGCGGATCGGCAGCTTCGCCACGGACAGCGAGTACCCCGCGAACGTGGTGATCCACGATCAACCGGCCCCGGGCACCCAGCGCTCGTGGACCGGCACCGTCAAGATGCAGGTGCAGAGCCACCCGCTCGGCGGCCTGCGCAAGCGGACCGAGCTCAACGGCACCTTCAGCGGCACCTACCAGGGAAACACCGGCGGCACGGGGACGCTCAAGGGCCAGTTCCAGCGCTGCATCATCCGGGGCGTTGCTCAGTAAGACGGCGAAGCCGTCGGAGGAGACATCATGAAGGATCATCGGGCGCTTCCCGCCTTCCAGCACATCCACGAGCTCGTGCTCGCGGTGCACGAGTCCGTCCACCAGCTTCCGGGAGGGGAGGCGGGCACGCTCGGCGCGCGCATGGAGGCCGCCGCCCACTCGGCCGCCGCGGCCGTGGCGCGCGCCTGCGCCGTGCCCTGCGAGCAGTTCAGCGGCCAGATCGACGAGGCCAGCCGCCGTCTGCGGGAGGTCGGTTATTACATCGACATCTCGCAACGCATGGGCTATCTGCCGCTCGGCCCGGCGGTCGAGCTGCTGGAGCGGCAGACGCTGGCGGGGATGGAGGTGAACGCGCTGATCCAGGAGGACGGCGGCATGAATCTGCCGGCGCCGCCGCACGGCGGGGGCGGGCGCGCGACGGCGGGCTTGGCGGCGGAGGTGCTGGCTACCCTGTCCACTTCGAGCCGCTGACGCGCTTCAGCTCCTCGCCCAGCACCCGGTCGATCAGGGTGTCGACCTCCCGGCGGCTCAGCGACGGGGCCGCCGGCGGTGGCTCGTCCGGAGCGCCCAGCTCGTCGTCGGAGTCGAGCCGGTCCAGCAGGGTGGTGGCGGGATCGTCCTCGGGCATCTCCGGGGCGCCCTCGATCTCGTCCTCTCTCATATGCGTTGAATTCTACATTCTTCTGGTTTCAGAACGCGCCAGCAGCGCCACCGGGAACCGCGCCAGGATCTCCGCCACCCGGCGCCAGCCCCCTTCGATCTCTTCTCCCGTCAGCTCGTTGCGCCAGCGGCCCGGCGGCAGCTCCAGGGTGGTGCCCCGCCAGTCGCCTCCCAGGCGCAGGGGCAGCCGGGGGACGACCGCCGCCACCTCGCCGCCGCGCGTGAAAGCGACCGCGTGCCCGGCGCGCGGCCCGGAGGTCCGGAGCGGCTCATAGTCGCCGGCGAACGGCTCGGGGTGGCGCCTCCGCAGGTGGAGCCCCCGGTGGGTCACCCAGAGCTTGGGAAGCCCCTTGTCCATGCGGGCCAGGATCTCCTCCGGGGTCATCCCCCGCTTGAGATCTTTAAGCAGACTCCGCCGCAGCTCGTAGTCGACCGGCCGGCGGTTGTCGGGGTCCACCAGCGAGAGGTCCCAGATCTCCGTCCCCTGGTAGAAATCGGGCACGCCGGGGGAGGCGATCTTGAGCAGCGTCTGGGCGAGGGAGTTGATCCGTCCCGGCTCGACCAGGGGGGCCACGAAGGCTTCGAGGTCGGCGACGAACTGCGGATCGTCCAGCACTCCGTTCACGAAGCCGCGCAGGGCCGCCTCGTACTCGGGGTTGGTCCGCGTCCACGAGGTGTGGACCTTGGCCTCCCGGGTTGCCTTCTCCATGAAGGCGGCGACGCGGCCGGCGGAGATCGGCCAGGCGCCGGCCAGGGTCTGATAGAGGAGGTACTCGGCGTTGCGGTCGGGGAATTCCCCTCCGCGGTGCCTGGCGTTGCGCTCGAACCACCGGCGGACGGCCTCGCCCCAGCGCTCGGGGATCTCCGCCAGCAGGCTGATCCGCGCCCGGACGTCCTCGCTGCGCTTGGTGTCGTGGGTCGAGGTGGCGAGCATCGCCCGCGGCCAGAGGCGCTGCGCCTCGGCATTGAGATGGTGGAATTCCTCCACGCTCGAGCCGAAATCGCCCGGGCTGCCGCCCACCTCGTTGAGCGCCACGAGGCGGTGGAAGTTGTAGAAGGCGGTGTCTTCCACCCCCTTGGCCATGGCCGGGCCGGTGAGCTGCTGGAAGCGCATCACCAGCTCATTTTCCACCTCGGAGCGCACCTCCCCCCGGACCTCCAGCAGCAGGAGATCGCGGAAGAAGTCGAACAGCTCGGCGGAGAGATCCGGCCGGTGAGCCTTGGCGGCTGCGATCGCCTCGCCGACATAGCCGCGGTCCAGCCCGGCGATCTGGCCGATCTCCGCCCGCGCGTAGGTGCGATAGACGGGGAAGCCGGCGACCACCTCGCGGATCGCATGCCGCAGCTCGAAGCGGGTGTAGTCGCGGTGCCGGCGGTGGCGCTCGCAGACTTCGAGGAACAGCTCGGCCAGGCGGTTGACGTCGCTCGCCAGCAGCTCGCCGAGGACGAGCAGCTTCTTCTCCCGCACCAGCTCCGGCCAGCCGGCGCTCTCGCCCGTCAGCTCGGCGTAGAGATCGGTCAGCGGCCCCTCCCCCGCCGGATCGACGAGCAGGCCGCCGGCCCGGGCCAGGAAGTCGTAGCCGGTCGTCCCCTCGATCGGCCAGGACTCGCGCAGGGGCTCGCCCGGCTCGAGGATCTTCTCCACCACGATCCAGGCCTCGGGAGCCTCGTCGCGGAGCCGCTCGAGGTACTCCTCCGGATCGCGCAGGCCGTCCGGGTGGTCGATGCGGACGCCGTCGAGCACCCCCTGGCGCAGCCAGCGGAGCACCAGGGCATGGGTGTCGGCGAAAACCCGCTCGTCCTCCATGCGCAGGCCGATCAGCGTGTGGACGTCGAAGAAGCGCCGGTAGTCGAGCTCCTGCCCGGCGGTGCGCCAGAAGGCGGCGCGGTAGTTCTGGCGCTGCAGCAGCTCGTCGAGCTTGTCGGGATCGGCGTTGATCGCCGCGACGGTCTCGTCCAGGGCCTGGCTCACCTCGGGGCGCTCCTCGGCGAGCCGGGCGAGCTGGCCGGCGAGCACCTCCTTGTCGCGGTGCCGGCGGGCGACGCTCTGGCGGTCGGTGGCCGTGGCGGGCGGGAGCTGGCCCAGGGAGTCGGCGATGAACCCGAGGTCCGGCGAGCCGCACCGCCGGGCCGCCTCCGCGATCAGCGCGTCGAGCGAGCGGGGGGCCACCGGCATCCGGTGCTCGTGGTAGTGGATCTCGAACCGGCCGCCCCGGCGCGCCAGCTCCAGCTCGCCGGCCTCCAGCACCCGCCCGTAGTGGTCGCCGAGGATGGGCAGCAGCACCGTGTCGCGCAGCCGGGCGTGGAGGGAGTGCCAGTCGACGTCGAAGTAGTCGGCGTAGCGGCTGGCGGCGCCATTCTCCAGCACGTCCCACCACCATGTGTTGCGCCGCTCGGTGATCGCCATGTGGTTGGGGACGATGTCGAGCACCTGCCCGAGCCCCTGCTCGCCGAGCATCCGGCAGAGCCGCGCGTGGGCCTCCTCGCCGCCCAGGTCCTCGTTGACCCGGGTGGGATCGACCACGTCGTAGCCGTGCGTGCTCCCCCGCGCCGCCTGGAGGTAGGGGGAGCTGTAGAGATGGGTCACGCCGAGATCGGCGAGATAGCCGGCGATCGCCGCGGCGTCGTCGAAGCCGAACTCGGAGCGGAGCTGGACGCGGTAGGTCGAGAGCGGAGTCTTCGGCACGGCGGAAGCCTACTCCACCCGCACCGCCAGCCGCTCCCCCAGCTTCCGGAACCGGCAGACCCACTCCGCGGCCTCCGCATCCCCTTCGCCGGACCTCTCGCTCCGCTCCGGAAAGACCGTGCGGAGCAGCTCGTAATACCGGTTCTGGGTCTGGCCGAGATCGACCGCGAAGGGGACCGAGCGGGCGAGGGCGACCGTCGAATCGACCCGGCGCAGCAGCTCCGCGTCCCGGGGGCTCTGCCGGAAGCGCTCCATCAACGATTCCAGAGCGTTCCCGAGGGCGTAGGAGAGTCCCTTGACGTCGAGATCAACGCCCAGGGCGGTCGTCTCGCCGAGCAGCCTATGCACCTCCTCGGGATCGGCGGCCGGATCCGACACGGCCCGCCGCAGGTCGACGTTCAGCACCAACTCGGCGGCGGCGGAGAACGCCTTGGGCAGCGGCGTCCCGAGGGTGCTCAGGAAGCGCATCAGCGGCGCGTGGTGCTCGAAGATGTCGCGCAGCTCGTCCTCCACCTCTCCCAGCGTCGAGGCGAGAATGAGATCGAGGATGCGGCGCTGCTCGTCCCGGAAGAGCGACCGGAGCGAGTAGGGGACGTCTCCGAAGTAGCGGTCGAGCCGCCGGACCGCCCGCGGCAAGTCCCCCTGTTCGAAGGCCACCCCCGCCTCGGCGATCAGGGCCTGGTAGGCCTCCGGATCTCCCAGCTCGGCGACGCCGGCGCTGAGGTTGTGGTCCCCAAAGTGGAGCACGCCGAAGACGAACGCTCCCGCCGTGCCGGTCCGTCCGGAGGTGACCCGGACCTTGCCGATCGACAGGCGGCTCCGCCCGGCGCGAAAGACGCGGCCGTTCTCCCGCTCGACGGAGTAGCCGTAGACCTGCACCGGGTTCGGAGAATCTTCGCGATGGTCCTCGAATAATGAGGAGACCGCGTAGTGGGCGACCACCTGCGGCAGATCGACCACCGCCGGCCGCACCAGCCTCTCGTAGAGATCGCGCCCGGAGCCGTGGGCGGGCACGTTGCTCTGCGCCCGCTCGAGGAGCCGCAGGAGCTTCCGGCTCGACCGGCTCCTGGGGAAAGAGCTGGTGGGCGAGCTGCACCACCCGGCCGGCGTAGCGCAGGATCTGCACCGTCTCGATCCCCGAGAGGTCATTGAAGAACCAGCCGCAGCTCGTGTACATCAGCATGGCATGCCGCTGCAGCTCCAGCAGCCTCAGCGCCCGCACCCGGTCGCTCCCCGCGGGAGGAGAGCCCGCCGAGAAGCGCGCCAGGAAGGCGTCCACCCGCTCGGGCGAGCGGTCGAGGAGCACGTCGACGTAGGCGTCCCGGGCCGCCCAGGGGTCGGCGAAGAGCTCTCCGGCCTCGCGCTCCCAGCGCGGCGCCAGCTCGTCGCGCAGCCAGTCGAGGGCCTGGCGCAGCGGCGCCCGCCACGCCTGCGTCCAGCCCGCCTCCCCGCCGGTGTGGCAGCCGCAGTCCTCGCGCCAGCGGTCCACCCCGTGGGCGCAGCTCCAGGCGGTGTTCTCGACGATCTCCACTTCGTGCGCGGGCGGATGGGCCGCCAGGTACTCGCCGTAGTTGGTCAGCTTCGCCAGGCCGTTCGCCTCGATGTGATGGAGGGCGTAGGAGAGGGCCATCTCGCCATGGCGGTGGTGGTGGCCGTAGGTCTCGCCATCGGTCGCGATGCTCACCAGCCGGTCGTGCTCGGGGTCGGCGGGCACGGCGGACATCAGCCGGCCGGCGAAGCGCTCGCCGCTCACCAGCAGCCCCTCGAACGCCACCGCCCGCGAGATCGCGCCGTCGTAGAAGAAAACGGCGATCCGCCGCCCCGACGGGAGCTTCACCTCGTAGGGGATCGAGGGATCGATCCGCCCGCCGCCGGCGTCCTTCCACTCTTCTTTCGCCTTCTTCACCCGTACCCGCTTCGCCTGGTGCGGCTCGAGGACGGTGAAACGCACGCCGGCTTCGGCCAGCAGGTCGAGCGTCTCGAGGTCGACCGCCGTCTCGGGCAGCCACATCCCTTCGGCCGGGCGGCCGAAGCGGCGCTCGAAGTCGGCGAGGCCCCAGAGAACTTGAGTCCGCTTGTCCCGCCGGTTGGCGAGCGGCAGGATGATGTGGTGGAAGCCCTGCGCCAGGGCCGAGCCGTGCCCCGAGAAGCGCTCGCGGCTCAGCGCGTCCGCCTCCAGGATGGCGCGGTAGACCGCCGGCTCCTTCCGCTCCAGCCAGGCGAGCAGGGTGGGGCCGAAGTTGAAGCTGATCCGGGAGTAGTTGTTGACGATCCGTTCGATGCGCCGCTCGCCGTCGAGGATGCGCGAGGCGGCATTGGGGGCGTAGCACTCGGCGGTGATCCGCTCGTTCCAGTCGTGGTACGGGTAGGCCGAGTCCTGGACCTCGATCGCCTCCAGCCACGGGTTCTCCCGGGGCGGCTGATAGAAATGGCCGTGGATACAGAGATAGCGCTGCATGGGACGGGGACGATCCTACCATCCCCGCCGGCCGGCCTTCAGCGCGTGAAGACGGCGACCGACCGCGGCGCCAGGCGTTCCCCCATCCCCGGTCCCCCCCAGCGCCCGTCCGCCGAATCGAGGATCTTCTCCCACCGGCCTTCCGGCAGCGGCAGGGTCCGTTCCTCCTCCGCGAAGTTGAACGCCACCACCGCCCCCTCCCCTCGCCGCACCAGGATCACCCCCTCGCCCTCGAACGGCGTGGCCTCGACGTTCTCCTTCTTCAGATCGGCGAACGCCGGCACCGTCTTGCGCAGACGGATAGCTCCCGGTAGAAGGCGTGCAGCGCGGCATGCCTCCCCTCCTCGCCCAGGGCCGGGTTCAGCCGGCAGCGCGCGAAGGTCTCCTCGGAGTGCGGGTCCGGCGGCTCCTCCCGCCAGCCGAAGGCGGCGAACTCCTCCCGGCGGCCGGCGCGCACGGCCTCGATCAACCCCGGGTCCGAGTGGTCCACGAAGTAGAGGAAGGGGGCCGTCTCGCCGTACTCCTCGCCCATGAAGAGGAGCGGCAGGAAGGGGGAGAGCAGGACGGCGCCGGCCGCCAGCTTCAGGCTCTCGAAGCCGGCCAGCGCGGAGAGGCGCTCCCCCTTCATCCGGTTGCCCGTCTGGTCGTGGTTCTGGCTGCAGACGACGTGGCGGCTCCCCGCCATCGCCTCCGCCGGCACGCCATGGCGCCGCCGCCGGAAGGGGGAGTACTGGCCGGTGTAGACGAAGCCGCCGGCCATCGCCTTGGCCATCGGGCCGAGCCCGCCGAAGTCCTGGTAGTAGCCGCTGCGCTCGCCGGTGAGCAGGGTGTGGAGAGAGTGGTGGAAGTCGTCCGTCCACTGGGCGTCGAAGCCGCAGCCGCCGTGCTCGGGGGGGCGCAGGAAGAAGAGCGTGTTGAGATCGCTCTCCGGGAAGACGTGCACCGCCCGGCCCAGCCGCCCGGCCAGGGACTTCACCTCCATCCCCAGCTCCAGGAGGAAGGAGCGCTCGGAGTTGTCGGCGATGGCGTGGACGGCGTCCAGCCGCAGGCCGTCGACGTGGAAGTCGGCGATCCACTGCCGGGCGTTCTCGATGAAGAAATGACGGACGGGGTCGCTCTCGGGGCCGTCGAAGTTCAGGGCGAGCCCCCAGGGGGTCTGGTACCGCGAGGTGAAGTAGGGGCCAAACTCGCCCAGGTAGTTCCCCTCGGGGCCGAGATGGTTGTAAACGAGGTCGAGGACCACCGCCAGCCCGCGCGCGTGGCAGGCGTCGACCAAGCGCTTCAGCCCTTCAGGACCGCCGTAGGAATCCTGGACGGCGAAGGGGAGGACGCCGTCGTACCCCCAGTTGCGCCGGCCGGGGAACTGCGCGACCGGCATCAGCTCGACCGCGGTGACCCCGAGGTCCGCCAGGCGGTCGAGCTGGGGGATCACCGCCTCGAAGGTGCCCTCCGGCGTGAAAGTTCCGACATGCAATTCGTAAAAAATATACTGTCCGAGCGGAATCCCCCGCCAGCCTTCGTCCCGCCAGCCGAACCGGCGGTCGACGACCCGCGACGGCCCGTGCACCCCGTCGGGCTGGTGGCGGGAGGCGGGATCGGGCCGCCCTTCCCCACCCTCGAGGCTGTAGAGATAGCGCGCTCCAGGCTCGACGCCCTCCACGGCCGCCTCGAAGTAGCCATGCTCGCGGGGTTCCAGGGGAATGCGGCGGCCGCCGCACAGCAGGGCTTCGACCCGGCGGGCCCGGGGCGCCCAGACCCGGAACCGGCAACGGTTGTCTTCAAGGTGGATCGCTCCCAGGGACGGTTCCCAATTCGATTCCGGCAAGACAGGACCTCCAGAGGCTCATCCCCTCTTGTCGAGAGGCCTCCGAGGGTCTTACAAGATGCTTGCCTGCTAGAACGGGCTCTCGTCCGCGTCGTCGGCCGTGTCCGCCTCGGCGGGCTCCTCGTCCGTGGGCCCGGCCTCCTCTTCGGTCTCCTCGGCCGGCTCCTCGGCCGGAGCCTCGCGCTTCAGGAACAGCACGCCGAGCGGCGGCAGCGTGAGGGTGAGCGAGTGCGACTTCCCGTGCATGGGGATCGGCGCCGCCTCCACGCCGCCGCAGTTGCCGAGACCGCTGCCGCCGTACTCGGGAGCGTCGCTGTTGAGCAGCTCCTTCCAGTAGCCGCGGCCGGGGACGCCGATGCGGTAGTTCTCGCGCGGCACCGGGGTGAAGTTGAAGACGATCGCCACCGGCTCCGCCAGGGAGTCCTTTCCTCGATCCAGACCGCGCCGCAGGAAGGCGACGACGCTGTATTCGGCGTCCGAGCCGTCGATCCATTCGAAGCCCGCGGGATCGCAGTCGAGCTCGTGCAGGGCGGGCTCGGCGCGGTAGGCGCGGTTGAGGTCTTCGAGCCAGCGGGAGATCCCGGCGTGGGCGGGATCGTCGAGCAGGTCCCAGTCGAGGCTCGCGTCGTGGTTCCACTCGCGGAACTGCGCCAGCTCCGCGCCCATGAACAGCAGCTTCTTGCCCGGCTGGGCGTACAGGTTGCCGTAGAGCAGGCGCAGGTTGGCGAGCTTGCGCCAGGCGTCGCCCGGCATCTTGTTGACCAGCGAGCCCTTGCCGTGCACCACCTCGTCGTGCGAGAGCGGCAGCACGAAGTTCTCGTTGAAGGCATAGATCGACCGGAAGGTGATCCTGCTCTGGTTGTACTTGCGGTGGATGGGGTCGTTGGCCAGGTAGTCCAGGGCGTCGTGCATCCACCCCATGTCCCACTTGTAGCCGAAGCCGAGGCCGCCGACGTAGATCGGCCGCGAGACCATCGGCCAGGCGGTCGATTCCTCGGCGATCGTCTGCGCGTCGGGGAAGGTCCGGTAGACCTCCTCGTTCATCGCCCGCAGGAAGGAGATCGCCTCCAGGTTCTCGCGGCCGCCGTGCTCGTTGGGGATCCACTCCCCGGCCTGGCGCGAGTAGTCGAGGTAGAGCATGGAGGCGACGGCGTCCACCCGCAGCGCGTCGGCGTGGTAGGTCTCCAGCCAGAACATGGCGCTGCTGATCAGGAAGCTGCGCACCTCGTTGCGGCCGTAGTTGAAGATGTAGCTCGACCAGTCGGGGTGGTACCCCTTGCGCGGATCGGCATGCTCGTAGAGGTGGGTGCCGTCGAAGAAGATCAGACCGTGCTCGTCGCCCGGAAAGTGGGAGGGCACCCAGTCGAGGATGACGCCGAGCCCCTGCCGGTGCAGGTAGTCGATCAGGTACATGAGGTCCTGCGGCGTGCCGTAGCGGCTGGTCGGCGCGAAGTAGCCGAGCGACTGGTAGCCCCAGGAGCCGTAGAACGGGTGCTCCATGACGGGGAGCATCTCGACGTGGGTGAAGCCCAGCCGCAACATGTGCTCGGCGAGCAGCGGCGCCATCTCGCGGTAGGTGAGGAAGCGGTTCCCCTCCTCCGGCACTCTGCGCCAGGAGCCGAGATGGATCTCGTAGATGGAGATCGGCGCCGCGGTCTCCTGCTTCTCCCCGCGCGCCAGCATCCAGCCGGCGTCCCGCCAGTCGTACTCCAGATCCCAGACGAGCGAGGCGCGCCGCGGCGCCATCTCGGCGTGGAAGGCGAAGGGATCGGCCTTGTCGGCGCGGTAGCCGCGGTAGCGGGAAACCACGTGGTACTTGTACCGCGCCCCCGGCGCGACGTCCGGCACGAAGAGCTCCCAGACGCCGGAGGCCGCCCGCTGCGCCATCGGGTCCGCCCGCTTGTCCCACTCGTTGAAATCGCCGATCAGCGCCACCGACTCGGCGTTCGGCGCCCACACGGCGAACCAGGTGCCCTCGCGGCCGCCGTCCGTGCCGGCGTGGGCGCCCAGCACCCGGTGGAGCCGGAAATGTTTGCCTTCGTTGAAGAGCTGGAGATCCTGATCGGTGACCGGGCTCGGCATGTCACTCCCCTCCGCTCGCCTTGCGCAGCTCGTCCACCCGCTTCAACGGCTCGACCACGTCCGCCCGGGTCGAGAGCTCCTCGAACGAAAACCTCGCCTTGCGCCGCCAGTTGGGCCTCTCGGCGCCGGTCCCCGGCACGTTCTGCGGCTCGGTCTCGAACCAGAGGTCCTCCAGGTTCACCAGCACCATGCGCGCCGGACTCGCGGCCAGCGTCTCCAGCTGCCGGCGCAGGAGCGCCGCTTGCGTCGCCGTGACCCGCCCCCGCTCCTCGGGCGGCAGGGCCTCCTCCATCGACTGGCGGATCGCCTTCCGGCGCTCGCGCTCCTGGGCTCCCTGCTCGGCGGTGAAGAAGCCGAGGCTCTGGAGATCCTCCACGTCCCTGGCCTGCAGGAACGCCTGGAAGGTGGGCATGTCGTGGGTGTTGAGGCTGGCCACGCACTTCGCCGGGGGCTCGCGCAGCCCCTGGCCGCCGGGCTGCAGCTCGTACTGCACCACGTACATGCCGAGCACCTCGTGGCGGTCCATCGACTCGTAGACCTCCGGCGGCACCGTCCCCAGGTTCTCGCCGACGATCATCGACCGGTGGCGATGGCTCTCGACGGAGAGCACCGCGTACAGCTCCTCGGCCGGATAGGTGACGTAGACGCCTCCGGAAGCGTCCATGCCGCGCGGGATCCAGAACAGGCGGTGGAGCTGCATGACGTGGTCGAGCCGCAGGATGCCCGCGTGCTCCAGGTGATGGCGCAGAGCGTCGATCAGGTGGTCGTAGCCGCGCTCGCGCAGGCGGTCGGGCCGCAGCGGCGGGAATCCCCAGTTCTGCCCCTTGGTGAAGAAGGCGTCCGGCGGCGCGCCGGCCGACGCCTCCTGGGCGAAGAGGTCGCGCTCGCGCCAGACGTCGTAGGAGCTGCCGTGGACGCCGAGCGGCAGGTCGAGGTAGAGGCCGGGACCGCGCCGGCGCGCCTCCTTCGCCATCGACTGCACCTGCTGCTCGGCGGCCCACTGGGTCCAGAGGTAGTAGCGGCGGTCCTCGTCGTCGTAGTCGGCGGGGGCGAGCTTCCCCTCGCGCAGCCGCTCGGGCCAGCTCTGCCAGGGGTCCCCCCGGCGGTCGCCCACGGCGCGGAAGGCGGCGTAGGTCTCCAGCCCCGGCTTGCCGGCGACGAAGCGCTCGAACGCCTCCTGCCGCTGGGCCTGGCGGTCCCCGGTCCGCGAGAAGAAGTGCTGCGCCAGCTCCTCCAGCACCCGCCGCTTGAGCGCCATCAGCCGGGCGTAGTCGACCCGCGGCAGGGAGCGCAGCGATTCGACCTCGCGCTGGAAGTCGGGCGCCTCGATCAGCCTTCGGGCCGCCGCGCAGTCCTCCATCTCCGGCAGGCGGCGGGGATCGATGTAGAGCTCGTTCCAGAACAGGCGCGACGCCGGAGCGTAGGGGCTGGGCTCGAACGGCTGGTCGAGGAAGGCGGCGAGCAGCGGCAGCGTTCCCACCACGCCGCCGCCGAGGCCCGCCGTCCACTCGGCCAGGGTCTCGAGATCCGAGAGGTCCCCTGCCCCCCAGCTCCGCGAGGTGCGCAGGGCGTAGAGCGGCAGGAAGGCGCCCCAGAGCGGCTTGCCGTCCCCTGAATAGCACTTGGTGGGAGCCGAGATCACCAGCGACCCGGCGGACCGGCCCTCCAGCTCCACGGTGAGCCGGTGATAGCCGAACGGGAGCGGCTCCGGCAGCGAGAGCAGGCGGCCGGGGTGGGGGGAACCGCCGGACGGACGGGTCTCGGGCAGGCCGGCGAGGTCCGCGATCTGCGCCCGCCGCTCCCCCCCTTCGAGGTCGAGATGGTAGGCGACCGTGCCACGAACGGCGCCGGGGCGCAGCTCGATCGAGGGGGCGTGGCCGTCCCAGGCGACGACCACCGGCTCGACCAGCCGCCCGGCGAGCTCCTCGCGCCGCTCCTCGAGCGCCGCCGGCACGTCGGCGAGCGACTCGACGGGCGCCTGCAGGGCCTGGAGCACGCCGAGCAGGGATTCCTGCCCCGCCTCCACGTGATTCCCCATCGCGTCGGTATAAGAGGTCTGGACCCCGTAGGAGCGGGCCAGCGCCAGCAGGTCTTCCCATTCGTTCGCCAACTTCGTCCCCCTACCTCTCTCCATCCAGGATCTGGCGGATGCCCTGCAGCGGGATCCGCACCCAGTCGGGCCGGTTGTTGAGCTCGTACCCCAGCTCGTAGATCGCCTTCTCGAGCAGGAAGGTGTCGAGCAGGATCTCCCGCTCCTCCGCCGAGGCCGGCAGGAACCGCGCCCCCCGCACCCGCTCCAGGTAGGCCTGGAGGAAGGCCGCGGAGACCCACCGCTCCCAGTAGAGGGCCCAGCTCTCCAGCGCCGGCCCCGCCTCCGGCGACGATACGCCGGAAGACACCTCCTCGAACAGCGCCACGTAGGCCGCGTACTGGAACGAGCGCAGCATGCCGGCGACGTCGCGCATCGGCGAGCGCTTCAGCCGCCGCTCGGAGAGCGACCGCGCCGGCTCCCCCTCGAAGTCGAGGATCACGAAGTCGCGGCCGGTGTACAGCACCTGCCCCAGATGGTAGTCCCCATGGGTGCGGATGCGCTCGGCGGCGAGCTTGCGCGAGGTCAGGCGCCGGAAGCGCTCGAGGATCGGCTCCTCGGCCGCCAGCACCCACTCGGCGGCCGGCCGCACCGCCTCGGGAAGCGCGTGCAGGCGCTGCCGGAGGAGCCGCAGGTTCTTCTTGGTCAGCGAGCGCATCGAGTCGTAGAGCGACCGCTGGTAGAGCTCGGAGAAGGGCTCGGGCGCGAAATCCTTCTCCCGGCCCGAGGCGAGGGCGATGTGCAGCTCGGCGGTGCGCTCTCCCAGCAGCCGCACGGTCGGCACGTAGGTGCCGATGCGCTCGAAGTCGTCGGCGCTCATCTCGCGCTCCGCCAGCGCGATCAAGGGCTCGGCGGGCACGTCCGCCGCGTTGGCGCCGGTCCCCCAGCTCATGTTGACCCGGTCGAAGAAGCGGCCGAGGGCGTCCAGGGTGTAGCTCCAGGCGTCCCCCTCGTTGGCGATGAACTCCTGGAGGATGCCGAGGGTCACCGGCTCGTGGCGGCGGTCGCGGATCTCCAGCGCGCCGGCCACCCGCGGGATGTGGCGGAAGCCGGTCTGGTCGGTGAGGAACCGGCCGATCTCCAGATCGGGATTGACCCCCGGCTCGAGCTTGCGGAAGAGCTTGAGGACCAGCCGGTCGCCGAAGCGGACCGAGGTGTTGCTCTGCTCCGCCTTGAGCGGCGCGGGCTCCAGGTCCCCCTCGCCGCGGATCTCGGCGAACACCGGCGAGGCGGTGGCCGCCAGCTCGTCGCTGCCGCCGCGGAAGCGCTCCCCCCGCTCGACCGCCATCAGCAGCTCGCCCGCCACCCGCGGATCGCCGAACGGATCGTAGAGCACCCCCGAGCCCCTGGGAGGGTCGGATTCGAGCCGCGCCACCAGCGGCGCCCCCTCCGCCCGCAGGCGCTCCAGCCGCTCGGGATCGGAGTCCGGGACGAAGGCGAGCGGCAGGGCGTAGACCTCGGACTCGGCCTCCACGTAGTCCACCCGCAGCAGCGCCAGGACTGCGCCGGAACCGGCTCCAGAGCCGGAGCCGAGCGGAATCGTCTCCGCGATCTCGATCCCGCGCAGCGTCCGCGCCTTGCCGGCGAACCAGCGGCGCGAGGGCAGCACGTCGAGCAGCAGGCCCTCCAGCTCCCGCTTCGCCTTCCCCTCCAGGCAGCTGCGCCACTCCCCCTCGATCGCCAGCACCGGCACCGGCGCTCCGGCCTGCGCGCCCTCCGGCGCCGCCTGCCGCACCCGGCCGAGCTGCGCCGGGTCCTGCATCAGGGAGAACCACAGGAACGAGTGGGGGCCGAGCGTCAGCCCGTAGCAGGCGGAGGCGATCTTGGGGAACGGCGAGCGCCCGAACAGCTCGACGGGGGTCAGGCCGGCGAAGGCCGAGAGGTCGAGCTCGGCGTACTGCGAGAAGCGCGAGAGGTTCGCCACCACCAGCAGCGTCTCCTCGACGGTACGCCGCACGAAGGCGAGCACCCGGTGGTTGTCCGGCTGGAGGAACTCGATGGTGCCGCGGCTGAACGCCGGATGGCGCTTGCGCAGCGCGATCACCCGCCGCGTCCACCAGAGCAGCGAGTGCGGGTTCGCCTGCTGCGCCTCGACGTTGATCGCCTCGTAGTGGTACTCGGGATCGACGATCACCGGCAGGTAGAGCCGCTGCGGGTTGGTGCGCGAGAAGCCGGCGTTCTTGTCCGCGCTCCACTGCATGGGGGTGCGCACGCCGTTGCGGTCGCCGAGATAGAAGTTGTCCCCCATGCCGATCTCGTCGCCGTAATAGAGCACCGGCGTGCCGGGAAGCGAGAAGAGCAGGCCGTTGAGCAGCTCGATGCGCCGGCGGTCGTTGCCCAGCAGCGGCGCCAGCCGGCGGCGGATGCCGACGTTGATCCGCTGCTCCTTGTCCGCCGCGTAGACGCGGTACATGTAGTCCCGCTCCTCGTCGGTCACCATCTCCAGCGTCAGCTCGTCGTGGTTGCGCAGGAAGATCGCCCACTGCGCCTTCTCCGGGATCGCCGGCGTCTGCTGGAGGATGTCGATGATCGGATAGCGGTCCTCCATGCGCAGCGCCATGAACAGCCGCGGCATGACCGGGAAGTGGAACGACATGTGGCACTCGTCGCCGCCCACCGCCGGATCGCCGAAATAGGCGATCGAATCCTCCGGCCACTGGTTGGCCTCGGCGAGCAGCATCCGGTGGGAGAACTTCGCGTCGACGTGGGCGCGCAGCTTCTTCAGGAAGGCGTGGGTCTCCGGCAGGTTCTCGTTGTTGGTCCCCTCGCGCTCGAAGAGATAGGGGATGGCGTCGAGCCGCAGGCCGTCGACCCCCATCTCCATCCAGAAGTCGAGCGCGCGGAACAGCTCTTCCTGGACCATGGGATTGTCGAAGTTGAGGTCCGGCTGGTGCGAGAAGAACCGGTGCCAGTAGAAGGCGTCCGCCACCGGGTCCTTGGTCCAGTTCGAGGTCTCGGTGTCGGTGAAGATGATGCGCGTGCCGGCGTACTTCTGGTCGGTGTCGCTCCAGACGTAGAAGTCGCGCTCCGGGCTCCCCGGCGGGGCGAGCCGGGCGCGCTGGAACCAGGGATGCTGGTCCGACGTGTGGTTGATCACCAGCTCGGTGATCACCTTCAGCCCCCGCTTGTGGGCCTCGTCGAGAAAGAGCTGGAAGTCCTCGAGGGTGCCGTAGGCGGGGTGGACGCTGGTGTAGTCCGAGATGTCGTAGCCGTCGTCGCGCCAGGGGGACGGATAGAACGGCAGGACCCAGAGGGCGGTCACCCCGAGGTCGCGCAGGTAGTCGAGCTTGGCGGTCAGACCCTGGAAATCGCCGCGGCCGTCGCCGTCGGAGTCGAAGAAGGCCCGCACATGGATCTCGTAGATGATCGCGTCCTTGTACCAGAGCGGGTCGTCCCCCCGCCGCTTCGGCTCCGTGGCGGAAGCCGTCGCGCCCTGTTCTGCGGTCGTCTCGGTCAGCCCTGTCATCTCGCGGTTCACCCCTCAGACAAAGTAGTCGAAATCCCGCTCCGAGCGTACCCGGCGGCGCACCCGGAGGATATGCGCGGGCACCTGGCGCGGATCGAGCCGGACGAAGTTGCGCGATCCATGCCAAAGATAGCGCGCCCCGGTCAGCAGGTCGTGGACCTGGAACTGCCGGTCGGGCTCGAGCCCGATCGCCTCCAGATCGAGCTCCACCCAGGCCGCCTGCGGGTTGCCGGGGTCCAGGTTGATGGCGACCAGGATCAGATTGTCCCCCTCCGCCTTGTCTACCTTGCTGTAGCAGAGGACCTGCTCGTTGTCCGTCTTGTGGAAGCGCAGGCTGTGGTCGCTCTGCAGGGCCGGGTTCTCGCGCCGGATGCGGTTCACCAGGGCGATCATCTCGCGCAGGCTGTCCGGCCGGTCGAGGTCCCAGTGGCGGAGCTGGTACTTCTCCGAGTCGAGGTACTCCTCGCTCCCCCGCTCGCGCGGCACGTGCTCCATCAGCTCGAAGGGGGGGCCGTAGATGCCGTAGCTGGCGCCGAGGGTGGCCGCCAGGAGCAATCGCTGCACGAACATCGGCCGGCCGCCGGCCTGCAGCGCCTCGTGGAGGATGTCCGGCGTGTTGGGCCAGAGGTTGGGGCGGAAGAACTCCTTCACCTCGGTCTGGTTGAGCTCGGTGAAGTACTCGACGATCTCCCAGCCCCGGGTGCGCCAGGGGAAGTAGTTGTAGGACTGGGTGAAGCCGAGCTTCGCCAGCCGGTACATGATCTTCGGCCGGGTGAACGCCTCGGCCAGGAAGAGCACGTCCGGATGCTCGCGCTTGACCTCGCCGATCAGCCACTCCCAGAACGGGAACGGCTTGGTGTGCGGATTGTCCACCCGGAAGATGCGCACCCCCTGGGCGATCCAGAAGTCGACGACGCTCTTCAGTTCCTCCCACAGCGCGCGCCGGGCCTCGGTCGCGAAATCGAAGGGATAGATGTCCTGGTACTTCTTGGGCGGGTTCTCGGCGTACTGGATGGTGCCGTCCGGCCGCTTGCGGAACCACTCCGGGTGCTCGCGCACGTAGGGGTGGTCCGGCGAGGTCTGGTAGGCGATGTCGAGGGCGATCTCGATCCCGTGCTCGCCGGCCTTCTCGAGCAGGCGCCGGAAGTCGGCGAGCGTGCCGAGCTGGGGGTGGACCGCCTTGTGCCCCCCCTCCTCCGAGCCGATCGCCCACGGGCTCCCCACGTCGCCGGCGTCCGCGTCCGCCGCCAGGGCGTTGTTCTTCCCCTTGCGGAAGGCCTTGCCGATGGGGTGTATGGGCGGCAGGTAGAGCACGTCGAAGCCCATCCCGGCGATGTAGCGCAGCCGCCGCTCGCAGTCGCGGAAGGTGCCGTGCTTGCCCTCCGGGCCGCAGGAGCGGGGGAACATCTCGTACCAGGTCGAGAAGCGGGCCTTGACCCGGTCCACCACCACGCCGAGCTGGTGGGGATAGGCGGTGGCGTGCCGGCGGTCGGCGTGGCGGTCCATGAGCTGGGCGAGCTCGTCATCGAGCGCCAGGGGGAGGCGCTCGGCGGGGTCGCGCTCCGCCTCCAGGTCGTCGGCGAGCCCGGCCAGCACCCGCGCCTCCGCCTTCCGGCGCGCCACGCGGGCCCGCTCGCCGGCCTCGCGGACCAGGGCGGCCCCGATCCGCAGGTCGAGCGTCACCTCCTGCCCCGCCTCCACCCGCTTCTTGAGATCGCGCCGCCAGGTCTTGAAGGGGTCCACCCAGCCGACGACCGAATAGAGCCACCGCCCCTGCTCGGTGACGGTGAACGCGCCGCGCCACCGGTCGTTGGGGAGGGCCTCCATCGGCGCCTCGTTCCACTTGGCCTGCGACTCCGGGCGCCACAGCAGCCGGCAGACGATGGCGTCATGGCCGTCGGTGAACGCGTCCGCCTCCACCTCGACCCGCTCCCCCACCTCCCGCTTGATGGGAAACCGCCCGCCGTCGATCTCCGGCTCGACCCCCTCGATGACCACCCGCCGTCCACCCGCTTCGTCTCGCATCGCCAGAATCCCCCGTGCGCCGCCGTGCAGATCGCCTGCCAGGCCCAGGAGGGCGGCAGGCGTCGGGGGCAGGTTTACCAGAGTTGGGGCGGGGGTGCAAAGACGGGCCGGCGGTGCCCCAGCTCAAGGCGGAAGAGGAGGGGGCATCTTCAGGATGTCATCCTGGTTGAAGCTCAGATTCGCCAGCCTGCCGAAGCTTCTCCACGGCAGAGTCAGCTTCGCCGGCCTGCCGAAGCTTCTCCACGGCAGAGTCGGCTTCGCCAGCAGGAACCGCGAAGACCCGGCCGTAGATCCCGTCGTCGCCGTTGTCCTGGCTGGTGCTCTGCCAGACCACCACGAAGGTGCCGTTGGGGCCGGCCGCCACCTGAGCGTTGGTCTGGTCGTTGACGACATACTGGTTGAGCCGCACCTTCGGACCGAAGGGAGTGCCGTCCGGATGGTAGAGGCGGCCAAAGATGTCCCAGCCTCCATTGGGAGGCGCGCCGCCTTCCTGCCAGACCACGAGGAAGTTTCCGGCTGGGTCCGAGGCTACCTCCTGAAGCCCGCGGAACCGGATCTCGGG
Source organism: uncultured Acidobacteriota bacterium (assembly GCA_963795735.1). GTDB lineage: Bacteria > Acidobacteriota > Thermoanaerobaculia > Multivoradales > UBA5704 > DATARR01. Next base: position 260,497 of record CAWCIU010000018.1, on the reverse strand, counting down.
GTCCAATCGAAGATCGGCGCTTCGGGGGGTGCCGTCTGGATTCAGCAGACGCATGAGGAGATCTGGAATGCCCTGACTGGTCAGGTTCTCCGACCAGACGATGACGTACCCGCTATTTCCGAGCGGAGCCGCCGCGCCGGCATATTGGGGCAGGACGCCCCCCGAGGGCACCTTGAAGGCCTTCGCCAAGGGGCGACCAGTAGGAGAAAAGAGCTGCGCCAGGATCGTGGTTTCTGCCTCGGTCCATGTCACCAGGAACTCGCCTGTCGGGCTCACCGCCAGCCCACCGACCTCCTGAATGGTCTGGCGCACAGGAGAGACTGGGCTCGGTCCATGCGTCACCTTCAGGTTACTGTCCGTGAGAACTAAGAATGTCCGGTCCTCACTGAAGCGATTTGCCCGGGAGCCCAGGAGAGCGATCGCGTAACCTCCCTTTGGTAACGGAGAGGCGAATCTGGGCAGAAGTTGGCCAAGGAACGTGATCCGGTGAGCTGGGACAGCCCAAGAGCCGTCCGGAAGCAACTCGCCGCCAATGAGGGCATCCCATTCTCCAAAACTAGTGTTGTGAGTTTCGCGCCATAGAACCAGGACGCCTCCGTGGGTTCCGGGTGCCACCAAGGGGCCATAAGCCTGCGATTTCGAGAACCTGGAGGAATCGATTGCTCCCGAGCGGCTGGCCTGAAGGTGAGAACCACTGGCTCCAAAGGCCATCCTGTTTGCCGTCCGGAGTAATCTCCTGCCAAACAACCAGGAAATCGCCACCCGCGCTGACTCCGACGCTCTGGTAACCCTGGGGATTTTTCCCAAAGTTGTTGGCGTGGAATTCGGGACCGACGGGAGTCTGCGCCCGCCCTGCTGCCGCACAGGCAACAGAGATGAACGCCACAGCCAGAGAGGAAAGAAGTCCTCTCCTGGACCGCTTGGCGGCTTTTCGATCATGCTCATTCCTTTTCATTGTGGCGCCTCCAGAGTCTCGTCGCTTAAAGGAATGCCTGCCGCATCAAAGCTCCGGACGTAGCGTCCCAAGAGCTGATCGTCGACCGAGTATGCTTCCCAATGGGCGCTGAACCCTCCAAGGGAAGCCACGTCGAGCTCCACCAGCTCTTCACGACCCTGAGTCCTCGAGCTTACCGTGATTTCTCCAGTGAGAGGCGTTCCAGTTACCGAATACATCCTCGCCTTGATCTCGCCGTCGCCGCTGCGCCAAGCGATCACAAGATCGCCCAAGGCGTCTACTCCGCCCTGTGCGGATTCTTGATCTCCCGCGCTCGTTACGTTGACCTGGAACTCGTCTCCCGCTGGAAGCTCCGCTCAACTGGAACCTCCGGGCGAAGATTCCTCCCTGATCGCCGTCCTGCCCCATGCTTGTCCAGACGATCGTCACGTTTCCTGCCGTATCGATCACGGTGAACGGACTGTACTGACTGTCCGGAGTCCACTGGTTCACTTGGAAGGCATCTCCGATAGGATTCCCGGCAGGCCCGACCTGGCGGGCGAAGACATCCGTTGTGGCATCGTCCCCGGTCTCTGCCTCCCAGACAACCCAGTATGCGCCCTGTTGTGCATCTGCGACGACCGTAGGCTGCCCGTATTGCGAGGTGCCGTCCAGGCCGACTGATGTTTGTGGCGAGATCGGAGTACCATCCCCGGATACCTCTTGGGCCACCAACTTGGTGGACAGCGTACTGTCGGCAGCATCCTGCTCGGCAGGGTCAACGACCGTCACCTGGAGATAAGTGCCATCCGGTCCGACAGCGGTCAGGCCACTCCCGGCGATCTTGGGGCGTCTCATGAACATGAGCCAATCGCAGGCACCAAATTGGTCACCCTGAGCCCTATTGGTGCAGCTGACCGGGATCGTGAATTGAGTTTGGGTAACATTTCTTGGGCAGGGTTTGCTTGGGAGTTGCGTTCCCTTTGGGTCCCGCCATTCAGCCGTCCAGGTGCTACATTTGAAACCCAACCCCCCAATCACATTGACCTTTGGATTATTAGGAACGTAGCTGAAGAAGACGTCGTCTTTCGTTCCCGTCAAAATCCTGCGCTCTCCCAGGGGAGGATCGGCAGGCTTTGGGGGAGTGATCACCTCTACCAGGGCCGCCGTGGTCGAGGCAAATTCGCCCCAACTCGCGGTGCCTCCCGGGAAGATTCCCTCAAGCAGGTTTCGGCTCGCCTGCATGTCCTTGATGCCCCCGGTCGTGTTCTGCGGACCGAAAAGTGTTTCGGTTGATCCCAACGAGCAAGCGATGCAAGAGGGAATCTTCCATCCACGCCGGCAGTGAAGCCCGCGGCACCGTCCAGGAGGGAGGCATAGGCAGTATGCCTCATACCATAGCGGTTGTCCGGGGGAGATGCCCCCGTATCGGGGGTTTCGTAGGCCCCTTCCCCATTTACCGCCGGTTTCAGGGGCGAGGCCGCCCGGAGACCCTTGGTGAGATCGATCGCCCGGCTCACCGCGCATTGCTGCTGCGCCTGCCAGGTGGAGCCGGACTTTCCAGGACAGGCGACCGGGACGCTCGAGGCGTGCCCGCTCTGAAACAGTTGAAAATCCAGCCACGGCAAGCTTTGATAGTTGGTGTAGTCGCTGACCTGCGCGCTTCCGGCGATATGGTTGACGATCAGATGGCGAGGCACGACGCTTTTCAGGGCCGGTCCGACCGCCAGAGTCGTATCCTTCACCGTTCCCGCGGCAGGAGCGCTCGCATCGAGTTGCGCGCCCGGCCAGTCGTCGAAGTTGACCGAGAAGATGACATGGTTGCCGGCGAGACGGGCAGCCAGATTGCGGGCGAAGATCACGGAGTCCGCCGTCTGAGGGTAGCTCTGAGAGACGTGGCACCCTCCCCGGTCGGAGGGATCGGCCACTCCCGCCATCATCACCACGAGCCCTTGTTCGTTGGCGTACTCCACCATCGAATCCACTTCCTGCCAGTAATCGGCCCGCCAGCGGGAACAGTTGTTCGGCACCGCTCCGACGCAGGCCTGGCCCGCCGAAGGGGGGAGTTGATCGAAGGCGAAGGTCTCGGGGCCGGGATAGACGACGGCGGAGGCATCTCCCCACTCGACGCTCTTGGTGGGCGCCGGGCAGCCGCTCTTCAGGGGCTCGCGGGCTCTCGACTGCCAGGCGATCGCCGCTCCGACCTGCAGCACGGTGAATCCGCGGCTGCTGCGGTCGTCGACGTAGTTCTTCCAGGTGGTGGTGACCTGACCGGGGACGCGGTTGCTCTGGGCGAGACGCTTCTGGCCCTCCAGGGAGATCGCGGCCCAGGCCGTATCGCCCTGCCAGTAGAAACGTCGGGTCGAATTATCCGTGAACGTCAGGTAGCGGCCCGCGGTCTTCAAGAACCCGTTGCTGTACAGAAGATTGTTGGGGTTGTTATTGGCAGCGACCATGACCTGCCCGGAATTTCCCGTGAGAGTGGTGTCCGAGCCACAGGGTTGGATCTGCCCTTGCAGGTTCTTTCCGTTAAGCCCTGAGCAGGAGGTCACCCGCCAGCTCCAGGTTCCTATGACTGGAAACGCGGCACGCACTCTGAAAACATTTCCTCCATCCCAGAACCCATAGCTCGTGAAGTTCTTCGTCGCGTCAGGGCCGGTGAACTGAACGGCGAGATTCAGATCGTGATAAGGATTCCCTCCGCCATTGAGGTAATCGAATCCGACCAGGAGCTGCTGATCCCAGCGCTGCCAGACGTTGGTGGCAGCCACTGGCCGAGCGGCGAAGACGAGAAACGCCAGGACGAAAAAAAAGCTTACAGACAGAAAAGACCTGCACCTGCCACCACGGAAGATAGACATCGGCAGACTTCTCCTTTGAGAGATTCTGTTTTTCTCAGCATATCCGAGATTCGCAGGAGAGGAAAGTGCAACGGCTCAAGCCGGTGAACCCGACGGAACTCACCAACTCCGGGGAAGCGTTGGGACCCGCCTCAGTTCAGCGGCATCGCGGCGGACCGCTTCGAGCGGTGGAGGAAGTCGGGAACGACCGCCGGGGGGAGGGGTTTGCTGAGCAGGAATCCCTGGTATTCGTCGCAACCGCCGGCGGCGAGCTGGCGGAGCTGGCTCTCGCTCTCGACCCCCTCGGCGAGCACTCCGAGGCCGAGGCCGTGGGCGAGCCCGATGATGGCGGTGATGATGGCGGTGCCCTCGCGGCTCCCCTCCATGTCCGAGACGAAGCTGCGATCGATCTTCAGCACGTCGATCGGAAACTGCTTGAGGTAGGAGAGGGAGGCGTGACCGGTGCCGAAATCGTCGATGGCGATGCGCACCCCCATCTCGCGCAGCTCGGAGAGCACTTCGATCGTCATCTCGGCGTCAAGCATCGCGGCGCTCTCGGTGATCTCGAGCTCCAGGGAATCGGGATCGATCCCGCTCTTGCTCAGCACCGTGTGGACCGTGCGCGCCAGGTCGCGCTGGCGAAACTGCAATGCCGAGAGGTTGACCGCGACGCGCAGCCGGGGGCCGCCGTCGCTCTGCCATTGCCGCGCCTGCTCGCAGGCGGTGCGCAGCACCCACTCGCCGAGCGGCAGGATGAGCCGCGTCTCCTCGGCGATCGAGATGAACTCGCCCGGCAGGACCACCCCGCGCTGCGGGTGGTTCCAGCGCAGCAGGGCCTCGACGCCCACGGCCTGCCCGCTGAGCACGCCGGCCTGCGGCTGGTAGACCAGGGTGAACTCGCCGCGCTCGATCGCCATCCGCAGGTCCCGCTCGAGGCTGAGGCGGCTCACCGACCGCGCGTTCATCGCCGGGCTGGAGAGCTGGAAGCCGTTGCGGCCCAGGTCCTTGGCCCGGTACATGGCGATGTCGGCGCTGCTGAGCAAGGCCTCCGTCTCCTCGCCGTCGGCGGGATAGAGGCTGATGCCGATGCTGGTGGTGACGTAGAGCCGGTGGCCGTCGATCTCGAGCGGCCGGGAGACGGCGTCGAGGATCTTCTGCGCCGCCCGGGCGGCGTCCTCGCCGCTCTGGATGCCGGGCAGCAGGAAGGTGAACTCGTCGCCGCCGAGGCGGGCGACGGTGTCGCTCTCCCGCACGGTCCGCCGGAGCCGGCCGGCGATCTCGATCAGCAGGCGGTCGCCGGCGGCATGCCCGAGCGTGTCGTTGACCACCTTGAACTGATCGAGGTCCAGGAACAGCACGGCGAGATGGCCGACGTCACCGCCGTGGCGCCGCGCCCGGGCGAGCGCCTGGGTGAGCCGGTCCTGGAAGAGCGTGCGGTTGGGCAGGCCGGTCAGGGCGTCGTGACAGGCCTGGTAGGCGATCTGGCTCTCGGCGCGCTTGCGGGCGCGGATGTCGCGCGCGATGAGGACGGCGCCGACGGTCACCCGGCGATCGTCGACCAGGGGGGAGAGGGAGACCCCGACCTCGATCCCCTCGCCGTTCCGGGCGTGGAAGACCATCTCGGCGTCGCGGACGATCTCGCCCGCCGCCACCAGCCCGCGCACAGCGGAGCCCATCGAGGGCTCGGCCAGCCGCTCGATCGGAGCGCCGGCGAGCTCGCCCGGGGCGTAGCCGAAGACGGTCGAAGCCGCGTCGTTGGTGAACCGGATCATGCCCGCCGAATCGCAGACGATGACCGGGTCGGCCACCGTGGCGAGGATCTGCTCGGCGGCGAAAGCCGGGGTGAGATCGACCAGGAAGTAGCGCCCGATGGCATTGGCGGCGATGGCGATGAAGAAGAGCACGGACAGGTAGCCGAAGGGATAGAGCGGCACGCCGTAGGCCGCGACGTAATCGAACGAGCCGAGGTAGGAGATGGCGAACCCGGCCAGGAACGAGCGGGTGCGCAGGCTGTGGGGCCCCGGGCTCGCCGTCCGGTAGTCGCGCCAGTATTCGCGCAGGCTGAGGGCCAGCATGAGGAAGAAAAAGGCGAGGAACGGCGCGCCGAGCCAGCGGAAGCGCGGGTAGAAACCCCACCAGTAATGGTAGAGGTCGCGCACCAGCGCGTCGGTCGAGACGATCGCCAGGGCGAAGCCGGCGGAGAGCAGCCAGCCGGCCCGCACCAGCCAGAGGCGCCGGCCGCGCGTCACCGCGACCGAGAAGCCGTAGAGCGCGCCGGGGATGAAAGCGATGCCGAGGTACGCCGACTTCGCCCAGATCAGGGCCACCCTCTCGTCGGCGGCCAGGTACATGATCGAAAAGCAGGTGAGCCAGATCGAGACCGTTCCCGCCAGCAGGGTGAAGTGCACGGCCTCCCGCGAGCCGCGCTCGCGCAGCAGCACGAAGGTGCCGAGGAGGAGCATCGCGCCCGCCGTGGCAAGCGTCGGAATCGCATACGCGTTGAAAGCGTAGCTCGCGGGATCGAGGATCGCGGAACGCATTTTGTGGATCTGCCGCGGATTGTACCGTCTTTCGGCGCGGCCGCGCCAAGTCAACAAAAAACAGGCGATCTATTCTCGATTGTGTATTTTGATATTGTCAGCCGGTCCGTGTTCCATCCCATCCTCCATGGTCCCCTCACCCGCCTGCGCATGGCGCCGACGCTGCTCGGCCGGCCGGTCCGCGAGGTGTCGGCCTATGCCTTCGCCGACCTGCTGATCGACACCGGCCCGCCGACGACGGCGGCGCGGCTGGTGGCGTGGGTCCGCGGGGGTCCGGTCCGGCGGGTGCTCCTCACCCATCATCATGAGGACCACATCGGGGGAGCGGCGGCGCTCCGGGAAGAGCTGGGGCTGCCGGTCCTGGGGCCGGCGGGGGCGGTGCCGATCTTCGCCGAGGGCCTGCGGATGCCCCTCTACCGCAAGGTGGTCTGGGGCGGCCGGCCGCGGACGTTCCTCGCCGAGCCGCTGGAAGAGGTGGTCGAAGGCGAAGTCAAAGGGGAAGGATACCGGCTGCGGGTCGTGCCCACGCCGGGGCACGCGTTCAGCCACGTCGCCTTCTTCGAGGAGGGGCGGCGCTGGCTATTCGCGGGGGACCTCTTCGTCCACGAGCGAGTGAAGCTGCTGCGCCGGATCGAGAACGTCGGCCAGCACCTCGACTCGCTGCGGCGGGTGCTGGCGCTGGAGCCGGAGTTGCTGATCTGCGATCACGCCGGCATCCTCGACGACGCCCAGGGCCGCCTCGCCCGCAAGATCCAGTGGTGGGAGGACCTGGCCGGGAAGGCCCGCGAGCTCCAGGGCCAGGGGCTCGGCGGCGACGCCATCGCCCGCCGGCTGCTGGGCCGCGAGACCTTCCTGACCTACGCCAGCCTGGGGGACTTCTCCAAGCGCAACCTGATCCGCGGGCTGCTCGGCGCTTAAAGGTCCAGACGGCTAGACGGCGACCGCGACCCTCTCCTCCACCGCCGCGAGCTCCTCGAAGCGGGCGGAGAAGTGGCGGAGCACCTTGGGGGCGTAGGTCATGCGCAGGCCCCGCAGGGTGTGGCGCATGTCGCGGATATCCTCCAGCACGCCGGCGACGTACTCCAGGTGGGAATTGGTGAAGACGCGCCGCGGCACGGCGAGGCGGATGAGCTCCATCGGCGCCGGGATCGGCTCCCCGGTCTCCGGGTGCTCGGAGCCGAACATCACGCTGCCGATCTCGACGCCGCGGATGCCCCCCTCGCGGTAGAGCGCCACCGACAGCGCCTGCGCCGGGAACTCCAGCGGCGGGATGTGCGGCAGGAGCTTCTTGGCGTCGATGTAGACCGCGTGGCCGCCCGTCGGCTGCATGATGGGGATGCCGGCCGCGGTCAGCAGGGCGCCGAAGTTCTCCACCTGGCCGACGCGGAATTGCAGATAGCTCTCGTCCAGCACCTCGCGCAGGCCGCGCGCCACGGCCTCGAGGTCCCGCCCGGCGAGGCCGCCGTAGGTGGGGAACCCCTCGATCACGATCAGCTTCTGCTTCAGGGTCTCCAGGAGCTCCTCGTCGCGGCTGGCCAGGAAGCCGCCGATGTTGGCGAGGCCGTCCTTCTTGGCGCTCATGGTGCAGCCGTCGGCGTAGCTGAAGACCTCGCGCACGATCTCGGCCACCGTCCGGTGGGCCTGGCCGCGCTCGCGCTGCTGGATGAACCAGGCGTTCTCGGCGAAGCGGCAGGCGTCGATGTAGAACGGGATGCCGAACTCGCGGCAGAGCTCGGAGGTCGCCTTGACGTTGGCGAGGGCGACCGGCTGGCCGCCGCCCGAGTTGTTGGTGAGGGTGAGCATGCAGACCGGGATGTTCCCCGGCTCCTCGACGAACAGCTTGCGCAGGCGGATGAGGTCCATGTTCCCCTTGAAGGGGTGGTTGAGCTGGGAATCCCGCCCCTCGGGGATGACCAAGTCGAGAGCGATGCCGCCGTTGACCTCGATGTTGGCCCGGGTGGTGTCGAAGTGGCTGTTGTTGGGAATGACCATCCCCGGCCGGGTGAGCAGGGTGGAGAACAGGAGGTTCTCGGCCACCCGTCCCTGGTGGACGGGGAGGAAGTGGGGGAAGCCGAAGACGTCCCGGATCGACTCCTGGAGATGGAAGAAGTTGCGGGCGCCGGCGTAGGCCTCGTCCCCCTGCATCATGCCGGCCCACTGCCAGTCGGACATCGCCGAGGTGCCGGAGTCGGTAAACAGGTCGATGAACACCGCCTCGGAGGGAATCTTGAACAGGCTGAACCCTCCTTCCACCAGGAGGCGCTCGCGCTCCTCACGGGGCAGCAACTGGATCTTCTCGACGACTTTGACGCGCCACGGCTCGGGCAGTGCTCGGCTCATGATTCTCCCCCCAGGATCGCCGTCCGGGAGACGGCGGAAAAAATGACATCCAGAAACGTCGATAAACGACGGACCCTCGGTAAACGGCTTCGGGTTATCCCTAGAGTGTCGCGTTTGCGGGTTTGCGGGACACCTCGGGTGGCGGGATCCGGCGAACGGGTGCAGCGTGGGGGAAGGTTTCTACTCGAAGATCCGAGCCACCGCGATCGTCAACCCCGGCAGCAGCGGCGTCTCCAGCCGGTCTCCCGCCTCGGCCGACAGCTCGGCTACCCGTTCGTAGACGCTGCCGTTGAGGCGGTAGACCTTCACCGTCTCCAGGACGGGATCGACCACCCAGTACTCGCGCACACCGGCCCACTCGTAGAGCTTGCGCTTGAACGTCTCGTCCCTCTCCCGGGTGGATTCGGAGAGGATCTCGATGACGAGGTCGGGAGCCCCGACGATCCCCTCATCCTTCTCAATCGCGGAGCGTTGGCTCGAGACGAAAACGAGGTCTGGCTGAACTACATCCTCGTCCGAAAGGATGACGTCGAACGGCGCGGAATAGAGAAAACCCAGCCGGTTCTCATCGATGAAGGGACCAAGGGCGTGTTGAAGCTTTGAAGAGGAACGCTGATGCTTCTTTCTCGGCGCTGGGGTCACGCAGTGCTCTCCTCCGATCAGCTCGTGGCGTCGGCCGTCGTCCGGGAAGAGCAGGTAATCCTCGTAGGTGAATCTCAGTTTGTAGGCAGGCGTCGCCATATCCCGGTCCTCGGAACGCGAAGGGTTGGAATCTTGTCGCGTCTTCACGATACCACAGGCTTTCCGGAGAGCGCTGGCCCTCCCTTCGGGTCTGGTTATACCATCCCCGAGCCATGCCTCACCCCCTCATCGAGCTGCGGAACCTCGCCAAGTCCTACGAGGAGGGGGGCCGCCGGCGGACGGTGCTGTGTGACACCAATCTCTCCATTGGGCGCGGGGAGCTGGCAGTGCTGATCGGGCGCAGCGGCACGGGGAAGTCCACGCTGCTCAACCTGCTCTCCGGGATTGACCCGCCCAGCTCCGGCGAGGTGGTGATCGACGGCGTCCCGATCTCCTCCCTCTCCGAACGCAAGCGGACGCTCTTCCGCCGCGATCACATCGGCTTCGTCTTCCAGTTCTTCAACCTCATCCCCACCCTCACCGTCGAGGAGAACCTGCTGCTGCCGATGGAGCTCAAGGGGCGCGTCGGCGCGGAGCCGCGGCGGGCGGCGCTGGCGCTGCTCGAGGAGGTCGGGCTCGCCGACCGCGCCGCCAGCTTCCCGGACCGGCTCTCCGGCGGCGAGCAGCAGCGGGTCGCCGTGGCCCGCGCCCTGGCCCACGATCCCCTCCTCGTGCTGGCCGACGAGCCGACCGGCAACCTCGACCTCGAGACCGGCCTCCAGGTGCTCGGCCTGCTCGACCGCCTGACCCGCCAGGCCGGCAAGACCATGGTGATGGTCACCCACAGCCCCGAGGTGGTGGGGATCGCCGACCGCGTCTTCCGCATCGAGGACTGCCGGCTGGTCGAGAGGGGGGAATGAGCCTCCTCTGGCGCTCCAGCCTGCGCTATCTCCTGCGCCGGCCGTGGCAGTTCGGCCTGGCGGTGCTGGGGGTCGCCCTCGGCGTGGCGGTGGTGGTCTCGATCGGCCTCGCCAACGCCAGCGCCAGCCGCGCCTTCACGCTCTCGACCGAGGCGATCACGGGGAAGACCACGCATCAGGTGGCCGGCGGCCCCGGGGGGATCCCGGACGACGCCTTCCGCCGCCTCGTCCTGGAGGCCGGCCTCGAGCGGGCGGCGCCGGTGGCCGAGGACTGGGTGGCGATCCCCAGGACGCCGGGCAAGCCGGCCCGGACGTTCCACCTGCTGGGGATCGATCCCTTCTCCGAAGGCCCGTTCCGCGCCTACCTGGGCGGCGCGGCGGGCGGCTCCCGGCAGGGCCGGACCTCCGTCGATCTGGGTCCCCTGCTCACCCATCCCGGAGCCGCCGTGATGGCGGCTGGCACGGCGGCCGAGCTCGGGCTCCACTCCGGAGACCCGTTCACGGTGCGAGCCGCGGGCGCCGAGCGGCGGCTGGAGCTCGCCGGCACCCTGGCGCCGGAGGACGCGAACACCCGCCGGGCGCTCGCCGATCTCCTGGTGATGGACATCGCCTCCGCCCAGGAGCTGCTCGGACGGGTGGGACGGCTGGACCGCATCGATCTCATCGTGGAGGAAGGCGCTGCCGGCCGGCGGCAGCTCGCCCGCGCCGCCGCCGTGCTGCCGGCCGGCGCCCAGATCCTCCCGGCCTCGGGACGCACCCGCGCGACCGAGGAGATGACCCGCTCCTTCCGGCTGAACCTGACCGCGCTGTCGCTGCTGGCGCTCATCTGCGGCGTCTTCCTGATCTACAACACGATGACCTTCTCGGTGGTGCAGCGCCGGCAGTGGATCGGCACCCTGCGGGCGCTGGGGGTCTCCCGCCGCGAGGTCTTCGGGCTGGTGCTGGGGGAGGCGCTCGCGGTGGGCCTGCTCGGCACCGCCGCCGGCCTCGGCGCCGGCGTGCTCCTCGGGCGGGGGCTGGTGCAACTGGTGACGCGGACGATCAACGACCTCTATTTCGTCGTCTCGGTGTGCGAGCTGGCGCTCCCGCCCTCGATCCTGATCGAAGGGGCCCTGCTGGGGATCGGGGCGACCCTGCTCGCGGCGCTCGTCCCGGCGATCGAGGCCACCCAGGCGCCGCCGCGGGCGGCGCTCACCCGCTCGACCCTGGAGGGGAGGCTGCGGCGGTCGCTGCCCCGCGCGACCGCGCTCGGCTTTGGCCTGCTCGCCCTTGGCGCCGGCCTCCTGGCGCTGCCGGGCGGGGTGGCGCTGGGCTTCCTCGGGCTCTTCGCCCTGATCCTCGGCTTCGCCCTGCTCGCCCCGGTGGCCACCGTGCTGCTGATGGCGCTCCTCCGCCGCCCCTTGAGCGCCCTGCTCGGCGTGCTGGGCCGGATGGCGGCCGGCGGCGTGGTCGCCTCGCTCTCGCGCACTGCGGTCGCCATCGCCGCCCTGGTGATCGCGGTTTCGGTGACGGTCGGCATCGGCGTGATGATCGACAGCTTCCGGCAGACGGTGGTGCGCTGGCTGGAGATGACCCTGCAGTCGGACATCTATATCTCGGTGCCCAGCCGGGCGGGGGGGTTCAGCGGCGTGGACCTCGATCCGGCGGTGGCCCGTCAAGCGATGGCGCTGCCGGGGGTGGCGGGAGGGCACACCATCCGCCGGGTCAGGCTCCCCTCCCCCGCCGGACCCGTGCGGCTGGTGGTGATGGACGCCGGCGCGCGGAAGCTCGCCCGCACCTTCGAGCTCAAGGAGGGGCGGCCCGCCGAGGCCTGGCCGGCGTTCCAGACGGGAGACGCGGTGCTCGTCTCCGAGCCCTTCACCTCCCGCACCGGCGTGCGCTCCGGCTCCACCCTGCGCCTGCGCACCGCGCAGGGGGACCGCGGCTTCCGGGTGCTGGGCACCTACTACGATTACGCCTCCGACCAGGGGGTCGTCCTGATGAGCCGGGCGACCTACCTGCGCCACTGGAACGACCCGGCGCTCTCCGGCTTCGCGCTCGACCTCGCCCCGGGGGCCGACGTGGACCGGGTGGTGGAGCGGCTGCGCGCCACGATCGGCGCCGGGCAGGCGCTGGCGATCCAGTCCAACCGTTCGCTCAAGAAGCTCTCGCTGGAGATCTTCGACCGCACCTTCCTGATCACCTCGGTCCTGCGCCTGCTGGCGGCGCTGGTCGCCTTCATCGGCGTCCTCTCGTCGTTGATGGCGCTGCAGCTCGAGCGCGCCCGGGAGCTCGGGGTGCTGCGGGCGAACGGCATGACGCCGGGCCAGGTCTGGCAGCTGGTGACCGCCCAGACCGGCCTGATGGGGCTCGCCGCCGGTCTCCTCTCGCTGCCGGTCGGCCTGACGCTGGCGGCGGTGATGATCTACGTCGTCAACCGCCGCTCCTTCGGCTGGACGATCCGCATGGAGCTTCGCCCCGGGGGTCCTCCTCCAGGCCCTGCTCCTCGCCCTGGCCGCCGCCCTGCTCGCCGGGATCTACCCCGCCTACAAGATGGCGCGGACCTCGCCGGCGCTGGCGTTGCGGGAGGAGTAGGACGTGAGGAAGCTTCCCGGACCGATCCTCATCCTGATTATTCTTAGTCTCCTCGGCTGCCGGGACCGCCCGATCGAGCCCCGCGCCTCCCTCTCCGTTTCCAGCGCCCTGCGCTCCACGGACGACCGGGGCTACGCCAGGGCGCTCACCCCTCGCGAGCTCCGGTTCCCCGCCGACCACGGACCCCATCCGGAGTTCCGCACCGAGTGGTGGTACTACACGGGGAACCTGGCGACGGCCGAAGGGAGGCGCTTCGGCTTCCAGCTCACCTTCTTCCGCTCCGCCCTGGCCCCCGGGATGCCGGCCCGCTCCTCCGCCTGGGCCACCCGGCAGGCCTGGCTCGCTCATTTCACCGTGAGCGACGTCCAGGGTGGGAAGTTCCACTCCTTCGAGCGCTGGAGCCGGGGCGCGGTCGGCCTGGCGGACGCCCAAGCCGACCCCTTCCGCGTCTGGGTGAAGGATTGGACCGCGGAAGGGAAACCTCCCGGGATGCATCTCACCGCCTCCGAAGGGGAGATCGGGATCGACCTCGTCCTCCAGCCGGGCAAGCCCCCCGTGCTTCAGGGGGAGCGGGGGCTGAGCCGCAAGAGCTCCCAGCCGGGGAACGCCTCCTACTACTACTCCCTGACCCGCATGCCCGCCGCCGGCACGGTCCGCCTGGGGGCCGAGCGCTACCCGGTGACCGGCGACGCCTGGATGGACCGCGAATGGAGCACCAGCTCGCTCGGCAGGGACGAGGTGGGCTGGGACTGGTTCGCCCTCCAGCTCGCGGACGGCACGGACCTCATGCTCTATCGCCTGCGCCGCAAGGACGGAAGCATCGACCCGGCGAGCAGCGGCACGGTGATCGGACCGCGCGGCGAGACCCGCCCGCTCGGCCTCGCCGGCTTCCAGTTGGATAGCTCCGGCGAGTGGCGGAGCCCGCGGAGCGGCGCCCGGTATCCCGCGCGATGGCGGGTGCGCGTTCCGTCGGAAGGCCTCGACCTTGAGATCCGCCCCCGGCTCGCCGACCAGGAGCTCGACGTCTCCTTCCGCTACTGGGAGGGAGCCGTGGCCGTCGAAGGGACCCGCCGGGGCAAGCCGGTCCAGGGCCAGGGGTACGTGGAGCTGACCGGATACTCCCGGTAAAACGCCGGAGCCGGGCAGTAAGAACGCCGCGGCCCGCGCGTTCGGGGAGGTGTGCGAGCGCAACCTTCACGCCCGCACGACGTACCCGGGCCGGGTCCCGCCGCGAGGAATGGAGAATGCCTCCTCATCCTCTTCCCTCCGGCGGGCACCCGGCACGGCTTTTTGCGACTCGTGAGAAGATCCTGGAAGTATCTTTTTAGGGAGATCCCTGATGAAAACCCCTCTTCGCATTCTCTCGACCTGGATGGGGCTCACGGGCCTCCTGGCCGCGGGCGCGATTGCCCGCCCGCCGGCGCCCGCGACACCCCCGACGGCACCGGCCACCGCCACGGCGGCCCGGCAGGTCAAGCAGTACACGATCGACCAGTTCCTGGCCAACACCGCCTACGGCGGGGCCTCGTTCTCGCCCGACGGCCGCAAGATCCTGGTGGGCAGCAACCAGACGGGCGTGTTCAACGTCTTCGCCTTCCCCGCCGAGGGCGGTAAGCCGGTCCAGCTCACCGACTCCAAGGTGAGCGCCATCCAGCCGATCGGCTACTTCCCCCACGACGAACGCTTCCTCTACTCCAGCGACCAGGGGGGGAACGAGAAGAACCATCTCTACGTGCAGTCGCCCGACGGCAAGGCCCAGGACCTCACCCCGGGGGACAACCTGAAGGCCGAGTTCATCGGCTGGACCAAGGACGGGAAAGGCTTCTTCTTCAGCACCAACGAGCGCGACCCGAGCGCCTTCGATTTCTACGAGATGACGTTCGACGGCTACCGGCGCACGCTGCTCTACAAGAACGAGGGGGGATTCCTGCCGGGCGGCGTCTCGCCGGACCGCCGCTACGTCGCCCTGCTCAAGTCGGTGACCAACGCCGCCGCGGACATCCAGGTCTACGACCGCACCACCTCCAAGCTCGTCCCCATCGCCTCGCACGAGGCGTCGGGAGCCGAGGTGCTGAACAGCCCTGAAGACTTCAGTCCGGACGGCAAGAGCCTCTACTACACGACCAACCAGGGGTCCGAGTTCGCCTACCTGGTGCGCTACGACCTGGCGACGGGCAAGCGCGACGAGGTGCTGCGCCCCCAGTGGGACGTGGCCGGGGCCGGCTTCTCCCGCGACGGCCGCTGGTTCACCATCTCGATCAACAACGACGCCAGGACCGAGCTGCGCGTCTTCCAGGCGGCGGGAATGAAGCCGGTGAAGCTCCCCGAGATGCAGGCGGACATCAACGGCGTCAACTTCTCTCCCGACGGCTCGCAAATGGCCTTCTACGCCGAGGCGACCGGCCCGCGCGACCTCTACGTGAGCGATCTCAAGAGCGGCAAGGTACGGCAGATCACCCACGCGCTCAACCCGGCGATCGATCCCCAGGACCTGGTCCCCGCGCAGGTCACGCGCTTCAAGTCCTTCGACGGCACCGAGATCCCCGGCCTGCTCTACAAGCCGCGGACCGCCTCGGCCGCCGGCAAGGTGCCCGGCCTGGTGTGGGTCCACGGCGGCCCCGGCGGCCAGTCCCGCGTCGGCTACAGCGGCTTCCTCCAGTTCCTGGTCAACCACGGGTACGCCGTGTTCGCCATCAACAACCGCGGGAGCAGCGGCTACGGCAAGACCTTCTACGCGATGGACGACCGCAAGCACGGCGAGGGGGACCTGGACGACTGCGTGGCGACCAAGAAGATGTTCGCCGCGACCGGCTGGGTGGATCCGGCGCGCATCGGCATCGTGGGCGGCAGCTACGGCGGCTACATGGTGCTCGCCGCGCTCGCCTTCCGGCCCACCGAGTTCGCCGCCGGCGTGGACCTCTACGGCGTCTCCAACTGGCTGCGCACTCTCGAGAGCATCCCCGCCTGGTGGGGGCCGACCCGCGACGCCCTCTACAAGGAGCTGGGCGATCCCAAGGCCGACGCCGACTACCTGCGCAAGATCTCGCCGCTGTTCCACGCCGACCAGATCCAGCGTCCCCTCATCGTGCTCCAGGGGGAGAACGATCCGCGCGTGCTGAAGGCGGAGTCGGCCGAGATTGTCGAGGCGGTCAAGAAGAAGGGGGTGCCGGTCGAGTTCCTCCTCTTTCCCAACGAAGGGCACGGCTTCGCCCGCAAGGACACCCAGGAGAAGGCCTACCAGGCCGCGCTGGTGTTCCTCGACAAGTACCTCAAGGGAATGGGCGCCTCGTAGAGTCTCTTCGCGGGTGCAGGGGGCGGGATGTACGGATCATGAGATGATCGCCCGCCGATGGGCCACCCCCCTCTGCTCCCCCTGATCCTGTTCGTCCTCACCTACGCCGGTCTCGCCCTCGGGCGCATCCCCGGGCTGGCGCTCGACCGTACCGGGTTCGCCGTGCTGGGAGCGGTGGCCTTCCTGGCCACCGGATCGATCACCCTCCAGCAGGGCGAAGGAGGCGGTGGACGCGCCGACCCTCGCCGTGCTCTTCGGCATGATGGTGCTCTCGGCCCAGTACCGGCAGTCGGGTCTCTACGCGGTGATCGGCGGCCGGCTCGCCCGGGTGGCGGACCCGCGATGGCTGCTCGTGGGGACGATCGGGGTCGCGGCGCTGCTCTCCGCCGTGCTCACCAACGACGTGGTCTGCTTCGCCCTCACCCCGCTCCTCGCCGGCTCGCTGCTCGCCTCGCGCCGCCCCCCGCTCCCCTACCTGCTCGCCCTCGCCTGCGCCGCCAACCTCGGCAGCGCCCTCACCCCGATCGGCAACCCGCAGAACATCCTGATCGCCCAGACGTTCCACCTGAGCTTCCTGCGCTTCGTTCTGGTGTGCGGCGGGCCGGTGGTGGTGTCGCTCGGGGCGTTGTACCTGGTGGTGGTTCCCCGGCTGCGGGGGAAGGAAGTAGAAAAAAGGGACGGCAGGGACGAGAGGGACAGCAGGGACGGCAGGAGGAGGGAGGAGATTCCGCTTCACCGGTGGCAGGCGGTGAAGGCGGTGCTGCTCACCGGGGTGGCGATCGGGCTCTTTCTCTCTCCGGTGCCGGCGCCGTTGACCGCCCTGGGGGTCGCCGGGCTGGCGCTGATCAGCCGCTGGATGGCTACGCGCGACCTGCTGGACCAGGTGGACTGGCACCTGCTCGCCCTCTTCGTCGGCCTGTTCGTGGTGGGCCGCGGCTTCGAGGTCTCCGGCTGGACGGAGGCGGCCCGCAACGCCCTCGCCTCGGCCGGCGCCGACCTCTCCCACCCGGCCGTGCTGGTGGTCGCCGTCTCACTGCTGTCGCTCGGGGTCGGAAACGTGCCGGCGGTCATGCTGCTGCTGCCCTTCGTCGGCCGGCAGCCGGCGACCGGCTACGCCATGGCGCTCTCCAGCACCTTCGCCGGCAACGCCGTACTGGTGGGGAGCATCGCCAACCTGATCGTGGCCGAGCAGGCGGACCGGCTGGGCATCCGCTTCGGCTTCCGCGAGCACCTCGGCGTGGGCCTGCCGGTGACCCTGATCTCGCTCGCCCTGGCCGCTGGGGCGATGCTTTTCTGGTGACTCTCCAGTGAGATCTCTTAATGGGAACGTAACGAACGGGCGATCAGCCCGAGGCCGCCGAACAGCAGCACCAGCATGGCGAGGGTGTTGAACAGGCTGGTACTCTGGAAGTAGATCTGGAGGTTCATCAGGATGCCGGCGAGGACGATCGCCGCGCCGGCGATCAGCAGCACCCAGCCGAGCTTCGAGCGGCCATCGAAGAACAGCAGGGCGACGCCGAAGAGGAGCGGCAGCAGGCTGAGGCCGAAGGCGTTGTGCCCCCAGAGGTTCCAGTAGCCGCTGGTCACCGTGACCTGCTGGGTCAGCAGGTAGCCGCCGGCGGCGGCCATGGCCAACCCGATCACGAACTCCCCCAGGCCCCCGGGGGTCCCTCCCGCGCCGCGGGTCCGCGCGTCGTTTTCCATCTTCCTATCCTACACGCGCCGCAGGATCAGATGGCGGTAGGAGCCCACCGAGGGCTCGTCGACCTCCACCACGAAAGGGGCGCCCGAGGCGGCGAGGATCTCCCCCATCCGCCGGTTGGTGCTGGTGAAGACGAAGTCGAGCAGGGCGAGCCCGGCACGGCGGAAGAGGCCGGGCCGCTCCCCCTCCGGCAGGAACTTGTCGAACACTGCCAGCCGCCCCCCCGGGCGGAGCACCCGCGCGGCTTCGGCCAGGCAGCGGGCCGGGTCGGGGATGACCTCCAGCACCATATGGAGGATGGCGGCGTCGAACGAGCCGTCCGGCAGGTCGAGCGCCAGGCCGTCCATCACCCGGAATTCGACCCCCGGCCGCGAGTGAGCCCGGGCCTGGCGGATCATGGCCGGGGTGAGGTCGGTCGCCAGCACCTCGACCTCCGCGGGGACGAATGGGATGTCGGCCCCGGTGCCGCAGCCGATGATCACCAGCCGCTCCTCCGGCCGCAGCTCCAGCAGGGCGATCGAGCGCCGCCGCTCGCGGGGAAACCGGGTCACCCGGTCGTAGTGGGGAGCCCAGAAGGTGTAACGGAAGCGGACCCAGGCGTTGGATGGCATCGGTGGCAGCCCCCGGAAAAGGGGGAGAGTACAGGAATCGAGTCTAGGATTAAAAAAGGGTGGGTAGAGGCGGCCCGGAGGGGGGACGCCTCTACCCGAGGGGAGAACTGTTCCGAGGTGCCGGAGCGGAGCTCAAAACGGCATCCTCAGATGTCCGAGGTCCTCGCGGCGGCCCGGCGACGGGTCCGTCTCGCGGCAGGATGGAGCGAAAAACCGGCGGACCTGCATCGGGTCCGTGTGGGCGAGGCGGTGGTAGAAGCGCAGCGCCGTCTCGACCTCGCCCCGCCAGAGCGCGCAGCGCTCCTCGGAGGCCGCTCGCGCGTCGTCGCCGTCCTGGGGCGCGGCAACGTAGGCGCTGTGGCTGCACACGTGGCGGGCCCAGCAGCCGTGGCAGGCGAGCTCGCCGGCCGGGCGATCCGCTTTCGGGTCCTCCTCGAGGCCAGCGAGGAGATCCGGCAGCGGGCGCAGGTCGAGGCTGTCGAAGAACACGCGCGGGTAGGCGTCGACCGCGGGCACCAGCCCGGCGAAGCCGCCGCGCTCACCGTAGGCCTGGTCGAGCGGCTCGCTCCGCATCAGGCGGTCGACGATCCGGGTCAGCGGCTTGAAGTCGACCGGCAGGCGCTGGGCGCCGAGCTTGTCGGCCGTCTCGTCGCAGACGGCCATCAGGTCGTGGTGGAGCTCGCGGGCGCGGCCGGGCCGCGCCGCGTCCTCGAGGGCCGTGGCGTCGAGATGGCGGATGCCGGTCCGCTTGGCCCACTCCCAGAGGTCGAGCAGGCGGCCGCGGTCGAGCACGCAGTGGACGGTCAGCCGCTCGCCCAGGGCGTCGAGCAGGAGGCGCACCGCCGGCTGGGCGTCCCAATCCTCACCGCGCTCGCGGCCGGGCCCGCAGACGTCGGCCCAGAACCCCTCGCGGCGGGGGGCGGGATAGCTGCCACAGAGCAGCCGCACCTGGAACGCGTAGCCGGCGAGGAAGGCGGCGACCGCGGGGGTCACCTCGGCAGCGGCGAGCGTCAGCTCGAAGGCGATCTCCTGGCCCAGAAGGCCGCCAAGGCGGGACGACTCGACGACGATCCGCTCGAGCAGCCCCATCCCCGGGAAGGCTCCGCCCCAGCTCAGATGCAGCTTCACCCGGCTGGCGCCGAACCCCTGGCGGAACACGAAGCTCACCACTTCCAGGGCGGCGTCCTCCCGCGCCCCGTCGATGCGGACGTGGAGCTCGTCGTCGAGACGGTAGATCACGCCGAGGCTCCACACCGCCTCCGGCAGTCCGGCGGCGCCCGGAGACTCACCCCAGCCCGCGGTCCCCTCGCTGGTCAGCAGGTCCTCGTTGACCAGCCAGCCGACCAGCTCCTCGTCGAGGTCGCCCGTCTCGAGCGCCGGAGCGACGTGGAATTGCAGCTCCTCCGGCACTTCCACCACCGCCCCCCGTTCCAGGTCGTACACCAGGCTGCACGAGCCATCCCCCTCGATCAGGGGGTGCAGGGTCCTGAGCCGCTGGGCGCCGGGCATGGGCATCGTGGTCACGGGAAGCATGGCTCGTCCTCTCTCCTCGGGCGAAGCCGGCGACAGGTCGGCCCTCCTGCAACGGGTGACCGGGACCGCCTGTCCATTTCGCCTCTACTACCTTCGTTTCCGCTGAGCCCCTTTTCGTGACAAAAATCCCGAACTTTTTTCACCGAGGCCCATTTTCCAGGGGTTTGCGGAACCCTCTCCACAATGCGCAAGGAAAGAAGCCTTTGAACGTTGCTTTTTCGTCATGGCTTCAACCAGCGATCGAGCCAGGCCAGCACGGTGTCGTGCCAGAGGATGCTGTCGGCGGGCTTGAGCACCCAGTGGTTCTCGTCGGGAAGGTAGAGGAACTGGCTGGGGATCCCTTTACGCTGCAGGGTGTTGAAGGCGGCAATCCCCTGGGTGACCGGGATGCGGTAGTCGAGGCCGCCGTGAACCACCAGCATCGGCGTCTTCCAGCGGTCGACGAAGTTCACCGGGTTGTTCTTCTCGTACATTGCCGGGTTCTTCCAGTAGGGGCCGCCCAGCTCCCACTCCGGGAACCAGAGCTCCTCGGTGCTGTAGTACATCATCCGCTGATCGAAGGTACCGTCATGGTCCACCAGGCACTTGAAGCGGTCGGGCCAGTTGCCCTGGATCCAGTTGATCATGAAGCCGCCGTAGGAGGCGCCGAGGGCGCACGCCCGGTCGCCGTCGATCCAGGGGCTGCGCGCCAAGGCGGCGGCGAGCCCCTTCTGGAGATCGATCAGCGGCTTGCCTCCCCAGTCCATGCGGATGGCGTCGGTGAAGGCCTGGCCGTAGCCGGTCGAGCCGTGGAAGTCGACGCTGACCACCGCGTAGCCCGCGCCGGCGTAGACCTGCGGGTTCCAGCGGTAGTGGAACTCGTTGTTGAACGACCCCTGGGGTCCGCCGTGGATGAGGAAGGCCAGGGGGTACTTCCGGCCGGGCTGGAAATCGGCCGGCCTGGTGATCCATCCCCAGACCGTGTCGCCGTTGGCTCCCTGGAAGGAGAACAGCTCGGAGTCGCCCATGCGGGTGGCGGCGACCGCCTCCTGGTTGATGTGGGTGAGCGGAGTGGCGGCGGAGCCGTCCGGCCGGACGCTGAACAGCTCGACGGGGCCGCGCAGGGTGTCGAGCCCGAAGACCAGGCGGTCGCCGGCGAGCTTCGGGTCGTGGACGTGTCCCTGCGCCACCAGCTTCGTCACCTTGCCGGTCGCCACGTCGATGGCGAACAGCGGCGTCTGCGCCACGTCCTCGGCCGTGGTGTAGAGGGTGCGGCCATCGGCCGAGAAGACGACGCCGTTCGACGAGCGGTCCCAGGGCTCGGCGAGCACCCGTTCGCGGCCGGTGGCGAGGTCGCGCAGGCGGATGCGGAAGCGGTCGGACTCGAAGCCCGGGCGGGTCATGGCGAGGTAGGCCAGGGTCTTGCCGTCCGGCGAGAAGACGGGCTGGGTATCCCAGGCGAGGTTGGCCTTGGTGAGGTCCTGCGGGGCCCGGGAGCCGTCCGCCGGCACGCTGTAGAGATCGAAGTTGGTGGACCAGGGCTCCTCGCGGCCGGCGTCGCGGGCGGCGAAGACCACGGTGCGGCCGTCGGGCGAGAAGGTGTACTCCTCGGTACCGCCGAAGGGGCGGGAAGGGGCGTCCGCCTTCATCCCGCGGGTGAGGTCCACCGGATCGCCAGCGCCCGAGACCGGCAGGGTGAAGAGATGATTGCGCAGGCCCTCCGACCAGGTATCCCAGTGGCGGAAGAAGCCGGCATCCCCCTGGTAGAGCTTGCCGGAGGCCTGGGTCTTCGCCTTCTGGTCCAGCCGCTCCCTGGTGCAGGCGACGGTCGGGCAGTCGGGGTAGACCTCCAGGCTGAAGGCCAGGCGCGAGCCGTCCGGGGAGACGGTGAGGTTGTCGGCGTCGAGCGGCAGGTGGGTGACCTGGACCGGCTCCCCCGCGGCTCCAGAGGCCATCGGCAGCCGCCAGACCTGGTTCGATCCCGAGCGGCTGGAGAGGAAGTAGAGGCTCTGGCCGTCCGGCGCCCAGCGGGGGTTGCCGTCCGGCGCCGGGTCGCTGGTCAGGCGGGTCAGGCCGGTGCCATCGGCGTTGACCATCCACAGATCGGTCCGCCCCCGGTTGGCCTCGAGATCCGTCGTGCGGAGGACGAAGGCCACCCGGTCCCCCCGGGGCGAGGGCTGCGGATCGGTGATCCGCTGCATCGCCAGGAGGTCGCGGGCGGTGAACGGATGCGGGTCCGCCGCGACGGCGGGGAGCGCCGTCGCCAGCAGGGTGAGACAGAGGAGCAGCTTGCGCATGAAAACCTCCAAGAGAAAGGGCGGGGAGACTCTACCCTACCCGCAGCTCCCGTCCCGCTCCATCTCCACGATCCGGTCCTGGACACGTCCGGTCTCGTCCCCCTTCGGGTCGAGGTCGGCGGAGCGGCGGAGCTGGGTGCAGGCGCCGCGGAAGTCCTTGCGGTCATAGAGCAGGAACCCCAGCTCGCGGTGAGGCGCGGGGAGGCTCGAATCGAGCTCGATCGCCTCGCGGAAGGAGTCCTCGGCGGCGGCGCGGAGCCGGTCCGCCTCCTCCGGGCCCTTGCCGCCGGCGCCCGCCTGGGCCAGCCGCAGCTTTCCTTTCAGGAGGTAGGTCCCGGGATCCTCGGGGTCCCAGGCCCGCGCCTTGGCGATCTCGGTCTCGGCGAGCTTCAGGTTCCCCCTCTCCAGGTTGAGCCGGGCATCCTCACGCACCACGGGCTCCAGGTGGCGGGCGAAGGCCTGGTCCAGGGCGGCCCGGTCGGCGGCGGCCACCGGCGTTCCCGAGTAGGCGCCGGGATGCTGCTTGAGGTACTGCCGGGTGGCCTCCACCCGCTCCCGCAGCCGGGGATGGCTGCCGAAGAAGAAGGCCGTGGCCGCGTGGGGGTCCCCTTGGTCCTCGAGGAGCGCCAGGTAGACGTTGGGCGCCTGCCGGAGGTCGTAGCCCGCGGCAGCCATCTTGGCGAAGCCCCCCTCGTCCGCCTCCGCTTCGAGCCCCCGGCCGTAGCCATTGACCGAGGCCACGAAGGCGAGCTGCAGCCCGAAATCGACGAGGACGCTGCCGAACACGTCGATCGCCGCCGCCTTCCCCCAACTGCCGTTGCCGGCGGCGTGGTCCGCCGCCGCCTCGACGATGATCTCGGCGGTGAAGGCGGCGACCGAGAGGCCGATCTCCTTGTTGCGGGCGCTGCGCTGGTAGCGCAGCAGGTGGCGGTCCTCGACGTGGGTCATCTCGTGGCCGAGCACCGTCGCCAGCTCGTCCTCGTTGTCCAGGCGGGCGAGCAGCCCCGAGTGGACGTAGATCGAGCCGTGGGGATAGGAGAAGGCGTTGAGCGTCGGGTCCTCGATCACCCGCACCTGGTAGTGGACCGCCCGGTTGGCGGCCATGCGGGGCGGGTTCAGGCGGGAGACCACCCGCTCCAGGTAGGCGTCGAGGCGTGCGTCCCCGTAGAGCTGGACGTGCCCGAGCAGCTTCTCCTCCTCGGCGCGGGACTGGTCCCAGAAGCTCCCGCTCGTCGCTCAGCGGCTTGAAGGCGCCCCCCTGGCTGGAGATCGGCGGCAGGTGCGTCGAGACGCAGCAGACGCAGAACAGGAGCAGGGTCGCCAGGGCGGTGGATCGGAAGGCGGCGGTGCGGCGCATGAGGCTCTCCTCCCCGGAGGCGTTGGAATCGACGGGACTCTCCAATTCTACTATCCTCGCCCTCCGATGCTCCTCCCCGGGCTCTGGGTGGCCCTCCTCGCGGCGGCGCTCGCCGCCGGGGTGGCCTTCTGGGGAGCGCCCTGGGATCGGCTGCACGCCGCCCGGAGGTCCCAGGCCCGCAGCACGCCGTCCGCGTAGACCGCCGGCCCCCACTCCCGCTTCACCCGCTCGCCGAGCCTGGCCGCCTCCTCGCGCAGCAGGCGGCGGAGCGCCTGCCCGTCTTCATCCGCGAGCCGCCCGTCCGGCGCGATCCCGTCCTCCTCCCGCGCCTCGGCACGATGGACGATCAGGTAGCGCGCGCCGCTACGGCAGATCGCCCCGGGCTCCGGCGCCACGGCGTTGCGCAACGCCAGCCCCGGCTGGAACAGCAGGCGCTGCGGGGTCGAGACGATCACCCGCCCGCCATGGACCTCCTGGTAGAGGTAGAAGGCGCGGTTCGCCTCCCAGATGAAGGTCCAGGGGAATTCGACCACCGTCTCGCCGTGGAGCTGGCGGTAGAAGTCCGGCGCCGCCCCGGCCGGCAGCGCCGGCCGGGGCTTGTAGAAGCCCACGAAGTCGTTGTGGTGCAGGAACGAGGTGCGGAGCGCGGCGCGGTCGGCGAACGGCCCCGCCGCCAGGAGCGCCGCCACGAAAGGGACCGCGGCTATGCCTCCGGCCCTTCCGAAAGCGCCGAACGCCGCCGCCACCCAGAGCAGCACGAAGGGGAGAACAGGGAGGAGATAGCGGCCGAAGATCACCGGGTTCGCCAGTCCAAACGGCGAGAGGAGGAGGAGCCCCGCGACGTGCCCCGCCACCACCGTGACGGTGAAGAGGGCCAGCCGCCGCTCGGTACGGACCAGCAGGGCAAGGCCGGCGAGCGCCGCCAGCCAGAAGAGAACCGTGAGCCAGGCGACGGCCGTCCCCGCCTGCAAGCGCAGGATGCCGGAGAGCGCCTGTCCCCAGGGGACCGACTGGTCCACCCGCTTGCCGGCGATCACCTCCAGGAGCGATCCCAGCGCCGGAACCAGGAAGAGGGCGAAGGCGGCGGCGATCCCCAGGCCCAGCAGCAGGAGATCCCGCAGATTCCGCCCCAGATCCTTCCCCTGGAGAAGAGCATCCACCGCCGCGAAGAGGAACGGCGCGGCCACGATCGGCCCCGCCCCGAGGTGGAACCAGACCGCCAGCGCCCCGAGGATCACGTAGGCCACGCCAGACCTCCAGGAGCGGGTCCGCCACCACGCCTCGAAGGCCATCACGGCACCGAAGGAGAAGAGGACCATCGGCATGTAGGAGCGGGCGATACGGCTGTAGAGGACGAGCGCCGGCGAGATGGCCAGCAGCCAGCGATAGAGGAGGACGGTCCCGCGGTTCAGCCGCCCCTCGAATACCGCGGGCAAGGCGAGCAGCGCCGCCAGCCCGCAGAAGAGGACGGGTAGCCGGAAGAGCGTCTCTGTCAGCGGCATGCCGCCGAGCAGAAACAGCTTGTAGAGGGCCGTCAGCGGGATGCAGTTGTCGGTCACCTGGTAGGTGACGAGGATCTTCGGCAGGGTAAAGTTGAGCGCCGCCCGGATCGCGTGGGTCTCATCCCCCCCGAGGATCTGGTCGCGCAGGTTCCACAGGCGAAGCGCCGCGCCCACGACGAAGGGGAGAGACGAGCAGGCAGCGTAGAATCGCCGGACCATAGGATTCTGCCGACTCTATAGAATTTTGCCGTTCCCCAATCAGGAGACGCGATGAAAAAGTTCCGCCGGGAGCTCTGCCGGCTTTGCCGCCTTGCTCGCCCTGGTTCTCGCCGCCTGTCCCCAGACATCGCGGACCCCGGCTCCCCGGCCGCACACCACCGGCGAACCGGCGACCTGGGCCACCCTTTTCCGCTTCGCCGCCTATGGCGACACCCGCGACAACCACGACATCCACCGGGAGATCGTCAAGGCGGTCCTGAGCTTCCAGCCGGCGCTGGTCCTGCAGACCGGCGACCTGGTGCACCATGGCGACGCCGCGGACGAATGGCGGATCTTCGACCAGATCACCGGCGAGATGCGGCGCCGGATCCCCTACTACCCCGCCCGCGGCAACCACGACGTTGGCGCCAGCGGCTTCTACGAGCAGCGGGTGACCTCGCCGGTCACCTCCGGCAACCAGCTCTTCTACTCCTTCGAGAAGGAGAACCTCCACTTCGTCGCCATCGACACCCAGCAGCCGCTGGGCCCGGCGAGCGAAGAGGGACGCTGGCTGGAGGCCGATCTCGCCCAGGCGCGGGCCGCGGGGCGGTTCATTGTCCCCTTCTTCCACAAGGCGATCTTCTCGATCGGGCCGCACGCCGTGGAGAGCGACGTCATGGCCCTGCGGCCGGTCCTCCACGCCCTGTTCCGGAAGCATGGAGTCCGCCTGGCCTTCGAGGGGCACGACCACATCTACTACCGCACCGTCCGGGACGGCATCACCTATGTCGTCACCGGCGGCGGCGGCGCCCCGCTCTACGACGGCCGGCACCCTGAGCTCGGAGTCCCCGGCGACGTCTTCGAGAAGGTGAACCACTTCTGCGTCGCCGATGTCTACCCGGACCGCGTGGCGGTCACCGTCTGGCGGCGCGACCTGTCCAGGCTCGACCGGTTCACGGTGCCGGTAGCGAAGCCGTAAGGGCTACATCGAGATCGAGCCCTTGCGGAACTCCGTCTTGTCGAGATGGGCGTTGACCAGCACCGGCGAGCCGCCGCGGGCGAGCCTCAGGGCCTCCTGGAGCACCCGCGGCACGTCCTCACCCCGTTCGAGCAGGAGCCCGCGGCCGCCGTACCCCTCGGCGACCTTGTGATAGTCGGTCCTCGCCAGGACGGTGCCGACGTCGTCCTTCAGGATCTCGATCTGCTCGCGGGCGATCTGGGTCCAGCCGGCGTCGTTGCCGACCACCGCGATCACCGGCAGGCCGTGGCGGGCGAAGGTGTCGAATTCGGCCAGGCTGTAGGCTGCCGAGCCGTCGCCGTAGAGGATCCAGACATCCGCCTCCGGGCGGCAGAGCTTGGCCCCCAGGGCGAAGCCGCCCCCCACGCCGAGGGTGCCGAAGACGCCGGGATCGAGCCAGGAGAGCGGCGCCCGCGGGCTCACCGTGTAGGCGGCGGTGGCCACGAAGTCACCGCCGTCGGCCACCAGCACGCTCTCGGGCGCCAGGGCGCGGTCGATCTCGCGGCAAAGGTGGAGGGGATTGACCCGCTCCGCCGGCAGCGCCGCCTGCCGGTCGATCTCCGCCTCCCGCTCCTCGTCGCGGACACGGAGCTTTCCCAGCCAGTCGTTCCACCGGCCGCCGTCCCCGGAGAGGATGCCGGCCAGCTCGCGGATCAGGAGGCCTGGATCGGCGAGCACCCCGAGGTCCGGCTTGCGGTTCATCCGCAGATCCACCTCGCTGCGGTTGGCCGAGATCAGAAAGGCCTTGCGGCCGACGTGCTTGCCGTAGTCGAGCCGGAAGTCGCTGGGGATGCCCGCGAGCAGCACCAGGTCCGCCTCGCGCAGCGCCTCCCGGCGCTTGTGGCGGAGCTGGAGAGGGTTGCCGGACCCCAGCAGCCCGCGGGCGCCGCCGGCGAGATAGACCGGAGCGCCGATCGCCTCGATGGCCCGGGCCAGCTCCACGGCCTTTTCCCTCGTCGAAGACGAGAGCAGCACCTGACCGCCCAGCACCAGCACCGGGCGCTTCGCCCGCCGCAGCCGGGCCGCCGCCTTACGGACCTCCCCTTTCTCCGGAGGAGGCGGCGGGATGGTCCGTACGGGCGAAGCCTCGACGCGGTCCGCGCCGGCGAACAGCCTGGCGGCGTGGCGGCGGAGGTAGAAACGGGTGGCGGTTCCTGCGATCCCTCCCCCCTTGGAGCTGGCGCCGTACCACTCGCGCACCAGGGGCTCGTCGTAGAGCAGGTCGATCGGGCATTCGAGGAAAACGGGGCCGGGCACGCCCGAGCGGGCCACGTCGAAGGCCTTCTCCAGCATCGGCACCAGCTCGCGCACGGTGGAGGCCGAGGCGGCCCACTTGACGTGCGGCTGGAAGAGGGGAATCTGCTCGATGTCCTGGAGCGCTCCCCGTCCCTTGAGCAGGGTGGCCGCCGCGCCCCCCAGCACCACCAGCGCCGACTGGGCGAGTTGGGCGTTCTTGACCGCGGTGATCGTGTTGGTGACCCCGGGGCCGGCGGTGACCGCCGCCACCCCCGGCACGCCGGTCAGCCGGAACACGGCGTCGGCGGCGAACACGGCGTCCACCTCGTGGCGGACGTCCACCACCCGGATGCCGCGGTGCTTGGCCCCCACCAGGATGGGGGCGATGTGCCCGCCGCAGAGGGTGAACAGGAACCGGACCCCCTGCTCCACCAGCACCGACGCGATCCGATCGCCACCGTTCATCGCCGCTCCTCCCGGGCCGGGATTCTATACCCCCGAATTGATCCGCATCTGGGGTAACCTCGGCCGGATGACCCGCGCTCCCTGGACCGGCGACGCCACCTCCCTGGAGGACGACCTCCGCCGCTCGGTGCGCGGCGAGGTCCGCTTCGACTCCGGCCATCGCGCCCTCTACGCCACCGACGCCTCCAACT
Source organism: uncultured Acidobacteriota bacterium (assembly GCA_963795735.1). Lineage (GTDB taxonomy): Bacteria > Acidobacteriota > Thermoanaerobaculia > Multivoradales > UBA5704 > DATARR01. Next base: position 232,347 of record CAWCIU010000018.1, on the reverse strand, counting down.
ATCGGCAGGTGCCGATCGGCGTCGTGGCACCCCTCGACGAGGAGGACCTGGTAGCGGCGGTGGCGGCCTGCCGCCGGCATGGGGCGCTGGTCGTCCAGCGGGGCGCGGGGACCAGCCTCGCCGGGCAGTGCTGCAACGTGGCGGTGGTGATCGACCTTTCTCGCCATCTCTCCGGCGTTCTGGCGATCGACCCGGAGCGGCGGCTGGCCCGGGTCCGCCCCGGCACGGTGCTCGACAACCTGCGGAGCCAGGCCCTCCGGCACGGGCTCACCTTTGGCCCCGACCCCGCCACCCACGGCTGGTGCACGGTCGGCGGCATGATCGGCAACAACTCCTGCGGCGTGCACTCGCTGACCACCGGCCGCACCTCGGACAACGTCGAGGCACTGGAGATCCTCACCTACGACGGACTCCGTCTGAAGGTGGGCGCAACGGCGGAGCCGGAAATCGACCGCATCGTCCGCGCGGGCGGCCGGCGTGGCGAGATCTACCGCCGGCTGCGCGAATTGCGGGACCGCTATGGCGATCTGATCCGCGAACGCTTCCCTCGCCTCTCCCGGCGGGTCTCGGGGTTCAATCTGGACGACCTGCTGCCCGAGCGGGGCTTCCACGTCGCCCGCACCCTCGCCGGCACCGAAGGGACCTGTGTCACCTTCCTGGAAGCCACCGTGCGGCTCTCTCCCGCGCCGAAGAGCCGCGTCCTCCTGGTGCTGGGCTACGAGGACATCATCCGCGCCGCCGAGCACGTCCCCGAGGTGCTGGCGGCGGCGCCGATCGGTCTCGAGGGGATGGACCGCTTCCTGGTGGACAACGACTTCACCCGCCGGTCCTACCGCGAGACCCTCTCCCGGCTGCCTCCCGGGAATGCCTGGCTGCTGGTGGAGTTCGGCGGCGACTCCCCAGAGGAGGCGGCGGGACGAGCGCGGCGGCTCTCCGGCCCGGATTCCCTCCTGGTCGAGAGCCCGGCCGAGCAGGCGAGGATCTGGCAGGTGCGCGAGGCCGCGGTGGCCACCACCTCCCGCGATCCCCGCCTGGGCGATGGCTGGCCGGGCTGGGAGGACTCGGCGGTGCGCCCCGAGCGCTTCGCCGCCTACCTCCGCGATCTGGAGGCGCTGCTCGCCCGCTTCGGCTACGCGGCGGCCTACTACGGTCACTTCGGGGAGGGATGCCTTCACGCCCGGATCAACTTCGACTTCCGCACCGCGGAGGGGGTCCGCCGTTACCGCGCCTTTCTGGAGGCGGCGGCGGACCTGGTGGTAGCGCACGGCGGCTCCCTCTCCGGCGAGCACGGCGACGGCCAGCAGCGCGGCGAGCTCCTCCCCCGCATGTTCGGCGAAGAGCTGGTCCAGGCCTTCCGCGAGTTCAAGGCGATCTGGGACCCCGGCAACCGGATGAACCCCGGCAAGAAGGTCGACCCTTATCCGCTCGACGCGGACCTCCGGCCACCGCTCCGGCTGGCCGATCCTCCCACTGGGTTTCAATATCCCGGGGACGGCGGCTTTGCCCGCGCCGCCAGCCGCTGCGTGGGGGTCGGCAAGTGCCGGAAGGAGTCCGGCGGAGTCATGTGCCCCAGCTTCATGGCCACCCGCGAGGAGGAGCACTCCACCCGCGGCCGTGCCCGCCTGCTCTTCGAGATGCTGGAGGGGGAGGTGATCCGGGACGGCTGGCGTAGCGAGGAGGTGCGCGAAGCCCTCGACCTCTGCCTCGCCTGCAAGGGGTGCCGCGCGGAGTGCCCGGCCGGGGTGGACATGGCGACCTACAAGGCCGAGTTCCTCCATCACCACTACCAGGGACGGCCGCGCCCCCGGTCGGCCTACGCGATGGGGCTCATCCCCTGGTGGGCCCGGCTGGCGTCGCGGTTCCCCGGGATGGCGAACGGGATGACCGGGAGCGTCACGGTCTCCGGACTCCTGAAGAAGCTCGCGGGGATTCACCCGGACCGCCGTCTCCCCTCCTTCGCCGCTTCGACGTTCCGGGACGGCTTTAGGCCGCCGGCCGGCTCCCCCACCGTCCTGCTCTGGCCGGACACCTTCACCAACTTCTTCCAGCCGGAGATCGCCCGGGCCGCCGTCCGGGTCCTGGAGGCGGCCGGGCACCGCGTCGCCATCCCCCGCCGGGCGCTTTGCTGCGGCCGGCCGCTCTACGATTTCGGCATGCTGGACCTCGCCCGGCGTCAGCTCCGCCAGATCCTGGAAAGCCTGCGGCCGGAGATCGCCGCCGGACTTCCCGTGGTGGGCCTCGAGCCGAGCTGCGTCGCCGTCTTCCGCGACGAGATGGTCAACCTCTTCCCGGAGAACGAGGCGGCGCGGCGGCTCTCCGCCCAGACCTTCACGCTCGCCGAATTCCTGCTCCGCGACGGCGTATCCCGCCTGCCGCGGGTGACCGGGAGGGCGATCGTCCAGGGCCACTGCCACCACCACGCAGTGATGGGGATGGCGGCGGACCGCGAGCTGCTGGCGAAGCTGGGGACCGACTTCGAGGTCCTCGACTCCGGCTGCTGCGGCATGGCCGGAGCGTTCGGCTTCGAGGCGAACCACTACGGGGTCTCGCTGGCCTGCGCCGAGCGGGTCCTGCTGCCGGCGGTCCGTGCCGCCGGGCCGGATGCTCTGATTCTGGCCGACGGTTTCAGCTGCCGGGAGCAGATCGCTCAAGGGACCGGCCACCGCGCCCTGCACCTGGCGGAGGTGATCGGGGCCTCTCTCCCCTCTGCGTGAAGAAAGTAAGCCCGCCGGGTCCGGATGGATGTAGGATAGTTCCAGCAAACCGCTCCCGAGCTTCATGGACGGAGGTGACCCGATGGCTCCATCGACGAGGTTGGCCTTGGCTCTCGCGGTGGTGGGGATGGCGCTGGTCCCGGTTCCGGGGACCGCGCAGGACGTGGCGGGCCTGCCGCCCGAGACCCTGGCGCAGTCGACTCCGGTCTACGGCTTCCACAGCCAGGGGAACCACCCGGCGCTGATCTTCACCCGCAGCGGCGGTGCCCAGGAGAGCGATCCGCGGCTCTTCGTCTCCTCGCGCGACGGCAGCTGGCGGCTGGTCCAGCTCCCCGACGAGCTGCACAACGCGAGCTGGGCCTTCGCCGGCCGGGCGAGCGGCAACGGCGAGGTCTGGGGGATCACCCAGAACGGGCAGCTCCTGCAGGTCGTCACCAGCGGCAACGACGGCCGCGCCTGGAAGATCCGCGGTGGATTGCAGAAGATCTCGAAGTCCGCCGTGCTCGACCTCTTCTCGATGAACGAAGAAGGGCGCGGAACGCTGATCCTCCGCCTCGACGCGGACCCCGCCCCCAACGCTCCCCGGCTCGGCTATTACCTCTACATCAGCAAGAACGGCGGCAGGACCTGGTCCGAATCGATGTACTCCCAGGGCAAGCCCACCCCGCCACCCAGTCTCCTGGCCCCTCCCGACCGCACCTTCGAGGACGCGAAGCCCCTCGACACCGGCGCCTGGCAGCGCCTCCTGGCCGATCTCCAACCGCCGGGCTGAACCCCCTCCAGACCCGTTTTCTGGCACCTGTCTTGCTGTTTTTTAAAACAGCGGCGGGCGCTCCGCCGTGTTCGGTACTGGATGAACGAACAACCAGGAGGTGCAACGATGGCCGACCGCGACTACAGAAGAGACGAAGAGCGCTACCGCGACCGGGATCGGGACGAGAACGCGAGCCGCGGTTCCGCGAGTCAGGGGTATAGAACTCAGGATCAGGGGACGCAGGAGCGCGGCGGCCGGGACTGGGAACGTACCGAGAACCGCGGCTCCGAGGAGAGCCGCTGGGGTGGCAACCGCGGACAGGACGAGGGGCGGTATGGCGGCAGCCAGGGTGTAGGCAGCCAGTACGGCGCCGGCCAGAGCGGCTCCTATGGGGGCAACCAGAGCCAGCAGTCCACCGGCGGCCCCGGCTACGGCGGCTACTCCGGCGGCCGCTCCGGCAGCGACTACTCCCAGGGCGGCAGCGGCTTCGGCGGCGGTGACTACGGTCGTATCGGCGGCGGCTACAGCGGCCAGTCGGGCAGCGGCACCTCCGGCGGCGGGTACATGGGCGGCGGCCAGTCCGGCTCGGGCTACGGCAACGCCGGCTCGGCCGGCGGCAACTACGGGGGCGGCTACTCGACCGGCGGCTACTCCGGCGGCAACGCTGCCGGCGGTCAGTATTCAGGCAGCAACCCAGGCAGCAACTACGTAGGCAGCAACTACGGATCGGCCGGCCAGCAGGGCTCGACCGGCAGCTACGGCGGCGGCTCAAACCTGAGCCAGGGCCCCTACAGCGGCCGCGGCCCCCAGGGCTACCAGCGCTCCAACGACCGTATCCGTGAGGACGTCTGCGACGTGCTGACCCGGCACGGCGACGTCGACGCCACCGGCATCCAGGTGACGGTCGAGAACGGCGAGGTCACCCTGGAGGGCACGGTCGGCAGCCGCCGCGAGAAGCGGCTCGCCGAGGACGCGCTGGAGGATCTCCACGGCGTCCGCGAGGTCCACAACCGCCTGCGCGTCGAGTCGCGTGAAGGCGAGCACCGGGGCGGCTTTCTCGGCTGGCTGACGGGGGAGAACAAGGACAAGGAGGACGACCAGAGCCGCCGCGGCTCGCAAGCCTCCGGCGCTTCGGGCGGCTCTTCGATGGGCGCGACGTCTGGATCGTCCGAGTCGGGGACGTCTGCCTCCCTGGGCGCTTCCGGCTCCTCCTCCGAGACGACCACTCCCGGCACGCCGCCCGGCTCCACCGGCAGCACCGGCTCGACCGGCGGCGGCACGAGCGGTGCTGGCGGCTCCGGCCGCTAGGCAGATCCGTAGGGGCGGCCCTGTGTGGCCGCCCTTATTCCTCCCCCAGGAACGGATAGCGGAAGTCCCGCGCCGGCACGAAGGTCTCTTTGATCGCCCGCTGTGAGGTCCAGCGCATCAGGTTCGCCATCGAGCCCGCCTTGTCGTTGGTGCCCGAGGCGCGGGCGCCGCCGAACGGCTGCTGGCCGACGACCGCTCCGGTGGGCTTGTCGTTGACGTAGAAGTTGCCGGCCGTGTGGCGGAACGCCTTCGTCAGCTGGTCCACCGCCTTGCGGTCCTGGGAGAAGATGGCGCCGGTCAGTGCGTAGGGGCTGGTCGTGTCCACCAGCTCCAGGGTCTCCTCCATCGCCGAGTCCTCGTAGACGAAGACCGTCACCACCGGGCCGAAGATCTCCTCCTGCATCAGCTTGAAGCGCGGGTCCCGGGTCACCACGATCGTCGGCTCGATGAAGTAGCCCACCGACTTGTCCCCGTTGCCGCCGATCAGGATCTCGGCGTCGCTCGAGCTCTTGGCGAAATCGATGTAGCGCATGATGCGGTCGAAGGAATTCTCGTCGATCACCGCGGCGACGAAGTTGCGGAAGTCGGTCGTCGGACCCATCTTGATCTGCCGCATCTCGTCCACGAGCCGCTCGCGGAAGCGGTCCCAGAGCGAGCGGGGCACGTAGACGCGCGAGCCGGCCGAGCACTTCTGCCCCTGGTACTCGAAGCCGCCCCGGATGACCGCCGCGACCAGCGCCTCGATCTCCGCCGAGGGGTGGGCGAAGATGAAGTTCTTCCCCCCCGTCTCGCCGACGATCCGCGGGTAGGAACGGTACTTCGGAATGTTCTCGGCCATCAGCTTCCACATCGCCTCGAAGACCGGGGTCGAGCCGGTGAAGTGGATGCCGGCGAAGTCGCGGTGGCCCATCGCCGGGTCGCCGACCTTCGCCGCCCTGCCCGGGAGGAAGTTGATGACGCCGTCCGGCAATCCTGCCGCCTGGAGCACCTTCATCACGTAGTAGTTCGACAGCACCGAGGTCGAGGCCGGCTTCCAGAGCACGGTGTTGCCCATCAGCGCCGGCGCGGTCGGCAGGTTGCCGCCGATCGCCGTGAAGTTGAACGGCGAGACGGCGAAGACGAACCCTTCGAGCGCCCGGTACTCGACCCGGTTCCAGATGCCGGGCTGCGACCAGGGCTGCTCGACGTAGATCCCACGCATGAAGTAGGGGTTGAAGCGCCAGAAGTCGATCAGCTCGCAGGCCGAGTCGATCTCGGCCTGGAAGGCCGTCTTCGACTGGTTGAGCATGGTGGCGGCGTTGACCGTATCGCGCCAGGGGCCGGCGAGCAGGTCGGCGGCGCGCAGGAGCACCGAGGCGCGCTCCTCCCAGCTCGTCTCGCTCCAGTCCCGCCAGGCCGCCCCGGCCGCCTTGGCGGCAGCCTCGACCTCCGGTGTCCCGGCCTGGTGGAAAGTGGCGAGCACGTGCCCATGATCGTGCGGGCAGACGGCCTGGCCGGTGTCGCTGGTGCGCACCTCCTTGCCGCCGATGATCAGCGGGATCTCGATCTGCTCGGAGAGCATTTCGTTGAGGCGCTTCTTGAGGGACTGCTTCTCGGCAGATCCCGGAGCGTACGACCGGACCGGCTCGTTGACCGGCACGGCGAGAGGAAGGATCGCGTTGGACATGCGCGCTTGAGTCTCCCTTCGGGTAATGAGTGAAAACGGATGAAAAACCGCCTGGCCGCGTTACCCGCGGACAGCCGCCCAGGCGAAGATCAGAAATCCCACGATCATCAGCGCGCCGCCGAGCGGGGTGACCGCCCCCAGCCAGCGGGGGCCGCCCAGGGCGAGCCCGAAGACGGTGCCGCTGAAGACCGCGCTCCCGGCGAGCAGGCACCAGCCGGCGGCGTTGATCCCGGCGATCCCCGCGCCCTCCCGCCCGCCGGTCTGCCGGCCGAACAGCCCCACCAGCATCAGGGCGAAGCTGCCGTACATGAGATAGCGGGCGGCAACCTCCCAGAGCTGCAGCTCCCGCGGCCCCAGGCGGGCGGCGAGGGCGTGCGCTCCGAACGCTCCGGCAACGATCGCGAGGGCGCCGCCGACGGCGCCCAGGAAGATCCAGCTCATGGGAAGAGCCGTCAGACCTCGCCGAGCCGGCGCACGGAGGCGATCTTGTCGCGCGGGATCACCAGGCGGTCGTACTTCTTCCAGAAGCCGAACCGGGAGGCGCGCCGGACGTAGTCGTCCTTGGAGCGGCCCCCCTCGCCGTCGCGGTGGACGTCGGCTTCATAGAGAAAGATGCCGCGGTCGTCCATGTCGTCGCACCGGCCCACGAAGATCTCGGGGCCGGTGGTGTCGACGATCACGGTGATGCCGTGCAGCTCGCCCTTGCCCTGATGGAAGGTGCCCATCTAGCTGGCCGGAACCGCGCAATGCTCGGCGAAGACCTGCGCCAGCTCGCTGGCGACCGCGTCGGCGTTCCGCCCCTCGATGCGGTGGCGGGGCATGAAGTAGACCAGCTCGCCGTCCTTGAAAAAGGCGACCGACGGGCTGCTCGGCGGAATGTCGGACATGTAGGACCGGGCCCGGGCCGTGGCCTCGAGATCCTGTCCGGCGAAGACGGAGACGGCGCGGTCGGGGCGGCGGTCGCCCTGGAGGGCCAGGCGCACGCCGGGGCGCGCCATGCCCGCGGCGCAGCCGCAGACCGAGTTGACGACCAGCAGCGCGGTGCCGCTCTTCTCGTTCATGAAGGCGTCCACGTCTTGGGGCGTCCGCAACTCCTCGACGCCGGCGCTCGTCAGCTCCTCGCGCATCGGCCGGACCAGCATCTCACTGTAGGGCACTTTGGCACCTCCTTGGGTTGGATCGAGAGACGGCGCCCCTCGAGGCGCGCCGCCGGATTCCTATTCTACGTCTTCATACCAAGATGGAGAACCCGGGAAGGGGGAGGGGGAAATTCCCCCCTCCCGCCGGGCGGAAGGGGGGATGGGCCAGAAGCTTACCGGAACCGGAGCGTCACCCCGAGGCGGGCGACCCGCGGGCTGAGCTCCTCGTTGGGCTGGTAGAAGCGGCCCGAGTTGACGTTGCGCTCGCGCTGCAGCACGTAGCTCTGGTTGGTCAGGTTGAAGCCGTCGAGGCTCAGCGTCAGGTTGAAGTCGTTGAAGTGGAACTCCTTGTCGATCCGGGCGTCGAGCACGTAGACGTTCGGATTGCGGAACTCGTCGATCCCCGCGAGCTGGATGCTGCGGCTGCCGACCGGCCCCCCCTTCTTGATGAAGGGCGGGGTGATGTACCCCTGGCGGCCGGTAACGTTCGCGGCGGCGTTGAAGCCCCAGGGCCGGTCCGGAGCGATCTGATAGATCCCGTTCATGTTGAAGGACCAGCGGGAGCCGGTGAAGACGTCCCCCTTGTTGCCCCCCTCCTTCTCGAAGAAGACGCTGGGATCGTCCGGGAAGCCGAGAGAGTCGTTGATCGTATCGGTCGGATCGTCGTACTTCCTGAACTGGGGACCGATCTGCCACTTCCAGTCGTTGTAGGTGACGTGCCCCCGCCAGCCCCAGCGGTCGGCGAGGCGCTTGGTGAAGCTGAGGGTCGCTCCCAGGTACCGTTGCTTGCGGTCACCGTTGGTGTAGAGCGTCCCTCCGGTCGGCGTCAGGCCGTCCTGCAGGTCGTAGTAAGGCTTGGTCACGGTCTGGCCGTTCGGGAGGGTGCCGGTGACGGTGCCGGTCTGCACCCAGTCGTCACGGGTGGCGAGGCGGGTCTGCCCGGTAGCGTCGACGACGAGGATCCGCGCCTCGGGGATGTCGTGGATGTTGCGGTAGGTCAGGGTGAGGCCGGTGGCGAAGTTGGCCCCGAGCCCCTGGTCCACCCCGAAGGTCAGCTCGTCGGTGAGGGTCGGCTTGAGATTGCGGTCGTTGATGTTGGGAACGGCCGTCGGGTGGTTGGGATCGATGTTGTAGGTGTAGGCGAGCTGCAGGGAGGCCAGCTCGTTGGGATCGAGGACGAGGTTGTGGTTGGTATCCTCGAAGTAGAAGTAGGCGTAGTTGTAGCCGATCGGGTTGAGGCGGGTGGCGAGCGGCAACTGGCCGAGCTGCTCGGCGTACCGCGAGAACGTGCCGCGCAGCAGCGTCTGCCGCTTCTCCCCTAGCGCGTAGGTGATGCCGAGGCGGGGCTCGACCGTGTTCCAGGAGAAGCCGCCGATGTGGTTCCCCTTGAAATCGATCGGCGGCAGCAGCCCCTGCGCCGCCGGGTTGCCCGCGTCGAAGCTGGCCAGGTTCTTCATGTACTGGCGGTCGTAGCGCACGCCGGCGTTGAGGGTGAACCGGCTGACGGTAACCGTGTCCTGGGCCCAGAGCGCCCCGTAATCCGAACGGATCTTGTTCTTCCGGTCGCGGGGGAACTCGACCAGCGCCAGATTGGGATCGTCGTAGCCCTGGAACGCGCCCGAGAAGACGCGGTTGCCGTGCGGCCAGACGGTGCCGGAGCTGTTGTCCTGCTGGCGGAAGCTGCCGCCGAACTTCAGCTCGTGACCGGCGGAGCCGGTGTTGAAGAAGTAGCTGGTGTCGAGCCGCTCCTGGTCGATCGTCGCGTCCTGCTTGAAGTCGTAGTCGGAGCCGCGGTGGACGCCGTTGGCGTCGATGAAGACGTTGGGCGTGAGCCCGCCCTCGGGAGCGAGGGTGAACTTGCCGGTGTCGCGCGACCAGAGACCGGTGACCGACCAGTTCGAGGAGGCGAGAAAGGTGTCCTCGATCTTGTAGATGGTCTGCGGCGTGGTCTGGTCATGGGTCGCCGCGGGCTCGCGGTCGGGGCCGGCGCCGCGGCCGAACTTGAGCTTGTCGTTGGTCCAGTAGTGGAGGACGCCCGAGTTGGCCTGCCCGGTCTGGAAGTTCATCTTGGCGTTGTAATCCTCCAGCTTGGTCTTGTCGAGCTGGCCGCCCTGGACGATGTTACGGATGTCGCTGACGCCATAGGCGCCCCAGATCCACAGGTGGTCGTGGATCAGCGGTCCGCCGATGTCGGCGCCGTATTCCAGCACCTTGTCGATCCGGTTGCCGTCCGGCAGATTCGGCTTGGCCTGCAGGCTCCCCAGGGTGTCCAGGTAGCGGGCGTTGCCCCGCCACTCGTTGGTGCCGCGCTTGGTGACCTGGTTGATCGTCACACCCGAGGTCTGGACGGTGACGTCGGCGCTCGACACCGTGAACTGGACCTCCTCGAAGGCCCCGAAGTCGAAGTAGGTGGCCGAGCCGCCCACCGCGTTCATGTCGGTGAGCACGACGCCGTCCACCGTGAAGGTGTTGTCGCGCCCGTTGGAGCCGACGCCGATGAAGTCCGACTGCTGGCCGCTCTCGTTGCCGCCGACGTTGACGCGGTCGACCAGCACGCCCGGCGCCTGGCTGAGCAGCGACCAGGGATCGCGCGCCGTGGGCACCTTGTCGAGCTCGACGGTCGAGACGTTGGTCCCCTGGTCGATCCGCCGCTCGTCGAGCAGCGGCGCCTCGCCGGTGACCGTGATGACGTCCTTGACCGCCCCGTTGAGGGTGATCTCGATGTTGGCCTTGCCGCCCAGCTTGATGGTCAGGCCTGGCCGCTCGACGGTGGAGAAACCCTCCAGCTCCGCCTTGAGGGCGTAGAGCCCCGGGTACAGGTTGAGGAACCGGAACTTCCCCTGTGCGTCGCTCTGCTGCACCTGGGGCGCGCCCGTGCCGGTGACGGTTACGGTCACCCCCGGGAGCGGCTGCTTCTGCTCATCGGTCACCGTGCCGTAGAGATCGCCCGTCTGCTCCTGCGCGAAGACCGGCAAGCCGGTCATCGCCAGCAGCAGCAAAACGGTGACGGCGAGCGCGAGACGCGCGTAGCTGCCTCTGCCCATGCTGTTCCCCCTTTCAAGGTCGAACGGAAACGAATCTCCGAAATGCCTGGGGCTGGCGCGCCGAGCCCCCACGGGCCCGGCGCACGGGTCTCCCTGAATTCTTGAACCGGATTATGCAACGAGTCCGCGGCGGGACGCTACCGTGGGCCGTCAATATGGGTCGGCGCTGATCACCCCGCTGCTGACGCTGCGCAGGTAGTAGCCGTTCGCCGGCCGGTTCCGGAGATCGAAGAAGCCTCCGGCGGGGACCTTCCAGATCTTGTAATTCGAGTAGGTGAGCGGCACGCCCGGCTGGCAGACCTCCGGCGCGTGGTCGGCGAGGATGAAATAGGCCGGACCGTTGCCGACCACCGTCGCCCGGCCGTTCTTGTCCACCTCGAGCGAGGTCGCCTCGTTGACGGCGACCCCCAGGGCGCTCGCCGCTTTGCCGTCCTGGATCTGGCGGGCGAGGAAGGCCAGGGTCCGTCCCATGCGGTCGCGGGTCACGAAGTGGGTGTCGGTGATCGTGCCGGCCATGTTGGCCCAGTGGAAGAAGGCGTAGGTGAAGGTGATGGTGCGGTCGTAGGGGTTGGCGAGGGCGTCGCTCGACAGGGCCGAGCCGGTGCAGCCGTCGTAGGAGAAGTCCCCCTGGATGGCGAACCCGGCGCTGGTGCCGCCCACTCCGCCCCCCCGGGCGTAGACCGACTCGACGGCGGTCTCGACCCTGGTCCCCTTGAAGTACTTGACGTAGTCGCACTGGTCGCCGCCGGCGAAGAAGACCACCTCGGCGTTCCTGACCGTCGTCTCGACCGCCGGATCGTTGGCGTCCTTCGCGCTGGTGATCACCAGGGTCTCGACGGAATCCACGCCGTTCATCGCGTAGATGGAGTCGTTGTAGCCGTTCGAGCCGGAGGAGCGCAGGATCACCACGTCGATCTTGGTCGCGCAGCCCGTGCAGCCGCGCACTTGGTCGATGATCCACTGGAGCGCCGCGTCCACGTCGGTGCCGCCGCCCCCGAAGTCGTGGGCGGGACCGGCCATGGGAACGACCACGTCGGCGGCGTTGCCGGTCAGATAGCGCGTGACCTTGGCCTCGGCGGGGAGGGCGAGGGCGGCGGCGAGCGCCAGCAGCGTGAGGGTCTTTCGCATCGGGGTTCCTCCAGCCGGGTGTCGGGATCTCTCTCAATGATCTCTGTGCGTTCAGGCCGCCGATTTGCGCCCTGATGCTACGCTGCCGGCGAGTTTTCCTGGTGCGCCGCCCGGCTGGTCGCCCTTTTCCGGCAGGCTCGTCCTTTGCAGATACCCGCGCGCGACCGTCGTGGAGGTGACAAGATGGCACGTCGTTTTTCGCTCGTTCTCCTGATTCTCAGCCTGGTTCCGGTGGCTTCCTGGGCGGCGCCGGAGTCGTTCAAGTTCGGCCGCTTCGGCGCGGTGCCGGTCGTCCATCCCCAGGGCGAGCCCTCGCAGGTGGCGCTCCTGTTCTCGGGGGATCACGGGATCGGCGAGCGGGAGACCGCCCTGGCGCAGGCGCTGGCCGCCTCCGGCGCTCTGGTCTTCGAGGTGGACCTCCAGCGCTACTTCGCGATGCAGCCCCCGAAGGGGACGCGCCTCTACCCCGCCGTCGAGTTCGAGGCGCTGGGCCAGATGGGCCAGAAGGAGATGGGCCTGACCACCTACCGGCCGCCGGTCCTGGTGGGAACGGGCCTCGGCGCCACCCTGGTCTACGCGGCCCTGGCCGAGGCGCCGGAGGGGATCTTCACGGGGGGAATCAGCGACGGCTTCTGCGCGACGATCCCCAACTCGCGCTTCTTCACCCGCGGCAACAGCCTGAGCTGGGACAAGAGCTGGGAGGGACCCGGCATCCTGCTGACCCCGGACGCCGACATCGAAACCCCCTGGATCGTCCTCGAGACCCCGGCCAAGACGGAGTGCGCCGGGGGACCGGCGAGCGCGTTCACCAAGCAGATCCCTTCTGTCCGCACCCTCCCGCTTCCCGCGGCGTCCGCGGGGGCGGCGCCGGAGGAGGCGGTGAAGGGCCAGCTCGCGCAGGCGCTCGGCATCCTCGCCGAGAAGCACCGGCAGATCGAGGCGGCGCGGAACGCCCGCGGCGAGCTCAAGGACCTGCCGGTCAACGAGGTGAAACCCGAAGGGAAGGAGAAGGACGCCCTGGCCGTGATCCTCACCGGCGACGGCGGCTACGTGGGGCTCGACATCCGGATGGGCAACCAGCTCGCGGCGCGCGGGGTGCCGGTGGTAGGCCTCTCCTCGCTCGACTACTACTGGAAGCCCCGGGACCCCGAAGGCGCCTCACGCGACCTCGCCCGCATCCTCGAGCACTACCTGGCCGCCTGGCACAAGAGCCGGGTCCTCGTCGTCGGCTACTCGCAGGGCGCCGACGTGGCCCCCTTCCTGGTCGGCCGCCTGCCGGCCCCCCTGCGCGCCAAGGTCGGCCTGGTGGCCCTGATCGGTCCCGACGGCGAGGCGCTGTTCGACCTGCACCCCGACGGCTGGATCAGCGAACGCCCGGCCGGCGTGGGGCTCCCCGTGGCGCCCGAGATCCCGAAGCTCAAGGGGACCTCCACGCTGTGCGTCTACGCGGCGAAAGAGAAGACGGGGATCTGCAACGACCTGGCGCCGGGCACCGCCACCCTCGTCGAGGTCCCGGGGGACCACCGCTACGCGGGCGACAACGCCGCCGTGATGGCCGACCGCTTCCTGGCCGAGATGGGTCTCGCGCCCGCCGCCCCGAAAGCGGCGAAAGCCGCCGCGAAGACCGCTCCGGCAAAGGCGCGCCCCGCGCGCGGACCGAAGAGCGGCCGGGGACCGGGAATGTAACCTCGTCTCCCGTAGGGGCGCAGCAGGCTGCGCGCCCTACGGGAAAGCCGCTACGGGAAAGCCGCGCCGCCTAGTGGTGGTGGCGGTCGAACTGCATTCCCTTCTCCACCTGGGCCATGGCCTCCGTGACCATGTGCATCGCCTTGGCCCGATGACCGCCCTTGTCTTCCTCGGCCTTCTCGAGCTCGCCCTTGGCGGCGCGCAGGTGCTCCATGGCCGCCTGCATGTGCGGCTGATCGGCGCTGACGCGGCCGGCGAAGAAACCGGCGAGGAGGACGGCGCAGAGGAGGAACGCTACAACGATGCGGTTGCGGGACATTCCGTTCATGCCATGTTTCCTTTCATCGCGTGCGAACGGCGGGAAAATCCAGCCGGCATAACCTGAATGGAGACTTGGAATCGTGCCCTCGTCGTGCCCTTGAAGACGACTGCGTAGCACATGATACCGCTCACGCGGCGGCTTGAGCTACGGCAGGCGCAGCACGAGGATCGTCTGGTCGTCCTCGCGCGGCGCGTCGACGGTGAAGCGGGCCACGTCGGCGAGCACGCCGTCGCGCACCGCCTCGACGCCGCCGCCGGAGTGGCGGGCGAGGCTCGCCTCGAGGCGCTCGAAGCCGAACATGTCGTCGCTCCCCTCCCGCCGCGCCTCGACCACGCCGTCGCTGAACAGGAAGAGGGTGTCCCCCGGGGACAGCCGGGCCGTGTGGGGATCGATCAGGAGCTGGCCGCGCACGCCGAGCGGATAGGCGATCGAATCCAGGGTCTCGACCCGTCCCGCGGCGCTGATGCGGTAAGGGTGCAGATGGCCGGCGCTGGCGTAGACCATCTCCATCCGCCGCGGATCGATCACGGCGTAGCAGAGGGTGGTGAGCAGGCGCTTGCGGGCCGTCTGGTAGACGGTGCGGTTCAGCGTGCCGAACACCGCCGCCACCTCCGGGTCGAAGGTCACCTGCACCGCCAGCGCCGACTTGGCCATCGACATGATGAGGCCGGAGGAGACGCCGTGGCCGGCGACGTCCCCCACCGCCACGGCGAGCCGGCCGTCCTCGAGGGCCAGCACGTCGTAGAAGTCCCCCCCTACCTCGGAGGCGGGCAGGTAGGCGTGCGCGATGTCCACCCCGGCGAGGCGCGGGGGCAGATCGGGGAGGATCGAGCTCTGGATCCGCCGCGCCGTCTCCAGCTCCACCCGCTGGCGCTCGCGCTCGGCGATGCGCCGCACGTGCGGCGGCACGTCCTCATAGCGGTAGGTGAGCTCCCGGGCGCTGCCGAGGTAACGGAGGCTGGCGAGGAACGGCGCCGCGAGCAGGGCGAGGGCGAGCCACCCCTGGAGCTGGAGGCTGCCGTCCGTGGCGGTCAGCAGCGGGTACACCCCGAAGAGGAGAGAGGCCACGAAGCCGGCGAGGAGCACCGTCAGCAGGTCGGTCGCCAGGAAGAGGGCGATCAGCGCGGCGGAGAAGACCATGGCGACCGCGAAGGTCCAGCCCAGGGGGGCCGTCAGGACCACCGGAGGGAGCAGCACCGAGGCCATCAGGACGGAGACCGCGGAGCCCGCCCAGACTCCCAGGCGCCGTGCGGTGATGGGGAGCAGCCAGAGGACCACCCCGAGATAGAACGGCAGGGCGACAACGGTCTCCAGCGCCAGCTCCAGGCCCGGCAGCGGGCTGTTTCCGGTACGCAGCAGCGAGGCGAACGCCCAGCCGCCCCCCGCCGAGCGGATGGCCAGCAGCAGGGCCGCCAGGATCCCCGCCAGCCCCAGACCCGCCATCCAGCCGCGGAAGGCCGACTTCGCCACGGTCCGGTTGGTCAGCTTCCCCTGAAAGAGGGCGTCGAAGGCGGCCAGCTTGTGACCCCAACGCTCGCGGCAGACGGATTCGCCGACCGACCACGCGAAGAAGCCGAGCAGAGCGGACGGCACGCCGTAGAACACCATTTCGAACAGCATGACCAGCCAGGTGTTCTGCTCGCGGCTGGCGAAGCCGAAGTTGTCCTCCTCGGAGCTCGCGCGGCCCGTGAGCAGCGTTACCAGCAGGCTGATCCCCATCAGCAGCAGGAAGATCTGGACGCTGCGCCGCACCCCGATCTCCCCCTCGTGATACCGCTTGAGGAAGGGAAAGGCGAGCACGCCGGCGGACAGGAAGACCCAGATCAGGCGGGCCACGTTGAGGAAATTGACCCCGGCGATGGAGCGCGCCAGCTCCTTCTCCCGGGGATCGTCCAGCCACTGGCCGAAACCGGCGAGACGGTCGCCGGCGAAGAACACCTGGACGCCGTGCGTGGTCCCCCCCACGGCCGGGTCCCGGCGGTCGCGATAGCGGACGCTCAGATCGGTACGCCCGGAGAGCTGCTGGCTCCGGATCTCCGGCGCCTCGTAACGGGAGAGGTCGATCCCCTGCCGCGCCAGGAAGGCATCGGCCCGGCGGCGGGCCTCGGCCGGCGGGACCGGCGCGCCCTTCGCCTGCGGATCGAGGCGCAGGCGCGCCCCGAGAACCTCGCCGGACAGGGCGACCTCGGCCATGTAGGTCCATTCATAGTTCCGCGCCCCTGGCTGGTAGACGACCACCCGCCAGTTGAGGATGGACCGGGGGAGCCCGCTGCTGCGCGTTCCCCGCCGGGCCGCGAGCTGGAGACGGCGCTCCAGGACGGGATCGCGGTCGAGATAGACCACCGCGTAAGGGTTGTTGACCGGCTCGCCGAGATCCCGGAAGCGCTCGAGGGCGATCGCCACCGCCTCGGCGCGCGAGACCGACCAGGGCCGGGGGAGGAAGGGGAAGGCCCGCGGGTAGGCCCAGACCAGCAGGACCAGCCCGGCGACGCCGGCGAGCAGCCAGAGGGCGAGAGAGCGCGGGTTCCTCATGGTCAGAGGTACGGAGACGCCCTATTATAGGTTGCTTCAGGCCCCTGGAAGGGTGAAATGCAGCCGGCTGCCCTCCCCCAGCTCGCTCTCGGCCCAGATCGTTCCGCCATGAGCCGCGACGATGCATCTGGAGATGTAGAGACCGAGGCCCAAGCCTCTCCGATCGTCGTTGCCGGCCTGCCAGAAGCGCTCGAAGATCAACTCCAGCATGTCGCTGGGGATACCCGGCCCGGTGTCGCTGACGCAGCAGAGGACCTTGCCCCCGGCGCGTTCGACCCGGACCGAGATCCTGCCGCCATCCGGAGTGAATTTGATCGCATTGGTCAGCAGATTGGCCAGCACTTGCATGATCCGGTCGTGATCGAGCTCCGCCAGGACGGACGGCTCGGCGCCTTCCCAGACGAGGGAAATCCTCCGCGCGGACGCCACCGGCTCGAAGGTTGACATCGCCTCCGCGATCAGCGCGCACAGGTCTTCACTCTTGGGTAGGACCGCGAGCCTTCCCGCGTCGATGCTCGTGACGTCGACCAGGTCTCCGATCAGCCGGACCATGCGGGCGGCGTAGCGTTCGATACGTTTCACGCCCGCGAGCGTCTGCTTTCCCGCCTCGTCTTCCCCGGCGCGCATCGAGAGCCGCTCCGCGTTCACCACGATTCCCTGCAGCAGATTGCGCAGGTCGTGACTCACGATGCCCAGGAAGTCGTCCCGGTTGGAGATGGAGAAATCGGCCCGCGCGCGCTCGGTCAGCAGGTGCCGGTCGGTCTTTTCTCTTTCCAGCGGCAGGAGTCTGTGCAGCGCCAGGGCATGCTCCTCGCGCTCGCGGCGGAGACTCTCGTCCGCGGCCGCCCGCTCACCTTGGAGAGCCGCGTCTTCCAGCGCTCTTTCCTCGTCGACGATCCCGCGCGCGCCAAGCGGCGAGCCTCCAGGGTCCAGCTTCTGGTCGGCTTTGGCGCGCGCCTCGCTCAATACGACGTCGGCGATCTCCCGGGCGCGATCGACCACCGCGTCGGCATCCTCCTCGAGGGCCGCCTGTTTCACCAGCAGAGCCTGGTCGGTCTTTTGCCGCTCGGTGCGCAGACTCTCGTCCGTTTCGTCGCGCTCCAAGCTCGGCTTCTTGTCCTCCGGAACCATAGGGGATTACCGGTTACGCTCAGCCCTTCGGCAAGCCCTCGACCAGCCCCTTCACCGCCTCGGCCGACTTGGCGAGCAGCGCCTTCTCCTCGGTGGTCAGCCGGAGCTCGATGACCTTCTCCATGCCGCCGATGCCGAGCTGGCAGGGGACGCCGATGAACAGGCCGTCGTAGCCGTACTCGCCCTGCAGGTAGACGGCGCAGGGGAGGATCTTCTTCTTGTCCTGGAGGATGGCCTTCACCATCTCGTAGGAGGAGGCGCCCGGCGCGTAGTAGGCCGAGCCGGTCTTGTAGTAGTTGACGATCTCGGCGCCGCCGTTGCGGGTGCGGTCGTTGATCTTCTCGATCGCCTCGGCGTCGAGGAGCTGCGGCAGCGGGATGCCGTTGACCGTGGCGTAGCGGGGGATCGGCACCATGGTGTCGCCGTGGCCGCCGAGCACGAAGGCGTCGACGTCCTCCACCGACACGGCGAGCTTCTCGGCGATGAACCAGCGCATGCGGGCGGCGTCGAGCACGCCGGCCATGCCGATCACCCGCTCGCGCGGGAAGCCGGAGACCCGGCGGGCCACCTCGCACATGGCGTCGAGCGGGTTGGTGACGATGATCAGGATCGTCTCCGGCGAGCGGGAGGCGAGCTGCCGCACCACCTCCGAGACGATCTCGGTGTTCTTCGCCAGCAGGTCGTCGCGGCTCATGCCGGGCTTGCGGGCGAGGCCGGCGGTGACCACGCAGACCTGCGAGCCGGCGGTGGGGTCGTAATCGCCGCCGCCGGTGATGCGGGCGTTGAAGCCGAGCACGGGGGCCGACTCCATCATGTCCAGGGCCTTGCCGGCGGCGAGGTCGGCGGCGACGTCCACCATCACCACGTCGGCCACGTCCGCCTGGGCGATCAACTGGGCGCAGGTGGCGCCCACGTTGCCGGCGCCCACCACGGTGACTTTGTATCGCATCGGAGGTTTCTCCTCGGGATTCTTAAGGTTGGATGTTCTCAGATGTTCTCGACGATCGCTGCCGCGAACTCGGAGGTCTTGAGCAGCTTCGCTCCCTCCATCTGCCGCTCGAAGTCGTAGGTCACCCGCTTCTGCTCGATGGTGCGGGCGAGCGCGGTCTCGATGGCGTCGCCGGCCTCGTGCCAGCCGAGCCAGCGCAGCATCATGACGCCGGAGAGGATCAGCGAGCCGGGGTTGACCTTGTCCTGGTCGGCGTACTTGGGGGCCGTGCCGTGGGTGGCCTCGAAGACGGCGAAGCCGTCCCCCTCGTTGCTGCCGGGAGCGATGCCGAGGCCGCCGACCTGGGCGGCGAGGGCGTCGGAAAGATAGTCGCCGTTGAGGTTGGTGGTGGCCAGGACGTCGTACTCGTCGGGCCGCAGCAGCGCCTGCTGGAACATCGAGTCGGCGATGCGGTCCTTGACCACGATCTTCCCCGCCGGGGCCTTGCCGCCGTGGGCGCTCCAGAGGTCGTCCTCGGTGACCGTGACGCCGCCGAACTCCTCGCTCGCCACCTGGTAGCCCCAGTCCTTGAAGGCCCCCTCGGTGAACTTCTGGATGTTCCCCTTGTGGACCAGGGTGACGCTCTTGCGGCCGTGGGCGACGGCGAACTGGAGCGCCTTGCGCACCAACCGCTTGCTGCCGGTCTCCGAGATCGGCTTGATGCCGATGCCGCTGTCCGGCCGCACCTTCTTGCCCATCCCGGCGAGGAACTCGATCACCTGGCGCGCCTCGTCCGTCCCCGCCTTCCACTCGATGCCGGCGTAGACGTCCTCGGTGTTCTCGCGGAAGATCACCATGTCGACCTTCTCCGGCTCCTTCACCGGCGAGGGGACCCCCGGGTAGTAGCGCACCGGGCGCACGCAGGCGTAGAGGTCGAGGATCTGGCGCAGGGCGACGTTGAGGCTGCGGATGCCGCCGCCGACCGGGGTGGTCAGCGGCCCCTTGATCGCCACCCGGTATTGCTGGATGGCCTCGATGGTGTCCTTGGGCAGCCAGTCGTTCTTCAACTTGTAGGCCTTCTCCCCGGCGAGCACCTCGAACCAGGCGATCGACCGCGAGCCGCCGTAGATCTTCTCCACCGCGCCGTCGAGCGTCCGGCGGGTGGCGCGCCAGATGTCCGGTCCGGTGCCGTCCCCCTCGATGAAGGGGATGATCGGACGGTCCGGCACCTGCAAGCGGTCCTCCGCCTGATGCCAGGCGATCTCCCGGCCGTCGGCGGGCGGCGTCAAGTCGTTGAAGGTCCTGGCGATTGTACTGGCCAAAGGCGTGCTCCTCCTGGAAGGGTGAAAGGGGTGGGCGCGCGGCTCTCGCTGGGGAGCCCGCACGCGGTTGGGAACGGTATCACAAGGCGTGTTACATTCCGGCGCATGGACTGGGAACCCCTCGTCGCCGCCGCGGCGGCCGCCCGCGCCCACGCCTACGCCCCCTACAGCCGCTTCGCCGTCGGCGCCGCCCTGCTGATGGAGGACGGCTCGATCCACGCCGCGGCCAACGTCGAGAACCAGATCCCGGCGCTCTCGATCTGCGCCGAGCGCAACGCCATGGCCGCCGCCGCCTCCGCCGGCCTCCGCCGCCCCCGGGCGGTCGCCGTGGTCACCGACGCCACCCCCCCCGCCCGCCCCTGCGGCCTCTGCCGGCAGACCCTCTCCGAGTTCGCGAAGGACCTGCCGATTCTCATGGTCAACGTCGACGGCGTCCGCGAGGAGACGACGCTCGGGGAGATCTTTCCGCAGCCGTTCTCGCTGCCGGGGTAGGGGGAGAGGGCCCACGGACAGACAACCCGAGCCCGGGAAGAGTCTGACTACTCCGCCGGCTCGGGCTGGTCCTCCGCCGGCGGAGGCTCCGGCTTGGGCGCTGCCGGCTTCGAAGGTGCCGGCTGCGGAGTCGCCGGCGGGCCCGCGGGGTTCGGCTGGGCGGCGCGGGTGCCGAAGTAGTAGCCCACCATCGCGCTGCCGAATCCAACCGCCGAAGGCAGGATCGTCTTCGCCCAGTCCAAGACCATCTCGAGGCGCTTCGTGGCACGATCCTGAGCGACGGCTTGCACGATCGCCGCGACCTGCTGGTCGGACGTTCCCTTTGGAACGCTGACCTTCACCTGGGTCGGCGTCAGCCAGAGGACGAAGACGAACGGCACCAGCATGACGACGGAGAGCAGGAGCAGGAGGCTTCGGGTAATGGGCCAGACCACCTTGGCCCAGATCAGCGAATAGGGATCGGTACGGTCACCCTCAAGCCCGACCTTGTCCGTCCGGTCGACGCCAAGCGTCCTGGATTGTTCCCCTGGCTGCGGTTTGGCGAGATTGATAACGTCGTCGGCCAATTCTCCCCCTCTATTTCAGCAGGATGGTCTGCTTCTCGCCACCCCGGGTGCAGCTCGACCTTGTCGGCTTGAACCGCGTGCTTCATGAGCAACACCGCCCGCCGGATGGCCTCTGCCTTCGAGATCCCAAGCAGGCTCGCGGAGGCCTCGAGATCACTATTGAGGTTCTGGGGGAGGGTCAGGTTGTAACGGACATCGGCGTCGGCCATTGGAGTTCCTCCTTGGTAGGTGCCATCTCGGGCACATGCGCTACATCATTTTGACACCAAAATTGCGCATGTCAAGCTCTCCCCACCTCGGCCAGCGCCTCCTGGGAGAGGAAGTAGGTCGAGGCCACCAGGTCGCCGTCCGGCTCCAGCAGCTCGGGGAAGCGCAGGCCGGGGAGCAGGGTCACCTCGAAGATCTCCTGCACGGCATCCTCGAAGCGCAGGAAGGCCACCGTGGCGCCGGTGCGGACGTCGATCGCCCAGACCCCGCAGACCCGCTCCTTGAGCCGCTCCCCCAGCGGCAGGCCGCCGAAGACGCTCTCGCGCACCTGCGACAGGCCCACGAAGGCGTAGGGACCGGCGAAGGCGAGGCCGCGGGTGAAGCCGGGGAGCTGCGCCACCGGATCGACCCGGCCGGTGGCGAGGTCCACCACCCCCAGCTCCCCCTTGCCCGACTCCAGCACCCAGAGACTGCCGGCGTGCCAGCGCGGCGAGTGCGGCATGGAGAGGCCGCCCGCCACGATCTCGCCATGCCCGCCCTTCTCGATGTCGATCAGCAGGCCGCCGCTCGCCTTCTTCTCGCGCCAGCCGTCCGGGGCGTCGCTCCTGCCCAGCGCCGTGACGTACCGCGGCCGGCCGCCCACCACCGCCAGGCCGTTCAGGTGGCAGCGGTCCTCCGGGGCCAGCGCCGAGACGAACGGCGGCCGCCAGCGCGGCACGAAGCTGTGCTCCCGGTCCAGCGTGCAGAGGCAGGAGAAGCGGGTGTTCACCAGCCACAGCTCGTCGCCGGCGAAGGCCATGTCGTGCACCCGGATGTCGCCGGTGACGTGGCTGGCGCGCGGCAGGAAGCAGGCGTCGTGCCGTCCCGCCGGCTGGAGATGCCGGGCCGCGGCGGGCACGTCGCGGTACTCCCAGACGTGGCGGGCGGTGCCGAGGGCGAGATAGCGGGGGCCGAGCGCCATCCCCATCGGGTTCTCGAAGGAGCGGAAGTGGGTGTTGAGGCTCTCGCCGTCGGCGCGGAGCATCACCACCCGCCCGCTCTGGTAGGTGGAGACCAGCAGCGAGGCGCCGACTTCCCGCAGCAGCGCCGGAAAGCTCGAGGTGAAAATGCTCCGCAAAGGCGAAGCCGCCGCCTTGGCGTTCCTGAGGTCCCTGGTGTCCCTGAAGTCCCTTGAGTCCCTTTGCACCGCCCTGGCCGGCACCTCCGCCTCCGCCTCCTCCGCCAGCCCCGCATGCCCCGGCCGGCGCGAGAAGATCTCCAGCGCCCTCGCGGCCGCCGCGGCCGCCAAAGGAAATACCGGCTCCAAGACCTCCGCGTTGCGCCGCCACTTCCCCCGCTCCGGCGGGGTCAGGGTGTGGCGCGAGAGCGGCAGGGGGGCGTTGAGCTCGCGGTCCCAGCCGAGCCCCAGGAAGCCGCAGAGCCGCTCCACCTCCTGCTGGGGCTCGCTCACCAGCCGGCCGTAGTTGGCGACGCACCAGCGCTCGGCCGGCAGCGCCTCCAGATCGTCGAGCAGCGCCTCGGTGGCGGCCGCCCACTGCCGCGCCGCGATCTCGGCGAGATCCCGGTCCGCCAGCTCCCGCCAGCCGGGCGTCAGCAGGAGCGACCAGGGCGGACCGGCCCATCCGGGAAGCTCCGGATAGGTCACGAAGCGGCCGGACTGCCAGGCTTCATAGATGCTGCTGATCGATTCCCGGGGATTGCGGTAGAGGTAGACGAAGAGGGCATCCGGGAACGCCGCGGCCAGGAAGGGGACGCGCAACGCATTCTTCGGCGTCTTCTCCAGGAGCCGCAGGTCCTCCGCGCCGGCCACCGGCCGCTGGCCGTCGCGGTCGCGCAGGCTGAGGAAGAAAGAGTCGGTGAGGCGCTCGACCACCCCCGGCGCCGCCTCCTGCGCGGTCAGCCGGTTCGACTCCCACCCATGCCGGCCCGGGTGTAAGGCCGGCAGGCCCTCGATGACGCCGTGGCTCTCCCCTCCCACCGTCCACGCCGAGGGGGACTGCGCCAGGGTCTCGAACAGCAGGCTCGACCCCGAGCGCGGCGGGCAGACGATGAAGATGGGCCGGGCGAACCGCCGCGGGGCGTCCGCGCGGGCGGGCCGCTGCGATGGCGGCGCCGGCGGCGATGGCGCCAGGGAAGCCGGCCGAGCCACCGCCTTCGCGATCTCGGCAGTCCCCCGCAGGTCCGGATTGAGCCCCGGCCGCACGATCGCGTGGCGGACGGTGTCCGCGGCGTCCATGCCGTTGGGCAGGCGGAACGCCTTCAGGAAGCCGCCGAGCCGCCGGTCCAGGGCGTCCAGCTCGCTCCGGTAGGCGGCCCATCCGGTCTCGCTCTCACCGTGGACCGCCCAGAGGGCGCGCCAGCGGCGCTGGAAAGCCGTCAGGATCCGGACAAAATCCTCCGTCCCCTCCCCCCGCTCGAGATCCCCGAGCACCGCCTCCAGGAGCCGCGCCTGCTCCCAGGGGGACATCACCACCGGCTGGTTGACCCGCTCGGTGGCGGGCTCCGCCTCCACGCCCGGCCGCCAGGGCACCCAGCGGGCGGGCGCCCCGGGGCGCGGCGCCGCGGCGAAGGGCCACTCGCCGTTCTCGATCAGCTCCCAGAGCTCGGGCGAGCCCACGGTGTCCGCCACCAGGTGGATGCGCCGGGTGGGATGGGGATTGAGCACGTTGTGGATGCTCCAGGTGTCGAACGCCCAGGCCTCCCCCGCCGCCATGTGGACGGTCCGGCTGCCGCAGAGGAACTCCACCTCCGGCGTGGTCATCACCGGCACGTGCAGCCGCAGCCGCTCGATCCAGTAGTAGTTGACGTCGGCGTGGGCGGTTGCCTCGGCGTTGCCGTCCAGGCGCATCAGGCGGGTGCGGCCGATCGGGGCCTGGAACGCGGCGAGCGCCTGGCGCGTATAGGGCAGCCGGGCGAGCTGGGGGGTGGGCAGCATCGCCCCCTTGGTGTCGTTGTTCCTGGGATCGCCCCCCGCCGCCAGCAGGGGAAGGGCGGAGTTGCCGGCGTGCCCCTGCGGATGGGGCTGCCAGTCGGACTCCGGCACCTGGGCGATCTCGGCGGCCAGCCGCTCGGCGTCGAAACGCAGGGGGAGCTTGACGAACTCGGTCTCTAGGCGCATCGGGGGTACGTCTCCAGCGGGAAAGGCAAACTATACCATCCGCCTCACATCTCCTCGAGCGCCAGCCCGCGGGTCTCGCGCACCCCGCGCTGGACGAAGACGAACGACACCACGGCGAAGAAGAGATAGATGCCGTAGGCGCCGACCGGACCGAGCGAGGCGACCAGCGGCGGGAAGCTGATGGTCACCCCCCAGTTGGCGATCCACTGGGCGAACACCGCGAGCGCCAGCGCCGACCCCCGGATGCGGTTGGGGAACATCTCGCCGAGCAGGATCCAGACGCAGGGCCCCCACGACAGGCCGAAGGCGAAGACGTAGAGGTTCGCCGCCACCAGGGCCAGGATCCCGGCGTGAGGGGAGAGCGCGATGTGCCCCCCCACCGTCACCGCCGAGGTGGAGAACACGGCGACCAGCGTGCCGAGGGTGATCGCCATGCAGGCCGAGCCCCAGAGCAGCAGGGGGCGCCGGCCGACCCGGTCCACGAAGGCCATGGCGACCAGCGTGGAGACGATGTTCACCACCCCGGTCACCACGTTGATCGCCAGCGCGTTGGCCGCGGTGAAGCCCACCGCCTGCCAGAGCGTGGCCCCGTAGTAGAAGATGCTGTTGATCCCCACGAGCTGCTGCAGGGCCGAGAGGCCGAGGCCGATCCAGACGACCGGCAGGAGCTTCCCCGTCCCGCCCCGCAGGGCGTTCAGCCGCAGCTTCCCCTCCGCGCCGGCCGTCTTCAGCGTGGCGCGGATCTCCGCGATCTGCGACTCCGGCGTTCCCGGCTCGATGCGCCGCAGCACCGCCAGCGCCTCCCCCTCGCGGCCCGCCCCCACCAGGAAGCGGGGCGACTCCGGGACGGCGAGCGCCGCGGCGCCGAAGAGGATCGAGGGGACCGTCTCGACCAGGAACATCCACCGCCAGGCGGCGACGTTCCCCCACAGCGGCGAGCTGACCCCGCCGGCGATCCGGGCCAGGATCTGGTCGGAGAAGAGGGCGGCGAAGATGCCGACCACGATGCCGAGCTGCTGGAGCGAGGCGAGCCGTCCGCGCAGCCGCGCCGGGGAGATCTCGGCGATGTAGGCGGGACAGACCACGCTGGCGGCGCCGACCCCGATGCCGCTGAGGAAGCGGGCGAGGGTGAACATGGCGGCGGTGCCGGCGAGCCCCGCCCAGATGGCGGTCGCGGCGAAGATCACCGCGGTGAGGACCATCACCCCCCGCCGGCCGATGCGGTCCGCCAGCGATCCCGCCACCAGGGCGCCGGCCGCGCACCCGAGGAGGATCGAGGCGACGGCGAACCCGGTGCCGACGCTCGACGATCCAAAGCCGGTCTGGATCCCGGCGACGGCGCCGTTGATCACCGCGCTGTCGAACCCGAACAGGAACCCGCCGAGCGCCGCCGCCCCGGCGATCAGGGCCACGTAGAGCAGATTGAGGGGGGGCGCCTGACTCCCGTCATCCATGCCCGGCTCCGCTGGGTCCGCGCCGGCGCGAGGAGCCGCGCCGGACCTGGCCCGGAGCTGCGAGCAGCAATCCGTATGCCGCCTATCTCCGCGGGGAGCGTGACGCTCCCTGTGGAATACGTTCTGTATCTCCAGGGAGCATGACGCTCCCTCCAGAATCTGTTCTGTATCTCCAGGGAGTGTGACGCTCCCTCTGGATACGGCCTGTATCTCCAGGGAGCGTGGCGCTCCCTCCAGAATCTGTTCTGTATCTCCGGGGAGCGCGGCGCTCCCTCCAGATACAGCTTGTATCTCCAGGGAGCGTGACGCTCCCCGCGGATACAGTCTGTATATCGAGGGAGCGTGACGCTCCCTGGAGATACGGAGCGCCGTCGCGGGAGGAGAGACGCGTTCCGTCAGTCTTCTTCTTCGCTCTCCAGGCCGAGCCGCACGAGCAGGCTCTGGAGCACCCGCGCGGTCAGGCCCCAGATCTGGCGGTTGCCGACGTGGTAGACGCGGAGACTGCGGCGGACGCCGTCGAGCAGGACGTCGCGCTCCTCCACCATGCGGGGATTGGCGAAGGCGGTCAGCGGGAGGCTGAAGACGTCGGCGATCTCGGCGGCGTTGGGCTGAAACTCGGAGTTGTTGGGGATCGCTCCCACGCAGGGGATCACCCGGAAACCGGCCGGGCTCTCCACCTCGTCCAACTGGCCCAGGCGGAGGATCTTCTTCGGATCGAGGCCGATCTCCTCCTGGGTCTCCCGCAGGGCCGCTTCCCAGGGGTCTTCCTTCAGCTCGCGCCCTCCCCCGGGAAAGGCGATCTGGCCGCGATGGGTGGGCAGGTCGTCCGCGCGCCGGGTGAGGACGGTCCACAGCTCCCCCGCGTCCACGTAGAGCGGCACCAGCACCGCCGCCTGCCGCAGCTCGCTCGCCGCCAGCCGCCGGGGGGCGGGCGAGGCCAGGCGCTCCCGCAAGGCCAGGATCCAACTCTGCCGCGCGCCGCTCTCCATGCTCTCGTCCTCCTTCATCCTCAGATCCAGCGCTCCCAGCGCGGTCCGCCCAGCTTGGAGAGGCCGAGGCCGCCGAAAAGATGGGGCTCGATCCACAGGTGGGCCGGGCCCGGCGGACGCCGGACCTCGGTCTCCAGGCGGACCTCCTCGCCCGGCGCCAGGTCGCGCGGCAGGGCGAGCCAGGGGCGCCCCGCCAGCAGGTCCGCATCACCCTCATCCACGAAGAGCTTCACCACCACGGCCACCCCGCCGGGACCGCTCAGGCCCCCGAGCCAGCGGGCGAAGCCGGTGTTGCGCAGCCGGATGCCCAGCCGCCGCCGCTCCCCCTCGGGCCAGGGCAGGTCCGCCCCCTCGACCTCCAGCTCGCCCGGCAGCCGGCCCCAGGTGAGGCTGGAAGGGGACGGGATCTCGGGAAAATTCTTGGGATCGTCTCCCGGCGGCGCCAGCTCGCCGAAATCCCGGCAGGCCTCGATCACGGCGGCCGCCGCCCGCGCCGGATCGTGGCGGAGGCGGACGTGCTCGCGTGCCGCCCGGCCCATCGCCTGGAGGCGCCCGGGGTTCCCCAGGAGCTCGCGCAGCAGCGCGGCGAGGGCCTCCGGCTCCTCCTCCCCCAGCGGCACCCGCGGGGCGATCTCCGCGGGCAGGTCGGCGAACTGGGCGAAGTCGGAGACGATCGCCGGCCGGCCGGCGGCCAGCACGCGCAGCAGGGAGGCCGAGGTCTCGCCGGCGGTGGGATAGCGCAGGTTGAGGCAGAGGTCCACGGCGGCGATGGCCGCCTCGAAATCCGCGAACGGCACGAAGCCGGTGACGTGGACGCGGTCCGCCACGCCGGCCCGGCGGGCCTCGCCCTCGAGGTCCATCACCGGCGCGGCCTCCCCCACGATCAGCAGGTGGACCCGCTCCAGCCCGGGCGCGGCCAGCGCCCGGACGGCGGAGAGGGTGCGCTTGATCGGGGTCTGGAAGCCGAAGGAGCCGATGACGGGATCGCCGGCGGGGAGGCCGAAGCGGCGGCGCAGGTCCCTCCCCGCCGCCTCGTCCGCCGCCGGCGGCAGCGGCACGCCCATGGGGACGGCGCGCACCGGCACGCCGATCTCCTCTTCCTCCAGGAACGCCGCCGCCCACTCGCTGTGGACCAGCACGCCGCGCTGCCGGCGCAGCAGAGCGCGATGGGCGGGCAGCTCGAAGATGGGCGCCTCCCCCCAGGCGTTCCAGCGCTTGGCGAGGGCCGCCGCCTCACCCATCCAGCCGTGGTCGCGGGCCAGCCGGTCCTTGTAGTCCCAGAAGCCGCTGGGCTCCTCGCGGCCGAGGGTGAGGTCGAGCAGCAGGTGGTGGAGGACCACGTCGTGCAGGGTGAGCACCCCGGGGAGGCGCATGGCGAGGTCGAGCACCGCGATGTGATAGCGGTTGTTGCCCATCTGGTAGAGCGGCAGCCGGCCGCCGGCGCCGGTCTCTTCCAGGGGCGCCAGCGGCCAGCGCCGCTCGATCGCCGGATCGACCGGCTGGTCCGGCAGCCGGATCAGCCGCACGTCGGCGAGGGCGGCGAGGTGCGGCAGCAGGTCGAGGCTGTAGTCCGCGATGCCGGAGCGGACGGGCGGCAGGGGGGAGACGTAGTCGAGCTTCATGGGCGCCGGGCGCACCCCTACACCACCATCTCGTCCTTCTCGGACGCCATCTGCCCCTTGAGGTAGGCCTGGATGAAGGGGTCGAGGTTGCCGTCGAGCACGCCGTCGGCGTCGCCCACGGAGACGCCGGTGCGGTGGTCCTTGACCATCCGGTAGGGCTGGAGGACGTAGCTGCGGATCTGGCTCCCCCAGGAGTTGTCCATCTTGTTGCCCTCGCGGATGTCCTGCTCGGCCTTGCGCTTCTGCATCTCCAGATCGTAGAGGCGCGAGCGCAGGACCTTCATCGCCATCGCGCGGTTCTTGATCTGGCTGCGCTCGTTCTGGCAGGAGACCACGATGCCGGTGGGCAGGTGGGTCATGCGCACCGCCGACTCGGTCTTGTTGACGTGCTGGCCGCCGGCCCCCGAGGAGCGGAAGACGTCGATCCGCAGGTCCTTGTCGTTGACCTCGATGACCACGTCGTCGTCCACCTCCGGGTAGACGTCCACCGAGGCGAACGAGGTGTGGCGCCGGGCCTGGAAGTCGTAGGGGCTGATCCGCACCAGGCGGTGGACGCCGTGCTCGCTCTTCAGGTAGCCGTAGGCGTAGGGGCCGCGGACGGCGAAGGTGGCGCTCTTGATCCCCGCCTCCTCCCCCTCCTGCCGGTCGAGCATCTCGACGTCGTAGCCGTGCGCCTCGGCCCAGCGCAGGACCATGCGGAGGAGCATCTCGGCCCAGTCCTGCGACTCGGTACCGCCGGCGCCGGGGTGGATGGCGACGATGGCGTTCTTCTCGTCGTCGGGCTCGGAGAGCTTGAGCTGCAGTTCGAGCTTGTCGAGCTCGCCGGCGAGCCGCTCGGTGAAGCGGTCGAACTCGGGGTCCGCCTCCCCCTCGTCGAGCAGCTCGCGCCAGGTGGCGAGCTCCTCGGCGTCGGCGCGCAGGCGGTTCAGGGTCTCCAGGCGCTTCTCGATCTCACGGCGCTTCTGGAGGATGGCGGCGTTCTTCCCGGGACTGTCCCAGAAGCCGGCCGCCTCCATCTGGTGGTCGATCTCGGCCAGCTCGCGCTCTAGGTCGGTGGCCTCAAAGATACCCCCGGAGGCTGGCGAGCTGCCCCGAAAGGGTGTCGATCTTCTGCTGGACTTCGTAAGCGATCATGAAAAGCTCCTTCGTTGGGCGAAATATATCCCAATCGACGCCGCCGCGATCACCGTCGAGAGCGCCGGCACCAGCCAGGGCCGGCGGCTGAACGGCGTCAGGCGCCGCTCGCCGAGCACCCGGGCACGGATGATCCCCTGGCGATTTACCCCGAGCTGGTCGCGCACCGAGCCGTCCGGGCCGACGTAGGCGGAGACGCCGGTGATCGCCGCCCGCAGCAGCGGCCGGCGGTTCTCCGCGGCGCGGAAGCGGGCCGCCCGGAAGTGCTGCCAGGGGGCCGAGGTGTCGCCGTACCAGGCATCGTTGGTGACCGTGACGAGGATCGTCGCCCCGTGCTGGACGAGATCGGCGACCTCGGTGGGGAAAACCACCTCGTAGCAGATGGCCATTCCGATCTTCTCGCCCCCCCAGGGGAGGAGGACCGGCCGCTCCCCCGGCCGGAAGTCGCCGGCATCGCGCGCCAGCTTGTCCATCCAGCCGAAGACGCCGCGGAAGGGGACGTACTCGCCGAAGGGGACGAGGTGGCGCTTGTCGTAGCGCACCGCCGGCCCCGAGGCCGAGAGGAGGAAGGCCGAGTTGTAGAACGAGCTCCCCACCGGCGAGCCGGAGTTGAACAGCACCGTGCAACCGCGGTCCACCAGGGCGGCGAGGTCCTCGTTCAGGCGGGGATCGCGGCCGTATTCGAACGGCCAGGTGGCGCTCTCGGGCCAGACCACGAGCGCCCCCGGCTGGCAGGACTCACGGGACAGATCGATCACCTTGCGGTAGTTGCGGGCCACCGCCACCGGATCGAAGGCCACCAGGTTCTCGATGTTCGGCTGCAGCAGGCGCACCGGGCGGCCGAAGCCGCTCGTCTCGCGCAGGGCGGTCTCGTCCTGCCGCAGGCTCCAGCGGCCGGCGAGCGGCAGCAGGAACAGCGGCAGGAGGAGGCCGAGCGCCGCCGGCTCCCAGCGCCGCCGCTCGATCGCGGCGGCCACCGCCACGCTCGCCAGGAGCACCAGGAAGGAGACGCCGTAGACGCCGATCCACGCCGAGAGCGGCAGGGCGCCCGCGACGTCCACCCAGGCGTAACCCGCGAGGTTCCAGGGGAAGCCGCCGCCGAGGTAGGTGCGCAGCCACTCGAGCGCCACCCACAGCGCCGGCAGCGCCAGGAAGCGCCCCCACGGCCAGCGCCGCCAGAGGGGCGCGCCCAGCCAGGCGAAGGCGGCGTGGAACAGGGCGAGGTAGGCGGCCAGCACGCCGGTCAGCGCCACCCCGACCGGCGCCGGCATGCCGCCGTAGGTCTGGAGCGTGGGCGCGATCCAGTAGAGGCCCGTCATCCAGGCCGCGAAGCCGTGCACCCAGCCGAGGAGGCCCGGGCGCGGCGAGGAGAGCAGCAGCAGCAGCGGAGCGAGCGCGATCCAGGAGGCGAGCGACAGCGGCGCCTGGCCGAAGCACAGGCCCCACAGCACGCCCGCCGCCGCGGCGAGCAGATACCGGAAGAGGGGATGGATCGCGGCTTACTCCGTCACCCACGTATCCATCTTGTATCCCTTGCGCACCTTGTCGGCCACGGTCTGGGCGTCGCTGCGCGACTTGAAGGGGCCGATGCGCACGCGGTACATGGTGCGCCCGCCGCGCTCGATGGGTGACAGGTAGGCCTTCTGGCCGCCCCCCGTCAGCTTGGCGCGGATGTGGTCGGCCTGGGTCTTGTCCGCCGAGGAGAAGACCTGGATCACGTAGGCGCCTTTGGGAGAGGCGGCGGAATCCGCGGCGGCGCGGCTCGCCCTCGCCGGAGCCGTGGCGGCCGCCGCCGTCCGGTCGCGGTTCTTGCCCTTGCGGGCGGGAGGAGCGGGAACGGGAGCGGCGATGGCCGGGGCGGCCCGGGCGGCCCTGGCGGCCGGGACCGGCGCGGGTTCCGCCGCCTCCTCCACCGGGGCCGCAGGAGCCGGCGTACGCGTCTTCTTGACCGCGGGCGTGCGGCGGGCCAGGTCGTCGGCCAGGGTCGTATTACCCGAAGGATTGCCCGAAGGAGAAGGCGCCGGCGAGGCCTGAGACGTCGAGAACGTAGAGGCCGTCGAGGAGGCCGCAGCCTGAATCTCCGTCGTATCGGCCAATTTGTCGGCCGATTTGTCGCCGGCCGCCTTATGGTCGGCATGGTCGGCGCCCTTCCGGTTCTTGTTCTTGGCGTCGAAGAACTCCAGCTCGTCCAGGCTCTTGCCGTCCTGCGGACCCTGGGAGGGCGGCGTGTTGCGGACGATCTGGTCCTGGGCGGCGCGGGCGGTGGCCTCGCGGCCGATCCACACGCCGGAGAAGAAGGCGCCCAGGATGCAGGTCAACAGGAGGACGAAGGCGACGATCACCTGACGGTTGGTCAGGGCGATCTCGTAATAGCTCGGCTCGTGCGTCTCAGCCACGTCGGTTCAGGCTCCCAATCCGTCTCATTTTTTCATGAAGGCTTGCAAGAACTCGACCGGGAACGGGAAGATGATGGTCGAGTTCTTCTCGGCCGAGATCTCCGTCAACGTCTGCAGATACCGCAGCTGCAAGGTCGTCGAGTTGGCGGAGATGATGGTGGCCGCCTCGGCCAGCTTCACCGAGGCCTCCAGCTCGCCGGCGGCATGGATGATCTTAGCGCGCTTCTCGCGCTCGGCCTCCGCCTGCCGCGCCATCGCCCGCTGCATGTCCAGCGGCAGGTCGACGTTCTTGACCTCCACCATCGACACCTTGATCCCCCAGGGATCGGTGTGCTGGTCGATCATCTCCTGGAGCTGCAGGTTCAGCTTCTCGCGCTCGGAGAGCAGGTCGTCGAGCTCGGCCTGGCCGAGCACCGAGCGCAGGGTGGTCTGGGCGAGCTGGCTGGTGGCATAGCGGTAGTCCTGCACCTCCACGATCGCCCGCGTCGGATCGACGACGCGGAAGTAGACGATCGCGTTCACTTTCACCGACACGTTGTCGCGGGTGATGACGTCCTGCGGCGGCACTTCGAACGCCACCGTCTGCAACGAGACCTTGATCATCGTCTCGAACGGCCAGAAGATGAGGACGAGGCCGGGCCCCTTGGGGTGCGCCGAGACGCGGCCGAGCCAGAAGGTCACGGCGCGCTCGTACTCCTTGAGGATGTTCACCCAGCGGGAGAACAGGAAGAACCCGATGACGATGAGAGCGATGAAGCCGAATCCGATGGATGGCATGAAGCCCTTTCCCTTGACCGAAGCTCAAGCGAACAGATCCGGGCGGTGGCGTACCGCCAGGGTGAGATTGCGCACCGCCAGCACCTCGACCCGCTCGCCGGCGGCGACCGGCCCATCCCCCTCCGCGGTCACCGCGTCCCAGATCTCACCGTGGACGAACACCTTGCCGCGGGGCGCCAGCGGCGAGCGGGCGGTGCCGATCTCGTGGATCATCCCCTCCGCTCCCGAGCGCACCGGCAGCCGCCGGGCGCGCAGGGCCATGGAGACCAGGAAGCCGACGACCAGCAGGGAGAATGCCGAGACCATGGCGATCAATTCCACGCTGACCCGCAGCGCCGGCTCCGGAGACTTGAACAGCATCAGCGAGCCGACCACCAGGCAGACCACCCCCGCCACGATCAGCATGCCGTAGCTGGCGACCTTGATCTCCAGGATGAAGAAGACGACGGCGAGGAAGATCAGCGCCAGCCCGGCGAAGTTGACCGGCAGCACCGAGAGCCCGTAGAGCGAGAGGACCAGGCAGATCGCCCCCACCACCCCGGGCAGCACGGCGCCCGGGTGCATCAGCTCGAAGAGCAGGCCGAGCCAGCCGAGCCCGAGCAGGAGATAGGTGACGTTGGGATCGGCGAGCACGCCGAGGAACCCGCGCAGCGGCGAGATCTCGAAGCGGGTCACCGCGGCCCGGGCGGTGTGCAGGATGACCTGGCTCGGGCCGCGGTGGATCGCCCGGCCGTCGAGGGCGCGGACCAGCGCCGGCAGGTCCGCGGCCACGACCTCGATCAGCCGGCCCTGGAGGGCCTCGTCCGCCGTATAGGAGCGGCTCTGCAGGACCGCCGCCTCGGCGAGCTGGACGTTGCGGCCGTTGCGCACGGCGAGCGAGCGGATGTTGGCCGCCGAGTCCTGCTCCACCTTCCGGCCCATCACGCCCGGGATGTCCTTGCCGCGGCCGTCCACCGGATGGGCGGCGCCGGCGTTGGTGCCGGGGGCCATGGCGGCCACGTCGGCCGACATCAGGATGAAGAACCCCGCCGAGGCGGCCTGGGCGCCCCCCGGCGCCACGTAGACGACCACCGGCGTGCGCGCGCCCAGGATCGCCGTGGTGATGTCGCGGGTCGAGGTCATCAGGCCGCCGGCCGTGTCGAGCTCCACCACCAGCGCCGCCGCGCCCTTCCCGTCCGCCGCCTGGATGGCGTCCGCGATCAGCTCCGCCGAGACCGGATGGATCGGCGACTTCACCCGCACCACCAGGACCTCGCCCGGAGCGGGGGCGGCGGGAGCCGCGAGCGCCAGTCCGGTCAGGCCCAGGGCCAGGAGAGCCAGGGCCACGGGAAGCGATCGTGATGAATTTCGATACATGGTTGAAGATCGATTATAGCGCCCGCTATAGCGCCCGCGTCACCGGCGGCAGGCACCGGGCCTCGTCACAGAGCTGATACGTGAGGGAGAGCCGGCCCGTCGCCGAGACCTCGCCGGCGATCTCGGCCTGGGCCGTATAGACGGCGATCGGCTGCTGGGAGTAGCGGGAGGAGAAGGGCTCCCCTTCCGGATAGCGGACGCTCCGCACCTCTCCCTGCACCTCCGTCGGCACCAGGTAGGGCTCCGAGGCGGGGTTCGCCTGGAGGTGCCAGCCGGGGGCGATCTCCAGCCGCAGCCGGAATGGGCGCCAGCCATCCGTCTCGGCTCCCAGCTCCAGATGGGGCCGCACCAGCCGTTCGGCCTCGTGCTCCAGCTTGCCGACGCCCGCGGCCGAGGCCTCGCGCTCGTGGGCCGCCCGCGCCTCGCCGTACTCGGCGTTCGCCTCGTTCGTCTTCTCAAGGCCGCCGGCGCCCGTCTCGTGGTAGACGCGGACGGCGACCGCCAGCATCCGCACGGCGTCGGGATGGCTCTGGACGATCTGCGCGAAGGCGCTCAGCGCCGCGCGCGCCTCGCCGCGCCAGACGAGGTCCCCGGTACGCCGGGCGAGCTCCAGGAGGTTGAGGATGGCGACCGCGTTGCCCGCCGGCATGGCGCCGTCGAAGACGTCCTTGCTGCGGAAGAGCACGTCCGGGCTCTCCCCGGCGGTGAAGAAGCCCCCCTGCGGATCGCGCAGCCGGCGGAGCTGCTCGCCGGTGAGCTCGCCGGCCGCCTCCAGCCAGCGCGCCTCCCCCGTGGCGTCGTGGAGGGCGAGGAGGCCGCGCACCAGGAAGGCGTAGTCGGCGAGATAGGCGGGGATCTTCCCCTTCCCCCCTCTCCAGGTATGGAGCAGCGGCCCCCCCGCGGGGCGCATCGCGCCGAGGATGAAGTCCGCCGCCCGGGCGGCGCGCTCGACCAAGGCGGGCTCGCCCAGCAGCTTCCCGGCCACGGCGAGCCCGGCGATGACCGTGCCGTTCCAGTCGGTCAGGATCTTGTCGTCGGTGGCCGGGCGCTCGCGCCGGGCGCGGACGGCGAACAGCTTCCGGCGGCCGGCGTCGAGCTCGCGCAGCAGCTCCTCGAGCGGCATCCGCCGGCGGCGGGCCACCTCGTCGAGCCGCTCGGGGAGATGGAGCACGTAGTGGCTCCCCTCGAAGAAGGCGGGGCCGTCGAAGCCGAGGAGCGGGGCGAGGAAGGCGGAGTCCTCCTCGCCGAGCGCCGCGATCAGCTCCTCGCGGCTCCAGACGTAGAAGGCCCCCTCGTGGCCGTGGGTCTCGGCGTCGATGGCGCTCCAGAAGGCTCCCTCGGGGGAGGTCATCTCGCGCTCCAGCCAGGCCGCCGTCTCGCGCACGATCCGCGCCGCCTGGGAGTCTTCTCTCGCGGCGCCCGTCCGGGCGTGCTCGCGGGCGTAGAGCTCCAGCAGGAAGCCGTTGTCGTAGAGCATCTTCTCGAAGTGGGGGATCTTCCACTCGCGGTCGGTGGCGTAGCGGTGGAAGCCGCCGCCGAGCTGGTCGTAGAGGCCGCCACGGGCCATCTGGTCGAGGGTGGCGGCGAGCATCTGCCCGGCCTCCGGGTGCTCCGCCGCCATCTCCAGCAGGAGGTAGAGGTTGGAGGGGGTGGGAAACTTGGGAGCGCCGCCGAAGCCCCCCCACTGGGCGTCGAAGCGCCGGGAGAGCGCCTCCAGCGCCCGCGCCGCCACCGTGCCGGGGGCCGGCTCGGGCGACGGCTGGGACCTCCCCTCCAGGTAGTGGGCCATGGCGTGCGCCATCTCCTCGGCCTGCTCCTCGACCTCCGAGCGGCGGGTCTGCCAGGCATGGGAGAGGTCCTCGAGCACCTGCCGGAAGCCGGGGCGGCCGTAGCGGTTCTCGGGCGGGAAGTAGGTGCCGGCGTAGAAGGGCTTGAGCCCCGGGGTCAGGAAGACCGAGTTCGGCCACCCCCCCTGCTCGGCGAGGATCTGGGTGGCCGTCATGTAGACCTCGTCGAGGTCCGGGCGCTCCTCGCGGTCGAGCTTGATGTTGACGAACTCGCGGTTCATCAGCTCGGCGGTGACGGGGTTCGAGAACGATTCCCGCTCCATGACATGGCACCAGTAGCAGGTCGAGTACCCCACCGAGAGGAAGATCGGCTTGTCCTCCCGGCGGGCGCGCTCCAGCGCCTCCTCCCCCCAGGGGTACCAGTCGACCGGGTTGTGCCGGTGCAGCAGCAGGTAGGGGCTGCTCTCGCCGGCGAGGCGGTTGGTGCGATCGGAATCGTGTGCGCTCATGATGGAAATCCCTCCCTCCCGGTACAGCTCTCGCGTCCGGCCTCCGGCATTGTATTAGGATCGCGGAGAAGAAGTCCGAAAGGAGACTCTCCATGTCCTTCAGAAGATCCCGACGTTCCGCCGTGGCCGCCGCGCCGCTCCTCCTCGCCGCCCTCGCCCTCCCCCTGACACCGCGCGCCGTCCCCGCCCAGGCTCAAGGTGCCCAGGGGACCGTCCTCCCGGGCCCGTCCGTCGTCGGCCGTGTCCAGGAGACCGCCCCCACGGCCGAGTCCGTCGTCGGCCACCTGAACCAGGCGCTCGGCGGCCGGCAGGCCTGGGACAGCACCCACTACCTGCGCTTCACCTTCGCCGGCCACCGCAGCCACTGGTGGGACAAGTGGACCGGCCGCCACCGCCTGGAGGGGAAGACCAAGGAGGGGCAGCGCTACGTCGTGGTCGAGAACGTCAACACCAAAGAGGGGACGGCCTGGCTCGACGGCAAGAAGCTGGAGGGGGAGAAGGCCCAGGAAATGCTGAAGAACGCCTACGGCGCCTGGGTGAACGATACCTACTGGCTGATCGAGCCTTACAAGCTCCAGGACCCGGGCGTGAACCTCTCCTACGCGGGCGAGGAGACGATCGACGGCAAGGCCTACGACAAGTTGGCGCTCAGCTTCGGCAAGGTGGGGCTCACCCCCGGGGACCGCTACACGGTCTACGTCAACCGGAGCACCGGCCTGGTGGACCGCTGGGCCTACGTCCTGGAGGACATGCCGAAGGACGCGCCGCCGACCGCCTGGCTCTGGGAGGGGTGGCAGAAGTACGGCAACATCATGCTCGCCCCCCACCGCGTCCAGGTCGGCGCCCCCGACCACAAGCTGGAGCTGTCGGACATCGCGGTGATGGACCAGCTGCCGGATACAGTGTTCACCTCTCCGGAGCCGGTAAAGTAATTTACCCGATGGACAGGCCCGTAAGCCCCGGCCGCCTCCGCGCCATCTACGTCAAGCGCGCCAAGGGCGGCCCCATGGACCGGCGCGAGACGGCCACGCTGGTCGCCGGCCGGGGAATCGCGGGGAACGCCAACCAGGGGGGCCGCCGGCAGGTGGTGCTCCTGACGGAGGAGGGCTGGACGGAGGCGATGGCCGAGCTGGGGGTCAACCTCGATCCCGCCATCCGCCGCGGCAACCTCCTCCTCTCGGGGCTCGACCTGGAGAAGACCCGCGGCCGCATCCTCCGCCTCGGCCCGGTCCGGCTGCGCATCTGGACCGAATGCACCCCCTGCTACCAGATGGACCAGGCCCACTCCGGCCTCAAGGAGACCCTCCGCCCCCGCTGGCGGGCCGGCGCCTGCGCCGAGGTGCTCGAAGGGGGCGAGATCCGGGTGGGCGACGAGGCGGCGTGGGAGGAGGACGCTCAAGGGACGCTGCCGCTCGAGGTCACGGATGCAGTTGGATCGGGATCTCGTGCCAGTAGTCCACACCGCCGACGCTGACCACCAGGAGGAGGGAGGGCTGCTGATCGGCGGGGAAGATGTCGCCGACCCCGGAGAGGGAGAGGCTGTCGAGCTTGCCGGCCGCCACCGAGGCGAGCAGGTTGAGCTCGAGGGATCTGTCGAAGGCGTAGACCTGCTTGCCGACGCGCAGCCACAACGCGGTCAGCTTCATTCCGCCGGGCAGGCTGCCGGAGGAGGAGAGATCGACGACCACGGTCTCGGCGCCTTCCGCGGCCCTTCGCCCGCCGCCTTCGCAGGGCACGCAGGGGTCCACGCCGGGCAGCGGGCCGTTCCCGTCGTCGGCATACAGCAGAGAGCGCAGGGGAGCCAGGGGGGGCGCGGGACCTGTCAGCCAGAGGGTGGCGTCCGATGATCCTCCGGGAAGGTCCGGAAGCGCTCCCAGAGCGCGATCGAGGAGCCGCCGCGGGCCTTGCAGCCCGGAGCCGCTCAGCGGCGTCCCGTTGAGCGCCAGCGCGAAGCCGCCCAGCGTGGGGACGGGCGCCCAGCGGCTCCCCCTCAGCGCGGCCGGAGGGGGGAGCTGGCCGCCGCCCGCCAGGGTGCCGCTCAGCCAGCCGGTGAACAGGGCCGCGGCGTAGGAGCTCCCCGGCGGCGCCGGCCAGCCGGGGCTTCCGTCACCCATCGAAAGATGGAGGCCATAACCCAGCATCAGCGCCCCGGCCTGGACCGGCGTCTGCGTCGAGGCCCTGGCCTCCCGGCGGACCTGGAAGTGGGAGAGGTCGAGCGCTCCCGCCGAGACGACGTCCGGGCTCGAGGCGGGGAAGAGCATCTCGCCGTCGTTGCCCGCCGCGGCCACCGCGAGGATGCCCTCCTGCTCCGTCAGGTAGGAGAGCACCCGGCCGACCGCGCAGCCCAGGCTCGACCCGGAGGTCCCGCAGGGGCCCGTGTCGCGCCGGCCGAAGCTCATGCTCACCGCCAGCGGCCGGTCGCCGGGGCTCTGCTGGGCGGCCTGCGCTATGGCGCAGAGCTGGACGAGCACGTGGAGGTCGGAGACCGTCGAAGCCAAGTGGTCGAGAGATCCGCCGACGGTCAAGTCGTAGAGCTGGAGGTCGACCTGCTGGTCCGAGGCCTCCCGGATGGTGGCCGCCACGCTCCAGCCGTGCTCCGACGGCCAGTCGAGGATGGCCACCCAGGGCCGGCCCGCCGAGCGGCCGAGGCAGTTGCCGCCGGCGCAGGGGAACGCCGCCGGAAGGCGCGGCGCCGGCTCGACGGGAATCCGGGAAGGCATCTCGGAACCCTGCCGGAGATCGTCGCAGGGGGCGTCATCGCGCAAACCCGGCTGGCCGAAGACGAAGGAGCCCAGGCCACCACAGGCGACGGCCTGCGGCTGCTCGCCGTCGCCCGCCACGAGGACCGCCGAGGCGAGCGGGCAGTCCGGCGGCAACTGGAGCCAGCCTATCGGACCCGCCGCCGATGCCTGCGTCATTCCAGCCTGATGGCCCGCCGCCAGGCCCGCCGGCGTCCCGCCAAAGACCACGATCAAGATTCCGCCCAACGCCCGGCGCCACAGCCGGCGCTCCGGTAAGATGCTCATCGCGCTCCATCCTCCGCCGGCGGCTCTTCCCGCAGCAGGTCAACCATCATGGGATAGACGAGCCGCCCGGAAGCCCGCAACGCTTCGGCGGGGTCCTGGCCGGGCTCGAGCTTCATCCGGGAGGGGGGCTCCTCTCCGGCATAGGCGACGACGTAGAGGGGGTAGGCGCCGGGGGCGCGGGTGGCCAGCACCCGGGCGGCGGCGCCCTCGAAAGCGGCGCTGCCGCGGTCGTCCACCCGCCGCGCCTCCTCCGGCTGGCGCACGCGCCGCAGCCCGCCGCCCTCGCGCCGGAACAGGGCGAAGGAGACGCCGGCGGGGCTGTTCCCCCGCGGCCGGACCAGGATGCGCAGGAGGGTGTCCGGGTAGGCGCGCACCGGGCCCGGCGCCTCGTCGGCCGACCGCGACCCGGCCAGGCCTCTCCCGGCGACGTCGTAGGCCAGCCCCGCCGGCAGCCCCTGATGTCCAGGGAATTGATGAGGGAAGAGGACGAGCAGGGCCAGCAGGATCGAGGCGGCCACCGCCGCCGCGGACGTCCAAGACACCAGGCGCCGGCTCCGGTCCGCAGCGCCGAGCACGGC
Organism: uncultured Acidobacteriota bacterium; assembly: GCA_963795735.1. Lineage (GTDB taxonomy): Bacteria > Acidobacteriota > Thermoanaerobaculia > Multivoradales > UBA5704 > DATARR01. The sequence goes on along the minus strand of CAWCIU010000018.1, from coordinate 192,662 downwards.
CTTGCGGACCCGCCGCAGCGGCAGGCTCCGGTCGATCCCGGCGAGCTCGAGCAGGCGGCGCCGGCCCGTGGAGCTACGCGCCAGAGTGACCTCCAGCTCCTGGGTTTCCTCCGGGGTCAGCCGGCCTTCGCGATAGGCGCGCAGCCGCTCGTCGGCGGGCGCCGGGGCGCCGTCGTCCGGGTCCTGGTCGGCGAGCGCGCGGAGGGCTCTGTCCACCTCGGCGGGCATCGCTTCCTCGTTCGGGTCCTGCGGTCGGTCTCTCATCTCATCTTGGAGGAGTCGGCGGCGAGGGGGTTTGCCCCGCCTCCGCGGAGCCGGCCGCGCGGAGGAGCAGGATGGCCCCCCAGACCTGGGGTGGATCGGTGGCACGCAGGGCCGCCAGACCGGACGCGTGAGCGGCCGGCACGGTGGACCCGGCGGCGACGGCGCGATAGAACGCCTGGTTGTAGCGGCCGGCGGCGGCGTCGGGAATCGGTCCGCGGGTCGCCACCACCCAGCCGGCCCCCAGCCGGGTCAGCAGCCCGCCCAGGCCGTACTGGCCGCTGTCCGCCGTGGTCGGCCAGCTCGCCGTGCGGCAGCCGCTGAGGTTGGCGAAGCGGCGGGGGGCGGGCAGCCGCGACCATTCCATCAGGCCGAGCTCGCCGCCGGCGAGCTGCAGCCGCGACATCTCCGGAAAGACCGGGTCGTAGCTCGCGTGCGCGTCGACGTGCAGCCACTCGGCTCCCGCGAGCGCCCCGCGCACCGCCTCGCGGGTGGCCGCCGCGCCGCGCAGGATGCGGGCGTCGGGGAACAGGCGCCGGTACGCCGGCAGCGACCGCTCCGCTCCTCCCAGATCCTCGGTTGGATCGACCACGAACAGGGGGTGCTTCGCCGGCCCTCCTCCACCCGCCGCGTGCCCGCCCGCCGTATGCAGGGCCACCGTCGTCACCTCGCTCAGCCAGCGGCGGCCGTCCGGCATTGCCGTGACCAGCGGCACCAGCGGCATCAGCGGCATCGCCGCCAGCGGCAGGAGCTGCAGCGAGCCGTGCAGGGCGAAGGTGGTCACCGGCCCGAGCGCCTCCGGATGCAGCGGGAGAACGGCCGTGGCCAGGGGCGGGACGGAGAGGGAGCGCCACCGCCCGGCGTCGCCGCGGCCGGCCTCGATCTCGGCGGCCAGGGCGTGCAGCGCGGCCAGCCGCTCCCGGCGCGGCCAGCGGGTCCGGCGCTCGACGTGAACCCGGCCGGCCTCGTCCCGGCGCAGCAGCACGACCTCGTCCTCGACCGCGAAGGCGCGGAAATCCACCCCGGCGTCGTCGGCCGGAGCGGGCGCGGCGCAGCCCGGCCACTCCCGCCAGAGGAGGCGCAGCCTCTCCTCCAGCGCCACCCGGATGGCGGCGGCCTGCCGCTCCCGGCTGCTGGAAGCCAGGCGTGGCAGCGAGCCGAGGTCGTGGAGCAGGCCGGCGGATTCCCGGTCGACGGCCTCCCAGCGGCGGGCATCCGCCCCGCTCGCCAGCTCGCGGCAGCGCGCGCGCTCCCGCTCCTGGGCGCTCAGCGAGTCCAGGAGCAGGAGCAGCCGCCAGGCGGCCGGCGGATCGCCCCGCTCGATGGCGACGCGGGCGGCGCGCGCGAAGTCCTCGGCGCGCTCGCCGGGGCCGAGCGGCAGTCTCTGGTCGAGACCCGCGGCGATCCTCCCCTGCTGCCGCAGAGCGGCGTCGAACGCCCGCGCGGCGGCCGGGAGGTCTCCCGCCAGCCGGTAGGCGCGCCCCAGGCAGCTCGCGCCGGCGGCCGCGAGCTGGGGGTCCGCGGCGGAGACCATGGAGGTCGAGGCGCACTCCTTCAGGGCGGCCGCCGTCTCTCCCCGTTCGAGCGCCGCGAGGCCCGTCAGCAGCGAGCTCCACCCGGCCAGCGTCCGCTGCCGGGCCTGCCCAGCCACCTGCAAGGTGGTCAGGCGGCGCGTCTCTTCCAGCAGGGGCCGGGGATCGCCGCCGGTGCGCAGCTCCAGGTAGGCCAGGTTGATCCGCTGATTGGCCTCTTCGTAGGAGTCCCCCTCGGCCGAAAGAGCGGGCAGCGAGGCGCGCAGCTGCGACCGCGCCTGCTCGAGCTGCTCCGGCGTGGCCTCCGCATGGAGCAGGGTGAGCCAGGCCAGTTGCAGGCGGCCGTACAGGACCTTCTTCGGCTCGCAGCCGAGGCTCGCGCACTGCCCGAGCGCGCCGTTCACCCGCTCCAGCGCCTCGTCCGGCGCGCCGGCCTGGGAGAGGAGATCGGCCTGCTGCAGCACGATCGTCAGCAGGGTCGGATCGGCGATGCGCGCTGCCCGCGCCTCGGCCTGCTGGAAGGCCAGCCAGGCCGCGCCGCGCGAGCCGCCGGCGAGGGCGAGGCGGCCGCGCTGGTAGGCCTCCTGCGCCGATCGCGCCAGCGCGGCGTCGTCGCCGAGCCACGCCGGAAGCCGGGCGAGCCGTTCCCGCGCCGCCGCCAGGGCGCCGGGCGTGCCCTCCTGGGTGAGGAAGTGCACGGCGACCAGTTGCAACCGCGCCGCGGTCAGCGGAAAGGCGGAGCGCGACCCCGCCGCGAGGGCGTCGAGACGGCGCAGGAGCTCGTCGAGGGCCGACGAGGGGCGCGCCGCCACCACCGCGCGGGCCCGCGTCTCCACCTGGTCGAAGCCGGCGGCGTCCGGCTGATAGGCGATGTCCCGGCACGGCAGGCGGCGCGCCGAGCCGTCGAAGCGGTCCACCAGCCGGCCGCAGAGCGCGACGCGGGAAGAGGCCCGCAGATGGGGCGGCACCTCGCCGTCGAAGCACAGGGTGGCGCCGGCGCGGGCGGCGGCGGCGGCCAGGCCGGTGGGCGACTCCTCGCCGTCGAAGGTGAGCGCCGCCTCCCAGCGGCTGGTGTCGTCCCCGGCCCGCGCGGCGAAGCAGAGACCGACCTTGTCACGCCGCCCGATCACCAGCGGCCGGGGCCTGCCTCCCGGCGGCAGCAGGACCTCCCGATGCCCGCGGACGACCACCGTGACCGGCAGCCGCGGCGGCTGCCGGCAGGCGGACGCCGCGAGCAGGAGCGCCAACCCGGCGATCACCGGAAGCCAGCTTCCAGGCCGGAGACCGAGGCTGTCGAGGCAGCGCTCGACCGCCTCGTTGAGCGACTGGCGGAGCTTGTAGGTGATTTTCCTGGACCAGCCCGTTCCGGCGACGATCTCTTCGGGGGTCAGGCCGTCGACGTACCGCAGCTTGAAGTAGAGATAGAGCCGCTCCCCCTGCTGCTCCAGGCAGCCGTCGAGCCGCCCCAGGGACTCCCGGGCGATGACGGAGCGCTCGGCCGGCGGCTCGCCGGCGGCGGCCGGCGCCTCCGGCATGGATTGCACGCGGCGCGACCAGACGGAGCGGCGCGCGTTGGCGGCGAGCCCGCAGGCCAGGTCCCACAGGTAGCGCCGCAACGGCGGGAGGACGGGCGAGCCGGCCGGCAGGCCGTCGACGGCGCCGCGCAGCAGGCGCGCGCCATCGCGCAGGCAGAGAAGGAAGGTCTCCTGCAACAGATCGGCGGCATCGGGACCGCCCGGGCGTTCGTAACGGCGGCGCAGCCGCTGGTAGAGGTCGGGGGCGACGTTGTCGTAGAGCCAGGCGAGGGCATCCGGATCGCCGGCGGCCAGGCGCGCGGCGAACTCCTGAGCTTCGGGAGCCTCGGCGCCGACCGTGTCGCTCACGGCCAGAGCGTAGCCGAAGAGACGGGAGAGAGGAAGAGACGCATGTCGCCGCATGTCGCCCTATGTCGCCGATGTGTCGGCTTCCCGCTCCGACATACCGGCGGCCCGCCCACTCTCCCCGCTCTGACCGTCCTCTCCTAGAGAAACACCTCGCGCCCAGCCGATTTCCGCATGGCACACCCCTTGCGATAGGGGTAAGTTGTCTCGCCCGAAACGATCTTCAAGATCGCCAGCCGAAGCCGATCCCTGCTTTGGAGTGGGCGCAGCCATACCTTCAAGGAGGGAGTCATGATCCGCAGGAGTCTCATCGTTCTCGGCCTCGCCCTGGCGCTCGCAGCCGGCCCGGCCGCCGCCGCCGCCAAGAGGGCCAACAGTGCCTCGGGGGCCGACGCCCATCCGGCGGGCGCCAGCAAGACCGTCCAGATGCAGGGCGTCACCGCAGGGCCGGTGTCGTGCCCCTATTGCGACATGGCGGGAGCCGACCTCAAGGGCCGCGATCTCACCAACGCCAACCTCACCGGCGCCCGCCTCACCAACGCCAATTTCCAAGGCGCCAACCTCGACGGCGCCCAGCTCATCGGCGCCGAGCTCACCGGGGCCAACTTCAACAACGCGAAGCTGAACCCCTCGAGCCTGGGCGCCGCCAACCTTTCGCGCTCGGTCCTGGTGGGAGCCACCTTCGTGGGCGCCCAGATGAACGGCACCAACCTGCAATACGCCAGGCTGGGCGGCGCCGTCTTCTCGCGGACGGACCTCACCCGTGCGGTCTTCGGACCGCGCATCCAGGCCGGGGTCCACGAGGGGCGCAAGACCTCCTTCCGCGACGCCCGCCTGCGCCACGAGTTCGCGGCCGATCCGGCCGTCATGGAGTTGGAGGGCGCGCGCTGGGAGGGAGCGGCCGTCGCCGCCGCGAATGAGGACATCGTCTGCGGCCGCGCCGACCTCTCGGGGCTGACCAGCCGGATCTACGTCGCCGCCAAGGGGACCGACGACGCCTCCTGCGGTGCCGCCTACGACAAGCCCTGCGCCACCATCGGCTACGGCATCGGCCGCTGCGCCGCCTCCGGCTGCGGCGTGCTGGTGGCGTGGGACGAGTACAAGCCCGCGGCCACCATCGCCATGAGAGACGGCATCAACGTCTACGGCGGCTGCCTGCCGAAAAGCCAGTCGCGCCCCGACTACTTCTCGGCCGTGCGCGCCCCCGACGGCGGGCAGCCGGTGGTGAGCGCGTCGGAGGTCAACACCGGCGTCATCCTTCAGGGCTTCCAGCTCAACGCCTCGGCCGCCGTCGGCACCAATGCCGCCACCTCGGTGGCACTCCTGGTCAAGGACAGCTCCCGCTTCTCCGCGGTCGACACCGAGCTGGTTGCCAACAAAGGGGGCCAGGGAGCCGCCGGCAACACTCCCGGCGACGGCATCAAGGGCGGCAACGGCTCGGGCCGCGAGGGTGGGGCCGTCAGTGCCTGCGGTAGCACCACGGGTGGCAAAGGGGCGGTCCGCAAGAGTGTGACCGTCGATAACGGGGCGTTCAAATTCACCTGCAACCCTCACTGCAGCGAGAACGGCTGCTGGGGCTACTCCGGATTGCCGGGCACCACCGGCTTCTATGCCGCCGGCGGCCAGTGGGGCAACGACAACTGCACGGAATGCCCGCGCAGCCGTGGCGACACCGGCAAACGCGGCACCGACGGCCGCCACGCCGGTTGCGGCAACAAGGGGATCCCCTCCGGCAACGTCAGCGGCGGCTTCTCCGGCGACACCTGGATGGCCAGCACGGGCGGCAACGCCGGCAGCGGCGGCAACGGCAGCGGTGGTGGCGGCGGCGGCGCCGGCGGCTACAAGGCCGGCTCCTGCTTCTGGGTGAAGACCGAGGACGCCGGCAACCAGGGGGGCGGCGGCGGCGCGGGGGGCTGCCCGGGCACCGGCGGCGCCGGCGGCCAGCAAGGGGGAGCCTCGTTCGCCCTCCTCGCCCTGCGCTCGTTCGTGGCGCTCGGCCGCACCGCGGTGGTGGGCGGCACGGGCGGCGCCGGCGGCAAGGGCGGCAACGGCGCTCGCGCCGGCCAGGGCGGCGACGGCGCCGGCGGCGCCACCAACGAGGGCGGCGGCTTCGGCGGCTCCGGCGGAACGGGTGGTGCCGGCGGCGCCGGTGGCGGCGCAGCCGGCGGCAACGGCGGTCCGGCCGTGGGCGTGGCCCTGGTGGCGCGCTCGATATTCCTGCCGTCCGAGGTGGTCTATTACCCGGGCCAGTCCGGAAATCCCGGCGAAAACGGCAAGGGCGGCAGCCCGATCGTTAGCGGCGCCTGCCAAGCCGACAACGGCGACAACGGGGTCAAGGGCCTGGTCGCCGACACCCACTCGTACTGAGCCCAAGAATCGTCTCTCGCTCTACGCCGTCTCAAGGAGGATCGCCATGCGTCTGTCCAGATTCCGTATCACCCTGAGCGTCGTCGCCGCCGTCGCGGTCGTCGGCGCTCTCGTCCCCGGCCTTGCCATGGGCCCGGCGCTCGCCGCCGTCTGTCCGGGGGCCACCCATTCGGGGACCAACTACTCCGGCCAGGACCTCAAGGACCGCAACTTCTCGAACCAGAACCTCACCGGCGCCAACTTCACCGAGGCGCAGTTGCAGGGAGCCAACTTCACCGGCGCCACCCTGACGGGCGCCGACTTCACCCGCGCCCAGATCGGGGTCTCCACGCCAGCAACCGGGCCACCTCGTTCTCCGGCGCCAACCTCACCAACGCCTGCTTCAACACCGCCGCGATCGTCCGGGCGGACCTGCAGTTCGCCAACCTACCCTGCGCCGTCTTCGACGGCACCGACCTGACGTACGCCCTCTTCGGGCCGGTGATCAAGGCGGCGCCCGCCGGCGGCGCCTGCCGGACCAGCTTCAACAACGCCGTCATGAACTGCGAGTTCATCCCGCAGTGGAAGGACCTCGAGCTCAACCGCGCCAGCGTCCAGTCCTGCTTCGACAAGCTCCAGGGAGTGGACTTCTCCGACGGCCGCATGGAGGGGGTCATCTTCTCGGGCCTCAACCTCAACCTGACCAAGTGGGCGCGAGCCCGCCTGGTGGGCGCCTACTTCCTCAACGCCAAGCTGCGCGACGCCGTCTTCTCGGCCGCCGACCTGAAGCGGGCCCAGCTCAGCCAGGCCGACCTCACCGGCGCCAAGCTCAACCAGCAGACGCAGCTCTCGGGCTCCCATCTCTCGGGCGCCGTCCTCAAGGGGGCCGACCTCAACGGCGCCGTCCTCCAGGGCTCCGACGGCCTGCCGGCCGCCGACCTCTCGCTCGCCTTCATGCCCGACGCCGTCCTCACCGACGCCAAGCTGACCGGCGTCAACATGTCGCACGCCAATTTCTACGGCGCCCTGGCGAAGGCGGACAACGCCACCATGCAGCAGATGGACTTCTCGAACGCCAACCTGGGCAGCGTCGACCTCACCCAGGGGCGTCTGAAGGGCGCCAGGATGGACGCCGTCAACCTAGTCAACGCCGTCCTCAAGGGCGCCGACCTGACGACGACGCCAGACCTGATCTCCTCCTCGCTGGTCCAGGGCAACCTCCAGGGCACCGACTTCACGACCGCCAAGCTTGGCGGCGCCAACCTGTCGAACGCCGCCGTCTCGCTCCAGGACGGCGTGGTGCTGTTCAAGGCGCCGCCCAGCCTCGCCGGCGACCTCGACCGCGCGCGAGCTGACGGCCGAGGTGGTCACCGCCTTCAGCGACAAGGGGTATCACCTCGTCGAGTGCGCGGACCCCCAGGTGTTCATCGACCAGTCGGGGAGCAAGTGGCAGATCTGGCTCGAGACTCCCGTCGGCCCGGGCACCACCCGCTATCGCAAGTTCGCCCTCGGCACCGCCGGCACGGAGATCCAGGTGAGCGGCATCCCCGCGACCGGCTCCAACGTGCCGCTGTTCAAAGTCAGCAAGAGCTACCTGGCCACTTTGGACAAGAAGCTCCTGGCGAGCGGCCTGCTGGAGGCGTTCCGGACGAGCAAGTACCCGCTCCCGCCCTGCCTCAACCCGTCGATCGGCGTCAAGACGGCGGGCAGCCGCTGGACGCTGGGCGAATCGCTGACCCGGGTGACCGTCGCCAGCCTCGGCTACACGGGCTACAACCTGATCCTGGAAGGCGCGAACATCCAGACCTACGGCTCCGAGGTCACCGTCATCCGCCCGGACACCGGCGGCGGCCTGACCCTGGTGCCCATCCCGCTCCAACCGACCAAGCTGGTTGCCGACGCCTTCGACGACAACACCACCTGCCCCAACCAGAAGAGCTACGGCGCCAACCGGCAGAGCGGCACCTCCTGGAAGGACATGATGACGGCCGTCTCGCCGCCGCCGCCGCCGCCGTGCATCCCCAGCCCCACCAGCTGGTGCAATCCATGAGCGCCTCAGCCGCCTCCCCCTGGCCCACGCCCCTGGCTTCGGCCAAGGCCCTCGTCGGCGCCCATCCGGCGCTGGTGGCCCTCGACCCGGCGGCGGCGCCGGTGGTGGCCGAGGCGATCGACAACGCCGCGGGGCTCTCGGCCCTGGCTACCGCCATCAGCAAGCAGGGCCCCGCCACCCCCACGGGCGGCTGGGCCACGCTGCGCGAGGTCGGCACGGTGGCGAGCCCCGCCACCGCGTACGTCCCTTCCACTGTCACCCTTCAGGCCGCCGGCCCGGTGCTGGCGGGGGTGCTCCAGGCGACCCAGGACGACCCCCGGCTGGAGGGGAGCCTCTGGTTCGCCCATCCGGCGAGGACCGGCGGCTACCGGCCGGTCACCCCCCAGGCGCCGTTCACCTGGGAGGTGGAGGGGATGCCGGGGCGCTTCGGGGTGCTGGCGCCGTCGGTGGCGTTCGACGCCGCCGCCGGCGACTGGCGGGTGACGCTGGGCAACACGGCGCCCCGCTTCGCCGCGGTCTACGTGGAGTTCCTCGACGCCAAGGGCGCGCCGCTGGCCCCCGCCGGCTGGGTCTCCCGCCTGCCGGCCGGCGTCGAGGCCGGGTTCGAGACCGCCACCGTCAAATACCTCGCCCTGCTCCCCCCGACCCGGCGGATCGAGGGGATCCCCATGCCCGAGGCCGACCTCACGGTCGACTTCCGGCAGCCCCCGGGGACGGCGGAGGTGAGGCTCTCCTTCGGCGGCTTGGGAGCCGAGCCGTGGAACGCGGTCGCCGGCCCCCTGGGAGCGATCGCCACCGCGGTGCTCGGCTACGCGGTGCCGGCCATCCTGAATTTCACCGGGGTCTCCCCGGACGGCTGGTACCCCACCCTGACCGCCTCGCCGCCGGTCCTCACCGAGGTGTTGCAGGCCGGCGCCTTCCTGCGCTCTGCCGCCGGCACCGCCGACGCCTACCGGCTGCTCGCCGAGATGATCGGCCCGCTGATCTATGGCGGGGACGGCGGCGGCCTGCCCCTCCTCACCGCCGCGCTCCTCGAGCACGTCGACGCCCCGGAGCTCGCCGCGGCCGCGGCGGTCGTCAACTGGGCGGCCGCGACCCTGGCGCTGACCACGGCCCCGGCGGCTCCCTTCTCCAGCTCCGTCCTCGGCTCCCCCGCGGACTTCGCCCTGCGGCTCTCCCCCGCCCTGGTGGGCACGCTCGCGGTCGAGATCCGGCCCGATCCGGCCAGCGGCTCCTGGCCTTCCACCGCCGCCGCCTACACGGTCGAGGGGCGCTGGGACGGGGGCCGCGCCACGGCCAAGGGGAAGGCGGACGGCATCGCGACCCCGTCCCCCGTCACGGCCCTCCTCGACGCGGTCCCCGCCAACCGGGACGTCACCGTCGGGCTCACCGTCACCGACGCCGCGGGAAAGACCCTGACCGGGGCCACCGCGCTGGCGAACGCCACGGCGGCGGCTCCACGGTCCGTCCCGCTGACCCTGGGCGAGGTCCAGACGCCGATCGGCTCGAACCGCTACGCCTTCGCCCTCACCCTCGCCTACAGTCAGGCCCAAGGGCATCACTGGGTGGACGGACCCGCGCCGACGGCGACCCGCAAGGACCTCGACAGCGGCGGGCGCGGGCACAACCTGGCCGCCCTGGTCGGCCTGCAACTGGGCGCCGAAGGACGCCTGCTGGGGTACTCCTGGCAGGCTTCCGGACAGAGCCTCCCCTTCTGCGGCTCGAGCCAGCCCACCGAGGGTCAGATCCATGCGTTCCAGACCCTCGGCGCGCTGGCCACGCCGGAGCAGGGGCTCGTCTTCCCTTCCTGCGGCTTCTCGGCCCAGCCCTTCCTGGCCTTCGGACCCTCCGCCCTGGGATTCGACGGCTGGCTCGATCCCCGTCCCGGCTTCCAGCGCCTGCGCCGCTTCGTGCCCGGCAAGCCCTTCGACATGAGCTCCCAGGCGCCCGGCTATGGGCGCTTCAACGCCCCGCACCTCGACGACCTGGCGATCCATCCCGCCGGGCTCGCCCTGGCGGTGTCGTTCCGCGACAACACCCTGGAAGTCCTGCAGATCGGCTCCGGGGCCGCTGGGGTCGCCGAGCCGGTGGCGGGCATCACCGGCGGCCCGGGCACCGCCGCCGGCCGCTTCGGCGGACCGGTGGCGCTCGCCCTCACCCCCGGCCGCGACCTGCTGGTGCTGGAGAATCTCAACCGGCGCCTGCAGGCGGTCGACCCCTTCGGCAACCCCATCCCCTACTTCCCCGGTGGCCAGGCGCTCCTCCCGCTGCGAGCGGAGAGCGCGCCGGTCACCTACCTCGACCTAGCGGTCGGCCGCGACGGCAAGATCTTCGTCCTGCTCTATCTCAACCAGGGGGACGAGGTCGCCGACTACCGGCTCGACCTCTACGCCGCCGACGGCAAGTACCTCGGCGGCACCCCGGGGTTCAACGCGGCCCGCATCGCGATCGACTCCGCGGGCAACGTCTACACCCTCGACTACTCGCATCTTCTCGGCCCGGGCGGACGTACCGAACCCGGCCTGAGCGTCTGGATCCCGCAACCCTCGTGACCTGGAGAACCCCATGATCTTCGGACAGCCCCTGGAAACCAAGACCTTCCACTTCAACCTGACCTATGCCGCGGCCGCCGCGGCGAACCGGGTGTACACCCTGCACACCGGCGACTTCGACTACGAGCTGAGGCCGCACACCGACGAGACCCGCGCCGCTTTCCGCCAGCGCAACCGCGCCCTCTCCCTGCTCTCCGACGAGCAGCTGGCGCAGATCTCCCACTACGCCGAGGAGGTACAGGTGCCGGCCGACGTGGCCCGCTTCCTGCGCCTCACCTTCCCGGAGCCGGGCGCGCCCCTGCCGGCCCTGGCCAGCCTGATCACCTACATCCCGGCGGAGGCCCGGGCCGCCAACCGGCGGACCAACGTCAACCGCCTGCGCCGCCGCCAGCACTCGCTGCTGCGCCACTACGGGGTCGAGCTCGAGAACCGGGCCAAGGGGCTCTCCGACAACGACCTGATGGCCCTCTGGGCCGACGCCGACCTGATCGCGGACAGCCCCCTGGAAGTCGCCAAGAGCCTGGCCTTCAGCCATCCGCAGCTCGCCACCCGCAACGCCGACACGGCGGCGGTGGTGATGGACGACCACATCGACACCACCAACGACCTGCGGGCGTTCGCGACCCTGATCTCGAAGCTCGGCCCCGCCACCAACCAGGGGGGCTGGGCGAAGATCAGCCCGTCGGTCGACCAGTATGGCCAGCCGCTCAAGTGGGGTCCCGGCTACGAGGAGGAGGAGCATCCCGAGGGGTCGATCGTCTACTACTACGACCTCAACAACGAGATCGCCGGCACCGACGAGACCCCTCCCGGCAACAGCTCGGGCCTCAGCGTGGTCAACCAGTCGCTGCAGACCTCGCAGGACGACACGCGGCTCGAGAACCAGTCCTGGACGGTCTTCCAGGGCACTCCGGACCAGCGGCAGTCGAGCGAGCAGACGGCCGACCGGGCCTCCCGCTTCGCCGCCGCGGCCCAGGCCGGCGAGTTCAGCTTCACGCTCAACAACCGCACCCCCGGCTTCGGCCTCGAGGTGCCCAAGGAGTCGATCGAGTTCACCCCCGACAAGACAAACCCGCTCAAGGGGGAGTTCGAGATCGACGCCAAGAACGGCTTCCTGCGCACCCTCTCCGCCTACGTGCAGTTCTACGACTCGCTGGGCAAGCCGATCGACAACCCGCCGGGCTGGAACGAGCGGCTCCCCGAGTTCCTGCGGAAGGTGTTCGAATCCCCCAGCAAGAAGTACATCAAGTCGGTGACGGCGGTGAACGTGATCCTCGGCATCCCGATGCCGACCGACCCGGAGATCCTCAACTTCCCCTGGCCGGCCGAGGCGACCTCCTGCGAGCTCCTGTTCGGCGGCATCGGCACCCGCAACTGGGACGGCACGGTCGATCCCCTGGGCATCCTGCTCACCGGCATCTTCCAATACGGCGTGCCGATGCTCTTCATGCTGGGCGGCGCCGCCATCACCAGCACCGCCTGGTTCAAGGACTTCGTCTCGAAGACCGACAACATCGTCGCCGCCCTCGGCGTCGCCTTCCCGATCGTCGGCGGCGGCGTCGCCACCGCCGCGGCGCTCACCAATACCAAGAAGGTGCTCTTCTCCTTCGCCAGCGCGATCGCCGGCATCCTGATCGGCAAGGGGCTGGAGAAGCTCGCCGCCTACGTCGTCGCCAAGCTGACCGTGGCGCAGTTCGCCAACGCCGTGCCGATCGTCGGCTTCGCCTTCCGCATCGCCCAGATGGCGATCACCTTCGCCAACCTGGCGGTGACCACCGTCGAGGTGGCGATCTCGCCGGCCACCTACGACGTCCAGGTCCGGCGCCAGCTCGCCCTGAAGCTCACCATGTTCCCCGACCCGCTGCACGGCACCTCGACCCAGCCGGCGGTCTGGCCGAAGGTGGCGACCCAGTTCATCGCCACCGTCCAGTACCGCAACGGCACCAACTACACCGTCACCGGCAACCTGCCGACCGACCCCTCGAAGCGCGGCGAGCCGGTGGTGGTCGACTTCCCGGACCTGCCCGGCGGCGGCCAGCTCCAGGTCGTCTTCGGCGTCTACTCCGACAACCACTGGCTGGCCGGCAACTGGGCCAGCGCGTGGGTCGACGCGGTGGCCCCCTCGGGCAGCGGCGGCGTGCTGAAGGTAGAGGGTCAGATCCAGGAGCTGCTGGTGCCGCTCACCAGCGGCACCCAGTACCTCTACGACACCAAGCTGGTCTATGACGCCGCCAAGCAGGAGCACGTCTGGCACAAGGGGAACCAGCCGACGGCCGTGGTCTCCGACCTCAACGGCGGCTCGACCGGCCACAACCTGGCCCAGCTCGTCAACCTCACGCTCAACGACAAGGCCTACATGCTTGGCTACACCTGGCAGGCCTCGGGGCAGAACCTGCCGCTGTGCGGCTCCACTGATCCGATCGAGGGACAGATCTACGCCTTCCAGAACATCAGCACCCTGGCCCGGCCGGAGTCGGCGCTCAAGTTCCCGAGCTGCGGCTTCTCGGCCCAGCCCTACCTGGTCTACGACCAGTTCGGCCCGGCGCCGCTGTTCTCCCTGGACTCCAGCTTCCAGAGCGGCCTCGACCAGGGGAAGGTGACGCCGGAGCTGAAGGCCGCCTTCGCCGCCAACCGCTACGCCCTGCCCGACAACGCCACCAACAAGGTGGCGAAGCCGACCGTCCAGTGGCTGATCTCCACCGGCTTGGCCGATCCCACCTACGACCTGCGGCGGGAGCCGAACGGCCGGATCAGCGTCTTCAGCTACCCGACGCCGATGTTCAGCCCCAACAACTTCTACGTCGATCCGCGCTCCGGCCTCTATCACCTGCGCAAGGTGGTGCTCGACGAGAAGACCCCCTTCGACATGAACCCGGGCTTGAGCTACGGCTACTTCACCGAGGCCCACCTCGACTCGATCGTCGTCCACCCCGCGGGGTACGTGGTCGGGGTCAACTTCAAGAACAGCAAGATGGAGATCATCCAGATCCCGGAGGAGAGCAAGCCCGACGCCGAGGCCCAGCCGGCCTCGATGGTCTCCGGCCTCGGCATCCGCCAGGGTCTGCTGAACGGACCGCGGGCGATCGCGGTCACCTCCGACGGCCGCCTGCTCGTGCTCGAAGAGATCAACCGGCGCATCCAGGCGTTCGACCTCAACGGCAACCCGGTGGCGAGCTTCGACGGCGCCGCCGTCACCCAGCTCAACGCCGCCACCTTCGCGCCGGACCTCGACAAGGGGCTCGCCACCATGGCCCTGCGCGAGGCCTTCGCCGCCGCCGGCGTCACCCTCTCCGCCCACTGGACGATCACCGACACCCCCGACCAATATGACGTCCAGCTCAACCAAGCCGGCGCCCTCAACCTGCAGCGCAACGGCGCCGACCTGTCGAGCCAGTGGCTGATCCAGGACGCGGGCGGCAGCTACCCGGTCCTCGCCGAGGGGGACCACCTGGTCGTCCAGGCCTCCACTCCCTTCAACCTCCCCTATGAATACGCCTTCCTGCTCGACCGCGGCGGCGTCACCGAGGAGATCGTGGCGGACTTCGCCGCCCACGGCATCACCCTCGCCCCCCAGGCGCAGGTGACCGGCAACGGCCTGCAGGCGCCGGCCTCCTACCAGATCGACCTGGCGCGGGGGATCCTCTCCGCCGACCTCAAGGCCGCCTACGCCACCCGCGGCGTCACCATCAGCGACCAGGCGGTCCTCGGCTCGCGCGTCCTCGTGCGGGTGCAGGCCCCCGGCGGGCTGTGGGTCGTGGACGACACCGACGCCACCCAGTCCTACCGGATCTCGAAGGAAGCCGGGGATGCCACGAAGCTCGGCGTCGTCTACTTCAACCCATCGATGGGCCTCCACATCCCCGACCCGGAGGAGATCGTCACCTACCTCGATCTCGCGGTCGAGCTGCAGGGTTTCATCTACGTGCTCTCCTACACCGGCGACGGCAAGGCGGTCGAGAACTACAAGCTCGACCTCTACAACCCCACCGGCAAGTGGCTGTCCCGCACCCCCGACAAGGCCAAGGACCCCAAGGCCACCGGCATCAACGGCGCGCGCCTGATCGTCGACATGTGGCGCTCCATGTACACCCTGAACTTCGAGCACTTCGAAGGTCCGGGCGGGCGCACCGAGCCGTCCGTCAGCACCTGGCTGCCCACCACGCCCAAGTAGCGGCTCCCCTCCCTCCCGCGCCCCGCGCCGCCCCTCCCGGGCGGTCGGGGCGCGGGCCTCGCCGCCTACAGCCCGATCTCCTCCCCTTCCCCGAGCACCCGGAACCCGCGCGCCTCGACCGCCCTCTGGGCAGCTCCAGCTTTCTCGAATAGCGGATTGGAGTGATTGAGATGGGTGAAGCAGACCCGTACCTTCCCCGCCTTCACCAGCGGCTCCAGCAGATCCATGGTCTGGGTGATCAGCGGGTGCTTGATCCTGGTGACGTTCCGATCGGGAAGCTCCTCCGGCGAGTAGAACGTCCCGTCCAGGAGCGCGATGTCCACCTTCTCGTCGCGGAGCACCTCGGTCAGCGGCTTGGGCCAAGTCTTCCAAGTGTCGGTATCGGGGACGTAGAGAAGGGTCTTCTTTGGACCCCGGATCAGGAACGCCATGGTGTCCGAGTACTCGTCGCGGTGAGGCACCTGGAGCGGCTTGACCGTGATCCCCTTCTCCAGCTCGAAGGGCTGACCCGGCTGGAATTCGCGCAGCGCGATGTTCTCCAGCCGGACGAGCTGGCTCCAGGGGCCGTTCGCGCGCAGGTAGGCCGCCATGCGCGGCGAGGCCCAGGTGGGAATCCCCCTGGTGTTGAGGCTCTCGAAGCCGAAGTGGGCCAGCCCCAGGTAGTGGCCGATGTGGGCATGGGTCAGCAGGACCCCCTCCACCGGCGCCCGGTCGGTCTTGCCTTGGGGGTGACGATGGAAGGCGTGGATCGCCGCGATCTGGGCCGGCAGGTCCGGCGTCGCGTCCACCAGATAAACGTGGTCGGTCTTCGGGATCTGGATCGCCAGGCTCGCCACGTGCCGGACGAGGGCCGGGCTCCGCCGCGCCGCCGCGCAGTGGGAGCAGTCGCAACCCGCCTGCGGCATGCCGCCGTCCTGCGCAATGCCGAGGACGACGATGCGGGGAGCCGGGGAAGGAGCGGGAACGGCGGCGAGGAGGAGAACGGGAAGGAAGACAAGAAGCTTCATGAGGGTTAAGGATAAACTCCCCCGCCATGTCCCAAGCCCCCGCTCTTCTCTTTCCCCAGGCCCTCTTCGCCCGCGCCAAGAAGGCGCGGCGAGCCCAGAAGGCCGAAGAGCGCCCGGACGCGATCGTCCCCACTCGTCCGGAGCGGATACCGCCCGCGCTCAAGCTCCTCCTCGCCGGTCTCGCGGTCGTCCTCTTCTTCTTCGCGCAGCGACTCCAGGCCCCCCAGCCCTGGTCATACGACGAGTACTACCATCTGGGCCTCGCGCGGGAGATGCGGTCCCATCTGCGGATCGAGTCGTTCCACTGGACGCCGTTCTCGATCATGTACGACCACTTCGCGGATGGCGAGCCGCTCTTCCACCTCCTGCTCCTGCCGGTCGCCACCCTCCCCTTGCAGACCGCCGGCATCCTGGGCGCTCTGCTGGGTCAGGTCTTTCTGGTGGGCTCGTTCGCCTGGGCCCTCTGGTCGCTCCGCGTGCCGCGGCCGTGGTGGTTCGTGCTCGCCCTCCCCGCGCTGGGGACGCTGTTCGCCCAGCGGCTGGAGATGTGCCGGCCGCACGTCTGGCTGATCGGCTTCACGGCACTGGCGGCAGCCCTGCTGGTGGAGCGGCGGTGGAAGGCGCTGTTCGTCGTCTGCGCTCTCTTCGGGCTGGCCCATACGGCGGGCTGGATCGCGATCCCCCTGGCGATCCTCTGGTCGCTCTGCGGGCTGCTGATCCCCGGCGGGACGGAGGAGCCGGGCGAGCGCCGCGTCCCCTGGCAGCCGATCGCGGCGGCGGCGGGCGGGTGGCTGCTCGGACAGCTCGTGCATCCCGAGGTGCCGGAGAACTTCCGCCTGATCGCGATCTCGAACTTCGTGATTCCGTTCCAGGCCACGGCTGCGGGCAACCCGGCCCTGCACTCCCAGCTCGGGACGGAGCTCTCGCCCCCCGGGCTGGACATCCTGCTGGAACAGTGGCCGGCGTTCATCGCGCCGGTCCTGGTCGCGCTCTCGCTGCTGATGGATCGACGGCTGCGCAGCCGGGCGACGCTCACCGTGGGCCTCACCTCGCTCGCCTTTCTGATCGCCGGCAGCCTCGCGATCCGCCGGTTTTTCGAGCTGGGAGCGCCGCTGGCCGTGCTCGCCCTGGCGCTGGTCTTTCGCGAGGCCTCGCGCGAGCAGCGGGAGAAGGGCCTGCCGCTGCCACTGCCGCGGTGGGGACGGTGGATCGCCGCGTCCGGCATCGCCCTGGGTGCGCTCTGGACCGTGGCCGCGCTCCGTGGCTACGGCTTCGGCCAGGCCTCGCCTCCCCTGGCGATGTCCCGCTGGCTGGGGCGGCACGGCGCGGCCGGGGAGCGCGTCTTCACCGCCCAGTGGGCGGACTCGTCCCCCCTGTTCTACTCCGCGCCGCAGCTCCAGTCGCTGGTGGCCCTGGACCCGACGGCCTTCTACATCAAGGACCCGCGGCTCTTCGCGGCTTATGTGAACGTCGTCTCCGGGCAGGACCCCGAGCCGGCCCGCACCATCCGCGAGCGGTTCGGAGCGCGATGGGTGACGATCCCTCCCGCTCTCTTTCCGCAGCTCCTGAACCGGATCGCTCACTCGCCCGGGGCTCAGGCCCTCTACGGCGACGAGAACTACCTGGTGGTAGACCTGGGGAAGCGCTGAGCTAGACTGCCTGCATGCGGATCGTCTCGCTCGTCCCCAACGGCACGGAGATCCTGTTCGCGGTCGGCGCGGGCGATCTCGTGGTCGGCGTGAGCCACGAATGCGACTACCCGGCGGAGGCGCGGACACGGCCGATCCTCACCGGCAGCGCGCTCGCCCCCGGGATGACCGCCGCGGAGGTGGACGCCGCCGTCTCCTCCCAGGTGGGGAGCGGCCTCAGCCTCTACACGCTCGACGAGGCGCGGATCGCCGGGCTCGATCCGGACGTGATCGTCACCCAGCAGCTCTGCCCGGTCTGCGCCGTCTCGACCGAGCAGGTGGGCGACGCCGTCCGTCCCCTCCCCCGCTGCCCCGAGCTGGTGTCGCTCGATCCCCGGACGATCGGTGAGGTCTTCGCCGATATCCGCCGGGTGGGCGAGGTCACCGGCCGGACGGCCGAGGCCGGCGCCCTGCTCGCAGACCTGGAGCGGCGACTGGCGGCGGTGCGGGCGATGGTAGCGGGAAGGCCCCGCCCCCGCGTGCTGGCGCTCGAATGGCTCGATCCGCCGTTCGCCGGCGGCCATTGGGTGCCGGAGATGATCGACCTCGCGGGGGGACTGGACGTGATCGGCACCCCCGGCGGCCACTCCGCCCGGCTGACCTGGGACGAGGTCGCCGCGGCGGACCCGGACGTGATCGTGGCGATGCCCTGCGGCTTCGACGAGGCGGGGGCCCGCGAGCAGCTCGGGACGGTCGCCGGCCGCCCCGAGTGGCGCTCGCTGCGCGCCGTGCGCGGGGGCCAGGTCCACCCGGTGGACGCCAACGGCTGCTTCAGCCGCCCGGGGCCGCGGCTGGTGGACGGCGTCGAGCGCCTGGCCCGCATCCTCCACGGCGCGGAATGATCGATTTCGATCCGTCTAAACATCCAGCGCCGGAACGGGGTCTTCCGCGTGTAGCGGGAGAGGGCTCATGGCGAGCCCGTCCCCGTGGCTGGTCCCCAGGACCGGCCTCCTCGTCAAGACGCCCCCGGACGACCGCCCGGGGCGTCCTTTTTCTTTTCCCGGCCCTACGCTCCCGGCTCGGCGTGCGGAATCGACCGCAGGTACTCGTAGATGGCCCGCAGATCGCGGTCGGTCATGCTCTGGAAGACGGCCCAGGGCATGACGTGTAGGATATTTCCGGGGTCGTTCGGATCGTGACCCGTGCGCATGACCTGCTTGAACCCCGCGAGGGTCAGGCCGGCAGGCAGGCCGTGGGCATCCGGGGTGATGTTGTCCGAGACATAGGGACCGAACGAGGTGCCGCCGGCGAGATAGTTGGCGGCGTTGAACTGTTTCGGCTCTCCAAGGTAGGGATTGTGTCCTGCCGCGTAGGGTGGGCTGGTGTGACAGTCGTTGCAGGCCGCCTGGGCATTGACGATGTAGCTGCCGAGGCCGACCAGGGCGCGATCGCGATTGCGCAAGTCCAGGTGGACCGGCGCGATCTTGTAACCGATGAGGATGCGTTCGGTTTCGGGGTCGCCCGAGGAGTTGTCCCCGCGCGAGAACCGCCGCGATTCCGATGAAGAGACCGGCCAGCGCGAGCGAAACAACGAGCTTGTTGATCTTCATGCCGTTTTCCTCCCTTAGTTAATCTTTCTATAGTACTCCTGTTCGACTTGCTGGAACCGGCTTGCTGGGAACCGCCCTTCTCCAGGGTTATGATGCGAGGCGCGGGGAGTCGCGCGTGGGGAGCCCTCGAAGCCACCTCCAACCGCAGGCTGACTGGAAGGGGGGCGATGCTTTTCCTGACTTCGATCGTGGACCTGCCCGTCGAGGGCAAGACCGGAGAGGTGATCGGCCGGATCGAGGATCTGATCGTCCGCATGGGCGTCGACGACCGCTATCCGCCGATCTCCGGACTGGTCGTCCGCGACGGCCGGCGCAGCTTCTTCGTCTCGGCCTCCCGCCTCCAGGGGCTCAACGGCGTCGCCCGCCTCGCCACCTCCACCGTCGACCTGCAGCCGTTCGCCCGCCGCTCCGGCGAGGTGCTGCTGCGCCGCGACGTGCTCGACCACCAGCTCATCGACATCACCGGCCGGCGGATCGTCCGCGTCAACGACGTGCAGCTCACCCGCATCGAGGAGAGTTACCGGGTGGTCGGTGTGGACATCAGCGCCCGGGCGCTGCTGCGCCGGCTCGGCCCCCGCTCGCTCTCCGGCCGCATCGTCGGCCGCTTGATCATCGACTGGGCGGACGTCCAGTATCTGGCGAGCACCGCGCCCGTCCAGCTCAAGGTCTCCTACGACCGCCTGGCCGATCTCAACCCGGTCGACCTCGCCCGCATCGTCGACGCCCTCTCCTTCCGCGAGAGCGCCGAGATCGTCGCCGCCCTCGACGAGGAGACCGCCGCCGAGACCCTCGAGGAGGTCAGCGACGAGCGCGTGGCCGACCTGCTCGAGGGGATGGACCAGGAGCGCGCCGCCGACATCCTGGAGGAGATGACCCCCGCCGCCGCCGCCGACGCTCTCGAGGACCTCGACGAGGACGTGGCCGAGCAGCTCCTCGCCCGCATGGAGCCCGAGGAAGCCGCCGACGTCCAGGTGCACCTCGAGTACGACGAGGACAGCGTAGGCCGCATCATGACCCGCGACCTGGTGCGCGTCTCAACCGACGCCACGGTGGGCGACGCGTTGCAGGCCATCCGCTCGCTCGAGGAGGTCCCCGACCCCCTGCTCGCCGTCTACGTGGTCGCCCCGGACGACCCTGACGTCCTCAAAGGTCTTGTGCGGCTGCGCACGCTGATCCTCGCCGACCCCGCCACCCCCATCGCCGACGTAATGGAAGAGGACATGCCGGCCGTCGGCCCCGAGGACCGCGCCGAGCGTGCCGCGCAGGTGCTCGCCGAGTACAACCTGCTCGCCGTGCCGGTGCTCGACGACAGCCGCCGCCTGCTCGGCATCCTGACCGTGGACGACGCCCTCGCCGTGCTGCTGCCCGAGGTCTGGCAGCGCCGCCGGACCTACACCTGATGCGCAGGCGCCTCTGGCCCTACCTGGCAGCCCTCGGTCCCGGTCTGCTGGCGGCGAGCGCCGGCAACGACGCCGGCGGCATCGCCACCTATGCCTCGGCCGGCGCCTCCCACGGCTACCAGATGCTGTGGGCGCTGGTGCTGGTCTCGATCTTCGTCGGCGTGGTGCAGGAGATGAGCGCCCGGCTGGGAGCCGTCACCGGCAAGGGGTTCTCCGACTTGGTGCGCGAGAGCTTCACCCTGCGCCAGACGGCCCTGATCCTGCTGACGCTGCTGGTCGCCAACACCGGCATCATCGTCTCCGAGTTCGTCGGCGTCGCCGCCGCGGCCGAGCTGTTCGGCGTCAGCCGCTACGTCGCCGTGCCGCTCGCCGCCGTCTTCGTCTGGCTGCTGGTGACCCGCGGCTCCTACGGCTGGGTCGAGCGGATCTTCCTCGTGCTCAGCCTGGCGTTCCTGTCCTACATCGGAGCGGCTTTCCTGGCGAAGCCGGATTGGGGAGAGGCGCTGGAAGGGACCCTGCACCCGCACCTGCAGTGGGACCCGGCCTATCTCAATCTGCTGATCGCGCTGATCGGCACCACCATCTCCCCTTACATGCAGCTCTACGAGCAGTCCTCCGTGATCGAGAAGGGGGGGACCATCGAGGACTACCGCTATACCCGCTTCGACGTCATCGTCGGCACCATCTTCTCGGGCGTGGTGGCGATCTTCATTCTCATCGCCACGGCGGCGACTCTCCACGCTCACGGCGTCACCGTCGAGATCAAGTACGCGGACGACGCCGCGCGGGCCCTGGAGCCGATCGCCGGCCACTACGCGAAGGCGCTCTTCGCCATCGGCCTGCTGGGCGCCTCGCTGCTGGCGGCGGGGGTCCTGCCGCTCGCCACCACCTACATGCTGAGCGAGGCGCTGGGGTTCGAGCGCGGCGTCTCGCGCTCGTGGTCCGAGGCACCGATCTTCATGGGGATCCTCACCGGGCTGATCGTCCTCGGCGCCGCCGTGGCCCTGATCCCCGGCCTGCCGCTGATCCAGGTGCTGGTGGGCG
Organism: uncultured Acidobacteriota bacterium; assembly: GCA_963795735.1. GTDB lineage: Bacteria > Acidobacteriota > Thermoanaerobaculia > Multivoradales > UBA5704 > DATARR01. The sequence goes on along the minus strand of CAWCIU010000018.1, from coordinate 171,181 downwards.
TCTACGTGCTCAACGGCCTGCTGCTGCCGGTCGAGCTGTTCGCCATCCTGCGGCTGATCAACGACCGCGAGCTGATGGGCGACCACGTCAACGGGCCGCTCTACAACGCCGTCGCCTGGGGGATCGCGATCGTGGTCAGCCTGCTGTCGCTGGCGCTGATCGGGACGACGGTGGTGGGTTGGTTCCAGTAGGACGTTCATAAAAATGAAAGGAACGGCAGCATGAAAAACACATCAGCGGCAGAGCGGCCGGCGGCCGCCAGCGGCACCTTCACCGTCGGTGGCGATCTTCCCGTCCACCGGATGGGTTTCGGGGCGATGCAGATCACCGGTCCCGGCGTCTGGGGCGAGCCGGCCGACCATGGCGAGGCGATCGCGGTGCTGCGCCGCGCGGTCGAGCTCGGCATCGATCTCATCGACACCGCCGACTCCTACGGCCCCGAAGTTTCCGAGCGGCTCATCGCCGAGGCGCTCCACCCCTATCCGGCCGGCCTCGTGATCGCCACCAAGGCCGGCTTCCAGCGGCCCGGCCCCGGCGTCTGGGTCGAGGACGGCCGCCCCGAGCACCTGCGCTCAGCCTGCGAAGGCAGCCTCCGCCGGCTCCGGCTGGAGCGCATCGACCTCTTCCAGCTCCACCGGATCGATCCCAAGGTGGCGCTCGAGGATCAGATCGGCGCCCTGCTCGACCTCCAGCGCGAGGGGAAGATCCGCCACCTCGGCCTGTCCGAGGTCAGCGTCGCGCAGATCGAGGCCGTCCGCCGCCTGGCGCCGGTGGTCTCGGTGCAGAACCGCTACAACCTGGCGGACCGGAAGTCCGAGGACGTGCTGGACTACTGCACCCGCGAGGAAATCGGTTTCATCCCCTGGTTCCCGCTCGCCACCGGCGACCTCGCCAAGTCCGGCGGTCCGCTGGCGCGCGTAGCCGAGCGGCTCGGCGCGCAGCCCGCGCAGGTGGCGGTCGCGTGGCTGCTGGGGAAATCTCCGGTGATGCTGCCGATCCCCGGCACCTCGAAGGTGAAGCACCTCGAGGAGAACACCGCCGCGGCCCTCCTCGAGCTGGACGACTCGGTCCGCGAGGAGCTGGAGCGGCAGCTCTTCCTAGATCTGGATCAAGCCTCGCGCGGCAGCAGGAGCTGCTCGGCCGGGGAGAAGATGCGTCCGCGGATGAGCAGCGTGCTGACCAGCGAGGTCAGTCCCGAGGCGGCGAAGATCATGGCCAGCACCACGAACTGGTAGATCGCCGCGTACACCGGGTTCGCGCCGGAGAGCAGCATTCCCGCCATCAGCCCGGGAATCCACACGATGCCCAGCGAGCGCAGGGAGTCGATGGCGGGGATCAGGCTGGCCTCGAAGGAGGCCTGGACGTAGGGCGACACGCTGTTGCGCGCCTCCGCCCCCAGCGCCAGGGCGGTCTCGACCTCGCCGACGTGCGCCAGCACGTCCGAGCGGAAGCGGTTCAGCGCCAGCCCGTTGGTGTTCATCGCGTTGGCGATCAGCATGCTGCCCACCGGCACCAGGGTGGTGATCGCGGTATCGATGACGCCGAGGCAGGTCATCAGCGCGATCACCGAGCCGGCGCCGGACGCGATCGCCCAGGTGGAGACCGCGAAGGCGCCCGGCAGACCCTTCGCCCTCCTGGCCGAGGTGGCCCCTGCGGCCACGATCATGCCCGCCAGCAGGAACCCGCTCGTCCACCACGGACCGCGCAGCAGCACGACCAGGATGGAGCCGACGGCGACGATCTGGACGATCCCGCGGACCATGGCGATCGCGGCCTCGCTTTCGAGATGGATCCCGCGCCGGCGCGCCAGCAGCACCACGACTCCCGCCGCCAGGGCCGCCGCCAGGGCCTGCGCCAGGCCGAGCTGAAGTGGGTCGTGAAAGAGAGCTTTAAGCACGCAGCACCTCCTCGATCGATCCGGCGCGCACCACCCGGCCGCGCTCGAGAGCCAGCGCGCGGTCGGCCAGGCGCGCCGCCTGGCTCATGTCGTGGGTGACCATCACGCAGCCGAGCCCCTGGTCGCGCACGATGGCGCGGACCAGGGATTCGACCTCGCGCTTCGCGGCGTCGTCGAGAGCCGACGTCGGCTCGTCCAGCAGCAGGACCAGGGGGGCGTTGGCCAGGGTGCGGGCCACCGAGACGCGCTGCATCTCGCCACCGGAGAGGTTCGCCACGCTCCGGCCGGCCCAGCCTTCGAGCCCCACCCGGGCGAGGAGATCCTCGACGGCGGAATCCGGCAGGAACTCGCCGCGCTGCGCCGGGCCGAACCGCAGGTTGTCCGCCACCGAGCCGGGAAAGAGATACGCCCGCTGGGTCACCATGCCCACCTTGCGGCGCAGCTCGCGAGGCTGAATCGTGCGGTAGTCGGTCCCGTGGAGGTAGACCGTGCCGCCGGTCGGCTCGTCCAGCCGGTTCAGCAGGCGTAGCAGGGAGCTCTTGCCCGCGCCGCTCGGGCCGACGAGGGCCAGCACCTCGCCCGCGCGGGCCTCGAAGCTCGCATCCTCGACCAGGACCTTGCCGTTGACGACGCGGCTCAAGGCCTCGGCGCGCAGGATCACCGTCGCGGGATGGTTGGGGGGATCGGTCATGCGATCCCCTATCCCTTGATCACGCCGAGCGGCACCAGCCGCGCCACCTTGCGGGCGAGCCCGGCCTGGTGGACCACGTCGACGACGCGGTCGACGTCCTTGTAGGCGTAGGGGGCCTCCTCGGCCAGCTCGCCGGCGGAGGCGCAGCGGACGACGATCCCGCGGTCCTCCAGGGCCTTGCGCACCTCGCCCCCGGACTGCACCTTCTTCGCCGCCGTGCGGCTCATCGCCCGGCCGGCGCCATGGCAGGTGCTGCCGAAGGAGAGCTCGAACCCTTCGTCGGTCCCCACCAGCACGTAGGAAGCGGTTCCCATGCTGCCGGGGATCAGCACCGGCTGGCCGATGCCGCGATAGGCGGCGGGGGTCTCCGGGTGCGACGGCCCGAAGGCACGGGTCGCCCCCTTGCGGTGAACGACCAGGTCCTCGTCGCCATGCCGCTCCAGCTTCGCCATGTTGTGCGCCACGTCGTAGACCAGGCGCAGCCCGCCCGCATCGCCCAGGGCGCGCTGGAAGACGTCGCGCGCGCTCCAGGTGATCGCCTGGCGGTTCGCGAAGGCGAAGTTGGCCGCCGCGCACATGGCGCCGAAGTACTTCCGCCCCTCGGGCGAGTCGAACGGCGCGCAGGCCAGCTCGCGGTCCGGGAGCCGGATGCCGTGGCGGACCATCACCGCGTCCATCGCCCGCACGTAGTCGGTACAGACCTGATGGCCCAGCCCCCGCGAGCCGGTGTGGACCAGGATCACCAACTGACCGGCGCGCAGCCCGAGCGCCTCCCCCGCCGCGGGGTCGAACACCTTCTCCACCCGCTGGACCTCGACGAAGTGGTTCCCCGAGCCGATCGAGCCGAGCTGCCCGCCGCCGCGCTGCTTGGCGCGCTCCGAGACCGCGCGCGGATCGGCCGCCGCGAGCGATCCCCGGGCCTCGGTGGCGTCGAGGTCCTCGGGGGTGGCGAGGCCGCGCCCGGCGAGGTAGGAGCACCCCTCGGCCAGCACGCGGTCGAATTCCTCGGCCGAGAACGTGAGATGGCTCCCCTTCCCCGTTCCCGAGGGAATGGCGCGGCTGAGGTCGTGAACGATCGACTCCAGCCGGGCGTGCCCCAGCTCGTCCGCCTCGATCCCGGAGGCGAGCAGGCGCACGCCGCAGTTGATGTCGTAGCCCACCCCGCCGGGAGAGATGACGCCGTCCCGGGCGCGGAAGGCGGCGACGCCGCCCACCGGGAAGCCGTATCCCTCGTGGGCGTCCGGCATGGCCTGGGCGGTGCCGGCGATGCCGGGCAGGGTCGACACGTTGACCAGCTGGAGCAGCGTGCGGTCGCGCGAGATCTGCTTCCACAGCTCTTCGTCGGCCCAGACGCGGGCCGGCACCCGCATGTCCTCCCGCGCCGAGGCGGGGATCTCCATCAGGCTGGAGCTCAGGCGCACCGCAGGATAGGCCGGCGGCGGGCCCTTGGGGAGCATGGGCTGGGTGGAGGCCTTCGCCTTCTCCTCGGGCTTGGGAGCCCGGTGGTTTCGATTCTTCCGGCTCATCTGCGGCTCATCCGTCGCTCGCTCTCATACGTCGAAGATCACCTCCGCCTGCCACTCTCCGTCCCGCTCCTCCACGGCCAGGCCGTGGAAGGTCGCCGCCTTGACCGTGGCCGGCGGCTCGCCGACCGTCACCCCGCGGGCGCTCGCCTTCAGGCGCTCGGAGGAGGCTTCGAGGACTTCGATCTCGACCGCCACCCAGAGCCCGGTCTCGGCCAGGAAGAGGATCTCGTTCAACCAGTCGACCAGCAGGGCCTCGCGGTCGACCGACTCCACCTCCAGCTCGCGGGGAGGGCCCTCCGGCCGGGCCGGCACGCCGCGCAACAGAAGCAATCCCAGTGCCCGCCCCGCCTCGGCCGCGAGCCCCGCCAGGGATTCCGCCCCCACCTGGAGCTGCACCTCCGCCGTATGGTCCACCCAGCGGTGCCAGCGCGCCGCGCTCAATCGGTCCTCACCGCAGCTCCTCCACCGCCTGGCGAAGCTTCTCCTGCACCATGCGGCGGGAGGCGTCGTCCTTGTACGGCATCCGCTTCCATACCAGCTTCGGCGAGAACAGGCCGTCCTGCTTCCAGCGGGGGACGACGTGGACGTGGAGGTGCGGCACGCTCTGGCTGATCCGGTTGTTGATTGCCACGAAGGAGCCGTCGGCCTCCAGGCCGGTCTCGACGGCGCGCTCGACGAGCTGCACGCCGCGGAAGAGCGGTGCCAGGAGCTCCCCGGGCAGATCCGCCAGCGTCTCGACATGTACCCGCGGCACCACCAGACAGTGGCCCGGCAGCAATGGCCGGTGATCGAGGAAGGCGACGGCGGTCTCGTCCTCCAGCACGATCGCCGCCCTGGCCGTCCCCCTCACGATGTCGCAGAAGATGCAGGCCTTGGAGCCGCGGGATCCCGTCATGGGCGGAGGTCAGCGGGCCGCCGGCCGGTCGCCGCGGCCGGGATTGCCGCGGCGCTGCTCGCCGATCCACCGGACGACGTTCTCCTCGAGCACGTTGAGCGGCACCGAGCCGCTGCCGATCACCGTGTCGTGGAAGGCGCGGACGTCGAAGCCCGTCCCCAGCTCCTTCTCGGCGCGCCGGCGCAGCTCCTTGATCTTCAGCTCCCCGAGCTTGTAGGCGAGCGCCTGCCCCGGCCAGGAGATGTAGCGGTCCACCTCGGTCTCCACCTCGTGGAGCGGCAGCGCGGTGCGGGTCGCCAGATAGTCGATCGCCTGCTGGCGCGTCCACCCCTTGGCATGGACGCCGGTGTCCACCACCAGCCGGCAGGCGCGCCACATCTCATAGGTCAGCCGGCCGAAGTTGCTGTAGGGATCGTCGTACATCCCCATCTCGACCCCCAGCCACTCCGAGTAGAGCCCCCAGCCCTCGCCGAAGGCCGAGATGTAGGAGAACCGGCGGAAGTCCGGGAGGTGCTCGAGCTCGCGGCTGCGGGCGATCTGCAGGTGGTGGCCCGGCACCGCCTCGTGCAGGGCGAGCGCGGTCAGGTTGTAGAAGGGCCGGCTCTCGAGCTGGTAGGTGTTGACCCAGAAGATGCCCGACTGCAGGCTCCCCTGGGGGGCCTCGACGTAGCGGCCCGAGGTGTACTTGGGCGCGATGTCCGCCGGCACCGCCTGCACCGTGTACGGGAGGCGCGGCAGCGTACCGAACTCCGACGGCAGCTTGCCGTCGATCTTCTTGGCGATGAACGAGGCCCGCTCGAGCAGCTCCTGCGGCGTCCGGGCGTAGAACCGCGGATCGGTGCGCAGGAACTTGAGGAAGGCCGCGAAGTCCCCCTTGAAGCCCACCTGCCGCATCACGGCGTCCATCTCCTTCGAGATCCGGTCGACCTCGGAGAGGCCGATCCGGTGGATCTCCTCCGGCGACAGGTCGAGCGAGGTGAACTGCCGGATCTGCTGCTGGTAGAAGGCGCGGCCCTGGGGAAGCGCGGTGGCCGCGAGCGTGGTGCGCGCCTTGGGCAGGTACTCCTTGCGGTAGAAGTCGAGGAACGCCCGATAGCCGGCGATGGCGCCGTCCGTCACCGCCGACCGACCCTCCCGGCGCAGGCGCTCGCGCTCCGCCTCCGGCACGCCGGAGGGGAACTTCTCGAACGGCTGCCAGAAGACGCTCTTCGCGGGATCGTCCACCACGTGGGCGGTGATCGTCCCCTCGTAGCCGTTGAGCGTCGCCCGCGGCACGGTCATGCCGCGCTGGAGCCCCATCCGCATCAGCGCGATCTGCTCCTGCACGTAGCGGGGCCAGGCACGGAGGCGGCTGATGTAGTTCTCGTAGTCCTTGACGGTGGCGAGCGGCATCTCCTCGGGCACGCGGGAGAAACCCGAGTGGAAGCCGGAGTCGGCGTTGAACGGCATCTGGTAGGTGCCCAGCTCGAATTCGGCGATCCCGTTTTCGAGCTGCCGCTTGAAGATGTCGTAGTTGACCTGCTCCTCCGCCGGCAGCTTCGCGCGGTCGATTGCCTTGAGCTCGGCGAGGAACGCCTTGGTCTCCGCGGTCTCCCGCTGGAGATCGGCGAGAGCCACGGACGGCAGCCGGTCGTCGTACTCGTGGCGGCCCACGGAGGTGGCCAGGAACGGGTCCTCTTTCAGACGGTTCTCCCACTCCCGCTTGAACAGATCCTGGAGCCGCGACGGCTCGTCCGCCCCGAAGGCCGCGACGGCGGTGAAGACGGGCATGGAGAGAAGGAGCAGGCAGACGGGAAGGAGCGATTTTTGCGGTCTTTTCATGACGGGTTCTCCCGGAGACCGCCTCAGTCTATCTTCTTCCACCCCTGGGCGCCGATGAGCGGCACGAAGCGCACGGCGCCCAGGTCCTCGCGGAGGAAGGAGCCGTCCGCCCGGCGGCGCACCCGCACCAGGCTCTGGGTACGCGGGTCCGGCCCGATGGGGATCACCAGCCGGCCGCCGGCGGCGAGCTGGTCCAGCAGGGCCTGGGGCACCTCGGGGCCGCCGGCCGCCACCACGATGGCGTCGTAAGGCGCTTGCGCGGGCCAGCCGAGGGTGCCGTCCCCCTCGATCACCTGGACGTTCGCATAGCCGAGCCGCGCCAGCCGCTCCTCCGCCTCGCGGGCGAGCGACGGGTGGCGCTCGACCGTCCAGACCGCGCGCGCCAGCCGCGAGAGCACCGCCGCCGCGTACCCCGAGCCGGCGCCGATCTCCAGCACCCCGTCCCCGGGTCCGACCTCCAGCGCCTCCGCCATCAGGGCCACGACGTAGGGCTGGGAGATCGTCTGCTCCTCGCCGATGGGGAGGGGACCATCTTCATAGGCCGCTTCCGCCAGCCGCTCGGGCACGAAGGCCTCCCGCGGCACCGCCGCCATGACCTCCAGCACCCGCCGGTCCCGCACCCCGCGGGCGGCGATCTGGCGGTCCACCATCTCCCGGCGCCGGGCGGCGAAATCGCGGTCGGCGATTGCGTCCATCGCATCCATCCCGTTCATCGTAGCGCCTTCTGCGGAGGTTGATCCCGCGTACGCCATTGGCGTATGATGATCCCGGTGATCATCGTTGAGACGAAGGCTTTCACGTCGCGCATCACCGACCTGCTTTCCGATGATGACTACCGTCTTCTTCAAGTCGAGCTCCTGCAAAGGCCTACCGCTGGAAGCGTCATTCCGGGTACAGGCGGGCTCCGTAAGCTGCGCTGGGGAGTTCCGGGCAGAGGCAAGCGTGGAGGAGCACGGATGATCTACTTCTGGCATCCAACCTCCGTAACATTACTCATGCTTTTCGCCTACCCCAAGAACGAACGAGAAGATCTGACCTCTGCTCAGCGAGAGGCCTTGCGAAAGATCGTGGAAACGGAGTACCCATGAAGAAAGAGTTGTTTGATGAGCTGCTCGGAAGCGTCCGTGAGGGGGGAGCCATCCTTCGCGGTGACCGCAAGCCCTCACGGTCGTTTCAATTCGACGAGACCGATATTCGAAGCTTGCGGGAGAGTCACGGCCTCAGCCAGTTGAAATTCGCGGCCTTGATGGGGATCAGCGTGGGGACTCTCCGGAACTGGGAACAGGGGAGACGGAAGCCCGAAGGAAGCGCCCGCGTGCTTCTCCAGGTCGTAGCGAAACATCCGGAGGCCGTCTTCGACATCGCCGGCGGAATTCCGGTCAAAGAGCGAGGCTGACGCCTCAAAAACCAGAGATCGCATCTCCATCTAGAATCACGGCTCCACTTCTCGGGAGGTCGCGATGCGCATCAGTCACCCGTTCCTGCCGGTCCTCGGATTCCTGCTCCTGAGCGCGCCGGCGCTCGCCGGAGACGTTTATCACCGCACCGTCACTCAGCAAGGAGGGGCCGGCGCTCTCGCCATGGGGGAGTCCGGCGCGCCCGCCAACTCCACGGCGAAGATCCTCGTCGACGGCAAGAAATATCGGGTGGAGCTCGCGCCGGACCCGGACTCCGCGCGGCCCTATCAGGTGGTGATCTCGAAAGACGGGGGGGACCACGCGACCGCCCTGAACCTGGAGAACCACACGTTCTTCGCGATCAAGGCGGATGCCTTCAAGCCGACCTCCTCCCTGTTTGGCCTGCTGCCGCTCCCCTTCGCCAGGAGATCGGTGAGCCACGTGACCTTCGACACCGTGGACGCGGCGGCGCCCGAGACGGTCGCCGGAGCCTCCGTCCGGCGGCACGAGATCAGGCTGTCATACGACATCACCGTCGTGGCGGGCACTCCCCCCGGCGTCCCCGTATCCCCCAGAAGCCGCCCGGAAACCATCCGCGGCAAGGTGAAGGTCGATGCGATCTACTGGATGACGGAGGGAAAGGCGCCGGACGCTCCCAGGCTCTTCCGGCCCGAGATGCGAACCGGCTTCCCCGAGATCGACACCCGGCTGGCCGCCGCGTTCACCGCTCTGCCGGGCATGGCAATCAAGCAGCAGGTCACCATCTCCACCGAGGGGGACCAGGGAACGATGCCGCGGACGAGCGTCCACACCGAGGTGCTGGAGCACGTGGGGACCCAGGAGACGAAGGCCTCGCTCTTCGAGGTCCCGAGCGGTTTCAAGATGCACGAGCCCGAAATGTCCATGCCGGGCCTGAGGATGGTGCCGCCCGGGTAGGTGGCATCCGAATGGCGAGCATGGAACGCGACGCGGTGGTCGTGGGAGCGGGGCCCAACGGGCTCGCCGCGGCGATCGTTCTGGCGCGGGCGGGCTGGTCGGTCGAGATCTTCGAGGCGGGCGAGACGGTGGGGGGCGGCGCGCGTTCCACCGAGCTGACGCTCCCCGGGTTCGTCCACGACGTCTGTTCGGCGATCTACCCCCTGGCGGTGGGCGCGCCGTTCCTGCGGAGCCTGCGCCTGGAGCGGTTCGGGCTGCGCTGGATCGATCCGCCGTTTCCCCTGGCCCATCCCTTCGACGACGGCACCGCCGCGATCCTCGCGCAGGGGTTTCCGGAGACCGGCGAGAGCTTCGGGGACCACCACGACGCCCGCGCCTGGGAGCGCCTCTTCCGCCCCTTCTCGCGCGGCTGGATGGAGCTCTCCCCCGACCTCCTCGGCCCGCTCGGCTGGCCGCGCCACCCGTTCCGCATGGCCCACTTCGGCCTCGTGGGCCTGCGCGGCGCGGCGGGACTGGCGAAGAGCCGGTTCCAAGGCTTCCGCGCCCGCGCCCTGTTTGCCGGCCTCGCCGCCCACTCCTTCCTGCCCATCGACAAGCTCCCCACCGCCGCCTTCGGGCTGATGCTCGGCGTCACCGGCCACGCGGTCGGCTGGCCGCAGCCCGAGGGGGGAGCGCAACGGATCGCGGACGCGCTGGCGGCGCTGCTGCGCGAGGAGGGCGGGGTGATCCGCACCGGCCATCTCGTGAAGTCGCTCGGCGAGCTGCCGCGCGCCCGTGCCTACCTCTTCGACCTCACCCCGGCCCAGCTCCTGAAGATCGACGGCCTCCGCTGGCCCGAGCGTTACCGCCGACGTCTCGCCCGCTACCGTTACGGGCCGGGGGTGTTCAAGGTCGACTGGGCGCTCTCCGAGCCCATCCCCTGGCTCGCCGAGGCGTGCCGCAGAGCGGGGACGGTCCATCTCGGCGGGCCGCTGGAGGAGGTCGCGGCCTCGGAGGCGGCCGCCTGGTACGGCCGCGACCCGTCGCGCCCCTTCACCCTGGTGGGCCAGGCGAGCCGGTTCGATCCCACGCGCGCGCCGGCCGGCCGGCACACGGGCTGGGCCTACTGCCATGTCCCCCACGGCTCGACGGCGGACTTCACGGCGCTGATCGAAGGTCAGATCGAGCGCTTCGCCCCCGGCTTCCGGGACATCATCCTGGCGCGCCACACGATGAACACCGCGCAGCTCGAGTCCTACAACCCCAACCTGGTGGGAGGAGACATCAACGGCGGCGCGGTGACCCTGACCCAGCTCTTCACCCGGCCCGTGGCGCGCCTCGTCCCCTACGCGACGCCGGACCCGCGGGTCTTCATCTGCTCGTCCAGCACGCCTCCCTCGGGAGGCGTGCACGGAATGTGCGGCTACCACGCGGCCCAGGCGGCGCTACGGGCGCAAGGGTCGGCGTTCAAGCCAGGATAGGACGCTCTCCAGCTCCCTTCCGCACCGCGAACACGATGTGCTCGAGGCCGTGGAACTGGGCGGGCTTTTCCGGAGACTACGAGAGCACCCCCACCGGACAGTTCACCGACCAGAGCCCCATCCCCCTTCATCGCCAGGTCTCCGTGGAGGTCCGCGTGCACGGCCTCCATTCGATTCGCCATCACATGTCCGCTCAAGGGGCGAGCGACGCCAGGATCCCCCTGGCCCGGGACCTCTACGACTCCATCCAGGCCTCCACGCCGAGCCTCGACGACCGCTCCCTCGAGATGAACCGCAAGGGCCAGACCAATCCCTACACCGGCCTCGGAATCTCAGACAACATCGGGCTGCTGACCCTGCGGGGCGATGATCCTCCGGATACCGTCTACCCGCTCCACCTCAACGAAGAGGACGTGATGACCGTCCCCACTCCTCTCGCTTCGGGGGACGCGCTCCTCCGCCGCACGGTGGACGACCAGGAGACCGTGATCGCCCGGTACGACAAGGCCGTCAACGCGGACGGCAGCGTCACGCACCGGTGGGTTCTCTCGCGGGAACTGTCCGCCGCGGATCGCGCCTATTACCAGGGGCTCATTCAGCAGGCGGCGGCGCGGGTCGCGGCCGCCGGGGGCTGACGCCGCTGATGCCGCTCACCCGCCGCGACACGCCCGAAGGGCCGGTCTGGGTGCGTCCCCCCTTCCGGCCCGAGGACTACTCCGTCCCGCCCGAGGCGTTGCTGCTGTTCGAGCGCTGGCAGGGGGACGTCGAAAGCGCGGACGCGATCCTGGCCATGCGCGACGGCCCGTTTGGAAACTATATTCAGGTGGACCGCCAAGTCCGCGACGGCCGGACCTGGATCGTGCTGCTGGAGGCCAGCCGCGAGTTCGCGGTGGACGTCGAGGCCGGCCCCACGGGTTTCGCCGCCGTCCTGCCGGTGCCGCCCCGCCAGGCCTACGAGCTGGCCTGCGCCCGCGACCCTCTGCGTTCCCGCCCGGTGATTCGCGAAGCCTGAAAACCCAGGCGCCTGCTCAGAACGTTGAATCCGGCGGCCCCGGGCATCGCGAAGGGCGAGCTCCCGGGGCCGTCGTCGGGCTTGGACCGGTCAGGCTCGCTAGGGCAGCGGCCCGTTCCAGCACTGGCACTGGAACGTGCCGTCGGTGCAGTCGTTGCCTAAGGCAGCGATGCAATGGTAAATCAAACCTCCGGATACCTTACAGACCGTGTTGTAACTCACGCCCCGACAACCGGAGACGCTGCACGATCCGCAGACCGCCGTGGAGGCCTTGAAGAACGCCGGCATGACCTCGGGAAGCTTCTCCCTGGAGGAGTTCTTGATGCACAGGCCGGGGGCCGGGGCGGCCGCCGCGGCCACCTCGGGAGTGGGTGACGTCGGTGCTGGCACGCCGGCCGGGGCCGCCATCGCGGCGCCCGCGATCAGCAGCAACGAGAGGAACACCAGCAGGGATCGAAGCTTCATTCCGGTCTCCTTTTCTCAAGTTAGACTGCACGGGATCGGACATCGGCATCCTGTCCTCCCATCAGACAGGGTGCTCGGCCGCCTGAAAAGGGAGCCCGAAACGGGCGGAGCGATCCGGCCGGTGGGGGAGAGGGGCCTTCAATCTCCTTGAGCTCAGGGAACGGTCGGGGCCTGACGCGCCTCTCTTGGCCGACTCCGGTCAACGTAGTCGTAGAGTCGTGGGTTGCCCAGAAACTCCCGCTCTTCGTCTTCCGACTCAAACTTCGGAATCGGCTTCAGGCCTTTTGTACCGGCAAGCTCTTCTCCAGAGGAACTGAGACACGCCCCGCTGCCCGGGATTGAAATCCCGGGCGGCGGGGGATCGCAAACTTGGGCCCTCCCCGCGCCCCGACGGCGAGCGCCATGGCCCTGGAGGCACGGCTCCCCCACGGCCAAACCGACTCAGCCCACCACCTGCGGCACCCGCTCGTCGAGACCGCTCCGGTCCGTTCGAGCACCAGCGGTCCGGCGGCCTCCAGTACGTGGGCCAGCGCCTCGGGGGATCTCACCAGCCGCTCCACGACGTGCAGGACCCCGATCAGCCGCTCGTCGAAGAGCGCCGAATGGCCGACCGTTTCGCCGCCGTTGCCGGTCTCGATCGCGAAATCCGTCCGGTCCGGACTCCTTGTGCGGCCGGAACGCCGCGTCCCGCCCCGTACTGGGCAGGACCGCCGCCGCCAGCAGGCTCAAGGAGACCGCGGTGACCGGCAGGCTCCTCTAAAGGGAGAATGACTCCAAGGAACACTATAGGGTGTGGTTTTCAGCCGCTAGAGGCGCGAAATCTTGTATGAGCTCCTCCCCGGTGCCACCGTTTTCGGGTAGGATCTCTTCATGAGCGGCGTGCCGTCCGACGTACCTCCCCGGCCGAAGTCTCCCGCAGCACCATGCCCGAGCTACAAGGGGCTGCGACCTGCCTCCATCCGGGCCACCGCAGCAGCACGAGGGAGCAGCAAGAAGACGGACACCTGCTGTGAGGTGACTCTCCGCCGAGCTCTCTGGGCTATCGGCTGTAGATACAGGAAGAACGTCCACGGGTTACCAGGACGGCCCGATATCGCCTTTCCGGGGAAAAAGGTCGCCGTCTTCTGCGACGGAGACTTCTGGCATGGCCGGGACTGGGAAGCTCGAAAGGTGAAGCTCGGCGGTGGGAGCAACTCTGGCTACTGGCTTGCCAAGATCCAGCGGAACATCGAGCGGGACCAGCAGAACACACAGTGTCTCCAGGAACTGGGCTGGACCGTCCTACGTTTCTGGGAATCCCAGATCCGCTCCGATTCTGCAGAGGTTTCCCAGATTGTCCGGGAAACGCTACACAGGAAGAGAGCTCGTTCCTCGCCCGCTCTTGACACCGAATACCGTAACAGCGTAAAAAGGGCGTAACGAAATGGGGGGGCGTTCCGGAGCTCGGACACGGATGCGCAAGGTCATCAGTCTCTACACAGGCGCGGGCGGTCTCGACCTCGGCTTCGAATCAGCGGGATTCGAGACCTCAGTCGCAGTCGAGATCGACTCGGAGGCGGTCGCCACACTGCGGCATAACCGGGAATGGCCGGTCCTGGACCGCGACATTCACACGATCTCCTCGGAGGAGTTGCTCAAGACAGCGGGCCTCAAGGTCGGCGAGGCGGACGTGCTAATTGGTGGCCCCCCTTGCCAGCCTTTCTCGAAGTCCGGCTACTGGGCTTCAGGCGACACACTCCGCTTAGACGATCCTCGCGCCGGTACCCTGAGCGCCTATCTGCGCGTGCTCCGCGATACGCTGCCGAAGACTTTCCTCTTGGAGAATGTCCCCGGGTTGGCTTATCGGACAAAAAGCGAAGGGCTCGAGCTCATCGAGAGGATGATTCGAAAGATCAATCGGGATTGTGGTACGAGCTACGCGCTGACCGTTGGCAAGGTTAACGCCGCAGATTTCGGAGTTCCGCAGCTCCGGGAACGGGTCTTCGTGATTGGCGCATGCGACGGGAAGAGCTTTTCGTTTCCGCCACCTACGCACTTCCGGTCGGACGACGGCCGGCTTCCCTTCGGTCAGAAACCCTATGCAAGCACCTGGGACGCGATCGGTGATCTCGAGGACGACGACGATCCGGGGCTTCGAGCACGAGGCAAATGGGCGGACCTTCTGCCCTCGATTCCCGAGGGGGAGAACTACCTCTGGCATACGGAACGCGGCGGTGGCCAGCCGCTGTTCGGCTGGCGACGGCGTTACTGGAGCTTCCTCCTAAAACTCTCCAAGGCGCTTCCCTCATGGACGGTCCAAGCCCAGCCAGGACCGGCGATCGGACCGTTCCATTGGAAGAGCCGGCGCCTCTCGGCCCGTGAGCTCTGTCGGCTTCAGACCGTCCCCGACGGCTATACGGTTCTCGGCAATCTCGCTTCAGTGCAGCGCCAACTTGGTAATGCCGTGCCCTCCGCTCTGGCAGAGGTCCTCGCCCGGGCGATGGGCGGCCAACTTCTCGGCGATCAGGTCAACCTCGACTCGCGGCTCGTTCCAACGCCGAAACGGCCGATTCCCAGGCCGGAGCCGGTTCAGCCTGTGCCTTTCAAATACCGTCACCTAATCGGCAATCACGAAGCGCACCCTGGGACGGGGGAAGGGTATGCGGCCACCCGCAGGAAAGGGCAAGATCAGGAACCCACTATGCAAGAGGAGAGGCGCGCCTTCGCCTAATTCCTGGAAGCACTGATCGTCGCATGAAAACCCCGACCGTCTTCCCGTCCGAATATCGGACTTATGGCGTCAGCCGTAAAGACCGGGAGCCCCTTCTCGACTTCATGCTCCAAGCCTTGCGCGGCGAGGGCTGCCAAATCCTTTACAGCTCGCCGCCATCGGTAGCCCCGTTCCGCATCACCTTCGAGACACCACAGGGAGAGCGCCTGGGAATCGTAGCCTACGCCTTCCTTGCCAACTCCCGGTTGACCCGCAACCGCCCTGCGGACGAGCATCGATTCCAACTCAAGTACGGATCTAAGGACGCACAGCTTCACCAACTCTGGCAGGATCCCTTCGGCTTGTATACGACCCTCCTGGTCGGAATCAATCCCGGGCTTGGGTTTTTTGTGGGCGCGGATCCGGTCCTCCACAATCCGACGCGGCTCTTCATCTCGATCGAATTCAAGCAGCGCCACGTGGAGGCGATTCTCCAACTGGGATGGCACGCCTGGGAACGGGAGCGGAAGGGCGCTCCTGAAGAACCAGTCGAGGTTCTCGTTGGAGGCACTCCGGAGTCCTTTTTGTCATATATCCGATTGGAACGCGAGGCAGTCGGGGAGGACCAAGGGCACCGGCAGCTCTTGGCTGAGAAAGCTCTCCGGAATCCTTCAACCGTCCATTCGTTGATCACGGAATTCAAGTTGACCGAGAGGGAAGTGCTCGACCTTATCGAGAGCGCCCACCGCCTGAAGGTGGCCGTCCGCGGTTGGGTGGCGGAGGAGCACCTCTATCGCCAGATCAGGACTCTTCCCGAAACCAAGTCTTGCTCCCGGCTCGCAGGCGATGGCCCCGACCTCAGTGTGCTTCTACTTGATAACAGGGAGCTGACGGTTGAGTGCAAGAACGTTCTCAGGAAACCTGATCGGGATGGGCTCGCCCGACTCGACTTCCAGCGGACCCGGGCGGCGAAGAGCGATCCCTGCTCACGCTATTACAGTCCGAGGGACTTCGACGTAGTGGCTGCCTGTCTGCACGCCGTAACAGAGCAGTGGGAGTTCCGGTTCGCCCTGCCCGCTCGGCTCGAGCCTCATGCGAAGTGCCCCGGAAAGCTTTCGAGCAACGTCCATATCGACGACCGCTGGTCCAGTGACCCTTTACGAATTTTCCAGGCGGCAGCAACCTTGCGCTAAGCACGTCACACGATCGCCCTTCCAAGTGGGGCCGCCCGATTCGAACCAGAAAGGAAGTACTCCATGCTAAAAACCCAAGCCTACGCCGCCCATTCCGCCACCACCCCCCTCGGCCCCTTCAGCTTCGACCGCCGCGATCCCGGCCCTCACGACGTGCAGATCGAGATCCTCTTCTGCGGCGTCTGCCACTCGGACCTCCACGCCGCTCGGAGCGAGTGGGAGGGGACGGTCTACCCTCTCGTTCCCGGGCACGAGATCGTCGGCCGGGTGGTCAAGGTCGGCAGGGAGGTCTCGACGTTCAAGGCGGGGGACATCGCGGCCGTCGGCTGCATGGTGGACTCCTGCCAGCATTGCGCGAGCTGCGCCGAGGGGCTCGAGCAGTACTGTGAGAACGGCATGACCGGCACCTATGGCGGCGTCGAGAAGGAGACCGGCCAGCCCACCCGCGGCGGCTACTCCGAGCGGATCGTGGTCAACGAGAAGTTCGTCCTGCACATCTCCGACAAGCTGGACCCGGCGGCCGCGGCTCCCCTGCTCTGCGCCGGCATCACCACCTGGTCGCCGCTCAGGCACTGGAAGGTCGGCCCGGGACAGAAGGTCGGTGTGGTGGGTCTCGGCGGGCTCGGCCACATGGCGGTCAAGCTCGCCCACGCCCTGGGCGCCCACGTGGTGCTGTTCACCACCTCGCCCGGCAAGACGGAGGACGCCCGCCGTCTCGGCGCCGACGAGGTCGTGATCTCCAGGAACGCCGAGGAGGTCGCCAAGCACGCGGGCAGCTTCCACTTCATCATCGACACCGTGGCCGCGCCGCATAACCTGGATAGCTTTCTCACTCTCCTGAGGCGGGACGGCACGATGGTCCTGGTTGGCGCGCCGGGCGAGCCGCACCCCTCCCCCGGCGTCCTGAACCTGATCATCGGCCGGCGCACCCTGGCCGGCTCGCTGATCGGCGGCATCGCGGAGACTCAAGAGATGCTCGACTTCTGCGCCGAGCACGGGATCACGTCCGACGTCGAGATCATCCCGATCCAGAAGATCAACGAGGCCTACGAGCGGATGCTGAAGGGGGACGTGAAGTACCGCTTCGTCATCGACATGGCCTCGCTCGGCCAGGACGCGAAGACCGCCTGACGCCTGGAGCGTGGGAGCACCCGCCGATGGACACCCAGCAGGGCCTGCCGATCCTCTCCTTCCCCTCCCAGCAGGAGTGGGAGGAGTGGCTCGGCGAGCATCACCGGACGTCGAAAGGCCTCTGGCTGAAGATCGCCAAGAAGGGCTCGGAGGTCGGGACCGTCAACTACGCCGAGGCGCTGGAGGGGGCGCTCGCCCATGGCTGGATCGACGGCCAGAAGGGAGCGCTCGACGAGGCCTTCTGGCTGCAGCGGTTCACGCCGCGCGGCCCGCGGAGCCAGTGGTCGAAGATCAACCGCGAGAAGGCGGGGGCGCTGATCCAGGCGGGGCGGATGAAGCCGGCGGGGCTCGCCGCGGTCGAGCAGGCCCGGGCCGACGGCCGTTGGGAGGCCGCCTACGACTCCCAGAGCAAGGCGACGGTGCCCGAGGATCTGCAACAGGCGCTGGACGCGAACCCGGAGGCGGCGGAGTTCTTCGCCACCCTCAACAGCGTGAACCGCTACGCCGTGCTCTACCGGATCCATGAGGCCAAGAAGCCCGAGACCCGCGCCAGGCGGATCGAGAAGTTCATCGGGATGCTCAACCGGCGGGAGAAGATCCATCCCTGAAAGCCCGCCTTTCCGGTACGGCGGTCTTCCCGACGAATCTTCTCGTGGCGTTCCGAGGAATCAAATTCCAGATTTCCGCCATGGGTGCGTCCGGTGAAGAAATTCACGGCTTGGCGGTGGCGTGGATTCGCAGCCGGCCCCGGTCAGCCCTGAAAAGAGGATATTTGACGAGTTCTCGTCATTTTCGCCGCTTTTCGCCACTTTTGGTTCTCGATTTGGTGAGTTGTGATTCCCCACGGGATGTTCTTAAGATGCGTGCATGTTCTTCGGCCACGAGCATCTGGGGAAAGCGGTCGCATTTCTGCGAGACAGCCACGGAGTTGATCAGGTTGAGCTGGCCGAGAAGCTCGGAATCACACCCAACTCGCTGAGCCTGTACGAGAGGGGCCACCGCGGCATGAAAGCAGATTTATTGAAGAGGATCTCCGAGGCGCTGAGCCTGAACCCGATCCAGATCTGGGACACGGCCTACAGGATGTTCCGCTACAACTATTTCCGCGAGTGGGCGGCCGCGGAAGGAGTTACCGTGGAGGAGCTGATCGACCGCCTCGAGGTCCAGCCGTCCATCGAGAAGATCCTGGAAAGTCATCAATCCAAGATGGAGCACGAAGGCCACTTCATCGATCTCACGCTCCGCTTCATGAGATCCCTGGGCAATACGGGGCTGGAGAGCCACAACCTGCTGAAGGTCGTGGTCGAGCCCCGTTCCAAGAGGAGATCTGGTGACAAGGCCGTCCGGTTCGATCCGGATCGGAAGACATCACGGAAGTCTCCGTAGCGGGAAGCGCCTTTCCTACCGCATCGCCGCCATTGGCGACAGTCGCGCGGCGCGGATCGCGGGGTAGAGGCCGAAGGTGACAGCGAGGAGGAGGGCGATCGCCCAGGCGGCGGCGAGGCCGTAGGGGTTGACCACCAGGCCCCAGGGGAACTTGTCCGACAGCGCGCGGCAGAAGGCGCTGCCGGCCAGGGTGCCGATCGAGGCGCCGATCGCCGCCAGCACCACCGCCTCCAAGAGGAACTGCACCAGGATCTGGCCGTCGTTGGCGCCGATCGCCTTGCGCAGGCCGATCTCGTAGCGCCGGTCGGAAAAAGAGATCAGCATCACCGACAGCACCCCCACTCCACCCACCAGCAGCACCGTGCCGGCGAGGCTGAACAGCACCACGGCCCAGCCGTGCATCTCCTGCTGGAACTGCTGGTAGCCGCGCGCCATCTCGGCGTCGAGGTTCTTAACCTCCACGTCCTCGATGCCGTGGTGGGCCTGGGCGGCGCGGGCGATCATGGCGGCGGAGACGTCGTCGAGGTCCCGCCTGGACTTCAGCTTCACCGTGACCAGGGTGACCTGGTGATCGGTGTCCAGGCGGTCCATGTAGGTCTCGAGCGGCACCAGCGCGCCGTTGGCGTCTTCGTACATCTGGTCGTTGAAGATCTGCCCTCCCGCCAGCACGCCGACGATGCGGAAGGGGATGCCCTCGATCACCAGGTCCTTCCCCACCGGATCGCCGCCGCCGAAGAGCTTGGAGGCGAGCGAGGCGCCCACCACGGCCACCCGCGAGTGCCGGCGCTGGTCGTCCGCGGTGAGGCCGCGGCCGAGGCCGACGCGGCGGCTCATCAGGAACGAGTAGTCGGCGGTGACGCCGCTGACGAAGATGCGCTGGCCGCCGCCGGCCACCTGCACCACGCTGCGGTGGGTGGCGCGGGGGGAGAACCCCAGCACCCGCGGGTCCGGGGCGGTGATCCGCGCCAGGTCCTCGTAGCGCAGGCCGGTGCTCATGGCGAAGCGCTTCTGCTCCTCCGAGGTCTTGGCGGCCTTGGGAGCGAGGACGAGCGTGCCGTCCCAGCTCATGCCGGCGAAGCCGGTCGAGACGCTGTCCTTGACGCCGTCGAGCACCGAGGTCATCACCACCAGGGCGAAGACGCCGAGCATCAGCAGGGTCAGGGTGAGGATCGAGCGCAGCTTGTGGGCCCACAGCTCGATCAGGCCGCCGGTGACCACCTCCCAGACCAGGGCGGCACGCACGCCGAGGGTGCGGCGGCGGGTGGTTCCGGGTTCCATGACGGCGGCCATCGGGGATATCGGGGTGAACACGAGGATCTCACTCATACCGCAGCGCTTCCATCGGCGACTGCCGGCTGGCCTTGGCGGCCGGATAGAGGGCGAACAGGAAGCCGAAGACGACGGCCATCAGGATCGCCCACAGGAAGCTCAACGGGGCGAGGGTCAGCGGAGCGCCGATCGAACGGGTGATCACCCAGGAGAAGACGATGCCGATCACGAAGCCGGCGGCGCTGCCGAGCAGGGTCAGCAGCAGCGCCTCGGTCATGAACGCCTTGAAGATCTCCGCGCCGGAGGCGCCGATCGCCATCTTGACTCCCACCTCGCGCACCCGCTCCTTGAGCGAGGCGAGCTGGATGTTGACGTTGACCATGCCGCCGCCGATCAGCGCCAGCACTCCCGAGAACATGAAGATCAGGTTGTAGACGGCTCCCTGGTTGAGCTGGCGCTGCAGGCGCTTGGCCACGTCGTCGAGACGGAAATCGTTCTGCAGCCGGTGATTGGCGGTGACCAGCGAGGAGAGCTGCTTCGAGAAGTCGGCCATCGCCGCGAGGTCGGGGACGCGGAAGGTGACGCGGTCCAGGCGGTGGTAGGCGTCGCCGTTCATCCGCGCGGCGACCAGCAGGGAGGGCACCGCCACGATGTGGTTGCGCCAGCCGAAGATGTTCTGCTGCCCGTCGCGGAAACGGAAGACCTTCTCGCGGAAGACGCCGATCACCGTCACCGGCACGTCGCCCAGGCGCAGGGTCTTGCCGACGATCTCGCCGGTGGGAAAGAAGACGCTCGCCGCCTCCGAGCCCAGGAGGGCGACCGGCGATCCGGCCGCGTAGTCCTCGGCGGAGAAGCCGCGCCCCTGCTCCACCTCGTAGCCGTTGAGGGGGATGTAGTCGGCGCCGATGCCCCTGATCTCCCGCTCCTGGTCGGCGAACTCCGAGCGCACCCGCGCCTGGGCCTCCTTGAGCACGCTGGTGGCGGTGACCGCCTTGGCGGTGGGCATCTTCCCGCCGCCGGCGGCGTCCTCCAGGCGCAGGCCGAGGTTGGCGTTGTGCAGGGCACTCGGGGTGCCCTGGTAGACGGTGTCGGTGGGTATCACGTTCAGCTTGTCGATGCCGCCGATGCGGGCGAACATCTCCGCCGCCTGCTTGCGCTGACTGTCGGAGATCGAGAAGCCGCCGAGCACCGAGGCGACCCCCAGCATGACCCCCAGGGCCTGGAGGAACGAGCGCCCGGGATTGCCGCGCAGCTCGATCCACGCCTCGTGGAGGCGCTCGCGGAAGGCGCCGCTGGTGTTCACGCCGCCTTCTCCTTCCAGTCCCGCAGGAGGAGGCCGTCGCGCAGCTCCACCCGGCGCTCGGCGCGGGCGGCGATCGCCGGGTCGTGGGTCACCAGCAGGACGGTGTTGCCCTGGGCGTGGAGCTCGCGGAAGAGAGAGAGCACCTCTTCGCCGGTCTTGGTGTCGAGGGCGCCGGTGGGCTCGTCGGCGAGCAGCAGCGCCGGCCGGTTGGCGAGGGCGCGGGCGATCGACACGCGCTGGCGCTGGCCGCCGGAGAGCTCGCCGGGCACGGCGTTGGCCCGGTCGGGGATGCCCACCCGCTCGAGCAGCTCGAGCGCGCGCGCCCGCCGCTCCTTGCGGGGGACGCCGGCGTAGAGCATCGGCAGCTCGATGTTGCGCACCAGGGTCGCCTTGGGCAGCAGGTTGTACTGCTGGAAGACGAAGCCGATCTTCTCGTTGCGGATCGCCGCGAGGTCGGCGCCGGTGAGCTTCTCCACCTGCCGGCCGCCGAGGGCGTAGGTGCCGCCGCTGGGGACGTCGAGGCAGCCCAGGATCGCCATCAGCGTGCTCTTGCCCGAGCCCGAGGGGCCGATCAGGGCTACGAACTCCCCCTGCTCGACGTCCAGATCGATGCCGCGCAGGGCGTGGACCGCGTTGCCGTTGCTGCCGTAGACCTTGGCCAGGCCGCGGGTTTCGATGATCTTCATGGCGGTCTTCCCCCGTTCGATTCAAACCAAACTAATTGTTCTCGTCGTCCTTCTCCACCTTCTTGCGCGTCACGTCCTCCAGCGCCACCTGGTCGCCGGGACGCAGGCCGGACATGATCTCCACCCGCTCCAGGGTGGCGATCCCGGCGTTCACCGGGACGGGCTCGAAGTAGCCCTTCCAGTTCTCGGACATCCAGACGAACTTGCTGCGGCCGTTGAGCGCCTCGCGGGCCTTGTCGATCTGCTTGGCCGGCAGGCCGCCCTTCAGGCGGTAGACGACGGTGGCGCCGTCGCGCCGCTGCAGGGCTTCCAGCGGGATCGACAGCGCGCCGGCGCGCTTCTCGCCCAGGATCTCGACGTTGGCGCTCATGCCGGTGCGGAAGGCATCGTCCAGATGGTCGAGGGCGACCTCGATCTCGAACACCTTGATCTTGTCCACCACCTTGGCGGCGGGGGCGACGAAGCGCACCTTGCCGGTGAAGGTCTTCTGGGGATAGGCGTCGAGGGTGACGCGCACCGGCTGCCCCTTGCTCACCTTGGCGATGTCCACCTCGTTGAGATTGACCCGGATGATCAGCGACTTGAGGTCGGCGACGGTGAACATCACGGTGCCGTCGTTGAACGAGGAGACGCCGGAGGTGACGGTCTCGCCGAGCTCGACCCCCTTCTTGATGATGACGCCGGACATCGGCGAGGTGACCCGCGCCTGCTGGCTGTTCGAGGCGCCGGAGATCGGGATGCCGTGGTCCTCGACGATGCGGTAGCGGGATCTGGAATTGGCCAGGGACTCGGCGGCGAGGTCGCGCGTGGTCTGGAAGTTGCGCAGGGCCTGCTGACTGATGAGGCCGGCGTCGAAGAGCGCCTTCTGGGCGGTGAGCTCGCGCTCGGCGTCGCGCAGCTTGAGGTCGGCCTGGGTCACTCCGGACTTGACGTCGGAGAGCGACTGCGCCTGGTTGACGTCGGGCTCGACCTCGGCCAGCACCTGGCCCGCCTTGACCACGTCCCCCTCGCGCACGCGCAGGCCCAGCACCCGGCCGGACACCGCGGACTTGACGTTCGCCTTGATCACGGGGTCCACCACGCCCACCTCGCGGACGCTGACCTGGAGATCCTCGGACTGCACCTTGCCGAGGCGGAACGGCGATTCCGTCACCTCCGGCTTCGACTTGGTGGTAGCCCGGGCTACCATGAGCCCCCCGGTCAGCAGCACCACCGCGGAACCGGCGATGATCCATCTCTTCTTGCGCATGAGATACCTTCCTCCCAGATGAAACCGACTCCCGCAGGCCGGAGGCGCTTCGTCGCCGGCCCGCTGACCTCTCTACGCAGATGGGAGGGAAAAGGTTACAGGAGCTCCACCAAGGTTGCCGCGCTCTCCGCCAAGCTTCGCGCGGTCTGCGCGAAGCTTCACACGGTCTGCCCCAAGCTTCGCGTGCTCTGCGTGAAGCTTCACACAGTCGGCGCCAAGCTTCGCGCGGTCTGCTTGAAGCTTCACGCGGTCTGCGCCAGCCTTCACGCCGAGTGCGCGAAGGTTCGCGGAACGCGCGTCAGCATTCCCGGGTTCCCGGCGAGCGCTTCGGGGAGCGTCCCGAGAAGCCACACCCTTGGCCTGGACCCAAGCCGGGATTCAGGAGAGCTTCTCGATCGCTCGCTCAAGATCGCCGCGAGCGCCGGGCGCCATCTCCCTGTAGGACCCGACTAGAACTGCCTGGGATTGCGCCAATGCTTAAGCGTGACGCCGATATCGAAGCGAAGGTCCGAATTCTCAAGGCAAGGGAGTTCCGAGGACGTCGGCAAGGTACAGATAAGGACCGCGGGAATCCCGCCCGGCCCTCGCGGTACCAATCATCATGGCCTCCTCGGCGGGAAATCGCCTTTCATGGGAACCATCATGACGTTCATAGAAGGAGGAAGTGTGAACGGGAAGTGAGCTGCCCGGAGGAAGCAGGAGATCCATGCACGAAGCACAACGCGGCCTGCGAGGGCGGGAGCAATATCCATTCGCATGGCACCTCGTTTGGCAGTATATCTTTCTCGGCTCATCTTTCTCCAACTCTGTCGAGAGCTTGAAGAGCCTAGCCGAGGCCTCTCGGGGGCTCAACCCGCGTCACCTCTAATGTTCCTTAATGTTCGGCTGGCACTTTCCCTGGCAGCACCTCGACGCGGGGGCCACACGCGTCGACGTGCCATGTTGGAGAAGTGTAGTCGCGCTCGATGGCCTCAAGCGCTATGCGCGCAAAGTGGCCGTCGGTGCTACCGATCGGATGATCCGCCACGAACGATGTAACTACAGATTCGCAGCGCGTCTGCTTTAGGGAACACCCTCCGGTCTGCACTAAATGGACGATTTGTAATGCCTCATACGCAGGAAGGGTCTGATCACTCGTCGCAAGACGGCCGCAAGCTAGATCCGCCGCACCAAAGCCGTGCTTCGCAATCGCAGCCCTTGCATACGTGAGAGGGTGTCCGTACCTCTGGAGGTGCAGCTCGTACTCTTTCACTTGACGCTCTAGCGGCAGTCGCTCGAAATCTTTTGGCAGATCGTCACCACATCCGCCCATGAGCGAGCCAGCCGCGACCAGCACGGCAGAGCAAAGCGCAGTTCTACTTGGGTGGCGGAACATAGACCAAGAACCCCTGTACAAACTGATAGCCGGTCTTGAAAACTCCTGCTGCCGAAGCCGCATCGAAGGCATCGACCACTCGCTGTGCCTGCTCCTCCGTGAGTTCTTGACCAGATGTGAGTGTGGACGCAATGTCCGGGTTCTTGTCGAGGATTCCCTGCACAATACCCTGAACGCGGTCGGCAATTTCCTCCACAACCAGGTGTTTGTAGGCATCATAGTCAGACATCCCACTAGCCTTGTTCTGGTCGTAATCGTGGACATAGATCTGCAGGAAGCGTGCGACGCCTAAGTTATTGTACTGCAGCACGTGAGTCAGCTCGTGAGCTATGAGCGCGAGACTTCCAGGAGCGCTCGCTTCGTAACCAGCGTCCTCGCCCTTAGCCAGGAAAACGGTGGAACCCACCGTGACTGCGTCTGCATGCGCTTTCGCAGCGACCACGTGGCCGACGAAACCTCGTTGAATGTCGACCCTCGAGAAGTCCGCGTCAAACAGGGCGTTGTAAAAGTGAAGCCAATTCGCGGGAAGCGGTTCCTGACCATTGGGATCAACGAGCTTCAGCGGACTGCCGTAGGTATAGGCATATCGGTTCCAGCTCTGCGGTGAACGGGCATTGCCGCGATGCGCATCAACACTCAAAAACCGCCCCGTCACCGGGCTCTCATGCCGCGCATGCATGTAATCCAGGTCGTCCCCCGCTCCGGCCAGGCTTGCCAGGTCTCTCTCATGCCCGGTGAACTTCATCCGCTCGGTGTCCTGGTTGAAGACGGTGGCTTCTTCTCCGAAGGGATAGTAGACGTGGTAGGCGACGCGGTCTCCCGAGCCCCGGGTGATCAGGCGCGGGGTTCCCAGGTGGTCGAGGTGGAAGTGGCGCTGGCCGGTCTGGGTCTCGGCGGCGAGGAGGAGGCCGTCGCGGTAGAGGTAGTCCGTGCCCACGCTCCAGGCGCCGGCGTTGTTCAGGTAGTCCCGCAGGACCTTGCCGCCGAGATCCCGCACGGTCCAGTGGGAGAGGTTCCGCGCCGTGTCGTAGGACCAGATCCGCTCGTCATCAGCGGTGTAGAGATAGGCCCAGCTCTCGGCGCCGGAGACCATCTGGGTCATCTGGTTGAAATGGTCGTAGGTGTAGGATGCACCGTTCCAGTTGGTCAGGTTGCCCGCGGCGTCGTAGACCGCTGCGCCGCTCAGGCGGTTCGTCTGCGAGCTGGTGGGTGTCGCGCGACCGCTGGTGCCGCCGATGGTCTGCAGGTTGCCGAAGGCGTCGAAGGTGTAGCTCTGCTGTTTCTGGTTGCCCGCTCCCGTAGGACCGTCGAAGAGGGTGGACGAGACCAGGCGGCTCACCGCGTCGTAGGTGAACCAGGAGGTGCCGATCGCCTTGACGTTGCCCGAGCCATCGTAGGAGTAGCCGCCCGAGCTCCAGCTCGCCCAGGGACCCGAGGCGGCAAGCGAAGAGGGGCGGCGCATCTCGTTCGGATCGTTGCCCTGGGTTTCGGTCATGCCGTTGCCGTGCGCGATCTGGCTCACCAGCAGGTTCGGATAATAAGCGATCGTTCCATAGGTCGTCGCGCCGCTGGCGACGCCGGTCAGCAACCCTTGCGTGTAGGCGAACTGGACGCTGCGCGCGGTGTTCGGATCGGTGGCGACCGGAATGTCGAAGGTCCGGGCGAGATAGCCCGCCATCTGCGCCCGGGTGAGCGGATTTCCAGGACAGAAGTTCCCGCCGCCGCAACCGGTCATGATTCCCCGCCGCGAGACCTCGGCGATCTGCGCCGCGTCCCAATAGGCGCAGTTGACGTCCAGGAAAGGCCCGGCGCCGGTGCAGGCCGGCGGCACGTAGCTCGTGCCCTCCTTGCTGCGCAGCAGGAAGGCCGCCATCTCCGCGTTGATCACCTGGTTGTCCGGGCAATAGCGCAGCGGGTTGGCGGCGCAGCCGGTGGTGATCCCCCGCCGGTAGATCTCTTCGATCCAGGCCGCGGCCCATTGAGTGCAGGGCACGTCGGCGAAAATGGGCGCTTGGCAGTTCGGCGCCGGCGGCGTGTAGCCGGGAGCGGAGGATGCGCGGATCAGAAACGCTGCCATTTCGGACCGAGTAATCGTGTTGTCCGGGCAGAAGCGCAACGGATTGGTGTTGCAGCCGGTGGTGACTCCAGCCGCGTAGATCCCCTCGATCTCGCGCTGCGCCCAGTAGCCGACCGGCGCGTCCGCGAAGACGGCCGGCGCCGGCTGGGTGCAGCCTGCGTGGGTGCAGCGCGGGTAATCCAGATTGCTCACCAATCCCAGGTCGTTATAGGTGAAGCCTTGAGTGAACGACTCCCCCGGCACGGTATCGGTCGTCGCCTGCGTGTCACGTTGGGAAACCCGGCCGTCCCGGCCGCCATAGGTGTAAGTCTCGGTGATCTGAACGGTGTGCGCTGCTCCGCTGAGCGTCACGTAGTTGTAGCGGCTTGCCTGCCGCAGCTTGCCCTGGCTCCAGTCGTTGGAGCCGTTGGCGCTGGCGTAGGTGAACGCCTTGAGGAGCCGGCTGGAGCCGCCTGTCTCCTGGACCTGGAAGAGCCGTTCGGCCGGGTCATAGCTGAACGTCAGATCGTTCGGACCATCGACTTTCCGCAGAGCGTGACCGTGGGAGTCGTAGCGCGGATAGCTCACCGCTCCATTGCCGGAGGCTCCCTTCTCCGGATGGGTCTCCGACTGGAGCAGGCCCGCCCGGTCGTAACTGAAGTTACGCGTCTGGGTGACGGAAGCGGCGGTCGTCGAGACGGAGGCGAGACGGTTGCCCACGTCGTAGCCGTAGAAGGTGGTCACGTTCGCCCCGCCACTGCCGGAGGGCTCGGCGACCGAGGCGAGCCGG
The DNA here is from genome assembly GCA_963795735.1 of uncultured Acidobacteriota bacterium. Lineage (GTDB taxonomy): Bacteria > Acidobacteriota > Thermoanaerobaculia > Multivoradales > UBA5704 > DATARR01. Next base: position 143,954 of record CAWCIU010000018.1, on the reverse strand, counting down.
CCGTGGCGGTCATAGATCTCGGTCGTGGTCGCCGAGGTCTCGGACCCTTGAGCGGTCGCGATCTTCACGGTGCGGTCCACCTGTCGCACGCCGCGATAGGTCATGGCGACGTCGTGCGACGCGCCGTCGGGCGGCCGGATCGTTCCCGGGCGGCCGAACGCGTCGTAATTGAGAAACGTGGTCTGGTTCGAGGGCGAGCCGGCCGTCCACTCCGAGACGGTGCTCTTGTTGCCGGCATTGTCGTAGCCCGTCTGGCGCTTCGCCGAAGTACCGTTCGGGAGAGTCTTGAACTCCTGGTAGACCCGGCCGAAAGCGTCGAAGACGATCTGGTGCACGGCGAGGATCGGCGCGGTCACGCTGCCGTTGGCCCGCTGCCGCACGATCGCGTTGGCCTGCAAGCTCCCGCCGGCCGGCGTATAGACATATTCCGTCCAGCCGCCCTGGGGCGGCTTCGACCAGAGCAGCCGGCCCAGGGCGTCGTACTCATAGTTGGTCGTCAGGAGCGCGGTGTCGGCGCTCGACGAGGGCAGGCCGGTGGTCGAATCGATCCCCTGGTTGAGGACGAAGAAGTTCGTCCCCGCGTACTTCGAGGTCGCCCGTACGCCGAAGGAGTAGCCATGATCGATCTCGTATTCCGGATTGGCCGGCAGGGCCACCGTGCAGACATTGCCGGCGCCGATCCCACCCTGGGCGTCGCCGCCGTAAGACTTCTCGTTTATGACGTTTCCCGTATTCTCAAGGACATAGACCGAGACGAGGTCCTGCGCCCCTTGTGCCGCTCCGTCCAGGCGGTGGACCCGCTTGCGCGTCACCGTCGTCGAGCCCGGCGCGTAGCAGAGCTCTGTCTGGGCCGTGGCCGCACCCTCCGAATCCGACACCGAAACCGGGGCCTCGAGCACCCAGGCCGAGCTCGACGGGAAGAGCGAGTAACCCGAGCCGGTGTTGCCCGCCGCATTGACCGTGTAGGTGCCCTGGCCGGGATTGTAATTCCCGAAATGGGTGCGGACGTTCGAGCCCGGGAAGCTTCCTTCGGTCTGCTGCGTGCGATAGTGCCCAAGGCCGTCGAAGCCGGGAGCTCACCGCGCCGCTGAAGTTGCCGCCGTCGTCGGCGTAGACCGTGCGGCTGCGCAAGGGGCGGCGGTTGAGGTTGTAGATGTCCGGCGGCGAGACCGCGTAGACGGGGTCCCGCTCGTAGAGCACGTACTCCGAGCGCAGCAGCGCCGCCGAGGGCGAGGGGCCGTCGTAGACCTGCCGGGAGAGGTTGAGGTCCACGCCGGGAGCCACGTTCAAGGTCGTGTTGCGGGTGAACGGCAGGCTGTAGTCGTAGGTGCTCCACCCGGTATAGCTCAGGTCCAGGGCGGTCGAGAAATAGCTCACCGTCCGGTGGCCGAGCGGATCGATTACGGTCGTGGAGTGCTCGCGGCTGGTCAGGGCATCGGGAAATCCCGGAGCGGACGTGTAGGTCCAGGTTCCCAGCACGGTGCCGTTCGGATTGCGCATCGTCCGCGTCGCCACGCCGGGGTTGGTCTGCAGGTGCTTCTTGGTCGTCGAGCCGGTGGGGAAATAAACCTTTTGCCAGGTCCACTCCATCCGACCCAGGGTCGGCAGCGTCGACGCCGTGATCTCGCCCGCGTTCTCCGTGCAGGCGTTGTCGGGCCAGCTCGGTCCCGAAGGCAAGGTGATCACATAATCGCTCGCCGTGTTCGACCAGGAGGAGCCGTCCGGCAGGCTGACGCTCGTCAGCAGCGGCACCGATACCATGCTCCCCACGCTATTCTTCTGATCCGTGTCGTTGTGCGGGCAGGCCCGGCCGATCGTCTGCACGGCATAGTTGAACTGATAGGTCGCCTTGGCGCCGGCGAAGGCCGTGAGCTCGATGCGATCCACCACCTGACCGTAGGGAGAAAGATCGGTGCGAAAGAAGATGCGCTGCTGCCGGCCGTGAACGTCGGACAGAATCCACTGATTCGCCGTCGTTATGGAATCGATCGTCAGGTGATTGCCGAACGGGTCCTGGATGCTCGTCGGCATACCGTCGACGCCGAAGGAGCGCGTCGAGCCGTCCGGAAACTCCACCAACCAGCCTCCCGACGCCAGGACCTTCAGCCGCAGGTAGCTGCCGTCCCGCGTGTACTGGATATCCGACACCCCGGAGACCGGCGCGTCCTCGGCATCGCCGGGGTGGAGCGTCGGATAGAAGACGTGGTCGGTGCCGTTCTCGTCCTGGTAGACCGGCCCCAGCGGGTAGGTGTCGTTGGCGTCGGGCACCTGGCAGGGTGGGTTCATCCGGCCCAGCGACACCCGCCAGCCCAGACCCGCGTTCGAGCATGGCGTCGGGTAGGCCTGCGTGCGGGAGAGATCGTTGGCGGGGTCCAACGGATTCGGATACTTGACCGTCTTGAACAGCCAGGGGTTCGAGTTGTAGACCAGCTTCAGGCCGTAGGAGAAGCCGCCGTTGACCGGATAGGAGCCGCCGATCGGGATGGTCAGCGTCAGGCCGTTGTTGAACAGGTTGACGCTGTCGATGTCCCCGACGTGGAAGGACTGCTCGACCGGAAACCCCGGCGCCGTGTTCGGATGCACGTCCGCCGCGGCGGGCGCGAGGGACGCCGCAGCGGTGAGCAGGCCCAGCAGCAGCTTCAAAGACAGCGAACGGCCTCTTCGCATGGCGTCCTCGCAGAATAGAATTGACTGACGGAGACTTATACGTCAGCCAGTGGAAAAACGTCCTACCAGACCCTGCACACCTTCGCCGGCTCCCTGTACATCGCCTGGCCCGGCTTGCAGGAAAAAGCCTGCTGGAACTCGGGCATGTTCACCACCACGCCGTTGATGCGGTACTGGTGCGGCGAGTGGGGGTTGATGCGGGCGTTCAGGCGCAGGGACTCGGGACGGTCGCCGCCGCAATCCCACTGGGCGAAGCCGACGAAGAAGCGCTGCTCGGGGGTCAGGCCGTCCCGCGGCTCGAGTTTCTGGCCGTGGGTCTCCTCCTGCCAGGCAAGGTAGGCCAGGATCAGCCCCCCCAGGTCGGCCACGTCCTCGCCGAAGGTGAGCTTGCTGTTGATCTTGATGTCGTCCACCACCGTGTACCCCGCGTATTGATCCATCACGCAGGCGGCCCGCTGCTTGAACTCCTTGTCGTCCTGCGGCGTCCACCAGTTGCGCAGATTGCCCTGGGCGTCGAACTGCCGGCCCTCATCGTCGAAGCCGTGGGTCAGCTCGTGGCCGACGGTGCCGCCGGTGTTGCCGTAGTTCGGGGCGGCGTCCATCCTGGGATCGTAGAGCGGCGGCATCAGCACGCCGGCCGGGAAGTTGATATCGTTCATCGCCGGGTTGTAGTAGGCGTTGACGGTGGGCGCCGTGATCCCCCACTCGCCGCGGTCGACCGGCTTGCCGATCTTGGCGAGGTCCCGGCGCGACTCGAAGAGGGCCGCCCGGCGGGCGTTCCCCGCGAAGTCGCCGCGGCGCACCTCCAGCGACGAGTAGTCGCGCCAGCGGTCCGGATAGCCGATCTTGTCGCGCACGGCGTGCAGCTTGACGACCGCCTGCTTCTTGGTCTCCGGGCTCATCCAGGGGGACTCCTGGATCCGCCTCTCCATGGCCTCGTGGATCTGCTTGACCATCCGCAGCGTGTCGGTCTTCACCTGGGGCGGGAAGACCTTGCGGACGAAGACCTCCCCCAGCGCCTCCCCGAGGTCCTGGTCGACCCACTGGACGCAGCGCTTCCAGCGCGGGGAGAGCTCCTTGGCGCCGGTCAGGTAGGTGCCGTAGAAATCGAAATTGGCCCGGACGAAGGGGGTCGAGAGATAGGGGGAGGCGCTGCTCGCCAGGTGGAAGCGTAAGTAGGTCCGCAGATCGTCGAGGCTGGCGGTGGAGAGCTGTTTTTCCACTTGCTGGAAGAACCCGGGCTCGGTGACGTTGAACTCGTCGAGGCCGGGCTGGCCGAGGGCTTTGAGGTAGACGTCCCAGTGGAACGCGGGGGTGAGCGCCTGGAGATCCCGGCGCTTCATCGGGTGGGCGGTCTTGTAGGGGTCGCGCAGCTCGACGGGGGTGAGCGAGGCCTTGGCGAGGGCGGTCTCCAGGCGCATCACGACGTCGGCGCCGCGCGCCGGATTGGGATCGCCCAGCAGCTCGAAGATCTTCCGCACGTACGCCCGGTAGCGCTCGCGCCCTTCCTTGGACTTGGCATCTTCTTTCAGGTAGTCCTCGGGATCGGGCAGGCCCAGGCCGCCGGCGGTGGCGAAGCCGACCACCCGGGAGGCGTCGCGGGGGCTCTGGCCGGAGCCGAAGCCGAAGAGCATCGAGCCCGAGTTGCCCTCGGGGTGGAGCCGGCCGAGGAGGGCGGCGAGATCCGCCTTGGACTTCATCCCGGCGATGGCCGCCAGCCCGGGCTTCAGCGGGTCCGCCCCGGCCTTCTCGACGGCCGGCTCGTCCATGCAGGCGGCGAAGAAGTCGCCGATCTTCTGAGTGTTGGCGTCGCGGCCGGCGGCGGGGCGGGCCGCCTCCTCGAGCATTCCCCAGAGGAACCGCTGGTTGTCCTCCCCCGCCTTGGCATAGACGCTCCACCGGGACTGGTCGGCGGGGATCGGGTTCTTCTCCAGCCACTTGCCGCAGGAGAACCGGTAGAGGTCGGCGCAGGGATCGACCGAGCGGTCGAGCACGGTCGGATCGAGGCTCGGCGTGTAGGGCAGGGCCGGGAGGGGGCGTTCCGCCGCCGCGAAGGCCGGGGCGGCGAGAACGAGGGCGAGGATCGGCAGGACGGCGAGACGGCGGTTCATCGAGAGGGCTCCTTTGGGGCTCCGAAGCGGTCGGACCACGGGGAGAGAGTATCGCCGGGCGGGGTTTGGGGGAAAGCGGGGGGAAAGCGGGCGGGGACTTGGAGGTCCCCGCCCCGGGTCTCTACGGGGCGTCGATCGCCCAGAAGCTCCGTGCCGGTGTCGCGGTCGAAAGCGGGGAAGAAGAGATGGGAGCCGGCCGGGACCAGTTGCACGGGTCCCGAGTTGCCTGGCGGCGAGAGGTGCCGCAGGTTGAAGGTCCCCTGAGGCGTGCCGTCGGACTGCCAGAGGCCGCCGTCCTGAGCCGAGAAGAACATCAGGCCGTCGAAGACCCTGAAGGATGCCGGCCGGTCGATCGGGTTGCCGTTCCGGTCCAGGAGAGGTCTGGTCCCGGCGGAGGTGCCGTCGCTGATCCAGAGGGTCTCCTGGTGCGAGGAGTCGAATCCGGAGAAGAACAGGGTCTCGCCAAGAGCGGCCAGGTCATGCTTTCCGCTCTCGAACAAGACCGGGCTGATCCTCTGGGACCCCGCCGTCGTCCCATCCGTCGCCCAGAGTCCGCTCGCGTCGGAGGTCCCGCCCGAAACGAACAGGTGCGTTCCGGCCCAGACCGCATCTCCTTCAAAGAAGCTCGCGCCGGGAGTGAAGTCGGCCGCCAGGAGGGTGCCTGCCTCGGTGCCATCGGTCGACCACAGTTTCCGGCTGGCTTGGTCGTCGTCGGCAGAGGCGAAGAACCAGAGGCGCCCTCCATGCACGGTCAGCAGTGTGGGATTGGAGGAGTTGAAGTCGGGGAGGATGTCCTTCACGATGTGCGTGCCCGCATCGGTGCCGTCGCTCACCCAGAGCTCGCGTCCGGCCGCCGAGGTCTGAGCGGTGAAGTAGACGCGGTTCTGGACGGCGGTCAGGTCGCGGAGGTCCGAGCCGTTGACTCCGGGCTCGATGTCCTTGACCAGCACCGTCCCCTCGGGCGTGCCGTCGCTCTTCCACAGCTCCGCCCCGTGATCGTCGTCGGTTCCCTCGAAGAAGACGACGTTGCCGGCGGCCCGGACCGTGGAGTAGCCCGCCACATGAGCCGGCCCGGGGGTGAGTTGCAGGGTGCCCGCGTCCGTGCCGTCGCTGCGCCAGAGGTCCCGGCGCTGACCGTCCGACAGGATGAAGAACAGCTTGCCTGCGGCCTGGTCCGCGAAGAAATTCTGCCCTCCATTATCAAGAGATCCGGGCCCCGGGGCGAGCTGGCGGATGAAGGAGGTGCCGGCCTCCGTGCCGTCGCTTTTCCAGAGCCCACCGCCATGGATGCCGTCATTGGCCAGGAACAGGATCTGACTTCCCAGGGCGTTCAGCGCCGACGGATAGGAACCGCCGAGGTTGCGGGTATTGAGGTCCGCCAGCAAGGCGGTTCCTTGCGGGGTGCCGTCGCTGCGCCACAGCTCGTCGCCATGAATGCCGTCATTGGCGGCGAATACCAGGGAGCTGCCGAGGGGGGTGCCGCGAAATCCTCCATTGCTGCCGGGAATGCCCAGGCTCCGGACGGCCGCGACGGGGAGGGTGCCGGCCGCCGTTCCATCAGTGTGCCAGAGCTGGGAGCTGCCGGCGCCGTCCGTGGCGAAGAACGCGGAGCTCCCCGCCGAGCTGAAGGCGTAGGGATACGAGCTGCAGCTACCCCGGCAGAGGTCGCGCAGCAGATGGGTTCCCCCGGAGGTGCCGTCGGTGATCCAGGGCTCCAGGCCGCGCGCCAGGGTCCCGGCTTGAAAAATTGCATGGCCGCCGAAGATCGCGCTCACATAGCCAGCCCCCGAGCAGGGGCCCTGACAGATGTCCTTGAGCAGGGAGGTGCCGGCCGGCGTGCCGTCGGTCGTCCACAGCTCCGCTCCGTGCACGCCGTCGATGGCGCCGAAGACGAAACGGTTCCCAACCGGGGCATGGGGCAGGAACAGAAAATAGGTGGACCCGAAGAAGGCCTGTGGCTCGACGAATTGGGTGAGTTGCTTCGTCCCGGCGGACGTGCCGTCCGTCGCCCACAGCTCCTGGCCGCTCTTGCCGTCGTCCGCGACGAAGAGAAGGCGGTTGCCGAAGACGGTGAAATCCCAGAAGACCGGCGAGCCCGCGCCGGGAACGAGATCGGTCAGCGGCACCGTCCCCCGGGTCGTGCCGTCGCTGCGCCATAGCTCGACCCCGCGCGCCGGAGTGGGCGCAACGAAATAGAGATAGTTGCCGGCGACCCAGAGGGAGGCCGGCGCGGCATGGGCGGCCGAGCCCGGCACGGGATTGCGCACCAGCCGGGTTCCCTGGGGCGTGCCGTCGCTCGTCCAGAGGCCGGGGCCGCGCTGGCCGTCGTCGGCCACGAAGAAGAGGCGACCCTTGAAAGAGATCATCTCGGTAGGACTGGAGCCCAGCGGGCCGGGCCGCAGATCGGACAGCAGGTAGGTCCCTCCGGGCGTCCCGTCGGTGCGCCAGAGCTCCGTCCCATGAGTGCCGTCGTCGGCGGCGAAAAAGAGGAGACCAAGGCTCGGAACCAGGCGGCGCTCATACGCCGCGAATCTCACCGGCGGGCCGGCGAGGCGCATCGTGGTGGCCGGCGTGCCGCCGCTCACCCAGAAGCTCGCGGCCCCCGTCTCCGTTCTGGGCCAGGAAATAATAGGAACTGCCGCTGAAGGCGAAGTACAGAGGGGACGAGGAGCACTCCAGAGGACAGGTGTCGGTAAGCCGGTAGGTGCCGGCGGCGGTGCCGTCCGTGCGCCACAGCTCGCGGCCGGTGTCGCCATCGTCCGCCGTGAAGAACGTCGTGCCGCCGACCGTTAAAAAGTCCGCGGGCGCGGAGTCCACAGGCGTGGGGATGGTGTTGATGTCCTTGACCAGGCGGGGCGTCGGCCCCGCGGCCAGGGCGGGCGCGGCGAGCAGAAAGAGGGCGAGAGCCGGGAAAGCGCGAAAACGCATCGAATCCTCCAGAAGTTTTTGGACGCGGCGGAATGCTATCACGCCATAGAGCGGTCTCTTACCCCCGTCCCAGCCCCACCTTGGAACGAATCTTGTAAGACACTCCTGCCAGGGCTCGGGCCTCCAGGGATTTCCCCTGGCTCGCGGCCTCTTACCGAAGTTTTTCCCCTTACGTTCCAAGGAGGATCTCATGGCGAACAAAGACGAAGAACCCGACTTTTCAGGCGTGAAGAGCGGCGCGTCATCCACCGCTCCCATCGTGGAGCCCACCCAGGCGGAGACCTCGCAGACGGCGACCTCGCAGACCTATACGGTCGTTGCCGGAGACAGCCTCTCCAAGATCGCGAAGAAGCACTACGGCGACGCCAACGACTGGCGGCGCATCTTCGAAGCCAACCGGGACCTGATCAACGACCCGGACGAGATCTTCCCCGGACAAACCCTGAAGATTCCTTCCGCTTGAGAAAGAGGAGATAACACCATGCGCTTTCATCGCACCACCACCCTGGTCCTCGTCGGCTGTCTGGCGCTGTTCGGCTGCAAGAAGAAGGATGCGGACGTCTCGACGTCCGACACCTCGACCTCCATGTCCACGGCTCCGACCACGGCCGAGACCACCCCCGCCAACGTCCCCTTCCGGGTCGCCTCGATCGACCTGGGCAAGCGGCTGGGGCTGACCGGTGACAAGAAGATCGCCGATGCGACCACCAGCTTCGGACCGAAGGACACCATCTACGTCTCCGTCGGCACCGAGGGGAGCGCGGCCACGAAGAAAATCAAGGCCCGGTGGACCTACGGAGCCGGCAACAAGCTGGTCAACGAGAACGAGGTGACGATCAACCCCAACGGGCCCACCTGGACCGAGTTCCACATCTCCCAGGACAAGGGTATGCCGGAGGGCAACTACAGGGTCGAGATCTTCACCGACGGCACCTCGGCCGGCACCAAGGATTTCCAGGTCAAGAAGTAGGACCTCGCGAAGGCGGCGGACCGTCCGGCGGACGGCCGCCGTTAACCCCGCCGTTAACCCCGCCGTCACCCCCGAAGCCGGCGGGCGAGTTGCTCGGCCCGCTGCTGGTTGACCGGCCCGGCCGGCGTCGGCCCGAGCTCGTGGCGGGCCGTGGCGGCGACCCTCTGCTCCCGCTCCGGCGGCGGCAGGGACGGATCGTTGAGCACGTTCCAGGTCTGGCTGACCACGATCGCCTCGAGGTTCTCCAGCCGCTCGCGGACCGCCTGGTGCTCCTTGCTCATCGCGGCGACCTCGGCCTCCAGCTCGCGGTTCGAGGCTCCCAGAACCCGCTGCTGGGTCTTGACCCGCAACCACGTCTTGACGAGCCCGGAAAGAATCGCGACTACCGGGATGATCACCCAAAGCTCCTGGTTGTACATGTCGAACCTCCCCGGCCATTGTACGCGTCCCGGATCGGCAAGTTTTCGGCACCTCCCAGATAATGGAAATCCGGCTTCGCGCTCGCGGAGATGCTCGTGGAGAGCATCGAGAAGATCGTCACTGGGCCTATCCAGGGGACCATCGCGGGGATGATGTAGAGTTCCCCTTCGCCATGGCCGCCGACTGGTCCCCCACCTCCTGGCAGCGGAAGCCGACGCTGCAGCAGCCGACGTATCCGGACGCCGCGCGGGCGGAGGGCGTGCTGCAGGAGCTCTCGCGCCTGCCGCCGCTGGTCACCTCCTGGGAGATCGAGCGGCTGAAGTCGCAGCTCGCCGAGGCGGCGCGCGGCGAGCGCTTCCTGCTCCAGGGGGGCGACTGCGCCGAGAGCTTCGACGACTGCACCTCGGAGTCGATCACCAACAAGCTGAAGATCCTGCTGCAGATGAGCCTCGTGCTGGTGCACGGCGCCCGGCGGCGGGTGATCCGGGTCGGCCGCTTCGCCGGGCAGTACGCCAAGCCGCGCAGCGACGACATGGAGCACCGCGACGGCGTCAGCCTCCCCTCCTACCGGGGGGACCTGATCAACCGCTCGCCGTTCACGGTCGCCCACCGCACCCCCGACCCCGAGCTGCTGCTGCGCGGCTACGAGCGGGCGGCGCTGACGATCAACTTCATCCGCGCCCTGATCGAGGGCGGCTTCGCCGACCTCCACCACCCCGAGTACTGGGACCTCTCCTGGACCAAGCACTCGCCCCACGCCGAGGAGTACCGGCGGCGGGTGGCGGACATCCGCGACTCGCTCCACTTCCTCGAATCGCTCACCGGCCAGCAGTCCGGGGAGATGAGCCGGGTGGACTACTTCACCAGCCACGAGGGGCTGCACCTCACCTACGAGCAGGCCCAGACCCGGCGGCCGCCGCGCCGCGAGGGGTGGTACAACCTCTCCACCCACTTTCCGTGGGTCGGCATGCGCACGGCGCAGCTCGGCGGCGCCCACGTCGAGTACTTCCGGGGCATCGCCAACCCGATCGCGGTCAAGGTGGGCTCCGCGATGACGCCGGACGGTCTCCTCGAGCTGGCGGACGTGCTCGACCCGCACCGCGAGCCGGGGCGCCTCACCTTCATCCACCGCTTCGGCCACCAGAAGATCGCGGCGGGGCTGCCGCCGCTGATCGAGGCCGTCCGCCGGTCGGGCCGCACCATCCTCTGGGTCTGCGACCCCATGCACGGCAACACCGAGGCGGTGGCCAACGGCTTCAAGACCCGGCGCTTCGACCACATCCTCTCGGAGCTCCAGCAGGCCTTCGACCTCCACGAGGAGCGGGGCTCCTATCTCGGCGGCGTCCACTTCGAGCTCACCGGCGAGGACGTCACCGAGTGCATGGGCGGCGCCCGCGGCCTCACCGAGGAGGACCTCCAGCGCGCCTACCGCTCGCAGGTGGACCCGCGCCTGAACTACGAGCAGGCCCTGGAGATGGCCCTGCTCATCGCCCGCCGCATGGGCCGGACCGCCGGCTGAATTTTAAGGAAGGGATTGAAAGGGACGGGGCCCAAGGCCCCGCCCCACGGGTTTACGCTCGGATCACTTGCAGGCCTGCGACTGGGGCACGCAGGCCTGGTTGTTGCCCTGGACGCAGCAGTGGTAGCCCTGGATGCAGGCCAGGGTGCACGCCCGGGTGGCCTGCGCCTCGACGCGCGGAGCCGCGGTCGAGAGAGCGGCGATCGTGACCAGGAGTCCCAAGATTCGAGCTGTGGTTTTACGCATGGTTGGTACCTCCTATGGTTCAAACCCTCCATTCGGCGAAGGGCAGTACTCTTAGCTAAAAGCACATATGGTGCCAGCCAGGGCAGCAACCGGGCGTTGAATCCAATGGACTTATACTCTCCGGACCATGAGCTTCGAGCGCCACCGGGACGGCTTCGCCGTCTCCTCCGACCCCGCCCGCCTCGACCTCGACGCCATCCACGCCTTCCTCTCCACCTCCTACTGGGCCGAGGGGATTCCGCGGCAGATCCTCGAACGGGCCTTGCGGAATTCGCTCTGTTTCGGGCTCTATGAGGAGAACCGGCAGATCGGTCTGGCGCGGGTGATCACCGACGCGGCGACGTTCGCCTACCTCTGTGACGTCTACCTGCTGCCGAAATGGCGCGGCCGGGGGCTGGGGAGGTGGCTGATGGAGTGCGTGATGGAGCACCCGGACCTGCAGGGGATCCGGCGCTTCTCGCTGGTGACCCGCGACGCCCACGAGCTCTACCGCCGGTTCGGCTTCACGGAGATCGGGAGCCCCGGGCGCCACATGGAGATCGCCCGCCCGGGACTGTACAAGCAGGGTGGAGAGAGGCGCTAGGCCACCCGCCCGGCCGCGACGGGGAGGGCGGACGAGGAGGCCAGGGGGAGCAGGACCGTGAAGGCCGCCCCGCCTTCCGGCGCCTTGGTCTCGACGCGGACGTCGCCGCCGTGCGCCTTGACCAGGTTGCGCACGGTGACCAGACCGAGGCCGGTGCCCTGGGTCTTGCCGGTGGTGGCGAAGGGCTCGAAGAGGTGCTCGACCCGCTCCGCCGGGATGCCCGGGCCGGAGTCGGCCACGCGTAGGGCGAGCCACCCCTCCTCCACCCCGGCGCGGACAGCGACCCGCTTCGCCAGCCCCCAGATCGCCAGAGCGTCGCGGGCGTTGGTGACGAGGTTTTCGAGCACGCGCTGGATGCGGTCGCGGTCGAAGGCGGCCTGGAGGGAGTCGTCGAGGTCCAGGTGGATCTCGACCTCGATCCCCCGCTCGCGCAGGTCGGCGGCCAGGGGCTGCAGGATCTCGTTGAGGAAGCGGCGGACGGGCACGGTCTCGACGGCCAGGCGGGGCGAGCCGCCGCGGGCGAAGTCGAGGATCTCCTCGATCATCCGGCGCAGCCGGTCGGACTCGCTGCGCACCGTCTCCAGGTCGCGGGCGATGTCGGTGGAGTCGCCGCCGCGCAGGACGAGCGCGTGGGCGAGGTCGGCGTAGCCCTTGACCAGGGTGAGGGGGTTGCGCAGGTCGTGGACCACGGAGCTGGTCATCTGGCCGATGGCGGCCAGGCGGCTCTCCCGCTCGTGGAGCTGGCGCTCGATCTCGCGCGCCCGCAGGTGGGCGGCGATGCGGGCCTCCAGCTCGCGCAGGGCGAACGGCTTGACCACGTAGTCGTCCGCGCCGGCGTCGAGCCCCTCGGCCACCGCGTCGGTACCCGCCCGGGCGGTGAGCAGGATCACCGGCGTGGTGGCGAAGGCGGGATCGCCCTTCAGCCGCCGGCAGAGCTCCAGACCGTCCATCCCCGCCATCATCACGTCGGTGACCACCAGGTCGGGCCGGTTCCGCCGCGCCGCCGCGAGCCCGGCGGCGCCGTCGGCGGCGGTCTCCACCCGGTAGGCGCGGCCGAGGCGGCCGGCGAGGAAGCCCCGCAGATCGGCGTTGTCCTCCACCAGCAGCAGCCGGGGGGCTTCGGCGGGCGGCTGCGGGCGCGGCCCCTCGCTCTCCCGGCGCGGCAGGTCGACGTCGGCGAGGAGCGTCTCGCGCATCGAGCGCAGGGCGTACTCGCGGGCGGCCTGGGCGTCGGCCCGGGTCTGCACGAGCTGGTCCTCGCGGCGGCGCGGCCGGCGGCGGCGCTCGACCGCCGCCCCGCCCGGATCCAGCGGCATCTCCACCCGGAAGACCGACCCCGCGCCGGGCCGGCTCCGCACCACCACGTTGCCGCCGTGAAGCCGCGCCAGCTCGCGCGCCAGGGCGAGCCCCAGGCCGGTGCCGCCATGCTCGCGAGAGGCCGAGGAGTCCACCTGGTGGAAGCGCTCGAAGATCCGCTCGAGCTCGTCCGCGGGGATGCCGGGGCCGTCGTCCTCGACCTCGAAGAAGATGCCGTCCTCCTCCACCGCCGCCCGCACCGTCACCGCGCCTCCCGGGGGGGTGAACTTGAGGGCGTTCGACACCAGGTTGGCGGCGATGATCTCGGTCTTCTCCGGATCGAACAGCGAGTCGGGGACCGCGTCCAGACCCTCCGTCCGCAGGCGGAGGCCCCGCCGCTGGGCGAGCGGCGCCGCCGCCTCGACGAGCTCGGCGAGCAGCTCCCCCAGGTTGCCCGCCACCGGCTCCAGGCGAAGCCGGCCGCTTTCGAGCTTGGCGCCGTCGAGCAGGGCGTTGACCTGCCGCAGCAGGCGCCGGGCGTTGGCCTCCATCGATTCGAGCAGCACCCGGACCTCCCCCTCCTCCTCCTCGCCGAGCAGGGTCTCGAGCGGCCCCAGGAGGAGCGTCAGGGGGGTGCGCAGCTCGTGGCTGACGTTGGCGAAGAAGCGGGTCTTGGCCTCGTCGAGCTCCTTGAGGTCCTCGTTCGCCTTCTCCAGGCGCAGCCGCAGCGAGAGGTCGCGCCGCTGGGTCCGCCGGCTCGACACGGTGGCGAGAGCGGTGAACACGCTCGATCCCAGGAGGAAGAAGAGCGGCCCGATCATCGCCCGCGAGGGGCCGTAGACCATCAGGTTGACCGCCAGGTCGGTCGCCACGATCAGCCCGCAGAGGACCGCCACCGCCGCCGGCTCCCAGGGGAGGAAGACGCCGATGACGAAGATGACGATGATGTTGCCCGCGAAGTAGTTGCTGGTGTACCCGCCGAGCAGGGAGGACATCAGCGAGATGCCGGCGGCGGAGGCCAGGGCGCCGGCCATGACGAAGGGCTGCGCCAGCCGCTCGGCCCGCCGCGAGCGGACGGCGGCGATGCCGCCCAGGTAGACGCCGGCCACGGCGAGGCGGATGAAGAGGAAGTAGACCGCCTGCTCGCGGGCTACCGCGAGGTCGAGCAGCCAGAAGGCCGGGAAGAGCGCCAGCGCCGCCCAGAGCAGGAAGCGGGCGCGCTCGACGAACAGCCGCCGGTTCTCGGCGCGGAAGGTCGCCTCGAAGCCGGGGATCCGGGGGGAGTGGGGCACCTACTTCTCCGCCCGGGCCACCACCGCCGTCGGCGGCGATCCGAGCGCCTGGAAGCAGTGCACCCGCGAGAAGCCCGCCTCGGCGAGCAGGGCCTCGAGCGCCGCGGCGTCGAGGAAGCGGAAGCGGCCGTCCTCCTCCAGCTCGATCAGCCGGCTGATCGAGTTGGCGAAGTGGCGCAGGGCCTCCAGCTTGCGGGCCGCCGCCGCGTCCCCCGCCTCGGCCTGGCGGACGAGGATCTCGGCCCCCTCGGTGTAGAGCTTCGAGGGATCGAAGTTCGGGCAGATCGAGGAGATCACCAGCGTCCCCCCGGGTTTGAGCAGCCGGTGCATCTCGCGCAGGCTGGCCAGCGGATCGTAGAGATAGGGCAGCACGAGCGAGGAGCCGATGCGGTCGAAGCAGCCGTCGGGAAGGTCGAGCCGCAGCCGCGGCGTCGAGTCGCCGAAGTGCAGATGGCGCAGGCGCAGGTGCCGCGCCGTGCGGGCTTGCTGGTCGGCGGGCGCGCCGGGGCGCAGGTCCTCCGGTACCGTGCGGCCCTGCAGGAAGCGGGCGGCGCGGCCGATCTCCAGGGCGATCTCCACCTCCCGGTCGTCGAGCGCCGGGCAGATCGCCCGCACCCGGCCGGGCTCCGCCGGCTCCCCCCGCAGCAGGGCGTGCAGCTCCCGGCCGTAGGCGGCGGCGAGCTTGTGGGCGGTGGCGAACGGCAGCCCTTCGACCCGGTGGACCAGCCCCTCGACCCCCCACAGGCGCCCCTCCAGGAAATCGGCGATCGCCGCGAAGCGCGACACCTCGAGGTCCGCCACCACCCCGCGCAGCTCGGGCGCCGGGATCCCCCGCTCGGCGCAGGCGGCGAGCACCTTCTGGCGCGTCCGCTCCACCCCCTCCGGCACCAGGTCGAGGAAGGTGAGCGAGGCCGGGACGCCGCGCTCCCCTTCCGCCATCCCCGCCTCCAGCATGGCGAGGGCGAGGTTGCCGGTGCCGCACCCGAAGTCGGCCAGATGCTCGCCCGGGCGCGGATCGAGCAGCTCGACCTGGCGGGCGAGGAAGCGGGGGTACTCGGGGTGCTCCAGGAAGACGTCGTAGCCGACCTCGTCGCCGGGCGCGCCGAACAGGTGCTCTTTCCAGAACCCCTCGGCGTCGTCCAGCTCCTGGCGCCGCACCCTTCCCCACTCGGCCTCGCTCTGGCGGGCGAAGCGCGCCAGGTTGGGCTCGCGCGCCGGCCGGTCGACGCCGAACAGGTGCTTGGAGATCGATTCGGCCACCAGCTTGAACAGCTCGATCGCCTCGCCGCCGCTCTTCAGCACGTGCCCGGTGGCGCACTCGAACACCTCGCGCACGCCGCCCCCCGGGGCGTCGAGCATCGCCCGCACCCGCGAGCGGGTCACCCAGCAGTCGTAGGTGCCGAGGATCCAGACCACCGGCGCGGCGATGCGGGAGAGGTCTTTGCGCGCGTCCTCCAGGAAGGCGAGCCCCGCCTCCATGGCCTGGCCGTAGAGCGAGCTGCCGCGGATCGGCCGGCCGTGGATCAGGATCGTCTCCGGCCCCTCCCCCTTGCGGTAGACCTCGAAGAGGTCCAGCCCGGCGAGGTAGTTGCGCAGCACGTCCTGGGCGTCGGGGCAGCCGAAGGGGGCGATCCAGAGGTCGACCGGCGCCTCCGCCTCGCAGGCGAGGATCGCCTTGCGGGCGGGGATCGCCGACAGCGACACGCTGACCAGCGTCCGCTTGGCCGGCCGGAACCGCCGCTGGAGATAGCGCAGCGACGCCGCGGTGTCGTCCCCCAGGTGGCCGAAGGTCCAGTTGTAGTAGGGGCGCCCCTCCGCGGCCAGCCGGGCGTCCATGGCGCTCTCCCCGGCGATGTAGCTGGCGTCGAAGCGCAGCACCACGGCCTTGCGGCCGTCGCGGTCGAGGTCGTCGAGGAGGGTGCGGGCGAGCAGGGCGAAGACCTCCTTGCGCTTGAGGATCGCCGGCGCGATCACCACCGCCACGTCCGGCCGCACGGCGGGGTCGGAGGTGTCGAAGTTGGCGTCGACGATCGCCGCCACCAGGTCGCCGCGGCGGTTCTTGTAGCGCACCACCTCGACGCCCCCCTCGTCGGCGCGGTGGGGGCGGCGCACCAGGGCCGCCACCTTGCCGCCGAGCAGCGAGACGGTGCGGGTGAGCCGCGCCGCGAGGCCGCCGCGGACGGCGTGGTGCTGGAGATCGCGGAAGCTGTCGCGCTCCGCCTCCCCCTCGTCGAAGCGCAGGCCGGCGCGCACGCCGCCGCCGTCGAGCGCCGAGAGATAGCGCACCGTGGCGCCGGGGATCTCCCGGCGCGACCCCTCCGATTCCAGGGTGAAGGCGGGCAGCCGCGCCCCGGGCACCAGCGCCGCGGCGGCCTCCAGGCGGACCGAGGCGCCCCCCTCCCCCAGGTCCATCACCGGCAGCCGCAGCCGGCCGCCCGGCAGGTGGGGCGCGGCGAGATCGCAGAAGGCCGAGCGCAGGCTTGCGCGCCGCTCGGCCCGCCGCTCGGTCAGGTAGATGCGCTCGGGGATCATCACCTCGGTCCCCGCGGCTCCCGGCGCCATCCCCCCGGCCTCGGGCGCCAGCACGATCCCTTCCAGGGCATAGAAGAGCGGCGGATCGGAGAAGGCGAGGTAGAGGACGCGCGTCTTCTTGCCGGAGGACGCCGGCGGGAGGTCGAGCCGCAGCGAGGCGCCGTGCGGACCGGCGGGCGCGTAGGCCACCGCCCGGCACTCCACCGGCTCGAAGCCGCGGCCGGGCCGGATGGCGGTCATCGCCAGCCGCCGCTCGACCAGGCCCTGGAGGATGGTGCGGATCTCGGACGGCTCGCCGAGCGGCAGCAGGTTGCCGGGGACGAGATCGCCCAGTGCCCGCTGGACGCGGACGATCGCCTCGTCCATCTCGTAGAAGCCGGCGTGGGCGCGCAGGCGGGCGCGGTCGCGCGCCGAGACCTCCTCGAAGCGCACGCCGATCCCCTCGTGCGAGGAGCGCACGGCGCGGGCGGTCACCGCGATCGGCCGGGGATCGGTGGGGATCTCGAGCGACAGGCGGAGCCGCACGTCCGGGGCCACGGCGGCCGGCGAGCGCAGAAAGGCGCCGTCGGCCGAGAGGTCGGTCGCCACGATCTCCTGGCCGAGGTCCGGCCCCTCCAGGATGCGGACGGCGGCGAGCGTGCGGCGCCGGGGGGACCGGCGCTCCTCGTTCGAGCGCCCCGCCTCCCATGGCGCGGGCTTGTCCAGGAGCGGCTCCCGGACGGGATCTTCTGCGATCATCCCCATCCCCTTCTCAGCGGGCGTCGGACTCAGACGTCGTCGCCCGGGTTCTCCCGCGCCTGGTCGGCGAGCCGCCGGTGGATCTCGGCGAACTCCCCGTGGCAGCGGAGGAAGATGTCCACCAGCACCGGATCGAAGTGCGTGCCGCGGTCCAGCGCGATCCGGCGCACCGCCTCTTCATGGTCGAAGGCGATCTTGTAGGACCGGCTGCTGGTAATCGTGTCGTAGACGTCCGCGACGGTGACAATCCGCGCGGCGAGCGGGATGCGGTCTCCCGACAGCCCGCGCGGATACCCCGAGCCGTCCCAGCGCTCGTGATGACAATAGGCGATTTCCATCCCCATGCGAAGGAACCGGTGCCCTTCGTAGCGCTCGATGACGTCGCGCAGCGTGTCGCCGCCGATCTCCGGGTGGCGCCGCATCACCGTCATCTCCTCGGGCTCCAGAGGGCCGGGCTTGCGCAGGATGGCGTCCGGGATGCCCACCTTGCCGATGTCGTGCAGCGGGCTCGACTTGTAGAGATGCTCGACGAACTCGCTGGTGATCTTGCCCAGCCCCAGGGCGGGCTCGCGGCTCGCCGCCTGGGCGAGGAGCCGGCTGTACTCGGCCATGCGCTCCAGGTGACGGCCGGTCTCGTGGTCGCGCGATTCGGCCAGGCGGGCGAGGGTGAGCAGAGCGATGTCGCGGGTCTGGCGGATCTCGACCGTCTGCTCCTTGACCATCCGCTCGAGGTTCTTGCGGTAGTCGTCGTTCTCGCGGATCAGCCGCGCCCGCTCGACCGCCCGCTCGACGGTGGCGAGCAGGTCGTCGGCCTCGAAGGGCTTGGTGATGTAGTCGTAGGCCCCGGCGCGCACGCACTGGCGGACGGTCGCCATCTGCTGGACGCCGGTGACCATTACCACCTGGATCGTCTCGTCCAGTGCCTTGAGGCGCTGCAGCAGCTCGACTCCCGAGACGCCGGGCATCTCGATGTCCGACAGCACCAGCGACGGCCGGGGCTCCTCCGCGGCGAGCGCCAGGGCCTCGGCGGCGTCCTTCGCCGGCCGGCAGTCCAGCGGCAGGGAGGCCAGATAGGACGTGAGGAGAGCCCGGATGGCGGGCTCATCATCGACGATCACGACGCGTTCTCTCATACGGCGCGGCTGGCCCGGGTCCCCCGACAGCGAAACCCGGTTCCCTCCTCCCATGAAAAGGAGAGAGCCTCTTCCAGCTTGGCCGGGAGGAGGAGGCGGTCAGAAGGGGCCTCTCCTCGGCAACTTAGTTACTGCAAAAACTTAAACGGCTACGACGGTAGATTGTACAGGCAAGACAGGGAATTCGCCAATGGCTATCTTGAAACCAGGGCAGGAGGAACCCGTAGGAGGAGCCTGATCGCGTTGACACCCCATTCCCACCACCCTACGATGGTCCTCGCCATGGCTTCCCGGGTCCTTGCCAGAACCTCCGTCACCCCGCCTGAAGTCCTTCCGGACCAGGGCGAATGGACCTATGAGGATTACCGCCGCCTGCCGGATGACGGATGGCGCTATGAGGTGCTGAGAGGAGATCTCCGCATGACGCCGGCGCCAAGCTGGGGACATCAGCAGGCCGTTCTGAGCTTCGGATTTCTCCTCAAGCTCTACCTGCATGAACGGAATCTCGGCGAGGTCGGCCTGGCGCCGATCGACATCCTCCTCCCCGGCGGCCTGGCGAGCCCGGTGCAGCCGGACGTGGTCTTCATCTCGCGGGAGAGGATCGCGATCATCCACGAGAACTTCGTGGACGGAGCGCCGGATCTCGTCCTCGAGGTCCTCTCCCCCTCCAACTGGCTCACCGACCGCCGCGACAAGTTCCAGCTCTACGCCGAGGCCGGAGTCCGGGAGTACTGGGTCGCCGATCCCAAGGCGCGCGCGATCGAGGTCTTCGTCCTGCGGGACGGCGCCTACGAGCTGCTGGGGAAATTCGGCCCCGGCGAGCGCGCTCGTTCCGAGGTCCTGCCCGGCTTCGAGCCGGCGATCGACGAGATCTTCTCTTAGCTCCTAGCGCTTCTTCCGCGCCTTCACCTTCTCGATGTACCCCGCCGCGTCCGGCGTCTTGCAGCCGGTCTCGCCGTGGTCGACCTCCACCTTGCCGATCCGGGCGGCGGCGGCCAGGGCCTTCTCCTCCAGCGCGGGGCTGCGGAGACCGATGGCGATCAGCGCGCCGTTCATCTCGTGGCGGATGCGATTCGGGCTGTCGCGGATGTCGCTCTCGATCGTGGAAAGATACCTCTCGAAATACTCGTCGGGCGGGCCGCCGCCGTCCAGCGCGACGTGGGCGAGGACCTTCCAGCCGGCGGAGCCGACCCATTCGCTATCGGAGGCGATCCAGCGGGTCATCGTCTCGCGGGCGTGCGGCGCCTTCGCCGCGAGACCGCCCAGGGCGTCCATCTCCACGTAGTTGCGGAGCCCCGCCGCCCAGGCGTCGAGCGTCCTGGCGTCGAGGCGCTGGGGATCGGCGATCATCGCCGAGAGCATGCGGGCGTCGTGGTTGCCGGTGTTCCAGAGCGCCACGGCCAGCTCGTGATCGGTCTTGATCTTCTTCTTGAGGTCCTTCAGGGCGGCGAAGCTGACGCCGTAGACGTCCTCCCCCGCTCCGTGGCGGCGGAAGATCTTGCGGTTCTGCTCGGTGCCCAGCGCCTTCAGGGTGTCGAGCGTTTCCTGGACGTTCATGGATTGGCTCCTTGTGGACCCGGGGATTGTATCTTCCGACCTGGGGCGTGGAGAAGGCGACCCGGGAAGCCGGCGGGCGGCCGGCGTTCGCCGGTCTTTGGACCCAAGATTTGCGTTTGTTGACCTCTGGGTCACGTTCTCTGACCCATGGGTCCGAGTTGTTGACCTCTGGGTCGTGTTCTTTGACCTGTGGGTCCGGGTTGTTGACCTGTGGGTCGCGTTCTTTGACCTTTGGGTCCGAGTTGTTGACCTGTGGGTCGCGTTCTCTGACCCATGGGTCCAAGTTGTTGACCCCTGGGCTACGTTCTTTGACCTGCGGGCCCGAGTTGTTGACCTGTAGGCCGCGTTCTCTGACCCATGGGTCCGAGTTGTTGCCCCCCGGGTCGCACTCCGCACACCGGCAAGGTGGAGACCGCCGGGGATCTACCGCTTCATCAACTTGAATCCGATGTCGCGCCCCATCTTCTGGACGTAGGCCAGGCGGATCCACAGCAAGGCGAGCGGTTCCAGCAGGCGGGCCTGGTCGAGAGCGCCGGCATCGACGGGATCGAACCCGAGATCCGCCGCCAGCCGGGCTCCGGCGGCCTTGGCTTCGGCATCGTCGCCGCAGTAGAACATGGATGCCGCGACGCCGTGGAAGTCCGGATCGGCCATGTTGTTGGCGCCGATCGTGTTGAAGATCTTGACCACCCGGGCGCCCGGCGCCCAGGAGGCGACCTGCTCGCCGCCCGAGGTCTCGAAGCCGTGGGTCAGCCCGGCGAGCTGCGGGGCGAGCGGGTTGGTGCAGTCGAAGACGATCTTCCCCGCCAGGTCGCCGGCGTTCTTCACCGCCTCCTGGGTGGCCTCCCAGGGGGTGGCGAACACCACCACCTCGCCAAAGGCCGCGGCCTCGGGCACGGAGGCGACCTTCGCCCCCGTCTCCTCGCCCAGCTTCGCCGACTTCGGGTCCGCGGCGTTCCGGACGCCGAACGTCACCTCGTGCCCGGCGCGCGCCCAGCCGCGCCCCAGGGTCCCGCCCACGCTCCCCGCTCCGATGATTCCGATCCGCATGATGTCGTCTCCTTATTTACGATGCTGGTCTTCTTCTTCTCATCGTAGCGCACCAAGTCTACCTTCCAGTCCGGCGCCTCCACTAGCGGCCCCTTCCAGGAGTCGGGCGACGGGGTGCGGCCGGTCGGCCAGGGCTACTGAACGCCACCTCGGCCCTACTGGCCGGTCCGGTCGCCCAGGCCACACTTTCCAGCTTCGGCGACTCTCCGGTTTGAAAAGATGTTTCAGCACAGTTAAAGTACACGCCAAACGCGCTCAACCCGGAGGAGCAAGCTGTGCCCGCAGTACCCGATTCTCCACGTCCGTCCGATCCGGCCTTTGACCGGAGAGATCCCGAGGCCACCGGCCGCTTCCTGGAAGAGCTCTTCCCAGACCCGTACCTCCGTCGGAATCTCCTCTCGATTCTCGCCAAGTCGATCGAGGAGGCTCACCGGTCGAATCCCGGATCCTGGAGCCTGACTCTTGGAGTGCGTCAAGAATATTTGCGACTGAATGTGGGGCGGATTCTGGCGTTCACCTTGAAGCGCGAAATGACGAATCTGATCCTCGAGGCTGCTTCGCGGCACCACGGCGACGAGAACTTCCGTGCCATCGAGGGGGTGATTTTGCGGGCCCTGCCGCCGGCGAAGCTCGTGGCCGAGTGGCCGTCTCTTTCAAGCTCCCACCTGCACGCGATCGCCCGGGCAGCCACGCAGGTCCGGAAGACCATTTATCGGCAGTCACACTCGCCGGGAGCCCTCGCCTATATGAGCCAGTTCTTGAGCCAACCTATTCCGGAACCTGAGCATGAAGGGGCTGGCGGTGAGCCGCTTAAGAGCTCTCCGGTCGAGAAGATGCTCCGGCTCCTCCGCTCTCATTATCCTGGCTGGAACGGTTTTGATCACCCTGTCTTCTATAAGGACGAGATCGGTTACAAGCAGGCAACGATCGACAAAGCCCGGCGAGTTCTGGCTAAGAGCGAATTGCGGCGTCTCTTGGCCGAGGAGCAGTACGCAGAATTCATCCGGCGACTAGAGGTGATCGGAAAGGACAACAACCTCCTTTATCAGTCCATTCCCAATAAGGGTGATCTCAACATTCTCTATCGGCTAACCTCGGAAAAGCGTGGTTTCTGCTCGGCTATGTTCAAGCTCCTTTATGGGAAGGGTGACTCTCCGGAAAGGCTCGGCCACTATCTTACATGGGTGAAACAGGTAGGCCTCCCGAGCAAGTGGACGTTCCCGACCTATTTCCTCTTCATCTGCCATCCAGAGAGCGAGATTTTCGTAAAGCCTGAGGCGACCGAGGTGTTTTTGAGGCTGTTCGGAATCAACGACAAGATCCGAGCAACTGTAACGCCTTCCAAGTACGCGCTGATCCGCGATATTGCCCAGAGCGCCATGGGTATGTTGGCGGAGTACAGGCCCCGCGACATGGTCGATATCCAGAGCGTTTTATGGGTGTGCGGCCGGGCACTTCAGGAATCCGCCGCCGCCGAAACTGTCGTTCCCACCAATCCGATCCAACCTATATCGGCTATCTTCTCTGCACCAGCATTTGCCCTCCTTGCGCAGTTGCAGGAAGAGCCGACACAAGCATTCTATCTCGAGCACAAGGAGAATTTTAAAAATCTTATCGAGGAACCTTTCCAGCGGCTGTTCCACGACGTCGCAGCGAATTTGCCCGAATCTATTCGACGGGTAATGGAATCCGAGAGGAATCTTTTCAGCCGATTTCTCAAGAAGGATTACGGTAAAGGCGGCGCCTGGCCTTTCTATTGGGGTGCCTTCTATCCGAAGGGAGGTAGTCGAACGCGAGATCCCCAGCTCTCGCTCTGGGTCAATCACGACCGTCTCGAAGCGAGGTTCCATATAGGCGCCAGCGAGAAGCTTCCGCTCTTCTTACGGAATATCTCCCGCTGGCACGACCCGCTTAGCCGTCTTCTGGGTAGCTCTCTCTCGGATCACCGGCTCATCTTCGGCGCAAGGGACCAATTCACAGATCTGTCAACTGGCAAGTTTACCGTCAAATCCAATGTCTCATGGCAGGACTGGCTGCGAGGCCCCGCACAAGAAGGATTGGATGTTGAAGCAGTGTATCTCCGGGACGATCTCCTTCGCTTGGACCGGGAGAGACTAATAGCGGAAATCGTCAGTATTCACAAGAAGCTCTTCCCCCTCGTCCTGCTCGCCATTTCGGACGATCTGTTACCTGAAATCTACAAGTACCTAGGCGAGGAAGAGGAAAGCTTCGAGCGGGAGAGCCAGCCTCCCTACTCTCTTGCCAAATGCTCGGCCAAGACGGGATGCGATGAAGCTACGCTCGAACGTTGGGTCCGCTCCATTCATCGCAAGGGTCAGGCGATTCTCTACGGTCCTCCGGGAACGGGCAAAACGCATACGGCCCGGGAGCTTGCCCAGTACCTGATCGGCGGCGGAGACGGTTTCTCGGAGCTGGTCCAGTTCCACCCCAGCTACAGCTATGAGGAGTTCATCCAAGGCATCCGGCCGGAGCCGCTCCCGGAGGGTGGGCTCGACTATCCCTTGAAAAAGGGACGGTTCCTGGATTTCTGCGACAGAGCCGCCGAACGCGAGGACACCTGCGTCCTCATCATCGACGAGATCAACCGCGCCAACCTCTCCCGCGTCTTCGGAAAGCTGATGTACCTCCTGGAATACCGTGACGAGACTATTCCCCTCGCGGCCGGACGGAGCTTCTCCATCCCGGAAAACGTGCGCATTCTGGGGACGATGAACACCGCCGATCGTTCGATTGCCCTCGTGGATCATGCGTTCCGGCGGCGGTTCGCGTTTATCGAGCTGAGCCCCAACTTCGACGTCCTCAGCAACTTCCACGCTGGAACGAGCATGCCCGTGGACTCGCTGATCGATCTGCTGAAGCGGGTGAACAGGGAGATCGGGAACCCGCACTACGAGATCGGCATCACCTTCTTCCTGGACAAGGATCTGGACGGAAATCTCGAAGACATCTGGACGATGGAGATCTATCCCTACCTGGAGGAATACTTCTTCGATCAACGAGAGAAATCTGCGAGATTCCGCTGGGAGCAGGTCCGGAGCGAGCTCGGGATATGAGCAGTCTCCCGCGCGTCCACGACTTGCGGGAGCACGAGCGGGTCCGCCTTCATGGCGATGCCTTGACGAACGAGGAAGGGGAGATCCTCTGGCAGAAGCATCGCACGCGGATCTCCGTCGAGTTCCCCTCTCCCAGGACGGAGGGGCAGTGGGAGCTGAGTTGCCAGGGCTGGGTCGGCTTTCTGCCGGTCACTCGCGACCTCGGCCTGCGCCTTCAGCCCAAGGTGCCCCTGGCGAATCTCTTCGGGATGCTGGAGTACGCCTATCGTCTGAAAGGTTTCGAATTCCTCCCTGGCCTGATGGACTGCAACTCTTTGGAAGAATTTTACGAGCACTTGGCCCACGTGCTCGCCCGAAGAGTGCTCGACCGGGCGAGAAAGGGCTTTCATCGCGAATACCTCTCCCACGAGGACCGTTTGCCCTTCCTGCGGGGACGGCTGGATATGCAACGCGCCCTCCGCGCACCCTGGGAGGTCCGGCTGGATTGCCAGTTCCAGGAGCACACCGCGGACATCGAGGACAATCAGATCCTCGCCTGGACTCTCTCGCGGATCTTGCGGACCGCGGCCTGTCGGCGGGAGGAGGTCCTCGGCTCGGTTCGTAGCGCGCTTCGCTGCATCCAAGGGCTGACGACGGCCCTTCCAGTGAGCCCCAAGGTTTGCGACGGCCGCGTGTATACCCGTCTCAACGACGACTACCGCCCGCTCCACGTACTCTGCCGCTTCCTTCTCGAACAGTCGGGCCCCAGCCAGGAGCGGGGGGATGGCCAGAGCCTTCCTTTCCTCGTGGACATGGCGAGCCTCTTCGAGCTGTTCGTAGCGGAATGGCTCCGGAGCCACCTCTCACCCGGTTTCACGGTCCGCGCTCAGGAGAAGGTCCTCCTCGGGAAGGAATTGGAGTTCTCCATCGATCTCGTGCTTTACCAGCAGGACGGTTCGGAGGCGGCCTGCGTGCTCGACACCAAGTACAAGGCCGCTCCTGTTCCTTCGGCTGCCGACGTCCAGCAGGTGATCGCCTATGCGGTGGCGAAGGGTTGCCGGGAGGCCGTGCTGGTATACCCCTCCTCCCAGATCCGGCCGTTCAAAGTCCAGGTAGGCGAGATCCGCGTCCGGAGCCTGGCCTTCGACTTGAGCGGGGACCTGGAACGGGCAGGCCGGAATTTCCAGGAAGAGCTTCTACTAGGACTGGAATCTCCGCCGGGGTCTCCAGGTTGAAACTCTGGAAGTGCGGCAGCGTACCTCTTCCCTCTGCCCTCCGCAGAGAATCCCGGGGAGAACCATGTCTATGAAGCTCCTGAAGTTGATAACGCCGATCCTCGCTCTCTCGGCGCTGGCAGCCGGCTGCGGAGGGGACCCCGCGGCCGCCGGAGGCCAGAAGGCGGCGAAGGACGGCTCCGGGGGCCCGGAAGGGAAAGGCCCGGCCCGCGAGGTGCGGCTGGCGAAGGCCGAGGAGGGGCGGCTGGCGCGGACGGTCGACGTCTCGGGGACCCTCGCCGCCGCCGAGCAGACCCAACTCGGCTTCAAGATCGCCGGCCGGCTCGACCGGCTGCTGGTGGACATCGGCTCGCCCGTGCGGCGCGGCCAGGTGGTCGCCCGGCTCTCGCCCACCGACTTCGAGCTCAAGGTCCGCCAGGCCGAAACCGCCCTGCAGCAGGCGCGCACCCAGCTCGGCCTCGCTCCCGACGGCACCAACGACGCGGTGGACACCGCGCAGACCGCCGGCGTCAAGCAGGCCGCGGCGACCCTGAAGCAGGCCCAGCTCAACCGCGACCGCATGGCGCGGCTGTTCGAGGAGAAGCTCATCCCCCGCTCGGACCTGGATACCGCCGAGGCCAACTTCGGCGTCGCGGACGGGCGGTACCAGGAGGCCACCGAGACCGCCCGCACCCGCCAGGCCCTGCTCTCCCAGCGCCGCAGCGAGCTCGCCATCGCCCAGCAGCAGCTCGCCGACTCGGTGCTCACCGCGCCGTTCGAGGGCGCCATCCGCGAGCGGCTGGTCAATGCCGGCGACTATCTGGCGGCCGGCGCGCCGGTCGCCGTGCTGGTGCGGGTCCACCCCCTGCGGCTGCGGCTCGCCGTGCCGGAGCGCGAGACGGCGGGCATCCGCACCGGCCAGCCAGTGGCGCTCACCGTCGAGGGGGACCCCGCGAAGCACACCGGGCGCGTCGCCCGCATCAGCCCGGCGATCAGCGAGGACAACCGCACCCTGATGGTGGAGGCCGAGGTGCCCAACGCCGATGGCAGCCTGCGGCCGGGCGCCTTTGCCCGCGCCGAGATCGTCGTCCAGGCCGGCGACACGGCGGTGCTCGTCCCCGCCTCCTCGATCGTCACCTTCGCCGGCATCCAGAAGGTGGTCGGCGTCGAGGGCGGCAAGGCGGTCGAGAAGAAGGTCCGCACCGGCCGCCACGCCGGCGACCAGGTGGAGATCGTGGACGGCATCAAGCCGGGGGACTCGGTGGTGGTCCAGCCCGGCAACATCGTCACCGGCGAGTCCGTGCGGGTTGTCCCGTAAGAGTGCCCTGAGGGAGTCGTAGTGCAGAAGCTCGCCGACATCTGTATCCGCCGGCCGGTGTTCGCGGCCATGATCATCCTCGCCCTGGTCGTGGTGGGCGCCGCGAGCTACGGCCGGCTGGGGGTGGACCGCTTCCCTTCGGTCGACCTCCCCACCGTCTCGGTGCGCACCACGCTCCCCGGCTCCTCCACCGAGGAGACCGAGGCCGAGATCTCGCAGAAGATCGAGGAGGCGGTCAACACCGTCGAGGGGATCGAGGAGCTGCGCTCCGTCTCCTCCGGCACCACCTCCTTCGTCATCGCCACCTTCAACCTCAACCGCAACATCGACACCGCCGCCCAGGATCTCCGCGACCGCGTCGCCGGGGTCATCCGCAACCTGCCGCTGGCCACCCAGCCGCCGGTGATCTCCAAGTTCAACAACGACAGCTCGCCGGTGATGGCGGTGGCTCTGGCGGGCAACCGCTCCCTGCGCGAGCTGACCGAGTACGCCGACAAGATCATCAAGATCCAGCTCGAGCGCGCCCCCGGCGTCGGCCAGGTGAACCTCGTCGGCGGCCTTCAGCGGGCGATCAACATCTGGATCGATCCCGACCGGCTGGCGGCCTTCAACATCCCGATCACCGCCGTGCGCCAGGCCATGGTGCGGCAGAACGCCGAGGCGCCGGGCGGCAACGTCACCTCCGGCGCCCGCGAGCAGACGCTGCGCACCATGGGCCGCTTCCAGACTTCGGAGGAGTTCAACGACCTGGTGGTGGCCACGATCAACGGCCAGCCGGTGCGGGTGCGCGATCTGGGCTCTTCGGAGGACGGCACCAAGGAGCAGCGCTCGATCGCCCGGCTCGACGGCGTGCCGACCGTCAGCCTCGAGATCCTCCGCCAGTCGGGGGCCAACACGGTCGAGGTGATCAACGGCGCCAAGGAGGCGCTGGCGCGGGTCCAGGCCCAGTTGCCGCCGGACCTCAAGCTGGAGGTCATCCGCGACCAGTCGAGCTACATCTACGCCGCCCTCCACGAGATCAACCTGCACCTGATCCTGGGCAGCATCTTCGCCTCGCTGGTGGTGTTCGCCTTCATGCGGAGCTGGCGCTCGACGGTGATCGCCGCGGTGGCGATCCCCACCTCGGTCATCGCCACCTTCGGCATGATGAAGGCGCTCGACTTCACCCTCAACAGCGTCACCATGCTGGCCCTGGTGCTGATGGTGGGCGTGGTGATCGACGACGCCATCGTGGTGCTCGAGAACATCTTCCGCTTCATCGAGGAGAAGAAGATGGGATCGTTCGAGGCGGCGAAGAAGGCGACCCAGGAGATCGGCCTCGCGGTGCTGGCGACCACGCTGTCGCTGGTGGTGATCTTCGTGCCGGTCTCCTTCATGTCGAGCATCTCCGGACGCTTCCTCTACCAGTTCGGCCTGACGGCGGCGGCGGCGGTGCTGGTCTCGCTGCTGGTCTCCTTCACGCTGACGCCGATGATGAGCGCCCGCATGCTGCGCGCCGAGGACGCCGCCTCGGGGCACGGCGGTCATAACGGAGAAGACGGAGAAGACAGTCACCCTTCGAGCGGCGCGGCCCGCTCGCGCCAGGGCTTCTACGCCCGGCTCGACCATGGCTACGAGCGGCTGCTGCGGTTCACCCTGGCCCACCGGCGGGTGGCGGCCCTGGTCTGCCTCGGGGTCATGCTCACCTCGATCCCGCTGTTCAAGCTGGTGAAAGTGGAGTACATCCCGAGCGACGTCGACGAGTCGGAGTTCGAGATCAGCGTCAACGCGCCCGAGGGGACGAGCCTCTCCGGCATGGACGAGGCCATGCGGGCGCTCGAGGCCGAGGTGCGCCAGGTCCACGGCATCCGCAGCGTGCTGGCCACGGCGGGCGGCGGCTTCCTGGGCGGCGTCAACCAGGGGAACGTCTTCGTGCGCATGGTGCCGAGCGGGGAGCGCAAGTTCTCGATCACCCGCTTCTTCGGCGGCCTGGCCCACCTCGACCCCGGCGCCGCCTTCCGCGACAACTACAGCCAGCGGGACGTGATGACGGAGGTCCGCTCGCGCCTCGCCCGGTTCAAGGACCTGCGCTGCGGGGTGCGCAACCTGCCGTCGTTCAACATCGGCGGCGGCAACTGGGACATCGATTTCGCCCTGCGCGGCCCGGACCTCCAGGCGCTCGCCGGCTACGCCGAGCAACTGCGCCTGAAGTCCAAGGAGCTGGGCGGCATCGTCGACGCCGACACCACGCTGAAGCTCGACCGGCCCGAGCTGCGGGTACAGGTGAACCGCGACCGCGCCGCCGCCCTGGGCGTCGACATGTCGGACATCGGCGACGCCCTGCAGCTCATGGTCGGCGGTGACCAGCAGGTCTCCCGCTTCCACGATCCGGGGATCAACGACGACTACGACGTCCAGCTCCGGCTTTCGGAGGGGGCGCGCAACGATCCCAAGACGATCCAGGGCCTCTACGTCCCGGGCCGCGGGGGCAAGCTCTACCAGCTCGGCAACCTCGTCTCTCTCAAGCAGGAGACCACGGCCTCCCGCGTCGACCGCCTGGACCGCCAGCGGCAGGTGAGCCTGCGCGCCGGCGTCGCCCCGGGCTATGCCCTGGCGGACCGGCTGGAGGCCTTGCAGAAGGCGGTTAAGGAGATGAACCTGCCGCCCACCTACTCCACCGCGGTCGGCGGCCGCGGCCGCGAGCTGGCGCGCACCTACCGCGAGTTCATCTGGGCGCTGACGCTGTCGATCATCTTCATGTACATGATCCTCGCCTCGCAGTTCGAGAGCGTGGTCCATCCGCTGACCATCCTGCTGTCGCTGCCGCTGGCGGTGCCGTTCGCCATGCTGTCGCTGTGGGCCACCCACAACACGCTGAACCTCTACTCGGCGCTGGGGATCCTGGTGCTCTTCGGGGTGGTGAAGAAGAACGCCATCCTGCAGATCGATCACATGAACAACCTGCGGGCGCAGGGCATGGACCGCCTGGCGGCGATCCTCCAGGGCAACCGCGACCGGCTGCGGCCCATCCTGATGACGACCCTGGCCCTGGTGGCCGGCATGCTCCCGCTGGCGGTGGGCACCGGCCCGGGCGCCGAGGAGCGGCGGGCGATCGCCGTGGTGGTCATCGGCGGCCAGAGCCTCTCGCTGCTGCTGACCCTGCTGGCGACGCCGGTCTTCTACTCGATCTTCGACGACCTGCGGGGCCGCGAGAAGGTGAGCGGGCTGGTGCGGCGGATGTTCCCCAAACGGGAGCGGGAGATCGAGGAGGAGGCGGCGTAGCGGATACGCTACAGTTTGGACATGAAGAACGCCGATGATCCTTCCCCTGAACGCCGCCAAGGACTTTGGGCCCATCGTGGAGCGGAACTCCGCCCCGGGGTAGGCGAGCTATAATAGAGTCCACCATGCCGAAGCCATCCATAGAATCCAATCCGGCCGTCATGATGGGAAAACCCGTCGTTGCCGGAACCCGCATCACGGTCGAGCTCATCCTGGAAAAACTCGCCGCCGGTGAGACCGTGGAGCAGATCCTCGACGCTCACCCCCGGCTGACCCGGGCAGCGATCTCTGCCGCTCTGGAGTTCGCTGCCCGCGCCTTACGAGCCGACGTGGTCTACCCGATTCCCAATGAGGCCGCGTGAAATTACTGGCCGACGAGGGCATCGATCGCCAGATCGTCGTCCATCTGCGGCAAGAAGGGTACGAGGTCCTCTATATTGCCGAGCTTGATCCGGGAATCGATGACGTTTTCGTCCTGGAACAGGCAAGCCAGTCCGGAGCGCTTCTCCTTACGGCCGACAAGGATTTCGGTGAGCTGATCTTCCGTCAAGGAAAGGCCCGTGGAGGCGTCGTCCTTCTCCGGTTCGCCGGGCTGGCTCCCGAGAAAAAGGCTCTTATCGTAGAAGCCTTTCTGAAAGAACATGGGGCCGAGATGCTCGAGACCTTCTCGGTCATCTCTCCCGGGCACCTGCGAATCCGCAAGGATCTTTGATCCCTATTTCATTCGCGGCTTCGGGAACCCCAACCGGAAATCCCGCACCTCGAACCCCGCCACCAGCTTTCCCTGGTTCACGTCCGGGAAGGCCTTGGGCAGGGTGCGGAAGTCGAGCAGCTTCGCGGGACGCAGAACGCCGCGGCCACTCAGCCGGGTCCGCAGGGTCTGGCCGTCCCGGAACTGGGTGATCGTCCGCCAGGAGGGAGGCGCGAGGGGGCCGGCGGCGGGCAGGGGGAGGCCATGGCCGGGCGCCACGGTCAGGTCCACCTCGGCGAGACGGTCGCGCTGGACGATGGTCCGCTCGGCGCCCTCCTTCCCCGGCACGACCTCGAACTCGGCGGTCCGCTTCGGAATCCCCCAGTTCTCCCGGCCGCTGACGGCGCTCGCCTCGGTCGAGACGTAGATGCGGGTGATCGAGAAGAGATGATGGCGCCAGCGCAGGTTCCGCCCGGCCGCGAACAGCAGCTCGCGATAGGGACCGACCGGCGACCACAGGTAGTCGACCAGCATCAGCACACCGAGCTGCCCCTCGAACCCCTCCCCCAGCTCCGGCGGCAGAAAGCCCCCCCGGCGCAGAAACCAGGGCTCGAAGGTGAAGATGAACACGTAGCCGCTCCCCCGCAGACGCCAGGGGGGAGGTACGGAGAGGATGGAAGGCTCGGTCACGGCACGTCATCTTACGAGATCGACGGGTCCTGGAATTGCAAAGGCTTTGACAAAGGTTCCAGAAAGCAGGACCGAGTATCGAGAGGAGACGACCCGATGAAATGCCAGACCCCAGACTGCACCGGAGAGCACGAGGCGCGGGCGATCAGCCACTCGGTGATCTACCGCGAGCGGACCCTCGTCATCCATGACGTGCCGGCCGACGTCTGCCCGGAGTGCGGCACGGTCGTGATGATCGAGGAGACGACGTTCCACCTCGAGGGCCTGCTGCGCCGGAAGGCGCGGTCCAAGGCCACGGTGTTCGCCTTCGAGATCTGAGCGCCGGCAACTTCCCCCCGGCTCCGGCGTACTCTCCTTGTCGATAAGACTGGAGAGACCCGATGCGCATCGCCGTTCCGGCCGTCCTGATCCTCGTTCTCGCTTTCAGTCTGACCCCCTTCGCCGCCGCGCAAGTCCCGGCGGGCGCTTCGGCCGGCCCGGCCGCCTCCTCCGCTCCGGTCCCGGTGCCGGCCCCGAGCGAGAAGGCCCTGCGCTACTACCGCAGCGGCAACGCGCTCTGGGCGGTCGACACGCTGTGGAGCCTGCTGGTGCCGGCCCTCCTGCTCTTCAGCGGATTCTCGTCCCGGATGCGCGACGCGGCCCGCAAGATCGGCCCGGACAACGGGTTCCTCACCACCGCCGTCTACGCCCTCCTCTTCGTCCTGGTCACCTTCCTCCTCGACCTGCCGCTCGCCTGGTACGCGGGGTTCGTCCGCGAGCACGCCTACGGCCTGTCGAGTCAGACCGCGGCCAAGTGGTGGGCGGACGCGCTGAAGGGGCTGGCGATCGCCGGCCTGTTCGGAGCCCTCACCCTCTGGTTCCCCTACCTGGTGATGCGCCGGAGCCCGCGGCGCTGGTGGCTGTACACGGGGCTCGCCGCCATCCCCGTACTGGTCTTCGTCCTCTTCATCACGCCGATCTGGATCGAGCCCCTGTTCAACGACTTCGGGCCGATGAAGGACAAGGCGCTGGAGACCCGGATCCTGGCGCTCGCCGGCCGCGCGGGGATCGAGGGAAGCCGGGTCTACGAGGTCAACAAGAGCGTCGACACCAACACCGTCAACGCCTATGTCACCGGCTTCCTCAACAGCAAGCGGATCGTCCTCTGGGACACCATCCTGACCCGGCTCGATGCCCCGGAGGTGCTCTTCGTGATGGGGCACGAGATGGGGCACTACGTGCTCGGCCACACCTTCCAGCTCATCGCCCTGGGCTCCGTCCTGACCCTCTTCGGCCTGTGGGTGATCCATCTCACGGCGGGGGGAATGATCGAGCGCTTCGGCGACCGGTTCGGCTTCCACGAGCTGTCGGACGTGGCGTCGGCGCCGCTCCTGCTCCTGCTGTTCAGCCTGGTCGCCTTCGCGCTCTCCCCGGCCATGCTGGCGATCGGCCGCCACGTGGAGCACGAGGCGGACCGCTTCGGCCTCGAGATCACGCGCGACAACCACGACTGCGCCACGGCTTTCGCCAAGCTCCAGCAGCAGAACCTGGGCGTGCCCCGGCCCGGCCTGCTCTACAAGCTCTGGCGCTCCGATCACCCGCCGCTCGGCGAACGGATCGACTTCTGCAACGGCTACCGTCCCTGGGAGACCGGCCAGCCGCTGCGGTACGGGAGCCTGATCCACGCGCCCGGCGCGCCCGGACGGTGAAGACCGCCCGGGGCGCGGGATGCCCCCCTACTTGCTGACGACGAGGATCGAGAAGGTGTTGGGCACGATGGACGGCCGGGGGCGCGGCTGCTCCGGGGTGGCGGCGGGAGCCGGGCCGTACTGGGCGATGGCGAGGTAGACGGTGTGGGTCTTCTCGTCGAGCGCCATGGTCCGCGCGCCCTTGCGGGTGGGGACGTTCTCGGCCACGGTGAAGCGGTCGGGCGTCTCCTCGCGGATGACGGTCAGCGTGCCCTCCCCGTTCGAGCTGAACCCGAGACCCGTGCCGGGATCGAAGCCATTGGCGTCCACCCCGGCGCCGATCGGGACCGTGGTGACCACCTTGCCGTTGTCGGTGTTCACGACGGCCGCCATCTTGTTGTCGCAGCCGACCAGCAGCCGGTGGTGCTTGCGGTCGATCGCCATGCCGGAGGGCTCCGTGCAGGGCGCCAGCGGCCAGCGGGCCTTGACCGCCAGGTCCTTGGCGCCGAGCTCCACGACCTCGCTCTTGTCCTCGATGTTGACGAAGACCTTCCCCGCCAGATCCGTGGTGGCGAACTCTGGTTTGCCGCCGAGCTTGATCGTGCCCACGACCTTCCCGGTCTTCCCCTCGATCACGGTCGCGTCGCCGGAGCGGCCGTTGAAGGCGAAGACCTGGTGGGAGTAGGGATCGTAGAGGATGGCGTCGGGGTTCTCGCCCGTCGACTTGACCTCGCCCAGGGTGGCGAGCGTCTTGAGATCGAAGATCGTCACCGTCGAGCTCTTGCCGTTGCTGATGAACCCGCGGCCGAGGTCGTTCGCCACGGCGATGCCGTGGACCCCCGAAAGGTTCTGCACCTGCCCCACCGCCTTGCCGCTGTCGACGTCCACCACCTCGACCTTGTTCGAGTGCGAGACGTAGAGCCGCCGACCCACGGAGTCGACGGTCAGGTAGTCCCAGCCCCCCTCACCGCCCAGCGCGATCTCCTTGGCGACGTGGTATCCACCCCCCGCCTTGGCGTCCATCTTGGCCTCGGCCTTGGCGGCCTTGGCGGCCTTCGCCGGCGGAGCGGCGTGCAAGGGGACGGAGGGCGCGAGCGCGAGGCACGCGACGAGACTGACCAGAGTTGCCGGCTTGTTCATGAATTTCTCTCCCTGGAGGAAGCCCGCCTCGAAAACCGTTCGCGGGACTGCGCCCTAGTATAGACGGTCTCAAACGGGGATTCAGGAGCGGCGGGGCGGCTGGAGGGCGAGGACGGAGGGCACCCGGCCGGGAGCGGCGAGGCGCAGGAGGCCGTAGCCGATCCCGGCGAAGCCGTTCATCAGTCCCGGCGACTCGACGCCGCCACGGGTGCCGCAGAGCCAGCCGTCGCGCGCGATGCCGGCGAGTGTGGCGCGAGTCTGATCGGCGATCGGGCCGTCCAGGGCCGGGTCCTCCAGGGCCTGCCGGGCCAGGAGCAGGAAGTCGAGGTTCCCCAGGTCGCCATGGCAGAGGCAGTGGTTCTCGCCGAAGCCGCGGTCGAGCGTCCTCCCCACCGCCTCCTCCACCTCCTCGCGCAGCGCGCCACGCGCCTCCGCATCGTGAACGTGGGGCAGGGCCAGCAGCCGGGCCATGCCGACTCCCGGAGCCCCGTAGCACCAGGCGATCGCCACCGAGCTCTCGGGGACCGGCTGGCCGCCCCCGCCGCTCAGCCAACCTCGCAAGGCGGGCCAGAACTCTTCCCGCTCCCCATCGAACGCCGCCAGACCCGCCGCGTGGAAACGCTCCTCCCCGGTCGCCGCCCCCAGCTCGACCAGGGCCGCGCCGATGCCGGCGTTGCCGTGGGAGAAGCCGATCTGCGGCCGCTCGGCGGCCAGGAGGGTGAGCCAGCCCAGGCCCGCGCCCCAGGGCTGGGAGCGGCCGAGCAGATGCTCGCCGCAGAGCGCCGCGATCTCCAGCGCCCGGCGCGACCCCGAGGCGCGGTACAGGGCGAGGAGTCCGAAGATGGCTCCCGCCGCGCCGCCCACCACGTCGATCTGCTCATCGCTCCCGATGTGGGGAGGGATGAGCCCGGCGATCCGCTCCGCCGCCGCGAAGAGCCCGGGGTCCCGCCAGAGCGCTCCCAGGTGGGCGGCGGTGTAGAGCAGGCCCCCCCAGCCGGAAAAGGCGCCGATGGAGGGGGCTGCGTCCTGGCCCGGGTCCTTGCCGGCGTCTTTGCCGTCCTCCTGCTTCTCTTCATCCTCCGGATAACGGGCGAGCAGACTCTCCATCGCCGCCCGGGCGAGCCCGGTCCAGCGCTCCTCGCCGGTGACCTCTCCCAGGTATCCCAGGAAGAGGGCCACTCCCGGCAGGCCGGCGTAGAGGTCCTCGGGCATGGGCACCAGCGACCAGAGCTGCTTGCGGTACTCGAGGCCGATCCAGGTGGCGTAGGTTCCTTCCCGCAACGCCATGGACTCGAACCACTCCCCCACGGCGCGGGCGCCGGCGATCAGCCTTTCGCGCAGCTCTTCGACGGCGAGCGATGGACCGGGATCCACGGGAGCGTAGCCGGACCAGCCCACGTCGTCGCGGTTGAGGAGCTGGGTGCCGAGGGAGAGGCGGAGCAGGGCGAGCTGCCGCCGCAGATCCTCCTCCCCCATCCGCTCGACGCGGCGGCGGGCGGTCGTGATCGCGGGCTCCAGGAAGAACCCGGGCAGATGCTCCCCCCGGCTGGTCCAGGCGTCGATCAAGGAGGGGCGGGCCAGGAAGGAGGGGATGTCCCCGGCCCGCAGGTCGCGGTGCTCGGCGGGGATCGCCCGCGCCAGGACGGGCTGCTCGTCGATCCCCATCCAGAGGCGGTCAAAGAGGAGGTCGCGGTCGAGGGCGTCGCGCAGCACGTCGGGATGGAAGCTCTCCGAGAGCAGCAGGCCGTAGAAGCGGGTCGGCCGCAGCACCGCCCGCACCGGATCGTCCGCGAAGCGGTCGAGGAAAACCAGCAGCTCTTCCCGGTGGCGGACCAGCAGACGGTAGATCCCGGCGAACCCCGCCGCCATCTCGCCCGCCAGCTCCCCCGCCTCGATCCTCCGGCCGTCGAGGGTCGGCAGGTTGCTCGCGCCGTCCATCAGCGCCCGCTCGCGGACGATCCGCATCTCGTCGGTCCCGATCCCCCGCCACTGCATCACCGGCTGCGGAGTGGGCTGGCCCGCCACGGACGCGACGCCGCTCAGATCCGCCTCCTCGCCGACCTGGAAGGGGAGCAGGCCGATCCGCAGCACCGATTCCGCCACCGCCTCCCCCGCCAGCCGCTCGTCCGGCCTGGCGGGGTCCTGGATCTCCCAGCGGGGATGGAACAGCGACTCCAGATCGACCAGCACCGGATGGTCCCCCGCCGCGATCAGGTTCTCGTAATGGCAGTCGGTGGCCTCCAGGGCGTAGAGCAGGGCCAGCAGGCCGCCGAGGCGCCGGTGGTAGAGCGCCACCTCGTCCATCGAAGCGCACCCGGCCGGGGCTGCGTGCTCCATCCAGCCGTAATCGCCATGATCCAGCACGGCCAACCCGCGGAAGGAGAGATCCCCGCTCTTCGATCCGGCCCAGGCGAGGAGCTCCTGGAAGTGGATGTCGACGGCCATTGAGCGCGGTTTGTAGACGAGCCGGGCGCCCGAGGCGAAGCTCAGGATGCGCACGGAGCGGCCGCCGCGGTGACGGTCCCCGGCGCCGCCGCCTAGCCCGGTCAGGGGGCCGGGATCTCGCCCGGCGAAGAAGGTGGCCACCAGATCGGGCCAGTCCGCGGCCAGGCGGTCGAGCAGCTCGAGCGAGGTCTCGACCCAGGCGTCCAGCTCCTCGACCACCGTCCGGGCGAGGACCGGATACTCGTCCAGGATCGCCGCGGCGGTTTGCGGCTGCCGCAGCCGCTCGACGAAGGCGGCGAAGCGCTCCTCCGCCGTGCCGCCGGCCAGCAGGCCCTGGAGCCGGGCCACGTTCAGCTCGAGCACCAGCGTCCGCGCCATCAAAGGCAGGAGGGAGAAGGCGAGCGGCTCGCTCGACCCTCGTTCCCCCTCTTCGGGGGTGAACGGCGGGTTCCGCTCCCGGCAGATCTTGCCGATCCCCTCGCGGAGCCGTCCGCGCGCCCGGTCGATCAGCGGCCTGACCAGCTCGAGGAAACCGGCGGCCGGATCGTCCCGCAGGGCCGGAGGCAGGGGGAGGGGTTCCAGACGTGGTGGAGGAGCGGCGAAAGCCGCGGTCAGCTCAACCAGCCACCCCGGGGGCCGGGGCAGGCGCTTGCCCACGGCCTCGGCGGGCTCGGCCAGCAGGCGTTCGAAAGCGGCTTGGTCGAGCCCCTCGTCCGCCAGCCGGCGGGCCAGGGCATCGCCGGAACGGAAGGGGGAGAGCCCCGCCACTGCCCGAGGCGGAAACGGGCGAGCTCGTCGGGCTCGGCCGTCCCCTCGAGAGCCGGAGCGTGCGCCCGCTCGGAGAGAGTGAGCGCACGCCAGGCGGAAGCAGGGGCGGTCAACGTTCCTCTAGCAGCAGCCGGTCCGGCTCGTGTACTCCGTGCAGGTCCGGTAGGTCGTGCGGGGAATCGCGCCGCCGGCCGCCAGCTTGAGCTGCTCCTCGTCGAGATTCAGGATGCCGGACGGATGAACCGAAAGCTGGGCCTGCTCCTCGGCGGACAGGCTGGCGCGGTAGACGGGGTCTTTCCAGGCGCGGATGACGTCGTTCTTGTTCATGATGAAGACTCCTCGGGTAAGCTTCGGCCTAGGCGGTCGAAGGGCAGCAGTACCGGTAGTTGGCGTACGTGTAGTTCGTGCACCTCGGGGCCGTCGTGGCTCCGCCGAAGGTCACCTGAAGGTGTTCGTCGGCGATCTCGATGGCGCCGGAAGGATGCCCCGGAAGCTGGGCCCGCTCCTCGGGGGACAGACTGGCCCGGTAGACCGGATCTTTCCAGGCGCGAATGGGATCGAGCTTTCTCATCGCGGATTCTCCTCGTCGCCGGCGCTCCCCCATGAAGCGCGGCGGAGCAGGGCTCCACTTGTAAGGTGCGCCGGCCCAGGGAAACCGGGATCGCTCCGCTCCGGGACCGTCACTCGACCCGACGGCTTTCGTCAAGGTTCTTCTTCGGCCTCGGCGCCGCGTGACCACCCCAGTGTCCATCTGCCCCCTCGAGGAAGTCCTGGCCGAGCCGGGCGGCGAGGGCGAACTCCTCTTCCATGGGCACGGGTCCCTTCTGGAGGAGCTTGGAGATGGTCCAGAAGTACTCTTCGAGCCCAGGAGGAATCATGACCAGGAGGCGGCCGCCGCCCGGACCGGAGACGTACCGGTGGGGCACGCCGGCGGGAATGCTCACCGCGCTGCCGGGATGGGCCGGCACGCTCTCGCCGTCGAGGAAGAAGGTGTACTGCCCCTCCAGAACGTAGAAGGACTCCGGCGACCGGGGATGGACGTGCAGAGCGGGACCGACTCCCGGCGGATGGTGCATCTCCATCAGCGCGTAGGCCCCGCTCGTTTCCGGAGTGGTCAGGCGCACGGTCATTTGCGTCGCGTAGAACTGGAATGGCTGGTCTTTCATGGGCTCTCCCGACTCGACGGCGGCGATTCTCTCCCGAAAGCGGTTTCGTCTATTGACAGCCGTCATGATGAACGTCAATACGGAGAGTGGGCTCAGAACCAATCTACGATGGAGAGACCCTCGACTCGCGCGAACTCGCGGGTATTGTGGGTAACAAGGGTGGCGCCGCGGCTCAGGGCGGTCCCCGCGATCAGGATGTCGATCGGGCCGATCGGCACTCCCCGCCTTTCCAGATCCGCGCGAATCGTCGCTGAAGCTCTGGCCTCCGGCGGGCCGAAGGGGAGCACCGCGATCCGGGAGACCACCTCGTCCAGCTCCGCACGGAGCCTTTCGGGAAATCGGGATTTTGCGATCCCCGTCTCCAACTCATAGAGAGTGACCGCCGGGATCGAGATGTCCTGGGGCCGGGTCCCCAGGAAGACCTCGGCCACCCTACCCTGCCGCCGGAAGAAATGGATCAGGCAGTTGGAATCGAGGACGTACATCAGTCGAGGGGCTCGCGGGGAAGGTCCGGCGGCAACCCTCTGCGGATCTCATCGAGAGAGGGAAAGTCGTCCTCGGCCCAGGCGCCGGCCAGCCGCACGACCGAGGCGGGCCACTCCGTCGCGGTCTTCTCCCGGATCAGCTCCGCCACCCAGCGGCTCTGGGAGATCCCCGAAGCCTTCGCCGCCGCCTTCATCTTCTCTTCGGTTTCGCTGTCGAGGTAGAGAGTGAGTTGCCCCATGGTCTCCTCCAAGTATATGTCCAATTATATTCCCTTCTCCTCAGCCGTTCCATCCCATACAATCCCCCTCCCATGTGGAAACCCCGGGACCGCGTCACGCATCGTTTTCACTCCGAGCTCGGCACGGGGCGCGTCCTGGCCGTCCAGGGGCGGAGCCTGAAGGTGGAGTTCCCGGAGGTGGGCCAGACGCTGAGCTTCGCGGCGGGCACGGACGCCTTGGTGCCGCTGGCGATCGCGCCCGGAGGGAAGGCCCGCCTGGAGGGCTCCGGAGAGCTGGTGACGGTCGAGTCCTGCGAGGACGGCCGGTGCCTGCTCACGGATGGCCGCGAGGTCGATCTCGACGAGATCTGGCCCCTGCCCGCCCAGGTCGCGCCCGCCGAGCGGCTGGCGCGCGGCCAGGTGGACGGCTTCGAGGACTTCGCCAACCGCCTGGACGGCCTGAAGCTGCAGCGCATCCGCCAGGCCGGCGGGCTCGGCTCGTTCCTCGGCGGGCGCATCCAGATCTTCCCCCACCAGCTCTACGCCGCCGAGCGCGCCTATCACAGCGATCCGGTGCGCTGGCTGCTCGCCGACGAGGTCGGCCTGGGCAAGACGGTCGAGGCCTCCCTGATCCTCAACCGCCTCCTCCACACCGGCCGCGCCGAGCGCACGCTCATCGTCGCCCCCGAGACGCTCACCATCCAGTGGCTCGGCGAGCTGTGGCGCAAGTACCACCAGGTCTTCGTCCTACTCGACGAGAAGCGGCTGGACGACGTGGCGAAGGACTACGGCGAGGGGTTCAACCCCTTCGACGTCCACCGTCAGGCGATCGTGGGCCTGGACACCCTGGTGAAGCGCCGGCGGCTGACCGGGCAGGCGGTCGAGGCGGGGATCGACCTCCTGGTGGTCGACGAGGCGCATCACCTGCGGCGGCCCAAGGGGCATCCGGGCAACGAGGCCTACCGGGCGGTCGCCCCGATCGCCGCGCTGGGACGCCACGTCCTCCTGCTCACCGCGACGCCGCTGGAGGACGACGCCCACGGCTTCTTCCGCCTGCTCCAGCTCCTGCGGCCCGAGGAGTTTCCCGAAGAGGAGTCCTTCGACGACCGCCTCGCCCGGCGCGAGCCGCTGCCCCCCTGCACCAGCGCCACGCGGCGGGCGGACATCGGCGGATTGCCGCCCCGGGTGCCGGCGCCGGTGGAGATCGCCGGAGGCGAGGCGGGGTGGGAGGCGATCGACCGGCTGGTGCGGCATCTGCGCGCCCACCCCGCGGAGAACGCGCTCGCCCGGCGGCGCAAGGCGGACCGGGTCTTCCGCGCCCTCGCCTCCCCCGCCGCCCTGCTGGCGGTGCTGGAGCGCGATGACGAGGAGACGGCCGCGCTCGCCTCCCAGGCGCGGGATTCAGACCCGCGGGTGCGCTGGCTGGTCGAGCAGGCCGGCCGCTGGGTGGGTGCGGAGGAGAAGACGCTGGTCTTCGTGGCCCACCGCGAGTCGCTCGACCTGCTCAAGGGGGCGATCGAGCGGCAGGGACGGCGGACCGGCGTCTTCCACGAGGAGCTCTCGGCCGAGCGGCGGGACATCGAGGTGGCGCAGTTCCGGCTCCCCGAGGGGCCGTCGATCCTGATCTCCACCGAGGCGGGCGGCGAGGGGCGGAACTTCCAGTTCTGCCGCCGGCTGGTGCTCTTCGACCTGCCGTGGAACCCGGGCGTGGTCGAGCAGCGGATCGGCCGGCTCGACCGCATCGGGCGGACCATCCCCACCGAGATCGTCTACTTCCGCCCCCCTGCCGGCTTCGGCCGGGCGATCGCCGGGCTCTACGAGGGGATCGGCCTGTTCACCGAGCCGCTCGGCGGCCTGGAGCGGGAGCTGCGCCACGTGGCACGGGCGGTCGAGACGGCG
Organism: uncultured Acidobacteriota bacterium; assembly: GCA_963795735.1. Lineage (GTDB taxonomy): Bacteria > Acidobacteriota > Thermoanaerobaculia > Multivoradales > UBA5704 > DATARR01. The sequence goes on along the minus strand of CAWCIU010000018.1, from coordinate 102,897 downwards.
GCGGTGGAGGGTCCGGCGGAGGTCGGCCCCGCGGACTTCGAGGAGGCGTTGCGGGAGGCGCAGGAGGCGCACAGCCGGGTGCAGCGGGCCGCCTTCCACGAGCTCCACCGCGATCCCTTCCGTCCGGAGATGGCGGGAGAGATCCTCTCCCGGGTGCCGCCGGACCTCGACGCCCTGAACGAGAGCGTGGTGGTGCGCGCCGCCTCCCGCTTCGGTTTCGAGGTGGAGGCGCAGAGCGGCGAGCGGACCTGGCTGATCGGATACGGCTATGAGGCGCTGGTGGACCACTTCTTCGGCGTGCCCCTCGGCACGAGCCTCCTCGGCACCTTCAGCCGGGAGCGCGCGGTGGACGAGGAGACGCTCGACTTCTTCTCCTCCGGCCATCCGCTGGTCGAGGGGATCCTGGCCGAGCTCGAGGAGGGGCCGCGCGGCCAGGTGACCCTGTTCCAGATCCCCGGCGACGAGGAGACCTTCGGCCTGCTGGCGATCTACCGGGATGCCAACGACGCGGGGAACGCGGGGAACTGGCACGCCGTCGCCGTGGACGCCAAGGGGCAGCCGCGTCCCGATCTTGCCACCTTGCTGACCACGCAGCCTTTGCAGACCGAGCCGATCGAAGCCAAGAAATGGACCAGCCAGGCGAGCTGGAAGAAGGCCATCCGCCGCATGGCCGACGGGCTCCCCAAGGGGGAGAAGCCGCAGGCGCTGGCGGCGTTCCGGGTTCGGCGGCAGGGGTGAGGATCTACCCGAACAATCCCATCTGCTCCACCCGCCCGGGGACTCGGAAGGCCGCGGTGGAGAGCTCGGGGAAGGGCTGGTCCAGCCCGTAGCGCCGCTTGAAGGTCTGGAAGGTGACGCGGATCTGGTCGGCGAAGAGCCCCTCGCCGCGCATGCGGTTGCCGAAGCGCGAATCGTAGAGCTGCCCGCCGCGCAGGTCGCGGACGCGGTTCAGCACCTTGTCCTTGCGGTCCGGGAAGTGCTCCTCCAGCCAGCGCTCGAAGAGGCCGGCGACGGCACCCGGCAGGCGCATCACCACGTAGCCGGCGGTGCGCGCCCCGGCGGCGGCGGCGGCCTCGAGGATCTTCGGCATCTCGTGGTCGGTGATGGCGGGAACGACCGGCGCCACCATCACGCCGACCGGTATGCCCGCCGCGGCCAGCCGCTCGATCGCCTTCAGCCGGTCGCGCGGATGGGAGGCGCGCGGCTCCATCCTGCGGGCGACCTCGGGATCGAGCGTGGTGATCGAGAGCATGACGACGGCGGCATCGTGCGCGGCCAGCTCCTGGAGGATGTCGATGTCCCGGGTCACCAGCTCGTTCTTGGTGATGACGCCCACCGGGTTGCGGAACTCGGCGAGCACTTCCAGGCAGCGGCGGGTGACCTCCAGCCGGCGCTCGGCGGGCTGGTAGCAGTCGGTGACGCCGCTCATCGCCAGCGTCTGCGGCTTCCATTTCGGAGAGGAAAGCTCCTTGCGGAGCAGCTCAGGGGCATTCTCCTTGACCAGGATCTTGCTCTCGAAGTCGAGCCCGGCCGAGAAGCCCAGGTATTCATGGAACGGCCGGGCGTAGCAGTAGACGCATCCGTGCTCGCACCCCCGGTAGGGATTGACCGAGGCGCTGAACCCCACGTCCGGGCTGTCGTTGTAGGCGATTACCGACCGGGACGTATCGCGCAGCAGCTCCGTCTCGACCCGCTCGGGACCCGGGACCTCCTCGTCCCGCTCGATCTCGATCGTCTCGAACCGGTTCCTGGGATTGCCGATCGCCCCGCGCCCCTTGATCGCCGCTTCCACCGCCATGGCGTAAGTATAGCGCAAGTTGCCGCAGGGATGACTACGGACCAACCCTTGCGTATCTGCTGGCCAGAAGTTATCATCCGTGCCAGCTTACGGATTTTTTCAGCGGTGTTCGCCTGCCTTGCGGAGGATCTTCCTTCGCAGGGAGCGGGCGCTCTCTCGACGGAGGCGCGTGCCGGCATCGAGAAGCGGCCGCGCGCAGGCTTGAAAAAAGAGGAGACGAGAGATGGCGGATCCAAAGTTCTTCAAGAGCAACGAATGTGGCCAACAGTTCACGGGTCTCGAGCTTCCCGACATCATCCACCTGAAGCTCCGGGGCCGCTGCACGCTCGAGGAGTGCCGGATGATCAACGAGGCCAACTTCGAGTACGTGAAATCCATCCCCTACTTCTTTTACCTGCTCGACCTCGGGGAAGCTCGAAGACCTTCCCCCCGCCGTCCGCAAGGAGGCCTCGAACGCGGTCAAGAGCCTGCCCGCGCGAGGCACGGTGGTCGTCAACGCGCCGCTGCGGGCACGCGTCCTCGCCAAGCTCCTGCTGACCGCCGCCAACCTGTTCCGCCGGGGCCCCGAGGGCAATCCCGTGTTCTTCGCGGATACCGAGGGCGAGGTGCAGGGTTGGATCGAGCAGCGGCGCCGGCAGATCGCCGCCGCCACCACGGCCGCCGCCTAGGCAGGCCCGGAGAACGCGCCCGGGAGAAGAGAATCAGGATGACCATGAACGTCGATGGGGTGACGGCGAAGCGCCCCCTGCGCAAGCTCCCTCCCGGTCCCCGGGGCTATCCTTTCGTGGGCGTTCTCCCACGGCTGGTCCGCGACCCGGCCGGGTACTGCACCCGGACGATGCTCCAGTTCAACGACCTGGCGCGCCTGAACCTCGGGCTCGCCTCCATCTACCTGGTCACCCTCCCCGACCACATCCACCACGTCCTGGTGGACAACCACGAGAACTACTGGAAGGGGCAGCTCTTCCAGCGCGCCCGCTTCCTGTTCGGCCAGGGGCTGGTGCTCAACGAGGGGGAGAGCTGGCGGCACCAGCGGCACCTCATGCAGCCAGCCTTCTCCCATCGCCGGGTCGCCTCGCTGGTCCCGCTGATGGCCGAGGTGGTCCGGCAGCGGCTCGACAGTTGGGAGGCCGCCAGCCTCGCCGGCGCGCCGGTCAGCATGGGCAAGGAGATGATGACCCTCACCCTGAGGATCATCGCCACGACCATGTTCAGCCTGAGCATCAGCGACGGCGAGCTCACCGAGATGGCGCGGGCCTTCAACACCGCGCTGGAGCACATGACGCTGCGGATGTTCACCTTCTTCCTGCCGGAGTGGGTTCCCTTGAAGGGACGGCGGGGCTGCCGGGAGGCGATCGAGACGCTGGAGAGCATGACCTACCGCATCATCCGCGGCCGGCGGGAGAGCGGCGAGCAGCCGGACGACCTGCTCGCCATGCTGCTCTCGGCGCGGGACGAGGCGGGAGAGGGGATGAGCGATCTCGAGCTCCGGGACGAGGTGATGACCACCCTCTTCGGCGGCTACGAGGCGACCGCCGACGCCCTGACCTGGACCTGGTACCTGCTCGACCGGCACCCGGAGGTCGACGCCCGGCTGCGGGAGGAGGTGGCCGCGGTGACCGGCGGCCGCACCCCGACCTTCGAGGACCTGGCCCGCCTCACCTACACGGCGCAGGTGGCCGAGGAGGCGATGCGCCTGTTCCCGCCGTTCTGGTTCTACACCCGCACCGCCCGCGGCGAGGACGAGATCGGCGGCCACCGGGTGCCGGCGGGATCCCTGATCCTGCTCTGCCCTTACGCCACCCACCGCAACCCGGCCTACTGGGACGAGCCCGAGGCGTTCCGCCCGGAGCGCTTCACCCCCGAGAACGCCGCCCGCCGGCCGCGCAACGCCTATTTCCCGTTCGGCACGGGACAGCGGATGTGCATCGGGCGGCACCTCGCCATGCTCGAGATGCAGCTCATCCTGGCCATGGTGGCGCAGCGCTACCGGCCCCGCCTCAATCCCGGGCGCCCGGTCGTGCCGCGGGCGGGCACCTCGCTGCGCTCCGAGAACGGGATCTGGATGATCCCGGAGCGGGTCTGAATCCATCCATTCTTCTTCTCCCGTCACTTCTTCTCTCTTCAGGAGGACACCCCGATGACCGTCGATACCCTGGCTCATGAAGCCCACGCGCCGGAGCCGATGTCCCCCCCGCCGGCGGCGATCCTGCTGCAGATGATGGACGGCCTCAAGGTCACCCAGCTCATCCACGTCGCGGCGACGCTCGGCATCGCCGATCTCCTGGTGGACGGCCCGAGGAGCAGCGAGGAGCTCGCCACGGTGGTCGGCGCCCATCCCGGCGCTCTCTACCGGGTGCTCCGCGCCCTCGCCGGTCTCGGCATCTTCCGCGAGGTCGACGGCGGCCGCTTCGACCTGACGCCGCTGGCGGAGCCGCTGCGCAGCGACGTTCCCGGCTCGGTGCGCGCCTGGGCGACGGTCTGCGGCGACGACTGGCACCTGCGGATGTGGAGCGACATCCTCTACAGCGTGAAGACCGGCCTCGGCGCCTTCCCCCACGTGCACGGCATGGGCTCCTTCGAGTACTTCCAGCAGCATCCGGAGAAGGGCGCCGTGTTCTACGAGGCGATGACCAACCTGACGGCGCAGGTCTCGGCCGCCGTCCTCGCCGCCTACGACTTCTCGGGCGCGCGGCGGATCGTGGACGTGGGCTGCGGCAACGGCACCTTCACCACGGCGATCCTCGGGGCGCATCCGCATCTGACCGGCACGCTCTTCGACATCCCGCCCGTGATCGAGGCCGCCCGCGGCGTGGTCGGCGCCGCCGGGCTCACCAGCCGGTGCGAGTTCGTGGCCGGGGACTTCTTCGCGTCCGTGCCGTCCGGAGGGGACACCTTCGTGCTGAAGAATATCGTCCACGACTGGAGCGACGAGCGCGCCGTCACCCTGCTCAGGAACTGCCGGCAGGCGATGCCGGAGGACGGCCGGGTCCTGATTGTCGAGATGGTGGTCCAGCCGGGCAACGATCCCTCCCCCGCCAAGATGTTCGACATCACCATGATGGTCGCCGAAGGAGGGCAGGAGAGGACGGAGAGCGAGCACGAGCGGCTGCTGCGGGCCGCCGGCCTGCGGCTTTCGCGGATCGTGCCCACCCCCTCCCCGGTGAGCGTGATCGAGGCCGTGCCCGCCTGATGTTCTCCCCTGAGGAGATGGCGGGAACCAAAGCGCGAGCAAACCCATCTACAATGGAGGGGACGCGACGACACGGGTCAGCATGGGGAAGGAATGGGCCGGCGATCCTGTTTCACAGGAGAACCAGGACACGGCTCACGGATGGCGAACGGCATGGACACAGGGAGCATTCAACCTAGCAGGCTGCTGAAAAACTCCCGGATCGCGGTAAAATTACCGTATTCCGGGAGGTTGAGAGATGCGTGGAGACGACCGGCAGCAGGGAGCGATGTTCAGCTACGTTTCTCTGGAGCAGCGGGTGCCCGAGAACCATCCTCTGCGTCCCATCCGGGCCATGGTCGATCAGTCGCTGGTGGAGCTTTCGGCAGCCTTCGAAGGCTTGTATTCGAGGGTGGGGCGACCGTCGATCCCACCGGAGAAGTTGCTGCGCGCGTTGCTGCTGCAGGTGCTGTACACGATCCGAAGCGAGCGGATGCTGATGGAGCAACTGGATTACAACCTGTTGTTCCGCTGGTTCGTCGGCCTGGGAATAGATGATGGGGTGTGGGTGCCGACGGTGTTCAGCAAGAATCGGGACCGGCTGTTGGAAGGCGACATTGCCCAGGAGTTCTTTACCCGCGTGCTCGCCCAGGCGAAGAAACGGCATCTGCTGTCGACCGAGCACTTTACGGTGGATGGCACCTTGATCGAGGCGTGGGCGGGTCAGAAGAGCTTCCGGCCGAAAGAGCGTCCAGGCGGTGACCCTCCGCCGGATGATCCTGGCAACCCAACGGTGGATTTCCATGGGGAGAAGCGTTCCAACGCGACCCACCAGTCGACGACTGATCCCGAAGCCCGGCTGTTCAAGAAGGGCAAAGGTCGCGAAGCCAAGTTGTCTTACATGGGCCACGTTCTGATGGAAAACCGTCATGGCTTGGTGGTCGATGCCGAGTTGACGTCGGCGACGGGGACCGCGGAACGAGAGACGGCGTTGCAAATGCTGGCGCGGACGGCAGGATCTGGAGAGGTAACAGTGGGTGCGGACAAGGGCTATGACACCCGTGACTTTGTGGCCCAGGCTCGGGATCTCGAGGTCACCCCACACGTGGCGCAGAACACCGCTGGACGCAAAAGCGCAATCGATGGCCGGACGACGCGTCATCCGGGGTACGCGATCAGCCAGAGAATCCGTAAGCGGGTGGAAGAAGTCTTCGGCTGGATGAAGACGATCGGCCTGATGCGCAAGACCCGGCATCAGGGGGTGGACCGGGGCGGCTGGATGTTTGTCTTCGCCGCGGCGGCCTACAACCTGATCCGAATGCGGAACTTGGCGGAGGCGGCATGACAACAGCAGGAACAGGGGCCGGAAGCGACCCGAAGCCAGGCCGAAAGCCCTCCCAGAGCACTCTGGGATTCTGCTCGCGCTCCCGGCTCTCATCTCTTCAGGTACCCCAAGCCTCGCTCTGGACCACTAGAATTGCCATCAAGCCCGATTTTCAGCAGCCTGCTAGAGAGCCCTTCTTCGCCTGGCCCGGGGCGGCGAGCTTCAAGCTCACCCTCCCCCTGTCCTACCTGTTCTTCAAGATCTTCTACTCGGTCTACTTCGGCGCCAGCCTGCTCGCGAGGCTCCGCCGGCCGCATCCGGACTTCTACTTCCCCTGGGAGATGCGCCTGCCGTTTCTCCCCTCCTGGACGCTGGTCTACCTGAGCGTGCCGCTGCTGCTGCTGGCATCGCCGTTCATCCTGCGGACCTGGCGCACGTTCACGCCGTTCATCGTCACCCTGACGGTCGAGACGCTCGTCGCCGGCGTCTTCTTCCTGGGCCTGCCGCTGGCGCAGGCCTACCCGCAGCGGGTGGCCGACGGCTTCTTCGGCAGCGTCTTTCATCTGGCGGACCGGCTCAATCTCGATTACAACAAGTTCCCCTCGCTCCACATCGCCTTCGCGGTGACCGCGGCGATCGTCTTCGGGCGGCGTTGCGGCTGGCTGGGGCGGACCCTGTTCTCGGCGTGGATCGTGGCGGTCTTCGCCTCGGGCGTGCTGATCCACGAGCATCAGCTCCTCGACCTCGCCGGCGGGCTGGTCCTCGGCCTCGCCGGCGTGGCCGTCGTGCAACGCCGGGCGTCCGACGAGCGCTTCCTCGAGACCCTGCGCATCGAGGCGATCTGCTCGGGTGAATTCTGGCGGCTGGCGCGCTGGCGCGTCCGCTACCTGCGCGTCTTCTCCGCCTTCCTCGGCACCTCGTTGCTGCGCTGGCGCCAGACCCGGCCTCTACGCGTGGCCTACTGCCTGGCCCAGCACGTCGACGGCGTGCTGGGCGGCGGCCGTCCGGCGCCGGACGGCAACCCCAACGGTAACCCGGACGAGCGGGAGACGCACGTCCGGGCGATCCTTCACGTTCTCGCCGGGGGAACGCCGTCCGCGGACGGCGCCGAGCAGCTCGCGGCGTTCCTCGCCACCGGCCTGGGCGAGGAGCTCAGGGCCGAGCTCGGCGAGCTCTTCGAGGCGCTGCTCGAGGAGCGCCGGACGGCGGCGCCACTGCCTCTCGCCGAGCACCGGCGCAAGACCTTCTTCCTCTCGCTCGACCGCGCCTTCCATCTCGTGGGCGTCAGGCGGCGGGCTCTTCTTCCTTCTCTTTCTTCTTGCGCCGGAACCGCTCCCGGGCCTCCTCGATCGGCCGTTTCTCGATGAAGTAGGTGATCGCCGCCTCGCCGAGCCCCCAGGTGCCGGCGAAGGCGACGCCGGCCGAGAGGGCGGACCCGGCGCCCGGGAAGACGAACTTGGCGAGCGCCCGCGCCCCCTCCCGCAGGGCGAACGCCGCACCCACGTTGGCGCCGAGCGCCACCAGGAACTCCCGCGCCGCCTTCTTCGACAGCTCCCGGCCGGAGACGTAGGCGACGCCGGTGATCAGCCCGATCTGCAGCGCGGTGATCGGCAGGATGTCGGCGATGGGGATCGGCACCGCCGCGATGCCCGCCGCCACGGCGGCCGCGGCGGCGGTCATCTTGCGGGCCAGCTTCGCCTGCACGACGCGGAGCTGGGCGAGGCGGGCCATCTGGACCTGGGCGCTGCGCGGCAGCACCTCGACCAGGTAGTCGACCAGCTCCTCGATGTTCCAGTAGTTGTCGTAGACCCTCCGGCCGCTCCCGCTTTCGGCGTCGAACTCGGCGTAGGTGGAGACGGGGACGACCCGGGCCAGCGCGATCCCCTTCTCGGTCAGCGCCTCGTCGATCGTGTCCACGGCGGTCGCGATGTTGCGCTGCTTGATCTCGTTGTCGTAGGGGGGCTCGACGCGCTTGGGGTCCAGCTCGTCCACCTGGGTGACCACGGCGACGACCGGGGCTTGGTAGCGGTGCTTCTCGGCGATGAAGGCGCGGACCGCCTCGATGTTGGCGATGTCCCGGGCGATGTGGGAGTCGACGTCCTTGGCCTTGCAGAGGAAGAGGATGGCGTCGGGCCACTCGTCGGCGAGCCCGGAGCGGATCTCGTCGAGAGCGTCCTCGAAGTTCGCCGCCTCGGGGCGGGTGCGGTCGCCGAGGCCCCGGGTGTCGAGGATCCGCATCTCCCCCCGCGGGCCGGCGTACGAGTACCAGACGGGCCGGCCGGTCTCGGAGAGGACGGAGCCGACCGCCGCCATCCTCTCGCCGAAGATGGCGTTGATCAGCGACGACTTGCCGGCTCCGCGGCGGCCCAGGATCATCAGCTTCGGCGGTCGCGCATCCATCAGGAGCTCCTTGAGGATCAGCAGCTCGTTGCGGGTCGAGCGGCCCTGGGCTTCCGGCAGCCGCTCGATCGCGCGCTCGGCGAGATCGGAGAAGGTGGCGAGGAAGGAACCGGATTGCGGCATGAGGGCATCTTACTCTCCGGTTACTCTCCGGAGGCATCTCCTTCCGGCCGTTTTCGTGGAATGATCGTCCCCGAGGGCCACGCCGCCCTCCTTCCAGGGAGACCGCCATGGCCACCACCGCTTCGAGCACCCCCACCACGCCGCCGCCCCGCAGGAGACGGGGCAAGACGACTCTCGTCCTCGTCCTGCTCCCGATCCTCGCCGTCCTGCTCTTCGCCCTCTACGTCTGGAGCACCCTGCACCTCAATTACTCCGACGGCGAGCGGGCCGGGTACGTGCAGAAGTTCTCCCGCAAGGGGTGGGTCTGCAAGACCTGGGAGGGGGAGCTCGCGATGGTGAACCTCCCGGGGACCATGCCGCAGATCTTCAACTTCTCGGTGCGCGACGCCACCGTGGCCGACCGCCTCACCAAGACCCTGGGCCAGCGCGTGCGGCTCCACTACGAGCAGCACAAGGGCGTTCCCACCTCCTGCTTCGGCGAGACCGAATACTTCGTGACCCAGGTCGATCCCGTCGGGCCCTGAGGCTTGCCAAACGGGGACGGCCTCAGACAGACTCAGCCTTCCGCGAAGGTTTCCACGCCTTCGCCGCGTGTTCTTTTGAGCCGACTGGAACCGAAGCGGGCCCCGCCGGCGGGCCCGCCACCGCAACACGAGGAGTTTCCCGCATGTTCCAACGCTCGCCGGCCCTCCGGCTGATTCCCGTCCTGCTGTTCCTCTCCACCCTGCCGCTCGCCGCGGCGGCCAACCTGCCCACCGGCTTCACCGAGACCCAGGTCGCCGGCGGCCTCGCCAGCCCGACCACCATGGCCTTCGCGCCGGACGGCCGGCTGTTCGTCACCGAGCAGGGGGGAGCGCTCCGGGTGATCAAGAACGGCGCCCTGCTGCCCACGCCGTTCCTGACCGTCCCCGTCGACTCCTCGGGGGAGCGCGGTCTCCTCGGGGTCGTCCTCGATCCCGACTTCGCCAACAACCCGTACGTCTACGTCTACTACACGGCGACGACGCCGACGGTCCACAACCGGGTGAGCCGCTTCACCGCCTCCGGCGACACCGCGGTGCCGGGCAGCGAGACGGTCCTCCTCGATCTGGACGACCTGTCGCAGGCCGACTACCACAACGGCGGCGCCCTGCACTTCGGGCCGGACGGCAAGCTCTACATCGCGGTCGGCGAGAACGGCAACTCCGCCAACTCCCAGACCCTGGGGAACCTCCTCGGCAAGGTCCTGCGCATCGGCAAGGACGGCTCGATCCCCGCGGACAACCCCTTCTACGGCAGCGCCGTGGGGAACAACCGCGCCATCTGGGCCCTCGGGCTGCGCAACCCGTTCACCTTCAGCTTCCAGCCCGGCACCGGCCGGATGTTCATCAACGACGTCGGCCAGAGCACCTGGGAGGAGATCGACGACGGTATCGCCGGCTCCAACTACGGCTGGCCGGCCACCGAGGGCCCCACCACCGACCCGCGCTTCCGCGGCCCCCTCTACTGGTACGGCCACGGCCCCGGCGACGACGTCGGCTGCGCCATCACCGGCGGCGCCTTCTACAACCCGGCCACCGTGCAGTTCCCGGCCGGCTACCAGGGAACCTACTTCTTCGCCGACTACTGCAACGGCTGGATCCGGCGCTACGACCCGGCCACCAACACGGCCTCCGCCTTCGCCACCGGGGTCTCCGCCCCGGTCAACCTGATCGTGACCGACGACGGCAGCCTCTACTATCTGGACCGGGGGCTGAACGCGGTCCACCGGATCTTCTACACCGGGAGCCCGGCGCCCGCGATCACCGCCCAGCCGGCCGGCAAGACGGTCACCGTGGGCCAGTCCGCCACCTTCACGGCCGCCGCCTCCGGCACCGCCCCCTTGAGCTACCAGTGGCGGCGCAACGGCGCGCCGATCTCCGGCGCCACCGCGGCGAGCTACACCCTGCCCGCGGCTCAGAGCTCGGACAACGGCGCCAGCTTCGACGTGGTGGTCACCAACGGCTACGGCAACGCCACCAGCAACCCCGCGATCCTGACGGTGACCGCCAACAACGCGCCGACCGCCACCATCACCTCCCCCGCCAACAACACCCTCTACAGCGCGGGGGACACGTTCACCTACAGCGGCACCGGCACCGACCCGGAAGACGGCAGCCTGCCGGCGAGCGCCTTCACCTGGCAGGTGGACTTCCATCACGACACCCACATCCACCCGTTCCTCCCGGCGACCAGCGGCGCCACCGGGGGCTCGTTCACCATCCCGACCAGCGGCGAGACCTCGGCCAACGTCTGGTACCGCATCCTGCTCACCGTCAAGGACTCCGGCGGGCTGACCAGCTCGACCTACGTGGACGTCGTGCCGCGCAAGGTCAACCTCTCGCTCGCCACCAGCCCGAGCGGCCTGCAGGTGACGCTCGACGGCCAGCCGGCGACCGCTCCGGCCAGCGTCCAGGGGGTGGTGGGGATCACACGGACGCTGGGGGTCGTCTCCCCGCAGACGGTCGGCGGCGTCACCTACCAGTTCGTCTCCTGGTCGGACGGCGGCGCGGCCACCCACTCGATCAACACCCCGGCGAGCGACACGGTCTACACCGCGACCTTCCAGGCCACGAGCGGCGGCGGGGGGAACGGCCTCTCCGCGACCTACTTCAGCAACATGGACTTCAGCGGGACGGCGGTGACGCGGGTCGATCCAACGATCGACTTCGACTGGGGGTACGGCAGCCCGGCGGCCGGCATCGGCGTCAACAACTTCAGCGCCCGCTGGACCGGCCAGATCCAGCCCGTGGTCAGCGGCTCCCACACCTTCTACACCCAGAGCGACGACGGCGTCCGGCTCTGGATCAACGGCGTCCTGGTGATCGACAACTGGACCGATCACGCCCCCACCGAGAACAGCGGCGCGATCAACCTCACCGCCGGCCAGCGATACGACGTCAAGATGGAGTTCTATGAGGACATCGGCGGCGCGCTCGCCCGCCTTTCCTGGTCGGCTCCGGGCTTGGCCAAGCAGGTGGTGCCCGCGGCGCAGCTCTTCCCGAGCGGCGGCGCTCCACCCCCGCCGCCTCCCCCGCCACCCTCCACCAACGGCCTCGCCGCCAGCTACTTCAACGGCATGAACCTCACCGGGACCCCGGTCACCCGGACCGATCCCAACATCGACTTCGACTGGGGGAACGGCGGCCCGGCGGCGGGCATCGGCGTCGACAACTTCAGCGCCCGCTGGACCGGCCAGGTCACGCCCAAGGTGAGCGGCGCCCACACCTTCTACACCCAGAGCGATGACGGCGTCCGGCTCTGGATCAACGGCGTCCTGGTGATCGACAACTGGACCGATCACGCCCCCACCGAGAACAGCGGCACGATCAGCCTCACCGCCGGCCAGGCGTACGATCTCAAGATGGAGTTCTACGAGAACGCCGGCGGCGCGCTCGCCCGGCTGCTCTGGTCGGCTCCGGGCCTCGCCAAGGAGGTGGTGCCCACGACGCAGCTCTCCCCGAACGGCGGCGGCACCCCGCCTCCAGCGACCACGCCCGGCCTCGCCGCCAGCTACTTCAACACCATGACACTCACCGGGACCCCGCTGACCCGGGTCGATCCCGACATCGACTTCGACTGGGGGACCGGCAGCCCGGCGGCCGGCATCGGCATCAACAACTTCAGCGTCCGCTGGACGGGCAAGATCACCCCCAAGGTAACCGGCACCCATACGTTCTACACCTCGAGCGATGACGGCGTCCGGCTCTGGGTCAACGGCGTCCTGCTGATCGACAACTGGACCGACCATGCGCCGACCGAGAACAGCAACACGCTCTACCTGACCGCCGGCCAGGCATACGACCTCAGGATGGAGTTCTACGAGGACCTCGGCGGCGCGCTCGCCCGGCTCTCCTGGTCGGCCCCCGGGCTCGCCAGGGAGGTCGTGCCCCCGTCACAGCTCACGCACTGAACCTGGGATCGAGCCTGGCAACGGCGAGGAGAGCCTCCAGATCCTCCGGCACCGGGGCGACGATCTCGATCGTCGCCCCGGTCGCCGGATGGACGCAGGACAGCCGCCGGGCGTGGAGGGCCTGGCGGGGGAAGTCGCGGCAGGCCGCCGCGAGCTCCGTGTCCGCGATCCCCTTCCAGCGCGGCTCGCCATAGACCGCGTCGCCCACGATCGGCCACCCCTGGGATTTGAGATGCACCCGGATCTGGTGGGTGCGCCCGGTGAGCAGCCGGCACTCCAGGAGGGTCAGGCCGCCCGCTCCGGCCAGCCGCCGGTAGAGGGTCAGGCTGTCCTTCCCCTCCGATTTCGAGGCCAGCCGCCGCTTCGGGTCGTCGGGATCGCGCAGGATCCTGAGCTCGATCCGTCCCGAGGCGGGCGGCGTTCCGTAGACCACGGCGAGATAGTCCTTCTCGGCGCTGCGCCGCCGCAGGCTCCGCGCCAGGGCGGCGTGGATGGCCGGCGTCTTGGCGGCGAGCAGCACGCCCGAGGTCTCGCGGTCGAGCCGGTTGACCAGGCTGGGCCGCCGCCCCTCCCCCCAGTCGCGGGCGCGCCACATCAGCGCGTTGATCAGGGTCCCCTCGCGATGGCCGGCCGCGGGGTGGACCACGACCCCCGGCGGCTTGTCGAGCGCCAGGAGGTGCTCGTCCTCGTAGAGCACCGAGAGCGGCATCTCCTGGGCCACCACCTCGCGCCGCCCGGGAAGCGGCGGCAGGACGATCTCGACCTCGTCCCCCAGCATCACCCGGCTCGACGGCTTGCCGGCGGCGGCGCCGTTGACCCGCACCAGCCCACCCTCGATCCACCCCTGGATGCGCGAGCGGGTGACGTCCGGCCGGTCGGCCAGGTGCCGCACCAGGACGCGGTCGAGCCGCTCCCGGTCGTCGCCGCGGTCCGTGCGGAAGGTGCGGGAGGTGCGGAGGAGGTCGGACGCCGGCATCGCTCCTTCCACTCTACCCGATGGAAAACTAAGATCGCAGGCGCGCCAGCGCGCTGTGCCTGCGGCCATACGCAAAATAGATCACCAGGCCGATCGCCAGCCAGACGAAGAGGCGCAGCCAGTTCTCGGACGGCAGCGAGAACATCAGCAGCAGGCAGCTCGCGATCCCCAGGATCGGCACCAGCGGCACGAACTTCACCCGGAACGGCCGCTCGGCGTCCGGGTGCGTGCGCCGCATGATGAGCACCGCCGCGCAGACGATCACGAAGGCGAACAGCGTCCCCATGTTGACCAGCAGCAGCAGCACGCTGATCGGCAGGAAGGCGGCGAGGGAGGCGACGAAGAGGCCGGTCACGATCGTCGACTTCCAGGGCGTGCGGAAGCGATCGTGGACGGCGGCGAAGAAGCCGGGGGGCAGGAGACCATCTCGCGCGATGGCGAGGAGGATGCGCGCCTGGCTCAGCATCGTCACCAGCAGCACGGAGGTGATGCCGGCGAGCCCCGCCGCGGCGATCAGGAACTGCGCCCAGCGCAGCCCCACGCGGCGGAAGGCGTCGGCCACCGGCGCGTTCACGTCGAGCTGGCCATAGGGGACCATGCCGGTCAGCACGGCGACGACGGCGATGTAGAGCAGCGTGCAGAGCACCAGCGAGACGATGATGCCGATGGGGACGTCGCGCTGCGGGTTCCGGGCCTCCTCCGAGTGGGTGGAGACGGAGTCGAACCCGATGTAGGCAAAAAAGGCCAGAGCGGCGCCGGCGAGCATGCCGACCGGCTGGCCGCCGGCGTCGCTCTGGCCGAGGAGAGTGTGGCCGAAGACCTGGAGGCCCGTGAGGCCGAAGGGCGCGAAGGGGTGCCAGTTGGCGGGATTGACGTAGAAGGCGCCGACGGCGATCACGAAGACCACGGCGGCGAGCTTGATCGCCACCAGCGCCGTATTGATGCTGGCGCTCTCGCGGATGCCGACCACCAGCACGGCGGTCACCAGGACGACGATCAGCGCCGCCGGCAGGTTGACGAGCGATCCGGTGGCGATCAGCTTGCCGAGCCGGGGGTCGTAGTTGACGATGGGGCCGGCGATGGCGTGCGGCAGCTTCCAGCCGAAGACGTCGAGAATGCTCTGGAAGTAGCCGGACCACCCGTCCGCCACCGTGGCGGAGCTGACCGCGTACTCGAGCACCAGGTCCCAGCCGATGATCCAGGCGAACAGCTCGCCCAGGGTGGCGTAGGCATAGGTGTAGGCGGAGCCCGCCACCGGCACCATGGAGGCGAACTCGGCGTAGCAGAGCGCCGCGAAGATGCACACCAGACCGGCGACGCAGTAGGAGAGCATCAGCGCCGGCCCGGCCGTCTGCCGCGCCGTCGCCCCGGTCGAGACGAAGATGCCGGCGCCGATCACCGCCCCGACGCCGAGGCTGGTGAGCTGCACAGGCCCCAGCACCCGCCGGAGCCGGTTCTCCCCCTGGAGCTCCGCGAGGAGCATGCTGAGCGGTTTGCGAGCAAAGAGTGGATTCGCCACGGTTCACCTCCTTCCTTTCTGCAGGGAGGTTAGAGAGCCGCGGGCAAGGGGACTATTCCGCAACCTTCCGGGAGGATGGGGGCGAGCGGGGAGGTCGGGGGAGGCTTATAATTCCACCATGGCCGAAACCCCTGAGGAAGAGCGGGAGAGGAAAGAGAGAGCCGCCGCCCGCAAGGACTGGCCCATCCGCGTCTACCGCCTGGGAGAAGAGCCCGACGACGACTTGAGCGCCACGACGACGATCGCCGAGCGGGTCGCCATGGTGTGGCAGCTCACCCTCGACGCCTGGGCCTCCTCCGGTCAGCCAATTCCGGACTATCCCCGGGAGGAGACTCCCACCCGATTGATCCGCAGAAAGTCCAAAGCTGAACCGCGTTGACGGTCAACGCTCCCGCTCCATCTCCAGCCCCATGATCCGCCCCACCCGCAGCCCCTCCGCTAAACGGTAGGCGTGGTGGGCGGTCACGATAGCCCCGCCGTCTTTCAGGCGGCCGCGCAGGCCGTGGAGGTGCCGGGCGGCGAGGTTGGTGAGCTCGGCGCGGCCGGCCCCCTCGGGAGCGATCCGCTTGCCGACGCCGAGGACCGGCACGCCCTCCCCTCCCTGGAGACGATCCTCGATCAGCTCCAGCCAGGTCACCGCCTCCTGGCTGCCCGCCTTGAAGGAGACGCGTTTGCGATCCCCCTCCGGCAACAGACGCCCGCCGATCTCGACGCTCGCTTCCACGCTCCAGACAGCGAGGTCCAGTTCGGCCTCGATCTCGCGGCGGTCCTCCTCGGTCTTCGCCACGGCGGCGTCCGGGACTTTCGCCATCCGCAGGACCAGCGGGAAGGCGCGGGCCAGGTAGGAGCGGACGACCGGGGCCACCATGCCGCGCAGGTCGCTCTTGTCCATCACGTCGCGGGGATCGAAGCCGGCATCGAGGAGGTCGCGGCCGAAGGTGGCCTCGTACCCCCGCTTGTTGGAGAGGAAGCGGCAGGCGGGCGGGTTGCCGGCGAACATCCCCCGCACGGTGTTGGCGAGGTAGATCGACTCCCACCAGCGGTCCGGCGGGATGAAGCCGAGGGTCGCGAGCTGGATGTCCTGGAGCAGCAGCCCGCCGGGACGGAGCATGCCCGCCACCGCCTTGCAGAAGCGGTGGGCGCCGTCGAAGACCGCCGGATCGAGGGGAGCGCGGCGCCGGGTGGGGACGTCGTCCTCCAGTCTCGCGGCGACCTGGAGGCCCGGATACGCCTCCAGCCAGGCGGCGGCGAGCCGGGTGGTGTCCGGCCCCGGGCGGTCGAGGCAGACCACCGTCGTCCGGTCCAGAAGGGCGGCGTCCGTCTCCGCCAGCGTCTCCAGCAGCTCGGAGACGTGGTGCAGGTGGTCCTCCACCACCACCAGCGGACGCCGCGCGAATTCCGTCGCTCCGACCCAGGTCATGGCGGCTACTATAGCCAGCGTGACCTCCGATCCGGAACGTCCCGACCGCCGGTGGGGCTGGCGCCTGCTCTATCTCGGCGTGTTCCTGTTCGCCCTGCTGGTGGCGCTCGCCGCGCTGTCGATCCGGCGGGAATGGCGGGAGCGGATCGGCCAGAGCCGGTCGGACGCCATCTTCCAGCTCGTGCAGGGGAAGACCCCGGCCCGCCCCACCGAGACGCCGGGCGCCACGGCCTGGCTCAACCTGGAGCTGCGGCGCTACCGCGAGAAGATCCAGGATCCCGAGAAGGCGCGCCTCTACGGCGAGGTCGCGGAGTGGCCGGACACGCGCTCCGTCCCCCCCTTCTTCGCCCCCATCCGCGATCTCCTGGCGAGCCCCCTCCAGCGGCCGGAGACGGGGACGCCGCCGGCGCTTCACCCCCCCGGCGACCTGGGCGAGCCCGCCGACCCGCCGCTCTCGCTGCGCAGCCAGAGCTTCCTCGAGCTCGACCGCCGCTGGTTCGCCGTCACCCGGCGGCGGGCGCTCGACTCGACGGACCTCGCCAGCCCCTCGAACCGCTTCCTGGCCGCGGCGGCCCCCCATCTCCTGGCCCTGAGCGAGGACCTCCCCCGGGTGCTCGCCCGGCACCCCCTGCCGGCCCTCCCCGGCGGCCGGCCGCCCCGGGTCGCGCGCCTCTACGCCCTCTCCGAGGACGGCACCCTGATCTCCCTCCCCCTTCCGGCGGACCCGCCACGGAGCCGGCTCTCCGCGCTCCTCGAGGGGCGCGGGTTCCGCGGCTCGCCGGAGCGGCCGACCTTCGTCTCCAACGAGTTCTACTTCCGGTTCGACTTCGCCGATCCGGCCGGCCAGACCTTCTACTCCGGCCTCTACCTCGATCTCGGCGGCCAGGGGCTGGTCTCCACCATCACGGTCCCCCTGCGGGAGACGGTGCCCGGCTCGCGCGGCCTGGTCGGCGCGGACCTCTCGTTCGACATCGACTGGGAGAGCTTCGCCCGCCGGATCGAGCCGCCGATGATCGCCGGCGTGATCCACTCGTCGATAGCGGCGGCGGCGGCGCCGGCCGGCCGCCCCTGGGCGAGGCTGCGGAGCGGCCTGCCGGCCCATCCGCCCGCCGCGCTCCGCCGGGCCGTCGCCGCGCTCGCCGCCCAGCCGCCGGCCGCCGGGGCGGCCGAGAGCGTGCCCACCGTGCTCCACGGCGTGGTCGAGGGGCAGGGGGCCGTCGCCGCCTTCCAGGTGGCCGCCGCGACCTGGCTGGTGGTCCTCTTCCCCAAGACGCAGTCGCACCTGCCGCTGATCCCCCTGCTGCTGTCGATGGTGATGCTGGTCGCCCTGCTCTGGGGGTTCGAGCTCAACCGCCGCCGGGCCGAGCGGGCGCAGGGCAAGGCCGAGTCCGCTTTCCAGGAGAAGCAGAACCTGCTCAATACGATGCAGGTGCCGCTGGTGGTGGTGGACCCGAACACCGACGAGGTCGTCTACGGCAACCCGGCGGCCCAGAACCTGGGCGTGCGGGCCGGCTCGCGGATCGGCGACATGGTGGCCGCCGATCCGCGGGCGCGCGCCCACTACGAGCGCATGCAGGTCGCCAGCCCCGAGCCGCGCCGCGCCTACGGCCTCCCCTTGCGGGTGCGCGGCGAGGACGGCCGGGAGGAGGAGCGCTACGCGATCGTCCGCTCGGTCGCCGTCACCGCGCCGATCGAGGCGCTGCACGCCGACGAGCGCCACCGCCTGGGCATCCTCTTCCTGCTCGAGCCCGAGGCCGACCTCGCGCTGCTCACCGAGACGCTGGAGCGGGAGACCCGGCAGGACGAGCGGCGCAAGCTGGCGGGCCTGCTCTCCCATGGGGTGGACACCCTGATCCGGGTGCTCGCCCACAGCCTGCAGGCCTCCAGCGGTGCGGCCACCAGCCCCGAGCTCGCCTCCTGGCTCGCCGGCTACGTGGACCGCCGCCTGCGCACCAGCGCCTGGCTGCTCGACCACTGGAACGCCGAGCCCCCGCTGCCGCCCGACAGCTCGGTGGAGGCGCCCCAGGCGCGGGCCACGATCGAGCGGCTGGCCACGGTCTTCGCCCTGGCCGCCGGGGACGCCGACCTGCGCACCCGTCTCCACTGGGACAACGGCGTGCTCTCCGCGCGGCCCCGGCCGCAGGCCCCTGTCTTCACCGCCGAGATCGACTGGCCCGAGGACTTCTGGTTCGCCTGCCCGGTGCGCGGCGCTTTCGGCTTCTTCCTCGGCGAGACGCTGATCAACGCCATGCGGCACGGCCGGCCGGGCTCGACCCCGGCGTTGCGCATCGCGCTCGACCGGGTGCGCCGGGAGCTCCGCTTCGAGGTGGAGAACGAGCTGCGCGCCGGCCCCGCCGGCGGCCCCGGGGAGGCCGGCGAGACCTACGGGGGGAAGAGCATCCTGCGGCGGCTCGCGCGGCTCTTCGAGTGGCGGGACCTGACCTTCGAGAGGCGGGAGACGACCTACGTGGTCTCCTGGCGCGTGCCGGCGAGCGAGCGGGGAGATCCGCGGCGGGCCGATTGAGGCGGAAACCGCCTGGGGAATGGTAAGATTTTTCCAGCGATGAAGAGCTTCACCCTTCGCGCCGCCCTGCCCCTCCTCCTCGCCGTCCTCGCCGGGACGCTCGCCACGCCCGCCCGGGCGCTCCCCTCGCAAAAGGACCCCTGGATCGAGGCTCCACACCGCGGACTTCACGCTCTACAGCAACGCCGGAGAGAAGAAGACCCGGGCCATCGGGGAAGATCTCGAACGGCTGCGCGACGCCCTCGCCCAGCTCTCCCCCGGGATCGGGCTCAACTCGCCCGTCCCCACCTACATCTTCGTCTTCAAGGACAAGGCGGCGTTCCAGCCTTACCAGAAGACCTACAACGGCCAGCCGCTCTTTTCGAGCGGCTACTTCCTCTCCCGCCAGCTCGCCAACTACGTGGCGGTCGACGCCGACCAGCATGGCGAAGAGCGGGCGATCATCTACCACGAATATCTTCACTACGCGATGCGCAACAACTACTCGAGCCTGCCGCTCTGGCTCCACGAGGGGCTCGCCGAGTACTACAGCACCTTCGAGGTCGGCAAGAACGAGGCCCTGGTCGGCCTGCCCATCCGCGAGCACGTGCTCTGGCTGCGCCAGCATCCGCTGATCCCGCTCACCACCCTCTTCGCCGTCGACGAGCATTCGCCGGAGTACAACGAGTCCTCCCGGCGCGGCGGGTTCTACGCCGAGTCCTGGGCCCTGGTGCACTACCTGGTCTCCGGCAGCCCGGAGCGCCACCGGCAGGCCGCGGAGTACCTCCGGCTGGCGCAGTCCGGCGCGCTGCCGGACCGCGTCTTCGCCCAGGCGTTCGGCGCCGATCGCGCCGCCCTCGAGCGCGAGCTGAGCGCCTACGTGAAGAAATACCTGTTCGATTTCACCCGCGTCCCCATCCGGCCGGAGGCGAACCTGGCGATGGAGGCGCGGCCGATGGCCTGGCCCGACGTGCTCTACCGCCTGGGGGACCTGCTCGCCAACCTGGCCGACGACCATCGCGCCGCCGCCGAGGAGCACTTCCGCGCCGCCCTGGCCGCCCGGCCGGATTCCGGGCCGGCGCTCGCCGGGCTCGGATACCTCGAAGAGCGGGCCGGTCACCCGCCCAACGAGCCGGACGCCGCCCGTCCCTATTTCGCCGCCGCGCGCCCCTATTACGAAAAGGCGGCGAAGCTCGCCCCGGACGACTTCCTCGTGCAGTACCTCTACGCCAGGAACCTGCTCGAAGACCCGGGAGTGGACTCGCTGCGGCTGGCGCGCGCCGCCCTCAACCGGGTCGTGGCGCTGCGGCCCGGCTTCGGCGAAGCCTGGGCGCGGCTCGGCTACACCTATCAATCGGAGGAGAACCTGACGCCCGAAGCGGTCCAGGCCCTGGAGACCGCCCACCGCCTGCTCCCCTCGCGGACCGACGTGGCCCACAACCTCGCGGTGGCCTACGCCCGCACCGGCCAGCCGCGAAAGGCCGAGGAGCTGATCGAGCGCGAGCTCGTCCCCGCGGCCGGGCCCGAGCAGCTCGAGAGCGCCCGCGAAGCCCTGATCGACGAGGAGCAGCGGCGGGCCGAGGAGCTGATCGACCAGGAAAAGATCGAGGAGGCGATCCCCGTCCTCGAGGGGGTGCGGACGAAGACGGCGCGGCCCGAGCGGCGCGCGGCGGTGATCCGAAGGCTGAGCGAGATCCGGCGCACGCTCAACTTCAACGCCTTCGTCCAGCGCTACAACCAGGCGGTCGGGCTGGCCAACCAGGGGAACCTCCAGGGAGCGGTCGCTCTCCTGGAGCCCCTGCTCACGACCACCGAGGACCTCACCCAGGTCGAGCGGGCCCGCGCCCTGATCGAGCACCTGAAGCTCCCCCGGAAGAAGCGCCCGGCGTTCCCCTGATGCCGCTGATGCCGCTGATGCCGCTGACGCCGCTGACGCGGCTGACGCTCCCGACACGCCATCCCGGCGTCTGACAGACCTCTCCGGAGCGGTGATCGGAGGTCAAATCACCTTGTTTTCAGTAGTTTCAACCGTGCACGGGGAACCGGCACGGGGCTTGCTCTATCCCGCCGCAGGACACTCACAGTGCCCTCCATCCAAAGGCTTTCCGGTTACCCGGAGAGCCTCTTTTTTATTGCGCCGTCCCCAGGCCCCCCGGTACACTGTGATCCAGAAATGTCCGATTCCTCATCCGGGCTCACGGTCGAGCAGCCGATCTGGGAGGACCCCGCCTCCGCCGGCGAGCGTCGCAAGCGCTCGCGGATCCGCGTCCCCGCGCTCACGATCCTCTACCACCCCGATCTCCAGCGGACGGGCGAGCGGTCGATCCTGCGCGGCCTGCTCGACGGCAAGCCGGTTGCGCTCTCCCGCCTGGAGCCCGCGTTCGAGCTCCCCGCCGGTCCTCCAGGACCCCGTCCGCTGCTGGACCGCCACGTCAGCCGCTCGCCGCTCCGGCTCACCCGAGGGGTGGAGGGCGCGCTCGAGCTCGACGCCGGGGATGGGCGCACCCGGGTGGTGGCGGACGGCGCGCCGGTCGCCGGGACGCGCTCCTTCTCCCCCGCCGAGATCGAGCGCGGGGTGGTCCTCGAGCTGTCCAGCCGGGTGGTCCTGCTGCTGCACACCCTGCCCGCCACGCCGCCCCGCGCGCCCGAGCGCTTCGGCCTGATCGGCGAGAGCGAGGGGATCCAGCAGGTGCGGCACGACATCCGCCGCGTCGCCGACCTCGACGTGCCGGTGCTCCTGCGCGGCGAGACGGGGACGGGCAAGGAGCTCGTGGCCCATGCCATCCACGAGGCGAGCGGCCGCCGCGGCCGCCCCTTCCTGTCGGTCAACATGGGCGCCATCCCGGCGGCCCTCGCCGCCGCCGAGCTGTTCGGCGCGGTCAAGGGCTCTTTCACCGGGTCGGTGCGCGACCAGCCCGGCTACTTCCAGCGCGCCCATGGCGGCACCCTGTTCCTGGACGAGATCGGCGAGGCCCCCAACGAGGTGCAGGTGATGCTGCTGCGCGTCCTGGAGACGGGAGAGATCCAGCGCGTCGGCGGCTCCGCCGCCCAGACGGTCGACGTGCGGCTGATCGCGGCCACCGACGCCGACCTGGAAGGGGAGATCGAGAAGGGCCGGTTCCGCGCCCCCCTGCTCCACCGGCTGGCCGGCTACGAGATGGTCCTGCCCCCCTTGCGGGAGCGCCTGGACGACTTCGGGCGGCTCTTCTGCCACTTCCTGGCCGAGGAGCTGAAGAGCGTCGGCGAGGAGCACCGTCTGATCCCCTCGAAGGAGGACCGGCCGCTCTGGATGCCGGCCTCGATCGTGGCCCGTCTCGCCCGCCACGGCTGGCCCGGCAACGTCCGGCAGCTCCGCAACGCCACGCGGCAGATCGTGATCGCGAGCCGGGCCTCCGAGACCGTGGAGATCGGTCCCCAGATCGAGCGCCTGCTGCGCGAGGCCGCTCCTCCCGGAGCCCCGCTCCCCGAGGCGCTGCGGGAGCCGGTCCCGCCGCGCCGTCCGGCGGCGGAGTACCGCTCTCCCTCGGAGATCACCGAGGCCGATCTGACCGCCGCCCTGCGCGCCGCCCGCTGGGAGGTGAAGCAGGCCGCCGAGCGGCTCGGCATCTCCCGGCCCTCGCTCTACCTGCTGATCGCCAAGTTCCCGTCGATCCGCAAGGCGGTGGACCTCACCCGGGAAGAGATCCTGGAAGCGCGCCAGCTCTGCGGCGGCAGCCTCGAAGCCCTGGTCGACCGCCTGGAGGTCTCGAAGAAAGGTCTTCAGCAGCGGATGACGCAGTTGGGGATCGACTGACCCACCCGAACGTCAGGGCTTCCCCGGCTCCCGCGGCGGCGGCAGCGCCTTGTTCGGGTAGGCGGGCGCCTTGGGGATCGCCACGGGCTCGGCCTTGATCTTTTCCTGGAGGTAGCGGAGGGCGGCGTCGAGCTGCGCGTCCCCGCCTTCGAAGGTGGCGTGCGGCGGATTGTCCACCACGGTGTCGGGATCGACGCCGTGCCCCTCGATCAGCCAGGCCCCCTCCGGACCGTAGACGCCGAACTCGGCCGCCGTCGCCACCCCCTTGTCCACCAGGATGTTGCTCGAGGTCAGCCAGATCTCGCCCCCCCAGGTGCGGGTGCCGATCACCTTGCCGAGACCCAGGCGCCGCACCCCCTCGGCGAAGGCCTCGCCATCGGACGAGGTCTCCTCGTTGACCAGCACCACCAGGTGGCCGCGGAAGGCGTAGGGCATGTTCGAGTAGGGAGCGCCGGCCCGCGGCTGCCACCAGAACCACGCCTTGCGCAGGAGCTTGGCCAGGATCCAGCTCTCGATCGAGCCGCCGCCGTTGTTGCGCACGTCGATCACCAGCCCCTGGCGGTTGAACACCGGGTAGAAATCGCGCGCCCAGCTCGTGTAGTCGTCGCCGTTCATCGCCCGCAGGTGGACGTAGCCGATCTCCCCCTTGCCCTTCTCCTCCACCGCCAGCCGCCGCGACAGCTCCCAGTCGCCGTAGCGCAGGTCCGCCGCTTTCTTCGGCGTGACCGGCGTCACCACCACGCTCCTCGGTTTGATGGGTCGACCGGGCTTGCCGGGCCTGCCGCCCGCGATCCGCAGCAGCACCTGCTTGTCGGCCTGATCGCGCAGCAGGAACCCGGGGTCCGGGGCCGACAGCGTGGGGACGCCGTTGATCGACTGGATCACGTCCCCCTCCTCCAGCAGGACCCCGGGGGCGCGCAGCGGACCGGCCTGGGCCGGCAGGTCGGGGTCCGCGCGGTAGAGGCGCTCCACCCGCCACCCGCCCGCCGACGGATCGCGCTCCAGCGAGGCGCCCAGGGAGGCGACCTCCACTTCCTCCTGTCCCTTGCGGTGCTCACCGCCATAGACGAACGTGTGCAGGGCCGAGAGCTCGCTCACCATCTGCCCCAGCAGGTCGTCGAGCTCCCCCGGCTGGTCACCCGCAGGCTCAGGGGCCGGTACTTCTCGTACATCGCCGGCCAGTCCACCCCGTGCATCTGGCGGTCGTAGAAGTAGTCGCGCTCGAGGCGCCAGGCCTCGCGGAACATCTGCCGCCACTGCTCGCGCGGATCGAGCGGGAAGGTCCAGCCCGAGAGGTCCACCTTGGCCTTCTCCAGCGCCTTGGCGGCCGCGGTCTCGTCCGCCGGCGGCGGCTCCTCCCCGGCGTCGAGCACGTACAAGTCCTCTCCCTTGCGGAGCAGCAGCTTCCTGCCGTCGGCCGAGAGGTCATAGCTCTGGACGTCGGCGAGGACCGTCTTGACCTCGGGCTTCTCGGACTTCTCGGCCCCATCGAGCGCCACGCTCTGCAGCGCGTACGTCTCCTCCTCCGCGGCGGCCGTGGGATCTGAGGCCAGCCAGTAGAGGCGGTCGTCCGACGCGTTGAGCGCCTCGTAGTTGCCGGGCGGCACGGGGACCTGCCAGAGCCGGGATGCCAGGCCGTCGAGATCGATCTCCACCCGCGGCGGCGTTTTCTTCTCCTTCTCTTCTTTCCCCTCCTTCTCCCGCTTCTCCTCCCGGCCGGCGGCTTCCCCCGCTCCCTCCTCCCTGTCCCTGGGCTTCGCGGGGTGCAGCTCGTCGGGCGGCTGGAAGGGGGAGCGGAGGCCCTTCTTCAGGGCGAGGCCGAAGATCCCGGTGGTCGCCGTGAGATAGGGGTCCGGCTGGCGCGGTCCCCAGGGGCCGTGGACGACGGTGCGCAGGTTGCGGTCGGAAAGGAAGTAGAGCCACTTGCCGTCCCGGCTCCAGGCGGGGCTCACGCTGTTGAAGCGGTCGGAGGTCACGGGGACGGTGGCGCCGGAACGGACGCCGTAGAGATCGATCCGGTTGAACGAGTTGGCCCCGGCGACCGACCAGGCGAGCCAGCGGCTGTCGGGCGACCAGGCGAGGTCCTGGAAGTCCCCCTCGCTCGAGACGGCGATCCGCTTCTGCTTGCGGCTCTTGAGGTCGAGCAGCCAGAGCTGCTGGTCCTTGTCGTGGTGGGCGATCCACCGGCCGTCGGGCGAGGCCTCGCCCTCCCAGCGGAGCACCTTGCCGTCGGCGGTGAGCTGATCGGGCCGGCCCACGCCGTTGGCGGGGAACTTCCGAAGCTCCACCTCGCCGCTCTCGTCCGACATCGCGAAGACGCTCTTGCCGTCCGGCAGGAAGCGGGCCTCGCGGTAGCGCACCCCCGGCCGGCGGGTCACCTCGACGATCCGCCCCGGCTTGACCGGGACGACGAACACCTGCCCGCGGGCGGTGAGCACGACGCGGTCGCCGGCGGGCGAGAGCTGGGAGGCGGTGAGGAACTCCATCGGCTTCTTCACCCAGGCCTCGCGCATCTGGTCGAAGTCCGAGATCAGTTGGATGGGGAGCGGCGCGTCCTGGTTCGCCGCGATGTCGAAGATCCGCAGGTCGGCCCCGAGCTGGTAGACGATGCGGCCGGCGGAGAGGTCGGGCGAGGTCACGTCGAAGCCCTGGTGATGGGTGAGCTGGCGCGGGTCCCCGCCGTTCTCGTCCATCGACCAGAGGTTCATCGCGCCGTCGCGGTCGGAGACGAAGTAGATCCGCCCCTCCCAGACCAGCGGCGACCTGCTGGTGCCGGGGTAGCCGGCGGTGAGCGGCACGGCCTCGGCGTCCGGCCTCCCCTCGTCGTAGCGCCAGATGCTCTGGGCGGTGCCCCCCTGGTAGCGCTTGGTGTGGCTCCCCTGGAAGGCGAAGCGGGTGAAGAACAGGGTCTTGCCGTCGGGCGTGTAGGCGCCGTCGCTCGCCTGCGCCAGGGGGACGAGAGCGCGCCTGCCGGTGGCCGGATCGAGGCGCGCGAGCTGGGTCGCCGGCAGGGTCGAGTCGTGGCGGGTGGCGTAGAGGATCTCCCCCCCGGGCGTCCAGCCGATCACCTGGGCTCTCTCCCCCTCGAAGGTCCGGCGCACCGGCAGCCCGCCGTCGATCGGCATCGTGTAGACCTCGGCCGGGCCCTCGTAGGCGGCGGTGAAGGCGAGGGTGCGGCCGTCCGGCGAGATGGCGGGGGACGACTCCTCCGCCGGATGGGTGGTCAGCCGCGTCGCCGTGCCGCCCCGGCGGTCCACCCGCCAGAAGATCCCCCTCCGCGGCGAAGACCACCGTGTCGCCGTGGATGGCGGGAGAGCGGTAGTAGCCGAGGGTCTCCCCGGCGCGCGCGGCGGGCGCGAGGAGGCACAGCAACAGGCAGCCAAGAATGCTCTTCACGGGAAAGGTTCTCCTGATCGGTAGGCCGGGATGGTAGCAAAAGCGGAGAAGCCAGGGACACCAGGGACCTCGGGGACAGCAGGGAAACCGCCGCCGAGATCGCCGGCTTCTCGTCCTTGCAGTCCCTGCTGTCCCTTGGGTCCCTTTCCACCTCCCGCCTCGTGGCCTCCGAATTGCAAACGCCTTCGCCCAGCCCCGGCCGCGAGGGGCCCTTCTTCAAGGAGATCGACCTGCATGTTCAACAACATCGAGTTGCGCGATCTGGCGAAGGTCTCCGGCCCGGAACGGGCTGTCCTCAGCCTCTATCTGACCGACAAGGAGTCGTACGGCGGCCTGAAGGGGCGCATCGATACGATCCGCTCCCTGCTCTCCGGCGACGCGGCGGAGACCGAGCACTTCGAGGAGAACCTGAAGCTGGTCGAGAAGTGGCTCTCCGAGCACGTCTGGGAGACCGACGGCGTCTGCCTCTTCGTCTGCTGGGCGCTCGACTACGTCCAGGCCTACCCGCTGACCGTGGCGGTGCCCGACCTGCTCTGGATGGACTCCTCGCCCTACATCCGGCCGCTCGCCGAGCTCCAGGACGAGTACGAGAACTTCGTCGTGGTGGCGGCGGACAACACCGCCTCGCGCATCTTCTTCGTCACCTCGGCGCGGGTGGACCAGGACGCCCGCATCAAGGGGGACATCAAGAACAACGTCAAGAAGGGGGGCTGGTCGCAGAAGCGCTACGAGCGCCGGCGCATCAACGATCTGGTGCACTACTCCAAGGAGATCGTCGACATCCTGACCGAGATGGACCAGAAGGAGAAGTTCGACCGCATCTTCCTCGTCGGCTCGCAGGAGACGATGGTGCAGATCGAGAGCGCCCTGACCCCGCCGCTCGCCGCCAAGCTGGCAGGCACCAAGAACGTGGACTTCAGCGCCGGCGACGACCAGATCTTCGACACCGCCTTCGACCTCTTCTTCGTCGCCGAGCGCGAGGCCGAGGCGAAGCTCTGGGACAAGATCAAGAACGAGTACTGCAAGGGGGGTCTCGCCGTGACCGGACCCGAGGAGGTGCTCAAGGCCGCCGCCGTGGGCCGGGTCGAGAAGCTCGCCGTCACCCGCGACGCCAAGCTCGCCGGCACCCGCTGCCGCGACTGCGAGAACCTCTCCGCCGGCGAGCTCAAGAAGTGCAAGATCTGCGGCTCGGCGGACGTCTTCCCCGTCGACCTGGTCAACGAGCTGGTGGAGCTGCTGGCCCTCTCCAGCGCCGAGGCGGACTTCGTCGATCCCATCCAGGGGCTCTCCGAGGCGGGGGAGGTGGCGGCGCTGCTGCGGTATTAAAGGTTGGCGAGGAGCTGGAAGAACTCGTCCCGAGAGAGACCAGCAGTCCGGAGATTGCTGCGGATGATCGAGATCGGAACCTCGTCGTGAGCCGGAATTACGACAGGACGAGCCACTCCGGGTTTGACGTAGGTCCGGTGAGAGCCGACTTGGCGAGCGAAGCGAAAACCCGCCGCCAGGAAGATTTTCTCCACGGTCTGCCAGGGCAGAGGAGTCAGCCGCGGCATGCCTAGACGGCTACCGCGAGCTCATGCTTCTCGAGGGATACGAAATCGGGGCAGATCCAGCGGTCTCCCCGCCGTTCGTACCCGCTCTCTTCCAGGACCACTTCCAGAGTTCCCTGGTCAGCAGCCGTGAGAAGGAAGGCACTGACAGCTTCGTAAACGGCTTCCCGCGCCGCCTCCGGAGTCGGACCGCTGCTGACGACGTCGAGGGGCATGGCATGCGCGACGTAATGCCGGCCCTCTCTCGTCAGGTAAATCGTCAGGTCAAGGTTCATAGACAATTATAGTCAGATCCATCCCACCCACGGAAGCCCAAGAGGGCGAGATATGATTTCGCCATGGCTGAATACGACGTGATCGTCGTCGGAGTCGGCGGCATGGGCAGCGCGACCGTGCTTGGCCTGGCGCGGCGCGGCTGCAGGGTTCTCGGCCTGGAGCAGCACGACATCCCGCACGAGCTGGGGTCCTCGCACGGCATCAGCCGGATCATCCGGCTCGCCTATGCCGAGCATCCCAACTACGTTCCCCTCCTCCGGCGGGCCTACGAGCTCTGGCAGCAGCTCGAAAACCTCGCCGGGGAGCGGCTGCTCGTCATCACCGGAGGCCTCGATGCCGGCCGGGAGGACAGCCCGATGGTGGCCGGGTCGCTCGAATCCTGCGCCCTCCATCACCTGCCGCACGAGGTCCTGGACGCCGCGGCCCTGGGGCGGCGGTTCCCCGGCTATCGCTTGGCGCCGGACATGGTCGCGGTCTATCAGGCGGAGTCGGGCTTCCTCCTGCCGGAGCGCTGCATCGTCGCCTCTGTGGAGGCGGCCCATGGGCTCGGCGCCGAGATTCACGCCCGCGAGCGGGTCCTCGGCTGGGAGGCGGGAGACAAAGGGGTGGTGGTCCGGACGGAGCGGGGAAAGTACTCGGCAAGCAGGCTGGTGGTGACCGCGGGCGCCTGGGCGGGTCAGGTAATCCCGAGACTGAGAGAGGTCGCGCGGCCGGAACGGCAGGTGCTGATCTGGACCCAGCCCCTGCGGCCGGAATCCTTCCGCCTGGGATCCTTCCCGGTCTTCAACATGGAAGCTCCGGAAGGCCGGTTCTACGGGTTTCCGGTCTACGGAGTGCCCGGCTTCAAGATCGGACGCTACCACCACCGCGACGAGCAGGTGGAAGATCCGGATCGCATGGACCGGGAGTGTCACCCCGAGGACGAAAAGGTGCTGCGCGCCGGCATCCGGCGATACTTTCCGGACGCCGACGGCCCCACGATGGGGATGAAGACGTGCCTGTTCACGAATTCCCCGGACGAGCACTTCATCCTCGATCTCCATCCCGATTTTCCCCAGGTCGCCGTAGCGGCCGGGTTTTCGGGACACGGTTTCAAGTTCTGCAGTGTGATCGGCGAGATCATGAGCGAGCTGATCCTCGACGGCGCGGCGAGCCTGGACATCGACATGTTCCGGCTCGGCCGGTTTCAGCCGGCTCCGCCTCCCCTGTGAAGAGTTCACGCGCTCCGCGCCAAGCTTCACGCGCTCATCGCTCGGCGACGTGGGTACCTCCCGAACACGACCAGGTCTCCACAGAGATCGACTCTCCCCAAGGGGCGATAGAGTTGCGGAGAAGCAGGACTTCCAGCAAGAGCCGAGAAGGAGCGTCAGGGCGGAGCGAGTTGCGGGCGCGAGGCTTCCGAGGTTGCAGGAGATCGGGCCAGCCTTCGGGAGGGCGAGCCCGGCGCAGACCGGATCGCGGGAGCCGTCGCAGGAGACCTGGATCGGGTAGGAAAGAGACGTGACCGAGGGGAGGACGCTCTGGACAGTCAGCGAGACGTGGACGTCTCCATACTGGCGGCGCTCGACGAAGACGGTCGAGGTCCGGCCGGTGACCGGACCCCACGGGGCTTGATCAGCGTAGAAGCGAGGAGGCGGCGAGAAGTAGAGCTGCCAGGGCGTAGAACCGGACTCGGGGCATGCGGTGGTATCTCCGAGGGTTCATTATCGCATGAAGCGACGCTCTTACCCGTAGAGCGCCACCGCGAGTCGGACGCCGTAGCCTCCTTCGTCGTACTTGCCTCGAAACCAGCCGCCCACGATTGCGCTCGACAGGGATAGGGCTGGATTGGCAGATTCTCCCGCTGAAGTCGAGCGCGGAAGTCCGCGGCGGTTTGGCGCTCAAGGTGGCCGATCAAGCGCCCGCGGATCTCAACCCTAACGGCCTTGTGGTCATAGGGATTGCGTCGTCGAGCACCAGGCACGCCCACTCGATCCGATCCTCTCCCTCCTCGGAGCGAAGGCCAAAAAGAGCTTCGAAGGCAGGAAGGTAGTACGAGGTGCCGGAGACCTTGAGACGGAACTCGGTATCCGGAAACCAAGCGGGGACGCTTGGTGGGCTTACGGCGGCGTAGTTGGCGGAGATCTGAGGAGCGGAGGCATCCTGATCGTCTTCGGGGCGCGAGGGTGCGGAGCCGTGGCTCCTCTTCACGCCGTACCAGATGAGCCACGCGACGGTTATCCCTGCCAAGGAGACCGTGAAAACAAGCTGCCGCAGGTCATTGAGCTCTACAAACCCTCGGAATTCTTAGGGGTGAGGGTTGAATACGTCACGTACGCATGCACGGTGGGAGGCGGAATCGGCGTACTGTGTTGAGCGGCCATCACCTTCATGCGGAAGCTCCACCCGATTTCGGTGTAGTAGAAGCTCACGTGGTCAGTCTCTGTCCACCAATCCAGTCCGTAGCTCTTGATGTCAAGGTCGCTGCCCGGGGTAGGAGGAGGACTCTCGGTCAAGGAACCTACTTCTTTGCCTGCCTTGCCGTACTTGCCGAGCAGAGCATTTCGGAGTGCGATAGCCTGATTCCCGTCCTTCAGCTCAAGTCCGACCGAGGAGAGTCCACCTGTCTTGTCAAAGGCAAAGCTCGCCTGGAACTGGTAGCCACCGCCTTCGTAGGGCGCCACGAGGGTGCCCTTGGGACCGGTGGGAGTCGCGCGGCCTTTCGAGGCTTCCACGACCTGCTCTCTTGTCATGCCCCATTTTGTGTATTGCCAGTCGCCGAAGACTGGTGCGCAGACAAAAAGCCCGACGACGATAGCGAAGAGTGTACCCCGCATGCTGTTTCTCCTCTTTCATTCAAGTAGTCGGAGGAATTCTGCCGCGACCGCATGCACTTCGTCTATCCGCCTCACTTTCGCCATTTGCAGACACGTCATGCTGTTTCACCTTTCCGACACTAACCAAGCACGCGCTCATCGCCAAGCTTCACGCAGTCCGCGCCAACCTTCACGCGCTCTGCGCCAAGCTTCACGCGCTCATCGCGAAGCTTCACGCGCTCCGCGCCAAGCTTCACACTCTCCGCGCCAAGCTTCACACTCTCATCGCGAAGCTTCACACTCTCCGCGCCAAGCTTCACGCGCTCATCGCGAAGCTCCACGCGCTCTGCGCGAAGCTTCACACTCTCCGCGCCAGGCTTCACGCGCTCCGCGCGAAGCTTCGCGCGGTCCGCGCCAGCCTTCGCGTCATGCCCGGCGGCCGGGACCGGAGGAGTCCTCTCCGGCCTTGATCTCCCGCCGCGACAGCCAGAACCCCGGCGCCATCGGCAGCCAGTAGGTGAAGCCGCGCAGGAGGAGGGTGGCGGTCAGCGCGATCTCCACCGGCACGCGGAAGAGGGTGAGCATGGCGACCGAGCTGGCCTCGAAGGTGCCGAGGCCGCCGGGCACCAGCAGGACCGTCGCCGCCACCTGGGCGAAGACGAAGCTGGCGAAGACCGCCGCCGGGTGCCCGTGGTAGCCCACGGCGCGAAGCATCGCCCAGAGCGTGGCGGCGTCGAGGAGGAAGACGAGGAGCTGGAGGCCGCCGTCCTCCAGGAGCACCTGGCGGTTCCTCACCAGGCGGCGCGGGGCGCGGGAGACCTCGCTCAGGAGCTCGCCGGCGCGGGGAATCCAGCGGATCCAGCGCGGCGGCTCCACGTCCTCGCCGCGGGCACGCCGGCCGCCGCGGCTGAACCAGAGCACCGCCGCCGGGATCGATAGGGCGAAGATCGGGAACAGGCCGGCCAGCAAGAGGACCAGACGGTTGAGGTCGCGCAGGACGGCGACGATCACCAGGCTCGCCACCACGCAGACGGCGAAGGCCGAGTAGAGCGTCAGCAGGTCCACCAGGATCGCCGCCACGGCGAGCCGGGTGTGGACCCCCCGGCGGCGCAGCGACCCCATGACCAGGAGACGCCCGCCGAAGCCGGCGGTCGGCAGCACCTGGTCGACGAACAGCCGGGCGACGGCGATCGGCACCAGCGAGCGCACGGTGCAGCGCGCCCGCCCCTTGTGGAGCACCCGCTGCCAGACCGCCGCCGAGCAGAAGTAGGTGGCCGCCTGGAGGAGGGCGGCGGCGAGGATCCAGGCCGGGCGCGCCTTTTCCACCAGGACGACGAACTTGCGCCCCTCGCCGAAGTGGGAGACGACCGCCACCAGCCCGGCGAGGAGCATGACCCCCGGCAGCCACGAGAGAACCCGCCGCCACCGGCTCCGCTTCGCAGTCTGCCCGCTCTCCTCCGCCCGCGCCGTCTCCAACATCGCGGCGTAGCCTATCAGGCCGGTGCGGCCCGGCGCGGAAGAGCCGCGGCAAGGGCGGCAGGAGTCCGTGGGCGCCAGCCCGGAGGGCGGTATTACCCTAGCCCAGGGTGTGAACCCTGGGACGGTTGAGATCGCGCCCGACCCTCCCCAGGGCTCACGCCCTGGGCTAGGGAAAGGCCGCCCTGACGGGCTCGGGGCGCCGGACTCCATCGAGAACCGGCTCCCCGGGTGCTATCCTTTCCTTCAGGTTTCTACAATCCATGAGCCCTGTTTCCGCGCCCCGGGGGGTCCGCAGCCCGAGCGGGTTCTCCCTCATCGAGGTCCTGATCGCCCTGTCTCTGCTGGGCGTGGCCCTGCTGCTCGGCATGGAGCTGGTGATGCAGAACCCCCGCATCGTCCGCCGGACGGACGGCGAGCGGCAGGCGTTCCGCGCCATGGAGTCGACCCTGGAGGCGGTGCGCGCCGGGGTGATCCCGCTCCAGACCTCCGAGCTCGGCGGCATGGTCACCGCCGTCGGCGCCCCGGCCCCCAGGGACCTCGCGATCTCCATGCAGGTCGATCCCGCCGGCCTGCCGGGGCTCTACCAGGTGACGCTCACCGCCCGCTACTCGGTCTTCCACCAACCCTACCGGAAGCGGCTCTTCACGATGGTCTGGAGCCCGCCCGGCGCGGCCGGCCCGCCCGGCTGAAGACCCATGCGCGGCGGACGCAACCAGGAGGCCGGATTCTCGCTGATCGAGCTCGCGATCGCGCTCCTGCTGCTGATCGTGGGCCTGATGATCGCCGCCGAGCTGCTGATGGAGACCGCGCAGCTCTTCGCCGAGACCGCGGGCGAGTCGCTCGATACGCCGGTGCCGCTGGTGATCGCCCGCATCCGCGGCGACGTCCAGGGGGGGCTCGGGGTCTCCACCGTCGTGCAGCCGGACGGCACGCTCTCCAAGGTAGTGATCCAGGCGCTCGGCGAGCAGATCGTCTACGAGAAGGACGGTGAGGCGCTCTACCGCACGGTGCTGCCGCAGGGCGCTCCGCCGCAAGGGCCGGAGATCCTCTGGCGCGGCGTCGCCGGCTGGAGCTGCCGGACCGTCCTCGGCACCAGCCTGGTGGAGCTCTCGGTGACCTACTCGCGGCGCGCCGTCCCCCGCTCGCCGCTGCCCGGGATGCCGGCCGACCGCGGGCCGCTCACCCAGCAGCTCACCCAGACGATGTTCCTGCTGCCGCGCGGCGCCGGCCTCGGGGATACCTGGTGAGCCGGCCTCCCCGCCGCGGCCGTGAATCCGGCACGGCGCTGCTGATGGCGCTGTTCGTCATCTTCCTGCTCTCGGTCGCCCTCTCCCTGCTCGCCGTCTCCCTGCAGATCCGGATGCGGCTGGTGCGCGAGGACGCCGAGACGGTCATCCTCTCGAGCCTGGCGGACGCCGCGGTGGCCGAGGCGGTCGCCAACCTCGCCCAGAGCGCCTTCTATTCGGGCTCGCCGGCGCACGACTTCGGCGACGGCAGGATCGAGAGCCGGGTCGAGCCGGTGAGCCCCGGCATCTTCAGCGTGACGGCGACCGCCACCTACGCCGGCCGCAAGCGCGCGGTCGAGGCCGAGATCTTCCGCGCCCCCGGCGTCGCCCGCGTCCGGCGCTGGCGCCGGCTGCCGGGGGTGACGGCCGGCGGCCGTCCTACAGGCGGCTAGTGGCCGTCGAGGACCCGCGCCGCCCACTGGA
The DNA here is from genome assembly GCA_963795735.1 of uncultured Acidobacteriota bacterium. Taxonomy (GTDB): domain Bacteria; phylum Acidobacteriota; class Thermoanaerobaculia; order Multivoradales; family UBA5704; genus DATARR01. Next base: position 68,733 of record CAWCIU010000018.1, on the reverse strand, counting down.
AGATCGGCCGCTCCACGAAGTCCCGGTGATGGGCGCTCATGAAGTGGTCGATGTGCCCGAAGGTGGGCTGGAACAGGAAGGTCTTGTCCGTCGAGCCGATCTGGGCGAGCTGATCCCCCATGTAGGGGCCGAAGCCGCGCCCGCCGCCGATCGCCAGCACCGCGCCGTGGAAGTTGCCCAGATTGGCGGTGAACTGGCTCTCCACCCCGGCCAGCGAGCAGCTGATGTCGCGCACCAGCGACAGCGGCGAGTAGGCGTTGAAGCGGGCGATGTCGTCGTAGACCCGCGGCTCGGAGGCGTTGAACAGCCGGTCCTCGGCCAGGCTGCCGTTCATCAGCACGTAGTTGGGGGCCGGCATGGTCGCCGGGCCCGGGGTCGGGGTGCTGAGGATGGCCACCAGCGTCTGGTGGTTGGTCAGCGTCGGCGGGAAGAGCGGGATGGGGGTCAGGCCGCCCGGAGTGATGTTCGACAGCTCGGAGGCCATCTTGATGACGTTGCCGCCCACGCCGTCGTAGAAGATGCCGGCGGCGAGCTGGGCCTGGAGGGTGGTGCAGTAGCCCTGGTTGATCGAATGCACCTGCGCGTTCTTGCTGTAGAGCATCCCTTCCCAGGGGATGATGCCGTCCCAGTCGTTGGGGTGGGCGTTGGCCACCGCGATCGCCAGGATGCCGCCCAGGGAGGCGCCGCCGGTGACGATGCGGGTGCCGGGATGGAGGATCTCGATCTCGGAGCGCACGAAGGCGACGTCGTCCACCATCGAGGCCAGGTCCCAGGTGGCCATGACCGAGCAGTCGAGGACGCCCGCCTCGCAGGTGCCGGCGGGGATCCCCTCGAACCGCGGGGAGTAGCCGTAGACGTCGAAGCCCCGCTGGGCGAAGTACTCGGCGATCGAGGAGCCCGGAGCGCCGTTGGGGTCGCGCTGCTCGTAGAAGCTGAAGGTGAGGCCGAGCGGGGGCAGGAAGAGGATCGAGCCGCGGGAGGAGCCCGCCGCGCCGTCCGAGCTCACGCGGACCATCTTGAACCGGTCGAGCGGATGGGCTCCCGCCTTGACCGTGTACTCGGTGCGGACGAGGTGGCTGGACCGCGTGGTGGCGGTGAAGGCGATCTGGTAGGGACCGGACGCCGCGGCCGCCTGGGCCAGGAGCGCGGCGCCGAGGATCGGCACAAGGATGCGTCGAACGTACATGGAGTCTCTCCTTTTCGAAGAGGAAAAACAAACACTTTACCATGGACGAAAACGCCGTCCGCCGCCGTCCGTCGCCTACAATACGGGCCGCCATGCGTGACGCCACCCGGCATCTCCACACCACCCTGCGCTCCCTGACGCGCCAGCCCGGGCTCACCGTGGCGGTGATCCTGACCCTGGCACTGGGGATCGGCGCCAGCACGGCGCTCTTCGCCTACCTGGCGGAGATCCTCTGGCCCACCCTCCACGCGCCGGACGCCGGCCGCGCGGTGTGGGTCTACACCTCCATCCCGGACGAGCCGCGGTGGCCCACCTCCTACCTGGACTTCGTCGACCTCAAGCGCCAGCAGAGCGCTCTGCGCGACCTGGTGGCCTCCACGACCTTCGGCTCCTCGGTCAGCCACGGCCGGGAGGTGACCTTCGCCTGGGGGCTGCTGGTGAGCGGCGACTACTTCTCCTTCTTCGGCGCCCGGCCGGAGCTCGGGCGCCTGCTCCAGCCGGCGGACGACCGGCCCGGCGCCGAGCCGGTGATGGTGGTCAGCTATCCCTTCTGGAAGGGGGTCCTCGGCGGCGACCCCGGCGTGGTGAACCGGCCGGTGCGGCTCAACGGCCTGACCTTCACCCTGGTCGGCGTCGCCCCCAGGGGGTTCCAGGCCGCCGGCCGGCCCACGCCGCTCTACGTCCCCCTGGCCAACGCCGACCGGGTGACCGGATTCCCGCGCCTCGAGCAGCGGGATCAGGGCATGGTGGAGGTGCTGGGCCGGCGCGCCCCGGGGGTCAGCCCGAGGCAGGCCCAGGCCGCCCTCGACGTCGCCGCCCGCGCCCTCGACGCGGCGGCCCCCCGGCGGGAGGGCGACAAGCGCCGCATGACGATCTCCCCCGCCACCTCGCTCGACCCCAACGACGCCGGCCTCCCCTTCTTCCTGGCGGCGCGGGTGCTGATGGCGGCGGCGCTGCTCTTCCTGCTGCTCGGCTGCGCCAACGTCGCCAACCTGCTGCTGGCCCGCGCCACGGCGAAGCACCGCGAGTGGGGCATCCGCGCCTCCCTCGGCGCCAGCCGGTGGCGGCTGGTCCGCTCGGTGCTCGCCGAGAGCCTGGCGCTGTGCGTGGCGGGCAGCGCCCTCGGCCTCCTCTTCGCCGCCGGCATGGTCCACCGCATCCAGGCCTATCTGATGACCAGCCCCGGCGGCCTCGGCAACTGGTCGGAGAACGCCGACACCGTGCCGCTCGACGTCCGGGCCTTCCTCTTCGCCCTGGGCATCGCCCTGGTCTGCGCCCTGGTCTGCGGCCTCGCCCCGGCCCTGCGGGTGATCCGCGGCGATCTGGTGGCGCCGATCAAGAGCGACGCCGCGGGCGCGGTGGGCGGGAGCTCCGGCGCCTTCGCCCCCCGCAAGCTCCTGGTGGTGCTCCAGGTGGCCCTCTCCGCCCTCCTGCTGCTCGGCGGCGGCCTGCTGGTGCGCACCCTGCGGGCGGCCGAGAGCGTCGATCCCGGCTTCAACACCCGGCACCTGCTCCTCGCCACCCTCTACGTGCCGCGCAACAGCGTCAAGGAGCTCCAGGGGGTGGTCGGCATCTACCAGCGGCTGCTCGAGCGGGTCCGCGGGCTGCCGGGGGTGCAGTCGGCCAGCCTCTGCTACAACCCGCCGCTCGTCGGCAATGCTCGCGGCCTCAAGGCGATGAGCCGCGAGCACCCGTCGCAGCCGGTCTATGCCGCCTACAACCTGGTCTCGGCCGGCTACTTCGAGACCCTGGGCATCCCCATCCTCCAGGGGCGGAGCCTCGACCGCCGGGACCGTCACGACGCGCCGGCGGCGGTGGTGGTGAGCCGCTCGCTGGCCCGCAAGCTGTGGGGCGAGGCGAACCCGCTGGGCCACTACCTGTCGACCACCGATCCGCCCCGGCCCGGCGACCTCGGCCCCCTCTTCGAGGTGGTCGGCGTGGCCCGCGACGCGCGGATCGACTCGCTCACCGAGCCGCCGGGAGCGCTCGTCTACTTCTCCCTCGAGCAGCGCTTCCACCCGCGGCAGACCCTGGAGGTGCGCGCCGCCGCCTCGCCGGCGGCGCTGGCGCCGGCGCTCCGCGAGGCCGTCCGCTCGGTGAACCCGGACCTCTCGATCGTCGACATGCTGCCGCTCGACGAGCAGATCCGCCGCAGCCTCGCCGAGCCGCGGATGTACGCCGAGATCGCCGGGCTCTTCGGCCTCCTCGGGCTGCTGGTGGCGGTGGTCGGCCTCTTCGGCCTGCTCAGCTACACAGTGGGCCAGCGGACGCGCGAGATCGGCATCCGCATGGCGATCGGCGCCGGGCGCAGTGACGTGCTGCGGCTGGTGCTCGGCCAGGGGATGACCCTGGTCGGGATCGGGCTGGCGCTGGGGATCGCCGGCTCGCTGGCGCTCAACCGGCTGATGGAGCGCATCCTCTTCGGCGTGGCCGCGACCGATCCGCTCACCTTCCTGAGCGTGCCCGCGATCCTCCTTCTGGTGACCCTCGCCGCCTGCTACCTCCCCGCCCGCCGCGCCGCCCGGCTCGATCCGCTGAAGGCGCTCAGAAGCAACTAGGTTTCCGGCTGGCACGCTTTCCGCTCTTGATCCCCGGGGTGCGCATCTGGCTCCGGCGGCTCCTCCTCGCTCTCCTCCTGCTGGCGGGTCTCTACCTGCTGGGGGCGAACCTGTTCCTCAATACGCCGCTCGGGCCGCGGACCCTCAACCGCCATCCCGAGCGGTTCCGCATCGCCTGGGCCGCGGCCTGGAGCGTCTGGCCCGGGCTGGTGCAGGTGCGCGGGCTGCGGCTGCGCGGCCACGTCAACGAGGTGACCTGGTCGGTGACCGCGGCGCGGGCGCACGGAGGGATCGACCTTCCAGCCCTCCTGCGCCGGACCTTCCGGGTGGCGGACCTGCACGTCGAGGAGGCGCGGTCCTGGGTGCGGCGCGGCCCCGGCGAGCAGACGCCGGCAGACCGGCCGGAAAATCGGCAGGAAGACCGTGAAAGCCAGGCGGGCCGGGAGGAGCCCAATCCCCATCCCTGGACCCTGTTGTTCGAACGCGTCGACCTCGAACACTTCCGGCAGTTCGATTTCAACGACGTCCACCTGAGCGGCGACGGCCGCGTGGAGGGAGCCTTCGAGGTGGTCCTCGGCAGGAGCTTCCGGCTCGCCCCCACCCGGGTGCGGATGCCCGCCGCGCGGCTCGCCCTGGGGGACGATCCGATCGCCCGGGAGGTCGATCTCGCGGCCGGGGTGAGCCTGGGACCCTACACTCCCCACGATCACCCCGGGCTCGAAGGGTTCGATTTCCTCAGCGGCGCCCTCCAGGCGCGGGGAGAGGTGCCCGATCTCCCCTTCCTGGAGCACACGCGGATCGTCGCGACCGGCCACCGGGTGCCGGGGAGGCTCGCCGCCGACCTGCGGTTCGATCAGGGGCGGCTCACGCCGGGGAGCCGGTTCGACCTCACGGCGCCGGCCGCCGGCCCGGCCTCCCCGTTCGCGTTCACCACGACGGTCACGGCAGGAGCCGGCGGGCCGCTGCTTCACCTCGGGGTCGAAACCAAGGGGTTCACCGCCGGCCGCGGCCCGGGGCGCCCGCCCGTCTTCCGCGCCGCCACCCTCTCCGTGGCCTCGACCTCCCCCGAGACGCGCCTCAGCCGCATCTTCGCCACCGCGCGCGACGCGCGGGACGTGCGGAGACCCCCGATCACCCTGCCCCTGGAGAGCGACGCGCGGGCCTCCGGGGTACGGATCGAGGCCGGCTCCGGCGCCACCATGCGGGTGACCTTCGACCGCGCTGCGGGCCGCATCGATCTCGCCGGGCTCCTCTCCCGGCGGATCGACTTCAACGGCCTGCGGGCGGACGGCGTCTCCGCCCGCATGGTCCTGGCCAAGGCTCCCGCCACGCGCAAGGACCGGAATTCGTCCTGGGCGGTGCGGATCGCCGGCCTCCGCCTCAACCAGATCCGGGAGATCGCCCTCGGCGACGACCTCCTCGCCGGCGACGCCCAGGCCGACGCGGCCTTCTCCTACCGGCCGGACGGCACCCTCGCCGTCCAGCGGCTCGCCCTGACGATGCCCGCCGGCCGCTTCCAGATCGGCGCGGAGACGGTCGCCCAGACGCTCTCCCTCCGGCTCGACGCGCGTCTGGACCCCTTCCTCCTGGGGCAGGGCTCCGGGCTCGCCGTCCTGCGCTCGGTCAGCGGCGCGGCCGGCCTGCGGGCCCGCATCTCCACCCTGGGCTTCCTCCAGCCCTACCTGCGGAAGATCCCCTGGCTCACCCTCGAGGGGCAGGGCCTGCTCAGCGGCGACGTGCGGCTCGATCATGGCCGGCTCGCTCCCGGCAGCCGGCTGGCGGTGGAGGCCTCCCCCATCCAGGCGACGCTCTTCGACAGCCTGGCCACCGGCCGCGGCGGGGTCCACGTGGAGGTGAATGGAGGACCGAATGGAGGACCGAACGGGGGCCTGAACGGGGGCCGGGCCGCCGCCCCGGTCACCTCCCTGCGGGTCCACCTCGACCGCTTCGTGCTCGAGGCCCTGCGGCAGCCGGGACGGCCCGACTACATCCGCGGCCAGGGGCTGCGGATCGCCGCCGCGGCCCCCGGCGCCCTGGACCTGACCGCTCCGATGCCCGACTTCGACGCCACGCTGGAGATGCCGGACGCCGAGGTGCCGGACCTCACCGTCTACAACGCCCTGCTGCCGGCGGAGGCCGGTTTCGCGATCCTCTCCGGACGCGGCCGCGCCCGCCTCCACCTCGAAGCGTCCACGGCGACCAGCCGGACGCGGGGGGCGGCCGTGCTCACCTCGGACGCCGCGCGGGTGCGCTTCCAGAACCTGGAGCTCACCGGGCGGCTCGCCTTGAACGCGCCGCTCGCCAGCCCCGATTTCCTGAGCCGCCGGTTCGATCTCAAGGGGACGCGGCTGGAGCTGAGCGGAGTCTCCTACCGGAACATGGAGGCGAAGGACGAGACGGAGACGCCCGGCTGGTGGGCCCGCGCCGAGCTCACCGGCGGATCGATCGCCTGGGGCCATCCGCTGTCGCTGCGCGGCGAGGGGAAGATCGACATGAAGAGCTCGGGCCCTCTGCTCGCCCTGTTCGCCGAGCGGAGCCGGTTCCTGCGCTGGTTCAACGACGCGCTGACCGTGGAGAACATCAAGGCGCAGGGGGTGGTGCGGATCGGCGACGGCAAGGTCCAGGTCGAGTCGCTGGAGGCCACCGGGGGAGCGCTGGAAATGCGCTCCCGCATGATCTTCTCGAAGGCCGGGAGGACGGGCGACCTCTACGTCCGCTACGGCCGCCTGGCGGCGGGGATCGAGCTGCGGGACGGCAAGCGGAGCTTCAAGCTGCGCCGGCCGCTCGACTGGTACCAGGGCCGGCAAGGGCTGTAGGGCGCCGGGCCTTGACGCCCGCGCCGGCCTCTGACCTACTCTCCGGGCATGACGGAATCCCTCCATCGCGACGAGGTGACGCTCAAGGTGCGGAAGCTGCTGGCCGAGACCCTGCACCGCGATATCGGGGAGATCGGCCTGGAGGACCGGCTCGAGGACCTGGGCGCCGCCTCGGTGGACCTGATCACCCTCGTCTTCGAGCTGGAGGACACCTTCGGCTATACGCTGGAGGACGAGGACATCGCGCGCCTGACCACCGTCCGCTCCGTGGTGGACTTCCTGGTCGGCAGCCAGGCCGTCGGTGGCTAGCCCGTTCGTGGCAAGCCCGTTCGTGGCAAACCGGCGCGTGGCGATCACCGGGGCCGGGGTGGTCAGCAGCCTCGGGACGGACCTCGACAGCTTCTGGCGCCACTGCCTGGAGGGGCGGACGGTGGTCGAGGAGGTCCCCGCCGCCTGGACCCTGCATTCCCCCCTGCGCTCGCGGGTCTGGTCTCCCCTCGGCGACTGGGAGCGCCAGACGCCCCTGGTGACCCGCATCGAACGCAAGCAGCTCGATCCGGCCGGCCGCATCGCCCTGCTCGCCGCCGAGGAGGCTCTGCGGCGCGCCGGCCTCGAGCTGGAGAGCGCCGATCCGCGGCGCAACGCCTACCGGATCGCCGGCTTCGATGGCGACCGCGCCGGGGTCTTCCTGGGCACCGGGGTGGGCGGTCTCCACAGTTGCCTGGAGAGCAGCCGTTTCGTCGTCCTCGACCAGCCGCGCCGCGCGCTCCAGGCGGCGGGGCTGGAGGAGCCGGGAGCCGCCAGCGCCACCTCCAAGGCCGCGGCCCTGCTCGACGGGCTGGCGATCCCCCGCGGCTTCAACCCCTTCTCGGTGGCGATGACGATGCCCAACGCGCCGGCGGCGGCCCTGTCGATCAAGCTGGGGCTTTTCGGGCCGTGCCGCACCTTCGCCGGCGCCTGCGCCGCGGGCACCGTGGCCGTGGGGCAGGCCTTCCGGGCGGTGCGCCAGGGAGAGTGCGACCTCGCGCTCGCCGGCGGGGTCGAGTTCCTCAGCGATCCGTTCGGCTGCGCCTTCCGCGGCTTCGACGCGGTGGGCGCGCTCGCCGCCGGCCCCTTGCCCGCGGACCAGATCAACCGTCCCTTCGACCGCGAGCGCTGCGGCTTCCTGTTCAGCGAGGGGGGCGGCGCCGTGCTGGTGCTGGAGGATCTGGAGGGGGCGCGCCGGCGGGGGGCGGACGTGCTGGCCGAGATCGTGGGCTATGGCGAGACCGCGGACGCCCACCATCTCATGGGGATGGCGCCGGAGGGACGGCAGATCCGCCGCGCCCTGGAGCTCTGCCTGGCCGACGCCGGCCTGGCGCCGGCGGACGTGGGCTACGTCAACGCCCACGGCACCGGCACGCCGGCCAACGACGCCCTGGAGGCCCGGATGCTGGCCGGGCTCTTCCCGCCCGGGACCCGGGTCAATTCCACCAAGTCGCTGCTGGGGCACTCCCTGGGCGCCAGCGGGGCGATCGAGGCGGTGGTGGCGGCCCTGACCCTGCGCCACGGCGTCGCCCACCCTTCGCGGAACCTGACCGACCCCGAGCTGCCGCTCGCCTACGTCCGCGAGGCCGGACCGGTGACGGCCCGCTACGCGGTCTCCGAGTCCTTCGCCTTCGGCGGCCAGAACGCGGCGCTGGCGCTCGCCGGCACCGCGGTGTCCGGACCGGCTTGAAGCGCCCGAGGCCGGGAGCGGGGAGGGTTCCGGTCCCCACCGCCCCCGGCCTCGGGAGTCGCCTCCGACGATCAGGGATGGCAGCAGAGCAGGGCGTGCGGCCGTCCGGTGGCCGGCGAGATGCTGATGCCGGCCACGTACGACGTCAGGCCGCACTCGCCCTTGTAGTTGCCGAAATCCCAGTCGCCCGAGGTGGTGGTGACGCGGTCGTCCCCGGAGTCGAAGGGACGCACCGAGCAGACGGCCGAGGGGTTCGCCGCCTGAGCGCAGATCACGCCATGGAACGAGGTGTTGCCCTGGCACTGCGGGGCGTTGTCGCTGGTTCCCGCGACGTATTCGGTGATCCCGCACTCGAGCTTCCAGTAGCCGGAGTCCCAGTCGGTGCTGCCGTTGACCGAGCGATAGGCGCGCCGAGAATCCCCGCCATCGTCGTTGAGCACGGCGCGCATCGCCCCGGAGTAGCTGGCACTGCCCTGGGTGCGGCAGAGCGCCGTGCGGGCGGAACCGCCGGGAAGATCGCTCACCCCGCTGACGGTCTCACCGGCGGCGCAGGAGGCCTTGTAACGGCAGAAGTCCCAGTCGCCATAGCCAGGGTTCCGCGTGCCGTCCTGGTTGAGGAACACCGTCGGCCAGCTGCCGAGCACCCCCGCGCAGCTGTCGACCGGCGCCACCTGATTGCCGGCGCGGTGGATCCAGGTCTTCTGCATCGTGCCCTTCGGGTGCTCCCAGCCCACCCAGCCCCATCCCCGCGCGTACCAGTGCACCTCGTTGCCGGAGGGATAGTAGACCCCGATCGAGTCGGCGCAGCCGACGTCGCCGCCCCAGCAGCGCGTGCCCTGGGAGATCAGCTGCTTGTAGTTGGAGTCGTCGTACTCGTGCGGGTGCTGGGCATAGCTGCACGAGCCCGCGCCGATGTTGTTGAAGCCGACGATGTGCGTCGAGTAGTTGTACTGCTCGTTGAGCGACCAGCTCAGCTTGGCCCAGCGCAGGCTGCCGTAGGGCATGGCGTCGTAGGCGTCGTTGCCCAGGCCGTCGTTGCCCCAGGTGGTGTCGCGCTCCAGGCTCACGTAGGCGCTGTCCCAGGCGAACCGTTCGAAGTAGCGGCCGTCCTCGCCCTTGACGTAGAAGAAACGGTTGCCCTGCTCGGTGTAGTGCACGCAGACCGGCCAGGCGGAGTCATCGCTGCACAAGCCGTTCGGCCCGTTGGTGTTGCGCATGTAGTCGAGAGAGTTGACGGTGGTCGCATCGGTCTGCGCCAGGGCAGGGGTGGGGCCGGCGAGAGTCGCCAGCAGGAGAAGACCGGAGAGACAGAGGGTCGGGGTGCGCATGTTCATCCTCCTTTGCGGCTGTTGGTTGTCGCGACCGCCCGGCGCCCGGGCGGCACGTCTGCCTGGTAGGAGTCGGCACATGGGCCGATTGCCCCCCGTCCGGCGGGTCGGCGTCAACCGCAAGAGTCAACTGGGAGAGTCAACCGCGAGAGAGGAACGGACCCGCGCTCACAACTGCCCGCTCAGCAGGTAGCACGCCCGGTCGAGGGCGCGGTGCCAGACGTTGTAGCCGTGGTTCCAGGACTCGGCCTTCATCTCGGTGCAGGATTTGAGGTCGTCCTCGAAGGCGGCCTTCAGCTCGGCGGCGATCCCTTCGTCGATGATGCCGACCCCCGCCTCCTCGTTGATGTTGAAGGAGCGGGAGTCGAGGTTGGTCGAGCCGACGTGCGACCAGAGGCCGTCGATGATCATGATCTTCTGATGGATCATCGTCCTTTCGAAGCAGAAGATCCTCACCCCGGCGTTCAGCATTCCGCCGAAGTAGCGGTGGCCGGCGTGGTTGACGATCGGGCTGTCGGTGACCTGGCCGGGCACCATGATCCGGACCTCCACCCCGCGCTGGACCGCCCGCTTGAGCAGGGCCGTGGTCTGCTCGTCGGCGATGAAGTAGGGGTTCTGGATCACGATCTCCTTCTGGGCGGTGGCGAGCGACATCTTGAACATCAGCTCGAGGTCGGAGACGCCGCCGAGCGGGGCGCCGGCGAGGACGTGGATCTTCAGATTCCCCTGCAGATCGATCGCCGGGAAGTACTTCTCCCCCACCAGCACCTCGCCGGTCTCCTCGACCCAGTGCTGGGTGAAGACCGACTGCACGGCGTTGACCACCGGCCCATGGAGCCGCACGCCGGTGTCGCGCCAGTGGTGCTTGTCCTCGGCGTTGCCCGTCCACTGGCTCGCGACGCCGTGGCCGCAGATGTAGGCCGTGGTGCCGTCGAAGACCGCCAGCTTGCGGTGGGTCCGCTTGTTGAGCTGGCCGATGTCCTTCAGGCGGAGCGGATGGTAGCGGACCAGCTTGACCCCCGCCTCCTTCATCAGCTCCCGCAGCCGGGGCTTCATCTTCTTCGCGCCCATGGCGTCGACCATCACCCGCACCTCGATCCCCTCGCGCGCCCGCGCCGCGAACGCCTCGGCGAGCTGGGCGCAGATGTCGCCGGTCCACCAGACGTAGGTCTCGAAGTTGATCGTCACCTGGGCCGCGGCGATCGATTCGAGCAGCGCGGTAAAGAATTCGCCGTTCTGAACGATCTCGGCGCGGTTGCCGTCCATCAGGATCGCCTTGGTCATCCCGGCGATCGAGGGGAGGGCCTGCTCGAAGCAGTCGAGGTCGGGCACGCGGAGATGGAACTTCCGCTCCTTTAAATTGTTCCACAGCATCGTCCCCAGGAGGAGGATGACGGCGATCATCGAGAGCAGCAGCCAGAGGTGGATTTCGATCATATTCGATCCTGCGCTCAGAGCTGCGGATTGAACATGTAGGAAACCGCATCCTGCAGCCGGTGCCAGGGTGAGCGCTGCCGCCAGGCGCGGGCGTCGAACCGCTTGCACCGCCGGAGGTCGGCCTCGAAAGCATCCTTGAGCTGTGCGGCCACCTTGGCATCGATCAATCCCACGCTCGCCTCGTCGTTGATGTTGAGCGAACGGCCGTCGAAATTCGCCGAGCCGACGAAAGACCACATGCCGTCGATGATCATGATCTTCTGATGGTTGAGGGTGGTCTGGAACTCGTAGATCTCGATCCCGTTGTCGAGCATGGGCTGGAGCCGCTTGTGGCCGGCATGGCGGACGACTCCGCTGTCGGTCACCGGCCCGGGGATCATGATGCGCACCCGCACGCCCCGCCTGGCGGCGTTGACCAGCAGGTTCACCATCTCCCGGCGCGGGATGAAGTAGGGGTTCTCGATGATCAGCTCTTTCTGCGCCGTGGCGATCGCCAGCTTGTCGATCATCTCGATCTGGGAGACGCCGCCGCGGGGGGCGCTCGCGGTCATGTGCGCCCGCACCGTTCCGGTGGGAGGGAGCGGCGGGAAGTATCTCTCCCCCACCAGCACCTCGGCGGTCTCGTCCACCCAGTTCTGGGCGAAGACGGCCTGGACGCTGTTGACGATCGGCCCGGTGAGGCGCACGCCGGTGTCGCGCCAGTGCTTGGCGTCCTGGGCGTGGCCGGTCCACTCCTCGGCGATGCCGTGGCCGAAGACGTAGGCCACCTTGCCGTCGAAGATGGCGAGCTTGCGGTGAGTGCGGTTGTTGAGCAGCCCGAGCTGGCTCAGCCGGAACGGATGGAAATAGGCGACCTTGACCCCGGCCTTCTCCATCGTGTCGAACAGGTGGTCGTCGGCTTTGAAGGCGCCGCCGGCGTCGAGGGTGACACGCACCTCGACCCCATGGCGGGCCTTGTCGGCGAGGGCGCGCCCGAGGCGGTCGCAGATCTCCCCTTTCCACCAGACGTAGGTCTCGAGGTGGATGCTGTTGCCGGCCTGCGCGATGTCGGCGAAGAGGGAAGGGAAGAACTGATCCCCATTCTGCAGCACCTGGACGGCGTTGCCCGGCAGGATCGTGGAGCCGGAGAGGCTGGCGATCGACGGCAGAGCCTGCTCGAAATTGTCGATATTCGGCACGCGCACGAGCGATGGGTGCGACCGGTCGGTCGACCAGAGCAGGAGGATCAGAAAAATCAGCAGCAGGAAGAGGAGGATGGCCTCCAGGTAGGAAAGCTGGACCGTCCGGCGCGGCTTTTTCGATGAGGCGGGAGACGCGGCTTTCCCGCCTTTTCCCACCTTCTCGGCCTTGTGGAGCAGCAGACTCATGGGCTCGATCTCCCCGCCGGCGCGCCGGCGGCTTCACTACTCACATTCCCGCCGCAGCTCGACGAGCACCGGCCAGTGGTCCGAAGGTCCCGACCGGATCACCTCGTACGACGTGGTCGTCCACCCCGGATCGGCGAAGACGTAGTCGATGCGCTGCCGCATGAACCGGTGGGTGACGGCGATGTCGTCGCCGCACATCCGGAACAGCTCGGCGGCCATCAACGTCCCGATCTCGGGAGCGTCCGGCGGAGCGTTCAAGTCCCCCACGAGAACGAAGGGGCTCTCCGACTGCTTCAACTGCTCGACGAGACTTGCGATTTGCACACTCCGTGCCGTCCGCCCCCAGCGCGCCCAGGCGGCGAGATGGGTGACGTAGAAATGGATCGCGGATTGGCCCAGGGCGACGCGGGTGTGGAGGAGGGTCCGGGGCTCGCCCGGCCCGGGGAGGGGGAGGACCGCCGCGGAGAGCAGCTCGCCGCGGGTGAGCACGGCGTTGCCGAACCCGCCGCCGCTCTCCATGGCGAAGCTCTCGCCGAAGTGGACGGACATCCCGGTCAGCCGGCCGAGGGCCGCCGCCTGATCCTCCAGCCGGGACTGCCGGGTGCCGCGGTGGACCTCCTGCAGCCCCACCACGTCGGGCGAGGCCGCGGAGATCGCCCCCGCCACCTTCTCGACGTAGCGCCGGGACCACCGCGCGCCATGCCCCCCGACGTTGTAGGACATCACCCGCAGGCGGAGATCGGCCATGCGGGCGGGGGTTGCGAAAGGTGTGCCGGGTCGATCGTCAGAAGCTGAAGTCGCGGATGATGTTGAAGCCCAGGCGGACGTCCCGGGTCTTGAAGCCGGCGGCGGAGTCGCCGCCCAGCATCTGATCGACCGTGGTGGCGCGCGAGTCGCCGAGGACGATCTCGAAGATGTGCCCGCCCACCGCCTTGGAGAGCGCGGCGTGCCAGGCGTCGCGGCTCTCCTTGAGATCGCGGTTCCTGGGGATGTATTCGATCTCGATCAGCTGCTTGCCGGGCAGCGGGAAGGTCAGCCCGAGGGGCACGTTGAAAGCGTTCTTCAGGCGCGGCGTGTCGCCCACCCAGGAGGGGGAGGCCAGGAGGTTGATCCCGGGGGCGAGCTGGCGCGCCAGCAGGAGCTGGGCGAAGGGGCGGCTGTGGTCCAGGACCCCGGGCCGCCGGAGGAGGTCGGCGCCGGCGCGGACGGCGACGGTCAGCGGCAGGCGGGGGGCCTGCTCGAGGACCAGGAGCTTGCCCGCCAGCTCGAAGTCCTCCTGGAAGGAGGCGCGGTAGAGGGTGAGGTCGAGGCGGGGGGTCACCCCCCAGCCGAGGCCGATGCCGACGTCGGCGCCGCTGTCCAGCCCCCAGAGGTTGTGGGAGTCGCCGTCGTTGATCGACTGCTGGAAGCGGTGGGTGAACAGCACCTCGAGCCGCCGCTCGCCGATCGTGTAGGGGGTGGCGCCGTTGATCAGGATCGTGCCCAGCGGATCGCGGCGCACGGGCAGGTTGGCCCCGTCCTCTGGAGCGGGGTCCTGAGCCATCTCCTGAGCCAGGGTGGGGCTGGTGGCGAGCAGGGCGGCCAGCAGGACCGCCGCGACGATCGTTCGCATTCCGTCTCCCATCAGTTGTTTGGGGCGCCGGCGCGGATCCAGGCCGCGATGCCCTCGATCTGCGCCGGGCTGAGATAGGGACCGCCGAGCGGCATCCGCTCGCCCGTGATACTCGGATCGCCGCGCAGCTTGAGAATGATGTAGCTGCCCTCCGGATTGCCGGGCGAGACGCGGTCGAGCGGGCTCTCGGCGGCCCGGTGGCCGACCAGGTTGCCGTAGCTCTGGCCGGCGTCCAGCACTAGGCCGGAGGGGGACGAGCCGGCGGCGTGGCACCCCGACCTGGCGCAGACCGGGGTGAAGATCTGCGTCTGGATCTGGGCGAAGGTGAACGCGGTCCCCCCCGGCGCTGGAGGCGCCGGCTCGGTGGGGCTCTTCACCGTGCCGCAGCCGGCGGCCGCGATCAGCAGAAACGGCAGCGCGAGCTGCAGCGGGAACTTCCGGATGCCCGGCATTCGGGGTCTCCTCCTGGTTGCGCCGGGTAGGTTCCCCCGCCGGGGAAAAAGGTTCTGCCCGGGGTGTACACTCATCCATGAACCTTCTTCTCCACAGACGGGACTTACCGAACGCCATGCCGTCCAACGACGAGCCCGCACTGCTGCGCCGGGTGGCCGCGAAAGACCGCCGGGCCTTCGAGGCCCTCTACCACCTCTACTACCGCCGCCTGTTCGGCTATCTGCTGAAGCTTACCCGGCGGGCGGACCTGGTGGAAGAGGTGCTCAACGACGTCATGCTCGCCATCTGGAAGGGGGCGGCCGGCTTCGACGGCCGCTCGCGCCCCTCGACCTGGATCTTCGGCATCGCCTACCACAAGGCCCTCAAGGCGCTGGCCCGGCGGTCGAACGAGCAGCCCGGGAACCCGGACGCGGGGCCGGAGCCGGTCGACACCGAGGAGCCCGAGCGGCTGGCGGTGCGCAGGGAGCTGGCCGGCGTGCTGGGCCGCGCCATCGGCGCCCTGTCGCCGGAGCAGCGGGCGGTGGTGGAGCTGACCTATTACTACGGGCTCGCCTATCAGGAGATCGCGGAGATCGTGGGCTGTCCGGTGAACACGGTGAAGACGCGGATGTTCCACGCCCGCCGGCGCCTCAGGCAGCTCCTGCCGGAGCTGGGCGTCTCCGGATACGCGGGATAAGGATCCGCGGGATAAGGATCTGGAAGTCAGGAGAAAGATCATGCGAGAGCGGGAGGATCAGGACGAGCGGATCCATCGGCGGGCCTGCGAGCTGCTGCCCTGGTACGTCAACGGGAGCCTGGCCGGGCGGGAACGGGAGACGGTCGAGGCCCACCTCGCCGGTTGCCCGCGCTGCCAGGCGGAGGAGGCGGCCTGCCGGCGGGCGGCGGAGGCGGTGAGCGGCGCCGGCGAGTCGGCCCCCTCGCCGCATCCGGCGCAGTTCCAGCGGCTCCTCGAGCGGGTGGAGGAGGAAGAGCGGGCGCAGGGCGGCGGCTGGCTCTCGTCCGTCCGCTCGCTCCTCGGGGCGACCCCGCGCCCGCTGCGCGGGGCGCTGGCGGCCCAGGCCGCGGTGATCCTCCTGCTGGTGGGGCTGGTGGCGTGGGGAGCGCGCCGGCCATCTCCGGCAGTGCCGGAACCCGCCGTCTACCACACGCTCTCGGACCCCGCCGCGCGGCCGGCCCGCGCCGTGCGGCTGCGGCTGATGTTCTCCCCGAAATCCACCGAGCGGGAGATCCGCGATCTCCTGCTCGGCGTCCACGGCGGGATCATCGCCGGTCCCTCGCCGCTCGGGGTCTACACTGTCGAGGTGCCGGTGGAGACGCCCCAGGGGACCCCCGCCGGCGATCCGGCCAAGGTGCTGCTGGCGCGCCTGCGCTCCGAGCCCCAGGTGGTCTTCGCCGAGCCGGCCTCGGACGCTCCCGCGAGCGGCGCCCGATGAGGCACGGCCTCCGGCGCGCCGGGCTGGCCGGCGCGCTGGCCCTCGCCCTGTATGTTCTGGGCTGCGCCGGGGCTCCCTCCGGCGCCGCGGCTCCGTCTCCGGCGACTGCCGAGGCCGGCCCGGTGACGGCCAACCAGGTGATGGTCACCTACCCGCCGGCCCCGCCGACGATCTGGGCCCGCAACACCCAGGAGATCGCCCGCGACTACCGGCTCGGCATCGTCTACTCCTGGACGCTCTCCACGCTCGGCGAGCAGTGCGTGGTCTTCCAGCTCGTCCACGGCTCCGCGCGCGATCTGGTCCGCCGCCTCGCCTCGGACCCCCGGGTGGGCACGGCCCAGCTGCTCGAGACCTTCCATACCGAAGCCGCCGGCATTGCCGGCACCGCCGGCGGCCCGGGCAACGCCCGCTACTCCCACCTCCAGCACAGCGCCCAGACCCTCCACCTCGACCAGGCGCACCGCTGGGCCACCGGCAAGGGGATCCGCGTCGCCGTGGTGGACACCGGGGTGGACGTCGGCCACCCCGACCTGCGCGGCCGGGTGAGCAAGGCGCAGAGCTTCGTGGACCGCGGCGAGCGCAGCTTCACCACCGACATCCACGGCACCGCCGTCGCCGGGCTGATCGCGGCGACCGCCGGCAACGACCAGGGGATCGTCGGCGTGGCCCCCGGAGCCGAGATCTACGCCCTCAAGGCCTGCTGGCAGGAGCCGCCGGGGGCGCGCGAGGCGGTCTGCAACAGCTACACGCTGGCCAAGGCGGTGGACTTCGCCATCTCCCAGGGAGCGCAGGTGCTCAACTTCAGCCTCGCCGGGCCGCAGGACCCGCTGCTCGGCCGGCTGATCGGCCACGCCCTGTCGAAGGGGATCGTGGTGGTGGCGGCCGACGGCGGCGGGCCGGCGCGCAGCTTCCCCGCCAGCTACCAGGGGGTGATCGGCATCCTGGGCAGCGACGACACCCGGTCCGGTCCCGCCGTCGCGGTGGGCCACGGCGTCTCGACCCTGGCCGCGCCGTCGGTGGACATCCTGACCACCGTCCCCCACGGTTCCTATGACTTCCTCTCCGGCAGCTCCTTCGCCGCGGCCCAGGTCTCCGGCGTCGCCGCCCTGCTGCTCGAGCGCAACCCGAAGCTCACGCCGCCCGAGCTCGCGGCGATCCTGCGCCGGACCGCCCACCCCCTCGCTCCCCCCGCCGCCGGGCCGTTGACCGGCCCGGTCATCGGCCAGGTGGACGCCTGCGCCGCGGTGGCGAGCCTGGCCGGAACCGGCGGGTGCGAGTAGTCCTTTCCCCCTCCCCGGCCGGCTCTGATAGATAATCCCCCCTGCGCCCGCCGTCCGGCGGGCGCCAAGGAGGAGGCATGGCCCTGATGGGCAGGCGGATGAACCTGGGACAGCGGTACCACCCTCCGGGGACGGCGCCGGGAACGCTGCGCGCGCCCGACAACCCGGCGGCGGGTCCCTTCCGCGTCACCGTCATCGACTACGGGCCCGACCACCTGGACGAGAAGGAGATCCGGACGGTCGAAGAGCTGGAGCCCTACAAGGACACTCCGACCACCACCTGGATCAACGTCGAGGGGCTGCACGATCTCCCCTTCATCGAGGGGCTGGGGCAACTCTTCGGCTTCCACCCGCTCGCCCTGGAGGACGTCCTCAACCCCGGCCAGCGGCCCAAGCTCGAGGACTATGGCGACTACCACTTCCTGGTCTTGAAGTCGCTGCTGCTGGAGGACGAAGAGCTCCGGGTCGAGCAGATCAGCTTCTTCCTCTCCGGCAACTACATCGTCACCCTCCAGGAGGTGCCGGGGGACTCCTTCGAGAAGGTCCGCGAGCGCATCCGGCAGAACCAGGGGGGGCAGATCCGCAAGGCGGGGCCCGACTACCTCCTGTACGCCCTGATCGACGCCCTGATCGACGAGTTCTTCCCCGTCCTCGAGCGCTACGGCGAGCGGATCGAGGAGCTGGAGGACCAGGTGGTGCTGAAGCCGGAGCCCGCGACGCTCGGCCAGATCCACCGCATCAAGCGCGACCTCCTGGACCTGCGGCGCACCGCCTGGCCCGAGCGGGAGGTGATCAGCAGCCTGCAGCGCGAGGACGCCCACCTGATCCGCCCCGAGACCCGGGTCTTCCTGCGCGACTGCTACGATCACATGGTCCAGGTGATCGATATGATCGAGACCTACCGCGACCTCGCCGGCGGCATGCTCGACGTCTATCTCTCCAGCACCAGCAACCGGCTCAACGAGGTGATGAAGGTGCTCACCATCATCTCGACCATCTTCATCCCGCTGAACTTCATCGCCGGCGTCTACGGCATGAACTTCGACCGGCAGGCGAGCCCGCTCAACATGCCGGAGCTCGGCTGGTACTTCGGCTACCCCGCCGTGCTCACCCTGATGGCGATCACCGGCGGCCTGCTGGCGCTCTACTTCAAGCGCAAGGGCTGGTTCTGAAAATCCGACTCGTGAAAAACTTCTCTCTCTCCAAGCTCACCTCCCTGCTCAGCCTGCTGTTCTTCGGGCTGGCCCTGTGGCTGCTCCGCGGCGAGCTGCGCGACTTCCGCTACAAGGACATCATCCGCTTCTTCCACGTCCTGCCGGCGGACCGGGTGATCATGGCGGTCGCCTTCACCGCCCTGAGCTACCTCGCCCTCACCTGCTACGACGCGCTCGCCCTGCGCTACGTCGGCAAGCGCATCGCCTACTGGAAGGTGGCCCTCGCCTCCTTCGCCGGCTACGCCTTCAGCAACACCCTCGGCATGCCGCTGTTCACCGGCACCCCCCTGCGCGCCCGCCTCTACTCGGGCTGGGGGATGACGGCGATCGACATCACCCGGGTCGTGTTGTTCAGCTACATCACCTTCTGGCTGGGGTTCATCGGGCTCTCGGGCGCGGCCTTCCTGCTCGATCCGATCGCCGTGCCGGCGCTGCTGCACCTGCCGCTGGCGAGCGCCCGGCCGGTGGGGGTCCTGTTCCTCGGCCTGATCGCCGCCTTCCTCGTCCTGTCGTTCGCCCGCCGGCGGCCGTTCGTCTTCAAGGGGCTGGAATTCGCCGTCCCCCGGCCGCCGATGGCGGCGGCGCAGATCGCCGTCGGCGCGCTGGACTGGGCGTTCGCCGCGACCGTGCTCTACGCCCTCCTCCCCTCGGAGTGGAACATCACCTTCCTCCACTTCCTCGGAGTGTTCCTGTTCGCCCAGGTGGCGGGCCTGCTCAGCCACGTGCCCGGCGGGCTCGGCGTCTTCGAGACGATGATGGTGCTGCTGATGCCCCACGAGCTGCCGCGCGGCGAGCTGCTGGCGGCGATGGTGGCCTTCCGCGGCGTCTACTACTTCCTGCCGCTGCTGATCGCCGCCGTCTCGCTCGGCGCCCACGAGGTGGTGCGCCGGCGCGAGCAGGTGGGGAAGATCGCCCGCGCCTTCGGCGGCCGGGCGCCGGACGTGGTGCCGCAGATCCTCGCCGTCACCACCTTCCTGGGCGGCGCCATCCTGCTGATCTCCGGGGCGACCCCCGAGGTGCACTCGCGCCTCTCCTGGCTGGAGGACCTCCTGCCGCTGCCGGTGATCGAGATGTCCCACTTCCTGGGGAGCCTGGCGGGCGTCGCGCTCCTCTTCCTCGCCATCGGCCTGCAGCGGCGCATCGACATCGCCTATCAGCTCACCCTGCTGATGCTGGGCAGCGGCATCTTCTTCTCGCTCGCCAAGGGCATCGACTGGGAAGAGGCGCTGGTGCTGACGCTGATGCTCGCCGCGCTCGCCCCCTGCCACCGCCATTTCTACCGCAAGGCCTCGATCACCGCCGAGCCGTTCACGCCGGGGTGGAGCCTCGCCATCGCCATCGTCATCCTGGGCTCGCTCTGGCTGGGGTTCTTCGCCTACAAGCACGTCGACTACTCGCGCGACCTCTGGTGGCACTTCACCCTGTTCGGCAACGCGCCGCGCTTCCTGCGCGCCTCGGTCGGCGTCGCCATCGTGGCGCTCGGCATCGCCATGCGGCACCTGATGCGCCCGGCGGGGCCGGAGCCGGCGCCGCCCACGGCGGAGCAGATCGATCAGGCCGCCCGCATCGCCGCCGCGGCGCCGCGCACCTACTCCTACCTCGCCCTGCTCGGCGACAAGGAGCTGCTGTTCAACGACACGGGCAGCGCCTTCGTGATGTTCGGCATCGAGCGCCGGAGCTGGGTGTCGATGGGCGGGCCGGTGGGGCCGGAGAAGGAGCGCTCGGAGCTGGTCTGGAAGTTCCGCGAGATGGTGGACCGGCACGACGGCTGGACCTGCTTCTACCAGGTGAGCGAGCGGATGCTGCACCTCTACGTGGACCTCGGCCTGACCCTGGTCAAGCTGGGCGAGGAGGCGCGCGTGCCGCTCACCGGCTTCACCATCGAGGGGCGCAACCGCAAGAAGCTCCGGCATGCCTGGCGCCGCTGCGCCGAGGAGGGGTGCACCTTCGAGGTCATCCCGCCGGAGGCGATCCCGCCCCTGCTGCCCGAGATCCAGCGGATCTCGGACGACTGGCTGCGCACCAAGAACACGCGCGAGAAGGGCTTCTCGCTGGGCTTCTTCGGCGAGGAGTACCTGCGCCGGCTCCCCCTCGCCCTGGTGCGCAAGGGGGAGGCCATCGTGGCGTTCGCCAACGTCTGGCCGGGAGGGGAGAACGAGGAGATCTCGATCGATCTCATGCGCCACACGGTGGACGCGCCGCTCGGGGTGATGGACTACCTGTTCATCGAGCTGATGCTGTACGGCTCGGCGCAGGGGTACCGCTGGTTCAACCTCGGCATGGCGCCGCTGGCGGGGCTGGAGGCGCGGTCGATCGCGCCGCTGTGGAGCCGCCTGGGCTCGATGGTCTACCGCCACGGCGAGCACTTCTACAACTTCCAGGGGCTGCGCGCCTACAAGGACAAGTACGATCCCGTCTGGGAGCCGCGCTACCTCGCCTGCCCGGGCGGCCTCGCCTTCCCGCTCGTCCTGGCGGACATCGCGGCCCTCATCAGCCAGGGATTCCGCGGCGTGATCGCGAAGTAGGCCCTACTTCGCGGCCGCCGCGTCGGTGGCGAACCGGCGCGCCGTCCTGACCCGGGCCTTGGCGGCTTCGGTCTCGCGGCTGCGCGGCGCTCCGTTGGTGACCAGCGCGGCGAGCAGGGCGTGGGCGGCCGCGGAGACCTGCTCGACGGCGGTCTCGAAGGCGGCTTCGTTCGCCTTCGAGGGGCGGGTGAAGCCGCTGATCTTCCGCACGAACTGCAGGGAGGCCCGGCGGATCTCGTCGTCGGTGACCGGCGGCTCGAAGTTGAACAGGGGCTTGATGCTTCTGCACATGCTCCAGGATCGCATGAAACGGGCCGGGCGATGTGTCCGGGCGATGTGTCCGGGCGATGAAATAATCCGGCTCTCGCCGGGGCTTGTAGGCGGCATGTCCATTCGACCCGTTCAGCGGCTCCTCCAGGCCCAGCCGACCCTCGAGGGCGCGGGCGTGCACCTGCGCCGGGCGTTCGGCTTCGGCGACACCTCCGAATTTGATCCCTTCCTCCTCCTCGACGACTTCCGCAACGACATCCCGGAGGATTACCTTGCGGGCTTCCCCTGGCACCCCCACCGCGGGATCGAGACCATCACCTACGTCCTGGCGGGCACGGTGGAGCACGGCGACAGCCTGGGCAACCGCGGCGCCATCGGGGCCGGCGAGGTCCAGTGGATGACCGCCGGCCGGGGGATCATCCACCAGGAGATGCCGAAGGGGGACCCGGCCGGCCGGATGCACGGCTTCCAGCTCTGGGGCAACCTTCCCTCATCGCTCAAGATGACGGCTCCCCGCTATCAGGAGGTCAAGGCGCCCGACGTCCCCGAGATCACCGACGACGACGGCACCCACGTCCGGGTCGTCTGCGGCAGCTTCTGGGGCCGGACGGGACCGGTGGACGGGGTGGCCGCCGAGCCGGTCTACCTCGACGTGTCGCTCCCCCCCGGCCGGAGGAAGACCCTCCCCGTCGAGACCACCCGTCACGCCTTTGCCTACGTGTTCGCGGGGTCCGGGAGGTTCGCCAACGCCTCGGGACCGCTCGCGGTGCAGACCGAGGGGCTGGGATCGCCGGGCCTGGCGCCTCCGGCGGAGGCGGCCGACCGCTCGCTGGTGGTCTTCGACCGCGGTGACGAGGTCACGGTGCAGGCCGGCGACCAGGGGATGCGGTTCCTGCTGGTGTCGGGCAAGCCGCTCCAGGAGCCCGTCGCCTGGTACGGACCGATCGTGATGAACACCCAGGAGCAGATCCGGCAGGCGGTCGAGGATCTCCAGGAGGGGACGTTCCTGAACCCGGAGGCGCGGCGGTAGAGGCGCCGAAGCGGGAACAAGGGACCCAAGAACAAGGGACCCAAGGGACACCAGGGACAGCAGGGACAGCAACAACAGGGACTCCCGATGCCGGCGGTCCGTGCCTGTCGTCCCTGTTGTCCCTTGAGTCCCTTCCGTCCCTCCTACCCCGGCGCCGCCGGCGGAACCGGCGGCTTCTCGGGGAGTTGCAGGGGGATCTCCTCCGGCTTCGGCGGAGCGGCGTTCGCCGGCAGGAGGAGGCGCGAGGGGAGCGCCTCGGCCCCGGCGGCCGCCGGGGCCGGCGCGGTGGCTCCCCGCCGCGCCGCCAGCTCCGCGAAGAGCGATCCCGCGAAGGACTGGATCTCCGCCTGCTCGGCCGCCGACGCGGGCCGCGCTCCCCGGCCGGCGAAGATCACCCGGGTGTCGAGCGAGCCGGTGTGGGGACCGCCCCGGTTCTCCTGCTCCTCGGTCCCCGCCTGGAACGGCTGCAGGTGGTCGAACCAGCCATAGACCCGGTCGAGCTGCCCGGGATCGAGCCGGCCGCGGACCTCCCCCTGGCCCCCGCAGGTGGTCGCGAGGGCCTCTCCGGTGCGGTAGAGCACCACGTCGGAGCAGATCCCCGAGGAGCCCCCCTGGTGCCAGGCGAGGAAGAGCCCGTAGGCCGCCCCGCCCTGCCCGCCCGCCGCCTCGGACGCCACCTGGCGCGCCCATTCGAGGATCATCCGCCGCTCCGCCGCGCTCGCCTTGACCTTTCCCTGCCCCCGGAAGGAGAGGTCCCCCTCCTCCGTCTTCTCCTCGAACGCAGCGTAGGTGCGCAGGAAGTACCAGGACTCGTCGGCGCGGCGGGGCTCGGCGAAGAACTTCCACTCCAGCGGCCCGCCGGACGGCCCGATCACCACGCCCCGGGCGCCGATGCGCGCCACCTCCCGCGGGTCTTTCCCCCGCGCCAGCTCGATCCCCACCTCCGGGGGCTTGAACGCCGCCGCCCGGGCCTGCCGCCGGGCGAGAGCGGATGGCGCCTCCCACCCCTTCTCGCAGGCGGCCGTCCCGAGGAGCAGGAGCAGGAGCAGGAAGGAGACGAGCCGGCGCATGTCCAGGGAGATCTTCAGGGCGGTTATCCTCTACGCAGCGCTTACCATACCGCAGGAAACCGCAAGCTTGCGCTCGGGCCCGAGGCGCGGAGCCTCCCCAGTTTCCCGGCGGCGGCGCTGCGAACCGGGGAGTGATCCGCGCCCCCTGGTTTTCCGGCCTTGCCCCCTGGTCTTCCGCTTGCGCCCCCTGGTTTTCCGCTTGCGCCCCCTGGTTTCCGGCCTTGCCCACTGAGTCTCCGGCCGCGCCCCCTGGTTCTCCACGTCTGCCCTCTGGAGGGCAATGCCGCATTTCCAGGGGGCACGACGGGAAAAACATGGGGCGCAAGCGCACGACTGGAGGGCCGCCACACAAAGCCAAGGGGCAGCCACACAAAACCGAGGGGCCGCCACACCAAACCAGGGGGCCGCTACACAAAGTCAGGGGGCCGCCACACAAAACCATTGGGCGCAGCCGAAAAGCCAGGGGGCCGCAACGAATTTCCGGCGGGCAGAGCCGCAAAACCGTTGGGCGGACGCGCTCAGATCAACCCGCGCGAAGCCAGCTCTTCTTTCAAATACGCGTAGTAGATCGGCGCCGCGATCAGTCCCGCCATGCCGAAGGCCGACTCCATCACCAGCATGGCCAGCAGGAGCTCCCAGGCGCGGGCCTTGATCTGCGTCCCCACGATGCGGGCGTTGAGGAAGTATTCGAGCTTGTGGATCACGATCAGGAAGATCAGCGAGCCGAGCGCGGCGCCCAGGGAGTACGACAGGCTGACCACCACGATGACCGTGTTCGAGATCAGGTTGCCGATCACCGGCAGCAGGCCGGCGAGGAAGGTGAGGACGATCAGCGTCTTGCGCAGCGGCAGCTTGACGCCGAGGAGCGGCAGCAGCACGGTCAGGTAGAGGCTGGTGAGCAGGGTGTTGAGCGCCGAGATCCGCACCTGGGCGAAAACGATGCGCCGGAAGGCCTCTCCCAGACGGCGGGCGCGCTCGGTCAAGGCTTCGGCCAGCGGCCCGCGGGAGCCGATCTTCGCCACCTCGCCCAGCGAGACCAGGGCGCCGATCACCATGCCGATCAGCGCGTGGACGAAGCCCCTGCCGATCTGGGCGCCGACCGTCTGCAGCTCCCCGGCGTGCACGCGCAGCCAGGTGACCCCGGCATGCTTCAGATCCTCGGTGTTGTCCGGGATCTGGCTGGCCAGCCAGGGCGGGAGGCGCCCCTTGGAGGTCTCGAGGATGTCCGCCATCTGGCCGAGCAGCGCCGGGAAGCTGGCCAGCGCGCCGCGGCCGCGGAAGAAGGCGATGATGCCGACCACCGCCAGGGTCAGGACGGCGACCACGAGCACCGCCAGGATGACGACCGCCCAGCGCTTCCCGGCCTCCAGGCGGCCGCGCATGAACAGCAGCCTGCCGCCGAGGACGTGCACCAGCTCGTAGGCGGCGAACCCCCAGAGCAGCGCCGACAGCAGGTGGAGATGGAGGACCAGGATCAGGATGACGGCGGCGAGGATCCAGGCGGCGATCTCGGCGGTCGAGGGGCGTGGCCGTATCCCGGCGGCAAGGGTGTCCTTCATGGGCCGGGATCGTATCCCGGGACGGGTCCAGGCTTGACATCAGGAGCCTGGAATGCCAGGATTTGAACGATGGTTCAAACCTCCGCCGCGCGCCGGCCCCAGCCCCGCGATCCCCGCGATCCCAGTGAAAAGGTGCTGGACCGCAAGCGCGAGATCCTCGACGCCGCCTCCCGGGTCTTCCGCCGCCGGGGGTTGCAGGCGACCGGGATGCGCGACATCGCGGCGGAGCTGGGGATGGCGGTCGGCAACCTCTACTACTACTTCAAGGACAAGGGCGAGCTGCTCGCCTTCGTCCAGGAGGACGCCCTCGCCGGGCTGCTCGATCTCGCCGCGCGGGTGCGGGGAACAGACCTGCGGGCGGACGCCAAGCTCTTCCGGCTGATCGAGGAGCACGTCGTCCGCCTGAACGAGGGGACCCCCGGCTCGCTCGCCCACCTGGAGGTGGAGGCGCTGGGCGAGAGCTGGCGGCGGGAGGTGCAGGCGCGGCGCGACGAGTACGAGCGAGCCTTCCGCGGCCTCCTGGAGGAGGGGATCGCCGCCGGCGTCTTCCGGCCGGTCGATCCCAAGGTGAGCGCGCTCGCCATCCTCGGGGCCGTCAACTGGACCGTGAAGTGGTTCCGGCCGGACGGCGGCAAGTCCGCCCGCGAGATCGGCCGCGAACAGGCCGAGCTGCTGGTGCGCGGGGTGCTGGCGGCGGGGGTGGAGATCGAGATGCCGTAGGGGTCACTTGGCTGCGGCGTTGGGCCCTCATCACCCCGGCCCTCTTCTCCCGGCCTCCCCCCCGACCTCCGGGAGAAGAGGGAGTGGTTAGTTCTAAATTAGTCAGCAGAGTCTTTTAAGCCCTCTCTCTCCCGGCGGTCGGGGGGGAGGCCGGGAGAGAGAGGGTTGGGAGAGTGAGGGCCCGCCCCGAAGGGGCGGCGGAGAATGGAGAACGGAGCGAGCATGGACGACCTGACCACCCTGAAGCTGCGGATCAACGGCGAGGACCGACCCGTGGTCTTCCCCACCCATCACAGCCTGCTCGAGGTGCTGCGCGAGGAGTGCGCCCTGACCGGCACCAAGCATGGCTGCGAGCTCGGCGAGTGCGGCACCTGCACGGTGCTGGTGGACGGCCGGCCCGTGCTCTCCTGCCTGGTGCTCGCCGCCGAGACCGGGGGCAAGGCGATCGAGACCGTGGAGGGAATGCAGATCGGCAACGACCTCCATCCGCTCCAGGCCGCCTTCGCCGACCTCGGCGCCGCCCAGTGCGGCTACTGCACGCCGGGCATCCTGATAGCCGCCAAGGCGCTGCTCGCCGAGAACCCGAGCCCGAGCCGCGACGAGATGAGCGAGGCGCTCGCCGGCAACCTCTGCCGCTGCACCGGCTACCACAAGATCCTCGAAGGGATCGAGTGGGCCGCCGCGAAGATGCGCGGCGAGGACTGGACCCCGCCAAGCGAGGTCTTCTATGGCTCCGGCGATCCCATGGAAACCGAGCGCCGCACACCCCAGGAGGTGAAGACCCATCTTCGCGGCGTCGAAGCCGACCGCGGACACCTGCCGCCGGAACCGCGACCCATCTGAGGCGCAAGGAACATCATCATGGCTGATCCGATCAGAAAACCCGACACCGAAGAGGCACCGCAGCGCGAGCTCAACATCATCGGCAAGCCGTTCCGCCGCGTGGACGGCCGCGCCAAGGTGACCGGCGCCACCAAGTTCGCGGACGACCTCTCCTTTCCGCGCATGTGCTACGTCCGCCTCGTCCGCTCGACCGTGCCGCACGCGCGGATCAAGTCGATCGACGTTACCGAGGCGGCGAAGGTGCCCGGTTTCCTGGGTTATCTCACCGGCCGGGAGATGCCGATCCCGTTCGGCATCCTCCCCGTCTCCCAGGACGAGCACGCCCTCTGTCCGGACAAGGTCCGCTTCGTCGGCGATCCCGTGGTGGCGGTCGCCGCCGTCACCGAGGACGCGGCCGGCGAGGCGGCGCTCAAGGTGAAGATCGAGTACGAGCCGCTCGCCACCATCTCCTCGATCGAGGAGGCGCTCGCCACCCCCGAGCCGCGGATCCACGACTACGGCGACCGCGGCAACCTCCACAAGGTGGTCTCGATGACCTTCGGCGAGGTCGAGAAGGGGTTCGAAGCGGCGGACGAGATCTTCGAGGACACCTTCTACTACGAGGGGAACACCCATCTCCCCATGGAGCAGCACGCCTCGGTGGCCGTCCCCGAGGACGACGACCGGGTGACCCTCTACTCCTCCAGCCAGACGCCGCACTACGTCCACCGCGCTCTCGCCAAGGTGCTCGACCTGCCGGCCTCGCGGGTCCGCGTGGTCGCCACCCCCAACGGCGGCGGCTTCGGCGGCAAGAGCGATCCGTTCAACCACGAGATCGTGGTGGCGAAGATGGCCCTCAAGCTCGGCCGGCCGGCCAAGATCACCCTCAACCGCGAGGAGGTCTTCTACTGCCACCGCGGCCGCCATCCCGTGCTGATGCAGATGCGCACCGGGGTGAAGCGGGAGGGCGATAAGGTTGCGATCACCGCCCAGCGCCTGCGCACCGCCCTCGACGGCGGCGCCTACGGCAGCTACGGGGTCGCCTCCACCTACTACACGGGCGCCCTCCAGACGGTGACCTACAAGCTGCCGGCCTACGAGTTCCAGGGGGTGCGCTGCTTCACCAACAAGCCGCCGTGCGGCCCCAAGCGCGGCCACGGCACGCCGCAGCCGCGCTTCGGCTTCGAGGTCCACCTGGACAAGATCGCGATCAAATTGGGGATCAACCCGGCCGACCTGCGGCTGAACATGCTGGCCGAGCCGGACTCGATCACCGCCAACTGGCTGAAGATCGGCTCGATGGGCCTCAAGCGCTGCATCGAGGCGGTGGTCGCGGGGAGCGGCTTCCGCGAGCGCTGGGGGAAGCTGCCGGAGGGGCGCGGCCTGGGCCTCGCCTGCGGCTCCTACCTCTGCGGCGCGGGCCTGCCGATCTACTGGAACCACATGCCGCAGTCGGGGGTGATGCTGAAGCTCGACCGCTCGGGGGGCGTCGCCGTCTTCTGCGGCGAGTCGGAGATCGGCCAGGGGTCGGACTCGGTCCTCGCCGCCGTGGTGGCCGAGGTGCTCGGCGTCTCGCTGGCGGACATCCGGCTCTGCGTGGCGGACACCGACCTGACGCCGGTCGACCTCGGCAGCTACTCCTCGCGGGTCACCCTGATGGTGGGCAACGCCGCCCTCCAGGCGGCCGAGCGGGCGCGCGAGCTGATCGCCAGGGCGGTCTCCGAGCAGCTCGAGATCCCCGCCTCGCGGGTGGTGTTCGCCGAGCGCCGGGTGTTCGACGCCCAGGACCCCGACCAGGGGATGAGCTTCCAGGACGCGGTGATCGCCGCCGAGGCCCGCTTCGGCACCCTGGCCACCACCGGCAGCTACATCCCGCCGCGCTCGCCCGGCCGCTACCGGGGCGCCGGCGTCGGCCCCTCCCCCGCCTACTCCTACTCGGCGTCGGTGATCGAGGTGGAGGTCGATCCCGAGACCGGCCTGTGGAACCCCGTCCACGTCTGGATGGCCCACGACGTCGGCCGCTCGCTCAACCCGGTGCTGGTGATGGGCCAGGTCGAGGGGGGCGTCTACATGGGCCTTGGCGAGGTGATGATGGAGGAGCAGGTCTTCCGGCGGCTGCCCAAGCACCTCTCCGCGGCGCTGGTGCACAAGCACCCGTCGGTGCTGGAGTACAAGAGCCCGACCTTCCACGACATGCCGCCGGTGACCACCTACCTGATCGAGGACCCGGACCCCCAGGGCCCGTTCGGCGCCAAGGAGGTGGGCCAGGGGCCGCTGCTGCCGGTGATGCCGGCGGTGGCGAACGCCATCCACGACGCCGTGGGCGTGCGGGTCGACCAGGTGCCGATCCATCCGCACATGGTGCTGAAGGCGCTGGAGGCGAAGCGCAAGGGCCTCGAGCCGCGCTTCGGCCCCAAGGGCTTCCCGGAGGTGGACTTCGGCGAGGACCTCCACGTCCCCACCCCCGAGCAGGGGGGTGACGGCACCGCCATCGACGACTACCGCGAGAAGCTCCGCTCCGGCATGCGCTCGGCCTCGGGCACCATGATGACCCGCGAGGAGGCATTGCGGAAGAAGAAGCTGGCGGCGCTGACCACCGATTTGAAGGGTGCGAGGTAGCCCCATGCTGCGCCTGCCCCGATTCAACTTCTTTCAGGCCCGCACGCTCGCCGACGCGGCGTCGGTCCTCGCCGGCGAAGGGGCCGCGGAAGGCGGGCTCGTCCGCCTGGTCGCCGGAGGCACCGACCTCTGGCCCAACCTGAAGCGCCGCCACCAGCAGGCCTCGACCGTGGTCAGCCTGATGGGCATCCCGGGGCTCTCCGGGATCGACGTCAACGGCGAGATCCACATCGGCGCCACCACCAGCTTGAGCGACGTCGTGGCCCACCCCGCCGTGCGCGAGCGCTACCCCGCCTTCGCGGCGGCCGTGCAGTCGATCTCCTCCCCGCCCCTGCGCAATATGGGGACGATCGGCGGCAACCTCTGCGTGGACACCCGCTGCACCTACTACAACCAGACCGAGGAGTGGCGCCGCTCAATCGACTACTGCATGAAGGCGGAGGGGGAGATCTGCTGGGTGGCCACCAGCTCCCCCCGCTGCTGGGCGCACACCGCCACCGACTCGGCGCCGATGGCCTGCGCCCTGGGGGCGAAGGTGAAGCTGGTCTCGCGGGACGGGGAGCGGATGATCCCGCTCGACGACCTCTACCGGGACGACGGCATCCAGTACCTCGCCAAGCGCTCGGACGAGATCCTGACCGGCCTCTACCTCCCCGCCGAGGCCACCGCCGACCGCTGCCGCTCCGCCTTCTGGAAGCTCCGCCGCCGCGGCTCGATCGATTTCGCCGTCCTCTCCGCCGCCGCCGCGGTCTGGACCGCGCCGGACGGCACGGTCGAGCAGGCGCGGATCTATCTCGGCGCCGTCGCCTCCCGTCCCCTCGCCGCCCAGGAGAGCGCCGACTTCCTCCTCGGCAAGAAGCTGACCGAGGAGACGATCGCCGCCGCCGCCAGGCTCACCCGCAAGGTGGCGACGCCGATGGACAACACCGATTTCCAGACCCAGTGGCGCGGCACCATGGTCCAGCGCTACACCGAAGCCGCCCTGCGCGAGGTCGCCGGGCTGGACCCGGGACGGCTGGCGCCGAAGCATGCGGGAACGGTGCTGCCGGTGGTGGAGTAAGTCTCCGAGGCGTATTGCCCGTAGGGTGCGCTGTGCGCACCTTTAAGCGGTTTTGGTGCGCACAGCGCACCCTACGGGCAATACGATTGTGCAAGGTCCTCCCTCTCCTTCAGGAGAGGGAGACAGAGGGTGAGGTCGGAGGCCACAAATGCATCCTTATGACCAGAGGGACTCGTCAATTTCTTCGAATACCTCGATGGCTTTCAAGAACTCTTCGGCTTCCTCGTCCGACCAGATTCCTATGTAACGATCAAGGGAGTTCCCGATGACTCCGGATTTCGCGGAGGCGTCCGATGAATCTTCCTCCTCCTGCTTCAGATTCACCTTGATCATCGTTCCAACCTCCTCGTCGCGAGGAGTTTAACAGAGGGAGATGGTCTCCTCATCCCGGGTTTGATACGCTGACTCGTTGAGGCCCGCCGTGGAAACCCAATGACGAAGGCCCGGCCTTGAACTTCGAGAAGGTGCTCAAGGTCGTCTCGGGTTTCCTCGAAAAGAGCGGAGCTCGATATGCGGTGATCGGCGGCGTGGCCCTCGTCACCTACGGCTTGCCCCGCACGACCCTCGATCTCGATTTCATCGTCGAATCCTCGGCTCAGGACGATCTCATCCGTTTCCTCGAATCCCTGGGATACGAGACGCTGCACCGATCCAGCGGCTACTCGAATCATCAAAACCCCGATCCTTCCTGGGGGAATCTCGATTTCGTATACGTGAGCGGTGAGACGAGCCGGGAGCTCTTTGCCGCTTGCAGGACGGGGATCGGGCCGGTAATCTTCAGATGCCCGTGCCGAAACCCGAGCACCTGGCCGCGATGAAAGTCACCGCCATGAAGCGATCCGGCAAGAGCGCTTCAGGATCTGGCGGACATCCGGTTCCTCCTGAACCTGCCGGGGGTGGACCGACTCCGGATCAAGGATTACTTTGACCGGCAGGGCATCGGAACCGGTTCGATGACCTCGATCAAACCTGATCTCCTCAACCTCGAAAGGGATATCCCGACCACTCCCGAGGATATCCGCGCTCTGCGGAGAATCGCCCCAAGGTCGGAGAGGACTGGCTGAATCAGCTCACGAGGCTGTACGAGCAGATCCCCAACGCCGAGGAGCTCCGCCGGCGACGGCGCACGTTCGAGGGTATGAGCCCTTCGAGCTGTAACGGCGAACATGTGTCACCGAGGCGGGAATGAAGCCAGGACAGTTTCTCTACAAATCCGAAGTGGGGATCCGAAGAGAGCAGACTGGAATCGTTCTCGATGGCTTGGGCCGCGATCCAGATGTCGTTCGTCGGGATCGGCTTGCCTCGCTTGCGAAGGCCGGCGAAGATCTCTCCGAAGAGCTCCGCAGTATTGAGCGTCAGCGTCACGACCTGAACGCGAGGCTCACGCAGGAATCTGTCGAGGACGTGCCGGTTCTGCTCATATCGAGAACCGTTGTGAAACCCAAAAAGGAGCTCTCCCAAGACCACGTAGAGATCAGGACTTCTTTCGCCTCACGGACACGGATGCCGATCTCAGGTTGCCCCTCCACCAGAGCCGAGTAGGCGTTCGTATCGATCAGAATCCTCATGACCAGAGGGACTCGTCAATTTCTTCGAACACCTCAATGGCTTTTAAGAACTCGTCCGCTTCTGCCGCCGACCAGATCCCCATGTAATGATCGAGAGAACTCCCGATACTCCGACGGAGGGGAGGAATCCTGCACATCGGTGGCTCCCTGGCAAAGGTACGATCCGGAATCTCGCCCCATCTCCCCGGTGATGATCACCTCTTCGCCGTCCGCCGCCTCGTCGAAGAGGTGCTCGAGTCTCCTTGCGCTTCTTTCAGATTTACCTTGATCATCGTTCCAATCTCCTTGTCGCCAGGAGTTTAACAGAGGGAGATGGTCTCCTCATCCCGGGTTTGATACGCTGACTCGTTGAGGCCCGCCGTGGAAACCCAGCCCCTCTGCTTCAAGGTCACCCCCGCCGAGGGCGCTCCCTTTGATCATCCCCTGCGCAGCGACTCGCTGGTGGTCGGCCGGGCTCTCGACGCGGACCTGACGCTGTCCGATCCCTTCCTGTCGCGCCGGCACTCGCGGTTCTTCCGGCGCGGTCCGGACCTCTTCGTGGAGGATCTCGGGTCCCGCAACGGGACGTGCGTCAACGGGCTGACCATCCAGCAGCCGACGGTGGTGCGGCCGGGGGACGAGGTCAAGATCTCCAACAGCACGATCCAGATCCGCCTGGACGCGCCCGCCCCGCCGCCGCGGCCCGAGGACGAGTTCCTGGACGGCACGGTCTTCCGCAGCGCCTCGGAGCTGCTCGACCGCCAGAGCGCGCCGGCCGCGGTGAGCGCCGCGGATCTCCAGCGCTACGCCGACCGCTTCAAGCTGCTCAACGCGGTCCACCACGCCCTCGGCCGCTCGCTCACCCTGGAGCAGTTGCTGGAGCTGATCCTCGACCGGGTCTTCGACCACCTCCGGCCCGACCGCGGCGCCATCCTGCTGAAAGGGCCCGACAACGAGTACAAGGCCGCCGCGAGCCGCGCCGCCCAGGGGGAGCCGGAGGAGCTCGCCTTCTCCCGCAGCCTGGTGCGCGAGGTCGCCGAGAAGGGGATGGCCGCCATCGTCTTCGACGTCCAGTCGGACGAGCGCTTCTCCGCCGCCCAGAGCATGCTCCTCTCCGGCATCCGCAGCCTGATCGCCGCCCCTCTCCTCGATCCGGAGGGGACGCTCGGCCTGATCGTCCTGCAGTCCCGGGCCGGCGTCCGCCAGTTCTCGGAGGAGGACCTGGAGCTGCTGGTCTCCCTCGCCGCCGTCGCCGCCCTCCACCTGCGCAATCTGGCGCTGGCGCTGGAGGCGGCCGAGCGGCGGCGGCTGCAAGAGGAGCTGGCGCTGGCGCGGCGCATCCAGGAAGCCCTCCTCCCCGACCGCCTGCCGGAGGTCGCGGGATGGGAGCTCTACGGCGGCAACATCCCGTCGCGCGGCGTCTCGGGGGACTACTACGAAGTGGTGGAGCGCGGCGAGGGGCGCGAGTGCGTGCTGATGATCGCCGACGTGGCCGGCAAGGGGATGGCGGCCTCGCTGCTGACCGTCTCCCTCCAGGCCCTCTCCACCGGCCCGATCGAGGACGGCCTGCCGCCGGACGAGATCTGCACCCGCCTGTCGCGCAGCCTCTACCGCCGCACGCCGCCCGAGAAGTATGCCACGGCGTTCCTCGCCGTCCTGGAGACGGCGACCGGCCGGTTGCGCTACACCAACGCCGGGCACAACCCGCCGCTCGTGCTGCGCGCCTCGGGCGTGGCCGAGGAGCTGGGCTCGACGGGCGTCCCCCTCGGCCTGATCGCCCAGGCCTCCTACCGCGCGGGCGAGACGACGCTCGCTCCCGGGGACCTCCTCGTCCTCTACACGGACGGCCTGGTGGAAGCCGCGGACCCGGCGGGCGACGAGTACGGGTTGGAACGCCTGCAGGCAGGTCTGCCTGAACCACCGCGGCGAGACCTGCGCGGCGCTCGCCGGGATCCTGGCCCGGGACCTCGAGGCCTTCGCCCGCGGCGTGCCCTTCGCGGACGACCGCACCCTCGTCCTGGCCCGCCGGCTGGAGGAGTAGAGCCGATGGAGCCGAGAGAACCGAACGTGATCGTCGCCGTCCTCCCCGCCGCCGGCGGCTCCCGCCGGATGGGCCGCCCCAAGCTCCTCCTGCCTTTCCATGGCGGCCCGCTGATCGCCGGCGTGGTGAACGCGCTGCTCGGCGGCGGCACCGGCGAGATCGTCCTGGTGACCGCCCCGGACGACGAGGAGCTGCGGGGCTGGGCGCGGCGGGCCGGCATCGGGAGCGCCGTGAATCCGGATCCGGAGCGCGGCATGCTCTCCACCATCCGCGAGGGGATCGCCGCCCTGGGCGGAGCCGCGGAGCTGGCCCGCCGCGGCGCCATCCTCCTCGTCTCCCCCGCCGACCTCCCCAACCTGCGGGCAGAAACCGTGGCCGGGCTGCTCCGCCGCATGCGGGAAGCCGGCGCGCCGATCGCCGAGCCCGTCTTCCAGGGCCGGCGGGGCCACCCCCTGGCGATCGCCCCGGCGCTGATCCCCGAGATCGGCACACTCGATCCCGCGGTCGGCCTGCGGCAGCTCCGCGACCGCCACCCGGCGGAGCTGCTGGAGGTCGAGGTGGAGGACGCCGGCGTGGTGCAGGACGTCGATACGGCGGAAGACTACGAGCGGCTCGGGGGAGGATGACGAGCCCGCCGCAGGGGCGCCGGCCCATCGTCATCGGCCACCGCGGCGCCAGCGGCTACCGGCCCGAGCACACCCTCGCCTCCTACGAGCTGGCGATCGCCATGGGCGCGGACTTCATCGAGCCGGACCTGGTCTCGACGCGGGATCACGTCCTCATCGCCCGCCACGAGAACGAGATCTCCGGCACCACCGACGTCGCCGATCGCCCCGGATTCGCCGGCCGGCGGCGGACGAAGCGGATCGACGGGGTGGAGGGACGGGGTGGTTCACCGAAGACTTCACCCTGGCCGAGATCAAAGCGCTGCGGGCGAGGGAGCGGCTGCCGCTCCGCGGGACCCGTCCTTCAACGGCCGGTTCGAGGTCCCCACCTTCGCCGAGGTGCTCGACCTCGCGCGAGCCCGGAGCGCCGAAACCGGACGGACGATCGGCGTCTATCCCGAGACCAAGCACCCCACCTACTTCCGCTCGCTGGGGATTCCCCTGGAGGAGCCGCTGCTCGCGACGCTGACGGCGGCGGGATACCGCGGGCGCGAAGCCGCGGTCTTCATCCAGTCCTTCGAGGTGGGGAACCTCGTGGAGCTGCGGAAGCGGACCGACCTGCCGCTGATCCAGCTCCTCGAGGCCGCCGGGCGATCCCTGGGATTTCGCCCTGGCGGGCGACGCCCGGACCTACGACGACCTGGCCGCTCCCGCCGGCCTCGCGGAGATCGCCGCCTACGCCGACGGCATCGGCCCCGACAAGCGGATGATCGTCCCCGCGGACGCGGACGGCCGGCTCCTCCCCCCACCTCGCTGGTGGCGGACGCCCATCGCGCCGGGCTCCTGGTCCACCCCTGGACCTTCCGCAACGACGCCCCTTTCCTGGCTGCGGAGTACGGCGGCGATCCGGAGCGGGAGTACGCCCAGTTCTTCTCCCTCGGCGTGGACGGCCTGTTCAGCGACTTCTCCGACACCGCCGTCCGCGTCCGCGATCTGCGATACCCTTGAGCATCGGATGACCATCGGATGACTTGACCAGAGGAGGAGGAGATGAGCCTGGAAGTCCGTGACGACGAGAAGGCGAGAAAGTTCTACGCCACGGTGGAGGGCCATGAGGCGGTGATCGAATACGCCAAGACCGGCGACGTCTACGACCTCATGCACACCTTCGTGCCCGAGGAGCTGCGCGGCCATGGGATCGCGGAGCAGCTCGTCCACGGCGCCCTCGATCAGATCCGGCAGAAGGGAGCGCGCTTCCTGCCGAGCTGCCCCTTCATCCAGACCTTCCTCAAGCGCTTTCCAGAATACAAGGACGGGGTGGCCGGGGAGGCCTGAGCCAGGGTTCAGGCGGGAAGACGCAGGAACGCCGGGGCGTGCCGGGCCCGGCGTGGCGAAAGATCCTACTGGAACTTGATCGTCATGTTGTAGAGGTTGCGCGTCGAGGAGTTCAGGTAGACCTGCCAGAGGGCGAAGGCCGGCCGGCTGCCAGAGTTGGTGAAGGAGACCGTCTCGACGTCGTCCGTGCCCGTCGAGGTGGCGACGGGATCGCTGCCACAGGCTCGAATAGGCCGCCAGATCGATGTCGCCGTCGCTGTTGGCGAAGTCGAGCCGGACAGTGACGGTCTTGTGCGCCGGCACGACGATCCTGTACCAGTCCGGATCGACCCTCTTCACGATGCGGCTGCGCAGGACGCCGTTGCGCACGAAGCGCGCCCTGGCGCAGGAGTTGTTCGGCTCGGAGTTGTCGTCCGGACCCGCCTTCAGGAAGTTCTTGATCCGCGCGTAGGTGGTGAAGAACGCGCCGTAGCAGTCGAAGCGGTCCGCCGGAACGGCGTCACAGGACGAGGGACCGAAGAAGAGCTGGCCGAAGAGCTGCTGGGTGTCCGCCCGGAAGATCCCCGAGCCCGAGGAGCCCGGCTCGGTGACGCCGTTGTTCCAGCCGATCTCCACCAGCGACCGACCGTTGGTTCCCTGGAAGGAGTAGCAGCCCGCGTTGTTCTCCTTGGTGCCGTAGCTGATCCGCTTGTAGTCCCCTGCCGGATGGTGGACGGCCACGGCGTCCGTGCCGTCGGCCACCGGCTTGCTCGTCCAGCCGGCGAAGAAGAGGCCGTCCGGCAGCGCGCCGTTGACCATCAGCAGCGTGTAGTCGGAGGCCAGGCTAGTGGACACCAGCGTCGCTCCCACCGACGTCGGCACGCTCGCGAGCTAAGGCGGAGTGCCGTTGCAGGTATGGTCTGGTACAACCAATAGAACTCGGACGACGCCGCCTCGCCCTTGCTGCTCAGGCAGTGGTTGGCGGTCAGCCAGTAGGGGGTGAAGTCCTCCGCCTGGGTGCTGATGAGCTGGCCGGAGCAGAACAGGCCGTCCTCGCCTTGGCCGACGACGCCGATGGCGGAGACCGCCCGCGCCACGTTCGCCCAGTCGGGATAGCAGGTGACGTCATTCTCGCAGGCGCCCGCCGCACTCTTCTCGTTGACCAGGCTCTTGGCGAGCTGCGCGACCGGATCGAGGTAAAGGTGCTGCAGCTTGCTCACCGTGAACGGCAGCCCGTTGGAGGGCGCCGCGCCGGCCGGCGCCAGGTACTCGACGCGGACCCGGTCGCCCGGGAACGAGCCGGTCCAGAAGTCGCCGCTCTGGGCCGCCGAGCCCTCGTGGAGCTCGACCTTGCGGTCCGGATCGAAGCGCGGGTAGCCGCTCCTGGCCACCCCCTGGCTCGGGCTCGCGGGCGCGTAGACCGCCAGCTCGGCGCCGGCCGGCAGACGGACGCCCTGGAAGTGGAGGCGAAGGCCGAGGGCGTCGGCGGAGACGATCTCCCCGGCCCACAGGCGGGCGCCGCCCGCGAGGTCGTACCAGTGACCGTCCTGGACCGAGACCCGGACGTCACGGCCGACGCTGTAGCGCAGGCCCTTCGCCTTTCCGAGCCGCCGGGCGACGGCGTCGTCGCGGAGCAGCGCGTCCCGGTCCACGGCCGGCAGGCGGACCTCCGGCAGGGTGCCCAGGGTGATCCCCATCTTCTCCGAAGGGGTGGGGCGGACCGGCTTCAGGACCTTGGGCGCCGTGGGCCCTGCGCTGCCGAACGTCTCGGGTGCCGCCGGACCATGACCACTGGTATCACTGGCCCAGCCCGTGGCGCTCACCGCCAGCAGGGAGCCGAGCCCGACCGCCAGGGCGAGCCGCCGCGCCCGACCTTGCCTGGAACCGAAAAATCTGCCCATCTGTTCTCCTTTGCTGCGAGGTGCTTTGCTGCGAGGTGCCTTCGAGCGCCTCGATTCATAGCATTTTACCACTATGTTTACCGAGACGCTCCCTGCACGTAAGCCGGATCGTTGGTGCCATTGTTGACCACCTGGCCGGCCGCGAGCAGCTTGCCGGAGTGGACCACGACCTGCACGGTGAAGCCGCCCGGCGCTCCCGCCGCCGGAATGGGGTGCTGGCCCGGGCTGAGCTGCCGCGCCTTGCCCGCGCCGAGGGCGATGCCGTCGAGCCGGCCGAGCACCGTGCCGTCGAGCCCTCGGTAGACCAGGTCGTAGAGCCCGGCCTCCGTGGCGGGGTTGAACAGCCAGAGGGTGGTGCGGTAATCGGCGTCCTGCCGCAGCCCGGTCAGGACCACCGTGCGGCCCGCCGTGGCGGCGTCGGCGTCGGAGAAAGCCGTCATCGACTGTCCGAAGCGCCGGGACGGCTGGGCGTCGTCGTAGCTCTCGCCCTGGAAGACCGGCAGCGCTCCCGAGGGATCGCGGCTGACCAGCGTGAGGATGCCGATGGCGTTCGCCACTCCCCACTGGCCGTGGATGACGTCGGTCAGGCGCCGGGTTTCCCCAGGCTGGAGCGTGAGGGAGACCGGCGCGGTGGACCGGGCGCCCGGACCCACGCTGAGGAAGGAGAGATCCGCGTGCAGCGGCTGCGCGCCGAGGTTGGCGAGCACCGCGTCGGTGCGGAAGAGGCTGCCCATGGGACCCGGCGCGGAGAGCGCCCCCACCAGGTAGCTTCTGGAGCTCTTCGCCACCCCCGGCTCGATGAAGGAAGGGTCGCCCGTCGCCCGCCGGATCACCGAGCCGTAGGGGTACAGGGCGCCGCCCGAGAGCGTCTCCACCTGGACGCGGTAGTCGGCGCCGGAGACGCCGAAGGTGCCGTGGATCTCCTCCTCCTG
Organism: uncultured Acidobacteriota bacterium; assembly: GCA_963795735.1. Classification (GTDB taxonomy): domain Bacteria; phylum Acidobacteriota; class Thermoanaerobaculia; order Multivoradales; family UBA5704; genus DATARR01. Next base: position 30,317 of record CAWCIU010000018.1, on the reverse strand, counting down.
GAACTGCCGCTGGCCGAAGGCCGACACGGTGAACGTCGGCGAGAGGGCGATCTGCTTGCCGGTGGCGTCGAAGAAGCGGAGCCGGTAGGTGGCGGGCGCCGGGTTGGGATTGGTGACGCCGAAGTAGGAGAGCTTCTCGCCGTCGTCGCTTAAAGCCACGAGGTCCTGGACCGCCGGCAGCGTCCCGCCGCCCAGGGTCTGGCCGGGCACGGTCTGGCCGAACCGGGAGCTGCCCTGGAGGGTGGTGTTGAACGAGGTCACCACCGGCGCGACGTCGATGGTCCCCTGGGGCGTGACGGTGAGGAAGCCGGTGGTGTTCTGGCGGGCGAAGAGATCCTTCAGCACGTCGGCGAAGAAGAGGGTGGCCCCGGGCGCGATGGTGCGGGTCGCCCGCGGCGGGTTCACGTCGGGCGTGCCGCGCTTGCGGAACTCGATCGTCACGGTGATCGGCGAGACCCCCGGGTTGTAGACGTAGAGGCCGGTCGACTGCACCAGCGCGCCGCTGGTCTCGGCGATCCAGGGGATGAGCTCCGGATGCACGGGCTCGGGTCCCGGTCCCGGGCCTGGACCCGGACCGGCGGAGCCGATCTGGAAGGTCTCGCTCGAGGAGGCGGACGCCTGGCTGTTGCTCACCGTAAGGGTCACCGCGTAGCTCCCGGCCTGGCTCCAGGTGTGCGTCACCGCGCGGCCGGTCGCCGTGCCGTCGCCGAAGTCCCAGGCGTAGCTCGCCGCGCCGGTGGCGTTGGCGGTGAAGCTCACGGCGGTCCCGGCGGTGGCCTGGCAGACATCGAACCCGAACTGGTTGGAGCACGTGGCGCTGGTCTGGAAGGTGGCGTCGGGCGGCGGTGGCACGTCCGCGGCCACGGCCACCACCCGCTGGGTACGGTCGGACGCGCCGGGGCGGCTGATCGTGAGCTGGACGCTGTAGCCGCCGGCGTTCGGATAGGCGTGAGTGACCACCTTGCCCACCGCGGTCGTGCCGTCCCCGAAGTCCCAGGTGTATTGGGTGGGGCCGCCCGCGGAGGAGCTGGCGTCGAAGGTGATCGCCTGCCCGGGCTTCGGGGAGGACGGCGAGAAGGTGAAGCTCGCGGCCAGGGACCCGGTCCCGGAGATCGCCACCGGTTTCAGGCCGAGCGCGCTGCCGCAGGCGGAGTTGGTGGCCGAGATGGGCTTGGTGCCCGGGTTCGACCAGCTCACCGCGACCTGCGGCCCGGTGGCGGAGCCGGCGATCACGCCGTCCCCGACGCCCCACGTCCAGCCGCTATCGCTCGGCGTGCAGCCGGTGGCGGTGGCGGTGAAGGTGTAGAGCCCGCCGGTCTGGCCCGAATCCGGGCCGGCGAGGTCGATCGACGAGCCGCCGCCGCCCGTCGTGCCGGTGCGCTGGTGGTAGTCGAAGATCGACAGGCCCGCGCGGTAGAAGGTGTTGCCGACGAACTTGCCCGACCGCGGAGCGACCAGGTTGAAGCCCGTGGGGCCGCCCCGGTAATACCAGCCCCAGTAGTTGAACGGCGAGATGTCCTGCGCCGCCGCCGGATTGCTGACGTCGAGCAGCCACTCGCGCTGGGTGCCGCCGAGGCAGCGCTCGTCCGACCCCAGGTAGAGGAAGGGGACGCCGTTGCTGCGCGAGAAGTCGACGAACTCGGAGATCCCGCCACCATTGAACTCGGCCGAGAAGAGCGGCGCGCCGAGCGCCGGGCAGGAGGAGCCCGCGACGCAGCTCACGTCATAGATCGACGTGCGGTGGACCTCTCGTCCGGCGGTGGGCTCGAAGGCCACGGTCCGCACCGCCAGGTAATAGGCGCTGCCCTGCTTCCACAGGGCGACGCCGTTGGCCGTCCGGTCGTTCAGGCCGGTGAGCTTGAGCAGCGGACTCGCCGGATTGGAGAGATCCCAGATCTCGAAGCCCCGCGAGGTGCCCGCGCTCGCTACCACGAACTGGTCCACGCCGTCGACGTAGCTCACCGAGGTCCGCGAGCCGATGCGGCCCAGGTAGACCCCCGGGCACTGGACCGCCTCGCCGCCCGCCGGCACGGCCTCGAAGCATGGGGCGCTAGTGTAGATCTTCGCCTGCGTCATGTCGAAGGCGAAGAGGCCGCCGGCCGGATCGCCGGTCGCCGTCGCCAGGAAGGCGTAGCGCCGGGCGCCGAGGGTGGCGGTATAGACCTGGGTCCCGTCCTTCTTGTAGCTCTGGTAGAGCACCTTGGGACTGGTCTTGTCCGACAGGTCTATGATGCCGATGCCGATCCCCCCCAACCCCGCGACCGCCACCTCGTCGTCGACGTTGGCCGGCGCGTCCACGTCCTGCAGCGGCCACTTGAGCTCCGCGTTGGCGCTCCAGACCGGAAAGGCGCGGAACGAGAGTTGCGAGAGCGGCTGCGGGAAGCCGTTGCGCGCATCCCACACCTGGAGCCCGTGGGCGAGGGCGACGAAGAGATAGTTGTTCTCCGTGTCGAGCGACATGTACCAGGGGAAGCTCGAGTAGGCCTGCTGGGATTCGACGAACGCGGTCGAATCGGTACAGAAGGCCGGTCCCGTGGAGGTACAGGTGGTATAGCTGCCGAGAGGCTTCAGGCCCCCCCAGCGGTCCGACGGTGCCGGGGTGGCCGGCGAGGCACAGAGGGCCCGCCCGCAGCCCGAGCGGTCGCAGGTGGCCGCCGCGGACAGGGCGCCGGGGAAAGCCGCGATCCAGGGCAGCAGGAGAAGAACGGCGAGGAGTAGTACCGGGGTCTTGGTCTTCATCGCGGGCAGGCTCCCTTTTGGAACGGCGTCGGAACGGGCGTCGTCATCGTCTTCATCGTCAATGCCATCCAAGCATATCGCAGATTCTCGAACAAAGCCTTGATAGGATTCCCCCCTCTCATGGCCGCCCTTTCCTATGCGACGCCCCGGCGGGGTTGCCGGCGCCGGCTCTCCCTCGCGATCCTCGCCCTGCTCGCGGCCTGGCTCGCCTGGGAGGCCGTCACCTGGCCCGACGTAGCCGCCCTGGCCCACGCGCACCCGAGGACCACCGCCTTCATCGAGAAGTACCGCGGCTGGGGGGTGCTCGGATCCCGCCGGCCGGTCGAGTGGGCGTGGGTCTCCTACGAGCGGATCTCGCCGAGCTTCAAGCGGGCGGTGATCGTCAGCGAGGATATGCGGTTCTTCGCCCACAACGGCTTCGACGACGCCGAGATCCGCGCCGCCCTGAAGGATGCCTGGGAGGAGAAGACGCTGCCGCGCGGCGCCTCGACGATCACCCAGCAGGTGGCCAAGAACCTCTGGCTCTCCACCTCCTACAACCCGCTGCGCAAGGTGAAGGAGGCGATCCTCACCCACCAACTCGAAACCCATCTCTCGAAGCGGCGCATCCTGGAGCTCTACCTGAACGTGGTCGAGCTCGGCGAGGGGATCTACGGCGCCGAGGCCGCCGCCCGCCACTACTACGGCCGCTCGGCGGCGGGACTTACCGACCGCCAGGCCGCCGAGCTCGCCTCCGCCCTCCCCCGGCCCCGGAGCTGGCACCCCGGGGTCAAGAGCCGCGCCTACCAGCGGGACGTCCGCATCACCCTGCGGCGGATGGCGATCGCACGTTGGGTGGCGCGGGAGATCTGAGCCGAGCGGCTACAATACCCCTCCGAAACAGGCGCGGACCTGAAGGGACGGGAGGAGAACGCATGCGACTGTACGCTTTCGAGGGGCTCCACTACGGATCACGGGCGGGCGATGCCGGCGAGCTGGCGGCGCCTCCCTACGACCAGATCAACGACTCGGCGCGGGACCAGTTCCACGCCCAGTCCCCACATCAGTTCGTCCACCTGACCCGGCCGGTGGCACCCGAGGGGGGCGACCCCTACCGCTTCGCCGCCGCCCTCCATCGCCGCTGGCTCGCGGAGGGGGTCATCGAGCGCGATTCCCGCCCGGCGCTCTACCCCTATGTCATCGAGCTCGCCGCCGGCGGCGAGCGCCTCGGCCTCCTCGGCCTCGTCCGCTACGAGGACGCGTCGGTCATCCGGCCCCACGAGGCGACCCTCGAGAAGGCAATCGCCGACCGCACGGCCCTGCTCGCGGCCACGGGAGCGGACCTCGAGCCCGCCCTCCTGCTCTCCGAGGATGGCGGCCGGCTCGACGCCCTGCTGAGCGAGGATCTCCAGGGAGCCCAGCCGCTGGTGCGCCACCGCGACGAGGACGGCCATTACCACGTGCTCTACCGGATCGACGATCCGGCGCGGATCACCCTCTACCGCCAGGCGCTCGACGTGCCCTCCGCCATCGCCGACGGCCACCACCGCTACAAGGTCGGCCAGCGCTTCGCCCGCGAGCACGGCGCCGCACCCGATACCGCCGCCGCGGCCAAGCTGGCGGTGATCACCAGTCTCGACTCCCCCCTGCTGACGATCGATCCCATCCACCGGGCCTTCAAGGAGCCGGTCGACCTCGCCAGGCTCGCGGGAGTGCCGGCGTCGATTCAACCCTTCGCCGGATCGAACGGCTGGGACTTCGCCCGCGCCGTCGCCGCCGCTCCGCAGCCCGCGATCGGCGTCTGGAGTCACGGCCGCGACCCCGAGATCTGGCTCCTCGATCCCGCCACCGTGCCCGATCCGTCCTCCCCCGGCCTGCCGAAGCTGCCGGTCGAGCTCTTCCAGGAGACGATTCTCGCCGCCCTGGGCCTCCCCCCGGAGGCCTCGACCAACGGCACGGTCGTCTACCGTTCGAGCCCCGAAGAGCTGTGGAGCCAGGTGGCCGCGGGCGAGCTCGGCACCGGCTTCTGGCTGCCGCCCATGGAGCCCGCGGCCTTCGCCGCGGCGATCGCCGGCGGCCAGATGCTGCCGGCGAAGTCGACCCGGTTCCTCCCCAAGGTGATGTCCGGCCTGGTCTGGGCCGACCACGAGTCGAAGTTGCTGTGATTTCTTGAAGGAGGTCCAGACCATGTTGCGGAAGCTCCTCTTCCCCCTGCCGGCAATCCTGCTCTGTCTCTCCGTGCCTCTGGGCGCCGCCACCGACCGGCCGCTCAAGAGCTTCCCCGAGGCTCCGCTCCAGGCGAAGGCCGCCGGGGCGGACGTGCTCTTCATCGTGGGCGGGGACAACCGGCCTACGGCCAAAGGCGCGCCGCTGCCGCGCGTGATGGGGACGATCTTCTCGGAGCTCGGCCTGATCCGGCCCGACTTCGTGCTCTGGACGGGTGACACCGTCTACGGCTACTGCGACTCGCGCGACGAGTTGGAGGCGGAGTACCGGGCCTTCCTCGGCGCCGCCAGCCCGCTGGCCGGCGCCGTCCCGCTGTACAGCTCCACCGGCAACCACGACATCCATCCCGGGCAGACCTGCTCCGCTCCCGTCGACCGGCTGTGCGGACCGCCCTGCTCGCAGGAAGTCTTCCGCGCCCACTTCGGCCAGCTCTACGGCTCCTTCGACTATGCCGGAGCCCATTTCATCGCCCTCGACACCGACACGCCGGACGCCGAGGACTCGGTTCCCGCCGGCGAGCTCCAATGGCTGCGGGCCGACCTCGAAGCCAACAAGGGCGCGCGGGCCATCTTTCTCTTCACCCACACGGAGTTCTACTCGGCGCCCCTGATCGATCCACCCCAGGGACAGGGCCATCCGCCGGTCGCCAACCGCGCCGAGCTCCAGGAGCTCTTCCGGCGCTATCCCGTCAAGGCGGTCTTCTCGGGGCACGAGCACATCTACTGGCGCGAGCCCGCCGAGAAGCACGACGGGATCGATTACTTCGTGCTCGGCGGCGGCGGCGCGCCGCTCTACGCCTCTCCCGACCGCGGCGGGTTCTCGCACTACCTGATCGTCCGGCTGTCGGGCGACAAGGTGAGCTATGAGGTGGTCGAGCCCGGGCGGCTCTACCTTCAGGACGTCCCCGCCAAGGACCGCGAGGCGCGGTTCTGGATCGTCAACTCGAACGACCTCGCGCAGCCCCTGCCGCTGCGGGGCATCGACATCGAGGTGCCGGCCAACGTGGGGAGCTGCAAGCAGCTCGAGGCCACGGCCGCGGCCCAGCGGCGCGATACCGTGGTTCCGGTCCCCGGCCTGACGATCACCTCCTGCACCGAGCGCCGCGGCAAGCTGCGCCTCCACCTCGAAGGCCCCCCCATCGGCCAGGGCTCGTTCCTGGTGACGGTAAAACGGAAGGCTGCCAGGTAGGGACCGGCTCCCCCCACCTCTCTAGCGCTTGACAATTATCGATAATTGCGAATATCTTGGAGGATATACCATAGGAGGCCGTCATGCCCCGTATCTCCACGATTCGCGAAGGGTTCCAACCGCTCGCCCTGCTCGCCGGGCTCTTCCTCAGCGCCGCCACCCTCCAGGCTCAGCCCTACCTGGGCACCGGCGCCGGCAATCCCGGCGTCTCGACGGGCAGCGGCAACACCGCGCTCGGCAACAACGCCCTGTCCTCCAACACGACCGGGTTCTTCAACACGGCGGTCGGCTTCGACGCCTGCATGGCCAACACGACCGGGTTCGAGAACACCGCGCTCGGCACCTTCGCGCTGATCTCCAATACCAGCGGTGACCTCAACACGGCGGTCGGCACGGGCGCCCTGCCTTCCAACACGACCGGCAACACCAACACGGCGGTCGGCGTCGACGCCCTGGACTCCAATACCACCGCGAGCGCCAACACCGCGGTCGGTTACGAGGCCCTGTTCGGAACGTCGACCGGGAGCAACAACACGGCGGTCGGCGCCAATGCCCTGGTCAACACCTCCGGCTCCGGCAATGTCGCCCTCGGCTGGATCGCCGGCAGCAACATCACCACCGGCAGCTACAACATCGACATCGGCAACAACCCGCCCGGAGACGAGTCCAACACCATCCGCATCGGCAACCCCAGCCGGCAGACCGCGGCGTTCCTCGCCGGGGTGAACGGCGTCACCGTCTCGAGCGGCACGCAGGTGTACATCGACAGCAACGGCCAGTTGGGCACGGTGACCTCCTCGCTGCGCTTCAAGGAGGAGGTGGAGGACATGGGCGAGGCGACCGACGGCCTGATGAAGCTCCGTCCGGTCACTTTCCGCTACAAGGCTCCTTACGACGACGGCACCCATCTCCTCCAGTATGGTCTGATCGCCGAAGAGGTGGCGAAGGTCTATCCGGACCTGGTCCAGTACGACGACAAGGGGAAACCCTTCACGGTGCGCTACCACGCGGTCAACGCGATGCTCCTCAACGAGGTGCAGAAGCAGCACGCGGCGATCGAGCAGCAGAAGGCTCAACTGCAGGGGCAGGAGGCCCGAATCCGGCGGCTGGAAGCCCTGGTCGCCCGGCTGACCGCGGCTCCCAAGGCGCCCTGAGCGGGACTTCAGCGATATCAGGTGTACGATCGCGCATGCCCGGTACGCCCCCGGTCCTCCGGTTCGATCCGCGGAGCGAGGTCTCGCCGTTCGCCCTGTTCCGCGCCCTGAAGGAGGGCCGGCCGCCGCGGCTCGTGGACGTGCGGCCCGCGCCCGGGCGGCTGTCCTTCGCCGGCGCCATCCCCTGGCCCGGCCCGGAGGGGTCGCCGCCGCGCGGGACGGACGTGGTGCTGTTCGACGACGACGGCGCGCTCGCCCTGGAGATCGCCCATCGGCTTCAGGCGACGGGCAATTCCAACGTCCGGGCGCTTTTCGGCGGGCTGGAGCTCTACGAATTCTCGCTCGATCCGGCGGTGGTGGGAGAGGAGGTCTTCCTCAGCTCGCCGTCGAGCTGATCCCCGATCTCGAGCGTCCGCCGGTAGGCGGCTTCGACCGCACGGTTGAGCACCGCCGAGAAGCGCCCCTGATGCAGCTCGTGCAGGGCCCGGGAGGTGATCCCGCCCGGAGAGGTCACCTCGTCGATCAGCTCGCCGGGGGGACGCCCGGAGGCGAGGAGCATCCCGGCCGTGCCGAGGATCGTCTCCAGCAGCATCTCGCGGGCGAGAGCCCGCGGCTCGCCGATGAAGACCGCCGCGTCCTCCAGCGACTCGAGGAACTGCCCGAGCAGCGCCGGGCCGGTGCCGTAGGCGGCGGTCGCCCGGTCGACCTGCGCCTCGTCGGCCAGAAAGACCTCCCGGCCCATGGTCCGCAGCAGGCTCCGGACGGTCTCGCGGACCGGCTCGGGGACCTCGGGCGTCGCCGTCCAGACCGTCAGGCCGCGGCCGATCCGGCAGGGTAGGCTGGGCACGCAGCGGACGACCGCCGGCCGGCCGAGCGCGCCGCCGATCGCCGCCGCGCGGGCTCCCGCGACGATCGACATCACGACGTGCTCCGGGCGCAGGCTGCCACGGATCTGCCGCAGGACCTTGGCGAGCGTCGAGGGCTTGACGGCGAGGACGACGAGCTCCGCGCCCGCGATCGCCTCCAGGCTGTCCGTCGTGCCGCGCACCCCATAGTCCCGGGCGAGCTGCGCGGCCCGCTCCGGCCGCGGACCGGCGGCCCAGATCCGGCCGGGCGAGGTCAGCTCGTGGGTGAGCAGGCCGCGGATCATGACCTCCGCCATGACCCCCGAGCCGACGAAGGCGATGCGCGTCTCCATGGGAAGTCTCCTAGAGGGTGACCACTTTCCCGGCGTCGCGGATCATCCGCGAGAAGCTCTGCCAGCCGAGGAAGGCATCTACGGAGGCCTGCACCTGGGGGGTGTCGAGCCCGAGCATACGGGCCGAGGCGCTGCAGGCATAGAGGCGGATGAGCCCCTCCTGCCGCCCGGCGGCCAGCATCTCGGAGAGGGGGGGCAGGTTGAGCGCCTCCAGTCGCTCGGCGGTGAGGGGGGGCTGCGGATCGAGCTCATCCCACCGCCCCCGCACCCAGGCGTCGAGCGCGCCGAAGAACAGGGCGACGTCCACCCGCTCCCCCGCCGCCGCCTCGCTCGCCGCGAGCGACGAGATCTGGAACCGCATGTCCCACGAGCCGCCGTGGGCGAGGATGAAGAGGCCGGCCATCAGGAGGCTGTCGTCAGCCCGCCGGCTGTTCTCCCAGCTGTTCTCCCAATTGTCCCCCCAATTGCTCCCCCACTGTCCACGTGTCCCCGGCCCTGAGCAGGTCCTCCAGCTTGCCCAGCCCCAACCGGTCGGTCTCGGTCTGCATCTGGGCGAGGACCCGCTCCTCGTAGGTCGCCATCTCGACGTCGCGGAAAACGCCGAGGGGGTCGGGAAGTGCGGCGGCTGGAGCTGCGCGGCGAGGAAGGCGGTGGCGGGGTTCTGCTGCGTCTCGTCCCACACCAGGCAGTCGTCCGGACCGAACTCCCCGCCCAGCTCGACGACCTCCATCTGGGTCCCCTGCATGCGGATCCCGCGGTCCTTGTTCTTGCCGAAGATCAGCGGCTTGCCGTGCTCCAGGTAGAGCGCGGTGTCGTCCTTGGTCTCCTTGTCGGTGAGGCCGGAGAACGCCTTGTCGTTGAAGATGTTGCAGTTCTGGTAGATCTCGACGTAGGCGGTCCCCTTGTGCCGGGCGGCGCGGCGCAGGGTGTCGCGCAGATGGGACTGGAAGACGTCGACGCTGCGGGCGATGAAGGTGGCTCCGGCGCCGAGGGCGAGCGCCAGCGGGTTGAACGGGTAGTCGACCGAGCCGGCCGGCGTCGATTTCGTCTTCTTGCCCAGCTCGCTGGTCGGCGAGTACTGCCCCTTGGTCAGGCCGTAGATGCGGTTGTTGAACATCAGGATCTTCACCCCGACGTTGCGCCGCAGCACGTGGATCAGGTGGTTGCCGCCGATCGACATCGAGTCGCCGTCGCCGGTGGCGATCCAGACCTCCAGCTCGGGCCGGGCCAGCTTGAGCCCGGTCGCCACCGCCGGCGCCCGGCCGTGGATGGTGTGGAAGCCGAAGGTGTTCATGTAGTACGGGAAGCGGCTGGAGCAGCCGATGCCGGAGACCACCACGAACTTCTCGCGCGGAATCCCCAACTCGGGAAAGACCTGCTGGACCGCCGAGAGGATGGCGTAGTCCCCGCAGCCGGGGCACCAGCGCACCTCCTGATCGGTCTGGAAGTCCTTCTTGCTCAGCGGGGGTCTGGGTCTCAGTGGGCATGCTCGGGCTCCAGGATCGACTGGATCTTCTCCAGGATCTCTTGACGGCTGAAAGGTTTCCCCTGCACCTTGCTGAGCGTGACGACGTCCTTGAGATAGCGGGCGCGCAGCAGGAGCGCGAGCTGACCCAGGTTCATCTCCGGCGTCAGCACGCGGCCGAACCGCGCCAGCACCTCGCCCAGGTTCTGCGGGAAGGGATTCAGATAGCGCAGATGGGCGCGGCTGACCGAGAGCCCCAGGCGCCGGGCACTGGCGACGGCGCCGTTGATGGCGCCCGCGGTCGAGCCCCAGCCGAGGACGAGCAGGTCGCCCCCTTGCGGATCGCCGAAGACCTCGAGGTCCGGCAGCTCGCGGGCGATCCGCGCCACCTTCTCGGCCCGCAGGCGGACCATGTTCTCGTGGTTCATCGGATCATAGGAGACGTTGCCGGTGACGTTCTCCTTCTCCAGGCCGCCGATCCGGTGCTCCAGGCCGGGCGTGCCGGGGATCGCCCACGGCCGGGAGAGCGTCTCCGAGTCGCGCTCGTAGGGATGGAACCCCTCCGGGTCGGTGCGGAACTCGATCCGCAGGTCCGGCAGGTCCTCCACCTGCGGCAGCTTCCACGGCTCGGAGCCGTTGGCGATGTAGCCGTCGGAGAGCAGCACTACCGGCACCATGTGGCGGGTGGCGATGCGCACCGCCTCGAGCGCCACCTCGAAGCAGTCCTTGGGCGAGGAGGCGGAGAGGATCGGCAGCGGCGACTCGCCGTTGCGGCCGAACATCACCTGGAGCAGGTCCGCCTGTTCGGTCTTGGTCGGCAGCCCGGTCGAGGGGCCGCCGCGCTGGATGTCGCAGACGACCAGCGGCAGCTCGGTCATCATCGCCAGGTTCATCGCCTCCGCCTTGAGGGCGATCCCCGGCCCCGAAGAGCAGGTCACCCCCAGCGCGCCGCCGAAGGAGGCGCCGATCGCCGCGCAGACGGCGGCGATCTCGTCCTCCGCCTGGAAGGTGGTGACGCCGAAGTTCTTGTAACGCGACAGCTCGTGGAGCACGTCCGAGGCCGGCGTGATCGGGTAGGCGCCGAGGAAGAGCGGCAGACCGCTGCGCCGGCTCGCCGCCACCAACCCCATGGCGAGGGCCGTGTTGCCGGTGATGTTCCGGTACAGGCCCGGCTCCATCTTCGCCGCCGGCACCTCGTAGCGGTCGTGGAACAGCTCCGTGATGTCGCAGAAGTTCCAGCCCGCCCGCAGCACCGCGATGTTCGCCTCCGCGAGCCCCGGCTTCCTCGCGAACTGCTTCTTCAGCCACTCGACCGTGTTGTCGAGCGAGCGGGAGAACAGCCAGTAGCACATGCCGAGGGCGAACATGTTCTTGCAGCGGTCCATCGACTTGGTGTCGAGGCCGCTGCCCTCGAGCGTGCGGCGGGTCATCGTGGTCAGCGCCGCCTGGAACAATCGGTAGTTGGCGAGGCTGCCGTCCTCGAGCGGATTGGAGGTGATGTTCGCCTTGGCGAAGTTGCGCGCGTTGAACTCGTCGGTGTTGACGATGACGATGCCGTTGGGCTTGAGATCCTTGATCTCCTTCTTGAGCGCCGCCGGGTTCATCGCCACCAGCACGTCCGGAGAGTCGCCCGGAGTGTGGATGTCGTAGTCGGCGATGCGCACCTGGAAGGCCGACACCCCGGGGAGGGTGCCGGCGGGCGCGCGGATCTCGGCCGGGAAGTCCGGCAGGGTCGACAGGTCGTTGCCCACCAGCGCCGAGGTGTTGGTGAACTGGGTCCCCGTAAGCTGCATGCCATCGCCCGAATCGCCGGCGAAGCGGATGACCACCTCGTCGATCTTCTCGGGCGGGGCCGTGTGTCGTGGTTTCTCTGCGATCATGATCGTCTCTCTACCAGGGAAACAAAAAAGACCCGGCCGTCATGCCAGGTCCTCTCTGGAGCATGGCCCCCGGACGCCGTTTCGCAGGAAAAGACGCGCTACGCGCCCTCCCGGGATTCCCCATCGCGATCCGATCTTACCAGAGGTGGGCGGGATGGAGGCCGTTGGAGGCACCTATAGAGATAGAGGCCTGCCACCCCGGCATCGCCCCGTCCACCCAGAAGGAGGACCCCGTCATGCGCAAAGCCTTCTCGTTCCGCAGCCTGCTGACCGTCGCCCTCGTCTTCGCCAGCGTCGCCCTCGCCCAAGCCCCGAAGCCGGCCGGGGCGCTCATCGCGCTGTGCAGCCCGCCCACCAACGACATCTGCGTCAACAAGCAGTGCGAATGCGCCCGGTACACCTGTTCCCGCTGCGGCATCAAGTCCTTCACCTGTAGCGAGAGCACGGGCGCGTCCACCTGCGTCTGCAAGACCTGCTGAGGAAAGAAGAGGAGGATGTAGGGACGCAGCCGGCTGCGTCCCTACGAAGGACCCGCGGAGATCCTACGGGTGGGCGGCCTTGTGGGCCTCGCGCTCCTGGGCCGCCTTGGCGGCCTCGACGAGGTTGAAGGCGTCGCGCCGCATCTTGGACCGCTTCACGTCCTCCTCGGGGAAGCGCGGCCGGTAGCCGAGCTGCTCCTCGTCGAAGGTGAAGGGCTTCATCAGGTCATCCTTGCCGACGATCGACTGGTCGCGCGTGAAGTAGGCCATGTCGTAGTTGTTGGACATGATGATGGCCTCCTCCGGGCAGGCGTCCACGCAGTAGCCGCAAAAGACGCAGCGCAGCATGTCGATCTCGTAGACCGTCGGGTACTTCTCGATGTTGACGTCCGGGTGCTCGCCGGCTTCGATGCGGATGCACTCGGCCGGGCAGTTCTGGGCGCAGAGGAAGCAGGCGACGCACCGCACCGACCCGTCCGGGCGGGTGGTGAGGATGTGGTGGCCGCGGAAGCGATGGCTGTAGTCGCGCCGCTGCTCCGGGTACTGGATGGTGTACATCTTGCCCCCGAAGAGGTTGCGCAGGAAGTGCCGCATCGTCACCATCAGGCCGCCGAGCAGCGGCAGGTACATGCGCTCGGCGAAGCCCGGCTTGTAGGGCCGGGTTTCGGAGGGATACGGGGACTGCTGGGCTGTCTGGGCCAGGGGCTGGCTCATCGTTCGAGCTCTCCGGCGATGACGTTCAGGCCGCCCAACGAGACGATGGCGTCCGAGAGCGAGCCGCCGTTGATCAGGCGGGGGAAGGTCGAAAAGATCGGGAAACAGGGCGCCCGGCAGTGGTTCCGGTAGGGCTTGCTGGTCCCATCGCTGATGGTGTAGAAGCCGAGCTCGCCGTTGGCTCCCTCGACCATGCTGTAGATCTCCCCCTCCGGCACGTGGATGCCGTCCATGATCAGCTTGAAGTGGTAGATCATGGCCTCCATCTCGTTGTAGGAGGCCTCCTTGGGAGGCAGCGCCACGTGGGGATCGTTGACGATGTAGGGGCCCTCCGGCATGCCGCGGTCGAGGAGCTGGCGGATCATCTTGAGCGACTCGCGGACCTCCAGCATGCGGATGCGGAAGCGGTCGTAGACGTCGCCGCCGTAGAGCACCGGCACCTCGAAGTCGAGCGTGTCGTAGAGGTCGTAAGGGTGAGCCCGGCGGACGTCGTAGCCGACGCCGCTCGCCCGCAGGCACGGCCCGGTCCAGCCCCAGTTCACCGCGTCCTCGCCGGAGATGGCGGCGACGCCCACCGAGCGGTCGATCCAGATGCGGTTCTTGTTGACCAGCGCCTCCGAGTCGTCGATGAACGGCGGGATGATCTCGAGCAGCCGGCGGCAGCGCGCCTCGAAGTCCGGCGGCAGGTCCTGGATCAGGCCGCCGATACGGCAGGCGGAGACCGTCAGGCGGGCGCCGCAGACCGACTCCAGCAGGCCGTAGATCTCCTCGCGCGGCTGGAACAGATACCAGAAGTTGGTCAATCCCCCGGCGTCCACCAGCGTCGTGCCGTTGCAGACGCAATGGTCCATGATGCGCGAGAACTCCGAGAGGATCATCCGCGCCCACACCGCCTTCGGCGGCACCTCCACCCTCAGCATCTTCTCCACCGTCTTGCAGTAGCCGACGTTGTTGATGAAGGCCGAGCAGTAGTTGAGCCGGTCGGTGTAGGGGATGACGTGCTGCCAGGTGTGGGTCTCCGACATCTTCTCGAAGCATCGGTGCAGGTAGCCGATCTCGACGTCCGAGGCGACGATCGTCTCGCCGTCCAGCACGGCCATCAGGCGGAAGGTGCCGTGCATGGCCGGGTGGGACGGGCCGATGTTGATCGTCATCCGCTCGAAGATGTCGTCGCCGCTCTCGGGGAGATTGAAGTGCGGGGTGTAGATCTTGTCCTCGGTTAGGATCCAGCGCCGCGCCGGATCGTAGTCCTTGCGCAGTGGGTGCCCCTGAAAGGCCTCGTGGCAGAGGATGCGCCGCAGGTTCGGATGGCCCTCGAAGATGAAGCCGAACATGTCGTAGGCCTCGCGCTCGAACCAGTCGAGCGCCTTCCAGAGCTTCATCATCGAGGGGAGCACGAGGTTGTCCTCGCGCAGCGGCACCTTGAGGCGCAGCCGAGCGCCGCGCTGCAGCGAGTAGAGATGGTAGACGGCCTCGAAGCGCTCCTCCCGGTCGGGGAAATCGACGCCGCAGAGATCGAGCATGAGGTCGAACCGCGTCTGCGGGTTCTCCTTCAGCTCGCGGGCGACCTCGAAGAGGACGTCGCGGCTGACGATCCAGGTCGGCTGGTCGAGCCCGTCCTGAGGAAGGATGCTGCCGGCCGGGAACTTGGCCCGGACGGCGTCGAACTCGGCCGGAGCCGAGATCTTAGACGGTGGGGGCGCCAGCGTTGACACTCTGGGTCTTCTCCTGGTCCTTGGAGATCCCGGTTCTCCTTCCGGAACCTCTCGCGGTCGCGTGTGACCTTCTCTTTGAGCTGAAGGAGGCCGTAGATCAGCCCCTCCGGCGTCGGCGGGCAGCCGGGGACGTAGACGTCGACCGGGATGATCTCGTCGATGCCCTGCATCACGTGATAAGCGCGGTAGAAGCCGCCCGAGCAGGCGCAGGCGCCCATCGAGATCACCCACTTGGGGTCCGCCATCTGATCGTAGATCCTTTTCAGCACCGGGGCCATCTTGTCGTTGATGGTCCCGGCCACCAGCAGCACGTCGCTCTGCCGGGGCGAGAAGCGCACCACCTCGGCGCCGAACCGCGCCAGGTCGTAGTGGCTGGAGACGGTGGACATGAACTCGATGGCGCAGCAGGCGGTGCCGAACGGGAACGGCCAGAAGGAGTTGCGCGAGCCCCAGTCCTCCAGCGCGTCGAACGTGGTGGTGATCCAGCTTTCTCCGGTCATTTTGTCCATGGGCTTAATCCTCTCGCGGACGTCGAGTCTACCACTTGTGACTACCGGTCACAAGCTCGCGGAAGCTCAATATTTGGTGGGGTTTAAGGGGCAACCACGCCGGCCTGTCTTCCTCACTCGTATCAACGCGCGAGGGGCGGAAGGCATTCCCCCCGGCCTACGTATCCTCTCCGGAAACGGCCGCCGCCAGGATCGCCCGGATCTGCTCGCGGAATATCGGCAGGTCCCGCTCGACCACGGCCCAGACCTCCTCCAGATCGATCCCGAAGTAGTCGTGCACCAGAATGTGGCGCATGCCGATGATCAGCGACCAGGGGACCTGCGGCTGTGCCTGGCGAAAATCCTCGGACAGGGCTCGGGCAGCCTCGCCGAGGATCTGAATGTGGTGAACGCGCCAGACCTGTGTCCGCTCGTCAGCGTCAAAGGCAGCACGTCCGTCCGCGGCGAACCGCTTCGATCTTCGCGATCGCCTCGAGGATGTGCTGATAATCGCTGATCATCGCGCCTCACAGCCGCACGGCTTCCTGGAGGATCCGCTCCCGGAATCCGGGGCCTGAGGCCACGCTCGGTGACCACGTCGACCCGTCTCCAGAGGAATCTCTCCAGATCGATCATGAGGGCGGCGTGGTCGAGGAGACTTCGGCCGCGCTCCAGCTCGACCAGGAAATCGACATCGCTTTCGGTGCCGGCCTCACCCCGCGCGACGGAGCCAAAGACCCGGATATTGGAGGCGCCATGCCGGGCGGCGATGCGGAAGATGTCCTCCCGTCTTTCCCGCAGAAGCTCCTCGATTCCCATCATCCCCTCCAGCTTGAAACTCGCGCGAAGGCGTTCGCAAAGGGTTCCGCCCTCTACGACTCCGGCGCCGAGGGCGCGGTGCCGCGGTCGACCTCCGGGGGCAGGGCGACGTCCCCGGGGGCGGCGTTGGCCTCCTGGCGCAGGCCCTCGAGCTGCCGCAGGTTCTCCTTCTGGGCGTTGACCACCCGCAGGAAGACGTTGGCGGTCTCCTGGTCCACGTCGCGGATCATCTTGGGATAGAGGACGTCGTTCTCGTAGCGCTCCTCCGAGATGGCGTTGCCCATGTCGGCGTCGAGCCCGGCGGTCTGCTCCGCGGCCTCCAGCATCTCGATCGCCAGGGCGTCCTTGGCGGCCGCCATGCGCAGCCAGCGCCGGGCGAGGTTGGGCTGGCCGTCCTTCTGGGCGCGGTCGGCATAGGCGCGGTAACGCGCGGCGCTCGCGGCTTCTGCGGTGAAGCCGGTCTTCAGGTGCTCCTGGAAACGCGGGATCCTCGACACGGTGTCTCTCCTCTTCCGGTTCGCGCTAAGATGCCCTGGCGCTCGTCGGGTGAGCCTGCCGCCAGGGGAAGAACGGGGCAATTCTATGGAAGTTGGAGTGGTTGTCCAACTCCCGGCCGCTCCGGGCCGCAGGCCGCCCGGGAAACTTTGCCCCCGCCCCGCCGTAATGCCTTCCGGGACCGCCGTTTCGCGGACCCTGGCCGATTTTCGTGAAAGAACGCTTCCGCCGCTTCCTGATCCTCGCCGCCACCTTCGCGGCCCTGGGTCTCGTCGCCTTCGCGGGCATCCCCTACGTCAGTCTCCTCACCCGCCTCGTGCTCGCCGCGGGCCTCGTGGCGTCCTGCCCTGGCTGCTCTGGCGGGCCTACCATGCCTTCCTCTGGAAGGTCGGACGGCGCCTCGCCTTCTCCTACTTCCTGCTCGGCGTGCTGCCGATCCCGCTGCTCCTGCTGCTGCTGGCGATGCTCGCCTACCTGCTCTCCGGCTTCTTCCTGGGGCATCTCTACCGCGACGCCGTCGAATCGGTGCAGGAGGATCTCGCCGCGGCGGCCCAGACCCAGCTCACGGCGATGACCGCCGGCGCCGGCGGCCCCCTCCCCACCGGACCGAGACCGGCGACGCCGTCTTCGGCTACTACCGGAACGGCAGAAGCTCGCCGGCGATCCGCGCACCCCCGCCGCCTGGCCGGGCTGGCTGGAGATGCCGGGACCCATCGTCCACCAGGGCCAGCGCTGGGAAGTGGCGCCGCACTTCGTCTCGACCTCCGGCGGCGGCCGGCCCACCCTGGCGGTGGCGGCCTCGCGCGGCGGCAGCGGCGTCGTCGCCCTCTACGGCGGGGATCTCGACGGGGAGCTCAGCCGGCGCGCCGAGGTCTGGATCGAGCTCTTCCGCTCGGACGACCCCGACCTCGACAGCTTCAGCTTCGAGATCGAGGGCCGCAAGGTCCCCCTTCACCACGTGCGCAAGGACCAGCAGGCCGCCGAGGCGACGCGCTTCTTCAAGCAGCGCTCGCGCAACCAGAGGTATTGGGACGAGCCGCTCCTCTGGTGGGGGGAGATCTCGGGGCCGCTCACCGATCTGGCGACCGGCCGGGTGGTGGCGGCTACGTGGCGGCCAACCTGAACGCCACGCCGAACGCGGCGCTGCGCCACCTCTTCTCCAGCGCCGCCGAGATCGACGCCCTGGCCTGGCCACCCTGCTGCTCGTGGCGTTCCTGCTGTTCGACGTCTACGCCGCCGCGGCGCTGATGGCGGGGTTCATGATCGTCGGCCTCTCCCGGGCGGTGAACCGCCTGAGCCGGGGGACCGAGGCGGTGCGGCAGGGGAACTTCGGCGTGCGCATCCCGGTTCGGCGGCGCGATCGGTGGGGGACCTCCAGCGCTCGTTCAACGAGATGGCCGGCAACCTGGAGACCCTGGTCGCCACGGCGGCCCAGAAGGAATCGCTGGAAAAGGAGCTGAAGCTCGCCCGCAACCTCCAGAAGAGCCTGCTGCCGGGCGACCTGCCGGCGGGCGGCGGCGTCGAGTTCTCCACCCTGTTCGAGCCGAGCGCCGGATTGGCGGCGACTACTTCGACGTCCTCCGCCTGGCCGAGGACGAGCCGCGGTGATCATCGCCGACGTCTCGGGGCATGGATTGTCGAGCGGCCTGCGGATGGCGATGCTCAAGGCGGCGCTGCTGATCCTGGTCGAGGAGACGCGCGAGCCGGAGGAGATCCTCAGCCGTCTGGACGGGGTGGTGCGCTCGAACCGCGAACGGCGCTTCTTCGTCACCGCCACCCTCGGCCTGTTCAACCTGCGACCGGCGAGCTGCGGCTGACCAACGCCGGCCACCCCCCCACTTACCGGGTGCGCGGCGCCGACGTCGAGGAGGTCCTCCTCCCCAGCTCGCCGCTCGGGGGGCTCGGCCACGCCTACGCCAAGGCGACGCTGACGCTCCAGCCGGGGGACTCCGTGGTCTGGCTCTCCGACGGCCTGATCGAAGCCACCAACGCCGCCGACGAGCCCTTTGGCTACGACAGCGTAAAGCGGGTCCTGGCGGGGGTCGATTTCGAGATCGAGGGGGAGAGCGCGATCGACATCCGCAACCGCCTGCTCGCGGCGGTCGACCGCCACACCGCGGGTCACCCGCTCAGCGACGACCGCACGTTGATGGTGATGCGGTGGGCCGGGCCGGCGGCCCAGTAGTGGGCCAGTAGTGGACCCGTAACTACAGCCCGGCGATCGTGGCGGTCAGCCCGAGCCGGCCGAAGATGCGGCGGACGTACTCGCGGGTCTCGCGATAGGGGGGATGCCGTTGTAGCGCCAGACGGCGTTCTCGCCGGCGTTGTAGGCGGCGAGGACCTTCGAGAGGTCGTTGGGGAACTGCTCGATCAGCCAGCTCAGGTAGGTGACGCCGGCCTCCAGGTTCTGCTTGGGGTCGAGCAGCCTCTCCTTGGCGATCCCGAAGCGCTCGGCGGTCGACGGCATGAGCTGCATCAGCCCGCGGGCCCCCTTGTTGGAGACCGCCCTGGGATTGCCGGAGGACTCGGCGTGGATCAGGGCGGCCACCACTTGCGGATTGATCGCGTGGCGCTTCGCCGCCTCGAAGATCATCGACCCGTAGGGCCGTCCGGCACCCTGGCCTTCGCCTCCTCGAAATGGAGCGGCACCAGGGCCGCCTTCACCGCGTCCGCCACCACCTCGACCGCCTTCTTCGGCGGATCGGGCTCCGGGATCACCTCATCCTCGATCACCCGGTCCACGCGGTCAATCGCCATCGTCATCCGTCCGCCCGAGGCCATGGTGAGCCGGGCCAGGTCGCCGCTGGCCTCGAAGGCCGACACCTTCATGACCTCGCCGTCGGTCAGGATGACCAGGTCGGCATGGGCGGGAACGGCAAAGCCGAGACCCAGCAGGAGCGAGCCGGAAACGAGCAGGCGCGAGAGCGCGGAAGGCCGGGAGCTGTGCATCAGGGCATGAATCTCCACTCCGGTGGTCGTTCGGGTCTGCCTAGTGTACGGAACAGCGGGCGAAATCGCCTAATGCTCCACGGGGAAAATTTGCTCTCAAGAGATGACAACCACTGGGAGAGGGCCAAAATTCCCTTACGACCGGGGATGGAACCGGTCGTAGAGGCTCTTCAGCCGCTGCTGGTGGATGTGGGTGTAGATCTGGGTGGTCGAGATGTCGGAGTGGCCGAGCATGGTCTGGACCGCCCGCAGATCGGCGCCGTGCTCCAGCAGGTGGGTGGCGAAGCTGTGCCGGAGCACGTGGGGGGAGATCCCGGCGCGGAGGCCGGCCTTGAGGCCGTATTTCTTGATGATCATCCAGAACCCCACCCGGCTCAACCGGGCGCCGTCCTTGTTGACGAAGACGTGGAGATGGCGGCCTGCGGCGAGATCGGGGCGGACGTCGCGCAGGTAGCGCTGCACCCAGTGCTCGGCTTGGTCCCCCACCGGCACCACCCGCTCCTTGTTCCCCTTGCCGAAGGCGACCAGGAAGCCGACGTCCAGCCGGAGCTGCGGCAGGGTGAGCCCGACAAGCTCGCTGACCCGCAGCCCCGTCGCGTAGAGCAGCTCGAGCATGGCCCGGTCGCGCAGCCGAGGGGCGTCGCCACGTCCGGCGCGGCGAGCAGCTTCTCGACCTCGTCCTCCGAGAGCACCTTCGGCAGCGGCTTCCAGAGCTTCGGCGGCAGCAGGTTGACCGCCGGGTTGTCCGTCCGCTCGCCAGAGGTGATCAGGTGGTCGTAGAAGCCGCGCAGAGCCGAGAGGGCGCGGGCGCTCGAGCGCGGGGAGAGCCCCTGGCGCTGGAGGTCCCGCAGATGGGCGGAGAGATCGGCCGCCGCCGCCGCCAGCAGGTCCCGGCCCCCCTTCTTCGCCAGCGCACCTCCCAGGCGGGAGAGGTCGTTGCGGTAGCCGTCGACCGTGTTGCGCGACAGCCCCCGCTCGACCGACAGGCTCTCCAGATACCGGTCGAGCACCCGCCGCCAGGGGGGGACGGGGGCTTTGGCCGCCTCAGACATTAGGGCAGCGCGCGCGGCCGCAGCGGCTGGGGGGAGACCCCCCGCGCGGTGCAGATCTCCAGGATCTCGGCCTCCTCCAGGGTGATCGCCGAGGACTTCGCCTTCTGGAAGATCTCCTGCACCAGCTCCGGGCCGGCCTCGATCCCCGCTCCTGGAGCCAGTAAACGACGTTCGACTCGCCGCTCATCGGCCCGACCTCGATCACCTGCCGGCAGCCGATCATCCCCGCCGGGATCGAGGAGTAGATGCGGTCGGCGAGCCAGTCCTTGCTGCGGGCGCGGACCGAGATGGCCGAGGCGTGGATCCCGGTGCCGGTGCGGAAGGCGTCCTTCCCGACCACCGGGTAGTCGTCGGGCAGCGGCACCCCCGTGGTGTCGGCCATGAAGCGGCAGTACTCCTGAGCCGGTGCAGGTCGCGGTCGATCCAGCCGGGACCTGCACGTCGACCAGCAGTCGTCGATCGGGCAGTCGCCTGCCCGCTCTCCGATCCCCACCGCGGTACCGTGCAGCCGGTCGGCGCCGGCCTCGGCGGCGGCGAGCGCGTTGACTACCTCGAGGCCGTGGTCCTGTGGCGGTGCCAGTCGATCTTCACCTCCTCGCCGACTATCCTGCGGATGAAACGGATGAGGTTCCTCACCCTGCCCGGCGTCGAGTGGCCCACCGTGTCGGCCACGAAGACCCGCCGGGCGCCCGCCTCCACCGCGTCCGTGTACAGTCGCCGCAGATCCTCCGGCGCGGCGCGGGTGGGTCCTCGGTGACGAACATCACTGGGAGCCCCTTCCCGACGCGAGCTCCACCGCCCCGCGGCTCAGCCGGAGCATGCGTCGAGCGTCCACCCCTCGGCATACCGGCGGATCGGCGACGAGCCGATGGAGCAGGAGACCTCGATGCGGAGCCCGGCCGCTGCGAGACTCGACGATCGGCCGGATGTCCGCGATCACCGTGCGGGCGGCGCAGTTGGGCTCGATCTTCAGCCGCTGCTCGACGATCTCGCGGGCCAGGCGCTCGACGTCCCGCACCACGTGCGGACCCGCCCCCGGCAGGCCGATGTCGGCGATTTGATGCCGAGGCTCCGCCATCAGGTGCAGGACGCGGAGCTCTCCTCGATCGAGGGGTTGCGTACCGACCGCGACGCAGCCCGTCGCGCAGCGTCTTGTATTCAGCTTCACCCGGCCGCGGGCGGGGCGCAGGTCGGCGCCGCTGGCGCGGTCCAGCGTCGATGAGCTCGTATTCAGCGGCATGCATTCAAGCCTCCTTCGCTGCCCGTCACCTCACGCCGCGCCACCGCCCGCGCGAGAGGTCCCCCACCTGCGAGGTGGTGAGCGAGCCGCCGAGGTCGGGGGTGGACTTCCCCTCGCGCACGACGGGCGACGGCCCCTCGATCGCCTGGCGGCGGCGCGGTGGCCCAGGAAGTCGAGCATCAGGGACGCGGAGAGGATCGAGCCCACCCGGTTCGCGCGGCCGTGCCGGCGAACTCCGGGGCCGAGCCGTGGACCGGCTCGAACATCGAGGTCCGCCCGGGGTGGAGGTTGGCTGAGGCGGCCACCCCCAGCCCCCCCGGAGCGCGGCGCCCACGTCGGTGACGATGTCGCCGAACATGTTGTTGGTGACGATCACGTCGAGGCCCTCGGGGCGCAGACGATCTCCATGCGGAGGCGTCGACGAACATGTGGCTGCTCTCGATCTGCGGATATCCTTCGCCACCTCTTCGAAGATCCGCTGCCAAGACCGTGCCCTAGGGCATGACGTTCGACTTGTCGCTGATCATCACCTTGCGGCTCGATTGGCCACCGCGTACTCGAAGGCCGCGTCGAGGATGCGCTCGACCCCCTTGCCGGCGTGGATTCCTCCTGACGGCGACCTCGTCGCCCAGCCCTTCTTGAAGTTGCGCCGACGACGACGTAGGCCCCTCGGTTCTCGCGGAAGACCACGAAGTCGATGTCCTTCTCCGCGCGGCCTTCAGGGGGCAGCGCTCGTCGTTGAGCTTCACGGGCCGCAGGTTGATGTAGAGGTCGAGCCCGAAGCGGGTGCCGAGGAGCATGTCGGCGGCGGCTTCATGTCCGGGACCCGGGGGTCGCCGAAGGCGCCGATCAGGATGGCGAGTAGTTGTCGCGGAAATCGTCGAGCGCCCCTTGGGGAGGGTCTCGCCGGTCGCCAGGTAGCGGTCGGCGTCCCAGTCGAGACGGACCAGCTCCAGCGGGAGTCCCAGGCCCGGCGCGGCCTCGAGGGCCTTCCCCGCGTCGGCGGTCACGTCCTTGCCCGTGCCGTCGCCGGGCATCCCCGCGATGTGTTGCGGCCGGCGTTCAGAGGGCGGGATCGGGTTCATGCGGCGATGCTAGACCAGGCCTGCTGCCGCTCGGGGTGGGTCCGCTCGCCCTTGGGCCGGTGAAAAGCCACGACCTGGCCGGCCGCCGGCTGCGGCAGAGCGGGAGGGACGGGCACCAGCAGACGAGCCCGAGCTCGAAGACGAACGGGATCTCCGGGCAGAGCCAGACCGAGCGGAGCCCGGGCCAGCGGGTGCCGCCGGCAGCCGAGCAGCCGCCGCAGCAGGCCGTCCCCCTCGACTTCCGCCCGCATCGGCCAGATCGCCACCTGCGGCTGATCGGCCGAGACCTTCTGCAGCTCGCCCGAGACCGAGGCGTACCTGCGCGGCCGCTGAAGGAATACCGCACCGACTCCTCCCACGAGCCGAGGCGCTGCCCCTTGCCGACGACGGGCGAGCCCGGCCAGGCCGCACCTCGAGGCTCCCCTTGCGCTCGGCCCGCCAGACCCACGGTCCGTCGCCGACCGCTTGCGAGGGGCGCGGCAAGCGCAGCCGGCGCCCGCGAGGCTGGCTGGTGGGTGACCAGCCGCACGCCGGGGGCCACCCAGCCGGGCATCAGCATCCGGCGGAGCAGTACCGAGGGGACCCCCTCGTCGTCCAACACGTAGAGGCGATGTTGAGCTGCGGGTAGCCGAACTTGAGCGACGGCAGGCCGTCAGGCGGAGCGAGTCCTGGTGGAAGAGCAGCGCCGAGGCGAACACGTGCTCCCGCCCTGCAACGCGTGGAGCTGATAGCGCAGCGGCGGCGGCGGCGGCGGCAGGGCCTCCGCCGGGAACGCCCAGTTCAGATAGAGACAGTCGCGTACGGTGGTTCGCAGCATCGCTCGGCCTATGGATCAACCATAGCGTGGGCGGACCCGGGGAGCAAGCGAGGCTCCGGGGCGGCGCCGCCCCCGGGGGCCAAATGCTACAGTCCTCAGCCGGAAATTTTGACTCCGTGGAGGCTTATCCCTGATGCAAAAGATAAACGACAGACCTGGATGGGCGGTCTCGGGATCGTCCTGACGATGGCTCTTCCGGCCGGCGCCGCCCCGGCTTCCGCTCCGGCCCCGGCCAAGGTCCAGCTCCCGCCGGGCGCCGAGAAGGCCGCCAAGGCGATCGACCGCGCCTCGCTCGAAGCCCCCCTCCGCTTCCTCTCGGACGACCTGCTGGAGGGCCGGGGTCCGGCCAGCCGCGGCGACGAGACGGCGCAGCTCTATCTCGCCTCGATGCTCGAGTTCCTGGGCTACCAGCCGGCCCTTCCCAACGGCGAGTGGCAGCAGCGGTTCGACGTCGTCGGCATCAAGTCCGAGGCGCCGAAGGCCTGGGAGTTCAAGGCCGGAGCCCAGACCGTCGATCTCAAGTGGTGGGACGAGTTCATCGCCGCCGGGGGCGTCCAGGAGCCCACCTCGACCCTGAGCGACGCCGGCTTGTCTTCGTCGGCTACGGCATCCAGGCCCCCGAGTACCAGTGGGACGACTTCAAGGGGATGGACCTCAAGGGCAAGGTCCTGGTGATGATGAACAACGATCCGGACTGGGACCCCAAGCTCTTCGAGGGGAAGCGCCGGCTCTACTACGGCCGCTGGACCTACAAGTACGAGAGCGCGGCGCGGCAAGGGGCGGCGGCGGCGATCATCATCCACACCACCCCGTCGGCCGGCTACCCGTGGCAGGTGGTCCAGACCTCCTGGAGCGGCGAGCAGTTCGAGCTCCCCGCTGCCGGCGAGCCCGCAGCCAGGTGCGCGGCTGGGCCACCGAGGACGCCACCCGCAAGCTCTTCCAGGCCGCCGGCAAGGATCTGGCGAAGCTCGTCGAGCAGGCCCGCAGCCGGGACTTCAAGCCGCTCCCCCTCGGGATCACCACCTCGCTACCCTCGCCAACCGGATCTCCAAGGTACGGACGGCCAACGTCCTCGGCCTGCTGCCCGGGAGCGATCCGCCTCAAGGATGAGGTGGTGATCTACACCGCCCACCACGATCACTGGGGATCGGCCAGCCGGACAAGAACGGCGACCGGATCTACAACGGCGCCGTGGACAACGCCTCCGGCTGCGCCGAGGTGATGGCGATTGCCAAGGCCTACGCCGCGCTGCCGCAGCGCCCGCGCCGCTCGATCATCTCGCCTTCGTGGCGGGCGAGGAGCAGGGGCCCTCGGCTCGGCCTACCTGGCGACCATCCTCCCGTGCCCGCCGGCCGGATCGCCGGGGACATCAACTACGACGGCGGCAACGTCCTGGCCGTACCCGCGACCTGACCGAGATCGGCCTCGGCAAGTCGTCGCTGGACTCGATCGTGCAGGCGCGCCCGCCAGGGGCGCGGGGTCGAAGCGATCCCTTCCCCGACCGCGGCTTCTTCTACCGCTCCGACCAGTTCAGCCTCTCCAAGGTCGGCGTGCCGGCGATCCACCCCGAGCGGCATCGACTTCATGGCCGGCCGGCGGGCTGGGGCAAGCAGCAGGCGGAGGACGACGAGCTCCACCGCTACCACCAGCCGAGCGACCAGTTCGATCCGAAGTGGAGCTACGACGGCATGATCGAAGACGCCCAGCTCGGCTTCTACACCGGCCTGGTGGTCGCGAACACCCCCAGCTCCCCACCTGGAACCCCGGCGACGAGTCGAGGCCGCCCGCCAGAGCGCGCTGGCGGAGGTGGGCCGGAAGGGGAGATCGCGGTGCCGATCGTCCTGAGCATCGTCCTGAAGCCACGACGGCTCGACCGTCGATCCGCCGTTACTTTGAACCGGCCGCGAGGGCGGTCAGGGAGGACTGCGCCGGCACGGAGGCTGATTTCCGTGAGCTCCTCGATCGCGGCGATCGCGTTCACCGCGCCGCCGAGACCTCCTCGGCAGAGGACCAGAGCGTCTCGAGTCCTCAGGAGGACGGCGCGGGCCTTCGCGAGGAGCATCCTCCTGGCCCTCCTGACGCCCCTCCTGACGCCCCTCCTGACGCCCCTCCTCCGCCCCTCCTGACGACCCTCCGGCGCCCCTCTTCGAGCCCTCCTGCTTCCACTGATGAGTCGACTCCACGACGCGTTCGGCCAGCATCGACTTGACCTCCTGAAGATCGGCCACCTGGGGGATCACGGTCCCGGGCACCGGGCGGCAGCAGCACTCCAGCAGCCAGGCGGTGAACGACCGCCTCAGCTCCGCGAGCTCCGGCTCGCCCAACCACTCGATCAGTGCCGCCAGCACCCGCTGGATGTCCTCCGGACCCGGCTCTTCTCCAGCCGGAACAGCGCCGCCGCCAGGTTGCGCAGCGATTCCAGCTCCGAGTCGGCGATCCGCGCTTCGTCCAGCAGGCAGTAGCAAAGGTGCGGACGATACCGCTCCAGGCCGCCCGGGACCTCCTCGATCAGCTCCGACAGCTCCCGGGCAGCTCCCAGGGCCCATTGCCATTATAGAGAACCAGCGGCAGGATCGGCGGCAACTTGCCCGCCGCGGTGGCTGCCGCTGCCCGGACCAGATCCTGGTAGAGCAGACCCACGTAGACCATCACGCGCAAGGCCATGAAGGGGTCGACGGTGGACTGGAACTCGATCAGGAGGTAGACGTAGAGCCAACGGCTTGCGCTCCCAGCGGAGCCGCCAGACGACGTCGCTCTCCCGGCTGCGCAGCTCCGGGTGACGTAGCTGCCGGAACCTCTCCAGCGTCGAGAAGTCGAGAATCCTGACCCACCCTCGCGGACGAAGCCGCGCACAGGTCGGCGACCATCTCGGCATGGGAGAGACAATCGCTTGTATCCGGTATCGTGCTCGGCCAACGCCCCTCCGTTTCTGACACGTCTCAGATCGGCGCATTGTTGCAGGGGACGGGGGTGTCCGCAGGGTCAAATCGCCCCGGTCCGCGCGGCTTTGCCCTGACGGAAATTTCGGCTCGCGGATGACCCGCAAGCCGGTGTCGTCGTAGCGGTTGTCCG
Organism: uncultured Acidobacteriota bacterium; assembly: GCA_963795735.1. GTDB lineage: Bacteria > Acidobacteriota > Thermoanaerobaculia > Multivoradales > UBA5704 > DATARR01. The sequence continues at coordinate 3,563 of CAWCIU010000018.1, read as the reverse complement.
GCATCCTGAGCATCACGAAACTGCAGACACGCTGCGCTTCCGGTGTCTTTAGGCTCTGGCACGCATCGTGAAGCCGCGCCCCATCAACCGCAGCCTGCGGCAGGAGGTCCCGCCGAGCTGGATCGCGGATTTAGATCAAGGAGGTCACACCATGGACAGCGTCTCCACGGAAAATCGCCATCGTCACCGGCGCCGGGACGGCATCGGCGAAGCCATCGCGCACAAGTTCGCCAAGGAGGGGGCGGCGGTGGTCGTCTGCGGTTTGCCGGGCGACCCGATCGACGACGTCGTGGCGCGCATCCGCAGCCACGGCTCCAAGGCCGTCGCCTATGCCGGCGACGTCTCCGAGGAGGCCCACGCCGAGGCTGCGTGCAGGCGGCGATCGACAGCTTCGGGCGCCTGGACATCCTGATCAACAACGCCGGCACCTTCCCCGTCGTGGCCGAGCTCCAGGACTATCCTATCGACGCCTTGACATGATGACCCGGGCCAACACCCGGAGCGCGTTCCTGATGACCCGCTTCGCCCTCCCTACTTGCAGAAGACCCGCGGCTGCATCGTCTCGGCCGGCTCCGAGGCGGGGCTGATCGGCATCGCCAGAACGCGCCCTACGGCGCCACCAAGGCTGGATGCACGCCTTCATGCGCGGCGTCGCCGTCGAGCAGGCGAAGTACGGGTGAGGGCCAACTGCGTCTGCCCCGGCGCGGTGGACACCGCCTGGACCCACAAGGAGACCGGGCCGATGGACAAGAAGATGGAGAAGATGACCGTCGAGGCGACCCCCATGGGCCGCCGGGGCACCGTCGAGGAGATCGCCAACGTCTACGCCTTCCTGGCGTCGGACGAGGCGAGCTTCGTCACCGGCGCCCTGTGGGTGGTGGACGGCGGCATCACCATCGGCAAGGGTCCCGTGGGCAAGGAGACCCCCCGCGACCTGCGCGAGGAGCCCGCGGGCGAGCTCCACGACCTCGCCCACACTCACGAAGGCCTGGAAATCATGCCGGCCAGCGTCTCAAGACAATAGGGGAATGTCCCCCCTTCGCGGGGGAACGTTCCAGAGGTGCTGTTGGAACGTTCCCCCCGGGATCTGGAACGTTCCTCTCAGGCCTGGAACATTTCCCCCGAGATCTGGAACGTTCATTACGACATCTGGAACATTCCCCCTTGTTGGGGAGACGTTTTCCCCGACTGGGGAGACGCTGCCCAGTCCGATTGAGACATTCCCCCTCGCGTTTTGGGACATCCCCCGGAAAAGGGAACGATTCGGACTCGTGGGGGAGAGGCGGCCCTCCCGGGCGGGAGCGTTCCCCGGAGGCGGGCGGCGACTCCCCTCCTCTTCTTCGACGATTCCCCGGCTACCTGGCGGCTACCTGGCGAGCTTGTCCGCCTGGCGGTTGGCTTCGACCTCGATGTGGATCTTCACCTCGTCGCCGAGCATGGGCCCCGAGTCGAGGAGGTTGTTCCAGTTGATCCCGTACTCCTTGCGGTTGAGGGTGAAGGCGGCCTCGAAGCCGGCCTTCTCGCCGCGCGGGGTCTTCACCGTGCCGAGCAGCTGCACCGGGAAGGTGACCGCCCGGGTGACGCCGTGCAGGGTCAGGTTCCCCGTCACCTCCAGCGTGCCCGCGTCCCGGGGGACCACCCGGGTGCTGGTGAAGGTCAGGGTGGGGTACTTGGCGACCTCGAAGAAGTCCTTCGACCGCAGGTGCTCGTCGCGGTCGTTGTTGGCGGTGTCGATCGACGCCGCCCGGATGGTGAACTCGACGCTGCCCGCCGCCGGGCTCTGCGGATCGTACTTGATGACGCCGTCGAAGTCCCGGAAGCGGCCCGAGACGTTGGAGACGAAATGCCGGATGGAGAAGTTGACGCCGCTGTGGTCGGCGTCCACCTTATAGACTGCGGGATAGACCGCGGGCTGGGCCGCCGCGAGCGCGGGCAGCAGCAGCGCCAGCAAGAGAGTCGGCAGCGGGAGCGTGCGTCTCTTCACGATCGCCTCCTTTCGGGATTGGATCGATAGTTTACGATATCTTTGGCAAAGATCAGCTTGTCGTCCCCCGGCCGGTAGAACCCCGGGATCCGCGCCACCAGCGGATAGCCGCTCTTCTCGTAGAAACGGATCGTCGCGCCATAGCTCTCCTGCGACGAGGTCTCGATCAGCAGGAGCCGACCGCCGCGCCGCAGCACGTCCTCTTCGGCGAGCCCGAGGAGCGCCCGGCCGTAGCCACCCCCCTGGGCGCCGGGATCGACGGCGATCCAGTAGAGATCGTACGTCCCGTCGGTGAGCGGGGTCGGCCCGTGGCACTCATAGCCGGTCACCCGCCCGCTCTCGTCCTCCGCCACGAACAGGAAATAGTCGCTCTCCGGCGCCGCCAGCCCCTCGTCCACCACTTCCATCGCCGTGGCGATCTCGACCGGCGTGAAGCTCCCCGTCGCCGTCACGATCTCCAGGATGCGGGAGCGGTCCCGCGGCTCCATCGGGCGGATTCTCAAGATCTCTTCTCCTCTGCCGGCTTCAGGCCGGCGGTTCAGGCGGCGTCTCGGTCGCCGCCCGGGCCACCGACTCGATGGCGATGGCCGCCACCGCCGCCCCGTAGTCCAGGTCGATGTTCTCCATCGTGTCGTGCGTGTCGTGGTAGCCGTGGCGATTGATGTCGTAGTTCTCCATGAACAGCACGACCGGCACGCCGGCGTCGGAGAAGATCTGCCCGTCCGTGTTGTACAGCGTGCTGCGCGGGTCCGCACGCGGACGGACCTCGCCGTGCAGCTGCGGGTGCAGGGCGAGTCGGCGGCACGGTCCGTGCCCTCCGGATCGGGCAGGCGCTTGCCCGGCCGCGCCGCGCCGGCGCGGCGGTTCCAGACCGGCGCCCCGCCGTTCCACGCCGGTTCGCGACGTGCGCCTGGTAGGCCAGCCACATCGACTCCCGGCCGACGCCCGGGGCAGATCTGGAACACGTCGCGGCGGCGGTCGTTGTTGTGGGCCACCATGTCGAGGACGTAGACGCCCTGGACGCGGCGTCCGCGACAGGTCGTGGAGCCGCCGCCGGCGCAGGCGCAGGCGCAGCGTCCCGCTCGACCAGCGCGCTCGGTCAGGTGCGCGGGCCCCCAGGCAGTCCGAGGGGAACTCCTCGCCGGTCAGGTGGACCAGCCAGACGTCGCAGCCGAGGCGCCCGGCCCGGCTCAGCTCGCAGAGGACCGGCGCCGCGAGCATCAGCGTCACCGTCGCCGAGTGGTTGTCGTCGGCGCCGGCGGCCGCCAGGCGCGGACCGTGGCCGCCGTGCTCCGTAGCTCGTACTCGTCCTCCATGTAGGCGGTGTCGTAGTGGTCGGCCATGATCGACCGCCCGGCTCCGGTCGCGGCCGGGGATCACGCACCACGAGGTCCCGCTCCTCGAGCCGCCCCTCCTGGTTGCCCAGCCAGCCGCCCGACCAGCCGAACTCGAAATCGGTGCGCCAGTGGAAAGGCAGGTCGCCCACCGCCGTCCGGGGGTCGATGCCGTGGCGCGCGACCTGCCGCTCGTAGTAGGCCAGCAGGTAGTCGCCCAGCCGCTCCAGGTCGCGCCCGGGGTG
>CAWCIU010000017.1:0-5080 GCA_963795735.1 uncultured Acidobacteriota bacterium | reverse complement strand
TCTATGGACGCAGCCGGCGGCTTCACCGAGACGCCGACCCCCGTCTTTTCCGTCGTGCCGCGGTGCGGCTCCATCCTCCGCAACACCGAGCAGGAGGTCGCCGCCCTCGGTGTTGCGGAAGGCGCAAGCCCGATCCCCCGCGGAGCTGGGACTCTCTCCTCCAGAGGAGGTTTTCTCCGTTTCAGGGGAGCGGATCGGCCGGTTTCCCGGCAGGGCCCTCGCGGCCCAAGCGCTCCCGCATCAGCGGTCCCATGACGTAGCGGGTGTCCTCTTCTGTATAAAGATAGATGGCGTTGCCGCTGAACGCGATCGAGCCCATGAGGTTGGGACCGCACTGTTGGCCGAAGAGCCAGCAGACGCCGAAAGGTAACGGTTGCTCCGCGCCGCCCAGGAGGTGGCCGACCTCGTGCGCGACGAGGAGCTCCTGGAAGAAGGCGTTGCCGGGGAAGTGTTCACTCGGCGTGACCTGGGAAAGAGCGTGGTGGCACAGGAAGTCGCTCTCCGAGAAGCAACTCTCCCCATAGACGGCGAGGCCCGCCACGCTGGCGACACCGGCCCCCGGTTCGAGGGTGCGGCCACTGAAGAAGAAGACGAGAGACGAACGGCCGGCGGTGTGCGGCGGGCCGCAACAGGGCGGCGCCGCCTGGTGCGTCGCGCCGGCCGACTGGCGCAGCAGCGTCTCGCGGGCCGTGCTGCTCGGCCCGCCCGCCTCCCACGCTTCCAACCGATCGAGCCGCACGCGTGCATCGAAGCCCTCGTGGCCGCCGTCGAACGCGTTGTCACAGACCGCGTAGGCGTTGTCGGAGTTGGCTTTGGGCTCGAGACAGTGGAAGAGCCAGTCGAGAGCGTTGAAGAGCGTCTCCTCCTTGAGCCAGAACGGCATGACCGAGTCCGGAGGGTAGGCGCGATAGAACGCGGCATCGCCGTCCGCGACGGTCGAGACGACGAGCGGCATCGCCGGCATCGGCGCTCGCCGAACCGGCACGGGGTTTTTGAAGAGGTCCGCATCCGCAGCGACGTGCCCGTGTTGGTTCCTGACGTTGTAGACGATGTGGTCGAACTGCTGCAGCACGGCCTTCCGCCGCTCGGCCTCGACACCGCGCAGCCGCAGCAGCGGTTCGAGCGGCTCGATGATCGACCAGCCGCCCGGCGCGAGGAGGATGTTCCCCTCGACCACGCGCTCGTCGACGGTGAGGATCGCCGCGCTCGACTTGCCCTCGACCCGGCCCTGGTACGTGGCGGGCGGCGGCAGAGGCAGGATGCGATAGGTGTTGGCGACGCCGTTCTTCACGTCGACGCCGGCCAGGGCGGGCGCGCGGAGGTTGCGGAGCGTGAGCCGCACCTCCACGGCGGTCAAGCGATTGTCCTGGGTGACGAAGGGAAGTTGCACCGGCCTGCCGGCCCGCACCGCCGCCGCGATCGCCGCGGTGTCGAGCTTCACCACGTGGAACGGCTCGATCGCGGCCAGGGCCTGCGCCACGATCTGGTCGGCCGGGGCGCTGCTCCGGTTGCCGCTGCAGGCGAAAAGACCGAGCACCACGGTCCCGGTGAGAAGCCGCGCCAAGCCTCGTCTCGTACCCGCCATCGCCAGACCCCCTTTCGCGTCTTTTCGGCTTATAGCACAGGCCACGCTAGTGCTTCGTCAGTCTTGGAATGATAGGTAGAGGCTTCGCGTCGCTTGGTCCCGCAGAGCTTCCGCCAGCAAACGCTCTCGTAAAGAGCCGGCTTGAGAAGAGTCCTCGCCGAAGCGTCTCTCCCCCCATCCCTTCCACCCGCCCAGGGGGGAGGGACCCCTCGGCGAAGATTCTTCTCAAGCCGAGGCCTTTCTGTACGCGCAGCAGGCTCGACGGGTTGTCCTTGAGCCGGTAGGGCGGCGCGCCCGGGTCCTCTGCGTCGCTCGGGATGTCGATGCGCTTGGGGCCGACGAAACCGAGGTGCAGCCAGACCGAGGCGGAGCCCGGCCCGCCGTTGAAGAAAAACGTGATCGGCCGGTCCTCCTGCCGCTTCACCCCCTCCGCGAGGTAGGAGATAGGACATCGACCTCAAGGACCGCGACGGCAAGCCCAGGTAGGGAAGGTTTCCGGTCCGCGGTGGCGAAATGTTCTGGGCCGTTTCGACATCCTGAAATAGGCCATCCCCATGCGCCGGCCTCGGTTCACAGCCGGGCGACGTGCCCGAGCTTGTCTCCGGTGCTGGAGATCCTTCGACTCTGCCGGACTGTCTGCCGGCCTTACCCACAGAGAGGTGTATCGATGCCCCACATCTGCCCTGACCTCGGACGCGGGTTCCTCGCTCGCGCGCTTCCCCCGCGTATCCTGGCATTCGGAATCAGCGCGCTGCTCGCTTTCGCAGCGCTCGCCGGCGCTCAAACCTGGACGCCCCTGGCGCATCAACCGACCTTCAGCGCCAGCACGGCGCTCCTGCTCACCGACGGCACCGTGATGGTTCATGCCACGGAAAGTGGCGCCTGGTGGCAGCTCAGGCCGGACAACACCGGAAGCTACGTCAACGGCAGCTGGTCCCAGTTGGCCAGCCTGCCCGCAGGCTATACACCGCTCTACTACGCGTCGGCCGTACTCCCGGACGGCAGGGTCGTCGTGGAGGGAGGGGAGTACAACGGCGGCAGCAATGCCGTCTGGACGTCGCTGGGCGCCATCTACGATCCCGCCACCAACAGCTGGGCCTCGATCGCCCCTCCAGCGGGCTGGGGCAACATCGGCGATGCCCAGAGCGTGGTCCTCGCCAACGGCACTTTTATGCTGGCGAATCCTTTTACCACCGAGGCCGCTCTGCTCAACGCCTCCACCTTGACCTGGACTCCGACCGGCACGGGAAAGACCGGCCGGCACGACGAGGAGGGATGGAACCTGCTGCCCGACGGCCGGGTCCTCGCGATCGACGCGAATAACCTTGTCAACCTCACCAACTCGGAGACCTACAATCCGGCAACGGGAACCTGGTCGAGCGCCGGCAGCACGATCGTGAAGCTGGCGGACACCAACGCCGATGGCAGCGGCTCGCGCGAGATCGGTCCGGCCGTCCTGCGTCCCGACGGCACCGTTTTCGCGACCGGAGGGACCTCCAATACCGCCGTCTTCAATACGGCCTCCGGTGTCTGGTCGGTCGGCCCGACCTTCCCCGGCACCCTGGACGTAGCCGACGGCCCCGCGGCGATCCTGCCGAACGGCAACGTCCTGGTCGGCGCCAGCCCGGGGATCTTCGGCGCCGGCTCTCAATTCTTCGAGTTCAACGGCACCGGTCTGGTCGCGGTGCCCGCCCCGCCCAACGCTCCGTTCAACCCTTCCTTCGTCGGCCGGATGCTGGTGCTCCCCACCGGCCAGATCCTGTTCACCGATGGCTCCTCGGACGTCGAAATTTATACTGCGAGCGGGACCTACCAGAACGCGTGGCGGCCGACGATCAGCTCCTTCCCCGCCAACCTGGTGCCGGGATTCGCGAACTACACCCTCTCCGGTACACAGCTGAACGGTCTCTCGCAGGGCGCGATGTACGGCGACGACGCGCAATCCGCCACCAACTACCCCCTGGTCCGGATCACCAATAGCGCGACGAACCACGTCTTCTACGCCAGGACACACCATCACAGCACGATGGCGGTCGCGACGGGAAGCGCCGTCGTGTCGACCCGGTTCGACATGCCCGCCGGCATCGAAACCGGACCGAGCCGGCTCGAGGTGGTGGCCAATGGCATCCCCTCGAATCCCGTCGCCATCCAGGTGAGCCCTGTCACCAGTTACGCGGGAACTCTGGATCGGGCGGACTGCCAGCACCCTGGAGGGTTGGGCCGCGGACCGCCTTCGGCTCAACACTTCGATCACAGTTTCCATCTACAACAACGGCGTACTGCTGACCACCTTCCTGGCGAACTTCTCCCGTCCCGACGTGGGTGCCTACCTGGGGGACAATGGTCTCCACGGCTTCGTGGTCTCAACCCCGGTCAGCCTCCGGGACGGGAACCCGCACCAGGTGAGCCTACGGTTCGAGGGCTCCGGCACCAATCTCGCCCTGAGCCCCGTCTCCCTGACCTGCGCTCCGTCCCCCAATTACGCGGGAACTCTGGACCATGCCGGCTGCGACACGCTGGCCGGCTGGGCGGCCGACCGCAACCTTCCCAACACTCCCATCCACGTGTCGATCTACGACAACGGCGCTCTGCTCACCACCGTCCTGGCGAACGCCTCCCGTCCTGACGTGGGCACCTACCTGGGAGACAACGGGCTGCACGGCTTCGTGATCGCCACACCGGCGAGCCTGCGGAACGGAATTGCGCACCAGGTCAGCGCCCGATTCGAGAGCTCCTGCACGAATCTCTCCGGGAGCCCGGTTACGCTCTCCTGTCAAAACTAGCTGTCGAGATTCCTGACCGGAGCTGGGCGGGTCCAGCGCTGGACCCGCCCAGCTCCCCTACGGATGCCAGCCGTTGGGGCTAGCCGCCGTCTCGCCTTCGCAACTCGTGGTGATCGCGAGTATCTGGCTCCTGCTCCGGGCCCGAAGCCGGGAAAGGTGCCTGGGGCTGCCCGCCAGTGAGTTGTTGTCCGAGGCTCGACCGATGGCGGCGATGCACGCGCAGATCGAGAGGTGGATCGAAGCGTCGGGTCTTTCGTGGACGTTTCTCCGGCCCGGGATGTTCGCCGCCAATGCCCTCGCCTGGTGGGCGCCGCAGATCCGCACCGGCGACATCGTGCGCTGGCCCTACGCCGCCGCCCCGACCGCGCCCCTCGACGAGCGGGACCTGGCGGCCGTCGCGGTCCGCGCCCTCCTGGAGGACGGCCACGCCGGGGCGGAGTACGTCCTGACCGGCCCCCAATCCCTGGAGCAGCGCGAGCAGGTGGCGACGATCGGCGACGTGCTCGGCCGGCCGCTACGCTACGAGGAGCTCTCGCCGGAAGAGGCGTACCGGGAGCTGCGCGCTCCCGCCGCCGTCGTGACCATGCTCTTGAACGCCTGGGCCGCCGCCCTCGGCCAGCCCGCCCTCGTCACCTCCACGGTCGAGGCGATCACCGGCAGGCCCGCACGCACTTTCCGGGAATGGGTGAGCGATGCGGAGGAATCCCGGGCT
>CAWCIU010000016.1:0-8640 GCA_963795735.1 uncultured Acidobacteriota bacterium | reverse complement strand
GCGACCGACAGCACCGAGCCGGCGATCTGCGCCCGCAGGGCCGCCTGCCGCTTGGCCGCCAGCGTGCCGGTGAGCGCCGGGCCGCTCTGCACGGGGCCCTTCGTCACCACCGCCGTGTCCTCCGGACCGAGGACCATCAGCTGGGCCGCGCCGGCCGCCGCGCCCGATTTGCCGTCCTTGCCCGCGCCGGCGGCGCCCTTCCGGCAGCCGGCGGTCGCCATCCCGATCGTCAGCAGAAAGGCAAGAAGAAGGGAGACAAGGGAGTTTCTTCGCTTCAAACCGGATACCTCAAGGAAGAAGAGCGCCCCCCGGAGGGGATCCCGGCGCGCCCGTCGTCCCGGTAATTCCCGTCGGAGGTGTCGCGCCGCTGGTCGGAGTGGTGGGGTAGGTCTGCGCCGGGGAGCCGGTCGTCGTGGACGGGCCGATCCCCGTCCCCGCCGCCGTCCCTTGAGCCGCCGCGCCGCCGGCCGTGGTCACCGGGAGGTCCTGGATCAGGGCGAGACGGGCGCGGGCCACCTGGACGTTGCGCAGGGCCTGCGCCCGGTTGACCTCGGCCTGCTCGGAGAGCAGGCGGGCGTTCTGCAGCTCGATCTGGCTCGACAGCCCCTCGTGGAAGCGGAGCTGGGCGATCTCGTAGCCGCGCCGCGCCTGCTCGACCGTGCTCTCGTTGCTCTTCAGGGTCGCCTCGGCGTCCGAGAGGTTGAGCTGGGAGGTCCGCACGTCGATGTCCGCCGCCTCGCGGGTCTGCTGCAGCCGCGCCTTCGCCTCGGAGAGGTTCCCCCGGGCCACCAGCTCGTCCCCGGTCAGCCGGCCCCAGGTGAGGATGGGGATCGACAGGTTGAGCGTCGCCGTCCAGTCCTCCCGGAAGTCGCCGTAGCGGGGAAAGATGTCGACCGGGTAGGCGACCGGGCTGTAGCGCGAGTTGAAGGAGATGGAAGGCAGCCGCTCGGCCCGCGCCCCGGAGAGGAGGGCCTGGTTGGCGGCCACCTCTTCGAGCGCCTGGCGCACCGGCGCCCGCGAGTCGGTCGCCAGGTCGGAGGGGCGGGCGAAGCGCGCCGGCAGCTCCTCCAGCGGGGTGGTGAGCCGGACGTCGTCCGCCAGCGGCACGTTGAGGAGCTGCTTGAGCCGCAGGTAGGCCTCCTGCCGCCGGCTGCGGTTCTGGATCAGCGCCGGGAGCTGGTTGTCGCGCGACACCCTGGCCTGCAGCAGCTCGAACTCCGACTTGTCCCCCACCTGCTGGGCCACGGTGGTCTGGCGCAGGATCTCCTCCTGCTGGGCGAGCGACGATTCGGCGATCTCCACCAGCCGGTCGGCGAGCAGGGCGTCGAAGTAGCCGCTGGTAACGTCCAGCAGGGCTTGGGCGCGGGCCGAGTCGACGTTGATCTCCGCCGAGCGCCGGCGCGACCGGGAGGCCCGCAGGCGGGAGACCGTCTGGCCGCCGTCGAAGATGTACTGGGAGAGGGTGAGCCCCAGGGTGTACTGGTTCTTCTGGCCGAAGGGGAGGTTCTGGATTCCCCCGCCGGACGAGCTCGAGGGGCCGGAGCTGAACAGGCCGCTGTACTGCGAACGCAGCGTCCGGGTATAGGCGGCAGTGCCCGCCACCTGGGGGAACAGGCTGCTCCGGTTGACCATCTCGGTACCCACCGCCCGCATCACCCCGGCTTCCGCCGCCCACACGGTCTCCGCTCTCGCCGGAGCCGATGCGCAGCGCGTCGTCGAGCGACAGCAGGAGGGTCTTGCCGCCGGCGGTGCCCTGGCCGACGGCAGGAGGTGCCGGAACGGCAGCCGGCGGCGCCGTCCGGGCGGCGAGCGCGCCCGCCCCCGCCAGCCAAGCCAGAACGTAGAGAATGCCTGTGAGCTTTTGCAAGACTGCCTGAGCCATCCTTCGAGAAAGGACTTCGTTCCGGGGATCTGTAGCGGACCCTGCCTGCGGCGACCGCCCCACGCTCCGCACTGTGGCTTATTGTAAGCGAAGGCGATGCCAGGAGCGGCCCTGATCCGCCAGGGCCGCTCCTGCGGGCCGGCTCCGTGATCAGCAGCCGGAGCCGATGGTGGGAGCCTTGACCAGGAAGCAGCCGGGCGGTTGGGTGGGCTCGGGAACTCCGCCGCCCACCCCCTGCAGCTCCCTCGTATCGTTGAGGATTTGGATCGACTCGCGGCTCAGGGACAGCTTCTTGATCTGGGTCTTCTTTTTCATGGCGTTTTCGCCTCCTTTCAGAGATCTGAACGGAGGCGAAGCGGGAATCCCCTCAGCCCGGCTCCATCATGACTTCGTCGACGTAGCACCAGAGCCAGTCCTCCCCCGGCTCGATCGACTGCACCAGGGGGTGCCGGCTGGCGTGGAAGTGCTTCGTCGCGTGCTTGTTCTTCGACGAATCGCAGCAGCCGACGTGGCCGCAGCTCAGGCAGAGCCGCAGGTGGACCCACCGGTCGCCCATCTTCAGGCACTCCTCGCAGCCGCGGGTGTGGGGTTTGACGTCGTCGTGGATCTGATCCAGGTGGGTGCAGGGGACCTCCGCCATTCGCGCCTCCCGTGTCTTCCGGTCTCTGGAGCGGGGCCGGACGATCTCAGCCTACACGAGGTGTCAAGCGCTGGGATCTCATCCAGGCGGCGGGTGCGTCGCGTAAGATTCAGCGAGGAGAGTTTTCGATGCCCCGATGGATTCCCTGGATTCTGCTGCTGTGGATCACTATGCCGGCGCTCGGCCAGGCGCAGGATCCGGTCGTGGAGAAGCCGGCCGTGGAGAAAAATGGGGACGAGGCCGGAAAGGACAAGAAGAAGGACGAAAAGGACGGCAAGGACAGCCACCTCCAGGTCTACGACCAGATCCAGGTCATCGACCGCGCCTCGGACATGGTCGGCGTCGCCGACTCGGCTTCCGAGGGGGTGACCGGCCAGAAGGAGCTCGCGCAGCGCCCCATCGCGCGGCCGGGCGAGCTGCTGGAGACCGTGCCGGGGGTCATCATCACCCAGCACAGCGGCAGCGGCAAGGCGAACCAGTACTTCCTGCGCGGCTTCAACCTCGACCACGGCACCGACTTCCGGATCACCGTCGACGACATCCCGGTCAACATGCCCTCCCATGGCCATGGGCAGGGGTATAGCGACCTCAACTTCCTGATCCCCGAGCTGGTGGACACCGTCCGCTACAAAAAGGGGACCTACTATGCGGAGGAGGGGGACTTCTCGACCGCCGGTGCCGCCGAGTTCACCTACGTCAATTCACTGCCCAAGGGGATCGCCGCCTTCACCCCGGGCGACTACGGCTACGACCGCCTGCTCGCCGCCGACTCCACGAAATACGGCGAAGGGGATCTCCTGGGCGCGGTCGAGGTCGGCCGCAACAACGGCCCCTGGGTGCGTGGCGACGACTACCGCAAGCTCAACGGCGTCCTGCGCTGGAACCGCGGCGACGCCGGCAACGGTCTCACCGTCACCGCCATGGGCTACGACGGGAAGTGGAATTCGACCGACCAGATCCCCCAGCGCGCCGTCGACCAGGGGCTGGTCAGCCGTTTCGGCTCGATCGATCCCACCGACGGCGGCCGCTCTTACCGCTACAGCCTGGCGGCCGACTGGCGGCGCGGCAGCGAGTCCTCGCTCACCCGGGCCAGCGCCTACGCCTTGCGCTACGGGCTCAACCTGTTCTCGGACTTCACCTACTTCCTCGACGATCCGGTGAACGGCGACCAGTTCGAGCAGGTGGACAATCGCACCGTGACCGGCTTCCAGCTCGAGCGCCAGTGGGGGAGCGCCTGGGGCGGCCGGGAGGTCGAGACCTCGGCGGGCCTCCAGGTGCGCAACGACGCGATCAACAACGGCCTCTTCCATACCAGGGACCAGGCGCTCCTCTCCGTCACCCGGCGGGACCAGATCGAGCAGTTGAGCGGCGGCCCCTTCGTGCAGGCGAGAGTGCGCTGGAATTCCTGGCTGCGCACGGTGACCGGCCTGCGCGCGGACGGCTACTACGCCGACGTGAAGAGCAACCTCGCCGCGAACTCCGGCACCCGCCAGGCCACCCTCCTGAGCCCCAAGCTCGCCGTCACCCTCGGGCCGTGGAGCCAGACCGAGCTCTACCTCAACTACGGCTACGGCTTCCACAGCAACGACGCCCGCGGCGCGACCATCCGGGTCGATCCCAAAACGGGGGAGCCGGTCGATCAGGTCACCCCCCTGGTGCGGGCCAAGGGTGCGGACCTCGGGGTCCGCACCTCGCTGATCCCGAACCTCCAGACCTCCGCCACCCTGTTCCGTCTCGACCTCGCCTCCGAGCTCGTCTTCTCGGGCGACGCGGGCGCCACCGAGGCGGGCCGGCCCAGCCGGCGGGAGGGGATCGAGCTGCAGAACTTCTACCATCCGCGCGCCTGGCTCACCCTAGACGCCGACTACGCCTACTCGCGGGCCCGCTTCGCGAACTTCGATCCGGTGGGGGACCACATCCCCGGCGCCATCGAGAGCGCTCTTTCGGCGGGGGTCTCGGTCGACAACGCCGGCCCCTGGTTCGGCAGCCTCCGCCTGCGCTACTTCGGCCCCCGCCCGCTGATCGAGGACGACAGCGTCCGCTCCAAGGCCTCCTCGCTGCTCAACCTCCGCGCCGGCCATCGCTTCCCCAACGGCCTCTCCGTGGCCGGCGAGGTCTTCAACCTGCTGAACAACCAGGTGAGCGACGTCGACTACCTCTACGACTCCCGACTGCCGGGCGGAGACCGGGCCGGTGAGCGACGTCCACTTCCACCCGGCGGAGAAAAGATCGTTCCGGCTGGCGGCGGAGTGGCGGTTCTAGGCGTCGACTGGTGCGAAATCGCACATCCTGACGGAACCGCTTGCGAGAGAGTAGAGGCTGGAGCCGAACGGCTCTGATACCTTTTCATCTCATGCCAACGCAACGGAGATTCTGGGCCAGTCTGCTGGCGGCGTTCCTTCTGCTGGGCGCCGTGGATCTCCACTCGCCTGGGGAGGCGCTCGATTCGCTCGCGCACCCCCAGGGCGAAACCTACTCCCTCACCGCGCGGCACCCGGGCCAGCCCGTCCACTTCGAAGCGTCCTGCGACGCGAAGCGTCCGGTCTGCCCGGTCTGCCTGCATCACCTGCGGACCAGCGGCGCTCATCTGCTCGCCGTGGCGGGGCTGGAGCCGCTGGCCCGGCGGGACGCCGGCATCCAGAGCCGTCCGCTGCTCAGCGATTACGACCTCCGCGGCCCCAGCGGCGCCCGCGGCCCTCCTTCCGTCTGACCTCCCGTTCCATTCGCGAATCCGTCCGCCCGCTTTCCTGAAGCGGCGAAGGTCCGCGCGCACGTCTCTCTGATCGCCTGATCGCGCGCGGTTCACGAAGGAAACCTTCTTCCGGGCTGTAGGGCCGGGAGAGCCAAGGCTTTGGAGGTCCGATGAACATGCATGCTTCGCGCGGAGCGCTCGCCGCTTTTTGCGCGCTATTTCTTCTTCCGGCGGCGGTTTGGGCCGGTCAGGTCCGCGGCAAGGTCCTGGGCCCGGGCAACGAGCCCCTGCCCGGAGTCACCGTGGAGCTCGCCAACAACGTCACCGGCTCGTCGCAGACCGCCGTCTCGGGGGCCGACGGCGCATTCTTCTTCTACAACGTCCCCGACAATTCCTACCATCTCCGTGCCTCCCTCGAGGGGTTCGCCGACTTCCACGCCGACATCGAGGTGCGTAGCGGCATGCCGGTCCAGCAGGCAGTGCAGCTCACCGCGCAGTTCTCCGGTTCGACCACGGTCACGGCGGAGAAGGAGACCGTCGCCCTGGAGACCGGCGATTCGTCGAGCCACACGGACATCGACAAGTCCCTGGTGCGGCGTTTCGCCGCGCCGGTCGCCTCGCGCGCCTTCGAGTCGATCGTCCTCTCGTCTCCCGGCTTCAGCCAGGACGAGAACGGCCGTTACCATTTCCAGGGCGGCCACTCGCAGCAGCTCCTGGTGATCGACGGCCAGCCGATCGGCGACCAGGTGGGCATCACCTTCTCCAACTCGCTCAACCCGGCGATCGCCGAGGGGATCGAGATCGTCACCGGCGGCATCCCCGCCGAGTTCGGGGAGAAGGCCAACGGCGTGATCAATCTCACCACCCGCTCCGCCCTCGGGCACAACGGCTTCCACGGGGACGTGGGGATCGGGGCGGGGCGCTTCTCGACGCAGGAGGGCGCGGTGGCGGCGGGCTGGGGCGGCGCGCGCTCGGGCCTCTTCGTCGACCTCGACGCCTCCAAATCCGACCGCTTCCTCGATCCCGTCTCCTTCGACAACTTCCACAATCACGGCGTCACCCGCCGGCTGTTCACCCGCTACGACTCGATTCTGCCCTCCGAGTCTGCCTCCTTCCGGCTGACCGGCAGCGGCGGCAAGACGGACCGGGACGTCACCAACCTCCCCTCCCAGGAGGCGGCGGGGCAGAACCAGCGGGTCGTCTCGCAGGACTGGAACCTCAACCTCGGCTATCAGCACATCGACGCCGCCGGCTGGGTCTTCGATGCCCAGGTCTACGGCCGCGACAACAAGCTGCGGCTGGAGGGCTCGCCAAACGACACGCCGGTGCTCGCCGAGCAGAACCGGTCGCTCGCCAACCAGGGGACCAACCTTTCGCTCTCGAAGCTCGTGGGCGTCAACGAGCTCAAGGTGGGGGTGCAGGCCAAGCGCTTCCCCATCCGCGAGTCCTTCCACTTCGGGATCACCGATCCCGGGTTCAACGATCCGGAAGCGGACGGCTACAACCCGAACCTCGCCCCCTACGACCTGACGCGGGGAGGCACGCTGTTCGGTTTCAACGCGGAGCGGACGGGCCAGTACTCCGCGGGCTACGTCCAGGACACTACCCGGCTGGGCAACCTGACGGTGAACGCCGGCCTGCGCTACGACCACAACCAGCTCTTCAAGACCGAGAGCCTGCTCCAGCCGCGCCTGGGCCTCGCCTACTACATCCCGGCGACGAAGACGGTCCTGCGCGCCTCCTACGACCGGATGTTCATCACGCCGGAGTACGAGAACATCCTGCTCTCCTCTTCGGCGGCCGCCGCCGCGCTCGTGCCCCCGGCCCTCCAGGGCAACACCCAGCTCGGCTCGGGGCAGCTCTTCAACGTCTCCGAGCGTCACAAGGCCTACAACGTCGGCCTCCAGCAGGGGTTCGGCCGCGCCCTGCGGGTCGACCTCTCCTACTGGAAGCGGACGGTGGTAAACGCGGCCGACCAGAACCAGTTCTTCAACACCGGCATCGTCTTCCCGCTCAACTTCAAGGGGGCCGACCTCAACGGCTGGAACGTCCGGCTCGACGGCGGACCCTGGAGCGGCGTACGGGGCTATCTTTCGCTCGGCCACGTCCGCGCCCTCTACCAGAACCCCTTCGTCGGCGGGCTCTTCCTCGACGCCGGAGCGCTCGACACCCTCGCCGGCGGCTCGTTCGTCATCGATCACGACCAGGACCTCCAGGAGCAGATCGGGGTGTTCTGGGACATCCCCCGCACCGGCTTCTGGCTGGGCGTCACCCAGCGCTACGACTCAGGGCTGGTAACCGGCGCCGGCGCCCTGGCGGACGTCCTCGCCAGCCCGGACACCGCCTACGGGGCCCCCTTCATCCGGTTCAACGAAGACCCGCAGCGGATCCGGTCGCGTAACGTCTGGAACGCCTCCCTGGGAGCCCGGTTGAAGCAGTATGGGTTGCCCTTCGAGGTGCAGCTCGACGTGTTGAACCTCACCGACGAGAAGGGTCTGTACAACTTCCAGTCGGTCTTCGGCGGCACCCACGTCATCCCACCGCGCACGGTGGCGGGCCGCATCCGCTACGTGTTCTAGGGCGAGCCATGGGCGCCACGGATCGTTCTTACCAAACCGGCGAGCGGATCCTGCTCGATCCGGACAGCGTGCTCGAGGTGCTGGAGGGGGTCGTCGCCCTGGCGATGATCCACGAGGACGGCACAGAGGTTCTCCTCGGGCTGTACGGCCCTGGACAGGTGCTGGCCGGCCACCCCGAGGACGCCTGTGGCATCCAGCTCTCCGCCCAGACCGGGACGGCGGTGCGGATTCAGCCCTGGGCCGAAGCCGCCCGCCAGCCCGGCTTCGCCGATCGTCTGCGGGACCGATTGCGTTCCATGGAGGCCTGGGCGGCGATGCAGGCCCGGCCCCAGATCGAGCAGCGGCTGCTCGGCATCCTCTCCCTCCTCGCGGAGCAGTTCGGCCGCCCTTCCTCTAAGGGGATGGCGATCGAGATCCTGGTCACCCAGTCCCAACTCGCCTCGGCGGTGGGCGCCACGCGGACCACGGTCACCCGCCTGCTGGGGGGCCTGCGCCGGCGTGGTCTGCTGATCGCCGTCCGCTCCGGGCGCGGCTAGCGCTATTGCTTGCGGGACTCCTCCGAGGTGCGATTGCGCACACCTCACCGGACCGCGCCTCTCTAGAGTCCTGGCAGGAACCGGGAGTGAGAACCTCGGTTCCGGCCATCGCAGATGGGGGCGGTCCGTAATCGTCTCGAGCCCCCATCTGCCTTTTTATCGGCGAACCCATGATCTCCTCATGGGAATGGCTACCCTCAGCTTATAGCGACTGAAGATTGCTCCCGGCGGCTCCGTGCTAGCATCCGCGCCGCCCTTGCACCCGGTCCGCTCCTCGCGGGAGAATGGGGGCAGCTTCCGATCCCCCACCC
>CAWCIU010000015.1:0-9090 GCA_963795735.1 uncultured Acidobacteriota bacterium | reverse complement strand
AAGCCTTCGGCGTGAGCCTGCCGGTGAAGATGCTGTTCGAGGCTCCCACGGTGAGCGCCCTGGCGGCGGCGGTGGCCGGGGCGCGCCGGGAGACGGCGTCGCTCGCGCTGCCGCCTTTGGTGCCGGTGCCCCGGGGGTAACGGCTCCCCCTGTCCTTCCCCCAGCAGCGGCTCTGGTTCATGGACCGGCTGGCGCCGGAGAGCTCGACCTACAACCTCCCGTTCGCCTGCGCGATCCATGGCCCCCTCGACGTGGCGGCGCTGGCGGCGAGCCTGCGGGGGATCGTCCATCGTCACGAGATCCTGCGCAGCCGGTTCTTCGAGGTGGACGGCCAGCCCTGGCAGGAGATCGTCCCCCCAGGTCCCTCCCCGCTGCCGCTGATCGATCTCGCCGGCCTGCCGGCGGAGCGGCGGCGGCCATTGCTGGAGCGGCTGGGGCGCGAGGAGGCCGGACGGATCTTCGATCTGGGCCGCGGACCGCTGCTGCGGGTCGGGCTCATCCGCCTCGCCGAGGCGGACCATGCCCTGCTGCTGACCCAGCACCACATCGTGTCGGACGGGGTGTCGGGGGAGATCCTCCACCGGGAGCTGTCGGCGCTCTACGCGGCGGCTCTGGCCGGCGAGCCCTCGCCCTTCCGCGAGGAGCGGGTGCAGTACGGGGACTTCGCCGTCTGGCAGCGGGCCTGGCCGGAGTCGGTGCTGGAGGGGCAGCTCGCCTACTGGCGGCAGACGCTGGCGGGCCTTGCCACGCTGGAGGTTCCCACCGATCACCCCCGGCCGCCGGTGCTGACCTTCAACGGCAGGACGGAGAGCGTCGTCGTGCCCGCGACCACCGGCGCGGCGTTGCGCGATCTGGCCCGCGGTCAGCGGGTGACGCTGTTCATGGCCTTCCTGGCGGTCTGGCAGGCGGTGCTCCAGCGGGTGAGCGGCCAGTCCGACCTGGCGGTCGGTACGCCGGTGGCCAACCGCACCTGCCCCGAGATCGAGGAAGTGGTCGGTTTCTTCGTCAACATGCTGGCTCTCCGCACGGATCTGGGAGGGGACCCGGGCTTCGCGGAGCTGCTGGGTCGGGTGCGCCGGGTGGCGATGGAGGCCTACGACCACGCCGACGTGCCGTTCGAGCGCCTGGTCGACGAGCTTTCCCCCGGGCGCGATCTGAGCCGTCAGCCCCTGGTACAAGTGATGTTCACCTTGCAGGGCGTGGCCCCGGCTCCGCTGGCGCTGCCGGGAGTGACCGTCGAGGCCCTGAGCCTCGCCGGCACGGTGGCGAAGTTCGATCTCACCCTGGAGCTGTTCCAGGACGGCTCCGGCTGGAACGGCCACATCGAGTACAACACCGACCTGTTCGACCGCCCGACGGTGGCGCGCCTGGCCGGCCAGTTCGCCAACCTGGCGGCGGCGGTGGCGGCGGCTCCTGAGGCGCGGCTCTCCGGCCTCGACCTGCTGTCCGCGGGCGAGCGCCACCAGCTCCTGGGCGAGTGGAACGACACGCTCGCCGCTTTCCCCGAGACGACCCTGCTGCACCAGTTCTTCGAGGCCGCGGTGGAGCGGTCTCCGGAAGCGGTGGCGGCGGTCTGCGCCGGCCGCGAGCTGACCTACGGCGAGCTCGAGGCGCGGAGCAACCGCCTGGCTCACCTGCTGCGGGAGGTGGGTGTCGAGCGGGGAACGCCGGTGGGGGTGTGGGTGGAGCGCTCCCTCGATCTGCTGACCGCGGTGCTGGGTGTTCTCAAGGCGGGCGGCCACTATGTGGCCCTGGACGACACCTGGCCGGGAACCCGAGTGGAGTCGATCCTGGCCGCGACGGGCGCTCCGGCGATCGTGGTGGGTCCCGGCCTGCTGCCGGAGGTGGAGGAGATGCGCTGGCGGCTGCCGGCGCTGTCCGACCTGGTCTGCCTGGGCATCGCCGAGCCGGAGCCGCCGGCGGAGACGGTCGATCCGGAGAGCGTGCGGGAGCTGTGGGATTACGTGGCGGAGCGGGCGGTGGACCGGGTAACGGCGGGTGGGTTCGTCAGCGCCTTCACCGGCCTTCCCTTCAGCGAAGCCGAGGTGGACGAGTACCGGGACCGGGTGCTCTCGCTGGCCGCCCCCTGGCTGCGGCCGGAGGCGCGGGTGCTGGAGATCGGCAACGGCTCAGGGCTCCTGCTGTGGGAGTTGGCCTCCCGGGTGGCCCACATCACCGGCGTCGACCCCTCGCCGCTGACTCAGGAACGCAACCGCGAGCGGGCGAAGCAAGAGGGATACGACAACGTCGAGCTGCTGACCGGCTTCGCGCACGAGACCGGCGACCTCCTGGATCCCGGAGAGCGCTTCGATCTGATCCTGCTGGCCAGCACGGTGCAGTTCTTCCCCGGTCCGCGCTACCTGGAGCGGGTAGTGCGGTGGGCGCTGGGCCGGCTCGCCCCCGGCGGAGCGCTCCTGATCGCCGACGTGCTCGATGCCCGGCGCCGGGAGGAGCTGCGCCGGGCGATCGAGGAACACGGCGGTGATCCTGGAGCGCAGCGGCGGGAGTTGTACCTCGACGAGGATCTCTTCCAGGATCTCGGCGCGTTGGCCGCGGAGGTTCCGTCCAGCACCGGAACGAAGGCTTCCCCAACGAGCTGCGCTTCCGCTACGACGTGCTCCTTACCCCTGGGGAGGCTGTCCCGCGTCGCAAGCGGCTGTGGACCGGCTGGCACGTCGATCGCCGCCCGGCAGGCCGCCTGCCCGCGGTGGCCGGCCCGGAGGACGTCGCCTACGTGATCCACACCTCCGGCTCGACGGGCGAGCCGAAGGGGATCGTGGTCCAGCACCGGCCGGTGGCCAACCTGTTCGACTGGCTCAACCGGGCCTTCGAGGTGGGACCGCGGGACCGCGGCCTCTTCGTCACCTCGCTGGCCTTCGATCTCTCGGTCTACGACATCTTTGGGATCCTGGCCGCGGGGGGCACGGTCCACGTGGCCACCAGCGAGGAGCTCGCCGATCCCGACCGCCTGGTCGGCCTGCTGCGAACCGGAGGGATCACCCTCTGGGATTCGGCCCCGGCGGCCCTCGTCCGCTTGGCCCCGCTCTTCCCGGCGGCACCGGACGGAGCCAGCCGTCTGCGCCTGGTGATGCTCTCGGGCGACTGGATTCCGGTGACCCTGCCGGACCGGGTGCGTCAGGCCTTCCCCGGCACGCGGGTGATGGCGCTGGGCGGCGCCACCGAGGCCACGGTGTGGTCCAACTGGTACCCGGTGCGCGAGGTGGACCCGGGCTGGCCGAGCATCCCTTACGGGCGGCCGATCGCCAACGCTCTCTACCACGTGCTGGACGCGGGCTTCGCCCCCTGCCCGATCGGGGTCGCCGGGGATCTCTACATCGGCGGCGACTGCCTGTGCGCGGGCTATACGCGGCCGGAGCTGACCGCCGCGGCTTTCCTTCCCGATCCGTTCAGCCCCCGGCCGGGGATGCGCCTCTACCGCACCGGCGACCGGGCGCGCTACGGGGTGGGCGGCCTGCTGGAGTTCCTGGGCCGTCTGGATCAGCAGGTGAAGATCCGCGGCTACCGCATCGAGCTGGGGGAGATCGAGGTGGCGCTGGCGCACCTGTCCGGGGTGCGCGAGGCGGTGGTGCTGGCGCGCGAGGACGAACCGGGAGACAAACGCCTGGTGGCCTACGTGGTGCCTGCCGGGGAGACGGCGCCGTCTCCAGACGAGCTGCGCGACGGGCTTCGTGGCGCGCTGCCCGAGTACATGGTGCCCGCCGCCTTCGTGCTGCTGGAGGCGCTGCCGGTGACGGCCAACGGCAAGCTCGACCGGCGCGCCCTGCCGGCTCCCCAGTGGAGCGCCGCGGTCGAGTTCGAGGCACCCCGCACGCCGGTGGAGAAGGTGCTGGCGGGGATCTGGTCGGAGGTGCTTGGGGTGCCGGAGGTGGGCCGGGAGGACGACTTCTTCGATCTCGGCGGCCACTCGCTGCTGGCGACGCAGATGGTGTCGCGGGTACGGGAGTCGTTCGGGGTGGAGGTGGCGCTGCGGACGCTGTTCGAGCGTCCCACCCTGGCCGAGCTGGCGGAGGCGATCGAGGCGATCGAGGCGGACAACGCGGAGCGCCCGGCGGGAGAGGCGGCAAGCCGGCCGGAGCTGCGGCGGGCGGAGCGGACGGAGCAGGAAGGCCTGCCGCTGTCGTTCGCCCAGGAGCGTCTCTGGTTTCTCGACCGGTTGGAGCCGGGCGGCTCCTCCTACAACATCGCGCAGGCGGTCCGCCTGCGCGGCCGGCTCGAGGTTACCGCGCTCCACCGGACTCTTACCGAGATCGTCCGCCGCCACGAGACGCTGCGCACCACCTTCGAGGTGACGGCCGAGGGTCCGCCGGTCCAGGTGGCCGGTCCCGCCACGGTGGTGCCGCTGCCCCTGGTCGACCTCGGGTCCCTGCCCAGGGAGCGGGTGGAGGAGCTCGCCCGGCAGCGGGTCGCGGAGGAGTCGCGGCGCCCCTTCGATCTCACCCGTGGCCCCCTGGTGCGCACCGCTCTGCTGCGCCTGAGGGCGGACGAGCACGTGTTGCTGATCAACGTCCATCACATCGTCTCGGACGGCTGGTCGACCGGCATCCTGCTGCGCGAGCTCGGAGTCCTGTACCGGGCCTTCGTGGCGGGGGAGCCTTCGCCACTGCCCGAGCTGCCGCTCCAGTACGCCAACTTCGCGTCCTGGCAACGCCGGTGGCTCACCGGGACCGTGCTCGAGCAGCACCTCGCCTACTGGCGGCAGCGGCTGAAGGGGGCGCCGGGCGTCCTCGATCTGCCGACCGACCGTCCGCGGCCGCCGGTTCAGAGCCTGCGCGGCGCCAGCCGCTCTTTCACCCTGCCGGCGCGTCTCTCGGCCGCCTTGCAGGCCCTGGCCCAGGGCGAGGGAGCCACCCTTTTCATGGTTCTGCTGGCAGCGTTCGACGCCTTCCTGTACCGTCTCACGGGGCAGGAAGATCTCGTCCTCGGCTCGCCGATCGCCAACCGCAACCAGGTCGGAATCGAAGGTCTGGTGGGCTTCTTCGTCAACACCCTGGTGTTGCGCACCGACCTCGGCGGCAACCCGAGCTTCCGGACGCTGCTGGGCAGGGTGCGCGAGACGACCCTGGGGGCCTACGCGCATCAGGACCTGCCGTTCGAGAAGCTGGTCGAGGAGCTGGCGCCCGAGCGCAGCCTCTCCCACGCGCCCCTGTTCCAGGTCCTGCTAGCGCTGCAGAACGCTCCGACGGCGGCGGCGGAGCTGCCGGGCCTGACCCTGGAGCCTTTGGAGGGCGAGGGCGGCACGGCCAAGTTCGATCTCAGCCTGGAGCTGTTCGAGGACGGCTTGGGTCTGAGCGGCGGGATCGAGTACAGCACCGACCTGTTCGATGGGGCGACCGCCGCCCGCTGGGCGAATCACCTGGAGCGCCTGCTGGAGGAAGTCGTGGCCGATCCTGACGTCCGGCTTTCCAGTCTCGATCTGCTGTCCCTGGCGGAGCGCCACCAGATTCTGGGGGAGTGGAACGACACGCGCGCCGGGTTCCCCGAGACCACCCAGCTCCATCAGTTCTTCGAGGCCGTGGTGGGGAGGTCTCCGGAGGCGGTCGCGGCGGTCTGCGCCGGCCGCGAGCTGACCTACGGCGAGCTCGAGGCGCGGAGCAACCGCCTGGCCCATCTGCTCCGGGAGGTGGGGATCGAGCGCGGCGCGGCCGTGGGGGTGTGGGTGGAGCGCTCCTTCGACCTGCTGACCGCAGTGCTCGGCATCCTCAAGGCGGGGGGATATTACGTCGCCCTGGACGACGCCTGGCCGGCCGGCCGGGTGGAGTCGATCCTCGCCTCGACCGGCGCCGTCGCGATCGTGGCCGGCAGCGGCCTGCTGCCGGCGGTGGAGGAGATGCGCTGGCGGTTGCCGGCGCTGTCGGACGTGGTCTGTCCCGGCATCGCGGAAGCGGAGCCGCCGGTGGAATCCCTCGATCCGGAGGGCGTGCGGGAGCTGTGGGACTTCGTGGCGGAGCGGGCGGTGGACCGGGTGACGGCGGGTGGGTTCGTCAGCGCCTTCACCGGGCTGCCTTTCAGCGAGGCGGAGGTGGACGAGTACCGGGACCGGGTGCTCTCGCTGGCCTCCCCCTGGCTGCGGGCGGAGGCGCGGGTGCTGGAGATCGGCAACGGCTCAGGGCTCCTGCTGTGGGAGCTGGCCTCGCGGGTGGGCCACGTCACCGGCGTCGATCCCTCTCCCTTGACCCAGGGGCGCAACCGCGAGCGGGCGGAGCTCGAGAGGCGAGACAACATCGAGCTGCTGACGGGCTTCGCCCACGAAGCCGGCGATTTGATTGCCGAGGGGGAGCGTTTCGATCTCATCCTGCTGGCCAGCACGGTGCAGTTCTTTCCCGGTCCGCGCTACCTGGAGCGGGTGGTGCGGTGGGCGCTGGGCCGGCTCGCTCCCGGTGGGGCGCTCCTGATCGCCGACGTGCTCGACGACCGGCGCCGGGAGGAGCTGCGGCGGGCGATCGAGGAGCGCCGCGGCGAGGCCGGGGCGGCGCGGCAGGAGCTCTACCTCGACGAGGACCTCTTCCAGGATCTCGGCGCTCTCGGCGCGGAGGCCTCCATCCACCATCGGAACGAGGGCTTCGCCAACGAGCTGGGCTTCCGCTACGACGTGCTCCTGACCCCTGGCGTTCGCGCCGAAACCGCCGCACGCCGCAAGCGGCTGTGGACCGGCTGGCACCTCGACCGTAGCCCGGCGGATCGCCTGCCCGCGGTGACTGTCGCGGAGGACGTCGCCTACGTCATCCATACCTCGGGCTCGACGGGCAGGCCCAAGGGCATCGCCGTGCCCCACCGGCAGGCCGCCAATCTGATCGCCGACCTCAACCGGCGGTTCGCCGTCGGCCCGGAAGACAGCGGGCTGTTCGTCACCTCGCTGGCCTTCGACCTGTCGGTCTACGACATCTTCGGGCTGCTCGCCGCGGGTGGCACGGTCCACGTGGCCACCCAGGAGGAGCTCGGAGATCCCGACCGTCTGGTCGCCCTGCTGCGGACGGGAGGGATCACCCTGTGGAACTCGGCGCCCGCGGCCTTCGACCGGCTGGCTCCCCTGTTCCCCACGCGGCTGGACGCGTCCAGCCGTCTGCGTCTGGTCTTCCTGGCCGGCGACTGGATTCCGGTGACCCTGCCGGAGCGCGTCCGCCAGGCTTTCCCCGGAGCGCGGATCGTCAACTTCGGCGGCACCACCGAGACCACGGTGTTCTCCAACTGGTACCCGATCGGCGAAGTGGACCCTCATTGGGCGAGCATCCCCTACGGGCGTCCGCTCGCCAACACCAGCTACCACGTGCTGGACGCCGGCCTGACGCCCTGTCCCATCGGGGTTCCCGGCGATCTCTACACCGGTGGCGACGGCGTCTCTCTGGGCTATGTCCTGCGGCCGGATCTGACCGCCCTGGCGTTCCTGCCGGACCCGTTCAGCGAGCGGCCGGGAATGCGGCTCTACCGTACGGGCGACCGGGGCCGCTACGGAGCCGACGGCAACCTGGAGTTCCTGGGCCGGCTCGACGAGCAGGTCAAGATCCGCGGCTACCGCATCGAGCTGGGGGAGATCGAGGCGGTGCTGTCGCGCCGTCCCGGGGTGCGGGAGGCGGTGGTGCTGGCGCGCCGGCACGAGACGGGCGACGCCCGGCTGGTGGCCTACGTAGTGCCGGCCGCCGGGACCGCGCCCTCGGCGTCCGCGCTCTCGGCCGCGGAGCTGCGCGACGGCCTGCGCCAGGCGATTCCCGAGTACATGGTGCCCTCGGCCTTCGTGATCCTGGAGGCGCTGCCGGTGACCGCGAACGGCAAGCTCGACCGCGCCGCCCTGCCCGCGCCGCAATGGAGCGACGGCAGGGAGTTCGAGGCCGCGCGCACTCCGGTCGAGGAGGCTCTCGCGGCGATCTGGGCGCACGTCCTGGGCGTGCCGCGGGTGGGCCGTGAAGACAGCTTCTTCGCCCTCGGCGGGCACTCGCTGCTGGCGACTCGGATGGTTTCGCGGGTGCGTGGAGAGGCTCGGGGTGGAGCTGCCGCTACGTACGCTGTTCGAGCGGCCGCGGCTGGTCGACTTTGCGGAGGCGGTGGAGTCGGCGCGCTCGGCGGGAGAGCGGCCGGGCGCCACCGGGCTGCGGCGGGTGGAGCGGACGGGGCCGCTGCCGCTGTCGTTCGCTCAAGCCCGGCTCTGGTTCCTCGACCAGCTCTCGCCCGGCTCGGCGGTCTACAACATTCCGTCGCCGCTGAGCTTCGCGGGATCTCTCGACCCCGGGACCCTGCAAGGCGCCCTCACGGAGGTGGTGCGCCGGCACGAGGCGCTGCGCACCACCTTCCCGAGCGTCGACGGCGAGCCGCGCCAGGAGATCGCGCCGGCGGGTCCGTTCCCACTGCCTGTGATTGACCTCCAGGGCCTGCCCGAGCCGGTCCGGAAGCTCGGAAGCGGCCTCCCTCACGGCGCGGGATGCCGCGCGGCCGTTCGACCTCGGAACGGGGCCGCTCTTCCGGACGGCGCTGCTGCAGCTCGGCCGCGAGCGGCACGTCCTGCTGTTGACCATGCATCACATCGTCTCGGACGGCTGGTCAATGGAGATCCTGCTGCGCGAGCTGGCGGCCCTGTATGAGGCCTTCGCCGCGGGTGAGCCGTCGCCGCTGCCGGAGCTGCCGGTGCAGTACGCCGACTTCGCCGTCTGGCAGCGCCGGTGGCTGAGCGGCGAGGCGCTCGCGCGTCAGCTCGACTACTGGCGCCGCGAGCTCGCGGACGCTCCGGCGGGTCTCGACCTGCCGACCGATTCTCCCCGTCCGGCGGTGCAGACGTTCGCCGGCGCGACCCGCTTGGCCGAGCTGCCGGCAGAGCTCGCCGCCGGGCTCAAGGCGTTCTGCCGGCGCCAGAGGGCGACCCCCTTCATGCTGCTGCTCGCCGGCTTCGACGTCCTGCTCTGCCGCTACTCGGGCCAGGAAGACGTGCTGGTGGGCTCGCCCATCGCCAACCGCAACCGGGCGGAAACCGAGGGGCTGATCGGCTTCTTCGTCAACACGCTGGTTTTCCGGGCGCGGCTGGGCTCGGCGCCCACCTTCCGGTCCCTGCTCGAGCAGGTGCGGGAGTCGGCGCTTTCGGCCTAC
>CAWCIU010000014.1:0-7497 GCA_963795735.1 uncultured Acidobacteriota bacterium | reverse complement strand
GCCGCCGAGGGCGAAGAAGATCAGCGCGGTGACGATGTAGCGCTTGCCGATCCGCGTGTGGTCCACCTCGCAGAGCCAGCCCCAGAGGCCCTCCCCGTACTTCCAGGTCCGCTCCAGCCGGCGGCGGTCCTCGGCGTCGGAGTCGGTCTCGATCTCCGGTCCCACGTCGATCGGTTCCGCGCTCATTTAAGACTCCCGGATCAGCCAGCACGGCCTGCAGATCCTCCGCGGGCAGGCTGTTGGCCGGCATGTGACTTCCGGTCTTGACGGTCTGCGGATCGACGATCCAGCCGGCGAGGTTGCCGGGGGATCTGGGCAGCCGCGCAGCGGCGAGGGTGCGGCGGCTGGCGAGGTGCGACAGGTCGGGGCCGAGCCGGCCGGAGGCCTGGGTCCCCTGGATGTTCCAGCAGAGCGGCGCAGGGCGCCCCTTCGACCACCTGCCGGCCGCGCTGCTGGAGCGGCGTGGAGGGGAGGAC
Organism: uncultured Acidobacteriota bacterium; assembly: GCA_963795735.1. Lineage (GTDB taxonomy): Bacteria > Acidobacteriota > Thermoanaerobaculia > Multivoradales > UBA5704 > DATARR01. Next base: position 7,021 of record CAWCIU010000014.1, on the reverse strand, counting down.
CGCCCGGCTGGAGCTGGGCGTCGTCCCAGGCGCCGAAGCGCTCCGGCGTCTCGGCGGTCTGGCCCGGAAAACCACGTGGGCGTGCTGATTTCATCACGAACTCGGCGCAGAGGCCCTGGTAGACCCGGGGGCGGTCGGCCTCGATCCAGATCTCCGAGTCGTGCCCGGGGATCAGATCCCGCTTGCCGTGAGGCTGGGGACCCAGAAGCTGTGGATGACGTCGCGCGACTCGAGCTGCACCAGCACCGGCCGGCCGGCGGGGATATGGATCTCGTTGGCGGTCTGGACGATGCGGCTGGAACGGGGCCTCGACCCGCCACCACCACGGGTGGCCGATCAGCCGCACCACCGTGGCCTTGGGGGCGCCGAGCAAGGCGATCGCCCGGCCGGTCGAGACGCTGGCGATCAGCAGCGCGAAGAGGGTGAGGATGGTCACGCCCATCGCGGCGGCCACCACCCGGGTCATCCGGCGGCGCGGCTGGGGCGGGATCGGTCCGGGCGGGCCGCCCGGCAGGCTCGCCCGGGTGATCGCCAGACCCAGCGCCACCATCACCAGCACGAAGACCCCCGAGCAGACCCAGAACATCAGCCACCAGAGGTTCTCGATGCGGGCGGCCTGGACGCCGTGCGAATGGAGCGCCGAGTGCCGGCCGATCCAGTCGGGGAGGAGGAGGGCGAGTTGCCAGCTCATCCCGGATGGCTCGCTTTCTGCGTCGTCGTCGCCGGCTTCTCCTTCGGCATCGCCTGCTCGGAGGGGTGCGGGAAGAGCTGTCGCTGCGGGTGGGCGACTGGGACTTCGGCACCTGGCCGGAGAGCGTGCGGACGTAGGCGGTGATCTTCCACACCTGGTCGTCCGGGATGTGGCTGCCGTAGGAGGGCATGCCGTTGGGCCGCCCCTGGACGATGGTGTCGTGGATGTTCTGGCCGCTGCCGCCGTAGATCCACTGCTGGTCCATCAGCGGCGGGCCGATGCCGCCGCCGCCGTGGAAGTGGCATCCCATGCAGTTGTACTGCGCGTAGAGCTGCTCCCCCTCGGCGATCGAGGGGGCGTTGCCCTCGTAGGGGCCGTTGCTCACCTGGCTGGGCAGCGGCGAGCCGGGCTGGAGGGTGGTCTGGCGCACCGGCAGCGGCCGGGCGTCCAGCGCGGGCAGCTCGCGGAAGTCCCGCTTCTCCCGCGGGCAGCCGGCGAGCGAGAGCCCCAGGGCCAGCGCGCAGGCGCTGACGACGAAACCGCGGGCGCGTCGCATGGCGTTCGCTCCTTCCTCCTGCTTCAAGGGTCCTGGCTTCAAGTGGCCGCCGGGGCGTGCCCCGGCCCTCCCGCCCGCGGGACCCCGTAGCGGTCCAGCAGGGCGTCGATCTCCGGTTGCCGCCGCTCGAGGAACGCGTCGAGGCTTCGGCGTGCAGCTTGTCGTTGCCCCGCCGCACCCCCATCGACATGTCGAAGACGAAGGGGAGGTAAGGCCGGTCGATCTGCGGCGAGACCGGCACCAGCTCCAGGGGAGTCTTCTGACGGGCGGCGAACCAGCCGGCGAGCGGCCCCCAGACCACCGCCACGTCCACGTCCCCGCGGGCGACCGCCTCCATGATGCGGGCCGGGGGGTTGGGCTGGGAGTAGTCGCCGTAGACGGAGTAGCCGACGACGTTGTTGACCATCCCCCGGTTGGCGAGGGCGTGGGCCGGCGGCGAGTTGACGCCGTCGTCGCCGATCATCTGCACGCCGATCCGCAGCTTGCGCAGCGCCGGGTCGTCGAACGAGCGGACGGCGATCCCGCGGTCCCGGCGGTAGACGAAGACGTAGGTGGAGCGATAGTAGGGCCGGGTGGTCAGCGCCAGCTCGACGCTGCTCGGCAGGCCCATCACCACGTCGCAGGTGCCGGCCTTGAGCGTGTTGCGGATGAAGCCGCGGCGCTGCGGCCACCAGGTGTAGCGCAGGCGGGCGTCGAGGTCGCGCGCCGCCATCTCGGCCAGCCGGTTCTCGAACCCCTCGAGCCGCCGGTTCGAGTACGGCAGGTTGTTGGGATCGGCGCAGACCCGCAGCTCGCGCGGGGCGGGGACAGCGGGGGCGACCCCCTTGCCGGAGCAGGCGGCGGCCGCCAGCGCCAGCACGGCGAGCGCCAGGCCCCTACGGCAGCGCGAACACATACAGCTCTCCCCCGGCGGTCGTGTACTTCGGCAGGTCGGGCATGGCGCCCAGGAAGCCGAGGGCGCCGGTGGCGTCGCGCGGATCGAGGTTGCCGGCCACCACCGCGCCCGACCACCCGCCCACGCCGGAGAGGATGGCCACGTACTGCTTGCCGTCCGGACCCTTGTAGGTGACCGGCTGGCCGATGATCCCGGAGCCGGTCTTGAACTTCCACAGCTCCTCGCCGGTGACCGCGTTGAGCGCCTTGAACCAGCCGTCCATGGTGCCGTAGAAGACCACGTCCCCGGCGGTGACCAGCGCGCCGCTCCAGGCCGGGAACCGCTCCCGGATCTGCCAGCGCGGCTTGTGCGCGGCGAGGTCCCAGGCGGTGAAGAAGCCGCGGTTGCCGCCCGGGCCGGGATACATCCTCACGTTGGCGCCGACGAACGGCGTGCCGGCGATGTAGTTGGCCTCGGCCCCTTGAAAGTCCATGCAGAGGTTGTTGTGCGGCAGGTAGAGCAGCCCGGTGCGCGGCGAGAAGGCGGAGGGCTGCCAGTCCTTGCCGCCCGGCGCCGCCGGGCAGATCTCCCGCACCACCTCGCCCAGCCGGGTCTTCTTGGATTCCACCTCGTTGATGTGGCCGGTCTTGAGATCGACCCCGGCGGTGGTGTTGATGAAGCTGAACGGATCGGCCGAGAGCACCTCGCCGGTCGCCCGGTCCAGCATGTAGAGGACGCCGTTGCGGTCCGGATGGATCAGCACCTTGCGCCGGTGCCCGTTGACCTCGAGGTCGAGCAGGATGTTCTCGTTGACCCCGTCGTAGTCGAAGAGGTCGTGCGGGTTCATCTGATAGAACCATTTCGCCTGGCCGGTGTCGGCGTCGCGGGCGAAGAGGCCGCTCGTCCACTTGTTGTCGCCCGGTCTCTGGGCCGCGTTCCAGGGACCGGCGTTGCCGGTGCCGTAATAGATCAGGTTGAGCTCGGGATCGTAGGAGATCCATCCCCAGACCGTACCGCCGCCGATCCGCCAGGCGTCGGGCGGCCAGGTGGAGACGCCGAGGTCCTTGCCCTTCTCCTTGGCGTAGAAGGGCTGGTAGCCGGCGCCGATCAGCACGTCCTTGTCCGGGCCGGTGGTGAACGCCTTCCAGGCGATCTTGCCGGTCCCGGCGTCGAGCGCGGTCAGCCAGCCGCGGACGCCGAACTCGCCGCCGCTGTTGCCCACCAGCACCTTGCCCTTGACCACCAGCGGCGCCATGGTGATCGACTCGCCCTTGTTGATGTCGCCGAGCGGGGTGCGCCAGACCTCCTTGCCGGTCGCGGCGTCCACGGCGGCCGTCTGGCCGTCGAGCGTGTTGTAGAAGATCTTGCCGTCGGCGTAGGCCGCGCCGCGGTTGACCTGGTCGCAGCAGGCGACCCCCTGGGCCGAGCTGTCCACCGGCGGCTTGTAGACCCACTTGAGCGCGCCCGCGTTGGCGAGGTCGAGCGCGTAGAGGAAGTTGGGGAACGGCGCCACCACGTACATCGTGCTGCCGACGATGAGCGGCGCCGCCTCCTCGCCGCGTGTGTTGCCGGTCGAGAAGGTCCAGGCCACCTTGAGGTTCTTGACCGTCTGGGCGTTGATCTCGCCGAGCTCGCTGTAGCGGGTGCTGGCGTAGTTCTTGGCCGGCATCAGCCACTGGCCGTCATCCGGGACCGATTGCCCGGGAGCCTGCCCCACCACCCGCGCCCCCGCGATCGAGGCGCTCTGGGTGGACGTCGCCTTCGGCGTCGGCTCCTTCTGCGCTTCGGATTTGGTGCGGCAGCCCGCGGCCGTGAGAGCCAGCATCAGGCCGAGGAGCGCCCAGGCGGCCCTGTCCTTCCTCGCGACGCGATAGAACAAACCAAGTCCTCCCCGTGGCTGACCAGATGGACCCGCCGGATTTCGCATCGGTACTCTCTCCCGTTGCGTTTCTAGAGAACTTCACCGCACGATCTCCGACATTAGCAAGACGTGGGCCAGAGCCAGGGCGTGGCCCTCCAGAGTAGAAGCAGGCGGGAGGCGGCCCGGAGGATCGGCTCCGGCCCCCAAAAAATTACAACGGCTGAGTAAATTGGACGAAGGGGAGGGTGCGGCGGGCGGACGGGCCAGAGGGATCAGCAGCCGATCGGCACGCTGCCGCAGTTGCAGATGGTGGTACAGGAGGAGGTGCAGCACTGGAGCCCCACGTGGGGGCGGGTGCCGCACCGCTGGTTGCACTGGGTCCTCTGCTGGGTGGTGCAGAAGTTGGAGCCGCAGCTCGCGGCGGCCCTGGGAGCCTGGTCCTGGTTCTTCAGCCAGGTCGCGAAATCCACCGTCGCCGAAGCCGCGGGAGCCGCCGCGGTCGGGCAGGCGCCCACCGAGGAGACCGGCGCCGGCGGGGCGGCCGGGGAGGCGAACAGGGCGCACGGGACCAGCAAGAGGACCGCGAGAATCGTCAGACGCTTGGCCATGACTGTCTCCTTTCAGAGCGAAACGATACGTGGGGTTTTCCGCCCGCCGCTACTTTAACCGTGCGCACCGCGGCCGGTTCGGGGACAGAGAGAGCCTGCCGCCGCCCGGAACCGTCTCACGATCTCCCCCGCCGGCTCGATCCGCTCGATGCCGGCCACGCTCTTGCCCGCCTGGAGATAGTCCTTGTAGGAGAAGGCGCGCAGGGAGGAGCGCTTGAGCTTCCAGACCGACTGGAGCCCGTAGATCGTCCGCATCCAGCGCTTGGTCTTGCGGCCGCGCAGCATCCAGCGGGCGAGCGGGCCGGCCCTGGTCCCCGTCTCCTCGATGTAGGGGGTGCGGATCACCGACACCGGCACCCCCGTCATCCGATCGGTGAGCACGATGTCGTCCTCACCCGCCTGGAGGATGGCCCGCTTGTAGTCCGCGTGGGCGGAGCACTCGGTGGTGGCGATGAAGCGGGTGCCCATCTGGACCCCGGCGTAGCCCATCCGCAGGGCGTGGACGAAGCCCTCCGCGTCGCCGATGCCGCCGGCGCAGACCACCGGCACGCCGAGATCCCCCAGCTCGTCGATCAGCGCCCCGGCGCTCTTCGGCCCCGCGTGGCCGCCCGCCCGGTCGTTGACCGCGATCAGGCCGTCCACCCCGGCCTCCAGCCCCTTCACCGCCCACTTCCGCTCGGTGACGTCGTGATAGACGAAGCCACCGGCCGCATGGGCCTTCTCCACCACCCAGCGCGGATTGCCGAGGGAGGTGACGAAGAAGCGGACCCCCGCCTCGACCGCCTGGTCCACGAAGCGCTCCATGCGCTCCTGGTAGACCCTGGAGGAGCGCTCGACGATCACGTTCATCCCCACCGGCCTGGCGGTCAGGCCATGGATGAGCTCCATCCCCGCGCCGAATTCGTGGCGATGGACGTAGACCATCGAGAGCGGCTGGAGGACGCCGATGCCCCCCGCCTCCGAGACCGCCGCCACCAGCTCCGGGTTGCTGCACGGGTACATGGCGCCGCAGATCAGCGGCACCTCGATGCCGAGCTGCCGGGTGAGCGGGGTGTCGAGCAGGGACACCGGGCTACTTCTCCACCGTCACGCCCCGCCAGAACGCGATGTGGTCCTTGATCTCGGCCGCGGCCGGCTTGGGGTCCGGGTAGTACCAGGCCGCGTCGCGGTTCTCCTGGCCGTCCACGGCGAGGGTGTAGTAGCTGGCCGTCCCCTTCCAGCCGCAGACCGTATGGGTTTCGCTCGGCTTCAGATACTCGCTCTTCACCGCCGCGCGGGGAAAATAGACGTTCCCCTCGACCGTCTCGTACGTCTCCGTCTCGGCGATGACCTTTCCGTTCCAGATGGCTTTCGGCATGGGCTCCTCCTTTACGTCAAGGCCGGATTGTAGAGGAAGGCGGAGGATAGAATGGCCCCGGGAGGGCGTACCGTGGACCGACACGACCGAGATGACCAATACGACCGAGACGAGCTGCTGAACCGCTTTCGCGCGACGCGCGCCTTGAGCGTCGAGCTCTGCCAGCCCCTGTATCCCGAGGACTACCGCATCCAGTCGATGCCGGACGTCAGCCCGCCGTGGTGGAACCTGGGGCACACGACCTGGTTCCTGTCCAAGAACATCCTCGAGCCGTTCGGCCTCTACTCGCCGGAGGATGCCCGGCTGGAGTTTGTGATGAACTCCTACTACGAGTCGCTCGGCCCCCGCATCCGCCGCGATCACCGCGGGCTGGTCACCCGGCCGACCAACGATGAGGTCTACCGCTTCCGCGAGTCGGTGGACGCCCGGCTGGCGGAGCTGATCCGCACCGCGCCCGAGGAGGACCTGGAGCGCCTGCGCTTCCTCGTCGTCACCGGCATCCAGCACGAGCAGCAGCACCAGGAGCTGCTGGTCACCGAGATCAAGCACATCCTGGGCAGCAACGTCCCCGAGCTGCGCGAGCCGTACCGTCCGGCGCCGCCGGAGGGCGGCCCCCCTACCACCGCCCCCGCCGCGCGCTGGATTCCTTTCGAGGGCGGGCTCCAGGAGATCGGCAACGTCGAGGGGGGCTGGTGCTGGGACAACGAGATGCCCGTCCACAAGGCCTGGCTGGACGGTTTCGAGTTGATGAACCGCCTGGTCACCAACGCCGAGTACCTGGAGTTCATCGCCGATGGGGGCTACCGCAATCCCCTGCTCTGGCTGTCCAACGGCTGGGCCAGGGTCAAGGACCAGGAGCTCGACGGCCCCCCTTTATTGGGAGGAAGAAGACGGCCGCTGGCGGCTGTGGACGCTCGCCGGGGTCCGCGACGTCGATCCGCACGAGCCGGTCTGCCACGTCAGCTTCTACGAGGCGGAGGCCTACGCCCGCTGGCGGGGCGCGCGCCTGCCCACCGAGCGCGAGTGGGAGCACGCCGCCCGCCTCTCCGGCCTGCCGGGCGCGAACTACCTCGA
>CAWCIU010000013.1:0-8381 GCA_963795735.1 uncultured Acidobacteriota bacterium | reverse complement strand
AAAACTTTCACCTTCAATGGTATCCGGCCCCCGGTAGAGCAGGTTGAGCGCCAGGGTCTGCAAGGGGCTGGAGATCAGCGGGAAACCCCGCCAGGCGGCGAACAGGCCGATCATCGAGAACATCGGCTGGCGCAGCCGATGGAAGCGCCGGGCCGTGTCGTCGCTCATGAGGCCGGGGAGGATGGCGCTGCCGTCGAGCGGCGGCAGGGGGAGCAGGTTGAAGGTGAAGAGGAGGAGGTTGAGGAGAAGAGGATCGATAGCGGCGTGACCGCCGCCGCCGCCCAGCTCCCCGGTTCCGCCGCCGTCACCATGGTGAAGTTCGCGCTGTCGGGCGCGTAGAAGGTCCCGGACCAGACCCCGGCCCGGATCAGCAGCCCCGACACGATCACCAGCAGGAGGTTGGCGGCGGGTCCGGCGGCGGCCATCAGGGCCGCCCGCTTCGGATAGCGGTGCGCCCAGGAGGGATCGTAGGGGGCGCTCGCCCAGCCCATCATCCAGTGGCTGGTGGCGAAGGTGACGAGGGGCACCAGGACCATCCCGATCGGCGACCGCCGGATGTGGGGGATCGGGTTCAGGGAGACCTGCCCGCCCTCGTAGGCGGTGGGGTCTCCCAGCTTCCATGCGACCAGGGCGTGGCCCGCCTCGTGGAGCGTGGTCGAGAACAGGAAGACCACGAACCAGGTGAGGCCTTCGACGATCAGTTGGGGGTTCACGCCCGGCTCAGGTACTTGTTTTCGCGGGTGTCGATGAGGATCTTGGTTCCCACCTCGATGAAGGGGGGCACCATGACGGTGAGGCCGGTCTCCATCTTGGCCGGCTTGTAGGAGGCGCTCGCCGTGGCCCCTTTCATGCTGGGCTCGGTGTCCACGACCTCGAGGGTCACCGTGTTCGGCAGCTCGATCCCCACCGCCTTCTCGTCGTAGAAGTCGATCTGGATGACCGTGTTGGGCAGCAGGTAGAGCATGGAGTCGCCGAGGACCTCGGCGTCGAGGGTGACCTGCTCGTAGCTGTCCTGGTTCATGAAGTGGTGGCCCGAGGGGTCGGAGTAGAGGAACTCCATCGGCTGGGTGTCGAGGATCGCCCGCTCGACCTTCTCGGTGGAGCTGAAGCGGTGCTCGAAGCTGTTGCCGTTGCGCAGGTTGCGCATCTTGGCCTGGACGAAGCCGCGCAGGTTTCCGGGCGTTACGTGGTGCGAAGTCATCACGCGGCAGATGTCCCCTTCGAACAGGATGCACATGCCGGTGCGCAGTTGAGACGCTTGGATCAAGGTTCGATCTCCCGTGGTCTTTCGAGATATTCGAGATGGAAGCCGGGCGTCCGACCGGGCGCCCGGGGCTGGAGATTGTACAACGTCCGGCCGGATCGCCTACTCGTGCTCTTCCTGGCGGTGCTTCTGGGCCTCGGCGACGAGCTTGTCCTGCACCAGCTTGGGGACCTCCTCGTAATGCGAGAACTCCATGTGGAAGCTGGACCGCCCCTGGGTCATGGCGCGCAGGATGCGGTCGTAGTCCAGCATCTCGGACATCGGCACCAGGGCCTTGATGATCTGGTTGCCGTTGACCGCGTCCATGCCCTGCGGCCGGCCGCGCCGGTGCGAGAGGTCGCCCATGATGTCGCCGGTGAACTCCTCGGTGGTGGTGATGTCCACTCTCATCACCGGCTCGAGGATGGTCGGCCGGGCGTTCGCCATGGCGTCCTTGAAGGCGAGAGAGCCGGCGATCTTGAACGCCATCTCGGAGGAGTCGACGTCGTGGTACTGGCCGTCGAGCAGGCGCACCTTGAAGTCGACCACCGGGTAACCGGCGAGGTAGCCGCGGCGCCGGGCGTCCTGGATCCCCTTCTCGACCGCCGGCCGGTAGTTGTGAGGGATGGCGCCACCGAAGATCTCGTCGGCGAAGCTGAAGTCCTCGCCGCGCGGCAGCGGCTCGATCTTGATCTTGCAGTCGGCGAACTGGCCGCGGCCGCCGGTCTGCTTCTTGTGGCGGCCGTGCCCGTCGGCGGGCTTGCCGATGGTCTCACGGTAGGGCACCTTCGGCGGATGGAGGAGGACGTCGACGTGGAAGCGGTGCCTGAGCTTGGCGACGGCGATCTCGATGTGGAGCTGGCCGTTGCCGGAGAGCAGGTGCTCGTGGGTCTCGGGATCGCGCCCGGCGTGGAGCGAGATGTCCTCGTCCATCAAACGGTGCAGGGCGTCGCCGATCTTCTCCTCGTCCCCCTTCGACTTCGGCTCGACGGCGAAGGCCATGGCCGCCTCGGGGACGTTGATCCAGGCGAGCCGGACCGGCCGCTCCTTGGCGCCGAGCGTATCGCCGGTGACCGAGAGCTTGAGCTTGGCGACGCCGCCGATGTCCCCGGCGATCAGGCGCGGGACGTTCACCCCCTGCTTGCCCTGGAGGACCGTCAGGTGGCCGAGCCGCTCGGTCTCCTCGGCGCGGACGTTCCAGACCGTGGAGTCGGCGGGGAGGGTGCCGGAGACGACGCGCAGGATCGAGACCTTGCCGGTGAACGGGTCGGAGAGGGTCTTGAAGACGTGGACGGCCAGCGGGCCGGCGGGATCGGCGGCGAGCCCGAGGTCCTCGCCGCCCAGGTTCTTCGCCGGGAAGGGATTCCGCTCGGCGGGGGAGGGGAGCAGGCCGAGGAAGGTGTCGAGCAGCGCCGCGGGGCCGATGCCGTGGCCGCCGGCGGAGAGGGTGAGCGGGAAGATCTGGCGGCGGAGGATGGCGCGGCGCAGGCCGGCCACCAGGTCCTCCTGGGCGATCGTGCCGCTCTCGAAGAAGCCCTCCATCAGCTTGTCGTCGGTCTCGGCCACCGCCTCGACCAGCCGGGCGCGGTGGGCCTCGACCTCCTCCTTCAGGTTCGCCGGGATGTCGACCGCCGTGGCCTTGCCGTTGCCGTCGCGGGTGAAGGTGTAGGCCTTCTGGCTCACCAGGTCGACGACGCCGGTGAAGCCCGCTTCCTGGCCGATCGGGATCTGGACCGGCAGCACCGAGCGGCCGAACCGGTGGTGCAGCCCCTCGAGCGCGCGGTTGAAGTCGGCGCGGTCGCGGTCCATCTTGGTGAGGTTCACCATCACCGGCAGCTCGAACTCCTCGGCCGCCTTCCAGACCTTCTCAGTGTTGACCTCGACGCCGGCCACGCCGTTGACGCAGAGCAGCGCCGCGTCGGCGGCGCGCAGGCCCTGCTGGGTCTCGGTGAAGAAGATGCCGTAGCCGGGGCAGTCGATGAGGTTGATCTTGTGCTGCTGCCAGGGGACGAAGCAGGGGGCGAGGCCGATCGAGATCTTGCGCTCGACCTCCTCGTGGTCGAAGTCGGTCAGGGTGTTGCCGTCCTCGACCCGGTGCAGGCGGGTGGTGACGCCGCCGGCGTAGAGGAGCGCGCTTACGAGAGTGGTCTTGCCGGTGTCGTTGTGGCCCGCCACGGCCACGTTGCGGATTTTGTCCGGGCTCTCCACCTGCATCGTCGACCTCCTTCAAGAGCTTGAGATCAAGGGCGCGAATATACCACAGGGCCGCTCCCGGGGCGGCTCGCCCGGCCACCCCCAGATTTTCCCCCTAACTGTAAAAAAGACTAGCACTTACCTGCCCGGCCCGTTTGACTCGGAAGCCGGAGCGGGCCTAGAATGGCGTCGCGAAAAAGCGCTATCGACATGCTTCCCCTGACTCCGACCAAGCTTGGCCGCTACGAGATCGTCGACGAGATCGGCAAGGGCGCCATGGGTGTGGTTTTCCTCGCCCGCGACCCGCTGATCGGCCGGCTGGTGGCGCTCAAGACCTTCCGCATCGGCTACTCGATCAAGGATCAGGAGCTGGAGCAGTTCCGCATCCGCTTCATGCGCGAGGCGCAGAGCGCTGGCATCCTCACCCATCCCCACATCGTCACCATCCACGACGTGGTCGAGGCGAGCGGCGAGGGACTCGCCTTCATCGCCATGGAGTACGTGCGCGGCACCAACCTGAAGCTGCTGCTCCAGGGGGAGCAGCCGATGTCGCTGGCGACCGCGCTCGACATCATCTCCCAGGTGGGGGACGCGCTCGACTACGCGCACGCCAACCGGGTGATCCATCGCGACGTCAAGCCGGCAAACATCCTGATCACCACCGAAAACCGGGTGAAGATCACCGACTTCGGCATCGCCCGGCTCGAAAGCTCCAACCTCACCCAGGAGGGGCAGCTCCTCGGCACGCCGAACTACATGGCGCCCGAGCAGATCCAGGGCAAGGAGGTCGACCACCGGGCGGACCTCTTCTCGCTCGGCGTCGTGCTCTACGAGATGCTCACCCGTCACAAGCCGTTCCAGGGCGAGAACCTGACGGTGGTGAGCCACCGCATCGTCTACGACCACTTCACCCCGCCGCGGGAGTACGTGCGGGATCTCCCGCCGGGGGTGGACCGGGTCCTCGCCAAGGCCCTGGAGAAGGATCCCGGCCGGCGCTACCAGCGGGCCAAGGAGATGGTGGAGGACCTGCGCCAAGCCGTCGAGACGGCTAGCGTCCGCCCCGACGAGCTGCAACGAGACCCAGAGCCTGTCGTCGACGATGGTGCTGCCGCCGCCCCTGCCGCCGCCACCCTCCGCGACGGCTCCTTCCGCGTTCGCCGCCGGACCCGAATCCCCCGACCTGTCGGACACCGTGGCCACCGAGCTGCCGGTGCTGACCCCGCCGCGCCGCCGGCCCTCGCCGCGGCGGCTGCTGGCGGTGGCGGGGATCACCCTGGCGCTCGCGCTCCTCCTCGGAGTGGCGCTGCTGCTCTGGGCGAGGTCCCTGCCCAGCGGCAAGCAGCGCGACGCGAAGGAGGATTCCAAGCGCGCCCTGGTCCTGGCCCTGCTCCATCAAGGAAGCGACGAGCGGGTCCGGGGCAACTGGCTGGGAGCCGCGGCCCTCTTCCATCAGGCCGACCTGATCGCTCCCGGGAGAAGGGGAATCCAGAGCATGCGGCGGACGGCGGAGGCGAAGAGCCAGATCCCGCAGCAGCCGGTGGTCAACCTGGGGCAGCAGATCGATTTCGGGCTCCAGGGCGCGAAGCAGGCTCTCGAGGCCAAGAACTATGAGGCCGCGGCCAGTATGGCCGGCGGAGTCCTGATCATGGACTCGGAGAACGTCGACGCGAAGGCGTTTCTGGCCAAGGCGCAGGAGGGCCTGACCAAGAAGAACAAGCGCCCGGCGCCGGCCAACCCCCGGACGCCGCGCCGCACCGACCAGCAGGCCGCCGCCATGCCGGCTCTTTCGGAGGCGCAGCCGGCCCGGCCGAACGCGCCCGCGGTCGCGCCGACGACGGCCACGGTGCGGGTCCACTTCCATTCCGAGCCCTCGGAAGGGTCGCTGATCATCTGGGTCAATGATCAGGAGGTCTGGCGGGACAACTTCGGGTCGCGCAACGGATTCGGCGCGATCTTCCGCCACAATCAAGAGCCGCACGACAGCACCAAGGTCCTGACGGTCCCGGCCGGCTCCGTCCACTTCCGGGTTCACGTCTCGGCCGCCGGCAAGCCGGCTCAGGTGAAGCAGATGACCGGCAACTTATCCGGCGGGAGCTCCCGGTCCCTGGAGATCCACCTGTCCGGGCCGACGCAGTTGACCGCCGATCTCAACTAGATTGTCTGCTGGACGACCGGCCGCGCCGCCCGGAGCTTCCCCTCCGGCGACCAGACGGTCACCGGCCCCATCCCCTCGAACTGCGGCTCCAGGACCTCGGCGGGTCCTACCGCCACCACCACGATCCGCTCCGGATCCAGATGGCGGCGCGCCGCTTCCTGGACCTCCTCGCGGGTGACCGTGGCGACCTTCTCCAGATAGCGCGTGTAGTAATCGTCCGGCAGGCCGAAGACGGTCAGCGTCTCCAGGCGGCGGCTGACGTCGCCGATGGTCTGCAGGCTGTAGGGGAAGACTCCCACCATGTAGCCGCGGGTCTCGTCGAGCTCGTCGGGCTCGACCAGGGACTCGCGGACCCGCCGCAGCTCGAAGAGGACCTCGCGGGCCGAAGCCCCCGCCGCGGCCGTCTCGACCGCCGCGTTGACGCTGAACGGCCCCGGCCCCAGCCGCGGGCTGAAGCGGCTGGTCGCCCCATAGGTGTAGCCGTGACGCTCGCGCAGGTTGAGATTGATCCGGCTGGTGAACTTGCCGCCGAGCAGCGAGTTGAGCACCGAGAGGGGGGTGTGGTCCGGATGGGTGCGGGGCACGCCCACGTGGCCCAGCCGCAGCTCCGCCTGGGAGGCGCCCGGACGGTCCACGATGTGGATCGAGATCCCGCTCTGCGGAGTGGGCCGGATCTCCGGCCGGGCGGGCGCCGGTCCCGGCGGGCCGGCCGCGCCGAAAGCCGCCTCGGCCTGGCGCAGCAGCTCCTCGGGATCGAAGTCCCCCACCGCGATCAGAGTCGAGCCCGCGAAACCGTAGTGGCCGCGGTAGAACTCCAGCAGGGATTCGCGGTCGAGACCGGCGATGCTCTCCTCGGTGCCGGCGATCGGAAAGGCATAGGGGGTGCCGTGATAGATCTCGCGCAGCAGGCGGTCGTCGGCGAGCGCTCCCGGGTCCTGGTAGCGCCGCTGGATCTCGGCGATCCGCTGCCGGCGGAGCCGCTCGACCTCGCCCTCGGGAAAGGTCGGGGAGGCGATGACCTCGGCCAGCAGCTCCAGGGCCTCCCGGCCGTGGCTCGACAGCAGCCCGGTCGCCAGATAACCGACGTCCCAGTCGGCGCCGGTGACGAAGTAGCCGCCCAGCCGCTCGGCGGTGGCCGCGATCTCCATCGCGGAGCGGTGGACCGTCCCCTCGTCGAGCACCGAAGCGGTGAGGGTGGCGATCCCCGCCCGCCCCTCCGGGTCGTGCTGCGCTCCCGCGGGGGTGACGATCTCCAGGCTGATCAGCGGCGGGCCGGGCAGGCGCGCCGCCACCACTTCGAGGCCGTGGCCCAGGCGGGCGCGCAGGACGGGCGGGAACTGAAAGGCGCGGATCTCCCGGGACGGGGGAGCGGCCGAGCGGTCGGCCCGCGGACGTCCTGCCGCCATCAGTCCGCCTTCCGTGGCACGACGGAGACCACCACCCGCTGCGGCTCGGCGCACCAGTCCGCCGCGTAGCCGGCCAGCTCTTCCGGGGTGATGTCGAGATAGCGGTCGGACTCGGTCAGGGCGCCCGCGGGGTCGTCGAAATAGGTGGCGAACTGGGAGAGGAGGTCCGCCAGGGTGTCCAGCTTCTGGAGGCCGCCGTAGTAGTCGGTCAGCATGCGGTTGCGCGCCCGCTCCATCTCGTCCGGACCGGGCGGTGTGGCGGCCGCGGCGGCGAGGTGGCCCAGCAGCGCCTCCTCCAGCTCCTCGGCGGAGACGCCGGGCCGGGCGGTGGCGACCACCAGGAAAGTCCCGCCGCACTCGTAGGGCCCCACCGAGGCGCCGACGTCCTGGGCGATCTGGCGTCCGTAGACCAGGTCGCGGTAGAGCGGGCTCGACTTGCCCCCGGCGAGCACCGCCGCCAGCAGGTCCGCCGTGTACCAGGCCCGCTGGCCGTAGGCCGGGGCGCGGAAGCCCAGGTAGACGCGGGGGAGCCGGACGTCGTCGGGCAGCACCGCCCGGCGCTCGCCGCCGGGGGGAACGAGCGGGGGGACGACCGGCGGCACCGGCGGGCCCGGCGGGATCTCCCCGAACCAGGCCGCGACGCGCTCCAGCGCCTCCTCGGGCACGATGTCCCCCACCACGGAGATCACCGCGTTGTTCGGGGTGTAATAGGTGCGGAAGAACGCCTGCACCTTGTCCAGGGTGGCGGCGGCGATGTCGTCCATGTAGCCGATCACCGGCCAGTGATAGGGGTGCCCCTCGGGGTAGAGCAGCTCGTTGAGCCGCTCGCCGGCCTGGCCGTAGGGCTGGTTCTCCACCCGCTGCCGGCGCTCGTTCATCACCACGCCGCGCTGGGTGTCGAGGTTCTCCTGGGTGAGCGCCGGCAGGAAGAAGCCCATGCGGTCCGACTCCAGCCAGAGGGCGAGGTCGAGGTGATGGGCGGGGACGGTCTCGTAGTAGTTCGTGCGGTCGTACCAGGTCGAGCCGTTGGCCACGCCGCCCACCTGCTGGACGTAGCGGAAGTGCTCGTTGGTGCGCACGTTGGCGCTGCCCTGGAACAGCATGTGCTCGAACAGGTGGGCGAACCCGGTGCGCCCGGGGCGCTCGTTCTTCGAGCCGACGTGGTACCAGAGGTTGACCGCAGTGAGCGGCAGGGAGGCGGCGCGGCCGAGGACGACCCGCAGGCCGTTGTCGAGCGTGTGCTGCTGAAGGTCGAGGTCGAGAGGCGCGTGGGAGCTCATTGGATGGGCGAGGAATGTGAAGGCGCGCGGAGCGGTGTCCCGGGCGTCCGGGCAGTGTATTGACCCCCCTCGGGGAGTGTCAAGGAAGGGCCGGGGAAGGAGCG
>CAWCIU010000012.1:0-36276 GCA_963795735.1 uncultured Acidobacteriota bacterium | reverse complement strand
AACGACTGAAAACGGCGGTGCGCGCGTCACAATCCTTCTCGCAGGACGAGCTGAAGGTTGTCGATTCTCTGCTCGATCTCGCGCGCACCGGCGCCTCCCTCAAGAAGCGCTCTTCCCTTTCGCGCGGGATCGTGAGCGCCATCCGGACGGTCCAGAAGGCTGGAGACGATGATCCCCTGGCCGAGGTCGACGATCCGATGAGCCCCTCGGAAGCCGTGGAGGCGATGCTATGGGCCGAGTCGGAGATGCAGGCCCATCGCGAGACCCTCCTGAAGGATTCCATCAGCGCCGCCGAGGCCGCAACGCTGATCGGCCGGTCCCGGCAGTCGATCGAGCGGCTGCGTCGGGATGGCCGGCTCCTGGCCCTCCGGGTGGGAAGTCAATGGCGCTATCCTCGTTGGCAGTTCGAGCCGGACTCGCCGGGCGGCGTGCTTCCCGGCCTGGACAACGTTCTTCGGAACCTCCATCTCTCGCCCGCGGGCGCCGCTTTCTGGCTCCTCAAGCCCGCGGAGCGGCTGGGGGGGCTCCCTCCCGTCGAGCTGCTCCGGCGCCATCGCTCCGAGCCGGTGATCCAACTGGCTTGGGAGCAAAGCCTCATGCCTTGAGCCTTCCTCCCCCTCCGCGGGCACTGCCCGCCAATCCTCCCGCGCACGAGTTGGAGCCCGGGAGCCGGCTCGTCCGCTTCTACGATCCCGTCCACGGACCCTGGAACCGGCAGCGCTCCTACGGGCCTCTGCCCGGCATGCGCTTTGATCACCACCCGCCTCCTCCGAGACTCCATGTGGATCGATCAGTGTGGTACGCGGCAACGTCGCTGATCGGAGCGGTGTCGGAGGCCTTTGGGGACTCGGGTTTCCTCGATCGGGGCTCGGGACGGCGGATCTGCGTCGCGAGCCCACGACTCTCCCTCAAGGTGCTGGACCTCGTCGGAGTCGCGGCCCGTGCCTTCAGGCTCGACCAGCGGATCGGAACCGAGATGGACTCCTCGGCCTGCCAGGAATGGTCGCGAGCGTTCTACGACCGCTATCCTGAAATTCAGGGAATCCGTTGGCGCGGCCGGCAGGCGGGCTCGATCTGCATCGTTCTCAACGATCGGGTCGAGATGGATCTTCTGGAGCTGGTCCTGGACTACGACATCGCCCACCCGGACGTCTGGCCCCGGATCGCGGGTTCCGCTCGCCGAGCCCATCTGCGGCTGACTCCTCCGTAATAGGATCTTTCCCATGGCCCACCGCCTCGCCCTCCTCGTCTCCGGCGCCTCGGGGATGCTGCTCCCCCGGCACGTGCTGGGGCGGCTCGCCGCTCATCCGGAGATCGAGCGCATCCATCTGGTGGTCTCGGCGGGGGCGAGCCAGGTGCTCCGCCATGAGCTGGGGCCGGAGAAGACCGGCGGCGCCGACCTCCTCGACGCCGCCGGGCTCACCGGCGACCAGCGCGCCAAGGTGGTGGTCCACCGCGACAACGAGCTCGACGCGCCGGTCGCCTCCGGCTCTTACCGGCTCACCGGCGCGGTCGTCCTCCCCTGCAGCGCCGGCACCCTCGGGGCCCTCGCCACCGGCTCGGCCCGCACTCTCGTCCACCGCGCCGGGGCGGTGGCGCTCAAGGAGCGCTGGCCTCTGGTGCTCGGGTTCCGCGAGACCCCCTACAGCCTGGTCCACATCGAGAACATGCGCCGCCTGATCTACGCCGGCGCGGTGATCCTGCCCCCCGTCCCCGCCTTCTACATCGGCGGCGAGGACCTCGGCCGCTTCCTCGACCACTACACCCTGCGGGTCCTCGACCGCTTCGGCCTCGCCGAGCCGGGGGAGCCGGGGCTGCGGTGGAGCTGAATTTTCAAAGGTCCATTCAGACATCCATGCAAGCCTTCAGGAGATCGTGATGCGAACCGGCCGGTTCCAGAGGCTGTTCCTGATGCTGTCCCTGACGCTCCTGGGCGCCGCGACGTCCGCCGGCGCGGCAGGCCGCGGGCTCGCGATCCGCCGGCTGGAAGCCGCTGCCGGACTATCCGAAGTACGCCGAGCTCGCCGGCGATCCGCGCTGGAAGTCGCTCACCCTGCTGTCCAGCAGCGCGCTCGGTGTGGCCGTCTACCCCGCGCTGGTCACCTAGGTCTTCGGAGAGACGCGGCTGCCTTGGCGGTGGGAGTACAACCCGCAGGGTCCGCCGCCGCCCGATAAAGCGGCGCCGCCGGCCGGCCCAAAACCCCCCGGCCGGTAGAGAAAAATCCTCCGGCGGCGGCCGTTCATCTCCCGGGACGCCGGAAATTCTCCACGGACGGCGGAAATTCTCCAGCGCCGGCGGACCGCCGTCCCAGGAGACGGTCCGTCTCCGGCGGCGACGGAAATTCTCCAGCGACGACGGAGCGCCATCCCGGGAGATGGTCTGTCTCCCCGGCCGGCGGACCGCCGTCCCGGGAGAAAGACCGTCGCCGCCGGAGATGGAGCGCCGTCCGCGGAGGATAAATTGAGGACGGCAACGTCCGACGTCCTCCGCAGAGGACATTCCGTGGGCTCCTTCTCCTGGGAGTATCCCTAACTCGTTTGCCTTCAACCCATTGATCTTCTGGCATCGCCCTTGCTCTATAGATCTGCGTCAGACGACGAGAATCGAAGTCTCGATCTATCCAAGGAGGAGCTCACCATCGAGACCCCATACGACACTGTTCGCCACGAGCATCCTGGCTCTCGCGCTCGCCCCCGCCCTCCAGGCGCAGGGGTACGCGCACCCGCCAGAGGACCCGAACCATCCTCAGGACCAGAGCCAGTACCAGCCCCAGTACCAGCCCCAGGACCAGCGTCCTTATCAGGACCAGGGCCAATACCAGCCCCAGGGCCAGTACCAGAACCGGGATCAGAACCGGGACCAGAACCAGTACCAGAACGACCGCTATCCGGACGCCGAGCATATCGACCGGGTCTCCGAGCTGGCGCACGCGATCGACGAGACGGCCACCTATATCCACCGCCAGTTCGAGCGCAACAACCGCCGCCCGAACGAGGCCGAGGCCCAGGCCATGGAGTATCTGCACGCGCTCAACGACCGCGCCGCCCATTTCCACGATGAGGTCGAGAGCAACCAGGACAACCCGCGTCACACCGTTCGCGACTTCGCGGCCCTGGAGGACGCCTTCAACGACGCCGTGCTGGCGTTGCGCCAGACCCCGCGCCGGTCCTATGTCGACCGCGGCATGGTACGGATCTACACGCTGATGAACGAGCTGGCGGGCTACTACGGCCACCGCACCGGTCACTACGGAACCTGGGGCCACCCCCGGTATGACCATGACCGGGATCATCGTGGCTACCATGGCGACAACGGCTACGACCCCCGCCGGTACGACAACCACAACGACAACCACAACGACAACGGCTACCGGCCGCCCTACAACCAGTAGAAGATCCGCCTTACCCAAAGGTAGGCGTCTAGCAAAGGAGGAGCTCACCATGAGACGACATACGACAGTGCTTGCCACGGCCATCCTGGCTCTCTCGCTTGCCCCCGTTCTCCAGGCGCAGGGGTACGACGACCACCATGACCGTTCCCAGGACGGCCAGGACCGCAACGGCCACGATGGCGACGGCCGCCAGGGCTATCATCATGCCTATCCCGACGCCGGCCACCTGGACCGCGCCTCCGCGATCGCTCACGAGATCGACGCGACGGCCACCCAGATCCGCCGCCAGTTCGGGCACAACAACCGCCGCCCTGATCGGTCGGAGGCGCGGACGATCGACTCCCTGAACCGGCTCAACATGGCGGCCGCCCGCTTCCACGACCAGGTGGAGAGGTCCCGGGACCCCCGCCGCAGCGCCGACGAGTTCGCGGACCTCGAGCGCGCTTTTCAGAGCACGGAGCGGTCGCTGCGCCGGATCGCGCCCCGGCCCTACATCGACAGCGGCATGGAGCGGATCTACACCCTGATGAACGAGCTGGGCGGCTTCTATGGCCATCGCTCCGGCTACTACGGCACCTGGGGCCACGACCGCGACTGGAACCACGGCCAGGACCGCTATGACCGCAACGGCGGCGGCGACAACCATGACGGCCATGATCGTGACAACCGTGACAACGGCTACCGGCCGCCCTACAACCGGTAGGTCGAACCCCGCCTGAACGCCGGATGGGCCGCCCGGGAAGAGCGGCCCACCCGGTTCGTGTTTTGCATGATGAGAGGCTGCGCAGTGGCGCGGTCTTTCTCTTCTCCAAGGAGTTACATCATGCATCAGAGAACTCGTACCGCACTGTTCAGGACAGTGTTGCTCACCCTCGCCCTGACGCTCGTCGCGTCGGCGACCACCTTCGCCCAGCAGCCCCGGGGAGACCACGGGGATCAGTTCATGGCCAACCTGGTGGCTCCCGCCGGGCATTTCGGGCGGCGCAGCGGGACCACGGCGCCGGTCGTCATCCACATCGACCACTATTCGTCCGACGCCGAGGTCCAGCGGCTGACCGGCATCCTGGGCCAGAAAGGGCCGGAGGCCCTGCGCGACGCCCTGTGGAACGACGAGGTCGGCTACATCCGCGTCGGCGGCGGCCTCGGCTACCCGATCGCGGCGGCCCGCTCGCGGGAGACCCCCGACGGCCGGGTGGTCCGGATCATGATCGACCGGCCCATCTCCCAGCGCGAGGTGATCAACAACACCCGCACCGTGGACTATCCGTTCTCCTACATCGAGTTCAAGCTCGACCGCAACGGCAAGGGGGACGGGCAGTTCTTCCAGGCCGCCAAGGTGAGCCTGACCAACGGCACGCTCAACGTCGAGAGCTACAGCCCGCAGCCGCTCCGGCTGCTCGGCGTGCAGGAGCGGTAGGCGCCTCGATCTCTCCCGTTCATCCAGGAGGGTAGTGGCGGGGAACCGTCCCTACCCTACAATCCACCAACATGCGACCGCTGCGCACGCTCTCGACCGTGCTCGAGATGATCAAGATCGAGCACACGCTCTTCGCCCTGCCGTTCGCCTTCCTGGGGATGCTGCTCGCCGCCGGCGGGTGGCCCTCCTGGCGGACGGTCTGCTGGATCGTGGTCGCCATGGTGGGCGCGCGGAGTGCCGCCATGGCGTTCAACCGCCTGGTGGACCGCCGGATCGACGCCGCCAACCCGCGGACGGCCGGGCGCGCCCTGCCGGCGGGGCTGGTGACCCCCGCGGCGGTCGCCGCCTTCATCCTGGCCAGCGCCGCCCTGCTGGCGCTCGCCGCCTGGGAGCTCAACCCGCTGGCGTTCGCCTTGACCCCGGTGGCGCTCGCCATCCTCTTCCTCTACTCCTATACGAAGCGGTTCACCTGGGCCGCCCACCTGGTGCTGGGACTCTCGCTGGCCGGCGCGCCGCTCGGCGCCTGGATCGCGGTGCGGGGGGACGTCCAGGCCACCCCGCTGCTCCTCGCCGGCGTGGTGCTCACCTGGACCGCCGGGTTCGACATCCTCTACGCCCTCCAGGACGTGGACTTCGACCGCCGGACGGGGCTCTTCTCGATCCCCGCCCGCTTCGGGGTGGTGGGAGCGCTCTGGATCTCCGGCGCCCTCCACGTGCTGACGCTGACTTTCCTGGCGCTCCTCCCCGGGGCCTACCCCCAGGGGCTGGGAGCCGCCTACTGGGTGGGATGGGCGGGGTGCCTGCTGCTGATCGCCTACCAGCACTGGGTGGTGCGGCCGGGGGACCTGTCGCGCCTCAACGGCGCCTTCTTCACCGCCAACGGAGCGCTGTCGGTCTGGCTCTTCGCCGCGACCGCCCTTGATATACTGGCTTCCTGATGAAAGAAGCGATGCAAGAAACCATGACTCCGATCCACCCCGAGGCCTTTCCTCAGCCTCTGCAAGACATCGCCGCCAAGGTGCGCGACGGCGTGCGCCTGGACGCGGCGGATGCCCTGACCTGCTTCACCACGCCGCACATCCTCCATCTCGGCCGGCTGGCCGACACGGTGCGCCGGCGGATCAACGGCGACGTCACCTACTTCAACGTCAACCGGCACATCAACCCGACCAACGTCTGCGTCTACACCTACAACTGCAAGTTCTGCAGCTTCGCGGCGATGAAGGGCGAGGCCCACGCCTGGGAGATGAGCCACGAGGATGTCTACGCCCACGCCGCCGACCAGGGGGGGAACGCGGTCACCGAGTTCCACATCGTGGGCGGCCTGCACCCGGACCTCTCGATGGCCTGGTACGAGGAGATGCTCCGGGGGTTGAAGCAGCGCTTCCCCGACGCCCACCTCAAGGCCTTCACCGCCATCGAGATCGGCTGGTTCGCCAAGCGCGAGAAGCTGTCGATCGAAGAGGTGCTGCGGCGGCTGCGCGACGCGGGCCTGGGATCGCTGCCGGGCGGCGGCGCCGAGATCTTCCACCCCGAGGTGCGGGAGATCATCTGCGACGGCAAGCTCGACGCCGAGGAGTGGATCGAGGTCCACCGCGTGGCCCACCGGATGGGGATCAAGAGCAACTGCACCATGCTCTACGGCCACGTCGAGCGGCCGGAGCACAAGGTGGACCACCTGCTGCGCCTGCGCGCCCTGCAGGACGAGAGCGGCGGCTTCAACGCCTTCATCCCGCTCGCCTACCACCCCGAGAACAACTACATGGGCCTGAAGTACCACACCACCGGGGTGGACGACCTGCGCCACATCGCCACCTCCCGGCTGGTGCTCGACAACATCCCCCACATCAAGGCCTATTGGGTGATGGTGACCCCCAAGCTGGCCCAGGTGGCGCTGCGCTTCGGCGCCGACGACCTGGACGGCACGATCGTCGAGGAGAAGATCTACCACATGGCCGGCGCCGGCACGTCGCAGCAGCTCACCCGGCCGGAGCTCGAGCGCATCGTGCGCGAGGCGGGGTTCGTGCCGGTCGAGCGCGACACGCTGTACAACCCCATCGCCCCGGCCTCCGCGGCCCCCGCGATGGACGCCGCGGCGGCTCCCGCCCCTTGAAGCCGGACACCCTCGGTTTCCACTACCTGGCGGTCGACGGCCCGATCGGCGTCGGCAAGACCACGCTGGTGGAGATGCTGACCCGCAGGTTCGAGGGGGTGAAGATCCTCGAGGACGTGGACAACCCCTTCCTCGGGGATTTCTACCAGGACCGCCCGGGCGCCGCCTTCCAGACCGAGCTCTACTTCCTCCTCTCCCGCTTCAAGCAGCAGCGCGAGCTGGCCCAGCGCGGCCTGTTCGACCGCGTGCTGGTCTCCGACTACACCTTCTGGAAGAACCGGATCTTCGCCTACCTCAACCTCACCGACGACGAGCTGATGCTGTTCGACAAGCTCTACGCCCTCCTGGAGCCGCAGGTGCCGGTGCCCGACCTGGTGCTCTACCTGGTGGCCGACGTGGGCACCTGCATGGACCGCATCCGCAAGCGGGCGCGCAACATCGAGAAGACGATCGCCGAGGAATATCTGGCGGAGTTGATTGACGCGTACAATCACTACTATCATTACTACAGCCGGTCGCCGCTGCTGGTGGTGGATACGAGGCATCTCAACTTCCCCCAGCGGCCCGAGGACTTCGACGAGCTGCTGCACCGCCTGTCGAAGCCCATCAAGGGGACCGAGTACTTCCAACCGCTTGGATCCCGCTGACGCGGGACTGAGACGGAGCACAGCGCCCCCTGCGGCGCGGCACGGCGAGCGAGGGCCTGATCCCCCGGCGGGGACAGCCACCTCACACCTCTCGCCCTGAGGCCGCGAACCCGCGGGCCCCGCCCGAGGCCCTTCCGTCTCTTGCCAGCGGAAGGGCTTTTTGCATTTGTCTGGACCAAAACGGACCTAGGAAAGGAGCTTCGGATGGCTGGTGAACCGAAGAGCGTCACGGTCCCCTGGGTGGCGGCGGCACCCGAGCGCGGCGATCGCCTGGTGATGGTGACCGCCTACGACTTCCCGCAGGGGCGCACGGCCGACGCGGCCGGAGTGGACATCATCCTGGTGGGCGACTCGCTCGCCATGGTGGTGCTGGGCCACCCCGACACGCTGTCGGTGACGATGGACGAGATGATCCATCACACCAAGGCCGTCCGGCGGGGGGTGAAGCGCTCCCTGCTGGTGGCCGACATGCCCTACGGCTCGTTCCACTTAGGGATAGACCACGCGGTGGCCAACGCCATCCGCTTCGTCAAGGAGGCGGGAGCGCAGGGGGTCAAGATCGAGGGGCACCGCCCCGAGATGGTGGCCGCCCTCACCCGCGCCGAGGTGCCGGTGATGGCCCACCTGGGGCTCACCCCGCAGTCGGTCCACCGCCTGGGCGGCTTCAAGGTCCAGGGGCGGGGGGACTCGGCGCGCGAGCCGATCCTCCAGGCCGCCGAGGAGGCGGAGGCGGCGGGCGCCTTCTCGCTCGTCCTCGAGTGCGTGCCGTCGGACCTCGCCGCCGAGGTCACCCGGCGGCTCTCGATCCCCACCCTCGGCATCGGCGCCGGGGCCGGCTGCACCGGCCAGGTGCTCGTCTACCACGATCTCCTGGGGATGGAGGAGCGGATCGCGCCCCGCTTCGTGCGGCGCTACGCCGAGCTCGGCAAGCTCTCCCGCGAGGCGATCGCGCGCTACGCCGACGACGTGCGCGCCGGCCGCTTCCCCTCGCCCGAGGAGGGCTATGGCGGCGGCGCTCCGCGGCCGGCCGATGAGCCGGCCAAGCTCTACGGATGATCATCGAGCCATGATCATCGCGCGGACGGTCGACGAGCTGCGCCGGGCGGTCGACGCCTGGCGGGCGGCGGGAGAGCGGATCGGGTTCGTGCCCACCATGGGCGCGCTCCACGCGGGACATCTGTCCCTCGTGAGGCTCGCCCGGGAACGGGGGACCCGGGTCGTGGCCTCGGTGTTCGTCAACCCGGCCCAGTTCGGTCCCCACGAGGACTTCAACCGCTATCCCCGCCAGCCGGAGGCGGACGCGGCGATGCTGGAGGAGGCGGGCTGCGGCCTCCTCTTCCTGCCGGACGTCGAGACGATGTATCCGCCGGGGAACGCCACCTTCGTCGAGCCCGGCGGCGCCGCCGAGGGGCTCGAAGGGGCCTGCCGGCCGGGGCACTTCCGCGGCGTGGCCACCGTGGTCTGCGCCCTGTTCAACCTGGTGCGGGCCGACCTCGCGGTGTTCGGCGAGAAGGACGCCCAGCAGCTCGCGGTGGTGCGGCAGATGGTGCGCGATCTCCACGTGCCGGTCGAGATTGTCCCCGCGCCGACCATCCGCGAGGCGGACGGCCTCGCCCTGTCCTCCCGCAACGCCTATCTCTCGGCGGAAGAGCGGCGGGCGGCGGCGGTGCTCCACCGCTCCCTCCGCGCCGCCGAAGAGGCGGTCGCCGGGGGCGAGCGCCGGGGCGACGCCGTCCGCGGGCGGATGCGGCAGGTGCTGGACGCGGAGCCCCTGGCGCGGGTGGAGTATGCCGAGGTGGTGGACGCGGAAACGTTTCAACCGGTCGCGATATTGAGCGGCCGGACGGTGCTCCCCCTGGCCGTGCGGATCGGGGGGACCCGGCTCATCGACAACATTCGCCTCGCGGTCGAGGACGCAAGCCCGGCCGCCGGAGGATCAAGGATATGAAGCGGACGCTGCTCAAGTCGAAGATCCACCGCGCCACGGTGACCGACGCCAACCTCCTCTATCAAGGGTCGGTCACCATCGATCCCATCCTGATGGAGGCGGCGGACCTCGTGCAGTTCGAGCGGGTGGAGATCTACAACTGCACCAACGGCGAGCGCTTCGCCACCTACGCCATCGCCGGCACCCCGGGCCTGGGGCAGATCGTCATCAACGGCGCCGCGGCGCACAAGGCCGGGGCGGGGGACGTGGTCATCCTCGCCACCTACGCCGACTACGAGGACGCGGAGTGCCGCGCCCATCAGCCGTCGCTGGTCTTCGTGGACGGCCGCAACCGGATCGTCGTCCAGTCGCACGAGCGGATCGACGAGGCCCTGCTGGCGGCGGTACGGTGAGCCGGGCGGCGGTCTTCGTCACGGTGGCCCTCCTGGCGCTCGCCTGCGCCGGGTCCGCCGAGCCGCCAAGAGGGCGGCGGCCCGCGCCGGCATCAGCGTCCGCTCCGGCGCCGGCCGCTCTGGAGACGATCGTCCAGCGGTCGGTCCCGGGGCAGTCCGGCGGCGAGATCCGCCAGGTGGCGCGGGACGAGGCCTCCTGGCGGGCGCTGTGGGCGGAGCTGCGCCAGGGAGCCTCGGCGGATCTCCTGCCCGAGGAGCCTCCGGCGGTCGACTTCAGCCGTGACATGGTGGTGGTGGCCGCGATGCCCACGCAGAGCTGCGTCTCCCGGGTGACAGTCCGCTCGGTCGTCCGGGATCGCGGCGGGGTGGTGGTGAGCCTCCTCGAAGCGCCGCCCGCCCCCAACTGCCGTTGCATAGTCTCTTCGCGTCCCCTCCACGCCGTCCGCCTCCCCCGCCTCGAGGGCGCTCCCCGTTTTGTCGCCGAGCGCGGGCAGACCCCCTGCGGTCCGTCTCACCCCGGATGACCCGGAGAGGCTACCTCCTTCTGGTGGTGCTGGGGGTGGTCGTGGTGCCGCTGGCCCTCGCCGTGCGGTGGGGAGGCAACGCCGAGCTGAAGGGCTCGCGCTTCCATCCCTGGCCCGACACGGTCGAGTACGCCGCCGAGGCCCAGGCCCTCGCCCGCTCCGGGGAAGTCTTCCTCCAGGTCGGCCCCTACCGGGTGCGCCCGCGCTACCCGCCCGGCTGGCCGCTGCTGATCGCGCCCGCCATCCGGCTGGGGGTCCAGGGGAGGGACCTCTGGCGGCTCACCGCCCCCTTCGGGGCCGCCCTGGCCTGGCTCCTCGCCGTGGTGGCCGCGGCGGTGACCGGGGCGCTGGCGAAAGACCCTCATCACCCCGGCCCTCTTCTCCCGTCCCCTCCCCCCTCCCCCACCGGGAGAAGAGGGAGAGGTTTGACGGGTTTGCCCGGAAGCCCCCTCTCTTCTGCTGAGGGAGGGGAGAAGGGACGGAGAGGTTTGACGGATTGGTCTGAAAGCCCCCTCTCTCCCGGCGAGGGAGGGGGGAGGGGACGGGAGAGAGGGGGTTGGGGGAGTGAGGGCCAGCCCCGGAGGGGCGGCTGGCTCCCGCCCCTCGTGGCCGGCCTGCTCGCCGGGTGCCTCTGGGCGGTCGCTCCGGTGGCCGTGGATCTGGGGCAGACCCTGATGAGCGACGAGCCCACGGCCCTGGTGAGCCTCGCGGGGTTATTCCTCACGGGCGCGGCAATCCTTCGCCGGGAAGGCCGCGGCGCGTGGGGGCTCGCCCTGGGCGGGGGGATCGCCTTCGGCCTCGCCGCGGCCATGCGGTCGATCGTCGCCGTCCTGCTGCTCTTGCCGCTCGCCGTCCTCCTCGCTGGCGGGCTGCGCCGGACCGGGTTGCGGGCGCAGCTCCCCCGCGCCTTCGCCTGGGCGCTGGGCGCCGCGGTCTTCCCGGCCCTGGTGGTGCTGATCCAGGGGCGGTCCGGCTGGCCCCTCTGGCAGTGGTCCGGCTACGGCTTCTGGATGCCCGGGCGCTTCGACCACTGGACGAGCACCTTCAACCTCCACTACGCCTTCCAGCCGGACCAGACCTTCCCCCAGGGGGTCGGCGGCCGGCCGGTCTCCCATCTCGAGCTGGCCGTCCGGGTGCTCCTCGGGCTGCCCGGGCTGGCGGTGCACCACGACCTCGGCTACCTCTGGCCGCTGGCGGGCTGGCTCGCCGCCATCCCGCTCTACCGGATGGCGAGACGGCGCTCTCCGGATGTGGCCCCCTGGATCGCGGCGGCCCTCCTCCTCTGGACCCTGGCGCACGTGGCGGTCTTCTCGCTCTACTTCTATCCCTCCTCGCGGTTCTACCTGGGGCCGCTGGCGCTCTGTCCCGTCCTGCTCGCGGCCGCCTGCGGCGTGGGGCTCTCGCGGCCGGACCGCCGGTCGCGACTGCTGGCGGGGGCCGCCGTGGCCGGGGTGGCGCTGCTGGCGGCGGCGGGATTCGCCGAGCTGCGGCGCGAGCCCCTGCCGGACGTCGAGACGGAGCGGACGCGGGCGCAGTTCAACCGCTGGCTGCGGTGGAAGGAGGAGCGGCGGGCACGGTCCGTCCTGCCCTTCGACCCGGTGCAGGCCCAGGCGCTGGGCCTGCTGACGCCGGAGGTGGTCTCCCAGGTCCACGCCTGGGGGGAGCTGCCGGACACGGTGCACGTCCGGCGGCTGCGGGCCAACGGCACCGTGCCCCGGGAAGGCAGCCCGGCCCCCGTGCGTTAGAATCGCCGAGGAGGTAGGAATGACCGTCACGCTGGACACTCCCAAGATCCCCACCAAACCCGACACAGGGGTCGAGCCGCTTGTCATCGCCGGCCGCACCTTCCGCTCGCGCCTCTTCCTGGGGACGGGCAAATATCCCGACTTCCCGACCATGGCCGCCGCCCTGGAGGCTTCCGGCACCGAAGTGGTCACCGTGGCGCTACGCCGGGTGAACCTCGGAGAGCGCGGGCAGGGCTCGCTGCTGGACTTTGTCGATCCCGAGAAGTACCTGCTGCTGCCGAACACCGCCGGCTGCTACACCGCCGACGAGGCGGTCCGCACCGCCCGCCTGGCCCGCGAGCTGGGGGGCTGGGACTGGGTGAAGCTGGAGGTGATCGGGGACAAGAAGACCCTCTTCCCCGACAACATCGAGTTCCTCAAGGCGACCGAGACGCTGGTGGCCGAGGGGTTCACCGTCCTCCCCTACACCAACGACGATCCGGTGATCTGCCGCAAGCTGGAAGAGGCGGGAGCCGCGGCCGTGATGCCGCTGGGCGCCCCCATCGGCTCGGGGATGGGCATCCGCAACCCGGCGAACCTGCGGATCATCCTGGAGCAGGCCAAGGTGCCGGTGATCGTGGACGCGGGAGTAGGCACCGCGAGCGACGCCGCCCTCGCCATGGAGCTGGGGGCCCACGGCGTGCTGATGAACACCGCCGTGGCCGAGGCCAAGGACCCGGTCCGCATGGCGCGGGCCATGAAGCTCGCCGTCGAGGCCGGCTGGCTGGCCGCGCACGCCGGCCGCATCCCGAGGAAGCTCTATGCCTCCGCCTCCTCGCCCGAGATCGGCCTCATCGAATGAAGAAGTTGCAAGCCGCCCTCGGGCCGCATTAAACTTCCTTGTCCACCCTTGAGGCATCGCGCAGCCATAGCTCAACTGGATAGAGCGACAGACTTCGAATCTGTAGGTCGGGGGTTCGACTCCTCCTGGCTGCACCACTCGCTTCTTCGCCTCCCCGCCCCGCACCAACCCGGCGGCCCCTCCGGCCCGGGGCTCTCCGAGAGGGGGTTGCGCGCCACGCGGAGCTGTCCTACAATCCGCTCTCCTTATGGGATTCCGCAGCCATAGCTCAATTGGATAGAGCAACAGACTACGAATCTGTAGGTTGGAGGTTCGAGTCCTCCTGGCTGCACCACCCGCTTTCCCTCCCCCGGTAGCACCCTTCTCAGGTAAAATCAGCATCAGTGAGCAGGTAGAGACGCTGACGCTGACCCTACCGCCGGACATCGAAGAGCGCCT
The DNA here is from genome assembly GCA_963795735.1 of uncultured Acidobacteriota bacterium. Lineage (GTDB taxonomy): Bacteria > Acidobacteriota > Thermoanaerobaculia > Multivoradales > UBA5704 > DATARR01. Next base: position 22,819 of record CAWCIU010000012.1, on the reverse strand, counting down.
CCAGCATGAGGCGGAACGTCAGGGACTGCCCACAGCCGCTCTGACCCTCCAACTGCTGGACCAGCACCTCCCTTCCAAGGACCCCCGTACGGAGCTGGTGAACCTGCTCCAGTCCTGGATTGATGCCGGCGACGATCAGGAGCAGAAGGAGACAGGGGATTACCTGATCCAGGCGCTGGACGAAGACCGCCTTTCGGACCGCAGACTCTTTCCCCCGGAGCTCAAGGGCGTCACGAGGAGCCGATGATGTCTGGGTACTCCGCCAAACAACCACCCGAAATGGAGCCCGCGCATCCCGGCGCGATCCTCCGCGGGGACGTGCTCCCGGCGCTCAACCTCGCCGTTGCCGAGACGGCGCGACAGCTTGGCGTCTCCCGGCAGATGCTGCATTCGATCCTTGCGGAACGCTCGGCCGTCTCGCCGGAGATGGCGGTGCGCCTTGGGAAGTTTTGTGGCAACGGTGCCGGCTTCTGGCTTCGCCTACAGACGGCTCACGATCTGTGGCACGCCGAGCGGAAACTGCGCGAGGAAATCAAGAAGATCCCTGAGCACGCCGCGGCGTAAAGACCGAACAACCCCGGGAGGTACCAGAAGGCACTTCTGGGGTTAGCTCTGAGGAACCTCTTGCTTGGCGAGATCGAGCAGCAGGCGGAGCGCCCGGTTGACCGACTCTGAGTCCTTGAAGGCTTGAGCCACGTCGGCATCCAGCAGAACCACGTTCGTCCCCTGCTGGTAGCGCTGGTAGTACTTGCCGCGCACCGCTCTTGAGAAATCGTACTCGGGTTCGAGGTCGTCGTCTTCAGGTTCTTGACTCATCGCCCGTGCTTTCCTCGGCCTACTCAGACGAGATTCCGTATTCGGCAAGTTGGTGCGGTGTCGGCCTCCTAGGCTAGGCCGCATACGAACCACATCAGAGAATATCTGCGTGAACATAACCTTGACAACTAGCCCGCATTTCTTCGAAGGTCCCTCGCGCGGCTCTGGATACTTTCTTTTGTTGCCATGATTGGGCCGAAGCTCGCAGTTAATAGCTGGCCTACAACCTTATCCTTTGGCTTGAAATCTTTAGGGATATACGTGTTCACGAGTTTCTGCCACCGAGCCACGGTCTTACTCTCTTGAGCAATCTTGTCCAAAACGGTTTTATCCTGAGGCAAGCACTCATTGATGTAATATTCCCACTGTGCCTGGCGAAGGGAGGTCAAGATGTCACCGGCGTATCTTTCTGCCGCCCAAGAATTACCCCACTGATTACCAAGCCAAACCGCTAGCGTCGCTTCCATGCACTTCGCAAATGCGGGCATTGGGATAGCAGTCCCAAGATTTGCCAAAGTTGCCATCGGCACCTCCTCGTTATGGAAGTTATTGATGGCGAAATGAGACGCCAAGACGCGCGCGGCAGCTTCGGTGAAGGTGCTCGAACGTAGTGACTCAGGAACATAGTCAAAGCCCTTAACCGCTAATAGCGCTCTCTTTAGGCCAGCAGACGCTTGTCTGTTACCTGCGGCGTTAACTTCTGCGTATGCTTGCCCTACTTGCCATCGCTCAGGACCTTTTAGACGCTTCCAAATCAATGGCAAAAGCACGCTTATATTACCCACTGCATGCTCAAGCGTAGCTCCGTGCTCCCCCTTTATCAGGGATAAGAGCACGCTAAGGGTAGTTCGGACAAAGAAATACGGTGCACTTGCAACCGCTAGCACATCGGCATCGTCTGCCCTTAGATCTCGCTCGGCCAAGGCCTTACGAAAGGCGGCAAATTTGGTGGCTGCTGTAAATTGCTCTTGTCCTAGAGCATTTGTGATGCACGTCCTGAGGATGGAGGTAGCTTCTTCCCTCTGCATCGCCTCTTCTTGCGCAGGTTCGAGGTTTGAGAAGTGTGATACCAGCTCAAGTGCATGTTTGAGTCGAAGGCTCTCCGTCGATGTCACGATGCCCAAGTCTTCAGCAAGCGAGATGATCTCATGATCGCCAATCGATGTCGCTGGGTCTGAATCTTCAGTCAGATCAGGCCTGCTTAGCATCTCGCCAACGAATTCCATACCTAAAGTAGCCACCTGTTTCTTGAGGGCGGCGGCGGCCTTAGACCAAACAAAAGTTGCAACCATTTCATAGCTTTCGAGATGAAAACCATTAACGATGGATTGCATATCGCGTTTGGATAGTCTTGGTGCGGCATACTTGACGATCGCGTCAGGCTCTGATTCCGCGCTTGGAATAACCACGGCTTCTGTGGCAAGCCACGCGGATATAGAGTTATTATCGTGGCTCATTTAAGTTACCTTATGGCAAGCAGTTTCGCCGTCTTGCGAGCGGAAGAAGGCTGCTCGCAGATCGGCCCCCAGTCGCATACGCATTAGTTCGTATGTGCGGCGACGGCCGCCGCCTCGTTCAGGCAGGTTCACCTTCTCTTTTTCGTTAGGCTTAAGAAAAACACTGTAGGCAACAAGTCCTCCATACGTATCCAGAACCACTACCCCATCGCTATTTACCATCCCTGACAGAAGAGCTTCCACTGCCTGAAGGTCAGCAAGCGCCTCGGCAGTTCCAAGAGAAGCTGCTGCTCCATGAATAGCTGCCAGATCAATCGTTGGATTGAGCCAAACGCCGTCACTAAGTTCTTGAGGTCGTGGTTGCCCATCCAGCAGTGGAGCATGGATAGCCAAAAGCGTTCCATGACAGTGCTGCATCAAATCCACCAATAATCTTTCGAGATAGGGCCGAAAAATATCTATTCGCTCCTGCGGAATTGCAGAGGTCGCTGCGATTACGAAGTCATGGACATGAGTCGCCAATGGTGAGGGAGCCGGCTGCGCCGAGGTAAACGACGCGGTGAATGTCTGGTTCTTTGAATTGATGAGCTCGACGACGAACCTTCCACGATTTCGGATCAGTACGACGGGAGCGGCACCATCTAGTCCTTTCATGGACTCTTCCGCGCTCGTGGCGTAGGAGTGTTTAAGAGCACGAAAGAGCCCGAACTCCACCTCAACTTTGCCTGGGGAAACTAGAGCGACGTATACGCCCCACCCACGGAGCGCAAGCCCGGCACATCGCTTTAGTAGTCTTGATGCGGTCTCGTCATTTATGCCATTTGTTCCAATAGGGACACGCTGCGTGCCTGGGGCTAGTGTACTCAGTACAGATAGTGAGCCAACGACGAATACATCCGGAAATAGAGGGACATCCTCTTCTCGGTAGGACGATAGAAGACACGCAAGGTCGCGAATGAGACCGACGGTGGGTGTAGCGGCAAACCCGCTCTGGTCCAGGAAGTCCATGAGGTCGCCTTGAAGATGTCTTCTTACCGAGAAAGCCTGCTCCACCCTTGCCTCCTTGGTCGGGCTTCCTTGCCCACCAACGCGGCAGGCCATGTCGATAATACCGCTCAAAGCTCGCTTAGTCCTCTGCGAACCTCCCCCGAAGTATACCGGGCAAGCGAGCGGCCGGCGCCTTCCCGCATCGTAGGATTTGCCCGAGGATTGGTCCGCGTCGGAAAGTAGCGCTTACGCGGTGGGGCGCGTAGCTCTCGCCGTCAGGTAGTGCGTCGAGCCTTCAGGGTCAATCCGGGCAAGCCTGCCTCTGGAGGCTTTCCCATATCAGTCAGGCGAGTCCGCCAAGGGGGAGGTTAGGCCAAGGAAGGTGCCAGGCGCCTCTTCAGTAGGTAGAGACCTCTACCGCTCTACCACCTCCACATCGGTCTTGGAGAAGTCGTTACCCTTGAAGAGCAACGGCTCTCCCGAGGAGAGGGAGAGAGCATAGCTACAGCAGTCCCCCAGATTCAGCGCGGCCGGGTGGTGGCCCTTTCCATACTTCTCGTAGGCTGAGCGCGCCAGCAGAACCTGGTCGGCATCGAAGCTGACCACTATGGCGCTCGTCGAATGGACGAGCAGATCGAGCTCGCGGAGGCCAGCGGGTCCTTTCCGCGCGTGGATCACGATGGCCGCTTCCAGGGCTGAGAGGGCACTCACCAGACGTTTTGAATCGCCCGCGATCGACCGGGAGAATTCTTCCGTCTCCGGCTCTCCGAGGAGAATGGCGAGAAGAGCGGAGGCGTCGATCACCATCAGCGGAAAGCACCCTTCTCGTCATAGCCCAGGATCTCTTCAGCGCTCCTGGTGTCGAGATCGGGAAGAGCACTGGACCGCCGGCTGATCGCCATCAAGGTCTCAGCGAGATCGGGAGCGGACCGCCGCCCTTTGAGACGCTCCAGGCGTTCTTCCAAGGAATGGATGATGGCCTCGGTGAGGCTTTCTCCGGTCTCGGCCGAGACTTGCCGAGCCAGCTTCTCCGCCCTGTCGTTTTTTATGCTGATGCCCATGGAGTGTCCTTGTCTAGAATCCTTGAGGAATTCTAGAATGTTCCAGCATAGAGTGGCAAGCAGCCGGTCTTCAAGTTGTAGAATGAGAGAAATGTCTCCTCCCCTCAAGGGCGCTCCGCCCCCCATCCGATGGCCGCAGAAGCAGAACGCCCGGCCGGTCCAGCCGGCCATGCCGAACCGTCTGGCTCCGCCGCCGGTGCCGCCGGCCCGCGCGGTCTCTCCGCCGCGGGTCCCTCAGACCGTCCAACGGCAGCCGGTGCCCGGCGGAGCGCAGGGGCAGGTGGCCCAGCCTTATTCCTGGTTATGGCCGGTGGGCGGTGCGGGGCTGGGGTTGGGGCTGGCGGCGAGCTGGACGATGGCGGGCGCCCTGGGGGCCGGCGTCGTCGGCGCGGTGGCGGGAGCGCTCGGGGGCGCCGCGGTGGACTACGCCACCGATTACTACCACTGGAGCCAGGATGCGACGCCCTGGCAGTACCTGAGCCGCGGGGTCGGCGGCAGCCTGCGCGGCGCCGCCCTGGTGGAGGCTCTCTTCAACCGCTTCCTCGGATACCGCTTCCGCTATGACGTGTCGCAAGCCAACTGGCAACCCATGGTGGGTGGCCACAGCGAGACAACTCCCTTTCTGCGCGGGACCGACGAGGTGGGCAACTGCGAGGCCTTCGCCGGAGCCTTCGCCGAGCTGCTCGTGCAGGCCGGCATCCCGGCCCAGGCGCGGGCCGTCCGCACCCTCTCCCAGGGACATTTCATCGTGCGCGCGCCAAGCTTCATCGACCCGTCCGTGCGGGGCAACGTCTTCAACAACGGCAGGCTCGTGCCCGGCTACTACGTCTTCGACAACCACTGGGCGACCTGGTTGCCATCGCTGAACCGCTTCTATGATCCGATGGCCCGCAAGAAGTACACCCAGACCGAGTTCGATCAGAGCATCCTCGTCTGTAATCTGGTGAAGCTCGATCAGAGCGGAGATCTGTTCGGAAATCAGAACGGCGGAAACATCCTGCCCGACGTAGCCGGGAAGAACCAACTCGTCCGCAGAAACGGCGGCACCGTCGCGGGCAGGCTGGAAGCCTTCGACCTCCAGTAGGAACACTCTGGGAGAGGCCCACCGGACGCGAGAGCATCCGGGCCTGGTCAAAAGAGCTGACTCGACCGTCTCCACGAGCTCCGCGCCGGGCCGGCGCTCGGGACGGCCCTGATCTTTACCATCCGGGCGGCTTTTGTGGTCGGACGGCCCCGTTTTTGGCGGGACAGCCTCTTATTTTAGTCGGACGGCTTCGTTTTTGGTGGGACGGCGCCTTATTTTAGCCGGACGGCCGTTTTTTTTGGCTGGACGGGCGCCCGGCTTTCTGTCCCGGCGGCCGTCCTGGAGTTCTGGGCCTCCGTCTTTCTTCGCCGGGCGCCGTCTTTCTGTAAACGCCGCCGTCTTCGTGAGACGGCCGCCCGTCCTGCGACTTTCAGCCGCCGTCTTCGTTCCGGAGAGACCGTCTTCTTGTGTGGGTGGGGTCGCGGGGCCGATCCAGTCCGTCATGGAGCCCGTCGGAATTGGGCCATGGTACTCTGCCAACCAGATGGGAAACTTTGTCTACCACGTCTATGCCGACTGGGACCCCGAAGCCGAGGTCTGGGTCGCGACGAGCGATGACGTGCCTGGACTGGCGACCGAGGCGCCAACCGTCGAGGCGCTCTCTGAGAAGCTCCGGACCATGATCCCCGAGCTTCTGGAGGCGAATCAGCTCCTCTCCAGCGGTCCGCCCGATGCCATCGCCTTCGAGTTGACGAGCCATCGTCAGGAAAAGGTCCGCTTGGCTTCCTGAATGGGCTCGTCCTTCACCCCACAGCTCAAGAAGCTCCTGCACTCCCACGGTTGCCGTCTCGAGCGGCAAGGCAAAGGCGACCACGAGATCTGGTTCAGCCCGATCACGCAACGCCGCTTTGTGGTTGACGGAGAGATCAGGTCTCGGCACACCGCGAATGCCGTCCTGAAGCAGGCCGGTATTGATCAGCGCTTCTGATCATCCTCACGGCATCCGCCCCTCCAGGATGGCGCAGAGCTTGGCGGCGTCGAGGTTGCCGCCGGAGATGACGCAGACGATCTTGCGGGCTTGCGGGACGCCGGCGAGGGCGGCGGCGACGGAGGCGGCTCCGGCACCCTCGGCGATGACGCGGTGGCGCTCGGCGAGGAGGCGCACGGCGGCGGCCACCGCTTCGAGGGGGACGACGCGGGCGCCGGCGAGCAGCGAGCTCGCGAGGGGCCACATCTCGGGGAGGAGGCTCTTGCCGCCGATGCCGTCGACGAAGCTCGGTTGATAGCTCACGGTCTGCGGCGAGCCGGCGGCGAGGGAGGCGGAGAGCGGCGCGGCGGTCTCCACCTCACAGCCGAAGACCCGGGCCTGCGGACGCAGGGCGGAGAGCGCGGCCGCGATGCCGCAGGAGAGCCCGCCGCCGCCGAAGGGGACGAGGACGGTGTCCACGTCCGGCAGGTCTTCGAGGATCTCCAGCGCCACGGTGCCGTTGCCCGCGATCACCGCCCGGTCGGCCACCGGATGGATGAAGAGGCCGTCGAGGCCCGGGAAGGAGTGCTCCTGGAGCACCTGCCACCAGCGGTCGAAGGGCACCTTGACGATCCGGCCGCCCAGGCGCTCGATGGCCGCCAGCTTGGTGGCCGGAGCGTGGTCGGGCACCACGACCACCGCCGGTATACCAAGCTCGCGGGCGCTCCAGGCCACTCCCTGGGCCATGTTTCCGGCGCTCGCCGTGTAGACCCCGTCGCGGAGGCCCTCGGGTCCGGCGAGCCGCATGGCGTTGGCGGCGCCCCGCAGCTTGAAGGAGCCGATGGGCTGCAGGTTCTCCAGCTTGAGCCAGACTTCCCCCGGCGCGCCCTCGGCGTTCAGGCGCACCAGCGGCGTCCGCACGGTGACCCCGGCCAGGCGCTCGCGGGCGGCGCGGATCTCATCGAGGGTGGGAGCGGTCAGCGGTTGCATCGTCAGAGCCTACCCCAACCCCGAGCAGGGGGCGAGGAGAGGGCGGGGTGGCGGTTGTGCTAAGGTTTTTCCACAACGCTCGAAAGCGCTCGAAGATGCTGACCGAACGCGCCCTGAAGTGCCCGCAGTGCAACGCGCCGCTTGCGCCGAGCCGGTTCGCGCGCTCGGCCGTCTGCCCCTTCTGCGGCTCGACGGTGATGCTCGACGAGCAGGGGGTGTCGGCGGAGCGGTTCCGCGCCGCCTTCCGGGCCTGGAACTCCCCCGAAACCCACGGCTTCGCCGACTGGGTGTCCCTGGGGGACAGGCACTGGGCCAGGGGACCGCTCATCGCCCAGGGCGAAGTCTCGGACGTCCATGCCGCCGCCCGCGCGCGTTGGCCCACCGAGCGGGCCCTGCTCAAGATCCTCCGCGATCCGCGCGACGCGCCCGGCTTCGACCACGAGTGGGAGGTGCTGGCGGCGCTGCAGCGGAGCGACGCCGCCGGCGCGGCGAGCCTCACCTCGCGCCTTCCCCAGCCGATCGCCCGGGGGGAGATCACGGCGGGAGCGCTGGCGGGCACCCGGGCCATGGTCTTCCGCTGGGCGAGCGGCTTCACGCACACCTTCGAGGACGCGCGGCGCGCCTATCCGCAGGGGATCGAGCCGCGCGCGTCGATCTGGATCTGGCGGCGCATCCTCGAGGCGCTCGCGTTCGTTCACGCCTCGGGCTTCGTCCATGGCGCGGTGCTGCCGCCCCACCTACTGGTCGAGGAGGGCGAGCACGGAGTCCGGCTGGTGGGATTCCGCGCCGCGGACCGCGCGGGCCAGCCGCTGCGCGAGGTCTCTTCCCGCTTCGAGCCGGTCTACCCGCGGGAGGCGCTCGCCGACCACCGGCTCGCCGCCGCCATCGACATCGCCATGAGCGCCCGCTGCGTCGCCGCCCTCCTTGGGGGCGATCCGGCGAGCGGCGAGGTTCCGGCCTCGGTACCGGGTCCGCTGGCGCGCGAGATCGGCCGCGCCAGCTCGCTCCGCGGGGATGCCGGCGGCGAGGCGTGGCGGCTCCGCGCGCGGCTCGGCACGCTGGCGAACGAGGTCTTCGGCGCTCCCGCCTTCTGTCCTTTGACCATCTCCAGGGAGGCTTGACGATGGGATACGGCAACTACAGCCACGAGGCGCACGAGGCGCTGCTCCACGGGCGCAAGGTCCTGCCCAGCCAGCAGGTCTTCCAGCAGCGGCGGTGCCATCCGCTGATGGATCCCAAGGGCGTCCGCCTCCGGGAGAGCCTCGACAGCGCCGACCACCCGCAATCGCTGGGGGTCGTCTTCGCCCTCGACGTCACCGGCTCCATGGGGGACATCCCCAGGCTCCTGGCAACCGAGCAGCTCCCCAAGTTCATGAAGGTCCTCGACGGCTGCAAGGTGCCGGACCCGCAGCTCCTCTTCCTGGCCGTGGGCGACGCCACGAGCGACCGGTCGCCGCTCCAGGTGGGGCAGTTCGAGTCCACCGCGGAGCTCATGGACCAGTGGCTGACCTGGTGCCATCTCGAAGGAGGTGGCGGGGGGAGCGGCGAGGAGTCCTACGAGCTGGCCCTCTACTTCCTCGCCCTGCATACGCGGATGGACTGCTGGACGAAGCGGCAGAAGCGCGGCTACCTGTTCATGACCGGCGACGAGAAGCCTTATCCCATTCTGTCGCGGCACGTCGTCGAGACCGTGACCGGCGACCGCCTCGACGACGACCTCAAGGTTGAGGAGGTCGTGGCCGAGCTGCAGAAGACGTTCATCCCCTTCTTCATCATCCCGGACCACGACCGCCGCGGCGGCTGCGAGCGGGCCTGGCGCGACCTGCTCGGCGACCACGTGCTGTGCATGGAGTCCCCTGCCGACATCTGCTTCGTGACCGCCGGCGCGCTCTTGCTGAGCGAGGGCCTGGTCTCGGACCTGGGTGAGCTCGAGACCGTGCTGCTCGGCTCGGGGATGCCCAGGGACCGCGGCGCCGCCGTGATCCGGACGCTCCGGCCGGCGGCGGAGACTCAAGGGGTCAAGGGCGGCGGCCTCTGGCGCTTCTGGCGCTGAGATCGGGATCGGGACGGTGCGCGCCTTTCTCGTGATCGACCTCGGGTTCGGCGACGCGGGCAAGGGGCTGCTGACGGACTTCCTGGCCCGGCGCACCGGGGCCACGGTGGTGGTGCGGTACAACGGCGGCGCCCAGGCCGGCCACAACGTCGTGACCCCCGGCGGCCGTCATCACACCTTCGCGCAGTTCGGCTCCGGCACCTTCGTGAAGGGCGTCCGGACGTTCCTCTCCCGGCACGTGGTGATCCACCCCACGGCCCTCTTGGCCGAGGCGGCGGCGCTTGCGGCCCAGGGCGTCGGCGACGCGCTTCCCCGGCTGCGGGTCAGCGAGGGCGCGCTGGTGATCACGCCGTTCCACCAGGCGATGGGCCGCCTGCGGGAGCTGGCGCGCGGCGCCGCCCGTCACGGGAGCTGCGGGGTGGGCGTCGGCGAAGCGGTCCGCGAGTCGCTGGAACGGCCCGAGGAGGCCGTGCGGGCCGGCGATCTGCGCGATCCGGCGCGCCTGCGCCCCAGGCTGCTGCGCCTGCGGGAGCGGCTGCGGGGCGAAGTCGAGGCGCTCGCCGGAGCGCTTCCTGCCGGGGAGGACTCCGCGCGGGAGCTCGGCGTCTTTTCGGTCCCGGACCTCCCCGACCGCTGGCTCCAGGAGGCTGCGCGCCTGGCGGCGCTGGGATTGATCGCCGCCGATTCCACCCTGGCCGCCTGGCTGGCGGAGGCCGGAGCGGTGGTCTTCGAGGGCGCCCAGGGGGTGCTGCTCGACGAGTGGGCCGGCTTCCATCCCTTCACCACCTGGTCCCGCTGCACCCTGGAGAACGCGGTGGAGATCCTCGCCGAGGCGGCGCCCGGCGCGGAAGTCCAGCGGATCGGGGTGCTGCGGACCCACGCCGTGCGGCACGGGCCGGGGCCGCTGCCCACGGAGACCGGGGAGCTGCGTTCCGCCGTGTTCGAGCACAACGGCTTCGGGCCTTGGCAGGGGGCGGTCCGCTACGGCTGGTTCGACGCGGTGCTGGCGCGCTACGCGCTCGACGTGGCCGGCCCCCTGGACCGGCTGGCGCTGACCCACCTCGACGCTCCTCCCCGGCTGGGCCGCTGGCCGGTCTGCGCCGGCTACGAGGTGCCGCAGGGGGGGAGCGTGGCCCGGCTGGCCGCCCCCGCCGGCCGCTGCCTCGACCGCCAGGCCCGGTTGACCGACCTCCTCTTCCGCGTCCGGCCGGTGCTCGAGGACTGCGAGCCGGCTGAGGCGGCGGTGGTCCGCAGGCTGGAGGAGCTGCTCGGGCGCGGCGTCGATCTGGTCTTTCGTGGTCCCCGCTCCACGGACGTCGAGGCGCTCTAGAATGTCGGGAACGGATCGTGCTTCTCCGTCGAGGTGGGAAAAGGTGCGCGCCGCGCGCCGGCCCCCATCCACTTGTAAGGGTGTTGTTAAAAAAGGGAGGAGATCGCGGATTCCGGGAAACCTCGGCCGGCTCTCCGCGTTCTAGACGAACATGGACCCACTGGAAAACAACCACAAGCAGCGGCGGTTTCTCGTCATCGCGATCCTCGTCGTCGTGGGGGTCCTGGTCGGCCTGTTCTTCCTGCGCAGGGGGAAGGATGACGGCGCCGACCGCTACCGCACGGAGGCGGTCAGCCGCGGAGACGTCACCACGACGGTGAGCGCCACCGGCACCGCTTCCGCCGTCACCACGGTGCAGGTCGGCAGCCAGGTCTCCGGCATCGTCGCCAAGCTCTACGCCGACTTCAACAGCCAGGTGAAGAAGGGGCAGATCCTGGCCGAGCTCGACCCGACGCCGTTCCTCCAGCAGGTGGAGCAGCGGCGGGCCGACGTGACCAAGTCGCAGGTCGAGGTGGCCAACACGCAGGTCATCTTCAACCGCCAGAAGCGGCTGGCCGACGCCGGCCTGATCGCGCAGGCCGACCTCGACGCCGCCAAGGCCGCTTACGCGAGCTCGCGCGCCTCGCTCGCGCTGTCGCAGGCGGCGCTGAAGCAGGCGGAGACCAACCTCGGCTACGCCAAGATCTACTCGCCCATCGACGGCCAGGTGGTGGCACGCCAGTACGACGCCGGCCAGACGGTCGCCGCCTCGTTCTCGGCGCCCACCCTGTTCACCATCGCCCAGGACCTCACCAAGATGCAGGTCCAGGCCGACGTCGATCAGTCGGACATCGGGCAGATCAAGGTCGGCGAGGTGGCGCGCTTCACCGTCGATGCCTACCCCGACCAGGAGTTCCGCGGCGAGATCTCGCAGGTGCGGCTCAACGCCACCGTCACCCAGAACGTCATCACCTATCCGGTGATCATCGCGGTGCCGAACCCGGACGGCAAGCTGCGCCCCAGCATGACCGCCAACGTCACCATCGAGGTCTCGACCGTGCACGACACGCTGCGCGTGCCCAACGCCGCCCTGCGGTTCAAGCCGGAGATCCCGGTCGGGAAGGGCGCGCAGGGCGCGAGCGGCGGTGGCCGGCAGGCGGGCGGCGGCGCCGGCGCTTCTTCCGGCGATCCTTCCGGTGGTAGTGCCGCCGGGGGTGCTGGCGGCGGCTCCGGTGGCCGGCGAAGAGGCGCCGGCGGCGCCGGTGGTGGTCTTCCCGGCGGCGGTTCCGGCGGCGGAAGCGCCAGGAAACGGCAGGGCCAGACCGTCTACGTGCTCGGCGACAAGAACGCGCTGACCCCGGTCTGGATCCGCACCGGCATCAGCGACGGCCACTACACCCAGGTGGTCCAGGGCAAGCTCAACCCCGGCGACAAGGTGGTCACCGGGGTGGCGACCCTCAAGGTCCAGGGCCCCACCAATCCGGGCGCTCCGGGCGGCGGGGCGCCGCGCATGGGCGGGCGGTTCTGAGCATGGCCCTGGAGACGCCGGCCGCGCCGGTCATCGAGATCAGCGACCTGACGAAGGTCTACCACATGGGCGAGGTCGAGGTGCGCGCCTTGAAGGGGATCCACCTGTCGGTGGAGCGGGGTGAGTTCGTGGCCATCATGGGGCCCTCGGGCTCCGGCAAGTCGACGCTGATGAACATCCTCGGCTGCCTCGACCGGCCGACCGCGGGCTCCTACCTGCTGGACGGCATCGACGTCTCGCGCCTCGACCGCGACCAGCGGGCCGAGATCCGCAACGCCAAGATCGGCTTCGTCTTCCAGAGCTTCAACCTGCTGGCGCGCACCCGGGCCACGGAGAACGTCGAGCTGCCGCTGCTCTACGGCGACCTCGGCCTCTCCGCCCTCGAGCGCGCCCGCCGCGCCCGGGCCGCCATCGCCCGGGTGGGGCTCGCCGGCCGCGAGGACCACTACCCCTCGCAGCTCTCCGGCGGCCAGCAGCAGCGGGTGGCGATCGCCCGAGCCCTGGTCACCGATCCGGCGATCCTCCTCGCCGACGAGCCGACGGGCAACCTCGACTCGCGCACCTCGGAGGAGATCATCGCCATCTTCCAGGAGCTCAACGACGCCGGCAAGACCGTCGTCCTCATCACCCACGAGCCGGATATCGCGGCGCACGCCAGGCGCGTCGTCTACGTGCGCGACGGCGTGATCTGGCGCGACGAGCGGATCGTCCAGACGCGGGCGAACCTCGCGGGTCCGAGCGAGGGAGGAGAGGCCGAGCCGGCCATCGCCTTCCCGTTCACGATTGCGCCGTCTGCGCCATCCGCGCCATCCGCGCCGTCCGTCGCGGCGCTTGCCGAAGAAGAGGTGGTCCGATGAGAGTCTCCGTCCTGCGGCTGTGGAACATCACCAAGGTGGGCCTGATGGCGATCTCGCGCAACAAGATGCGCTCGCTGCTCACCATGCTGGGGATCATCATCGGCGTCGCCTGCGTGATCACCATGGTGGCGGTGGGCACGGGGGCCTCGAGCTCCATCCAGGCGACGATCAACTCGCTGGGCAGCAACTTCATCATGATCTTCCCCGGCGCCTCGACCACGGGCGGGGCGCGCACCTTCTCGGGCGAGTCCAAGCTGACGCCGGAGGACGTCCAGGCGATCAAGGCAGAGGCTCCGGCCGTGGCCTACGCCTCGGCGGGGGCGCGCACCAACGCCCAGATCGTGGCCGGCGAGCTCAACTGGGGCACCCAGGTGTGGGGCGTGGACGTGGACTGGCCGTTCATCCGCGCCTGGAACGTGGCCGACGGGGACTTCTTCACCGACGTCGACGTCCGCTCGTCGGCCAAGGTCGCCGTGCTGGGCTCCACGGTGGCGGAGAGCCTCTTCCCGGCGGGCAACGCCGTGGGATCGTCGATCCGCATCAAGCACGTGCCGTTCAAGGTGGTGGGCGTGCTCGAGCGCAAGGGCGGCAACATGATGGGCCAGGACCAGGACGACCAGATCATCGCCCCTTACACCACGGTGATGAAGCAGCTCATGGGCTCGCCGCGGATCAACATGATCTACGTCTCGGCGCGCGCCGGCGATCAGGTGGCCGAGGCGCAGACCGAGATCGACTCCCTGCTGCGGCAGCGCCACAAAGTGCAGCCGGGCCAGGACAGCGACTTCACCATGCGCTCGCAGGAGGAGATCGCCTCGACCTCCGCCCAGACCTCGCGCACCCTCTCGATCCTGCTCGGCTCGGCCGCCGCCATCTCGCTGCTGGTGGGCGGCATCGGCATCATGAACATCATGCTGGTCTCGGTGACCGAGCGCACGCGTGAGATCGGCGTCCGCCTGGCGATCGGCGCCAAGGGCCGGCACGTCCTCCTCCAGTTCCTGCTCGAGGCGATCGCGCTCTCGGTGGTCGGCGGGGCCATCGGCGTGGCCCTGGGGCTCCTCATGCCGTATCTGGTGTCGCGGTTCGCCGGCATGCCCACCCAGGTGAGCTCGGGCTCCGTCGCCCTCGCCTTCGGCTTCGCCGCCGCCATCGGGGTCTTCTTCGGCTTCTACCCCGCCCGCAAGGCCTCGCGCCTCGATCCCATCGACGCGCTGCGCTACGAGTAGGAAGGAGAGCGTTCCATGTCCGACAGGTCCGGAAAGCCCGAAGAGCAGGCCCCCTTCATCTCCCTGCCGTCCGAGGAGGAGGTCCGCTCGCGGATGCCCGCGGGCCGGCGGAACCCCTACGACTTCGGCTTCATCGCCGGCATGTCGCGCCTGCTCTCCGCCCACGAGCGGATCGGCGCGGCGATGCGGGGCGCCTTCTACGAGATCATGTTCGCTCCGGGCGCCCTCGACCGCGCCGAGCGCGAGATGGTCGCGGCGGTTGCCTCCGCCGCCCAGGACTGCGAGTTCTGAACCGAATCTCACGCGGAGTTTCTGCGTGTCGAGAAGAACGATCCGGAGCTGGTCGAGGCGGTCCGCCGGCGGACTTGGCGGGAGCTGCCGAGCCTCTCGCCCCGGCAGCGCGCGCTGTGCACCGTGGCGGAGAAGCTGACCCTGACGCCCCGGGAGATGACGGCCGCCGACTGGCAGCCGCTGCGCGATCTGGGCTTCGACGATCAGGGCCTGCTGGAGGTGGCGCACCTGATCGCCATCTTCAGCTACTTTCCGCGCATGGCGGACGGCTTCGGGCTCAAGGCCGATCCCCAGTTCCGCGAGGCCGCGGTGACCGGCGTGCCGCTGCGCCGGCCCGTCTGAAGTTGCGGCGCTACGGAGCCGGACACTTGAGCAGGTAGGCGGCGCCGAGCCCCTCGGAGAACGCCGGGTTCAGCGCCGCCGCCTTCTTGAACGCCGCGATCGCCTCGTCGCGCCGGCAGAGATGGAAGTAGGCGGTTCCCAGGTTGTTCCAGGCGCTGGCGACCGCCGTTTCCGGGAGCTGCCCCCGGCTCGCGATCGCCTTTTCATACTCCTCGGCCGCCCCGGCGTAGTCCTCCTTCTCGGCGGCCAGATAGCCGAGCTGGAAGTGGACCCACGCGTTGCCGGGGTTGCTCTCCAGCAGCTTCCGGTACTGCCCGGCGGCGTCCTCTTTCCTGCCGATCCTGACGTAGGCCGCGGCGAGCTCCTCCCGGTACTGGAGGTTGTCCTTCTCCTGCAGGAGCTTTTCGAGATCGGCGATCGAGTCCTGCGGCCGTCCCGTCCGGCCATAGGCGAGGGAGCGGGCGTAGAGGGCGTTCTCGTCCTCTTTTTGCAGGACGTCCCGGCTCAGCTCGATCGCCCGGGTCAGCGCCTCGATGGCCTTGCCGTTCTCCCCGTTCTGCACGTAGGCGATCCCCAGCCCTTCGTAGGAGCTCACCAGCCGGGCGGCGACCTCCCGCGCCTCCGGCGAGCCCTTGCGCGCCCGACCGAGGACCGGCTCGTTCCGCCGGATCGAGGTCTGGAAGGCCCCGATCGCCTGCAGGTTCTCGCTGCCGCTGTTCAGGTTCTGGCTCTCGACTCCACCCTGGACGGTCACCTGGGTACTTGCAGGCTCCTGCGGGGGCGGGGGCGCCGTCTGGCCGAGCGCGGAGCCGGCGAGCAGGGCTCCCAGGAGGAAGCCGTGGAGCCGCCGCGGTGCGTTGCCGCTCATTCGAAACCCTCTCGGTACTCGCCGCCGCATTCGGGGCAATACATGCCGGGCCTCCTTGGATCGGGATGGGGCGTCTTTTCTCATTCTACAGCGAACACCGGGAGACGCGGCTTCGTCGGCCGCCCAGGGCACAGTCAGCCGAACCAGAGCTTTGCAAGCCCGCTTTAAAAGTTTTTCAGGCTTTTAAAGAAACAGGCCGTTTTCTTTAAAGGTCTCCAGCTCCAGGAATGACTGGCGCCGCCTCCCTGGAACATATGTCTTATTTAATCGAGAGCATCGGGATGGACTGGTGCTCGAAAGCAGGGAGACGCGTGATGAAAAAGTACCTGTGGGTGATGGCTCTGGTCTTCTCGTCGCTGGTCGCCGGAACGGTCGCGGCGGACAGCTCGCGCGCGCAGCAGGACCAGGCGTTCTTGAACGAGCTGGCCCGGCCGGCGACCGCGCCGGTGTCCCCGGTCGAGGTCAAGACGCCGCTGCTGCCGGCGCTCGGCGTCATCCGCTGTCAGGATACGTACTGCCAGATAGACGCCAACTGCAACGTCTCCTGCTACAACAGTGGCTTCTGCAACCGGGGCACGAACCGGTGCGTTCCTTATTGAAGCCGCTCTTGAGTTGAGGCTCTACGCCGGCTTCGGCGAGTGGTCCCCGGGGTGCCGGGCGAGGATCAGGTCCTGCACCTCCTGGATCACCTCCAGCTTGCGGACGTTCTTGCCGGGGCAGGCGTGGGTGGTCAGCGGGTCTTCCCGATGCAGCTTCATCGTATGCGGATCGAGGCCGAGGACGGCGGAGAGGGTCGCCAGGGCCGCCACCGTGTTGCGGCGCACCTTCAGCCCGCGGCCGGCGCTGAAATCCTCCCTCTCGTAATCCCCCAGCATCTCCACTCCGAACGACAGCTTGTTCCAGGAGGGGGAGTGGACGCCGGAGACGGTGAGCGGCGTGAAGACCCAGATCTGCTTGTCGTCGACGAACAGGTGGGGCCCTGCCGACCACTTCTGGTCGTCGCGGTAGAACACCTCCAGGTCCTTGATGTTCTGCAGGCTCAATCCCTTGGCGCGCTGCGCCAGGGACGGCGCCCCGGTGTTGTGCAGGACGATGAAGGACGGCCGCCAGGCCGTCCATTGCAAGGTGTGGCAGTAGCCGTCGAAATCCTCCGGATTGAAGCTCTTTCCCACGATTCCTTTCCAGCCCGGCATCGCTCGACCTCCTTTGAGTCACGCGTCCATGAAAGGGAAGACGGCGCGGGGAAGCCTTTTCCTCCCTGCTGTACAGTACTCCCATGAGTCCTGCCGCCAAGCCCACCCTCCGCCCCGAGGTCCGCCATGTCCTCGACGGCCTGAAGAGCGCCATCCGGATCCTCGGCTACACCGTCCGCGACATCGAGAAGAAGCTGGGGTACAGCTTCGGCTACCTGAGCCGGGTCTTCGCCGGGACGATCGAGCTCAAGATGGAGCACGTGATCGACATCGCCAAGGCGCTGGAGGTCGACCCCGAGGAGCTGCTGGCGTTCGTCTACCCCACGCTCAAGGACCCGGCCAGCCCGGCCGCCTACGAGCTCTGGCAGCGGGTCGGCGGCCAGGCGCCGGTGGGGACGTTCGTCATCCGCAACGTCCACAAGGAGAGCGTGACCGACGAGGAGCTGGAGCGCGCCCTCCGGCGGACGCTCGGCCGCGTCCTCGGCGAGCTTCTCCGGTCATCTGGTGGAGCCGCGGGTCCAACCGGAGGCCGAAGAGCCGGCGCCGGGCCCGCCCCCCAAGAAGGTCCGGAAGACGTCCAGGAAATCCTGAGCAGGGGTGGGGGGAGATCAGCCGGAGAGGAACAGCCCCTCGATCGTCCCCTGGATCTGCATCGCCGCCTCGTAGGGATCGGCGGCGTTGCGGATGGGGCGGCCGACGACGATGTAGTCGGCGCCGTTGCGCAGGGCCTGCTCGACGGTGACCACCCGCTTCTGGTCGTCCGCCGGGCGGTCCCCGGCCGGGCGGATGCCGGGGGTGACGATCAGCGGCCCCTCGCCCAGGCTCTGGCGCAGGGCGAGCGCCTCCAGCCCCGAGGCGACGACGCCGTCGCAGCCGGCCTCGACCGCTCCCCGGGCCCGCGACAGCACCAGCTCGTGGACCTCGGTCTGGATGCCCATCGCCCGCAGGTCCTCCTGGTTCAGGCTGGTCAGCACGGTGACGGCGAGGATCTTGAGGTCCCCCTTCTCGCCGCAGGCCGCCTCCAGGATGGCGGCGCTGCCGGCGTGGACCGTGGTGAGCGTGATCGGCCGGTTGCGGAGCTGGCGGACGGCGGAGCGGACGGTCTCGGGGACGTCGAAGAGCTTGAGGTCGGCGAAGACCTTCTTCTGCCGCCCTACCAGCCAGTCGATCAGCTCGAAGTAGCCGCCGCCGGCGAACAGCTCGAGGCCGACCTTGTAGAACTGCACGGCGTCGTCCAGTGTGTCGACCAGGCGGCGGGCCTCGCCGGCGTCCGGCACGTCGAGGGCGACGATCAGCCGCTCTTCGGGGGGAATGGTCTTGCGGGAGAGGTAGAAGGGGTCGCCGGTTTCGGGGTGCTTCTTTTCCTCGAAACCACTGTCGTCAAACCCACTGTCGAAGGTGCTCATGGACGTTTTCAGGCCCTCCGGGGCGGCAACGCTAGCACAGGAACCCTCACCGCCCGGGTCTCACCGCCCGGGATGGCGAGGGTTCAGCGCCGCCCGCCGCCCGGCTCCTGCAGCAGCGCCTTGAGCTGGACCGGATCGACCGGCTTGGTCAGATGGAGGTCGAAGCCGGCCTCCTTGGAGCGGCGGCGGTCTTCGTCCCGGCCGTAGCCGGTGACGGCGATCAGCCGGGCCGAGCGGGTGGAGGGATCGCGCCGCAGCTCCTCGGCCACCTCGAAGCCGTTCATGCCGGGGAGCCCCAGGTCGCAGAGCACCACCTCGGGATGGAAATGCCGGGCGGCCTGGACGCCGTCCGCGCCGGAGGTGGCGAGCTCGACCTCGTGGCCGGAGAGCTCGAGGAAGTCGCGCATGGTGGCGGCGGCGTCCGGGTTGTCCTCGACCACCAGGATCCGGCGGGCCGCGGAGTGCGCCGCCTCGGCCGCGAGCTCCGGCAGCGCCTCGTCCGCGGCGATCGAGCGCTGGAGGAGCGGCAGCCGCAGCGTGAGCTCGGACCCCTGCCCCGGCCCCTGGCTGCGCGCGGCGACCTCGCCGCCATGCATCTCGACCAGCCCCTTGACCACGGCGAGGCCGACCCCGAGGCCGCCCCGGGCGCGGTCGAGGCTGTGGTCCCCCTGGGCGAAGACCTCGAAGACGTAGGGGAGATCGTCGGCAGCGATGCCGGCGCCGTTGTCGCGGATGACGATCTCCGCCCGCTTCCCCCCGGCGGCGCGCGACGCCCGCACGGCGATGCGGCCGCCCCGGGGCGTGAACTTGGCGGCGTTGTCCATCAGGTTGGAGAGCGACTGGGAGAGGCGGAGCGGATCGCCGCGGACCCACAGCGGCTCGGTGGGCAGATCGAGCGCGAGCGCGATCCCGGCCTCTCCGAGGCTCTCCCGGTAGCCCTCGATGGTGACACGCACGAGTTCTGTCAGGTCGAGCTCCTGACACTGCAGCTCCACCTCGCCGCGGGTGACCCGGGAGGCCTCCAGGAGGTCGTCGATCAGCATCGCCTGATGGAGGACTTGGCGCTCGGCGGCGTCGATCGCCCGCGTAGTGGTCTCGTCCCCGTCCCCCTTCAGCCGCAGCACCTCGAGGGCGTTGCTGATCGTGCCGAGCGGGTTGCGCAGCTCGTGGGCAAGCATCGAGAGCAGTTCGGCCTTGGCCTTGTCGGCCCGCTCCAGCGCCGCGCGCTTCTGCGACAGCCGCAGGGTGACCTCCTCCAGCTTGGCCTCGCTGAAGCGGGCGCGCTGGAGCTGCGCCAGCATCCAGTCGATCCGCTCGTCCGGCGAGCGGTCGCCGAGCACCATGTCGGGCGGCTCGTAGAAGACGTTGGAGCAGATCTGGTCGCCCAGCACGGCGAGCGGATGGGTGTGCAGGGCGTGCTGGATCGCCTCGGCGGGGGAGGTCTCGCGGGAGTAGCGGCAGAGAGCGCAGGTGCGGCTGCCGGCCAGGAAGCGGTTGAGGTGGGCCTCGTACTCGATCAGCCGGTCGGCGCCGGCGATCCCCTCCAGCACCCAGCCCATGTTCCATGTCGCGCGCAGGCCGGAGAAGTCGTCGTCGAGCGCCTGCTGCTCGGCCTGGCGCAGGAGGTCCATCATCGCTCCGGGATCGAAGCGGCCGTTGGGAATCCAGCTCTCCCGCTGGGTGAGGAAGACCAGGGCGCCGCGGTCGCACTCGGCATGGACGTCCACCCCGGCGTCCTTCAGGGCGCGCTCCAGCCGCCTCGCACTGGTGCCGTGGCCGACGAATAGGCAGCGGTCGCCCGTCGCCAAGCCCGCCCGGAAGAAGGGGATCAGCGCCGCCGTCTGCTCGGCCGCGCTCTCATAAATCAGACAGAGGTGGTCGCCCTGCCGCAAGCGGGCGATCCGACGCTCGAGCTCACCGTCCACAGAATTGTCCTCCCACGGAGAGAGCGAGGCTCGTTCGAGCCGCTGGGAACCTCAAGCTGCCGTTCGCTTCTCGTCGCAGCTCTCCGCCTCAGGTCCTGCATGATCCGGGGCGCCGCAAGAGACTCCACGGCGCCCGGCAGGGGCTTGTGCAAGATCCGTGCGCGGAGACTGGGAGAGCTTCAGCTCGCTTCCGGCTCGGGTTCGGGCTCGGCGGCGACGGCCGGGGAGACCGTCTTGTGGAGATAGCGGACGAGCTTGTGGAAGCCGTCGAGCATCTCGCTCAGCGCCTGCTCCTCCTGCGGCGGGAGCTGGCGGGTGAGGCCCAGGATGCGGTAGACGCTGAGCCCTCCCGCGGAGCCGACGTCCGGGGACGCGCCGGCGGCGTCCTGGCCGAAGGCCTGCCAGGTCTCGCGCATGGAGCCGGGCCGGCGGATCGAATCCGGCCGCTCGTTGACGATCTGCAGCGAGTTGTGCAGGTCGTTGAGATCGCATTCGAGGGAGGTGAGGATCTTCTCCAACGTGTCGAGCGACGGCTTCTGCTTGCCGGTCTCGTAGGCGGAGAGCATCGCCTTGGTGATCCCTGCGGCGTCGGCGACCTGGTACTGCCGTTTGCCCTGACGGTCGCGGAGCCAGCGTAAAGCCCTTCCAAGTCCGTTGAAGATTGACATGAGCGGAAATGTACCGTTTCCAGAGCCGTGTGGCAAGCACAAACTTATGTGTACCAATGACTTGGCGCAAAGAAAAAGATTCTGTAGAGGCGTATTTTTGTTCCGGCGTCAGGTGTTTAAGATCGAGCGTGGTTGTGGTCCCTGGCAACATTTGTTCTATAATCACCTCGAAACCTGGGGGAGCGGTTCCCGGTTCAAGTGACGAAAGGAGCGGGAACCTGGAAAATCAAATGGCAGACGATCGTCCCGAAGACAACCCTCTGGAAGACGACCATCCCGATCCTGGCCTCCTCGAGCGCTTCATGCGCGGCGCGGCCGGCGGACCGGAGCGCCGCCGGGTGGTGCGCCACCTGCTCGCCGGCTGCGCGCGGTGCGCCGCGGTCACCCGGCGGCTCTGGGACCTCGGCGAGCCGCCGGCCGGACGGCCCGTCGCTCGGGAGCGCGATCCCGCGCGGCTGCGGGAGGATGCCGCCGCGTTGCACCAGGAGACCCGGCGACTGGTGGAGGCGGGGAGCGGGGAGGCGGCGCTCCACGCCCTCCAGCGGGCGCGGCGCCGGTACCAGCGGTTGGGGGACGGGCCCAACCTGGCCCGGCTCCGCCACCTGGAGGGGAAGATCGGCGAGCTCCTGGGAGTGCCGCGGGAGGCGGAGATCGCCTTCGCCGACGCCCGGCGGGGCTTCCTCCTCGAAGGCCTGGGGGGCGAGGCGGCCGAGGCCCTGCTGGATCTCGCGGTGCTCTACGCCCGGCAGGGGCGCTCGCCGGAGATCCGCGGGTTGACCGAGGACCTGATGCCCATCCTCCGCACCCGCGACCTCCGCCAGGGGGTCGGGGCGGCGCTGCTCTTCTTGCGCCGCCTGGCCGAGACCGAGCACGCCACCCTGGAGGCCCTCTGCGAGATCTCGCGCTACGTGAGACCGCTCGAGCGGCCGCAGGCCGCCCCTGCGCGGGGGACAGGGTAGTAAACTCCTCCCGGTGAGCGAAGCATCCTCTCGTCCTTCTTCCATCCTCTCCCAGGCAACGACGCAGGCGCTGGAGTTCCCCAGCCTGCTGGCGGTGGTGTCGCGCTTCGCGGCGAGCGATCTGGGGCGCGAGCGCGCCCTGGCCCTGCGGCCGTTCGAGGAGGAGGACGCCCTGCGGGCGCACCGCACCCTCTTCGAGGAGGCCTCCCGGCTGGTCGGCGAGCGCGCCCTGGTGCCGGACTTCGACGTCCCCCTGGGGGACCTGCTGACCGGGATCGCCACCGGCCGGCCGCCGGTCGAGGGGATCGACCTGGTGCGGCTGGCGGACCTGGGGAAGGCGACGCGGACCGCGGTGGCGCGCATCCGGGAGGCGGTCCCGCCCTGCCCGGCGCTGGGCGCGCTCGCCCGCGACCTGCCCGACATCGATTCCCTGCTGCACCGGATCGAGCGCACCCTCGACCGCCGCGGCGAGGTGCGCGAGGACGCCAGCCCCCGGCTTTCCGCCCTGCGCCGGCAGATCCGCACCGTGCGCGACCAGATCTACCGCGACCTCGGAGACTTCGTCTCCACCCACAAGGACGAGCTCTCCGAGGAGACCATCCCGATGCGCGGCGGGCGGCTGGTGGTGGTGCTCCAGTCCGGCGCCCGCGGCCGCAGCGGCGGCCTGGTGCACGGCCGCTCGGCCACCGGCCGCAGCTTCTACTTCGAGCCGCTGCACGTGGTGGAGACCAACAACACCCTGCAGCAGTCGGTGGAGGACGAGGAGGCGGAGCGCCGGCGCATCCTGATGGAGCTGATCGAGGCGGCCCGGGCCGCCCTCCCCGCCCTGCGGGAGCACTCCTGGTTCCTCGGCGAGCTCGACCTGCTCCAGGCGTCGGTGCGCTTCGGGGAG
>CAWCIU010000011.1:0-34829 GCA_963795735.1 uncultured Acidobacteriota bacterium | reverse complement strand
TTGAGGAAGAGGTAGCGCCCCATGGACTCGCCGTCCGATCCCAGGAGGTAGGCGACCGCCTGGAGATGGGTCCCGCGCCGCACCCGGTCGAGGAACTTGCGGCGGCGGGCCTCCGGCCGGCGGGCCTCCGAGATCGGCTTGCCGGTCTTGTAGTCGGTCCAGATCACCAGCCCCCCCGAGGCGCGGTCCACCCGGTCCGCCTGGAAGAGCACGTGGCGCAGGGAGCCGGGGGCGTCCCCGACATCGAGCTCGCCTTCCATCTCCGTCGCCAGCACCGGCACGGCCCCGCCGCTCCAGTCCATATCGCGCGCGGTCTCCAGCAGCGGATAGGCGCGGTCGGCCAGGGCGTTGGCGAGGCCGGGGAGGAAGATCCCCTCCTCCTCGAGCAGCCGCCGGGCCTCTTCGCGCAGCACCCGCTGGACGTCCCGCTCATCCGGCCAGGCGGCCGGGACCGGAGCGAGATCGCGGACGCTGACACCGCGCACTTTCTCCCGTCCCGGGGGGCGCGAGATCCTGTCCAGGGTGGCGTGGACGGTGTTGCCGAGCAGCACGGCGTCCACCCCCGGCAGGGCGCCGAGCGGATCGGGGGTGGGCTCGAGGCGCAGCAGGCGCACCAGGAAGAGCTGCCAGGGGCAGGCGGCCAGGTTCTCGAGCTGGGTGACGTAGAGGTCGCGCAGCCGCGGCTCCCCCTCGCTCCCGCCGGGGATCCGCCCGATGAAGCCGAAGTAGGGGCCCAGCCGGAAGCGCGCCGCCCGGCCCTCCGGAGTGCGCAGGTCGGGGTCCATCTCCTCCAGCACGGCGAGGCGGGAGAGCGCCAGCCGCTCCGGCGGCAGGTCGTAGGCCGAGGGTTGCTCCGCCCGCGCCTCGCGCAGCGCCAGGGCCATCACCTTCCCCCACCAGCGCCGCGGCGCGTAGAGCCCGGCCATCACCGCGTGCTCTCCCGCCGTGCGGGGTCCCGGCAGGGGACCCGCCTGGGGCAGGCTCCAGAGAAGCGGGGCCTTCGCCACCTCCAGCCGCTCGCGCAGGCGCTCGGCCAGCGGCGAGGGGGAGAGCGGCTTGCCGTCGTCGTCCGCCGTCTGCCAGGAGAGGGTCACCGCCGGGCTCGCCGAGAGGAGCTGGGCGAAGAGGTAGCGCTCCTCGTCGAAGCCGGCGCGCTTGACCGGCACGTCGGGGAGCACCCGCTGGAGGATGCGGCGCAGGTCGTCCGAGAGCAGGGGGTCCTCGCGGATGCCGCGCGGGAAGACGTCGCGGTTGAGCCCGGCCACGAACAGGTGGTCGAAGGTGCGCCCGCGGGCCTCGGTGACCGAGAGCACCTGGACGCCGCCCCCTTTGCCGCCCAGCGCCGAGGCGCCGGCCGCCGCCAGGAGGCTCTCGATCAGCAGCCGCAGCTCGTCGCGCTCCAGCCGGAAGCGCGGCGGCACCTCCCGCTCCAGCTCCTCCAGCGCCTCGCGCACGGCGCCGGCCTCCTCGGCGGCGAGGTCCCAGCCGAGGTCGCTCTTGAGCAGCGAGCGGAGGCGGGCGAGGTGGTCGGACGCGGTCGCCTCGGCGGGCCAGGCGGCCAGCCGGTCGCGGGTGCGGCCGGCGGCCCGCACGGCGGCGCGGATCAGCGCGCCCGGAATCCGCCGCCGGCGGGCGTGCGCCTCGTTGCCGCGCGTCCCCTCCTCGCCGTCCCCACTCTCGCCGCCCTCGGCGCCGGCCCCGCCGTCCTTATCAATGCCGGCGGCGGTCTGCAAGCCCTGGCGGATCGGCAGGGCGTACCAGCCCTTCTTCAGCACCTCCTCCAGGCGCAGGCCGGTGGCATCGCGCAGCCGGCCCGCCCCCAGGGAGGCGAAGGCCAGGCGGAGATCCACCCAGCCGCCCCCCCGCTCCTGGGAGAAGGCCGGCGAGTGGCGCCCCTCGGGCAGCGCGGCCACCGCGTCGAGCCAGCGGGCGACCGGCACCGCCTCCCCCTCGCGCAGCAGCTCGAGGAGAGCGCGGGCGCGGCGGCCGGACGGCCCCAGCGCCCCCGGCTCCCCCACTCCCGAGAAGGGGATGCCCAGGCGGTCGAAGTGGCGGCGCAGGGGGAAGCGGTAGGGATCGAGATCGCGGGCCACCACGCCGATCCCCTCCGGATGGGCGCCGCCGGCGAGCAGCGCGTGGACCCGGGAGGCGATCTCCCGCGCCTCGGCCTCGGCCCCCACCGCCTCGAAGGCGCCGACCCGGGAGGGGGAGATCCCTGGCGGCACCGGCTCCGTGCTGGTCTCTGCGTTGGTCCCTGAAGGCTGGAAGAGGCGCTCGGCGAAGCGGCCGGTGAACTCCCGCTCCACCGCCTCCCCTTCCGGGTCCTCGGGCTTCGGCGGATGGTCGAGGATCAGCCAGGCGCCGCAGCGGCGCAGCAGGGCCTGGATCAGGTCGGTCGCCACCCCGGTGGCGTCGGCGAAGCCGTGGACGAGGATCGAGCGCGAGGGCAGGGCCGCCTCGCCGCGGACCTCGATCCGCTCGGCGGCGCGCTTGAGGAGGGTGGAGGCGCGGCCGAGGCCGAGGTCCTCCATGGCGGCCTCCACCCGGGCGGCGGAGCGCACCAGGGCGCGGGCGCGCTCCACCTCGGGCCGGCCGGCGGCGAGCGGGCCGTCGCTCGCCAGCGCCTCCTCGGCGGCCTCGGCGTGGATGGGCTCGAGCCCGGCATCCAGCAGGTCGCGCACGGTGCCGGTCACCGCGGCGAAGCCGTCCGCCAGGTCCTCCAAGCCGCGCCGTAGGGAGGGCTCGGCGCGAGCGGCCCGCTGGGCCAGCACGTCGAGCAGCCCGGCGCCCCGGGGGGCGGGCTCGCCGGCCCGCTCCAGGATCTCGGAGGCGAGCCCGAACAGGGTCTGCACGGCAACCCCGGCCACCGACCGCCCCCGCCGGCGCACCAGCGCCGCCGCCACGTGGAGCCGCAGGCTGCGCGAGGGGACCACGATCCGCACCGGCCGGCCGAGCAGGGAGGGATCGCTCCGCGCCTCCGCCAGCAGGGCGTCGAGGCGCTCCAGCAGCAGCGCCTCGGCGGCCCGGGCGCCCCGGGCGATCAGGATGCGGCCGGACTGCCGGGGGGAGGGCGGGACGAGATCGAAAAGGCTGAGCTGCTGCTGCGACACGGGGAAAGGATACCAGTCAGGCCGCCGGCTCCTCGATCCGCGAGGGGATGCGCGCCCGGCGCAGCAGGTCGCCGAAGTGGCTGGTCACCCCCACGTGGCCCACCAGGACGATCCCCTCCCCCTTCCCCTCGATCCGCGCGATCAGCTCGCGGAGGGCATCGATCCCGCGGGCGGTCTCCAGGGTATGGAAGCGCCCGGCGTCGCCGGGGAAGACCACCCGGCCGGTGGCGAGGCCGATCCCGCGGTGGAGCTGGAGGACCCAGGAGCGGGCGCCGTCGTGGGCCCACTCGAAGCGGACGGGCCCGAGCTTGCCGGCGGCGCGGCGGTAGAGGTCGCGCAGGGAGATGGCGATCTCCGGTGGCAGCTCCTCGGGCGCCCGGCGGCCGAGCATGAACTCGTCGCCGAAGCCCGCCACCCCCTCGACCAGCGGCTCGCCGTCCGCCCCGGTCACCACGGCGCCGGAGAAGCGGGCGTCCACCCCCTCCTGGGCGAGCACGGCGGCGATCAGGTCCCCCCCGGGGTCCTCCTCCTGGAGCAGCCGGAAGGGATCGGTCCAGCCGTGGCGGGTGGTGAAGCGGCCCGGCACCTGCTCCCGAGGGCAGGTGCGCAGCCAGGTCTCGGCCGTGCCGGTAGGGGTGCCGAAGGAGAACGGGGCGAGGGCGCGGGGGATCGCCCGCGTGCGCGGCACGGTCAGACCGAGGGCGTCGGCGATCAGCAGGCCGAAGGC
This sequence comes from uncultured Acidobacteriota bacterium, assembly GCA_963795735.1. GTDB lineage: Bacteria > Acidobacteriota > Thermoanaerobaculia > Multivoradales > UBA5704 > DATARR01. The sequence goes on along the minus strand of CAWCIU010000011.1, from coordinate 30,992 downwards.
CTTGTCCCCCACGTGGCGGCTGAAGCGGTTGGGCCAGGAGATCCGCGGCGCGGCGGGAGGCGGCCCCGGCTTCTCGCTCTCCCAGAGGATGGTGCGCTCCCCCCGGTACCCCCGCCGCCGGGGGTGGAGGCTGAACTCCACCCGCAGCTCCATCTTGGGCAGCAGGGCGGGGCGGAACCCGTAGACCGTCTCCAGCACCCGCAGGCCGAGGTCGCGGGGGAGGGCGGCGGCATCCGGCTCCTCGACGCAGCGCGGGGTGTCCCCCGGGGCGAACTCCAGGGCGTCGCCAAAGGCCACGCCGGAGACGCCGCCGTCCAGGACGTCCACCGTCTCGTTCAGGATGGTGTGGAGCCCTTGCTCCGCCAGGCGGCGCAGCTCGCCCAGGATCTCCTCCGGGTCTTTGCGGCCATAGAGGAAGGAGCGGCTCTTCGGGCTCTCCGGCTCCCAGCTCCGGATGTTGACCGAGCCCTCGGGCGCGGCGGCGAGCAGGGCCGCCACCGCCGCCTCGATGGAGCCGAACCGCTCCCCCGGCGGGTGCCCCCGGACCCAGGCGTGGCGCTGGACGAGGTCCGGGCCGAAGCTGACGAACTGGGCCACGTTCGCCCGGCGGGCGAGACGGTCCAGGATGTCGTCCTTGAAGTGGCCGGCCATGGGAGGGGCCTTACGCCCCCGCCGCCAGGGTCCGCTCCACCCCGCCCATCTCCTGGTCCTTGTACTGGAGCAGGTAGAGGCGGTAGTAGATGCCGCGCAGGGCGAGCAGCTCCTGGTGGGTGCCGTACTCGCGGACCTCCCCCTTGTGCAGGACGAGGATGCGGTTCGCCCGCTGGATCGTCGACAGCCGGTGGGCGATGACGATGCTGGTGCGGCCGGTGAGCAGGCGGTCGAGCGCCTTCTGGATCAGCTGCTCGGTCTCGGTGTCGATCGACGAGGTGGCCTCGTCGAGGATCAGGATGCTGGGATCGAAGGCCAGCGCCCGGGCAAAGGCGATGAGCTGCTTCTGCCCCACCGAGAGCCCCGCCCCGCGCTCCTTGACCTCCGCCCCGAAGCCGCCGGGCAGGCGCTCGATGAACGGCTGGGCGTGCACCTCGCCCGCCGCCCAGCGCACCCGCTCGTCGTCGATCGTCTCCTCCCCCAGGCGGATGTTGTTGGCCACCGAGCCGGAGAAGAGGAAGACGTCCTGGAGCACCATGGCGACGCTGCGCCGCAGCCGGACGAGGTCCCACCGGCGCACGTCCACCCCGTCCACCCGCACCGCGCCGGAGTCCACGTCGTAGAAGCGGAGCAGCAGGCTGGCCAGCGTGCTCTTGCCGGCCCCGGTGTGGCCCACCACGGCCAGCGTCTCCCCCGGCGGAACGTGGAAGGAGACCCCCTTGAGCACCGGCTCCCCCTCCTTGTAGGAGAAGCGGACGTCGTCGAACTGGATGTCGCCGCGCACGGCCGCGGGAGCATGGGGCTCCGCGGGCGTCGCGATGGTGACCGGGGTGTCGATCAGCCGGAAGATCCGCTCCGAGCTCGCCATCGCCGCCTGCAGGATGTTGTACTTCTCCGAGAGGTCCGAGAGCGGCTGGTAGAAGCGCTGGGCGTACTGGAGGAAGGCGATCAGGCCGCCGATCGAGATGGCGCCCGCCACCACCCGGCCGCCGCCCACCCAGATCAGCAGGCCGACGCCGAGCGCCGAGATCAGCTCGACGCCGGGGAAGAAGATGGCGTAGTAGAAGATCGATTGCAGGTTGACGTCGCGGTGCTCGGCGTTGATCCGGGTGAACTCGGCGTCCGCCCGCTCCTCGCCGTTGAACAGCTGCACCACCGGCATGCCGGTGATGTGCTCCTGGAGGAAGGCGTTGATGCGGGCGATCTTCACCCGCACCTCGCGGAAGCTCTGCCGCACCCGCAGGCGGAACCAGGAGGTCAGCGCGAAGAGCAGGGGCACGATGGCGAAGGCGACCAGGGCCAGGCGCCAGTCGAGCCAGAAGAGCACCAGCACGATGCCGAAGAGGACCATCAGGTCGCCGAAGATGGAGACGATGCCCGCCGTGAACATCTCGTTGAGAGCGTCCACGTCGGTGGTCACCCGGGTGACCAGGCGGCCGATCGGGTTCCTGTCGTAGAACCCCAGGGGGAGGCGCTGCAGGCGGCCGAAGATCTCCCGGCGGAGATCGTTCATGATGTACTGCCCCATCAGCGTCAGCACGTACCCCTCGGCGTAGAGGGTGCAGAAGGTGAGCGCCAGGGTCGCCAGCAGGAGGATCGCCACCACCGTCAACCCCGGCACGGCGATCGCCGCCGGCGAGATCCCCCGGGCGAGCAGGAGATCGCGCACGAAGAGGCTCGGCCCCGAGAGATGCTCGCCCGAGCCCGCCGGGCGGATGAAGAGGTCGAGCGCCACCGCCGTCGCCAGCGGGCCGGTGAGCTGCAGCACGGAGGAGACGAGGATCAGGCCGAGCGCCCCCAGCGCCATGTCGCCGTAGGGCCGCACGTAGCCGAGCAGCCGGCGCATGAGGCGGGCGTCGTAGGCCTTGCCCAGCACCTCCTCTTCGTTGTGGGCCACCGGCTCGCTCATCGCCCTACCATAACCCAAAGCTCCGGAGGGTCCCAAGCCGGATCGATCGTGTCCTGGTTTGCCCCGCGCAGCCGACTGGCAGCGCCGCAGGCGCGCACACGAAGGAGGCGGGCAGGGGCAAACCAGGACACGATCGATCCGGCTTATGTCTTTTCATCTATTCCCTAACTGGTGTAGACTCAGCGCCAGTCATTCGTCCGTTTCAATTTGTGATTGCCGGAGTCCGTGGTCATGCCGCCGACGCTGAACCAGTTATTGAAGTCGATGGTGGAACAGGGGGGGTCCGACCTCCACATCACCACCAACTCACCGCCCCAGGTGCGGGTGGACGGCCATCTGCGGCCGCTCACCCTGCCGCCGATGACGCCGTCGGAGACCAAGCAGCTCGCCTACTCGATCCTCACCGACAACCAGAAGCATCGGTTGGAGGAGAACCTGGAGATCGACCTCTCCTTCGGCATCAAGGGGCTCGCCCGCTTCCGCGCCAACATCTTCCATCAGCGCGGCGCCATCGCCGCGGTGTTCCGGCAGATCCCCTACGAGATCAAGGGCTTCCGCGAGCTGGGGCTGCCGACGATCATCGAGCGCTTGTGCGAGAAGCCGCGCGGCCTGATCCTGGTGACCGGCCCCACCGGCTCCGGCAAGTCGACGACGCTCGCCGCGATGATCGACAAGATCAACCGCGAGCGCAGCGAGCACATCGTCACCATCGAGGACCCGGTCGAGTACCTGCACAGCCACAAGAAGTGCATCATCAACCAGCGCGAGGTCAACGCCGACACCCACGGCTTCACGGCGGCCCTGCGCTCGGCGCTGCGGCAGGACCCCGACGTGGTGCTGATCGGCGAGATGCGCGACCTGGAGACGGTGGAGGCGGCGATGCGCATCGCCGAGACCGGCCACCTCACCTTCGCCACCCTGCACACCAACTCGGCGGCGCAGACGATCAACCGCATCATCGACGTCTTCCCGGCCCACCAGCAGGGGCAGATCCGCGCCCAGCTCTCGCTGGTGCTGGAGGGGATCATCTGCCAGGCCCTGCTGCCGAAGACCGGCGGCAAGGGGCGGGCGATGGCGATGGAGATCCTGATCCCCAGCTCCGCCATCCGCAACCTGATCCGCGAGGACAAGGTGCACCAGATCTACGGCATGATGCAGGCCGGCCAGGCCAAGCACGGGATGCAGACCTTCAACCAGTCCCTGGCCGCCCTCTACTTCAAGCGCATGATCACGCTGGAGGTGGCGCTCGCCCGCTCGTCCTACCCGGACGAGCTGCAGGAGATCGTCAACCGCGGTCCGGCCAGCCTGAACCCGGCGTTGACGGCGTAAGACCGCGTAGAGAGACACGCAGGAACGGCGTTACCAGGAACGGCATGAATAGGAACGGCGTAAAGGAAACGGCGTAGAAGGAGCCCGAGGATGCCCAGCTTCATATGGAAAGGTAAGAACCGCACCGGTCAGGTCCAGGAGGGCCAGCTCCTGGCCGATTCGCGCGACGCCGCGGCGGCGGTGCTGCGGCGCCAGCAGATCCAGATCACCACGCTGCGCGAGAAGGGGCGGGAGGTCAAGCTGATCCCGCGCATCCCGCGCGGCATCGGCGCCAAGCGGATCGCCATCTTCACCCGCCAGTTCTCGGTGATGCTCGACGCCGGCCTGCCGCTCGTCCAGTGCCTGGAGATCCTCGGCGACCAGGAAGAGAACCGCACCTTCCAGCAGGTCATCCAGCAGGTGCGGACCGATGTCGAGTCCGGCGCCTCGCTCGCCGACGCGATGCGCAAGCACCCCAAGGCGTTCGACAACCTGTTCACCAACATGGTGGCCGCCGGCGAGTCGGGCGGTATCCTCGACATCATCCTGCAGCGCCTCTCGGTCTACATCGAGAAGGCGGTCAAGCTGAACAGCCAGGTCAAGGCGGCGCTGATCTACCCGGTATCGATCATCGTCATCGCCGCCCTGGTGGTGTTCATCATCCTGTGGAAGGTGATCCCGGTGTTCGCCCAGCTCTTCGCCGGCCTCGGCAGCGAGATGCCGCTGCTGACCCGGATCGTGATCAGCGCCAGCAACTTCGTGGCCGACTACTTCTTCCTGATCCTGGCGTTGATCGTCGCCGGCTACATCGCGATCAACCGCTGGCACCGCACGCCCCACGGCCGGCGCATCCTCGACGGGCTGCTGCTCAAGATCCCGGTCGTCGGCATGCTGCTGCGCAAGATCTCCGTCGCCCGCTTCTGCCGCACCCTCGGCACCCTGACCGCCTCGGGCGTGCCGATCCTCGACGGCCTGGAGATCACCGGCAAGACGGCCGGCAACGCCATCATCGAGGACGCCGTCATGGCCGTGCGCAAGAGCGTCGAAGAGGGCAAGACGATCAGCGAGCCGCTCGCCCAGACCAAGGTCTTCCCCAGCATGGTCGTGCAGATGATCAACGTCGGCGAGCAGACCGGCGCCCTCGACCAGATGCTGTCGAAGATCGCCGACTTCTACGAGGACGAGGTGGACACCGCCGTCGCCGGCCTGATGAAGCTGATCGAGCCGGTGATGATCACCGTCCTCGGCGCCGTGATCGGCACGATCGTGGCCGCGATGTACCTGCCGCTCTACTCGATCCTGAGCAAGATCGGGTAACGTTGAAACCCTCACCACCCCGGCCCTCCTCTCCCAGGGGGAGAGGAGGGAGACAACCCTGGCCGCCGTTCTCCCCTCTCCCTCCGGGAGAGGGGCCGGGGGTGAGGGCCGAGCCCCGGAGGGGCGAGGTTCCTCCTCCATGACCCCCCTGGCCCGTCAACTCCGCTGGTACATCGCCATCCGCGTGGTGGCGATCGTCAGCGTGCTGCTTCCCTTCGGGCTGTTCCAGCTCTGGATGCTGCCGGTCACCCCGCAGTCGTCCGAGCCGGGCCTCGTCGGGCCGCCCGCGCCGTCCGCGCCATCCACGGCAGGAACCCCGAGCCCGGCGCCGGTCCCGCAGACCGCCGCCGCCCCGCCGGAGCTCGAGGTGCTGCCGCGCAACGTCGTCTGGCTGCTGGGCGGCGCCACCTTCGGCGCCACCCTCTTCTACATCGCCCTGCTGCGGCTGCTGCGGCGCCACCCCACCGCCCAGGCCTACATCCAGTTCTTCGGCGACCTCGTGCTGATCACCGGCCTGGTCTACTTCCTGGGCGGCGCCACCAGCCCGTTCTCGCTCCTCTACCTGATCGTCATCGCCGTCGCCTCGACCCTGCTGCGCCGCCGCGCCGGCGTCATCGTGGCGAGCGCCGCCCTGCTGCTCTACGGCGGCCTGATCGTCGCCCTCTTCTTCGGCGGGCTGAAGCCCTCGAGCCCCCAGGAGGTGATCTCGGGGTGGCGGCTGGGCTACAACCTCGCCGTCCACGGCTTCGGCTTCTACGTGGTGGCGCTGCTCACCTACTACCTGGCGCACAACGTCACCCGCGCCGAGCGCGCCCTGGAGGAGAAGAGCGAGCACCTGGCCGATCTCCAGGTGGTGCACCGCGACGTCATCCAGTCGATCACCAGCGGCCTGCTGACCACCGATCTGGCGGGGATCGTCACTAGCGCCAACCTGGCGGGGCTGGAGATCCTCGGCCGCGGCGAGGCCGAGCTGGTGAGCTCGCCGATCGACCAGTCCGGCCTGTTCACCGCCCAGCACTGGCGCGAGGCGACCGCGGCCAGCGAGCAGACCGGGCGCATGCGCTCCGAGGTGCAGACCACCCGCGGCGACGGCGAGACCCTCTACGTCGGCTTCACCATCTCGCGCCTGACCGACGCCTTCGGCAACCACCGGGGCTACATCGTCATCTTCCAGGACCTCACCCGCTGGCGGCGGATGCAGGAGGAGCTGCGGATGAAGGACCGCATGGTCGCCGTGGGCGAGCTCGCGGCCGGGCTCGCCCATGAGATCGGCAACCCGCTGGCGGCCATCTCGGGCTCGGTCCAGATGCTCGCCGGCCGCATCGACGGCGATCCCGCCCAGCGCAAGCTGATCGAGATCCTGCTCAAGGAGAGCCACCGGCTCGACCGCACGATCAAGGGATTCCTCCGCTTCGCCCGGCCACGCGAGCGCTCCAGCGTCTCCTTCGACATCGCCCGGCTGCTCGCCGAGAACTTCGAGCTGCTCCGCAACAGCGAGGAGGTCTCCGACCGCCACCACCTGGAGCTGGACCTCGATTCCCCCTCGGCGCGCCTGTTCGCCGATCCCGACCAGATGAGCCAGATCTTCTGGAACCTGGCTCGCAACTCGCTGCGCGCGATGCCGGACGGCGGCACGCTGCGCATCGTCGGCCGGTTTTCTAATGGTCAATCGTCCGATGGCCCATCGTCCGGCAACTGGTACCGCCTGCAGGTGATCGACACCGGGCGCGGCATGACCGAGGAGCAGCGCACCAACCTCTTCCATCCGTTCCAGTCGTTCTTCGACGGCGGCACCGGCATCGGCATGGCGATCGTCTACCGCATCGTCCAGGACCACGGCGGGCGCCTGCGCGTGGACAGCCGGCCCGGCGCCGGCACCGCCATCACCGTCGAGCTGCCGACCGTGGAGTCGAGCGTGACCCTGGTCTCGGCGGAGGCCATCGCGTGAGCCCGCGCCATCGCCTGCTGATCGTCGACGACGAGTCGAGCCTGGTCGACTTCCTCTCCCTGCTCTTCCAGGGGGAAGGCTACGACGTCACCACCGCCCGCTCCGTCGAAGAGGCCCGCAAGTGCCTCGAGGGCGCCAGCTACGACCTCGTGCTCTGCGACATCCTGATGCCGGACGGCAACGGCCTCGACCTGCTGCGCGAGATCAAGGCGGCCGACGGCGGCGGCCCGCAGGTCATCATGATGACCGCCTACACCTCGACCAAGTCCGCCATCGAGGCGATGAAGCTGGGCGCCGCCGACTACGTCTCGAAGCCCTTCGACGTCGAGGAGCTCAAGATCGTCGCCCAGAAGGCGTTGCAGCAGGCGGAGCTCGCCGACGAGAACGTCTACCTGCGCCGCGAGCTGGAGCAGAAGTACACCTTCAACAACATCATCGGCAAGAGCGGCCGCATGCAGGCGATCTTCGGGCTCGTCGAGCGCATTGCCCGCACCACCTCGACGGTGCTGATCCATGGCGAGAGCGGCACCGGCAAGGAGCTGATCGCCCGCGCCATCCACTTCGCCAGCCCGCGCTCCTCCCGCCGGTTCCTCTCGATCAACTGCGGCGCCATGCCCGAGAACCTGCTCGAAAGCGAGCTCTTCGGCCACGAGCGGGGCGCCTTCACCGGCGCCGTGCGCGACAAGAAGGGATTGTTCCAGGAGGCCGACCGCGGCACCCTGTTCCTCGACGAGATCGGCGAGATGACGCCGACCATGCAGGTGAAGCTCCTCCGTGCTCTCCAGGAAAAGGTGGTCCGCAAGGTCGGCGGCACCGAGGAGGAGACGGTCGACGTGCGGATCATCACGGCGACCAACCAGGACCTCGAGTCGCGCCTGCAGACGGGCGAGTTCCGCGAGGACCTCTACTACCGGATCAACGTGCTGCCGATCCACCTGCCGGCGCTGCGCCAGCGGCGGGAGGACGTGCCGCTGCTGGTCGAGTTCTTCCTCCAGAAGTACTGCCGGCAGATGGACCTGCCGACGCGGCAGATCTCGATCGAGGCGATGCACATCCTGGAGAGCTACGACTGGCCGGGCAACGTGCGCGAGCTGGAGCACCTGATCGAGCGCATCCTCGCCCTCTCCCACGCCGAGACGATCACCACCCGCGACCTCCCCGTCCACCTGCTGACCAACCGGCGGACCAACCCCGACCTGGTGCAGCTCCCCGAGGAGGGGCTCGACCTCGAGGCCTACCTCGAATCGATCCGCACCCAGCTCATGATCCAGGCCCTGGAGCGCACCGACGGCGTCCAGACCCAGGCCGCCGAGATCCTGGGCATGAGCTTCCGCTCCTTCCGGTACTACGCGAAAAAGGCGGGGATCAAGGGCGGGGATTGAATCAGCCGCGTCCCTCTCCGCTACTCCGCGGCGAAGGGATCCGGCAGTGGCACTCTCGGTTCCGCCGTCTTCTTGCGCAGGTCCAGAATCCTCGGGGAGCCGACGTAATAACGCCCCCTGTTCTCACCCTTCTTCTCGAAGAACCCGGCCTCGACGAGAGCCTTCAGGTCCCGGCTCGCCACCACTTCGCCGAGCCCGGTAATCGTCCTGTAGGTCGTGTTCCTCACTTTGCGTCCATACGCGGCATCGGCGATCGCCGGAACCATCCGCTCAGGCAACTTCGCGTCCTGGACGAGACTTTCCACCGCATCCCAGAGGCGATTCATCTCCCGCGATCTGCGCAGCAGGGTCAGGGCCTGATGATAGTGCGCCCGGAGGCAGAACCGAACCCATGGCCGGGCATCTCTTTCCGGGTACCATGAGCCCCCGCCGACCTCCGCTAGAACGGAGTAATAGGCTTGAGTGTTGCGGCCAAGATACTCCTCGATGCTCGAAAATGGCGCCGCGATCAGTCCGCCCCTCGCCAGAACGAGTGTTTGCAGGCCACGAGCCATCCGCCCGTTGCCATCCGAAAAGGGGTGGATCATCACCAGATTGAGGTGAGCCATAGCCGCTTGGACGAGCACATGCAGGGCCGCCGGCTTGTTCATCTCGCCGACCAGCTCGGATACCAGGTCCTGGACCTCACTGGCCGGCGGACCTTCGTACACGATCTCACCCGTCGCGTCGTTCCTGACAAAGATGGCGCCAGGCCGCCACCGGCCCGGATTCTTGCTCAGGTCCCACCCCACCATCATGTAGTGCAGAGACTTCAGCCCCTCCTCGGAGTACTTGAAGTGGGGATCCTCCGCCCGTTGGAGGACAAAGGTGAGCGCCATGCGGTAGCCTTCGACCGCGAGGTAGTTTTCATCTTTGGGGTCCAGCGGTTCTTCTCCCTCGACCGCTGCGATCGCATCGTCGAGAGTGACGTTGTACCCCTCGATACTGTTCGAGCCCTGGACGGCGCGGGCCAGGGCATTGCGGCGCAGCAGCCCTGTCCACCTCCTGGGTTGGCTCAGGAGGTACCTGAGGTCCGACTTCAACGTATCGATGGTGGCGAGCACCGCCAGCTCGGCCTCGGCGATCTCAGGGCTCTTGAACAGCATAGGGGATTGTCAGCTTACAATCTATCTTCAAGTCTGATATTATCAGACATTCAGAGGGATTGCAATCCGACGGCTCACCCAGCCAACGGGTAGCAGCAGGACGCTCCCATTGCCGAAGGTCCGCGTCTTCATCAGCTTCAGGGTCAGCTTCTCCTTGAGGCCGTCAAAACAATGTCCTCCCTGACGTGATCTACATCTTCTGGAGACCCTACTTCGCCAATGCCGCGTCTGCGGACCATGTCTACGTGCTCCACGCTGCAGGCCTACCGCAACCAGTTTGGCACCACCTCCCGGAATTCGTCTCCCCTCGGCCGGCGATTGCTGGCCGGGCGTGCGGGGAGTGGCCGCCCGGGAGTACTCTTCAAGCCTCTTGTGCATCCGCATCCGGTTGCGGCTGGCGAGCACCCTCCGCGAATTCATCCCAAGTCGCGTGAATAGCAAGAAGCAATCTTACGCAGAGGACGCTCAGCGCTATGACTACGGCAAGACACAGTACTTCGCCAATAAGATCTATAGCCAACCCGGCTGTATCTGGCAAGCCCCCTGAAAACAAAAGATCGTCGCCAACTACAAGGCAGTAGACCAATGCTGGCAGGCAAAAAAGTGCGAGCACTAGCCAGCCCCAGATTCGCGCAGTTTTTTCATCCGCGAGCCTTGGAGGAATGGTCAATAACTGTCTCATTGCTAGGTACCTGTATACGGCCTTCCGGTCCTTAGGTCGCGACTCGGCCATGCACAATTGAAGGTTGCGGCGCTCATGCCATAGCGCAAAACGGCACCACAACAAGAGTACCATGAGCGTTATGCCACTAAAGATACCGAGGTCATTGATATCGAACGCTACCCCGAGGACAGGGACTCGTACGTAGATCACATGTTCTGCCATTAGGTCGAGCAGATGTTCGTGGAAATGCTGCGCATCCTCGGCACTTTCGATATGGTAGTCGCCTGCTCTAGCTTGAATGCGCTTCTCTCCGTCGCTCAAAGCCTTACTGTGAGCCTGCGGCTGCCTAAAAAGCGTCTCAATCTCCTCAGCCCATTGCACATGCGTTAACACCCAACTTGAATCACGCGAGTTCCAAAACGCAATGAAGATAAGGATGCTCGCGATAATGAGGAGAACAAGAATGCGACGTGACCTTATCGAAGATTCCGTCGCGGCTAGAAGATAGTCGCGAATGTAATAGATGTGATCGCTCATGGCTCCGCCTCTCTACATATACTGGGTGGACTAACCTATAGGCAATTGACCTCCTGCGCCTCCTTCCCCGTCACGCGGCACAAGTCTAAGACATGGCTACTTTCAAGGAACAACTCCTTTGAGGACGGCCCTTCCCTAATATATTAGACGTACAGTTCAGACAAGTTCCTCCCGTGCGCCCATGTCCACGGCGACGGCACCTCTGGCCGGATTCGATATCTCACTCGCCAGCGGCGTGGTCTATGGTCTGGAGCCGAGTTTCGCATGACTTGGACGGCGGAGCTCACGAGTGACGTGCCCCCCCCGCCACTCCAGAGGGGGGCCACTGGCCTCAGACTCACCCTGAGAGCGTCCCTTGGTTATTGATCCGGCCATGTGATGTTGAACCTGTTAGAGGTGTCCCGAGGACGTAAATACGGGCCAGAGACCCGAAAAGCTTCGGCATCTCATGGCCGGATCAATAAGGTGACACCTCGCGCTGCACCTCGTTTCTGGCGCCTCGTTCCTACTGGTCGTCCGATGCCGACTTCAAACACGAATGCCTATGGCATAGACGGTTATACTCGCTGGTGAAGGGTCCTTATGGTCTTTGCCAGCCGCCAGCCAACATATACCTCCCGGATAGGAGGCCGTCAGGAGGTTGCCGGCCCCATTCCAGTTATCCAGAGCCCCTCCACCGGAAAGAATCCATCCAGGATCCAGGCATACCTGTGCCGTAGGGTGGGGCTGAACAGGCCCGGTTGCGTTCTTGATGATCGTATGGAGATGGACAGACGCCGAGCTGGGTTTCAGGCCAATGGCATACGCTGTAACTGTTGAGGGATCGGAAATGTCATGGTCCTTACTCCGGGCCTCCCAACTCGAATTACTATTCGGGAACGATGCCGTCAGGAGGTTCCCAGCGCCATGCCAATCCACGAAGGCGCCACCTCCTGTTAGAATATAACCACTCGGAAGATTCGCTTCAGCCTGCGGGTGCGGCTCGGGATTGCTCGTCTCAGACTTGATGACCACGTCCCATTCGTTGTTGGGGTCGGAAATTGCGATCGCGAATGCAGTGATCGTCGCTGGCGATGCGTCTTCGTGGTCTTTGCCGGCAGCAACCCATGTGTGCATATCCTTAGGGTAAGAGGCTGTTAGCAGACTTCCCGCTCCGCTCCAATGGTCGAAAGCGCCTCCTCCAATAATCTTGAATGTGCTCGGGATGTGGACTTCTACCGAGGGATGCGGCGCTAAGCCACTTGTTGCCGTGAACAATTGAACGTTCAGAGCCATTTGCGTCTCCTTATAAATGTGCACTGAGTCATATATGAGGCCATCTCACGTATGAACACTGCGCACGGGGTTTCCTCTCCTTCAACTCAGCCGCCTATCTATCTGCTTTGCAGGAGAAGGGATTCGCGATGGTCATAATTAATTAGTTCGTCACTCTTAATCATCATAAGACGGGAATTGCTCCGCGTCAAGATCTGCGGGCCGATGCGCAGTAAATATCGATTATTTTGCATACTGTACTAATGCCGACAAATCGTTGGAGATTAAGAATTAATTTTCGAGGGAGGTCGAAGGATTTTTCGCGGGCGTGGCCCCAGAAATGGTAGAGCGCAACGCTCAACACTCTCGAAAGAACCGTCGTCTGTGGTTCCGGTCAACAGACCGGCAGGCACGAGTCGCGACGCAAGTGAGTGCCGATACCCTTCATGTAATTGACCTAAAAGGCTATACCGATTCGAGTTGTCTGAGATCGGGGCTTGCCGCCGGCGGAGTTTGCCTCGGGCGCGCCCGGCGGGCTAGCATGGGGAGAATGCAAGCTTCAGAGAGCGGAATCAACCCGGCAGGAAGAGCGGGCGCCCGCTCTCCCGTCGGCCAGCTCCGGCGCCTGCTCGGGCTCGGCTTCGGGCTTGCGGTCATCGTCGGCAGCACGATCGGCGTCGGCATCCTGCGCACGCCGGGGCTCGTCGCGGGTCATCTGCACAGCTCGTCCGCCATCCTGGCCGCCTGGGTGGTCGGTGGCCTCTATACCCTGCTCGGGTCGGTGTGCATGGCCGAGCTGGGCACGATGATGCCGCAGGCGGGCGGCTACTACGTCTATGCGCGGCGCGGGTTCGGCGACTGGGTCGGGTTCAGCGTCGGCTGGACGGACTGGCTCACCTACTGCACGGTGCTCGCCTACGTCTCGATCGGCCTCGCCGAATTCAGCGGCGTGCTCCTGCCCGCGCTGACCGGCTGGGTGCGGCCGCTCGCGATCGTCGCGCTGCTCGCGATGGTGGTGCTCCAGTGGGCGGGCCTGAAGGTCAGCGCGCGGTTCCAGGAGTGGACGACCGCGTTGAAGTTCCTCGCCTTTCTCGCGCTCGTCGTCGCCGCGTTCACGATGGGTCCCGCGATGAGGCCGGCTGGAGCCGGGGGTCTTCAGCTCCCGGGAGACGCGCTGGGCCTCACGTTCACCGGCGTCATCCTGGCGCTGCAAGCCGTGGTGATCGCCTACGGCGGCTGGCAGAGCGCGCTCTACTTCACCGAAGAGGACCGTGATCCCGCGCGCAACCTGCCGCGCGCGATGATCGGCGGCGTGGTTTCGGTGATCGTCGTCTACCTGCTCGTCAACGTCGCGCTGCTGATCGTGCTGCCCATTCCGGAGCTTGCGAAGTCCACGCTGCCGGGCGCGGACGCGGCGGCGATCGTCGCCGGCGAGCGTGGAAAGCAATTCATCACGGTGCTCTCGGTCCTCTCGCTCCTGCCGCTGCTCAACGCGATCCTGATGATCGGCACGCGGATCCTGTTCGCGATGGGGCGCGACGGGCTCGTCCCGCGGCGCACGGCGTCGGTCAACGCGGGCGGCACACCCGGCGTGGCGACCGCCGTCACGACCGGCGTGGCGATACTCCTCATCGCGTCCGGCACCTTCCAGACGCTCATCGCGCTGGCATCGGTCTTCCTGGCCGCGAACTACTGCGTCTGCTGTCTGGCGCTGGTCGTCTTGCGGCGGCGGGAGCCCGGCGCCGCCCGGCCGTTCCGCGCCTGGGGATACCCCTGGTCGGCCGCCCTGGTCGTCGCGGGCGCAGTCGTGTTCCTTGCCGGCATGCTCGTGAACGACACGGCGAGCGCGCTCAAGGCGATGGGATTGCTGGCCGTGGGCCTGATTGGACGGGCGTTCGTCGCGGTCAGCGGGCGGACTTCCCGGCTTTCCGGGTGAGTCCCTGCGCTTCCAGCCAGTTATAGAACGCATCGATCCAGTGGTCGCTGCTGGTGCCCTGCTTGCGCATTCCGAAGCCGTGGCCGCCGGCGCTGAAAATGTGGACCTCGGGCTTCTGGCCCGCCGATCTCAACGCGTCGTAAAACTTGACAATGGGCGCCAGCGCCACCGCGTCATCCTGCGCCCAAGCCAGAAACATGGGCGGCAGCTTGGCCGGAATGGCCGGCATGACGCCGAACGGACCGCCATAGATCATCGCGGCGAAGCCCGGACGCGCCGCGGCGTCCTGCTGGAGCAGGGCTCCGCTGGTGACCATGGCCCCGGCCGAGAAGCCCATCAAGCCGATCCGGTCGGGCGAGAGGCCCCACTCCGCCGCATGCTGCCGGACCACTTTGAGGGCCTGGATTCCGTCGGCGATGCCATACTTGCCGACCTCGTCCATGTTCATCCCCGTCGGGATGCCTTCCTGGCGCTTTTCTACGATCCGATACTTGAGCACGAACGCCGCGATGCCTTTTTCCTGCAGCCAGCGCGCGACGCTGTTGCCTTCCAGATCGATCGCCAGCGCGACGAAAGCGCCACCCGGAGCGATGATGACGCCGGTCCCCGTCGCCCTGGCTCGCTCCGGAAGGTAGGCCGTCAACGTCGGAGTGACCACGTTGAAGACCACGGTGCCCAGAGGAGTGTCCGCCACGCTTCTTTCCTTCTGCGTCCAGCCCTCGGAACCCGGAGCCACGCCCGGCCAGAGATTCACCACCTGCGAGTGGGCGGCGCAAGCCGTCAGCAAGGCAAAGACGATGGCGGTACACGCCGCGGTTCGCATCCTATTTTCTCCTGATCCCATGGCTGGCCATCATTTCGCCCGCACCGACAAGGCATGCCGGAACACATTCAGCGGGTCCCACCGCGCCTTGATCTGTTGCAGGCGCGGGTAGTTGTCCTGGTAATACAACGTGTACCAGGGCACGCCGGAGGTATTCAGGGCCGGGTCCAGGAGGTCGGTGTCGGGATGATTGATGAAGCACCCATCGTAGGCCTCGCCGGGAACCGGGACGCCCCCGCTCTCCGCGAACAGATCCCGATAGAACGCGCGCACCCAGGCCAGATTCTCCGCCTCTTCCCGCGGCTCCACCCAGCCCGTCGTGCACGCGATGTCGAGAATCGCCTCGCGCTGGGAGGCGGCGGTCTCCTCGGGCTCGAGGACGTTGACCCACCCGCCATAGGTGGCGAGTCCCAGCATCCCGCCCATGACGTCGTGGTCGGCGCGGGTCAGATAATCGAAGGCCACGCCGATCTGGCGATCCGTGAGCCGTTTCTTGAGCAACGCATCCTTCACCTTGATACTCACTCCGCCGGGCGGCGCGGCGAACAGATCGGGAAACGGGTTCAGGGCGAATTCCAGCCAGGACATCCGCGCCAGCTCCCGGCCCTGCGGTGCGCCGATCCCTTCGCTCAGCGCCTTCAGATGATCCTCGATCTGCCGCTCGGCGGCGGAGCCGGCCGTGCTCACACCGCGGACGATGATCTTCCCGAACTGCCGGCGATGGATCTCCAGGAGGGCCCAGAGAGAGGTGGCGGGGGTACCGTCTTCACTGTTTTGCTCACACCAGGACCCGTGATTCCTGAGCAGCCGCAGGAAAGACGGCTGGTCGATGTCGCTCCAGCTCCATTCCGCCTTGAAGGTCGTGATCGACCCCGGCGCCCGGGGCAGCAGCCCGGCGGGATACCGGCTGCCCATGCCGGGCACCCGGAACCAGTAGCGGGTGACGATGCCGAAGTTGCCGCCGCCTCCGCCGGTGTGCGCCCACCAGAGGTCGCGATGCGGATCGGACATCTCCAGGGTCGCCACCACGCTGCTCACCCGCCGGTCCTCATCCACGGTGACCACCTCGACGGCGTACAGATAATCCGCCGCGAGGCCGAGCTCGCGGCAGAGGAAGCCGAAGGCGCCACCGGCCACATGCCCTCCCATGCCGATCTCCGGATACTCGCCGAGCGGGATTACGGTGCCCCACTTCTCGAACAGCGTCCGGAACGTCTCGCCCACCGTGGCGCCGGCCTCGACGGCCACGGCGCGCATTTCCACGTCATGGTAGATGCGCTTCATGGGCGAGATGTCGAGGATCACCCGCACCTCGGGATCCGAAACGAAACCCTCGAGGCAGTGCCCGCCGCTCGTCACGACGAGACGCCGTCCCTCCCTCACCGCCTCCTCCACCGCCGCGATCACCTGATCGGTCGAGCCGACCCGCCGGACGTAGTCCGGGCTCGCCCGGAACCGCTTGTTGAAGCGTTTTTCGACCACCGCGAGATACCGCGGATCGTCGGGGCCGATCCTGATCGATTCGCTCGGTGCGTCGTCGGTCGTGGGTGGTGTCAACATCGTCTCCTCTGGACCGGCCATGGCTGATTCGGGGGAGAGTCTAACGCTCTCGAAGCGATGGATGCCAGGGCCCGCTCGATGAGGCACCTTGTCCCGTTCTGCCGTATTGAAGCACACTAAGAAATTAGAGTGCATCTACGATGACGATCAGCTCTATCGGAAAGGAAGCGAAATGAGAAAAGCACTGCTGGCGGCCCTCGTCTTATCCTCGTTCGCTGCCGGGCTCCTGGCTCAAACGGCTCCCGCGGCCGGCCCGGTCTCCCATGTCATCCTGACCCCGGCGCGCGGGGTCCAGCTTCGTGCTCAAGCGGGCGCCGCGGGAGCGAGCCTGACCAACCCCGGTGGTCCCGTCATCACCGCCGCCCACGTGGTCTACCTCTTCTGGGGACCCACCTTCGCCAACGCCGCGTCCCCGGACCATGCCTACGCGACCACGTTGCAGGCCTACCGCAACCAGCTCGGCACCACTCCCGAGTACAACGTCATCACGCAGTACAGCGGCAGCAATGGCACCGTCGCGCTGTCGAGCCTCTCGGGCGGAACCGCCGACTGGTTTGACACCTCGACGCCGCCGGCCAACGTCACCGACGCCATCGCCCAGGGCGAGGTCAACACCTACCTGGCGAGCCATGCCTTCGACGCCAATGCGATCTATGAGGTCGTCCTGCCGAGCACCTCGTACTCGAGCTTCAACGGCAGCACCTCGTGCGGCGGCCCAAGCCTCGCCTACTGCGCCTATCACGGTTGGATCGGCACCGGCGCCTCGGCCACCAAGTACTCCGTCCAGCCCTATCCCAGTTGCGTCAACTGCCAGGTCAGCGGCTGGTCGGCGGTGCAGAACCAGGAGCACTTCGTCTGTCACGAGACCCGCGAGGCGGTCACCGATCCGGTCGGCAACGGCTGGCGGGACCCCTCCGGCAACGAGGCCGACGACCTGTGCAACTGGTCGCCCACGCCCTTTTTCGGCACCGGCGGATACGGCTACCAGTACGAGTGGTCCAACGCGGCGAACGCGTGCGTCCAGAGCCGCCCGATCTCCAACTCGGTCGGCAGCGCCCTGAACGCCGCCAGCTACGCCACGACCGTCTCTCCGGACGGCCTCGCCGCCCTCTTCGGCTCGGGCCTCGCGTCGGCCTCGGCCAGCGGCTCGGGAAATCCCCTCCCCACGAGCCTGGGCGGGGTCTCGGTGACCGTGGGTGGAATCTACGCCGGCCTTTCCTACGTCTCGCCGGGACAGATCAACCTCGCCCTGCAATCGAACGTCGCCACCGGCTCGCAGGCGATCAACGTCTATAACAATGGGTCGCTGGTCGCCACCGGGACGGCTACGGTCCAGCCGGTCGCTCCGGGCCTGTTCTCGGCGAACGGCTCCGGCAGCGGACTCGCGTCGGCCAACTGGCAGCGCTACAACAGCTCCGGCCAGCTCGTCGCCAGCGGGAACACCAACACCTCTTCGATCGATTTCGGCGCCTCGACCGATCAGGTCTACCTGATCCTCTACGGCACCGGCATCCGCCACGTCAGCTCACAGTCCGCGGTGGGCGTCACCATCGGCGGGCTGGCCGGCCAGGTGACCTACGCCGGAGCGCAGGGCGGCTCTCAGGGGCTGGACCAGGTCAACGTCTTCCTACCGCGCAGCCTCGCGGGCCGTGGTTCTGGAGTCCCCGTCGTCCTGACCGCGGACGGCACGACCGCCAACACCGTTACGGTCAACATCCTGTAGGAAGACGCCTCCCCCGGCCGGCGATCGCTGCCGGCCGGGGAGTGGCCGGGGTCGCGCTGAACGTAGGATCAGGGTTGGCCGTCACGATGATTGCGGCGCCGCAGACCGCCGCAGACCCCAAAGGATGAGGACGGAAGAGGCAATGATTGCTATCCCGACGGTCATGAAGCCGGCCGTCACCAAACGTTCCTGCAACGGCTGTGCACTGTGGCCTGCCGCGGTAATCGGAGTCATGGCCGCCGTACCGAAGATCGCCGACAGGGTGACGGCGTACACGGCAATCAGGAGCACGGTTCCGGCGGCAGACACGATTCCGAGCCTGCGTGCGCTGGCGGTGAACGAAAGGGCCGCAGTCAAAGTCATCTTTCGTTAGCTGGCCTCGACGGGGGCGCCGAACATCATGCGGTGCCCGTCCGCCGTGCGGATGCCGAATTCGCGCATGCCCCACGGCTCGTCGCGGATCGGCTTGACGACCTCAGCCCCGCGCGCCGTGACCTCGGCGTAGAACGCATCGACGGACGTGACCTCGAGATACGCGTAGTATGCATGGTCGCCCAGCTCGCCGGGCGGAATCGCGTCGGGGCACTGGCCCGCGAAGATGACACAGGCATCGCGCTCGAAGAAACGGAAGCCCGGATCACCGACCTCGCGCACCGTAAAGCCGAGGACATCCCGGTAGAAGGCGGCCGAGCGCGCGAGGTCGGGAACGGCGATGACGTACCGCGGATGTGTGATCATGAGGGTCCCTCCTCTGGGTGAGCATGGCCAGCGACCGGCCAGCTTCTCCGTCTCAGCGCGCGCACCTCAGAGATCAACCGGCCGCGCAGAGTGTACCATTCTGTTCCGCGAGCCCTGAGCCGCCACGAACTTCAGTCCCCACGGCTACCGTCTCGGCTCACACCGCATCGCCACCGCCCATTTCGACCGACGCTCCTCACCGAGGGCGACCGAAGAACAAGACGTAGCCGTCGGCATCCCTGAGCTCGAAACCACGCAAACCGTCGTGAGTGTCCTTCAGTTGTTCTGAGAAATTGACCTGGCGCGACGCAAATTCGGCCGCCAGTGCATCAGGATCCTGGACATAGAGATAAGCGTCCCAGCGGGCTGCGGGCTCCCGCTTGGAGTTCGGCAGCGGATCTACGCCAACGCTCTTCAGCATGATCATCGCGCTTCCTCTGCGCACAATGCCGAAGAAGGGCTCATCAGCAGGTTCCTGAAAGGTGATCTCAAATCCAAGCCGGTCCCGGTAAAACGACAGCGCTGACGATGCGTCGCTCACGATGAAGAAGGGGGAGATGCCGGAAATCTCTGCTCGTGTCATGTGAATCCCTCGGCTGTTTACGCCCAACCTTGCCCTAACCTCCTGAGCACGTTTCGTGGACGCGATTATACCGCAGAGACCAGCGCGATACACAACACCTGCCGAGAAGATATGCCACCCGAATCGCGAAGATCGAGCTCCAGAGTTTCGCGGGTTGCATACTGGAAGGGGCCGAAGTCTTTTCCGCGGCGGCGCGCGAGATACTCCTGGGCGCGGTTGAACCACCAGCCCTCCAAAGTTTTTCCCTCCGTCAACGCCTGGACGCAGTGGACGCCGAGCCACTCCCGGAGCCGGGACACCAGCTTCTCCTTACAACCGTGTCCGTGGATCGGGTGGCCCCTGCTGCTGCTGCGATAAAGGGCTGACACTTGAAAAGGCCGACGAGATCGAATACTTTAACTGGGTATGACCGCGAGGAACACATAGCATGAACAATATGTGCCTGACGCCAAAGCTTATTCCGATAGCGCTATTAGCGGTGTCCTTCCTAGTGCCAGCACCAAAGGCCCAAGCCCTTCCCGCCACTGCGGGATCCACTGCCAATATGCCCGTCCCGAACACGTTGGAAGAGGCGCGCATCGCCAATCAAAATGCGCAGGCCGCTTACTATCGGAGCCAAACCGCGGCCCCAACCAAGCACGAGCTGTCACCCTGGTTGGGCGCGGTCCTTCCCCTGCTGGGTCTCGTGCTCGGCAGCGTTTTGACCTATCTTGTCGCTGCCCGTCAATCCAGTGAAACCCAAGACCGTCTATATAAGCGGCAGGAAATACAAGTTCGCGCAGCTGTGCGCGATCTGATGGCTACTCTAGAGAGCCTGCGGTTGCAGGATAACCAAAAATTGGCTTTCTTACAGGAAAGCTTTCTTGTTGAGCAACCCGGGCGGCCCGAGCGGCCAAAAACTTTCAACCGGAGAGATCCATATTATCAAAAATACGACTTCGTCAATCTTGTCTATCGGCTTTGCGCCGTACTCGGCTGGATGGAGCTCTACCGTGTTGACCCAACCTTTCTAAATGGTCCGGCTAAAGACAAAAGGAGGATCGAAGAAAGCTTTCGCGCCATACGTAGAGCCCTCAGCGCAGACTTCGAAGAGGAAAAGAAAGACTTACCGGTACCCGGCGATGGAACTTCATCTTGGGCGGATGGAGTGATCTTGGACGACGACCAACGGGCCATTGGCGAGACGATGCTCACGCCTGCAACCGACAACACTCCGCCCGCCGTCTTTGGATATGGCGCTTTCTGCGTTTCTCTGTTTCGTTTCGCAAAGAAGGAGGGTGAGAAGATAAAGGTTGGCGACCAGAACTTCTGGATCTGGAACGCCACGCGCTTCATTGTGGATATGGGCCAAGTAGTATCCCCTAATACGGACTTCCGCCGCCAGAGATTAGCCAAGGTGCTCTCTGCACTGTGCAATCTGGATGGGGTGCTGACCAGGCAGGAGATCACCGAGAAGATACGCCAGGCACTGACCCTGGATACACTTCCTCCCAGCGCCGAGAAGAGCACGAAGAGGATCGAGCGATCTTATTGATCTGGCCGAGCCAGGGGCCGCTACCCCGAGGCGATCCTAATCAGCTCCGAGGACCAGGATCAGACCGAAAGACTGAAGTACGTCCTCAGCCACGGTTGTAAGGAGAACCTGGTGTCCCGGCTCCAGGAGTGGCCCGGAGTCCAGGTCGGCGACGTGCAGGCCGTCGATGGAAGGGTTAGGCTCACGCTCGCTAGCCCAGCAACTCGGCAACGGCGTTCGCCATTCCCTCCAACTGACCGGCTTCGTAGCCCAGAACGACGCGCAGCCTGCTCTCATAATCCTGGCCCGTAAGCTCGACCGTGATGGAGACGTGACCCGTTGAATCAGCAGTGCCGCTCATTGACACGCGGTCTTCAAGATCTCGCCAGGATTTTGCCTCTTTCCAGCCTCGCCATTCTTGGGCCATGGCCCTGAACATTGCACTTGGAGACCCGCTCACGAGGGTAGACGCGTGCGCTCGTCCGGTGAACCACGACGTGTGGACGGAGACTTCGAATTCGATTTCCGTCGCGTCCCGGCTGATGACGCGAAGCCCGAGGATGGATCCATCTCGCGGCGACTTGAGTTCTAGCGATGTCATTCGGTGAGCCCTACGGCTTTGCTGCTCAGCGGCCAGGAAGCGGAGATTTCTGGTCCGCTGGAGCAGCCGGGTGAGGCAATACTGGGGGGACTCTAGCATTGCCAAACTTGCAATAGCCTGCACCGCCACCTTCCTCCACGCCTAGATTATCGTGGACACCTGCCCTTATCAGGCGATTCTGATACTCAGGCCAGGTCTCTTCTCCTGCTAGTTGGAGAAAATCGTCGGCCATTAAGAATTTTTTAGGTATTACCCGGGGCCTACCTTCCCTTCTTTCCCTTGCATTTCCTTCCCACGCTCGAGCACCTCCAATACGGACACCCTTATAAATAGCTAACCTCGCCTTGGCATCAACGCCTGATTCTATCATCGCAATCAGCAGGAGGTTGTCAGCTTGCTCCCGCGTGCAGCGTTGCGTCCAGTACAAATAGTCGTGCACAATGGCCGCACGGCCATATCGTCCATGAACGGGAAGGATCTGCCAAAAGGCCCTCGGAATGCTAGCGTAGTCTGTGACAAAACCTGCTGGCACTTCTATGACCATATCGGAGTCGCCAACTCGGTATTTCAGTGGACGAACGATTGCAGAGTGGACCTCGTCAGAAAAAGAGGCTGTAAGAGGCGACGGCGGAACCGCCTTTGGGCAACCGATCAGAATAAACATGGACACTGCCAGGCCTACCTTCAGCCAAGTCATAGCTTCTCCTAACACGTGACGGTCAATCGCCTACGCTACTGAGCTCATCGGCAGCGTAGCTGTCCGGTGCAGCCCGGGGTTGGGCGCTGCTTGGGTTAGCTCCGCCCGGTTGATTTCCATAAGCTGACTAGTCGTTGATCGATGTCATAGAAAACTGCATCGAAGTCAGCCCTCTCGCTCCGGCTTCCGCTAAGCCGAGATCGAGTTCTGCCTCCCATGGCATTCATGATGAAATCGACAATCTCAAAGCCGGGGCTCACCAGCGGTCCCCTTCCTCTTCGTGGTCATCTAATAGACCTTGCATATCAATGATTTGTTGCTTGAGCCTCTCGATCTCGGAAATTTTTTCTTCATATTCTACTTTTGAAACTGTTCCAGACCGCTCTGGCTCGAGCAATACGCAATCATCTAGCAGACCTTGTATATCATTGATTTGTTGCTCGAGCCTCTCGATCTCGGCGACCCTTGCTGCATAATCTGAAACTATCCCAGCTCGCTCTGACTTATAGTCATCTAGTAGGCCCTGTATATCACTGATTTGTTCTTTAAGCGCCTCGACTTCGCTGACCCTTGCTTCATATTCTTTTTCTGAGACCATTCCAGGCTGCCCAGACTCAAGAACCCTATCACCCATTACGTCATGAACAGGGTTGTCTGACTTTGTTTTTTGGCTAGAGTCAAATGCCTTAATCCTTTTAAGCAGATCTTTTCTAAATTCTTCAGGCCCATCAAGTTCTATCGAATAAAAGATGGTTCTGTAGCTAGCAATGTCAAACGGCAATTTTTCACCTTTACGGGCGATAAGCACAGTGCCATATCGGAATAAAGCATGCCTCACCCCAAGTTCATAGAAAACATTGGCGTTCTTTCCGCTCAAATCGGCAATAACCAAATCTGATTCATAAAGAAGCTCGATGATATCCCTTGTTATATTTCCAGGGTGTTCCAATTCATCTGCCCGAATAGATTTGAATCCACATTCGAACAATACAGGCTTGATAAGTTGCTGATACATCTTAAAATTACGGGCATGGTCTTCGGTCCCATCTTGTCCAAAAGGCATAATTACGAAGCATTGCTTATTCATTTTATCGCGCTGGATCATAGAAACTACAGCAGGCTCCATTCGAAATGCCGGACGTAAACGAGCGCCCCATGAAGGCCACCGCCGCTTATCGAAGCGATAACGCCCAACGCTCAGGGCCTAACCGGCGGCGGCGCGAAGCGGTGCCGTCCGATTTGAGGCCCAGCGTTAGGCGCTGTCGCTTTAGAGTTCCGCGTTATTCGACCTCTTCCGGCTGTCGTCGATCCCACAAGAGTTCATCCAATGAGTCGCTTTTCTTAAGATTACACTCGGCACAGAGGACCCGCAGGTTCTCCGCAGTGCTCGTGCCACCCCGTGAGACCGGTATCACGTGGTCAAGGTGAAGTTCATTGTCGAGTACGTTTTTGGAACACAGCTGACACATCTGTCCATCCCGACGGACTACTTTAAGCATGACATCCCGAGGAATGTAACGGCTTCCTACACTCCTGCCCGACTTCGTTTCGGTTGCCCCTTCCGCGACAAGAAAGACAGGGCACACATGACCGAAGACATTGCATTCGATGTCGCTCGTGTCATATCCTTCAAATTCCTCCCAGTTCTCTGGAACGTGGTATAGGAAGCTCTGGACCATCTCGGAGACTTCCTCTCGGGTCTTGAAATCGCCTCTCGCGAAGCCTTCGAGGATCTCATTAAAGCGTGCCGTGACATCGGCGAGGGAGCGATGGCCGGGCCTGATGGGAAACTCCTCGACCATGATCCCGTAGGGGCAGTACTTAAGCTCCCAGCAAGGCTTACAGACGAGGTGAGGGTATCTAAGCTTACGTTTCGGCATGAGACGGTTGGCCAAGTAGTGATCTAGTGATCTAACGCTGAGGCGCCTTAACGCTCAGAAGGTGAGCGGCGGGAACGCGCTTCTTGCGGTTTCCGTCCGCTCGACAGTAGGGTTATGCGCCTAAACTGCCATTACTTTGCCAGACGGAGGCTACGCGTCTGATTTGGTCTCCGTTCAGCAACCTTGGACTACCCAACTCCACGTAACGCGCAAGCATTTCCCGATACCTACCAAGTAGAGGTGCATGGCTGTTGTAGTCGCGCTTCGTCACGACGTGCTTAAACCGCTCTTGTTGGTCAACCAAGAAGCGGAGATACCCTAGTTGATCGCACTCATTATTGCCGTCGAACCCTGCAAACTGGACCATCCAATCCTCAATGCCTTTAATTGTGCCCACATTCGCGAGCGAATCCTGTATAACCTCAAACATACCTAATATGGAGATTACCTCTCTTGCCGCCTCTTCGGAGAACCCAACCTCGTCTATGTGCGGCCAGAGGTCGTCATAATGGAGATGATAGCCATCTTCTAAGATGGTCTTGAGCTTCTTATAGTGATCGGCATCATTGGGTTGCAAGATCTCAAGAATCGAGTACTGATTCCACAGCAAGAGACGATCTTTTCTTGTTAGCTCCATACGATCCTCAAAGATGAACAGTTGGCTCGTCGTTGCACAGTTGCTGGGCTTGAAGACTGGCCCTCGAAAGGGCAACCTCTTCTCGGCCTCTACGCATAACGGTGCGGGCCTCAGCGGCACCCGGGCGCAAGCTCAGGCGCCCGCTGGAGGCCGGGGTCATGCGGCGGTTCACTTGGTTAGGCGTCTAGCCCTTGGCTCCGAGGATACACAACCCTCCGGATTAATTTCATTGACAGAAGCAACCATGCATGCCCTCAACGCAAGAGTCCTTTGTGTTCTGGCAACTCTTCGAGCTACAATCCTTGGTTCCACCGCATTTTGTAGTCGCGACAAGAATCTTGCCAGCAGGCACCTTGCCGGCGGGCATGGCAAAATGAACAGCGCTATCCATTTTGCTCATAGAGACCTTAGATTGGCCTCTACCCAGGTGGTAAGTGGCTGGCATGAACTCTAGCGTCACAAACGAACCGTCAGAAGCCGTGTAGTAACCGGCAAGCTTGCTTAGATCTATCGGGCTGCAGGTCTGTTTCCCATTTCCGCGATCCTCCGCTGCAAGCACTGAGGCAAAGGCTAGTGCAAGAACCAAGACGATGAGTCGGCGCATAAGGTTTCTCCTTTAATTTTGTCCTGATTTACGCTATCTCCCGGACAGCATCGCTGCCTTACCGACGCCCCTGTACCGCCCCGACGGTGGGGCGCGACGAATAGCCATGAGTCGATCTAATCGTTTCCATTTGGCTTAGCCCAATCCTAAGCCACTCCATCATCTGCGTCAATACGCCTCTTTCGTCGTGTAAGCAACGGATTCGCTCGCTGAAGACGCAGCTACTTATACGACAACCTGAAGATGAGGCCTCGCGGGGAACTTGAGATTCAATCCGTCGTGTACGCATCCGCGGCAAGGGTTGGTGGTTCTTAGACGCAACCCGTCTGCCGGTAAGGCAGATAGAGAGGGGGCAGCGGATAGCCCAGAAGCTTCATCGCTGCAAAGAGGTGGCCGTGGAAAGGGAGGCGTTCTCTGTTGCTTATGCGACAGGGAGTTGTCGGATAAGCGTCAGAGCGGGTCAACGGGACTCTGCGCGCCCGCAGGCGCCTTCCGGGACGATCCCCCTCGTACGTAAGCTCGCCGAAATCAGTTTTCCGGTCGCGCCCCCTGGTTTGGCGACCGCGCCCTTCAGTTTTGCGGTACCGCCCACTGGGTTTTTCGTCCGGCCCTCCAGATCGCCGGTCCTGCCCTCCAGCTCGCCGGTCTTGCCCTCCAGGAGGCCGGTTGCGCCCCTTGGGTTTGCGGTTCCGCCCACTGAAAATCCGAGCGCGCCCTTCAGCTCTCCGGTCGCGCCCCTTGGAAATTCGCTCCGGCCCCCTGGAACGGCGAGGTCGCCATTCAGAGGGCCGGTACGAAATTCCAAGGGGCGCACCCAGCGATCCAGGGGGCGCGACCGGATTCTCAAGGGGCGGGCTCAGCGACTCAAGGGGCGGAGACGAATTCTCAAGGGGCGGGAACGCACGATCATGGGGCAGGGACGTAGACTCAAAGGGCGGAGCTGTATTTTCAGTCGGCGGAAGCCGCCCGCCGGAATTCACAGGCGAAGTCAGCGGCAGGAGCGGGGCGCGGCCTGCGGGCCTACTGCCCCGCTTCCGGTCCCGCCGCCGGATCTTCGGGGGCCAGGTGCCGGGCCAGCACGCCGTAGCCGGAGGTGCCGATCAGCAACTGGTCGCCGACGACGCGGGCGGCGGAGATGTCGCGGGCGGGCACCGGGACGTCCAGGGTCTGGAACTTGTGGGTCTGGCGGTCGAAGAGACGGACGGCGTCGCCGCTCACCATCAGGGCGGGACGGCGCTCGTCGCCGGTGGGCAGCAGGCGCGAGGGCTCGTGGACCAGCTCGGTCCAGTCGCCGTCGGCGTCAGCGCCACCCGCGCCGCCCGTGCCCTTCATTCCATCATTGCGGGCGAAGACGCCGCCGGAGCCCCAGAGCAGGAGCTGCCCGGCCACCGGCTGCAGCCGGCCCCCGGCGAAGGGCGCCGGGATGGTGTGGTTGGCGTCCGCCGTCAGCCGGTAGACGCCCTGGGCGTCGGTCACCCAGAGGGCGTTGCCGTAGAAGGTGGCCGAGCGCGGCGCGCCGTGCTTGTAGGGGACGGGGACGAAGAGTTTCCCCTTGAGCTCGAAGAGGCGGTCCGGCGTGCGGGCGAGGAGCCGCTGGCCGTCCTTGACGAACTGCTCGACCGTCCCCTCGCCCAGGTCGCGCACCCAGTGCCAGCCGGCGCCGCGGCGCTCGAACAGCCCCTTCTCGGTGGCGGCGAAGAGGCGCCCCTGGTGGAAGGCGATGTCGAACACGGTGGGGAGGGCGATGAAATCGCCGAACGTGCGGCCGCCATCGCGCGAGGAGTAGAGGCCGGAGAAGGGCCCGGCGTGGCTGACGGCCACCATCAGCTCGTTGCCGACCTGGGCGAAGGCGGAGATGCGGGTGTTGATCATCCCGGCGCTCGACGGGTGGACCGTGGTGCCGCCGTCCTCCGAGATCCAGACCCCGGATCCCTCGGTGCCCAGGATCACCCGCTCCGGATGCGCCGGATGGAAGGCGATCGACTGCACGGAGATGCCGGGATCGCCCACCCGGTGCCAGGTCTTGCCGCCGTCGTCCGAGATGTGGAGGCCGGCGACCGTGCCGGCGAGCAGGCGGCCGCCCGGCAGGGCGGCGAAGCTGGTGGTGCGGCGCTCGTCGAAGCCCTCCTTGAAGCGCTCCCACTTGGCGCCGCCGTCCTGGGTGCGGTAGACCCAGCCGCAGGTGCTGGCCCAGATCTCCCCCGGCTTGCCCTGGATCGGGGTCAGGCTGAAGACCTCGGAGTCGAGGACCATCCCTTCGAAGACCCCCGCCCAGGTCTTTCCGGCGTCGTTGGTCTTGTAGGCCTGCCGCCAGGTGCCGGCGATCACGCTGTCCGGCTGGAGGGGATCCACCAGCAGGCTGGTGACCTTCTGCATCTCCGGCAGGTCGGCGGTCAGCCGCCGCCAGGAGGCGCCGCCGTCGTCGGTGCCGTAGACCCCGGCGAGGGTGCCGGCGTAGACGCGCCCCTCCTGGCCGGGGGCGAGCGCCAGGGTGTAGACGGGCACATCCGGGGGCAGCCCCGACTGCGAGCGGGAGTTCCAGGTCTTGCCGAAGTCGTCCGAGGAGGCCACGGCGCCGCCGCTCCACACTCCCCGCAGGGCCACCCAGAGGCGGGTGGGGCGGTTGGGATCGAAGCGGAGGGCGCTGACCACCCAGCCGGGGAACGGCAGGTGGACGCCGGCGTTGGCCCAGGTGCGGCCGCCGTTCTGGGAGGCGTAGACCTGGCCGCCGGAGGTGCCGGCGAAGACCAGGTCGGGATTGTCGGGGGTGACGGCAACCGTCCGCACGTCGCCGCCCCAGATCGGCAGGTAGCGCCAGTCCGTCGCCGCGGCGTGGGCCGCGGCCGCGGACAGCAGGAAGGCCCCGCAGAGCAGGGCCGTGAAGATCCGGTGATTGAGCCGGTTCAGCCAGTCAATCGATCGATCATGCATCCGCAGACTTCTCATACCGTGTACCGATGACCTCCGCCAGAATCGAAATGGCGATCTCTCCCGGGCTGTCGCCGCCGATCGGCAGGCCGATGGGCGCGTGCAGCCGGACTCCTGAAAGATCGAATCCCCGCGCCGCGAGCTCCTCGCGGACCCGGGCCAGCTTGCGCCGGCTCCCCATCAACCCCAGGTAGCGCAGCCCCTGGGGGACATCGCGGAGCACCGCCGCGAGCGCCGCCGTGTCGGTCTCCCAGCAGCGGGTGACCACGGCGACGTAGAGCTCCCGGTTGCGCACCGGAGCGAAAAGATCTTCTTGGGTCCCTTCCCCATACGAAGGGTCCACCGCGGCGAACCGCACGCCGGCGGGGAACAGCTCCGGAGCGCGGAACTCCGCCCGGTCGTCCGCCACCCGGCACTCGAAGCCGGCCAGGGAGGCGGCCCGGGCCAGCGCCTGCCCCACGGGGCCGCCGCCGCAGATGACCAGCACCGGGGCGGCGACCATCACCTCAAGGAAGACCTCGGCCATGCCGCCGCAGACCATGCCGGTGGGCTCGCCGCGGGTGGCCTCCTCGGTCAGGTAGTAGCGCTTGATCTCCGAAGACTGGATTGAGGCAGGAGAACCGCCGCCGCCGGCCCGCAGCTTGGCGAGGGCGTCCGCCTTCACCAGGGCCTCGAAGGCGCCGCCGCCGAGGTTGCCGACGAAGGTGCCGTCGGGCCGCGCCAGCAGCTTCCAGCCCATCTTGCCGGGGGTCGAGCCTTCCGCGCGGACGATCTGACAGAGCACCACGCGTCCATGGGATTGCAAGGAGCGTTCCGTCTCGGCGAGAACTTCGGGCGGGGCGGTGGTGACCATAGCAAAAGGAGAATAGCACCCGGGGCCCTCATCACCCCGACCCTCTTCTCCCGTCTCCTCCCCCCTCCCGCACCGGGAGAAGAGGGGGGCTCAGCCGATCCGGGTATTGCCCGTAGGGTGCGCTGTGCGCACCAGAACCGCCGGAAGGTGCGCACAGCGCACCCTACGATGCCGTCTATTTCCAGGTTCTTCTCCCCTCTCCCGGTGAGGGAGGGCGGGTGGGAACGGGAGAGGGGCCGGGGGTGAGGGTTCGATCGGCATGGACCTCGGCCGGAGGTTGTAGGGGCGACCTGCGGTCGCCCTTCCGCCCCTACACTTCCTCCGTCAACCCCAGCGCCCTCTTCACCCGGAACCAGGCGTTCCGCAGCTTCCAGAAGCGGCTGGCCTCCATGGCGGCGAGTCGGTTGCGCAGGGCTTCGGCCTCCAGGACGGCGCGCTGGCGCTCTTCGGCGAGGAGCCCTTCGGCCCGCCAGAGGTCGCGGCGGAGCGCCTCGCCCTCCATCCGGGAGCCGGCGAGGAGGGCGGACTCGATCGAGCCGGCCCAGAGCGGCCAGGCCACGCCCCGGCCGTCCACCACCCGGAGCTCGAAGACGGCGGCGGCGCGCGAAGCGCCCTCCGGCAGGGCGCAGGAGGCGAGCCAGCCCGAGCGCAGGTATCTCTCCTCGCCCAGCCAGGCGGCGACGTCGGGGCGCGGCTCCACGATGGGGGACTGGACGAGCCGTTCGCCGTCGAGCAGGACCTCGACCTGCCGCACCTCGCCCAGGCGGGCGGCGGCCCAGCCTTCGAGGTCCAGCCGGCGCCCGCCGTCCGCCAGCTTCGCCCGCTCCAGCACCAGGTGGGGCTCGCTGTGGAAGTGGAGGGAGGAGACGTCGATCCCCGAGACGCTGGGCCGCGGCAGGGCGATGTAGAGGTCCTGGAAGTTGCAGAGCCCGCGCTCCAGGCGGAGGAGCGAAGCGCCGCCGGGACCCACGGCGCTCCCGGTGGCGCGGGCGAGCGCCGAGCGGACGAACTCCTCGGTGACCCAGGTCGAGCCGTAGTCGCTCTTGGCCAGCGTGCCGCTCTCGCTGGTCTCGGCGAAGAGGATCCCCGTCTCCGGCATGCCGGCGCCCAGCGGCAGGACCTGGGTGGAGTGGGCGCTGAAGGCGAGCAGGCCGCCGGGGGCGAGGAGGCCCAGGAGCACCCGCAGCCAGGCGACGAAGCGCTCCTCGGGGAGATGGGTGAAGAGGGAGGTGACCAGGATGGCATCGAACCGCTCGGCGCAGACGAAGTCCTCCGGGCGGAGGGTGGAGACGATCCCGTGGACGCCGAAGCGCTCCTCCTGGAAGCGCACCCCCTCGGCGTAGATGTCGGCCACCCAGACGCGCTCGGGGGGGATCTCGCGCACCAGGAAGCGGGTCACCCGCCCGTAGCCGCTGGCGAAGTCGAGGACCTTGGCCGCCCGGCCCGGCGCGCCGAACCACCAGCGCAGGACCTGGGTCAGCGAGTCGGCGATGCTCGCCCCGGAGCGGAAGTAGCCGAACAGCGCCCGGTCGCGGTCCCCCTCGTAGGTGTCGAGGAGGAAGCCGAGCATCTTGTCGCGGCCGTCGATGGCGAGCTTCGAGCGCGCCCGGCCCGGAAGCCGGGATGCCGAGATCCCGCAGCAGGGCGGCGACCGGCGGGCTGGTCTGGTCGGGGCGGAAGGCTAGGGTCATGGGGATCGGGGTCATCGCGGGGGCGCAGTTTAGCAGGGTCTTCGACGGGGTAACTTGGCGGGGTAACTTGGCGGGGTAACTCGGGCGGGGTCTGGCAGGTACTATCATCA
>CAWCIU010000010.1:0-531434 GCA_963795735.1 uncultured Acidobacteriota bacterium | reverse complement strand
ACATTCCAAAGGGCTTACATGGAATGTGGCAGCAAACTCAAGGGCACCGTAAGGGCACACTGAGATTCTGGATCTGAAATCGAGTTTGAACAAGAAGAAAGCCACTTTGACAGGTGGCTTTCCTAGTTTGGGCTGGCTAGCCCAGAAAATCAGGGCACAACTTGTGCCCTCGTTTTAGCTCGCCTTATTGGGTACCACGAAGATACCGGAGAACGGAAAGAGCGCTGCCCGTTTCGCGTCCTGTTCCGCCTGCTGGTACACCTCCATGGTGATCCGGGCGGTCGCATGCCGCAGCAGCTCCTGGACGACCTTTACGTTCTCACCGTTCTGTCCGAGTAGCGTCGCGAGCGAGTGACGGAACGTATGCCAGCCAATGTGCTTCTTCACTCCGGCGCGGATCGCGGCAGGACGAATGTGATCCGTCATTGCCGACTCAGCCCAGTACGGGCGTTTGCCCTTGGCCAAGGGACTCGCAAAAAACCAGTCCGTGTCGGCGGGGTACGGAGTCTCGGTGCGCCACCGGAGCAGCACCTCGACCATCTCCGGCAGGAGCGGTCGGCTGGCGTCAGGAGAGGTTCGAAACGCTCGGTAATGGTGGGGCACGCAGCGCACATGTGGGTTAATACCGGCCTGGGTGGCGAAAACCCGAACGAAATCCGATTTATTTACCGAGCTCTTCCAGGACGCGGGCGATCCGGTGGGGGTTCTTGTCGCACCGCGCCTCGTGATGGCACACCACGCTACCGGAAGCATTCGATGGCTTCGATGGTGAGACAACAAATCCCCATAATCAGGAAGCCATTTTTCTGCTCTGGCTTCATCGACAGGATCGGCGCAAAGTATCGTTCTTCGAACCGCGCCTGTAGGAAGTTTGCGATCTTGACGCTATCGTGAGCACGAAGCCAGCCATGCAAGTCCGACGCCGTTGTGCCGGTTCGCAGGCAGAGAATCGTCTCGTCAGACATGCTGGTATCCGAGCCCTGCCGCACCACCCTGGCAACTAGGGCACAGGCGTAGATGAATATCGCTGCCGTTCGCACCGTAAACATGCCCGCAGTGCGAACAGCCAAGTTGGTAGACATACTGATTCTTGTCGGTGCCTGGAGCGCGAGTATTCCGGACGACCACTTGGCCGTTTCTGTTCACATAGCCCGTGCAAGTTGTTGGATTGGCCTTCACCGTTATCTCTCTTTCCATTTCCTCAAATGCTGCGGCATCGAAAAGAGTCGGCAGCACCCCGGCTGTCTCGCAACTGGCTTGGACTCTATCCAGTAGTTCTTCGTAATACTCAGGTCTGCTCAGGGATTCCATACTAATGTTCCAGCCGAGACGAGCCCGCAGCCAACCCACGACCCGGCTGTCCAGAGGGATTTCGTAGCGGGTCAGGCCCAGCGATTGAAGCAAATTGCGCGATTGCTTGGGACCGACGCCCTCTAGGCTTTCCGCCAGCGTTCGTGCTGCTTCACGCTCCAGTTTCCCATGTGTGGCGATGGGGGCACTGTTCCGCTGCGTCAGCAGACCGTCGAGCGCGGACTGTAGGCTCTTCCAGCCGTTTCCTTCGCCAAAGAGATAGCGAAAATTTGCGATTGATTGCTTTGTAATTTGCTGATGAAAGCGGAACCGGCGAAGGCGCTCGTCAATCTCGCTCTCATCCAAGGAGGCGAATTCAGAGAGCGGCAATGGAAACTCATCAATACCGTTCTCCAATCTCGCTATCGCAGAATCTTCACGGTAACGTTGCTGGGAACTGAGCAACGACAGAACAAGCCACTTCCAGAAATCGTCTGCAGCAGGCAGCGAAAGTGTTTCTTCGACATTCCATTTTCGGCGCTCCAGCGGATCGCCCTTTGCACTCTCTACTGTGGCGACGGATAATCTCCGCTTCCGAATGCGTCCCAATCCAAGGATCAAGCATAGACGCGCTCCACGCGCCGCTTGCGGCTTGACCTTCCGGATGCTGATGCCGCTCGTTCCGTCCGAATGCGCTCAAGCAGCAGGGAGGCAGGCTCGTCGGTTGGATCTTGGCAAGTGAGTTCGCCTGTGAACGCTGATTTCAAGATTGCAGTTCGAAACCCGACTGTCCTTTTCAGACCATTGGCTGTGGTGGTACTGAGGATCTCTGCTCGGGTGAGCCGTACCTCGCATTCGAACAGAATTCTCTCCTGCTCAGCTCCGGGAGGAAGCGCGAAGGGCATGCGCTTCGCATCACCAATGTAGAAATGCGCCTGTGCCGTCGAACCCGAAGCATATCCGACCCAATCCTGGCACATAGGAGATTGAACCCAACTGAGAAGATACATCGGATTCACTAGCGATCGAAGCAGGAGCACGCTTCTCACAATCGCGAAAGGGGGCTCCTGCCGAACGATTCCCGCCCGTCCGTAGTAGCCCTACGCTGACGATTAGTACATCATTCGCGGTCGGGGCACAGCGCGTTCTCGCTTTTGTGAAATTCTCTTCCGTAATTCTTCCGAAATCTCTGAAATCTACCTATCCGTCTTGGACGTGCTTAGCGGTTAATAGAGGGTAGCCAATCTCTGTGTAGGGTGGCTGGATATGTTCTCCATCTGTGATGTGGCTGCATACTTGATCAGCAGATGCCCAGCACCAACCTTCCGGCAGTGCTGCCAGCCCGGCAGTATTGGGCCCAGTGGGCTCTTTGTACTTTTGCTTCCACCGGTCGTCCATGGGAGGTTTGCCAGAAGCCATCATCTTGGTGAGTGTGTCGGCTTCCCATCGGGCGCTCGCAGCATTCAATTTGTGGTGGAGTTTCGAGGAGTTTGTTATTGACCGTTTTGGGATATGGAGATTTCTCCCTGATTACAAATTTGGAAGGCTCTGCGTCTGGGATTTAACCGTGGCAGTTCTCATTGGCGCCACAGTATCGTGGCTATCCTTCAAAGGAAGGAAAGCTGAAAAAGTGGATGAGGCTATTCGCTAGCCAGTTCGTGTGCTGTCGACGACGCGGCTCGCTTCAGGGCTCGCTCTTTCATCATGACGAAGAAGACGGGCACTAGAATCAGGACGTGAATGGTCGAAGTGATCATGCCGCCAACGATGGCTGCGGCAATTGGCTTCATGACATCGGAGCCGATGCCGGATTCCCAGAGAATAGGAACGAGGCTAGCTAGGACCGCGCAGACTGTCATGAGTTTTGGCCGCAAACGCTGAACGGCGCCTTCGATGACCGCGGCTTCCACATCAGCGTTCGTCAACGGCTTTCCGCTCTGCAGTCTCTTCTCGAGAGCCTCGTGCAGATAAACCACCATGACGACGCCAGTCTCAACGGCGATTCCGAATAACGCAATGTAGCGGACCGCTACAGCAACGCTGAAGTTGTATTTGAGTAGCCATTGCAGCAGTAATCCTCCACTCATCGCATAGATGGTCGAGAAGATGAGGACAAGCGCCTCCGTAACCGAATAGAACTTCTTAGGTCACCTATAAATTTTTCCGCAGCAGCATACTGCGCTCCGATTGACGGCTTATTCCGGATTGCTGTGCCGGGGATGCACGCCCGCTCTTCAAGCGACTGTTCCTCGCATTGCAGGATGCTCGGCGGCAGCAGTGCTCGTGGTCGAAAAAGACTCCTGGGGCGTAACCGATAACTTAGACTCACGCAGCAATTTGCCGCGCAGTCGTTAGAGTGGGCATTCTGGGGGGGGTTAAGACTCTAGTCGAATCGGCGCGTTAACGATAACCTTCCTGCATTTTGTAGTTCCGCTGTCCAACAACGACCCCCACAAGCTGAAATCGCTTTCGAAGTAGACACTGTTGAAAATGAATGCTTTTCCTAGTGGCTAAGTGATGATGTTGAGAGTCGTGGTAGGTCCGATGGAAGCAGGGGGCGCAGACTGTTTTCGCTTGACAAGGCTTACTACCGGGGATTAAAGCTACGGTGCCATTCACATAATCGTTTTTGTATGTAGGAAAAACTGCACCATTTGGAGGGCACCGTGACCATACGGAAGTGGGCGTGCTACGCGCTGTTCCTCTGCTTGCTGTTGATCGGCGGGCGTACCTCACTGGGTCAAGGCATTTTCGCAACCCTTACCGGCGTTGTTGCGGACCCTTCCGGCGGAGTCGTTCCCAATGCAAAAATCACGCTGCGGGATTCATCTTCGGGCTCTACTCGAGACACTTTGACTAATGGTTCCGGCTATTACACGTTCGCCTCGGTGCCCGTTGGGAACTATGAATTGACAGTTCAATTCCACGGCTTTCGCCAGTACAAGGCCAGTGACATCAGCCTGGGGGGCGGCGAAAGTCGTAACGTCAATGTGCAACTCGAGTTGGTTCGGCTGATGAAACTGTTCAAGTGAGCGCAGAAAATCTTAGCCTCGCTGTAACGGATTCAGGGGAGAAATCGTTTGCTCTGGCTACCGAGGAACTTGAGAACTTCACGCAGGTCGGTAGCAATGCCGCTGAGTATATCAAGATCGTTCCTGGCTTCGGTATCGCACAACGGCACGCAGAATAAATCCAACTACAACGGCCAAACCATCGGAATCAATGCCAACGGCGACTCCGGAAGCCAAAGCCCGCTGAATGCGGCTTACTCCTACAACGGACTGCCCACCAACTCTCTGGACATCACGGCCGATGGCGCGCATGTCTCTGATCCCGGCTGCAACTGCGATACGCCCGTCAATCCGAATTCCGACTTCATTCAGGAGTTCAAGGTTCTAACATCGAACTTCAACGCAGAAGAACAGAAGGGTCCCATCGTTATCACCTCGGTGACCAAGGCGGGTGGCTCCGAGTTCCATGGCAACGCGTTCTTCTCCGCTCGGAACCACGCTCTGAATGCGAATGACTGGCTGAATAATTCCAGCGGAGTCAAGCAGCCTGCAAATACCTACTACTATCCCGGGCGCACTTTTGGCGGCCCGATTATATTCCAGGCACTCGCTTCAATAAGGATCGTAAGAAGCTGTTCTTCTGGACTGGATTCGAGTACTACTAACAGACTCTGGACACAGGATTGTTGAGGGCCACGGTGCCTACGGCCAGGCTGCTTGCCGGCGACTTCTCCCCTGGCGGTGGCTGAAGAAGGAGCCGTGACCGCATCAGGTAAAGCTCCCGGACAACTCAATTCGGCCGCTTTGGCAGCCTTCGGGGGCACCACGATACCGCCATGTGCGCCGGACGCTGCTAACGGCAGATGCATCGATCCGAACCATGCTGGCGTTGGCCGAAGCTCTATCCCAAGCGAACGCCGATCCGGATGCCACGGGTGGATACAACTATGTTCAGGCGGAGATCTTCGATCAGAACAACCGGCAGTGGGCGATTCGTGGAGATTGGAATATCAGCGATGATACCAAGGTGTTCGTCCGCTATAACTACCAGAGAGAGGTACAGCAGTTCCCGGTTGGTCTCTGGTGGCGCAATGGCGACCAGGTGCCATACCCGACACCTATCGAAGGAAAGAACAAGTCGGACTCATATCTCCGGCACCCTCACTCATGTCTTCAACCAGAGCATGACGAACGAGACAGTGCTCGCCTATACCTTTGTTGGATTCCCGAATGTGTTTGCGGATCCTTCCAAGGTGGACCGCGGAAAAGTGGGCTATGGCTACGATGGGCTTTTCAAAAACGGATGTCGCACAGATTCCATCTTTCGGCCATTTCGGTCCGAGTGAAGCGGCGTTTGATTTTCAACCCTGGTGGATTTGAAGCCGGCGGTGCTTCGCAAGGTCTTTATGCCAATAAGTGGATGCCAAGTGCAAGCGACACGCTCACCAAGGTTGTCGGCGCATCACACGTTGAAGGCCGGAGGCTTCTATGAGTGGATCCGGAATTCGCAGCCCGCCAACGACGACACCAATGGACTTTTGCAAGTCTCACGCGACCAAATAACTTCAGTTATGGAAATGAATATGCCGACTTGCTGACGGGCAATATCTCGAACCAATACACCGAGACCAACAAAAATCGGATCAACGACATCCACTACACGACCTGGGAGTTTTTTGGGCAGGACTCGTGGAAAGCGACCAGGAAACTGACTCTGGAATTCGGCCTGCGCTTCAGCCATTTCTCGCCATGGATTGACGGCGAAGGTTTCGGCTACTCGATCTTTGACCTGTCACAATTCAGTCCAGATTGCGCCTCCTCTCCAACCTTCTGCGGCTTTGAGTGGCACGGGAAGAACAGCTCTGTACCAGTCGGCGGATTTCCCGCCTCGCACTTTCTTCTACCAACCGCGATCGGCGCCGCATATGATGTCTCCGGGCCGGCAAAACAGTTCTCCGTGGAGGATGGGGACGTTTCTACTATCATTCGGGCAATTCACGAATGGGCTGGATGCATCGGCCGGTGTACGACAGCCATCATATCGTCCTCAAACTGGGTGGGAGCGCTCAGGCTGCCCAACCAATCCTTACCGGATCTCCGTTGTTTGTGGCATATCTTTCCTGTCTTAACCTTTCGGCGACGCCTGCTTCGCCGGCGGCAGTCGATCGAAGGATGACAACCAACCTTATACGGATAGCTGGAGCGCGACCATCGATCAGGCAACGCCATGGCAGGGTCTGATGGAAATGGCCTACGTCGGCAACCGCAGCAGAGAACTGCAGAATACCGCATGGCGGCGCCGGCAGCAACCTCAACCTTGTACCGCTCGGCTCCATGTTGTCCGCCACCAATCCCGGAAGCGCCAACGCTAGGATCTGTATCGGCCCCTGCAAGGCTATGGCGACCTGAACGTTGCCACCAACAATCTGTACAGCAACTACAACGCCCTCCAGGTAAGCTGGGCTCGTCACGGCGGCCACTACACCATCCAGGCGAATTACACATGGCAGAAGGCGCTCGGCATTGTGCTCCCAGACCGTCGATCCTTACAACCTTGCCAACAACTATGGGATCCTTCCCTCGGACCGGCGGAATCTCTTCAATGTGGCCTACTCGATCGACACCGGAGAACGCCTCCATGTGAATCACTTTGTGAACGGGGCCTTGAACGGGTGGCAGTTCTCGGGAATCACGCAGCTGCAAAGCGGCGCCAACCTTACCTATGGCGGCAACTACATGCGAAACAAATCAACACGAACTACAACATGGCGCTGAGTTGCGTGGCGACGGCTGCGGAAGTGGCTGCCGGCATCTCCTGCCCGCAGTCCGCAGCTATTATTCCGGGCTCGATCAGCGCGGCAAACCCGAAAGGGATTCCCGATCAATAACAAGTCCATCTTAGGAACCTCCTCGGCCCAGCTTAAACCCGCTGGTGCTATGCAATCCCAGTGCAAACAAGGGCTCCCATCAATTCGTCAACGGGAATTGCTTCGCTGCGCCTACTGTGCCCGGCCAGGCCGGCCCGGCAAACATACCGGTGTCGTATGGACCGGTGTTCTTTGATTCGGATCTGGCACGTGTTCAAGAACTTTGCGATGTCGGAGAGCAGAAGACTGCAGTTCCGGGTACAGGCTTACAACTTCCTGAATCACCCGCTATACTCGTTCCCGAACAGCAGCAACCTGACCCTGCAGTTCGAGCAGGATCCGGTGACACAGCAGATTACGCAGGCGAACTCTAACTTCGGCAAAACGACGCAGAAGCAGGGTGCCAGGGTCCTGGAGTTCGCAGCGAAGTTCTACTTCTAGATGAACTGAGGATGAAGGTGAGCTTGTTGTTCATGTAGGCCGTTCACAAAGAGTGCGTTTGGCCTGGCAGCGGCGAGGAGCAGCGTTTCGTAATGGAAAGCTCCTCCGTTAGCCTTACAAGCCATACACGTTGTGAAAGAAGGTCCTTCCCGGGACCAGTTGACGATATGTTGAAGCTCACCTTCGTTCTTCTTGCTTTGAGTCTGACCATAGGTGCGTCCGCACAGACACCTCAGGAATTGGTGCAGGACGCATTGCAGAAGCAGCGCGCGGGCGATCTTGCGGGTGCGGTTCCAGAGTACAGGCAATTCCTTCAGGTCGCATCCCGAGGCAACTGCCATCCATTCGAATCTCGGCGCGGCTCTGGCCGGATTAGGCCGATTCGAAGAGGCGATCTCCGAATACAAGATCGCTCTTCAGCAATCCCCCAAGCTCGTCGAGGCAAGACTCAATCTCGCCCTTTGCTACTACAAGATGGGAAGAGATTGATGCAGCCGCAACAGAGCTTGAGAAAGTGCGTGCGCGAGACCCCGGAAACCACCAGGCCGCGCTACTGCTGGGCGATTGCTACATGCGCATGGGCAGGAGAACGATGTTATCCGGGTCCTGGAGCCTGAAGAAAAGAAATACCCCGATGACTTGGCTATCGCCTACCTGCTGGGTACGGCGCTGATTCGAGAGAAGCGTGTCGAGGAAGGGCAGGTCCTTGTCGACCGTATCCTGCGCAACGGTGACTCAGCGGAGGCGCACCTGATGTTAGGCACTGCGAAGATGGGCGTCTCAGATTTCGCGGGTGCACGGGATGAATTCGCCAAGGCGGTTGCGCTGAATCCCAAGCTTGCAGAAGTTCACGTTCTCTACGCCAAGGCGTTGATGCTGACCGGCGACTCCGATCTGTCTGAAAAGGAATTCCTGGCAGAATTACGCGTGGACCCTTATAACTTCGACGCTAACCTGCAATTGGGCGCGATGGCCAAGCAGGAGCAAAACTTTGACAGGCTAAAAAATACTTCGTGCGCGCAGAGGAGACGAGACCAGGGGATCCCGGGGCTCGTTATCAGTTGGCACTACTCGCGCTTGATGAAGGCGAATCTGAGAAGGCGCGACGATGCTTGGAAGCCCTGGTGAAGGAATTCCCGCAATTCATCGAGGCCCATGTCTCGCTCGCACTGGTTTACTACCGGCTGAAGCGGCCGGAAGACAGCAAGCGCGAGCGAGAGATTGTCCAGAAGCTAACAGCCGAAGCGCAGGCCAAACAACCCGGAGTCAAGCAGGCTGATGGCAAACTCCCATGATCCTGGGATTCGGGGAGCAATGGGACAAGGAGCGGATGCTGTTCGTCAACTCGTGACAACGCGGCCGAGGCTGATTCTACTGTTGAGATCGCTTCTGTTACCCGGACTGCTGTTTGGTGTGCCACTCATCACGGGGGCGCAAACAGGTCAGGTGAACTCTACCGCATGTGCCCAATGTCATTCAGAAGCATTGTCGCAACCAGCTACAACTATGGCGCACGCACTCGAAACAGTCGAGCAAAGCAAGGTCTTGATCGACCATCCACTCCTCACTGCGACTTACGGAAAATATTCCTACCAAATTGAACGAAAAGGTAACCAAAGCCTTTACTCAGTTACGGACGGCAAAACGACAGTCACCCTGCCGATCCGATGGGCGCTCGGTGCGAGCACCGCGCTTGGCCAGACATACGTACTCGAAAAAGATGGAGGCTTATTTGAAAGCCGTATGAGCTGGTACCGCGAACTGAATGGCCTCGAACCCACATTAGGCGACCTCGGCTATGTTCCTGCCGATGTCACCGAAGCCGCCGGACGAGTGATGGGCCACGATGAAACCGTGCGCTGTTTTGGATGTCACTCTACCAATTCGGCTCAGGGAAGCCATCTTACGTTGGACAAAATGATTCCAGGAGTGCAATGCAGCCACTGCCATGAAGCGACTGAGGCTCACCTTGAGGCAATGTTGCACCCAAGCGGTGAAGCAACGGTTCCACCATCACTGTCAGCGCTCTCTACGGAACAGACAGCCAATTTCTGCGGCCAGTGTCACCGCACCTGGGCGGAGATTGCGATGCAAGGAAACCCGAGTATCGCCAATATTCGCTTTCAACCCTATCGACTGACCGGCAGCAAATGCTATGACCCGGATGATGCACGCATCAGCTGTGTGGCCTGCCACAATCCTCACGAAGAAGTGAACTCGCGGCCCGTGGACTACGACGCGAAATGTCTGGCGTGTCATCGGCATGGGAAGGCCGGAGCAAAGGCGTGTCCGGTTTCGAAAGTGAAATGCGTAACCTGTCACATGCCGAAGATCGAATTGCCAGGAGGACACTATAAATTCTCCGATCATCGGATCCGGATTGTGAAACCCAATGAGCCCTATCCGGGCTAGGCTGAGATATTCCCGCTGCCTTGCATGCAATGGCGACCAAGGCCCTGAAAGGTGGCCGCGTTACTCGATGATAGGATGCTGCGAATGACGTTTTCCAGGCGCATGTTTCTGCGACTCGGCGGAGTTGCAGCCGCCGCCAATCTTCTGCGCATTCCCGTCACATCCGCAAACCACCACGAGCCAGCCATTATTCAGCGAAGTGCCTGCGTCGGTGTCCGGCATCCACTGGGTTCATGAAAACGCGATTTCTCCCAGCCGCTTTCTCCCCGAAGCACTGGGACCGGGCTGCGCCTTTCTGGACTACGATAACGATGGATGGATGGATATCTTTCTGGTGAACAGCGGACCGAGCGACTTCTGGAAGCCATCCACGCCGGTTCGCAATGCCCTCTACAAAAACAACAGGGATGGAACGTTTTCGGATGTGACGGAGAAGGCTGGAGTTTCAGGAGCGTATTTCGGAATGGGAGTGGCAGTCGGAGACTACGATAACGACGGCTGGCCAGACATCTTTGTGACTGCCTACGGCAGATGCATTCTTTACAAGAACAATCATGACGGAACGTTTACAGATGTGACAGATCATGCACGCTCTTACCAAGCCGGGCTGGACAACCAGCGCTGTCTGGTTTGATTACGACAATGATGGCAGATTAGATCTGTTCGTCTGCAGCTTTGTAGATTATTCCGGAGTACGCAAGCTGGCGTGCGGTAACAATCAACTCGGCAGAAATTACTACTGTGTTCCCCGGGTATTCGAGCCCACTGCCAGTTTTCTTTACCACAACAATGGCGATGGCACCTTCACTGAAGTAAGCAAGGGAACAGCCATCGCCGGCGCCTTAGGAAAGGGTCTGGGGGTAGTCGCCACGGACATCAACAATGACGGCCGGACGGACCTGTTCGTCGCCAATGACACCGTCCAGAATTTTCTGTTCGTGAATCGTGGTCCAGGCTCAAATGGTCACTGGAATTGGGATGAGATCGCCTTGCAATCTGGAGTTGGATTCAGTGAAAGTGGCCGGACGCGCTCAGGCATGGGCGTGGATGCGGCAGACCTCGATGGGGATGGATGGCAGGACCTGTTCGTCTCAAATGTAGATCACGAGATGTATTCCGTTTATATCAATGATAAAGACGAAACATTTCATGACGCCGCGGAGAAAGAAGGAGTGGCACGCGATACCAGGCTGATGAGCGGCTGGGGAATGAAATATTTCGATTACGACAATGATGGTTCAGTGGACCTTATTCTCGCAAATGGCCATCCGGACGATATGATCGACGCTTACTCGATGCAGGTAAAGTACAAGGAGCCGTTGCTGCTTTATCACCATGGCGAAGATGGTAAGTTGCACAACGTCAGTGAATCCGCCGGTCAGGTGTTTCAAAAACAGTTTGCTGCTCGAGGCTTGGCTGTGGGTGATTACGACAATGATGGCGCTTTGGACGTGATCATCGGCGTGAATGGAGGCCCCCCCGTGCTGCTCAAAAACAATGCGGGAAAGGGTAACAACTGGCTGGGATTGAAACTGGAAGGCGTCACCTGCAATCGCGACGCGATCGGTGCGCGAATCCTATGGAAGGCTGGCGGCAAGGTTAGAGCGCGACTGAAGAACAACGGCGGTAGTTATCTTTCGTCGCATGATCTTCGCGAAATCCTTGGCATCGGCACTGCCACGCAGGTAGATGACCTAGAGATTCGCTGGCCAGCTCCGAGTAAGCACATTGAAAGGCTCAGCAAGCTTGCCCCTAATCGCTATGTGCACATCGTGGAAGGCAGGGGCATCGTCTGATACGGCAGTAATGCAAGACCGTCCGCACGCTTGTGTTGGGCCATTGTTTGCCTAAGTCGGCTGAGTTGACAATGGCACCCAAGCACCCTAACACTATCCCCACGCGCCTGATAGCCGGTGTGTCCACTTTGCTGCCCGAGCGGGATCGCGAACCGGGCATCCACTTTTCGAGCATTGGGTTTGCAACTACATTTTGCAAGGCAAGCGAGACATCGAACCGGCGGTCCACTTTCACTCAAAAAAAGGAACTGCGACTGTTGCCTTCAGATAATCGGGAGCGAAAGGTGGATCATTGCCGCGACGGTGATTCTCCCGTTCCTAGCAAGTCGCGGTTTTCCGGCAAATGCGGGCTATTGGCGGCCCGCTAAGTGGCAGAAGAGAGGAAGACTCTGTGGCGGTGGATAGAGTCTAGAGCGAACCGCTCTCCAGCCAATTCCCGACGCATCAAGACGATTTCACGCTCGCCGGTGACTCTATTCAATCGAACAACGGGCTGAAATCGCAAAGAGTTCTTCGATCTTCTGCTTCTCGGATCGGCGGGCATATCGGCCGCACATCAGCTCACCTCACCGCACTGCGGACGCAACAGGTGCCGCGCCGCAGGGCCTCACGCATGGGCTCTCGAACAATTGCATTGTGATCACGCATCGGTCTGCCCTGACGATAGTCAGCACGATACCGCTTTTCGCTCTGGTACTCGGTCAGTTCCAGGTCCGATACTCTATGAGTGACCTCATCCACCATGTGCAACGCCTCTGCTTGTACCTGCTTCCAGGTCCATCGCCTCGCATTGATCTCCTCAATCACCATTCGGGCGATCTTAACCGAGTGAGCAGTGCACAACGCACCCGTGGGCTCTCCTTCCCATTCAGCTCGGCTCCATCGACACGAGCCGGTTTCACCGCTGCTATCAGGCCAGCAACTACAGCCACCATCCCATCAGCCTTCTGTG
The DNA here is from genome assembly GCA_963795735.1 of uncultured Acidobacteriota bacterium. Lineage (GTDB taxonomy): Bacteria > Acidobacteriota > Thermoanaerobaculia > Multivoradales > UBA5704 > DATARR01. Next base: position 518,665 of record CAWCIU010000010.1, on the reverse strand, counting down.
CCCGCTCGTCCGTCATCGTCTCCCCTGGAGCGTCCGCATAACTTCCCAGTTCGGCTGCCCGAGAAACACTTCCGTCGTCACAATGTACGATCTCCGTTCCAGGGCAGACCGGGCAGATCACCGTGACCGAACCGATTACGGCTTCAACTGAGATGGGGATGCATCGCTTGCATCCCTTACATCGCACCACTTGGACTCGATTGCGTTCGGGAGCAAACGCCATGTCTACCCAGCGACCTCGCGTTTCCAAACTTGCGGCAGGGAACCGATGAAAACCTCAGATGGGCGATACACCTGTCTCGCCCGCAAACGCTACAAGGTACCTTTCTCGGAAGGACGGGTACGCCCTTTGTGAGGCTCGGGTTTGGGCTCCACAGGTTTTGCATTTGACCAGTGCTTGGCGTGTCCTGATGAGGACTGGCATTCCGGCAGCGTAGCGCGGGGGCGGTGGAAAGGCAAACAAAAGGCGAAAATAATACCCTAGAGCAAGGGATGGCCGAATCCCTATCGATATTGAAGCCGGGCTCCTTTTGGTATCAGTACAGTCCAAGTGAGGAACGAATCGGCATGAAAAAGTCATGCGTTAAATGTGCTGAAGTGGCTCGGCAGAATAGCGAATTGACTCGGATTATGGACCGCGCTGCGCCATTTTCGGCTTCGTTGCCTGGAGCCGCGACGATCCTGAATGCGCGTACCATCCATCCAACAAATAGAAGAAGAGCCCACCGGATATGGATCAACTAACCGCCGTAGATCGCTTCGTTCTGTTCGTTGTGCGGACAAGCCACCATCATTTATCCGCAAGGGCCGTGTCGCGCTTGACAGGTTTGCCCTCTGTAGTGCTAACGAAGGCCATCCGAGAGCTGGAGTCACAGCGTTTGATTGACCCTCTCGAGCACCACGGCGAGGTCTGCTACCTTCCGGTCGGTTTAAGTCAATCGGCGCTGACGACGGACTACGAACCATGGTTCGACGTCTACTGCTCGCGCGCTGCCTCGGTCGAGGAAGGCAATGACCTTTATGTCTTGCGGCATCGTCATCCTGTCCACGGTCCTAGCTGGCAGCCGGGACGCGCAGTTTCTTGCGCGGCTGACGACTTTCCCCGAGCCATTCGTGCGGCTGGTGGTCGGCATGATGGACCAGTTCGATTTGTGGTGGTCCGAGTGTCTGTTCGATTTGAAGGCCACGATACAGCAGCCCTCTTTAGACCTCACGGATGTGGACGCATCACTTCACTCGGTGACCGAGGAGTTCTGGAACGCTTGGCGCTCGCCAGGCTTGGGCGCAGCGCTCGAAACTCTCCGCGCCGGCCAGCAGTATGGCGGACTGCGGGACCGGTAGATTGACAAGAACAGCAGCGCGGGTCGCCCATTTCTCGTCATATAGCCTAAGGGGCTCTTCGACTGTTACGTGAAAAAATGCGAGCTCTCGAAAAGCCCGACTTTGCCTGCGACGAGAGAACTCTCAGCCGGGATAGTTTCGAAGTTTCGGCGAGACCTTCTGTAGAGGTCCCCACAGGGCGACACGACTTGAGCATCCGGGTAACCGGTAGCAACGGGTGGGAGAACACGCAAGACCGTATTCTCAAGTACTGTTCTGGGTAAAGAGGGAACCCTGATTCTTAGCTATTTGCTTCGGATCTGGTTTCGAGGCGGAAGGTGTTTGAACGTTGACGGTTCCTATATAGCTGTCGAAAATTGCTGTCCGAGGATTCGCGAGAGGTCGCTCGGCGTCTCAACGACGTGTGTGTTCAACACCCATGCCGACCAGACCGACGCCGCTTCACCCAGAACACTTTAGAAGATTCTTAGAAAGCAGAGCATCTCTCTCGGATTGCAACCGGCTGCCGTGCGATAGTCCTCTAATGGGAATACTGCTTGGCAATTTTTTGTTCCCCTATATTCCTCTTATTGGCCTTGCCGATAACGCTCCCGTCCAGGCAAAACCGCCTGAGACAAGGGGTGTGTATGAGTTGTGGACGATGGTTCTTCGTGGCGTTTGGCCTTATTGTGCTCTGCGGTCTCTTATTGGCCTGTACATCGGCGTCCGCCGAACCAGCGTCTTCGATGCCCACTCCGTCCTATTCTTCATCACTGCGGCCGGTGATTGCAGCGGCGCCGGTACGTATCCGGTTTTCATGGGTACCTCTAGTAAGTCGCTCTTCCGCCGCTTATATCGAATACGGCAGCGGTTGTGAAGGAGTTTTCCTCTGATACCAGCCAAGCGACCATGGCGCTAATCTCGTTGACTTCGAGAAAACGTCCACGAGGTATCTTGCTGAGCATGTAGTTCACATGCTCCTTTGACATCTGATCAAAGATACGAGTACGAGCTGCTGCGGGTGTAATGCAATTCACGGCGATATTCTTATCAGCAGTCTCCTTACCAAGTGATTTGTTAAGGCAATGACCCCAGCTTTCGATGCACTGTAGGCTGATGCATTGGGGTTGCCTTCTTTACCCGCGATCGAGGCAACATTCACAATGCGCCCGTAGTTTTGCCGCAACATGTGCGGCACGATAGCGCGACAGCAATGATAGACCCCAAGCAAATTCACGTTTACGACGCGGTGCCACTCCTCAACTGGATACTCCCATGTAGTGTGATTAGGCCCCGCGATGCCGGCATTCGCCACGAGGATGTCGATCGATGGTGCTGGTCGAGCACGGCTGTGACCGCGCAATCTACTGCTGGGGCGTCTGCAACGTCGACGACCTGTCCTGTGACGACACCGATCTTTTCTAGTTGTCGGAGTGACATCTCAAGGATGGCCCGATCATGGTCCCAAATCGAAACCGATGCGCCTGACTCCAGGAGACGAGTTGTTACGGAAAGACCAATCCCTTGGGCTCCGCCCGTCACCACCGCGTGACGTCCATTCAAATCAATCTGGTTCACGGCTTCCTCTCGATATTGGTTGTGCTGCTATGTGCAATGGCCGGCGTTCTACCGGGATGGGGCACGACGCTTAAAATGTTTCCACTTCTTTTGGTGCCATCTCAGAAGTGATCAACTCCATCGCACGCCGCAGAAGGACAGTTTCAGAGACGTTATCGGTGCGGTTGCAGCCTTTCCAGTCGATCCAAACGTATTCGAGGGCGAGAAATCCCTGGTATCCGAACTGTCGCAGGCCGGCCAGCATGCCCGGAAAATCAATTATGTTTTCTGCGACTGAGGTCTGCAGTCGGTCGAGAGCGCCTCCGCGGACGTGCACATGGGAGGCGAACGGTAGCAGGCCGTGGACAACCGCGGAGCTTTCGCCGGTCATGACGAAATGTCCGTAGTCCAGCGTTAACGTGAGCCCTTCCACCGCGTCCAAAAACGCTTGCGTGCCTGCAATGTCTGGGCAGATGGATCCTACGTGGGGCTCGATAGCGTACTCGATGCCCGCATTGGTACACTCCGCGACACGCAACGCGGCCACCTCTGCAGCTAAGCCGAGATCGCGGTCGCGCGAGGCACCATCATGAAATACGCCCGGAAGACCTGTCAGATGCCTTGAGCGAAGTGTGACGGCGAACTCAAGTGCTCGTTTGAACACTTCGCTATTTCTGGCCCTTACAGATGGACCGGGATCGTTGGCGGCGCATTCGGAGGGATCCACTCCAATTTGAACAAAGACGTCAGACGGTTGCAGCTCGGCGGCATCGAGATCTTGAAGAACCCGTTTTGTGTAGCTGCGCGGCGACGAGTGCAAATCGAGGGGAGAAAAATGTGTGCTCCGTGCAAAGAGGCCGATGTCGACGTGATCAAAACCGAGCAGCCTCACCAGACGCAGAGCTGCAAACCTGTCCAACACCGGAAACGTGAAGTCAGCGCAGGAGAATTTAAACATGCTGTATTCCTTCATTGAGACTGGAGCGGTATAAGGCATCGATCTGTTCAAGCAAGACGCGTGTATTTCCCCGCCGCTTGCAATACTCGGCGATGCCCTCCCCGGCACGCTCTTGCAGGCTGACATAGCCCGGATATCGTGGCCGCACATACGCCGACTCGATGCTGGCTTGAGTGCGCGTGAAGAAATCATCAGTAATTTGGTTGAGGAAGGGATCGAGCCATGCGTTGCGGCTTGCCGGTTGACCACCGCATACTCCGTAGAGCGTGCTCTGGCAAGTCCGGCCAGCGATAAATCGACTGTAGTCAAGGGCGCGTGCTATTTGGTCACATTTCGTCGAGATCGCAATTCCTGTACCGCCAAGGACTGTGCGCATGGGAAGATTCTCATCAAGCGCGACTGGATTGGAAAATCGGATGTGCTTCGCGCCAAAGCCTTTTCGTGAATAGTTGCTGTAGGTGTATGCAAATGGACAATAGGCAAAACTATCTTCAATTGCCATTCGCTCGTAAAGAGCAATTGGATTCAGGCGGTAGATGTCGTCCGGCATCAACGCTGCAAGCTCACAGAGCTGTTCCAGGGATTGGGCCCCGATTTCGTGCTCGACGAGCCGTTCCTCATTCTCGACTACTGCGCCTCCACGTGAAACGCATAGCCCCATAAAATTCAAGAACAGATCCGCTGAGAACCCCGGCATCCGCACCCAGCCTAACCTGGCTAGGGACAGCACATCCGCCCAGACTTTGGGTTCTCTCAGGTCATGCTGTTCGAATAAATCAAGGCGAAGGCTCGCGGCTGGAGCGGCTGCATCGATCGGCAGCGCGTACAACCTGTTGTTGTACAGGTAGCTCGAGAAACACGGGCCAAGCGAATCGTCCTGAAGGTCTTCGACGTCTGCAGAAGACAACAGGGGGAGCAGATCATTCAGAACGCCTGCCAGTTCTGCGTCGCCCGCCATCGGATGATCAACCACTAGCAGATCGAATTTGCGAGCGAGAGTGACGATATCCGCATGCCCAAACTCATGCAGACTGCGCTTTTCCCATTGGATTCGGACATGAGGATGGAGTTCCTCGAAGCGCTGCGCAGTCGCAACCAGCGGCGGCAGCGCCCTGCTGTGGTTCCAGGTGATACCACGCAGCACAATCGGATTCATGCAGGCTGCTCCACAAGTGAGGAAACAAGTATGTTGTTGCCACTGGTCGCCGAGCGGCTTGCCCCCTCGACTACTTCCATTGCGGCGACGCCTAAGGTTGCGGGAGATTGATTGCGGTCAGGATTCCGGATGGAATCGATGAGGTTCCTTGCTGGTGCCAAATGCGGATAGACTGCATCCGATTCGAGATCAGGGTAGGTACGCGGCTCTCCGCTGAGCGGCACAAATTCCAATCTTCCGCGCCACAGATCCAGAAATATCATTCCTTCGGTGCCAAAGATGCGCACTTCAAAGTCCTTCCGCCCAAGGCTCGTAGCACCTGTACTCGCTATGGTGACAATCGAGCTGTCATCCATGCGTAAGTCGACTGCATCATAGATATCGAGTTCGGCACCGTCGTTATGAAAGCGCGCAAAGACTTCAGCGGGCCGAGCACCTGTAAGAAAGGTGAGATATGCGGCTGCATGACAGACTTGAGCGTAAATTTGGCCGCCGCCAGCCAATTGTGGGTCGCTATAGGTTCCGGCGCGAGGACGCATATAGGGCGTCCCATTTGTATGTGTAGGCTCTGTGTCGATACCACGAAGTAGATCGCCGATGGGATTGGTCATGAGGACGCTGATCATCCGTATCTGCCCAACATCACCGTTGCGAATCAAGCGCTGCGCTTCGGCGGCGTGCTCGGTGTAATGCCATGGGCAACTGATTAGAAACTGGCAATCATGTTCCTCTGCCATCTTTACCAATTCCGTGGCTTCCGCAACTGTGATCGTCATCGGCTTTTCAATCAGCACGTGCTTACCATGTGAAAGAGCTGCGACGGCGTCTCGGTAATGAAGAGTCGGATTGCTGCTAACAACGATTGCCGAAATGCCCTCGATGGCGAGCAGTTCATTTGGCGTAATACAAGCGAAAGGAACACCAAAATCTCGAGCGATCTTTTGTGCCTCATGGGAGTCATTATTCTGAATGGCAATCAACTCGGCGTCGGGATGACCCAGAAGCGCGGGGATGTGGGCAAACGTTGCCCACCATCCCGCCCCAATAACTCCACATTTAATCTTGTCAGACACGATGCGCTCCTCAGTCCTCTATGGGCTCCAGCAAATCACGATTGAGTTCGACGCCGAAGCCGGGACTTGTACCCAGCGTGACATGTCCATTGACAGGAAGCGGTTCACCGATGATCGCCTCGAAGATGGGACGTACTTGTGTTCCATCTCCGACAGAGAGATATTCCGCGAAGGGTGAGTTCAGGTTGGATTGCACAAAATGATAGTTATAGACTCCTGCGCCGTGCGGAATCACCGGGACATCATAGGGCTTGGCCATCGCGGCGATTCGCCGTACTGCGGTAAGACCCCCGCACCATTGAATCTCGGGCTGAATGACATCGCAGGCGCGCGCAGCTAAAATCGCCGCGAAAGCCTTTACGTCGTATTCCAGATTTCCAATTGCGACCTGAATCGGATTGATTCGCGTGCGCAGCTCCGCATTCATGTGTTCCGCCCATCCATTCTGCAGAGGGTCTTCATACCACTTCACATCGCAATCACCCGTGCGCTCTGCAAGCCGGGAGGCGAATTCGATGTCCCATGAAAGGTAACAGTCGACCATCAATTCCATGTCGTCGCCAAGCACCGTGCGGCAATCTTCCAGGCACTTCTGCATCTTGAGCAGTCCAGCCCTACCATCTGCTGTACCCCAAGGAGCAGCGATCTTGACACCCAAGAAGCCGCTATCTCTCCAGTGCGACACAAGGTCCGGGTGCGTGGTGACATAGCAGGGGATCATTTCCTTGGTTTGCCCTCCGAGCAGGCGGTACACCGGTTGGTTCAGCGCTTTGCCCATCAGATCCCATAGCGCTAGGTCCACACCGCTCATGGCCATTGCCGTAACTCCACCGAGCCCATAGGGCATGGTAGAGCGGTACATCTGATCCCAGAGCATCTCAATGTTGAATGGATCTTGGCCAATCAAAAACTTGCGGAAGTGCTGCTCGATCACCGCGCACGCGAAGAAGCCGCCGCCATAATTGACGGCACTCCCGGTAACTCCTTCGTCCGTGAATATCTCGATGCCGTAAGGGTCCTGCCCGGGCCCCATCCACAGTGTGCGTACTTGCGCATACTTGGGGTAAATAGACATTGGGTTTGCGATGTGAGAGCCAGTCTGCCAACCGCCTCCCCAATATTGCGACTCGCCGAAACGCGCCCCTTTCTCCCCGGTATTGCCTGACCTGACCCTGTACAGCTTGATCTCCGTGATTTTCATTCCTCTGGCCTCATCCGTTACAGCGGACTGATTGAACTCAAATACTAGAAGGCCAGCAGATTCAGGAGAGCAATGGCGAAGGTGAAGCCTGATGCAATTTGCGCATATCGCAATGCAATAGCGTGGAGCCTCGGCAAGAGTGAGTACGTTTGCCTTTCCATCACGTGATCGCAATTTGTGCTGCCGCTGCGGAAAGTGGGGAGCGGCATTGGTGTAAAGGTGCGCTCCGGCTACGACCAGCGAGACTAGTGATCTCTGTCGGCTTTGGCAAATAAGGCGCGAGGATAAAACTTCTCGATATTTTGCGGAGTGACAAGCTGAATAGGCGCATAGACCGCAGGGGGAACCGATTTGCGGTGAAGAATATCCAATGCGATCTGGATCAGATTGTCTCCATATCGCTCAGGAAACGTGGCGATGGATCCGATCAGCCTCGTTTGCGGAGAACGCAATTCACGGCGAGCTTCCGGAAACGCACCGACTCCCAAGGCAAGGCAAGACTCGCTTCTGCCAACTTCCGCGAACGCCCGGAGTGCGCCGAGCACGGCTAGGTCATTTACACCGCATATGAGAGTCTTCCGTTTGGGAGAGAAATGCAGATGACGGCGAACCAACTCGAAAGACCGCTCCATCTCTCCACGCGAGTCGAGGTGGAGTACCTGATAGCTTCCCTTTAACGACTTGCGAACTGTCGACTCGGCACCTGAGATCCGCAAGTGTGGAAGGGAGCCGGCAACTTCAAGATCGAGCATCAGCAACTCATCGATTTGTCCGTGCCAATGTTGCTGCGCCGCCTTGACCAATGCCTTGCCCGCCAATTGGCCGACGTTGTAGTTGTCGATTCCATAAAACACTGCACCAGGCTGCGGAATCTCAACAGCGATCACCGGTATCGACGCTTTTTCATAAATGGTGGAGAGCTGGGGACCGATGCGTTCGTACACTTGGAACTCAATTGCCAAGTCGACCCTTTGTTCCGCCAGTTTTTGCGCATTGCGCAATGCCGCTTTGGCGTTGTATAGGTTTTCGACCTCAATTAAATCGATCTGTTGGCGTGCTGCCGCCCAGCGCAATCCCTCGGTCACAGCTCTCGAAAATGAATCACCGTTCTGGGATGCGTAGCCAACGCGAAAATGCTTCTGGGTGAGGATGTTTACATTCGATACATAGCGCCTGCCTTCAGGGCGACGCAGCATTCCCTCCTCTTCCAGGGTGCGCAGAATCCGGAAGACAATTGTTCGCTCGAATCCCGTTAGTTCGACAATGTCACCGAGACTCAACGGCTGTTGAACGGCCGAAACTTGACGAAGGATCGCGCAGGCGCGCGCTACTGTCTCCAACTTGTACCGAGTGCTGCTCTGCTTTGCAGCGCACATAAGGACCTCAATTTCCTAAAGAACTGTGCGACTGAAGCGATTACTGAATCGGCCAATCGTCGGCAATCGGAGTGTAGCACTCTTTGCGATACTCGCAAATGTCAGCCGGCCGGTTTTTCGCCGTTGTCAATCGAAGGTTTCGGGGTGCTTCATCTCGCTTTGACTATGCCAGCGAAATAAACAGCGTAGTCAAGGTAGGTTCGGAGGTCATGCGCTTGAAACAATCTCTTCACGCTGTAGTGCTGCAGGCAGCAGCCTTCCTCACTTTGGCATTTGCCACAGGACCACTCCTGCTGGCACAGGCGAGTGCGAGTTCCATCTCCGGGACTGTGACCGACGCATCTGGTTCAGTCGTCCCGGGTGCGACAGTCACCATCACCAATCAGGCAACAGGAGTGTCCCACACGGCAACTACGGATAACGGCGGCTTCTACTCGGCGGAAGGGCTCTCCGTTGGTCAGTACAAGATCGACATAGCAAAACCAGGTTTCAAGGAAAGCATTACCAGCGGTATCCAGGTTGATCCAGGGCAGCGCCGCTCGAACAACATAAAACTAGAAGTTGGTAGTGCCACTGCGGAGGTGACTGTCAAAGCAAACGCTCTCCAGGTCAACACGGAGAGTTCGGAGAATGGCGGCACCATCAACAGCGAGCAGATTAGCAACCTCATGCTAAATGGACGCAACTTCCAGACGCTGGCCATTGCGATTCCCGGTGTCACCAGCACCAACGCTGCGGATTCCTTGGGTGGGGGCGGCCTTGAGGGAAGTACAACTCTGATCGTGAACGGCAATTCCGTCGAGTACACCACCTACACTATCGATGGCATTTACAACATGAACTCAGGAAATCTAGCGAACATCAATATTCTGCCTGTTATCGATGGCATCGCTGAGTTCTCGGTGCTGAAAAATAACTACAGCGCAAAGTATGGGTTCGCCGGCTCTGGTCAGGTGGTCGTCGAAACGAAGAGCGGATCGAACACGTTCCATGGATCGGCTTGGGAATATATCCGCAATAACGCTTTTGACGCGGCCAATTACTTCTCAACGAGCACCCCGGCACTTCACCAGAATATCTACGGCTACACGCTCGGCGGTCCGGTGATAATTCCAAAACTGTACAATACGGATCGATCGCGAAAGACGTTCTTCTTTGCTTCCAATGAATGGCGATCCATTAGCGCCGGCTCTGTCATTCGCGCAGCTGTCTTCCCGCAGGCAATGCGGAACGGCGATTTCAGCAACAGCCCAACGCTCAGCGGCAATCTGACGCTGGATGCACACAGCCAGGCACTGCTTGCATCAGAAGGCCGAACAAATTGCATTTCGGGACCAACTACGCTGAATCCCGCGTGCCTGGATCCTATAGCAGTTGGCTTGTTGAAGGCCTATGTACCTCTGCCAAACAATCCGGCGGGCGGATTCCAGAATTACATCAACCAGGACCCACAGAAAACGAGTCAGATTGACTATCAATTCCGTGTGGATCACCAGATCAACAATAACAATCAGCTAATTGGTCGAATCCTGTACGAGCAGACGCTGAATGCCTTCCCCAACGACGCTTGGAGCGGAACCCCCTACAACACGATCACGGACGCCTACTACACAACGGGTTTTAACGGATTACTACGCGTTCAGTCGACGATTACCCCAAATTTGTTAAATACGGCGGGAATTGCAGAGACGGATGACAGGCCGCATATTTTGCTCAGAAAGGGCGGCGGCACGATGCCTGACGGCCTGTCGATTATTCAGGCTTTCCCGAACGCGCCCAGCCTCAATCGAATCCCAAACATCTCCATCTCTCAGGGCTGGGCTGGCAATGGCGTCGGCTCGCAACCGATCTCTGCTTCGGATGGCGAGGGCATCGTAATGGATGATGTCAGCTGGACGCGCGGCAGGCACGTCTTACAAGGGGGCGCTGTGTACATGTTTGGCATCAAGCGCCAAACGGTCTTCACGAATCCGCAGGGCTCTTTCAACTTCAGTGGCACGCATACGGGAGATCCAGCAGCAGACTATATGCTCGGGTTGAATTCCAGTTACTCGCAGGCAAGCAGCGAGCGAGAAGGGGCCTTTCACTATCGGCAAGGAGAGGTATATTTTCAGGACGATTGGAAGATCATGCCGCGCTTAACTTTGAACCTCGGCCTGCGGTGGGTGTATTTCTCAAACGATAGCGTTAGCGGAAGCCAGGTTACCAGCTTCGACCCAACGGTATTCGACCCCACACAGGCCCCGGCGGTGACGCCAACAGGTGCTTTCGTTCTTAACAACTCAAACCAGCCGCTTACCCCTGGTGGCACTCCAGCCAATCTTCTCAATGGACTTACGTTTGCGGGAAAAAACGGTGTTCCTGACGGATTTTTCATTCCCAAGAAGACAAACTTCGGTCCCCGTGTCGGGTTCGCCTACGATCTATCTGGAAACGGCACGACGTCGCTGCGCGGCGGATACGGCATTGGTTATTCAAGAATTCCCGTAGCCGTGATCTATTATGCATTTGGACAGAATCCCCCCTACAATCAGAGCGCGAATATTCTCAATAGTTTGCTAAGCAACGGAACTGCCGGAGGGGTGGCTGCCGCACCTACGCCACAGAATCTGAACGCGGTGCCATCTTCGTTCACTCCCACACAAATACAGTCCTATAGTCTGACTCTGGAGCACCAGATCAAAAGCAACCTGGTGGGAACCCTCGCGTATGCAGGTAGCCAAACGCGTCATCTAACATCCGGGGTTGGAGGCGGCAACGACATCAATTGGCCATTAGAAGTGTCGGCCCCGAGTGTCTCTGGCTGCTTGCCGTCTGACCAACCTAGTGCGTCCTCGTACGAGTTCGACCCGTGCCTCAATGCTGGGGCATCGTCAGCAGACTACACGCGTCCATATCAGGGATATAGCACCATCAACAACCAGTTCGATAAAGGCTCCGCAAACTACAACTCACTTCAGTCATCGGTCAATTATCGTGCCGGGGGGTCACAGTTCAGCTTGGCGTATACCTGGAGCAAGACATTGGCGACAGTAGCAGGTCACGGTGCAGGTTCTACCACCTCGCAAGGTTCGGGGCCGCAGAACCCACGTGATTGGGCTGCAGAGTATGGGCCACCGTCTTATGATTTCACCAATGCCTTGAGTGCGACTTGGGTCTATGCCATTCCGTTTTTCGCTCACAGCAGTAAGCCATTGAAGTTTACCCTTGGCGACTGGAGTCTTGGGGGCCTGTTCCAGCACCAAAGCGGCTTCGCCTTGAGCCCAGGTATATCACTGGGTACAAGTGGGCTCGCGGCCCGGCCTAATCAGATTTCTCAGTTGCATACGGTCGGTAAGTTGGGTGAGTGGTTCGATACCAGCGCATTCGTTGCACCGGCCTATGGATTCTACGGGGACGCAAGGAATGGGACCATACGGGGGCCGAGCTACAATTCGCTCAACGTGTCGGTTTACAAGTCATTCCCGATCTTTGATCGTCTCGCGTTACAGATCCGCGCTGAAGCGTTTAACGCATTGAATCACCCTAACTTCCGCAGCGTCGATACAGGGCTGGGCGACGGTAGTTATGGACAAGTGAATAGCGCAGGCGATCCTCGAATCATGGAGTTTGCTGTGAAGGTAAATTTCTGAAATGGCACGCTACACATGTTGTACGAGGTGCGGAATTGTCGGGTTGGCACCTCGTTTGACTTGGAAAAATAAGTATAGTGTGGTCTTAAATCTAGTATCTGAGCTTGTTCACGCGCACGGATAACTAGTTCGACTGCATGAATGCAGGACCTCGCGTGACCGTTCTGAATATTTGAACTTTATGACCAACCTTGAAGAGGCGCTTGGATGAAGCGATCCGCAACCCTATTTGGCGTGCTGGCGGCATTGTTTGGCGTATCGACCTTAGTATGTTCTGCGCAGAGCAGTATGACCGATGCTGATCGGCTACACCGGGCCTTTGTCGATCCTCCGCACGAGTTCTCCCTGATGCCATTTTGGTTCTGGAACGGCAAGATGGAAGGTCCTGTCGTTCAGCAGCAGGTACGGGATATGGTCGATCAGCACGTCTACGGCGCCTTTCTGCATGGGCGCGATGGTCTTGAGACACCGTATTTATCAGAGGATTGGTTCAAAGCCATCGGCGCCGGTCTCGAACAATCGAAAAAGTCAGGCTTCGAATTCAACTTCGTCGATGAGTACGACTGGCCCAGTGGCGAAGTCCGCAATGTGTGGATGTCCAGCAATCATCAGAGTGAGGTATTAGCCAAGCGTCCCGACCTGCGCATGAAGACGCTCGCGTACGAATCGAAAATAATCGAAGGTCCTCGTGCGGTGGATGTGGCCGTCGATCCCGATGCGCAAGCAATCGTTGCCGCTCGCTGGCTGGGAGAAAATCAGATCGACTCGGCAAGCCTGACTCTCCTTGACACCGATACAAAGGATGGACACATCCATTGGTTCGCTCCCGCAGGCTTGTGGGTCATCGTGCAATTCAGCCTCAAGCCGGCAATGGGCTTTGACGGCGGCTTTGTGGATCTCATGAACCCCGATACCACGAATCTCTACTTCAACCTTGTCTACGGTGAATACCACCGTCGCTTCGCGACCTACTTTGGAAGCACCATCCATTATGCCTTTTCCGATCATGAAGGAGACTATGGCTTTCGTATCGCCTGGACCCCACAACTCTTTGCAGCCTTCCAGCAGCGTACGGGATACGACCTGCGCAAGATGCTTCCGCTGTTGATCTACAACGGCGGCGACATCACTACCAAGCTCCGCACCGACTATCTATTGACAGTGACCGACCTGTATGGACACTCCTTCTGGCAGGGCATCACCAAGTCAGCGGAGGACCTCGGTATCGGTCGCACCGGGCACGCGTGGGAAGAAAGCCTTCAGTGGGCAGCCGCGCTGGAAGGAAGCCTCTTTACTGTGGAGCGGGGCCTCAACCCGGTTGGCGTAGATTCGCTCGAAGACTTTGGCCGTCAGCCTTTGAATTTCAAGGTCGCACAATCCGTTGCCGATTTTGAAGGCCGCCGCTTTGCCTGTGAAAACCAGGGCGTACAGGGCACAAATTCGTATCTCGATTTAGAGGCGATTCGCAAAGGAACGAACGGCATCGGTCTCTGGGGCGTAAACCTCTTCATCCCGCATGCTTTCGATTACGATCGCGGGCGTGCGAACTACCCGCCAGATTGGCTTCACCAGCCTTATTGGCCCTACTTTCACACCTATGCTGACTACACGCGCCGCATCAGCTACATGAATGCCGATAGTCATCACGAAACGAAGGTGTTGCTCTACTATCCGATCACCACTATGTGGGCGGAGACGCAACCACTGTTCTCAGGCTCAACCAGCTACCAGCAGATTGGCAGGCCGGCCGCCTGGAAGAATCAGACTGTCCTGATCAACGACTACTACACGCGCATCATTCTCGGGTTATCCGATCATCACTGGGATTACGACGTCGCTGACGACGAATACCTCGCTGGCGCCCGTGTTGAAGGCAACGAGTTGGTCATCGGTCCCCAGCGGTTCCGGGCAATCATTCTTCCACCCATCACGACGCTGAGCCGGACCACCCTCAAGAAGCTGCAGGAATTTCACGAGGCCGGTGGAATTCTTCTTGGCATCCGTCTCCTGCCCACAGCATCTCCGGAAGCCGGTGCAGATGACGCCGTGATCAAGAGTGGGATTGCGTCCATCTTCGGCATAGGCGCGGCAAGTAATGGAGCCGCGGACGCAGAGCAGAGTGCAACAAGAGTAGACGGATCGTTCTACATCGACGACTCTGTCGATGCCTTGATCGCGGCTCTCGATGCGCATGTACCTAAAGACGTTCAGGTCACCTCCGGCCCTACGCAACATCTCTTCTTTCAGCACCGCACCAAATTCCAGACGGACTACTACTGGGTCGTCAACGATACGGATCGGAAACGCGTCAACGACGTTCACTTCGCCGCAAAGGGAATTCCCGAGAAATGGAATGCGCTCACCGGCGAACGAGAGCCGCTTTTCTATGTGAATGGCGCTACCGGCACGGATGTGCGTCTCAATCTGGATCCATGGGACGCCTTCTACGTGGTATTCCGTCCACTCACGGGGGCTTCGCAAGACACCGCTCTCGTCGCAACGAACGCGGAAGAATCTGGATGGTTTATCTCGCCAATCCGGATCGTTCAAAGTGCACCTGTCGGGGCCTGCGAACGCGGGAGCAACCTATGTGGAGCTACGCAGCGGCACACAGCTCTACCGCGGTGAAGCATCAGGCCCGGCTGCTCAGCCGCTCGCATTGGATGGTACCTGGCAGTTCAGGCCGCAACCCGATCGCATCTCTGTGCCGTACGCCAAAGTAAGTGATGCCTCTGCAGCCAAAGGTGTCGATCAAGGTTGGGCGTCTGCCGATTTTGACGATACAAACTGGCCGGAAGCCTGGCTCAACGAAGAGCAGACCACCATCCGCCACTGGCAGATGATTGGCCCATTTCCCAATGAAGACAACAACGGCTTTGCAAAGAACTATCCGCCGGAGCAGGAGTTCGATCCACATAAGAAATACGATGGTCTCGAAGGGCAGGTCGGTTGGGAAGACTACAACGGTAACGAGCCGTACCTTGCGCTCAACAACTGGGATATCTGGATGAAAACAGAGGGCGGGAGTACGTCCGACTCTGGTTATATCGTCAACTTCAACCCAGAGTTGCTGACGGATGGGCATGAATGGATTGTCAGTTACGCGCACACCTATCTCTACTCACCGAGTGAACAGCACGCGCAGTTCGTCGTCGCAGCGGACAACTGGGCAAGTATCTGGCTCAACCACAAACAGGTATTTGCCCAACTCCGAACTCCATTCTGGTATGAGCTCAACGACAACTGGGCTGACCGTGTTCCAGTGGACCTCCACAAGGGCTGGAACGAGGTGTTGGTGAAAGTCGGAAAGGGCAGGGGAACCGCCAGCGGCTTCTATGGCTTTACTTTTCGCGTCGCGGATGGTCAGGACAACACTCTTTCCGATGTTGTGGCGAGTACGTCGCCGCATGCATCGAACCAAAAGACCCAGGCGAACGACCGAATGCGCTGGTATCGGATCGAAGTGCCACCCGGTTGTGTGGCTGTCGTGCCGCCGGTTTTTCACGGCGACTATCGCATGCTGCTCAATGGACGCGAAGTGCGCGCCAGCGGAAGCGCGCCCATCGACTTGCGCGAGGGTCTCCGTGGCGAAAAGAACTCACTCGTCATCATCGCTAGCAAAGATGACCCGTTGACCTCTCCGATCCAGTTCGTCACCGGCGCCACGCTCTTTTCACTCAAATCCTGGACGCAAACGGGGCTCACTAATTTCTCCGGAACAGCCGTCTACACCAAGAATTTCAACGCGCCTGAGAACTTCCGCAATGAACGCATCCTGCTCGACCTCGGTCGCGTAAGTTCAGTCGCCGATGTCTTTGTCAACGGCCAGCACGCGGGCACCCTTGTCTGGCGGCCGTATCGGCTGGATATCTCAAAGCTGATCAGACCCGGCGCAAACGAAATTAAGATCCTGGTCACCAACACGGAGGCCAACCGGCGTGCAGTGGGAACCTCTCGTCATATCCTGGCGGCGATCGATGTCTGCGGGATGGAAGGTCCGGTACGCCTGATTCCCTATGTGGATCAGGTAGTTACCCTGCATCCGGCTCAGGAAGAGGGCAGGCGAGGAGTGGCAGAGAAGCAATAAAACGTTGGTTGGTATTCATAAACTCGCAGGTCGGCTGGGCGTCCGGCCAGAGCGGATTTGAGAACGATCGCCGCACGAAGTTGTACGAACTCACTGGGCGGAAAAAGGGCGCGCGGGTAAGTAGGCACTATTGACACTGAGCTTCAAAGAGGAATGACCTGTGCAACGCATCTGTTTTGTGCTTCATGTACGACGAGAAAGATCGAGGAATACCGGGAGCGCCATGCAGCGATATGGCCAACTATGGTCGAAGCGCTCCAAGCCGCCGGGTGGAAAAACTATTCTCTGTTTTTACAGCCTGATGGTCTTCTAGTGGGTTATTTCGAAACCGACGACTTGGCATCTTCGCAGCGTCAGTTGCAGGCCGCCTCCGTGAACGCCCAGTGGCAGCGCGAGTTGGCCCCATTGTTCGAAAACCTGGGGGAGACCATGCCTGATCAAAGCATCATTCCATTGAAAGAGGTATTCCACTTACCATGAAGGCCATTACAGCGAAGGCCACGCCAATCCAGGCTACCGTCCGCTGCAGCCGACCGCTTATATTTCATCCGATTCCGTCCCGGATTACCAGAGACTGGATTTAAGGTTTACATCGATTGGATGTCCAAGTCGCAAGTCAAGCAAAGTCAATAGGGCTTCGTGCCCCTCATTCAAGCAGGCATCGAAAAGGATCCAGAGTATGAAGCTAGTCGCACTCCTGGTGTTTTGTGCGGTAGTAAACGCGCCGTCATCGGCGCAAACGGCAGCCGCCGTTGCCCGGCAATTTCAGAACCCGGCCAAGGAATACCGTCCTATGGTCCGCTGGTGGTGGCCGGGTAACGACGTGAAAGATGTAGAGTTGCGCCGCGAAGTAGATCTGCTTGATCAGGCAAACTTTGGGGGTGCTGAAATTCAGCCCTTTACAATCGGACTCAACCCGAACATGCCTGAGGCTGATCGAAAGCATGTGGATGATTACTTGAGTCCGTCATTTTTTGCTCATATGCAGGCTGCTCTTGAGGAAGCCCGCTCAAAAGAGATGTGGATGGACTACACCTTTGGTTCGGGGTGGCCTTTCGGGGGAGCAGGACTCGTAACTCCTAAATTGTCTTCGACGGAATTGCGGTCAGCCCACCAGACCATCCGCGGACCTGTTCACTTTCACCAAAAAATTGTAATGCCCGTCTTGGACGAAGGCATCACTAAGGATCCGGATCTGCCGCCTGGTTGGCTGGACGAATTCAGGCAGAGAGAGAAGCTCGTAGCGGTGGTTGGTGTGCGTGGCAACAATGTTCAGTATTTTCCCAATCAGGATGCAGGCCGGCTTCCGGCGGTGAAGATTGCAGGTCAGCTCGATTCGAGCACGTCCATAGTGCTGACAGGACACATGCTGCCCGACAGCACGCTGGACTGGAATGTGCCACCGGGTACATGGCAGCTGTTCTCATTTAAAGAAATGCCAACCGGTCAAAAGGTTGTAGGTGGCGCCGGGTCAGGGCCGCAACTTGTTCTAGACCATATGAATAAGCACGCATTTGATGAGTATGCTGAGCGGGTGGAGGCACGGCCCGAAAATATGACGGCCAATATTTCGGCCATGGCTTGCGGGCCATTTTCTGTGACAGCTTGGAGGTCCGTGCTTACCTATTCTGGAATGATCATTTTCTCGATGAGTTCCGCCAGCGCCGGGGATATGACTTGACTCCGTATTTGCCCATACTCAAGGTCCCGGGGTATGAAGTGCCGTACCAAGCCACCGCTGCGAGGCTTCCCCTTTTCGATATGAAAGGAATTGGTGATCGTGTTCGACAGGACTACTGGCAGACCGTTTCGGATGAGATGATCGAAAATTTCTATTCGCCCTTCATCCAATGGGCTACTGCGAACGATCTTCAATCGCGTGTGCAGGCACATGGATCACCAACCGATTTGCTCCGAGTCTATGGAGCTTCAAGCATCCCGGAGACCGAAGACCTTCTGGACAATGGTCGATATGATTTTCTCAAAATGGCGTCTTCGGGAGCCGATTTATACGGACGGAAGATCGTATCAAGTGAAAGCTTTGTCTGGCACGGCAAGACGTACCAAACAACTCCAGAGAAAATCAAACGCTACGCTGACGAACTGCTAACTGCTGGGATTAATGAAATTATTTACCACGGCTACCCGTACGAATATAAGGACCGTCCCTTCCCGGGCTGGCATCCGTTCGCGACAGATGGACCCTTCTCTTCCGACATGAATCAGTCGAACCCATTCTGGCCATATCTTCCTCAGCTGAACCGATACATCACTCGTCTGCAATACATATCGCAAACGGGGGTCAGCGAGGTTCCAGTGGCGCTGTATCGCAGCATGCTGGCCTACGATGCGATCGAGCCCCCGCCACCCGAGCCGGAGATCGATACTGAGCTTATGAATTCCGGATATAACTTCGACCATATCGACGCCTACACGATATTGAAGTCAAAGGTGGTGGACGGCAAACTGATTTCACCCGGAGGAGAAAAGTTCAGCGTGCTGGTCCTCCCGCAGAGGAGAGTCTTTCCGTCGAACTTGCGGGCCAGTTGGTCAGCGTTCGCTGGGCAGGGACTCCCCATTGTGTTCATGGGGGAGTCCCCAAAACGGAATCAAACGTCGTGGATGGGAAACTGTCCGGGAACCCAGGTCCCGATACGCTTCGGAATGCTTTGACGAACGGCATGTACATGTGGCGCCGGATGCTAAGAGTGTAGCAAAGCTTCTGGCGGCATCCGTTCCTCCCAACCTTCATTTCAATGGAACACCATTGCCGTTCATCGAGAAGCGCATCGGCAAGCTTGACACTTTCTTTCTGCGCAATCCTGACGATGGTGCGAAGCAGACCATCCTTGAGTGTCACGCCTTTGGAGCGCCCGAGCTCTGGAACCCGTGGACAGGCACTATTCGTCCGCTAGCGCATTTTGAAAGGAGTGGAATGCCATTCGAGTTCCAATCGATGTTGATCCCTACGGATCAGTGCTTCTGGTTTTCGACACGGATGGAAAGTCGACAGAAAAGCCACTTCAGATGTCCGCTCCTGCACAGCCAAAACTGCAGATAGCCGTGGGGGAGCGAGGCTGGGATTTTCACGGCGTAGGAATTGGGCCGGGAAGCCGTTCCGAAGTGATCGATATGAAAATGTCATCTTTGGAAGACTGGACGATGACCGATCGTCTAAAGAACTTTTCCGGGCGTGGCCAGTACACAACTACATTCACCGTACCTGCGTCGCTTCTGGACAGTCGTAGTCGTATCGTGCTTGACCTCGGCGAGGTAGGTGATGTTGCTCAGATTCCATAAATGGGAAGGCCGGTCCCGATCTGTCTGCTGCGACCCTATAGGGCAGACGTTACCTCACTGCTGCATGTCGGAGAGAACACGCTCCAGATCACAGTCGTGAACGCTCTTTTCAACGCGCTTTCCGCGCAGGGTCGCAGCGCCAACTATCTCCCGGAGGAAACCAACACGGCGAACGGATTGCTGCCGTCAGGTCTGGTTGGCCCGGTTCGATTGGAGGAAATGAAGTCTGATGGAAGCCTGTAACGGAGGCAAGAACTGAGTGGGTGCCAAAAGAACCCGAGTTTGCTTGATCTTCTGTTCTGATAGGGCGTGGGCTGCTAGACCGGGTTCAATGCGCCCGGTGGATAGGAATTGAGTAAGAGAAGCGCTCCGCTCTGTGGGATTCCACTGGAATCTCCATCCTAGGTGCCAACCAACTCACAGTTGCGCCAAGAATCGCATCAAT
The DNA here is from genome assembly GCA_963795735.1 of uncultured Acidobacteriota bacterium. Taxonomy (GTDB): domain Bacteria; phylum Acidobacteriota; class Thermoanaerobaculia; order Multivoradales; family UBA5704; genus DATARR01. The sequence continues at coordinate 498,560 of CAWCIU010000010.1, read as the reverse complement.
TGGAATTCTTTGCCCACCGCTCGCGACCCTGTTTAGGACTAAGCAAGGTCAGTTGATATTGGAAACGCTCAGGAGTCAGACGCAGGTAGCGCTCCGTGGAAGACAGTCCAATGAGGCCCATGTAAGCGGCCAATGCCGGAACCATTCCCCGCAAATCGATCCCACGCTTTGACCACATACCAAGCCGATGGATCACAAATGCATGCCGAAGGTCGTGCATGCGAGGTGGATTTGAGCCATCGGATCGGCTAAGCCCGGCGGTCTCACGAATGCGATCAAATGTGGTTTGAATGGTCCGCCGGTTAAGAGCGCGACCGTCCTTGCCGAGGAACAGGAGCTCCGTCTTGCACCCATTTTGACGGTTTCGAAAATTGATATAGACCGTGAGAACTTCGTGGAGGTCAGAGCCGATAGGAATTGTTCTGAGCCTGTCAAATGAGCCATTTCGAACCGTCACCCTCTTCCTCTTCAGATCGACATCTCTTAATAACATGCGTTGAGCCTCGCTTACTAACGCGCCCGTGGCGTACGCGAACAGCAGGAAAGTCCGGAATGTCCGGGCAGCAATTGCGCATTTTTCGCCTGCTTGCGCTGGTCCTATCGTTCGCAGCCGTGTGCGGATCTCAGTGCGCGACCAGACCCGAGGAACGAAAGAACTCGGCACGGGTTCGGGCGGCTTTGGTGGCATTGGAATCTCGCCCATTGCATACCGACCTTTGCAGTACATAAAGAAATTACGAAGCAAACTGTGTTTGAATCGGCGTGTGATCGCGGACGCACCAGGTGATTCAATGAACGCGATGGCGTGGTGAACCGCACAGCATCAAGCTGAATCTCTCCCGTACCTCAATTCGCTCCCAACCCATGTGCTCGTAACCGTCAAAGACTTCAGCATTATTCGTGTGGGACCTCCATACCAGAGTAGGAGTGGCATATGGTCGACGGATTGGTTCAGAAGCCGTGACCGCGGAAGGCGAAGGCTGCTTCGGCGAGCCAAAGCTTGGAGACCGAAGGAATGTGATTCGCAGCTTCACAACGCCGCGCATTGACCACGCGCCGCAGAAAAGCTCATGCGGCGCGAATGAACGCGAATGAATTTCACCTTGACTGCATCAAGACTATGGCAAGGCGCAATTCCGAGGTCTTGGACGGGTTGCATCGTGAACTGACCATAGCGACGATCATCAGCGCGCTGTTCTATCTCGCTGGCTGGCTTCTCACGCTCTATGGTCAATTGGCCGGGAATCCAATTCCAACTGTTGGGTAACCCTTTTACGAGAGTGCTAGAGCTGCCGGTCGTGAGGTGAACATGGCCACGTCTGCGGCTCTCTCCCCGAAGAGGTTTCAGAATGGCCTCCGACTCTTTCCCGCTCCATATTCCTATCCAGAATGGAGAATCGACTCAGATAGCCGCGCCAGATGCGGGTACCGGGTAGCGGGCGTTTGCCGGAGACCTTCCAGCGACCCTACCGCCAATCCATACCCATAACGGGACAAACGCAGTCCAAGCCCAGCAAGGCCAGTCATTGTGCGTTGACAGGCATTCCGCCGCCGCCTGATGATGAGTCGCTTCCTAACCCCCCGAATAGAAAGCAGATCAGCCTCTTCGGGGCTGGATGGAAAGCTCAATGTATCGATACGCAGCGCTGTTGCTCTGCCTGTTCTCCTTCGCAAGCGTCGCACCCGCAGCCGCAAGCACCACGCCCATCGCCTATGTGTATGTCTCGACCAGCAAAGGCATCAACCTTTATAATGTCGCCTCGACTGGAAAGCTGACTCTTGTATCCGGGTCGCCGTTCAAGACGACGGGCTTGATGATCGGGAGCAACGGGAAGTACTTCATCAGCCTGGGCACCGACTACGTCCACTCATATCTGGTCGCTTCGAATGGAGCGATCAAGCAGCAGGAATCCCAGATCAACACGCAGCTTTATCAAGGCGGCGAATGCGGCACAACCGGCGGTGCCATTCTCGACCATACGGGCCAAAATCTCTACGTGTTGCTGAACAACGCATTCCCCGGCGGCTCGGGATTGTGCACTGCCTACCAGACTTACGATATCGCCAAGACTTCGGGAGCTCTGACCTTCAATGGGGCTGCGACTTACTATGGCCGTTTCGCGAACCAATCAAACCTTCCGACGATAACCGCGAATGATACTTTTGCCTACGCAGTAACAGCCTTCGCCGGGTACACGCCTGACGTTCCAATGGCCGGACTAAAGCGGGCCTCGAGCGGAACACTCGATTGGTGGAGCTTCGGTCAGACTGATCCGCTCGCTCAGTCAGGCTGGGTTTTCTATCCGACCATTCCAGTTGCCGATCCCAGCAATCATCTCGCCGTCGCTGTTTACCCGGAGTATGAACCACCTTTCGGGAATGTCGGCCCCACACAGTTGGCGAGTTACACCGTGGATACACAAGGGAATCTCGTTTCGACTAACACGTGGCAGAACATGCCGACCCCCAGCACCGGTGTCTCCGTTATGAATATGTCGCCATCGGGGAAACTCTTGGCCGTAGGCGGCACGGGATTGTTGGTTTATCACTTCAACGGAGGCGCGCCGATCACGCGCTACTCTGCGAAACTTACGAACCGACCCAATCGGTTCGATTCATTGGGACAACTCGAATCACCTCTATGCCCTCAGCGACTGCAAGCTCTACGTGTTTACAGTCACGCCCACCAGCATCACACCGGTTTCCGGGTCACCCTATACGATAGCGAGCCCAAACGGGCTGTTCGTGGTTCCGAAGTAGGAAGGAGAGGCGTTCGGGCTGTGCCTCGGCCATATAGATGCGAGCCATGTGCGGCCGCGACGCTCGGCGCTGCGCGCTGCGACAAACAGAAGATTTCGGAACTGCTTTTCATGGGATCAGTGTTCGTGGAAATGGATGTTGGCCGGAATCACCCGCCGTGGCATCATCATTACCGCTGGTGCTCTATGGAAACGAAACGAGCCGCATCGATCTACCCCACCGTGAACGAAATTAACGCGCTACCGGAGAAGTTCCGGCGGTATATCCACGACCTAGAGACCCGATGCGACAAGAGTGGAGACGTCCAGACCATCGCGCTGTTGCGTGAGGATCGGGATGCATTGCAGATGCGTGTGGAAGACCTGGAGGCACAGTTACAATCCGTTCGTGCGAAACAAGGAGAGTAAACGCTTCGAGCTTACACGCCCAAATGGAGTGCGGCCGCCCAACCTAGGAAAAGGTGAAGCGACGGTCGTGTATATGTGTCTGGAGTCCGATGGAGCTAGGCCTAAGACATTTGACGAATTGATTGAAGAAGCCAAGCGCCGAAAACTGTCCGCCCTTTTCAACACTCCGACCTCGACAACAATTCCAGCGTCGCTCAATTACTGGCTTACACGTTTCCAGAAAGAGGAATGGATCAAAGTCACCGATCTGAAATGAATCAGGTCTCCCGCACTACCTTGCGCGGGTCTTTGTCGTCCCGCAAGCCGACGAACTTCGTATGCCGCAGATGATTGGCACCAGTCCACTCGAGGAACTCAACCTCCGCCACAACCTGAGGCTTGACCCAGAGGCACTCTTTCATCTTCTCTGCGGTGAGTCCCTGCCCCCATCGGCCAGCATCCTTCTCGGGAAGATTCACAAACGGGCATTTTGCTGTCTGCAGTGGCTTGATCCGCTCGAACACTTGTCTTCTGGTCAGAGGCACGAAGCCAGCTCGCACTCGAGCCGCGTACCGCAGTTGCTTGTCTTGATAGAAGCCTATGACGATGGAATCAACTCCGAGATGGCTCGGCACATATCCGCCGATCACGAATTCCTGGCTGAGATTGATGCGGCGTTTCGTCCAGAGCCCGCTTCTACGACCGGGCTCATACACACTGTCTGCTCGTTTCGCGATGATCCCTTCCAAGCCATGAAGCTTCACAAATGAGACCATCTCTGCTGCGGTCTGGTTGGACACCTGGGAGATCCCGAGGTGGTCGTCTGGCCTCACCGTCGAGTGGAGGACTTCGCGCCGCTTGGAAAGCGCCTGCCTCATCAGATCCTCGCCACGCCTGACTAGCACGTCGAAGGCATAGAACATGATGTGTGATTCGGCGGATCGGAAGTTCTGGAGCAGATTGAAGTTTGGTTTGCCCTGCTCGTCGAGCGCCACGAGTTCGCCATCGACCACCGTCTCATCGGGCAAACTGGCCAGAGCTGCCGCTAACGTATTCGAAGCGCTTTGAGAGGTCGGTTCCGCGGCGGGAGTAGAGGGTGACCCTGCCTCCGGTCTTCACGGCGACCAAGCGATAACCGTCGAGCTTCAGCTCGTACGTCCAGAGATCTCCCTCCGGGATCTTCTCGACCGGAAGGCATTCCATTGGCTCGATGAAACGGGCAGTCTGTCCGCGCCTAACCAATACCCCGGCTCCTGTTCATTGGGCTCGGGGGACGATCTTAGCCCGTCAATGGTTGCTAGATGTCGATGGTATAGGACGGCCGGAGGCCGTCAATCACGCGGGGGACCTTTATGAATCACCCCAAGGAGCGCGCAGCCGGGAGATCAGCCACGCAACGCCGAACACGAATCCGAACGAGATTACACTGGCCGCTAACAAGATCAGGAATTGGATCCACCCTGAAATCGTAGGCCACATCTTTTCCAGAAAAATATTGAAGGCCAGAACGATCACAACTGGGGGAACCGTCCACCATCTCGAGAGCTGCCCCTTCCGCACACGTAAGGCAGGCATGTGAATGCTCCCGCCTGAGGCATGTCGCCTGTTCGCTTAAGACATCCTGAAGACGCATCCCGGAGGTTGCGTCTCGATAATCGAATTGGCGATTTCCACCAGCCTAGGATCGCTGCTGGCGAGAAGGGCGTTTCTCGTTACCTATCGTGCTGTAGAAGACCTTTGCGGAATGTGATTCATTCACCCTCATACTTGACCAATCATTCCAGAAACAGTATAACGATGCCATGGCGCGTACAAAAGAGTTCGATCAGGAACAGGCTCTCGATGCCGCCATGCACCTGTTCTGGGAGCGGGGGTACGAAGCGACATCCATTCAGGAACTGGTGGAGGCTACAGGAGTTCAGCGTCAAAGCCTTTATGACACCTTTGGATCGAAGCATGAGATGTTTCTACAAAGCCTCATGCGGTATCAGACGTTGCAGGGCCACCATGTAAGCGAGCTCACAGAGAAGCATCCCAAAGGGGGCTTACCTCTCATCCGAGCAATCTTTGAAAGTTGTGCCTCCCAGACGGTCTGTGATGCTCGCGGATGCTTTGTTGTGAACTGCGCTGCGGAGCTGGGCACTTCGGACGAGGCAGTCGCAGAGAGAGTACGGATCGGGCGCGACGGGCTGGAAGAACTTTTGGCGCGCTGTTTGGTGCAAGCGAGGGACGCTCGCGAACTAAAGAATTCATCTTCTATTTCTGCGTTGGCGCAGTTCCTGGTCAATGCTTTTTTCGGCCTTCGCCTGCTGGCGAGGACGCGACCCTCCAAAGCAATGATCGATAACGTGGTGTCAGTCACTCTGGCTGCCCTCCGTTAATTCATTTGCCCTAAACTTGAACGATCGTTCCAGAAAGGACGAACACCTTGGGAAAGCTAGATAACAAAATTGCAGTCATTACCGGTGGAACCACTGGCATCGGTCTCGCCACAGCGCAGTTGTTTATCGAAGAGGGCGCGAAGGTCATCGTCACTGGCCGCAACCCGGAGACACTCGACCAGGCCAGGAAAATATTAGGGTCTGACGCAGATGTGATCGCAGCAGATACCAGTGACCTTAAAGCAATCGAACAGCTATTCAAAACGATCGCAGAGCGGTACAAGAAAATCGATGCGCTCTTCGTGAATGCCGGCATCGCGAAGTTTGCCCCTCTCGATCAATCAACACCGGAGATGTTCGATGAGCAGTTCAATGTCAACGTGCGAGGAGCATACTTCACAGTCCAGCACGCCGCTTCCGCTCATCGCTGACGGCGGCGCAATTCTATTCACCGCGTCGATGGTGACGAGCATCGCAGAACCCTTGTCGAGCGTCTACTCCGCCACCAAAGCCGCGCTCAGGTCCTTTGGGCGCAGCCTCGCGGCAGAGCTGGCTCCCCGAATCCGAGTCAACACCGTCAGCCCTGGGACCGATCGAAACACCGATCTTCGGGAAGCTCGGTCTGCCTTCCGAGGTAGTTCAGGCTTTTGCTGCGGACATGCTCCAGAGAAACCCATTGAAGCGGATCGGACAACGCCAGTGACGTCGCGAAAGCTGCACTGTTCCTGCTTTCGGACCAGTCTGCCTACACAACCGGAATCGAGTTGTTCGTAGACGGTGGCATGGCGAGCCTCTGATTCTCTTTCGCCTTTTCGTGAGGGACACTTTGTTGCCAAACAAGGAGATTCAAATGTCAGTACCAACAATCGCGCAAAAGGGTCCATTTCCCGTTCAGGTTGAAGCCGGCAAAAGCTACTACTGGTGTTCTTGTGGACTGAGCAAGAGCCAGCCCTTCTGTGATGGCAGTCACGCCGGCACAGGTCTCTCCCCGATCAAGTTTGAGGCGGCAGAAACGCAGACTGTTTACCTTTGCGGCTGCAAGAGCAGCAAGAGTGGCGTTTTTTGCGATGGTAGCCACGCCGCACTCTAAAGAAGCGCTATCGTTCGCGGCCTGACCGCCAGACGCGATCTCTTCTATTTCAATCTCACAGCCGCCGTGAGCGGACGATCGATGGAGACCATCATGAACACGATTAACCAAGTCACCCCCCAATCGGCGGGGGCTCTGACCTTCAGCCCCGACGGGGTCCTCTTCGTAGGCGACAACAAGCTCGGGGCCGTCTTCGCCTTCGAGACGGAACGCGGCCAGGCTCCAGCCTCGCTGGATCCCTTCCTCTTCGAGTCGATCGACGAGAAGATCGCCGCAGCGCTGGGCGTGACGGCGAAAAGCCTGGTGATGAACGGGATGGCCGTCCACCCTGTGACGCGCGAGCCATACCTGTCAGTCGGCGTGCGCAACGGCGATCGCCTGGAGCCCGCGGTCGTGAGCGTCTCGCTCGCCGGCGAGGTCCACCCATTCGACCTCTCATCGTCGAAAGTGACGGTGCACCAACTGTCCGACGTTCCCGACGAGGGCAAGACCTTTCAGTCGCGGGCCGGCACTTTCCCATACCCGCCGGCGGCGGTCTTCGACGAGAAGGCGCGTACGCCGCTGCGATCCATGACGATCGTGGATCTGAAGTTTCACGCCGGAGAGGTGTTCGTCGCCGGCGTCTCGAACCAGGAGTTCTCCTCCACGCTGCGGCGGATCCCCTACCCGTTCACCGGGGCCGCCAGCGAGACCCAACTGGAGATCTACCACCTCGCCCACGGCATATACGAAACGCGTGCGCCGATCCGGACCATGCAGTTCGCCACCATCGATGGCGAGGACACGCTCATCGCCGCCTACGCCTGCAGCCCGCTCGTCACCATTCCGGTCTCAGAGCTGAAGCACGGCGCGAAGGTGAGGGGCAAGACGATCGGCGACATGGGCAACGGCCAGCCCATCAGCATGGTCGCCTACCGTGACGGGGACGAGGACAAGCTGTTCATCACCAATCTCGGCCGCGGCCCCATGGTGGTCCCGCTCTCCGGGATCCGCTCCGCCGAAGGCTTCACCCCCGAGAACCGGCCGACCCAGGGCCCGATGCTGGACCAATCCCCCTTCATGCCGGCCGGGCCGGTCGGCAAGCAGGTGCTGTTCGTCGGATCGTCGCTGCGGGCGGATCTGTTCAGCGACCGCTTCTTCGTCTCGCTGACCCGCTACGCCGATACCGGCGATCTGACGCTTGAGACCCTGATGGTCGCCCCGCTGCCCGCACGGCTGGACAAGATCTGGGTGGAGATGGATTTCCCGGGCGCCGAGAGCCCGCACAAGCTGACGGCGTGAACGGCAGGCTTGAACTTTGAGGGCGCCAGAGATGCGGATCCAAACTTCCCCTGAGATGCCGATCCGCATCTCTCCTCAAGCCAAGGTGCTCCCCGCCAACACCCTGCGTTTCTACCTACATTTTCCGAGGCCAGGAGAGGCGCACTTCGATCGTGACCACCTCTGGCTGCTGAACGAGGAGGAGCAGGTGGTGCGTGACCCCTTCCTCGTCCTGTCGCAGGAGCTCTGGTCCGTTGATGGGCGCCGCCTGACGGTGCTGATGGAGCCAGGAAGGATCAAACGCGGTCTTGGAGCGGACCCGTCTCACGAGCCGGCGCTTGTCGTCGGGCGGACGTACAGCCTTGTCGTCACGGCGCTCGGGCAAACAGCGCGCCATACCTTCCGCGTAAGCGATCCAGTTCTGGAGGCGGTCGACGAGACCCGCTGGCGTCTCGTCTCCCCAACAGTGGGGAGCCTCGATCCCGCCGTCGTGCACTTCGACAGGGTTATGGACGCCGCCCTTTGCGAGGACGAGATCGGAGTCCTGACCCCTTCAGGAGAGGTCGTTCAGACGCGTGTGTCACTCGCACCGGACGGAACCGCAGCGCGGCTCATCCCGAGCCACCCGTGGCGCGCCGGGGAGCACCGCCTCGTCGTCTCCGAACGTCTCGAAGACGTTTGTGGCAACAGGTTGGGCGAGGCTCTGGACCATGACCTGGGCGCGGGTGGACCACCGCGGGCCGGGATGATCAACTTCACTACGCGCAGCGTCATCGCGCCCTCGTCTGCTCAGGCGGTGAGCTGACGCGGCCCGAACGCGGAGCACCGCAGCACCTAGAAGTGTCATGACAATCTCTGTTCTGGCCTCGCCACGTCTGTGGCGGGGCCAGAACGCTCTCGCGCAGGGGAACCTGAGCACCAGGCTCCGTGCCTGCCTGCCAACGCTCTGCCTCGCTCAGAACCCCAGCGACCGCCAACCCATCAATCGGCGGTCGACCTTAGGCGAGGGCAGGAGCGCTTGTCGCCGCCTGACAACGGCGATGCTCCGCCCGGGTCGGTGTCCGGGCGGAGCATCCTGGCCCAGGCACACGACCGGGTTTCGGTGGTCGGCGGGTCGAGGGCGGTCCGAGGATCAGACGGCGAGGCGGCCGCCGTCGACGGGCAGCACGCACGCCGTGGATGAAGCTGGCCTGGTCGGTGGCGAGGAAGGCGATGGCGGCGGCGATCTCTTCGGGCTGTCCGACGCGCCCGGCCGGTCCGCCCTGCGGCCAGCTGGTCCAGCGCGTCGCCCATGGGGATGGTGCCTTCGGTGCGGGTGGGGCCGGGGCTGACGGCGTTGACGCGGACGCCGGCCGGGCCGAACTCGGCGGCCCAGGACTTGGTCAGCAGGACGAGGGCGGCCTTGCTGGAGCCGTAGAGGCCCATCCCGTTCATGCCGAACTCCGCGACCATGGTCGTGATGTTGATGATCGCGCCGTGGCCGCGTTCGGCCATCGCCGGGGCGAGCGCGGCCACCAGCAGGTAGGGCGCCTTGACGTTGACGGCGAAGACCTCGTCGATCTGCTCGGCCGGGGTGTCGGCGGTGGCGCCGAAGGGGAAGATGCCGCCGCTGTTGACGAGGATGTCGACGTGGCCGCCGCCCGCCTCGGTGGCGCGGGCGGCGAGTTCGCGCACGCTGCTGCTCGTCGCCCAGATCGGCGGCGACGAAGTCCGCGGTCCCGCCGGCGGCGCGGATGCCGGCGACGACGGCGTCGCCGCGGGTCTTGTCCCGGCCGGACACGATGACGTGGGCGCCGAGGGCGGCCAGCTGGTCGGCGGTGGCTTTGCCGATGCCGCTGGTGGCGCCGGTGATCAGGGCGGTGGAGCCGGTCAGATCGGTGGTCATGAGAACCTCTCGATAGTGGAGTGAACACTCCAAACAATGCTCCGATGATTTTGGAGTGTCAACTCCAAAATCGAGTAGGTGACGCGTGGAGCAGCCGACATCGCAGCCGAGCGCCGCGTGGCCAGCGACGGACGACGCGGCCGCGCCGGCGGCCCGGAAGTTCACCGCGAAGGGCCTGGCGACCCGGGCCCGCATCATCGCCGCCGCCGCCGAGCTGGTGTTCGCCCACGGTGTCGCCCGCACCGCCATAGAGGACGTCCAGCAGCGAGCGGGCGTCAGCGCGTCGCAGCTGTATCACTACTTCACCGACAAGGACGACCTCGATCCGGGCCGTCATCGCCCACCAGACCGACGGCATCCTGGCCGCACAGCGACCGGTGCTCGACGAACTCGACAGCTTCGCCGCGCTCGAGCGGTGGCGCGACCTGCTCATCGACCTGCAGGAGCAGCGCCACTGCGCCGGCGGCTGCCCGATCGGATCGATCGCGGCCGAACTCGCCGATGACGACCCGCACGCCCGGGCCGATCTCGCCGCCGGCTTCGAGCGCTGGGAAGCGCCGATCCGCGCCGGCCTGGCGCGCATGCGCGCCCGCGGCGACCTGCGCCCGGACACCGACACCGACGCCCTCGCCCTCGCCCTGCTCGTCGCGCTCCAAGGCGGGCTCCTGCTCACCCAGACCCGCCGCAACACCGCACCCCTGCGCGCCGGACTCGACACCGTCCTGGCCCACATCCGAACCTACGCAACCGAGTAGATGCAGCGCCGCGACCGGTCCCTGCGCCGATGACACCGACGAGCTGGACACACAACCCGGCCCTCACGCGGACCCTGACGCCCTGACAGCGAATTCGGGGGCGCCGTACAGGTACTGAGTTCCTGGTCGCCGAGGGGTGGTCGACGACATCAGCCACGAGAATCTGCGTATCCTGCTCCGCGAGGAAGGCGTCACGTGTCCACGTCTGAAGACGTGGAAGGGGTCGACTGACCCGGAGTTCGCGCAGAAGAAGGCCCGTATCGAGCGTCTGTGTGCGATCGCCGACGGCGCGGCCGAACCGCGTGACGGCGAACCCGCGGTCGTCGGCTACTTCGCACTCGACGGCACCGACCACCGCACCCACCAGGAGCAAGGCAGCATGATCCGCCGCTACATCGCCTGGCGAAACCGAAATGTCCAGGACCAGCAGCTACGCCGCATCGTCAACCGGGCGAACGTGGCCTGATACGGCATTAGTGCCGCATCAATCCGCGTCGCCCTGCGGTGCGCGACGCGCCGACGGTAGATCGGCGACCCGAAACCGCTTGAGATCATCCGCCGCCAGATCGATCTGAACATACCCGGCGTCCGTACCCGCTCGAGTTCGCCTCAGACCTTTGCATCCTCATGCAAAAGCCTGGCCGCTGGGATGTGCCGAGGGGAGAGTTTCAACCACGCCGTCGGTTGCTCTTCCGGCGCGGTGCCAGGCATGAATCCTTGTCGAGGAGGAATACGGGGATGAATGTTATGGCTTTCTCGAAGGATGCTCGCGGCCTTGGCCGCGACGGTCGCCGCGGGCGGCGGGCTGTTGATGGCCGCGCCGGCGCACGCCGCGCAGGTGACCCCCGCCTACGGCGGATGCGACTACTACAACCACGACTTGGAGGTCGACTACACCTCGGGAGCGCAGTGTGATTCTTCACCCGCAACCACCGCGACCCGATCAACAGGTGCGACGTGCTCGGAATCGACAGCGGTTCCAACTGGGTGGCCGCCTGGGTCGGGCCAACGCTGTCGAATCTTCACTACGTCTCGGGAAGCCCCAACACCACCTTCCAAAACGACGGCTACACGTTCTGTGTCGGCGACATCGCAATCAACCCATGAAGAATCATGGCGGGAGGGCAGCTGGGCGGACCCGACCTGCTCGGCGCGCACTACAGGGCGAACTTCGCTGAGGCGGCGCTAGACCGCGGCCTCGATCCGAGCTTCGACGGCGAGTACCGCCCGCGAGCCGTTCGGCTCACGCGGAACGCCACCGCGCGGTCGGCGCGGCCGGCCCGAGGCGTCGCGGCGAACCGGAACTCCTCGACGCAGCCTTCCCGGCGGTAGGCGAAACCCTCGGCGAAGGGGCCGACCGCGTCGGCCATCGCCTCGAACACGCCGTGGCTCCGCAACGCTCTGAGAGTCGCGCGCGGCCCAAGCGGGAACCGGATGCGGCAGCGGGTGCCGTATCCGGGCAGCCCCTCGGCCGCGAGCATCAGCACGAGAGCACTGAGACCGACGAGCACGACGGCGATGCCCCCGCCGTTCGTGAGCGTCGGCCGCGGGAGGCGAATCGACGCGTCGATGACGCCCGCGGCCAGTAACCACACGGCACGCGCCTGGACCGGCCACGGATCGACGCGTCAGGGTCCTTCGAACGTCGGACGCACGAGCATCCGCCGGACGCCTTTTGTGGCGCGCGTAGCCGAGCAGTCCGGTGAAAACCGCTCCGAGCGCTGCCAGCGCCGTGCCCGCGACGACCGGATGGAACGCGGCGCACACGGCCGGCCGACAGCAGCCTCCGCTACGCCGGCCGCCACCTCGATCCGCCGCCATCGCCGAGGGTTGACACGCAGCGCCGCACGGATCGCGCTGTCATCGTCATGGCTATCGCCACCGGCGGCGCTGGCGTCCACTCGGCGTGCGGCGCGGTACAGCTTCGCCGCGCCAGAGAGCACGAGCAGCGCACCGCAGGCCAGCACCGCTCCAGACAGGATCAGCGACACGGTTGTTCCCGGGCCGGTCATTGGCCTGGCCCGGAAGGAGAAGTCGTTCAGCGGGCGGACCGGCGACGCGGTGAGCGGGGCGCAGCTCGGCAGGCCGGTGGAGAACACAGTCGTGGTCGTCGGAATCGTCATCGACGTCGAGTCACCGGGTGCTGAGACGCGCAATTGCCGGTACGGCGGGGGACAACTGCCACCGCCGGCCGCGTTGTCAGCACCCGAGATGTCGATGCCGGCTTTGCCGCCCGGAGCAAGTGTCAGACGTGGCACGCCTGTCGCGTTCAGTCCGTCCATCGAGTCGGCGCGGTTCGTCGCGGGTGACGTAGTGCCCGACGACGTGACGCCCGCGATCGCGGCCCAGCCGGTTACGGTGCAGGAGGCGTTGCCGACATCGGTGAGTTCGAGCAGCGCCGCCCATCTGCTGGCCGCGACCCCGCCGGGACCGAGCGAAATCTTCAGCTCGCTGGTCCGGCAGGGCCCAGTTACCGAGGAAGGCGCCGAAGCCGTCGCTGATGCCGACGCCGATGCAGATATCGATGAAGGCGCTGATGCCGACGCCGTTGTCGAGGAGACGGAAGCCGACGGCGGGTTGATGACGCCGAGGCCTGATTCTGGACGCTCGCGCAGCCCGCGACGGCGAGTACCGGCGGTATCGTCACCGCCAGTCCCGCGAGCAGACGCAGCGTCCTCGATCGCCGTGCGGCCACCGCCGTCACCGCCTTCCCGCCTCCTGCGTACCCGCATCGTAACGACGGCGCTGAATTTAGGAATGATGCCAATTCTTTACCACAGAAGCCCTTGGGCTATTATCACGAGTATGTTCATCCGACTAAGGGAATCTCTCATGCTGGTAAGCAGAGGGTTGTGACGGGCCAAGGTGGAGAACTCTATTATACTCCGGATCATTATACAACATTTTTTAGGATAAAGTAACTATGAGAAAAAATATAAAAGTAGGCAATTTTTTATTCGGCGATAATGCGACCAGAGATGTTGATGCTGTTGAGTTTAAGGTGCTGATCCCTCGGAATGTAAGCAGTAAGGTAGATTTGTTTAGCGTATTGTTGCGGGAATTTAAATTTCCATATTTTGGCGCAAATTGGGATGCTTTGCGAGATTGTCTTCGAGACTTGAGCTGGATAGCCGAAGATAAAATTGTTGTTGTTCATGAGGATTTGCCCGCCTTACCTGAGCCAGATATTGAAATTTATCTTGAGATACTTTCTGAGGCCGTAGATGATTGGGCTGGCGACTCCAAGGAATTTGCAGTTGTTTTCCCTGCGCATGTAGTAGGTCGATTGAAAGAGGTCATTGACAAATGATTTCTGTGTCCGATGAAGAATTCGGGGAGACTGCCAAATCGTAAATGTTTCTCCAGGGTGATTATTAGAGATGGTTGAAAAGCAGAGAAGGAAACTTCCTGAGTGTCCTTACTGTCATTGCGAACTGGGAAGGCATTCATATATGGATGTTGGTTCTGCGCTTTTGGAGAGCAGTGAAGAATCCCAACTCAACGAAGCTATCGAGAACCAGCAGTGGACCGAAGCCGCCCGATTCCAGGCGGCAAACGCCATGTCTGACGTAAGGGTGTGGCGTACGTTCTTTTGTGAAGACAAGGCGGTCCTTGTATCTTTAGTTTCCAAGTTGGAGCTATGGGATGATGATTCCTATGGTGAGCCTGCAGCTATATAAGTGACCCTGAGGCGAGAGAAGCGCTTCTGACAAAGATTAGGAGCGGCAAGTAACGACATGTATATAACCGAACAGCCACCGCCTAACTAGGATCGTCTAGCATGGACGAACAAGTACATCTGGAAGATCAGTTGGTTGTTGCCGCGTTGAAAAATGTGGGAGTGCATGTAGCCTCGTCCCAGGATCTCATGAACACAAGAGGTCCTTACCCTTTGGCGATCCCAGTTCTCATAGAATTTTTGGCAAAGGTAAAGACCTATGCAGTCAAGGAAATAATCGTTCGTTCCTTGGCGACGAAAGCGGCCAAAGGCAAGGCGGAGCAGGCGCTCATTGAAGAATTCGAGTTGTCGCTATGGGGTGAGAGTGTTGAGGCCCAATCTTTTCGGTGGGCGGTAGCGAATACTCTGGAGCTTATCGGGGGCAAGGCTAATGTGGATGACCTTATGCGCCTGTTGCTGGATCCTCGAAGTGCAAGTGCGCGGGGCTTACTCAGTATAGCGGCTGCAAAGACAAAAGATCCGAGAGTCATTCCCATATTGATGGACTATTTAGAAGCAGAAGACCTACAAGGGTTTGCTGCTCGAGGCTTAGGAAAGCTTCGTGCCAAAGAGGCCGTTCCAAAATTGAAGGCCATTGCCGCCACAACAAAGAACAGTTGGGTGCGTCGAGAAGCCGTGAAAGCTCTGGAGCGTATTGGTGCAAGCAGCGGAGGAAGCCCGATCAAGCTCGGAAGGGTCAGAAGAACATGGTCGTGTAGGACAAGCATCCTGATATGGGACTCTATACCTTTTTTGTCGAGAAGGACGGCACAACATCTATCGAGCAGTTCTCAGGAGCAGATGTGAAGGATGCTGTTGCTAATTGGTACCTGTGGTCTGAGGCTGTGCCTGGGCTAGGCGACCCGGCAGAAGCGAATCCGGTGCCTATCATTGGCACTAAGAATGTTTGGTGCTTCTCGGGATTGGACGCCGCGGATGCTTTTTTCCTAGTTCACGTCTCGGGGCCCTTGGCCGAGTAAGTTGGCGATCCAGTTCTCATAGAATTTTTGGCGAAGGTCAAGACATATACAGTCAAGGAGATAATCGTTCGTTCCTTGGCGACGAAAGCGGCCAAAGGCAAAGGCGGAGCAGGCGCTCATTGAAGAATTCGAGTTGTCACTGTAGGGTGAGAGTGTTGAGGCCCAGTCTTTTCGATGGGCGATAGCGAATAAGGGTTGGAGAGCAAGTCGCCTCGCCTGAGCAGGGACTGGTTGAGCAAGAACACGCTATGTCTAAACCGCAAGAGCTAATTCTGGCGTTTGAGGGATGCCGCTGCGGCAGCCTCTGCTGCCGGAGGAACGCCTAAATGAGGCCACCGAAGCCGCAGGGTAAGGTAGAACGCGAAGCTTTAAGTTCGGCTTTTGAGAAAATCAGGGCGGAATGGGGACTCGCGCCCAGCTTTGATTTGTCGGATCTTTTAAAGAAATGGAAGAATTTTGTTCAAGAGGTTGGGGATGGTTACCAGTTATCGATTTATGACTACTTCCACGACCTGGAAATGAGAGAGCTCTTGGAGGAAGTTAAGGCGGCAGTCCCCTCGAGGCTTCACCAAGAAATAGATCTGGAACTTCGGCCGTTGGACGAGAAGTTCTTTTCTTGTACAATGCCGAGTACCAAGTCCATTGAAACTGAAGTCGAGGAGGGTGCCGGACCCTGGTGGTTCAGGATCCCGCAGCACGCAGGGCCGGACGTTTTGAAGTATCTGGTAGAACAGGGTCTTCTTCACCGCGGGCGTGGTAAGTGAGATGATTCTCAAGGGTGGTTTGTCCCCAGAAGAAGATGCTGCGTTGAGTAGTATTCTCGAAGAAATTTCGAGGAGAGCTCATCACGGACGGGTATTTTCATTAGATGAGCTCGTTGACAGCTGGGCTCGATTTGGCGGCGAAGTTGAACAAGGGTACAAGTTTTCAATATATGATTACCGCAATGACCTCTCGGTAAGAGATCTCCTAGCTGAAATAGTCGCTCGGGTTCCTGGAGTCCTGGGAGAGAATATCAAGGAAGCCATCGCAGGTTTGGATAATAAATTTGTTTCTGTGACCCAGCCTATTCAAGTATCTATAGGGCCGGGTGTAGAGAAATCCCCGGGAGCGTGGTGGTTTCGTGTTCCGCAAAAACTCTCTGAGGAGCTGCGAGGAGATCTCTCGTCAGAAGGCATCATGGTAAATTCTGCTTAAGGCGACCGTCGAATATTTTCTGAAGAGTGGCTCAAATGTCGACCATTAGGAGCCGTGACAGTGGAAGGCAACCTGGCAAGCTTTGAAAATGAGATCTTAACTCTGGCTCTGGATCTTATTGGGGAATACAGTAATACCTTCATTGAACTCGGATTGAGAGTAGATAGGCCAGAAGTGATCAGGGTTGACCCGGCCTCGCAGGATTCCGAGTTGAGGGTTTACTTTTGGGTAGACGGCCCTAAAGTCTTTGATGCAATTGAGTTTTTCTTTGTTCGAGGGGGGCGGCCAAGTGTTTCAGCAGAGGATATTAAGACCTGGCTTCGCGAAACGCTTCATGATGTAGCCAAGCGTCGCCAAAAAGCTTTAGCAGGTTGCTAAAAAATCGCCTCCGAATCCAAGAGCTGAATATTGGCAATGGAGGGGTTTCGAAAGAAAGAAGACCTATGATTTGCCCTTGCAAAGCGCAAGTAAGCAGCTGGGTGATTTAATCCAGCGTGCGCCATTGAGGTACTTTAAGAAGCCTCAGCGTGCGGAGTCTATATCCATCGGATCGACATCAGTCATAATCCAGACGGACGTGTCGGTGATGCGGAAATGAAGAAAGGATCGATTCTGCCGGAATGAAGATAACAACCGAAGATCTACGGAAAGTTTTCGAAGCTCTTGTCGACCACTTGGACGAGGCAGGGCAGGCATCGGTAGAGCGTAAGACCTCGCCCTACCCCAATGCGGGCAAGCGCAGCGGTCCGGTCGGATCGGAGTCAGGGTTTCGGGAGAGTCACCGCGCCGGGATGCTCCAGGGCTCTGGAGGTGGCGCGCAGCAAGTAGCTCTTCGGCTCGACACCGCAGAGCTTGGCCGTTTCGATCAGGCTGTAGAACAGAGCGGCGACTTCGCAGCCACGGCTTGAGCGAGAGCCATAGTGATTCTTTCGGCCGACCACCAAGCCGCGCAAGGCGCGCTCGACAGGGTTGTTGTCGAGCGGGATGAGAGGATCGTTGAGAAAGCGGGTCAAACCGGCCCAGAGCTCTTGCATGTAGCCAATGGCTTGGCCCAGGCCACTCCGCGGTAGGACCTTCTGAGATTCGGCCCAGACCCGGATTTTTTCGATCAGCGCGCGAGAGCGTTCTGCGCGCAGCCGAGCGCGCAGCGCCAGTCGGGCCGCCGGTGAGTCTTCAACGTGGCGAGCGAGGACATCTCGCTCCACAGTGTAGAGCTTCTCCAATCAGATCGAGAATCTCCTGAGCTTGTTGCGGGTAGTGCGACTCGATCTCGACGAATTTTCGCCGCACATGCGCCCAGCAGTGCGCCAGGGTGAAACCCGGACCGGCTCGGGCCAAGGCTCCATACGCGCCGTAGCCATCGGCGACCACCGTTCCCTGGTATCCCGCCAGAAGCTGTTGGGCCGCATCTTTGGCCCGATTGTCGAAAATCCGGCAGTAGACCGTGTCGGGACTCGTCAAACACCAAACCCAATATTTCTTGCGCTCGCTCTTGGCCATCAGCCGCCAGTGGGTCTCGTCAGCATGGACCAGGGGAGACGCCAGGGCTCGCCGCCCCAACTCCCGATAGGTCGGCTCGAGGTGCCCGGCCAAGGTGTCGAGCTGATCCCATAACGTCTGGGAGCCCACCTCCAGGCCTTCGCGCTGCATGATCCGGCTCTGACGCTCCAGCGGCAGGTGATCGAGGTACTTCGAGGCCGCCACCTCCACGGCAAACGCCGGCGAATAGCGTCCTCCCGGGATCAGCTTGCGAGGGCCGGGCGCCGTGACCACCGCACCGTTGCACCGGCAGCGGTACTTCTGGCGCAGGTGACGCGCCACGAGAAAGCGCCGCTCCACGACCGTGATCTCGTCGGAGATTTCCTGCTGATCCTTCATCTCCTCGAGAGGCCCACCACAGACCGGGCAGTCACGATTCGACTCGTCCAGCACGTGCAGCACCTCGGCGACCGGTAATTGCAGTTGCTCGCGCGGGCCGTGCCCCTGGCGCCGCTTCGGCTCCGGGGTGGACAGCTCCGGGTGGGGCCGCTTCTCCGAGGAGTCGCCAAACAGGGCCTTCTCCCGACGCGACAAAAGCTCCTTGAGCGCCTCGAGCTCGCCCTGCAGGGCCGAAGTCCCATCCTGGCCCTGAAGGCGGGCCAGGGTCAGCGTCAAGTGCTGGATTCTTTCGTGGAGACGACGGTTTTCCTGCTCGAGCAGAAGAGCCACTTCGCGGAGGACCTCCAGGCGGCTCTCTTTCTGGATCGCGATCACATGCCTTTTCTAGCAAAAAACACTGGTTGACGCAACAACGGCCGGCGGGCTCAGGGTCACTCGGCCTACCAGCTTGCTGCCCTCCAGGAACAACTGCAGCTCGTTGACCGTCAGGCGTACCTGCGAGGCGTCCTTCTGGCCCCACAGGCAGGCAAACCTCCCGCACTCCAGCCGTTTGGCATAGACGCACAGACCGGTGCCATCCCAAAGAAGAACCTTCGCCCGGCGACGAGTCCGACTGACGAACAGGTACAGGTCGCCCGACAGCTCGTCGCGCCCCATCGCCTCCCGCACCAGCGCGCTCAAGCCGTCGTAGCCGCGGCGAAGATCGGCCGGCTGGGAAAACGCATAGACCGTCACCTGGCGGGTGCTTCCGATCATTCCAGCACCCGCAAAAGCGAGACCAACTCCGCCGCCTCCAACCCTTCCACCCGATAGCCTCGCGGAGTGATCAACGCCACACCCCTTGCCGGCGGCCCCGGCACCTGCGCATATCCCGGCTCGACCTCGACCGGGCGAAAGCGAACGGGCTCACCCGGCTCAAGCCAGCGCTGCAAGCTCACCGTCGAGATGCCAAGATCCGCCGCCACCCGAGCCAGCGGCTCTTCTCTGCGATCCTCTGCCACCGCCACTGCCAGCGCTCGCAGCTCCGACGGATACCGCTTGCCAACTCCACTGCCTCCCTGGCGTGTCACCGCCTCGCGAAATCTCTTCACGCGTGCATCCATGGGCTCCTCCCTTTGAGAGGACCAGAATGACGTTTTCGGGGCAACGGCTACAAGACGGGGTAGGGCGAGGTCTTACGGTAGAGCTACCCTGGGATTTCTACTGGGATCTCTCCGCGGAGGAGCTTTATGACCCTTACTCAGATCCAAAGGATCTTAGCCTTGGTCAGCTCTCAGACGATTGGGACCGGTTGCTCCAGATATCGAATGGGGAGATGCCTGCCGTGGGATACGCACTCGTCTGGTTGTCATCGATTCTGCGCGCGGTTGGTCAGACTGCTAAATTGTGAGTCGTACGACAGGTGTGCCCGAGACTCTCCGGTTTCACGTGCTTCGGGACGCCTGTGCGAACTGGGTGGACCTGAGTGACAAGGCGTTCCGGAAGAAGGAGAAGCTGAAAATTTTCAGACTGACCGAAGAAGGTCTGTTCGAGGAGAAGTGAGGGTGGTTGCGCGGCTTCTTCGGGCTTGCTCCGCTCCCCCCGCCCTTTTCGCGTACCGGTGCGGATCACGAGTCTACGAGCCTGCCCTTCTGGTTGTCCGGTTCCGCCCTCCAACTCGCCGGCATCGCCCCCTGGTTTTCCCATTGCGCCCCTTGAAAATCCGTTTCTGCCCCTTGAGTGCGCGGGTGGGCCCTCTGGTTTTGCGTCTGCGCCCACTGGAGCGGAGAGTCTGCCCCTCAGGGGGCCCGGACAGATTTCCACGGGGCGGACGCGCAATTCCATGGGGCGGAGCCGGAGAGCTGGAGGGCGCGCCCGCGCGGCCAGGGGGCCGGGGCGGATTTCCAGAGGGCGGACACGGCCCACCAGAGGGCGAAGCCGGAAAGCCGAGGGGCGCGACGGCAAAACCAGAGGGCAGAGCCGGATTTCCAGGGGGCACGGCCGTAAAACTGGAGGGCCGGGTCGCGCACTCAGGGGGCAGTGAGGGATTTCCGGCGGGGAAAGGCGTCCGCCTGCGGAGGAATCCACGAGGGAAGTGATAGACTGTTGGCGATCCGTACTCAGGAACTTTCTCGTTGATCGGCAGCACCATCTCCCGCTACAGGGTTCTGGAACGCCTCGGTGGAGGCGGTGCGGGCGTCGTGTACAAGGCCGAGGACGTCAAGCTGGAGCGGCTGGTCGCCCTCAAGTTCCTCTCCACCTATCGCAGCGGCAACGAGGCGGACCAGCGCCGGTTCCTGCGCGAGGCGCGGGCCACCTCGGCGCTCGAGCACCCCAACATCTGCACCGTCTACGAGATCGACGAGACGGAGGACGGGCGCCTCTTCATCGCCATGTCCTTCTGCGAGGGGGAGACGCTCAAGCGCAAGATCGAGCGCGGACCCTTGAGTCTCGCCGAGGCCGTCCGCATCGCCTCCCAGATCGCCGCCGGCCTCGCCGCCGCCCACACCAAGGGAGTGGTCCACCGGGACGTCAAGCCGGCCAACGTCATCGTGGCCCCGGACGGCCGGGTGAAGGTCGTCGATTTCGGCATCGCCAAGCTGGCGGACCAGTCGCGGCTGACCCGCGACGGCACCGCGGTGGGCACGGCGGGCTACATGGCGCCGGAGCAGCTCCGCGGCGAGACGATCGATCCGCGCGCGGACGTCTGGGCGCTCGGCGTGGTCCTCTACGAGATGATCGCCGGCCGGACGCCCTTCCCGGGGGAGAACGATCACGAGCGGATCCGCGGCATCCTGAGCCGCGATCCCCAGCCGATGGCCACCCTGCGCCCCGGGGTGCCCGCCCAACTCGAGCGGATCGTCGCCACGGCGCTCGCCAAGCGGCCGGGCGACCGGTTCGCGAACATGGGGGCGATGCGGGAGGACCTGCTGACCCTCGCCGGCAGCCTGGGCCTGGGGGCGCCGGCGCCCGCCGAGAGCCTCGATCCCACGCTGCGTGAGATGCCCTCCACGCCGACAGGCCGGGCCTCCGTCATCGAGGACGCCGACCATCTGGTGGGGCGCACGCTGGCCCACTACCGCGTGCTCGAGTACATCGGCGGCGGCGGCATGGGGGTGGTCTACAAGGCCGAGGACCTGCGCCTGGCGCGCACGGTGGCGCTGAAGTTCCTGCCGCCGGAGCTGACCCGCGACCCGGAGGCCAAGACCCGCTTCCTCCAGGAGGCGCGGGCGGCCTCGGGGCTCGACCATCCCAACATCTGCACCATCCACGAGGTGGGGGAGACCGACGACGGCCGGCTCTATCTCGCCATGCCGAGCTACGACGGCGAGACCCTGCGCCGGCGGATCGAACGCGGGCCGCTGCCGATCGAGGAGGCGATCGACATCGCGGAGCAGATCGCCCGCGGCCTCGCCAAGGCGCACCGCGGCGGCATCGTCCACCGCGACGTCAAGCCGGCCAACATCATGGTGACCGCCGACGGGGTGGTGAAGATCCTCGACTTCGGCCTCGCCAAGCTGGTGGGCGCGGCGGCGATCACCCGCACCGGCTCGTCGGTGGGCACCCCCGCCTACATGTCGCCCGAGCAGGGGCGCGGCGAGGACGTGGACCACCGCACCGATCTCTGGTCGTTCGGCGTCGTCCTCTACGAGATGGTGGCCGGCCGCCGGCCGTTCCGCGGCGAGCACGACCAGGCGGTCCTCTACGGCATCCTGAACGAGACGCCGAAGCCGCTCGGCGAGGCGCGTCCGGAGGCGCCGCCGGAGCTCGAACGGATCGTCGACGGCCTGCTGGCCAAGGACCCGGGCGACCGCTATCCCACGGCCGACGGGCCGCTCGGCGACCTGCGGGCGCTGCGCAACCAGACGATGACCACCACGGTGCGGACGCAGCCGGACCCGCCCGCGCCGCTGCGGGTCCGCCCCTGGATGTGGCTCCTGGGTCTGGCCCTCGCGGTGGCGCTGGTGGCCGGCGGATCGTTCCTGCGCCGCGGCGGCGGTGCCGGCGGCCGCGCCGGGCGGGGCGGCGCGCCGGCGGTGGTGAAGTTCGATCAGCTCACCGACCAGGAGGGGCGCGAGTCCTTCCCCAGCCTCTCGCCGGACGGCAAGTTCCTGCTCTACGTGAAGTCGGCGAACGGCAACGCCCACATCTTCCTGAAGCGCGTCGGCGGCGGCAATCCGCTCGACCTCACGCGCGACTCGCCGGCGGACGACACCCAGCCGGCCTTCTCGCCCGACGGCCAGCAGATCGCCTTCCGTTCCGAGCGGGAGGGGGGCGGCCTGTTCGTCATGGGCGCGACGGGGGAATCGGTCCGCCGGATCACCGCCGCCGGCTACAACCCCGCCTGGTCGCCGGACGGCAAGCGGATCGTCTTCGCTACCGAGGGGATCTCCGGGCCGCGGGAGCGCCGGCTGGTGAGCCAGCTCTGGATCGCGGACGTCGGCCTGGACAGCCGGCGGCCGCTGGGCGCCGGGGACGCCGTGCAGCCGAGCTGGTCCCCGCACGGGCAGCGGATCGCCTACTGGGGCCTCTCCAGCAGCGCCCGGCGCGTGCTCTGGACGATTCCCGCCGCCGGCGGCCCGCCGGTGCCGGTGATCGACGACGAGCACCTCAACTGGAACCCCGTCTGGTCGCCCGATGGGCGGTATCTCTACTTCGTCTCGGACCGCAGCGGCAGCTCGAATGTCTGGCGGGTGCCGATCGACGAGGACTCGGGCCGGGTGCTGGGCGAGCCCCAGCAGATCAACAGCTCCTCGCAGTCGCTGGGCCTGCTGAGCCTCTCGCGGGACGGCCGGAAGATCGTCTACGCCACCGACGAGGGGAAGTCGGACCTGGAGCGGCAGCCGTTCGATCCCGCGGCCTTCCGGGTGGTGGGCCAGGCCGCGGCGGTCCCCCAAGGGTCGCGGGCGGTGCGCTCCGCCGAGATCTCGCCGGACGGGCGGTTGATCGCCATCGACGCCACCTCCCCCCAGGAGGATATTTTCGTGGTGCGCGCGGACGGCGGCGGCCAGCGCCAGCTCACCAACGACGCCGACAAGGACCGCGTCCCGCAGTGGTTCCCCGACAGCTCGCGGATCGTCTTCTACTCCAACCGTGGCGGCAGCTACGGAGCGTGGACGATCCGGGCGGACGGCAGCGGGCTGCAGCCGCTCCCCCACGGCACCCCGGACCCGCTCTACAACCCCATCCCCTCGCCCGACGGCCGGCGGATCGTGGCGAGCCTGGGCTCGCGCGGCGCGGCGCTGATCGGCCTCGACCCGCCGGCCGGCGCCGGCCGGGGGGTCCAGGCGCTCCCGTCGCCGGGCGACGGCCAGGTCTTCTCGGCCACCTCCTGGTCTCCGGACGGCGCCTATCTCGCCGGCACCCTGGAGCAGGCGGACGGCGCCGCGATCCCCGGCGTCGTCGTCTACTCCCTGGCCGCGGGGCGTTACGAGCGGCTGACCGACGCGGGGATCATCCCCCACTGGCTCCACGACAGCCGGACGCTCCTCTACCTGCGGGACGGGAAGATCTTCCGCTGCGACCTGCGCCGCAAGGACCCCCGGCTGCTGCTGGACCCTCCGCCGGACTCCGTCTTCACCTCGCTCTCCGTGGGACCGGACGGCCGGATGCTCTACACCGTGCGGAGGGTCACCGAGGGGGACGTCTGGATGCTGACCCTGGCGGGGGAGGACGGCGCCGGCCGTCCCTGACCGCCGATCGCCGCCGATCGCCGCCAATCGTCGTCTCTATGCGGTTCTGGTAGACTTCTGGAAACCGTTTCAGACAATCGACCCGCGCGGCCCCTGGGGCCGGCGACCGAACCCGGGCCTTGCCCGAAGGAGGCGACGATGAGCTTCAAGTCCATGGATCTGATGGTCGACGTGCTGCCCAGCGAAAAGTTCAACCCGCAGCCGGGCCTCGTCCTCTGCGGCCAGGTGACCGCCAACACGGGCCTCGACGACGACGAGGAGAACGACGATCTGGAGTGCGGCCAGGTCACGGCGGGCGGCAAGGAGCCGACCTCCGTGGCGCGGACGCGGATGGAGCTCGCCCTGCTCCGCCGGCAGCTCGGCGAGGTGCTGGCCGCCCGGTAGCTCTCGAGATCGCTCGTCGCTCCCGCATCACGTCCGCCTCGATCCCGGCCGGCCTCCCGGCCGGGGAGGCGGCGGCTCTTCCTTTGGCCTTTCCATCTGCCTTCCATCCCGCGGATTCCCGCCCGTCGCACAGTCCTGGCACACCTCTTGCGTTACAAGAAATCCGAACGCGCCGGTTGGAATTCGGGCCGGCGCTCCTCCTCAGAAGCTTACGCACGGGCGCAGTAACTACACCGGAAGGAGAGGTCACGATGGCGAATCCAACGAATGTGGGCAGCGGCAAGGACACGGTCACGGCCGGCACCGGAGCCTCCGGGCTCGGGGCCGGCGCGGGCCAGCAGCACCAGGGCAACCTCCAGCAGGCCAAGGACCAGACGAAGGACCTCGCCCAGGGCGCCAAGGACCAGGGGAAGGACCTTGCGCAAGGGGCCAAGGAGCAGGTCAAGAGCCTGGCGAGCGATGCCAAGGAGCAGGCGAAGGACGTGGCCAACCAGGCGCGCGATCACGTCCAGCAGCTCGTCGGACAGCAGAAGGACCAGGCGGCCGACCGTCTGGGCTCGCTGGCCGAGGCGCTGCGCGAGGCCGGCCGCAAGCTGAACGAGGGCCAGCAGGCCGGCGACTTCGGGCAGTACGCCGACCGCGCCGCGGGCCAGGTGGAGCGGCTCTCCAAGTACCTGAAAGAGAACGATCTGAGCGGCTTTGTCCGCGATACCGAGAACTTCGCGCGGCGCCGTCCCGAGGTCTTCCTGGGCGGCACGCTGATCGCGGGGCTGATGCTGGCCCGGTTCCTCAAGGCTTCCACGCCGGACCAGGGGCGCAGCTCCGGGTACGACGGCGGCGCCCGGACCGGCTATCCGCAGTCGGCGCGCGCCTCGCAGGGACGGTCGTCCCAGGGGCTGTCGCCGAACCGCGCGTCCTACGTTTCGCAGCCGCGCAATCTGGGCCAGGGCAATCTGAATCAGAGCAACCTGGGCCAGAGCAACCTGGGCCAGGGCAATCTGGGTCAGGGCAGCGCGGGCCAGGCTCCCAGGACCGGCGCCGGCGCCGGAACTGGCGCCACCACGCCCTACAACTCTCCGAAGACGCCGGCGGGAGTTTGAGCCATGGCTGCTGTAAACAACGAACGCAAGGATGACCGGTCCATCGGTCAACTGCTGAAGGAGCTGACGCAGGAGTCCAGCACCCTGCTCAAGCAGGAGGTGGACCTCGCCAAGACGGAGATGTCCGAGAAGGCCTCGCGCGTCGGGGCCAACCTCGGCGAGGTCGCCGTCGGCGGCGCGGTCGCGCTCCTCGGCGCCATCGCCCTGCTGCTGGCGGTGATCAACGGCCTGGCGTCGCTCCTCAGCAAGTTCATGTCACCGGGCGTCGCCGTCTGGCTGGCGCCGCTGATCGTCGGCATCGTTCTCGCCGCGGTCGGTTACTCCCTGGTCAAGAAAGCGCTCGCCACTCTCAAGCAAGAGAGCATCACTCCCCAGCGGACCACCCAAAGCTTGCAGGAGAACAAAGAATGGCTCAAACAGAAGATTTCGTGACGGGCAATAGCGGCCTGCAGAACCACGACCTGGACGATAACGCCAGTGGCCGGAACTCCAAGGAGATCCGGTCGGAGATCGATCGCACCCGGTCCAGCATGGACGAGACCTTCGCGGCGCTCGACGCGAAGATGACTCCCAAGGAGATCGGCCTGGAGGTGTGGAACCTCTTCAAGGGGGGCTCCAGCACCGGGCTCACCAAGCTCTGGCAGGTCACCCGCGAGCATCCGATGCCCGCGGCCGTGATCGGCCTCGGCCTCGGCTGGCTGATGGTCGAGAGCTCCCGCAAGTCGGACGAAGGCTATGACGGTCTCGACCGCGGGACCTACCGTGGCAACTACCGCGCCGGTTCTCGCGGCGACTACCGCGGCGATTACCAGGGTGATTACCGGGGTTACGGCAGCAGCTCCTACCGGCAGGGGTACGCCGGGACGGGCGGCTACTCCGACTTCGACGCCGACGCCGACGACGAGGGCCTGCTGGCGTCCGCCAAGGACAAGGTCGGCGACCTGGCCAGCGGCGCCAAGGATGCCTTCTCCAGCGCCACCGACAAGGTGAGCGACGCCGCGGACTGGACCAAGGAGCACGCCTCCGATCTCGGCCATCAGGTCGCGGACAAGGCGTCCAGCCTCGGCCACCAGGTCGCGGACACGGCCTCCAGCCTGGGCCATCAGGCGAAGGACCGCGCCGTGGCGCTCAAGTACCAGGCCAAGCGGCAGGCGCGCAGCGCCAAGCTGGGCTTCTGGCAGACCATGGAGGAGAACCCCTTCGTGATCGGCGCCGCGACCCTGGCTCTCGGCGTCATCGCCGGTCTCCTGGTGCCGTCGACCGACAAGGAAGACGAGCTGATGGGCGAGACCCGCGACCACCTGTTCGACGAGGTCAAGGAGGCGGGGCAGCAGGCTCTCGACAAGGGCAAGCACGTCGCCGACGCCGTGGTCGACAAGGTCAAGGAAGAGGCGCAGCACCAGGGCCTCACCCCGGAGAGCGTGGTCGACAAGGTGAAGAACGTCGCCAAGGAGGCCACCAACACGGCCAAGGAAGAGGCCAAGCGCCAGAACCTGACGCCCGAAGCCGCGCTGAACGCGATGAAGCCGGATCAGCCGGCCCAGCCGGGTCAGCCGCAAGGGCAGCAGGGTCAGCCGAAGCCGCAGCAGGCCGCCCAGCCCCAGGGCCAGGCCCCGGGTCAGCCTCAGGGTCAGCAGGCCAAACCGGCCCCGCAGGGTCAGCCGGGTCAGCCGGCCCCCCAGGGCGCCGCGAAGGCCCCGGTCCCGCAGCCGGAGCTGGCCAAGAAGTAGGCGTTTTCCGTTCGCCGGAATCCGTTCGTAGGGGCGCAGCCTGCTGCGCCCCTACCCCTTTCCGGGCGGCCGGGATATTTTCACCCTCATGACGATCCCGCGCATCGAGCCCGGCCCGGGCCAGGAGTCCGTCTGGGACTACCCCCGGCCCCCGGCCGTCGAAGACTCCCCCCGGCACGTCGAGGTCCGCTTCAACGGCGTGACGATCGCCGACACCCGCCGCGCCAAGCGGGTGCTCGAGACCAGCCACCCCCCCGTCTACTACATCCCTCCCGGGGACGTGCGCATGGAGTTTCTCCAGGAGAACCCCAAGGCGACCTGGTGCGAATGGAAGGGGCTCGCCCGCTACTACGACATCGAGGTGAACGGCCGCCGGGCCGAGCTGGCGGCGTGGTACTACCCGCTGCCCACCCGCATCTACGAGCCGATGATGGGCTACGTCGCCTTCTACCCCGGCGCCATGGAGGCCTGCCTCGTCGACGGCGAGCGGGTGCAGGCGCAGCCGGGGGACTTCTACGGCGGCTGGGTCACCCGCGAGATCGTGGGGCCGTTCAAGGGCGGCGCGGGGACGCTGGGGTGGTGATCTAAGGTAGGGTGCGCTGCGCGCACCTCTCTGCCCTGTCCTTTTCCATGGTGCGCACAGCGCACCCTACAACAGGTGAAACTCCGGGATCGCGTCCCCCTCGGCGAAGCGCGAGGGGCGCAGGGCTTGGAGGTCCAGCGTGTGGGCCGCGCCGTCGAGGATCATCTCCGCCACGAGCTGGCCGAGGGCGGGGGAGTGCATCACGCCGTGGCCGGAGGAGCCGTTGACCAGCCACAGGTTGGCGAGCCGCGGCGCCCGGCCGACGATCGCGTGCTGGTCCGGCGACATCTCGTAGAGCCCGGCCCAGCAGGCGGCGCGGTCCACCGGCACGTTCTTCAAGCAGGGGACGCGGGCATGCGCCCGTTCGAGGAGCCCCGGCAGCCAGCTCTCGTCGAAGCCCGCGTCGAACGGATCGGCGCTGGAGGAGGGCTGCGGCCAGAGGAGGAGGACGCGGCCGTCGCGCACCCGCAGGTGGAAGCCGTCGTCGAGGAAGATGGTCATCGGCATCTCCTCCGGCAGCGCGGCGGTGGGCACGGTCGAGGCCACCTGCCGGCGCAGCGGAACGACCGGGATCTCCGTCCCGGCGAGCCGGCCGAGAGCGCCCGCCCACGGGCCGGCCGCGTTGACCACGTGATCCGCCGCGATCGGGCCGGTGGCGGTCTCCACCGCCATCACCCGGCCGGGCAGGCGCTTGGCGACCGCGAAGCCCGTCACCTCGGCGCCGAATTCGAAGCGGACGCCCAGCCGCCGGGCCGCCTCCACGTAGCCGTTCAGGATCGCCAGGGGCCGGAGGAAGCCGTCGATGGGGCAGAAGGAGCCGCCAACGATCCCCGCCGCGTCCACCGCCGGGTTGAGCCGCCGGATGTCCTCCGGACCGATCTCCTCCACCGGGACGCCCAGGGAGCGCTGCAACGGCCGGATCGAGCCCAGGGCCGCCCTCTGCGCCTCGTCGCCGGCCAGGAACAGGTAGCCGTAAGGGCGGTAGCCGGAGTCGGCGCCGATCTCGTCGGGAAAGCGCAGGAGCTTCTCCCGGGCGAGCAGCGACAGGCCGATCTCGACCGCCGTGGCGAACTGGGCGCGGAAGCCGCCGCTCGCCTTTCCCGTGCTGCCGAGCCCCGGAGCGGGCGCGCGGTCGAGGACCAGCACGTCCCGGCACCCCCGGGAGGCCAAGTGCCAGGCGACGCTGGCCCCCATGACGCCGGCGCCGACGATGACGACCTCCGGCACGTCAATCCCCCTTCGCCAGCCGGATGCCGCTGAGCTGGAAGCGGGTGTCCGCCGCCCAGAAGTTGCGGTAGCTCGCCCGGATGTGGCTCGCCGGCGTGGCGCAGGAGCCGCCGCGCAGCACGCGCACGTTGTCCATGAACTTCCCGTTGTACTCCATCAGCGGACCCTCGAACGGCCGGTAGCCGGGGTAGGGCTCGTAGTGGCTGGAGGTCCACTCCCAGAGGTCCCCCCCCATCTGCAGCAGCCCCGGGCCGGCCGCCGCGGGGCGGGGGTGGAGGGCGCCGCTGTCGAGGTAGTTCGCGCCCGGCAGGCCGGAGAGGCGGGCGGCGTGCTCCCACTCGCGCTCGGTGGGCAGGCGCGCGCCCCGCCAGCGGGCGTAGGCCTCCGCCTCGTAGAAGCTGACGTGGCAGACCGGCTCGTGCGGATCGACGTCGCGGACCCCGGCGAGCGTCCACAGCCGCCAGCGGCCGTCTTCTTCCTCCCAATAAAGGGGGGCCGTCCAGTCCTGGTCCTTGACCCTGGCCCAGCCGTTGGACAGCCAGAGCAGGGGATTGCGGTAGCCCCCATCGGCGATGAACTCCAGGTACTCGGCGTTGGTGACCAGGCGGTTCATCAACTCGAAACCGTCCAGCCAGGCCTTGTGGACGGGCATCTCGTTGTCCCAGCACCAGCCCCCCTCGACGTTGCCGATCTCCTGGAGCCCGCCCTCGAAAGGAATCCAGCGCGCGGCGGGGGCGGTGGTAGGGGGGCCGCCCTCCGGCGGCGCCGGACGGTACGGCTCGCGCAGCTCGGGGACGTTGCTGCCCAGGATGTGCTTGATCTCGGTGACCAGCAGCTCCTGGTGCTGCTGCTCGTGCTGGATGCCGGTGACGACGAGGAAGCGCAGGCGCTCCAGGTCCTCCTCGGGCGCGGTGCGGATCAGCTCCGCCAGCCGGGCGTCCACCGACTCGCGGAAGCGGTAGACCTCATCGTTGGTCGGCCGGGTGACCAGCCCGCGGTGATCGCGGCGGATGCGGGGGCCGAGCGACTCGTAGTAGGAGTTCATCACAAACTCCAGCCGGGCATCCTCCGGCGAGTAGAGGCCGAACGGCTCGAGGATGTTCTTGGACAGGAACCAGGTCGTGTGCCCCAGGTTCCACCACGGCGGGCTGACGTCCGGCATCGACTGGATGCGGTAGTCCTCGGGATACAGGGGCTGGCAGAGCTCGACGCTCAAGGCGCGCGTCGCGCGAAAGCGGTTCAGCAGCTCGTCTCGGTCGTATTGGTCATCTCGGTCGTGTCGGTCCACGGTACGCCCTCCCGGGGCCATTCTATCCTCCGCCTTCCTCTACAATCCGGCCTTGACGTAAAGGAGGAGCCCATGCCGAAAGCCATCTGGAACGGAAAGGTCATCGCCGAGACGGAGACGTACGAGACGGTCGAGGGGAACGTCTATTTTCCCCGCGCGGCGGTGAAGAGCGAGTATCTGAAGCCGAGCGAAACCCATACGGTCTGCGGCTGGAAGGGGACGGCCAGCTACTACACCCTCGCCGTGGACGGCCAGGAGAACCGCGACGCGGCCTGGTACTACCCGGACCCCAAGCCGGCCGCGGCCGAGATCAAGGACCACATCGCGTTCTGGCGGGGCGTGACGGTGGAGAAGTAGCCCGGTGTCCCTGCTCGACACCCCGCTCACCCGGCAGCTCGGCATCGAGGTGCCGCTGATCTGCGGCGCCATGTACCCGTGCAGCAACCCGGAGCTGGTGGCGGCCTCGGAGGCGGGGGGCATCGGCGTCCTCCAGCCGCTCTCGATGGTCTACGTCCATCGCCACGAATTCGGCGCGGGGATGGGCTCATCCATGGCCTGACCGCCAGGCCGGTGGGGATGAACGTGATCGTCGAGCGCTCCTCCAGGGTCTACCAGGAGCGCATGGAGCGCTTCGTGGACCAGGCGGTCGAGGCGGGGGTCCGCTTCTTCGTCACCTCCCTCGGCAATCCGCGCTGGGTGGTGGAGAAGGCCCATGCGGCCGGTGGCTTCGTCTATCACGACGTCACCGAGCGGAAGTGGGCGGTGAAGGGGCTGGAGGCCGGGGTGGACGGCCTGATCGCGGTCAACGACCGGGCGGGCGGCCACGCGGGGCCGAAGAGCGCCGGGGCGCTGATCGACGAGCTGGGGGATCTCGGCGTGCCGGTGGTCTGCGCCGGCGGCATCGGCGACGCGGAGGGCTTCGTCCACGCCCTGCGGATGGGCTACGCCGGGGTCCAGATGGGCACCCGCTTCATCGCCACCACCGAGTGCTCCGCCCACGCGGACTACAAGCGGGCCATCCTCCAGGCGGGTGAGGACGACATCGTGCTCACCGATCGGATGACGGGGGTGCCGGGTGGTGATCCGCACCCCCTACATGAGGAGAGGGGACAGGGCCGGCCCGCTCGCCCGTGGATGCTGCGCGGCCGAAGACAAGGCTGGATGCGGACGATCTACGGGCTCCAGTCGGTCTGAAGCTCAAGCGCTCCTCCCTGCGCGCCTTCTCCTACAAGGACTATCTCCAGGCGGGCAAGAGCGTGGCCGGCATCGAGCGGATCGAGCCGGCGGGGGAGATCGTGAGACGGTTCCGGGCGGCGGCAGGCTCTCTCTGTCCCCGAACCGGCCGCGGTGCGCACGGTTAAAGTAGCGGCGGGCGGAAAACCCCACGTATCGTTTCGCTCTGAAAGGAGACAGTCATGGCCAAGCGTCTGACGATTCTCGCGGTCCTCTTGCTGGTCCCGTGCGCCCTGTTCGCCTCCCCGGCCGCCCCGCCGGCGCCGGTCCCTCGGTGGGCGCCTGCCCGACCGCGGCGGCTCCCGCGGCTTCGGCGACGGTGGATTTCGCGACCTGGCTGAAGAACCAGGACCAGGCTCCCAGGGCCGCCGCGAGCTGCGGCTCCAACTTCTGCACCACCCAGCAGAGGACCCAGTGCAACCAGCGGTGCGGCACCCGCCCCCACGTGGGGCTCCAGTGCTGCACCTCCTCCTGTACCACCATCTGCAACTGCGGCAGCGTGCCGATCGGCTGCTGATCCCTCTGGCCCGTCCGCCCGCCGCACCCTCCCCTTCGTCCAATTTACTCAGCCGTTGTAATTTTTTGGGGGCCGGAGCCGATCCTCCGGGCCGCCTCCCGCCTGCTTCTACTCTGGAGGGCCACGCCCTGGCTCTGGCCCACGTCTTGCTAATGTCGGAGATCGTGCGGTGAAGTTCTCTAGAAACGCAACGGGAGAGAGTACCGATGCGAAATCCGGCGGGTCCATCTGGTCAGCCACGGGGAGGACTTGGTTTGTTCTATCGCGTCGCGAGGAAGGACAGGGCCGCCTGGGCGCTCCTCGGCCTGATGCTGGCTCTCACGGCCGCGGGCTGCCGCACCAAATCCGAAGCGCAGAAGGAGCCGACGCCGAAGGCGACGTCCACCCAGAGCGCCTCGATCGCGGGGGCGCGGGTGGTGGGGCAGGCTCCCGGGCAATCGGTCCCGGATGACGGCCAGTGGCTGATGCCGGCCAAGAACTACGCCAGCACCCGCTACAGCGAGCTCGGCGAGATCAACGCCCAGACGGTCAAGAACCTCAAGGTGGCCTGGACCTTCTCGACCGGCAACACACGCGGCGAGGAGGCGGCGCCGCTCATCGTCGGCAGCACGATGTACGTGGTGGCGCCGTTCCCCAACTTCCTCTACGCGCTCGACCTCGCCAACGCGGGCGCGCTCAAGTGGGTCTACAAGCCGCCGGTGGACAGCTCGGCCCAGGGGGTCGCCTGCTGCGACCAGGTCAACCGCGGCGCGGCCTACGCCGACGGCAAGATCTTCTACAACACGCTCGACGGCCAGACGGCCGCCGTGGACGCCGCGACCGGCAAGGAGGTCTGGCGCACCCCGCTCGGCGACATCAACAAGGGCGAGTCGATCACCATGGCGCCGCTGGTGGTCAAGGGCAAGGTGCTGGTGGGCAACAGCGGCGGCGAGTTCGGCGTCCGCGGCTGGCTGACCGCGCTCGACGCCGGGACCGGCAAGATCGCCTGGAAGGCGTTCACCACCGGCCCGGACAAGGACGTGCTGATCGGCGCCGGCTACCAGCCCTTCTACGCCAAGGAGAAGGGCAAGGACCTCGGCGTCTCCACCTGGCCGCCCGACGCCTGGCGGATCGGCGGCGGTACGGTCTGGGGATGGATCTCCTACGATCCCGAGCTCAACCTGATCTATTACGGCACCGGCAACGCCGGTCCCTGGAACGCGGCCCAGAGACCCGGGCGACAACAAGTGGACGAGCGGCCTCTTCGCCCGCGACGCCGACACCGGCCAGGCGAAATGGTTCTATCAGATGAACCCGCACGACCTCTTCGACTACGACGGGGTCAACGAGAACATCCTGCTCGACCTCGAGGTCAACGGGCACCGGCGCAAGGTGCTGATCCATCCGGACCGCAACGGCGTCCTCTACATGCTGGACCGGGCGACCGGCGAGGTGCTCTCGGCCGATCCGTTCAGCTTCATCAACACCACCGCCGGGGTCGATCTCAAGACCGGCCACATCAACGAGGTGGAATCCAAGAAGACCCGGCTGGGCGAGGTGGTGCGGGAGATCTGCCCGGCGGCGCCGGGCGGCAAGGACTGGCAGCCCTCCGCCTTCTCGCCGCGCACCGGGCTGCTCTACCTGCCGCACAACAACCTCTGCATGGACTTTCAAGGGGCCGAGGCCAACTACATCGCCGGCACGCCGTTCGTCGGCGCCAACGTGAGGATGTATCCCGGCCCGGGCGGCAACCGCGGCTTCTTCACCGCCTGGGACCTCGCCGCGCACAAGCCGCGCTGGCAGATCCAGGAGCGGTTCCCGGCCTGGAGCGGCGCGCTGGTCACCGCCGGGGACGTGGTCTTCTACGGCACCATGGACGGCTGGTTCAAGGCGCTCAACGCGGTCACCGGCGAGGAGCTGTGGAAGTTCAAGACCGGCTCCGGGATCATCGGCCAGCCGGTCACCTACAAGGGTCCGGACGGCAAGCAGTACGTGGCCATCCTCTCCGGCGTGGGCGGGTGGTCGGGCGCGGTGGTGGCCGGCAACCTCGATCCGCGCGACGCCACCGGCGCCCTCGGCTTCCTGGGCGCCATGCCCGACCTGCCGAAGTACACGACCGCCGGGGGAGAGCTGTATGTGTTCGCGCTGCCGTAGGGGCCTGGCGCTCGCCGTGCTGGCGCTGGCGGCCGCCGCCTGCTCCGGCAAGGGGGTCGCCCCCGCTGTCCCCGCCCCGCGCGAGCTGCGGGTCTGCGCCGATCCCAACAACCTGCCGTACTCGAACCGGCGGCTCGAGGGGTTCGAGAACCGGCTGGCCGAGATGGCGGCGCGCGACCTCGACGCCCGCCTGCGCTACACCTGGTGGCCGCAGCGCCGCGGCTTCATCCGCAACACGCTCAAGGCCGGCACC
This sequence comes from uncultured Acidobacteriota bacterium, assembly GCA_963795735.1. Taxonomy (GTDB): domain Bacteria; phylum Acidobacteriota; class Thermoanaerobaculia; order Multivoradales; family UBA5704; genus DATARR01. The sequence goes on along the minus strand of CAWCIU010000010.1, from coordinate 464,150 downwards.
TGCGACGTGGTGATGGGCCTGCCGAGCAGCGTCGAGCTGGCGCTCACCACCCGGCCCTACTATCGCTCCACCTACGTCTTCGTCTACCGCCGGGACCGCGGGATCGCCGTCCGCTCGTTCGACGACCCGGCGCTGCGCAAGCTGCGGATCGGCGTGCAGATGATCGGCGACGACGGCGTCAACTCGCCGCCGGCCCACGCCCTCGCCAACCGGGGGATGGTCAACAACGTCGTCGGCTACTCCGTCTACGGCGACTACTCCCAGCCCAACCCCCCGGCCCGCATCATGGAGGCGGTCGCCCGCGGGGACGTGGACGTGGCGGTGGTCTGGGGGCCGCTCGCCGGCTGGTTCGCCGCCCGTCAGAAGACTCCCCTGGAGCTGGTGCCGGTCTCGCCGCAGATCGACCGGCCTTACCTCCCCTTCGTCTTCGACATGTCGATGGGGGTGCGGCGGGGCAACGACAAGCTGCACGCCGAGCTCGACGCGTTCCTCGAGCGGCGGCAACCGGAGATCGACGCCCTGCTGGACCGCTACGGGGTCCCGCGGGCGGGAGGGCCGGGGCACGCCCCGGCGGCCACTTGAAGCCAGGACCCTTGAAGCAGGAGGAAGGAGCGAACGCCATGCGACGCGCCCGCGGTTTCGTCGTCAGCGCCTGCGCGCTGGCCCTGGGGCTCTCGCTCGCCGGCTGCCCGCGGGAGAAGCGGGACTTCCGCGAGCTGCCCGCGCTGGACGCCCGGCCGCTGCCGGTGCGCCAGACCACCCTCCAGCCCGGCTCGCCGCTGCCCAGCCAGGTGAGCAACGGCCCCTACGAGGGCAACGCCCCCTCGATCGCCGAGGGGGAGCAGCTCTACGCGCAGTACAACTGCATGGGATGCCACTTCCACGGCGGCGGCGGCATCGGCCCGCCGCTGATGGACCAGCAGTGGATCTACGGCGGCAGCGGCCAGAACATCCACGACACCATCGTCCAGGGGCGGCCCAACGGCATGCCCTCCTACGGCAGCCACATCCCGGACGACCAGGTGTGGAAGATCACCGCCTACGTCCGCACGCTCTCCGGCCAGGTGCCGAAGTCCCAGTCGCCCACCCGCAGCGACGAGCTCTTCCCGCACCCCTCCGAGCAGGCGATGCCGAAGGAGAAGCCGGCGACGACGACGCAGAAAGCGAGCCATCCGGGATGAGCTGGCAACTCGCCCTCCTCCTCCCCGACTGGATCGGCCGGCACTCGGCGCTCCATTCGCACGGCGTCCAGGCCGCCCGCATCGAGAACCTCTGGTGGCTGATGTTCTGGGTCTGCTCGGGGGTCTTCGTGCTGGTGATGGTGGCGCTGGGTCTGGCGATCACCCGGGCGAGCCTGCCGGGCGGCCCGCCCGGACCGATCCCGCCCCAGCCGCGCCGCCGGATGACCCGGGTGGTGGCCGCCGCGATGGGCGTGACCATCCTCACCCTCTTCGCGCTGCTGATCGCCAGCGTCTCGACCGGCCGGGCGATCGCCTCGCTCGGCGCCCCCAAGGCCACGGTGGTGCGGCTGATCGGCCACCAGTGGTGGTGGGAGGTGGAGTACGAGGACCCCGTTTCCAGCCGCATCGTGCAGACCGCCAACGAGATCCATATCCCCGCCGGCCGGCCGGTGCTGGTGCAGCTCGAGTCGCGCGACGTCATCCACAGCTTCTGGGTCCCCAGCCTGCACGGCAAGCGGGATTTGATCCCCGGGCACGACTCGGAGATCTGGATCGAGGCCGACCGCCCCGGGGTCTACCGCGGCCTCTGCGCCGAGTTCTGCGGCTACCAGCACGCCCACATGGGCTTCCTGGTGATCGCCGAGACGCCGGAGCGCTTCGGCGCCTGGTACGACGCCCAGCTCCAGCCGGCGGTCCTCCCCTCCACGCCGCTCCAGCAGCGCGGCCGGCAGGTGGTCGAAGGGGCGCCCTGCGCCGTCTGCCACAACATCCAGGGGACCCAGGCCTCCGGCCGGCTCGGCCCCGACCTGTCGCACCTCGCCAGCCGCCGCACCCTCGCCGCGGCGACCCTGGCCAACACCCCCGGCAACCTCGCCGGCTGGATCGTCGATCCGCAGACCGTCAAGCCCGGCAACCACATGCCGGCCAACAGCCTGCCCGCGGAGGATCTGCAGGCCGTGCTGGCTTATCTGGGGAGTCTTAAATGAGCGCGGAACCGATCGACGTGGGACCGGAGATCGAGACCGACTCCGACGCCGAGGACCGCCGCCGGCTGGAGCGGACCTGGAAGTACGGGGAGGGCCTCTGGGGCTGGCTCTGCGAGGTGGACCACACGCGGATCGGCAAGCGCTACATCGTCACCGCGCTGATCTTCTTCGCCCTCGGCGGCATCGAGGCGCTGATGATGCGGGTGCAGCTCGCGCGGCCGGAGAACGGCTTCCTCGGCCCCGACCTCTACAACGAGATCTTCACCACCCACGGCTCGACGATGATGTTCCTCTTCGCCGTGCCGATCCTGCTGGGCCTCGGCACCTACCTGGTGCCGCTGATGGTGGGCACCCGCAACCTCGCCTTTCCGCGGCTGAACTCCTTCTCCTACTTCGTCTACCTGATCGGCGGCCTCTTCCTCTACACCGCCTTCTTCCTCAACACCGGGCCGGACGCCGGATGGTTCGCCTACGTCCCCCTCTCCGGGCCGCAGTTCAGCCCCGGCAAGCGGGTGGACGTCTGGGCGCAGATGATCACCTTCACCGAGATCTCCTCGCTCGCGGTGGCGGCCAACCTGATCACCACCATCTTCAAGCAGCGGGCGCCGGGGATGTCGCTCAACCGCATCCCGGTCTTCGTCTGGGCGATGCTGGTGACCTCCTTCATGGTGATCTTCGCCATGCCGGCGGTCATGCTGTCGAGCCTGATGCTCGCCCTCGACCGGCTGGTGGACACCCACTTCTTCAACCCCGCCAACGGCGGCGACGCCATCCTCTGGCAGCACCTGTTCTGGTTCTTCGGCCATCCGGAGGTCTACATCATCTTCATCCCGGCGACGGGGATCGTCTCCACCCTGCTGCCGCCGTTCACCCGCCGCGAGGTGTTCGGCTACATGGCGCTCGTGCTCTCCCTGGTGGCCACCGGCTTCATCGGCTTCGGCCTCTGGGTGCACCACATGTTCGCCACCGGCCTGCCGCAACTGGGGCAGAGCTTCTTCACCGCGGCGAGCATCATGATCGCCATCCCCAGCGGGGCGCAGATCTTCTGCTGGATCGCCACCCTCTGGGGGGGAAGCTGCGCTTCCAGACGCCGCTCCTCTACGTGCTCGGCTTCCTCTTCACCTTCGTGATCGGGGGGCTGACCGGCGTCATGGTCGCCGCGGTGCCGCTCGATCTCCAGGTGCACGACACCTTCTTCGTGGTCGCCCACTTCCACTACGTGCTGATCGGCGGCGCCGTCTTCCCGCTGCTCGGCGGTCTCTTCTACTGGTTCCCGAAGATGACCGGGCGGATGCTTTCGGAAGGATGGGGGAAGGTCTCCTTCTGGCTGGTCTTCCTCGGCTTCAACGTCACCTTCTTCCCGCAGCACATCCTGGGGCTCGAGGGGATGCCGCGCCGGGTCTACACCTACCTGCCGGAGACCGGATGGGGGGACCTCAACCTGCTCTCCACGGTGGGCGCGTTCATCCTCGGCCTCGGCGTGCTGATCTACGTGATCAACCTGCTGTCGAGCCTGGTCTCCGGCGCGCCCGCCGGGGACGACCCCTGGGAGTCGGACACCCTGGAGTGGGCGACCTCCTCGCCGCCGCCGCCCTACAACTTCCAGCTCCTGCCGACGGTCGGCGGCCGCTCCCCGATGTGGAACCGCCGCGACGACCAGCCGGTGGTGACCGGCCTGCGCAGCGACCGCCGGGAGTTCCTGATCACCGGCCTGCTCGACGCCGAGCCGGACCACCGGCAGGTCTCCCCCGGCCCCACGATCTGGCCCTTCATCCTCTCCCTCGGCGTCGGCGTCACCTTCATCGTCGGCATCTTCACCCCCTGGGGGCTGCCGATCGGCGTGGTGCCGGTCGCCATCGCCCTCATCGCCTGGTTCTGGCCGCGGGGGGATCAGGACCACCGCGTTCTCAAGGAAAAGTCATGAAGGAGAAGCCATGAAGGAGAAGTCATGAGACAGCGGCCCGTCCTCGACGTCTCGGCGCTGCCCACGACCGCCTTCGGCCAGCGCGACCCGCTCTTCTGGGGCGTCCTCAGCATCATGAGCATCGAGGGGACGATGTTCGCCCTGATGGCCGCCAGCTACTTCTACCTGCGCGGCACCGCGCGCCTCTGGCCGCCGGCAGGGACCTTCCACCCCGGCCTCGGGCTGACCACCGCCAACCTCCTGGTCCTGCTCGCCAGCATCGTCCCGATGGCCCTCGCGGCGAAGGCGGCGAAGCGCGAGGACCTGCCGGCCATCCGCCTCTGGCTGATCGTCGCCACCGTCCTCTGCGTCGCCTCCCTGGCGCTGCGCTGGGCCGTCCTCCAGCACCTCACCTTCCGCTGGGACAGCCACGCCTACGGCTCCCTGGTCTGGACCACGGCGGCCCTCCACACCGTCCACGTGGTCACCGGGACCTGCGAGAACCTCCTCTTCATCGTCCTGCTGACCAAGGGGCCGGTCGAGGACAAGCACATGGACGACCTCTGGCTGAACAGCCTCTACTGGTACTTCGTGGTGGCCTGCTGGGTCCCGTTCTACTGCATCTTCTTCCTGGACCCGGGGCTGCTGGCCACGCTTCACTGAGGAGCGATTGAAGAGAACGGAAGAGAGACGCCATGGCCGACACGACCCACGATCCCCACGCGGAGACCCGCACCGGGCGCCGCGACGCCCTGCTCTGGTTCTCGGTGCTCGCCGGACCGTTCGCCTGGGCGCTGACCGAGCAGCTCAGCTACATGCTGACCCCCACCGCCTGCTGGACGGGGCGGCACGTCATCCTCCACCTGGTGCCGCTCTCCACCCTGCTGATCGTCCTCGCCGGCGCCCTGGTCGCCCGCGGCCGGTGGAAGCGGCAGCCGGCGGAGGGATCGACGGAGAGGGGGATTCCCGAAGATTCGCGGGTCCGCTTCATGGCCCTCGCCGGGTTCTGGCTGTGCGTGAGCTTCGCCCTGGCCATCCTGGCGATGGAGATCCCCAATCTGGTGCTGCGGGCCTGCGACTGATGGGGCGGAAATGATGGCGTTTCTCTTCCTGCACGCCGGGCATCACCACCTGGACGCCCAGACCGTCCTCGGCTGGTGGACCTGGGACCCGTGGGTGATCGCGCTGCTCGCCCTCTCGGGCGGGCTCTACGCCGCCGGCCTCGTCCGGCTCTGGCGGCGGGCGGGGGTGGGGCAGGGGATCCGGCGCTGGGAGGCGGGGTGCTTCGCCGCCGGGTGGGCGGCGCTGATCGTGGCGCTGATCTCGCCGCTCGACGCCCTCGGCGGCATTCTGTTCTCGGCCCACATGGCGCAGCACGAGGTGCTGATCCTGGTCGCCGCGCCGCTGATGGTGCTCGGCCGGCCGCTCGCCCCGTTCCTCTGGGCGCTGCCGCCGGGGGGGCGCGAGGCGGCGGGGCGGGTGTCGCGGGGACCGGCCTTCGCCGCCTCCTGGCGTTTCCTCACCGCGCCGTTCACCGTCTTCATCCTGCACGGCCTGGCGCTCTGGCTCTGGCACCTGCCGAGCCTCTACCAGGCGACGCTCGACGACGACTTCATCCACTCGCTCCAGCACCTGAGCTTCTTCCTCAGCGCCTCCCTCTTCTGGTGGTCGCTGGTCCACGGCCGGTTCGGCAGGCTCGGCTACGGCGCGGCCGTGCTCTACGTCTTCGCCACCTCGATGCACAGCGGGATTCTCGGCGCGCTCCTGACGTTCGCCCCCCGTTTGTGGTATCCCATCTACCAGGCGCGGACGAGCCGGTGGGGACTCTCCCCGCTGGAGGACCAGCAGCTCGCCGGCCTCATCATGTGGATTCCCGCCGGAGTCGTCTTCATCCTCCTCGGGCTCGGCCTGTTCGCGGCCTGGCTGGGAGAGGCGGAGCGCCGGGTGGCCCACACCCGAAGCGAGATGCTGCTGCGGGCGCTCGAAGGAGAAACGGAACATGGGATTTAACAGGAAGGCGGCAGCCGGCCTGGCTTTGACCGCGCTGATGCTGCTGATGGCGCTGATCCTCGGCTGTGACAAGAGCGGCCCCTCCGAGGACGAGCGGAAGGCGGCGGCGATGACCGGCGGCACGCCCGCCCACGGCAAGGAGCTGATCCGCACCTACGGCTGCGTCTCCTGCCACACCATCCCCGGGATCGACGGCGCGCGCGGGCAGGTCGGCCCGTCGCTCGCCGGCATCGCCGCCCGCAACTACCTCGCCGGCAAGCTGCCCAACCAGCCGGCGAACATGATCAAGTGGATCCGCCAGCCGCAGGAGGTCTCGCCGGGCACGGCGATGCCGGAGCTGGGCGTCACCGAGCAGGACGGCAAGGACATCGCCGCCTACCTCTATACTCTGAAGCAATGACGAGCCGGAGAGACTTCCTGCGCTCCCTGCTGGCCGGTGGGGTGGTTCTCCAGGCCGGAGGCCTCGCGAGCGAGGCCATGGCCGCCGTCCCGCGCGCCAAGAGAGGCGGCGCCGTCCCGGCCGGCCGGGTCATCCCGATTGGGCTCCTGCTCGATCCGGACACCGTGGCGGGCCGCGGGGTGACCCTCGGCATGGAGGAGGCGCGGCGGGCGGGGGAGCCCTGCACATCGAGCTCCGCGCCGCCCCCACCTCCGAGTACGTCCTGATCGGCCTCCTGGCGCCGAAGGTGGAGCCGCCGGGCCTCTACTTCGCGGTGGGTCCCCTGCGGGAGGCCCCGGCGGGGGAGCCGGCGCGGCCGCGCGTCTACTCGGTGGCTTCGAGCCCCGACTTCCGGCGGCAGGCCCTCGGCAAGCACCCGGACCGCAAGGACCTGCGCGCGGCGGACTGGCACCCCGGCCTGCAGAAGTTCGGCGCCGACTCGCTCAACCTGCGCTTCCAGCGCCGCTTCAACCATCCGATGGACGAGGCCGCCTGGCGCGGCTGGATCGCGGTGAAGCTCGCCGCCGAGCTGGCCCTGCGGTTTCCGGAGGCCATCGCCGGTGCCGGCGCCGTCTCCAGGGTCGCCGAGCTCAGCATCGACGGCCACAAGGGGATGCCGCTGCGGTTCGATCCCCAGGGGCACCACCTGATCCAGCCGGTCTACCTGATCGATCCGGAGGGCAAGGTGGTGGACGAGGTGGCTCCGGAGTGGGCGGAGTGAGAAAAGCTCTCTTCCTCCTCTTCGGCCTCGCCCTCCCCGCCGCCGCCGCCCCGCTCGCCTACGTCACCAACGAGCTGTCCGGCACGGTGACGGTCATCGATACCGCCACCAACCAGGTGATCTCCACCATCCCAACCGGCGCCCGGCCGCGCGGCATCCAGCTCACCGACGACGGCCGGCGGTTCTACGTCGCCCTGAGCGACGCCGGCCGCACCACCAAGAGCCCGCTGGACGCCATCGTGGCCCTCGACGCCAGGACGTTCAAGGAGATCCAGCGCTACGACGCCGGGAGCGATCCCGAGCGGTTCGTGGTCAGCCGCGACGGCTCCCGGCTCTACTCGGCCAACGAGGACGCCGGCACCGCCACCGTCACCGACGTCAGGCAGGGGAAGGTGATCGCCGCGCTGGTGGTGGGCATCGAGCCCGAGGGGGTGGCCCTGAGCCCCAACGGCCGGTGGGTCTACATCACCGCCGAGACGAGCAACACCGTCTCGGTGATCGACACCCGCACGCTCAAGGTGGTCTCTACCTTCCTGGTCGATCCCCGCCCGCGGGTCGCCGCCTTCTCGCCGGACGGCAAGCGGGCCTACGTCACCGCCGAGATCGGCGGCACCGTGGCGGTGGTCGACGCCGTCCATCACCGGGTGCTGCGCACGATCAGGCTGCCGCGCACGGCCAAGCCGGTCGGCGTCGTGGTCTCGCCCGACGGCAAGCGCGTCTACGTCGCCAACGGCCACGGCAACTCGGTCTCGGTGATCGACGCCGCCAGCGAGACGATCCTCGCCACCATCCCCACCGGCAAGCGCCCCTGGGGGATCGCCGTCACCCGCGACGGCCGGCGGATCTACACCGCCAACGGCATCAGCAACGACGTCTCGGTGATCGACGCCGCCACCCTGAAGGTGATCGCCACCGTCCCGGCGGGGAAGGGGGCGTGGGGCGTGATCATTGGACGGTAATTATTGGACACCACGAAAACAGGGCCGGCCCGTGGAGACGGGCCGGCCCGGTCTTTCGCTCGGACGCGGCTCAGCGGCGCCGGACGACGGCGTGATAGAGGAACAGCACGACGATGGCGCCGAGGATGGCGACCACGAAGCTGTAGATGTTCAGGCCGGTGACCCCGGAGTGGCCGACCAGGCTGAACAGCCATCCGCCGACCACCGCGCCGACGATGCCAAGGACGATGTCGAGGAGGATTCCCTCTCCCGTCTTGTTGACGATCTTGCTGGCGATGAAACCGGAGATGAGTCCGAGAACGATCCAGGCGAGAATAGACATGCAGCTCTCCTTTTCTAGTCGATTAGCTACCAAGCCGCTACAAGGCAGCGGAGTTCAAGAAAACTTCGCCATCCATGTATCGCAAGGAACGTGCCCGAAACCATGAATCCGGTCCTGATCGCGAGCCTCTGGAGGGTCTTCTTGATGCGGCAAGACGCCCAGAACCCTCCCCAGCCACCCCAACCCGCCCCCTTCGCCGACACCCTGGTGGTGACCGCCGCCCGGGCCGAGCAGCGGCTGACCGACGCCGTGGCCCCCACCACCGTGCTCGGCCGCGAGGATCTGGCCCGCTCGCCGGGGCTGACGCTCGATGACCAGCTCCGGCAGGTCCCCGGCTTCAGCCTGCTGCGGCGGTCGAGCAGCGTCACCGCCCACCCCACCTCGCAGGGCGTCTCCCTGCGGGGCCTGGGTCCCAGCGGCGCCAGCCGCACCCTGGTGCTGTTCGACGGCGTGCCGCTCAACGATCCGTTCGGCGGCTGGGTCTACTGGAACCGGCTGCCGCTCTCCGGCCTGGAGTCGGTCGAGGTGGCCCGCGGCTCGCTCTCGCAGCTCTACGGCAGCGCCGCCATGGGCGGCGCCATCCAGCTCCTGCCGCGCGCCCCCCGGCCGGACACCCTGGAGGTGACCGCCCGCGGCGGCGACCGCCGGACCGGCGACCTCGAGGTCTTCGCCTCCGATGCCGCGGCGAATGGGAACTGGGGTTACACCCTCTCCGGCCGCCTCTTCGACACCGGCGGCTTCTACGTCGTCGCCCCGGAGAACCGCGGCGCCGTGGACCGCCCGGCCAAGGTCGATTTCGGCACCCTCTTCGGGCGGCTCGAGCGGGGGCGCTACCACCTGGGGGCCAACCTCTTCCGCGAGGAGCGGGGGAACGGCACCGCGCTGCAGACGAACGACACCAGCCTGCAATCGCTCGACGCCGGCTGGTCCGGCGACCACTGGACCTGGGACGCCTACGGCCAGAGCCAGCGCTTCCGCAGCACCTTCTCGCGCCTGCTGCCGGACCGCTCCCGGGAGTTCCTCACCGCCCGGCAGGACTTCGCGACCACCGGCTGGGGCGGCTCGACCGCCTGGCGCTCCGGCGGCGGCCTCCTCGCCGGGGCCGACCTGCGGCGAGCCTCCTGGACCGACCAGGACCAGACCCTGGGCGGCGTCTACGCCCAGCAGACCCTCGGGCTCACCTCCCGGCTCGACCTCCTGCTGGGCAGCCGGCTCGACCTCTGGCGCGGCGCGAGAACCCGGACCAGCTTCAACCCCCGTCTCGGCGCCCTCTTCCGCGCCTCCGACGCCGTCACCCTCCGCGCCTCGGCCTACCGCGGCTTCCGGGCGCCGACGCTCGACGAGCTCTACCGCCCTTTCCAGGTGGGGAACGTCCAGACCCTGGCCAATCCGGACCTCGGCGAGGAGACCCTGAAGGGAGCGGAGATCGGCGCCGACTTCCACCCCACCGGCGCCCTCTTCGCCCGGCTGAACGCCTTCCGCAACCGCATCGACGGCGCGGTGGGGAACGTCACCCTGTCGGTCACCCCGCAGCTCATCACCCGGCGGCGCGAGAACCTGGACCGGGTGAACGCCGACGGCCTGGAAGCCGAGCTCCGCCTCCAGCCCCTGCCGCGCAGCCCTCTCTGGGAAGCTCCAGGCGTCCTATCTCTACACCGACTCGCGCGTCGAGCGCACCGGACTGCGGGTCCCCCAGGTGCCGCGGAACCAGGGCTCGCTGGGGATCTCCTTCGCCGGCCCCGTCGCCGTCCTCCTCCAGGGGCGCTGGTCCGGCCGGCAGTTCGACGACGACCTGAACCAGCTCCCCCTGCGCGGCTACGCCGTGGCCGACCTCTCCCTGCGCCGCCCCTTCGGCGACCGGCTGGACCTCTTCCTCTCGGCCGAGAACCTGTTCGACCGGAAGGTGGTCACCGGCCGGACGCCGATCGAGACCCTGGGATCGCCGCGCCTGGTGCAGTTGGGGGTCAAGGTCCGGCGGTAGGGGCGGGGACTTCAAGGTGTTGAGAGCCGGCGGGGGCGGTCACGCCGGCGAAGGGCGACCGCAGGTCGCCCCTACAACCTCCGGCGGAGATCCCGGTCGATCACAGGGTGTAGTCGCCCTGACGGCTGGCGCACGATGCGCGAAGGCTGGCGCGGAATGTGTGAAGGCTGGCGCGGAGCGCGTAGAGCTTGGCGCCGAGCGCGTGAAGGCCGGCGGGGAATGCGTGAAGCCTGGCGCCGAGTGCGTGAAGCTTGGCGCGGAGTGTGTGACGGCTGGCGCATGATGCTCGAAGCTTGACGCGGACTGCGCGAAGCTTCGCGCGGACCGCGCGAAGGCTGCCGGCGACTGGGTCAGCCTTCACGCGCTCCGCGCCAAGGCTCGCGAGCAGTCCCCCCTTTCCCGGCGCCCTCCGCGGAAACTAATGCCGCGAGGCGGGCCGGACGCTAGTGTAGTGGGTCAAACAGATGTGTCCTTAACCAGAGCCTGCCGAGCGCGTGTGACCTTTTCAAGGATGTCGCTTGCGGTCTTCGTCCAGATAAAGGGTTTGGGATCTTCGTTGTGACGAGCCAGATACTCATGGATCGCCGTAACCAGATCTGCGACGCTGCGAAAGATGCCCCGACGCAACCGGTTTTCTGTCAGGTCACGGAAGAACCTTTCGACCATGTTGAGCCATGAGGCGCTGGTTGGGGTGAAATGAATCCTGAACCGCGGATGGCGAGCCAGCCAAGCTTGAACCTTCGGATGCTTGTGAGTCGCATAGTTGTCCGCGATCAGATGAATCTCCGGGCTCTTCGGGGTCTCTCGGTCAATGAGGCTCAGGAACTTAATCCACTCCTGATGGCGATGCCGCGGCATGCAGGTCCCGATCACCTTCCCGTTCAGCGTATTGAGCGCAGTGAACAGTGTCGTCGTTCCGTGGCGCTTGTAGTCGTGGGTCATCGTGCCATGGCGGCCCGGCACAAGGGGAAGGCCTGGCTGGGTGCGGTCGAGCGCCTGAATTTGGCTTTTTTCATCGACAGAGAAAACCAGCGCATGCTCTGGAGGGTTCAGGTAAAGACCGACGACATCCTCCAACTTCTCCACGAACCTCGCATCCCGACTCAATTTGAAGGTTCGAGTCAGGTGAGGCTTCAGGCCATGACGTCTCCAGACACGACCGATCGTGCTCGGGCTCAGCCCCATCATCTTGGCCAGACTACGGGTGCTCCAGTGCGTTCCCGCCACTGGCGTCTCTTGCGTCGTCTTGCGCACGATCTCCCGAATTACATCCTCGCCAATCGAAGGCAGCCTCCCGGCCCGAGGGGCATCCTTCAAGATGCCGACGGTCCGCTTCTCGGCAAAACGACGGCGCCAAACACCAACTGTCCGTCGCGCTGCACCAGAAATCTCAGCAATCTCTCGGTTCTGCTTGCCTTCAGCAGCCAGCAGGACGATTCTCGCCCTCTCTGCCACGCGCACGGATACCCTACGGCCACGTGCAAGCTTCTCAAGCTCAGCCCTCTCCTCAGGCGAAAGGACTATCGAGACAGCTACCTTCATGTTCCCTCCTGGAGGTATTCCCTACCAGGAAAGGATAACAGAAGTTGCCGAACATCGGACCCACTACACTAGCGGTTTTCCTGCGGCCCTTACAACATCATGCAGGTGGCCCGGTTGCTGCCCTCCAGTTTGCCATGCCGCGGGAGTAATTCTCCCGCCGGCGCACGCGATTCTCCCGCTCGCGAAATCCGCCCCGGGAAGATCCCCGGAACCGGCGACAGAACAGAGATCCCCGTCGCCGGGAGACAAGACATAACCGCTTCATAACGTAATTGGCAGCCTCGATGCAAATTAAGCCTAAATAAGGCCTAGACAACCTATAAATGGTTGCCGTACACTCCACCCGCAGCAAGAAAGGCCAAGGTGATGGAGCTGAATCAGTTTGAAGTGGAGGAGATCTTTGCGCTTCCAGCAGAGAAGGAGGAGGTGGAGATCTGGGAGGCTTTCGGCCGGCGGATCGCCCTGCGGCGCGGTGAGATGGGGTGGACCCGGGTGGAGCTGGCGAAAGAGATGGAGATCTCGCGGGAACGGCTGGCGAAGTGGGAGCGGGGAGAGAACGGGCCTTCGCCGTTCCTGCTGATCCGGCTGGCGGCGACCCTGGGCATGACGATCGACGAGCTGATGACCGGGAGGCGGCTGGAGCCGGGAACGCAGGCGGTGACGGACGAGCAGAGGAGGGAGCTGGCGGGTTGTCTGGAGCACCTGACCCGGCTGCTCGGGAAGCTCTGAGAGACGGCACGACACGAATTGATCTTCCGGGGCCATGGAGGCTCCGGATGTCCGCAAGGAGATGGATATGACGACCAGGACGATGGACAAGACGATGGAAGAAGCTGAAGAGGCCGGCCTGCGCCGGCCGCCGCGCCGCCCGGGCGGGGAGCCGGCCGCCCCGGCGGCCTGGATCTCCCAGGAGGAGCTGGTGATGAACCTCAAGCCCGAGCGGGTCCAGCAATGGCTCGAGCTCTGGCCCCAGTGGAAGTTGGGGGCGTCCGGCAAGGCCCTCCAGCGGGCGCGGCTGTTTCCCACGGACACCGTCGCCTCGATGTACGCGGCGTTCGTGGCCGCTTTCGCCGCGGCGCGGTCGCTGCCGGTGGGAGTGAACGTCGCGGGCGGCGAGGTGAAGGTGATCCTCTACGCGCGGCAGAGCACCGGCAAGGTCCATCCGCTCACCGGGGCCGTCCTCGACTTCGCCGGCCATCTGGCCTGATCGAGCCGGCCTGATCGAAACCGTCTGACCGAATCAACCAACAACGCAGATTTCAGGAAAGGAAAAGAAAATGTCAAAAATCACCGCTTACGCCAAGATCTTCCGCGACTGGGACGGCCTGCTGGGGGCCTGCGACAAGAACGCCGGCCTGCTGCCCGGGGTGGACCCGATGAAGGCATCCGTGGACGCCCTGCTCACCCAGTTGAAGGACATCAAGGTCCGGCAGGAGGACCTCATCGGGCAGCGGAAGGCGCTGACCCAGAGCCTGAAGCAGGTGCTCGGCGACGGCAAGGACGCGGTCCGCAAGCTGCGGGACTACGTGCGGGTCCATCTCGGAGCCAAGAGCGAGCAGCTCACCCAGTTCGGCATCTCCCCCCTCCGGCCCAGGAAGGCCAAGGCGACGGCGCAGGTGAAGAAGCCGCCGGCGGTCATCCCGCCGCCGGCCGGCGGAACCCACCCGCCGCTGGAAGCCGGTGCCCTGGAGACCGGGGCCCCCCAGAATCCCACCGCACCGTAAGGCCGTCAGCAGCGCGTGGCAGCACCCCGGGGGCGTGTGTTCGGCACGCCCCCGGTTTTTTGGGGAGCGCATTGACTCAAAGGCGCGTCAGAGGCGCGCGAGACACTCGCCGATGGCCTTCTCGACCAGCTTGACGCTCTTCGTGCCCACCCCCGTCTGGCGGGCTAGGACGCGCCATCGGGCCGCGGCCGCGGCAACGCCGTCGAGAATCGATTCGGCCTCGCGCTCCGAGATCCCCGCCGGAGCCGCCAGCTCCAGCAGGTGGCGGCGCGCGGGCGCCCGCCCTTCTCCGGCGACGGTCATGGTGTGCTCCCCGCCGGGACCTGGAGCGAACACGAGATCGTAGGCCGGCGCCAGCTCCCAGCCGCCGTCGTCGGCCATGCGGAAGGCGAAGTTCTTCACGTGGTCGTCGCGGTTGTGCGTGAGCACGTTGAAGACCATCCGGCGGTAGCACTCCAGGACGTCCTGATGATTCCGGGTCAGGATCCGCGTCACTTCGAGGAGCTGCCGGTAATCGCAGCTCGGGATGCGGAAGTTGACGTGAATGAGATTGCCGAAGGTCTGCACGTGATAGCGATGATTGCCCCGGCGATCGAAGCGTTCGACGCCGAAGAACCGCTCTCCCCGTGCCGTCTCGAAGAGCCGCGCGGGCGGCATGGCGAGGCCCGCTTCTCTCGCCATCAGGGAGTAGGCGAGCTCGCCCGGACCCGAGTCGGGCGAGTCTTGCCGGCCGTGGAACTTGACGATCCAATGGCTATAGCCCGGCGGCAGGTCGTCTTCCCCCGAGAGGATCGAATCCCCATGGACCCCGACCAGCACCTTCGGCCGGGCACCGCCGGGGCTGCCGCCGGCGCGCAGGAGCAGCGGCAGCACCTCTCGCGCCGTACCCTCGATGACCTGCTGGGAAGCCCGCGCCATCTCGTGCAGGTCGAGCCTTTGCGCCGAAGAGTCCGCGGGGGTGGCCGGTGGGTGATAGGTGAGCGCCCCCATGGTCCGGGTGCCGAGATAGGCCAGCCGGTCCAGCACCGACACCTCGGCGAGGGCCGAGCCTCGCTGCTGGAAGAACCGGTCCATGAGCAGCAGCCCCCAGCCATCGGGCAGCGAGTCGTCGAAGAGACCGAAGATGGGGCCGAAGGCGAGATCGCGGTGCTCGACCAGACCGCTCTGCGGCGGCAGCTTGAAGGGGGACAGCCAGAGAGGATCGCGCAGGAAGGCGGGGTCGTACTCGAAAACCACCGGCCCGCCAGCCCGCGGTCCGGGCTCCGCCAACTGGCCGACGATGCGCTCCTCGCCGGGCTCGCGGCGGAGGCGCACCTCCAGCTTCTTCAAATCCGGCCTCTCTTGCGCACCGGCCGCTTTTCCGCCACCTCGAGCTCGGCGAGCGATGCCGCGCGCGGGGGCTGCAGCAGGGAATCGAAATCATCCAGCCGGTTGAGGGCAAAGGCGAGCTCGAGCAGGTTCTGGAGCGATACCTTGCCCGATTCCTCGAAGCGCCGCAGGGAGGCCAGACTGACCCCGGACCGCTCGGCCAGAGTGCTCCGCTTCCAACCCCTGGCCAGCCGTAGCGCCTTGGCCCGGGCAGCCAGCTTCCTGCTGGCCTGCTCGGGCGTCTCGAGTGAAAGCCCGTCCATGTACCGTCCTCCAGTCACGACCGCTAAAGCCATTATAGTAGCGGTTCGTTGGCGTGAGGAAGGTTAGAGCTCAATTGTTGGCCTTTGGGAGAGCCTCTCCAGACGGGAGGATACTCAGGACCAGCCGGAGGTCCTATTCTGAGCTTGAGAAGCTACTACAAGGAAAGCAGTGCTTCCGGGGGCCTACGTATTCATTCGACGCTAGTCAGGCGACATTTTGCATCTTGTTTGCAAAGCGTGCCGTCACAGGAGAACATCTACTTGAGCCATCTCGACCGCGTCTACCGCGACTCCCTCGCGCTGCTCACCGATCTCTACCAGCTCACCATGGCCTGCGGCTACTGGAAGTCGGGGAGGGCGGAGAGGGAGGCGTGCTTCCATCTCTCCTTCCGCAGGAATCCGTTCGGCGGCGGCTTCGCCGTGGCCTGCGGGCTCGGGCCGGCGATCGAGTACATCGAGAATCTGCGATTCCAGGAGGACGACCTGGAGTACCTGGCCGGTCTGGCGGGGAACGACGGCGCGCCGCTCTTCGAGCCGGGGTTCCTCGATCATCTGCGGCGCTTGAGCTTCCGCTGCGACCTGGACGCCGTTCCGGAGGGGACGGTGGTCTTCGCCCAGGAGCCGCTGGTGCGGGTGACCGGACCGCTGCCCGCCGCCCAGCTCCTGGAGACGCCGCTGCTCAACCTGATCAACTTCCAGACCCTGATCGCCACCAAGGCGGCGCGGCTGCGGCTGGCGGCGGGCGACGATTCGATCCTGGAGTTCGGCCTGCGGCGGGCGCAGGGGATCGACGGCGGGCTCGCCGCGGCGCGGGCGGCCTATGCCGGCGGCTGCGACGGCACCTCGAACCTGCTGGCGGGCAAGGTCTACGGCATTCCGGTCAAGGGGACGCACGCCCATAGCTGGGTGCTGTCGTTCGATTCGGAGCTGGAGGCCTTCGCGGCCTACGCCGAAGCGCTGCCGAACAACTGCGTCTTCCTGGTGGATACCTACGACACGCTGGAGGGGGTGCGCCACGCCGTGGAGGTGGGGCGCCGGCTGCGCGAGCGCGGGCACGAGATGATCGGCGTCCGCCTCGACTCCGGGGACCTCGCCTGGCTGAGCCGGGAGGCGCGCCGCCTCCTCGACGAGGCGGGCTTCCCCGAGGCGCGGGTCCTGGCCAGCAACGATCTCGACGAGACGCTGATCGCCGAGCTCAAGCGGCAGGGGGCGGCGATCGATGTCTGGGGGGTGGGCACCCGACTGGTCACCGCCTTCGGCGATCCGGCGCTCGGCGGTGTCTACAAGCTGACGGCGGTGCGCGAGCCGGGAGGGGAATGGGAAGACCGGGTGAAGGTCTCCGAGCAGGCGGCGAAGACGACCAACCCCGGAATCCAGCAGGTGCGCCGTTTCCGCCTCGGCGGGGAATTCACCGGCGACGTGATCTACGACGAGCTTCGCGGGCTGCCGGCGGAGCCGACGATGGTCGATCCCCTGGACATGACGCGGCGCAAGGCGATCCCGCCCGGAGCGGAGGGGGAGGACCTGCTGGTGCCGGTCTTCCGGCGGGGGGTTCGGGTCTACGAGCCGCCGGACCTGGAGGCGATCCGCCGCCGTGTCCGCGAGCAGCTCGGCCGCTTCCACGGCGGCGTCAAGCGCTTCGTCAATCCGCACCGTTACCCGGTAGGGCTGGAGCTGGGGTACTTCGAGCGCCGGACGCGGCTGATCCTGGAAGAGAGGGGACTGGCGCCGGAAGGAGGATTCCCCGGTAAATAACAATCCGGCCCCCGGAAGGCCGCGGGCGCGGCACCGGTCCAGTGGGTCCATGAGGACGAATCCGGACCGGCCCGGGGACCGGTATCGCCGCGCGAGAGGACCGCGCGGCTATAGAGTCAAGCGGGCGGAGCCCACCAAGGCGGGGCCGCTCGCGGGCGGGTGGCCGCCGCCGGAGCGGCGACCATGAACCGATGCTACTCCCCCGGAAAAGAGAGCGCAAACTATTTTACGTATTTCAATGTTCGCATCCACCGCGGGCCGTCTTTTGCTACTCTTGCTGACCGTATGAGCGCCGCCCACTCCCACGCCCATCCTTCCCATGCCCATTCCCACGGTCATGCCCACGGCCATTCCCACGGAGCCGGAGGGAGCCGCACCCGCTTGGCATGGACGCTCGGGCTGATCCTCCTGTACATGGTGGCCGAGGCGGTGGGCGGCTGGCTCACCGGCTCGCTGGCGCTGCTGGCGGACGCCGGGCACATGCTCTCGGACGCCGCCGCCCTCGGCCTCTCGATGTTCGCCATGTCGATGGCCCAGCGCCCGCGGACCGCCCGGCAGACGTACGGCTATCACCGGCTGGAGATCCTGGCCGCCCTGGCCAACGGGGCGACCCTGGTGGCGATCTCGATCCTGGTGATGGTCGAGGCCATCCACCGCTTCGGCCGTCCGGAGGCGGTGGACGCCCCCGGGATGATGGGGATCGCCGCCGGCGGCCTGCTGGTCAACCTGGCGGCGCTCGCCATCCTCCATCAGGGGCGCGACGAGAACCTGAACATGCGGGGCGTCTGGCTGCACGTGCTCACCGACGCCCTGGGGACCGTCCAGGCGATCGTGGCCGGTGCCCTGATCTGGGGCTTCGGCTGGCAGTGGGCGGACCCGGTGGCCTCGGTGCTGATCTCCCTGCTGGTGATCTACTCGGCCTGGTCGCTGCTCAAGGAGGCGACCGGGGTGCTGATGGAGAGCGCGCCGGCGCACATCGACGTCAACGAGGTCCACAGCGCTCTCGAGGGGGTGTCCGGGGTGATCGAGGTCCACGACCTCCACGTCTGGACGATCACCAGCGGCATGGAGTCCCTCTCCGCCCACGTGGTGGTGGAGGACCGCCGGTTCGACTGCGACGTCCTCGGCGAGATCCGCTCCACCCTCCACCAACGCTTCGGCATCCATCACATCACCGTGCAGATGGAGACCGCGGCGTTTGTGGAGCACCCTGCTCCATGCTAAGATCTCTATAAGGGAATCCGCCAGTCCGTCGGGTTGTTCCTTCAGGGTGTCCGCCTGGAGGCGGCAGGAGCTTCATGCGCACGACGAGAATTTTCAGCGCTCTCTTCCTCTTCTGGACCGCCTGCCTCTCCGGCTCCGCGTTGCAGGCCGCCCAGGCGAGCCGGCTGGTGCGGGTGCCGCGGGACGCCCCGACGCTCGCCGCGGCGGTCAGCCGCGTCGCCGACGGCGGGGTGATCGAGATGGCGGCGGGGACCTATGCGTCTCCCCCCGGCGGTTTCCTCGTCAACAACGCCGGCAAGGGGTTCACCGTGCGGGCGGCGGCGGGGGCCGCGGTCGCCATCGACGGCGGCGGCGGCCGCAAGCTCCTGCGCCTCCTCAATTCGAATCCGGCGCGGGGCCGGCTGGTGACCTTCCAGGGGATCGCTTTCCAGAACGGCTACAGCGCGGAGGCCAACCAGGCGGGCGGGGTGACCCTCTCGGCGGCGCAGGCGGTGTTCCGGCGGTGCTCGTTCACGGGCAACCGCGCCGAGTCGGCGGTGACCGGCGGCGGCGCGGTCAAGGCGCTGGCCGGCTCCAGCGTCACGTTCCTCGGCTGCTCGTTCCGGGAGAACTCCTCGCCGTTGCGGGGGGGAGCGCTCGCCCTGCGCGACTCCACGGCGACGATCCAGGGGGGCGGCTTCACCGCCAACCGGACCAACCTGCCGGGGCACAACCCGAGGTCCATCGGCGGCGCGATCGCGGTGATCGACGGCACCTTGAGCCTCTCCGGCGTCCGCTTCGAGGGCAACCAGGCCGGCTTCGCGGGCGGTGCCATCTATGCCATCGGCAACTGGGACCGGGGCTCCAGCGTCTCGGTGACCGGCTCCACCTTCACCGGCAACCAGGCCGTGGCCGACCCCTGCTGCACCCAGCCCGAGCCGACGACCGGCGGCGCGGTCCACGTCGAGGACCTGACCGCGCTGCGGGTCCAGAGCTCCCTCTTCCAGGGCAACCGGGCGGTCTACGGCGGCGCGCTGGACGAGTACCGGGCGGACGTCGAAATCGACAATTCGGTCTTCCAGGGCAACCAGACGCCGCTCGCCACCCCCCAGGGGGGCCTCGGCGGGGCGATCTCCGCCTTCTCCGCCGATTCGTCGGCCGACGGGGACGCCAACCGGCGTCCCGCCCGGCTGGTGGTCACCCGGTCGCTGCTCCAGGGGAGCGGGGTGGCGACGCCCTCGGTGAGCGGCGGCTGCATCCTGGCGAACGGCGACACCGCCCGGATGTACGGCGAGGGGGTGGCTCCGGCCGGCGCGCTCGCCGACAACCGCGCCCAGGTCCAGATCCAGGGCGTGGTCTTCTCCGACTGCGCCGCGCAGACCTCGATCGGCGGCAGCGGCAGCTTCGGCGGCGCCCTTGAGGGGGACCTGATCGACCTCGACCTGGAGGACTCGATGGTCCTCGACTCCGCCGCCCGCGGCCTGAACGCGGCGGGCGGAGGCCTCTCCCTGCAGCGGGAGACGGACGCGCGGATCCTGCGCACCACCTTCGCCGGCGACTCGGCGCAGAAGTGGGGGGGAGCCCTCTTTCTGAACGGCTCGACCGTCCAGGTGGACGGCTGCCGCTTCTATGGCAACGACGTCGTGCCGGGCGTCTCCGAGGCGCTCGGCGAGTCGCGCGGCGCCGCCATCTACTCGATCCCCGGGCTCAGTCCGGCGCACCCGCGCAACGTCGGCGGCGTGGTCTCGAATTCGTCCTTCAGCGAGAACCTCGGGCTGCCGGTCTGGGACGTCGATCCGGCGAGCGGGCCGACCAACGAGATGCGCTACGACGGCAACCGGTTCAGTCCCACGACCTTCGGCGACCGCGTCTACGTCGACACCCTGGCGAGCCCGGGGGGGGCGAGCGTCTGGGATCTCAACGTTCTGGCCGTCTACCGGGCCGGGCGGGGGACGACGGACAAGAGCGTAGTGGCGAACCAGCCGGTCTTCGGCCCGCGCGAGGGGGACCTGCGGCTCGTCCCCTCGCCGGACGGCGTTGGCGCTGCTCCGGCCGCTCCCGGCGCCTCCTACCTCGTCTACGCCTGGACCGGCGGCTCGGCGGCGATCGGCACGGTGGGGCTGGCGAGCAAGGCGGGGATGTTCGAGGTGCCGCCCGGGAGCTACACGCTGGCGGTCGACCAGACCCTGGTGGCGGCGGCGAAGACCGCGGGCTCTCCTTAGAAGGGAAGCCGCCGGCCCTCGATCTCCAGCAGCCGGGACTTTGCCTCCAGGCCGCCGCCGAAGCCGGTGAGCGAACCGTCGGCGCCGATCACCCGGTGGCAGGGGACGACGATGGGGATCGGATTGGCGCCGTTCGCCCGCCCCACCGCCCGGGCGGCGCCGGGACGGCCGATCGCCTGGGCGATCTCGCCGTAGCTGCGGGTCTCGCCGAACGGGATCCGCCGCAGCTCCTCCCAGACCGACCGCTCGAAGGGGGTGCCCTCGGGGGCGAGCCGGAGGTCGAACTCGCGGCGCTCGCCGGCGAAGTACTCGGCGAGCTGCCGGCGCAGCCCGGCCGTGCGGCCGGTGTCCTCGGCGTCCTCGACGAGCTCGATCCCCTGCTCCCGCATCCGGCCGGTGATCTTCAGGGATTCACGTCCGTTGACGAACTCGACGCGGACCACGGCGCCCGTCTCGTCGACGACGCAGAGCAGGGGACCGCAGGGGCTTTCCAGGGTGCTGGTGTAGTAGGTCGTCATGGTTCAATCCTTTAGGCTTTGCCAGAGGTGGAAGGTGGCCCAGCTCCGGTAGGGAGCGAAGGGTTGCATCAGCTCGCGGGTCCCGTTCGCGTCCGGCCGGGCGGGGAGGTCGAAGAACCGCTGGAGGCCCTTCACCAGGCCGGCGTCGCCGACCGGCAGGCAGTCCTCGAAGCCGAAGCAGCGCATCATCAGGTAGTGGGCCGACCAGGGGCCCAGCCCCCGCACGGCGAGCAGCTCGGACTCCATGTGGACGGCCGAGCCGGCGCCCAGACGGTCGAGCGCCAGGCCGCCGGAGGCGGCGAGGCGGGCGGCGCCGATCAGGTACTCGGCCTTGCGGCGCGAGAACTGCTCCGCGGTGAGCGCCTCGACCTCCAGGTTGGCCACCGCTTCGGCGGTGGGCGGGGCGTAGAGCCCGCCGCCCGCGGGGGCGCCGGCGAGCCGCACCAGCCGCTCGCGCAGGGTGAAGGCGAACGACAGCGTGATCTGCTGGCCGACGATCACCCAGGCCAGGGCGTCGAAGGCGTCCGGGACCTGCGGGATGCGGAGCCCCTGCCGGCCCGCGATCAGAGGCGCGAGGCGGGGGGAGGCGGCGACCCGCCGCTCGAACGGACCGGGATCGCGGTGGAGACCCAGCAGGCGGAGCAGATGGCCGTGCGCCCGCGCCGCCGCGTCGGCCGGGAGCGGCCCCGTCGATTCCAGGACCGCCTGGACCGCATCGGAGCCGATCTCGACCCGCAGGACGGCGGGGGCGCCGCCGCCGAGCCGCAGCCCCGTGGCGAGGCTCCGCCCCTGGACTCTGATCGTGAGGCTCGCCGCGTCCCGCCCCAGGTACTCCAGGGAGGGTCCCAGCGAGTAGGAGGGGGGGAGATCGATGCGGAACGTGGAGGCGCCGAGCAGCCGCCGGTACTCGACCGGGCTCATCGCCGCCAGGCGCCGGAAGTTCTCGTTGAACGTCGAGAGCCCCTCGTAGCCCACCTCGAAGGCGATGTCGGCCACCGAGCGGTCGGTCGCCAGGAGCAGCCGCTGGGCGGCCTCCACGCGGGCGCGGGCGAGGACCTGGGCGGGGGTGGTGTGGAAGTGGAGCCGGAACAGCTCGTGGAGCTTCGAGGAGCCCAGCCCCGAGAGGCGCTCGAGCTCCTCGACCCCGGTGAAGGCGGCGGGATCCCGCTGCATCCTTCCGACCAGACCTTCGACGATCTCCTGGTCCGGGTCGTGCCCGCGGTAGAAGTCGTCCGGCCGGCAGCGCTTGCAGGGGCGCAGCCCGGCCTGGAGCGCCGACTCCGGGTTGTCGAAGAAGCGCACGTTTTCCGGCTTGGGCTTGCGGGCCCGGCAGGAAGGGAGACAGTAGATGCCGGTGGTGAGCACGCCGGTCAGAAAACGCCCATCGTAGGCGGAATCGCTCGCCAGCATGCGGTCGATCATTCGTTCGCGCGCCAGTGCCATGCCGTCAATATAGCGGCCTTACGCGCGTCGATCCACCGGATTTCTCCGCCGGAATTTGCCGGTTTCTGTACAATCCCCGCCCATGACGGACGATCCGCGCGCCTTCACCTTCCTCGATACCGACGATGCCCTGGCCGAGGCCGCCGGGCGATGGGTCGCGGCCCCTGTCCTGGGGCTCGACACCGAGTTCGTCCGCACCAACACCTTCTACCATCGCCTGGGGCTGATCCAGGTCTCGGACGGCCGCGCCTCCTGGCTGGTCGATCCCCTGGCCGCGCGCGACCTGTCGCCGCTCGGGGAGGTCTTCCGTTCGCCCGGCGTCAAGGTGCTGCATTCGGCGAGCGAGGACATCGAGGTCTTCTACCGCGCCCTCGGCGTGCTCCCGGCGCCGCTCTTCGACACCCAGATCGCCGGGGCCTTCACCGGCAAGGGGGCCTTCCTGAGCTACCAGAGGCTGGTGGCGGCCTGCCTGGGGGTCGAGCTCGCCAAAGAGGAGACCCGCACCGACTGGATCGCCCGTCCGCTCTCGGCCGGGCAGCTCGCCTACGCCGCCGAGGACGTGGCCTTCCTCATCCCCCTCTACGAGCATCTGGCGGGCGAGCTCGAGTCCCTGGGGCGTCTCGCCTGGGTGTTCGAGGACTCCGCCGCCCTGCTCGACACCTCCCGCTTCGCGGAGGAGGACGAGACCGCCTACCTGCGCATCAAGGGGGCCGGCCGGCTCGACCGCCGGCAGCTCGGCGCCCTGCAGATCCTGGCGGCCTGGCGCGACCAAGAGGCGCGCAAGCGCGACCTGCCGCGCAACTTCGTGCTGAAGGAAGGGTTGCTCCTCGACCTCGCCACCCGCCGGCCGAAGGTGGCGCGGGACCTCCAGCGGCTGCCGTCCTTCGATCCCCGGCAGGGAGCGCGGGACAGCGCCACCTGGCTCCAGCTCCTCGAGCGGGCGGAGGAGCGGCCGGAGTCGGAGCTGCCGCAACGGATCTCGGGCAAGCCCTTCTCGCCGGCCTTCCGCGAGGTCGAGAACCGCCTGCGCGAGCGGGTGCGGGAGCGGGCGGCGGAGCTCAACGTGCCGCCCGAGATCCTCGCTCCCCGCCGCATCCTCGACGCCCTGCTGCGGCTCAACGTCGGCAAGCCCGAGCCCCGCCTGCCGCGCGAGCTCAGCGGCTGGCGCCGCGAGATCCTCGGCGAGGATCTCCTGCGCGAGGCGCGGGCGGTCGCCGCGCCGGAAGCCTGAGCCGCGAAGACATTGCGAGACGTGAATACATCTGGGAATTGCCGTTCCGGTCTGTTCCGGAAGTGCCTCTTTAGCAGAATTCAGTGTTGTAGTAGGCTCAGAGTATGACAATCGATGACGAGGTGCGGCGGGCGACGAAGTTGCTGGAGACGGTCATGCAGGCGGCCGGCCTGACGCGGAAGGATCTCGACCAGAAGCTGGGAGCGGGACCCGGATACGTCAGCCAGGTGCTGACCGGGCGGATGGAGCTGAAGTTCCGTCACGTCCTGGCGGTCCTGCGGGCTCTGGAGGTGGAGCCGAGCGTCTTCTTCCAGACTCTGTATCCGGAGAACCGGCCTTCGACCGACGCGGTAGTGATGGACGAGTTCCTGCGGCGGTTCCAGAAGCTCGGGTTCGGCCCCCAGCCCTCGCCGCCGCCGAGCCCGCCCGTCGATTCCCAGGAGCTGGAGCGGATGATCCAGAACGCCGTCCGCGCCGCCCTGTCCGGAGCGCCGGCCGCGCCGGTCCCCTCGCCGCCGGAGCCGCCTCTCGAAGATCCCCCTGAAAACACGAAACCCCGGGGCCGCGGGCCCCGGGGTGGAAGCAGGACACCGGAGAAGAGCTAGCTGGAAACGCGGCCCCGCCGGGCGGGGGAATCCTCGAGCCGCAGCAACTCGGCGGCCGCCGTTCGCAGGAGCGCCTCTGTCATCTGCCGCTTCTGGAACGCCTCGCGGACCACGAGCAGCATGCCGATCGCCTCACGGCGAATCCCTCGGGAACGGAAGATCGTGATGGTTTCGTCCATCAGGTCCATGATTTCGGTGGTCCGGCCCGAGCGTAGCCAGAGGGCCGCCATGTCGAGGGATACCAGAGCCACGTCATAGGGCATCCTGACCTCTTCAAAGCTCGTCCGCGCCTCACGGAACCTCTGCTCGGCGCGCGTATCGTCCCCGAGACCCGCGGCGATGCGACCCTCCAGCCATGTCGCCTTGAGGGCGTCCAGCCGTTCGACGTAAGTGGAGACGAGCGGGCGGCTGTGCTCGAACAACTGGTCGGCCAGGACCGCCTGTCCGCATTCGACGAGCGACCAGATGAAGTTGTGGATCGTGATCATGGCCAGCTTGGGGTCGCGGGCGGGATCGATCAGGCCGAGTCCCTGACTGAAGAGCTGGACCGCCTCTTCAACCTCGAAGGCATAGTTGGCGGAATAGGCCTTGCTGATCAGGGCGCGTCCTGCCGAGTGCCGGTCCCCTTCTCTCTCATGGATGGAGTAAACCGCGTCGAGCAGTTGGCGCGCCTCCTCGAAGCGGCGCTGGTCGGTGTAAAGGGA
This sequence comes from uncultured Acidobacteriota bacterium, assembly GCA_963795735.1. Classification (GTDB taxonomy): domain Bacteria; phylum Acidobacteriota; class Thermoanaerobaculia; order Multivoradales; family UBA5704; genus DATARR01. The sequence continues at coordinate 439,070 of CAWCIU010000010.1, read as the reverse complement.
AGCGGTCAGGTCCATGAGGCGCGCCAGGAGCAAGGGATCGCCGGTCCCCTGCGCGGCACGAGCGACCGCTTGGGAAAGATCGGATTCGGCGCCCGCGAGGTCGTCCGCGATTCGCCGCGCATTGCCCAGTTCCGCCAGGGCGCAAGCCTGGAGATCGGCGCGCGCGGCAGCCCCTGAAAAGCCGGGGTCGAGCCGTTCTGCCATTGCCACGGCCAACGTGGCGGTCATGACAAGGGTTTCCGGATCGCTATGACGAAGAGCCCGGCAACTTTCGATGAGCCTTTCGCAGCGAGCCCAGTCCCGTTCCGCCCGGGCGTTACTGGAGATCTCGGAGGGAGAGACTTCCTTGAGCACCGGGGCCACCGCGGCCTGGCGGTCTCCAGCGTTCTCCTCTGCCAGGGCCGCGGCGTAACGGCGGGCGGTCGAGAAGGCTTTGAAGAGTGGAAAATCGTATTCGGCCCCCGATTCCAGAGAAGGTTCCGGGGCCCTTGCACCGATACCGAACATCGCCGAAGCCAGGGGCTCCATATGGGTCCGGCAGTAGTTGCAGCCATGAAGCAGATGGGCGAGCACGGGCGCGGCTTGACGCGGGGACATATCCCCGAGCAAAAAACGATCCAACTCGGCAGGGCTGGGGTGAATATCTCGCTCTGCTTCAGCCATCGAACCCTCCCACTAGAAAAACAAATGTCTCGTAATTATCGCACAGTTTCTTCTACTGTGACGAATCTACGCGAGCAGCCGGAATCTACGAACCTCCGTTGGGATCGATCTGGGCGCCCCGGTCCAGGTTGATGAGGGGTGTGAAGCCACCCGACCCAGACCCCGAAGGAGGGGTGAGCGCCTTCGCAGGGACTCTCTGTCCCTGAGCCTCCGGTCCGGACCAGAAGCTGCCGACCCAGATCAGAAACTGGTCGACGAGGCTGGAGCCGGAAACCGCGGGAGCCTTGGCGGCGTGCTGCCGGCCGGTGGCGGCCGACGCGGGCAGGGCGAGACCAAGGACGGCCACCGTGACGATGGCGACCGTCAGGCGACGAACAATGGATCGAGACATCGGAAATCCCTCCATGAGGGCGATGGGACCCCCAATGGTCCTCTCACCCAAAGTTTCACGGTACACCGATTCAGACGCAACTTTATGCAGCAGGGTAACACGCCTCGGGGCTGCAAGGGAGGCGGTTACCATAATCAGTGCGTCCGAGGGGCAAAAGGTGACAACAAGGCGCCACTTCCTGTTCCTGCATCGTCACTCCTGCATCGTCACCTTGACGCAGGCGCGGCCGAGATAGATCTCGTCTCCCGGCTGGATGCGCACGCCCCGGCGGTCGTGGGAGCTGACGTCGATGGTGCGGCCGGCGCGGTAGATGCGGGTGCCGGAGGCGTTCTGCTCGGCGCGCAGCCAGTAACCGCCGCTCTCGGCGTCCCAGGCGATACGGGCGTGCTCGCGCGAGACGGTGGAGTTGATCTCTCCCGCCTCGAGGAAGGCGACGTCGTTGCGGCGGCGCACCCGGCCGTCGGGGTCCACCACCTCCTCCAGGCGGCCGAGGAAGACGCGGGGGCCTTCGAGGTCGTAGACGCGCTGCGTCGCCGTCCCCTTGAGCACCGTCAGCTCCAGGGTGGGGCGCGCGGTGAGCGCCGCGCCGCCGCCCGCCGCGCCGGTATCTGCGGTGGAAGTCGTGGCCGGGGCAACGGCGGCGACCTCCTGGTTCAGGTACTCGACGTAGAAGCGGCGCTCGCCGAAGCGGGGGTGGGCCTCGTCGTCGAACGCCACCTCCACGTCGAAGCCGGAGGGCACCGGGCAGCCGCGGTCGGCGAGGCGCTCGGCGATCTCCCGTTTGAGGTCCCACCCCTCGCGGACCACCGCCTCGAACCGCACGCGCTCGTCCGGATCGGGCGTCAGCAGGTGGAGGCGCAGGCGGTTGTGCGGGAAGATCCGCTTGCCCTCGCCGACGGCCACCACGTGGCTCTCGACGTCGTCGAGAACGGCGCGGCGGATCTCCAGCGGCGAGCTCCCCTTCATCCAGGGCTTCAACAGGTCGCGCATCTTTCCCATCATGTCGTTCATCGGGTGTCCTCAGGGTTGCTGCCGCAGCACGCCGAGCTGCGCGGCGGCCTGCACGATCTCGCCCGCGGCGGGCGCGGCGAGCCGGCCGCCGTAGCCGCCGTGCTCGACGATGACGCCGAAGGCGATCCTGCGGCCGGTCTGCGTCTCATAGGGGGCGTAGCCGATGAACCAGGAGTGCGAGCCCTTGTCCTGGACCTCGGCCGTGCCGGTCTTGCCGGCGATCGGCGGGGAGACGCCGGCGAGGTAGCGCGCTCCCGTCCCCTCGGTCACCACGCGGCGCATGGCGCGGCCGAGGACCGCCGCCAGGCTCGGCTCCAGCACCCGCGCCGGCTGCGACCGCCGCGAGTTGCTCTCGCCGGTCACCCAGTGCCCCTCCTGCATGGCGCCGCCATTGGCGAGCGTCGCCGCCACGCGGGCCATCTGGAAGGGGGTGGCCACCACCTGCCCCTGGCCATAGGCGGCCTGGGGCAGGGCGTCCTTGAGCTGCTTCGGGGTGTTCGGCCGCGCCACCGAGATGCCGAGCGCCTTCGCCGTCTCGAGCAGCGCCTCCGGCCCCACCGCGTAGGCGCCGAGCTGCGCGAAGTAGGCGTTGCAGGAGACGACGATCCCCTTCTCCAGGTTGACCGCGCCGTGCGGCGCCCGGTCCGTGGGATCGTCGCGGACCGGCCGTCCCCACCCCTTGACGAAGTTGCCCACCCGGCCGTCGGGCAGGAGCTTGCAGGTGAAGGGCTGGCTGGCGAGCTGCGGATTCTTCCGCAGGGCCGCCATGGCGGTGACCATCTTGAAGGTCGAGCCGGGCGGATAGATCCCGTAGCGGGCGCGGTCGATCAGCGTGTGGCTCGTGGCCGTATTCGCCGCGTCCGCCGCGACATCCACCGGCAGCCGCGCCGGCCACGGGTAGCTCACCGAGGCGAGGAGGTCGCCGGTCGCCGGGTCGAGCACCACGGCGGCGCCGCCGAAGCCCCCCTGGCGGGCGTACTTCTCCAGGACGTCGGCGGCCCGGAGCTGGAGCCGGACGTCGATCGTCAGCCGCAGCGTGCGGTCGCGGTCGAGGATCCGCCGCACCGCCGGATGGTCCGGCTGCCAGCGGTGGCGCAGCAGGGGGATGCAGCTCGCCGTAGTCGAGCCGGATCTCGCGGGTGATCCTGCCGTTGGGCTGCCGCACGTCGGCGACGCCGGCGAAGTCGTCGTACCCCTGGAGGCGGATGCGCGAGTCGCGCTCGGCGTAGGAGGTGTTGGTCGCCGCCCAGTTGGTCCGCTCGTTGAGATCCCCCAGCAGGTGGAAGGTCTTGCCGCCGAACGGGTAGTACCGGTGGCCGCGCGCCTGCCGCTCGTCCGCCGCCGGGAGGGTCGCTCCCAGGCGCTCCAGCACGGCGCGGTTCTTCTCGATCTGGGCCGGATCGGTGGTGGCGAGGAGCACGCCGTTGCGGTCCAGGATGTCGCCGCGGGGGAACCCCTGGGCGATGTCCACCAGCCGCGGGTTGTACTCGAACCGGCGGTAGCCGTCCCCCTGGAGCGTCAGCGCGCCGCGGGCGAGGAAGCGATCGGACTGGAAGACCTGGACCTGCGCCGCCCGCAGGACGATCGCGGCGAGCACGACGCCGAGCGCGACGGCGGCCCACCGCGCGGCGCCGTAGAAGCGGCGGGTGGAGGCCGTGGACGGCTCTTCGGCGCTGGTGTTGATGCCGGCGCCGGAGCCGGCGCGGGCCGAGATGCCGAGGATGATCCCGAAGATCAGGAAGTTGGCGAGCATCGCCGTGCGGCCGGAGCTGAGGAACGGCGAGACCACGCCGGAGAGGGGGAGCACGTCGAAGATGCCGCCGGCGATCAGCAGGATCTGGATGGCGATCAGCAGCGAGAGCCCCAGCGCCAGGAAGAAGCTGTAGGTCGCCCCGGAGCGGAACGCCGCCCGGAAGCCCCGCCAGACGAGGAGGGCATAGAGGGCGACGACGGCGAGCAGGCCGAGGAAGCCGAGCTGCTCGCCCACCGCCGCGAGCACCAGGTCGGTGTGGATCTCGGGCACGCGCTGCGGCTGGCCCAGGCCCAGGCCGGTGCCGGTCAGCCCGCCGCCCGCCATCGACCAGAGCCCCTGCGCCAGGTGGTCGCCGCCGCGGAAGGAGTTGTCCCACGGCGAGATCCACATGTTGAGCCGCCCGGTCACCGTGGCGGGGTAGCCGATCTTGTAGGCGAAGGCGAAGGCCAGGGCGACCAGCGCCGTGCCGAGGAGCGCCATCGAGGGCCGGCCGCGGGCGACGCAGTAGAGCGTCAGGAAGAGGAAGGAGAGGATGAGCGCCGGCCCGAGGTCACGCTGCAGGAAGAAGAAAAGGAGAACCAGGCCAATCGCGAGCAGCGGCGGCAGCAGGTACTCCAGCTTGGGGATGCTCAACGCCCGCGGCAAGCCGGCGCGCGTCTCCCGCAGCTCGCGCAGGAACTCCCAGCGGTCGAAGAAGTAGCCGGCGAGGAAGAGGACGACCAGGATCTTGATCGCCTCGACCGGCTGCCAGCCGAAGAGGTTCACCTTGGCGTCGCTGCCGCCCGGGCCGCTGCCGAAGACGATCAGCACGCCGGAGAGCAGGAAGGCCGCGAGCAGGGGAGCGAGGCTCATCCGCTTGAGCGGCGAGCGCTCGAAGTCGAACAGGCTCGCCGCGAAGAGCAGGGCGGCGCCGAACAGGACCCCCTCCGCGAAGCCCCGGTAGAGCGGCAGGTCGCGCAGCGGATCGCGGACGCTCACCATCATTATCAGCCCGAGTCCGGCCAGCAGCAGCAGCGCCGGCAGGATCAGCTCGTCCCCGGCGAACCGCCGCAGCCGCCAGGCGACGTGGACGGCGGCGAAGGAGAGCAGGAAGACGGCCGACCAGAGCCAGAACGAGGAGCGGAACTGCCCCGGGGAGCGCACGACGAGCCGCGGCTTGACCTGGCGGAACTGCTGGAGGGAGAAGAGGGGGATCGAGAGGTCCCCCTGTGTGCCCGCCGCCTGTGTGCCCGCCGCCTGTGGGCCCGCCGCGCGCCGGGCGTCGAGCCGCTCCCGCAGGCTGGTCAGCCGGCGGTCCTTCTCGATCGTGGCGGCCGGGACGCGGATGCGCTCGATCTCGCCGACGTTGGGCAGGTCCCCCTGGTGCGCCCGCTGCCAGATCTCCTGGGCGATGAACGATCTCTCGGCCGAGCTGTCGAAAACGTCGAGCACCGGCAGGAGCTGCTCGGCGCTCCTGAGGTCGTTCAGGTTCACGATCGCGCCCGCGGCGAGCTTCGGCTCGAGATCCGCCAGCGGCTTGACCATGGCGAGATAGACCAGGGTGAGGCCGAGGAGGACGACCAGCGCCGCCGCGGCGAGCAGCAGCCCCTCCAGGTTGCGAGAAGGAGCGCCGGGGAGTCCCTGCACGGCGAAGCCCGGCCGCTTGAGCGTGGAGGTCTCCTGCTGCCGGCGGTCGGCGGCGGTGCTGCGGGTCACGGCCATGTCGATCGATTCCCAGTCAATGGATTCCCAATCAATGGATCCCCAATTCCTCGAGCCGGCCGAGGATGCCGCGCAGCTCCTCCGCAGCGCTCGCCATGTTGGCCCTGGCGTTGGCGAAGCCGTTCGCCTGGCGGTAGAGGCCGATCGCCTCGGTGAACGTGTCGCGGGACTTCTCCAGCAGCTCCGTCTCCTGGTCGGTCCCCTTCGCTGCCTGGGACTGGACGAGGATCTGCTCCGCCTGCATCCGGTAGCCGTCGGCGAGCACCGCCTTTTCGCGGCGGCCCATGGGGTAGCCGCGGCGCTCGAGCTCGTCCAGCGACGCCTCGAGCTGCTTCAGATCGGGCTGCTCGTAGGCGTAGACGTGGGCGAGGCCGAGGTAGGGGTCCGGCCAGTCGGGGGCGAGCTTCGCCGCGTCCTGGAACTCGTCAACGGCGTCGCGGACCTTTTGATGCGCCTCGTTCTTCTCCCCCTTGGCCCGCAGCGACTGGGCGTCGATGCGGTCCAGGTGCCCCTGGGCGTAGAGCAGCTTCGCCCGGGTCGGGCGGTCGTGGTAATCGAGATCGACGGCGGCCTGCAGGCGGTCGTGCGCCTTCTGCCAGCCTTTCACCGTCGAGCTCGGCTCGTCCCCCCGGTAGCCGTTGAGGACGCGGTCGGCCGACTTCAGCAGGGCGCTCCGCAGCTCGTCGTGCACGTCGCCCAGCCCCGAGCCGGGGATCAGGCCGAACGGCGCCAGCTTGCGGTAGCGGCCCCACAGGTTATCGAGGTCGGGGGAGGGCTGGGCCACCAGGTCGTGCCGCATGGTGGCCGCCTCGCTGCGCACCCAGACCTGCGAGGCGAGGAGGATGCAGGCGACGAGCAGGAAGACGAGCCCCGCGCCCTGGAGCGGGAAGCGCCGGCGACGGGCGGGCGGCGGGGCGGGCGGCGGCTCGGCCGGCATCATCGTGGGGGCTGTGGCGGCCGTGGCCCCTGCGGAGGAAACCGGCGATGGGGGAGGAGCCACGGCCGGCTCGCCCGTGCGCCGGGTCTCCGAGCCGCGAAACGATCCCGATTCGTCGAGAGACTTGCCGGGAGAACCGTCCAGCGGCCGGGAGGTGCGGCGCGTGGCGCTGAGGTCCTCGCCCGGGGCCGCCGGGCGCGGCAGCTCGCTCGGCAGGGGCTTTCCCTCCCCCCAGGCCTCGAGGTCGGCCTTCATCTCGGCCGCGGTCTGGTAGCGGCGGGCCACCTGGAACTCGAGGCTGCGGCCGATGATCTTCCGCAGCCCCGGCGCGACGGCGTCCGGCAGCGGTCGCGGCGGCGTGCCGCGGCGGATCTTCCCCTCGATCTCCTCGGGATCGTCGCCGTCGAACGGCGAGTAGCCGGCGACCATGATGTAGAGGACGACCCCCACCGCCCAGAGGTCCGAATGGCGGTCCACGCCGCCACGGTCGAGCCGCTCGGGCGGCGTGTAGGGAAGGCTGCCGAAGAGGTTGACGGTGAACTTGCGGGTCTGCGACAGCAGCTTGGCGATGCCGAAGTCGAGCACCCGCACGCGGTCGCCGTCCTGCAGGCGGATGTTCTCCGGTTTGATGTCGCCGTGGACGATGCCGTAGACCTTGCGCCCGCCGACCTCGGCGGAGAAGTTGTGGCAGGCCTCCAGCATCTCGCAGAGCTGGCAGGCGATCGAGGCGGCGTGATCCTCGGGGAGGGGGCCGCGGGAGAGCCGCTGCGAGAGGTCGGTGCCGGCCACGTACTCCATGGCGACCCAGAAGAAGGTTGCGTCCTCGTCCCACTCGTAGACGGCCGCCACCTGCGGCGCCACGCGCGCGAGCTGCTCCTGGAGCGCCACGCCGTTCTTCTCGGCCTGCAGCATGTCCGGATCGGTGCGGGTGGCCCGCACCACCTTGAGCGCCACCTCGCGCTGCTCCTGGGGGTCCCAGGCCAGGTAGACGTCGCCGATCGCGCCGCGGCCGAGGAAGTCGCGGAGCTCGAAGCGGCCCACCTGCTGCGCGGTCATCATCCGTGGTTCGGTCCCTGGGCCGGCGGCCTGGGCGGCGCGGCCACGCGGACGGCCTCAGGCCGGCCCGCCCCGGCGAAGGAGTTCCAGGCGAAGATCTCGTCCCCGCGCTCCGCCGAGGGGAGCCAGACGCCGCCGCCGCCGTTGGCCGCGAAGCGGTTCTCCACCAGCTCCGGCCGGGCCGCGCCGTGCACCTCGACGCCGGGACGCGCGGCCGCGCCCGGCGCCCGGCCGTTGCCGGCGATCAGGTTGTTGAGCAGCCGCGGCGCGGCGCTCTCCTCGACCAGCACGCCGCCGCCCGGGTTGTCGTGCAGGAAGCAGGCGCGGATCGACGAGCGGTCGGCCCCGGCGGCGTCGATCCCCGCCGTCTGGGCGCCGGTGATCTCGATCCCCTCGACGTCGACCTCGGAGTCGGCGAGGCGTAGGCCCACCTGCAGCGGGGATTGGGGATCTCCCGCGATGCGGAACCCCGCGAAGCGGGCGTCCGAAATCCCCTGGGCGCTCACCGCCGGCGCGCTGCTCCCCGCCGGCGGCAGGATCACGGCCCCCCGCGGCACGAGGCTGACGAGCGCGACGCCGTCGGCGAGCTGGATGGCCTCGCGGTAGGTGCCGGGGGGCACCTCGACCGTCTGCCCGGCGCCGGCCTGGGCGAGCGCCTGGCCGATGGTGGCGATCCCGCCGGTTCCCACCCGCAGCACGTCGGAGGAGGCCGCGCGGGGACCCTTCCCCAGATTGAAGAGCCCCTGGCCGAAAGCGGCGAAGGCGGCGAAACCGCAGACGCCGAGGATCAGGCCATAGAGGAGGAAGGCCGGCCGGCTGGCGAAGGCGCGGAGGAGCCGGGAGCCCGCCCCGGGGCGCGAGGCGCTCGCGGCCACGGCCGCGCCGCGCACTCCCGGCCGCGCCGTCTTGCGGGCCGCGGCGAATCGCTCCCCCTCGACCAGCACCACCGAGACGTTGTCTTTGCCCCCCGCCTGGTTGGCCGCGTCGATCAGCGCCTGGACGGCGGCCTTGGGGTCGGCGGCGTTGGCCTCGACCGCGGCGAGGATCGCCTGCGCGGTCACCAGGTCCGAGAGGCCGTCGCTGCAGATCAGCAGCGCCGAGTCCGGCTCGAAGGGGATCTGGACGATGTCGATGAATCCCTCCTTGTCCGGCTCGTGGGGGGCGGAGCCCACGTCGCGGAAGATCTCGTTGCGCCGCGGATGGCTCATCGCCTCGGCCTCGGAGATCTCGCCCGCGTCCTCGCGCGAGCCGACGGGGGAGTGGTCGCGGGTGACCTTCCGGATCTCCCCGCCGGCATCGCCCCGCCTGAGCAGGTAGAACCGGCTGTCCCCCACGTGGCCGATCGTCGCCCGCGCGCCGTCCACCACGGCGACGGTGAGCACGCAGGCCATGCCGGCGAGGGCCGGATTGGCCTGCGCCTGCTCGTAGATCTGCTTGTTGGCGAGGGCGATCGCCTCGCGGATCAGGCGGGCGGCGTCGGTGGTCCGCCGGGAGAGGCGGGCGCGCAGGATCTCGACCGCGGTCTGCGCCGCGATCTCTCCTCCCGACTCGCCGCCCACGCCGTCGACGACGGCGTAGATCCCCCGCTCGGCATCGCAGAGGACGCGGTCCTCGTTGTTCTCCCGCTCGCGGCCGGGATCGCTGCCGGCCGCCGCCAGGGGGTGCCTCGCACCCGCCGCCACTACTTCTTCTCCCGGAAGGCGAGCGCCAGCAGCACGGCGGTGACCAGGACCAGGGCTACCACGAAGGCCAGACGGGCGAGGTAGAGCGTCGTCATGCGGGAGCGAGCCTCTCGAAATCGAGATAGATCACGCCGGCGAGGCCGATCCGTGCCTTGTCGGGCAGCGGCTGCCAGCGGTCGAGGTCGCGCACGCCGCCGTCCGTGGTCTCCAAGCTCTGGGGGAGCGGGACGCCGTTGACCGTCGTCCCCAGCTTGCTCAGGTCCTTGATGCGGAATCCTCCCTCGGGTGTGCGCTGGAGCCGGGCGTGCTCGCGCGAGACGTCGAGCGAGGTGTCGATCGACAGGTCGGCCCAGACGTCCGGCGCCTGACGGCCGATGACGACCTCGTTCTTGGTGACCAGGAAGGTGTGGGTCCCCCGGTCGTCCTTATAGATGATGCGGGCCAGGGCCGCCGGCTCGGTCGCCGGCGTGCTCTCCATCGCCACCGTGTCCCGGTGGGTGGTCATCTGGCCGAGCCGGCGGGTGGTGGAGATGCGGTGCGTCTTCGAGCCCGCTCCGTAGCCGGTCTCGGGCGGGCGGGCGAACTCGGAGACGACCTCGACGTCGCCGGGGCTCAACGTGCCGTTCGGGTCCTCCTGGAAACGGACCGACCATCGCCCCTCGGCGCTGACGAATTTGGGCGCGGCCGGCGGCTCGTCCTTCTTCTTGCGCAGGATGCGGGGAAACGACGGCGCCGAGCCGCGGTTCATCCGCGCCAGCTCGGTGTCGAGCAGCGTCTTCGCCTCCCCCTCGAGCTCGCCGAACAGAGAGTGCAGGCGGTCGTAGTCGTTGGCGTGGAGATACACCTGGTAGAGGCTGGGGGCGATCGTTTTCGTCACCAGCGGCTCGAGGCTCTGGCGCATGTTCTCGCCGATGGCGAGCACGATGTCCCGGCCCGTCGCGCGTTCCTTCGTCAAAGGTAAACCCTCCCGGAGGACTTCAAGGCCCATAGGGACCCCTGCGAGTATACCTGTACGAAAAGCGTGCCCGCCGGGTTGCGGGCTCAAGGGCGGGGGAGACAGGAGATCTCGCCCGGGGCGCGCCGGGAGAGGTACGATCCCCGGCCATGAAGATTCTTTCCCTGAACGTAGGGCTCCCCAAGCCGGTGAGCTGGCGCGGCCGGCGGATCATGACCGGCATCTTCAAACAGCCGGTCGAGGGGCGGGTGAGCCTGCGCCGGTACAACCTGGACGGCGACGCCCAGGCGGACCTCTCCGTCCATGGCGGGCCGGAGAAGGCGGTGTACGCCTACTCCGCGGAGCACTACCCGTTCTGGCGGCGCGAGCTGGAGATGGAGGCTCTCCCCTGGGGCTCCTTCGGCGAGAACCTCACCACCGAGGGCTGGTGGGAGGACCAGGTCCACGTCGGCGATCGCTTCCGGATCGGCACGGCGGAGCTGGTCGTCACCCAGCCGCGCCTGCCCTGCTTCAAGCTGGCGATGAGGTTCGACCGCGATGACATCGTCGAGCGCTTCCTGGAGAGCGGGCGCCCCGGCATCTACTTCGCGATCCTCCAGGAAGGGGAGATCGGCGCCGGGGACGCCATGGAGCGCACCCACGAGGACGAGCGCCGGGTGACGGTGGTGGACGTCCTCCGGCTCTATCTGGAACGGAAAGGCCCGAGCGATCCGGACCTCCTGCGCCGCGCGGCGAGCGTCGAGGCCCTGGCGGAAGGGTGGCGCGAGCACTTCCGCAAGCGGCTGGCCGCCCTTCCCTCGCCTAGAACCGCCACCGCGCCGTAATGCCGAAGACGCTGTCCCGGGCGCTGTAGGTGCCGGAAACGCCGGGGTTCAGCGGCTCCTGACGGGGAGCGTTGCGGCTGTTGAACGAGTGGTAGGAGTAGGCCAGGTCGAAGGAGATCTGGGGGAAATCGTAGCTGAAGCCCGCGGCGTAGACCGTGGCGTCGCCCAGCGGGAAGCCGGGCTCGACCGTGCGGTCCGGCACCGGGGACTGCTCGCGGGAGATGCCGCCGAAGAGCACGAAGGCGTCGGTGACGTTCCCCTCGATCCCCAGCCGCAGGTTCGTGGTGTCCTTCCAGTCGCGCGGGATGCCCTCGGTCTGGGCCAACGGGTTGAACGGGTTGGGCGAATAGGTGACGTCGGTCTGCAGGCTCGACCAGCTCTGGAAGCTGGCGTCGAGCTCGATCCGCAACTCGGGATAGGGGGCGTACCAGACACCGCCCCGCACCTCCCGGGGGAGTTCGAAGGACTCGTGGACCCGGCCGCGGGTGAAAGTGTTGCTGAGCGCGGTGTCAAGCCCCGGGACCGCGGGCACGTCGCGCGGCTTGTAGGTCACGCCGCCGTTCCCCTTGAGGCTCTCGGCGCTACGGAAGACGGCTCCCCATCCCCAGGCCGGGGCGCCGTAATGGACCGCCGCGTCCCACGCCAGCGAGGAGTGGACGTTGGAGGTGGCGTTCCGCTCCACCTCGACGGGTATAGGCGCCGGCCCGCCGCCGGCGGGGATGACCGGCTCGATGCCGTTGGTGTCGCGGTCAATATTGCCGAACGCGTAGCGCAGGCCGCCGGCCACGCTCCAGCCCTCTCCCAGGTCGTACGCCAGCACGGAGTGGAGCTCGTAGACCCGGATCTCGTACCGGCGGGTGATGAAGCGGCCGGGGAACAGCGCCTCGGTCCAGTTGACGCTGTCGTCGAGGGGTGAGTCATAGCCGAGGCCGAACGCGAAGGGGCCTCGCTTCGGCTTCCAGGTGACGTAGAGAGCGGGCGGGAACTGGATGATATGGCGGGCGGTGAAATTGCCGGTCCCACTGCTGTAGTGGATCGTGGGGTTGTTCATGTCGAGGCCGGCCTCGACCTGCAACCCGGAGAGCTGGGTGATGGCGGCCGGGTTGTAGAAGAGGGCCGAGGGGTCCGAGGCGCGGGCGGTGAAGGCGCCGGCCTGCCCGATGGAGCGGGCTCCATGCTGGAAAAGTCCGAACCCCGACCCCGAGGCGAGACTAGCGCCGCCCAGGGCGGCGAACAGGCACAGCACGACGACGCGGCATTGGTGTCGCATGGTCTCTCCTTGATCTCTTTCCTGAACGATGAACACGGAAACGCGGTCGCCCGGCCGCCCCAGTCACTCCACGGCCAGGATCTCGGGCACGATCCGGCGGTTGGCCACCCTGAGAATAGCGAGGGTGATAGGCAAATGGAAGCGTCGGGGACCGCAAGCGCCTGGATTCAGCAACAAGCAGGAGCCATGCCACGAAAGCTCGGGCCGGTGCGAGTGGCCGTAGACCAGCAGGCTCAGGCCCGGGAGCCAGGCCGGATCGGCGTCCTCGCGCCGGTGCACCAGGCGGAAGGGGAGGCCGTCGAGGTCGCCCGCCAGGGTCTCCGGCAGCGCGATGGCCGTGGCGCCGGAGTCCGTGTTGCCGCGGATCGCCGCGACCGGGGCGATCCGGCGCAGCGGCTCGAGGAGGGCGAGATCGCCCACGTCCCCCGCGTGCAGGATCCGCTCGCACCCGGCGAGGAGCTCCAGCACCCGCGGGCGCAGCAGGTTGTGGGTATCGGCGAGGACTCCGACGCGCATGCCCCCCATTCTCTATCATCCTCAACCGCCTCGCGCGCGTCCGCCGCCAAAAAGCCGGCCCCAAAGAAAAAACCCGGGCGGATGGACTCCCCCGGGCTTCGCCACTCCCCATACATCTCAAAGCAATTTCACAAGACCAAAAAAACTCTCACTCTCCTCCCAACGACAGAACTACAAAAGACGCCATCAAAAGACCAGCAAATCATCCGACCCAATCACGGGGCGGCCTCCCTCCGGTGCCCGCCCCCATCTCCCCTCGGGTGCTGCGTTGGACAGAGTCTAGGGGGGCAGGCGATCAGGAGTCCTCAGAGTTCCGCTCAAGCTTCATCAAAAAACATCAAAAAGCCTGGTTTCCGGGGGGCCGCCGGCTGGAGTACAATCTCTCAAGGCCAAGTCCCTGCAACCCGGAAGCGCCGGTGTTCCCTCGCGAAGAGTCTCGCGGCGGGCTCCGACGGCATGCGTCGGGAGCCGTGACGACACCTCCCGACACCGGCATCATGGCGACGAGTCCACTGGTTACCCGAACCGAGAAGTACGTCTACGAGTTCGACGTCTTCCGGGTCGATCCCGTCCGGCGGCGCCTGCTGCGCGGCGGCGAGCAGGTGCCGCTCACCCCCAAGGCCTTCGCCATCCTGCTCGTCCTGCTCGAGCGCCGGGGCGAGGTGGTGGAGAAAGAGGACCTGCTCCAGCGGATCTGGCCGGACACCCACGTCACCGAGGCCAATCTCACCCAGAACGTCTCCTCGCTCCGCAAGGCGCTGGGAGAGCGCGCCAACGACCACCGGTATGTAGTTACCGTCCCCGGCCGCGGGTACAGCTTCGTCGCCGAGATCCTCGAGGTGCCGCGGGAGGCGACCGGAGAGCTCCAGATCGTCAGGGATTCCCCCGCTCCGCTCGCCGAGCCGGTATCGATCGCCCAGCCGGTGCCCGTCGTCGAACCCGCTCCGGCGGCCGAATCGGCCCTGCCTCCGCCCCCGCTCGCGCCGGTCCCGCCGCCAGATCTCCCCCTGGACGCCACCTTCGCGCCGCGCCCCTCCGTCCGGAAACCGCGCCGATTCCCTCTCGCCGGCCTGGTCCTGGGACTGCTGGCCCTGACCGCGATCGGGATCTTTCTCGTCGACCACCTGCGGTCGCACTCCTCGTCCCGAGCTGTCCGGAGAGACCCCGTCCCCGGGGGCCCCCTCACGGCCGATCGTGGCGGTGCTGGGATTCCGGAACCTCTCCGCCGATCGCGACCAGGCCTGGCTCTCCACCGCTCTCTCCGAGATGCTGATCACCGAGCTGTCGGTCGGCTCCCGGGTGCGGATGGTGTCGGGCGAGGAGGTCTTCCGCGCCAAGGAGACCTTCTCGCTGCCCTATACCGAGAGCCTGAGCGGGCCGATCCTGCAGCAGGTCCACGACCGTCTGGGCGCCGACCTGATCGTGATCGGGTCCTATCTCTCGCTGGGGAAGGGAGAGCAGAGCGGCCTGCGGATCGACTTCCGGGTGGTGAAGACGTCCAGCGGCGAAACGGTCGCCTCCCTGGCCGAGGTGGGGACGGAGGATGGGCTGTTCGACCTCGTGTCGCGGGCCGGCAGCCGGCTGCGGCAGCACCCTCGGATGGTCCGAGCCCTCGCCGGAGGAGGCCCGCGCGGTGCACGCCCTGCTGCCGGACGGCGCCGAGGCGGCGCGCCTCTATGCCGAGGGGCTGGTGCGGCTGCGCGCCTTCGATTCGCGGGGCGCCCGCGACCTCCTGCGCCAGGCGGCGGCGGCCGATGCGGGCTCGGCGTTGATCCGCTCCGCCCTGTCGCTCGCCTGGATCGGCCTCGGCGACGACGCCAGGGCCCGCGAGGAGGCGGAGAAGGCGGTCCAGCTCGCGGCCAGGCCTGCCGAAGGAGGAGCGGCTGGCGATCGAGGCGCGTTTCGACGAGGCGAAGAAGGACTGGCACCACGCGGGAGAGATCTACCGCTCCCTGTGGACGTTCTACCCCGACGATCTGGAGTACGGCCTGCGCCTCGCGAGCTGCCTCTCCGCCGCCGGCCGGAACGTCGAGGCCCTGGCGACGGTGGCGGAGATGGGCAAGCTGCCGCCCCCCGCCGGCAGCGATCCGCGCATCGACCTCATCGAGGCCCAGATCGACAAGCGCCTGTCGAACTTCCCCGCCGAGCTGCGGGCCGCCCGGCTCGCCGAGGAGAAGGGGCGCAAGTCGGGGGAGTCCCAGGTCATCGCGCAGGCGCTGATGCTCCAGGGGGACGGCCTGCTCCTGGCCGGCCGCTCCCGCGAGGCGATCCCCCTGCTTCGAGCAGGCCCGCGACCTCTTCACCAGGGCGGGGAACCAGTCCGCCGTGGCGCTCGATCTCACCCATCTCGGCGTGGCGCTCAACGAGCAGGGGCGCCTCGCCGAGGCGGAGGCGATGTACCGGGCCTCCCTCGCCACCCTGCGGCGGATCGGCGGCGTCCAGAGCGGGGCGATCCAGCTGGACAACCTGGGGTTCGTGGCGCAGGACCTCGGCGACCTGCCGCGCGCCCAGTCGCTGCTCGAGCAGGCCCATGCCGCGTTCACTGGCGGACGGCGACCGGGTGCTGGCGGAGGAGGCGCTCAACGCGATCGGCACCGTGCTCCTGGCGCGCGGGGATCTCGCCGGAGCCCGCCAGCGGTTCGAAGCGGTGCTCGCCACCAGCCGGCAGACGGGCAACCGCATCGACGAGGGGCGGTCGCTCAGCTATCAGGGCCTGGTCCTCGAGCGGCTGGGCTCGCTCGGCGAGGCCCGGCGGCTGCAGGAGCAGGCGTACGGGATCGCCCAGCAGATCGGCGACCCGGTCCGCGGCGCCTCGATGCTCGCCGCCTCGGCCGAGGTGCTGATGGGCCTGGGGGATCTTCCGCAGGCCCAGCGGCGGCTCGTCGGGGGCGCTGGCGATGAAGCGGCAGGGGGGGCAGCGGCTCGGCGTCGCCGAAGTGCTCGGCCTCGCGGCGCAGCTCCAGGAGCGGCTCGGCAATCTGGCCGAGGCGAAGCGGCTCGGCGCCGAGCAGATGGGGATCGCCCGCGATGTCGGCTCCCGCAGCCTGGTCGCCTCCGCCCTGCGCGGTCAGGCCCGCCGCAGCCTGGACGAGGGGGACCTCCCGGGCGCCCGGCGGCAGCTCGAGGAGGCGCTGCGCCTCCGCGTCCGGGACGGCGAGGAGCTCGAGGCGGCGGCGGTGCGGCTCGATCTGGCGGACCTGCTCCTGCTGACGGGAAACCCCAAGGAGGCCGCCCGCCTCGCCACCGGGGTGGCCGTCTGGTACGGCCAGCGGGGCATGAATGGGTACCGCGCCCAGGCCCTCGCGCGGCTGGCGCGGGCGCTCCTCGCCGACGGCCGGCGCGATCCGGCGCGGAAGGCCGCCGACGAGGCCCAGACGCTGGCCGAGGCGGGCGAGAGCCTCGAGGCGCGGCTCGCCGTGGCCCTGGCCGTGGCCCCCGTCCGCGCCGCGACCGGCGACCCGGCGGCGGCCCTCGACCTCCTGCGCTGGGCGATCCAGGAAGCCGACCGTACCGGCTCCGTGGCCGCCGGGCTCGAGGCCCGGCTCGAGCTGGGCGGCCTGCAAGCGCAGAGCGGCGACCCCGCCCGGGCGGGCGCCATCCTCCAGGAGGTGCGCCGCGGCGCCGAAACCCGCGGCTTCCGGAGCTTGGCCCAGCGGGCCGCGGCGGCCTCTCCCAAGCCCGCCGGATAGAGACGCCCCTGGACCTCCACCTCCCGGCGCGGATACCTGGAGGGCCTGCCGCCGGCCGCGGTCTCACAGCCGGTCGAGCAGCTTCTCGTAGGCGTTGTGAGAGCCGATCCAGAACCAGAGAATGACGTCTCCCGTTCGGGTACCGAGGGCCCCTCCAGCCCGAGACCAACTACGCAGCAGTGGCCCTGGACCTCCTGCGCTCGACGATCCGGGAGGCCGACCGCGCCAGCTTCGTGACCGCCGGCTCGAGGCCCGGCTCGAGCTCGGCCTCCTGCAATGCGCAGGCGGAGACCCGCGCGGCGCGCCACCCTCCAGGAGGCGCGGCGCAACGCCGAGGCCCGCGGCTTCCGGCAGCTGGCCGGGCGGGCGGCGGCGGCGGCCGGGGCCGCTTCGAGGAGAAATAAAGGCTGCGATAAGATCCGCTCCGTCGAAAGGAGTCCCCATGGCCCTGCCGCGCTTCCTCTTCTTCCTGCTTCCCGGTCTCGCCATCCTCGCGGCGCCTGCCCTCGCGGCCCCTCGCATCCCAGACCCCGCCGCCGAGGCCCGGGCCATCGACACCGAGCTGGTGGCCTGCGGCACCCGGCACTCGATGTCCTCCTGGACCGATCCCAGGCGGGGGATCGGCTGCGCCCGGGACGTCGTGGTGCGGCGGCTCAACGAGATCGCCGCAAAGAACGGGGGCCGGCTCAAGGTGGTGGTGGACAAGTACGAGACCACCGGCCCGCGCACCGGCAACGCGGCGGTGCCGATGGAGAACGTCTACGCCATCCTGGAGGGGACCGACCCCCTCCGCAGGAAGACCGCCTACGTCGTCTCCGGCCACCTCGACTCGCGCGCCTCGGACGTCATGGACGCGAAGTCCGACGCTCCCGGCGCCGACGACGACGCCTCGGGGGTGATCGTCTCGATCCTCTCCGCCGCGGCGATGGCGCGGCAGCCGCAAGGGTTTCGCGCCACGCTGGTCTTCGCCGCCGTGGCCGGCGAGGAGCAGGGGCTGCTGGGGGCCAAGCGGCTGAAGGAGTGGCTGGCCCAGCAGGGGTACGAGGTGGGGGGGATGATCACCGACGACATCGTCGGCGCCACCAACGGCTCGCGGGATCGCCGGCCACGCGTCTTCAGCGAGGGCGGCCCCGACGGCGTCGACTCGCCCGGCCGCCAGATGGCCCGCCGGCTCGACGAGCTGGCGGCCCCAGGCCGCGTGCGGCTGGTCTTCCGGCGCGACCGCTTCGGCCGCGGCGGCGATCACATCCCGTTCGTCGAGGCGGGGCTGCCGGCGATCCGCGTCACCGAGCCGCTGGAGATCTACGACCATCAGCACCAGGACGTGCGGGTGGAGAAGGGGGTCCAGTACGGCGACCTGATCCAGTACATGGATTTCCCCTTCGTCGCCGAGGTGGCCGCGCTCGACCAGCTCCTCCTCGGCGAGCTGGCGGCGGCTCCGGCGGCACCGAAGGCGGCCGTCCTCACCGGCGCCGTCACCCCCTCGGCGAAGATCGACGTCCAGGCGGCGGACGATCCGGAGCGCAAGGGATTCGAGCTGCTGCACCGGGAGACGACCGAGGCCCGCTGGCACGTGCTGCGGACGGTCGAGCGGCCGGGCGAGGCCGTGCTGGAGAACACCAGCACCGACAACGAGTACTTCGCCGTCCGCAGCGTCGGCAGGAACGGCCACCGGAGCCTCGCCGTGCCCTGCGTGCCGGCACCCCGGCCGCCGGTCGACAGCGTGCCGCCGAAGCCCGCGAAGCCGCCGGGACGCTGAGACACACAACGCCGCGCGCCACGCCTGCTGCCAACCCGGAGAGTTTTTGTCCTTTGCTTGAAAGGGATTCTGGACGCCCTGGATTACGAACTACATTACGCGGATCCGGTCAGCGGCGTCCCGACCCGATTTCCCCCGCCGCGCCACCGAGGTGGCGAGCACGCGGGTCATCACCAGCCGCCGGAAGGCGGTGGCCAGGGCGCCCGCCTCGCCGCGGACCTCGGTCTCCGGGTGACGCTCGCCGAGCAGCACCTCGCGGGCGCGCAGCCGGCCGAGGTCGATGATCGGGCGCAGCACCTCCCAGCGCCTCTCGGTGAAAGCGCTGGGCAGGCGGTGCCGGGGGCGGATCACCACTGTCCGCTCGCGGAAGGGCGCGGGGATGACATGGTCCGGCTCGTGGGGATTGCGGTAGAGGTCCCCCTCGCTCTCCCCCTTCATGGTGACCAGGACGACGGCGTCGCACCCCTCGGCGAACGCCTTCTCGTAGGGGAGGTTGTCGGCGAGGCCGCCGTCGCCGTAGCGCTCGCCGGCGATGCGGGGAGCGTGGGTGTAGAAGGGGGGCACGTAGTTCGAGGCGAGGCAGAGGGCGAGCGGGTCCGCGACCGTCCGCGCGTCGAAGAACGCTCCCTGGCGGTCGCGCAGCCGGGTGACCCCGACCCAGAGCGCCGGGGCCTCAGGGCTCCGCAGGCGCTCGGCGCCGACGTACCGGCTGAAGGTGCGCCGGTGCATCTCGTTGAACCGGTAGGGCGTGTGATCGCGCAGCAGCCCGCGGACGTCGATGTGGGGCATCCGCGTGAAGGCCCGCCAGTAGTGGCGCAGGCGGGGCACCGTGCCGGCCGAGACGGCGGCCCCGTTCCACACCCCTCCCGAGACGGCGACCGAGAGCGCCGGGCGGATCCCCAGCTCCGTCAGCGTCTCGATCACCCCCACCTGGAAAGCGCACCGCGTCGAGCCGCCCGAGAGCACCAGCCCGATCCGCCGGGCGGAGAGGAGGCGGTCGAGCGCGGGCGAGGTTATGGGTGGAGCGGGGGAGTCCAGGTCCATCCGGCGCATTGTAGCGGCTGGGACCGGATGGTATAGCGAAGCTTTTCTTGATCTCTTTCTTGCCGTATGCGCGACAGAGCCTTTCTTGTTGACGAGAGATCAAGCTGGCGTAGTTCAGGACCGTTCAGGAACGATCCTGAACCGTCGCTTTCCTTCGATGCGGTAGGTTTCGAAGTCGCTGTGATCGACGGTGAAGATCGTGACCAGCTCTTCCCTGCGCGCCAGGTGGACGAGCGTGGCGTCGGCGAAATCCATGGGCCGGTCCTTGTAGCGCTCCATCAAGGCTTCGAGGTGGGGTAGATCCTCGTCGCCGATGGGGAGCACGGTCACGGCGCCGGAGCGGAGGAATCTCCAAGCAGCGGCGAACTCATGAGGACCGCCCAGGAGATGGAAGAGCTCGGCGAGGACCGCTGCCGAGGTCGCCAGCGGGAGCGGGAGCCTTGCGAGAGTTTCGACACAGACCGGGTGCCAGCGGTCGCTGTCATCCAGAAAGGCGAGGATCGCGCCGGTGTCGATCAGGCCGCGTGGTCTATCGCCCATGGCGGCGTGCGATCCGCGACCTGACCTCGGCACGGGCATTCTCGGCCCGGTTGGGGTCGTTTCCGTGGATCGAACCGGCGGACTCCAGGGCTGCCTTGTGGAGCTGCTGCTGCCTCTCTTCCTCGTTCCGGCTCCGACCGCTGGAGCGCTCGAGCCAGTCCTGGGCGATCTGCTCGAGGAGATCAGCAACGCTCTTCCTCTCGACTCGGGCGGCCTCCTCCAGCTCAGTCTTGAGATGTGGGGAGAGGCGCCAGCTGTAGACCGCGGTTTTCATGCACCACATTGTATTGCATAGGCCGTTGCCCCGCCAAGAGACTACGCCGGGGTCGCCGGGACCGCCCGCATCCGTCTTCCCTGGCTGGATGCATCGATTGTCAATGAGCCCGATCCAGAATCCTCACAGGGAATCGACAGATCGTTGTAATGCGCATACAATACGTCGAAGAAAACGGCGTGTCAAGCGTCTCTGATCGCTCTAACGCCACTTTCCCTCGTGATCTGGTTGCATTCACCAGAGGGAAAGAAAGCGTGTAAGCAGGGAACGATGCGTTTCCCCTCCCGCGCAGGGCATTCCCCGTGGGGAATGACTTGGAACCTTGCGATGCGCATGTCGAAAGGCCGCTCATCATCCCGTTCCCTGTCGCGCGGACCGTGTTCCCCGGTCTTTTCGAGCTGCGAGGCGCGGGGAAAAGGTTGAGACGTGCCAATCGCGCCCCATTCCCTGCGGGGAAAGCGCCGCGCAGTCCATGAAGTGGAAGACGAAGAGCGGGGAATGTGAGGCGGAGGGTGGGGAATACGGGACGAAGCGCGGGTTTCGCGCCGTTCACCCCAGCGGCAGTTCCCGGATCGGCACCGGGATGAAGCAGAGGAGGAACAGCAGGAGGGCGAGGAGGGCGAGGGCGCGGCGCTTGGGGTCGAGGGGGATGCTCTCGTCGTAGACCGGCGGGTGGAAGAGGCCGATCACCAGCACGATCACGCACCAGAGCCACCAGCCCGGCCAGTAGAAGCCGAGCAGCCCGAGGCCGAGCCAGAGAGGGAGCGCCAGGCGGCGCTGGAGGCGGCCGGTGGCGGCGTAGAGGATGTGCCCGCCGTCGAGCTGCCCCAGGGGGATGAGGTTGAGCGAGGTGGCGAACAGCCCGAGCCAGGCGGCGATGGCGACGGGATGCAGGTTCAGCACCATCCCCTTCGCCAGCCGGCCGTGGAAGAGCCAGGTCGCCAGCTCGATCGCCAGGCAGTGGCCGAGGTAGAGGAGGCTGCCGCCGTGCGTTCCCGGCAGCGGCGCCGGCTGGGACTTGGCGATGCCGTAGAGGAGGAAGGGGACCAGCGCGACGAAGCCGGCGAGGGGGCCGGCGATGCCGATGTCGAAGAGCTGTCGCTTGCTGTGGATCGGCGCCTTGATGCGGATGAAGGCGCCGAAGGTCCCGAAGTTGAAGGGGACCGGCAGGAAGAAGGGAGGCGTGCAGGGGATCCCGTAGAAACGGCAGGCGGCGTAGTGCCCCATCTCATGGCAGAGCAGGATGAGCAGCGCGGAGAGGGAGAAGGCGAGGCCGATCGAGAGCATCGCCGGGTGGGTCCAGACGGCGGCGATCAGCCGGGGGGTGAGGAGGATGTCGAACTGGGAGTTGAAGTCCGTCCGGCTCAGCTCGTACATCGCCGGCGCGAGCGTGGTGGTGCTGAGGAAGGTCAGGACGAAGAACAGCGCCGCGCGGCCGTAGCGCTCCCGGGTGACCGGCCGGACGGGGCGCGCGTAGACCTGTCCGGAGGAGGGGACCAGCTCGATCAGGGGGGCGGGGACGGCGGCCCGGGCCGCTCGTCGCGGGTGCCGTCGTTCATCGCGTCTCGTCTGGAGAGGGCCGGGAGGGAGCGGACCGGCTCAGAGGTTCTTGAGGTCCTTGCCCGGCTTGAAGCGCACCGTCTTGCCGGGGGAGATCGCCACCTCGACGCCGGTCTTCGGGTTGCGGCCGACCCCCTTCTTGCGGTCGCGCACCTGGAACACGCCGAAGCCGCGCAGCTCGATGCGCTTGCCGTCGCAGAGGGCGTTCTTCATCGCCTCGATGATGGTGTCGACGGCCTGCGCCGCCTTCACCCTGGGGACGTCCGTGATTTCCGCGACGCGGTCGACGATATCCGACTTGATCATTGCAGCTCCGAAACGGCGCCGAGTCTAGCAACGGCTCTCAAAGGGTGTCAACAAAACGAGATCCTGCTAGGACTTGGCTTCGCCGCGCTGGCGGTTGGTGAGGATGCAGCGCTCGACCGCGGCGGTGGCGGCGGCGAGCAGGCGCTGCATCTGCGGCAGCTCGACGGGGCCCTTGGTCGCGCCGTCGGCATAGACGATGAGGACGAGCCGGTCCTTGATGCGCACCGGCAGCATCACGCAGTCGCGCGGCAGGTCGCCCCCCCAGGTGCGGGCGAGCTGCCGGTGGGCGGGCATCGGCGGCAGGGGGCCGAAGTAGACGCCGCTCCCGTGGCGCAGGTTGAGGAAGATCGAGGGCTGGTCGAAGCCGATCGAGAAGGCGGTGAAGGCGTCGCGGTCGATGCCGGTGCCGTGCACCTTCCAGCCGGTGACCCGGTCGCGGCTGGCCTGGAAGAGGGCGACGCGCCGGTGGTTGCGGCCGAGAAAGCCGAGCAGGAGCCGCGCCACCTCTTCGAGGTCGGTCGCCTTGCCCAGCGCGACTTCCGCCTCGGCGAGGTTGGCCGGGGCCGGCAGCGAGCGGTCGGCGGCGGCGGGCTCGATCCAGGCGAAGGCGCCCAGCTCGGCCTTCTCCTCGGGGGTCAGCGAGACGCTCTTCGCCCGGGGAGGCGGGCCGGCCGGGGGGACGGCGGCTGCGGCCGTCGCCGCGGGTTCCGCGGGTGCTGCCGGTGCCGCGGGCACTGCCGGAGACCTCGGCGGGTCCGGTGGGGTGAGCGGCGCGTACAGCGCGGGCGCGGGCCCCGGGACGACCGCCGGGGTCGCGCGCGGCGGCGCCAGCTCGGGCAGGGACGGCGGCAGGTTGAGCTTCGGCGGCGCCGCGAACGGGCTGTCGTGCGACTCGTGCGGCCCGTCCGCCGGCTCGGCGCGCTCGGCGGGTTTCTTCTCCCACAGGAAGCGGGCGCGGTTCAGCCGGTCGAGCACCAGGCCGAAGCGGGAGGGGCACTCCTCGCCGTAGTACCGCTCGAGCGCCTCGAGGATGCGCACCTCCTCGGCGACGAAGACCTTGACCCGCTTGCCGGAGGCGAAGGCGATCTCGTCCTGGGCCGAGAGGTTGCGGGGGTCCATCAGGGCGAGGTCGAGGCGCCCCCCCTCGACCCGGAAGGGGATGGCGCGGCAGCGGCGGGCGAGCTTGTCGGGGACCAGCCCGATCACCTCCTCGGCGACCCCGCGCAGGTCGTCGGCCGTGGCGGTGGGCACGCCGAGCTGCTCGGAGAGCCCCTTGAGCAGCAGCTCCTCGCTGATCGCGTCCATCTCCAGCAGGCTGGTGCCGAGCCGGCCGCCGGTGACGTTCTGGTTCTTCAGGGCGCGCGTGAGCTGCTGGACGGTGATCCAGCCGCGCGCCACGAGAAGCTGTCCGAGCTTAGCCATTCCGTTCCAGGGCGATCTACGTTCCAGGGCGATCTAATCTTGGAGAGGATTGGGGCGCTTTCGCGCCCGCCGTCCATCCGTCTCTGTAACTCGTTCACCGTGCGATATTTAAGCGCAAGGGCGACATTATAGAGGGGCCTCGATGGCCTTGTAAAGCGGGCCTTGTAAAGGAACGCGCGGCGCTGCTATCCTGCGGGCGTGAAGCTTTGTTTCTCAGCGGTTTGCGCCGCCAGCCTGACCTTCCTGCCCGCCCTGCTCGCCGCCGCGCCACCGCCGCCCGCGGCCTCCCCGCCGGCGACGTATCCGCCGGCGGCTTCGTACCAGTTCGCGCTCGGCAAGCTGCTGGCCGTAGAGGGGTCGCTCGACGACGCGCTCGCCGCCTTCGACGAGGCGGAGAAGCTGGCCCCGGCCTCGCCGGGGACGGCCTACGTGCTGGTCGAGCACGCGCAGCTCCTCGACCGCATGTCCCAGTACGCGCGCAGCACGTCGCTGCGCGACGACTCGCTGCGCAAGGCCGTGGAGAAGGTCTCCGCGGCCCGCCGCCTGGCCCCCGAGAACCTCGACGTGCTACGCGCGGTGGGCGAGGTCTACCTCGACATGGGGGCCTCGGACCCCGCCGCCCTGGCGACCGCGCGCGACGCGCTGGAGGTGGTGCGCAAGCGCGCCCCCGCCGACGCGCAGTCCTTCCTCACCCTCGGCCGGATCTACCTCGACCAGAACCAGCCGGCCAAGGCGGCGGCGGTCTTCCGCGAGCTGATCACCAACGTCCCCGAGCAGCGGATGGCCTACGGCCTGCTGGTCGAGTCGCTGATGCGGGCGAACCAGCCCGAGGAGGCGGAGAAGGCGCTGGCGGAGATCCTCGGTTTCGACTCCGGCTCGCTGGAGGCCCGCCTCACCCTGGCCGACCTGCAGACCCGGCGCGGCGACGCCCAGGGGGCGCTGAAGACGCTGCGCGGGGCGCCCGACGAGGCGCGCGACGATCCCCGGCTCAAGCGCCAGATCGCCTGGGCGCTCTACCAGAACGGCGAGCTGGACGAGGCGCTGAAGGCGCTGGCGCCGATCACCGGCAAAGACGCGGAGAGCACCCAGGCGATCAACCTCCTGCGCGGCCTGATCCTCACCGCCCAGGGGCGCAACGAGGAGGCGATCGCCCAGCTCGGCAAGCTCCACGACAACGACCCCAAGGACCCGGCGATCGCTCTCGCGCTGTCGCGGGTGATGGAGCGGGCCGGCCGGCGCGACGACGCGGCGCGGCTGCTGACCGATCTCGCCGCCGCCCTGGAGAAGGACGGCAAGGCCAAGGAGGCCCAGGAGGCGCGCCTCGAGGCCGCGCAGGTGTACGCCACCGCCAAGCAGTGGGACAAGGAGGGGGAGATCCTGCGCCCGCTGCTCACCTCCCAGGACCCGGGCGTGCGGCTCCAGGCGGTGTCGCAGGCCGCCGAGGCGGCGGCCCGGGCCAGGCGCTACGACGAGGCGCTCGCCCTGCTCGCCAGGGAGAAGGACTCACCCGTCGTGGTGGCCAAGCGGGCCGAGGTGCTGTCGCGGGCCGGCCGCGAGGCGGAGGCCGAGAGGCTCCTCGCCGGGCTCGCCGCCGGCGACGAGGCGTCGGCCCTGGCCGCGGCGCAGACCTGGCAGCGGCTGGAGAAGTTCCCGGCGTCGGTGCCGGTGCTCGAGAAGCTCGCCGCCGACCACTCCGATCAGGTGATCCCCGGCTTCCTGCTGGGCTCGGCCTACGAGCGCACCGGGCAGCGCGACAAGGCGGTCGCGGAGTTCCGGCGCGTGCTCAAGATCCAGCCGGACTTCCACGCCGCGCTGAACTATCTCGGCTACACCTTCGCCGACGCGGGCGTGAACCTGGACGAGGCGCTGAAGCTGGTGAGCCGGGCGGTGACGCTCGACCCCGACAACGGCGCCTACGTCGACTCGCTGGGCTGGACCTATTACCGACTTGGCCGTCCGGAGCTGGCCCGCGGATATCTCGAGCGGGCCGCCCGTCTGGAGCCCGAGGACGCGGCTTTGCAGGAGCATCTGGGAGATGTCTATGTGGCGTTGGGGCAGACGGAGAGGGCCAGGCAGGCCTATCAGCGGGCGCTCGATCTCGGCGGCGACGATACGGAGAAGGTCCGGCGCAAGCTCGGCGATCTCGGCAAGTCCAAAAGTCTCCAGCGCTAGGGCCGCGGCGCCGGTTTTCCTGACGGCTTTCCCGACATCTCTCCTGATCTTTCTCCTGATCCTGGAGGCGGGGTGCTCGGGCGTCCCGTCGCCCCGACCGTCGCCCGCCCCCACCCTCGCTCCCTGGCAGGTCCCGCAGGCGGCCTACGGGTCGCAGCGATTGTACCGGGTGAGCTACTCGGGGCCGGAGGGGGAGGGCTCCTTCCGGGTCACCCTGCGGCTCGTCTCGCCGGCCCGCTACCAGCTCCAGGCGGTCGATCCGGTGGGGCGGGCGCTCTGGAGCCTCGACGTGCTCGACAACTCGGGGCTGGCGCTCAACCACCACAGTCACACCTATTGCCACCTGGAGGGGAGGTTCGACATCACCGGGGTGCCCCTGGGGCCTTTCCCGCTGCTGTCGCTCCCGGCGCTGCTGCTCGGCCGGGTCCCCGCCTCGCCGGTGGCGGGCTCGCCGGCGGCGGAGCCGCGCGGGCGCGCCTTCGACTTCCGCGACGAGACGAACCGCCGGTGGTACGGCAACCTCGGCGAGCAGGGGCTGGTGACCAACTGGATCCTGGCCGAGGGGAGCAGCCCCAAGGCCTGGTACGTCCACCGCGACGACTGGTCCATCCTCTCCGAGCGCGACCGGGGGGTGCAGGTGCGCTGGAAGGAGGTGCTGCGGGAGCCCCTGGACAAGGAGCCGCGGCGCCTCGAGCCCCCGGCGAGCTACAAGCCGACCGAGTGCGGCGGACCGGACCTGCCGGAGGGCTCCGCGCCGGGGCCGCAGGAGCCGGAGAAATAGAGAGGAAGGGACGAAAGGGAGTTCAGGGACACCCAGGGACAAGAGAGACTCGCCGCTGTCCCTGGCGTCCCTGAGGTCCTTTATGCCTCTTTCTCTTTCCCAACCGTTTGACACTCCCGTCCCCGCCCTCTAGCATAGAGAGCCCGCGCGGGAGAGGTCTGCCCGCGCGAACCGCCGGGAGGACGGATTTACCCGGCAGATGGGTCCCGAATGCTCTCCGGAGGCTCCCATCAGTATATAATGCCCGGGTTGATGCCGACGCGTGTATAGATTGCGGCTTTTCCCCCGGATGCGCGGGGATGCCGCCGCCAGGGATCGGGCGCTGCCCGGGGCTGATGCCTTCGGGATGGCGCGCCGGCCGCGCCTTCCATACACGCCGAGGAACGACCAGGGCTGACCCGGAGAGGACGCGAAATGGAGATTACAGAGGTCAAGGTCTTTCCGATTCAAGAAGAGAAGCTGAAGGCGTTCGTTTCGATCGTCTTCGACCATTGTTTCATGGTCAACGATATCAAGATCATCCAGGGGCGGGACGGGCTGTTCATCAGCATGCCGAGCCGGAAGAAGAAGAACGGCGAGTTCAAGGACGTCGCCCATCCGCTCAACAACGAGACCCGGCGGATGATCGAGGAGAAGGTGCTGGGCGAGTATGATCAGGCGCTCCGGGAGCGCGGCGAGCCGCTCGCGGAGCGGGGAGAGCGGGCGCTGCGGGTTCCCGAGGAGGCGGAGGAGACGCACAGCCTCGCGGCTTCGGCCGACGTGGCAGGGGTGGCGGCGGTCGCCGCCATCGCCGCGATCGCCCCGGCAGCGCCGCCGCCGGAGAAGTCCCTGGAGGAGGTCGAGGAGATTCACATGCGCGACTCCTTCTGGAACGTGTAAGCTTCGAGCCCGGGCTCCCGGGTCGTCTCCGGGCTGGAGAGCGGGAGCACGGGTGTGCCAGGCGGCTGCCCCGAGTGCGGAAGTCGTCGCCCGGAAGGGGGCACTCCAACGACTGGGGCGTCGCCAAGCGGTAAGGCACCAGACTTTGAATCTGGCTACCGGAGGTTCGAATCCTCCCGCCCCAACCAGGCATACCAGAGGGAACAATGGCCGGTGAACTGAAAATCTTCGGCGGGCGGGCGCACCCGGCCCTGGTGGCGGAGATCTGCGAGTATCTCAACCTCGAGGCGGGGAAGGTATCGTCGTTCAACTTCTCCGACGGCGAGACGTTCGTCCAGATCGAGGAGAACGTGCGCGGCTCGGACATCTTCGTCGTCCAGCCGACCTGCGGCCCGGTGAACGACAACCTGATGGAGCTGCTGATCCTGCTCGACGCCTTCAAGCGCTCCTCGGCGTCGCGGGTGACGGCGGTCATCCCCTACTACGGCTACGCGCGGCAGGACAAGAAGGACAAGCCGCGGGTGCCGATCACCGCCAAGCTGGTGGCCGACCTGATCTCGCGCGCCGGTGCCGACCGGGTGCTGACGATGGACCTGCACGCGGACCAGATCCAGGGCTTCTTCGACGTGCCGGTGGACCATCTGTTCGCCGCGCCGGTGATCCTGAACGCGGTTCGCGACCTGGAGATCCCGGACCTCGTCGTCGTCTCCCCGGACGCCGGCGGCGTCGAGCGGGCGCGGGCGATCGCCAAGCGCCTGGGGGCGGGGCTGGCGATCATCGACAAGCGCCGCACGGCCCCCAACACGGCCGAGGTGATGCACCTGATCGGCGACGTCGAGGGTTGCAACGCCCTGGTGGTGGACGACATCATCGACACCGCCGGCACCCTGACCAAGTCGGTCGAGGCGCTGAAGGAGAAGGGCGCACGCCGGATCCTGGCGGCGGGGGTGCACGGCATCCTCTCCGGGCCCGCTCTGCAGCGCCTCGCCGACTCGCCCGTGGAGTCGGTCCTGATCACCAACACGACGCCGGTGGACGAGAAGCTCGCCCGCCTGCCGAAGCTGCGGCCGCTGTCGGTCGCGCCCCTGCTCGGCGAGGCGATCCGCCGGATTCACGAGAACAGCTCGGTGAGCTCCCTGTTCGTCTGAATTCTTCCCGAGAGCTCTGGCCGAAAAATCATAGAAGCGAGGAACTTAAATGAGCGAGACGGTGAGCATCGAAGTCCAGCCCCGGGAAGAGACCGGGAAGAACGCCAACCGGCGGGCCCGCGCGGCCGGCAAGATCCCCGCGGTGGTCTACGGCGGCGGCAAGGAGAGCGTGTCGATCTCGATCGACCGCAAGACCCTCCTCGACACCATGAAGGGGCACTCCGGCGAGCATCCGATCTACCTGCTGAAGCTCGGCGACAAGGACCGGCACGCGATGATCCGCGACATGGAGGTCCACCCGATCAGCCGCCAGGTGATCCACATCGACTTCCAGCGCGTGATGATGGACCAGAAGATCCGCGTCGCCGTGCCGGTCGAGCTGATCGGCATCCCGGTGGGGGTCAAGGTCGAGGGCGGCATGCTCGACTTCGTGACCCGCGAGGTCCACATCGAGTGCCTGCCGGCGCAGATCCCGAACCACCTCGAGGCCGAGGTCGGCGACCTGCACATCGGCCAGCACGTGGAGGCCAAGGACCTGAAGCTGCCCGAAGGGGTGGTGCTGCTCGACGATCCCGACCGGGTCCTCGCCTCGGTCAGCCACTCCCGGACGGAGGAGGCGGAGGCGGCGGCCGACCG
Organism: uncultured Acidobacteriota bacterium; assembly: GCA_963795735.1. Lineage (GTDB taxonomy): Bacteria > Acidobacteriota > Thermoanaerobaculia > Multivoradales > UBA5704 > DATARR01. Next base: position 410,101 of record CAWCIU010000010.1, on the reverse strand, counting down.
CCCCGAGCCCGAGGTCATCAAGAAGACGAAGGCCGAGGAGTAGGGCTCCAGGCCCGCATGCGCCTCATCCTCGGGTTGGGCAACCCGGGCGAGGAGTACCGCGACACCCGCCACAACGTGGGCTTCCGGGTGGTCGAGGAGCTCGCCCGGCGCTGGCAGGTTGCCGTCGACCGGCTGGAGTGCAACGCCCTCGTCGGCCGTCTCGCCCTCGAGACCGCGGGCGAGGTGCTGCTCGTCAAGCCGCAGACCTACATGAACCGGAGCGGCTGGGCGGCGCGCTGCTTCGCCGAGCGCCACGAGCTCGATCCCGCCGCGGTGCTGGTGGTCTACGACGAGGTCAACCTGCCGCTGGGGAAGCTCCGGCTGCGCCGCGCCGGGAGCCCCGCCGGCCACCGGGGGCTCGAGTCGGTGATCGAGAACCTGCGCACCGCCGAGGTGCCGCGCCTGCGCCTGGGCGTCGCTCCCGAGGGGGAGAAGCCCGGCGGCGAGGAGCTCGCCGACTTCGTCCTCGGGCCCTTCGCTCCTGAGGAGCGGGAGACGGTCGAGGAGATGATCCGCCGCGCGGCCGAGGCCTGCGAGGCCTGGGCGCGCGAAGGAGTAGAGGCGGCGATGGGCCGTTTCAACGGGTGACTTGCCTTTTTCCCAATCCCGTGTAGAATCTTCCCCCTTGTCACCGGGCGGGCCGTTCCGGCGCCGCCGATTCTTCCACCTCTCTGTTCCGCCCGAAGCGGGACCGATACCAGGCCATAGGGAGGCAGATACTACCCATGCGCACGTATGAGTTGATGTTCGTGGTAGACCCTCGCGTCGCCGACGAGGACGTGGTCGCCATGACGTCGGAGTACAAGAACATGATCACCGCCGGCGGCGCGCAGATCACCGCCGAAGAGAACTGGGGGCGGCGCAAGCTCGCCTTTCCCATCGACAAGCTGAACGAGGGCAAGTACGTCCTGCTCTACGTCGGCAGCGAGACCGGCAAGAGCGCGCTGCCCGAGGTCGAGCACCGGATGCGCCAGAACGACAAGATCCTGCGCTACCTGACGGTGCGCACCGACGAGGACCTGAAGCGGGCCGCCCGCCGTCAGCCGGCCGCCGGGGCGGGCACCACGCCGGGTATCACACCGGGCAATGCGCCGGGCAATTCGCCGGACAGTGCGAGCGAGCCGGGGACCGCGGACCGCGGCGCCGGACCCGAGGAGGGGGTGTAAGCCATGGCACGCGCAAGAAAAGTCTTCTTCCGCCGGCGCAAGGTCTGTAAGTTCTGCGCCGACAAGATCGACTACATCGATTACAAGGACGTCAAGCTCCTTCAGCAGTTCATCCCCGAGCGCTCGAAGATCCTGCCGCGCCGGATCTCGGGTACCTGCGCCACGCACCAGCGCCCGCTCCAGCAGGCGATCAAGCGGGCGCGCCACCTGGCTCTGATCCCGTTCACCACGGACTAGGAGGGAAGCGTGAGAGTCATTCTGCTCAACGATCAACGCCACCTCGGCCGGCGGGGCGAGGTGGTGGACGTCAAGCCGGGCCACGGCCGGAACTACCTCCTGCCCCAGGGGCTCGCGCTCGAGGCGTCGCCGGCCAACATCAAGCTCTTCGAGCACCAGCGGACCAAGATCGACGCGCGTCACGCCAAGGAGCGCGAGGCCGCGCAGGAGATCGCCAACCGCATGGCGGACCTCCGGCTGGAGATCCCCAAGCGGGTCGGCGAGACCGACACGCTCTACGGTTCGGTGACCGCGGGCGACATCGCGGATCTCCTGGAGAAGAAGGGTTTCACCGTCGACCGCCGCCGCATCGATCTCGAGGGGGGCATCAAGGCCCTCGGCGATCACCCGGTGCGCGTCGAGCTGCACCCCGACGTCATCGCGAACGTGATGGTGTCGGTGGTCAAGGAAGAGTAGACGGCGTTTTCTCAGGACCGGGGCGGCGCATGGCGAGCAAGGATGGCTCTTCCGAGCTTCAGGCTGCCGAGCGTCGCTCCCCGGGTCTCGACGACTTCCTCGTCGAGCCCACCCGCGATCTCGACGACTGGCGATGGTTGTGGACGGGGGACCACGCGTTCCCCATCCGGAGCCATCGCGGTTTCCTCGGCCGGCTCCTCGTCGGCTTCAAGCGCCTCCTCCGTCCGCTGGTCAAGACCCCCCAGAACGACCTCTGGGAGCGGCAGCGCACCTTCAACCTGATCCTGATCGAGCACCTGGCGCGGCTGGAGGCGGCCCGCGCCGACCACCTGCGGCGCATCGAGTACCAGGAAGCCCTCGACTCCGAGGGGATCCACGAGGTCATGCGCCACAACGACGCGCTGTTCGCCCGCGCGGACCAGAAGCTCGACCGCTACCGGCGCGAGGCCCGGGATCTGCTGGGGAGCCTCGGCGGAGCGCTGGCCGCCGTTCGATCGGCACCACCGGCGGCACCCGTGACAGAGGTGGTGGAGACGGTCGCCCGCGCCCATGAGGAGCATGGCTACCTGGAGCTGGAGCGGCGCTACCGGGGCACCGAGAGCGAGATCCGCGAGCGGATCGCCGCCTATCTCCCCTATCTGCAGGATCTGCCCGCCGGAGTCCCGGTGCTCGACCTCGGCTGCGGCCGCGGGGAGGCGCTCGCCCTGCTGCGCGATCACGGGATCGCCGGCCGCGGGGTGGATTCCAGCGCCCGCATGGTGCAGCTCTGCCGCGAGCGGGGGCTCGAGGCGGAGGTGGGGGACCTCTTCTCGGTGCTCGCGGGCCTGCCGGAGGGGAGCCTCGCCGGAGTGGTCTCGTTCCACGTCATCGAACACCTCCCGGGCGGCGCGCTCGACCGGCTGGTGCGCCTGGCCTACCGGGCGCTGCGGCCTGGCGGCGCGCTGATCCTGGAGACCCCCAACCCGCTGTCGGTGGTGGTCGCCGCCCGCAACTTCTGGCTCGATCCCACCCACGTTCGCCCGGTCCATCCGGAGAGCCTGCGGCTGATCTACGAGCTCGCCGGCTTCTCGCCCGTCGAGCGGCTGGACCTGCGCCCCTTCCCGGCAGTCGACCGCCTGCCCGAGATCGGCCTGGAGCGCCTGCCCGCCGAGCAGCGCCCCCTGGCCGACCAGGTCAACCGCCTGCGCGACCGGCTGGACGAGTTGCTGTTCGGGTTTCAGGACTTCGGGATGGTGGGGCGGAAGCCGCCCCACCCGCAATAGATCTACCGGTGCTCGGGCTGGTGCTCGGGCCGCAGCAGGTCGAGCACCGTCTTGACCGGCGCGAAGGTGGCGTCGGGAACCTCGACGAACACGGTGTTCCACCCCGCCATGGCGCCGTTCCACAGCCCCGGGCGCTCCAGGACCTTCAGCGGGCTCCCCTCGTGGGACTTCTCGGCGATGAAGACGGTGGCGGGATCGACGAACCGGTGCAGGTCGTAGCGGCGGCCGTGGCGGTCGCGCAGGCCGCAGGTGATGTCGACCGGGTTGAAGTGGGTCGAAGCCTCGAGGGCGGCCTGCTGCTCGGGATCCTTGGGGTCGATCTGCGAGGTCTCGACGATCTGGGGGGAGATGCCGCCCGAGGGGGATTCCACCCAGAACGGACCGCCCCCCGGCTCTCCCTGGTTGCGCACCACGCCGCAGACGCGGATCGGCCGGTCGAGAGCGTCCATCAGGAACCGCTGCCGCTCCCGGACGTCGCCGTCGGCGAACCCCTCCGGCAGCGGGCGGCAGAGCTCTCTGGCGAGGAACTCGCCGGCCTCGCGCAGCACCCCCTCGGCCCGCTTGCCCCGCACGCCGTCGAGCGCCTCCAGGCGGTCCAGATGGGAGAACGCCTGCTCGCGCACCGCCAGCAGGCAGCCGCCGAGGAGGCGCTTCCAGAGGTGGACGACCGGCTTGCGGTCGTCGGGGACCACGTTGTCGATGTTTTTCAGCAGGACGATGTCCCAGCCGTCGCGCCCCAGCTCGTTGAGGTTGTCGAGAAGCGAGCCGTGGCCGCCGGGGCGAAACAGGAGGTCACCGCCGGCGAGCCGGAACGGGAGGTTCTGGGGATCGACCGCCAGGGTGTCCGTGGCGTGCCGCTGGGTGGAGAAGGAGACCTCGAAGCGGCAGTCGAAGCGCTCCTCGAGCGCCGGGCGCACGCGGTCGAGCAGGCGCTCGAACCCCTCCTGGTGCTCGGGCGAGACGGTGAAGTGGAGGAGGCAGAGGCCGTCCTCGTCGCGCTCGATCGCCGCCGCCTCCACCAGATGCTCCTCGAACGGGGTGCGCGGCCCCTCGGGGTAGCGGTGGAAGGGGAGGAGCCCCTTGGGGCATTCGGCAAGCCCGAGGCCGGGCTTCTCGAGCAGGTGGGAGAGCACGGCGCGCCAGTCCCCCTCCCGCACCGCCTGGTCGAGGCTGATCCCGTCGGCCGCCAGGGCTGCGGCGAGATCCTCATAGAAGGCGAACCGGGGAAGGTTGTCGAAGAACGTCCGCACCGGCCCGGGTACCTCGGTGCCGGGAGGGCTGGCCAGGAAGAACAGCAGGTCCTTGAACATCCGGGTCGCCGCTCCGGAGGCCGGGACGAACTTGGCCGTCCGCCCGCGGCGGGCGGCGGCGTCAAAATGGCTCAGCAGCTCGGCGTGGTCGGCCAGCGAGAGCGCGCGGATGCCGTCGCCCGGACGGCAGGGGCGCAGCACGCGGGTGTAGGGGGGCGGGTTGCGGAAGAGCTCCACCTGCCGGGCGGCTTCCGCCGGAGCGATCCCCATGCCGGACATCTGCCGGAGGTCGCGCGGCGAGAACAGATCCCCTTCCATGCTTTCCATGCTGGAGACCGTGGAGACGCTGCCGGGGCCGGTCGCCGTTTCAGAGGTGTTTTTCCCCATGTCCCGCCAACTGATGCACGATTTCCGCCAGTGTCGGGGCCGCCTGGTCCCGCGGGCTGAGCAGGGGGGAACCGGTCGGCCAGGCGATACCGATCCGGGGATCGTTCCAGGCGAGGGCGATCTCGTCGTCGCGGTCGTAGAGCTCGGTGCACTTGTAGAGGACGTGCGCGGCGTCGGAAGTGACGCAGAAGCCGTGGGCGAATCCGGGGGGGACGTAGAGCTGGTGGTGGTTCTCGCCGGAGAGCACCGCGCTCACCCAGTGGCCGAAGGTGGGCGACTCCGGCCGGATGTCCACCGCCACGTCGAAGATCTCTCCGAGGACCACGCGCAGGAGCTTGCCCTGCGGCCGGCGGAGCTGGGCGTGGAGCCCGCGCAGGGTGCCGCGGACGGAGTAGGAGTGGTTGTCCTGGACGAACTCCGCGGGCAGCCCGGCGCCGCCGTACTTCACCGTCTGATAGGTCTCCAGGAAGAAGCCGCGGTCGTCGCCGAAGATGTCCGGCTGGACGAGCACGACCTCCGGAATCGCCGTTGGAAGAAATTTCATCCCGCCTGAACCTCGCTTTCCCGTTTCGTCCCCAGGCCGAGCCGCTCGCGGCCGTAACGGCCCGTCTGCACGGCCGCGCACCAGTCGCGATGGCCGAGGTACCAGCGCACCGTGGCGCGGATCCCCTCCTCGAAGCTCTGCCGGGGCTCCCAGCCGAGCTCGCCGCGGATCTTCCCGTCGTCGATGGCGTAGCGGCGGTCGTGCCCGGGGCGGTCGGCGACGAAGGTCTTGAGATCCCGGTAGGAGGCGAGCCCGCGCTCCCGCAGGGCGGGGTTGCCGGCGGCCGGGCGCTCGCTTTCCAGGATGTCGCAGATGGCGTCCACGATCTGGAGGTTGGTCCGCTCGCTCCGTCCCCCCAGGTTGTACTTCTCCCCGGGAAGCCCCCGGCGCAGCACCTCGAGGACCCCCCGGCAGTGGTCCTCGACGTAGATCCAGTCGCGGACGTTGCCGCCGTCGCCGTAGATCGGCAGCGGCCGGCCGTCGAGGGCGTTGAGCACCATCAGCGGGATCAGCTTCTCGGGGAACTGGTAGGGGCCGTAGTTGTTCGAGCAGTTGGTGACCAGGGCGGGCAGGCCGTGGGTTCTCGTGGTAGGCCCTCACCAGGTGGTCCGCCGCCGCCTTGGAGGCGGCGTAGGGGGAGTTGGGGGCGTAGGGGGTCTCCTCGGAGAAGGCGCCCGTGGCCCCCAGGCTGCCGTAGACCTCGTCAGTGGACACGTGGAGGAAGCGGAAGACGCGCCGCTCCTCTGCCGCAAGGGCTGCGAGATGATGGCGGGCCGCCTCGAGCAGCTCGAAGGCGCCGACGATGTTGGTCTGGATGAAGGCGCTGGCGTCGTCGATCGAGCGGTCCACGTGACTCTCGGCGGCGAAGTTGACCACCGCCGTGGGGCGCCGCTCGGCGAACAGGCGGCGCACCTCGCCGCGCTCGGCGATGTCCCCCTGCACGAACTCGAAGCGCGGATGGCTCAGCGCGTCGGCCAGGTTCTCGAGGCTCCCGGCGTAGGTGAGCTTGTCGAGCACGACGACGCGGGCCGCGGTCTCGGCAAGGGCGAGCCGGACGAAGTTGCAGCCGATGAAACCGGCTCCGCCGGTGATCAGGATCGTTTCCATGAGGCGGGGAAGTATAGCGTCTGGAAGTAGAATCGCGCCGCCCGCTACACGGGCTTTCACTCAAGGAGGCCGCCCGCCATGCCCAGAGGTTTCGCGCCGTGACCCCGTTCCAGGCCATCGTCCTCGGCCTCATCCAGGGGCTCACCGAGTTCCTGCCCGTCAGCTCGTCGGGGCACCTGATCCTGGTCCCCTACTTCCTCCACTGGCCGGATCAGGGGCTCGACTTCGACGTCGCGCTGAACACCGGGACCCTGCTCGCCGTCCTGGCCTACTTCCACCGGGATCTGCGCGACCTGATCGCGGGCTTTTTCACCGGCGCGCCACGCTCCTCCGACGGCGAGTTCGCCCCGCGCCCCCTGGCCTGGGCCATTCTCGTCGGCACGGTCCCCGCGGGCGTCGCCGGGCTGCTCGCCAAGCACTGGATCGAGGCCCATCTGCGGACGCCCGTGGTGATCGCGGGGACGACCTTCTTCTACGCCATCCTGCTCCTCCTCGCCGACCGGCTCGGCCGCAAGGTCCGCGGGCTCGACCAGGTCACGATCATGGACGGCGTCATCGTCGGCTGCGCGCAGGCGCTGGCCCTCATCCCCGGGACCTCGCGCTCGGGGGTCACCCTCACCGCCGCCCTGCTGCTCGGGTTCATGCGCCCGGCGGCGGCCCGGTTCATCTTCCTGCTGGCGATCCCGGTCAGCGTCGCCGCGGCCCTGAAGTCGGCGAAGGACCTGATGGCCGCTGGCGTGGGATCGGCCCAGCTCGTGCCGATGGCGATCGGTCTCGTGATCTCGGCCGTGGTCGGCTACGCGGTGATCGCCTGGCTGATGGCCTGGCTGCGGCAGCGGAGCCTGACGGTCTTCGTGGGGTACCGGGTGGCCCTGGCGGCGGTGATCGTCGCCACTCTGGTCTTACGCTAAGAAGATAGAGGATTCATATTGACAAGTGCGCATGAGCAGGCTACTGTTCACCGTGCGGGGAGGCAAATCCTCCTCTCATCCCTCCCAAAAAAGGAGCGCCCAAGCGCTCCTTCTTTTTTGGTGGCGGAAGGGTGAGGACCGGGCTGGTGGAAGGCGCGCGGCGCCTAGCCGCCCAGCACGGCCTTCTTGAAGTCCTGACCCGGGCCGGGGTCCGGTCCGATCCAGGTGGCAAGGATGGCATCCGCGGTCGCCTTGCCCGGGACGATCCCCTTGCTCTTGCCGTTGATCTCGACCGTGGTGCCTTCCCCGGGGACGTAGGTCAGCACCAGCTCGTGCCCCTTCGGGATCGGCTCCATCCAGGTACAGAGAGTGGTGAACGCTTTCTTGACCTCGGGCGCGGCCTTGGGGGTGTTCTGCTCGAGTCCCTCGCTCCAGGCGTCGCACATCTGGTCCTTGTTGACGCTGTAGAGGAAGTGCATCACCATCCGTCGCGGGACGTCCTCCGACAGCGCCTTGGCCGCGGCCTTCTCCTTCTGGGGGAGATAGAGCGCGCCGACGTACACCTTGATGAAAAACTTCGTACGCAATCCGAGGCCGTTGAGCGTCAGGCTCTGGCCCTTGACCTCGACCTTGTCGGGCAGGGTGGCTCCAGCGAGAGTGCCGGCGCCTGCCGGCAGGGCGAGGAAGAGGGCGAGGAGAGCGGCAGTCACGATTCGCATCCGGGTTTCCTCCAGCGGGATTCAGTGGGAGCTCGGCGGGAAGTCTAGCCGAATCCGGCGCCTGCCGCGTGGAAGGTCGCAACTCGGGGGGCGGGGAGCCGTATCTGAGGCGGCATGAAGACCGACACCGAGCTGGTCGCGGGTGCCCTCGGGGGCTCGCAGGACGCTTTCCGCGAGCTGGTGACGCGGTTCCAGCGCCCCGTCTACAGCCTGGTCCTGCGCATGGTCCAGGACTCCGCGACCGCCGAGGATCTCGCCCAGGAGGTCTTCGTCAAGGCCTTCCGCCGTCTCGACACCTATGACGCGAGGTGGAAGCTCTCGAGCTGGCTGTTCAAGATCGCGCACAATACGACGATCGATCACCTCCGCCGGGGGGTGCCGGAGACGGTGCCGCTGGAGACCGGGTCGGACGACGACCGGGGGAGCCTCGCCGCCGTCCTCGCCGACGGGACGGCCGAGGACCCCCTGGCGGCGGCGGAACGGCGGGACCTCGCCCGGTCGCTGGAGCGGGCCATCACCCTGCTGCGCCCCGAGTACCGGCAGGCGGTGCTGATGTTCTACGTCCACGGTGCCTCGTACCAGGAGATCTGCGAGGTTTCCGGCCTGCCGCTCGGCACGGTGAAGACGAACCTCCACCGGGCGAGGAAGGAGCTGGCCCAGGCGATGACCGGTCTTGGCTGGGGACCTGGGGAGAGCGCGGCGGGAGCCCACGAGCCGGCCGCTGAAACCGGGAGCGTGCCGGCCTCGTAGGGCGGCTCAGAGGAGAACGACGGAATGCGCCACTCCCATCAGGACGCTCTCGAACGCTGGCTCGCCGCCGAGCGGGAAGACCGCGCGGAGGAGGCCGAGGGAGCGCTGCTCGAGCTGTTCGAGGCCCTGCCTCAGGTCGCGCCGCCGGCCGGCTTCGCCGACCGGGTGCTCGTCCGGGCGGGTCTCCAGGCCGCCGAGCGGAACCTCTTCGCCTGGCGTCCGTTGCGGGTCGTACTGGCGCTCTGCCTCGTCGCCGCCGGCTTCGGCGTGCTCTGGCTGCCCCCGGTGCTGCTCTGGGTGCCACGCTTCCTGGCGGGGCTGGGAAGCGTGAGCGTGAGCGGCGCGGTGCAGATCGGGACGCGGGCGCTGGTCGACGCTTCCGCCTGGCTGGCCTCGGGTCTGCGGGTCTGGGACTTCCTGCTGACGATCGACCGCGCCCTGGCGCAGCCGCTGGCGGTGCCGCAGGTCCTGGCGATCCTGCTGGGCTGCCTGCTCGCTTCGAGCCTGGCTTTCCGTTTTCTCCGCGACCAAATCACTGGTGAGAGGAACTGGACCTATGTGGACCCCATCTGACGGCTTGCAGAGATTCATCGGGAGGAGATGCGCCGTACCGGCTATCCTTCTCGTTTTGTCCGTTCTGTTCGTTCTGGTGACCGGCGGCGCGACGGCGCAGGCCGCCCCCGCCCCCCAGTCCACGGATCGCGCGCCGGTCACGGCGCAGGAGAAGAGCGATCTCCGCCGGGCGATAGAGGCCCGTTACGAGGTGCTGCCGGTCAGCGGCGGCGTCCTGCTCAAGCCCCGCCAGGCCCGGGCCGGCATCAGCACCCTCGAAGTGACCGGCAATCCGGGCGATCAGATCGCCGTCAACGGCGAGCGGGTGAGCGCCCGCACCCTGCGCGACTGGCTGGGTGAGGACGCCGACGCGGTGCTCCGCTTGCAGGCGGTCCCCGCCGCCGAGCGGCGCCAGGTCTTCGGTCTCGCCGGGGAGGCCGCCACGCCGGCGATCCCACGGGAGCCGGCGGCGACCTCCGACACGGAGGTGACCGGGACAACGGCGGAGACGACCGGCGAAGCTCCGGGCGAAGCTCCGGAGGTTCCAGCGCCCCCGGAAGCTCCCGAAGCGCCGGAGCCGGTCAGGCCCGACGTGGAGCGCCATACCTCCGGCAGCCGGGTGAACGTGGGGGGCAGCGTCCACGTGCGGAAGGGCGAGGTGGCGGACGAGGTGGTGGCCATCGGCGGCGCGGCGGACGTGGAGGGGGATGTGAAGAAGGACGTCACCGCGGTCGGCGGTCCCGTCCGGATCGAGGGGAAGGTGGGCGGAGAGGTGGCCGCGATCGGCGGCAGCGTCTATCTAGGCCCCCACGCGGTCATCGAAGGGGACGTCACCAGCGTGGGCGGCACCATCGAGCGCGAGCGAGGAGCCGAGATCCATGGCACCACCTCCGAGGTCGGCATGCTGCCGTTCCTCCGCCACCATCGAGGGTTCCGGTACGGTCCGACCTGGGGGTTCTGGAGCGGAGTCCCCGAGGTGATCGGCAGCCTGATCAACCTCGTGCTCATGGGGCTGCTCGTCTGCCTGGTCCTGCTGGTGGCGCGCCGGCCGCTCGAGCGGGTGGACCGGCAGCTCGTGGCGCAGCCATGGCAGGCGGCGGCCGTGGGGCTCGCGGGCTCGATCTTCTTCTGGCCGCTGCTGCTGGTGGTGACCGTCCTGCTGGCGATCACCATCGTCGGCTGCGTCCTGTTCCTGCTCTATCCGTTCCTGCTGCTCTACGTGGCGCTCCTCTGCCTGCTCGGCTACGCTACGGCGTGCTACCGGGTGGGTCGCTGGCTCGAGGGGCGTTTCAGCCGGAGCTTCGGCGGACCCTACGCTACGGCCCTGGCCGGCATGCTGGCGCTGCAGGGCTGGGTCCTGCTGGGCAACCTGTTCGACCTGATGCCCTGGCCGTTCGGCGTCTTCGCCTTCCTGTGCTGGGCGTTCGGAGCGCTCGCCACGATGTCGGCCCTGATCGTGGGCTTCGGTGCCGTCATCCTGGCCCGCTTCGGGCTCCAGCCGGGGTACTGGCCCCGCCGCGGCGCGCCGGTGGTTCCGACGCCGCCGTCCGGTGTTCCTGCTCCGCCCGTGGAAAGCCTGCCGCTGACCGAGCCGCGGTGGGAGGAGCCGGGGACCTATCCGGAGGAACCGCGCTAGAAGCTGCTGTCCTTACCGAACTCGCCGTCGCCGGTTGCGGATGTAGTCCGCCAGGATGAACTCCCCCAAGTTGTAGGGGGAAGCGAAGTAGGCGCGTCCGCGGTTGATCTGCGTCAGCTTCTCCACGAACTGGGTGAGCATGGTGTCGGTCGCCAGCATGAAGGTGGTGATCACCACCTTCTGCCGGCGGCAGAGGTCGGCCTCCTCCAGCGTGAGGTTGACGATCCGCATGTCGAGCCCGAAGGGGTTCTTGTAGATCCGCCCGTTCTCGGTGATCGCCGAGGGCTTGCCGTCGGTGACCAGGAAGACCTGCTTGTTCGGCTGCTTCTGCCGGGCGAGGATGCTGCGCGAGAGCTGCAGCGCGTCCCGCGTGTTGGTGTGGTACGGACCCGCCTGGATGTACGGGATCTCCGACAGGAAGACCTGCTCGGCCTGATCGCCGAAGAGGATCACCGACAGGTGGTCCTTTGGATACTTGGTGGTGATCAGCTCGGTCAGGGCGAGCGCCACCGTCTTCGCCGGCGTGATGCGGTCCTCGCCGTAGAGGATCATCGAGTGGCTGATGTCGATGGCGACCACCGTGGCGCAGGAGGTCAGGTGCTCGGTTTCATGGACCTCGAGGTCCTCCTCGAGCAGGCTGAACTCGCCGGCGGAATCCCGCCGGAAGGCGTTCTGCAGGGAGCGGGAGGAGTCGAGGAGGTGGATGTCGTCGCCGAACGCGTAGGGGCGCGTTTCGGGGAGGCGCTCGATCCCCTCGCCGGCGGCGCGGACCGCGTGGTAGCCCGGGCCGGACTTGTCGAGGGTCGAGAAGATCTCCTCGAAGGCGCCGCGGCGGATGCGGCGCTCGCCGCCCGTGGTGAGCTGGAGGGCGCCTTCGCCGTCGCGGCCCACGAGATTCTGGTTCTCCAGGCTGGCGAAGAACTGCTCGAGGTCGATCTCCTCCGGCAGGTGCCCCTGCTGCTGGAGGTAGCGCATCCAGTCCATCGCCTCCTCGACGTCGCCGCCGGTCGCCAGCACGAGCTGGTTGAACAGGCGCAGGAGGTCGAGACCGGCGAGGAGGGCCTTGATCAGCTCGGGGTCGAGATAGAGATACTGGTGCCGCATGGGTTGCTTGCCTTCAGCTCAGTTGACGTCCCCCCGGTCGCGGCCACCGGAGCCGCGGCGGGGCTTGAGGAGCTGGAACTTGACCATCTCCTTGTAGCTGACCTGGCTGTCGAGGTCCGCCCGGGCGAGCTTGAGGTGCTGGCAGAGCCCCTCGAGGATCATCTCGGCGGCGAGCGAGCGCTCTTCGCGGGTCTGCCCCAGGCGGACCACCAGCTCCTTGAGCCCCGGCACGCGCAGGAGCTCCGTCTCGTACTCGGCGAACGGCTGCTCGTCGGAGATCGTCACCGAATTGCCGTCGGCGAACCAGCGGATGATCCGGGCGTAGGGGCCCTTGTCATCCTCGCCGCCGCTGCCGGACTCCTTGCCCACCTCCGGGAAGCGGTTGTCGAAGACCTTCTTGACCGCCTGCCCGACGAGCCGGCGGGCCACCACCTCGGCCCCCTGCTGCTCGCCCTCGTAGACCATCTCGACCTTGCCGGTGATCGCCGGCAGCAGCATCTGCAGGTCGCACAGGCGCGGGTAGACCGGATTGTCGCGGGTGGCGAGCGCCCGCCGTTCGAGGTTCGAGGCCAGCAGCTCGAGCGCCGAGATGGCGACGCGGGCCGACACGCCCGACGACTGGTCCACCAGGTCGCTCTCGCGGGCGGCGAAGCTGATCTCCTCGACCATCACGCGGACGTCCTCGGGAATCACCAGGTTGGGGACGTCGCGCTCCGTCCACGCCTCCTGGCGGGTGATGTCCGCCGCCACCTTCACGTCGGGCGGATAGTGGGTGAGGATCTGCGACGAGATGCGATCCTTGAGCGGCGTGATGATGCTGCCGCGGTTGGTGTAATCCTCGGGGTTGGCCGAGAAGACCATCATGAGGTCGAGCGGGATGCGCACGGGAAAGCCGCGGATCTGCAGATCGCGCTCCTCGAGAATGTTGAACAGGCCCACCTGGATGCGGGGCGCGAGGTCGGGCAGCTCGTTGATCGCGAAGATGCCGCGGTTGGTGCGCGGGATGATGCCGAAGTGGATCACCTCCGGGTCGGCGAAGGTGAGCTTGCGGGTCGCCGCCTTGATCGGGTCGATGTCGCCGAGCAGGTCGGCGATCGATACGTCCGGCGTCGCCAGCTTCTCATTGTAGCGCTGCTCGGCGGTCATCCACTCGACGGGCGTGTCGTCCCCCGCCTCCTGGATCAGGCGCTGGCCCCAGGTGGAGATCGGGGCGAGCGGATCGTCGTTGAGCTCGGAGCCCGAGATTACCGGCACCTCCGGGTCGAGCAGGGTGGTGAGCGAGCGCAGGATGCGGGTCTTCGCCTGGCCGCGCAGGCCGAGGAGGATGAAGTCGTGGCCGGCGAGCAGGGCGTTGATCACCGACGGGATCACCGTGCGGTCATAGCCCAGAATGCCGGGGAAGAGCGGACCGCCGTTGCCGAGGCGCGCCCGCAGGTTGTCGCGGATCTCCGTCTTGATGGAGCGGGGCCGGTAGCCGGCCTCACGGAGAGCGCCGAGGGTCTTGATCTTGGACGTGGGCCTGGAAAGCATCAGTCTTGTAACTCCTGGAGCCAGCGCTCGGCATCGATCGCCGCGCGGCAGCCGGTGCCGGCGGAGGTGATCGCCTGGCGGTAGATCGGGTCCATCAGGTCGCCCGCGGCGAAGACGCCCGGCACGCTGGTGCGGGTGGTCGGCTCGTGGACCTGGATGTAGCCGACGTCGTTCATCTCGAGCTTGCCGCGGAACAGGTCGGTGTTGGGCTTGTGGCCGATGGCATAGAAGACGCCCTGCGTCGGATAGACGCTCTCGAGCTCGGTGCGCTTGTTGTGCAGCTTCACGGCGGTCACGCCGCCCTCGCGGGTGCCCACGATTCCGGTCACCACGGTATCCCAGATCCAGGCGATCTTCGGGTTGGCGAAGGCGCGGTCCTGCATGATCTTGGAGGCCCGCAGCTCGCGTCGGCGGTGGATGATGGTCACCTTGCTGGCGAACTTGGTCAGGTAGGTCGCCTCCTCCATCGCCGAGTCGCCGCCGCCGATGACCACGATCTCCTTGTCGCGGAAGAAGAAGCCGTCGCAGGTGGCGCAGGCGGAGACGCCATAGCCCATCAGCTCGGTCTCGCCCGGGATGCCGCCGAGCTGGGCGGTGGCGCCGGTCGAGACGATCAGGGCGTCGCAGCGGTAGGTGTCCTCGTCGGTGCGCAGGGTGAAGGGGCGCTTCTCGAGGTCGACCTCGATCACGGACTCGAACTTCACCTTGGTGCCGAACCGCCGCGCCTGCTCGCGCATGCGGTCCATCAGCTCGGGGCCGAGGATGCCCTCCGGAAAGCCGGGAAAGTTCTCGACGTCGGTGGTGATGGTGAGCTGCCCGCCGGGCTGGTTGCCCTCGAGGACGAGCGGCGCCAGATCGGCCCGGGCGGCGTAGAGCGCCGCCGTCAGGCCGGCCGGACCAGAGCCGAGGATGATCACCCGGTGATAGTTGTTGACGTTGTGACGACCCTGCTCGGGACTGGACATGGGGGCTTTCCCCTCCTGGAATCCATAGATGAAAATCACCTCCGCGACCGCGAGGCAACGATTGAGGCGATGGAGCCAACGGAGCCCGAGTCTATAACAGCGGTTCCGGGGACCGGAGCCGGGCAGGGGGGCGGTCCGCAAGCTACAACACGCCTCCTGCCGGGGCCATTCCGGGGGGCTGCGACGGGACGTGTAGAATGCCGGCCGGGAGGCGCAGCTCGCATGGCCATCAGTGTTTTCGATCTCTTCACCATCGGTATCGGACCCTCGAGCTCGCACACGGTGGGCCCGATGCGGGCCGCCCGCCGCTTCGCCGAACGGCTGGAGGACAAAGGGTTGCTCGACCGCGCCGCCCGCGTCCGGACCGAGTTCTTCGGCTCTCTCGCGCTGACCGGCAAGGGGCACGGCACCGACCGCGCCGTGCTGATGGGGCTGGAGGGGGAGACGCCGGAGGAGATCGACCCGGACCGCGTGGCGCCGCGGATCGCGGAGATCCGCGGCGCTGAGCGCCTCGCCCTCCTCGGCCGCCACGGCGTCCCCTTCCACGAGAAGGAGGACCTGATCTTCAACCGCCGGGACCTGCTGCCCGTTCACTCGAACGGCATGCGCTTCACCGTCTTCGGCTCCGCGGGCGAGACGCTCGACCAGCGGATCTACTACTCGGTGGGCGGCGGCTTCGTGGTCAACGAGGGGGCGACGGGGGAGGGGCGGCTGGTCGAGGACACGACCGAAGTGCCCTACCCCTTCCCCAGTGCGGCGGAGTTGCTCCGGCTCGGCGACGAGCGGGGGCTTGCCTTCTGGGAGATGATGCTGGAAAACGAGAAGGTCTGGCGAAGCGAGGAGGAGATCCGCGCGGGGCTGCTGCGCATCTGGGAGGCCATGCAGCGCTGCGTCGAGCGCGGCTGTCGGCAGACGGGCGTGCTCCCTGGAAGCCTCAAGGTGCCCCGCCGGGCGCCGGCCCTCCACACAGAGCTGATGTCCCGCCCCGAGCAGGCGCTCACCGACCCACTGACCGTGCTCGACTGGGTCAACCTGTTCGCCCTCGCGGTCAACGAGGAGAACGCGGCCGGCGGGCGGGTAGTGACCGCGCCCACCAACGGCGCGGCGGGCATCGTGCCGGCGGTGCTGCACTACTATCGGCGGTTCACCCACGGAGCGGGCGAGGAGGGGGTGGTCCGCTTCCTGCTGACCGCCGGCGCGATCGGCATCCTCTACAAGGAGAACGCCTCCATCTCCGGAGCCGAGGTGGGCTGCCAGGGGGAGGTGGGGGTGGCTTGCTCGATGGCGGCCGGTGGGCTCGTCGCCGCCCTCGGCGGCACCAACCGGCAGATCGAGAACGCGGCCGAGATCGGCATGGAGCACAACCTCGGCCTCACCTGCGATCCAGTGGGCGGTCTCGTCCAGATCCCCTGCATCGAGCGCAACGCCATGGGGTCCGTCAAGGCGATCAACGCCTCCCGTATCGCCCTGCGCGGCGACGGCTCGCACAAGGTCTCGCTCGACCGCGTCATCAAGACCATGCGCGAGACCGGCGCCGATATGAAGACCAAGTACAAGGAGACCTCCCGCGGCGGCCTCGCCATCAACGTCATCGAGTGCTGACGCGGGGCCTTACGCCTCCCCTTCGTCGTCCATTCTTTCTTCATCCATCACCCGCTCGCGCAGGATCCGCCCCGCCCGTTCCAGGGCGAGGGGACCCGCCGCCTCCAGTAGCCGGGCGAGCGCCTCGGGGCTGCGGGTGAAGCGCTCCAGCACATTGACGCCGAACGCCCAGTCCTCATCGAAGAGGTCGATCCAGCCGATCACCTCGCCCTGGCGCAGCAGCGGGAAGCCGCCATTCCAGCGCTCCTTGCCCAGCTCGTAAAAGGGATCTCGACCCACGAACGGACGGACGGCGGACGCGAGCAGCGCCGTCGAGCGCTCGCGGAAGAGGGCAGCCGGGCCGTCGCCCCACTCCGGCCGCTCGCCCGAGCGCCAGAGACCGAAGGCCTCGCGACCATCGGATGTAGACGTTGGATCGACCCGCCAGGGACCGGCGACGTCTGCCTCGGCGGCGGACGCGGGTTCGTCCTCCTGCTCGAAGCGGCGGAGGAACTCCTCGGCGAAGGCGTTGGACACCGGGGTGCTGGGATCTTCGGGATCACGCATGGGATTCTCCTGTACGCCGTTGTTTTCTGGCCGGCGTAAAAAATTACGCCTCTGTTACGCTGCGAAGCGTAAACCGGCGACAGGCGTAAGTCAAGCGGGATATCAATGCCCGGGCGCGTTGATCCACTTGCGGGCTTGGAGAAGCTGATGGGAGGCAAGGCGGTCGAGCAGGCGCTCGGGCTGATCGTCGACGATCGCCATCGAGCGGTGGACTTTGGTGAGGAAGCGCTCGCTGGTCATGTAGTCGAGGAATGCCAGGAGGTGGTCGTAGTAACCGGCGACGTTGAGCAGGCCGCACGGCTTGGTCTGGAATCCGAGCTGGCTCCAGGTCCATACCTCGAACCACTCCTCAAGGGTGCCGATCCCCCCCGGCAGGGCGATGAAGCCGTCGGCGAGCTCCGACATCATGGCCTTCCGCTCGTGCATCGACTCCACGATCCGCAGCTCGGTGACTCCCGGGTGGGCGAGCTCGCGGTTGGCGAGCGCCTCGGGGATGACGCCGATCACCTTTCCGCCGACGGCGAGCGCGGCGTCGGCCGCGATCCCCATCAGTCCCACCCGGCCGCCGCCGTAGACCAGGGTCAGGCCGCGGCCGGCGAGGGTGCGGCCGAGGAGGGCGGCGGCCTCGGCGTAGGCCGAGGAGGCGCCGGGGCTCGAGCCGCAGAAGAGGCAGACGCTGTTCAAGGCCGCCTAGAGGATCGATTCCGCGATCTCGATCGCGTTCAACGCTCCGCCGCGCGTCAGGTTGTCCATCACGGCCCAGAGCCAGAAGCCGCCGCCGGTCTCGTCTTTGCGGACGCCGCCGAAGAGGATCTTGTCGTTCGCGGCGGCGTCGATCGGTCCCAGCAGGCGGGGCTTGTCGGCCGCTTCGAGGTGCGGGTGCTGGACGAGCGCCTTGCGGACCGCCTGCGGGCTCAGGGCCTCCGGGCAACGCACCCAGAGGCTGGCCGAAATCGAGTGGAAGATCCCCCCCTGGAGGAGCTGGAGCGCCGTCGGCGGTACGCCGCCGAGCACCGAGCCAACCTGTGCCGCGAGCGGGTCGGCCAGCAGCGGGGTCGGCAGCAGGTTGAAGGCGAGCTGGGCGCCGAAGACCGGCGTGGGGGTCCGCTTGGTCATCGCTACGATCTGCCGCGTCTGCTCGAACAGCTCCTCAAGCCCCGGGTCGTCCCGCATCGAGGCCGGCTGGATCAGGGTGGCGACCGCCGCCTCCGGGGAGAATTCGCGCAGGGCGTGGAGGAGGTGGGCGAGCAGCACCACCCCCGGATGGGGGGAGAGCAGCACGCGATGCCCACGCGCCGCTTCGGCGTTCACCCCGGCGACGACCGGCAGGCCGTCCTCGACCGTGGCATCGAAGGAAAGGAAAATGCCGGTGGTCTCCGCCGGCAGCTCGGCGAGGAGGGGCCGGCTGTCCTCCATCGAGCCGCAGAGAAAGACGACGGGCACCCCCCGCAGCTTCTCCGGTTCGTAGCGGGTCACCATGGCGGCCGCCCCGCCGACCTCGGTCAGCGTGCCGATCTCGTCGTCGAGGGTGCTCAGCAGGCGGACGTCGCCGGCGAGATCGGGGCGGTTCCCCAGAGTGTCCTTCAGCTCCTTGCCGAGAAGGCCGGTAGGATGGACGATGGCGATCGCGGTCACGGGGCACCTTCTTCCAGAGAGGGCGGAGGCGGCGCGCCGTCGGGCCGTGGACCGCGCGGGGAGCGCAGGCGCGAGACCGCGGCGGTGACGGGCCCCGACAGGGTATAGAGAACGGTGATCACCAGCAGGGTGGCCCGTGGAATGAACAGGAAGACCAGCAGGATCGCCGCGAACGGCACGAAGGCCCGGTAGCTCCAGCGCTTGCGCAGGTCGAGCTTCTTGCCGCTGGTGTAGCGGAAGGTGGACACCATCAGCGCGCCGATCAGCAGCAACGCCATGCCCAGGACTACCTGCATGACGACCCGCACGTCCCCTGTATATTCCGGGGCGAAGGAGAGGAGGGCGCAGATCGTCAGCGCAGCCCATGGTGATGGCAGGCCGACGAAGTAGCGGCTGTCCACCACCCGGGTCTGCACGTTGAAACGGGCGAGCCGGGTCGCCGTGCAGACCACGTAGAATACGGAGAGCAGCCAGGAGTCCTCGTTGAAGTCCCGCAGTCCCCAGAGATAGACCAGCATCCCCGGGGCGACGCCGAAGGTGATGACGTCGGCCAGCGAGTCGTACTCCTTGCCGAAGTCGCTCTCCGTACCGGTCATGCGGGCGATCCGCCCGTCCACGCTGTCGAGGGCCGCCGCGAGCAGGATGAAGAGCGACGCCTTGCGGAAATGGCCGTCCATCCCGCAGATGATGGCGTAGAAGCCGAACACCATGTTGCCCATGGTGAACAGGCTGGGGAGCAGGTAAGCGCCACGGCGGATACCGCGCGCCCGCGGGCGCGCCGGGGCGCTTTCGTCGATCACCGGCTCTCCGCCTTCTCGGGCATGGCCACGGGCGTCGCTCCGTTCTTCAGGCGGTCCCCCTTCTTCACCAGCACCCGGTAGCTCTCGGGCACCAGCAGGTCCACCCGGGACGAGAACTTGATCAGACCCATCGCCTGGCCGCGGTGTACCCGCTCCCCTTCCTTCAGATAGCAGACCACCCGGCGGGCGAGCAGCCCCGCGATCTGCCGGACCCCGATCGGATCGCCGTTCGGCCGGCGGATCACCGTCAGGTGCTTCTCGTTGACGTCCCCGGCGTCCTCGCGGAAGGCGGCCACCTTGCGCCCCGCGCCATACAAGGACGTAACGACCTCGCCGGCCGCCGGCACCTTCTGGACGTGGACGTCGAGTACCGAGAGGAAGGTGACGATGCGGTGGTACCGTCCCGGGCCGACCTGCGGATCCTCTATCGTATCGATGCGGGTGACCAGGCCGTCGGCGGCGGCGAGCACGTAGCCCGCCTCCCCCTCGTAGGCCCGCTTCGGGTCACGGAAAAACAGCAGGAGGAGGAAGCCGACGACGAGCGCCGTGGCCCCCCAGCCGGGCCGCCCGAGGAAGAAGAGCAACCCGGCGAGGAACCAGAAGGGAAGGACGTAGATCCAGGCTTCTTTCGCGAACTTCATCGTGGGGGCTCCGGTTGGACGTCGTTTCTCCAGGTCTCGACACGGAGCCTCGCCGGAAGCTAGGCCGAGACCCGCGACTCGCGATGCGCTCGCAGGATCTGTTCCATGTGATCCTTCAGCGTCAGCTTGTGCAACTTGATCTTCTTCTCCTCGTCCTCGTCCTCCTGGGAGAGCAGGGTCTTCTGGTTGATCTCCTGCAGCCTCTTGTCGTACTCCTGGTGCTCCTCGTGGAGACGGCGGAATTCCTCGTCCGTCTTGAGCAGCTCCGCCTTCAGATCGTCATGCTGAGACATACGTCTGCCTCCTTGCGGTTCGGATTGACTTCAAAGGGGTGATGAGCCGGGGACGGTCCGCCATGGACCGGTACCTGTGAGACAAAGGAAACGGGCGGCCGGTGGCGAGTGGGCTCACCGTGGGGCCGGCTCCGGAATACGGGCACGGCCTCGCCCCTGGTGGGATCGCCGGGCCGTGGTGGGAAAAAGGGTCAGCATGCTTGGCTAAGGCGAGAATAGCACCGGGTCCCAGGGGGATCAAGGCGAGCCCCCCGCCCGGTTCGGGCCGCTCTACAGCCCCAGCACGAAGATCATCGCGTCCGCGCCGTCCCGGTAGTACGCCCGCCGCAGGCCCACCCAGGCGAAGCCGAGGCTCTCATAGAGGGTGACCGCCGGCTTGTTCTCCACCCGGACCTCCAGGAAGCAGGCCTGGACCCGCGCTTCGCGGAGGCGCTCGAGCCCTTCGAGGAGGAGCGCGCGGGCGAGGCCGCGGCGAAGGGACTGGGGATCGACGGCGACGCGCAGCAGTTCCGCCTCGCCGGCCGCGTGGCGGAAGGCGGCATAGGCGGCCGGCGGCGCGTCCGGTCCGCAGGCGGCGACGAGCAGCACGGAATGGGGATGGCAGAGCTCGTAGGCGAGCATCTCGCGCGGCCAGGGGTCGTGGAAGGCGGCCTGCTCCAGCCCGGCGATCGCGTCGAGGTCCGCCTCGCCGGCCGGGCGGATGACGAAGGGGAGAACCGGCGCCGTCACGTCATGGGAGCCGGCGCGGCGGCGCGCGGCCGGGGAAGGGTGATCGCCGGAGGGCGGGAGTAGATCGCCGTGGTGAGGAGCGCCGGGTCCCATACGGTCTCCGGCCGCGCGGCGAGGAGGGCGGCGGCGGGTGCGAGCGGACCCGGCTCGACGAGCCGCAGGTTGGCGGGCCATTCCGGCAACGCCGCGAGACGCGAGACCCCGAAGCCGGTCACTATCGCCGACATTGCCGCGCCCCCGCCGGCCAGCCTCGGCAGCTCGGGGCCGGGGACGAGCTCCATCTCCCCTAGCGGGCTCAGGAGACGGCCGGCTGCGAACGCCTGGGCGCTCCAGTCGCCGCGCAGGGCATCGACGACGGCGATCACGATCCCGCTCAGCTCTCCGTTCCCGCCCGTCGCGGCAGCCAGGACCGGCAGGGAAGGAAGGGCCGTCGCCCGGACGCCTAGAGCCTGGTGCAGGCCAAGCGCCGTCGCGAGGCCGATCCGCAGGCCGGTGAAGCTCCCCGGCCCGCGCAGGACGGCAATGCCCTCGAGGTCCTCGACGCTGATCCCCGCCTCGTCCAGCACCTCCCGCACCATCTCCAGCAGCCGGGTGGAGGAGCGCTCCTGCTCGACCGACCGCGCGGCCACCACCACTCCATCCCGCGCCAGGGCCACGCTGACCAGGGGGGAGCCGGTGTCGAGGGCGAGGAGGGGGGCGGACATGAGAAGGAATATATCCCGTCGGGATTCACGGCCGAACAAGGGGCGATGGATGGCGAGGACATGTTCCGTCTTTCCGCGACGCTATACTCCCCCTCGCATGTCCACCCTGCCGGTCACGTCCCTGACGCCCATGATGCGCCAGTACCTGGAGGTCAAGGCGCAATATCCCGACGCCCTGCTGATGTATCGCATGGGCGACTTCTACGAGATGTTCTCCGAGGACGCCCGGGCGGCGGCGCCGATCCTGGAGGTGCAGCTCACGGCGCGCCAGAAGGGGACGGAGAACGAGACGCCCATGTGCGGCGTCCCTTACCATTCCCTGGAGGGCTACCTCGCCAAGCTCATCGGCGCCGGGCTCAAGGTGGCGATCTGCGATCAGGTGGAGGATCCCGCCCAGGCCAAGGGGCTGGTCAAGCGCGAGGTGACGCGGGTGGTCACCCCCGGCACGGTGAGCGACCCCGCCCTGCTCGACGGCAAGGAGGAGAACTTCCTCGCCGGGCTGGTCTGGGAGCGGGGCGAGGGGGCCGGGGCGTTCCTCGACGTCTCCACCGGCACGTTCTTCGTCCGCCGCTGGCATGCGCCCGAAGAGGCGGTGGAGGATCTCGCCCTGCTCCGCCCCCGCGAGGTGCTCTACCACGCCGAGCGTGGCGAGGAGGGGTTCCCGTTCGAGATCGTCGAATGGGCCGAGCGCGAGTGCCCCTGCCAGACGCCAGTCTCCGGCGACCGTCTGTTCGATCCGCAGCGGGCGGGCGAGCTGCTGCTCCGGCAGTTCGGCGCCGGCACCCTGCGCGGCTTCGGGCTGGAGGAGGGGGAGCCGGCGATCAAGGCCGCGGCGGTGGCCCTCGCCTACGCCCAGGAGACCCAGAAGAGCGGCCTCGCCCACATCCGCGGCCTCGCCGTGCGGGAGGCGCGCGACCGGCTGAGCCTCGACGCCTCCACCCTCGCCAACCTAGAGGTCTTCGCCAGCCAGCGCGCCTCGGTCGCCGGCTCGGGGCGGCGGCGGAGCACCCTGCTGGCGGTGCTCGACCGCACCGTTACCGCTCCCGGCGGCCGGACCCTCCGCGAATGGCTCCGCCGGCCGCTGGTCGATCCCAAGGAGATCGAGGAGCGCCACCGGGCGGTCGGCGCGCTGGTGGCGGACAACCCGCGGCGGGAGCGCCTCCGCGAGCGGCTCGCCCGCATGGCGGACCCCGAGCGCCTGGTCGCCCGCGCCGTGCTCGGCACGCTCACCCCCCGTGAGGCCGCGGCCCTGCGCGACGCCCTGGCCGAGGCGCCGGCCATCCTCGACGAGCTGGCCGCGATGGCCGCCAAGGACCCTCGCGAGGCTCCCCTGCTCGCCCGGCTCGCCGAGAGCGATCCCCTCCCCGAGCTCCACGCGGAGCTGGCGCGGATGTTGGAGCCCTCGCCCGCTCCCAGCCTCCAGGACGGGGGGGTGATCGCCGCCGGGGTGGACCCGGACCTCGACCGCTACCGCTCGCTCACCCGCGACAGCAAGCGGCACATCCTGGCCCTCGAGGTGCGGGAGCGCGAGCGCACGGGGATCTCCTCGCTCAAGATCCGCTACAACAAGGTCTTCGGTTATTACCTGGAGGTCACGCGGGCGAACCAGGAGCGGGTGCCGGCGGACTACATCCGCAAGCAGACGCTGGTGAACGCCGAGCGCTACGTCACCCCCGAGATCAAGGAGCTGGAGGAGCAGATCCTCTCCGCCGAGGAGCGGCAGATCGAGCTGGAGCAGAAGTTCTTCCGCGAGCTGACCTCGAAGATCGCCGCCGAGGCGCCCGGGCTGATCGCGCTTGCCCGAGCGATCGGCGCGCTCGACGCCCTGGCCTCCTTCGCGGAGGTGGCGGCGCGGCAGCGCTACGTCCGCCCGAAGATGGGGCTGGCCGGCGCCCCGGTGATCATCCGCGAGGGGCGGCACCCGGTGATCGAGCAGGCGAGCCGGGACGCCTTCGTGCCCAATGACGCCGAGCTCGACGGCGAGACCTCCCAGATCGTCCTGCTGACCGGCCCGAACATGGGCGGCAAGTCGACCTACCTGCGGCAGGTGGCGCTGATCGTCCTGATGGCCCAGGCCGGCAGCTTCGTGCCGGCGGACGAGGCGGTGATCGGCGTCTGCGACCGCATCTTCACCCGCGTCGGCGCCTCGGACGACCTCGCCCGCGGCGAGTCCACCTTCATGGTGGAGATGATCGAGACGGCGAACATCCTCCGCCATGCGACCGGGCAGAGCCTGGTGATCCTCGACGAGGTGGGCCGTGGCACGGCGACCTTCGACGGCCTGTCGATCGCCTGGGCGATCGTCGAGCACCTGCACGAGCATCGCCGGCCGAAGACGCTGTTCGCCACCCACTACCACGAGCTGACCGAGCTCGCCTCGCTGCTGCCGCGGGTGGTGAACCGGACGATGGCGGTGAAGGAGTGGGAGGAGCGGATCGTCTTCCTCCGCCGCGTGGTGCCGGGGAGCGCGGACAAGTCCTACGGCCTCCACGTGGCCCGGCTGGCGGGGCTGCCCGAGACGGTGATCGAGCGGGCGGGGGAGATCCTGGCCAACCTGGAGTCCCACGAGTACGACCCCACCGGCAAGCCCCGCCTCGCCCGCGGCAGCGCCCCGAACGCGCCCGAGCCCGGAGAGCCCGCCCAGCTCACCCTCTTCACCCCGCCCGAGCAGGTGGTCGCCGCGGTGCTGCGCGACGTGGACGCGAACCAGTTGACGCCGCTGGCGGCGCTGAATCTGATCCACAGCCTCAAATCCCGCCTTGGTTGATCCATCGTCATATAAGATTCCGTGCATGAAACCCGCCGATCAGGTCTTCGTGGGCCTCCCCGGTCCCGAGCTGGACAAGACGTCCGCCGGGCTCCTCGCCGCCCACCGGCCCGGCGGGGTGGTCCTGTTCAAGCGCAACATCGTGGACGAGGAGCAGCTCAACGGGCTGATGACCGCGTTGCGGCGCGTCCTGCCCGAGGCGGTGGTGGCGATCGACGCCGAGGGGGGACGGGTGGACCGGCTGAAGGACGTGGTGGCGCCGGCACCGGCGGCGGCGGTGCTCGCCAGGCGGCCGGCCAGCTCGGCGCTCCAGGCCGGCAACTGGGTGGCCCAGTCGCTGCGGCTGTTCGACATCGACGTCGACTTCGCGCCGGTGGTGGACCTCGACCGGGGCTTGCCCGGCAATGCCCTGGACGAGCGCTACTTCGGCGCCACGCCGGCCGCGGTCATTCCGCGGGCCCAGGCCTTCCTGCGGGGGCTCCACACCGGTGGGGCGGGTGGCTGCCTCAAGCACTTCCCGGGTCTGGGCGGAGCGGGGGAGGACACCCACCACCGGATGTCGGCGGTCTACCTCCCCGAGGAGGAGCTGCGGCCGGACCTCGAGCCCTTCGCGGCGCTTTCGCGGCTCGCCGGGGCGGTCATGGTGGGGCACGCCCTCTATCCCGCCTACGACTCCTCGATGCGGCCGGCGACGCTCTCGCCGACGATCCTCGGCGGCCTCCTCCGCGGGCGTCTCGGCTTCGAGGGCCTCGCCTTCAGCGACGACATGGAGATGAAGGCCCTCGACGAGTGGGGGGACCTCCCCGAGCGCTGCGAGGCTGCCTTCGCCTCCGGCTGCGACGTGCTCCTCCTCTGCCACACCCTGGAGGCCCTCCCCTCCATCGTCGACCGGCTCGCCCATCCGAGCCTCGAAGGGCGGGTCGCCGAGGCCAACCTCCGGCTCGACACCTACCGCCAGCGCCTGCTGACCCTGCGCACGGCGCGCGACTACGTCAACTTCATGCGCAGCAGCAACCAGGGCGAGCGGCTGGAGCGGGTGCGCCAAGCCCTCGATCAGCTCGGCGAGAGCTTGGGGTAGGAGGGGGTGGGGCCGACCACCCGGTCGCGCCCCTCGGCCTTCGCCTGATAGAGACGCTGGTCGGCGCAGCGGAGGACCTCGGCCGGGGTGTCGCCGTCGTCCGGCCAGATGGCGACGCCGATGCTCACCGTCACGCTCGCCGGCTTCGGGCGGCCGGGGAGCGTGATTGGCTTGACCGCCACCACGCGGCGGAAGCGCTCCAGCAGGTCGGTCGCCCGGCCGCTCATCACCCCCGGCAGGATCAGGGCGAATTCCTCGCCGCCGTAGCGCGCCACCACGTCCGTCGACCGGCAGGCCTCGCGCAGGGTGCGGGCGACCGCGCGCAGGGCCTCGTCGCCGCCGGCGTGGCCGTAGGTGTCGTTGAACTTCTTGAAGTGGTCGATGTCCAGCATGGCGACCGCGAAGTGGCCGTCCTCGCGGCGAGCGAAGGCGGCTTCGCGCTCGAGCTGCTCGTTGAACACGGCGCGATTGAGCAGCCCGGTGAAACGGTCGCGGGTGGAGAGCAGCCGCAGCTCGCGCGAGCGCACCACGATGGTCGCCGCGATGACCGTGGCCCCGAGGAGCTGGACCATGCGCCAGACCTGGGCCCCCCAGTGGAAGAGGCCGAAGGCGTAGGGAGCGAAGGCGGCGGAGTTCAGGTTCCAGCGCCAGTCGGCGTAGAGCACCAGGGCGGCGTACTGGACCAGCGCCAGGACGCCGGTGAGGATGCAGATCCGCGGGTCGTAGCGCAGGCTGGTCGCGGCGATGGCGAGGAAGTAGATGGGGA
This sequence comes from uncultured Acidobacteriota bacterium, assembly GCA_963795735.1. GTDB lineage: Bacteria > Acidobacteriota > Thermoanaerobaculia > Multivoradales > UBA5704 > DATARR01. Next base: position 383,922 of record CAWCIU010000010.1, on the reverse strand, counting down.
AGATGACCAGGTTGTTGGTGGCCTCGTGCGGCCGGCCGAGGACGAGGAAGACGGCCAGCATGGCGCTCACCAGGCTGACGTCGAGGACGCTGCTGGCGAAGCCGATCCAGGACCGTCCCCAGCGGCGCTGGTTGGCGGAGTAGACGGCGAGTGCCAGGAAGAGACCGATCGTCGCCGTGGTGAGCAGGGCGAGCGGGTCGTGCCCGCCCGGCTTGTGGAGCAGCTCCCGGATGGGGAAGTAGAGCAGGACGACGACGATCAGCAGCCGCACGCCGGCGACCAGCAGCTCGCCGCCGAAACCGGCGGTCGAGATCTCCGGCTCGGGCGGGCTCCAGACCCGGCGCCACCAGGAGGGCTCGGGCGTCGCGTTCTCCACCAGGCTCATTGCGCGAGACTTCCCCCACCTGCCAGGGCCGGCACTCTCTCGATTCCTCGAAACCTACCGCGAATTCAGTGCGGGGACTGTAGCACGTCGGAGGAAAGGCCGGGAGGATTTCACGGGGCGTCCTCCAGGGTCCAGATCCCGCCCGAGGTCGCGGCGTAGACCCGCCGCGGGTCCGCCGGATCGATCTCCAGCCGGTAGACCTGGTAGGTCTGGAGCCCGCCGGTGCGGTCCTCCCAGCTCGCGCCGCCGTTGCCGCTGCGGAAGACCTGTCCCCCCTCCACGGCCGCCCAGACGACTCCGGACGCCGGGGAGGCGACGACCGCGGTGATCGTCTTGCCCGCCAGCGCATTGCCCGGATTATTGCCGGCCCGGGCCCAGGAGGCGCCGCCATCCGTGCTCTTCCAGACGCCGTCCCCCTTGTCGGAGGGGTTGTAATCGCCGCCGGTGCCGGCGTAGACGAGGTGCGAGTCGAGCGGATCGACGGCGAGGGCGGTGACGCTGAAGCCGGCGAGGCCGGTATCGGCCTCGGTCCAGGTGGCGCCGTCGTCCGTGCTGCGGAAGAGAGAGGGCTGCGTGAATTTGGAGGAGACCGTCACCGGCTTCGCCCCCGCCACGTAGAGGGTCGAGGGCGACGAGGGGGCGAACTGGAGATCGAGGATCGCGGAGCCCAGGTTGGGGGTTGCCGCCGGGCTCCAGGTCTCGCCGCCGTCCGCGCTCCGGAGGAGCGGGATGTTGGAGCTCCCGAAGGGGGCGAAGCCGGAGCTTCCCCAGAGACGGAACGGGTCCGCCGGATCGACCCGCAGGAACCGGAGGTACGGCCCGGTAGGGGGAGCGTAGGTCTCGATCCAGGAGGCGCCGCCGTCCGTCGTCCGCCACAGCCAGGAGAGGGCGAGGGCGTAGAGGGTGGAAGGGTCCGAGGGGGCGAGCTCGAGGTCCACCAGAGGGATGCCGTTCTTCAGGGCAGGGTCGGGCAGCGCCACCCGCGACCAGCGTTTCCCGGCGTTGGCGCTCCGGAACAGCCCCTGGGGATCGAGGCCGGCCCAGAGCAGGCCCGGGCTGCCAGTGCTGCCGGAGTTGCCGTCGTCGATCGCCAGGGCGGGAGCGTCCAGCCCGGCGAGCCCTTGGTTGCGCCGCGCCCAGGTGGCGCCGCCGTCAGCGCTGGCGAAGACGCCGCCGAGGTCAAACCCCTGGGCCAGCACCCCCGCGTAGACGGTAGCGGGAGAGGACGGCGCCACCGCGACCGCCTGGACCGGCCGCGCCGGCTGGGGTCCGGTGGCCGTCCAGTGCGCGCCGCCGTCGATGGTCAGGAACAGGCCGCTGGAATCGGTGCCCGCCCACACGGTGCGGGGGGAGGCGGGGGAGACCGCCAGCGAGAGCACGGAGCCGCCCTGAGGCCCCGGCCCCGGGAGCGGCGGCCCGGCCGTCGCCCGCCAGGAGGCGCCGCCGTCCGTGCTGCGGTAGACCTGCTTGGCGGCGTTGTCGTTGACGCTGGCGTAGACCGTCTTCGGGTCGGTGGGGGCGACCGCCAGGGCGAGGACCGGCCCGGACGGCAGGCCCTTGCTCGCGGGCTGCCAGGAGAGCGCGCCGTCAGTGCTCTTGAACACGCCGGCGCCCGTGCCGGCGTAGACGATGCCGCCGGCCCGGGGAACGGCCAGCGACGTGACCCGGCTCGCATCTCCCGCCGGCAGGGGGCGCCTCCCGGGCTGCCACGAGGCGCCGCCGTCGGTGCTGCGGAAGACGCCGTTCAGGCTGCTCGCCGCGTACAGGCGGGCGGGGCGGGCCGGGTCCACGGCGACCGCGGCGATCCCATAGGCCTCGAGACCCAGGTCGGTCCAGTGGGCGCCGCTGTCGGCGCTCTTCTGCACGCCGCCCGCCGCCAGGTAGAGCGTGCCGGGGTGCGACGGATCGACCGCCACGTTGCCCGTGACTCCGGAGTGCAGGGGGACCCAGGTCACCCCGCCGTCGGCGCTCTTGAAGGCGTTCTGCACGCTGAGAGTGGCGTAGAGCACGCGGGCGTCGCCCGGGTCCACGGTGAGCGTCTGCACCGAGCCGCCGAAGGGACCGAGCGGGGTCCAGCCGGCCGCGGTGGAAGGGGCGGCCATCAGGAGGCCGGCGAGGAGCAGCAGCAGGACGAGGCGCTTCACGAAGATCGGCATGCGGTCCTTCCTTGAAAAACATCAGGAAATCCTCTGCCATCTTCTACGAAACAGCAATGCGAAGCATCTATCGCATCCGCGATGGGATTCCGTGGACCGCGACGCCGGGGAGGCGCCGCGGTCCGGGGACATCTATCTAAAGGAAGAGGACCTCTAGAAGGGGATGTCGTCTTCCTCGGGCTCGCCAAACCCGCCGCCCCCCTCGTCATAGGTGGGGCCGGAGCCACCAGAGCCGCCGGACGAAGAGGCCCCGCCGCCGCCGTAGCTCTGGCCCTGGCCGCGGTCCTGACCGTGCGACTCGAAGTCGCCGCCCTTCTGGCCGAGCATCTGGAAGGTGTCGCAGACGATCTCGGTCTTGTACTTCTTCTCGCCCGTCTGGCGATCGTCCCAGGAGCGGGTCTGCAGCCGGCCCTCGATGTAGACCTGCTTGCCCTTGGTGAGATACTGGCCGGCGATCTCCGCCTGCTTGCCCCAGACCACGATGTTGTGCCACTCGGTCTGTTCCTGCTTCTGGCCGCCCTTGTCGCGCCAGCGGCGGCTGGTGGCGAGCGTGAAGCTGGCGACCGGCTGCCCCGACTGGGTCGACCGCACCTCCGGGTCGCGGCCGAGGTTGCCGATCAGGATGACTTTGTTGACCATGCGTCCTTTTCTCCTCTCGAATCATCGGTTACGGTATCACCGTCCCGGCGGTCCGGATAGAGGACCGGCGGCGCTCGGGAGCGGCGGAGCGGAACGGAACTTCCCTCTATAAACGTAAAAATGCGCCTCGTCGTACAAAGAGTCCGCGAATCCGTGGTGAAAGTGGGGGGAGAGACGGTCGGCGCGATCGGCCGCGGTCTCCTCGTCCTGGTGGGAATCGAGCGCGGCGACGGCCCAGAAGCGGTGCGCGCCGCGGCCGGGAAGCTCGCCGGCCTGCGGATCTTCGAGGACCAGGCCGGCAAGATGAACCTCGACCTCGCCGCTGTGGGGGGAGCCTTCCTGATCGTCTCCCAGTTCACCCTCGCCGGTTCCGTCACCCGCGGCCGCCGCCCTTCCTTCGACCGCGCCGCCCCGCCCGAGGAGGCCCAGCCGCTCGTCGATGCCCTGGTGGAAGACCTTCGCCGCCGCGGCTTCACGGTCGAGACCGGCCGCTTCCGCGCCCACATGGAGGTGTCGCTGGTCAACGACGGGCCGGTGACCCTGGTGGCGGATTTTTGAGGGTCATCCGCTACCATCCCCACCCGTGACCACCACCGCCCAGACCCTCCTCGCCCATCTCCGCGACCGCCAGGACGAGATGGCCGCCCTGCTCGTCGATCTCGCCCGGCTGGAATCCCCATCCCTCGAACCGGCCACCCAGGATCCCGTGTTCACCCGGCTGGAGGCGGAGCTTCGCGGCGGCGGGGATGCGCACCCGGCGTCTGCCGGGGCGGAATCTGCGGGGGAAGATCTCTGGCGGCCAGCTCTGGGCCGTGCGGCGGGACCGCCGTCCGGGCGCGCCGGCCCAACTCCTGCTCGGCCATTGCGACACCGTCTGGCCCCTGGGCTCCGTCGAGCGGATGCCGGTCGAGATCCGCGACGGCCGCCTCTCCGGTCCCGGGGTCTACGACATGAAGTGCGGGCTGGTCCAGGGGATCTTCGCCCTGCGCGCCCTGCGCGATCTCAACCTCCATCCGGAGGTCGAGCCGGCCTTCTTCATCAACTCCGACGAGGAGATCGGCAGCCCCGAATCCACCTCCCGCATCGAGCGGCTGGCCCGCCGGGCGCGCCGGGTCTTCGTGCTGGAGCCGTCGCTGGGCGCCGCCGGCGATCTCAAGACCCGCCGCAAGGGATCGCTGCGCTTCACGATCCGGGTCTTCGGCAAGGCGGCCCATTCCGGGCTCGATCCGGAGAAGGGGGCGAGCGCCATCCGCGAGCTCGCCCGGATCATCGGATGGCTCTACGGCCTGGCCGATCCCGTCCGGGGGGTGACCGTCAACGTCGGCGTGATCGAGGGGGGCCTGCGGGCCAACGTGATCGCTCCCGAGGCGCGCGCCGAGCTCGACATCCGGGTGCTGGCGGGGGAGGACGCCGTGCGGATCGAGCGCGAGGTGCTCGGGCTGACGGCCGTCTCCTCCCAGACGACCCCGGGCACGCAGGTCGAGGTGCTGGGCGGCATCGACCGGCCGCCGCTGGAGCCGACGCCCGGCAACCGGGCCCTCTTCGCGGCGGCGCAGCGGCGGGCGGCGGAGCTCGGCATCCCTCTCAGCGAGGGGACGGCCGGCGGCGCCTCGGACGGCAGTCTGACCAGCCGCATCACCCCCACGCTCGACGGCCTGGGAGCGGTGGGGGACGGCGCCCACGCCGTCCACGAGCACGTGCTGCTGGACCGCCTCCCCGAGCGTGCCGCGCTCTTGGCATTACTGTTGCTAGATCCTCTGTCGGCCCCTGTGGGGTGAGGTGCTTCCGGGTCTCTCAACGTATGTAGAGATGAATGCGGCCTCACGGGGAGGCCGCCGTTCCGGGCAAGGGGAATCTTCCGATGTTGCCGTACCGCCGTACCGCCGCCGTCTTCGCCGTCATCCTTCCCATCCTGGCCTTTCCTGCACTCGCGGCTTCGAAGCCTGCCGCCAGGCCCGCGGTCAAGTCCGCCGCCCTGAGCAAGGTCGACATCCGCCAAGCCGAGCAGTATCTCGCCGACCTCGGCTACTGGACGGGGCCGATCGACGGCGTCTGGGATGACGTCTCGCGCCACGCCCTGGTCGCGTTCCAGAAGATCCAGCGCGCCCGGCCCACCGGCACGCTCACCCGGGCGGAGTACAACGCCCTGTCGGTCGCCTCGCCGCCGCGCCCCCGCGAGCTGGGGCAGCACATCGAGGTGGACCTCGCCCGCCAGGTGCTCTTCCTGGTGGACGCCGAGGGGAGGGTGGGCAACATCCTGCCCATCTCCTCGGGCAGCGGCAAGACCTTCCACGAGCACGGCTACCCCGAGACCCACGCGGTCACCCCCTGCGGCCACCTGGAGGTCTTCTCCAAGGCTTCCGGCTGGAAGACCAGCCCGCTCGGCGAGATGTACAACCCCTTGTACATCGTGGGTGGGGATCGCCATCCACGGCAGCCGCGACGTGCCCGCCTACCCGGCGAGCCATGGCTGCATCCGCGTCCCCATGTTCGCCTCCGAGCGCCTGCCGCGGATGGTGCCCAAGGGCACCCCGGTCTTCGTCTACGGCTGCAAGGACGAGAAACCCCAGCGCGAGATGGCGGCGGCGCCCATCGCCGGCGAGGAGCTCGCGTCGGCTCCCCGGTGACGTACACTGAAGGGGTGAAAACACCTTCACGCCCTGAACGGCGGCTGCGGACGATGGCCACCCTGGACGGCCCCGGCTGGTTCATCGCGCCGCTCCTGATCCCCGGCTCCCGCCCGCCGCGCTCGATGGCCTCCCGGTTGCCTTCGCCTTTGCCGCCGCCGCGATTACTCCGCCGCCGCCCGCCGGCCTCCGGCGGTTCTCCCCGGTCCAGACGGTCGCTCCGGCTTTTCTGAGCTGCTCCCTCAGGGGATTTCAGGAACCGAATCCCGCATTCCCCCGTCCAATCCCACAGAGGCGCCTCCCGAATCCTTCGCTCCGGTGATCCGGAGCGAAGCCGATCAACCCCACGATCTGGATGGAGGTGGCCCCATGTCCATGAATCCGCAGTCCCTGAGCACAGGCGTCCGGAGCGAGATCAACGTCACGCCGCTGGTCGACGTCTGCCTGGTGCTCCTCATCATCTTCATGGTCGTCATGCCGATCCTCCAGGCCGGGGTTAAGGTGGACCTGCCGAAGACGTCGAAGGCGCCGGCTCTGGCGGGGGAGAAGGACCAGCTCACGGTCACCATCAATGAGGACGGCAGCCTCTGGGTCCGCGGCACGCGAACGGCCGAGCACGACCTCCGCGGCATTCTCGCCGCCATCCACCAGGCGGAGCCGGACCGCGAGGTGATCGTCCGCGGCGACCGCCGACTCCAGTACGAGAAGGTCTCCGAGGTGCTGACCACTCTCGGCGATATCGGTTACACGCGGATCGGGCTGGTGACCGAGCGGAAGGGGCCGCGTTGACCCGCTCTTTGATCCCACGCCGGAGATTCCACCGTACCGTCTTCCTGGCGGCCGGCCTCTACAACATCGGCTGGGGTCTTTTCTCCGCGCTCGATCCGCAATGGCTGTTCCGCTTCGCGGGCATGCCCCTGTCGAACACCCCGCAGATCTTCGCCTGCCTGGGAATGGTGGTCGGGCTCTACGGCATCCTCTATCTGGAGGTGGCGCGCGCGCCCGAGCGGGGCTGGCTGCTGGCGGCCGTCGGCCTCGCCGGCAAGATCCTGGGGCCGATCGGACTGGCGCAACTGATCTGGAGCGGCGCCTGGCCCCCCGCCACCCTCATCCTCTGCCTCACCAACGATCTCCTCTGGTGGATCCCGTTTGCGCTCTATCTCCATGACGCGTGGCCCTTCCGGCCCTCGCGGACGGCGGGTGAAAACGCGCGAGATCCGGTTTTGCCCTCGCGAGGGCCCGGTGCGCCCCCGTGAGGGACCTATGCGCCCCCACGAGGGCCTTACGAAAATTCGCCAGGTACCCATGCGCCCCGCGAGGGCGCGGCCGGCCCTCCAGAGGGCCGGACCGGGATTCGTGGAGGGGAATCCGCGAGCGTCAGACGGCCCGCTCGTCGAGGATCGCCCCCGTCCGTTCGAGGGCGACCTGCCCGGCGGCTTCGAGGAGATCGGCCATCGCTTCGGGGGATCTCGCCAGGCTCTCCACCACGTGCAGCGCCTCGATCAGGCGCTCGTCGAAGAGATCCAGATGCCCCACCACCTCGCCGCCGTTGCCGGTCTCGACGGCGAAGCCGGCGCTTCCGTTCTCCTTCTGGAGCCGGAATGCGGCCTCCCGCCCCGTGCCGGGGAGGACGGCCGCCGCGAGCAGGGCCAGCCAGCGCCGCCGGAACACCGCCGCCGGACGGTACCCGCGCTTGGGAGACTCGCCGATCCGGAACAACCCGAAGCTCCCGCTGGGCAACTCCACGATGCGCCAAGGTCCGGCCACATCGGCCTCGCCCGCCATCGGCGGCTCGTCGCGCTCGCCGATGCGATGGAGGAAGGAAAGGGAGAACGCGTTACGGGAAGACGAAAGGGTAGACTCTTCTGAGCTTCGCATGGGACTCACTCTCCTGTGCGGGGTCAGGCTCGGACGTGAGTTGCCGCTCACTCCGGGCCGTTTTCGTGTGGAGGCCGAAGCATTCCGGCCCTTCCAGATCGCGGGAAAGCGCGACTCGCGATAACGGAATTCTAGAAAAAAGGGCGGCGCAAGTCAAGCGGGAATTGGGGTAAAATAAAGCGATGAGCCTGCGAGTCGTCCGGCTGGGAACACCGCGCGTCGAGGGTGAAGGGCTCCGGCTCGGCACGGTGAGGCGTCCGCCGCGGGGCGTGAAGAAGGAAGACTACGCCCGGCGGGACTACTTCGACCTCTGGTTCCCCGACCTCGCTCCGAGCGCGGGGCTGGTGAGCTGGGCGCTGTCCGAGCCCTGGACGGACCAGCGCTGGGCCAAGTACGTGAAGAGCTACCGCGCCGAGATGCGCGACGTCAAAAGCCAGCGCCTGCTCAACCTGCTGGCCGCGATGTCTCGCCAGACCGATTTCTCGATCGGGTGCTACTGCGAGAACGAGGACCGGTGTCACCGATCGATTCTGCGGGATCTGCTGATCGAGCACGGCGCGGAGTTGCAGTAGGGCAACCAAAGGCTCCGCCTTCATCTCTGCATCTTCATCCCCGCTTTATACAGCCTTCTTTTGTGAACGGCAAAGTAGCTTCACGCAGGCGACGCCCTGCCGAGGAGACTCTCCGATGAAGCGTTCATGGACTCGCAAAGTCGGCTGAAGCTTCCCACACACCGAACAAGAGGAGATGCGGATGAACTTTCTTCAGCGTTTCGTTCTCGCGGGTCTCTGCGCGGCCGGGATGTTCGCGACCACCCCGGCAGCTTCTTCTCCGCCTCCTTCCGTAGGCGATTGTGACGACTATTACTACGGGATCCATCAGGCGCCGGACCTCTCCAAGGCGCTGAAGTGTTACCAGGATGAAAAGAGATGGGGCCTCCTGATCATCATGCACCTCAACGGCGAGGGAACACCCGTGAGCGTCCAGAAGGCGGAGGAGCTCCTCCAGGCCTGGCAAAAAGACGAGCCGACCCAGACTGATTCCTTGCAGGCCCAAGCCCTTCGCAAGGTGATCGACGAGCGGAAGGAGCATCCGGGCGTTCCCTACCCACGTATCGATTTCTGCAAGGACATCGCGGGGGACACGCTCGCTCTGAACTTCTGTGTCGGTCTGAGCGCGGAGATCGAAGAGGTCAAGCTCGGGACTAAGCTGGCGAAAATCAGGCTGAAGCTGACTCCCGCCGCAGCGGCTCTCTTCGATAAGGTCACAAGGGAATTCTCCCTCTTTGAAAGTGCGGAAGCCAAGCGCGGGCACCAGCGGTACATCGGTGGTACAGGCCGTATTATCGCGTCCTTGGGGCAGGCTGCCTTTGTGAGATATCAGTTCTCGGCCTTGATCGAAAAGACCGTCGAGCGCCGTGATCTCGAGCCGGCGAATCAGGAGGCCTATGAAGCCGCTGATCGTGAGTTGAATCAGGTGTACCACGACGACGTCGCCGACTACGCCAAGGACTACGAGGAGCAGATTCGGAATCTTCAGGAGAAAGATGAGGTCGGCCGTTACCGGACCTTCATCGATGACTACAAGAAGGACTCGAAGGAAGCCCAGATCCACTGGATAGGCTACCGCGACCTCTGCGCGGAATTGGCGCGCTCGTTGTACAAGAGACAGAAGGCAGGGTTCGATCCCGCGTTGAGCATGAAGACGGCCGTGACGCGAATCCGTGTGATCGAACTGCGGCACGATCCGATGGGGTCGGGACCCCAGGAATAGGGAGCGACCTCTGCCGAAGGTTGTAGGGGCGACCTGCGGTCGCCCTCCCGGGAAGGCGCGAGACGTGCAAGAGATGAACCTGGCGAGGAATGCCGGGTACAGACTGAACGTCGTAGCGTCGTTTCTGGAAGGAGAAGCCCATGCGGAAACTCCACCTCTCGCTCGCAGCGCTGCTGGTCCTGATCCCCCTGACGGCCTTCGCCGCCCGGCGGATCGCCACCGCGAGCTTCACCCCGCCGCCCGAGGCGGGCTTGATCTACACGGTGATCAATTACGACCGGGCTTTCGGCAGGACCCAGGGGACGTTCGTCGACGTGAGCTGGGGAGACGACCGCCGGCACATCACGGTCGCCCCTCCCTACCGGACGTGCGCCCAGTCGCCGGCCGCCGGAATCGTTCTGCGGCTGCGGCATTCGGACCCCGACTCGGTGCCGTTGACCCTCTCCACGACCGGGACCATCGTCCGCGGCCCCTATCAGGGGGACGTTCCCCTGGAGTTGCTGAGCGCTTGCTATCGAATGGTGAAGGGCGGCTCCTAGCCTCGCATCGCCAGCCCCAGGATCGCCGGCAGCTTCGCCAGCGATGGCGCGGCCTCGAAGGCATAGAGCTTCGGGGTGATCCGGTGCGCCGTCTTGTGGGTGGCGAACCAGATCGGCTTGGGCCAGAGATAGAAGGGGGCCTGCACGACCGTCTTCTGCGGGCGATCGAACATCAGGGTGTTGTGCACGAAGCCGGTGCCGGACCGGATGTCCTGGGGCGTGTGGCCGGGGAACGCCCCCCAGGGGGTGACGACCAGGCCGAAGCCGGCCGCCGCCCAGTGGTTCACCGACACCGTGCCGTAGCGCAGGTTGGCCACCGCCAGCTCCACCGCCCGGCGGATCTCCGGATTCTTCAGCGACTCGGGGTGGACGAGCAGCGTCACGTTGAGCGTGCCCCAGAGCGTGTCGTTGCAGAAGGCCACGGCCTTCTCGATGAACTCCGGGACGCTGGTCGCCGCGAGGCCGGTCTCGCCGCAGACGCCGCAGAAGGCCTCGGTGGTGAAGCAGATGTCGTCCCGCTTCGCGGGATCGACGCCGGGGATCAGCATCCAGGGGAGCTTGCCCAGGGCGCGGACGCCGAAGATCTCGGCGGTGTCCATGTGGGCCGCCAGGAACGCCTCGTAGCGGTGGGAGGCGCCGGGATAGTAGGCGCTGCGCACCGGGATCTCGGTGAGAAATTTGCCGACCCGCTCGAGCAGCTCCCCCCGCTGGTCCCAGGAGGCGTGCTGGACGATCATCCGGCCGGCGTTGCAGTTGAAGCCGGCGTTGTTGGTGATCATCGTCGCCAGGTTCTCGGCCTGGTATTCGAGATCCCCGTCGTCCCAGGGGCCGGGCACCACGATCACCGGGCTGACGTTGCCGAGCTCGGCGGTGAACCGCTTGGTGAGGAGGGGCTCGTTGGCCTCCTTGCGGCGCTGTCCCTCCTCGCCGGGTCCGAAGACGATCGCCTCGTAGGTGCGGTCCGAGCCGGTGACGTGGATCTCGTCCACTCCCGGATGGCGGCAGAGGTACTCCCCCTCCTCGGCGCCGCCGTAGACGACGCGGAAGAAGCCGCGGTCGATCAGCGGCTGGAAGGCCTCTTCCATCAGCGGCCCCAGGTAGACGTTGACCGGGTGGATCTTGAAAACCACCACCTGGTCCTCGACGAACAGCTTGTAGAGGGCGTCCATGGGACCGATGGAGGAGACGTTGCCCGCTCCGAGGACCAGGGCGACGCGCCCCTGGCGCACGGCCGCGTGATAGGCCACGGCCTGGGTCTGGGGGAGAGACTCCACGGTGACCCCCGGCTCCATCCAGACGTCGGCGGTGACCCCGGCGTAGAAGGCGCGGTCGTAGAGATCGATGGGGAAGACCCGCGCCACGGTCTGGCCGTCCGGGCGGGCGCGGACCGCTCCCGGGATGCGGGGTCTGCCGTGGGTCTGGATGTCGAGCAGCGACTCGCGCAGCAGCCGGAGGTTGCGCAGGATGAAGTAGGGGCCGACCAGGGCCTCCTCGCCCGAGGAGGGGTGCGCGGGGTCGAGCCCCTCGGCCTCGACGCCGAGGGCCGCCCAGCGTTCCGCCACGGCCAGGAAGCGGCGGGAGAGCTCGCCGAGGAGCGCGATCCGCTCGCTTACCCGGACGGCGGTCCACGCCCCCTTGTTCTCCTGGAGGGCCGCGACGGCGGCGTCCATCTCGGCGCGCGAAGAGACGCGGGCCGCGGGGGTGACGATCTGGGGGCTGAGGGCGGCGATGACGGCGGGATCTGCCATGCGGGTCTCCTTCTCTCCTGCTTCTATCCTGCCGCATTGCGGCACGAAGAAACCATAGCACGCCCGTTCAGACCACGGCCGGCTCCTTGGGCATGGCCAGCCAGAGGATGATGTAGGCGATCGTCCCCGGGAAACCCACCGAGGCGATGGAGAGGACCACATAGGCGACGCGCACCACCGTGGGCTTCCAGCCGAGCCAGTCGGCGATTCCGCCGCAGACCCCGGCGATCATCTTGTGCTGGCGCGAGCGATAGAGCGGCATTCCTTCCCTCCTTCCAGACCGGTTCCTGAGGATGCGAGTGTCTCACGCCTCGCGGCCCATCTCCTCCACCAGCTCGCGCCCGGCCCCGTGCCGCGCCGCCGCGATGGCGGCGGTGATCAGGCCGCAGACGGCGCCGAAGATCGCGAGCCCCAGCAGGGTCAGCCATCCCGGGTTCCCCTGCGGCCGGGCCAGCGCGGCGAGCGGAGTCAGCAGGTCGAACCCGCCCCCCTTCTTGGCGGCTTCGAGGGCGCTCATCAGCGCCACCGTGAAGGCGCCGAAGGCGAGGCCCACGGCGCCGCCGGCAACGCCGCGCAGGGCGAGCTCCCCGCGGTCGAGCGGGCGGCCGAGCCGCGGCGGCTCCACCCGGAACTCCGGCTCGCGGGCGGTGAAGGGGACGAAGCGGGCGAGCAGGATCAGCCCCGGGATGCCGGTCGGCAGCGTCGACCAGAAGAACGCCTCCCAGCCGATGGCATGGACCAGGAAGCCGCAGATCGGTCCGGAGACGATGCGGGGAAGCCCGAAGAGGCTGGAGAAGAGGGCGTACTGGGTGGCCGAGAAGCGCTTCTGGGTCATCCGCATCAGCAGCACCAAGAAGGCGCCGCTGGCGAGGCTGCTCGCCAGGGTCTCGAAGCCGAAGGCGGCCCACATCATCGGCCGGTTCGGCCCCGGCTGGTGGGCGAGGATGGCATAGCCGGCGTTGGCGAAGATCTGGATCAGGCCGAACACCCACAGCGCCCGCCCCAGTCCCAGCGGCCGGGTGAGCAGCCCGCCGACGAATGTTCCCACCACGTTGACCACCAGGCCGATGACGAACAGGACGAAGCCGCGGTCGAAGTCGCTGTACCCCTTATCGATCAGGAAGGGGCGCTGCAGGGCCTGGACGAGGTTGTCGGCGATCTTGTAGAGGAGGACGAAGGCGAGGATCTCCAGCGCGCGGTGGCGGGAGAGGAAGCCGAGGAAGGGATACCAGACCGCCTCCTTCAGCGTTTTTGGGGCGATCGCCTCGTCCGCCGGGTCGGGGGCCTTCCAGAGGACGATCAGCATCGGCAGGTAGAGGCAGGCGAGCAGGACATTGACCGTCTGCCACCCCCAGAGCCCCGCGAGCCAGATCGAGATGCTGCCGGCGAGCTGATACCCGAGGCGCCAGAGGGCGTTGCGGGCGCCGGCGGCCACCGCCTGCTCGTCCGGCCGCAGGACGTCCACCGCGTAGGCGTCGATGGCAATGTCCTGGGTGGCGCCGGCGAAGGCCATGGCGAGGGCGAGGGCGCCGACGACCCAGGGGGCGTCGGGGTGATCGCCCAGCCCGGCCAGGCAGAGGACGCCGATGAACAGCGCGATCTGGGCGATGAACGCCCAGCCGCGGCGCCGGCCGAGCGGCGGCACGAAGCGGTCCATCAGCGGCGACCAGAGGAACTTGAAGGTCCACGGCGCCTGGGCGAGGGTGAACAGGCCGACCACCCGGATGTCCACTCCCGACTTGCGCATCCAATCCGGGATGGCGACCCAGATCAGCCCCAGGGGCATCCCCGAGGCGAAGGACATCAGCGTCACCGAGGCGGTCCGCCACGAGGTGAACGCCTGGGAGAGGCTCTGGAAGGTGCCGGGTCTCTTGGGTCGCTCGGCTGGAATCGCTGGGTTGCTCAAACGGGAAACTCCCCTGGTCCGCGGGTGCGATTTTGGCGGGGAGCTTACAGCGATTCCACCCGCCCTCGCAGCCCGACCAGCCCCTGGGTCACCGCGTCGAGCTCCCCGCGGGCGGCGTTCAGGTGGTCGCGCTCGGCGCGGACGAAGCGGGTGTAGGGGCCGATCGCCTCGTCGATGCGGCGCATGCTCCCCTCGACCTCACTGTCGAACTGGGCGGTGAGCGAGGTCATGAGCTGGTCGCGCATGGATTCGATCTTCTCGCGCAGCTCTTTCTTCGCGTCGCGGCGGCGGTTGGGGATGATGAAGAAGCCCAGGACGGCGATCGTGCCGGCGGCGAGGATGCCGGTGAAGTCCGCGGCCGCGGTGACGGCGAGGTGGGTGAGGAGGACTCCGAGGCCGAGGGCTCCCACCTCGGCGAGCGCCGTGGTGGTGACCGCCATCTTGACCGAGTCGGCGAGACGGTTCGACTCCCGCTCGCGGTCGAAGGTCTCGACCGAGCGCTGGGCCGTGCGCCCGACGCTGTCGAGCAGGCGCGTGCGGTCGAAGTCGAAGCTGCGGCCGACCTGCCCCACGATGCGGTCGGCGTGCTTCTGCCGCCGCAGCGCCAGGTGCTCGGTCACCGCCTGCCACTGCCGCAGCTCGGAGCTGACCAGCCAGTCGATGATCTCGGTCACCCTCTTTTCGATCCGCTGCGGCAGATCGGCGACGACGGCGCGCTCGAAGTCGGCCTTCATCTTCGACTTGTTCATCAGGTCGACGACGCGGGCGAGGCGCATGGTGTCGTCGAAGAAGCTCATTCCCCGGTTCTCGAACTCGTTGAGGACGTTGCTCACGTCGGCGAGGCGGAAGCGGAACTCGCGCTGCATGTCTTCCTTGAACACGGCCATCTGGCGCTCGATGTCCTCTATCGCCGCGAAGTCCTCCTTGAGCAGTCCGAGCCGGCCGTCGGTGATCTCCAGGTAGCGCTTGGAGAGGTGCTCGGCCACCCCGAGCGGGTTCATCAGCTTCAGCCGCACCCGCTCCTTCTCGTCCAGGGTGTTGACGATGTAGCGCTCCAGCGCCTCGAACCGGCTCTGCGCCAGGAGGGCGGCGTCGCCGGCCGTCTTGCCGCGCAGGGCGAGGCGGGCGGCCACCGGGAAGATCTCCGGCGCGAAGCCGAGGAGGGTCCGGGCGCTCTCGGCGACGAAGCCGAGGATGCGCTCGATGTCCTCGGGAGTCTCCACGGTGTCGATCTTGTTGACGATCAGCACGATCTTCTTCCCCCAGTCGCGGATGCCCTGGAGGAAGGCGCGCTCGCTTTCGGTGAACGGGCGGTCGGCCGAGGTGACGAAGAGCACCATGTCCGAGCGCGGCACGAACTCGCGGGTGATCGCCTCGTGCTCGCGGTGGATGGCGTTGGTGCCCGGGGTGTCGACGATGTTGATGTCCTGGAGCAGCTCGAGCGGGGCGGTGATGACGTCGAGCGCCATCTCGACCGGCGTCCGGGAGACCGCGGCGCCGTACTTGATGACGTGGACGTGGGTGGTGGTGGGGGTGACCCCCTCTTCGAGGATCTTGCTCCCCAGCAGGGCGTTGATGAAGGCGCTTTTTCCCGCGTTGAACTCGCCGGCGACGACGAGGAGGAAGAGCTCGTCGAGCTGGAGCGCCGACCGCTTGAGGGTCGCCTGGTCCTCGCCCGCCGCGTCGAACCGCGCCAGGGCCTGCTGGAGGTCGCCGAGCAGCCGCCGGTTCTCGGCCAGCAGCTCGTCCTGATTCCGGTTGAGAATGCGCCTCAGCATGGTCTACCCCCCGCCGGCTGGGAACATAGCACGGGGTGTGCCACGCCCCGTTTTACCAGGTTCCGAGCAGCCTTTGGACCTCCTCCGCGCTCATACCCGCCTCCCGCAGCACCTCCTCTGTGTGCTCGCCAAGGGCCGGGGCCGAGGAGGAGGGGGCGGGACGCTCGCCATTGAAGAGGAAGGGGGCCGCCACGGTGGGGAGGACCCCGTAGGCGCCGGCGGGGAGGTCCATGACCTGCCCCCGGCCTCTCGCCTTTCCGACGGCCTCGCCGACGGTGGCGGGCGGGCCGGCGGGGACGCGGTGGGTCCGCAGGGCGGCGTCCCAGTGGGCCACCGGGCGGGCGGCGAAGACCCCGGCGAGCAGGTCGTCGAGCTCCCGGCGGTGCCTCACCCTCAACTCGCTGGAGCCGAACCGGGGATCGTCCGCCAGGTCCGGCCTTTCGATCGCGGCGCAGAAGCGGCGCCAGAGGTCCTGGCTGCCGACGCCGACCACGAACCAGCCGTCGGCGGCGCGGAACGCCTGATAGGGGGCGAGGTTCGGATGGGCCGAGCCGAGCCGGGCGGGCTGCCGGCCGTCGGCGAGCCAGGACTGCGCGGCATAGGAGAGGAAGGAGGCGCCGGCGTCGATCATCGAGACCTCCACCCGGCTGCCCTTTCCCGTGGCGTCCCGCTGGCGCAAGGCGGCGAGCACGGCGGTGAGGCCGTAGAGGGCGGAGAGGACGTCCACGATCGCGATCCCTACCCGCACCGGCTCGCCCCCCTCGAAGCCGGTGAGGGACATCAACCCGGATTCGGCCTGCAGCACCACGTCGTAGGCCGGGCGGTCCGCCTCCGGGCCGGCGGTGCCGTAGCTGGTGACCGTGCACTGCAGGAGCCGGGGGTGGGCGCGGGTGAAGCGGGAGCTTCGGAAGCCGAGCCTCCGCCACTCCGCGGGGAGGAAGTTCTCGACCAGGATGTCCGCGCCGCCGAGCAGGCGTCCGAAGGCGGCCCGTCCCTCCGGCCGCTTGAGGTCGAGCGCCACCGACCGCTTGTTCCGGTTGGCGGAGACGAAGTAGGCGCTGGTGCGATTCTCTTCCCCGCCCACCCAGGGCGGTCCCCAGGCGCGGGTCTGGTCGCCGCCGTCCGGCTTCTCGATCTTGATCACGTCCGCCCCGAGGTCCCCCAGGAGCATGGCGAGGTAGGGGCCGGCGAGGACGCGGGAGGCGTCCACGACGCGGACCCCGGCGAGGGGACCCTTTCGTTGACCGGATCGGCCGGATCGGCGGGGCATCTTCCGGGCATGGTAAACTGCCGCTCACCTTAACGGTAGGGCCCATGATCGTCGAGAAAAGGCATCTGGAAGGCTTCACCCTCCTCAACGTGGAGGGGGTCATCAAGCTCGGGGAGAGCGCGCAGTTCTTCGCCCAGACCCTGGAGCGCACCCTGGCGGACGATCGCGGCCACGTGCTGATCGACTTCTCCAAGATCAACTTCATCGACTCGACGGGGATCGGCGAGCTGGTGGGCTACCTGGGGCGCTTCCGCAACTCCAAGCGCGAGCTGATCCTGGTCAACCCCTCCGACCGCATCCGCAAGCTCCTGCAGGTCGCCCGCCTCGACGACCTGTTCCCCACCTACGACTCGATCGAGGCGGCGCTGGCCGCGGAGCGCTAGGGCCTCTGTTCTCGCCCATCGCCACGGTCGTCCGCAACGGCCTTCCGGAGTCCTGGCATTTCGGCGCCGTGGCCGCCGCGACGCCCGAGGGCCGCCTGGTCGCCGTCCAGGGGGACCCCGGGGTCGCCACCTTCCTGCGCTCGGCCGCCAAGCCCTTCCAGTGCGTGCCGCTGCTGCTCGCCGGGGTGGCGGAGCGCTTCGGGCTCGACGCGGCGGATCTCGCCCTGGCCTGCGGCTCCCATGGCGGCACCCCGGAGCACGTCCGGCGTGCCGCCGACCTGCTCGCCCGCGGCGGCTTCGGCGTCGAGAATCTGCTCTGCGGCGCCCACCCGCCGTTCGACGCCGAGGCGGCCGAGGCCCTGCGGCGGGAGGGACGGGAGCCGACCCCGCTCCACAACAACTGCTCGGGCAAGCACGCCGGCATGCTCCTCGCCTGCCGGGCGCTGGACCTGCCGGCGGGGACCTATCTGGACCTGGACCACCCCTGGCAGCAGCGCATCCTGGCCCAGGTGGCGGCCTTCCTCCGCCTGCCGGCCGGGGAGATCGGCCTCGGGATCGACGGCTGCGGGGTGCCCTCCTTCCGCGCGCCGCTCGCCGCCGCGGCCCGCGCCTATGCGGCGCTCGCCGATCCGCGCGCGGCGGGGCTCGGCCCCGAGGTCACGGCGGCGGTGGAGAGGATCGTCCGCGCGATGACCGGCGTGCCGGAGATGGTGGCGGGGCCCGGGCGGTTCACCACCCGCCTGATGGAGGCGACCGGCGGCCGCGTGCTGGCCAAGGAGGGGGCCGAGGGCTTCTACTCCCTGGCGGTGCGCGGGCCGGTGGCCCTGGGGATCGCGGTCAAGATCGCCGACGGCGGCCTGCGCTGCCGGGACGGCGTGGTGCTCGACGTGCTCCGCCAGCTCGGCTCCCTCTCCGGCGCCGAGTTCGAGGCCCTGCGGGAGTTCCACGCCCCGGCGCTCCACAACTTCCGGGGTCTGCGGGTCGGGGAGATCCGTCCCGAGGTCGAGCTCGAAGAAGTGGGCCTCGAAGAAGCGGGCCTCGAAGAGGTGTAAACTTCGTCCGAATGAACACGTCCATCCGCCGGACCCCCCGCTGGGCCGCTCCCCTCCTGGTTTTCCTCCTGCTGGCTGCCCTGTCGCTGACCGCCCTGTCGCTGACCGGATGCTCGCTCTTCCACCGGCGGCGGTCCGCTCCGGGGGAGCCCTACAAGCGGCTGACCCCGGGAGTGGCCTACGAGATCACGCGGGACAACCCCGGAATGCTCATCCTCGACCTGCGGCCGGCTCAGGAGTACAACGGCGAGACCGGCCACCTCCGGGGAGCCAAGAACATCCCCCTCGCCCGCCTGCCCTACCGCCTGCTGGAGATCAGCTCCTACCGGGACGAGACGGTTGTGGTCTACTGCGGGGCCGGCGACTGCGGCGGCCAGGGAATGGCGGTCCTCCTCTCCAGCGGCTTCGACAACGCCATCCTGATGGAGGGCGGCATCGAGAGGTGGATCCGGGAGGGGTTCAAGACGGTGCTGCCGGCCGATCTCGTCACCCGCCGGAAGGTGGAGGGCGGGAGGCCCGTCATGCCCGTCAAGCCGGGCAAGGTCGACCCCAAGGAGGAGGTCACGGTGGAGCCGACGCCTCCACCCCCGCCGCCCCCTCCGGCTACGAACCAACTTTCAGGGAGATTCCTATGACTGTCCATACCGCCCCCTCCGGGACGTCGACCGCCGACGCTCTCCAGGAGCTCAAAGCCGCCCTGGGCGACCGCGTCCTGCTCGACGGCGAGGTGCGCGATCTCTACCGTTCCGACTTCGGCCGCACGGTGGACCGGCTGCCCGCGGCCGTCGCGCGCTGCGCCTCGGCCGAGGAGGTGGCCCAAGTCGTCCGCTTCTGCCGCGAGCGGAAGATCCCCCTCGTCGCCCGCGGCCAGGCGCACACCCAGAGCGGCCAGGCCACGTCCGGTGGCGGCGTGCTGCTCGACACCTCCGTCCTGGCGACCATCCACGAGATCGACGAGGCGGGGGAGACCGCCACCGTCGGCGCCGGCGTCCTCTGGCGCGACCTGGTGACGGCGACGCTGGAGAAGGGGCTGATCCCCCGCGTGCTGACCAACAACCTGGGGGTGCAGATCTCGGGCACCCTGTCGATGGCCGGCCTCGGGGTGGCGAGCTACCGCTACGGCACCCAGGCGGACAACGCCGTCGAGCTCCAGGTGGTCACCGGCACCGGGGAGATCGTCACCTGCTCGCGCGAGCAGAACCGCGACCTCTTCGACGTGGTGCGCTGCGGCCTGGGGCAGTTCGGCGTCATCACCCGCGCCAAGGTCCGCCTGCGCCGGTGCAAGAGCGTCGTGCGCAAGTACTTCCTCCTCTATGACGACCTCGGCGCCGTGATGGAGGATTCAAAGAAGGTGATGGACCCGGACAACCCCACCTTCTCCTCCCTGGAGTCCTGGTGCACGCCCTGCCTCCAGGGGATCAGGAAGATCGGCGAGGGGATGGAGCTCGGCGAGGGGATGCAGACCTTCGCCCAGTGGTTCTACCCGCTCCACCTCACGGTCGAGCTCGAACCAGGTGAGGAGATCGACGACCAGGCGGTCCTCGCCGGGCTCAACCCCTATCGCCACGTCCACACCGAGGACTTCTCGCAGTACGAGTTCGCCAACCGCATGGACCCGGTCTTCGAGCTCTGGCGCCGCAGCGGCTACTGGGAGATGGCCCACCCCTGGATGGAGACGACCCTCCCCTGGGACAGCGCCCAGGAGTTCATCGAGGCGGTGCTCGGGCAGACGCCGCCGCAGGCGCTGGGGCCGGGCGGCCACATCCTCCTCTGGCCGGCCTACACCCGCACCTCGGACGTGCCGCTCTTCATGCACCCGGACGGCGACTACGTGATGGGCTGGGGCATCCTGCCGGGCGTGCCGGCCCGGTTCCTCGACCGCGCCCTCGCCCAGCTCGACATGGCGAGCGAGCTGTCGATCGTCTACGGCGGCAAGCGGTACCTCTCGGGCTACATCACCTTCAACACGGTGGAGAAGTGGGCCCAGCACTTCGGCGACCGCTGGCCGCGGATCCTGGAGGCCAAGCGGAAGTTCGACCCCGACGGCATCCTGGCGCCGGGGTTCATCCAGTACGAGTAGGGGACGCTTCTACCGTTCCGGCGGGTGGATCTCGTTGACCTCGAGCGTCCGCCCGCCGCAGGCGGAGCGTCCCTGGAGGACGCCGATCACCCGCACCCGGTCGCCGTCGTGGAAGTCCCCCAGGTTGCCGTCCAGATCGTAGGAGACCCCGTCCGGGGTGTGGATCGCCGGGCAGGAGCCGCGGAGATCGAGACGCCCGTCCACCCGCAGCGCTTCGTGCTCGTCCTCGCCGTTATCGGCCCGGCCGTTGTCGGCCCGGTCGTTGTCCCGGTTGTCCCGGTCCATGTCCTGATCCCGATTCATCTCCCGGCCGCGGTCCCGGTCCTGGTCGCGGTCGTCGTACTGGGGCGGAGGCGGGGGTGGAGGCGCCCCGTTGTCATACCGGCCGCGGTCTCCGCGATCCCGGTCCCCGTGGTCTCCGTCCCGGCCGGGTCTGCCGCCGCCGTTGAGGTAGGCGTAGCGGTCGGCGTACCAGCCGCCGAGGCCGCGGTTCTGCGAGATGAAGGTCTCGAAGTCGCCGTCGCGGCGCGAGTCGAAGTAGACCGAGTCATGGTCGTCGCCTCTCCAGACGGCGTCCACCCGCAGCACCTCCAGGGTCGGGCCCTGGACGCCGCAGGGGTTGGTGTCCGCCTCGCGCTCCTGCAGGAGGACGTGGTCCCCCGGCCGCAGGTCGCGCGTGTTGCCCGTCAGAGAGTAGACCTGGTTCGACCGGTGATCGCGGATCGTCGGGCAGCGCCCCTCCGCGGTGACGAAGCCGTCGATCTGGTCCTCCTGGCGGTCGTAGCGGTAGCTGTCGTCATGGGGACCGCGGGGGTGGTAGGCCCGCGTCTCGACGACGCAGGCGGGCAGCGACAGCGCCGCCCCGAGAAGCAGGGCCAGCCTGGAGCCCCGCGCGAGAGTTCGAATCGTGGTCGTCGTCATAGAGCTAGACCTCCTGAAGCGTACAAATACAAGGCTCGTGCCATGAGGAAGGCCGGGGGGAGCGGCCTACCGCCGCCGGATGCCCTGGACCTCGAACGCCGTGCCGCCGCAGGAGGAGGCGCCGCCGACGAAGCCGGTCACCCGCACCCGGTCGCCGTCGTGGAATTTCCCCAGGTCGCCGGCGAGGTCGTAGCTCCCGTTGCTGGTGCGGATCGCCGGGCAGGAGCGGTTGTAGTCGAGCGTGCCGTCGAGGGTGATCGGCTGGCGGTCGGCGCCGTTCGAGCGGTCGCGGTCGTCGTACTGCCCGCTGTTCGGAGCCTGATCGTTCGGGGCCTGATCGTTCGGGATGTACTGGTCGTCGTACTGGCCGTTCTGGCCATTCTGTCCGTTATCGTAGGGAGCCGTGTTGGGAGAATTATAGGGAGCGTTCGGCTGATCGCGGTTGTCGTACTGGCCGTTCGGGGCGTATCCATTCTCAGGCTGCCCCTGATTGGGCTGGCCCTGGTAGGACGGGCCGCGCTGATCGTACGGCGCCTGGCCGTCGTACGGGCGGTTCCGGCGATCGTCGTACTGGCCGTAGCGGTCGCCCCGCGGGGCTCCGCCCTGCCGGCGGTAGGAGTAGCGGTCGGCGTACCAGCCGCCGCGGTCGCGGCTGCGGGCGAGGAAGCGGTCGAAGTCGCCGTCGCGGCGCGCGTCGTAGTAGGCCGCGGCATGATCGGCGCCCGCCCAGATGGTCCTCACCCCCTGCACCTGCAGGGCCGGCCCGCGGACGCCGCAGACGCTGCCGTCGGTCAGCCGGCCGCTGAGGACCACGTGGTCTCCCGGCCGCAGGTCGCGCGTGCCGCCGGCCAGGGGATAGGTCTGGCCCGACCGGTGGTCGCGGATCGTCGGGCAGCGCCCGCCGGAGTAGGTGACGAAGCCGTCGATGCCCCGCTGGCCATAGGGGCTGGGATAGCCGTAGCGGGGCTGGGCGGACGCGGCCGCGGGCAGCGCCAGCGCCCCGGCAAGGAGCAGGACGGGCGCGAAGCCCTGCGCGAGATTTCTGGTGGTGGATGTCATGGCTGTGCCTCCTGGTTGATGGAGAGGGGCTCGACCGGCCGTCCCCGCTCCTGCCAGCCTTTTATTACAAGGGCCGTGCCATCGCGGCAAAGTACTGATCCGTCGACGATTTCTCTTTTCAGCCTCGCGGGAGAGCCCGGAATCGTCATCCAGAAGAGACGGCGAGAGGCGCTTGCCGAGGCTTGGCTGTCCCCGATTCTGATAGCCTCCGGGGCCATGACCACGCAGACCCCAACCACGACCGTCCGCATCGCCCACAGTCCGGATTCGGACGATGCCTTCATGTTCTACGCCCTGACCCAGGGCATCCTCGACGTCGAGGGGCTGGAGATCCGCCACGTCCTGCAGGACATCGAGAGCCTGAACCAGGCCGCCTTCCAGGGGACGTACGAGATCACGGCGCTCTCCTTCCACGGCTACGCCCATCTCGCCGACCGCTACCAGCTCATGCCCTCGGGGGCGAGCTTCGGCGACGGCTACGGGCCGGTCGTCGTCTCCCGCCAGCCTTACGGGCGGGCGGACCTGCCCGGCCTCAAGGTGGCGATCCCCGGCGAGCTGACCACCGCCCACATGGCGCTGCGCCTCTGGCAGCCGCAGGTGACGACCCACATCGTCCCCTTCGACCGCATCCTGGACGTCGTGCTCTCCGGCGAGGCGGACGCCGGCGTGGTGATCCACGAGGGGCAGCTCACCTACGGCGACCTCGGGCTGCGCAAGGTGGTGGACCTGGGGGAGTGGTGGAAGGGGGAGACCGGCCTGCCGCTGCCGCTCGGCGGCAACGGCATCCGGCGGGACATCGATCCGGACCTCAAGCGCCGGCTCTGCCGGCTGCTGACCGAGAGCATCAACTACGGGCTCGATCACCGGCAGGAGGCGCTCGGCTACGCCACGCGCTACGCCCGCGGCCTCGAGGACGATCCCGTGCGCTCGGACCGCTTCGTCGGCATGTACGTCAACGACTGGACCCGGGACTACGGCGAGGTGGGCCGCCGCGCCGTGCAGCTCCTGCTCGACCGCGCCCACGAGGCGGGCATCCTGAAGAACCGGGTGCAGGCCGAGTTCATCGAAGGCTGAGCCGGAGCCTCGCGCCGGCTCAGCACCGATGAACCGCTTCGCCGCACTGGCCTTCGATCTCGACGGCACGCTGATCGACTCCCGCCGCGATATCACGACCGCCGTCAACCGGACGCGGGCGGAGCTCGCCCTGCCGCCGGTCCCGCTGGAGGCGGTGGTGACGATGGTGGGGGAGGGGGCGCGCCTGCTGGTCGAGCGGGCGCTGGGTCCGGGATTCTCCGCTCAGCAGATTGACCAGGCTCTCGCCCGCTACCTCGGGCACTACGCGGACGTCTGCCTGGACGAGACCCGGGCCTATCCGGGCGTCGAGGAGATGCTCGCCACGCTCTCCGGGCGGTATCCGCTTGCCCTGCTGAGCAACAAGGGGGAGGCGCTCTCCCGCAAGGTGCTCGACGGCCTCGGCCTGGCGCGCTTCTTCCGCGAGATCCTGGGCGGTGACAGCCTCCCCACCCGCAAGCCCGACCCCACGGGCCTGCGGGTCCTCGCCGGCCGTCTCGGCGTTCCCGTTGACCGCCTCCTCCTGGTGGGAGACACCTGGATCGACGCCGAAACCGCCCACAACGCCGGCAGTCCCTTCGCCCTGGTCGAGTGGGGCTTTCCCCGTCCCCCGAAGCTCGACGGCCTGAAGGCGGACCTCCGGGTGGCGACGGCGGCGGAGCTGACGGCGGCGCTGGGGTAGGGCTACAACCGGAAATCCCGCCGCACCTGGCCGTTCTCCAGATCGAGCACCACGACGCGCCCGCGGTCGTCGGCGATGGTGAGGTACTGGGGGGTGAGGCGGAGCGCCACCTTGGCGGCGCGGCCGAGGGTGACCTCGGCGCGGACGGCGGCGGACGGCAGGTGGATCAGGGAGACGCAGGTGGCGTCCGGGGCGTGGACGGGCAGGGCGACCCAGTCGCCGGCGATCGAGGGCAGCCCCGGCTTCCCTCCTCCGGAGAGCTGGATCGCCAGGTCCGGGCCGCCGTTCGTCTGCAGGCCGTGGAGCCGCAGGGTGAGCGGACGCCCCGGAGCGCCGGCGGGCGAGGGCTCGGCGACGGCTCCCTCCGGCGAGATCGCGACCCGGTGGGTGCGCCGGATTCCGGGCGAGATCGGCACCGGATCGCGGCGGCGCAGGGTGAGCGAGGGAAGCTCGTAGGTCCACACCTCGGAGTCGTGGCCGGCGAGGAGCACCGAGCAGCGGGCATCGGAGCGGGCGATGGCGAGCGGGCTGCCCGGCAGGCGGGAGACGCCCCAGGCGCCGTCGAGACGCTTGCCCGCGGTCCCGGCCGCCAGCAGCCCGTCGGGGCCGGCGACGAACCAGAGGGCGCCGTCGTAGTCCGGCGCGAAGGCGTCGAGGCGCGCCTCGCACCAGGGCTCGGACCGCCGCAGGGCGAAGTCGAGACGGGCCAGCCGCCAGGTGTCCCCCCGGCGGGCGAGCGCGATCGCCCGGTCGCCATGGTCGGAGACGACCAGCCGCTGCGCCGGCTGGTCGAGCTCGGCCACCACTCGCCCGCCGCGCGAGAGCAGCCGCACCCCGCCCTCGCCGAGCGCCACCGCGGTCAGGCCGTTGGGCAGGAAGACGGCGTCGTAGGCCGGCATGGTGCCCGCATCGCGGGCGGCGATCTCGACGTTCCAGGGATCGCCGCGCGAGATCCAGAGCGTCCGCGCGGGAAGGGGGAGGGCGAGCGCGTCGGTCCGCAGGGCACCGTCGCCGGTGAAGGCGGCGAGCTGCCGGAAGTCGGCGGTCTCCATGCGGGCGCCCAGACGCCCCGAGTCGCGGGCCATGGCCCGCACGGCGGTGCGGGCGAGCGCGGTGGCGGCCGGCACCCGGGGGCCGCGCCGCAGCGCGTCGGCGAAGGCCATGCGGGCGGGAGCCCCCTCGGCGCGCCAGCTCTCGAGGAGCGTGGTGGCGGCGGCGCGGACCTCCTCGAAGGGCTCGGGCGCCAGCGCCACCTTGCGGGCCAGCATCCGGCCGGCGGGCGCTCCGCCCTGCTCGATGGCGCGGTCCATCCATTCGAGCGCCCGGTGGCGCTCCTCCGTCAAGGGCCAGAGGGTGTCCACGGCGGCGGCGTAGTCCCCGGCGCCGGCGAGCTCGCGGGCCCAGAGCCGCCGCAGCTCGGCCGCCTGCTCCACCTCCCGGCCGCGCTCGAGCCGGGCCACGGCGTCGGCGAAGGCGCTGGCCCGGTGGGCGATCCGCAGGCCGCGCTGGCGGTCGCCGGCCAGGAACCACTGCCGCACCACCAGCCCCGGGGCGAGGTCGCGCGCCTCGGCCATCTCGGCGGCCAGCCGGAGGCGGCCATGGCGCTCCAGGAAGGCGACCGCCTCCTCGTGGTCATGCAACACCTCGGCGAGCAGGAAGGCGGCCTCCTCGATGCGGTCCTGGCTCTCCAGACGGTGGAAGGCGTCGCGGTAGAGCCGCCGCAGCTCGCCGTGGAGGTCGGGCGAGATCTCGCCGACCGACCAGGGGCGCGAGCGCTCGGGACGGATGTTGAGGTCCGCCCGTGGCGAGAAGGCGCGCAGCGGCAGCCGGCGCGGCCCCGCCTCCGCCGCCAGCGGAATGGCGTGACGCAGGGCGCTGTCGAGGTCGCCGGTCTCGAACATCTCCCGCATCTTGCGGATGTAGGTCACATGCCGCCGGCCCACCGCCCGCGACAGCCGCGAGGCCAGGGCGGTGCGGCCGGTCAGCCGGTGCAAGGCGGTGGCGAACCGCGAGCCGATGGGGCCGCGGGCGCGGTGCGGCTCCGGAGGCGGGGCGCTCTCGCCCACCGGGGAGGCAGAGAGAGGTTCCTCGCGGGACTCTTCGAGGAAGATCCGGCCGGGCGCGGGCTCGTCCTCGCGATAGGACGCGGACAAGGCCGAGGCTGGGGAAGAAGACGCCGAAGAGCCGCCGAGGCGCAGCAGGCGCACGCAGGTGGAGTCGTCCGGCAGGTCGAGCAGGGCCTCCTCGCCGTGTCCGGCCCGCCGCAACGAGATGCCGACCCGGTGGAAGGCGGGATCGACCACGTCCCAGACCTGGAGGTGCGTGGCGCCGGGCAGATCGGGCGGCGCGCCGAGACGGGGGGAGCCGATCACCCAGACCTCGTCCCACTCCCCCCGCTCCTCCAGGCGCAGGCGCCAGGAGGCGAGCTGGGCAACGGTCGCCTCGTGCGGGGTCCGCGCGGCGATCAGCCGGCGGACGCCGTCGGCGGCGGCGCTGGGGGAGAGCGGGGCCTCCGTCTCCTGGAGGGTCCCCCAGGCGAAGCGGGCTCCCGCCGCTCCGGCGCGGCGGGCGAGGGCGAGGAGGATGGCGATCTGCGCCACGCGCGGCGCGCCGAGCTGGCCGGGTCCGGCGTCGAACAGGGCGAGGACGCCCGAGCCCGCGGCCGGCGCTTCCAGGGAATCGAACAGCAGGGAGAGCCGCTCGAGGAGCGGCACGAGCGCAGGGGCGGCTTCCGGAGGCAGCGCCTCCAGCCAGGACGTCCAGACCGACGGTGGGCCGGCAGACTCCATTCGTTCGCGATCCCCCCGCACCGCCGCACCGGCGGTGAGCATCCTTCCGGATCAAAACCACAGAGCAAGAGAAAAATCGTCTTCATAGTAAGGGTGCGCGGGGGGCGCCGTCGAGGGACGGGGGATAGAGGATGACTTCAGACAGCTTTCACCCTACCGGAAACGGCCGGATCCCCAGCCCGCAGACCCGGAAGGCCCGCCGCAGGGTGATCTCGACCGCGGAGCCGGCTTCCTGGAGAGGAGCCTCGCCGGGCCGCTCGAGGTGCACGAGCGACCGGATCCCCTCCGCCGCCAGCGCCAGCACCGGGACTCCGGGGAAGGCGGACTTCAGCTCTTCGGCCAGGGCCTCGATCCCGGCCGCCCGGTGGCTCTCCACCATCACCCGCGCGAGATCGATCGAGACCAGGGCGGCCTCGGCCGGGCTCGGCTCCGTCAGGAGCTGCCGCCGCACCGACTCCAGCAGGTCCAGCGCCTCCTGGTGGTCCCCCAGGGCGGCCAGGGCCCGGCCTTCCCACCAGAAGACGCGGTGCATCTCCCGCGGGTCCGTCACCCGGGAGTAGAGCCCCCAGACCTGGCGCAGGACGTTGCGCGCCCGGTCTCCCTGCCCCGCCTGCGCCAGCGCGGCGGCCAGGGCGAGGCCTCCCCGCAATGCCGCGAGCGGCTGGGCGTCACGGTCCATCTCCGGCCAGCCGCGGTGGAGCGCCGGGAGGGCGTCGCCGTCCCCCGTCTCCAGGCGCACCAGCCCGAGCAGGACGCGGCCGAGGGCGGCGTCGCCGTTCAGGCCGTCCCGGCTGTAGAGGCGCACCGCATGCTCCAGCAGCGCCTGGGCCTCGTCGGTGCGCGCCTGCTCCCAGCGCAGCACGGCGAGGGTGCGGCAGTGGAAGGCCCGCTCCTGGGAGTCGGCCAGGAAGAGGCTCCCCCGCGCCAACAGGGTGTCGGCGGCGGCGAGCCGGGAGTCGAGCCGCAGTGCGTTCGCGGCGAGGCAGAAGGCGCGGGGCAGCGCCAGGACCGCCTCCGTCCGGCTCTGCTTGAAACCGGTTCCCAGCCGCAAGGCGAGGCGGGCGAGCCGGGACGCCAGGGAAGGATTCGAGAGCTGCCGGTCGTGGCTCTGTTCCAGCAGCCGGTCGAGCAGGTCGAGACTCTGGAACCGCGGCTCGCGGACCATCCTGAGCTGCCGGGCGGGCTCCGCCTGCATCAGCTCCTGCTCCAGGCGCTCGACCTCCTCCCGGCGTTGCCGCGCCCTCCCGATGAGCTCCGGGGTGCGCCTCTTCAGCCGCTGCCAGACGGCGGCGTAGCTCTCATCCCGTGTGTCCTCGTCCTCCGGCGCGCCCCGGTTTTCGGACGGGCTCTCTCCGGGCCGGGAGGCTTTCATCGGGCGCCCTTTCCCTTCGGCTTGTAGACGGCCACGGTCCGGAAGTCACGGATGGCGGGCTGGATGTTGTCGTTGAGGACGCACTGGATGGTGGTCCGGACCTCGGTCGCGGTGTCCACGTCCTCTTCCATGTCCTCTTCGCTCAGGGGCGCCCCGGTCTCCTTCCGGGGTGCCGGCAGGCTCTCCACGACCTCGAGGAGACGGAAACGGATCGACTCCAGCGCCTCCACGATCTGCAGCAACTCCGCCTGGGCGGCGGCCTCGGCCTTGTTCATCACGGCTCCCTCACGGTTCGATCCAGAGCTTAGACAGGCCCGGAGGATCGGTGTGCGGAGAAAGCCCAAAGGGGGTTTCCAAGGTCCCGGGAGAACATTTTTTTCTTCCATGCGGTAACGGCTGGGTGAAAATTTGCGTTCGGCTGTCACGCCGGGCATGCTCCAGATCTCCTAAGTAAGTAAAGAGAGGAGACCTCCGGCATGCCACGATCCCTTCCGCCATCCCTGAGCGCCGCCCTGACCTCCCTGCGTTCGGCGCAGGGATGGACCCAGAAGGAGCTGGCCCGGGCGTTGGGAATCTCGACGAAGACGCTCTCTTTCCACGAGCGGGGACGGAGCGAGCTGACCCGCGAGAGGCTGGAGACGATGGTGGCGCTGATGGGGTTGGACTCCGCGGACATCGACGCGACTCTCCTCGCGCTCGAGCAGGTCCGTGGCCGTGCGGAGCCCGTCGTCTCGCCGGTCGGACCGACCCGAGAGGAGCGGCGGATCATCGAGCGGACGGCCGCCGCCATGGCGCGTTCGGCGGCGAGGGTCACCCGCTCGGAGCTGACCCGTTCTTTTCAGGCGCCCCGGATCGAGCAGGCCCGGCGGGAGGCGGGGGAGCTCTGGGCCGCGTTGAAGGCCCGCCCGGCCCGGGAACGCCGGGCGCTCGTCGAGAGCGCCCGGGAGTACCAGAGCTGGGCGCTGTGCGAACGGCTCTGCGCGGAGAGCGAGCGGGCGGCGGCCGCCGACGCGCGCCGGGCGGTGGAGCTGGCGGAGCTGGCCGTCCGGGTGGCCGTCCGCGTTCCGGGGGAGGAGAGCTGGCGCTCGCGGCTCCAGGGCTACGCCTGGGCCCACCTCGGCAACGCCCGCCGGGTGGCGAGCGACCTGCCGGGAGCCGAGGAGGCGTTCGGCAAGGCCCGCCCGCTCTGGGAAGCCGGAGCCGCCGGAGATCCCGGGCTGCTCTCGGAAGGTCAGGTGCTCGATCTGGAGGCGTCTCTCCGGCGAGCGCAAGGGGGGTTTGACGAGGCACTGGGCCTTCACGACCGGGCTTTGATGGTCACGCAGGCGGAGGACCAAGGATACATCCTGGTCAGCAAGGCACTCACCCTTGAACAGATGGGCCAAATGGAGCGTTCAATCGAGACGCTCAAGCTAGCGGCTCTTCGAGTCGATGCGAAACACAAGCCGCGGCTCTGGTTTGCTTTACAGTTCAACCTGGCGGTCAATTTGAGCCACCTGGGCTTGCACTCCGAGGCCGCGGCGCTGGTGCCGGAGATGCGGAGGATAGCGATACAGCTCAGCAAAAAATTGGATTCGGTCCGGATTCTCTGGTTGGAAGCGCGGATTGCTGCCGGGCTGGGGCGGCCTCATGAGGCTCTCGGAATTCTTTCCCAGGTCCAGGAGGAATTCATCTCCTGCGGCATCGCTTATGACGCTGCTCTTGCGTCTCTGGAGCTCGCGGTGCTGCATCTTGAGCAGGGGCATGTCAAGGAAGTGAAGGCGCTCGCGCGACAGATGTCGCCAATTTTTCAATCCCAGGGGGTTTGCCGGCAGGTTCTTGCGGCCTTTCTCTTGTTTCGCCAAGCTTCCGCGAAAGAAGAAAGCAAGCCGGCGTCTACCTTCAACGAATCCCGGGACTGAGCCCTGACGATGCCATCAAAGTTAAATGAGGCGGGAATGATCGTGAAGCTTCTCCGGTCGCTCAAGGGCTGGAAACAGACGGAGCTGGCGGAGGCCGCGGGGACCAGCCAGACCCTGATCTCGAGCTACGAGCTGGGAGAGAAGGTGCCCCGGCGGCGGACCCTGGAACGTCTCGCCGACGCCGTGGGCGTTCCCTTCGTCCTGGTGGAGCGCATGCTGCCGCTCATCCATCTCGCGCTCGCTGCGATCGAGGATCCCTCCACGGAGAGAGCCGCGCTGACGGACTCCTCCAGCGTCGCTGAGAGGATCGCCCGCACCGTCACCGAAGACGTCCAGGCGGCTATCGCGTCGGCTCTCGCCGACGCCGCGGCGCGCCCGGAGGTGACGGCACCTCTCAGGCGGATGTAGCGTAAGGCACGCACTACCGCCCCCTGGAATTGTCTCGTCGCCCTTCAGACATCCGGGACGGCCCTCCAGTTGTCTCATGTTCATGAACGGAATTGCGCTGTTGCCCCTTGGATCTGCGCTCCTGCCCCCTGGACTTGCGCTATCGCCCCCTGGAATTCTGCTATCGCCCACTGGAAATTCGGTCCGGCCCTCTGGGGGGCCGGCATTCCCCTCCAGATGTACGACCCGGCCCCCTGGAAATGCGGGGCAGCCCATCAAGGGGCGGACCGGGCGATCCAGAGGGCAAGGGCAGATAGCTGAAGGGCCGGCACGGCGATCTGAAGGGGAGACGCGGCCTCCTGGAGGGCGCACTCGCAATTCCAAGGGGCTGGAGCGCAATTCCAGAGGGCAACAGCGCAAGTCCAGGGGGCGATAGCGGAGATCTAATGGGCAAGGGTCGAATTCTAGGGGGCGGAAGCGCAATTCCAGAGGGCGATAGCGGAGATCCAATGGGCAAGGGGCGAATTCTAGTGGGCGCGCAGGCCGCGCGTTTCCCACGAGCCGGGTCATGTGATGCAATGCCGGGGTCGCGGAACCGCGAGGGCCTGGCGGCACCGCACGAACGTTTACCGGTGAGGCGCTGACCGTGGCTCTCGACTCAGGATGTGGAGCGATCCAGCGCTGATGGCTGCAACAGAGCGGCGAAACGAGAGCGGTCCTGCCGGCGTCCGGATCGGCTGCGCGGGCTGGAGCCTGCCGCGCGCGGAGCAGGCGCGGTTCGTGGCGGCGGGAAGCCATCTGGAGCGCTATGCCTCGCGGTTCGACGCCGTGGAGATCAACAGCTCCTTCCATCGCCCGCACCGTCCGGCGACCTACGAGCGCTGGAGCGCCAGCGTCCCCTCCTCCTTCCGCTTCTCCGTGAAGCTCCCCAAGACGATCACCCACGGCCTGCGCCTGCGGGACGCCGGCGAGCCGCTCGCGGCGTTCCTGGCGGAGGCGGCCGGCCTGGGGGACAAGCTCGGATGCCTGCTCGTCCAGCTCCCGCCCAGCCTGAGCCTGGAGCCGGCCGTGGCGGCTGACTTCTTCGCCGATCTCCGGGCGCGCTCCTCCGTGCCCGTGGCCTGCGAGCCGCGCCATGCGAGCTGGTTCGATCCGGAGGCCGATGACCTGCTCCGGGAGCTGGGCGTGGCGCGCGCCGCCGCCGATCCGGCGCGCGTGCCCGCGGCGGCGGAGCCCGGCGGCTGGCGCGGCATGAGCTACTACCGGCTCCACGGCTCGCCGAGGACGTACTACTCGGCCTATCCGGAGGAGTACCTCGAGGCCCTGGCCTCGCGGATCCAGGCGGACGCGGCGGCGGGCCGGGCGGTCTGGTGCATCTTCGACAACACCACCCTCGGCGCCGCGACCCCCAACGCGCTGGATCTGCGCTCCCTGCTGTCTAGGGAGCCGGCCCGCCTCTCATCTGGAGGAGAAACTCCGCCGCGTAGCGCCCCCGCTCGTCCGTGACCCACAGCTCGTCCGGCCCGGGGAGCATCTCGGTGACGTGGAGGGCGGCGGGCTGTCCTCCGGGGCCACTGGGGATCAGCGTGCGCCGCAGCAGGTCCACCGAGAGCGGGGAGTCGAGATCGGCGTAGAAGGGCTTGGGCTCGGCCGGGGTGTGGAGGAAAGTGTGGCGGGGGAGGCCGTGCCGGCGGCGCCAGCGGACCGCGCGGGCGAAGAAGTCCGCGCCGGCCGCTTCCGGGTCTCCCCCCTCGCGCGGCACCTCCGGCAGCTCCCCGGGAGAGAAGATCCAGCGGCGGCGGAAGAGCACCAGCCGGCCGCCGTTGCCCGTCACGAACCGGGGCCAGCGCGCGATGCCGGGCACGTCGAAGCCGGGGAACCAGGCGAGCGGCTGGAGGCCCTGGCGGCCGATCTCCACCAGGAAGGAGACGAACCCCTCCGGGCTGACGCCGCTGCTGATCACCGGCACCACCTCCAGGCCGCGCGCCGGCCAGCGGAGCACGAAGCGGCCCGCCGCGGCGTCCCAGCGCACGGTCATCTCGCGCAGCGGGATCACCTCGGCGCCCGGGGTGGCGCGGCTGCCCGGCAGCTCGATCTCATGGCGGAAGAGGGCCGGCCGCAGCCCGGCGTTGGCGCTGCGGCCGAAGTGGTTGTAGGTGATCTCGGCGAGGACCGCTCCGTCGCGCGCCAGCGGCTCCCAGCTCCGCGCCACCTCGCGGGCGACGGGATTCTCCGGGGACTCCGGGTCGGCGCCGCCGTGCAGGTGGGCGAAGCGGGCCAGCGCGATGCCGGCGCCGAAGAGCGCGTTCAGGGCGATGCGGTAGCGGCCGGCGGCGATCTCTTCCGGGCTGCGGGCGGCGATCTGGAAGAGGACCCCCGCCGACCAGACCGGCTCGGGGGTGCCGTCCACGAGAGCGTTCCAGTCCTCGTCCGTCAGCACCACCTCCTCCTCTCCGGCGGCCAGCGCGGCGCGGGCGCGGACGGCGAAGAATTCGCGGGTCCGCTCGAGAATCCGGCCGGCCTCGTCCGCTCCGGGGGGCGCTTCCGGAAAGGACTCGGGGCGCTGCTGCGCCTCGGGCTCGAAAAGACCGTGGTAGAGGTCGAGGAGCGGGACGTCGGCGCCGGCGGGGTGGCGGGAGAGGAAGCGCCGCGCCCAGGCGTTGCGGAAGGCCGTCTCGGGGTAGAGGGTCGAGAACAGGCGCACGTAGCGCCGCAGGGGGATTTCCAGCTCGGCGAGGACGCGGTCCGGCAGGGTGATCTCGATCCCGGAGGCCGCGTCGAGGCGGAACAGCTCGTCCCCTTTCGGCTCCCGGGCGCTGGGGAGGGCGGCGAGCCGCGCCTCCAGGCGGTCCATGGCGGTGATCCGCTCCTCGGAGGCGAGGCCGGGCAGCGCGTCGATCCCGTTCTCGGCGGCCTCGATCCCGGCGAGCCAAGGGGCGTCGCCGCCGGCCTCGCGCATTCTCTCCGCAACGAAGCGCAGGGGGCGGCGGGCGTTGTAGGGGGGCTCGATCTCGGCGATCAGGATCCCCTTGTCCACCAGTTGCCCGAAGAAGGGGGTGAGCTCCTCGACCTCCACCTCGTAGCGCGCGGCGACCGCGGCGAGCAGGGCGGGGACGGCGAGCGTGCCCGGGGCCGCCTCCTCGAAGAAGAGGTCGAGCACCTCCTGGGCGCGGGTGCGGGAGAGCACCTCGTCGTCGTCCTCGCGGCGCAGCGAGCTGGGGCGCCAGAAGGACCAGATGTCCTCCTCACCCTCCTGATGACGGCGCAGGGTCGGGTTGAGGCGGGGCACGACGGCCGGCCAGGCGGCGCGGTCGGCCCCTACGCGGGCGGCGATCTTGCGCGCCTCGGCCACCGAGAGCAGCACGTCGAGGCGCGCCGGGAGGTTGGCGCCGGCGATCCGGACCTCCTCGCCGCCGATCCGGGCGAGGGCGGTGGCGCAGAAGACCGAGTTGGGGCTGGTCTTGGTGGCGAAACGGGCCGCGTAGGCGGTGAGCTTGGCCGCGGCGTGACGCTCGCCGTGCCGCCAGCGGGCGGCGTTTATCCCGGATATCGTTCCGGTCATC
This sequence comes from uncultured Acidobacteriota bacterium, assembly GCA_963795735.1. Taxonomy (GTDB): domain Bacteria; phylum Acidobacteriota; class Thermoanaerobaculia; order Multivoradales; family UBA5704; genus DATARR01. The sequence goes on along the minus strand of CAWCIU010000010.1, from coordinate 349,963 downwards.
GTGCGCAGCCGGTCGAGCAGCGACCGGCTGACCAGCCGGATCCCCTCGCGGAAGAGGGGCTGGCCGGCGAGGGCGAGCAGGGCGCGGCGGGCGTGCAGGAGGTCCGCCCGGTAGGCGCCGGCGTATTGGGATTGGAGAAGCGCGAGCCCGGCGCGGCGCGAGAGGTGGCCGGAGACGGCGGCGAAGAGCTCCGCGGGGAGGTGGCCGGCCAACTCGTCGAGCTGCGCCGCGGAGACGCGCCGGCGGTTGTGGAGGGCGCGGCGCAGGGCGATGATCGCCGTGCGGGCGGTCCGGCGGGGGTCCGCTTCAGGGCCTCCCTCGACCAGGGACTCGCCCGCCGCCGCGTGGAGGGCGTCGCCGAGCTGTGAGGCTTCCGCTTCGAGGCGGGCTTCGAGCTCCAGGACGGCGTCGAGACAGGCGAGGGCCTCGGCGGCGGCCAGGGGCTCCAGGGTCTCGATGGGGAGCGATGCGATGCGCAGGAGGGCGAGCCGGGGCTCGGGAGAGGGCGGGCGGCTCAGGGGGTTTCCCCTCCGTCCTGTCTCCCCCCTCCATCTTCATACAGGCGGTGCATGAAGTAGCGCAGCAGGGCCTCCGGCGTGGCGTCGATCCCTAAGCGGTTGCAGCTCATGTGGGCGTAGGACCAGGCGAGGTAGACCAGGTCCTGCCCGATGCGTCCGGCGGCATGCCCGGCGAGGATCGCCTCGGCGACCGGCCGGCTCGCCTCGAGCCAGCGCGCGGCGATCCGCGCCGCCGCTTCGCCTCCCCAGAGCCACTCGGGGTCTTCGGCCTGCTCGCCGGTGAAGAGCTCGGCGAGGCCGGGTTTCAGCTCCTGGTACTTCGCCTCGATCTTCTCCACCTCGGCGTCGCTCCAGGTCCCCATCTCGCGCGTCCACTGGTGGCCGAAGGCGTAGAAGGCGAGGCGCTGGGCGCGGTCGAAGCGGAGGAGGTCGAGGAGCCGCTCGGTCATCAGCAGCGAGATCTCGCGGCGGGTCTTCTCGAGCAGGTCCTGGCGGTCGGCCTCCATCAGATCGAGGCAGGCGAGCGAGTCGTGCAGGAAGAGCTTCTCGGCGAGCGCCATCCCCTCCTCGCCGCCGTAGCGCTCGGTCTCCCGGTCGTACTGGGCGAGCTCGACGCTGTCCACGGCGCCCGATTCCTGGAGGGGGGCGAGGTCGCGCTCCACCCGCTCGCGGACCGGCCCGGAGACCCAGTCGGGCCGCCCCAGGACGCGGAAACGGAGCTGCCAGCTCGGCACGTTGTAGCGGGCGAAGAAGAGGGAGTCGAGCTCCGGGGCGCCGCGGAGGTCGCGGGCGATCGGCGTCACGAAGTCGGCGAGGATCTGCTCGTGCCGCTCGCGGGGAGCGTGGAGCAGGGTGAAGAGGCAGAGCTGGTCGTCGTCCAAGGAGTCTTTTTCCCCTTCCGAAGAGGGGCGGCCCCGCGGGACCGCCCCGGAGGGATGGGCCGCCGGTCTAGCTGGTGGCCTTGGCCGTGAAGAGGCTCCCCGTCGTGGTGGCGGAGATGGGACAGGTGCACCTCCGGCTGGTGGTCGACGTGCCGCAGCCGGGGTTGCAGAACTGCTCGACCTCCTGGACTTCCAGCTCGAGGCCGCGCATGTTCTTCTTGGTGGTCTTGTCCATGTAGTCTCCTTTTAGCGTTCCAGGGGTTGATACCCCTATAGACAAGTGTCACCGGCTGCCAGGACCGGGACGGCGTGCAGGCCTTTCCTAATAACAGGTCGTCCGGTTGCAGGCCGTCACGCACGTACGGCAAGAGAAGGTCGGAGGACAGACGTCAACGGAGCAGGTGTCCTGCAGACTTGCACCTCCCGCCGCCGCCTTCAGGTGGGAGTTGTCGAGCAGGTGGAGAGTCTCGCGGGAGAGGGTCAGCTTGCGCAGAGCCTTTTTCATGGGATGTTCTCCTGTGAAATGACCTAGCTGGTGGCCTTGGCGGTGAACAGGCTGCTCGTCGTGGAGAGGCTGATCGGGCAGGTGCAGCGCGGGTTGGTCGAAGACGAGCCGCAACCGGGATTGCAGTAGATCTCGACTTCGTGGACCTCGAGATCGAGGCCGTGCGACTTCTTCCTGGTGTTCTTGTCCATCGAATTCTCCTTGTCTCAGCGAGGGGGCGAAAGGCCCCCCTACTTTTCAGGTGCCCCGGAAAGGCTCAGCGGGACTCCGAGGGAGCTTGCGGTCACATATAGTGTGGTGTCGCGCAGGATTCACCAGGGACGGAAGACCCGGCGGACGGCGCGCCCAGGAAAGGACGGTTCATCATGGCCCCGAAGCCCGACTCCGACTGGCTGCGGAAATTGGTCCGGTACCTGAGGGATCACATCCACGACAAGGTACCCACGCAGGAGCCGCCGCCCGTGCAGTGGGACCAGGGCAAGGTCCACACCACGATCCACGGCAGCCCGAACCAGAAGTGGCTGTCGGTGGCCTGCGGGATCGCGTCGCAGGATCCGTGGTGGATGCCGTTCACCGAGGCCCGCTACCATCGCGAGTTCGACGTGGTCGGCCACGAGGAGACGGAGGAGAACTCCGCGAGCCACGCCTGGCAGCACCTCACCGCGCATTACGCGATCCGCACCATGGCGCTCGCGCGGCGGGGGAAGCCCGGATACGAGCAGCTCCTCGCCTTGAACACCCAGTGGTGCGGCGGCGAGATCGGGTTGATGCGGGAGTTCTACGTTCCCGGGGTGGGAGTCCTCGCCCCCGGCGCCCGCTACGAGGGGGCCTATGTCTCCAGCCAGCGCAGCGCCATCGCCGAATGGGACGCCAAGGGCGGCACCGGGCCGGTGCGGGTGCCGAAGAACAGCGAGTCCGAGCGCTACACGGACACCTACTGCCAGGAGCTGGCGGCGGCCCTGGCGAAGGCCGGCGACGATCTCGGGCGCTGTGAGGCGCGCATCCCCAAGCTGGCGTTTCCGGTGTACGTGGAGAAGACGGCGGATTGCCTCAAGTCCTACTGGGAGCCGAACGGCTCCGTCCTCAAGCCGGTCTACTACGTCGAGTGCTCGGGCAAGGAGGTGACGGGCTCCCTGACGCCCGTCAAGCCCGAGGGGAGGTTCGTCACCATCCAGGGACGGGAGCCGCAGGCGGTGTGAGGGGTCCTGACGTCTTGACCACGATCCCCGAGATCCGCATCCGGACCTGCAACTCCCGGAGTGCGCGGGAGGACGGCGACTTCGTCCTCTACTGGATGATCGCCTGCCGCCGCCTGGGGTGGAGCTTCGCCCTGGAGCGGGCCGCGGAGCAGGCGCGCCGGTGGGGCAAGCCGCTGGTGATCCTGGAGCCCCTGCGCTGCGGCTACCGGTGGGCGAGCGACCGCATCCACCGCTTCGTGCTGGACGGCATGGCGGACCACGCGGCGCGCCTGGCGGGGACGGAGGTCCTCTACCACCCCTACGTCGAGCCGGAGCCCGGAGCGGGGAAGGGGCTGGTCGAGGCGCTGGCCCAACGGGCGTGCCTGGTGGTCACCGACGACTACCCGGCCTTTTTTCTTCCCCGCATGATCGCCGCCGCCGGAGCCCAGGCACCGGTGCGGCTGGAGGCGGTGGACTCGAACGGTCTCCTGCCGCTGCGCGCCGCGGACAAGGACTTCGTGACCGCCGCCCACTTCCGGCGCTTCCTCCAGAAGGTCCTGCCCGGCCACCTGGAGCACTCTCCCGCCGAGGACCCCCTGGCCGAGCCGCTGCCCCCCCGGCTGAAGGCGCTCCCCGCGGCGATCCTGAAGCGCTGGCCGGCGGCGGCGCCCGGACTGCTCCTGGGAGGAACCCTGGCGGCGCTGCCGATCGATCACTCGGTGCCGCCGGTCGCCGGCGTCCAGGGCGGCGACACGGCCGGCAGCCGCACGCTCGACCGCTTCCTCGACGAGCGCCTGGAGCGCTACGGCGCTGGGCGGAACGATCCCGGCGAGGAGCTGACCAGCGCGCTCTCGCCCCATCTCCACTTCGGCTCGGTCTCCTCGCACCAGATGCTGGCCGCCGTGGCCGCCCGCGAGCGCTGGTCGCCCGAGCGGCTGGCCGGACGGCCGACCGGCGCGCGCGAGGGGTGGTGGGGGATGAGCCCGGCGGCGGAGAAGTTCCTCGACGAGGCGATCACCTGGCGCGAGGTGGGCTACAACATGGCCTCCCATCGCGAGGATTTCGAGCGCTACGAGTCGCTGCCGGAGTGGGCGCGGGCAACCCTCGCCAGGCACGAGAGCGATCCCCGGCCGCACCTCTACTCGCGGGAGGAGCTGGCCGAGGGGCGGACCCGCGACGAGCTGTGGAACGCCGCCCAGGGGCAGCTCCGCGAGGAGGGGCGCATCCACAACTACCTGCGGATGCTGTGGGGCAAGAAGGTGCTTCAGTGGTCGCCGGCGCCGCGCCAGGCGCTCGATACCCTGATCCACCTCAACAACAGGTACGCCCTCGACGGGCGCGATCCCAACTCCTACAGCGGCATCTTCTGGTGCCTGGGCCGCTACGACCGCCCCTGGCCGCCGGAGCGGCCGATCTTCGGCACCGTGCGCTACATGACCTCCGAGAGCACCCGCCGCAAGTTCAAGGTGGACGGCTACGTGGCGCGGTACGGGCCGCGGACCTCCCCGCAGATGTCGTTGCTTGAGGCTTGAGGAAGGAAGATGAACCCGACGCGATCCCTCCGATGGACGGCGCTGCTCGCGCTCTGCCTCCCCCTCCTCTCCTGCGCCTCGGGCGGCGGCGTCTCCGGGCTCGGGGGCTCCGCGCTCGCCCTCCGGCTGGAGCCGTTCTTTCACCGGCCGGGGGTGACGGTCGCCGTGGTCTACCAGAACCTCGGCACGGGAGCGAGCTACGCCCGCAACGAGGACGAGATCTTCCACGCCGCCAGCACCATGAAGCTGCTGGTGATGATGGCGCTCTTCCAGGCGGTCGACGCCGGCGAGCTGCGGCTCGACGAGCCGGTCGCGGTGCGCAACCAGTTCCCCAGCCTGGTGGACAGCTCCCCGTTCGCCCTCGACCCCAAGGAGGACGGCGATCCCGATCTCTACCCGGCCGTCGGCTTCTCCCGGCCGCTGGAGGAGCTGATCCGGCGGATGATCACGCGCAGCTCGAACCTGGCGACCAACCTGCTGATCGAGAAGATCGGCGCCTCGCGCGCCACCGACCTGATGCGCAGCTTCGGCGCCTACCGCATCCGGATCCTGCGCGGCGTCGAGGACCAGAAGGCCTACGAGGCGCACCTCAACAACATCGTCACGGCGGGGGATCTGGCCATCGCCCTGACCGCCATCGTGCGGGGAGAGACCTTCTCGCCGGCCTCCAGCCGGAAGATGCTCGACATCCTCCAGGGGCAGGAGTTCAACGAGAAGATCCCCGCCTATCTGCCGAAGGGGACCGTGGTCGCTCACAAGACCGGGGACATCACGGGCGTCCACCACGACGCCGCGATCGTCTATCCCCCGGGGGAGAAGCCCTACGTGCTGGTCGTCCTCACCGACGGCTACCAGGACGAGAAGGAGGCGGACCAGGCGATCGCCGAGATCTCGCGGATCGTCTGGGAGCGCCGGGGTCTGCGATCCCGCTCCGGCGCCGCCTCGCCGGGAACGGGAGGGTGGGGAGTGAGCTACCGCGGCACCGCCCCCAAAATTTCCCCGTCCCCACCCAACGCCGGGTACTCCGCCTTCCGCTTCCGGCACTGCGCCGCGATCTCCGGATGGGTCCACTCGAAGAGGGTGCGGGCGTGGGTCGCGGGGTCGAGCCGCGGGGCGTCGTAGAGCCCGGCGGCCCGCCGCTGGCGCTGGGCTTCGAAGAGGAGGAGGGCGGCGGCCACCGAGACGTTGAGCGAGGTGCCCATCCCCTCCATCGGGATGGCGACCACGCCGTCGGCGCTGCCCAGGGCCTCGGCGGTCAGGCCGTCGTCCTCATTGCCGAGCAGGAGGCAGGTGGGGAGGGTGTAGTCCACCTCGCGGAAGGGGGTGGCGTCCGGAGTCGGATGGGCGGCGAGGACGCGCAGCCCCGCGCTCTTGAGGTGGGCGAGGGCGTCGGCGAGCGTCCGGTGCTTGTGGACGGGGAGCCACTTGCGGTTGCCGCCCGAGGCGGGACGGGAGATCTTGAGCCGGCCCCCCGGCCAGACGGCGTGCGCCGCGAAGACCCCCACGGCGTCGCAGCTGCGCAGGATGGCGGCGAGGTTGCGCGGCACCTGCACGTCCTCCAGCAGGACGGTGAGGTCCGGCTGGCGGCGATCGAGGACGGCCTTGAGGCGGCGGTATCTCCTCGGGGTGCTCATTCTTGTCGTCGGGGGGATTGTCTGGGCGTGCTCATTGCAGGCTGATACGATACCGCAGGCGTCCGCCGGGACGCCTGAATCTAAAATCCAATCCGAACGGAGGGAAGATCCTCTATGGCCATCATGGAACGCGCCGGGAGCGGCACCATCGATCGTATCGTCGAGATGCTCGGCAAGGACGCCGAAGAGCTGCTCTCCTTCACCTGCAAGGGGATTCCCAAGGAGCAGATCACCCTGCCCGGCCCCGACCACGTCGAGAAGATCTGGTCGCTGTCCGACCGCAATCCGCCGGTGCTGGTGAACCTGCAGCGCCTCTACGGCAGCGGGCGGCTGGCGAACACCGGCTATCTCTCCATCCTTCCGGTCGACCAGGGGGTGGAGCACTCGGCCGCCGCCTCGTTCGCCCCCAACCCGGCCTACTTCGACCCGGAGAACATCGTCCGCCTGGCGCTCGAGGCCGAGTGCAACGCGGTCGCCTCGACGGTGGGGGTGCTGGGCATCCTGGCCCGCCGGCACGCCCACAAGATCCCGTTCATCGCCAAGATCAATCACAACGAGCTGCTGACCTATCCGAACAAGTTCCAGCAGATCCTGTTCGGCAACGTCGAGCAGGCGTGGAACATGGGCGCGGCGGCGGTGGGCGCCACGGTCTACTTCGGAAGCGACGACGCCGACCGCGAGATCGTCGAGATCGCCGAGGCGTTCCACCATGCCCACGAGCTGGGGCTCGCCACCGTCCTCTGGGCCTATACCCGCAACAACGCCTTCGTGAAGGACGGGGTGGACTACCACACCTCCGCCGACCTCACCGGCCAGGCGAACCACCTGGCGGTGACCATGCAGGCGGACATCGTCAAGCAGAAGCAGGCTACGGTGAACGGCGGCTACACCGCGCTCAAGTTCGGCAAGACCAGCCCGAAGGTCTACGGCGAGCTGGTGACCGATCATCCGATCGACTGGAACCGGTGGCAGGTGGTGAACTGCTACAGCGGCCGGGTGAGCCTGATCAACTCTGGCGGCGAGTCGAAGGGGGCGGACGACTTCGCCCAGGCCGTGCGCACGGCGGTGATCAACAAGCGCGCCGGCGGCTCCGGCCTGATCTCCGGCCGCAAGGCCTTCCAGCGTCCGATGAATGAGGGGGTCGAGCTGTTCCGGGCGATCCAGGACGTGTTCCTGTGCCCCGAGGTGACGGTGGCGTAGGGGGAAAAGAGATCAAAAAAGGGACTCCAGGGACAGCAGGGACTCCAGGGATTTCAGGAGCTTTTTTCTGGTGTCCCTGGGGTCTCTGACGTCCCTTTTTTCTTTTCCCCCACCAGTTCCCGGATCTCCCCCACACGCGCCTCGGCGTCCTCTTCCCCCAGCTCGATCAACCTCTCCGCGTAATCCGGCTGGAACATCAGCATGCTGAGGAAGTCCGAGGTCTCGGTCTCGCGGGTGCCGAGGCTGCGGACGAGGTAGCGGAAGCCGCCGGGGAGACGGGGCTCGTAGGCGGCGGCGAGCCGGCCGAGGTCGCGCGAGGGGCGCAGCACCCGGATCGCCACGTCGCGCAGGCCGCCGCGCTCCTCGGGCGGCAGCTTGGCGAGGAGCACGTTGAGGCTCTCCAGCCGCCGCACGTCCTCGTCGAGCACGTCGAGGAAGATCGAATCCATCAGGTGGCTGAGGATCTGCGCCGGCGGGGGATAGCCGAGGATCTTCGGCCGGTCGGCCTCCTCGAAGCTGGGCTCGTAGTGGGGCGACAGGGCGAGGATACGTGTGGCGCCGAGCCGCAGGGCGGGGACGAGCGGGGTCGAGAGGCGCACGCCGCCGTCGCCGTACCAGTCGTTGCCCAGGCGCACCGCCGGGAAGAACATCGGCAGCGCGGCGGAGGCCATGACGTGGTCGACGGTGATCCGGGCGGGGAAGCTGCGGTGCCGCGGCTGGCTCCACGGCCGGAAGCCGCGCGCCTGCACCCAGGTGACCGTCTGCCCGGTCGAGTAGTTGAGGGCCGTCAGCGCCAGCGCCTTGAGGCTCCCGCGCTCGAGGTTGCGCTCGACGCCGATGATCTCGTCGTCCACGGTGGCCGAGGCGCGCTGGAGGGTGCCGTAGAGCGGCCGGGTGTCCACCAGGCCGCGCACGGCCGGGGCCATCGGCGTGCCGCCCGCGGCGAGCCGGGTGGCCCAGCGGGTGAAGTGGCGGGCCAGCGAGGGGGTGTCGACCCGGAAGATGTCCTCCACGTGGAGGCCCTTCCAGAGATCGCACAGGTCGGCCGCGGCCTCGGCCGGCGAGCCGGGATGAGAGGCCAGGAAGGTGGCGTTGATTCCTCCGGCCGAGACGCCGGTGATGATCGAGAAGCGCAGGTCCGGGATGCGGCGGGAGAGGCCCCGCAGGACGCCGGCCTGGTAGGCGCCGCGCGCGCCGCCGCCGGAGAGCACGAGGGCGAGATCGCCGCCGGGCGCGGTTTCCGGGGAAGACGGGGAAGACGGAGAAGGCGGGGAGGGCGACACGGGATCGCTGGCCGGCCGGCCGGCCTCCATGGCATGATCGCTGCCGCCGCTTGGATCGGGCACGCCATCACTCTATCGGGAGGAAGGGGAAATGAAAACCGTTCTGACGTTCCTGCTCGTTCTCGCGCTGCTCGCCGCGGCGGCCCTGGGGTTCCTGTACTCCGGGCTCTACGACGTCTCGGCCAGCACTCCGGACAAGGGGCTGGTGCGCTGGGCGCTGGTCACCACGCAACGGCATTCGGTCCGCCGCGGGTTCCAGGCGCTCCAGGGGAAGATCGCCGTCCCCAACCTCGAAGACCCGAAGCTGATCCAGATGGGTCTCGTCCACTACCACGAGATGTGCACCACCTGCCACGGCGCTCCGGGGGTCAAGATCTCCGAGATCGGCCAGGGCCTGAACCCGGATCCCCCGAGCTCTCCGACATCGGTCACGACGCGCCGGAGGAGACGTTCTGGGTGGTCAAGAACGGCATCAAGATGACCGGCATGCCCGCCTTCGGCGTCACCCACACCGACGACGAGGTCTGGGCGATCGTGGCCTTCGCCCGCAAGATGGGGAAGCTGTCGCCCCAGCAGTATCAGGCGATGGTGCAGCAGGCAGGGATCGCCGGCGAACCCGGCGAAGCGAACAAGCCCGGCGCAGAGCACGACCACGACCACCATGAGGACCATCAGGCTCAGCCCTCCACGTCGCATTAGATCTGCGGCTGAATTTCGCCAGAAATGAAAAAAGGCGGAGCCTCCCGGCCCCGCCTTCTCCGCTCTCTCTGGATCTTTTTTTACTTCGCCGCCTGCTGGTCCGGCGTCTGGTTGCCGCTGACCTTCAGGGAGCTGAGCATGGTCTGGAAGGCGGCCTCGTTGGCCGCGAACTTCTCGTCGGGCGTGGTCATCAGCAGGATCACGACGTCCTTGTCGCGCGGGACGGCCACCCAGTGCTGGGTGGTGCGGACGGTGCCCTTGCCGTCGATGCCGGCGCCGGTGCCGGGGCCGCTCACCACCAGCGAGAAGCCGCGCATGCCGCCGACGTTGACGACCTCCTTCTGCCGCACCTCGGCGCCCAGGCTCTTCTGCAGCCCATCGGCGCTCTGGTTGAGCAGCACCCGGGGGTTGTACGCCTTGCCCGAGTTCTGGACGAAGACGGCGACCGACGAGGTGTTGTCCGGCGACCAGACGCAGCAGATCTTGCCCGGCAAAGTAAATTTCGAGGGATCACCCTGTTGCCAGCCCTGGGGCGCGGTGAACGCGAGCCCCATCTGCTCCGGGGGGATGCCCTTGGCGGCGTTCGGGTTGGGCGCCGTCATCCCCTGGTCCGGGGCGGCCGTTCCCGGCTGGGCCGGAGCGGTGGCGCCCTGGCCCTGGGGCTGACCCTGGGAGGTGCCCGGCGCGGCGGTTCCCTGATCCTGGGTGGCCGGCGGCTGGCCCTGGGCCTGGGGATCGCCCTGCTCGATCGGAGTGTCGCCCTTGACGATCACCTCCCCCTTCGCGGGGGCCTTCTTCGGCTGGGGACGGGGGTGCACCGGCGCCTGCGACCACGCCGGCAGCAGGGGCGCCGTGAGCAATGCGGTGGCGAAAACGAGAACGCGTGTGTTGCGCGGGTTCATGATCTTCCTCGGCTCTCCTAAGTGGCGATCGATGGGATCGATCCATGCCAGGGTTGACGATGTCTGGAGGGGGGATCGCCGCCTGGACCGTGCCAGCCAGGATCACCTTCCTCCTCAACGAATGGGCGCCCGCCCTCTATTTCTGCGGAGAGCCCTGGATTTCAACGATCTCGACCGTCGCGAGCATCTTGCCGAAAGTCCGCTCGTCGGCGGGAAACGACGCTGCAGGGGTGCTCAGGAGGAGGACGACGATGTCGCGCTGCCGCGGTATGGCGACCCAATGCTGCTGGATCCGCGGGCCGTCTCCGCCCTCACCGGTGCCGGTAGCCACCAGCCCCACCGCTCTCAAGCCTCCAATTTGATGCACCTCTCGTGCCTGGACTTCCGCTCCCAGCCCGGCCGCCAGCGCCGCCGCCAGGCGGTCCGCGAGGAGCTGCGGGTCCGCCGCCGGATCGGACTCCCAGCGGAAGACGGCCACGGTGGCGGTGCCGTCCCGCGTCCAGGCGCGGAGGATCTTTCCCGGAACGTCGAGGAGGGCTGGGTTGGCGCGAATCCAGAATCCGGGGGCGGACATTCTAATCCCCAGTTTCTCGTCCGCATAGACCCTTGCCGCCGGGGAGAGCTCGTCGGCGAGCAGGCCCCCGACCGTGGCATAGGTGGAGCTGGCCTCCGCCTCCGCGGCCCACTGGCGGCTGCCGTCGCGCCCTACCAGCTCGACGGCGTCGATGGCGGTCCAGCCGCGCCGCCGCGGTTTCTTGATCGAGGTGTCGAGCTCGATGAGGACCGCCCGCGCCACGACCTCGCGCTCCACCTTGACGACGAAGTCCGCCGGCGCCTCCGCCGTGGGATCGTCTCCCGCCCAGAGAAGAGAGGACGCTCCGTCCTCCAGAGAGGCCGACACGCGCCGGATCGCGCCGGGGTTGAGCGACTCGCGGACGCGCACCTCGGCGATCGATGCCGCCCGGGGGAAGCGGACGCGCAGCCACTCCCGCCCCGCGTCGGGCTCGAGCGGCGTCCACGCCGTGGGAGCATCCTCCGCTTCGGACGTATCTGGCGCGCCGGTGGCCTGCTCGGCGGACCAGGGCTCCCTGGTGGCCGGGGCCGCGAGCAGCGCGAACAGGACGAGCAGGATCCTCATGATCTTTCAGGCACCGGCGCCGGCTTTCTGGAAACCGGACGGCAGTCTACAATCGATCCAGCTCTGACCGGGAGATCCCATGACGATGTCCGCCGCGCTCCGCCTCGGTGTCCGCAGGCTGTGGAAGTATCCCGCGCACTCGGGGGTGGCGGTGCTGACCCTCGCCCTGGGGATCGGCCTGACCACGGCGATGTACGCGATCGTCGACGGCACCTTCCTGCGCGGGCTGCCGTTCGCCGCGGGGGAGCGGATCTTCCGTCTCGAGCGGAGTCCGCGCGATGCCCGCGATGCCAGCGGCATCTTCCCCTTCCAGGCCCGGGAATTCACTGCCCTGAGCCGGGAGCAGACCTCGTTCGACCTCCTCGCCGCCTGGTGCGGCTTCCGCTTGACCCTGAGCGGCTCGGGGGAGCCCGCCGAGCCCTACAACGCGGGGTATGCCACGGCCAACCTGTTCGCGATGACCGGCGTCCATCCCGTGCTGGGCCGCGCGCTCGCCCCCGAGGACGAGCGCCCCGGCGCGGCCCGCGTGGTCCTGCTGAGCGGCGAGCTCTGGCGCGGGCGCTTCGGCGGCGATCCCGGCGTGCTGGGGAGGACCGTCCGGGTCTCGGGGGAGCCGGCGACGATCGTCGGCGTCATGCCGGTGGGCTTCCGCTTCCCGCTCAATCAGTTTTTCTGGCTGCCGCTGCGGCTGGACGAAGCCGGGCGCCTGGGCTGGCCGATCCAGGTGGTCGGCCGGCTCAAGGCCGGGATCTCGCCACGGCGGGCCCGCGGCGAATTGAGGACCCTGGTCCCCCATCTCGTGCCCCATCTCGCGGTGACCCGGGATCGCGAAGGGATGAAGATCTCCGTCGTGCCTTTCGTCGACGGCTACGTGGACGCGGACCTGCGCTCGCGGCAATTCGTGATGCTGGGCGCCGTCTTCGGCGTCCTCCTCATCGCCTGCGTCAACGTGGCGAACCTGCTCCTGGCGCGGTCGGCGGAGCGGACGCCGGAGATGGCCGTGCGGGCCGCCCTGGGCGCCGGGCGGGGGCGGGTCGTGGTCCTGCTCCTCGCCGAGTCGGCGGTGCTCGCCGCGGCGGGAGGCGCGCTGGGACTGGCGGTCGCCAAGGGAGCGGTCGGCCTCTATCGCCGGCTGATGGGCGACGAGATCCCGTCCTTCTGGGTGGACGTGCGGCTGGACGCCCGGGTCTTCCTCTTCGCCCTCGGCCTCACCCTGCTGGCGAGCCTGATCGCGGGGCTGCTGCCGGCCCTCCAGGCGGCGCGGACGGCGCCGGGGGAGATCCTCAAGGACCAGTCGCGGGGGAGCACCAGCCTGCGCCTGGGCCGGTTCGTCCGGATGCTGGCCGTGGCCGAGATCGCCCTCTCCTGCGCCCTGCTGGTCCCCACCGGGTTGACGGTCGAGAGCCTGGTGAAGCTCGCGCGCCTCGATCCCGGCTTCCCGCCCGGGAGGGTGCTCACCGCCCAGGTCTCGCTGGACGGCCCCGGGTACCAGGAGGAGGCGGCCAGGCGCCGCTACTACCAGGAGCTGGGGAGGCGCCTGGACGGTCTGCCGGGCGCTCCGCAGGTAGCCTTCGCCTCGGCCCTGCCGCTCGGGCGCAAGGTGACTCCCACGCTGCCCGTCGCGGTGGAGGGGAGCTCCGGGCGTCTGGACGAGTCCCCCGCCGTGCGCTGGGCCGCCGTCTCGCCGAGGTATTTCGAGATCTTCGGCCTCCGGCGGCTCGCCGGGCGGACCTTCCTCGCCGCGGATCGCGCCGGCGCGCCGCCGGTCGTGGTGGTCAGCCGCGGCTTCGCGGAACGCTTCTTTCCCGGCCGGAGCCCGCTCGGACGCCGCATCCATACCGGGGGAGCGGACCTCCCCTGGCGGACGGTCGTCGGCATCGTCTCCGATCTCCCGCTGGACTCCCTCGCCGGCGAGGGGTCGTCTGCGGCCCTGTACTTCCCCTGGGATCAGATGCCGGTCTGGGGCGGGAACCTGGTCCTGCGGACGGCGGGTCCGATGGCGTCTCTGGCGGCGGCACTCCGGCGGGAGGCGGTGGCGGTCGATCCCGAGGCGCCCGTCTGGGCGCTGGCGACGATGGAGGAGTACATCGGCGGGGCGGCCCGGCCCTACACCCGGGCGGGCGCCCTCTTCGGGCTCTTCGGGGCGGTCGGCCTGTTCCTCGCCGCCCTCGGCCTCTACGGAGTGATGGCCTTCGCGGTGGCCCGGCGGACGCGGGAGATCGGCGTCCGCCTGGCGCTGGGGGCGAAAAGGGCGGACGTGCGGCGGCTGGTGCTGCGGGCGGGGCTCGCCCAACTCGCGGCGGGGATCATCCTGGGGCTCGGCCTCGCCGCCGCCCTGGCGCGGCTGCTCGCCGCGTCGCTCTACCAGGTGCGCCCATGGGAGCCGGGGGTGTACGCGCTGGCCCCCGCCGTCCTGGTCGCGGCCGGCCTGCTCGCCTGCCTGCTGCCCGCCCGCCGGGCGGCGCGGGTCGATCCCATGGAGTCGCTGCGGAGCGAGTAGGAGAAGAACTAGCCCGCGAGCCGTCCCAGCTTCCGCAGCCGGTCGAGATGGGCCAGGATCTGCCGCTCGGCGAGCGGCCAGGCCTGCTGCGGCACGTCGTCGTAGACCGTGGGCAGCATCTCGGCGGGCTGGCGCTTCCCCCCGTTCCAGGCTTCCAGGATGCGTTCCTCCCGCCAGCGGCGGTGGTCGATGTACTCGCGGAGCTTGGCCACCCCGTTCTTGATCGCCGGCCCGTGGCCCGGGAAGAGGGTGCCCGGGCGCAGGGCCGCCAGCTTCGCCAGCGAGCCGAGATAATCGTCCATATCCCCTTCCGGGGGATCGACGACGATCATGCTGACCCCCGAGACCATGTCGCCGCAGAGCAGCGAGCGCTGGCCCTCTTCGAGGAAGCAGAGGTGGCCGCGGGCATGCCCGGGGGTGTGGAGGACGAGGACCGAGTAGCCCTCCCCCAGGTCCACGCGCTCGCCGTCCCGGAGCTCGCCGTCGATCCTGATCCCCCGGGCGGCCAGCCGCTCGGCGGTGAGCGGATGGGCGAGCACGGGTACGCCGAGCGAGGCGCGCAGCCGCTCGACGCCGCCCACGTGGTCCGGGTGGTGGTGGGTGAGCCAGATGGCGGTCACCCTGCGGCCGAGCCGCTCGCGGGCCGCGGCGAGGGCGGCTTCCAGGCGGTCGAGCTCCCGGGGGTCGGAGGCGCCGGGGTCCACCAGCACGGCGTCGCCCGTCCCCAGCAGGTAGGCGTTGGTGGTGGCGGCCGGCGGGAGCGTGTGGGTGAGGAGCGGGAACATCACCACGCCGGGGCGCATCTCCACCCGGCGCAGGGAGCCGAGGTTGGTCTCGGCCGGATCGCGCAGGCGGTCGAGGCCGCGCAGCGGGCCGTCCTGGCTGAGGACCTCCAGGATGTGGAGGATGGGCGGCGCGGCCAGCACGTCGCCGCGGCGCCACGCCTCCCAGGCCTCGGCGGGGAGGATCCACGAGCCGTGCTCGAGCTTCCCCTCGACCACCTCCGGCTGCGCCGCGGCGTCCGGCGGCCACTCCAGGAGGAAGAAGCGGTTGTCGAAGCGGACGGGAGCGAACGGCGGCGTCACCCATCGGCCGGCGTAGACCAGGGGGGAGGCCGAGAGCGTCACCTCCAGCGCTTTCAGGATGTCGGCGAAGGTGCGCTCGCCAGTCAGCAGGCCGCGGCGCAGCTCGGGCAGCTCCTCGGGGTCCACGGCGGGGGAGGAGAGCAGCAGGCCCGTCTCCTCGAACAGCTCGCGCAGGGCGCAGGCGGCGAGGCCCGGCAGCAGGTCCGGGCCGGGCTCGTCGAGATCCCGCAACGATTCCGGAAGCCCGGAGGCCGGGGGAGCATCCGAGGCGAGCTGGGGCTCTCCGAGGACCGGCAGGCCGGCGTCCGAGCGGGACAGCCCGCCACCGGGGAAGGCGTGCCAGCCGCCCATGAACGCCAGGGTCTCCGCCCGCTTCACCCAGAAGACCTCGACGTCGTCCGGCCCGCCTCCTTCGAGGCGCCGCCAGAGCACCACCGCCGCCGAGACGCGAGGCGGCGGCAGGGCGCCCGGCGAGAGGGGCGTCCCGACGATCTTTTCGTAGACGTTGCCGGAGCGATCGTCCGCCATGCGGGTCTTATATCATGGTGGTTTAGGAACCCTCTAGGAGTGCTAAAATATTGAAACAAACTCCAGAACCGGCCTGGTTCATGGCCGAGGAGAAACGATGGCGCGCAAGCCGGTCATCTTCATTCCTGGTTTCCCCGCGAGCGAGCTGATCCGGAAGTCGACGGGTCAGGTCATTTTTCCCCCGTCCATTCCGGATCTGCTCGACCCGCAGAAGCGGCAGGGGATCGTCGATCTCCTGGTCGGGCCGGACGATCCGCCGGGGGACGTCGTGGCCGGCGAGCCCATCCGCGACGTGCTGGGGATCGCCAAGCAGGCGCAGTCGCTCTACGACATCCTCCGCAACCGCTACGGCTACACCACCTCGAGCGGTGACAACTTCCGGCCCCTGGGCTGGGACTGGCGCCAGGCGGTCGATCAGGCGGAGATCCTCGACCGGGCGGAGGAGATCCTCGCCGAGCTGCAACAGCAGAATGGCGGCGCCAAGGTGGTGGTCATCGTCCATTCGACGGGCTCCCTGGTCTTCCGCCGATTGCTGGAGACCCGCCCGGCGGTGGTGGACCGGATCGAGCAGGTCATCGCTTTCGGGGCGACCTGGGCGGGCAACCTCTTCGCCATCGACAGCCTGGTGAACGGCTTCGCGGTCGGTTTCTGGCCGGCGCAGCTTTCCGCTGCCGACGTGCGCAAGGTCATCCGCCACACCCAGGCGGCCTACGACCTCTTCCCGCCGGACCCCGCGAAGACCGACCTCGTCGGCCGCGACGGCCGGCCGCTGAATCTCTTTGTTCTCGATACTCCGGGGAACCCGCCGGCCGGTCCGCTGGTCGATCTGCGCTGGGTGCCGGCGGGAGCGGCCAACGACTTCATGCGCCAGCGGGCGGCGGACGCGGACTCGCGCATGGGGGCGCGGACGATCGACATCCAGGTTCCGGGCGGCGCGGCGACCCCGCCCATCACCAACGTGGTGGGCTGGGGCTTCCCGACCGAGACGAGCTGCGTGATGAGCCCGAAGGGAAAGCTGCGGATCGCGAGCACCAAGGAGGGGGACGGCACTTCGGCGGCGGCGTCCGCCTCCTGGCTCGACGGGCCGTCGGTGCGGACGATGTTCGTGCCGATCGGGGTCTATCCGACCAACGGCATTCCGACCGTCCATTCGCGGATCTGGGACGCGCCGCCGGTCCTCCAGATCCTCGACGAGGTCCTCCTCGACCATGAGAAGAGCCCGTTCGTCTGCGCGGCGGCCGACAACGACGAGATGATCGACGCGCGGAGCGACGTCACCCTGCGGATCGCCGCCATGGGTCCGAGCGGCGGGGCGCTTCCGGACGCGCAGGTCGAGCTCCGCGGCATCACCACCCAGCCGGTCTCCTTCCGCGGGCAGCCGAGGATCGACGTCCGCATGCCACGGACCGCCATCCGCCTCGACAACCAGGGGATCTGCCGCTTCGTGGCGGACGTCTCCTGGGATTCGGCGCAGGGAGGCCGCGAGCAGCGCGAGGTGGTGGTGATGCTCGGGAGCTGAGAATAGTGCCCCCCGGTGGCGGCGTTGGATAGAATGTCACGACGCCGTCACCTCCCCAGGGCTTGGGGCCGGCGGCTCCGTTCACTTCCATCAAGGCGCTTCGACCAAGGAGATCGCTCGATGAAGCCTCCCGAGACCATCCGGTTGACCCCCGGCAAGCGGGTGCTGTTCCTCACCAAGGATCCGGACCTGATCCGCCGCCAGTTGCGAGGGGAGCTCGACCTGCGGATGGCGGACCTCCGGGTCGAGGACCTGCTCGACGACATCAACACCGATGCCATGACCCCGGCCTGGGTCTGCTTCAGCCACCGGCCGGAGGACATCGCCCGCGACGCCTACGCCGGGCTGATCGTCGACGGCAAGCGTTTGTTCGAGCGCGATGCCCTGATCGACGGCAACTTCGAGGTCATCGTCTCCGGCTTCCGCAAGGGGGTGGGGAGCTCCCGCGAGACCGCCGTGCAGGCCGAGAAGTGGTCGGGCATCCGCATCGCGGTCGCCGCTTCCTTCGCCCCCATCCACGCCCGCAACAACATCAGCCAGGGCGTGCTGATGGCCGACCATGAGACGCTGACCCGCCTCCAGGCCGGGGAGGGGATCCCGCTCGCGGAGTTCTGCCAGGGGTGGGACCCGATCACCCAGATCGTCATCCGCCAGGGGGGCCTGTTTCCCTTCTCCAAGGCCCTCGCCGCCGGCGAGCTCGCGCTGCCGAAGCCCGACACCGGGCCGCGCCCGATGACCATGGCCGAGAAGATCCTCGCCCGCCATCTGCTCGGGGAGGATCACGGCCCTCGATTCGTCAAGCCCGGCGACGCCGTGGTGGTCTCGGTGGACGGCGGCTACACCCACGAGTTCACCACCGCCCAGGTCCACTACTTCCTGGAGCAGGAGTACGGGGCGGACTACGCGGTGAAGAACCCGGCCAAGTTCGCCGTCTTCGAGGATCACCTGATCTACGCCGACGAGGTGCCGAAGATGCGCGCCTTCCTCGGCAAGATCGAGACCCTGCGCGAGCTGCAGCGCGACTTCCAGCGCCATACCGGCGTGCGCGACTTCTCGGCCAAGGACCGGATCTCGCCCGGCATCTGCCACGAGGTGGCCCGCGAGCAGTTCATCGATCCCGGCGACTTCATCCAGGCGACCGACAGCCACACCTGCATGGGCGGGGTCAACAACGCCCTCGCCTGGGGCGTCGGCGCTACCGAGTACGCCGACCTCGTCCACCAGGGCTTCACCCAGGTGGAGATCCCCGAGTCGATCCGCTTCGAGCTGACCGGCAAGCTGCCGGCGGGGGTCACCGCCAAGGACTTGATGCTCTACATCCTGCTCCACCACGCCCGTCCCCAGCTCACCCTCGACCGGGTGATGGAGTTCACCGGCCCGGGAGTTGCCACGCTGTCGATGGACGAGCGGGCGACGCTGACCAATATGGCGACCGAGTGCGCGGCGAAGACCGCCATCGTGATCGCCGACGATGAGACCTGGCGCTGGCTCGCCGAGTGGCGGCCAGGGATCGACGTCGAGCGGCTGAAGGCGCGCGCCGTGGCCCCGGACCCGGGCGCCGAGTACGCCGGCGGCGTCTACACGATCGACCTCTCGGCTCTGCGGCCGATGGTGGCCCATCCGGGCAACCCGGACGAGGGCATCCCGTCCGACCCGACCAACGGCGCCTGGATCGACGAGATCGGCGACGTGCCGATCGACATCGCCTACGGCGGGAGCTGCACGGCGGGGAAGATCGACGACCTGATCTTCTACCACCAGGTGGTCAAGGAGGCGCTCGACGCCGGCTTCAAGATCGCCCCCGGCGTGCGCTTCATGATCCAGTGCGGCTCGCAGGCGGTGGAGAGCTTCGTGCGCCAGAACGGCCTCGCCGACACCTTCGAGCGGGCCGGCGTGCACCTCATCCACCCTGGCTGCGGCGCCTGTATCGGCTGCGGCCCGGGGGTCTCCGAGACGGCGGACGAAGTCACCGTCTCGGCGATCAACCGCAACTACAAGGGGCGCTCCGGTCCCGGCAAGCTCTGGCTCGCCTCGCCGCTGACCGTCGCCGCCTCGGCCTTCACCGGCCGGATCACCGCCTACACGCCGGGCATGTTCGCCCGCCTGGCCGCCGAGCGGCCGGCGCTCAGCCCGGCGTAGGGCTGTCTCCGACCACGCACGGGCTCTGTTGACCCCGCGCAGCCGACTGGCAGCGCCGCAGGCGCGCACACGAAGGAGGCGAGCAGGGGCCAACAGAGCCCGTGATCTCGCCGCCCGGGCGTGTTGCGCCTTATAGTCCAAGCGTCATGCCCGATCCTGCCGGTCCCTGGGGCGCCGGGGACCGCTTCCCGCCGACCCGCCGTTCCGTGGTGCTCGCCGCCCGCGACGCCGATCCGGAGGTGCGCCGCCGGGCCTGGGAGGCGCTGGCCGCCAGCTACTGGAAGCCGGTCTACAAGCTGCTGCGCGCCCGCTGGCGGCTCGACCGCGAGGACGCCGAGGACCTGACCCAGGAGTTCTTCGCCGCCGCTCTCGCCAGGGGGATCTCGAGCGCTACGATCCCGCCAAAGCCCGCTTCCGCACCTATCTGCGCACCTGCCTGGACGGCTTCGCTGCCAACCAGCGCAAGGCCGCCCGGCGCCTGAAGCGCGGTGGCGGGCAGGCGCCGCTTTCGCTCGACTTCGCCGGGGCCGAGGCGGAGCTGCTGCGCTACGGCGCCGGCGAGGGTCTGGACGTGGACGAATACTTCCATCGCGAATGGGTGCGCTCGCTCTTCGACCTCGCCGTCGGCGATCTCCGGCGCTGGTGCGAGGCGCCGGGCCGCGAGGTCCACTTCCGGCTCTTCGAGCGCTACGACCTCGAGGGATCGGACGCGGCGGAGCGGCCGACCTACGCCCAGCTCGCCGCCGAGCACGGCCTGCCCGTCACCCAGGTCACCAACTTCCTCGCCGCCGTGAGGCGCGAGCTGCGGCGGCGGGTGCTGGAACGTCTGCGCGAGCAGACCGCCACCGACGAGGAGTTCCGCTCCGAGGCGCGGCTGGTGCTGGGGGTCGATCCCGGATGAGTCGATCCAGGATGAGCGGACGATGAACGGGATCTCCGACGCCGCCCTCCGCCACCTTCAGGAGGTGGCCGACCTCCCGGATCTCGCGGAAACTCCGTACGAGATCCTGGAGACGATCGGCCGCGGCGGCATGGGCACCGTCTACCGGGCCTTCGACCGCAAGCTCGACCGCGAGATCGCCCTCAAGGTGGTCCAGCTCCCCCTGGGGAACGAGGAGGACCTCGACCGCCTGCTGCGCGAAGCCCGGGTGCTGGCCCGCCTCGAGCACCCCGGCATCGTGCCCGTCCACGACGCCGGGCTCCTGCCGGACGGCCGCGCCTATTACGCGATGAAGCTCGTGCGCGGCCTTCGGCTCGACGAGCATGCCCGCGACCTCCCCCTGACCGGCCGCCTGCGCGCTTTCGAGCGCGTCTGCGAGGCGGTGGCCTTCGCCCACGCCCACGGCGTCATCCACCGCGACCTCAAGCCGGAGAACGTCATGGTGGGGCCGTTCGGCGAGGTGCTGGTGATGGACTGGGGGGTGGCGAAGGTGCCGGGAGAGGAGGGCCGGGGAGGTGAGGGCCTTCCGGAGAGGCCGGGAACCGCCCACGGCACCATCCTCGGCACCCCCGGCTACATGGCCCCCGAGCAGGAGCGCGGCGAGGTGGACCGCACGACCGTACGCGCCGACGTCTACGCCCTCGGAGCCATCCTGGGCTTTCTCCTGGCGGGGGAGGAGATGTCGCCGGCCCTCCGGCCCCTCGCGGCGATCCGCCGCCGGGCCATGGCTGCCGAGCCGGAGGACCGCTACCCGGGAGTCGAGGCGCTGGCGGCCGACCTCTCCCGCTACCTCGCGGGCCTGCCCGTCAGCGCGCACCGGGAGAGCCTCGTGGACCGCGCCCGCCGCCTCGGACGCCGGCACCGCGCGGCGATCCTGCTGGTCCTCGCCTATGTCCTGATGCGGGTGCTGCTGATCCTGATCCTCGGCCGCTGATCGGGGCGGTTAAAGAGAGGTCCGGGAACGTTGAAGGAGAGATTGTCGGAGATTGTCAGACGAACGATTTTCCATTCCTGGGAGGGAACGCGACATGAGCAAACCGGTTTTCGGGCTTCTGCTGGGCGGCATTCTGGGCATCCTCGACGGGCTGACGGCGCTGATCTCGGCGCCCGAGACCCGCTCCCAGATCATCGGCATCGTCATCGGCTCCATGATCAAGGGGCTGATCGCGGGCGTCCTCATCGGCTGGTTCTCCCGCAAGGTGCATTCGCTACCGCTGGGCATCCTGTTCGGCCTGGGAGTGGGGGCGCTGCTGGCCTACGGAGTGATCCGCATGGGCAATCCCTACTTCTGGGAGATCCTGCTCCCCGGCATGGCCGTCGGCGTCATCGTGGGCTATGCCACCCAGAAGCACGCCGAGACGCCCAAGCTCGCCAAGACCGCTTCCTGATCCCCTCACCCCATCGGCAGCTCCACCGTGAACACCGTCCCCCGGGGCGCGTTGTCCTCCACCCGGATCGCCCCCTGGTGGTCGGTGACGATGCGGTGGACGATGGCGAGCCCGAGGCCGGTGCCGCGCCCCTTGGTGGAGAAGTAGGGGAGGAAGAGCTTCTCCTTCGAGGCCGGCGGGATGCCCCGGCCGGTGTCCGCCACCTGGAGCTCCAGATGACCGTCGACGGCGTGGGCCTCGACCGTCACCGCCCCCGGGGCTTCCGTCGCCTCGACGGCGTTGTCGAGCAGGTTGATCAGGGCGCGCTTGATCTGCTCGCCGTCGATCCAGACCGCGGAGAGCGCCGCGTCCACCTCGCTGTCCACCGTGACCCCCGGCTTCAGGTTGCGGTAGAGGTGGACCGTTTCGCCCACCAGCTTTGGCAGGTCCACCGGCGCCGGTCGCGGCCGGGGCATGCGGGCGTAGCGCGAGAACTCGTCCACCATCCCCTGCAGCGTCACCACCTCGCGGACGATGATCTCCACGCCGCTCTCGATCGCCGGCCCCAACCCCGGGTCCCCCTGCTGGTACTTGCGCAGCAGGCGCTCGGCGGAGAGGCGGATCGGGGTGAGCGGGTTCTTGATCTCGTGCGCGATCCGCCGCGCCGCCTCGTTCCAGGCGGCGAGCTGCTGCGCCTTGATCAGCTCGGTCAGGTCCTCGATCACCAGCACGCCGCCCTGGATCGCGCCCGCCGCGTCGCGCAGCGCCTTCACCTTCAGCTCGAAGCTCTTCCACTCGCCGCCCACGGTGAGGTGGACCTCCTTGCTGCCGTGCCCGCCGCGGCTGCTGCCCACCTCGCGCACCGCCGAGGCCAGCCGCTTGCGGTCCGCATCCCCCCAGGCCTCATCGAAGTGGCGGCCCACCACGTCCGCCTCCTGCTGCCGCAGCATGTTGAGCGCCGCGCCGTTGCAGGAGAAGATCCGCCCCTGCGGATCGATCGCCACCACCCCCGCCGCCACGTTCTCCAGCACCGCGGCGATCAGCGCCCGTTCCTCGGCCAGACGCTGGTTGCTCGTCGTCAGCTCCCGGTTGCTGCGCTCCAGTTGCTCCTTGTTGCTCTCGAGCTCCTGGGTCATCCCGTTGAAGGAGTCCACCAGCACGCCGAGCTCGTCGTCGGCCACCACCTCCACGCGGTGGGAGAGATCGCCGCCGCTGATCCGGCGGGTCCCCTCGGCGAGCGCCTGGATCGGCAGCGTCACCCGCCGGGCGAGATAGAGCCCGGTCCACGACGAGGCGAGCAGGATCACCATGGTCACCATCAGGAAGAGCAGGAAATGGCTGGCCCGCAGGTCGTCCTTCTGCGCCACGATCTGCCGGTAGGCCTGGTAGTCCTCCACCAGTTGCTCGCGCTGCCGGGCGAGCACCGGATCGAGGATCGATCCCGCCACCACGATCACCGGCGTGGCCGCCGCTCCTCCCCGGGCGGCTCCGGTCCTCTTCTCGATGCCCGTCACGCCGGCGAGGAGGAGGCTCCCCGGCGCTCCGGACGAGGCGTCGACGGCGGTGGCCTTCCCCGTCCGCGCGGCCTGCTCCAGGAACGAGCGGTCCGGCTCGGGCGGGTTGGACAGCCCGGACTGCAGGTTGACCACCGCTTGGACGAACTCCCGTCCCTCGTAGACCTCGATGACGTCGAGATCCATCTCGCCGAGCAGCTCCTGCATCCGGCGGGTGAGGAGAGGGCGCTGGCGCGGGTCGTGGAGATCGATCGCCTGGATCTCCCGCTGCACGCGGCCGGCGGCGAGCAGGTTGGTCCGCTCGATCTCGTCGTAGAGCGCCTGGGCGACCGCGTTGCCGCGTTCGAGGACCGGCGCGACCGGGGTGTTGAACCAGCGGTCCATCGATCCTTGCAGGAGCTCGGAGGCGATGGCGAAGAGCAGCAGCACGGGGATCAGCGACAGGCCGATGTAGGTTGCCACCAGCTTGAACTTGAAGGTCGAGCCGAGCACCCGGTGCCGCCGCTCGAGCAACAGCTTGATCAGGTTGCGCAGCAGGACGAAGAGGATGATCAGGATCAGGACGACGTTGACGTACCAGAGGACGAACAGCAGCACCCGGTTGGTCACCAGGGCGCGCGGCAGGTCGCGGCCGCGCTCGGCGAGATAGAACAGGCCGGTGAACACCAGCAGCAGGGTGACCAGCCCCGCGCCGATCAGGCGGTGGTTCTTGCGGTTGCGAAGGAGCTTCTCGCGCAGGCTCATCGGCGGGCGGGCTCAGGGGACGCCGGGAACGCCCGGAGGGTGGAACTTCGGCGACTCCCTCCACTTGGTGCTGTTGGTCACCGGGATGAGGGACAGGAGGGTCCGCGAGCCCATCTCGGCCTCGGCCTTCACCAGCAGGCGCCACTCGTGGGGGAGGCCGGCGAGGGAGAAGACGGGGAGCCGCTCGACGTGGGTCATCGCCTCCTCGAGGGTCTTGCGGTCGCGCACGGTGCGGCTCTCGATGAGCTTGTCGTCGAGCTTGTAGTGGACGTTGTAGGCGCGGGCCACGGCGTCGTACATCGCCACGACCTCAAGGGTGCTGTCGCGCAGCTTCTGGTCCCACCAGCGCTTGCGGTCGCGGTCGAGCTCGAAGCGGTAGAGGATGGACGTCGGCAGGCCGCTCTCCATCCGCTCCGCGAACTGGGGGTCGAAGGCGTTGCGAAGGACGAACGAGGCGAGCACCCGGTCGCCGTCGAAGCCGATCCGGATCTCGGAGATCCTGGCGGCGGCCTGAGCCGGAGGCGCGACGAAGACGAAAAGGAGGAAAAGAAGGACCAGGAGCGCCAGTTTCACTGCCATCGGGAAGGTGAGTCTAGCACTTCGGGGGGCATTTCCCCTGGGCCGTTCTTTCCCGCTGCTTAGCCCGATCTGGCGCAGGTTTTCCTCCGGCGGACTCTAAACCAATCCTGCGGGAGCGTGTCTCACGTTGTGTGAGGACAACTATAGAGCTCGCTTCAGGGCCAACCCTATGAGACACGCGCCCGAACAACTCGTAAGTCAGAGTCGCGAAGCGGTGGCAAAGATTGCTTCCCTGGCGCTCTCACGTCAGATGGACGGACATGGATCCGAGGTTCCGCAAGCACTGGTCGATGCGATCGTTTTCGCCAAGGGTGACCGGAGCGAGGTCCTGAAGGAGACCGAGCGGGTCTTCGAGACGGCCCAGCCTCTCGAACTGGTCCTCTTCGACACCGACAGCATCGCCAGCTACGTCTTCGAATCCAGCCGTCCCCCGGTGATCACCGGGGCTTCGACGATCCTGCGGGACATCAACGACCAGATTGCCCGGGACCATCAGGAGCTTGTGATCTTCTCCGGCGGCGGGGAAGGGATGCTCCTGGTCCCCGCGGGCCAAGGTGGAGAAATCTGCCGGACTATTGAGAGTCTCTATGCCAGCAAGACGGGGAGCGCCCTGACCGTCACCACGGGTTTCCTCCCGGTCGGACCGCACGAATTCATCTCCTCGACGAGCGAGGGGAGCGCGTCGGGAGGGGTGCGCCTCGTCTCGGGAATGCAGGCGGTGCTCTCCCGGCTCCGGGATCAGGTCCGCCGGAAGAAAGACGAACGGGAACCCGATCCAGGCGGTGTGGCCGGTGGCCGCGAGCGTTGCGTCTCCTGCCGGGACCGCGCGGCGGGTCAGCGGAGGATTCGCGATTTCCGGCGCCTGGAGGCACGTGCCGACGGCCCTCTCTGCGATCCGTGCGCCTTGCGATGGGAAGTGGGAAGGAAGGAGATCGCCGGGATCTCGTTCGAGGAGCTGGTGGAGGCTGCCGGGCCGGAGCGCGCGAAGTCGAAATACATCGGGTTTTTGTACGTGGATGGCAACTCGATGGGGGCGCTCTTTGGGAGTCTCGCCTCTCTGCCCGAGATCCGCTTCCTGAGCCAGGCCGTGCGGGAGGTCTTCGAGGCCCTTCGCCTGCGGGTCGAAGGGGCTGTCCGGAAGTTCGCTCCTGGGAAGCCGGATCGGGATCTCCCCCTGGTGAGCTATCTCGGTGGAGGAGACGAGGCGATCTGGATTCTCCCGGGGCCTCTCGCCGTGCACGTCACGGGAAAGCTCTCCTCGTGGATCAAGGAGGCGTCCGCGGCCATCGCCGACCTCCCTCCCCTGCTGGAGGCGAAAACGGGCGTGCCTCACGTCACCTTTGGAGCGGGTCTCGTGCTCTGCGGCTACAGCTATCCGGTCCGCTATCAGTTCAGCCTGGCCAAAGAGCTTCAGAAGAACGCAAAGTCGATGTTCTATCGAGTCCAAGGAGGGAGAGCTTTCTCATCGTTCGACTTCGAGGTGCTCACGGAATCCTCCCCCTTGAGCGAGAACCTCGAAGCCTCCCGCGCTCTCACGGACCGTACGGAGGAACCGGGCTTCCGGCGCTCCTGCAGGCCCTACACCGCGGAGGGCTTCACGTCGCTCCTCGCGAGGATGCGGCGGTTGCGGGAGCAGGACGTCAAGCTCGCGACCTCCCAGCTCTATGCCCTCCAGGAGGGTTCGCGGGAGGGAAAGCGGATCTTCCTCAACTTCCTCCGTTACCAGATCGCCCGCAAGCCCGCCGGTTCGAGATATCAAAGTTGGCTCGGAGCTTTTGGCGTGAATCCCGCCGATCCCGCGGCGGTAGAGCGTTTTTTCGTTCAGGATCTCACCAAGGGTTGCGGAACCTGGATCGGGGACGGCCTCCAGTTGGCGCCGTTCCTGGACTGGAGAGAGGGCTGAACCGAGATGCCTCTCCTTGAAATCACAGTCCATGGGCATCTCCTCGTCGCCGGCGGTCAGATCTCCGAGTCCGGCTCCGATCTCTCGACCGCGCGGCGAATCGTCCACGGGAGCCTGATTCCCTACATTCCGGCGACCGCGTTGCGCGGCGCGGTGCGCATCCAGCTCGAAGCTCTGCTGAAGGGGGGTGGCTATGACCGCGAAGTCGTGGAGCCCTATCCCTTCGACACGGCCGGGAGACAGGAATCGCCCGATCCCGAAGGCTCCGTCGCCCGGCTGTTCGGTTTCTCCGGCCCGACCGGCAAGCGGAAGGGCTCCGGGGAAGGTGCCCTCCGGTTCAGCGACGCTCTCCCCGTCGACGTCGCCCGGGCCGCGGCCGCCCTTCGGGTCCGCCCTGGAGTGGAGCTGGAAAACTTTACGGCCACTGCGGAGGACAGGAAGCTGTTCTTCCGCGAAGTCGCCGAGGTCTCGGCTGAACCCCTGGTCTTCCACGCCCACCTCACCGTCGTCGAGCCCTCAAAGCTGGAGGAGAAGGATCTCGACCTGGTTCGAATCGCGGTGGAGACCACCGACTCTATTGGCGCGGGTAAGGCGAAGGGTGGAGGAGAGGTCTCCATCCGCTGGATCGAAGGGGAGGTCCCGACCACCGTTCGTGTCCAAGGTGATCCCGCCACGGCCACCCGAGCCCGCCTCGTCTTTACCCTCGCGGAGCCCGCTCACTTCGGAGATGGCGGGCCCTGGGGCAACCACCACGCCACGCGGACCTACATCCCTGGAGCGACCGTACGGGGGGCCATTGCTTGGTCCCTCCTGCGGAACGGCCGGGCAGCAGCCGAGGATGCCACCTTCAAGTCCCTGTTCCTCGAAGGGCCGCCGGCGAGCTTCGGTGACGCTCTGCTGGTCCATGATCCGGAGTCCGAGCCCCTGCTGTTCTCCGCCACGGCCCGCCAGCGACGCGGCGCGAAGCAGGATCTACGAAACGCGCTCCTGCCGGAGTTGGCGCGTCAGCGAGTCAACCAGATCCTGGCGGAGTCGGGCCTCTACCTGCGGGCCGACGACGGAGAGGGCCGTTTCGATCCTCTGGAAGCGCGTCCCGCGGACGGGCTGGTCCGCCAGACCCGGACCCGCGTCAGCATCGACCGCTGGACGGGAACCGCCGCCGAGAGCCGGCTCTTTTCGATCGAGCAGCTCGATCCCGTGCTCTTCCCGGGAAACCCCAAGAAATCGCGTCCGGCTCGCTTCGTCTCCAGGGTCGAGGGGCTCACCCCTTCCACGGCCCGGCTCCTCGCGGAGCTCGCCGGTTCAACGGTCCTGATCGGCGCCGGTCGCAAGCATGGCCTGGGTCTCGTCGAAGTGGATGTCCATTTCGAGACCGAGCCGGAAAAAGAGGCTGTAAAGAAGGTCAGGAGTCTTGCCGCCTCCGTCGAAAAGCTTGCGGCCGAGCTGGTCCGGAGGGCTGGAGTCGGAAAGGCGCCGGCCGTGGGTGATCGGCTTCCTCTGGTCCTGGTGGCCCTTTCGGATTACGTCCCTTCCGGGAAGGACGTCGGCCATCCCCTGGCCGAGGTGCAGCTCAGGCAACTCGGCTTGGACATCTCAGGTCCCGACCGTCAGTTCCTTCATCCGGGAGCCTCGGGCGGCTACGACCAGCGGCCGCAGGACCGTGCGCCCCTGAAGGACCTGCTCCCGGCCATGGGAGCGGGAAGCGTCTTCGTGTACAGCGTTGCCGAGGCAGATCTTCAGTCCACTCTCGATCGGTTGCTGCCCGCGCTGCGCCGTGGGGTCGGCCAGCGAGTGGATAGCGGATGTGGACGATTTGGACTGTTCGAGCCGGAGTCCGTGAAGGAGAGTGAGATGAGCCGTCAACCGGAAGATAGGCTGAAGACCTGGCTGGTCGAGCAGGCGGAAAGCATCCTGGACGATGTGAAGACCAATAGGAACTTCAGGAATGCGACCTCTCAGCTCCGCAACCTCGTGCAGATCACCCAGCAGGAGTCCGAGGTCGCGGTGCTGGAAAATTTCCTCAATTATCAGCGAGGGCGCCGGGCGACCCGGGACTTTTGGACACTCGTCCACGAGCCGGTTGTGAAGGTCCTCAAGGAGATCGAAACGCGGACGGTCACTCAGGGAGCGGAAGCGCGCCGAGCCGCGATCCAGCAATTCTTTGGCTATCTGGTCCGGCACTACATCTACCTCGACCAACTGAACCTGGAGGCCCGCGTCCAGGCGAGACAGGACGCTCCCGCTCGGAGGTAAAACCATGAGCCATGCTGATCTCCGTCTCCGCCATCACGCGACCCTCGAAAAGATCGTACTGTTCGATTTTCGGCTGATCTGTCAAAGCGGCCTTCACATCGGCGCCGGCAAGAGCGTCGACTTCGCGGGGAGCGATCTGCCAGTAGTGCGCGATGCCTCCGGACGGCCATTCATCCCAGGGTCGTCCCTCCGGGGGGTGCTGCGGGCCGGGATCGAGTCCTTCTGCCTTTCCCTCGGCTTGGACGAGTTGCACAAGCAGACTCCGGAAGAGCTCCCCGCGGGGGTGCCGGAAAACCTTGCCAAGGGATGGAAGGATCTCGACCTGATCAAGCGTCTCTTCGGCTCCGTCGTGGAGGAGAAGAGAGGGGCGTCCCGTGATTCGGCGGAAGGAAGCTCCACCCTCTCCTATGGCTCGCGGCTCCAGATCTCGGACGCGGCCTGCGAAGACACCGCTCTCTTCGAAGTCCGGGACGGCGTAGGCATCTCGCGTGAGACCCGCACCGCGGCCCAGGCGGTGAAGTTCGACGTCGAAGTCGTGCCGGCGGGGACCTGTTTCCGCGGCCGGATCCGCTTCAAGAACCCTGCCGAGTACGAGGTGGGTTTACTCGCCCAGGCTCTCTGGATGCTCCACGAGGGGGTGCTGCTCCTCGGCGGCAAGTCCTCCCGGGGACTGGGCTGGGTCAAAGTCGAGGTCACCGACCCGCGGGAGCTCAGCGCCAGGTCTCTGCTCGATCGGCAGGCGAGCCCAGGCATGCCAGAGCTCGGAACCGTGGAAACCAAACTGAGCACTTATCTCAAAAGCCTCCAGGAGCTGGCGGACTTCGCCGCGGCTGCCCCTTCGAATTAAGGACGGCAGACCATGTTTCGAACCCTGCAGAACACCGTGGTCCTCGACGTCACTCTGGTGCCCGACGGGCCGATCCTGGTCCGCGCCCAATCTGTCGGCATCGATCCCGGTCCGGCGGACATGGAGTTTCAGCGGACTCATCGGAACGGCAAACCTACCGTCTTTCTCGCCGGCTCTGGTCTCAAGGGGGTGCTCCGCTCCCACAGTGAGCGCCTCCTGCGCTCCTCGGGCCGGTTCGCCTGCGATCCCACACAGACGCGCGACGAGAGCAGTTGCGGAAGGAAGAAGATCGGCCCTTCACAGCCACCCAACTACCCTCACGCAGGCCAGTGCGGAGCCTGCTTCACCTTCGGCTCGCTCGCCCTTGCGGGCCGTTTCCGGATCGGCGACGCCTATCCGTCCGAGGGGATGGAAGAGGCGGCGAACCGTACAGAGGTCCGCACCGGGGTCGGCATCGACCGCCGCTCCCAGGCGGCCGCTCATAGCGTGCTCTACGATGCGGAAGTTGTGGTGGGCGGGGGATTCCGGACCCGGATCAACGGAGAGAACTTCTCTCTCTGGCAACTTGGCCTCCTACTGGCCGCCTTACGGGACCTCGACAGCGGCCTGCTGCGCATCGGTGGCGCCAAGGCCCGTGGCATGGGGAGCGTCCGCGTGCGGGACTGGTCGGTGGAGCTGGGCTTCCTGAACCGGGAGACAGAAAAAATTACGGGAGCCCGGCAGTCGCAAGAGGACCTGGGCCGCTACGGTCTGCCTCCAAAGGACGACCTTGCCGCGCCCGACGGAGGAAAGGAGGAGCGCCGGGGCATCTTCCGAACCCTTCGATACAAGGGGGACACATCCATTCAGACCCTGGCGGGAGCGCTCATCGAAGGGCCTCTTCAGCGATATCTTGAGGGGAGGAGCTGACCCGTGGCCCGCCATGGCCTGTCTCGCCCGGAGGGTGCAATCCACTTCCAGGACCCTCCTCCGCACGACCGATGGGAGGGCGATCTGCTGACGGGAAGCCTGCGGCTTACCCTGGAGATCCCCGAAGGGCAGTTCGTCACCCCCTCCACCGGCAGGCTCACCCTGACGTCGA
This sequence comes from uncultured Acidobacteriota bacterium, assembly GCA_963795735.1. Lineage (GTDB taxonomy): Bacteria > Acidobacteriota > Thermoanaerobaculia > Multivoradales > UBA5704 > DATARR01. The sequence goes on along the minus strand of CAWCIU010000010.1, from coordinate 319,494 downwards.
AAGGCGCGGCAGAGGTGGTCGCCCAGGAAGCAGCTCGCGCGGCCGGCACGCCGGTCATTCCCGGGAGCGGCATCAAGGGAGCCGTCCGGACTCTCTACGAGCTGCTCTCTTTTTCCTGTGATCCCTTCGCCTGGAACGACCCCGAGCGGCGAAAGACTCTGGGTACCCAGTGTTCGTCTCGTTCCTGCTGCGAAGCGTGCTCCCTGTTTGGAGTGCTCGGCCGGAGCGGCCGGTTGGGTTTCGATGACGCCAGGCCCGCAGGACCCGAGACGGTCCAGATCGAGGTGCGCGAGGTACCGATTCCCTGGACTCCACAGAAAGCGCAAGGAGACGTGAGTCTCTACGATCTCAAGGAAGCCACGCAGTTCGACCGCGATCGTAGGGTGCACGTGAGGAGTTCCGAGGAGCTCTCTCGGGAGGTCTTCCTCGGCACGTTCGAGACCCGCATGATGTTCTGGAATGTGGCCCGGGAGGAGCTGGGCCGCCTGCTCCTCTGCATGGGGATCGGTGCGGACGGCGCGACGAATTTTTTCCTCCGGCTCGGGGGCGTCAAGTACGACGGCAAGGGCGCCGTGGCGGTCCGGCCGAAGGCGCTCGCCCTGGCCAGTCCGGTCCGGAGACATCTCGACGGCGAAGCCTGCCAGCAGAAGGCGATCGGCTGGATTCAATCCGCGCAGACCTCCGCCTGGGCGGTCCCCTTCTGGCCGAAGCTGAATGAGGTCGCGGAGCTGCTCCGCGTACCCTCCCGGTAGAAAGAAGCCATGAGCAAGTCACAGGTCGAGATCGTTCAGAACGCGCAGCGCCTGGCCGCCGATCTTCAGGCCGGGCCTTCGGTCACCAAGAATGCCCTTCTTTCGGTCGTCGCAACCTTCATGAGCGATCCCGCCGGCGATCTCGAGCGTCTCGGCCGGACCCTGAAGCTCCTCGAGAATGGGAGCGGTGGTCACCTGAAGCGGGGAGGCGGTTTCGGCGAGCAGGTCCACCTGGTGATCCGGGAGGTCAACCTCTTGCTGGCTCGAAATGAGTGGCAACCCAAAGAGCTCAAGAGCCTCTTCGGATGGACCGCGCGATTGCTTCAGGTCCGGCAGGGGAACCGTTCTCCAGGCCGGGAGGAATCCCGGACGACGCGGAATGATCGCCAGGGCCCGCGGCAGGGCCGCTCCCGAAACCAGGAGAAAAGGCCACCGTCACCTCCGGTAAAAAAGACCTTTCAGGGTGTCAGCGGCAAGAATCTCGATGTCTTGAAAGCTTTTGGAAAGAAGCTGTCTGATCCCGAAGGCGAGAAATCCTGAGAGGCTCCGCACGACAAGATCTCAGCCCTCCAGGACTTTTCCATAATCCCGCAGATCGATCGCGGGAACGGTCCCGAGCCCCTGAAGTCTCTCGAGCAGCCGGAGGAAGAAGAAGATCAGGGCTGAATCTGGAGCGCTGATGTCGAGATTCATGGGCTTTCCCTCCGGATAGGTCACCTCGACCGACCCATGGCGGAGCGCGCAGAGGAGATCCAGGCGGCCTTCTTCCGAGCTCGCTGCAAGCCCCTTTACGAGGCGCTTTCCCAGCGGCGGATTCCAATCGCTCTCCAGGACGAGAAGTCCCGCCAGGATTGGAAAGAGCTTGCGCGGCGGGAAGTTTCCTCCTGCATGGGTGATCGTCACACTGGTCCTTCGGAGCTTGCGGACCGAGGCCGCCTTCTCAATCCCATACTGTACGTTCTTGCCGGTCAGGTTCTGCTTGACCTCGAAGACCGCGTACACGCTCTCGGCGGGGATGAAGACGGACTTGTCCTGCTTGAAAAGAAAGGGCGAGTATTGCTGGTCGTAGATCACCAGATCGATCTCGTCGCTCTGCTGCCCGTCGGCGTCGATCACGAAAGCTTTGGAGACGCAGTACCTTTTGGGGAGATACGTCGCGAGCATCTCGCGCCAGCGCTCCTCGGTCGCGGTGCCTTTTGCCGGACCATGGGAGAGGATCTGCCGGTTGGTCTGCAAATGCGACAGGAGCTGATCCTGGAGGCGAAGAAACAGGGCGCGCAGATCTACGGTCACGGTTCAATCCTCCCATCCTACGCCGGCAGCGCGATCGACGGCCGGTAGGCTCCGGGGGCTCCGGTGTTGAAGTCGTATTCGTACAACTGGATGCGGCCGAGGCCTCGGGCGAGCTGGCCGAGGTAGAAGAGGAAGGCGTTCGGGCCGGAGACGAAGAGGTGAAGGGTTCCCCGGCGCTCGTGAGGGGTCCGGGCCCGGATTCTCAACGCCAGGGCCTGCGCCAGCGCCAGGGCGTGCGCTCCGTTCTCGACGCCGCTCTGGCTGGGATTCGGGGCGAGCGTCGCCGGCAGCAGCCGGCGGATGGGAAGGCGCTGCTCTTCGAGATACACCTCCACGTCGTCGAGCACCGGCCAGGTGAGCCCCACGGCCACGGCCACGTCGGTGGCCTTCTCGTTCAGCGGGCGGTCGTCCTCGGTCTTCCAGTAGGGGGCGTCCGGGAGCGGGCCGTCGTTCGGCTTCCAGTCCTGGAAACCTCCCTGCTGCAGCCTCTGGCGGATGCTGATGTCGAGGCCGCTCTTCGCCTCCAGCACGTAGCCCGCCGCGAAGGCGATGCTGGCGTGGGCCGCGAAATCGAGGAGGATCGGCTGCCGGCTGGTCAGCTCCGGCCGCAGGAACTCCTCCAGCTCGGGCAGCACCGCCGTCCCCCAGAGCTCGGCCTTCCGGATCTGCCGGTCGTCGAAGTGACGGGTGAGGTTGAGGGTGGACTCCGGCCGGTCCCCCAAGGGCTCGCGGCTCCGGATGCCCAGCGTCAGCGGCGCTTCCGCGTCGATCCCGCCGGGCTTTCCATGAGCCGCACCGTTCCCGTTTCCCGCGGGGTGCTTCGATTTCACCGCCGGAGCCTTCGCCGGGCGCGGGAGATCGAAAATCCTTCCATTGTGCGATCGCAGGAAGAGCACCGGCACGGCCCACTCCAGCGAGGGGTGCTCGGTTTCGTACAGCTCCCGCCGGGCCACCCCGACCGCCACGTCCACGGGATCGCCGGACGCGAGAGCCGCGTAGAACGTCTCGCTGAAACAGATCGCGCCCGGGTCCGAGATCTTGAACTGCATCGCGACCACGGCGGGCACTCCGGCCAGGCTCAGCGCCGTCCCGAGCGTTCCATAGGGTCCGATCTCTGAGAATCCCGACACCTGGGCCGTCCGGCAGGCGTTCAGCACCACGAGCCGCAGGCTGGGAGACTCCTGGAGCAGATCGGAGAAGAACTCCCCGTCCACCGCCTGCGATTTGCCGTCCGCGTTCTCGAAGTAGAGCCGGCCCAGGCCGGTCTCCGAGTTGAAGCCCCCATGCCCCAGGAAGTGGAGGATATGGAACGGCTCCTCCCGAAGGAGCTTGCGCGCGGCCTCGATCGTGGGCGGCTTCAGCACGGTGACGTGAATCCGGCCGTCGCGGTGCACGGCCTTCTTCAGGAGCTCGACCTCCTTCTCGAGATCCAACGTCGGCTGGTCCTTGGGCGCTGAGGGAATCACCAGGATTCGCAGGGGAGGCGTCACCGTGAGCGGCTCGACGGGACGCGGAGCCTCCGGATGCCGGACCAGCAGCCGCTCTCTTCCATGCCCGTAGAAAATCCGGTCCAGAGGATCGTGCAGCAGCTCCCAGGGGAGCGCCGCCAGCAGCCGGATCTCCTTGTTGGTCAGGTCCAACTGGATCCGGAGGCGCACGCCGCGGGAGGTGCCGTCCGGCTTGGCGTCGTTGGCGCCCGAGCAGCTCCGGTCGAAGAGGCGGCGGACGTTGCCCTGGAACAGGGCCTCGAACAGCTTGCTGCCGATCTCGCGGCCATCGGGAGCCGATCCATCGGGAACGGGATTGAACACCGTCATCAGCGGCTTGAGCCTCGCGGCGTCGAGCTGCATCGCGAACGGCTCGGCCGCTTCCCCGTGCGCGTCCGCCTGAAACCGGGTCTCGAAGCGCCCCTTCCCCAGACTGCGGATCTCCAGGGAGATGTCGTCGAACTCTTCCATGTCGGCCATTGCGTCCTCCTGCCTGAAGAGACACGCCGGCGCCGGAAAGGTTGAGGCAGGCCGATCCCGAGTCCTGACGATTCAGTGACGCCGCGCCGGGGAAGGAGGTGATGAGGTTCCGGCGGTTCAGGAAACGCCTCGCCGCCAGCCCGTCAGGCGGCATTCCCATAGCCCAGGGTGTGAGCCCTGGGGATGCGGCGAGTCCTGACCGTGGAGCCCCGCCAGGGCGGCATAACCCTCGGCCGATCGTCCGTGATCGATCACCCTCGCGACGGGAGATCTTCATGTCGCCCTTGGCAGGGCTCGTAATCATGGGATGGGTGCGCCATTTCCCAGGGCTCCCGCCCTGGGCTATGGGAATGTCGCCCTGACGGGCTGGCGGCGAGGCATCTCCACGGGGCTGAACTTTCCGGAGGATCCCCTCTCAATCCTTCAATACGGATCAGGTCAGTTCCCGCCCGCGTCTACGAGCAGATCCGCCAGACCATGACCTTCTTTAAGTCTCAATCCCTCAATACAGATCAGGGCAATTCGGACTGCGACGTGTCCGTCGTGGGTACGAACTGCATGTGTCCCGAGACGTCTCAATCCCTCAATACAGATCAGGGCAATTCGGATGGGGTGTCAGCCCGTCGAATCCACCAGGTGCAACTCCGGGTCTCAATCCCTCAATACAGATCAGGGCAATTCGGACGGGAATATCTGCACCATACACCGGTGCTCCCTGGAGACCCGCAGAGTCTCAATCCCTCAATACAGATCAGGGCAATTCGGACTCATGTGCAAGCACGGCGTCAACCTCAAGTTTATCCGCGTCTCAATCCCTCAATACAGATCAGGGCAATTCGGACTGCTTAGCTGGGAGGTGGAATACCTACAGAAGCACGGGGCGACAGTCTCAATCCCTCAATACAGATCAGGGCAATTCGGACGTCATTGCGGTGGACGGCCAGCCCACCTTATGTTGGCAGCTGTCTCAATCCCTCAATACAGATCAGGGCAATTCGGACGGCGGCCTCTCCAACCCTTTTATTCTCAAGGCCTTACGAGGCCGTTTCGTGTTACCTCCCAAATCGGGCTCCAGAACCGTGCCGTTTTCATGCTCCGCAGGCTCGCTTCTGAGCCCAAGCGTCTGGATCCACTGAAGTTAGCGTCCCCGTGTTACCTCCCGGCCAAAATGGCGTTTTGCCTCTGGCATGAGTTTTGTCAGGCACGACGTTTGCCAGCTCTTCGTCAGTTTTCAAAGAAAGCCCTTCGAGATCCCGATTGTACTACGCCTCCCGTTCGGCTCCGCCGCTTTCCACCGCGATCCTTCCCAGCCCGAACGCGGCTCCCTTGCCGACGTGGAGGATCTCGGCGGCGTGGAGGAGCGAGGCGAGGTCGCCTTCGAGGTCGAGGGTGCCGAGGAGGCCGCCGAAGACCATCTTGGTCTGCTGGCGGTTGCTGTAGCGCTCCCAGTCGTGCCAGGCGAGGTGGGGGGTGGCGCGGAGGGCGGCGGCCTGGTCGAGGAGGGGGCGGAAGTGCCAGTCGATCGCGGCGCCGGGCACGTAGAACCAGGCGAGATGGACGGCCATGGGCCTTCAGACCCGGAACAGCGCGATTTGTTGAGGTGATGAACGTTTGGTTTAGAAACGCCGTTCATCGAAGGCGGTAGAGACGTCCCAGGTCCTGAACGAGATCTTGTGGGAGGTCACGGGGACGGCGGGACGTCTCTTCGAAGGGTTTTCCGAACCGGTTGCCACTCCCCGTGAGAAGGCCCATCCATGATGGCAAGAGGCATCTTCGGTGGGGCAGGGGCCGTGGTCTGCGTCAATGAGACCTTGCCCTTGGCGACGGCCTGCGCTCCGAAGAGACGTCCCGCCGTCCCCGTGATCTCCGCAAGGTCATCGTTCAGGACGTGGGACGTCTCTACCGCCTTCGCCGATAAGGCTCCGGTGCGGGCAATCCCTCAATACAGATCAGGGCAATTCGGACTGCTACGTCCCGCGCAAAACGACGGAAGTCCCAGCTACGATTTGTCTCAATCCCTCAATACAGATCAGGTCAATTCAGACAAGGAGCCTACTGCACGCCCTGTTACCCGGACGCGATCGAGAAGTCTCAATCCCTCAATACAGATCAGGGCAATTCGGACTCGGACGGCAGGACTGGATCATGCTTCGCACTGATGTCTAGTCTCAATCCCTCAATATAGATCAGGGCAATTCGGACCCCGGCCTCTCTAAGGCAGTATCCTCAAGGCCTTACGAGGCCGTTTCGTGTTACCTCCCAAAATTGACATCCAGAACCGTGTCGTTTTCATGCTCCGGCTGCTAGTTTCTTGGCCCAAGTTTTCTCTATCCACTGAAGTTATCGTTCCCGTGTTACCTGCCGGCCAAAAGGGCGTCTTGCTGATGGCATGACTCTTATCAGGCAGGACGCTTGCCGGCTCTTCGTCAGTTTTCAAAGAAAGCCTTTCGAGACCTCGATTGTACTACGCCTCCCGGTCGGCTCCGCCGCCTTCCACCGCGATCCTTCCCAGTCCGAAGGTGGCGCCCTTGCCGACGTGGAGGATCTCGGCGGCGCGGAGGAGCGAGGCGAGGTCGCCTTCGAGGTCGAGGGTGCCGAGGAGGCCGCCGAAGACCATCTTGGTCTGCTGGCGGTTGCTGTAGCGCTCCCAGTCGTGCCAGGCGAGGTGGGGAGTGGCGCGGAGGGCGGCGGTCTGGTCGAGGAGGGGGCGGAAGTGCCAGTCGATCGCGGCGCCGGGAACGTGGAACCAGGCGAGATGGACGGCCATGGGCCTTCAGACCCGGAACGGCGCGATTTGTTGAGGTGATGACGTTTGGTTTAGAAACGCCGTTCATCGAAGGCGGTAGAGACGTCCCAGGTCCTGAACGAGATCTTGTGGGAGGTCACGGGGACCGCGGGGCGTCTCTTCGAAGGGTTTTCCGAACCGGGTGCCACTCCCCGTGAGAAGGCCCATCCATGAGGGCAGGAGGCCTCTGCAGTGGGGTAGGGGCCGTGGTCTGCGTCCATGAGGCCTTGCCCTTGGCGACGGCCTGCGCTCCGAAGAGACGTCCCGCCGTCTCCGTGGCCTCCGCAAGGTGATCGTTCAGGACCTGGGACGTCTCTACCACCTTCGCCGAAAGGCTCTGGCGTGGGCAATCCCTCAATACAGATCAGGGCAATTCTGACGGAGTGGTTACCATGATGGGGCCGGCAGGCTGCACCCTCGGTCCTATGTCTCAATCCCTCAATATAGATCAGGGCAAATTCGGACACTTCCCGACGGGCACCTACGTCGCGAATGACGAGTTCAAGTCTCAATCCCTCAATACAGATCAGGGCAATTCGGACGGGGACAAAAGCCATATCTGGGGCGACGGGGGCAACATCTATGGGTCTCAATCCCTCAATACAGATCAGGGCAATTCGGACGACGCTATTGCTGTCGACACTACCAAGGTGGTCGTCGAGTCTCAATCCCTCAATACAGATCAGGGCAATTCGGACGCAAGAAGGCCCTCGCTCTCATCATGCGGAGGATCGAGAAGTCTCAATCCCTCAATACAGATCAGAGCAATTCGGAGCGGCGGATCAGGCGGTCCTGGAGGTGACCGATCTCGCTCTCCAGGTTCGCCTGGAACTCCCCGACCGAGACGCCGTCCACGCCCCGGCAGCCGCCTTTCTCCCGGACGTGCTCGAAGGACTCGTAGAGGGTCTTGCGGGAGGTGAGTTGATCGAGCATGGTGGCCGGCCTCCTTGGGGAGACACGGGAAGGCGCGATTTGTTGAGGGGGCGGGCATCACGCCAACGCTCGTTTCCGCAACGCCGTGCCCGTAGAGACGTTCCAACCCTGAACGATATCGACCGCAGGCCACGGGGACGGCGGAACGTCTCTTCGAAGGGTTCGCCGTCTCCGCCGGTCACCCTCCTCAAGAAGGGCAATCCAGGACGGATCGGATCGGTATCGGGATCCCTCGGCAAAATGGCGCCGTTCAGGAGGGGAGCGCCGGCCTGCCCCGGACCGGCGGTGTCCCTCGTGTCGGCATGGCCCCTCCGGAGACGTTCCGCCGTCCCCGTGGCCTGCCATAGGTGTCGTTCAGGGTTGGAACGTCTCTACGGGTACGGCGTCGCCGGATGGTCGTCCGTGCCAACCTCGACGGTGCCGGTTCAATCCCTCAATACAGATCAGGGCAATTCGGACTGGGGCAGGGTGTTCAATCACTTGCCGCCCGGCACCTATAGAAGTCTCAATCCCTCAATACAGATCAGGGCAATTCGGACGGTGGTGGTGTTGCTGTGGGCAACGCTGCTGTCCGGGAGCAAGGTCTCAATCCCTCAATACAGATCAGGGCAATTCGGACAAGTTCCCCTTCCTCCGGACATATGGAAGTAGCGAAGAAGAGTCTCAATCCCTCAATACAGATCAGGGCAATTCGGACGCGCGTTCCCGAGAGCGCCGAGATCCTGCCCGCGCAGCGCGGGTCTCAATCCCTCAATACAGATCAGGGCAATTCGGACATCATTCATGTGTGCGTATCAATTTCGAAAGGAAGAAGTATCAATCCCTCAATACAGATCAGGGCAATTCGGACGCTCGGCCTCGCCTCGATGATAGGCGTCGCCTACTACCGGTCTCAATCCTCAATACAGATCAGGGCAATTCGGACCCATGCGCCGGAACACCGAGCCCGATGCGCTCTTCATGTCTCAATCCCTCAATACAGATCAGGGCAATTCGGACGACACCGGCGGCGAGCACTTCGGCGGCAGCGGGACCCATCTCGTCTCAATCCCTCAATACAGATCAGGGCAATTCGAACTTTCAAGCGCGAGAAGTCCCTATTGCCGTGCCGTTTCTTCAGTTTTCAAAGACAGTCCTTCGAGATCCCGATTGTACTACGCCTCCTGGTCGGCTCCGCCGCCTTCCACCGCGATCCTTCCCAGCCCGAAGGTGGCGCCCTTGCCGACGTGGAGGATCTCGGCGGTGCGGAGGAGCGAGGTGAGGTCGCCTTCGAGAGGACCTTCGAGATCCAGGGTTCCGAGGAGGCCCGCCGAAGACCATCTTGGTCTGCTGGCGGTTGCTGTAGCGCTCCCAGTCGTGCCAGGCGAGGTGGGGAGTGGCGCGGAGGGCGGCGGCCTGGTCGAGGAGGGGGCGGAAGTGCCAGTCGATCGCGGCGCCGGGCACGTGGAACCAGGCGAGATGGACGGCCATGGGCCTTCAGACCCGGAACGGCGCGATTTGTTGAGGTGATGACGTTTGGTTAGATGCGCCGTTCATCGAAGGCGGTAGAGACGTCCCAGGTTCTGAACGAGATCTTGTGGGAGGTCACGGGGACCGCGGGACGTCTCTTCGAAGGGTTTTCCGAACCGGGTACCACTCCCGGTGAGAAGGCCCATCCATTGATGGCAAGAGGCCTCTTCAGTGGGGTAGGGGCCGTGGTCTGCGTCCATGAGGCCTTGCCCTTGGCGACGGCCTGCGCTCCGAAGAGACGTCCCGCCGTCCCCGTGGTCTCCGCAAGGTGATCGTTCAGGACCTGGGACGTCTCTACCACCTTCGCCGATAAGGCTCCGGTGCGGGCAATCCCTCAATACAGATCAGGGCAATTCGGACGGCTGAGCGCCCAGAGTGGCTGACCTTCCTGAGCGAAATATACAAGTCTCAATCCCTCAGTACAGATTAGGGCAATTCGGACGGCTCCATGACGGACCATTTTTTGAAGGAGATCAGATGCATCAAAGAGTCTCAATCCCTCAATACAGATCAGGGCAATTCGGACCCAATCAGCCGTTCCCGTGGTGGGGACTTCAAACCATAGGTCTCAATCCCTCAATACAGATCAGGGCAATTCCAGCGTGCTGGAAGGCCAGCTTGAAGGCCGGATCATGGTCACAATCCCTCAATACAGATCAGGGCAATTCGGACGACGACAACACCTGCGTCGTGGACCTCGCATGGGTCGAGTCTCAATCCCTCAATGCAGATCAGGGCAATTCGGACTCGTCAGTCAACTTAGGAAGAGGAGGCGCAGCATGCTGTCTCAATCCCTCAATACAGATCAGGGCAATTCGGACGGTGACGACGTCCAGGCGACCTGTCTGGCTCCAAGCATCTGGTCTCAATCCCTCAATACAGATCAGGGCAATTCGGACAAATAATTTGGACAACCTTTTGGAAGTTCAGTTGGGCTTTAGAGTCTCAATCCCTCAATACAGATCAGGGCAATGCGGACGGGGATCGCGTGCGTCATGCTGCGGATGCGCGAGGATTAGTCTCAATCCCTCAATACAGATCAGGGCAATTCGGACAGCGGCCTCTCCAACCCTTTCATCCTCAAGGTCTTACGAGGCCGTTTCGTGTTACCTCCCAAAATCGGGCTCCAGAATCGTGTCGTTTTCATGCTCCGCAGGCTCGCTTCTGAGTCCAAGCGTCTGGATCTACTGGAGTTAGCGTCCCCGTGTTACCTCCCGGCCAAAATGCCGTTTTGCCTCTGGCATGAGTTTTGTCAGGCACGGGGTTTGCCAGGGTTCCGTCAGTTTTCAAAGAGGCGCGAGCTGGATTGTACTCGCGTTGCCCCGCGTCTTCAATCCTGGACGCCCGGCGGGAGGTGCTTCAGCTCCAGGTAGGTGAGGAGATCGAGCGACGGCGGAAAGTGCGGCGGGGTCCGCTCCGGCCGCGGGTGGTCAAAGGGGAGGTAGATCGAGTCCTTCAGGAAGATCGCTCCCAGGAATTTGAAGCCTTCGTCGAAGGAGGTGGTGCGGGTCTTCTCCGGGTTCAGCTTCAGGTGGAGATCCGCGAGCAGGTAGTCCGTGAGCTCCAAGGCCGGCACGGTGTCTTCAGGACGCTTGCAGAGGACGAGGAAGTCGTCCGCGTAGCGCACGAGGGTCTGGCCGAAGAGGGCGAGGTTCTCATCCAGCTCGTCGAGGAAGAGGTTGGCGAGCATGGGCGAGACCACGGAGCCCTGCGGGAGGCCGCGGGTCAGCGGAACCAGGCGGTAGCCGTCGTAGACCTCGGCGCGGATCCAGCGTTCGAAAAGCGACAGGACGTAGGGATCCAGCGGCAGGCGGCCGAGGCGGGCGAGCAGCTTGTCGTGATCGATGTTGTCGAAAACCCTTCGATGTCCGCATCCACCACCCAGCGAAAACCTTGCCGTCGCAGCTCGTCGATGCGATGGACGGCGTCCTTGACCGAGCGGCCTTCGCGGAAGGCGTAGCTGCAGTCCTCGAATTCGGTTTCGAAGATCTCGCGGGTGAGCCGGTGGACGGCGGTCTGCACGACGCGGTCGCGGACGGTGGGCACGGAGAGGCTGCGGAGCTTCGTCTCGCTTTTCCGGACCTGGAACCGGAGCAGCGGGAGAGGGTGGTAGCGGCGGCGGATGAGGCGGTCCTGGAGGTGATCGATCTCGCTCTCCAGGTTCGCCTGGAACTCCCCGACCGAGACGCCGTCCACGCCCCGGCAGCCGCCTTTCTCCCGGACGTGCTCGAAGGCCTCATAGAGGGTCTTGCGGGAGGTGAGCTGATCGAGCATGGTGGCCGGCCTCCTTGGGGAGACACGGAAGGGCGCGATTTGTTGAGATCGGTGGCGATCACGCCAACGCTCGTTTCCGCAACGCCGTGCCCGTAGAGACGTTCCAACCCTGAACGATATCGAACCGCAGGCCACGGGGACGGCGGAACGTCTCTTCGAAGGGTTCGCCGTCTCCGCCGGTCACCCTCCTCAAGAAGGGCAATCCAGGACGGATCGGATCGGTATCGGGGTCCCTCGGCAAAATGGCGCCGTTCAGGAGGGGAGCGCCGGCCTGCCCCGGACCGGCGGTGTCCCTCGTGCCGGCATGGCCCCTCCGGAGACGTTCCGCCGTCCCCGTGGCCTGCCATAGGTGTCGTTCAGGGTTGGAACGTCTCTACGGGTACGGCGTCGCCGGATGGTCGTCCGTGCCAACCTCGGCGGTGCCGGTTCAATCCCTCAATACAGATCAGGGCAATTCGGACCCCCCGACGACTGGAAGGGGTGGTTCGTGATCCCTGGCAAGTCTCAATCCCTCAATACAGATCAGGGCAATTCAGACACGACAACGACAACCTGTTCAAGAACGACGAGGAGAACTGGGAGTCTCAATCCCTCAATACAGATCAGGGCAATTCGGACCTCGGGCTGCCGCTTGACATCACGCGTCAGTACAATACGTCTCAATCCCTCAATACAGATCAGGGCAATTCGGACAGGCTTTGAAAACCGACCTCAAGGTGGGCTACCATGCCTGGGAGTCTCAATCCCTCAATACAGATCAGGGCAATTCGGACGCCACAACCGGCTCTCTGGAAGACTTCGTTCGCAAGAAGTCTCAATCCCTCAATACAGATCAGGGCAATTCGGACTCTCCTTCGTTCCCGGCGCTCGGGCCGAGAAGTTCCGATTGGAGATGAAGTCTCAATCCCTCAATACAGATCAGGGCAATTCGGACAGAGGCGTGGGACACCTATTCCCAAGGTGCCAATCTTAGAGTCTCAATCCCTCAATACAGATCAGGGCAATTCGGACAGAGGCGTGGGACACCTATTCCCAAGGTGCCAATCTTAGAGTCTCAATCCCTCAATACAGATCAGGGCAATTCGGACAGAGGCGTGGGACACCTATTCCCAAGGTGCCAATCTTAGAGTCTCAATCCCTCAATACAGATCAGGGCAATTCGGACGCCGGCCTCTCCAACCCCAGCATCCTCAAGACCTTCGGAGGCCGTTTCGTGTTACCTCCCAAAATCAGTCCCCAGAACCGCTTCGTTTGCATGCTCCAGACGCTCCCATCTTGTTCCAAGCCTCTATCCGTTGAACTTACCGTCCCCGTGTTACCTCCCGGCCAAAACGGCGTTTTGCCTCTGGCATGAGTTTTGTCAGGCACGACGTTTGCCAGCTCTTCTTCAGTTTTCAAAGAAAACCCTTCGAGACCCCCGATTCTACTACGCCTCCCGTTCGGCTCCGCCGCCTTCCACCGCGATCCTTCCCAGCCCGAAGGTGGCGCCCTTGCCCACGTGGAGGATCTCGGCGGTGCGGAGGAGGGGGGCGAAGGGGGCGAGGTCGCCTTCGAGGTCGAGGGTGCCGAGGAGGCCGCCGAAGACCATCTTGGTCTGCTGGCGGTTGCTGTAGCGCTCCCAGTCGTGCCAGGCGAGGTGGGGAGTGGCGCGGAGGGCGGCGGCCTGGTCGAGGAGGGGGCGGAAGGACCAGTCGATCTCGGCGCCGGGGACATGGAACCAGGCGAGCTCCAGGACGCGGCGGAGCATGGCGAAGGTCAGCTCGCGGAAGGTGACGCCGGCGGCGAGGCCGTTGTGGATCTTGAGCCGCAGCGGGGTGAGGAGGCGGATCGTGGCCCGGGAGCCGTCGAGGCCGTGGGTGGGCGGCAGCGAGGGGGGCGGCGCGGCGGTGGCGAGGGCGCGGCCTTCGGCGAAGAGGGGGAGCCGGGAGCCGTCCGGCGCCTGGGCTTCCACGCGGTCGAGGACGAAGGGGACACGGCGGACGCCCAGGCCGGCGGCCGCCATGCGCTCCACGGCGAGCTGCGCATAGGCCTGGAAGCTCGGCCGCCTGGCCCACCAGGACGAGGTCGAAGGCGAGGGGATCGCCCGGCGCGAAGTCGCGCTGCTCGTCCCGCGGCTCGAAGATGTAGGGCCGCGGGGAGGTGGGGAGCCCGCGCAGCAGCGGCGGCGGCGGACCCTCGATGAAGGTCTCGAAGATCCGGGTGTAGACGCACGCCCGCCGCAGCCGGCAGCTCTCGCACGGCTGCTGGGGACCCATGGCGCAGACCGTCCGCCGCAGCGCGTGCCCGAAGGCGCCGCGCAGCATCGAGCCCTTGAACGGGGGCAGCCGGGCGGGGGCCTGGGCGCGGAGGGTGAAGGCGAGGCGCAGGTAGGGGATCACTGGAGAGAGGTAGACACGGGGCACGGGGAGATAGTTTAAAGGGAGGGACGTGGGCCGGGAGTTGAAATCCAACGTCTTCTACACATCTTGCCTACCGGTACGACCCGCGCTTCGAAACCTCACCCTCGGTCCCTCTCCACGAGTGGAGAGGGAGGGCGCGCGTAGGAAGCGCCGTCTGATCCGGCAGGACTCCGAAGACAAGCTCTCCCCTCTCCACCCCGTGGAGAGGGGCAGGGGTGAGGTTTCGGAGGGCGGACGGCCTCGGAGGGCGAGAGGTGTAGAAGGAGATGGATCTCAATCCCGGACAACAAAAGGCAGGAGCCCAAGGGAACGGTCCCGCTACCGTTCCCTCGGGCAGGTCCATCGATTGTCAAAGAAGGTGGGCCGCGCTCCTTGGAAGGATCCCCGGCCCGGTCGCCGCTGGACCGGGGCCTCGGGTGGAGGCCTCTGGACAAACGGAGATGATGCACATAGGATGAGGGCCGCGAAGGAGCTTGTCAAGCGGCAGGAAAGCTTCGCGCGGGCCGCGAGCCGGTTGTCGAGAGATGTTCCCCTGGGGGAATGAAGGCGGCGAGCGGGGAATGAACCGTTCCCCAAAGATCGCGGGACGTTCCCCTCGGGGAATCATTGATTCACTACAATGTGCATCAGTCGATGAGGAGGCTCGCGTTTCATTCCCCGGGTTTCGGAGACGTTCCGCGAGGGGAATGTTGCTTTCCCCAGTTGTGAAGCAGGCGAGACGCGGGGAATGAGGTGGCGGGTGGTCTCAGCGTCCTATTCCCCGGAGGGAAAGGTTTGAGGGCGGGGGGAATGGGTCGCGACGGGTCGCGGAGGTGACGCGCGAGGCGGGGAATGGCTCTCGCGGTGCGGGGAATGCTCCGCGGAGGTCTTTGAAAACTGAATCCAAGAAGTCCCGGACGGGGTGACGGGGCTCCGGCGCCTTCCGCGGCGCGACGCCGGAGCCCCGTCTTTTCTTCCTGCTTCGTCTTCTTACTTCGCCGGCTCGAATTTCATCGCCACGCCGTTCATGCAGTAGCGCAGGCCGGTGGGCTTGGGGCCGTCGGGGAAGACGTGGCCGAGGTGGCCGCCGCAGCGGGCGCAGTGGACCTCGGTGCGGGTCTGGAAGAAGCTGCGGTCGGTGCTGGTGCCGATGTGGGTGGGATCGATCGGCGCCCAGAAGCTCGGCCAGCCGGTGCCGGACTCGAACTTCTGCTCCGAGCTGTAGAGCGTCAGGCCGCAGGCGGCGCAGACGAAGACGCCCTTCTCGTGGTTGTTGTTCAGCGGGCTGGTGAAGGCGCGCTCGGTCCCCTCCTTGCGCAGGACGTTGTACTGCTCGGGGGTGAGGAGCTTCTTCCACTCCGCGTCGGTCTTCACGACCTTCTCGATCACGGTGTTCTTCTCGATCACGGCGTTGTGTCCTTTCGGCGGCGCCTGGGCGGGTCCGGCGGCGATCGCGATACCCGCCAGGACGAGCGCCAGGGCGAAGATGGAGACGGCAAGTTTCATCGGGTTATCCCTTTCCTTCGGCGGCCGGGCTCTCCGGCTCTCCATCCTGCGGAACAGGCTCGATCTCGATTCCGTTCCCGCGGAGGAAGGCCAGGAGCTCCTCCTCGTTCATCGTCCGCACTCCGAGCTTCTTCGCCTCCTCGGCCTTGGAGCCGGCGTCTTCGCCGACCACCACGACGGTGGTCGACTTGCTGACGGAGCCGGTGGCGCGAGCGCCCAGGGACTCGATGTGCGCTTGAGCGTCGCGGCGGGTGAGGTGGGTCAGGCCGCCGGTGAAGACCCACTTCTGCCCCGCTAGAGGCTTTACGGATGCAACCTCCGCTTTGGACCGGTCAACCGACGGCTCGGTTTCGATGAGATGGATCTTGGCGGTCAGCTCGTCGAGCACGGCGGCGTTGTTGGGCTCGCGGAAGAAGGTGGTGATCTGCTCGGCCATGCGGGGGCCGACGCCGGGGACCTCCTGGAGGGCGGCCTCGTCCGCCGCGCGCAGGCCGGCGAAGGCGCCGAAGTGCCGGGCGAGGTCGCGGGAGACGGCCACCCCCACCTCGGGGATGCCGAGCCCGTAGAGGAAGCGGGGAAGCTCGGCCGCGGCGGCGGTCTTCTTGAGAGCGTCCACCAGCTTGTTGGCCGACTTCTCGGCGAATCCCTCCAGCTCCACGAGCTGCCCGGGACGGATCTCGAAGAGGTCGGGGAGCTGGCGGACCAGCTTCCGGGAGACGAAGAGCTTGGCGGTCTCGTCCCCCAGCCCCTCGACGTCCAGGGCGTCGCGGGAGGCGAAGTGCACGATCCGGCCGGCGAGCTGGGCCGGGCACTCGAAGCTGTTGGGGCAGACGGTGAACGGCCCGCGCTCGGTGAGCGCGGTGCCGCAGGAGGGGCAGGCCGCCGGCATCCGCCACTCGGGGGCGCGCTCGCGGTCCGGCTCCTCGATGCGCTCGATCACCTGCGGGATGACGTCGCCGGCCCGCTGCACGCGGACGCGGTCCCCCTCGCGGACGTCCTTGCGCGCCACCTCCTCGCGGTTGTGCAGGGTGGCGCGGGCGACGGTCACGCCGCCGATCTCGACCGGCAGCATCAGGGCGACGGGGGTGACCACGCCAGTCCGCCCCACCGAGGGGAGGATGGAGAGGATGCGGGTGACCTCCTTGCGCGGCGGGAACTTGTAGGCGAAGGCCCAGCGCGGATGCCGTGAGGTCCAGCCCAGGGCCTCGCGGGCGGCGAGATCGTCGAGCTTGATCACCATGCCGTCGATCTCGTAGCCGAGGTCGTCCCGCGCCGCCTCCAGCCCCTGATGGTAGGCGAGGATGTCCTCCACCGTCGAGCCCTTCTTCACCCGCTCGTTGACCTTGAGCCCCCAGGCGCGCAGGGCGGCGAGCACGTCCCACTGGGTGGCGATCCCTTCGAGCCCCTCGGAGGCGAGGATGTCGTAGGCGTAGAGCTGGAGGGGGCGGGAGGCGGTGATCTGCGGGTCGAGCTGGCGGACGGAGCCGGCGGCGGCGTTGCGCGGGCTGGCGAAGGGCTCCTTGCCCTCGGCGATCAGCCTCTCGTTGAGCTTGTCGAAGGTCTTGGCGAACATGATGATCTCGCCGCGGATGGAGAGGAACGGCGGCGCCGGGCGCTCGCTGTCGCGCAGCTTCAAGGGGACGCTCGTGATGGTGCGCACGTTGGGGGTGATCCCCTCCCCCTTGCGGCCGTCCCCCCGGGTGGAGGCCTGGAGCAGGACGCCGTCGCGGTAGACCAGCTCGACCGAGAGGCCGTCGAGCTTGGGCTCCAGGACGTATTCGACCGGCGCATCTTCTCCCAGCCCCTTGCGCAGGCGCTCGTCGAAGCGGCGCAGGGCGGCCTCGTCCTGGCTGGAGTCGAGGGAGAGCATGGGGGCCGCGTGCTCGACGGTGGGAAAGGCGTCGGAGGGGGTGCCGGCCACCCGCTGGGTGGGGGAGTCCGCGGCGACGAGGTCCGGGTGCTCCTTCTCCAGCGCCTCCAGCTCGTGGAACAGGCGGTCGAACGCCTCGTCGGAGACCTCGGGGCGGTCCTCGACATAGTAGAGGTGCTCGTGGTGGCGGATCTCGGAGCGGAGCTTGGAGATCCGCTCGGCGGCCCGTTCGGCGGGATATTTGCGGGTCATCCGTTGCCTCCGGCGAAACGCGAAGCGGGCGGAACTTTAGCATGGGGGATGGGGCCGATCCTTGGGCTCCGGTCGATTCGGCGGCGGCGCGCCGCCGGGCCCCTCACTCCCCCGGCCCCTCTCTCCCACCTCCCCCCCTTCCGCCGGGAGAGAGGGGAGAAGGACCCGCAACCCTTCGGCGAAGGTTGTAGGGGCGACCTGCGGTCGCCCTTGGCGTTCGAGGTGCCCCGGACGTCCAGGGCGACCGCAGGTCGCCCCTACAACCTGCGCCGGAGGTCTCCCTCTTCTCCCGGCGGGATGGGGGGGAGGCTGGGAGAAGAGGGTCGGGGTGATGAGGGCCCGGGTGGGGGAGAGGGCGGAGCGGCGGTCTCCTCCGAGGTCTCCTCCGGCTCCGGCTCGGTCCCCTCAGCCATTGCCGCCATTGCCGCCTGCCGCTTCGCTTCTCCGAGGGGATCGATCGCGGGATCGATGGGGCAGTGGAGGTCCCGCCGGCGCTCGAGGTCGCGCACCACCGACCGGCGGTAGCCCTTGGCGCCCGCCTTCTCCAGGTGGGCGGTGCGGTAGGCGGCGATGTCCACCACCTCGAGGCGGAGGCGGATGTCCTTGAACAGGCGGGGGAAGCGCTGGCCGGGGCGCTGGATGTGGTGCAGGCCGCCGCTGTAGGCGAGCAGCATCCGCCCCTCGCCCATCGTCTCGAGGATGTCGGCGATGCCGCCGCGCACGGTCATCGGCTTGCCCTGGGAGTCGAGGCCGGTGGCCCGCTTCATCCGCCCCTCAGGGAGGATGAGCACCATGGCGTCCGGATCGATCTGCCGCAGCACCTCGCTCCAGGTCTCGTCCCGCTCGCGGGTGATCGAGACCACCCGCGCCGCCACCAGCCCGTAGAAGCGGCCGACCAGGGCGCGTTCGGTGGTCTTCTGGGCGATCGGGACCACGCCGTGGCGGGCGAGCCGCCAGAGGAAGTGGTTGGGGCAGGCGCCGGTGAACAGCGCCTCGTAGAGGCTGGTGTGGTTGAGGATGGCCGCCAGGCGGATGCGCCGCCAGGGCTCGGGAGGCACGTCGCCGATGAACCGCACGTCCACCCGGTGGAAGGTCCGGGCGAAGATCTTCACCGTCCAAAGGATCAAGAAAACAATATAGGAGCGCAAGGGGCCTCGGCCTTCAGTTTTTGATGCCGGGCGGGATTCTAGCAGGCCGGACCCTCTGATACGCTTGGCGCGGAGAATCGTATGCCCGTCCGATCCACAACCCCCTCCGTCCGGCCCCGCGTGTCGGCGATCATCACCACCTTCAACGAGGAGGCGCACATCGCCGGCTGCATCGAGTCGCTGCTCTGGTGCGACGAGATCCTGGTGGTGGACTCCTTCTCGACCGACCGCACCCCCGAGATCGTCCGCGGCTTCGGGAAGGTCGGCTTCCACCAGCGCACCTACTTCGGCTCGGCGGCGCAGAAGAACTGGGCGATGGACCAGGTGGCGCACGACTGGATCCTGATCTTCGACGCCGACGAGCGCTGCACCCCGGCGCTGCAGAAGGAGATCGAGGCCCTGCTCGCCGCCGGCCCCACCCACGAGGCCTACACGATCAAGCGGCGGGTCTACTTCCTCGGCCACGTGATCCGCTTCTCGGGCTGGCAGCACGACCGCGTGGTGCGGCTGATCAGGAACGGCTCGGCCCGCTATCCGAACCGGCGGGTGCACGCCGACATGGTCACCCGCGGCCCGGCGCCGGTGCTGCGCAGCCCGATGGAGCACTACATGTCCGATTCGCTCGACGACTACGTCCGGCGGATCGAGAAGTACAGCTTCTGGGGGGCGGCCCAGCACTGGCGGGAGAAGCGCCGGGCGGGCTTCCTCGAGGTGTTCGGCCGCTCGATCTGGCGCTTCTTCCGCACCTACATCTTCCAGTTCGGCATCCTCGACGGCATGCACGGCCTGGTCTTCTGCATGCTCCAGGCGTACGGCACCTATCTGAAGTGGGCGCTCCTCTGGGGGTGGCACGTCAACGCCGCCCGCGGCCGCAGCCCCAACCTGCCCATTTTCGACGACAGCGAGGAGACCTGGCGGGGGCTCGAGGGGCCGGAGAGGCCCGCGATGGCCGAGGAGAGGTAGACGGGAGCCGCCGCGATCCCGCTCGAGGTGCGGGACCTCGCCGTGTCCTATCGCGGTCCGCGGGGGGGCTGGACGCCGGCCGTGGAGGGCGTCGGCTTCGCGATCGGCCCGGGGGAGGCGCTCGGCGTGCTGGGCGAGTCGGGCTGCGGCAAGACCACCACCGCCCTCGCCATCCCCGGGCTCCTCGCCGCCAACGGCCGGGTGACGGGGGGCTCGGTCCGGCTGGCCGGCCGCGAGCTGACCGGGCTCTCCGAGCGCCGGCTCGAAGAGGTGCGCGGCGCCGGCCTCGGCCTGGTGACCCAGGAGCCGTCGCTGGCCCTCAACCCGGTGATCCGGGTGGGGGAGGCGGTGGCGGAGGTCCTGCGGGTCCACCGCGGCCTCTCCTGGAAGCTCTGCCGGGAGGCGGCGGCGCGGGGGCTCGCCGCCATGGGGTTCCCCGATCCCGGCCGCATCGCCGCCTCCTATCCCCACCAGCTCAGCGGCGGCGAGCGCCAGCGGGTCACCCTCGCCCGGGCGCTGATCTGCGAGCCGCCGGTGCTGATCGCCGACGAGCCCACGGCCTCCCTCGACACCCCGGTGGCGGTGGAGATCCTGGCCCTGCTGCGCGAGCTCAAGGCGCGGCGCCGGCTGGCCCTGCTGCTGATCAGCCACGACCCGCGGGTGCTCGCCGCCCTCGCCGACCGCGTCCTGGTGCTGCGCGCCGGCCGCGCGGTAGAGGAGGGACCGTGCGGCGAGGTCTTCCGCCACCCCCGGCACCCCTACACCGCCGACCTGCTGCGCAGCCTCCCGCCGTCCCCGCCGTCCCTGCCGTCCCTTTCCCCACCGGCAGAGCCCGCCCCCCTCGTCGAGGTCCGCAACCTGCGCAAGACCTACGCCCTCCGCCAGCCGCTGGGCGCCCGGCACCGGATCGCCGCCCTCAACGGCGTGGACCTCGCTCTCGCCCCGGCCGCCCGGCTCGCCCTGATCGGCCGCTCGGGGAGCGGCAAGTCCACCCTGGCCCGCTGCCTGGCCCTGCTGGAGGAGCCCGACGGCGGCGAGATCCGGCTCCGCGGGGAGGACCTGGAGCGCCTGCCGCGCCGCCGCCGGGAGTCCTTCCGGCCCGAGCTGCAACTCGTCTTCCAGGACCCGGCGGCGGCCCTCAACCCGCGCTTCTCGGCCCTGCAGGCGGTGGAGGAGCCGCTGCGGCTCCAGCGGGACGCTGGTGGCGGAAGCGCCCAGGCGCGGCGCGAGGCCGCCCTCGGCCTGCTGGCCCAGGTCGGGCTCCCCCCCGAGATCGCCGGGCGGCCGGTTCCGCGGCTGAGCGGCGGGCAGAAGCGGCGGCTCCTGCTCGCCCGGGCGCTCGCCACCCGGCCGCGGGTGCTGGTGCTCGACGAGCCGTTCGCCGGCCTCGACCTCCCCCTCCAGGCGCAGATCGCCGATCTGCTGCGGACCCTCCAGGAGGCGCACGGCTTCGCCATGGTCCTCGTCTCCCACGACCTCGACATGGCGGGCGCTCTGGCCGGGGAGGTGGCGGTGATGGACGGCGGCCGGATCGTCGAGCGGGCGGCGGCGGCCGAGCTGCTGGCGCGCCCCGGGCAGCCGGCCAGCCGCGAGCTGGTGGCGGCGGCCCGAGCGCTCCAGGCGTTCCAGGCGTTCCAGGCATTCCAGGAGAGGGCGCCGTGCTGAGGTACCTGGCCGCCCGGCTCGGCTACGGCCTGCTGCTGCTGCTGGGGGTCTCCATCCTCTCCTTCCTGCTGGCGGAGATGGCCCCCGGCGACGCCGCCTCCGAGCTGCGGCTCAATCCCAGGATCTCCAGGGGCACGCTGGCGGCGGTGCGCGCCCGCTACGGCCTCGACCGGCCGCTCCCCGTCCGCTACCTGCGCTGGGCGCGGTCGGTGGCGGCCGGCGAGCTCGGCTGGTCGGTGGCCTACGACGCGCCGGTTGGCCCGCTGCTCTGGCGGCGGGCGGGCAACACCCTGCTGCTCGCGGTCACCGCCATGGCCCTCGCCTGGGCGGCGGCGGTGCCCGCCGGGGTCTGGTCCGCCGGGGGCCAGGGGGACTGGGGGGACCGCGCCGGGCTCGCCGCCAGCGCCGTGCTGCTGGCCGTCTCGGAGCTGGTCTTCGCCCTCGCCGGGCTGGCGCTGGCGGCCCGCACGGGGCTCCTGCCGGCCGGCGGCATGGTCTCGCTCGACCACGACGCCCTCGGCGCCTGGGGACGGGCGCGGGACCTCGCCGCGCACCTGGCGCTGCCGGCGGTGGTGCTGGCGCTGTCGGCCTTCCCGGCGGTGCTGCGCCACGTCCGCGCCGCGGTGGCCGAGGCGCTCGCCGCGCCCTTCCTCGACGCCGCCCGGGGCTGCGGCATCCCCCGCCGCCGGCTGCTCTGGCGCCACGCCCTGCCGGCGGCGGCCAAGCCGCTGGTCTCCGCTGCTCGGGCTGTCGATCGCCGGCCTCCTCTCGGGGTCGGTGCTGGTGGAGGTCGTGCTGAGCTGGCCCGGTCTTGGGCCCCTGCTCCTGCAGGCGATCCTCGCCCGCGACCTCCACGTGGTGGTGGGCGTGCTCCTGCTGTCGAGCGTCTTCCTGGTGCTCGGCAACCTGGTGGCGGACCTCCTCCTCTATGGGCTGGACCCGCGGGTGCGCGGCGGGTGAGCGGCCGGCGGCGGGCCCCGGTGGCGCTGGCGGCCGGCTTCCTGGCGCTGCTCTACGCGGCGGCCCTCGGGGCGGGGTTCCTGGCGCCCTACAGCTATGGCGAGCAGGACCGCGAGCACTCCTACGCGCCGCCGGTCCGCCTGCGATGGGTGGACGGGGCGGGGCGGCTCCATCTCCGCCCCTTCGTCTACCGCTGGGTGGAGGCGGCAGGTACAGGTATTTACCAGGAAGACCGGAGCCGGGCCTTCCCCGTCCGCTGGCTGGTGCCGGCGCCCGAGCCGGGCCGCCCGGGCGCGGTGCGCCTGCTGGGAGTGGACCCGCCGGCCCGCCTCTTCCTCCTGGGGACCGACGCCCTGGGGCGGGACCAGCTCTCGCGGATGCTCTACGGCGCCCGCGTCTCGCTGGTCTCGGGGCTGCTCGCCGCCTCCCTCGCCGTCGCCCTGGGGCTCCTCGCCGGCGGCGCCGCCGGTTTCCTGGGGGGGTGGCTCGACCAGCTCCTGATGCGGATCAGCGAGCTCTTCCTCGCCCTGCCCTGGCTCTACCTGCTGCTCGCGGTGCGCGCCGTCCTCCCCCTGGATCTCGCCCCGGCCGGCGGCTTCTTCGTGGTGATCGCCGTGCTCGGCGCGGTGGGTTGGGCGCGGCCGGCGCGCCTGGTGCGCGGGTCGGTGCTGAGCGCCCGCCGCCGCGACTACGTCCTCGCCGCCCAGGGGTTCGGCGCCTCCCGGCTCTACGTGCTGCGCCGCCACGTCCTGCCGGGGGTGCTGGGGGTCGCCCTCACCCAGCTCGCCCTGCTGGTGCCGCAGTACGTGCTGGCGGAGGTCACCCTCTCCTTCCTGGGGCTCGGGGTGGCCGAGCCGGTGCCGAGCTGGGGATCGATGCTGACCGACCTGGAGCACTACGAGGTCCTGGTCTCCTATCGCTGGATGTTCTGGCCGGCGGTCCTGCTGACGGGGGTGGTGCTGAGCTACCATACGCTCGCCGAGTTCTTACGACAGCGCCTGCCGCCGGGCGAGGCCTGAAGCGGCGCGCTACCCAGAGACGAGATCGCCGATGCCGCTGACGCCGCTGCCCTGGACGACTCCGATCCGCGTTCTTTTCACCCTCGGGCTCCTCGCCCTGGCGGGGTGCGGATCCCCGTCTCCCGGTGCCGAGCCCGCGGCTTCCCCGGCCGCCGCGGCTTCCGCTGCCGCCGGTAACCGCCGGGGGGGGCGGCTGGTGGCGGCCCTGGGGTCCGAGCCCAAGACCTTCAATCCCGTCCTGGCGACCGACGCCGCCAGCCTCGCCGTCATCGCCGCGATGAACGCCGACCTGGTCCACATCGACCGCCAGGACCAGCGGCCGAAGCCGGCGCTCGCCGAGCGCTGGACGGTCGCCGACGGCGGGCGCCGCTACACCCTTTTCCTCCGTCCCGGCCTGCGCTTCTCCGACGGCCATCCGGCGACCGCCGACGACGTGGTCTTCAGCTTCCAGGTCTATCTGGACGAGAAGCTCCAGTCCCCCCAGCGCGACCTGCTGATCGTGGGCGGCCAGCCCATCCAGGCGCGCCGGATCGACGACCGCACCGTGGAGCTCCGGCTGGCGGCGCCCTACGCCGCCGCCGAGCGCTTGTTCGACAGCTTCGCGATCCTGCCGCGCCATCTCCTGGAGGCGCCCTTCCGGGCCGGCACCCTGGCCGGCGCCTGGGGGATCGACACCCCGCCCGCCGGGATCGCCGGCCTCGGCCCCTTCCGGCTGCGCGAGCGCCGCCCCGGAGAGCGGCTGGTGCTGGAGCGCAACCCCTTCTATTGGAAGCGGGACGCGGCCGGCGCGCCGCTCCCCTACCTCGACGAGCTGACGTTCCTGCAAGTGCCGGACGCCCGGGTGGTCCGCTTCCAGGCGGGGGAGCTCGACGTCGTGGACCGCCTGAGCGCCGACAGCTTCAACCTGCTCTCGCGGGACGCGGCGCGGCGTGGCTACCGGATGGTGGACGCCGGCCCCGGCCTCGACCTCAACTTCCTCTTCTTCAACCAGAACGACCTCGCCGGCCGCTCCGGCGGCTCCGGTGACTCCGGTGGTTCCGTCGCAGCGGTGCGGCGCCGGCAGGCCTGGTTCGGCCGCGCGGCTTTCCGCCAGGCGGTGTCGGCGGCGATCGACCGCGACGCCATGGTGCGCGTCGTCTACCGCGGTCACGCTACACCGCTCAATTCCCACGAGACGCCGGGCTCCCACTGGCTCGACGCCGCGCTGCCGCCCCCCCGCTACGCGCCGGAGGAGGCCCGCCGCCTGCTGCGCGAGGCCGGCTTCTTCTGGGACGCCGCGGGAGCCCTGCGCGACGCGGCGGGGGAGCGGGTCGGGTTCACCCTGCTGACCGTCGCAGGCAACGCCGAGCGCGGGGCCATGGCGAGCCTCGTCCAGGAGGATCTGCGGCGCGTCGGCATCGAGGTCCGCATCGCCGCCCTGGAGCTCCAGGCCGTGCTCGACCGGCTGTTCAAGTCCTACGACTACGACGCGGCCGTGCTGGGGATCGACGGCGGTGACGCCGACCCCAATCCCTCGATGAGCCTGCTGCTCTCGGACGGCGCCAATCACTTCTGGCGCCTGACCCATGGCGCTCCCCTGGCTCCCTGGGAGGCCGAGATCGACCGCCTGCTCAAGGCGCAGCTCGCCGAGCTCGATCCCGCCGCGCGGCGGCGCGCTTACGACCGTGTGCAGGAGATCGTGGCCGGGCAGCGCCCGCTGATCCCGCTGGTAACCCCCAGCGTCCTGGTGGGCGCCAAGGCGGCTCTGGAGAACCTCAAGCCCGCCGTGCTCGACGACCACCTGCTCTGGAACGCCGACGAGCTCTACTGGCGGCGCCGCTGATGGAAGCGACCGGCGCGATGGAAGAAACGGCGGACGACTGGATCGGCCGCCTGGCCCGCCTGGAGGACGCCGGGGAACGCCTGGCCTTTCTCGCCGCCCGCGCCGACCTCCACGCCCGGCCGGCCGTCGAGCTGCTGAGCCGGGAGCTGGTGCGCTACGCCCTCGAGGACCTGCGGCAGGCGGAGCGGCTGGCCGAGGCGATCGTCTGGCTGGCCGACGCGGTGGACGACGATCACTGCCGCGCCCTGGCCGCCAAGGCCCAGGGGCACGCCGCCTACCTGACCGGGCGCTACGAGGAGGCGCTCGGGCACTACCGGGTGGCGGTGAGCCGGTTCCGCGCCGTGGGGGCGGAGGTCGAGGCCGCCGTCGTGCTCAGCAGCTCGCTGCAGACCCAGAGCTACCTCGGGCGGTTCCGCGAGGCCCTGGCGGATGCGCGGGAGGCGCGCGAGGTCTTTGCCCGCCACGGCGACCGGCTGCTCCTCGCCCGGCTGGCCAGCAACGAGGGGAACATCCTCGCCCGGCAGGACCGCCACGCCGAGGCCATGGACCTCTTCCGCGGCGCCCTCGAAGAGTTCCGGCGCAGCGGCGAGCCGCAGGACATCGCGGCGGCGCTGACCAACATCGGCGTCTCCTCGATCGAGCTGCACGAGTTCGCCGCCGCGCTCGACGCCTACGGCGAGCTCAGCGCCTACTGCGAGCGGCACGGCATGGCGCTCGCCGCCGCCCAGTCCGACTACAACATCGCCTACCTCCACTACCAGCGCGGCGAGTACACGCGGGCGCTCGAGATGTACAAGCGCAGCCGCGAGCGGGCGCGCGAGGCGGGCGACGCCTACGAGCTGGCGCTCTGCGACCTCGACCAGTCCGAGATCTACCTCGAGCTCAACCTGACCGAGGAGGGGGCGCGGCTGGCCCAGCTCGCCTTCACCGCCTTCGAGGAGCTCGCCATGCCCTACGAGGGGGCGAAGACCGTGGCCTTCATGGCCATCGCCGCCCACCAGCAGGGGCGGGCCTTCCAGGCGCTGCCGCTCTTCGACCAGGCGCGCCAGCGCTTCGTGGCCCAGGACAACCTCGTCTGGCCGGCGGCGATCGACCTCTACCAGGCGCTGATCCTCCACGAGGAGGGGCGCTCGTTCGAGGCGCGTCACCTGGCGACCCGGGCGCGCGGCCTCTTCCTCGGCGCGCGGCAGGGGGCACGGGCCGCCCTCTGCGACGTGCTGCTCGCCCGCATCCTGCTGCAGATGGAGCAGCCGGCGGCGGCCCGGGAGCGCTGCCGGGAGGCGCTGCGCCACTTGGACGACCTCGACATCCCGGCCTCCAGCGCCAAGGCCTGGCTCGTCCTCGGCCAGAGCGAGGAGGCGCTCGGCGACCGCGCCGCCGCCCTCGACGCCTACCGCTTCGCCCATGCCCTGCTCGAGAGCCTGCGCACCCATCTGCACCGGGAGGAGCTGAAGATCTCCTTCTTCCGCGACAAGACCGAGCTCTACCGCAGCCTGGTGGCGATCACCCTGGCCGGCGAGCCCACGCCCGCCGAGCAGCGCGCCGCCTTCACCTACATCGAGCAGGCCAAGTCGCGGAGCCTCGCCGACCTGATCGCCTTCCGCGCCCAGTCGCTGCCGGCCTCGCGCTCCACCCACAGCGAGCTGGTGGACCGCATGCGGCGGCTGCGCGAGGAGCTCAACTGGTACTACCGGCAGATCGACGTGCACGAGCTGCAGGCGCCCCCCTCCCTGGAGACGGCCGGCGCCGGCGCCGCCGGCGGCACCCGCTCCCGGGTCGAGGAGCTGCGCCTGCTCAGCCGCGGCCAGGAGTCGAAGCTCCTCGAGACGCTGAGCGAGCTGCGCACCGCCGACGCCGAGTTCGGCTCACTGCAGACCGCGGCCACGCTCGACCTCGACGAGATCCGCGCCGCCATCCCGCCGGACACCCTGATCGTCGAGTACTACGAGGCCCGCGACATCCTCTATGCCGCGGTCGTCGGCTCCGACCTGCTGGAGGTGCGGCCGATCACCTCGGCGCAGCGGGTGCGCGAGATCCAGCGGCTGCTCCAGTTCCAGCTCTCGAAGTTCCGGCTCGGCCCCGACTACTGCCGCACCTTCGCCGCCCAGATCCAGGAGGCGACCCGCGCCCACCTCGCCGAGCTCCACGCCGAGCTCCTGGTCCCGGTGGCCGATCTCCTGGAGGGGGCGGAGCACCTGGTGGTGGTCCCCCACGGGTCGCTCCACTACCTCCCCTTCCATGCCCTGCACGACGGCGAGGGCTACGTGATCGACCGCTTCACCGTCTCCTACGCCCCCAGCGCCAGCGTCTTCGCCCTCTGCTGCGCCCGCGAGGCCGCGCCCGGCCAGGGATCGCTGATCCTGGGCATCCCCGACCGGCTGACCCCCAACATCCTGGCCGAGGTGCGGGCGGTGGCCGCCACCCTCCCCGGCGCCGAGCTCCTGCTGGGCGAGGAGGCCACCGAGGAGCGGCTGCGCGCCGCGGGCCCCGGCGCCCGGCTGGTGCACATCGCCACCCACGGCTTCTTCCGCCAGGACAACCCGATGTTCTCCGCCATCCAGCTCGGCGGCTCGCGGCTGACCCTGTTCGACCTCTACCAGCTCGAGCTCGGCGCCGAGCTGGTGGTGCTGAGCGGCTGCGGCACCGGGCTCAACGTGGTGGAGAGCGGCGACGAGCTGATCGGCCTCACCCGCGGCCTGCTCTACGCCGGAGCGCGCTCGGCCATGGTCACCCTATGGGACGTCCACGACCAGAGCACGGCCGAGTTCATGTCCATCTTCTACCGCCAGCTCGCGCGCCAGGGGGACCGCGCCCGCGCCGCCCGGCTCGCCATGCGCGAGCTGCGCGAGTCCTACCCCCATCCCTACTACTGGGCCCCCTTCGTCCTGGTCGGCAAGCCCTTCGCGCTCGATCCGCCGGCAACCCCGCCGGGCATGCAAGAAATTTATCGCCGTTCGTAAGAATTTCCGGGGCCTCCGGCCGCTCGGGGACCCGTCGCGGAAGAAGTTTCGGCGATGAAGGCGGGAAGGCGGCGCCGTCCCCCGGAATCTCGCAATCTGGTACGGAACTTGCTAGAATTGCGATCGCCGTATCGCAGCACAGTTGTGGAAACAGTCGTCGTCGTTCTCTGTCGGGGTGGCGGATGCGTGACTTCCTGAGAGCCGAGGGATGATGAGACTCACTACGCGATTTTTCTGGGTTCTGCTCGGAGTCCTGCTGGCGGCGCGCGCCGAGGCGGGAGGCAAGAAGCCGGACACCAACGATTTCATCCTGCGCGCGTCCGCCGCCGAGGCGGACGCCATCGCGCAGCGCCACGGGCTGCAGGTGGTGGAGCGGCTGGGGCCGCCCGACGCCGGCCAGGCGGTGCTCCTGGTGCGCGCCGCCCAGAGCGCCTCGCCCGAGGCCGTGCTCCAGGAGGTGCGCAACAGCGAGCCGGGCGCCCTCGACGTCGAGGCGCTGGTGCTCGCCTCGGTCCCGGAGACGGGGAGCGAGGTCAAGCTGGACCAGCGCACGCGGGCCATCCTGGGCGCCCTCACCGACCGCACCGAGGTCACCTTCGGCAACCAGCGGCTGTGGAACGCCTACGTGCGGCAGCCGGCCGCCGCCCTGCTGCGGCTGCCGGAGGCGAACGCCTCGTTCCTCGGCGCCGGGGTGGTGGCGATCATCGACACCGGCGTCGATCCCGACCATCCGGTGCTGCACGACGCCCTGGTCCCCGGCTACGACTTCACCCGCGACCTGCCGGGGAGCGGCTCGGAGTGGGGAGACCTGCTCGACCAGCGGACGCGGGCGATCCTCGGCCAGCAGGCGGGCACGCCGCTCGCCGGCGCTCAAGCCACCCAGCTCAGCTCGTCGGCGACGGTGGTGCTGAACAGCGCGTCGACGATCGACCCCTCCACGATCCCTCCCGACTTCGGCCACGGCACCATGGTGGCGGGCGTCGTCCACCGCGCCGCGCCGGCGGCCAGGATCATGCCGCTCAAGGCGTTCAACGCCAACGGCGACGCCAGCCTGTACGACATCGTGCGGGCCATCTACTACGCCGTCGACCACGGGGCGCAGGTGATCAACATGAGCTTCAGCGTCGGGGCTTTCTCGCCGGAGCTGCTGCGGGCGGTCAACTACGCGGCCCGCCACGGCGTCACCTGCGTCGCCTCGGCGGGCAACGACGGCCTGGAGACGATGGTCTATCCCGCCGGCCTGGGCGATGCCATCGGGGTCGCCTCGACCACCGCGCGCGACTACCTGAGCGACTTCTCGAACTACGGCGACGACCTGGTGACCGTGGCGGCGCCCGGCGAGGACATCATCACCACCTATCCGGGGGGCGGCTGGGCGATGGTTTCCGGCACCTCCTTCTCCGCGCCCTGGGTGAGCGGCGCCGTCGCCCTCTTCGTCAACAAGAACCACGCCGACCAGCAGCCGTCGCGGACCAACTACTTCCTCTCCGTGGACGCCCTGGCCCACTCGCTGCCCGTGCACGGACCCGGAGCGGCGAGCAGCGGCCACGGGCGGATCGACGTCAAGCAGGCTCTCGACGAGCTGGAGAAACCCTGATGCGCGCTTCCACCTTTCGCCCGGCATCCCTCCTCCTCGCCCTGCTGCTGAGCGGCGCGCTGGCGGCGGCGGCCCGCAACGCGCCCCGGCCGGCGACCAACGACTTCCTGCTGCGGGTCCCGGCGTCGAGCATCGACGGGGTCGCGCAGAGCCACGGCCTGCAGGTGATCCGGGTGGTCGTCGCCTCTCCCGACCCCCTCGGCCGCAGCGTCTATCTGGTGCGGGCGCCGCAGGGCGTCTCGCCCGACTCGCTGATCCAGGAGGTCGAGGCCGCGACTCCCGGCGTCGTCGGCATGGAGCCCGCGGTCCTCGCCTCGCTGCCCGAGACCTACCAGGGCCTGAGCCTCCAGCAGCGCACGCGGGCGATCCTCGGCGAGGTGGCGCAGGCCTCCCGGCTGGTGCCGCCCGGCGGCGCCATCGACTCCTACTGGCTCGGGGCGGTGACCGACCGCCAGATCAAGGCGGGCGCGACGGCCCAGCTCGCGTTCACCTTCCAGAATCCGCCGAGCTCGAACCCGCCCGACTACCGGCTGACGCTGGCCTTCGCCGAGGGGGCGCCGGCCACCGCCGTCCGCCAGGTCTTCCAGGCCGGCAAGAAAGGCGACATCACCTTCCAGCTCACCAACGCCGGCGGCCAGCTCCTCACCCTGAGCAGCATCGCGCTGACCTGGCCCGGCGCCAACGGGCGGATCATGAGCGTGTGCCTGGGCGGCCGCGACCTGATCGACACGGCGATCGAGGTCCCCTTCGGCACCAACCCCGACGGCACCCCGCAGATGGTCTGGCGGGCCTACGTCCAGCAGGCGGCGGCGACGGTGCTGCGCGTCGACGAGGCGGCGAAGAGCTCGCGCGGCGCCGGCGCGGTGATCGCCGTGATCGATTCCGGGGTCGACCCCGGCCACCCGCTGCTGCAGGGCTCCCTGCTGCCCGGCTACGACTTCATCCACGACCAGGCCGACCCCTCGGAGTGGAAGGACGTGCTCGACCAGCGGACGCGGGCCATCCTCGGCCAGCGGACGCGGGCCATCCTCGGCGCCAGCAGCGTCCTGCCGCTCAACGCCTCGACCGTGGCCGTGCTCGATTCGACGCAGGTCTCACAGCTCGATCCGTCCGCCGTGCCGCCGGCCTTCGGCCACGGCACCATGGTGGCGGGGGTGATCCACCGCGTGGCGCCGGACGCCAAGATCCTCCCCCTGAAGGCCTTCGACGGCAGCGGCAGCGGCCAGGTCTCGGACGTCATCCGCGCCATCTACTACGCGGTCGACCAGGGGGTGACGGCGATCAACATGAGCTTCAGCGTCGAGGAGTTCTCGCCGGAGCTGATGCGGGCCGTCAACTACGCGGCCGACCACGGCATCGTCTGCGTGTCGTCCGCCGGCAACGACGGCCGGCAGGTGATGGTCTATCCGGCGGCCCTGGGCAACGTGGTGGGTGTGGCCTCGACCACCATGGACGACCACCTGAGCGTCTTCTCCAACTACGGCAGCGACCTGGTGACCATCGCGGCGCCGGGCGAGGACGTGGTGACGACCTACCCCGGCGGCGGCTGGGCGCTGGTCTCCGGCACCTCCTTCTCGGCGCCCTGGATCAGCGGCGTCGCCGCCCTGTTCGCCGGCAAGAACAACCGCCAGAAGGAGCCGGACGCGACCGACTTCTATCTGGCCAGCCAGGCGCTCTCCAACGCCGTGCCGGTGGTGGGCGTCCCGGATGGCACCGCCGGCTTCGGGCGGGCCGATTTCGCGGCCGCGGTGAAGGGGCTCAAGGGGGGGCTGTTGTACGACGGGCCGGCGCGCGCCGCCTACGCCGTCGGGCTGACCTTCTCGGGCGGCTGCGCCACGGCTTACCCGCCGCCGCCGGCCGACGCGTGCGCCGCCCAGCCGGCGACCCAGCTCCAGTTCGCCGACAGGAAGGTCACCTGGCAGATCACCAACACCGGCTCCGTGCCGCTGCCGCTCAGCCAGCTCAACCTCTCCTGGCCGGCCGCCAACGGCGGTCTCAAGTCGATCCAGTGGAACGGCAGCAAGATCCTCGACCGGCTCACGCCGGGCCCGGGGGCGCAGCTCCCCTTCGGCTCCGGCAGCGGCCCGGCCGCGCCGCGGCTCGACCCGGGTCAGACCGTGATCCTGACCTTCGAGTTCGAATCGACCGCCCTGACCTCCTAGAGAGAAATTGGAGAGCGCGAATGGAATTCTTCTACGACAGCCTGCTCCAAGGACGGACGCGCCTGCCCGTGCGCCTGGTGCTCGACACCGCCAAGAACCCCCTGAACGAAGGGGTCCGGCGCCGGGACGTCACCAGCCGGCATCTCCTGTATCAGGCGGAGAACATGTTTCTCGACTTGCGGATCGATCGCGCTCCGCGCGGCACCCAGGCGGTGCTCGTGGGGCAGCTCGCCGATCTCGGCGATCCGCTGCGCCCGGTGTCGCCGCTGCCCGTCCTCCTGTTCGGCGGCGGGGAGGTCCTGGCGAGCACCGGCACCAACTCGTTCGGCGAGTTCCAGATGACCATCGAGCCGCGCCCGGACATGCAGCTCTGCCTGCCGCTCACCGGCGGGCGGCTGGTCGAGGTGCCGCTCGATCGCCGGATGACCGAGCGCCCCGGAGACGAGCCGTTGGAGGATCTGGCGTGATCCAGCTCGACCAGCGGCTCCCCTGGCTCCTGCAGACGGCGGCGGCGCCGCGACCGGACTCCGAGGTCGCCCCCGCCCTGCGGGTCAAGCAGCTCGAGTCGGAGCTGAGCCGGATGGCCTCCGCCTTCGTCTGCAGCCTGACCACCATCCTCGACCTGACCGAGCTCCACACCGGCGTGCACGGGACGAGGCTGGCGGAGTGGGCGATGCGGGTGGCCCAGCAGCTCGGGTTCAGCGAGCGGGAGCTGCGCGACATCGAGATCGCCTCGCTGCTGCACGACATCGGCAAGGTGGGCGTGCCGCAGCACATCCTGCAGAAGCCCGGGAAGCTGACGCCGGAAGAGTACGAGGAGGTCAAGAAGCACCCCGACTATGGGTGGGCCATCCTCCGCCTGCTCCCCGGGTTCGAGCGGGTGAGCCTCTTCGTGCTGCACCATCACGAGCGGATGGACGGCCAGGGCTATCCGGCCGGGCTGGCGGGAGAGGAGATCCCGCTGGGCGCCCGCATCGTCTCGGTCGTCGACGCCTTCGACGTGATGATGTCCGGCCGGTCCTACCGCGACTCCCTGCCCATCGACGAGGCCTTCCGCCGTCTCCGCGAGGCGGCCGGCACGCAGTTCGACTCCCGGATCGTGGACCTGTTCGTCCAGATCGCCCAGGAGCACCTGCCCGAGATCTCCAGGATCGCCACTCCCACCTGAGCCTGAAACAGAACCGCCGGGCCTCGGGGCCCGGCGGGGTACGGCGGCGCGGCGGCGCGCTTCGGTCAGTCGACGATCGACTGGTCCTTCGTATCGCGCAGGAAGAGCGCGCCGATCACCACCGTCAGCACCGCGACGATCACCGGATACCAGAGGCCGTAGTAGATGTTGCCGGCCTTGGCCACCATGGCGGTGGCGAGGAGCGGCAGCATGCCGCCGAACCAGCCGTTGCCGATGTGGTAGGGGAAGGACATCGAGGTGTAGCGGATCTTGGTCGGGAACAGCTCGACCAGGAAGGCGGCGATCGGGCCGTAGACCATGGTCACGTAGAGCACCATGATCCAGAGGATCAGGAAAGCCATGAAGTAGTCGGTCCGCGCCGGGTCGGGCGCCGCCGGGTAGCCTTCCGTCTTCAGGGCGGCCTTGTACTGGTCCTCGTTCCACCCGTTCAGCGTGGTGTTGCCGATCCGCGTCGTCACCGCTTGGCCGGGCTCGGCGGGCTGCGAGGTGAACGACAGCCCCGACTTGGTAAGGAAATCCTTTGCCTTGTCGCAGTCGGTGAACTTGGTGCCCGGAAAGACGAAAACGTGGAAATGGCAGTCGGTGGCCGCCACGCTCACAGGATGGCTGCTCTGGAACTCCTCCAGCGCCGGGTTGATGGCGTGGGTCAGCCCGTGGAACAGCGGGAAGTAGGTGAGCGCCGCGAGCAGGCAGCCGGCGAGGATGATCTTCAGCCGGCCGATGCGGTCGGACAGGCTGCCGAAGAGGACGAAGAAGGGGGTTGCCAGCAGGAGCGCGGCCCCGACGAGGATGTAGGCCTTCAGCCAGTCGAGCTTGAGGGTGATGGTGAGGAAGAAGAGAGCGTAGAACTGTCCCGTGTACCAGACCACCCCCTGCCCGGCGGCGGCGCCGAACAGGGCGAGCAGAACGTACTTGTTGTTCGGGTACCGCATGAAGCTGTCGCGCAGCGGCGACGTCGAGCCCTTGCCCTGCGCCTTCATCCGCTGGAAGACCGGCGACTCGTTCAACCGGGACCGGATGTAGATCGAGATGACGAGGAGCACGGCCGAGACCCAGAACGGCACCCGCCAGCCCCAGTCCTTGAAGGCGTCGGGGCTCATCTTGACGCGGCAGAGCAGGATGACCAGGAGCGAGAGGAAGAAGCCGACGGTCGCCGTGGTCTGGATCCAGCTCGTGGCGTAGCCGCGCCGGCCCGCGGGGGCGTGCTCGGCGACGTAGGTCGCGGCCCCCCCGTACTCGCCGCCGAGGGCTAGGCCCTGGAGCAGGCGGAGCGTCACCAGGAGGATCGGCGCCAGGACGCCGATCGTGGAGTATTTGGGGAGGCATCCCACCGCGACGGTCGAGGCGCCCATCACGATGATGGTCACCATGAACGTGTACTTGCGGCCCACCAGGTCCCCCAGGCGGCCGAACACCAGGGCGCCGAACGGCCTCACCAGGAAGCCGGCCGCGTAGGTGGCGAAGGCGGAGAGGAGGGCCGCGGTGTCGTTGCCCTTGGGGAAGAAGAGGGCGGCGAAGAACGGCGCCAGGGTCGCGTAGAGATAGAAGTCGTACCACTCGAACACCGTGCCCAGCGAGGAGGCGAAGATGACCTTCCGCTCCTCCTGGGGCGAAACCTGGAGGACGGGCGAGTCGGTAGCGGTCGCAACGCTCATGGAATCCCCCCTTTGCGGTCAGTTGATTGGCAAAGACCTAAAGGCAAAGACCTAGAAGGCAAAGACCTGGTACTGGAGCTGGATCTGGTTGCGCTTCTTCGCGCCGTCCTTGTCGATCTTGGTCAGGGCGAGCTTGAGGTTCGAGTTGTGGCCGTTGAAGTAGTAGGCGAGCCCCCCTTGCGTACGCTTCTCGTCCGGCCGGGTGACCGCGTCGAAGTTCTGCCGGGCGTATTGGAGGTAGGGCTGCAGGTGGATGGCGTGGAGGTAGTAGCCGACCTCGACCATCGAGTTGGTCTGCTTGGGCAGTGTGGGGATGAAGACGTCGCCGTCCACCTTCTGGTAGTCGGCCTGCAGGGTCAGGCCGTCGCCGCCGGCGACCGGCTGGTCCCAGAAGAGGTCCGCGCCGTAGGACTTGTAGTCCTGCTGGCGGTCGAAGCTGCCGCCGATCGAGAGCGTCTGCGTCTTGCCGAGCGAGGTGCCGCGGTAGAAGTAGGTGGTCTCGGGGCCGAAGACGTAGTAGGCGAGCCGCCCCGCGTAACGGAAGGAGTTCGTGTTGTTCACCCCCCGGACCCCCTGGAAGACGCCGGCGCGGTACTCGAGATGGTCGTCGCCGAGATAGCCGCGGGCCTGGACGCCGTAGTCCCGGCCGGTGCGCGCGGTGAGCGGCACCGACTCGACGAAGGTGTAGGGGCCGAAGTCCAGCGCCATCAGGGTGGCCGCCGACTGGTTGTGGTTGTAGCTCTGCGCCATCAGCAGCATGCCGCCGTCGAGCTGGAATTCCTTGCTGAAGGCGTAGGTGACGACGAAGTCCTGGATGAAGATGTCGGCGTTGTTCTTGGTGCCGTCCGGGTTGCCCTTGCCGAGGTTGGGCGCGTCGGTGTCGACGAAGACCGTGAGCTTGTCCGACAGCTTGAAGTTGCCGATCAGGCGCAGGCGGCGCAGGAAGAGGTTGTTCGAGCTGTCCGCCTTGGCGTCGGCGTTGTCGATGCTCTCGGCCTGGATCTGGCCGAGGACGCCGAGCTTGACGCTCTGGCTGCCGTCGGCGGAGGAGAACTGGAGCTGGGCGGCCGCGGGCCGGGCGGCCACGGCCAGGAACGCTGCGGCGACGAGGACCGCCGCCCCTCCGGATTGAAAGCGACTTGCCATCGGTGCATCCTTTCTCGCCCGCCTCGGCGGGGCACAGTGAGGACATCAGGCTCTGTCAAAGGAGAAATGAGGACTTCCGACGATGCTACTCCCAATGAGATCGGCTGTCACTCCTTCGTCACTCCGCCACGGTTCGCAGCAGGTCTTCGAGGTCGAGGCGCTCGGTGTACATGGCCGGCGACCCATCCGGTGACCGCGGCCACTGCTCGCGCGGCCGGTCCCAGTAGAGCTCGAGGCCGTTCTGGTCCGGGTCGGCCAGATAGATCGCCTCACTGACGCCGTGGTCCGCAGCGCCCTGGAGCTCGACTCCGGAGTCGAGGAGGCGCTGGACGGCGGCCGCCAGCGCCTGGCGCGTCGGATACCGGATCGCGGCGTGGTAGAGGCCGGTGCGGCCGGGCGGCGGAGGCGAGCCGTCCCGGCTCTCCCAGGTGTTGAGGCCGATGTGGTGATGATAGCCGCCGGCGGAGACGAAGGCGGCCTGGGTCCCGAAGCGCGAGGTGAGCTCGAAGCCGAGGACGCCGCAGTAGAACTCCAGCGCGCGGTCGAGGTCGGACACCTTGAGATGGACGTGACCGATGTCCGTCCCGGCGGGGAGGGCGTAGGGTGGCGGGTTGGAGGGCATGGGAAGATGCTACCCGATCAGAGAAGGCGCGCGGGACCCAGGCGCGCTCCGCGCGCCTGGGTTGACGGCCTCTACGGGAAGTGCGGGCAGGTCTTGGTCGCGAAGCAGGCCCTGCGCTCGCAGCCGGCATAGCCGCAGGCGAGGCAGCAGATCTGTCCGCTCGGGCACTGGGCGCTGCTGGTGCAGCCGGTCATGAAGGCAGGGACGGGCGGCAGATCGGTCGGGGAGGTGCCCGGTCCCGACAAGGATGCCAGGAAGTCCGCGTCGGCCGGGGCGGGCGCAGAAGATGGGCTGGGGACGCTCCCGGCGGCGAGAGCGCAGGGAATCAGGGCGAAGAGGGCCAGCAGGAGGAGAAGGGCTGCGCGTGTCTTCATGGCTTCAGGCTCCTTGTTTCGCGTCGGCGCGCCGGCGGGAGGGCCGGGCGCCTCAAAGAGGTAGGTGCCTCCGCGCCGGCTTTCCGGGGCACCTCGCGGCGAGCCCCCCGCTTCCTTGACGCTCCCCCGGCGGCGGTCTACGATCCAGGGCACTGCGACCGAACAGGATTACCGCCGCACCGGTGAAATGAAATGCCGGCGCGCGACAACTCTTGGAAACGGAGGAGCGCCGCCATGATCTGCCCCAAGTGTGGATTCGAGCAGCCCGACCAGCCGGAGTGCGCGCGGTGCGGCGTCATCGTCGGCCGCTACAAGGGACCCGCTCTGGGAACCGCCGCGCTGAGGCCCCCGGTCTTGGCCGCGCCGCCCCCACTCCCTCCGCCGGACTCCACGGCGGTCATGCCCACCCTCGGAACGGTTTACGGAGATCCCCCGCCGGCCGCGGCCGGCGGCGGCACGGTCTACGGCGGTCCGCCGATGTCTCCGCCTGCGCGGAGCGTGTCCCCGGCTCCGGCTTTCGGCGTGTCCCGGAGCACCTTCGGGGTCGGCGAGGTCCTGAGCCAGACCTTCTCCGTCTATTTCGCCAATTTCCTGCCGTTCGTCGTGCTGACGGCGATCGCCCTTTCGCCTCTCTTCATCGTGGAGGGCTACAGCATCGCGGCGAAAACGATCCCCGGGTCGGCGGCGGCCCTGGTCCCGCTCCTGCTGCTCCTCGTTCCCGCGATCGTCTGCCCCTACATCGCGACCGGGGCGATCACCTACGGCGTCTTCCAGCAGATGCGCGGCAAGGACACCTCGATCGGCGACTGTCTGGGCCGCGGCCTGTCGGCGCTGCTGCCGATCCTCGGGCTCGCCATTGTGCAAGGACTCCTGATCGGTCTCGGTCTGCTCGTCTGCGTCGTCCCCGGAATCCTGCTGGCGGTCCGCTGGGCGGTGTCGCTCCCCGCCGCGGTCACCGAGCGCACCGGCGTCTCCGAGTCGATGAGCCGCAGCACCTATCTGACGGACGGCATGCGCTGGGACGTCTTCGGCGTGCTCTTCGTGCTCGTAGTCCTCAACATCGGGTCCACCCTCCTCGTCACCCTCGCCACCGCGAGGAGTCCGATCCTGCACCTGCTCGTCTCCGGCGTGACGAGCCTGCTGGTCGTGGGGCTCTCGTCGACGGCATCGGCCGTGATGTACTACCGCCTGCGTGACCTCAAAGAATCGATCGACGTTGACCAGGTCGCCTCGGTCTTCGCCTGAGCGCCGGGCCGGGAGGCGTCGTCTCCTCCCGGCTCTGCTCCTCGCCGGCGCCGCTCTCGCGGCCGCGCCGGCGGTCGCCGCGGGCTCCACCCCTGAGGTTGGGGTTCAGGCCAGGGCGCGGGCGGTGCTCGCCGACTCCCGCTACCAGCGGGCGCTGCCCGCTCATCCGGATTCCCCGGACTCCGACTTGCCAGCGCGGTCGCGGTCTTTCCGTGGGGGGGCTCTGCCCTCCATCTCGCTGCCCGTCCTGGGTGCCGGCGCCGCGCTCTCCAGGCTGGTCTTCGTCGTCCTCCTGGTGGTGGTGGTCGCCCTGATCGCGGTCTGGGTCGTCCGGACCACGGTGGAGCGGCGGCGTGGGAGCGCCGGCCCGGAGACCGGCCCCGCGGCCGATCCGGCGGCGACCGGTCCGGAGCCGGAGCCCGCCTTCGAGGACGCCTCCCGGCTGGCCGCCGAAGGGCGCTACGCCGAGGCGGTCCACGCCCTGCTGCTGGCGGCGATCCGCCACTTCGCCGAGCGCTCCCGGACGGCCGTCCCGCCGTCCCGCACCAGCCGTGAGCTGGTGCGCCTGCTGCCGCTCGGCCCCGAGACGCGGGAGGCGTTCACCGAGCTGGTGCGCACGGTGGAGCTGTCGCTCTTCGGCGGCGCCGCCGTGGGGCCGGAGGAGTGGGAACGCAACCTCACCCGCTTCCGCGACGTTATCCGCGATAGCCGCGCCGCCGAGAGGAGACCGGCGTGACGGAGCCCGTTTTCGCCGGCGCGGCGGACGAGACGCCCGAGCTCGAGGGGGGCTTCTCGCGCCGGGGGCTCGGCTGGCTGATCGGCAGCGTGGCCGTCTCGTTCGTCGCCTACGTGCTGCTCGGCGTCTACGGACAGGACCTGGAGCGGCGCCCCACGCCCGAGGCCAACACTTTCAGCTACAGCGCGCTCGGGCACCGGGGGCTCGCCGACTTCCTGCGCTCCATGGGGCTCGGCGTGGTCTCCCGCCAGGCCCCGTCCGGGGGCGGATTGGGACCCAAGCACCCGCTCATCCTGGCCGAGCCGCTGGATACGAGCCGGCTAAAGGAGCTGAGCCGGGAGGCCGGGAAGCTCGGCGCGCCGCTGGTGCTCGTCCTCCCCAAGTGGGCCGCGGGGTCACCCTCGAAGCAGAAGCCCGAGTGGCTCTCCAGAGTGGAGCTCTTGCCGCTCTCCCGAGTCGGGCGCGCCGCGAGCGCTCTCGGCGAGGAGGCAAAGAAGATCGAGGTGGTTCGCGTCCCCAAGGGGCAGCGCTGCTCGCCGGGCGAGGGGCTCTCCCGGCCGGAGCTGGGCATCGCCGCCGTTCACCTTCAGCTCCTCAAGCCCGTCCCCGGCCTGGCAGCGATCCTGGGGTGTCCCGGCGGCCTGCTCATCGGCCGGCTCGAGACGGAGCCGCCGGTCTATCTGATCGCCGATCCGGACCTCCTCAACAACCAGGGGCTCGGCCGGGGGGACAACGCCGCGGCGGTCTACGGCTTTCTGACCTGGGACCTGGGCGCGGCCGGCGTCGTCTTCGACGAGACGATCCACGGCTTCCACCGCGCCTCGGGCCTGCTCGCCGAGGCGTTGCGCTTCCCTCTGGCGCTCGCGACGCTGCAGTCGCTCCTGCTGCTCGGTGTCGTCCTCTGGGCGGGCATGGGGCGGTTCGGCAAGCCGCTGCCGCCGCCCACCGCGCTCGCCGCCGGCAAGGAGACCCTGATCGACAACACGGCGAAGCTGCTGGCGAGCGGCGGCCACGCCGCCGACAGCCTGCAGCGCTACTTCGCGGCGACGACGCGGGCCGTCGCCGCCCATTACTTCCTGCCGCCGGATCTGGCCGAGAGCGAGCGGCTGGCCCGCCTGCAGCGGCTCGCCGACCGCCGTGGCCAGGGGCTCGATCTCGCCGCCCTGGAGCGGAGCTTCCAGGAGCTGCCCCCGGGGCGGCGCGGCGAGGAGCGGGCGGCGCGGATCGCCCGGCAACTTCATGACTGGCGAGGGGAGATGACGCATGGCGATTGAGAAGGTTCGTGAGCTGGGCGAGGCCCTCCGGGAGCGGATCGGCCGCGTGATCATCGGCCAGGAGGAGGCGGTCCACCTGATGATGGTGGCGCTCGTCTCCGAGGGGCATCTGCTCTTCGAGGGGCCGCCGGGGACGGGCAAGACCCTGCTGGCGCGCTCCTTCGCCGCCTGCGTCAAGCTCGACTTCAAGCGGGTCCAGTTCACCCCCGACCTGATGCCGGGGGACCTGATCGGCACCAACCTGTTCAACTTCCAGACCAACGCCTTCACCCTCACCAAGGGGCCGCTGTTCACCGAATTCCTGCTCGCCGACGAGATCAACCGCACGCCGCCGAAGACCCAGGCGGCCCTGCTCGAGGCGATGCAGGAGCGCACCATCACCATCGATGGCACCTCGCACCCGCTGTCGTCCGGCTTCATGGTGGTGGCGACCCAGAACCCGATCGAGCAGGAGGGGACCTATCCGCTGCCCGAGGCGCAGCTCGACCGCTTCCTGTTCAAGATCCTGATCGGTTATCCCGGCCGCGACGAGGAGCTGACCATGGTCAGGACCCACGGCCACCAGACGGCGATGCCGAACCTGGAGAGCTTAGGCCTTGCGCCGCTCTGCGACCTGCGCTTCATCACCTGGGTGCGCCAGGTGGTGTCCGGCATCCGCCTGGCGGACGAGACGGTCGCCTACGTGGTCGACCTCATCCGGGCGACGCGCCACCACCCGGCCCTGCAGTTCGGCGCCAGCCCGCGCGCCGCCAACATGCTGGCCGCCGCCTCGCGGGCCGTGGCCGTGCTCGACGGGCGCGAGTTCGTGATCCCGGACGACGTCAAGGGGATCTTCAAGCCGCTGCTGCGCCACCGCGTGGTGCTCTCGCCCAGC
The DNA here is from genome assembly GCA_963795735.1 of uncultured Acidobacteriota bacterium. Taxonomy (GTDB): domain Bacteria; phylum Acidobacteriota; class Thermoanaerobaculia; order Multivoradales; family UBA5704; genus DATARR01. The sequence goes on along the minus strand of CAWCIU010000010.1, from coordinate 278,564 downwards.
GCCGAGGTGGACGGCCTGGGAGCGGACCAGGTGCTCGACCAGATCCTCGGCCAGGTGCCGGCACCGAGGTAAGGACGAGGTAAGGTAAGGAAAGGATATGCGACCGTCCCGCCGCGCCATCCTGCTCGCCGCGCTGGGCCTTCCGGTGGCCCTGCTGCCGGTGGCCGTGCACGCCCGGCTGTGGGCGCTCTGGCCGGTCTATCTGGGGTTATTGGCGCTGGCGATGGGGGCCGACGTGCTGTGGGCGCCGCGCCGCCGCACGGTCGCCTGCTCGGTCGAGATGCCGGGGACGCTCTACATCGGCGAGGAGAGCGAGGCCCTGCTCACCGTGCGGGTGCCGTCCCCGCGGCCGGTGGCGGTCACCGTTGCGGTCGATCTCTCGGACCGGCTGGCGCCGCAGCCGCCGCAGCGCGGCCGCGCCGCCGCGGACGGCGCCGGCCTGCGCTTCCGGCTCGTCCCCACCCGGCGGGGGAGGATCGTCGTCGAGCGCGCCTGGGTGCGGTTCTCCGGGCCGCTCGGGCTGGTGGACTCGGTGGCGCGGGTAGACCTCAAACGGCAGGCGCCGGTGGTGCCCAACCTCCGGCCGGTGAAGGCGGTGGCGCTGCGCTTCCTCAATGACCGGGAGTTCCGGGCCGGCCTGAAGATCGAGCGCTACAAGGGGGACGGCACCGAGTTCGACTCGCTGCGCGAGCACGCCCCCGGAGACGACCACCGGTCGATCGACTGGAAGGCGTCGGCCCGCCACAAGAAGCTGGTGGCGCGCCAGTTCCGGGCCGAGCGCAACCATCAGGTGGTGATCGCGATCGACACCGGCCACCTGATGTGCGAGCCGCTGGCGGGAATCCCCAAGGTGGACCACGCCGTCAACGCGGCGCTGCTGCTCGCCTACGTCTCGTTGCGGGCGGGGGACCGCGTCGGCCTCGCCACCTTCGACGCCCGCCTCGGCCTCTTCGTCGAGCCGAAGGGGGGACTGCGCGGCTTCGACGTCCTGAGCCAGGTGGCGGCCCAGGTGGACTACTCGGACCGCGACACCAACTTCACTCTCGGCCTGACCTCGATCGGCCAGCGGCTCTCCCGGCGGTCGCTGATCGTGGTGCTGACCGACTTCGTGGACACCGTCTCCGCCGAGCTGATGGTGGAGAACCTCGACCGGCTCTCCAAACGCCACGTGGTGGTTTTCGTGGCCCTCCAGGACCCGGGGCTCGCCGCCACCGCCGCCGCCGTCCCCGCGGGGCTGCTCGAGCTCAACCGTGCCGTGGTGGCGGGCGGGCTCCTGCGCGACCGCGAGGTGGTGCTGCGGCGCCTGCGCCGGCTGGGGATCTACCCAATCGACGCCGCCCCGGACGCGGTGACCTCGCGGCTGATCAACACCTATCTGGACATCAAACGGCGGGAGAGGATCTGACGATGTCCGACTTCGTGCTCAAGTCCGCCCAGTTCCGCCGCGAGCGGGAGGCCGCCTGGCGGGAGCTCGAGAGCCTGCTCGGGCGGGTGGACAAGAAAGGCCTGAAGGATCTGACCGCGGACGAGCTCAACCGCCTGCCGGTCCTCTACCGCAGCGCGGTCAGCGCGCTCTCCGTGGCCACCGCGATCAGCCTGGACAAGAACCTGCTCGACTACCTCAACGCCCTGGTGGGCCGTGCCTACATCTGCGTCTACGGCGCCCGCCGGCGGGCGGGGGAGGCGGCGGAGGAGTTCTTCCGTGCCGGCTTCCCCGGGGCGGTGCGCCGGTACGCCGTTTTCGTGATCGCCTCGTTCCTGCTCCTCGGGCTGGGCGTCCTCGTCGGCTACCGGATGACCCTGGCGGACCCGGAGCGCTACTCGAGCTTCGTCGGCGGGATGGCCCAGGGGCGCTCGCCCGCCTCCTCCACCAAGGAGCTGCGGGAGATCCTCTACGGCGGCGGCCAGGGGCCGCTCTCCGTCTTCGCCTCCTTCCTCTTCACCCACAACTCGAAGATCGGCATGCTCTGCTTCGCCGTCGGCTTCCTCGCCGGGGTGCCGGTGATCTACCTGCTGTTCTCGAACGGCTTGTCGCTGGGGGCGATGGCGGCGCTCTATCAGTCGCGCGGGCTCGGTGGGGAGTTCTGGGCCTGGGTGCTCCCCCACGGAATTACCGAGATCAGCGCCGTCTGCCTGTGCGGCGCGGCCGGCATGGCGATCGGCGCCGCGCTGGTCTTCCCCGGGCGGCACACGCGGCTGCGCAACCTTGCCCTGCGCGGCCGGGAGGTCGCCGTGCTGGCCGTGGGCGCCGTCGTGATGTTCCTGGTAGCAGGGTTGATCGAGGGCATCTTCAGGCAACTGGTCCAGGACGTCGCCGTCCGCTGGTCGCTCGCCGCCGTCACCCTGGTCTTCTGGAGCTGGTACTTCCTCGCCGTGGGGCGGGGCAATGCCGGAGAGAAGCATCCATGAACGCGATCTCACTCGACCGGGCTCGCATCCACCGGATCCTGACCCCCGAGGGACTGTCGCTGCCCTTCGTGGTGGCGCCGGCGGGGGACCGGGCCGGCGCGTTCCTCTTCGACCTGCTGGTGATCGTGGGCGGGACGGTGCTGGCCTGGCTGCTGGCGGCTTTCAGCTCCGCCGTAGGGATGGCCGGGCTGGGGGTTCTCGTTCGCTCTCCTCGCCGGCTTCCTGCTCTGGAACTTCTATTTCGTCTACTTCGAGGTGCACCGGGGCGGGGCCACCTTCGGCAAGCGCAAGACGGGGTTGCGGGTGATCTCGCGCGACGGCGGGCCGCTGACGGCGGAGGCGGTCTTCGCGCGCAATCTGATGCGCAACCTGGAGTTCTTCCTGCCGGCCGCCGCGCTTCTCGCACCTGACCGGGCGCTTCCCGAGGCGCCGGGCTGGGGCGTTCTCCTCTCCCTGGTCTGGCTGCTCGTCTTCGCCCTGATGCCGCTGTTCAACAAAGACCGGCTGCGCTGCGGCGACATGGTGGCGGGCACGCTGGTGGTCAAGGCGCCGGCGGCGGTGCTGCTGTCGGATCTCGCCGACCGGGGACCGCAGCCGCGCCCGTCGGTCCAGCGGTCCGCGGCCTCCCCGCCGATGTCGGCGCCGGCGCTGGCATCCGGCGAGGAGTTTCCGTTCAGCCGCGAGCAGCTCGATATCTACGGCGTCCACGAGCTCCAGGTACTGGAGGACCTCCTGCGGCGCGACAACGAGGGCACCCTGGACGGGCGCGTCCTCGACGAGGTGGCAGAGAAGATCAAGCTCAAGATCGCCTGGCCGCGCGAGCGCTGGCAGGTCCCGCCGCGCCGCTTCCTCGATGCCTTCTATCGCGCCCAGCGCGGACTGCTGGAGCAGAAGATGCTGTTCGGGCAGCGGCGGGAGCGCAAGCGGGGCTGAAGCCGGCCGACGGCCGCTACGCCCGCTTCACCACCACCACCGTCACGTCGTCCGGCGCCTCCTCGGCGCCCAGGTGCCGGCGGCAGTCGTTGAGCAGGGCGTCGACGATCTCCAGGGCGGGGCGGTGCCCCATCACCCGCAACACCTCGCGGGCGCGCTCGAAGCCATAGGCGTTGCCGTTGCGGTCGAGCGCCTCGGAGAGACCGTCCGAGCAGAGGAGGAGCACGCCGCCGGCCGGCAGTTGGAACCCGCGGCCGGCATACCCGTGCGCCGGACCGCGGCCCAGGGGGAGGCCGGGGAGCTCGACCTCGGAGACTTGGCCGCCGGCCAGCACGAGCGGATAGGGGTAGCCGGCGTTGGCGAGCACGGCGTCGCCCGTCGCCGGGTCGAGCCGGATCAGGGCGAGGCTGGTGAAGTGGTGGTCCGCGCTGGCGTCGCGCAGCACCCGGTCGAGTTGGCGCAGCACCCCGTCCGGCGACTCCTCCGGCGGTGCCTCCGTTGATACGAGGCTCAGCAGGCCCGCCTTGATCATCGCCTGCGCCACCGCGCACGAGTAGCCGTGGCCGGCCACGTCGCCGGCGGCGATCCACAGCCGCCCCGCTTCGTCGCGCAGGAAATCATAGAGGTCGCCGCCGGCCTCGCTGGCGAGCACCGAACGGGCGGCGATCTCGTAACCGGCCAGCCGCGGCATCTCCCGCGGCAGCAGCTCGATCTGCATCCGCGCCAGCAGGTCCACCTCGTGGCGGACCCGCCGCTCCTCGGCGAGACGGTGCATGAAGGGGGGCGGTGGGATGTGCTCGGTCTCGACCTCCTCCGGGCGCGAGAGCCCGACGAACCCGAGCGCGACCAGGCCCGCGGTGAGGCCGGCCATCAGGGCGAAAGCGCCCGGCATCGAGGCGAGATGCAGCCCGGAGACGAGGAGAGCCGGAAGCGCGTAGAGGGTTATCGAGGCCGCCAGCAGGGCGGTCAGCCCGAAGCGCCGGCAGATCCAGACCAGCAGGCCGGAGAGGGCGACGTTCGCCGCCAGCTCCACGGGGTAGGGGAAGAGGGCGAGCGGACCGGCGGCGTAGCCGGCGAGGAGCGCGGCCCCCCACGCCGCTCCGCGGGCCGGCAGGAAGCGGACGGCGAGCGCCAGCGCCAGGGTGACCCCGGCGGCGAGCCAGATGCCGTCGAGGATCGGGCCGCCGTCGATGCGGAAGAGCGGCAGGTTGACGCTCGGCGCCGCCGGCGAGACGCCGGGCAGGGCGGCGGCGAGGGCGTAGGCGGCCAGCGTGAGGCCGGCGAGCGCCGCGCCCCCCGCGACGCCGACGAGGAGGGCCCGGCCGCCGCGCGGCCCCAGGCGCCCGTGCCGCAGGGTGTCGAGGCTGGTGGTGAAGTCCGGCCGGACGGCGCGCAGCAGCGACTCGCCCGCCGACCAGGTCAGCAGGATCGCCACCGCCCGGCCCGGCGCGGCGAAGGTCCAGCCGACGGCGGTCAGCCAGGGATTGGCGTAGAGGAACCGGCTGAGCCAGCGGGGGCTCGCGGAGAGCAGGGCCACCAGGCCGAGGGCCGCGCCGTTGACCAGGTCGATGCGCGAGCGCAGGAGCAGCGAGAGGAAGATCCCGACGACGGCCAGGGCGATGGGCAGCCAGAGGAGTCCCGAGAGGAGCGCCTTCTTGACGCTCTCATCCGGCCGGCTGCCGGGAGATCCCACCCAGCCGGCCTCGCGGTCGGCGAACACCGACTGCGGGGGTGTGATGCCGATCATCAGGGTCTGCGGCGGCGCGGCGCCCGCGAAGTTCATCGCCTTCCAGGTGGCGGGGCTCCCCGTCAGGCGCCCTTCCGCCGGGGCGGCGAGCGACTCGCCCGGCGCCAGCAGCGAGCTGGCGAAGCTGTCGCCGAGACGCTCGAACGGCGCGCGGTCGGTCGGCCGGAAGAGGGCGCTGTTCGGATTCTCCCAGACGACGGCCCAGGGACGCCCGTCGAGCGAGAAGTCCACCCGCAGCTCCTGGGCCGACCGCACCCCCGGCCGCCGCAGCCCCTGCCGCACCCGCACGCGGACTCCGCGCCGCGTGGACTCGATCCAGCCGGCGGCCCCCTCGCCGAGCTTCCGGTAGGTGTCCCGGAAGTCTCCGGCGTCGGTCGCCAGGGTGACCACCGGCCGGCCGGCGGCGAGGGGAAGTCCGGCCCGCGCGGCGATCCGGCGGAACTCCCGCTCGTAGAGGCCTGGATCGCCGGGGCGTCCGGCCCGCCACTCGGGCAGCAGGGAGAGCGCCAGGGCGGCTCCGATCGCGAAGACGGCGAGGCCTCCGGCCAGGGCGAGCCAGAGGCGGCGGCGCTCGCCGCTCATCGTCCGCCGTCCTTCCCCGCCGGCCCCGCCGAGCGTTTGAGCACCATCACCGTCGTGTCGTCGAGCGGCCGGGTGGCGCGCAGGTGGCGCCGCCAGTCCTCGATCAGCGCCTCGAGAATCTTCTCCGCCGGCCGGCTTTCGGCGTCGCCGAGCACCTCGAGCAGGCGCTCGAAGCCGTAGACCCGTCCGTTGCCGTCCGCGGCCTCGAACAGGCCGTCGGAGCAGACGACGAAACACCCTCCGGGGGGCAGTTGGATCTCCCGGTTCTCGTACCGCCGGGCGGGTCCCTGGCCGAGCGGCAGGGCCGAGATCTGGATCTCCTCGACCGCGCCGCCGGCCACCAGTAGGGGATAGGGGTGGCCGGCGTTGCTCAGCACCCCCTCGCCGGTCTCGGGCCGCAGCCGTAGCAGGAGCAGGCTGGTGAAGGTCCGCGTGGGACCGGCGGCGCGCAGCACGCGGTCCATCCGGTGCAGCACCTCCGCCGGGGTGCGGCCGCGACCGACGAGGCTGGCGAGGGACGCCTTGATCATCGCCTGGGCGATGGCGCAGGAGTAGCCGTGCCCGGCCACGTCGCCGTTGGCGATCCAGAGATATCCCTCGTCGTCGCCCAGCACGTCGTAGAGGTCGCCGCCGGCCTCGTTGGCGATGATCGAGCGCGCGGCGAGCTCGTAGCCGGCGATCCGCGGCAGCGTGCGCGGCAGCAGGCCGCGCTGCATCTTGGCGAGCAGGTCCATCTCGTGCTGGAAGCGCCGCTCCTCCTCGATCCGGCGCACGAAGGCCGGCGGCGTCAGACGCTGCCGCTCGGCGGCCCCGGAGCGCGACATCCCGATCACTCCCAGGAGGGCGACCGCCGCCGACAGCCCCGCCGAGACGGCGAAGCCGACCGGCATCCAGTAGAGGTATCTCGCCGCCAGGACGGCCGACGGCAGCGCCAGCGAGCACACCGAGGCGGTCAGCAGGGCCGTCAGGCCGTGGCGCCGGCCGATCCGGATCAGCAGGATGGCGAACGCGGCGTTGACGGCGATGCCGGCGAGGGCGGGGGCGACCGGTAGCGGCCTGAGGAACAGGCCGGCGATCACCGCGGCGGCGGCGGGGGCCCAGCGCACGGGCACGATCCGTACCGCGATCGCCAGGGCGAGCGTCACCCCGCCGGCGAGCAGGATGCCGTCCGCCAGCGGGCTGCCCAGTTGCTGGAAGAGCGGCAGCTCCAGGGCCGCCCGGCTGAGCCAGACGCCGGGGACGGCCTCGGCGAGGGCGAGCAGGCCGAGCCGCAGGCCCGCGAGCCCCGCTCCCCAGGCGAGGCCCACCAGCAGGGCCCGGCCGCCCCGGGGACCGAGCCGGCCCGCCCGCAAAGCGTCGAGGCTGGTGGTGAACTCCGGATCCGTCGAGCGCAGCAGCGATTCGCCGCATGCCCAGAGCAGGAAGATCTTCAGCGCGGCGACGAGCGCGGTCCCGAGGCAGTAGACCAGAGGGCCGTTGAGGTAGCCCGGCGGCGGCACCAGCGTCAGCAGGGCGGCGAGGGCGAGCAGGGCCGCGTTGAGAGCGCTGAGGCGGGACTTCAGCAGCAGGACCAGGAACAGCCCTCCGAGCGCCAGGAACAGGGGCACGGCGCGCCAGAAGTCGATCGCGTTCCGCATCATCCCGGCGTCCGTCTGCTCCGCCCGGGCGTCGTTCAGCATCCCGGCGCGGCGTTCGACGAAGGCAAAGGTTCCCTGCGGCATCAGGGCCACCAGGTGCTGCGGCCGCCGTCCCCCCTCGATGGGATAGAGCAGCCGCGGGAAGGTCGCGAGCATCGCCCGCCGCTTGGGGCCGAGCCTCTCCCCGGGAGCGAGGAGGAGCGGCGCCAGGCGCTCGGCGGCGCGGACGGCCTTCTCCGGATCCGTCATCGCGAACGGCGAGTGGGCGGCCCGGTTCCACCACGTCAGGTACTGCGGCCGGCCGCTGAAGGAGAAGTCGATCGAGAGCTGGTTTGCCGCCCCCTCCGGATCGCGGACGCAGTGGGACACCGAGGCGCGGATGGCGGTGCGGGTCGCCAGCAGCCAGCCCTTGCCCTCCTCGCCCAGCGAACGGAAGGGCTCGAACTGCTCCAGACCCCGGGTGACCAGGAGCACGTCCGGCTCGCCGGGCTCCAGGACGAAGCCGCCCCGCGCCGCGAGCTCGCGGAAGCGCTCGCGCAGGAGAGCCTCGGCGGGAGGCTCGCCGGCCTTCCACTCGGGAAGGAATCTGTCCGCCACGGCGATCCCGACGGTCAGGGCGAGCAGGCCGAGAACGATCGCGAGCAGCAGGTTCCTGCGGGTGGGGACGGTGTTGCTCATGCTCTCTTTGAATACGTGCGCCGGCCCACCGGGTTCTACAGCAGCGGCGACAGCCAGCGCGCCGCGCGGTCGCCGAGCTTCTCGGTCCAGGAGCGGCGGCGCCAGTCGGCGAGACGGATCTCCTGAGAGGTTTCGAGGTCGGTCAGGAAGGCCTTTTCCATCAAGGCCGCGGTGGCGGCGTCCATCATCAGCAGGTCGCACTCGGCGTTGAACAGGAAGGACCGGAAGTCGAGGTTCGTCGAGCCCGCCACCGAGACGAGGCCATCCGCCACCAGGGTCTTGGCGTGCAGGATGGCCGGCTGGTACTCGAAGATCCGCACTCCCCGCTCGAGCAGCGCCCCGAAGTGGCCGTGGCCGGCCCGGCGGGCGATCGGCACGTCCGACTTGCCCGGCAGCAGAAGGCGGACGTCCACTCCCCGGGCCGCTGCCTCTCCCAGGGTCTCGATCGCCCGGCGTCCGGGGGCGAAGTAGGCGTTGGTGATCCAGAGCGAGCGCCGCGCCGCCGCGGCGATGGCGGCCATCACCGCCGCGGACTCCGCCTGCCCGCGCTTGGGCCGCGAGTCGAGGACGAGAATCCGCACTCCAGGCGCCTCGATCGCCTCGCCCGGCAGCGGATCGATCTCGATCACCGCGCCCCCGGAATGCGTCCACCCCTCGGAGAAGACGACCGCCATCTCCCAGGCCGCCGGCCCCTTGACCCGCACGTGGGTGTCCCGCCAGGTCTCCCCCGGCTTGGGACGGCGGTGCCAGGACCCGTACTCCTCGCCGATGTTCATGCCGCCGGTGAAGGCCATCTCCCGGTCGACCACCAGGATCTTGCGATGGTCCCGGAACGGCTGGTACCACATGCTCTTGAACAGGGGGTGGAAGAGGAAGAGCTCGATGCCGTGGCTCTCCATCTCCTGCCAGAACTCGGCCTTGGTCTCGTAGGAGCCCACGGCGTCGGCGAGCACCCGCACCTTGACTCCGCGGTCGGCCGCGGCCTGGATTTCGGCGAGGAACAGGCGGCCCGTGGAGTCGTCCTTGAAGATGTAGGACTCGAGCAGGATCTCTTTTCGGGCCGCCCGCACCGCGTCGCGCATGGCGCTGAAGGCGGACCGGCCGTTGAAGTAGACCTCCACCTCGTTGCCGCCGAAGAACGGCGCGCCGTCGATGCGCCGTAGCAGCAGCTCGAAGCCGGGGTCCTCGATCCCCTGTGGCAGCCCCTCCGCGAGGCGTTCCACCCGGCCGATCCGCAGCTCCGGGGGGAGCTTGCGGCCGGGAGCCGGGCGCAGGACCGGCTGGAAGAGCCGGTGACGACGGCGGTGCCGTTTCATGGTGGGGAAGAGTACGTCAGATCGCGTAGCGACCGTCGCGGGGTGAATCAGGCAGGTCTCACCGCTGCGCCGGCGTGACCGCGGCCCGCTGCATCGCCGCGCCGGGCCGCAACTCCACGATCCACCAGGGGGTCTGCCCCAGGGCCGAGCGGCGGGAGCCGGTACGGACCTGCAGGAAGAGGTGGCGCGGGTCGCCCAGCGAGGCGAGGGGAAGGCGCGCCACGAGCTTCCGGCCCTCGACCGCACCCCAGGCCGTGGCGCGCGGCAACGCCCGGCCCTGGTCGCGGACCGCCCAGGCGTGCGGCTCGATCCGGACCTCGAGCTTCGGCATGGCGGCGAAGGGGCGGTCCGGGCGGTAGCCGAAGGCGGACACCGAAACGGCTCCCCCCGGGGTCAGGGGCCGCAGGAGATCCATCGCGATCTCCACCTGGTTTCCCACCTGTTTCACCGTGAGCCCGCCGAGATCCACGCTCCCGCTCGCCATCGCGCCGGCGGTCAGATCGCCGTATAGCTCGTTGGGGCAGACGAACGGGAGCAGCCGCGAGGCGCTGTAGCCGTACTGCGTGCGGTGCTCCGCGAGGGCGGTCCGCTTGGCGGCGACCGCCTCCGGATCGAGCTCGCTGGACTGCCACTGGAAACCGGCCAGCAGCCGGCCCGGCGGCGACAGCTCGTTTCCGGTGCGGTGCGGCCAGCCGGGGTAGTGGACGAGGAACGGGTGGAGCGTCGGCGCGATCTGACCTTGCAGATCCCACAGCGCCACCCGGGTAAAGAGATAGAGGGCCGCGTGATCCGGGTGGTGGTCGGCCGGGTGCGAGACGAAGATCCGGGTCGGCCGGAACTCCCGCAGGACGCTCTCGAGGTCGGCCAGGATCTCCTCTCCCTTGAACGGCGCTCCCGGACGGAAGGCGGTGGGGTAGGGCACCGCCCGGACGCGGGTGAGGCGGCCGCGCCCCGGTGGGCTCTGCGCCCAGTGGGAGCGCCAGATGTCGAGGGTGCCGTAGTCCGGATAGCCGAGGAAGGTGAGGTCCGCGGCCGGCACGCCCAGAGCCGCCGCCGCCGCCAGCGCCTCCCGCCGGCGGATCGCGCCCATCGCCAGCGCGCCCCCGGGCATCACCACCGGGCGCTTGCGATAGGCGAGGAAGGACCACTCGTTGCTGTCGCCGAAGGTCAGGAAGACCAAGCGCACGGGGAGCCCCCGGCGCACCGCCTCGCGCAGGACGCCGCTCGCTCCCAGCACCTCGTCGTCCGGATGGGGCACGAGCACCAGGACGCGATCGCCGTCCGCCAAGCGCGCCGATCCGTCCGCCGCCACGGGAGCGGCGGACGCGAGAGTCCGGCTCCCCGCGAGGAGCGGGAGCAGAGCCAGGACGGCGAGAGGGAGAGCCAAGCGGACTCTTTGGGTGAATCTCACGATTCGCTTCAGCGGAATCCTGCTCTCATTGTACCTGGAGACGGAGCAGGTCGCCAGACGAATTCAAATGGACCCTCTCCCCTCTCATCGCTTCCGGGCGCGATCCGTCGTCTCCTTCCGCTATCTCCTGGCCCGTGTCTTGCTAAACCAGAGTTCCCGCTCCCCGCCTTTTCGGGAGCGTCGAGTTGGAATGAACCACCGAAGAGACGCCGCCGCACCCCCGCAGCTCCCCTGGATCGAGGTCGCTCCAGGGGCTCCCTACTTCCAGACCGAGCGCGGCGAGAGCTGGGCGCCGATTGGCCAGAACGACGCCATCACCTGGCCGGATCTCGAGGGGCTCTTCCGTGGCCGTGACCTGGGGAGCGTCGAGCGCTACCTGGCCGGGCTCGCCGCGCACGGCGTGACCTGCCTGCGGCTGATGCTGGAGTACGCACAGAACCGGTACCGCTTCCTGGAGCGGTCGCCCGGCGTCTTCCATCCGCCGATGGTCGAGCTCTGGGACGACCTTTTCGCTCTCTGCGCCCGGCACGGTATCCGGATCCTGCTCACCCCCTTCGACACCTTCTGGATGTGGAAGAAATGGCGCAGCCATCCTTACAACCGGGCGAACGGCGGGCCGTGCGGCAACCGCCGGAAGCTGCTGACCTGCCCTGAGACCCGCGCCGCCATCCAGCGGCGGCTGCTCTTCGCTACCGAGCGCTGGGGGGGCAGCGGCGCCCTGTTCGCCTGGGACCTCTGGAACGAGATCCATCCGGCCTACGCCGGCGACGACGCGGGCTGCTTCGCCGAGCTCATCGCCGACCTCAGCGAGCCGCTGCGCCGGCGCGAGGTCGAGCTCTACGGCCGGTCCCATCCGCAGACGGTCTCCATCTTCGGCCCGCTGCTCCTCGAGCATCCCGGAGTGGGGGAGTCGGTCCTCCGCCACCCTGTGCTCGACTTCCACAGCATCCATCTCTACGAGCAGGGGACGATCGACCATCCGCGCAACACGGTGGAGGCCGCGGTCGCCGTCGGGCGCCTGATGCGCGAGGCGATGGCGGAGGCGCCGCCGGACCGCCCCTTTCTCGACAGCGAGCACGGGCCCATCCACACCTTCAAGGACCACCACCGCACGCTCCCCGAGCCGTTCGACGACGAGTACTTCCGCCACATCCAGTGGGCCCACCTCGCCTCCGGCGGCGCGGGCGGCGGCATGCGCTGGCCCAACCGCCACCCGCACCAGTTGACGCCCGGGATGCGCGCCGCCCAGAAGGCCCTCGCCGGCTTCCTGCCGCTGATCGACTGGAGCCGCTTCCGGCGGCGGAACCTGAACCACGAGATCGCGGTCGAGGGGCGCGGCATCGCCGGTTTCGCCTGCGGTGATGGAGAGCAGGCGGTCGCCTGGCTCCTGCGCGTCGACCGGCTGGACAGGAAGGGGAGGGTGCGCCGGGACGCCGAGCCGGTTGCGGCGACGGTGGCGATCCCCGGCCTCGGCGCGGGACGCTACCGCGTCACTCCATGGGACACGGTGGAGGGGCGTTGCCTCGGCTGCTTCGAGGCCGTCCATTCCGCGGCCGGAACGCTGGCCGTTCCGCTGCCGCCGCTATGCACGGACCTCGCCCTGGCGGTGCGCCGGCTGGGATGAGATCTCTTCGCATCTCCTGCTAAGCTCCGGTTCGCCGGAACGGCGGCATTGTTCCGGAGGACAGGACTGGAGAACCCCACCGGAGAGCGAGATCCTATGAGCGCAGTGAAGAACATCCCCACCGTGGACCTGAACGACTACACCTCCGGCGGCACCGCGGCGCGGTCGCGGCTGATCGAGACGCTGGGCGGAGGCTTGAGCGAGTTCGGCTTCCTCAACGTCGAGGGGCACGGGATCGACCCGTCGCTGATCCGCGGCACCTACGATCTCTGGAAGCGCTTCTTCGAGCTGCCCGACGAGGTGAAGCGGAAATATTCGGGAATCGAGGGGGGGGCCCGGGGCTACACGCCGTTCGGCATCGAGCACGCCAAGGGCAATCCGCTGCCGGACCTCAAGGAGTTCTGGCACATCGGCCAGGAGCCGCCGGAAGGGCATCCGTTCCGCGGTGAGTATCCGGCGAACGTCTGGCCGGCGGAGATCCCGGAGCTCCGCGAGCCCACGCTGCGGCTCTACAGCAGCCTGGAGCGGGTGGCCGAGAACCTGCTGCTCGCCCTCGCCGAGTACTTCGAGCTGCCGGCCGGCACCTTCTCCTCGATGATGCAGGTGGGCAACAGCATCCTGCGCGTCATCCACTACCCGCCGGTCCAGCCCGAGCACGCGCCGGCTGTGCGCGCCGCCGCGCACGAGGACATCAACCTCATCACCCTGCTCTGCGAGGCGACCGACTCGGGGCTCGAGATCCTCACCCGCGACGGCGAGTGGATGCCCGTCGAGACCGGCCCGGGGCAGATCGTGGTGGACGCCGGCGACATGCTCTCCCGCTTCACCAACGAGGTCGTCCCGGCCACCACCCACCGGGTGGTCAACCCGGCCGAGAACGCCGCCCGCGACCGCTACTCGATGCCCTTCTTCGTGCACCCCTACTCGGCGTGCGATCTGACCATCCACGACCGGTTCGCGGGCGCGGGCAACCCGCCGAAATATCCGCCGATCACCGCCGGACAGTTCCTGGAGCAGCGTCTGCGGGAGATCGGGCTGAAGAAGTAGAGGCCCTGACCTTCGGCTCCGGATCTCGTTAAGATGAGGTCCATGTCCAACCCTGGGAGGAGCCGATCGATGCCGTTCATTCTCCACAGCCGCCGCCTGGCGGTGGCGCTCGCCGCCGCCCTGCTCCTGGCGGCGCCCTCTGCTGCGAGCGCCGCCGCGAAGCGGCCCATCACCGAGACCGATCTCTTCAAGTTCGTCTGGACCGCCGACCCGCAGATCTCGCCGGACGGCCGGCAGGTCCTCTTCGTCCGCGTCACCGTCAACGAGAAGAAGGACGGCTACGACACCGCCCTCTGGATCGTGCCGGCGGACGGCAGCGAGCCGCCGCGCCCATTCACCAGCGGGCCGGACGACTCCGCGCCCCGGTGGTCCCCCGACGGCTCGCGGGTCGCCTTCGTCCGGGCCGCCCAGAAGGACGGGCATCCCCAGCCGCCGCAGATCTATCTGATCTCGACCAAGGGAGGCGAGGCCGTGACCCTGACCGACCTCCCCCGGGGCGCCAGCGGGCCGGTGTGGTCTCCCGACGGCCGGACCCTCGTTTTCGACAACTCGGCGAACGACAAGGACCTGGCGAAGTGGAGGGCCGCGCAGCGGAAGGACGGCAACGCGGCCCAGAAGGAAGGGAAGAAAGAGGCCGAGGCGGAGCACGAGAGCGACGTCCGCGTGATCACCCGCGCCACTTACCGCGCCAACGGCGGAGGCTATCCGGATCCCGCCCATCCGGGGCACCTCTGGACGGTCGAGGTCCCGGCGGACGGCGCCGCCAAGGCCCCGGAGCCGAGGCAGCTCACCTCGGGAACGTTCCGGGAGGGCGGGCCGAGCTGGTCGCCGGACGGCTCGCTCGTCTACTTCGCCTCGAACCATGACAAGGAGCCCTCCTCCTCGAAGCCGCACTTCGATCTCTACGCCGTGCCGGCCCGCGGCGGCGAGATCCGCCACGTGCTCGGCTTCGACGGCCAGGTCGAGGGGTTCCTCCCCTCCCCCGACGGCCGGAAGGTCGCCCTCGTGGGCTACGCCAACCCGCCGCAGGACCGCTCGTACAACCAGAACGATCTCTTCGTCGCCGACCTCGCTCCGGGGTCCCGGCCGCGCAACCTGACCGAGAGCCTGGACGCCGACGTCAGCCAGGGGATCGGGTCCGACCAGCATCCGCCCCGCGGCGGCAATCCGCAGCCGGCCCTCTGGAGCGGCGACGGCCGCTCCCTGTTCGTCGAGGTGGCCGAGCGCGGCCGGGGGAACCTGCGGCGGTTCGACCTGGCGACCGGCAAGGTCCAGCCGGTCACCCAGGGGGACCAGGAGGTCGTCTGCTACTCGGCGACGCCGGACGGCTCGCGCATGGCGGTCGTGCTCTCCACCCCCACGGCGCTCGGCGATCTCTATGCGCTCGACACCGCCACCGGCCGCCTGACGCCCCTCGCGCATCCCAACCAGGAGCTCTTTTCGCAGCTCGATCTCACCGCTCCCGAGGAGATCACCTACAAGAGCTTCGACGGCCGGGAGATCCACGCCTTCGTCCAGAAACCGTCTGATTACGTCGCCGGAAAGAAGTATCCGCTGATCCTGAACATCCACGGCGGACCGCACTCGGCCTACGGTTACACCTTCTTCCACGAGATGCAGTGGATGGCGGCGCGGGGTTACGTGGTGCTCTATCCGAATCCCCGCGGCAGCTCGAGCTACGGCCAGGAGTTCGGCAACGTGATCCAGTACGAGTTCCCCGGCGACGACGCCAAGGACCTCCTGGCCGGCGTCGACGAGATGGTCCGGCGGGGCATCGCGGACCCGAAGAAGCTGGGAGTGACCGGCGGCAGCGGCGGCGGCATCCTGACCAACTGGATCGTCACCCAGACCGACCGTTTCGCCGCGGCCGCCGCGCAGCGCTCGATCGCCGACTGGACGACCTTCTTCTACACGGCCGACTTCACCCTGTTCCGTCCCACCTGGTTCCACGGCGCGCCCTGGGAGGACCCGCAGGACTTCGCGCGGCGCTCGCCGATCACCTACGCGAACAAAATCACGACGCCGCTGATGCTGATCGAAGGCGAGGCGGACTACCGCACGCCGCCCGCGGCGGGCGGCGAGATGATGTTCCGCGCCCTGAAGTATCAGAAGAAGCCGACGGTGATGATCCGTTTTCCCGGCGAGAGCCACGAGCTGTCGCGCTCGGGCCAGCCCTGGCACCGCGTCGAGCGGCTGCGCCACATCGTGGCCTGGATGGACAAGTATCTGCAGGGCAAGAAGATCGATACCTACGACGTGCCTTGAGGATATGGTCGGGGGCGCCTGCCCACGCCCCCGGAACCTCTTCTTCCGCCGACACGACATCGTTCCGTAGAGACGGCCCAGACCCGCTACGAGGACGCCGCGGAGTCCACGGGGACGTCGGGCCGTCTCTCTCCGCTGACAGGACGTTGACGTTCCGGGATACCGCCACCGATCAACCGTCGATTCGGTGATTCCTTTCGGGACAAGTCGGGGCGAGCGCTTCGGGGCCCGGGAGGGCCTGCGGTCGAGAGACGACCCGACGTCCCCGTGGCCTCCGAGGCGTCCTCGTAGCGGGTCTGGGTCCGTCTCTACGGAACGGTGTCGCGAGGGCGGAAGATGGTGGTTCCGGGGGCGGGGCTGTGGTTGATCTCCCAGCGTTGAGGGTTTTGAAGGATGTAGATCCTAATCCTTTCCAGTTCTTCAAGGTTTCTGATGTAGTCATTAAACCTCTCCTGCCAGTCGAAGTCGCGATAGCCCGACATGCGAATGGCCTTGGTGGCTTTGGATTTGAACTCGCCGACAATCATTCCCAGAGAGTGTGCGGACTGCTCTGGCGTGGGCTTAAGCATCAGGATTCCGTGCAGGTGATCGGGCATGACGATCCAGGTATCCAGATCCACGCGAGGCTGTCTTTCCGGAATCCTTTGCCATTCACGGGCGACGATCTCACCGTAGACCGAAGCCTCCACCTGGCCGCCAATCACCTCGCCCAGACATCGATCGCGTCCCCAGGTGCAGATCGTCACGAAATACATTCCCGGCCGCCGGTAATCCCACGCCTTGAGCCTGGCGGATGGAATCCGGTAACGCTTCCGGAACAACGGAGCCTGAGGGTCGCTCATGGGGACGATATTATATCGCCAACCAGCGACTCGACCTCCCCACAACCTCCTCTTCCACCCATGCGGCAACGTCCCGTAGAGACGGCCCAGACCCGCTACGAGGACGCCTCGGAGTCCACGGGGACGTCGGGCCGTCTCTCCGCTGACAGGACGTTGACGTTCCGGGATACCGCCACCGATCGACCGTCGATTCGGTGATCCCTTTCAGGACAAGGGGGCGAGCGCTTCGGGGCCGGGGAGGGCCTGCGGTCGAGAGACGACCCGACGTCCCCGTGGCCTCCGAGGCGTCCTCGTAGCGGGTCTGGGTCCGTCTCTACGGAACGGTGTCGCGAGGGCGGAAGATGTGATTCCGGGGGCGGGGGAGTAACCCAGAGGCAAAAGCGCCGCAGGAGGGCTCGGGCCATTCTGATATATTCATCGAATACCCCGAGCCCCGAACCTCGGAGAAGGTCGTCCCTGTTGCTCAAACGTCTTCGCCGTTGGCTCCTCCGCAAGGAGGGGAACGGTTTCGCACGCCGGCTGGACACTGGGCGGCCGCTCCTGCCGACCGAGCGCCTGTTCGACTCCAACATTCTCGGCATCTTCTATGCCGACGAGCGGGCGCGGATCACCGGCGCCAACGACGCCTTCCTCAGCATGGTGGGCCAGGGCCGCGGGGCGCTCGATCGCGGCGAGCTGAGCTGGGTCGAGCTGACGCCGCCCGGCTGGGAGGAGGCGGACCAGCGGGCGGTGGTCGATCTCGCGGCGACCGGCGCCTGCGCTCCCTACGAGAAGGAGTTCCGGCGGGGGGACGGCCGCCGGGTGCCCGTCCTGGTCGGCTCCGCGCTGCTGCCCGGGTCGGACGCATCGGTCGGCTTCGCGCTCGACCTGACCGAGCGCAAGCGGGCCGAGGGACGGACGGCGCTGCTCGCCGAGGCGGGGAGCGCGCTCTCCGAGTCGCTCGACTACGCGGAGACCCTGCGCAGCCTGCTGCACCTGACCGTCCCCCGCCTGGCGGACTACGGCCTGATCTTCGAGCTGCACGAGGGGCCGCGGTTCCGCCAGGTGGCCCTGCTGCACGTCGATCCCGGCCAGGAGGAGGTGCTGCGGCGGATGGGAGAGACCTTCGAGCTCCTCCCCGAGAGCCCCGCGAGCCTCGTCTGGCGGGCGGTGGCGTCGCGGGAGAGCCAGCTCGCGCCGAGCCTGAGCCGGGAGCTCGCGGGGTCCCTCCAGCAGCACCCGGACCTGCTCGACGGCTTCGCGCAACTGGCTCCCCGATCGTTCATCGCGGTGCCGCTGGCCGCCCGCGGCGAGGTCCTGGGAGTGATGCTGCTCGCCACCTGCGACGCCTCCCTGCGCAGCTTCGGACCGGCCGATCTCGAGCTTGCCGAGGGGCTCGCCTCGCGCGCCTCCCTCGCCATCGACAATGCCCGTCTCTACGGCCGCGCCGAGGCGGCCAGCCAGGCCAAGGACCACTTCCTGGCCGCGCTCAGCCACGAGCTGCGCACGCCGCTCGCCCCCGTGCTGATGCGGGTGGCCTCCCTCGCCCGCTCGCCCGACCTGCCCGAAGGGCTGCGTGCCGAGCTGCGCATGATCCAGCGCAACATCGAGTTGGAGGCGAAGCTGATCGACGATCTCCTCGATCTCACCCGCGTCTCCCGGGGCAAGCTCGCCCTGCACCTCGAGACCACCGACGTCCACGCCCTGCTCGAGCACGTGGTGGCGATCTGCTCCGAGGGGATCGAAAGCGGCGATCTGCGGATCGAGCTCGAGCCCGGCGCGGCCGAGCGCCACGTCTGGGCCGACTCGGCCCGGCTGCATCAGGTGTTCTGGAACCTGATCAAGAACGCCGTGAAGTTCACTCCGGAGGGCGGACGGATCCGGGTGATCACGGCCAATCCCGAGCCGGGGCGGATCGAGGTCGCGGTGATCGATCCGGGGATCGGCATCCCGCCGGAGGATCTGCCGCGCCTGTTCAACGCCTTCGAGCAGGGGGACCGGGCGATCACCCGTACCTTTGGCGGCCTGGGGCTCGGCCTCGCCATCTGCAAGGCGCTGGTCGATCAGCACGGCGGCGCGCTCGCCGGCCTCAGCCCCGGGCGCGGGAAGGGGGCCACCTTCACGGTCTCGCTCGCCACGGTGCCGGCGCCCGAAGCGGCCGAGCCGGCCGGGAGCGCGGCGAGCCCCGCCGAGCCGGCGCCCCTCCGGCTCCTGCTGGTGGAGGACAACGAGCCCACGCTGCAAGTGATGGCGGCCCTGCTCGAGCTCGCCGGCCACGACGTCCAGGCGGCGCCCGACCTGCGCACCGCCCGCCGGCTCGCCGAAAGCCACACGTTCGACCTCGTGGTGAGCGATCTCGGGCTGCCGGACGGCAACGGCTTCGATCTCATGCGCGAGCTGCGGGAGCGCTACGGTCTCACCGGGATCGCCGTCAGCGGCTTCGGCATGGAGGAGGACCTGCGCCGCAGCCGCGAGTCGGGCTTCCTCGAGCACCTCGTCAAGCCGGTCGACATCGACAAGCTGAAGGCCGCCATCGCCCGGGCGGCGTCCGCGCGGCGCTGATCCGTGGGACAATCCATGGAAGCCAACGCAGGAAATTCGTCGTCCGGAGGTTCCACGCCGATGAGAGCCGTGCGCGCTTTCCTTCTCCTCTTGCCGCTCGCCGCGATCGCAATGACCGCCGCCGCCGCTCCGGCCACGCCGGCCGCTCCGGTCGAGACCTACAAGGAGGATCCCGGTCCGTTCCTGGTCTCGATGGCCCTCTACAACTGGACCGACCCGGCCCGCAACCGCCTGGTGCCGGTGAAGGTCTACTCGCCGGTCACCGGCAAGGGCCCGTTTCCGGTGATCGTCTTCTCGCACGGCCTGGGGGGATCGCGGGAGGGGTACAAGTACCTGGGCAGCCACTGGGCGAGCTACGGCTACGTCTCGGTCCACGTCGATCATCCGGGGAGCGACACCGCGGTCCTCACGAAGGGCGGCCGGCCGATGCGCGAGCTGCGCCGGGCCGCTGCCGATCCGGGCATCGCCCTGGAACGTCCGCTGGACGTGCGGTTCGTCCTCGACCAGTTGGAGAAGATGAACCAGGGGGGCTCGCCGCTGGCCCACCGGCTCGATCTCCAGCGGGTCGGCATGGCGGGCCACTCCTTTGGCGCCTGGACGGCGCTCGTGGTGGCCGGGCAGAACCTCGGCGGGGAGAGCGCCGAAGCCTCGCTCGCCGATCCCCGGGTCAAGGCGGCCATCGCGATGAGCGCGCCCGTCCCCCGCAAGCGTGAGAATTTTGACCGCGCCTATGGCAGCATCCACATCCCCATCCTGCACATGACCGGCACCCGCGACGACAGCCCGCTCGGCGAAACCAAAGCCGCGGAGCGGCGCGTTCCCTACGACCACATCCACGGAGCGGACCAGTACCTCGTCACCTTCCAGGGGGGAGACCACATGATCTTCTCCGGCCGCCTCGCCGGCTCCAGGGAGAAAGATCCGCTCTTCCAGGACCTCATCCGTCAGGGGACGACCGCCTTCTGGGATGCCTATCTCAAGGGGGACGCCGAGGCGAAGGCCTGGCTGGCTCAGGGCTACGGGGCGGTGCTGGGGAAGGATGGGAAGCTGGAGCGGAAACCGTAGGGACCGGGACCTCCCGGTCCCCACGGGGTATTGCCGTTACTTCAGGACCGGGACCGGGATCTCGACCTGATGCTCCTGGAGCTGCCCACCCTGGAGCTGCCCGCCCTGGAGCAGCGACGAGAGGAGGTGGTGAGGGAAGGGGACGGGCCGCCGCCCGTTGCCGCAGACAAATCCGTCCTCGACGTCCATGAACACGATGGCGCTGCCGGTGGTGGCTCCGGCGGTCTTCTGGACGTTGGCCACGAGCTGGTCGGTCATCTTGGCCGCGAGCTCCTCCACCTGCTGGCCGAGCTCGGCGCTCCGCACCCGGACCAGCGCGTTCACGGCCTTGAACTGCCGCACGACACCGGGGTCGAAGGGCGGAATCCTCTCGATACCGTGGTCGGTGATCCGGATGCCGCCCGCGTCTCCGCCGCCGAACAAAATTACTGCCAAGACTGCCATGAGGTGATTCCTTTCCACTGTTGAGGTTGAATGATTTCTGCCTTGCGATCCGTATAGGCGGGATGGGCGGGCGATTCGTTACAGGAGACTGAAATCCGCGGTACCCGCGGCAATCTGCGATAATCCCGGCGAAGTTCACCCAAGGGAGGGAGCCGGGATGATGAAGAAGGCGGGATCGATGATCACCTTCTGCCTGGACATCGGCGGGACGGGCATCAAGGGATTGACCGCCGACGCGGCGGACCGCCCCACCTGCGAGCGGGTGCGTCTGGAGACGCCGCATCCGGCGACGCCCGACGCGATGATCGAGGCCATGGGGGAGATCGCCCGCCAGATGCCCCGCTTCCACCGCGTGGCCGCCGGCTTCCCAGGGGTCGTGCTGAAAGGCCGGACGCTGACGGCGCCCAACCTCGACCCCGCCTGGGAGGGCTTCGACCTCGCCGGCGCGCTCGAGAAGCTGACCGGCAAGCCCGCCCGGGTCGCCAACGACGCCGGGGTCCAGGGGCTCGCGGCCATCGAGGGCGAGGGGACCGAGCTGGTGGTGACGCTCGGCACCGGCATGGGCTTCGCGCTCTACATCGATGGCCACTACGTGCCGAACATCGAGATGGCGCACCACCCCTTCCGCAAGAAGAAGACCTACGAGGAGCTGGTGGGCAACGCCGCCCTGCACGAGGCCGGCAAGAAACAGTGGAACCGCCGGGTGGAGAAGGTCGTCGAGCAACTGGCGCGCATCTTCAACTACCGCGTCCTCTACCTCGGCGGCGGCAACGCGGAGAAGATCCGCTTCGACCTGCCGGCCAACGTCAAGATCATTGAGAACGTCGACGGCCTCCTGGGCGGCGTCAAGCTCTGGCAGCAGCCGGGATAGGAATCCTGATGAAACTCCGCGGCCTCGCCCTCTCGTTCTTCCTCCTCCTCGCCCTTCCCTCCGGCCTCCTGGCGGCCGATGTCCCCTTCGATCTGATCCTCGAGCACGGCCACATCGTCGACGGCACCGGCTCCCCCTGGTATTCGGGGGACGTCGGCATCCGGAACGGCCGGATCGCCGCGATCGGCAGCCTATCCCAGGCCACGGCCGCGCGGCGGATCGACGTGGCGGGCAAGGTGGTGGCTCCCGGGTTCATCGACATGCTGGGGCAGTCGGAGCTGACGATCCTGGTCGAGCCGCGCCTGCCGTCCAAGATCTACCAGGGGATCACCACCGAGGTCACCGGCGAAGGGGGCTCGATCGCGCCGCTCTCGGACGCCCTCGTCGCCGAGGACCGCCTGGGCTACGAGCACATGGGGATCACCGCGGACTGGCGCAGCCTGGACGACTACTTTCGCCGCCTCGAACGGCAGAAGATGGGGATCAACCTCGCGACCTTCGTCGGCGCCACCCAGGTGCGGCGGATGGTGGTGGGGGAGGAGAACCGCGCTCCCTCTCCGGCGGAGCTCGAGCGCATGAAGGGCCTGGTGCGCGAGGCCATGGAGCAGGGAGCGGTGGGGGTCTCGACCTCGCTCCAGTACGCTCCGGCCCCCTATGCCTCGACCGCAGAGCTGATCGCCCTGGCCGCCGAGAGCGCGCGCTACGGCGGTCTCTACGCCACCCACATGCGCAGCGAGAGCGAGGCCGAGATGGCGGCGATCGACGAGGCGATCCGCATCGCCCGCGAGGCGAAGACGCCGGTCGAGATCTGGCATCTGAAGGTCGCCGGCAAGCGCAACTGGGGGCGCATGCCGGCGGTCATCGCCAAAATCGAGGCGGCGCGCCGCGAGGGCGTGGACATCACCGCCGACACCTATGCCTACCCGGCCTGGTTCAACTCCTTCTCGGCCTTCATCCCGCCCTGGGCTCACGAGGGGGGCGACGAGAAGATGCTGGCGCGCCTGAAGGATCCGGCCACGCGGGCGCGCATCCGCAAGGAGCTGGAGAGCACGGCCGAGGTCAACTGGGACAACGAGTGGCAGGAGGTCCCCGGCCCCGAGGCGATCCTGCTCTCCGTCTTCCAGAACCCCGCCCTGGTGCCGCTCCAGGGCAAGACCCTGGCCGAGGTGGCGAAGGCGCGCGGCAAGGACGCGATCGACACCCTCTTCGATCTCCTGGTCGAGGACCATGGCTACACCGAGGTGGCGGTCTTCGGCATGTCGGAGCCGGACGTGCTGCTGGCGTTGAAGCAGCCGTGGGTCGCCGTCTGCAACGACTCCCAGGGCACCTCGCCCGAGGGGCGGCTAGCCCGGGAGCACCCGCATCCGCGGGCCTACGGCACCTTCCCGCGCATCCTGCGCAAGTACGTCCGCGAGGAGGGCCAGCTCACCCTCCCCGACGCCATCCGCAAGTTCGCCGCCCTCCCCGCTCAGCGCCTTCATCTCACCGACCGCGGCGTCCTCAAGCAGGGGATGTGGGCCGACGTGGTGGTCTTCGACCCCGCGACGATCCGGGATCTCGCCACCTTCGAGAACCCCAATCAGCTCTCGCAGGGGATGGAGTACGTGCTGGTCAACGGCGTGCCGGTAATCGACGGCGGCAAGATGACGGGAGCGCTGCCGGGGAAGGTGCTGCGGGGGCCGGGGTACAGACCGTCAGCGCAATGAGTGAGACCTTCCGGTTGATCCAGGGGCTGATCCGGCGGCGGGAGGTCCGGATCTCCAGCCATGGCTACGATGAGTTGGCCGCGGATGGTATTCTGGCAATGGACGTAGTCGTCGGTGTCGAGGACGCCAAAGTCCTTGAAGACTACCCGGACTACCCCAAAGGCCCATGCGTTCTCGTCCTGCAGAGAGATAGCGATGGTCAGCCGATTCACGCGGTGTGGGGAATTCCGAGCCGTGCCTCTACGCCGGCGGTCCTGATCACCGCCTACCGTCCGGATGCCGAACGCTGGACCGCCGACTTTACGAAGAGGAAACCATGACGACCCACCGGCAGATCAAACTTGTGCGCGAGGGTCAGTACGTCGCGGAAGTCGAGGTTGGGCTGATTGAGGATGGAGAAGGGTGGTCACCGTACTTGTCTCTTGAAGACGCGGAGAAACTGGACGCGGTCAGGAAGGATCTTCGCGCGGGAGAAATCGAGAAGGCTGGCCGTTTTGCCAAAGTTTTCCGGCTCATGCCGGTGGCGGTCTAGATAGAAGTTGGCGGTAGGCACGAGAAGACGGACAGAGGGAAGTTCAGCCTTGCTCTAAAGAGAGTCGCGTAACGTGGTTCATCCATGGCAGGCCGGCTGTGGCGGTGAGGAGTAAGATACGGCTATGGCAAGACACGCCGAACAGGTTTTAAAAGAGGCCCTCCAGTTGCCGGAGGACGAGAGGGCGGATCTGGTCTGCGATCTTCTGGACAGCTTCGGTGTGCCTCCCCATCCTGAGAAGACTGAGCGGGAATGGATTTCCGAAGTCGAGCGGAGAGCGCGCGCCGCCAAGGCGGGTGAGCCCGGTCTGTCCTGGGAGGAGGTGCGCTCGTCGATCGAGCGGCGCCTCTCTGGTGATTGAAGCCGGTCCGGTTGGCGCCCGAGGCTGCCCGGGAATTGAACGAGGCGGCGGTCTGGTATGAATCTCGTCAATCAGGCTTGGCAAACAGGTTTCTGGACGAGTTCGATGCGCTTCTGCCGCAGATCCGGCAGCGCCCAGCCTCTTTCCCCTGCCTAGCGGACATGCCGGAGGACCTCGAGGTCCGCCGGGCTCTGATGGTTCGCTTTCCCTACGCTCTCGTATTTCTCGAGTTGCAGGATGACATTCGCATCGTCGCAGTGGCTCACGGTAAACGTCGTCTTGGTTATTGGCTGTACCGACTCCGTTCCAGGCCGCACGGCGGTTCGGCCCGGCAGAAAGCCGGGCGGGCCCTCTGAGTGTGGACGTCTCCCCCTGGGTTTTCCGCCATTCCCCGCTGGTTTTCCGGTCGCGCCCTCCAGGAAGGCGGTCCGGCCCGCTGGTTTTCCGGCCGGGCCCTCTGGTTTTGCGACGGCGCCCCTTGGTTTTGCGGCCCTGCCCCTTGGCTCCGCGACATTGCCCCTTGGAAATACGGCAGCGCCCCTTGGTTTGCGGAGCCGGCGATCTGAAGGGCTCTATGGTACCTCCAGAGGGCAGACCGCGCGAACCAGAGGGCAGGACCGTAAAACCAAGGGGCGCTGCCGGAAAACCAGCGGGCGCTAACGAAAAACCAAAGGGCGGCAATGCCCTCTCGAGGGGCGCTGCCGAAAAACTGGTGGGCGAAGCCTCAGAGCTGGAGGGCTGACGCGCCGATTCATGGGGCCGTCGTGGATTTCCGGGGGGCAGGCGCGGCGTTCCAGGGGGCTCTTGGCGAGAACTCCCTCGGTGCCTCCCGGCGGCGCCGGTCTACCCCGCCACCTCGTTCTCGACCTCTTCCTCTTCGGCGCCCACCCCCGGCCGGCGGATTCCCAGCACCTTCACCTTCTGATGCAGATAGGTGCGCTGCACGTCGAGCCGGCGGGCGGCGGCGGTGAAGTTCCAGCGGGTGCGGTGGAGGACGCTCTCGATGTACTCGCGCTCGCACTGGGTCTTGAAGTCGCGCAGCGGCACGATGGGGAGCGAGGTCGAGGAGAGTAGCAGGCCGGTCTCCGGCGCCTGGGTGGGCTCGAAGAAGGAGGAGGGGAGCTGGTCAGGGGTCAGCGGATCGCCGCCGAAGACCACCAGCCGCTCGCAGAGGTTGCGCAGCTCGCGGACGTTGCCCGGCCAGGCGTAGCGCTGGAGGTAGGGGAACAGCTCCGGGTCCGCCTGCCGCGACCGCACCCGGTGCTGGCGGGTGAAGCGGTCGAGAAAGAAGTTGAACAGCAGCGGGATGTCCTCCGGCCGCTCGCGCAGCGACGGCACCGGGATCGGCAGGTGGGCCAGCCGGAAGTAGAGATCCTCGCGGAAGCGGCCCGCCTTGACCTCCTCCTCCAGGTGGCGGTGGGTGGCGACGAGCACCCGCACGTCCACCTGCCGGTCGCGCGTCTCGCCGACCCGGCGGACGCGGCCGTCCTCCAGCACGCGCAGCAGACGCGACTGCACGCTGAGGTCCATGTCGCCGATCTCGTCGAGGAACAGGGTGCCGCCGTCCGCCTCCTCGAAGAGGCCCGGCTTGGCGTTCTTGGCGTCGGTGAAGGCCCCCTTGGCATGGCCGAACAGCTCGTCCTCCACCAGGTGATGGGGGATCGCCGCGCAGTTGATCTTGATGAACGGCTTCTGGCTGCGGGCGCTCTGCCGGTGGAGGGCGCTCGCCACCAGCTCCTTGCCCGTGCCGCTCTCGCCGGCGATCAGGATGCGGGCGTCGGTCACCGCGGCGCGGGCGATCTTGCGCCGCAGTTCCTCGATCGCCGGCGAGCTGCCGAGGATCTCGGGCTCGCCGCGCAGATCCGCCTGCAGCGAGGCGACCTCATGCTTCAGCGCCTGGTGCTCCAGGGCGTTGCGGATCGCCCGCAGCAGGCGCTCGCGGCTGAACGGCTTCTCGATGAAGTCGTGCACGCCGAGCCGCAGGGCCTCGACCGTCTCGCTGATCGACGCCTCGCCCGAGATGATGATCGTGGGGGGCAGGCGCCGGGCGGCCACCAGCCGGCGCACCAGGTCCACCCCCGACATCGCGCGCAGGCGGATGTCGAGGAGCAGCAGGTCGGGGAGGGCGCCGGGGGCCTCCAGGTGGGCGGAGGCCTCCTCGGCCGAGGCCATGGCCTGGGGGGCGTAGCCCTCCTCGCGGAGCTGGAGGAGGAGGCTGGCGCGGATCTTCTCGTCGTCCTCTACGATCAGTAATCGGCTCATGCCGCCGCGTCCTCCAATCGCCGGGAGAAGGTGAGACGGAAGGTCGCGCCCGCGCCGGAGCTGGCGACGAGCTCCAGGTCGCCGCCGTGGTCGAGCAGGATCTTCTTCGCGATGGCGAGCCCGAGACCCATCCCCTCGCCGACGCGGCGGGTCGTGGCATAGGGCTCGAAGACGCGGGAGCGGATCTCCGGCGCCAGCCCCGGCCCGTCGTCCGTGACGTCGAGGAAGGCGCCTCGCCCGGCCTCGCCCGCCCGCAGGGTCACCGTGCCGCGGTGGTCCTCCTCGCCGAGGGCGCGGATGGCGCGGATGGCGAGCGAGCTGTTGTCGCAGAGATTCACCAGCACCTGGCGGAGCATGTCGCGGTCGAGCACCGCGGGCAAGGGACCGTCCGGCCGCTCGAAGCGGAGCGTGAGATCGGGCCACGCGGCGGCGAAGGTGGCGACGAACTCCTCGACCACCGCGCCGAGGTCGTGCACCTGGAGGCGGGGCTGCGGCAGGCGGGCGAAGGAGGTGAACTGCTGGGTGAAGCGCCCGAGGCGCTCCAGCTCCTCGCCGACGCTCACCGCCACCTGCCGCGCCCCGGCGAGCTCCTCGCCTTCGAGCAGCCGCTCCAGCCGCGCCAGCTCCAGCCGCGCGGCGGTGAGCGGCGTCCGCATCTCGTGGGCGTGGCGGCGGGCCGTCTCCTGCCAGCCGGAGAGGTTCCTGAGATAGGCGAGGCGCTTGCGGTCCCGCGCCATGGCCCGCGAGGTGTCCTCGATCATGCCGGCGATCCTCCCCACGGTATCCCGGCCGCGGTCGCCGATCTCCAGATCCTCCTGCCCGGCGGACAGCGCGATCAGGGCGAGCCGCAGCCGCTCCAGGCGGGCGTCCAGGCGGCCCTGGCGCAGGAGGTGGAGCCCGCCCGCCAGGATCAGGACGGCGAAGACGGCGGCGAGGAGGATCGTCTCCCAGCGCCGGGTGATCCCCGGGTGGTTGCGCTCGAGGATGCGCAGGTGGTTCAGCAGCTCCTGGGTGGCCTCGAAACGGGCATGGTACGTCTCCCGGCGAGCGGGATCGAGCCGCGCCAGCGCCTTCTGGTCGGCCATCGAGCTTCTCCAGGACGGAGACGATCTCCGGCTGGAGCCCCAGGCGGAACCAGGCGCCGGAGATCTGCCGGTCGAACAGCCAGAGCACCGCGGCGGCGGCGAGCAGCAGGCCGCAGAGGGTCACGACGGCGGAGCGGACGTTCATCTCTTTTTCCCCGTTGGCACCGTGGGTACCGGCAGCTTCCACGCGTACTCGAGCAGGGCGGGCCTGCCGATCGAGGTCGCCATCAACAGATTGATCACCTGGCCGAACGACTCGGGCTGGTCCTCGACGGCGTCGGAGACCGCTCCGGCGCTGCCGGACTTCTCGGCCGAGAGCGCCTGGGAAAACCAGCGCTGGGTGTCGAGCTGCTCGGACTGCGAGAAGGGGATGATGCGCAGCCGCACCTCCAGCCGCTGCAATGCGGCGTCCGCGGGGGCGCGGATCAGCACCAGCCGCGCGTTGCGCCACCACTCGGCCAGGCGCTCGAAGGCGGGGAAGGAGGTCTTCTCGGCCCGGCCCGAGCCGTCGATGCGGGTGACCCGGTAGACCTCGTCCCACAGGTCGTAGCGGACGTCCACCCGGGCGGCCCCCTTCACCTTGCGGCCGGAGGCGGCCCGCGCGTCCGCCTCGAAGACGAAGCTCGTGGTGAGGCCGGTTCCGAGCTGCTTGCGGACCTCCTCCTCGGCGAGGATGGGCGGCAGGCGGGTCAGCGCCAGACCGTCGCGGGCCACGTCGATGACCGGGGCCGGCGGCGCCGGCGGTGCCCCCTGAGGCTGGACGGCGGCGAGCCGGGCGGCGAAGAACGCGAGGAAGACCGCCAGGATCGCCAGGACCGGGGCGGCTCGCCTCAAGGCGGGACCTTTCCGAGGCTCAGGAAGGTGAGCGACGCCCGGATCCGTCCCCACTGGTTGCGATAGACGAGGGAGGTCTCGAGCAGCAGCCGCCGGAGAGTGCCGTGCCCGAAGGCCGGAGAGCTCCGCTCGGCGCCGAGCTCCGCGCCGGTCTCCCACCGCAGGTCCCGCAGGCTGCTGCGGCCGCGGGACCTCTGGAGCGTCAGCGAGTGCTGCAACCGGAAGGAGCCCCCCAGGGAGTTGAAGCCGGCGCTCGGCACGACCTGATCGCCGGCGAGCAGGCTCTCGATCTGCGACCGGCCGGCGGCGATCCGGCCGACCCCCGAGACCGTCTGGCGGGGGGTGATCGACCAGTAGCGGACGGCGGAGACCGCCGCCAGCACCTGCTGGGACTTGAAGGAGGGAGCGGGGCCGGCGGTGAAAGGCGCCTGGCGCTGCTCGACCAGGAGGCCGTGCGCGGCGAAACGGGAGGCCTCGAGACCCGCGCTGAGCGTGGATCCCCGGGAGGGGACCACCGGATCGTCGCTGGTGTCGTAGACCCACTTCGCCTCGGCGCGGCGGTAGCTCAGCTCGCTCTGGTTGATCGAGCCCCGCTCCTCCAGAGCGAACGGCGCGGGATCGTCCAGGATCTCCTGCCGGACGCCGGCGCCGCCCGCGCGATCGCTCACCGCCATCTGGAGGGATTGGCGTCCGCCGAGAGGAACGGTGAGGTTGAGCGACAGCCGCCGCGAATTGGTGAAGTCCCAGGTGACGAACCGCGGATCGAGCCCCAGCGGCAGGGGCTCGCTGACGCAGCAGGCGTTGGTCGAGAAGCCGGCGGTGGCGAGGATGCCGCGGTGGAGCAGGTCGTACTGGGTGAAGCCGATCTGCACCCCCTCCTCGCTGTCCAGCGCGCCGAACAGGACCCCCGAGCGCCCCACGAACAGCCGCGCCCCCGCGAGCCCGCCGACGGCGGCGCTGGAGCGCCGGTCCCGCGAGGTGAACCCCCTGGACTCGAGATGGAGCGGCTCGCCGAACCGGTAGGCCCGGACCCACTGGTCGTAGAAGAACCACCGGGCCGGCTCGACTTCGACCATCAGCTCGTAGGCGCCGCGCCGGCTCCCCCTGCGCAGGGAGAAGCTGGCGTCGAGCACGAAGGGGAGGCGGTGCACGCGATAGATCGCCTGCCGGAGCTGGTCCTCCGTATACGAGCCCCCCGCCCGCAGCAGCGTCTCCGCCCGCACGATGTTGGCGACCGCCGCCTTGGGTCCCTCGACGGTGATCTTCTCGATCAGGAAGCGGTCCGTCTCCTGCGCGGTGGCCGGCTCCTCCTGTCCCCAGGCGGGGAGGGCGGTGAAGAGGAGGAGCAGGAGGAGCGGACGGATGCGGAGCCTCTTCAACTGGAGCTTCAACTTCGACACCCCCAGAAACAGCTACGGGCCGCCATGGCCTGGATTGCTGATGCCTGGCATAGGGCAAGGACGGTGCCCGGCGTGCTTCCCAGGCGCCACGCCTGTCGGGGCCTCGGCTCTTCCTCGAAAGCGTATGGGGAAGCATACACCTGTCGGCGGGGACAGCCGGAGGAGGCAGGAATGCCGAAGCAAGGACCAAAAGGCCTTGCTTTTCACCCCCGCGCCAGCCACGCGACCGCCCGCTTGATGCCGCCGAGGGTGAGGTCCTCCATGTGGAAGACCTCGCCGATCTTCTGGATCGTGGTGCGGCCGTAGGCCTGCGGCCAGAGCTCCTTGGGGATGGGATTGAGCCAGACGGCGTGGCGGAAGCGGTCGCGCAGGCGTTCGAGCCAGCGCAGGCTCGACTCGCGGTCGTCCTCGCCGAAATCCCCGCCGAAATAAATCGATCCATTCGGGTAGACCAGCTCCTCGGGGGCCATCGAGGCGTCGCCCACGATCAGCAGCCGGGTATCCTGCGAGCGCTTCAACAGCTCCGCGGTGGCGAGGGGCCGGCGGCGCTGCGGGTCCTTGTAGACCGCGCCGTAGATCGTGTTGTGGAAGAAATAGGTGTGGCAGCGCTTGATGCGGTCGCGCACCTTGGCGAAGAGCAGCCGGGTGAGCTCGACGTGGGGGAGCATCGAGGTGCCGCCGTTGTCGATCAGCAGCGTGACCTCGATGCGGTCCAGCAGGTCGCGGCGGAAGACGAGATCGATCTCGCCGCCGTTCCTGGCGCTCTGATAGATGGTGGCATCGAGGTCGAGCTGATCGCGCGGACCCGTGGGCGCCAGCTTCTTGAGCGACGTCAAGGCCTGGGCGAGGTTGCCGCCGCTCAGGGTGTTGGTGTCCGAATAATCGACGTAGCGCCGCTCGCCGATCACCTTGGTGGCGGAGAGCTTGCCGCCCTCTCCGAAGACGCGCACCCCGCCCTTCGAATTTCCCGAGTGGCCGAACGGCGAGTTGCCGCCGGTGCCCACCCAGCGGCTGCCGCCGTGGTGCTCCTCCATCTGCTGGCGCACCGTCTCCCAGAAACGTTTCATCAGCTCGCCCGGCGGAAAGGTCCACAGCGCCTGCGGCGGCAGCTCCCCCTTGCGGATGGCCTTTTTGAGCCACTCGCGGAACTGCGGCGTGTCGAGCAGCTCCGGGTCCCCCTCGGCCACCCGCGGCAGATCGATGCCGTAGAAATGAAAGGCGAAGGCCCGCTCGTAGGCGTCCATGTGCTCGACGCGGCGGACGAAGCAGAGGCGGGCGAAGACGAAGAGCGAGTCGAGGTCCGGCGCCAGCCCCCGCTCCATCCCTCGATAGAAATCGATCGTGTCGGTCAGGCTGACCGGCACGCCATGTTCGCGCAGCAGAAGGATGAAGCCGTCGAGGAACACGGTTCAGTTCACGCGGGAGCGCTTGCTCCCGCCGCGGAACGCCAGGATGTCCTCGGTGCGCTTGAGCAGCGTGCCGATGAAGGGGACGTTCAGCCGGTCGGGGGTGATCCGCGCGTGGTTGAGGGCGCCCAGCCAGTTGAGCAGCTCGCTGGTGGCCGGCGGCTTCTCGTAGCCCCGCTGCCGCAGCTCGTAGAAGATGCCGAGCGCCGAGTCGAGCAGCCCCTTGTCGAGATCGGGGAAGTGGAGCTTGACGATCTCCCGCATCTGTTCCGGATTGGGGAAGGCGATGTAGTGGCAGAAGCAGCGGCGCAGGAATGGATCGGAGAGCTCGCGCTTGGCGTTCGAGGTGAGGATGATGACCGGCCGCACCCTCGCTCCGACGACCTGGTTGACCTCGCGGATGGTGAACTCGCAGTCCTCGAGCACGTCGAGGAGGTTGTCCTGCACGTCGGACTCCGTCTTGTCGATCTCGTCGAGCAGGAGGACGACCCGCTCGTCGCTGCGGAAGGCGCGGCCGATCGGCCCCCAGATCACGTAGTCGAAGAAGTTGTTGACCTCGCGGCCGGTGCCGGAGGTGCCGAAGCGGGCGTCGTTGAGGCGCAGGACGGTGTCCTGGACGTAGCAGGCCTCCTCGCCCTTGATCGTCGACTTGCAGCGCAGCGTCTCGATCCGCATCCCGAGCGAGCGGCTGATCTCGAAGGCGAGCTGCGTTTTGCCGGTGCCGGCCTCGCCGGTGAGCAGCAGCGGCTTCTCCATGGCGATCGCCATGTTGACGATGGCGCCCAGCTCCGGGTCGAGGTAGTAGGTTTCGGTTCCCTGGAATTCCATGGTGGGGGAGATTACATCATGGCCTGCTTACGCCATCGTCTTCGGGGGAGGATCGGTGCGCGGCGGCTCCGGGGTCCCGGTCGGGGGGTGACCGAACCAGCCGAGGCAGGTCTTCTCGATCCGGGGGCCGACGGCCAGCACGAACAGGGTGAGGCAGAGCGCGATCAGGGCGGTCAGCCACTGGCCGGTGCCGCAGGCGATGCCCAGGGAGGCGACCACCCAGACCGAGGCGGCGGTGGTCAGGCCGTGGACGCTCTGGTGGGAGTCGTCGCGCAGGATGACGCCGCCGCCCAGGAAGCCGATGCCGGCCATGATCCCCTGGACGACGTGGAGCACCGCGTCCATCTGCGCCGGGTTGACGATCTCGATGCTGACCACGCTGATCAGGCAGGCGCCGAGGGAGACCAGGGCGTGGGTGCGCATCCCCGCCGGCTTGCCGTGGAGCTCGCGGTTGAGCCCGAGCACGCAGCCGATGAGCGTCGCGATGGTGAGGCGGAGGAGGACCTCGCCCGGACCCAGCAGGAGCTCGCCTCGGGTCAGGTTCATCGGGGCACCCGGAACGTCCGCGTGACGGCGTCCGGCTGGCGGGCCGCGGGATCGATGCGCGAGGGGAGATAGGTGGCGATCCAGAATGGATAGAACGTCCGCGCGGCGGCGGCGAGCCCCTGGTAGTCGCCGAGGAAGAAGCCGCGCGACATCGCCGCGAAGCGCAGGTCCCAGGAGGACCCGGTCATCCGCAGGCTCTTGGCGAAGCGCTGGCCCGCGTCGCGCGACACGGCGAGGTACTCGTCGATCAGGACGCTGCGGGTGGGATCGTTGCGCAGCGAGTAGTAGGCCACCCCCACCAGGCCCTCGGGAGTCACCGCCAGGGCCGGGGTGAAGTTGGGCGCGTCCCCGGGGCCGTCGGAAACGAGCTGCGGATCGCTCCAGCTCTCTCCGCCGTCGGTCGAGCGGAGGAGGATGATCTGGTCCACGCCCGGGGTGAAGCGGTCGTCCTGCCAGGCCACGTAGAGAGCGCCGGTGCGGGCATCGATCGCCACCGCGGGGTCGCCGTCGGAGGTGCGCGATCCCGGGACGCCCGCGGTCTGGATGTCGGCGATCATGGCCGGCGCGCTCCAGGTGGCGCCGCCGTCCGTGGACTTGGAGACGACCAGGGCGGCGCCCCGCCCGCCGGGGAAGTTGAGCCAGAGGGCGTAGACGACCCCGCCGGGTCCGACGACGGGCACGATGCCGATGTTCGCCCCCTGGCCTTCGAGGACGGCCGGCGGATGGAACGAGGCCCCGCCGTCGTCGGAGTAGGAGAAGAGCTCCTGTTGCCCGGCGGCGCTGACCGAGTCCCAACCGACGTAGATCCGTCCCCGATAGGGGCTGTCGCTCCGGGTATCGACGACGATCGCCTCCTTGTCGTCCATGCTCTGCGTGCCGCTATGGACGGCGACCGGATCTCCCCAGGTCGCGCCACCGTCGGCGGAGGCGGAGACGAAGACGCCGTTCTGGGGGCTGGTCTCGTTGAAGGCGAGCGAGACGTAGTAGGCGCGGCCGCCGGGACCGAAGGCGACCCAGGGGTCGGAGGCGCGCTCGTAAGGGCCGCCCGAAGCCGCGGTCAGGTTGGGGATCAGCCCCTCCTGCCAGGTGCGGCCGCCGTTGCGGGAGACGGCGTAAGTCAGCGCGCGGCAGCCGCCGGACTCGAACCGCTCCTCCTGGTAGCCGGCGAGGAGGTGGCCGCCGCTCGCCGGGTCGGCGGCCAGGAACGGCTCCGCCTCGGTCTCCGGCTCGGCGGCACCGCCATCGGGAGGAAGGATGTCCGCGCTCACCCGGACGACCCCCGCGGGCAGGCCGCGGGGAGGGCGGGGGGCCCGCTTGTCGAGCAGGGATTGGATCTCCCGGGGATCCGCCGGCAGGAGGCCGCCCGAGAAGCGCGCCCCCCGCGCCTGCCGCTCCGCGATCCAGCGGCTGCGGGAGAAGGCGGGCTGGTCCCTGGAGGCGGAGGTCCAGCCCGACCGCGGGAGGAGGATGAGAACCAGGAAGAACAGCGGCGCGAGCTTCTTCATCCCTCCAGTTTACCGTCCAGGGCCCGGTATACGATGATTCCCGGCATGGCAGCGAAGAAGACGGACCTCGACGTCGAGCTCGAGCGCCTGTACCGCGGGCCGCTCGACGAGTTCACGCCCGCTCGCAACGCTCTCGCCAAGCAGCTCGGCAAGCTCGGCGGCAAGCAGGACGCGGACCGCGTCCGCGCCCTTCCCAAGCCTACGCTTTCGGCCTGGGCGGTCAACCTGCTGTTCGCTCGCGAGGGGGAGGCGATGGACGCCCTGCTCGCGGCCGGCAAGCAGGCGCGGGCCGGGCAGCGGGAGGCGGTCGCGGGCCGCGGCGCCGCCGCCCTGCGCGAAAGCCTCGAGGCATTGCGCGGCCTGATCGACCGGTTGCGGCGCCGCGGGGCCGGGCTTCTCGCCGAGTCCGGCCGTCCGGTCAGCCGCACCCTCATCGAGCGCATCGGCACCGATCTCCAGGCTCTCGCCCTGAGCCCGGCCGCCGCCAGCGAGGCCGCCCGCCGCTGGCTCGACCGCGATCTCGATCCCCCCGGCTTCGAGGTGCTGGCTGGGCTGCAACTCGCCGGCGCTCCGGTCGCCGACCTCGCGGCCCGGCGCGCGCAACGGGAAGAGCGAGAGGAGAAGCGGCCACCGGCGCCCAAGCCGGGCCCCGCACCGAGGCCTCACGGAGTCCCGGCTCCCAAGGAGAGCGCCCGCGACTCCGAACGGCAGCGGAAGGAGCGCCAGCGGCAGGAGGCGGTCGAGCGGGCCCGCCGCGAGCGCGAGGAGGAGCGCATCCGCCGGCGGGTGGCGGTCGCCGAGGAGAAGCTCGAGCGGGCCCAGAACGAGGCGGACTCCCTGCGCGAGGAGGCCGGGCAGGCCGAGAAGGCGGCGTCCGACGCCCGGCGCCGCGCCGAGGCCGCGGAGCTGGCCGCCCACCGGGCGCGGGAGAAGGCGGACCGGGCCGGCGAGCGGCTGGCCCGGGCCCAGGAGGATCTGCGGGCCGCCGGCGAGCCCGGGTAAGCCGGGGGGAGGCGGCGAAGTCGCCAACCCCGCTTACGGCCGGATCACCACCTTGAGCGCCTCCCGCCGCCGCATGCTGCGCAGGGCGGCTTCGAGCTCCGCCAGGGGACGCTCGGCGGAAAGCAGGGCGCGCGGGTGGAGCTTGCCGCTGGCGAGCAGGGTGAGGGCGCGCTGGAAGGTCGCCGGGCGGTGGTGGTAGGCGCTCTTGACCGTGATCTCGGAGTAATGGAGACGGTAGGCGTCCAGCGGCACGGTGGTGCCCGGCGGGCAGCCGCCGAAGAGCTGCACCAGCCCGCCCGGGCGGACCGAGGCCAGGGCGTCCTGCCAGGCGGCGGGGGAGCCGGTCGCCTCGATGGCGACGTCGAAGCCGTCCCCTGTGCGGGAGCGGCGGCAGAGACGGAGCGCCTCGCCGCCGTCGCGGCCCACCTGCACGGTGGCCTGCGCGCCCAGGGTCCGTCCCACCTCCAGGCGCCAGGGGTTGGGGTCCGCCAGCACGATGTGATGCTCGCCGCTGGCGGGGAAGTCGGCGGGGGAGTTGGCGAGCACGTCCGCGAACAGCAGGCCGATCGGCCCGCCGCCGTAGATGACGATCTCCGAGGCCCGCTCGATCCCCGAGATCTCGAGGCCGTGCAGCACGCAGGCGAGCGGCTCGGCCAGCGCGGCCACCTCGAAGGGCAGCTTCGCCGGCAGCTTGTAGGTGCTCACCTCGGCGAAGCGGCGGGGGATCAGCAGGTATTCGGAAAAGGCGCCGTTCAGGTAGTGGAGGTCCGAGCAGAGGTTCTCGCGCTTGCGGATGCACCACTCGCAGACGCCGCATGGCGCGGAGTTGGCCACCACGACGCGGTCGCCGGTCTTCCAGCGCCCGGCGGCGGGTCCGACCGCGGTGATGGTGCCCGCCATCTCGTGCCCGAACGGGGTCGGCGCCTTGAGCATGCGGGGGTGGCCGCCGCGCTGGAAGACCTTGAGATCGGTGCCGCAGGTGGTCGCGGCGCCGATCCTCAGCAGCAGCTCCCCCTCTCCCGGCTCCGGCACCGGGACCTCGCGCAGCTCGAGCCGCTCCGGGCCCATCAGGAAGGCGGTGGTGGAGAGGTTGGAGGCGCTCATCCCGGACCTTCCATACGGTCGGGCCCATCCGGCGTCAGCAGCACCTTGAGCGCCCGCCGCTCGCGGGCGAGGGCGACCGCCTCCGCGAAGCGGGAGAGCGGCAGCCGGTGGGTCACCAGCGGGGTGGGGTCAAGCCGGCGGGAGACGAGCAGGCGGAAGGCCTCGCGCTGGTCGGCGAGCGCGCTGGAGTAGGTGCCGAGCAGCCGGCGCTCCTGCTTGAAGAAGGCGTTGAGATCGAAGCCGGCGCGCTCTTCAGGGGCGGCGTGAGCGAAGAGCACCACCGCGCCGCCGGGGCGGGAGAGCGCGAGCGCCGTCTCCAGCGTCTCCGCGCCGCCCACCGTGTCGAAGACGGCGTCGGCGCCGAGGCCGCCCGACAGCTCGGCGACGGCTGTGCCGGTCGCCTCGCCCGGGATCGCCACCGCGTCCGCTCCCAGCCGCCGGGCGAGGTCGAGCCGCTCCGGCAGGGGGTCGGAGACGGCGATCCACAGCTCCGGATGGACGGCCTTGAGGACGAGCAGGTGGAGGAGGCCCATGCTGCCCGCCCCCAGGATGGCGGCGCCGCCGGAAAGCAGGGCCGTTTCCGGCAGGCGCGCCTGGCCGACGCCGCGCAGCACGCAGGCGGCCGGTTCCAGAAAGACGGCGGCCTCGTCGGAGAGGTGGGGCGGCAGCCCGAAGGCCGCCTGGCGGACGGCGCGCTCGCCCACCAGCACCCACTCGGCGAAGCCGCCGGGGACGAGCAGGTTCTCCCGGTAGGCGGGGCAGAGCGGCTCGCTGCCGCGCCGGCAGAGCGCGCACTTGCCGCAGGCCACGTGATGGGGCACCGCCACGCGGTCCCCCGGGGCGAAGCCGCGGACCCCGGCCCCGAGAGCCGCGACGGAGCCGACGATCTCGTGCCCCAGCACGGAGCCCGCCGGGGCGGTGCCATGGGCGAGCTTGAACAGGTCGCTGCCGCAGAGGCCGGCGCGGCGCAGGCGCAGCAGCATCTCGCCCGGTCCGGGCGCCGGCCGCGGACGGGATTCGATCCGCACCGCGCCCCCCTCGGCGCAGGCGGCCACGGTCATCTCCATGCCCATGTTTTTCGAGCTCGAGGGTCGCGCGATCGTCTCCATCCCGGCGTGAATCGTAGTGGCACGATAGAATCCGTGTCTATGTCGTCCCGCCGCCGTGCTATCCGCCGACCCCGCAGAGTTCAGGTCCACTTCTGGAGACAGGGGGATCCGACCTCGCACGTCGGCTACACCACGAACATCTCGATGACGGGAATGTTCGTCGCCACCAACAGCCCCCTGGCGAGCGGCGCGCGCATCCGGGTGGAGCTGATCGACCGCGACCGGGGGTTCATGGTGGAGGGGGTCGTGGCCCACGCAAAGAAACTCCAGGCGGAGCTGGCCCGCCTCGGCCAGTCGGGGATGGGGGTGCGCTTCCTGACGGTGGAGGATCTGGTGCGGGAGCTGATGCCGTCCGGCTACAGCGACACCGACGAGACGGAGGAGATCCCCCGCGAATCCCCCCGGCCCCAGCCGCCGCCCCCCGAGCCCTCGCCGGCCGCCGCCGCCGCTCCGCCGCCCGTGCCGGACAGATCCCCGGCCGCGGTCCCAGCCCCGGTTCCGGTGACTCCGTCCGGCGGGACCTACACGGTGCGCTTCTCGAACGTCGAGGAGTTCCTGGAAGTCTACAAGCGGGACATCCTGCAGGGGGGGCTCTTCGTCTCGACCCTCTACCCGGCGCGGCTCCAGGAGACGGTCAGCGTCGAGCTCTTCCCGCCGCTCCTCTATGCCGAGCCGCTGCGGGTGCGGGCGCGCGTCGTCCAGCGTTTCGAGCCGCACGCCGACTCGGGTCCCAACCTCCTCTCCGGAATGGGGCTCGAGCTGATGGAGCTGCCGGCGCTGCTGCAAAGGCTGGAGCCGGTGATGGAGCGGTTGCGGAACCCTCTCTCCTGAAGGCCCCTGCTGCCATTGCCCTGCTACAATCCGCGCGCTATGTCGAAGTGGAGTTTGGCGGCGGTCGCCGCTCTGGCGGCGCTGCTTCTCGCCGCGGCTCCCCCGGCCGCGAAGGCGCCGGTATCTTCTTCCCGGCCGGCATCCTCCCGGGACATCGTCCTGATCACCATTGACACCCTGCGGGCGGACGCCCCGGGGTTCGCCGGCAACCCGCGGTCGCAGACCCCCGTTCTCGACCGCCTGGCCGCCCAGGGGCGGGTGTTCACCAACGCCCACGCCCACAACGTGGTGACCCTCCCCTCGCACACCAACATTCTCACCGGCCTCTATCCCTACCAGCACGGGGTGCGCGACAACACCGGCTTCCGGCTCTCGGCGAACGTCCCGACCCTGGCCACCGTGCTGCACGGCGCGGGCTACGCCACCGGCGCCTTCGTGGCGGCCTTCCCGCTCGATTCGCAGTTCGGGCTCAATCACGGGTTCGACGTCTACGACGACCACTATCCCAAGGGCTCGAACGAGACCGAGTTCGTCATCCCCGAGCGCCGGGGGGACGAGGTGGTGCGCCTGGCGCTCGCCTGGTGGAAGGCGCGGCAGGGCAGGCCCCGCTTCCTCTGGGTCCATCTCTACGATCCGCACGCCGCCTATGAGCCTCCCGAGCCGTTCGCCTCGCGGTTCAAGGACAACCCCTACCTCGGCGAGGTGGCCGCCGCCGACTCCTTTCTCGCGCCGCTCCTCGGGCCGTTCCTCGCCGGCAAGGAGAAGCCCGCCCTGGTGATCGTCACCGGCGATCACGGCGAGGCGCTGGGGGAGCATGGCGAGGAGAGCCACGGCCTGTTCACCTATGAGGCGACGCTCAAGGTGCCGCTGGTGGTCTGGGGGCGCGGCGTCGCGCCCGGGAGGGATGGTCGGTCGGCGCGGCACGTGGACATCTTTCCCACCGTGCTCCAGGCCGCCGGCATCACCGGGGCTCCGCCGGGGCCGCGCCGGCCGGGGCGGTCGCTCCTCGGGTCTCCGGATTCCGGGGATTCCTACTTCGAGTCCCTCTCGTCCACGCTGAACCGGGGGTGGGCGCCGCTGCGCGGCCTGCTGCGCGGCGGCACCAAGTTCATCGCCCTGCCGCTGCCCGAGGTCTACGACCTGCCGCGCGATCCGCAGGAAAAGGACAACCGGTTCGAGGCGGCGCGCCAGGCGGCGCGCGGGGTTTTCGCGGCGCTGCCCAAAGAGTCGGCCTGGCCGCCGAAGCGGGAGGACCTGCGCCCCGAGGACGCGGCGCGCCTGCAGAGCCTCGGCTACGTCTCGGGCTCGGCCGCACTGCGCGAGAGCTACGGACCGGAGGACGATCCCAAGCGGCTGATCGGCCTCGACCAGAAGGTCCATACCGCGATCGACCTCTACATGCGGGGGAAGCTGGACGAGGCGATCCGGCAGACGCGCGAGATCGTGCGGGAGCGGCCCACCATGTCGCTCGGCCACTCGCTGCTCGCCCAGTCGCTGCTCCAGGCCGGCCACACGCAGGAGGCGCTCGACGTCATGCTCAAGGCGAAGGGCCAGGGCGCGGTCTCGGACGCGCTCCTGCGCCAGCTCGGCCTCACCCTCTCCGAGGTGGGCCGGGCGGGGGAGGCGGCCGACCTGCTCCGGCCGCTGGCGCAGAAGCTGGGCGATCCGCAGACGCTCGACGCCTACGCCCTGGCGCTCTCCGAGGCCGGCCGGCAGAAGGAGGCCTACGGGGTGCTGCAACAGGTGCTCGAAAACGATCCCGGCGATCCCAAGGCCCGCGAGCAGCTCGGCCTGATCGAGCTGCGCCTCGGTCACTGGGCTCAAGCCCGCGACCGCTCGCGGCAGGCCTTACAGCTCAACCCGAAGCTCCCCCGCGCCTGGAACAATCTCGGGGTGGCCCTGTTCCAGCTCGGACAGAAGGAGGAGGCGCTCGACGCCTGGCAGAAGGCGGCCGATCTCCAGCCTGACCTCTGGGACGCCCTGTGGAACCTCGGCACCGAGGCGGCCGGCCTGGGGCGCACCGCGCAGGCCCGCAAGGCCCTGGAGCGCTTCGCCGCCGGAGCCCCGCCGGCCCGCTACGGGCCGGACATCGAGAAGGCCAAGGCGTTTTTGCGGCAGGTGAAGCCATGAAGAATCCTGAACGGCAGCCCCGTCCCTACGCCTGGATCCTGTTCGCGGTCTCGCTCCTCCTCGCCGCCTGCTCGCCGGGCTCGAACGGCGGCGGACCGGCGGACGTCCCCAAGGGGACGCCGGTGATCCTGATCTCGATCGACACCCTGCGGGCGGACCATCTGCCGGCCTACGGCTACAAGGGGGTGGAGACGCCGGCGCTCGACGGGCTGCGGCGGGACGGCGTCCTCTATGAGCGCGCCTACTCGACGACGCCGCTCACCTTCCCGTCGCACACCACCCTGCTGACCGGGGTGCTGCCGGCCGTGCACGGCGTGCGCGACAACGTCGGCTACAAGCTCGACGCGGCCAAGGTCCAGAGCGGCGAGATGCCGTTCCTGCCGGAGATCCTGAAGCAGGCAGGGTACGCGACCGGCGGCGCGGTCTCGGCCTACGTGCTGCAAGGGAAGACGGGGCTCTCCACCGGCTTCGACTTCTATGAGGACGGCATCGAGTTCCGCACCGGCACCGGCCTCGGTGGCCTGCAGCGGCCGGGGAGCGAGACGCTGCGGCTCTCCCGCGACTGGCTGCGCTCGGTCAAGGACAAGCCGTTCTTCTTCTTCTTCCACATCTACGAGCCGCACACCCCCTACGCGCCGCCGGAGCCGTACGCCTCGCGCTACCCGCTCAAGTACGACGGCGAGATCGCCACCGCGGACCACATCGTGGGCGATCTGATCTCGGAGCTGAAGTCGCTGGGCGTCTACGACCGGGCGATCGTCGTCCTCCTCTCCGACCATGGCGAGGGGCTGGGGGACCACGGCGAGGAGGAGCACGGCGTGCTCCTCTACGACGAGGCGATCCACGTGCCGCTGATCCTGAAGCTGCCGAAGGGCCAGAAGGCGGGGGGAACCACGGCGCGGCCGGTGCAACTGCTCGACGTCACCCCCACGGTGCTCGGCCTGCTCGGGCTCGGCGTGCCGAAGCCGATGCCCGGCGTCTCGCTGCTGGCCGAGAGCGCGGCGCCGCGGCGGATCTACTCCGAGACCTTCTACCCGCGCCTCCACTTCGGCTGGAGCGAGCTGTTCTCGCTGATCGACGAGCAGGACCACTACATCGAGGGGCCGGACCCCGAGCTCTACGACCGCCGCAAAGACCCGCGGGAGAAGACCAACGTCCTGCGCGGCGAGCGGCGCGTCTACGCCTCGATGCGCCAGGACCTCGAGGCGTACGAGCGCCGGCTCGCCCCCCCGGCGGCGGTGGACGAAGAGACCCGGCAGGCGATGCAGGCGCTCGGCTACATCGGCTCCGGCGGCGGCGCCGCCCAGGGGCCGCTGCCCGATCCCAAGAGCAAGATCGGCTCGCTCGCCGACCTGCGCGAGGGCTTCCGGCGGATCGCCGCCAAGTCCTACCCGGAGGCGGTCGTCGCCTTCCGCAAGGTGATCGCCGAAAATCCCCAGATGGTGGACGCCTGGGAGTATCTGGCCCGGGCGCTCCAGCGGATGGGGCGCTCCGACGAGGCGCTCGCCGCTTACCAGCAGGGGCTCAAGGTGTCGAACGGCTCGCCGCAGATCGCCGTGGCCGCGGCCTCGCTCTACTACGACCTCGGCCGGCTGGACGAGGCGGCGACCCACGCCAGGATGGCCCTCGGCACGCACCCCGCCTTCGCGCACGGTCTGCTCGCCCAGATCGCCTTGCAGCGCAACGACCTCGACGCGGCGGAGCGCGAGGCGCGCGCGGCGATGGACGAAAAGAGCCTGCGGCTCGGCCCGATGATCACCCTGGCCGAGGTGCTCCACGCCCGCAAGGACGATCCGGGGGCGCTGGAGCTGACCGCCAAGGCGGCGGAGATCTACAACCAGCGCGAGGCCAAGGACCCGGAGCTGATCCGCGGCCTCGCCCTGATCCACGGCAAGCTCCTGGCCGACCAGGGGGACGCCGCGGGGGCGGAGGCCGACTTCGACAAAGAGATCGAGATGTTCCCGGACAGCATCCGCGCCTACTCCAACCTGGCGATCCTCTACGCCCTCACCGGCCGCGGCGCCGAGGTGGCCCCGACGCTGCAGCGGATGGTCGCCAAGAACCCCGCGCCACCCGCCTATGCCGAGGCGGTGAAGACGCTGCGCATCCTGCAAGATCCCGGCTCCGCCGCCAAGCTCCTGCGCTACGCCCAATCCCGGTTCCCTCAGGATGCGGGGCTGCGGAAGCTGGCGAGCGGGTAGGGTGAAGGGACCCGGCTGCGCTAAGATCACCCCTGGCGAGTCACGGAGATTCATCCCTTGAGAGAGATCAAGAAGCGTTATGTCGTCGATGAAGAGAACCGCCGCGTGGCGGTGCAGATCGATCTGGATACGTTCCAGGAGATCGAAAACCTTCTCGAGAGCCATGCTCTTTTCGAGTTGATGAACGAGGGCGACGACGACGAAGCCCTGGACCTGGACGCGGCCAGGAGGTACTACGCCGGGTTGGACAAGGCCGGGTAAAGGTCCTCTTCAAGAAGGCGTTCCTGAAGGATCTTGCGATTATTCCGGCGAAAGTAAGACTCCAGATCGAGCAGTTCGTCTTTGAGGAGATGCCGGGTCTTCCCTCCATTCAAGCCTCCGGCAAGGCCGAAAAATTGAAGGGATATGCGGGTTACTACAAGACTCGTTTCGGTGACTACCGGGTAGGAATGCGAGTCGACGGAGAGACCGTGACCTTCGAGCGGGTCCTCCACCGCAAGGAGATCTACCGGAAGTTTCCTTGATCGGGCTTTGCTTGATCGTACGCTCTCCCTCTACGCCATCCCGGAGCGGCGGGTTTCCGGCATCGAAAGTCCAAACTCTCTTCGCCAGCCGTAAATGGAGGCAGGAGGCATGATCGAACCATGATCGCAGAGCCCGCCGAGCCGCAGCCGATTCCCCTTCAGCCCGTGCCGGCCGCGCCGCCACGCCGGCCGCTGGTCAAGCGCCATCACTGGATCGTCCGCGTGGCCCACTGGGCGAACGCCCTGCTGCTCGCGGGGATGATCGCGAGCGGGCTCCAGATCTACATGGCCTTCACGCATTTCGGGCCGCGCGGCGGCCCCTACTTCCCGAACCCCTGGGACGGCAAGCCCTTCCCCCCCTGGTCCCGCCTCGGCGGCTGGCTCGCCGGCGGGCTCTCCTGGCACTTCGCCCTCGCTTGGCCGTTCGTGCTCACCGGGCTGGTCTACCTCGTCTACCTCGTGGTCTCGGGAGAGTGGCGCTCGCTGCTGTTCCGGCCGGGCGACGTCCCGCGCGCCGCGCAGATGCAGCTCTATTACCTGCGCCTGCGGAGGGAGCATCCGCCGCAGGGGAAGCACAACGCCCTCCAGAAGCTCGCCTACACCTCCATCTTCCTCCTCGGCGCGCTGTCGGTGCTGACCGGCTTCGCCGTCTACAAGCCGGTCGAGCTGTCGTGGCTCACGGCGCTGTTCGGCGGCTACGAGCTCGCCCGCTACTGGCACTTCTGGGCCGTCTGGATCTTCATCGCCTTCACCTTCGTCCACATCGCCCTGGTCTTCCTGGTGGACCCCGCCTCGCTGCGGGCGATGATCACCGGCTGGTACCGGGGGAGGTTCCCGAGCCATGACTGATCCGCGCGATCGACCCGACCGGCCCTTCAGCCGCCGCGACCTCCTCCGCCTGGGGCTGACCGCCGGCGCCGCCTCGCTCGCCTCGGCCTGCGGCTGGCAGGGTGGCCCCCTGGTGCCGGCGTTGCGGGGGGCCTCCCACCTCAACGACTGGGTGGGGGAGCACGTCTTCCTCTCCAGGCGCCATCTGGCGCACCAGTATCCCGTTTCGGCCCGCACGCCCGAGCAAAACTTTCCGGC
The DNA here is from genome assembly GCA_963795735.1 of uncultured Acidobacteriota bacterium. Taxonomy (GTDB): domain Bacteria; phylum Acidobacteriota; class Thermoanaerobaculia; order Multivoradales; family UBA5704; genus DATARR01. The sequence goes on along the minus strand of CAWCIU010000010.1, from coordinate 234,700 downwards.
GTACTCGATCTCCCGGCCGCTGCCGCAGCTCGCGGACCCCGCCGCCTGGGCCCTTGAGGTGGGCGGCAAGGTGCGCAAGCCGGCGCGGCTCACCCTGGAGATGCTGCAGGCGATGCCACGGATCACCTACACGATCAAGCACCATTGCGTCGAGGGGTGGTCGGCGATCGGCACCTGGACGGGCGTGCCGGTGGCCTCGGTGGTGGCCCTGGTCGAGCCCACGCACGAAGCGAAGTACGTCCGCTTCGACAGCTTCGACGCGAATTACTCCAACGGCTGGGACCGCGAGAGCGCCCTGCACCCGCAGACCATCCTCGCCTACGCCTACAACGACCGGCCGCTCGAGCCCGCGCACGGCGCGCCGCTGCGCGTCTACTCACCGGTCAAGCTGGGCTACAAGCTGACCAAGTTCCTGACCCGGATGACCTTTACGTCGGAAAAGCCCGGCGGCTACTGGGAGGATCAGGGATACCCCTGGCTGGGCGGCATCTAGCCGCTGCCCTCCTCATGGGGTGAGCAACAGGGCGAGCAGGTCGCGAAGCATGCCGGGATCGGCCGCGCCCGTGAGCCGGAGCTTCCCCTGCTGGACGGCGACCACCGGGTTCATCTGGCCGGTGACGATGTCGGAGAAATCGCTCGCCGCCAGGGTGAGCTCGCAGGGCGCGGAATCCCTGCCGTTCAGCACTCGCGCCGGCGCTTGCGACAGGTCCACGGTCCAGGCGCCGCCGGCCTCGCCGGTAAGGACGAAGGCGAACGCGGTGCCCGCGATGCTGGGCGGCACGGGCCGCGCGAGCAGGCGCTGCCCGAGGAGCGCGAAGAGCTCCTCCGGAGCTTGTGCAGGGGGCACCTCTGCGGAGGAGACCTGCCTGCGGCCCATGTGCAGATCGATCCCGCTCGCGGAGATCTCGGGCACGGGGTAGGAGAGCTCGGTGAGCAGCTCGTTCATCCGCTCGATCTGGCCGGCCGGCACCAGGCGCAGGGCGCCCAGGTTGAGCTCGGCGCCGCTGCCGACGCTCGAGTCGGCGATGCCGCTGGAGTAGTAGGCCTTGGGATCCCCATGATAGGCGCGCTGCTGGTGCGGGGAGGAGAAGACCCGCGTGGCGAGGTCCGGCACGCGCTCCACCTCGAGGAAATCGCAGATGCGCTCCGCGGTCGCGGTCGGATCGGAGACCAGGTCCTCATAGCGCAGCCGCAAGCAGTGGCCGGGGTGCTCACGCTCGAACTCCAGGAGCTCGGCCGTCTTGTCGTTCCAGGCCTGGAGGAGGGCGCGCACGAAGTTCCAGTGGTCCTTCCGCACGTACTCCTCGACCACCGTCAGGAAAAATCCATAGGTGGAGAAGCGCAGGCACGACATGGCGAAGTCGAAGGGGTGGCGGTGGAGGAGGAGGTAGCGGGCGTTCGGAAACACCCGATCGATCACCGGGATGTGCACCAGGTTCGCGGGCGACTTGTCGCACCACCGGGTCTTGCCCTTGGCCGCCGCGGCGCCGGCCATCATGTCCGCCACGATACGGCGGGTGGCGATCGCCGCCGCGCTGGCGGGGTTGAGGTCGGCCATCGTCGGAGCGCTCGGGGCGGGGCAGTCGGTCAGCCCCTCCTCGGTGGAGGCGAGGGCGTGGACCAGGCGGCCGAGGTTCAGCTCGTCGGGACAGTAGATCTGGGGATGGCTGTCGAGGAGGAGACGCAGCAGGGTCGACCCGGTGCGGGGGAGAGAGAGGACGAAGAAACCGGGGAAAGGGGGCCCGGCGGCTTCGTCGGCGCTGCGCGGTTCGATCATTCGTTCCTCCTGGCCTCTGGGGCCGGCGGGGTCGGGCATGACGCGGGATGGGGGATGGCTTTCCGCATCGGGCAAGGCCAGGAAGCCGCTGCGGAGAAAATAGGAGAAATAGGGTTCGAGCAGGTCCTCGACCGGTGGACAGAGGACGGGGCCGCGGGCGAGCGCGAGGAAGGTCTGTCCGGAGTCGTAACGGATCTCCGAGACCGGCGCCTGCGCGCCGCGCATGGCGCGGTTGGCGGCCGCCTCGAAGAGCGGCAGGAAGGGCGCGAGAGCGTTCTCCTCGCCGTCTCCCAGTCGCCGGAGAAGCCTCTCGCGCCAGACCTCGGGGGGCAGCTCGTCGAGGGGATAGCCCGCGTCGCGGATCCACTCGAAGAGGACGGGAGCGGCGACCGGCTGCGGGTTGACGAGGTGGAAAGTCCTGCCCAGCGACTCCCGCCGCCGCGACAGCCAGACGACGGCCCGGCCCACGAAGTCGACGGGCGCCAGGTTCACGGCCGCTTCCGTGCGCGGCACCGCGCCGAGCTGGATGCTCCCCTTGATCAGGCTGTTGGCGAAGTCCTTGAGGTTCGCCTGTCCGCTGCGGCTGTCTCCGGAGATGGTGCCGGGCCGGTAGATGGAGACGGGAAGGCCGCGGTCGCGGGCGGAGCGGACCAGCATCTCGGCCACCCACTTGCTCTGCGCGTAGCCGCCGCCGAGCCCGGCGCAGTCCGCCAGGGGTTCGTTCTCCCGCGCCACCCCGGCCGTGGCGTTGGCGGCCGAGTCGAGCACCCCCAGGGTCGAGACGTAGTGCAGCGGCTTGGCGGCTCCCCGGCACGCCAGCCGCAGGACCTCGACGGTGCCGAGGACGTTGGCCTCCCGGAGCGCCGCGTAGGGGACGAGGAAGTCGACCACGGCGCCGTTGTGGTAGATCGCCTCGACGCTGGTGGACAGCCGCTCGAAATCCTCCTCGGAGAGGCCCAGCAGGGGCTGGGAGAGATCGCCCGGGACGGCGGTGACGCGGGGCGCGAAGGCCGGGTCCCAGAGCCCATAGGATTCGAGCTCGCGGCGCAGCTTGGCGAGACCGGCCGGCGGATCGGCCGCGCGCACCAGGCAGAAGATCGTGGCAGCGCTCTGCCGGAGCAGTTCGGCGAGCAGGTAGGCGCCCAGGAAGCCCGTACCGCCGGTCAGAAAGATGGCCCGCGGATCGAGAGCGCCCGGCCACGGAGCGGACGGCGTGAGCTCGGGAGCGAGCACGGCATCGGCGCGCAGCGCCGCTTCGCGGTCGGCCGGCGTTTCGGGCAACGGCGGCTGGCGCAGGCCCTCGTCCACGGCCTCGGCGAGGCTCGCCACGGTGCGGTGGGGGAGCAGGTAGGCCAGCGGCAGCTCCCGGCCGAGCCGCTCCCTCACCTTGCCGATCATCTGCACCAGGAGCAGCGAGTGGCCGCCCAGGTCGTGGAAGTCGTCCTCTACACCCACTTCGTCGACCGCCAGCACCTGCCGCCAGATCTCCGCGATGACCCGCTCGCTCTCGGTGCGCGGCGCCAGCCTGGGGTCCGCCTCGCTCCGCCGGGCCTGCTCCGGCGGGGGAAGGGCCCGGCGGTCCAGCTTGCCGTTCGGGGTGAGCGGCCAGGAGCTCACCGGGACGAAGAAGCCGGGCACCATGACCTCCGGAAGCCGGGTGAGCAGGTGCTCCCGGAGATCCGCGGCCGAGGTTGCATTCCCGTCATCCCCATCCGGGCCCTCGTCGAAGGCCACGTAGGCCACCAGGCGCTGGTCGCCCGGGTGGTCCTCGCGGACGACGACCACCGCTTCGCGCACCGCCGGATGGGCCGCGAGCACGGCTTCGATCTCCCCCAGCTCGATCCGGAAGCCGCGGACCTTGACCTGGGTGTCCAGCCGGCCGAGGAACTCCAGGTTGCCGTCCGGCAGGTAGCGCGCCCGGTCGCCCGTGCGGTAGAGGCGCGCTCCCGGCTCGTCGCCCACGGCCGCGGGGAGGTACTGCTGCGCCGTCAGCGTGGGCTCGCCGGCGTAGCCGGTGGACAGGCAAAGGTCGCCGCCGATGTAGAGGTCTCCGGCGACGCCGATCGGGCAGGGTTCCCAGGCGGCGTCGAGCACGTGGTAGCGGGCGTTGTCGATCGGCCGGCCGTAGGGGATGCTCGGCCAGGAGGGGTCCACGCTGCCTACGGGATAGCAGTTCGACCAGACGGTGGCCTCTGTGGCCCCTCCCAAGGCCAGGACGCGCGCGTCGGGGAAGGCCTCCCGCACCCGGTCGGGCAGAGGGACCGGAATCCAGTCGCCGCTCAGGAAGACGAGCCGCAGCGCCGGCCTGGAGGCGGAGAGGGGGGCCGGGAAGTACGGGACCAGACGGTTGAGCGCCGCGGGCGCCGAATCCCAGAACGTGATCGGCTCATGGGAAAGAATGCCGGCCAGGGCCTCCGGATCGGCCAGCTCCGCGGGTGAGGCGATGCGCAGGCTGGCGCCCGCGGCGAGAGTGCCGAAGATGTCGTAGATCGAGAGGTCGAAGGCGAGGGCGGCGACGAACAGCAGGCGGTCGGCGGGGCCGACGGCGAACGTGCGATTGACCCAGTCGATCAGGTGGACGGCGGGCCGGTGGGTGACCATGACCCCCTTGGGCCGGCCCGTCGAGCCCGAGGTGAAGATGATGTAGGCCAGCGCCTCCGGGGCTACGATGGAGGGCGGGTCCGTCTCCGGCAGATCCGCGAACGGCTCCGCGCGGACGACGTGGGCGAGCCGGGGCAGGGAGGGCAGCCCGCGCAGGACGCTGGCGCGCTCGCCCTCGCCCTCGGTAACCACGTGGGTGATGCCCTGGCTCTCCAGGATGAAGCGCACGCGCTCCAGCGGCCAGGCCGTCTCCAGCGGCACGAAGGCCCCGCCGGCCTTGAGGATGGCGAGCACCGCCCGCACCATCTCGCAGGAGCGCTCCATGTAGACCCCCACGAGCCCCCCGGCGGGAAGGTCCAGTGACCGCAGGCGGTGGGCGAGCCGGTTGGCCCGCCGGTTGAGCTCGCCGTAGGTCCAGACCTCGCCGTCGAAGAGCAGGGCCGGAGCCTCCGGGGTGCGCCGCGCCTGCTCCTCGAAGGGCTGGTGCAGACCGGGCGGCCGGGGAGGAGAGGAGGTCCGGGTATCGTTCCATTCGGCGAGCACCTGGGCCCGCTGCCCGGGCGGCAGCAGCGGCAGCGCGCGCAAGGGACGGCCGGAGCCGTCGAGCATGCCGGCGAGCAGGGTCTCGAGGTGGCTCAGCATGCGCAGCACAGTGCCCGCCGGGAAGCGCGCCGGCTCGAAGCCCAGGCGCAGCGCTAGCTCCTCAGCCGGCGTGACCTCCAGCGTCAGCGGATAGTTGGTGCGCTGGAACACGCCGGAGTGGCTGATGGCGAAGGTCGACTCGGCGGTGAAGTTCTGGAACACCAGGATGCTCTCGAACAGAGGCAGATGACGGGGGACCTCCGCCCATCCCAGGATGTTGAGCAGCGGGGTGTGCTCGTGGCGGCGCATCTCCACCAGGCCCTTCTGGAGCCCGAGCAGCCAGGTCACCAGCTCCGAGTCCGGCGGCGCCGCCACCCGCACCGGCAGGGTATTGATGAAGCATCCGATCATCGACTCCACGCCCTGCAGCGCGGGCGGGCGGCCGGAGACCGTGGTGCCGAAGACCAGGTCCTCCTCGCCGCTATAGCGGGCCAGCAGCAGCGCCCAGGCGCCGTGGACGAGCGTGCTCAGGGTCAGCCGGCGGCCCTGCGCGAAGCTCTTGAGCCGGGCGGTGAGGTCCGCGGAGAGCCGGATCAGGCGCAGCTCGTAGCGCAGGTCGATTCCCGCCGCGGGGGCATCCACCACCAGCGGCGTGGGCTGCCGAAACCCCGCGAGCACCCGCCGCCAGTAGGGCTCGTCGGCGGCGGGGTCCTGCTGCAGCAGCCAGGACACGTAGGCCTTGAAGGGGCGGCGCGCCGGGAGCGTCGCCGTCCCGCCGCGCGAGAGGGCCTGGTAAAGGGCGGCGACCTCGTGCATGAGCAGCCCCGCCGACCAGCCGTCGAGCAGCAGGTGGTGGTAGCTCCAGATCAGGCGCCAGGCCTGCTCGCCGATCCGGATCAGGGTGAACCGCAGGAGCGGCGGCCGCGTGAGGTCGAAGCCGCGGCGCCGGTCCGCAGCGGCGAAGGCGGCGATCTCCCGTCCCCGCTCTCCCGGGGGGCGGTCGCGCCAGTCCAGCCGCGCGAGCTCCAGCTCCACTCGCCGGTGTACTACCTGGACCGGCGCCTCCAGATCCTCCCAGAGGAACGAGGTGCGCAGGATGGGGTGGCGGTCGAGGACCTGCTGCCAGGCGGCGGCGAAGACGTCGGCGTCCAGCCCTTGGTCGTAGGCGGTGGTGAACTGCTCGAAATAGACCCCAGATTCCGGTGCAGCCAAGGCGTGGAACAGCATCCCCTCCTGGATGGGGGAGACCCGGTAGAGATCTTCGATGTTGTCGACGTCCAGGGCCATCCTCAGCTCCTCACTCGGTCCGCAGGGCGACCGTAGGATCGACCCGGGAGGCGCGCCGCGCCGGCAGGTAGCTCGCGAGCAGCGCGAAGGCGGTTAGCAGGAGAGCGCCTCCAGCGAAAGTCCTGAAGTCGGTCGCCGACACGCCGTAGAGCAGGTTCGAGACGATGCGCAGCAGGGCGAGGGCGACGGCCAGGCCGACGGCGACTCCGATCCCGGCGAGCCCCAGGGCCTGCCGCACTACCAGCCCGGTCACCGCGGTGCGCTCGGCGCCCAGCGCCATGCGGATGCCGATCTCACGCGTCCGCTCGGTCACGGAGTAGGCCATGACGCTGTAGACGCCGACCACGGCGAGCACCAGGGCGACGACGGCGAAGGCCGCGAGCAGCAGGGTGTAGAAGCGGCGCCAGGCCATGATCCGGACCAGCTTCTCCTCCATCGTCTCGACCCGGAAGACGGCCTGGTTCTTGTCGATGTCGAGCACCGCCCTGCGCGCCGGAGCCGCGAGGGCGCCGGCGTCCGCCGCGGTGTGCAGGACCAGGTACATGAACGGCTGCGCGTGCTGGCGGAAGGGGACGTAGATCTGCCCGCGGGAGTCGACCTCGGGACCCTCGTGCTTGACGTTGCCCACCACTCCCACCACCGAGCGCCACTGTTCCGGCTCCTTCTGGCCGAGGAGCTTCATGCGCTTGCCGATCGGGTTCTGGTGGGGCCAGAACCGCTGGGCGCTGCTCTGGTCGACGATGATCACCGGGTCGGAGCCGGCGTCGTCGCTGTCGGCGAAGTCGCGGCCCTTGACCAGCGGGATGCCCAGGGTGCGGAAGTAGTCCGTGCTGTTCGTGCGCCAGGCGGCGGACGGGTTGAGCTGCCCCGGCGCCGGCGGCGGCGTGCCCTCGATGTTGACCTCACCGATGCTCTGTACGACGCCGAGCGGCACGGCGCTGACCGCGCCGGCGCTGCTGACGCCGGGCAGGGTCCGCAGCCGTTCGAGGAGCTGGCTGAAGAACGCCGACCACTGGGCCTGAGTGGAGTACTTGCTGACCGGCAGGAAAAGCTCGAGGGTGAGGACGTTGTCGGTCTTGAAGCCGGGATCGACCTTCTGCACCTGCCGGTAGCTCTGGATCATCAGCCCGGCGCCGAGCAGCACGACCAGGGCCACCGCGACCTCCAGCACCACCAGCGTCCGGCGGGCGAAATTGCGCCCGGCGCCGGCCGAGCTCTTGGCTCCCTCCTTGAGGGCCTTGTGGAAGTCGCGCCGCGAGATCTGCAGGGCCGGCACCAGGCCGAAGAGGACGCCGGTGGCGAGCGAGACGAGGAGGGTGAAGGCAAGCACGCGCCCGTCGATCGAGATCTCGTCGATGCGCGGGATCTTGGAGAGGTCCATCCGCACGATCGCCTTGAGACACCAGGCGGTGAGCAGCAGGCCGAGGGCGCCGCCGCAGGCGGCGAGCAGCAGGCTTTCGGTGAGGAACTGCCGGACGAGGCCGCCGCGGCCGGCGCCCAGGGCGGTGCGCAGGGCGATCTCGCGGTCGCGGGTGGTGGCCCGGGCGAGCAGCAGGTTGGAGATGTTGGCGCAGGCGATGAGCAGCACCAGGCCGACGGCTGCCGCGAGCACCAGCAGGGTCGGCCGGATCTGCCCCACGATCTGCTCGCGATAGGAGACGACCGCGAGCCCATAGCCGCTTTTCGGCGGGTAGCTCTCGGGGTGCTCGGCCTCCCAGCGGCGGGCGATGCCGGCGAGCTCCCGCCGCGCGCCCTCGATCGTCACCCCAGGCCGCAGGCGGGCGTAGCCGTCCAGGGCGCGGTCGTCCCGCGGCCCCAGTGTCGCCCGGTCGACGATCAGCGGCATCCAGAGGTCGCGCCCCTTGCGCCGGAAGTAGAAGTCGGGGGGGGTGACGCCGACGACGGTGAAGGGCTTGCCGTTGATGGTGACCTTGCGCCCGACGACGCTCGGGTCGGAGCCGTAGCGGCGCTCGAAGAGCCCGTGGCTCAGGATGACGACGTCATCGTGGCCGGGCTGGTCCTCGTCGGGCAGGAAGGTGCGTCCCGCGGCCGCCTTGACCCCCAGGAGATGGAAGAGGTTGGCCGAGACCCGCACGCCGACCAGCAGATCGGGATCGCCGTCGCCGGTCAGGCTGAACAGCCCGGGGCGGGTGGCCGCGATCTCGGTGAACGACCGGGTCTGCTCGCGCAGGTCGAGGAATTCGAGGGTGGAGAGCTCGAGCTCGGGCTGGTTGTCGGCCAGGAACTGGTTCCAGATCATCATGATCCGCTCCGGCTCTTGGTAGGGGAGGCCGCGGAGGAGGACGGCGTTCAGCATGCTGAACACGGCGGTGTTGGCGCCCAGGCTCAGGGCGAGGCAGAGCACGGCCGCGAGGGTAAAGCTGGGGCTCCTGCGCAGCATGCGCAGGGCGAAGCGAAGGTCCCGCAGCAGGGTTTCCATAGGCTATCTCCCGACGCTCATCTCTCTGAGCTTGGTCAGCACTTTGTCCAGCTCTCCAGGCTGCAGGCCGGCATCGGCGAACGGCTCCGCCGGCTCGGAGGCGGAGCCGGGAGCGAGGGAGGCCGGCGCGATCAGGACGGCGAGCTCGGCGATCGTCTGGTGCTCGAAGAGCTGATCGGGAGAGAGCGTCAGGCCGGCCTCGTTGGCCCGCGCCACGACCTGGATGCCGACGATCGAGTCGCCGCCCAGGTCGAAGAAGTTGTCGTGGACGCCCACCTCCTGGATGCCGAGGGCGTTCTGGAAGATCTCGGCCAGCCGGCCCTCGGCCTCGTCGCGGGGAGCCACGTAGGGGGTCGGCAGGCTGGGGCGGGGGTGGGCCGCCCGCGAGCTCCGGGCAAGGTCGGGCCGGTCCATCAGGCTGCCGCGGTCGAGGGCGCGGACCTGGGCGAGGAGGGCGTTCAGGTCCTTGGCCGAGGCCACGATCTGGGGCGTCTCCCGACCGCGGGTAAGCACCCGCCGCAGCACTTCGACGCCCTCGCGCGACAGGATGCCGTCGGCCCCGATGGAGCGGGGCGCGGCGGCCTGGGCCTTTTCTCCCGGCGCGTCCGGCGCCAACAGGGGCGGCGGCGCCGCTTCGGTCCGCGCCGGCGCCGAGGAGCGCAGGAAGGCGCCCGCCGCCTCGGTGACGCGCTTCATCACGAAGCGCTCGACCTCGACGAGCGTCTCCCCCGTCTCGTCCGTCAGGGTGACGTCGACCGCCACCGTCTCCTTGCCGCCGCCGTCCTCCACCCGCTTGCGCAGGTAGCTGTAGATCCTCCCCGCGAGGGGTTTGTGAAGCGCCAGCCGCTGGTAGGAGATGGGCAGGTGGGTGCCCTCCTCGAGGAAGCCGATGAGCCCGGTGGCGACGTCGAGGAGGGCGGGATGGAGGGCGAACGCCGCGAGGTCGGAGGTGAACTCCGCCGGCAGCTCGAGGAGCGCCAGCCCCTCCCCCAAGCCGATGTGGACCCGCTGCAGGCTCTGCCAGCGCGGCCCCCAGTAGACCACCCCTTCGCCGTCGCCCATCACCGGCCCGGTGACGTCGACCTCCCGCGCGCAGCGCCGCCGGATGCCCTCCAGGTCGAGACGGGTGACAGGCCCGGCCGCGAGCGGACCCACCTTGCCGCGGGCATGCGCCTGCCAGGCGGGCGCGCCGCCGTCCCCGGCCGCGGCCGGCGGCCGGCTGGCGACGCGGAAGGCGAAGCGCTCGCCGTCCGGCTCGAGCGTCGTCTGCACTGGCCGGGTCTCGGCCTCGTCCAGCATCAGCGGGCTCAGGAAGAGCACGTCCCGCAGCTCGACCCCGGCCTCGCCGGCCTGGCGCTCGAAGGCCGAGGCGTGGTCTTCGAAGGCCGCCCGCGCCATCTCCAGGTAACTGGTGCCGGCCAGGGCGGGCCGGCCCAGGATCCGGTGATCGGCGAGGACCCACTGCCGCGCGGCGCTGAAGTCGGTCTCGTAGATCGTCTGCTCGGCCGTCTCGCGCAGGCAGCGGTCGAGCAGGGGGTGGACGTCCCGGCGCCCGGCGGGAGCGGCGGCCGCCTGACCGGAGCCTCCGGTCAGGCCGGTGGCGACCGCCATGCCCACCTCCTGCCAGGCGCCCCAGTTGATCGACACCGTGCGGCCGTCGCCCCGCAGCGACCGGTCCTGGGCGAAGGCGTCGAGGAAGGAGTTGGCGGCGCAGTAGTCGACCTGCCCCAGCCCGCCGGCGACGGCGATGGTGGAGGAGCAGAGGACGAAGAAATCGAGCGGCAGCCCGGCGAGGGCGGCGTCGAGCGCCAGCGTGCCGCGGACCTTTGGGGCGAGCACCCGGGCCGCGGTGTCCGGCGATTTGAGCTGGATGACGCCGCCGCCCGCCATGCCGGCCGCGTGGATGACCCCGTGCACGGCGCCGAAGCGCGCGAGCACCTGCTCGACGGCCTGCTCCACCTGTCCGGCGTCGGCGATGTCCACGGCGAGCACCAGGACCTCGGCGCCGAGCGCTTCCAGCTCCTGGACCTTGCGGATCTTGTCGCTCACCCGGTTGCGCTCGTCGTGCCGGGCGAGCCAGTCCGCCCACTCCTCGCGCGGCGGCAGGGGGGAGAGTCCGAGCAGGGCGAGCCGGCCCTGGAAGTCCCGCGCCAGGAAGTCGGCGAAGGTCAGGCCGAGCCCGCCCAGGCCGCCGGTGATGAGGTAGGCGCCGCCCGTCCGGAAGCGCAGCCGCTCCGGCGGCGCCGGTCCCACCCGCACGCTCTCGTAGCCGAGCAGGAAGCGGCCCCGGCCGCGGTAGGCGACGATCGGGTCGGGCAGCCCGCCGGCGGCCTCGTCGAGGAGGCGCTCGATCAGCTCCTCCTCGGCCGGGCTCTCTGGCGCCGGCAGCAGCACGTCGAGGCTGGCGCAGCGGATGTGCGGATACTCCAGCGGGATGATGCGGCTGGGCCCCAGCAGGGTGGCCTTGCCCGGACAGAGAAAGTCTTCGCCCGTAACCCGCTGCAGGTTGTTGGAGACGACGGCGAGGCGCAGCGGGGTCGTGAGGTTCTGCTTGCCGCAGGCCTGGGCGAGGTAGAGGAGGCTCCAGAAGCCGCGCACCTCGTCGGCCAGGGCCGCCTGCACGGGATCCGCGCCGGGCTCCCGTCCCACGTTCCAAAGGTGGAGGATCACCTCGGGGACCTCGCCGCCGGCCACCAGCTCCTTGAGCAGCGCGTCGTGGTCCTCCCGGCGGCCCGGCGCGACGGTATAGGAGCGCTCGCCCAACCGCGCGAAGCGCTCGCCGGCCGCGACCCGGGTGATGCTCCGACCGGCCGCTTCGAGCCGCTCCGCCAGCCGGCGGCCGAGGCCACCATCGCCGTCGCCACCTCGATCGCCGTCGAGGAACACCAGCCAGCGGGAGCCCGGAGCGGCGGGCTCGCCGTCGAGCACCGCCAGCGATGGTTTCCAGCAGGGCATATAGAACCAGTCGTCGATCTCCTTCCGCTTGGCGCCGGCGGCGCCCAGGACCGTAGCGGCGCCCGAGAAGTCCCCCGGGTCGATCCAGAAGCGCTCGCCCTCGAACGGATAGGTAGGCAGCGACACCCGGCGCCGTCCGGCGTGGAGCCCGGCCCCGTCGATCGCCGCGCCGTGCAGCCAGAGCTGGCCGAGGGCGCGGAGCGCGAACGGCAGCGCGCCCTGGCGATCCTGGGCGTGAGGGAGGGAGGCGATCACGGCCTGGCCCGGCGCCCGGTCCGGGTGGCGCTGGGCGAGGGTGGTGAGGGTGTTGCCCGGGCCCACCTCCAGCAGCAGCCGGTCCGGCTCGGCGCACAGCTCGCGGACGCCGTCGGCGAAACGCACGCCCTGGCGAAGGTGCTGCGCCCAGTAGCCCGGATCGGTGGCCTGGGCGGCGGTGATCCAGGTGCCGGTGACGTTCGAGAGGTAGGGGATCTGCGGCGGCCGCAGCTCCAGCGCCGAGATCCGGTGGACGAACGGGCCGAGGATCGGCTCCATCATCGCCGAGTGGAAGGCATGGGAGGTGTGCAGGCGGCGCGCGGCGATCCCCTTCTCTTCCAGCCGCAGCCGCAGCGCCTCGACGGCGTCCTCCGGTCCCGAGACCACCAGGCGCCCGGGGGCATTGACCGCGGCGAGCGACAGATGGGGGCCGAGCCACCCCTCGGCCTCCTCCTCGGACAGCGGCACGCTCAGCATGGCGCCCCCCGGCAGGTCCTGCATCAGCCGCCCCCGCGCCGCCACCAGGGCGAGCGCGTCGGGCAGGGAGAAGACGCCGGCGAGGCAGGCGGCCACGTATTCGCCGATGCTGTGGCCGAGCATGGCGCTGGGGGTGACGCCCCAGCTCATCCAGAGCCGGGCCAGGGCGTACTCGACGGCGAACAGGGCGGGCTGGGTGACGGCGGTCTGACCGAGCCGCTGCCCGGCCTCCTCGGCCTGCGCCAATGTGGGGTCGAGCACCTCGCGCAGGTCGAACCCGAGATGGGACGCGAGCAGCTCCGAGCAGCGATCGATCTCGGCGCGGTAGACCGGCTCCGCGCGGTAGAGCTCAGCGCCCATGCCCGCGTACTGCGCTCCCTGGCCGGAGAACAGGAAGGCCACGGGCCGTTCCTTCGCCCCGGTCGGGCCGGTCACCGTCCGCCCAGGCGGCAGCGCGCGCAGGGTTTCGACCGCGTCCGCGGGATCGTGGCAGAGGACGGCGCGCCGGTGATCGAAGGCCTTCCTTCCCACCTCCAGGGTGTAGGCGACGTCGCCCAGGTCGAGGTCGGGGTGGGCCTCCAGGTGATCGGCGAGGTTGGCGGTGGCGCGCTCCAGGGCCGCGGGCGTGCGCGCCGAGAGGAGCAGGAGCTGCCACGGGCGCGACGGCTCGGCGGGCGGCTTGGCGGGAGCCTCCTCCAGGATGACGTGGGCGTTGGTGCCGCCCATGCCGAAGGCGCTCACGCCGGCCCGCCGGGGATTCCCGTCGCGCGCCGGCCACTCGCACAATCGGTCGTTGACGTAGAAGGGGCTGGCGGCAAAGTCGATCTGCGGGTTGGGCTGCTCGAAGAAGAGCGACGGCGGCAGCAGCCGCTGCTCCATCGCCAGCACGGTCTTGATGACGCTCGCGATGCCCGCCGCCGCCCCCAGGTGGCCGATGTTGGTCTTCACCGAGCCGACGGCGCAGAAGCCGCTCTCGTCGGTGCCCTCGCGGAAGGCGCGGGTCAGCGCGGCGATCTCGATGGGGTCACCGACCGGGGTGCCGGTGCCGTGGGCCTCGACGTAGGTGATCGTCTCCGGCGCGACCTCGGCCGCGAGCTGCGCCGCGCGCACCACCCGCGCCTGGCCGTCGATCCCAGGGGCGGTGAAGCCCACCTTGAGCGCGCCGTCGTTGGTGATGGCGGAGCCCTTGACCACCGCGCGGATGTTGTCGCCGGCGGCCAGGGCATCCTCCAGGCGCTTGAGGACGACGATGCCGAGACCGCTGCCGAAGACGGTGCCCCGGGCGTTGGCGTCGAAGGCGCGGACGTGCCCGTCCGGGGAGTTGACGTCGCCGTCGGCGAAAAGATAGCCCAGCTCGGGGATCCGCACGCCGACGCCGCCGGCGAGCGCCATGTCGCACTCGCCGCTCAGCAGGGCCTGGGAAGCGAGATGGATGGCGACCAGCGCCGTCGAGCAGGCGGTCTGTACGGTGAGGCTGGGGCCGCCCAGGTTCAGCTTGTAGGAGACGCGGGTGGCCAGGTAGTCCTTGTCGTTGGCGACCTGGATCTGCAGGTCGCCGACCGTGCCGGCGATCGCGGGGTTCGAGTAGACGTTGAACAGGTAGCCGTTCATCCGCGAGCCGGCGTAGACGCCCACCCGACGCGGCAAGCGGTCGGGGTCGTAGCCGGTGTCCTCCAGGGCCTCCCAGGCGCACTCCAGGAAGAGGCGCTGCTGTGGATCGATCAGCTCGGCCTCGCGCGGGCTGACGCCGAAGAAGGCGGCGTCGAAGTGGTCGAAACCGTCGACGACGCGGCCACTCTTGACGTACCCCGGCTGGCTCAGCAGGGCGGGGGCGACCCCGCGGGCGATCAGCTCCTCGTCGGTGAAGACGGTGAGCGATTCGACTCCGTCGCGCAGATTGCGCCAGAACTCCAGGACGTTGCGCGCCCCCGGGAAACGGCCGGCCATGCCGACGATGGCGATCTCCAGGCCCGTGCTGGTCGCGGTCTCGGGCTCGTATCCTGGTTCCGTCATGGCGATCTCCTCGGCGGGGTCTCCGCGGTTTCCTGGTTCTGCTTGAAGCGGCGGCGCATGCGGTCCTTGCCGGCCTTGAGCTTCTCGGCGCCGTCGGCGCCGACGACGGCGGCGGTTTCAGGGGTGGCCGGCGGCGCGAGGTGCCGGGCCAGGGCGCCGACCGTCGGATGGCTGAACAGGTCGAGCACCGCCACCTCGCATTCGAACGCCGCCTGAAGGCGGCTCTGCACCTGCACCAGGAGCAGGGAGTTGCCGCCGAGGTCGAAGAAATTGTCCTCGGCGCTCACCCGCTCGACGCCGAGCACCTCCCGCAGGATGCCCGCGATCACCACCTCGGCCCGCGTCTGTGGCGCGCGGTAGGAGGTGTCGCTCTCCGGCTGCGCGGTCGCCAGCGCGAGCAGCGCGCGGCGATCGACCTTGCCGTTGGGGGTCAGCGGCATGCGGGGAAGCAGCACGAAGGCGCTGGGCACCATGTAGGCCGGGAGCGCCGCCTTCAGATGGCCGCGCAGATCGGCGGCCGAGGGCGCCTGCTGCGCTCCGGGCTCCAGCACCACGCAGGCCACCAACCGCCGGCCGGCGCCCTCCTCCTCGGTGGCCAGGACCACGGCCTCGCGCACGCCGGGCATGCGGCCGAGCTGCGCCTGGATCTCGCCCAGCTCGATGCGGAAACCGCGGATCTTCACCTGGGTATCGGCGCGGCCGGCGAAGGCGACCTCGCCGTCCGGCAGGTAGCGGCCGAGGTCGCCCGTCCGGTAGAGGCGGTCCCCGGCCCGCGTGGTGAAAGGATTGGCGAGGAACCGCTCCGCCGTTCCCGCTTCGTCCCCGAGGTAGCCGCGTGCCAGGTGCGGGCTGCGCATCGAGATCTCGCCGACCTCGCCGATCCCCGCCAGCTGCCCGGCACGGCTCAGCACCAGGAGTTGGACGTCCTGCATCCCCCGTCCCAGCGGGAGGACCTCCTTGCCGCGCCGCTCGCCGGGCGCCGGGGCGGCCTCGGCGCCGTCCACCACGTGATAGCCGACGGCGCGCTGCGTCTCGGTGCTGCCGTAGAGGTTGACGCAGGTCACGCCGGGAGCGAGGAGCCGCAGGCGGGCGACATCCCGGCGGGTGAGCACGTCGCCGACCAGGAAGACATAGCGCAGAGCCGGGAGGACCTCGGGGGTGCCGGCGCCGCTCTCGGTCAGCAATTGCCCCATGGCCGGCGTCAGGTGAGCGACGCTCACCCCCTGCCGTCGCATCCAGGCGCTCAGCCGGCCGGGGAGCACGATCTCCGCGGGATCGGGGATGCAGATCGTGGCCCCCAGGTAGAGCGGGGTGAAGAGGTCCCGCTGCAACGGGTCGTGGCCGAGGCCGGAGAGCAGGCTGAAGCGGTCCTCCTCGACGAGGCCGAACTCCCGCCGCTGCCAGGGGAGGAAGTGGGAGAGCGGCCCATGCCGCCCCAGGATGCCCTTGGGAGCACCCGTCGAGCCGGAGGTGAAGGCGACGTAGGCGAGGTCGTCCGGGTCCACGAGCACCCCGGGGTCGGTGACCGGCTGATCGGCGAGGGGGCCGCCGTCCGCGCACGCCGTCCAGGGCGGGAGCGCCAGGCGCAGGCAGCAGGGCAGAGCGGCCACGAAGCTCGCGAGCGCCTCCGGCACCGCCCCGGCGGCCGTCATCTCCAGCCACGCCCGCGGCTGCGCCAGTATGAGGGTTCTCGATAATCCGGGCGACGGGGTAAGCCGGGTCGAGCACCACGAAGGCGGCGCCGGCCTTGAGCGCCCCGAGCACCGCCCAGACCAGTGTCGCGCTGCGGTGGGCATAGATGGCGATCACCTCCTGCCGGCCGATGCCGCCGGCCAGCAGGCGGTGGGCCAGCCGGTTGCTCTGCGCCTCCAGCTCGCCGTAGCTCCAGGTCCCCTCGGCAGCGGAGACCGCGAGCCGCCGGGGCTCGCGCGCCGCCCAGGACGAGAGGTGCTGGTGGACCGGCCCGATCCAGCTCGCGTCCAGCTCCGCCGTGGGATCCGGCAGGATCCGGCGGGCCTCCTGCGTGAGCAGCGAGAAGCGGTCGATCCCGGCGTCCGGCTGCGCGGCCACCTGGGTGAGCAGCAGCTTCGAACTGGGCGAGCACCTCGCGGCTGCGGGCGGCGGTGAAGAGGACGGCGTTGTAGACCAGGTCCAGGCGGATGCCGCCGTCGCCCTCCTCCATGACGTAGAGGGTGAGGTCGAACTTCGAGAAGTCCTCCGGGCTGGTGAGGCTCTCGACCGTCAGCCCGGGCAGAGAGAGCGAGGAGTCCGCGAGGTTCTGGAAGTTGAAGAAGACCTGGAAAAGCGGCGTGCGGGAGAGGTCGCGCTCGGGCCGCAGCTCCTGGAGGAGCTGCTCGAAGGGGAGGTCCTGGTGGGTGTAGGCGTCCAGGGCCACCTGACGGACGCGCGCCAGCAGCTCGCCGAAGGTGGGCCGGCCGGACAGGTCGGTGCGCAGCACCAGGGTGTTGACGAAGAAGCCGATCTGGTCCTCCACCTGCGCCCGGTTGCGGCCGGCGATGGGGATGCCGACCAGCAGGTCGTCCTGCCCGCTGTAACGCTGGAGGAGCAGGTTGAAGGCGGCGAAGAGCGACATGAACAGGGTGGCGCCCTGCCGGCGTCCCAGGGCCCTGAGGTCCGCGGCGAGCTGCGTCGGCAGCAGCGCGGAGCGGGAGGCGCCATGGAAGGTCTGCACCGGCGGCCGCACCCGGTCGGTGGGCAGGTCGAGCACCGGCAGCACGCCGGAGAGCTGGCGGCGCCAGTACCCCAGGTGGCGCTCGAGAACCTCCCCCTGCAGCCGCCGGCGCTGCCAGGTGGCGTAGTCGGCGTACTGCACCTCCAGCGGCGGCAGGGGGGACGGCTCGCCCGCCGCGAAGGCGGCGTAGGAGCGGCCGAGCTCGCCGATGAGCACCTGCAGCGACCAGCCGTCGACCACGATGTGGTGCAGGTTGACGAGCAGCGCCCAGTCGTCTTCGCCGCAACGGAAGAGCCGGGCGCGCAGCAGCGGGCCACGCTCGAGATCGAAGGAGGTGCCCGCCTCCCCGGCGATCCACCGGCGCAGCTCCGACTCCTGCGCCTCGCGCGCCGGCCCGGCGAGGCCGCTCAGGTCGACGATGGGCAGGGGGACCTCGAGCGCCGCGGAGATGCGCTGGAAGGGCTGGCCGCGCGACGCGCCGAAGGTGGTGCGCAGGCTCTCGTGGCGCTGGACGCTCGCGTTCAGGCCGCGCGCCAGCAGGGAAGGGTTCAGCGCGCCGCGCAGCCGCACCGCGACCGGCATGTTGAAGACGGCGCTCCCCGGCTGGAGCTTGTCGAGGAACCAGAGACGCTCCTGGGAGAAGGAGAGGGGCAATGCACCCGTGCGCGGGATGGGGATGATCGGCGGCTCGGCTCCGCCGACGCTCCCGGCCTCGCCACGCCGCCTCTCGATCACCATGGCGAGCGCCGCCACAGTGGGGGTCTCGAAGATCTGGCGCACGGGCAGCTCCACTCCCAGCACGGAGTGGAGCCGCGAGACCAGCCGGGTGGCGAGCAGGGAGTGCCCCCCGAGCGCGAAGAAGTCGTCATGGACGCCCGCCCGCTCGACCCCGAGCACCGCGGCCAGGATCTCGGCCACCACCTCTTCCAGCGGGGTGCGGGGAGCCGTGTGGATCTCCCCCGCGGCCGGCCTCGCCGGCGCCAGGGCCGCAGACAGGGCCCGGCGATCCACCTTGCCGTTCGGCGACAGGGGGAGCCCGTCGAGGATGATGAAGGCGCCGGGCACCATGTGGGCCGGGAGCTTGCGCTGGAGGTGAGCCCGCAGCTCGTCGGGCTCGACGGGCACGTCCAGCGCCAGGCAGGCGACCAAGCGCTTGTCCCCCTCCACGTCGCGGGCGAGCACGGCGGCCTGGCGCACGGCCGGGTGCCCGGCGAGCGCCGCCTCGATCTCACCCAGCTCGATGCGGAAGCCGCGGATCTTCACCTGATGGTCGCGCCGGCCCAGGAACTCGAGATCGCCGCCGGGCCGGAAGCGGGCGAGGTCGCCGGTGGCGTAGAGGCGTCCGCCCGGAGCCGGCGCGAAGGGGTCGGGGATGAACCGTTCCGCCGTCAGCCCCGGCCGGCTGGAGTAGCCCCGCGCCAAGCCGGCGCCGCCGAGATAGAGTCTCGCCGTGCGACCCCGGAGGGACCAGCCCGAGGTGGCGGTCGAGGAGGTAGGCGCGGGTCCCGGACACCGGGCGTCCGATGGCCGGTGGGTGCCCGTTGCCGTCGACCCGGGCACCGGTCGAGTAGGTCGTGTCCTCCGACGGGCCGTAGAGGTTGAAGACCCGCACCCCCGGGCACCAGCGCTCGATCTCGCGTACCAGGACGCTCTGGAGCGGCTCGCCCGCCAGGTTGATGGTGCGCAGCCCCGGCGGCGGCGGTCCCAGCCGCACCAGCTCGGTCATCGCCGACGGGACGGTGTTGATCAGGGTGACCTCGGAGGCGGCGGGGAGGCCGGCGAGAGCGAGCGCGTCCTCGGCGAGGAGGACCGTACCGCCCCGGCTGAGCGGCACGAACAGCTCGAAGACCGAGAGGTCGAAGCAGATCGAGGTCGCGGCGAGCACGCCCGCGAGATCGGCGGCGGCGAACTGCCCGGCCGACCAGCGCACGAGCGCCGTGGCGTTGCGGTGGGTGATGGCCACCCCTTTGGGGAGGCCGGTCGAGCCGGAGGTGTAGATCAGGTAGGCGAGGTTGTCCTCTCCGGCGTCGCCCGCGGGGACGATCAGGCCGGCGTCGCCGTCGCTGTCGCCGGCGCGATCTTCGACGACGACGCGGGCGGCGCTCCCGGGGAGCCGCGACGCGAGCGCCCTTTGCGTCACCAGCACCGGCACCCCCGAGTCCTCCAGAATGAACGCCAGCCGCTCCTCGGGATAGGCGGGGTCGAGCGGCACGTAGGCGCCGCCGGCCTTGAGAATTCCGAGGAGCGCCGGCACCAGCTCCGGCCCTCGCTCGAGACAGACCCCCACCGGAGTCTCCGGGCCCACGCCCAGGGCGCGCAGGCGGTTGGCGAGGCGGTTGGCGCGGCGGTTGAGCTCGCCGTAGGTCAGCCGCTCCGTGCCGCAGACGACCGCGACGGCTTCCGGGGTGGTGGCGGCCTGGGCGGCGAACAGCTCGTGCAGGCAACGGTCGTCCGGGACGTCCCGGACCAAACCGGTGCCGGTGTCGTTCCACTCGACGAGCATCTGCAGCCGCTCGGCCGGCGCGAGCAGGGGGAGGCTCGTGAGGCGGGTTTCCCGGGCTTCGGGATCGACCAGGCCGGCGAGCAGCCGCTCAAGGTGGGCGAGCAGCCGCTGGACCGTCACCGCGTCGAACAGCTCGGTCGAGTACTCCAGCCAGCCGGCGAGGCCGGCACCGGCGGGAACGAGGCTGAGGGTGAGGTCGAACTTGGCGGTGCGGCTGGCCACCGGCAGCCGCTCGGCCGCGATGCCGGGCAGCACGGGATCGGGCAGGGGAGCGTTCTGCAGCACCAGCAGGACCCGGAACAGCGGCGGGCGGCTCAAGTCGCGGTCCGGCGCCAGCTCCGCGACCAGCTTCTCGAACGGCAGATCCTGGTGGGCGTAGGCGTCGAGGGCGACCTCCCGCGCTCGCCGCATGAGCTCGCCGACATCCGGGTCGCCCGCGAGGTCGGTGCGCAGGACGAGGGTGTTGACGAAGAACCCGATCAGCCCCTCGGTCTCGGCGCGGTTGCGGTTGGCGATCGCGGTGCCGACGGCGACGTCCTGCTGAGCCGCATGGCGGGAGAGGAGGCTTTGAAAGCCGGCGAGCAGGGCCATGAACAGGGTGGCCCGCTCGCGGTGGGCGAGCGCTTCGAGCGCCATCCTGAGCTCAGGGGGAGGGTGAAGGGCAGGGTCGCGCCGCGCATGCTGCGCACCGCCGGGACGGGACGGTCGCTGGGGAGGTCGAGCACGGCGACGCCGTCGAGCTGGCGCCGCCAGTAGGCGAGCTGGGCCGCCAGGGCTTCGCCGCTGAAGCGCTGGCGCTGCCAGACCGCCACGTCGGCGTACTGGACGGGCAGCTCCGGCAACGGCGTGGGGCGTCCAGCGGCGAAGGCCGCGTAGAGGGTC
Source organism: uncultured Acidobacteriota bacterium (assembly GCA_963795735.1). Taxonomy (GTDB): domain Bacteria; phylum Acidobacteriota; class Thermoanaerobaculia; order Multivoradales; family UBA5704; genus DATARR01. The sequence continues at coordinate 214,236 of CAWCIU010000010.1, read as the reverse complement.
GAAAGCTCGCGGATGAAGACCCCTATCGACCAGCCGTCGGCGACGATGTGATGCAGGGTGAGGAGCAGCCAGTGCTCCTCACCGGCGAGGCGCAGGAGCGCCGTCCGCAGGAGCGGCCCGCGCGCGAGGTCGAAGCTGCGCTCGCTCTCTTCGCGGGCGAGCCGCTCCGCCTCCCACCGCTGGACGTCCAGAGCGAGCTCGCGCAGGTCGAGCACCGGCAACGCGGCGCGGCGCGGCGCGGCGACGCGCTGCACCGGGCCGCCGCCTTCGACCGCGAAAGTCGTGCGCAGCGGCTCGTGCCGGCGGACGATCTCGTCGAGGGCGGCGGCGAGCGCCCGCGTGTCGAGGGGGCCGTGCAGCCGTTCGGCGGTGGCGATGTGGTAGGCCGCGCCGCCAGGCTCGAGCTGATCGAGGAACCAGAGCCGCTCCTGGGCGAACGACAGCGGCAGGATTCCGGTGCGCGGGACCGGCCGGATCGGCGGCACCTGGGGTCCCTCGCGGATGGCCAGGATCAAGCGGGCGAGGGCGGCGGGCGTGCGGGCCTCGAAAAGGCTACGCAGCGGCAGCTCCGCCCGCAGATCCTCGCGAATCCGGGAGATGAGCCGGGTGGCGAGCAGCGAATGGCCGCCGAGGACGAAGAAGTCGTCGTCCACCGCCACCCGGCCGGGCTCGAGACCGAGCAGCTCCGCCCATAGCTGGACCAGCAGTTCCTCGATCGCGTTGCGGGGCACGGCCGCGGTCGCGGTCGCTCCCCGGTTCCAGTCGGGTGCGGGCAGGGCGCGGCGGTCCACCTTGCCGCTCGTGGTCAGAGGGAGGGCCGAGAGCGCCACGAACGCCGCCGGCATCATGTAGGCGGGCAGTCGTTCGGCGACCAGGCCGCGCAGCTCGTCGACGGCGGGCTCGCACCCCGGCCGCGGGACCACGTAGGCTACCAGACGCAGGTCGCCGGGCTCGGCCTCGTGCGTGCCGACCGCGACCGCTTCGACTCCGGGATGGGTGGCGAGCGCCGCCTCGATCTCGCCGGGCTCGATGCGGAAGCCGCGCACCTTGACCTGGTGGTCGATGCGCCCCAGGTATTCGATCTCGCCGTCGGCCCGCCAGCGGGCCAGATCCCCGACGCGGTAGAGGCGGTCGCCGGGCTCGCCGTGGGGGTCGGGGATGAAGCGCTCAGCGGTCAGCGCCGGCCGCCCCAGGTAGCCGCGGGCGAGGCCGTCGCCGGCCAGGTAGACCGCGCCGGCAACGCCGATCGGCACGGGGCTGAGCCCGGCGTCGAGGACGTAGGCCCGCGTGCCCCGGATGGGCCGGCCGACGGCGGGGTTCTCCACGTCACGGGGGATCTCGGAGGTGGTCGAATAGGTGGTGTCCTCCGACGGACCATAAACGTCGACCACGCGCGTGGCCCGGCTCTGCTCGTAGATCCGCCGCGCCAGTGCCCCGTTGACCGCCTCGCCCCCCGTGTTGACCACGCGTACCGAATCGGGCAGGCGGCCGCTGCGCACCAGCTCGGCCATGGCCGAAGGGACGGCATTGATCATCGTCACCTCGTCGCGGGCCGGCAGGCTGGGCAGGGCGAGTGCGTTCTCCGCCAGCAGGATCCTGCCGCCCCAGGCCAGGGTGACGAAGATTTCCATGATCGAGATGTCGAAGCAGATAGAGGTCGAGCCCAAGACCCCGGCACTCTCCTCGGGCGTGTAGGCTTTGCGAGCCCAGCGGGCGAAGGCCACGGCGCTGCGGTGCTCGATGGCGACGCCTTTCGGATCGCCGGTGGAGCCCGAGGTATAGATGACGTAGGCCAGGTTGTCGGACCGGGGCGGTGTGGCCGGGAGAGCGGCGGAAATCTCCCGGGTCTCCTCTTCCTCATCGAGGAAAACGGGCACGGCAGCCGGTGGCAGGCTTGCACCGAATTCCTCCAGCAGGGAGCGCCGGGTGAGCAGGACGGCGGCCCCGGAGCTGGCCAGCAGGGTGGCGACTCGCTGGCGCGGGTAGGCTGGATCGATGGGCACGTAGGCGCCGCCCGCCTTGAGCACGGCGAGGAGGGCCACCACCAGCTCCACGGTGCGATCCATGAGCACGCCAGCGAGCACCTCGGACCTAACCCCAAGGGCGCGCAGGCGCCGCGCCAGCGCGTCCGCCCGGGCATCGAGCTCGCGGTAGCTCAGGCGCCGGCGGCCATCGGGAGAGACCAGGGCCACGGCCTCCGGCGTGCGCGCCGCCTGGGCCTCGAAGAGCTGGTGCAGGCAGACCTCGGGGGTGGTGTCGTCGGCGTTGCCGGTGTCGTTCCACTCGCCGAGCAGTTGCCGCCGCTCGGCCGGAGCGAGCAGGGGCAGGGTGGAGAGACGGGTCTCCCCGGCCTCCGGATCGGCGAGGCCGGCGAGCAGCCGTTCGAGGTGGGCGAGCAGCCGCCGGACCGTCACCGCGTCGAACAGCTCGGTCGAGTACTCCAGCCAGCCCTCGAGGCCCGCGCCGGCGGGGACGAGGCTGAGGGTAAGGTCGAACTTGGCGGTCCGGTTGGCCATCGGCAGCGGCTCGGCCGCGACGCCCGGCAGCGCGGGCATTGGCGGCGCGTCCATCAGCGCCAGCAGGACCCGGAACAGCGGCGGGCGGCTCAAGTCGCGCTCCGGCGCCAGCTCCGCGACCAGCTTCTCGAACGGCAGGTCCTGGTGGGCATAGGCGTCGAGGGCGACCTCGCGGGCCCGCCGCATCAGCTCGCCGGCCTCCGGGTCGCCCGCGAGGTTGGTCCGCAGCACCAGGGTGTTGACGAAGAACCCGATCAGCCCCTCGGTCTCGGCGCGGTTGCGGTTGGCGATGGGGGAGCCCACCACGACGTCTTCCTGCCCCGTGTAACGGGCGAGCAGGGCCGTGAAGCCGGCGAGCAGGGCCATGAACAGGGTGGCCCGCTCGCGGTGGGCCAGTGAGAGGAGACCGCCTGCCAGCTCCGGAGAGAGCGCCACGGGGAGCGAGGTGCCGCGCGGGCTGCGCACTTTGGGCGCCGGCCGGTCGCTCGGCAGCTCCAGGGCCGGTGCGCCGCCGAGCTGGCGCCGCCAGTAGGAGAGCTGGCCGGCGAGCTCCTCGCCGCTCAGCCAGCGCCGCTGCCAGGCGGCGAAGTCGGCATACTGGACGGGCAGCTCGGGGAGGGGAGAGGGCTGGCCGGCCACACCGGCGGTGTACAGGACGGTGAGCTCGTGAAGGAGCACCCGCAGCGACCAGCCGTCCGTCACGATGTGATGCATGGAGAGCAGGACGGCGTGCTCCTCCTTCCCCTCCTCTCCTTCCTCGCCGCCGAGCCGGAGCAGAGCCGCCCGCACCAGGGGTCCCACTGTGAGTTCGAAGGGCCGCTCTCCCCAGTCGTCGATCAGTTGGCGGGCGGCGGGCTCCCGCACGGCCGGCGGCAGGGCCAGGAGGTCGATCAGCGGCAGGTCGACGTGGAGGTGAGGCGCGATGCGCTGGCGCGGCTCGCCGTCCGCCGTGCCCTCTGTGAGGGTGAAGGTGGTGCGCAGGGCCTCGTGGCGGCGCACCACCTCGTTCAGGGCGGCCGCCAGCACGGCCGGCCGCAGGGGGCCACGCAGGCGCTGAGCGGCGGCGATGTTGTAGGTCGAGGTCCCGGGCTCCAGGCGGTCCAGGAACCAGAGCCGCTCCTGAGCGAAGGAGAGGGACGGGTCGCCCTGACGCGGCAAGGAACGGATGGACGGCGTCGCCGACTGCCGGGCACCCTGGATGTGGTGGGCGAGCCCGGCCACGGTGGGGGCCGCGAAGAAGCCGCGCAACGTCGCCTCCACCCCGAATTCCTCGCGGACCCGCGACAGCAGCCGGGTGGCCAGGAGCGAGTGCCCACCGAGGGAGAAGAAGCTGGCGTTCGAGCCGATCGCCTGGTCGCCGGTCTCCAGCACCTCGGCCCAGAGGCGCGCGACCCGCTCCTCGTCCAGGCTGCGGGGGAGGACGGAGGCGGGGCCGGTCTCCACGGCTCCGCCGGGAGCGGGCAGGGCGGCGCGATTGAGCTTGCCGTTGGGGTGCCGCGGCAGCTCCGGCAGGAAGATGAAAGCGGTCGGGATCATGGGCAGGGGCAGCGTCCGCCCGAGATACTCCCGCAGCTCCTCCGGAGTCGCGGCGGTCCGGTCGAGGGCCTCGGGTGCATCGAGCGCGACATAGGCGGCGAGGCGGCGATCCCCCTCAGCTCCTTCTTCGCGCGCCACCACCACCGCCTCCCGCACCGCCGGGTGGCGCTCGAGGAGCATCTCGATCTCCCCCAGCTCGATACGCAGACCGTGCACCTTCACCTGGTGGTCGCGGCGGCCGAGGTAGGCGAGGCGCCCGTCCGGCAGACGCCGCACGAGGTCTCCCGTGGCATACAGGCGCTCGCCCGGCCGCGCGGCGAAGGGGTCGGGAAGGAAGCGCGCCGCCGTCAGGTCCGGCCGGTCGAGATAGCCGCGGGCCAGCCCCGCGCCGCCGAGACACAGCTCGCCGGTCACGCCGAGGGGGGCGGGCGAGAAGTGGCGGTCGAGGACGTGCGCCCGAGTGCCGGGGAGGGGGCGTCCGATGGCCGGCTCTTCCTCCGCTCCGCGCGGCACCACCTCGCAGGTGGAGTAGGTGGTGTCCTCCGAGGGCCCATAGAGGTTGAGCACCCGCACGGCCGGGAGGCTCTCCTCGAGCCGCTGCACCAGCCGGCGGCGCAGCGGCTCGCCGGCCAGGTTCAGCACCCGCACAGACGCGGGAACGCCGCCGGAGCGCACCAGCTCGGCCATCAGCGAGGGCACGGTGCTGATCAGCGTCACCTCGCCGGCCGCGGGCAGGCGGGGAAGATCGAGGGCGCTCTCGGCGAGGAGGACGGTGCCGCCGCGAGTGAGGGGCGCGAACAGCTCGAAGACCGAGAGGTCGAAGGAGAGAGAGGTCGAGGCCAGGACTCCGGAGAGGTCCTCCGGGCTGAAGGCTTCGGCGGCCCAGCGCAGGAGCGCCGCGGCGCTGCGGTGGGTGATGCCCACCCCCTTGGGCTTGCCCGTCGAGCCCGAGGTGTAGATGACGTAGGCGAGGTTGTCCACCCCGGAGCCGCTTTCCAGCTCGCCCCCGCTACATCGATCGACGGCTTCCCGCTCGGCGCCGAGCCTCGCGGGGGTGAGCAGCACGGCGGCCTTCGAGTCCTCCAGGATGAAGACCTGCCGCTCCTCGGGATAGGCCGGGTCGATCGCCACGTAGGCGCCTCCCGCCTTGAGGATGCCCAGCAGCGCCGGCACCGTATCCGGCCCGCGCTCCAGGGAGATCCCCACCCGGGTCTCCGGTCCCACGCCGAGCTGGCGCAGGCGGCGCGCCAGCCGGTTGGCCCGGGCGTCGAGCTCGGCGTAGGTCAGCCGTTCCCCGCCCGAGACCACCGCCACCGCGTCCGGCGTCCGCGCCGCCTGGGCCGCGAACAGCTCGTGGATGCATCGTTCCTCCAGCTCCTCCAGGGGGGCGCCGTGCCACTGCCGGAGCTGATCGCGCTCGAGGTCCGTCAGCAGCGGCAGCTCGCTCAACCGCTGACCGGGAGCCTCAACCATCGTCGCCAGGAGAACCTGGAAATGCCCCGCCAGGCGGGCTACGGTCGCGGCTTCGAAGAGGTCGGCGCTGTACTCGACCGCTCCCGCGAGGCCGCCGGCGCCCGTCGCGAGGTCGAGGGTGAGGTCGAACTTGGCGGTGCCGGTGTCGAGGGCCCGCGGGCGCAGCGTGAGCCCGGCGGCCCCGGTCGCCGCCAGCGCCTCGGGCTGCACCACGAGCATCACCCGGAAGAGATCGGTGGGGTGGTGGAGCTCCTGGACCAGGAGGTCGAACGGGACCTCCTGGTGGGCCCAGTCGTCCAGCGTGGCCCGGCGTACCCGGTCGAAGAGTTGGTCCGCCGTGGGATCGCCCGACAGGTCGCCGCGTAGTGGCAGGGTATTGACGAAGAGGCCGATCAGATCCGCGGTCTCCACCCGGTCGCGGTTGGCGACGGCCGACCCCACGATCAGGTCCTCCTGCCCGGTGTAGCGGCAGAGCAGCGCGTCGAGGGCGGAGAGCAGCGTCATGAAGGGGAGGCCCCCCCGCCGTCGCGCGAAGGCCTCGATCTCGCGGGAGAGCCCGGCCGGCAGCGCCACGGGCACGCGCCCGCCGCGCGTCCCCGGCTGGGCCGGGCGCGGCTGGTCCGTGGGCAGGGCGAGGGGAGGCGGCAGATCGGCGAGCCGGCGCCGCCAGTAAGCGAGCAGGAGCTTCAGGGGCTTTCCCTGCAGCTCTTCCCGCTCCCGCAGGGCGAAATCGGCGTACTGGAGGGGGAGGGGAGGCAGGGGCGAGAGTTGCCCGACGCGGGCGGCGTCATGGAGGGCGACCAGGTCGCGCAGGAACACTCTCAGCGACCAGCCGTCCGCGACCGTGTGGTGCAGGGTAACGAGCAGCGTGTGCTCCCGCGCCGCGAGCCGCAACAGCAACGCCCGTACGAGAGGCGGCCGGGAGAGGTCGAAGGGCTCTCTCGCCTCCGCTGCGGCGAGCCTCGCCGCGGCCTCCTGCCGCGCCGGCGGCGGCAGCGCCGCGAGGTCGACGAGGGCCGGCGCGAGGGAGAAGGGGGGAGCGACGATCTGGACCGGATCGAGACCGGCCCCGACGATGGCGAAGGAGGTCCGCAGGGCCCCGTGCCGGCGGACGATCCCATCGAGAGCGTGGTCCAGGGCGGCGCCGTCGAGCGGGCCCGTGAGGTCGATGGCGCCCGCGATGTTGTAGACCGCCGAGCCGGGCTCGAGCTGGTCGAGGAACCAGAGCCGCCGCTGGGAGAAGGAGAGCGGCGAGCCGCCGGCCGGCCGCTCTCGCCTCGCCCCGGCCGCCTCCGGCGGCGCTGCGGCCGACCCCTGCTCCTGGAGGCTACGGATGCAGCTCGTCCAGCTCCTGGCGCGACAGCTCTTCCAGGGATTTCTTCAGGGGAGCGCTCACGCCGTCCTCCGCAGCGCCCCGGCCTGGCGCAGCATCTCGCGGGCGATCGCCAGCTCCAGCCCCGCCACCGTCGGCGTCTCCAGGAGATCGCGCAGCGCCAGCTTGATCTGGAAGGCGGAACAGACGCGCGACAGTACCCGGTTCGCCGCCAGGGAGTGGCCGCCCAGCTCGAAGAAATCGTCGTGGATGCCCACCCGTTCCACCTGGAGGACCTCGGCCCAGATGGCGGCGAGCCGCTCCTCGACGGCCGTGCCGGGGGCCACGTACGGCGCCGTCGGGGCCGCCACGGGATCGGGGAGGGCACGGCGGTCGACCTTGCCGTTGGCCGTCCGCGGCAGCGCCGGCAGGAGGACGAACGCCGAGGGGACCATGGCGGCCGGGAGCTTCCGCGACAGGGCCGCGCGCAGCTCGCCGGGCGTGAGCTCCCGCCCGGGCGCGGCGGCGACCCAGGCCACGAGCGACGCCGTGCCGGCGGCGACGGCCACCACCGCCTCGCCCACCGCGGGGTGCTCGCGCAGCGCCGCTTCGATCTCGCCCAGCTCGATGCGGAAGCCGCGGACCTTCACCTGGTGGTCGATGCGGCCCAGGAAGCGGAGCTCGCCGGAGGGCAGATGGCGGGCGAGGTCCCCCGTCCGGTAGAGCCGGGCCCCGGGCTCGGCGGCGAACGGATCGGGAAGGAACCGCTCGGCGGTCAGCTCCGGCCTCCCGAGATAGCCCCGCGCCAAGCCGCTACCGGCGAGGGCGATCTCGCCGGGCACCCCGGCGGGCACCGGCCGGAGGTGGCGGTCGAGGAGATAGGCGCGCGTGCCGTCGACCGGCCGGCCGATGCCGGGCGGCTGCGGCAGACCGCCGGCGACGACCGCCCAGGTCGAGTAGGTGGTGTCCTCGGACGGGCCATAGAGATTGAAGATGCGGGCAGCGGGGAGGCGCTCCGCGATCTGCTCAACGAGCACCCGCGGGAGCGGCTCGCCGGCCAGGTTGACGGTGCGCAGGGAGCTCGGCAGCCTGTCGCCCTGCACCAGCTCGGCCATCGCCGACGGCACGGTGTTGATCAGCGTCACCCGGCGCCTGGTGACGGCCTCGGGCAGCATCGGCAGGGCTAGGGCGTTATCGGCCAGAATGACGCTGCCGCCGCAGGCGAGCGGGACGAACAGCTCGAACACCGAGAGGTCGAAGCAGATGGAGGTCGAGGCGAGCACCCCCGCGAGGTCCGCGGCGGGGAAGGAGCGGCGGGCCCAGTCGACCAGGGCCACGGCGCTACGGTGCTCGATCGCCACCCCCTTGGGGAGCCCTGTCGAGCCCGAGGTATAGATAACGTAGGCCAGGTTGCCGGGGAAGGCGTCGCTGGGGAAGGCGCCGTCGCGCCCGGGCCCGGCGAGCGGCGTGGCCATGGAGACCTGCCGGACCGCCGCCGGCATGGACCCTGCCCGGGCGCCGTCGGTCAGCACCACGGACATGAGGCTGTCCGCGGCCATAAAGGTGAGCCGCTCTTCGGGGTAGGCCGGATCGAGCGGCAGGTAGGCGCCCCCCGCCTTGAGAACCGCCAGCATCGCCACCACCATCTGCGGTGAGCGCCGGGTGAGGATGCCGGCCACCCGCTCCGGCCCCACTCCCAGAGCGACCAGGTGCTCGGCCATCCGGTTGGCGCGGCGGTTCAGCTCTGCGTAGGTGAGGGAGAGCTCCTCCCCTGTCGCCGGATCGGCCGCGACGACCGCCACGGCCTCGGGGGTGCGCGCCGCCTGGCTCTCCAAGAGCTGGTGGAGGCAGGCACCCTGAGGGAGAGCATCGGGCCGGTCGTTCCACTCGATCATCTGCTGCCGCTCGGCTCCGCTGAGCAGTGGCAGCGCGGCGAGGGGCGCCTCCGGGTCGGCGGCGGCCCCCGCCAGCAGCGCGGCGAGGTGCGCGAGTGCCCGGGCCGGGGTCGGGGCGTCGAAGAGGTCGGTGTTGAACTGCAGGCAGGCGTGGAGCGCCTCCTGCTCCTCCGCCATCCAGAGCGTCAGGTCGAACTGCGCGCCGCGAGGCGCCAAGCCGAGCGATTCGATCTCCAGCCCGCTGAGGTCGATGCGGGCGCCGGCTTCGCCCAGCGCAAATCCGGCCAGGCCCTCGGGTCCAGACCGGCGCTCCTGCAGGAAGACGAACATCGTCTGGAAGAGAGGCGAGCGGCTGGGATCGTGCCCGCCCTCTTCGAGGTACCGGACGAGGACGGGGAAAGGCAGCTCCTGGTGGGCGAAGGCGGCGAGCACCGTACCGCGCAGACGGTCGAGCAACTCGCCGAAGCTCGGCTCGCCGGCGAGGTCGGCCCGCAGTACCACAGGGTTGACGAAGTACCCGACGAGCCCCGCAGTTACCGATCTCCCTGGAGACGCGCGCCCGGAGGTTGGCGAGCCGACCAGCAGGTCATCTTGATGGGTGTAGCGCTGGAGCAGCACGTAGAAGGCGGCGAGGAGCGTCATGTAGGGTGTAGCGCCGCGCTTGCGCCCGAGCGCCTTCAGACGGTCGCCGAGATCGCGGTCGAAGCGCCGCGCCAGCACGCCGCCGGCGAAGGTCTGGAAGCGGGGCCGCGGCCGGTCGGTCGGCAGGTCGAGCTGCGGCAGCTCGCCGCCGAGGGCCTCCTTCCAGAAGGCCAGGAGCCGCTCGCCACGAGGGCTGGCCAGCATCCGCCGCTCGTCTTCGACGTGGTCGGCATAGGTGGCGATCAGGGGCGCGAGGTCGGAAGCGCCGCGAGAGAGCGCGGCCAGCTCCCGCAGCAGCACTTCGAGCGACCAGAAGTCGGCGGCGAGGTGGTGCACCGCGAGGAGGAGGACGTCGTCGCCTCCGGGACGGTGGAAGAGTGTCATCCGCAGCGGCGGCTCCTGCCCGAGGTCGAAGGGGCTGTAGGCCTCCGTCTCGAGCCTGCGGCGCCACTCCTCCTCGCTCCAGTCCGTCCCATCTACCTCGCGGAACGGTGGATCGCCGGCCGCGAGGACCCTCTGGCAAGGCTCTCCGGCGGGATCCGTCTCCACCACCGTGCGCAGCGCGGGGTGGCGCTCGATCAGCTTCGCCAGAGCGTCGCGGAGGGTGGCGGCGGTAGCGGCGCCACCAGGGCCGCGGATGCGGCCCGCGCCGGCCAGGATGTAGGCGGCGTTACCGGGAGCGAGACGTTCCAGATACCAGAGGGCGCGCTGGCCGTGGGAGAGGGGGAAGATCGCGGAGGTGGCTCGCGGCTGCCGGCCGCTGGCGGCCGCGAGCCCGTCTCGGGCCAGAGCCACCAGATCGCTCAAGGTCGCTCCCTGGAGCAGCACCGTCATCGGCAGGGAGATTCCGAGCGTCGACTCCGTCTCGTGCTGGATCTCGATCGCGGCCAGGGAGTCGAGCCCGAAGGCGGTCAAGGGCCGGTCGTCGCGCAGCTCGGCGGAGGGGAGCCGCAGGGCCCGGGCCACTCTTTCCCGCAACGCCGCGCCCAGAGCCGCATCCCGCTGGGACGCCGGCAGGGCGAGCAGGCGCTCGCGGTCGATGTGCTCCACATTGCCCCCGTCCCTCACCTCCTCCGCGGTGACCTGGAGAGAGCTCGCCGCCTCCACCGCCAGCGTGCCGGCGAGGAAGGCGGCGCGGGCGGCGTGGCGCTGGATCTTGCCGCTGGAGGTCTTGGGAATCGTGCCGGCGCGCACCAGCACCGCCTGATGCACCCGCACCTCGTGCTCTTCCGCGACGGCTCGGCGGAGGGCTTCGAGAGCCACGCCGGCCTCACCGCGGCGGTGGGGATCGAGTTCCTGTACCACCACCAGCCACTCCTCGCCGTCGCCCTCCACCGCGAAGGCCGCGCCGCACCCTGGGCGCAGGGCGGGGTGGCTCTCCTCGGCCGTCCGCTCGATGTCCTGGGGGTAGAGATTGCGTCCGCGGACGATCAGCAGGTCCTTGAGCCGGCCGGTGACGAACAGCTCGCCGCCGCGCAGAAACCCGAGGTCGCCGGTGCGCAGGAAGGGACCCTCACCCGGACCTTCCGGAGGACCGGCGAGGCGGGCGCGGAAGTCCCGTTCGGTCGCCTCCGGCAGACCCCAGTAGCCCTGGGCGACGCTCGGCCCGGAGATCCAGATTTCCCCCACCTGTCCCTCACCCGCGGGGTGGCCGGACTCCGGATCAACGACGGCGATCCGCTGCTCCATCCAGGGGCGCCCGCACCCCACCAGGCCGCGGGCACCGGCGTCCGCGACGACCGGCGGCGCGTTCTTGCCGCCGCCGCTGACGAACAGCGTGGCCTCGGCGAGGCCGTAACAAGGGTAGAAGGCATCGCGGCGGAAACCCTGGGGCGCGAAGGCCGCGGCGAAGCGCTCGAGGGTGTCGGGCCGCACCGGCTCGGCGCCGTTGAATGCCACCTCCCAACTGGCGAGGTCGAGGCCGGCCCGCTGCTCCTCGCCGATCTTGCGCACGCACAGGTCGTAGGCGAAATTGGGAGCGCCGCTGGTCGTCGCGCGGTAGCGCGAGATGGCCGCGAGCCAGGCGAGGGGCCGCTGGAGGAAGGTCGCCGGAGCCTGCAGGATGCAGCGCGCTCCGAGGTAGAGCGGCTGCAGCACGTTACCGATCAGGCCCATGTCGTGGTAGAGCGGCAGCCAGCCCACGATGATCGAGTCCGCCGACTGGCCGAAGGCGCGCCGGATCATCTCCTCGTTGTGCAGGAGGTTGCCGTGGCTGACCATGACCCCCTTGGGAGTGGCGGTCGAGCCCGATGTGTACTGCAGGAAGGCCAGGGACTCGGGGCCGGACCGCGGGTCCCGCCACGCTCCGGCGAGGTCGGCAGCGCCCTCGTCGTCTTCATCGGTCACCACCCAGGAGAGCGCGCCGAGCCCGGGCAGCCGCGCGGCCAGGGGTTGGAGCCTGCCGAGCAGCTCGCGGGTGGTCAGGGCGAGCGCCGGCCGGGCATCCAGGGCGATCGCCAGCAGGCGGGGGAGGGTACGCTCCGAAGCCGGCGGGTAGGCGGGAACGGCGATCACGCCGGCATAGAGACAGCCGAGGAAGGCCGCCACGAACTCCAGGCCCGGAGGGTAGAGGAGCAGGGCCCGCTGCCCCGCGCTCCCGAGCTGCTGGAGCCGGGCCGCGATGGTCAGGGCCTGGCGGTCGAGGTCGCCGTAGCTGAGGTCGCTGGCGTCGCCGCTTTCGCTGAGAAAGGTGAACGCGGTCTGGCCGGGGCGGGAGATCGCTGTCTCCCGCAGAGCCGCGGTCAAGATCTGATGGCGTTCGGTGATCATTTTCTTCCGCCAGAGAGACGGGTCGCCCATGCCAGCCGACTGCGGAGTTGCTGGACAGCGGCTACAACGCCTTCTGAGCCTAGAAAATCATCAGTGGCCGTGCCCCTGATCATGAGCGACCGTCACCGTCACGGCTGAGCTCGACGCGCTCCCGGCGGTATCGGTGCAGGCGATGGTGATCGTATAGGTCCGCCCGTCGCCGTTGCCCGCGCGCTCGGCACGCAGCAGCACGTGATGGGCATCCACCACTGACCAGTCCGTGCTGCTGCCCTCGTTGCTCGCGACGCTCAGCGAGCAGGTTACCGGTGCCGCGGTGCCGCAGGAGTCCGTCGCCGTGTAATTCACCGTCACGTTCGTCAGCTTGTGATTGGGCGGCCAGAGGGAGGACGGATCGGCCGAGGCGCCGCCAATGGTGATCGCGCAGGTCCGGAAGGCAAGGCCACCGATGAAAGTCGTGCCGGTGTCGCCCAGCAGGGTGGCGACGCCTGTCGTGGGATTGAGGGTGAAGATCTGCCCCACGTCGCCATTGCCGGCGAAGAGGACCGAGTCGGTCGGGCGGACGGCCAGAGCGCCATAGAATTCCGATGTAGGAACACTGGTGAACGCGGCGCCGGTGGCGGGGTTGAGGGTCAAGAGCACCGGAGGACCGGGCACGAAACCGGTTTCATAGAGGGTGCCATCGGGGGCGAATGCGATGCTGTCGCGGCGGTCCGGCGTGTTGCCGACGAAGGTGGCGACTCCCGTCGCCTTATTGATGATGTAGAGCTTGCCCGCGCCACCGTGCAGGTCGGTCGGCGCCCTCACCCCGAACAGCAGGTCCGTCCCGGGTTGCACGGAGAGATCGGCGATGCCGATCGGAAGCCGGCTGGCGCCATCGATGATGGGGCCGATGACCGAGATCAGGGCTCCAGTATCCGGGTCGATGCGGATCAGGTTGCTGGTGAGGGGAGGTAGGCCGATGCCGATCGTCGAGCCATAGAGCGCGCCGGTCGAATCGAACGCCACTCCGGAGATCCTCGTGCCCGGTACCGGGGTGCCGACGACGGTGATCGCGGCGTTGTGCTGGTCGACGATCACCAGAGCGCCGATGTTGTCGGAGTTGCTCGGCGTGTCGCCTCCCACGCCGCCATACAGGATCGTGCCCGCCACGTCCGGGCTGGCAAGGACCGAGCCCGGGACCATCAACAGGAGCCCCGCCGCCAACATCGTACCTGCGATCTTGTTTTCCATCCAGGACCTCTCTTCTTTGCATCGGATGTCAAAAGAACCGGAAAGATCGCGGCGCGCATTGCGATCTCCACTACGGATTGAGGTTATCACAACAAAAAAATGCAATCACGACGGTAGGGAGTAAAGACAAGTGCAAAAATTAACATAGCCGGTAAATAACTCTGCCTATCGGATAACGGGGTAATGCGTTCTGTCCGAGAATTTATGCTTTTATGTTCATCTGAAGAGATGCCGGCTTTCATCGCCACGAAATTGGGCAGCCTAATTCTTCGCAGCTTTGCGGGCGGACTCTCCTCTCGTGGAGGACGGGAGCACGGAGGGTGGACCTCACGGGCCGCAAGCCGGGACGGTTGCATCCGTCCCGCGGGCGCGAGATCTTTAGATCCTATGGCGACCTACGCGATCGGCGACGTCCACGGCTGCTTCGAGACGCTCCAGCGCCTGTTGCGGAAGGTCGGCTACGATCCCCGCCAGGACCGCCTCTGGTTCGTGGGCGACCTGGTCAACCGTGGTCCGGGCTCGCTCGCCATGCTGCGCTGGGCGGTGGAGCGGGATGCCCGGATCGTCGCCGTGCTGGGCAATCACGACCTTCACCTGCTCGCCCGCGCCGCCGGGCTCTCCCAGGCCAGGAAACGCGACCATCTGGAGACCGTCCTGGAGGCGCCGGACCGCGACGATCTCCTCGCCTGGCTCCAGCGCCGGCCACTGATCCACCGCGAAGGCGAGACCCTGCTGGTCCACGCCGGCCTGTTCCCCGAGTGGACCCCGGCCGACGCGGAGCGGCTGGCCCGCGAGGTGGAGGAGCGGTTGCGCGGGGAGAAGGGGGCGAAGCTGCTGGCGGTCGTCGATGAGAAGACGGCAGAGCGCTGGAAGGAGAGCCTCTCGGGACAGGAGCGGGCGCGCGCGGCCCTCGCCGGCTTCGCCCGGCTCCGCACCCTCACGGAGAGCGGCCGCATGTGCGCCGACTTCAGCGGCCCGCCGGCCCTCGCCCCCCAGGGGTGCCGCCCCTGGTTCTCCATCCCGGGCCGCAAGAGCGCCGGCGCGACGGTGATCTTCGGCCACTGGGCCGCGCTGGGGCTCAAGATCGGCGACGGCGTCGCCTGCCTGGACACCGGCTGTGCCTGGGGCCGCGAGCTCACGGCTCTGCGTCTCGACGACTGGCGGGTTTTTCAGGAAAGATCGCAAGGGCCTGAAGGAGTATAGGATTCCTCTCGATGAACGACCCGGAGATCGACCCCGCCTGGGAGCTGTTCGGGCTCCTCTTCCAGGCCCACCCCTGGCACGGCGTATCGATCGGCGCGGACGCCCCATCCGTGGTAACGGCCTACGTCGAGATCGCCCCCACCGACACCGTCAAGTACGAGATCGACAAGCCGAGCGGCCATCTCAAGGTGGACCGGCCGCAGCAGTTCTCGAACGTCTGCCCGGCGCTCTACGGCTTCATCCCCCAGACCTTCTGCGGCGAGCGGGTGGCGGCCTTCGGAGAGGAGCCTGGCGCTCACGACGCGATCGAGGGAGACGGCGATCCGCTGGACATCTGCGTCCTGTCGGAGAAGTACTTCTCGCACGGCGACGTGCTGCTGCAGGTGGTACCGGTCGGCGGGCTGCGCCTGATCGACCGCCGTCAGGCGGACGACAAGATCGTCGCCGTGCTGAAGGGAGACGCGGCCTATGGCCACTGCCGGGAGATCGGCGAGCTGCCCCAGGCGCTGGTCGAGCGGCTCGAGCACTACTTCCTCACCTACAAGCTGCCGCCCGGAGCCCCGCGCAACGCCGTCGAGATCACCCGCGTCTATGGCGCCGCCGAGGCCCGGGAGGTGATCGGGCGGAGCCGGGACGACTACCAGGCGCTGTATCCGGACCTCAAGGGGCGTTTCCTGGAGGCGCTGCGCAAGAGGTAGGAAGAATTAAGGGTGAGGGCTCAATTCCTCGATCCCGCCACGCCCCTCACCCTTACTCCTCGTAGACGGACCCGATGCCGGTTTTCCCCCACGGTTTTTTCCCGCGTCGTTCGCGCCATCCCGCACGCTTGTCGCCGTCGGAGAGGCGCTGCGGGTCCACATGCGCTAGAATTCAAGAAACACCGAGCAGAAGACGATCTGGATGACTCCCCGTTCCGACGAGAAAGAAAGGGTGATCTACGAGTTCGACGCTTTTCGCGTCGATCCCGTCCGGCGTCTGCTGCTGCGTGACGGCGAGCCGCAGCCGATCACGCCGAAGGCCTTCTCGATCCTCGTCGCCCTGATCGAACGGGCGGGGGAGGTGGTGGAGAAGTCCGAGCTGATCGAACGGATCTGGCCGGGCGCCTTCGTCACCGAGGCGAACCTCACCCAGAACGTCTTCTCCCTGCGCAAGTGCCTGGGGGAGCGGGCGAACGACAACCGCTACATCGTCACCGTTCCCGGCCAGGGCTACTCCTTCGCCGGGGAGCTGCGGCGGGTGGAGCGCTTCGCGACCGCCGAGTTCCCCATCGTGGTGCTGCCGCCGTCCGAGCCCGCCCCGGCGACCTCGTCTTCGCCTTCGCTGATCCCGACTCCGGCCGAGCCGATGGCGGCGGCTTTCGCTCCCGTTGCCGTCGTCGCAGTCACCGATCCCACGCCCACGCCGCAGCCCTTTCCTCCCCTCCTGCTGACGCCGGAGGCCCCCGCGCCGTTTCCCGCCGTCCCGGCGAAGCCGGCTCCGCGGCTGCGGCGGATGCTCGGCTGGGCCGGGCTGGGTATCGTCGCGCTGCTGCTGATCGCCACGGCGGTCCACGTCGTCCAGCATCTCGGCCCCGCGCCCCGGAAGCCGGCGGCCGGCCCCGCGCGCCCGGTGATCGCCGTGCTCGACATCAAGAGCCTCTCGCCGAGCCCCGAGGCGCGCTGGCTCGAGACCGCCTTCTCCGAGATGCTGACCACCGAGCTCGCGGCGGGCGGGAAGATGCGGGTCATCCGTGGCGAGCAGGTCGCGCAGACCCAGCGCTCGCTGGCGTTGCGCGATCCGGGGAGTCTCGGACGCGCCGACCTCGAGCGGCTGCACGACGCCCTCGGCGCCGACCTGGTGGTAGTCGGCTCCTTCCTGCCCAACCGGGGCCAGATCCGCCTCGACCTGCGGGTGCTGCAGATCCCGGGAGGGGATACGGTCGTCTCCCTGGCGGAGGTCGGCACCCAGCCGGAGCTGTTCAACCTGGTGTCGCGCACGGGAGAGAAGCTGCGCACCGGGCTCGGAGTCGCCGAGCTGTCGCCGGAGCAGGTCCGGCAGACCCAGGCCCTGCGGCCATCGAACCAGGAATCCTCCCGCCTCTACTCCGAGGGGCTGGCACGGCTGCATGTCTTCGACCCGCCGGGGGCTCTGGAGCTCCTGCAGCGGGCCGCGGAGACCGACCCCGGCTCGGCGGTGATCCACTCGGCGCTGTCGCAGGTCTGGTCGGCGCTCGGCTACGACGCCCACGCCGAGGAGGAGGCCCGCAAGGCGCTTCAGCTGGCGAGCTCGCTGTCGCGGGAGGACCGGCTCGCCATCCAGGCCCGCCTGTACACGGCGAGCAAGCAGTGGGACAAGGCGAGCGAGACCTACCGCTCCCTGTGGACCTTCTTTCCGGACGACATCGAGCACGGGCTGCAGCTCGCCAACAGCCTGATCTCCGGGGGGCGCAACGCCGAGGCGGCGGCGACGGTTGCGGCGTTGCGCCAGCTGCGGCCGCCGGCAGGACAGGACCCGCGCATCGACCTCGCCGAGGCGAGGAACTCGAGCCGCCTCTCCGACGCCGTCACCGAGCTCCGCGCCTCCCGGGTGGGGAAGGAGAAGGGGCTGCGGTCCGGCCAGAGCCTGGTGGTCTCCCAGGCTCTGATCTACGAGGGCGACGCGCTGATCAAGATGGGCAAGCCGCAGGAGGCGGTCGGCCTGTTCCGCGAATCCGCGGAGCGGACGAAGAAGGCGGGCTACTCCTGGGGCTACGGTCAGGCGCTGGCGAACGTCGGAAACGCGCTGGAGATCATGGGCGACCTCGACGGCTCCGAGAAGGTCAATACGCAGGCGCTCGACATCGCTTTGAAGCTCGGCACCGGCGTCGGCATCGCTTCGCAGTATTCCACCCTGGGCACGCTCCACCAGGACCGCGGCGAGCTGGCCGAGGCGCTGCGAGATCTCGACCAGGCGATCGGCTGGTACGTGCGGATCGGCGACCGGCTGATGGAGACGCGGACCCTCAACATCGCCATCAGCGTGCTGGTCTCCCAGGGAAACCTCGCCGCGGCGCGGCAGCGGTGCGAGCGGGCGCTCTCCTTGAGCCAGGCGCTCGGCGACCGCCCCGACGAGGCCGTGGCGCTCGGCAACATGGGAACCGTGCTGGAGGCGCAGGGCGAGCTCGCCGCGTCCCGGCGCCGCCACGAGGAGGCCTTCGCCCTGCTGCACCACGCGGGCAACTCGAGCTCGGCGGCGGCGGCGCTGGCGGCCTCGGCGAGCGCCACCGCGCGGCTCGGCGAGCTGCGGACCGCCTGGCAGCGCTCGGCGCAGGCGATGGCGTCGGAGCAGCAGGCGGGCGACCGGATCGGCGTCGGCCGCGTCCTCGGCCTGCGCGCGCGGCTCGCCTACCAGATGGGCGACCTCGCCGCCTCCCGGACGATCGCCGACGACCAGCTCCGGATCGCCCGCGAAACGGGGGCGAGATCGCTCACCGCGCTGGCGTTGCAGAACCGCGGCCGCGCCGATTTCGCCGCCGGTGACCTGGCCGCCGCAGCCGCCGGGTTGAAGCAGGCCCTGCAGGTGCAGCTCCTCCCTGGGCGAGGAGCTGCGGGCGACGGAGATCCGCCTCGACCTGGCCAGCCTCGCCCTCGCCTGCGACAGGGCCGGCGAGGCCGCCTCCCTGGCGCGCCAGGCGGCGGCCTGGTCCCGGGACCACGGTCTCGGCGGCGGCGAGGCCGTGGCGCAGTCAATCCTCGCCGAGGCCCTCCTCCGTCAGGGGATGCGCCGGGAAGCGCTCGCGGCGGCGGAGCGGGCGCGCACCCAGCTCGAGACGAGCGAGGACCGCGAGCTTCCGCATCACCGTCGCCGTGGGGCTGGCGCGGATCGCCGCCGCCACCGGGAACCCTGACGAGGCCCTTCGCCAGCTGCGTCATGCCACCGAGGAGGCCGCCAGCCTGGGCTTCGCCGCCGCCGGCCTCGAGGCGCGGCTCGCCCTCGGTGAGACCCAGCGCAATGCCGGCGATCCGGCCGCCGCGGCCACCCTCGCCGGAGTCCGCAAGGAGGCGGAGACCCGCGGCTTCAAAAGGCTGGCGACCGCCGCGGGCGCCGCCGTCCCGGCGCGCTCCGGAGTCCCGCTCGCCGCGCTCTGATCCTCAGGTTCACGAGGTTTACGCAGGCGCTACCCTACGGCTTCTTTCCCGCGACTCCCATCTCCTCCAGCAGCGGCCGGGCGGCGTCGCCGTCGAGTGCTTCGAGCATCCAGAGCAGGTACCGCACGTCCACGCTGACGTTGCGCGCCACCTCCGGGTTGTAGCCGAAGTCGTTGGCCACGTTCTCCCAGACGCGGTCGAAGTTGACCCCCACGAGCTCGCCGCGGCCGTTGAGCACCGGGCTGCCGGAGTTGCCGCCCGTGGTGTCGGCGTCGGCCAGGAAGTCGACCGGCACGTCCTTGAGCCGCGGGTCCGCCCAGCGGCTCGCCGGAGCCTTGGGAGCGGCGGCCAGCAGCCCGGCCGGCGCCTGGAAGGGCTCCTCGCCCGTGTTCTTCTCGACCACCCCGGCGACCGTCGTCTGCGGACGCATCCAGACGCCGTCGCGCGGGCTGTACCCCTGGACGCGGGCGAAGGCGACCCGCAGGGTGCCGTTGGCGTCCGGCGCCACGGGCTTCCCGGCGTGGGCGATCACGGCGCGCTGCCAGCGGGGGCGCAGGCGCGACACCGCTCCCTGGAAGCGGTCCTCCCGATCCTTGAGGGTTCGCAGCTCGCGGTCGAGGGCGAAGCCGAGGTCGAGCAGCGGATCGTGGCGGGCGCGGAGCTGCTCCTCGTTCTCCTCGAACATCCGCTTGCGCTCGGCGAGGTCGGTGACCCGGGTGTGGGCGAGGAGATCGTCCACCCGGGCGCGGAGGGCCGCCGCGTCGCCTGCGCGAGGGCCGCCGCCGAGGAAGCTCTCGACCGCCGGCACGCGGTCCGCCTCGGGCAGGGCGGCGAAACGGGCGAGGACGTCGGCGAGCAGGGCGGCCTCGGTCGGCGGGTCCATGCGCTTCTGCTCGCGCTCCAGCCGCTCGCCCAGGCGCTCGCGGTTGCGTTCCTGATACTCCGGCTCGCGGTCCAGATCGGGCTTGGCCTTTTCTCCCGCCCAGCGCGCCAGGGTGAGCGCCAGGTCGAGCGGCTTGGGGCCGAACCTCATCTGGGTGAGGAGGAAGTCGCGGTCCCACGTCCGCCGCCGCTCGGCGACGAGGCGCGCCAGCTCGTCGTGCGCCGCCAGGGCTTCCCGCTGCCCCGGGCGCTTCGCCGCCCAGGCGAGGATCTCCCGCTCCGCCGCCGCCTTGCGCTCCAGGATGCGCCCGCGGTGGATGCCGTCCACCTGCCCGCGGGCGTTCTTCTCCTGATTGGCGAGCCCCTTGATGCGGTCGGCGAGCGCGATGCGCGCCGTTTCGCCCCCTTGCGAGGCGGCCTCCATGCGATCGATCCATACGCGGTAGAGCGCGGCCCGGCGCGGATAGTAGAGCTCCGCCCGCTCGCGCATCTCGGCCTCGGTGTAGGAGCGGACGGTCAGGCCGGGGTAGCCGGCGACCATGACGAAGCCGTCCGGCTCGGCCCCGCGCGGCGAGACGGGGAAGAAATTCCGCGGCCGGTACGGCACGTTGGCCTCACCCTTAGGCGCCGGCTGGCCGTCGGGGCCGGCGTAGACGCGCAGCAGGGCGAAGTCGCCCGTATGGCGGGGCCAGCTCCAGTTGTCGATCTCGCCGCCATACTCGCCCACCGTCCGTGGCGGCGCGTAGACCAGCCGCACGTCCGGGAACTCGAGGCTGTCGATCAGCACGTAGCGCAGGCCGCCGTCGAACGCCGCCACCTGGCAGCGGTGGTGTCCGGCCTTCTCGCACGCGGCCACCATCTCCTTCTGCTTGCGCTCGATCGCCCGGAACCGCGCCAGGTCGTCCGCGCCGGCGGGCACCGCGGCCTCGACCTCGGCGGTGACGTCGGTCATCCGGTGGGGGAGGGTGGCGTGGATGCCGGCTCCGGCCAGCTCCTCGGCCGGAGCGCGGGCGAGGAAGCCGTGGGTGATCAGGTCCCGCTCAGGGCTCGAATGCTGCTGGAGGATGGAGAACGCGCAGTGGTGATTGGTGATCAGCAGCCCTTGCGGGGAGATGAAGCCGGCCGAGCACCCCTCGATCTTCACCGCCGCCTCGAGCAGGCCCGCGCCCGCCTCGCTCCACAGCTTCCCCGGCGGGATCTCCAGGCCCAGACCGCGGAGCCACTTCGGGTCGTGCTGCAGCACCTGCTCGGGGGTCCATTTTCCTTCCACGGCGAACGCTCCTGCGGCGGCCCAGAGGCCGAGGATGAACGTGACGGCGGCATGGATCTTCATGGCGCGCATGGCGCGGAAGTGTACCGTAGCGCCACGCCCGTTCGGGCAACGGCGTCATTTCCCGCCGCAGGCCGGACTGTCTACAATGGAGCGGCGGGCTGCCGGGAATCGAAGCTCGGCCCTTTCCGGTTGTGGCAGGCGGAACTGTCCTCTTTACGCAGCCCCTTTCATGGAGCCACATTTCAGATGAAACCTTTCAAGTCTCTGATTGCCCCCGGAGCCGCGCTCGCCTTTGCCCTGATCCTCGCCCCGCGGGTGGGAGCCGGCGCAAAGGCGGATACCCAGACCCAGACCAAGCCGGCCGACGCGAAGACGGACGTCATGACGGTAAAGGGGAAGGACTTCGGCTTCACGGTTCACCAGCCCGACGGCTGGCAGGGGGACCTCGAAGCCGCGAAGAAGTACCACGGCAACGTCCTCTTCACCCCGAAAGCCGAGGCGGACAGGGCCGCGGGCACCATGATCCTGGTGAGCGCGGACCACAAGTCCGACGAGAACGTGGCCCTGCGGCTGCAGAGCACCATCGTCAGCTACCGCCAGAAGTACCCCCAGATGGAGGCCGGCGACCTGGCGGTGAAGCACCCCCAGTACCCGACCTACGTCAAGGCTCTCTCCCAGCCCGGGGTGTTCCATCAGTATGTGGCTTATCTGAACCCCGGTTCGCTGCAGCCCTACATCCTCTACGTGGCGCTGTCGAAGAAGCAGGACGCTCCGACGCCGGCGGAGGCCGCCGCGTTCACGGACGTCCTCGAATCGCTGCGGATGGCTCCGCCGACGGTGAAGCCGGAGTAAAGGGTGGCCTTGGCCTCAGCCGCCCTGGATCAGCGTACGGTAGGTGCGCAGGTGGCGGAAGGCGGCCTCGCGCTCTCCCAGCTCCTCGTAGATCCCGGCCAGGTTGTAGTGGGCGTCGGCGAGCGCGCGGTCGATCGCGAGAGCGGCCTCGTAGGCGCCGGCGGCGTCGCGCAGCCGGCCGAGGTCCTGGAGGGCGACGCCGAGGTTGAAGGCGGAGGTCGCGTCCTCCGGCCGGGCGGCCAGGGCCAGGCGGTAGTGCCGCTCGGCCTCCGCCGTCTCCCCCCGTTCGTGGAGGAGCCGGCCGAGGTTGACGTGGGCGTCGGCGAGGCCGGGCTCGAGCTTCAGGGCGCGCCGGTAGGCCGCCATCGCCTCCTCCGGAGCCTCCTCCTCTTCCATCCCGCAGCCCCGCTCGTACCAGTCCGCCCCGCTCTCGGGCTCCTCGCTCTCGGCGTTGCCGCTCGCTGGCGGCAGCGCGCGCAGCGGGAGCGTCGAGGCCTCCCGCGCCAGCGCCGAAAGCTCGAAGTCGAACAGCGCCTGGCCGGACTCGGGGTTCCACAGGTCGCGGCCGTCGCGCACCACCACCTGGTGCCCCTGGGCGGAGATGCGGACGCCGGTCAGCGCCCGGTTTTCCGGGAGCTGCTCGCGCAGGTTCTGGAGGGCGAGGCGTACGCGGCGCCGCGGCACGTGGGCGGCGAGCAGCCCCTTGGCCGTGCGCAGCAGGATGAGATCCTGGAAGGAGAAGTAGTACTCGCCGCGCGGGCCCTGGCGGGGAGCGAGGAAGCCGGCCCGCACGCAGGAGCGGACCTGGTCGGCCGAGAGGCCGAGCAGGGCCGCGACGTCCTTGGTCGAATAGCCGCTGGGCGGAGACGGGCGGTCCAGCTCGTCCGGCTGCTTGAGAGCGGAAGACCGGTTCATCGCTCTCAGTGTAACCCGGCCGGCTTACCTCTTTGAACCTTTTCTCTTCGGCGCTTGAAGAACGGCGGGCACCGGCTCGGGCGCAGCCCGCTCCGAGCGCTTCGCCGGTTTGCGCCCGGCGAGCGGGATCGGCTGGTTGCCGGCGGCCGCGGGCGCCGGCGCGCCGGAGGCGGCGAGGCTCGCCTTGAGCGCCTCCATCAGATCGATGATCTGTGCCTTCGGTGCCTCGACGGGCACGGCGGTGATCTCCTCGCCCTGCACCTTGCGCTCGATCAACCCGCGCACCTGCATGCGTTGCGTGTCCTCGTACTCCTCCGGGTGGAACTCGTCGGTGGCGATCTGATCGATGAGCTGGATGGCGAGCTTGAGCTTCCGGCTCCTTGATCTCCGCCGCGCCGAGCGGCACCTCGGAGAACGACCGCAGCTCGTCGGAGTAGCGGAGCTGCTGCATCACCAGACCGTTCTCGTACGGCCGCAGCAGCACGAGCTGATCCTTGCCGCGGGCGACGTAGCGGGCGAGGGCCGCGCGGCCGGTCTGCCGCATCGCCTCGGAGAGCAGCCGGTACGGGCGGTCGCCCCCCTTGTCCGGACCGAGATAGTAAGATTTCTCGAAATAGACCGGATCGACCTGCTCGAGCGGCACGAACTCGCGGATCTCCACCGCGTTCGTCGGCTCCGGCACCAGGGTCTTGAGCTCCTCTTCCGTAAAGAGGACATATTGACCCTTCGAGTACTCGTAACCTTTCACCATGTCTTCGCGGCCGACGACTTCATTGTCGACCGGGCAGACGTATTGTTGCTTCAATCGGGAACGGCACTTCTTGTGCAGCATGTTGAACTGGATGCCGGCCGCGCTCTCTCCCGTAGAATAAAGCTTCACCGGGATCGTGACGAGACCGAATGAGATCATTCCGGAGGAAAAAGGACGGGCGCTCATAGGGCGTAATATATCATCCAATTTATGCGCCGGACCGGTTTTGTCGAAAATCGATCACCTGGATTCGTTGCATTCACGCCGCGCCGCGATTTAACCTTTCGAGAGAACTTTCCGGTTTGAAATCGAGCTCCAGGACACGTAAACCGATCACGAATCCCGGAGACGGGATCCGCGCCGACCTCGCGCGGCTCGGCGCGCCGCGCGCCGAGGTCGATCCGGCGGCGGCGCGGCCGATGAAGCCGGAGACCCGGGAGCGCCCGTTCAACCACGCGGGCTGGGTGTTCGAGCTCAAGTACGACGGCTTCCGCATGCTGGCCGCCGGGGGGAGCGGGGAGGCGCGGCTGTTCTACAAGAGCGGCCACGACGCGACCCGGATTTTCCCGGAGCTTGTCGCTGGGCTCGCCGCCCTGCCGTTTCGCGGCCTGCTGCTCGACGGCGAAGCGGTGGTGCTCGACGCCGATGGGCGCCCCAACTTCCAGCGGCTGCAGCGGCGGGGGCTGCGCGTCCGCCTCGCCGACGTCCGGCACGCCGCGGCGGCGAGCCCGGCGACGCTCTTCGTCTTCGACCTCCTGGCCTGCGAGGGCTTCGACCTGCGGCCGCTGCCGCTCGCCCGCCGCAAGGAGATCCTGCGGCGGGTGGTGCCGCCGGGCGATCCCTGGCTGCGGCTCTCCGAGGAGATCCCCGAGCGCGGCGAGGATCTCTACGCCGCCGTCGCCGGCATGGGGCTGGAGGGGATCGTCGCCAAGCGGGCCGATTCCCCCTACCGCTCCGGGTACTCGGCGGACTGGCTGAAGGTGCGGGTCGACCGCAGCTCCGACTTCGCCGTGGCTGGGTTCGAGCCGGCCGGAGAGTCGGGCCTGCGCCGGCTCCATCTGGCGGTGCGGGCGGTGCGCGACGGCGGGGCGGGGCTGGTCTACGCCGGCACGGTCGGCACCGGCTTCCGCCGCGAGGACGAGAGCGAGCTCCGCGCCCGGCTCGACCCGCTCCGCCGCGCCGATCCCCCCGTACCGGCCGCGGCCGGTCGCGGGCAGGTCTGGGTGGAGCCCGAGGTGGTCGTCGAGGTCCGCTACAAGGAGTGGACCGAGGGCGGGCACCTCCGCCACCCCGTCTTCCTGCGCCTGCGCGACGACAAGACGGCCGGCGAGTGCTTCCGCCCGGGGGAGGAGAAGGAAGAGGAGGAGGAGGCTTCGGGCCCCGTTGCTGCCCCTCGTCCTGTGAAATTCACCAACCTCGACAAGGTCTTCTGGCCGGAGGCGGGGATCACCAAGGGGGACCTGATCGACTACTACCGGTCGGTCGCCCCCTGGATGCTCCCCTTCCTGCGCGGCCGCCCGCTGATGCTCGACCGCTATCCGGACGGCATCGCCGGCAAGTCGTTCTTCCAGAAAAGCGCGCCGGGACGGGAGGCCGAGGCCCTGCTCTGCGATGACGTCGAGGGGCTGCTCTCCCTGGTGAACCTGGGGGTGATCCCGTTCCACGTCGGGTCGAGCCGCGTGGAGTCGATCGAGCGGCCGGACTGGTGCATCCTGGACCTCGACCCGAAGACCGCGCCGTTCGCCCACGTGGTGCGGATCGCCCTCGCCATCCGCGATCTGTGCGGTGAGATCGGGATGCCCTCTTACCTCAAGACGAGCGGCGGCAGCGGCCTGCACGTCCTGCTGCCGATGGGAAGGCTGCTCGGGCACGAGCCGGTCCGCCAGCTCGCCGAGCTGCTGGCGGGGGTGATCGTGGCGCGCTGCCCGGAGATCGCGACCACCGCCCGGTCGATCGCCGCCCGCGGCGGCCGGGTCTACGTGGACGCGCTGCAGAACGGCCGCGGCAAGCTCCTCGCCGCCCCCTACTGCGCCCGGCCGGTGCCCGCGGCCTCGGTGTCGACGCCGCTCGACTGGAGCGAGGTTGACGGCCGCCTCGACGTCCGCGCCTTCAATGTGAAAACCGTACCGGAGCGGCTCCGAGGCGCCAAGACCGATCCGCTGCTGCCGGTGCTCGGGGAGACGCCCGACCTCGAACGCGTTTTTGCCGGGCTTTCCGCCCTCCTGTAGGGTGCGCTGCGCGCGCCGCTCAAATCCTTTCGATCAGGGCTCGGTGATCGGCGCCGTCCAGATCTGTTCCTTGTCGCTGCCGCGGCGGTCGGTCCAGGAGGGGAAGATCCTGCCGGCGTAGATCGACAGGCTGTTGTAGTCGCCATATTGATTGTAGGGCTCGGCGCGGGCGCCCGTCTCGTTCGACTGCAGGGTGGTGACCTTGGCCGCAGCGCTCCAGGTGGCGCCGTTGTCCCCCGAGGTCTGATACCAGACGTCGGTCTTCTTGCGGGAGGCGCCGCCGACGGTGTCGTAATAGATCAGGGCGAGGCGGCCGGTAGTGTCGTCGACGCCCAGCCACTGGTTGAACTGATCGTTGTTCGACCGCTGGTTGTTGACCCTCGCCGGGGCCGACCAGGTGGCGCCGCCGTCGGCGGAGCGGGCGAACCAGACGCGGGTCTTGCAGGCCGAGGTGAGGCTCAGGTTCGGCTGGTCGGCGCGGCTGTTGCAGCCGGGCTCGCCGCTCAGGTCGACCCAGGAGGCGTAGACCATGTTCAGGCTCGCGGTGCGGTAGGCGGCGCCGGAGGTGTAGATCAGCAGGCGCCGGCGGGCCATCGCCGGGATGCCGATGTCGTAGCCGACGAAAGTCGTGGCGATCACCGTCGGCGTCCCCCACTTCAACCCGCCGTCGGTCGACTTCGCCACCACGATGCCGCGGCTGCCGGTGGCCGGCCAGAAGACGAAGGCGTCGCCGGCGGCGTTGGTCTTGACGTCGCAGCCGATGGCGGTGCCCCGGGTCTCGGGGCCGCTGACCCGCAGCGGCTTGCCCCACGAGCCCTGGGGGCCGGTGCGGTGGTTGACGAAGGCCGGATCGCCGTTGTGCCAGCAGACGTAGATGTGGTTCCTGTAGGGCGACGCGGAGCTGTGGTCGACCCACAGCATCTCCTTGTCGGTGTAGGTCTGGCCGCCCGAGAAGGTGTCGTCGAACACCCAGGTGGCGCCGCCGTCGGTCGACTTGTAGGACCGCAGCCTGAGCTCGGTCCCCTGCGCGTTGATGCCGATCGTCATCGACCAGGCGGTGCCGTCCGAGGTCCAGTCCACGGTCGGGTCGCTGTGGAAGGAGTCGCCGGTGACGAGCGGCAGGAAGCTCTGGCCCCAGGTGGCGCCGCCGTCGGTCGACCAGTACTCGGCCTGCTGGCCGGTGTCGCCGAAGTTGTTCGAGGCGGCGATGATCTTCTTCGGGTCCCAGAAGTTGATCCGGATGTCCGATTCGCTGCGCGGGGCGTCCTGCCGGCCCGAGATGCGGATGTTCCGGTGGATGGTGGTCTTCCCCGGGAGGTTTTTCGTCTCGGCGCCGGCATCAGCGCCAGCATCGGCGCCTGCAATGCCTGTGTCCGCGTCCGCGTCGTCGTCCATGCCGGGAGCCCGCCACTCGTCCGCCCGCGTCGGCACGAGGTCCGGGTGGCTCCGCATCCACTCGGCGACCTCCTTGAGCACGTGCGGATAGCCGCCGGTCGGATCGGCCCCCGAGTAGATGGCCTCCGGATGATGCTTGCGCCAGTGGACGCGCAGCCAGAGCGGCACCGGGATCCTGTCGTTGGCCTCCTCGGGACGGAGCATCCCGAAGTCCTGGTTGGCCAGGATCAGCTTCTCGAGGGCCGTCCCCGGCTGCGCCCGGTGCGCCTTGAGCTGCTGGCC
Organism: uncultured Acidobacteriota bacterium; assembly: GCA_963795735.1. Lineage (GTDB taxonomy): Bacteria > Acidobacteriota > Thermoanaerobaculia > Multivoradales > UBA5704 > DATARR01. The sequence goes on along the minus strand of CAWCIU010000010.1, from coordinate 186,976 downwards.
GGGCGTAGGCCAGTTGACGGAGGCGACGGATGACGGGCCGGGCGCGGCGAAGGCGCCCCCGGCGAGCGAAGCCGCCAGCAAGCTGGCGATCAACAGACGCTTATGCATTGAATGACTCCTCTACGGTCCGCGTTCCTCGCGACAGGATGACATGGTAACCAATCTCATCAAGAAGAGGGTGCGGCCGGGACCCGGAAATGAGCCGGAAAGAGAAAAGCGGCGCCCTCGCGGACGCCGCTGGTTGCCTCTGCGAAGACCTGGGGTCCGGGCTACGGTTCGGTGACCGGCACGGTCCAGATCTCTTCCTTGCCGCCGCTGCGGCGGTCGGTCCAGGAGGGGAAGATCTTGCCTGCGTAGATCGACAGGCTGTTGTAGTCGCCGTACTGGTTGCCGGAGTCGGCGCCGGCCACGGTCTCGTCCGTCATGCCGGTGGTGAGCTTGGCCGCGGCGCTCCAGGTGGCGCCGTTGTCGGCCGAGGTCTGGTACCAGACGTCGGTCTTCTTGCGGCCGGTGTCGGCGACGGTGTCGTAGTAGATGAGGGCGAGGCGGCCGGTGGTGGGATCGGCCCCCAGCCACTGGTTGAACTGGTCGTTGAGCGACGACTGGTTGTTGGTCATTACCGGCGCCGACCAGGTGGTGCCGCCGTCGGCGGAGCGGGCGAACCAGACGCGGCTCTTGCAGGTGGAGGAGACGTTGGTTCCCGGCTCGTTGGCGGGGGCGTTGCAGCCCGAGACGCCGGTCTGGTCGACCCACGAGGCGTAGACCATGTTCACGGTGGCGGTCCGGTAGGCGGCGCCGGAGACGTAGATCAGGGCGCGGCGGCTGGCCATCGCCGGCACGCCGATGTCGTAGCTGTCATAGGAGGTGGCGATGACCTTGGGCGTCCCCCAGCTCGTGCCGCCGTTGGTGGACTTCGCCATCACGATCTTGCTGTTGCCGGTGGTCGGCCAGAAGACGAAGGCGTCGCCGTTGGCGTTGCTCCACAGCGAGCAGCCGATGGCGGTGCCGGTCGACTCGGCGCCGGTGACCTGGACGGGTGAGCCCCAGGAGCCCGCGACGCCGTTGCGCCGGTTGACGTACCCCGGATTGCCGTTGTGCCAGCAGGCGTAGATGTAGTCCTTGAACGGCGACGTGGCGCTGTGATCGATCCAGATCAGCTCCTTGTCGGTGTTCTTCTGGCTGCCGGAGAAGGTGTTGTCGAAGGTCCAGGTGGCGCCGCCGTCGGTCGACTTGTAGGCGCGCATGTGAAGGACGTTCCCCTTGATGCCGATGGTCGCCGACCAGGCGGTGCCGTCCGAGGTCCAGTCGACCGCGGGGTCGGAGTGATAGGAGTCGGTGCTGGTGAGCGGCAGGAAGCTCTGGCCCCAGGTGAGGCCGCCGTCGGCCGAGTAGTACTGGACCTGCTGGCCGCTGCCGCCGATGTTGTTCGAGGCGGCGATGACCTTGGCCGGGTTCCAGAAGTTGATCCGGATGTCCGACTCGCTGCGCGGCACGGTCTGGGCGCCCGAAACGCGGTTGTTGGGGCTGACCGTAGTCTTGCCGGTGAGGGCCTTGGCCTCCGCGTCAGCGTCCGCGTCCGCGTCGAAGCCGGGGGCGCGCCACTCGTCGCCCTCCGTCGGCACGAGCTCCTGGTGGAGCATCATCCACTCGGCCATCTCCTTCAGCACCAGCGGATAGCCGCCGGTCGGGTCGGACGCCGAGTAGGTGGCCTCCGGATGCCCCTTGCGCCAGTAGACGCGCAGCCAGAGCGGCACCGGGAGCTTGTCGTTCGCCTCGCCGGCGCGCAGCATGCCGAAGTCCTGGTTGGCCTGGATCAGCTTCTCCAGCGCCGTCCCGGGCTGGACGCGATGGGCCTTGAGCTGCTGGTCGAGCGAGGGCCAGCCGGCGCGGGGCGCGGCGAAGGCGCTGGCGGCGAGCGACACCGTCATGAGGGCGACGATCAGGAACGTTCTGCGCATGAATTGAGTCTCCTTTCCCAAAGAAGTGCGCTCCGGCCCGCCAAGCGAGCCGGAAAAGAAAACGCCCCTCCCCCGCGAGGGGAAGGGGCGCCGGTGTTACGCGACTTGCGGCCCTGGTTACTGCACGTTCAGGGTGAAGTCGTCGACCACGAAGGAGGTCTGCAGCGAGCTGTCCTCCGTGCCGACCAGGAAGACCTGGATGGTCTGCCCCTTGAACGAGGTCACGTCGAAGCTCTTCTGAGCGAAGCCCGTGTTCGCGTTCAGGTTGGAGTAGGTGACGAGGGTCGAGAGCACCGTGCCCGCGGTGTTGCGGATCTGCACCTTCAGGGTGTCGAACGCGGTGGTGGTGGTGGTCTCGGACGTATCGATGTGGAGCCAGAAGGCCAGGGTCGCGGAGGTGGCGGTCGACGGGATCGTCACCGTCTGCAGGATGCTGTCGGTGTGGGTCGTGCCGTAGCCGTTCATCCACGCCTTCCACGACCCGGAGTGGGCCGCCTCACCCGTGGAGTTGTCGATGACGCCCGCGGTAACGGTCCAGGGCGCCGGGCTGGCCGAGCCATTCTCGAAGCCGGGGTTGCCGAGGAGCTGCGTGATGCCGCCGCCGGTCACGGTCAGGGTGACCGTGGCGGTGTGGGTAAGGCCACCGCCGGTGCCGGTGACCGTGATCGTCGAGGTGCCGGCGGTCGCGGTCGAGGCGACGGTGATGTTCATCGTCGAGCTGCCGGAGCCGGGCGCCGCGATCGAGGCCGGGCTGAAGGAGACGGTCACGCCAGTCGGCTGACCGGAAGCCGTGAGCGCGATGGCGGAGTTGAAGCCGCCGGAGACGGTGGTCGAGATCGTCGAGCTGCCCGCCGCGCCCTTCGCGATCGAGACCGAGCTCGGCGACGCCGAGATGGTGAAGCTGGGAGTCGCGGTGCTGGTGATGGTCAGGCTCACCGTGGCGGTGTGGGTAAGGCCGCCGCCGGTGCCCGTGATGGTGACCGTCGAAGTGCCCAGGGTGGCGGTCGACGAGGCGGTGAAGGTCAGCGTCGAGCTGCCGGAGCCGGGCGCCGCGATCGAGGCCGGGCTGAAGGCGGCCGTCACGCCGGAAGGCAGGCCGGAAGCCGACAGGGAGACGGCGGAGTTGAAGCCGCCGGAGACGGTGGTCGAGATCGTCGAGGTGCCGGTAGAACCCTGCGTGACGGACACCGAGGTCGGCGAGGCCGCGATCGTGAAGGCCGGAGTCGCGGTGCCGCTCGGGGTGACCGAGATGCAGGTCGAGGGGAGCGAGGCGCAGGCCTCGTTGCCGCTCGGGAAGGCGGTCACCTGGTAGTAGTAGGTGAGGCCGTTGGCGACGTTGGCGTCGCTGAGCGACGTGGCCGAGGTGCCGCTGGAAATCTTGGTGAAGCCGGCGTTGCAGCCGGTCTCGTTGCGGAACACGTCGTAGGTCGAGGTGCCGGACGCCGACCAGGAGAGCGCCGCCGAGTTGCTGCCGCCGGTGACCGAGAGCGTCGGCGAGGCCGGCGGGGTGCAGCCGGCGAACGTCGTCGAGGCGCCGGCGTCGGTGGTGCAGGCGATGGCGTGACGGTTGAAGGCGGCGAAGAGCGCGCCGCCGTGCGGCGTGCCGTTCGACAGGTTGCCGTCATCGTCGTCCACGGCGCGGAAGGTCTTCCACAGCGAGCCCGCGCCGCAGCCGTTCGACGTGTAGGTCGTGCCGGTGGTGCAGGAGAAGGCCGAGGTGGCGGTGTTGCGGGAGAGGTACCAGAGGCGGTCGAGGATCGTCCACGCGACACCTGTGCCGGGGCTCGGCAGGTCGCGGGCGGCGAGGTCCCAGATCGTCTCGGTGGGCACGTACGACTCGCAGTGGACTTCCTTGCCGCAGGGGCCGGCGCCGCCGGAAGCGGCGGGGCAGTCGACGCGGATGAAGTTGTTGGCAGTGGCGGCCGTATTCGAGGCGTGCTTGGCGAAGTCGGCGTCGCGGACGCCCGTGCAGGAGGTGCAGGCGTCGCCGTAGCCGGCGCAGTTGCTGCTCAGGAAGCCGGCGCCGAGGCACGAGTTGTGGAGCGCGATGAGCGCGGTGGTGTCGCCGTAGGACTCGCCGGTGGCGCCGTCGGGGGCCGTGCCGGTGCCGTCGTTCTGGTCGATGCCGTGGCCGAACTCGTGCAGCGAGACGCCGGCGATCTCACCGGTGTTGCTGCAGCCGCCGCCCGACTTGAAGAAGTTGAGCGCGGTGCCGTCCCAGTAGGCGTTGCAGGTCTGGTTCAGGTTGACGTTGACGTTGAGCTGCCCGGTCAGCCAGGTGTTGCTCGGCAGCCAGCCCTTGACCACGTCCTTGATCCGATTGACCTGATAGAACTGCTCGCGGGAGGCGTGGGTGTTGCCCGCGCCGCCGTGGCCCGGCGTCGTGCAGTCGGTCCCCGTGGAGGTCCCGAAGGCGATGTTGCCGGAGGCGTCGGAGCCTTGAGAGATCGCGCCGCAGGTGTCGGTGATCGTGACGAACTGGCCGGCGAGAGTCGAGGTGACCGTGCCGCTGGTGAAGTTGTAGATGCCGGCGGCGTTGGTGAAGCCGCCGCTCGACAGGTTGGCGTACGGAGCCGGGCGCACCACCTCGCTGCCGGTGGACGCCGAGTTCAGGTAGGTGCCGCCGGTCGCCTGCGCGGACACGTAGTCGTTGATGTCGGTGAGCTCGAGCACCTCGCCGTTGGCGGCGTCGACCCGCGCCCGCCAGGTCCCCATCACGCCGTCGCGATGGAAGACGAACTGCCAGACCTTGGCGAGGCCGCGGCCGTTGCCGAACTCGTAGCCCTCGGCGGTCTTGGCGCTCGGGATGGCGGCCGGCAGCAGGTGGAGGCTGCCCTTGTCACGGAAGGTGTCGCCCACCTGGAACCCGCCGACGAACTGGGATACGGCGGCGAGCGCCTGCTTCTTGGTCAGCTTGGTCGCCGGCACCTGGGCGCCGGGGGCCGGCAGGTTCTCCGTGCCGTACTGGATCAGGTTGCCGTTGTTGACGCGGAAGACCACCCGCGCGCCCTCGACCACCATCCCCTCGCGGACCACGTCGTAGTCCACGAACCAGACGTGGCCGGCCGGCTGGCCGGACCGCCCGTGATTGAGCACGAGCTGGCTGGGGTCGACGCCGAGGAAGGACTTGACCCGCGGCAGGTAGCCGCGGGCGATCGAGTCCATGACCTCCAGGTCGACCTGCGGCTTGGACTTGAGCAGACCGCCGAGCTCCGCGGCGGTCATCTGGTTGCCGTGGCCCGGGATCCAGGCCACGTTGCCGCCCTCGGCGAAGGCGACCAGGCCGGTGCGCTTGTCGATCGTGGCCTTCCATTCGGCCACCGGGCCGACGCCGATGCGGAAGGCCTCCCAGCCGTTCTGCAGCGACTTGTCGGCGATCGCGCGGACGTTCTCGATCGGCTCGACCTGCTCGGCGGGGTTCAGTTTTTCATGCACGAAAGCGAGAGAGGACAGGACATCGTTGCCCTGCTTCGCCACCTGGGCCATGGCCGGGGCGGCGACGAGGGCGCTCAACAGCACCAACAGCGTGAGACAGACCGACAGCGAAACACGGGATTTGGCCATCATGAATAGTCCCCCCTCCAAAGGGGACGACAGAAAGGGAGGAAGGTAACCATCCTCCCCATACTCGACGGACGGAGATCGTCCCCGCCCGAGATACTCGCCTGATCGACTTCGCCTGCCCTGCTTTCTTCGACTGCTATACTCCGCACCGCTCCAAGCCGAATTTGAACGTCTGCGCTGACTCTGAGGTTGGATGGTGCATGGTGACCGCTATAAAAGCTCCTAGTGCTCGGGAACGGAAAAAGCGCTCCTTCCGCGCCATCCTGGCTTTTGCCGGTGCCGTTCTGGCCGGGTGGGCCGCCTGGGCCGCAGCCGCGGCAAAGGCGCCAGCGGCTCCCGTCAAGATGCCGGCGGCCCCCGCCAAGATGCCGGCAGCCCCCGCCGTTCCGGCGGCCGCGGGCCGGCGCACGCCGCCCAACCTGGTCCTGATCACCATGGACACCACCCGGGCCGACCATCTCGGGGCCTGGGGGTACGCGCAGGCGCACACTCCCAACCTCGACGCCCTGGCGGCCCGCGGCACCCGTTTCATCCGCGTCGACACCGCCGCCCCGATCACCCTCCCCAGCCACACGACGATCCTCACCGGTCTCTTCCCGCCGCGCCACGGCGTGCGCGACAACGGCACCTTCGTGCTGTCGCCGAAGATCGAGACCCTGGCCAAACGCCTGGCCGCCCGCGGCTACGACACCGCGGCGGTGGTCTCGGCCGTGGTCCTGGCGCGCCGCCAGGGGCTGGACCAGGGCTTCCGGATCTACGACGACGACCTGGGGGCCGGCTACTCCCAGGGGAGCTTGGTTTCGGAACGGACGGCCGAAAATACCACCGCCGCCGCCCTCAAGGCGATGGCGGGCCTGAAGCCCCCCTTCCTGCTCTGGGTGCACTACTACGATCCGCACGAGGAGTACCGGCCGCCGACCCGCTTCACCCAGGTCTCCCGGGGCCCCAACCGGCTCTACGACGGCGAGATCGCCTTCATGGACGAGCAGATCGGCGAGCTGCTCAAGAAGCTTCCCGCCGGCACCGACGTGCTGGCGGTCGGCGATCACGGCGAGATGCTGGGCGAGCACGGCGAGGCCACCCACGGCCTGCTGCTCTACCGCGCCGCCCGGCGGGTGCCACTCCTCCTCGCCGGGCCGGACGTGCCCGCCGGCAAGACCAGCGACTGCCTGGTGAGCACCGTGGACGTGACCCCCACCCTGCTCGCCCTGGCCGGCGCCCCGCCGGGCGCCCCGCCGGGAAAGACCGGCCTCGACGGCCACAGCCTGCTGCCGCTCCCCGCCGGGAACGGCTGTGCCCGCCAGACCTACACCGAGAGCTTCCTGCCCTTCTTCGCCTACAAGTGGTACCCGCTGCGCGCTCTGTCCAGCGACCGCTTCCTCTATCTGAAGGCGCCGAAGAGCAGCCTCTACGACCTGACCGCCGATCCCGGCGAGACCCGGGACCTGGCGGCGGCGCAGGGGCCGGCGATGCGGGGCTGGGACGCCCGGCTGGTCGAGCTCCTGCGCGCCGAGGGGGAGAAGCTTGACACTCCCGTCCGTCCCGAGAACGTGCTCTCCGAGGAGCAGCGCCGCCAGCTCGCGAGCCTCGGCTACCTCGGCGGCGCCGCCTCGGGACCGGTCACCGCCTCCCTGCCCGACCCGCGCGCGATGGCGGGCGTCGCCCAGGACCTCCACCGCACCACCCAGGCGATCCAGGAGGGGCACTGCAAGGAGGCCCTGCCGGAGCTCCAGGCGATCGTCAAGAAGGACCCCCACAACTTTCCGGCGCTGAGCCTCGCCGGCTTCTGCCTGAAACAGGCCGGGCGCACCGAGTCGGCCCTCGCCCTGTTCCAGCGGGCGGAGAAAGAGAACGACATCAACGCCGTGCCGATCGCCGACGCCGCCGGCTGCCTGCTCGACCTCGGCCGCAAGCCGGAGGCCGAGCGGGAGTACCGGCGCGCCCTGACCCTCGATCCCGCGCAGGCGGCGGCGGCGAGCAACCTGGCGCGCCTGCTGCGCCAGCGCGGCGACCGCAAGGCGGCCGTGGAGGTGCTCGACGCCGCCCTGCGCGCCGGCGCCCACGAGCCCGAGATCTTCCTGGAGCGCGGGGTGGCCCGCGCCGAGGCCGGCAGCCTGGAGAGCGCGCTGGCCGACTTCCGCGAGGCCTCCCACCGCGCTCCGGCCAACCCCGTGCCGCTCGAGGACGCCGCCCGCACCGCCTACGACCTCAAGCGGTTCCGCGACTCGGCCCTGCTCTACGAGCAGCTCCTCCGCCTGGCGCCCGGCCGCTCCGATCTCTGGAAGACGGAGGGCGCCATCTATCTCTACGAGCTGGAGGACCGCCCCGCCGCCCTGCGCTGCTTCCGCCGCGCCCTGATCCTGGAGGCCGACGCGGGCGAGAAGGGGAAGCTGGAGGCGCTGGTCAAGGAGCTGGGAGGATGAGCCCGCTGAACGACTTCCTGCGGCAGGTCTCGCTGTTCGCCGACCTGGAGGACGGCTCTCTCGACCATCTCGCCGCCCTGGTGAAGGAGGAGCGCCACCCTGCCTACCAGCTCGTCTTCCGGGAGGGAGACGAGGTCGACGCCTTCTTCGTCGTCCGGGAGGGGATGGTGACCGTCTTCCGCGACGATCCGGGCAAGCCCCAGCAGGTGATCGCCCGGCTGGAGGCCGGCGGCTTCTTCGGCGAGATGGGCCTGCTCAACGACAAGGCCCGGCGCTACGCCTCGGCGCGCACCGCCGCTCCCACCACGCTGCTGCGCATCGACAAGTCCGACCTCGTGGCCGTGCTCGCCGCCAACCCCAGCCTCGAGCTCAAGCTGCGGGCCGAGGTGATCCGCCGCCACGGGATGAACGTCTCGGCCCTGCTGGGTCTCGCCGGCCAGCGCGACGTGCGCATCCGGCTGGGGGTCGACGCCATGCTCGAGATGGAGGACGGCACCCGCCTCGCCGTCAAGCTCGAGAACCTGTCGCTCGGCGGGGTGGGGCTCGCCGGCGTCCCGGACGGCTGGCAGACCGGCCACCTGGTCCGCTTCCGTCTCGGCCTCCCCGACGAGCCCGCCATCCTCGACGTCAGCGGCGGCGTCACCTGGCGCGAGGGGGACACGGTCGGCATCGCCTTTGGCCCCGAGGCCTCCGGCAACGCCGTCCTGGTCCAGCGCGCCCTCCGCCGCTTCCTCGACTCACGCCACTAGGGCGTGGGCTGAAGCTGATAGGTCCGGCCGACGACCCCCTCCCCGTTCCCGTTGAAACCCGGCCGCAGCCAGACTCCCACCAGGCCGCCGTCGGGGAAGAAGGCGGCGGTGATCTCGCTCAGCCGGTTCGGTCCGAAGAAGAAATGGCCTCCCACCGGCCGTCCGGCGGCGTCGAGGGCCTGGCCGGCGGCCTGGGGCTCCTTCGAACGCCCCCAGAAGACCACCGAGCGGCCCGCTCCATCGAAGCTGATCCCCGGCGCGGTCCGCGTCTCGCCCGCGGTGGCCGAGATGGCGAAGGCGTGTCCCCGGGACTGCCCGCGGGCGTCGAAGCGCTCGCCGAAGACGATGCCGGTCCGTATCCAGACCACCATGAAGCCGCCGTCCGGAGCGTAGGCCACTGCCGGCTGGCCCGAGAAGCGCGCCGGCGCGACGAGCTGGATCTCGGCGCTCCGCGGAGCGCCATTGGCGTCGAAGATCCGGCCGGCGAAGTTGAGGTGGTACCCCTGATTCGAGCGCTCCCAGACCACCACGAAGCCCCCCTGGCCGTTGGCGGCCACCGCGGGCCGCCCCTGGTAGAGCCACCCATGGCTCCCGCTGACCGCGAAACCGGCTCCCGCGGGAGCGCCGGAGGCGTCGTAGAGGCGGGCCTGGATCCGCGGCGAAAGGTTGCCGTCCCCGGGTCTCGCCCAGACCACCACGAAGCCGCCGCCGGCGAGCGCCGCCACCCGCGGCATGTTCCCCAGCGGGGAGATCTCGATCTCCGTTCCCAGGGGAGCGCCCGACGGATCGAGGAAGCGTCCCACCACCCGGGTCGTACCGGTCGGGCCGAGAGCGGCGACCGTCCAGGCCGCCAGGCCCTCGCCGCCGGCGTCCAAGGCCACCGAGATCGCCGCGTAATCCGACAGCGCCGAGGTGCTGATCGGGACGGCGTCCCCGAGCGGAGCGCCGGACTCGTCGAAGCGCCGCGCCGCCACGACCTTGGGGGCCGTCGATCCCGGCGGGCTTCCGCCCTCCTTCCAGACGGCGAGGAAGCTGCCGTCCGTAGTGGCGACGGCCGGCGTGTAGTTGTAGCTGACGCCGTCGGGGCTGACCGGAAACTCGGGCGACAACGGAGTGACCTGGGCGAGGGCCAGAACGGGAGCGAGCGCCCCGAGGAGGACCACGCCGAGCGAGCGGAAGAGGAGGCTTCGGTGGGGGATTTCCATGGCGTGGCAACATATCACGGCATGTCACGATCTTCTAAGAGGGCGATCAACCCCCGTTCCTACGGAGCGATCACACCATACGCGAAGCACCCCTCGATCCGCCCGATCCGCCAGCCGAGCTGCCAGAGCCAGCGGGCGCGCCCCTCGCGGGTGAGGAGCCTCGCCGGGGTGGTGAGCAGCAGCTTGCCCCAGCGCAGCAGCCCCGGCGTCCAGCCCAGGCGGGGCATGCCGCGGTCCTTGTACCGGCTGTAGATCAGCACGTTGTGCCGGCCATAGCTCACCCCCTGGCGGAAGATACTCCCGGAATCGTGGCGGTGGCGGATGTTGACCACCGCGTCCGGCACGAAGTGGAAACCGTGGCCGGCGAGCTGGATGCGCCAGCAGTAGTCGGTGTCCTCCAGCGCCGGGAGGGTCTCGTCAAAGCCCCCCACCTCCTCGTGCACCGCGCGCCGCACGGCCAGGCCGCCACCGCCGGCGTGGGGGAGGAAGGGGGGATAGTCGTAGGCGGTGAGGCCATCCTTCTGAGGATTGAGATGGGTGCGCCGCACCCAGGCCGGGTTGAGCGTCTCGTTGTCATAGCGGCAGGCGACGAATTCATAGGCTGCGAGAGCTCGGCCGAGCGCGGCCAGCCAGCCGGGAGCGACCTGATCGTCGGCGTCGCAGAAGAGGAAGGCGTCGCCGGTGGCCGCCGCCGCTCCGGCGTTGCGGGCGTGGGCCTGCCCCCGGCGGTCGGAGGCGTCCACCAGCTTCAGCCCGGGCAGGCGCCCGCGGTAGCTCTCGACGATCTCCCGCGAGCCGTCGGTCGAGCCGTTGTCCGCCACCACGACCTCCCACTCGCCCGTCCAGCTCTGAGCGGCCAGCGCCTCGAGCTGCACGCCGATCGTGGCCGCCGCGTTCAGGCAGGGCATCACCACGCTCAGTTTGCGGGGAGGGAAGGGAAGGGTCATGAGCGGGAAATCATACAGGGCGATCGCAGGCCGCCCCTACAACCTGCGATCCACATCAACCTTGGCCGGAGGTTGTAGGGGCGACCTGCGGTCGCCCTCAACGCTGGACCGCCGCATCGCTGCTACCATCCACCCCCGTGACCGAGCCCAACTCCCCCTCCCGTCCCCGCCGCCCCTCCGGCGAGACCCTCCTCTTCTGGGTCCTGCTGGCGCTCTATCTCCTGCCGCTCTGGGTCTTTCCCTTCTTTCCCTCCCAGGACGGACCGGACCATCAGGCGCTCTCCTCCATCCTGCGCCAATATGGCATGCCCGGGGCGGGGCTGTTGCGGCAGTACTACCTGATCAACCGGGAGGCGGTGCCCAACTGGTTCATCTTCTTCCTGATGAGCCGGGCGCTGGGGTTCGTCTCCATCCCGATGGCGGAGAAGATCCTCCTCACCGCCTACGTGGTCCTCTTCCCCCTCTCGGTGCGCTACGCCGCCCGGGCGGTCGACCGGCGGGCCGGCTTCCTCGCCGTCCTCGCCTTCCCGTTCATCGACAACTTCATGTTCCACATGGGGTTCTTCAACTTCTGCTTCAGCCTGCCGGCCTTCTTCTTCGCCCTCGGCTACTGGCTGAAGCGCCCGGAGCGGATGGGCTCCTTGCGGATCGCCGGCCTCGCCCTGCTGATCCTCTGGGTCTACTTCTGCCATCCGGTGACGCTGGTGGCGGTGGTCGCCACCCTGCTCACCCTGGCGGGCTGGCGGGTGCTCCTCGAGCGCCTGGCCGCGCCGCGGGGGGAGCGGCTGGCCCTCGACGAGCTCTGGGAGGGGGTCTGCCGCTGGCTGCTGGGTCCCTTCCTGGCCTGCCTGCCGGCGCTGCTCCTGATGCTCTCCTTCCTCGGCAAGCGGACGGGGGCGCGCATCCAGATGCTGCCGATGTGGGTGAAGGTCAAGCACCTGGCCGCCCTCTACTCCCTGGCCTCGCTGACCTACTGGTCGATCGCGCTGGCCGCGCTCCTCGCCCTGCTCTTCTACGTCGTGGCGCTGCTCTGCCTGCGGGCGCGGGGCCGCCGGCCGCTGCAGCCCTCCGACGGCCTGCTGCTGGCGGTGGGGGTGCTGGTGGTGGCCTACTTCGCGGCGCCCAGCGATCTGGCGGGCGGCGGCTTCATCAACCACCGCCTGGTGCTCCTGCCGTTCCTCACCTTGATCCCCTGGTTCGCCACCTTCGAGCATCCGCCGCGCCGCCGGTTCGCGATCCAGCTCGCCGCGGCGGCGATCTCCGTCGGTTTCCTGGGGGCCTTCGTGCCCGTCTACCTGCGGCTCAACCGGGGCCTGGAAGAGCTCGCGGCCGCCGGCCGGCTGATCCCACCGGACCACACCTTCGTCTTCCTCAACTACGTCCCGGTGGACGAGAGCCGCGATCCCGACCTGGGCGTCTTCCGCACCCGCCCCTTCTCCCACGCCGGCGGCTACCTCGCCGCCCGCCGCCGTCTGGTGGACCTCTCCCTCTACCAGGCGAACGAGAACTACTTCCCGATCTACTTCCAGCCGCGCCTCAACCCCTACCGCTATCTGGGAGCCGAGAAGCTGGGGATCGAGCTCGACCCGCCGAACGTCGACCTCCTGGACTACCCGAAGAAGACGGGCGGCGGCACCGTGGACTACGTCTTCCTCTGGGGCCTGCGGGACGGCCGCGGCAACGAGCCCAAGGTCCGCTCGGTCCTCGCCCAGCTCGCGGCGGGCTACCAGCCCGTCTACACCTCCCGGGACGGCTGGGTCCGGCTGTTCCGCGTCCGGCCTTGAGAGAATGACGGCAAACGCCGTCCGGCGAGTGAGGATCAGAGATGGGACTGTTCGCGTCGCCTACCACCCCCGGGAAGGAATGGAAGAGGAGCTCCGCGGGGCCATCCGGGACCCATCTCGAGGTCTTGGGGAACGAGGGCCTGGTGACCTCGCGCGCCCCCTACGTGATGCGCTCCCAGGACGGCACCTACCTCGAAGTCTTCGAATGGAAGTCCGCCGAGGCGATCACCGCTGCCCACCACAATCCCGCCGTTGCAGCCCTCTGGGCCCGTTTCGAGCGCGCCTGCGAGTACCGGCGGCTCTGCGACTTGGCGAAGAGTCGGGAGATGTTGCGAGGTTTGAGGGGTGGAGGTGTAGGCGGGCAGCCGCGAGGGAAGAGTTCAAAGACCGACTGTGAGTTCCGCCTTGATCTTAGCAAATTTCAAGCCTTGCCATGCAATCTCGAACACACACCAAGTACCACATCAGCATCAGGCGCTCACAACGTACTACTGTCTGTCCTCGCCTTGGGCTCTGCGCTCCGCCTCAGTATGTAGTCGATCAAAAAAGTCACCTTGAGATACCGACCCCCTGCCAGCAAGAGCTTTGAAATAAGACTCTATGTCTTGGTCGGAAAATAACTGTTCGTAGTCATCGGTCATTTCGCCTGTTTCAATGGCAAGTTTTTCTCTCGCATAGCGTTCAAATTCGCGAGCGTAGCCTATTGCTTCAGTAACGTAGCCAATCTGTACAAGGGAGGGAATGCCTCCGGCTCCTTTTAGCCGAGCAAACAGCGCAGGGTAAGATACCTCGACCTCCTCCATGCCAACATTAATCCCGGTCGCCATACCTACGCAAAGAAACATTCCCCAGGGGGCACTGTCTATCAAGGCGCGCAGTGCCTGTAAGAACTGATCACGGCGATCACGCCGAGCCTTCCAAATCAACTCAAATTCATCCAAGAACAGCAATAGACCGCGGCACCCCATAGTCTCATCTTCAGTGATTGCGCCCTCACCCTTGGGCAGTAATAGGTACTTAACCAACCCCTCTAGCGCGTTTAACATCTGAGATTGCGATTCGATTGGGCTACTCACACCGAGAAGTGATCGTTGGGGAGCGCGGATTCTTTCTCCTCTTAGCCAGCGCCTCAACAACAGAAGAGTTTCGTCTCCCGCTTCCGCGGTGGACTCAACAGCTCTACGAAAGTCTCCAGGAGGTAAGCTATCCAGCTTACCCTTAACTTCTGCCGATATTCCCTCTTCGAATAGCCTGAAGCCTGTCTGAATCCTAAGGCTCTCGTCGATTTGGTCTAATATCTGTCCGTAGAGAGTCCTAAAATCGGAAGACTGAGCGCTAGTCACAGCAATGGGTACCACTATCCCGCTTTTTCTGAATTTTTCTGTCAATATTTGGCGGTGATGCTCCATGAAATGCGTCTTGCCAACGCGGTTTCCTCCGGTAAAAAACAGAGTTATGGTATTTCTCTCGCGCAGAAACTCGTTTAGGTCGGAAAGGAAACGCCTCCTGACTTCAGCTTGATTATAGAATACCCCCCAAACAGGATGCGAACGAGAGGGGAAGGGATTTCTCAAGAAGCCAAACCTCTTCCAGGTTTTCTCTCGTGCCTGTGTCGCAGGGACAACGTCATGCAATATAGAGTCAAGGTCGAGTTCAGCCATTAGCGCCTCCCGGGGCGACGAACCAAAGAGCTTACTAGAGTGCGGTTGATGACTAGCCCCTTGCCAGGCTCTATTGTTCTTATATAGCTTTTGGGTGAGGCCGAAGTGGGAAAAACGAGGAGAGGGTGTGAAGGAATCGGGGCACTAACGGAGGCACGTTGAACCTCAAAATCCGCCAGAGCGCCATGGCCAAGAGAGCGAGCTAAAAATTCTTCAAATCGAGCAGGCGAAAGACCTAAGGCTAGGCATGTTTTATCCAAGATCCCGGGCAGGGCCGCTGCTGCTTGACCTTCGCCTACTTCCGTGTGAAAGCGCACCACCGTTTCTTCAAACTTCTCATCCGAGACCTCGGCTAGCCCATAAAAGACGCCATTTTTCGTCTTATAGCCCGCACCCAGCATTACGGCCCATCCCGTTATAGCCCCTGCAGCGTTGCTACTGGGTAGTCTATTTTCGAGCGCCGCTTCTCTTAATATTCTGTCGTAAGTTGGATGCCGACGAAATATCTTGTTAATCTGGACATAGTTGGATACAGCAAGCGCGGACAAGAGGCTTTCAAGAGAAGGGCCCGGAGCAATAGTCTCACCTTCTACTTTGTACAGATCGGTCAAGTCGCCGACTTGTCGAAATTGCCGCAAGGAATCTTTGTCGAGCAAGGTGAAGTTCTGTAGAGGAACTTTCTGATCTAGGCGCGTAGGTAAAGCCTCAATTATCTTCGCGAGTCTAAGTTTTATTGTCCTTTCCGTCGGCTTGCTGGGCGATGGCGCTACCTCCTGAAGAGTACTGTCGGGATCTCGATCATTTACTATGACATCTTCAGCTTCGCTCGGTCGTTGTGTTTTGTAATTGTAGGACAGATTAAGGATCAGCCTGCTCTCGCGGACAATCCTGACTTTCCCAAATGTCAGGCAAAGCTCCCAAAGCAAAGCATGCGGCAGGCAGGCACGAATTGCTAGCGCAAATGGATCGAACCAGAGAGTGTCGATCTGAATCGGCTCTGGGTTATTGCGCCAATACTCGGATGGAGTCTGGGCAAAGATAAAGGGTGCACGCTCTGCTGCGCAAACATGCGCAAGGTTAAAATCCGAGGTAACTAAGAATACAGGAATGCGTGGATTATTCTTAGTCTGATAATCCCAGAACGCCCCTACCATCTGGCGATCTTCAGAGATATACAACGAATCTTCGTGGCCGTCCTCGGGTTTGAATGCACCCGAGGGCTGGGCTCTTGCACGTGTGAAATACCGAGAAGCGCCTGGTTCTAACTGGTGAACATGGACAGGAGTCGTCTCGCGGATTTTCTCTAATAGGCGTAGGCCACGCACCATTCCTGCACGTGTAAGCTTTGCTCCTGCGTTGGCGACATAGTGCGATTGGTATTCATGTAAAACATCGATGGACGAAGAGCTTACGACAACACGGGCTACAGATCTCCCGAGCGAGGTAATTAGATGTAGGAGCAATCCAGTCTGGAGGGCATTTAAGTCGGCGAATAACTCGACATGACCAGCGTGCAATGCCGCGCGATGCAATTTAGCAAAATCCTCGTCAAGAACTCCTGGATGACGTGCGCCGGCACGGACAAGTGCCGCAAGCACTTCGGTCTTCTGCGCAACGTCGAGAGAGCCGGGATAGGTAACCGTCGCAATATGTCTGGAGCCATTCTCGTCGTCTGTTGTTTGGTTGAATCGCAGGAGGCAATCAAAACCCCCAGCGCTAGGAGCGCACACTTCGTATTGGCCAGTAAAGAAGCTGGCTTCAGCTATGAAATCACGCAGCTTCACGCCTCATTCTCCCACAAGACGAATCATCTCGGTTGGTACTACCGGTTTGGCCAAGCGCCGCCTGAGCCCTTCGATTACCGCGCGCAAGGCGACTGAACCATCCGCTACAACTTCATATCCTTGAACCTCCTCTACTACGTCTAGGTTACTGTCTTCAGGTTCCTTTATCTTTGAAAGCAGTTCTTCGCTTACGATGCCATCGGACTGCAGTAGGTCACGGAGGCCTGTCTCGACGCTTCTTGGGAGCTGCGGACTCCTGAATCCAGCTATTCTGTCCACGCAAAAATGCATAAATGCTCCTCGGGGTGGCCCTGTGCTTTGTCTTGCGCCCGGAGGAGGGCGCCTAGTACTCCCTCTAGTCTCGAACCCCGGTCTTCTCTAGAGTCTATGCCAGACTTGCCTACTTTAGCACGTCAAACGTGCCCCTCCTCCACCCGTTCACCGCCCCTGGGCCAAGATGTCCTCGCAGGTAAAGCTCTCCTGGTTCGTGAAGAGGAAAGGCGCGAGCCTCCTCCGGGGAGAGCCCGGCACGCTCGACTAGGTGCCTCACCCGCCCCTGCTCGCCGTCACGGTTAGGACCGAATAGGTGCCTGGGACTTCTGAAAACCTCCAGGCTGCCTCGGGCTTGCAGCATGCCCGAGGTCGAGGCGTCCCCCTCATCGCGAAGCCCAGCCCCTCGACAGCCAGACGGTGGGTAAGGTTCAGTTAGGATTCGCCGGTCATGACGTTGACTCCCAGGAAGCCCGCGTTGTTCTTGCTGCTTGCTGCTGAAATAGGTGCCTGGGGATTCTAAAGAATCCCTGGCCGCCTTACGGGGCTTAGTGCCCTGGTTACCGAATAGGTTCCGGGATTTCTGGAAAGCTCCCCTGCCGTAGGGCTCATAATGTCCTAGTCCCGGCCACTTTGGCCATGAACCAAGGCATGAAGCCAACCTTGGGTGAACTTTTGAGCACACCTCCGGCGGGGCGGCCGTGATCTCACCGGAATAGCCTTCGGCGGGCGGTGAGGCTGTCAAAGACCAGAGTGATCGTCAGCCTGCTACGAACGGCAGAGCGGGTGGGAAACTGCCGGCTGGGAAGGGAGCGTCGCGCTCACCTCGGCGCAACGCCTCGGTAGCCGCTCGGAAAGCCGCGACGAAGGCTGCGTAGGTTCTCGTAGAAAAGCTTGCGGGCTGCTTTCGTCGCGGCATGGACGAGCGGGGCAGGGGAGTGGGCCAGCGAGGCGGGACGGTGCTGAGGGTCTTGAGCCAGGATCGCCACGACGCCGAGTACGGTAGCTCCCGATCTCTTCCGGGCCAGGGCGGCCTCCGTCTCGATGTCGTCCACCAGGGCCTCGACGCGCTTGCGATAGGCGGCTGGCGTCGGGATTTCGTGAGATCCCTGGCACTTCCGGGCGGCCTGGAGGTCACGCTCTCCAGCCTGGAGGTCACGCTCTCTGACCTGGAGGTCACGCTCTCCGGCCTGGAGGTCACGCTCTCTACGGCAGAGGTCACGTTCTCTGACCTGGAGGTCACGCTCTCTGACCTGGAGGTCACGCTCTCTGACCTGCAGGTCGCGCTCTCTGACCTGGAGGTCACGCTCTCTGACCTGGAGGTCACGCTCTCTGACCTGGAGGTCACGCTCTCTGACCTGGAGGTCACGCTCTCCGACCTGGAGGTCACGTTCTCTACGCCAGAGGTCATGCTCTCTGACCTGGAGGCTACGTTCTCCGACCTGCAGGTCACGCTCTCTACGCCAGGGGTCACGTTCTCTACGCCAAAGGTCACGCTCTCTACGCCAGAGGTCACGTTCTCCGACCTGCAGGTCACGTTCTCTACGGCAGGGGTCACGCTCTTCGCAAGACCTCGCCCTGCCCCGGATAGGGGACAGTCGCTCAGGAAAACACGTCGGCCACGGTCCGGCGGCTCTCGTGCTCGGCGACGGCCTGTTGCAGCTTGCGCGAGATGTAGAGGGCGGCGAGGAATCCCCAGGAGAGCCCGAGGAATCCGTCGAATACCCTTGCGACCTGGCCGCCGAAGACGAGCAGCCCCAACACGAATCCGGACATCATCCTCACCGAGCTGTTCTCCCGCAGGAACCTGGCCATCGTCATCGGCCACTTGAAGAGCCAGATGAAGTTCAAGAACGGTATGAAGTGATAACCGACCGCCTGGCCAGGGGTGATGGGATAGGTCGGCGCCCCGTTCACGCGAGGCGAGATCTGGCGGAGGATGGTGTGGAACCGCTGGACGCAGGAGAGCCAGTACACCCAACCGGCGATGGCGGCCGCGATCATGACCAGCTCGGCCCCTGAAGACCGGCCGGTCTTTGAGTAGAGGATCTCCGCCACCAGGAACGCGAACGCCAGGGCGAAGCCGATCCAGATCTTGCGCAACGGCGGCACCGGCTCCAGGTTGAAAGTCGCGCTGTTCAGGTCGAGCGTCGTCAGACTCATGGCACGTCCTTTCCTTCGTGGAGGGGGTGTGGCCTGGAAGGATAAACCATTTCGAGTCCGCGCTTCGCCCCGGCGCCCCCTTGCCTCCGGCGTGCCGACGCTGTACAACGGGCTTGCCCCTGGCGGCCCTTGCCGCCGGGGCGGTCCGGAATTCTTCAGTGCCTTGCTTCGAAAGAGGTCGTTGATGAAACTGTCCGTGAAATTTTGCCTCCTGTTCGCCCTCCTGGCCGGCGCGGCGTTCGCCTCCGATCTCCCTCTCAAGCCGCTGTCTCCCAAGGAGAAGGCGGCGGCCCGGGAGAAGGTCCTGCGGGCGGTCACCGCCAAGGAGCAGGGCTCTCTGGAAGGCCTGATGGCGGAGGCCGTCACCTGCGGTCCCCGGCTCTGGGCCCTGATCAAGCCGGAGACGGCCGCGGATGCGGACGTGGTGCTCACCTATTTCCTGGTCGAAAAGAGCCTGGCGGGCCGCATGGGGTTGCAGGCGGTGGACCTCGCGACCGTACCCAAGGAGAAGAAGGAATCCGTGACCTGGCTCATCCAGGATGGCGACAAGTTCGGCCGGGTGGTCGTCGAGAGCGGGATCTTCCGCCACCAGGCCCGGGCCAGGCTCAGCGAATTCGTCGGCCGGAGCTTTCTGAAGACGGGAGAAAAGGACGTCCGCGATCCGTCTGCCCTGGAGATGCAGTTCTTCCGGGAGCTGGTTCCCTATCATCATAACGAACCGGTCTTCACGGTGATCAGTAACGGCAAGGCCCTGCTGATGGATTTCGACACCGACGTGAAGACGGTCTGGATCGAATGGATGCCGGAAGGGTCGGCGGGGAAGTCGGAGTGAGAGTCCCGTCCCACTCTATCCATGGACCCAACTCAAGGAGCTGAAGCCGATGAACATTCGTAGAATGGCCGCCTTTCTCCTCAGCGTTGTCCTTCTCCTTCCGCTGCTCAGCCGCGCGGAGGCCGCTCCACCGAAGACCGAGATCCGGGGCGCGGCGATCCTCGATCACCCTTGCGGCAAGGTCGCCGTCAAGCACATGGGGCTGGTCCATGCCGGAAAGATGGAGGAGGCCACCCGGCTCGGCAGCAAGGAGATGCAGGCCCAGTGGAAGGCCCTGCCGGCCGAGGACCGCAAGACGATGTCCATGATGATGAAGGAGATGTCGAAGTCCGAGGCGCAGTTCTCGGCGGAGATCAAGGCTGGAGGGCTCCTGGTTGTCGACGGCGACAAGGCCACGATGACCCTCCAGCAGGAGCACAAGGACGCCAACGGAAGCAGCACGGATACGCTGACGCAGAACTACGTGCTCGACGGCGGCGCGTGCTGGATCTCGCGGTAGAGGAGGGCTCGGGATGACGCAGGGGATGGCGCAGGGTCCCGCGCAGATCATCGCGCTGGGCGGCGGAGGGTTCCTGATGGAGCCGGAGAATCCGGCGCTGGACGAGTACGTGCTGGCGCAGGCCCGGACGGCCTCGCCCGCCGTGGCCTTCCTGCCCACCGCGAGCGGGGACGACGACTCCTCGGTCGAGCGCTTCTACGCGGCGTTCTCCAGGTTCTCCTGCCGCCGCTCCCATCTGCCGCTGTTCCACCGGACCCCCGATCTCCGGGAGTACCTGCTGGCGCAGGACGTGATCTACGTCGGCGGCGGCAACACCAAGAGCATGCTGGGGGTCTGGCGCGAGTGGGGGCTGCCGGAGCTGCTGCGGGAGGCCTGGGCCGCCGGCATCGTCCTCGCGGGGGTGAGCGCCGGAGCCATCTGCTGGTTCGAGCAGGGGCTGACGGACTCCTACGCCGGGACGCTACGCCCGCTCCAGGCCCTCGGTTTTCTCGCCGGGAGCTGCTGCCCCCACTATGACGGCGACCCGGATCGCCGCCCCACCTACCAAAACCTGGTGCGGACCGGCGAGCTGCTTCCGGGGCTCGCCGTCGACGACGGAGCCGCCGTTCATTTCGTGGGCGGCGAGGTCCATCGCGTGGTCGCCTCGCGCCCGGGGGTTACCGCCTATCGCGTGCGGGTGAGCCACGGGTCCGCGCAGGAAGAGCCGCTACCGGTCGAATTTCTGGCCGCCTCTTGAACGGGTTCTCGATTTTTTCAGCAGCCCTGCCTTCCGATACCTCGAGGAGTTGAGATAGAATCCGGGCATCTGATTTTGCAGTTTTTGGACCTATGTCCATATCGAAGTGAGGCAAAGTGAATTCTCCGGCGGCGGCTGGAGAAGGAGGCCCTCATGCTGAGAGACAGCGCCCTGGAGCCCGGGTTCGTCCAGCCTGTGGAGGGATTGCGGGATCCGGCGGTGGACCAGCCGGTGGACCGGCCGGCGGACCGGCCGGCGGACCGGCCGGCGGACCAGCCGGCGGACAGCCGCGCGGCGGCGGCACTGGTCTGGAGTCCCGCCAGGCGCTTCCTCTTCCGCTTCGGGTTCTCCTATCTCCTGCTCTACATCCTGCCGTTTCCGCTGAGCGTCCTGCCCTGGATCGGGCCCTCTCTGGCCAAGCCGTACAAGGCCCTCTGGGACGCGGTCGTGCCCTGGGTGGGAAGCCGGGTGTTCCACGTCAACATCACCATCCTCCCCAACGGCAGCGGGGACACGACCTACAACTACGTGCAGGTGTTCTCGTATCTGGTCCTGGCGCTGGCGGCGGCGCTGGCCTGGACGCTCCTCGACCGCCGGCGGGCCGGCTATTCCCGGCTCCACGAGTGGCTGCGGGTCTACGTCCGCTTCTACCTCGCCATGACGCTGTTCTCGTATGGGATCGTCAAGATCATCCAGTTGCAGTTCCCCAGCCCGCCGCTCGACCGCCTGCTGCAGCCTTTCGGCACCTCGTCGCCGATGGGGCTGCTCTGGACCTTCATGGGGGCCTCGGCGCTCTACACCCTCTTCGGCGGCGCCTGCGAGGTGCTCGGCGGCCTGCTGCTGACCACCCGCCGCACCACGCTGCTGGGAGCGCTGGTTCTCGATCGGCGTCCTCACCAACGTGGTGATGCTCAATTTCAGCTACGACGTGCCGGTCAAGCTCTTCTCGTCGCACCTGCTCGCCATGGCGGTCTTCCTGGCCGCTCCCGACCTGCGGCGGCTGGCCGGCTTCTTCCTGTTCAACCGCCCGGCGGTGCTGCCCGTCGACCGGCCGCTGTTCGCAAGGCGGTGGTCGCACCAGGGCACGCTGGCCCTGCGGACGGCGGCCGTCCTGCTCGTCGCCGGCTCCGGGACGCTGGAGGCCTACAGGACGAGCAAGACCGACGGCGAGCTGGCCCCCAAGCCGCCGCTCTACGGCATCTGGAACGTCGACGAGTTCGTGGCCGACGGGCAGGCGCGGCCGCCGCTGGTCACCGACAGGCTGCGCTGGCAGCGGGTGATCTTCGATTTTCCCGGGTTTGCCGAGGTCCAGCTCATGGGGGACCTCGACGACGACTCCCTGCGCTACTATCCCGCCAAGCTGGATGAAAAGGCCAAGGTGCTCACCCTGACCAAGGGGCGCAAGGACAAGACGAAGTGGAAATCCGTTCTTTCCTACGCGCAGCCGGACCCGGGGCATCTGGTGCTGGAGGGGGCGCTCGACGGCCACCAGATCCGGACCACGCTCCACCGGGTCGACCGCTCCAGATATCTGCTCGTCAACCGGGGCTTCCACTGGATCAACGAGAGCCCCTTCAACCGCTGACGGCGATGATGGCAATGCCGGCGATGACCGCGGTGACGGCGGTCACTGCCCGTCGGGGTCAGATGCCGTCGAACAGCGAGCCGAGGATCAGCAGGAGGCCGGCGATCACCAGCGACCAGAACCCCCAGGGGCTGGGAACGTGAATCACGTTCAAGCCCGCCAGCAGCCCGACCAGCCAGAGGACCACGGAGAGGATGAGGGTGATCTGTTTCGGAGCCTGCGTCCTGAAGCCGCGTCGTCTCGCCATGGAATCTCCCTTGATTTTGAGCCTGGTTTGAAGACCGCGACCTTATCATGAGAGCCGATCCTGAGGACCCGATGCTGAAGAGCCGAGGCGAACCGGGCTTCCTCCGGATCGGCGAGGTCCGCCTCGAGGCGCGGTGGATCGGTCCGCCGCCGGACGCGGCGCCGGCGCTGGTGTTTCTGCACGAGGGGCTCGGCTCCGTCTCCCTGTGGAAAGATTTTCCGGACCGGCTGGCGCGCGAGACGGGGTGCGGCGCGCTGATCTATTCCCGCGCGGGGTATGGAAAGTCCGATCCGGTCCCGCTGCCGCGGCCCGTCCGCTTCATGCACGACGAGGCGGAGCTCCTTCCCGAGGTCCTGAAGACGGCGGGAATCCGCGATCACATCCTGGTGGGGCACAGCGACGGCGCCTCGATCGCGCTGATCCATGCGGGATCAAATCCGGCGGCCGGGCTGCGCGGGCTGATCCTGGAAGCGCCGCACGTCTTCACCGAGCCTCAGGGTCTCGCGAGCATCGCCCGCGCCAGAGAGGCCTACCAGACGACGGATCTCCGGGCCCGTCTGGCGCGGCACCACGGCGACAACGTGGACGTCGCCTTCCGGGGGTGGAACGACGTCTGGCTCGATCCCGGCTTCCGCGCCTGGAACATCGAGGAATTCCTGCCGGAGATCGAGGTGCCCATCCTGATCCTCCAGGGCGAGGACGACGAGTACGGCACCTGGCGGCAGGTGGAGGCGATCGAGCGGCAGGCCGGCGGGCCGGTCGCGGCGCTGGCCCTTCCGGACTGCGGGCATTCGCCGCACCGGGAGCAGCCGGAGGCAACCCTCGCGGCGATGGCCGGGTTCATCCGCCGGGTGGGGCTGCTCCACCGAGAAGCGGTCTGATCCGCGGCGCCAGCGCCTGCCCCACGGCCGCGTGGCCGGCGGCGTTCCAGTGGGTGTCGAGGGGGTAGCGGAGCCGTTCCCAGCGGGCGCCGGGGAGGAGGTCGTCGGCGGCCACCCACGGGATGCCGAGCTGCCGGAGCCGCGCCTCGAGCGCCTGGCGGTCGTGCTGGAAATCCTTCCCCCGGTCGTCGATCAGCACCACCAGGAAGCGGGCTCCGGAGCGGGCGGCGAGCTGACGGGCCTCCTGGAGGTTGCGGACGGTGGGCTCGTAGTCCGCCGGGGCCGGGGCCGCCTCGCGGGAGCGGTGGAGCAGGCGGTGGCCGGCGCCGGCCAGGGCGGGAAGCGCCAGCCGCATCACGGCGGAGTAGCGCTCGGCGTAGGCGGTCGCGGTGCCGAGGACGGGCAGCCGGGTCTCGCGCAGATAGAGGTTGCCGTCGAGCAGGACGAGGCGGTCCGCGTATCCCTGCCCCACGATGTAGCCATCCCGGTAGACGAACGGCGCGGCGCAGCGCTGGCGGTCCCAGAGCGGCGAGAGGGTCATCACCACCACGTCCGGCCGCAGGGCGGGCAGGTACCGGCGCAGGCGGCCGAGCATCTGGGCGCTGCTGTACCCCGGCACGCCGGCGTTGTCGACGCGGACCCCGAGCGTCTTCTCGAGGACCGCCGCGTAGGTGCCGTCCGCCGGCACCCCTTCGCCGAAGGTGATCGAATCCCCCACGGCCAGCACGCGGGGATGGAGGGGCGCCGGGTGCGGCTGGAGGCGCAACCCCTGCGGGTCGATGGCCACCGGCACGTCGAACTCCCGGCCGCGGGAGACCTCCTCGCCGCGGAATCCGGGACGCAGGGTGTAACCGCTCGCCGGGTCGGCCTGGAAGAGGAAGCGCGGATGGTTGCCGCCGGCGAACCAGGACGAGCCGCGGCCGGTCGATCCGACGCCGAGCAGGCGCAGCGCCGCCTCGGCGACGAGGAGGGTGATCAGGATCGAGACGGCGGAGAGGGCCAGCTTCTTGCGCATGAACGGTCCGTCCCCTCGCTACCGGGTGGGCTGGAGCTGGAATGTGAAGCCCGCCGGCGCCTGCAGGCGGAGCTGGTAGAGGTAGAAGGGGTTCTCGTCCTCGCTCCACCACATCCGGTGGACGGCGCGCGGGCGCCCCAGGCGGAGGAGGAAGACCGAGCCGCCGAGCGGCCGCGGATGGCTCGCCTTCACCTCGGCGCCGGAGATCTCGATCGTTCCGATCGCCGGCGCCGGGGGCAGGGTGATCAGCCGCAGGCCGGGCAGCGGATGGGCGCTCCCCACCAGGAGCTCGCCGCGGCCGGTCGCATCGATCCGGATGCCGCCCGCCTCGGGACGGACGCTGGTCGCCAGCGGCTTGATCCAGAGGCCGTTCTGCACGAAGTCCTCGACGCCGCCCGGCTTGAGGTGCGACTGCGTCGTCTCGAAGGGGAGGAGGCGCCGGGCGGCGGCCGTCACGTAGCGGTAGCCGCTCTCCCCGTCGAGGAAGAAGGCGCGCGGGTGCCGCCACAGGGGAGCGAGGAACGGTGCCGCCAGCGCCACGATCAGGAGCGCCCAGCGGGCGCGCGCCGGCCGGCCGGCGGCGAACCAGAAGGCCGGGTAGACGGGCAGGAAGTAGCGGTTGGCGATGGCGCCGCCGCCGCCGTAGAAGTTGAACGGGCGGGTGAGCAGGAAGCAGGCGGCGGCCGCCAGCGCCGCCAGGATCAGCATCCCCCGCCCCTCGCCCCGGCGGAAGGCGAGGAGCCCGAGGAGCAGCGGCAGGTAATAGGGCAGGATGCCGACGTCCCGCCCGGCCAGGAAGTAGAGCCCGTTCCACGCCGTCAGCCGGGGGCCGACCATGTCGGAGGGGAGCCAGGAGCGGTTGCCCCGCCCGGCGCTGCGCCGCCCCCAGCTCTCCGGCGGGAGGTCCACCCCGGGGAAGCCGGTGGCGGCGTCGAAGCTCTGGCGCTGGCCGGAGTAGGGGGTCCAGGAGTCCGCCTCCGCCAGGTGGGTGAGGCCGGAGCCGAGAATGGCGACTGCCGCGCCGGCCACCAGGGCCGCGACTGCCAGGCGCCCCCTGGGGGCCTTCAGGGCCATCGCGGCCAGCGCCGCCGGCACCAGCAGGGTGCCGTAGAAAGGGCGGGCGACGAAGACGAGCCCCAGCAGGATGCCGGCGGCGGCCCAGCGCAGCGCCGTCCGGCCGGGCGCCTCGGCGGGCTCGTCCTGCCCGGGGGAGTCGCGGGGGCCGCCATAGGCGAGCGCCAGGGCGATCGCCGTCAGGCTCATCAGGAAGAGGTCGGAGTGGGCCCAGAAGACGTAGGCGAAGGCGACCGAGCCGAAGATCCAGACCGCCACCCAGAGCGGCGCGGCGGGGCCGAGACGGCGCTCGAGAGCGCGCGCGGCCAGGACGGCGGCCAGGGCGAGGAGCAGGGCGTTGGCGACCGCCGCGCCGCGCAGCGGGGAAAGGCGCACGAAGGGGGCGATCCACAGGGCGTAGGAGGCGGGCTTGGCATAGACCAGGGTACGGCCGCCGTCGCCGCTCTGCAGGATCAGCCCGTCGGGCTTCTGCCCCCAGTGCGCGACGAAGCGGTCGTAGTCCTGCCGCGAGTAGCGGACGTCGAAGTCCCAGGCCAGGCTCTCGGCCTGCATCAGGTAGGTGGCCTCGTCGCCGACCAGTCCCGGCCAGCTCCGCCGGTCGAAGGTCAGGGCCCCGGCCAGCGTCGCCGCCAGGAGCAGGCCGAGCACGGCCCAGCTCCAGGAGCGCTGCATGGGGCGGGATTATATGGTGACGGCGGGCCGGCCCAAGGGGCGCAATTCATTGCGCCCTCTGCTGTTACAATACCGCCCGATGAGCACCCGTCCGTTTCCGTTGTCGCCGCTCCCGCCGCCCGTGGCCCCGCCCGAGCCGGCCGAGCTGGACGTCTCGGTGATCGTCCCGGTGCGCGACGAGGCGGAGACGGTGGGCGAGCTGTCCGCCCGGGTGGCGGCGGTGCTCGACGGCCTGGGGAAGAGCTTCGAGATCCTCTTCGTCGACGACGGCTCGGGCGACGGCACGCCGGCGCGGATCCGCGAGGCCAAGGCGCTCGATCCGCGGGTCAAGCTGGTCCGGCTGCGGCGGAACTTCGGCAAGGCTGCGGCGCTCTGCGCCGGCTTCGACCACTCGTTGGGGCGGATCATCATCACCATGGACGGCGACCTGCAGGACGATCCGGACGAGATCCCCCGCTTCCTCTCCACCCTGGAGGAGAAGGACCTCGACCTGGTCTCCGGCTGGAAGCGGCGGCGGCACGATCCGATGAGCAAGACCCTCCCCTCGCGCCTGTTCAACTGGGTGACCCGGGCGCTGGCGCAGGTCGATCTCCACGACTTCAACTGCGGCTTCAAGGCCTACCGCCGGGAGGTGCTGGCGGAGATCGCCATCTACGGCGAGCTGCACCGCTATATCCCCGTGCTGGCGAGCCGGCGGGGTTTCGCCGTGGGGGAGATCGAGGTGACCCATCACCCGCGGCGGCACGGCATCAGCAAGTACGGCTGGGACCGCTTCTACAAGGGCCTCCTCGACCTCATCACGGTGCTCTTCATCACGCGCTACACGCGGCGGCCGCTCCACCTGTTCGGCGCCGTCGGGCTGCTGTTCCTCGCCTCGGGGTTCGGCATCGACGCCTACCTCGCCGCCCTCTGGTTCGGCGGCCGGCATCTCGGCAACCGGCCGCTGCTCCAGCTCGGCATCCTCCTGATGGTGCTCGGCATCCAGGTGCTGACCACCGGCCTGGTCGGCGAGATGATCACCTTCAAGAACTTCCGCCGGCGCGACAGCTATTCGCTCAAGGAATGGCTGGAGTGACGGGCGGCAGCCCTCTCGATCTCCTCTTCCTCACCCAGACCTATCCCCGCTTCGAGGGGGACACCGCGGGCCCGTTCATCCGCGACCTGGCCCGCGGGCTGGTGCGCGGCGGCGACCGGGTGACCGTGCTGACCCCGCACGCGGCGGGGGTGCCCGGACGCTGGGAGGACGGCGGCGTCGAGGTCGTCTCCTTCCGCTACGCTCCGGAGCGGCGGGAGGTGCTGGGCTATGGCCGCAGCCTGGAGGCGGACGAGCGGGTGCGGGGGGGCGCCGCGCTGGTGGCGCCGCTCTACGCGCTGGCCGCCCGCCGGGCCCTCCGGCGGCAGCTCGCGGGAGGGAGGTTCGACCTCGTCCACGCCCACTGGATCGTGCCCAACGGGATCGTCGCCGCGGCGGTGGGCCGGCGGGGTCAGGGGGGCCGGCGGACCCCGCTCGCCATCGGCCTCCACGGCAGCGACGTCTTCCTGGCGGAGAAACGGGGGGCGCGGCTCCTCGCCCGCTGGGCGCTCTCGCGGGCCTGCCTGCTGACCGGCTGCTCGCCCGAGCTGGTGGACCGCGTGCGGGCTCTCGGCTTTCCGGCGGAGCGCTCGCGGGTGATCCCCTATGGCGTGGACGTGGACGCCTTCTCGCCGGCATCGTCTTCTTCCTCCGGTCGGCGGGCGGTCTGGCGCGAGCGGCTGGGGATTCCGGACGCCGCGCCCCTGCTCCTGGGCGTGGGGCGGATGGCGACCAAGAAGGGGTTCCAGGGGCTGATCGAGATCCTGCCGGCGCTGCTCGGCGAGTTCCCGGAGCTGCGGGTGGTCCTCGCCGGTGGGGGGGACCTCCTCGAGGGCTTCCGCGCCGCCGCCCTCCCCTGGGGCGGGCGGGTGCACCTGCCTGGGCCGGTGCTGCGCGACACCCTGCCGGACCTCTACCGGGCGGCGGATCTCTTCGTCCTGCCGGCGGTGCACGACGGCAAGGGGAACGTGGACGGGCTGCCGAACGTCATCCTGGAGGCGATGGCGAGCGGGCTGCCGGTGGTCGCCTCGGGGATCTCGGGGATCCCCCTGGCGGTGGAGGACGGCCGCACCGGCAGCCTGGTCCCGGAGCGGGACCCCGGAGCGCTGCTCGGCGCCCTGCGGCGGCTGCTGGCGGATCCCGCCGCGGCGCGGGAGATGGGGGAGCGGGGGCGGCGGAAGGCCGAGGCCGAGCTGACCTGGGAGGCGGTGGCGGCGCGCTACCGGGAGGGGTACGTGGCGGCGCTGGGGGCCCCGCCCTGAGGCGCCCCTGCTCGCCTCCTTCGTGTGCGCGCCTGCGGCGCTGCCAGTCGGCTGCGCGGGGCGCCTCAGGGCGCGACCCCCGGCGGACTTCCCTTGCCGGTGCCGGTTTGATCCCATATACTTGAAGCGCTTTCTTGCTCCCCAAAGCCCATGCCTACCAAGAAAACCCTCCATCCCGGCGTCACCAAGGCCGATCTGGTCGACGTGGTCTACGACCGCCACGGCGGCCTGACCAAGGACGAGGCGGCGGAGATCGTCGACGTGATCTTCCGCACCGTGAAGACCTCGCTGGCCGACGGCCGGCCGGTCCGGATCAAGAACTTCGGCAGCTTCGAGGTCACCCGCCGGCCGGGACGGATGGGGGTCAATCCGATGAGCGGCGAGCGGATGTTCATCCGCCCCCACAAGGGGTTGAGCTTCAAGCCGGCGCGGCACCTGCGCGATGTCATGCATCCCATCGGTCCAAATACCGGCCCCAATACCGGCTCCAACAAGCCCGAGTAACCCCGGATGGCGTCGAAGGCCCGGGTCCAGAAGCGGCTGTACTACAAGATCGGCGAGGCCTGCAAAGCCCTCGGCATCCAGCCGTACGTGCTGCGCTACTGGGAGACCGAGTTCCCGGCGCTCACCCCGAGCAAGAGCCGCTCCGGCCAGCGGGTCTACAGCGAGAAGGAGTTGGAGATCATCCGGCGGATCAAGGAGCTTCTCTACGAAGAGGGGTACACGATCGCCGGGGCGAAGAAGAAGCTGGAGGGGGAGCTGGCGTCGGGAGCTCTGGCGGAGCCGGAGCGCGATGGGGCGGAAGAGGCGCCGGGCGCGCCGGAAGGAGCGCCGGGAGATCCTGAAGACGAGGCCGCCGGAGAGCCGCCGGCCCAGGGCGTGCTGCCGGCCCTTTCCATGCAGGCGCCGGAGCTTCCGCTCAGGGCCGCCATCAGGGCCGCGCCCGCGCCATCCGCGCTTGACACGGGAGAGGCCGAACGGGTACAACGTCTCCTCTCGGGGATCGAAGAGGCCCTTCAGGAGGCACGTGAGATTCTCACCCTCCTCGGACCGAAATCGCCCTGAGAACCGCTTTTCCGGTCGGGACGTGGCGCAGTCTGGTAGCGTACCTGAATGGGGTTCAGGGGGTCCCGGGTTCAAATCCCGGCGTCCCGACCAATCTTTCCAATAGTTTACGAGTTCGGGAGTCATAGGGTTGTACGCAACTTGTACGCCTTTGCCGGACTCATTGTACTTCCTCGTTGTCGCCGCTCTCCAGAGGACATGGCGGCCTGCTCCTGACCCAGCGCCAAGGCCCGAGAGGAGACCCGGCCGCAAGGTCGCGCCTAGCGCCCGGAGGGCTTACCTTGCGGCCGGGTCTCCTCTCGGGTAAGAAAGCGCAGTCAGGAGCAAGCCGGCAGAGCCCTGTTTCCTGCACCTCTTCTGATGCCCAACACCGGCGGCCCCGTCGCCGACAGTTCGCCCGCTTGCTTCCTTTGGCTGGATAAACTACATTTGTAGTGCAACTCTGGCTCGATGGCGGCCTAACCGCCTAGAAGTCTTAAGGGAGAGCTGTGTTCACCGAAACTACAGATGTAGTGGGAGAAGGTCAGGCGAAGGGATCGGGAGGTTGATGGGCGATGGATAAGAGCCCCCTGAGTCACTTTGGCGGCACCATCGAGGCGATCCTCGAGGTGTCGGGAGCGGGGAAGGTCGTTGAGGCTTGCAACCGGCTCTCCTCAGCTTTGGAAGCCGCTGTACAAGCCCCAGTCGTGGATCTGCCGGACGGTGTCCGTGTGAACTTCCACCGGGTGACCGCGCTTCTGGCGTTTCCCACCTGGGAGGAGGTTGTACGCTGGGCGACCACCTTGAACGTCGACCTGAGAGACCTCAACGAGAAGGAGGCTCGGCCACTTGGAGCGGGTCTCGATCAAGCTTGTGCAGCGATGGCGCTCCGAGGGCACCGGCCCGCCATATCGCAACGAGGCAGGCATCCGTTACTCACTGAGGGACGTCTGGGATTGGCGCCGAAAAGGAAGGCAGACCATGACCGCGCA
The DNA here is from genome assembly GCA_963795735.1 of uncultured Acidobacteriota bacterium. Taxonomy (GTDB): domain Bacteria; phylum Acidobacteriota; class Thermoanaerobaculia; order Multivoradales; family UBA5704; genus DATARR01. The sequence continues at coordinate 156,557 of CAWCIU010000010.1, read as the reverse complement.
AGGCTGCCGGCGGGGAAGGAAGCGCCAGGACGGCTTCTCGTAGGCACTTCCCTCCTAGACGAAACGTCATTCCACGGTGAAGAGTTCGCAGGCAGAAATCTCAGCAGGCGTTACCTTCACTGAATCCCCCTGTATCTCCCCTGTTTCCCAATCCTGATCGCTACCTTCAGTGCATGAGGGTAACCCTCGGAAAGGGATTGAGATGAAGAAGAAGCTCGTGCTGTCAAAGGAAACGATCATCAACCTGACCGCGGTCCGCGGTGGCGATGACCGCTTTCCAATGATGATCGATTACACTCTCTGCGATTGTCCTGAGCTTAAGCCAGAACGCGTCCAGTAGACAATCCTAGCGGGGAGAGTCGCTGGCCGGTGACTCTCCCCGCTTTGGGTAATTCAGGATCAAAAAAAGATGTGAGATCGGAGCGAAACCGACCGGCCTTTGTGTCTCTGCTCAGGAGCCGACGACCCGCAGCTTTGATCTTCAATACCTGGATGGCATAGGAGAAGGCCATGTCCGTGGCCCTATTCATCGGAGCTTCTCCCGGCCTTCCTCGACGGCGGTGAGGGTCAGCCTGCCCTGGGCGACATCGATTTTGACCGGAGTCCCCTTGTCGAAGCCGGCGACTTTCAGCCACCGGCCTCGCAAACGGATCATCGGTACGCTGGGATTGCCACCGAAGTAGTAAGTCACCGTTGCCTTACGCATAATGACTCCTTGAAGAATTGAGAAGGGCTTAGCTCGCACCGAGCCAAGCCTCGTAGATCGCCTGACCAATTCCGAGGGCCACCTGGTTCGCCTCGTCGGCGCCGGTCCCGGCCCCCGCGCTTTCGAGGGCTCCCTCAATCGACAGGCCGTCGACCTGGACCGAAGCCGTGATCTTCCGGGCGACCAGGTCCACCGCCAGTTTCTGCACCGTGCCCGCGTAGTAGGGGACCTCGATCGTCACGTCGAGCTTCTGGCCGATCCGATGCACCCGGCCGTTCGCCTGGCGGACCACCCGGGCGTCGTAGTCGACCCCCTCCACCCAAACCGCCCGCGAGAAGGCAACCAGGTTGTTGAGCCCGGTCTGGACGGCCTTGGGGTTCGTGATGAGGATGGGGCGCCTGGGCTCGATCACCTGCGCATTGAGCCAGTCCTCGCGCTGCGCCGCCTTCACCTTATTGACGTCGAGGAAGACCGGAGCTTCTCCGAGGTGCTCCTTGAACAGGCGCAGGTAACGCTTCGGAAGCCCGCTCTTCCCGGTGTGGAGGAGAAAGATCAGGACGTTGCGCCCCTCGTCGAGGTAGCCGCGCACCCGCGCAATCAGCCACCGCTCCTTCGGAGTCAGCTCGCTCGCGGGGAAGAGCTTCCCCTCGGCGACGACCGCTCCTCCGACCTCCTCCGGATACTTGAGAACGAAGGGGGTGAGGTCGTCCGTCGCACGGTCGAGGTACGACGGCAGCAGGCTCATGGCCCCCCACAGCTTGCCGGCGTTGGAGCTGTAGAGATCGGCCCGGATCTTCTGCATCAGGCAGCCCGCGAGTCGCTGCTGCTCGGCGAGCATCTCCTGGCCGATCTGGTCGTCCTCGGCGATCTCGATCGGGACCTGAATCTCCCGGCAAGGGGGCAGCTCTCCCTCGAGATCCTCCTTGTGCATGATGAGAGCGACCGGGAGGAGGTGCTCCAGGATGAACAGCGGGAGGACGCCCGGGGCCTCGCCCATCTGGCGGATCTCGAGCGGCTCGCGCTGCTCCTCGCGGTCACTGCGGACGCCATAGCCGACGACCTCGCTCTCCCCCTCGAGGCCAGCGGGAACGAAGACCTTGCGGTAGCCGTAGCGGGTCACGAATGGCCCTTTCTCCGTCCGGCGGAAGGCCTTCCGAAAGCGGGGGCTCATCGCCCAGAAGTTGGCGAAGAGGGAGCCCGCGTAGCCTCCCATCAGAGAACCGGAGAGGGCGAGGGTCGGGACGCCGGGGATCTCGACCAGCCGGTGAGCCGCCTTCTGCTGGGCGCTGCCGAGGTTCGAGTACTCGTGCGCCTCGTCGAGGATCAGGAGATCGGGATTGCAGGCGAGCTGCCGGCGATGCCGCAACAGGTAGCGTGCGATCGAGTAGCGGCGGGGCTCTGGCACCGCCTGAAACAACGGTTCCTGGCAGGGCTCCGAACTCTCCCACCGGCCGCAGGCGACCAGCGACTCTAGAGCCGCGAGCAGCGGGTTCTGGGGCCCGTCCTCCTCCGGGTCGGCTCCCTCGATCTGCCGGACCAGCGCGATGAGGTCGGCGGCGATCGACCCGGGTCCGCTGACCTCGAGCGAGTAGCTGCTCAAGCCTCGGGCGGACGCTGCCGCGGCCTCCTCGGCGAAGCGGTCGGCCATCCGACGGGCCTCGTCGCAGATCTGCGCAGCCGAGTCCACCGCTCCTGTTGCGCTGGCCACCCCGGTCAGCAGCTCGATCGCTCGCCGGAGCCGGTAGCCCTCATAGAGGTACTCTCCGCCGTGGCTCCCGAGAAGCCGCAAGGCCCCGCAGGTGATTGCCAGGATCTTGGCGCTCGCCGGCGTCGGCCCCTGGGTCAGCTCCTCGCCGCTCTCATCGTCTGCGGCAGCAAGCCACCTTTTCAGTATGTTGCGATGGGCCACCAGAGCCCGCACCGTGGGATCGGAGGGGTAGGTGGTGACGAGGATCGCCGCCAGATTCTCAGCGAGGGCGGCGGCCTGGTTGGTGGGGAGGCGCCGCTGGTGTCCGCAGCGCTCCCGGCGGTTCGCGAGAGACTCGGAATCAGCCGTCACCAGGCGTCCGCAGCGCGGGCACTGCCGGGCGCCTCGGGTTCGCCTCTCGAGCCCCTGCAACCCATGACTCAGCTTCGCCGTCTCCCGGCTCAGCAGGTAGATCTCGGCCGGCCGGTCGAGGTCCGAGACGGTCTCGACCGTCTGCACCCGGTGGCCGGGGAGGACCGCCGCCGCTTGGTCGCGCCAGCTCTTCAACAGGTGAGGCGGGCAGAGGATCAGGATCCGGCGGACAGGCCGGAGCCCCGAGGGATCAAATCCCAACCGGCGAAGCTCTGACGTGGTCCGGGAGAAATGATCCGGAGCGAGGTACCCGGCGATCGAGAGCGAGACCGTGGACTTGCCGGTGCCGACCTCGGCCGCAGCCATCGGATTCTCGCCCCGGGCGAGGAGCTTCAACCCCGCCGAGATCAGGTGCTTCTGGATGGTGAAGGGACGCCGGCCGAGCTCCGGGAGATCCATCGCGTGGTCGGGGTTCGAGGGGTCATGGAGGGCGGGAAACTGACTCCGCATCAGCCGGCCCAGCGACTCCCCATAGGCCTCGACCAGGTCGGCGGTGTTGAAGCCGGAGAGCTCCTGAGCGCCCGACGGGACCGTCCCCGGCTGAAGCTCGAGAAACTGCAGGGTGTCGAGCCGCAGGGCGTGAAGCGTGAGCTTCGGGCGTTGGACCTGGACGCTACCGGTCCGTATTCCGTCCTTGTCGAACTTCTCCTCGACCACCCGGAAGTCGCGGCGAAACGAGCCCTTGACCAGGAGGGGAGGAAGGCCGGGACGGTTCGGGGCTAGTCGCTTGCCGTTCAACATGCCGGCCGAGAGCGCGAGAGCGATGTGCGCCGGGCGGGGCGGCATCGCGACTTCGTAGCGGGCCCCGATCAGCTCGCCGACCGAGCGGTGCGTCCCGAACATCGGCGAGTTGGCCCAGGGACGAAAACCGTCGACCAGCCCCTGGACGTCGAGCGGGATCGTCTCGAGCGTCAGGCCAGGGTGCTCCCCCCGAACGCCATACGCGGGAGCGCCCAGCTCCTCGAGCACGGGGAGGACCTCCGACGCCTCGCTCCACCGCTCGATCCGCTTGCGGTCGAGATCGTTCTCGGGGAGAGCCGAGGTCCGCCGGCGGGCGATCAGGACGCACTGCCGGAAGGCCGCAAAGTCGTCGTCGGGGAAGCGCCACGCCCGGAGGTCGGTGAACTGGCAGGCGAGGAAGGTTGCGCTCGCCTTCAAGGCGTAGTGAGGCACGACGAACATCAGGAGGCCGGCCCCGGGCATCAAGCACCCGGTCCACCGCTTCAGGAACCTGTGCTCCAGCCGGCCTTCGACCGCATCCGTGTCGTAGGGCGGGTTGAGAAAGAGCAGCGACGCTCCGTCGTTGGGCTTGATGTCGACGTGGAAGGCATCCGCCTCGAGGACGGTGTCCCACCGCCCCCCATAGGAGCTGAAGTGGGGAAGCCTCGCCTCGGCCGCCTTGAACCGGTCCTTCTCGAGCTCGACCAGAAAGAGATGGGCGTCATGGACGTTGTGGCGCTGGCTCGGTCGCTCCTCCCCGAACCACAGGTTGCGGAGACCGATGATCGCCTCGCCGTCACCGGCGCAGGGATCGACCAGGACGTGAGGGCTCCTCGACTCCGGAAGGGAAAAGGTGATCAAAGAGGCCAATCTGGGCAGGAGATGAGCCGGCGTAGGGAAGTACCCGGCGAGGGCGATGGAGGCTGGACGTGCCATGAAGGTTCACCTCGTCTCGTAGTTCTCGGGGAAGGTGCTTGGCCGTCTGCTGGGCCAAGAACTGGGCGAAGACATCGGAGGTCACATTGCAGAGGACCGGCACCTCGAAGCCGATGCCGGAGAGACCGGCGGCGAAGAGCTCTCCGGGGCTGGTGTCGTACCCCTCGGAGAGCGTGCACCACGGCTGCTCCTTGGCGGCGCGAAACAGCTCGAGGTGGAAGCGCAGGTCGTTGGCGATCGGAAGCGCCGTCCGGGCATCGAGATAGGCGACGAAGTAGGCCGCCATCGCCGCCTCCCTCGCGTCCGAGCCCAGGGAGTCCCCGATCGCGGCCGCCTGCTCATCGACCCAGGCCGTGGGGGGCATCGAGACGAAGGAGATCGACGTCTCCTCGCTCGTCCCGGGCTGCATCGAGAAGACATGGGGGAGGTAGACCAGGGTCAAGGTGCCAGCGGCCTGGCTGACCGACTCGTAACGGAAGCCGGCGGAACGAGGAATCTCGAACCGGAGCCCGGACCCTTGAGTCCCCTCGAGGGCGGGACGTCCACACTGCAGATTGGCGACAAAGGAGCGGGAGGCGGAGCTCGTGCCGGCAAAGGCCAGGAAGGCAGGTCGATAGACGCGCTCCTTGGCGGTTCCCCCGAGCTCCCACAGCGGATTCGCCAGAACTCAGGCGAGAAGCTCGACACTGAAGGACCGGCTCTTCTGCCCCTCCCGTTCCGGCTTGCTCTCGATCCGGATCGTCTTTCGGTACATCAGACGTCCGCTCGAGCCCGCCTTTCGTCCAAGGTGCCGGCGGCTGCGCCCCTTGTGAGATGTCCTGCGAATCGAAATGATCGATCGTTTCTCAAGCGGTCTCCTTTCTGTCGAGGAGGTTTGGATTCGCTCCTGACAGGGCGCAGGGACCCGAGGGGCTCGAAGGCCCGGCCGTCAAGGCCGCGCGCAGCGCGCCCGCAGGGTTTGCCTTGCGGCCGGGACGCCCCTCGGGTAGGACCGCGCTTGGCAGGAGCGGAGCCGGACCTCCGGAGAGAGAAGGAGCTCCGCGCGACAAGATCAGCCGAAGGTGTTCCCGTCGAGATCGGCTACTGCGTGAATCGAGAGAAGGGATCCCAAGCCAAAGCACGGATGGCTCGAGCTCAGAGATATCGGGTCAACCCAAGTTCAGGTGAGGAACTGCTCAGACCATGAGCTGCTGGGGCCTCGAGACATGAGGCCTCTTCGATTACCTGGGATTGGACGGCTGTGAAGAAGCAGGAAGCCCAACAGAAAAAGGCCCCCGGGAGGTTCCCGGGGGCCGGCAGGAGCTGAGGTCTCCCGATCAGGCGACCTCTTCGCGAACCTTGAGCTTCACCGGCTCGATGCTGACGACCACGAACTGCCGGACGGTCTTGGTCTCGCCGTCCTTCTGGTAGGAGCGGTTCTGGAAGTAGCCGGTCGCCTTGATGCGGTCGCCCTTGCGGAGCCGGAAGGCGACGCCTTCCCAATCGACGCAGTAGTGCCAGCGAAGGGGCTTGTCGCCGTAGCCGCCGGTGGCGAGGGAGAAGGTGAGGAAGTTGCGCTCGGGAAGCTCGAAGCTCGTCTCCACCGCGTCATCGATGATCGGGTCGTAGTAGGTGCGGGTGCCGGATTTGGCCGCGATGGTGTGGGGCTCGGGATCGCCGCCGAGGTTGCCGTAGAGGGAGAGGGTGTTCTTCGGGGTCTTCGAGGTCATGGGGTGTCTCCTTTCGGGTTTGGGTCCGTTCGTCACGGAGCGCAAAGACCCGAGGGGAGCAAAGGATGGCCGTCAAGGTCGTGCGCAGCACGCCCGCAGGGTGTACCTTGCGGTCAGCCGCCCCTCGGGTAAAAAGCGAGAAGTGATGAGCGGTCCCAGAGCCGGGAGGAGCCACCCTGACCCAGGAGAAAACCGCAGGACAACCTTTCCCTCTACGGCAACCTCGGCGGCTGGGAAGAAACCCACACGGCGGGACGGCCCCGGACAACAAGGCAGCCACTACGACCCGATCACCGATGAGGAAGAGGAGCGGCATCGCGCGCTTCGAGCCGACCTTCCCCTCCGGAAGCCCCCGGGGCGCAGCGACGAGACCGCAGCGGCAGTCCTTCGATCCAGATTGGGAAGGCCTCGCCCACCTCAACGCAAAGGCGACCCAGAGCGGCCGGCAGCCTCTCTTCCGGACCAGCTCCTCGCCAAACGTCGGCAGACACCACAAGCCCACCCGGCGATTCCTGGTCGTCAACACAGCAGCGGAAACCGCGAGAGTCGACAAGAGATCGCCTGATCAGGAGATCCTCACCCAGCCGGCTCCTGGAGCCTCGACGCCGGTTTGGTCCCAAACCCCCGAGGAGGGAGCCTCCTCGTAGATGCGTCTCGCCCCTGGGGCGAGCGCGGCCCGGAGCGACCGCGGAGGGCGTGAGGGCCTGAGGCGGAATCCCCGGAGCGCCGAAGGCGCGAGGAGATGCAGACGGGGACCGACCCCGCCTCCGGCGGGGGCACGCTCGAGGCTGTTTGGATCTCCCGAAAGCCGGTTTTCCACAGTCAGGTCGCCGACTACTTGCTCTTAAACTACCTGTGACTACCTGAAGAACTACATGGGGGTCACGAAGTCACAGCAGGTCAATGACTTGGAGCAGAAAGCGTTAGCGTTCCTTCGGTCAACTGCAAGCGTACCTTCGGTCCAGCGTTAGCGTACCTTCGGTCCCGAGGCCTCCAGCGGTTAGCGTTCCTTCTGGAAAACTCGGCGATTTCCACACCCCGAATTCCGGCAGAGTTCCCCTCCCTGGAGGCGGAGCTTCTCCGAGCCAGCTGACGAAGAAGGAGCGTCAGAGCGGCTTCGGCGGCAACGCCCGCAGAGCCACATGGGGAGGGTAGGGGAGGAGGACCAGACCTCGCCGGGTGTTCTTGACCCGGACGGTGGGGTAGACCGAGAGGACCTGCTTAACGGCCCGCAGGAAGTTGTAGCGGAACGAGCGCTCCTCGGCATAGTCGGAGCCGAACTGCTCCTTCAAGGCGAGCCAGGAGATCGGCTCCGGGCGCTGTAGCCGCAACGAGCGAAAGCTCCGCCAGGTGAGCCACATGTAGACGTCCATCTCGAGCGGCGAGCGAAAGGTCCGCAGGACCGCGAGCGACACCGGGATCGGATGAGCGAGGACCTCCTGGAAGAAGTCCTCGTTGAGCAGCAGGAAGGAGCGCTCCGAGGAGTCGGGCGCCGGCTCGTCCCACCAGAGCCGGTAGCGCTTGACAGGGTGAATCCCACCCCCCTCGAAGAAGGCCTGGGAGAGCGAGAGGTGGCCTCGGCCGGAGCATTGCCGAGACAGGAGAAGGTGACGTTGACCAGCCGGTGGAGCTGCTCCCGCAAGTGGACCAGGGTGCCCTTGGCTCCCGACGAGGGGGTGATCCCCAACTGATCGGCGAACTCGGAGAAGGTCCGAGGAAGGTAGAGCAGAGGGCTCCGCCGCCGCACCGCCTCAGTGATGACCCAGACCCAGACGAGGCGGGGATAGCGGCCGAAGGGAAGACCCACCCGCCGCGGTGTGAGCAGGCAGAGGTCATAGAGGCCGCTGCTGCGGGTGAACTCGTTGTCGTCCGGTCGCGAGTGGGGAAGCGTGGTCGCGACCAGGAGACGAGTCGTGTAGCCGATCGGGCCCTCCGGGCTTCCGGCCTGCGGGAAAAGGAGTCCCTGGAGCTGCTCCCTTGGCCGCGCCGGCTCCTTCCCACCGGAAGATCGGGGTGGTCTCCGGCTCATGACAGAGCTGGAAGACGCTGGGCCATCCGTCGCCTCTTCCGCCTCCTAGACAACTGTCGTTTCGATCGATACACCGGTCCCCTTTGCACGGGCTCCACCAAGCCGAGCGGATCTTGGAGGGGACGATACTACAAATGTAGTGGACGGCCGAAGCCAGGATAGGTCTACCGCGAGCGAGGCCGCCGTTCTTCGATGACCTGGCGCAGGGTCTCGAGGTCTCCGTCTCCCCCGAGAGCGAACTGGTCGAGGAAGCGGTTGGCGTGAAACCGCAGGGCCTCCTTGAACGGGACCGCCGGACGGAACGAAAGCAGAGGCGATCCCTTTTCTTCTTTCAGGTAGCCCTTACTCTGCAATCGCTTGACGAAGGTCCTTACCGTGTTGTCATTGAGCGGGAAGCTCGGGGTCCAGCCGGGAAAGCTCCTGGGAGATCTCGGCGATGGTGAGGGGGTGGCGCTTCGAAAGGATCCAGAAGACCTTCCATTCGCTGGGCGAGAGAAGCTCCTGGCGCGGCTTGGGGCGGGGCATGGGCGCTCTAAGTCCTTTCGAGAGAGGGTCGTGGCTACGTGCTGAACACGGTCATTCTACCCTGTATCAGCACGATCCAAGACCCGTCAGCCGGAGGGGACCCCTCCCGGCCCGGGCGAGGGTCGGGGGCCTCGATCCGGGTGCCCGGGAGGGGGAAGGAAGCGGATTACCCGGGTCGAGTGTCATCGTCCTCCGCTTCGGTTGGGATCTGGAGGCGAACGCCGGTCAGGGCTTCGTGGGTCCAGGCGATGAGGAGCTGGTCTTGGGCGCTTCTGGGACTGCCGGTACGGTCCAGTTCCACCCCTGCCGTCTGCGCGGCCCTCCGGCGTTGCGCGCCGGTCAGGTCATGCCAGACCAGAGTGAGGTCCGGGTGGGGAGTCGGACAATACGGGTACTCAGGATTGAAACGGGCGTGCTCCACATACGAGGTGGCCCCCAAGACCACATCCAGGTAGGCGCCCTCCCGGCGGGCGGGGAACCGCAAAGCGAACCGAAGGACGGGGAGCAGATGGGAGGCCAGGTGCTCCGGAGGGAGAGCTTCAAGCCGGTCGGAGACCCGGCGCAGGGTCTGGGAGAGGACGATGGGGTCCTGGTCGCGTTCAGCGACCATGCGGGCGAGCTCCAGGCCGGCGAGCGCGGCTTCCGGGCCCGGTCCCTCCTCGGCGAGCTCGTCGAAGATTCCTTCGAGCTCCGAGATGGCCTTATCGAACTCGAGAAGCCGCCATGCCGCCCGCGCCCCGATCCACCGGATCCGTACCCTGTCGAGTGGATCGGAAAGGCTTGGCGCGAGCTGGTCGAGCATCGATAACGTACCGTCCAACTGGTCGTGATCCCCGACCTCGGCATAGGCCAGGGCGAGCGCGTGGAGAGCTGAGAAGAGGGAATAGGGATCGTGCTCCGGGTCGAGAAGAGAGAGAGCCTCTCGCAGCGGAAGGATGGCTCGCTCGGTATCGAATTCGTCGAGCAATAGCCATCCATAGGCGAGCCTCGAGAGGGCTAGCTCCTTGAAATCCCCCAGCTCCTCGGCCAGCGTCGAGGCGTGCTCCAGAAGGCCGAGCGCTTCGTCGACGCGCCCTTGCTCCTGACGAAGAGCGGCCGAGAGGCGGCACAGGATCGCCCGAGCGCTGAGGATCAGAGGCTGATCCCGCATCGCCCAGGCGGCCTGCTTGAAGAAGTCATCGGCAAGATCGAGGCGCCCTCCTCGACGCTCAGCGTCTCCGAGGATGCCCGCGGCCTCGGCCTGGAGCCGGTCCCCTCTGGAGCTCGGCGCAAGACCTTCCAGGATCGCCGCGGCGAGACCCGCCAGATGCCGGGACTGCAGGGGATCGTCGGTTGAGACCGTCCGCGCCTCGGAGAGGAGGACCTCGGCCACGCCGAGATCGCGGAAGCGAGCCTCGGTCGCGATCACCTCGAGCCGAAGATCTGGCGGGCCGTTCAGAAGGTCACGGGAAGCTCAGACGGGCTTCAGGAGTGATGGGGGGCCGCTGCCCTTCCGACTCGCCGAGCGCGAGCGCACGTCGGAGAACGGTCTCGCGGAAGCTCGGGTCCGCGAAGTCGTCGCGGCGAGCTTCTCCGATGGGCGCCTCGCCGAGATCCGCGGTGACGAGCTCCTCGCCCGGTACGTCGAGGTCGAACAGGACGGACGTGAGATTCCGGCGGCAGCGGGCACAGGTCAGCAGATGCTGGAGGGAAGGGGTGGGGACCGACGAGAGGAGAGCTTCGAAGTCCTTAACCGCGAGGTGCATCGGGACCTCCGGTGACAACGCTCCGAGCTGCGGGAGCGATCTGGAAGGCGAAGACCCCCTGGAGAACGCTGGCGATGATCCTCCGGGACTCCAGGGGAAGAAACCAGATGTCGCGAAAGAACCGGTAGAGCTCGCGATCGGGGCCTTCCGGGAAGGTGAGCTCGGGGAGAAAGCAGTCCACCGGCTTCCCGACCGCCTGGGCGATCTTGTGGAGGGAGCGGACCGGAGGCGGGTGGGTGCCACTCTCATACTTGCTCAGCAGGTCGGGGCGAAGAAAGGTCCGCCCGGCGACCTCCCGCTGGGTCATCGGAAGGCTGAGGCGGACTTCGCGAAGGCGCTTTCCAAGGGACTGGTTGAACCGTTCTGCCGGCTGGAGGCGATCAGCTCTTAGGGCTCTCATATCGGAATATTGCCTACATTGATGACTAAAAGTCAACAGTATAAGCAGTAAATCCGACAGTTCCCCGGCGAACGCCGTTCGCCGGAGGACCTCCTGTTGAACGAGCGGCAACGAGCGTGGCGAGTTTCGAGCAACCCGGGGGAGCGGGACGGTGGATTTCGGCTCCCGCCCTTTCTCTAGCTCCGCCCGGAGCCAAGAGGCCGTTCGACTTCGCCGAAAGGCACGATTGGGGCGATCCAGCGATTAAGCCGACAATACAGCATAAATGTCAACTTTCGGGCATGACTTGCCTTCCGAGCGGCTCTCCACGCGACCCTCAGGAGGTCGCAGCCTAGCCATGCCAGTGGGGAAGTTGCGCGAGACGCAACTCCGGCATGCGTTTTGGGAACCACTTGCCGGAGACTATGGCATGACGACGCCGTTTGACCGGGCGGCCGGCCCATTCCGGGACCGGCGACGACCCGGGTCGCAAGGAGGGAGTCATGTCCCATTTCCGCCGTTCACTTCTCGCCCTCACCCTCGGCCTGGCCCTGGGTTCCTCGGCCGCCTCGGCCACCGCGCTCTCCTGGGGGACCGGCCTCGCGGAGGACGGCCTTGGCGTCTCCCGTTTCTTCGATGGCATTCTGGCGTGGGCTTTTGAGATGCCGCGAGCCGTGAAGGCAGGTTGCAGTATCAGCCCTGATGGACATTCCGTCTGCGCCCCGAAGCTCGGCTGCAGCATCAGCCCTGACGGACAGCCGGTCTGCGCCCCCTCCCCCAAGCTCGGCTGCACCATCGACCCCAACGGGCAGGCCAAGTGTCCGCCGGTCATGACGCCGAAGCACGGCTGCAGCATCGATCCGAATGGCACACCTGTCTGTACGCCCTAACGAGTGAGCCGGGCGCGCCTGGAGCTTCCTGGGCGCGCCCCTAGACGCGACCATCAGGAGGTCGCAGCCTAGCCAACATGCCAGTGGGGAAGTGGCGGGAGACGCAACTCCGGCATGCGTTTTGGGAACCGTTTGCCGGAGACTATGGCATTCGACGACCGTTTAACCGGGCGGCCGGCCCATTCCGGGACCGGCGATGATCCGGGTCACAAGGAGGGAGTCATGTCCCATTTCCGCCGTTCACTTCTCGCCCTCACGCTTGGCTTGGCCCTGGGGGCCTCGGCCGCCTCGGCCACCGCGCTCTCCTCGGGGACCGGCCTCGCGGGGGACGGTCTTGGTCTCTCCAGGTTCTTCGAGGGCGTTCTGGCGCGGGCTTTTGAGCTGCCATGGTCCGTGAAGGCTGGTTGCAGCATCAACCCCGACGGATTGACCGTCTGTGCCCCGAAGCATGGCTGCAGCATCAACCCCGATGGACAGCCGGTCTGTGCCCCTAAGCTCGGTTGCAGCATCGACCCCAATGGGCGGACCCAGTGTCCGCCGATCATCACGCCGAAGCACGGCTGCAGCATCGATCCCGACGGCCACACTCTCTGCACCCCCTGAGGGTGGGCCGGGCGTGCCCTGGGGCTCCGGGGCGCGCCCCTTCGTCACTTGTTCTCGGAATGTGCGATAATTCAGGACTTCCGTCAGACCTACGGGGGGGACGTGAGAAAAGAACCTTCTGCGAACCGCCGGACGATGGTGCGGGGTTTCGTGGCCTTGGAGCAGGACCGGGCACGAGCTGAGCCGCTCTTGACCCAACTTCGCGCCGGTACGAGAGGCTGGCAGGACCTGACGAAGCCGGAGAGGCGGCTGCTCTCCCGGGGGCCGCTAATCGATTTCTTCCTGGAGACGAGTTACAGCCTGCGGTTCGACGATCCGCCTGCGATGTTGTCATTCGCGAAAGCCGCCTGCGCGGTCGCCGATCAGATGGGCTCTCGGCGCTACGGCAAGGAGATCGTGGCGGACCTTCGGGCCCGCGCCTGGGCAGAGCTCGCGAATGCCCACCGGGTCCTCGATGAGCTTGAGCAGGCAGGAGTCGCCTACGCCAAGGCCCAGGAGCTCCTTGCCGAAGGCAGCCGGTCGTCCCTTGTGGTGGCGAGAGTCTCCGAGTTAATGGCTGCGTACTTGAACGATTTGCGACGCTTCACAGACTCGGCTTCTCTCCTAGCAGGCTGCTGAAAATCGGGCTTGATGGCAATTCTAGTGGTCCAGAGCGAGGCTTGGGGTACCTGAAGAGATGAGAGCCGGGAGCGCGAGCAGAATCCCAGAGTGCTCTGGGAGGGCTTTCGGCCTGGCTTCGGGTCGCTTCCGGCCCCTGTTCCTGCTGTTGTCATGCCGCCTCCGCCAAGTTCCGCATTCGGATCAGGTTGTAGGCCGCCGCGGCGAAGACAAACATCCAGCCGCCCCGGTCCACCCCCTGATGCCGGGTCTTGCGCATCAGGCCGATCGTCTTCATCCAGCCGAAGACTTCTTCCACCCGCTTACGGATTCTCTGGCTGATCGCGTACCCCGGATGACGCGTCGTCCGGCCATCGATTGCGCTTTTGCGTCCAGCGGTGTTCTGCGCCACGTGTGGGGTGACCTCGAGATCCCGAGCCTGGGCCACAAAGTCACGGGTGTCATAGCCCTTGTCCGCACCCACTGTTACCTCTCCAGATCCTGCCGTCCGCGCCAGCATTTGCAACGCCGTCTCTCGTTCCGCGGTCCCCGTCGCCGACGTCAACTCGGCATCGACCACCAAGCCATGACGGTTTTCCATCAGAACGTGGCCCATGTAAGACAACTTGGCTTCGCGACCTTTGCCCTTCTTGAACAGCCGGGCTTCGGGATCAGTCGTCGACTGGTGGGTCGCGTTGGAACGCTTCTCCCCATGGAAATCCACCGTTGGGTTGCCAGGATCATCCGGCGGAGGGTCACCGCCTGGACGCTCTTTCGGCCGGAAGCTCTTCTGACCCGCCCACGCCTCGATCAAGGTGCCATCCACCGTAAAGTGCTCGGTCGACAGCAGATGCCGTTTCTTCGCCTGGGCGAGCACGCGGGTAAAGAACTCCTGGGCAATGTCGCCTTCCAACAGCCGGTCCCGATTCTTGCTGAACACCGTCGGCACCCACACCCCATCATCTATTCCCAGGCCGACGAACCAGCGGAACAACAGGTTGTAATCCAGTTGCTCCATCAGCATCCGCTCGCTTCGGATCGTGTACAGCACCTGCAGCAGCAACGCGCGCAGCAACTTCTCCGGTGGGATCGACGGTCGCCCCACCCTCGAATACAAGCCTTCGAAGGCTGCCGAAAGCTCCACCAGCGACTGATCGACCATGGCCCGGATGGGACGCAGAGGATGGTTCTCGGGCACCCGCTGCTCCAGAGAAACGTAGCTGAACATCGCTCCCTGCTGCCGGTCGTCTCCACGCATCTCTCAACCTCCCGGAATACGGTAATTTTACCGCGATCCGGGAGTTTTTCAGCAGCCTGCTAGAGCAAGCCAACGACTTGTACGCTGCGTGTGGGGAGGGTTCCGGCGTCGAAAGGTCACTCCTCAATCTCGCCCACGTCCTGACACAGTCGAACGAGCCGGAACGGGCGGTCATCGCCTACCTCCGGGTGCTGCGCCGGATCGCGCCGAACAGCTCCCATCTGCTGGCCTCGATCCATGGCTTGGCGCTCAACCTCGCCGAATCGGGGCACGGCGAGGTGGCGCAGAGCCTGCTCAACCGCTACCGGCGTCTCTACCGGCGCTCGGGCCGGCTCAACGAATACCGGCTTCTCTGGCTGGAGGGAAAGATCGCTCTCGGGCTGCAGCACTACGGGCGAGCCGAGGCCAAGCTCAACACCGCGAGGCTCGCCTTCCTCCGGGTAGACCAGACCTACGACGCAGCCCTGGTATCCCTCGATCTGGCCTGGCTCTATGCCAGGGAGGGCCGGCGCACCGAGGTCGTCTGGCTGGTGGACCAGATGCTCCGGACCTTCCGGACTCTGGGCATCGCGCGCGAGTCGATCGCGAGCCTCGTGCTGCTCAAGAAGTCCTGTGAAGCCAAGCGCCCGATCGAGGCGCTCTGCGGCCAGATCGAATCGCTCGCCAAGCTGATGCCCGAGCTGCGCCAGAAGGGGAGAGGGACGAAGAGCGCGGGAGGAGCTTAGCTCTTCGCCGGCGAAGGGCGCCGTTTGGGCGGGCGAGGGCGGGAGGACGTCTCGGGCTCCGAGGTCTGAGGAGGCTGCCGTGCCGCGATTGCGTCCTCGATCATGCGCTGGATCTCGGCCCGCGAGAGAACGGCTGGCACGGGGGGATCCGGAAAGGCCAGATCCTGGACCTGCCGGAGGAGCTCCTCGGCCTTCAGGGAGCCCGGATCGTCCAGCGAGTAGGCGACCCGGAAGAACGCCCTGGGCGTCACGTCGAGAATCGCCAAGATGTCCAGGATGTGCTGGAACTTGAGACTGATCTTGCCGCTGAAAAGGCGGGCGCACGTCCCGTTGCTGACTTTGAGGCGGCGCTCCAACTCGCGAATGCGGATCTTTCTTGCCGCGATCAGCACCTCGAGGAGAGCGAGGATGCGGGCAGTCTCCGGAGTCAGCTCGGCGGGATCGGCCATAGAGGGGGAGTTTATCCCAAGCTTCGGCCCTCAGGCATTGGCAGGCGAGTCGCCCTCCGCTCTTCGAGGAGGCGGAGCAAGACCTCAACCCCTTCCGGATCGTCGAACACGTAGGTCTCGAGAAAGTGCTCGGCCTGCCGTTTCAGTAGGGCGGCATAGTCGGTTCGAAGCATCCAACCGTCCTCCCGACGCTGCAGGACCTCCTTGGCGGCGAGCCGGTCGAGGAGGGCGGCGACCGTGGCTGGGGGCAGGCCCGGGGAGGAGAGGCGTCCGGCGATCGCCTCGCTCGAAATCGGGGCACCTGCCAAGCGGACGGCACGGAGGATCTGCCACTCCGAGGGGGAGAGGAGGAGGCGCTCGGGCGAGGCGGGGTTCGACATACGGCGGATTATAGAGGGAGGCGTCGCCTCACTCCTGGTCCTCTCCGCAGGGAAGACCCGGCGCGCCGGAAAACGGGGGAGCTGCGGCGCCGGCGAGGTGCTCGACCAGAGCTCTCAAGTCCTCCAGGGGAACGGTCGCTTCCGTACCCTCCTCACCGAGAACCCGGACGTGGTCACCTTCGAAGACGAACAGGCTGTTACCGGAAGCAAAGGGTAGAAGCGGAGAGAGGTCTTTAGCCATGGCGGTGTCTTAACCAGCGATGGCTGCGAGACTCTGATGGAGCCCTTCGGTCCCAGGGGGCGAAACGAGCACCCGCTGACAGATCAGGTGGCGGAGGAGAGCCAGGAAGTCGACAAGGGGAACGACGGCCTCCTCGCCTTCCGCACTGATGATGCGGAGAAAAATACCTTCAAAAAGAAACAGAGTGTCGGCCGGACCTTCATAGTGCGGCGGCAAATCCATAACAAGACCCTCAAAGACGTACCTGACAGGAAACTCTTAGCAGCTTTCCGCGACGAGACTCGGAACCCAGTGTTCCCGAGAACTCCGGGAGAATACCTCATGTGTAGTCGTAAAAGCGACGATTGAGGAATTCATGCTCCATAATCGGCAGAATAGGGAGAACCGCGATGGTATTAACCGGGATCACCTATCAAACGAACGGTGTTCGGAGCAGCCTCCCGTTCGAGTGTAGACGGAAGATCCAAGAACAGATAGCTATTGCCTAACTTGTAGCTGAAAGATAGACTGCCTCGGTCCGCACCCGGACCGGGTCCACTTGAAACCCCTCACGCTCGGGCCGCCGAGACCAGGAAAAGGAGAACCGTGGAGTCGCAGCGACCAGAAAGTAGGTGGAAGGTGCTGAGAGGCGGCTGGGCGAAGAGGCCACGCTCTCGAATCGGCGGTCACGACGGGAAGCTCCGGTTACGTCGGCCGCGGACCGTCTCGTCGATCGAGGGGAGGCACGTGAAGCACCGGGCTGTTCACCCGGAGCGCGAGCGTTCCAAGTCAACCCGACGCCGTCATCTTTGCCGGATCGAACCGCCGCTCCGGCGATGGCGCCGGGATCTCAGCCGGCAGCTCTCGACCGTTATGGCGGTTGAGATTCGGTCACTGCTCGATTCGTGTCGAGGCCTGTTCAGGCCTCTCATGGGTGTCGATCCCAACGGATAAAAGGGCCGGAGATCGAGCCCGCCGAAGGATCAGATCCCTGACCTCCTGATCTGAGATAGCCCGAGGGCGAGTCCTTATCGGGAGAGGTCAACCCCTCGGCGGGCTCGATGTCCGTGATGCCCTGCGGGGTCTGAGCCGCTTGGATGCGCACCAGCTCCTGGCGGCGGGCCTCAGGCGCTCCGCCCGGCGCCTCCAGGTCGGTCCAAGTGGCGAACCACCTTTCCAGGATGTAGAAGACCGTCGGATCTCCCCCGAGGACGCCTGCCCTCGCCTGCGGAGGCTCGTAACCCCTATGAATGAGCCCCGCCCACCACGACACCCCCTGACCCGGCGAGGGTTCCTCGCCGGAGCCATGCGCCCGGGCGGAGCGTCCCGTCAGGCGGCTTGGGCGCGGCTTTTCGTCTTCAGGATCTGAAGCTCGGTGATGACGAGCTGAACGTAGGTTTTCTCCTCGCTGCCCCTCAGGTACCTGCGAGTCTGCCGGTGGCCGGTCACCCGGATGCAATCGCCCTTGCGAAGGTGGCCGGCTCGCCCTTCCCAATCGATGCAGTTGTGCCAGTGGGTGGAGAGGCCCCAGTCACCTCCGGTCGCGAGCGGGAAGGTCAGGAAACTCAGCCCGGGCTCGTCGTAGGCCTTCTCAACGAGCTCCTCGGTGATGGGATCGTAATCGGTCCAGAGGATGGTCTGGGCGGGGAGGCTGTGGGGCTTGGGGTCGGCGCCGACGTTGCCGGTGAGGGTGAAGGTGTGGGTCTGAACAACCTGGGTCTTCTGGCTCATGGAATGTCTCCTTCCGGGTTCGGGTCCGTTCGTCACGTCTCGCCAAGACTCAGGGGGAGAGAGGGTGGCCGACCAGGCCGTGCGCAGCACGCCCGCAGGGTTGCCTTGCGGCCAGCCGCCCCCTGGGTACAAAGCGAGCAGGGATGGGCGGTCCCGGGCGCGGAGGGAGCCTTCCGTGAGCAGGGGGGAGCTGGGAGATCCAACGGCTTTCCGGCGGCGAACCTCGGCGAGGGCGGAGGATGCCGGCGCTGCACGGGAAATACTGCAGGCCATCGAGGACGGTTGAGAGCGGGTGGGCCTCGATTCAACAAATGAGGCCAGGGCCCGATGGGCCTGACCTCGCTCGGACCCTCTCGCGTTCCCTGAGCGTCACACCTCGAAGAGGAGGATGCCGTCCGGGTTGTCGGCCGGTTGGATGCGCACCAGCTCCTGGCGGCGGTCCTCGGGAGCCTCGGCCGGCGCCTCCAGGTCCATCCAGGTGGCGAACCACCTTCCCAGGATGTAGAAGATCGTCAGGCCGGCGGTCTCGGGGTCGAACGGCGGAGCCGGCTCCTCGTCATCGGGGACCGACTGGATGCGCAGCACCCGGTCGTAGAGCTCCCGGCGGGTGGCCTCCGTGGAGCGGCTGAGATCGAGGGGCGAGGGGGTAGAATGCGGAACTAGCTCGGGCATGAATCACACTCCTGTCCGGGTTAGGTCCGGCGAACGTGTTTGCGCACGCCGCCGGGCCGTTGATGGGCTCCGGACCGCCGCCGCGGGCCTGCGCCCTGCGAACTCCAGACGGTCTTTCGGCTGGGCGATCCACCCCTTGCGCAGTAGAACCTGCTTCCGCAGATCTCCTTTGGGGGGTGGTGTCGTCCATGACGGGAGGACCCGGACCCGAGGGAGAAGAGGCCAGACGGCAAGGCCGTGCGCAGCACGCCCCGCAGGGGTCGCCTTGCGGTCTGGCCGCCCTCGGGTACAAAGGGCCGGACGCATGGGCGTCACCGCCAGCAACGAGGGTTTAGGAGCGAATTTGAGTCAAGTGTTACGGGACCCCGGAAGCCCAAAGGGCCGTAGGCTCAACCCGAGCCGGCGGGAGCGCGGGAAGAGCTGCCGCGCCGCCTCCTCTCGTGATCGTGTAGGATGTTCTGGGAGATGAAAAGAGCTTAATTCATGACTGATAACCATCGATTGATACCCTCTCCTTCTGGAGAGCAACTCACGCTGGAGGTGTTGGAGCGACTTCTCTGGTCGGCCGCAGACCTTCTACGTGGCGCGATCGACAGTAGCAAATGCGAGACCTATGTTCTCGCGTTCTTTTTTCTGAAACGCCTGTCAGACCGATTCGAAGAGGAATCGGAGATCATTCAGCGAGAGGGCGGCGATCCGGAGGATCGGGATGAGCATCAACTCTTTGTGCCTGCTCCTGCACGTTGGCACCAATTGCAGAGGTTGACTACCGGAATTTGCGAAGCACTCAACCGAGCGGCATCCGAGCTTGAGGATCTCAATCCTCCGCTCAGAGGAGTGCTCACCAATGTGGACTTCAACGATGAACGGATCCTGGGCAACGCGCCGTCGGCGTGCTGGGCGTCCATCCCGCGGACCCGGAGAGCCTCGCCGTCCCCGAACGGCTCCACTTCCTGGAAGCCTTCGCCAACCAGATCGCCCTGGCGGTGGAGTGAGCGTGGCGGCTCAGGCTCTCGATGAATCATTGTAGGTTGAATCTTGATATGTTAACCTAAGAATATTGGCACCCATGTTGATGCCACACTACCCTCTTGGAGAGAGAGCATGATCGGCACGACGAGCACGCCAGCCGAGTGCAGCGAACGCGCCTTGCAGGCCGGTTATGAGTTTGCTGACCGGCTCGAGGATTGCGCGGACGCTGTCGTCGACCTGCTGGTCGGTTATGAGAGCTACGCCACCGCGCGCGACGAGATCGAGCGCACTCTGAGCTGCTTGCGGAATCTAGGCCGGGAGTTCCCCGGTCTGGAAGCGCGGGTGTCGAGGATCTCTTCATTTCTGCCGCTCAACCAGCCGCTGTACGGCCTGACGCTTTTCGGGATCGTACCCTCCCTGATGGCGACCAAACAGGTTTTCGTGCGGCCTCCGGTCGTGGCCTGGCGGATCGTTCGAGAGATCGCCCGGAAGCTCAAGATCGCGGAAAGCTTCCCGCGGATCGAGATCCTGGAGGTGGAGCGGAGCAGATTTCTCGACGGCTACGTCCGTGTTTCCGACGTCGTTTCCTTCGTGGGGAGATATGACAACGCGCTCAAGGTCTTGGCGGCGTGTTCTAGGGATGCGTTGTTTCTGTTCAACGGCGCCGGAGTGAACCCTTTCGTCGTCGGCGCCGACGCGGACCTCGAGCTGGCGGCGCGCAAAATCGTCGAGGTCAAAACCTACAACAGCGGCCAGGACTGTGCCGCGCCGGATGCCGTACTGGTCCACGAAGAAGTAGCGGACAGGTTCCTGGCCGGCATGATCGAAGAACTCCGGGGGATCGGTGTCGGCGAGTACCACGACCGAGAGAACCGGGTCGGTCCGCTCGTCGACCCCGCGGCGACGCTCAACGCGATTCAGTTTCTTCAGAAGCGTCAGTCCAGCGTCGTTTTCGGAGGGCTGGTCGACGCGGCGAGGAACATCGTCTACCCGGCCATCGTCACGGGCTCTCTGCCGGAGGAGCGTTCGTACGAGGAGCTGTACGCGCCAGTCTTCTTCCTGGGCAGGTTCCGGGACGAAGAGGATCTCCTGGCGTACTTCGACGACAGCCGCTATCTCAACAATGCGATGTACGCCAGCGTGTTCGGGGAGATCCCCGGCAAGCACAGGATTCGCCGGACCGTTCTCCTCGAGAACCGGACGGTGCTGGATATCGAGCAGGGCAACACGGCTTTCGGAGGCTTCGGCCCGCGCGCCAACTTTGTCTCTTCCCGGGGGAAGGTGACAGTGAGGCCGGTGTTGATCTCGCGGGAGATCTGGGGCCACGTCACCGGCGGTGAGGTTCCTTCCCGAAGCTCGGCCTAGTCCATGGTCTTCCCCTCGCTCTCCTCCGTAGCGTCGAGATCGAGATCGCCGAGCGCACGGTCCGGATCGGCTGTCACGCCGGCGAGGAGCCGGCGCAGGTGGCCTTGCCAGCGCTCGATCGTCGCGGGGTTGAAGAGGTCGGTGTTGAAGCAGCACTCGACGAGGAGGGTCTGCTCCGTGTCGACGAAATTCCAGAAGAGTTCGAATTCCGCCACGAAGGTGGGGATCTTGACGATCTCCAGCGCGAGATCGCCCAAGCGAACCCCGGAGAGCGCGTCGTAATTGAATAGGACGGCGATCAGCGGCCGCGGACCGCAGACCCCGCCGAGCCCGAGCCGCTGGAGGAGGCGGCTGTAGGGGTAGCTTCGGTGATCGTAGCCGTCGAGAACGGCGGTGCGCAGAGCGGCCGCGAGATCGGCGAAGGAGTCGCTGGGCGCGATCCGCGAACGTAGCGCCAGCAGGCCGGTGCAGTAGCCGACGACTGGGCTTGCCGCTGCCGGATGATCGGCCACCGGCAAGCCCACCACGAGGTCGTCCTGGTCGGTGAGGCGATGCAGAAGGGCCGCAACTGCGGCGAGGAGCAACGTCGAGGTCGTGCAGCCGAGCCGCTGGGCGAGCCGGCGCAGCCCGGCGACGAGATCGGGATCGAGCCGGGCGAGTCGCCAGTCGCCTCGGAAGGTGCGCTCCTCCGGCTGCGGACGGTCGGCCGGCAGCTCTAACGGTGGGGGTGGAGGGGAAAACCGGCCGACCCAGTAGGCCTCATGGGCGTCCATCTCCCGCCCGCCGCTCTCCCGCTCCAGAACCGCCGCGATGAACCGGCGGTAGGGCTCCGCGGGAGGGAGCCGGCAGAGCTCACGGCCGGCGACTTCGCCGGAGGTGATCTCTACGGAATAAAGAGCACTCAGCTCGTCGAGCAGGACCCCCATCGAGGGACCGTCCACAACCAGATGATGGAAGAACAGGGCCAGGATGTGGACGTCCTCGTCGAGCCGGATCAGATGGAAACGCGCCAGAGGCCCCTGGATGAGGTCGAAAGGACGCATTCCCTCCTCCGCGAGCAGCGCCTCGGCGTCGCGGTCGCCGGAGTCGCTCCCCTGAAGGTCGGTCCACGCGAGCTCGACCGCTCGTCCCAGCCCGAGAAGCTGGCTCTCGCCGTCCGGATCGAAGGTGACCCGCAGGGCCTCGTGGCGGTCGACCAGCCGCTGTAAGGCCCGTTCGAGCGCCGCCCGTTCGAGGCGCCCGCGAAGCCGGAACCCGACGGGGAGGTTGAGCGTCAAGGCGACGGTCTCGCTGAACCGCGCCAGCTCCCAGAGCTCTTTTTGCCCCTCGGTCAGCGGCAGGCGCTGCGGGGCGTCCGCGAGGAACCCGCCCCGCCGCAGCTCGCGCGCGCTCTCCCGGACCGCCTCCACGACGCGCCGCAGATCCTCTTCGGTATGCGCCGTCGACAGGTAGCAGATCCTCCCTTCCCAGATGTAGATCCCCTTTTCGAGGAGGTGGTAGAAGAGCAGGTCGATTGCCGTCCAGTCGCGAGGGGAGCGGAAGCTGAAGACCGAGCCGAAGTGGACGACGCGGACCGGCAGTCCCTCCTCGGCGAAGACCTCGCTGAGCGCCGAGGCGAGCCGGTCCGTTTTCGCGCTCAGCTCCTGTTGCAGTTCGGGCTCCTGCCGGAGCCGCAGCAGGACCGCCCGCGCTGCGGCCATCACCAGAGGGTGGCGGAAGAAGGTGCCGGTGAAGAACGTGATCTCCGCCTCCGGGACCGAGCTGTCGCCGTAGCTCCAGGGGCCGCCGTCGATCGCATCCATGTAAGCGGCCGTCCCCGCCACCACGCCGATGGGCATGCCGTTGGCCACCGCCTTGCCGTAGGTCACGAGATCGGCCCGCACGCCGTAGAGGACCTGGAGGCCGCCGGGGTGGACGCGGAATCCGGTCACCACCTCGTCGAAGATCAGGGCGATCCCGGCCCTCTGCGTCAGGTCGCGCAGCCGGCGCAGCAGCTCGCGGTTGTCGAGCTCGAGACGCCTGCTCTGGCGCGGCTCGACAAGGACGGCCGCCAGCTCGCCGGCGTGAGCCTCGATGACGGCGAGCGAGTCCAGGCCCTGGTAGTCGAGCACGAGCACGTCTCCGATCAGGCTCGGCGGGATGCCGGGAGCCATCGGCACCGTCCGCGACCGACCGTCCGGACCGGACTGCTGTTTCGCCAGCACGCCGTCAAAGGTGCCATGGTAGGACCCGGCGAAGAGCGCGACCTTCCGCCGGCCGGTGACCGTCCGCGCCAGACGCAGCGCGGCCATCACCGCCTCGGTTCCCGAGTTGCAGAAGGTCACCCGTTCGACGCCGGTCAGCTCGCGGATCAGCTCGGCCACCTCTCCCGCCACCTCGGATTCCGGCCCGATCTGGAGCCCCTGCTCGATCTGCTCGCGCAAGGCGGCCTGGAGGAAGTCCGGCGAGTGGCCGAAGAGGAGCGAGCCGAACCCCATGGTAAGGTCCACGTACTCATTGCCGTCGACGTCCCAGATGCGGGATCCCGCGCCGCGGCTCGCGACCAGCGGATAGATCAGCTCCTTCCAGAGCCGGCGGAATCCCGCGATGGTCCGGTTGCTGGCAAGGGCATGCCGGTATGCCGCCGCCCGCTCCTTCGAGCCCTGGGTGCGGGCGGTGAGGCGCTCGATGAGACCCTGGAGGTGCTCCCGCTGCCGGGCATCCAGCCCTTCGTGCTGCGTAGGGGGGATCGGCTGGTAGGGTACGAAAGCTGGGCGGGCCGGACGCTCGGGCGGCGGAGCGGATGCCGCCGCGGCCGTCGCGGGAGGCGCCTCGCCGACCCCTTCCCGGGCGAGGTGGGCCGCCAGGTCTGCCACCGTCGAGAGGTCCTCGAGCAGCCGGCGGAAAGGGACCCGCGATCCGAGCCGCTGCTGGATTTCATGGCTCGCGCGCAGCAGGGAGAGCGAATCGGCTCCCATTTCGAGGAACGTCCGGTCGGTTGCCACCTCCTCGGGAGCGACGCCGAAGAGCTCGCCGAAAATGCTGCGGAGGCGATCGCCGACCGTCCGCTGGTCGCCGGTGTCCGCGGGTCCGGTCGCGACCACGCCGCCCGGCCGGCTCTCCGGATTCCGAGGCGCCGTCCGCACGGACCATCCCCCGGGTTCCGCGCCCTCTGCTCCGGAATCCGGTCCGCCCGAGTCCAGCCAGTACGAGGAGCGCTCGAATGGGTAGGTGGGGAGCGCGACCCGGCGGCGCCCGCCCCCCTGGAGCGCCGTCCACTCGATGCGCGCGCCGGTGAGCCAGAGCCCTCCCACGGCGCGGAGCAGGCCTGCGATTTCCGGCTCTCCGTCCGGTCCGCCATCCTGTCCGCCGGGCAGGCAGGGGAAGGCCGGCGGCGGCTCCGCGGGACGCCCTGCAGCCTGACGGGCGAGCCGGCACAGCGCGTCGCCCGGGCCAACCTCCAGGAAGACCCGGTCCGGCTCCCCGGCGAGTTGGAGAATGCCATCGGCGAAGCGCACGGTCGACCGCAGGTGACGGACCCAGTAGCCGGGGTCGGTCGCCTCCGCGTCCGAGATCCAGGTGCCGGTCACATTCGAGAGGAAGGGCATCCGCGGTGCCCGCGGTTTCGCCGCATGGACCCGCGCGGCGAACGGGGCGAGGATCGGCTCGACCGCGGCGGAATGGAACGCGTGGGAGGTCGCCAGCCGGCGGGATCCGACGCCGCGGCTACGCAGCCGTTCCTCGAGCTTGGCGACCGCCTCCTCCGGTCCCGCGACTACCGAGCGCCGGGGAGCGTTGACCGCCGCCAGAGAGAGCGCGGAGCCCAGCAGCTCGACCACCTCGTGCTCGGGCAGCGGCACGGCAAGCATGGCGCCGCGGGGAAGCCCTGCCATCAGCTTGCCGCGCGCCGCGACCAACGCCAGCGCCTCCTCAAGCGTGAACACCCCGGCCAGGCAGGCGGCCACGTACTCGCCGAGGCTGTGGCCGAGCAGGGCCGTGGGGCGCACACCCCAGGCGAGCCAGAGCTGCGAGAGCGCGTATTCCAGGACGAAGAGCGCCGGCTGCGCAACGGCTGTCCGGGCGAGCCGCTCCGCAGCCTCCGGGTCGTCCGGGCGGGGGAAGAGCGCGTCCAGCAGGTCGAAGCCGAGCGGGCCGCATAGGATCTCGCGGCAGCGGTCCACCGGCTCCCGGAAAGCCGGCTCCCGCGTGTAGAGGCCACGCCCCATCCCCGGCCGCTGTTCACCCTGGCCCGGGAAGAGGAAGGCGATCTGCGGCGTGCCGCCGGTGCGGCGACGGCCCGTCGCCCGTCGCCCGTCCCGCAACGCCGCGACCGCGCCGGCACGGTCGGCGCAGACGACCGCGCGCCGATGCTCGAGCGACCTGCGGCCGGCCTGGAGGGTGTGGGCCATGTCCGCTAGGTCGAGGTCGGGGTGGGTCTCCAGATGGTGCGCCAGGCGCTCCGTCGCGGCGGCGAGCGCGCCCGGCGTCCGCGCCGACAGGGGGAGCAGTTGCCAGGCGGGCGCGGCGGCGAGAGGGGTGGCCGCCGGCGCTTCCTCGAGGATTAGGTGGGCGTTCGTGCCGCCCATACCAAAGGAGCTGACGCCGGCCCGCCGGGGCCCGTCCCCTGGCGGCCAGGGGGAGAGGCGATCGTTGACGTAGAACGGGCTGCCGGCGAAGTCGATGCACGGGTTGGGAGCCCGGAAGTGGAGGCTGGGCGGAATCATTCCGCGCTCGACCGCGAGGACCGCCTTGATCAGGCCGACGACGCCTGCCGCGACGCCCAGATGCCCGATGTTGGTCTTGATCGAGCCGATGGCGCAGAAGCCCGTTCGCCGCGTGGTCTCGCGGAACGCCTGGGTCAGGGCGGCGATCTCGATCGGATCGCCGAGCGGCGTGGCGGTGCCGTGGGCTTCGACATAGCCAATCGTCCCGGCTCCGACCCGCGCGAGCCCCAGCGCCTCCGTGATGACCCGCGCCTGCCCCTCGGCGCTCGGCGCCGTGAAGCCCACCTTGCCGGCGCCGTCGTTGTTGACGGCCGAGCCGCGGATCACCGCCCGGATGGGGTCGCCGGCGGCCAGCGCGTCCTCTAGGCGCTTGAGCACCACGACGCCAACGCCGTTGCCGGGGACCATCCCCTGTGCCCCGGCGTCGAAGGTCCGGCAATGGCCGTCGGGAGCGTAGACGCCCCCCTCCTGAAACAGCCGCCCGCTCTGCTGCGGCACGTCGAGCGAGGCGCCTCCGGCGAGGGCTAGGTCGCACTCGCCGTCGAGCAGGCTCTTGCACGCGAGATGGAGGGCGACGAGCGAGGTTGAGCAGGCGGTCTGGACGGTCAGGCTCGGGCCGCGCAGGTTGAGCTTGTAGGAGACGCGGGTGGCGAGGAAGTCGATCCGCGAGCCGAAGTTGCGGTCGGGCTCGAAGCGGCGCCGCGGCAGATAGTCGCTAACCTCGGCGCCGAGGAACACCCCGGCCGGGCCGGCCTGCTCCTCCTGGCCGTAGCCGGCCGCTTCGAGGGCCTCCCAGGCGCACTCGAGGACCAGCCGGTGCTGCGGGTCGGTTCTCTCCGCTTCCCGGGGCGTGAAGCCGAAGAGCCCGGCGTCGAAGAGATCGGCGTCCGGCAGCACCCCCTTGGCCTTGACGTAGGCGGGATCGGCGATCAGAGGGCCCGGCACCCCGGCGGCGGCGAGCTCCGCGTCGGAGAAGAAGGTGATCGACTCGACCCCCGAGCAGAGATTGCGCCAAAGCTCCTCGACATCGCGCGCGCCGGGGAAGCGGCCCGCCATGGCGAGGATCGCCACCTGGTCCTCGGCCGGCGACGGGTCCGCGACCGGCTCCTCGCGCTCCGGCTCACTCATGACTGCTCCCTCCGGTGCCCTGGAGGCGCTGGTCCCGGCGCAGCTCCCGCCGGCGCGCGGCGGAGCCGGCGCGGGCCCTCTGCGTGGTGACCGACGAGCACCCCGGCTCCGGATCACCGCCTGGCATCCCCTCGCCGAGGTGCTCGGCGAGGGAGCGGATCGTCGGGTGGCGGAAGAGATCGACGATCGGGATCGGTCTCGCCAGCTCCTGCTGCAGCCGGAGATGGATCTGGGCGAGCAGCAGCGAGTGGCCGCCAAGATCGAAGAAGTTGTCGTCGAGGCTTACCTCCGGACGCGCTAGGACCTCCCGCCAGAGCGCCGCCAGATCTCGCTCGAGGCCGGTGCGTGGCGCTGCGGCTCCAGCCTCCGGCCGCGTCTCGGGCTCGGGCAGCGCCCGCCGGTCGAGCTTGCCGTTGGGGGTCAGGGGGATGGACGGGATTTCCATGAAGGCCGAGGGCACGGCGTGGGCCGGGAGTAGCCGCTTGAGGTGCCTGCGCAGCTCCGCCGTCCCGAGGCTCCCCGTCCCGTCGGGGACGACATAGGCCACCAGCCGTTCGAGACCACCGATCCGCCCATAGACGGCGACCGCCGCGGCGACTCCGGGATGCGAGGAGAGCACCGCCTCGATCTCTCCCAGCTCGACCCTGAAGCCGCGGATCTTGACCTGACGATCGAACCGGCCGAGGAACTCGAGGCGCCCGCTGGCCTGCCAGCGCGCGAGGTCGCCCGTGCGATAGAGCCGTCCGCCGGCCTCGCCGGCGAAGGGGTCCGGAATGAATTTTTCGGCGGTCAGGTCCGGCTGACCCAGGTAGCCGAGCGCCAGCCCGTCCCCGCCGACGAGCAGCTCGCCCGGCGCGCCGATCGGCATCGGCTCGAGCCCGGCGCCGAGGACGTAGACGCGGGTGCCGCCGATCGGCCGCCCTATCGGTACCGGGTCCTCCACCTCCGCGGCCGAGGTCATCGCGTGGCAGCAGGTGAAGGTCGTCCCTTCGGTCGGCCCGTAGCCGTTGATCAGAGTCAGACCCGGCAGCGCGGCGAGCGCCCGCCGCACGTGGGCGGGCCATAGCACGTCGCCGCCGGTGAGCAGCTGCCGTAGCGGCCGAAGACCTTCGAGGCTGCCGTCGACCAGCTGGTGGAAGAGGCCGGCGGTGAGCCAAGCGGTGGTGACGCCGGCGCGCGAGATCTCCGCCGTCACGGCGTCGAGCGACGGGATGCCGGCGGGGAAGACGGCTAGGCGGCCGCCATGGAGGAGCGCTCCCCAGATCTCGAAAGTGGAGGCGTCGAAAGAGACCGGGGCGAGCTGCAGGATGACCTCGCCGGGGCCGAGGCGCGCGAAGCCGCCGTGGACCAGGCGCACGACGCCACGGTGGGCGATCCCCACCCCCTTCGGCTGCCCAGTGGAGCCTGAGGTGTACATTACGTAGGCCAGATCCCCGCCCCCGGCGAGGCGAGGGAGCGGGGTCGCGGGAGCCTGTGCGATTGCCTCGCGGTCGGTATCGAGGCGGACGAGCGTCAGGCTCTCCCGGGGGAGATCCCCGGCCAGCCGCTCCTGGCAGACGAGCCGGCGCGCGCCGGCGTCGGCGAGCATCCAGGCCCGCCGCTCGGGCGGCTGGGAAGGATCGAGCGGCAGGTAGGCGGCGCCGGCCTTCAGAATGGCGAGGATCGCTGGCGCCAGCTCGAGTGAGCGCTCGACGGCGAGCGCGATCGTCTCCCCGTGGTGAGCCCCCAGCGAGCACAGGTGGTGCGCTAGGCGGTTCGAGCGGCGGTCGAGCTCGCGGTAGGTCAGGCTCTCGCCGCCGAAGGTCACCGCCACCGCCTCCGGGGTCCGCTCCACCCAGGCCGCGAAGAGATCGGGGATCGCGGCGTCGTGGGGATCGTCGGCGCGCGTGTCGTTCCAGGCCACCAGCACCTGCGCCAGCTCCGCCCTCGACAGCAGGGGAAGCCGCCAGGGAGAGCTCCGGATCGGCGACGGCGCCCGCTAGCAGGCGCTGGTACTGATCGGAGAGCCGGCGGATGGTCGCAGCGTCGAACAGGTCGGTGTTGTACTCCCAGCGGATCGTCGCCCGGCGGTCCTCCGCGTCCTCCTCGCGCCCCACCCGCTGCTCGGCGCGCGGCACGACGACGGCGCTGAGGTCCAGTTTCGCCGTGCGGTTGGCGCGCAGCTCGGGGATCATCTCGAGGTCGGCGATACGAGAGTCGGGGACCGGGGCGTCGTGAAAATTGAACATCACCTGGAACAGCGGGTTGCGCCCCGGCCGTCGCTCGATCCGCAGCTCTCCCACCAGCTGGTCCAGCGGCATGTCCTGATGAGTGTGGACCTCGATCGCCAGCGTGCGCACGCGCTCGAGCAGGGCGCGGAAGCTCGGGCGGCCCGAGAGGTCGGCGCGCAACGCCAGGCTGTTGACCATCATGCCGAGAAGCCCTTCCAGCTCGCGCGTGCGCCGGTTGGCGTTGCTGGTGCCGATCACCAAGTCCTCCTCGCCGGTGTAGCGGTGAAGCAGGGCGAGGAATCCGGCGAGCATCGACATATAAAGGGTGACGCCCCGCCGGCGGCTGAATCGGCGCAGGCTCGCGTAGAGATCCGGGTGAAGGGGGAGGACCTCGACGTCGCCACGAAAGGAGCCCTCCGGCGGGTGCGGCCGGTCGGTCGCGATCTCGAGCGCGGCCGGCGCCCCGACGAGCTTCTCCTTCCAGAAGGCGAGCAGCCGCTCCATCGTCTTTCCCTGGAGCCACTCCCGCTGCCAAGCCGCGTAGTCGGCGTACTGCACGGGCAGCTCGGGGAGCGGCGAGGGCTCCCCGCGCGAGAAGGCGGTGTAGAGGGCGTTGAGCTCGCCGAGCAGGATGGCGAACGACCAGCCGTCGTGGACGAAGTGATGCTCGACCTGGATCAACGCGTGCTCGCCGCGGTCGAACCGCAGGAGCCGCCAGCGCATGAGCTGCCCTCGAGCGACATCGAACGGGATGGCGACCAGCTCGGCGATCAGTCGCTCGGTCTCCTCCCACTGGGCCGCCGCGGGAAGCTGGAAGAGATCGATCCGCGGCAGGCGCACCGGCGTCGCGGGGTTCACGATTTGGCGGGGCCTGCCGTCGACCGTCGGGAAACTGGTGCGCAGCACCTCGTGCCGGCGCACGATTTCGGAGAGGGCGCGCTCGAGGACATCCACCTGGAGCGGGCCTCGCAGCCAGAGGACGGCCTGGAAGTTGTAGGCCAGGTTCCCCCCCGGCTCGAGCTGATCGAGGAACCAGACGCGCTCCTGGGCGAACGACAGGAGCAGG
Organism: uncultured Acidobacteriota bacterium; assembly: GCA_963795735.1. Lineage (GTDB taxonomy): Bacteria > Acidobacteriota > Thermoanaerobaculia > Multivoradales > UBA5704 > DATARR01. The sequence continues at coordinate 126,720 of CAWCIU010000010.1, read as the reverse complement.
GGCCGCCCGTCGCGCGGTACGGGCCGCAGGGGGGGCAGCTCGGGCAGATCAATGGTGAGTGCGCCCCGCGCCATTCGGTCGACCGTCTCCGCCAGCTCCCCCAGGGTGGGATGGCCGAAGAAATCGGAGAGCGGCATCTCGACGCCGAACCGCTGGCGGATGCGCGAGAGCGCCTGTCCGACTAGAAGCGAATGGCCGCCAAGGTCGAGGAAGTTGTCATCAAGCCCCACGCGGTCGAGGTGGAGCAGCTCGGCCCAGATCCCGGCCATCGCGCGCTCCGTCTCGCCGCGCGGCGCGACGAACGCCGTCTCGAGCTCCGGCCGCCCGCCGTCGGGCTCGGGCAGGGCGCCGCGATCGACCTTGCCGTGCGGGCTGAGCGGCAGGGCCGCCAGGGGAACGAAGACGGAGGGCACCATGTATTCCGGCAGGCTCTGCGCCAGGAAGCGCTTCCACTCCTCGACGGCCGGCGGCTCCTCGCGATCCGTCACGAAGTAGGCTACCAGCCGTTGCGCCCCCAGCCCGTCCACCCGCGCAGCCACCACGGCCTCGGAGATTCCGGGGAAGAGCCGCAGGGCGGCCTCAATCTCACCCAGCTCAATGCGGAAGCCGCGGACCTTGACCTGGTGATCGAGTCGGCCCAGGTACTCGACGGCGCCGTCCTCTCGCAACTGAGTGAGGTCGCCGGTCCGGTAGAGGCGCGCTCCCGGCTCGCCGCTCCACGGATCGGGGATGAAGTGCTCGGCGGTCAGCTCCGGGCGCCCCAGGTAGCCGCGGGCCAGCGCCAGACCGCCGATCAGCAGCTCGCCGGCGGATCCTGCCGGCGCCGGGCGTAGCTCGCCGTCGTGGATATGGAAGCGCACGTTGGCGATCGGCCGGCCGATTGGCACCGTCCGCTTCAACGTCTCGTCGCCGCGCTCGCAGTGCCAGGCGCTGACCTCGATCGCGGCTTCGGTCGGTCCATAGAGGTTGTGGAGCTCCGCCTCCGACCGGGCGAAGAAGCGCTCGACCAGCTCCGGAGTCAGCGCCTCGCCGCCCGTGATCACCCGACGCAGCGAGCAGCAGGACTCGACCCCTTCGCCCGCCAGAAATAGGCTCAGCATCGAGGGGACGAACTGGAGCATGGTGATCCCATGCTCGCGGATGGCCGCGACCAGGTAGGCGTTGTCACGGTGCCCTTCAGGACGCGCCATGACGAGTTGCGCTCCGGCGGCGAGCGTCCAGAAGATCTCCCAGACGGAGACGTCGAAGGTGAACGGCGTCTTCTGGAGCACCCGGTCGGCGGGGCCCAGGTGGAAGGTAGACTGCCCCCACAGCAGCCGGTTGCAGATCGCGCCATGGGTGTTGACGACCCCTTTGGGCCGCCCAGTCGAGCCGGAGGTGTAGATCACGTAGGCCGCGCTGCCCGGCAGGGTGAGGCAGGGCGGATTGGCGTCGACCTCGCCGGCCGCCCAGGGCTCCCGGCCGTCAAGGGAAAAAACGGGGACCGCTCCGTTCGGCACCCGGTCGCGCCACCTATCCTGCGCCAGGACGGCGACCGCCGGGGCGTCGGCCAGCATGAAGGCGAGCCGGTCCGTCGGATAAGTGGGATCGAGCGGCAGGTAGGCGGCCCCGGCCTTCACGACGCCGAGGATAGCCACCACCATCTCGACCGAGCGCTCCATGAGCACCCCCACCACCGCCTCCGGCCCCACCCTCCCGCGGCGCAGGGCGTGGGCTACGCAATTGGCGCGGCGGTTGAGTTGGTCGTAGGTGAGCCGTTGGCCGCCAGCGGTGAGGGCCGGCGCCTCGGGCGAGCGCGCGACCTGGGTTTCGACCAGGAGCTGCAGGTTGCGGAGATCGCCGGCCAAGTCGAACAGGGTCGTGCTCCTCGATTCCATTCGTTTTCCCTTCAGCTATCGCCAGACACAGAGCTAACGTGGCGTTTCAACTCCGTACCTTCTCGGCCACGACGAGGGTCCGGCCCTTGAGGCCCCGGCACCCGAGATCACGTTCGGCGTCCCAGAGGCGGACGTTGGTGAAGCTGACGGTGGTGAGTGCGTCCCGCAGCTCCGCTTCCGTATGGAGCTGCTCCTCCCACGGCACGTCGCAGCGCTGCCAGTGTGCCCCTTCGCGGTAGAGCAGGACCTGATCGCCGCCGACGCGGCCGGTCGCGGCGTCGAAGTTCTCGTGCGACACCACGACAAGGTTCTCTTCGACCACCGTCTCAACGGTTCGCGGGGGTAGCGTGCAGTGCTCCTTCAGCACCGTGTCGAAGCAATAGAGGCCTCCCGGGACGAGGGCGCTGTGCACGTTGGCCAGCATTCTCCGCAGGTCCGACAGGTCGAGCATGTGGTTGACCCCCTCGCCGCTCGACAGCGCTCCGGCGAAGACCGGCCGGAACGCGAAAGCGCGTGCGTCCGCCTGGAGCAGCCGGCAATCGGGGGCGTTGGCGCGGGCGCGCAGGAGCATCCCCAGGGCGAGGTCGACCCCAGTCACCGCGAAGCCGCGCGCCGCCACGGCCTGGGAGACCCAGGCGGTGCCGCAGCAGAGATCCAGCACGGCCGATCCCGGGGGAAGGCGCCGCAGCAGCAGCTCCTCGAACGCAGGCATGAAGGTCTCGAAGACCCGGCGCGCCGAGCGGTGGTCGTACAGCCAAGCGTGAGGGCCGGCATAGCCTTCCGCGCCGCTGAGCGAGGGGCTGTGGGGTTTCGTCGGGATCGTTTTTTCCATCCTGGGGGGCCTGGGACCGGTATCTAAGATGGAAGTATACTCAACATTAGCCTGTTTGGAATATGCTTGACTATCAACAGTCTTCAGCATACCTTCGGGTGCCTGAGGATGACGGCCGGGCTTGGCCGGCCCGGTGCGTACTCACCACTGAGAGGGAAGCCGTGCCATTCGATGCCGATGCCGCGATCGTCTCCCACGCCAGCCTGAGCCGGAGCGGGTTGACGCTGAAAGCCTTCATCAAGACCCACCTCACATACCACAACGTCGTCAACATGTTCTTCACCCACTTCGGGACGTGGGTGACTCTGGAAGGCTTGGTCTACGGCACCGATACGATCAACGAGGAAGGTGACTTTGAGCAGGCTTGCAACGGGCTGGACTTGATCAGAGAGTTCCTGGAGTCACGAGGTCTTTTCGACGGCATGATGGCCGCGGAGCTCGCTCATGCCCGTGACTACTTCTCCTGGGAGAAGAGGTACATGCGGAGCAAGCTGCCCGTCGAGGACATCCGCGCGGCAGCAGTCTCGCGCTCGTTCGATTTTCACCTCTTGCACCGCGCGCTGTGGCGGATTCAGGGTTGGCCCTACGACGAGACCGTCTTCCAATGGTTTTCCAAGTTCGAGCAGGTCATGGAGTTCGATGATGACTCGACTTCGATCGAAAAGGACAGAGCGGCCGGAACCTTCAACGTGGTGGGCGCGCTGTCGGCGCACGGCGACCACGAGGTGATTCGCTACGGCGATGATTTGATCCAGGGTGTGGAGGACGCGATGAAGGCGCTGGGTCCGCGGTTCGCGACGATGCTACAGGTTTATCACGCGGTGGCGCCGGACACGATCCTGGCCTGCCTGTTGGAAAGGGGCGTCGTTCTGCACTCGTAAACCGGACTAACTCCGCCGCCAGCGGGCTCAGGGGTTGGCAAGAGAGCGAAGCGACCGAGGGCCGCTGCGGCGTCTCCCGCGGCCCATCGCCTGGGCTCGTCTCGATCTTTCGGAACTGTCACCTTGACTCCGACTTGACGCCGGATCAGGGAAAAATCGGGACCGTCCCCGCGCACGGCGTTCGCGTTGTGGCCTCCGCCCCATCCCCTTCCCGTCGGACAGTGGGCACTGAACTGAGGTAGAGTCCCGAAGTCGGTACCTAAGTGGTACCTATGCACTCGCATGGCAACCCGCAACCCTTTGAAAAAAGGACACTTATACTACCCTTCACCCTCTTCTTCAGGAGGGGGGCTTCTTTCAAAGTTGTTCGACGGTCTGTCATGGCCGCAGCCGCCTCTCCTCGGGCGCTCTCTGCGGCTCCCTCCCTTCTCTCACTGCGTGGAGCCGGGGGCGGCTTGCCTACCGCGCTGGGCTCGCGACGGTTGACGCCGGCCGGGGCGCCTCTGACTTGCCGCTCCTCTCCTTGTAGGTGCCCAGGACCCTGTTGATCCGGGTCATCAGATGAGAATGGCGGATGTAGAGATGCCAGATGAAGACCAGATCGAAGAGGAGCGCCCCAAGCCACCAGAGGTAGAGGAAGGCGACGGTCGCCAGGAAGACCGGCCAGACCGGACCGCTCTGGTCCGTCCGAGAGATGAGCAGATGGTGTCCGACCACGGTGGCGACCGCGAGCGTTCCGGCCACAATCAGCGGGGCCAAGCCCCAGGAGGGGCGCTTGACGCTCACCGCGAAGGTGAGCGCGGCTACCAGGAGGGCGAGGGCGAGCGTGATTCCGCCCGGGGGGATCGAAAAGCTCTGGAAGGTGAAGCCGTCAGCCTCGTGCATGCTCCACATATAGAGGAGAGCACCTAACAGGCTGCTGAAAAACTCCCGGATCGCGGTAAAATTACCGTATTCCGGGAGGTTGAGAGATGCGTGGAGACGACCGGCAGCAGGGAGCGATGTTCAGCTACGTTTCTCTGGAGCAGCGGGTGCCCGAGAACCATCCTCTGCGTCCCATCCGGGCCATGGTCGATCAGTCGCTGGTGGAGCTTTCGGCAGCCTTCGAAGGCTTGTATTCGAGGGTGGGGCGACCGTCGATCCCACCGGAGAAGTTGCTGCGCGCGTTGCTGCTGCAGGTGCTGTACACGATCCGAAGCGAGCGGATGCTGATGGAGCAACTGGATTACAACCTGTTGTTCCGCTGGTTCGTCGGCCTGGGAATAGATGATGGGGTGTGGGTGCCGACGGTGTTCAGCAAGAATCGGGACCGGCTGTTGGAAGGCGACATTGCCCAGGAGTTCTTTACCCGCGTGCTCGCCCAGGCGAAGAAACGGCATCTGCTGTCGACCGAGCACTTTACGGTGGATGGCACCTTGATCGAGGCGTGGGCGGGTCAGAAGAGCTTCCGGCCGAAAGAGCGTCCAGGCGGTGACCCTCCGCCGGATGATCCTGGCAACCCAACGGTGGATTTCCATGGGGAGAAGCGTTCCAACGCGACCCACCAGTCGACGACTGATCCCGAAGCCCGGCTGTTCAAGAAGGGCAAAGGTCGCGAAGCCAAGTTGTCTTACATGGGCCACGTTCTGATGGAAAACCGTCATGGCTTGGTGGTCGATGCCGAGTTGACGTCGGCGACGGGGACCGCGGAACGAGAGACGGCGTTGCAAATGCTGGCGCGGACGGCAGGATCTGGAGAGGTAACAGTGGGTGCGGACAAGGGCTATGACACCCGTGACTTTGTGGCCCAGGCTCGGGATCTCGAGGTCACCCCACACGTGGCGCAGAACACCGCTGGACGCAAAAGCGCAATCGATGGCCGGACGACGCGTCATCCGGGGTACGCGATCAGCCAGAGAATCCGTAAGCGGGTGGAAGAAGTCTTCGGCTGGATGAAGACGATCGGCCTGATGCGCAAGACCCGGCATCAGGGGGTGGACCGGGGCGGCTGGATGTTTGTCTTCGCCGCGGCGGCCTACAACCTGATCCGAATGCGGAACTTGGCGGAGGCGGCATGACAACAGCAGGAACAGGGGCCGGAAGCGACCCGAAGCCAGGCCGAAAGCCCTCCCAGAGCACTCTGGGATTCTGCTCGCGCTCCCGGCTCTCATCTCTTCAGGTACCCCAAGCCTCGCTCTGGACCACTAGAATTGCCATCAAGCCCGATTTTCAGCAGCCTGCTAGGCCGGCGAGAGCGAAGGAGATGGCGCGCCAGAAGGTGCTGTAGGTCAGGCGGGTGATGCGCGCCACGACGGTGATGCCGTAGACGAGTGCTGCGAGGCCCGCGGAGCGCATAAAAATGAGGCCGTCGGCTGCACCGCATGGCCCGTGGCTTCGGAAACGGCCTTGCGGACGGCTAGAGATGAGGCGGCCAGAGCCTTGCTCAGGAGTACAAGGCGCCGGCAGCAGCTCATTCGGAGCATTCACCTGGTTTCGCCTAGAGCAGCCCGGCAACTGATCGACCGTTCAAGGTGGTGATAGACGGTCGAGCGGATTCCGAGAGCGGCGGGCGATACGGCGGGAAGGGAGAAACGAAGAGGACGAAGCGGATCTCGCCCGAGGCAGCGGGCCGAGCCGATGCGTAGGCCACCGCCGCTCCCGGCACCGGGACGATGCCCAGGAGAAGGGTAACGGTCTTCCAGGGAAGCGGACCTGGGCGCCGGGCAGCGGACCGGGGCCGCTCGGTAGGCTAAAATCCTGCGAGTTACAGGGACCTCCCGCCAGATAAGCTTATTTGGCGCAGATAAGTTGACCGGCCCACTCCGTAAGTTTATATGGCGGAAGTGATCGGGACATTCCGCCAAGAAAACTTATCGAGGTGCCTGCAAGCTTACGGTCCGCCATGGAGACTTACCCTGGCGCTGAGATGCTGATGCCGGGCCGGAGCCGCCGCCTCGCCGCGGCGGCTAACCTGGCCTCAAGGAATCCGCACCGGAAGGCTCGAAGGCCCATACCCCGTAGCCGAGAACGCCCGAACATACAGATACCGAACCACCCCCAGAACCCCAGACGCCACCAGCAGCTCATCCGGCGCGTTCACTCGGTTCGCCTGGAGCAGCCCGGCAAACTGGTAGACCGTTCCCGGATTGACGAAGAGCGCATACCCCAGCACCCCGCCCTGCAACGGCATGCTGACCCGGTACCCGACCCGGACCGGGGTTCCCGGAGGGTCGGTCGCCCCCGGCGGCACGAGAGCGTCGGCGGTGACGACGAGGCTCGCGGGGGGGCGAGGGAGAGCCGAAGCTCGCCGCCCGCACGGTGATGGGGTAGGGATGCGCGAGGACGGCGGCAGAGGCACCCCGCCGGAGCCGGACCTTCGGGGTGAAGACCCCCGGCGCGCTGAAGGTGTGGGACACCGGAAACGCGACCGTCTCCTCGTAGACCCCGTCGCCGTTCCAGTCGTAGTCGTAGGCGGTCGGGATGCCACCCCGAAGCTGCAGGTTGAAGTCGATCGGCATCCCGGCGGGGTAGGAGCAGGAGCCGGCCGAGCAGAGCCGGGCGAGAAAGGTGAGCGGCTGGGGAGCCTGCTCGAGGTGGAACCCCCGGGCGAGGAAGACCGCCATCTCGGCTCGGGTGAGAGTCGGGTCGGGGCAGAAGAAGCGGAGCGGCCCGTTCGCCGCGCACCCCGTGGTGATGCCGTCCCGGTAGAGCTGCTCGATCCACGCGGCAGCCCAGTAGGTCACCGGGACATCGACAAAGATCCCCGTGGGCGGCGGAGGAACGAAGCTCGCCGGATGGAGAGCCCGCTCCAAGAGCACCGCCGTCTCCGCCCGCGTCGCCGTGCCCGAAGGGCAAAACAGGCGAATCCCTCCCGAGAGAGAGCACCCCGTCGTCAGCCCCTCGTGAAAGGCGAGCTCGATCCAGTCCGCGGCCCAAAATGTCCGCGGCACATCCGCGAAGACCCCCGTCGCCGGCGGCGGGGTGAAGGGGACGGGATGGCGACCGCGGCCGAGGAAGACGGCAATCTCGGCCCGCGTAAGGGTGCTCCCCGGACAGAAGACGCGCTGCCCGGCGGCATCGAGGCCACAGCCGGTCGTCACGCCGGCGAAGTAGAGCGCCTCGATCGCGTCCGCCGCCCAGAAATCCGGCGGGACGTCCGAGAACACATTGGGCACGACCGAGAAAGACCGCGTCGCGGTCCGGACCCCGCTCAGGTTCGAGACCGCGAGCGTCACCTGGTGGGTCCCCACGACCTGGGAAGCCCAGGTGAAGCTCGGGCCGGTCGCGGTCCGCGAGGAGCCGTCGGAGAGCGCGAGGGCCCACTTGTAGGAGAGCGGCGGGCGCCCCGCCCCCGTCGCCACGAAGGTCACGGGAGGCGACGAGGTGCCGACGGTCGCCGGAACCGTCTCCGACACGATCCGGGGGGTGGGATCGAGGACGGTGAGGGACTTGACGACCGTGCTGCAGCCCGCCGCATTGCAGGCCTTGAGCGTCACGGTCTTCGGTCCCGGAGTCGAGAAGGTGGTCGTCGGAGCAGGGCCGGTCGCCGTCGAGAGGGGGGACAGCGCGGCAGCGGCGAGAAACAAGGCGAACGTCAGCTCATTCACGGTCGAATCTCCCAGGACGAGGCGTCTTTGAAAGCCAGGGGCGGGCCGGAGCCGGGGCAGGAAGCCCCGGCGCCGGCGCCGCTGCGATCAGAGGAGTTACGGGTCAGGCCGTCTGAGGACGGCGGAGCCGATAGACGGCGACCGCCGAGAGCAGGACACCGAGGAGGACCATCCCGGCCAGCCCGACGGTCGGAATCGGGGCGGGAGCGATCCCGCTGAGCGGGGTGCGCGTCGGATCGGCAGGCTCCGGGGTCTCGGGGTCGTCCGAGAGCTGATCCTGGAAGTTCGACCCTGTGGCCGTCGCCTGCGACGAGATGACCAGGAGACCGCTCAGGTCCTGGGCGAGGACGTCGAAGGTAATCGTGAGCGAGTCGCCCGGGGCGAGGGTGGGAAGGAGAACCGTGGGCGAGGTGTCGCCCGCGTGATTGCCGGAGGAAACCGTGCCGGCACTGGTCACGACCGAACCGACCAGCAGGGCGACGTGACGATCGAGGGCCGTCGTGATCTTGAGGGCGCTCGCGGCCTGCCCCGTCGTGTTCTTGACGACGAGGGTGTAGCGCAGCGTATCCCCGGTGGAGAGGAAGCCGTCGTGGTTCTTGTCGACCAGGAGGGCATCGTCGAGCGAGACGTAGACCGCCACGTCGAGCGGCGTCGAGGTGGTGTCACAACCGATGCTGCTCCCGCCGCTGTCGAGGAGGCAGGCGCTGTTGGCGACCTGACGCAGGTTCGGCGGCAGGGGATTGGGAGCGCGGACCGCGAAGACGACGTCCCGGCTCGCCCCCGCGGCCAGAGTCGCGATCGGCAGCGTACAGGCCGAGCCTGGGCCGGTCCCGGCGCAAACCCAGGCGGGGTCCGAGTCGGCGGCCGAGAAGTCGACCCCCGCGGGGACCGTCTCCTGAATCTTGAAGCCGGTGGCCGCGGCGGTGCCGTGGTTGCTGACCAGGAGGTGGAAGGGAAGGAGCGCTCCGGCCGCCACTGGGCCGCCTGTGTAGGTCTTCCGGATCTCGAGCGCCGGGCTGCCGGAGGGGAGGATCGGGTCGTTCGTCGAGGCGCACGCCCGGCGGGAGCCGTCGGTCGCACAGGCCTGATTCTGGAGCGCCGTCTGCCCCGCCGGCACGGCTGAGTCGAGGAGGAAAGAGATCTCCCTCGTCAGGCTCGCGCCGGCCACGAGGCTCCCGATCGCGAGCGAACAGGAAGACGGCGCCCGCGAGGTCGGCGAGCAACCCCAACCCCCGCCCGCGACGAAGGTCGTCCCCGCGGGGACGGCGTCGGTCAGGGTGACGTTCCCGGCATTCTGATTGCCGGTGTTCGACACGGTCAGCGTGTAGACGACGGTCTGGCCCGCCCCCGGCGTGCCGCCGGTCAGGGCCTTCTGGATCGCGAGGACGGGAGCCGCGGCCGGCGTGACCACCACGGTGTCGCACGGACCGCCGTTCGACTTCGGCCGCGGGCGGATCTTCCCCGGCACCCCGGAGCTCACGCAGGCCGTGTTGGCGAGCGAGGTGACGCCGGCGGCCAGGGGATCATCGACCCGGACCGCAAACGTCCGCGAGACGCTCCCTCCTCCTCCGGGGAGAGACGGAATGGTGAGCGAGCAGGAGGAGGCGGCCTCGGTGCCCGAGCAGCTCCAATCGGGCGAGCTCTGGAGCGCGACCCACGAGGTGCTGTCGGGGACGGTCTCGTTCAGGGTGACGTTAACGGCATCCTGGTTCCCGGAGTTCTGGACGGTGAGGCCGAAGACGAGGACGCTCCCGGGCGCGCCGTTTCCCGACACCAGCCGCTTGACGACGGTGGGGTTGGGGGAGCCGTCCGGCGGTACCGAGACTGTCGTGCAGGCGTCAGCCGAGCCAGACGTCGTGCCGCAGGCCGTGTTGTCGATCGAGGTGACTCCGGCGGGGAGCGGGTTGGCGACCCGGGTCGCGAAGGTGAGGCTCGCCGATCCCCCGCCCCCGGCGAGCGACGGGAGGGTCAGCGTGCAGAGCGAGCCCGCGGCCGGCGAGGGGCAGCTCCAGCGGGTCCCGGCGGCGCCGGAGCCCGCGGCATCGAAGGTCGTTCCGGCCGGGACTGTCTCGTGGACGGTCACGGCCCCGGCATCGCGGTCCCCGGTGTTGGTGACCGTCAAGGCCCAGACGAGTGAGGCGCCGGGAGTCGCCGAGCCCGAGGCGACGGACTTGTTGATCTGGAGCCGCGGCGAACCGCCGACCGAGGTCGTCGTCGAGCCGCAGTTGTTCCCGGCCGGCTCGTTCGCCGTGGTCGTCGAGGCGCAGGCCGTGTTGGTGATCGAGACGAGGCTCGCCGGAGCGGGCGTCGTGATCCGGACCGCAACCTGCCGCGAGACGCTGGCGCCCGCGGCCAGCGAGCCGAGCGACAGCGTGCAGGGCGACCCGCCGCAGCTCCACCCCGCCGAGGAGAGGCCGGCGACGAAGGCGGTCCCCGCCGGCAGCGTCTCCGAGATCGCCACGTTGTCGGCCTGGGCGTTGCCGCTATTGGTAACGGCGAGCGTCCAGGTCACCGTCGAGCCGGGCACCGCGCCCGTCGAGCTGGTGGTCTTCTTGAGCGAGAGATCCGGCACGCCGGGCGCGAGCGGGGTGGTGTCGGTCGCGGTATTGTCGGCCGGGTTCGCGTCGGCCACGTTCGAGGTGACGGTCGCGGTATTGCTGATCTGGGTCACCCCCGGAGGGACGTTGGTGCCGACGTCGACCGCGAAGACCCGAGAGGCCGAGCCCCCGAGCACCAGGTTCCCGACGCTTACGGTACAGGTCGATCCGGCGAGGTTGTTCGGGGTGCAGGCCCAGCCGCTCGAGCTCGAGACGGGATTGAAGCTCGTGTAGGTCGGCACGGTCTCCGAGAGCACCGTCCCCGCGGCCTGGCTGTTTCCGCGGTTGACGACCGTCAGGGTGTAGGGGACCGTCTTTCCCGGCGCCGAGCTGATGCCGCCATCGGACTTGGTGAGCTGGAGATCGGCCTGGGCGCACGCCTTGGTCCGCGTCTCGAGGTAGTTGGCGGTCATCGTCGAGACCGATGGCGAGGTGGTGTCGTTCGTCCCCTGAAACTGGATCGTGCCCGAGGGGCCGGTATAGGCCCCATGGAGGTGAAGGGCCAGGGTGTAGCCGTTGTTCGGCGCCACCTCGCCGGTGCACGAGTAGTCGACGGCGATCCGCCCCAACGAGGAGACGTTGGTGACCTGGCACCGGTTGGTGAACTGAAAGTCCTCCTCGAACGAGGCGTAGCTGAAGTGGTTCGGGAAATCGGACGGGATGGTGAGCCGGCCGCTGAACGGCACGCCGACCGGGGGCTCGTTGTCATAGAGCGCGACCTGGATGTTGACCGTCTCCCCGCAATCAATCAGCCCGTTGCCATTGGCGTCGTCGAAGGACTCGGTCGTCAGGGTGAAGACCTGGCTTGCCGACAGCGCCGCCGTCCGTGCGAGGAGCAGGACGGCCACGAGGCCGAGGGTGTAGATTCGCTTCATGGTGGTGTTCCCTTTCTATGCGGTTCTCACCCGTCAGGGGCCGAGCTTGCACCTCGACCCCTGACGGCGATTTCTGCTCAGACGGCTTCGACGAGCTTTCTCTTGGCGGGTGTCTCGAGAGGAGAGCACGGCTCACCGAAGCTCTCCCGGATCAGGATGAAAGGAGCGGAGGTGAGGACAGCCTTGCGGGTTGCCTCGACCGCCTCCAGGCGAAGCGGCTCGTCCTCGCCCGCCGGCTCACACCCCTCGAGGTGGGCCTGCAACCAGAGCAGGCCGTCGACCGAGAGGAACGGTCCCTCCGGAAGGCCGGGCGAGCCCCCGGGCTCGTCCCGTGGCGGGCTCTTCTCCCCGCCACTCTCCCCTCCACGCGCCGCGCCGGCCGCGGGCTCCGCAGGAGTCGCCGAGGCCCTCTGGGCCGACTCCTTTGCCGCTTCGAGGGAGTCGAGCTCCCTTCGCAGCTGCACCCGGGTGAGGGTCGCCTCGTCCTCCTGCGCCTGCTGGAGAAGGCTCTCCTGGAGATCGAACGAGAGCTGCTGGAAAAAGACCGCCGCCTTGGGGTCCTGGAGGACGCCCGTCTCGAGCGCGAGCTTGGTCAAGCCGCTCGACTGGGCGAGTCCCTTGTAGGCCGAGAGCACCCCCTGGGGAATCCCCGCCTTGATGGCGAAGTCCTTCCCCTTGAGACCGGAGAGCTGGAAGGACTTGTAGATCGCGACCGCCCGTTCATAGAGGCTCAGATCCTCGCGGTCGTGGTTCTCGGCCACCTGGAGAAGGATGCGGTCCGAGGGGGTGAGGGGCGGCGCTTCGAGGAGCGGGATCGACGTCCAGCGCCCGTAGCGAAGCGACAGATGATCCTCCGGAACGTCCTCAGGATTCGCGGCGAAGAAGCGGGCCGCCCGCTCCCGTTGATCTGAAAGGCCCGCCACCGGCGCTCGCCGGTGAAGATCTTGAAACGGCCGTCCTCACCTGGACTGGCGGTGATGGGCTGGATCAGCCCCTGCTCCCAGATTCTCTGGGCGAGCTCCTGGAGGGCGGCCTCCGGGAAGGTCTTTCGCGGCTGGTCGGGATCGGGATCGATGGCGTCCAGAGGGACGAGCCGGGCGACTCGTTCCTCGTCGACGATCGGGTTCGGTGTCATGGATAGCTCCTCATGGCCGGACTCAGGAGTTGGGAAGATCGAGGTCGTAGGGAAGGAGCACGGTCACCCGGGCTCCGGCGGGGATCGAGAGGGTGGGGGCGACGTTGACCGCCTTGTTCAGAAACTCGGTCGCCGCGGACGAGAGCTGCTGGGCGACCGACCCGGCGACGACCTCGCGGTTCGAGAGGTCCGCCCCCAGGCGGCTCTGCCGGGGCTGGCCGAGTTGCGCCCCGGCGCCGATCAGGGAGAGGAGGGCGGCGCGTCCGAAGACGAGCCCCGTGTGGTTGTCGACCGAGCCCCGCAACCCGGCGGCGCCATCCGGCGATGTCGACGGCAGGCCGGGGAGGTCGTAGGAGCGCCCTTCGACCAGGAGCCGGTCCCAGGCGATCGCGAGGCGGTGGTCGCCCAAGGCGACCCGGTTCTTGTAGGAGCCGATCAGCCGGGTCCCGCGCGGCAGGAGGAGCGATCCGTCCTGCGCGTAGACGTCGGTCGTGAGATGAGCGACCGCGTCGCCCGGCATCTCGGTCGACACGGCCGTCAGCAGGATCGCATTGAGCAGAGACCCCGCCCGCAAGGTGCGACCGCTGGGACGGGCGCCGCCTCGGGCGAGCACCGTCCTCTGCGGCGGACCTGAAGCGAGGGATTCACTGGGCGACCGGCCTGCTCCCGTCCCCGACGAGGCCGGCAAACCCGAGGGGGACGCCGGAGGAATAGGAGGCATCTGAGGCATCGGAGGCGGGACGAACGATGGCGGACCCGAGTCCATCGCCGTTGTCGCCGCAGTCCCGGCAGACATCCCCGCGGCCGACGAGGCGGGGATCATCGAGCTCGCGAAGGCGGCCTCCCACGAAGGCTTCGAAACCGCCGTGGGCACCACTCGCACGCCACCCTGGCCATACGAGGGGTACGGCCGATAGGCCCCGAGGGGCGGGACCGTGCTCTCCGGCGGGGCCGGCGTTCCCGGACCCTCAGGAATCGCCGGAGGGAGCCCCGCCGGCGCCCCAGGCAGGGCCGGGCGGGGAGGGCTCGCGAGCCCCAGGGCGAGAGGCCCGGAGGGCGAGCTCGGGCGCTGCGCGGCCCGGAGCAGGGCGGCGATCCGCTCCTCCTCCGCCTTGTCGCCGGGAACGGGGCGCCGCGCAAGGTTATTGAGGAAGGAGGGGTCGGCGCTTCGCTGGTCCTTGGGACCGTTTTCCTGGGCGCGGGGAGCCTTGGGAGCGGTGAGCACCAGGGCGCCCGCCGTAAACATGAGGGCGCCGATCGCGAGACCGAGACCGAGGGTCAACCGGTTGAGCCGGCGCGCCGGAGGCGGCGTCGCCGCCTCGACCGCGGGGGACGCGGGGGACGCGGGGGACGCGGGGGACGCGGGGGACGCGGGGGACGCGGGGGACGCGGGGGAGAGGTTGGGCTCGGACATGATCAGTGTCCTTTGCGGTGGATGACGGTTTTTTCAGAAGAGCTCGGACCGGTGACGAGGACGAGCTCGGAGACGACTCGGTCGACGGTGTAGGTCGCTCCCCCGGCCGGAGGTGGGGTGAAGTTCACGGCCTCGAGCGAGTCGTGCTCGCCGTGAATGAAGACTGCCGGCGCCTCGCGGTGCTGGTCCTCGTCCTTCAGGACGATGTAGGTCTTCGCCCCATCGTCGTAGACGATTTTGGGCTCGATCGCCTTCCGGCCTCCCGACCAGGTGTAGTCGAAGTGAAGCTCGCTCACCCGGCGGGCGCCGATCGAAACCCCGGGAGCGACCGGCTGCGCCGGCTCCTGCCAGAGCCGTGCAAACTCCTCGGGGTAGGTGAACCGCAACTGATCGAACCGCAGCGTGCCGGCGGACAACTGCGCCGGATCGCAGGCCGGAGCCTCGAGCAGGAAGGTGTAGACCCGGCGATCGGTCGTCACGAAGAGGTTCGAGGTGATTCCGCACTCCTTGGGCTTGATCGCGAGGACGGGAATCCGGCCACCCGGGCCGGTCGTGCCGGGTTCGATCTCCCACCTCGCGGTGTCGGAGAGGAAGCGGGCCTCGAGCGTCTCCCCCTCCTCGAGCGCCACGATGCAGGCGCCGAGCGGCATGCAGTGGAGGGTGGGGTTCGCCGTCCCGTAGGGAACCGACGTCCAGGTGCCCCGCGGAGCCGGGGCCTCGCCGGCGTGAGCCGGCAGCAGACCGGACGCGAAGGAAAAGACAACAAAGAAAACGACTTTCAGTCGACGAAACATGAGAGCTCTCCTTTGAGAGAAGGTCAGGGACGAGCCTCGGGAGTGAGGCGCGACCAAGAGAGGTGATCGATGAAGACTCCGAACGGATTGGGATCGAAGGCCTCGACGGTCCGCTTCGGATGCAGGCGGACGGTCACGAAGGCCTCCCACTCGGAGGTTTCCCCTTGGGCGGTGCCCACGGGGTAGGTCGTCTCGCGCCAGCGGATCCGCCAGGTCGAGCTCTGACCGTTCGCGCCGCGGTCCGGGCTTTTCTGGGGGATCTTCAGGATCGAGACGATCTCGGCGGTCCGGGAAAAGCGATCGGCGAGGATCCGCGGATCGCTGTTCGACATGTAGGTCTCGAGAAAGCCGGTCGAGGTGGCGAGAGGGTTGTCGCCGGGGAGGTACGCATACGCCTTTTTCAAGGCGTAGCGCTCGGCGTTGGGGTCCCTGAATACAGCCCGGACGCCAGTCGTAAACTCCTCGAGAGCGTGATAGACGACGGCGTCGGCGTCGGTCGAGACCGGATGAGTGGTCCCCAGGGCGAGAACCTCGCCGCTCCGGTCGACCACGTAGAGAAACGGCACGAACCGGCTCGCGTGCGCAAGGCGCACGTAAGAGACGAGGAGCGTCAGCGAGATCGCAAGCGAAACCAGGGTGATGGAAAACATCTGGAACCGCTGCTTGCCAAAGTGGCTCCAGAGGGTGAAGAACTCATCCCGCGGGCTCGGAGGAGCCAATGGCTCGCGAGCCTCGAGGGAGCGTTTCCTATCCGGACGCAAGAAACGTGGAAGTTGCATAAGGCCTTAGTAAGAGGCGACGAGCGCGCCCCGCAGATGCAGGAAGCCCGAGGGGGCGGTCAGCTTGTAGGCGAGATCGCCGGGGAGCCTCAGGGTCACCAGGGTGAAGATCAGCACCTCGCCCGCGATCCTGAAGAGGACGGCAAAGCCGTCCACCGAGTAGAGGTAGTTGTTGATCTCGAGCCCCCAGATGGGGACGAGCCGGTTGCCGACCGCGACGCAGAAGAGGATCAGGTAGGTGTGGGCGCCGAGCCGGATGATCGAGATGATGTAGTTCTCGGCCAACTGAATCGTGAACCGCGAGGCGGAAAAGCCCATGAAGAGCGCGCCGCCGCTGACCAGGATCGCCCCTTCGATCAGGAGCGAGGTCATCCGCCAGGCGAGAAGGACGAAGCAGACGAGCAGGAGGAAGGCGAGCACCAGGCTCGTGATGATCGCCGGGATCTCGAAGAGCCCCGCCTGGTTCGACATGTAGAGGATCCGGGAGCTGAGATAGATCCCCTGGTCGAGAAGCGAGGTGGGCGACAACCCCTGAATCCCCGCGATATCCCCGCCGGCCTTCTGGAACAGGGCCAGGATCTTGGGCAGAAACATCGGGAAGCTCTGGAGACTGAGCGAGCAGAGGACCAGCAGGATCACCTTCTGGAAAGTCGTCGCGAGGACGCCCCCCAGGGTGAGCTTTCCCGACAGGTGCATGTAGGCCCAGACCAGGACGGTGACGGTGATCTCCAAGCCGACCAGCATCAGAAAGAGGCTCTGCGCCTCGGGGAGCACCCGCGACAACCAGTCCTGGCTCGCAAAGAGCGCGGTATTGACCATCGTGTCCAACTGGTTGTCCTGGGCCAGCAGGGCCGCGGGGACGAGCAGAAGGAGGAGGGCTCCTCCCAGCCCGAGAGCTGCGCTCCGGCGGCTCATTGCGGCGGCATCCAGGAGGGGACGAGCGTGTAGGAGGGAGCCTGCTGCGCCTGGTCGGCCTGGGCTCGGCCGAGCGTCGTTGCGAGGGTGTCCGAGTGGGTCTGCCGGGAACGGGCCTCCTGATTGATCCGATAGGAGGCCGCGACGATCTGGACGTTCGCAATCGTCTGGAGCGTCGAGCCCATCGTCGCCAACTGATCCGACTGCCAGGAGCCGAGCTCCGCCAGCGCCTCGAGCGCCTGCTCGTGGCCGCTCGCCGTGTCGACCTGGTTTTGGAGATCGCCCAGGACTTGGAGCGACCCTTTCTGGTCGTTGCTGATCTGGTGGAGCGAGAGGAGGTTCAGCCGGAAGGTGTCGAGCGCCCGCTGGACGACGATCAGGTTCTCGGCCGGATAGCTCGTATAGGCCGCAGCGCCGGGGAAGGTCGAGTAGAAGTTGTCCTCGAGCCCTTCGATTGAATAGGTCAGGGTGTCGGCCTGATTGAGGATGCCGTTCAGCTGGTTGTAGAGCGGGCCGATATCCCGCCAGTCGTGATAGCTGAGCTTCTTGAGCGCCTCGTACTGGTTCTCGATCTGCTTGAGCTGGTTGTAGATCTGGGTCCCTTGCTGAACGATGCTGTAGGCCTCCTGGAGATAGCGGGCGATCTCGGCCCAGGTGGTGACCGCGATGTGCGCGATGTCCGTCACGGGAATCTGCGCCGAGGCTTGACGAGGGACCGCCACGAAGGCCAGGGCGGCGATGAGCAGAAGCAGGATCTGACGTCTCACGTTCGTTTTCCTCCGAGCTAAAAAAGGGTTTCGAGCTGTGCGGCCTGGGCGGCGAGGCCGAAGGTCCGGAGCCAGGCGGCCGGCCAGCGGTCGCCGTGGGCTTCGATGTGCTGATCCATCACGGCATGGGTTTCCTGGAGGCTGCGTCCCGGAAGCGTGCCGAAGAAGGCGAGATCGACGGGGGTCAAGGCCAGCCCATAGCGGCGGCATCCGTCGGGATCGACGAAGTAGTAGTCGCGCTTCCTCCGCGCGGAGGCGATCACCTCGATTTGCCGGGGATTGAGGCCGCAAGCCTCGTAGGCCGCCCGGATTCCCGGGCTCGTCGCATCGGGATTCGGCAGGTAGATGCGGGTGGGGCACGCCTGAAGGAGCGTGGCAAAGGAGTTGTTGGCGCCGTCGAGCTGCGAGAGCGCCTGGAGCGAGAGAACGATGACGGCGTTTTTCTTCCGCAGGGTCAGCGCCCACTGATTGATCCGCGAGGCGAAGACCTCGTGAAGAAGGGCGAGCCCGGCCTCGTCGAGGACGATCAGGGTGGGGGAGCCGTCGAGCCCCGCCTCGATGCGGTCCAGGAGGTGGTGGAGGACCGGCAGGTGAGCCTTGGGCTCGAGCTCGAGGAGCCGCCGCATCTCGAAGACCTGGAAGCGCCCCTCCTGGAGCGCATCGGTCGCGCCATCGAGATAGGAGGCGTAGGGGCCGCCCTTGACGAAGGGGGCGAGAGCCGTCGCAAGCTCCGGATCGTGGATCTGCGAGTGGAGGAGCTGGAGCGTCCGGTGCTCGACGCCGGCACTTGCGACCGTTTGGAGGGCCCTCGCGAGAACCTGGCTCTGCTGCGGTGAGAGCTTCGGGATCTGGAGCTTGAAGAGCGCCTCGAGCCAGGAGAGCGCGACCGCCTGCTCGCCTTCGCTTCCGAGGTGACGCAGCGGCTGGAAGGAGATGCTCTCCTGGCCGAGGTCGTAGTAGGTGGCCTTGAGAGCGTTCGCGAGCACGCGGGCCGAGTGGTCGCGGTCGAAGAAGTAGACCCGGCTGTTGGGATAGCGGAGCCACCCGGCCGCGAGCGCCGTCAGGTGGGTGCTCTTCCCGGCACCCGGCGGCCCGACGATGATCGTGTGCCCGAGGTCGCCGGTATGGAGGTAGAGGCGGAAAGGAGTCGAGCCCTCCGTCCTTCCGATCAGGATGGGCGGCGCCTCGGGTGAGAAGAACTGGCAGGGATGGCGGCTCAGGCCCGGCCAGAGCGAGGTCAAGGGGACGAGGTCGGCGATCGCCCGGCAGTTGACGAGCGGCGCCCGGAGGTTCGCCGAGCACTCGCCCGGGAAGGTCGCGTGGAGGGCGGCGGGGGCGTTGTAGGTCTCAACCCTCGTCGTGTAGCCGTGGTCCTCGAGAAGCTTCGCCATCGCGAGCGCGCGCTCCTGGGCCTGCCGCCGGGAGTCGCCGGCGAGGACGATCGAGGCGGTGAAGAAGGCGAAGCGGTGCTCGGCCTGGTTGTTGAGGCGGGTGGCATCGGCCGCGTCGTCGAGCATGTCGACCGCGTGGCGATTGACGAAGGGATCTCCCGGCGCGGCCGATTGACCCTTGGTCAGGAGGTCCCGCGCCGAGCTCTGCATCCAGTACCAGCCCCGGCTGTAGCGGTCGATGATGCTCTGCGCGGCTCGGAGGTCGAGCGGCGTGAAGCGGACCGAGAGCCGGTAGGGAAACGGCGTGTCGTTCAAGGCGTCGAGGTGCGCCGGGGCCATCCGCCCAGGGAGATGAAAGAGCGCGACGACCGCGAGATGCTGGGTGCCGACGACCGGCTCCCAGCCGGCCGTCACGTGCTGGGTCGAGAGGATCTGATCGAGGTGGATGCCGGGGCCGGGGACCCGCACCGTCTGGTACTTCCCGGTCACGCACGAGTAGAGATGGCCGAGAAGCTCCTCGGCGTCCAAGGGCCGAATCCGCAGGGCGCCCCCCAAGCGGGAGCGGAGGATGTCCAAGTTGCGCTCGAAGCCCTCGAGGGTGTCGAGCCAGGTCCGCTGCTCCTGAGTGACCCCGTGCTGGAAGCGCAGGAGGAAGTGCTGGTAGACCTCGCGGGCCGGCCGGAAGGTCGCGGCGAGCACGGTCGTCGTCTCAAACAACGCGCCGTGCTCGAGGTAGGCCTCCCGCCGGTACTCGTCCATCAGCCGGCTCACCGGATCGGGGAAGTCGCCCTGGCTCGGGTAGCCGGGAGCGGGCTTGCGGATCGCGTCGAAATGGAAGGTCCAGGAGGTGACGAAGGGTCCCAGCGCCCGGCTGAACTCGGCCGTCAAGGCATTGAGCTGCTCGTCGGTCGAGGAATTACGGTCGGGGCCCTGGAGAGCGAACGCCGCCGTCAGGGAGCCGTCCTTGTTGAGGACGACCCCCTGCGGCTTTTCGGCGACCACGAAGGACCACGGCAGAAGGTCGACGAAGCCGCGGCGACGGGTCTCGAAGTCGCGGAGCCGGTCGACGAGCCGCCCCAGGCCGAAGCCGAGGCCGAGCATCACGGCGGGAAAGAAGGCCATCTGTGATCAGCCTTTCCGCGACGCCGGTGTCGGCGGCGGGCCCGGTTGATCGGGCTCGGGAAGCGGGGTGTAGTGGTCCCGGTAGCGGAGATTCGCCAGCACCAGGCGGAGCAGGTGATGGTCGAGCGCCGTGAGCCGTGTGCAGGCGAAGTAGGCGATGACTCCATAGGCGACCAGGAGCCCCAGAGAGCGCAGCGAAAGGCTCCCGTAGCCGATGATCGGGACGCCGCAGGCGGCGGCGGTGAAGAAGAGCTCCCGCTCCACCCCCATGAAGAGCGGGGGGCGGAGTAGGGAGCGGTGAACGCGATGCTCCTCGAGCGCCAAAGCTAGGCCTCGACGTCCAGCCGCTCGGCCGAGCGGCGGTTGCCCCGCCCGCCCTCGGCGAGCCAGGGGTAGAGGGCGTAGAGGGCTCCGGTGGTCGCGAGGAGCCAGGCCGAGGACAGCAAGAGCGAGGGGACGAGGTAGTCGAAGGGGACCGCGGTGGCTGCCCCCAAACCGAGGACGCTCGGCAGCGTCGCCGCCTTGGCGAGCAGAGCGCAGAGGACGACGCAGCCGCCGAGAGGCTTCAACCACGAGCCCTCCCGGCTGATGCCGACCGTGACCAGCGCGGCGATGATCAGGACGACGATGATCGTGTTGGCGGTGGGCCCGGTCAGGTTGTCCTGAATCAACGTCAAAGCGTCGTTGAAGGGGAGGGTCGAGCCGCCTCCCGCCGCATGGGCGGGAGGAGCGAGAAAAGCTCCCAAGGCGAGGAAGAGAAGAGGCAGCAGACGGCGTAGCGTGAACATGAATCTCCTTTCAAAGAGCCGGCACGACCGGCGGGTAAGAGAGCTCGAATCCACGATGGAGCGACCAGCCATCGACCTGGGCGACCGCCGAAACCCGGCGGCCTCGAGAGCCGCCGGTCAAACAGACGACGACGCCGATGACGGCGGCGATCAGGTCGTACTGGTCGGGTAGCTCCGAGCCCGCGAGCCGGGCGAGCCGGTTGAGGCGGCGCAAGGCGCCCTCGGGAGACTCGGCGTGGATGGTGGCGAGGACCCCGGGATGGCCGGAGTCGGCGATGTCGAGAAACGGGTAGGCCTCGGCACCGCGGATCTCGCCCACCACGATCCGGTCCGGGGAGGAGCGCATCGTGGCGCGGACGAGGTCCCACAGGGTAACCTTGTCGGTGGTGCGGGAGACCAGCGTGTCGGCCGCCGGGCAGAGGATCTCCGGCACGTCCTCGAGGATGTTGAAACGGGTCTCGGGCGGGCTGACGCCGACCGCGACATGGAGCAGGGCATTGAGGAAGTTGGTCTTGCCGCTGTTCGTCGGCCCGGCGATCAGCACGGACTTTCGCTCCGCGATCTTTCCCGTCAGGTAGTCGGCGGCTGCCTGGGTGAGGCATCCCAGCTCGATGAGCCGAGGGATCAGGAAGAGCTCCCGCGGCGGCTTCCGCAGGTTGAAGACGGGCGATCCGACGACCGGCGGCACCTTGACGTGGAGTCGTCCACTGCCGAAGGAGTGAGGGAGCTGAAAGTCCCGGATCGGATGATCGGTGTCGAGCGGGAGCCCGGCGTGGTTGGCGATGCCGCGAAGAAACCCCATCAGCCGCTCGAGGTCGAAGACGTGAGGGTGAGCCCGCCGCCCCCCGGCGCCGTCCGTTCGGACGACCAGGTCCGAATTGGTATAGATCTCCGAGACCGACGGATCGGCGAGGAGCCCCAGCACGTAGTCGCCGAGAAACATCTGGAGCGCCGAGATGAGGCCCGAATCCATCACGGCACGAGCCCCTCGGGATCGACGAGCCGGCGAAGCGACGCGGTCCGCTTTTCCCGCTTCCCCGTCGTGGGAGAGGGCGGGACGCTACGGCCAAGCCAGTGCGAGAAATCAGCTTTCGTAGGCTCGCTCGCGGGGAGGGGAATCCTCGCCGCGGCCGAGCGGAGAGGGTGCTTGAAGAACGGCTGCGGCCGGACCCTGAGCGGGAAGGCGCCGGTCCGCAGGACCAGCGCCTCCCCCTTCGGCAACCGCATGATCTCGTCGGGGGTCAGGAGCGGCCGGCCGGAGTCGGCCTCCTGGGTCGAGACGCTGTGGCGAGAGACGCTCCCGCGCTCGAAGTGAACCGTCCGGTTTCCCGCCCGCTGGCTGAGCTGCCGCGCCGTCTCGAGGTCCGCCGGCGCGAAGGCGATATGGACCGAGCAGTTCGGGGAGATGCTCTCGCTCCGGCCGTAGGCCGTATGGAGCTGCCCCACGTGCTGGACGACCAGATACGCCTGGACCCCGTAGCCGCGAAGATAGGCGAGGGCGGTCTCGACGACCTTCATGCGCCCGAAGACCGGAAACTCGTCGAGCAGGAGAAGGAAGGGATGCCGGGCCGCCTCGGTCGGCATCTCCCGCGTCAGCGCGGCGGCGATCTGCGAGATGACGATCCGGATGTGATCGGACAGCCGCTTGATCGAATTGGGATCGATCACGAGGTAGAGGGTCACCGGCCGGTCGCCCGCCTTGTAGAGATCCTCGAGAGCGAAATCGGAGGTGGCGGTCGCCGCGGCGAGGATCGGATCGGCGTACGGGCTCAAGGCCGCCTGAGCGTTCGCGACGACGCCGCCCCGGGTGATGGTGGGCATGTCGAGAAACGTCTGAGCCGCCATCTCGATCCGCGGGTGCTGCGTCCAGCCGTTCACGGCGCCCGGCTCGTGTGCGGTCGCGCGCATCCTCCGGAACTGCTCCTCGAGGTCCTCCCCCGGCGAGCAGAGGAAGGCGTAGCAGGCGGCGAGGGTCTTCTCCGGCCTCGCGTAGAGGACATGGAGGATCACCCCTTCGAGGAGGGTCCGGGCGGACAGGCGCCAGAAGGGGTCGCTCCCCTCGGAGTCGGGGACCAGAAGCTGCGCGAGTTCGCTCGCGTCCTGGACGTCGTAAGGCCAGGGACGGATCGAGAGGAGCGGGTTGTAACGCGCCAGAGTCTCGTGATCGCGACTCGGGTCGAGCAGGAGGATTCGCGAGCCGTGCCGCTGCCGGAAGCCAGCGGTCGCGCGGGCGATCTCTCCCTTGACGTCGAGGACGAGCATGCTCCCCTTCCAGTCCTGGGCGGTCGGGATCACGTAGCCGGTGGTCTTGCCCGACCCCGGGGGCGCGAAGACGAGGACGTGGACGTCCCCCTGCGCCCGGACGAGCCGGTGGTCGCGGCGGTAGGCGATGGTGCCGACCGGGAGCTCGGTGGACTGATCGAGGCGGCCCGGGGACTCGTCGAGGACGAATCCACCCCGGAGGATGTCGGCCGCTGTCGCGAGACGGGCCGAGCCGTGGAGGTCCCCCGTCCGGGAGAGCGCCGAGACGATGCGAGGGAGAACGATGGGAGCCGCCGCCGCGAGGAGCGATAGGGAGGCCGCGATCCCCCAGGCATCGGCTTGGCGGAGAAGCGCCGCGTAAGGACCCGACGCCAGGGCTCGCCTCGCGAGCGAGTAGCTGAAGGGGGCGTAGACGGGATAGGAGGTCATCGCGACGGCGGCGATAGCCAGCAGGACGGCGGCCCCCAGATAGCGCCACTGCCGGCGCAGAAGGACGAACCCCACGACGAGCCCACCGGCGAGGGGCAGGGGCACGCGGGCCAGGAGCGGCAAGGGAGTCGTGAGCGGCGGTCCCAGCTCCGGCGGAAAGCCGCTCATCGCCGCGAGGCGAGAGACGGCGGTCGAGAAGCCGACGCCGGCGGCGATCGCGAGGCCGGCCACCGCACCCAGCAGCAGCGCCTGCCGACGAGAGCGGGTCGACGTCGGGAGCTTGTAGAGGTCCGGGGTCGTCACCGCGGGTTCCCCTCGGTGACCAGAGGCAGCAACCGGCCGCTCAAAGCCTCCTCCGGCACGCACCCGAAGGTTCGGGAGTCGATCGAGTCGGAGCTGTCTCCGAGGACGAACGCGCAGCCGGCCGGAGTAGGGCCGCAGAGGTTATAGCGGGGAAGACCGAGGCTCACCGGGAAGCTCGGCCAAGCGAGGAGATATCCGTCGATGGCAACGCCCTCCGGACCGGCGCAGACAAGGGCGCCGAGGGCGACCACGCGCTTCGCGAGCGCCACGGAGCCGCCGGGGCAACGCCCCGGAGCCACAAGGTGCCTTGCGAGCAAGACCTGGCCGATCGCGGCAGGCGGGCAGAAGGCCACCAGATCGCCTACCTGATAGGGCGGGCGGGGTGGAAGCGCCAGATAGAGGCCGCGTGGCAGGCTCGGCGTCAACACGAAGCGCAGGAACGGCGACCCGAAGAGCAGCGCCAGAGAGGCGCCGAGCCCGAGCCATCGGAGGCCCTGGCGCCAGCGCACCTTCCCCTCCATGGCGCGATCACTGTCCACGGAAGGATTCCCTGACCTGGGACTGGAGGTGCTTGACGACGTAGTGGAGCAGCTGCCGCGCCGCGACGACCGCAACGGCGGCAACGCCGGAGGCGAGAGCGAGCGGGGCGGCCTCGGCAACCGAGCTCGCAATCGCGCGCGCCGAGAGCCCCGCCTTCTGGAGGGTGCCCATCCAGGCGGACAGCGCGCGCCCCTAGCGGTCACCGAAGACGGCGGAGAAGTCGCGCGCGCTCGGCAGGCCGAGCGCGAGATGCAGCCGCTCCGTCACCGCTGCCCGAGCCGCGAGGGCGGCCCCGCCGGCCTCTGCGAGCGCCTGTCGCGAGGTCCGGCCGCGCCGGAAGTTGCGGTAGGTCCGGAGAAGATTCGCTTCGGCGGACCGGGCCTGCCGGACCGCCGCCGGCAGAGTCTCCGGGCTCGAGGGCTGACTCGCCGGCTGAATAGTGACCCGGCCTCTCGCCACGGCTGTCGCGAGAGACGCGTTCGAGAAATCGCCCTGCTCGAGGCTCCGCTGAGCCTTTCCGAGCTGCGCCGCCCGCAGCCGGTCGCTCGCCGCCCGCAGCTCCCCATAGAGGACGAGCGACCGCTGCCCAACCTCTGCCACGGCGTCGATCGCCGCCACGGCCGGCCGCGCGCCAGGGATGGCGCCGACCAGGGCGCGGGCAGGATGGACGGCGGTCAGGAAGGCACGGCCGATGGGCGTCCTCGCCCAGGTCTCGCCCGCCGCGCGCCGCGCGAGGTTCTGAGCCTGGCGGCCAAGACCTAAGACCTGCTTTTCGACAATGTTCTGAAGGCTGCGAGAGCCTCGCGCAACCTGGCGCCGCCGCTCGATGTTCGCCGCTGGTTCGGGCGTGAGAACCACTGCTGGCTGGGCCCTGAGCCGTGCGCTCTCATAGGCAAGAGAGGCGCGAAGATGCGCCCGTTCGGCTTGCGACCAGAGGCGCGCGGTCAGCGCGGACGGCGAGCGGAAATAGGTCTCTTCGTAGAACCGAAGCGTGGAGGCGCTCTGCTGCCGGCGACTCTCGAGCGCTGACAGGGGTTCGGTGGCAGGCCTCTGCGTCTGAGCCCCCTGGAGGCGCTCTGCTGTACGAAGAGACTGCTGGAGGCTCGCCCACTCGAAGAAGGTCTTGGAATCCCCGTTGCTCTCGTATCTCCAGGCGGCCCGCAGGACGCGCTCTGGGAGATCGAGGGCGCCGAAGTCCGAAATCGGAGATGCTTGGGCTCCAGGAGGACGGCAGCCACCGGCTCCTGAGAGAGCCCGCGGAGGCTCGCCTCCTGGAAGAGCAGGTCCCGACGCTCTCGTCTTCTGCCCTCGACCCTGGGCGAGCCGCTCCGGGCGGCCTCCAACTCCGCGAGGAGCTGCCTCGTGGACAGAGTTTCGTAAGGCCGAAATTCTGCGTTCTCGCTCAGGCGAGGCTCGCCCGGAGCGGAGACGATCCCTGCAGCCGAATTTTCGTACGGCCTAATTTCGGCTCCTGCGCCTCGCAGGGGCTGCTCCTGGTGCGCGCTCAGCACCTCCAGCATCGCGGTGTGGTATTCGCCTCTCAACTCGGCGGCGTCGGCCGGGTGAAGGGCGGACGTTTCCAGCAGGGCTGTCGAGAGGGTTTGACAGCGCTCGCCCGCTCCGCCGTGGTTCTGGCGTGGGCCGGCGATTCCTGCCTCGCCCGCTCGGCCGGCTCAGGAAGGGGAAGCGGCGCCGCAATCGACGGCCCCCGCTCGGCAAGCTCCAAGAGGACTTGAGCCTTGCGCGCTCGCCCCTCGAGGTCGGGAGGAGCGATCGGTGCCGAGGGAAGCTCATCGGCGTAGCTCAGCAGCCGATGGGGAAGGCGCAAGGCGATGAGATCGACGAACGGGACCTCGTCCCCCGGAGGGAGCTGCCAGTAGAGCGTCCGGCGACTGCCGTACCGGACAGCAACATCCGCCGCCAGGCCGTCCCGCTCGAGGGTCTTGTACTCGCGCTGGCTGATCGCCGAGGCGACGAGGTAAGGGCCCTCGGGTTTGAGGTCGAGGCGAAGCTCGTGTCGATTGCAGAGCGCCCCGAGCGAGTACTTCTTCCCCAGATCGGAGCCCTTGATCGTCGTGCCGTCCGGAAGGGTGAAGGTGATCCCTTGAGCGGCTCCGCTCTTCCTCGCCACCTTGAGGTTCGCCTGAATTCCCAGGCGGTGAAGCTCGGAAAGAAACGCGCGCACCGTCTGGTGCTGCGAGGCCGCCTGATCGATCGCATCCCGCAGGGATTGTTGAGCCGCCTCGCGGCCGGGGTCTCTCAACCGGCGCTCGATCTCCGCCCGGGTCAAAGTAATGGGATTCTTCTTCGTCGCAACCTCGAGCCCGTAGGTCCGCTCGAGATCCCGGGCCAGCTCCATCAGCTTGAAGCGATCGTTCGAGTCGCTGACCAGCCGCCCTTCGAAGTTGACGCGGTAGGTCGCGACGTGGAGATGGCGCCCCTCTCCATGGTCATGGAGGTAGGCGACGTAAGGGGAGTAGTCGTAGCCCAAACGCTCGAGGGCGAGCTGGGCAGTGTCCTCCCATTGCTCGTCCGTAAGGTCCTCGCCCGGAGAAGGGCGCAGGATGATGTGGGCGACTGGATGCGCCACCTGCTCGCGGAAATAGAGACGACGGACCTCGCCGATCTGCCGACTGAATTCGGGAGGCGTCACGCCGTCGAGGTTGGTGGACAGAAGCCGCGCCCCGTCCTGGCTAGCGAGGTAATCGAGAAGGCCCCGGGCGCCGTCGCCGCGATAGATCATCCCGATCATCGCGATCCCTGACCCAAGGGGCCGAGCCCTCGGAGAGCCTTCCCGGCTTGGAGGCTCGCCATCATTCGCCGCTCACCAGTTGCCGTCGAAGCTCCGCGAGCATCTGAAATGTGGTCTCGATCAGCGGGCGAAGCTCCGGAGCGAGACGGCCGGCGTTCACTTGGCGAACGGCTTGATTGAGGAGGTTGCCCAGCCGGCCCAACTGGCCCACCACGGCGTAGTTCGCTCGCGGAACCGGAGGAATCTCGATCCGGCCATAGAGGGCGAGAGCCCGGGTGAAGGCGTGAGCTGGCAGTCCGGCGTAGTCCGCGCGACGCCGCAAGAGACGGAGTTCGCGGCGGGAGAAGTACAAGGGAAGCTGGCAATCTCTCCGCTCGCTGAGCGGAAGGGATGGACGGCCAGGTGGACGCTTCTTCAAACGCATAAGGACCCTCGGAGTCGGTGATCGAAGCAGTCCGCAACTTAAAGCGGAGAGCGTCGGAATTCGGCGTGATCCAGAGGGGTTCGGAAGAAATTTTTTCGGAGGGGCGGAACAACGTGAGGCCCCGCGCCTGACCCGAGCAGCGCGAGGGGAAGGCGAGCCGTTTTGCTAGACGCGAGTATCGCGTCGTGCAAAACATGGCTCGCTCCCCACCCTGTAGAATGCCTCCCGAAGTCCAGGGCCCGGTGTTCGGCGTGATGCGTAGGATGGCCGAGGCCTTGTTTCCTCTATGGATGGCCCTGCCTAGCCCGTTGGCCTTTTTCGAGCCCGCCATGGTTCCGGGGCATATGTTGGCCCGGAGCGGAGCGGGCATGTCGCTCGTGCTGATTCTGGCTGGCCTATTGGGGGTACTGACGGGACTAATGCTGTGTGGATCCTCCTGCTTGGGCAGCACAAGAGTCATCTCAGGCGCGGGCTCGCTCGCCGCCGGTCCTTGCGAAGAGGCGCGTCCGCCGTCGGCGGCATCACCAGGCTCGAACACCCGGTGACCGGCAGTCCCCGCACGGCCGTTGGTGCGGAAGTGCGGGGAGCGGACCAGCCGGATCCCGTGCGGTAGGTCACGCACACCGCCTTCGACCGGCCGATGGGGCCGGAGGTGAACGAATGTAGATCAAGCCTTTCGCTCTGCCGGAGAAATGGACGGAGAAGACGGCGTCGGGCGCGACGCGCCCGACGCGGAGGAGGAGGGCCAATATGGTAAAAAGCTCGAGGCGAAGCCCTGTCCTCCAGCGACACTCAGGATGACAGACCTGCGGGGCATTCGTGGGACACTTTCGCCCAATTCTCGCCATCATCAGCCCCCCCCGGTCCTGCCCCTTTGTCGTTTCCCCCGGACCGGCTGCAGCACCGTCGTACCCTACTTCGGTAAGCCGGCCCAGCTCCAGACCCTAGCCGATCATTATGGCCTCATGTGATGACTTGACATATTTAGGTATTTTAAATACATTGAAATGATGCTGCAACCTGAGTGACCACATGGTGCCCGGTTGCGTACTGCCGACGCGAGATAGAGATAGGGAAGTCTAGGAGAGGCTGATGACGAGTATTCAGAACCTTCATTTCGCAACGGACCAGAGTACGGTTGACGACCTGAACTCCGAGTTTTACGGCAAGATCCAGTTTCCCTGGCCACCTCAATCCTTCGAGCGCATACAGCGAAGGGATCTTGCGCCACGCATGTTGTCCCAGGACATCGGATATTGGGACCAGCCTGTATTGCCGCAAGAGCCTCGCCTTTGGGTGGCGGGCTGCGGAACCAACCAGGCTCTCTTCACGGCACTCAGGTTTCAGCGCGGACAGGTGCTGGGCTCGGATCTTTCGGCAGAATCCCTAGCGATTTGCAGAGCCAATGCGAGCAGCCTGGGACTCGAGAACCTCGAGCTTAGGCGTGAAAGCATCAACCAAGTGTCTTACGAAGGCGAGTTCGATCACGTCATATGCACGGGCGTGATTCACCACAACGCCAATCCTCTGGAACCGCTGCTTCGTCTGGCGCGAGCCCTCAAGCCAGAGGGAATCCTTGAGCTCATGGTGTACAACCAGTTCCATCGTGTCTTGTCCTCTGCGTTCCAGAACGCGGTATGGCTTCTCTTGGGGAAGCCGGCAAAGCCGGATTTGACTCGGGAGCTGCCTGTCGGCCGGCGTCTGGTGGAGATATTTCGCCGGGATAACCTCATGTCGCATTTCCTGACTTCAACCAAGGACATGTCCGATACGGCCTTCGCCGATCTTCTACTGCAGCCGGTGGAGCACAGTTTCTCGGTAGAGTCGTTGGAGAGAGCCGCCAGGCAATGTGGCCTCGAGCTTCTGACGTTCTGCAATGACCACTACAGCCGCACCCAGGACGAGGCCAACTGGAACCTCGAGCTCACGGACCCTCAGCTCCAGGATCTCTACGACCGACTGGCAGATGACGAGCGCTGGCAGGTCACCAATCTTTTAATGGCGGAGTCGTCCCCAATGTTGTGGTTCTACTTGCAGCGGCAAGACTGTCCCCGCCCGCGCAAGTCCGAGCACCAAATCTGTGACGAGTTCTTGAAGACCCGCTTCGCTCGGGTCAAGACCCAGAAGGAAGTTTTCATGCGCCAGCCAAGCGGAGGCTACTCAAGGCAGCCTATGATTTCCCCGTTTCCCCGTGCCCCCCGCTCCCCTGTGGCCCGCAGCGTCTACACCGCGCTCGACGAGGGCGCGCCGCTGGAGGCGACTCTGGCCAAGCTCGCCGTCGAGCCCTCGTTCCCGCGACTCAGCCAGTTGCGGTTGGCTCTCGCCACGTCCGGGTGTCCTCATCTGGAGGCGGTAGGGTCTCTGCCATCCATGGGAGCTTGACGGACGGAGCCAGACTTGTAGCCGCCTCGGTCCCTCCGGCTCTCTTGGCAGGGTTGCGGAGAGTTTCACCGTCCTGTCACGAGTCTTTGATTTCGTGCACTACTATAGGCAGGAGACTTATAGGCAGGAGACTGTAGCTATATGAGCCTGAGAGAGTTAGACTTGACCGTAGAGGGGCTTTCCTCCAGCAGCGAGCTTCCCGCGAACCCGCTCAGCCGGGTCTGCGAGGGGATTCTCGGAGCCGTGGGCGGGACCCCCCTCGTGCACCTCAGCCGGTACTTCCCCGACAGGGGAGCTCACGGTGCTCGCGAAGCTGGAAGCCCTCAATCCGGCGGGCAGCATCAAGGACAGGCCGGCAAAGCGGATCCTCGAGCACGCGTTGAGCACGGGCCTCCTCTTCCCAGACGGAGTGGTGGTCGAGTCGAGCTCCGGCAACATGGGGATCGGCCTCGCCCAAGCCTGCCGCTACCACGGTCTGCGCTTCATCTGCGTCGTGGACCTGAAGACCACGGAGGCGAACCTTAGGATCCTGCGAGCCTACGGCGCGGAAATCGATCTCGTCTCCGAGCCGCACGCCACGACGGGTGAGTTCCTCCAAGCGCGGATCGAGCGAGTCCAGGAGCTCCTGCGCGAGATTCCTGGCGCTTTCTGGCCTAACCAGTACGCCAACATGAGGAACTCGGGCTCACACTACCACAGTACCATGCACGAGGTTGCGACCGCTCTCGGCAGGAAGGTCGACTTCGTGTTCGTGCCGACGAGCACCTGCGGCACCCTGCGCGGCTGCGGCGAGTACGTCCGCGATCATAGAATGAACACCCGGATCGTGGCCGTCGACGCCCTCGGCAGCGTAATCTTTAGCGACCTCCGGGCTCCGCGGATGATTCCTGGCCTGGGAGCCGGTCTGCGGCCGCCGCTGTGCGAGCCCGCCCTTGTTCACGAGTGCGTGCACGTCAGCGATCTCGATTGCGTCGTCGGCTGCCGCCGCTTGATGGAGTGCGAGGCGATCTTCGCGGGCGGCTCCTCGGGAGGCGTGCTGTCCGCGATCGAGAAGCTCGCGGAGCGGATCCCCGCCGGCTCCGTGGTCGTGGGGATCTTGCCCGACCGGGGGGAGCGCTACCTGGACACCCTGTTTTCGGACGACTGGGTGCGTTCGCACTTCGGCGACGTCCGATCCCTCTGGGAGGCCGGAACATCGTTTTCAGAGAGAAGGGTAGCTCCGGCCGCGTAGCGCGTACTCCGAAATTCGCGATCTGAACGTTCTTCCTGGACTGAGGAGAGAATCGAAATGTCTGAAGAGAGCTTCCATCCCCGCCAGCCCGTCGCCGAAGAGCCTGAGTGGAATCCGGCGGCGGGCGATCACCGTGTCAAGCGAGGCGCTCGTCGGGTTCGGCTCGCTACCCACGGGAGATCTGCCGCTGCTGGTGGAGCCGGCAAGCCCAGGGGTCGACCTCGCCGCCTGGGCGTCGTCGAACCGGCAACTGCTGGAGGAGAAGCTCCACAAGCACGGGGGCATTCTCTTCCGCGGCTTCAACCTGAGCGAGCCCGAGCATCTGGAGACCTTCATTCAGGCGGTCGCCGGAGAGTCGCTGGAGTACCGCGAGCGCTCCTCGCCGCGGCACGCGGTGAAGGGGAACATCTACACCTCGACGGACTATCCGGCCAGCCAGCCGATCTTCCTGCACAACGAGAACTCCTACCAGCAGGAGTGGCCGCTGAAGATCTTCTTCTTCTGCCGGCAAGCCCCCGAGAAGGGCGGAGAGACCCCGCTCGCCGACGTCCGCAAGGTCCTGGCGCGGATCCCGCCCGAGGTCCGGGACCGCTTCGCGAGCCGGCGCTGGATGTACGTCCGCAACTTCGGGGATGGCTTCGGCCTCGACTGGCAGACCGTGTTCCAGGGCACCGACAAGGAGGCGATCGAGCAGCACTGCCGGACCAAGGGGATCGAGGTCGAGTGGAAGGACGGCGACCGCCTCCGGACCCGTGCGGTTCGGTCGGCCGTCTCCCGGCACCCCAAGACGGGAGAGATGGTCTGGTTCAACCACGCGACCTTCTTCCACGTCTCGACCCTGGATTCCGACGCTGCGGGACTCCCTGCTGGCGGAGTTCGCCGACGGCGAGCTGCCGGCGAACACCTACTACGGCGACGGCTCTCCAATCGAGCCCGAGGTGCTCGACCAGCTCCGCGCCGCCTATCACGCCGAGACCGTCAGCTTTCCTTGGCAGCAGGGGGACCTGCTGATGCTCGACAACATGCTCGTGGCGCACGGCCGGGCCCCCTACGCGGGCGCGCGCCAGATCCTCGTCGGCATGTCGGAGCCGGTCCACGAGGAGCGCGTCCGGATCTAGCCTCCGGGACCTGACGGCTGCCGATGCGGGATCTCTTGCGCCTCCTAACTTTTCTGCTCCGCCTCTCCCGGGACGTCCGGCAGCCGAAGCTGCGGATCCTGCTCGTGGTCCTGCTGGGCCTGGCGAGCGGCCCGGCGAGCGCGGGCGTCCTCGTGTTGCTCATCCGCATCCTGAGCGGCGCCGGCCCGGCCACGCCCGCCACCCTCTGGGGCTTCGCTGCCCTCTGCCTCGTCCTGCCGGCGTGTCGCTACATCTCCCAGATGGTCCTGTTCGACCTCTCCCAGAACTCCCTGCTGGCGCTGCGCCTCCGGCTTTCCCGGCGGGTGCTCCGCGCGCCGTTGCGCCAGATCGAGCGGATCGGCGGCGCCCGCCTGCTGGCGGTGCTGGCGAACGACATCGGCACGATCGTCGACTCCATGGCCCTGCTGCCGGGCGTGCTGATGCAGGCCTCACTGCTGGCGAGCTGCCTCGTCTACCTGGCCTGGCTCGACGTCGGCCTGCTCCTGCGGGTGGTGCTCTACCTCGCCGTGTCGATGGCCGCCTACTACTTCTCGATCCGCCGGGCGCTGCTGCACCTGCGGAAGGCCCGCCTGCGCTGGAATGACGTGGTCGGCCAGATCCGCTCGATGGTCGACGGCGCCAAGGAGCTGAAGATGCATCGGCGCCGGCGGAACGCCTTCCTGGGCGTGGTCGAGACCAGCACGCGCGGGCTGCTGGAGGACCAGCGGCGCGGGCAGAGGGCCTACGTCCTCACCTCGAGCTGGGGGCAGATGCTGTTCTACCTCCTGGTCGGGCTGATCGTGTTCGTGATGCCCCGGTTCGAGCCGCTGTCGAACCGGACGCTGATCGGCTACACCGTGATCCTCTTCCAGATGCTGGCGCCGATCGAGGTGTTCCTCACCGCTCTACCCGCCCTATCACGCGCGGCGGTGGCCGTTGACACGGTGGAGGAGCTCGGGCTGTCGCTGGACGCGGAGCCCCCTGAGGCCGAGTCGGATGCGGCGGCCGGAGCCTCGTGGGAGCGGCTGGACCTGCTGGGGGTCGCCCACACCTACCACCGCCGGGGGGGCGGGAGCTTCCTGCTCGGACCGGCCGACCTCAGCTTCCGGCCCGGCGAGCTGGTCTTCCTGGTGGGGGGCAACGGCAGCGGCAAGACCACGCTCGCCAAGCTCCTGGTGGGGCTGTACGCGCCCGAGTCGGGGGAGGTCCGGCTCGCGGGCCGCCCGGTCACCGACCTGGAGCGGGAGGCCTACCGGGAGCACTTCTCGGTGGTCTTCGCCGATTTCTTCCTGTTCGAGAACCTGCTGGGGCTCGACGGGGCGGACCTCGACGAGGAGGCCCTCCGGTACCTCCAGCGCCTGCATCTCGACCACAAGGTCTGCGTCGAGGGGGGAGCGCTCTCCTCGGTCGACCTCTCGCAGGGGGAACGCAAGCGCCTGGCGCTGCTCACCGCCTATCTAGAGGACCGGGCGATCTACCTGTTCGACGAGTGGGCGGCGGACCAGGATCCGGTGTTCAAGGAGATCTTCTACCTGGAGATCCTTCCGGAGCTGAAGCGCCGCGGCAAGACCGTCTTCGTCATCAGCCACGACGATCACTACTTCCACGTCGCCGACCGCGTGATCAAGCTCGACTGCGGGCAGATCGAATACGACCGCTCCTGGGCGGAGCACCAGGCCGCCGGCGGCGGCTTCGCGCTAAAGGCGTCAGGGCTGCGGGCGTGAAGCGGAGCTCCGGAGACGTGGCGAACCTTAACCGGCTGCTGCGTCTGCGCGTGGGCGAGGACCCGGACCTGCCGCTCTATACCTTCCTCCACGAGGGGGAGGAGAAGGCGGCCCGCCTCACCGCCGCGGAGCTCGACCGGCGGGCGCGGGGGATCGCCGCGGCACTGGCCGAGACCTGCGCGCCGGGCGACCGGGTGCTCCTCCTCTTTCCGGCCGGTCTCGACTTCATCGCCGCCTTCTTCGGCTGCCTGTACGCGGGGACGATGGCCGTGCCGGCCTATCCGCCCCATCCGCGCCGGGGCCAGCCGCGGCTCGCCGCCATCGCGCGTAGCGCCCGGCCGGCCGCCGTGCTGACCACCGCCGAGCTGCTCGCCGCCACGGCGGAGCCGGTCGCCGCCGGGATCCCGGAGCTCGCGGCGGCCCGCTGGCTGGCGGCCGACGCCCTGCCGGGGATCGCTCCCGGCGAGGGCTGGACGGGCTCGATCCCGCCCCCGCGACCCCCGCCTTCCTGCAGTACACGTCGGGCTCCACCGCCTCGCCCAAGGGGGTCGTCGTCACCCACGGCAACCTGCTGCACAACGAGGCTATGATCGGCGACGCCTTCGGACAGGGTCCGGACTCCGTGGTGGTGGGGTGGCTGCCGCTTTACCACGACATGGGGCTGATCGGAAACGTGCTGCAGCCCCTCCACTCGGGCGGGCGCTGCGTGCTGATGTCCCCGGTCGCCTTCCTGCAGCGCCCCCGCCGCTGGCTGGAGGCGATCGGCCGCTACGGCGGCACGACCAGCGGCGGGCCGAACTTCGCCTACGAGCTGTGCGTCCAGAGGATTCCGCCGGCCGAGCGGGAGGGGCTCGACCTCTCGACCTGGCGGGTGGCCTTCAACGGCGCCGAGCCGGTGCGGGCCGAGACCCTCGACCGCTTCGCCGAGGCCTTCGCGCCCCACGGCTTCCGGCGGGAGGCCTTCTACCCCTGCTACGGCTTGGCCGAGGCCACGCTGTTCGTCGCCGGGCCGCCGCGGGGGGAGCGCCCCGCCCCGCGCGCCTTCGACGGCGGGGCCCTCGAGGAGCACCGGGCGCTGCCGGCTGCGGATGGCGCGCTGGGAGCGCGGCGGCTGGTCGGCTGCGGCGCGGCCTGGCACGGGCAGCGGCTGGCCGTGGTCGATCCGGAGTCGGGAGCCGAGCTGCCGCCGGGCCGGGTGGGGGAGATCTGGGTGGCCGGTCCGAGCTTGGCCGCCGGCTACTGGGAGCTGCCCGAGACCAGCGCGGAGACCTTCGACGCCACGCTCGGCGGCGCCGGGAGGTTCCTGCGCACGGGGGACCTGGGGTTCGTCGACGGCGGCGAGCTGTTCGTCACCGGCCGCCTCAAGGACCTGATCATCCTGCGCGGGCGCAACCATTATCCCCAGGACATCGAGCTGACGGTGGAGCGCAGCCATCCGGCGCTGCGGCCCGGCTGCAGCGCCAGCTTCCCGGTGGAGGTCGGCGGCGAGGAGCGGCTGGTGGTGCTCCAGGAGCTGGAACGCCGGGCGCCGGAGCCGGAGGCGATCCTGGAGGCGATCCGGGACGCCGTGGCGCGCGAGCACGAGGTGAGCGTGCACGAGGTGGTCCTGCTCCGTCCCGGAGGGGTGCTCAAGACGTCGAGCGGCAAGGTCCAGCGGCGCGCCTGCCGCGCCGCCTACCTGGCGGACGAGCTGCCGGTGGTGGCCCGCGGCATCCTGCGGGGCGCGGAAGCGGACGAGGAGGCCGTCGGAATGCCCCCCGAGCCTTGGGACTTGGAGGCGCTGGAGCCGGAGGGGCGGGCCGCGGCGATCCTCGGCCTCCTGCGCGCCGAGGCGGCCCGCGCGCTCTCGATGCCCCGGTCGCGGATCGATCCCGGCCTGCCGCTGACCTCCCTCGGGCTCGACTCGCTCTCCGCCGCGGAGCTCCAGCAGGCCGCCGAGACGCGGGTGGGGCGGCGGGTGGCGATGACCGACCTGATGGGGGGGATCACCTTGGAGCAGCTCGCCGCCGGGCTCGCCGGGGACGCCGCCGGGACAGCGGACGAGGAGGAAAGCGCGCCGGTGGCACCGATGGCGCCCGGAGAGACCTTCCCGCTCTCCTACGGCCAGCGGGCTCTCTGGTTCCTGCACGCCTGGGCTCCCGAGGGGGCCGCCTACAACCTTGCCGCGGCGGTGTCGACCGCCTCCCCGGTCGACGCCGGAGCCCTTCGCCGGGCGCTCCAGACGCTGACGGCGCGCCACACCATCCTGCGCACCGTCTACAGCGAGCGCGAGGGGGAGCCGTTCCAGGCCCCCCTCGCCGAGGCTGCGCCCGACTTCCGGGTGGAGAGCGCCTCCGGCCTTGATGGGGAGGAGCTGCGGGCGCGGCTGCGGACCGAGGCCTTCCGCCCGTTCGACCTGTCCGGCGGGACGCCTTTGCGGGTGCGGCTCTACGAGACGGCGCCGGACCGCCGCGTCCTGCTGCTGGCGGTTCACCACATCGCCGCGGACTACGCCTCCGCCGCCGTGCTGCTGCGCGAACTTGACCGCCTCTATCTCCAGGAGACCGGCACCCTGGAGTGGGCGGAACTGCCGCCCCCAGCCGCGGGCTATCTCGACTTCGTCCGCTGGCAGGAGCGCCGGCTGGCCGGCGAGGCGGGGGAGCACTCCTGGCGCTACTGGCGGGAACGCCTGGGCGGCGAGCTGCCGCCGCTCGCGCTCTCCACCGATCGTCCCCGGCCCACCGTCCTCTCGGACCGCGGCGGCGCGCTTTCGCTGCGCCTGGGCTCCACCGCCACGGAGCGGCTGCGGGAGGCCGGACGCGCCACCGGGGCGACACTCTTCTCCGTGCTCCTCGCCGCCTTCGCGGCGCTGCTCCACCGCCACACGGGCCAGCTCGACCTGCTGGTGGGCTCGCCGGCCGCCGGGCGCACCCGGCGCCGGTTCGCGGACCTGGTGGGCTACTGCGTGCAGACGGTGGCGCTACGGGTCGGCCTGGAGGGGGAGCCGACAGTGGCCGAGCTGCTCCGGCGGACCCGCGAGACCGTGGCCGGAGCGCTTGAGCATCAGGACTTCCCCCTGCCGCTGCTCGCCGAGCGCCTGCAGCCCGGGCGCGACGCCGCCCGCTCCTCCCTGTTCCAGGCCCTGTTCGTGCTCCATCGCGGGCGGCCGTCCGAGGGGCTCGCCGCCGGTCTGGCCGAGATCGCGCTCGGCGCCGGGGGCGTCCGGCTCGACCTGGGGGGGATGGAGCTGGAGTCAGTCTCCCTGGAGGAGCACCGGGCTCAGCTCGACCTGACCCTGGGAGCGGCGGAGGCCGGCGACGGGCTCCTGCTGACCCTCCAGTACAGCCGTGACCTCTTCGATCCGCCGGCGGTCGCGCGGATGCTTGGCCACCTGGAGGTCCTGCTCTCCGCCCTCCCCGTGGACACCGGCCGGCCGGTGGGTGACCTGCCGCTGCTCACTTCCGCGGAGCAGTGGCAGATCCTGGAGGCGAGCCACGGCCCCGGGCTGGCGTCGCAGGGCTGCCTGCACGACCGCTTCGCGGCCCGGACCGCGGCGATGCCGGAGGCCGAGGCGCTGGTCGCCGGGGCCGAGCGGCTGACCTACGGCGAGCTCAACCGCCGGGCGAACCGGCTGGCCCACCGCCTTCGGCGGCTCGGCGTCCGTCCGGACGGCGCCGTCGGCGTTCACCTCGAGCGCACCGCCGACCTGGTGGTGGCGCTCCTGGCCGTCCTCAAAGCCGGGGCGGGGTACCTGCCGCTCGATCCCGCCTATCCGGGGGAGCGCCTGGCCTGGCTGCTCGAGGACGCCGACGCGGAGGTGCTGATCACCCGCGAGGGGCTCCTGCCACGCCTGCCGCGCCGCCCGGAGCGGCTGGTGCTACTCGACCGGGAGGGGCCGGCCCTGGCGGCCGAGAGCGAGGCCGACCCGGCGCCCACCGCCCACCCCGAGAGCCTGGCCTACCTGATCTACACCTCGGGCTCGACCGGCCGCCCCAAGGGGGTCGCCATCGCCCACCGCAACGCGGCGGCGTTCGTGGCCTGGGCCCGCGGCGTCTTCTCCGACCGCGAGCTGGCGGGCGTGCTGGCCGCGACCTCGACCGGCTTCGACCTGTCGGTCTTCGAGCTCTTCGTGCCGCTCTCCTGGGGTGGCCGGGTGATCCTCGCCGCGAACGCCTTGGCGCTGCCGGAGCTCGCCGCCGCGCCGGAGGTCACGCTGGTCAACACCGTGCCCTCGGCCATCGCCGAGCTGCTGGAGCGCGAGGCCCTCCCCGGCGCGGGGGTGACGGTCAACCTGGCGGGGGAGGCGCTCGCGGCCTCCCTCGTGAAGCGGCTGCACGCCACCCCGGCGGTGCGCCGCCTGCTCAACCTCTATGGCCCGTCGGAGACCACGACCTACTCGACCTTCGCCGAGCTTCCCCCGGGCGCGGAGGGGGCGCCCACGATCGGCCTCCCCCTCGCCGGCACCCGCGTCTACCTGCTCGACGCCGCGGGACGGCTGGCGCCGCTTGGCACGGTCGGCGAGATCCTGATCGGCGGCGCCGGGGTGGCGCGCGGCTACCACGGACGGCCGGACCTGACGGCCGAGCGGTTCGTGCCCGATCCATTCTCCGCCCTGCCCGGGGAGCGCCTCTACCGGAGCGGCGACCTGGCCCGGCGCCGGCCGTCCGGCGATCTGGAGTTCCTGGGCCGCCGCGACCACCAGGTCAAGGTCCGGGGGTTCCGGATCGAGCCGGGGGAGATCGAGGCGGCCCTGGAGGCGCATCCACGGGTGCAGCAGGCAGTGGTGCTGGCCCGGGAGGCCGCGCCGGGTGACCACCGCCTGGCCGCCTACCTGACCTGCGAGGGGGAGCCCCCCGCGCCGGCGGAGCTGCGCGCGCATCTCGCCCGCACCCTCCCGGAGCCCTTGATCCCGGCGGCCTTCGTGGCCTTGGAGGCCTTTCCCCTCACCCCGCACGGCAAGGTGGACCGGGGCGCCCTGGCGGCGCCCGACTGGCGCGGGGAGGCGGGGCCCGCGGGGGCCCTCCCCGGCAGCCCCGTGGAGGAGCTCCTGGCTGGGATCTGGGCCGAGGTCCTCGGCCTCGACCGGGTGGGTCCGGAGGACGATTTCTTCGCTCTCGGCGGCCACTCGCTCCTGGCCTCCCGGCTGCTCGCCCGGGTGCGGCGCTCCCTGGGGGCGTCGCTGCCGCTGAGCGACCTGTTCCAGGCTCCGAGCCCGGCCGCCCTGGCCCGGCGGATCGCACTGGCCGCCGGGGAAGCGCCGCCGCGGTTCGAGCCGGCGCTGCGCGGCGGAGCGCTTCCGCTCTCCTTCGCCCAGCAGCGCCTCTGGTTCCTGCACCAGATGGAGCCGGAGAGTCCGGCCTACAACGTCCCCGGGGCGCTGCGCCTGACCGGCCGCCCGCGGACCGCGGCGCTCGCCGCCGCCCTGGGCGAGGAGGTGCGCCGCCACGAGTCGCTACGCACCGGGTTCCCGGCGGTGGACGGAGAGCCCCGCCAGGAGATCCTCCCGGAGGTGGAGGTGGCGCTCGCCGAAGTGGACCTCTCCGCGCTCCCCGGGCCGGCGCGCGATGCCGCGGCCGCCGCCGCGCTCGCCGCCGGGGCGGGCCGCCCCTTCGATCTGGCGCGGCCGCCGCTGCTGCGAGTCTGTCTGCTGCGCCTGGCGGAAGAGGAGAGCGTCCTGCTGCTGACGATGCACCACATCGTCTCCGACGGGCTCTCGCTCCAGGTGCTCTTCCGCGAGCTGGCAACCCTCTACGCGGCGGCGGCTGGGGGAGAGCCCGCGGCCCTGCCGTCGGCCCCGCAGTATGCCGATTTCGCGCTCTGGCAGCGCCGCCTGCTTACCGGCCCGCGGCTCGACCACCTGCTCGCCTACTGGCGGGAGCGGCTTGCCGGCCTGCCGCCGCTCGCCCTGCCCGCCGACCGCCCGCGCACGGCCGCCGTGCCGGCCGCGGGGAGCCGCCGGCTGGAGCTCGCCGCCGGTCTCCTTGGAAGCTTGCGGGAGGTGAGCCGTGCCCTGGGCGTGACCCCCTTCATCACCCTGCTCGGCGGCACCGCGGCGCTGCTCTCCCGCCACTCGGGCCAGGAGGACTTCGCCCTGGGCTCGCCGGTCGCCACTCGCGAGCGGGTGGAGACCGAAGGGATCGTGGGCTTCCTGGTCAACACCCTCGTCCTGCGCGCCGATCTCGCCGGCGATCCCACGGTGGAGACCCTGCTGCGGCGGCTGCGCGAGACGGTCCTCGCCGCCCACGCCCACCAGGACCTCCCCTTCGAGCGTCTGGTGGAGGAGCTGCAGCCAGAGCGGGCCCCCGGCCGTACCCCTCTCTTCCAGGTGATGCTCTCCTTCTTCAACGCCGTGGGGCTAGACCTCGCCCTCCCCGGTCTGCGGGCGGAGCTGCTGGACGTAGACAACGGCGCCGCCAAGTTCGACCTCACCCTGCTGCTGCGGGAGGAGGCGGAGCGGCTGCGCATCACCCTCGTCTACCGCCGCGATCTCTTTGATCCCGCCACCGTGGAGCGCCTGGGCCGACACCTCGAGCGCCTGCTCGCCGGGATCGCCGCCGATCCCGGGGCCCCCGTTTCGGCCCTCCCGCTGCTCGGCGAGGCCGAGGCCCACCAGATCGCCCGCGAATGGAACCCGGCCCCGGCCGCGGCACCCGCCGGGACGATCCACGGGATGTTCGCGGAGCAGGCCCGGCGGACCCCGGAGCGGCCGGCCGTGGTCTTCCGCGACGAGCGGCTCACATACGCCGATCTCGCCCGGCGCTCGGAAGCGCTCGCCGGCCGGCTGCGGTCCCTGGGGGTCGGGCCGGAGGCCGTGGTTGCCCTCTGTGTGGAGCGCTCGGTGGAGGCGA
This sequence comes from uncultured Acidobacteriota bacterium, assembly GCA_963795735.1. Taxonomy (GTDB): domain Bacteria; phylum Acidobacteriota; class Thermoanaerobaculia; order Multivoradales; family UBA5704; genus DATARR01. The sequence continues at coordinate 85,975 of CAWCIU010000010.1, read as the reverse complement.
TCGTGGGCATCCTGGGGGTGCTCCAGGCCGGTGGCGCCTATCTCCCCCTGGACCCGGAGTACCCGCGCGAGCGTCTGGCCTTCATCCTGGAGGACTCGCGGGCGGGCGTGCTGCTGACCCAGGAGCGCCTGCTCCCCCGGCTGCCCGCCGGCGCTGCGCGGACCGTCCTGCTCGACCGCCCCTCCGGGGAGGCGGAGCTGTCCGTCCATGGGGAGGAGGCGGGGCCGGAGAATCTGGCCTACGTCATCTACACCTCCGGCTCGACCGGCCGGCCCAAGGGGACCCTGATCGAGCACCGCTCGGTGGCCAACCTCGTCCAGGCGCTGGAGCTCGCCGTCTACCAGGGGCGGCCCGCGCCGCTACGAGTCAGCGTGAACGCCTCGCTGGCCTTCGACGCCTCGGTCAAGCAGGTGGTGCAGCTCCTGCGCGGCCACACCCTCCACGTCCTGCCGGACGACGTGCGCCGGGACGGCGAGCGGCTCCTCGCCTTCCTGCGTGAGCGCCCTCTCGACGTCCTCGACTGCACCCCCTCGCAGCTCTCCCTGCTGCTGGCTGCCGGCCTGTTCGACCGTGGCGAGCTCCCGCCCGCGCTGGCCCTGGTCGGCGGCGAGGCGATCGGCGAGGCCCTGTGGGCGCGCTTGGCGGCCGACCGGCGCACGGCCTTCCACAACGTCTACGGCCCGACCGAGTGCACGGTGGATACCGCCGCCTGCGCCGTCGGCGAGGGATCGCGCCGGCCGGTCCTGGGCCGGCCGCTGCCGAACGTGCGGGTCCGGCTGCTGGACCGCCGGCTGTCGCCGGTGCCGGTCGGGGCCTCCGGCGAGCTGTGCATTGCCGGCGCCGGGGTCGGCCGGGGCTATCTCAACCGGCCGGCGCTGACGGCGGAGCGGTTCGTGCCCGACCCCGAGAACCCGTCCCCCGGAGGCCGGATGTACCGCACGGGGGACCTGGCCCGGCACCTGCCGGACGGCTGCCTCGAGTACCTGGGCCGCGCCGACCACCAGGTGAAGGTGCGCGGGCACCGCGTGGAGCTGGGGGAGATCGAGGCTGCGCTCGAGCGGCATCCGGAGGTCGTCCGCGCCGTGGCGGCGCTGCGCGAGGACACGCCGGGGGACCAGCGCCTGGTGACCTACTTCACGGGCCACGGGGAGGTCACCGACGGGGACCTGCGGCTCTTCCTGCGGCGGGAGCTGCCGGACGCCATGGTCCCCTCGGCCTTCGTCCGCCTGCCCGCGCTCCCGCTCTCGGCCCACGGCAAGGTCGACCGGGCGGGCCTGCCGCCGCCCGCGGGGGCCCTGGAGCGCGACTTCGTGGCGCCACGCACCCCGCTGGAGGAGTCGCTGGCGCGGATCTGGGCCGAGCTGCTCCGGCTGGAGCGGGTCGGCCTGCGGGACGATTTCTTCGAGTTGGGCGGGCACTCGCTGCTGGCCGTGCAGCTCGTTTCGCGCATCCGTCAGGTGATGGGACTCGAGATCCCGGTCCGCCTGCTCTTCGAGCATCCGGTCCTCGAGGAGCTGGCCTCGGCCCTCGCCCGCAGCGCCCCGGCGGCTCCGCAGCCCGTCCTGGGTCCGGCGCGGCGGGGTACCGGGAACCTGGGGCAGCTCCTGGCCGAGGTCGGGAAGTTGTCGCCGGAGGAGGCGCGACGCCGGCTCGCCGGACGGGGGGAGGCGTCGTGAATCCCGAGCTGCTGATCGCCGATGCCGGCGCGCTCTCCCCGGAGCAGGCCGAGCTGCTCGGCGCCCTGCTGGAGGAGCAGGGGGCCGAGTTCGGCGCCTTCCCGCTTTCTTTCGCCCAGCAGCGGCTCTGGTTCCTCGACCGGCTGAGCCCCGGGGAGCCCGCCTACAACATTGCCGGCGCGATCGCGCTACGTGGTCCCCTGGAGAGCGCCGTCCTGCGTGCGGCCCTGCGGGAGATCGCCTGCCGCCACGAGATCCTGCGCACGGTGTTCGTGGCCTTCCGGGGAAGGCCGTTGCAGGTGGTCCAGGAGAGAACCGAGCTGCCCCTCCCCGAGGTCGACCTCTCCGGGCTCCCCGCCGTACGGCGGGCGGAGGAGCGCGAGCGGCTGGCGCGGCTGGAGGCCGAGCGGCCGTTCGACCTCGCGCACGGGCCGCTGCTGCGCGCGCTCCTGCTGACCGCGGGCCCGGAGGAGGGCGCGCTGGTGCTGGCGCTCCACCACATCGTCTCCGACGGCTGGTCCTCGCGCCTGATGGCCGGCGAGCTGGCGGCGCTCTACGAGGCGTTCCTGGCCGGCCGCCCCTCGCCGCTCCCGGAGCTGCCCCTGCAGTACGCCGATTTCGCGGTCTGGCAGCGGGAGCGGCTGCGGGGCGAGGAGCTCGAACGGCTGCTCGCCGCCGCCCGGGAACGGCTCGCCTCGCCGCCCAACCTGGAGTTGCCTGCCGACCGCCGCCGGCCCGCGGAGCAGAGCCTGCGGGGAAGGCGGCTGCCCTGGTGCCTGGACCCCTCCCGGATGGCCGCCCTGCGCCGGTTTTGCGAGCGCGAGGGGGCGACGCCCTTCGCCGTCCTCGCCGCCGCCTTCGGCGCCCTGCTCGCGCGCTGGAGCGGCCAGACCGACCTCGTCCTCGGCTTCCCCAGCGCCAACCGGGACCTGCTCGAGATCGAGCCGCTGGTCGGCTGCTTCGTCAACACCCTGGTGCTGCGCCTCGACGCCGCGGGGGAGCCCGGTTTCCGCGAGCTGGTCCGCCGCGCCCGGGCCGGCGCCCTGGACGCGATGGCGCTGCGGGAGCTGCCGTTCGAGAAGCTGGTGGAGGAGCTGGCGGTGGGCCGGTCGCTCTCCCGCGCGCCGCTCGTCCAGGTGATGCTCGCCCTCCAGAATGTCGAGCTTCTCCCTCGCCCTCCCCGGCCTCGAGCTGCGGCTGGAGGAGGTCGACAACGGTACCTCGAAGCTGGACCTGACGTTGGCTTTGTTCGAGGAGGTCGGGGGTTTGCGGGGGTGGCTGGAGTACAGCACGGACCTGTTCGAGGCCACGACGGCGCGGCGGTTGCTGGGCCACTTCGAGCGTCTGCTGGAAGGGGGCTTGGCGGAGCCGGAGCGGAGCTTCTGGGAGATCGGTTTGCTCTCGGAGGCGGAGGCGCACCAGACGCTGCGGGAGTGGAGCGACACCGGGACGACCGGGGCGCAGGGCTGCCTGCACGAGCTGTTCGAGCGCCAGGCGGAGCGCACGCCCGGGGCTCTGGCCCTGGTAGTGGGAGAGGAGCGGCTCAGCTACCGGGAGCTGGCGCTGCGGGCGCGCGGCGTCGCGGGCCGCCTGCGAGCCCTGGGAGTGGGGCCGGAGTCGCTGGTGGGGGTGTTCCTGTCGCGCTCCTCCTGGCTGGTGGCGGGCCTGCTGGGCATCCTCGAGGCCGGCGGCGCCTACGTGCCACTCGATCCGGCCTATCCGCGCGAGCGGGTGGCGATGACGCTGACCGACAGCGGAGCGCGGGTGGTGCTGACCGAGCGGGAGCTGGAGGAGCGGCTGCCTCCCCTGGGGCTGGCGACGCTGCGGGTGGAGGAGACGGGCGGAGAGATGGAGCCGGGGCCGGGCGGAACGCCGACATCGGCGGGCAACTTGGCCTACGCCATCTACACCTCGGGCTCGACGGGGCGCCCGAAGGGGGTGGCCATCGAGCACCGCAGCGCCGTGGCGCTGGTGCGCTGGGCCTGTCGCGAGTTTCCGGAGGCGGAGACGGCGCGGGTGCTGGCGGGCACCTCGATCTGCTTCGACCTGTCGGTGTTCGAGCTGTTCGTGCCGCTGTCGCGAGGGGGCGCGGTGGTGCTGGGGGAGAACGCCCTGGCGCTGCCGGGGTTGCCCGCGCGGGGCGAGGTGACGCTGATCAACACGGTGCCGTCGGCGATGGCAGAGCTGGTACGGCTGGGCGGTGTGCCTTCCTCGGTGCGGGTGGTAAATCTGGCGGGCGAGCCGCTGCGGCGCTCGCTGGTGGACCGGATCGCGGAGCTTCCGGGAGTCGAGCGGGTGCTGAACCTGTACGGTCCGTCGGAGGACACGACCTACTCGACCGGGACGCAGGTGCCGCTGTCGTCGCGCCGGGAGCCGACGATCGGCCGGGCGCTTCCGGGCACCTGGGCGCGGGTGGTGGGGGCGGGCTTCTCGCCGTCGCCGGTGGGGGTGCCCGGAGAGCTGTGCCTGGGAGGCGAGGGGCTGGCGCGGGGGTACCTGGGCAGGCCGGAGCTGACGGCGGAGCGTTTCGTTCCGGACCCGTGGAGCGAGCGTCCCGGAACGCGCCTGTACCGGACGGGGGACCTGTCGCGCTACCTGCCGGACGGGGAGATCGAGTTCCTGGGCCGTCTGGACCACCAAGTCAAGGTGCGGGGCTTCCGCATCGAGCTGGGGGAGGTGGAGACGGCGCTGGGGGCCTGCCCGGGCGTGCGCGAGGCGGTGGTGCTGGCGCGCGAGAACGGGGCGGGCGAGCGCCGTCTGGTGGCCTATCTAATGCCGGAGAGTGGCGCGGATCTCCAGGCCTCCGCGCTGCGCTCGGCCCTGGGGGAGCGGCTGCCGGAGTTCATGATCCCGTCGGCGTTCGTGGTGCTCTCCGAGCTGCCGCGCACGCCCAACGGTAAGGTGGACCGCAAGGCGCTGCCGGAGCCGGAGATGGAGGGGGAGCGGGAGGGGTACGTGGAGCCCCGGGGCCCGGCCGAGGAGCTGCTGGCCTCGGTCTGGGCGGACGTGCTGGGCCTCGAGCGGGTGGGCGCCACGGACGACTTCTTCGCCCTCGGCGGCCACTCGCTGCTGGCCGTGCGGGTGCTGGCCCGCGTCCGCGACCTCTTCGGCGTCGAGCTGCCCGTCCGCCGAATCTTCGAGGAGCCCACGGTGAGAGCCCTGGCCGCCCGCCTGGACGAGCGGCGCGGGCCGGCGCCCGCCGCGCCGCCCATCCGCCGGGCCGGCCGCGGCGGTCTGCTGCCGCTCTCCTTCGGCCAAGAGCGCCTCTGGTTCCTCGACCGGCTGAGCCCCGGCGATCCCACGTACAACGTACCGGTGGTGCTCGCCCTGAGCGGGGATCTTGACCTCGGCCGGCTGCGCGCGGGGTTCGAGATGTCCGTCCGGCGGCACGAGGTGCTGCGCACCCGCTTCGGCTTGGCGGACGGCCGCCCCGTGCAGATCGTCGGCGAGCCATCTGGACTGGAGCTGCCCCGGATCGACCTGACGGCCCTCCCGGCCGCCGCCGCCCGGCGGGAGGCCGCGACGGCCGCCCGGGAGCTGGCTGCCGCGCCGTTCGACCTTGCGCGCGGCTCCCTGCTGCGGCTGGCCGCCCTGCGGTTAGGCGGCGCGGAGCACTGGATCGTCGCCGTCCTCCACCACATCACGGCGGACGCCTGGTCGCTCGGCGTGCTGTTCGCGGAGGTCGCCGAGACCTACCGCGCGCTGTCGGAGGGCCGGAGGCCGGAGCTTCCGAACTTGCCTGTGCAGTACGCCGACTACTCCGTCTGGCAGCGCGAGGCGCTGGCGCCGCGGCTGTCGGATCTCGCCGCCTCCTGGAGCCGGCGGCTCGCGGGCCTGCCCGAGCTGCTGGAGCTGCCTACCGACCGGCCGCGCCCCCCGGTGCGCAGCTCGCGGGGAGCCGAGCTGGAGATCCGCCTCTCGCCGGAGCTCGCGGAGCGTCTGCGCGCGCTCTCCCGCCAGCAGTCCGCGACCCCCTTCATGGCCCTCTTCGCGGCCTTCGCGGCCCTGCTCGCGCGCTACGGCGGGCAGACCGACCTCGCGATCGGCTCGCCGGGCGCGAACCGTCCGCGGGCCGAGCTCGAGCCGATGGTCGGCTTCTTCGTCAACACCCTCGTGCTGCGGGCAGACCTGACGGGGGACCCCGGCTTCCGCGAGCTGCTCGGCCGGGCCCGCAAGATGGCCCTGGACGCCTTCGGGCACCAGGACCTGCCGTTCGAGAAGCTGGTCGAGGTGATCGATCCCCTGCGCGGCCTGGACCGCTCGCCGCTCTTTCAGGCGATGCTGGTCCTGCAGAGCGCGCCGCTGCCCGCCCTGGAGCTGCCGGGGCTGGAGGTCGAGGTCCTGCGGGTCGAGTCCCGCACCTCGAAGCTGGACCTGACGCTGGCTTTGTTCGAGGAAGTCGGGGGTCTGCGGGGGTGGCTGGAGTACAGCACGGACCTGTTCGAGGCCACGACGGCGCGGCGGTTGCTGGGCCACTTCGAGCGTCTGCTGGAAGGGGGCTTGGCGGAGCCGGAGCGGAGCTTCTGGGAGATCGGTTTGCTCTCGGAGGCGGAGGCGCACCAGACGCTGCGGGAGTGGAGCGACACCGGGACGACCGGGGCGCAGGGCTGCCTGCACGAGCTGTTCGAGCGCCAGGCGGAGCGCACGCCCGGGGCTCTGGCCCTGGTAGTGGGAGAGGAGCGGCTCAGCTACCGGGAGCTGGCGCTGCGGGCGCGCGGCGTCGCGGGCCGCCTGCGAGCCCTGGGAGTGGGGCCGGAGTCGCTGGTGGGGGTGTTCCTGTCGCGCTCCTCCTGGCTGGTGGCGGGCCTGCTGGGCATCCTCGAGGCCGGCGGCGCCTACGTGCCACTCGATCCGGCCTATCCGCGCGAGCGGGTGGCGATGACGCTGACCGACAGCGGAGCGCGGGTGGTGCTGACCGAGCGGGAGCTGGAGGAGCGGCTGCCTCCCCTGGGGCTGGCGACGCTGCGGGTGGAGGAGACGGGCGGAGAGATGGAGCCGGGGCCGGGCGGAACGCCGACATCGGCGGGCAACTTGGCCTACGCCATCTACACCTCGGGCTCGACGGGGCGCCCGAAGGGGGTGGCCATCGAGCACCGCAGCGCCGTGGCGCTGGTGCGCTGGGCCTGTCGCGAGTTTCCGGAGGCGGAGACGGCGCGGGTGCTGGCGGGCACCTCGATCTGCTTCGACCTGTCGGTGTTCGAGCTGTTCGTGCCGCTGTCGCGAGGGGGCGCGGTGGTGCTGGGGGAGAACGCCCTGGCGCTGCCGGGGTTGCCCGCGCGGGGCGAGGTGACGCTGATCAACACGGTGCCGTCGGCGATGGCAGAGCTGGTACGGCTGGGCGGTGTGCCTTCCTCGGTGCGGGTGGTAAATCTGGCGGGCGAGCCGCTGCGGCGCTCGCTGGTGGACCGGATCGCGGAGCTTCCGGGAGTCGAGCGGGTGCTGAACCTGTACGGTCCGTCGGAGGACACGACCTACTCGACCGGGACGCAGGTGCCGCTGTCGTCGCGCCGGGAGCCGACGATCGGCCGGGCGCTTCCGGGCACCTGGGCGCGGGTGGTGGGGGCGGGCTTCTCGCCGTCGCCGGTGGGGGTGCCCGGAGAGCTGTGCCTGGGAGGCGAGGGGCTGGCGCGGGGGTACCTGGGCAGGCCGGAGCTGACGGCGGAGCGTTTCGTTCCGGACCCGTGGAGCGAGCGTCCCGGAACGCGCCTGTACCGGACGGGGGACCTGTCGCGCTACCTGCCGGACGGGGAGATCGAGTTCCTGGGCCGTCTGGACCACCAAGTCAAGGTGCGGGGCTTCCGCATCGAGCTGGGGGAGGTGGAGACGGCGCTGGGGGCCTGCCCGGGCGTGCGCGAGGCGGTGGTGCTGGCGCGCGAGAACGGGGCGGGCGAGCGCCGTCTGGTGGCCTATCTAATGCCGGAGAGTGGCGCGGATCTCCAGGCCTCCGCGCTGCGCTCGGCCCTGGGGGAGCGGCTGCCGGAGTTCATGATCCCGTCGGCGTTCGTGGTGCTCTCCGAGCTGCCGCGCACGCCCAACGGTAAGGTGGACCGCAAGGCGCTGCCGGAGCCGGAGATGGAGGGGGAGCGGGAGGGGTACGTGGAGCCCCGGGGCCCGGCCGAGGAGCTGTTGGCCTCGGTCTGGGCGGACGTGCTGGGCCTCGAGCGGGTGGGCGCCACGGACGACTTCTTCGCCCTCGGCGGCCACTCGCTGCTGGCCGTGCGGGTGCTGGCCCGCGTCCGCGACCTCTTCGGCGTCGAGCTGCCCGTCCGCCGAATCTTCGAGGAGCCCACGGTAAGGGCCCTGGCGGAGCGGATCGAGGCAGCCCGCCGGGAGGGGATGGGAGCGCCGCCGCCCATCGTCCGTGGCGAGCGGCCCGAGGACCTGCCCCTCTCTCATGCCCAGCGGCGGCTCTGGTTCCTCGATCGCCTCGATCCGGACAACCCGGTCTACAACATGCCCCTGGGGCTGCGGCTCTCGGGAGACCTGGCGCCCGCGGCTCTCGGGAGCGCGCTGGCGGAGCTGCTCCGGCGCCACGAGGTCCTGCGAACCCGCTACGCCGAGCGCGGCGGCGAGCCGATCCAAAGCGTGGCGGAGCCCGGCCCCTGGAATCTGCCGGTCGTCGATCTCTCCGCCCTGCCGGAGGGGGCTCGCGCGGAGGCCGCCCGCCGCCTGGCCCGCGAAGAGGCCAGCCGCCCGTTCGACCTCTCCGGCGGACCGGTGGTGCGGATGGCCCTGCTGCGGCTGGAGAGCGGCCTGCACGACCTGGTGGGCGCCGTCCACCACATCGCCTGCGACGAGTGGTCGCTCGGGGTGCTGGTCCGGGATCTCGAGGCCCTCTACCAGGGTCTCCCCCTGCCCGCCCTCCCCATCCATTACGCCGACTACGCCCTCTGGCAGCGCTCGTGGCTGGAGAGCCGGGAGATCGAGCGCCACCTCGCCTGGTGGACGGAGCGCCTCGCTGGCGCTCCACCCCTGATCGCGCTGCCGGCCGACCGGCCGCGCCCCGCCTGGCAGGACGACCGCGGAGCGGTCTACCGGTTCGCCGTCGATGAAGAGACGGTGGCGGCGCTGCGCGCTCTCGGCCGGGCCGAGGGGGCAACCCCGTTCATGGTCCTCCTGACGGCGTTCCAGGTCCTGCTGGCCCGCTATTCCGGGCAGGAGGACCTCTGCGCCGGCACGCCGGTCGCCGGCCGGGACCGCCTGGAGACCGAGGGCCTCGTGGGGCTGTTCGTCAACACGCTCGTGCTGCGGGCCGACCTGTCGGGGGAGCCCGGCTTCGGCGCCGCCGTGGCGCGGACCCGGTCCGGGGTGCTCGAGGCGTTCGCCCATCAGGAGCTGCCGTTCGATCTCCTGGTCGCCCGCCTGGAGCGCGGCCGCGATCCCGGCCGGTCCCCCCTCTTCCTGGTCCTCTTCTCGCTCCAGCGGCCGGTGCTCCGCCAGTCGTTCGCCGGTCTTGCCGCAGCTCCCCTGGACTTCCCGGCGGAGACCGCGAAGCTCGACCTTTCGCTCGCCTTCGAGGAGGACGGCGAAGCCTTCCACGGCGCCTTCGAGTATCGCACGGCCCTGTTCGACGCCGGCACGGTGGCCCGCATGGCCGGGCATCTCGAGATCCTCCTGCGCGAGGCCGTGGTGGACCCGCGGCGGCGGATCTCGGAGATCGAGCTGCTGACCGGGCCGGAGCGCCGGCAGCTGCTGGTCGAGATCCAGGGAGAGCGGGTCCCCCGCGGCCTGGACCGCTGCGTCCACGAGCTCATCGCCGGGCAGGCGGCGCGGCGGCCGGAGGCAGTCGCCGTGACGTTCGGCCGCGAACGCCTCACCTACGGCGAGCTCGCGGCGCGCGCCGGCGGGCTCGCGGCGCGGCTGCGCGCCCTCGGCGTCGGTCCCGAGGTCCGGGTCGGTCTCTTCTGCGAGCGCTCGCTGGAGATGATCGTCGGCATGCTCGGCATCCTGGGAGCGGGCGGCGCCTACCTGCCGCTGGACCCCTCCTATCCCGCCGAGAGGCTCCGCTTTATGCTGGAGGACGCGGCGGCGCCGGTGCTCGTCGCGCAGGAGGCGCTCCTCCCCGAGCTGCCGGCCTTCGCCGGGAGCGTGGTCCGCCTAAGGGAGGAAGAGGCCCTCTCCGCGGGCGCCCCGGCGGTGAGGATCGATCCCGCCAACGCGGCCTACGTCATCTACACCTCCGGCTCGACCAGCCGGCCCAAGGGGGTGGCGGTCACCCACCGCTCGCTCGTCAACTACACCGGGGTGGCGGCGGACATCTTCGACATCTCTCCCGGCGACCGGGTCCTGCAGTTCGCCTCGATCAGCTTCGACGCCAGCGTGGAGGAGATCTTCCCCTGCCTGAGCCGTGGCGCGACGCTCGTGCTGCGGACCGAGGCGATGCTCGGCTCCGTCTCCGGGTTCCTGGAGAGCTGCGGCGAGAACGGGATCACGGTGGCCGACCTGCCGATGTCCTACTGGCACGAGGTGGCCGCGGCGGTGGAGGCGGAGCCGTCCCTGCTGCCGGGCTCCCTGCGTCTGGTCATCCTCGGCTCGGAAAGGGCGCTGCCGCGGCGAGTCGCCGGCTGGCGGCGGACCGTGGGCCCCCGGGTACGCCTGGTGAACACCTACGGCCCCACCGAGGCGACCGTGGTCGCGACCATGGCCGATCTGACCGGCCCCCTGGGGGAGATCGCCGAGGGGCGCGAGGTGCCGATCGGCCGGCCCGTACGGAACGCTGAGGCGCGGGTCGCCGACCGGTATCTGCGGGCCGTGCCAGTGGGGGTTCCCGGAGAGCTGCTGCTCGGCGGCGCGGGTCTCGCGCGGGGCTACCTGGGCCGTCCGGATCTGACCGCCGAGCGGTTCATCCCGGACCCCTGGAGCGCCGAGCCAGGGGCCCGCCTCTACCGCACGGGAGACCGCGTGCTCTTCCGGCCGGACGGGGAGCTGGAGTTCCTGGGCCGTCTGGACCATCAGGTGAAGGTGCGGGGCTTCCGCATCGAGCTGGGGGAGATCGAGACGGCGCTGCTGGCCCGGCCCGGGGTGCGCGACGCGGTGGTGGTGGCGCGCGAGGACGTGCCCGGAGACCGCCGCCTGGTGGCCTATGTGGTGGGGGAGATCCCGGTGCCGGAGCTGCGCCGGGCTTTGGGCGAGCGGCTGCCGGAGTACATGGTGCCGTCGTCCTTCGTCTTCCTGGAGTCGCTGCCGCAGACCCCCAACGGCAAGGTCGACCGCAAGGCGCTGCCGAAACCGGAGGGCGCTGCCGGCGAGGGCTACGCGGCTCCGCGCACACCGGTGGAGGAGCTGCTGGCGGGAATCTGGTCGTCGGTGCTGGGTGTGGAGCGGGTAGGCCGGGAGGACCACTTCTTCGAACGGGGGGGCCATTCTCTGCTGGCCATGCAGGTGGTCTCACGGGTGCGTGAGGTGTTTGGCGTGGAGCTGCCGGTGCGGCGGCTGTTCGAGGCGCCGACCCTGGGGGCCCTGGCCGAGTGCATCGTGGCGGAGAGGGGCTCGGGCGTGGTCCAGCCGCCGCTGGAGCGGCTCCCGCGGGGGGAGACGGTGCCGCTGTCCTTCGCCCAGGAGCGGCTCTGGTTCCTCGACCAGCTCGAGCCGGGTGGCGCGGCCTACAACATCCCGGGAGCCCTGCGGCTGGAGGGAGAGCTGGACGAGGAGGCACTGGAGCGGGCGCTGGCGGAGATCGTTTGCCGCCACGAGGCGCTGCGCACGGTGTTCCGGCAGATCGAGGGCCGGCCGGCCGGCGTGCTGCTCGACCGTGCGCCGGCCCTCGCGCGGATCGACCTCTCCTCCGAAAGCGAGGCGTTGCTCCTGGCGCGGGAGGACGCGGGGAGACCGTTCGATCTCTCGGCGGGCCCGCTCGCGCGCTTCAGCCTGCTGCGGTTGTCGGAGCGGGAGCACGTGCTGCTGGTGAACCTGCACCACATCGCAGCGGACGGCTGGTCGCTGGGGGTGTGGTCTCGCGAGCTGAGCGCCCTGTACGAGGCGTTCGCCCAGGGGGAGCCGTCGCCCCTGCCCGAGTTGCCGGTCCAGTACGCGGACTACGCGGCCTGGCAGCGGGAGTGGCTCCAGGGGGAGGTGCTGGAAGGGCAGCTCTCCTGGTGGCGCGAGCGCCTGGGAGACCTGGAGGAAGGGCTGGAGCTGCCGGCCGACCGGCCGCGCCCGGCGGTGGCGAGCTATCAGGGCGGTATCGAGCGGGTGGAGCTGGATCGGGAGACGGTGTCGCGGCTGGAGGAGCTGGGGCGCAGCCAGGGCTCGACGCTGTTCATGACGTTGCTGGCCTGCTTCGAGGCGCTGTTGCTGCGCTGGTCGGGCCAGGAGCGCTTCGCGGTGGGCACGCCGGTGGCGGGCCGCACGCGGGTGGAGACCGAGGGGCTGATTGGCCTGTTCGTCAACACCCTGGCGATGCCGTCGGAGGTGGGGGGCGATCCGCGCTTCACCGAGCTTTTGGAGCGGGTACGGGAGATGGCTCTGGGGGCCTACGCGCACCAGGATCTGCCGTTCGAGAAGCTGGTGGAGGCGCTGTCTCCGGAGCGTGCGCTGAGCCGGGCGCCGCTGTTCCAGGTGATGTTCGTGCTGCAGAACGCGCCGATGCCGGAGCTTTCGGTGTCGGGCCTGCGGCTGTCGGGCCTGGAGGTGGAGAGCGGGAGCGCCAAGTTCGACCTGACGCTGACGCTGTCGCCGTCTCCCACCGGTCTGTCGGGGGGGCTCGAGTACAGCCGGGACCTGTTCGACCGGACCACGGTGGCGCGCCTGGCGGCGAGTTGGTCGCAACTGGTGACGGCGGTGGCGTCGGATCCGGATCGCCGCCTCTCGGAGCTGCCCCTGCTCGGCGAGGCGCAGCGCCATCAGCTCCTGGTGGAGTGGAATGCGCCGGTCCTTTCCGGGGAGCCCCGCTGCCTGCACGAGCTGTTCGCGGCCCAGGCTCTGCGTAGGCCCGAGGCCGAGGCGGTGCGCTTCGAAGGGCGAAGCCTGAGCTACGGCGAGCTGGAGGCGCGGGCCAACCGCCTGGCCCGGCGGCTGCGGCGTCTGGGAGTGGGGCCGGAGGAGCGGGTAGGGATCTGCCTGGAGCGGACTCCGGAGCTGCTGATCGCGCTGCTGGCGGTGCTCAAGGCCGGAGGCGCCTACGTTCCGCTGGACCCGCGCTATCCACAGGCCCGCCTGGAGCTGATGCTGGAGGACAGCGGAGCGCGGGTGGTCATCGGGGAGGAGCTGGCGCTGGAGCACCTGCCGGCCTGGAGCGGCGAGCGGGTGCTGGTGGACCGGGAGCGGGAGTCGCTGGCAGCCGAGAGCGCCGAGGCGCCCGCGAGCGGAGTCACGGCCCGCAACCTCGCCTACCTGATCTACACCTCGGGCTCGACGGGCCGTCCGAAGGGGGTGGCCATCGAGCACGCGAGCGCCTGGGCCTTGGCGGCGTGGGCCCGGGAGGCCTTCCCGCCGGAGACGTTCGACGCGGTTCTGGCGTCGACGTCGGTGTGCTTCGACCTGTCGGTGTTCGAGATCTTCGTGCCGCTGGCCTGGGGGGGCCGCCTGGTGCTGGCGGCGGATGCCCTGGAGCTGCCGCGTCTGGCAGGGGCTGGGGTACGGCTGGTCAACACGGTGCCGTCGGCGATGACGGAGCTGGTGCGTCTGGGGGCCGTGCCGTCCTCGGTGCGGGTGGTGAGCCTGGCGGGCGAGCCGCTGAAGCGGACCCTGGCCGACGCGCTCTACGCGCTGGGGATCGAGCACGTCTACAACCTGTATGGCCCGTCGGAGGACACGACCTACTCGACGGGGGCGCGGATCCCCGCGGGGGACTCGAAGGCTCCGGCGATCGGCCGTCCCTTGCCGGGCACGCAGGCCTACGTGGTGGACGGCGAGCTGAAGCCGGTACCGCTGGGAGCCTCGGGGGAGCTGCTGCTGGGCGGAGCGGGTCTGGCGCGGGGCTATCTTGGGCGTCCGGAGCTGACGGCGGAGCGGTTCATCCCGGACCCGCGGAGCGCCATTGCGGGTGGTCGCCTGTACCGCACGGGGGACCGGGCGCGGTACCGGCCGGAGGGGGAGCTGGACTTCCTGGGCCGTCTGGACCATCAGGTGAAGGTGCGGGGCTTCCGGATCGAGCTGGGAGAGATCGAGACGGCGCTGCTGGGCCGGCCCGGGGTGCGCGACGCGGTGGTGGTGGCGCGCGAGGACGTGCCCGGAGACCGCCGCCTGGTGGCCTATGTGGTGGGGGAGGTCCCGGTGCCGGAGCTGCGCCGGGCTCTGGGCGAGCGGCTGCCGGAGTACATGGTGCCGTCCACCTTCGTCTTCCTGGAGGCGCTGCCGCAGACCCCCAACGGCAAGGTCGACCGCAAGGCGCTGCCGAAACCGGAGGGCGCTGCCGGCGAGGGCTACGCGGCTCCGCGTACGCCTGTGGAGGAGCTGCTGGCGGGAATCTGGTCGTCGGTGCTGGGCGTGGAGCGGGTAGGCCGGGAGGACCACTTCTTCGAACGGGGGGGCCATTCTCTGCTGGCCGTGCAGGTGGTCTCCACGGGTGCGCGAGGTATTCGGCGTGGAGCTGCCGGTGCGGCGGCTGTTCGAGGCGCCGACCCTGGGCGCCCTGGCCGAGCGCATCGCGGCCGAGGAGCCCGCCCGGGTGGCGCAGCCGCCGCTGGTGCCGCGGGGCTTCACGGAGCGGGTGCCGCTGTCCTTCGCGCAGGAGCGGCTCTGGTTCCTCGACCAACTCGAGCCGGGCGGTGCGGCCTATGTGATCCCGGGTGCTCTGCGATTGGAGGGGGATCTCGACGAGGGAGCGCTGGAGCGAGCGCTGGCCGAGATCATTCGCCGCCACGAGTCGTTGCGCACGGCGTTCCAGGCGGAGTCGGGCCGCCCCCTGGGGGTGGTACGCGAGCCGAGCGCTCCCCTGGAGCGGATCGACCTGTCGGCAGAGGCGGAGCCGTGGGCGGCCGCACGGCGGCGGGCCGGCGAGGAGGTTCGGCGTCCGTTCGACCTCTCGGCGGGTCCGTTGGCGCGCTTCGCGCTGCTGCGCCTGTCGGAGCGGGACCATGTGCTGTTGCTGAGCCTGCACCACATCGCGGCGGACGGCTGGTCATTGGGGGTATGGACTCGCGAGCTGAGCGCCCTGTACGAGGCGTTCGCCCAGGGGGAGCCGTCGCCTCTGCCCGAGCTGCCGGTCCAGTACGCGGACTACGCGGCCTGGCAGCGGGAGTGGCTCCAGGGGGAGGTGCTGGAAGGGCAGCTCTCCTGGTGGCGCGAGCGCCTGGGAGACCTGGAGGAAGGGCTGGAGCTGCCGGCCGACCGGCCGCGCCCGGCGGTGGCGAGCTATCAGGGCGGTATCGAGCGGGTGGAGCTGGATCGGGAGACGGTGTCGCGGCTGGAGGAGCTGGGGCGCAGCCAGGGCTCGACGCTGTTCATGACGTTGCTGGCCTGCTTCGAGGCGCTGTTGCTGCGCTGGTCGGGCCAGGAGCGCTTCGCGGTGGGCACGCCGGTGGCGGGCCGCACGCGGGTGGAGACCGAGGGGCTGATTGGCCTGTTCGTCAACACCCTGGCGATGCCGTCGGAGGTGGGGGGCGATCCGCGCTTCACCGAGCTTTTGGAGCGGGTACGGGAGATGGCTCTGGGGGCCTACGCGCACCAGGATCTGCCGTTCGAGAAGCTGGTGGAGGCGCTGTCTCCGGAGCGTGCGCTGAGCCGGGCGCCGCTGTTCCAGGTGATGTTCGTGCTGCAGAACGCGCCGATGCCGGAGCTTTCGGTGTCGGGCCTGCGGCTGTCGGGCCTGGAGGTGGAGAGCGGGAGCGCCAAGTTCGACCTGACGCTGACGCTGTCGCCGTCTCCCACCGGTCTGTCGGGGGGGCTCGAGTACAGCCGGGACCTGTTCGACCGGACCACGGTGGCGCGCCTGGCGGCGAGTTGGTCGCAACTGGTGACGGCGGTGGCGTCGGATCCGGATCGCCGCCTCTCGGAGCTGCCCCTGCTCGGCGAGGCGCAGCGCCATCAGCTCCTGGTGGAGTGGAATGCGCCGGTCCTTTCCGGGGAGCCCCGCTGCCTGCACGAGCTGTTCGCGGCCCAGGCTCTGCGTAGGCCCGAGGCCGAGGCGGTGCGCTTCGAAGGGCGAAGCCTGAGCTACGGCGAGCTGGAGGCGCGGGCCAACCGCCTGGCCCGGCGGCTGCGGCGTCTGGGAGTGGGGCCGGAGGAGCGGGTAGGGATCTGCCTGGAGCGGACTCCGGAGCTGCTGATCGCGCTGCTGGCGGTGCTCAAGGCCGGAGGCGCCTACGTTCCGCTGGACCCGCGCTATCCACAGGCCCGCCTGGAGCTGATGCTGGAGGACAGCGGAGCGCGGGTGGTCATCGGGGAGGAGCTGGCGCTGGAGCACCTGCCGGCCTGGAGCGGCGAGCGGGTGCTGGTGGACCGGGAGCGGGAGTCGCTGGCAGCCGAGAGCGCCGAGGCGCCCGCGAGCGGAGTCACGGCCCGCAACCTCGCCTACCTGATCTACACCTCGGGCTCGACGGGCCGTCCGAAGGGGGTGGCCATCGAGCACGCGAGCGCCTGGGCCTTGGCGGCGTGGGCCCGGGAGGCCTTCCCGCCGGAGACGTTCGACGCGGTTCTGGCGTCGACGTCGGTGTGCTTCGACCTGTCGGTGTTCGAGATCTTCGTGCCGCTGGCCTGGGGGGGCCGCCTGGTGCTGGCGGCGGATGCCCTGGAGCTGCCGCGTCTGGCAGGGGCTGGGGTACGGCTGGTCAACACGGTGCCGTCGGCGATGACGGAGCTGGTGCGTCTGGGGGCCGTGCCGTCCTCGGTGCGGGTGGTGAGCCTGGCGGGCGAGCCGCTGAAGCGGACCCTGGCCGACGCGCTCTACGCGCTGGGGATCGAGCACGTCTACAACCTGTATGGCCCGTCGGAGGACACGACCTACTCGACGGGGGCGCGGATCCCCGCGGGGGACTCGAAGGCTCCGGCGATCGGCCGTCCCTTGCCGGGCACGCAGGCCTACGTGGTGGACGGCGAGCTGAAGCCGGTACCGCTGGGAGCCTCGGGGGAGCTGCTGCTGGGCGGAGCGGGTCTGGCGCGGGGCTATCTTGGGCGTCCGGAGCTGACGGCGGAGCGGTTCATCCCGGACCCGCGGAGCGCCATTGCGGGTGGTCGCCTGTACCGCACGGGGGACCGGGCGCGGTACCGGCCGGAGGGGGAGCTGGACTTCCTGGGCCGTCTGGACCATCAGGTGAAGGTGCGGGGCTTCCGGATCGAGCTGGGAGAGATCGAGACGGCGCTGCTGGGCCGGCCCGGGGTGCGCGACGCGGTGGTGGTGGCGCGCGAGGACGTGCCCGGAGACCGCCGCCTGGTGGCCTATGTGGTGGGGGAGGTCCCGGTGCCGGAGCTGCGCCGGGCTCTGGGCGAGCGGCTGCCGGAGTACATGGTGCCGTCCACCTTCGTCTTCCTGGAGGCGCTGCCGCAGACCCCCAACGGCAAGGTCGACCGCAAGGCGCTGCCGAAACCGGAGGGTCACGGGCGGGAGTCGGGCCACGTCGAGCCCCGCACGCCTGTGGAGAAGGAGCTGGCGGCGATCTGGTGCGCGGTCCTGGGGGCCGAGAAGGTGGGGCTGAACGACAACTTCTTCGAGCTCGGCGGGCACTCCCTGCTGGCGACCCAGGTGATGGCCCGGGTCCGGGAGTCGTTCGGCGTCGCCGAGATCCCCCTCCGCAGCCTGTTCCAGAAACCCACCCTGGGAGAAGCTCGCCCTGGCTGTCACCCAGGCCGAGGCCGAAGAGCAGAACGAAGACGAGATGAGACGGATGATCGAGGAGCTGCGGAACCTTTCGGGAGACGACCTCGCGGAACTGCTCCAGGAGAGTGAATCATGACCGATCTGGCGAAGGCGATCGCCGATCTGACCCACGAGCAGCGGGCGGTTCTGGAAGCGAGGCTGCGCAAGAAGCGGCGGGACGTGCCCCAGCGGTCCGAGATCGAGGCCCGGGAGGATCGCGGCATCCACCCGCTGTCCTTCGCGCAGGAGCGGCTCTGGTTCCTCGACCAGCTCGAGCCCGGAAGCCCCCTGTACAACATCCCGGCGGCGTTCCGCCTCACCGGCGAGCTGTCGGCCGGGGCGCTCCAGGAGGCCCTCGGCGAGGTGGTCCGGCGTCACGAGGTGCTCCGCGCCCGTTTCGCGGTGGCGGAGGGTCGGGCCGTGCAACTCGTGACGCCCGCCGCCGCTCCCGCGCTCCCCTGGATTGACCTGGACGGCCTCCCCGAGGAGGCCCGTTCCGCGGAATCCCTCTCCATTTGGGAACGTTGGGCTCTGCTTCCGTTCGATCTCTCGGCGGGCCCGCTCGCGCGCTTCAGCCTGCTGCGGTTGTCGGAGCGGGAGCACGTGCTGCTGGTGAACCTGCACCACATCGCGGCGGACGGCTGGTCGCTGGGGGTGTGGTCTCGCGAGCTGAGCGCCCTGTACGAGGCGTTCGCCCAGGGGGAGCCGTCGCCCCTGCCCGAGTTGCCGGTCCAGTACGCGGACTACGCGGCCTGGCAGCGGGAGTGGCTCCAGGGGGAGGTGCTGGAAGGGCAGCTCTCCTGGTGGCGCGAGCGCCTGGGAGACCTGGAGGAAGGGCTGGAGCTGCCGGCCGACCGGCCGCGCCCGGCGGTGGCGAGCTATCAGGGCGGTATCGAGCGGGTGGAGCTGGATCGGGAGACGGTGTCGCGGCTGGAGGAGCTGGGGCGCAGCCAGGGCTCGACGCTGTTCATGACGTTGCTGGCCTGCTTCGAGGCGCTGTTGCTGCGCTGGTCGGGCCAGGAGCGCTTCGCGGTGGGCACGCCGGTGGCGGGCCGCACGCGGGTGGAGACCGAGGGGCTGATTGGCCTGTTCGTCAACACCCTGGCGATGCCGTCGGAGGTGGGGGGCGATCCGCGCTTCACCGAGCTTTTGGAGCGGGTACGGGAGATGGCTCTGGGGGCCTACGCGCACCAGGATCTGCCGTTCGAGAAGCTGGTGGAGGCGCTGTCTCCGGAGCGTGCGCTGAGCCGGGCGCCGCTGTTCCAGGTGATGTTCGTGCTGCAGAACGCGCCGATGCCGGAGCTTTCGGTGTCGGGCCTGCGGCTGTCGGGCCTGGAGGTGGAGAGCGGGAGCGCCAAGTTCGACCTGACGCTGACGCTGTCGCCGTCTCCCACCGGTCTGTCGGGGGGGCTCGAGTACAGCCGGGACCTGTTCGACCGGACCACGGTGGCGCGCCTGGCGGCGAGTTGGTCGCAACTGGTGACGGCGGTGGCGTCGGATCCGGATCGCCGCCTCTCGGAGCTGCCCCTGCTCGGCGAGGCGCAGCGCCATCAGCTCCTGGTGGAGTGGAATGCGCCGGTCCTTTCCGGGGAGCCCCGCTGCCTGCACGAGCTGTTCGCGGCCCAGGCTCTGCGTAGGCCCGAGGCCGAGGCGGTGCGCTTCGAAGGGCGAAGCCTGAGCTACGGCGAGCTGGAGGCGCGGGCCAACCGCCTGGCCCGGCGGCTGCGGCGTCTGGGAGTGGGGCCGGAGGAGCGGGTAGGGATCTGCCTGGAGCGGACTCCGGAGCTGCTGATCGCGCTGCTGGCGGTGCTCAAGGCCGGAGGCGCCTACGTTCCGCTGGACCCGCGCTATCCACAGGCCCGCCTGGAGCTGATGCTGGAGGACAGCGGAGCGCGGGTGGTCATCGGGGAGGAGCTGGCGCTGGAGCACCTGCCGGCCTGGAGCGGCGAGCGGGTGCTGGTGGACCGGGAGCGGGAGTCGCTGGCAGCCGAGAGCGCCGAGGCGCCCGCGAGCGGAGTCACGGCCCGCAACCTCGCCTACCTGATCTACACCTCGGGCTCGACGGGCCGTCCGAAGGGGGTGGCCATCGAGCACGCGAGCGCCTGGGCCTTGGCGGCGTGGGCCCGGGAGGCCTTCCCGCCGGAGACGTTCGACGCGGTTCTGGCGTCGACGTCGGTGTGCTTCGACCTGTCGGTGTTCGAGATCTTCGTGCCGCTGGCCTGGGGGGGCCGCCTGGTGCTGGCGGCGGATGCCCTGGAGCTGCCGCGTCTGGCAGGGGCTGGGGTACGGCTGGTCAACACGGTGCCGTCGGCGATGACGGAGCTGGTGCGTCTGGGGGCCGTGCCGTCCTCGGTGCGGGTGGTGAGCCTGGCGGGCGAGCCGCTGAAGCGGACCCTGGCCGACGCGCTCTACGCGCTGGGGATCGAGCACGTCTACAACCTGTATGGCCCGTCGGAGGACACGACCTACTCGACGGGGGCGCGGATCCCCGCGGGGGACTCGAAGGCTCCGGCGATCGGCCGTCCCTTGCCGGGCACGCAGGCCTACGTGGTGGACGGCGAGCTGAAGCCGGTACCGCTGGGAGCCTCGGGGGAGCTGCTGCTGGGCGGAGCGGGTCTGGCGCGGGGCTATCTTGGGCGTCCGGAGCTGACGGCGGAGCGGTTCATCCCGGACCCGCGGAGCGCCATTGCGGGTGGTCGCCTGTACCGCACGGGGGACCGGGCGCGGTACCGGCCGGAGGGGGAGCTGGACTTCCTGGGCCGTCTGGACCATCAGGTGAAGGTGCGGGGCTTCCGGATCGAGCTGGGAGAGATCGAGACGGCGCTGCTGGGCCGGCCCGGGGTGCGCGACGCGGTGGTGGTGGCGCGCGAGGACGTGCCCGGAGACCGCCGCCTGGTGGCCTATGTGGTGGGGGAGGTCCCGGTGCCGGAGCTGCGCCGGGCTCTGGGCGAGCGGCTGCCGGAGTACATGGTGCCGTCCACCTTCGTCTTCCTGGAGGCGCTGCCGCAGACCCCCAACGGCAAGGTCGACCGCAAGGCGCTGCCGAAACCGGAGGGCGCTGCCGGCGAGGGCTACGCGGCTCCGCGTACGCCTGTGGAGGAGCTGCTGGCGGGAATCTGGTCGTCGGTGCTGGGCGTGGAGCGGGTAGGCCGGGAGGACCACTTCTTCGAACGGGGGGGCCATTCTCTGCTGGCCGTGCAGGTGGTCTCCACGGGTGCGCGAGGTATTCGGCGTGGAGCTGCCGGTGCGGCGGCTGTTCGAGGCGCCGACCCTGGGCGCCCTGGCCGAGCGCATCGCGGCCGAGGAGCCCGCCCGGGTGGCGCAGCCGCCGCTGGTGCCGCGGGGCTTCACGGAGCGGGTGCCGCTGTCCTTCGCGCAGGAGCGGCTCTGGTTCCTCGACCAACTCGAGCCGGGCGGCGCGGCCTACAACATCCCGGGAGCCCTGCGGCTGGAGGGAGAGCTGGACGAGGAGGCACTGGAGCGGGCGCTGGCGGAGATCGTTTGCCGCCACGAGGCGCTGCGCACGGTGTTCCGGCAGATCGAGGGCCGGCCGGCCGGCGTGCTGCTCGACCGTGCGCCGGCCCTCGCGCGGATCGACCTCTCCTCCGAAAGCGAGGCGTTGCTCCTGGCGCGGGAGGACGCGGGGAGACCGTTCGACCTGGCGGCGGGCCCGCTCGCGCGCTTCAGCCTGCTGCGGTTGTCGGAGCGGGAGCACGTGCTGCTGGTGAACCTGCACCACATCGCGGCGGACGGCTGGTCGCTGGGGGTGTGGTCTCGCGAGCTGAGCGCCCTGTACGAGGCGTTCGCCAAGGGGGAGCCGTCGCCCCTGCCCGAGTTGCCGGTCCAGTACGCGGACTACGCGGCCTGGCAGCGGGAGTGGCTCCAGGGGGAGGTGCTGGAAGGGCAGCTCTCCTGGTGGCGCGAGCGCCTGGGAGACCTGGAGGAAGGGCTGGAGCTGCCGGCCGACCGGCCGCGCCCGGCGGCGCCGAGCTACCGTGGGGGTACCAAGCGGGTGGAGCTGGATCGGCAGACGGTGTCGTCGCTGGAGACCTTGAGCCGCCGGCAGGGCTCGACCCTGTTCATGACGCTGCTGGCCTGCTTCGAGACGCTTCTGCTGCGCTGGTCGGGCCAGGAGCGCTTCGCGGTGGGCACGCCGGTGGCGGGCCGCACGCGTGTGGAGACTGAGGGACTGATCGGCTTGTTCGTCAACACCCTGGCGCTACGGGCCGAGGTGGGGGGCGATCCGCGTTTTACCGAGTTGCTGGAGCGGGTGCGGGAGACGGCTCTTGGGGCCTATGCGCACCAGGATCTGCCGTTCGAGAAGCTGGTGGAGGCGCTGTCTCCGGAGCGTGCGCTGAGCCGGGCGCCGCTGTTCCAGGTGATGTTCGTGCTGCAGAACGCGCCGATGCCGGAGCTTTCGGTGTCGGGTCTGCGGCTGTCGGGCCTGGAGGTGGAGAGCGGGAGCGCCAAGTTCGACCTGACGCTGACGCTGTCGCCGTCTCCCACCGGCCTGTTGGTAGTGCTCGAGTACAGCCGGGACCTGTTCGACCGGACCACGGCGGCGCGCCTGGCGGCGAGCTGGTCGGAGCTGGTGTCGGCGGTGGCGTCGGATCCGGATCGCCGCCTCTCGGAGCTGCCCCTGCTCGGCGAGGCGCAGAGCCATCAGGTGCGGGTGGAGTGGAACGCGCCGCCGGCTCTCGCGGGGGAGCCCCGCTGCCTGCACGAGCTGTTCGCGGCGCGGGCCCTGCGCGCGCCCGAGGCCGAGGCGGTGCGCTTCGAGGGTCGGAGCCTGAGCTATGGCGAGCTGGAGGCTCGGGCCAACCGCCTGGCCCACCATCTGCGCTCCCTTGGCGTCGGTCCGGGGGTGATCGTCGGGGCCTGCCTCGACCGTTCCCTGGAGATGATCGTCGGCCTGCTGGCGGTGCTAAAGGCGGGAGGGGCCTACGTCCCCCTCGACCCGGAGTACCCGCTCGACCGGCTGAGCTTCATGCTCGCCGACACGGCGGCCCCGGTTCTCCTGACCCAGACCCACCTGCGGGACCGTCTGCGACCGCTGGCTGGAGGGACCCTCTGCCTGGACGATGCGGACTTGGCGGCGGCCCTCGAGTCCCTGCCGGCCACGGCTCCTTGCTCGGGGGTCTGCCTGGACGACCTCGCCTACGTGATCTACACCTCCGGCTCGACCGGGCGGCCGAAGGGGGTTATGGTCCATCACCGCGGGGTGGTGAACCGGCTCCTGTGGGCCCAGGAGGCCTATCCGGTAACGCCGCGGGACCGGGTGCTGCAGAAGGCCTCCTTCAGCTTCGACTTCTCCGTCTGGGAGTGCTTCGGCCCGCTGCTGGCAGGCGCGGTGGCCGTGCTCTCCCGGCCCGGCGGTCACCGCGACAGCGCCTATCTGGCGAGGACCCTCCGGGAGGAGCGGATCACGCTGGTCCACTTCGTCCCGTCGATGCTCCAGGTCTTCCTCGCCGAGCTTGACTTCGGGAGCTTCGAGGACTTGCGCTTCGTCTTCTCCGGCGGCGAGGCGCTCTCTGCCGAGCTCCAGCAGGCCTTCTATGCCCGAATGCGGGCGCCCCTGCGCAACCAGTACGGTCCCACCGAGATCTCGATCGACACCACGGACTGGATCTGCCGGCCGGGAGAGGGAACCGCCGTCCCGCTCGGCAGGCCGCTAGCGAACACGGCGGTCCATCTCCTCGACAGCTCCCTGCGCCCGGTGCCCATCGGCACAGCGGGGGAGATCGTGATCGGCGGGACGGGCGTCTCGCGCGGCTACCTGGGCCGGCCGGAGCTGACCGCGGAGCGGTTCGTCCCCGATCCGTTCAGCGGCGTGCCGGGCAGCCGCCTCTACCGGACCGGGGACCTGGCGCGCCACCTGCCGGACGGCAGCCTGGAGTTCCGGGGGCGGATCGACCATCAGGTCAAGGTCCGGGGGTTCCGGATCGAGCTGGGGGAGGTCGAGTCGGCCTTGCTCGCCGATCCGGCGGTCCGCGAGGCGGCGGTCCTGGCGCGGGAGGACGTCCCCGGGGACCGCCAGCTCGTCGCCTACGTGGTCCTGGAGGGGAACGGCGAGCTGGGCGCCCTGCGCGACCGGCTCCGGCGGAGCCTGCCGGACTACATGGTGCCCTCCGCCCTGGTCGTCCTCGACCGTTTCCCCCTAACTCCCGGCGGCAAGCTCGATCGCAAGGCACTCCCCGCTCCGGTCCGGGGAGGGGGCCCGGAGGACGGATGGACCGCGCCGCGGACCCCCACCGAGGAGATCGTGGCCGGGATCTGGGCGGAGCTGCTGCGGCTGGACCGGGTGGGGGCGCACGGCGACTTCTTCGAGCTGGGGGGGCACTCGCTGCTCGGCAGCCAGGCGATGGCCCGTCTGCGGGAAGCCTTCGGAGTCACCCTGCCCCTGCGCGCGCTCTTCGAGGCGCCGACGGTCGCCGGGATCGCCGAGCGGCTCGCCGCCGCGCGCGAAGGCGAGCCGCTGCCACCGGTCCGCCGGCAGTCCGCGGCTGGCCCGGCGCCGCTGTCGTTCCCGCAGGAGCGGCTCTGGTTCCTCGAGCGGCTTCAGCCCGGCACCGCCGCCTACCACATCCCCTTCGTGCTCCGGCTGACCGGACCGCTGAATGTCCAGGTCCTCGAGCGGACGCTGAACGAGATCCAGCGCCGGCACGAGGTCCTCCGCACCTCCTTCCCCCTCGCTGGCGACCAGCCGGTGCAGGCGGTCTCCCCGGTTGTGCCGAGCATCCTGCCGGTCGTGGACCTGCGGGCCCTTCCGGCGGAGGCGGGGCGGAGCGAGGCGACCCGGCTGGCGGCGGAGGAGGGGGGGAGGCCCTTCGACCTCGAGCGCGGTCCGCTGTGGCGGGCCCATCTGCTGTGGACGGGGGAGCGGGAGCACGTGCTCCTCTCCACCCTGCACCACCTCGTCTCCGACGGCTGGTCCACGGGCGTGCTGGTGGAGGAACTCGGCGCCCTGTATCCGGCCTTCGCGGCCGGCCTGCCGTCCCCCCTTTCGGAGCTGCCGGTGCAGTATGGCGACTACGCGCGCTGGCAGCGGGAGGTGCTGGCGGGGGAGGTGCTGGCGGCCCAACTCGCCTACTGGCGGGCGCGGCTCGCGGGGAGCTCCCGGGGTCCTCGAGCTGCCCCTCGATCGCCCCCGGCCCCCGGTTCAGACGTTCCGTGGGGGCCACTTCCCGGTCCACATCGGTCCGGGGCTGTCCGGCGAGCTGCGCCGCTTCGGGAGGCGGCACGGAGCGACCTCGTACATGGTGCTGCTGGCCGCCTTCGATCTCCTGCTCCACCGCGTCTCCGGCCAGCGCGACCTGACCGTCGGCTCGCCGGTGGCCAACCGGGCGCGGGTCGAAACCGAGGGGTTGATCGGCTGCTTCATGAACATGCTGGTGCTGCGGACCTTGGTGCCGGAGGAGATGGGCTTCGAGGACCTGTTGCGCGAGGTTCGGGAGACAGCGCTCGCCGCCTACGCGCACCAGGACCTGCCGTTCGAGAAGCTGGTCGAGGCGATCGATCCCCGGCGCGATCTCAGCCACAGCCCGCTGTTCCAGATGATGCTCTCGTTCCAGCGGGCGCGGTCCGGAGGGGGCCTGCTCCCCGGCCTGGAGGTCGAGGGAGTGGAGCTGGAGAGCGGCACCTCCAAGTTCGACCTGAGCCTGGAGCTGGCGGAGTCGGACGACGGGATCGCCGGCCGGCTGGAGTACAACTCGGATCTGTTCGAGGCCGCCAGCGCGGCCCGCCTGACGCGCGCCTTCGAGTGGCTGCTCGGCGCGGCCCTCCGCTCCCCCGGAGACCGGCTCGGGGATCTGGAGGCGTTGCCCCCCGAGGCCCGGCAGCAGCTCCTGGTGGAGTGGAATGACACCGCCGCGCCGGCTCCAGAGCAGCCGATCCACGGGCTCTTCGCCCTTCAGGCGGCCCGCGCCCCCGAGGCCGTGGCGGTGATCCACGGCGGCGCGCGGCTCTCCTACGGAGAAGCTCGAGCGGACGGCCAACCAGCTCGCCCACGCGCTGACCGCGCTGGGGGTAACGCGGGGATCGATCGTGGGCGTCTGCCTGCGGCGCTCGGAGTGGATGGTGGTGGCCCTCCTGGGCATCCTGAAGTCCGGCGCCGCCTACCTGCCGCTCGATCCCGGCTATCCGGCGGAGCGCCTGGCGCTGATGGCCGAGGACTCGGGGGTGCCGGTCATCCTCGCCGAGCGCGCCACGGCCGGGCTCTTCCCCGAGGGACCCCAGGTGGTCCTGCTGCCCGAGAGCGGCGAGTTCCTGCGGCGCCAGCCGGACCGGGAGCCCGGGGTGGAGGTGGGGCCGGCGGACCTCGCCTATGTCATCTACACCTCCGGCTCGACGGGGCGGCCGAAGGGGGTCATGGTGCCCCATGGCGGGGTCGTCAACTTCTTCGCCGGCATGGACCGCCGTCTCGGCGCCGAGCCGGCCGGGACCTGGCTCGCGGTGACCAGCATATCGTTCGACATCTCGGTCCTGGAGCTCTTCTGGACGCTGACCCGCGGGTTCCAGGTCGTCCTGGCCCCCGACCGCGCCGGGGCGCACACCTCCGCGCGCTCTCCGCTCTCGCGGCGCAAGCTGGATTTCAGCCTGTTCTACTTCGCCAGCGGCGGGGACGACCGGACGGTCGACCGCTACCGCCTCCTCCTCGAGGGGGCGCGCTTCGCTGACCGCCACGGTTTCACAGCGGTTTGGACGCCCGAGCGGCACTTCCACGATTTCGGTGGCATCTTCCCCAACCCGTCGGTGGCGGGGGCCGCCGTGGCGGCGATCACCGAGCGGGTCGGCATCCGGGCCGGCAGCGTCGTCCTGCCGCTGCACAGCCCGATCCGCGTGGCCGAGGAGTGGTCGGTGGTCGACAACCTCTCCAACGGCCGCGTGGGAGTCTCCTTCGCCTCCGGCTGGCACCCGGACGACTTCGCGATCGCGCCGGAGAACTACGCCCGGCGCAAGGAGCTGATGTTCGAGGGAATCGAGACCGTCCGCCGGCTCTGGCGGGGCGAGGCGGTCGCCATGCGGGGGGGCGGCGGCAACGAGGTCCCGGTGAAGATCCGGCCGCGTCCGATCCAGTCCGAGCTGCCCGTCTGGGTAACGGCGGCGGGCAACGTGGAGACCTTCCAGGCGGCGGGGGAGGTGGGAGCCGGTCTGCTCACCCATCTGCTGGGCCAGTCGCTCGAGGAGCTGGCGGAGAAGATCGCGGCCTACCGGCAGGCCTGGAAGCCACGCCCCGGAGGCCCTGCGGAGGGGCATGTCACCCTGATGCTGCACACCTTCGTCCATCCCGACCTGGAGCACGTGCGCGAGAGGGTGCGGGCGCCTTTCACGAACTACCTGGAGAGCGCCCTCGGGCTGGTGAAGAACCTCGCGGCGAGCCTGGGGCGTGACATGGACTCGGCCTCCTTCACGGCGGACGACAAGGCGGCCCTCCTCGATCACGCCTTCCAGCGCTACTTCGAGACCAGCAGTCTGTTCGGCACGCCGGAGATGTGCCTGGCGATCGCCGGGCGCCTCAAAGAGATCGGCGTCGACGAGGTCGCCTGCCTGATCGACTTCGGCGTCGACGTGGAGGCGACCCTGTCGGCGCTGGAGTACCTGGACGACGTCCGCGAGCGGAGCAACGCGACGCCCGTGGAGGAGGAAGAGGAGGACTCCCTGCCGGCCCTGATCGCGCGGCATGGCGTGACCCATCTCCAGGGGACCCCCTCCCTGATCCGGATGTTGGCGGCCGAGCCGGCGTCCCTCGCCAGCCTGCGTCCGCTCCGGCGGCTGATGGTGGGCGGGGAGGCCTTCCCGCCCGATCTCGCCCGGCGGGTCCGCGACCAGGTCTCGGGAGAGGTCCACAACATGTACGGCCCCACCGAGACGACCATCTGGTCGGCGACCGGCCGGGTGACCGGCGGCGCCGTTATGCTGGGCCATCCGATCGCCAATACCGGGATCTACATCGTCGACTCTGCCGGCCTCCCCGTGCTGCCGGGGACCCCCGGCGAGCTGCTGATCGGCGGCGCCGGCGTCGTGCGGGGCTATCTGAACCGTCCGGACCTCACGGCGGAGCGGTTCGTCCCGGATCTGTGGAGCGGGGGCTTCGGAGCGCGCCTGTACCGGACAGGAGACCTCTCCCGCCATCTCCCCGACGGCCGGATCGAGTTCCTGGGCCGCCTGGATCACCAGGTCAAGATCCGTGGCTTCCGGATCGAGCTCCAGGAGATCGAGGCGGCGATCGCCCGCCACCCGGCAGTGCGGGAGGCGGTGGTGGTGGCCCGGAACGACGGTGGGGAGGTCCGCCTGGTGGGCTATCTGGTGGCTGCCGAGGGCTCGCCAGCCCCAGCCGAGGTCCGCCGCTTCCTGGCGCAGAGCCTGCCCGACTACATGCTGCCGGCGGTAGTCGTCCCCCTTGAGTCCTTCCCGTTGACCCCGAACGGCAAAGTGGACCGGCGGGCCCTGCCCGCGCCGGATACGGCCGGAGCGTCGTCGGAGGATGGCTGGGTGGCGCCCCGAACCCCGGTGGAGGAGATGGTGGCCGGCCTGTGGTCGGAGGTCCTCGGGATCGAGCGGATCGGCGTGCACGACGACTTCTTCGCCATCGGTGGCCATTCGCTCCTCGCCACCCAGCTCTTCTCCCGCCTGAACGAGTCGTTCGGCGTCGAGCTGCCCCTGCGCACCCTGTTCGAGTCACCGACTGTGGCGGCGCTCGCCGAGCGGATCGAGCCGGCGCGCGGCCTGCGCCGGGAACGGCGCCCCCTGGTGCCGGTGGCGCGGCGGGAGCTCCACTCCCTCTCGCTCGCCCAGCAGCGGCTCTGGTATCTCGACCAGCTCCAGCCCGGCAACGCCGCCTACAATGACCACGGGACCGTCCGGCTCGTCGGTCTGCTCGACCTGTCGGCGCTCGAGCGCGGCCTGCGCGAGATCGTCCGCCGGCACGAGGCTTTGCGCACCACCTTCACCCTCCAGGACGCCCGGCCGGTCCAGAGGATCGCGCCGGGGGAGGTTCTGAGCCTGCCCCTGGTCGACCTCTCGGCCCTCCCGCGGCCGGCCGCGGACCTCGCCGTCCGCGAGCTGGTACGGTCCGAGGCCCGGCGGTCCTTCGATCTCGCGGTCGGCCCGCTGTTCCGGTTCGCGCTGCTCCGGATGGCCGAGCAGGACCACATCCTCATGCTCGTGATTCACCATATCGTCTGGGACGGCTGGTCCATGGTCGTCTTCAGCCGCGAGCTGACCACCCTGTACGAGGCGTTCACGCGCGGGGAGCCCTCGCCGCTGCCGGAGCTCGCGATCCAGTACGCCGACTTCGCGGAGTGGGAGCGCGAGTGGCTCCAGGGGGACGCCCTCGAGGAGCACCTCGCGTACTGGAAGCGCCAGCTCGGCGGCAACCCTTCAGTCCTGCTGCTGCCGACCGACCGGCCCCGCTCCGCCGTCCAGACCTTCCGCGGCCGGCGGATGCCGCTGGCCCTGCCCGCCGACCTCTCGGCGGCGATGAGGTCGCTCAGCCGTCGGCAGGGGGCGACGCTCTTCATGACCCTGCTCGCCGGCTTCAAGTCGCTGTTGCACGGCTATACGGGGGAGATGGACCTGGTGGTTGGTACCGACGTGGCCCACCGGAGTCACGTGGCGACCGAGTCGCTGATCGGTTTCTTCGTCAACCAGCTCGTATTGCGGACCGACCTGTCGGGAGATCCCACCTTCGCCGAGGTGCTCGGCCGCGTCCGCGAGACGGCGCTGGCCGCCTACGCCCACCAGGACCTTCCGTTCGACAAGCTCGTCGGCGCCCTCCAGTGGGAGCGCGATTTTGGGCAAACTCCGCTGTTCCAGGTGAAGTTCGTGCTGCAGAACGCGCCGGCAGTGGGGCGCGGCTTCTCCGGTCTCGCGCTGCTGCCGCTGGAGATCGACCGCGAGACCTCCAAATTCGACCTGCTGTTCAACGTGATCGATGCCGAGTCCGGCATCGCCGGCTCGGTCGAGTACAATACCGACCTTTTTGACGCGCCCACGATCGAGCGTCTCCTGCGCCGCTGGGAGGATCTCCTGCGCGCCGCCGTGGCCCGCCCGGAGGCAAGGCTGAGTAAGCTCGCCGGCAATCTCGCGCGCGAGGAGCGCCTCGAGCGGGCCTCCCGGCACCGGGAGCGCTCCCAGCTCCGTCTGGAGCAACTGCGGGGAAGCCGGCGCCGCGCCGTCGACCTCGCCGCGATGCAGGAAGAGGCCCTGGAGTCCTGATGTCGATGAACGACCTGCAAGGTTTCTCGCTCTCTCCCCAGCAGGAGCGCCTGTGGCTCCTGATGCAGGCCGGAGGAGGCCATCCCTACCGCACCGATGGGATCCTCGTGCTCTCCGGACCGCTCAATCTCCCCGCCCTGAGGGCCGCGCTGCGCGACCTCGTGGACCGTCACGAGATCCTGCGCACGGTCTTTCGTTGCCTGCCGGGGATGAGCGTGCCTCTGCAGGTGATCGCCGAGGACGGAGGGGATCCCGGGGAGCTCGCGACCCAGGCGGCGCCGGGAACCGGAATGGCGGACCTGCTCGAGGCGGCCCGCCGTGCGCCGTTCGACGTCGGCGCCGGTCCGGCCTTCCGGGCGGTCGTGGTCCCTCTGGCTCCGGAGCGGCACGCCCTGGTCGTGAGCCTGCCGGCGCTCAACGGCGACGCGGCGTCGCTCGGCTTCCTAATGCAGGATCTCGCCACCTGCTACGGCCACCGTATTGGCGGCCCGCCGCCCCAGGATGAGCCCCTGCAGTACGCCGATCTCGCGGGATGGCAGCGCGACCTCCTGGAGGCGGGGGGTGGCGGAATCGATTGGCAGAGACTCCTGCCGGCCGGGGGTCCGCGTCTCCCCTGGGAGGAGCCGGGAGAGGGGGGAGCTTTCGAGCCCCGATTCGAGCCGGTGGACCTCGCGGGGGGGGAGCCATATCGGATTGACGATACGGCAAAGTCCCTGGGCGCCTCCTCGCGGGTCTTTCTGCTGGCCTGCTGGCAGGTCTTCCTGGCCCGGCTGACCGGGCGGACGGACCTCGTCGTGGGAACCGAGCTCGACGGCCGGCGTTACGAGGGCCTCGACCAAGCCCTCGGGACGTTCGCCCGCTACCTGCCGGTTCAAGTACACCTGGACGGCAAGCGCTTCGACGAGGTGCTGCGGGAGACCGCTGCCTCGGTGGCCGAGGCGAGCGAGGAGCAGGAGCTCTTCTCCTGGCACTCCGCGGGTAGGGAGAGCGGCTCCTTCCCGTTCCTCTTCGATCTCTTCGAGTCGCCCAGTCCGGTGGCGGTCGGGGGACTGGAGATCCAACTCGCCGGGCAGCGCACCTGCCTCGAGAGGTTCCACCTGCGCTTGGCCGGCGTAAAAACGGGCGGCGAGGTCCGCCTCGAGCTCCATTACGACGCGGGACGTCTCTCCCGGCACGACGCGGCCCGCTGGGCTGCTGGATTCGCGGCGTTTCTCCAGCGCATCGTGAGCGATCCCCGGGTCCCTGCCGGCGAGCTCGAGGTTCTCGGCGAGGCGGAGCGGCATTCGATCCTGGTCGAGCGCAACGACACGGCGGCCGCCCTCCCGTCGGAGGTCTGCGCCCACAGCCGTTTCGAGTCCTGGGCGGCGCAGACCCCGGAGAAGATCGCGGCCCGTCTCGGCGGCCAGACCCTCTCGTATGGAGAGCTCAACGCACGCGCCAATCGGCTCGCCCGCTACATGGTCGGACGCGGCGTGGCGCCCGGGGTGATGGTGGGGATCTGCCTGGAGCGCTCGCTCGATCTCCTGGTCGCCGTGATGGGAGTGCTGAAGGCCGGCGGAGCCTACCTGCCGCTCGATCCTTCCTATCCTGCCGACCGGCTGGAGTTCATGGTCTCTGACGCCGGAGCGCCGGTCCTGCTGACGCAGAGTAGCCTCCGCGAACTGATCCCCGCCGCCGCAGCTCGTGTGGTCTGCCTGGACGCCGACGGGGCTCTTTTCGCAGGCGAGGACGCCTCCGACCTGGGGCGCCGGGCCGATCCCGAGGACCTGGCTTACGTGATCTACACCTCCGGCTCCACCGGACGTCCGAAGGGGGTGATGATCCCGCACCGAGGTCTGGCCAACTACCTCGGCTGGTGCTCCAGCGTGTACGACGTCGGCGGCGGGAAGGGGGCTCCGGTCCACTCTCCCATCGGTTTCGACCTCACGGTCACCAGCCTGCTCTCCCCTCTAATGGCCGGCAGGACGGTCTTCCTGGTTCCCGAGGAGAGGGGAGTGAGCGGGCTGGGGGACCTCTTGGTCGAGGAGGGGGGCTTCAGCCTGATCAAGATCACCCCGGCTCACCTGGAGATTCTGGGGCCGCAACTCGCCGCGGCCGATCTGGCGGCGTGCGCCAGGGTCGTGGTCGTGGGCGGGGAGGCGTTGCGCGCCGAGGCGCTCGCGACCTGGCGGGCGAGGGCGCCGGAGGCGCGGATTATCAACGAGTACGGCCCCACCGAGGCGGTCGTCGGCTGCTGTATTTACGAGGTACCTCCCGATGCGCCCGCGACCGGACCGGTGCCGATCGGCCGGCCGGTCCCCAACGCGCGCCTCTACCTGTTCGATCCCCAGCAGCGGCCCGTCCCCCTGGGCACAGAGGGCGGCTTCTTATCGCCGGCCCCGCGCTGGCCCGCGGGTACCTCGGCCGCCCCGACCTAACGGCCGAGCGTTTCCTGCCCGATCCCGCCGGGCCGGAGGCTGGCGGCCGCATGTATCGGACCGGCGACCTCGCCCGCTGGCGGCCGGATGGCCAGCTCGAGTTCCTCGGCCGGATCGACCATCAGGTCAAGATCCGGGGCTTCCGCATCGAGCTGGGGGAGATCGAGGCGGCACTGAGCGCCCACCCTGAGATCCGCGAGGCAGTGGTGCTCGCCCGCGAGGACCGCCCGGGCGAGCGACGACTGGTTGCCTACATGCTGCCCGCCGGGTCCGCTCCCTCCGGTGAGGAGCTCCGCGCCTTCGCCGCGCGGTCCCTTCCCGAGTACATGGTCCCGGCCTTCTTCGAGACGGTCGCCGCCTGGCCTCTGACGCCGAACGGCAAGGTGGACCGGCGGGCGTTGCCTGTACCCAGCGAGAGGCAGAGCCGGCGAAACGAAGCGTTCGTCGCTCCCATGAACCTGGTGGAGGAGGTGCTGGCGACGATCTGGGCCGAGGTCCTGGGTGTCGAGCAGGTCGGCGCGACCGATAACTTCTTCCAGTTGGGCGGGGACTCGATCCTCTCGATCACCGTGCTCGCGAAAGCCCGGGAACGGGGCTTCGCCGTCTCCCCGCAGGACTTCTTCCGGGTTCCCACCCTGGGCGATATGGCCCGCGAGCTGCTCGCAGCGCGAGATCCCGCGGTGTCCTACGCCCCGGTCCCTCCCTTCTCGTTATTGACTCCTGAGGATCGCGAGCGGCTTCCAGAAGGGGTGGAGGACGCCTATCCGCTGACGCGCCTGCAAGCCGGCATGCTGTTCCACAGCGCGCAGAGCCTCGAAACGGCGGTCTACCACGACATCAGCAGCTTCCATCTCCACGGGCTGCTCGATCTACGGACCATGCGGGCGGTGATCGAGCAGTTGGTGCAGCGTCACCCGGCGCTCCGCACCTCGTTCCATACGGCCGGGTTCTCGGAGCCTCTCCAACTCGTGCACCCCGCCGTCCGGCCGAGCTTCCGGGTGGAGGAGCTGCGCCACCTCTCGCCGATAGAGCAGGAGGAGGAGCTGGCGTCCTGGAAGAAGGGAGAGACGCGGCTCCCCTTTGACTGGACCCGGCCGCCGCTGGTGCGCTTCCAGATCCACGTCCGCGGCGCCGACTCCTTCCAGTTCACCCTGAGCTACCACCATGCGATCGTGGACGGCTGGAGCGTCGCGTCTCTGCTGGCGGAGCTGTTCCAGCACTACACCTCGCTTCTCCGCGGCGAGGTGCTTCACCCCACCATCCTGCCGGAAGCCACCTACCGCGACTTCGTCGCGCTGGAGCGGCGCGCGGTCGAGTCTGCCGAGCAGCGGGCGTTCTGGCGGGAGCGGCTCGCCGGCCACTCCTTCCTTGGTCTGCCACGGCTGGGGGAGCCGGCGGTCCCGGGCGCTCCCCCCGCTATCCGGCCGTACGAGGTGCCGCTCGCGCCGGACCTGAGCGAGCCGCTCCGGCGACTCGCGGCGGCCGAGGGGGTGCCGCTGAAGAACCTGTGTCTGGCGGCTCACCTCAAGGTATTGAGCGTTCTGGGTGGGCAGGAGGACGTGCTCACGGGACTCGTCTCGCACGGGCGTCCGGAGGCCGCAGGGAGCGATAGGATCGCCGGGCTGTTCCTCAATACACTGCCCTTTCGCCTCGGTGTCGAGGGCGGCAGCTGGCGCGATCTCGCGCGGAGAACCTTCGAGCTCGAACGCGACCTGCTGCCCTTCCGCCGATATCCGCTCGCCGAGATCCAGCGGTTCGAGGGGGGCAGGCCGCTCTTCGAAACGCTGTTCAACTTCGTGCATTTCCACATCTACAAGGGGATCCCGAGCTTCGATGAGATCCAGCCGGTGGACGCCGACTTCTTCGAGGAGACGAACTTCACCTTTACGGCGAGCTTCAGCGTGAGCGGCTCGGGAATGGGGCTGCACCTGCGGTTCGATTATGACGCGAACGAGCTCGGAGAGGCGCAAATCGAGGAGATCGGCGGCTACTACGCCGAGGCGCTTGCCGTCATGGCGGAGCACCCGGAGGCTCGGCACGACGCGCTCTCCCTGCTCTCCGGGCGCGAGCGGCGGCAACTGGAAACCTGGGCGGGGACACCGGGAAACCTCCCAACGGCTCTTCTGCACGAAGTCGTCGCCGCGCACGCGCGCCTGCGTCCGCACGTCCCGGCCCTGCTTTTCGCGGGCAGAGTCCTCACCTACGCGGAGCTCGACCGCCGGTCGGACCTCTGGGCCCGCCGCCTGCGGTCTCTCGGCGTCGGGCCCGACCAAGTGGTCGGCGTGTTCGCCGAGCGCTCGCCAGAGGCGGTGATCGTGCTGCTCGCGATCCTCAAGGCCGGCGGGGCCTACCTGCCGCTCGACCCCTCCTATCCGGAGGCGCGGCTGGCCTTCATGATCGAAGACTCCGGGCTCACGGTGGCACTGACCCAGTCCCATCTGGCGGGGGGGATCCCCGGCTCGATCGCCAACGTCCTGATCGTTGACGCCAGCGAGGAGCCCGGCGATGGAGAGGTGGAGGAGCCGCTGGCGGCCGTGCCCCCGGACGCCCTCGCCTACGTGATCTACACCTCGGGCTCCACGGGCCTGCCCAAGGGGGTCGCACTGGCGCATCGCGGGCTCGCCAACCTCATCGAGCAGCAGGCGCGGGGGTTCGGCGTCGAGGCGGACAGCCGGGTCCTGCAGTTCGCCTCGCCCAGCTTCGACGCCGCGGTCTCCGAGATCGGGATGGCGTTCCTGGCCGGCGCCGCGCTCTGCCTGCCAGTGTCGCGGGAGGAGATCCTGCCCGGTCCCGGGCTGCTGCAGCTGCTGCGCGAGTCAGGGATCACCCACGTGACCCTGCCCCCTTCCGTGCTGGCCGCGCTCCCGCCGGAGGAGCTGCCCGCCCTGCGGACGCTGATCGCCGCGGGGGAGGCCTGCTCCGCGGAGATCGTCCGCCGCTGGGCCCCCGGGCGCCGGTTCCTCAACGCCTACGGCCCCACCGAGGTCACCGTCTGCGCCACCTTCGGAGAGGTCCCGGCCACCGCCGCGCGCCCCACGATTGGCCGCCCGCTGCCCAACGCGGGGGTCCACGTGCTCGACCGCGACCTGCACCCCGTTCCGGTAGGGGTCGCGGGGGAGCTGCACGTGGCGGGTGTCGGCCTGGCCCGCGGATATCTCGGCCGTCCGGACCTCACCGCCTCCCGGTTCCTCCCCTCGCCGTTCGCCGGCGAGCCCGGCGCGCGCCTCTACGCCACGGGGGACCTGGCCCGCTTCCGCGCCGACGGCGAGCTCGAGTTCCTGGGCCGGATCGATCAGCAGGTGAAGATCCGCGGTTTCCGGATCGAGCCCGGCGAGATCGAGGCGACCCTGGCCGCGTACCCGGGCGTGCGGGAGGCCGCCGTCGTGCCCCGCGAGGACGAGCCTGGCGAGCGTCGGCTGGTGGCGTACGTCGTGCCGGAGCGGCGGGGCGAGGCGCCGGGAATGGAGGAGGTGCGGAGCTTCCTGCGCGAGCGCCTCCCCGAGCACATGCTTCCGGGAGCGCTGGTGGCCCTGGACGCGCTGCCGCTGACCCCGAACGGCAAGCTCGACCGCCGGGCCCTGCCCGCGCCCGAAGGGGCTCGGATGGCCCTCCGGGTGGGCTACGTGGCGCCGCGGACCGAGGTTGAGAGGAGCCTCGCCGCCATCTGGCGCGAGGTCCTGCGGATCGAGCAGGTCGGCCTGAACGACAACTTCTTCGACTTGGGCGGACACTCGCTGCACCTCCTCCAGATCCAGGGGCGCATCCGCGAGTCGTTGGGCACCGAGATCGCCATCCTGGATCTCCTGACCCATTCGACGGTCAGCGCCCTGGCCGCCCACCTCGCGCCCACGCGTTCAGGGGTCCACCTGGAGCGCCGGACCGGGCCCGCCCCGGCGGCCGGCGCGCCGGCCGGCCAAGCCGGGATCGCAGTGATCGCCCTGGCGGGCCGCTTCCCGGGAGCCGGGGACGTCGAGGCTCTGTGGAGCAACCTGATGGCGGGGGTCGAGTCACTCTCCTTCTTCACCGAGGAGGAGCTGCTCCGGGAGGGGATCCCCGCCGCGACGGTGGAGGACCCTGCCTACGTGCGGTCCAAAGGGATCCTCGACGGGGTGGAGGAGCTCGACGCCGCCTTCTTCGGGGTCACCCCCCGCGAGGCCGAGCTCACCGATCCCCAGCAGCGGATCTTCCTGGAGTGCGCCTGGGAGGCTCTCGAGCGGGCCGGTTATCTCTCGGATCGCGAGACCGCGCCGGTCGGGGTCTTCGCCGGCGAGAGCATGAACAGCTATCTCTTCAACCTGCTCTCCAATCCGGACCTCGTCGAGTCGGTGGGCGCCTTCCAGACAGTCACGGTCAACGACAAGGACTTCCTGTCGACGCGGGTCTCCTACAAGCTGAACCTGGAGGGGCCCAGCCTGACCGTGCAGACCGCCTGCTCGACCTCCCTGGTCGCCGTCCATCTCGCCTGCCAGAGCCTCCTCAACGGCGAGTGCGAGATCGCCCTGGCCGGCGGGGTCTCGGTGCGCGTCCCCCAGCGCTCGGGCTATCTCTACCGGGTCGGCGGGATCGACTCCCCCGACGGACACTGCCGGGCGTTCGACGCCGAGGCCGAGGGGACGGTCGCCGGCAACGGCGTCGGCATCGTCGTGCTGAAGCGGCTCGACCGCGCGCTCACCGACGGCGATCCGGTGCTCGCGGTGATCAAGGGTTCCGCCATCAACAACGACGGCTCCCACAAGGCGGGCTATACGGCGCCGCGGATCGAGGGGCAGGCCCGAGTCATCCGCGCCGCCCATCTGAACGCCGGCGTCGAGGCGGAGAGCATCTCCTACGTGGAGGCCCACGGCACGGGTACCCCGCTGGGAGATCCCATCGAGGTCGCCGCCCTGACCGAGGCCTTCCGCGCCTCGAGCGACCGCCGGGGCTTCTGCGCCCTGGGCTCGATCAAGACGAACATCGGACACCTGGACGCCGCCGCCGGCGTGGCCGGTCTGATCAAGGCCGTGCTGGCCCTCCAGCACCAGGCGATTCCTCCCAGCCTGCACTTCAAGCGCCCCAACCCCCGGATCGACTTCGAGAGCAGCCCGTTCTATGTCAACGACCACGCCCGGGAGTGGCGCCGGGAGGAATCCCCCCGCCGGGCGGGGGTGCGCTCGTTCGGAATCGGCGGCACCAACGTCCACGTCGTGCTGGAGGAGGCTCCCGTCCGGGAGCCGGCCGCCTCCGGGGCCGGCAGTCAGGTGCTACTCCTCTCCGCCCGGACGGAGACGGCCCTGGACAGGGCCACCGAGCGCCTGGCGCTCCATCTCGAGAGCCACTCTGATCTCAATCTGGCCGACGTCGCCTACACGCTGCAGGTGGGCCGCCGCGGCTTTCCCCATCGCCGGATGCTGGTCTGCCGGACCCTCTCTGAGGCGGTCCAGGGGCTCACGGTCCGGGACGAGCGGCGGCTTTTTTCGTCCCACGAGGAGGCGCGGTGGCGGCCGGTCGCCTTCATGTTCTCGGGACAGGGAGCCCAGCACGCCGGCATGGCGGCCGAGGTTTACCGCTCCCGGCCCGCGTTCCGGCGGGAGGTGGACGGCTGCGCGGAGATCCTGCGGCCGCACCTGGGCTTCGACCTGCGCGAGGTCCTCTACCCGGAGCCGGAGGAGGCCGGACGGGCCGCGGAGAGGCTCGCGGAGACCGCCCTAACCCAGCCGGCGCTGTTCACGATCGAGTACGCGCTGGCCCGGCTGTGGATGAGCTGGGGCGTTGAGCCCGAGTCGATGCTGGGCCACAGCATCGGGGAGTACGTGGCCGCCTGCCTGGCGGGCGTGATGCCGCTGGAGGAGGCGCTGGCGCTCGTCGCCGCCCGGGGCCGGTTGATCCAGGAGCTCCCGGGAGGGGCCATGCTGACGGTGCCGCTCCCCGAGGAGGAGGCGCGGGCCGCCGCCCCCTCGCTCGAGGTCGCTGCCACGAACGCCCCGGACCTGACCGTTCTCTCCGGACCGGTGGATGCCGTCGCCGCGGTGGAGGCCGAGCTCGTGGCCCGTGGCCTGCGGTGCCGGCGACTGCACACGTCCCACGCGTTCCACTCCGCCATGATCGATCCGGTGCTGGAGGCCTTCGGCGAAAGAGTCTCGCGGGTGAGACTGCGGCCGCCGTCGATCCCCTTCGTCTCCAACGTGACGGGCACCTGGATCGACCCCATGGAGGCGGCGTCGCCGGACTACTGGGTGCGCCATCTGCGGTCCGCCGTCCGCTTCTCCGAGGGGGTCGTGACACTGCTGCAGGAGCCCGACCGGCTGCTGCTGGAGGTCGGCCCCGGCTCGACGCTGGCGACCCTGGCGCGCCGCCATCCCGGCCGCTTGCCCCGCCAGGCCGTGCTCTCGTCCCTGCCGCATCCGCAAGAGTCGACCCCCGCGGACGAGGCTCTGCTCGGAGCCGCCGGACGGCTCTGGCTCGCCGGCTACCCCGTGGACTGGCAGTCTCTGCACGAGGGCCGGCGGCGGGTCCCCCTGCCGACCTACCCGTTCGAGCGGCAGCGCTTCTGGATCGAGGCGCGCGACCAGGAGGCCGCGCCGGTTGTCTCCTCGCGCTCCACGGCCCGCGAGCCGGTCGAGCGCTGGCTCTACTTGCCTTCCTGGAAGCGCTCCGAGCCCCCCGTGCCGGCCTCCCCGGAGATCGTCGCCGCCCTCTGGGTGCTCCTCGCGGACGAAGGAGGCCTGGGAGACCGGCTGGGGGACCGGCTGGAGCGCGCTGGGTGCGAGGTTGTGAGGGTCCGGGCCGTCCGGGAGCTGGAGCTGCCCGGCGGTGATGTCTGGACGGTCGACACCGCGAGCCCGGCGTCCTATCGCGAGCTGTGCCGCGCGCTGGCCGAGCGCGCCGGACGGCTCCATTTCGTCCACCTCTGGAGCCTGGAGCCGGCGGCCGGCGGGTCCTTCGAGGGCGAGCAGGCGCGCGGCTTCCTGAGCCTGGTCTTCCTCGCCCGGGCCCTGTCGGTGGGCGCCGGCGGGCCGATCGCGATCTCGGTCGTCACCCACGGCGTCCATGACGTCACCGGAGACGAGGAGCTGCATCCGGCGCGGGCGACCCTGATGGGACCCGCCAAGGTCATTCCCCAGGAGCTGCCGCACCTGTCTTGCCGCGTGATCGACATCGCGGTGCCTCCGGCGGGGAGCCTGGCCGAGGACCGCGCGCTCGGCTTTCTCGCGGACGAGCTCCTCTCCGGCTCTCCCGACCCTGTGGTCGCCCATCGCGGTCGCTCTCGGTGGCTCCAGGTCTTCGAGCCAGTGGCGTGGAGATCGGAAGAGGGGCCGTTGCTGCGGCGCGAGGGCGTCTACGTGATCCTGGGCGGACTCGGCCGGATTGGCCTGGAGCTCGCCGGCCATCTGGCGCGCTCCCGGCAGGCTCGCCTGGTCCTCACCCGCCGCTCTCCCTTCCCGGCCCGCGGTGACTGGGAGGACTGGCTCGTGAACCACGGGGAGGAGGACGCGGTGAGCCGGATCCTGCTCGCGATCCGCGAGATCGAGGCCGCTGGCGCCGAGGTCTGGACGGCCTCCCTCGATGCCGCCGACGAGCCGGCGTTGCGCGCCCTCCTCGCCGAGACGGAAGCCCGCTGGGGCGGTCTCCACGGGGTGGTCCATGCGGCCGGGGTGGTCGGCGAGTCCGGTCTCCAGCCCATTGAGGAGATCGACGCCGAGAGGGCCGATCTCCACTTCCGGCCCAAGGTGCGCGGCGTCCTGGCGATCGAGCGGGCCCTGGAGGGGCGCGATCTCGATTTCTGCCTGCTGTTCTCCTCCCTCTCTTCGCTCGTCGGCGGGCTCGGGTTCTCGGCCTATGCCGGGGCGAACGCGTTCTTGGACGCCTTGGCGAACCAGCGCGGCCGGCAGGGTCAGACCCTCTGGCGCAGCATCGACTGGGATGCCTGGGACCTTCCGGGACAGGCGGGGAGCACGGGGATCACGGCCGCCGAGGCCGACGCGGTCTTCCGGGCCGTCCTCGCAATCCCGCGGGCGAACCAGCTCGTGGTCTCGACCACGGACCTGGAAGAGAGACGGCGGCGCTGGAGCTATCCGGCCGCCGCGCCGGTGCCCGCCGCGGCGAACGCCGAGCGCGAGCCGGCCCTCCACGCCAGGCCGGGGCTCTCGGTCTCCTATGTACCGCCGCGGACCGACCTCGAGCGCCGGATCGCCGCCATCTGGCAGAGCCTGCTCGGCATCGGCGAGGTGGGCGTCTTCGACAACTTTTTCGAGCTCGGCGGCCACTCCCTACTCGCCACCCAGTTGGCCGCCCAACTGCGGGAAGCGCTCCAGGTCGCGGTCTCCCTGCGCACCGTCTTCGACGCTCCGACCGTGGCGGGGCTGAGCGAGGCTCTGCAGGAAGAGGCGGCCCTGGCGAGGCCGATGCCGCCTTCGATCACGCCCGTGCCGCGCGACGGGGAGCTGCCACTCTCCTTCGCCCAGCAGCGGCTCTGGTTCCTGAACCGGCTCGAGCCGAAGAGCCCGTACTACAACCTGCACGCCGCCATCCTCCTCAACGGCGACCTCGACGAGGCGGCCCTCGAGCGCAGCCTCGGCGAGATCGTGCAGCGGCACGAGATCCTGCGTACCGGCTTCGGCGGCGACGCCGAACGGCCGGTCCAGGTCGTGAATCCGGAGCTGCGGCTGCCACTGGCCCGGGTCGACCTGACGGTATTGGCGCCGGAGGCCCTGAAACCGGAGCAGCACCGGCTTTCGGCGGGGGAGGCGAGGCGACCCTTTGACCTCGCGCAACCCCCGCTCGTGCGCGTCGCCCTGCTGCGGCTCGGCGAGCGGACACACCTCCTGCTGCTGACGATCCATCACATCGTCTGGGACGCCTGGTCGTTCTCGATCTTCATCCAGGAGGTGGCGGCCTGCTACGAGGCCTTCGCGCTGGGAGGCCGGCCCGCCCTCGCCAGCCTGCCGGTCCAGTACGCCGACTTCGCGAGCTGGCAACGCTCCTGGATGCAGGGGGAGGTGCTCGGCGCGGAGCTCGACTACTGGCGCCGACAGCTCGCCGGCGCTTCGCCGCTGCTCGACCTGCCCTTCGCTCGGCCGCGGCCCGCGGTGCAGACCTTCCGGGGCGCGCGGCTGCCCGTGGAGCTGCCGGTCGACCTCTCGGAGGCGGCGAGGGTCCTCTGTCTGCGCGAGGACGTGACCCTGTTCATGCTGCTGCTCGCGGCCTTTTCGGCGCTGCTCCGCTACTACACCCGCCGCGACGATATCGTGGTCGGCACCGACTCCGCCGGTCGCGACCGCGCGGAGGTGGCGGGATTGATCGGGTTCTTCGTCAACCAGCTGGTCCTGCGGACCGACCTATCGGGAGATCCCGGCTTTGTCGAGATCCTAGCCCGCGTCCGCGCCGTGACGCTCGAGTCCTTCGAGCACCAGGACCTGCCGTTCGATCGCCTGCTGGCCGCGCTCAATCCGGAACGGAACCCGAGCTATGCTCCTCTGTTCCAGGTCAAGCTGGTCCTTCAGAACACCCCGCGCGCGTCGCTGGGGCTGCACGGCCTTTCCCTCACCCTCCTCGAGGCGGAGGCGGAGACCGCGCAGCTCGATCTGATCCTGAACCTGTCGGAAACGCCGGAGGGCATCGCGGGGTCGTTCGAGTACAACACGGACCTGTTCAACCCCGCGGCGATCCAGGGGATGGCGGGCCAGCTTGAGAGGCTCCTGCGCGTGGTCACTGAGCAGCCCGAGATCCCCTTGAGCGCGCTGGACGCGCAGCTTGCCGAGAGCGATCTGCAGAGCGCGCGCAGCGCGAGTCTCGAAGGCCTGCGCCGGGCTCGCAGGCGTGAGGTGAACGCACCGGTGTAAACGATACGTGCGGGCCGCCCGCGGGCGCCCGCCACTTGTGGAGTCGTGAGAAATGTCGACGGAAACCATCCAAGGGTTCGAGCTTTCGCCGCAGCAGAAGCGGCTGTGGGCGTTACAGCGGGACGGGCAGGCTCCCTTCTTCGGTCATGCCGTGGTGCTGATCGAGGGGGAGCTCGACCGCGAGTGTCTGGAGGCCTCTCTCCGGGATCTGGTGGAGCGTCACGAGATCTTTCGCACCCGTTTCGACCAGGCCCCCGGTCTGGTCCTGCCGCTCCAGGTGATCCTCGATCCGGAGCCCCCGGCGCTGCCCCTCCACGACCTGCGGGGGATGGAGGGGGAGGTGCAGCAGGAGCTCTGGCGATCCCTGCTCCGCGAGTTGGAGGCGGCGAGCCCGGCGGAGGGCCAGGGACCGGCGCTGCGGGCCTGCTTGGCCGACCTGGGAGAGCGCCGTCACCTACTGTTCCTGAGCCTTCCCGCGCTCAACGCGGACTCGGCAACCCTGGACCTGCTCGCCGCCGAGCTGAGCGGGGCCTACCGCCGGATCCGTGACGGCAGAGAAGAGGAAGAGCTCCCTCTCCAGTACGCCGACCTCGCCCAGTGGCAGAACGAGTTGCTCGAGACGAACGGGGCCGGGGGGGCCTCCTATTGGGGATCTTTCCAATCCTCGGAGCAGGACGGAGGTACTCTGTCCTGCGAGCGCCGCGCCACCGGCGGCTCCGCGGCGTTCGCTCCGGCTACGGTTACGACGGCCCTGCCTTCCAGGGTGGCGGAATCGGTACGGGAGCTGGCGGAGCGGTCGGCCGTCTCCCTCTCCGCCCTCTTCCTGGCCATCTGGCAGATCCTCCTCTGGAGGATGGGAGCCGGTGAGCGGGTGATGGTCGGGACGCTCTTCGACGGCCGGGGGCACGAGGACCTGAGATCGGCTCTGGGGCTCTTCTCGAAGCTCCTGCCGACCCCCGCCACTCCCGATCCCGCGGAGACTTTCGAGGAGGTGGTCCGCAGGACGGAGGCGCTCCTCCGCGCTCATGGCGACTGGCAGGATCTCTACACGCCCTGGCAGGCGGCGGCCGGAGGCGAGCAGCGGACGTTCTCGTTCGTCTTCGAGCACCGTCCCGAGCCGCCGGAGGCCGGAACGGGCGAGCCCCGGTTCTCGGTACTCGAATCCGGAGCCTGCACCGACCGATTCAAGCTCAAGCTCGTCGTCTCGGAGCGGCGTGGAGCTCTTCGGCTCGATCTCCAGTATGACCCGGCCGGCTTCGATCGCCCGGCGGCCCTCGCCGTGTTGGAGCAGCTCGCGACCCTGGCCGGGGGAGCCGCGAGAGAGCCCCGGACGCGGATCGGTGAGCTCCCGCTGCTCGGCGAAGGGGCTCTGCACCGCGTCCTGCGCGAGCTCAACGATACGGAGGCGGACTTCGCTTCCACCGAGCCCCTGCTGCACCGTCCCTTCGAGCGGCAGGCCCTCCGCACCCCCGAGGCCGTCGCCCTCGAGCTCGAGGCCGGCGTCCTCAGCTACCGCGAGCTGGACGACCTCTCCGGCCGGCTGGCCGGTCACCTGCGCGGCCTGGGGATCCGTCCCGAGCAGCGTGTGGCCCTCTGCCTGGAGCCGGGTCCGGAGATGGTGATCGCGCTCCTCGCGGTGCTCCGGGCCGGTGGAGCGTACGTGCCGCTCGATCCCGCCTATCCGACGGAACGCCTCGCGCTCATGGCGCGCGATACCGAGGCGGCGGTCCTCCTGACCCGCGAGAGCCTGGCTGGCCGGGTGCCAGAGTTTACGGGCCCTGTGGTCCTGCTGGAGCCCGGCTGGCAGGACCGCCTGCCGGCGCCGGCCGGCCCGTCACCGGACGCGGACCCCGACGGCGCCGCCTACGTGATCTTCACCTCGGGCTCCACCGGAGCCCCCAAGGGGGCCGTGCTCTCGCACCGGGCGATCTGCAACCGTCTGCAGTGGATGATCGCCACCTTCTTCCTGACCGCGGAGGACCGTTTCGTCCAGAAGACCCCGTTCAGCTTCGACGCCTCGATCTGGGAGTTCTTCGTGCCGCTCTGGATCGGCGCCCCACTGGTCCTCGCGCGGGCGGGCGGACACCAGGATCCGCCCTACCTGCTCGGCCTCGTGGCGGCGCGGAAGGTCACCGTCCTCCAGATGGTGCCCTCGCTGCTCGAAGCTCCTGCTCCAGGATGGCGGGCTGGCCTCCTGCGCGGCCCTGCGCTATCTCTTCAGCGGCGGCGAGGCGCTCTCCTCCGAAGCCCGGCGCCGGGTCGCCGCGCAGACGCGGGCCACCCTGGTCAACCTCTACGGACCGACCGAGGCGGCGATCGACGCGACCTGGTGGGACTGCCGCCGGGAGCACGCTGGAGGAGGGGTGCCGATCGGGCGGCCGATCAGCAACGATCAGGTCTACGTGGTTGATCCGGAGGGAAATCCGGTTCCGCCCGGCGTGCCCGGGGAGCTGCGCATCGGAGGCCGCGGCCTCGCGCGCGGATACCTCCGGCGTCCCGGCCTCACCGCCGAGCGCTTCGTGCCTGATCCCTTCG
Source organism: uncultured Acidobacteriota bacterium (assembly GCA_963795735.1). GTDB lineage: Bacteria > Acidobacteriota > Thermoanaerobaculia > Multivoradales > UBA5704 > DATARR01. The sequence goes on along the minus strand of CAWCIU010000010.1, from coordinate 41,580 downwards.
GGAGCCGCCCCGGAGGCCGCCTGTACCGGACGGGCGATCTCGCCCGGCAGCTCCCCGACGGGGAGATCGAGGTGATCGGCCGGATCGACCACCAGGTCAAGGTGCGCGGGCTGCGGATCGAGCTGGGGGAGGTCGAGGTGGCGCTCGCGAGCCATCCCGAGGTGCGCCAGGTGGTGGTCGCCGTCCGCGAGGACTCTCCCGGGGAGCGGCGGCTGGTCGCCTATCTCGTGGGCGAGCCCGAGCGCCTGCTCGCAGTCGAGGATCTGCGGAGCGCCCTGCAACAGCGGCTGCCCGAGTACATGGTCCCCGCCGCCTTCGTGATCCTCCAGGAGCTGCCGCGGCTGCCGAACGGCAAGGTGGACCGCCGCGCCCTGCCCGCGCCCGACGGCTCCCGTCCGCTGCTCCGCAAGCCCTACGTCGCCCCGAGGAACGAGGCCGAGCGGCGGCTGGCCGCGATCTGGAGCGCTGTGCTCGGCGTGCGCGAGGTCGGGGTCGAGGACAACTTCTTCGAGCTGGGCGGCGATTCGATCCTGAGCATCCAGATCGTCTCCCGGGCGCGTGAGGCCGGGCTCAGGATCGCCCCACGGCAGCTCTTCCAGCATCAGACGATCGCCGCGCTGGCGGCCGTGGCCAGCTCCTCGGCGCCGGTTCGGGCGGACCAGGAGACGGTGATCGGCCCGGTGCCGCTGACTCCGATCCAGCACGACTTCTTCGCGCGCGATCTGGCGGATCTCCAGCACTACAACCAGTCGGTTCTCCTCACCATCCGTCAGCCGCTGCCGGGTGGCGCGTTCCGAGCCTTGATCGAGGATCTGCTGGCCCGTCACGACGCGCTCCGCCTCCGCTTCCGGTGGGAGGGAGGGGCCTGGAGCCAGGAGGGCCGGGCTCCCGGCGGGCAGGTCCCGGCCTGCGAGGTCGATCTCTCCGGCATCCCCGAGGAACGGAGGGGGAGGGCCGTCGAGGAGGCCGCGGCGGCGGTGCAGCCGAGCCTCGATCTGACCGGGGGACCTCTCGTCCGGGCGGTGCTCTTCCAGCACGGCGGCGGGACGGGCCGTCTGCTGCTGGTCGTCCACCATCTCGCGATCGACGGCGTCTCCTGGCGGATCCTGCTGGACGACCTGCAGCAGGGGTGGAGCATGGGAAGGCCCCTCTCCACGTCCGCGAAGACGACCTCGTTCAAGGCCTGGGCCGAGCTCCTGACCGCCCAGACCCCTCAGCTCCATGGAGATCTCGCTCACTGGCTCGCGGAGACGCGGGCCGCCGCCGCGGTGCCGGTCGATTTTCCCGAAATGCCCGGCGTCAACCTCGAATCCACGGCGGAATTCGTCTCGACGATCTTCGAGCCGGAGGAGACCCGGCTCCTCTCCACCCGGGTGCAGGAGGTCCATCGCGCCGGGGTGCGCGAGGTCCTGCTGGCCGCGTTCGCGGAAGCCCTCCTCGGCTGGACCGGAGGGCGGCCACTGCTCGTCGATCTCGAGGGTCACGGACGCGAGGAGATCTTCCCCGGCGTCGATCTGTCCCGCACTGTCGGCTGGTTTACCAGTGTGTTCCCCGTCCTGCTCGATACCGGCCGCGCGGCGGCTCCGGGTGTGGCCCTTCGGGCGGTCCGGGAGAAGCTGCTGCGGGTGCCCAACAACGGCCTGAGCTTCGGCGTCCTGCGCTACCTCGAAGCCGAGGCGGTGGAGAGCCTGCGTGCCCTCCCGGCGGCACGGATCGGGTTCAACTATCTCGGCCAGGTCGACCAAGTCTTCACCGCCGGATCCCCTTTGGCCCCGCTCCCGAGTCGGCCGGCCGGGGACAGAGCCCGCGGCAGAACCGGCGTTATCTGCTGGAGCTCAACGCGCTGATCACCGAGGGCCGTCTGGTGGTGAGCTGGTCCTACAGCCGGAACGTGCATCGCCGCGAGACGGTCACGCGGCTGGCCGCGAGCTTCCAGGAGGCCATCCGGAAGCTGCTCGCGGAGATCGCGTCAGGTCGGGAGATGCCGGCTCCTGCGCCCGCCGATTTCCCTCTCGCCACCTCCCTCGACGCCGCGAGCCTCGGGCGGCTGCTCCAGGCCGGCCCTGTCGAGGACCTCTATCCGCTCTCCCCCTTGCAGCAGGGCCTGCTCTTCGACGTCGCCCGCACGCCCGGCGGAGGGGCTTACGTCCAGCAGGTGAGCTGCTGGTTCAGCGGCGCGCTTCGTGAGGATCTCTTCGCGCGGGCGTGGCAGCGGATCGTGGACCGCCACGCGATCCTGCGGACGGGGTTCGCCTGGGAGGATCTTGAGGAGCCCCTGCAGGTGGTCCGTCCCCGGGTGGCGCTGCCCTGGCGGGAGCTCGACTGGACGGGGGTGGGGGCCGGGGAGCAGGCGCGTCGGCTGGAGCGGCTCCTGGCCGAGGACCGCCAGGAAGGCTTCGATGTCGCCCGGCCGCCGCTGATGCGGCTCACCCTGGTGCGGCTGGCGGAGCAGAGCTACGAGTTGCTCTGGACCAGCCACCACCTGGTGCTCGACGGCTGGTCCGTCCCCCTGATCGTGGCCGAGCTGGTCGCCGGCTACGAGGCGCTCTGCGCCGGCCATGAGCCGGAAGCCGGAGCGGCCACTCCTTACCGGCGCTACATCGAATGGCTGTGCCGGCAGGACCTCGGCGAGGCCGAAGCCTACTGGCGGAAGACCCTGCGGGGCTTCACGCGGCCGACGCCGATCGGCCGGGAGGCGGCGGGGGAGGGAAAAGGCCACCTGCAGCGGACCCTGGAGATCCCGGAGGAGCTCACGGCGAAGCTGAGGGCCCTGGTCCAGCAGCGCCAGCTCACCCTCAACATGCTGGTGCAGGGCGCCTGGGCCCTGCTCCTCTCCAGGCTGAGCGACCGGCGGGATCTCGTCTTCGGCATCGTGGTCTCGGGGCGCCCCGCGGAGCTGGAGGGGAGCGGCGAGATCGTCGGGATGTTTGTGAACACCCTGCCGGTCCGGGTCCGCGTCGAGCCGTCCATGCCTTTCCCCGCCTGGTTGAGGGGCCTGCAGAGCGAGCAGGCGGAAACCCGCCAGTACGAGCACAGCCCCCTCCTGGAGGTCCGCCGCTGGAGCGAGGTCCCGGCGGGGCAGCCGCTGTTCGAGAGCACCTTCGCCTTCAATAACTATCCGACGACCGATGCCTTGAACCGCGACGGATCGTCCTTCCGGCTGGAGGAGGTCCGCTGGCAGGAGCAGACGGGCTACCCGCTCGACTTCACGGTGGGTATGGGGAACCGGCTGGCCGTCCGCCTGATGTACGACTCCGGCCGGATCGACACCGCGCGAATCGACCGCCTCACCGAGGAGCTCGAAGCCCTGCTGGGCGCGATCGCCGAGCAGCCCGATCGCTCCCTGGGCGATCTGATCGAATTTCTGGAAAGCGCCGTCAGGCGGCGCAAGGCCGCCAAAGGAGAAAAAGCCGTGATCGAATCCCCGATGTTCAAGAAAGTCAAGCCGAAGGCCGTGAGCCTCCCCGCCTCGGAGATCGTCGTCCGGAGCTATTTCGACTCCGACCGGCGGTTCCCCCTGATCCTCCAGCCGGCATCCCCCGAGGTTGACCTGGCCGACTGGGCGGCGAGCCACCGGGAGGCCGTGGATGTTGATCTCGTGCGCCACGGCGCGATCCTCTTCCGCGGCTTCGGGATCGATACTCCACCGGTGTTCGAGCGGTTCGCGGCGAGCGTCTGCTCCGAGCTGTTCAACGAGAACGGCGAGCATCCCCGGGAGTCGGTCAGCGGCAACGTCTACACGCCGGTCTTCTATCCGGCGGAGAAGCATCTCCTTTGGCACAACGAGAACTCTTTCAATCACCGCTGGCCGACAAAGATCCTGTTCTGCTGCGTCCACCCCGCCGACCAGGGGGGCGAGACGCCGGTCGTGGACAGCCGGAAGGTGTTCGAGAGCCTCGATCCGGAGGTGCGCGCTCCCTTCGTCGAGAAGGGCATCCTCTACGTCCGGAACTATGGCGAGGGGGTCGGCCTCGACTGGCGCACCGTGTTCCAGACCGACGACCGGACCCGGGTCGAGGAGCAGTGCCGCGAGGACCGGATGGAGCTCGAGTGGAAGGACGGCGACCGGCTGAAGACCCTGGCGCGCCGGCCGGCGGTGATCCCGCACCCCAGGACCGGCGAGATGAGCTGGTTCAACCAGGCCCAGCACTGGCACGTCTCCTGTCTCGACGAGGCCACGCGCGATTCGGTGCGTGCCCTGTTCAGCGAGCAGGACCTGCCGCGCAACTGCTACTACGGCGACGGCACGCCGATTCCCGACAGCCACATGGCGCACATTCTGGACGTCTATCGCCGCCTGGAGACCTCCTTCCCCTGGCAGCGGGGGGACGTGATGCTGGTCGACAACGTTCTAGCCGCTCACGGCCGCAACGAGTACGTCGGCCGCCGCAAGCTCCTGGTCGCCCTGGGCGACATGATGACCTTCGACGAATGATTCCGGGAATCGCGAAGTCCTGACAGGGAGGCACGATGTTGGAGATGGTTGAAGGATACCGGCTTTCGCCGCAGCAGAGGCGCCTGTGGACGCGCCAGCAGGAGACCTCCGCCGGAGGTGCCGCCCAGTGCGTCCTCGGAATCTCGGGGGCCGTCGATCCGTCCCGCCTCCACGCGGCAGTCCGCGGCCTGGTGGAGCGGCACGAGGCCCTGCGCACGCACCTCCGGCGCTCGCCGGGAATGAAGCTCCCCCTGCAGGTGGTCGGCGAGGCCGTCGAGCCCGCCTGGCGGGAGATCGACCTGCGGCCGTCCGGACCGGCGGCGGGCGAGGGCTCCTGGGAAGCCCTGCGGGCGGAGGAGGCGTCCACCCCCTTCGACCTCGAACGGGGAGCGCTGCTGCGCGCCGTGCTGGCGAGACTGGGCGACGAGAGCTACCGGCTTCTCCTCACGGCGCCCGCGCTGGCGATCGACGCCACCTCGTTGCGGAACCTTTTCGAGGACCTGTGCCAAATCCACGGCGGCGAGGCTCTCGAGGAGGAGCCGGTCCAGCATCTGCAGTTCTCGGAGTGGCACAACGATCTGCTGGCGGGGGAGGAGGCGGAGGCGGGCCGGAGGTATTGGCGCGAGTGGCTCTCCCGTTTCCAGGACGCCGGACGGCTACCCCTGGAATCCGCCGACTCCGTGATCGGCTTGCTCCCTTCCGGGCGCTGGACCTTCTCGTTTCCCCCCGATGTTGCCAGGCGGATCTCGGCCCTGGCCCAGCGGTATGGCGGCTCCGCGGCCGGCTTCCTGCTCGCCGCCTGGCACACCCTGCTCGCGCGCCTCGCCGGATACGGCGAGATGGGGACCTCCTTTCTCGGGCCCGACCGGAAGTACCGGGAAGCTCGAGGAGGCGGTGGGCCCCCTCGCCGTCGCGGTGCCCTTGGTCTCGCGCCCACGCGGCGACCTGCCGTTTCTCTCCCACTGGAAGCGGCTGGAGGAAGAGATCGCGGAAGCCTTGCAGTGGCAGGAGAGCTATCCGCCGGACGGCGAGGCCGCCGGGCCGTCGATCGGCTTCGAGCTGGCCGGGCAACCCGGCGTCCGGAGGGCCGGGGGAGCGGCCTTCACGCTGCTGGACGTCGACGCTCCGGCGGAGCGCTTCCGGCTCCAGCTCTTCTGCCGGCTCGGTGAGGATTCCCTCGACGCCGCACTCTCGTACGCCCGGGAGCGCTTCTCCCAACGCTCGATCGAGCTGCTGGCCGAGCGGTTCGAAACCCTCGTCCATTCCGCGCTCGAAGCGCCGGAGAGGACCCTGGAGGAGCTCGAGATCCTCGGGCCCGGGGAGCGCCGCCGCCTGCTGGTGGAGCTCAACGACACCCGGACCGACCTCCCTCCGCTGACCGCGGACCGCTTGCTGGCCGAGGCCATGGAGCGTCACTCCGGAGAGATCGCGGTGGTCGCCGGCGAGACCCACCTCTCCTACGGCGACCTCCTGGCCCGCTCTCGCCAGCTCGCGTATCACCTGGGCGAGCTCCGTGTCGAGGCCGACAGCCTCGTCGCGGTCTGTCTGCCGCGCTCTCCCGAGCTGCTGGTGGCGATCCTGGGGATCCTCCAGGCGGGAGGCGCCTTCCTGCCCCTGGATCCCGGCCACCCCCGGCAGCGGCTGGAGTACATGCTGGCCGACTCACGAGCCCGTCTCCTGGTGACCACCGGCGAGCTGCGCGAGCGGCTGCTGTCCGACGCCGGAACGCCGACGGTCTGCCTGGATCTCGACGCGGCCGCGATCGCTGCGCGGCCCACGAGTGATCCCGGGAGCGCCGCCAGCCCCGACTCCCTCGCCTACGTGATCTATACGTCGGGCTCCACCGGCCGTCCCAAGGGGACCCTGATCCCTCACCGCGGTCTGGCCAACTACCTGCGCTGGAGCGCCGGCTTCTATCGGGCGGGAGACGGGACGGGCGCGCCTCTGCACTCGCCCGTCGGCTTCGACCTCACGATCACGACCCTCTTCTCCCCCCTCCTCGCGGGCGCGGCCGTCCACCTCGTGCCGGAGGAAGAGGGGATCGAGGGGCTGGCGGGCAACCTGCGCGCGCGGTCCAGCTACAGCTTCGTCAAGCTCACCCCGGCCCATCTCGAGATCCTCGGCGAGCTGCTGCCCCCGGAGCAACTCGCCGGACGAACGGGAGCGCTGGTCGTCGGCGGCGAGGCCCTGCGCTACGGGACTCTGGAGCTCTGGCGCCGCCACGCTCCGGAGACCCGCCTGATCAACGAGTACGGACCTACCGAGAACCGTCGTTGGATGCTGCGTCCACGAGGTCGCGCCGGGAGAGCCGGCCATGGGCACGGTGCCGATCGGGCGCCCGATCACCAACACCTTCATCTATCTGCTCGACGAGCGGTGGCGCCTGACCCCGTGCGGCGCCACCGGCGAGCTCTTCATCGGCGGCGACGGGCTGGCACGCGGCTACCTGGACCGTCCGGACCTGACGGCGGAGCGTTTCGTCCCGGATCCATTCAGCGGCGTTGCCGGCGGCCGCCTCTACCGGACTGGCGACCTCGCGCGCGTCCTGCCCGCGGGACATCTGGAGTTCCTGGGGCGGGTGGACGGCCAAGTGAAAGTGCGCGGTTTCCGGATCGAGCTGGGGGAGATCGAGAGCCTGCTCGCGGAGCATCCCGGGGTGCGCGAGGCGGCCGTGGTGGCGAAGGAAGATCCCTCCGGGACGCGGCTGGTCGCCTTCCATGTCGCCGAGCCGGGGCGGAACCTCGCCGCCGGCGAGCTCCGGTCCTTCCTCCAGACTCTACTGCCAGAGCCGGTGCTGCCGGCCGTCTTCATCCCCCTTGCCGCTCTCCCGCTGACGCCGAACGGCAAGGTCGACCGGGCGGCGCTGCGCGAGATGGAGGAGACCGCCGCCACCGCTCCCGTTCACCGCGCCCCCCGCACCCAGGCCGAGGCACTGCTCGCGGATCTCTGGACGCAGCTCCTGCGCCGCGAGTCGGTGAGCATGGGGGACGACTTCTTCGACCTCGGCGGGCACTCGCTGGTGGCGATGCAGCTCATTGCCCGCATCCGCAGCGTCTTCGACGTCGAGATCTCGATCCACGACTTCCTGGAGGCGCCCACCCTGGCCGGGCTCGCCGAGAGGGTGGAGGGGGCGCTCCAGGCCGCCGCGGCGCCCTCCCGGCCTCCGCTCGAGCCCGTCGACCGTTCCCGGGACCTCCCTCTGTCGTTCGCGCAGGAGCGGCTCTGGCTGCTCGACCAGTTGCAGCCGGGGGCGGTGGCCTATAACGTGCCCGCGGTCTTCGTCTTCACCGGCCCCCTGGACCGATCCGCCCTGGAAGGTTCCTTCAACGAGATCCTGCACCGTCACGAGGTGCTGCGTACCGTCTTCCGTCCAGGGGAGGGCGGTCCCGTTCAGGTGATCGAGCCGTTCTCCTTCCGCAATCTCAGCCTGATCGACCTGATGGGGCTCCCGGAATCGGTCAGGAACGAGACAGCGGCCCGGCTGACGGAGCGTTGGACCCGGACCCCGTTCGATCTTTCCCGCGGGCCTCTCTTGAGGGCTCTCCTGGTGCGCATGGACGAGGGGGAGATCCGGCTGCTGCTGACCCTGCACCATATCGTCTGCGACGCCTGGTCGATGGAGGTGCTGATCGGAGAGTGGTCCGCCCTCTACACAGCCTTCGTCCGGGGGCTGGGCTCGCCCCTTCCCGACCTGCCGGTCCAGTACGCGGACTTCGCCTCCTGGCAGCGCTCCTGGTTGCGCGGGGAGACCCTGGAGGAGCAGCTTTCCTTCTGGCGCCAGCGGCTGGAAGGCCTGCCGCAGGTGCTGGACCTGCCGACCCCGCTGGCCCGCCCGGCCCTCCAGACCTACCGCGGAGCCAAACGGTCCTCGGCTCTGCCCGCTCCTCTGGCCGAACGGATCCAGGCCATGGCGCGCAAGGAGCGGGTCACTCCATTCATGGCACTGCTCGCCGCCTATCAGACCCTCCTCTTCCGGTACGCTGATCAGGAGCGCTTCATGGTGGGCTCACCGATCGCCGGGCGGAGCCACCTGAAGCTGGAGGGACTGATCGGTTTCTTCGTCAACACCCTGGTGTTGCGCGCCGACCTGGAGGGAGCTCCGGATTTCCGTACGATTCTCGGCCGGGTCCGGCGCGACACCCTGGGCGCGTTCGCACACCCGGACCTGCCGTTCGAGAAGCTGCTCGAGGCGCTTCCGCAGGAGCGTGACATGAGCCGTCCGCCACTGTTCCAGGTGGTGTTCTCGATACAGAGCCCACCGGCTCTCCCGGCCTTTCCCGTCGAGGAGGCGGAGGGCTCGGAGGAGCTGACCCTGGGATTGCTCGCCGTCGGGACGGGGACCTCGAAGGTGGACCTGAACCTCGAGATGACGGTTGGCAGTCATGGGATCTCGGCCACCCTGGAGTACAATACCGACCTTTTCGACGAGCCGTCCGCCCTCCGCCTGCTCGACCACCTCGAGGCCCTGCTCCAGAGCGCCGTGGAGGCGCCGGACCTGCCCGCCACCTCTCTCACACTGCTGCGCGAGGCTGAGCGGCGGCAGATCCTCTCGGAGTGGGGCACCGGGGCCGTCCAGCCGCTGCGGGCCTCGACCTTGCACCGGCTCTTCGAGCTGCAGGCGGCCCAGTCGCCGGACAGGGTCGCCGCGGTTTACGGCCAGTCGGAGCTGACCTACGGCGAGCTCAACCGCCGGGCCAACCGTCTGGCCCGTCACCTGGGGATGCTGGGAGTGGGGCCGGAGGTCCTCGTGGGCGTCTGCATGGAACGCTCTCTCGAGATGGCCATCGCGATCCTGGCGGTGATGAAGGCCGGCGCCGCGTACGTACCGCTCGATCCGTCTTATCCCATGGAGCGCCTGGCGTTCGTCCTGAACGACGCCGGGATCCCGGTGCTGCTGACCCACGAACGGGCGGTGGAGAACCTGCCGGCTCATTGGGCGTTCGTGGTGGACGTGGAGGCGGTCGAGGGGACCCTCGGAGGCCTGGACGACGCGGACCTCGGCGTGCGCGTCGAGCCGGAGAACCTGGCCTACGCGATCTACACCTCCGGCTCCACGGGGCAGCCGAAGGGGGTCCTCGTTCCCCATACCGGTCTGGCGAGCCTGGCCCTCGCGCAGGCCTCAGCCTTCGGCGTCGGGCCGGACTCGCGGGTGCTCCAGTTCGCCTCCCTCAGCTTCGACGCCTCCGTCTCGGAGTTGGGGATGGCCTTCGCCGCCGGAGCCACCCTGGTGCTGGCCGACCGGGAGGAGCTGATGCCCGGGCTCGACCTGGTCCGGCTCTTCGCCCGGGAGCGGATTTCCCACGTGACGCTCCCTCCCTCGTCCCTCGCGGTGCTGCCGGATTCCGCGGCGGTTCCCTCGACCCTGATCGTGGCCGGCGAGGCCTGTCCGCCGGAGCTGGTGGATCGATGGGCGCCGGGGCGCGCCATGCTCAACGCCTATGGGCCGACCGAGGTCACCGTCTGTGCCACGCTGAACGTAGTCCAGCCCGGCGCGGGGCGGCCGCCCATCGGAGTCCCGCTCGCCAACGCCCGCGTCTACCTGCTCGATCCGGAACTCGCCCCGGTCCCGGCGGGAGTTCCCGGCGAGCTGTGCGTAGGGGGGATCGGAGTGGCGCGGGGCTATCTGAGGCGGCCCGATGTCACCGCCGAAAGGTTCGTTCCCGACCCGCACGGAGGAATTTCGGGCGTCCGCCTCTACCGGACCGGGGATCTGGCGCGGTTCGGCTCCGACGGCCGGATCGAGTTCCTCGGCCGCAAGGACGATCAGGTCAAAATTCGCGGTTTCCGGATTGAGCCGGGAGAGGTCGAGGCGGTGCTTAGCCAGCACTGGGCGGTGGAACAGTGCGTGGTGGTGGCGCGCGCGGACGACGCCGGGGGACAAAGGCTGGTGGCCTACTTCGTCTCCCGGGAAGAGCCCGCCCCCGGTGCCGAAGAGCTGAGGGACTTCCTCCAGCAGATGGTGCCGGCGCACTTGGTGCCGGCGGTGTTCGTGGCAATGCCGTCCCTGCCGCTCCTGCCGAACGGCAAGGTGGACCGCCGGAGCCTCCCCGATCCTGACCGCGCCGGCTGGCGGGAGCGGAACTCCTTCGTTCCGCCCCGCACCCCGTTCGAGGAGATCCTGGCCGGCATCTGGAGCGAGGTGCTTGGCACCGAGCGCTGCGGGGCCGAGGATAACTTCTTCGACCTCGGCGGCTACTCCCTGGCGGCGACCCAGGTCCTCTCGCGTGTGCGGGAGATCTTCGGCGTCGACGTGCCGCTCGGCCGCCTCTTCGCCCGGCCCACGCTCGCGGGCCTGGCGAACGAGATCGAGTTGGCGCTGCCCGCGGGGACCGCGGCCGTGCCGCCGCTGCTGCGCTTCCAGGGGGGCGGCGACCTTCCGCTCTCCTTCGCCCAGGAGCTGATGTGGAAGCTCGAGCAGGAGAGCGGCGGGTCCGCGGTCACCACAGCCCCTTCCGCGCTGAGGCTCAGCGGCGAGATCGATCCCGCGGTCCTGGAGGGCAGCCTGTGGGAGCTCCTGAGGCGGCACACGGTGCTGCGCTCGACCTTCCTGGTGGCCGGAGGACGTCCACTGCAGCGCGTAGGCCCGGTCCCGGACGTGGCGCTGCCGGTCGTGGACCTCGCTCCGCTGGCCGAGGGGGAACGGGAGCCGGCGCTGAGCGCTCTGATCGAGTCGGAGGTCCGGCGGCCGTTCGATCTGGCCACTGGACCGGTGCTGCGGTCTCTCCTGTTCCGCCTCGGCGAGAGGGAGCACGTGCTGCTCCTGGCCGGCCATCACATCGTGGTGGATCAGTGGTCGGCGGGGGTGTTTCTGCGCGAGCTCTCCGTCCTCTATGCGGCCCTGCTCGCGGGGGAGGGCTCGCCGCTTCCCGAGTTGCCTTTGCAGTACGGGGACTTCGCGCGCTGGCAGCGGGAGTGGATGCAAGGGGAGGTGTTGGCCGCCGAGCTCTCCTACTGGCGGGACCGGCTCGCTGGAGCCAAGCCGGTGGAGCTGCCGGCCGGCGGGGACCGGCGCGCGATCACGACCGTGGCCGTGCTCGTACCGCCGGAACGGGTGGCCGCGCTGGCGGCACTGGGGCGGCGCCAGGGGGCGACGCTGTTCATGAGCCTGCTGGCGGCCTACCAGGTCCTGTTGGCCGGGCTGACATCCGGGCGCGATCTGCTGGTCGCAAGCCCCATCGCCAACCGGAACCGGGCGGAGACCGAGCCGCTGATCGGCTTTTTCGCCAACACTCTGGTCCTGCGCGGCGATCTTGCGGGGGATTCCACGTTCCCCGAGCTGATCGCCCGCGTGCGCGACTCGGCGCTCGGGGCCGCCATGCACCAGGACCTGCCGATCGATCTCCTCGCCGCGGAGCTGGGACCGGAGCTTGGCCTCACCCGGACGGATCTCTTCCGGATCGGGTTCAACTTCCTCAACACGCCGGCCGCCACCAGCCCGGATCTGTCCGGGGTGCGCATCGAGCCGTTCCCAATCGCGGGCCCCGAGATGCTCTCCGATCTGCTGCTGGTGGCGGCGGAGGGTGCCGACGGCTTGGTCTGCCGCTTCCAGTGCCGGGGGGACCTGCCCGCCGCCGGCCCCGGCGGTCTGGCCGACCGCTTCGACCGGTTGCTGCGGGAGATCATCGAAGCCCCGGACCGGCGTTTGTCGTCGCTCGTCGCGGAGAGTGATGAAGCCTGGTGTTGAAAACCATGACATCGCTAAGCTATAAAGCTCCTCTTTACCCCAGCTGGTAAGAAAGCCCAGCAGCGCGTCCGAGGGTGACGCGATCGACCGTCAGGAGGATTTAATCGTGGAGAGTTTTTTGCAAGATCTGCGGTTCGGATGGAGAATGCTGCTGCGGAGCCCTGTTTTCACTCTGGCGGCCGTCTCCACCCTGGCTCTGGGGATCGGCGCCAATACGGCCATTTTCAGCGTCATCGACGGCGTGCTGCTGCGGCCTCTTCCGTACTCGGAACCCGAGCGGCTGGTGATGGCTTGGATCGCTTCCCCCACCAAGGGAAACGATACGGTCCCGCCAAACGACTACATCGACTGGCGTGACAACTCGCGGCAGTCTTTCCAACATCTTTCCGCCTTCTGCTATCAGAGCCTCAATCTCGTGAAGGGGGATCTCCCCGAGCGTCTCACCGCGGCCAGCGTCACCAGCGATCTGTTCACGACTCTCGGGGTTCAGCCCGCCCTCGGCAGGACCTGGCAGGGCCTGGGGGATGACCGGGTCGCCGTGCTGGGGTACGGGCTGTGGGAGAACCACTTCGGCAAGGACCCCAAGATCGTCGGCCGGAGCATCAATCTCAACGACGAAAGCTACCAGGTGCTCGGGGTGATGCCCAAGGGCTTCCAGTTTCCCGACCGCACGGACCTCTGGGTCAGGGCGCCACGGGAGATCCCGGTCCTGAACCCCTCCAACCAGCCGGACACTCCCAACAACCTCAAATCCAGCTACCTTCGGGTACTGGGGAAGCTCAATCCCGGCGTGACCCTGCAGCAGGCGCAGTCCAAGATGAACCCCATCGCCGTGCGGCGCGCCCAGGGGTTCCCGACCACCAACGCGAACCTGGGAATCAAGCTCGTGAGCCTGCACGAGCAGATCGTGGGTGATATCCGGACTCCCTTGATGGTCCTGCTGGGAGCTGTCGGATTTGTGCTCATCATCGCCTGCGTTAACGTCGCGAACCTCCTCCTGGCGCGCGCCGGCGTCCGCACGCGCGAGATGGGCATCCGGATCGCTGTCGGTGCGGGCCGCGGCCGTCTGGTACGGCAGCTGCTGAGTGAGAGCCTGCTGATGGCCGGTGTCTCGGGCCTCCTCGGTTTCCTCTTCGGCTACTGGGCACTGGACATCCTGGTGCGCCTCAGCCCGCCGAACACCCCCCGGATCAACGACGTGGGGCTCGACGGTAGGATCCTGCTCTTCACCTTCGGTATCACCCTCTTCACGGGGATTCTGTTCGGCCTCCTGCCGGCGCTCCAGACCTCGAACCCCAAGGTCGGCGGCGCGCTGATCGGCGGCGGCCGCACGATGACCGCGAGCCGGAGTGGAATGAATGGACGCAACCTGCTGATGGCACTGGAAGTCGCCTTCTCGCTGGTCCTGCTGGTGGGAGCCGGGCTGGTGGTCAAGAGCTTCCTGCGGCTGCACGATGTCCGCGTCGGTTTCGATTCCTCCAACGTTCTCAGCTTCAAGGTGAGCCTGCCCAGGACGAAGTACAAAGAGAAGCCGATGCGGGCGGAGTTTTTCCGCCAGGCTCTCGAGCGGTTGCAAACGATCCCGGGAGTCCAGTCGACGGCGGGCGTCCTGAGCCTGCCGCTCAGCGGGGATGACATCAACATCTCGTTCGCCATCCAGGGGCGTCCCCCGGAGCCCTCCAACGAGAAGCTGAGGGACGGCTTCCAGGTCGTGAGCCCCGGATATTTCTCCACCATGCGGACCCCGGTACTGCGGGGGCGGGACTTCAATAACGGTGACGTGGCGGGAGCGCCGGAGGTGGCCATCATCAGCGAGGGGATGGCGAAACGGTACTGGCCCGACCGCGACCCGATCGGCCAGCGGATCACCTACGACGACCCCAAGGACCCGGCGGCGAAGTGGGGGACAATCGTCGGGGTCGTCGCCGACGTGCACCATGCAGGGCTGGCGGAAGAAGGGAGGGCCGAGCTCTACCGGCCCTTTGCGCAGGATGCCTGGTCCTTCCTCTACCTTGTCGTCCGGACGAACGGGCAGGACCCGATGAAGCTCGTCTCCGCCGTCCGTGCGCAGATCGCGTCGATCGATCCGGAGCAGCCGATCTCGGACATCAGCACCCTCGACCAACTGGTCGAGTCCTCCGTGGCGCGCCCACGCCTGACCACGCGGCTGTTGGGATCCTTCGCCGTCCTCGCGCTGTTGCTCGCGGCGATCGGCATCTACGGCCTGATCGCCTACACGGTGTCGCGGCGCACGCACGAGATCGGCATCCGGATGGCTCTCGGCGCGCAGCGCTGGAACGTGCTCCGGCAGGTGATGGTCCAGGGGGTCTGGATCGCGCTGGCCGGCATTGTCCTCGGCTTGATGGGGGCCTTCGTCTGCACGCGCGTGCTCGCGACCCTGCTCTTCGAGGTGAGCACCACCGACCCCGCGATCTTCTTCGGCATGCCATTGCTGCTGCTTTCGGTGGCGGTGCTGGCCAGCCTCTTCCCGGCCTACCGGGCTTCGAGGATCAGCCCGCTGATCGCTTTCAAGTCGGAGTAGGTGGAAACGCGCTCCCCGGGAAGACGGGGGAGCGCGGCTGCTGCTTCACGAGCGGGCGAACGCGGGAGAGATCTCGCGCTCCCCGATCTGAACCTGGTTGCTCTCCGCCCTCCGGGCGCGATTCCGCGCCGCCTCGGGCTGCAGGAAGGATTCGAGGATGTTCAGGCTGAGGCGCTCCCTTTCGAGAGCCTGGAAACGCTGGGAAAAGATCCGCATCCGGGCCCGCAGGGCGCCGTCCGCGAGCACGCGCTCGAGCTCCGTCCGCAGCGTTTCCGCGACGGGGGTTCCCAATGCGCCGAGCCCATGGTGGACGACCCGCGCGCCATTGCCCGGCTGGTCCCGCATCAGCGGGAAGACGATCATCGGGACGCCGAAGTAGAGGCACTCCTTGACGGACCCTAGCCCCCCGTGTGTGATCATCAGGGCGGCCCTCCGCAGGATCTCGAGCTGGGGCGCGTGCTCCGTCTGGATCACGTTCGAGGGCTCGTCGGCAGGGCTGTCTCCGCCGCCTGCGCCGGTCACGACGACGAGTTGCCAGTCCTCCCGGCCCCGTACCGCCTCGATCGCCGCCCTCACGATCCTGCCGGCCTCTCCGGACCGGTGAGACTGGCTTCCCATCGCGCAGTAGATCAAGGTCTTCGTGGAGTCGAGCAGGTGCCAGGGAAACTCCCCCCCGCTCCGCTCGAGGTCGATCGCCGGCTCGACGTAATAACGGTCCGCCACCTCGGAGTGGGGGAAGTCCAACTCTCGGGGGCAGAGCACGATCTCCGGCATCCGTAACGCGGGCCCCATGGAGGTGCGGAAGTCGACCCGATCGGCGGCGAGGCCGGCCCGCCGGGCAATCCGCAGGAGGGCCCCCGGGAGGTCCTCGTCACATCCCAGACAGCGCAACGCCTGCTTCCGCAGGCTCTTCCGCAGCAGGTACCGCTTCCAGGAGAGGGTGACCCGCAGCCGGTCCACCAGGCCCGGGACGGGAATCCGCAGGGAATCGCAGGGGGGCACCGAGATCGCCTGCTCGCTGGGCAACACCACGTTGAGGAGCACTGCCGGTCGCTTCGCTCCGTGAGCGGTCAGAGCCATGAAGGGAGCCATCGAATCGGCGACCACCAGATCGGGGTTGATGCTGGCGAGCAGCCGGTCGGCACTCCCATCCGTCCAGCGGGAGAGATAAGACCGCGTGTGCGCAGCGCTGTCGCGCAGCTCGTTCAGGATCTGCCGCAGGCCCCGGGCTTGGCTCAGACGCGAGCGCTGCCGCTGGAGCAGACCCTCGGGGTAGAGGTCGGGGAAGAGGGGAACGAATTCGAAACCTTCCGAGAGGATCCGTTCCCGCAGGTCCTCGAACGCGAGGTAGAGGACCTGATGGCCCCTCTCCCGCAGACCTCTGGCGATCCTGAAGCTCGGATTGAGATGACCTTCCTCGGGAAGCAGGGAGAAGAGAATGGTAGCCATCGTGTGGTCGATCTCCCGGAAGAACAGCGTTTCGATTCCCTTCGGTCCAGCACGGAGATCTGCTCTCCACGCCGACCGAAGATAATAAATACTTGTGCAATTAAAAGCAAAATTTATGCCAGCTAGCTGTCAATGCGCCGCCACCCCCGTGTCAAGCAGGGTAGCGGAGAAGCTCTCAGAGGCAGAGAAGGGGGCCGTCAGGAGACGAGGCCGGGTTCCGAGACCTCTTTCAAGAGGCGTGATTCCTGGGAAAGGAGACCGGAAAAGGGCTCCAGGAGAGCCCGGAAGGAATGGATTTCGGCGAAGGCTGGCAGCAGGAGGTAGGGAAGACCCCGTTCCAGATCGGAGGCCGCGCGCTCGATGCCGGCTTCTCCCGGGCCGAGAGCGATGGGCCAGCGGACCTCGATCGTGTTCATCCCTTCCCGGAGGAGCCCGGTGCCGAGCGTGAGCCGCTGCGTGATCCACCGCGAGCTGAACCGGAGGTCCGCGACGGGGATCTCGTTCACCAGCACGGTGCCTTCCTGGTCTCCCCGTCTCCGGAGCGGGCGTGCGCCAGGTGAGCTCGAGGGTGACCGGCTCTCCGGCGGAGCGGCAGACCAGCGGAAACCGGGAAACCGGGTCGTAGACACGATGGAAGAAACTAGACCACCAGAGCCCGCTACGGTCGGCCCAGGAGGAGCGGTAGTACGGATCGAGGAGGTTGACAGGCCGGCCGGCGGCGACTCCACGCTCCTCCCGGCGCAGGATGGCGAGCCGCTCGCGGCTGGGAACCCCCGCGTCTTCCAGCCCATCCGCGATGGCGCCCAGGAGTACGGCGTCGAAGAGCTTGCCCTGGTTGTAGGTGGAGACGTACCGGCGCAGGGAGCGGATCCCGAGGGTGGAGAGCTCCGCGAACGACTCACAGGCCCAGGCCGGCGCCCGGCGGGTCTGCAGGTCGAGATAGCAGGCCATCGGCCTGGCGATCTCCGGGGACGCGGCGAGAGCCCGGTCGCAATGATGCCGCACGATCTCGTAGGGCTGCCCCCAGTGAGCGTTGTGGATCGCCGCCGCGAGGTACGCCTCGGCCTCGGTCGCGGCGTCGGGGGGCGCCGCGCGCTCCTGGAGCTCCTCGCAGCTGGAGCCGGCAGCCCCAAGCAGGGGGAGGAGCCGTTCGGCCGCCGCCGCCATCGCTATCCGGATCCCCAGGGAGGTCAGGTGGCAATAGTCGAGGAAGAGGCGCCGGTCGGGAAGCTCGCCCCCCAATGCTTCGCCGAAGACGCGCGGCAGGTCGACAAGCGCGATCCGGGAGGGCTCGGCGGCGGCGCTCCTCCGGAGCGCCGCCTGGATCGCCGACAGGGTCTTCGGAACCTGCGGAGTGGAGTCCCAGGCGTGAGCGTCGCGGGCGCGCTCCAGGAGGCCCCGGACCTCCGCGAGCCGGCCCTGGCGGCGGCTGCACTCCGCCAACAGGGCCAGGCCGGCCGCAGCGGTGCCACCGTCGATTTCCACCATCTCGCGGGCGTGAACCTCCGCCTCGGCCAGACACCCGTCGGCGAGGGCTTCGCGGGCGCTCTCCAGCAGCCCGTGCCAACGCTCGTTCCGGCCGCCCGTCAGCCAGGGGACGTCGGCCTCTCCGTCGAGGCGCCAGTCGGCGAGGTTGAACTCGGGGACCATCAGGACGACCCCCAGCTGGCGCGACAGGGGGACCAGGCCGTCGCGGACCGCCGACTCGACCCCCGCCACCAGGATCTCCTCGAGGTGGGCCTTGAAGCCCGCCACGCCCCGCTCTCGCAGGATCTCCGCCGCGAGATAACGCTCGGGGTCATCCTGGAAGGCGGAGGGGGCCTGGGCCCAGTTGTTGCCACCGAAGACGACGAAGGCGTCCGGCTGCAGCGCCAGCGTGGCGCGCAGCAGGGCTTCCAGATCGTGCGCCTGGAGGTCGTTCTTGGCCAGGTCCACCACCTCGACGCCGCCGGGGACGCCGCTGGCGGAGAGGATCGCCTCGAGCACCCGCGCGGGGGTGTAGCAGGGGTCGTAGAAGTACCCTCGGGCCACGGATTCGCCGAGCAGGACCACCCTGCGCCGGCTCCCCCTGGGCTCGATGCGCTCGATGTCCGCCCAGAGGCTCCACTCGGCCGAGCGCTCTGGGGAGCGCTCGAACCAGGTCCCGCCCTCTCCGCTCCTGGGCTCCCAGAGGCCGACCGCGCCAGGACGTCCGGCAGGGGCCGGAGCGGCGTCTTCGTCCGCGAGGGCTCCCAGCTTGTGCATCAGCTCCATTCCCAGGCGCCCCTCTTTGCCGCTCAGGGCCTCCGCCAGGGAGGTGGCATAGGACTTCAGCATCTCATCTCGATTCCGGCTCATGGATCGCTCCCGGTCTAGAGCAGGGTGTAAACCTGATGACTGATGGAAACTTCGGGCCGGCGCAACGGGGGGGCCAGATCCTTCCACTGCGAGGGCACCTCCTCGCGGTCCAGCAGGAAGTCCTCCACCACCAGAGCGTCGATCTGGGAGCGCACGAAGCAGAGGATCGCGTCCGCCGGAGTGCAGACGATCGGCTCCCCCCGCATGTTAAACGAGGTGTTCAGAAGCACCGGGCAGCCGGTGCGCCGTTCAAAGCGCTCGAGCAGCCCGGCGAAGCGGGAGCTGGCCTGGCGATCCACGGTCTGCACGCGGGCGGAGCCGTCGACGTGGGTGATCGCCGGCAGGTCGAGGGGGGAGACCACCTGGCAGGTCTCGAGCATGAAGGGGGAGGGGTGGTCGAGGTCGAAGTGCGCTGTGGTGCGGTGGGCCAGCACGGCGGGAGCGAAGGGGCGGAAGGCCTCCCGCATCTTGACCAGGGCGTTGATGCGGTCGCGCATCTCCGGGCCCCGGGGATCGGCCAGGATCGACCGGGCGCCGAGTGCCCGGGGTCCGAACTCCATGCGCCCCTGGAACCAGCCGACCACCTTGCCCGCTGCCAGACGGTCGACGGCGGCTTCGAGCAGCTCCTCGGTCCGGCCGCGGAAGTCGAGAGCGCGGCAGGAGGTCGCCGCCAGGAGGTCCGAGACCTCTTGGGACGAGTAGCCCGGACCCCAGTACATGTGCTCCAGCCGGCCCTGGCGGGGGCGCTCGCCCGTCAGCCGGACATGGGCCACCGCCGCGGCGCCGAGACAGCCTCCGGCGTCGCTGGCGGCGGGCTGGACGAAGAGGTCGGAAAACGGCCCCTCGCGCAGGATCCTGCCGTTCGCCACGCAGTTGAGGGCGACACCGCCGGCCATGCACAGATTGCGGCTGCCGACCTTGGCGTGGAGGAAACGGGCCTTCTCGAGCAGGATCTCCTCCAGGACCCACTGCAGGCTGCGGGCGACGTCCTGGTGGAACGGCAGGAGGTCGGACTCCGCGGGGCGCGGCGGGATCCCGAACAGGTCGACCAGCCGGTCCGAGAACATCCGGTCCCGCTTGAGGAAGTCGAAGTACTCCAGGTTGAGCCGGTACTGGCCCCCCTCGCCGAGGGTCACCAAGGCCCGGATCTGGTCGACGTAGCGGGGCTTGCCGTAGGGGGCGAGCCCCATCACCTTGTATTCCCCTTCGTTGACCTCGAAGCCGAGGTAGGCGGTGATCGCGCTGTAGAGGAACCCCAGGGAGTCGGGGAAGTGGACCTCCTCGAACAGCTCGATCTCGCTGCCACCGGCGCGGCCGAAGGTGGTGGTCGCCCACTCGCCGACGCCGTCGACGGTCAGGATCGCGGCGTCGTCGAAGCCGGAGTAAAAGAAGCTGCTGGCAGCGTGAGCCAGGTGGTGGTTGAGGATTTCGATCCGGCCCTCGTATCCCAGCCCTTCTCGGATCTCCCGCTGGACCCGTCCGAGGTTGGCGGCGAGACGACCGTGGATGCGCCGGCGGATCTCCGGCGAACTGTCCGGGTGCAGCCCCATCCAGATCTGGCGCGCCAGCTTCTTGCCGGGGTCCTCGTAGTAGGCGATGCAGTCGACCTGCGGGAGGGTGATCCCCCCCTGCTCGAGGCAGTAGCGGAAGGCTCTCCAGGGGAGCCGCGGGTCGTGCTTGACCCGCGACAGGCGCTCCTCCTCGACGGCGCAGACCAGCTCACCGTCCCGCAGGAGGCAGCAGGCCGCGTCGTGATAGTGCGCGGAGATACCGATGATATTGAGCGCCAAGAGATTCCTCCTTGCTAGGCCTCCGCTCCGGAGCGGAGGTAACGTTCCACGATCGCCAGGCTCGGACGCTCGGCCTCCAGCCGCCTGAACTCCTTCTGCATGGTGCGCACGCGCTCCCGCATCGCCTCGTCGGTGAGGAGGAGCTCGATGTCGCGGGCGAGTTGCCCGGAGGTCACTTTCCGCGGGTCCTCGCGGACGCCGAGCCCGTGATAGACCACCCGCGCCGCGTTGCCGACGTGATCCCGCATGTGGGCCATCACGATCATCGGCACTCCGAAGAAGATGCACTCCCGGAGCGAGCCGGTGCCACCGTGGGTGATCATCACCAAGGCCCGCGCGAGCAGTTCGAGCTGCGGCGCGGTCTTCACCAGTATGGTGCTCGCCGAGGCCGAAGGGAGGACGAGCCGCTCCGGATCTTCCGAAGTGGCCATCACGAGCTGCCAATTCTCGCGGTTCTGCACGGCTTGGAGGACGGTCTCCAGGATGCGGGCCGCCGCGGGAGAGCGGTGGGCCTGACTGCCCAGGGCGCAGTAGATCAGCTGCTTGGAGGGATCGAGGCGCTCCCAGGGGAAGGGGGGCTGGCTGCGCTCGACGTCGATCGACGGTTCGACGAAGTAGAGCTCCGGGACCTCGGGGTGGGAGAAGTCGAACGCCTCGGGGCAGAGGATCAGCTCCGGCATGCGCACGGTCGGCGCCAGGGCGGTGGCCCAGAGGATGCGGTCCGCCGGGAAGCCGGCCTGCGCCGCAAGGCTCCGCAGCGTCTTCTCGTAGGGCTCCTCGATCCCCGTCCAGCCCATCAGAACCCGCCGGACGGCCCGGGCGGCCAGCGTCATTCGCCAGTCGAGCGCAATCCGCAGCCGGCTTCCCAGGGTGCCGGTCGGAACGAGCGGGCTGGTGATCGGCGGCACCCCCGGCTGCCGGGCGTTGGAGAGGATGCCGCTGACCAGCAGCGCCGGAATCCCCAGCTTGTAGGCGGTCAGGGCGAACAGGGGGCGCAGAGCGTAGACGATGACCAGGTCCGGCGCCAGCTCGGTCAGCAGCCGGTCGGCGCTGCCATCGAGCCAGCGGTCCAGGACCTGCCGGGAGTGCTCCGCGATCGCGCGCAGGGCCCGCAGCACCTCGCGCAACGACCGGGCCCCCTGGAGACTTCGCCGCTGCGCCGCCGCCAACCCGGGGGGGTAGAGGTCAGGGAAGAGGGGGATGAAATCGAACCCCTGGTCCCGCAGGGTCCGCTCGCAGTCGGCCGTCGCCAGGTAGCGGACCCGGTACCCGCGGGACAGCAGTCCCCTCGCCAGAGCGAAAGTCGGCAGGAGATGACCTTCCTCCGGGAGGGGCGCGATCAGGATCGATTTCATCGTTGGCCGGAGCGCTTCGCCTGAGCGGACTGCCTGGCTGCGGAGTCTCCCTTCAGATAGGTGTCGAACCACTTCACAACCGCGACGGCGTAGCGGATGCGGTTGGGCAGCTCGCTCACTCCATGCCTCTCGTCGGGGAAGCGCAGGTACTGCACCGGCACCTGCCTCTTCTTGAGGCTCTCGACCACCCGGTCCGCCTGTTCGACCGGCACGTTGGTGTCAAGGGCGCCGTGGATCACCAGGAGAGGGGCCTTCACGGTGTCGATCTTCTGGATTGGCGACATCGCGCGGAGCATCCCGGCATCCTTCTCGGGATCGCCGTACTCGGTTTTCGAGATGCTCGCCATCCACCTCTCGGTCTTCTGGAAGAAGCCCTCGAGGTCGACCAGTGCGGAGAGCAGGGCGCCCGCGCTGAAGGTCTGCGGATAGTCCACAATGGCG
This sequence comes from uncultured Acidobacteriota bacterium, assembly GCA_963795735.1. Classification (GTDB taxonomy): domain Bacteria; phylum Acidobacteriota; class Thermoanaerobaculia; order Multivoradales; family UBA5704; genus DATARR01. The sequence continues at coordinate 19,547 of CAWCIU010000010.1, read as the reverse complement.
GAGAGGGCCAGGAAACCGCCCGAGGAGAAGCCGAACACTCCGACGTGCGTGGGATCGGCGAGCCCCTGCCGGACCAACTCGTCCACCCCCGCCTTGATGTCGCGCACAGCGTTGACGCGCAGGGCTCCGTTGTCCAGGTGGGCGAACCGCTTGCCGAAGCCGACCGAGCCGCGCACGTTCGGCGCGAAGACCATCATGCCGTGGCGTACGAGCTCCTGGTAGGTGCCCAGGAAGGTGGGCCGCTCCTGCGCCTCGGGGCCGCCGTGGATGATGACCACCAGCGGCACGGGTCCCTTGGCATCCTGTGATCGGTACAGCCAGCCTGAGATCGGCAGGCCATCGAAGGACTTGAAAGTGATCAGCTCGGGACGGACGAGCTTGCTCAGGTCGACGCCCGGGTGTGAGCTGAAGGTCAGTTGGCGGAACTTCCCGGATTGCCGGTTGAGCACCCAGACGTTGGGGGGCGCCGCGGTGCCGAGCGTGATCATCGCCAGCTCCCGGCTGTCCGGAGAGAACCGGAGCTGGGCGACGATGTCGTTCGGCAGATCGATCGCGGGGCCCAGCTTGAACGTCTCCATGTCCATAGAGTGGAGCTCGCTGCGGCCAGCCACGTTCCAGGAGATCGCGCCCGTCCTGCCGTCGGGGGCGAGCGCGAACTGCTCGAGTGGCACGTCATTGCGCTCCGCGATCACCTCCATCGCTCCCGGGCGGTCCTGGGCGTCGAGCCTGACCCGGACGAGCACCGGGAGCTCGCGGTCCTTGTCCGACGACATATAGATCGTCTTGCCGTCGGGGGAGAAGTAGCCGAACTCGAACGAGCCGGGAGGGGTGTGAGGCGTTAAAAGGACCTCGTCGCCTGTCACCAGGTCCACCAAGAAGAAGTCGTTGTCTCCGCGCTCCCCCTCGCGATAGAGCAGCGCGTGTCGGCCGTCGGGAGCGACCCGGACCAGTTCCTCCAGGGCGGGAGTGGCCGCGATCAGGCGCAACTCGCTCTTCCTCATGTCGTAGACGAAGGCATCGATCGATTTTCCGTCGTGCCGGTTGGAGGCGATCATCAGGTACCGGGAATCGGGGCTCCAGCCATCCAGAAAGTTGGAGTCCTTGCCCCCGTCGGTCAATTGGCGCACTCCGGTGCCGTCGGGATGAATCATGTAGACCTGCTGGCCTCCTCCCCCCGCGGGCACGAAGTGGAACGCGATCCATTGTCCATTCGGAGACCATTGGGAGTTGGCGACACTCCCCTTGAGCGAGGTAATCTGCTCGGGCCAGCCGCCCTGGCTGTCGATGAGCCAGAGCTGGTTGGTACCGCTGAGGCCTGAGACGAAGGCGATACGTTTTCCGTCGGGAGAGAACGACGCCGAACCGCTGGCCCCAACTTTGGCCATCGCGGTCACCACGGTCTCGATCTCGTCTTCCTCGGCTTGGCATGGCGCCTGAGCCATGTGCGCGAGGAGAGCGAGACAGCCAACGGCCAGGAGACGGGATGAGAGCATATCTGCACCTTTCGAAGAAATCGGTTACCAGACAAAGCGATAACAAACCTGATTGCGGGAGTAGAGGATCGCCGGCCTCATGGCTCTACCTGGATGCGATTGGCTTGCATCTTCTTCGAGGCAACTATACTTAAGGGCGGTTGGATGAGTCAACGTCGAAAAGAGGAGCTTATGGCGGATCGATTCGAGCCGGAAGCGCGGCGTATACTTCAGGAACGGCTCCGCTTGCCCCGGGGGCTCACGGCGGATTTGACGCCCAGCGCCACTCATCTAGCCATCGCGGAGGTCCAGGAGATACTCCATTTGCCAGAACCCTCCTGCAGGGCTTGGCTGAAGCCGGATCGCTGGGTCCTCGGCGGGGCCGTGCTGCATTGGCTCCGGAGCGGGATCCGGGAGGAAGGATCCGGGCCTCTCGATTACGACTTCTACTTCTCGACGATCGAGGCCTTCAATCGGGGGATCGCCGATTTCCTCGCCGCCGGCTTCACTTTCTCATGCTTCCAGCTCTGGGGAGACCGATGCCCCTTCTGCGGCCTCGCGGGCTCTCTCGAGATCCGGGAGGCGCCCGGTCCGGCGGCCGTGCCGCTCGTCAAGGCCGGGTGCCGAGTCTGCGAGCCGGCCGACGTCGCCGGCCGCTGGGGGAGCGGGTTGCGGATTACCGCCGAAAGCCTGGCGGCCAGCGGTCTGATCTCCCTGGACCTCCTCTCCCCGCGGGGCGAGCTCTTCCAACTGGCGGCGATCGCTTTCGAGCCCACCCCGAGCCGGATGATCGCGTCGATGGATTTCAGCGTCTGCCAGCTCGGCCTCGACGACCGGAACCTCTACTTCGGCCCCCACACCTGGACCGATCTCCTCGACGGCCGCCTGCGGGTGGAGAACCTCAACCGCGCCTGCTACTCGCGCCTACGCAAATACCAGGGGAAGGGGTTCTCTCCGGACCCGGCGACGCTGGCCCGGGTTATCGGCTTCCACCTGTATCTCCAGGTCCGGGAATGGTTGGCCCGGCCGGGGGGAGCCTAGGCCGAGCGTGGCTTGTTCCAGTAAGTCCAGGCGATCCGGCCGCGGAGGTAGCTCAACTGCCAGCTCGCCAGGCGGCCGAGGTTGGCCGGCGTCAGCGAGCGGCCTTCCGGCTCGTACCCCCAGCGCCTCATCTCCGGCTTGCAGGCGATCTCGATCAGCCCGATCTCCTCCGGCGAGTAGCGCTGCTTCCAGCGCCCGATCCGGGAGCCGGAGATCGGCTCCAGCGTGCTCTGGTGCCAGGCCTTGCTCCCCTCGGGGACCTCCCGGGTCGCCGTCTCGTGGAAGCGGAGCATCCGCTCGTCGAAGTCCAGGTGGAGGAAGCTGCAGATGTCTCGCGCCCAACGCTCGGGGTCCGCCACCAGGTCCTCGTAGCGCACCGCGAGGAGCCGTTCCGGGCCGAGCCGCGGGGCCGCCCGCTCGATGGCCATGATCGCGTAACGCCATCGCATACCGGCGTCGAGCAGGGAGGGGTACCACTTCCGTCCCCACTCGGTACGGTGGAGGGATTCCGCCACATCCCGTGGGTCCCGCACCAGGGCGATGAACCGCGCGTTCGGAAAGCACTGGGCTAGAACCTCGATGAAGGCCGTGTAGAAGGGGGTCTTGTCGCCCCAGACCCGTTTCTCCTGGCGTCCCGCCACGAGGCCCATGAAGGCCGCGAAGGCCTCGGCATAGCAGGAGACCTTCGCCGCCTCGACCGCCGCGGCGATCTCCTCGGGCGAGGTGGAGAAGACCGTGGCGACCGTCTGTCCCGTCTCGGCCGATGCCGCCGCGACATCCCGAGCGAAGGCCTCGATCCGCTCCCGCGTCCCGAAGTCGCCATAGCTCTCGGCGTTCCTGAGCAGGAAGGGGAAGAACACCGTCTCGGGCGGGACGCAGACCTCCGGGTGGCTGTTGAGCAGGAGGCGCAGCATGGTCGTGCCGCCCCGCGGCGGCCCGACGACGAAGAAGCAGGGGACGTCCGCCTTGCCGGCGGCCTGGGTTGCTGGGAAAGTCGTCGCCAAGATCTCTCTCCGGAAGCTCGGATCTCTTGTAGTATACAAAAAAGCGGATTTTAGCCTATGCAGACCTTTGCAGGGGTCACCGCTGAAATCCGTCCCCCTTTTGCCGCCTGGACGTACCTATAAAGAGAGCAGCGAGGACCGAGGCACGAACCGGACGAGGAGAATCGCCTTGACGTCTGAAACTTACTACCTGAAGCCCAACGTGCTCGCCGAGCCTCTCATCGGCGGCTGGTATGCCTGGACTCACCTGATCCCCCCGGTCAACGCCGGGATGAACATCGTGGACCGGCACCTCAGCATCCTGAGGTCTTTCGTCCAGGCTCCGCAGGTCCACGCCGCGGCGGTCAAGAATCCGGCCATGCTGGGAGGACCGTTTGTCAGCTACGGCTCGGAGCGGGTGGGCGACGTCAAGAAGCTGATCGAGTGGACCGAGACCGAGCAGCGCGACCTGATCGTCCTCGCGCGGGCCGTCAAGGAGCTGGACGACATGCTGCGCAAGGAGGCGCGCGGGTTCTCCCTGGAGCCGCTCTACGCGCGGGTCCCCGAGCCGCTGCGGGGCTACGTAGAGCTGGTCTACGACCTCAACAACGCTCCGTCCTTCCGGCTGATCGAGCCGCTGCTCTATCACAGCCGCTACTACAACCCCGCGTTCCAGACCCTCGCGCTCTCGCTGACCGAGGAAGACGGCGACCGTCCCTTCGTGCTGAGCACCCCCAGGCTCCCCGAGCAGGATCTCCTGATCCTCGACCTGCCCTTCGCCCGCCCCGAGGTGGACGAAGCTCTTCCGGCTGAAGAGGGGCCCCCAGACCTTCGGCTTCATCAAGGAGATGCTTGGGGTGGCGGATGCCGCCGACGAGTTGCTCAAGCGGTTCCTCACGACCGAGCCCCCGGCGCCATACCAGCGCTACGAGGGGCGGAGCATGCGGACCCGCTACTTCGGGCACGCCTGCATCCTGGTGGAGAGCCGGGACGTGACGATCCTGAGCGACCCGGTCATCAGCTACGACTACCACGCCGAGATCCCCCGCTACACCTACTCGGATTTGCCGGAGCGGATCGACTATGTGGTGATCACCCACAACCACCAGGACCACGTGCTGCTCGAGACGATGCTGCAGCTACGCCACAAGATCGGGACGGTGATCGTGCCCCGGGGGGGAGGGGGAGGCCTGCAGGACCCCTCACTCAAGTTCGCCCTGGAGCGGATCGGCTTTCGCGAAGTGCGCGAGATCGGCGAGCCTCGAGTCCCTGGAGATCGCGGGGGGCACCATCACCGGCGTGCCGTTCATGGGCGAGCACTCCGACCTCGACATCCGGACCAAGATGGCCTACCTGGTGAAGATCGGAGAGGGCAGCCTGATGCTCGCAGCGGACTCCTGCAACCTCGAGCCGAAGATCTACGAGCACGTCCACGGCGTCACGGGCAACGTCGACATTCTCTTCCTGGGCATGGAGTGCGACGGCGCTCCGCTCTCCTGGCTCTATGGCCCGCTTCTGACCAAGCCGATTGACCGCAAGATGGACCACTCCCGCCGGCTGTCGGGCTCGAACTTCGAGCGCGGGATCGACATCGTGAACCGCTTCCGGTGCCGCGAGGCCTACGTCTACGCCATGGGCATGGAGCCCTGGCTCCGCTACATCATGGCTAAGGAGTACACCCCCGATTCCGACCCGATGATCGCCTCAAACCGGCTCATCGAGGACTGCCTGAATCGGGGGATCAAGGCGGAGAGGCTGTTCGGCGAGAAGGAGATCGCAATCTCCTGAGTCCCGATCAGGGTTGCTTCAAGACGCGGACTTCTGGTCATTCGGTTATTTTCCATGCCTCCGCTTCCAGGCGGAGTGCTTTCGCGTTCGATCGATAATATCGGCATGCCTGATCAGAAGATGGCTCTGGGTAAGCGCTCCGGGGAACTGCGGAGGAACTCCGGTCAATGAGCAGTAAGCAGGACCACGATCGACGACTGCTTAGCTGGTAATCTTTTGCCTGAAGGGTCCGCAAGAGACGACAACCTATTCTCGTGAGGAGTCTGCATGCCGTTTAGGCACCTACTTTCCATAGCCGATCTGGAGAGCGAAACGCTCCTGAGTATGGTGGAGAACGCTGTAAGCATTGCCGAGGGACGTTTCCTGCAGGGGCGTCCCTTGACCGACCGCGTTGTCGGCATCTACTTCCGCAAGACCTCCACTCGGACTCGGACTTCGTTCACCGTAGGTGCAATGAAGCTCGGAGCCCAGGTCATCGCCTATGGTCCTAATGACCTCCAGATCGTGACTGGCGAGACATTTCCGGATACAGCGCGCGTGCTGGCCAACTACCTCGACGCGCTGGTCATCCGGACCAATGAATCGATCGAGGAGATGCGCCAGCTCGCGAGCCAGAAACGGATGGCGATTGTCAACGCAATGAGCGAGAACGAGCACCCGACCCAGTCACTGGCCGACCTCGCTACCTTGCGCGAGCGTTTCGGTCGGCTCTCGGGACTCCACCTCCTCTATATGGGGGAGGGAAACAACTCGGCATCGGCAATCTCCCTGGCCGTCGCCCGGGTTCCCGGTATGCGCCTGACCCTCGTCACTCCCGAAGGGTACGGACTTCCCGCAAGTCTTATCGAAAAAGTCCAAGCTACGGCGGCGGACCATGGCTCGGAGATCGAGCAGCATCATGATATCGGTCACCTGCCGAAAGAAGTGGATGCGGTCTATACGACTCGATGGCTCACCATGGGAGTCCAGAAGAAAGATTCCGACTGGATTGACCGGTTCCGGCCCTACGCGGTGAAACCCGATATCATGGCGAAGGTGTCGAAGAAGGACGGTTCGACAGTTTTTCTTCACGACCTACCTGCCATGCGCGGATACGAGGTGGTCGACGAGGTTCTCGATGGGCCGCAAAGCATTGCGTTTCGTCAAGCGTACCATAAGATGACAAGCGCTATGGCCGTGCTTTACTGGTGCTTCGATATTCATCCCTGATTGTACAGCTGTTTGAAGCTCTTGTTCTCTATGGGGCCTTGGGGCGAGGACGCGGACTGCACCCGAGCGATGGAAGCTCGCCTCAGGAATCCGACGAGGGTGGTTTCTATGCGGTCGGGTGTTGTCAAACTGTCCCGGATAAAATCGGAGCTGGTGTTGAGCGGGGTCCCTGAGATGCATTGGATTGATCGTCCGTGACGCGGTCCTGACCCCTGGTATGGTCTGGCAAGTGAACCTGGATTTGGAGGAACGGAATGGCTGGGAAGAAGCACGGCGGAGGCACAGAGGGGTGCCGCGACGGTATTCTCATCATCGGCGGCAGGGAGGTCGAAGAGCCCTCGCCGGTCGCGAACAGGAGATCGCCGACATCGTGGCGCGGGCCTACGTCGCACATAACCGGGGGCAGAGCTCCCTTCCCCATTCGCTGTTTCTGCGATTCCCGGACAACGAACTCGACCGCATCATCGCCCTACCGGCGTTTCTGGGCGACGGGTTCCAGGTCGCGGGACTCAAGTGGATCTCGTCCTTCCCGGGGAACCTGCGGCGCGGCATGGCCCGCGCTTCGGCCGTCCTGATCCTCAACAACCTCGAGAACCGGCCGGCCGGAGGTCGTGCTGGAAAGTTCGCTAATCAGCGCTTGCCGCACCGCCGCCAGCGCCGCCCTGGGGGCCCGAACCCTGCTCGAAGAGAGGCCCCCCGGGCGGGTCGGGCTGATCGGAGCCGGCGTGGTCAATTCCGAGATCGCCCGTTTCCTCGTCTCCCTGTGCGGAGCGGAGCGCTTCCTGATCCACGACCTGGACGCGGAGCGTGCCCGTTCCTTCGCCAGTTCCCTTGGCTCGTTGGGGGTGGTCGAAGCGGAGGTCGGCTCCAGTCTGGAGGAGGTACTGGAGGCCTGCTCGCTGGTCTCGTTCGCTACCACCGCGGTCCGGCCTCACGTGACGGATCTTTCCCGCTGCCCGGCTGGCGCGGTCCTGCTGCATATCTCTCTCCGCGATCTGACTCCAGAGGCGATCCTGACATGCGATAACATCGTCGACGATATGGACCATGCCGTCCGCGCCAACACCTCGCTGCATCTGGCGGAACAGGCTACGGGGCGGCGCGACTTCATCCGCTGCACCCTGGCAGACATCCTGGAGGGCAGGGCGCCGGCGCGGCGGGGGGACGGCTCGATCGTCGTCTTCAGTCCGTTCGGTCTCGGGGTCCTCGACGTGGCGCTCGGCCAACTGGTGGCTGGTAGAGCCAGAGCGGCAGGACGCGGGGTCTTGATTCCGGACTTTTTTCCCTAACAGGTTGCTGAAAAACTGCGCCTCCGCAGCCTGATATGACCAGCTCGTGAAGCAGGCGTTTCGGAGAGGTTATCTCGCGTCGACCTAGTGTAGTGGGTCCGATGTTCGGCAACTTCTGTTATCCTTTCCTGGTAGGGAATACCTCCAGGAGGGAACATGAAGGTAGCTGTCTCGATAGTCCTTTCGCCTGAGGAGAGGGCTGAGCTTGAGAAGCTTGCACGTGGCCGTAGGGTATCCGTGCGCGTGGCAGAGAGGGCGAGAATCGTCCTGCTGGCTGCTGAAGGCAAGCAGAACCGAGAGATTGCTGAGATTTCTGGTGCAGCGCGACGGACAGTTGGTGTTTGGCGCCGTCGTTTTGCCGAGAAGCGGACCGTCGGCATCTTGAAGGATGCCCCTCGGGCCGGGAGGCTGCCTTCGATTGGCGAGGATGTAATTCGGGAGATCGTGCGCAAGACGACGCAAGAGACGCCAGTGGCGGGAACGCACTGGAGCACCCGTAGTCTGGCCAAGATGATGGGGCTGAGCCCGAGCACGATCGGTCGTGTCTGGAGACGTCATGGCCTGAAGCCTCACCTGACTCGAACCTTCAAATTGAGTCGGGATGCGAGGTTCGTGGAGAAGTTGGAGGATGTCGTCGGTCTTTACCTGAACCCTCCAGAGCATGCGCTGGTTTTCTCTGTCGATGAAAAAAGCCAAATTCAGGCGCTCGACCGCACCCAGCCAGGCCTTCCCCTTGTGCCGGGCCGCCATGGCACGATGACCCACGACTACAAGCGCCACGGAACGACGACACTGTTCACTGCGCTCAATACGCTGAACGGGAAGGTGATCGGGACCTGCATGCCGCGGCATCGCCATCAGGAGTGGATTAAGTTCCTGAGCCTCATTGACCGAGAGACCCCGAAGAGCCCGGAGATTCATCTGATCGCGGACAACTATGCGACTCACAAGCATCCGAAGGTTCAAGCTTGGCTGGCTCGCCATCCGCGGTTCAGGATTCATTTCACCCCAACCAGCGCCTCATGGCTCAACATGGTCGAAAGGTTCTTCCGTGACCTGACAGAAAACCGGTTGCGTCGGGGCATCTTTCGCAGCGTCGCAGATCTGGTTACGGCGATCCATGAGTATCTGGCTCGTCACAACGAAGATCCCAAACCCTTTATCTGGACGAAGACCGCAAGCGACATCCTTGAAAAGGTCACACGCGCTCGGCAGGCTCTGGTTAAGGACACATCTGTTTGACCCACTACACTAGCAGGCTGCTGAAAAACTCCCGAACTGCGGTAAAATTATCGTGTTTCGGCGAGGTTGAGAGATGCGTGGAGATGACCGGCAGCAGGGAGCGATGTTCAGCTACGTTTCTCTGGAGCAGCGGGTGCCTGAGAATCACCCCCTGCGTCCGATCCGCACCGTGGTGGACCAGGCATTGGTGGAGCTGTCGGCAGCCTTTGAGGGCGTGTACTCGAGAGTAGGCCGGCCGTCGATCCCGCCAGAGAAGCTGCTGAGAGCCCTCCTGTTGCAAGTGCTTTATACGATCCGTAGCGAGCGGATGCTGACGGAGAAGTTGGAGTACAACCTGCTGTTCCGATGGTTGGTTGGGCTGGGAATAGATGATGTAGTGTGGGTTCCCACCGTCTTCAGCAAGAATCGGGACCGACTGTTGGAAGGCGACATCGCTACAGAGTTCTTTGCCCGGGTGCTCGCCAAGGCGAAAAAGCGCCACCTGCTGTCGGCGGAGCACTTCACGGTAGACGGCACTCTGATCGAGGCTTGGGCTGGGCAGAAAAGCTTCCGGGCGAAAGAGACGCCTGGAGACGGTCCGCCGGATGACCCAGGGAATCCGACGGTGGACTTTCATGGAGAGAAGCGCTCGAATGCCACGCACCAGTTCACCACGGACCCTGAAGCCAAGCTGTTCAAGAAGGGCAAAGGGCGCGAAGCCAAGCTGTCCTATATGGGGCATGTCCTGATGGAAAACCACCATGGACTGGTGGTCGACGCGGAGTTGACGCCAACGACGGGGAAAGCGGAGCGCGAAGCCGCTCTGAGGATGTTGGAGCAGGTTCCAAGCTTTGGCACTATGACGGTGGGTGCGGATAAGGGCTATGAAACCCGTGATTTTTGTCGCACAGACCCGGGCTCTCGCGGTGACCTCACACGTCGCGCAGAATACCTCGGGGCGTCGTAGCGCGGTTGATGGCCGGACAACGCGTCACCCGGGATACGCCATCAGCCAGAGAATCCGTAAGCGTGTGGAAGAAGTTTTTGGCTGGATGAAGACGATCGGCTTGATGCGCAAGACTCGCCATAAAGGAGCGGACCGGGTCGGCTGGATGTTTGTCTTCGCCGCGGCAGCTTACAACCTGATCCGAATGCGCAACTTGGCGGAGGCGGCATGATTCAAGAGCAATAGGAGCCCGGAGAGCCTTGTGGCAGGACTCCGAGCATCCCCGAAAGGCCTTCCGATCCTGGCCGCCTTCTTGGCTTTCATCTCTTCAGGACCTCTGAACTTTGAGCCGGATCATCAGCGCCGCAGTGGAGGCCGATTTTTCAGCAGCCTGCTAATACTTGCGGGAATCCAAATTCTACCCCCTGAAACGGCTGAGGATGCTTCCCAGGGATGAGGACTTCAACGGAGCTAAATCCCTCCAGCTTGCGGCAGCTTGACGTCGGCGGCGACGTTGACCCAGCCGTGCTTGGTCTTGGGGTCACAGTCGGTCCCAGAGAGGGCTCCGCTGAGCGGGAGCAGTTCGAACTCGTGGCGTTGATGATGGAACGCGTTTACGACGCCGCGGGGCATCGCGGTCAGGAGGCGTTCCTCGGCGCCAGCGCGCGAAGGCTCCTCGTCGTCCTCTGGCGGCGCTGCTCGTACGAACGGCGTACGAACTCATCGGCCGCGAGCGGGCGTCTTCGATCCGAGCTCCTCGGCGGCTGGGGATCGACCTGCCGGTTGCTCTCTACGATGACACGCTGACTGACAAGAGCAAGTGCTTCACCTATGGCAAAGGCACTGTGGACTCATGCGAGAAGGAAGGCGTCAAACTACCCAAGTAGATTGCCTTGCCCCTCGCGCTCCGTCTTGACGGCGCGGTCGGGTGTCGCGGGGCCAAGAAGCCTCGCTCTTCAGCAACGACTACTGCTCTGAGGAAGGGAGACAAGCTCCGGGCTCGCCCATCAAGGCACGGATGTACTCCTCGGCCCTCGCCGCGGCCTTCGACAACGAAGGCCCATGCTGGTGAAGGTAAACGCGTTCTCCGATGCCGACGGCTTCATGGCCGAGGAGTTGGCGGCTGTGGTCGGGGGCGATGCCGGCGCGGGGGTGAATGGTCTTGATCGTATGCCGTAGAGCTTTTACAGGGATGCGAAGGTTCCCCTCGTAGAGGGTGACCCGGGTCTCTCCCTGGTACCCCACTAGCCTCGCGTTTAGGATTGAAGAGGCCTGGGGCGCGCCTTCCCCTTCCTCTTGGTTGAGCAAGAGCTTCCGCGATTCGAGGAGAACTCTCTCCCAGGTCTCGGTGAGCCGGGACATCTGAGTGCCCTCAAGGCGACCCGGGACAAGATCTTCGCATCCCTCGGGGCGGGCGATGGCCAGGAGACAGCGCAGACCGTCGGGTCCGAGGTAGACGAAGCGTCCGTGGCGGTCTCCGCGGTCTCCTTTGGCTCGCGGGACTTCGAGGCGGGCGACTCCATGGTCTTGGCGCAGCCAGGAGACTTTCCCCTTGAGAAGCTCCTCGACATGGCGGCAGCCGGTGTAGATGGCGACCCGGAGCGCCAGAAGCGCCGTCATGGAGGGCCCATGGCGGGAATGCACAGTGCTGCCGGCCGCGATCCTCTCGAAACTCCGGAGGGCTTCACCCACCGCCGCGAGATCCTCGTCCTCGAGGTAGACCTTGGCCGAGGAGGTGTCGAGGAGATCGATATCCTTGAGCGGGTCCTTCACGATCCAGCCTCGGCGTCGAGCAAACTCCCAGGCCATCCTCAGGGCGTTAACGCAGTGGTTGCCGGTGTGGCGTCCTTCCGTCCAGGCGCGGTTCTGCCGGACCCGTTCCGAGATCACCTCGGGGATCGCGGCGATCTGCTGGTGGGGTAGGGAGGCGAACTCGGAGAGCGTCAGGTCGCCGTAGAGAGGAAGGAGGTGGCAGTTCCAGAAGCTGTCCCGCTGCTCCAGAGTCCTTGGCGACCCCTTGCTGTGGCGGCGACGCATGTAGTCATCTCGGTAGGCCTTCCAGAGTTCTGCCATGGTCAGGCGGCGTGCTTCCCGCAGGCTGGGCTCCAGCTCCTCATCCTCCAACTCGCGGATCTTCTTCCGGGCCAGGCCCCGCAGAGCCTCCAGCTCCTCGCTGGTGACGTCGGGCCTGACGACGGCGAGCTTCAGCCAGGTCTTGCCCCGATCGGCCCGGGCGCCCACTTGAACCTCGCGCCGCAAGACGCGGAGGGCACAGCCCTTGATCGCGTCCCGTCCAGCTTCGTAAACGTAGTAGGGTGATGAAGCGGCCATTTTGGCATAGCATCGCCGGACGACATCTGGAGTCAGACGAGGAACGGTCGGCATGTCAGCTCCTTGAGCGCACACACTGGCGCCCTCCGGCACGAGTCGGCCGGGGGGCAGGGTTGTACGCAACTTGTACGCGTTAGGGGGCGGAAACGGGCGGAATCTGGGGTAATTGGGGGACAAGGCCTCTCAGCGGAGAGGCTTCTAACTGCTGGCAAACAGGGAAGATCGGGTACTTCGGGGGAAATCGTAGGAGAGCGCCAGGTTGAATGGGGTTCAGGGGGTCCCGGGTTCAAATCCCGGCGTCCCGACCAATTTACTCCCTCCGGTAGTTTCCCCATAAATCCGAGATAGAGCTTCGCGGCGCTTCAGGAGCCTTGGGTGGCTGTGCCGTGGCCCAGCCGCGCCGATCTCGCGCGCCGCCCAGGGCGCCGGTCCCGTATTCCGTGCTCCGTGCACTAGGTAGGTATATGACGGAAGTGAACATGGAGAAGAAGGCTGGGGAAGGCACGGGCTCGGTCGTCGCGGACCTGCCGGGGATCGACGAGGAGCTGGCGGGGGACTCCGCGAGCTCTCTCGCTCCCCTCTCCCAGGGCCAGCGCGCGCTCTGGTTCCTGCACCACCTCGCGCCCACGGGCGGCGCCTACAACATCGCGGCCGCGGCCCGGGTGCTCACCCCACTAGAAGCCGGCACGCTGGAGCACGCGGTGCAGGTCCTGGTGGACCGCCACGACGCCCTGCGGACGACCTTTCCGGCCCTCGGCGGCGAGCCGCGCCGGCGGGTCGCCAGGTATCTGGCCTTCGACCTGGCGCGCGAGGACGCCACGGGTTGGAGCGAGGAGCGGCTGCGCTCCCGCCTGGCCGAGGAGGCCTGGCGGCCCTTCGACCTCGAGCGCGGACCGCTGCTGCGGGTGAGCCTGTGGACGGGCGGGGCCGGGGGTCCGGTGATCCTGCTGGTCATCCATCACATCGTGGCCGACTTCTGGTCCCTGGCGGTGCTGATGCGGGAGCTGCCGGCGCTCTGCCGGGAGGCGGCCGGCGGGGCTCCGGCCCTGCTGGGTCCACCGGGACTGGGCTATGAGGAGCACGTCCGGCTGGAGGGGGAAGCCCTGGCGGACGGCCGGGGCGAGGCCCTGCTCTCCTACTGGCGGGAGCGGCTGGCGGGGCTACCCACCCTGGAGCTGGCGACCGACCGTCCGCGCCCGCCGGTGCAGACCTACCGGGGCGACATCGCCCTTCTGCGTCTGCCGGCCGAGCTGGCCTCTGCGCTGCGGGCGGGGAGCCGGGCCGGTCACGCCACGCTGTTCATGACCCTGCTGGCGTCCTTCCAGACGCTGCTCTCGCGGCACGCGGGCCAGGAGGATCTGGCCATCGGCTCGCCGCGGGCCGGCCGGTCGCAGTCGCAGTTCGCGGGCACGGTGGGCTACTTCGTCAATCCGGTGGTCCTGCGGGGTGATCTGTCGGGCGATCCCAGCTTCGCCGAGCTGCTGGAGCGGACCAGGAAGTCAGTGGCCGCGGACTTCGCCCATGGGGACTATTCGCTGCCGCTGCTGGCCGAGCACCTGCAACCGGAGCGGGACGCGAGCCGTACGCCGCTGTTCCAGGTCTCCCTGGTGTTGCAGAAGGAGACGCGCGGAGTCGAGGGTCTGACCGCCTTCGCCCTGGGGGAGGAGGGGGTGTTGGTGGACCTCGGGCAGGGGGAGCTGGAGCTGGAGTCGCTCTCGCTGCGGCGGACGCCGGCGCCGTTCGATCTGCAGCTCCACATGGTGGAGCGGCAGGGGGGCTTGAGCCTGGGGTTGCAGTACAACGCCGACCTGTTCGACGCCCCGACGGCGGCGCGGCTGCTGGATCGCTTCGCGGTGCTGCTGGCCTCGGTGGCGCGGAGCCCGGAGCTGCCGCTCTCGGCCTTGCCGCTGCTGCCGGAGGCGGAGCGTCACCAGCTCCTGCTGGCGTGGAACGACACGGCTGGCGCGGCACAAGAATCGACCCTGTACGAGCTGTTCGCGGCGCAGGCGGAGCGGACGCCGGAGGCCGAGGCCCTGGTGTTCGCAGGGGAGCGGCTGACCTACGGCGAGCTGTCGGCGCGGGTAACGGCCCTGGCGCGGCATCTGAGCGATCTGGGGGTGGGTCCCGAGGTGCTGGTGGGGGTGGCGGCGGAGCGCTCGACGGAGATGGTGATCGCGCTTCTGGGGGTGCTGGCGGCCGGGGGCGCCTACCTGCCGCTGGAGCCGGGCCTGCCGCGGCAGCGTCTGGCGATGATCCTGGAGGATGCCCGGCCGTCCGTCCTGCTGATCCTGCGCTCGCGGGCCGGCGAGCTGCCGCTGGACGCGGCTCCCGGCGCGCGGCTGGCCTGGCTCGACGACGTTGCGCGGCCGTCTGCGGCTATCCCTGGTCCGCTGTCCCGGGCGGGTGCGGACAACGCGGCCTACGTGATCTTCACCTCGGGCTCGACGGGGCGCCCGAAGGGGGTGGTCAACCGCCACCGGGGCATCGTCAACCGCCTGCTCTGGATGCGGGAGGCCTTCGGGCTGGACGGCAGCGAGCGGTTCCTGCAGAAGACGCCGTTCGGCTTCGACGTCTCGGTCTGGGAGTTCTTCGCGCCGCTGGTGACCGGCGGGCGCCTGGTGGTGGCGCGTCCGGAAGGTCACCGGGACAGTGCCTACCTGGTGGACCTGGTGAAGCGGGAGGGGATCACCACGATCCACTTCGTGCCGTCGATGCTCCCCTTCTTCCTCGGCGAGGCGGGGGTCTCGGGATGCGGCTCGCTGCGGCGGGTGATCGTCAGCGGCGAGGCGCTGCCGTGGGAGGTGGAGCAGCGCTGCCTGGGGACTCTGCCGTGGGCGCCGCTGTACAACCTGTACGGTCCGACCGAGGCGGCGGTGGAGGTGACGGCCTGGGAGTGCCGGCCGTCGGCCAGGCCTCGTCCGGTGCCGATCGGCCGTCCGCTCCTCAACACCAGGATCCACGTGCTCGGCCGGAGCCTGGAGGCGGCGCCGGCGGGAGCGGTGGGGGAACTGGCGATCGGCGGCATCCAGGTGGCGCGGGGGTATCACGGCCGTCCGGAGCTGACGGCGGAGCGCTTCGTCCCCGATCCCCATGGCGGCGAGCCGGGAGCTCGCCTGTACCGGACCGGGGACCTCTGCCGGCACCTGCCGGGAGGCGAGATCGAGTACCTGGGCCGCCTGGACGACCAGGTGAAGATCCGCGGCTTCCGGATCGAGCCGCGGGAGATCGAGCTGACCCTGGCGGGGCATCCGGCGGTGCGGGAGGTGGCGGTGGTGGTGCGTCAGGACCGCGGGGCCGAGCCGTCGCTGCTGGCCTGCGTGGTGCCGCGGGATCTAGAGCCGGATGCCGCTGAGCTACGAAATTTCGCGGCCTCCCGGCTGCCTCCCTACATGGTGCCCTCGATCGCCTTCGGTGGGGAAGCTCGACCGCCTGCCCAACGGCAAGCTCGACCGCCGGGCGCTGTCGAAATGGACGCCGGTGGCGGAGGCGATGCGATCCATCACCGCGCCGCGCACGCCGCTGGAGGAGCTGCTGGCGGGGCTGTTCGCCGAAGCGCTGGGAGTCGAACGGATCGGGGTGGAGGACAGCTTCTTCGAGTCCGGCGGTCACTCGCTGGCGGCCATGCGTCTGGTGGCGCGGGTGCGGGAGGCGCTGGGAGTCGAGCTGCCGTTGCACCGCCTGTTCGAGACGCCGACGGTGGCGGCCCTGGTACGGGGGATCGAGGGGAGCGCCCGGAGCGAAGCGCCGTCGCTGGTGCGGGTGCCGCGGGATCTGCCGCTGCCGCTCTCCTTCGCTCAAGCCCGTCTGTGGTTCCTGTACCAGTTGGAGCCGGCGAGCGCGGCCTACAACGTGCCGGCGGCGGTCCATCTGCGGGGCCGGCTGGACCGCGCCGTGATGGCCGCCTCTCTGGGCGAGGTGGCGCGGCGTCACGAGTCGCTGCGGACCCGGTTCGTTGCTGAGCTTCAGGTGGTCGATCCGCCGTCTACGGTGGCCCTGCCGGAGATCGACCTGGCGAGCCTGCCCGTAGAGCAAGGGCTGCGGGAGGCCCGGCGGCTGGCGCGCGAGGAGGCCCTGCGCCCGTTCGACCTCACCGCCGGCCCGCTGCTGCGGTCGGCGCTGGTGAGCCTGGGCGCCGAAGAGCAGGTACTGCTGCTGACGATGCACCACGTGGTCAGCGACGGCTGGTCGCTGCGGCTGCTGGCAGGGGAGCTGGGAGAGATCTACGGCGCCGGAGCCCAGGGGCGTCCGTCGCCGCTGCCGGAGCTGGAGGTGCAGTACGGCGACTACGCGGTCTGGCAGCGGCGCTGGCTGCGAGGCGAGGTGCTGGCGGCGGAGCTGGCGCACTGGCGCTCCCGGCTGGCCGGGGCGCCGCCGGTGCTCGACCTGCCGCTCGATCGTCCGCGCACGGCGGTGATGAGTGAGCGCGGCGACAGCCGTTCCCTGGAGGTGTCGCCGGCTTTCCTCTCCTCCTTGCAGGCGCTGGCGCGCCGGCAGGGGGTGACGCTGTTCATGGCCGTGCTGGCCGCCTTCCAGGCCCTGCTCTCGCGGGTGAGCAACGCCGAGGACGTGAGCGTCGGCACGCCGGTGGCGGGCCGTGGCCAGCTCCAGACCGAGGGATTGATCGGCTTCTTCGTCAATACCCTGGTGATGCGAACCGATCTGTCCGGGGCGCCATCGTTCGCGGCGCTGCTGGGCCGGGTGCGGGAGACGGCCCTGGCGGCCTACGCGCACCAGGATCTGCCGTTCGAGAAGCTGGTCGAGGAGCTGCAGCCGCGGCGGGACCTGAGCGTCTCGCCGCTGTTCCAGGTCTCCTTCGCCCTGGATTCCGAGGCGCTGCCGGCGCTGCGGCTGGGCGATCTGGAGGCGGACCTCTGGCCCCTGGAGCAGGGGACCGAGAAGTTCGATCTGAGCCTCACCCTGGGAGCGAAGGGAGAGGGTCTCTCGGGGACCCTGGGCTTCCGCACCGGTCTGTTCGACGGGGCGACGATCGAGCGGCTGGCGGGCCACTTCGGGCGTCTGCTGGGGGAGGCGGTGGCGGACCCTCGCCGGCCGGTGATGGAGCTGCCTCTGCTGTCCGCGATCGAGCGCCATCAGGCTTTGGTGGAGTGGAGCGGGACCCTCCGGCCGGCGGCGGAGATCCCCGTCCACGAGCAGTTCGAGCGGTGGGTGCGGGAGGCCCCGGAGGCTGAGGCGGTGGTCTGGGACTCGGCGGGGCTCACCTACGCGGAGCTGAACCGCCGCGCCGACGGCCTCGCCCGGCATCTGCGTGCCCTGGGCCTCGGGCCGGAGTCGCGGGTGGCGCTCGGTTTCGAGCGCTCGCCGGAGCTGGTGACGGCGGCTCTCGCCACGCTGAAGGCCGGTGGCGCCTACCTGCCGCTCGATCCGGAGTACCCGGCCGAGCGTCTGAGCTACATCCTGGCCGACTCCGGTGCCTCGGCGCTGCTCACCCTGCGCGGGCTGGCCGGCCGCTTCGTCGTCCCGGACGGGTTGCCCGTGCTCTGCCTGGACGAAGAGGCGCCGGCGCTCGTCGCCGACCTGCCCCCACCGGCCGTGGCGTCCGACCTGGCCTATGTGATCTACACCTCGGGCTCGACGGGCCTGCCCAAGGGGACCCAGCTGCGGCACGAGGGTCTGGCGGGGCTGGTGCGCTGGCACCGGGAGGTTTTCGGGGTCGGTCCCGGAGCCCGGACCACCCTGCTGGCCGGCCCCGGCTTCGACGCCTCGGTCTGGGAGCTCTGGTCGTGCCTGGCCTCGGGGGGCACCCTGTGCATCCCGCCGCGCGAGACGATCGCCTCGCCCGCGGCCCTCGCCGGCTGGCTGGCCGAGACGGGTATCCACTCGACCTTCCTGCCGACGCCCCTGGCGGAGGCCGTCCTGGCGCTGGAGCTGCCGCCGGGGCTGGCGCTCCGCGCGCTGCTGACCGGCGGCGACCGCCTGCGCTCCCGTCCTCCCGTGGACGCCGGGTTCCGCCTGTTCAACTGCTACGGCCCGACCGAGGCGACGGTGGTGGCCACCAGCTCGCCGGTGCCGGCCTGGGGCGCCGGGCTCCCGGCCATCGGCCGTCCGATCTCCGGGGCTGAAGGGTACGTGGTGGACGCGGGGGGAGAGCTGGCGCCGCTGGGGGTGGCCGGAGAGCTGTGGCTCGGAGGCGCCGGTCTGGGGCGCGGCTACCTGGGAAGGCCGGAGCTGACGGCGGAGCGGTTCGTCCCCGATCCGTTCTGTAGCGAGCCGGGCGGCCGGCTGTACCGCACGGGGGACCGGGTACGCCGGCGTCCTGACGGGGAGCTGGAGTTCCTGGGCCGCCTGGACCATCAGGTCAAGGTGCGGGGCTTCCGCATCGAGCTGGGGGAGATCGAGGCTCGGTTGAGCGCGCTGCCGGGAGTGCGCGAGGCGGCGGTGCTGGCCCAGCCGGACATCCGGGGGGACCTGCGGCTGGTGGCCTGGGTGGTGCCGTCGGAGGCCGCTGATCCGGCGGAGTGGTCGGCGGCGCTTCGCGAGATCCTGCCGTCCTACATGGTGCCGTCGGCGTGGGGAGTGCTGGAGTCGCTGCCGCTGACGCCCAACGGCAAGGTGGACCGCCGGGCGCTCGAGTCGCTGCCGCTGGAGACCGATTCTGGGAGCGCGGAGGCGCCGCGCACTCCGGTCGAGGAGCTGGTGGCGGGGATCTTCGCCGAGGTGCTGGGGGTGGAGCGGGTGGGTGCCGGGGACAGCTTCTTCGAGCTGGGCGGCCATTCGCTGCTGGCGACGCAGGTGGCCTCGCGGGTGCGCGCCGTGTTCGGGGTGGAGCTGCCGGTGCGGGCGGTGTTCGAGTCACCGACGGTGGATGCCCTTGCGGCGCGGATCGGGGGACAGTCCGCCGCAGCGCTGCCGGCCATCCAGCCGGTGCCGCGGCAGGGCCGGCTGGAGCTGTCGTTCGCCCAGGCCCGGCTCTGGTTTCTCGATCAGCTCCAGCCGGGCAGCCCGATGTACAACCTCCCGGCGGCGGTCCGGCTCACCGGGTCGCTGGACCGGATGGCGTTTTCGGCGGCTCTCGGCGAGATCGTCCGCCGCCACGAGGTGCTGCGCACCACGTTCCGCGGCGAGGCGGGCGAGCCGGTGCCGGTCGTCTCCCCGTTGTCCCGGATCGCCCTGCCGGTTTTCCCGGTGATCGATCTGGCCGCGCTGCCCGCCATGGCGCGCCGGCGGGAGACGGCGCGGCGGATCGAGGAGGAGGCGCGGCAGCCCTTCGATCTGGCGCAGGACCTCCTGCTGCGGGTGTCGCTGCTGG
>CAWCIU010000009.1:0-11460 GCA_963795735.1 uncultured Acidobacteriota bacterium | reverse complement strand
GTGGACGGGGATCTCGACGACGCGCGCGCCCTCCATCCTGAGCAGGGTGGGGAGGAAGCGATGGGCGCCGTCGAACATGGGGACGCGGCCCAGGACCTCGGCGCGGCAGGCGCGCAGGGTGCAACCGACGTCGGTGACTTCGTCGCGGGTGAGCCGGTTGCGCACCCGGTTGGCGACGCGGGAGGAGGCCCGGCGCACCCAGGAGTCCCGCCGGGGCGTGCGCACGCCGCTCACCACGTCGTGGCCGTCCAGGCGCTCGAGGAGCCGGGGGATGTCCGCCGGATCGTTCTGCAGGTCGGCGTCGAGGGTGACCACGATGCCGCCGCGGGCGAAGCGGTAGCCGGCGTCGAGGGCGGCGGACTGCCCGGAGTTGCGCCGCTGATGGATGATCCGCGCCGCCGGGTCCTCCCGGGTGAGCCGCCGCAGGACTCCGGCGCTGCCGTCGGTGCTGCCGTCGTCGACGTAGATCACCTCGTAGGAGCGCCCCAGCGGCCGCATCGCCTGCCGGATCTCGGCGGCCAGGAGGGGGAGGCTCTCCTCCTCGTTGTAGATCGGAATGACGATGGAGATCTCCGGCGGCACGGGGGTCTCCCGGTCGCGGGGGGCGGATGGCGGCATGCGGTATCTTACTCGCATGAGATTCCTGAAGACCGGACCCCTGTTCCTCCTCTTCACCCTCTTCACCTTGGCGGCGGCGCCCGCCCACGCCACGGAGCCGGCGTACGTGAGCTTGAGCGCCGGCGCGTTCAACCTCCGCTCGGCCACCCGCCCCGAGATCGCGGGGGAGGTACGGTTCACCCGTCACCGGTTCCACTGGCTCCCCGGCTTCATCCCGGAGGCTCTCCCCGGTCACCGGGGCGATGGTGAACTCGCAAGGGGCGTTCTACGTCTACGGCGGCCTGCGGGCCGACATGCCGCTGGGGCCCCCGGCGTCGTCGCCGTGGGAGTTGAGCATCCAGTTCGCGCCCGGCGTCTACAGCCACGGCAGCAAGGGGTTCAAGCTCGGCGGTCCGATCGAGTTCCGCTCCGGGATCGAGATCTCCCGCCAGCTCGGCGACGCCGGGGAGAATCGAGGGCGGATCGGGCTGATGCTGTTCCACCTCTCGAACGCGCACATCTACGTGCACAACCCGGGGAGCGAATCGCTGGTCGTCACCTACACTTTCCGTCCATGAGCCCGCCGTCAGCCCTGTGCTATCCTCTCGGGCCATGGCGGTCGATCCCGAGCTGTTGGAAATCCTGGTCTGCCCGAAGTCCAAGGGCGAGCTGGAGCTGATCGAGCTGCCGCGGGAGATCCGCGGCGCTCTGGTGGAGAAGTACCGCGAGCACTTCCGCGACGAGGAGCCGGTGGTGGAGCAGGGGCTCTACTGCGCTACGTCCGGCCTGGTCTACCCCGTCGTCTCCGACATTCCGATCATGCTCATCGAGGAGGCGCTCCCTGCCTCCGCCGTCGGACGCTGAGACCGGCGCGGATACCGCCGCCGAATCCCGCGCCGCGCGGATCGGCTACGGCCTGTTCGTCGCCCACTTCGCGGCGCTCTTCGCCATCGCCATCTCCGAGATCCTGCTCGGGCTGACGCTCCTCTCGCTCCCCTGGACGCGCCGCCGGCGGGTGCCCTGGAAGGATCTGGCGCCGCTGCTGATCCCGCTGGGCGTCTACGTGCTGATGCTCCTGGGGTCGATCGCCGCCTCCTACGATCCGGTGGCCAGCCTGCGCTACCTGTCGGACCTCTTCGCGCTCTCCACCCTTGTCATGGCGCCACTGCTGGTGCGCCGGGAGCGGCAGGTCCGCCTGCTGGTCGACGTGCTGATCGGTTCCGCCGCCCTGCTCGCCTGCGAGGGGATCTTCCAGTACCTCCTCGGCGCCAACGACATCGACCGGCGGATCCGCGGGCCGTTCTCGCACTACATGACCTTCTCGGGGTTCCTGCTGATCAGCGACCTGCTGCTGCTGGCCGCGATGGTCTACGCCGGCCGCTGGCGGAGCCCCTGGCGGTGGGCGGCGCTGGCGGTGATCAACGCCGCTCTCCTCGGCACCTACACGCGCAACGCCTGGGTGGCGCTGGCGCTGTCGCTGACCGTGCTGATCCTGATCCGCAGGCCGCGGCTGCTGCTGGCCTACCTGCCGGCGGCGGCGCTGTTCGTGGTGCTCGCGCCGGTGCCGGTGCTCCACCGGGTGGCCTCGATCGCCGACCTGCGCGACGCCTCGAACTACGATCGCCTGTGCATGCTGAAGGCCGGGCTGACGATGGTGCGGGAGCGTCCCCTGTTCGGCATCGGCCCGGATCTGGTCAAGCGGCGCTACGCCATCTACCGGCCGCTCTCGGCGCCGCGCCTCGAGGTGCCCCATCTGCACAACAGCTGGCTGCAGATCGCGGCCGAGCAGGGGCTCCCCTCTCTCGCCGCCTACCTGGCCCTGACCCTCTCCTCGGCCACGCTCGCCTGGCGGCGGTTCGTGCGCGAGGGGGGGCGCCTCGGGCCCCGGGCGGACCTCTACGTCGGCGTCCTGGTCGCCCTGCTCGCCTTCAACCTGGCCGGCCTGTTCGAGAACAACTGGGGAGACACCGAAGTGCAGCAGCCGATCCTGTTCGTGCTGGCCATCCCCTTCTGCCTTCAGGTGGCCGAGCGCGCCGGGAGCGCGGACGAGCGGGCGCAACTCCAGGCGAGTGAGTGATATATAGGCATCCGGGGCACAACCGTTGCAGCGTCGCCCCGGCGGACTCGGAGCGCCCTGGGAATGATGCCGTTTTGACGCGCAGCGACGATCTCAAGAGAGGACGGGAGCCGTCCACCATGCGCCTCGATCAGCTCCTGGTGGAGCGCGGGCTGTTCCCCAGCCGCGAGCAGGCGCGGCGGGCGGTCATGGCGGGTACGGTGCAGGTGGAGGGGCGCCGGGTGGACAAGCCGGGAACCGCGGTCGCCGGGAGCTCCCGCGTCGAGGTGCTGGCGCCGAAGGAGCCCTTCGTGTCGCGCGCCGGACGGAAGCTGGCGCACGCGCTGGATCACTTCGGCCTCGATCCCGGGGGCTGGATCTGCCTCGACACCGGGGCTTCGACCGGGGGCTTCACCGACTGTCTCCTGCAGCGCGGGGCGGCGCGGGTCTATGCCCTCGACGTCGGCTACGGCCAGCTCGACCTGCGGCTGCGCAACGACCCCCGGGTGGTGGTGATGGAGCGGATCAACGCCCGCCACCTGGCGCCGGACGCGCTGGCGGAGCCCTGCGACCTGGTCACCATCGACGTCTCCTTCATCTCCGTGCTCAAGATCCTCCCCGCCCTGCTGCCGCATCTCGCGCCCGGCGGCCTGCTGCTGCCGATGATCAAGCCGCAGTTCGAGGCCGGCCGTGGGGCGGTGGGCAAGGGGGGGATCCTGCGCGACGAGGAGGTCCGCCGGCGGGTGATCGACGAGTGCGCGGCGGGGATCGCCGCGCTCGGGCTCGAGCCGCTCGGCGTCTTCGATTCGCCGGTGGCCGGCATGGGCGGCAACCGCGAGGCGTTCGCCCTCTTCCGGAAGGGGAGCGCGTGAGCTCGCCCGGCGCCCAGCGCGTCGGGATCGTCGCCAAGATGACGAACCCGGAGGCCGTCCACACCGCCCAGGAGCTGGCGGAGTGGCTGCGCCGCCGCGGCGTCGAGGCGGCGCTCGACGAGGCCATCCTGAACGAAGGCGGCCTCCACGGGGAGACCGCCTTCCAGCCGGACGGCGTCTACGACCTGGTGGTGGTGCTCGGCGGCGACGGCACCCTGCTCTCGGTGGCGCGCACGCTCACCCGCGGAGTGCCGATCCTGGGGGTCAACCTGGGCAACCTCGGGTTTCTGACCGAGATCAACCGCGGCGAGCTCTACCCCGCCATGGTCCAGGTGCTGGAGGGAAGGTTCGAGCTCGAGGAGCGCTCGCTGTTCGACGTCGAGCTGCAGCGCGACGGCGGCGCGCCCACCCGCTTCCGGGTGCTCAACGACGCGGTGATCACCAAGAGCGCTCTCGCCCGCATCATCGAGCTGACGCTGCGGGTAAGGGGGCACCTGATCGCCCGCTTCCGCGCCGACGGCCTGATCATCTCGACCCCCACCGGCTCGACCGCCTACAACCTGTCGGCGGGCGGGCCGATCCTCGATCCGCTGCTGCCGGTGGCGGTGCTCACCCCGATCTGCCCGCACGCCCTGTCGCTGCGCCCGATCGTGGTCCCCGACGACGGACCGATCGAGGTGACGCTCGAGACGCAGGCCGAGGAGGTCTACCTGACGCTCGACGGCCAGGAGGGGACCTCGCTCGGCTTCCGCGACACCGTGCGCATCACCCGCGGTGCCGCCAAGGTGCGGCTCGCCAAGGTGAGCGGCCGGAGCTTCTACGACAGCCTGCGCGGCAAGCTCCGGTGGGGAGGGCTGGCCGCCGCCTCCGAGGTGCGCGATCCCTGGGGAGATGGAGGGGGCGGAGGGGAAGCTCCCGAGTGAGCGAGCCGGAATCCCCCGTGCTCCAGAAGCCGGATCCACCGGAGACGCCGGCGCGCCGGCGCCCCGGCCGGGTGCGGCGCTGGGTGGTACGCCCCTTTTTCTGGGGTCTCCTCCTGCTGGTCGCCCTCACCGCCGCGGCGTGGTTCCTGCTGCAAAGCCAGCTCGTGCGCCGCAAGGCGGTGGAGCGGGCCGTGGTGGCCGCCCGGCAGTACCTGCACCGGGACGTCAGGATCGGCAGCATCGACTTTACGCTCTTTCCCGCCACCGTCGAGCTGCGGGACCTGGTGATCCCCGGCCCGCGGCCGTCCGATCCGCCGGTCCTGCGCGTGCCGTTCGTCAGCGCGCGGATGTCGATCCAGGACCTCCGGGGGCGGGTGTTCAACATCGACGAGATCGAGGTCTCCCGCCCGGAGGTCTACCTCCAGTTCAATCCCGACGGATCGAGCAACCTGCCGGACTTCGGGTCCGGTGCCAGCGGGGGAGGGCCCGGCCAGGTGGAGGTCCGGATCGGGCACATCCTGGTCCAGGACGGCACCCTGCGGCTCAACGAACGCCAGACGCCGCTGCGCCTGGACGCGCGGGCCGTCTGGGGGCGGGTGATCGGTCGCGCCGACCGCGCAGACCGGGGGGGCAACCGCCTCGACCTGCTGGCCACCGCCCAGGAGGTCGTCACCACCCTGCCGAGGGCGAAGCCTTATCGGTATACCGTTTCGGCCAAGGGAAGCATCCTGCCGGACCAGGGGCGGATCCGCGTCGCCAGCGTCCGCCTCGCGGGACCGGACCTGACGGGCAAGGTCGACGGCTTCATCGACTACCGGGCGGAGAACCGGCGGGTCGATCTGAGCCTCCAGGCGGCCGGCGCCGTCCAATGGGTGAACCGGGTCGGCTATGTGGAGCTGCCGCTGGCCGGGCCGGTCTCGGCCGGCGCCCATTTCGTCTGGACCCCGGCGGGCTGGAGCTATCGCGGCACCGCCGCCTCCCCACGCCTCGCCGCGCTCGGCCGGGTGATCCAGGACATCCAGGCGAAGTTCACCGGCGGCCCCGACGGCGTTGACGTGCAGGTGGAGCGCGCCCGGTACGCCGGCGGCTCCCTCAAGGGACTGGTCTCGGTCGACATCACGCAGAAGGGGCCGGGCACGCCGGTCTCGCTGGACCTCGATCTCGCGGACCTCTCGATCCACGATCTCCTCGCCGACCAGTTTCCCGGCGAGGCCCTGCCCATCGTGAGCGGTCTCTCCGGCCGGACGGGCGGCACGTTCGAGTACCGGTTCAACACCGAGCGCGTGCTCGCCGGCAGCGGCCGGGCCGCCCTCCACGTCCGCGGGACGAGCGAGACCGGGCTGCCGGTCGAGGGGGATCTCCCCGTTACCCTCACTCGCGGGGTGATCTCCGGCCGCGACCTCCACCTGACCCTGCCCGGCCAGGACGTGACCTCGTCCGGCTTCACCTACGATCTCCAGCGCGGCGCCGGGCGCCTGGATTTCCAGCTCGCCAGCCGCGACGTGGGGCCGCTCGGGCCGATCCTCCTGGGACCGCCGAAGCGGGGGGAGCCGCCCGCCTTCTGGCTCCCCTCGGTGGGGCACGGCACGGCCGCGGGCACGATCGAGTTCGCCCGCAAGGAGTACGCGCTCAGCCTGCAGCTCGATCTCCAGGGGGTGGTGGCGCCGGTGACGGCGGCGGACACGGTCCACGGCTCGCTCAATCTGAACCCGCGGGCGGTCGACGGCCTGCGGCTCGAGATGACCCGCAATGGCGGCGCCCTGCTGGTCACCGGCCGCGTTCCGCTGGCGGAGGCGGGGAAGACGGTCGCCTCGCAGCCGCTCTCCCTGGCGATCGACGCCGCGCAGTGGCCGGCCGCCGGGCTCGCCTACCTCGTGTCGCCGGACCTCTTGAAGCGGTTCCAGGGCGAGCTCTCCGGCCGCGTCGACCTCACGGGCCTTGCCGATCACCTGAGCGGCCGCGCCGACGCCACGGTCGCGGACCTGGTGGCCTACGGCGTGCCGCTGGGCAAGGCGCGGGCGGCGATCTCCTTCGACGGCGGCAGGATCACCGTCGAGCAAGGGCAGGTGGACACCGCCGCGGGGACCGTCTTCGCGCGCGGCAGCTTCGACCCGGCGAGCGAGGCGCTGAGCCTCACCGCCCAGGGGGCTTCCCTCGCGCTCGGCGCCGATCCGTTTGCCCGCTACCTGGCGGGTGAGCTCACCGGCCGGATGAGCGTCGACGCGACGGTCTCGGGGACCCTGAAGCAGCCGAAGGGGACCGTCTCCGTGCGCGGCCGGGAGCTGGCGCTACGCGGCCGGCCGCTTGGGCCCCCGGGGCAGGAGACGAGCGCCACCGCCACCTGGGACGGCCAGCGGGTCGACGTGCGCGGCTCGCTCCTGGGGCTCGCCGCCTTCCAGGGGAACGGCCGGCTGGACCGCCAGGGGGCTGACGTGGCGATCGACCTGCGCAGCGACCAGTTGGGAGTCCTGGCGCGCGCCCTCTCGCCGCAGCCCCTGCCGGACTTCAGCGGCTCCCTCACCGGTACCGCGTCGCTCGGGGCCGACTTCGGCGCCGGCACCTGGCACGCCGTCCTGCGGCTCCCCGAGCTCAAGCTCCAGTACCAGAAACGGACGATCGCCAGTCGCGAGCCGGTGGTGGTGGAGCTGGCGCCCGAGCGCGCCACGATCCGCTCCTTCTACCTGGCCGAGCCCGGAACCGAGAACGAGCTGGCCGCCTCCGGCACGGTGGGCTTCGGCGGCAACGTGCCGCTCGATCTGCGGTTCCAGAGCACCCTGTCGGCCACCTGGGCGGGGCTCTTCCTGCCGCCGGAGTACCGGGTGGAGGGGGCCGTCGACCTCCTCGGGGCCGTGCGCGGCACCCTGAGCGACCCCTCGCTGAGCGGGGAGGGGGAGGTGCGCGGCGGCCGGCTGATCGTGCCCGCCCTGGCCCAGTCGGTCGACGACATCAACGGCTTCCTCTACTTCAGCCGCGACCAGATCTCCGTCAACGTGCCGCACGCCCGCCTGGGACCCACGGGAACCCTCCGCGTCTCGGGCAACCTGACCCTGCCGGGACCCGGCCGCAAGCTCGCCTACAACTTCGGCGTCCAGGCGGCCAACGTCAGCGCCCGCTTCCCCGAGTTCCTCAACAACCGCGGCAACGCCGAGCTGTCGCTGATCTCGGGCGACTCGGGGCTGCTGGTCGCCGGAACGGTGAAGCTCGAGCGGTCGCTGTACGTGGAGGACATCAACGTCGACCTGCTCCAGCTCGTCCAGGGCCTCTTCCAGCGTCAGCGCCTGGAGCTCGCCGAGACCGGCACCTTCCAATCGACCACCCAGCTCAACATCGACATCCAGGGACCCGGCGCCCTGCGCGTCCACAACAACGTCGCCAACCTCCAGGGAGACGTGAGCCTCACCGTCCGCGGCACCCTGGCGCGGCCGGTCATCTTCGGGGACGTCGAGTTCGGCTCGGGGGGTACCCTGGTCTACAACGACAACGAGTACCAGGTGCAGCGAGGGGAGCTCACGTTCAGCAATCCCAACCGGATCGATCCGGTGATCGACCTCGTGGCCACCACCGACGTGCAGGGATTCAACATCACGCTGAACCTCGGCGGGACGCTCGAGCGGCCGGACATCCATCTGTCGTCCGACGCCAACCTGGCCGACCTGGAGATCTTCTCGCTGATCGCGGGCAGCCAGCGGCCCACCGAAAATCCGCTGCCGCCGCCGACGCCGGCGGAGCAGCAGGCCGCTCCGTCCCAATTGGCGCGGGAGTTCCTCTACGGACAGGCCGCCTCGGCCGTCACCAAGCGGGTCGGCACCCTGTTCCGGTTCGACCGCTTCCGGATCGATCCCGTGGTCGGGGTCGGCCAGCCGGTCAGCGGCGTCGGCGTCACGGTCGGCAAGCGCCTGTCGAAGGACCTCTTCGTCACCTACGCTTCCGAGCCGGGGACCAACCTGCAGTACATCGTCCAGGTCGAGTGGCGGGTCCGCAAGAATCTCACCCTGGTGCTCACCCAGGTCGGCAACGGCACCTACGCCGTCGACGCCCAATGGCAGCGGCGCTTCTGAGGAGACCTGATTGAGCGGCGGGCGGAGAGGACGATGGAGCGGATGGAGAAGGCCGGCGCCCTGGCTCGTTCTCGCCCTGCTGGCGGGCGCGCCGCTGCGCGGCCAGCTCCCGAGCCCGCCGGCCGCCGCGGAGATCGCACCCGCGGTGGCGGCAACGGGTCCGGCCGTCACCGCCATCGAGGTGCGCAGCGACGCCCCCCTCGACCCGTTGCTCGACCTCGAGACCCTGATCGAGGTGGAGGTCGGCCGGCCGTTGACCGACGACGACGTCCGCCACACCCTGCGCAATCTCCAGGCGAGCGGCACGGCCGCGGAGATCGAGCTCTATACGCGGGACGATCCGGCCGGGGGAGGAGTGATCGCGGTGGTCGTCTTCCGCGCCGTCGTGCAGGTGGCGGAGGTCCGCGTCACCGGCGCGCTGGGGCTGTCGCGCGACGACCTGCGGCGCGCGGTCCCCCAGCGCGAGGCACAGCCGCTCTCCGAGGAGCGGGTGGTGAGCGGCGTCTACGCCCTGCAGGATCTCTACGAACGCAACGGCTACTTCCACGCCCGGGCCCGCGTCGCCGTCGAGACCGATCCGGTGCGCCGGCGAGCCGTCGTCATCTACCATGTCGACAGCGGCCCCCGCGCCGCCGTGAGCACCATCGCCTTCGATCATCCGGTCGCGCCCTTCCAGCCGGCCCAACTCGTCCACCAGCTCCGCCTTCAGCCGGGCCAGCCGTTCAGCCGGCGCCTCGCGGGGGAGGATGCCGAGCGCCTCCAGTCCTGGCTGATCGCCCAGCAGCACGGTCAGGCGAGGGTCGCCACTCCGCGCGAGGAGTACGAGGCCGCGAGCAACACCGTCAAGCTCACCTACGAGGTCACGGTCGGCCCCAAAATCTCGCTCGTCGTCGTGGGCGCCGACCAGAAGACGCTGCGCCGCCAGGGCCTGCTCCCCTTCCTCGGCGACTCCGGCTACGACGAAGCGCTGGTGCTGCAGGCTCAGAACCGCCTCAAGACCCACTACCAGCAGCAGGGGAATTACGACGTGCAGGTCGAGACGAGCGAGCAGCGGACCGACGGCCAGCTCGTGCTCACCCTGCGCATCCGCCCCGGCCCGGTCTACACCCTCACCCAGATCGCCTTCCAGGGAAACCAGGAGGTGCCCGAGTCCCAGCTGCGCAAGCTCCTCAAGACGTCGGAGCGCAATCTCCTGCGCCCGGGGAGCGGCCGGCTGGTCCAGGCGGACCTCGACGCCGATCTCGAGAACCTCCGCCGCTACTACGCTCTCGACGGCTATACGGAGGCGGCTGCCGGGCCGGCCCAGGTCGACCGCCAGGGCCAGGACCTCCGGCTGGTCATCCCCATCCGCGAGGGTCCGCGCGAGCGCGTCGTGAAGATGGATTTCCAGGGCGTCACGGCGCTCGACCCGGGCAAGCTGCGCAAGAGCCTCCAGCTCCGGGAAGGGGGCGGCTTCCATCCCGTCCTCCTCGACAACACGCTGGACTTCATCCGCTCCGAGTACGCCCGCCTGGGGTACAACCAGGCCCAGGTCTCCGCCCGGCAGGACTGGAACCCGGGCCATACCCTGGTGGATCTCTCCGTCGAGGTGCTCGAGGGCCCGCGGCAGGTGGTGGACCGGGTCCTGGTGCGGGGCAACCAGCGCACGCAAGGGGAGGTGATCCGCCGCACGCTCGACCTTGGCCACGACAAGCCGGTCAGCCAGGCCAAGCTGCTTGAGAACGAGCGCAATCTTGACCAGCTCGGGATCTTCTCCCGCGTCGAGGTGGAGTTCGTTCCCTCCGGCCTCGACGAGACCGAGCGCGACGTGCTGGTCCGCGTCGAGGAAGGGAACCCGCGCAGCGTGCTCTACGGCATCGGCTGGGACTCCGACAATGGGTTCCGCGGCTCGCTCAGCTTCAGCGACAACAACGTGTGGGGCAAGGCCTACGGTCTGCGGACCGACCTGCGCTGGAGCCAGCGCGACAAGCACTTCGACATCTTCTTCAACCAGCCCAATCTGGGTGAGCATCCGGTCCGCTCACCTCGTCCGTCTTCTACGAGCAGGAGGCGCCGAGCGACCGTCCCTACCAGGTGACCCGCTACGGGGCCCGCACCGAGGCCGTGCGCGTCTACGGCAACCGCCGCTTCAGCGCCGGGTTCGACTATCGCATCGTCGAGCCGAGCGTCGATCCGGGCCTCGCCACCAACGAGATCGAGCGGCGCGACCAGCCCTATCAGGTCACCAGCTTCGTGCCGAGATTCTTCTGGGACCGCCGCGACGACCCGAACCCTACGCACTACCGTGCCCGGACACGCTGGCGCAGCTCGAGTACGCCTTTCCGGTTCCGGCGTTCCGCACCGACACCGAGTTCCTCCGCGCCTTCCTGCAGCAGACCCAGTTCTACAACCTCGGCCGCCCGGGGGTGCTGGCGGGGAGCGTCCGCCTCGGCATCATCGAGCCCTACAAGGCGCTTCTCTCCTCGGGGCTGGTGCTGCCGTTCCCCAGCCGCAACATCCCGATCGCCGAGCGTTTCTTCGCCGGCGGCGACGCCTCGAACCGCGCCTACGGGCGCGACGAGCTGGGCATCCGCGGCGAGACCCTCGTCCGCAATCCCAACGGCGGCGGCTACGTGCCGGTGGGGGGCGACGGCCTGCTCCTCATCAACCTCGAGTACCGCTTCCCGATCTTCGGCAGCTTCGGCGGCACGCTCTTCTTCGACAGCGGCAACGTCTGGGGCGACTGGCGCTCCATCAGCCTGGGCCAGCTCAAGAACGGCCTCGGCCTGGGGGCGCGCTACACCTCGCCGATCGGCCCCGTCCGCGCCGGCATCGGCTGGAAGCTCAACCGCGATCCGGGAGAGTCGGGGTACGCTCTGTTCCTGAACATCGGGAACTCGTTCTAAGCCTTCGGGTTGACCCTGGAATCCCGGGCGGCGTAGACTCGGCAGGGTCGCAATCCGCCATCCTTTCCA
>CAWCIU010000008.1:1187500-2398265 GCA_963795735.1 uncultured Acidobacteriota bacterium | reverse complement strand
TTCACCACAAAATGAGCGCAACGGCTCTTGTTAACCATCAGTGCTGCCTCTCTGCGTTTCAGCACAAAATGAGTGCTGCCACACTCTCCTTTAATCGTTCCTGTGGCCATTGATGCACATCCTTATGCACTTTCTCCTTAGAAGACATGGTCCTGTGACCACCCAGCTGGAATCCTGAAACATACTTGCTATGGTTGGACCCTCAACATCCTAAAACCCTGAAGTCCTAAAACTCAGGGCTTTCTGGCAGCCAATTTATTTACACCAAATACATCTGGCGCCTGCTGCTTGGCAGAGAGCAATCAAGTGAGGCTTATCTTCAAGTATTGCCCAGCTATGGGGAAAACCAGCTCTAAGAAGCGCTTGTATTCGAACTTATGTCAACTGAGTGGCCATCTAGGTATCACCCTGTATGCAGAAGACGTATTCGACCGGTGTAAAGACCCCAGCATAAAACCCTAGCTCCCTAAACCCTGCAGCTGCCCCAGCGAGACTATCCCCTTAATTTTCACACCACCTCCCCACTGCTAAAGAATTAGAGGAGGAGGGTAGGGAGGAGGAAGACAGAGGTGGAGGCCAGGTAAGAGCACGTTAGCACCACAGAGCTGGTCAGAGCAGACCATCTCTGGATCATCACCCTGGCATGGCTGCAGGGCTTTAGAGGAGCTTTATAAGAGGATGGCTGCGGCGCACGTTGCCGGGAAATTTGGCATCCTGGGTGCTGCCAGAAGAGCCCCATTAGGCGGATACAGAGAAGGTGCCTCTCACAGCTTCTCTGGGTCTACGCAGCATCTGGCCCATCTCAGCTTTCCCGCACAGATCTCGCCCTGGAGCCACAGGAGGGCCTTTTAGCTCAACCATTTCTAGCAGTATCATCGTAGTACCGAGTCTCAGCAACATAGTACAGCCTGAGCTAGGTGAGCTCCCAGGGTGGGACCTTTCCAGTTTGGGCAACGGCTCCTTGATACGCTTGAGGAGTTCAGGGGAGCCTTGGGCCGAGGAGGAGAGGGAGGGCAAGGAGCCGTGGAGGCTGCAGAGAGCTCTGGTGGCGGTGGCAGAGGGGCGTCTTGAGCTGGTATTAAAGCAAACCCAAGTCATAAATCAGGCAGGAAGGAAGCTGCTTCTGCGATGCGTGTTGGTTTTCCTTAAGGCAGGGAATGGAGCTGAGTAAGCCAGGACGGAGCCTCTGCGCCTTGCTTGCTTCCTTATTGAGTAGTACACATTACTTGAGTCAAATGGAGACGCAATATCTATAGGCATGAGCGTCCATGGCTGATGTGCTATTGACATGAGCCGATGGAGCAACATTAGAGGACAGCGTCCAACGGACTGGACCTTTTTCCTGCTTTACAGAATGTGCCAAAGAATGACGCCATTCTCTCGCTGTACGGCCTCATTCGACGAGCGAGGACTCGGCTCTGTGCACAACCTCCTAACAGCAATGGCCTTGCCAGGAGCTGGGACGGGAGGCTCTCTCATCTTCTATATCGCTCTTGCTCTATTCCTCTACGCACTGATCCTCCAGCCAAGGAATTTCAGCGTGTACTGCACGCACGTCAGCTGCTCAGGACTTTAGACCCCCAAATAGCTTCACTGGTCCTAAAAGGACTAGAGGACATCACTTGCAGGAGACACTATGGGCTACATGGAACATGGAAGAATGCCACTTGTGAAGCGCGGCTTCATTCATTGCCGGCCAAAATCCCTCCAATCCAAAACATGTTCCACAGGTGAAGCACACACATTAGCAGCCACAGAAGCTGCATCGATATATATGTCTCTAAGAGATTGACAGAGAGGTCCAGTGCCTAGAAGCAAAGTCATCCCACTCTCCACCTCTTTGCTCCGATGGCAGCAGAAAGCAGACGATATGGACTTTAGCGAGGTCAGTCAATAGGCTGGGAAGGCCCCATTGCAAGTGGCTGCGGACAAGAAAGCAGCAACAAGTGGATGTGAGCAGCCAGTCAGAGCTTGTCAGAGCATTGACAAGCTTAAGAAAAAGGCATCCTTTGCCACTGAGCGATGAGGAACGCAAACAATACAGCTGAGTTGACAAGAGTTCAAGGCCCCACAAAGTGAATATATATGACCAAAAAATCTATAATAGAAACTACAAGACACATGTCGCAGCAAAAGGGCCTCTTTCCTATACAGACGCCAGCCTACGTTTTGTTGATGCTTTCCACTGACTCCGCCGCTGCCAATAAAGTGTCTGGCGCTCTCTCGATCACGTCCCAGAGATCCCCCTCAAAGCTCCTCCTGACTACAACCCAGCAGTTATTGTGGGCCCTGACACAGAGTTCTCTTTCCTCGTCAAGAGGTGGAACAGAGTCCTCAGCAGACCTCATCTCCTTCGTGTGAGGGTCTCGTTCCTGGGTGTCACTTGAGAGCTCACTATGTTCAACTGAATCAGACACAGTGAGCTCCCTACGCCGACTATCTATGTCAGCTTCCTGGCGTAATTGGTTGAGGGCTGCCAAAGAATCCTGCAGTGGGTTGAGGACGTAAACGAATAAGTAGCTGCTGATTGTACCTGACCTTCACATTATGTTTATAACTTGGCCAGGTAACACTTTGGGGCAAATGGGACCAGGTAGTACTTTGACTACAAAATGGTGTATTCAGGTCTGAATGCCACGTGCGCAGCACAGACTGCACTTCTTCAGGTCTGATCCTTGCAGGGATAATACACATTTCACCCCAGAATTCGGCATTTGTTCTCAAACTTAATATGAAGATCCTGCACTGCTCGCAGCAGCTTCTGCACCACCTGCCAGTACCTTTGAAAGCGTGCCCACTTTTTCTGGAGGAGTTGCTTGAGCTTCTCTGGTGAGCGGATTTATTCTCAAGTACCGGTGCCCAGGAAGGTGGGAGGCATTGGGACCTCCCCACAAGCCAGTGAGGGTGCTCTCTAGGCCTTCCAGCCGTGCAGTCACCTGCATTGCTATTCTTCCACTCGTCACCTAAGGCAAAGTAGAATTGCGGACATCCCAACACCTCGCATTCAAGAGTTGCTTCCTTAATTTGGGAGGTAGTGCAACTTGGAGTAATGAGACAGAAGGCTTATGTCACTTCACCTATGACAGAACACCTTGAGCAAGCTGCGCATACACAATCTATCCAGGCAGTATCACCTCGAGGATTCCTCCCATCAACTTGCTCTCTTATATTGTGGTGGCAATGTCAGGCTGCAAATGCTATTTAATTTGCAATATCACAGATCAGAGTAGAAGCTACGCATCATGTACCAGCAGGAACATTTCTACCTTTGCAAGCCTACCTTCTGAAGAAGGATGGTTCCCGTCTCAGCACCTCCGTCGCCCTCAGGCACCAACAGCACCAATGTCATTGCCCCACGGCTATACACCACAACCTCCATTATTCTCCCTGCCTCCTCGTTTCCTTCATTTCCCTCCGTCTCCAGTGAGTTTACTACTCCAGAGCCTGTAGTTTGGAGCCCAGCTTTTGGCTCAAGGAATACAAAGGCTGGCTCTGAGCAACTGTCTTTCTGGCCCCAGCTGATGTTGCTAGAAAATTAGATTCTCCTCTTTGCCAGGCTCCAGCTTGCAATGGTCGAGGCGGATTTCTCCAATCAAGGGTCCTATGTCTTGCTACTTGCCTACTTGCCTGTTCATTTGCCCTTGATGCCGTTTCTTCTCCTCCTGTCTGCAGTGTATTGGAGTCCCTATTTGGTGCTCTGACTGACCCACCAGCAATATCTCTTGAGCTGCTGGGCTCCTCTTGTTGCACATCAGACTCAGAAGGGCCTCTGCTAGTGGAAGCCTCCAAATTCTCCTCCTGAGTACGAGTTTCTCCTTGAGCTTGATGTTTATTGCTTGGAGTATAAGCAACATAATGCGGCCTGAGTGGCAGGCCCCGCCCACTTTTAGTACGAAACAATGACCTGAGCTTCCCTCTAGCTGAGTGTGGGGGGGGATACACTGGCAGTCTTGATAAGGACTGCTTCCTCACAGTTCGGGCTGGGGGCGTGCAAGGATGCATTAGCGTTACCTGTGTGTGTTGACACTTGTGACACCGATACTCCTTGAGTAGGATTCGGTGTGAGGTAGGGGAGGGAGGGGCCTAGAAAGGCTGAGCTTGCAGATTCCTTTGCTGACTGGAAGGCTTGCTTGAGGGAGTAGAAGGGAACAGATGGCAAAGCCGAAGGTGTGAGGCGGAGGGTAGCATAGGCATACAGGGCAACAGCATCTCTCTGCATTGGGCACAGCAGAGAGCACGTCAGTAAAAAGGACACGGAGCTATGCTTCAAGCTCCATCCGTACTTAGTACCTGTTGACGGGTGGATAGAGCCCCATGGATCTTTCCGTGCTCTTTGGTCCATCTCGTGGAAACACCGGTTATACAGCACGTCACCTTGTCAATGACTGAGACTACACTGATTCAATTGAAACATTTTCTACTGGTACACATGAAAGCTGCTTAGTCAGCAACACTTCCAGCATCAATCCTCAATGCTTAGATCTAGAACTGGAGAGTTGTGTCTTCATGAGAGGAGGACTTACAGGAGACAGGCTCGACGAGACCAGCTTGTCGTGCAGCAGCAGAAGGTGCTCCGGCCCCTCCATCTCTGGCCCGTGGACTGTGTCAAGGAACGAGAATATAGTCTAACGAAAAGCCCACCAGAGGAAATAGCATTCAGTCAGCCAGACAGATGAGAAAAGAAGATATATTGCTCCGTTGACAGATGGTTGCCGTACAATGCCACCCTTACCACGAACAACAAAAGAGCTAGATGTGGTCTACAAGAGACGAGCTTAGTCCATTTCATCTGGCCCGGGCTTTCTTTTAAACATCAAATACCTGTATGGTCAAGCAGGTCTGCCTGTCGACGGGCATCCTCTGCAATGTCCCCATCTCGGTGAGGCCATGGGACACCAGTGGCACCTTCCAGCCCTCGGCTGACGCACTGCCTGCGGTCAGATAGTACTGATATAGCACGAGATCACATTTCTCAATTGCTGCACTCCACCCCATTCAGCCATTGAGACCCTGATGTGTACATGACATCCTTTATCACCGTATTGCTCTGTTCTAGATCACAGCTCCCTTCCTACATAATAATAGGAATACGTGCAAGGCCATTTGCCTAACAGTTTTGCGCAAAAGCTCATCAACAGGCACCGCAATGACGACATCCTGTTATCACGCACTCACAACAAGTAGAAGCCAGCAATTAAAGAACGGTTCCACAAGCTCACCCATCAAGTAGTCCATCAACAAGCTTGCAAGTGCCTTTCTTGGGCTGTCAGCACTGGGGGCTGAGAGCTTCAACAGGTAATGCACCGACCCAAAAAAGAGCCGCACTAAGGAGTGCATTTGGAGAAGGACCGCCTTAAGCACTGCAGGCCTTAAGTGGGGCTCTGCACCAGCTTGGCCACCCTTCTCTACTACCTTAAGACATCAAAATTAGAAAAGCCTCTCACTTCGATTGATATTTATTCTTGAGCAATGCATTACTTAGAAGGAGATAGGAGAGGGCCTTTACCTTAGCTGATAGCTTATTCTTGATCAGTACAATTTATGGCATGAAGCCCAACATAAAGCACAGAGAGTGCATTGATATGCCCGTAATGCTGTAAGAAAAGGGCACTTGCTTGGCGCTGCAAAAGAAAAGGAAGGTAACAAGCCCGCTGTCATAGTAGAAGCCACATAATCTGACTGCATATTCACACTGATACCTCACGTCAAGCTTGCAGAATTGTCAAGGACATCAACAAGCCCTCCTTCTCCTCCTCTTAATCCCTCCCCTTACCAGCACCATCCAGATGTCTGGCTCGCACTCCATGAAGACATGGCAGTGCTTCTCAGCGTCCATCGCCTCGCAAGGAGCCGTCGGGGAGAAACACCTGAATAGCAGCAGGACGGAATATATGTAAGCGCAGCTCATAGAATGAAGTACCAGTAAAGTTGTAAGCTTACAAAGTTACATTGACAAAGCTGCTTAGACAACAAGTGTGCAACTCATTGATAGCAAACTGTCAGGCGTCTTCCTAAAGCAGAAGGTGCGCTCTATGACACAAAACAGCAGCTTAACAAGCAATAAGACTTTCTATGCTCCACTGCCTCATACTCTTCAGACGTGGCAAAGAAGCAGTACGACACATCCTCATCCTCTGTCCAGAGCTCTGACGACCCCTAAAACTCTGGATACTAGAAGAGCCTGGCTTTTTGTCTCACTTGCTGAAGGTGATCAGCCCCTCCGAGAGACCGACAAGGGACAGCTGGCCGTTGCGAGGGGTGTAGGGCGGGAAGAAGAAGAGGACCTTGTCGTGCTCCTGCCCCTCCACCTGACCCCGGCCTTACATCCATCACACATAGCCGGACCGCTTGCGCCAGTGTTGAGGGGCCGCCCATGATCAGAGCTCCTTAGCGCCCGCCTTAGCCCCTTCTCCTCATCACCTTACCTTCTCCTGCTACAGATAAGCACACTCAAGTAGCCTGAGCTTCTCGATTGCGTTGAATAACGTCCGTCAAGGTAACAGACTACCAATATGCTGGCATCTTCTATCTGTGGTGTGCTTGCTTTATAAGAGAGAGGGTGCAGGGATGGAGACGGTAGGCTATATAATGCTCTCTCTCTCTCAAATGCATTCTTTTCTGAGAGGTTTTAGTGGTCTTAGGGTTTTAGGAGGGAGAGTCTCTCCCGGAGAGAGTAGTCTTTATGATGCTCTGTAAAGTGTGAAGGTGCCAGTCGGCCCCATATTAGATCCTGCCGACCTGTACGTGGCTACTCGAGACCCCCAGGGTTGGGCTGATACTTAGTTGCTAGAGATTAGACATTTGGTGGCATTCCACCAGCCCTGTGCTTTTCAAACCACATAAAAGTGTGAAGGACACAGCACACAATCTCCTTGTGTCGGAGATTGTGCAGAATGTGCTGCGGACAGATTTATCGTAGTGCATGGTGCAGGATTCGTGGGAGTCATTATATGACAATCTCACACTGTGCAAAGAATGCCCCGTTGGAACAAAAACAGTCTCCAATGAAGCAGCAAGGCCCCGTCTTTCTGCTCTTGACATTGAGACATAATGCCAGATATGTGCATTGACATGATACTTAGGTACATGTACATGGGACCCCAGGAGAGTTGGTCATTAAGGGAGGACCGTCTCAACAGAAAGGCTGTAGCAACCTAAGCATGACCGCTTCTCAGGGGCGGTAAGAGCCGCTGCAGCAAAAGATTATTTTCGCCGTGAACGGTTTCCAGCGACAACATCTTCCAGCCACCGGACAACCTGCGATAGTGCGATGATGGAGTCAATGTTGCACCTTCTATCTCCAGGTCAAAGCTACAGTGCGCGTGTAAATGCTACCCTTTCAGCAGCAATTGAAGGATGTAGTAAGCAACATGACCTACTCATATCGTCAACATTGCAGTGTTGAACAGGAAAACTTTTCTCAACTCCTGCACCGTACTGCCGATTAATGTCTCCGTAGGCAGAGTGCTAAGACGACTATAGTAGCACAGGCCTTACCTCCCCCATAGTAGGCCGCTCCTGAGGATCCTCGTCAGTGCACAAAATAGCAATCTTAGTGACTGCCACCGCCTGGTCTAGGTCAAAGTTGAGCTGAACCGCGGGTCCACCATGTCCTCGTAGCTGCCTGTATGCTAACTGCCGTGCCTGTTGATGATTGCATCAAAGTGAGGACCTCAGTTCACCATAGTTCGTCTGTGTACCAGTGACATGAACATCCAGATTATATCTGTGGCATCTCTAAGTGGTGGCTGATAGTAATCTTGTCCCGTACAATGTTCACTGTTTTGGCGAACAACTTCTCCTCATCAGCACAGGTGCGCTTACGAGCTGCTATAAACACTGTCAAAGCAAGATGAACCCAACACTCGCGGAGTCTGCAAATCATTCTCCACTTACCCAGTCAAAGAGATAGCGGCTCTTTCTCCTCTCATTGTACGGCAACTGCCCGCTGACCAGCTCCAGCAGCACCACCCCAAAGGAATACACATCAATGGCCTCTGTCACTGTACCTCGTCTAAGGTACTCTGGAGCGAGGTACCTGCATAACAGCCAGGAGCCAAGTCACATTCTTGATCAGGCACATATTTTTCTCTATAGTGTGTAAGGTGATAGTAAGTCAACACGTGATACGGGCCTGATTCAACCACACTACAGGCATTGAAAGCGGTCTCCTACAGTGTGCATGACACTTGCAACGCGTTGGAGGTGTGTTACTTGCAGTTGCAAATTCAAGACTGAGGTGACCACAATAACTAAGCAGCCTCGCATGGTTGTGCACCTCAAAGAGTGATCTTGGACATGCAGAGAACATAAAAATGGGCACATTATTGCAGCTGGCAGATTGTGTATCTGTTTTGCTCACCCATTGGTTCCCATGATTGCCGTGACGTCCAAAGGAGTCCCATGCAGGTGGCCCTCAGGGACAAGCTTTGCCAACCCGAAATCTGCCACCTGGAAATGGCAAACTAAAGGTTCTGGTCAAGTGTTGGTAGTCCTACTTCGTGTGGCAGAGGAGGTAGCTGCGTTGAGGCACAGCATATCCTCAACTTCTAGTGAAGGACACAGCATTGCTTTGCTGACATAGTAGAGTCTATTTAGAGTGATGAGCAAGGAAGTCTTTGCAATAGCTCAAGATATTTCCATCAGGTGGTGGCCGACGGATTGTGACAGGATGCAGTGTGACACAGATGCAGGGTGCCACACCCTGCTTGTTTTTGCGCTCACGGCTCTTACCTGTGCCTCCATCTTCTTGTCCAGAAGAATGTTGGCTGCCTTGCAGTCCCTGTGGATGATTTGTGGCTTGCTGTACTCGTGAAGATACTTGAAGCCCTCTGCAGCACCTTGAGCGATCTTGAGGCGTTGTTTCCATGTAAGTACTGGCTGCTCTGGATCTGTGAAGGTAAGAGCAGAATAAAAGCCTTCTTTTAAGGCCATCCGTACATATTGCTTCAAATTATGAGTCTGTACTTCCCCTTCACTTGCAGCTCTGAGTCACCGCATGGATGCTGGCTTTTCACTTGTAGAGCTGAGGCTCCTGCATAGATGCTGGCTGTGACACTGGGACGCTGCAGCTTGTAAGGTTCCTCTTGTACTCTGATGGTCTCACCTCGCAACCTCTTGTCGAGGGACCCATTTGGCAGGTAGTCAAAGATGAGAAAGCACAAGCACTCCGCGCCCTCCAAAATACAGCTGCCTTTAAGCGACACAAGATTCCTATGATGAACTCTTCTTATGACCTTTATCTCCGTCATGATCTGCTTCAGATGGCATCCTCACTCGCCATTCTGTTGTGCATTCTTCAATCTTTTAATTGCCACTTCTTGCCCTGATGCCAGCAAGCCCAAGTACACATCCCCGCAGCCCCCCTCCCCAAGCTTATGGCTCGGATCAAATCCTTCAGTTGCTTCCATGAGCTCCTCCAGTGTGTATTCCTGTTCTCCAGAGATATCAGCGAACAGGGGCCTACTTGGCTGTGTGCCGCGCTGTTTTAGTGGAGACACTTGTTGCTTTCTAACGCCTCCATACAAGAGGACGTCACCAGAATTATCACCGGAAAAAATGGGGCTATCGCTAATAGGGGCCGGAGGGAGCTGAGGTGATTGGATGACTTCAGGCGATCCTCGCCTCTCGCCTGTAGAGTTATGTAGCAAGGCAAGATGATTAATGAGTCCTGAATAATCCATTGTTAAAGGGCCAGTTCTGCTGCCGAGCTGACATTATCTAACCTTGAGATCTGCATGCCAAAGCGTCGCGGATTGGATTGCGATGTATGCAATTGTGTTGTATTACACCCCAGTTGTTGACGCGTGTACTGGAAGACAAGCATACTTACGCTCTTTCAAGAATGGGTTTCTGCCACTGATTGGTCTTGAATGACACAGCATTTCATCTTTCTTGTGCGGATTTCACGGAAAGATTGCACACCTTGCTTTGCAAAGATGCACTTCCCCCCACGCACCGAGATGACAGTGCACCACGAAGGTAGGGATTGCACCAGGTACTCGCCAGCTTCACGAGACTGCCTGTTGGCCACAATAATCAACAGTAATGTCAGTACTGAGAGAGAGAGAAACTGCAGACGACTCCAGTCTGCTTGAAGGGCTTTTCTCCTGTAGGTCCTAGTTAAGGAGGTAACCATCATTTCCATAGCAAGTGCGTTATTGGCACCAATATGTACTCAGACTTCCAACTTAAGCTGCCTTCTTCCTTTTAGTGAGGAGGGCCTCCAGTCCCTTGGCTTCACTAGCCTATATGCCCTTGAGCTCAATGTACAAGCTGAGCTGTTGAGGTCAGCTAAGAGCTTACCCTGTCATGCTCTTCCTCCATGTGCTTCCCCCAATAAGCAGCGTGACAGCGCCTATCTTTGTGGCCTCCTCCTTAAAGAGGCCATAGCGCGCTTTGCCTGCATATGGCGTCCTGAGCTGCACGCTCACCTGCAGCAATAGAAGCACAGATTACTTAAGTACATTGTTGGTAAATCTTACCCAATGGCAATATGACCTACAGGTTTTGATTTGCGTAGATTGTCATGGCCTATGATTGGTCGGCTATCATATGCAATTGATGGCTCCAGCTTTGGGGAGGTAGACGTGATGAAAACAGAGGAATGCAGAGTTTACCTTAAAACCACACTACGCTCATTTACATTGGGGACTACTGTGGAAAGGAATTAGTATTTGGCGGCTACCAATTCATAAGCACGTACTTGCGTCAGGCCATAACCCAAGTCCTGGCTAAGCCTTACATGCTTCGCTTTCCCCAGCTCAATCCACGTCTCCAGCGAGCGCAGGGCCGCATGGAAGAGGGCTTCGTCATACCCCTCTGCGCCTGGATGGTCACCATTACACAGCAAATAGCTCAGCGTGGTCAGCCTAAGCTAGCTCCAATTCCAATCCATTCTTCCAGCTTGCTGCACTTCCCTGGCTGCGAGCCCAGCCATGTCACAAAGAGGTTTGCCCTGACTCTATACTTATACTCTGCTGCTAAATTGTAATCTTTGCACACTAGTAACTACCTGAGGGGTACGACTAAGCTGACAAATGTTACTGTGAGATCCTCACCAGGCTGCTCGTGCACCGCCACCACCTGCAATGCTGTCCCCTGGCAGCACCAGCTTGTCGAGCGCATAGTCCAGCAGCTCTCTCCCCTCCGAGCTGATCTCATTCCCTGCCAAGCCCCCCCGGTTTACCCTTACCTTGACCCCCACCGCCACCACCTTGGGGTTGTGCTCGTGCAGTGAGCGTACCGGCTGCACCAGGTACTTTCCGCTGCTCAAGTGGCTGCTACTAGGCGCCCCTTCGCCTCCACTTTGCCCAAAGCTGAGGCTATCCAAACTAGCAGCTACGGCCCCTACCGGCTCCTGCTGCCAGGAATTAGTCACCCCTTGCCCTTCCTCGGGCTCGCCCACTCCAGGGAGGTGCCCGTGCGTCTTCAGCAGCGCGGTAGGGGGACTTCGCAGCATGTTGGGCATTGGGGCGGCTACCGCATCAGGGCACCTTGCTCACATTTCCACATCAATACAACACCGCCAAGTTCGAATAGAGGACTCCAGCTTCAGCTCCTCCTCACTTGATTTCCCCAACCTAGTCACTTGTGGTTTTTAGGGTTTTAGGGTTTTTAGGGGTTTTAGGGTTGCATCAAACATAGCGCCTACCGTTCCTCGTGATAAAGTGGGGCCCCTTAAGTGGGCGAAGACGAATGCCACCCCAAGCTCTCATGAGAATAGCACAATCAAGCCTGCACCCCGCAGGCCTAGGCGTGCCGTCTCCCCACGCCCGCGGCAATGGCGGCCTGCATCGCTATCATATCCCCAGCCAGGAGGCCAAACTCAGGACAACCAAGCGCTCAGTGCCACCCGGCGACTATACCTGGAGACCCCCTTCAACCCATGTCTACTTCCGTGTAAGGTCTCAAACAGCGTCGTACACACGGTGTATTCCGCCTCCAAAGAAGCAAGGGCCGGGGTGAAGCGCGGGGAAGAGAGCTGCTCCTTTCCCCTAATTAAGGAGAGGATAGTAAAGCCTGCCTCTCTTTGCTCTTCTAGGGACCTTCTCGTCTTCGTTGACCAGAACGACGACGGAGCACGGCGTTGACAAGCGGGCCGCAAATATCACTTTGAGCTGGTTTCGCAAGGTTCTTATAGAAGCCCCAAGTAAATTCATCCGTTTGTATGTTCGCAGTGTGCCAAGTTGTTGGTGACTTCAGCATGTCGGGATACATGATCCATCCTTTGATGCGGATGTATCGTGAAGTAACTATTTGATTTACACCAATTGGGCTTTCGTACCCGCTTGTATCTCTTGATGAGTCTCCTTTCAACGCATACTAAATGAATGGTCCCTGTCTTTCCGAGCTTCTGTGCAATGGCTCCACATTAAATCCGAAAGTGCGCACCAATTTGCGCTCTGCTATCTTTCACATCATCATTTCGCGTTCTTATGGTTGCTGCTCGTACCAAGTCAAGCTTTATCCCTCAATAGGCTTGGCCACTTGTCATTCCAGCTGACCCTGCACTAACTAGTTTTCATGTGCACAGCTATGATCTCTCCTTGCTTAGTGGCAATAGCGATGCCGTTCTCATAGTATCTCAGACATATACTATACCACTGCTCACCGATAATTCGAGTAAGCGCCTTGGCCATCCGCGGCATTACAGCCTCGTTTTCCTACTGTCTTAACCTCCTTTACCCCCGATTGGTTAGGCGGCTCCCGTCATGCACCCTTGCATTCCCATGAACTAATCAAATGCAGCATGCGCTCTTTTGTAACATAGCCACAAGCCAGATCCAAATTGCTGGAACCTCGCGACATACCGCAAGCTATCTAATGTAAGGTAAGATGGAATCGCTGGTAATCTGGTTAATACAGGCATGTATTTAGTGTCGATTTGCTCAGCGAATGGAAGGTCCCAGATTGACGGGATGTGGAGAGCAAGCTACTCAAATGTGCACGAGTCGGCGGTGAGCGACCAAGAGCATGGAACTCAAAAGTTTATGGAGGAGGTTGGCTCACATGCTGCCCATTGTATCCCAATAGGTGTAACTTGTAAGGCGGCGGCCTGAGCTGAGGGGCCTCGTAGGAACTGGGAGAAAGCAGGCTGCCAGCAAGAGGATCAGAAGAGGCTAGGTCGCTATAACGTTGGATGCAGAAGCCCATCTCATCTTGCCATCTGTGTCCCGCCATTTCCCGCTTGGCTGACTTTCTCTTTCCCGGTCAAACCTGTAGCCTTAAATCCGCGCGCTCCTGCAAGTTTTAGCAGCTCATGACTTTAAAAATGATTTCGGCCTCTAAATGTGCCGAAGGGAGACCCATCAAAAGATATGTAGGGCCCACAAAACACTAATTACCTTA
Organism: uncultured Acidobacteriota bacterium; assembly: GCA_963795735.1. GTDB lineage: Bacteria > Acidobacteriota > Thermoanaerobaculia > Multivoradales > UBA5704 > DATARR01. The sequence goes on along the minus strand of CAWCIU010000008.1, from coordinate 2,384,915 downwards.
TCCAGCACTAGCGAAAGGAACCCTACACTTCGGGAGAAGCGTGTTATCTATGTCAATAGAGTAGAATAGGTTCTCAAAGCGACTTCCATGGCCGGCGTGTTAACACCTAAATAACCTCACCTTGTCACACTACCACTACAAGCAGCTCGGTCCCACATAAAAAGCTTGGTCAACCTGCCCGAACTTGCAGTCAACCTTGCGCTGACTCGACGTGCTGAGCTCCTTCGGCGCGCCACGAATTCGGCGGGCCCAGCCTTCAGCTGCTACAGGAGCTCTCGTTCATTTCTAGGAGCCGTGGGTGGCTCCACTGCGAGCTCGGGCTAGTCCCGCCAAAGTACTACTACCAGAGATACGCAAGGCCCAGCTTGCCAAGGGCAAGATCCCTGTACGAGGAAAACCATAGCCCTCTGATTTCGCAGTGAATTAATCTGCTTGTTGTAATAAATGACTCGGGTCGGTGCATTGAGCAGCTTTAATTTGCGGGAGTGACAGCTGTGAAAAAGGCAATGAGGGATCACGATCAGTGAGAAATGAGCTGCAGCTGAATGGGCCTTCTGCTTTGGTAAACTCATTGAATTTGGTGACTATTTAGTGGCTCGTATCAAAGTTGGCGCCTTCGCTTGACAGCAATCTTTGTCGTGAGAGCAGGACGTGCTGCGGCACCTGCGAGCTGCGCGTTGTGTAAGGAGAGGCAGGGCAGCTTTCCAGCAGCTGTGGCGAGCTGAGGAGTAGTGAAAGAGGTTGTGAAGGAAGCGCAGGTGTTAGTGCAGCTGCACGGTAGTAAAGGAGTAAAGCTGCCAGCTTGAGGTGGGAGCATGATCTGCCAGCAGGATGGCGTTTTCGGGGGCTCCGTAGGGCTGCAGGGCGGTAGGAGCTTTCGCCTGGTGGTGTATTGGCTGGAAGCCGCTCCGATAAGCTCTAGCCATGGCTGGAAGCGGCTCTACTTTGCTCTTGAAAGGAAGTGTGGCAAAGTACTTGCTGCCAGCTCTTTTTCTTCTTACACTATGCGCGTCATCTGCTGCTTATGAGCCGGATTTGGTTAGACGCCTTCCTGGTCAGCCCGCCGGTGGCTACCTGCCTTTCAAGCAGTATATGGGGTATGTCACTGTGAATGCTGTTACATTGGGAAGGCTTTCTACTACGCCCTTACTGAGAGCCAGGTGCAGCCGGAGAGCCGGCCTTTAGTTTTGTTTCTCAATGGAGGTGAGCTGCTGGACCATGGCAACAGTCCGTCAGCTGGCTGGTGAATTATCTGTTGAACAGGTGCCAGCTTTAGGTGCTGATGATCCCGGTCTCAAAAGCTATCAACAGCAAAGCGATGAGATGAAACCGGCCTCCAGAAGGGAACCTCTGAGGACCTGGTCTAGCCCCACTAGGGACCGGCTGGGCGACAGAATTGGGACCCTGGAGGTAGACTTGATGTAGAAACCAGCTTGATAAAGCAGCAACCAAAATAAAAGAATACGAGAAGTTGAATGAGAACGCTCAGCAATACTCAGGGTGATAGCAAGATCCCACTTAGCCGCATTGACATCCATCTGTGGTGCTTCCTTCTTCGTCGTTTCTCCCTTCACTCCAGGCGCCGAGGCGCGGGATCAAACAAGCTGATCTACAACCCCTTCAGCTGGAATACATGTGAGGAATAATCAGCTAACAGGGAGCAGTCGTCTCTGGTCTACGCTCAAAATTTTCCCAAATAAAGTAGTCGATTAATATTGTTGCCCTGAATCTTCCATCTTTTGGTCAATTGTGGCGCAATAAGACCAGCTAGCTCGTCAAATGAGTATTATCGTCAGACCTACTTCGTCTATGAAGTATGGTATATGGCAAAGGGTCCTGCATTTGTCTTAGGGGGCAAACATTACACTATGGCAATGTAAAAGTGCCTAGGCAGACAACTGTGGATGTTTCATGCGATGAGATTTTGTTGACAAAGTGGCCAAGCGCTTTCAGTACTCTTTGAAGCTGTCATTTGGGTCAATAAAGGGGTACCAACTTCTGAAGGTGACGTGAAGTTTTGCTGGCAGTGGTGAATGTGCTGTTTGTTGAATCGCCGACGGGCGTGGGCTTCAGCTACTCGAACAGCAGCCGTGACTACGCTGGTAGCGACCACCAGACAGGTATTGGTGGACTGGAACAGCATGTGAGAACATAGATCTCTTTGCTTGCTTCTGTAGGGAAGTAGACGTAGTGACCTCATAGCTGGCCACAATAGTCTTGATTTCTGACAGCAGTGTCTTGCTGACTTGACTCTGCTGCAGCACAATTCGAGGTGAAAATGATGCTCTCTGGGTAGCGGTACTACAATAACGTCGTGAATTCTGTGGTGCAGCCCTTGACAACTATCACTTCCTCTTAGGATTCCTGGAGAAGTATCCTCGTTATAAGGATAGGCCTTTCTACATCACTGGAGAAAGCTACGCAGGTGACCTAGTACATACATGTCCCACAGAGCGCCAAGTCATAGAGTGTATTTGCTTCAGTGTCTCTGAACTTGACGGCTTGAAGTCTATAGACAGAGCATCACAGACTGGAGCAGTGTTTTCCTGCTTGCTTCCATATCATATTTGATACTCTCTGCTGTCTCGACAGGTCGCAAGCAGGGTCTCTGCATCAGTACCTCAAATCAAAATTGCCAACAATGTATGCCATGCCTGGCCCGCTCTCCGCAGGCCACTACGTGCCCCAGTTGGCTCGCAGGATCCTTAGAGACAATGGAAAAAGTCAAGGGCTGAACCTGCAGGGTATACTCATGGGCAATCCGACCACCAATGATATGTACGATGCCTGGGGCAGCCTTCAGTCGCTATATAATCACTACACCATCTCAGAAGAGACCTACACTACATTGAGAAAAGTCGTGAGTATGAAGGGGCTGCCTGCAGCTGGTGCTCAAATGGAGACAGAAGAAGCAATCGTCTCCCCAAGACAATATCTTAGTTCAGCAGTATCTTTGATATGGCTGTTTTGTCCCCTTCAGCAGCGGGATCTCACAAATGCCCATGTAGTGTGGGCGATGGAGCCTTTGCTGAATACAATGTCCTTGTCTGTCAGTGTAATTTTGCGCCGACAGCCACCTTGAGCGTCGCGTGCAACAATGAGCTATATGATCCCAACAGCCGTCTCAATTTAGAAGCTGTAAGTCTCCCTCCAATCTTATTTGATTGCGCACGGCTGCTTAATTGTTGCGTGACTATCCGCCACACAAAGGAAGTGTCAGAAGCTGTCAGTGCGGTCCATCCCTTTTATGGTTGGGCTGAAGGGAATACTTATTGCAAGCTAGACAAGGTCGATGGAGTTTTGTATTGCGGTCAAATCGCCCTCTCATGCCTCCTTATGTGACCGTGTACGCAGAGCGACTTCGACCCGTACAGTGAGCTGCAGCCCATACTCGCTGACGTTGCCTTTACAGCACTCTTTTATCTGTGCCACAGTGCCTTTGTCGAATCCAAATGTCCCGCGCACATCTTGAATGTGAGATTGTTACTGAAGGACGAGAAAACTCGGAAAGAGTGGACCTCAGTCGTCCTCTAAGCCGTGAGATATTATACCTTCCTGCACTCTGTGCAGATATATTTGGGCCTCTGTGTCACGGCGTTGACATACACAATGGGAGGGCAAGAAGGACACACAGAACAAACCTCCACCGATACAAGCCTTTGGTTGCTGCTATGGTAAGCAAGTCATTCTCAGCCTGAGGTGAGTCCTTTTGGCGTTATTACCTGTACTACTCTCTCCGAAAAGATGTTAGGAGCGGGCTTTGTCTTACCAGCCCTGTTGTAACCAATTGTATTCTTTGTCATGCTTCATCAACTGCAGTTGCCCCAGTCCTGTCAGCTGCTTCTGCCCCGTAGTTATTTACTTTCATGACTCTAGTCGTTCATGTCCACTTTCCAGGAGCAAGCTGCACTGCGGAAAAAGCGGGAAAATCTTAAGCTGATGAGAAGCAGCGACCTCAGCATGCATTCCAGCAGGCGACATGGCATAAAAGCACCAAGCTCAGTTGTGAAGCCTTACAGCATTGGCAATCCCAACTGTGTGGACCAATGGGTACATAGGTAAAGGAAAGCTCTTCTGCAGTTTACAATTGCTCAGCCTGCACCTCTCGAGTCCCAAGAATGCTGGCTCTCGACCTCTTGCTTCCTTGTCACCATGCGTCCGGCGGTGACAATGAGAAATCAGGGTGGCCCGTCACTGATGTCGAGCAACACTGTACTACATCTTCTATGCAGTGCACTGTTCCATATAGGCAAGCTCGTCTCTTGACACTGTTGCTACCTCGTTGGTGCAGCTATTTTAACACTATTGCAGTGCAAGAGGCGATCCATGCAAACGTGTCAGGCATCATCACCAATACTGACTGGGAGACTTGCAGGTGCAAGTCCACTGAGACATCTGCGTTGTCAGCAGCCTTCAGGAAACCGCAGGGTGCTATTTCGTTCCTTGTCAGTTGTATGAGCAGCAGCTTTGCCCCTATGCGATCCATGATATGTTTCCATTTGGGCAGAAAATGTTTCCATTTGGGCGCTTTTCTGCCAACTTAATTTATGCCCCAATTACATGCGCAGCAACTTCTTTTACCAGTATGGGCCGCCTTCAATGCTACCCACTTTGCGCCAGCTCATTGCTGCTGGCATCAGAATCTGGATATATTCTGGTGAGCAGGCCTTTGGAATTACCTTGCTCTCTCCAACACAACTTCGTGAGTGGTTAGAAAGGCCATGTGCACTGAAGCTGCAAGCTTGTTGGTGGTAGTATGATTTCCCCTTTTGTGCACTATTGTTTATACCTTTTGGACTGCTCTGCCTGGCTCTGCAATACAGTCCAGTTTTGTATACAGTGGCGGATAGTTGGAAGCTGGCACACATGGTAGACACTCTTTTCTTATCGTATTGAGAGACATCGAGACAATTGAAGGCTATTTTCCCTTCGGCACAAAGCTGTCTCCTTCTGTGCTCCTGACCTTGTAGCCGCCGTCTTCTACAGGTGACGCTGACACCGTTGTCCCAGCGACAGGCACCTTCGCCGCCATTGACTCCATGAAACTCAATGTCACTGAGCCGTATCGACCATGGCTGTACTATGACCAGGCAAGTTTTGCTCCAGCAACAATGAAACTAGGCAAGTCGGCGGCCCGGTCTGAGTTCTCAATCGCGTGTAATCTTGCTGGTCTCCGGTGGTTGCATGGACGCAATTGTTGTAAAATGTGTTCAATGTTGGTAACATAAAAAGAAACAAGGCATGCTGAAGCATATATTGTGGCCGCATTATATATGACGCAGGTGGGCGGCTGGGTCAAAACATATCATGGCCTTACGTTGCTTACGGTCCGAGGTGCGGGCCATATGGTGCCTGAAACGACCTGGAGCTCGCCCTGTACATACTCAAGAGCTACTTGCTGAATATCAGCTTGCCAAGAACGCCCTTCAAAAGGGACTACAACTTTTATTAGCGATGCACATGGTATGGTGCACAGTAGACTCGGCAATATTGCCGTCAACAGCAAGATACATAGACTTCCAAGCAACTTGCTTGGATGACCATACAGTTCCCAGACAAATACACACGTGCCATTGAGTAGGTCATCAAGCGTTCGGTGACAGTTTAGCATACTTCAGATATCTACCTGGAGACAAGCAGAATCTGATATAGGCCACACATGCTGAAAGTGCTCAGTGCTCTGCCAAAAGTAGTCTCCAAGAAAAGTGCGACAATGTAACTCCCACTGGAAGTTGTTGCACCTCATAATAACCGTTGGTCAATATCAGAGCAGGCAATGCAGGGCTGCCCCTTGAAGCAATTACGAGGAAGACTACAGGAACCACTTCAAGGCTGAGTGTCCATGATGCATCCCCTACTTTCGCAAGAGCAAGATCCACCGTGATTGGAGCCGCTGGCATTAAAGCCCTGCAGAGACATCTCATCACGATCTTCTCTGGAGACATTGTGCCTCCAGGGATCCAGTGTCGTGACTGTGGGAGGTGGGGATCATTCCCGGGGAGCTCGTTGCCAAAGAAAGTCATATGCCAGGCAGCTTCACTTTAAGTCTGACAACATGGAAGCTCAAAGTGCAGTCTCCGGTGTGAGGGCTGTGCCCTTATCAGGAAGCACAGCTTGAACATGTGCATATCCGCGCCTTGCTTGACATTTCTGAAGTAGTAATGCCAGTAGTTACGACACCGCGACCTCTATGCCGCTGTAGCTGGCCCTATCGCTGGTGGCCCGGTCTGCTGTGCTGTTTGCCTTCTCTATCGCATGCTCACTCATGACCAACTGTGTGCCAACAAATCTACAATCTTTGTCAGCTGCCATGTGCATTACCCTGTAGTGGAGGCCAGTTGATTTAAACATGAGTCTCTAGATTAGATTCTAATACACTTAGGCAAGTGCCATTCATATTAACACTGATAGGGTTGTTAGGGTGATTGATTGTCTCCATCACAGCTCTCCGTCGCACAGGCTGTAAGCCAGTGTACATTGGTGTATGTGTTGCTTGCGACAAGATTTGCTAGATTTGTGCGTGAATCTGCGCTTGCGTGTAAAACGACTGCTTTTTCTCGCCCACCTCCACGAGCAAATCTCGGTCACCTTGCAACGTGCACAAGCCATCACTATCCACCAACGTTGCATTGCCATCAATGTCGCCTCCGGTTATTATGAGATCCCCCTGAGAATGATCTGCATACCACCCAAGCTGCTCAATATGGCGACATCTTTAGTGCCACTCGATTTCATGATGAGTAGATCCAGCCTAGCCTTCAGTACTGTACTTGAGCGGCCTCCTGTCCTCTTTCAATAGTGTGACCTACACTCCTCTCCTAGCTATAGATAGCACGCTTCTTCCCCGAGTGTAGGGTTTCTTTCGCTAGTGCTGCACGTTGTGATTTAGATGTAATGAAAGTACTTACATACATGAGTCCCACCCAACTGGCCCTTATGTCATGCATGTGTGCTGTCCCTTGATCGCCGACGTGGCCGGCAAGGGGATGGCGGCCTCGCTGCTGACCGTCTCCCTCCAGGCCCTCTCCACCGGCCCGATCGAGGACGGCCTGCCGCCGGACGAGATCTGCACCCGCCTGTCGCGCAGCCTCTACCGCCGCACGCCGCCCGAGAAGTATGCCACGGCGTTCCTCGCCGTCCTGGAGACGGCGACCGGCCGGTTGCGCTACACCAACGCCGGGCACAACCCGCCGCTCGTGCTGCGCGCCTCGGGCGTGGCCGAGGAGCTGGGCTCGACGGGCGTCCCCCTCGGCCTGATCGCCCAGGCCTCCTACCGCGCGGGCGAGATCGTGCTCGGTCCCGGGGACCTCCTCGTCCTCTACACGGACGGCCTGGTGGAAGCCGCGGACCCGGCGGGCGACGAGTATGGGTTGGAACGCCTGCGGCAGGTCTGCCTGAACCACCGCGGCGAGACCTGCGCGGCGCTCGCCGGGATCCTGGCCCGGGACCTCGAGGCCTTCGCCCGCGGCGTGCCCTTCGCGGACGACCGCACCCTTGTCCTGGCCCGCCGGCTGGAGGAGTAGAGCCGATGGAGCCGAGAGAACCGAACGTGATCGTCGCCGTCCTCCCCGCCGCCGGCGGCTCCCGCCGGATGGGCCGCCCCAAGCTCCTCCTGCCTTTCCATGGCGGCCCGCTGATCGCCGGCGTGGTGAACGCGCTGCTCGGCGGCGGCACCGGGGAGATCGTCCTGGTGACCGCCCCGGACGACGAGGAGCTGCGGGGCTGGGCGCGGCGGGCCGGCATCGGGAGCGCCGTGAATCCGGATCCGGAGCGCGGCATGCTCTCCACCATCCGCGAGGGGATCGCCGCCCTGGGCGGAGCCGCGGAGCTGGCCCGCCGCGGCGCCATCCTCCTCGTCTCCCCCGCCGACCTCCCCAACCTGCGGGCCGAGACCGTGGCCGGGCTGCTCCGCCGCATGCGGGAAGCCGGCGCGCCGATCGCCGAGCCCGTCTTCCAGGGCCGGCGGGGCCACCCCCTGGCGATCGCCCCGGCGCTGATCCCCGAGATCGGCACACTCGATCCCGCGGTCGGCCTGCGGCAGCTCCGCGACCGCCACCCGGCGGAGCTGCTGGAGGTCGAGGTGGAGGACGCCGGCGTGGTGCAGGACGTCGATACGGCGGAAGACTACGAGCGGCTCGGGGGAGGATGACGAGCCCGCCGCAGGGGCGCCGGCCCATCGTCATCGGCCACCGCGGCGCCAGCGGCTACCGGCCCGAGCACACCCTCGCCTCCTACGAGCTGGCGATCGCCATGGGCGCGGACTTCATCGAGCCGGACCTGGTCTCGACGCGGGATCACGTCCTCATCGCCCGCCACGAGAACGAGATCTCCGGCACCACCGACGTCGCCGATCGCCCCGGATTCGCCGGCCGGCGGCGGACGAAGCGGATCGACGGGGTGGAGAGGACGGGGTGGTTCACCGAAGACTTCACCCTGGCCGAGATCAAAGCGCTGCGGGCGAGGGAGCGGCTGGCATCCCGGGACCCGTCCTTCAACGGCCGGTTCGAGGTCCCCACCTTCGCCGAGGTGCTCGACCTCGCGCGAGCCCGGAGCGCCGAAACCGGACGGACGATCGGCGTCTATCCCGAGACCAAGCACCCCACCTACTTCCGCTCGCTGGGGATTCCCCTGGAGGAGCCGCTGCTCGCGACGCTGACGGCGGCGGGATACCGCGGGCGCGAAGCCGCGGTCTTCATCCAGTCCTTCGAGGTGGGGAACCTCGTGGAGCTGCGCAAGCGGACCGACCTGCCGCTGATCCAGCTCCTCGAGGCCGCCGGGCGATCCTGGGATTTCGCCCTGGCGGGCGACGCCCGGACCTACGACGACCTGGCCGCTCCCGCCGGCCTCGCCGGGATCGCCGCCTACGCCGACGGCATCGGCCCGGACAAGCGGCGGATCGTCCCCGCGGACGCGGACGGCCGGCTCCTCCCTCCCACCTCGCTGGTGGCGGACGCCCATCGCGCCGGGCTCCTGGTCCACCCCTGGACCTTCCGCGACGACGCCCCTTTCCTGGCTGCGGAGTACGGCGGCGATCCGGAGCGGGAGTACGCCCAGTTCTTCTCTCTCGGCGTGGACGGCCTGTTCAGCGACTTCGCGGACACCGCCGTCCGCGTCCGCGATCTGCGATACCCTGGAGACACTGAAGAGGAGGAGAGATGAGCCTGGAAGTCCATGACGACGAAAAGGCGAAGAAGTTCTACGCCACGGTGGAGGGCCATGAGGCGGTGATCGAGTACGCCAGGACGGGCGACGTCTACGACCTCATGCACACCTTCGTTCCCGAGGAGCTGCGCGGCCATGGGGTCGCGGAGCAGCTCGTCCACGGCGCCCTCGATCAGATCCGGCAGAAGGGAGCGCGCTTCCTGCCGAGCTGCCCCTTCATCCAGACCTTCCTCAAGCGCTTTCCAGAATACAAGGACGGGGTGGCCGGGGAGGCCTGAGGGGTCAGGCGAGCGGGGCGGCCGGGCCCGGCGTGGCGCAAGGGCCTACTGGAACGAGACCGTCATGTCGTAGACGTTGCGCGTCGAGGAGTTCAGGTAGACCTGCCAGAGGGCGAAGGCCGGCCGGCTGCCGTCGTTGGTGAGCGAAACCGTCTCGAAGTCGTCCGTGCCCGTCGAGGTGACGAGGGGATCGCTGCCGCAGGCTCCGTAGGCCGCCAGATCGATGTCGCCGTTGGCGTTGGCGAAGTCGAGCCGGACAGTGACCGTCTTGTGCGCCGGCACCAGGATCTTGTACCAGTCCGGATCGACGCTCTTCACGATGCGGCCGCGCAGGACGCCGTTGCGCACCACGCGCGCCCTGGCGCAGGAGTTGTTCGGCTCGGAGCTGTCGTCCGGACCCGCCTTCAGGAAGTTCTTGATCCGCGGGTAGGTGGTGAAGAACGCGCCGTAGCAGTCGAAGCGGTCCGCCGGCACGGCGTCACAGGAGGACGGACCGAAGAAGAGCTGCCCGAAGAGCTGCTGGGTGTCCGCCCGGAAGATCCCCGAGCCCGAGGAGCCCGGCTCGGTGACGCCGTCGTTCCAGCCGATCTCCACCAGCGAGCGACCGTTGGTTCCCTGGAAGGAGTAGCAGCCCGCGTTGTTCTCCTTGGTGCCGTAGCTGATCCGCTTGTAGTCCCCTGCCGGATGGTGGACGGCCACGGCGTCCGTGCCGTCGGCCACCGGCTTGCTCGTCCAGCCGGCGAAGTAGAGGCCGTCCGGCAGCGCGCCGTTGATCAGCAGCAGCGTGTAGTCGGAGGCCAGGCTGGTGGAGATCAGCGAGGCGCCCAGCGACGCCGGCACGCTGGCGAGGTCCGGCGGAGTGCCGTTGCACGTATCGGTCTGGTAGAACCAGTAGAACTCGGACGACGCCGCGTCACCCGAGCTCGAGAGGCAGTGGTTGGCGGTCAGCCAGTAGGGGGTGAAGTCCCCGGCCTGGGTGTTGAGGAGCTGGCCGGAGCAGTAGACGCCGTCCTGGCCCTGGCCGATGAAGCCGATGGCGGAGACCGCCCGGGCCACGTTCGCCCAGTTGGGATCGCAGGTGACGTCGTTCTCGCAGGAGCCCGCGGCCGCCTTCTCCACCAGGCTCCTGGCGAGCTGCGCGACCGGATCGCGGTAGATGTGCTGCAGCCGGTCCACCGTGAACGGCAGCTCGCCGGAGACCGCCGCGCCGGCGGGAGCCAGGTACTCGACCCGCGCCCGGTCGCCCGGGAACGAGCCGGTCCAGAAGTCGCCGCGCTGCGCCGCCGAGCCCTGGTGGAGCTCGACCTTGCGGTCCGGATCGAAGCGCGGGTAGCCGTTCCTGGCCACTCCCTGGCCCGGGCCCTCGAGCGAGTAGATCGCCAGCTCGGCGCCGGCCGGCAGATGGACCCCCTGGAAGTGGAGACGCAGGCCGAGGGCGTCGGTGGAGGCGATCTCCCCCACCCACAGGCGGGCGCCGCCCGCGACGTCGTACCACTGGCCGTCCTGGCCGGCGACCTGGAGGCTCCGGCCGAGGCTGTAGCGCGCGGCCTTCATCGGCGCGTTCCGCTGGGCCGCCGCGTCCTCGCGGAGCAGCGCATCCCGGTCCACGGCCGCGAGGCGGACCTCCCGCAGGGTGCCCAGGGAGATGCCCAGCCTTTCCGAGGGGGTGGGACGGACCGGCTTCATGACCTTCGGGGCCTTGGGCGCTTCGATGCCGAACGTCTCGGCCACCGGTCCATTCGCCGGAGCCGGGTCGGAAACCGGCGGCCTGGCCCAACCCGTGGCGCTCGCCGCCAGCAGGGAGCCGAGCCCCATCGCCAGCGCGAGCCGCCGCGTCTGACGCTGTCTGGAACCGAAGAAACTATCCATCCTGTTCTCCTTTGTTCACGGGGTCGCTGCCGGTGCTGCCCCTCGATTCATAGCATTTTACCACTACATTGAGGCGCGAAGATTCAGCGGATCGCCACCGTCATGTCGTAGCCGTTGCGGGTATCGGAATCCAGATAGACCTGCCAGTAGATGAAGGCCGGCCGGCTTCCCGGGTTGGCGAGGGTGACCGCCTCGCCGTTGGACGTGCCGGTCGAGGTGGCGGCGGGCTCGCCGGCGCAGCTCCGGAAGGCCGCGAGGTCGATGTCCCCCCGGGCATTGCTGAAGGCCAGCCGGACGTTGACCGAGCGGCCCGGCGGCACGAGGATCTTGTACCAGTCGGGGCCGCCGAGCTTGACGATGCGGCCGCGCAGGAGGCCGGGGCGCACGGTCCGCGCCTCGGCGCAGGAGCCGTTCGGCTCGGAGTCGTCATCCGAGCCCTGCCGCAGGAAGCTCTTGATCTGCGGGTAGGTGGAGACGAACGCGCCGTAGCAGTCGTAGGTCTCCCGGCCACAGGCCGAAGGGCCGTCGAAGAGCTGGCCAAAGAGCTGGTGGGTGTCGGCCCGGAAGATCCCCGAGCCCGAGGAGCCTCGCTCGGTGGGGCCGTCGGTCCAGCTGACGCGCACCAGGCTGACCGTGGGATCGAGGGCGCGGCAGGCCGAGGGCTCGTCCTTGAAGCCGAAGCTGATGCGCTTGTAGTCCCCCGACGGATGGTGGATCCCCGCGGCGTTGGTGCCGTCGGCGACCGGCTCGCCCGTCCAGCCGGCCCAGTACAGGCCGGCCGGCAGCGCCCCCTCGACCATCAGCAGGGTGGCGTCGGAGGCGTGGCTGGTCCACAGGAGCGTCGCTCCCAGGGAGTGCGGCACGCTCCGGATCGAGGGTGGAGCGCCGCCGCAGGAGGCGGTCTGGTAGAGCCAGTAGACCTCCGCGGTCTGCGCCGCCGCCTGCGAGCCGATGCAGTGATGGGCGGTCAGCCAGTAGGGGGTGAAGTCCCCCGCCAGGTCGTCGAGGAGCTCGCCGGTGCAGAACAGCGCGTCGCGGTCCACGAAGCCGACCCCGGAGACCGCCCTGGCGACGTCCGCCCACTCGGGATAGCAGCTGACGTCGTTGTGGCAGGGTCCCGCCACCTTCTTGGCGAGATCCTCGACGGGGTCCAGGTAGAGATGCTGCAGCGCGTCCACGGTGAACGGCAGCTCGGTGCCTGCTTCCGCGGGAGCGAGGTACTCGATCCGCACCCGGTCGCCGGGGAAGGAGCCGGTCCAGAAGTCGCCCGTCCGGGCCTCGTGGATCTCGACGTGACGGTCGGGATCGGAACGCGGATCGCCGTTCCGGAAGACGCCGGGCGCCGTCTCCGCCGCCGGCGAATCGACCGCCAGCTCGGCGCCCGCCGGCAGGTGGAGATCCCGGAAGTGGAGGCGCAGGCCGAGGGCGCCGGTGGAGACGATCTCCCCCACCCACAGCCGGGCGCCGCCGGCGAGGTCGTAGCGGTCGCCGTCCCGGGCGGAAAAGCGGAGAGCGCGGCGGACGCCGTAGCGGAGAGCCTTCGCCCTCCCCCGCCGCCCGGCGGCGGCGGCAGCGGCATCCTCCCGCAGCAGGCCGTCGCGGTCCACCGCCGGCAGATGGACGAGCTCGGGGACGAGCCGCAGGGCGAGGCCCTTCTCTTCCGAGGGGGTTTCCGAGGGGACCGGCCGGACCGCCTTCATAGACTGGTAGGCCGGACCCTCGCGGCCAAACGTCTCGTCCGGGCTGGCCGCCGGGCTGGCGGCAAGACGGCCCGCTCCCGCCAGCAGGGCGAGAGAGCCGATCCCGGCCGTCAGGGCGAGCCTGGCGGCCGGGATCACCGGAGATCTCACCGGGGCTCACCCTGCACGTAGGCGGGGTCGTTGGTGACGTTGTTGACCACCTGGCCGGCGGCGAGCAGCTTGCCGGAGTGCACCAGCACCTGCACGGTGAAGCCGCCCGTCACCCCCGCCGCCGGGATCGGATGCTGCCCCGGGCTGAGCTGCCGCGCCTTGCCGGCGCCGAGGGCGATCCCATCGAGCCGGCCGAGGGTGGTGCCGTCGAGCGACCGGTAGACCAGGTCGTAGAGCCCCGCCTCGGTGGAGGGGTTGAACAGCCAGAGGGTGGTCCGGTAGTCGGCGTCCTGGCGCAGCCCGGTGAGCACCACCGTGCGCCCGGCGGCCGCCGCGTCGGCGTCGCCAAAGGCGGTCATCGACTGCCCGAAGCGGCGGGACGGCTGGGCGTCGTTGTAGCTCTCCCCCTGGAAGACCGGCAGGGCGCCGGAGGGCTCGCGGCTGACCAGGGTGAGGATGCCGATGGCGTTCGACACCCCCCACTGGCCGTGGATGACGTCGGTGAGCCGCCGGGTCTCCCCGGGCTGGAGGGTCAGGGAGACCGGCGCGGTGGGCTGGGCAGACGGCCCCACGCTGGTGAAGAAGAGGTCGGCGTGGAGCGGCTGCGCGCCGAGGTCGGCGAGCACCGCGTCGGTGCGGAAGAGGCTGCCCAGGGGACCCGGCGCGGAGAGCGCCCCCACCAGGTAGGCCCGGGAGGTCTCCGCCACCCCCGGCTCGATGAACGAGGGGTCGCCGGTGGCCGTCCGGATCACCGAGCCGTAGGGGTACAGGGGACCGCCCGTGAGCGTCTCCACCTGCACGCGGTAGTCGTGGCCGGAGACGCCGAAGGTGCCGTGGATCTCCTCCGCCTGGAACTGCCGCTGGCCGAAGGCCGAGACGGTGAACGCCGGCGAGAGGGTGATCTGCCGCCCGGTGGCGTCGAAGAAGCGGAGCCGGTAGGTGGCGGGCGCCGGGTTGGGATTGGTGACCCCGAAGTAGGAGAGCTTCTCGCCGTCGTCGCTCAGGCCCACCAGGCTCTGGATCGCCGGCACCGCCGCCCCGCCCAGAGTCTGGCCGGGCACGGTCTGGCCGAACCGGGAGCTCCCCTGGAGGGTGGTGTTGAAGGAGGTCACCACCGGCGCGGTGTCGGGCGTCCCCTCCGGGGTGACGGTGATGAAGCCGGTCGTGTTCTGACGGTTGAACAGGTCCTTCAGCACGTCGGCGAAGAAGAGGGTGGCCCCGGGGGGGATCGTGCGGGTCGCCCGCGGCGGGTTGACGTCCGGGGTGCCGCGCTTGCGGAACTCGATCGTTACGGTGACCGGCGCCACCGCCGGGTTGTAGATGTAGAGCCCGGTCGTCTGCACCAGGGCGCCGCTGGTCTCGGCGATCCACGGGATGAGCTCCGGATGGACGGGCTCGGGGCCGGGACCCGGTCCGGGGCCGCCGGCGCCGATCTCGAAGGTCTTGCTGGAGGTGGCGGACGCCTGGCCGTTGTTCACCGTGAGCGAGACCGTGTAGCTGCCGGCCTGGCTCCAGGTGTGGGTCACCGCGCGGCCGGCGGCCGTGCCGCCGTCGCCGAAGCTCCAGGTGTAGGTGCCGGCGGCGGTCGAGTGGGCGGTGAAGCTCACCGAGACCCCGGCGTCGGCCTGGCAGACGTCGAAGCCGAACTGGTTGGAGCAGGTGGCGCTGGTCTGGAAGGTGGCGTCCGGCGGCGGCGGCACGTTCATGGTCACCGGCACCACCCGCTGGGCGCTGTCGGAGGCGCCGGGCCGGCTGATGGTCAGCCGGACGTTGTAGCCGCCGCCGTTCGGGTAGACGTGGGTGACCACCTGGCCCACCGCGGTCGTACCGTCCCCGAAGTCCCAGGTGTACTGGGTGGGGCCGCCCGCCGAGGAGCTGGCGTCGAAGGTGACCGTCTGCCCGGGCTGCGGGGAGGAGGGGGAGAAGGTGAAGCTGGCGGCCAGCGAGCCGGTCCCCGAGATCGCCACCGGCTTCAGGCCCAGCGCGCTGCCGCAGGCGGAGTTGGTGGCCGAGACCGGCTTGGTGCCCGGGTTGGCCCAGCTCACCGCGATCTGCGGTCCGCTGGCGGAACCGGCGGCCGTGCCGTCCCCGAAGGTCCAGGTCCAGCCGCCGGCGCCCGGCGCGCAGCCGGTGGCGGTGGCGGTGAAGGTGTACAGCCCCCCGGTCTGGCCGGTATCGGGGCCGGCGATGTCGATCGACGATCCGCCGCCCCCCGTCGTCCCGGTGCGCTGGTGGTAGTCGAAGATCGACAGGCCGGCGCGGTAGAAGGTGTTGCCGACGAACTTGCCCGACCGCGGCGCGACCAGGTTGAAGCCGGTGGGCCCGCCCCGGTAGTACCAGCCCCAGTAGTTGAACGGCGAGATGTCCTGCGGCGACGCCGGGTTGCTGACGTCGAGCAGCCACTCGCGCTGGGTGCCGCCGAGGCAGAAGTCGTCCGAGCCCAGGTAGAGGAAGGGGACCCCGTTGCTGCGCGAGAAGTCGACGAACTCGGAGGTCCCGCCGCCGCTGAACTCGGCCGAGAAGAGCGGCGCGCCGAGCGGCGGGCAGGAGCCGGCGATGCAGCTCACGTCATAGATCGACGTGCGGTGGACCTCCCGCCCGGCGCCGGCCTCGAAAGCCGAGGAGCGCGCCGCGAGGTAGTAGGCGCTCCCCTGCTTCCACAGGGCGACGCCGTTGGTCGTCTGGTCGTTGAGGCCGGAGAGCCTGAGCTGCGGGCTCGCCGGATTGGAGAGGTCCCAGATCTCGAAGCCCCGCGAGGTGCCCGAGCTCGCCACCACGAACTGGTCCACGCCGTCGACGTAGCGCACCGAGGTGCGCGAGCCGATGCGGCCCAGATAGACCCCGGGGCACTGGACCTCCTCGCCGCCGGCCGGCACGGCCTCGAAGCAGGGCGCGCTGTAGAGCTTCGCCTGCGTCATGTCGTAGGCGAACAGGCCGCCGGTCGGATCGGCGGTGGGCGCCGCCAGGAAGGCGTAGCGCCGGCCGCCGAGGGTCGCGGCGTAGACCTGGTTGCCGTCCTTCTTGTAGCTCTGGTAGAGCACCTTGGGATTGGTCTTGTCCGCCAGGTCCAGGATGGCGAGGCCGATGCCCCCCACCCCCGCGACCGCCACCTGGTCGTCCACGTTGGCCGGCGCGTCCACGTCCTGCAGCGGCCGCTTGATCTCCGGGTTGCCGTTCCAGACCGGGAAAAGCCGGAACGAGAGCTGCGAGACGGGCTGCGGGAAGCCGCTGTGCGCGTCCCACACCTGGAGCCCGTAGGCGAGGGCGACGAAGAGGTAGCTGTTCTCCGTGTCGAGCGACATGAACCAGGGGAAGCTCGAGTAGGCCTGCTGGGACTCGATGAACGCCGTCGAATCCGTGCAGAAGGCCGGCCCGCTGGAGGTGCAGGCGGTATAGGAGCCGAGCGGCTTCAGCCCTCCCCAGCGGTCGGCGGGGGCCGGAGCGGCGGGAGTCGCGCAGGTGGCGCGCCCGCAGCCCGAGCGGTCGCACGCCGGTCCCGCCGTGGCGACGGCGGAGGCCACGAAGGCCGCGGAGGTGACGGATGGAACGGGGGGCGCCGCGGTCCTGGCGGGCATCTCGGGCGCCGCGGTCATCCAGGGCGTCTCGGATGCCGCCGAGGCCGCAGATGCCGCCGATGCCGCTGACATCGCCGGCGCGGCGCCGGGGATCATCGCCATCAGGCCCAGCAGGAGAAGAACTACGAGGAGTACGACTGGGGTCTTCATCTTCATGGCGTCCATCGCGGGCTCCCTTCGGAATCTACAACCATCCTCAACAATGCCATCGAAGCATATCGCAGATTATCGAACATCCCGAGTCCTTGGTAAGATTCCCCGCTGCTCATGGCCAACTCTTCCTACGAGTCCCGCCGGCCGGGCCGGCCGGGCTGCCGGCGCCGGCTCTTCCCGGCTCTCTTCGTCCTGCTCGCCGCCTGGCTCGCCTGGGAGGCGGTCACCTGGCCCGACGTCGGCGCCCTCGCCCATGGGCGCCCGAAGACCACCGCCTTCATCGAGAAGTACCGCGGCTGGGGGGTGCTCGGGCCGCAGAGGCAGGCCGAGTGGACGTGGGTGCCCTACGAGCGGATCTCGCCGGGCTTCAAGCGGGCGGTGATCGTCAGCGAGGACATGCGGTTCTTCGCCCACAACGGCTTCGACGACGCCGAGATCCGCGCCGCCCTCAAGGACGCCTGGGAGGAGAAGACGATGCCGCGCGGCGCCTCGACGATCACCCAGCAGGTGGCCAAGAACCTCTGGCTCTCCAGCTCCTACAACCCGCTGCGCAAGGTGAAGGAGGCGATCCTCACCCGCCAGCTCGAGGCCCATCTCTCGAAGCGGCGCATCCTGGAGATCTACCTCAACGTGGTGGAGCTCGGCGAGGGGATCTACGGCGCCGAGGCCGCCGCCCGCCACTACTACCACCGCCCGGCGGCGGGCCTGACCGACCGCCAGGCCGCCGAGCTCGCCTCCGCCCTCCCCCGCCCGCGAAGCTGGCACCCCGGGGTCCGCAGCCGCGCCTACCAGCGGGACGTCCGCATCACCCTGCGCCGGATGGCGGTGGCGAGCTGGGTGGCGCGGGAGATCTGAGCAAGGGACGGCTACAATACCCCCGAAACAGGCGCCAACCTGAAGGGATGGGAGGAGAACGCATGCGACTGTACGCTTTCGAGGGGCTCCACTACGGATCACGGGCGGGCGATGCCGGCGAGTTGGCGGCGCCCCCCTACGACCAGATCAACGACCCGGCGCGGGACCGCTTCCACGCCCAGTCGCCGCATCAGTTCGTCCACCTGACCCGGCCGGTGGCCCCCGAGGGGGGGACCCCTACCGCTTCGCCGCCGCCCTCCACCGCCGCTGGCTCAAGGAGGGGATCGTCGAGCGCGACCCCCGGCCGGCGATCTATCCCTACGTCATCGAGCTCGCCGCCGGCGGCGAGCGGCTCGGCCTGCTCGGCCTCGTCCGCTACGAGGACCCGTCGGTCATCCGCCCCCACGAACAGACGCTCGAGAAGGCGATCGCCGACCGCACCGCCCTGCTCGCGGCGACCGGGGCGGACCTCGAGCCCGCCCTCCTGCTCTCCGAGGACGGCGGCCGGCTGGACGCCTTGCTCCGCGAGGACCTCCAGGGCGCCCGGCCCCTGGTGCGCCACCGCGATGACGACGGCCACTTCCACGTGCTCTACCGGATCGACGATCCGGCGCGCATCGCCCTCTACCGCCAGGCGCTCGACGTGCCGTCCGCCATCGCCGACGGCCACCATCGCTACAAGGTCGGCCAGCGCTTCGCCCGCGAGCAGGGCGCCAAACCCGACACCGCCGCCGCCGCCAAGCTGGCGGTGATCACCAGCCTCGACTCCCCGGCGCTGACGATCGACCCCATCCACCGGGCCTTCAAGGAGCCGGTCGACCTCTCCCGCCTGGCGGGGGTGGCGGCCTCCACCTGGACCTTCCCGGGCACCGACGGCATCGCCTTCGCCGCAGCGGCCGCCGCCGCTCCGCAGCCGGCGATCGGCGTCTGGGTGCGCGGCCACGAGCCCGAGATCTGGCTCCTCGACTCCACCAGGCTGCCGGTCGAGATCTTCCAGGAGACGATCCTCGAAGCCCTGGGCCTCCCCCCGGAGGCCTCGGTGGACGGCACCGTCGTCTACCGCTCGAACCCCGACGAGCTGTGGCGCCAGGTGGCCTCCGGAGAGCTCGGCACCGGCGTCTGGCTCCCCCCGATGCAGCCGGCGGCCTTCGGCGCGGCGATCGCCGGCGGCCAGATGCTGCCGGCGAAGTCGACCCGCTTCCTCCCCAAGGTGATGTCCGGCCTGGTCTGGGCCGACCACGAGTCGAAGGTTCTGTAGCCCGCGAGGTCCGGCCATGATCCGAAAAACCCTGGTCCTGATGCTTCTCTGCTGCTCCGCCCCCCTGAACGCCGCGACCGACCGGCCGCTCAGGAGCTTCCCGGAGGCGCCGCTCCAGGCGAAGGATGCCGGGGCGGACCTGCTCTTCGTGGTGGGAGGGGACAACCGTCCCACCACCCAGGGCGCGCCGCTGCCGCGGGTGCTGGGGACGATCCTCTCGGAGGTCGGCCTGATCCGGCCCGACTTCGTGATCTGGACGGGCGACACCGTCTACGGCTACTGCGACACGCGCGAGGAGCTGGAGGCCGAGTACCAGGCGTTCCGGTCCGCCGCCCGCCCCCTGGCCGGCGCCGTGCCGCTCTACAACGCTCCCGGCAACCACGAGATCCACAGCGGGCAGACCTGCGCCTCCCCCGCCGAACGGCTCTGCGGTCCGCCCTGCTCGGAGGAGGCCTTCCGCGGCCACTTCGGCCAGCTCTGGGGCTCCTTCGACAGCGCCGGAGCCCACTTCATCGCCCTCGACACCGACGTGCCGGGCGCCGCGGACGCGATCTCCGGCGAGCAACTCGAGTGGCTCAGGCGCGACCTCGAGGCCAACAAGGGGGCGCGCGCCATCTTCGTCTTCACCCACACGGAGTTCTACTCCTCTCCCGTGATCGACAAGCCCGCGGGCGCCGGCCACCCGGCGGTCGCCAACCGCTGGGAACTCCAGGACCTCTTCCGGCGCTATCCGGTCAAGGCGGTCTTCTCCGGGCACGAGCACGTCTACTGGCACGAGCCCGCCGAGCAGCACGACGGCATCGATTACTTCGTGTCCGGCGGCTCCGGCGCGCCGCTCTACGCCTCGCCCGACCGCGGCGGCTTTTCCCACTACATGGTGGTCCGGCTGTCCGGCGACAAGGTGAGCTACGAGGTGATCGAGCCCGGCCGGCTCTATCTGGAGGACGCTCCCGCCAGGGCCGTCGAGTCACGGTTCTGGATCGTCAACTCGAACGACTTCGCGGCGCCGCTGCCCCTGCGCGGGATCGACGTCGAGGTCGCCGCCCGGCTGGGGAGCTGCAAGGACCTCGAAGTCACGTCCGAGACCCGCTCGCGGGACAAGGCGGTCCTGATCCCCGGCGTCACCATTGCCTCCTGCGCCGCCGCGCCGGGCGGCAAGCTGCGCCTCCACGTCGAAGGCCCCCCCGTCGGCCAGGGCTCGTTCCTGGTGACGGTGAAGCGGAAAGAGAAAGCCGGCACGTAGGGATCGCCTCCGCGGCCGGCTTTCTACCGGGATCAATCGAAATGCGAGGTCATCAGGCGCCGCCGGAGCTCCTCGATGCTCTCCTTGGTCGGCCCGAGCAGGCCTACCTTGATGCCGTACCGCTTGCACCAGGACTGCGCTTTCGAGCTCAGCACCAGCAGCACGATCATGTTGACGCAAGGCAGAAACATGGTGATCGCCCAGGCGAGCGATACGCGGCTCCCCATGGAACGGGTGAGCTGGTAGGCCGTAACGCTGTTCGCCAGGAGCACGCCCAGCGCCAGCAAGGGGAACAGCAAGGCGACCAGGCTTGTCCCGGGAACGCGCATCGCGGTCAGCGGCAACTGGAGCATGCCCAGGAGGAGCTGCACCCCGAAGAGGAGGACGAGACGCCGGTAGAGCCGGGCCATGGTCTCCGCGTCCTCGACGACCGCCAGCCGGGAGGGCTGGGGCGGAAGCGG
The DNA here is from genome assembly GCA_963795735.1 of uncultured Acidobacteriota bacterium. Lineage (GTDB taxonomy): Bacteria > Acidobacteriota > Thermoanaerobaculia > Multivoradales > UBA5704 > DATARR01. Next base: position 2,364,211 of record CAWCIU010000008.1, on the reverse strand, counting down.
CTCGCGGATCTCCGGCACGGGACCCCTCCTGCTGCCCGTCAGCCATGGCCTCACCTCTCGAACCTGATTGGCTGGCGGGTTATCCGCCAACCTTCACGCGCTCCGCGCCAAGCTCCACGCGGTCGCCGCGAAGCTTCGCGCACTCCCTGCCAAGCTTCACACCTTCTCCGCCAACCTTCACGCGCTCTGCGCGAAGCTTCACGCGGTCTGCGCCAAGCTTCACGCGCTCCGCGCCAACCTTCACGCGGTCGCCGCGAAGCTTCGCGCACTCCCCGCCAAGCTTCACACCTTCCGCGCCAAGCTTCGCGCGCTCTGCGCCAGCGTTGACGGGAACGTCTCTAGTTCCCTATCGGCCAGACCTCGTAGTCGGCGAGCTCGGCGACGTTGTGGGTCTTCGACCAGCCCTCCTATTTTACCTGACAGCGGCGCGCCCAACCGGCTTATAATGAGAGGACTCGATCGGACTCTCATGGAAATCCTGACCCTCCACAACCTCCCTCCCGAACTCGCACAGGCCCTGGAACGCGAGAGCCTGCGACTTCGCGAGTCCTTGGAGCAGACCGTGATCGAGTTGCTCCGCCAAGCCCTCAAGGTCCGCAACGTCGGAGACAAGAGGAACGGTCTGGCCCGCTTGGCCGGGACTTGGAGCAAGGAGGAGCATGAGAGCTTCGAGTCTGCCGTCGCCGTGACCGAGCAGATCGACGAGGAACTGTGGCGTTGAGCCGCTACTGCCTCGACACGTCAGCCTACAGTCAGTTCAAGAGAGGCGACCCGCAGGTCGTGGACCGGATCGACCGGGCTGATTGGCTGGGAGTACCTTCCATTGTTCTCGGTGAGCTTCTGGATCGGTTTCCTCCTCGGAGACCGGCTGGCGAAGAACCAGCGCGAATTGGAAGAATTCCTTGCTTCGCCTGAAGTGGAAAGGATCGCCGTCGACGAACAGGTCAGCCGGATCTATGCCGAGATCTGTGTGTCTCTCCGGCGTGCGGGGACGCCGGTTCCCTCGAACGACATCTGGATCGCCGCCACTGCTATCCAGTCCGGTGCGCCGGTGTTGACCTACGATACTCACTTCAAAGATATACAGCAGGCACAGTCCGTCATCCTCTCCCCAGTTGGAAGGCCCTGACCTCCCCAATTGGCGCCCCTCCTGCACGACATCCTTCCATGCCAGCCATGCCAGCTCCCCTACCTCGTGGATTCCACTCCCGTCTTCCAGTTCGATCCTGAGCTCGAAGTCTCGCCCTTCGCCCTGTTCCGAGCCCTGAAGGAGGGCCGGCCGCCGCGGCTGGTGGATGTGCGGGCGGCGCCGGGGGCGCTCACGCTCGCCGGGGCGATCCCCTGGCCCGGGCCGGAGTGGACGCCGCCGGCCGGCGAGGACGTGGTGCTGTTCGACGAGGAGAACGCGGAGGCCGTTGAAATCGCCCGCCGTCTCCAGGAGGCGGGCTTCCCGCGGGTCCGGGCGCTCTTCGGCGGGCTCGCGCTCTACGACTTCGCGCTCGATCCCGTGGTGGTGGGCGCGGAGACCTTCCTGATAGAGACCTCAGGGACAGCAGGGACACCAGACAGGGACTCCCGATTCCGAGCCCGTTCATCTTCCTGATGTCCCTTTTGTCCCTGAGGTCCCTTTCGTCCTTTTTTCCCTTCCTAGGGCTCGGACCCGATCTGCTCGTCGACCCGGTCCCGCAGCTCGAGCGTCCGCCGGTAGGCGGCCTCGACCGCGTCGGTGAGCACCGCCGAGAAGCCCCCCTGCTGGAGGACGTGCAGCGCCCGCGAGGTCACCCCGCCGGGCGACGCCACCTCGTCGATCAGCTCCGAGACGTGCCGCCGCGAGCCGAGGATCATCTCCGCCGTGCCGACGATCGTCTCCAGCAGCGACTGGCGGGCGAGCTCGCGCGACTCGCCGATGAAGTTGGCGGCGTCCTCGAACGACTTGACGAAGTGGGCGACGAGGGCGGGGCCGATGCCGTGGACGGCGGACGAGCGGTCGATGTCCGCCTCGTCGGCGACGTAGATCTCCCGGCCCATGGTCTGGAGGATCTCCCGCACGCTCTGGCGCACCGGCTCGCCAACCTCGGGGCTGGCGGTCCAGACGGTCACCCCGCGGTGGATCTGGCACGGGGTGTTCGGCATGCAGCGCACGATCGCCGGATGGCCGAGAGCGCGGCCGATGGCGCTCATCCGCGCCCCGGCGATGATCGAGATCACCGCCTGCTCGTGGTGGAACGCCGGCCGGATCACCGGCAGGATCTTGGCGAGCGACTGCGGCTTGACCGAGAGCACCACCAGGTCGGCGTTGCGGATGGCCTCGAGGTTGTCGGTGGTGCCGTGGACCCCGTAGGCGGCGCGGAGCTCCTCGGCCCGCTCCGGGCGCGGGCCGGCGGCCCAGATCCGGTCGGGCCGGGCGCCCTCGCGGGTGAGGAGACCGGTGATCATCACCTCCGCCATCACCCCGGAGCCGACGAAAGCGATGCGTTGCGTCTGCATGAGCCTCCCTTGGCTGACGAATGGAGAGTGTGAGGGAAGCCTCAAAGCGTGACCACCCGCGCCGAGTCGCGGATCATCCGCGAGAAGCTCTGCCAGCCGAGGATGGCATCCACCGCCGCCTGCACCTGGGCCGTGTCGAGCCCGAGCAGGCGGGAGGAAGCGCTGCAGGCGTAGAGGCGGACCAGCCCCTCCTGCCGGCCGGAGGCGAGAATCCCGGAAAGGGGAGGCATGGCGAGCGCCTCCAGCCGCCCGGCGGTGAGGGGAGGCAGGGGATCGAGCTCGTCCCACCGCCCGCGCGCCCAGGCGTCGAGCGCGCCGAAGAACAGGGCGATGTCCACCCGCTCCCCCGCCGCCGCCGCGCTCGCCGCCAGCGACGAGATCTGGAACCGCATGTCCCACGATCCGCCGTGGGCGAGGATGAGGAGGTCGGCCATCCGCCCAGGGTAGCAGACCCCCTCTGGAGAATCTCCCGGTAACGTTTTGCTTCCATTTCACGCCTGTTCAATAAGTGCTGAAGCTCCCGGCACTTTCGCTGGGACGCCGATCCAAAGGAGACCTCACATGGCCAACGAACGTCGCGAGTCGACCACCACCGGCCGCGAAGCCGAGCAGATCACGCTCGATCAGTTGATCTCGACGGCCTCGCAGTCGGTGCTCCGGGCCCTCGAGGGGCAGAGGGTCAACACACAGTTTCCCCATCCCCGGATCTGGGTTGGGATCTGGGTCGAGCCCCATGGCGGCGTCCTGCCAACGGAAGGACCCGCCATCTCCGGCCGGGCCGAGAAGTAGACAAGACCCCGCGGAGAGATGGCTGAAAGGAGGGCGAGATGGCTCGATTCAAGATCCTGCAATCCGCGGAGCACCCGACGGCGCCCAGCCGGATCCAGTGCCCCAGCGCGCGTCCCGAGATGCCGGGCAGCTCGGCGTTCGGGGTCATCCAGGGAAGCGTCGAAGAGCCTCGCGTCGCGTTCCTCGATCAGACGTTGGGGGTCACCGGAGAAGCTCCTCGCCCTTTCCGGACCGGTCGCGCCGACCGAGGTCTTCCGGTTCGCGGCCCCCTGCGTCGGCAAGGCCTGCCAGCACTTCGACGGCGCGAGCTGCCGGCTGGCGACCCGCATCGTGCAACGGCTCCCCACTGCGGTGGATGAGCCGCCCGCCTGCGCGATCCGTCCGGCCTGCCGCTGGTGGCTGCAAGAAGGGGTGGAGGCCTGCCTGCGCTGCCCCCTGGTCGTGACCGAGAGCTACGGCGTGGCGGGGGTTTCCGACGAGCTTCCGGATCGCGGCCGATCCCACGACGCCGGTAGGCACACCGATGAACCCATAAATGAAAAGGGCGGCCGGTGAAGCCCCGGCCGCCCTCTTTTTCGATCAAAACGCTTCAGCTCGCCGGCTGCTCCCCCACCGTCCACGTATCCCCCGCCTTCAGCAGGTCCTCCAGCTTGCCCAGGCCCAGCCGGTCGGTCTCGGTCTGCATCTGGGCGAGGACCCGCTCCTCGTAGGTCGGCACCTCGACGTCGCGGAAGACGCCGAGCGGAGTCGGGAAGTGCGGCGGCTGGAGCTGCGCCGCGAGGAAGGCCAGGGCGGGATTCTCCTGCCTCTCGTCCCACACCAGGCAGTCGTCCGAACCGAACTCGCCGCCCAGCTCGACGACCTCCATCCGGGTGCCCTGCATGCGGATGCCGCGGTTCTTGTTCTTGCCGAAGATCAGCGGCTTGCCGTGCTCCAGGTAGAGCGCGGTGTCGTCCTTAGTCTCCTTGTCGGTGAGACCGGAGAACGCCTTGTCGTTGAAGATGTTGCAGTTCTGGTAGATCTCGACGTAGGCGGTCCCCTTGTGCTGGGCGGCGCGGCGCAGGGTGTCGCGCAGGTGGGCCTGGAAGACGTCGACGCTGCGCGCGATGAAGGTCGCCCCGGCGCCGAGGGCGAGCGCCAGGGGGTTGAACGGGTAATCGACCGAGCCCGCCGGCGTGGACTTGGTCTTCTTGCCCAGCTCGCTGGTCGGCGAGTACTGCCCCTTGGTCAGGCCGTAGATACGGTTGTTGAACATCAGGATCTTCACCCCGATGTTGCGCCGCAGCACGTGGATCAGGTGGTTGCCGCCGATCGACATCGAGTCGCCGTCGCCGGTGGCGATCCAGACCTCCAGCTCGGGCCGGGCCAGCTTGAGCCCGGTCGCCACCGCCGGCGCCCGTCCGTGGATGGTGTGGAAGCCGAAAGTGTTCATGTAGTAGGGGAAGCGGCTGGAGCAGCCGATCCCGGAGACCACCACGAACTTCTCGCGCGGAATCCCCAGCTCGGGAAAGACCTGCTGGACCGCCGAGAGGATGGCGTAGTCGCCGCAGCCCGGGCACCAGCGCACCTCCTGGTCGGTCTGGAAGTCCTTCTTGCTCAGCGGCGGGGTCTGGATCTCAGTGGACATGCTCGGGCTCCAGGATCGACTGGATCTTGTCCAGGATCTCTTGACGGCTGAAAGGTTTGCCCTGCACCTTGCTGAGCGTGATGACGTCCTTGAGGTAGCGGGCGCGCAGCAGGAGCGCGAGCTGGCCCAGGTTCATCTCCGGCGTCAGCACGCGGCCGAACCGCCCCAGCACCTCGCCCAGGTTCTTCGGGAAGGGATTGAGATAGCGCAGATGGGCGCGGCTGACCGAGAGCCCCAGGCGCCGGGCGCTGGCGACCGCGCCGTGGATCGCCCCGGCGGTCGAGCCCCAGCCGAGGACGAGCAGGTCGCCCCCTTCGGGGTCGCCGAAGACCTCGAGGTCCGGCAGCTCGCGGGCGATCCGCGCCACCTTCTCGGCCCGCAGGTGGACCATGTTCTCGTGGTTGACCGGATCGTAGGAGACGTTGCCGGTGACGTTCTCCTTCTCCAGGCCGCCGATCCGGTGCTCCAGGCCCGGCGTGCCGGGGATCGCCCAGGGCCGGGAGAGCGTCTCGGAGTCGCGCTCGTAGGGCTGGAACCCCTCGGGGTCGGTGCGGAACTCGATCCGCAGGTCCGGCAGCTCCTCCACCTGCGGCAGCTTCCAGGGCTCGGAGCCGTTGGCGATGTAGCCGTCGGAGAGCAGCACCACCGGCACCATGTAGCGGGTGGCGAGGCGCACCGCCTCGAGCGCCACCTCGAAGCAGTCCTTGGGCGAGGAGGCGGAGAGGATCGGCAGCGGCGACTCGCCGTTGCGGCCGAACATCACCTGGAGCAGGTCCGCCTGTTCGGTCTTGGTCGGCAGCCCGGTCGAGGGGCCGCCGCGCTGGATGTCGCAGACGACCAGCGGCAGCTCGGTCATGATCGCCAGGTTCATCGCCTCGGCCTTGAGGGCGATCCCGGGGCCCGAAGAGCAGGTCACCCCCAGCGCGCCGCCGAAGGAGGCGCCGATCGCCGCGCAGACGGCGGCGATCTCGTCCTCCGCCTGGAAGGTGGTGACGCCGAAGTTCTTGTAGCGCGACAGCTCGTGGAGCACGTCCGAGGCCGGCGTGATCGGGTAGGCGCCGAGGAAGAGCGGCAGGCCGCTGCGCCGGCTCGCCGCCACCAAGCCCATGGCGAGGGCGGTGTTGCCGGTGATGTTCCGGTAGAGGCCGGGCTCCATCTTCGCCGCCGGCACCTCGTAGCGGTCGTGGAACAGCTCCGTGATGTCGCAGAAGTTCCAGCCCGCCCGCAGCACCGCGATGTTGGCCTCCGCCAGCGCCGGCTTCCTGGCGAACTGCTTCTTCAGCCACTCGACCGTGTTGTCGAGCGAGCGGGAGAACAGCCAGTAGCACATGCCGAGGGCGAACATGTTCTTGCAGCGGTCCATCGACTTGGTGTCGAGGCCGCTCCCCTCGAGCGTGCGGCGGGTCATCGTGGTCAGCGCCGCCTGGAACAATCGGTAGTTGGCGAGGCTGCCGTCCTCCAGCGGATTGGAGGTGATGTTGGCCTTGGCGAAGTTGCGCGCGTTGAACTCGTCGGTGTTGACGATGACGATGCCGTTGGGCTTGAGATCCTTGATCTCCTTCTTGAGCGCCGCCGGGTTCATCGCCACCAGCACGTCCGGGGAGTCGCCCGGAGTGTGGATGTCGTAGTCGGCGATGCGCACCTGGAAGGCCGACACCCCGGGGAGGGTGCCGGCGGGCGCGCGGATCTCGGCCGGGAAGTCCGGCAGGGTGGACAGGTCGTTGCCGACCAGCGCCGAGGTGTTGGTGAACTGGGTCCCCGTAAGCTGCATGCCATCGCCCGAATCGCCGGCGAAGCGGATGACCACCTCGTCGATCTTCTCGGGCGGGGCCGTGTGTCGTGGTTTCTCTGCGATCATGATCGTCTCTCTACCAGGGAAACAAAAAAGACCCGGCCGTCATGCCAGGTCCTCTCTGGAGCATGGCCCCCGGACGCCGTTGCGTGGGAAAAGCGCGCTACGCGCCCTCCCGGGATCTCCCCATCGCGGTCCGATCTTACCAGAGGTGGGCGGGATGGAGGCCGTTGGAGGCACCTATAGAGATAGAGGCCTGCCGCCCCGGCATCGCCCCGTCCACCCAGAAGGAGGACCCGTCATGCGCAAAGCCTTCTCGTTCCGCCGCCTGCTGACCGTCGCCGTCGTCTTCGCCAGCGTCGCCCTCGCCCAAGCCCCGAAGCCGGCCGGGGCGCTCATCGCGCTGTGCAGCCCGCCCACCAACGACATCTGCGTCAACAAGCAGTGCGAATGCGCCCGGTACACCTGTTCCCGCTGCGGCATCAAGTCCTTCACCTGTAGCGAGAGCACGGGCGCGTCCACCTGCGTCTGCAAGACCTGCTGAGGAAAGAAGAGGAGGATGTAGGGACGCAGCAGGCTGCGTCCCTACGAAGGACCCGCGGAGATCCTACGGGTGGGCGGCCTTGTGGGCCTCGCGCTCCTGGGCCGCCTTGGCGGCCTCGACGAGGTTGAAGGCGTCGCGCCGCATCTTGGACCGCTTCACGTCCTCCTCGGGGAAGCGCGGCCGGTAGCCGAGCTGCTCCTCGTCGAAGGTGAAGGGCTTCATCAGGTCATCCTTGCCGACGATCGACTGGTCGCGCGTGAAGTAGGCCATGTCGTAGTTGTTGGACATGATGATGGCCTCCTCCGGGCAGGCGTCCACGCAGTAGCCGCAAAAGACGCAGCGCAGCATGTCGATCTCGTAGACCGTCGGGTACTTCTCGATGTTGACGTCCGGGTGCTCGCCGGCTTCGATGCGGATGCACTCGGCCGGGCAGTTCTGGGCGCAGAGGAAGCAGGCGACGCACCGCACCGACCCGTCCGGGCGGGTGGTGAGGATGTGGTGGCCGCGGAAGCGATGGCTGTAGTCGCGCCGCTGCTCCGGGTACTGGATGGTGTACATCTTGCCCCCGAAGAGGTTGCGCAGGAAGTGCCGCATCGTCACCATCAGGCCGCCGAGCAGCGGCAGGTACATGCGCTCGGCGAAGCCCGGCTTGTAGGGCCGGGTTTCGGAGGGATAGGGGGACTGCTGGGCTGTCTGGGCCAGGGGCTGGCTCATCGTTCGAGCTCTCCGGCAATGACGTTCAGGCCGCCCAACGAGACGATGGCATCCGAGAGCGAGCCACCGTTGATCAGGCGGGGGAAGGTGGAAAAGATCGGGAAACAGGGCGCCCGGCAGTGGTTCCGGTACGGCTTGCTGGTCCCATCGCTGATGGTGTAGAAGCCGAGCTCGCCGTTGGCTCCCTCGACCATGCTGTAGATCTCCCCCTCGGGCACGTGGATGCCGTCCATGATCAGCTTGAAGTGGTAGATCATGGCCTCCATCTGGTTGTAGGCGGCCTCCTTGGGCGGCAGCGCCACGTGGGGATCGTCGACGATGTAGGGGCCCTCGGGCATGCCGCGGTCGAGGAGCTGGCGGATCATCTTGAGCGACTCGCGGACCTCGAGCATCCGGATGCGGAAGCGGTCGTAGACGTCGCCGCCGTAGAGCACCGGCACCTCGAAGTCGAGCGTGTCATAGAGGTCGTAGGGGTGGGCCCGGCGGACGTCGTAGCCGACGCCGCTCGCCCGCAGGCACGGCCCGGTCCAGCCCCAGTTGACCGCCTCCTCGCCGGAGATGGCGGCGACGCCCACCGAGCGGTCGATCCAGATGCGGTTCTTGTTGACCAGCGCCTCCGAGTCGTCGATGAACGGCGGGATGATCTCGAGCAGCCGGCGGCAGCGCGCCTCGAAGTCGGGCGGCAGGTCCTGGATCAGGCCGCCGATGCGGCAGGCCGAGACCGTCAGGCGGGAGCCGCAGACCGACTCCAGCAGGCCGTAGATCTCCTCGCGCGGCTGGAACAGATACCAGAAGTTGGTCAGGCCGCCGGCGTCCACCAGCGTCGTGCCGTTGCAGACGCAGTGGTCCATGATGCGCGAGAACTCCGAGAGGATCATCCGCGCCCACACGGCCTTCGGCGGCACCTCCACCTTCAGCATCTTCTCCACCGTCTTGCAGTAGCCGACGTTGTTGATGAAGGCCGAGCAGTAGTTGAGCCGGTCGGTGTAGGGGATGACGTGCTGCCAGGTGTGGGTCTCCGACATCTTCTCGAAGCATCGGTGCAGGTAGCCGATCTCGACGTCGGAGGCGACGATCGTCTCGCCGTCCAGCACGGCCATCAGGCGGAAGGTGCCGTGCATGGCCGGGTGCGACGGGCCGATGTTGATCGTCATCCGCTCGAAGATGTCGTCGCCGCTCTCCGGGAGATTGAAGTGCGGGGTGTAGATCTTGTCCTCGGTCAGGATCCAGCGCCGCGCCGGGTCGTAGTCCTTGCGCAGTGGGTGCCCCTGAAAGGCCTCGTGGCAGAGGATGCGCCGCAGGTTCGGATGGCCCTCGAAGATGAAGCCGAACATGTCGTAGGCCTCGCGCTCGAACCAGTCGAGCGCCTTCCAGAGCTTCATCATCGAGGGGAGCACGAGGTTGTCCTCGCGCAGCGGCACCTTGAGGCGCAGCCGAGCGCCGCGCTGCAGCGAGTAGAGATGGTAGACGGCCTCGAAGCGCTCCTCCCGGTCGGGGAAATCGACGCCGCAGAGATCGAGCATGAGGTCGAACCGCGTCTGCGGGTTCTCCTTCAGCTCGCGGGCGACCTCGAAGAGGACGTCGCGGCTGACGATCCAGGTGGGCTGGTCGAGCCCGTCCTGAGGGAGGATGCTGCCGGCCGGGAACTTGGCCCGGACGGCGTCGAGCTCGGCCGGGGCCGAGGTCTTAGACGGTGGGGGCGCCAGCGTTGACACTCTGGGTCTTCTCCTGGTCCTTGGAGTCCCGGTTCTCCTTCCGGAACCTCTCGCGGTCGCGTATGACCTTCTCTTTGAGCTGGAGGAGGCCGTAGATCAGCCCCTCCGGCGTCGGCGGGCAGCCGGGGACGTAGACGTCGACCGGGATGATCTCGTCGATGCCCTGCATCACGTGATAGGCGCGGTAGAAACCGCCCGAGCAGGCGCAGGCGCCCATCGAGATCACCCACTTGGGGTCCGCCATCTGATCGTAGATCCGCTTCAGCACCGGGGCCATCTTGTCGTTGATGGTCCCGGCGACCAGCAGCACGTCGCTCTGCCGGGGCGAGAAGCGCACCACCTCGGCACCGAACCGCGCCAGGTCGTAGTGGCTGGAGACGGTGGACATGAACTCGATGGCGCAGCAGGCCGTGCCGAACGGGAACGGCCAGAAGGAGTTGCGCGAGCCCCAGTCCTCCAGCGCGTCGAACGTGGTGGTGATCCAGCTTTCTCCGGTCATTTTGTCCATGGGCTTGAATCCTCTCGCGGGCGCCGAGTCTACCACTTGTGACTACCGGTCACAAGCTCGCGGAAGCTCAATATTTGGCAGGAGTTAAGGGGCAGCCGCGCCGGCGTGTCTTCCTCGCTCGTATCAACGCGCGGGGGGCGGAAGGCATTCCCCCCGGCCTACGTATCCTCTCCGGAAACGGCCGCCGCCAGGATCGCCCGGATCTGCTCGCGGAATATCGGCAGGTCCCGCTCGACCACGGCCCAGACCTCCTCCAGATCGATCCCGAAGTAGTCGTGCACCAGAATGTGGCGCATGCCGATGATCAGCGACCAGGGGACCTGCGGCTGTGCCTGGCGAAAATCCTCGGACAGGGCTCGGGCAGCCTCGCCGAGGATCTGAATGTGGTGAACACACCAGACCTGTGTCCGCTCGTCAGCGTCAAAGGCAGCACGTCCGTCCGCGGCGAACCGCTCGATCTTCGCGATCGCCTCGAGGATGTCCTGTAATCGCTGATCATCGCGCCTCACAGCCGCACGGCTTCCTGGAGGATCCGCTCCCGGATCCGGGGCCTGAGGCCACGCTCGGTGACCACGTCGACCCGTCTCCCGAGGAATCTCTCCAGATCGATCATGAGGGCGGCGTGGTCGAGGAGGCTTCGGCCGCGCTCCAGCTCGACCAGGAAATCGACATCGCTTTCGGTGCCGGCCTCACCCCGCGCGACGGAGCCAAAGACCCGGATATTGGAGGCGCCATGCCGGGCGGCGATGCGGAAGATGTCCTCCCGTCTTTCCCGCAGAAGCTCCTCGATTCCCATCATCCCCTCCAGCTTGAAACTCGCGCGAAGGCGTTCGCAAAGGGTTCCGCCCTCTACGACTCCGGCGCCGAGGGAGCCGTGCCGCGGTCGACCTCCGGGGGGAGGGCGACGTCGCCGGGGGCGGCGTTGGCCTCGTGGCGCAGGCCCTCGAGCTGCCGCAGGTTCTCCTTCTGGGCGTTGACCACCCGCAGAAAGACGTTGGCGGTCTCCTGGTCCACGTCGCGGATCATCTTGGGATAGAGGACATCGTTCTCGTAGCGCTCCTCGGAGATGGCGTTGCCGAGGTCGGCATCGAGCCCGGCGGTCTGCTCCGTGGCCTCCAGCATCTCGATCGCCAGGGCGTCCTTGGCGGCCGCCATGCGCAGCCAGCGCCGGGCGAGGTTGGGCTGGCCGCCCTTCTGGGCGCGGTCGGCATAGGCGCGGTAACGCGCGGCGCTCGCGGCTTCGGCGGTGAAGCCGGTCTTCAGGTGCTCCTGGAAACGCGGGATCCTCGACACGGTGTCTCTCCTCTTCCGGTTCGCGCTAAGATGCCCTGGCGCTCGTCGGGTGAGCCTGCCCGCCAGGGGAAGAACGGGGCAATTCTATGGAAGTTGGAGTGGTTGTCCAACTCCCGGCCAAACTCCGGGCCGCAGGCCGCCGTGGAAACTTTGCCCCCAACCCGCCGTAATGCCTTGCGGGACCGCCGTTTCGCGGACCCTGGCCGATCTTCGTGAAAGAACGCTTCCGCCGCTTCCTGATCCTCGCCGCGACCTTCGCGGCGCTGGGTCTCGTCGCCTTCGCGGGCATCCCCTACGTCAGTCTGCTCACCCGCTTCCTGCTGGCCGCGGGCCTCGTGGCAATCCTGGCCTGGCTGCTCTGGCGGGCCTACCACGCCTTCCTCTGGAAGGTCGGGCGGCGCCTCGCCTTCTCCTACTTCCTGCTCGGCGTGCTGCCGATCCCGCTGCTCCTGCTGCTGCTGGCGATGCTCGCCTACCTGCTCTCCGGCTTCTTCCTGGGGCATCTCTACCGCGACGCCGTCGAATCGGTGCAGGAGGATCTCGCCGCGGCGGCCCAGACCCAGCTCACGGCGATGACCGCCGGCGCCGGCGGCCCCCTCCCCCACCGGACCGAGACCGGCGACGCCGTCTTCGGCTACTACCGGAACGGCAGGAAGCTCGCCGGCGATCCGCGCACCCCCGCCGCCTGGCCGGGCTGGCTGGAGATGCCGGGACCCATCGTCCGCCAGGGCCAGCGCTGGGAAGTGGCGCCGCACTTCGTCTCGACCTCCGGCGGCGGCCGGCCCACCCTGGCGGTGGCGGCCTCGCGCGGCGGCAGCGGCGTCGTCGCCCTCTACGGCGGGGATCTCGACGGGGAGCTCAGCCGGCGCGCCGAGGTCTGGATCGAGCTCTTCCGCTCGGACGACCCCGACCTCGACAGCTTCAGCTTCGAGATCGAGGGCCGCAAGGTCCCCCTTCACCACGTGCGCAAGGACCAGCAGGCCGCCGAGGCGACGCGCTTCTTCAAGCAGCGCTCGCGCAACCAGAGGTATTGGGACGAGCCGCTCCTCTGGTGGGGGGAGATCTCGGGGCCGCTCACCGATCTGGCGACCGGCCGGGTGGTGGCGAGCTACGTGGCGGCCAACCTGAACGCCACGCCGAACGCGGCGCTGCGCCACCTCTTCTCCAGCGCCGCCGAGATCGACGCCCTGGCCTGGGCCACCCTGCTGCTCGTGGCGTTCCTGCTGTTCGACGTCTACGCCGCCGCGGCGCTGATGGCGGGGTTCATGATCGTCGGCCTCTCCCGGGCGGTGAACCGCCTGAGCCGGGGGACCGAGGCGGTGCGGCAGGGGAACTTCGGCGTGCGCATCCCGGTTCGGCGGCGCGATCAGGTGGGGGACCTCCAGCGCTCGTTCAACGAGATGGCCGGCAACCTGGAGACCCTGGTCGCCACGGCGGCCCAGAAGGAATCGCTGGAAAAGGAGCTGGAGCTCGCCCGCAACCTCCAGAAGAGCCTGCTGCCGGGCGACCTGCCGGCGGGCGGCGGCGTCGAGTTCTCCACCCTGTTCGAGCCGAGCGCCGCGATTGGCGGCGACTACTTCGACGTCCTCCGCCTGGCCGAGGACGAGCTGGCGGTGATCATCGCCGACGTCTCGGGGCATGGATTGTCGAGCGGCCTGCGGATGGCGATGCTCAAGGCGGCGCTGCTGATCCTGGTCGAGGAGACGCGCGAGCCGGAGGAGATCCTCAGCCGTCTGGACGGGGTGGTGCGCTCGAACCGCGAACGGCGCTTCTTCGTCACCGCCACCCTCGGCCTGTTCAACCTGCGGACCGGCGAGCTGCGGCTGACCAACGCCGGCCACCCCCCCACTTACCGGGTGCGCGGCGCCGACGTCGAGGAGGTCCTCCTCCCCAGCTCGCCGCTCGGGGGGCTCGGCCACGCCTACGCCAAGGCGACGCTGACGCTCCAGCCGGGGGACTCCGTGGTCTGGCTCTCCGACGGCCTGATCGAAGCCACCAACGCCGCCGACGAGCCCTTTGGCTACGACAGCGTAAAGCGGGTCCTGGCGGGGGTCGATTTCGAGATCGAGGGGGAGAGCGCGATCGACATCCGCAACCGCCTGCTCGCGGCGGTCGACCGCCACACCGCGGGTCACCCGCTCAGCGACGACCGCACGTTGATGGTGATGCGGTGGGCCGGGCCGGCGGCCCAGTAGTGGGCCAGTAGTGGACCCGTAACTACAGCCCGGCGATCGTGGCGGTCAGCCCGAGCCGGCCGAAGATGCGGCGGACGTACTCGCGGGTCTCGCGATAGGGGGGGATGCCGTTGTAGCGCCAGACGGCGTTCTCGCCGGCGTTGTAGGCGGCGAGGACCTTCGAGAGGTCGTTGGGGAACTGCTCGATCAGCCAGCTCAGGTAGGTGACGCCGGCCTCCAGGTTCTGCTTGGGGTCGAGCAGCCTCTCCTTGGCGATCCCGAAGCGCTCGGCGGTCGACGGCATGAGCTGCATCAGCCCGCGGGCCCCCTTGTTGGAGACCGCCCTGGGATTGCCGGAGGACTCGGCGTGGATCAGGGCGGCCACCACTTGCGGATTGATCGCGTGGCGCTTCGCCGCCTCGAAGATCATCGACCCGTAGGGGCCGTCCGGCACCCTGGCCTTCGCCTCCTCGAAATGGAGCGGCACCAGGGCCGCCTTCACCGCGTCCGCCACCACCTCGACCGCCTTCTTCGGCGGATCGGGCTCCGGGATCACCTCATCCTCGATCACCCGGTCCACGCGGTCAATCGCCATCGTCATCCGTCCGCCCGAGGCCATGGTGAGCCGGGCCAGGTCGCCGCTGGCCTCGAAGGCCGACACCTTCATGACCTCGCCGTCGGTCAGGATGACCAGGTCGGCATGGGCGGGAACGGCAAAGCCGAGACCCAGCAGGAGCGAGCCGGAAACGAGCAGGCGCGAGAGCGCGGAAGGCCGGGAGCTGTGCATCAGGGCATGAATCTCCACTCCGGTGGTCGTTCGGGTCTGCCTAGTGTACGGAACAGCGGGCGAAATCGCCTAATGCTCCACGGGGAAAATTTGCTCTCAAGAGATGACAACCACTGGGAGAGGGCCAAAATTCCCTTACGACCGGGGATGGAACCGGTCGTAGAGGCTCTTCAGCCGCTGCTGGTGGATGTGGGTGTAGATCTGGGTGGTCGAGATGTCGGAGTGGCCGAGCATGGTCTGGACCGCCCGCAGATCGGCGCCGTGCTCCAGCAGGTGGGTGGCGAAGCTGTGCCGGAGCACGTGGGGGGAGATCCCGGCGCGGAGGCCGGCCTTGAGGCCGTATTTCTTGATGATCATCCAGAACCCCACCCGGCTCAACCGGGCGCCGTCCTTGTTGACGAAGACGTGGAGATGGCGGCCTGCGGCGAGATCGGGGCGGACGTCGCGCAGGTAGCGCTGCACCCAGTGCTCGGCTTGGTCCCCCACCGGCACCACCCGCTCCTTGTTCCCCTTGCCGAAGGCGACCAGGAAGCCGACGTCCAGCCGGAGCTGCGGCAGGGTGAGCCCGACGAGCTCGCTGACCCGCAGCCCCGTCGCGTAGAGCAGCTCGAGCATGGCCCGGTCGCGCAGCCCGAGGGGCGTCGCCACGTCCGGCGCGGCGAGCAGCTTCTCGACCTCGTCCTCCGAGAGCACCTTCGGCAGCGGCTTCCAGAGCTTCGGCGGCAGCAGGTTGACCGCCGGGTTGTCCGTCCGCTCGCCAGAGGTGATCAGGTGGTCGTAGAAGCCGCGCAGAGCCGAGAGGGCGCGGGCGCTCGAGCGCGGGGAGAGCCCCTGGCGCTGGAGGTCCCGCAGATGGGCGGAGAGATCGGCCGCCGCCGCCGCCAGCAGGTCCCGGCCCCCCTTCTTCGCCAGCGCACCTCCCAGGCGGGAGAGGTCGTTGCGGTAGCCGTCGACCGTGTTGCGCGACAGCCCCCGCTCGACCGACAGGCTCTCCAGATACCGGTCGAGCACCCGCCGCCAGGGGGGGACGGGGGCTTTGGCCGCCTCAGACATTAGGGCAGCGCGCGCGGCCGCAGCGGCTGGGGGGAGACCCCCCGCGCGGTGCAGATCTCCAGGATCTCGGCCTCCTCCAGGGTGATCGCCGAGGACTTCGCCTTCTGGAAGATCTCCTGCACCAGCTCCGGGCCGGCCTCGATCCCCCGCTCCTGGAGCCAGTAAACGACGTTCGACTCGCCGCTCATCGGCCCGACCTCGATCACCTGCCGGCAGCCGATCATCCCCGCCGGGACCGAGGAGTAGATGCGGTCGGCCAACCAGTCCTCGCCGCGGGCGCGGGCCTTGATGATGGCCGAGGCGTGCACCCCGGTGCCGGTGCGGAAGGCGTCCTTCCCCACCACCGGGTAGTTGTCGGGCAGCGGCACGCCCGTGGTGTCGGCCACGAAGCGGCAGTACTCCTGGAGGCGGTGCAGGTCGCGGTCGATCCAGCCGAGGAGCTGCATGTTGACCAGCAGTTGGTCGATCGGGCAGTTGCCCACCCGCTCGCCGATCCCCACCGCGGTACCGTGCAGCCGGTCGGCGCCGGCCTCGGCGGCGGCGAGGGCGTTGATGACGTCGAGGCCGCGGTCCTTGTGGCCGTGCCAGTCGATCTTCACCTCCTCGCCCACCACCCCGCGGATGAAGCGGATGATGTTCCTCGCCCCGCCCGGCGTCGAGTGGCCCACCGTGTCGGCCACGCAGACCCGCCGGGCGCCGGCCTCCACCGCCTCCGTGTACAGGCGCCGGAGATCCTCCGGCGCGGCGCGGGTGGTGTCCTCGGTGACGAACATCACGGGGAGCCCCTCCCCGATCGCGAACTCCACCGCCTCGCGGCTCAGCCGGAGCATGCGGTCGAGCGTCCACCCCTCGGCGTACTGGCGGATCGGCGACGAGCCGATGAAGCAGGAGACCTCGATGGCGAGGCCCGTCCGCTGCGAGATCTCGACGATCGGCCGGATGTCCGCGAGCACCGTGCGGGCGGCGCAGTTGGGCTCGATCTTCAGCCGCTGCTCGACGATCTCGCGGGCCAGGCGCTCGACGTCCCGCACCACGTGCGGACCCGCCCCCGGCAGGCCGATGTCGGCGGACTCGATGCCGAGGCTCCGCCATCAGGTGCAGGATGCGGAGCTTCTCCTCGATCGAGGGGTTGCGGACCGACGGCGACTGCAGCCCGTCGCGCAGCGTCTCGTCATCCAGCTCCACCCGGCCGCGGGCGGGGCGCAGGTCGGAGCCGCCGGCGCGGTTCCAGTCGTAGATGAGCTCGGATTCAGCGGGATGCATTCAAGCCTCCTTCGCGGTCGCCGTCACCGTCACCGCCGCCCCCACCGCCCGCGCCAGCAGGTCCCCCACCTGTGAGGTGGTGAGCGAGCCGCCGAGGTCGGGAGTGGACTTCCCCTCGCGCATCGAACGGGCCACGGCGTCCTCGATCGCCCTGGCGGCGGCGCGGTGGCCCAGGAAGTCGAGCATCAGGGACGCCGAGAGGATCGACCCCACCGGGTTGGCGCGGCCGGTGCCGGCGAACTTGGGGGCCGAGCCGTGGACCGGCTCGAACATCGAGGTCCGCCCGGGGTGGAGGTTGGCCGAGGCGGCCACCCCCAGGCCCCCCTGGAGCGCCGCCCCCACGTCGGTGATGATGTCGCCGAACATGTTGTTGGTCACGATCACGTCCAGCCCCTCGGGGCGCAGCACCATCTCCATGCAGAGGGCGTCGACGAACATGTGGCGGGACTCGATCTGCGGATACTCCTTCGCCACCTCGGCGAAGACCCGCTGCCAGAGATCGTGCCCGTAGCGCATGACGTTCGACTTGTCGCTCATCATCACCTCGCGGCGCGAATGAGCCACCGCGTACTCGAAGGCGGCGCGGATGATGCGCTCGACCCCCTTGCGGGTGTGGATCTCCTCCTGGACCGCGACCTCGTCCGCCCAGCCCTTCTTGAAGTTGCCGCCGATGTTGACGTACGCCCCCTCCGTGTTCTCGCGGAAGACCACGAAGTCGACGTCCTTCTCCGTGCGGTCCTTCAAAGGACAGACGCGGGCGTCGTAGAGCTTCACGGGCCGCAGGTTGATGTAGAGGTCGAGCCCGAAGCGGGTGCCGAGGAGGATGTCGGCGGCGTGCTTCATGTCCGGCACCCGGGGGTCGCCGAAGGCGCCGATCAGGATGGCCGAGTAGTTGTCGCGGAAATCGTCGAGGGCTCCCTTGGGGAGGGTCTCGCCGGTCGCCAGGTAGCGGTCGGCGTCCCAGTCGAAATGGACCAGCTCCAGGGGGAGCTCCCAGGCCCCGGCGGCGGCCTCGAGGACCTTGACCGCCTCGGCGGTCACGTCCTTGCCCGTGCCGTCGCCGGGCAGCACCGCGATGCGTTGCGGCCGGCGTTCAGAGGGTGGAATCGGGTTCATGCGGCGATGCTAGCACGAGGCCCGCCGCCGCTCGGGGTGGGTCCGCTCGCCCCTGGGCCGGTCGAAAAAGCTCACCACCCGGCCGGCCGCCGGCTGCGGCAGGGCGGGAGGGACGGGCACCCGCAGCACCAGCCCCAGCTCGAAGACGAACGGGATCTCCGGACAGAGCCAGACCGAGTGGAGCCCGGGCCAGCGGGTCCCCGCCGGCAGGTCGAGCAGCCGCGGCAGCAGGCCGTCCCCCTCGACTTCCGCCCGCATCGGCCAGATCGCCACCCGCGGGTGATCGGCCGAGATCTTCTGCAGCTCGCCCGAGACCGAGGCGTAGCCGCGCGGCCGGTCCTGGAAGTAGCGCACCGACTCCTCCCACGAGCCGAGGCGCGGCCCCTCGCCGACCACGGGCGAGCCCGGCCAGGCCGTCACCTGGAGGCTCCCCTTGCGCTCGGCCCGCCAGACCCACGGCCCGTCGCCGACCGATTGCGAGGGGCGCGGGAAGCGCAGCCGCGCCCGGGAGGCCGGCTGGTGGGTGACCAGCCGCACGCCGGGGGTCACCCAGCCGGGCATCAGCATCCGGCGGAACAGCACCGAGGGGACCCCCTCGTCGTCCAGCACGTAGAGGCGGATGTTGAGCTGCGGGTAGCCGAACTTGAGCGACGGCAGCGCCGTCAGGTGGAGCGAGTCCTGATGGAAGAGCAGCGCCGAGGCGAACACGTAGTCCCGCCCCTGCACCGCGTGGAGCTGATAGCGCAGCGGCGGCGGCGGCGGCGGCAGGGCCTCCGCCGGGAACGCCCAGTTCAGATAGAGACAGTCGCGTACGGTGGTTCGCAGCATCGCTCGGCCTATGCATCAACCATAGCGTGGGCGACTTCGGGGAGCAAGCGAGGCTCCGGGGCGGCGCCGCCCCCGGGGGCCGGATGCTACAGTCCACAGCCGGAAATCTTTGACTCCATGGAGGCTTATCCCTGATGCAAAAGATGAAACGACAGACCTGGATGGGCGGTCTCGGGATCGTCCTGACGATGGCTCTTCCGGCCGGCGCCGCCCCGGCTTCCGCTCCGGCTCCGGTCAAGGTCCAGCTCCCGCCGGGCGCCGAGAAGGCGGCCCGGGCGATCGACCGTGCCTCTCTCGAAGCCCCCCTCCGCTTCCTCTCGGACGACCTGCTGGAGGGCCGGGGTCCGGCCAGCCGCGGCGACAAGACGGCGCAGCTCTATCTCGCCTCGATGCTCGAGTTCCTGGGCTACCAGCCGGCCCTTCCCAACGGCGAGTGGCAGCAGCGGTTCGACGTCGTCGGCATCAAGTCCGAGGCGCCCAAGGCCTGGGAGTTCAAGGCCGGAGCCCAGACCGTCGATCTCAAGTGGTGGGACGAGTTCATCGCCGCCGGGGGCGTCCAGGAGCCCACCTCGACCCTGCGCGACGCCGAGCTCGTCTTCGTCGGCTACGGCATCCAGGCCCCCGAGTACCAGTGGGACGACTTCAAGGGGATGGACCTCAAGGGCAAGGTCCTGGTGATGATGAACAACGATCCGGACTGGGATCCCAAGCTCTTCGAGGGCAACCGCCGGCTCTACTACGGCCGCTGGACTTACAAGTACGAGAGCGCGGCGCGGCAAGGGGCGGCGGCGGCGATCATCATCCACACCACCCCGTCGGCCGGCTACCCCTGGCAGGTGGTCCAGACCTCCTGGAGCGGCGAGCAGTTCGAGCTCCCCGCGGCCGGTGAGCCGCGCATCCAGGTGCGCGGCTGGGCCACCGAGGAGGCCACCCGCAAGCTCTTCCAGGCCGCCGGCAAGGACCTCGCCAAGCTCGTCGAGCAGGCCCGCAGCCGGGACTTCAAGCCGGTGCCCCTCGGCATCACCACCTCGCTGACCCTCGCCAACCGGATCTCCAAGGTGCGGACGGCCAACGTCCTCGGCCTGCTGCCCGGGAGCGATCCCAGCCTCAAGGACGAGGTGGTGATCTACACCGCCCACCACGATCATCTGGGGATCGGCCAGCCGGACAAGAACGGCGACCGGATCTACAACGGCGCCGTGGACAACGCCTCCGGCTGCGCCCAGGTGATGGCGATCGCCAGGGCCTACGCCGCGCTGCCGCAGCGCCCGCGCCGCTCGATCATTGTCTCCTTCGTGGCGGGCGAGGAGCAGGGGCTGCTCGGCTCGGCCTACCTGGCGAAGCATCCTCCGGTGCCGGCCGGCCGCATCGCCGCCAACATCAACTACGACGGCGGCAGCGTCCTCGGCCGCACCCGCGACGTGACCGAGATCGGCCTCGGCAAGTCCTCGCTCGACTCCATCGTGCAGGCCCTCGCCGCCCGCCAGGGGCGCAAGCTCGTCGGCGACCAGTTCCCCGACCGCGGCTTCTTCTACCGCTCCGACCAGTTCAGCTTCGCCAAGGTCGGCGTGCCGGCGATCCATCCCGAGCCCGGCATCGACTTCGTCGGCCGGCCGCCGGGCTGGGGCAAGGAGCAGGCGCAGGAGTACGAGCTCCACCGCTACCACCAGCCGAGCGACCAGTTCGATCCGAAGTGGACCTACGACGGGATGATCGAGGACGCCCAGCTCGGCTTCTACACCGGCCTGGTGGTCGCCAACACCCCCCAGCTCCCCACCTGGAACCCCGGCGACGAGTTCGAGGCCGTCCGCAAAAAGGCGCTGGCGGAGGCGGGGCGGAAGGGGAAGTAGAAGGAATCGCCACTCTCTACCGCGCCGGCCTCACCGGCTCCCGGACGATCCGGAAGCCGGTGTCGCCGTAGCGGCTGTCCGGCTGCGCGCTGGACCGGTAGGCGGCGCAGTTCCTCAACACGATGTTGAAGCTTCCTCCGCGGCGAATTCTCAAGCCACCCGCCGCGTCGCTCACCCACTCCGAGACGTTGCCCACCATGTCGTAGAGGCCCCAGGCGTTCGGCTGGAACGAGCCCGCCGGCGCGATCTGCTGGTAGCCATCGTCCTCCTCCTGGTTGGCGCAGTTCGCGATCTTGGCGGAAGCCACGGGAAGGTCCGTCTTCCCCGCCCGCGCCGCGACATCCCACTCCGCTTCGGTCGGCAGGCGGAACACACCCCCCGGCTCCCGCCGGTTCAACTCGCCCAGGAAGCTCGCCGCGCCGTTCCAGGAGATCCGCACCACCGGCAGGGCGTCTCCATGCCGCCGGCTCCCCACCCTGCCCATGACCTTCCTCCAGAGGCGCTGGGTGACCTCGAAGCGGCCGATGCAGAACGGCCGCAGGGGCGGTGGGGGGGCCACCTTGACGAAAGCGATCGGCAGCCCGGGAGGCGAGGGGCACTCCGCGGGGTTCAGCAGCGCGAACGCCAGGTTGAGATCGATCCAGCGCCTGCCGAGAGGTCTGAGGACCACGCCCAGGACGGCGAGCAGGACGAGCGCGGCGAGCCCGCGCCTCCAGACGCTCGCCAGCCGCATCGCCTCGTCCTTCAGGATCTCCCACCAGAAGAGAGCGAACAGGCGACCGTCCGGCGACCGCATCGCCAGGACGGGGCTCGCCCATTCCACGGAATGCGGTTCGAACATCGCGTGCCGCGCCTGGGAGACCGCCCGGTCCACCGGCTCCCGGCTGGAGAGGGAGGCGTAGAAACTGCGGGAAAAGGCGATCGCCGCCCGGTCCGTCACCGCCGACCGCATGGCCACCACCGCCGGCAGGCGTCCCTGGATCAGGCTCTGGACCAGGCCCGCGAACGGATCGGCAGCACTCCCGCGCGCGCCGTGGCAGGCGTTCAGGATCACCAGCCGGAGCTGCGGATCCGCCTGGAGCAGGACGCTCAGCTCCTGGCCGCCCAGCGGCTCCGGCCCGCCATCCTCCCGCTCGAGCAGGATCATCCCGCCCCCCCGGCTCTCGTCAAAGGTGCCATGGCCGATGAAGTGGAGGACGTGGAAGCCCGTCTCCTGGAGCTTCCGGCGCAGCGCCTCCCGCGTCGCTCCTTCCAGCCGCTGGAGCTCGACCCGGCCGGCTTCCCGCAGCTCCAGCAGGGCGCTCTGCAGATCGTCGAGCTCCCCTCGCACGTCGAGGGGGCTGAATCCCGTCGGGCAGGCGGAGACCGCCAGCACCCGGATCGGCGGCCTCACCCGCAACGGCCGGAGGACGTCCGACATCTCGACGTAGCGGACGACGGGGGTGGCGGGCCGGGAGGCGAGGAATCCGAGGAGAGGATCGTCGAGCAGCTCCCAGGGCCAGTCCCAGAGCTCCGGGGCGTTCAGGTGCAGACGCAGGCGGAGAGCCCTCCCCGCGCTCTCCGCCTCGCGCAGCCGGAAGCGCCAGGAGACGAGGACCTCGCCGATGAAGATCGACTCGAACAGAGCGCGCCCGGCGCGCAGCGCGAGATCGCGGGCTTCCGGCCCGAGGCTCCGCAGATCCCGGCAGGCGCTCCCGGCCGCGAACACCCCGGCCGGATCCACCTCCGCGAAGGGCCGGGTGAAGTCCGCGTGAGCCTCCCTGCCGCTCTCCGGGTCCCGGACATCGGCCCGGTATCCCGCGGCGGTCCCGTGGATCAGGAGATCGAAGTTCTCGGTCCCTCCAGACAGGCCGGATCGCGCTCTTCGGCTCCTGAACATCACGCAGTTGCAGACACGCTCCGTCGCCTGCGTGTTTAGGTTTTCTGGCACGCATCGTGAAGCCGCGCCCCATCAGCCGCAGCCTGCGGCCAGGAGGTCCCGCCACGCAAGATCCAGGGATTCAGATCAAGGAGGTACAACAATGGACAAGCGTCTTCACGGAAAAATCGCCATCGTCACCGGTGCCGGGACCGGCATCGGCGAAGCCATCGCGCACAAGTTCGCCAAGGAGGGGGCGGCGGTGGTCGTCTGTGGGCTGCCGGGCGATCCGATCGACGACGTCGTGGCGCGCATCCGCAGCCACGGCTCCCGGGCGGTCGCCTACGCCGGCGACGTCTCCGAGGAGGTCCACGCCCGCGGGTGCGTGCAGTCGGCGATCGACAGCTTCGGACGCCTGGACATCCTGATCAACAACGCCGGAACCTTTCCCGTCACCTCCGAGCTCCAGGATTTTCCCCTCGATGCCTTCGACATGATGACGCGGGCCAACACCCGCAGCGCGTTCCTGATGACCCGCTTCGCTCTTCCCTACCTGCAGAAGACCCACGGCTGCATCGTCTCGGCGGGCTCCGAGGCGGGATTGATCGGCATCGCCCAGAACGCGCCCTATGGGGCCACCAAAGGTTGGATGCACGCCTTCATGCGTGGCGTCGCCGTCGAGCAGGCGAAGTACGGCGTGCGGGCTAACTGCGTCTGCCCCGGCGCGGTGGACACCGCCTGGACCCACAAGGAGACCGGGCCGATGGACAAGAAGATGGAGAAGATGACCGTCGAGGCGACCCCGATGGGCCGCCGGGGGACGGTCGAGGAGATCGCCAACGTTTACGCCTTCCTGGCCTCGGACGAGGCGAGCTTCGTCACCGGCGCCCTCTGGGTGGTGGACGGCGGCATCACCATCGGCAAGGGACCCGTGGGCAAGGAGACCCCCCGCGATCTGCGCGAGGAGCCCGAGGGCGAGCTCCACGACCTCGCCCACACCCACGAGGGGCTGGAGGTGATGCCGGCCGGAGGGGTGGTTCGGTAAGGGCCGCTTTGAGGGCGACCGCAGGTCGCCCCTACAACCTCCGTTGAAATGGTCCTCTGCCGGAGGTTGTAGGGGCGACCTGCGGTCGCCCTCGTATCCAGATCTCCCCTACCTCGCCGCCTTCATCGCCTGGCTGTTGGCCTCGATCTCGATCCGGATCTTCACCTCGTCGCCGAGCATGGGGCCGGAGTCGAGGAGGTTGTTCCAGCTGATCCCGAACTCCTTGCGGTTGAGCGTGAAGGCGGCCTCGAAGCCGGCCTTCTCGCCGCGCGGCGCGCGCATGGTGCCGAGCAACTGCACCGGAAAGATGACCTGACGGGTGACGCCGTGCATCGTCAGAGTCCCCGTCACCTCCAGGGTGGTGGCGTCCTGGGGGACCACCCGGGTGCTGGCGAAGGTCATCGTGGGGTACTTCGCCACCTCGAAGAAGTCCTTGGAGCGCAGGTGCTCGTCGCGGTCGTTGTTGGCGGTGTCGATCGAGGCCGCCCGGATGGTGAACTCGACGCTGCTCGCCGCCAGGTTCTGCGGGTCGTACTTGATGACGCCGTCGAAGTCCCGGAAGCGGCCCGAGACGTTGGAGACGAAATGCCGGATGGAGAAGTTGACGCCGCTGTGGTCGGCGTCCACCTTGTAGACGGTGGGCTCCGCCGCTGCCAGGAGGGGCGGCAGGAGCGCCAGGACGAGAATCTGCAGCGGGAGCGTGCGTCTGTTCAAGACCGGCCTCCTCCCTGAGATGTAATATCGATACTTTACTACATCTTCATACTACTCGAAGAATCAGCCGAGGCATCAGCTGATGATCGGGTCCGCCTTCTCCGGATCGACCCCCAGCTCCTCGATGGCGCGGCGGACGACCGAGCGGTCGATCCGTCCCCACCGGGCGAGCTGGTGGAGGGCGGCGATCACGATGCACTCGGCGTCCACCTCGAAGAAGCGGCGCAGCGCCTCGCGGGTCTCGCTGCGGCCGAAGCCGTCGGTGCCGAGCGGATGGACCCGGCCCGGGAGCCAACGGGTGATCTGGTCCGGCACCAGCTTCATGTAGTCGGTGACCGCCACGATCGGATGGTCGTCCCCCTCGAACAGGCTGACCACGTAGGGCTTGCGCGGCTCCTGGTCCGGATGGAGCAGGTTCCAGCGCTCCGCCTCCAGGGCATCGCGGCGCAGCTCCTTGTAGCTCGTGGCGCTCCACAGGTCGGCCGCCACGCCGTAGCGTTCCGCCAGGATCTCCTGCGCCCGCATCGCCTCGCGCAGCAGCGAGCCGCTGCCGAGGATGTGGAGCCGCGGCCGGTCTCCGGGCTGATCCCCCTGCGGCGGGGACGCCGGCCTGAACTTGTACAGCCCCTTGAGGATCCCCTCTTCCGCCCCGTCCGGGATCGCCGGCATCGGATAGTTCTCGTTGTAGAGGGTGATGTAGTAGAAGACGTCCTCCCGGTTGGCGTACATCCTCTTCATGCCGTCGCGGATGATCACCGCCAGCTCGTAGGCGAAGGCGGGATCGTAGGCGAGCAGGTTGGGGACCACGCTCGCCAGCACCAGGCTGTGGCCGTCCTCGTGCTGCAGGCCCTCGCCCATCAGCGTGGTGCGCCCCGAGGTGGCGCCGAGCAGGAAGCCGCGGGTGCGCTGGTCGGCGGCGGCCCAGATCAGGTCGCCCACCCGCTGGAAGCCGAACATCGAGTAGAAGATGAAGAACGGGAGCATGTCGATCCCATGCGTCGCGTAGGAGGTGCCGGCGGCGATGAACGACGCCATCGAGCCCGCCTCGGTGATCCCCTCCTCCAGGATCTGCCCGTCCGTGACCTCGCGGTAGTAGAGCAGCATGGACTTGTCCACCGGCTCGTAGAGCTGCCCGACGTGGGAGTAGATGCCGAACTGGCGGAACAGCGACTCCATGCCGAACGTGCGCGCCTCGTCCGGCACGATGGGGACGATCTTCTTGCCGATCTCCTTGTCCTTGAGCAGCTGGGTGAGGATCTGGACGAACACCATTGTCGTCGAGACGTCGCGGTCCACCCCCTCGGCGAAGCGGCCCCAGACCTCCTTGCCCTCGGGGATGGCGAGAGACTCCGTCTTCACCCTGCGCGACGGCACCGGGCCGCCCAGCTCCCGGCGGCGCTCGCGGAGATACTGGATCTCCGGGCTGCTCTCCGGCGGACAGTAGAAGGCCCCCTCGGCCAGCTCCTTGTCCGAGACCGGGATGTCGAAGCGGTCGCGGAAGATGCGCAGCTCCTCTTCGGTGAGCTTCTTCTGTTGGTGGGTGACGTTCTTGCCCTCGCCCGCCTCGCCGAGGCCGTAGCCCTTGACCGTCTTGGCCAGGATCACCGTCGGCGAGCCCTGGTGCTCGACGGCGGCCTTGAAGGCGGCGTAGACCTTGACCGGATCGTGCCCGCCGCGCCGCAGCCCGTGGAGCTGCTCGTCCGAGTAGCCCTTCACCAGCTCCAGCAGCTCGGGATACTTGCCGAAGAACTCGCGGCGGAAGTAGGCGCCGGACTCGACCACGTACTTCTGGAAATCGCCGTCGAGCGTCTCGTTCATCCGCTGGATCAGCAGGCCGGTGTTGTCCGCCTCGATCAGGGGATCCCAGTCGCTCGACCAGATCACCTTGATGACGTTCCAGCCGGCGCCGCGGAAGGCGGTCTCCAGCTCCTGGATGATCTTGCCGTTGCCGCGCACCGGGCCGTCGAGACGCTGGAGGTTGCAGTTGATGACGAAGATCAGGTTATCGAGCTTCTCGCGCGAGGCGAGGGTGATGGCGCCGAGCGTCTCCGGCTCGTCCGTTTCGCCGTCGCCCAGGAAGGCCCAGATCTTCCGGTTCTGCGGATCGCGCATCCCGCGGTCGCGCAGGTAGCGGTTGAACTTCGCCTGGTAGATGGCGCTGATCGGCGACAGGCCCATCGAAACGGTGGGGAACTCCCAGAAGTCGGGCATCAGCCAGGGGTGGGGGTACGAGGAGAGGCCGCCGCCCGGCGCCAGCTCGCGCCGGAAGCCGTCGAGCTGCCCGGTGGAGATCCGCCCCTCGAGGAAGGCCTGGGCGTAGACGCCCGGCGAGGCGTGCCCCTGGAAATAGATCATGTCGCCGTCGAACCCGCTCTCCCCGCGGCCGCGGAAGAAGTGGTGGAAGCCGACCTGGTAGAGGGTGGCCGCCGAAGCGAAGGTCGAGATGTGGCCGCCAAGGCCGGAGAACTTCTTGTTGGCCCGCACCACCATGGCCATGGCGTTCCAGCGGATGATGCTCTTGATCCGCCGCTCGAGGGCGCGGTCGCCGCCATACGGGGGCTCCTCGCTCTTCGGGATGGTGTTGATGTAGGGGGTGTTGCCGGTGAAGGGGAGGACAACGTCCTTCTCATACCCCTTCTCGAGCAGCTTCTTGAGCAGGAAGCAGGCGCGCTCCCGCCCCTCGATCTCGACCACCTGCTCGAAGGCGGTCAGCCACTCCTCGGTCTCGTTGACGTCGCTATCCGCCTCTCCACCCGTGTACCAGTTGAGTGGAGCCTGATACGCCTTGCTCATTCCCAGGGCCTCCTCGGTTCCGTTCACCGCGGGAACTTCCCTCGCGGGCCGGCAACTGGAGAGCATATGACAAGGAGCGCCCCGGCAAAGAGAGCCCCTCTATAAACCCCGCCCCCCTGCCACCACCTCGGCCGCGGCCCGCGACGAGACGCGCCGGCGCAGGCGGAAGGAGCGGGTGAGGGCGGTCCAGTCCTCGGGGCCGCCGGCCTGCGCCCGCTCCTTCGCGTCCCGTTGGGCATAGCCGTCCCCGCCGAAGGTGGTCCCGATCAGGTCATTCAGCGAGCCGCAGGCTCCGCCCTCCCGGACGGTGGACTGGAACAGCGGCTGGAGGTCCGCCGGGTGGGTGGTGAAGAGGATCTTGAGCGTCTCCACCCCCTGCACCTCCTCGCCTGGCGCGAGAGGGAGGAACGGGAGCTCATCGGGGATGTAGAGCTCGATCTCGCGCCCCGACTGGGTCCCCACCTCCAGCGTGAGGCCCGCGAGCAGGCTGTCCTCGGACCCGGGAGCCGGGTAGATGAGCTGGATCCTGCCGGTGAGCCCGAGGTCCAGGACGTAGACGAACAGCGGCCGGTCGTGCCGGTTGAAGAGCTTCAACGCCAGGCAGTCCCCCTCGTCGAGAACCGGCAGCCTGCCCGCCGCGCAGTCCAGGGCCTCCAGCCCGGAGCCCACTCTCCGGAACAGCTCGACGTCGACCTTTTCCTTGAGCTGGCTGGTCTCGTTCCCGAGGTCGACCGTCAGGCGGTAACGGGCCACCTTCTCCAGGTTCGCCACCAGGAGCTCCACCGCTCCCGGCTCGTGCCGGTGGCGGACCGGCATCAGCAGGGCGCCGTCCTCGCCGACCACCGCCCAGGTCTCCTCCCGGAGGACCCCGAGCATCGGCACGGGAGCCCTCTTCCCCACGGTGGAGCGCGGCGCCAGCAGGTAGACCCGGACCTTGGCATACCTGCCGGGCTCGGCCCGCCGCAGCAGCTTCGAGCGATCGAGCCGCTCCAGGAACGCCTGGACGTCGCGCCCGGCGCGTGCCCTGGCGGGCGCCACCACCTCGACCGGCAGGCGCGCCTCCACGGCATGGCACTCCTCCACCGCTCGCGCTCCAGGCGCCACCGCTCCGGGCCGGACCTCCCGCAGCAGCCGCGCCTCGCTGGTGGTGGCCCGCACCGCCGTCAGCGCCACCACGCCCAGCGGCTCCCCCTCCGGATCGATCTTCTTCGTCCCCGCGGGATGGATCGCCCACTGCGATCCCTCGGTGAGCCCGCAGGCGGCTCCACCTCCCAGAATCACCCGGTCGGCTGACCGCTCCACCACCGGCACGAACCGCATCGGCTCGATCCGCTCCACGCCGAAGACCTCCAGATCCCGTGCCCCCTCCAGCTGCGGATGCTGATCCGGGAAGCGCGACGACACCCGGGGCGCCATCGCCTCGAACACGTCGCGATAGGTGGTGCCCGACTCCGCCTTGAGCAGCTCCTGGGAGAGAAAGAAGGTCAGCGCGCCGTGGAGCACCCCCTCCGGCTCCTCCACCTCGAACGACTTCTCGTCGCGGCTGCACCCGGAAAACAGGGCGTAGCGCTCTCCCTGCGGCAGCCAGCCGCTACGGCCGACGTCCCGGCCGCCGTCCAGCAGACCGCGGGACGCCATCGGGATCGGGGAAGGGGGAAGCTCCTCCTCGGGCCGGAGATCCGGCTCAACCCACCGCACCTCGCCGCCGAACGGATCGCGGACGATGGTCCCCGAGTGGCAGCAGTCGAAGACCAGGGTAAGGGCGGAGGTCTTCGCCGTCAGTTCCTTTAGCCAGAGATAAATCTCGTCGTCCTTGATATCCCGGTTCTCATGGGGAGCCCGGCCGCTGTCGTAGGGGACGATCGTCTTGTCGCGGCCGTCCGGCTCGTCGCCTTCGAGATCGGTCATCTGCGAGCCATGCCCGCTGTAATGGAAGACCACCACGTCGTCCTCCCCCACCCGCCGGACGAGATCCTTCATTGCCGCGAGGATGCCTTCCCGGGTGGCCTGCTCGTCCGTGAGCACGGCGACATGGTTCTCAGGAAAATTGAACGAATTAATGAGAGCCTGCCGCATCACTTCGACATCGTTGATGCACCCGCTGAGCTGCCCGCGGGGGGCGAACTTGGGATATTGATTGATGCCGACGAGCAGCGCCCACTTGTCGCGGGAAGGATTCATGGCGGGGGAATCTCCTTTCAGAGAGATCTAGACGCGGCTGCGGGCCTTCTTGTTTAGCGACAGGGAGCGGGTCTGATCCTCTCCGCCGGGAATCGAGAACCCCACGCCATAGGGCTCGCTCACCCGCCATGCGGCTGTCGAGTTGCCGACCTCGCTGGCGAACGTAGGGTTCTCGAAGGTGATCTCGAGATGGACCACCCGGCCCCGGACCTCGGGAGCCCAGTCCTTTCCCCCCAGGTACGTGTAGTTCCACCAGATCCAGCGTTCGTCGCCGAGCAGCAGCTTCTCGGTTTTGTCCGGAGGCCCGAGAAGCCGCCTCACCTCGGCCGCCGTCTTGCCGGAGACCTTCTCCTGGATCTGATCGAAAGACTGCTTCGATCGAGCCCGGGGTCCGCACGCGCTCTGCGCCAAGAAGAGCAGAGCGATCATCAAGAGAAAAGCACGATTCACAATAGGATTCCTCGGAAAGAAGGACAGGCGGAATCGCTCCGCCGGTCCGTTGCATTCGATTACTTGTCGTGACAGTCCCAGTCTACTTGTCGTCACAGTCCCTGTCGGTCGGCGGCGGATCGCCACCGGGAGGAGGCGGGGGATCGATCTTAGCCGCGAGATCGCCACCGCGGCCATCGTCGACCTTCCTCTGTTGATGGGTGCTTCCTTCTGAGTGCGCCTTTTGAATTTTTTCGGACATGGGTCCTCCCTCCTGATAAGGTTCGGGATCCCCAGGAACCTGCAACCCAACGAGGGTTTGCAGCCATGGCTTCGAGATTCCTCCTCGTTTATCAGCGAGGAGCGAAGGGTGTAGATTTTCTCGTGGCCGGCAAGTTCCTCGGACCTCCACCCTGAGAAGAAACGCTGGGATGAACTTTGTTGAGATCTACGGAATCGTTTTCCCATTCACCCTGGGCGACGAATCCGGCCCAGAACCACGGGGCATTCCCTTCCGGGCGCTGCCAGATCTCGACCTGCGCCTTCTGCAACGCCTGGCTCGGTGACATACGAAGCGATAAGAGGTTCTTGTAGAACACACCCATGAGCTCGGAGGTACTCTTGTCAGCAACGTCCCAGATACTCATGACGACCGCCGAGGCGCCAGCTGAAAGGAAAGCGTGAGGCAGGCCTACCAGGCCCTCACCGCGAACATTCCTTCCCAAACCCGAGCGGCAGGAGCTCAGTACAACAAGATCCGAGCGGAGATTCAGTGCCGCGATATCCTCGATCCGAAGCAAGCCGTTGCGCCGGCGTCCATGCTCATCGAAGCGCGAGAGAACAATCAGGGCGCGACCAGGCTGACTGGTCGGATGAAGAGTGTGAGTAGCGATGTGAATGATCTTGAACTCCCGTAGCCTGCCGCTCATGAACAGATCTCGGTTAGCGGCGAAGTCGAGAGCCTTCAGAACTCTCTGGGCCGGAAGGCCGGTGCTGATCATCTCTGCTTCATCCCGAGAGGCCGGCAGCCGGTCGAGGTAATCCAAGGACCTCGTGACATCTCCACCCTGACCATGGTTCCCCGCGATGCGTGGATCGTCCCGTTCAAAAACCGCATCGGCAAGCACGGCGAGGAGGCCAAGGGCCGGCCGACGGCCTGCGCGCCGCCTCCGGATTTCAGAAAGCACCGATGCGGAAGGTTCGGAGATTATCTCGTGGCGTACTATGAGAGGCTGCGGCCAAGAACGCCGTATATCCATTCCGGGATACGGAATATCAGGATCCGGCAGGGCCGCGAAAGGGACTGATTGAAGCGCACCGGAAGACACGATAAGCAGACGCTTCGTTCCAATCCGGCCGGCTACGGGCCCGAGGAGCATCTGGCTCAATTGGCGCGCCTTCTCGATGGCTCCCAACCGTATCTCTGGCAAGTGGCTCTTCGCCAGACCCTCGTATACGTCTTGAGCCAAACTTTCAATATCCTTGCGTCCAGGAAGCGAGAATGCCTCGATTTTGCCCCGGCCCAGCAGCCAAAGACGACTGCTGGGCTCTCCAAGTGAGTACTCGAGCAAGAGCGTATTGGAATCGAGTACTTGGCGCTCGATCTCTCGCGCAGACAGGACCAGCATCGGTCGTGCACCCAGTGTGTCTAGCAGGTTACGCGCCCGGGCACTCTCACTCACATTGAAAGCGTCGGCGATGAGAGCCGTCGATTTCTGCAGGCTGGACCGATCCATCAGTACGCCAATCAAGAGGTCGTAAATATCTTGCTTGCCGGAAAAAAAAGAGAGCCGCAGATCGGAGTCTTCGGTTCCTGTCCGCAGCCTCTCGACCAGCTTCAAAGCCTGCTCCGCCTGCCGCTGCGATTCGCCCAGCTTTCCCCGGCGGCGCTCAGTCCAGGCAAACCCCAGGTGGGCACCGGCCTCCCAGATCGGATTTTTCAGTGGGCCGGCGATGGTGAGGGCCTGGTTGAAGGAGTCACGTGCTTCATCGTAACGTTCAAGAGCACCGAGCGCCCAGCCGATATTCATCAGTGTGATCGCCTGGCCTCTCGAGTCGTTCAATGCCTGATAGATCTTCAGGGCTCGCTGGTAGGAGTCGAGCGCGTCGGGAAAATTCTTCGCGGCAACAAAGGCCAGACCGAAGCCGTCCAGCGTGCTCGCCTCATTCTCAAGGTTCCGATTGTCACGTTCCAGATTGAGCGCCTTCCGCAAGGATTGGAGAGCGCGATCCGGCCGGCCGCCGCGCAGATAGGCATCTCCCATCTGGGTCAGGGCCATCGCCCTTACGTCTGAGGAGACGCTTGGAATGAGCAGCGCCTTCTGGTAGCTCTCCAGAGCTTTCTCGATCTGCCCCATCTGCTTATAGAGCAATCCATAGCCGACCATGACGTTGGCTTCCTCTGCTGGATGCTTTAGTTCTCGCCAGATCTTCAGAGCGTCTTCAAAGCATTGCATCGCCTCCCGCGCTTCTCCCCGCTCCGCGTGGAGGCCGCCGAGGTTCGTCAGGGCCGAGGCTTCCGTCTTCGCTTCCTTCACCTGATGAGCGAGCGTCCGAGCCTGTTCGAAAAGCCGCTTGGCCGTAGCGACGTCTTTAACCTTCTTCTCCCCACGGGCCCATTCGTTGAGGACAACGGCTTCTTGACGCCTCCAGCCGAGGCTTCGAAACAGCATGGCCGCACGGCGGTTAGCCTCGATGCCTTTCCGCCATGGTCCTTGTTGCATGTATATGGAGCCGAGGTCCGCTCGGGCATCCGCCTCAAGCCCGCGATCTCCGGCCGCTTCCAAGGAGCGCGCTGAAGCCAGGAGCGCTGCTGTGGCCTTGCTCCAGTCCCGATCCTGAAGCAAGACCCTTCCTTTGTAGTAGCTTTGCAGGGCCAGAGCTCTTTTCCGATCTCTTGGCGTGGCGGTCCAGCGCTCGGCAACTTCGACGAAGTAGTTGGCACCGGTGGAAGGTGGGCTATCGGTTGAGACCACCATCCGGTACCTCCCGGCCCGTTCCGCTACGAGAAGAACGGGTTCCGGCCCATGGTCCGCATTGTGGCTATCGACGGTAAAGAGAGGCTTGCCTGTGGGATCGAACAGCCTCAATACGACGTCGATCCCTTGCTGTTGCACTATTGTGCGTAGGAGTTGACCCGATTTCAGGTTGATGGAATAAGAGTGCCGCTCCCCGGAAGAAAGGTGGTGAGTCCTTCTACGCTCCTTGAATAAATCTAAGTTCGCCTCCCTCGGAGGCGGCTTTGGGTCGGCCAGCAGGCCGGTACTTCCCAGTCCGATCCCGACGAGCGCGCCCACGGCGAGAATCTTCCGTGCCTGTAGCACCAAGGTAGGCCCCTTTCAGAGTCCGCGGCTCATGCGGAGACAACCCGGGAAGGGTCGCCTGCGCGACCAGACTCCCCGAAATGGAGCGAGATGCGCTTATTGTAGCCTTGAACAGACGAAGGAGAAAACGCCGAGCTTGCTCCAGGTCAGGGTGTGACCAGGAGCTTCACCGGTTTTCCGATCAGTTCCTGCGGCTGTCCGGGTCGGAAGCCGTAGAGGCGGATGGTATAGGTCCCAGGCGCGAGAACGCCGTAGGGCAACGGCAGGGTCAAGCCCTCCAGCTCCAACCGCCGATACGGACCTCCGGAATACACCGGCTGGCCGTCCGCGCTCAAGATCTCAATCTTGTAGGACTGATGGTCGGATGCGACGAAAAACCTCAATGCACAGGGAAGCCGCAGGGTCTCTTTGGGCTGCTTCTCGCCACGAGTCTGGCTGAAGTCGAGCGTCTTCTCGGGGACGAGGAGTACGTCGGAACGCCCGTGAGGACGAACCGCATACATTGACAAGCCGACCACCATCACTCCCAGCACCGCCGCCAGCGCCTGGAAAACCCGCAGCCTCCTGACCAGCCGGTCATCCCTCGCCGGCTCCCGCTCCCACGGCCTTTCCGGTTCCCCGATCTCGCGCGCCATCCGCTCCCGCAGAGCCCGCCACTCCACGGCCGCCGCGAGGTCGGTGACGCCCTCGACGCGCTCGGCGAGCGGCGTCTCGCGGAAGCTCGCGAAGTCCAGCAGCAGGTCCCGGCAGCGCCGGCAGACGGCGAGGTGCTCCTGGACCCGCAGCTCTTCCTCCGGCGGCAAGGCGTGCGCGGAATAGGCGGACAGCACCTCCGAGACCGGATGACCCGCTGGGTCCGGCGGCCCGTCCTCCCCGGCGAGTTGCTCGAGGAGTCCGTCCAGATCGTTGGGATCGTCGGTCACGATGTACCCTCCCCTCCTCCATCTCCCAACTTCGCGAAGAGCTTCTTGCGGGCCTGGTGCAGGTGCGCCTTGACCGTCTCGATCGAGATGTTCATGACCGTGGCGATCTCCTGGTACTTGAGGCCCCGCTCGTAGCGGAGGACACAGCAGAGGCGCATCTGCGGCGGCAGGTCCTGGAGAGCGGAGCGCACACTCGCCAACCGTTCGCGCCACGCCGTCTCCTCTTCGGGGCTGGGGTCCCGCGACTTCAGCACCAGGCCAGGCCCCGTTGGAGCCTCCTCCGAAACCGGAATGTCCAGCGGCAGCTCGATCCCATCCCGTTTATCCGCTTTCTTCCTCCGCAGCTCGTTCTTGTAGACGCTGTCGGCGATCTCGAACATCCACCATTCGAAGCGCGACTCACGTCGAAAGCTATCTATAGCGTTAAAGACCCGGAGGAAGGTCTCTTGGGTGAGATCCTTGACGTCTTCGGGTGAGAAGCCCTTACGGATGAAGTAGGAGAGGACCCGCGGACGGTGCAGGTCGAACAGGAGACGGCAGCTCTCTTCCCGCCGGATTCCCTGCTGGATCTGCTCGACCAGGAGCAGGACGGGATCGTGCGGATCCTTGCTCAAGATGGCCAAGAACTTGAGCGCACCTGTCCCGCCTTCTGGGGGGTCCGAGGGCAGGGGGACGTCGGAAGCGAAGGGTGCGACCGCAGGAAACGATCCTCTCCGATGAACACCAAAGCTACGGAAATACTGCTCGCGGGCAAGATACGGCTTCCCGCGCGGTCTGTCAATTCCTGCGCCGCGGCCCAACCCTGATAGCCTACCCCCATGTCGTGGACTCTCCTGATGGCCGACGAGGGGGGGGACCCGCTGCAGGAGACCTTCGTGATCCTGGACGCGGAGCTGGTGGACTACCTCGCGGGGCTCGAGGAGTTCCCCGTCCTGCGGAACCTCAAGACCCTCGATCCCCTCGAGGAGACCTGGATCGACGCGGAGGTCCGGGAGATGCTGGAGCGGGAGGTGGCGGAGCTCGCCGAGCGCGTCCGGCGGCGGGAGGGTCCCGAGCCGCCCGGCTGGGTCGGGCTCGAGGGGACGGGAGACATCCGGATCGGCGAGGAGCTCGGCTGGCCCGGCCTCCTCGATTTCCTCCAGCGGCTCGAGCACCTCCTCCACCTCGCCCGCCGGATGGGGATGGAGTTCTGGGCTCTGCCCAACGATTGAAGGATCACGTTACCGGCGGCTCGACCGGCGCGCCGAACAGCTCCTCGCCCAGGACGTCGAACTGGCGGCGGAAGCTCTCCTCCATCACCGCCCGTCCGGCCTCGGGCAGGAAGGCCTGCCGCACGGCGGTGAGCGACAGCCCGGCCATCTGGGCCGCCGTGTAGCCGAAGGTCTGGTGCAGGTGCAGGTACTCGCGGGTGAGATTGGTGTTGAAGAAGGCCGGATCGTCCGAGCTCACCGACAGCGCCACCCCCGCCCGGTAGAGGCGGTCGAACGGATGGCTCGCGAGGTCGGGCACCACCCCCAGGCAGACGTTCGACGCCGGGCAGACCTCCAGCGGGATCTGCGCCGCCCGCAGCTCCTCGACCAGCGCCGGGTCCTCCACCGCCCGCACCCCGTGACCGATCCGCTCGGCGCCGCAGACCTGGAGCACCGAGCGGATCGACTCCGGACCCGCGTGCTCGCCGGCGTGGGCCACCCGGTGGAGCCCCTCCCGCCTGGCGGCGGCGAAGTGCTCCCGGAACGGCGCGTTGGGATAGAGCCGCTCGCTCCCCGAGAGCCCCAGGGCCGCGACCACCCCCAGCTCGCGGCCGGCGAGCGCCCACTCCAGGGTGCGGTCCGCCGGCTCCACCCCGACATTGCGCACGATGTCCGGGATCAGCCGCAGGATGACGCCGTAGCGCCGCTCCCCCTCCGCGATCGCCTCGGCCAGGGCCGCCAGCACCTCCTCGCCGTTGACGCCGTTGGCGAGGTGGGTGGAGATGGTGAAGTGGGCCTCGGTGTAGACGATGTTCTGGTAGGCCTGCTCGGCCAGGACGTCGAGCGCCAGGAGCTGGAAGTCCTCCGGCCGGCGCAGCGCCCGCGAGCAGGCGAGATAGACCTGCACGAAGTGCTCGAAGTTGGTGAAGCGGAACCAGCGCTTGAGCCCGGATTCGTCCTGGGCCGGCAGCTCGATGCCGTTGCGCCGGGCCAGCTCCAGCAGCACCGCCGGTCGCATCGAACCCTCCAGGTGGACGTGGAGCTCGACTTTCGGGAGGCGCAGCAGGAACCGGTCGATGCTCATGCCGGGCCGTGTGCCTACCGGGGGGCCGCCGCGGGGCGCAGACGCTGCCGCAGGCGCGCGATCACCGGCTCGGGGACCAGGCCGGTCAGGTTGCCGCCCAGGGCGAAGACCTCCTTGACCAGCCGGCTGGAGAGGTAGGTGTAGTCCTCCTTGGGCATCATGAACACGGTCTCCACCCGCGGGTTGAGCCGCCGGTTCATCAGCGCCATCTGGAACTCGTACTCGAAGTCCGAGACGGCCCGCAGCCCCCGCACCACGGCGCGGGCGCCCACCCGGTCCATGAAGTCGACCAGCAAGCCCGAGAAGCTCTCCACCCGCACGCCGTCCCCGCCCACCATCTCGCGGATCGCCTCGATCCGCTCCTCGACCGAGAACAGCGGCTGTTTGCCCTCGTTGTGCAGCACGGCCACCACCACCTCGTCGAACAGGGGACGGCAACGCTCGATGATGTCGAGGTGACCGTTGTGGATGGGGTCGAAGGACCCGGGGTAGACGGCGATCCGCTGGCTCATCGATCCTGGGGGGGCCGGTTGGGCTGGTTGAGGTTGAAGGTGACGACGTTGTGCGCCGCGTCGGTGACCCGCAGCAGCAGCAGGTCCCCAGGCTTGCCGGGATCGACCAGCAGGACCTCGGTGCGCCCATCGATCAGCCCGTCGGCCGCCCGCACCGGCTTCCACTCCTGGGCGTTGAGGCTGGAGACGGCCTCGCGCAGGGGGCTCGCGGCGTCGCGGACGGTGACCCGCAGGAGCTTGCCGCCGCTCTCCTTCTCGACGCCCACCAGCTCGGGCGGGGTGTGATCGACCACCACCGGCTCGCTCACCCGCTCGGCCGTCCGGGCGTCGGCGGGATCGTTGGAGAGCCGGTCCGAGGCGCTCAGCCGGAAACGGTAGATGCCGTCGGGCAGCGACAGGGCGTCGAAGCTGTAGTGATCTTCTTTCAGATCCTTGGCCATCTGGAGCCAGTCCCCCTCCGGGCCGCCGGCGGACGACGCCGGACGGAAGGAGAGATCGTAGACCAGATCGTCGCCGTTGGGATCGGCTGCCGTCCAGCGCAGGGTCTGGTAGCCGAGCTTCCAGAGCAGCTTGTTGCGGCCGGAGTCGTCGTCCGCCGCCGCGGTGAGGCTGGTGAACATGCCGTCGCGGTTCGGATGGGCCGGCTCGTAGACCTGGTTGGTGGGATTGAAGCTGGCCGGGACCAGGATCTGCCCCGGCTCCAGCGCCTGGAAAGTGCCGATCTTGGGGGTCAGGTTCTCCTGGCGGTAGGAGAGCCCGGTCTCGAAGAGGCGGGGAGAGGCGGAATCGTCGCCCGCCTTGCAGCTCGGCCCGCCATTGGACGAAGCGCCCCCGGGGGAGGTCCGCCAGCGGGATCTCGCGCCCCTCGCGCGGCGCCGTCCAGGCCGACCAGGTGTGGTCCGGCTCGGCGCTGACGCCGCTGCGGAAGGAGAAGCGGACCGCCGCCCCGGGCGGCAGCTCGCCCTGCCAGGAGAAGGTGCCGAAGCGCGAGAGCTGCTCGGCGTCGAGCGAGGCGCTGGTGTAGGTGCCGCTCTTCTCGCTGCCGCGCACCACCCGGAAGAGCGCCGCGGCGTTGGTGGTGGCGAAGACCGGTCCGGGGTCGCCCGGCAGCACGGCCACGATCTGCCGCTCGTCGACGTCCTTCTCCAGCAGCATCTGCGAGTCGGCCCAGCGGTAGAGCTTCCCCTCGAGGCCGGTTCCCACCCAGAGCTTGCCGTTCTGCCAGAGCAGGCCGTAGATGGTGTCTTCGGGGAAGCTCCAGAGGCTCTCGACCACGCCGGAGGGGGAGATCGAGAGCACCTCGCTGCGCGGCGCCGCCGCTCCCCCGCCCTTGCGCCCGCCGCCGGCAGCGGCCGGCGAGGTCTCCGTTTGCTCGACGGTGACCGAGACCTGCGGCTGGCCGCCCCCCGCCGCCCCGCCCCTGCCCCGCCGGCCTTCGGGAGCGGCGGCGGCCGCAGGCGGCGCCGCCTGGTCCCTGGCCTGATCGACCAGGCTCGCCTCGGAGGCGATCACCGCGGCGTAGCAGGTGCCGTCCGGCGCCACCGCCAGGGAGACGACCTCGGGCTCCTGGGCGTCGAAGAGGGTGCGCGCGTGGCCGTCGGCGCCGACCCGCAGGATCAGCCCCTCGCCGGCGGTGCCGACCAGGACGTCCCCGCCGGGCAGCGGCGCGAGCGTCCGGATGTGGGTGTCCTCGCTGTCGTAGAAGACCGCGCCCTTGCCCTTGGCGTCCACCCGGAAGAGCTTGCCCTGGGTGCCGGTGCCCACCAGGAGCGAGCCGTCCGCGGCGCGCGCCAGGGCCCAGATGTAGGTCTCGCCGGGATCGAAGAAGACCTGCCCCTTGGCATTCTTGCCAGGCGGGATGCGGTAGACCTTGCCGCGCGGCGAGGTGCCGGCGTAGACCGTGCCGTCCTTGTCCGCCCAGACGGCGAACACCTCGGGCTCGGGGGCGGTGAACAGCTCGGTGACGTGTCCCGCGCGGTCGATCTTCAGCACCTTGCCGGCGTTGCCGGTGCCCACCACCCAGCCGTCCGGATGGACGGCGGCGGAAAGCAGGAAGGGCTCGTCGATCGCGGCCACCCGGTCCACCCGCGGGGCGAGCTGCATGCGGCCGAGCGCATCGAGGCTTACCCCCTTCAGGGTGCCGGCGCCGAAGGCCGCCTGGCTGCGCGCCTGGAAGATCTTCACCTGCGTGGCGCCCGCCGGCAGCGCGGTTATCGCCATCGCCAGGAAACCCAGCCTCAGGACGGCGGCGGCAAGAAGAACGTCGGACCGTGCTCTCATACCCCTCCCTTGTCGTTGGACGCCACACCCGAGGCGCCGGAGGCGCCACTCTCCTCCGCCAGCGGCTCGCGCCGGCGCACCTCAAGATCGACCCGCATCAGGCCCTGCACCGGCACCGCCATCACCTCCCGCTTCTCCTGCACCACGGCGGAGCGCAGCCCCACGGCGCCTCCAGCGGCCGACGCCCCCCACAGCGAGCGCACCGAGCCGGGCAGTTGCGGCATCGCCTCCCCCGCCACCGACAGCCCCGGCCCGCCGGAGACCCCGAGCACCATCAGGTCGCGCCGGGAGTGGAACGAGCGCAGCAGCGCCAGCGCCTGCGGGAAGCTGGTCGGCTCGGCCGGCTCCAGGGAGAGCCGGGCGGCGTCGGCGCTCGCCCCGTCGCCCACCAGCAGCGAGTAGCGGCCCGGCGGCAGGTCCCCCGGCAGGTCGAGCGTCAGCGTGTGGTGGAAGTGGTCGCCGCGGTAGGGGGCGAAATCCAGGTTCAGCGCCACGCGGTCGCCGGGGTGCACCACCGTGCGGCTGGCGCTCGCCCCCACCAGGTTGGCGAAGCTCGGCCGGTCGGTCTGCGCCAGATCGACGTCCACCCCTTCGAGCTCGACCTTCTCCAGGGTGTTCTGGGTGAGATAGGAGACGATCGAGAGCAGGAAGGTCGAGGCCTCCCCGGTCGCGCTCTCGCCGTCGAAGCTCTGGCGCACCACCAGGTCGCCGTAGCCGCGCAGGTGGAGATGGGCGGTCATGTCGAGGCTCTGCGAGCCGGTGGTGTGGCCGGCGGCCTCCAGCCCGGCGACCACGCCGCTGCCCACCAGCAGCGGCATGAACTCCGGCAGCATGGCGAGCCGCATCCGGTACTCGCGCGGGGTCTCGCTCTGGATCCTGACCACCATCGGGATCATCGGCGCCTCGGCGCCCACCCGCCCCTGGATCCCCGTCTTGCGGTCCTGCATGAAGGCGCCGACGACCTTGCCGGTGTTGGAGATCTTGAACGAGTTGTTCGAGCTGGAGAGCACGGTCACCACCTCGGCGGTCGCCATCGGCACCCGCACCGGACCGAGCCCGAGGAACGGGTGGCCGAAGGCGAGCACCTGGTCGCCGTAGCGGTCGGTCACCGTGCCGTTGGCCGCGAGCTGGAAGTCGCCGTCCACCAGCACCACGCTGACCGACTTGCCCGGCGAGAGGTCGTCCGGCACCGTGCCCGGCGCGGCCTTGCCGCCCGAGCCGACGCTGCCGAGCGCCAGGCGCAGCATCCCCCGCGAGCCCTCGCCGAACCCCGTCGCCGTCCACTGCACGGCCGGCGAGGCGCCGTCGGCGAACCGCGGCAGCATCCGGGAGAACTGGGTGGCGATCAGGTCCTGCGGCAGATGGCGGGCGAGGATGTCCGCGAGCTTGATCGGCGTCGGCGGCGGCGAGACCGGGATCGACTTCAGGCCCGAGAGCTGGCGCATGGTGCCGATCGGCGTGATGCCCGCGATCGCCTCGTTGGTGAACGGCCAGCTGAACGCCACCGCTCCGGCCAGCTTGCCGTCGAGGAAGACCGGGCTGCCGCTCATCCCGCCGGCGACGCCGCTCTTCTCGAGCCCCTTGCCGGTCAGGCGGGCGAGGATGTAGCTGACGTCCGGGCTCATGTTGCGGATGATGCCGATCACCTCCACGTCGAAGCGCTCGGGCTCGGTGCCGGCGAAGACCGACAGGCCGTAGCCGCGCTGTCCGCGCTGGATCTCCGCCAGCGGGATCGTGGGCAGCGCGCTCTTCGGGACCCCCGGACTGGCTTCCAACCCGGGCGACTGGGCCCGCGCGATGCCGGTGGACAGGGGGACCGCCAGCAGCCAGGCCGCGGCCAGCAGCGACGCCGCGCGGACCGCGAGAGGGAACGACGACGATGGGTGCCTCATGCTTCTTCTCCCGAGGAGCGGACCGGGGGGATTTCACGGTCCGCCGAGCGGCCGAGCTCCTCCAGCAGGCGCCCGGCGGGGAATTTCCCTGTTCGTAGAACCTTGGGGCCGCCCTCTTCTATTGCCACCAGGGTCGAAGGGGGTCCGCCGGGGAGCACCCCGCCGTCCACCACCATCGCGTCCTCGCCCGCCAGCAGCTCTCCCGCCGCGGCCGGATCGAGGATCGGCTCGCCGCCGCTGCGGTTGGCGCTGGTCGCCGTCAGGCCGGTCCCCAGCGCGGCGAGCAGCTCCCGCAGCGCCGGGTGATCCGGCACCCGCACCGCCAGGGTCCGCTCGCCGGCCGAGGCCGGCAGCGGCCGCTCGATCGGCAGCACCGCGGTCAGCGCCGCCGGCCAGAGGGCGAGGAGGCGCTCCACTATATAAAGGCCGGGATCGACCCCCAAACCGGCGAGCTGCCCGCGGCCGGCGATCACCACCGGC
This sequence comes from uncultured Acidobacteriota bacterium, assembly GCA_963795735.1. Lineage (GTDB taxonomy): Bacteria > Acidobacteriota > Thermoanaerobaculia > Multivoradales > UBA5704 > DATARR01. The sequence goes on along the minus strand of CAWCIU010000008.1, from coordinate 2,322,967 downwards.
AGCGCCTTGCCCGCCTCCCGCCCCTTGACCCGATAGACCGCCTCCACCCCCGCCGGGTTCCACGGGTCCACGCCCAGCCCGTAGCTCGACTCGGTGGGGATGGCCAGGATTCCCCCCCGCCGCAGCAGGTCCTGGAGGGGACCGACGGGATCGCCGAAGCGGAAGACCCTCACCTCTTCACTCTTTTCACTCTTTTACTTCTGCCGCCGGGCCGCGCCGGCGATCAGCTCCCGGGCGTGCGAGAGGGAGGTGTCGGTGATCTCCTTGCCGGCCAGCATGCGGGCCACCTCCTCGATCCGCGCCCTGGCGTCCAGCGCCTCGACCCGCACGGTGGTGCGGCCGCCGTCCACCCGCTTGGCGACCTTGAAGTGGAGATCGCCGTGGCTCGCCACCTGCGGCAGGTGGGTCACGGCGAGGATCTGCCCCCCCTTGGCGAGGCGCTGGAGCTTGGCTCCCAGGGCGGCGGCCTCGGCGCCGCCGATCCCGGTGTCTACCTCGTCGAAAACCAGCGTCGGCCGCGCCTTCTCCGCCTCGCCGCGGGAGGCGAGCTGGAGGGCCAGATGGATGCGCGACAGCTCGCCCCCCGAGGCGATCCGGGCCAGGGGCCGCGGCGGCTCCCCCGGGTTCGGCGCGAACAGGAAGACCACCTGGTCGATGCCGTCGCGGCTGAAATCGGTCCCCTCGCCTTCAATCGCGCCTTCCTCCAGAACCAGGGGGCTCCCGGCCCGCCGGCGGCGCTCCAGCGCCACGCCGAGACGGGCGCGGGCGAGCCCCAGATCCTTGAGCTCCCCCTCGATCCGCTGGACCAGCGCCTGCCCCCACGCCTCCCGGGCCTTCGACAGCGCCAGCGCCGACTCCCGGTACTCGGCGAGGGCGGCGGCGGCCTTGACCTCCAGCTCGTCGCGGCTCTCGGCGTCCCCTGTCGAGCTCGGCGAGCTCGGCCTCGATCTCGGCCCGCCGGGCGAGCACGCTCGCGGAATCCCCACCGTGCTTGCGGCCCAGACGCTCGATCACGGCCAGCCGCTCCTCCAGGAAGTCGAGCCGCGCCGGATCGGGCTCCAGGCCGTCCAGCCGGTGCCGCAGCGAGCGCGCCGTCTCCGCCAGCCGGATGCGCGCCTCCTCCAGCTCCGCCCCCCAGGGCCCGGCCTGCGGCTCCCAGACCGCGATCCCGGCGAGCAGCGATCCCGCCTTGCCCACCCGCTCGACCGCCGCCCCCTCCTCTTCGAACAGCAGGGCGAAGGCGGTGCCCAGCGAGCGGGTGATCGCCTCGGCGTTGCGCAGCACGTCCCGCTCGGCCTTCAGCTCCACCTCCTCGCCGGCGCGCAGCTTGGCGGCATCGATCTCGGCCGCCTGGAAGCGCAGGAAGTCGAGCCGCTCGCGCCGCATCCGGTCGTCCCCCGAAAGGGTCTCCAGCCGCTCGGCCAGCCGCGCGTGCCGCTCGAACGCCCCGGCCACCCGGGCCAGGAGGGGCGCCGCCTCCGCGCCGCCGCTGCGGTCGAGCATGGCGCGCTGGAGGTCCGGCTCGATCAGGCCCAGCTCGTCGCGCTGGCCATGGATGCGCAGCAGATAGGGCCCGAGATCGGCGAGCAGCCGCAGCGTCGTCGGCTGATCGTTGACGAAGACCCGGTTGCGGCCGCCGCGGCCGATCTCCCGGCGGACCAGCACCTCCTCGCCCTCCGCCTCGAGACCCGCCTCGGTCAGCACCGACCGCCACCCCTCCCCCTCCGGCTCGAAGACCCCGGAGACGGTCAGCGCCTCGGCGCCGGTGCGCACCATCTCGGCGCTGGCCCGGGCGCCGGCCAGCAGCGACAGCGAGTCGACGACGATCGACTTGCCGGCGCCGGTCTCGCCCGACAGGACGTTGAACCCCGCCCCCAGCTCGACCGAGGCTTCGGCCAGGACGGCCAGGTTGCGGACGTGGATCTCGCGCAGCACGTCGGGAAAGGAAGTCTGCCGGGTCTCAGCGAACGGTCATTTGGATGCCGGATGGATGACGGATGGATGACGGAAGAGGACGCAACCTCGGGACGGGGCCAGTTTATCAGAGGAGGAGGGGGTGGAAGGGCATGAAAAAAGGCCACCCGGAAAGGTGGCCTCGATTTCACCGCGACCGCGGAACGCCTCACGGCGCTCCGGGAAGGGCGCCTCTTCAGATCTTGTTGACGTTCTCGGCCGCGGGGCCCTTCTGGCCCTGCACGACGTCGAACTCGACGCGGTCACCCTCGGCGAGGCTCTTGAAACCCGAGCCCTGAATGGCCGAGTGGTGAACGAAGAGGTCCTTGCCCCCGTCCTCCGGCGTGATGAATCCGAAGCCCTTGGTGTCGTTGAACCACTTCACTTTTCCGGTGTTGCGCATTGCGTAGTCTCTCTTTCTTCTTTCGTTCTCTGTGACCAGAAATGAAGAAGGGACCTCGTAGCACCAGGTCCCTTTCGTTTATTTCTGGCTTTGGGCGTTATGAAGCCACCTATTGGCCCCACGACGGAGGAGACTCTATACCGGAGCGCCGCCACGAGTCAACCGCCAATCCGTCCCCGGATATTTATTACCGGATTGGAATATGAAGATCCGCTTGCCCAGGCACCGGCCCCCCCTTTACTCCGCCGCCACGCTCGGGCTAGATTCACCCCGCCATGGGACGCATCTTCGAAACCAGAAAGCACACGATGTTCGCCCGCTGGGACCGGATGGCGAAGCAGTTCGCCCGGATCGGCAAGGAGATCGTCATCGCCGTGAAGGCGGGCGGACCCGATCCCGTGGGCAACCCGCTGCTGCGCCGCGTCGTCCAGAACGCCCGCGCGGTCAACATGCCGAAGGACAAGGTCGAGGCGGCGATCAAGCGCGCCGCGGGCAAGGAGGCGGAGAGCTACGAGGAGATCCTCTACGAGGGCTACGCTCCGCACGGCATCGCCGTCCTCGCCGAGACCGCGACCAACAACCCGACCCGCACCGTCTCCAACCTGCGCACCCATTTCAACAAGGGGGGCGGCACGCTCGGCAACTCGGGTAGCGTCAGCTACCTGTTCAAGCGGATGGGCGTCTTCCGCCTGAACCCGGCGGGCCTCGATGCGGACGAGCTGGAGCTCGAGCTGATCGACTTCGGGCTGGAGGAGATCGGCGAGAGCACCGGCGAGAAGGACGAGCCGCAGCTCGTGCTGCGCTGCCCGTTCAACGACTTCGGCCACCTGCAGAAGGCGCTCGAGGACCGCGGCATCACCCCCCTCACCGCCGAGTCGGAGTACCTGCCGCTGACTCCGATCGAGCTCTCCGAGGCCCAGGCCAACGAGGTGCTCGGCCTGGTCGACCGCCTGGAGCAGGACGACGACGTGCAGAAGGTCTTCCACAACCTCGCCTGAGGCCCGGCGGAAACCCTTCCCCTACCCCGCTCAGACTCCCAGCGCCTGACGGATGCGCCGGATCTGGGCGAGGTGCACCAGGTCGTGGCCGGCGTACAGGGCGATCATCCGGCTCAACGGCTCGTCGCCACGTTCCGCATGGCGCATCACCCGCCGCAGGTCCTCGGGAGTCGCCCGCCGGAGCACTCGCAGATTCAGGTTGCGCAGGGTGGTGAAATCCTGCAGGGAGGTCGCGACGTCGACGTCCTGATAGCCGAGGCGCTGCGCCCACAGGTCCTGGTCGTAGCCGGGCAGCTCGGGCGCTTCGTGAGCGATCACCATGCGAAAGCGGAACCCGCCGACCAGGTCGGAATCCGCCAGATGCTGGACCACCTGACGGACCGACCATTTTCCGGGCCGCTCCGGGGTCGCCTCCTGCTCGGGAGCGAGACCCGCGACCGCCTGCCGGAGCGCGTCCGGGGTTTCGGTGAGAACCTCCAGCGGGTCCCGCGAGCCCAGGGCCCGCAGGATGGCGGCGGTATAGGCCTCGGCCTGGCCCGCCGCACTGGAAGCGTTGTTGGAGAGCTTCTGACATGTCGGCTCCTATCGAGGATTTCAAAAACGAAACTCGGTCAATGAAATGGTGTTGCCGTCCGGGTCCTTGAACCACGCGACCTTCGAGCCGTCGGGGGTCGTCCAGAGACCCAGCTCGTCCTGCTCCAGACCGCCGAAGCGCTCGGCGCCGACACCTCGCTCAGCCAGTTGCCGTACGGCGGCCCGGATGTCGCTCACCTCCCATCCGAGAGCCGTATGGGAGGCGGGAGCCAGTTGCCGCACTTTCTGGATCCGGAGCATCGTTCCGTTCGCATCGAAGACGATCGCGAAGGGACTCTTGTCGACCAGGGTCAATCCGAGGGTGTCCGCATAGAACGTCCTGGCCTCCTCCGGATGGGTCGTCGCGGCAAAACAGATCAATTTCGCGGTGTTCAGCATGACGTTCTACGACTCCCGCATCGCCTCAGCATATCCCACCGCGCCGTCACTCCAGAAGATGAAACCGCAGGAACCCCAGGATCTGGCGGATGATCTCGCGCGTCGTCTCGTTGTCCCGCACGATGTCGAAGGCGTGCGGAGCCTCGGCATGATTCACCAAGGTGACCGGTAGATTGCGCGCCAGCGCTTTCACCATAAAGCGATCGATCGATTCGTTCAGGTGAGGAAACTCGTCGCGGCCGGCCCTGGCGATGAACAGCGGCAAACCTGGCGGAAAATCCTCGACAGACCTCCCCGCCGTGGGATTGGCGAACTTCCATTGCGCGGCCGACCCGGCGACGCCGGTGGAGCCGTCGAGGTCCAGCATGATCCCGTAGCAGAGGACGGCGCAGCGCAGAAAACCCTGCGATTCCTGCATCAGGACCGACAAGGCCGTGGGCACGTTGCCGGAGCAGGACCAGACGCCGATCCGGTTCCCGTCGATCCCCAGCGACGCGGCGTTCCGCCGGACATATCGAAGGACTTCGAGAGCATCGGCCGCCGGGTCCTGATTCTCATAGATCACGGCCGCCAGCCCCGACGCGGCCGCCAGCTGGCCCCACGAGACGTACGATCCCATCTCCTTCAGCTTGCACCCGAGCATCTTCTGGAATCCCGCGTCGGGATATCCGGTCACGAAGAGCACGGCGGGCGCCGGCGCTCCGCTCTCCGCGGGGGAATAGACGTCCATCGTCAGCGCGCCGGTATCCGTCGCCCGGTATTCGAGGTCCCGCCGGACGGTCACGGCGTCCATGCCGGGAAGCCGGTAGACCACTCTTTTTTCCGTCATGGCTCGAGCTGGATCAATTCGACCGGCACGCCGGTTCCGGCGCCGAAATACCAGCGGGAGTTGGCCCCCGGGAGCGCGAACCCGTTGATCGCGATGCGCCGCGGAGCGGTGCCGCGGTTCTCGGCGCTGCGGTGGACCACGTAGGGACCGAAGAAGGCGGCGCTCCCCGCCGCGAGCAGAGCGGGGACGCCGGGGCGGTCCTGATAGCTCCGCCGCACCGTGGCGGGATCGAGATGGCCCTGGCTGCCGCTCCTCGGATAGAAGACGAGCGGGCCGTTCTCGGCGGTCGAATCGTCGATCGCGACCACCGCCTGGACGTAGCTCCCCCGCCCGTCGACGTCGCGCCACTCGGGGGTGCCATAGCGCCGGTTCTCGCTGTCCTGATGGGGCTCGAACTCCAGCCCGTCGTGGGGATACTTGGCGTGCAACTGGTTGAGCAGATGGACCGCCGTGGCGGAGCCGAGGATCTGGCCGACGATCGAGGTGAGCCGCGGATCGCGCCCGGCGGCGAGGAACGCCGGCTCGCAGCCCCCCGCCCAGACCACCCGCAGCAGCCGGCGCGGCCCCCCGGGGCCGCTGAAGACGAACTGGCTGCCGGCGTGCTCGACCTTGGTTTCGTCCTTGGTTTCGTCCTTGGTTTCGGACTTGACGTCGTCGCCGTCCACTCCGGGGAGCGCCGCGGCGAGCTCCCGGCCCACCGCCCGCAGGCGCTCCGCCGCCTCCCCCATCGCCGCCACGTCCTGGCGCGCGAAGAGGCCCTCGACGATGAGATAGCCGTCTTCGTAGAAGCTGTGGAGATCGGCCGGAGAGAGCTCTCGAAGCATAGGAGACGCAATTCTAAAGCTTTCCAGAGCCCCCGCCGGTCTTGAGCTTGCGCGTCCGGTAGAGGCGCAGCCGGTAGATCCAGCTTTCGAGCCCCGTCGCGGCCACCATCGCCAGGGTCAAGGCGGCCAGCGCGTTCCAGTAGGAGAGCGCCGCGCCGCGGGAGACCTCGGTGAGGAGCGCGTCCAGATGCCGGGCGGCGAAGAGGCCGGCCCACAGCAGGAAGGCGGCGCCGCAGACCAGACTCCAGAGAGTGATCCGCGGGTAGACGCGCTCCGCCGGCACCTCCCCCGCCGCCCCCTTGTCGAGCTCGCCCAGCAGCCGCTCGACCGGCTCCCAGTACCGGGATTGCCACCACCGCTCCCGCCACCCCAGCCATCCACCCCTCGCGGGCTCGTGGGCGAGAGCGTCCCGCAGGGCCAGGATCAGCGGATCGCCCGAACCCGCGGAGTACTCCAGGAACGTGTCGAGGGTAACCTTCCCGGCGAAGTAGCGCCGGGCGAATGCCGCGGTATCCCGCCGTGCGACGGCGTCGTAGACAGACATAGAGCTCCCCAATGAAATCGAACCTTGAGCATAAGTATATCCCCCCTGGACCGGCGGAGGAAGAGGGGACCTCGGCGCCTGGAACGTGCCTCTCCGGTAAGATACGTCTGAGCCCCGGAGTCCGCCGCCTCCGGATCGTCCCCCGGGCCGCGTCCCCCGGGCCGTGTCCCCAGGCCATAATGCTTGGCCTGCGACGTCAATGGAAAGCCCACCGCCATTTATCCCGGCTTCGGGAGCAGGTTCGCCGCGATCGTGAAAAAGTATTTCGCGGTCAAATCTCTACCTCCTGGGGCTTCGGACACGACCACTCTGGCTCCCATCGATGACGAGTACTTCCTATACATCACATTCACGGCGACGAGGAGGCGAAAGCCGCGGCCGAGCCATTGCTGCTGAGGGGCTGACCCGGTCGAGGCTTTCGCGCCCGGTGATAGCATCCAGCTCATGCACGACGCCGCCCCCTCCCAGCCGTCCGCCATCGCCGAATTCCACCGGCTGCACGAGTCCGGGTGCTTCGTCCTGCCCAATCCCTGGGACGTGGGATCGGCGGTCTATCTCCAGCATCTGGGCTTCAAGGCGCTCGCCACGACCTCCGGGGGCTTCGCGTTCTCCCGCGGTCTGCCCGACGAGGTCCGCGCCCTTCCCCGGGAGCTGATGCTGGCGCACATCCGCGAGATCGCGGCGGCGACCTCGCTCCCGGTGAACGCGGACTTCCAGTCCGGCTACGCGGACGAGCCCGAGGGGGTCGCCGCCAGCGTGACCCTCTGCATCGCCACCGGCGTCGCCGGCCTGTCGATCGAGGACTCGACGGGCAACGGCGCCTCCCCGCTCTACGAGGAGCGCCTCGCGATCGAGCGCATCCGGGCGGCCCGTGCCGCCATCGACGCCTCCGGCCTGCCGGTGGTGCTCACCGCCCGCTGTGAAGCCTGGCTGGTCGGCCATCCGGACGCCTACCGCCTGGCGTTGCGTCGCCTCGCCGCCTTCGCCGAGGCGGGCGCCGACTGCCTCTACGCGCCCGGCGTCAAGGACCCCGGGGAGATCGCGGCGATCGTCGAGGCGGTCGCGCCGAAGCCGGTCAACGTCCTGGTCGGCGCTCCCAGCCCCGATCTCTCGGTCTCCCGGCTCGCCGACCTCGGCGTCCGGCGCATCTCGGTCGGCTCCGCCCTGGCCCGGGCCGCCTGGGGAGGTTTCCTCCGCGCCGCGCGGACCCTGGCGGAGACTGGATCGTTCGACGGCCTGGCCGGCGCCACGCCCTTCGCCGAGCTCAGCGGGCTGTTCGGCGATCGGAGTTGAAGCGAGCCGCCCGCGCCCCCTGGCCGTGCGTCTCCGCCCCTTGAGAATCCGCCTCTGCCCGCTGGTTTTTCGGCTCTGCCCCCTGGTTTTCTGAGCGTGCCCGCTGGTTTTTCGGCTGTGCCCGCTGGTTTTGCGGCTGTGCCCTTTGATTGTCCGGCTCTGCCCCCTGGCCGGGCGCGTCCGCCCTCCAGGTCTGCGTCCGCGCCCTCCAGGTCTGCATCTCTGCCCTTCAGGTCTACGGTATTGCCCTCTGGTTTTGCGGACCGCCACTCTGAAGGGCGCGACCGCAAAACCAAGGGGCGCGTCGGGAGAACCCAGGGGCACCACGGAAAAACCAGGGGGCAGAGACGCAGAACCAGGGGGCGCGCTCGGAAAACCAGGGGGCAGAGACGCAGAACCAGGGGGCGCGGCCGAAAAACCGGGGGGCGCACCCGGAGAGCCGAGGGGCCCATCCGCACCGCTTCGGGGCGGTCCCTGAAATCCGGCGGGCGGAAGAGGTGCTCGAGACTTCGGCCCGGACTGGCTTAACAGCCCGCGAAACCAATAAACTAAGGAAGCCCGCCGGCTCGTCTGTCCAATCCGGAAAGAAAGGACCCATTATGCCCACACCCGCATCCGGTGCTTCCACTCCCCGTGGCAACGTCCGTGAGATCCGCCTGGGGCTCGTCTGCTATGGCGGCGTGTCGCTGGCCATCTACATGCACGGCATGACCAAGGAGCTGCAGAAGCTGGTGATCGCCTCGCGCGCCCTGGAGGACGATCCGGAGAACAACACGCTGCCGGAGAACACCACCGAGCACGTCTACTGGCAGGTGCTGAAGGACGTTCAGCGGCGGTCTCCGGACGCGGCGCTCCCCCGCGTGGTCATCGACGTCGTGGCCGGCACCTCCGCCGGCGGGATCAATGGCGTCATCCTCTGCAAGGCACTGGCACACAACCTCTCGCAGGATGCCCTGCGCGATCTCTGGTTCGAAAAAGGGGACATCGAGCAACTCCTCGGCGGCTCCATCTTCAAGGACGCGCTGCACGTGGGCGGCTTCCTGGGCGATCTCTTCCGCCACAAACCCGCGGCGCCGCTCGACGGCGAGGCCATGCTGGGCTGGCTGCTCGACGCCCTGGAGACCATGGACGGCGCGCCGTCGAGCTACCGGCCGAAGGATGGCCGCAATTCGCTGATGCCGGTGGGTCACGAGCTCCAGCTCTTCGTGACCACCACCGACTACAACGGCTACCGCCAGTACATGACGATCACCGACCCGCCGACGGTCAGCGAAAGGCGCAACCGCCACATCTTGAATTTCCGCTACCTGCCGGAGGAGCAGGCCGATCAGTTCGGCCCCGACTACAACAGCATCCTCGCCTTCACTTCGCGGGCGACCTCCTCGTTTCCCGGCGCCTTTCCGCCCATCTCTCTCGCCGACGCCCAGAAGCTGAAGAAGAAGCTGCCGGCCGACGTCGCCAAGGAGTTCTTCCGCGCCTACCAGCTCTCCGGCGCCGACCCGGGAGAGACCTACTTCATCGACGGCGGCGTGCTCAACAACTACCCCTTCCGGCCGGCGATCGAGGCCATCGTCAAGCTGCGCGCCGAGTCCGAGGTGAGCCGCTACCTGCTCTATCTCCAGCCGGACCCCGGCGGCGAGGTCGGCAACCCGCAGGGCGATCCCCCGCACTTCTTCGGCACCGTCTGGGCGGGCCTGTCGAGCGTCGCCTCCTCGCAGCCGATCCTCGAGGAGCTGATCGCCGCCCGCACCTTCAACGAGCGGGTACAGCGGGTCGAGGAGCTGGTGGCGCGCACCCGTCAGGACATCGAGGGGATCTTCCACGAGCTCCGGATCCCCCTGGATCAGCAGATGGAAGTGAAGGCGCTCGCCGAGCTCCGCGACCTGCGCAACCAGTTGGACCTCGAGGCGGAGCGGCGCGCCGGATATCTCTACGATCCCTACCTCCAGCTCCGCGCCCACTCCATCGTCGAGCAGTTCGCCAACGGCATCTGCCAGGTCTGCGACTACCGGGACGAGCAGAGCAACGTCGCCTTCCTCATCCGCCTCATCGTGGACGTCTGGGCGCGGACGCGACAACTGATCGGCGGCAACGTGGACGCCAACGCGCGGCGCGACCTGCTCAACCTGTTCGACCTCGGCTACACCCGCCGGCGCTTCGCCTTCGTCCTCCAGGGGATCAACCAGCTCTACGCCGCGAAGGACGGCCCTCCCCGCGAGAAGCTCGACCAGGCCAAGAAGGCTCTCTTCGACCGCATCGGCGAGCTGAAAAACCTGATCGATGCCTCCAGCAAGGACCTTGGCGACGCTCTCGTGCAGCCGTTGAGAGACCAGTTTCCGCTCAACCTGACCGATCCGATCGCCAAGGGCGAGGACCTGCAGAAATTCGCCGACGCCTTCGTCAAGCAGAACCAGGGCATGATGGACCGGATTTTCGACGGCCTCGGCGCCCTCCTGCGCGACAGCAAAGACCAGATCCACGCCAGGATCTACGAAGACTTCCGCACGATCACCGCGACCTGGACGCCCGCCCAGCGCCAGGAGGTGATGCTGCGCTATCTGGGATTCCCCTTCTGGGACGCGATGATCTACACCGCCACCAGCCTGTCCGAGGCCGGCGAGCTGCGCCCGCTCCACATCGTGCGGATGAGCCCGAACGATTCGACCCTGCTGGGCCGCAACACCGCCGCGGCGAAGCTCAAGGGGGTCGCGGACGCCCACTTCGGCGCTTTCTTCAAGCGGGAGTGGCGCGAGAACGACTATCTCTGGGGACGCCTCGACGCCGCCGAGCGGCTGATCGGCCTGGTGCTCAAGGACGCCGACCCCAAGGCCGGCCCGGTCCAGGCCAGGGACGTCAAGGCGGCGTTCGCCGCCATCCTCGCCGAAGAGGGCCCGGCGCTGACCCACGTCGAGGATCTGGTAAAGGAGCTGGGCCAGCAGGTCGCGGCGCTGCTGGGTTGAGGGTTTCTCCCATCCCGAAACGTTCCTTCAGTTTGGATCACCGCCCTTCGGGGCATCCACAGGAGAGGAGAGTTCAGGATGAGCAACCGGAAGACCGAACAGAAATCGGAAACGTTGACGCGCCGCCGTCTGCTGCAGACCGTGGGAGTGGGAGGAGCCGCCCTGGCCCTGGGAGCGCGGCCGGGCGCGGCGGGCATGGCGCGCGAGGACGGCCGGTCCCCGCGGCCGGACCTGCGGACCCGGCTGACCGACCGGCACGGCCTGGAGCACCCGTTCGTGGGCGCCGGCATGGGGTTCGTGGCCCTGCCGGAGCTGGTGGCGGCGGTCTCGGAGGCCGGCGGCCTGGGCGTGCTCGGGGTCGCGCCGGAGCCGCCGCCCGTGTTCGCCGAGCGCATCGCGCAGATCCGCGCCCTCACCTCCCGGCCGTTCGGAGTGGACTTCTTCCTCGCCACCTCCCCGACCCTGGGACCGATCACCGTCGACGGTCACCTCGAGATCGCGGTCGCGTCCAAAGTGGACCTCGTCGTCTTCCACTTCGGGCTCCCCACCGCCGCCTGGGCGGCATCCCTGAAGTCCGCGGGCATCCCCTTCTGGGCGCAGGTTCACTCTGCCGAGGACGCCCGGGCCGCGCTCGCCGCCGGCGCCGACGGGCTGGTGATCCAGGGCAAGGAGGCCGGCGGGCACAACCGGAGCACGACGCCGCTCCACGACCTGCTCCGGGAAGTCCGGGAGGCGGTGGGGGACCACGTGCTGCTGCTGGCCGCCGGAGGCATCGCCACCGGGGCGGACGTAGTGACCGCGCTGGCCCACGACGCGGACGGCGTCTGGGTGGGCACCCGGCTCGTCGCCTCCACCGAGGCCTACGCGCATCCCGAGTGGAAGCGCCGCATCACCCAGGCCCGGGGACAGGCGACGGTCATCACCACCCTCTTCGGGCCGGAGGTCCCCTGCCAGCCCTACCGGGTGCTGCGCAATCCGGCCATCGATGCCGCCATCGGCCAGCAGGACGAGATCTGCGCCCTCCCTCCCACCGGCGTGATCGGCACCACCCTGCTCTTCCCCGGAACCTCGTTCGCCACCCCGGGCGTCCCCATGCCCACTTTCAGCGCCCTGCCGCCGACCCCGGACACCACGGGAAATTTCGACGCCATGGGGATGCCGACGGGAGAGGGCTCCAAGCACATCCGCGACATCAAACCCGCGGCCCGGATCATCGCCGACATGATGGACGAGGCAAAATCGATCGTCGCCCGCAAGCTGGCGTGATCCGGAGGCCGCTCAGAGCCGCCCGAGCTTCTTTTCAATTCTCGCCATCCATAGCCCGGGGGCGCCAGGAACCCGGGCCGGCTTTTTGCACGAATCTCGCGCGGGTCCGCGAACGCGACGGCCGCTGGCCTGCCTTTCGAAATTCTTGCAAAACCCATCCGGAGGAGGACTCTCATGACACGACCCTTGGAAGGAACCGTGGCGCTGGTGACCGGCGCCAGCAGCGGCATCGGCGAAGCGACCGGGCGCGCGCTGGCCGGGTTGGGGGCCGCGGTGGCCCTGGTGGCGCGGCGCAAGGAGCGGCTGGACCAGCTCGCCGCGGAGATCACCGGGAAAGGCGGGCGCGCCGTCGCCTTCGAGACCGACGTCACCGACCGCCGGCAGGCCGAGGCCGCCGTGGAGCGCACCGTGGCGGAGCTGGGACGGCTCGACATCGTGATCAACAACGCCGGCGTGATGCTCCTCGGCCCGATCGAGAACGCGCCGGTCGAGGAGTGGGAGCGGATGGTGCACCTCAACGTGCTCGGGCTGCTCTACACGGCGCACGCCGCGCTCCCCCACCTGCTCAAGGCGGCGCAGGGCGAGCCCCGGCGCGTGGCGGACCTGGTCAACATCAGCTCCGTGGCCGGGCGGGTGGCGCGCGAGGGCTCGGGGGTCTACAACCTCACCAAGCACGGGGTCGGCGCCTTCAGCGAGTCGCTGCGCCAGGAGGTCACCGGCCGGCACGTCCGCGTCTCGCTGGTCGAGCCGGGCGCGGTCTCCACCGAGCTGACCACCCACCTGCGTCCGGAGATCGCCGAGCAGGCCATGCAGCGCTTCGGCCACATCGAGCGCCTGGAGTCCGAAGACATCGCCGACGCCATCACCTACATCGTGACCCGTCCGCGCCGGATGGCGATCAACGAGGTGCTGGTGCGGCCGACGGAGCAGCAGGGTTGAGGGGGAGGAGGGGCATGGGTGCCTCTTTACTGGAGGACGATAACAGCCTCCCTAATCACGGCTAAGCTCTGGCCCATCTTGTAGCGGTTGTTGACCGGGCAAGACTCTACTGCGGCGTGCACCCCCAAAAGGAGCCGGTCGTGCTGAAGCCTCAGTTCGGGCGGCCAAGTGTTTGCCGGACCTCTCTCGTAAGTCGCCAAGGCGTCTGCGAGAGGCTTGCACCCGGGGTAGAGATCCTCACCCTTTGCAAAGGCCTCTGCCTCTGTACTGATCGCTCGGGCAAGAGGGGAGAATCGTTGGCGGTGATCCTGTCGCCACGCTTGAAGACGAGCATCAAACGCCGCCTGTAGCTTCGCCTGCTCCGCCTCCTCGACCTCCTTTTTGCGGAGATATGCCTGGTGGTCGTGCTCGGCCTGGGCAATTCTCTCCGCCTCTTCCTTCCGTATAGCCTTTTGCACTTCTTCCTGTCGCGCAGCCACCTGCAGTTCTTCCTTTCGTGCGGCCTGCTGCACTTCTTCCTGCTGGCGGCGCTGAGCCTCTTTCTCAGCCGCTATGCGATCATGCTCCCTGCGCTCCGCTGCGAGCTGTTCCTCAGCGATTTTTTGCTCTTGCTGCTTCCGCTCCTCTTCGATCGCCTCTTCCGCCGCGACCTCCTCAGGAAAGAACCTTCGGCGAAGAGGAAGGAGTTCGATGGCTTCTTTCTTGGACAATTCGGCAGCCGTCTTAAGTAAATCGCCAGCCTGAGGGTCTTGCTCCATAAAGGCTAGAGTGCCCCGAATGGTGGTGTCTTCCGAATCCCTCTCAAGCTTGTAGGCAACCGTAAGAGCATCGGGCGGTTGCATGCTGTCCAAACGGCGCGTTAGCTTTTGGAGTGCAACGATCCGATCACCGAGCGCAATTCTCGAAGTCACCGTTGCCACTTTCACTTCGTCTGCCCACTCCCTGCGATGAGCTTGAAGGTCCACCAACGCAGTTTTAAGAAGTCGCTCACGGTAGTACCAGACGCCCAGCCCCAAGAGAACCAGTAGCGCCAAGCTCACGACGACCACTAGTTGCTTTTTCACAGGAGCTCCTCCAGTCAGCGCAGATATCTTGTTGTAGGACGCGCCTCAACGTTGCTCGATAGATGTTCCGGTCCGCGAGTCTACACTGCGCGCAGATTGGACGGCAACTACTGGACTAGTCCGGCAGGGTTCCGGACTCCGCTGAGCGGCGGGGCCGTCTTCCAGATCGGCTTGCGCGTTGAGCAAGGCCGGCCCTACTAAAAGGACGAACTCCTCTAGGCGCTTCTCCCGCCCAGCCTAGGCCTGACAAGATTTCGTGAGTAGAGTAGGTGCACTGCGTCCTGGCGATCCGCCGGAGTGATACATCAGTCACGCTCTTCAGGACTAACGAGATCAAACTTCTTTGATAATCTCTGCTCGCCGCTGGTCATACTCTTGTGCCGATATCAGCTCACGTTCCCTGAGTTGCTGCAAGCGGGCCAGCCGTTCATCTATAGATCTATCTTTATTCATTGCTGGCTGAGAGGCTCCTGCCCCTGCACACGCGGCGTTGATGTCATTCATGAGGGCGACCTCATCGTACATCGTGACGCCTTTATTATTGCGCGTTAAGTTGGAATAGATACGCCCCTTCTGAAGGGTAGTCCCTTTGAGGTCTGCATCTGTTGGAGATGCCTTGAGAGCCGTAAGACTCGACTGATAGGCTTCTTGCGCCTCTCGAAGTGCATTGGCTCGCCCGCTATTCTGAGCAGCTAGAATTGCCAAACCGACGAAGAGAGCGATTGCCATGAGAACAAAAATAATGCAGCCGGCATCATTATCCATAGCTTCTCCTGAAATCATGTAGCAACAACGATCATCGATCCAGCAGGATTCCGAGACTCCCGCTGAGTGGCAAGGTCTTCTTCCAGATCGTCCTGCGCGTAGAGAAGGGAACCCCGATGCTCCTTGAATAGCGTATGGACCTCAAAAACCGCGTCTCCAACCCCAGCAGCCACCGGATCTGCGTCTCGCTCAAGGCACCCGTGCGGTACCCCTCGACGGCAACGGTCTCCGAGGTGTCGCGCGACATATCTTCCATCGCCCTCGAAGAGAGTCGGAAATGTCCTCCGGCAAGCTGAAGGTAACTTCCATGGCACCATGCTCCACGATCTGCTCAATCTTAGCCCAGACCTGCCGCTCAGCCTAGAAAGACGCTTAGTGCCACCGGTTGGTCTACTGCGGCCCGACGCGCGCGGATTCCCGTCGCGCCCACAAGAAGGTCGCGTCCTGACTCAATGTGGGCAGCAGGGCAGGGCGCGAACGCCCCGCCCTGCCGGTGTCAGCAGAAATTGGTCCCGCAGGTCTGATTATCGCAAGTCGTGCAGGTGCCGTAACCGCTGTATTGACAGCGTGCCGTGTAACCTCCTGCAACCTGCCCGAGGTTGGCTTCGAGACTGACCAGCGTCTCCCGGCTGAGCGCCAGCTTCTTCATCTGTTTCTTCATGACGTCCCCCAAAGTAGCGCCGGGGACTCGCCCCCGGCGCTACGCATTCTAGCTGAAATACTCTCTCCCGCCCCTACATGGCACAATCGCAGAACGAATTATTGGTGTTGGCGCAATCCTGCGAGCAGTTACAGGTCACCTGGCCGGAATAGCAGCGCGAAACGTCGTTCGACCAGGAGGGCTCGGTATCGCCGCCCGCGACGCCGCGGAGGCTTGGGAGCGAGAGGTGCCGCAACGTTTCCCGATTCAGCGTCAGCTTCTTTCTCATTTCTAAAGTCTCCTTTGGTTAGGCCTTCTCCCTCTTGGTGCTTCCACCGAGCCGAAGCGCTACCGGGGACGCCGCGCTGGAGTGATCCTACCCACGCGCTCTCGCCCTCCGATGCGGACGGCGCGGCACCGAGATCCTCGCCGTGCCCGACGGACTGCTGCCGGCCGGGCGCGCCAGCCGCCGACAACGAGGCCGGCTGGCAGTCGCCGCTCACCAAGCTCGCTGCACTCGTCGAATCGGAGTGTGGTGCAAGGTCCTCCCTCTCCTTAAGGATGCGGGAGCCTGGCTCAGGGCTTGGCCAGCCGGAAAGCCTCCCCGATCCAGCCCTGAAGCTCGGAGTCCACCTGCTCGGGATCGGTGAGCCGGATCTCCAGGTGCCAGCGGTGGGCCGAGACGCGCTCGTGCTTCGCGATGCGCGGGCTCGGAAGGTCCTGGTCCAGCTTGAGGGTGAGGATCAGGCTCTCTCGCCGGGTCGCGATCCCCGCGAAGGCGGTCTTCCGGTTCAGATGGATCGAGGTCTTCTTCGGGTCCTCCGTGACCTCGCCGTGCCGCCGGGCGGCCGTGAGGATGCGGTCATAGATGGCACGGACCTGGGGGGCGCGGTCCTGGAAGTGCTCTTCCACGGAAGGGCTGGGGGAGGGTGGGACCATAGAAGCATTGTAACAAAGTTTCCAGCGCAAAGCTCGGGCGGGCACGGCTGGGACTCTTGGGCCGGCTGGACTATAATCCGGCCCACCCGACGTACCACGAACAAAGCGACCCTGTCCGGAACGGCCGGTCCCTTGGGAACCGATCGAACCGAGCCTCGACCACGTAAAGCCGTATTCAAACGAGGAGGAATCATGAGCGATTCGCCGCAGCAGGCAGGTCCCGGTAGTCCCGGCGGCCCCGAGTTTTCGAGCGATGCGATCGTGTGCACGATCGACAACCAGACCTCGGGCACGATTCAACGCCAGTCCAGCAGCAAGACGGGCGGCAACCTCACCGTCGCCTCCTCCACCAACATCGACTCGGGGACCAGCATACAGGCCTTCTCCGCCCAGGGACCCTCGGGGTGGCCGAGCGGCTGCGGCGGCCAGGTTACCTACAATCTCCCTAACGGCCAGGACCAGCTCGTCGTGATCTACAACGTCAGCGTGACCGGCAACGAATCGATCACCTTCGCGCAATTGCAAAACCTGAATGGTAATCCGGTGGGCTGCGACGCCTACTTCGTCACGGTGGACCCGGCCTCGGTCAACGGGACGAGCCTCAACCCCACGATCACCGTCTACGATTCCGGCGCCACGGCCACCGGGCAGACCGGCTGCGTCAACGGTCCCTACGTGCAGATCACGCTGATCAACCAGCTCCCCACCTGGATCACCCTCAACAGCTTCCCCAACCCCAGCTATAGCGGGTACGCCATGGTCACCGACGGCACCAGCAGCGTCGCGCCGGGCGGCACGGCGGTGGTGCTGTGCTCGTTTGAAGACGGCAATGCGACCTTGATCTTCAACATCACGAGCGACTACCTGCTGACGATCCAGCAGAACAAGGGCGATCTGCCGTCCGCCGGCTTCAACGTCGACTGTCCGTACAGCGCCACCGTCACCCAGGAGACCGTGACGGGGGTGGATTATGCCTTCACGGTGGAGGTGAGCCCGTCGTGACCTCATCCTCGATGGGGCTGGTGGCACTGATCGCCCTGATGACGGCGCCGGGGCCGGCCGCCGCCGCCGCCACCACCACCACCGCCATGGGCAGCGCGGCCGGAAGCTTCTCGGTCAACCAGGGGAGCGCCTCCTATACCGTGCAGCTCACCGTGCCGCCCGGCACCGCCGGCATGGCGCCCAACCTCTCGGTGGTCTATTCGAGCGGCGGGCGCAACGGCGTCCTGGGGGTGGGGTTCGCGCTGCAGGGGGTGTCGGGCATCACCCGGTGCGCCGCGCAGATCGTCAGCGACGGCTTCAAGGGGGGCGTGAGCTACGACGCCAACGACCGCTTCTGCCTGAACGGCCAGCGCCTGGTGCAGGTCGGCACCCAGAACGGCAACCCCGAGTACCGCACCCAGAAGGAGAGCTGGAAACGGATCGTGGCGGCGGGCACCTGCGGCTCCGGACCGTGCAGCTTCACCCTGCAGGAGAAGGACGGCACGGTGAGCACCTTCGGCGCCCGGGGAGGCTCGGCCGTGCTCGCCCAGGGGAGCCGGTTCACCGGCAGCCTCGCGGGATCGGTCCGCGCCTGGCTGATGGACACGGTCACCGACCTGAACGGCAACTCCATGTCCCTCGCCTACACCCAGACCCCCAGCCAGGCGGGCGGCGGCACTCTCTCCGCCGCCGGCTCGGGCCAGGTCTATCTCGATTCGATCACTTATACATACCAGGGCGGACCGCCCGCCTCGCGCGCCGTGCGCTTCTACTACCGGCAGCGCCCCGATCCGCTCGTCCAGTTCCTCGGCGGCGGACTGATCCAGACCAGTCTGCTGCTGGCGCAGATCACGACCAGCATCACCCCGGCGCAGTGCGGCGGCCCGGCGACCTGCCCGGCCCAAGGGGTGATGAGCTACGGTTTCGCCTATGCGAGCGCGGCCCCGACCACCGGGCGCAGCCGCCTGTCCAGCTTGACGCAATGCAACGCCGCGGGAGACTGCTTCCCGCCGACCACCTTCACCTGGAGCTCCGGCGGGAACAGCCTCCATCCGGTGCAGCTCAGCACCGGGATCGGTTCCAACCAGGGGTGGGTCGGCGACTTCAACGGCGACGGGCTGACCGACATCCTGGTGGGACCGGAGGAGGCCCAGCTCTATCTCTCGACCGGCTCCGGCTTCGCCGCGGGCCAGAGCCTGGGCTTCGAGCTCGACGACTACCCGTACCAGATCTTCGGCGACTTCAACGGCGACGGCAAGACCGACATCTACGTCGCCAACTCCAGCGAGGGTTATCTCTACCTGGGGGGTGGAAACCCTTTCACCTGCGCCAACAACTGCGCGCCGATCAGCATCCAGCAGCAGGACTTTCTGCTGGCGGGCGACTTCAACGGCGACGGCATGACCGACATCCTGGTGGCCTCCGCGGGCACCAACTCGGGCACGATCTATCTGTCGAACGGCGCCACGCTGGTCAAGGCCGGGAGCTTCAGCAACGTGAGCCTGGGCCAGGGGCAGAACTTCGTCGGCGACTTCAACGGCGACGGCCGGGCCGACGTGCTGAGCCTCGGCACCAGCTCGGGAACGCTCTATTTTTCGTCGGAGACGGGCAATACCAACACCACCCTGTCGGCCGGCGTGCCGCTCGACCCGAGCAGCGTGGTGATCTCCGGCGACCAGCGCTGGGTGGGCGATTTCAACGGCGACGGCCTGGCCGACCTGCTGGTCGGCGGCGCCGGCACGGCGACGATCAACTACGGGACCGGCAGCGGCCTCCAGAAGGGCAACCCGATCACCGGCCTCAACCTCTCCAACGGCGCCACCTGGGTGGGCGACTTCAACGGCGACGGCCTGGCGGACCTCTACTCCGCCTCCAACACCAGCGGCACTCTCTATCTGGGGACGGGCACCGGCTTCACCTGCGTGGCCAATTCCGCCAACCCGTCGCAGTGCGCCGCGATCACACAGAACCTGAGCGTCGAATCCTCCTTCGTCGGCGATTTCAACGGCGACGGCATGACCGACGTCTTCTATGCCAACAGCGAGACCAGCGCCTTCAACTGGGCGGCGTCGGGCGGCGCGGTGCTCTCGAGCAACGCGGCGGCCGACATGATGGTCGCGGTCACCGACGGCTATGGCGGGCAGACGAGCATCGTCTACCAGCCGCTGACCAACCCCAGCGTCTACGGCGAGAGCGCCGCCACGGGGTCCGGCGTCGCCGGAGTCCGCGGCCTGTCAAACCTTTACAATCCGGTGCCGCTCTTCCCCAGCCTGGTCCAGGGCTACCCCGTCGAGCAGGTGCGCGGCGGCCAGTATGTCGTGGCGAGCTACACCGAGAGCAACAATGCGAGCGTCAACTCGGCTCAGGGCTACTCCTATACCTACGGCTACTATTATCAGAACGCGCTGCTCAACCTGGTGGGCCGGGGATTCCTGGGCTACGGATCGATCACCCAGACCGATCCCCAGTTGAAGGCCCAGACCACCACCACCTACGACCAGCAGTTCCCCTACAACGGCAAGCCGCAGAGCAAGGCGGTCTGCAACCAGCAATCGGCCGCGACCTGCGCGGCAGGCGCGGCCGGGCTCGAGGAGACCGATCTCACCTGGAATTGCCTGGACTCCCAGAGCCAGACCGCCTGCACGATCAACAACCAGACCTATCAGAGCGACGCCACCCAGGTCTTCTTCGTCTCGCCGCAGAGCTCCACCCGCCAGGACCTGAAGCTCGGCAGCCAGGTGACCGAGACCTTCGCCTTCGACGGCTGGGGCAATCCGCAGTTGATCTCGGCGCCGGGCGACGCCAACAGCCCGAGCACGCCGCTCTACACCTGCACCAGCTACTTCCCGGCGAATTCCAGCCAGTGGCTGTTCGGCTTCGTGCAATATACGAAGCAGACCGCCAACAGCTCCTGCCTGACCAACATCGGCGCCTGGCAGGCGAACGATCTCACCCTCCAGCAGTACGCCTACGACGCCCACTGGAACCAGACCACCAGCCTGGGCTGGGACGACCGGAACGCCATCTGGTTCGGCGACTACCAGACCTTCGGTCCCCAGGGCTTGCCGGTGACCACCGCCGACATGAGCGGCTCGCCGGCGGCGGTGATCGCCGGCACCACCGCCACCACCACCTACGACGCCGGCTTCCAGACCTTCCCGGCGAGCTATGCCACGCCGGCGCCCGCGGCCAGCGGCGACACCCAGCCGCTCACCATCCATTACGCCTACGACGCCCGCTTCGGGACCGCCGTGGCGCAGCAGGATCCCAACGGCAACGTCGTCAACACCTGCGTGGACGGCTTCGGCCGCACCGTCCAGACCCAGGGGCCGATCCAGGGCGGGGCGAGCGCCTCGGCCAACTGCGTGGACGCCGCGACCTACCCTTACGCCGCCGCTCTCTTCACCGGCAACGCCAACCTGGTGACCACGGGAACGACGGAATATTCGATCGATGCCTCCTCCGCCACCCTGGGCACGGTCAGCCAGACCCTCAACGCCTGGACGGGGAACGCCTGGACCGCCGTCCGCACCCAGGTGGACGGCCTGGGACGGACCGTGGCGTCGAGCGCGATGAACGATCAGAGCCAGACGATCGTCACGCGCACCCAGTACCTGGACGCCAAGCACGTGCTCCAGGGCTCGCTGCCCACGCTGTCGACCGCGACCCCGCTGTGGAAGGTCTTCGGCTACGACGCCCTGGGGCGGCCGGCCTCGCTCACCTCCCCCTTCACCGACGTCAACGGCACCACCAGCCAGGTCTCGACCACCTGGACCTACGGCTCGCCCAACGTGGTCACCACGGTGGAGGCCGCGGGCACCTCGCTGGCCGAGACCGTGACCTCGACTCTGCGCTATTCCGGCTCGAAGGCGCGGGTCTTCTCCCTGGCGCGCAACGGCGGAACCACCACGTTCGCCTACGACGGGCTCGGGCGGGTCACCTCGGCCACCACCCCGGCGCCCGCGGCCTCCCCGGCGGTGATCGAAGGGCTGGCCTACGACGGCCTGGGGCGGGTGGTGCAGCGGTCGGACAGCAACTCCGGGACGCGCAACTACACCTATGACCCCCATGGCGATCTGTGGCAGGAGACCGACGCCAAGAACCAGACGATCACCTACGCCTGGGACAGTCTGCACCGGGCCACCTCCCAGACCCAGAGCGCCGGCGGCGGCCAGGTGCAGTCGGTGATCCGGATGACCTACGACGTGCCGTCGGGGTCCGGCGGCACCAACGTCGCAGGACAGCGCTCCACGGCCGCGGTCTACGACGCCGGTCAGCAACTGCTCGACGGCTACCAGTACGGCTACGACGCCTACGGCCGCTCCACCCGCCAGGACATCACCCTGGGCGGCACGACCTTCGAGCTCGCGACCTCCTACGACCCCCAGGGGCGCACCCTGACGCGCACCTTCCCCGCCATCTCAGGGCTGCGCCCCGTGTTGCAGGCCAGCTATTTCGCCGCCAACGGCGAGTTGCAGAGCATCCAGTACGCCGCCGATGGCAGCCGCTTCACCCCCTGGGCCAGCTACAGCGGCTACGACGCCTTCGGCCGGCCGTCCGGCGTGGTCTTCGGCAACCAGGCGCGCGAGACCTGGGGCTACAACCCGGAAGGGCGGGTGAGCTCGCAGACGGTGACCGACGCGGGCGGCGGCTCGCTGATCAACGCGGTCGTGGGCTGGAACCAGCTCTCGGCGATCGACACGGTCCTCGACTGCAACTTCACCGGCAACTCCGGCAACTCCCTCTGCGCGGGGCGCGCCGGCGCGTCCGCCACCAACCAGGGGAGCTCCTACACCTACGCCGGCCGGCGCCTGGCGACCGCCGGCGGCCCGGCCGGAAACCTGACCTATTGTTACGATCCCGCCGGCAATCTGACGCTCAAGGAGGGGGTGAGCTTCACCTACAGCGGCGCCCAGGTGACCACCGGCGCGAGCGCCGTCACTCCCACCAACTGCGCCACCGCGGCGGGCGCGCCGGTGTACAGCGCGAGCTACGACCCCAACGGCAACCTGCAGTCGCAGAGCGTCACCTCCGGCGGGGTCACCACCCGGCAGGGGCTGACCTGGAGCGTGCAGGACTTCCTGTCGCAGCTCCAGGTCGGCGGCGTGACCGCCGAGCAGAACCTGTACGACTTCACCGGCCGGCGGGTGGCGAAGGTGATCTATCAGAGCGACGGCAAGACGGTCGATCACGCGGTTCTCTACCCCGCCCCGGACTTCGAGGTGACGCTCCCCAACGGCGGCACGGCGCAGTCCACGCTCTACCTGACCGACAACCGCGGCCGTTTCGCGGCGATGACCGCCAGCCTGCCGGCGGGCTCCGCCCTGGCGCGGCCGGCCCGCCAGCTCGGAGTGACCCTCGCCGCCGGCTCGGGAGAACCCGTTTCAGGACAGCAACTGGTCTTTCATCGCGATCTCGTGACCAGCACCCAGGCGGTGACCGACGGCAGCGGGGCGGCCTACGCCGGGGTGCAGTACAAACCGTTCGGCCAGCCCACGGTGACCCCGGCGGCGAACGACACCTTCCGTCCCAAGTACGGCGGCCTGGAGTACGACGCGAGCGGCTTCTACTACGCGAGCTCCCGGTACTACTCTCCGTGGACCGGCCGCTTCGCCAGCGCCGACAGCCAGTTGGCCTCGCAGATGCTGGTCCAGGACAGCTTCAACCGCTACGCCTACGCGCTCAACGATCCGGTCCTCTACACCGACCCGAGCGGTCACGGGCCGCTCCTCGACGCGCTCGTGGCCGTGGCCCTGGAAGAGACGGCCTCGGCCGCGATCCAGATTTCCGAAGACGTCGTGCTGACGATCACCGACGTCACGCCGGAGCTGACCGGCGAAGAGCTCCTGGCCTCGCAGGAGGCGGAAGACTTCGCCGTCGACACCCTGAACGGGCTCCAGGCCTCCTCGGCGGGTGATCCGATGGGCGCCGCCGGCTCCGGCAGCGCCCAGAGCGGCGGCGGCAAGATCCTCGGCAAGCGCAAGACCCACGACAAGCGCTTCGACCGTCCGGGCTGGCGCAAGCAGCGGGTCCTGGAGCTGCGCATCGAGACGGGCGGGAGCGCCACGGCGGCCTTCTCCTGCCCCACCTGCGACACCGTGATGACCGGCGCCAAGGTCAAGCGGGGCACGAAGCTCTTCGTCGACTTCGACATCGACCACATCATGATGACCCACGCGGACCGGGTCGGCCTGGTCCAGTTCATCGAATCGAACCCGCGCTTCCAGGGGCGCGCCTTCACCCGGAAGGAGTTCCTGGACATCTATCACGACAGCCTGCGGCTGCAGTGTCCGTCGTGCAACCGCTCCCACAAGTTCGAGCCCTCGGACTGGGATGAGACGGTCTATACCTGGGTCTTCGTGGGCGAGAACACCCCGCAGTACGCGCCCTTCTGAACCTTTCAACCAGGAGGAGAGTCCTGAGCGAGCAGCAGCAGCCGGGCCCCGACGACTCGAGCGACGCCTCCTGCCCTTATACCGCGACCGTGTCGGGAGGAGCGATCAACCCCGAACTTCAGCTACGCTTATACCGTTACCGTCAGCCCGGCTGGTCCAGACTTTGCACAATGAGACTAAAATAAGACCGGAAGATCTCACAGCGCACAGCGACAGGAGGCCGCCATCATGCCCGAGAAGAAGACGATCGAGAAGGCCAAGAAGGACAAGAGCGAGGGGAAATCGCCGAGCACCCAGGCCGGCGAGTTCGTCCACCAGGAGATCGAGCACGTCAAGGAGGGCAAGCACGGCGCGCGGTCGACCAAGCAGGCGATCGCGATCGGCCTTTCGGAAGCGCGCCGCGCCGGCGTGAAGCTCCCGGCGCCCAAGAAGGGGACGGCTTCGGAAGCCACGCGCCACAAGGCGGAGGCCGACAACAAGGCCGGGGCGAAGGGAGCGAAGAAGAAAGTCTCGCCGGCCCGCTCCAAGGCGACGACCGCGGCGCTGAAGAAGGAAGGGCACTCCGCCGCCTCGTCCGAGGCGCTCTCCCAGCAGGCGAAGTCGGCGGCCTCGAAGCGCACCGTGGCCGAACGTTCCGCCGCGGCGCGCAGGGCGGCGCGCACCAAGGGTCACGAGGAGCGTTCCGAGGCGGCGAAGAAGGCGGCGAAGACCCGGGCCAAGAAGGCGCCGGCCAAGAAGTCCGGGGCGAAGAAGTCTTCCTGAGATCGGAGGGCCGAGCCGCTCCCTCGGCCCTCTCCCCCTCGACGGCCAGAGCCCGCGGCAGCTAAGATGCCCGGACGGGGATAGACAGCTTGGAGAACCACTTCGCCGACGATCTCGCCGCGATTGCCAAAATCGACATCATCCCGACGATGCTCGAGGTCGTCTGCCGCACCACGGGCATGGGATTCTCCGCGATATCGCGAGTCACCGAGGACCGCTGGATCGCCTGTGCGGTGCGCGACGAGATCGAGTTCGGCCTCCAGCCGGGCGGCGAGCTCCGGGTGGAGACCACGATCTGCGACGAGATCCGCGACAGCGGCGAGCCCGTGGTGATCGACAACGTCGCGGAGGACCCGGCCTTCTGCGGCCACCCAACGCCGGCGATGTACGGCTTTCAGAGCTACATCTCAGTGCCGATCTATCGTCCGGACGGCCGTTTTTTCGGCACCCTGTGCGCCATCGATCCCCGTCCGGCCCGCCTGAAGACGCCGGAGAGCCTGGGCATGTTCAAGCTGTTCTCGAGCCTGATCGCCTTCCATCTCGACGCCCAGGAACGGCTGGCCGTCAGCGAGAAGGACCTCCGGAACGAACGACAGGTTGCCGAGCTGCGGGAGCAGTTCATCGCCGTCCTGGGGCACGATCTGCGCAATCCGCTGGCGTCGATCGACGCCAGCGCGGATTTGCTGCTCAGGATGCCCCTCCAGGAGAAGGCCATCTCCCCCGTCGAGCGGATCAAGCGCAGCGCCGCGCGGATGAGCGGACTGATCGCGAACCTCCTGGATTTCGCGCGGGGCCGGCTGGGCGGCGGCCTCCCCTTGGGCCCTGTGATCGAAACGGATCTGGAGACGATGCTGGAGCACGTCATGGCCGAGTTGCAGACCGCTTGGCCGGACCATGCCATCCGGAGCGAGCTCGCGCTGAGCCGGCCCGTCGCCTGCGACAGCGAGCGCATCGCCCAGTTATTTTCCAATCTGCTGGCCAACGCGCTCGTTCATGGCGCCGCCACGGATCCGGTCCGGGTCTACGCGCGCAGCGACGAGGACGGCTTCGAGCTTCTCCGTTGCCAATTTCGGCGAGCCGATTCCGCCCGACATCGTCGATCACCTGTTCCAGCCCTTTTCGCGCGCCTCCGCCCGGCCCGGCCAGCAGGGGCTCAGGCTCGGCCTCTACATCGCCGCGGAGATCGCCCGCGCCCACCAGGGCACCCTGGAGGTCGCCTCCTCTCCCGACGAGACCCGCTTCACCTTTCGCATGCCGGCGGGAGCGCAGGGCCACTGAAGAGAGAGGGGACGAGGTGCCTATTTTTGATAAGACTGAGCGCCGCTGAGCCGGATCCGATAGGTTCCCTTGCCCGCTTTTCCAACGGTGACGTGGAGGACGACCGGCTGCTGGTTGGTAACCGTCACGCTCTTGACCGTTCGTGCGCTCAGACCGTCGCCGTCCGCCTGCGTAAACTCGCAGCAGACGATCGCCGTCGCCGCGTTCTTGTCCAGCAATTCATAGTTGAGCAGGGCCTGACCGGTCGACGATTTGACGTCCACCATCATCGTCAACTCTCCAGGTCCCGCAATGAAGGAGTAAAAATACTCGCTGCCGCTGCCGTCCAGGTCGCCGGTGATCTCAGAGGACTTCAGCATGGTCGGATGGTCGCGGTCGGTGGATTGGGCGATCGCCGGAACGGACAAGGCGGCCGCGATGAGCAGGAAAAGAGCGAACCGCAGAAAAACAGATCGTTTCATCGATGGACTCCTTGAAAGTGAGTTGCCGAGGTCAGTGGACCTGGGGAACACCAGAGCACTGAGAAGGGAGGGAGGAGAGAGGAAGCGGCACTCTCTCGAAAAAGCTTACGCCTGGCCAGCGGGTAAGTCAAATAGGTAAAGTCAAATGAAGCGGAGTCACAGCTCTGCTGTAAAACATAGATCCCTTTTCTGACTCTTAGATTTCTGTCGCGCAGGCTCCCCGGCTCACAGCCCACCGCGGCCAGCTCGTACAGGTAATTCACGTTCATTGAGCCCGGCAGGGCGCCGGCGGGGAGCCCGTCAAGAGCTTCGGACCCGCCGTCCGGGAGAAGATCTCCAACCCCTTGACTTAGCCCACTCCTTAGTCAAATATCCTGGTATGGTGAAAGTCAACGTCCATGAGGCCAAGACGCACCTGTCCCGTCTGCTGCTGCGGGTAGCCGGCGGCGAGGAGATCGTGATCGCCCGGGCGGGCAAGCCGGTTGCCAGGCTCGTTCCGATCGAGCCCAAGCCGCAACGGGTCTTCGGTCAGGACGAGGGGCTCTTCGAAGTCCCCGAAGATTTCGACGCACCCCCGCCGGACAAGGTGCTGGCCCTCTTCCGGTCTTGAGAATCCTTCTCGATGTTCACTGCTGGCTTTCTCCCGGATGGAAACGAGCGGCACCTCGCCTCTGCCCATTCAGCACAGCCATGCGCTGCACGCAGGCAGCCTGCCGATTCATCATACGGATCCCTTCGACCGCCTTCTGATCGCACAAGCCCAACTGGAGGGGTTGGAAATCCTCACCGCCGACCGGCAGTTCGAGGCCTACCAGGTCAACCTGCTCTGGGCGTAGGGAAACTCAGCCGCTTCAGAGAAGCGACTGGAACTTCTCGGTAGGCAGAATCTCAGGAATCTTCCCATGAAGCAAGTATCTAGTTCTATCGTACACCCCACTAGGTTCGGGTCACGGCGAAAAGCCGGCAATTGGTTTCACACATTGGCCTTCAGGGTATGCCCTGGGCTTACCTTAATTGTAGCCCTCATAACAGCCCAACCCAAATTAATAGTTAATCGGGTCCACCTTTCGGCTAATCGCGCCGCTCTAATCTCAATGCTTGAAGTGGCGCGCCCTCTGAGAGGAAGACTCACGGGCTTTGGCTACTTCCCGTTAGAGTTCAAAACTCAACAAGTCCTTGACGGAATCGTCTACGGCTATAAGGGCCCGCCAAAGACCAAGATCGCTAACAAGCGTGGCATAGCACGAATCGCACAACAGATAGAGGAAGATTACAAGCAGAGTCCGACAGCGCAGCGAACAGCAGATAAAGCCTCTTTGATCTTGCTAGAGGCCAATTCTGGACGACTTCACGATGCTCTTTCCCTTCTTGAAGAAGCAGCCTTCCGCGATCCGCAAGACGCAACCATCCTTAGTGATCTGGCGGCAGGTTATCTAGCTTGGACTAGACCTGATCCTCCGGGCGCATTTATCGCTCTGGAAATGGCCAGCCGGGCAGTCCATAGAGATCCGACTTTACCTGAAGCACAGTTCAACCTTGCCCTGGCATTAGAGAAATGCGCGCTGTTCCACCAAGCACGCCGAGCTTGGATACGATATCTTCACCTAGATCCGCAATCAGGCTGGGCAGCAGAGGCTCGCGAACACTTGACGGAACTTCACAGACCGTCTCCTCGGCAACTCTGGGGGAAAGTGTGGAATAAGAAAATAAGATCCGGCAGCGTAATTGATATCCCCACTAAACTATACCCCATAGCTCAAGAAGACACTATGGAGGAAATCCTTGGCCGATGGGCAGACTTCTCATCGAAGGGACTCACAGAAGAAGCCAGCCAAGAGCTCGGAACCGCGAGACGCATAGGGAACATCATTCTCCACTATGACAAAACCTTGCACGATGCGGTCAAAGTTATTGACATGGCTAAGACAGATACAAACGTTGTCTACCTACGTGAGGGCCATAAAGCTTACCGACTAGGAATGCAGTATTTTCATACAGAAAGAATCGAGCACGCCCAAGCATTGCTTGAGTTAGCCGCAAATTACTTCACCCTAGCCGGGAGCCCGTGCCAGTACTGGGCTAATCTTGCACTGGCCCAAATTGCTTCCCGTAATCGCGCTCTCCACTTATCGGAAACTTTGACAGATAAAATCCGCGCCACGGCGAATCTTTCAATATACAATTCGCTAAATACCAGCTTGATCCTGGAAGAAGGCATCTCTCAAATTAGAGGAAACAATTACGCCCTTGCTCAAACAATCCTCACCCCGTTAGCCCTGTACCATTCACAAGAGGAACTTGATGGAGAAGCGAATCTATATTTGGCGGAAACTGAAGAGGCCCTGGGTCAATCATACTGGTTCCATCGAAACGTTGCCCTTAGAGCTCTCTCAGATATCCCAGCTTCGCCATTTCTTTTTCAACTTTTTACCGATATAGCGGAAGATTTTTCGACGACATATCCCGAAGCCGCAACCAGACTCCTCAATGAGGCATTAGAGGGTGCCAGAGAACTCTCTAACAAGTCTCTTGCAGCAAACACCTTGCTTGTAAAATTTAGCACTGACTACTTGACCAAGAATACAGCAGCGGCCCGACAGGACCTCGCAGATCTCGATCGAACCATGAAGGGGATTATTGACCCTCTACTCAGGCGGCGATTGGCAATAGAAAAGGAAATCGCTCTCTGCAGAACCAGCTACAGTCCACCGGTAAATCCATGCATTGAAGCCTTAACAACTTCCATAGAAGATCATAACAAGTACGACCAGAAGCACTCAACAGAGTACTACGCTCTTCGAGCGGAACTTTTCAACTTGAGCCATAAATCTGCCTCAGAAGAGGCTGAGCTGACCCGAGGAGTTGATGCTTATGAAGAATTAACTCTCCCCTCCTCTCCCAATCGACACAAAGACCTTGACGGCTTATTCGATCGCTTGACTTATTTGGCACTGAGCCGTAACGACAATGTAAAAGCTTTTGAGTATTCTGAACGTTATCATGGAACTTTTATACTCCTCCCAAACAAGTCAGGGTACACCTACCCATTCAGGATGGCTTTGGGCATGGCCACAACCAGCCGACGATTATATTCGAGCAAAGAATTTACAGGCCATTTACCGAGGTTGACAGTACTTGTAGATTATAACGTGTCGGGCAACGCTATATCCGCATGGGTCTTCCGCAACGGGAGTGCAAAGTTTATTAATCTAGGCACGATAGGACGGCAGTACATCGAGGGCTCCGCCAAGTCTTACGCCAATCATAGCGTCACTACCCCTAGACTCTCTTCGCTAAAGCTGTACGATAAATTAATTCAACCAATCCGATTCTTGTTTCCTAACGAAGGTGATCTCATAATCTTGGCACCCCCTTCCCTTAAGGGAGTGGATTTTTTCCATCTTCAGAAGACGGGCGCTAGCAGCACACTCGATCGGGACTACAACATATCTACAATCTACAAGGCGGCGTCATTTTCTTCTCATGGCCAACTTCCTACTGCCCTAGCAGGCTGCTGAAAAACTCCCGGATCGCGGTAAAATTACCGTATTCCGGGAGGTTGAGAGATGCGTGGAGACGACCGGCAGCAGGGAGCGATGTTCAGCTACGTTTCTCTGGAGCAGCGGGTGCCCGAGAACCATCCTCTGCGTCCCATCCGGGCCATGGTCGATCAGTCGCTGGTGGAGCTTTCGGCAGCCTTCGAAGGCTTGTATTCGAGGGTGGGGCGACCGTCGATCCCACCGGAGAAGTTGCTGCGCGCGTTGCTGCTGCAGGTGCTGTACACGATCCGAAGCGAGCGGATGCTGATGGAGCAACTGGATTACAACCTGTTGTTCCGCTGGTTCGTCGGCCTGGGAATAGATGATGGGGTGTGGGTGCCGACGGTGTTCAGCAAGAATCGGGACCGGCTGTTGGAAGGCGACATTGCCCAGGAGTTCTTTACCCGCGTGCTCGCCCAGGCGAAGAAACGGCATCTGCTGTCGACCGAGCACTTTACGGTGGATGGCACCTTGATCGAGGCGTGGGCGGGTCAGAAGAGCTTCCGGCCGAAAGAGCGTCCAGGCGGTGACCCTCCGCCGGATGATCCTGGCAACCCAACGGTGGATTTCCATGGGGAGAAGCGTTCCAACGCGACCCACCAGTCGACGACTGATCCCGAAGCCCGGCTGTTCAAGAAGGGCAAAGGTCGCGAAGCCAAGTTGTCTTACATGGGCCACGTTCTGATGGAAAACCGTCATGGCTTGGTGGTCGATGCCGAGTTGACGTCGGCGACGGGGACCGCGGAACGAGAGACGGCGTTGCAAATGCTGGCGCGGACGGCAGGATCTGGAGAGGTAACAGTGGGTGCGGACAAGGGCTATGACACCCGTGACTTTGTGGCCCAGGCTCGGGATCTCGAGGTCACCCCACACGTGGCGCAGAACACCGCTGGACGCAAAAGCGCAATCGATGGCCGGACGACGCGTCATCCGGGGTACGCGATCAGCCAGAGAATCCGTAAGCGGGTGGAAGAAGTCTTCGGCTGGATGAAGACGATCGGCCTGATGCGCAAGACCCGGCATCAGGGGGTGGACCGGGGCGGCTGGATGTTTGTCTTCGCCGCGGCGGCCTACAACCTGATCCGAATGCGGAACTTGGCGGAGGCGGCATGACAACAGCAGGAACAGGGGCCGGAAGCGACCCGAAGCCAGGCCGAAAGCCCTCCCAGAGCACTCTGGGATTCTGCTCGCGCTCCCGGCTCTCATCTCTTCAGGTACCCCAAGCCTCGCTCTGGACCACTAGAATTGCCATCAAGCCCGATTTTCAGCAGCCTGCTAGAAGTTGCACGCACAAACCTCGCACACGACCGCATCTTCGATTCCTCGAAAACAAACGTTTTCGCTCCATTCGATCGCATCAAACGTGAGATACCCGATCACACCACAATCCTTGAATACAAGCTACTCAAGGACAGAATTATTATATGGGTCATCAAAAATAACAAACTAGGTAGCTACTCAGCCTCCATCGATGCCAAAATGCTTGAAAGCTATGCCGCACTATGGGTAAGATTAATAGGCCAAAATTCACCCGATCGAGCGCAAGAGATCTCTGAGACTTTGCACGGAATTCTGATCAAACCTATCGAGCGCTGGCTGGCAGACACGAAGGACCTAGTGATAGTACCTGACGGACCTCTTGCCAAAATCCCCTTCGCAGCTTTAAGGAGCCAGTCTTCAGGTAAATTTTTGATCGAGAATTATTCATTGTCGTATATAACTAGCGCCAGCCTATACTTGGCTCAACGAGAACGCAATCCGCCACACCTTAATCATAGTCACTGGACTGTACATGCCCTTATAAGACCTTATTCCAGAGAGCAAAGTGCAAACCAAATCTCCCTATCTGGCCCTATATCAGAAGCGGTAGCAATTAATCAGCTCTATCCTGGGTCCGAGATTTTCTCGGGCCGGGAAGCTGACGGCTTTCACACTACCCCTGTATCGGACAGACATGAGGTTCTACACTATTCTGGCCATTGGGACCCTTGGAATCCTACTTATGATGGAAGCCCCAATCCTGACACGCTGCCTATAGGCGACTCTACGCGCCTTGTTGTTCTTTCAGCTTGCAGCACAACTACTGAGCGCCTAGGGCGGAGAAATTACAGCTTCGGTATTGCACAGCCAATTCTAGTGTAGTGGGTCAAACAGATGTGTCCTTAACCAGAGCCTGCCGAGCGCGTGTGACCTTTTCAAGGATGTCGCTTGCGGTCTTCGTCCAGATAAAGGGTTTGGGATCTTCGTTGTGACGAGCCAGATACTCATGGATCGCCGTAACCAGATCTGCGACGCTGCGAAAGATGCCCCGACGCAACCGGTTTTCTGTCAGGTCACGGAAGAACCTTTCGACCATGTTGAGCCATGAGGCGCTGGTTGGGGTGAAATGAATCCTGAACCGCGGATGGCGAGCCAGCCAAGCTTGAACCTTCGGATGCTTGTGAGTCGCATAGTTGTCCGCGATCAGATGAATCTCCGGGCTCTTCGGGGTCTCTCGGTCAATGAGGCTCAGGAACTTAATCCACTCCTGATGGCGATGCCGCGGCATGCAGGTCCCGATCACCTTCCCGTTCAGCGTATTGAGCGCAGTGAACAGTGTCGTCGTTCCGTGGCGCTTGTAGTCGTGGGTCATCGTGCCATGGCGGCCCGGCACAAGGGGAAGGCCTGGCTGGGTGCGGTCGAGCGCCTGAATTTGGCTTTTTTCATCGACAGAGAAAACCAGCGCATGCTCTGGAGGGTTCAGGTAAAGACCGACGACATCCTCCAACTTCTCCACGAACCTCGCATCCCGACTCAATTTGAAGGTTCGAGTCAGGTGAGGCTTCAGGCCATGACGTCTCCAGACACGACCGATCGTGCTCGGGCTCAGCCCCATCATCTTGGCCAGACTACGGGTGCTCCAGTGCGTTCCCGCCACTGGCGTCTCTTGCGTCGTCTTGCGCACGATCTCCCGAATTACATCCTCGCCAATCGAAGGCAGCCTCCCGGCCCGAGGGGCATCCTTCAAGATGCCGACGGTCCGCTTCTCGGCAAAACGACGGCGCCAAACACCAACTGTCCGTCGCGCTGCACCAGAAATCTCAGCAATCTCTCGGTTCTGCTTGCCTTCAGCAGCCAGCAGGACGATTCTCGCCCTCTCTGCCACGCGCACGGATACCCTACGGCCACGTGCAAGCTTCTCAAGCTCAGCCCTCTCCTCAGGCGAAAGGACTATCGAGACAGCTACCTTCATGTTCCCTCCTGGAGGTATTCCCTACCAGGAAAGGATAACAGAAGTTGCCGAACATCGGACCCACTACACTAGGTCGCGGCATTCCGGCGGTGGTTGCGAGTTTATGGGAAGTTCATGACCTTGCCGCAAGCGAGCTCTTGGTTCATTTTTATGAATATCTCCGTGCAGGTAAGGATGGAGCTAATGCACTCAGATCTGCAGAACTGGATTTGCTCGAAAGTAAGAACCTCGACCAACGGGATCCTTCTAAATGGGCTGGATTTCAATTCTTAGGATTTGGAGGAATTTAGATTGTCTTTCGTCCGCCGATCGTGGGAGGAGGTCAACAGCTCGTCTACGGCCGCAGCGATCTCGGGAACGACCGTGCCGAACTCAGAGAGAACCAATTTCTTACTCTCCGACGTCGGGCGTGCGAGCAGGGGCACCATGGCCTTCAACTGCTTTGACGTGAGCGGCTGAGCGTCAGGATCGCTCTTGGCCGCCGCAGTGATGGCCCGGTCTTCTTCCGTCGTGGGCATCACCACGGAAGGCCGCTTAGAAACTTTGGACATCGTGCTTCACCTCGCGACGATTGAGCCGCCCCCGGCTCATCCCACCGTCGCCAGCTCGTACAGATAATCCACGAACGACCGCACCGCGCCGTCCCATCCCATCACTTTTGGATTGGACGATTCGATCACCAGGTATTCGTCCGGGGCGTGGGCGCCGCTGCCGTGGCCGAGGCCGAAGTGGCCGGCGGGGAGCTTGAGGGGCTCGGCGGTGAAGACGTAGCCGGGATAGGAGCCGGCGTTGCGCGGCCAGAGGATGGGGTCGAGGTGGGCGCGGCGGTAGACCGACATCGCGGCGCGGATCACGGGCGTGTTCGCCTCCGTGCTGGTCGGATCGTAGCCGCCGCTCGGGTTGACCTCGACGTCGCCGAAGCCGCGCTTTCCAAGGTGGGCCTTGAGGGCGGCCACGGCGCCCTCGTAGGTCATGTCGGGCACCAGGCGGAGGTCGAGCTTGGCCACGGCGCGGTGCGGCAGCACGGTCTTGCCGCCCGGCCCGGTGTAGCCGGCCACCAGACCCTCGATGTTCACCGTGGGCGTGAACAGGAAGCGCTCAAGCGAGGCGCGCCAGGGCTTGTCGTGGGCCCAGCGGTCCGCCGACAGCAGGCGCTTGGCGGTGGCCTCGTCCAGGCGCTTCGATGCCACGTCGAGCATCTCGCGCTGGGCGGCGGAGGGCGGGCGGACGGCCCGGGCGAAGCCCTCGATCGCCGGATCGCCGTCCGCGGTGACCAGGGTGGCGAGCGCCTGCACGAGGTGGAAGGCCGGGCTGTCGAGGCGCGCCCGGTTGCTCGAATGGACGTCCTTCTTGGGACCCCTCCCCCATTTCTCGCCGCTCGCCACCAGCTCCAGCTCGACCACCCCCTTGGCGCCCAGCGACACCGTCACGGTGCCGTCCGGGTCCTGCGACGCCGCGGGCATGAAGACGCTCGTGCAGCGCTGGAGGGCGGCGGCGACCTCGGGCCGGCGCACCACCTGCCGGAAGTGCGGCGAGCCGATCTCCTCCTCCCCCTCCGCCACCAGGACGAGGTTGACCGGGCACTTGCGACCGGTGCCGTGGATGGCGTGGAGAGCGGCCAGGAAGGCGGCCTCCGGACCTTTCTGGTTCACCGCGCCGCGGCCGACCAGGACCTTGCCGAATCCGGGCTTGTCGACGATCCTCGCCTCCCACGGCGGCGAGGACCACTCGGCGAGATCGACCTGCTTGACGTCGTACATGAAGTAGAGGCCGACGGTGCGCGCCGCGCCGGCGTCCAGGGTGGCGAAGACGCCGGGCTGGCCGTCGGTGGGCACGCGGGCGACCTGCTGGAAGCCGGCCTCCCGCGCGAAGCGCATCAGGAGCGCGCACCCCTCCTCCATCCCCCGCTTCTCAGCGGCGATCGAAGGCTGCCGCACCCATTCCTGGAGGCGGGCGATGCCCTCCGCGTGACGCTTGACGATCTCGGCCTGGATCGCGTCCAAGTTGTCGTCGGAGCGCAGGACCTGTGGAAAGGCGAGCGCGGCGGC
Source organism: uncultured Acidobacteriota bacterium (assembly GCA_963795735.1). Taxonomy (GTDB): domain Bacteria; phylum Acidobacteriota; class Thermoanaerobaculia; order Multivoradales; family UBA5704; genus DATARR01. The sequence continues at coordinate 2,287,882 of CAWCIU010000008.1, read as the reverse complement.
GGACACGGCCGTGGCGCCCAGGAAGTCGCGGCGAGTGAGTGGGCTCATGAGGCGGAGTTTACCGCTCAACGCCGCGCCCGTGGAAGCCGTCCGGCCCGCCGTCACAGTCGAGGCGCTATCGCCTCAGCGAGCGGTCTCCGTGCTGCCTCGGAGCCAGCCGGCGATGTCCGATTCGGTGCGCGATCCGTCCACGACTCCAATCACGGCGTCGTAGGCCTCAGCTTCCGAGGCCGTCAGCCGCAAGCCGTTCAGCAGCAGGAAGGTGGCGGCCGCCGCGAAGCCAACGCGTTTGTTGCCGTCCAGATAGCCGTGGTTCTTGACCAGACCGAAGAGGTAGGCGGCGACAAGAGCCGCCAGATCCGAGTCCGGCTCGTAGGCAAGGCGGTTTTTCGGACGGGCGAGAGCCGACTCGAGGAGGTCCTCGCCTCCGGCGGCGATGCCGGTCGCGCCGCCATGCTCGAGCAGGAGCTCGGAATGAATCGCGTCCACGATCGGCCGGGTCAGCCAGCGCGGCTCCCCCACCATTCACTCCGCCAGCTTCTTGAGCGTGTTCCGGTATTGCCGCCGGACTTCGGCAAAGGCCTGCATGGCATCGTGAAAGTGGGGATCGTAAGGGGTCAGCAGGACTCCGTTCTCCGTCTCGACGGCGAACATCCGGTCTCCCGGCCGGACCTGAAGGCGTTCCGCCATCTCTTTCGGCAGCGTCGCCGTCACCGACCCTCCGGCCTGCCGCAGCGTGATCTCCTTGATCATGGTCCACCTCCTCCCCGGCAAGAGTAGCACCAAAGTAGCATACAGAGGGGTAAGGTGGACGTGCGGCCTCCCGTCAAATCCGGTACGGCCCTGAGCGCTTCCGCTGGGGCGCCCGCCGCGGTGACACCAGAGGCTTTGCCGGCGCCCAGGCCCGGGCGGCGTTGGCGTTGGCGTTGGCGTTGCCATTCGCCGGGAGCGCCGATCGATCGAGTTTCCACAGCTCGCGGCCGGTGGTGGGCTCGGTGGCGGCGAAGAGGAGGGACTTGTCGTCGACCGCCATGATATACGGATCGCTGCTTCGTGGGCCCGGCCAGAGGTCCGCGACCAGCCGGGAGTCCTCGCCGAGGCGGCCGGTGGACCAGAGCTCGCAGCCGTGCTCGGCCTCGCAGGCGGTGAAGTAGCGCCGGTCGCCCACGGTGAAGAAAGCCGACGAGGTCAGGTCTCCCAGAGGGGCCGGCAGGCGGCGGGTGCTCGCCGCGGTGCCCTCGGTGAGCCAGACCTTCTCGCCCGCCTGTGGAGCCTGCGGGTCCGTGGCCGCGAAGAAGAGGGTGTCTCCCAGGACGCTGCCGAGACTCGCGCCGGTTGCGCCGGTGTCGACCTCGCCGAACGTCCCCAGCAGGCTCGCCGCCAGCGTCGAGGGATCGATCGCCCAGAGCGTCTCGTGGGTCAGGTCGTCGTCCTGATAGCCGGCGCCGGCATAGAGGGTAGCGCTGCCGGCCACCAGGGCGAAGGTGCCGCCCGGCAACTGCTCCGGCAGGGGATGGGTGCCCTCGGCCGACCCGTCGCTCACCCACAGCGTGCCGGCGAAGCGGAAGAAGAGGCGCCCGCCGACCACGGCGGGGCTCAGGAAAGACGAGGCGCCGTTGGGGAACGGCGTCGAGGCCAGGAGCAGCGTTCCGGCCGCGATCCCGTCGGTGCGCCAGACCTCCAGCACCGAGGACTTCGGCCCGCCGGTCCCCGGAGCGTGCCGGAACAGGATGGCCGACGAGCCGAGCGAGACGGGCGCGATGACCGGCGCGTATCGCTCAGGATGCTCATTGGGGTCGACCGGCAGTTGAGCGAGGAGCCGCGTTGCGCCGGACGGCGCGCCGTCGCTGCTCCACAACCTCCCGTCCTGGGTGAGGATCAGCGCGCGGTCCCCCAGCCGGCCCAGAGCGGCGACGGGTTCCACGATGACTCCGTCCGGAGCCGCCACCGGGACGGTGCCCGCCGCGGTCCCATCCGTGGACCAGAGCTGCGACGCCTCGACGAAGGCGAGACGCCGCCCGACCCGCACCGGGGAGAGGGCACACGGAGGGGTGAGGGGATCATGCGGGCAAGGGTCGTCGTACGGGATCAGCTCGACCGAACCATCGCCGGAGACGGCGACCCAGCCGTTGGATTCAGCGCCGATGAGCACGACGCGATCGCCGACAGAGAAGGCCTGGTAGGGATAGACGCCGGTCGCCAGGTGCTTCAGATCGGTCATCGGCGCCGTCCGCCCGCCGGCCACCCGCCAGAGCTGCTGCCCCACGGGCTTGCGGTCGGCGGCCACGAAAAGGGCTCCATGGAAGGAGATTGGCGGCCCCTGGACGCGGAACGGCCGATCGCGCGTGCCGTCCGTCAGCACCTTCGTCCCCGCCGCCGTGCCGTCGGTCTCCCAGAGCTGCCGCACGCCCTGCCGGGCGGCCCCCAGCACCAGGCGGCCATCGGCGACGCCGAGGCTGCCGCCATCGACCTTGGCGAGACCGGTGCCGTACCCCGATCCTTCCGGGGTTCCATCCGAATGCGCGAGGTGCCCGTTGATCTCTACGAAATTCCGGCCGCCGGCCTGGGTGACACCCGACATGCTGGACCCCAGACAAACATATTTGCCGTCGCACTCGTGCAGGACCTCGGTCAGCTCGTGCCGGGTCTCGTCGGCCGCGAACAGGCCTCCGAAGTAGTAGCCGGGCAGCGGAATCAAGGTCTTCGGCCCGGCGGGCCCGAGCTGATCCGCCAGAACGCTGAACGAGTCGAGCTGCAGGCCCGAGTAGGCCCGGGTGCCCTCGCGGTAGCCGTCCGTCGACCAGAGCCGCCCATTCTCGGGCACGAAGTAGAGCCGGCCATCCTTCCACCCGGCGACCCCGATCTGCGGTCCGCTGAAGACCAGCGTCGCTCGCGCCTCTCCCGGCGAGCCGAGGTGGCTCGCCAGGACCCTGTCCGGCGTGCCCCGCGCAATGAAGAACAGCGTCTCGCCGACCGGAAAGACTTCGCCCACGTTCGGGCCCGAGAAGAGAGACAGGACGCGCGCCTGCTGCACGTCGTAGGCGAGGAGCTCGGACCCGGCGCGGAAGACCAGCCAGCGGCCGGCGAGCGTTTCGAAGATATCCGTCGTGACTTTCTGCCCGGCCAGGGCGGGGATGGGCCCCGTTCCCGCGACCGTACCGTCGGTCGACCAGACGGCGCAGCCCGTCATCGTGCACCGCGAAAAGAACAGGCGCTGGCCGAGGATCCTGGGGGTGTTGGCGAGGGAGCCGGTGAACAGAACGGCCGCGTCGCCCCTTTCGCCGGCGGCGAGGAGCAGCGTGACGTCGGGAGTGGCCGCCACGCTCGCCGTCCAGAAGACCCGCCCGCCGAGAGCGCCGAGAATCGTGAGGCCGTCGAGAGCCCCGGGAGCGCCGGGGATCGGCACCCGGCCCGTCCCCGCCGCCGTGCCGTCCGTGCGCCACACGCTCTGGCCGGTTCTCGAGATCGGCGCCGACGAAAAACAGCGCGTTCCCCGCCTTCGTGAGCTGCGGCAGCGGCCGCTCCGACTCGAACTCGCCGGGAAAGAAATCATGGACGAGATGGACCGCGCCGTCCGGGGACGAGCCCGGAGCCGCCGCGCCGGCGCTTCCCCCGAGCAGGAGAAGGGCGAGAGCGATGCACCGGCTTGGGGACGCGGAGCGGTGGTTTGGCATCGTCGATTCCTTCGGAAGGAGCAGCCCACCGGCGCCGAGCATGGGCCGATCGGGATCCCGAGTTTTTTCGCAACGCTGGTTCGTGAAGGCTATCACGATAGGATCGGCCCCCGGTCTGTGTGACGGCCGGGCCCTCTCCATGTGGATGCTCCCTCCCGACGCCGAGCGACTGCCGGGAACGGGCGAAGGCCCGGAGGATCTCTGGCGCCGGTCGGTACCCCTCATGGCCACGCCGGCCGAGGCCTATCTCGAAAAACGGCGGGTGCCGCTCGCGGTCGCCGAGGCCGCGGGAGTCCGCTTCACCGGCGATCTGAACGGCAGGCCGGCGGTGCTGGCGCCGCTCACCGGACCCGCGGACGAGCTGCGGGCGGTTCACGGCCGGCACCTGCACGACCGGCGTGGCGAGGGGAAGATGTTCACCGTCGGCCGCTCCGGCGGAGCGTTCCCGGTTCTCGACGGCCTGCGCGCGGACCCGCTGATCCTCGTCGAGGGCCTCTTCGACGCCCTGTCGATCGCCGCCGCCGGCCTCCCCTGCGTGGCAACGATCGGCCGCTGGCTGGACTGGCTGCCCGAGCTCGCCCGCGGCCGCGAGGTCTGGCTGGCCTTCGACGCCAACCGGCCGGGCGAGCGTTCCGCCCGGGGTTTCGCGGCGAGCCTCGGCGGCAGCCGCTGCCGGCGCCTGCGACCGCCGGGCGGACGGGGAGACTGGAACGCCGCGGCGCGGAAGATCGGCGCCGCCGGCCTGACCCGATGGCTGCAAAAGAGCGCGGCCGCGGCACTGGAGGAGATCGTCTGATGGAGATCTATGTCAGCACCGACGTCGAGACCGACGGGCCCATTCCCGGTCCCTATTCGATGCTCAGCTTCGGCTCCGCGGCCTACCGCGCCGACAAGACGCTGATCGGCACCTTCACCGCCAATCTGGAGACGCTGGCCGGCGCCTCCTCCCACCCCGAGACGATGGCCTGGTGGGCTCGCCGCCCCGAAGCGTGGAGCGCCTGCCGGCAGGACCTCCGGCCGCCCGAAGAGGCGATGGCCGGCTACGTCGCCTGGCTCGAAGCCCTGCCGGGCACGCCGGTCTTCGTCGGCTACCCGGCGGGGTTCGACTTCCTCTTTATCTATTGGTACCTGATCCGCTTCGCCGGCCGCAGCCCCTTCTCCTTCTCCGCGGTCGACATCAAGACCTTCGCCATGGCCGTTCTCGGCACCGACTATCGCGCCACCACGAAGAAGACCATGCCCCGCCGCTGGTTCGGCCCGGCGCGGCACCGCCACATGGCCCTGGACGACGCCCTCGAGCAGGGGGACCTCTTCTGCAACCTGCTGGCGGAAGCCCGGCAACGGCTGGGACCGCCTTGAGGCCGTATCGCCATCAGAGCCGAGGTGCGATCGCTGCGGCGGCTTCCACCGAGGTTATGACCGGAGTGACCTCGAAGTCGACGAGATCCCTCCACTGGTCGATCCATTGCTGCAAAAGGTAGGGATCGTCGCACTCCATGATCTGAAAACAGAGCTGCAAGTCTTGACTGACCCAACTGCTGACGTACCGTAGCCCCTCGGGCGCCAGGCGTCCCTGATCGCGAAATCGCCTGTAGACAGGAACAGGGTCCCCTTTGAACCGTTCCAGGATCATGTAGAGCATCCGACCTCCCTATCACTCGACGTCTACTCACCTGATACCTATTCGCTCCGCACCTGTTAGGCTGGCAGAGTGTTCTCAGAACTCTACGTGATTATGTCGGCTTTAGCCGCCTTGCCAAGCTTCGGAAGAATGAGAACCACCATATCTCTATTTGTCGCTACCTATTCGTTTTTACGAGCTAGACTTGGCAAAAGTTCTGGCCAGCCGATCCGCCAAACTGGCACACCCCATAGATAAAAAGCGCGACCTAAGCGCAAAAGATCTCGTTCACCGATCAGTACCAGATTGCCTCTGCCGTCGCTTACAATTTCGAAGATGTTCGAGTTATGTTCCGTAACCGTGCGCAGATCTTCGCACGTGCCTGCGGCCAAGCGCACCGAGTCGTAGGCAAAGATTGTCTGTTGGTCATTGGACATTCGGAAGTTAACGAAAGACGGAGCAAGCCGGCCGATTTGCTTGAACTCCAACGGCCAGTGGTCTAGTCGGGCACTATGGATGCTGCCGTCTTGGGCACTGAGTAGAACCCGAGAGTCGTTTGCGCAAAAAAATGCGTTTTGTCCGTATTCGTAACCGCTTCGTTGCTCTACTCCAGGTTTTGCATTGGTCCGAGGAGGCGATGCAAGCTGCCAAATATAGGTCTGGCCATCCTGCGCTCGGCCGGCAATATACTTGGAAGCAGCATCGAAGACTACCGTCTGACGTCCTTCTTCTGAGGACGATTGCGGCAGGTCGATCGCGGGAAAGGCTTGGGCTGAAATAGGTTCAATAAGCTGTACCGTATAAAAATTTGCAAACGTTGCTCTTGCTACTAGCCATTTGCTATCTGGCGAAAACCATATGCCTCCAAGACCTCCAGGGTGCCTAGACATTCGCAAGGCAATGACCGGAGCCGAAGCTGAATTTCTCGCCAGGTTAACAACCCGTACCAGATCAGCGTCATCGGTAAATGCAAGCCATTCCCCATTTGGGCTTCCCACTACCTGCCACTTTTCGAAACCGAAGTTGGACGAGACCAAGGTCCCTACTGCAGTTGGCTGCGTGCCAGAGTCGGCGCTTGGATTCAAAACATAGAGATGGCCGTTGCCATCGACAACCCATAGCCACCTGCCGTTTGCGGTAAGCCCTGTAACAGGAGGTTGCGGTTCATCGAACCATGCATGCTCCTTTGGTAATGGTTTATTCGGATCAACAGGTTTACGCCTTTCATTCGTGAGGACAATCTTGAAAATCTCGCGCGGCCTACCTTGTACTGGCCAAGCATAAACCCTACCGTCTGGTGATGTGGCGAAGCTCCATGATCCATCAGAAGAAAACCCTGCCCAGCGGTATCTGATATAAAATTCACTCCACGAGACATTATCAATCAGTTTTTCGAGCTTTAAATTCCCCTCAATCCGTACGCGATAGAGCGCACGGTCGGTTCCTAGAGCGAGCAGCGAATCGCCTGCAGGGGCAGGGGCGACCCACTTCACTGGCAATGATAGCTTGCGCAGTTCGAACTTCGGCCTATCGAGCCGCATGATTGTCGCCTGATTGTTGTCCAAAATAACCAATAGGCGCCCGTCGCGGCTGATAAAGCGTCGACCACTTAGCTTGATCTGTTCTTCGGCCGGATACCGCACACCAAACGGCAGCATCAGTGTGACGAGTGCAAGCCCTGCCAGCCCTGCCCCACCTAAAAACGCGTAGTGGCGTAAGCGAGAGCGGCGTAAAAGTGCCCAAGCGTCGCTACGGGCCAGGCTTTCCGCACCGGCGAAGCGCTGCACAAATCGCAGCGTCTTCCATGGCATGACGATCTGGCGATCGGCACGCACCTGCTCGACATACTGCTCGAGCAGACGGTTCGCACGCTCTTCAACTGTCTCCATGCCTGCAGTTGCATCGCGTACCGGCGAGGCGAGGTAGTCGTGAACCAGGTTAAATCGATCTCGGTCTTCCAGGATTAGAATGTAGCTCTCTACAAGCCGCCGCAGCACCCGATCCAGTGCGACTTCGATTTGGGTCCGGGAAACGGGTATGCCAATACTGGTTTGCATCTCCGCAAGGATACGTTCCAGGAGTTCTAGACGGGTTAGGCCGACCGGCCGGCGAGTCGTGAACTGCTTATTACACAAGGCCCTCAAAGATTGCCGTGCCACAGTACGCTCGACTTCGTTCACCTTGAGATCAGGAGGCTCGATGGTGTCACTCACGAATCGCGCAATCACGCCTTGGGCGCCTTGCATCGTTCGATAGATGGACAACTCCCCGACTCCCTGCGTCAGCAATGTGGTCAAGACAATTTGAAACTCTACCGGCCTGACGCGTTTATCCCTCGTCAGATCGACGATCACTATGTCCTGTAGCTCATCGGAGAATGGCAGATTTTCTTCTTGCGACACTTTGCGAAGAACCTCGCGCGCGGTACCAGGAGCGAAGTTTCGCAGCGGCAAGCGCCACTGCGTGCTCTGCAAGGATGGAATGACTTTTGACAGATCGAGCAGGTCATCGACGAATTCCTTGCGTATCGAGAAAAGCACGCGAACACGGTGCTCGAGGGCGGATATCTCTATGAGCGCTTTTTCGAACCGTTCCTTGCTGCCAGGCGCCCCCTGCGCCACGAAGTGTTCTTCGAACTGGTCAACGATCAGCACCAGCGACTTACCAGGAAGAGCCTCCAGAGCTTTGCGGAACAGCTCGCCGAGCGTCTCATGCTCAGTCGGCAACTCAGGAAATGACATGCTGACGCATAACTCTTTGCGGATTGCTGCCTCGGGGTCGTTACCCGTTCTAGGCACGTACACAACGTGGCGTCCTTCCTTCTCTAGCTCCGGCAGTATTCTCGCCCGCAGCAGCGATGTCTTGCCGGCACCTGCCTCACCGCTCAGGAAGCCGAAGCGGAATTCCAGACTGCGCAGTAGCACTAGGAGCTGTCCCACCTCTTGATCCCGCCCCAGCAGCCGATCGCCTTTCTCGAACGGCAACAAGCTGCGGAGATAGGAAGAGGTGGAGCGGGGCTCCAATGGTACTATTGATGTCTTTGGCCGACGTCGCCGAAGGTAGGCCCCGATTGCGACCCAGGCCGCCGCAACAACAAATACCATAAGGGAACCACCTACCAGTAGTGGCTCCTTATGCCATTCGGTCTTCACAGTACCCAGGACTCCTGCCAATGCAAGAGCTGCCTGGACGGCACGGGTGGCGCCGTCGGTTCGTCCCAGCGTACGTGTCAACCAGTCCGACTCAGCACTCTGTGGATTGGCCATACCTCGGATGCATCGGTCGTATCGAATCCAGGATGGATGCAACAACAGTATCTCGCTTTGGTCCGACGCAAGCAAGCCTAAATCGAGGAGTGGGGGCAGGGAGAAGGAAAGCTAGGATGGGCATAGCAAAGCGCGGTGCGTCTCGGTGCGAGACTTATGGCCCGGGCGAGACGGATGTACTGGATCAGTTTCCGCCTTACCTTCACTTCGGCGACTATCACCTGTTCTGTTGGTCCAGACGCGGAACAGTTCCCCGGCTTCACGGGTTCCCTGAACTCCAACTTTGCCCTGAGCAGGAAGGTTGGTGGAATGGCGGGGAGAGGTTCTGGTCGTGCTCCTACGGGTGATCGTGACCAGCGGAAAGGAGCACTCAGCTCCTGCGCCTTGCGTGGCAGCCACCCTTGTGATGCAATCTCGCGCACGACCATGACACACGATGAATACGAGCAGCGCCAGCGGCAGCTCGACGAGCAGCTCCGCGCCGGCATCGAGCTTCTCGAAGCCGCCCACCGCCAGCAGACGCGGGCCCTGGATCTGATCTGGAGATCCTTCTCCGGGGAGGAGCCGGGAGTCAGGCCGGCGGTGGCCGCGGAGCCGGCGGCCCCGATGGGTACGCCGGTCTCACCGGAGCCGCGGCGATCCTCCCGCCGGCGGGCCTGGGAGCTGGCCGGGGAGGTCCGGGAGGCGCTCGCGGCCGTTCCGGAGGTCTTCGACCGCAATCACGTCTGCCAGGCGCTCGGCTTCCAACCGGATCGCAGCTCCCTGTTCCGGACGCTCGAGGATCTCGTGCGCAACGGCAGCCTCGCCGTCGAGGAACTGGGGAGCGGCCGGACGCCGACCACGTACCGCAAGACCGGCGCGGCCGTCTCCCCGCCCGGCGCGTGAAGCCGGTCCCCGGCCGGCGCCTTCTTCGCCCGCCGTCGCGCCCTTCCGCCCAAGGTCCACGCAACACGAGCGAGCGACGGCGGGGACGCCTTCAGCGTTCGAAGCCATACGACGAAGGTTGGCGCAACACGAGCGAAGCATCGCAGGGTCTCCGCGAGCCTCGGCGCCCTCTTCGCCAACGGTGGCGAAGGTGGCTTCATGCATGGCGAATGATGCGCGAACGATGGCTCGTAAGGCGCCAACGTTGGCGTATGTTGCGTCAGCCATGATTTGTGAGGCGTCACCGGTGGCGCATGTTGCACGAACCTTCGCTCGTGAGGCGTCAAGGGTGGCGGGGATAGCGCGGCCCGGCGTTCGTGAGGCTACGCGTGGGGCGGCAGGGCGCGCGGCCTCCCTGGAAGAGAAAATCTCCCTGGTATGATGACTCCGAAGGTCAAAGAAAGTCATGAACCGCGCCCGGTATCTCCCCCTACTCTTCGCCGCCGCGGCGTGCGCCAGCATTCCCTCCCCCGCGCCTCCGGCGCGCCCGAAACCCGTCCCCGATCACCGGATGGTGGAGCCGGACGGCCGCGCGCGGCTGGAGCGGGAGGAGTGGTTCCTGCGCCAGCGCCAGGGAGCGGACGGCACGGTGCCGGTGGATGCCTTCGCCCGGGCGCAGCGGAACTGGGAGGCCTGGGCTACGAGCCATCCGTCCAGCGGACTGCCGGAAAAGGCGGCGGGCTCGGCGCTGGGCGGCCGGGTCTGGACGGAGCGGGGACCCGGCAACATCGCGGGCCGGGTGCTCTCGGTCGCCTTCGATCCGGTGAATCCCGACGTCCTCTGGGCCGGCAGCGCCGGCGGCGGCCTGTGGCGGTCGGCGGACTTCGGGCAGACCTGGCGGCAGAGGGGGGGCGATCACCTGCCGAGCCTCTGGATCGGCGCTCTCGCGATCGATCCCAGGAATCCGGACATCCTCTATATGGGGACCGGCGATCCGAACACCAATCTCCACAGCTTCGGCGGTTTCGGCGGCCTGCTGAAGACGGCCGACGGCGGCGAGACCTTCCAGCAACTCCCCATCGCCGAGTCCGCCTTCTTCCGCACTATCGTCTCGGCGGCGGACTCCAATCTCGTGCTGACCGCGGCGAAGACCGGCCTCTACCGCTCGGCGGACGCCGGCGGTCACTTCACGAAGACGCTCGCGGGGGAGATCACGGATTTCGTCCAGGACCCCAAGAACCCCTCCCGCTTCGTCGCCGTGCGGGCGACGACCAACCTCAGCCACCCGGACAGCGGCCTCTTCGAATCGCTCGACGCGGGGGCCACCTGGCAGCCCCTGGGCACCGGCCTCCCGCCCCCCATCGACTGGGGGCGCGCCGCCCTCGCCTTCCCGCCCACCCCCTCGCCGCTGATGTACCTCGCCCTCGACGTGTACGACGGCCCGGTGAAGTCGAGCCTGTTCCGCTCGACCGACAACGGGAAGACCTGGACCCCCTACGCGACCGAGTATCAGAAAGGTTATGTGGGCATGACCGGGTACGGCGCCCACCTCTACCTGCCGCTCGACGACACGTTCCTGGTGCAGGCGAACGGAAACTCGGTGATCGTGTCGCGGGACGGTGGAATCAACTGGACCCGGCCCGGCGGGGACTGGCACGTCGATACCCACGGCGCCGCCTTCCCTCCGCGCGACGCCAACCGCATGGCGCTGGCGACGGACGGCGGGGTGGCGGTCTCGAGCGACGGCGGCGCCACCTTCGAGCGCGTGGACCGCGGGTTTCCCACCGTCCAGCTCTACTCCTGCGCGATCGGGCTGCGCGACTCCTCCACCCTCTTCGGCGGCACCCAGGACAACTGGATGACGGCCTATCGGGGCGATCCCGGCGGAGCCTGGGAATTCACCTATCCGCCCAACGTGGGGGACGTGGGAGGGATCACGATCAATCCCGCCGACCCGGGCGAGATGCTGGCGGCGACCGCCTACGCCTACGACGTCGGTTTCAGCACCGACGAGGGGCGCACCTGGACCCCTACCCGGCGCAACGGGATTCCCTCCGATGATTTCTCGAGCTGGGTGCCCCACCCGGCGCGCAGCGCGCTGCATCCCAACCTGGTCGCCCTGGGCGGCCGCCGGCTGCAGATGTCCACCGACGGCGGCCAGCACTGGCAACCGGTCACCATCCGGCCGGTCGATTACGTACGGCAGATCGTGGATACCGCCTTCTCGCCCGCCGACGACCGCGAGATCTGGACCCTGTGGTCGGATGGAAAGGTTTTCGTCTCGGAGGACGAGGGCGCGACCTGGCTGGAGCGTTCGCCGGTCGCCGACCTCCCCCGCGCCGGCAACCGGATCAGCGCCGGTCCGGTGAAGGGCACGGCCTACGCGGTGCTGAGCGGCACGAGCGGCGCGCGCCTGTTCCGCACCCGCGACGGCGGCGCCACCTGGGAGGACATCGGCCGCGACCTGCCACAGCTCTCGCTCAACGCCATCCTCGCAGACCCGCGCACTCCCGAACGCCTCTTCGTGGCGACCGACGCCGGCGTTGCCACCTCCGGCGACGACGGCGCGACCTGGCAGGACGCCGGCAACGGGCTGCCCAGCGCGATCGTGTTCGATCTCTGTCTCGATCCGCTCTCCGGCCGCATGGCCGCCGCCACCTACGGCCGCGGCCTGTGGGAGCTCGCGCCCGCGCCCCCTTGCAAGCCGGACGCGGCGACGCTCTGCCTCAACGGCAACCGTTTCGAGGTGAAGGCCACCTGGGCGACGCCCGCGAGCGGCTCCGGGCCGGGCAATTCGGGCGCGGCGCAAGCCGTGCCGCTCACCGCCGGCACCGGCTACTTCTACTTCTTCGATCCCGCCAACGTCGAGGCGGTGGTCAAGGTGATCGACGGCTGCGGCTTCAACCACAATTTCTGGGCCTTCGCCGGCGGCCTGACCAACCTGCAGACGGCGATCACGATCCGTGAGACCCGGACCGGCACGGTCAGGACGTACATCAATCCGCAGGGCAGGGCGTTCCAGCCGGTCCAGCAGGTCGACGCCTTTCCGGTGTGCGACGCGCTGTCAGACGCCGTGCCGGAAAAGACTGTACAAAACAGATCGGATTCCGGATCGTCACTTTTCCTCAGCGGGGACCGCTTCAAGGTCGACGTGACCTGGCAGACGCCGGACGGCAGGACGGGCGCCGGCACGCCGGCCTCGCTCACCGCCGACACGGGATATTTCTGGTTTTTCGATCCAGGCAACGTCGAGCTGGTGATCAAGGTGCTGCGCGGCTGCGCCGTGAACGGCAGCTACTGGGTCTTCGCCGGCGGGCTGACCAACGTGCGGACCACCGTCATGGTGACGGATACCGCGACGGGGAAGAGCAAAACCTATCTGAACCCACAGAACAAGGCGTTCCAGCCGATCCAGGACGTGAGCGCGTTCCCGGGCTGCCGGTAGGCGGCGGGAGGAGGCTAAATTCCTTTGAGATCGAGATTGAGATCAAAATGGCCGACCTGATCCCACGTTTTACCGAGCTGGATTATTCGGAAGAGGGCTTGGCGGCCCGCCGGCGCTGGATCGAGGAGCGGACCGGCGCCTCGCTGGCGCAGGTGGGCTCCTTTGCCTTCCCGGCTGCAGAGATGCGCGGCAACGTCGAAAACCCGATCGGAGCGGCGCAGGTGCCGCTCGGCGTCGCCGGGCCGCTGCACGTCCGGGGCGAGCACGCGGACGGCCTCTACTTCGTCCCGATGGCCACCACCGAGGGGGCGCTGGTGCGCTCCTACGAACGGGGGGCGATGGCGATCACCCGGGCGGGCGGGGCGAGCGTGCGGCTCTACGTCGACGAGAACCGGATGACTCCGGTCTTCCTGTTCGACGAGGTCGCCGAGGCGGCCGATTTCGCCCGCGAGCTCCCCCGCCACTTCGAGTCCCTGCGCGCCGAAGCCGAGGCGACCACCCGCCACGGCCGGCTGCTGCGCCTCGAGCCGTTGCCGGTGGGCCGCCGGGTGATGGTCCATTTTTGTTATTCCACCGGCGACGCCGGCGGCATGAACATGATCGCCCGGGCCACCGACCGCGCCTGCCATTGGCTGGTGGAGAACAGCGCGGCGCGGCGGTTCTATCTGTTCAGCGCCGGCGACTCGGAGAAGCACGCCAGCTCCTCGCTCTTCCTCGGCGGCAAGGGAAAGAAGGTGGTGGCGGGCGTCCGGCTCCCGGCGCGCATCGTGCGCTCCTACCTGGGAACCACCGCGGAGCGGGTGCTCGATCTCTGGCACTCCAACGTGATCGGCCAGTTCCACGAGGGCGCCACCACCTGCAACGCCCACTATGCCAACGGTCTCGCCGCCCTCTTCATCGCCTGCGGCCAGGACGTGGCGAACCTCGCCAACTCCGCGGTCGGCATCACCCAGTTCGAGGTGGGAGAGGAGGGGGAGCTGTTCGCCTCGGTGACCCTGCCGTCGCTGACCGTGGCCACGGTCGGCGGCGGCACCAGCCTGGGGACGGCGGGCGAGTGCCTGCGCATGATGGACTGCGTGGGAACGGGAAAGGCTCCCCGGCTCGCCGAGATCGCCGCCGCGTTCCTCCTCGGCGGCGAGATTTCCCTGATGGCCGCAATCGCTTCGGGCGAGCTGGTCGGCGCTCACGAATCCTACGGCCGCAACCGTCCCGCTCCAGCGGAAGGGTGAAGCGGCCGCGGTTACCGGTTAATCTTTCGGTCCGTTGAACGTCGAGGGGATGAACTCGGAGTCTTCCTGCGCCCGGCGCTCGAAGGCGAGGAAGTCGTAGTAGCCGCAGCGGCTGTTGCCGGGGTAGGCGCGGCAGATCTCCGGCCGCGCCTCGTAGACGGTGCAGCGGCGGGTCTCGCGGTTCATGAACTTGCAGATGGTGCCGTAGATCTTGTCCGGCTGGTGGCGCAGGACGACCTCGCCGGGCTCCTCGCTCTTCCTGGTAAACTTGCGCGCGACGACCGCGGGATCGAGGTTCAGGTGCAGCGCCAGGCGTTGTACGTCGGAGTCCTGCACCGGGATCCGCGGGTACGAGCAGCAGTAGGAGGGGCAACGGTCGCAGCAGTAGAAGTTGGCCATGATGAAGGGTCCCTCGGGCAGTGTAACCGTTTCGAACGGAATGTCTACTCTGGAGGTTCGAATGACCGGCAAGATCGCGTCCCTGCTCGCCGCCGCCCTCCTCTCCGCCGCCGCCGTCCGCTCCGCGGAGGCGCCGGCCGGGACGCCGGCCGAGGCGATCCTGCCGGTGCCGGAGAGCATCTCGGCGCAGGGCGTGCCGCCCATTCCGGCCCGCGGCGTCGAGGATCTCCTCCCCTATGAGAACCTCCGCACGGCGATCCTCACCGACTGGCATCCGAAGGAGCGCCGGCTGCTGATCCGCACCCGTTTCGCCGAGAGCCCGCAGCTCCACGAGGTGGCGATGCCGATGGGCGCGCGCGCGCAGCTCACCTTCTATCGCGATCCCATCGGCGAGGGCGTGTACCGGCCGAGCGATCCCGACCAAGTGGTCTATTCGCTCAACGTGGGCGGCGCGGAGAACTATCAGCTTTTCCTCCTCGACCGGCGGACCGGCCGCTCGCGGCGCTTCACCGACGGCGCCCACCGCTACGTCTCGCCGCTCTGGTCGCGCGACGGCAGGCTCCTCGCCTACGCCAGCAACGCCCGCAACGGCCGCGACATGGACGTCTACGTGGCGGACCCCGCGGTCGCCGGCAGCGAGCGGCGGGTGGCCGAGGTCCAGGGCTCCTGGTCGCCGCTCGACTGGAGCGCCGACGGCCGGCGGCTGTTGCTCACCGAGTTCGTCTCGGCCAACGAGGCCTATCTGCACTGGGTGGACATTCCCCTGGACGGAAAAGCGGGCGGACAGATCCATGCGATCACGCCACGCAACGCGAGCCAAGACAAAACCGCGCCGACCGTCGCCTATCAGGGGGGCAAGTGGTCGGCGGACGGCGGCTCGGTCTACACCCTTTCGGACCGCGACGGCGAGTTCCTGCGGCTGGTGCGCCTGGACCTCGCGACGGGGGCCTCGACGGTGCTCTCCGGCAGCGTACCCTGGGACGTGGAGCAGTTCGATCTCTCGAACGACGGCCGGATCCTCGCCTTCTTCACCAACGAGGACGGCGTCAGCAAGCTGCATCTGATCGACGCCGCGTCCGGCGCGGCGCTCCCCGCGCCCGACCTGCCGCCCGGGGTGGCCGGCGCCCTCGCCTTCCGTCCCGGCTCGCACGAGCTGGCGTTCGATCTCGACTGGGCCCGCTCGCCCTCGGACGTCTACAGCTACGACCTGGAGACGCGTAAGCTCGAGCGCTGGACGGCGAGCGAGGCGGGCGGCCTCAGCCCGGAGTCCTTCGTGGTGCCGGAGCTGGTCCACTATCCTACTTTCGACACCATCAACACGGCGGCGAAGAACGGCGCCAAGCGGACCATCCCGGCGTTCGTCTACCGGCCGCGGGCGGACCGCTTCCAGGGGCGCCGGCCGGTCTACATCAACATCCACGGCGGACCGGAGGGGCAGTCGCAGCCGAGGTTCCTGGGGAGCACCAACTACCTGGTCAACGAGCTGGGAGTGACGGTGATCTATCCCAACGTGCGCGGCTCGAGCGGCTACGGCAAGAGCTACCTGAAGCTCGACAACGGCCGGCTGCGCGAGGACTCGGTGAAGGACATCGGCGCCCTGCTCGACTGGATCGCCACCCAGCCGGACCTCGATCCCTCGCGGGTGATGGTGGCCGGCGGCTCCTACGGCGGCTACATGACGCTCGCCGTGATGACCTTCTACAGCGACCGCCTCGCCTGCGGCTGGGACTCGGTGGGGATCAGCAACTTCGTGACCTTCCTGCAGAACACGCAAGGGTACCGCCAGGACCTGCGCCGCGCCGAGTACGGCGACGAGCGCGATCCGCAGATGCGGGCCTTCCTGGAAGGGATCGCCCCCGTCAGCCGCGCCAAGCGGATCACCAGGCCGCTGATGGTGACCCAGGGGGCGAACGACCCGCGGGTGCCGCTCGCCGAGTCGGACCAGATCACCGCCGCGGTGAGGAGCAACGGCGTCCCCGTCTGGTACCTCGTCGCCAAGGACGAAGGGCACGGCTTCGCCAAGAAGAGCAACACGGATTTCCAGCGGGTGGTGCTGTTCGAGTTCGTGCGGCGCTTCTTGTTGGGGGAGAAGCCGTGGGGGGAGAAGGCGGCGGGGGAGAAGTAGGCGGGGGAGAACGCCCGGCCGTAAAGCAGCGCCCCTTCGGGGCGCCCCTCACTCTCCCAACCCTCTCTCTCCCAGCCTCCCCCCCAAACCGCCGGGAGAGAGAGGGCTTAAGAAAGCTCCGCTCTTTTAAAAGCTAACTTGAGCTAACCACTCCCTCTTCTCCCGGCGGAAGGGGGGGGAGGCCGGGAGAAGAGGGCCGGGGTGATGAGGGCCGCCCCGAAGGGGCGGACGACTTACCTGAACGCTTATCCCTGCCCCCCCGGATGCACCGCCACGCGGTTGCGGCCGTTGCGCTTGGAGAGGAGGAGGGCCTCGTCGGCGGCCTGGTAGAGGTCCTGCGGGAGGTTCATCTCGCCGGTCAGCTCGGCGACGCCCAGAGAGCAGCCCACCTGGATGCGGACGTCGCCGTAACGGTGCTCGTAGCCGGAGATCCGGTCGCGCAGCTTGGCGGCCAGGGTCTCGGCCCCCTCGGCGGCAGTCTCCGGAGCGAGGATCACGAACTCGTCGCCGCCCACCCGGGCGAGCACCTGCTCGGGGCGGATGATCTCGCGGGCGAGCGAGGCCACCTGCTTGAGGATGAAGTCGCCGCAGAGGTGGCCGTAGGTGTCGTTGATCGCCTTGAACTCGTCGAGGTCGAAGATGATCAGCGACAGCGGCCGCTGGTGGCGCACGGCGCGGGCGAACTCGCGCTGCACCTCCTCCTCGAACTTGCGCTTGTTGAAGATCTCGGTCAGGCCGTCCTTCGCCACCAGCTCGTAAATCGCCAGGTGGTAGGCGCTCTCGACGTCCTGCTCGTGCAGGAACTTGAAGTGGACCGCGGCGGTCTGGAAGCGGTCGCCGCTGCGCAGCACCGTGCGGCCGTGGATCGGCTGGCCGTTGATGTAGGTGCCGTTGGTGCTCCCCAGATCCTCCAGGGTCACCACCGGGCCGAGGTAGCGCAGCCGCGCGTGCTTGCGGGAGATCGACATCACCTCCGGCAGGCTGACGCCGACCGCGGCGGAGCGGCCGATCTCCAGGGTGGTGCCGGGCGACAGGCGGAAGCGCGAGCCCAGGCGCTGGCTCTCGGGATGGGCGATCAGGATGATGTCCGCCTCGGTCTCCAGATGGGCCAGGGCGTGCCCTCCCCGCTCGCGAGTGACGCCCTCGTAGGTCTGCGTCATCCCGCTCTCGTGGATCGGCGAGAGGTCGATATCGTCGGTGTCCGAGTCCCCACGGGACTGGACGAGATCGCGGGATTCCGAGCGGTGCCGTTCGTCCATAAGTATCGGCAGAGTAAGCTCCAGGAGGCCGATCAGGTAGCCAAAAAGCGTATCACCGGACCACGGCGAGCGTCAACGGCGCGTCATTTCCCCGTCGTGCCCTGGTTTGCCCCTGCTCGCCTCCTTCGTGTGCGTGCCTGCGGCACTGCCAGTCGGCTGCGCGGGGCAAACCAGGACACGACGTCGTTTCCCGGACGGACGTTCCCCGGACATCATTTCCCCGACATCATGGCCTTCAGCACGTGGCGGGCGACCTCGGGGTTCTCGCGCAGGCGGCGGATCGAATAGGGATACCAGTCGCGCCCGTAGGGAACGTAGACCCGCAGCCGGTGGCCCGCCTCGATCAGGATGCGGCGCAGCTCCTCGTCGACGCCGAGGAGCATCTGGAACTCGTACTGGTCGCGCTTCAGGCCGTGCTTGTCGATCAGGGCGGTGGCGGCGCAGGCGAGGTACTCGTCGTGGGTGGCGATGCCGACGTAGACGCCGCGCGAGAAGAGCTTGTCGAGCGCTTGGACGTAATTATGCCGCACCGTCTCGAACCCCTTCCAGGCGATCCGGCGGGGCTCGACGTAGATCCCCTTGCAGAGGCGGACGCTGGCCCCGTGCTCCGGCAGCTCCTCGATGTCGCGCAGGGTGCGGCGCATGTAGGCCTGGAGGACCACGCCGAGGTTGCCGAAGCGCGCGTGCAGCTCGCGGTAGATGCGCAGCGTCGCGTCGGTCGTCGTGTTGTCCTCCATGTCGATGCGGACGAAGTTGCCGAAGCGTTTGGCGGTCTCGACGATGCGGGCCACGTTGTCGCGACAGAAACCCTCGTCGATCTTCAATCCCAGCAGGGTGAGCTTGATCGAGACGTTGGAGTCGACCTTCTCGCGGTCGATGGTCTCGAAGACCCGCAGGTACTCCTCGACGGCGGCGGTCGCCTTCTCGCGCTCGCTCACCTCCTCGCCGAGGACGTCGAGGGTCGCCATGGCGCCCTGCTGGTTGAGCGCGCGGACGATGCGGATGGCGTCGGCGAGCTCCTCGCCGGCAACGTAGCGGGAGGCCACCCGGCCGACGATCGGCTTCGGCACGGCGGGGAGACCTGTGACCAACAGGCGGTTGAACACACTCATCTCAGCGCCTCCCTCGAGGATGGCATCGCAATCGGGATCAGATCAAATCAAGCGACGGGCTGCCCCACCGGCGGCTGGACCACGGACGTTCCCACGGAGGCCACGGCGGGCTCGTCGACCACCCAGCGCACCGACTTCGAGCACGGACAGGCGCCGGCGATCCGGCGCAGGGCCGGCATGCGGCCGACGGCGGCCTCCAGCGTCAGCGTCCCGGCCTGGATCTGGCTGAGCGCCTCGACGAAGTCCTTGTAGTCGCGCCCCGCCAGATAGGACTCGGGGAGGGTGCGCGCCAGGTGCTGGAGGTAGTCCGGCAGCGAGGTGAACGTCTCCCCCTGGGAGCCGACCATGCGGAAGGCGGGGACGCCGCGGCGGCGGAAGAAGTCGGCGTGCGGCATGTGGAGGAGATCCTCCCGGCGCACCCCCTCGACCGTCTCGCCGGCCAGGATGCGGTCGAGGACGGCCTCGGACTGGCCATGGTTGAGGTTCTCGACCCGCGCCCGCAGGTAGCGCACGTTGAGGTCGCGCACCAGCTTCTCGACCTCCTTGTAGTACTGCGCCTGGGCCTCGGCGTTCTTCATCGGCTTGAGGCCCATGCGGACGTTGGAGCCGCCGCCGCGCTCGTCGCCGAACATCTCGAGGCCGCGCGGAATCCACTTGTTGAGCGTCTTTTGCAGCATCTCCATGGTGACGAAGGACTCGCCCTTGGCGGCGGCGGTGGCCCAGCGGCGCATCGGCACCACCCCGGCGGCGAGGTGGAAGGCCTCCTCGCGCAGCATCTGGGGCATGCTCTCGGCCATCGGCTGGTAGGCCGAGATCTTCTGCATCTGGAGCTGGTACTTGCCGACCCGGTCAATCAGGCCGCAGAAGACCACGTTGTCGACGAAGGAGTCGAAGTCGATGTTGAAGGCGCCGAGCACGTGCGAGCCGGTGTTCATCGACAGGATGTCGTCGATCACGTCGGAGGTGGAGTCCTTGGAGACCGAGCTTCCAGTCGTCCTCGGCGAGCAGGTGGAGCATCTGGTAGCCGTGGCGCAGCTCCTCGGCCATCATGCGGAGGATCCAGAACTGCTCCTCCTCTTCCTGAGCGCGGGCGAGCGTCAGGCGGTGCTGCTGGATGGAGCCGAACTCGGTGGAGGCCTGGGCGCGGATGGCGCCAAAGAGATGATGGGCCTGCTCGGGGGAGCAGCTCCACGGCCTTCTGGGCCTTCGGCTTCCCCTTCAGGTCGCCGCACTCGACCTCGCTGCACATCCCCATCTCGCGGTAGGCGCAGAGCTCGAAGGTCTGGTCGTTGGGGAAGTGCTTGTCCCAGTTGTCGATCAGGAAGTCGTAGTCGGGCAGGAAGACGTCGCGCCAGCGCAGGACGGCCTCGTGATAGGACTTCGGCAGGGTGGTGCTCTTCATGCTCATCCCAATCTCCCCAGGCGCGGCGTGGGCCACGCCCCTACTGTTTTCCTCAAAGGCGCGTTCGCGTCCTACAAGGTCTTTACAAACGTGCGCAAGGCCGAGGGCTCGAATCCCAGGGAGCCGAAGAAGCGGTGGATGTCCGCCTGCTTCTCCTCGTCCACCAGCGTGCGGACGCTGTGGGCGCCGCGCTGCCGGAAGTGCTCCAGGATGGCCTCGGCCAAGCGGCGGCCGATCGCCTTGCCCTGGTGGTCCGGATCGACCCCCAGGACCTCGATCCAGCCGGTCGGCTCCTCGAGGCCGAACTCGCCGGAACGGACCTCGCCAAGCATGAACCCGGCGACCTTGCCGTCGATCTCGGCGACGACCGAGGCCTCGGGGTCCCGGCGCAGGTAATAACCAATCCGGCGCTCCCAAACTTCCGGCCGGTACTTGCCGCCGATCTTCTCGTCGATGGCGACGATGTCGCTGATGTCCATCTCGTCGAGCGGACGGATCTGGATTCCGGGCATGGTCTCGGTCATGGTTTGGCTTTGGACCCTGGAAGGCGACGGCGCACCTTGTGCGCTCTGTCACAAGCGGCATTCTAATGGTTCGGAGGGGCTGGCGCAAAGGGGAGGGCGACCGCAGGTCGCCCCTACAACCTCCGGCGAACGATCGCCGTGGAGCGAAGGTGGTAGGGGCGACCTGCGGTCACCCGAAATCGCCTATCCTGGGCGCCGCCATCATGAGAGACCCCGCCCATCCCGCCCGCCTGCGCCTCGTGGCCGCGACCGCCGCGCCTCCCCTGCCGGCGCCGGCACCGGCTCCGGTGTCCTCGGCATGGCGGGTGCACCTGACGCTGATCCTCGTCCAGGCCGCCTTCGGCGGCTTCCACGTGGTGGCCAAGGCGGTGCTCTCGGACCTGGCGCCGCTGGCGCTGGCGGCGATCCGGGTGGGGATCGCGACGCCGATCCTGATGGCGCTCGCCTGGCGGCGGGACCGGTTCGTCCCCGCCCGGCGGGACCTGCCCCTGCTGGCGCTGCTCGGCGGGCTGGGCGTCTTCGCCAACCAGGCGCTGTTCATCACCGGCCTCAAGCTCACCACCGCCACCAACGCCTCGATCCTGATGACCTCGATCCCGGTGTTCGCCGTGGCGGCGGCGGCGGTGATGGGGGTCGAGAGGATCACCGCGAACCGGCTGGCGGGGATCGTCCTGTCGGTCGCCGGGGCGCTGGTGCTGGTCAATCCGTTGCGCTTCTCGACCGACCGGGGGGTGGCGCTCGGCAACCTCCTGATCCTCGGCAACGGCCTCTGCTATGCCCTGTTCCTGGTCTTGCAGCGGCCGGTCCTCGCCCGCATCCCCTGGCGGACGGTGATCGCGGCCTCCTTCTTCTTCGGCTCCCTCGGCGTGCTGCCGCTGGCGGCGCCGGCGCTGGCGGCGCTCGATCCGTCCACGGTGCGGACCGGCGCCTGGCTCGGGGTGGCCTACATCATCCTCTTCCCCACCGTGTTCGCCTACGCGGCCAGCACCTGGGCGGTGCGGCGCTCCTCCCCCGCCCTGGTGGCGGCCTACAGCACCCTGCAGCCGCTGGTGGCCTCGGCGCTCGCCGCGGCGTTCCTCGGCGAGCAATTCGGCTGGGAAGAGGGGATCGGCTTCGCGCTGATCGCGGCGGGGTTGTGGTGGGTGAGCAAGAGGAAAGGACAAGGGACCTGAGGGACGTCAGAGACAGCAGGGACGAGAGACCTGCTGTCCCTGGTGTCCGTCAGGTCCCTTGTTCCTGAACCGCGCCCGGCTTCACATGCTCGTGCGCGTGGTAGCTGCTGCGCACCAGCGGCCCCGACTCGCAGTGGGCGAAGCCGAGCGAGAGGGCGTAATCGCGGTAGGCGGCGAACTCGTCCGGGTGGACCCAGCGGGCCACCGGCAGGTGCTTGGGGGTGGGCTGCAGATACTGGCCGAGGGTCATGATCTCGACCCCGGCGCCGCGGATGTCGGCGATCGTGGAGTAGATCTCGTCCGGCGTCTCGCCGAGACCCAGCATGATGCCGGTCTTGACCCGGCCCTGGTACTCTCCCGCGTCGCGGCGGCGGGAGGCCTCGGCGAGCAGGGCGAGGCTGCGGTCGTAGCGGCTGCCGGGGCGGGCCTTGCGGTAGAGGCTCGGCACCGTCTCCATGTTGTGGGAGAAGACCTCGGGACGGGCGGCGAGAACGATGTCGAGAGCGTCCGGGACGCCGCGGAAGTCCGGGGTCAGCACCTCCACGGCGCAGGCCGGGCTCCCGGCGTGGACCGCCTCGATCACCCGCGCCCAGTGGCTCGCGCCGCCGTCCGGCAGATCGTCGCGGTCGACGGAGGTAAGGACGGCGTGACGCAGGCCCATCACGGCGACCGCCTCCGCCAGATGCGCCGGCTCTTCGGGGTCGGGACCCGCCGGCGGGCGGCCCGAGGTCACCGCGCAGAAGCCGCAGCGGCGGGTGCAGACGTCGCCCAGGATCATGAAGGTCGCCGTGCCGTGCTCGCCCCAGCACTCGTAGATGTTGGGGCAGCGGGCCTCCTGGCAGACGGTATGGAGATTGAGCCGCTCGACCAGCGAGCGGACCTGGTGGTAGGAGGCGGGGGTCGCCAGCCGGATGCGCAGCCAGTCCGGCCTCCCCTCCCGGCGGGAGGGGGACGGGCTCGAAGCCGTCTGGCCGATCTGGACGAGGGTTTCGCTCATAGGGTTCCTAGTTTAACCGCAGTGACCGCAGTGACCGCAGTAACCCGCGGTGACCACAGTCATCGCAGCCACCGCGGCGAGGGATGGGAGAGACATGGCATGAAAGTCGCAGTAAGGGGTTTTCACGGACCAAGCGAACCGGCGGACGGGCCGGGCGCCGATCGAGCTCCAGGGAGATAACAGCCATGTCCGCGAGACATTTCCAGACTCTGATCCTGTTGGGCTGCCTGCTGGTGGCCGTGCCGTCTTCCGCCGGAATCCTCGAGGGCAACTGCCGCCTGGCCAACCAGCCGGCCGCCACCCTGCTCATCCCCTACTTCGAGGTGGACCTCGCCGATCCCTCCGGCCAGACGACGCTGTTCTCGGTCAACAACGCCATGTCGAAGCCGGCGCTCGCCCGGGTGGTCCTGTGGACCGACTGGGGGGTGCCCACCCTGGCCTTCGACATCTACCTGACCGGCTACGACGTGCAGACGATCAACCTGCGCGATCTCTTCACGGGGAACATTCCGGCCACCGGGCCGGACACCAGCAACCTGGGTCATCTCTCGGAGTCGAATCCCCAGTTCCAGGGCTGCGGCGGCGCCGGAGCGGCCGGCATCTCGCCCAAGCTCTCCGGCTCCGACGTCAACTACCTGCGGGCGGCCCACACCGGCCAGCCCGTCTCCCCGACGACGTCGACGGCGCCGGCCCAGTGCGCCGGCAGCGGCGGCAGCGGGCCGAACCTGGCGACCGGCTACATCACCGTCGACGCGGTGAACCGCTGCTCGCCGCGGACCGTGGGGACGCTGGTCAACACCCCGGCGAACGCCACCTACTTCGCCCCCAAGGGCACCGGCCTGGCGAGCGACGACAACGTGCTGTGGGGGGACTATCTGTATGTCAGCTCGCGGCGTAACACGTCGGACGGTCACTCGGCGATCGCGGTGGTCGCGGACCCGGACGTCTTCAGCGGCGGCGATTACACCTTCTATGGCCGCTACGTGGGCTTCGACGGGCGCGACGACCGCGCTCCCCTGTCGAGCCTCTACTACGCGCGCTACATGAACGGCGGCCCCTTCTCCGGCGGCACCGACCTGGTCGTCTGGCGGGATAACCGCCGGGCCTCGGTCGCCACCCAAGCCTGCGGCAAGCCGCCCGACTGGTCGCCGCTGGGAGAGATGCAGCTCGTGGGCTTCGACGAGGAGGAGAACCCCACCGAGTTCCTCAACAGCAGCGCCTTCCCGGTGACCACCCAGAAGGTGCACGTCGGCGGCTCTTCGATCCCAGTCGCCAAGCCCTTCGGCTGGCTGATGCTCGACCTCTGGCACAAGGATTCGACCCATGCCCAGGCCTGGGTAGGCGTCATCATGACCGCCGAGGGGCGTTTCAGCGTCGGCCAGGAGGCGTTGCGGGCGGACGACATGTGCAATTTCGGGCCGTAGAGGCCGCTCCCGCGAGGGCGACCGCAGGTCGCCCCTACAACCTCCGTTCGAGTCTGCCGTAGCCCTCGCCCTGTGCCCGGAGTCCTCCCATGGATGTCCCTGCTGAAAGACACCTGAAAGGATAAGACACATGCAGCTCAAGCAAAGCGGCTCGCAGCCCTCGACCAAGGGGCCGGCTGACTGGTTCACCGGCACCGTCCGGATCGATCCTCTGTTCGCGGCCAACGCTCCGGCGCGCGCGGCCGGCAACGCCGTTACGTTCGAGCCCGGCGCGCGCACCGCATGGCACACGCATCCACTCGGGCAGACGCTGATCGTCACCTTCGGCCGCGGCCTCGCGCAGCGTGAGGGCGGGTCGATTGAGGAGATCCGGCCCGGCGACGTCGTCTGGTTCGAGCCGGGCGAAAAGCACTGGCACGGCGCGTCGCCGACGACGGCCATGCAGCACATCGCCATCAACGAGACGCTGGATGGCAAAGCCGTCGACTGGATGGAAAAGGTCAGCGACGAGCAATACAGTGCCGGGCCGGCGGCCGGGCCGGGCGCGCGCTGACCTCGTCAACTTGAGGAGAACACCTATGGAGACCGGATGGTCGACGCCATTCACGCCACGCTGACCGGCTGGAGCAACTTCTACCTGATTACCGGCACGGCGGCCGCCGCCCTCACCGGACTGCAGTTCATCGTCCACACCTTGCTCGTGTCCAACGCGCTTCGGCCGGCCACCGGCGGCGATACGGAAGGCGGCATCGCCGCGTTCGGGACTCCGACCGTGGTGCACTTCTCGCTCGCCTTGGTCCTTTCCGCGGTGTTGTGCGCCCCGTGGCACGATGACCGGGGATTGCGTGCGACCCTGGGCGTCCTCGGCGCCGGCGCGCTCGTGTACGCCGCCGTCGTGCTGCGGCGGGCGCGCCGGCAGCGGAGCTACGAGACGACGGCCTACGACTGGGTATGGCACGTCCTGCTGCCGGCCGCCGCGTACGCCGCCGTCCTGCTGTCCGCCGTGCTGCTCGGCTACGGCGCGGAGGGGCCGCTCCTCGCCATCGCCGCAGCGACGCTGCTCCTGCTCTGTGTCGGGATTCACAACTCGTGGGATGCGGTCACCTATCTCACCGTCAATGCGCTGCGGACCGGCGTCCCGGAAGCCCGGCCGGGCGGCAACGATCCGGCGAAATGAGCTTGCCGGCCGTAACCATCCGCCCCGCGGCGCCCGCGGACCTCGAAGCCATTGGCCGGCTCGGCGCGCTTCTCGTCCGCATCCACCACGATTTCGACCCGGAGCGCTTCATCGCCGCGACGCCGCGGACCGAGCACGCCTACGGCTCGTTTCTCGGGACGCAGCTCGATGAGCCGAACGTCATCATCCTGGTCGCCGAACGCGACGGCGGGGTGATTGGCTACACCTACGCGGGAGTCGAGGGGAATGATTACATGTCGCTACGCGGGCCGGCGGGCGTGCTGCATGACATCGTGGTCGATCCCGCCCATCGCGGGCAGGGCGTCGGCCGGGTGTTGCTCGACGCCACACTGGAAGCACTCAAGGCGAAAGGCGCGCCCCGGGTCGTGCTCTCGACGGCAGAGCGGAACGAGTCCGCGCAGCGCCTCTTCGCTCGCGCGGGATTCCGGCGAACGATGATCGAGATGACTCGGGAGTCAGGCGCGAGGCAGTAGTCAGAAGGCAGGCAGGAGACAGGCAGGCCGGGAAACCCGGCTATCCCACGTCCAGCGCCACGTCGAGCGACGGTGCGCTATGGGTCAACCAGCCCATCGACAACAGATTCACCCCAGTCCCCGCGATGGCGGCCGCCGTCCTGGGGTTGATCCCTCCCGAAGCCTCCGTGATCGCCCTTCCCCGGGCCAGGGCGACCGCCTGCCGGAGGGTGTCGAGGGGCATGTTGTCGAGGAGGACCACGTCGGCCCCGAGGTCGAGGGCCTCGCGGAGCTGATCCAGGGAGTCCACCTCCACCTCGATCTTTACCAGATGGCCCACTCCGCGACGGGCGCGCTTGACGGCGGGACGGATGCCGCCGGCCAAGGCGATGTGGTTGTCCTTGATCAGGACGGCGTCGTCGAGGCCGAAGCGGTGGTTCTGCCCGCCGCCGCAGCGGACGGCATATTTTTCCAATGTCCGGAGCCCCGGTGTGGTCTTGCGGGTGCAGACGATGTGGGCGCCGTGGGGAGCGACCAGCGCCTGGAGGTCGCGGGTGGCGGTGGCGATGCCACAGAGCCGGCCCAGCAGGTTGAGCGCCGTGCGCTCGGCGGAGAGGATCGAGCGGGCCGGCCCCTGGACGGTGGCGAGGAGGGCTCCCGCTTCGACGTCCTGGCCGTCGGCGGCATGCTCCTCGATCCGGATGGAAG
The DNA here is from genome assembly GCA_963795735.1 of uncultured Acidobacteriota bacterium. Lineage (GTDB taxonomy): Bacteria > Acidobacteriota > Thermoanaerobaculia > Multivoradales > UBA5704 > DATARR01. The sequence continues at coordinate 2,261,011 of CAWCIU010000008.1, read as the reverse complement.
CGTCGAGCAGCCGGAAGGCGGAGAGGGAGGCCGGCAGGCCCGCGACCCGGCCGGCGGCGCGGGCGACCACCCGGGCCTCCGCCCTCAGGTCCACCGGCAAGATCGCGTCGCTGGTCAGGTCCCCGGCGCGGCCCAGGTCCTCCTCCAGCGCCCGGCGGACCAGGGGCTCGTAGAGGAGCGGGTAGAGCGGCGGAACGTGGACGGCCGGCGCGGCGGGCGCGCCGTCCGCGCTCACGACAGGCGGCTCCCCGCGGCGGCCAGGATCGGCGATTTGACCAGCGATTCGACCGGCTCGAAGCGGGCCTCGCCGTCCGGCGCGGCGGTGAGGAACAGCCGCCGCTGCCAGGCCGGATCGGGAACCGGGAAATCCGAGCGGTAGTGGCCGCCCCGGCTCTCCCGACGCTCCAGGGCCGCCTCGGCGACCAGCCGGCCGATCTCCAGGAGGTTCCGCGCCTCGCCCGAGACCTGCGGGTGATCCACCGCGAGGCGCCGCAGCTCGGCGACGGCGGCGGTGAGGCCGGCCTCGTCGCGCACCAGGCCGACCTTCTCCCACATCAGCCGCCGTATCGCTGCCGTCAGCTCGGTGTCGCCCGGAGCCGGCAGCCCTGAGGTGGCGCCGGCGGCCAGCCGGCCGCGCGGGGCGCGGCTGGAGAGCGGGGCGGCGCGCAGGTCGTCCGCCACGCGGGCGCCGAACACCAGGGCTTCCAGCAGCGAGTTGCTGGCCAGGCGGTTGGCCCCGTGGGCGCCGGTCGCGGTGACCTCGCCGCAGGCCCAGAGGCCCGGGAGCGAGGTGCGGCCGAAATCGTCCACGGCGATGCCGCCCATGTGGTAGTGCGCCGCCGGGGCCACCGGGATCGGCTCGGTCCGCGGGTCGAGCCCGGAATCCTGGCAGAGCCTGAAGACGGTCGGGAAGCGCTCCGGAAACTCCTCCCCCACCGCCGCGCGGGCGTCGAGGAAGACCCGGCGGCCGGCCATCAGTTGCCGCCAGATCGCCCGCGCCACCACGTCGCGCGGCGCGAGCTCCGCGTCCGGGTGCTCGGAGAGCATGAAGCGCGCGCCCTCGCCGTCGATCAGCACGGCGCCCTCACCGCGCAGGGCCTCGGTGAGCAGCGGCATGGGATCGGCGCCGGCCGCCAGCGCCGTGGGATGGAACTGCACGAACTCGAGGTCCACCAGCCGGGCGCCGGCGCGCGCCGCCATGGCGAGGCCGTCGCCGGTCGACTCCCGCGGATTGGTCGTATGGAGGTAGAGCCGGCCGAGGCCGCCGGTGGCGATCACCACGGCGGGGGCGAGATGGAGCACGCGGCGGCCGTCGGAGTGGACGGCGAGGAGGCCCACCACCCGGCCGTTCTCCAGCGCGAGGTCGATGGCGAAGGCCTCGTCCGCCACCCGGATCTCCGGGGCGCGGCGCACCGCCTCGACCAGGGTGCGCACGACCTCCGCGCCGGTGGCGTCGCGGGCGTGGAGGATGCGGCGGCGGCTGTGGGCGGCCTCGCGGCCGAGGGAGAGCGAGCCGGTATCGTCGAGATCGAAGCGGGCGCCGAGCGCCAGCAGGGCCTTCACCCGCTCCGGCCCCTCGGCGGTCAGGATGTCCACCACGTGCGGATCGTTGAGCCCCGCGCCGGCGGCGAGCGTGTCCGCCGCGTGCAGGGCCGGCGCGTCGTCGCGGCCCACGGCGGCGGCGATGCCCCCCTGCGCCCAGGGGCTCGAGCCGCCCATCCCCAAGCGCGCCTTGGTCAGCACCGTGGCGCGCAGGGGGGAGCAGCCGAGCGCCGCCGTCAGGCCGGCCGCGCCGCTCCCCACCACCAGGACCTCGGAGCGCGAGACGCCGTCGATCCCCTGCGGGTTTCCCTTGAAGAAGCCGCCGCGAAAGCCGTTCATTTCCCCTCCCTCCTGCCGACCGCGAGCATCCGCTCGACCGCCAGCCGGGCGCGGTCGGCGATCCCGGGATCGACCTCCACCTGGGTTTCCATCGTCTGCAGCGAGCGCAGGATCTTCGGCAGGGTGATCCGCTTCATGTGCGGGCAGAGGTTGCACGGGCGGATGAACTCGACGTCGGGGAACTCGACCGCCACGTTGTCGCTCATCGAGCACTCGGTGATCAATACCACCCGGCGCGGGCGGGTCTCGCCGACGCGGCGGATCATCGCCGCCGTGGAGCCCACGAAATCGGCCTCCGCCAGCACCTCCGGCGGGCATTCCGGGTGGGCCAGGATCTGGATGCCGTCCCCCTGCGCCTCCCGGTAGGCGCGCAGCTCCTTGCCGGTGAAGCGCTCGTGCACCTCGCAATGCCCCTTCCAGAGGATGATCTGGACGCTGGTCTGCGAAGCCACGTACTTGCCCAGGAACTCGTCGGGCAGGAAGATCACCCGGTCGACTCCCAGCGACTCGACCACCGCCACCGCGTTGGCCGAGGTGCAGCAGATGTCCGACTCGGCCTTCACTGCGGCCGAGGTGTTGACGTAGGTCACCACCGGCACGCCGGGGTAGCGCTGGCGCAGCAGGCGGATGTCCTCGGCGGTGATCGAGGCGGCCAGCGAGCAGCCGGCCAGCGGGTCGGGGATCAGCACCGTCTTCTCCGGCGAGAGGATCTTCGCCGTCTCCGCCATGAAGTGGACGCCGGCCAGCACGATCACCCCGGCCTCCGTCTTCGCCCCCTGCTGCGCCATGAAGAGCGAGTCGCCGACGAAATCGGCCACGCCGTGGAAGATCTCCGGCGTCTGGTAGTTGTGGGCGATGACGACGGCGTTGCGCTGCCGCTTCAGCTCGTTGATGGCGGCGATGTAGGGAGCGAAGACCGGCCATTCCAGGTCCGGGATCACCGAGCGCACCTTCTCCTGGATGGCGGCGGTCGCCCGCGCCACCTCCGGCGTGTAGTCCAGTGAGGCGTACGGCCGAGGAGTCTCCAGGTTCATCCGCTTGTCCCCCTTCATGCCGCTATGCTCATGATGAGCATATCAGGCCTATAAGAAAGGGCCGGGGTGACCGGCCGGCGCTTATACTAGAATTGAGTATATCGCCTTGTCAAGAGTCCGGCGGGAAGATCTCGTCTCCTCGTCGCTCCAGCTTGTACAACAGGCCGAAGGAGCGAAATCTGCCCGCTCGCGCACTGTTTCAGGTAGCAGGCAACGCCGGACCGGCAAAAAGGCCGGCCGCTGAACCTGCCTGCGCAGGAGAGCTCCATGAAGAAGAAGATGCCCCGCAAGATCAATCTCAGCCGCGAAACCCTCCACACGCTCGACGCCAACGTCCTCCAGCAGGTCGACGGCGGAGTGAGCTTCGGCCCCTGCTCCGGCGCTCGCTGCAGCGACGGGACCAGTTGCCCGAGCTACTGCCAGGTGAGCACCTGCCTGTAAGGCCCGGCCGGACCGCCAAGCACGGATTCCCTGGGGCGCCCGCGTGGGCGCCCCTTTTTCTTTAGATTCCCCCTTGACACCCGACACTGTGCGCCGTACAGTAAATTTACTGTGCGGGACACAGTATCCGGGTGACCGAACCGATGAACGACGCCGACCTCTTCGAAAACCTCCGCCTGGAGCTGCGCCGCGGCTGCCTGATCCTGGCCGTGCTGGTGCAGCTCCGGGCCGAGCACTACGGCTACACGCTGCGCAAAGCCCTCGCCGACCAGGGGCTCGACATCGACGAGGGCACCCTCTATCCGCTACTGCGGCGGCTGGAGAGCCAGGGCCTGCTGGTCAGCGAATGGCGGGAAGAAACGCGCAAGAAGCGCTTCTACCGCCTCTCGCCGGAGGGCGGGCGGATCCTCGAGCAGTTGCTGGACGAATGGCAAAGGATCAACACGTCACTGAACCGAATTCTCCAGGAGGCATGACCATGGAGCTCCTCGATCGCTACTTGCACGCCGTTAAGAAGTTTCTCCCCCAAGGGCAGCAGGACGACATCGCCGCCGAGCTGGCGGACGACCTCCGGTCGAGGATGGAAGACCGGGAGGCCGAGCTCGGCCGGCCGCTAACGGAAGCGGAGCAGGAGGCCATCCTCAAGGCCTACGGCCATCCCATGGTGGTGGCGGGGCGCTACCGGCGGGACCAGCGGAGCGTGGCCTTCGGCCGCCGATTGATCGGCCCGGTGCTATTTCCGTTCTACCTGAAGGTCCTGTCCTTCAACTTAGGGATCACGCTGGTTGTCTGCATCATCGCCGCCGCCTTCTTCGCCGGCGGCGGACCGGTCCTGGGCACCATCCTTCTCCACCTGCTCCTTCAGTTTGGGATCGTGACGCTGATCTTCTCCCTGGCGGAGGTCAACCTGGCTCGGTTCCCGGAGGCCTGGGATCCGCGGCGTCCGCTCTCCTCGCGAAAGCTGTCGCAGGCCCTACGGAGCGCCCGGAAGGACGAGCGGCAGATCCCGCGCCTCGAATCCTTCTCTCAGCTCGTCGCCCTCGCCGTCTTCCTCGGCTGGCTGCAGGTCCTGCACCATTCCACACATCTCTTCGGCGCCGCCCCCCTCACGCCCGCGCCCATCTGGCACCAGGTCTACCTGCCGGTCGTGCTGCTCAACCTGGCGGGGATGGCGCAGGCCGCCGTCAATCTCTTCCGCCCCCGCTGGACCCGCTTTCACGACGGGGGCGCATAGCCGTCGGCGTCCTCTGGCTGGCCGTCGTGGGTTTCCTCCTCAGGGCCGGCACCTGGATCGTGCTGGCGGAGGCGGCCGATCCTCTGGCGAGCCGGAAGATCGGCATCGTCAATCACTACGTCTTCTATGCCCTGCTGATCACCGCCGCGGCCTCCATCCTGCAACTGCTGTTCGATGTCCGCCGGCTGATCCGCCGGCCTCGACCGGGAGCCGGCGCTCCCATCCTCGGCGACCTGATGAGTTGATGCCTAAGCTTTCAGCAGCGCCAGACCCGACCGCATCGCGGCCTCCCAGCCGGCGCCGGCGACCACCGAAGCGAGACTTTCGGGCGCCGCCGGCGCCGCGGAGCGGTCCCGCAAGGGAAGCTGCCACCACCCCACGTCGTGCCAGCGGCCGAGCTTGTAGCCGACGTCACGATAGACCCCCACCGGCTGGAACCCCATCGCCTCGTGCAGGCCGACGCTGCCCGGGTTGGGCAGGGTGACTCCGGCGTAGGCGTTGTAGAAACCCTGGAGCCGGAGCGCCGCGAGCAGGGAGGTGTACAACGCCCGCCCCACTCCCTGCCGATGGTGCTCTTCGTGGAGGTAGATGGCGACGTCCACGGACCATTCATAGGCCGCCCGCGCCTTGTGCGGGCTGGCGTAGGCATAACCGATCACTTTTTCCTGCCGCTCGCAGACCAGCCAGGGCAGGCGCGCCAGCGTGGCGGCGATGCGGGAGCGCATCTCGTCGACGCCGGGCGGCTCGACCTCGAAGGAGACGGCGGTCTGCAGGACAAAGGGGGCGTAGATGCGCTGGACGGCTTCCGCGTCGCGCTCTTCGGCAAGGCGAACCATGGCAGGCAAGGATACCAGCCGCCCTGAAGTGGGAACAGGGCGGCCACATAAGGCCGCCCCTACAGAGATGTGCCTCTTGCGCTGGGACAGCGCACTACGGGCGCGGGCAGTCGCCGATCACGTTGATCTCGGGATCGGAGAACTGGGCGAGCGTCTTCAGCGCGTTGTAGGCCGCCAGTTGGGACGGATTGAGAATCGCCGAGAAGCTGGTGTCGAAGGCCTTGCGCGCGTCCACCCGCTGCTGCTTGTTGTTATAGAGGTTGATCGCATCGGCCCCCACCACGTCCGGCTGGGGCGGGGTGGCGGTGATGTCGGTGATGAGCTGCGCGCAGAGCGGGATGCGGGCCTGGTGCAGCGGCTCGACGGTCTGCTGGAAGGTGTTGTAGAACGCGACCGTCTGGGTGGTCTGGCTCGCCGACAGGTTGAGGAACTTGGCCAGGGCGCGCGGGTGGTGCAGCAGGAAGTAGGCCGACGAGGAGTCCGTGGCCGCCGCCAGGGTCGTCGCCGGCGCGGCGGGGGTTTGCGCGGCGTAGACCGGCAGGGCGAGGACGCTCAGGAGACCGGCCAGGGCGAAGGCGCAGGACGTCTTGTTCAGCTTCATGTTCTCCTCCTTTGTGGTTGGCCGAGCGGGCTCGGTTGACGGGTTGCTTCCACTTCGATCGTTCGCTGCGCCCGCTCCGGCGCTAAGGGTTGAACCCGCGAGCCGGCCCGATCCTGCGGCCCCATCTTGCGATCCGGCGGCCACGGCCGACGCAATTCACGGTTCCGTGGTGCACTTCGCGGGTCGGAAAACGCGACCCACGCTGCGCAGCGATTCGACCGCCGCCCCGAGTTGGCCGGCGGCGATCTGCCGCCGGGCGGCCTCCATCCAGGGACGGGGTGCTCGTTTTCGTCGGAGAGGTGGAAGGAGATCTCGAAGCGTCGCTCCGGATCAACCAGATCTAACCCCGCCGCACCCCCGGCAACCCCACCCCCGGCGCCGGCCTTTCCCGCAGCACCTCGCGGCGGAAGACGAACAGCTCGGCCGGCCGGCCTCCGGTCTGGGCGTCCTGGTGGCCGGTGCCTTCGACGAGGCCGCCGTTCTCGACCAGGCGGCGGAAGTTCTGCTTGTGGAGCCGCACGCCGGAGAGGGCCTCGACCACCCTTTGGAGCTGGAGCAGCGTGAAGGTCGGGGGCAGGAGCTCGAAGACGACCGGCCGGTACTTCAGCTTCCCCCGCAGGCGGCCCAGGGCGGTGGCCAGGATGCGCCGGTGGTCGAGGGCCATGGGCCGGCCGGGCAGCAGGTCCGGCACCTCGGGCGGCGCCGGCCGCCGCGATTCGGCGGCGCCGCCGGTGGCGGCGTGGTCCCGCCAGGCCTCCGGCACCAGGTAGGCCTCGTAGAGCAGCTCGTAGCGCTCGAGCACCCGCTCGCCATCCCAGCCCACCCCGCCGAGGCCGAAGACGATGTCGACCCGCTGCCGCCGGTCCGGCCGCAGGGCGGGGTCGGGAGCCGATCCCGCCCAGGCGTCGAGGGCCGGAGCGATCGAGCGGTCGATCACCTCAGGACGCCCCGAGCGCCAGTCTTCCCAGGGGAAGAACTCGTACCAGTCCCGCCAGCGGGCGTCGCGGCGCACCGAGACCTCCCGCACCAGCGCCAGGTAGGCCACGGAGACCCCGCGCGGCCCCCCTCCGGTCTCGCGCGGATCGCGGTAGCGATCGCCAAAGGTGTAGAGCTGCTCGACGTAGCCCAGCTCGAGCCCGGTCTGCTCGCTCACCCACCGGCGCAGGCCGAGGTCGAGGGTGCGGTCGGTCTCCGGCTCCAGCGGACCGAACGGCAGGGCGTCTTCCGTCGTACGGAGAGCGGTCTTCGGGTCGGAGCCGCCGGAGCGGGCGACGGTCAGGATGCGGGGGACCTCCTCGGTGACCGCCACGATCACAGCGTTGAGGCCGAGGTCGACCCTCACCCCGCCCGCCCCTCCCCCATGGCCAGAGAGGACGTGGCCGGCGCCATGGCATCGGCCATCACCAGCTCGCGGTCGAACACCTCGGCGAAGCACCGGGCGTAGACCGCGGCGATCTCGGAAAGGGCCGGCGCCCAGCCCAGGAGCCGCTCGATCGAGGTCATGCGGACCTGGTGGAGCCCGCAGGGGATGATCCCCGCGAAGTAGGAGAGGTCGGTCGAGACGTTGAGCGCGAAGCCGTGGGTGGTGATCCAGCGCGAGAGGTGAACGCCGATCGAGGCGATCTTCTCCTCTCCGGCCCAGACGCCGATGTACTCCTGGCCGTCCCGCGGCTCGGCCGCGATGCCGTAGCCGGCGAGGGTGCGAACGAGGGTCTCCTGGAGATCGCGGACGTAGCGGCGGACGTCCCGCCGGTCCGGACTGAGGTCGATCACCGGGTAGCCGACGAGCTGCCCCGGTCCGTGATAGGTCACCTGGCCGCCGCGGTCGCACTCGGCGATCTCGACGCCGCGCGCCCGCAGCCACTCCGGGCTCGCCAGCACGTCCTCCCGGCTGGCATTGCGCCCCAGGGTGTAGACGTGCGGGTGCTCGAGCAGGAACAGGCGCTCCGGCCCCTCGCCGCTCTTCACCGCCGCGCGGGCGGCGAGCTGCAACCCGACCGCCTCCGCGTAGGGGACGCGGCCGAGGAATTCCCCGTGAAGGGGACGGCGGGGCACCAAACTCGTCACGCGGCCCATTCTACCGCCAGACCGTATCGTCCCCTGGGGATGAGCCTGGGATAAGATAGCCGCGCTCTGGCGGGGAGGGGACATGGAGAAGATCGTCACAGCCATTCTCGGGGGTGGACAGGGGAGCCGGCTCTGGCCTCTCACCCGCGACCGCGCCAAGCCGGCGGTGCCGGTTGGGGGGAAGTTCCGGCTGATCGACATCCCGATCAGCAACAGCCTGCACGCAGGGATCGACCGGATCTTCGTCATCACCCAGTTCAACAGCGCGAGCCTCCACCGCCACATCTCCCAGACCTACCGCTTCAGCGCCTTCAGCAACGGCTACGTCAACATCCTGGCCGCCGAGCAGACGCTGGAGAACCGCGACTGGTTCCAGGGGACGGCCGACGCCGTGCGCCAGACCCTCCCCCGGCTGCTGGAGGAGAAACCCAACGCCGTCCTGATCCTCTCGGGCGACCAGCTCTACCTGATGGACATCCGGAAGTTCGTGCGGACCCACCGCGACCGCGGTGCGGACCTGACCATCGCCGTCAAGCTGGTCACCCGCGAGGAGGCCTCCGGGTTCGGCATCCTGCGCCTCGACGCCACGGGCCGGATCGTCGAGTTCGTCGAGAAGCCGAAGGAGGCCGCGCAGCTCGACGCCATCGAGCTCGACGAGCAGACCCGGGAGGTGCTCGGCGCCCCCGCGGGATCGGGCTCCTTCCTCGCCAGCATGGGCATCTACATCTTCCGCCCCGAGGTGCTGAGCGAGCTGCTGGTGGGGACCGACACCGTGGACTTCGGACGCGAGGTGATCCCCCAGGCGCTCAGCCAGTACCGGGTGATGGCCTTTCCGCACGACGGGTACTGGGCCGACATCGGCACCATCCCGAGCTTCCACCAGGCGAACCTCGATCTCACGCTGCCGCTGCCGCCGCTCAATCTCTACGATCCGGAGCTGCGGATCTTCACCCACCCCCGGTTCCTGCCGGGCACCAAGGTCAACGAGTGCTCGGTGCGCTACTCGATCCTCAGCGAGGGGAGCATCCTCTCCGGCAGCCACATCGCCGATTCGATCATCGGCGTCCGCTCCGTGGTGCGCTCCGGCTCGGTGATCGAGCGCTCGATCGTGATGGGGGCCAACACCTGGGAGACCCTGCCCGACGGCAGCGACCTGATCCCGATCGGCATCGGCCAGGACTGCACGGTCCGCAACGCCATCATCGACTTCAACGCCCGCATCGGCGACGGCTGCAAGCTGATCAATCCGGACGGCTTGATCGATGCCGACGGCGAAAACTATTCGATCCGTGAAGGGATCATCATCGTTCACAAGAACGCGGTCATCCCTCCCGGGACTACGATTTGACGCCGTTGCGCATCCTCCAGCTCACCGCCGAGGTGACGCCGTTCGCCAAGACCGGCGGCCTCGGCGACGTGGTCGCCGGCCTCTCCCGCTTCCTCGGCCGGACCGGTCACGACGTGCGGATCTTCCTTCCTTTCTATTCCAGTCTGGCCGCCGAAGGTGATCGATATGTTCCGGTCGACTTCATCCGCGACGTGACGGTCCAGCTCGGCCCTCACCGTTTCACCTACACGGCGCGGACCACGCGGCTGCCGGAGAGCGAGGTCGACGTCTACTTCATCGACTGCCCGGCGCTGTTCGGCCATGGCGGGATCTATCACGGCGACCGGGACGACTCCTTGCGCTTCGCGCTGCTCACGGTGGCCGCCTTCGAGTCCGCCCAGCGGATGGGCTGGTCGCCCGACGTCCTCCACTGCCACGACTGGCACGCGGCGCTGGCGCCGGTCTACCGCAAGGCCTTCTTCGAATGGGATTGCCTGTTCGCGCGGACGCGGATGCTGCTGACCATTCACAACCTCGGATTCCAGGGGATCGTCGACCCGAGCCGGGTGACCGATCTGGGGCTGGAGCGCTACCGGCATCTGCTCGACCTCTCGGCGGGGCATCTCAACTTCATGAAGAACGGGATCCTCCAGGCCGACGCGCTGACCGCGGTCAGCCGCACCTACGCCCGCGAGATCCAGACGCCCGAGAAAGGTTTCGGCCTCGACGGCCTGCTGCGCGCCCGAAACGGGGGCGGCCGCCTGTTCGGCATCGTCAACGGCGTGGACTATGGGGACTGGAGCCCGGAGACCGATCCCAATCTCTTCTATCACTATTCATCGGAGGACATCTCCGGAAAGCGGAACTGCAAGCGGGCGCTGCTGCGCGAGATCGGCTTCGACCCGCACACGGCGGCGCCGGTGGTGGGCATCGTCTCCCGCCTCACTCCACAAAAAGGTTTCGATCTCTGTTTCGAGGTGCTCCCGGCGTTCCTCGCCCAGCGCGACATGCGCCTGGTGGCCCTCGGCAGCGGCGAGCCGCGCTACGAGGAGTTCTTCCTGTCGCTGGCGCAGCGCTTCCCGGGGAAGGCCTGGTTCTTCCGCGGCTACAACGAGAAGCTGGCGCACCAGATCGAGGCGGGGGCGGACCTCTTCCTGATGCCCTCGAAGTTCGAGCCCTGCGGCCTGAACCAGATGTACAGCCTGCGCTACGGCACCCCGCCCGTGGTGCACAAGACCGGCGGCCTGGCCGACACGGTCGAGCCCTTCGACCCCGCCACCGGCCAGGGCACCGGCTTCGTCTTCGAGCACTTCACGCCTCTGGGGCTAGGCTGGGCGCTCGACCTCGCCCTCAAGGCCTACCACCACCCCATCCTGTGGCAGCGATTGATGGCCAGCGGGATGAGCCGGGATTTCTCCTGGGACGTGCAGGGACGGGAGTACGTGGAGCTGTACGGGCAGCTGGCGAGTTAGCCGAAGAGATCCTCACTCCCGGGTCCGGAACCACCCGGTCAGGCTGACCCGCTCCCGGGTCGCCGGCAGGACCTCATGATAGACGCTCCCGCTCAGGAAGAGGGCGAGCGTGCCGCCGGCCGACAGGACATCCTGGTAACCCGCTTCCTCTTCGGGTCCGTCATACAGCCGGAGCTGGCCGCCGTCTTCGGCCGCCCAGTCCTCGTTGAGGTAAAGGATGGTTGAGATCACCCTGTGGCCCGCGTTCTGGAAGCGATCGAGGTGCTTCTTATAGGAGGCTCCGGGCGGGTAGACGGCGAGGTGGCCCTCGAAGCTGAAGAGGCCAAGGTAGAGGGACTGGTTGATGGCGAGGCGCAGGCGCTCCAACTCGTCGAGATACCGGCGCTGGGCGTCGGAATAGGGCTCCTCAAGCCAGAGGATGCGATCGCTGCGGATCTCGGTGCGGACACCGAATTCAGCCCCCGTCCCGACACCCGCCTGACGGAAGGCGCCGGTCCGCCAGAGCCCGAACGCCTCCTCGCGCAACGCCCGGACCTCCCCGGGAGCCAGAAAGTCCGGCTGCACGGACCGGCCGCTCTCCGCCAGGTTTTCCGCTATGTAACCGAGATCCATCATCCGGAGAGATCGTAGCCCAAACGAAAGAGCCCCGGGTCACCCCGGGGCTCTCCAGGCGCGGTAACCGCGAACGCCTACACGTACGCTTCGAGCTCGGTCCAGGTGTCCTGCTCGAGGACCTTCTTGAGATCGATCATGAAGCGGTCGGCGTCCGCGCCGTCCACCAGACGGTGGTCGTAGGAGATGCTGAAGTAGGACATGGTCTTGATCACGATGGCGTCGTTGCCGTCCTCGTCCTCGATCACGATCGGACGCTTCTCGATGGCGCCGATGCCGAGGATCGCCACCTGCGGCTGGTTGATGACCGGGGTGCCGAAGAGGCTGCCGAAGACGCCCGGGTTGGTGACGGTGAACGTGCCCCCCTGCGCCTCCTCGGGCTTCAGCTTCTTGCTGCGCGCCCGGTCCGCCAGGTCGTTGGCGGTCTTGGCGAGACCGACGAGGCTGAGCTGGTCGGCCTTCTTGATCACCGGCACGATCAGGCCCCGGCCGGGCAGGTCGACCGCCATGCCGATGTTGATGTCCTTCTTGTAGACGATGTTCGTGCCGTCGATCGAGGCGTTGACGTTGCGGTGGGCCTTGAGGGCCGTCGCCACCGCCTTGAAGATGAAGGGCATGAAGGTGAGCTTGGTAGCCTCCTTCTTGAAAAAACCATCCCGGGCACGGAGCCGGGCCTTGTTCACCTTCGACATGTCGATGTGGAACAGGGTGGTGACGTGCGCCGAGGTGGCCTTCGAGTAGACCATGTGGGCGGCCGTGATCTGCCGCATCTTCGACATCGGCTCGATCTCGACGTTCTCCCCCTCGGTGTAGGCGGGCACGTGGAAGCCCGCCGGGAGGGGACGCTGGCCCGTGCCCGGCGCGGTCGATGCCGCGGCGGCAGGGGCCGGAGCGGGGGCTGGCGATGGAGCCGGAGCGGGCTGGGGCCGCATCGCCGCTGGAGCCGGAGCCTGGGCCGCCGCCGGAGCGGGAGCCGCCTTGCGCTGCTCGAGGTGGCCCAGGATGTCCTCCTTGGTCACCCGGCCGTTGGCGCCGGTGCCCTGGACCTCCGCGAGGTTGACCCCCTCCTTGGCGGCGATGCTGCGCACCAGGGGGCTGGAGAACTTCCGCAGCCGCTCGTCGAGGTCGGTCTCGCCGGCCTCGATCGTCTTCGCCTGAGCGGTCTCGCCGGAATCCCGGTGGACCTCCTGCTTCTCCTCGGCCTCCGTCGCCTGCTCCGCGGCCTCCGCTGCGGCGCGGGGCTGCGGCGTGGGATCGGGTGAGGCGACCTGGGGAGCGCCCTCGCGGGCGGTCTCCTCGCGCTTCACCTCGGTCGCCGTCGGCTGCGGCGCCGCGCCGGGGGACGCGGCCGGCACGGCCGGTGCCGGAGCGGCGGAAGCGCCGGCCTGCTCCCCCGCCTCGCCGATCGTGGCGACCACCTGGTTGACCGGGACGGTCTCCCCCTCCTGGTTGCGGATCTCGATCAGCGTGCCCGCGGCCGGGCTCGGGATCTCGGCGTCCACCTTGTCGGTCGAGATCTCGAACAAGGGCTGATCCCGTTCCACCTTGTCGCCGACCTTCACCAGCCAGCGGGTGATGGTGCCCTCGGCGATCGACTCCCCCATCTGGGGCATCACGACTTCCGTTGCCATAAGCTCTCCGTATCAGTAGCTGGCCAGCTCGCGCACCCTGGCGACGAGCTTGTCCACGTTGGGCAGGTAAGCTTCTTCGAGCGTCGGGCTGTAAGGGACCGGCGTGTCGGGACAGCAGAGCCGGTGGACCGGCCCGTCCAGCCACTCGAAAGCGTGTTGCGAGATCCGCGCCGCCACCTCCCCCGCCACCGATCCGGTGGTCTGCTCCTCGCTGAGGACGATCACCCGGCTGGTTTTGCGGACGGTGGCGAGGATGGCCTCCTGGTCGAGAGGCTTGATCGTCCGCAGGTCGAGGACTTCGAGGTCGATCCCGTCGGCTTCGAGGCGCCCGGCGGCCTCCAGAGCCACGTGCAGCATAGCACCGTAGGTGATGACGGACAGGTCGCGCCCCTCGCGCACCAGACGAGCCTGGCCGATCGGCACCAAGCCGTTCCCTGCGTCGCCATCCGCCGCTTGCTCGGGAAGCTCATCCTTGAGGCGGCGGTAGAGGTACTTGTGCTCGAAGTAGAGCACCGGGTTGGGGTCCTGGATCGCCGCCCGGAGCAGGCCGTAGGCGTCGGCCACGGTGCCCGGCGCCACGATCTTCAGGCCCGGCGTGTGCTGGAAGTACGACTCCGGGTTCTGGCTGTGGTACGCCGAGCCGTGGACGTTGCCGCCCGAGGGGCCGCGCACCACGATCGGCACCGGCTGCCCCCAGCGGTAGTGGGAGGGGGCGGCGAAGTTGATGATCTGGTTGAAGGCGCAGGAGATGAAGTCGATGAACTGCATCTCCACCACCGGCAGCAGGCCCATCATGGAGGCGCCGATGGCGCACCCCACCATCGCCGACTCGCTGATCGGGGTGTCGACGATCCGCGCCGGTCCGAAGCGGTCGAGGAAGCCGGCGGTGACGCGGAAAGCGCCGCCGTAGGTGCCGATGTCCTGGCCGAGCATGAAGACCCGCTCGTCCTTTTCCATCTCGTCCCACAGCGCCTGGCGGATGGCTTCGAGGTAGGTGACGGTAGGCATCAGGCGTAGACCCCCTCGAACGCCCGCTCGGGCGGCGGCATGGGCGAGGCGAGCGCGAAGTCGACCTCCTCGTTGAGCCGGGCGTCGATCTTCGCCACGACCTCCTTGAGATCCTCTTCGGTGGCGAGGCCGTTGCCCAGGAGGTGCCGCTCGAAGCGGTCGATCGGGTCCTTCGCCCGCCATTCCTCGAAGTGCTCCTTGGGCACGTAGCCGGCGTCGTCGTGCTCGGCGTGCCCCTTCATGCGGAAGGTCTTCGACTCGATCAGCATCGGGCCGCCGCCGGCGCGCGCCCGCTCGACCGCCTTGCGGGTGACCTCGTAGACGGCGAGCACGTCGTTGCCGTCCACCACCTCGCCCGGGATGCCGTAGGAGGCCGCCCGGGTGGCGATGTTCTTGATCCGCATCTGCCGCGCGGTGGGCGTCGAGTAGGCCCAGCCGTTGTTCTCAGCGATCAGTACGAACGGCACGTTGAGCACCGCCGCGAGGTTCAGCCCCTCGTGGAAGTCGCCCGTCGAGGTGCCGCCGTCGCCGATGTAGGTGAGGGCGACCAAGTCCTTGCCCTGCATCTTGCCGGCGAGGGCGACGCCGGCCATCACCGGGATCACGGCGCCGAGCATCGAGATCGGCGCCACCAGGCCGCGCTGGAGGTCGCCGAAGTGGGTGTTGCCGTCCTTGCCGCCGGTGGGGCTGTCGCTCTTGGCCATGTACTGCATCATGACCTCGCGCGGCTGGACGCCGCGCACCAGCATCGAGCCGAGGTTGCGGATGAGCGGACCCATCACGTCCTGCGGCGCCAGGGCATAGGCGCTGCCGACCGCGGTCGCCTCCTGGCCGCGGCTGGAGTAGAGGCCGCCCACCACCTTGCCCTGCCGGTAGAGGTTGCCGAGGCGGTCCTCCACCATGCGGGTGAGCTTGAGGAAGTGATAGAGCTCGAGCTGGCGCTCGCGCGGCAGCCCGGTCTTCGCCAGTTGTTCGGTCTCGCGGACCTCGGGGTGCAGGGGACCCCAACTCTTTCCCGTCTTCGCCATGGCTTCCTTTACATGTGAATGGCCGCGCCATGGGCGGCGTGGGCCGCCTCCATGACCGCCTCGGACATCGTCGGGTGGGCATGCATGGTGCGCATCAGCTCCTCGTCCGTCCCCTCCATCTGCAAGGCCACGCAGGCCTCGGCGATCAGGTCGGTGGCGTGGGCGCCGATCATGTGCACCCCGAGGACCTCGTCGTACTTCGTCTCGCGCACCACCTTGACGAACCCGGTGGTCTTGCCGATCACCTTCGCCTTGCCCAGGGCGGTGAACGGGAACTTGCCGACCGCCACGTCGTAGCCGCGCTCGCGCGCCTTGGCCTCGGTCAGGCCGACGCTCGCCACCTCGGGGTCGCAGTAGGTGCAGGAGGGGACGCGGTCGTAGTTGATCGGCCGCACCGGCAGGCCCGCCATGTGCTCGACGGCGAGGATGCCCTCGGCCGAGGCGACGTGCGCCAGCCAGGGGGTGTTGATGACGTCGCCGATGGCGTAGATGTTCGGCACCGCCGTCTGCAGGAACTGATCGACCTTGACGTAGCCGCGGTCGAGCCCGATCCCCAGGGCCTCGAGCCCCAGCATCTCGGTCACCGGCCGGCGGCCGATGGCGACCAGCAGCAGCTCGGCCTCGACGGAGTCCACCTTGCCGCCCTCGAGACGCAGGCGGACGCCGTTGTCGGTGCGGTCGAAGCCCAGCATCTTGGTGCCGGTCATCACGTCGATGCCGCGCTTGCGCAGCGCTTTCTGGAGCTCGGCCGAGACCTCCTCGTCCTCGATCGGAAGGATGCGCGGCAGCATCTCGATCAGGGTGACCTTGGAGCCGAACGAGGTGTAGATCGAGGCGAACTCGGTGCCCACCGCGCCGGCGCCGAGCACCGCGATCGACGCGGGAATCCGCTTCAGCTCCAGCACGTGGTCCGAGTTGAGGATGCGCTCGCCGTCGGTCGGCGCGATGGGGACGTCGCGCGGCACCGAGCCGGTGGCGATCAGGATGAACTTGGCGCCGTAGGTCGTCTTGCCGTCCGGCCCCTCGACCTCCACCTCGTTGGGGCCGGTGACCCGGCCGAGGCCGTGGAGGCCCGTCACCTTGTTCTTCTTGAACAGGAACTCGACCCCCTTGGAGTTGCTGTCGACCACCTTCTGCTTGCGCGCCTGCGCCTTGACGATGTCGAGCACCGGCGCGGCCACCTGGATGCCTAAGTCCGCCGCCTCGCGGATCTCGTCGAGCACCGACGCCGTGTGCAGCAGCGCCTTGGTAGGAATGCACCCGCGCAGCAGGCAGGTGCCGCCGAACTTGGGATCTCTCTCCACCACCGCCACCTTCATCCCGAGCTGGCCGGCGCGGACGCCGGCGACGTAGCCGCCCGGGCCGCTGCCGATGATGATCAGGTCGAACTCTTCTCGCGCCATCGGAATCTCCGGATTCTGGATTTTCGATTTGAATGGGAATCGGGAACGGGAAGAATCAGGCCTCGGCCGGGACCACCCGGTAGCGGCCGGGCTTCTCCTCCACCAGCCGGCCGAAGGGGAGGTCGGGGTCGTGCTCGAAGATGCAGAGCCAGTCCCCCGCCGCCGCCCGGGGCAGCCAGAGCTTCTTGTTCTCGAGAGTCGTCAACGGATACAGGTCGTAGCCCATGATCCAGGGGTAGGGGACATGCGCCGAGGTCGGCACCAGGTCGGCCCAGTAGACCGCCTTGCGTCCCTCCCCGCCATCCAGGAGAACGATGCACATGTCCGCGTTATGCCCGGGGGTGCGGACCGCCCGGACGCCGGGGATCGGCTCCGCCTCGTCGTCGAACAGCTCGGCGACGCCGGCCTCGAACAGCGGCTCCCAGTTGGGAAGGAAGTAGCTCGCGCGGTCCCGCTCGTTGGGATGCCGGCCGTGCTCCACCTCTCCCCGCTGCAGCCAGTAGCGCGCCTTGGGGAAGGTGGGTACGATCCGCCCACCCGGACCCTCCGGCGCGTGGGTGTTCCAGCCGCAATGGTCGAAATGGAGATGGGAGAGCAGCACATGGGTGACGTCGCCCAGCTCGTAGCCCGCCCGGCGGATCGCCTCCGGCAGCCGCACGGCGGCGGGGTCCATGCCGTAGATCTGCTGGAAACGCGCGTCGTGCTTGTCGCCGATGCCGGTGTCGATCAGCAGGAGGTCGCCGCCGCGCGCTACCAGCAGGCAGTTGGTGCCCATCCGGATGCGGTTGAGGTCGTCCGGCGGCGCCGGCACTTCCCACAGCGTGCGCGGCACGACGCCGAACATGGCGCCGCCGTCCAGACGGAACTCCCCATCGCTGACCCGCGTCAGCTCGAAATCCCCCAGCTCCATACGGCCGGGAAGTCTATCCGAAGACCTTCCCCCCTGTCCCCTATCCACTGTAGCCTTCCGATACTTTTGCCGAGGAACGACGAATGATACCGAGAAACCGCAACCGCCTTCTCGCCCGGGCCGCCGCCCTCTGCCTCCTGCCGGCGCTCCCGCTCGCCGCCGCGGAGACCACGCCGGCCGCCACGGCCTCTCCCCTCACCCTGGAGCAGATCATGGCCGACCCCGGCTGGATCGGGAAGCCGCCCGAGGACCCCTACTGGTCGGACGACGGCCGCTCGATCTACTACCTGCGGGAGCGCGAGGGGGTGCCGCCGCAGCGCAAAGACCTCTTCCGCGTCGACGTCCCGGCGATCGATCCGGCCGGCACGACCGGCACGGTGAGTCCGGCGGTTCTCGTCGATCCCGCCCAGCGCTCCCGGGCCGACGCCAAGGGGGAGCGCAACCGCCAGCGGACGCGCAAGGTCTATGTCCTCAAGGGGGACGTCTTCGCCAAGGACCTGCGGACGGGCGAGGTGCGGCAGCTCACCCGCACCGACGCCGAGGAGACCGATCCGCACTTCCTGGCCGACGGCCGGCGCGTCTGGTTCCACCGCGGCACCGACGTCTTCGTCTATGACCTCGAATCCGGCCTGCTCTCGCAACCCGCGGCGCTGAAGCTGGAGAAGGACCCCCTCGACAGGGAGCCGTCGCTCCTGGCCGAGCAGCAGACCCGCCTGTTCGACGTGATCCGCCAGAAGCAGGAGCGGGAGAAGCGCGAGCGCGAGGAGGACCGCGCCCTGGAGAGGGCCGATCCCGCCCGCCCGCCGCTCCCCTGGTACCTGGGCAAGAAGGTCAAGATCGAGCTCACCCTCCTCTCCCCCTCCGGCGACTGGCTGGCCGTCGTCACCTCCCCCAAGCAGGAGGAGGGCGAGGCCAAGCCGTCCAAGCTCCCCCAGTACGTGACCGAGAGCGGCAACGTCGAAACCCGCGACGTGCGCTCCAAGGTCGGCGCCGAGAAGCCGGAGCCCCAGTCGCTCCTCCTGCTCGACCTGAAGCGGCACGAGCGGCACGACCTCGACTGGTCCGTCCTGCCGGGGATCAAGGACGACCCCCTGAAGGCGCTGCGCGAGGCCGCCGAGGCCCGCGCGGCGGCGAAGAAGGCAGAGGCCCGGGACGCGGAGAAGGGCGACCAGGACAAGGAGAAGGACACGGAAAAGAGCGCCGAGAAACCGAAGCGGCCGGCGCAACGCCCGCTCGAGGTGGCCCGGCTCGCCTGGTCGGACGACGGCGGCCAGCTCGCCCTCGAGCTGCGCGCCCGCGACAACAAGGACCGCTGGATCGCCACCTGGGATTCCGGGGATACCGCCGGCGGCAAGCTCACCCCCCGCCACCGGCTGACCGATCGCGCCTGGATCAACTGGGAGTTCAACGAGCTCGGCTGGCTCCCCGACAACCGCACGCTCTGGTTCCTCTCCGAGGAGAGCGGCTACTCGCAGCTCTACCGGATGGCGCTTCCGGCGGGCGAGATCCGGCGCTTGAGCCCCGAGGGGCGTTACGAGGTCTCCCTGCCGGCCCCGAGCTGGGACGGCCGCTACCTCTACTACACGGCCAACCGGGAGCACCCGGGCAAGTACGACGTCTGGCGCGTCGAGGTGATGACGGGGAAGGCCGAGCAGCTCACCAGGCTGGGCGGCGGCCTGACACATGGCGCGCTCTCCCCCGACGAGAGCCGGCTCCTGCTCCTCGAGTCGTCGATCACCCGGCCGGACGAGGTCTACGTGCAGGCCAACCAGCCGGGCGCCGAGGCGCGGCAGGTGACGCAGACGCGGACCCCCTTCTTCCTGGCGCAGTCGTGGACGGTGCCCGAGATCGTCGCCATCCCCTCGGCCCACGGCGCCGGACCGATCTACGCCCGCGTCTACACGCCCAGGGACTTCGACCCCACGCGCAAGTACCCGGCGGCCTTCTTCGTCCACGGTGCCGGCTATCTGCAAGAGGTCACCTATGGCTGGTCGAACTACTTCCACGAGTTCATGTTCAACGACCTGCTGACCCGCCACGGCTACGTGGTGATGGACATGGACTACCGCGCCTCCGCCGGCTACGGCCGCGACTGGCGCACGGCGATCTACCGCCAGATGGGCTATCCCGAGCTCGAGGACCTGCAGGACGGCGTCGCCTGGCTGGCGAAGAACAGGAGCGTCGATCCCGCGCGGGTCGGCGTCTATGGCGGCTCCTACGGCGGCTTCCTCACCTACATGGCCCTGTTCCGTCAGCCCGACCTCTTCGCCGCCGGCGCGGCCCTGCGGCCGGTGTCCGACTGGGCCCACTACAACGAGGACTACTCCGGCAACATCCTCAACCGGCCGGAGATCGACCCGGAGGCCTACGCGAAGAGCTCCCCCATCGAGTACGCGGCGGGGTTGCGCAAGCCGCTGCTGATCTGCGACGGGGTGCAGGACCAGAACGTCTTCTTCCAGGACAACGTGCGGATGGTCCAGCGTCTGATCGAGCTCAAGAAGGAGAATTTCGAGCTCGCCATCTACCCCGTCGAGGACCACGGCTTCGTCCAGCCCACGAGTTGGCTCGACGAGTACCGGCGGATCTTCAAGCTGTTCGAAACGAACCTGAAGAAGGCAGGCCCTTAGCCCCTCCCTGGCACCGTGCTTGCTGTGTCCATACCTCAGGAGGAATCGAACATGGCACGCCCAACCGGCAGCACCCTTGCGCAAGCGGGGAACAGAACAGCCTCGGCCGCGCTCCACGGCCCCTGGCTGGAACGGATGGCCCGCATCGGCTACGCCGCCCGGGGGGCGGTCTACGCGGTCGTGGGGCTCCTGGCCATGGAGACGGCGTTCGGCGCCCGCTCCCGGCCCACGGATACGCGCGGCGCGCTCCAAGAGATCGCCCGGCGTAGCACGGCGCTCCTCTGGCTGGTCGCCGTCGGCCTCCTGGGCTATGCCCTGTGGCGGATCGTCCAGGGAGCGCTCGACCGCGAGCACAAGGGGAGCGACGTCAAGGGCCTGGCCCAGCGGCTGGGCCGGGTGGGCACCGGCCTGATCTACGGCGGTCTCGGCCTGGCCGCCGTGCGGCTCGCCCGCGGCGCCCACGGGAGCACCGGGGGAGGGCAGAGCAGTTACCAGGAGTGGACCGCGAAGCTGATGAGCGAGCCGTTCGGCCGCTGGCTGGTCGCCGCCGTCGGGATCGCGGTGATCGTCGGTGGCCTGTTCCAGATCCGGCGCGGCTGGACCGAGAAGTTCCGCAAGGAGATCCGCCTCCAGGAGATGGACGCGACCGAGCAGAAGCTGGCGGTCAACTCCGGCAAGCTGGGCCTGATCGCCCGCGGCGTCGTCTTCCTGGTCTCCGGCTGGTTCCTGGTCCAGGCCGCCCTGCGCACCGATCCGAGCCAGGCGCGCGGCCTGGCCGGATCGCTGGCCACTCTCGCGGCCCAGCCCTACGGCACCTTTCTCCTCGGCCTGGTCGCCGTGGGACTGGTCGCCTTCGGCGCCTACTCCCTCCTGCTCGCCCGCTACGGGCGGATCGTGACCTGACCCTCGTTCCTGCCCCGGAAGGAGCGGCGCGGTGTAAGATCTCGGCGGACCGTTTTCAGTTCGAGAGCTTAACCGTCCGTCCACTCCGGGGCCGGAGATGGTTGACCCAGACGACGTCAGGATTAGCGACGAGACGTTGATCGGCCGGATCGCGGCGGGAGACCCCGCCGCCTTCGACCGCCTGGTCCGCCGCCATCAGGCGGCGGTCTACCGCTTCGCGCGCGCCACCGCGGACGACGGCGGCAGCGCTGAGAACACCGAGAACACCGAGAGCGCCGAGGAGATCCTGGTCGAGACCTTCCGCGCCGCCCGGCGCGCCGCTCCCCGCTACCGCGACGAGCCCTCCGCCCGCCCCTGGCTCTTCACTCTCGCCCGGCAGGCGCGGCAGGCGATCGACCGCCGGACCTCCCGCGAGCCCGGGGAACCCGACCTCGCCTCCCTGCGCGAGCTGGCGCGGGCCGCGGGCTGGGGCGGTCCAGAAGGGGTCCCGGAGAATGGCGGTACCGCCGAGGCCGTTCATGCCGAGCTTGCCACCCTGGCGCCGGAAGACCGGGAGATCCTCACCCTCTGCGACCGCGAGTACTTCACCGTGGACGAGGCCGCGCGGGTCACCGGCCTCGCCGAGACCACCGTCCGCGGGCGCCTCCACCGGGCGCGCCTGCGGCTGATGGCCCGTCTCCGGGAAGGCGCTCATGGAGCCTGAGCGGATCGTCGCCGGCCTCCACTGTGGCGAGGTGCTCGCGGATCTCACCGAGCACCTCGACGGCCGGCTGGGACGCGAGCGGGCGCTACGGCTCGACGAGCATCTCGACGCCTGCGAGCCCTGCCGCCGCTTCGCCGCAGGGATCGCCGCCGCCGTGCGCGCCCTGCGGGAGCTGCCGGACGAGCCGCTCCCTTCCGGCGTCGAGGCGCGCCTGCTCGCCGGGCTCGCAATGGGGGAGGAATCCCTTGGCTGATGGAGGTCTCCAAATCCGCGCCGCGGAGCGGCGGGACGCGGCGGCGATCGTCGATTTCCAGCTCCGCATGGCCCGCGAGACCGAAAGCGTGGAGCTCGACCACGCCACTCTCGACCGCGGCGTCGAGGCCGTCTTCGCCGATCCGGGCAAGGGGGCCTACTGGGTCGCCGAACGCGATGGCGGCGTGGTGGGCTCGCTCCTCACCACCTTCGAGTGGAGCGACTGGCGGGACGGCGTCGTGCTCTGGATCCAGTCCGTCTACGTCACCCCCGAGGAGCGCGGCCGCGGGGTCTACCGCGCCCTCTACGCGCGGGTGAAGCGCCAAGTCGAGGAGTCGGACCGCTTCAAGGGGATCCGGCTCTACGTGGACAGGCGAAACGCCGCCGCCCAGCGGGTCTACGAGCGGCTCGGCATGAGCCGCGAGCACTACGAATTGTTCGAGTGGATGAAGTAGCCCTACAGCAGCCGTCTTTACAGCAGGACGATCCACCGGTCGCGCACTGCGAGCCGGCCGTCCTGGGCCGCCCACAGGAAGACGCGGTCCATGCGCTCGCGGATGGCGGAGGTCACCTGGCCGTAGCCGAGGTAGGCCGCGAGGGCGCGGACGATCTCGTCCTTCTCGGCCTCGACGCCGCGGACCACCAGCCGCTCGACCGTGGCCATCAGGAAGCCGTAGTCGTAGCGCCCGAACTGCGGCGTCGCGCCGCTCAGCAGCTCCCCCTGACGGGCGACGATTCTCCGCGCCAGGGCCACCTCCACGTGCCTCTCCAGCCGCGCCCGCACGCTCTTGCCGAAGCGCGGGCAGCCCAGCCGCGCCGCCACCCGCCGGATCAGCTCCTCCCGGCTCATCTCTCCGGCGCCCCAGCAGGACTGGCGGATGGCGGCGAGGATCGCCTCCGCCACGTCCTCCTCCGCCTCGCGCGTCAACGCTCCGTCCCCCGGCGGCACCAGCCGCTCGGCGCCGACGCGCTCGAGCAGCTCGGAAGCCGGCTCATAGCCCCGCCCCTCGCCCCGCGCGATCTCGGCCTCGGTCGGCACCAGCTCGCCGCGCAGCGCCCGCGCCAGGATCGTCCGCCACAGCTTCTCCCCCCGTTCCACCGCGACCGCCACCCGCCGCTCGACCTTCTCGGCGAAGGCGAACAGCTCCTCGATCCGCCGCACGATCTCCCGCTGCTCGGCGAGCGGCGGCGCCGGCACCGGCATCGTCTGCAGCCGGGAGACGTTGATGTTCGCCTGGCTGACGCTCTCGGTCCGCACGGTGCGCGCCCACCGCCGGCCCCAGGGGGAGTTGATCCAGCCGCAAAGGTACTGGCTGTCGACCAGCCGCTCGTCGCACTCGATGCGCACCACGTACGAGGCGAAGACCGCCTCCAGATCGAGATCGAAGACCGCCGCCTTGCCCACCAGCTCCGGACTGTTGGTGCGGTTGAACAGGATGTTCCCGCGCCGCACCTGGTAGGCCGGGACGTCCACCTTCCCCGCGGGGATGTACTTGAGATCGGCGGCATCGATCCGGCCGTCCTGGATGTTGCCCATGCGCAGGATCGCGACGCCGTCGCGCGGCCCCGCGTCCGCCCGGATCGAGAGCCCGTACTGGGCGCGATGGGTGAGGTCCTGCAGGGCGAGCAGGGACCACCCCTCCGGCACCTCCGGGGCCTCGAGCGGCTCCGGCGCCTCCCACGGCGTGGACTCGAGGTTCTTCGGCCGCCGCGGCGCCCGGCGATCGAACGCCTCGGCCTCGCAGCAAGCCATCTCCCAGGCCTCCCGCCGCGCCACGAACACGCGCTGGAGGCGCGCCGCGAGCGGCTCGGCCGCCCCCTGGCGCTCGCGCCACTCCGCCGTCAGCGCTCCCGAGTAGGCGGCCGTCAGCACCGACTGGCGGAAGCGCCGCAGGATCTCCGGCAGCCGCGCCAGGCTCTCGCGGGCGCGCTGGACCGGCCCGAGCAGCTCCGTCGCCTTGGCGACGATCCGGCCCTGCTCTGCCCGCGGCGGTAGCGGCAGGATCACCCCCGAGAGGAACTTCGAGAAGTTGAGATTGCGGATGTTGGTCGTCTGCGTCTGGTGCTCGTCGAGACCACCGCACAGATAGTGGAGGTTGAGCGCCAGATGGACGAAGGCCGAATCGACCTCGCGGTGGACCCGTACCTGCCGGCAGAAGTTGCTGCAGACGAGCGGAGCGTCCGCGCGCCCGAGGGCGGCCTCATCGATCAGCAGGGCGCGGCCGACCGGCTGGCCGACGCCGCCGCCCGAGATCTCGATCACCAGGTCCCCGGCGGCGAGCCGGCGCTTGGCGAGGCTCGTGCGCTTGATCGCCCGGGCGGCCGCGGTGGCCCCGCGGTCGCGGTTCCAGCCCCGGAACTCCGTGCCGCGGATCACCCGCACCCGCGCCAGCTCCGGACGCCGCTCCGCCTCTTCCGGCGCCGCGCCCCACTCGCCGCCGAGCGCGTGGACGACGATCTCCTCGAGGGTCGTCTCCGCCCAGCCTTCCGGCAGCTCCCCCTCGCGGCGGCCGATCTCCCAGTCGGAGACGGCGCTCGTCACGAGCCCCCCTGGAGCACCCGCGGACGCTTCGGCTCCACCTCGCTGGTCAGCAGCTCGATCACCGCGGCCAGCTCCTGCATCGCGCTCTCTAGCTCGGCGATGGCGTCGGAGGCGAGCTCCTCCGGCTCCGGCAGATCGTCCTCGAACGACTCCTCGCGCAGCCACTTCAGGCCGTCGATCTTGAAGTCGCGGGCGCGCACCTCGGCGATCGAGAACGACCGCCAGCGGTCCTCGCGCGAGTCGGCCGCCGAGCGCCGCGCCCGGCCGTCGGGGTCCAGCCCATAGCAGATCTCGAAGGCGGCGAGATGCGACTGGGTCAGCGGGCGGTCCTTCTTGGTGATGCGCGGCACGTTGGTGCGCGCGTCATAGACCCAGACGGTCTCCGTCGGCCGCCCCTTGGTGAAGAAGACGACATTGGTCTTCGTCCCGGCGCTGTACGGGGTGAAGGTGCCGTTGGGCAGGCGCAGCACGGTATGGAGATCGCACTCCTGCGTCAGCACCTTGAACACTTCGCCCGCCTGATCGGCGAACAGACAGTTGTCGGGCACGATGACTGCGGCCCGTCCCTCCGGTTTGAGCAGCGTGATCACGTGCTGGAGAAAATTGAGCTGCTTGTTCGAGGTCTTGACCGGCAGGTCGCTCCGCGCGGGCACCTGGTTGGCCCCCTTGTTGCCGAACGGTGGATTGGTGAGCACCACGTCGAAGCGCCGCTCGTCGGGGATCTCGTAGATCGAATCGCCCAGTTTGATCTCGGGCTCGAGCTCGTGCAGGTAGAGGTTCATCAACGCCAGCCGGCGCGGGCGCGGCACCAGCTCCTCGCCGAAATAGGTGCCGCGGCGCACCCGCGGATCGAGCGCCGCCCGGTCCACCCCCTCCTCCCGGCTAGCCGCCAGGAACCACTCGTGCGCCACCACCAGGAAGCCGCCGGTGCCGCACGCCGGATCGCAGATCGCGAGATCGGGCTGGCTCCGCGGATCGGGTTGCACGCAGCGCACGATCGATTGGATCAGCCGGCGCGGCGTGAAGTACTGGCCGGCCCCCTTCTTGCCTTCGCTCGCCGCCTTCTCGAGCAGGCCCTCGAAGACCGCGGCCTTGATGTCCACCTCCAGCGCCGTCCACTCCGTCTCGTCGATCAGATGGATCAGGCGCTTGAGGTTGGCCGGATTGTTGAAACGCGAGACGGCGCCGGTGAAGATGTCGCCGAGCAGGCCCGGCTGGCGTCCAAGCGCGCGCAGCACACCGGCGTAGTGCACCGTCAGCGCCGCGCCCGAGGCGGCAGCGAGCACCGGCCACGAGCAGTCGGTACGCAGCTCCGCCTCCACCATCCGCGACAGATCGATCTCCCGCTCGTCCGCCATCTTGAGGAACAGCAGATAAGTGATCTGTTCGATGTAATCGCCATAATCGATGCCGTCATGGCGCAGCGTGTGACAGAAACCCCAGAACTTCTGGACCACATCGCTCATGCGTCCGGACCTCGGCTCGGTTGGAAAGAGGAAGGAAAAGGCAACGGAGACGTATCGTAGCCGATTCGGGAGCGATCTTGAAGAGCGTGCGCGGAGGAGTGAAATCAGCGGCCGGTGAGAAACTGCATGTTCTTACGTGTTGTTGCGTGTTCCGTCGGAACGCAACAATGATTGGAAAGTTGCCGCTTTGAGCGTTTCACCCCGCGCGGCCGGCGCGCAGATCACGCGGCTCGCGCCGCTGGCGGACGAGCAGCCAGCCGCCCCAGGCGAGCGCGGCGAGCATCAGCAGCCGGCCGAAGTCGTAGGAGAGGGCGCCGAAAGTCTGGTCGTATCGCAAAAGGTTTAGATCGCCGAGCACGTTCTCCCAATCGTGATACCCGGGGACGTCCCGGCCGGTGACGCCGCCCAGCAGGAGCAGCTCGCCCGACCGCGCGTCGGCGATATAGGGGCCGATGTCCATGAAGTTTTCGGCCAGCCACCAGAGCGCGACCGAGGCGCCGAACGGATCGCGGCTGCGCAGCAGGAACGTCGCCAGGCAGACCGCCGGCACCAGGAGCTGCCCGAGCGTGCCGCCGAGCGCGCGCAGCAGGTCGCCGAACGGTCCGAAGAGGACGTGTCCCGCCTCGTGGAACGGCAGGTTCACCCAGTGCAGGAAGGAGGCGCCGACGTAGTTGCCGGCGACCGACGAGAGGATGAACCGCCACCCCCAGACGAACAGCAGCGCGTAGAGCGCCGCCCGCCCCCAGAAGCGGGCCGGATCGGGCTCCCGTTCCTCTTCGAGCAGAAGCTCCCGCCAATCCATGTCCTGACAGATCCTCCTGGGGAGGATGGTATCGCGAAGAAGCGGCGAAGCAAGCCGGCGAGGCCGCTCTACTCTTCCGGCAGGCTCTTCTGAAGCTCGTGGACCAGCGCCTCGACCTCGGTCTCCTGGCTCAGCGGCTCGGCCTCGGCGCTCAGGGAGCTCTCCTCGATGCCGAAATGATGGACGAGGCTCTGCACCTTCTGCAGGAGCCGGGTCGTCTCCTGCTCGGAGAGCAGGTCGATCTGCAGGTTGAGATGGGCGCGCTGGTTCGCCTGCCGGCTCATCCGGTTCTGGCTGACCAGGACGAAGATGGCGAGCAGCACCCCCTCCGCCGACACGATCAGCGTCAGGATGCCGAACGGGAAGGGATCGAAGGGCTTGAGGGGAGTCCACCCCAGGTTCACCACGAACCAGAAGCCGAAGAGGAGGAGGTGGAAGACGACGAAGGACATCGTCCCCATGAACCGGGTGAAGACGTCGCTGACGCGCTCGCCCAGCGAGCGATTCTCCATCAGCCCCTGCTCGAGGCGGACCACGGTCTCGATGTTCTTGCGGGTGGACGCTACGGTCGCCTGGACGCTCGGTTCGGAGGGGTGCGGCATGCCGGGAGCCGGTGCGAATTCTGTGCCGCGAGAATTAATTACCGGGTCCGCTGCCGCACCGCCTCGTAGAGCACCGCCGCCGCGGAGGTGGCGATATTGAGCGAGCCGACCCGGCCGCGCATCGGCAGGCCGATCGTGCGGTCGCAGAGCTGACGGGTGCGGGCGCGCAGCCCCTTCTCCTCGCCGCCGAAGCAGAGGACGACCTTGCCGGAGAGGTCCACCTCCCAAGGGGGATCGCCCGCGGGATCGGTCCCGTAGACCCAGTACCCCGCCCCCTTCAGCCGCTCGATCTCGACCGCCGAATTGGTGACGCGCTCGATCTCCAGCCACTCGGTCGCCCCCGCCGAGGTCTTGGCGACCGTCGGCGAGACCGGCGCCGCGCCGCGGTCGCGGATCATCACCCGGCCCACCCCCGCCCCTTCGCAGACGCGGAGCACGGCCCCGAGGTTGCGCGGGTCCTGGACGTCCTCCAGCAGCACCACCAGCTCCGCGTCCGCCCCGGCCATCGGCGCCAACGCCGCCGACGCCCCGTACGATGCCCCACCCTCCCGCACCTCGGCCGCCATGCCGTTGTGGGCCGGACCCGCGATCTCGGCCAGCGCCCGCTCCGGCACCACCACGAACGGCACCCGGTGGCGCCGGCAGGCCTCCTCGATCTCCTCGCGCCGCCGGCCCGCGCGCGCCGCGCTCACCAGCACGCGCGCGATCTCGTGCGGCCGGTGGCGCAGGGCCTCGCGGACGGGGTGGTAGCCGTAGAGGAACATGGGGGGATTCCGAGGCAAAGGCCCCTCTCCTTGAGGAGAGGGGTTGGGGTGAGGCCGCAGGGCAAGGCCGTCCGAAGGGCCTCAGACCTCCAGGATCTGCTGCTCTTTCTTCTGCAAGGCGGTGGCGACGTCGCCGATGTAGCGGTCGTGGAGCTTCTGGACCTCGTCGAGGCCGCGGCGCTCGTCGTCCTGGCTGATCGCCTTGTCCTTCTCCATCTTCTTGAGCTTGTCGTTCCCCTCGCGGCGCGCTTGGCGGATGCCGGTGCGGGCGTGCTCGGCGAGGTCGTGAGCCTTCTTGACGATCTCCCGCCGGCGGTCCTCGGTCAGCGGCGGCACCGGGATGCGGATGACCTTGCCGTCCGAGGAGGGGTTCAGCCCCAGGTCGGACTTCATGATCGCCCGCTCGATCGCCGAGCTCTGGGTCGGATCGAACGGCTGCGCCACGATCATCGTCGCGTCGGCCACCGACAGGTTGGCGACCTGGTTCAGCGGCACCTGGCTGCCGTAGTAGTCCACGGTGAGCCCCTCCAGCAACGACAGCGAGGCGCGCCCGGTGCGCAGGTGCTTGAGCTCGTGGTGGAAGTGGTCCACCGCGTGCTTCATCTGGGTCTCGATCTCCTTGAACTCCTCTTTCATGTTCCAGCCCCTGTCAATCCAGAAATTTGCCAGAAGTTTGGCGCGGCCCGATTCAGCCGCGCGTCATCAGCCGCGAACGATGGAGCCCACCCGCTCGCCGCTGACGACGCGGCGGATGTTGCCGGGGGTCATCATCTCGAAGATGGCGATCGGAATGCCGTTGTCGCGGCAGAGGCTGATCGCCGCCGTGTCCATCACCTTGAGGTCCCGCTCGAGCACCTCCTGGTAGGTCACCTCGGGGAGCATCACCGCGTCCGGATCCTTCTCGGGGTCGGCGGTGTAGAGGCCGTCCACCTTGGTCGCCTTGAGCAGGACGTCGGCGTGGATCTCGTTGGCGCGCAGGGCCGCCGCGCTGTCCGTCGTGAAGTATGGGTTGCCGGTGCCGGCGGCGAAGATCACCGTCCGCCCCTTCTCCAGGTGGCGCAGGGCGCGCCGCCGGATGAACGGCTCGGCGACCTCGCGGATGTCGATCGCCGTCTGCACGCGGGTGGGCACTCCCCGCTTCTCCAGGGCGTCCTGGAGCGCCAGGGCGTTGATCACCGTGGCCAGCATGCCCATGTAATCGCCGGTCACCCGGTCGATGCCGCGGTGGCTGGCGGCGAGGCCGCGGATGATGTTGCCGCCGCCGACGACGATCGCCACCTGGATTCCCAGGTGGTGCACGTCGCGGATCTCGTCGGCGATGGCGGCCACCACCGCCTCGTCGATGCCGAACGGCTGCGAGCCCATCAGGGCCTCGCCGGAGACCTTGAGGAGGACCCGGCGGAACGCCCCCGCCGGAGGCGTCGGGCCTCCCGCCGGCTTCGCTTCCGGCTTCGCCGCCGCGGGCGCTTCCGGTCCTGCCATCAACGGGCCGCCTGGGCCAGGACTTCGGCGGCGAAATCGTCCTCGCGCTTCTCGATCCCCTCGCCAAGCTTGTAGCGCATGAAGCGGCGCACCTGGATGTTCTCGCCGATCTTGCCGACCTTCTCGGCGATCATCTGGCTGATGGTCAGGTCCGGGTTCTTGACGAACGGCTGCTCGAGCAGAACGAACTCGGAGTAGTACTTCTCCATCTTGCCGGCGACGATCTTCTCGACCACGTTGGCCGGCTTGCCCGAGGCGAGCGCCTGGTCCTGGAAGATCGCCCGCTCGCGCTCGAGGGCCTCGGGGGTGACCTCCTCGCGGCGGACGAAGCGGGGATCGACGGCGGCGATGTGCATCGCGATGTCGCGCACCAGCTCCTGGAACTGGTCGGTGCGGGCCACGAAGTCGGTCTCGCAGTTGACCTCGACCAGCACGCCGATCTTGCCGCCGGCGTGGATGTAGGAGCCGACCGCGCCCTCAGCCGTCACCCGGCCGGCCTTCTTGGCCGCCGCGGCGAGACCCTTCTTGCGCAGCGCGTCGACCGCGCCTTCCATGTCCCCCTTGCACTCGTTGAGGGCGTTCTTGCAGTCCATCATTCCCGCCCCGGTACGCTCCCGGAGCTCCTTGACCATCTGAGCGGTGACTTCAGCCATGACAGCGTTCTCCTTCGAGCCGCGACGAACGCGGCTGGTGATTCGGCGGATGTTTTGAGTCGGCGGACAAAAGAAAAGGCCAGATCGACACGGGATCGACTGGCCTATCCTTCAGCACCGCCCGGCCGCGAAGCCGGACGGCGCGCCGTATCGGTACCGGAACGGCAGGCCCTAGGCCGGAGCGGCGCTCGCCGCCGCGGCGTCCTTGTCGAAGACCGGCAGATTCCCGCCCTTCTGGAACGCCGAGTCGTCGGGGAGCTTGCCGGCGCCGGCGAGATAGGCGTCGGCCAGCCGCGACGCGAACAGCCGGATGGCCCGGATGGCGTCGTCGTTGCCCGGGATCGGATAGTCGATCAGCTCCGGATCGCAGTTCGTGTCGACGATGGCGATCACCGGGATGCCCAGCTTGTTCGCCTCGGAGACGGCGATGTCCTCTTTCTTCGGGTCGACCACGAAGAGGGCGTCCGGCAGCTCCTCCATCTCGCGGATCCCCTCGAGGTTCTTCACCATCTTGTCGCGCTCGCGCTCCATCCGCAGCTTTTCCTTCTTGGTCAGCGGGCTGTTCTCGTCATTGAGCCGGCCCTCGACCTCCTTCAGGCGCTGGATCGAGGTGCGCAGGGTGACGAAGTTGGTCAGCGTCCCGCCCAGCCAGCGGTTGGTGACGAAGAACTCGCCGCAGCGGGCCGCCTCCTCGGCGATCGCCTCCTGGGCCTGGCGCTTCGTGCCGACGAACAGGATGCGCTTGCCCTGGGCGGCGAGCTGCTGCACGAGATCGGCGACCTGGTTGAACATCTTGAGCGTCTTCTGCAGGTCGATGATGTAGATGCCGTTGCGCTTGCCGAAGATGTAGGGCTTCATCTTCGGGTTCCAGCGGCGGGTCTGGTGACCGAAGTGGACACCGGCCTCCAGCAGTTCCTTCATTGTGACTTCTACCAAGAGATCTTCTCCTTGCCTTCTAGCGCTTGCTGAACTGGAAGCGCGCGCGGGCGCCCTTCTGGCCGTACTTCTTGCGTTCCTTCTTGCGCGGATCGCGCGTCAGGAACCCGGCCGACTTGAGACGGTCGCGCAGCTCGCCGTTGAACTCGAGCAGGGCGCGCGAAATGCCGTGGCGGATCGCGCCGGCCTGACCGGCGCTGCCGCCGCCCTCCACCGTGACGAGGATGTCGAACTTCTCCACCGTCTCCGTCAGTTGCAGCGGCTGCTTGATCACCATCTTCAGCACTTCGTTCGGGAAGTAGTGGTCGAGCGTCCGGCCGTTGACCTGCACCGCGCCCGCACCGGGCCGGAGGAACACGCGGGCCGCGGCCGTCTTGCGGCGCCCCGTACCGTAATATTGAACCTGGTTCACGTTCCGATCTCTCCTTGGATTCCCGCTGATGTCCCCGCGGCTACAGGGCCGCGGCGACGTCGAAGCTCTCGGGCTGCTGCGCCTGGTGAGGATGCTCCGGGCCCGCGTAGACCTTGAGCTTGCGGAGCTGCTTGCGGCCGAGGGGACCCTTGGGGAGCATGCCCCACACCGCGTCCTCGACCATCTTCGCCGGCCGGCGCAGCCGCCGCTTGGCCGCCGTCTCGGACTTGATGCCGCCCGGGTACCCCGTATGGTGGTAATAGATCTTCTTCTCTTCCTTAGCCCCGGTCAGCACCGCCTTCTCGGCGTTGATGACGATGACGAAGTCGCCCGTGTCGATGTGCGTCGCGTAGGTGGGCTTGTGCTTGCCCATCAACAGACGCGCCGCCAGCGACGAGAGCCGGCCCAGGGGGATGCCCTCGGCGTCCAGCACGTGCCACCGATGCTCGATCTCGGCGAGCTTCGGGCTGTATGTCTTCTTCAGCATCTCCAAATCTCTCCAGGTCAGCTCTGGCTGGGAAAAACTGCTTCGCCGCGCGGCGTACGATGCTCGCCTTCGCGACGCAAAGGACCCACATGCTAGGCAGAAAGGGGGGAAGTGTCAAGAGGACACGAACCACCACAGGGCCGCAAGGGCCGGAAGCCAAGCCCGGTTCCATCCCCGCGCCGGCCCTGATTCTGGCGGAAAAGCCCGATTTCCGCAAGGGGCCGGCCAGGGGCGTCCCGGGATACACTTCCCTCCTGATGTCCGACACCACCACGACCGCGCCTCCCCTGGACAAGTCGGGAAAGACCATCCGCGACATGTTCGCCGGGGTAGCGCCGCGCTACGACCTGCTCAACCACCTGCTGTCGGCCAGCCTCGACGTCGTCTGGCGCCGGCGGTCGGCGGCGGCGCTCGACCTTCCGGCGGGGGCCGAGGTGCTCGACCTCTGCTGCGGCACGGGCGATCAAGCGACCGCTCTGCGCCGCCGGGGAGCCCGGGTCGCCGCCGCCGACTTCTGCGTGCCGATGCTGGCGATCGCCCGCCACAAGTTCGCCAGGATCGCCGCTCCCCGCCCCGGCGCCCTCGCCGCCGACGCCCTGGCGCTCCCCTTCCCCGCCGGGCGCTTCGAGGCGGCGACCGTCTCCTTCGGCCTGCGCAACGTGGCCGACCTCGACGCCGCCCTCGGCCAGCTCGCCGGGGTGCTGCGGCCGGGCGGGAAGCTCGCCGTCCTGGAGTTCGCCGTGCCGACCTTCCCGCCGCTGCGCTCCCTCTACCTCTTCTATTTCCGCCGGCTGCTCCCCGGGATCGGCCGCCTGATCTCGGACCGCGGCTCGGCCTACACCTACCTGCCGAGCTCGGTCCTCGGGTTCCCGCAGCGCCGGGAGTTCCTCGACCGCATGGCGGCCGCCGGCTTCGGCGATCTCGCCTGGGAAGACCTCTCCGGCGGCATCGTGTGTCTCTATACCGGCCGGGCAACAGGGCGGACGAAAGAAAGGATCCCCTCATGACCGATCCCCTCCAGGGGAAGATCCTGGACGGCAAGGCCGCCGCCGCCGAGATCCGCGCCGAGGTGGCGGCGGGGGTGCGCGCGCTGGCCGGAGCCGGGGGCCGGCCGCCGCAGCTCGTCGCCGTGCTGGTGGGCGAGAACCCCGCCTCCCAGGCCTACGTGGGCAGCAAGGTGCGCGGCTGCGCCGAGGTCGGCATGCTGAGCCGCACCCTCCGCCTCCCCGCCGGAACCTCCGAGGCCGAGCTCCTCGCCCTGCTCGACGGGCTCAACGCCGACGACGCCGTAGACGGCATCCTGGTGCAGCTCCCGCTCCCCTCCCAGATCACCGAGAAGCGCGTCCTCGACCGCGTCGATCCGGCCAAGGACGTCGACGGCTTCCATCCGGTCAACGTCGGCCGCCTCTGGCTCGACGAAGAGGGGCTCACCCCGGCGACCCCCACCGGCATCGTCGCCCTGCTCAAGCGCAACGGCATCCCCCTCGCCGGCCGGCGGGCGGTGATCGTCGGGCGCAGCGCCATCGTCGGCAAGCCGATGGCCGGCCTGCTGCTGCGCGAGAACTGCACCATCACCGTCTGCCACTCCCGCACCGCCGACCTCCCCGCCGTCACCCGCGAGGCCGACCTCCTGGTGGCCGCCATCGGCCGCGCCGGCATGATCGGCCCCGACCACGTCCGCGAGGGGGCCGTGGTGGTGGACGTCGGCATGAACCGCCTGGCCGACCCCGTGGAGGTCGAGCGCCTCTACCCCGGCGACGAGGAGCGCGCCCGGCAGCTCGCCGCCAAGGGGTACATCCTGGTCGGGGACGTCGACTTCACCCGCGTGGCGCCGAAGGCCTCCCGCATCACCCCCGTCCCCGGGGGCGTGGGACCGCTGACCGTCGCCATGGTCATCGCCGGCACCCTGAAGGCCTCCCGGCTCCGCCAGGGGATCGAGGGAAAGCCATGAGCGCCCTCCGCGTGGGCCTCACCGGCGGCCTCGCCAGCGGCAAGTCGACCGTGGCCGGCTGGCTGCGCGACGCCGGCTTCGAGGTGATCGACGCCGACCGTCTGGTCGCCGAGCTCCACCAGCCCGGCGGCGAGGGAGCCGCCGCCGTGCGCGACCTCTTCGGCCCCGGAATGCTCGACGAGAAGGGTGGCGTGGACCACGCCAGGGTCGCCGCCCGCGTCTTCAGCGACCCCCAGGCGCGCGCCGCCCTGGAAGCCGCCATCCACCCCCTGGTCCGCCAGCGCTTCCTGGAGAGGACGGCGAGCCTGTCCGGCGTGGTGGTCCTCGAGGCGACGCTGCTGGTGGAGGCCGGCTATGGCCCGGGGTTCGACCTGATCGTCACCGTCGAGGCGCCCTGCGAGCTGCGCCTGGAGCGGGCGGTCGCCAAGGGCATGAACGAGGAGTCCGTCCGCAACCGCCTCCTCGCCCAGGGGGATGGCGAAGGCCGGCGCAAGGCGGCCCACCGGATGATCGACAACTCCGGAGACGCGGAGCACCTCCGCCACCAGGTCGACGAGCTGATCGGAGAGCTCAACCGGCTCGCCGCCGAGCGGTCCTGACACCCTCTGATGGACATCCCCTTCGTCCTGGTCACCGGCAACGCCGGCAAGGTCGCCGAGGCGCGGCTCGCCCTCGGCGCCGACCTCGAGGCCGTCGAGGTCGATCTTCCGGAGATCCAGTCGCTCGACTACCTGGAGGTCCTGCGCGCCAAGGCGGATGAAGCCTGGCGCCGGGTCGGCCGTCCCCTGGTGGTCGAGGAGGCGGGGCTCGACCTCCACGCCCTGAACGGCTTCCCCGGTCCCCTGGTCAAATGGATGTTGCAGGCGGTGGGCGCCGAAGGGCTCGCCCGAGCCGCGGCGGCCCTGGGAGAGGTCCGGGCCGCCGTGCGCTGCTTCCTTCTCTATAAGGATGGGAACCGCGAGATCGTGGCCGAAGGGAGGACCGAGGGCACCCTCGTCCTCCCCGGCCGGGGAACCCACGGCTTTGGCTGGGACCCGGTGTTCCTGCCGGACGGCTCCTCTCTCACCTTCGCCGAGCTGAGCGGCGGCGAGAAGAGCGCGGTCAGCCACCGCGGCAAGGCTTGGCGGGCGATGGTGGAAAAAATAAAAGGGACCTGAGGGACAACAGGGACTCCAGACCCCAATCCCGGAATTCTTCCTGTCGTCCCGGTTGTCTCTGTAGTCCCTTTCGTCCCTTTTCCCTTCTATAGCTCCACCCCCGCCATCAACCACAGCATCACCGCCTTCTGCACGTGCAGGCGGTTCTCCGCCTCGTCGAAGATGCGGCTCTGGGGGCCGTCGCAGACCTCCGCCGAGACCTCCTCGCCGCGGTGGGCCGGCAGGCAGTGGAGGAAGACGGCGTCCTGGCGGGCGTGCGACATCAGCGCGGCGTCCACGGTGAAACCCTTGAACGCCTTCACCCGCTCCTGCTGCTCCGCCTCCTGCCCCATCGAGGCCCAGACGTCGGTGTAGACGGCCGAGGCGTCCTTCACCGCCTCCACGGGATCCTGGGTCAGGAGCACCTTCGTGCCCGCGGCCTGGGCGTCCTGGCGGACGAGGTCGGCGTAGCGCTCGCTGACTTCGTAGCCCTTGGGCGAGGCGATCGCCACGTCCATCCCCACCTTGGCGGCGCCGAACATCAGCGAGTGGGCCATGTTGTTGCCGTCGCCGACATAGGTCAGCTTGCGGCCGCGCAGCGCTTCGAGGCCACCGAAGACCTCGATCAGGGTGAAGTAGTCGGTGAGCGCCTGGCAGGGGTGGAGATCGTCGGTCAGGCCGTTGATCACCGGCACCGTGCCGTACTTGGCGAGGTCGGTGACCGTCTGGTGGGCGAAGGTGCGGGCCATGATGCCGTCGACGTAGCGCGAGAGCACCTGGGCGGTGTCGGAGATCGGCTCGCCGCGGCCGAGCTGGATGTCGCGGCTGGAGAGGAACAGGGCGTGGCCGCCCATCTGGGCCATGCCCACCTCGAAGCTGACGCGGGTGCGGGTGGAGGACTTCTCGAAGATCATCCCCAGCGTCTTGCGGTGCAGATGGTCGTGGTACTTGGCCGGATTCGCCTTGACGTCGGCGGCGAGCCGGAACAGACCGGCCACCTCGGCGGCGGCGAGGTCGTGGATCGAGATCAGGTGACGGGGCATATCTCCTCCGAGTGGGAAGTCGTTTGCTTGGGAATCGTAGGGGCGGCCCTGCGTGACCGCCCTGCTCCGCCCAGGGCGGCCACACAGGGCCGCCCCTACAGCGGGTTTCCGGGATCCGGGTCCTACAGCGGGTCGCGCTCGAGCGGCATCGTCATGCAGCGGGGGCCGCCCCGGGCGCGCGACAGCTCGTTGGACCACAGCGAGATCGCCGCCGGTCCTCCTTCCAGCAGGTCGTGCTTGCCGGAGGCGGCCTCCTCGCCCGGCAGGATGCGCCAGCCGCGCCCGGCCAGCTCCTCCATCGTCCGGTGGTTGCGCCGGTAGAGCAGGATCAGCCCGGGAGCGACGGCGAAGGCGTTGGCGCCGTCCGTCCACTGCTCGCGCTGCTGATCGATCGCCTCTTTGGCGCCGCCGCAGGCCACGACCTCGAGGTCCACCCCGAAGTCCCTGAGCGCCCGGAGCAGCGACGGGCGGACGGTGAAGGTCAGCTCCTTGGCCGAAAGGTCGACCGAGTAGACGTGGGCCGACTCCGGCCCGCCGGGCTCGATCACCGGCAGGTAGGCCAGGCAGAGGTTGCGGTCGATCAGAGTGAACACCGTGTCGAGGTGCATGTAGGAGCGCCGGCGCGGCAGCTCGACCATGATCAGGTGCCGGAAGGAGGTCTCCTCCCGCCGCAGGTACTCGGCCAGGGTCTCGATCCCCCGCCGGTTGGTCCGCTCGGAGAGCCCGACGAGGACGATCTCCGGGCTGACCACCAGCACGTCCCCACCCTCCAGGTTCGGATAGGGGAAGTGCGGGTTGTGCTGCGGCGCGCCCGAGGGAGGGACGTCGATCTCGAAGATCTTCGCCGCGCCGGCGAGCGCGGGATGGTTCTCGAACAGGGAGCGGGCGAGCAGCGGCTCGCGCTCGCGGGCATCGGTCGCCATCGAGGAGATGACGACGCGGTTGCCCATCACCACCTGCGGATCGCGCTGGAAGAAGTAGTTGGGCACCGGGTTGAGCTGGTAGAGCAGGCGGCCGGCGTCCGGGAGGTCGGCCGGAGCGCGGATGCCGCCCACCAGGGCCGCGGCGAGCTCCTGGTGCGGCATCTCGTCGAGCCGGCGCACCAGGTGGAAGGGGACGCCGTACTCGGCCTCCAGCTCGGCGAGCAGCCGCTTGCGGGGCTCGGGCATCGCCAGCACGTCGGCGAGCAGGTCCTGGGCGTCGAGGAACTCGACCCCCGCCTGCCGCAACACCTGGGAGAAGAGGTCGTGCTCCTCGCGCGCCTCGTCGCCGTCCAGGATGTCGTCGAAGAGCAGGCTCTCCATCATGGCAGGGACCATCCAATCGATCTCCCGCCCCGGCCGGTGGATGAGCACGCGGCGCAGGCGTCCGATTTCCGAATCGACTCGTATCGGCATAAAAGGTGGCTTGTCCTGAGCAGGCACGCCCGGGATGAGCGCGGCGGCGGATTGTAGCAGACGGCCGGCAGACGGCCGGCAGACGGGCGGATCGCCCCCTTCCGGCCCATGCGATACAATCCCGCCCGCATGGCGACCGACGCGACCGACTCCCCCCAGAATCCCCTCTACGAACGCTACGCCTCGCCGGAGATGGCCAGGATCTTCTCCTCCCGCCACCGCTTCCGCGCCTGGCGCCGGCTGTGGATCACCCTGGCGGAGGGCGAGCGCGAGCTGGGCCTGCCGATCACGCCCGAGCAGATCGAGGCGCTGCAACGGACGGCGGACGACGTCGATCTCAGCCGCGTCGCCGAGCTCGAGCGGCGCACCCGGCACGACGTGGTGGCCCACCTGCGCCACTACGCCGAGCAGGCGGATCAGGTTCAGGCGGGGGCCGGCGGCATCCTGCACCTGGGAGCGACCAGCGCCTACATCACCGACAACGCCGACGTCCTGCTGATGCGCGAGGCGCTGGAGCTGCTGGCCGGCCGGCTCGCCGCCACCGTTTCCGAGCTGGCCGCCTTCGCGCGCCGGACGCGGTCGATCCCGACCCTCGCCTACACCCACTTCCAGCCGGCGCAGCTCACCACCGTGGGCAAGCGCGCCTGCCTCTGGCTGCAGGATTTCCTGATCGACCTCGCCGAGGTGCGCCACCGGCTCGCCACCCTGCGCTGCCGCGGCGTCAAGGGGACGACCGGCACCCAGGCGAGCTTCCTCACCCTCTTCCACGGCGACGGCGCCAAGGTGCGCGAGCTCGACCGGCGGGTCGCGGAGAAGCTCGGCTTCGCCGGGAGCTTCCCGGTCACCGGCCAGACCTACTCCCGCAAGCAGGACAGCCAGGTGCTGCAGACGCTCGCCGGCCTCGCCGAGAGCTGCCACAAGTACGGCACCGACCTGCGCCTCCTCCAGGGGGTGGGCGAGCTCTCCGAGCCGTTCGACGCCGAGCAGGTGGGCTCCTCCGCCATGGCCTACAAGCGCAATCCCGTGCGCGCCGAGCGGATGTGCGGCCTGGCGCGCCGGCTGATCACCGACAGCCTCAACGGCCCATTCAATGCCGCCACCCAGTGGCTCGAGCGCAGCCTCGACGACTCCGCCAACCGCCGGCTGGTGATCCCCGACTCCTTCCTCGGCGCCGACGCCGTGCTGGGCCTCGCCGCCCACATCTCGGCCGGCCTGGTGGTGCGCGAGGCGACGATCGCCGCCCGCGTCGCCCGCGAGCTGCCGTTCATGGCCACCGAGACCCTGCTGATGGAGGCGGCGCTGCGCGGCGGCGACCGGCAACTTTTACACGAGCGCCTCCGCGGCTACAGTTTCGAAGCCCAGAGCACCCTGGAAGAGAAAGGGGGGGACAATCCCCTGATCGGCCGGATCGTGAGCGACCCGGATTTCCGGCTCACCCGCCAGGAGGTCGAGCCCTGGCTCGACCCGCGGGTCTTCACCGGCCGTTCGGCCGCCCAGGTCGACGAGTTTCTGGAAGAAATCGTGGCGCCCGCCCTGGAAGGGACCGAGGCCGCCGCGGTCGCCGCTCCCCGCATCTAGGATGGCTATAGGGGGGCCAGCAGCAGGATCGGGGCGAAAGTTAGCGATGTGCTAATATGCTCCGGTCAGAGCGCAAGCCGTATCCGCGCTATTGGACCCAAGAGCTCTCACGAAGATGGCTCAGAACCACCTTACGGAGGCCGCAAGCCCATGCGCCACGACTCCCGGCTCCACGTCGTTTCCCGCGTCGTTTCCCGTCTCGCTCTCGCCGTTCTCATCCTTTGCCAGATCCTTGCCATCGCCTGCTCCAGCAACCGCAAGCCGGCCTCTCCGCCGACGCTCGGCGTGCCGGTCGAGCGGGGAATCGCCTCCTGGTACGGCCCCAAGTTCAACGGCCGGATGACCGCCAGCGGCGAGCGCTACGATATGAACGCGTTCACCGCCGCCCACCCCTCACTCCCCTTCGGCACGAAGATCGGGGTGCGCAACACGCGCACCGGCCGCGAGGTGATGGTGCGGGTCAACGACCGCGGCCCCTACTCCAGGAACCGTATCCTCGACCTCTCCTACGCCGCCGCCCGTGAGGTGGGGGTCGTGGGGCCCGGCACGGCCAGCGTCGAGGTCTACCTCGTCCCCGCGACCGGCGCGCCGCCGCGCTTCACCGTCCAGGTGGGCGCCTTCAGCGAGACCGACAAGGCCGCCGCCCTCCAGCGCGAGATGGCCCGGGTCTACCCCGAGGCCGTGGTCTACTCCGACGGCACCTGGAACCGCGTGCAGATCGGCGCCTTCGACGAGCGCGACCAGGCCGAGTCGCTGCGCCGCGAGCTGGCCTCGATCGGCATGTCGGCCGTGGTGGTCGCCGCCCGCTAGCCAGGCTCCGGACGGGCGTGGAGAGAGCGGGGGAATCCACTCCCCCGCTTTTTTTGTTATGGTTGATTGAAGCCCAGATCACCGGAACGTCTCTCGTAGGAGGTGTCATGCTCCGAAAAGGACCCGCCATTCGCCTGATCGCCGCCCCGACGGAAAAGCCCTCGCGGGCCCGGGGCGCGGGATTCGTCTGGGTGGCCGCCCTGGCGCTGACCGCCTACCTGGGAACGGCCGTGGCCTCGGGCAACCGGGACCGGGTCTGGGAGAACCTGTCGCTTCCGGAGGACGGCGCGGCGGCCCCGCTCGGGAGCACCTTCCGGACCGTCGGCCGCGCCTCCTGGTACGGCCCCCGCTTCGACGGCGGAGCCACCGCCAGCGGCGAGACCTTCGACATGAACGCCCTCACCGCCGCCCATCGCACCCTCCCCCTGGGCACCCGGGCGCTCGTGCACAACCTGGAGAACGACCGCTCGGTGGTGGTGAAGATCAACGACCGCGGCCCCTACATCCACGGGCGCGACATCGACCTCTCCTACGGCGCCGCCCGCCAGCTCGGCATGGTTCCCGACGGCGTGGTGCGGGTCGAGATCACCCCGTTCTGATTCCCTGATTCCCAACTTGGCGGGCTGAAAAAAACGGCGGGCTTACGGCCCGCCGTTTCCTTTTCAGCGACCGGTGCTCCTCAATGAGGAATGCCGAACGTCTGCACCAGGAAGACCGCCATCTGGGCGCGGGTCACCAGGCCGTCCGGACAGAACGTGGTGGGGCTGCACCCGGAGGTGATCCCCCGCCGGGTCAGCTCCTCGACCCAGGGGGCGTACCAGACGGTGCAGGGCACGTCGGTGAACCTGCCCGTGCAGGACGTCGGCGCCGGGATGCCCAGGGTGGCCAGGAGGTAGTAGGCCATGGTGCTCCGGGTCACCGTGTCAGCGGGGCAGTAATTGCCGCCGCCGCACCCCGCGGTGATGCCGCGATTGGCGAACTCGTCGATGTAGGGAGCCGCCGGGGAGCTGCAGGGAACGTCCCCGAACCGCGGCGTGGTGCAGGCGGGGGGCACGTAACCGGCGGGCCCCTTCGCCTTGATCAGAAAGACCGCGGTATCCGA
Organism: uncultured Acidobacteriota bacterium; assembly: GCA_963795735.1. GTDB lineage: Bacteria > Acidobacteriota > Thermoanaerobaculia > Multivoradales > UBA5704 > DATARR01. Next base: position 2,219,878 of record CAWCIU010000008.1, on the reverse strand, counting down.
CCGGTTCATGTTCGTCTCCGGGCAGTAGATGCGGGGGTTCAGCCCGCAGCCGCCGGTGATGCCCGCGAAGTAGATGCCTTCGATGAAGCTGCGCGCCCAGTAGCCCGGCGGCACGTCGGCGAAGATCAGGATCGCGTTCTGGGTCACCGAGGCCGTGTTCCCCGCGGTGTCGGTGACGGTCAGCGTCACCGGATACGATCCCGAGGAGCCGTAGACGTGGGTCGGCGAGACCCCGGCTCCCGCCGAGGAGTCGCCGAAGGTCCAGGCGTAGGAGACGATGCCGTGATCGTCCGTCGAGCCCGCGGCGTTGAAGGCGCAGGAGAGGCCCGTGCAGTTGTAGGTGAAGCTGGCGGTCGGCGGGCGGTCGGCGTCCAGGACCGGCGCCGTCCAGATCTCCTCGATGCCATTGCGGCTGTCCGTCCACGACGGGAAGAAGGTCCCGTTGTAGCCGGAAAGACCGTTGTAGTCGCCGTACTGGTAGGTGTTCGAGGTCCCGGGCGTCTCGTCCGACGACGCCGTGGTGATCTTGACCGGCGGGTTCCAGGTCACCCCGTTGTCATAGGACGACTGATACCAGAGGTCCGTCCTCTTGCGGCCCGGGTCGGCGACCGTATCGTAGTAGACGACGCCCAGGGTGCCGGTGACGTCGTCCAGCGCCAGATGGGGATTGAACTGATCGTTGAGGGAAGCCTGGTTGTTGAGCATCCTCGAGGCTTCCCAACTCGTACCGCCGTCCGTCGAGCGGGTGAACCAGACGCGGGTCTTGCAGGATGAGGAGACGTTCGTGCCCGGAGCGTTCGAGGGCGAGGTGCAGCCGGTTTCGCCGCTGAGATCCCGCCAGACGAGATAGACCTGGTTCTTGGCGCCGGTGCGGTAGGCGGCCGCGGAAATATAGGTGATGGTCCCGTAGTGTCGCGGGCTGAGCTCCGCGGGAACGGCGACCGCCTGACCCGCGAAGGTGCTGGTGATGATCGCCGGCGCGCTGAAGCTCAGGCCGCCGTCCGTCGACTTGGCGAGCAGGAGCTTGCGGTCACCGAAGCGGGGGTAGAAGGCGAACACGTCGCCGTAGCCGTTGCTCTTGATGTCGGTTCCATTCGTCCCCCCGATGAGAAAATCGGTGGTGACCTCGACGGCGGGAGACCAGGTCCCCGTGGGACCGTTCTTCCGGCTCACGAAGGAGTGGACCCCGCTGGTGCCGGTCCAGATGGCATAGAGGTTGTTCTTGTAGGGGGAGCTGTCGCTGTGATCAACCCACAGCATGTCCTTGTCGGTGAGCCCCGTCTCCGTCCCCGGCACGGTGGAATCCCAGGTCCAGGTGGCCCCTCCGTTGATCGACTTGTAGAGCTGGAGCCTGGAGCTGGTCACGCTGGCCGAGATCCCCAGGGTGGTCGACCAGGCGGTCCCATCGGACGTCCAGTCGACGGCGGGATCCCCCTGGAAGCTGTCGCCCGACTGCAACGAGAGCGAGGACTGGCCCCAGGTGCTCCCACCGTCGAGGGAGTAGAGCTGCGCCTGGGCGGACGCGCCGCTGTAGAGATCGTTCGAGGCGGCGACGATCCGGCTGGGACTCCATGGATTGATGCGGATGTCGGACTCGCTCCGGGCGTCTCCCGAGGATCCGGAGATGCGGCGGTTGCTGCCGGTGCCGAGCTTGACGGAGAGGGGCGCCGTGGGACGCAACGACTTGGCGGGCACGAGGTTCTGATTGGCGAGCATCCAGGTATAGATCCGGCTGAGGAACTCCGGGTATCCCCCCTCGGGACACTGCCCGGCCGCGGCGACCTCGGGATGGTTCCTGTGGAAGAGGACGCGAAGCCAGGGAGGAAGATCTCCCCCTTCCTCCCCCTCCTCACAGACGGCGGGCAGGATCGAGAAGTCCTGGTTGTCCCGGATCAACCGCTCCAAAGCGCTCCCCGGCTTTACGTGATCCCGCTGGAGCTGCTGGACGATTGAGGGCCAGGGGACGGCGGGGGCGGTGCGCACCCGCTCAGCGCTCCCTGCGAGGGAATCTCCAGCCACCGCCGCGCCCGCCCCCCAGGAGAAGGCGGTTCCCAGCAAGAACATCGACAACGCCGGCACCAACAGATTTCTTTTCATGAATTCCCTTCAGGGTTCGGGGTCCCGCCGCGGCGGCCGCGCCTCCGGATGCCGGCCGGGCGGATCCCCATCTCGGGTGACTCCCTCAGGTGAGCCTCAGGGCTCCGATGGAAGGCAGCTCCGCAGCGCGGAGCGAAAAATATTCAGAAAACCTGGGAGGATCTTATCGCAATCCGGAAGGCGAGACTGTCAGGAACTTGCGGTGTCACAAACCTGCTAAGCCCCGCGGGCGAGCTCGGCCAGGAAGTCCTTGATCCCCCCGTCCAGCCGCCGGCGGTCCTGGTGGCGCTCGAGGGCGATCTGGACCAAGCGGTCCACCAGGGCGGGGAGGGGGACGCCGGTGAGCTTCCAGAGCAGGGGATACATGGAGATGCTGGTGAAGCCGGGGAGGGTGTTGATCTCGTTGACGAACAGGCCGTCCTCGCCGTCCCCTTCCAGCAGAAAGTCGACGCGGGCGAAGCCGGAGCCGCCGATGGCGGCGAAGGCCCGCACCGCCGTCGCCCGCAGCCGGTCCGAGATTCCGGGGGGCAGCTCGGCGGGGGCGATCAGGCCGGCGTTGTCCAGCAGGTACTTGTCCGCGTAGTCGTAGAACTCGTTGCCGGGGACGATCTCCCCCACCACCGAGGCCTCGATCTGCCGGTGGCCGAGGACGGCGCACTCGAGCTCCGCCCCTGGATGCCGCGCTCGACCAGCGCCACGTCGTCGAAGCGGAGGGCGAAGCGGATCGCCTCCTCCAGGCCGCCCGGAGCGGAGACCTTGCGCACGCCGACGCTGGAGCCGCCGTTGCTCGGCTTGACGAACACCGGCAGCGGCAGGCGCCCGCAGCGGGCGAGGAACGCCGCCGGGTCCGCCTCGAAGTCGCGGCGCGAGATCGCCTCGAAGTCGACCACCGGCACGCCGGCCGCGGCGAGCTGGCGCTTGGCGAGCACCTTGTCCATGGCGAGGGCGCTGGCGGTGACGCCGCAGCCCACGTAGGCGAGGTCGAGCATCTCGCAGAGCCCCTGGAAGGTGCCGTCCTCCCCCCAGGTGCCGTGGAGGATCGGAAAGACCACCTCCACCCCCGAGGCGAGCAGGTGGCGCACCGTGGGCGCGACCGGCAGCTCCAGCGGCGGGATCTCCTTCGACACGCCGTCGATCACCGCCGCCGAGGCCGCGGCGTCGATCCAGCAGCCGTCGGTGGCGATGCCGAGCGGCGTCACCTCGTGGCCGGCCTCCCGCAGACCCTGGACCACCGTGCGCGCCGAGCGGATCGAGACCTGATGCTCGGCACTGCGGCCTCCGTAGACGACTCCGACATGGGCCATGAAGAGGGCTCCTCCTGAGATGGGGCGCGGTCCCGCGCCCCGGGATCACTGGCGGACGGAGTTTATCTCAGGCGGGGCGGGTGCTTGGAAGAAGGGGGGGCTTGGAAGAAGGGGACGCAAGAGACCTCAAGGACGGCAGGGAGGGGGGATGTCCCTGGTGTCCCTGGTGTCCTTCTCGTCCTTGGTTCGGCATTTCTGCTACAGGCCGCCTGCCATGAGAAGGCGGAGCCTGTAGGGTGCGCTGCGCGCACCTTCAAGGTCCTTCCCGGTGCGCACAGCGCACCCTACGGCTGGTCTGCAATTAAAAGGTCCTGAACAGCGAGGTTGAGGGCGACCGCAGGTCGCCCCCTACACCAGATCTCGACGGAGGTTGTAGGGGCGACCTGCGGTCGCCCTTCGGACGTCCCCGCTCCAGCCAGGCGTAGCGCAGGGTCGACCCGACCTGGTTGACCGGCATGTCGCGCCTGCCGAGAAAATTGGTCGGTTCCATCGTGTGGGCGAGCAGCAGGACCGGTTTGCGGTCGGGACCGTCGAGATGGAAGGGGACGTCCACCTCCACCTCACCGGCCTGGTGGAGGACGTGGAGGTCGAGCGACGATCTTTCGATCCGGTAACGGAGATCCGCAGGCTCTTTTTTGTGGCCGGGGCAGAGGCCGCGATAGTGGAGGACGTAGTCGCCAGCGGGAACAGGCCGGTCGAAGATCAGGCGCGTTTGCGGCCGGATCCACCAGCGGCGGTAGGCGAGGTCGTATCCGACCTCGGGCCACCACCAGCCGTCGCCGAGGCTCTGGGACTCGGGCAGAGCCACGGCGGCGGCCGCGGGAGGGATCGGCAAGGGTGCCGGGCGCAGCCCCAGTCCTCCTTGGACACAGATCTTCTGCGCCCGTCCGAAGCGGATGGACCGCAGGCGATAGAGCGTGTAGTACTGGGGGACGGGCATCCGTTGCCTCTGGACACGGCGCGCGAGCACGCCTTCCTTGATCGCCGCGAGCAGCATCGTTTCCTTCCAATCTTCCAGCATGGCGAGGAAATTGAGGTCGAGCACCCACGCCTCTCCCTCCGGTTCCATCTCCGCCAGAGCGCAGGGGAGCTCGGCGGCCGGGCGTACCCGCCAGGCGCCAAGCACGTGGCGGGTGAAGGGGAGCAGCGTCGGCGGCATCACGAAGAGAGTCGTGCCGGCAGGCGGCATGCGAGCCCGGTTGGGTTGCTCGAAAACCGACACTTTCATCTCCTGGATCTCACCGGTCAGGCAGAGCCCTCCGGCGAGCAGCCAGGGAGCGAGGAGCAGCCAGGCCACGACCGGCCGCCAGCCCGCCCGGCTCACCGCCCAGGACGCGAGCAGGGCCAGGCCCAGCGCCCAGAACCCGAGAGTGAGGCAGGGATAGCGCGGCGCATGGAAGACGGAGATGCCGAAGAAGCGCTGGATCGCCCAGAGGGCCGAGGTGAAGGTGACGGCGAGGACGAGCGAGAAGGCTGCGGCGGCGCCCAGGAATCGTATCTCCGTGGATACGGGCCGGCTGCGCCTCGCGACGGCCAGCGCCGCCGCGAGCGGAACGAGGAGGGTGAGGGCCCCGAGCGTGATTACGGCCGGCAGGGGGAGATCCGCGTCGCCCAGCGGATACCAGCGGAAAAAGACGAACAGCCACTGCGTGAGGTTGGCGGGTGTCACCCACCAGGAGTCCTCATTGCGGCGGGCCGCGATCTGATTTCCGATCTGCAGGAGCCAGGGGAAATACGCCAGAACGATGGCGGCATGGACCCCGAGCCCCTGGCGCAGCAGCCATGGAGCCCGGGCACGCAGCCGCCAAGCCATGGCGAGCCAGATCCCGCCAAGGAGGCCGAGCGCCACGATGCTGGTGAGGTGGGTCCACAGCGCTGCCTCGGCGCACAAGGCGTAGGCGAACCAGGTCCAGGCCGTCTTCCCCCGCGGGCGCCCTGGGGGATCGACCGCGGCGTCGCGGACCAGGCCGCAGAGCAGGAGCCCGCCGGCGAGCACGGCGGCCGAGGAGATCCCGAAACCGCGCGCATCGGTGAACCAGCCGGCGTAGCTGCTGGCGCAGACCGCCCACGCGAGCGCCGCGCCGGGGACCGGCCCGAACAACTCGCGTCCCTTGATCCAGAGGAAAACCGCGAGGAGCGTCCAGGCGAAGATGGACGGCATGCGCGCCCACAGCACGCCGCGCTCGCCCGGCAGTATCCGGCCGAGCGCCAGCCAGGGCTTGAGCGCCAGGAAATAGCCCGGCGGATTCGTATCGCTCGCGGTGTAGTCGAAGATGCGGGCGACCGGACCCGAGGCAAGCAGGACCGACTCGTTCTCGTCGACCCACCAGGAGGCTTCCACCTGGGCGCGATAGGCCTGGAGGGGCAGCATCGTGGCGAGCAGCAGGAGCAGGCCGGCCACGGGGCGCAGGCGAGCCCCTATCCTCAGGCGGGAAGAAAGCTGCGAGGTGTCCATGGAAGGCCCGAGCATAACAAGACCGGGCGTCCGGGATCAGTCCGCGTAGGCGGCGTCTCGACCCGGAAGACGGTGGACCCCTTCCCTGCCTCCACGGGGCCCTACCCCAGCAGCACCCGCCGCGCCGACTTCACCTCCGGCAACGCCTTCAGCTTCTCCAGCAGCTCGGGGGTCGGCTCCTGGTCGAGGCGGAGGACGGCGAGGGCCTCCTGGCCGCGGCGGGCGAGGTGGATGTCGGCGATGTTGATCTCCGCCTCCGCCAGCAGGGTGCCGACCTTGCCCACCACGCCGGGCTTGTCGAGGTTCTCCAGCACCAGGAGCTTGCCTGACGGCCGGAACTCCAGCGGGTAGTTCTCGAAGCGCACCACGCGGGCATCGCCGTCGCCGAACAGGGTGCCCCCCAGCTCGACGCTGTGGCCGCCCGCCGAGAGGGTGACGTCGACGAGCTGCGGATACTCGCTGCGCGCGTTGCTGTGGGTGGAGCGCACCACCTCGATCCCCCGCCCCTCCGCCACCCGCTCCGCGTTGACGTAGTTGACCGCCTCGCCCAGGAAGGGGGTCAGCACCCCCTTGAGCACGGCGACCGTCACCGGGTGCCGCAGCGACTCGTCCATCCCCCAGACGTCCACCTGCAATCGCTGCGGCGCGACGCCCAGGAGCGCGCCGGCCATGTGGCCGAGCGACTCGCCGAGCGCCATGAACGGCCCGGCGGCGCCCCCCACCGCCCGGAACGGCAGGTTCACCGCCGCCACCGCCATCGAGCCGGCGAGAGCGGCGACCACCATCTCCGCGGTCTCGATCGAGATCCGCTCCTGCGCCTCGCGGGTCTGCGCCCCGAGATGCGGCGTCGCCACCACCTTCTTATGCCGCACCAGCCGGAGGTCCTTCGGCGGCTCCTCGGCGAAGACGTCGAGCGCCGCGCCGCCGAGATGGCCGGACTCCAGAGCCTCGAGCAGCGCCTCCTCGTCGATCACCCCGCCGCGGCCGCAGTTGACCACCAGCGCCCCCTTCTTCATCCTGGCCATCCGCTCGCGGTTGAGCAGGTTGCGGGTCTCCTTGGTCAGCGGCGTGTGGAAGGTGATCACGTCCGCCTGGGCCAGCATCTCGTCGAGCGGCAGCAGCTCCACCTCCAGCTTGCGGGCCGCCACGGCGTCGAGGAAGGGATCGTAGGCCAGGATCTTCATCCCGAAGGCGCGCGCCCGGTCGGCCACCTTCTGGCCGATGCGGCCGAAGCCGATGACCCCCAGGGTCTTGCCCTGGAGCTCGACGCCGGTGAGCTTGCGGTTCCACTCCCCCGCCTTCATCGAGGCGTCCGCCTCGGGCACCCGGCGGGCCAGCGAGAGGAGGAGCGCGAAGGTGTGCTCGGTGGCCGACATCAGGTTGGCCGTGGGCGCGTTGACCACCAGGATGCCCAGCTCCGTCGCGGCGGCCACGTCCACGTTGTCGACGCCGATGCCGGCGCGCCCCACCACCTTGAGCTTCTTACCGGCGCGCAACAGCTCGGCGGTGGCCTGGGTGGAGCTGCGCACGATCAGGGCGTCGAAGTCGGCGAGGATTTCGGCCAGGCGCGGGCGCTCCTCCGCGGTGAGCTGATGGACCTCCGCTCCCGCCTTCTCGAACAGCGAGAGGCCGGAGGGATCGAGCGTATCGGCGATCAGGATTCTCGACATGATCTTCAGCGGACCGCCGGAGCGGCCACCGTCTCCAGAACCTGATCGATCACCGCCAGCAAGGGATCGAGATCGCTCTCGCGCACCTCGCCCATGTGGCCGATGCGGAAGGTGGTCGGCTTCCAGTCGCCGTAGCCGCCGCCGAGGGTGTAGCCGCGCTGAGCGCACCCCTTGACGATCGCCTGCGGATCGACCCCCGCCGGCGGATGCAGGCAGCTCACCGTGATCGAGCGGGCATTCTCCGCCGAGGCGTACCCGCAGCCCCGCGTGGCCGCCCAAGCGGCGGTCTTCTCATAGAGCCGCTGATGGCGGGCCCAGCGCGCCTCCATCCCCTCGGCGAGGATGCGGTCGAGCTGGACGTCGAGCGCCCAGAGCAGCGGGATGCCCGGGGTGGTGATGAAGCCCCCCTCGCGGTGCTTGTCCTGGTAGCGCAGGAGATCGGTGTAGAAGCCGCGGTGCGGCACCTTCTTCGCCCGCGCGGCCGCGCGCTCCGAAAGGGTGAAGACGGTGAGGCCGGGCGGCACGGCGATCGCCTTCTGGGTGCCGGCGAGGACGATGTCGAGCCCCCAGGCGTCGGTCTCGACCGGCGCGCCGCCGAGCGAGGAGACGGCGTCGACGATCACCAGGGCGTCCCCCTCCTCGCGGATCACCCGGGCGATGTCGGCGACCGGGTTCATTACGCCGGTCGAGGTCTCGTTGTGGACCACGGTGACCGCCTCGTACTTCTTGCGGCGCAGGGCGGCGCGCAGGGCCTCGAGGTCGATCGCCTGTCCCCACGGGGCGGCGAGTTGGTCGGCGGCCTTGCCGACCGACTTGGAGATCGAGTGCCAGCGCTCGGAGAAGGCGCCGTTGGTGAGATTGAGCACGTCCTTCTCGACGCACGAGATGACGGCGCTCTCCATGATCAGCGTCGAGCTGCCGGTGGCCACCATGACGTCCCCGGCGGTGCGGAGCATCCTGGGCAGCTTGGCGGACAGCTTGACGTAGAAATCCTTGAATCCGGCCGACCGGTGCCCCACCATCGGCTGGGTCATCGCCTGGCGGGCGTCCTCGGGGACGTACGTCGGGCCGGTCAGGAAGAACTTGATGGGCTCGTTCACGGTACACCTCTCCTCTGAAGGGCGGGCGCCCCCGGGAGGGCTCCTCGTTTATGCCGCATTGTGGCAAATGCGGGAGGGGAGGGCAAGGGCGGAGGGATTCAGCCGGGAGACGCCTCGCCGTCCCCTTCCCATGGGGATCCGGCTCTGCCGGTGGGAGTCCACGGCCCGCGAGCCCGTCAGGGCGGCCTTCCCATAGCCCAGGGTGTCAACCCTGGGACCGGGGCGGCTCGGTCCTGGAAGAAGAGTCGCGCCGTTCCGTCAGTCGATCGTGAGCACGCCGCCGACCTGCCGGGCGATGGCGATGGCGGATCGGAGCGAAACGAGCCTCTCCCGGAGATCTTCTGCGACCTTTGGGTCGAGGTCCAGGGTATTCCAGTGACGCTCCAACTCGAGGAGCTCGGCCCCGGCCTGATCGAGTTGTTCACCCGCCCATTCGATCCCGTCGTAAAATCCCCGGTCATAGATCTGCACGAGGAGCGGGAGAGCGAGGTCATGGGCGGGTGCGGACCAAAACTCGCGCACGGCCGATTCGCTGCCGAGCGGGCCCTCGTAGAGGCAACGTTGATCCGCCTCCTCCGACCACCGGTCGAACTCGGGCGAATTCACGTCCTTCGGCGGCGATCGCAGGAAGGCGAGGTCTTCACGGCGATAGACGGTAATGTGCCGCGCCATGGGTCTCTGCTCGGATTCCGCTCAGTTCCTCACGCGCTGGTTGACGCGGAGAACCTGCCCCGGTCCGGTGCGGAATTCCGCCGGCCGCTCCTGCCCTTCCTCCGCGGCGCAGAAAACCAGCCGGTTCCCCTCCAGGGAGTAGATGGCTGGAAAGGTTTTCCCCGCGTCCGCGCCGAAGGTATCGATCCAGTCGACGGTCTTGGGCTCCCGAGTCGGATCGATCTTGAAATTCCCCTTGATCGCGACGGTCCCGTCCGCCAGCGTTACCACGTAGGCGTCGCCGACGAAGACCGTCATGGGTTGCAGACCAAATTCGTCGACCGCGTCCGTCACGCCATTCTTCTCGCAGGCGATCTGTTTCCAGGTGCCCTGGAAACGCTTGAGCTCTTCCGTGATGGCATCTTCAGTCGACATCGGGCGGCCTTCGTCATTGCCCCGTGAAACGATCAGACAGCCGGAGGGTTGCTCGCTTCGGCCCAGGGATGAGGCTTGCGGAGGGACTCGGCGAGCTGGGCGGTGGTCAGGCGGCGGGAGGCGGCGCCGGGGGGAGCGAGGCGCCAGTCGTCGCCGTCGGCTTCCAGGGAGGGCGCGTCCACGTCCCCCCTTACGAGGACGAGGGCGCAGCCGCGGAAGTGCTCGCGCAGGAGATCCTTGAGGACCGTGGCGCCGCGCAGGGGCTTGACGGCGACCGTCCGCCCCTCCCCCACCGTCACGGCGCGCAGGACACCGAGGGCGGCGGCGCTCTCCAGGGGATCGGGGAGGGGCGAGACGGAGCCGCCGAGATCGAGCCAGCCGATCCGCAGGCCCAGGACACGGGCGGCCTCGATCAAGGAGGCGAAGCGATCGGGAGCGTCGGCGACGCGGAGGAGGTGAGGGGATTTCATACGGTTCTCCCTGAATTTCCGTCATCGCCAAGGCTGGCGCACGCTGCGTGAAGGTTGGCGCGGTCTGCGCGAAGCTTCACGCGCTCGCCGCGAAGCTTCACGATGTCCGCGCCAAGCTTCACGCGCTCTGCGCGAAGCTTCACGATGTCTGCGCCAAGCTTCACGCGGTCGCCGCCAAGCTTCACGGCGTCTGCGCGAAGCTTTACGCGGTCCGCGCCAACCTTCGCGGTGTCCGCGCCAAGCTTCACGGAACGTGCGCCAGCGTCCGGCCTGAAGGCATCGCCCGCCCTGAAAGGGCGGAATTTGAATAGCCTGGGGTTTCAACCCCAGGTGGGGAGCCCACCCAATCTCCACCCGCCCTGAGCCCGCCGACCTGGGGCTGAAGCCCCAGGCTATTCAAATTCCACCCCTTCGGGGTGGCTCGACGGCAGCCTCACGCCCCCTCCTCCGGATAGAGCAGGATCTCCCGCCGCTCCTCGCGGAAGGCGGCCTCATCGGCTTTCCAGGTGGCGATCCAATCCTCCAGGCCGTTTCCGCTCTCGATCGCCTGGCGGCATTCGGGGCCGCCGGTCAGCAGGTCGATGGCGGGCCGGTCGGAGACGAACTCGTAGGGGGCCTCGCGCCAGGCGAGCTCCTCCGGCCAGAGGCGGTGGATAGCGGCGAGCAGCTCGACGCCGGCGCGGTAGGACGCGAAGGCCGCGCGATCGGTCACCAGCAGCTCGACGCCGCCGCAGACCGCCCCCCGGTGCTTCTGGAACTGCGGCCGGAAATAGGTGGGGACGAAGGTGACGCCGGGCAGGTTGCGTCCGTTCATCTCCTCCGCCAGCCGCTTGGGATCGATGAACGGCGCGCCGGTGAGCTGGAAGGGGCGGGTGGTGCCGCGCCCCTCGGAGAGCTCGGTCGCCTCGACCAGGCAGCCGCCGGGGTAGACCTCCGCCGTGGCGACCGTCGGCATGTTGGGGGAGGGCGCGATCCAGGGGAGGCCGGTCTCCTCCCAGCTCATGGCGCGCGTCCAGCCGTCCATGTACCAGACCGTGAAGTAGGCGCGGGTGCCGATCCAGCGCCGGCGCTGCGCCTCCAGGCGAAAGAGCTCGCCGAGGGTCAGGCCGTGGCGCACGGGGAGGCGGAAGGCGCCGACGAACGATTCATAGCCGGGCGCCAGGAGGCTCCCCTCGATCCTCTCGCCGCCCAGCGGGTTGGGGCGGTCGAGCACCCAGACCTCGCAGCCGGCGGACATCGCCGCCTGGGCGGCCCAGATGGCGGTGGCGGCGTAGGTGTAGTAGCGCGAGCCCACGTCCTGGAGGTCGATCAGCAGCAGGTCGAGCCCGGAGAACGCCGAGGGGCTGGGCCGCAGGGTGCCCTCCGAGTCGCCGTAGAGGGAGAGGACGGGAGCGCCCGTCCATGGATCGGTGCCCCCTTCGGCGGCGATCATGTCCTGCTCGATGCCGTAGTAGCCGTGCTCGGGGCCGAAGAGAGCGCTCGGCGGCCCCGCCGGGCTCGCCGCCAGGGCCAGGTGGATCGGCCGGCCGTCGCGGGTGATCGAGGCGCCGTGGGCCAGGATGCCGTAGCGCCGCCCGGCGAGACGCGTGACGTCGTCGAGGAGGCGGTCGAGGCCGGTGCGGACGGTCATGGGGTTCCTCTCCGATGCCCAGGAATCCGTAGATCGAGCGGCTTCCGCGCCGCCGGGCCCTCACTCCCCCGGCCCCTCTCTCCCAGCCTCCCCCCCTTCCGCCGGGAGAGAGGGGAGCAGGAAGCTGGAGAAAGAGGGACAACAGACCCGGCTTCTTTTCCCCTCCTCTCCCGGACGGCGGGGGGGAGGCTGGGAGAGGAGGGGTAGGGGTGGTGAGGGCCCGAGGCGGCGGACCGCGCCCGATTCAAGAGAACGCCCGACGTCATGTCCTCATCCCTCCCGCCGGAAGACGCCGGTGCGGCCGCCGCTCTTGGCGTCGAGCTGGAGGTCGGTGATCACGGCTCCCCGCTCGACCGCCTTGACCATGTCGTAGAGGGCGAGGGCGGCGGTCGAGCAGGCGAGGAGGGCCTCCATCTCGGCGCCGGTGCGGGCGTTGACCACGACGTGGCTGCGGATCGCGACCCCCTCGGGGATGGGCTCGATCTCGATCTCCACCTGGTCGAGCGGGATCTGGTGCGCCAGCGGGATCAGCTCCGCGGTGCGCTTGGCCCCCTGGATGCCGGCGAGGCGGGCGACGGCGAAGGCGTCCCCCTTGGGGAGGTTGGCCAGGCGGATCAGGGTCTGGGCGGACAGCAGCACGCGGCAGGAGGCCGAGGCCACCCGTCGGGTGACGGCCTTCTCCGAGACGTCCACCATGTGGGCGCTGCCCTGGGAGTCGAGATGGCTGAACGAACCTTGCGAGCTCATGAGATGAGGATTCTCCCCGGCGTTTGTCTCCGGCGATCTGGCGTCGGTATGCTAGCACCCCGCATGAGACTGGCGATCGTGGTGCCCACCCTGAACGAGGAGGACGCCGTGCGCCGCCATCTGCCCGCGGCCCTGGCGGCGGCCGACGAGGTGATCGTGTCGGACGGCGGCAGCCGCGACGGCACGGTGGCGGCGGCGCGCGAGCTCGGCGCCCGCGTCGTCGAGGGTCCCCCCGGCCGCGGCGGGCAGCTCACCCGGGGCGCCGTAGCGGCGATCACGGGTGAGATGGCGGCGGACATCCTCCTCTTCCTGCACGCGGACACCACGCTGCCCCCCGGGGGGGCGGAGGCGGTGCGCGCGGCGGTCGCCGGCGGCGCCCCGGGCGGCGCCTTCTTCGTGCGCTTCGACGTGGACCGGCCGATGCAGCGGCTGGGCTCCTGGCTGATCAACCGGCGGACGCGCTGGCTGCGCGTACCGCTGGGGGATCAGGCGCAGTTCGCGACCCGCCAGACGTTCGAGGGGCTGGGAGGGTTCCGCGACTGGCCAATCCTGGAGGACCTCGACTTCGTGCTGCGGCTGCGGCGCCTGCCCGGCTTCGCGCTGATCGAGCAGCCGGTCACCACCGGCGCCCGGCGCTTCGTCGAGCAGGGCGCGGCGCGCACGGTGGCGATCAACTGGCTGATCTGGCTGCTGTTCTTCTGCGGCGTGTCGCCGTACCGGCTGGCCCGGCTCTACCGGCAGATCCGGTGACGGGATCTCACCTGCGGCGGCGCCGTTGAGGGCGACCGCAGGTCGCCCCTACAACCTCCGGCAGAGATCGACCTTGATCGAAGGTTGTAGGGGCGACCTGCGGTCGCCCAGAAATCGCCCAGAAACACCAAAGCCCCGGCGCGGGCGGTCGCGCGGGGCTTCCAACAGAGCAGCGGGAGACGTGGGAGCGGGAGTCATCCCCAGTTTCCGCGCGACCCCCTGGGAGGGCAGGTTCTCGGGGCGGATCAGGGAGATGGCCCGGTCCAGGCCCAGCGTTTCGAACGCCCAGGCCCGGGTCGCCAGCGCGGCCTCCGTGGCCAACCCTTGACGCCAGAAAGGGCGGTGGATCAGATAGCCGATCTCTGGCTCCTCCATCCCGTTCATTCCGTCGAGGGATTGCATCAGGAGCCCCACCTGCCCTCTCGGCTCGCCGGTGGCGCGGTCCGCGACCAGCCACAACCCGTGACCGTTCCGGGCGTAGCGGCCGAGCTGGCGCTCGATCCACTCCTGGGCCTCCTGCCGCGAGTAGAGCTGCGGGTAATACCGCATCACCTCCGGATGCGACAGCATCGCCGCGACGAAGTCGAGATCGCCGGGCGACAGCTCGCGGAAGACGAGACGGGAAGATGTGGGAAGACGGCTCACTGCGGAGGCTTCTTCATCGCGACTTCCATTCCCATGGCGATCCCATAGTGATCGCGAAAGCTACATCCGCGACTCGCTCGTCTCCTCGTAGATGACCCAGTTCCCCTGGGGATCGGGACCGACCAGCTGGGACATGGGGCTGGAATACTTCTTCAGCACCGAGTAGCGGGTGACCTTGATGCGCACCTTGTTACCTTCCGGGGCGTAGCTCTCGTTGGAATAGGTGCTGATGTCACCTTTCTTCTTGGCTTCGGCCATGCCCGTCCGAACGTAATGTTTGTATCTCAGCGCCGGGATCGGGGTGTCGATCGTCTTTCCATTTGGATAGATCCGCTTGTTGACGATCACCGCGTCGTCCCGGTACAGGTCGGCCTGCGCCGGGTCGAACGCGTGCTCCAGTTGGACGTAACGGGCGAAGAGCGCCCTGGCCTTGGCGACGGCGTCACCCTTGGAGACGGTCGTGAAGGTCTTCGCGGTCTTGGAGGTCGTGGTCTTCGTGACGGTCTTGGGGGCGGCGCCGGCGGCCTGGCCGAGGGAGCCGAGGGCCAGGGCGAAGAGGGCGGTGAAGGCGAGCGTTCTGTGCATGCGGTCTCCTGAAGAATCGACGGACGGGAGATTCTAGCGGAGATCCGGAAAAGGCAGCGCGGAGGGATCAGCCGGCGGCGTCCAGGGGGGCGCGGACGCGGCCGGCGCGCACGGCTTCGGCGAGGGCCGCGTGGTCGCGCTCGGTCTGGTCGGCGTAGGCGAGGGCGAAGCCTCCCAGGGCCTGGTCGAAGCGGTCGCCGTCGCCCAGGTAGCCGGCGATCCGCGCCGCGTCCCCCGAGCGCGCGTGGGCGCGGGCCAGCGCCCGGCCGCAGAAGCCGGCGTACTCGGCGAGCTCGCCAGCGGACATCCCGTCGATGCTCGCCGACGCCTTGCGGTCCCGGAGCTGCCGGCAGTAGTAGTCGCGGCCCCCCGGATCGCGCGACCAGCCGAGGAAGATGTCGCTCGCCGACTGCATCAGGCGCTGCCCATGCACCACCCGCTCCCCCTGGTTGGAGTAGGCGCTCTTGCCGGCGAACGGCTCGAGCACGGAGTGCCGTGCCTCCTTGATTTGGAGGAAGAGGGAATCCCCCTTCTCGGCCTGCAGCAGCGCCACGGCGCAACGGGTGCCGACACTCCCCACCCCCACCACCTTCATCGCGACATCCTCCAGGTGGAAGCGGTCGAAGAGCACCCGCCGCTCGGCGGAGAGGGTGGCGCGGAAGCGGTGGAGGAAGGCGCGGGCGTCGGCCTCCACCCCGGTGCGGCTGCGCGAGTGGTAGATCTTCGGCGGCTCGTCCGCGATCCGCAGCCCGCCGCCGTGGACCTCGACGGTCTTCGGGAAGATGTGGGCCGTGGGGTGGGCGCGCGCCTGCTCCACCGTCCTGGCGAGCTGCCGGCGCCCCACCGGATCGCGGACCGACGCGAGCTGTTCGAGACCGAGCCGCGCGTACCAGACGTCGAGGGTCTTCATCCCGGCGAGCCGGCCCATCATCTCCCGGTAGCCCCCCACCGCGGAGCGCGCCGCCGCGGCGGCTTTGTGGTCCGGAAGCTTCAGATACCGGCCGGCCACCGCCGCGCTGGCGGCGAGACGCTTGACGTCCCACTCCCAGGGCGCGGGCAGGGTCTCGTCGAAGTCGTTGAGGTCGAAGGCTAGCCGCCGCTCCGGGGTGGCGAAGCCGCCGAAGTTGAGCAGGTGGGCGTCGCCGCCCGCCTGCACGCGGAGCCCGGTCGTTGGGGTCGGGGCAAGGTCCGCCGCCATCACGGCCGCCGCCCCGCGCAGGAACGCGAAGGGGGAGGTGAGCATCCGTCCGTAGCGGATCGGCAGCAGCGCCGCCACCCGGCCGCGGTCGGTCTCGCGCAGGATCGGGAGCGGATCGCGGTCCACCGGCGTCCAGCCGGCGTGTGCGAAGCGCGGCGACCCTTTCCGCAAGGCCCTCCCCGCGAGCAGGCGCTCGTCACGCGGGGGGACGTCTGTCGTGGGCGCGGCCATGGCGGGTTCGTGATCTCCTTCGAGTATGCGCCCGATCCGGTGCAGGGAGAAGGGTTTTCCTACATCATCTTCACGAACAGCTCATTGCGCCGGATGAAGGCGTCGGTGAGGACGAAGAGGACCGGATCCCGCCGCTGGCTCTTGTACTCGCGGAGGACCCGCAGTTTGGCCGTCTCGTCGGGCGGCGACATCGGGAAGAGGGTCCAGGGCTGGTCCGCGAAGCGCCCTGGGGGCAGCAGGGGATGGCGCGGCGCCCGCAGAAATGGGTAGGGAAAGTCGCGCGCGTGGATCAGGTAGCCCAGACGGTGGCGGGGACCGAGGACGAGATGCTCCAGGATCCTGAGGACGAGCCGGCCGGTGGCGCGATGATCCGGGTGGGAGTCGAAGGCCACGGGAAAGACCACGACGTCGGGCCGGGTCTTGTCGAGGACGGCCCGCAGATCCTTCTCCAGATTGGCCAGCCGGTAGCCGGCGCCCGGCGACAGGGCGTTCTCGTAAGGCACGGCGGTGCGGCCGGTGCCGGGAGAGCGGATCACCTGGTCCGGATGCTCCAGCATGGGCAGGATGCCGCGATCGGGATAGCCCAGGAAGTAGAGCCGGTCGGCCCCAAGGCCCAGGAGCGACATGGCGGCGATCGCCTCCCGGATGCGGCGCCTCCCCTCCGCCAGGTAGTCCTTCGCGCGCGGGCGCAGGGTGAAGTCCATGATCTCGGCCGAGGTGCGATTGCAGTCCCCGGCGGTGACGTAGACGACAGAGACCTCGGCTCCGCGCCGCAGGCCGGCGGCCGCGTAGCCGGCGGCGGCGATCGCCTCGTCGTCGATGTGGGGCGCGACGATCAGCACCCGCTCCCCCTTCGCGGGCGGATCGAGGATGGGCCAGACCCTGGCCTTCTGGCGGCGCCCGCCAAAGCCGCCCAGGAGCAGCAGGGCGACCGCCGCCGTGAGGACGAGGAGCCCGCCCCGCCTAGCAGGCTGCTGAAAATCGGGCTTGATGGCAATTCTAGTGGTCCAGAGCGAGGCTTGGGGTACCTGAAGAGATGAGAGCCGGGAGCGCGAGCAGAATCCCAGAGTGCTCTGGGAGGGCTTTCGGCCTGGCTTCGGGTCGCTTCCGGCCCCTGTTCCTGCTGTTGTCATGCCGCCTCCGCCAAGTTCCGCATTCGGATCAGGTTGTAGGCCGCCGCGGCGAAGACAAACATCCAGCCGCCCCGGTCCACCCCCTGATGCCGGGTCTTGCGCATCAGGCCGATCGTCTTCATCCAGCCGAAGACTTCTTCCACCCGCTTACGGATTCTCTGGCTGATCGCGTACCCCGGATGACGCGTCGTCCGGCCATCGATTGCGCTTTTGCGTCCAGCGGTGTTCTGCGCCACGTGTGGGGTGACCTCGAGATCCCGAGCCTGGGCCACAAAGTCACGGGTGTCATAGCCCTTGTCCGCACCCACTGTTACCTCTCCAGATCCTGCCGTCCGCGCCAGCATTTGCAACGCCGTCTCTCGTTCCGCGGTCCCCGTCGCCGACGTCAACTCGGCATCGACCACCAAGCCATGACGGTTTTCCATCAGAACGTGGCCCATGTAAGACAACTTGGCTTCGCGACCTTTGCCCTTCTTGAACAGCCGGGCTTCGGGATCAGTCGTCGACTGGTGGGTCGCGTTGGAACGCTTCTCCCCATGGAAATCCACCGTTGGGTTGCCAGGATCATCCGGCGGAGGGTCACCGCCTGGACGCTCTTTCGGCCGGAAGCTCTTCTGACCCGCCCACGCCTCGATCAAGGTGCCATCCACCGTAAAGTGCTCGGTCGACAGCAGATGCCGTTTCTTCGCCTGGGCGAGCACGCGGGTAAAGAACTCCTGGGCAATGTCGCCTTCCAACAGCCGGTCCCGATTCTTGCTGAACACCGTCGGCACCCACACCCCATCATCTATTCCCAGGCCGACGAACCAGCGGAACAACAGGTTGTAATCCAGTTGCTCCATCAGCATCCGCTCGCTTCGGATCGTGTACAGCACCTGCAGCAGCAACGCGCGCAGCAACTTCTCCGGTGGGATCGACGGTCGCCCCACCCTCGAATACAAGCCTTCGAAGGCTGCCGAAAGCTCCACCAGCGACTGATCGACCATGGCCCGGATGGGACGCAGAGGATGGTTCTCGGGCACCCGCTGCTCCAGAGAAACGTAGCTGAACATCGCTCCCTGCTGCCGGTCGTCTCCACGCATCTCTCAACCTCCCGGAATACGGTAATTTTACCGCGATCCGGGAGTTTTTCAGCAGCCTGTTAGAGCCGTTTTCCATAGACGATCTTCCATTCGCGCCCGCCGTCCGGCGGCGGGGGCTTGAAGGCGGGCTCCCGGCTCAAGGGGCGGAAGCCGAGCCGCTCGAAGAAGCGGCGGCCCGGTCCGTTGGTCTCGTAGACCACCGCCCGCACTCCCGGCAGCCCGCGGCTTTGCGCCTCGGCGAGGAACCGCTCCACCAGGCGAGCGCCCACCGACCGGCGGCGGGACTCGGGGAGGAGGTTGACGTGCAGGTGCCCGGGGTAGTTCTCTTCATTCCCGGCCTGATCCCCGGCCCCGCTCTTCCGGCCATCGGCAAGGAACCTGGGCAGACGGGCGAGGAGGCGCCAGAGGTTCCGGCGCCAGAGCAGCCCGCGGCCGAGGGAGCGCGCTACCGCAGCGGGCACCACGCGCCAGACCTGGATGCGGTCGAAGCGGCGATCGTCGAAGCCGCCGGCCAGGTAGCCGACCACCCGCTCCTCGCGCTCGACCACCCAGAGGACCCCGGCGTCGAAATCGGTGTAGGCGCGGATCATCAGATCGACGAAGAGGCCGGGCTCGATCACCCCCTCCCCGCCGTCGCCATAGGCCGTCGAGAGGCAGATCTCGCGCACCGCCTGGCGGTCGCGCGGCTCGTAGGGACGGATCCGCGTCGCGGGATCGTTCAGGAGTTGCACGGCCATCCGGCTCTTCTCAGAAATCCTATCAAGTCCTCCGGCAGCACCCAGTCGGCGCGGCCGATCTTCTCCCAGGCGAAGAGGGAAACGAGATCGGCCGGCCGGCAGGGCTCGGGGCGTTCGAGCAGGCCGAGGGAGTGGGCGAGGTAGCCCACGACCGCCTCCGGCTTCACCTCCGCCTCGAACAGGGAGCGGAGGGTGAGCCCCTGGTCGCGCTTGGAGAGCTTCTCGCCCCGCGGGTTGACCATCAGCGGCACGTGGGCGTAGGCGGGCGGCATGCCGCCGAGGGCCTCGATGAGCTGGATCTGCCGCGCGGTGGAGGCGAGGAGGTCCGAGCCGCGCACCACGTCGTCGATCTCCATCGCGAGGTCGTCCACCACCACGGCGAGCTGGTAGGCCCAGAGCCCATCGCGGCGCCTGAGCACGAAGTCCCCCACCGCGAGGTCCACCCGCTCCACGAGCGGTCCCTGGACGCGGTCCACGAACGCCACCGGCCGGTCGTGGACGAGGAAGCGGATCGCCGCGTCGGGTTTTTCGGTTTCTAACCAGCCGGGCTGGAGCTCGCGGGGCCGCAGCGATCGCGGGTAGGGGGCCTCCTCCGCGCCGTGCGGAGCGGACGCCAGGGCCTGGAGGTCCTTGCGCGAGAGGCGGCAGGGGAAGAGGCGGCCGGCGGCGGCGAGGCGGCGGAGCGCCTCCTCGTAGAAGGCCGACCGCGCGGACTGCGCGTAGGGGGCGAACGGACCGCCGGCGTCTGGCCCCTCGTCCCAGTCGAGCCCGAGCCAGGCGAGATCCGCGAGTTGCGCCGCGGCCATGCCGGGCACCACGCGCGGGAGATCGAGGTCCTCCAGCCGCCAGACGAACGCGCCGCCGCGGCTGCGCGCCGAGAGCCAGGCCGCGAGCGCCGTGCGGGCGTTGCCCACGTGGATCCACCCCGTGGGGGACGGAGCGTAGCGGCCGCGGCTACGCGGCAGACCGTCTCCTTCTGCCGGCGAGGTAGACGCCCAGTCCGAGGAGGTTGGTGAGGACGGTCAGTCCCGCGATCTTGATCGCGAACATCGCGCGGCTCTCCACCTCGATGATGGGAACGATCGACAGCGCCACGTAGAGCAACGTCATCAGCAGCCCGGAGAGGGCGCAGATCCGCAGCCAGAGCGGCGGGCGCGGCTGGAGGCCTCTCAACCCGAAGAGCGGGATGGCGAACATCGCGAGATAGGTCAGCGCGTAGAAGACGCCCGAGGCGTTCCACAGCAATTGAAAGGCTTCCTGCTTGCCGACGCCGATCAGCCCCACCAGCCCGAGCGCCAGCGTGGCGGCCCCCACGAAGAGGATCGAGTTCACCGGCGTCCGGTAGCGGGCGTGGAGCCGGGTGAACCATTCGGGCAGCAGCCGGTCCCAGCCCGCCACCATCGGCAGCCGGGTGTTGCCGCCGAACATCACGCTCGACTGGGCCAGCCGGATGCCGAGCAGGGCCAGGATGGTGATCGAGGCGATGGGCACCACGAGATTGAGCGCGCGGAAGCCCTCGCTCAGCACCTGCGGAATGGGCGCGATCAGGTCGATCCGGTCCCGCGGGATCAGCGCCAGCACCGAGCTGGTGCCGAGGATGAACATGCCGGCGATGACCGGCGCCGCCAACGCCACCGAGCGGCCGACGGCGCGCACCGGATCCCGGCATTCCCCGCTGTGGATGGCCACGTATTCGAAGCCGCCCAGGGCGCCGAATCCCATCTTGCCGAGCAGGTTGAGGCTCATCAGGGAGAGCACCGGCACCTCGACGCGCAGCGGATGGTAGGCCGGCAGGGAGCCGTGCGCCAGGTTCAGCCAGGGGAGGATCAGGATGGCGAAGAAGGTGGCGAGCATCAGCGCGCCGCCCGCCTTGTGGACCCATTTGCCGACCCCCAGGCCCACCGTGGTCAACCAGACCAGGGCGCCGATCAGCAGCAGGCTGACGAGGCCGATGAACGCTTTGTTGCCGGTCAGCCCCTCGCTCCCCGGCCCCAGGATATAGCGCAGGTATTGCGTCACCTGCAAGCCGATCTCGGAGGTGTTCAAAATGGCGAACAGCCAGAGGTTCCACGCCACCAGAAAGCCCAGCAATTCGTTGAAGCCGAGCTTGGCCCACTGGTAGAGGCCCCCCTCGAGCGGCATGATCCGGTTGAGATAGATCACCACCACCGCCGAGGGGAGATAGAAGAACAGCATGGCGAGCAGCCAGAGGACGACGTGCGACGGCCCTTGCTTGGCGGCGACGCCGATCCAGGGGAGGCCGACGATGAACAGCACCTGGGTGAGCACCAGGTCGGTGAGCCCGAGCTCCTTCTTGAAGACGCCGCTGCGCGCCTCGACCCGCTCCTCTTCGCGCCGGAACCGCGCCGCGGCGCCGCTGTCGTGGCTTTCGCTCATGACCCGGGAAGGATAGCAGGCCGGCAAAAAAGGATCAGGCGGGACCGGCGCCGAGCAGCTCGCGGTCGATGCGGTCCAGCACCTCGCGGTCCACCGCCAGATCGAACTTGCGGGCGAAGTGGTAGCGCCCCGTCGCCAGCTCCGGCAGGTCGGCGGCGGTGAGGGTCCGCGGCGAGCCTTTCTGAGCCCGCGCGTAATCGATGTAGCGGAAGTCGTCGTCCACCAGATCGAAGCGACCGCTGTTGGCGAGCACCGTCTGCACGATCGACTCTTCCGGCACCACGGTGGCGCGGTAGTGCCGCACCACCTCCGGATGCCGGGCCAGGAAGTCGCGCAGGTAGAGGACGGCGCGCCGCCGGAGGGTGAACCAGGCCCAGCCGCCCTGGCAGCGGAAGCCGTCGTGGAAGGGCGTGCGCAGCGCCCGCACCCCGAGGAGCGGGCCGTAGTCGAGATAGGTCTGCAACGGCAGGAAGCGCGTCAGAGGCTTCAGGACGCGCAGCAACGGCTCGGCCGCCGGGGACAGCCGCCGGTACCGGTACCAGTAGCGGGCCCGGGCCTTGCGCCGGGACCACGGGCTGGCCGGCGACAGGACGTCCCAGTGGCGCAGGTACCCGTCGCAGGTGGCGGCGCCGAGGAAGGCCTCGATGGCGGGGACGGGCGTCACCGGGTAGTCCTGGGCGCTGAGGTTGACCAGCCAGTCGTAGGAGATCCCTTCGCGCTCGAGCCAGCCGGCGAGGTCGAGATAGGGCTGCACCTGGCAGGAGTAGTCCGCCCGGATCTGCGGCCGCGAGACCGGCAGCAGCCAGGTGTCCGGCAGCTTCGCCAGCGGCGAGCCGTCGAGATCGCAGGCCGCGAAGTTGTGCTGCACGACGATCCGCGCCCGCGGGCTGCCCTGGCGCAACGTCCGGACCAGCCGGTAGATCTGCTCCGGATCGCGGTGGCTCTGGATGAAGTAGCAGACGGTGGCCGTCATGCCGCGGGTTGGGGCGCCGGAGCGAGCCGGCGCAGCAGGGCTTCATAGTCGTCGAGCACGCGCGGCATCCCGGTGAGCTCGCGCACCCGCCGCATGCGCTCGAGCCCCCGCTGCCATTCGGGCGAGCCGAAGGCGGCGCGGGCCCGCTCGATGGCGGCCAGGATCGACTCCCGCTCCGGCTCGCAATAGAACGGATAGTCCTCCCCCAGCAGCTCGACGGTGGAGAGATCGCGGGTGGTGATCAGGTTGGCGCCGACCGCCGCCGCCGTCGACACCTTGCAGTTCGGCTTGTAGAGGAACTCCCGCCCGGGCTCGCGGATCGAGAGATGGCAGTTGAACCGCAACCCCGCCTGGAAGTAATCGTGATCCACGTACTCCACTTCCGGAAGCCGGCCCCAGTGGGTCAGCGAACGGGCGAGGCCGAGATAGCCGAGCGTCATCCGGTCGTCCGGCGCCTGATGGAGGGTGTAGCGCGGGTCCCACTGGTGATAGATCACGCAGTCCGCCCGGCCCGGTCTGCCCCGTCTGCCGAAGTCGTCGAGCTGCCTTTGATTCTTGAAGATGAGCGAATCGAACAGCCAGCGGTTCTTGATCCGCCGCTTGAACACCACGGTGTCCTGGACGTCGAGCGCCAGCCGGTTGCCGCGCGCCTTGGCGAGCAGCAGGTGATCGATGCGGGAGGTCTTGATGAAGACGAGGACGCCGTTCCTGACGGTCCCCAATTCGGCGACGGGGAGGGAGCGGGCATCCCACCCGCGGGCCTGGAGCCCCTCGGCGATCTGGTCGGCCCCCATGACGGTGGAGCCCTTCTCGTAATACTTGATGAAGGCAACCGGGACCGGTGGCGGTCCGGAGGGGGCGGCTGTCGGCTCCATCGGGCTCCTCTTGGGTCCGAAGTTCGCGGGCATTGTACCCCGCTACCGCCCCCCACTACCGGACGGCGCGCACTTACGTTAAAGCCCGCGCTACGCTAGAATCCCGGTGTCTTTCGGGAGCCTTACATGATCCGCAAATACCTTCCCGCCGTGGCGGTCGCCACCCTCCTGCTCTCCGGCTGCGCCGCCCAGATCGGGCCACGGACCATTCCCCACGCGCGCTTTGACTATGGAGAGGCGCTCGTCAGGTCGTGGGACGAGCAACTCCTTCTCAACCTCGTCCGCCTGCGCTACCGGGACAACCCTCTCTTCCTCGACGTGGGCTCGGTGGTCACCCACTACACCCTGGTCACGGGAGCGACCGTCACCGCCCGGATGACGGGGATGGGGACCGACACCACCGACTCGGCCCTGGGCGCCAACGCCGTCTACACCGAGGAGCCGACGATCACCTACGCGCCCGTCCAGGGGGACGACTTCGTGGCCCGCCTCCTCTCCCCCCTCTCCCCGGCCAACCTGGTGCTCCTCTCGCAGTCGGGCTGGAGCATCGAGCGGCTGCTCCTCTGCTGTGTCCAGAAGGTCAATGCCGTCCGCAACGCCACCGGTGCCGCCGGCCCGACGCCGGACTACGTGCCGCCCTACGCGGACTTCCAGAGCTTGGCCAAGACCCTGCGGCGGCTGCAGATCGCGGGGCTCCTGG
Organism: uncultured Acidobacteriota bacterium; assembly: GCA_963795735.1. Taxonomy (GTDB): domain Bacteria; phylum Acidobacteriota; class Thermoanaerobaculia; order Multivoradales; family UBA5704; genus DATARR01. Next base: position 2,196,013 of record CAWCIU010000008.1, on the reverse strand, counting down.
AGGCCATCGTCTCCGACGACGGGAAGGCGATCTCCCTCATCATCAGTCCCGCACCCCCGGGCCCCCTGGCAGACGACGCCCGGCAGGCCCGCAAGCTCCTGGGGATCGAGTCCGAATCACCCCTGCTGAAGATCACGCCGCCCATGGACCACCGGGGTCCTGACGAGGTCGCCCTCACTGGGCGGTCGCTGATCTCTGTCCTCTTCTTCCTTTCCCAGGCGGTGGAGGTCCCGGAGCGGGACGAGAAGGCCGGCCGGGTGACCATCACCCGCGGCGAGGGGGGCCAGCGCTTCGACTGGTACGCGGCTACGGGAGAGCTGTTGCGGGTCCACTCCGCCGCCAGCGAGCCCGCCGGCGCCGCCGTCAAGGTCCACTACCGGGGCTCCTGGTTCTACATCGCGGACGACGATCTCAATTCGAAGACCACCTTCAACCTGCTGAACTATCTCTTCGCGCTCAAGGCCGGCAGCAAGGAAGTGAAGGAGCCCCTGCTCACCTTGGGGGTTCATTAGGCGGGAAAGCCGACCGCGGTGTCCGCGCTCCCGGCCGTGTAGAAGAAACGGTTGAGCCCGGGGGTGGGGATGCGCGCCCGCTCCACCCGGGGAAGCCGGCCGCAGGGGCCCGCGAGGGCGGAGGTCCCCTTGGGCCCCTTTCGCCGAGCCCTACGGCACGCAGGAAACGACGGCGTTGTCCAGGAACCAGGCGCTGTTGTCCGCGGCGCCGTCGGCCAGGGGGTTCGCCGTCCGGCAGGAGGCGCTGGAGCGGAGCGTGATCGGCGCCGTCCAGATCTCCTCCTTGCCGCTGGGATCGCGGCGGTCCGTCCAGGAGGGGAAGAACGTCCCCGCGATCCCCGAGAGGGCGTTGTAATCGCCGAACTGGTTGGAGTCGTTGAAGTCCCGGTCGTCGCTCGGCGCGGTGGAGACGCGGATAGGGGGATTGAAGCTGGTCCCGCCGTTGGTGGACGACTGGAAGAAGACGTTGACCGAGGTCCGGGCCTCGCCCACGGTGTCGTAGTAGATGATCCCCAGCGCTCCCGATGTCTCGTCCACCACCATCCAGGGGTTGAACTGGTCGTTCTTGCTGGTCTGGTTGTTGAGCATCCGCGGCTTGGTCCATTTCGTGCCGCCGTTGGTCGAGCGCGCGAACCAGATGCGGGACTTGCAGGCGGAGTTGACGTTGTCGAACGGATCGTCGGCCGGAGTGCGGCAGCCCGCGGCGCCGGAGAGGTCTTCCCAGGCGGCGACGATGAGGTTGGTCTTGCCGTTCTTGAACACCCCGCCGGTCACGTAGGTCAGCGTCCCGCGGCTGCTCTGGGCCGGGACGATGGTCTGGAAGGACTGGAAGGTCGAGGCGATCGCCAGGGGGCGCGAGAAGGACTGGCCGCCGTCGGCCGAACGGCTGAAGTAGATCTTGCGGCTGCCGGTGTCCGGCCAGAAGGCGTAGACGTTGCCGGCGGAATCGGTCTTGATGTCGTCGCCGATCCCGGTGCCGATCGTCTCGCCGCCGCTGATCTGGAGCGGCTCGGACCAGGAGCCGCCCAGGGGACGGTGCGCCACGAACACGTCGCGGCCGTTGTGCCAGATGACGTGGATCGTGTCCTTGTGGAGGGAGGCCTCGCTGTGGTCCACCCACATCATCTGCTTGTCGGTCAGGTCCTGGTCGCCCGAGACCGTGCTGTCGAGCTTCCAGGTGGCGCCGCCGTCCGCGGAGACGTAGCAGCGCAGGTGGAGCTGCACCGGGGGGCCGGCGGCGACGCCGATCGTGGTCGCCCAGACCTGACCGTCGGAGGTCCAGTCCACCGCGGGATCGGACTGGAAGCTGTCGTCGACCAGGCGCGGCAGGACGGTCTGCCCCCAGGTGGCGCCGCCGTCGCTGGAGTAGTACATGGCCAGGGTGCCGCCGCCGTGGATGTTGTTGGAGGCCGAGACGATGCGGCTCGGATCCCAGTAGTTCACCCGGATGTCCGACTCCGACCGGGGGCTCGCCTGCTCTCCCGAAAGGCGGAAGTCCGGGCCGACGTTGGCGCTCGGCTTGGGGGTCGCCCGCTTGGCCGGCGGCACGTCCGGCTCCAGCCGGCCCGGCCGCAGGTCCGGGTGGTACACCATCCACTCGTAGACCTCCTTGAGCACCAGGGGATAGCCGCCCGTGCCGTCGGTGGCGGAGTACTCCATCCCCGGATGCTGCTTGCGCCAGAGGACCCGCAGCCAGAGCGGCACGGCGATCTTGTCGCGCGTCTCCTCGGCGCGGAGGAGCTGGAATTCCTGGTTGCCCGCGATCAGCTTGGCGAGCGCGCTTCCCGCCGGGACGCGCGCCTTGGCCAACTGGCTCTCCAGGGAGGGCCAGGAGGCCCGGGCGGTGGTGTCGGTGGCGGTGACTGCGAAACTGGCGCCGGCCGTGAGCAGGCCGGCGATCAGCAATGCGCAGGCGGACAGGGGGAAACGTTGATTCATGTGAGATCTCCTCGGGCGTTCCTCGGGGCCTTTTCACCTCTATTCTACGCCACCCGCGCCGGCAACGCCCGGGCTGGTATCTTCGGGCGGCATGATCGAGGCCATCCTCTTCGACTGTGACGGCGTCGTCCTCGACAGCGAGACGATCTGGGACCGCTGCGAGACGGAGTTCCTGCGCCGGCGCGGGATCGCCTTCGACGCCGGCCTCACCAAGCCCCTGATCACCGGCCTGGGCCAGCGGGCGGGCGTCCTCCTCCTCCAGGAGCAGTACGGCGTCGCCGGGGACCCCGAGGCGCTGGTCCGGGAACGGCTGGAGATCATCCGCGGGCTGTTCGAGCGCGAGGTCCGGTTCACCCCGGGGTTCCCGGAGTTCTACGAGGAGAAGGTCCGCGGCCGCTACAAGACCTGCATCGCCACCTCGATGCCCGAGGAGCTCTTCGCGGTGGCCGACCGCAAGCTGGGGATCGCCCGCTTCTTCGGCGGCCGCGTCTACTTCCCCACCCACGTGGGGGGACGGGCCAAGCCGGCGCCGGACATCTTCCTCTACGCCGCCGCCCAGCTCGGCGCGCCCCCCGAGCGCTGCCTGGTGATCGAGGACTCCCCCCGCGGCCTCGAAGCCGCCCGCCGCGCCGGCATGGCCTCGATCGGCCTCGCCACCACCCACGGCCCGGAGATGCTCGGGGAGGCGGACCGGGTGGTGGGGTCTTTCGCGGAGATCGCGCTCCCCCTGGCTTAGACTCCTTCTCAGCAAGGGGGGGAACACACCATGGACTTCGCCGTCTCGCCACAGATCCGCGATCTCGCCGCCGCCGCCCGGCGGGTGATCGACGAGGAGGTGCTGCCGCTGGAGCGGATCGTCCTGGAGCGCGGGTTCGGCGCCGCGTTGCTGGAGATCGGGCGCCTGCGCTCGCGCCTCCGCGAGCAGGGCCTCCTCGCCCCGCACATGCCCACGGAGTGGGGGGGCGGCGGGCTCTCGCTGCTCGAGTTCGCGCCGATCGGCGAGGCGCTGGGGCGGAGCGTGATCGGCCACTACGTCTTCAACGTCCAGGCGCCGGACGCCGGCAACATGGAGCTGCTCCTCCACCACGGCACCCCGGAGCAGAAGGAGCGCTGGCTGCGCCCCCTGGTCGCCGGCGAGATCCGGAGCTGCTTCGGCATGACCGAACCCGAATTCGCCGGCTCCAACCCCGTCCGGCTCGGCACCACCGCCCGCCGCGACGGGGACAACGGGGACGAATACTTGATCGACGGCCACAAGTGGTTCACCAGCGCCGCCGACGGGGCCGCCTTCTGCATCGTCATGGCGGTGACCGACCCCGAAGCTCCGAAGCCCCACGCCCGGGCGAGCCAGATCCTGGTCCCCACCGATACCCCGGGGTTCCGGATCGTCCAGAACCTCGCCGTCATGGGCGAGCGCGGCGAGGGGTGGATGAGCCACGCCGAGGTGCGGCTCGACGGCGCGCGGGTGCCGGCCGCCCATCGCATCGGCCCCGAGGGGGCGGGGTTCGCCCTCGCCCAGGAGCGCCTGGGGCCGGGGCGCATCCATCACTGCGTGCGCTGGCTCGGCATCTGCGAGCGGGCCTTCGATCTGATGGCGGAGCGGGCGGCGACCCGCGAGCTCAGCGCCGGCCGGCCGCTCGGGAGCCGCCAGATCGTCCAGGAATGGATCGCCGAGAGCCGCGCCGAGATCGAGGCCGCCCGCCTGCTGGTGCTGCGCACCGCCTGGCGGATCGACCGCGAGGGGGCCGCCGCGGCCCGGGACGACGTCTCGCTGATCAAGTTCCACACCGCCGCCGTGCTCCAGCGGGTGCTCGACCGCGCCATCCAGACCCACGGCGCCCTCGGCCTCACCGAGGCCACGCCGCTCGCCTTCTGGTGGCGCCACGAGCGCGGCGCCCGCATCTACGACGGCGCCGACGAGGTCCACAAGACCGCGGCCGCCCGGCGGATCCTCGAGCGGCACGGGATGCAGCGGGGGGAGGATGGATCGTGATCGATTCCACGATCGATGTTACAAGACCGGTCCGCCCCGGCGAGGAGATCGACGCCGCCGCGCTGGCGGTCTGGCTGAAAGGCCGGCTCCCCGGCGTCGAGGGTCCCATCGCCGTCGAGCAGTTCCCCGGCGGCCATTCGAACCTGACCTACCTTCTCCGTTTCGGCGACCGCGAGCTGGTGCTGCGCCGCCCGCCGGTGGGCTCGAGAGTGAAGACCGCCCACGACATGGGCCGCGAGTACCGGGTGCTCTCGCGCCTCTACGCCGCCTATCCCAAGGCGCCGCGGGCCCTCCTCCACTGCGACGACCCGGCGGTGATCGGCGCGCCGTTCTATCTCATGAAGCGCGTGCGCGGCGTGATCCTCCGCCAGCAGAAAGCCCCGGAGGGGATCGACCTCGGCCCGGAGCGGATGCGGGCGATCAGCGAGGCGGCGGTCGACGGCCTCGCCGACCTGCACGCCGTGGACTACCGGGCGGCGGGGTTGGAAGACCTCGGACATCCGGAGGGATACACCGCCCGCCAGGTGGCGGGGTGGACCGAGCGCTGGCGCAAGTCCCGCACCGATGACGTGCCGGATCTCGACCGCGCCGCCGCCTGGCTCGCCGCGAACCTACCTCTCGAATCGCCAAGCGCCAGCGCACTGATCCACAACGATTACAAGTACGACAACCTCGTCCTCCACTCCGGGGATCTGACCCGCGTCGTGGCCGTGCTCGACTGGGAGATGGCGACCGTCGGCGATCCGCTGATGGACCTCGGCACCAGCCTCGGCTACTGGATGGACCCGGACGACATCCCCGAGCTGCGGCTGCTCCCCGCCGGCCCGACCACGCTGCCGGGAAACCTCCGCCGCGGCGAGGTCGTCGAGCGCTACGCCGCGCGGAGCGGCAGGGATGTTTCACGAATTCTTTTCTATTACGTCTACGGGCTGTTCAAAATCGCGATCATCGCCCAGCAGATCTACTATCGCTACAAACAGGGCCTCACCCGCGACGAGCGCTTCGCCGCGATGATCGGCGCCGTAAGGATTCTCGGCCTCACGGCGTCGCAGGCGATCGCCAGGGATCGGATCGATCACCTGCATTCCTGAAAGCGAAATAGCGAACCATCAAAAAGCTTTCCCAAGGGATGATCCCGTGCTATTTTCGCATCAGCACTGATTTCGAGCCGAGGCCTGATATGAAACTGGACGATTGTCTCAGGGTCATCAACCACCATCTCCACACCGCCCGCCAGGAGGTGGACCGGCGCCGCCTCCAGGGTCTGCAATCCCGCCCATGGCAGCACCGGATTCAGGAGCTGGAGGCCGTCCGCCGGGAGATCGCGGCGCTCTCCACGGAGACGGCGCTGCGGGCGGGCGCGGTTGCGGACTCCGTCGGCCGCGCTCAGGCGCGCGGGTCGATGGTCTCGTAGAGGGCGGCGTAGTCTTCCCGGCCGCGGTCCTCCTCGACCGTCTTCTTCACGATCTCGCGCACGCCGTCGAGAGCGGTGGTGTCGAGACCGAGCCCGCCCGCCTCGGAGCGCGCGAGGTCGAGATCCTTGAGCAGGAGGGCGGCCGGGAAGTTCGGGCTGGCGAAGTCGCGGGCCAGCATCTGCGGGAGCTTGCGGTCGAAGGTCGGGGCGAAGAAGGCGCTCTGGCGCAGGATGTCCATGAACAGCTCGGTCTCGATCCCCTTGCGCCGCACCATGCCGAGGCTCAGCGAGAAGGCGGCCGAGAGCGAGCCGATGAGCTGGTTCATGGCGAGCTTGAGCGCCGCCGCGTGCCCCACCGGACCGATGAGCCGGGGCTCCGGCCCGAAGCAGCGGAGCAGGCCCCCCCAGCGGGCGAGCTGCCCGGCGTTCCCCCCCACCATCACCAGCAGGCTCCCCTGCTCCGCCTGCGGGACGCTGCCCAGCACCGGCGCCTCCAGGTAGTCGCCGGCGGCGCCGCGGACCTCCTGCATCAGCTTGACGCTCTCGACCGGCGCGATGGTGCTCATCTGGATCACCGTGCGGCCGCCGAGGCTGGGGATGTACCCCTCGTCGGAGAGCAGCTCGCGGACCACGCTGCCGTCCCGGACCATGAAGACGGTGCACTCGCCGGCCGCGATCGCCTCGTCGGCGCTGCGGGCGATCCGCGCGCCCTTGCGCGCCAGCGGCTCCGCCTTCTCCGCGGTGCGGTTGTAGACGATCAGCTCGTGGCCGGCGGCAAGAACCCGCTCGGCCATCGGCCGCCCCATGAGACCGGTGCCGATGAATGCGACTCGCATGCTTCCCTCCCTTCGACTTCCAGCGCTTCCTATATCACGGAGTGGTGCCACGGGCTCCTCGCCTCTCCGGATTTGCTACTCTGACCTCCATGCTCAATCCAACGCCGCCCGAGCATCTCGTCAACGCACAGGGACAGCCCTATTTCCTCTGGGACTCCGAGATGACGCTCGAACAGTTCCGCGCCGGCCTCCAGGACCCCGATCCGGAGATCCGCGCCTATCTGGCCGGCAAGCTTATGCGGCAGGCCAAGCCGGACGATGTCTTCACCTTCCTCTCCGCCCGCGAGATCCGGCAGCTCTGGCCCCGTCTCGAGCGCTATCTGGGGAAGAAGCGGGAGTTCTGGACCTGGCTGTTCGAGACCTGGGAGTCGCAGGGGCATGTCTGGCGATAGGCTGACGGCTCTTCAGTGGCGCATTCTCGGGAAGTCCGGGACCGCTTGTCGGCTGCCGGGCTGGAGGACTTCAAGGAGCGGCTGGTGAAGGAGCTCCTGAAGGCAGGCGCGCCCGAATAGGCTCGTCTGCGACATCCTGCCCGGAGGAACGCCCGCCTGCATCCCGCGCCGCCTTCAAGATAGACGTATTTGCCTTTGGCTACGTATACAGGCGTGACCCTGCGGCTGAACGGAGGGTCCTGCTTACGAGGTAAGACAATATGCGTAAAATCACCCTGGGCCTGCTCGCTCTGCTGATGACCGCCACCGCCACCCTCTCCACCGCCCATCGCGCCGACGCGTACCCGGTCTGTCCGCTGTGCACGGTCGGCAATCACTGCTGCCTGGTGAACGGAAGCTACAACTGCTATCCGAAGTCCTTCACCTGCCCGTAGGATACGGCCCAGGGCTGGGCGCACTCTCCGGGGGCGCCCAGCCCATTCGCCCAGCAGACTTGCAATCGGCGGCCCGATGCCACACGATCCCAGGGCTGACGGCCGGGGCTGAAAAATGCCGCCCTTCGGGCTCGCTGGGTCGGACGGCTGGGGATCTCCACTGAGGATGGGAATGGGAGATCCTGGTTGTTTCCTCAGGATCGTGCGTGGAGCGCGAGAGTCGGCGGTGTTCCTTTGACAGGGGTCTGGTTCTTTGACCCAGAGGTCGTCTTTTTCGACCCACAGGTCACGCTCTTGGACCCATGGGTCCCGTTGCGTGACCCACAGGTCACGTTGCTTGACCCACAGGTCACGTCGCTTGACCCACAGGTCACGTTGCTTGACCCACAGGTCACGTTGCTTGACCCACAGGTCACGTCGCTTGACCCATGGGTCCCGTCGCTTGACCCACAGGTCACGTTGCTTGACCCACAGGTCACGTCGCTTGACCCACAGGTCACGTTGCTTGACCCACAGGTCACGTTGCTTGACCCACAGGTCACGTTGCTTGACCCACAGGTCACGTTGCTTGACCCACAGGTCACGTCGCTTGACCCACAGGTCACGTTGCTTGACCCACAGGTCGCGTCGCTTGACCCACAGGTCACGTTCTTGGACCCACGGGTCCACAACATCGCAAGATGATCCAAAGCAGGCGGACGGCGCTCTCCGACCTTGGCTGTGCTTCAGCCCCGCCGTTCACACCTCCAGCCGGTCACCGGGCCGCGCCACCAGGGCGTAGAGCGCCGGCATCAGGAAGACGCTGATCAACAGCCGGGAAAACAGGCCGCCGACGATCACCAGGGCGAAGGGGCGCTGGGAGTCGGAGCCGATGCCGGTCGAGAAGGCGGCGGGCAGCAGGCCGAGGGCCGCCACCAGCGCCGTCATCATGATCGGCCGCAGGCGCAGGATCGCCGCCTCGCGGGTCGCCTCGACGATCCCCATGCCTCCCCCCCGCAGCTCGTTGGCGTAGGAGATGTAGATGACGGCGGTCTGCACCGAGACGCCGAAGAGGGCGAGGAAACCGATCCCCGACGAGACCGAGAAGGGAGTGCCGGAGAGCCGCAGGGCGATCAGGCCGCCGATCGGGCCGGAGAGCAGGACCGCCAGCACCGTGATGAAGGGGAACTTGAAGTTGTTGTAGAGCAGGAAGAGGATGAGGAAGATCAGGCAGAGCGTCAGCGGCAGGATGATCCGGATCTGGTCGCGCGAGGCGGTGTACTCCTCGTACTCCCCGCCCCAGACCGCCCGGTAGCCGGCCGGCAGCTTCACCCGGTCTTCCACCTGCTTGCGCGCGTCCTCGACCGCGCTCGCCAAGTCCCGGCCCTCGACCGAGTACTGGATGCCGATGTAGCGCGAGCTGTTCTCGCGGTAGATGAACGAGGCGCCGTTGACCACCTCGATCCGCGCCAGCTCCTTGAGCGGCACCTGCTGGCCTCCCGGCGTCGAGACCAGGATGTTGCCGATCGCCTCCGGCGTCTGCCGGAACTGCGGCTGCAGGCGGACCACCAGGTCGAAGAGCTTCTCGCCCTGCACCACCTGGGTCGCCGCCGAGCCGCCGACCGCCGCCTCGATCAGGCTGTTGACGTCGGCCACGTTCAAGCCATAGCGGGCGATCTTGCCGCGGTCGACGTCGACCACCAGGCTGGGCTGGCCGAGCTGCTTGACCACGGTGACCTCGGCGAGCCCGCGCACTCTCTCCAGGATCTGCTTGATCTCCCGGCCCTTCGCTTCGAGCACGTTGAGATCGGGGCCGAAAAGCTTGACCGCCAGGGCGCTCTTCAACCCCGTCTCCGCCTCGTCGACCGCGTCCTCGGCCGGCTGCGTGTAGTTGAAGACGATGCCGGGAAAGGCTTTGAGCTTCTTGTTGATCGCCTCGATCAGCGCCGGCTTGGTGCGGTAGGGGCCCGTCCACTCGCCGTAGGGCTTGAGGCCGATGAAGAACTCGTCGTTGAAGAAGCCGGTCGGGTCGGTGCCGTCGTCCGGCCGGCCGAGCTCGCTGGTGACGGTCGTGACCTGGGGGAACGAGCGCAGGATCGCCCGCACCTGGGGAGAGATCTTCGCCGCCTCCTCGAACGAGATGGTGGACGGCATGGTGGCGCGGACCCAGAGGGCGCCCTCGTCGAGATGCGGCATGAACTCGGCGCCGATCCCCGGGACGAGCAGGAGCGAGCCGGCGAGGAGAAGGGCCGAGACGGCCGTGGTGCCCCAGGGGTGGCGCAGGCAGACGTCCAGGCCGCGGGTATAGACCGACTTGATCGCCTCGAAGACGACGTTGCGCCGCTCGCGGACCCCGCGCTTCAGCGCCCAGACGCAGAGGACGGGCAGCAGCGTCAGGGTGATGATGAGCGATCCGAGCAGGGCGAAGAGGGTGGTGTCCGCCATCGGCCGGAACAGCTCCCCCGAGGCGCCCGTCAGCGCGTAGATGGGCAGGAAACCCGCCATGATCACCGCCACCGCGTAGACGATCGGCCGGTCCACCTCGCTGGCCGCCTCGAGGATCACCTCGTGGATCTTGAACGGCTTGCCCTCCCGCAGCGCGAGCTGGCGGAAGATGTTCTCCACCATCACCACCGCGCCGTCGACCAGGATGCCGAAGTCGATGGCGCCGATCGACAGCAGGTTGGCGGGGACGTGCTTCAAGTCGAGGCAGATGAAGGCGAAGAGCAGGGCGAGCGGGATGGTGGTGGCGACGATCAGGCCGGAGCGCAGATCGTAGAGGAAGAAGATGAGGACGACGGCGACCAGCAGCATGCCGCGCAGCAGGTTGTCCTCGACCGTGCGGGTGGTGAGCGCGATCAGCTCGCGCCGGTCGTAGAAGGGGTGGATCTTGACGTCCGGCGGCAGGATCGAGCGGTTGAGCTCGCGGGTCTTCTGCTCGATCCGCTGCAGGACGACCTGGGCCTGCTCCCCGGTCCGCATCAGGACCACGCCCTCGACCGCCTCGTCGCGGTTCGTCGCGGGATCGCTGAAGCCGAACTGGCCGAGCCGCGGCGCCTGCCCGATGACCACCGTACCGATGTCCTTGACCAGCACCGGGATGGCGTTGTGGACGGCGACCACCACGTTGCCGATGTCCTCCGGCGTCCGCAGGCGGCCGAGCCCGCGGACGTAGTAGAACTGCCCCCCCTGCGAGTAGAAGCCGCCGCCGGCGTTGTCGTTGTTGGCGCCGAGGGCCGAGACGACCGCGGAGACCGACAGCCCGGCGCCGGCGATCTTCGCCGGATCGAGCAGCACCTGGTACTGCATCGTCGGCCCGCCCAGGCCGGAGTCGTCCGCCACCCCGGGGACCGATTTGAACTGGCGCTGGACGACCCAGTCCTCGATCGTCTTGAGCTCCATCGGCGTGCGGTCCGGGCTGTCGAGCACGTAGCGGTAGATCAGGCCCGAAGGGGAGAACAGCGGCGAGACCGACGGCGTGACGCCGGACGGCAAGCTGATGCCCGCCAGCCGCTCGAACGCCTGCTGGCGGGCGAAATAGCGGTCCGTGCCCTGGCCGAAGGTGACGCGGACCGAGGAGAGGCCGTAGAGCGAGATCGAGCGCACGACGGTCTGCCCCGGCAGGCCGTTCATCTCCGTCTCGATGGGCACGGTGATCAGCCGCTCGACCTCCTCGGCCGCGTGCCCCTCCCACTGGGTGACGATCTCGACGATCGGCGGCGACAGGTCGGGATAGGCGTCGACCGGCAGCCGCTCGAAGGACCAGACGCCGGCGCCGATCAGCAGCAGGGCCGCCAGCGCGAGCAGGAAGCGCTGGCGCAGGGCCAGCGCGACGATCCGGTGGATGACCGAGGGGGAGGAGTGCGCCTCCGGGGCCGCCGGCGGCGACGGCGGCGGCATCTCGCCAGCGCTCCTGTCGTCGACGCTCATGAGTTCCCCGCGGTCTGCAGGAACAGGCCGCCCTCCACCACGATGGACTCCCCCGCCGTCAGGCCGGAGGTGATCTCCTGGCGGTCTTCCCCCTGCTGCGAGGCGACCCGCGAGCCGACCTGGACGCGGCGGCGGGCGAAGGTGCCCCCGGGGCCGGCGACGAACACGAACGGCAGGTTCTCGTCGTCCCGCAGCAACGCGGAGACGGGCACCAGCAGCCCCGAGCTCTCACGGCTCGCCTGGATGGCGGCGCGCACGTAGAGGTCCCGCTTCAGCACCCCGTTGGGGTTGGGCACCACGATGCGGACCGAGATCGCCCGGGTGGCCGGATCGACCAGGGCGGAGATGTAGTCCACCTTCCCAACGATCGGCGGGCCGGGAGACTCGGTCAGCACCCGGGCGGAATCGCCGGGGGCGACGAACGGCAGGTCGGCTTCGAAGAGGTTCGCCATCACCCACACCGACGAGAGGTCGGCCACCGTGAAGCAAGGGGTGGTGCCGGCCTGGAGGAGCTGCCCCGGGGTCACCAGCTTCTCCACCACGGTGCCGGAGAGCGGCGAGCGGATGAGCCCGCCGGCGCTGGCCGCGGGGCGGTTCTGCTGGATGTCGCTCAAGGTTTTGGCGTCCACCCCGAGGTCGCGGAGCTGTTGCAGGGCGGTGTCGCGGTCGGCCTCGGCGGCCACCGCGTCGGTCTCCGCCTGCTCCACGTCGCGCCGCGCGATGGCGTCGTTCTTCCAGAGCTGCTCGTCGAGGTTCGCCACCCGGCGGGCGTTCTTCGCCGTCGCCTCGGCCTTGCGCAGGGCGCTGACGTCGGCGGCGAAGTCGGGCGAGGCCACGGCGGCCAGGGCCTGGCCGCGGGCGACCCGCGCCCCGACCTCGACCAGGGTCCGCGACACCGGCCCGGAGATCGGCGCCAGCACCTGGGTGGCCCGGTTCTGGTCGAAGGCGACCGTGCCGGTCGTCTCGATGGTGCGGCGGTAGCGCGCGACCGCGACCGTCTCCAGCCGGATCTTCTGGCGCTGCGCCGCGTCGAGGGTGAGCTCCCGGGGCTTCGCCGCCGCCGAAGACGATGCCGAAGACTCCGGCGCCGCCGGCTCGGTCGCCTTGTCGGGCTGCCGCGCGCAGGAGGTGGAGAGCAGCGAGGAGAGGGCGAGGGCGGCCAGGACCGCGGCCCCGGCCGGCATGGACGATCGGATCGGATCTCTCATCGATGGGCTCCTGAGGGCGCGGATGGCGTGGCGGATGGCGCGGATGGCGTGGATGGCGCGGGCGGCAGCGGAGCCCCCACCGCGAGCTCCAGGGCGGCCTCGGCGTCGTTGGCGGCGGCCAGGGCGTCGGCATACTGCTTCTCGGCGTCGAGCAGGGTCCGCTTGGCGTCGAGCAGGTCGAGGGCGGAGTTGCCGCCCAGCCCGTAGCTGACGGAGGCCACCCGGTAGACCTCGCGCGCCTCCGGCAGCAGCTCGTCGCGCAGGAAGAGAGCCTGCCGCAGCGCCGTCGAGGCGCTGGCGTAGGAGGTGCGGACATCCAGGCTGATCTGCGCCGTAATGTCCGTGATGTTGGCCGCCAGCTCCAGCTCGCGGTGCGAGGCGGCCGCGACCTCCCCCTGCAGGTGCTGGCGGAAGAAGATCGGGAACCCGAGACCGACGCCGGTGGTGTACGTCGTGGGGCTCCCCTGCATGGCGTTGCGGCTGACGGTGAGGTTGATGTCCGGCACCCAGTACTGATGCGCCAGCCGGGTCGCCGCGCGCGCCCCCTGCAACTGGATCTGCAGGCTCCGGAAGCTCGGGCCGCGACCCTTGAGCGAGCTTCTCCAGCGCCTCCAGCTCGGCGATGGAGGCCGGCACCTCCAGGCTGTCGGTGGTCTCGATGGGTGCGCCGCCGCTGCGCCCCAGCAGCCGGTTCAGGGAGGCGAGGGCGGTGACCAGCGCGCGGTCGTTGGCGAGCAGATCGTTCTCCGTCTGGGCGACGTCCACCTGGGCCTTGACGACGTCCACCTTGGGGACCGATCCGGCCAGGAACCGGGCCCGGGTCTTGGTTAGGAAGTCGAGCGACAGCTCCCTGCCCTGCCGCAGGTCGTCGCGGTGGCGCAGCGCGACCAGGATGGCGTCGTAGGCCTGGGCCACCTGCGAGGCCACCTGCTGGCGGAGTTGGGCGAGGGTGAACTCGGCGGCGCTCACCGCCGCCTTGGCGACCTCCCGGCGCAGCCGGGTCTTGCCCGGGAACGGGAAGGTCAGGCCGAAACCGAGATCGTTCGAGTCCCCCGATCCCGGATTGAGGGCGTTGCGCTGGCCCGCGACGTCCACCGCCAGGGTCGGATCGGGCAGCGCGGTGGCGACCACGATCTGCGCCCGCGCCTGCTCGACCTGCTCCCGGGAAGCGAGAATGCCCGGATTGCGGGCGAGCGCCTCGGCGATCGCCTCGCGGCGGGAGAGGCGCAATGGCGCGGGGGAGCCCGGCGCGGCGGTCTGCCCCTCGGCGGGGGCGAGCAGGGCGCCGCTCCCCAAAGCCACGAGAAGTCCAATACGGAATAGGTTCAATGAGCCCTCCTGGAGCTCTCTCCGCAAGGCCGAAAAAATCGGCGTGGAATTTCGGCGTCGAGCCGAAGCGGTGAGGATCTGGACGGGAGGAGGTCTAGGCGGAGGGCGGAGCGCGGCTTCTGAGGTTTTCGCTGAAGCGGGCCCGGACGGCGAAACCGGCCGGCAGGGAGGGCGCGGCCAGGCGGGGCGCGGGGGCGAAAACCGGCAGGCCCCGCGAGAGGATCGCGGAGAGCCCGGAGGCCATGCAGACCGGACATTCGTCCGTGTCCTCGAGCGTCCGTCCGCCGCCGTCGCGGAAGGCCGGAGCCTCGCGCTGGTGCTTGGCCTGGGCCAGCGTCTCCAGGCTCTCGCAGTGAGCCGAGTGGAACAGCGGCGCCGTGGCGAGCAACTGGAACACCGCGAAGGCGGTGATCAGGAGCAGGGTCGCGGAGTGCCGGAGTCGGTTCATGGTCGGGAGCGGCCGGGAGCGCAGTGCCGTTTCGGCACGATGTGCGAAGTGTAACATCAATCCCGGGCCGTTATTTCCGCTTCGCCAGCCGCTCCACCAATTCCCGCATCACCGTCTGGGTCTCCGCGCTGAACCACTCCTCCAGCATGCCGTCCACCTCTTCGTCGGTGCCGCCGGTGAAAAGGGCGGCGAGATCGGCACGGGCGAGGCGGCGGGTGGCGGTCATCGCCTTGGGAGGAAGGGCGAGGAGCGCGCGGCACCACTCGACGGCCCGCTCCACCACCCGGTCGGGAGGGGCCAGCTCGTCCACCAGGCCGATCCGGAGCGCCTCGGCGGCCTGGATCAGCAGCCCGCCGACGCAGAGCCGCTCCGCCTGCCGGTCTCCCACCACCCGCCGCATCGCCTTGAAGATGAGGGGCGGCAGGAACAATCCCACCTGGACCTCGTTGAGGCCGATCCTGACCTCCCCCTCGGCCATGATCCGGGCGTCGCAGAAGATGGAGATTACCGCGCCGCCGGCCGGGCTGTGGCCGGTGATCGCCGCCACGGTGGGGATGGACGAGGTGGCGAGGGCGCGCATCAGGGCGTAGAAGTCCCGCCAGGTGGCCGCGATCGCCGGCCGGTCGAGCTGGATCAGGTGGGGGACGTCGAGGCCGCCGGAGAACATGCGCGGCGAGCCCGAGATCACCAGCGCCCGGGCGCCCGCGGCCGGTGCCGCCTCGACGGCCTGCAACAGGGCGGCGATCAGCTCCGGGGAAAGGGCATTGGCCGGCGGGCGGTCGAGCCGCAGCTCGCGGACCGGGCCGTGGTCGAAGATCTGGATCATCGGTGAACCTCCTCGGCGGCGGATCGTATACCGGGAAGGGCGAGCCCAAAGTGGAGCCGGGAGCTAATCTGCGGAGACTTCCAGGATCTTCGCCAGGCTTCGTCGGAGAGATTGTCGGTCGGCGTCTTCAAGTTCCCCCAGCTTCCGCAGGACGAGACGTCGCTCTATCGTGAAAAGGATTGGTTTCAGGATGGAGGGCTTCAGAAGCCCCGACGCCTTCCATTCCAGGATGGGGATCTCCCCGATTCCCGCGAACGCCCGGGTCTGGCTCGTCACAGCCATCAGGATCAAACGGCCCGTTCCTGATGATAGGCCGCGGAGCTGACCACGACGGCCGGCCGCTTCTTGCCGCCAGTCTGATCTGTAAAAGGAAAAGGAACGAGGACGACATCGCCAAAGCTAAAGGCGGTCATACTCGGCATCATCGGCGTTGTCCCAGACCTGCCGGAGGGTACCCTCGGTAAGCCGAGAGGCGGCCTGAACGAGGTGGCGATCCTCCTCCCGATGACGAAGGAAGTCGACGAAGTCTTCGACCTCGGAGACCTTCGCCTCCGGGAGAGTGCGGATCTTCTCGAAAAGGTCCTGTTCTCGGAGAGGGTTTGCCATGTCGCTTATGGTACCGCAGTCGGTGGCTCGCCGCTTATGACGAACGTCCCGGGATTTTATGGAACGCGCCTCGCGTTCTATCCCTGGACCTTGTTTCTTGAGGCCTTGTTTCTTTGAGGTGTTGTATGGCAGCAAAGACTTTCCGCGCGGCTCTCCCCGGGCCGCGAGTTTCCTACCGTATCGCCGTTCTCCTCTTCCTCCTGACTTCCCTCCTCGCCGGCGGCTGCACGACGCTGACCCGCGGGATCTCCCCCGACGCGAAGGCGCCGGACGCGCGGATCGCCCCGGTGCGCCAGGCGGCGCTGCCGCTCAAGGGGGACGCGAGCGACTACGACCCCCTGATGCGGATGATCGGCGACAGCCGGATCGTGCTCCTGGGCGACGCGACCCACGGCACGCACGAGTTCTACCGGGAGCGCGCCAGGATCACCGAGCGGCTGATCCGCGAAAAGGGCTTCGACGCCGTCGCCGTCGAGGGGGACTGGCAGGACGCCGAGCGGGTCAACCGCTACGTGCGCGGCCTGGGGGACGACCCCTCCGCCGAGCGGGCGCTCGCCGAGTTCCACGACTTCCCCGGCTGGGTGTGGGCCAACACCGACGTGCGCGATCTCGTCGAGTGGCTGCGGCGGGAGAACGCCTCCCGCCCCGCCGCCGCCCGCGCCGGCTTCTATGGGCTCGACCTCTACGGCGTGATGGATTCGGCCGACGACGTCGTCCGTGCTCTCGAGCGGCTCGATCCCGGAGCCGCGCGGAACGCCCGCAGGCGTTATGGATGCTTCTCGCGCTACCGCGCCGACTTCGCCTCCTACGGCCGGGACACCGCGGCGCACCCGGGACGCTCGTGCGAACGCCAGACGGTCGAGGAGCTGCAGGAGATGCGGCGCTGGACCGCCGCGCGCCTGCCGGGAGCGGACGTCTCCCAGCGCGAGGGCCCTCACCCTGGTCGAGAACGCGCGCGTGGTGCGCAACGGCGAGGCCTACTACCGGGTGCTCTCCGGCAGCAACGTCTCGGCCTGGAACCTGCGGGACCGCCACATGGCGACGACGCTGGACGACCTGACGAACCATCTGAGAGCCCAGGGCCGGCCCGCGAAGATCGTGGTCTGGGCCCACAGCTCCCATCTGGGGGACGCGAGCAGCACCCAGCGGGCCGACTTCGGCGAGCTGAACCTGGGGCAGCTCGTGCGCCAGCGCTTCGGCGGCGAGGCCGTGCTGGTGGGCTTCACCACTTACACCGGGGAGGTGGAGGCCGCCTCGGTCTGGGGCGAGAAGGGGCAGCTCAAGGAGGTCCGGCCGGCCCTGCGCGGGAGCTACACGGCGCTCTTCCACGAGGCCGGGATCGGCGACGCGCTGCTGCTGATGCGCGGCAACGGCGAGCTCGCCCGGGCGCTCGGCGACCCGCGGCCCGAGCGGGCGATCGGCGTCCTCTACCATCCGCAGGAGGAGCGGCGGTACCACTACGTGAAGACGCGGCTCTCGCAGCAGTTCGACGCCGTGGTCTACTTCGACCAGACGCGGGCCGTCGAGCGGCTCGGGGCGTCCTGAGGCCGCGCCGTGGCCGCGCGGCTCTCCTCTCGAATTTCCCGGGAATCCTTGATCGTGGCGATTCTTCTCGTGGCGATGTTCCCGTTCGCCTCCCTGTTCGCGCGCTTCCGGCCGGGCCGCGCCACCACCGCCGCCCCTGCCGCCGCCGGGGTCGATCCGGCGCGGCTCGAAGCCCACGTCCGGGCGCTCGCCGAGACCTTCGTCCCGCGCGACGCGGCGCATCCGGAGAACCTGGACCGGGCCGCGGCCTATATCCGCCGCGAGCTCGCGGCGGCGGGCGGGCGGGTCGAGGACCAGCCGTTCCAGGCCGGCGGCGCGACCTACCGCAACGTGATCGCGCGCTTCGGCCCGGTGACCCGGGAGAGGGTCGTGGTGGGAGCCCACTACGACGCCGCGGGCCCGTACCCGGGCGCGGACGACAACGCGAGCGGGGTGGCGGGGCTGATCGAGCTCGCCCGTTTGTTAGGTACAAGCGCGGGCAAGAGCGCCCTGAAGACCCAGGTGGAGCTGGTCGCCTTCACCCTGGAGGAGCCGCCGTACTTCGCCAGCTCCGCCATGGGGAGCGCCGTCCACGCGCAGTCGCTCCGGCGGCAGCGGGTGCCCGTGCGGGCGATGCTCGCCCTCGAGATGATCGGCTACTTCAGCGACGCGCCCGGCAGCCAGCAGTTCCCCCTGCCCTCCCTGAAGCTCCTGTACCCCTCGACGGGCAACTTCATCACCGTCGCCGGGAAGCTCGGGCAGGGCGCGCTCGTGCGCCGGGTCAAGCAGGCGATGGCGAGCGCGTCACCGCTCGGCGTCGAATCGATCAGCGCCCCCCCGTCGCTCCCCGGCATCTCCCTCTCCGATCACCGCAACTACTGGGAGGCCGGCTACCCGGCGGTCATGATCACCGACACCGCCTTCTACCGCAACGACAACTACCATGGCGCGACCGACACGCCCGATACCCTGGACTACGAGCGGATGGCGAGGGTCGTCCAGGGCGTCCGGGCGGCGGTGACGGATCTGGCGAAGTGATGGAGTAACGAGGTCGAGAGACGAGATGGGCCGCCCAGTTCATGCGGTCCTGGCTGGGGGCCGTAGTCTGCCGACCGATCAGAGCGGCTCATCCAGCCAGGTCTCGATACGCCGTTTCAGGTCCTTGAGCTCCGGGCACCGCTCAAGGACGCCTCGCCATTGTCCGCCGATCTCCCGCATCGCCCAAGCACGGCCATGACCGGGGTCGAGTGCAGGAGCGTGATCCCGCAGGAACGGAGCTGCGAAGCGCTCCTTTGGATGGACCTCTCCGCGAACCTCCCGCCAAGGGACATCGAGACGATCGGCATGGATCGCCAGCATCCACACCTCGATCTCCTCGACGGCCAGACAGACGAAGAGGCGGCCGGAGTGTTCCATCTCCCGAGCGTTCGCGACAGCCGACCGCCCTTCCTGGCCGTCTCGATCGACGAGGACCAGGAAGAGCTCGTTCATCGGGTAGGTGGCGACGATGTCAGCCAGAATGTCCGGGCTCAACGCCTCGGCGATTCCACGCAGACGCGGCTTGGAAAGAACCGTAACGCGGGGTGATTTCCGGAGATCGGCGAAGATCCTCTCGACCACCGGTTTGAGGATGTACTGATCGAGTCTGGGATCTTCCGGGATCACCAGGACCTTCACAGAGCCATCTCCAGCCAGCCGGTAGTGAACAGATCGTCAATGCCCTTTCTTTGCACCACTTCCTCGAAGTGAGGGAGATCGCCGAGGCGACGCATAATCGTCCCTTCGTGGTCAGTAGTACGACCGAAGACAATCGTGCTCCGTAGGGATTCGTCGCTGAGCCACTGCAAGACGACCGGCGAGTGCGTGGTGGCAATCACCTGGATCCGACGCTCACGGGTGACTGCCTCCAGGTATTCGACGAGGAGACGGATGCGAGTCGGATGGAGTCCGGCTTCAATCTCTTCGATAAGGATTACCGAGCCGGGCTCAGCCGTGCGCAGGGCGAGGAGGGTTCCCAAGAAGTGGAGGGTGCCGTCGGAGACGCTTCGGGCGGAGATCCGTCGGCCGCCTTTTTCGACGAACATCGCCATGACGTCTCCCAATTCCTTGACCTCGACGAAATCAATGTCTTCGATTTCCGGCGCACACAGCTCGACGAGCCAGTGGACCAGACTCGCCTTTTCACCACTTTCTTCACAGAGATCCGCCAGGACGCCGGAGATGTTTGTCCCCTCATCGCCCAAGGGAAAACCACGTCTCCCGTAATCGCGCATTCCCGAAGGCCCGATCTCCAAAAAACTCAACTTCCGGAGAGCCTCGTTCCATCGAACCAAAAGCCAACGATTCGCTGGACGCAATTTACTCTGTCCATTCTCCAGGATCCTGAGGAGATTCCCCTTGCCTCCCACCACGAGAGGCTTGCCGTGCAACTGGTCGACTCTGAAATCGTCTCGGAGGCGTGCCTCTGTCGTTTTCAGGCCAGCCTCTACTCCCTGACCTGAAGAGTCCAGCGATTCTTCTTCCAACGCAGGGCTGGGAACCGTTGTGCAAGCGATATGGTGTTGCATCTCAACCGAATCAAGGATGAGGTCGACGTTCTTGGCAGGCCTGGAGCCCACCTTCCGTGCTAGCCAGGTACTATCGATGGAGAAGGCCTCTTTCCCCATGCGCGCGACCTCTTCCGCTCGCCCACGAATCCCGGGCCAGGCGTCAGGACCCGAATTCCTTTCGCCGTTGAGCACCTCGCTCAAGGTGAGGTCGAAAACGAGACCTTGAAGAAATCGAATTGCATCCAGAAAATTGCTCTTCCCAGACGCGTTCGCGCCTACGAGCAGCGTCAGCGGGGCGAGCTCGATCTGCTCGTCCGCGAAGCTCTTGAAATCGGTCAGGCGAATTCGTTTCAGCATGGACGTAGAGATGCAATTGGCTCCGGGATCGTAACATGGGCGAGCCGGCGGTCCGGAGCCACGCGGCAGGCCTCTGAGATCTCCGGATTCGTCGTGCTGGCTGCCGATGAACGGCGGTTCAGGCTAGTAGTTGCGCCGCCGTCACGCGCGAGCGGACGGCCTGGACCTCCGTCTCCACCTCGGCTTCGGTCATCGGCGGGTCAGGGAGGACCGCCAACCGGTCCGCGGCTTCGAAAAGGCGATCGACGCGGAGCTTGCGAACCGCTTCGCGGAGAAGGGATGCCATGGACTCCGGCTCCAGGAGACCGCCGGCCTCCGCCTCCCTGGCGACGCTGTCCGGCAAGCTCAGCCGGATATTGAGTTGAACGGTGCTTTCCTTGGCCATGGCTTCTCGCTCGTCAGCTTGAGTATACCAGCGGCTATGATCCCTCCCACATGCCGACCTCGGGCCCGCTCCTCCCCCTCCTGCGCTTCCACTTCGCCGTCGGCGCCCGGCTGGCCATGCGGGCGCTGGTGCCGATGATCACCGCCGCGTTCGGGGCGGGGATGCTGCTCGGCACGGACTTCCTGACCTCGTTTGCCCACGTCCTCTTCGGGACGCGGTCGTCGGGCGGCTCGGCGGTCCTGATCGCCGCGATGTTCCTGGGCTCGGCGGCGGAGGCGGCGCCGCGGGTCTGCCGCGGTCTCGGCGGCTGGATGCGCCACCTGCCGGTGAGCGGGCTCGCCCACCGCCGGGCTGCCAGCCTCGCCATCGCCATCGCCCAGATGCCGCTGCTGCTCGGGCTCCTCTTCCTGGCCTGCTACGCCTCCCTGGCCCCCGCCGTCCTGGTGGCGAACGCCCTCAAGCTCGCCGTCAGCGCCGGCGCGGCGGCCCTCTGCGCCACGCCGGTCGAGCGGCGGTGGCGGTCCCTCCCGCTGGCCCTGATCGCCGCCGTCCTGGCGGGCGCCGGCGGCTGGGCGGCGCTCGGCGGCGCCGCGCTCCTCCTCGCCGCCGCCGACTCCGCCGCGGGACCCCTCGCCCGCTCGGGACCACCCGCCGTCCGCCTCTCCCGCCGCTCGGACGGGCGCCTGATCGAGCTGCGGATCGCCTGGCGGGCGCTGGGCTCCAGCCTGTTCGGCGCCCTGGCCGTCGGGCTCCTGCCGGTGGGCGCGGCATTCGCCTTCACCGCCCACAACACCCTCGCTCCGGAGCACGTACGGCTGGCCTCGCGGCTGGGAGCCGGTCTCGCCATGACGCTCGTGCTGGCGCAGATGGCCGAAGCGCTGGCGGTCCGCCGGCCGGCCTGGCCCTGGTCGCGGTCGCTCCCCTGGTCCGCGGCGCGGCGGGTCCGCTCGGACGCCGCGCTCCTCGGCCTGCACGCCCTGCCGCTGGCGCTGGTGGCGGTGCGGATCTCCCCGGCGGCCCTGGCCACCCTGGCCATCCTCCCCCTGCTCGCCGTACGGGCCGCCGGGGCCATGCGCCGGGCGCCCGAGCGGCGGACGGGCGCGGCGGGCGAAATCCTTTTCGAGGGAGCGCTCCTCGCCGCCCTGGTGGCGCTGCTCCCCTGGACCGCGCTCCTCGCCCTGGCGGCGGCGCCGCTGGCGGTGCGCGCCGCGGCGGAGCGGGACCGGCTGCAGAAGGTCAGCCGCTGGCTGGAGCTCCACCACCTGGCGGCGGGCGATCCGCAGTCCTGGAGCGCCTCGTGATCCAGCTTCACCAAGCCTCCTTCGCCTACCGCGATGCCGAGCCCGTCCTCTCCGGCGTGGACCTCACGATCTCGCCCGGGCTGACCCTCCTCCTCGGTCCCAACGGCTGCGGCAAGAGCACCCTGCTCAAGCTCGCTGCGGGGATCGAGCGGCCGGACTCTGGACGGATCGAGATCGACGGCCACGATCTCTGGGTGGACGAGGTGGCGGCGCGGCGGGGGCTCGCCTACTTACCCGAGCAGCCGGACCTGACCCCCTACGCCACCGTGCGCGAGATCCTCGATCTCGTCTGCCGGCTGCGCGGCGAGCCCCGGGAGCGCGGCCGTGAGGCGCTGGAGCGGGTCGGGCTCGGCAACCTCACCCATCGCTCGGTGCGCGAGCTGTCCATGGGGCAGCGGCGCCGGGCCGTGCTCGCCGCCGCCCTGGTGGGCACGCCCCGCCACGCCCTGCTCGACGAGCCGCTCGAGGCCATGGACCGCGGCGCCCGCGAGGATCTCCTCGCCTGGACCGACCGCCTGGTCGCCGCCGGCGCCGCCGTGGTCGTGGTCTCCCACGAGATCGAGCCCTTCGCCCCCCGGGCCGCGCGCGCCCTCGCCGTCCGCGGCGGCCGGTGCGTGGACGCCGGCCCCCTGCCGGACGATCCCGCGGCGCGGCTGGCCCTGCTCGACCGGATGGCGCGCGGCGAATGAAGGGCGACCGCAGGTCGCCCCTACAACCTTCGCTCAACGTTGACCTTGGCCGGAGGTTGTAGGGGCGACCTGCGGTCGCCCTTCGCATCGCTGTGCGATAACCTCCCGGCGACCAGGAGACCCCATGAACGAAACTCCGCTCCCCGCCGATCACCCGCTGGAGCTCTCCGCCCCCGAGATGCGCGCGCTCGTCGAGGCGGCCCTCGACCGCATCGTGGCGCACATCGAATCGCTTCCCACGCAACCGGTCTCCGACACCCGGGGGGGCGACGCGCTGGCGCGGTCCCTCGTCGAGCCCCTTCCCGAAACCGGCGCGCCGGTCTCCGGGCTGCTCGACCTGCTGTTCGAGAAGGCGATCCCGCCGTCGTTCAACACCGCGAGCCCCGGGTATCTCGCCTACATCCCCGGCGGCGGCCTGTTCCACTCGGCGGTCGCCGACCTGATCGCCGACGCCACCAACCGCTACAGCTCGGTCTACGCCGCCGCGCCCGCCCTGGCGCAGATCGAGGCCAACGTGATCGCCTGGTTCTGCCAGATCGCCGGCTTCCCGCCCGAGGCCCGGGGGACGCTGACCAGCGGCGGCTCGCTTGCCAACTGGACCGCCCTGGTGACCGCCCGCCGCGAGCGGCTGCCCGAGAACTTCCTCTCGGGAGTGATCTACGCCTCCGACCAGTCCCACTACTCGGTCGCCAAGGGGGCGATCCTCGCCGGCTTCCCCGAGGCGAACGTGCGCGAGGTGCCCACCGATGACCGCTTCCGGCTGCGCCTCGACGCGCTCGAAGAGCGGATCGAGGAGGACCGCCGGCGCGGTCTCACCCCCTTCCTGCTCGTCGCCAGCGCCGGCACCACCAACACCGGCGCCGTCGATCCGCTGCCGGAGCTGGCGGACCTCGCCAAGCGGCACGGGCTGTGGCTCCACGTGGACGCGGCCTACGGCGGCTTCTTCCTGCTGACCGAGGAGGGGAGGCGGGCGATGCGGGGGATCGAGCGGGCGGACTCGATCGTGCTCGATCCCCACAAGGGGCTCTTCCTGCCCTATGGCACGGGGGCCGTCCTGGTGCGCGACGGCGAGGCGCTGCGCCGCGCCCACAGCCTGACCGGGGACTACATGCCGGGGCTCCAGGACGATCCCGACCGGGTGGACTTCAGCCAGTACTCGCCCGAGCTCTCCCGGCCGTTCCGCGGCCTGCGCGTCTGGCTGCCGTTGAAGATGCACGGCGCGGGAGCCTTCCGCGCCGAGCTGGAGGAGAAGCTCGCCCTCGCCCGCCTGGCGGCGGACCGCTTGCGGGAGATGGAGGGGATCGAGATCCTGGCCGAGCCGCAGCTCTCGCTGCTCGCCTTCCGGCTCGCCCCGGCAGGCGTGCCCGAGGAGGACCTCGACGCGCTCAACCGCCGGTTCCTCGACCGCGTCAACGCCCGCCAGCGAGTCTACCTGACCGCGACGCGCCTGCGCGGGCGCTTCGCCCCGCGCATCTGCGTCCTCTCCTTCCGCACCCACCGGGACCGCATGGAAATGGCGCTGGAGGACATCGCGGCGGCGCGGCGCGAAGTCCTGTCGTAAATGAAAAGGGCGCCCACAGGGACGCCCTTACACCGCATCCGAAAAGGCGAGAGTTACCGGGTCGGCGGCTTCTGCCCGGCGGGGGGCTTCTGGCCGGCCGGCGGCTGCTTCTGCGGCTGACCCTGCGGCTGGCCGCCCGGGGCGGCGCCCGCGGCGGGATTGGCCGTGGCGTCGGTCGCGCCGATCGAGACCAGATCGACCTCGAAGACCAGCGGCGCGTTGGGACCGATCACGTTGCCCGCGCCCCGATCGCCGTAGCCGAGGGCGGACGGGAGGTAGAACCTGTACTTCGAGCCGACCTTCATGAGCTGCACGCCCTCGGTCCAGCCCGGGATGACCTGGTTGAGCACGAAGGTGGCCGGCTGACCGCGGTCGTAGGAGCTGTCGAACGTCGTGCCGTCCATCAGCGTGCCCTTGTAGTTCACGGTCACCGTGTCGGTGGGCTTCGGGGCCGGGCCCGTCCCCTCCTTCAGCACCTCGTACTGGAGGCCGCTCGCGGTCGTCTTGACCCCGGGGCGGGTCTTGTTCTTCGCCAGGAACGCCTCTCCCTCGGTCTTGTTCTTCTCCCCCAGCACCTTCGACTTGGCTTCCTGCTGCGCCATCACCTGCTGCTGGAAGGCCTGCATCGTGGCCTGCATCTCCGCCTCGGTCATCGTCCCCTTGCCGCCGCTCAGACCGTCGCGCAGCCCCTGCATCAGCAGGTCGGTGTTGGCCTTGATCTCGTTCTGCTTGAACTGATGGCCGAGGTTGTAGCCGATCACGTAACTGGCACGGTCCTCCACCGGCCTGGCGTCCTGGCCGGCCGGTTGCGCGGCCGCCTGGCCGGAGGGCTGCGCGGCCGGCTGGCCGGACGTCGCCGCGGGTTTCTGCGCGGCGGGCTTCTGCGCCGGCCTGGCCGTCTGGGCGCCGGCCGCCGTCGCCGCCGCGACCAGCAGCACGGCGGGGAGGATCAAGGTCTTCTTCATACGAGTCTCCAAGGGGTTGGTGAATTTTCCAGGGATGAGGACGCGCTGCGCGCCTTCCCAGCGATCAGGACATCTTAACCCAGACACCCGGCCGGCGATTCCCGCCGGTGGCGATCTGGTGAGATGGGCCGTGGCAAACGCTTGACACCCTCCGGGTTTGCGCGTAGGGTCCACCCCCGACAGGCAACGGACAGGCCTGTTCAGTCACCAGTGAACGTGAAGGGACCTGGCTTTTGGATGGGTCCCTTTTCGCGTTTCTGGAAAGAAAACCAAAGAAAGAGAGATCAGGATGCGCAACACCGGAAAAGTGAAGTGGTTCAACGACAGCAAGGGTTTCGGCTTCATCACGGACGAGGACGGGCAGAAGGATTTCTTCGTCCACCACTCGGCGATTCAGGGTGGCGGCTTCAAGTCGCTCGCCGAGGGGGACCGCGTGGAGTTCGACGTGGTCCAGGGACAGAAGGGCCCGGCCGCCGGGAACGTCGTCAAGATCTGAGCTGAACCGCTCGCTTGCCGCTTCGAAAAGGCCGCTCCTTCCGGAGCGGCCTTTTCTGTTGCTATCAGGCCATGACTGGAACCGCGGCCGGCTCGGCCACCTCGGCTGGCGGCGGGCCGCCGAGCACCGACGGATCGAAGTCGAACATCCGCTGGATCGCCTCCGGCGCCTCGGTCTTCCCCCAGCCGATCATCCGCATCAGCTTCTCGGGCAGGAAGTCGAGATGCCGCACCTCGGGATTCCCCCACTGGTGGACCGGCGGCAGCGGCATCGCGTCCAGCATCTGGAAGATCTCCGCGGCCACCTGCTGCGGGGTCAGCTCGCCGGCGTCCATGCGGTCGAGCAGCACCTCGCCGAAGTTGTGCAGGTCCTCGATCGGGTTCATCCCCGCCGGGCAGGTCATCGGCAGCGGATCCTCGTCGAGGGTAGCGAAGATCGATTTGTCGCCGGTGTTCAGGTACTTGATGCAGATGCGGAACAATCGCAGGTCGCCGAACAGGATGTTGGCGAGCCAGATCCGCACCCAGGCGTTCCACGTGTCGTAGCTGCCGAACGCCCGGTAGGAGTTGAAGACCATACGGTCGTTGGAGTCGAGCAGCGCGGCCTGCAGGCGGCGCGGGTGCTCGAAGCGCTCGAGCGAGAAGTCGTCCGCGCGCAGCGCCTCGACCAGGCGGGGGACCAGGGCGTGGATCGTCTCGAAGTTGCTGATCAGCCCCTTGGAGTAGAGGGCGTCGATGAAGCCGTAGGCATGGGCCATCAGAAAGTAGCGGTTGCCGGCGCAGTCGCTCGAGGAGTACTGCAGCCGGCCGGTGCCGACCCAGGGGCGCACGGCCTCGGCCCCCTCGAAGTGCGCGGCGATGCTGGGGAAGCGGGCGATGATCTCCTCGAACTCCTGCTGCGGCGGCACGCCGCGGTGCGGGTACTTGCGCATGTCGAGCGTCAGCCCGACGCTGCACAGCGGGTTCTCCGACCCCGCCACGTTGTCGAACGGGATGATCCACATCCAGCCGCCGTCGAAGACGTGGTGGAGGGTCCCCTCGTGCCACTGCCGCGACAGGCCCGGCTTCTCGTCATCCTCCAGCGTGTCGTCGTAGTGCTTCATGCCGATCATGTGGGTGAAGATGGTGCGCGAATGGGTGCGCAGCGCCGGGTCCTCGTTGCGCAGGCCGAACTTGGCCGCCACGGGGGACTTGTGGCCCGAGCCGTCGACCAGGAAGCGGGCGCGGAGCTCCTCGCCCGCGTCGGTGCGCAGCGTCACCCCGTCGTCGCCGATCTCGAAGCTGGTGACGTCCGTCTTGTCGCGGTAGACGACGCCGTAGCCGACCGCCGCGTTGACCATGTAGAGGTCGACCTCCTGGCGGAAGAGGTGGCTCTCGGAGACCAGCGGCGTGGCCGGCGGCACCAGCAGGTGGGTCTTTTCCGGGTCCTGGCGCTTGCCGTCCTCGTGATAGAGGAAGCCGATCGTCTTCTTGCAGCCGCAGGTCGGCGTGACGTGCTGGAGGATCTTCTCCGTGCTGCTGAGGTTCTGGATCTCGGGCACGTCGAAGCGCTCGCCGAGGATCCACATCAGCATCGAGCTCTGCGGCAGCATCGCCTCGCCGATGGCGAAGCGGGGATGGGTCCCCTTCTCGAGCAGCAGCACGCGGAAGCCCTGGCGGCCCAGGATGGACGCGAGCACCGAGCCGCCCAGGCCCGAGCCGAGGATGGCGACGTCAAAGATCTCTGGATTCACGAATCTCCCCCCAAGGGCAAAGCGCCCGAAACCGCAGCCGGGCGGCCGCGAGGTGACGAAAAGCAAAAGATGGACGGTGGACTACGGCTTACGATGAAGGGAGTGCGTGAACTTTGCCGAAGCGTGACAACGCGGCGGCGGAGATGGCCCCCCGGTCCGGCCC
The DNA here is from genome assembly GCA_963795735.1 of uncultured Acidobacteriota bacterium. GTDB lineage: Bacteria > Acidobacteriota > Thermoanaerobaculia > Multivoradales > UBA5704 > DATARR01. The sequence continues at coordinate 2,168,446 of CAWCIU010000008.1, read as the reverse complement.
GGTCTTCGTGGCCTGCGGGGTAAGATAACTCTCTGATGCCCGCCCTCGACTGGACCATCGACCCCGACATCCGCCGGGCTGCCACCCCGCCGGCGGAGATCTACGGCGATCCGCGCTGGTTCGAGGCGTTCCGGTCGGCGGTCTTCGCCCGCAGCTGGCAGCTCGCCGCCGACACCGACGCCGTCCGCGTTCCCGGGCAGACCCACCCGTTCACCCTGCTCGAAGGGGTGCTCGACGAGCCCCTCCTGCTGACCCGCGACACCCGGGACGGGATCCACTGCCTGTCGAACGTCTGCACCCACCGCGGGACCCTCGTCTGCGAGCATGCGGGGGTGCAGCCGGCCCTGCGCTGCCGCTATCACGGCCGGCGCTTCGCCCACGACGGCCGCTTCCTCTCGATGCCCGAGTTCGAAGGCGTGGAGGGATTCCCCTCGCCGGCGGACGATCTCGCCAGGGTGCCGTTCGGGATCTGGGGGAAGTTCCTCTTCGCCGCGCTCGATCCCGCCTTCCCCTTCGCCGAGCTGATGGCCGGGATCGACGCCCGGATCTCCTGGCTGCCGCTCCATGAGGCCGTGCTCGATCCGGCCCGCTCGCGCGACTACCTGGTGCGGGCCAACTGGGCGCTCTACTGCGACAACTACCTGGAGGGGTTCCACATCCCCTACATCCATGCCGGCCTCGCCGGCGCCCTCGACTACGGGGAGTACCGCACCAGCTCTTGCCCTGGGCCAGCCTGCAGTTGGGGGTGGCGAGCGAGGATCAGGACGCCTTCGAGCCGCCGCCGTCCTCCCCGGATTCTCATGAGAAGACCGGCCGCCGGATCGCCGCCTACTACTTCTGGCTGTTCCCCAACACCATGCTGAACGTCTACCCCTGGGGGATCTCCGTCAACGTCGTCCGCCCCCTGGCGGCGGACCGCACCCGGGTCTCCTTCCTCTCCTACGTCTGGGATCCCTCCCGCCTCGACCGCGGCGCCGGCGCCGGCCTCGACCGCGTCGAGCGCGAGGACGAGGCGATCGTCGAGAGCGTCCAGCGCGGCATGCGCTCGCGCCTCTACCGCCGGGGCCGCTACTCTCCCACCCGTGAGCAGGGGACCCATCATTTCCACCGATTGCTCGAGAGGTTTCTCCGCGATGCCCCCGCCCAAGCCACCTGAGCCCGTCGAGCTCCGGGACGGCGACGCCCCCCGGGCTTCCGAGTCCCTCCTGGTGCGCGGCCTCGGCACCTGGGACGGCGCCCTGCTCACCATCGGCGCGATCGTGGGGACGGGCATCTTCCTCACCACCAGCGACATGGCGAAGGTGCTGCCCCACCCGGGGCTGATCCTGCTGGTCTGGCTGGCCGGCGGGCTGCTGACCCTCGCCGGCGCGCTCACCTACGGCGAGCTCGGGGCGATGTTCCCGCGCGCCGGCGGCCTCTACCACTACGTCCGCGAGGCCTACGGGCCGCTCTGGGGATTCCTCTATGGATGGACGGCCTTCCTGGTCATCATGTCGGGGGGGATCGCCGCCCTGGGCGTGGCGTTCGGCGAATACCTGGGGAGCTTCCTGCCCTGGTTCTCCACCGGCCACGTCCTGCTCGCCGTGCCGGTGAGCGTCTGGACTTGGCACTGGACCTGGACGGTCTCCGGCGGGCAGGTGGCGGCGGCGCTCGCCATCGTCCTCCTCACCGCGGTCAACCACCTCGGGCTCAAGGAGGGGGCCTGGGTGCAGAACGCGTTGACGGTGCTGAAGATCGGCTCGATCGTGGCCTTCGCGGCGCTGGGGCTGCTGGTCCACGCCCGGGTCGTCCCCGACCTGCGCGGGCCGGTCGCGGCCCTCCCCGGCGGCCTGCTCGCCGCCTTCGGGGTGGCGATGATCGCGGCCTTATGGACCTACGACGGCTGGTACGGCCTGACCTGCTCGGCCGGGGAGATGCGGGACCCGGGGCGCAGCCTGCCGCGCGGCCTGATCCTCGGCACGGCGGCGGTCACCCTCCTCTACCTCCTGCTCAACCTGGTCTACGTGCGGGCGCTCTCGGTGCCGGAGATGGCGGCGACGCCGCGGATCGCCGAGTCGGCGGCGGCGGTCCTCTTCGGTCCGGGCGCGGCGCGGCTGGTCTCGCTGGCGGTGCTGGTCTCCACCTTCGGCTGCATCTCCTCGACCATCCTCTACAGCTCGCGGATCTACCTGCCGATGGCCGAGGACGGCCTCTTCTTCCGCTCGCTCGCCCGGGTCGATCCGCGCCACCGGACGCCGGTCGCCTGCCTCTGGGCGCAGTCCGCCTGGGCGCTGGTGCTGACCTTCTCGGGGACCTACTCGCAGCTCTACACCTACGTGGTCTTCGCCTCGGTGGTCTTCCACGCCATGATCGCCTACGCGGTCTTCATCCTGCGCCGCCGCCGGCCCGACCATCCGCGCCCCTACCGGACCTGGGGCTACCCCCTGGTGCCGGCCCTCTTCATCCTCGCCTGCCTGCTGCTGATCGGGAACACCCTGAAGGAGAGCCCGGTCGAGTCCCTCCTCGGCCTCGGCCTGGTGGCCCTGGGGATTCCGGCCTACTTGATGTTCAAGCGGCGCTCGGCCGCGGGGAGAGTTGGATGAGCGCGATCTCGACGGTGGCCGGGAGGTCCGCAACATCCGCCGGGGCGGTCCGCGTGAACTGGACGGCGGTCGCCATCTACTATGCGCTGGCGTGCCTCATCTCCTGGCCCATCTTCTGGTGGCGTGACATCCACCCCCAGTCCTGGGCGGCCTTCGGCGCGCCCGGATTCCTCAAGGCCTGGCTCCCCGCGCTGGGCCCCTTCCTCGCCGCCCTGGCGGCCTCCCGTCTCTTCCCGCGGGCCCGGAGCTTCGACGTCGGGCTCTGGGGAACCTCGCTCTGGCGCAGCCTCGTCTTCGCCGGGACGCCGGTCGCTCTCTACGCCGCTCTCGGCCGCGGCACGGACGAACCGCACCTGACGGCGCTCCTCGTCGGGCTGATCTACCTCGTCTACGCCCTGGGCGAGGAGACCGGCTGGCGCGGCTTCCTGCAAGGCGCGCTGACGCCTCTCCCGCCCCGCTTCCGGTACCCGTTGATCGGGCTCGCGTGGGGCGTGTGGCACTTCACGACTTTCACCCGGGGGGAGATCCGCCAGGTCGTTCCCCGCCTTGCCCTGATGCTGCTGCTCTGGATCCTGGGAAGCTGGGGGCTCGGCAAGGCCCTGGAGAGCACGCGCTCGCTGCTGGTCTGCGCCGTCCTGCACCTGATCTTCAACTTCTCGACCGCCATGCCTCTGCCGACCGCGGCCCTGGTGATCGGCGGCTCGGCGATCGTCTGGATCGTCCTGCTCCGCACCTGGCCGGCCCCGAGAACCCTTGAAGGTCGGACATTTTTGTCCGATACTGTCTCATGAGGGTAGCCGAGCTCGTCCGTCGCCTCCGCAAGCTGGGCCGGAGACAGGGCGTCGCGGTCGAGTTGTAGAAAAAGAGGCAGCCATGGCCCATGAGTTCATCTATCCCGTGACCCTGACGCCGGACGAAACCGATGGGGGTTTCGTCGTGACGTTCAAGGATCTCCCGGAGGCCATCACCCAGGGAGAGACGATGGCGGAGGCTCTCGCCGAAGCCGCCGACGCGCTGGAAGAGGCCGTCGCGGGCCGTATCCGGCGTGGCGATTCGATCCCGGGACCCTCACCGGCGGCGGACCGGCCCACCGTTCCGGTTCCCGCCCAGACCGCCGCCAAGGCGGCCCTCTACCTGGCTCTTCGCGAGACGGGGATCAGCAAGGCCGATCTCGCGGTCCGGCTGGGTTGCGACGAGAAGGAGGTCCGCAGGCTCCTCGATCCGCGGCACCCCTCCAAGCTGCCCCGCATCCAGAAGGCGCTGGCGGCTCTCGGCAAGGGTCTCAGCGTGCGTCTGGTGGACGAGGCGGCCTAGAGTCTTCCTTCGAATCCCTTGCCCAAAATGGCCAGTCCACCCCCGAATTGATAACTCGGCTTGACGTTCCAGGATAGCCGCGGAGGACTGAGCCGCCACGCTCACTCCACCGCCAGGGCGATCTGGTTGGCGAAGGCTTCGAGGAAGTGGAGCCGCTCGGGAGCGGCGAGGCTCTCCGGGTCCGCGGGATGGACTCCGAGCACGCCGACGGCGCCGCGCGAGGTCTTAAGGGGAAGATAGAGCCCCCGGGCGGCGGGGAGCGTGCCGGTGGTCTTGCCGGCCGCCTGGCCGTGGTCGAAGACCCACTGGGCCACCGCCTGCTCCCGGACGTCGAGGATGAAGGTCACGCTCTCCCCCGCCCGCTCGGTCACCCGGCCCGCGCTGTCGGGCAGCAGCAGCAGCACCTGGCTGAGGAAGACGGAGTGGATGTGGCGGGCGGCGGCCTGGAGGACCTCGTCGATGTCCTTCGCCGCCGCCAGGTCGCGGCTCATGGCGTAGAGGGCCGCCGTGCGCCGCTCCCGGTCGTCCGCGGCCTCGGCCTGCCGGCGCAGGCGCACGGTGAGGGTCGAGATCACCAGAGCGGTGATCAGCAGGACGGCGAAGGTGACCAGATACTCGGTGTCGGCGATCCGGAAGGTGTAGTACGGCGGGACGAAGAAGAAGTCGAAGGCCGCCACGCTCAGCACCGAGGCCAGCACGGACGGGCCCCGCCCGAAGCGGAAGGCGGTGCCGACCACGCCGAGCAGGAGGATCATCACCAGGTTGGCCGGGCCGAGATGCGGCCGGGCCAGCAGGCAGAGCCCGGTGGCCAGGGAGGGGATCGCGAGGGCCGCGGCCCATCTCCCCGGGTCCCACCCCTGGGAGCGTCCGCGGGCCGGCGCCGGACTCTCCCCGGCCTCCCCGGCGATCACGTAGACGTCGATGTCGCCGCTCTCGCGCTCGAGCTGATCGCGCACGGAGCCGAGGAGGAGGTCCCGCCAGCGCGCGTGGGTGGGCTTGCCGACGACGATCTTGGAGACGTTCCGCCGCCGGGCATAGCGCAGGATCTCCGCCGCCGGCCGCTCGCCGCTCAGGGTAACGGTCTGCGCCCCGAGCCGCTCGGCGAGGCGCAGGGTCTGCCAGACGCGGTCCCGCTCCTCCTTGGACAGGCGCAGCTCGGCGGGGGTCTCGACATAGGCCACCACCCACTCCGCCCGCAGACGTTCGGCCAGGCGCCGGGCCGCCCGCACCAGGCGCGCGGCGCTGGGGCCGGAGCCCGCCGCCACCAGCAGCCGCTCGGCCACCGGCCAGGTCTCGGCCACACCGTGCAGCTCGCGGTAGCGCTGCATCTGGGCCTCCACCCGCTCGGCGGTCTTGCGCAGGGCGAGCTCACGCAGAGCGATCAGGTTTCCCGGCCGGAAGAAGCTCTCGCGGGCCCGCGCCGCCTGCTCGGGGACATAAACCTTTCCTTCCTGGAGGCGCTCGAGCAGCTTCTCGGGCGGCAGATCGACCAGCTCCACCTGGTCCGCCCGCTCGAGGATCGAGTCCGGCACGGTCTCGCGGACCACCACGCCGGTGATCTTGCCGATCAGGTCGTTGAGGCTCTCCAGGTGCTGGACGTTGAAGGCGGTGTAGACGTCGAGGCCGGCGGCGAGCAGCTCCTCGACGTCCTGCCAGCGCTTGGCATGGCGCGACCCCGGAGCGTTGGTGTGGGCCAGCTCGTCGACCAGCAGGATCGCCGGCCGGCGGGCGAGGGCGCCGTCGAGATCGAATTCCGGGAGGATCACCCCGCGGTGCTCGTCGCGGCGGAGGGGAAGGATCTCCAGCCCGTCGAGCAGGGCCGCGGTCTCCTGGCGGCCGTGGGTCTCGACCACCCCCACCACCACGTCGGCGCCGCGGCCCTTCAGCTCCCGCGCCGCCTCCAGCATGGCGTAGGTCTTCCCCACCCCGGCGGTGGCGCCGAAGAAAACCTTTAGCTTGCCCCGGCGCTCCCGCTCCTCCTCGGCCTGGGCGAGGGCGAGCAGGGCCTCCGGATCGGGGCGAGGGCTCATCGCCGGTCGAGATCCAGATTCAATCGCAGGACGTTCACCCGCGGCTCGCCGATCACCCCCAGCCATCTCCCCTCGACGTGTTTTTCGACCAGGGCGCGCACCGCCGCGGGATCGAGCCCCCGCGCCGCCGCCACGCGGTTGATCTGATAATAGGCCGCCGCCGGGCTGATGTGCGGATCGAGACCGGAGGCGGAGGTAGTCACCAGATCGACGGGGACGGGACCGCCACCGTTCGCCGCGCGGATGCGCTCGACGTCGGCCTTGACCCGCTTGATCAGATCCGGGTTGGTCGGCCCGAGATTCGAGCCGCCCGAATTAGCGGCGTTGTAGGGGAATGGCGCCGTGGCCGAGGGGCGGCCCCAGAAATAGCGCGGCCCCGCGAACGGCTGGCCGATCAGCTCGGAGCCGGCTGCATGGCCCTTCTCAACGATCAGGCTGCCGTTGGCCTGATGGGGAAAGATCGCCTGCGCGATGCCGGTCACGGCGAGCGGATAGATCAGGCCGGTCAGCACCGTGAAGACGAGAAAGATCAGGATGGAGGTCCGCAGTTGTCCCATGGTCACACCATTCTCAAGGCCTGGAGGAGGAGATCGATCAGCTTGATGCCGGCGAAGGGAACGATCACCCCGCCCAGGCCATAGATCAGCAGGTTGTCGCGCAGCAGGCGCGAGGCCGGGTGGCGGCGGAACTTGACCCCCTTGAGGGCGAGGGGGATGAGCACGATGATGATCAGAGCGTTGAAGATGACCGCCGAGAGGATGGCGCTGTTCGGGCTCGCGAGATGCATCAGGTTGAGCCGGTCGAGCGCCGGGTAGGTGGTGGCGAAGGCCGCCGGGATGATGGCGAAGTACTTGGCCACGTCGTTGGCGATCGAGAAGGTGGTGAGCGTGCCGCGGGTGATCAGGAGCTGCTTGCCGATCTCCACCGCCTCGATCAGCTTGGTGGGGTTGGAGTCGAGGTCCACCAGGTTGGCCGCCTCCTTGGCCGCCTGGGTGCCGGAGCTCATGGCGACCGCGACGTCGGCCTGGGCGAGGGCCGGGGCGTCGTTGGTGCCGTCGCCGGTCATCGCCACCAGCCGGCCGCCGGCCTGGTAGTCGCGGATCAGCTTGAGCTTGGCCTCCGGCGTCGCCTGGGCCAGGAAGTCGTCCACCCCCGCCTCGGCGGCGATGGCGGCGGCGGTCAGCGGGTTGTCGCCGGTGATCATCACCGTCTTGATCCCCATCTCCCGCAACTGGGAGAAGCGCTCGCGCATCCCCCCCTTGACGATGTCCTTGAGGTGGATCACGCCGAGCACCCGCGCGCCGTCGGCCACGGCGAGCGGCGTGCCGCCGGACCTGGCGATCGTCTCCACCTTGCCGCGCACGCCGGCGGGAAAGGCGCCCCCCTGGGCGGCGACGAACGCCTCGACGGCGTCCGCCGCGCCCTTGCGGACGCAGCGGCCGGCGAGGTCCACCCCGCTCATCCGGGTCTGGGCGGTGAAGGGGACGAAGCGGGCGCCGAGGGCCTGGATGTCGCGCTCGCGGATCTGGTAGCGCTCCTTGGCGAGCACCACGATGCTCCGCCCCTCGGGGGTCTCGTCGGCGAGCGAGGAGAGCTGCGCCGCGTCGGCCAGCTCGCGCTCCCCGACCCCGTCGGCCGGCAGGAACTCGGTCGCCTGCCGGTTGCCGAGGGTGATGGTGCCGGTCTTGTCGAGCAGCAGCACGTCGACGTCCCCCGCCGCCTCGACCGCGCGGCCGGAGGTGGCGATGACGTTCGCCTGGATCATGCGGTCCATGCCGGCGATGCCGATCGCCGAGAGCAGCCCGCCGATGGTGGTCGGGATCAGGCAGACGAGCAGGGCCGTCAGCACGGTGACGGTGACCGGCGTGCCGTGGCCGGCGGCGGTGACGCTGTAGACCGAGAATGGCAGCAGGGTGACGGTGGCCATCAGGAAGACCAGGGTCAGGCCGGCGAGCAGGATCGACAGCGCGATCTCGTTCGGCGTCTTCTGCCGCTTCGCCCCCTCGACCAGCGCGATCATGCGGTCGAGGAAGGTCTCGCCGGGGTTGGCGGTGATGCGCACCACCAGCCAGTCGGAGAGCACCTGGGTGCCGCCGGTGACCGAGCTGCGGTCGCCGCCGCTCTCGCGGATCACCGGCGCGCTCTCGCCGGTGACCGCCGCCTCGTTGACCGAGGCCACCCCTTCGACCACCTCGCCGTCGCCGGGGATGGTGTCCCCCGCCTCGACCAGCACGTGGTCCCCCTTGACCAGGGCGGTCGAGGCGACCGGCGTGAAGGTGGCGCCGCGGCGGGGCTCCCAGAGCTGCTTGGCGAGGGTGGTCTTGCGGGTCTGGCGCAGCGCCGCGGCCTGGGCCTTGCCCCGCCCCTCGGCCATCGCCTCGGCGAAGTTGGCGAACAGCACGGTGAACCAGAGCCAGACCGAGACGGCGAGGATGAAGCCGGCCGGCGCCTCGCCGTGGCCGGCGCGCAGGGCCTGGACGAAAAGCCCCGTGGTCAGCAGGCTGCCGGCATAGACCACGAACATCACGGGATTGCGGATCATCCGCCGGGGATCGAGCTTGCGGAAGGAGCCGGCGATCGCCGGCCGGACGATCCTGGGATCGAAGAGGGAAGTCTTGCGCCTGGCCATGATCAGTTGCCTCCCATCATCTGGAGATGCTCGACGATGGGACCGAGCGCCAGCGCCGGGAAGAAGGTCAGGGCGCCGACCAGCACGATGACGCCGATCAGCAGGACGACGAACAGCGGGGTATGCGTGGGCAGCGTTCCGGCTCCGGCGGGCACCAGCTTCTTCTTCGCCATCGAGCCGGCGATCGCCAGCGTCGGGACGAGCAGCCAGAAGCGCGAGAAGAGCATCGCGAAAGCGCCGGTGACGTTGTAGAACGGCGTATTGGCGGAGAGGCCCGCGAAGGCGCTGCCGTTGTTGTTGCCCATCGAGCTGTAGGCGTAGAGGATCTCGCTGAAGCCGTGGGCGCCCGGGTTGGCGATCCCCTTGAGCCCCGGCTCGACCACCACCGCCAGGGCGGTGAACAGCAGCACGGTGAGCGGCATGATGAGAACGATGAGCGAGGCCATCTTCACCTCGTAGGACTCGATCTTCTTGCCCAGGTACTCCGGCGTCCGGCCGACCATCAGGCCGGCGAGGAAGACCGCGACGATGACGAAGACCAGCATGCCGTAGAGCCCCGAGCCGACGCCGCCCAGAATGGTTTCTGAAAACTGCATGAGGCCGAGCGGCACGAGCCCGCCGAGCGGCGTGAAGGAGTCGTGCATGGAGTTGACGGCGCCGCAGGAGGTGGCGGTGGTGGCGGCGGCGAAGAGCGCCGAGCGGGCGATGCCGAAGCGCACCTCCTTGCCCTCCATGTTGCCGCCCGGGTTGAGGAGGGTGGCCGTCTGGTCCACCCCCAGCGCGGCTATCTTCGGGTTCCCCGCCGCTTCGGCCCAGTAGCCGAAGAGCTGGAAACCCACCAGGACGATCAGCATCGCCGCCAGGATGGCCCACCCCTGTCGGGTATCCCCCACCATCTTGCCGAAGGTGTAGCAGAGGGCGGCAGCGATCACCGTCTCGCTCAGGATCAGCAGGAGATCGGTGAACGGGCTCGGGCTCTCGAATGGGTGCGCGGCATTGGCGTTGAAGAAGCCGCCGCCGTTGGTGCCCAGGTGCTTGATCGCCATCTGCGAGGCGACCGGTCCCAGAGCGATTGTCTGCCGGGTAATCATCTGTCCGGAAACCGCCTTGCCGTCCGCGCCCTGGGTGGTTTCGACCATTGGAACCGTTTTATAGGCCGAGAAGGTCTGGATCACCCCTTGCGAGGCGAGCACCAGGGCCAGGACGAAGGACAGCGGCAGCAGGATGTAGAGGGTGCCGCGGGTGAGGTCGACCCAGAAGTTGCCGATCGTCGCCGCCTGCCGGCGCGCCAGCCCGCGGATCAGGGCGATCAGGACGGCCATGCCGGTGGCCGCCGAGACGAAGTTGTGCACGGCCAAGCCCGCCATCTGGGTCAGGTAGCTCATCGTGGTCTCGCCGGCATAGGCCTGCCAGTTGGTATTGGTGGCGAAGCTCACGGCGGTGTTGAACGAGGAGTCGGGCGAAACGGCGCCGAGCTTCTGCGGGTTGAGCGGCAACGATCCCTGCAACCGCTGCAGCAGGTAGAGGCCGAGGACGCTGGCGGCGCTGAAGAGGAGGACGGCGAGGGCGTAGACCTTCCAGTCCATTTCTTCCTCCGGGCGCACGCCGGTCATTCGATAGATCAACCGCTCGACCGGCCCGAGGACGCGGTCGAGGCCCCACAGCGGCCGGCCCTCGTAGACTCGCGCCATGTAGGCGCCGAGCGGTTTCGCGACGGCCACCAGGATCGCGATGAAGAGGAAGATCTGCAGCAGCCCGTTGGTGGTCATCTCAGAATTTCTCCGCTTTCAACAGGGCCACGAACAGGTAGACGGTCAGGGCGATCGTCACCAGCAGGCCGAGGACGTAGAGGCCATTCATCGCTTCTCCTCCCGCGCCGGCTCCAGGGAGGCGCACAGGCGCACGAAACCCCAGGAGAGCCAGAAGAAGAGAACGGTGGCGGCGGCGTAGACGAAGTCCATGGCGTGTTCCTCCTCAGAAGCGGACCGAAAGACCGAGCCCAAACAGCCAGTCGGGCGAGTCGGCGGAGAGGCCGCGGTCGAAGCTCAGATTGAGTTGCACGTCGTTCGCGGCAAGGTATTTGACGCCTCCTCCGAGGAACGAGCTGTCGCTCGCCCCCGCGAGGCTGGTGGTGGCGTAGACGGCCTCACCATAGGCGCTCCATTTCGGCGACGGCAGGGAGCGGCCCAGGGAGACGGCGAAGGTCTCCTGGCCGTAGCGATCATTGCCGCCATTGCCGCCGGAAGGGCCGTTCAGGTAGCCGGCGAGCGCCCCGATCCCCCAGCCGTCCTTCAGGTTCCACTCGGCCATGGCATTCAACTGGTAGACCGGACGCCGGGCGGAGAAGTCCTTCTCTCCCACCGGCACGATCACCGAGGGAATGAGGGCGAAGGAGGGGCGGGCTCCCTGGTTGTCGAGCAGGTGCCACTTGGCGCCCACTTCGAGATCGCCGAAGCCGCGCGCGGTCGAGCGGAGGCCGCCGGCCGTGACGCGGGTCTCGTTGTAGACCGGGCTGTCGAACCGCAGCTCGAGGTTCGGGGTCAGGCCGTAGCGGACGAGGCCGAAGAGGCTGGTTAAACGGGTATCGACCCCGCCGGCACGGTTCAGCGTCACTGCCGGGATGCCGAGCTCGGCCTGGAGGACCCCGCGGCCGACCGTCAGGCTGCTGAACAGGAAGCCGGGACGGTCGGTGACCAGGGGAGAAGGCGTGGAGGCGTCCTGGGCGAAAGCGCCGACCGCCGGAATCATCGGCAGGATGGAGATGATGAAAAGCCAACGAAGAGCGTGCACGGAATTCTCCGATCAGATCCGTCCGCGGGTGCTTCCGCGGCGGCAAGGTCAGCTTCGCCGACCGGAGCGAAAGAAGTCCGCAGGGAGATCGAAAGAGTTGCTAAAGAATCGGAGCGATCAGTTTTCGGGCTCGGCCAGGAACCGGTATCCCACCCAGGGCTCGGTGCCGATGTAGCGGGGATTGGCGGGGTCGGGCTCCAGCTTGCGGCGGAGGGAGCCGACGTGGACGCGGACGGTGTCCTGGGTGGTGGCGGGCGCGCCCTTCCAGACGGTGGCGATGATCTGGCGCAGGGTGACCGGCCGGCCGGCGTGGCTCGCCAGCAGCTCCAGGATCGCCAGCTCGGTGGGGGTGAGGCGGACCTCCCGTCCCTCCTGGACGACCGCGCGGCGGGCGAGGTCGATCTCCAGGCCGGGGAAGCGGAGCACCTCGGGGACCGCTCCGGCGCCGTAGCGGCGGAGCTGGGTGCGCACCCGGGCGAGCAGCTCGCGCAGGGAGAAGGGCTTGGTCACGTAGTCGTCCGCCCCGAGGTCGAGGGCGCGGACCTTGTCCTCCTCCTCGCCGCGCACGGAGAGGACGATCACCGGCGTGCGGTCCACCCGGCGGACGGCGGCGATCACCGCGTGGCCGTCCGCCCGCGGCATCGCGAGGTCGGTGATCACCAGGTCGGGGCGGCGCTCCTCGAAGAGGGCCCGGCCCTCCAGCCCGTCCGCCCCGGCGATGGCGTCGTAGCCGGCGAGAGCCAGCTCGCGCGTCAGGGTCTGGCGGATCGAGGGATCGTCGTCGACGACCAGGATCAGGGGGTTGGCGCGAATCATGGCGGGACCTCCTCCGGCCCGGGCTCCGGCTCGGCGGCCGCCGGCAGGGTCAGCCGCGCGATGGTGCCGCCTCCCGGCCGGTCGAGCAGCGCCAGAGCGCCGCCGTTCGCCTCGGCGAGCCCGCGGGCGATCTGCAATCCCAGCCCGCCCGAGGCGCTGTCCCCCGACTCTCCGGTGGGCCGCAGCTCGCGCGGGCTCTCGACCAGCCGCCGGACTCCCGCCGGCAGGCCCGGGCCGCGGTCCCGCACCTCGACCCGTACCCGGCGTAGAGAGTCCGGATCGGGAGCGGCGGCGAGCTCGATCGGCCGGCCGGCCGGCGCGGCGCGGGCCGCGTTCTCCAGCAGGTTGACCAGCACCTCCAGGGTCAGCGAGGGGTCCGCCCAGAGGTCGGCGCACCGGGGCTCGACCCGGACCTCGACCGGCCGGCCGGCGAGGATCAGCGCCAGGCTCTCGCGGGCGGCGCGGAACAGGAAGGAGGCGGGGACCGGCTCGGGGTGCGGGCGGGCCACCCCCGCCTCCAGGCGGGCCAGGGAGAGCAGGTTGTCGATGCGGCGCGCCAGGCGCTCCTGCTCCAACGACAGCCCCTCGACGCTCGCCCGGGCCTGCGGATGGTCCGCGAGCTGCCGGTCCAGGCTCTCGATCTCCAGGCGCATGGCGGTCAGCGGCGTCCGCAGATCGTGGGAGACGGCGCGCAGCAGGGAGGTCTTCAGGGTGTCGCTCTCGCGGACCGCCGCCAGGTGGGCCGATTCGGCCAGCAGCCGCTCGCGCTCGACGGCCAGGGCGAGCAGGCGCCCGGCCGGCTCGAGGACGGCGCGGGAGGCGAGCCGCCCGCGGGCCACCAGGACCCCGTTGAGGATCCCACCCACGTGGAGGGGGACGTAAGCCGTCCGGAGCTCCCCGCCGGGGCCGGCCGCCGAGAACCTCCCGCGTCTCCCGCGCCTGGGCGAGCCGGAAGGGATCGATCTCCAGCCGCTCCTCCCCCACCCGGCTGACCGGCTCCGCGGCGTCGAGGAACAGGGCCCCGGTCTCGGCGCCGACCGCCTGGAGGGTCCGCGCCGCGGCCTCCCCGAGCACGCCGGGGTGCTGGCTGGCGGCGAACAGGCCGAAGCAGAGGTCGTAGAGGATCTCCACCTCCCGCCGACGCCGCTGGGCCTCCTCCGCCTGGCGGCGGGCGGTCGCCACCAGCCGGCTGGCGAAAGTCGAGGCGGCGAGGAAGGAGACCAGGGCGATCCAGTTCGCCGGCTCGGCGATCGTCAGCGTGCCGAGGGGCGGCAGGAAGAAGTAGTTGAAGCAGAGCATCGCCGCGACGGAGGCGGTCGCGCCCACCGCCCAGCCCCCCCAGGCGGCGAGACCCAGCACGAGGACCATGTAGACCGACTCGATGGTCGGCGGGTTGACCCCCGCCCGGCGCCCCCCCGCGGTGACCAGCCCCACGGCGAGCGGCGCCGCGGCCCAGGCGAGAGCCCGCATCCGTTGCCGTCTCGAGATCATGCCGGATCAGTGTATCCCCTGCGGGCGTCAGAACTTCGGCCCGGGTCTTCGCGTATACCGCCTGCGACCGGGGGGATGGCGCGGCCCCGCCTCGCGGGCCTAGAATCCGTTCGCGGAGAGATGAGGGGAGGGCGGAGCTGCCGGCTGCGATGGGACGCCGCTCCGCCGCGGTTCCAGCAACGGGGACGACCGGAATGGGGCCGTCCCAAAATCCCATGATTGGAGGAATTTGGTGAAACGGATCCCAGTAGCGCTCGCGCTCGGCGGTCTCCTGCTGGCCGGCGGCGCCTTCGCGGCGCCTCCCGGCAGCTACCAGGGCGCGCCCGGCAAGAAGGACGAGACGGTCAAGCAGAGCGAGAAGACCGGCAATCCGGACAAAGCCCCCAAAGCGGAAAAGACCGGCAAGAACGGTAAGCCCGAGAAGCCCGAGGAGAAGAAGGGGGGGATGACCGCCTCGACCTTCGCCGGCCTCGAGCTGCGCAACATCGGCCCCGCTGTGGTGGGCGGCCGCGTCATCGACATCGCCGTCGATCCCCGCACGCCCAGCACCTGGTACGTGGCGGCGGCCTCCGGCGGCGTCTGGAAGACCACCAACTCCGGCACCACCTGGACCCCCATCTTCGAGGGCCAGGGCTCCTTCTCGATCGGCTGCCTCGCCATCGATCCCAAGAACCCGCTGGTGATCTGGGTCGGCTCGGGCGAGAAGAACAGCCAGCGCAGCGTCTCCTACGGCGACGGCGTCTACAAGTCCACCGACGGCGGCAAGAGCTGGGAGAACGTCGGCCTCAAGAAGTCCGAGCACATCGGCAAGATCCTGATCGATCCGCGGGACACCAACACCGTCTACGTGGCCGCCCAGGGTCCCCTCTGGTCGGCCGGCGGCGACCGCGGCCTCTACAAGACCACCGACGGCGGCAAGACCTGGAAGGCCGTGCTCACGATCAGCGAGAACACCGGCGTCACCGACGCCGCCTTCGACCCGCGCAACCCGGACGTGATCTACGCCGCCTCTTACCAGCGGCGCCGCCACATCTGGACCCTGATCGACGGCGGCCCCGAGAGCGGCATCCAGAAGTCGACCGACGGCGGCGCCACCTGGAAGAAGCTGGCGAGCGGCCTCCCCCGCCAGGTGGACATGGGGCGCATCGGCCTCGCCGTGGCGCCCTCCAACCCGGACACGGTCTACGCCATCATCGAGTCCTACGGCAAGGCCGGCGGCTTCTTCCGCTCCACCGACGGCGGCGGCAACTGGACGAAGCAGGGCGACTACGTCTCCAACAGCCCGCAGTACTACCAGACGCTCTACGTCGATCCGCAGAACGAGGACCGGGTCTACTCGATGGACGTCTTCCTGATGGTCAGCGACAACGGCGGCAAGGAGTTCCATCCGCTGGGCGAGAAGGACAAGCACGTCGACAACCACGTCCTGTGGATCGATCCGGCGAACCGCGGCCACTTCCTGGTCGGCTGCGACGGCGGCCTCTACGAGTCCTGGGACCGCGGCGCCAACTGGACCTTCCACAACAACCTGCCGATCGCCCAGTTCTACCGGGTGAGCGTCAACAACGCCAAGCCGTTCTACTACGTCTTCGGCGGCACCCAGGACAACTTCAGCCTCGGCGGCCCCTCGCGGACGACCAACAACAACGGCATCCGCAACTCCGACTGGTTCGTCACCCAGGGGGGCGACGGTTTCCAGTCGCAGGCCGATCCCGAGGACCCCAACATCGTCTACGCCGAGGCGCAGTACGGCGTCCTCGACCGCTACGACCTGCGCACCGGCGAGGAGGTGGGAATCCAGCCCCAGCCGGGCAAGGGCGAGCCGGCGCTGCGCTGGAACTGGGATTCCCCCATCATCATCAGCCCGCACTCCCACACCCGGCTCTACTTCGCCGCCAACCGGATCTTCCGCAGCGACGACCGCGGCAACTCCTGGAAGCCGATCAGCCCCGATCTCACCCGGCAGATCAACCGCTACCAGCTCAAGGTGATGGGCCGCGTCTGGGGCCCCGAGACGGTGGCCTACAACACCTCGACCTCGGTCTACGGCAACATCGTGTCGCTCAACGAGTCGCCGGTGAAGGACGGGATGATCTACGCCGGCACCGACGACGGCCTGGTCCAGGTCACCGAGGACGGCGGCGGCCACTGGCGCAAGATCGACAAGTTCCCGGGCGTTCCGGACAACACCTACGTCTCCGACCTCGAGTCCTCGCCGACCGACGCCGACACCGTCTACGCGGCGTTCAACAACCACCAGATGGGCGACTTCAAGCCCTACCTGCTGAAGAGCACCGACCGCGGCAAGACCTGGACCTCGATCGCCGGCGATCTGCCCGACCGCGGCTCGGTGTGGACCGTGGCGCAGGACTTCGTCGATCCCAACCTGCTCTTCGTGGGCACCGAGTTCGGCCTCTACTTCTCCCGCGAGGGGGGCCGCAAGTGGATCAAGGTGTCGAGCCTGCCGGTGATCCCGGTGCGCGACATCGCCCTCCACCGCCAGCAGAGCGACCTGGTGATCGCAACCTTCGGCCGCGGCTTCTGGATCCTCGACGACTACTCGCTGCTGCGCAACCTCAAGCCCGAGACGGTCGAGCAGGACGTGGCGCTCTTCCCGGTCCGGCAGGCCCCGATGTACCTCGAGGCGTCGCCGCTCGGCCAGCCGGGCAAGTCGTTCCAGGGCTCGGCCTACTACACCGCCGAGAACCCGCCGGTGGGGGCGATGTTCACCTACTACCTGAAGGACGACATCAAGACCCTGCGCAAGCAGCGGCAGGAGGCCGAGAAGAAGCTAACGAAGGAGGGCGGCTCGCTGGTCTATCCGACCTGGGACGCCCTGCGCCAGGAGGAGCGGGAGGCGGAGCCGTCGATGCTCCTGATCGTCAAGGACGAGGAGGGCAACGTCGTCCGCCGCCTGCCCGCGCCGGCCAAGGCGGGCTTCCACCGGGTGTCCTGGGACTTCCGCTTTCCGCCCTCCAACCCGATCCAGCTCCAGGGCCGGCGGCGGCGCGGCGGCGGCGATCCCGACGAGGAGGGGGGCGGCGGCGGTCCGGAAGGTCCGCTGGCGGCGCCCGGCAAGTACACGGTGACGCTGGCCCGGCAGGTGAACGGCGTGGTGACGCCGGCCGGTCCGCCGCAGACCGTGCAGGCGGTGCCGCTCGGCATGTCGGACCTGTCGGCCCAGGACCAGGCGACCCAGCTCGCCTTCCAGCGCAAGACCGCGCAACTGCAGCGGGCCGTCCTCGGCGCCGTCCAGGCCGTGGACGAGGCCCGGACCCGGATCCAGTTCATCCAGCGGGCGATCCCGCAGACGCCGAAGGCGGATCTCAAGCTGGCCGAGCAGGCGCGCAACCTGGACCTCCATCTCCAGGACATCCAGGTAAAGCTCACCGGCGATCCGCTCCTGGAAGAGCGTCAGGAGGCCACGCCGCCGGCGATCGTGGAGCGGGTGCAGAACGTGGTGGGGGGCCACTGGCACGTCTCCGCCGCCGCGACCCGCACCTGGCAGGAGGACTACGACATCGCCGCGGCCGAGTTCGCCCCGGTGCTGGAGGACATCCGCAAGACCATCGGAGTCGACCTCAAGAACCTCGAGGACCAGCTCGAATCCCTCGGCGCCCCCTGGACGCCGGGGCGGATTCCGAGCTGGACGCCGCAGTAGGGGGTTCTCTCAGCGTGTAGAGGAAAGGGGGCGGCTTCCGGGCCGCCCCTTTTTTTGTTGCTCCGTCTCCCGGTTACTCTCAGGCCGTACGCCGCTGCCGCCGCGCCGTGATCCCCGTCTGCACCGCGATCCCGATCACGGCAAGCCCGACCAGCAGCGCCCGCGTCAGGCTCGGACCGGGCCGGAACGCCTCGACGATCAGGTCCGCCCCCGCGAGCGAGGAGAGGATGATGAGGGCGAGGCTGAACAGCGCCATGGCCAGGATGGCGGCGATCACCCCCGCGACCGCGAAGACCACGAGGTCGGTCCCCCGGGGGTGCGCCATGTGCAGCCCGAGGAACTGCGTGGCGAACCACCCGCCGGCGAAGAACCCCGCCAGCGCGATCGCCACCTTCTGAAGGAAGATCGCCAGCATGATCCCCAGCAGCCCCGCCAGGATCGCCAGCACCCACCGTCCGGAAGCCGGAGCCCCGTGATAGAGCTCGACCCACCGGTAGACCGTGAAGAAGCCGACCAGCCCCACGAACAGCCAGAACAGCCGGCGCCCCGCCATCAGCAGGGCTACGCCGGCGACGAGAGCCAGGATGGGAGTCTCGGGTCCGATCATCGCGTCACCTCCAAGGATAAGAGTACGCGGAAAGGAGGGACAGGGTTACAATGCTCCCAGACCAGCAGGAACACTGGAGATCCCCATGGGAAAGAGTAGCTCCGCGCTCCGCGGAAGGAGAGCGAGGACTCTGTGCGGCGTGGCTCTGGCCATGCTGCTGCTGCCTGCCTGGGCGGGCGCGCAGTCGACCTGCTCCGATATCGGCGGCAGCGTCCACGTGGGCTTCGACGCCACTTCAGGCACCTCGACTGCCATGCCTGCCAACTGCGCCTGTACCAACAACTGTACTTCGGGGTATCGCTGCTACAAGCCGATTCTGGACGGCACCTCCTATGAGATCCTGCCGGCAGGCTGCAATCCCAAGATCTTGGCGTGCACCGTGCGGGCCACCGTGCCGGTTCAGTTCCCCGCCAACAGCCAAGGCCTCCTGACCGCTGGTAGCGGCGCCAAGCTCGACTGGAGCAACGGCGCTGGCACGAACGTCGGCGCTTGCGGCTACCTGGGCGACGAAATCTTCGTTGATTCCGGCAACGCCTGGATCCAGATCAGCGGCTTCACCTGCTCGGGCGCCCCTGCGTCGGACACCTATACCCTGCTCGCCCAGGTCTGCACGTCGGGTTGTGGCGCGGCGAACAACAAGCAGACCAGCACCTCCGTGGACCTCTCCCTGCCGCAGCTCACCGCGCTCTTCTGCCAGAAACCGCCAGTCCACGGCTGCCCGGGCGACGGCCCCGCCAACACCTGCTGCCTGGGACCGGGCGGCGGCAGCTCGCCGGGCGGCGGCGGAGCCGGCACCGGCGGCGACGGCACGGGTCCCGGCGCCTATCTCTATTACCTGGCCGGCGGCGTGGGGAACCCCGCCTATCCCGGCGCTCTCCCCAGCCTCGGGAGATACTGGTCGCACACCTACTCCGAGCGGATCGCCCTCGATCCCGACGAGACCCACGTCTGGCTGGTCACCCGCTACGGCACCTTCCGCGAGTTCTATGGCCTCTCGGGCGGCGTCTACACGACGGCGAAGCCCACCGACGAGCATCGCAAGCTCGTCCGCACCGTGACCGGCTGGGAGCTGAACGACCTGGATGGAACCAAGGAGGATTTCGACGCCTCCGGGCGGTGGACTCAGACCGTGGACCACAACGGCAACGCCCGGGTGGCCGACTACAGCTCCGGCCCCCTGACCCGCGTCACCATGCCGGACGGCCGCCGGGAGGATTTCTTCTATGCCGCGAGCGGCAAGCTCTCCGAGATCCGCCAGATCGGCGGCGCCGGCGCGGCGCAACGGAGCTGGCTCTACACCTGGAGCGGGGCCGACCTGGCGCGCATCGACCGGCCGGACGGCACGGCGCTCGAATTCCACTATGACGACGCGCGCTTCCCGGGCTACCTGACCCGGCGCGACCTGGTGACCGCCGGCTCCGTCCACCGGGTCGAGGCCGCCTGGGAGTACGACGCCGCCGGCAACGTGGCGCGGACCTGGAAGGGAGATCCGTCCGCGACCGGTCCCAACGCCGTCGAGGTCTACAGCTTCTCGTATACCAACCCGTCGCTCCCCACCCAGTCCGCCATCACCGATCCGATGGGGCAGGTCACCACCTACTCGATCTCGCGCGACACCGGGAGCAGCAAGCCCAGGATCACCAGGATCACGGGGGACTGCCCGGTCTGCGGCGCCGGACCCAACACGGTCTTCGCCTACGCCGACGCCGCGAACCCGCTGCTGCCCACCCAGACGACCGACGGGCGGGGGCTGGTGACCCAGTCCGCCTACAACGCCAACGGCCGGATGACCTCGAAAACCGAGGCCGCCGGCACTCCGCTCTCCCGCACGACGACCTATCAGTATGGGAACGCCTCCTTCCCGGCCTTCCCCACCCGCATCGACGTGCCCTCGACCGCGGGCGGCAGCGCCACCCGGACCACGGTCCTCACCTACAACGCGACCGGCGACCTCCAGACCCGCGCGATCCAGGGAGCCGAGGCCGGGAGCAGCTTCAACTACGTCACCACCACCACCTTCAACCCGGCGGGCCAGCCGCTCGCCGTCGATCCGCCCGGCTACGGCACGGCGGACGCGACCACCACCACCTACGACTCCACCCGCGGGAACCTCCTGCCGCTCACCCGGACCGACCCGCTGATCGGCGCGACCTCCTTTTCCTACGACGCCTTCAACCGCCGGACCTCGACGACCGACCCGAACGGCGTCCAGACGGTCACCGCCTACGACAACCTCGACCGGGTTGCCTCCGTCACCCAGAAGGGGGCCACCTCCGCCGCGGACCTGGCCACGGCTTACACCTACAACGCCTTCGGCGACCTGTTCCAGACGCTGATGCCGCGGGGGAACGTCGTCGAGTACGGCTACGACGCCACGGGAAGGCTGATCTCGATCGAGAGGAAGCCGGACGCCGCCACCCACGGCGACCGGACCTCCTACACCCTCGATGCCTACGGCCACCGGACCCGGGAGGATCTGCAGAGCTGGAACGGCTCGGCCTGGATGTCGGCCTCCTTCACCAGCTACGTCTATTCCTCCCGCTGCCACCTCGACAAGGCGATCTATCCGGGAGGTGCGATCACCGAGTACGCCTACGACTGCGACGGCAACCTCCAGCAGGTCTGGGACGCGAACCACCCCAGGACGTCGAGCCCCGCTCCCACGCAGGCCTACGCCTACGATTCCCTCAACCGCCTCTCCTCGGTGACTCAGCCCTGGAGCGGAGCCGGCGGCGGCAGCGCCGTCACCTCCTACGGCTACGACGTCCAGGACCATCTCAACCGGGTCGCCGACGCCGAGGGGAACGTCACCACCTACACCTATGGCGATCGCGACCTGATGACGTCGCAGGTTCTCGCCCGCCTCCGGAACGACCACCTCCGCCTACAACGAGCACGGCGAGCTGACCTCGCAGATCGACGCCCGGAACGTCGCCATGAGCCGGGCGGTCGACGCCCTGGACCGGGTGACCGCGGTGACCTTCCCCACTCCCGACCTCAACGTCGCCTATACCTACGACGACCCGGCGGTCCCGTTCGCCAAGGGGAGGCTCACCCGGATCGTCCGGGGCACCTCCACGATCGACTACCGCTATGACCGCTTCGGCCGGCTGACCCAGGACGGCGAGCTCAGCTACGTCTACGACGCCAACGGCAATCCGGCCTCCGTCGTATACCCTGGAGGGGTGCAGGCGGTGACCACCTTCGATTTCGCCGATCGTCCATCCAGCCTGGTCGCGAAGCGCGCGGGCAAGCCGGACCAGACGCTGGTGACCGCAGCCGGCTACCAGCCCTACGGCCCGCTGTCGAGCCTCGCCCTCGGCAACGGCCTGATCGAGACCCGCGCCTTCACACAGCGCTACTTTCCGTCCGCGATCACTTTGGGAAGCGTCAGCAACCTGCTGAGCTGGACCTATACGACGGACAGCGTCGGCAACATCTCCTCGATTACCGATGCCCTGAGCTCCGCCAACAACCGGACCTACGGGTACCAGGACAACCAGTATTTCCTGACCCGAGGCGACGGCCCCTGGGGCACCCGCTCCTGGACCTACGACCGCATCGGCAACCGCCTGACCGAGGTCCACGGCGGCACGACGGACGCCTACACCTACCTTGCCGTCCCCGCACCCGGGACCGGCCACACGCCGATCCTGGCGAGCGTCCAGCTCGGAGCGGGAGGAACCCGGACCTATCAATACGGTCCCGCCGGCCACCTCCAGCAGATCGCCCAGGGATCCACCTCCACTCTCTTCACCAACGACGACGCCGGCCGCCTCGCCGCCCTGCAGTCGACCAGCCCCGCCTCCGGCGTGGCCTTCCGCTACGATGGCCGGGACTACCTGACGCTCGCCGACACCGACGCCCTCCCCTTCCTGGACGGCTTCGAGACGGGAGACCTCTGCGCCTGGAGCGCCGCCCTGGGAGTGACCACCGTCCCTTCCTGCGCCCCAAAGCCCGCGGTCCACCCCACCTACAGCTCCGGGGGCCTCCTTCACGCCCTCCAGCGCAGCGTCGCCCCGCAAAACAGCTACCTCTTCCACTTCGCCGGCCGCCCCGTCGCCCAGCTCGACCTCACCGGCACCACCGAAGCCTGGAAGTACCTGACGACGGATCACCTTGGGACGCCAATCGCGGCGACCAGCACGAGCAGAGCCCTCCTCTGGCAAGGCGGCTTCGAGCCCTTCGGAGCAGACTGGAACGGCGCGGGCGGGACGGGGGTGTTCTTGCGGTTGCCGGGGCAGTGGGAGGAAGGGGTGTGGGGAGGTATCGGCGAGAAGTTCTACTACAACCTGCATCGCTGGTATGAACCGGCTATAGGTAGATACAGCCAGCCGGATCCGCTGGAACGCATTAATCATGAGATCGGCTTATTTTATTTCGCCAGTGAAAATCCCTTAGCTTTTAAAGATCCAGACGGCCAGCGAGTTGTCTTCGAGAACTTCCCGCCAAGTCTGCAGGCAGACGCCGAAGCAGCGATTCAGCGCGTCAAGGGCAATCTCACAAAGGAACCTTGCTGCGTAGATGGAGGCCGTGCGCACACAATAATTGATGCGATAAGTAGTCCTGACGAGACTGTAAGATTTCAGTATGTACCAGACTTGAATGACTGTGGATACACACCCCATAAGACCATGTTAGGATTCAGCGATGTCATCCAAATTGGCCCAGCGGCATGGAATTGCTGCCGCCATGGGAAACACAAGGGATTAGAATCTCTTGCCTCTACACTTTTCCATGAAATGTATCACTCGATCCTGAAGACGGGAGAAGCTTCCGCCTATGGCGCTGAAAAAAAGTGCTTCGATTGCACTCAGTAGACGTTGGGCGTTAAGACTCATTTGGCTTATCATAAGCCTAATGATTATAGGAGGCTGTGCTTACGGAACGTTACCCCCCAGAATCGTGGCGGGCCGTAGCTTTTCTATCGACAGCGCTCAGGCGATTCAGAGAGGCATATCTGCCTCCGAAGTCCGAAGAATTCTTGGCGAACCGCTAGAAATTATAAAGACCGACGATAAAGAAAGCTGGCGTTATTTCGCTCGCGAGCAGAAGGAAGGAGTCACCTACGTTTTTGGGCTTATCCCCAAAACGACGGTCCAATTTTTATACGACTATGAATTGACCGTTAAGATTGAGGCCCATAAAGTCGTGACCGCTAATTTCCGAGAGACAAGGATCAAATAGCCGTTGTTCTGGACGGAATCCCCAAATTGAGGCAATCGTAACACAGCAGCCTCTTCTCTTCTGAAGCCAGTAGGGCGAGGGGGATGCACGTCACGAACTATGGACCATTCTACAGATAGCGAGTGGGCTGCTTGGATTCGCATTCAAGCGCACGCTCTCAGGTTTATGACAACGGGCAGAACGAGCGCGGCTCATGCCGCAGTAAGTTCCTTTTTGGGATTTCAACCGGCAACTGACCTTCGCGCTGATGCCCTAGCTTTTCGCGCAGTCATAAGCGAAAGACTAGGAGAGATGGAAGCTGCTAAATTCGACCTCCAATCAGCGCAATCTCTGGGCCCACCAAGCAGTTATCGCCGGTATACGATTGAGCTGTCTCTCGGAGATCTTTGCGAGAAGACAGGAAATCCGGACGAGGCATTTTCTTGGTACCTAAACGCTCTGGAAACAGCCGCGGAAGATCCTACGACTTCAGGAGGTTCAGCCCTCGCAAGCTTGCTGGCAATGAAGCAGACTTCGTCCCTAAACCCAAGTCAAAGAGAACTATGTTTAAAAATTGTGCGGCAGGCCTGGAGCCTTTTCCAATTGCCCAATGAACCCGATTTGATGGACCTGCCTGAAACAGCTAAGATTTTGGTGGAGGCATCATCTCGCCCACTTCCTCCCACCGGCGTTAAGGACTCCTAAACGGCAAGAAGGTGAGCTGGAGCCAAGGTGCCAGCGATTGCGAAACATGACGAAAACAAGGCAAGAGGGACCGGACTTTGAGCCGCTCCCTGAGCAAAGGCAGATTGATTCACCATGACGCCTCGCGAGGTCTTGCTTCTCATTTGCGTTCTGGCGCTAACCGTCCTTACAACCTTTCTAAGCTTATTATTGATCTACGACTTAGGGAGCATGTTACTGGATTCGCTGCAATATGGGTTTATTGGCGGAGGAATGGAAGATGGGTTTCCCTTCCTGCTCACCTTGGTAGCTCTTCTATTTACAAAGTGGACTCGCGAGGCTTGGCTTGCTTGGACTCGCCTACGCCGAGCAAGAAACGCTTAAACCTGATTCCATGATGCATTTACTTCTTTCCAAGTCCAGTACGTACCCGACTTGAAGTACTGTAGCTCCCGACGAGTATAGCCGCACACGCCGTCCGTGGCGGCCTTCAGCTCGCGCAGCTTGCCCGTCCTCTTGACCCCGAGGAGAACCGGGCACGCTCCAGGACCGGCTTCTCCGCTATCGTAGGGGAACTGTCCACGGACTCCGTGGAGATCCCGAGAGGAGGCAACGATTGAGCATCTTGACCTGTCCGAAGTGCGGCGCCGCCATGGAGAGCGGCTTCGTGGTCGATCACACCTATGGCGGCGTCGCGCAGCCCGAGTGGGCGGAGGGGGAGGCGAAGCTTTCGTTCTGGACGGGTGTGAAGATGGGGGGCAAGCAGCGCCTCCCCGTCGAGACCTTCCGCTGCCCGCGCTGCGGCTATCTGGAGTCCTACGCGCGTCCGCAGCAGATCCAGGAGTAGACCGGGGGCCGTCCGCCCTGAAGCCGGTCCAGGCGAAAACCTCGCCGCCAACCTTCGCGGGGTCGCCGTGAAGCTTCGCGCTCTCTTCGCCAAGCTTCACGGCGTTCCCGCCAAGCTTCACGGCGTCGCTGTGAAGCTTCGCGGCGTCGCGGTGAAGCTTCGCGGGGTCTCCGCCAAGCTTCGCGAGGTCGTCGCCAAGCTTCGCGGGCTCTCCGCCAAGCTTCACCGGCTCTGCGCGAAGCTTCACGGCGTCATCGGCAAGCTTCGCGGCGTTCCCGCCAGGCTTCGCGGGGTCTCCGCCAGGCTTCGCGGTCGTGTCCTAACTCAATGTGGGTGGGGGGGCGCGGTGAGGGAGCGCCGCACCCCGGTCCTGCCCGACTGCCGAGGGTGGAATCTCAGCAGCACCTGGTATTGCACAACGAATCGCTGCATTGGCCGCCGTCGCAACTGTCTACGCGAGTTGGACACCTAGGGGTAAGGATTCCGCCTTTCACTTCGCCGAGACCTTCACCGTCAAGTGCGCTCAGAGTCTCCCGATTGAGCATCAGTTTCTTCGCCTGCTTCTTCATGGTGTCTCCCCTGGTAGTGCCTGGGACCTGCCCCCGGCTCGTGCATTCTAGCGCATCCTGAAGTGCTGCCTAACTCAATGTGGGCGGGGGTCGCTGAATAGAGGTTGTTACCCCCTCACCCAACAAGCCCTTCCTTGAAGGGTTGCACTCCGGCCATGGCGGCGGGGATCGCCCGCAAGCCCTGGACGGTGCGGGACCTGCTGACAGCGCAAGCCTAGTCGCTGGCGGTTATCTTCTTGACGCGCAGGCGACTCGGGCCGAATAGATCGATGATGAAATCCGTCTCCGCAGTGAGTGATGGAGGGCCGTTGTAGGGAATCTCGACCGATCGCGAAGCGCTGCTCATCGCATCAATCTCTCGCTCGTCAAGTTCTGCCACCAGGGAGGAAAGCCTCCCCGTCCGGTTGCCCTCGACCCCCCATTTAACTAGGGATAACGGGGCATCATAATCGATTCGCAGGTTAATCTTCGATATGCACCCCTTGGGGCGCAATCGTACGCGCACCGAGTGCTGGCCGTTCGACTCAGACTGGAGAAGATCGATCAGCTCGAACCCTGCCGGGGGCGCAAGCGCGAACGGAATGCGCCGGGAGAAGTAGGGAAGGAGGAACCAATAAGAACCGAGAACCTACCGCGCACAGTGCTGCGGCGGCTCCGATGACGGTCTTCAACCACCCGGGAGAAAAAGCTGCAACGCAGACAGCTAGCAGCATGACAACCAGCCGCGATTTTTCCCAGCGGTCCTCGGTGCGCACGCATCTACGATACCATGACGCAGACGCCAGGGGGGTCCGACGCGCCCGCTCAACTTACGCCCCCCGCCGACCGGCGCCCACATTGAGTTAGGACACGACCGCCAGGCTTCGCGGCCTCTCCGTGAAGCTTCACGCGGACGCCGCCAGGCTTCCCAGCGTCTCCGCCAAGCTTCGCGGGATCTCCTTCAGGGCCTTGATGTCCCTTATCCACCGAGCTCCGCACCTTCTTTCTGGGGGACGCGCCGGCCCGCGAGGGTCCACGCTCGCCCCATAACCGCAAAGGAGGCCGCTTTGAATCACGCTCCACGCACCAAGACGTCCCTCAAGTTCCTGGCTCTGCTGGCCGTGCTGGGTCTCTCCGGATTCGCCCTGACCGCCAGGCCGAGCGCGGCGTTCCGCTGCGAGTGCGCCCCCCTCGGCGGCGAGTTCTGCGGCGCGGACAGCCGGACCTACGACAGCCCCTGCGTCGCCGCGTGCTTCCACACGACGATCGTGCACTCCGGGCCCTGCTGAGCCCCGTCTTCCTCCTTGACTGAGGGCTGGCGAGTCGGCCAGCCCCTCTCCATCCTCTCTGGGCTCAGCAGCTCTCGGGCGTATACTGCCTTCTGGACGACTGGCGAGGAGGTCCCCATGCGCTCGATCCGTCTCTTCGTTGGCCTGATGCTCGTCGCCGTGGCCGTGCACAGCGACGGAGCTCCCGGATGGCAGACCGACTGGGGCACCGCGTTCCGGATGGCCCGGGAGCAGCACCGTCTCGTCTTCGTCAACTACACCGCGGGCTGGTGCGGCGAGTGCCACAACGTCGAGAGGCTGACGTTCGGGTCACCCTACATCATGCAGCACCTGTCCGATTTCATCTTGTTGAAAGTGGACGTCGATTTCAGCCCCCATTCGCACCACCTGGCCGAAGTGCCGGACTACGTCGTCTACGATCCCGCGGAGCGCAAGCGCTTCGAGATCGTGGGCAAGGACGCCAGTTCGCACCTGGGAGCCGCCAGCCTCGACAAGATCCGCGAGGCCGCGCCGGCGCTCCTCCAGGCGTCGGATCTGCTGGACGCCGGAAAGGACCTGGAAGCGTCCTTCCTGGTGGCGAACGCCTACAGCCGGATCAAGATGACGTCGAAAGCGCGCGAGGCGTACGCCGACGCGCGCAGGATCGCAGACCGGCGGGGCGACTTGGCTGCGGCACAGGTCGCCGACGTGCAGTCGGCATTCACCTTGGCGCGCGAGGGGGATCCGCCCAAGGCGGTCAAGCTGCTCAAGGCGCTGGCCGCGAAGCCGGTCAACCGAGACGACAATGCCCTCATCTGGCTCACCCTCGGCCACGCCTACGGCATGGCGAAGGACACCTCCGCGGCGCGCGACGCTTACGAGCGCGCCAAGTCGCTGGCCCCGCGCGGCAGCCGCACGTACGCGGAAGCCGGCGAGTCGATCGCGCGCGTGCACTGACGGTTTTCTGACCAGGAGATTCTCATGATCCAGAACCCTAACGGCGACCGGCAGGACCCCCGAGCCAACCCGGTGCGAATCGTGCCCATGCGGCCTTCCCCCCGAGAGATCGAGGGGGTGGGACTGGCGGCCGTCCAGGCGGTCCAGCCCCAGCTCACCTACAACGGCGGGCCACTGCTCGCGAACGTCGAGGTGTTCACCCTGTTCTGGGGCTCGGACTGGGCGAACCAGTCCGACCTCACCGACCTCAGCGGCCAGCTCAACCAGTTCTTCCAGTTCATCGTGACCAGCCCGCTGATCGACCAACTGGCGGAGTATCAGGTGCCGGCGTTTCCTATCGGGCAGGGCTCCTTCTCGGGCACGCTGACGCTGACCGACCAGGACCCCGGCTCCCAGGTCACCGACCAGCAGATCCAGGATCTCCTGCAGGCGCAGACCGCGGCCGGCGGCAGCCTGCCGCCCCCGGACGCCAATCTGCTCTACTTCGTCTTCCTGCCCCCGGGAGTGACCGTCGACCTCGGGGGCTCGCTTTCGTGCTCGGTCTTCTGCGGTTATCACGAACAGATCGGCGGCACGATCTTCTACGCGGTGATGCCCTACCCCGACTGCTCGGGCTGCCAGATCGGAGCCGGGCCGCTCGACTCCCTCACCGTGACCAGCTCTCACGAGCTGTGCGAGGCGATCACCGATCCCGTTCCGGGCCAGGGGTGGTACTGGTTCACGGACGCCAACAACCAGGGCGAGATCGGCGATATCTGCGTCGGGCAGACCAAGATAGTCGGCTCCTACACCGTCCAGACGGAATGGTCGAACGCCGCCGGCCAGTGCGTCTGAGCCCCACGCCTTCCGGGGCGGCCCCGGTCCGGGCCGCTCCATCCCCGGGTCTACCCCTTTCGTCTCCCCCTCCTTCCCGTGCGGGCACCTCCTTTGCGTGCGTACAGGATCCGGATACATTCCGCGAGGAGAGAGCATGACCGTAATGTCCCCAGAAGCCCCCCCCGCCGTGGCGGCGCCCCCGCCGGACCTCGACGCCTTCGCCCATCACTGGCAGGACGAGGCGGAGGCCGCCTATCTCTACCATCTGCTGAGCAGGGCGGAGCCCGACGCCCGCAAGCGCGATCTCTATGCCCGGCTCGCGCACGTCGAGGAGCGCCATACCAAGATCTGGGGGGACCTGCTGGCGGCGCACGGCCGGCGGCCGGGACCGTTCCGTCCGGGCCTGCGGGCGCGCATCCTGGCCCTGATCGGCCGGATGTTCGGCCCGCGGGCGCTGCTGCCCATGCTGCTCGCCGAGGAGGGGCGCGAGGTGAGGGCCTATCTGGAGATGCACCGCGGCACGCCGGCGGGGGCGGCCGGGCAGAGCGAGGCGCTGCTGCTCGCCCGCGAGTCCGCCGAGCACGCCACCACCCTGGGGGAGATCGGCGGCGGCGGCATCGAGCCCTGGCACCGCATCGCCGCCGGCGGCTTCCTGCGCAACGTGGTCTACGGCTTCAACGACGGCCTGACCGCCAACTTCGGCCTGGTGGCCGGGGTCATCGGCGCCACGGTGGCCACCCAGCACCAGGCCGTGGTGGTGGCCGGCGTCGCCGGCCTGATCGCCGACGCGCTGTCGATGGGCGCCAGCGGCTTCCTCGCCGCCAAGAGCGAGCAGGAGGTCTATACCCACGAGATCGCCATGGAGCGCGCCGAGATCGAGCTGATGCCCGAGGTGGAGCGCGACGAGCTGGCGCTGATCTACGAGGTCAAGGGGATGGACAAGGCCGCCGCCCACGCCCTCGCCACCGAGGTGATGAAGGACCCCGCCCGCATGCTGGAGGAGCAGGTCCGCGAGGAGCTCAAGATCGGCGAGCAGACCACCTCCGCCCTGCGCGAGGGGTGGACCACCGGCCTCGCCACCGCCCTTGGCGCCCTCATCCCGGTGCTGCCCTTCTTCTTCATCCACGGCGCCTCGGCGATCCTGATCTCCTTCGTCATCGCCATGCTCTCCCACTTCCTGGTCGGCGCGGCGCGTTCGGTGTTCACCGGCCGCGGCATCTTCCGCTCCGGGCTCGACATGTTCGTGGTCGGCGTCGGCGTCGCCGCCGTGGGCTACTTCGTCGGCCAGTGGGTGGGAAAGCTGCTCTGATTCCCGATCGATCTTCCCGAAAGAGAGACGCCATGAACGTCCGTATCCGCCGCATCCTCGCCTTCGTCCCGGCGGCCGCTCTCCTGGCGGCTTCGCCCGCCCCGTCGCCGCTGGTCCAGAGGATCGGCGACCGCGGCTTCCTGCAGGTCGAGTCGCCCAGCTTCTCGCGGCTGCCGCCGAAGCAGAAGCTGCTCGCCTATCACCTGGCCCAGGCGGCGATCCAGCTCGATCCCGTCTTCTACGATCAGATGTCCGCC
Organism: uncultured Acidobacteriota bacterium; assembly: GCA_963795735.1. Lineage (GTDB taxonomy): Bacteria > Acidobacteriota > Thermoanaerobaculia > Multivoradales > UBA5704 > DATARR01. The sequence continues at coordinate 2,138,674 of CAWCIU010000008.1, read as the reverse complement.
TACGGGCTGACGGCGAAGCGGCTGCTGGGCGCCCTGGCGGAGCGCCCCGAGCGCCTGCCGGAGGGGTCGCGCCGGGCGATCGTCGAGTACGCCACGCTCTTTTTCGGCAACGGCGGCAACCACAACGCGGTCACCAACCTGAAGTTCCTGCCCGGGATCACCTTCGAGGAGCTCTCCCGCGCCGCCGAGGCCGCGCGGTCGAAGGGCGCCCGGCTGGGCACCCGGGAGCAGCTCGCCCGCACCCTCCAGGAGCTGCGGGCGCCGCTCTTCGATCCCGGATTCCAGCCCAAGCTCACCGAGAAGACCCCGCCGCCGGGCCAGGACATCCTCACCGCCTCGAGCAACAACTACTACCAGGGGGTGACGCTCAAGGACCTCGCCGGCTTCGCCGAGCGCAATCCGCTGAACTCCCGCCTGGTCAAGCGGAACGGCAAGCTGGTCGAGGAGGTCTACCGGGCCGGCACGCCGGACGGCAGGATCCCGCCCGGCCGCTACGCCCGCGAGCTCGCCGCGGTCGACCGCGAGCTGGAGGAGGCCGCCCGCGTGGCCGATCCCCAGCAGGCCCAGGTGCTCCGCGCCCTCGTCCGCTTCTACCAGACCGGCGATCTCAAGGACTGGCACGACTTCAACGTCCTGTGGATCAAGAACGACGCCACGGTCGACTTCGCCTCCGGCTTCATCGAGGCCTACCGCGACGCCCGCGGCGTCAAGGGCTCGTCGCAGATGCTGGTCGCCGTCATGGACCAGACGCTGCAGCCGCTGATGCGCAAGCTGGCCGCCAACGCCGTCTACTTCGAGCGCAAGGCCCCGTGGGACGAGCGCTACAAGAAGCTCGACGTCAAGCCGCCGGTCGGCAAGGCGATCGAGACGCTGGTGGCGAGCGGCGACTTCAGCGTCACCACGATCGGCGACAACCTGCCGAACGAGCAGGACGTCCGCGAGCGCTACGGCACCAAGAGCCTGTTCCTCACCTCCTCGATCAACTCGATCAACGCCACCCGCGGCGCCAAGGTGGCGGTCGAGTACCTCCCCAACCCCGACGAGGGGGAGCTCTACGCCAGGTACGGCACCTGGGCCGACAACCTCCACACGGCGCTGCACGAGATCATCGGCCACGGCTCCGGCAAGGTGGTGGTGCCCAACGACCTGACGACCTATCTGCGGGAGAACTCCAACACCCTGGAGGAGGCGCGGGCGGACCTCGTGGCCTACTGGGACATCTACGATCCGAAGCTCGCCGAGATCGGCGTGCCCGACGTTCCCGAGGTCGGCCGCGAGCTCTACCGGCAACTGGCGCGCGCCGGGCTGACGGCGCTCAAGAACTACCCGACGGGAAACTCCGCCGACGAGGACCACGACCGCGCCCGGCTGCTGGTCGCCAACTACCTGATCGAGGCCGGCGCCCTCGAGCGCACGCAGAAGAACGGCCACGGGTACATCGTGGTGAAGGACTACGACAAGGCGCACGCGGCGGTGGGCCGGCTGCTGACCGAGATCATGCGGGTCAAGGCCCAGGGGGACTACAAGGGGGGCAAGGCGCTGGTCGACAAGTACGGGGTCCACTTCGATCCCGCCCTGCGCGACGACGTGATCGCCCGCTACAAGAAGCTGCAGATCCCGATCTACTTCTCGGGCGTCTTCGCCACCCTGACCCCGGTCAGGGACAAGGCCGGAGCGGCGACCGGCGTCGCCATCTCCTACCCGCGCGACTTCCTCGCCCAGCAGCTCGCCTGGGCGCGGGAGAACGGCACGCTGGGATTTTAAGCAGAGGCCGGAGAACCTACGAGCGCCGCCACCCGCGGCCGCGCATCTGTCCGCGGCCGCGTCCATGGCCCCGCCCGCGCCCGCGGGGGTGGTAGGGCTGGCGGTAGCGGTTCCACACCTCGGGCGGCCGCAGGCGCGAGGCCTCCATCGCCAGCTCCCGGTTGCCGTAGAGCTTGAAGCCCCTGGCCTCGGCCAGGACGTCCAGGTCGTCCGCGATCGCGATGGGAGCGGGCGCCCCGGGGGCGGCGTTCCTCACCAGCAGCAGCGCGTCCGGGCCGACTCCGGCCGGCGGGCCGTTCCCCGGGCCCTCGACGACCTGGAAGCCGTCCAGCGCCTCCAGGATGAAGCGCTCGGAGTGGTAGAGGGGGGTGGGAGCGAGGATCTCGCGGCCGTACTCCGCCTGGCGGTCCTTGAGCGAGAGGAGGAAGCGCTGGGACTCCGGCATGCGGTCGCGGACGAGCACCCGCTGGAGCGCCCGCGCCTCGCAGAAGGCGAGCGGCAGCAGGAACAGCAGGCAGAACGCCAGCGTGCGCCGCTCGGGCGCCGTGCGCCGCAGCACCCAGAGGAGCGCCCAGGCGGTCACCGCGGCGAGCGCCGGGTAGACCGGGTCCAGGTACCAGTGGTGGTGGGTGCGGGCGAGCGAGAAGAGGAGCAGCGGCACCGCGATCCAGAGCGCCAGCAGCGGCGCCGCCCGCCGCCCCTTCCTCCCCCAGGTCTCCGCCCGCAGCCAGGCCCGCCAGCCGCGCGCGCGGACGGCGAGGGCCGCCGTCCCGATCAGCAGCAGCGGCCAGGGGGCGAAGCGGTCGAACAGCGACTCGACATAGCTCCAGGGGTCGGTGGTCCCCTTGTCGATCTCCCGCAGCGAGCGGGCGAGGAGGTCCTCCCCCACCATCCGCTGCAGGAAGTAGGGGGAGCCGTCGGCGTGCCAGCGGGCGAGAGCCCAGGCGGCGGTCGCCGCCAGGAAGAGCCCCGCGCCGGCGAGGCACGCCCCCCAGCGGAGCCGGCGCCAGGAGCCGGTCCAGGCCAGGTGGAGGACGGCGACGAGGACCACCGGCACGATGGCGAAGCTCTTGAGCAGGAACCCCACGGCGAGGATCCCGCAGAAGGCGATCACCCGGCCGGACGAATCGGCGAGGCGTGGGATCTGGACCACCGCGAGCACCAGGAAGAAGGTCAGGGTGGAGTCGAGATCGCCGCTGCGCGCGCCGTGATGGCTGAGGAAGCCGAAGGTGGTGGCGAGGATCAGCCCGGCGGCGAGCGCCGCCCGGCGGTTCAGGCGCCGGCCGCAGAAGGCCATGACGAGCGCGACCGTCCCCAGGGCGAACAGCGCCGCGGGGAGGCGCAGGGTGAACGGCGAGGCGCCGAACAGATAGAAGGAGAGCGCGATCGCCCAGTAGCCCAGCGGCGGCTTCAGGTTCCAGTACTCGGGCGCTCCGGCGTAGGTGTTGACCAGGAACGAGTGATTCTGCACCATCTCATAGGCGCTGACCCCGTAGCGCGCCTCGTCGGAGTCGTCGATCCGGCCCTCCCCCAGGCCCACGAAGACGTTGAAGGCGGCGAGCAGCATCACGAGCAGGGCGCAAAGGGCGTACTGGCGGACCGCCAGGCGGCCCAGGCGGTCGGCGAGGCCGCCGGCGCTCCGGGAGGGCTCGGCGCGGACGCAGGGATTCTCTGGACCTACATCGTTTGACGGCATCGGTGGGGCATCCGGAAAGTGCGCGATTTCCCCGTCGCGAGCCTGGGGATGCGCTGGGGACTCCTTACATGTTCCTTACATCATACCTCATCCGGACCGCTGCGGCGCCGGCGCCGGATTGGGGAACGCTTATCCGGCGGGCCGGGCCAGGAGCGCCTGGTACTTCGCATGCCGGTCCATGTAGACGCGGACGAACCAGCAGGAGGGGATGACCTTGTAGCCGCGGGCAAGGGCGTCGTCCAGGGCGTGGCGGACGAGCTCGTCGGCGATCCCGCGGCCGCGCAGAGCGGAGGGGACGTAGGTGTGGGAAAAGTTGAGAACGCGGTCGCCCGCCGGGCCGTACTCGCAGACCGACTCCAGACCGTCGACCACGGCATAGTACTTGCCTGCCTTTTCGTCGTGCTTGACCTCGAGATCCATGGCGCTCCTCCTTCACCCTGTCCCTCTTCAAGCGATGTGCCAGTCCGCTGTGCCAGGCCAATCTCCTGCTGACGGGTGTATACTAAAAGACCTGCGCCCCGACCGGTCATTGGCGATCGCGCAACGAAAAGGGACATTTCGTATGAAGGCCACCCAGCTCGGATCGGCTCACGGACCGGCAACAACGTTCCACCGGACCAGCGGCCCGCTCTACTCGCCGGGCTCCTCCGGCCGGGAGGTGGGGAAACCCTTCCGGCGCTCCGTCCTGCTCCTGGACGACGATCCCTCGGTGCGGCGGGACCTCGGGCATCTGCTGCGGGAGGCGGGGTTCGCGGTGACCTCGTTCGCCACCGCCCGGGAGTTCCTGGCCTACCGGCGGCCGGACGGTCCGGCCTGCCTGCTGCTCGACGTCGTCCTGCCGGATGCCTACGGGCTCGACCTCCAGCGCCAGCTCGCGGCGACCGCTCCGGACCTCCCGGTGCTGCTGATCACCGGCCACCTGGACGACGGCCTGCGCGAGCGCGCCCTGGGCTCCGGCGCCTTCGCCCTGCTCGCCAAGCCGCTGGACCCCCCGGCGCTGCTGAGCGAGGTCCGGCAGGCCCTCGCCTGGGTCTCCTGAGGATCGCCCCGGCCGCTCCTGTGGTACATTTGGCGAGGCTTGCCGCGACCGCGGCAACCGCGCCCTCCGGGTCCCCATCGTCTAGTGGTCAGGACACCGCCCTTTCAAGGCGGCGACACGGGTTCGAATCCCGTTGGGGATACCATTGATCCACCATTGATCCACCAGCCCGGGCGGCTCCTCGTAGAGAGTTGCAAATAACAGTGTCCCTCTTCTCGGTTGAGCCGCACCCTAGTAAGCAGGGGTTCCACTTCAAAGGGGATTCAATGTTGACAATCGGCAAACCTCTCGACGGCATGGATCTGCGCGAGCTTTCCAGGGTGAAAGCCGGTCCCTTCCTGCTGCGGCTCCTCATCTACCTCGGCCTGATCGCCGGCTTCGTCGTCATGGTCCTGAAGACCGGCGGCGCCCTGCCCTGGGTGGCGATGGTGGGCCTCGGCCTCCTCTACGCCCATGGAGTGGAGCTGCAGCACCAGGCCCTGCACAACACCGCGCTTCCCAGCAGGTTCTGGAACCGGTTCGCCGGCTTCTCCCTCGGCCTCCCCGTGCTGGTCTCGTTCTCGGATTACCAGTACAGCCACCTGCGCCACCACCGGCTCCTGGGCACGGGTGACGACCGTGAGTTCTTCAACTACGGGTACGACCGCCTGACCTCGCTCAAGCCCCTGCTCCTCCACCTGTTCATGGTGCGCCACTACCTCGACGTGACCGGCTTCATCCTCAACGCCGCGATCGGCAGGACCAAGCCGGACGTCAAGGAGGACATGGCGCTGAAGATCCGCGCCGAGTACCGCTGGATGGCCTTCTTCATCGCCCTGGCGGTGGCGGTCTCGATCGTGTTCAAGACGGCCCTGCTCCTCAAGCTGTGGTTCATCCCGCTGCTGGTGGCGATTCCAACCCACGCGCTGATCGAGCTGCCCGAGCACTGGGGCCGCGACCACGACACGCTCGACGTGCGGGAGAACACCCGCACCATCCGCACCAGCTGGTTCGGCACCTGGTTCACCAACGGCAACAACTACCACATCGAGCACCACTGGCTGCCGGGGGTACCCAACCACCGGTTCCCCGAGATGCACCGCCAGATCTCGGGCGAGATCGAGAGCGACACCTATCCGAAGTTCTTCAGGCGGTTCTTCCGGGAGCTCTATCGGAACACGTTCTCCCGTAGCGGCCCGAGCCCCGAGGCAAGCGCGAGCGCGTAGGTCTCCTACTCGCCGCAGAGATTCCTGGTGTCTTTGCACCAGACCAGCTTAGGGAAGGCCTGTTCCTGGGTCGAGGTGCTCCGCCGGCGGGCTCGCGAGAGCCCGGACCGGCGGATCTATACCTTCCTCGACGAGGAGGGGCGGGAAGCCTCCACGCTCACCTTGGGCGAGCTCGACCGGCGCGCGCGGTCGATCGCCGCCCGGCTCCAGGAGGGGCCGGACCAGCGAACTGACCGTCCCGAGCGGGCGCTGCTGCTCTTCCCCCCGGGCCTCGACTTCGTGGCCGCCTTCTTCGGCTGCCTGTACGCCGGAGTGGTGGCCGTCCCCGCCTACCCTCCCCGCTCCGCCCGTGGGCTGCCGCGGCTGCGCTCCATCGCGGCGGACAGCGGCGCCACCCGGGTACTGACCCTCTCCAAAGTGGCGCTGCGGGAGAGCCTGGGGGTGCCCGGGCTGGCCGGCGCCCACTGGATCGTCACCGACGACGATCCCCGAGACCTCCGGGAGGGCTCCTGGCGGGAGCCGCGGCTCAATCCCGGCGATCCGGCCTTCCTCCAGTACACCTCGGGCTCGACGGCCGAGCCGAAGGGCGTCGTGGTGACGCACGGAAATCTCCTGCACAACGAGGAGGTGATCCGGCGGGCGTTCGGCCAGTCGGAGAGCTCGGTGGTGGTGGGCTGGCTGCCGCTCTACCACGACATGGGGCTGATCGGGAACGTGCTCCAGCCGCTGTGGTCCGGCGGCGAGGCGGTGCTGATGTCGCCGCTCGCCTTCCTCCAGCGGCCGCGGCGCTGGCTGGAGGCGATCTCCCGCTACCGGGCGACGACGAGCGGCGGCCCGAACTTCGCCTACGACCTCTGCCTGCGCAAGGTCCGGGAGGCCGACCGGGAGGGGCTCGACCTCGGTTCCTGGCAAGTCGCCTTCAGCGGCGCCGAGCCGGTCCGGCGCGAGACCCTGGAGCGCTTCGCCGAGGCGTTCGCGCCCTGCGGCTTCCGGCGCGAGTCCTTCTTCCCCTGCTATGGGCTCGCCGAGGCCACCCTGTTCGTGACCGGCGGCGCTCCCGAGGAACCGTTCCGGGTCTACGCCGTGGACCCGGCGGCACTGGAGGAGCATCGCGTCGCTCCCCCGGCGGCCCGAGGGGCGGAGCGGGACCTGGTGAGCTGCGGCCGGTCGGCGGCCGACCCGGAGCAGCGGCTGGAGATCGTCGATCCCGAGACCGGCGCGCCCTGCCCGCCGGACCGGATCGGCGAGGTCTGGATCGCCGGCCCCGGGGTGGCCGCCGGCTACTGGAACCGGCCGGAGGAGACGGCGGGGAGCTTCGGCGCCCGGCTCGCTCCCCCCGCGGACGCCGGCGACCGCTTCCTGAGAACCGGGGACCTCGGCTTCCTGGCGGATGGCGAGCTGTTCGTCACCGGCCGCCTCAAGGACCTGATCATCCTGCGCGGCCGCAATCTCTATCCGCAGGACGTGGAGCTGACGGCCGAGCGCAGCCATCCGGCGCTGCGTCCCGGTTGCGGCGCCGCCTTCGGGGTGGAGCGGGAGGGCGAGGAGCGGCTGGTCGTCGTGCAGGAGGTGGAGGGGGTCGACGCCGCCGAGCTCGCGGCCGCGGCCGAGGCGATCCGGCGCGCCGTGGCCGAGGAGCACGAAGCCGCCCTGGACGACGTCGTGCTGGTGCGCCGCAACACGGTGCCCAAGACCTCCAGCGGCAAGATCCAGCGGCGCGCCTGCCGGGCGGCCTACCTGGCCGGGGCCCTCTCTTCCCTGGCTCCCCGTGCCCCCCTGCCCGTGGAACGGGGAAACGCGGCCCTCGAGCGCCTCCTCCTGGAGGAAGCCGCCCACGTTGCGCGGACCTCGCCGGACCGGATCGATCCGGCTCAGCCGCTCATCGCCCTCGGGCTGGACTCGCTCGGCGCGGTGGAGCTGCAGAGCCGGCTGGCCGACCGGCTCGGCGTGCGGGTCTCTCTGGCGCGTATCCTCGAAGGGGCCAGCCTTATCGAGCTGGCCGGGGAGATCCGGACGCTCCCCGCCTCCACGGAGCGCGCGGCCGTGGGCTCGGGGGCCACCGCCCTCTCCGGCGAGCACCCTCTCTCGGCCGGCCAGCGCGCTCTCTGGCTCGCGGAGCGCGTGGCGCCGGAGAGCGCGGTCTATAACCTCGCGAGCGCGGCACGCATCCGGGGACCGCTCGACATCTCCCGGCTGGAGCGGGCGTTCGCCGGGCTGGCACGGCGGCACCCGGCCCTGCGCACGACCTTCGTCCCCCACGGGGACGGTCCGCGGCAGTGGATCCATGACCGGCTGGCGCCGGATTTCCGGGTGGGACCCTTCGATCCGCGGGCCGAGGCGTTCCGGCCGTTCGACCTCGAACGGGGGCCGCTGCTGCGGGTCCGCGTCCAGTCTCTGGCGCCCGGCGAGCACGAGCTGCTCCTGGTCGTCCACCACCTGGTCTCCGACTTCTGGTCGCTGACGCTGCTGGTGCGGGAGCTGGCGGCGTTGTACCGCGGGGAAGATCTGGACCCCCCGCGAGCCACCTATCTGGACTACGTCCGCTGGCAGGAGGAGAGGCTGGCCGGGCCGCGCGGCGAGGAGCTCTGGGAGTACTGGCGGCGCCAGCTCGCGGGCGAGCTTCCGGTGCTGGAGTTCCCCACCGACCGACCGCGCCCGGTGATCCAGAGCTTCGTCGGGGCCGCGCGGAGCGTGCGTCTGGACGGGACCGCCCCTCTCGCCCTGGCGAGCGCCCGCGGCGCCACGCTCCACATGCTGCTGGCGGCGGCGTTCCAGGCTCTCCTCCACCGCTACCATACGAGGGGACGGAGCGGCGAGGTGCTCCTGGGATCGCCCGCCGCGGGCCGGGCTCCCGGGCTGGAGGACGTGGCCGGCTACTTCGTGAACCCGCTCGTCCTGCGGACCTCGTTCGCGGACGATCCCACGTTCGCCGAGCTGCTGGCCCGGGTGCGGTCGGCGGCGCTCGCGGCGCTGGAGCACCAGGACTTCCCGTTCCCCCTCCTCGTCGAGCGGCTGCGGCCGGAGCGGGACCCGGGCCGCTCCCCCCTCTTCCAGGCCATGCTCGTGCTCCAGCGGGCGCGGCCGGCCCTGGACGCGGACCCCGGCGTGGACGCCGCCGGGCTGGCCGCCTTTGCGCTCGGCGAGGCCGGCGCGCGGCTGGACCTGGCCGGCCTGGAATGCGAGTCGGTCGACCTCGGGGAGCGCCGGGTGCCGTTCGACCTGCTGCTGATGGCCGCCGAGGCGGACGGCCGGATCGAGCTCTCGCTCCAGTATGTCGCCGCCCTGTTCGACGGCGGCACGGCCCAGCGCCTGCTGGGCCATCTCGCCCACCTGCTCGACGCGGCCGTGGCCGCGCCGGCGGAGCGGGTCTCGGCGCTGAGCCTCCTCAGCGAGGCCGAGCAACGGCAGCTTGCGGCTTGGAGCGCCGGGCCGGCGATCGCGCCCGGCGACCTCTGTCTGCACGAGATGATCGCGGCGCAGGCGGCGCGGACGCCGGACCGGCCGGCGCTCGTTTGCGGCGCGGAGCGGCTGACGTACGCGGAGCTGGACCGCCGGGCCGAGGCGCTCGCCGGCCGTCTGCGCGCGCGTGGCGTCGGGCCGGAGGTCCGGGTGGCGGTCTGCATGGAGCGCTCGCCCGGCCTGGTGGTGGCGCTGCTGGCGGTGCTCAAGGCCGGCGGCGCCTACGTGCCGATCGACCCGTCCTACCCGGCCGAGCGGCAGGACTTCATGCGGGAGGACTCGGGAGCCGTCCTGCTGCTGGAGGGCGAGGGCCTTCCGGGTCCCGGCTCTCCCGCCGCCCGCCGCCCCCTCCCGGGCAACCTCGCCTACGTCATCTACACGTCGGGCTCGACGGGACGGCCGAAGGGGGTGGCGATCGAGCACCGGAGCGTCGCCGCCCTCGCCCGCTGGGCGCGCCAGGCGTTCACGGACGAGGAGCTGTCCGGCGTGCTGGCCTCGACCTCGGTCTGCTTCGACGTCTCCGTCTTCGAGCTGTTCGTGCCGCTCTGCTGGGGGGGAACGATGGTGCTGGTCGGCAACGCCCTGGCCCTGCCGGAGACGGAGGGGGTGCGGCTGGCGACCACCGTGCCGTCCGCCATGGCGGAGCTGTTGCGGACAGGCGGGGTGCCGGCTTCCGTTGGGACGATCGGTTTCGGCGGCGAGCCGGTGACGCGGGAGATGGCGCGGGCAGTCTACCGGGGGAGCGCGGCGCGGCGGGTGCTGAATCTCTACGGGCCGTCCGAGGACACGACCTACTCCACCGTCGCGGCCATCGCCGACGGAGATGAGGAGGAGCCGTCGATCGGCCGGCCCATCGCCGGCTCGTCCGTCTGGCTGATGGACCCGTGGCTGCGGCCGGTGCCGCCCGGCCTTCCCGGCGAGGTCTGCCTGGGGGGAGAGGGGCTGGCGCGCGGCTACCTCGGCCGGCCCGGCCTGACCGCGGAGCGCTTCATCCCCGACCCGTTCGGCCCGGCCGGGGGGCGGCTCTACCGCACGGGAGACCTGGCCCGCTTCCAGCCCGGCGGAGAGCTCCGCTTCCTGGGCCGCATCGACCACCAGGTGAAGATCCGCGGCTTCCGCGTGGAGACCGGCGAGGTCGAGGAGGCCCTGTGCGCCCTCCCCGGCGTCCGCGAGGCGGTGGTGGTGACCGCCGCCGATTCCGCCGGCGGCCGGCGCCTTGCCGCCTTCGTGACCGGCGAGACGTCGCGGATGTTGGATCCGGTGGCGCTGCGCGACGCCCTGCGCCGCACTCTCCCCGAGTTCATGCTCCCGGCCGTGGCCGTGCTGGAGGCCCTGCCGCTCACGCCGAACGGCAAGGTCGACCGCCGGGCGCTGGCCCGCCTGGGGCCCGGCGGGGGAGAGCGGGAGGAGGGGGCGCAGACGCTCGATCCCACCGGGGAGATCCTGGCCGGCATCTGGGCCGAGGTGCTCGCGGTCGACCGGGTGGGAGCGCACGACGACTTCTTCGCCCTGGGGGGGCACTCGCTGCTGGCGGTGCGCGCGCAGTCCCTGATCCGCGAGCGCCTGCGGGCGGAGGTGCCGCTCGGCGCCTTCTTCCATTCGCCGACCGTGGCGCGGCTGCGGCGGTGCCTCACGCCGCTTCGCGATTCCCGGCCTCCCCTCCCGCCCCGGCCGGAGGGGAGGACCCGCTTCCCGCTCTCCTTCGCCCAGGAGCGGCTCTGGTTTCTGTACCGGCTGGCGCCGGAGTCGGCGGCCTACCATCTCGCCGGGGTCGCGCGCCTTGCAGGGCCTCTGGACGTGGAGGCCCTGCGCCGCGCCTGGGCCGCGGTCGTGCGGCGCCAGGAGATCCTGCGCACCCGCCTGCGCGAGCAGGACGGGCGGCCGGTTCTGGAGGTGACCGGGGAGGTCCCGGAGCTGCCGCTGGCCGATCTCACGGAGGACGAGGGGATAGCCTTCGCGCGCCGGCCCTTCGACCTGGAGAAGGCCCCCCCCTTCCGCGCCGCCTTGACGCGGCTCGGACCCGAGTCCCACGTCCTGCGCCTCGTGCTCCATCACGTGGCCGCGGACGAGGGATCGCTCGATGTCCTGCTGCACGACCTCGCGGCCGCCTACGAGGGGACGGCGCTCGCCGGGCTCCCCTTCCAGTACGCCGACTTCGCGGCCTGGCAGCGCGGCTGGCTGCGCGGGGAAGAGCTGGAGGGACGGCTGGCGTGGTGGGAGGAGCGGCTCGCCGGCCTGGCGCGGCTGGAGCTGCCGGCGGACCGGCCGCGGCCGGCGGCGTGGAGCGGGCGCGGCGCGACCGTTACGGCGCGGCCCGGTGCCGCCGGCGAGCTGGCCGGGCTCGCCCGCCGCGAGGGGAGCACGCTCTTCATGGCGCTGTTCGCCGCCTTCGGCGCGCTCCTCGGCCGCTACGGCGGGCAGGAGGACGTGGCCGTGGGCAGCCCGGTCTCCGGCCGCGACCGCCGGGAGCTGGAGGGGCTCGCCGGGCTCTTCGTGAACACCCTCGTGCTGCGCTGCGACCTGTCGGGCGAGCCCGGCTTCCGCGAGCTGCTGCGGCGGGTGCGCGGCGTCACGGTCGAGGCACAGGAGCACGCCGACCTTCCCTTCGATCTGCTCGTCGACCGGCTGCGGCCGGAGCGCGGCCTCGACCGCAACCCCCTTTTCGACGTGACCTTCGCGTTCCATCGCCCGCCCGCCTCGCGGCGGGCCGGGGAGGTGACGATCGCGGTGGCGCCGGTGCCGACCGGGACGGCCAAGTTCGACCTCAGCCTGTTTGCCGTGGAGACGGAGGACGGGCTGGAGCTGTCCCTGGAACACGCGACCGACCTGTTCGAGACGGCCACGGCCGGGCGCATGCTCCGCCACCTGTCGAGCCTGATCGCCGGGGCCGCGGCCGAGCCGGACCGGCCGGTGTGGGAGCTGCCGATCCTCGATCCCGCGGAGCTGCGCCAGCTCCTCGTGGATTGGGGCGCCCGGCCGGAGCCTGGGGACGGCGGTCGCGAAGGGCTGGTCCACGAATTGTTCGTGGAGCAGGCCCGCCGCGCGCCGGAGCGCCTGGCCGTGGAGGACGGCCCCCTCTCCCTGAGCTACGGCGAGTTGGACCGCCGGGCCGGCGGCTGGGCGCGCCGGCTGGCTGGCCTGGGCGTCGGCCCCGAGGTGCCGGTGGCGCTCTGGCTCGACCGCTCGGCATCGTTCGTGGTGGCCGCCCTGGCGGTGCTCCGAGCCGGCGGCGCCTACGTGCCGGTCGATCCCGAGTCCCCTCGCGCGCGGCTCCTGGAGCTGCTGGCGCGGGCCGGCATCCGGCACCTGGTCACCGACTCCCGCCGCTCCGCGGGGCTCGGCTTCGGCGGCGAGGTTCTGACCGTGGACGGCGCGGTCCCGGAGGGAACGGCCCCCGCGGTCCGGGTTGACGGCCGGAACCTGGCCTACGCGATCTTCACCTCCGGCTCCACCGGCACCCCCAAGGCGGTGGCCGTCGAGCACGCGGCGCTGGCCAACCTGGCGCGGTGGCACCGGCGCGAGTACGCCGTGACCCCGGACGACCGCGCGCCGCAGGTCGCGGGGCTCGGCTTCGACGCCGCGGTCTGGGAGATCTGGCCCTACCTGGCGGCGGGCGCCAGCCTGCACGTTCCCGACGAGAGGACCCGCGCCGCGCCGGCCGCGCTCGTCGACTGGATGGCCGCGAGGGGGGTGACGCTCGCCTTCCTGCCCACCCCCCTGGCCGAGCTCGCGGTCGCGCGCCCCCGGCCCGCCGGCCTTTCCCTGCGCGCCCTGCTGACCGGCGGCGACCGCCTGCACCGGGCGCCGGACGCCGCCTGGAACCTGGTGAACCACTACGGGCCGACCGAGGGCACGGTGGTGGCCACCAGCGCGCCGGTCGCCGGCGAGGAGGGCGCCCCGCCGATCGGGCGGCCGATCGGCAACGTCCGGACCTTCGTGGTGGACGCCCGCCTGCGGCCGGCGCCGGCCGGGGTGCCGGGCGAGCTGCTGCTGGGGGGCGCCGGGCTCGCCCGCGGCTACCTGGGACGGCCGGACCTGACCGCCGAGCGCTTCGTCCCCGATCCGCTCGGCGGCGAGCCCGGAGCCCGCGCCTACCGCACGGGGGACCGGGTCCGCTACCGTCAGGACGGCCAGCTCGAGTTCCTCGGACGCCTCGACCAGCAGATCAAGGTCCAGGGTTACCGGATCGAGCCGGCGGAAGTCGAGGCGGCGCTCGGCGGCCATCCCCAGGTGCTGGAGTGCGCGGTGCGGACCTGGGACGGCGGCTCGCTGGCGGCCTACGTGGTGCCGCGCCCGGGAGCGAGCCCGGAGGCCGGCGAGCTGCGGGAGGCCCTGCGCGGGCGGCTCCCCCCCTGGATGGTGCCGGCGAGCTTCGTCTTCCTGGACTCCCTGCCGCTGACGCCGAACGGCAAGGTCGACCGGCGGGCGCTGCCCGGGCCGGAACGGGCGGCGGCGGGATTCGCGCCCCCGCGCGACGCCGTGGAACGGGGGCTGGCGGAGATCTGGGCGGAGGTGCTGGGCGCGGGCGCGGTGGGCATCCACGACGACTTCTTCGAGCTCGGCGGCCGCTCTCTGCTGGCCATCGAGATCCTGGCCCGGGCGCGCAACGCCTTTGGTGTGGAGCTGCCGCCGCGCACCCTGTTCGAGTCACCGACGGTCGCCGAGCTGGCCGCGGCGGTGCGGGCGGTCCGGATGGCCGGAGCGGACGCGGGACCGCCCCTGGTCCGCGCCGGGCGGACCGCCGTCCCGGCCTCCTTCGCCCAGCGGCGGCTCTGGTTCCTGGATCGCCTGGAGCCGGGGAGCCCCCTCTACAACCTCCCCGCCCGGGTGCGCCTCCAGGGGCCGCTCGACCCGGCGCGCCTGCGGCGCAGCCTGGCCTCCATCGTCGAGCGGCACGAGGCGGCGCGCACGACCTTCGCCGCGCGGGACGGCGAGCCGGTGCAGGTGATCCACCCCCCGTACGCGCCGGAGCTGCCGCAAGTGGACCTCGCCGGCCTGGCGGACCCGATGCGGGAGGTGGAGCGGGCCAGCCTTCTCGACGCCCTGCTCCCTTTCGACCTGGAGCGGGGGCCGCTCCTGCGGGCGGTCCTGCTGTGCCTGGACCCCGAGGACCACGTCCTCTTCCTGACCGTCCATCACATCATCTGGGACGGCTGGTCGCTGAACGTCTTCGTCCGCGAGCTGTCCGCCTTCTACCGCGGGGCGCCGGCGCCGCCGGAGCTGGCCGTCCAATACTCCGATTACTCGGAGTGGCAGCGCCAACGGCTCCAGGGAGAGAAGCTGGAGCGCCATCTCGCCTACTGGCGGGAGCGCCTGGCGGGAGCGCCCGCCGCCCTCGACCTGCCCACGGACCGGCCGCGCCCTCCATTCCCGACCTGGCACGGCGCCAGCCGGCGGCTGGAGATCGATCCCGCCACGACCGCGGCCGTCCGCGCCCTCGCCCGGCGCGACGGGGCGTCGGTCTTCATGACCCTGCTGGCGGGGTTCACCGCCGTCCTCGCCCGCTGCGCCCGCCAGCTCGACGTCACGGTGGGGGTCCCCACGGCCAACCGCGAGCGGACGGAGCTGAAGCCGCTCCTCGGCTTCTTCGCCAACAACCTGGTGCTGCGCGTGGACGTCGCCGCCGATGCCACCTTCCACGAGTTGCTGGCGCGGGTGCGCGAGGTGACCCTGGGCGCCTACTCGCACCAGGAGGTGCCGTTCGAGAAGCTGGTCGAGGCCCTCCGGCCGGAACGCCTGGTGGGCCAGAACCCGCTCTACCAGGTGGCCTTCGCGCTGGAGGATTCGGTGCGGCCGGCGCTCGACCTGCCGGGCGTGACCGCGACTCCGCTCACCGCCGACAGCGGCACCGCGAAGTACGACCTCGGCCTCTACATGGAGGACCGGGACGGCCGGATCACCGGGCTCCTGGAGTACAACCCGGACCTTTTCGAGCCCGCAACGGCGGCGCGCCTCCTGGCCCGTTTCGCGGCGCTGCTGGCCGCCGCCGCCGCCGATCCCGGCCGGCCCTTCCTGGAGCTGCCGTTGCTCGACGGCGCCGAGCGGCACTGGCTGCTCTACGAGATGAACGACACCGACCGGGAGCCGGAGTGGAGCCCGTATGTCCACCGCTGGTTCGAGCGCCAAGCCGCGGCCCGGCCGGACGCGCCCGCGGTATCGCAGGCAGGGTCGGCGCGCACGCTCACCTATGGCGAGCTGGACCGGCGCGCCAACCAGCTCGCCCACCGCCTGCGCGCCCTGGGGGTGGGTCCCGAGGTGCGGGTGGCGGTGGCCGTGGAGCGCTCGCCGGAGCTGATCGTGGCCCTGTTCGGCATCCTCAAGGCGGGGGGCACCTACGTCCCCCTCGATCCGGCCTACCCGGCGGACCGCCTGGCCTTCATGCTGTGGGACTGCCAGGCGCCGGTGCTGCTCACTCAACCCCACCTCGCGGGTTCCCTGCCGGAGACCCAGGCCGTCCTCCTGCCGCTCGACCCGGAGTGGCGCGAGCTGGCCGGCGAGAGGACGGACGCGCCGCAGCCGGACCTCCTGCCGGCCAACCTGGCCTACATGATCTACACCTCCGGGTCCACCGGCCGTCCCAAAGGGACGATGATCCGGCACGACTCGCTGGCGAGCTACACCGAGACCGCCTCCCGGGTGTACGGGATCGGGCCCGCGGACCGCGTCCTCCAGTTCTGCTCGATCAGCTTCGACATCAGCATCGAGGAGATCGTGCCCTGCCTGTCGCTGGGCGGCGAGCTGGTGCTGCGCAACGACGCCATGCTGGAGTCGGTGGCGATCTTCCTCGACACTTGCCGGGCGCGGGGGATCACCCTGCTGAGCCTCCCCACCGCCTACTGGCACGAGATCACGGCGCGCCTCGACGCGGAGGAGGCCGCGGCAGGGGCCGCGAGCGCCGAGCTGCCGCCGTCGCTTCGCCTGGTGATCGCCGCCGGCGAGCGCGCCCTGCCCGAGCGGCTGGTCGCCTGGCGGCGGCACGCGCCGGTCCGGCCAAAGCTGATGAACACCTTCGGGCTGACCGAGTCGACCATCATCTCGACCGCCTGCGACCTGACCGCCACGCGGCTGGAGGGGCTGCGCGAGGTGCCCATCGGGCGGGCGATCGCGGACAGCACGATCTATCTCCTCGACCGCCACCTCGAGCCGGTGCCCGCGGGCGTCCCCGGAGAGGTCTTCCTGGGTGGCCGGCTGCTGGCCCGCGGCTACTTCGGGCGCCCCGAGCTGACCGCCGACCGCTTCCAGCCGCACCCCCACCCGAGCACGCCCGGCGAGCGGGTCTACCGCACCGGCGACCTCGCCCGCGTGCTGTGGGACGGCGACATGGAGTTCCTGGGGCGCGGCGACCACCAGGTCAAGCTGCGCGGCTACCGCATCGAGCTGGGCGAGGTCGAGACCGCGCTGCTCCGGCTGCCGCAGGTGGACGCGGCCGTGGTCCTGGCTCCGGAGGAGCCCGGCGGGCAGAAGCGGCTGATCGCCTGGGTGGTGCCGGCCCCGGGCGCCTCCCCGACTTCGGCCGAGCTGCGGACGGCCCTGCGCGAGGGGCTGCCGGACTACATGCTGCCCTCGGCGATGGTCTTCCTGGAGGAGCTGCCACTGACCCCGAACGGCAAGCTCGATCGCGCCGCCCTGCCGAGGCCGGAGGCGGCCGGGGGCGAGGTCCGGGAGATCTACGTGGCGCCGCGCGACGAGGCCGAGAGGATCATCGCCGGGATCTGGAAGGAGGCGCTCGGCCTCGACCGGGTCGGGATCTACGACAACTTCTTCGACCTCGGCGGCCACTCGCTCCTGCTCATCCAGGTCCACGAACGCCTGAAGCGGGAGCTGGCCGCCGACCTGCCGATGGTCGAGCTGTTCCGGTACCCGACGGTGGACGCCCTGGCCCGTTACCTGAGCGGGCCGGCCCCCGTGCCGGCGCCCGCGCCGGCGCGGCGTGCCCGGGGAGAAGCCCGGGACCGGCGGATCGCCGTCGTCGGCATGGCCGGCCGGTTCCCGGGCGCGCCCGACGTCGAGGCGCTCTGGCGGGTCCTGGTGGAGGGGCGGGAGACGCTCACCGTCTTCACCGAGGAGGAGCTGCGCGCCGCGGGGGTTTCCCGTGAGCTGCTCGCCGATCCGGCCTACGTCCGGTCGCGCGGGCTGATCGACCAGCCCGACCGGTTCGACGCCCCCTTCTTCGGCCTCACCCCGCGCGAGGCCGAGGTCATGGATCCCCAGCACCGGCTGCTGCTGGAGGCCTCCTGGCAGGCCCTGGAGCACGCGGGCCACGACCCCCGGCGCGATCCGGGACGGACCGGCGTCTTCGCCGGCGCCGGCTCCAACACCTACCTGCTGTTCAACCTGGCGCGCAACCGCGAGGTGGTCGACTCGGTCGGGATCTACCAGGCCATGCTCGGCAGCGACGGCGACTTCCTGGCCACCCGGGTCGCCTACAAGCTGGGGCTGCGCGGGCCGGCCCTGACGGTGCAGACGGCCTGCTCGACGTCGCTGGTCGCCGTCCACCTGGCCTGCCGGAGCCTGCTCGACGACGAGTGCGACATGGCCCTGGCCGGCGGGGTGAGGATCTCGGTGCCGCAGCGCGCCGGCTATCTCCACCAGCCCGGCGGGATCTTCTCTCCGGACGGCCACTGCCGGCCGTTCGACGCCGCGGCCCAGGGAACCCTCGACGGCGACGGCGTCGCCATGGTGGTGCTCAAGCGCCTCGACGACGCCCTGGCCGACGGCGACCACGTCCACGCGGTGATCCTGGGCAGCGCGATCAACAACGACGGCGCGGCCAAGATCGGCTATACCGCTCCCAGCGCCGAGGGGCAGGCCGAGGTGATCGCCGCCGCGCAGGCGCTGGCGGGGGTCGCCCCCGCCTCGATCGGCTTCGTCGAGGCGCACGGCACGGCCACCCCGCTGGGCGATCCGATCGAGGTCTCGGCGCTCCGGCAGGTCTTCGCCGGCGGCCCGGCGGGCTCCTGCGCGCTCGGCTCGGTCAAGAGCAACTTCGGACACCTGGACGCGGCGGCGGGGGTCGCCTCGCTGATCAAGGCCGTGCTGGCGCTGGAGCGCCGGGAGATCCCGCCGACGGCGGGCTTCGAGCGGCCCAACCCGGCGCTCGGCCTGGAGGAGAGCCCGTTCTTCGTCAACTCCCGGCCGGTGGCCTGGCCGGCATCCGCCGGGCCGCGGCGCGCCGGGGTCAGCTCGTTCGGCATCGGCGGCACCAACGCCCACGTGGTCCTGGAGGAGGCGCCGGGAGGCCCGCAGCCCGGTCCATCGCGGCCGCACCAGCTGCTGCTCCTGTCCGCCGCCACCGAGCCGGCCCTCGAAGCGGCGACCGTCAACCTGGTCGAGCGGCTGCGCCTGCCGCGCCTTCCGGAAACGGACCTGGCCGACGCCGCCTACACGCTCCAGGCGGGGCGCCGCCGCCTCTCCCACCGCCGGATGGTGGTCTGCGCCGATGCCGGGGACGCGGCCGCCGCCTTGAGCGCGCTCGACCCGCGGCGGGTGCTGACGCGGGTCGAGGAGTCCGAGGACCGGCCGGTGATCTTCCTGTTTCCGGGGCAGGGGGCGCAGTACCCGGGCATGGCCGAGGCGCTCTACCGCTCCGAGCCGGCCTTCCGCGATCCGCTCGACCGCTGCGCCGGGGTGCTGCGGACGGAGGGGATCGATCTCCTGGCCGCCCTCTACCCCTCCA
Source organism: uncultured Acidobacteriota bacterium (assembly GCA_963795735.1). Classification (GTDB taxonomy): domain Bacteria; phylum Acidobacteriota; class Thermoanaerobaculia; order Multivoradales; family UBA5704; genus DATARR01. The sequence continues at coordinate 2,119,835 of CAWCIU010000008.1, read as the reverse complement.
GCCGCGGGCCGGAAGCCGCCGAGCGGCTCCGGCAGACCGCGATGGCCCAGGTGGCGCTCTTCGCCGTCGAGTACGCGCTGGCGCGGCTCTGGATGGAGTGGGGCGTCACCCCGGCGGCGATGATCGGCCACAGCGTGGGCGAGTACGTGGCCGCCTGCCTCGCCGGCGTCTTCTCCCTGGAGGACGCGGTGCGCCTGGTCGCGGCCCGCGGCCGGTTGATGCAGCGGCTGCCGCCCGGCGCCATGCTATCGGTGCCCCTGCCGCCGGAGGAGCTCCTGCCCCTGCTGCCCGCAGGGGTGGAGCTGGCCGCTGTCAACGGCCCCTCGCTCTGCGTCGCCGCCGGTCCGGCCGAGGCCGTCGCGGCCCTGGCCGGGGCGCTGGAGTCGCGGGGCGCCGGCGGCCGGCTCCTCCAGACCTCGCACGCCTTCCACTCGGCGATGATGGAGCCGGCGCTCGCCCCCTTCGCCGCCGCCTTCGCCGGCCTGCGCCTGGAGGCACCGACCCTTCCGTTCGTGTCGAATCTCACCGGCACCTGGATCACCGCGGACGAGGCGACCGGCCCCGGGTACTGGGAGCGCCACCTGCGGCGGACCGTGCGCTTCGCCGCCGGCCTGGAGACGCTCTTCGAACGCGGCGACGCGGTGCTCCTGGAAGTGGGCCCCGGCCGCGCCCTGAGCTCCCTGGCCCGCCGGCACCCGGCCCGCCCGGGCGGCCAGACGGTGCTCTCCAGCCTGCCGGCGGCGCCGGAGGCGGGCGAGGACGACCTGCCGGTTCTCCTCCGCGCCCTGGGCCAGCTCTGGCTCTCCGGCGTACCGGTGGACTGGCGCGGCTTCCAGGCCCACGAGACGCGACGGCGCGTGGCGCTGCCCACCTACCCCTTCGAGCGCCGGCGCTACTGGGTGGAGCCCCAGGAGGACGCGGGAACCCTCGTGCCGGAGAGCCGGGACCGGGCTTGGGCGCCGCTCTGGAGACAGGCCTTCCCGCCCCCGCCGCCTTCGCCGGAAGACGGTGTCGAGGGTGGCCCCTGGCTGGTCTTGCTCGACGAGACCGGCCTGGGCCAGCGGCTGGTGAAGCTCGTGGAGGCGCAAGGGCACCGGGTGCTCGCCGCGCGGCCCCCTTACGACTACGCGGCCCTCCTCGACCGTCTGGGCGAGCCCCCCCGGCGGATCGTCCATCTCGGCAACGTCGGGGCCGGCGGGTCCGAGGAGTCGGCCTTCGGATCGCTGCTGGAGCTGGCGCGGGCCCTCGGCGAGCGCGGCCTCGGCACCGGTGGAGACGGCGTCCAGCGGCGTATCGACGTCGTGTCGAGCGGCCTCCAGGGGGTCGAGAGCGCCGACGAGACGGACCCCGTCAAAGCGCTATTGCTGGGCATCGTGCTCACCCTGCCTCTGGAGCTCCCCGGCTTCGCCTGCCGGAGCGTCGACGTCAACCGGAGCGTCCCGGCCGAGCGCCTGCTGGCCGAGCTCGAGGGGGAGACGGACGAGGCCGAGGGCCCGGTCGTCGCTCTCCGCGGCGCGGCGCGCTGGGTGCAGGCCTTCGAGCCGGTGCACCTCGGCGAAGCCGGCCCGCCGCCCCTCCGCGCCCGCGGGACCTACCTCATCACCGGCGGCTCGGGGGGTGTGGGGATGGAGGTCGCCCGGTTCCTCGCGCGGACCGTCCAGGCGCGGCTCGTCCTGGTCTCCCGCTCGGCGCCCGCGCCGGGCCGGCTCGACGAGCTGGAGGCGCTGGGGGCCGAGGTGCTCGCCGTGGCGGCCGACGTCACCCGCCGCGAGGAGATGCGGGGCGCCCTGGAGGCCGCCCGCGCGCGCTTCGGCCCGCTCCACGGCGTCCTCCACGCCGCGGGGCTGCCGGGGAGCGGCGTGCTGCAGCTCACCAATGCCGGCTCCGCGGCCGGGGTCCTGGCGCCCAAGGTCCGGGGGACCCTGATCCTGGACGAGCTGCTGGCGGAGGGGAAGGACCCGGAGCTCGACTTTCTGCTCCTCTTCTCCTCGCTCAGCGCAGTCCTGGGCGGCCCCGGCCAGGCGGACTACGCCGCGGCCAACGCCTTCCTCGGCGCCTTTGCCCGCTCCCGCGCCCTGGCGGGGGGTCCGCGCGTCCTCTCCATCGACTGGGACGCTTGGCGCGGCGTGGGCATGGCCGCCCCGCGGGCCGGCCGGCCCGCGGCCCCCTCCCCCGAGCCCGCCGGGGAGACCCGGCACCTCGCGCATCCCCTCCTCCTGCGGCGGACGACGGCCGGCCCGGAGGAGGTCTTCCTGTCGCGCTTCAAGCCCGGCGAGAGCTGGGTACTCGACGAGCACCGCCTCGGCGGCCATCCGATCGTGCCGGGCACGACCTACCTCGAGATGGCCGGCGCCGCGTTCGGCGAGGTGACCGGCAACCGCAACGCCTTCGAGCTGCGCGACGTGCTCTTCGTGGCGCCGCTGCGGGTGGGGGACGGCGAGTCGGCGGCGGTGCGCACCGTGCTGCGGCCCGAGGGGGGCGCCTACCGGTTCAGCGTGGCGAGCGACGGGCAGGAGCACGCCCTGGGCACCGTCCAGCCGCTCCACGCGATCCCCGCCACCGTGGACCTCGGCGGCCTCCAGAGCGCCGCCCACACGCGGACGGTGCTCGGCGAGGAGTACCGCGAGGACCTGCGCACGGCCGGCCTCGGCCCGCGCTGGGAGAGCCTGCGCCAGGTCTGGCTGGGCGACGGCTACGCCCTTGGCTACCTGGAGCTGGCGCGCGAGCTGGACGGTGACACCGGCCTCTACCACCTCCACCCGGCGCTGTTGGACATCGCCACCAGCTTCGGCGAGAGCTACGTGCCCAAGGGGGAGGGGCACTACCTGCCGCTCTCCTACCGGCGGCTGCTCGCGTACGGTCCGCTTCCCAAAAGGGCGTGGAGCTACGTCCGCTTCGGCGCCGCGCCGGCGGGCGAGACGCTCGCCTTCGACGTGTCGATCCTCGACGAGAAGGGAACCGAGCGGGTGCGCATCGAGGAGTTCGTGCTCAAGCGGATCGACGTGGCGCAGACGATCCGCGCCCGCTCGCAGCCCCGCGAAATGCCCGCCGCCCCCGACCCGGCCGAGGGGCTGGAGACCGCCGAGGCCCTGGAGCTGCTGCGCCGTATCCTGGCCGGTCCCCGCCTGCCGCAGGTCGCGGTCTCCCGGGTGCCGCTGCCGCGGGCGATCGCGGCGCAGCGCCGCCTGGCCCGCGACCTCGCCGAGGGGAAGCCGGCCGGGGGCCTGGCGCCCGGCCACGCGCGGCCGGATGTGGCGACCGCCTACGTGGCCCCACGCGACGAGACGGAGGCGAAGCTCGCCGGCATGTGGCAGGAGATCCTCGGCATCGAGCCGGTGGGCATCTTCGACGAGTTCTTCGACCTGGGGGGCCACTCGCTGCTGGCCATGCAGGTGATCTCCCGCGTGCGGGCCGCCTTCGGGGTCGAGCTGCCGCTGCGGGCCCTGTTCGAGGCACCCACGATCGCCGCGCTCGCCCTCCGCCTGCAGGAGGACCGGAGCCGGGGAGCGGCGGCCCGCCCGCCGCTGGTTCCCACGGACCGGGACCAGGGACCGCTCTCTTTCGCCCAGGAGCGCCTCTGGTTCCTGGAGCGGCTGGAGCCGGGGAGCGCCGCCTACCACCTGCCGACCGCGATGCGGATCACCGGTGACCTCGACCGGCGGGCCCTCGCCCACACCCTCGGCGAGATCATCCGGCGGCACGCCGCCCTGCGCACCGCCATCACCGGGGACGAGCCGCCGCTCCAGACCGTTGTCGCCGGGGTCCCTCTGCCGCTGGTCACCGCCGACCTCCTCGCGCTATCGGAGGCGGCGCGGGGTCCCGAGGCCGGCCGCCTCCTCGCCGCGGAGCTGCGCCGGTCGTTCGATCTCGGCCGCGCCCCTCTTCTTCGCGCCCTGCTGCTCCGGCTCGGCGAGACGGAGTGGCTGCTCGTCCTGGTGATCCACCACCTGGTCGGCGACGGCTGGTCCACGGCCGTGCTGATCCGCGAGACGGTGGCGCTCTATGCCGCCTTCCGCCAGGGGCTCCCCTCCCCGCTCCCCGAGTTGCCGGTGCAGTACCTGGACCACGCGATCTGGCAGCGGGGCTGGCTCCAGGGGGAGGCGTTGCAGGAGCAGCTCGGCTGGTGGCGGCGGGAGCTGGAAGGGGCGCCCGCGCTCCTCGAGCTGGCGGCGGACCGCCCCCGCCCGGCGCTCCGCGACCGCCGCGGAGCCGTGGCGGACATCTCCCTGCCGGAGGAGCTGGCCGTCGCGCTCGGCGCCCTGGCACGGCGCGAGGGGGCCACGCTCTTCATGGTGCTGATGACAGGCTTCCAGACGCTCCTCCACCGCACCGGCGGGCAGGACGAGGTCCTGGTCGGCACCACGGTGGCGAGCCGCAACCAGGTCGAGATCGAGGGGCTGATCGGCTTCTTCGCCAACACCCTGGTGCTGCGCGGTCGCCTCGGGCCGGAGGCGGACGGCGAGGCTCCAACCTTCCGGAGCCTGCTCGAGCAGGCGCGGACCCGGGCGCTCGGGGCCTTCGCCCACCAGGACCTCCCCTTCGAGCGGCTGGTCGAAGAGCTGAGCCTGGAGCGCAGCCTCTCCCACAGTCCGATCTTCCAGGTGGCGATGACCCTCCAGAACGCCCCGGCCGACCGCCTGGAGCTGCCGGGAGCGGTCCTGACCCCCCTGCCGATCGACGGAGGGGGCGTCAAGTTCGACCTCACCCTCGACTGGATGGAGCGGGAGGGCCGGCTGGTGGGGGACCTCGAGTACGCCACGGACCTCTTCGACCCGGCGACCGCCATCCGTCTGCTCGGCCAGCTGCGGACGCTCCTCGAAGCGGCGGCGGCGGAGCCGGCCGCTCGCCTGACGGATCTCCCCCTGCTCGGCGCGGCCGAGCGCCACCAGGCGATGGTGGAGTGGAACGACACGGCGCTCCGGCCTGGTGGGGAGGCGACCCTGCACGGGCTGATCGCGGCGCGGGCGGCGCGCGCGCCCGAGGCGGTAGCGGTGACGTTCGAAGGCGAGACGCTCACCTACGCCGAGCTCGAGGAGCGCGCGGGTTTCCTGGCGCGCCGGCTGCGCGGCCTGGGAGTGCGGCCGGAGGTGCGGGTAGGGCTGTGCGCCGAGCGGTCGCTGGATCTGGTCGTTGGCCTGCTGGGCATCCTCGAGGCGGGCGGCGCCTACGTGCCGCTCGACCCCGGGTACCCCGACGCGCGCCTGGCCGTGCTGCTGGAGGATGCCGGCGCCGAGGTCCTGCTGGTCCAGGGCGGCCTGGCGGAACGGCTGCGGAGCCTCGCCGGGCCGGCGGCGCGCCTGGTCGAGCTGGAGGCGGCGCCCGGGAATCATCCCCCTCTCGCCAGCCCGGGCGCGGCGCCCGGCAACGCGGCCTATGTGATCTTCACCTCCGGCTCGACCGGGCGGCCGAAGGGGGCCATCAACACCCACCGGGCCATCGTCAACCGCCTGCTCTGGATGCAGGGCGCCTACGGCCTGACGCCGGACGACCGGGTGCTGCAGAAGACGCCGTTCAGCTTCGACGTCTCGGTGTGGGAATTCTTCTGGCCGCTGCTGACCGGCGCGCGCCTGGTGGTGGCCCGGCCCGGCGCGCACCAGGACGCCGCCGAGCTGGTGCGGACGGTGGCCCGGGAGGGAATCACCCATCTCCACTTCGTCCCCTCCATGCTGCGGGCCTTCCTGGAGGAGCCGGACCTGGAGCGTTGCGCCGCCTCCTGGCGGCTGCGGCGGGTGATCGCCAGCGGCGAGGCGCTGCCGCCCGACCTCGCGCGGGACTTCCACGCCCGCCTCGGCGTCCCCTTCGGGGTGGAGCTGCACAACCTGTACGGCCCGACCGAGGCGGCCGTGGACGTGACCTTCCACGCCTGCCGCCCGGGCGAGGAGCGGGTGCCGATCGGACGGCCGGTGGACAACGTCTACCTGCGCCTGCTGGACCGCGACGGCGGCCTGGCGCCCCTGGGAGTGGCCGGAGAGCTCTGCCTGGGCGGCCCGCAGCTGGCGCGGGGCTACGTGGGCCGGCCGGACCTGACCGCCGAGCGCTTCGTGCCGGACGGGCTCGGAGAGCCGGGGGCACGCCTGTACCGCACCGGCGACCTGGCGCGGCTTCTCCCGGACGGCGAGATCGAGTACCTCGGCCGGATCGACCATCAGATCAAGCTGCGCGGCTTCCGCATCGAGCTGGGGGAGATCGAGGCCGCGCTCTCCAATCATCCGGAGGTGCGCGAAGCGGTGGCGATGGCCCTCCCGGAGCCGGCCGGCGGCCTGCGCCTGATCGGCTGCGTCTCCCCGCGCGGAGCCGTTCATCCGCGGCTGCCGGAGGCCCTGGGCAAGCACCTGCGGCGGACGCTGCCGGACTACATGGTGCCCTCCGCCTGGGTGGTGCTCAAAGCCTTCCCCCTCACTCCCAACGGCAAGGTGGACCGCCGCGCCCTGGAGCCGCTGGCGCGGACGGCGTCCGGAGAGAGCGCGGCCCCCGCCGGCGCCGCGGCGGCTCCGGCCGGCCTGATGGAAGAGCTGGTGGCCGCGGTCTGGTCCGAGCTCCTGGGGGTCTCCAGCGTCGGGCGCGGCGACGACTTCTTTGCCCTCGGCGGCCACTCCCTGCTGGCCACCCGGGCGGTCTCGCGCCTGCGCCGCGCCATCGGCGCCGAGGTCCCTCTGCGCCTGCTGTTCGAAGCGCCGACGGTGGCGAGGCTCGCCCGCGCTCTGGAGGCGCAACGCCGGCGCGCGGCGCCGGACGCGGAGCCGATCCTCCCCCTGCCCAGGGACGAGAGCGCCGGCGGCCTCCCCCTGTCCTTCGCCCAGGAGCGCATCTGGTTCCTCGACCGCCTGATGCCGCGGAGCCCGCTCTACAACATCCCGGCGGTCCTGCAGGCTGAGGGGAACCTGGATACCGCCGCCTTCGCCGCCGCGGTGCGCTCGCTGGCCGCCCGCCACGAGATCCTGCGCACCACGTACGGGACCGAGGCCGGCCTGCCGGTCCAGCGCATCGCCGGCGGGATCCAGCTCTCCGTGCCGGAGATCGATCTGCGTGGTTTGCCCCCGAAGGCCCGGGAGGCGGAGGCCCGGGGGCTCGCCGGAAAGGAGGCCCGGCGGCCTTTCGACCTGGCGGCCGGGCCGCTGCTGCGGGTCTCCCTGCTCCGCGTGGCGGAAGACGAGCGGCTGGTGCTGGCGACCTTCCACCACATCGTGGCGGACGGCTGGTCGCTCGACGTCTTCCTCCGCGATCTGGCCGCCTTCTACCGCGGCGAAGCCCCACCCACGCTGCCGGTCCAGTACGCCGATTACGCGGCCTGGCAGCGCCGCCGGCTCTCCGGAGACTTCCTGCAGACCGAGCTCGCCCACTGGCGCCAGACGCTCGCCGGCACTCCCTGGGTCCTGGAGCTGCCCGCCGACCGGCCACGCCCGCCGGTGCTGACCTACCGCGGTGCCCGCGAGCTGTTCCGCCTGTCCGTGGAGACCGCCGCAGGAACCGCGGCCTTGGGCCGGCGTCACGAGGCCACGCCGTTCATGGTCCTGCTGGCCCTCTTCGAGGTCCTCCTGGCCCGCCTCACCGGCCGCGAGGAGCTGATCGTGGGCACGCCGATGGCCAACCGGGACCGGATCGAGACCGAGGGGCTCATCGGTTTCTTCATGAACACCCTGGCCCTGCGCGTCTCTCTCCAGGGAGAACCGGGGCTCGCCGCCCTGCTCCCCCGGGTGCGGGAGGCCGCCCTGGCCGCCTACGCGCACCAGGAGCTTCCTTTCGAGAAGCTGGTCGAGGAGCTCAAACCCGCCCGCGACCTGGCCCATACTCCCCTCGTGCAGGTGATGTTCACCCTGCTCGCCGCCGGCACCCCCGTGGCCCTGCCCGGCGTCGAGCTGGCGCCGACCCTCGACGACGCCTCCGAGACCGGCACCGCCCGGTTCGACCTCTCCCTCAACCTCAGCGACGGGGCGGACGGGCTCGCCGGCGCCCTCGAATACAACCTCGACCTCTTCGACCCCGCCACGGTGCGCCGCTTCGCCGGCGCCTACGCGGCGCTCCTCGCCGCCGCCCTGGCCGATCCCGGGCGGCCGTTCTGGGAGCTTCCCCTGCTGACCCCGGAAGAGCACGCTCAAATGCTCGGCGAGTGGAACGACACGCAAGAGCCCCTGCCCGGGGAGACGGCGGTCCACCGCTGGATCGAGGAGCAGGCCCGGCATCAACCCAACGCCGTCGCCGTAGTGCAGGGAGAACGGCGGCTGACCTACGCGGAGCTCGACGCGAGGGCCGGGGTCCTGGCCCGCCGGCTGGCCGCCCGGGGGCTGGCTCCGGAGCGCTGCGTGGCCCTCCTCGTCGAGCGCTCGGTGGAGACGGTCGTCGCCCTGCTGGCCGTGATGAAGACCGGCGGCGCCTGGCTGCCGCTCGACCCCGGCCACCCCAGGGAGCGCCTGGCCCGCATCCTGGAGGATGCCGGCAACCCCCTGGTGCTCGCGGACGGCGATCTGCTCGGGCTGGACGAGGAAGCGGAGACCGGCAACGGAGCCCCTCTGCCGGCTCCCTTCCTGGACCCCGACGGGCTCGCCTACGTGATCTTCACCTCCGGCTCCACCGGCCGCCCCAAGGGGGTCCAGGTGGTCCGCCGCGGCCTCGCCAACTTCCTCGCCTCGATGCGCCGGCGGCCGGGCCTCGCCGCCGGCGACGTCCTGGTGGCGGTCACCACCCTGGCCTTCGACATCTCCGGCCTGGAGCTGCTGCTGCCGCTGACCGTCGGCGCCCGGGTGGTGGTGGCCGGCGGTGAGACCGCCGCCGACGGGACCCGGCTCGCCGCCCTGCTGGCCGAGCACGGCGCCACGGCCATGCAGGCGACGCCGGCCACCTGGCGCCTGCTGCTCGAAAGCGCCTGGGAGGCGCCCCCGGGCTTCAAGGTGCTCTGCGGTGGCGAGGCCCTCCCCGGCGAGCTCGCCACCCGCCTGGGCGCCCATGGCGCCGAGGTGTGGAATCTCTACGGACCCACTGAGACCACCATCTGGTCCACGGTCGAAGCGGTCGATCCGGCCAGGGCGGCGCAACGCGCCGTCGTCCCCCTGGGCCGGCCGATCGCCAACACCCGCATCCACCTGGCGGGCCGGGGGCTGGAGCCGGTGCCGGCCGGAGTCCCCGGCGAGCTGCTCATCGGCGGCGCCGGGCTGGCCCGCGGCTATCTCGGACGCCCCGACCTCACCGCCGAGCGCTTCGTCCCCGATCCCCTGGGCGCCCCGGGCGAGCGTCTCTACCGCACCGGCGACCTGGCCCGCCGGCTGCCGGACGGCCGCCTGGAGTTCCTCGGCCGCCTCGACCACCAGGTCAAGATCCGCGGCTATCGCATCGAGCTGGGGGAGATCGAGGCCGCCCTCGCCGAGCACCCCGCCGTGCGCTACGCCGTAGTGGTGGACCGCCCCGGCCCCGCGGGAGAGCGCCGCCTGGTGGCCTACGCCGAGACCGCGGAAGGGGTGGACGGCACACTCGCCCTCGACCAGGTCCGAGCCTTCCTGCGCGACCGGCTCCCGGACTACATGCTGCCCACGGGCTTCGTTACCATGGACCGCCTGCCGCTGAACCCGAGCGGCAAGGTGGACCGCCGGGCCCTGCCCGACTTCTCTCCGGAGCGGCCGGAGCTGGCGGTGGGCTACATCGCCCCGCGGGAGGGCCGGGAGGCCCTCCTCGCCACTCTCTGGAGCGAGATCCTCGGCGTCGAGCGGGTGGGAATCCATGACAACTTCTTCGACCTCGGCGGCCACTCCCTGCTCCTGATGCGCCTGCAGGGACGCCTCGCCGCCGAGACCGGACTCGACCTGCCGGTGCTCGAATTGTTCGAGCACCCGACCGTCGCCGCCCTCGCCCGCCGGCTGCGCGAGCTGGCGGGGCCAGTTGACGGCGCGGCGGACGGCGCCGCCGGGATGGACGACCGGGCCGAGGAGCTGCGGCATGGCAAGGAACGCCGCGCCCGCCGGCGCCGCGCCTCCGAGGTGGAGGTCTGAGAGAGCCTTGAGCCAGAACGTCGAAGACGCCTACCCGCTGACCCCGCTCCAGGAGGGCATGCTCTTCCACACCCTGGAAGCGCCGGGGAGCGGTGTCTACATCGAGCGCCTGAGCTGCGAGCTGCGCGGCGACCTCGACCCCGCCGTCTTCCGCCGCGCCTGGGAAGCCGCCCTGGCGCGTCATCCGGCCCTTCGCACGGTTTTCCTCTGGCAGGGGATCGAGGAGCCGGTGCAGGTGGTTCGCCGCGCCGTCCGCCTCCCCTGGCTGGAAGAGGACTGGCGCGGCTTCTCCGGGGACGAGCGCGAGGCGCGGCTCGGCGCCTGGCTCGCGGAGGACCTGCGCCGCGGCTTCGACGTCTCCCGCGCTCCCCTGATGCGCGTCGCGCTCTTCCGCTCCGCCGAGCGCGCTTGGCGCCTGGTCTGGACGCACCACCATCTTCTGCTCGACGGCTGGGCTCGCGTCCACGTCATGACCGACGTGCTCAGCCTCTATGAGATGGCGCGCCGGGGGATCGGCGAGGGGGCCGCGAAGCTGCCGCCCGTGCGCCCATTCCGCGACTACGTGGCCTGGCTGAAGGGGCCGGGAGCGCGGGACCTCCAGGGCGCCGAGGCCTTCTGGCGCCGCACCCTGGCCGGGTTCACCGCCCCCACCCGCCTCGGTCTCGCGGGGGGCGCGGGGCCGGCCGGCGAGCAGGGGGACACCGAGCGCGTGCTCACCGCCGAGGCGACCGCAGCCCTCCAGGAGCGGGCACGGCGGGAGCGGGTCACGCTCAACACCCTGTTCCAGGCGGCCTGGGTCCTCCTCCTGGCCCGCTCCTCGGGCGCGGAGGACGTGGTCTACGGCAACGTGGTCTCCGGCCGCCCGGCCTCCCTCCCGGGCGCGGAGGCCATGGTGGGGCCGTTCATCAACACCCTGCCGGTGCGGGCGCGGCTGCGGCCGGCCGAGCCGGCCGGAGATTGGCTCCGCCGCTTCCAGGAAGAGCTGGTGGCGCAGCGCCGCTATGAGCACAGCCCCCTCCTCCAGGTGCAGGCCTGGAGCGAGGTCCCCCGCGGCACCCCTCTCTTCGAGACTCTGGCCGTGTTCGAGAACCATCCCGCCAGCGACAGGAGCGGGAGCTTCCGCGAGTTGGAGATTGCCAACCTGCACTACGACTCCAAGGCCCATTACCCGTTGAGCCTGATTGCCGACATGGACCTGCAGGTTCTGCGTCTCCGCCTCAAGCACCAGATGGCTTCGATGGACGGCGCCATGGCCGCCCGCCTGCTCGCCAGGCTGGAGACCCTGCTGGCAGGGCTGGCCTCCGGCGTGGACCGGCCGATCTCCGGGTTGCCGTACTTGCCGGAAGCCGAGGTCCGCGAGATCCTGGCGCGGAGCGCCCCCGCCGGCAATCGCCGGCCTCCCCTGCCCGACTCCCTCACCCTCCACGGCCTGGTCGCCTCCCGCGCCGCCGCAGCGCCTGACTCCGTCGCCGTCGAGCACGACGGCGACCTGCTCACTTACGGCGAGCTGGAGCGCCGGGCCTGCGGCGTGGCATACCGGCTACGCCGGCAGGGGGTCGGACCCGGCACGGTCGTGGGCCTGGAGGTCGAACGCTCGCACGCGATGGTGGTGGGGATGCTCGCCATCCTCAAGGCCGGCGCCGCCTACCTGCCGCTCGATCCCTCTCACCCCGCCGAGCGCCGCAAGGCATTGCTGGCCGACGCCGGCGCGACCATCCTCCTCACCCGCGAGCTCCTCGAGAAAGAAGGAGAGGACGGCGAGGATGTACCAGGACCGCTGCTCCCCGTGGTTCCCGCCGATGCCTTGGCCTATGTCATCTACACCTCCGGCTCGACCGGCGTTCCCAAGGGGGTCGTGGTGAGCCACCGCGCCGTGCTCCACTTCCTGGTCGACACCGACTACCTCCGCCTGGAGACGGACGACGTGGTGGCCCAGGTCTCCACCCCGGCCTTCGACGCCGCCACCTTCGAGATCTGGGGGGCGCTGCTGGCCGGCGCCCGCCTCTCCATCTTCGGACGCTACGAGTCGCTCCACCCCCCCGACTTCACCGCAGGCCTGCGCGAGCGCGGCATCACCGCCATCGTCCTCACCGCGGCGCTGTTCAGCGCCGTGGCCCGGGAGGTCCCGGACGCCTTCGCCGGCCTGTGCCACCTCCTGGTCGGCGGCGATACGATGGACCCGGGCGCGACGCGGGCGGTTCTGGCCGCCGGCCCGCCGCAAAGGCTGCTCAACACCTACGGGCCGACCGAGTGCACGACCTTCTGTGTCTGGCACCTGGTGAGCGAGGTTCCCGGCAGGACAGTCCCGATCGGTGGTCCTATCGCTGGCGCCCGGGCTCTGGTCCATGACCTCTGGGGAGGCCTCGCTCCCGACGGCTTCGCCGGCGAGCTCTGCATCGGCGGCGACGGCCTCGCCCACGGATACCTGGGACGGCCGGACCTCACGGCCGAGCGCTTCGTCCCCGATCCCTTCACGACCGGAGAGAGGCCCGGCCAGCGCCTCTACCACACCGGCGACCTCGTCCGGCGGGGGGCCGGCGGCGACCTCGAGTTCCTGGGGCGCACCGACCATCAGGTCAAGGTCCGTGGCTTCCGCGTCGAGCCCGCAGAGGTCGAGGCCGCACTGCGTGGGCTCCCGGAGGTGAGCGACGCCCTGGTCGCCGCCCTCCCCGATCCGCTCGGCGGCCGCCGGCTGGTAGCCTGGTGGGTCCGCGGGTCCGAGGCCGCGACGGCGGAGGACCTGCGCGTTGCCCTGCGCTCCCTCCTGCCCGAGCCCATGGTGCCGTCCGCCTTCGTCGAGATGGACGAGTTGCCGCTCAACGCCAGCGGCAAGGTCGACCGCGCGCGGCTGCCGTCCCCCGAGGACGCCGCCCTACCGGAGGCGCCATTCGCGAACCTGCAGCTCACCCCCATCCAGGAACGGCTGGCCGGGATCCTGGCCGCGGTGCTCGGAGCGGCGCCGCCGCGGGCGATCGGTCCGCGCGACTCCTTCGTGGGTCTCGGCGGCCACTCCCTCCTGGCCACCCGGGTCGTCTCACGGGTGCGCGAGGCCTTCGGGGTTGATCTGCCGCTGGGCGCCGTCCTCGAGGAGCCCACGGTCGCCGACCTCGCCACGCGCATCGAGACCCTGATGCGGAGCGTGGGACGGGCAGAGGAAGCGCCCCTGGCGCCGGTGACCCGCGGCGCCGGCCTTCCGCTGTCCTTCGCCCAGGAGCGCCTCTGGTTCCTCGACCGGATGCTGCCGGGAAGCCCGCTCTACAACGTCCCGCTGGCCGTGCGCGCCCGCGGCGCCCTGGACGCCGCCGCCTTCGCCGCCGCCGTCCGGGCTGTGATCGGCCGCCACGAGATCCTGCGCACCAGCTATGGAACCGAGACGGGCCGGCCATTCCAGCGCATCACCGGCGAGATCCGGCTCTCGGTGCCGGAGATCGACTTGCGCGGGCTCACCCCCGAGGCCCGGGAGGCGGAGGCCCGGGGGCTCGCCGGGGAGGAGGCCCGGCGGCCGTTCGACCTGGCGGCCGGGCCTCTGCTGCGGGTCTCCCTGCTCCGCGTGGCGGAAGACGAGCGGCTGGTGCTGGCGACCTTCCACCACATCGTGGCGGACGGCTGGTCGCTCGACGTCTTCCTCCGCGATCTGGCCGCCTTCTACCGCGGCGAAGCCCCACCCACGCTGCCGGTCCAGTACGCCGACTACGCGGCCTGGCAGCGCCGCCGGCTCTCTGGAGCCCTTCTGGAGGCGGAGCTGGCCTACTGGCGCCAAGCGCTCGCCGGCATTCCCTGGGTCCTGGAGCTGCCCGCCGACCGGCCACGCCCGCCGGTGCTGACCTACCGCGGTACCCGCGAGCTGTTCCGCCTGTCCGTGGAGACCGCCGTAGGAGCCGCGGCCTTGGGCCGGCGTCACGAGGCCACGCCGTTCATGGTCCTGCTGGCTCTCTTCGAGATCCTCCTGGCCCGCCTCACCGGCCGCGAGGAGCTGATCGTGGGCACGCCCGTGGCCAACCGCGACCGGATCGAAACCGAAGGGCTCATCGGCTTCTTCATGAACACCCTGGCCCTGCGCGTCTCTCTCCAGGGAGAACCGGGGCTCGCCGCCCTGCTTCCTCACGTGCGGGAGGCGGCCCTGGCCGCCTACGGCCATCAGGAGCTTCCCTTCGAGAAGCTGGTCGAGGAGCTTAAGCCCGCCCGCGACCTGGCCCACGCCGCGCTCGTGCAGGTGATGTTCACCCTGCTCGCCGCCAGCGCTCCCGTGGCGCTGCCCGGCGTCGAGCTGGCGCCGGCCCTCGAAGACGCCGCGGAAACCGGCACCGCCCGCTTCGACCTCTCCCTCAACCTCAGCGACGGGGCGGACGGGCTCGCCGGCGCTCTCGAATACAACCTCGACCTCTTCGACCCCGCCACGGTGCGCCGCTTCGCCGGCGCCTACGCGGCGCTCCTCGCCGCCGCCCTGGCCGATCCCGGGCGGCCGTTCTGGGAGCTGCCCCTGCTGACCCCGGAAGAGCACGCTCAAATGCTCGGCGAGTGGAACGACACGCAAGAGCCCCTGCCCGGGGAGACGGCGGTCCACCGCTGGATCGAGGAGCAGGCCCGGCATCAACCCAACGCCGTCGCCGTGGTGCAGGGAGAACGGCGGCTGACCTATGCGGAGCTCGACGCGAGGGCCGGGGTCCTGGCCCGCCGGCTGGCCGCCCGGGGGCTGGCTCCGGAGCGTTGCGTGGCCCTCCTCGTCGAGCGCTCGGTGGAGATGGTCGTCGCCCTGCTGGCCGTGATGAAGACCGGCGGCGCCTGGCTGCCGCTCGACCCCGGCCACCCCAGGGAGCGCCTGGCCCGCATCCTGGAGGATGCCGGCAACCCCCTGGTGCTCGCGGACGGCGATCTGCTCGGGCTGGACGAGGAAGCGGAGACCGGCAACGGAGCCCCTCTGCCGGCTCCCTTCCTGGACCCCGACGGGCTCGCCTACGTGATCTTCACCTCCGGCTCCACCGGCCGCCCCAAGGGGGTCCAGGTGGTCCGCCGCGGCCTTGCCAACTTCCTCGCCTCGATGCGCCGGCGGCCGGGCCTCGCCGCCGGCGACGTCCTGGTGGCGGTCACCACCCTGGCCTTCGACATCTCCGGCCTGGAGCTGCTGCTGCCGCTGACCGTCGGCGCCCGGGTGGTGGTGGCCGGCGGCGAGACCGCCGCCGACGGGACCCGACTCGCCGCCCTACTGGCCGAGCACGGCGCCACGGCCATGCAGGCGACGCCGGCCACCTGGCGCCTGCTGCTCGAAAGCGCCTGGGAGGCGCCCCCGGGCTTCAAGGTGCTCTGCGGTGGCGAGGCCCTCCCCGGCGAGCTCGCCACCCGCCTGGGCGCCCATGGCGCCAAGGTGTGGAATCTCTACGGACCCACTGAGACCACCATCTGGTCCGCGGTCGAAGCGGTCGATCCGGCCAGGGCGGCGCAACGCGCCGTGGTCTCCCTGGGCCGGCCGATCGCCAACACCCGCATCCACCTGGCGGGCCGGGGGCTGGAGCCGGTGCTGGCCGGAGTCCCCGGCGAGCTGCTCATCGGCGGCGCCGGGCTGGCCCGCGGCTATCTCGGACGCCCCGACCTCACCGCCGAGCGCTTCGTCCCCGATCCCCTGGGCGCCCCGGGCGAGCGTCTCTACCGCACCGGCGACCTGGCCCGCCGGCTGCCGGACGGCCGCCTGGAGTTCCTCGGCCGCCTCGACCACCAGGTCAAGATCCGCGGCTATCGCATCGAGCTGGGGGAGATCGAGGCCGCCCTCGCCGAGCACCCCGCCGTGCGCTACGCCGTGGTGGTGGACCGCCCCGGCCCCGCGGGAGAGCGCCGCCTGGTGGCCTACGCCGAGACCGCGGAGGGGGTGGACGGCACACTCGCTCTCGACCAGGTCCGAGCCTTCCTGCGCGACCGGCTCCCGGACTACATGCTGCCCACGGGCTTCGTTACCATGGACCGCCTGCCGCTGAACCCGAGCGGCAAGGTGGACCGCCGGGCCCTGCCCGACTTCTCTCCGGAGCGGCCGGAGCTGGCGGTGGGCTACATCGCCCCGCGGGAGGGCCGGGAGGCCCTCCTCGCCACTCTCTGGAGCGAGATCCTCGGCGTCGAGCGGGTGGGAATCCATGACAACTTCTTCGACCTCGGCGGCCACTCCCTGCTCCTGATGCGCCTGCAGGGACGCCTCGCCGCCGAGACCGGACTCGACCTGCCGGTGCTCGAATTGTTCGAGCACCCGACCGTCGCCGCCCTCGCCCGCCGGCTGCGCGAGCTGGCGGGGCCAGTTGACGGCACGGCGAACGGCACGGCGGACGGCGCCGCCGGGATGGACGACCGGGCCGAGGAGCTGCGGCGCGGCAAGGAGCGCCGCGCCCGCCGGCGGCGCGCTTCGGAGGTGGAGGTCTGATGAGTCAGGAAACGATGGGATCCGAGATCGCGATCGTCGGCCGGGCCGGGCGCTTCCCCGGGGCCCCCGACCTGGAGGCGTTCTGGCGCAACCTCGCCGCGGGTGTCGAGTCGATCGTCTTCTTCAGCCCGGAGGAGCTGCGCGCGGCGGGGGTGCCGGAGGAGGTCCTGCGCGATCCCGCCTACGTTCCAGCCTGTGGGTGGTTGGCCGGCGCCGAGCTCTTCGACGCCCCCCTGTTCGGCATGAGCCCGCGCGAGGCGCGGACCACCGACCCTCAACACCGGCTGTTCCTGGAGTGCGCCTGGGAGGCCCTGGAGGACGCCGGCTGCGATCCGGCCCGCTTCCCCGGTCTGGTGGGGGTTTTCGCGGGTTCCAGCCTGAGCCGCTACATGCTGGCGGTCCACGCCGATCCTGACCTCGGGCCCACCCTCGACCCCTACCAACTCGCCATCGGCAACGACAAGGACTTCCTGGCCACCCGCGTGTCGTACAAGCTGGGCCTGGAGGGTCCCGCCTTCACCGTGCAGACCGCCTGCTCCACCTCGCTGGTGGCGGTCCACCTGGCCTGCCAGTCGCTGCTCAGCGGAGAGTGCGACCTCGCCCTGGCCGGCGGGGTAGCGGCGGCTTGGCAGCAGGAGCACGGATACCAGTGGACCGAGGGAATGGTCTCCTCGCCCGACGGCCACTGCCGCGCCTTCGATGAACGCGGCCAGGGGACGGTAGCCGGACAGGGGGTCGGGATCGTGGTCCTGCGGCGCCTGGAGGACGCGCTCGAGGCGGGGGACGAGGTCCGCGCCGTGATCCGCGGCTCGGCGATCAACAACGACGGCTCACGCAAGGTCGGCTTCACGGCGCCGCGTGTCGAGGGGCAGGCCCGGGCCATCCGCGCCGCCCAGGTCGTGGCCGAGCTGGACGATGCCCGGCGGATCACCTACGTGGAGGCGCACGGCACGGGCACCCCCCTGGGCGACCCGATCGAGATCGCGGCCCTCACCCGCGCCTTCCGCGCCACCACCCGGGAGACCGGCTTCTGCGCGATCGGCTCGGTGAAGACCAACATCGGCCATCTGGACGCCGCGGCCGGCGTCGCCGGCCTGATCAAGGCCGTGCTCGCCCTGGAGCACCGGCAGCTCCCGCCCAGCCTCCACTGCGA
Source organism: uncultured Acidobacteriota bacterium (assembly GCA_963795735.1). Lineage (GTDB taxonomy): Bacteria > Acidobacteriota > Thermoanaerobaculia > Multivoradales > UBA5704 > DATARR01. The sequence goes on along the minus strand of CAWCIU010000008.1, from coordinate 2,102,305 downwards.
GACCCCCAACCCGAAGATCGACTTCGCGGCGAGCCCCTTCTTCGTCAACCGCGAGCTGCGCGACTGGCCGGCGGAGGACGGCGAGCCCCGCATGGCGGGGGTCAGCTCGTTCGGGATCGGCGGCACCAACGCCCACGTGGTGCTGGAGGAGGCGCCGGAGCGCGAGCCCTCCGGCCCCGCCCGGAAGCACCAGCTCCTGGTCCTCTCCGCCCACACCGGGACCGCTCTGGACGCCGCGGCGGAGCGCTTGGCCGCCCACCTGGAGGAGCGGCCGGACCCGCTCCCGGAGGAGCTGGCGGACATCGCCTTCACCCTGCGCCGGGGCCGGCGGGAGCTGGAGCATCGCCGCGCCGTGATCGGCACCGACCGTGCCGGCTTGATGGCCGCCCTGCGCTCCGCGCCGAAGATCGCCGGCACCGGCGACCCGGGCACCCCCCGTGACGCCGCCTTCCTCTTCCCGGGGCTCGGCGGGCAGCACCCCGGCATGGGCTCCGGGCTGCTCGCGCCGGCGAACCGGGAGCCCCTCTTCCACCAGGAGATCGGGAAGTGCGCCGAGATCCTCCGGCCGCTGCTGGGATTCGACCCGATGGGAATCTTCCTCCCCCCCGCGGGGACCGAGGCCGAGGCCGGGGAGCGGCTGGGGGACATCGCCGTGTCGATGCCGGTCCTCTTCGCCCTGGAGCAGTCCCTGGGACGCCTCTGGCTGAGCTGGGGGGTGACCCCGAAGGCGCTGCTCGGCCACAGCCTCGGCGAGTACGCCGCGGCCTGCCTGGCCGGAGTCTTCTCCACCGAGGACGGCCTGCGGATCATGGCCGCCCGCGGCCGGCTCCTCGCCGAGCTTCCCCCTGGCGGCATGCTCTCGGCGGCGCTCACCGAGGAAGAGTGCGCGCCGCTCCTGGTTCCCGGCCGGCTCTGGCTCGCCACCATCAACGGCCCGCGCACCTGCGTGCTCTCCGGCACCCCCGAGGCGCTGGACGAGGTCGAGCGGCGGCTGGCGGCCGAGGGGAGGACGGCCCGCCGCGTGCGCGCCCGCGGCGCCTACCACTCCGGGATGATCGACGGCCCGATGCTCGCCCGGTTCCGGGCCGAGGTCGCCGCGGTCCAGCTCGCCGAGCCGAAGATCCCGTTCCTCTCGAACCTCACCGGCAACTGGATCCGGGCCGGCCAAGCCACCGATCCCGGCTACTGGGCGGAGCACCTGCGCTCTCCCGTACGCTTCGCCGACGACCTGAACGAGCTGCTGCGCGATCCCGGGATCGTGCCGGTCGAGCTGGGACCGGGACGGACGCTGGCCACCCTGGCCGCCGAGTGGCTGGGCTCGATGGGAAGCAGCCGGCCGGCCCTGACCTCGCTGCGCCATCCCCAGGAGACGACGGAGGACGCCGCCGTGCTCTACGCCTCGCTCGGCCGCCTCTGGGCCGAGGGGGTGCCGGTCGACTGGTCGGGGTTCGCCGCCGACGAGCGCCGGCTGCGCGTCCGCCTGCCCGGCTACCCCTTCGAGCGGCAGCCCTACACCGTGTCCCAAGCGACGGAGCCCTCGCCGCCGGCGGGGGAATTCCTGGCCGGGGGGTTCCCGCAGGACGCGCCGGCGTCGCTCGCCGACTGGTTCCAGGTCCCGGTCTGGAGGCAGACGCCGCCGCTGGAGCCGTCGGAAAGGACCGGGGGTCCCTGGCTGGTCTTCACCACGGGAGCCGCCGCGGACGAGCCTCTCGGCGAGACGCTGGCCGGCTGCCTCGAAGCGCGGGGGGACGCCGTCGCGCGGGTGGAGATCGGCGAGGGATTCCGCCAGCTCGGCGCCGGGCGCTACGCGGTGGACCCCGGCCGGCCCGAGGACTACGACGCCCTGCTGGCCGCCCTCGACGAAGAGGGGCTGGCCCCGGCGGGCGTCGTCCACGCCTGGTGCCTGGGCGCAGCGGCCGAACCGGCCTCGCTCGCCGAGCGCCTGGCCCGCGCGGAGACCGCCGCCGTCCTGGGCTTCCACAGCCTCCTCTCCCTGGCCCAGGCCGTGGGCCGGCGCGGCGGCTCCCAACCCCTGCGCCTGACCGTCCTCTCGGACGGTCTGCACCGCATCGCCGGAGAGGGATCGCCGGCTCCCGAGCGGGCGACCCTTCTCGGACCGGTCCTGGTGATCCCCCGCGAGCTTCCCGGCGCCCTCTGCCGCAGCGTGGACGTGACGCTGCCGGGCGACGGCGATCTCCCGGACACCCTCCTCGCCGAGTTGGAGGAGGACGGCCCGCCCATCGTGGCGATCCGGAACGGCTCGCGCTGGGTGCCCGGTTTTGAGCCCATCCCCCTGGAGGCCCCGGCCAAGCCGGCCCTGCCTCGCGAGGGGGGCACCTATCTGATCACCGGCGGCCTCGGTGCCATGGGGCTCGCCTTCGCCGAGCGCTTCGCCCGCCAGGCCCGGGTGAAGCTCGCGCTCCTGTCGCGGAGCGCGGAGGCCACCGATCGGATGCGGCGGATCGAGGCGCTCGGCTCCGAGGTGATGGTCCTGCGAGCCGACGCCGCGGACCCGGAAGCGATGACCGCTGCGGTCGCGGCCGTGCGCGAGCGCTTCGGACCGATCCACGGCGCCATCCACGCCGCCGGGATCCTGGGCGCCGGCCTCCTGCAGAGCCGGACGCGGGAGGCCGCCGACGCCGTCCTCGACCCCAAGGTGCGGGGCGCCTTGATCCTCGACCACCTACTGCGCGACGAGCCCCTGGAGATCTTCGTCCTCTGCTCGTCGGTCAGCGCCTTCACCGGTGCCCTCGGGCAGGTGGATTACTGCGCGGCCAACGCCTTCCTCGACGCCTTCGCCCGCTGGCGCGGCCGGCCGGCCGTGGCCGTGGACTGGGACCGCTGGAAGGGGGCGGGCATGGCGCACGCCGCCGGCCCGCGGGCGGAGGCGCATCCGCTCCTGGGCGAGCGCCTCGACGGCGGGCCGGAGCGCATCGTCTTCGCCGCCGTCCTGGGCGCCGCAGGCTCCTGGGTGCTGGACGAGCACCGCCTCCTGGACCGCCCCATCATGCCCGGCACGGCCTACCTGGAGATGGCGCGCGCCGCCTGCGAGGCCGTCGCCGGGGCCGGCCCGGTCGAGATCCGAGACGTGCTCTTCTGGACTCCCCTGGTGGTGCCGGCGGGCCGGGAGGCCGAGGTCTACACCCTCCTCGATCGACGGCCGGACGGCTCATTCGCCTTCCAGGTGCTGAGCGCCGACCCGGGCGGATCGGGCCGCTTCCGCCGGCACGCGACCGGCGGCGTCCGGCCGCTGGAGCCAGCCGCCGCGGAGGCGGCCCGGGAGCGCGCCGGGCGGGTGCGGGAGCGCTTCGCCGCCCTGGAAGCCGTGCCGGCCACGGCGCCCGGGCCGGACATGCTCGCCGCCGCCTTCGGCCCGCGGTGGCACTGCCTGCGCGGCTACCGCTTCCTCGGGGATGAAGGGCTCGCCGAGGCCTCGCTCGACGCGGCTCACGCCGGCGACGTCGAGATCTTCCACCTCCATCCGGCCCTGCTCGACGCCGCCACCGGCTTCACCAGCGCCAACCTCAGCGAGACCTACCTCCCGCTCTCCTACAAGACGGTGCGCGTGCTGGCGCCCCTCCCCGCCGCCGTGCGGAGCTGGGGCCGCGGTGCCGGCGGGAGCCTCGGACACGGCGGCACCTTCTCGGCGGACGTCGTGGTCACCGGGCTCGGCGGCGAGCCCCTGGTCGAGATCGAGGAGTTCACCAAGCGGCGGCTGGAGGCGGGCCAGGGCGAAGCCGACCTCGCCGCCCTCGAAGAAGGCAGCGGCATGGACCGCTCCCTCGTCGGGACCGCTGAGATTGGTGCCTTCCCGACCCTGGCGGGGAGCGGCATGCTGCCGCACGAGGGGGCCGAGGCCCTCATCCGCATCCTCGGCTCGCGCCGCCGGCTGCCCCAGGTCGTGGTCTCCCCCTATCTCGCCGACCGGCCGGCGCGGCGCGCCGCGCCGGCGGCCCCGAGCGCGAAGGCGGCCGCCCGGCCCCACGGCGCGGCGGCCATGCCGGCGGCGGGCGGGAACGCGGAGGAGACGCTGCGCCACCTGTGGAGCGAGGTCCTCGGCGTGCCCGACGTGGGGGTCCACGACAACTTCTTCGCCCTGGGTGGCGACTCGATCCTCGGCCTCCAGGTCGTGGCACGGGCGCGCGAGGCCGGCCTGGACCTGGCGCCGGGTCAGATCTTCGAGCACCAGACCGTCGCCCGGCTGGCCGCCGCCCTGGGATCCGCACCGGGAGCCGAAGACGCTCCGGCCGGAGAGGAGGCGGCGGTAGCCCCCGGCCCCGAGGGCTTCCCGCTGGCAGGGATGGACGAGGCCGGACTGGGGCGCCTCTTCGCGCAGATTGCCGCCATCGACGGCGAGGAAGAGCTTTGAGCCAGAACGTCGAAGACGTCTATCCGCTGACCCCGCTCCAGGAGGGCATGCTCTTCCACTCCCTGGAGGCGCCAGGCAGCGGCGTCTACATTGAGCGCCTGAGCTGCGACCTGAGCGGCGAGCTGGATTCCGCCGTCTTCCGCCAGTCCTGGGAAGCCGCCCTGGCGCGCCATCCGGCGCTGCGCACGGCCTTCCTATGGCAGGGGCTCGACCAGCCCATGCAGGTGGTCCGCCACGCCGTCCGCCTCCCCTGGCGGGAAGAGGACTGGCGCGGCCTCCCGGAAGGGGAGCGCGAGGAGCGGCTCGACGCCCTGCGGGAGGAGGACCTGCGCCGCGGCTTCGACGTCGCCCGCGCCCCGCTGCTGCGCATCACCCTCTTCCGTCTGGAGGAGCGGACCTGGCGTCTGGTGTGGACCCACCACCATCTCCTCCTCGACGGCTGGGCCCGCGTCCACGTGCTGGGCGACGTCCTCTCCCTGTACGTGACGGCGCGCCGGGGACTCGCGGTGAAGCTGCCGCCCGTGCGCCCGTTCCGCGACTACGTGGCATGGCTGATGGGGCCGGGGAAGCAGGACCTCCAGGGCGCCGAGGCCTTCTGGCGCAGCTCCCTGGCGGGGTTCACGAGCCCCACGCCTCTCGGCTTCCTCGCCGCCGCCCGGGCGGGCGGCGAGCAGGAAGACACCGACCTGGCGCTCGCCGTCGGTACGACCGCGGCCCTTCAGGAGCGGGCGCGGCGGGAGCGGATCACGCTCAATACCCTGGTCCAGGGGGCCTGGGCCCTCCTGCTGGCCCGCCTCTCGGGCGAGGAGGACGTGGTCTACGGCAACGTGGTCTCCGGCCGGCCGGCCTCTCTCCCTGGTGCCGAGGCCATGGTGGGGGCGTTCATCAACACCCTGCCGGTGCGAGCGCGGCTGCGGCCGGCCGAGCCGGCGGGGGACTGGCTGCGCCGCCTGCAGGAGGAGCTGGCGGCCCAGCGCCGCTACGAGCACACCCCCCTCCTCCAGGTGCAGGCCTGGAGCGAGGTCCCTCGCGGCACCCCCTTGTTCGAGACCCTGATGGTGTTCGAGAACCATCCAGCCGGCGGCACGGGCGAGGACTTCCGCGAGTTGGAGATCGGCGACCCGCGCTACGACTCCAGGGCTCATTACCCCCTGAGCCTGGTCGCCTTCCCGGGAGAGCGCCTGCGCCTTCAGCTCAAGCACGAGCGCGCCCGCCTGGACGTCGCCGCCGCGGCCCGCCTGCTCGGTCGGCTGGAGACCCTGCTGGCCGGGCTCGCCTCCGACGCGGACCGGCCGCTGTCCGGGCTGCCGTACCTGCCCGAGGCCGAGGTCCGCGAGGCCCTGGCGCGAAGCGCCCCCGCCGGCAACCGCAGGCCTCCCCTGCCGGGCTCCCTCACCCTCCACGGCCTGGTCGCCGACCGCGCCGCCGCCGCGCCCGACGCCGTCGCCGTCGAGCACAATGGCGATCTCCTCACCTATGGAGAGTTGGAGCGCCGGGCCTCCCGCCTGGCGCGCCGGCTGCGCGAGCGGGGAGCCGGACCCGGCACGATCGTGGGCCTGGAGGTCGAGCGCTCGCCCGGGATGGTGGTGGGGATGCTCGCCATCCTTAAGGCCGGCGCCGCCTACCTGCCGCTCGACCCCTCCCATCCGGCCGAGCGCCGCAGGGCCTTGCTGGCCGACGCCGGCGCCACGCTCCTCCTCACCCGCGAGCTCCTGGAGAAGGACGGCGAGGACGTACCAGGACCGCTCCCCGTGGTCTCCGCCGACGCCCTGGCCTATGTCATCTACACCTCCGGCTCCACCGGCGCTCCCAAGGGGGTGGCGGTGAGCCACCGTGCCGTGCTCCACCTGCTGGTCGACACCGACTACGTGCGCCTGGAGCCGGACGACGTGGTAGCCCAGGTCGCCACCCCGGCCTTCGACGCCGCCACCTTCGAGGTCTGGGGACCGCTGCTGGCCGGCGCCCGCCTCTCCATCTTCAGCCGCTACGAGTCGCTCCATCCCCCGGACTTCGCGGCGGGACTGCGCGAGCGCGGCGTCACCACCCTCTTCCTCACCACGGCGCTGTTCAACGCCGTGGCCCGGGAGGTCCCGGAGGCCTTCGCCGGCCTGCGCTATCTCCTGTTCGGCGGCGAGGCCGTGGACCCGGGCGCCGTGCGGGCGGTTCTCGCCGCCGGCCCGCCGCGGCGGCTCCTCCACGTCTACGGGCCTACCGAGGCCACCACCTTCTCGACCTGGCACCTGGTGCGCGAGGTCCCCGGCGAGACAGTTCCGATCGGCGGCCCCATCACCGGCACCAGGGCTCTGGTCCTGGACCTCTGGGGCGGGCTCGCTCCCGGCGGCGTCGCCGGCGAGCTCTGCGTCGGCGGCGACGGCCTCGCCCGCGGATACCTGGGGCGGCCGGACCTCACGGCCGAGCGCTTCATCCCCGATCCCCTGGAGACCGGCCGGCGCCTCTACCGCACCGGCGACCTGGTCCGATGGGGGGCCGGCGGCGCCCTCGAGTTCCTGGGGCGCACCGATCACCAGGTCAAGGTCCGCGGCTTCCGCGTCGAGCCGGGCGAGGTCGAGGCCGTCCTGCGCGGGCTCCCGGGAGTCAGCGACGCCCTCGTCGCCGCCCTCCCCGATCCGCTCGGCGGCCGGCGGCTGGTCGCCTGGTGGGTACGCCGGCCCAGGCCCTCGGGCATTCCCGCCGCCACGGCGGAGGAGCTGCGCGCCGCTCTGCGCTCCCGCCTGCCCGAGCCCATGGTGCCGTCGGCCTTCGTCGAGGTGGACGAGCTGCCGCTCAACGCCAGCGGCAAGGTCGACCGCTCGCGCCTGCCGGCTCCCGAGAAGGCCGGCCTCCCGGAGGCCCCCGCCGACGCGCCGCTCACCCCGGTCCAGGAGCTGCTCGCCGGGATCGTGGCCGCGCTCCTCGCCCGGGAGGGGGTCGACCTCCGCGACTCGTTCCTCAGCCTGGGCGGGCACTCCCTGAGGGCCACCCAGGTCGTCTCGCGGGTGCGCGAGGCGTTCGGGGTGGACCTGCCGCTGGCCGCGGTCTTCGAGGAGCCCTCGATCCTCGACCTCGCCGGCCGGATCGAGGCCCTGCTGCGCGCCGACGCGGGCGCCGGGCCGCCGCCCCTGCGGCCGGTCCCCCGCGACGGCGAGCTCCCCCTCTCCTTCGCGCAGGAGCGGCTGTGGATCCTCGACCAGCTCGAGCCCGGGACCGCGGCCTACAACATCCCCCTCTCCGCCCGCCTCACGGGGGACCTCCACGTCCCTGCCCTGCGGGCTGCCTTGAGCGAGATCGTCCGGCGCCACGAGGCGCTGCGCACGGGCTTCCCTTCGATCGCGGGCCGGCCGGCGCAGGCGGTCGAGCCCTTCCGGAGGCTCGACCTGCCGGTGGTCGAGGTGGGGGGCCTGGCCGAGGCCCTGCGGGTCGCCCGGGAGGAGGCGGGGCGGCCGTTCGTCCTCGACCGTCCCCCTCTGATCCGCGCCCTGCTGCTGCGGGTCGGGAGCGACCGGGAGCACGTGCTGCTGGTCAACCTCCACCACATCGTGGCGGACGGCTGGTCGCTGGGGGTGATGCTGCGGGAGCTGTCGGCGCTCTATCCGGCCGGCCTCGCCAGCCGGCCCTCTCCCCTGCCCGGGCTGCCGGTCCAGTACGCCGACTTCGCCGTGTGGCAGCGGCGCTGGCTCCAGGGGGAGGCGCTGGAGCGGGAGCTCGCCTTCTGGCGCGGCGCCCTCGACGGCGTGCCGGAGCTCGACCTGCCGACCGACCGGCCGCGACGCGCTGTGACCTCCTTCGAAGGCGGCCTCCGTGCGGCCACCCTGGGGCCGGAGCTCGCCGCCGCCGTGGCCGGGCTCTGCCAGGCCGCGAAGGCAACCCCCTTCATGGCCCTCCTCGCCGCCTGGGAGCTGCTCCTGGCCCGCTACGCCGGCCAGGAGGACTTCGCCGTCGGCGTGCCGGTGGCGAACCGCGACCGCGTCGAGACCGAGGGGCTGATCGGCTTCTTCGTCAATACTCTCGTCCTGCGCGCCCGGCTGGATGCCGCCGTCAGCGGCCGCGACCTCCTGGCGCGGGTGCGCGAGACCGCCCTCGGCGTCTTCGCCCACCGCGACATGCCGTTCCAGAAGCTCGTCGAGGAGCTGCAGCCGCACCGGGACCAGCAGCTCTCGCCCTTCTTCCAGGCCTTCTTCGCGCTCCAGAACGCGCCGATGCCCCCCCTGGAGATGCCCGGCCTGACCCTCTCTCCCTTCCCCATGGACACCGGCACGGCGAAGTTCGAGCTGAGCCTCTCCCTGGTCGAGGACGGCGAAGGCTACCTGGCCACCCTGGAGCACAGCCGGGACCTCTTCGACGGCACCACGGCCGAGCGCCTGCTGGGCCACTTCGCCGCCCTCCTCGGTGCCCTGGCCGGAGCGCCGGAGCGGCCCGTCTCCGAGCTGCCGCTGCTCTTCGCGGCCGAAAGCCAGCAGCTCCTGGTGGACTGGAACGACACCGGCCGGCCGGGAGCCGCCGGCGCCCTCGTGCACCGGGTCTTCGAGGAGCGGGCCGCCGAGACGCCGGAGGCCGCAGCGCTCCTCCGCAGCGACCTTCGCATCACCTACGGCGAGCTGAACGGGCAGGCCAACCGCCTGGCCCGGCGCCTGCGCCGGCTCGGGATTGGACCGGAGGAGGTGGTCGGCGTCTTCCTGGACTCCTCCCCGGAGCTGATCCTGGCCTACCTGGCCATTCTCAAGGCCGGCGGCGCCTACCTGCCGCTGGTACCGACCGACCCGCGGGAGCGCCTGGAGTTCATGCTGGGGGAGACCCGCGCGCGGGTCGTGCTCACCCGCGCGGAGCTGCGCGACCGGCTCGCGGGGGTCGGCGCAACGGTGCTCGCCGTCGACGAGCCGGTCGAAGAGGAGGCCGCCGACCTCCCACCCCTGCTGGAGCGCGGCGATGCCCTCGCCTACGTCATGTACACCTCCGGCTCCACCGGCCGGCCCAAGGGCGTGGCCGTGGATCACGAGGGGATCGTCCGCCTGGTGCGCGACTGCGGCTTCGCCGACCTCGGGCCGGACCAGACGCTGCTCCAGATCACCGCCATCTCCTTCGACGTCTCGACTTTCGAGATCTGGGGCGCGCTGCTCAACGGCGGCGGGCTCGCCTTCCTGCCGGGTCCCGGGCTCGCGCTGGAGGAGATCGGCGCGGCCATCGCCCGCCACGGCATCACCACGATCTGGCTCAGCTCCGGCCTCTTCGCCGTCATGGTGGACCGCCACCTCGACGACCTCCGGCCGTTGCGCCAGCTGGTGGCGGGAGGGGACGTCGTGCCCCTGCCGCAGGCCCGCAGGGTGCTGGAGGAGATCCCGGGCTGCCGGCTGATCGACGGCTACGGCCCAACCGAGAACACCACCTTCACCGCCTGCCACACCGTCACCCGGGCCGACGTGGAGAGACCGTCGATCCCCATCGGCCGCCCGCTCAACAGCACCACGGTCTACGTCCTGGACGCCGGGCTGCGGCCGGTGCCGGTGGGGGTGCACGGCGCCCTCCACACCGGCGGGCTGGGCCTCGCGCGCGGCTACTTCGGCCGCCCCGACCTGACCGCCGAGGTCTTCGTCCCCCATCCTTTCGCCGAACGGCCGGGCGAGCGCCTCTACAACACCGGCGACCTGGCCCGCTGGCTGCCCGACGGCACCCTGGAGTTCCTGGGCCGGCGCGACACCCAGGTCAAGGTACGCGGCTTCCGCATCGAGCCGGGGGAGGTCGAGGCAGCGCTGGCCGCCCATCCCGCCGTGGCCGACGCCGTCGTGGTGCCCCGCGAGGTGCGTCCGGGCGACCGCCGCCTCATCGCCTATCTGGTGCCCGCGACAGCGCCCACCGATTCCGGAGGCCGGGAGCCGTCGGCCGCCGACCTCCAGGCCTTCCTGCGCCGCGGCCTGCCGGACTACATGATCCCGTCGGTCTTCGTGATCCTCGACGCCCTGCCGCTCAACCGCAGCGGCAAGGTGGACCGCCGCGCCCTGCCCGCCTCCGAGGCGGTCGGCGGCGGCGCGTCCCAGGCTTCCTACGTGCCCCCCCGCAACGAGCTGGAGGAGCGGATCGCCGGCATCTGGCGGGAGGTCCTCGGCGTGGAGCGGGTCGGCGTCCACGACAGCTTCTTCGGCCTCGGCGGCCATTCCCTGCTGCTGCTCCAGGTGATGAGCCGGCTGCGGCAGGCCCTGGGGCGGGACCTGCCCAAGGGGCTGATGTTCGAGCACCCCACCGTGGCCTCCCTCGCCGCGGAGCTCGGCGCGCCGGCCGCTCCGGCCGCCTTCCCCGCGCCGGCCCTGGAGCGCAGCCAGGACCGGGCTGCGGCCCGCCGCGAGTCCCTGCGCCAGCGGCAGCGCCCCGGGGCCCGGCGCGGCGGAGAGGACGCGTGAGCGAGGAGCGCTTCTACGACGTCGCGGTCGTGGGCATGGCCGGCCGCTTCGCCGGTGCCGGCGATCTGGGAGCCTTCTGGGAGAACCTGCGCCGCGGCGTCGACTCCCTGAGCGACTTCACCGACGAGGAGCTGGAGACCGCGGGGGTCCAGTGCGAGGCGCGCGAAAGCCCCGGCTACGTGCGCCGCCGCGGCGTGCTGCGCGACGCCGAGCGGTTCGACGCCCCCCTCTTCGACATCGGCCCGCGGGAGGCCCGCATCCTCGACCCGCAGCAGCGGGTCTTCCTGGAGTGCTCCTGGGAGGCGCTGGAGGACGCCGGCTGCGACCCCGCCCGCGCCGACTTCCCCATCGGCGTCTACGCGGGGGCCAGCCAGAGCTCCTGGTTCCTCTCCCGCCTGCTCGGCAACCCCGAGGCCGCCCGCTCGGCCGGGGTGCTGGAGATGCGGCTGGGGAACGACAAGGACTTCCTCTCCACCCGCGTCTCCTACCGGCTCAACCTGCGCGGCCCCAGCATCAACGTGAACACCGCCTGCTCGACCGCCCTGGTGGCCGTCCACCTGGCCTGCCAGGGCCTGCTCAACCGGGAGTGCGACCTCGCCCTGGCCGGCGGCGTCTCCATTCAGTTCCCGCAGGTGGTCGGCTACTTCTTCGAGGCCGGCGGCATCCTCTCCCCCGACGGCCGCTGCCGCGCCTTCGACGCCGAGGCCGCCGGCAGCGTCGGCGGCGACGGCGCGGGGGTCGTGGCCCTCAAGCGCCTGGAGGACGCCCGGCGCGACGGCGACCGCGTGCGCGCCGTGATCCGCGGCTCCGCGGTCAACAACGACGGCGCCCTGAAGATCGGCTTCACCGCCCCCAGCGTCGAGGGGCAGGCCGCCGTCATCGCCGAGGCGCAAGGGATGGCCGGGATCGAGCCCGACACGGTCACCTACGTGGAGGCTCACGGCAGCGGCACGCCGCTGGGGGACCCGATCGAAATCCGGGCGCTCACCCGCGCCTTCCGCCGGAGCACCGCGCGGACCGGCTTCTGCGCCGTGGGCTCGGTCAAGACCAACGTCGGCCACTGCGACTCGGCGGCGGGCGCCGCCGGGCTCATCAAGACCGTGCTCGCCCTGGAGAACCGGGCGATCCCTCCCAGCCTGCACGTCACCCGGCCCAACCCGGAGATCGGCTTCGAGGAAACCCCGTTCCAGGTGGCCACCCGCCTGGCCGAATGGCGGGTGCCGGAGGGCCAGCCCCGCCGGGCCGGGGTGAGCTCCTTCGGCATGGGCGGGACCAACGCCCACCTCGTCCTGGAGGAGGCCCCGGAGCCGGAGCCCTCCTCGCCCCCCTACCGGGGCTGGCAGCTCCTGGCGCTCTCGGCGGCCACCCCGGTGGCCCTCGACGCGGCCACGTCCCGCCTCGCCGCCCACCTCGAAGCCCATCCGGAGACGGACCTGGCCGACGCCGCCTGGACCCTCCAGGTCGGCCGCCGGGCCCTCCAGCACCGCCGCGCCCTGGTCTGCCGCGACGCCCGGACGGCCGTGGAGGCGCTCGCCGGCCGCGACCCCGGCCGCTTGCTGGACGGCCTCGCCGTCGCCGGCCGGCCGGTGGCGTTCCTCTTCCCCGGCCTGGGCGACCACTACCCGGGCATGGCGAGGGGGCTCTACGAGACCGAGCCCGCCTTCCGGCGAGAGGTCGACCGCGGGGCCGGCATCCTGGGGATCGACCCCGCGGTCCTGCTGCCGGCGCCTTCCGGCGGCTTCGCGGACAAGGCGGATTTCCGGCGGATGCTCGGCCGTGCCGGCCCTATGGGCAATATGGGCAATACCGCCCTGGACCAGCCAACGGTCTTCCTGGTCGAGATGGCCCTGGCCAGGCTGTGGGAGTCCTGGGGACTGCGCCCCGCCGCGGCCCTGGGCTACAGCCTGGGCGAGTACTCCGCGGCCTGCCTGGCCGGGGTCTTCACCTTCGAGGACGGCCTGCGGCTGGTGGCGGAGCGCGCGCGGCTCCTGGAGGCCCTGCCCCCCGGCGCCATGCTCGCCGTCCCGCTTTCCGAGGACCGGCTGGCCGGGCTCCTGGAGGATGGCTTGGCGGTGGCCGCCGTCAACGCTCCGGATCTCTGCGTCCTCGCCGGCCCGGTCGAGGCCGTGGAGGCCCTGGCCGGACGCCTGGCGGCTAAGGGGGTCGCCTGCCGCCGGTTGCCCACCTCGCACGCCTTCCACTCTCCGGAGATGGCCCCCGCCGCCGAGGGGCTACGCCGCCTGCTGGAGAGCTTCGAGCTGCGCCCCCCCTCCCTGCCCTGGGTCTCGAACGTCACCGGCACCTGGATCGCCGGGGCCGACGCCACCGACCCCGGCTACTGGGTGCGCCACCTGCTCGGCACGGTCCGCTTCGCCGAGGGGCTGCGCACCCTCTGCCGGGAGCCCTCCCCCGTCCTCCTGGAAGTCGGGCCCGGCCACGGGCTCTCCACCCTCGCCCTCCAGCAGTCGGCGGGCGGCGAGCGGATCGCCGTCCCGTCGCTGCGCCCCGTCTACGATCCGCGGCCGGACGACGAATTCCTCGCCGGCGCCCTGGGCCGCCTCTGGCTCGCGGGGGTGGAGATCGATTGGCCCGGCTTCCATGCCGGAGAGCGGCGGCGCAAGGTCGCCCTCCCCACCTACCCGTTCCAGCGCCAGCTCTACTCCTTCGACCCGCCCCGGCAGACGGCGGCCGTCGGGGCAGAGACCGTCGGCGAGGAGAGCGCCCCGCCGGCGCCGCCTTCCGGCGGGCGGGCGGGCGTACGCGCGCCGTGGGCTGAGCCGCAGGCCGGCGTCGAGGAGGGGGTCGCGGCCGTCTGGCGCGAGACCCTCCACGTCGACCGGGTGGGCCGCCACGACTCGTTCTTCGAGCTGGGCGGCCACTCCCTCTTGGCCCCCCGCGTCCTGGCTCGCCTGAGCCAGTCCTTCGGCGTGGACCTGCCCCTCGCCCGGCTCCTGGAAGCTCCCACCGTGGCCCAGGTCGCCCGGGCCGTCGAGATCCTCCGGGAAGGGGGGACGCTCGGCCTCCCGGGCTCCGGGGCGCCTGACCTGGAAGAGGACGTCCAGCTCGATCCGTCGATCCGTCCGGCCTCGACGGAGCTCGGCGACCTCGCGGCCCCCCTGGCCGTGGCGCTCACCGGCGCCACCGGGTTCCTCGGCGCCTTCCTCCTGCGCGAGCTGCTCGGGCGGACCCGCGCCACCGTCCACTGCCTGGTGCGGGCCGGCGGCGCCGCGGAGGCCCGCGAGCGCCTGCTCGACAACCTCTCGGCGCTCCGCCTGGCCGACCTGCCGGCCGCTTCCCTGGAACGTATCGTGGCCCTGCCCGGCGACCTGACGGAGCCCCGCTGGGGCTTGAGCGAGCGGGACTTCCAGACCCTGGCGGAAACCGCCGAGGCGGTCCATCACTGCGGCGCCTGGGTCAACTTCACCTACCCTTACCCCACCCTGAAACCGGCCAACGTCGGCGGCACGGTCGAGGCCCTGCGCCTCGCCGCGCTGGGCCGCGCCAAGCCGGTCCACTTCGTCTCCACCCTGGCGGTGTTCGGGCCGGGGTCGTTCACGGCGGACGGCGCGGGCCTGGAGGACTCGCCGCTGCGCGACGGCCAGCTCGGAGGGGGCTACCCGCGGAGCAAGTGGGTGGCCGAGAAGCTCCTGGGCCTGGCGCGGGAGCGCGGCATCCGCTCCACCGTCTACCGGCCGGGGCTCGTCTCCGGGGACAGCCGGACCGGCGCGGGCAATGTCCGTGACCTCATGTGGGCTTTCCTCAAGGGGTGCGTCCAGATGGGCGCGGCCCCCGACCTGGGCTTCCCCTTCGACCCGGTCCCCGCCGACTGGCTGGCCCGGGCCGTCGTCCACCTGTCGCGGCGGCGCGCCAGCCTGGACCGGGCCTTCCACTTCTTCCACCCGCGCCCGATCCCCTGGCGCGACGTCTTCCGGTTCGCCCGTTCGAGGGGCTGGCCGCTGGAGCTGCTGCCGGGTGCGGATTGGGACCGGCGCCTCGCCGCGGTGCTGGAAGGCGGGGAGGACAACGCCCTGGCTCCCTTCCGGACCCTGCTACGGGAGGGGCTCCTGGCCGCCGACCTCCAGGAGGCCGGCGGCCGGCTCCGGTTCGATGCGCGCAACACCCGCTCGGCGCTGGCCGGCCTCGACGACATGGAGCCGCCGCCGCTCGACGGCGAATTGCTCGCATGCTACTTTTCCTGGTTCCTCGAATCCGGTTTTCTGACCGCGCCGGCCGCGGCCGGAGAGGAGATCCTCCGTTGAAGATCAAGTTCTACGCCCACGCCAGCTTCCGTCTCGAAGGCCGGGAGCGGACGGTCGTCACCGATCCCTACGAGCCCAAGGTGGCGCAGTTCGACCCCATCGACGAGCCGGCGGACCTCGTCCTCGATGAGCTCGGACCAGGACCGCTTCCATAACGATCCCAGCCACGTGTCGGGCAACCCTACGGTGGTCAACGCCCTGACCATCCCACCGGGGGGCGCGTCCTACGCCGGGCTCCAGGTGCGCGCCTTCCCCTGCCGCGAGCGGATCAAGCTCAAGCTGCTGATCTTCGGCTTCCTGCCGCGCAAGAACGCCATGTACGCCTTTGACCTCGACGGCGTGCGCGTGCTGCACACCGGCGACATCGGCGTACCGTTCAAGAAGAGCTACCTCGACCAGCTGCGCGGCAAGGTGGACGTCCTGTTCGCCCTGAGCGGTGGCGTCCACAACATCGATCCGGGCCGGTTGATGGAGGACATCCGGGAGATCAAGCCGCGGTTGGTGATCCCGATGCACTACTTCAGCCCCAAGGGGCGGCTGAAGATCCTCCCGGTCGAGGACTTCATGGGCCGCTTCCCCGCCGGCAGCGTGGTCCGTCCCGGCAGCTCCGAGCTGGAGGTCACCCCGGAGACCCTGCGGTCGCTCCCCGCGGAGACCACCCTCCACGTGCTGGAGCAGAGCCGCTGATGAGAGGGCTCCGCCAAGCCGCGCGCGGCCTGCTCCGCCGCCCGGAGTTCACCGCCGTGGCGGTGGTCTCGCTGGCACTCGGAATCGGCGCCAACGCCGCCGTGTTCAGCGCCGTCCAGGCGGTCTTCCTCCGCTCGGTGCCCGTCCGCGACCCCCAGCGGCTGATGGTGCTCTTCGCCACCATCGAGGGAGTGCCGGGAACCTTCTTCGTCTCCTATCCCAACTTCGTCGACTACCGGGACTCGAACACCGTCTTCTCCCACCTGGTGAGCGCCACACCGGTGACGCTCGGCCTCTCCGGGGACGGCCCGCCCCAGCGGCTCGGCGGCGAGATGGTCTCGGGCGACTACTTCGAGACCCTCGGCGTGCGGCCGGCCCTCGGCCGCGCCTTCGCTCCCGAGGAGGACAGGGCCGGCGACGCCCGCGCCGTGGTTGTTCTGGGCGACTCCCTCTGGCGCCGCCGCTTCGGCGCCAGCCGCGGCGTCCTCGGCCGGAAGATCGAGATCGACGGCCACCCCTTCACGGTGATCGGCGTCGGTCCCCGCGGCTTCACCGGCACCGGCGGCCTTTCGCGCACTGACTTCTGGGTGCCGCTCGCCCTCCACGACATCGTGCTGCCGCGGCGCTTCCGCCCCTTCTTCCAGGTGCGGCGGGCCACCATGCTCGGCGTGGTGGGGCGGATGAAGGACGGCGTCACGCGTGGCCAGGTCGAGGCGGAGCTGCGGACGATCACCGCCCGCCTGGCCCGGGACTACCCGGACATGAACACGGGGCGGGGCCTCCGACTCCTGCCCCTCACCGAGGTGCGGGTCGATCCCGACCAGCGGGACGTCTACGTGCGCGCCGGCGCGCTGCTCACCGCGGTGGTGGGCCTGGTCCTGCTGGTGGCATGCGGCAACGTGGCGAACATGCTCCTCGCCCGCGCGGCCGGCCGCCGGCGGGAGATCGCCGTCCGCCTCGCCCTCGGCGCCCGGCGCGACCAGCTCATGCGACAGCTCCTCCTGGAGGGGGTCCTGCTGGCCCTCGCCTCGGGCGCCGCCGGGCTGCTCTTCGCCGCCTTCCTGCTGCGCATCATCGGCACCTTCGACTCGCCATATCTGCCGGCGGACCTCGAGCTGGGCCTCGATCCGCCCGTCCTCCTCTACACCCTGCTCCTCTCCCTCGTCACCGTCCTGCTCTTCGCGCTGGTGCCGGCCCTGCAAGCGACCCGGCCCGATCTGGTGACCGCGCTCAAGGAGGCCAACGCCCCGGCGCCCCGCGGCCGCCTGGAGCTGCGCGGCCTGCTCGTCGTCGGCCAGGTGGCGCTCGCCCTGATCTCGCTGGTGAGCGCGGCCCTCTTCCTGCTCAGCCTGGGCAAGGCGCAACGGCTCGACCCCGGGTTCGAGCGCCGGCATCTCGTGGTGGCCTCCTTCGACCTGGACGACCGCGGCTATGACGAGGCGCGCGGGCGCGCCTTCCTGCGCCGGCTGGAGGAGCGGGTCGCGGCCCTCCCCGGCGTGCGGTCGACGGCCGTGGCCGAGAGCCTCGTCCTGGCGGACCAGGCGCTGCGGCGCACCATCTCGCTCGAGGGCCAGGAGCCCGACCCGGAGCGCCCCCTCATCCTGCAGCCGAACGCGGTGAGCCCCCGGTACTTCGAGACCATGGGCCTGCGGCTCTTGCGCGGACGGTTCCTCACCGGCAACGACCGGGCCGGCTCGCCCGAGGTGGCGGTGATCAACCGCACCATGGCCGAGACGCTCTGGCCCGGCGTGAACCCGGTCGGCCGCCGCTTCTCCATGATGCCCACGCGGGAGATCGTGGAGGTCGTGGGCGAGGTCGAGGACCTCCGCTACAACTCCCTGAGCGAGGGACCCCAGCTCTACGCCTATCTGCCCATCGAGCAGCACTACTCCTCCGCCGTTACCCTGCACGTGCGCACCTCGGGAGATCCCGCCGGCCTGATCGGCGCCGTACGCCGCGAGATCCAGGCCCAGGAACCCGGGCTCGCCCTGGACCGCATCCGTTCCATGGACGACGTCGTTGGCGAGCTCCTCTGGGCGCCCCGGGCCGGCGCCGCGCTGCTGGCGCTCTTCGGGGTGATCGCCCTGGCTCTCGCGGTGATCGGGATCTATGGAGTGATCTCCTACTCCGTGGCGCAACGGCGGCGCGAGATCTCCATCCGCATGGCCATCGGCGCCGGGCGCGGCCAGGTGCTCCGGTTGTTCGTCGGCCGCGGCATGGCCCTGGTCGCGGCGGGGATCGCGCTCGGCCTCGTAACCGCCTTCGCGGCAGCCCGCTGGATCGCCTCGCTTCTCTATGGAATCGAGCCGGGCAACGCCGTCGCCTTCGCGACCGCCGCGCTGGCGCTCGCCCTGATCGCACTGGTCGCTACCTGGCTGCCCGCCCGTCGCGCCGCGGCCGTGCAGCCGATGCTTGCCATGCGGCAGGAGAGCGATTCGTGAACGCTCTACCGGCCCGGCTCCTAAAGACACCTGGGTACGGCCGCCGCCGATAGAGTGCTCCCGCGCAATTCGTCAGCGTCGTCGACGGATGGGTCGCCGTTCCCTACGAGCTCCGCGCCTGCTGGATCACACGGCCCAGGCGCCTTACCCCCTCTGTGATCCGCTCCGGAGAGTGGTTGGTGAAGGCCAGCCGCAGGCAGCGGCGCCCCTTCTCCCGCTCGCCGGAGCAGAAGATCACCCCCGGGCTGAAGGCGACGCTCTCGGTTTCGACGGCGGTCCGGAGCAGCTCGGAGGCGTCCAGCCCCTCGGGGAAGCTCGACCCAGACGAACATGCCGCTGGTGGGCAGGCTCCAGCGGACCTCGGAGGGGAGGTGCTCGCCGAGCGCCGACAGCATCGCGTCGCGCCGGCGCCGGTATTCGCCGCGCAGGGTCTCCAGGTGGGTGGAGAGGCCTCCCGTCTCCAGGTAAGCCGTGATGATCCGGTGGCTCAGTGAAGGGGTATCGAGATCGACCGCATGCTTCAGGGGGGAGAGGCGGGCCGCGATCGACGCGGGAACGACCACCCAGCCGGCCCGCAGCGACGGCGCCAGGATCTTGGAGAACGATCCCAGGTAGTAGACCCAATCGTCCTCGAAGGCGCGCACCGCCGGCGGCGGCGGCTCTCCGTAGTAGAGGAGGCCGTAGACGTCGTCTTCGATCAGGGGCACGCGATAGCGGCGCGCAAGGATGGCGAGCCGCTGGCGGGCCTCCAGGCTCAGGGTGGCGCCGAGGGGATTGTGCCCGCAGGGGATGAGATAGAGGAACGCCGGCCGGGCGCCGCGGGCAAGCCGGGACTCGACCTCGTCGACGTCGATCCCCGCCTCGGGGTCGGCCGCGACCGTCAGGACCTCCGGGCGCTGGTGGCGGACCGCCGACAGGATGCCGTCGTAGATCGCCCATTCGGTCATCACCTCGCCGCCCGACGCGAGCAGCAACCGGCTGAGCAGGTCCATCCCCTGCTGGGCGCCGGAGGTCAGGAAGATCTGCTCTTCGCAGCAGCGGACGCCCCGCAGAGCCATCAGCTCGACGATCCGGCTCTTGAGGGGGCGGTAGGGGACGCCGTACTGCAGGCTGGACGGGTCCCCTTGCAGCACGCTGCGGCTCGCCTCGGCCAGGGCCTCGCGCGGGAACAGCTCGGCCGCCGGCAGACCGATGCCGAACGAGAGGATCCCCGGCCGCGAGACCAGATCCATCACCTCACGCAGGCTGATCATCGGATTGCGCCAATCTCGCGCCGAGCTTCGCCGCCAGGAGGTCCGCCGCGGGTCCGGTGAGGAGATGGAAGTGGTCGCCGGGAAGGATCTCGACCTCCAGGCCACCGGCGGCCAAGGGGCGCCAGAGAGCGGCGTGGCCGGCAGCCGCCTCCACGCCGCCCCGCCGGTCCGCCGCCAGGAAGAGAGCCACCGGAGCCGCCACGGGCTGGGAGCGGTAGCCCCGCAGGGCCTGGAGATGGGCGCGCACCACCGCGCGGAGCCCGGGCAGAGACTCCTCCTCCACTCCCGCCTCGGCGCCCAGCAGGGCGTCGAGAGCGGCGTCGCCGAGGTCCGGCGGCATGGGGGACATGGGGGTATGGGGGTCGTGGGGGCGGGAGTCGATCAGGACGAGGAGCCCCACCTCGTGCCCCAGGCTCTCCAACCGGCGCGCCGTCTCCCAGGCCACCACGCCGCCGAAGGACCAGCCGCCCAGGAGGTAGGGGCCGCGCGGCTGCACGCCGAGGATCTCCCCGGCGTGGCGGGCCGCGAGGTCTTCCAGGCTGGCCGTCTGGCTCAGCGACTCCATGCCGTAGAGCGGGCGCCCGGAGAGGCGGTGGGCGAGGTCGGCATAGCAGGAGACGCGGCCGCCGAGGGGGTGGAAGCAGAAGAAGGGGCGTCCGCTCCCCTCCTGGAGGAGCACCAGCGGGGACGCGGCGGGCGCCGGCGCCCCAGTGTTGATCGCCGCGGCCAGCGAGGCGAGGGTGGCGCCCCGGAACAGGGCGGCCAGGGGGAGCCGCCGGCCGAGGTCGCGCTCGATCCGCGCCAGCAGCTCCACGGCCAGGAGAGAGTGGCCGCCGAGATCGAAGAAGCCGTCCCCCCGGCCCACCCCGCGGATGTCCAGCAGCTCCTCCCAGATCGCGGCCAGCCGCCGCTCGAGATCGCCGGCCGGCGGCTCGGCGCTCCGGGGGGCGGCGGCGCGGGCGGCGAAGAGGCGCTTCAGGGCCTCGCGGTCCACCTTGCCGTTGGGCGACAGGGGCAGAGTCTCCACGATGGCCAGCTCGGCGGGGATCATGTGGGCGGGGAGCCGGCCGGCGAGGTCGCGGCGCAGCGCCTCCGGATCGAGGTCGCCGGAGGCGGCCACGCAGGCGGTGAGGCGGCGGTCGCCGGAGGGGAGCTCACGGACCCCCACGGCGGCCTGGCGGACTCCCGCGCAGCGCTCCAGGGCGGCCTCGACCTCTCCCGGCTCGACGCGGAAACCGCGGATCTTCACCTGGTCGTCGGCGCGGCCCAGGAGATCCAGGCGGCCGTCGGGGAGCCAGCGGGCGAGGTCGCCGGTGCGGTAGAGGCGCGCCCCGGGCCCGGCGGACCACGGGTCGGGCACGAACCGTTCGGCGGTGAGGTCCGGGCGGCCGAGGTAGCCGCGCGCCAGCCCCGCGCCGCCGAGGAAGAGCTCGGCCGGCACCCCGGCCGGCGCCGGATCGAGCCCGCGGTCCAGCAGCAGCACCCGGGTGCCGGCGATCGGCCGGCCGATGGTGATCCGCTCCCCCGCCACCAGCTCGCCGGCGGTGGCCCAGACCGTCCCCTCGGTGGGGCCGTACTCGTTGAGCAACGGCACGCCGGGGAGGGCGGCCGCGTGGCGCCGGGGGAGATCGGCCGGGCAGGGCTCGCCGGCCACGATCACCGCCGCCAGCGAGCGCAGCCGCCGGGAGGGGGCCGCGTCCAGGATCATCCTCCAGAGCGATGGGATCCCCAGCCAGTGCGAGACCCGCCGCGCCTCGACGAGCCCGCCAGGCGGACCGGATCGGCCGCCTCCCCTTCGCCGGGGAGGACGAGCGTGCCCCCCTGGCAGAGGGTCCAGAAGAGCCCCGCCACCGAGCTGTCGAACGCCAGGGAGGGGATCAGCAGGAAGGCGGAGACCGGGGCGGTGTACCCCTCCAGCCGGGCTTGGGTCGAGGCGAGCAGGCCGGCGCGCGTCACCACCACCCCCTTCGGCCGGCCGCTGGAGCCGGAGGTGTAGAGCACGTAGGCCGGCGAGGCGGACGGCGCCATGGGGCCCGGAACCGCAAGCCTCGGCCCCGGATCCTGGTGGGCCGTCACGGAGAAGTCAGCCTCGTCTAACGTCAGGACCGCGCCGGCGTCGGCGGCCATCCAGGCCAGGCGCTCTTCCGGGTAGGCGGGATCGAGGGGCAGGTAGGCCCCGCCCGCCCGCAGCACCGCCAGGATGGCGACGATCGCCTCGGGGCTCTTGGGGAGCCGGATCGCCACCGCGACCTCCGGCCCCACGCCGCGGGCGCGGAGGCTGCCGGCGAGGCGGCCGGCACGATCGTGGAGATCGCGGTAGGTGATCTCGCGGTCCCCCTGCGCCACGGCCACCGCGTCCGGGGTCCGCCGCGCCTGGGCGGCGATCCGGTCCGCGATCCCCAGGCCCTCCACACCCTCCACGCCGGGCGGCAGGGGCGACGGCTCCGCCCACTCGCGGAGGGTCTGCTGGCGCTCTCCCGCGGCAAGGAGCGGCAGCTCGGAGAGCCGGCGGCCGGGGTCGGCGGCCAGGCCCTGGAGGACCGCCGCGAAGTGCCCGGCGAGGCGCGCGGCCGTGGCGTGGTCGAAGAGATGCGCGTCGTGCTCCAGCCAGGCGCCGATCCCCTCGGGGGTCTCCATCGCCGACAGCGTGAGGTCGAACTTGGCGGTCCCCGGCTCGATCGCGACCGGGGCGAGCGTCAGGCCGGGCAGCTCGAAGTCCGCCGGCGGGGTGTTCTGGAGCGAGAGCAGGGCCTGGAAGAGCGGCGCCCGGGCGAGGTCGCGCTCGGGCGCAGCTCCTCGACCAGCTTCTCGAACGGCAGGTCCTGGTGGGCGTAGGCGCCGAGCGCCATCTCGCGGCAGCGGCCGAGGAGGGTCCGGCCGGTGGGATCGCCCGAGAGGTCCGCCCGCAGGGCGAGGGTGTTGACGAAGAAGCCGATCAACGGCTCCAGCTCGACGCGGGTGCGGTTGGCGACCGGCGTGCCCACGGCCAGCAGCTCCTGCCCCGCCCAGCGGCCGAGCACCGCCGAGAAGGCGGCGAGGAGGGTCATGAACAGGGTGGCGCCCTCGCGCCGGGCGAGCCCCGCGATCTCCGCGGCCGCGGCCGGCGGCAGGGCGAGCGGGCAGCGGGCGCCACGGTAGGCGGGGGTGGCCGGACGCGGCCGGTCGGTGGGGAGCGCCAGCGGCGGCACGTCCGCGAGCTGCCGGCGCCACCAGCCGAGCTGCCGGTCCAGGGCCTCGCCGGCGAGCCAGCCGCGCTGCCAGAGGGTGAAGTCGGCGTACTGGAGGGGCAGCGGCGGCAGCGGCGAGGGCTCTCCGGCGGCGGCGGCCCGGTAGAGCTCCGCGGTCTCGCGCAGGAAGACCCCCAGGGACCAGCCGTCCGAAACGATGTGGTGGAAGACGGCGAGCAGCAGGCTCTCCTCCGCGCCGAGGCGCAGCAGCGACACGCGCAGCAGCGGGCCCCGTTCCAGGTCGAAGGGCCGGCGCGCCTCGGCACGGGCGAGCCGCGCCGCCTCGGTCTCACGGCCGGCGGCCGGCAAGCCCGAGAGGTCGGAGACGGGAATCGCGACCACGACCTCCCTTTCGACCACCTGCACCGGCCGCCCCGCGATCTCCACGAAGCGGGTGCGCAGGGCCTCGTGGCGCCGGACGATCTCGCCGAGGGCGGCCGCCAGCGCCGGCAGATCGAGCCGGCCGAGCAGCCGGACGGCCAGCGGCACGTTGTAGAAGGGGCTCTCCGGCTCCAGGCGGTCGAGGAACCAGAGGCGCTGCTGGGAGAAGGAGAGCGGGACGCCTCCGTCCGGACGGGGCTGGGGCGCGAGGGGGGACCCCACGATCCCCTCCCCTTCGCGCAGGGCGCGCTCGATCTCGCGCGCCAGATCGGCGAGCCCCGGCGCGGTGAACAGGGCCCGCAGCGGCAGCTCCAGGGCGAAAGTCTCGCGCAGGCGGGAAATCAGTTGGGTGGCGAGCAGGGAATGGCCGCCCAGATCGAAGAAGTCGTCGTCCGCGCTCACCCGCGGCAGCCTGAACACCTGCGCCCAGAGGCCGCATAGAACCTCCTCCACCGGCGTCCGCGGTGCCGTCCAGGGGCGGGCCGCCGCCGGCCCCCCCGTTCCGGGCGCGGGCGTCCCGGGCGCGGGCAGCGCCCGGCGGTCCACCTTGCCCGTCGCGGTGAATGGCAGGGCGTCGAGCACCACGAAGTCGGAGGGGACCATGTAGGCCGGCAGGAGCCGGCGCAGGAAGCCGCGCAACTCCGCCGCCCAGGGCCCGGACGCCGGCAGCCCCCGCCGCGGGACGGCGTAGGCGATCAGCCGCGCCTCGCCGGGCGCAGCCGGATCGCGGGAGTCGAGGACGACGGCCGCTTCGATCCCCGGGTGGCGCGCGAGGGCCGACTCGACCTCCCCCAGCTCGATGCGGAAGCCGCGCACCTTGACCTGGTTGTCCCGCCGGCCCAGGAACTCGATCTGCCCGTCCGGCCGCCGGTGGCCGAGGTCGCCGGTGCGGTAGAGGCGTCCGCCGGGCTCCCCGCCGGGGGCTCCCCAGGGATCGGGCCGGAAACGCTCGGCCGTGAGGTCCGGCCGGCCGAGATAGCCGCGGGCGAGACCGCGGCCGCCGAGCCAGATCTCCCCCGGCACGCCCGGGAGGACCGGTTGCAGGTCGGCGTCGAGCAGGAGAGCCCGGCCGCCTGGGACCGGATGGCCGATGGGCGGCGTCCCGGTCTCCCCGGCGTCAATCCTGGCGAGGATGGCGTAGATCGTCGCCTCGGTTGGACCGTAGGCGTTGAACAGGCGGCGCCCCGGAGCTTCCAGGAACGCGCGGGCGAGCCCCGGGGGGAGCGCCTCGCCCCCCATGAAGATGGCGCGGACGCCGGTGGGGATGCCGTCGCCGCGCAGCAGCTCGGCCCCGGAGGACGGGACGAAGGCCGCCAGCCGCACGGCATCGCGGGCCGGCAGACGCGGCAGGTCGAGCGCGCTCGCCGCCAGGACGGCGGCGCCCCCTTGGGTGAGCGGGAGGAAGATCTCGAAGATCGAGAGGTCGAAGCAGACCGAGGCCCCCGCCAGCATGCCGGTCAGCTCCTCCGGCGGATGGAGGGCGGCGGTGCCGGCGAGGAAGGCCGAGACGCTCCGGTGCTCCACCGCCACCCCCTTGGGGCGTCCCGTGGAGCCGGAGGTGTAGATCACCACGAAGAGCTGGGCCGGATCGACCCCGGGCAGCTCGGCCGGGAACGCGGGAGCGGGCCCGGCGAGCTCCTCCAGGTCGATCCGGAAGGGCGTCTCCCCCGTTTGATCCCAGGGCCCGAGGCCCCGGCGGGTCACCAGCGCCCGGGCGCCGGAGTCGCCCAGCATGGCGTCCAGGCGCTCCCGCGGATAGTCGGGGTCCAGGGGGACGTAGGCGCCCCCCGCCTGGAGGACTCCCAGGATGGCCGCCACCAGGTCCGGGGAGCGGTCGAGGAGGACCGCCACCCGCGCCTCGGGGGGCAGGCCGAGGTCGAGCAGGCGGCGCGCCACCCGGCCGGCCCGCGCCGCCAGCTGGCCGTAGGCCACCGTCTCCTCGCCCCAGAGCAGCGCCGGGGCCTCCGGAGTGCGCGCCGCCTGCTCCGCGAACAGCTCGTGCACGGCCCGCCCGGCACCCGGCGGCCCGGGAGTGGCGCTCCACTCGACCACGATCTGCTGCCGCTCGCGTGCGTCGAGCAGGCAGAGGGCGTCGTGAGGTGCGCCGGGGTCCGCCGCGACCGCGTCCAGGATGCGGGAGTAGCGCGCCGCGATCGCCTCCACCTCGAGGGCGCCCAGGTCGGCGAGGGGGTGGTCGAAAGCGAGGGTGACGCCGTGGGTGAGCTCCTGGACGTTGAACTGGACGGTGAGGGGAAAATACGTCTGCTCCGTGCCCCCGCCCGCGAGCACCGTCAGCCCGGGGAAGCGCGCCAGCCGGTCGTAGACGTGGAAATGGGTGAAGTTGAACAGGGTGTCGAACAGCGGCCGGCCGACGCCCGGCTGCTTCTGCTGCAGCTCGGAGAGGGGAAAGCGCCGGTAGGCGAGGAGCTCGCGCTCGGCGTCGAAGACCTGGCGGGCCAGAGCGAGCCACGAGCCCGGGGCGAGGTCGACCCGGAAGGGCATGGCGTTCAGGAAGCCGCCGATCACCCGGTCGCCGTCCGCTCCTTCGGGGCGGCCGTTGGCGAGCACGCCGGAGACCACGTCGCTGCTGCCGGTGAGGAAGGAGAGGGCCTTCAGATGGACGGCCAGGAGGAGGTTCTTGAGCGGCGCCGAGGCGGCGCGGGCGGCGGCCCACAGGCCGTCCGAGACCGCTGCCGAAACCGGCACCTCCCGGCGCCCCACCAGGGACTGCCCCGGGTCCGGCGCGCGCCGGTTGACCGGGCTCGCCGGCAACCGTCCGGCGCCGCCGCCGTCCATGCGCCGGTCCCAGTAGAGCCGGCACTCCGTGGAGGCCAGAGCCTCGCGCTCCAGCGCCACGTAGTCGCGGTAGGCGGCGGCGAGCGGCCGGTCGTCCGGAGGAGCCAGCTCAGCGGCGGCGGGGACGACGCCGGCGGGCAGCAGGACCAGGTAGCGATGGAACAGCTCGGTGAGGAAGAGCCCCACGCTCCAGCCGTCCAGGAAGGGCTCGGAGAGGGTGAGCTGAAAGGATTCGTCGTCGCGCCGATGGACCCGGAGGCGCGCCAGGGGGGGGTGGCGCCAGTCGAACTTGCGGCGCTGCTCGGCGGCGAACCAGCGGTCGAAGGCCTCCTCCTGCTCCTCCGGCGCCAGATGCCGCAGGTCCTCCACCTCCAGGGGGACGAAGACTTCCCCATGGACCAGGTGCAGGGGCTCGGAGAAGCCCTCCAGGGCAAGGGAGCTGCGCAGGATGGGATGGCGGGCGACCATCCGGGTGAGCGCCTCTTGCAGGCACCCGGCGTCGAAGGGAACCTGGAGGTGAAAGCTGGTCAGATAGATCAGGTAGTCCGGGCTGTACTCGCTATGAAAGACCAGCCCGGCCAGGGTGCGCGCCAGCGGAAAGGCGTCCTCGATCCCCTCGGGAAGCCGCGCCCGGTCCTCGGGGGAGAGGAGGTCGCCGGCGGCCGGCACGCCCGTCCGCTCCTCTCCGGCGGATCCCTCCGCGACGGTGCGGACGGCGCGGGCGAGGGCGCGCACAGTGGGAAACCGGAACAGGTCCTGAAGGGTGAAGAGCACCCTTCGCTCCTCGGCCCGGGCGCGGACCTGGATAGCGCGGATCGAGTCGCCGCCGAGAGCGAAGAAATCGTCGTCCAGGCCGACCCGGGGCAGGTCGAGCACCTCCCCCCAGCTCGCCGCGACGGCCCGCTCCACCGGGGTTTCGGGAGGCGCGAAGGGCGCGGCGGAGACGGCGGCGAAGCCGGGCGCGGGGAGGGCGGCGCGGTCGAGCTTGCCGTGGCGGGTCAGGGGCAGGGCGGGCAGGGCCACGAAGGCCGCCGGCACCATGTGGCCGGGGAGCCGGTCCTGAAGGAAGGCCCGCAGCCCGGCCGCCGGGACGGCCTCCCCCCTTGGTACCACCCAGGCCACCAGCCGCCGCTCGCCATTCTCCCCCTCGGGGGCCAGGACGGCGCTCTCCCGCACCCCCGGATGGCTCTCCAGGGCCGCCTCGATCTCTCCCAGCTCGATGCGGAATCCGCGCACCTTGACCTGGCTGTCGATCCGCCCGAGCACCTCCAGATCGCCACCGGCAAGCCACCGGGCGAGATCCCCCGAGCGATAGAGGCGCTCGCCGGGGAGCATGGCGGACGGATCGGGAAGAAAGCGTTCCGCGGTCAGCTCCGGCCGGCCGAGATAACCGCGGGCAACGCCCGCGCCGGCGACGCAGATTTCGCCGGGGAGGCCGATGGGAACCGGCCGGAGCGTGCGGTCGAGGAGCCGGATGGAGAGGTCTGGAATCGGCCTGCCGATGGGGCTCCGCGCGGTGCCGGCGTCCGCCGCGGCGAGGGGCCGCCAGGTGACGTGCACCGTCGTCTCGGTGATGCCATACATGTTGATCAGCCGGGGGGAGCGGTCGCCGAAGCGCTCGAACCAGGGGGCGAGGTGGCGGGGATCGAGCGCCTCACCGCCGAAGATCACCCAGCGCAGGGGAAGGTCTCCCGCGGCATCCGCTCCATCGCGGCAGGCGACGGGGATGAGCTGCCGGAACGCCGACGGGGTCTGGTTGAGCACCGTCACCCCCTCGCGGCGGATGAGGCCGAGGAAGGCGTCGGGAGCGCGGCTCACCCAATAGGGGACCACCACCAGGCGGCCGCCATGGAGGAGAGCGCCCCAGATCTCCCAGACCGAAAAGTCGAAGGCGAAGGAGTGGAACAGAGTCCAGACGTCCCCCTCGCCGAAGCCGAATCCGGGAGCCGTCGCCGCGAAGAGCCGAGCCACGTTCAGATGGGTGACGGCCACCCCCTTGGGGTGACCCGTCGAGCCGGAGGTGTAGATGACGTACGCCGGATGGTCCGGACCGGCGCCGCTGGCATCGCTCAGCGGGCGGGCCGAGAGGCCGGCGACCAGCCGGTCCTCGGCGTCCAGGAGCACCCGCCCTGGACCGTCGAGGCTCCCGGCCAGCTCGGAACGGGTGACCACCAGGGGCGCGCGGGAATCCTCCAGCAGGAAAGCCAGGCGCTCCTTCGGATATCCAGGGTCGAGCGGGACATAGGCGCCGCCCGCCTTGAGGATCGCCAGGATCGCCATCACCAGCTCCGGCGAAGGGGGGAGGCAGAGCCCCACCCGTGTCTCCGGACCGACCCCCAGGGCGCGCAGGTGGCGGGCCAGGCGGTTGGCGCGGCGGTCGAGCTCGCCGTAGGTCAGGCTGTCCGTCTCTCCCGTGACGGCCACCGCCTCCGGCCGGCAGGCCGCGACGGCCTCGAAGAGGCTATGGAGAGGCGGCAGATGGGGCACCGCGCGAAGCTCGCCGTCGTGCCGCTGGTCCCACTCCACGACCACCTGGTGCCGGGCGGCCGGTGAGAGGAGCGGCAGGGCCGAGACCGGCAGGCGCGGATCGTCGCCCGCCGCGGCAAGCAGCACCTCGAGCTGCTCCAGCATTCGCGCGGCCGTAGCGGGATCGAAGAGGTCCCGGTTGACCTCCAGGCCGGCGTCGAGCCCCTCCTCGTCCCGCCCCAGGCTCAGCGACAGGTCCAGCTTGGCGGTACCGCCGTCGATCTCCTCCGGGGTCAGGGTGAGCCCGGGGAGAACGAGAGGCTCCAGGGGTGTGTTCTGGAAGACGATCAGGGCCTGGGCGAGGGGCTGGCGCGCGGGGTCGCGCCGCGCTCCGATCTCTTCCACCAGCCGCTCGAAGGGGAGGTCCTGGTGGGAAAAGGCGGCGAGCGCGGTTTCCCGCATCCGTCCCAGCAGCTCGACGAAGGGCGGATCGCCCGTCAGATCGGCGCGCAGGACCAGGGTATTGACGAAGAACCCGATCAGCCCTTCGAGCTCGGTGCGGGTACGGCCCGCGACCGGAGCGGCGAGGCCGAAGTCCTCCTGGCCGGAAAGGCGGCCGAGCAGGGCGGCCAGCCCCGCCGCGAGCACCATGAACAGGGTCGCCCCCTGATCTCCGGCCAGCCGTTCCAGGCTCGAAGCCAGACCCGCCGGCATCCGCCGGCTCCGCTGCGCGCCACGGAAGCTCTCGACCGCAGGGCGCGGCCGGTCGGTGGGGAGCGCCAGGGGGGGAAGGCCCTCCAGGCGTTCCCGCCAGTAGGCGAGCAGGCGGGCCAGGGTCTCGCCGGTCAGCTCCGCGCGCTGCCAGCGCGCGTAGTCCGCGTACTGGAGGGACGGCTCGGGCAAGGGCGACGGCAGACCGGCGGCGAAGGCGCTATAGAGCGCTCCGGTCTCGCGCACCAGGATCGACCCGGACCAGCCGTCCCCGGCGATGTGGTGGAGGTCAAAGGCCAGCAGGTGCGCGGCGTCGCCAAGCTGCACCAGCAGGACGCGCAGAAGCGGCGGCCGGGTGAGGTCGAAGGGGCGGTGCCCCTCCTCGGCGGCGAGGCGGCGCGCCTCCTTCTCCCGCCGTGGCGTCGGGAGTGCCGAGAGATCGGCCCTGAGCATCGGCAGAAGCGCCGGGGGCGCGATTTCCTGGGTCGCCTCCCCTCGGCGAGTGACGATCGCCGTGCGCAGCACTTCGTGGCGCCGCACCACCTCGGTCAACGCGGCCGCCAGGGCGCGGGCGTCCAGCGCGCCGTCCATCCGTACGGCGAGAGGGATGTTATAGGCCGGGCTCTCGGGCGCCAGCTGGTGGAGGAACCAGAGGCGCTGCTGGCCGAAGGAGAGCGGCAGGGGACGGTCCCGATCGCGCTCGGCGCGGAGGAGCGGCGAGGCTTCCGCCAGCGGCCCTCCGGCCCTCCCTGCGAGAACGGCGGCCAGCTCGGCGGGGGTGGAAGCCTCGAACAGGACCCGCAGGGGAAGGTCGATTCCGAAGTCCTGACGCACCCGGGCGGTCACCCGGGCGGCCAGCAGCGAGTGCCCCCCCAGTTGCCAGAAGCTATCGTGCTCTCCCACTTCGGGCAGGCCGAGGACCTCCGCCCAGATGGCGGCCACGCGCCCAACCATCTCGCCCGCGGGGATCCGCGGCGGGGCCGGGCGGGGCGCGTCCGAAGTCGCGGCCGGAGCTCCGTTCAGGACAGGGGGCGCCAGGACTTGCCGCCGCTGGGCGGCGGAGAGGAACGGCAGCTCCCGCACCGGCAGGTCCGGGTCGGCCGCAGCCGCGGCGAGCAGGGCTCCGAGCGCCTGCGGCAGGCGCGACACTGCCGCAGCGCCCCAGAGGGCTTCGTCGAGCTCCAGCTTGGCCAGGAGCCCCCCCTCCCAGGGCTCCACCTGCAGGGCCAGATCGAACAGGGCCACGCCGGCCTTCACCTCGACGGTGCTCACCGTGAGCCCGGGGAGAGACGGGATCTCCTGCGGAACGTTCTGGAAGGCGAGCAGGGCCTGCACCAGGGGATGGCGGCCGGCCCGCCGCTCGGGCGCCAGCTCCTCCACCAGGCGCTCGAAGGGAAGCTCCTGGTGGCCGTGGGCCTCGGCGAGGGTGGCCCGCAGGCGTACCATCAGGTGGCGCAAGGTCGGGTTGCCGCCAAGGTCGACCCGCAAGACCAGGGTATTGACGAAAAAGCCGATCAGGCCTTCCGTCTCCGACCGGGTGCGGCCGGCGATCGGCGTGGCGAAGGCGACGTCGTCCTGCTCCGCGAGGCGTCCGAGAAAGACGGCGAAGGCGGCGGCCAGAGCCATGAACAGCGTCCCCCTCTCCTGCCTCGCAAGCTCCTGCAGCCGGTCGCTCAAGCCTGCCGGCAGGACCAGGGACGGGCGCACCGTACGGGTAGCGGAGGCGGCTGGGCGGTCGCGGTCCCGCAACAGATCCAGCGGAGGCAGGCCGGCCAGGCGCTGCCGCCAGTAGAGGAGATCCGCGGCGAGCTCCCCGGCGGCCAGGCGGCCCTGCTGCCAGACCGCGTAGTCCGCGTACTGGACGGGCAGCTCGGGAAGAGGCGACGGCAGGCCGGCCGCGAAGGCGCCATAGAGCGCGACCATCTCGTGGACCAGGATGGCGATCGACCAGCCGTCCGCCGCCACGTGGTGCAGAGTCAGGAGCAGCAGGTGCGAGCCGGCGGCGGTCCGCGCCAGCTTGGCTCGCATCACTGGCGGCCGGGAGAGGTCGAACGGGCGGCCGGCTTCGGCGGCGGCAAGCCGCAGGCTCTCCTCTTCGGCGAGCGGACCGGGCAGGCCCGCCAGATCGATGATCGGCAGCGGCAGCGGTTCGGTCGGCCTGAGGGTGGGGACCGGCTCGCCGTCCGGCGCCTCGATCCCCATGCGCAGGACCTCGTGGCGGCGCGTCACCTCGGTCAACCCCATGGCGAGGGCTCGAACGTCGAGCGTCCCATCCAGCCGGAGGGGCACCAGCAGGTTGGCGGCCGGGCTCTCCGGGTCCATCTGCTGGGCCAGCCACATTCGCCGCTGGCCGGAAGAGAGGGGAATGGACCCGATTCCGTCCCGCCGGGGAATGCCGGTTCTCGGTCGCCACCCCGGCCGTGGCTTTCCGTTCGCGCAATTTCTGGGCGAGGAGCGCCTTCTCTGCCGGCGAGAGATTCTTCAACAGTGCCAGCCGGTCGATCTTGGTCATGTCCCCATCTCACTGCCCGCCGCCAGCAGCGTCCGGAGCGGGCCGGCCAGGGATTCCACCTCTTCCCTGAGAATGGTGTAGTGGTCGCCTGGGAGCTCGGAGACCCTCAGGCCCCCGGTCAACAACTCGCCCCAGCCTAAGGTCGGATCCTCCTCCATTCTCGCGGCGCGGCCGGCGGCACGGAACAGGTCGACATCGCCGGCGTAAGGGTGTGGAGCGTAGGTTGCCAGGGAGCGGCGGTTGGCCCGGAAACGGTTGAACAGCCGCCGCAGCTCCGCCGGCTCGAGGTCCGGCGGCAGCAGGCCGGCTTGCCGCCCGAGATCCAGGAACAGGGCGAGCGCGCCGTCCGCGTCGAGATTGGAGAGGTCCACATCCGGAATGGCCAGGCCGTGGAGGCGCGCCAGGTCCGCGGCGAAGAGGGCCACCAGCTCCGGGTCGGCCGGCGCGGTCCGGCCGGCCCAGTAAGCGGGGGAGGCGGCGTCGATCAGCGCCAGGGTCTCGACCGTCTCCCCCCGCGCCTCCAATTGCCGGGCCATCTCGTAGGCCACCACCCCTCCCATCGACCAGCCGGCGATCCGGTAGGGACCCGCGGGCTGGACCTCGCGGACGGCGGCAACGTAGAGAGCCGCCATCTCCCGGACGTCCTCCAGCGGCGGATCGGACGACTGCAGGCCGTAGACGGGCTGGTCGGCGCCCAGGCGGCGCGCCAGCTCGCGGTAGGCCACCACCTCTCCCCCCACCGGGTGGACGCAGAAGAGCGGCCGGCGATCCGGCGAGCCCTCCTGGAGCGGCACCAGGACGCCCGGGACCGCTCCGGCAGGATGCTCGCGCAGATGCCCGGCGAGCGCCGCCACGGTCGGGTGATCGAAGATCGCCACCACGTGGACCTTCCGGCCCAGGGACTCCTGGAGGCGGTAGACGAGGATCGCTCCGGTGATCGAGGTGCCGCCGAGGTCGAAGAAGTCTTCGTCGATGCCGATCTCGCGTTCGGCCGCGAGCCCCAGGACCTCACGGAACCGGTCGGCGAGGAGGCGCTCCAGCGCGTCGCGAGGCGGCACGCCCGGCCGGCCGGCTCCGCCCTCGGCGGCCGCCGGAGCGGGGAGCGCTCGGCGGTCGACCTTGCCGTTCGCGCTGAGCGGCAGCGCGCCGAGGAAGACGAAGGCCGCGGGGAGCATGTAGGCCATGAGCCGGCCGGCCAGGGCGGCGCGCAGGACGGCGGGGTCCAGGGAGACCCCCGGCTCGGCGACTACGTAGGCCACCAGCCGGCGCTCGCCGCCATGGCCGTCGTCGCGCGCCAGGACCACGGCCTCGCGCACGCCCGGCTGGCCGGTCAGCGCGGCCTCGATCTCCCCCAGCTCGATGCGGAAGCCGCGGACCTTCACCTGGCTGTCCGACCGGCCCAGGAACTCCAGGGTACCGTCGGGCAGGGAGCGGGCGAGGTCGCCGCTGCGGAAGAACCGCCCACCCTCCACCGTGACGTACTTCTCCGCCGTGAGCTCCTCGCGCCGCCAGTAGCCGCGGGCCACGCCGGCGCCGCCGATCCAGATCTCCCCCGCCACGCCGACCGGCGACGGCCGGCCGCCGGCGTCGCGAAGGTGGATCTCCGCCCCGGTGAAGGGGCGCCCGAGCAGCGACCGGACCGGCCCTGAAGCCGGCACCAGCCAGCGGGTGCAGACGATCGCCGTCTCCGTGGGTCCGTAGAGTACCCAGATCGCCGTCCGCGGGAAGGTCTCCCGCAGATCGGTCAGGAGGTCCGCCGGCACGGCGTCGCCGCCGAGAAACAGCATCCGCAGCCGGGGCGCCGGAACGCCCCCGCGCCGGACCAGCGCCAGCACCTGGCGCATCACCGCCGGGACCATGTGCAGGAAGGTCGCCGAGCCCATTTCATCGACCACCCGTTCGAGATCGAGCGTTGGGCGCAGCGGCAGCAGGGCGCAGGTCCCCCCCGAGAGGAGCGGCGCCAGCAGCTCGAGCAGGGAGACGTCGAAGGTAAGCGCGCCGAGGCTGGCGGTCCGGTCGCCCGGCCCGAAGCCGAAAGCCTCCTGCTCGGCCGCCAGCGTGCTCGCCAGGTTCCCATGCTCGACCAGGACGGCCTTGGGCCTGCCCGTGGTCCCGGAGGTGTAGATCAGGTAGGCCGCGTCGCCGGGCGCGGGCAGGCCGGCCGGCGGCAGCTCGCTCTCTGCCGCCAAGCCCGCGTCGTCGAGCCGCACCACCCGCGCCTCATGAGACGGCAGAGCCGCGGCAAGCCTCGCGCCCACGGCGATCAGCGGCACCGCCGAATCCTCCAGCAGGTAGGCGAGGCGCTCCTGCGGAGACCCGGGATCGAGGGGCAGATAGGCGCCGCCGGCCTTCCAGACGCCGAGCATGCCGGCCACCATCTCCGCGGTGCGCTCGACGAACAGGCCGACGGCGACCTCGGGCCCGACGCCCAGCCGCCGCAGCCGGTGGGCGAGCCGGTTGGCCCGGCGGTCGAGCTCCGCGTAGGTCAGCCGCTCGCCTCCAGTCTCCAGGGCGATGGCTTCGGGGGTGGCCGCCACCTGCGCCGCGAACCGCTCCACGACGCCGCGGGGCTCCCCGGCCGGCCGGGTGTCGTTCCACTCGGCCACGATCTGATGGCGCGCCGCCTCCGGCAGCAGCGGCAGATCGGAGAGCCGCCGGCCGTCGCCGTCGCCGGCCAGCGCCCCCCGGAGCAGCGTCTCCAGGGAGACCGCAAGGCGCTGGAGGGTCGTGCCGTCGAACAGCTCGGTGCTGTAGACGAGCTCCAGCATCAGCGAGTCCTCCACCTCCCACACGCCCAGCTCGAGATCGAACCGCGCGGTGTCCTTTTCGAACGCCAGGCGCGCGAAGGAGAGGCCGGGCAGCTCCACCGCCGTCTCCGGCGCGTTCTGCACCGCGAACATCACCTGGAAGAGCGGGTTCACCGCCAGGGTGCGCTGCGGCTTCAGCGCCTCGACGACCTGCTCGAAGGGGAGGTCCTGATGGGCGTAGGCCTCCAGGGTCGTGCGCCGGGTGCGCTCCAGGAGCTCGCGGAACGGCGGATCGCCGGCGAGGTCCCCGCGCAGCACCAGATTGTTGACGAAGAACCCGATCAGCGGCTCGATCTCCGCCCGGTTGCGGTTGGCGATGGGCGAGCCCACCGGGATGTCCTCCTGGCCGGTGAGACGGCGCAGGAGTGACTGAAAGGCCGCGAGGAGGAGCATGAACGGGGTGACCTCGTGGCGCAGGGCGAACCGCGCCAGCCGGCGCGCGAGATCCGGCTCCCAGAGCGCGACGGCCCGCCCCCCGTGGTGGGACGGCACGGCCGGGCGGGGCCGGTCGGTCGGCAGATCCAGGCTGGCCGGCGCGCCGGCCAGCCGCTGCCGCCAGTAGCCGAGCTGCCGCTCCAGCTCCGCCCCGGTCAGCCAGCCGCGCTGCCAGACCGTGAAGTCGGCGTACTGGACGGGCAGCTCGGGGAGCGGCGAGGGCCGGCCGGCACGGGCGGCTCCGTAGAGCGCCGTGATCTCCCGCACGAACACCCCCATCGACCAGCCGTCGGAGACGATGTGATGCATGACGAGGAGCAGGGCGTGCTCCGCCGGCCCCAGCCGCAGCAGCGCGGCGCGCAGGAGGGGTCCCCGCTCGAGGTCGAACGGCCGCATTGCCTCCTCCTGGACCAGGCGCCGCGTCTCGGCCCGGGCTTCCTCCTCGGGCAGCCCGGAGAGGTCGACCCGGGGCAGGCACCAGCGCCCCGGCGGCGCGATCACCTGCGCCGGCTGGCCGTCCCGCAGCCGGAAGGTCGTGCGCAGGGCCTCGTGGCGGCGCACCACCTCTCCCAGGACCGCCTCCAGGAGGGCCGGCGACAGCTCCCCCAGGGCGCGCAGGGCGGTGGGCATGTTGTAGGACGGATCGCCCGGCCGCAGGCGGTCGAGGAACCAGAGCCGCTCCTGGGCGAACGAGAGCGGCAGCGGGCGGTCGCGGGGGACGGGGCGGAGCGGCGGCGCCACGGCCTCGCCGCCGGAACCCAAGCGGGCCCGCTCGATCCACGCCGCCAGGCCGGCGATCGTGGGGGCCTCGAAGATCACCCGCAGCGGCAGCTCGACCTGGAAGGCCGCGCGCACCCGCGAGACGAGCTGGGTGGCCAGCAGCGAGTGCCCGCCCAGCTCGAAGAAGCCGTCCTCCCGGCCGACCTCCTCCAGGCCCAGCACCTCCCGCCAGAGGCTGGCCAGGGCCTGCTCGACCGGCGTGCGCGGCGGCGCCGAGCCCGCGGCGGAACGCGCCGGCTCCGGCTCGGGCAGCGCCGCCCGGTCCACCTTGCCGTTGGGATTCAGCGGCAGGGCGTCGAGCACCACGATGGCCGCGGGGACCATGTAGTCCGGCAGCTCGGCCTGCAAGGCGCGCCGCAGCTCCGGCACCAGGCGCCGCGCCAGCTTGCCGCGCAGGGGCTGGTTGACGTAGGCGCTCCACGGCAGCGGTGGCGCCGGTGCAGGTGCAGGCGCAGGCGCAGGCACCGCGTGGACGGCCGCGGGATCGCTCGCCGGAGCCTCGTGGGCGGCGATCGCCCGCCGCAGCTCCTCGACGGTCTCGTCATCTTCGGCGCTGGAGAGCAGGGCGAGCGCCGCCAGATCGCCCGAGGCCCGCCGCTCGAGACCCGCCGGGATGGAAACGCCCTC
Source organism: uncultured Acidobacteriota bacterium (assembly GCA_963795735.1). Lineage (GTDB taxonomy): Bacteria > Acidobacteriota > Thermoanaerobaculia > Multivoradales > UBA5704 > DATARR01. Next base: position 2,066,165 of record CAWCIU010000008.1, on the reverse strand, counting down.
CTGGGGCTCGCCGGGATCTCCGATGTGGAGGATGACGTCGAAGCGGAACCGGGTCAGCTCGTTGGGATGGCGCCCCGGCTTGGGCAGCAGCGTGGCTTGGCCGACCTCCGGCAGGGCCGCCGCCAGGGCCGGAAAGAAGGCCGGCGCGATCAGCAGCTCCTCCTCGTCCGCCACCTTCCGGCGCACCCGGCGGCGCAGCTCGGCGACGCTCTCCGATCCTGCGGCCCGGTAAGTCTCGACCGAGGCGTGGAGGGCTTCCAGGAGATCGAGGTTCCGCACGTCGCCGACCCACACCGCGCCGCCCGGCCGGACCGCCCTCGCCGCGCCCTCCAGCACGCGCAGCAGGTAGTGGACATCCGGGAAGTACTGGACCACCGAGTTGAGGATCACCAGGTCGAAGCTGCCCGGCTCGACGCCGCTCCAGTCGTCCGCCGCCGCCCGCGCCAGCTCCACCTGGGGCAGGTCGAGCCCCGCCTGCCCGATCCGCCGGCGCAGACCGTCGAGCGCCACCTGGGAGAAGTCGGTTCCCCGGTAGAGGCCGCTGTGGGGGGCGACGCGGAAGAGGATCAGGCCGGTGCCGCAACCCACCTCGAGCACGCGGCGGCCGCCGTCCGGAGGAAGCAGGGAGAGGATCCGCCCGACCGTCCCGTCCACCCACTCGCGCATCTCCCCGGCGGGGATCGGCTCGCCCGTGTAGCTGCTGTTCCAGCCCTCGACGTCGAAGGTGGGGTCGGCGGCGGCGCTCCGGCCGTAGGTCTCGTCGTAGAGGGTCTGCCACTGGTCCACGTGCTCGGCGGCATCCTCCAGGCCCGCCATGGCGGCCGCCGCCCCGGCCACCACGTAGGCCACGAGCTGCCGGCCGGCCCCCGGCGCCATCTCCCGCGCCACCGCCACCGCCTCCTCCACCCCGAGCTGGCGCAGCAGGGCCCCCTCCACCTCCCCCAGCTCGATGCGGAAGCCGCGCACCTTCACCTGCTGGTCGGCGCGGCCGAGGAACTCCAGATCGCCGTCGGGCAGGGAGCGGGCCACGTCGCCGCTGCGGAAAAACCGCCGTCCTTCCACCTCGACGAACTTCTCCCGGGTGAGCTCCTCGCGCCGCCAGTAGCCGCGGGTCACCCCGGCGCCGCCGATCCAGATCTCCCCCGGCACGCCGACCGGGACCGGCTGCCCCGCCTCGTCGCGGAGGCGGATCTCCGCGCCGGCGAAGGGGCGGCCGAGGAGCGACCGCGTCACCGGGCCATGGGCCGGGACGGTCCAGAAGGAGCAGACGATCGCCGTCTCGGTCGGCCCGTAGAGCTCGTGGACCGCCGCTCCCGGGAAAGCCTCCCGGAGATCGGCCAGGAGATCCGCCGGCACGGCGTCGCCACCGGTGAACAGCGCCCGCAGCTGGGGCGCCCCGGCGCCCCGGCGCCGCGCCGTCTCCAGCACCTGGCGCATCACCGCGGGCACAGCGTGGAGCATCGTCGCCGCGCCGAGCTCGTCGACCAGGCGTTCGAGGTCCAGGGTGGGGCGCAACGGCAGGAGCACGCAGGCGCCGCCCGCCAGCAGCGGCCCCAGCAGCTCGAACAGGAAGATGTCGAAGGAGGAGGAGGCGATGCAGGGAATGCGGTCGCGCGGACCGAAGCCGAAGGCCGCCTGCGCGGCGGCCAGGGTGCTCGCCAGGTTGCCGTGCTCCACCTGCACGGCCTTGGGCAGGCCGGTGGTGCCGGAGGTGTAGATCCGGTAGGCGAGGTCGCCGGGACGGGGCCGCCCTTCCGGCGCGAGATCGCTCTCCGCCGCCAGGTCCGCGGCGTCGAGCCGCACGACGGGAGCCGCGCCCGGCGGCAGGGCCTCAAGCGTCCCGCCGCCGGCGAGGATCACCGCCACCCGGGAGTCCTCCAGCAGGTAGGCGAGCCGCGCCCGCGGGTGTCCCGGATCGAGGGGGACGTAAGCGCCGCCCGCCTTCCAGACCGCCAGGAGACCGGCCACCAGATCCGCCGAGCGCTCGGCGAACAGGCCCACCGCGACCTCTGGACCCACCCCGGACCGCCGCAGCCGGTGCGCCAGCCGGTTGGCCCGCCGATCCAGCTCCGCGTAGGTCAGCCGCTCGCCCGCCGCCTCCAGGGCCAGGGCGTCCGGAGTGGCCGCCACCCGAGCCGCGAAGCGATCGAGGACGCCCGCCGGCTCCCCCGCGCGTTCCGTGTCGTTCCACTCCACCACGAGCTGGTGGCGCGCCGCCTCGGGCAGCAGCGGCAGCTCGGCGAGCCGCCGGCCGTCGTCCGCCAGGGCTCCCCGCAGCAGCGTCTCGAGTGCGCCGGCGAGCCGCAGCACGGTCGCCGGGTCGAACAGCTCGGTGCTGTAGATCAGCGGCAGCGCCAGCGAATCCCCCGTCTCCCAGACGTTGAGCTCGAAGTCGAACCGGGCGGTGGTCAGCTCCAGATCCAGCGGGGCGAGGGAGAGGCCGGGCAGATCCACCCCCTCGCGAGGGGTGTTCTGCACCGCGCACATCACCTGGAAGAGCGGATTCACCGCCAGGTGGCGCTGCGGCCGCAGCTCCTCGACCAGGAGCTCGAAGGGGAGGTCCTGGTGGGCGTAGGCCTCGAGCGTGGTGTCGCGCACCCGCGCCACCAGCTCGCGGAACGGCGGGTCGCCGGCCAGATCGCCGCGCAGCACCAGGGTGTTGACGAAGAAGCCGACCAGCGGCTCGATCTCCGCCCGGTTGCGGTTGGCGATCGGCGAGCCCACCGGGATGTCCTCCTGGCGGGTGAGCCGCCGCAGGAGGGTCTGGAAGGCGGCGAGGATCACCATGAACAGGGTCGCCTGGTGGCGCAAGGCGAACCGCGCCAGCTCGCCCGCGAGCTCCGGGTCGAGGCCGGCGAGCGCCCGCGCGCCCCGGTAGGTCGGCGCCGGCGGGCGCGGCCGGTCGGCCGGCAGGTCGAGCGAGGCCGGAGCGCCGTCCAGCCGCCGCCGCCAGTAGGCGAGCTGGCGCTCCAGCCCTCCCCGGCCAGCCACTCCCGCTGCCAGACCGCGAAGTCGGCGTACTGGATGGCGAGGGCGGGCAGCGGCGACGGCCTCCCGGCGAGGGCGGCCGCGAACAGCGCCATGATCTCGCGGATCATCACCCCCACGGACCAGCCATCGGAGATCGCGTGGTGCAGGGTGACCAGCAACCCGTGATCCGCCTCGCTCACCCGCACCAGCGCGCTGCGCAGCAGTGGCCCCCGCTCGAGATCGAACGGGAGCGCCGCCTCCTCCTGCACCAGGTCGCGCAGCTCGCTCAGGCGCCGGCCCTCCGGCAGCGCCGAAAGGTCGACCTGGGGCAGCACCCAGCGGCCCGCCGGAGCGATGACCTGGACCGGATGGCCGCCCTGATCGCGGAACGTCGTGCGCAGCGACTCGTGACGGCGCACCACCTCGCCGAGCGCCGCTTCCAGCAAAGGAACCGGCAGCTCCCCCAGGAGCCGCAGGGCGTAGGGGATGTTGTAGGCCGGGTTGCCCGGCTGCAGACGGTCGAGCAGCCACATCCGCTCCTGGGCGAAGGAGGCGGGGATGGGATCGATGCCCGGGGGCCGGCGTAGGATGACCTCGCTCCCGGCGGCGCCCTGTGCGGAGATCACCGCGGCGAGCCTTTCCAGGGTGGGATTCTCGAAGAGCTGCCGCAATGCCAGCTCGACGCCGAAGGCGGCGCGCACGCGCGAGACGAGCTGGGTGGCCAGCAGGGAGTGGCCGCCCAGCTCGAAGAAATTGTCGTGGACGCCGACGCGGGCACCGACGCGGTCCAGAGGCAGCAGCTCGGCCCAGAGCTCGGCCAGCCTCGCCTCTAGCGGGCTCCGCGGCGCCGCGCCGGGCTCCAGGTCCGGCCGCTCCGGCGCCGGCAGCGCCCGGCGGTCGACCTTGCCGTTGGGGGTTAAGGGGAGCGCCGGCAGCTCGACGAAGGCGGCCGGCACCATGTAGTCGGGCAGCCTGGACGCCAGGAACGGCCGCAAACGGCCGGCGAGCCCCGGCTCGGCCCCAGGCTCAGGGACCACGTAGGCCGCCAGATAGCGGTTACCCTGCTCCTCGCGGAGCACCACTACCGACTCTCGCACCCCTTCCAGGCGACCGATAGTGGCCTGGATCTCTCCCATCTCGATGCGAAAACCGCGGATTTTGACCTGCTGGTCCACCCGGCCGGCGAAGACAGCCTCGCCGTTCGGCAGGTAACGGCCCAGGTCCCCCGTGCGGTAGACGCGGTCCCCGTTGCCACCGGTCGGGTCGGTGAAAGGATTCAGGAGAAAGCGCTCCCGCGTCAGCGCCTCGTCGCCCAGATAGCCGCGGGCGAGGTGGGGGCTACGCATCCAGATCTCGCCCAGCTCGCCGACGCCGGCCAGCTGTCCGGAGGCGTTGACGACCAGGACCTGAACGTCCTCCATGCCAAGTCCGAGCGGCAGGACCTGCCGCGCTCGCTGCCCGGCCGCTCCGGCGCCGGCAGCCACGACGTGATAGCCCACGGCGCGTTGCGTCTCGGTGCTGCCGTACAGATTGACGCAGGTCACCCCCGGTGCCAGGCGGTGGATGCGGTCGACGTCGAGCCGGGTGAGCACGTCCCCCACCAGGAGGACGTAGCGCAGCGACGGGACCGGGGTCGCCGCGGCGCCATCCCCCGGCGGCTCGGTCAGCACTTGGCCCAGCGCCGGAGTGAGGTGGGCGACGGTGATCCCCTGCCGCGCTGCCCAAGCCGCCAAGCGGCCCGGGACAAAGATCTCCTCAGGGTCTGGAGCGCACAGCACCGCGCCCGTGCAGAGCGAGGTGAAGAGGTCCCGCTGTAGCGGATCGTGCGCCAGCCCGGAGAGCAGGCTGTAGCGGTCCTCCGCGGCGAGCCCGAAGCGCTCGCACTGCCAGGGGAGGAAGTGCGATAGCGGGCCATGGAGCCCGAGAATCCCCTTGGGAATGCCTGTCGACCCGGAAGTGAACGCCACAAACGCAAGATCACCAGGACCGGTCGCGACGGGCTCCATGCGAGGAGGGAACGCCGCGAGCAGGTCGCCCGCCGCAGCCGGACCGCCGCCCGGCAGCACAAGGCGGCCAAGCAGGCGCCCCTCTGCCTCCCAGCCGGCGAGCAGCTCCTCGACCTCGCGAGGGAGCCCACCAGCATCGGCCAGCGCCAGCCAAGCCCGCGGCGCTGCAAGGCGGAGGATCTCGACCAGGCGCGCGGCGGGATAGGCCGGGTCGAGCATCACGAAGGCGCCGCCGGCAGCCAGCGTGCCCATTACCGCCCAGGAGATGGGTGCGCTGCGGTGGGCCCAGATCGCCACCCGATCCCCTGGCTCCAGCCCACCCGTCCGCAGGTGAGCGGCGAGGCGTCCAGAGGCAGAGGCGAGCTCGCCGTAGGTCCAGCTCCCTTGTGGGTCGATCACGGCCGCGCGCTCCGGATGTCGGCGGGCCGCCTCCAAGAACAGCTCGTGAACCGCGCCGCGCCACTCCGCGCCGAGCGGCCGGGCCAAGTCGGGCAGGACGGCCGCGGCCTCCGGGGTCACCAGGGAGAGATCGCCGATGCGTCGCTCGGGATCCCGCGCCGCGGCCTCCAGGACCACCCGGTACTGGCGCAGCATCTCCTCCATCCGCGGCGGATCGAACAGGTCGGCGTTGTAGACCAGGTTGAAGTGGATCGCCTCCTCCGCCTCGGCGACGTAGAAGGTGAGGTCGAACTTCGACTCCGGCTCCGGCGCGGGCCCGGGCTCGATCTCCAAGCCCGGCAGGCCGCTCCCCCCGGCCGGCAGGTTCATCAGGTTGAAGAAGACCTGGAACACCGGCGTGCGCGACAGGTCGCGCTCCGGCTTCAGCTCCACCAGCAGGGCCTCGAAGGGGATGTCCTGGTGGGTGAAGGCTCCCAGCGTGGTCTCCCGCGCCCGGTCGAGCAGCTCGCGGAAGCTGGGGTTCCCCGCGACGGAGGTGCGCAGGGCCAGGGTGTTGAGGAAGAAACCGATCAGCCCCTCGGTTTCGGCGTGGCGGCGGCCGGCGATCGGCGAGCCCACCACGACGTCGTCCTGGCCGGAGAGGCGGGCCAGCAGAAGCTGGAAGGCGGCGAGCAGGGTCATGAACAGGCTCGCCCCGCCGGCCCGGGAGAGCCGGCGCAGGGCGCCCGCCACCGCCGCCGGGATCTCCATCCGGAGATCGCCGCCGCGGAAGGTCTGGACGGCCGGACGGGGGCGGTCCGCCGGCAGGTCGAGCGGCGCGAGCTCCCCTCCCAGCTTGTCGCGCCAGTAGGCGAGCTGCGCGGCCAGCGTCTCGCCTCGCAGCCACTCCCGCTGCCAGCGGGCGAAGTCGCCGTACTGGATCGGGAGCGGCGGCAGCGGCGAGGGCTCGCCGGCGGCGAACGCCCCGTAGAGGTCGACCAGCTCGCGGTTCATCACCCCGGCGGACCAGCCGTCCGAGACGATGTGGTGGATCTCCAGCACGAAGAGGTGGAGGTCCGGCGCGAGGCGCAGCAGCGAGGCGCGGAGCAGCGGTCCGGCCGCCAGGTCGAACGGGGAGGCCAGGGAGGCGCGCGTGACCCGGTCGGCCTCAGACTCGCGGGCCGCCTCCGGCAGCGCCGCCAGGTCGACTACGGCCCAGGGGACCCGCAGGCTGGGGAGGATGCGCTGCGCCGGCCGGCCGTCGATCTCGACGAACGAGGTGCGCAGGGCCTCGTGCCGGCGGACGATCTCGTTCAGCGCCCGCTCGAGGGCCGGGCCGTCCAGCCGCCCCGCCAGGCGCAGGGAGGTGCCCATGTTGAAGGCCGTGTTGCCCGGCTCCAGGCGGTCGAGGAACCAGAGGCGCTCCTGGGCGAAGGAGGCGGGGACCGGCTCGGCGCCCGGCGGCCGGCGCGGGATGCGGTCCGGCGGCGGCTCGGCGCTCTCCCGGTGCTTGCGGATCTGCTCGAAGACCCGCGACCGCTGCTCGCGCGACAGGCCGTCGAGGCGCCGCGGGGGGGCGGCCTCGGGCTCCCGCCCGATCCACGCCGCCAGGGCGGCGACCGTCGGGGTTTCGAACACCGCCCGCAGCGGCACCTCGACATGGAAGGCGTCGCGCAGACGGGAGACGAGCTGGGTGGCCAGCAGCGAATGGCCGCCGAGGGCGAAGAAGTCGTCGTCGCGGCCGAACCGTTCGATCCCCAGCAGCTCGCGCCAGAGCGCCGCGAGCGCCTCCTCGGCCGGCGTGCGCGGCGGTCCTCCGGACTCCGCGCCGGCGGACCGGGGCTCCGGCGCGGGGAGCGCCGCCCGGTCCACCTTGCCGTGGGGGGTCAGCGGCAGGGCGTCGAGCAGCATGAAACAGGCGGGCACCATGTAATCCGGCAGCTCGGCCTGGAGCGCCCGCCGCAGCTCCGGCCCCAGGCGCCGCGCCAGCTTGCCGCGCAGCGGATCGTTGGCGTAAGCCCGCCAGGGCCGCCGCTCCGCCGGCTCTCCCGGAGAGGATTCGCCCACGGAGAGAATGGCGTCGTAGCGGAACCGGGTCAGCTCGTTGCGGTAGCGGCCCTCTTTGGGCAGCACCACGGCGCGGTGGACCCCCGGCAGGTGCCCCACCAGCGCCGGGAAGAGGGACGGCGCGAGCAGCAGCTCCTCCTCGTCCGCGATCTTCCGGCGCACCCGGCTCCGCAACTCGCCGGCGCTCTCCACGGTCTCTCCGCCATCCGCACCCTCCGCTCCCTGGGTCCGGAAGAGCTCGATCGAGGTCTGGAGCTCCTCGAGCAGCTCGAGGTTGCGCACGTCGCCGACGAACACCGCGCCCCCGGGGCGCACCGCCCGCGCCGCCCCCTCCAGCACCCGCAGCAGGTACTCGACGTCCGGGAAGTACTGCGCCACCGAGTTGAGGACCACCAGGTCGAAGCTCCCCGGCTCGACGCCGCTCCAGTCGTCCGCCGCCGCTCGCGCCAGCTCCACCTGGGAAAGATCGAGACCCGACTCGCCGATCCGCCGCCGCAGCCGGTCGAGCACGACCGGGGAGAAGTCGGTCGCGCGGTAGCGCTCGCAATGGGGGGCGACGCGGAACAGGATGAGGCCGGTGCCGCATCCCACCTCGAGCACCCGGCCGCCGGCCGCGGGGAGCAGGGAGAGGATGCGCTCCACCGTACGCTCCACCCACTCCCGCATCTCCCCGACGGGGATCGGCTCCCCGGTGTAGCTGCTGTTCCAGCCCTCGACGTCGAAGGTCGGATCGGCGGCGGCGCTCCTGCCGTAGGTCTCGTCGTAGAGCGCCTGCCACTGGGAGACGTGCTCGGAGACCTCCGTGGCGGGCACCGCCGCCGGGCGGGCCACCACGTAGGCGGCGAGCTGGAGACCCGCTCCCGGCGTCACCTCCCGGGCCGCCACCACCGCCTGCTCCACCTCGGCCCTGCGCAGCAGCGCCCCTTCCACCTCCCCCAGCTCGACGCGGAAGCCGCGCACCTTCACCTGCTGGTCCGCGCGCCCCAGGAACTCCAGCGTGCCGTCCGGCAGCCGGCGCGCCCGGTCGCCGCTGCGGAAGAAACGCCGGCCCTCCACCTCGACGAACTTCTCCGCCGTCAGCTCCTCGCGCCGCCGGTAACCCCGGCTCACCCCGGAGCCGCCGATCCAGATCTCCCCCGGCACTCCGACCGGAACCGGGCTGCCGGAGGCGTCGCGGAGCTGGATCTCGACGCCGGGGAAGGGGCGCCCGAGCAGCGAGCGTACCGGCCCTTCGGCCGGCACCGTCCAGGCGGCGCAGACGATCGCCGCCTCGGTCGGGCCGTAGAGCTCATGGACCGCCGCCCGCGGAAAGGTCTCCCGCAGATCCACCAGGAGATCCGCGGGGACCGCGTCGCCGCCGGTGAACAGGGCGCGTAGCGAGGAGGGGGCAGCCGGCGATCCCCGCCGCCGCGCCCGGTCCACCACCTGCCGCATCACCGCCGGGACGGCGTGCAGCAGGGTGGCGGTCTCCAGCTCGCCGGCGAGACGCTCGAAATCGAGCGTCGGGCGCAGCGGCAGGAGCACGCTCGCGCCGCCGGCCAGCAGCGGTCCCAGCAGCTCGAAGAGGAAGATGTCGAAGGAGAACGAGGCGAGGCACGGCATGCGGTCCCCCGGACCGAAGCCGAAGGCCTCCTGCACCGCCGCCAGCGTGCTCGCCAGGTGACGGTGCTCCACCTCCACCGCCTTGGGGTGGCCCGTAGTCCCCGAGGTGTAGATCAGGTAGGCGAGATCCTCCGGCTGCGGCATTCCCGCCGGGGCGACATCGCTCTCTTCTTCCAGGTCCTCCAGGGACAGCACCCGGGCTCCGTGCGGCGGCAGGGACCCGGCGAGCCCGGAACCGGCCGCCACGACCGCCGCTCCCGAGTCTTCCAGCATCCAGGCCAGACGAGCCGCCGGCAGCCCCGGATCGAGCGGCAGGCAGGCGCCCCCGGCCCGCCAGGTCGCCAGCAGCCCGGCCACCATCTCCGCCGAGCGCTCCGCGAAGAGACCCACCACGACCCCGGGACCTACCCCGAGCCGGCGCAGCCGGCTCGCCAGGCGGCCGGCCCGGCGGTCCAGCCCGGCGTAGCTCAGGCGCTCGTTCCCGGCCTCCAGCGCGACCTCCAGGGCCAGCGCCTCGGGGCGCCGCGCCGCCTGCATCGCGAACCGCTCGACCACGCTCCACGGCCGCGGCTCGCGCCCGGTGTCGTTCCACTCCACCAGGAGCTGATGGCGCTCGCCCGCGGCGAGCAGCGGCAGCGCCGAGAGGCGCGTTCCGTCGTCCTCGGCGACCGCCGCGAGCAGGGCGGTGAAGTGCCCGGCGATGCGCCGCACCGTCGCCGCGTCGAACAGGTCGGTGGCGTAGGTGAAGGCCGCCAGCAGGGCCCCCCCGGTCTCCCAGACGTTCAGCTCGAAGTCGAACTGCGCGGTGACCGTCTCCAGGCTCACGGGGGTCAGCGCCAGACCGGGCAGATCCCCCTCCCCCGCCGGCGCGTTCTGCACCGCGCACATCACCTGGAAGAGCGGATTGACCGCCAGGTGGCGCTGCGGCCGCAGCCTCTCGACCAGGGTCTCGAAGGGAAGGTCCTGGTGGGCGTAGGCCTCCAGGGTGGCGTCGCGCGTGCGGGCCAGCAGCTCGCCGAACGGCGGATCGCCCGTCAGGTCGCCGCGCAAGACCAGGGTGTTGACGAAAAACCCGATCAGCGGCTCGATCTCCTCCCGGTTGCGGTTGGCGATCGGCGAGCCGACCACGAGATCCCGCTGGCCGGTCAGACGGCTGAGGAGCGCCTGGAAACCCGCCAGCGCGACCATGAACGGGGTCGCCTCGCGGCGCAAGGCGAGCCGCTTCAGCCGGCCGGAAAGCTCCGCGTCCAGCGGCGAGAGCCAGCGGGCGCCGCGGTAGCTCGGCACCGCCGGGCGCGGCCGGTCGGCCGGCAGGTCGAGCGCCTCCGGCGCGCCGGCCAGCCGCTGCCGCCAGTAGGAGAGCTGGCGCTCCAGCTCCTCCGCCGTCAGCCACGCGCGCTGCCAGACCGCGAAGTCGGCGTACTGGATCGGCAGCTCCGGCAGCGGGGAGGGCCGGCCCGCCAGCACGGCTCCGTAGAGCGCGGTGATCTCGCCCACCAGCACCCCCATCGACCAGCCGTCCGAGACGATGTGGTGCAGGGTGAGCAGCAGCGCGTGGTCGCGCCCGCCGAGGCGCAGCAGCGAGGCGCGCAGGAGCGGCCCCCGCCGCAGATCGAACCGCCGCACCGACTCCTCCTGGGCCAGCCGTTGCGCCTCGCTCAGCCGCCTCTCCGCCGCCAGGGCCGAGAGATCGACCAGCGGGAGCTCCCATCGCCCGGGGGGTGCGACGACCTGCACCGGCCGGCCGCCCCGCTCCTCGAAGGTCGTGCGCAGGGCCTCGTGGCGGCGCACCACCTCGCCGAGGATTCCGGCGAGGTGGGACGGCGACGCCTCCCCCTGGATCCGCAGCGCCTGGGGAATGTTGTAGGCCGGATTGCCGGGCTGCAGGCGGTCGACGAACCAGAGCCTCTCCTGGGCGAAGGAGGCGGGGACGGGATCGAGGCCCGGGAGCCGGCGCGGCAGCTCCGGGGTCGAGTCCAGGGTCACGAAGGCGCCGAGGGCGGTCACCGCCGCGGCGAGCCCGCTCAAGGTCGGGCTGGAGAAGACCTGCCGCAGGGGAAGCTCGACGCGGAAGGCGGAGCGCACGCGGGAGACGAGCTGGGTCGCCAGCAGCGAATGCCCGCCGAGGGCGAAGAAGTCGTCGTCCCGCCCGATCCGCTCGACCCCCAGCACCTCCCGCCAGAGGCCCGCCATCGCCCGCTCGGCCGGCGTGCGCGGCGGCGCCTCGGAGCCCGAGCCGGCGCGCTGGAGCTCCAGCCGCCCCAGGGCTGCCCGGTCCACCTTGCCGTTGGGGGTCAGCGGGAGGTCCGGCAGCGGCACGAAGAAGGAGGGGATCCAGGGCTCCGGCAGCCGCTCCCGCAGCCGCAGCCGCAGCTCGTCCTCCCGCGCCTCGCCGACCCAGTAGGCCACCAGGCTCTTGCCGCCGGCCGGCCCCGCCGCCGTCACGGTCACCACCGCGATCACCGCCGCGCGCAGCACTCCGGGGCAGGCGAGCAGCGCCGCCTCCACCTCGCCGGGCTCGACGCGGAAGCCGCGGACCTTGACCTGCGCGTCGATCCGCCCCTGGAACTCCAGGGCGCCGTCCGGCCGCAGGCGGACGAGATCGCCGGTGCGGTAGAGCCGCGCCCCCGGCTCGCCGCTCCAGGCATCCGGCAGGAAGCGCTCGGCGGTCAGCTCCGGCCGGTCGAGGTAGCCCCGGGCCACCCCGTCGCCGCCGGCGAACAGCTCCCCCCAGACGCCCGGCGGCGACGGCTGGAGCTGGCGGTCGAGGACGTAGACCCGGGAGTTGGAGATGGGCCGGCCGATCGGTACGCTCTCCCCCACCTGCCGCGGGTCGGTCAGCCGCTGGCAGGAGGTGAAGGTGGTGTTCTCGGTGGGGCCGTAGCCGTCGATCAGGGTGAGCCCGGGGTGGGCCTCCAGGGCCCGCCGCGCGTGCTCGGCGGAGACCACGTCGCCGCCCGCCAGGAGCTGCGACAGCGGCGCCAGGCCCTCCAGGCAGCCGTCCACCATCTCGTGGAAGAGACCCGCGGTGAGCCAGGCCGTGGTCACCCCGTGGCGCGCGATGACTCCCGCCAGCTCGTCGAGCGATCCCATCCGCCCGGGGAACAGCACCAGGCGGCCGCCGTTGAGCAGGGGCGCCCAGATCTCCAGGGTGGTAACGTCGAAAGCGATCGCGGAGTACTGGAGCCAGGTCTGGTCCGGTCCCAGGTCCGCGTATCCGGCCCCGCGCACCAGCCGCACCACGTTGCGGTGGGTGACCGCCACCCCCTTGGGCCTGCCGGTCGAGCCCGAGGTGTACATCACATAGGCGAGGGAGCCGGCCGGCACGGCCGGCGGGTCGTCCAGCGCGCCCGCGGGCTCCTCATCGTCGAGGAAGACCCGCCGCAGCCCCGCCGGCAGGTCGATCTCCGGAGCCCCGTCGGCCACCAGCATCGAGATGCCCGCGTCGGCCGCCATCCAGGCCAGGCGCTCCGGCGGGTAGGAGGTGTCGAGCGGCAGGTAGGCGCCGCCCGCCCGCAGGACGCCCAGCAGGGCCACGATCAGCCCCGGCGAGCGCTCGGCCAGCACCGCCACGCGCTCCTCCGGCCGGAGCCCGAGGGCCGCCAGGCGGCGGGCGAGCCGGCCGGACCGCCGCTGGAGCTCGCCGTAGGTCAGCCGCTCCTCCCCCTGCTCCACGGCCACGGCGCCGGGCGTCCGCGCCGCCTGCTCGGCGAACAGCTCGGGGATCGACGCCGCGGCCGGGTAGGCCGCCGTGGTGTCGTTCCACTCCACGGCCACCTGGTGGCGCTCGGCCGCGGCGAGCAGCGGCAGCTCGGAAAGCGGCAGCCCGGGGTCGGCCATGGCGGCGCCGAGCAGGCTCTCCATCTGGGCAGCCAGGCGCCGGATGGTGGCGGCGTCGAAGAGATCGGTGCCGTAGAAGATCTGCACCACCAGACCCGCCTCGCCCTGCCAGCCGTTCAGCTCCAGGTCGAAGCGGGTGGCGCTCGCCGCCAGCTCCAGGCGCGAAAGGGAGAGGCCCGGGAGGTCGGCGCGGCCGGCGGGCGTGTTCTGCAGGGCGAAGAGGACCTGGAAGAGGGGGGTCGTCGAGAGGCGCCGTTCCGGCTGCAGGCTCTGCACCAGCTGATCGAAGGGGAGATCCTGATGGGCGTAGGCGTCCAGGGTGCTCCGCCGCACCCTCGCGACCAGCTCGCGGAAGGTCGGATCGCCGCTCAGGTCGCCCCGCATCACCAGCGTGTTCACGAACAGGCCGATCAGCGGCTCGACCTCGGCGCGGTTGCGGTTGGCGATCGGCGAGCCCACGGAGAGGTCCGCCTGTCCGGACAGGCGGCTGAGCAGGGCCTGGAGCCCGGCCAGGAGGACCATGAACGGAGTCGCCTCGAAGCTCCGCGCGACCCGGGCCGGCTCGCGATCGAAGCCGGGTCCGAAGGGGAAGCTCAGTTGGGCCCCCCGGTAGGACTGGAGCAGGGGGCGCGGCCGGTCCGTGGGGAGCTCGAGCGCGGCGGCGCCGGCCAGGTGCCGCCGCCAGTAGGAGAGCTGCCGCTCGAGGACCTCGTCCTGGAGCCACTCCCGCTGCCAGACCGCGAAGTCGGGATACTGGATCGGCAGCTCGGGCAGCGGCGAGGGGCGGCCGGTCAGCAGGGCGCCGTACAGCGCCGTGATCTCGTCCACCAGCACCCCCATCGACCAGCCGTCCGAGACGATGTGGTGCATGATGAGCAGCAGCGCGTGGTCCGCCGCCCCGAGGCGCAGCAGCGAGGCCCGCAGGAGCGGCCCGCGCCGGAGGTCGAACGGCCGGCCGGCCTCCGCGTGGGCCAGGCGCCGCATCTCGTCCAGCCGCTCCCCCTCCGGCAGGGCGGAGAGGTCGACCAGCGGCAGCTCCCACGGGGCCGCAGCCGCCACGACCTGCACCGGCTGGCCGCCGCGCTCCTCGAAGACCGTGCGCAGGGCCTCGTGCCGGCGCACCACCTCGCCGAGGATCGCGGCGAGTAGGGAGGGGGACCCCTGGCCGTGGATCCGCAGCGCGTCGGGGATGTTGTAGGCGGCGCTGCCGGGGTGCAGGCGGTCGAGGAACCAGAGCCTCTCCTGAGCGAAGGAGGCGGGAACGGGGTCGAGCCCTGGCGGCCGCCGCGGGATGCGCGGCGGCGCCCCGGCCGCCTCCTTGCGCTGGCGGAGCCGTTCGAAGAGGGCGGCGCGCTGCTCGCGGGAGAGCCCGGCCAGGGCGTCCTGAGCGGGAGCGCTCAAATCCCCTCCCCCTCCATCTCGGCGAGCACGCTCGCCAGCAGCTTGTCGTCCGCCCCGGCCAGCTCGCTCTCCATGATCCGGTCGGCCAGCCCGGCGAGATCGGGGGTGTCGAAGACGAGCTGGATCGGCACCTCGATCCCCCAGCGCGAGTGGAGCTGCGACACGAACCGGGTGGCCAGCAGCGAGTGGCCGCCGAGGTCGAAGAAGTTGTCGAAGACGCCGATCTCCCGCGGATCGCGCTGCAGCACCGAGGCGCAGGCCTCCACCAGGTTCTCCTCCAGCGGGTTGCGGGGAGCGACCGGCTCGGCGGACCGGCGGTGGAGCCCCATCCCCTCCTCCCCGGCGAGGGCGGCGAGCGCCCGCCGGTCCACCTTGCCGTTGCGGGTGAGCGGCAGCTCCGGTAGGGGGATCCAGACCGCAGGGACCATGGCCTCCGGCAGACGCCCCCGAAGCCGGGCGCGCAGGTCTTCCGCCCGCAGGTCTTCCGCCCCAGGCTCGCCCACCCAGAAGGCCGCCAGGCTCTTGCCGCCCGCGGGCCCCACCCCCGCCACCGCCGCCCGCAGCACGCCGGGAAGCGCCAGCAGCGCCGCCTCGACCTCCGCCGGCTCGACGCGGAAGCCGCGGATCTTGAGCTGCGCGTCCAGGCGGCCCTGGAACTCCAGGACGCCGGCGGCCGACCAGCGGACCCGGTCGCCGGTGTCGTACAGGCGGGCTCCCGCGTCTTCCGGGACGGCGAACGGATCGGGGACGAACCGCTCCGCCGTCAGGTCCGGCCGCTCCAGGTAGCCGCGCGACACCCCCGCGCCGCCGGCGTACAGGTCCCCCCAGACGCCGGCGGGCACCGGCCGCAGGGCGGCATCCAGCACGTAGGCCCGGTCGTTGGCGATCGGGCGCCCGATCGGCACGCTGTTCCCCACCTGCCGCGGATCGGTCATCCGGTGGCAGCAGGTGAAGGTCGCGCACTCGGTGGGGCCGTAGCCGTCGATCAGGGTGAGCCCGGGCAGCGCCTCCAGGGTCCTCCGCGCGTGCTCCGCCGAGACCACGTCGCCGCCGGTCAGCAGCTGGCGCAGCGGCCGCAGGCCCTCCAGGCGGCCGTCCACCATCTCGTGGAAGAGCCCCGCCGTCAGCCAGGCCGAGGTCACGCCGTGCGCGGCGATCACCCGGGCCAGATCGTCGAGCGAGCCGATCCGTCCGGGGAACAGGACCACCCGGCCGCCGTTGAGCAGGGGCGCCCAGATCTCCAGCGTCGAGAGGTCGAAGGAGATGGGGGAGAACTGGAGCCAGACCTGATCCGGCCCCAGGTCCGCGTAGCTGTTTCCACGCACCAGCCGGATGGCGTTGCGGTGGGTGACCGCGACCCCCTTGGGGCTGCCGGTGGACCCCGAGGTGTAGATCACGAAGGCCAGGGACTCGGCGGGTATTTCCGGCAGTATTTCCGACATGATGGGCCGCTCGTCTCCCGCCGGCATGGCCTCGTCCGGGGTCACCAGCCGCAGCCCTTCCGGCAGCCCGGCCTCCGGCGCGGCGGCCGCCACCAGCAGCGAGGCGCCGGCGTCGCGGATCATCCAGGCCAGGCGGTCCGGCGGGTAGGCTGGATCGATGGGCAGGTAGGCGCCTCCCGCCTGGAGGATGCCCAGCAGGGAGGGGACGAGGTCCGGCGTGCGCTCGGCGAGCACCGCCACCCGCTCCCCCGGCCGCAGCCCCAGGGCCAGGAGGCGGCGGGCGATCCCCCCGGCCCGCCGCTGGAGCTCGCCGTAGGTCAGCCGCTCCTCCCCCAGCTCCACGGCCACCGCGCCGGGGCGCCGCGCCGCCTGCTCGGCGAACAGCCCGTGGATCGACGCCCTGTCCGGGTAGGGAGCGGCGGTGTCGTTCCATTCCACCGCGAGCTGGTGCCGCTCGGCGGCGACGAGGAGCGGCAGGTCGCCCGGCGGCCGCTCGGGGTCGGCGGCGAGGGCCGCCAGAAGGGTTTCGAGATGGGCCAGCAGGCGCCGCGCCGTGACGGGCTCGAAACGGCGGTCGGCGGTCAGGCGGAAAGAGAGGTCCCCGCGCTCCGCCACGATCAGGGTGAGCGGATAGTTGGTGAGCTCGTCGAGCGCGGCCTCCCGGATCCGCAGCTCCCCCAGCCGCTCGGAGACGGCCGGAGCCACGGGATAGTTCTCGAACACCAGGAGGCTGGCGAACAGCGGCTCCGCCGGGGGAATCCCGGCGAGCGACTGGATGCGGGAGAGCGGCGTCCACTCGTGCTGGCGCAGCTCGAACTGGTCCGCCTGGAGCCGCGCCAGCCAGGCGGCGGCGGTGGTCTCGCCCTGCGGAATCCGGACCCGCACCGGCAGGCTGTTGATGAACAGGCCTACCATCGACTCGACGCCGGGCAGCTCGGCCGGGCGGCCGGAGGTCACGGCGCCGAAGACGACGTCGGAGGTCTGCGCGTAGCGGGAGAGGAGGAGCGCCCAGGCTCCCTGCACCAGGGTGTTGAGGGTCACCCGCAGCCGTTGCGCCAGCGCCGCGAGCGCGCCGGCTTGCGGCGCCGGCAGCGAGATCGTCCGCTCGAAATAGTCCTCGGCGCGGCCGGCGTGGCGGCCGCCGAGGATCTCCGGATGGTCGAACGGCAACGCGGTGGGCGCCGTGAGGCCGCGGAGCTTCTCCCGCCAGTAGCGCTCGGCCTCGGTCTCGTCGCGTCCGGCCAGCCAGGCGATGTAGTCGCGGTAGGGGCGCGGCGGCGGCGGCAGGGGCGCTCCCTGGTGCAGCGTGAAGACCTCGCCCAGCAGGAGCGAGAAGCACCAGCCGTCGAAGAGGAGGTGATGGGAGCTCCAGATCAGCCGGTGGCGGTCCTCGCCCGTGCGCACCAGGGCGAGCCGCATCAGCGGCGGCCGCTCGAGGTCGAAGCCGCGGGAGCGGTCGGCGGCGAGGAGATCCCGCCAGCGCGTCTCGAGATCCGCGGGCGGCAGGCCACCCCAGTCCTCGAGCGTCCAGGGCAGCTCCACCGCCCGCCGCACGAGCTGCAGCGGCCGCTCGACTCCCCGCCAGAGAAAGCCCGTGCGCAGCACGGGATGGCGTTCGACGACCTGCTGCCAGGCGGCGACGAAGGCGGCGACGTCGAGCGGCCCCTCGAGCTCGGCGGTGAGCTGCTCGAAGTAGACGTCAGCGCCGGCGCTGTAGAGGCTGTGGAACAGGATGCCTTCCTGCAAGGGGGCCAGGGGATAGAGATCCTCGATCCCGCGGTCATCGCGGCCATCGCGGCCATCGCGGCCACCGCCGGGCAGGCGGTCGAGCGCCGCCTGATCGAGGCCGGCGAGCGGGAAGTCGGACGGGGTGAAGCCGCCGGCCTCCGGCGACAGGCAGTGGGCGACCAGGGCCGCGAGCTCGGCCAGGAAGCCGTTGGCCAGCCGCTCGGCGGTGGCCGGGAGATGGCGCCCCGGATCGTAGGTCCAGTTGACCCGCAGGCGGTCGTCCAGCACCAGCGCGTCGACGGCGAAGAGCGGGCGGCCGGGGACCGCCTCCCCCTCGGCGCCGCGGACCGCCTCGGAGGCGAAGCTGAAGAGCCCTCCCTCTCCCACCGTTGATTCGAACCGGCCCAGATAGTTGAAGGAGACCTGCGGCGCGGGGAGCGCGGCCAGGCGCTCGCCGGCCTCGGGACCGGCGAGGTAGCGCAGGAGCCCGTAGCCCAGGCCGCGGCGGGGCACCGCGCGGAGGCTCTCCTTGACCGCCTGGATCGCTTCCCGCGGCCCGGCCGCCGCCGGCAGCGCGAGGACCACCGGGAAGAGGGTGGTGAACCAGCCGACGGTGCGCGAGAGGTCGACGCCGGGGAAGATCTCTTCGCGCCCGTGCCCTTCGAGGTCGACCCGCAGCGTGCTCTCCCCCGTCCAGGCGGCGAAGGCGCGGGCGAGCGCCGCCAGCAGCAGGTCGTTGACCTGCGTGCGGTAGACCTCGGGAGCCTCCTTGAGCAGCGCCCGCGTCTCCGCGGCGCCGAGCTCGACCGAGACGGCCGCCAGGGCGGCGGCGCCCCCGGAGCCCGCCGCGAGATCGACCGGCAGCGGCGGAGACGCCGGCAGGGAGAGCCAGTAGGAGAGCTCCGCCGCCAGCTCGGGCAAGCGGGCATGGAGGGCCAGTTGCTCCGCCCAGCGCTTCCAGGAGGTGGTCTTCGCCGGCAGCTCGGGCTCAGGGGCCGCGCCCAGGGCGAGCTGCCGGTAAGCGGCCGCCAGGTCCTCCAGCAGCACGCGCCAGGAGACGCCGTCGACCAGCAGGTGGTGGGCGCTGAGCAGCAGCCGGTCTCCCGCCTCGCCCCGGCGGAACGCCGCCGCGGTGAACAGGGGTCCCGCGGCGAGGTCGAGCCCCCACTGGAGCTGCTCCGCGGCGGTTTCGAGGGCGGCCTCCCGCGCTTCCGGCGGCAGCCCCTCGAGATCGATCTCGAGCAGCGGCGCCGACGAAGAAAACGACGACGACGCCGGGGCCGGAGCGTGGAGCTGCCGCCATTTCCCCTCCTCACCCGGGAAGCCTTCCTCGCGCCGGAAGCGCAGCCGCAGGGCGTCGTGATGCCCGGCAAGCCGCGCCAGGGCGGCGGCGAGCGGCGCCGCGGCCAGCCGCTCGCCGGTGGCGAGCAGCACCGCCTGGTTGAAGCGCCAGGGCTGCCGCCGCTCCTCGGCGAAGAAGCGGCGCTGGATGGGCGTCAGCGGGGCCTCTCCCTCGACCGGAGCCTGATCCGCCCCGGCGATGCCAGCGATGCCCGCGATGTCCTCGAGAGCGGCGGCGGCCAGCCCGGCGATCGTCTGGTGCTCGAAGAACTGCCGGGTGGTGATCAGGAGCCCGTCCCGGCGCGCCCGCGCCACCACCTGGATGCTCAGGATCGAATCGCCGCCGAGCTGGAAGAAGTTGTCGTGGACCCCGACCCGTTCGAGGCCGAGCACCTCGCGCCAGATCCCCGCCAGCAGCTCCTCCCGGGCATCCCGGGGCGAGATGGCGCCGGCGAGCGCCTCGCGCCCCGGCTCCGGCGCCGGCAGCGCCTTGCGGTCCACCTTGCCGTTGGCGCTGAGCGGCAGCGCGGCGAGGGTCACGAACGTCGCGGGCACCATGTGCTCCGGCAGGAGCTTCCGCAGGAAGCCGCGAAGCTCCTCCACCTCCGGGTCGGCGCCGGTCACGTAGGCCACCAGTTGATGATCCCCTCCCACCCCCGGGCGGGCCACCACCACCACGTCGCCCACCGCGGGATGGGCGCGCAGCGCCGCCTCGACCTCCCCCGGCTCGATGCGGAAGCCGCGCACCTTGACCTGCAGGTCGGTACGGCCGAGAAACTCCAGAGATCCCCCCTCGGCGGGCACCTGACGCACCAGATCGCCGGAGCGGTAGAAGCGGCGTCCGCCGGCCTCGACGAAGCGCTCGGCGGTCAGCTCCTCGCGGCGGAAGTAGCCGCGGGCGACGCTGGGGCCGCCGATCCAGAGCTCGCCCGGCACCCCCAGGGCCACGGCCTCGCCCCGCGGGTCCACCACCCGCAGCTCGACCTCCGGCAGGGGGCGGCCGATGAGCGCCCGCTCGGGACGGCGGCTCCGCGAAACCCGGTGGGCCGTGCAGACGACGGCCGTCTCCGTGGGTCCATAGAGCACGTGGAGGTCGGTGGACGGGAAGGCGTCGAGGAGCTCCCGCTGGAGCTCGGGGGGTACCACGTCGGCCCAGGCGATGATCGAGCGCAGTCCGGCGAACCGCTCCGCCCCGCGCTCGCGGGCGCCGGGAGCGACGCGGCGCAGCAGGGACGGAACCGTGAAGAGGATGGTCGCCCGCTCGATCGCGCTGAGCAGACGCTCCGGATCGAGGATCTCGTCGCTGGTGAGGATCTCCACGCCGGCGCCGGTGAGGAGCGGCATCACGAGGTCGCCGAGCGAGGCGTCGAAGCTGTACCGCGAGAGGTGCGGCACGCGGTCCCCGGGTCCCGGGGAGAAGCGGTCGATGAGGGACGCCAGCACCACGGCCAGGTTGCCGTGCTCGATCATCACCGCCTTGGGCCGGCCGGTCGTCCCGGAGGTGTAGATGAGGTAGGCGAGATCCCCGGGCCGGATGACGGGCAGAGGTGGCAGCGGTGGCGATAACAGCGATGGAAATGACCGCGGGGCCTCCGCGGCGGCCTCCGGCTCGGGGAGCGCCAGGTCCAGCGACCGCGTCCCGGCGAGCGGCACCGGCGGCGGGCCGCGATGGATCACCACCGCCGGCTCGGCGTCGGCCAGCAGGTCCGCCAGGCGGCCGGCGGGCGAATCCAGGTCGAGCGGCACGTAGGCGCCGCCCGCCTTCCAGACGCCGAAGATGGCGACCGGAACGTCGAGCGTGCGCCCGAGCAGGAGCGCCACCCGCGACTCGGGACCGACCCCCAGGGCCCGCAGCCGGCGCGCCAGCGCGTCGGAGCGGCGGTCGAGCTCCCGGTAGGAGAGCGTCTCACCTCCGGCGGCGCCCGCGGCGCCCTGGATGAATACGGCGACGGCCTCCGGCGTCTGCGCCGCCTGCTTGGCGAAGCGCTCCGGAGCCGTCCAGCCCGGCCGCGGCCGGGCCGTGTCGCTCCACTCGACGGCGACCTGATGGCGCGCCGCCGCCGGGAGCGCCGGCAGGGCCGAGAGCCGGATCTCCGGATCGGCGACCGCCGCCGCGATCTGCAGCAGCAGCCGCTCGACGCGGCGGGCGGTGGTCGCGGCGTCGAAGAGGTCGGCGTCGTATTCGAGCGTCCCCACCAGGCCGTCGGGGTAGTCGAAGAGCGACAGCATCAGGTCGTAGCGCGACCTGCCGTCGTCGGCGTTCACCGGCTCGAAGGTGGCGCCGGCGAGCGTCGTCGCCTTGGAGTACTCGCCGTCGAGCACCTGGACGAGCGTCTGGATCAGCGGCTGCCGGCTGGGATCGCGCTCGATCTGGAGCGCCTGGACGAGCTGGCCGAACGGCAGGTCCTGGTGGGCGTAGGCGCCGAGCGCCGTCTGCCGCGCGCGGGCGAGCAGCTCGCGGAAGGTCGGATCGCCGCCGAGGTCGACGGCGAACGCGACCTGGGTCAAAAAGCAGCCGAGGACCGGCTCGATCTCCGGCCGGTTGCGGTTGGCGTTGTTGGCGCCGAGGATCAGGCGCTCCTGTCCGGAGTCGCGGTGGAGCAGCGCGGCGGTCGCCGCGAGGATGAACATGAAGACGGTCGCCCCCTCCCGGCGGGCGAGGCCGCGCAGCTCCGCCGCCGGCTCGCCGGCGAGGACGACCGGGAGCTTGCCGCCGCGCATCCGCAGCTCCGCCGGGCGCGGCCGGTCGGTCGGCAGGTCGAGCGCCGTCGGGAAGCCGGCCAGCCGCTCGCGCCACCAGGAGGTCAGCTCGTCGAGGACCTCGCCCCGCAGCCACTCGCGCTGCCAGAGGGCAAAGTCCACGTACTGGACCGGCGGCTCCGGCAGCTCCATCGGGCCGCCCGCGGCCAGGGCGTCGTAGAACGCCGCGAGCTCCGCCCAGGCGATCTGGGAAGAGATCCAGTCGGTCACCAGATGATGGACGGTGAGCAGGCAGACGTGGTCCCCGGCGCTCAGCCGCAGCAGGCTCGCGCGCACCAGCGGACCGCGCTCGAGGTCGAAGGGCGCCGCCGTGTCTTCGCCGACCAGGCGGAAGATCTCCGGCTCGCGCCGCGCCGCCGGCAGACCGCCCAGGTCGACCACCGGCAGCGGCTGCGGACGCGCGGCGACGACCCGCTGCACGGGCCTGCCGTCGACCACCGGAAAGACCGTGCGCCAAGCCGCGTGGCGCCGGACGATCTCGTCGAGCGCCGCCCCCACCATCGCGGGCGACAGCGGTCCACGCATGCGGGTCGCCGCCGCGATGTTCAGCCCCGCGCCGCCCGGATAGAGCTGCTCCATGAACCAGAACCGCTCCTGGTCGAACGACAGCGGCCAGTCCCCCTCCGCCGTGGCGCCGGAGCGGCGCGGGATGGGGGGCGGCTGGAGGGGACGCGCGGCGGCCTGGCGCTGCTTCTCCCGCAGCTTCTCGAACAGCGCCCGCTGCTCGGGAGCCAGCGACGAGATCCTGTCGGCGATGCTCATCTCACGACCTCTTCGAAGGTGGGGAGCTCGCCAGGCGGAGCTCGGGATCGGTGGTCACCGCGTCGATCGTCCGGTAGAACAGCTCCACCAGCCGGCCGACGGTATGGGCGTCGAAAATGTCGGCGTTGTACTCCAGCGGCCCGACGAGGCCGAGGTCGTGGTAGTCGTAGAGGCCGAACATCAGGTCCCAGCGGGAGTTGCCGTCGTAGAGCCCGACGGGCGTGAATTCGAGGTCGCCGCTCCGCCCCTGGCTGGTCCCCTCCAGGATCAGCAGCACGACCTGGACGACGGGGTTGCGGCTGGCGTCGGGCTCCGGCCCCAGGGCCTCGATGAGCCGGCTGAAGGGGAAGCCCTGGTGGCCGTAGGCCGACAGCGCCGTCCGGCGCGTCCGGGCGAGCAGCTCGCGAAAGGTGGGGTCCCCCGCCAGGTCGGTCGCGAAGGGGACGGTGGTCAGGAAGAAGCCGGCGACGGGAAACAGCTCCGGCCGGGCGCGGTTGGCGCTGTTGGAGCCGACCACCAGCTTCTCCCGTCCGGTGAGGCGCCAGAGCAGGGCGTAGAGCACGGCGAGCACCGCCATGAACATCGTCGCCCCCTCGCGCCGGGCCAGGGCGCGCAGGCCCTCCGTCCGCCCGGCGCCGGCCTCTACGGGGAAGAGCCCTCCCCGCTGGCTGCGGACGGGCGGCCGCGGCCGGTCGGCCGGCAGGTCGAGCGCCAGGGGGAAGCCGGCGAGCTCCCGGCGCCAGAAGCGGGCCTCCTCCTCCAGCGCCTCCCCTTGCAGCCAGTCGCGCTCCCAGACGGCGTAGTCCGGATATTGCGCCGGCAGCGGCGGCAGCGGCGACGGGCGGCCGGCCCGCAGCGCCTCGTAGAGCTCCATCAGCTCGGTGAAGAAGATCTGGAAGGTGATCCAGTCGGTCGCCGCGTGATGGATCGTCAGCAGGTAGAGGTGCTCGCGCCCGGCGAGCCGGACCAGGGCGATGCGCAGCAGCGGACCGCGCTCGAGGTCGAACGGGTTGCGGGTGTGGTCGTAGATCGCCCGGTATCCGGTCTCCTCGCGGCGCCCGGCCGGCAGGGCGCCGACGTCGATCAGCGCCACCTCGGGCGCCAGGAACGCGTGGACCCGCTGCACCGGCCGGCCGTCGACGACGGGCAGGGTGGTGCGCCAAGCGGCGTGGCGGCGGACCAGCTCGTGGAACGCGGCGAGGAAGATCGGAATGTCGAGGGCCCCCCGCACGTGGCTGCCGGCGTCGACGTTCCAGGAGATCAGCCCCGGGGTCTCCCGGTGCAGCCGCCAGAGCCACTCCTGGTCGTAGGAGAGCGGCCAGTCGCCGACGCCGGACGGTCCGGAGACCGGACGCACCGGCGGCGGCAGGCGCGGCTCCGGGCGGCCCGGCCGCTGCCGCAGCTTCTCGAACAGCGCCCGCTGCTCCGGGCTCAGGGCGGAGAGCCGGTCGGCGACGCTCATCGATCCTCCCTCATCCGGATCCCCCCGCATCTAGACGCCCATCTCCGCCAGCCGCTCGGCCGCCTCTTCCGGCGACAGCCCCTCGATCAGCGCCAGCAGCGCCTCCAGCTCGGCGGGGTCCTCCTCGCCGCGCGCCCGCCGCACGGCCTTGGCGAGCTCGGCGACCGTCGGCGACTCGAACAGCGCCGTCACCGGCAGCTCGACCTCCAGGACGGCGCGGATCTGGGTGACCATCTGGATCGCCAGCAGCGAGTGGCCGCCCAGCTCGAGGAAGCTGTCCTCGCGGCCGACCGGCTCGATGCCGAAGAGGTCCTGCCAGATCGCGGCGAGCCGCTCCTCGAGCTCCCCCTGCGGCTCCCCGTAGGAGGTCGAGAGCCCCGCCGGTCGCGGCGCCCGCTCGCCCTGATGGACCGTCCCCATCTGGGCGAGCAGGGTGTCGGCGGTCACGCTGTCGGTCTCGGCGAGGAGCCCCGGGAGGTCGCGGCTGGAGACGATCACCCGCGGCAGCGAGGCCCCCAGCAGCCGCCGCAGCGCCGCGGCGCTGCGCTCCCCGGGGGTGGCGGTGGCCGCCAGGTTCGCCGCGAGATCCGCCGCCGTCATTCCAGGCATGCCGCCGGTGACCCCCGCCACCAGCCAGGCCCCCCACTGGTACGGGTCCCAGTGCACGGCCACGGTGAGCGGCCCGCCGTTCCCGGCCGCCGCCCGGCGCGCCGCCAGGGCGTCCAGGAAGGACCCTTCCGCGGCCGCTTCGAGCTGCCCGAGGCTGCCCGTCACCGCCGTCGTGGTGGAGGAGAGCACGACGAAGGCCGGCGGCTGCGGATCGGCATCCACCGCCTCCAGCAGCGCCCCGGCCCCCCGCGCCACCGGATCGAGGGCGGCGCGCAGACCCTCCGGGGTCTTGAGCTGGAGCAGCCCGCCGCCGGGGGAGGCGCCGGTGAAGAAGGCCCCCTGGACGGCGCCGAAGCGGGCGCGGGTGGCGGCCAGCGCGGCGCGCATCCCTTCCGGGTCCTGCACGTCTCCGGACGACGCTCTCAGGACCAGCACCCGGTCGAGCCCCACCTCGCGCTCCAGGGCGAGCAGGCGGAGGACCGCGTCGCCGATCGCGTCCTGCCCCGGCGGCACGTCCGGCAGGCTCTGCCAGGTCTCCCAGCGCCCGCGCTCCGGGAACTGCGGCGGCATCACCAGCCCGACCCGCGCCCCCAGCGAGCGCACCAGGTGCTCGGCGATCCGCATCCCCGGGCCGTGCGCGGCCCCGGCGAGCAGGTAGACGCCCCCCTCCACCAGGAGCGATCCGGAGGCCGTCTCCCCGGCGAGGCGGACCGGCTCGAAGCCGCGCGCCCAGCGCTGCCGGCCGCGCAGGGCGACCGCCGGCTCCGGCGGCCCGGAGATCTCGGCCAGGAGCTGGCCGGCGAGCTGATCGAGCCGCCGCTCTTCCTGGGGAGAGCCCGGCGCGGGAAGGACGACGTCGACGCTGCCGCAGGCGAGGCGCGGCACCTCCTGGTGGACCACTTTCAACGGGCCGAGGACCGTCGCCTTGGCGGGATGGACGGGGTCCCCCTCGAGCACCTCGTGCAGGCCGTCGGCCACCAGGAGAAGGCGCGCGCTATCGCTGGAGCCGGCGATCGCCTGCGCCAGCAGCGTCAGGCTGACCAGCCCCGCCGCCTGCGCCGCCGCGAACCCGGGCTCGCCGCCGGTGATCCCCCAGAGGTGGAGGATCTTCCGCGCGCCGGGGACGGCATGGAGCAGCGCGTCGTAGTCCTGCCGCCGGGCGGGATCGATCGCGAACTCCCCCTGGCCGAGCTCCTCGAAGCCGTTCCCCGGTCTCACCGTGAACACCTCGCTCCCCTCCCGCCGCAGCCGCGCGGCGATCCGCTCGCCCAAGCCGGCGGCCCCGGCGCCGTCCAGGGCGCCGTCCAGGGCGCCGTCCAGGAAGAGGAGCCAGCGCTCCCCCTCCCCGGGAGGCGCGGCGACCCGGGGCGCCTGTCTCCAGGAGGGCACCCAGAACCAGTCGGCGAGGTCCAGGTCGGCGGGCGGAGCGGCCGCCGGCCCCGCCGGCCCCGCCGGCGGATCGATCCAGTAGCGCTGGTGCTCGAAGGGATAGGTGGGCAGCGGCACGCGGCGGCGGCGCTCGCCGCCGTGGAACTTCTCCCAGTCGACCTCCACGCCGGCGATCCACAGGCGGCCGACCGCCTCCAGCAGGGGGCCGAGGTCCGCTCCCGCGTCTCCGGGGCGCAGGGTGGCCACGGTGACGCGGTTGGCCGCCGCGGCCGGATGCTGCTTGACCAGGGTGCCGAGGGTCGCGCCCGGGCCGACCTCCAGGAAGACCCGCCCGGGCTCCTGGAGCAGCTCGCCGATCCCCTCGGCGAAGCGGACGGTGCCACGCATGTGCCGCGCCCAATATCCTGGATCGGCGAGGTCGTCCGCCGTGATCCAGGCGCCGGTGACGTTCGAGAGATAGGGGATGGCCGGCGGCTGCGCGGGCGCCCCCCGCAGCACGTCGCGGACGATCGCGGTGAAGGGCTCCACCGCCGGGCTCATCATCGCGGAGTGGAAGGCGTGCGTGGTGCGCAGCCGCAGGCAGCTCACCCCCCGCGCCGCCAGCCGGCGGTCGAGCGCCTCGATCGCCGCGGGCGCGCCGCCGGCGACGCAGAAGTGCGGGCCGTTGGTGGCCGCCAGGGAGAGCCCCTCGCCGAGCAGCGGCCGGACCTCGCTCTCGGCGAGCGGCACGGCGAGCATCGCCCCCGCGGGCAGCTCCTGGATCAGCTTCGCCCGCCGGGCGACCAGCTCCAGGGCGGCGTCCAGCGGCAGGACGCCGGCGACGCAGGCGGCGACGTACTCGCCGAGGCTGTAGCCGATCATCGCCTGCGGCGCGATCCCCCAGGAGATCAGCAGGCGGGCGAGGGCATACTCGACGACGAAGCAGGCGGGCTGGGCGAATTCGGTCCGGCCCAGGCGCGTCTCAGCGGCATTGGCGGCATCCTCTTCCTCCGCGACCTCCTCCCCCCGGCGCAGCATGGCGCGCAGGTCGGGGCCGGCGGCGCGGGCCGGAGCGGGCCGCTCCGCGGCGGCGAACATCACCTCGCGCAGGTCGGCGCCGAGCCATGGCGCGAGCTTGCCGGCGCAGAGGTCGACCTGCTCGCGGAAGACCGGCTCGGTCGCGTACAGCTCGCGCGCCATGCCGGCCCGCTGGTCGCCCAGGCCGGGGAACAGGAAGACGACCGGCGGCGCCCCCGCCCCCTCGCGCCGGCCGGACGCGGCGCGCGGGTCGCGCAGCGCGGCGGCGGCCTCTTCGCGGCCGCGCGCCACCACGATCCGGCGGTGCTCGAACGCCTTGCGCCCCGTCTGCAGGGTCCAGGCGACATCGGCCAGCTCCAGGGCGGGATCGGCCTCCAGGCGCTCGGCCAGGCGGGCGGCGGCGGCGTCCAGGGCGGCGGCGGTGCGGGCCGAGAGCACGAGGAGCTGCGCCGGCCGCGAGGGGACGTCCGCCGGCTCCGGCTCCGGCGCCTCCTCGAGCACCAGGTGGGCGTTGGTGCCGCCGAGGCCGAAGGAGCTCACCCCGGCGCGGCGCGGCCGGCCGCCGCTCTCCCAGGGGGTGGTCCGGGTCGGCACGTAGAACGGGCTGCCCGCGAAGTCGATCTGCGGGTTGGGGGTCTGGAAGTGGAGGCTCGGCGGCAGGGTCCGGTGGGCCAGCGCCAGGGTCGCCTTGATCAACCCGGCGACCCCGGCCGCCGCGTTGCAGTGCCCGAGGTTGGTCTTCACCGACCCCAGGGCGCAGAACCCCTGCCCCTCGGCGCCGGCGGCGCGGAACGCCTGGATGAGCGCCGCCACCTCGATGGGATCGCCGAGCGGCGTGCCGCTGCCGTGCCCTTCGACGTAGCCGATCGAGTCCGGCTCCACTCCGGCCATCATCAGGCTCTCGGCGATCACCTCCGCCTGCCCCTCGACGCTCGGCGCCGTGAAGCCGACCTTGGCGGCGCCGTCGTTGTTCACCGCCGAGCCGCGGATCACCGCGCGGATCGCGTCGCCTTCCGCCAGGGCGTCGGCCAGGCGCTTGAGCGCCACCAGGCCGCAGCCGTTCCCCTCGACCGCGCCGGCCGCGGCGGCGTCGAAGGCGCGGCAGTGCCCGTCGGGCGAGGCGACGTCCCCCTCCTGGTGCAGATAGCCCGTGCGCAGCGGCGAGCTGATCGAGACGCCGCCGGCGAGGGCGAGGTCGCACTCGCCGCCGAGCAGGCTCTGGCAGGCCATGTGGACGGCGACCAGCGAGGTCGAGCAGGCGGTCTGCACCGAGACGCTGGGACCCTTGAGGTCGAACTCATAGGAGGTGCGCGTGGCGAGGAAGTCGCGGTCGTTGAGCAGCATCACCTGCATCGCGCCGACGCTCTCCAGCCGCTCGCCGTTGGGGAGCAGGTTCGAGATCAGATAGGAGCTCACCCCCCCGCCGGCCCAGACGCCGATCCGCCCCGGAGGCCGGTCCGGATCGCAGCCGGCGTCCTCCAAGGCCTCCCAGGCGCACTCCAGGAAGACGCGGTGCTGCGGATCCATCACCTCGGCCTCGCGCGGCGTGAAGCCGAAGAAGCCGGCATCGAAGAGGTCCGCCCCCTCCAGCGCCCCCTTGCCCCGGACGTATCGCGGGTCGGCCAGCAGCGCGGGATCGATCCCGGCGGCGGCCAGCTCCTCGTCGGTGAAAAAGGAGATGGACTCGACGCCGGCGTGGAGGTTGCGCCAGAGCTCGGCGGCGTTGCGCGCCCCCGGAAAGCGGGCGCCCAGGCCCACCACGGCGATTCCTTGCAAGGGGGTCTCCGCCGGATCGGCGCCCGGTTCTCTCATCGCTTCACCCATGCCTTCATTCACTCCTTCGCTCATCAGACGAGACTCCTCAAGGTTCTTCGTTGCGGCCCCGCCGCTGCCCGCGCTTCTGCTGGAGCTGCCGCATCGACTCCCGGCGGGTCTCGGTGCGGGCGCGCGCGGCTTCGGCCCGCTCCTCGGGCGCCGGCGCGCCACCCTCCAGGCTGCGCGCCAGGCTCTCGATCGTCGGATGCCGGAACAGCTCGACGAACGGCACCTCGCGGCCGATCGCCTGGCGCAGCCGGCTCTGCAGGCGGCCCAGCAGCAGCGAGCTGCCGCCGGCCTCGAAGAAGCTCTCCTGCACGCCGACCCGGTCGAGCCGGAGGACCTCGCACCAGACGGCGCCGATGGCCCGCTCGAGGTCGTTGCGGGGCGCCACGAAAGCCGCCGCCCGGGCGGCGCGGACCTCCCGCGGCGCGGGCAGCGCCTCGCGGTCGAGCTTGCCGTTGGCGGTCACCGGCATGGCCTCGAGCTCGACGAAGGCCCAGGGAACCATGTATTCGGGAAGGGTCTCCTGCAGGAAGGCCCGCAGCTCGGCGGCGGCGGGCGCCGGCGGCCGGACCGGCACGACGTACCCTACCAGACCCTTCTCGCCGGGGACGTCCTCCCGCGCCAGCACGACCGCCTCCCGCACGCCGGGATGGCGGGAGAGCGCCACCTCGATCTCCCCCAGCTCGATCCGGTAGCCGCGCACCTTGACCTGGTGGTCGATCCGGCCCAGGAACTCCATCGTGCCGTCCGCCCAGAAGCGCACCCGGTCGCCCGTCGCGTACATCCGGGCGCCGGGCTCCGGCGAGAACGGATCGGGCTGGAACCGTTCGGCGGTCAGCGCCGGCAGGCCCGCGTAGCCCACGGCCAGGCCCTCGCCGCCGATGTGGTTGTCGCCGGGCACGCCCAGCGGGCAGGGGCTCAACCCGGCATCCAGCACGTAGTAGCGGGTGTTGGCGATGGGCCGGCCGTAGGGGATGCTCGCCCAGGACGGATGGACCTCGCCAATCCGGTGCCAGTTCGACCAGATGCCGGTTCTCGGTCGCGCCGCCGAAGTTGCCGACGAGAGCGCCGGGGAAAGCCGTCTGCACCAGGTTCGGCAGGGAGAGCGGAATCCAGTCGCCGGCGAGGAGCACCCGCCGCAGGGTCCGCCCCTCTCCCGGCGCCGGAAAGAAGGGGGTGAGCCGCTGGAGGGCGGCCGGGGCTGAGCTCCAGGTGGTGATCTCCCCGTCGCGCAGGACGGCCGCCAGGCGTCCGGGATCCTGCAGCTCTTCCTCGCCGGCCACCCGCACGGCCGCGCCGGCGCCGAGCATCCCCAGCACGTCGTAGATCGAGAGATCGAAGCCGATCGAGTTGACGAACAGGTGACGGTCGCCCGGGCCGATCCCCAGGGTCTCATTGTTCCAGCGCAGGGTGTTGACCGCCGCGCGGTGGCGGATGACGATCCCCTTGGGCAGCCCGGTCGAGCCGGAGGTGTGGATCAGGTAGGCGAAGTCCTCCGGGCCGCAGGCCGGCGCGGGCCGGGTTGCCGGGCTCGCCGCGACGTGCCAGCCCGTGGTCCAGCCTCCGGGGGCGGCGGCCGGCAGCGGCGGCCCGCCGCGGGTCAGGACGACGTCGTAGCGGAAGCGCAGCTCGTTGGCGAAGCCCTGCCGGCGATGATGCACCTCGACCCCGGCGAGCTCCGGCAGGACCTTCCGGAGCTCCTGGAACATCCTCTCGTCGAGCGCCAGGGTGCCCACGCCGACATCGGGCCGCGGCGGGGAGCCGGCGGCGGCCCCGGCGATCGAGCGCCTCAGCTCCTCCTGCCGGCCGCCGTCGTGCACGTCGGCGACCACCACCGCGCCGCCGGGCGCCAGCAGGCGCAGGCAGAGCCCGAGGACCCGCTCCAGGTAGAACGGCCCCGGGAAGAACTGGACCGTGCTGGCAAGGACGATCAGGTCGAACGAGCCTTCCGGCCAAGCCTCGATCTCGTGGGCGAAGCCGGTCGCCAGCTCGACGTTGCCGTACCCTTCCCGCCGCGCCGTCTCGCGGTTCTTCTCCTGGGTGAGCGCGGAAGGGTCGAGGCCGACGGCGTGGCCGGCCCGGCGGGCCAGCTCCCAGAGGATCAGGCCGGCGCCGCAGCCGATCTCGAGCACCCGCTGGTCCGGCCCCAGCCAGGGCCGGGCGAGCTCCAGGACCCGGTCGCGGTACTCGTCCACCTCCGCCTCGGAGAACGGCTCGCCGGTCGAGGAGCTGAAGAAACCCCCCGCGCTCACCCGGTCCACCGCCCGCTCGGCCACCCAGTCCCAAAGCGACGTCACCGCGCCGGGATCGAGCGGCTCGGGAGCCGGCCGGGGCGCGGGCTCCTCGGGACAGACGACGTGCCGCAGCGCGGGCAGCCGCCGCTCGATTTCCCACACGCTCCGCAGGAGCGCCGAGCCGGCGATCAGCGCGCGGGCCTGCGTCCCGGCGAGGATTGTCTCCACCCGGTCCGCCGGCCATGCGGCGTCGAGCGGCACATAGACGGCGCCTGCCTTGAGAATGCCCAGCATGGCGACCGGCAGAGCGGGCGAACGGTGCATCCAGAGCCCGACCGGCTGCGAACGGGAGATGCCGAGGCCCCCCAGATGGTGGGCCAGGCGGTTGGCCCGCGCCTCCAGCTCGCCGTAGGTGAGAATCTCGCCCCCGCCGAGGAGCGCGATCGCCGCCGGCTGGAGATCGGCACGGCGCTCGAAGAGCTGGTGGAGAGCCGGGTCGTCGGGCCACTCCCGGCGGGTGTCGTTCCACTCGTAGAGGATCTGGTGCCGCTCCCCGGGCGGGAGCAGCGGCGGGGCGGCCAGCGGCGCCTCCGGGCGCTCGATGAGCCCCGCCAGCAGGAGGGCGAGCTGCCGGGCCAGGCGCGCGGCGGTCGGCGCCTCGAACAGGTCGGCGGCATATTGGAGCGCGCCCGCGAGCCGGCCGTCGGAGAGCTCCAGGAAGCCGAAGGAGAGGTCGAACTTGGCCACTCCGCCGGGCGTCTCGTCGGGGAACAGGCGCGCCTCGCCGAGGTCGGCCTCGGGCAGCGGCGCGTTCTGCAGCGCCAGGGCCACCTGGAAGAGCGGCGAGCGCGACAGGTCGCGGTCCGGCTGCAGCGCCTCGACCAGCTTCTCGAAGGGGAGGTCCTGGTGCGCGTAGGCCCCCAGGCTCAGCTCCCGCACCTGGCGCAGCAGCTCCCGGAAGCTGCCGGCCCGCGACAGGTCCGCCCGCAGCACGAGGGTGTTGACGAAGAAGCCGATCGATCCCTCGATCTCGCGGTGATTGCGGTTGGCGATCGGCGAGCCGATCGTCAGGTCGCGCTGCCCGGTCAGCCGGGAGAGCAGGGTCAGCAGGCCGGCCGCCAGCACCATGAACGGCGTCACCTCCTCGCGCCGGGCGAGCCCGGCGATGCCGCGGGAGAGCCCGGCGTCTAACGCGAACCGGTGCTCGGCGCCGCGCATCGTCTGCACCGGCGGGCGCGGATGGTCGGCCGGCAGCTCCAGCGCCGCGGGCGCCCCCTGCAGGCGCCGCCGCCACCAGGCGAGCTGGTACTCCAGCGTCGCCCCGGCCAGCCAGCGCCGCTGCCAGATCGCGAAGTCGGCGTACTGCACCGGCGGCTCCGGCGGCGGCGACCCGGCATAGAGCGCCTTGACCTCGCGCAGCAGCACGCCCATCGACCAGCCGTCGGTGACGATGTGGTGGAGGTCGAGCAGCAGCACCCGCCGCTCGGCGGCCAGCTCCACCAGCAGGCTGCGCAGCAACGGCCCGCGGGCGAGATCGAACGGCCGCCCGGCCTCCTCGGCCGCGATCCGCCGCGCCTCGGGCTCGCGGCGGTCGGCGGGCAGGGCGCGCAGGTCGGCCCGCGGCAGCGGGACGCCCGCGGCGGGGAGCACGACCTGCGCCGGCTCGCCGTCGCGCTCGGCGAAGACCGTGCGCAGCACCTCGTGCCGGCGCACCACCTCCGAGAGCGCCGCGGCCAGCCGGGCCGGATCGAGGGGGCCCTCGGCGCGCAGCGCCAGGGGAATGTTGTAGGCCGCGCTCTCCGGCTGGAGGCGGTGGAGGAACCAGAGGCGCTCCTGGGCGAAGGAAAGGGGGAGGTCCCCCTCCCGCGGCTCGCGGCGGATCGGCGGCGGACCCGCCGCGGAGCCGTCCGCCTGGGCGGCGGCGACCGCCTCCGCCAGGGCCGCCAGGGTCGGCGCCTCGAAGATCCGCCGCAGCGGCAGGTCGATGCCGAATGCCTCGCGGACGCGGGAGGCGACCTGGGTGGCGAGCAGGGAGTGGCCGCCGAGCTGGAAGAACTCGTCGAAGGCGCCCACCCGCTCGACGCCGAGCACCTCGCTCCAGATCCCGGCCAGCAGCTCCTCGACCGGATTGCGCGGCGGCACGAAGCCCTCGCCGCCGCTCCAGATCTCGTCGGGAGCCAGGCGGGCGAGCTCCCGCCGGTCGAGCTTGCCGGTCGAGGTGACGGGCAGGCTGTCGAGCCGCGCCCAGGCCGTGGGCACCATTGGATCGGGCAGCGTCGCGGCCAGGAACTCCCGCAGCTCGCCCGTCGAAGGGACCACCGCGGCCGGCTGCCGGAAGACCACGTAGGCCACCAGGCGGCGCGCGCCGGCGGCCTCGCCGCGCGCGGTCACCGCCGCCTGCAGCACGGCCGGATGCCGCGCCAGCGCCAGCTCGACCTCGGCCGGCTCGATGCGATGGCCGCGGATCTTGACCTGCGCGTCGCGGCGGCCGAGGAACTCGAGGTCTCCCGCGGGCAGGCGGCGCGCCAGGTCGCCGGTGCGGTAGAGCCGCCCCCCGGCTCCCACCCGGGAGCCCAGTCGAACGGATCGGGCAGGAAGCGCTCGGCGGTGAGATCGGCCCGCATGTAGCCGCGCGCCAGACCCGCGCCGCCGATCCAGACCTCCCCCGGCACGCCCGCCGGCACGGGCTGAAGACCGGCGTCGAGCAGGAAGAGCCGGGCGTGGTCGACCGGCCGGCCGATCGTCGGGATCTGCGGCCAGAGCGCGGGATCGCCCTCCAGGCGCAGCCAGGTGGCGGCGTGGGTCTCGGAGGGGCCATAGTGGTTGTGGAGCTCCGCGCCGGCCAGGCGGGCGAACAGCGCGGCCACCTGCGGCGTGACGTGGAGCTGCTCGCCGGCGCTCATCACCTCGCGCAGGCTCGCCGGCGGCGGACCGCCCGCGGCGGCCACGGCGAGCTGCTGGAGCGCCACGAACGGCTGGAACAGGCGCTCCACCCGCTGTCCGGCGAGCAGGCGGACCAGGGCGGCCGGGTCGCGCCGCGTCTCCTCGGAGACGAGCACCAGCGTCCCCCCGGCGCACCAGGTCGAGAAGATCTCCTGAAACGAGACGTCGAAGGCGAGCGAGGTGTACTGCAGCGTCCGCCCGGCCCCGGCCGCCGAGGTGCGGAGCTGCCAGGCGAGCATCGAGGAGAGGGCCGCATGGGTCATCGCCACCCCCTTCGGCCGGCCGGAGGAGCCGGAGGTGTAGGTGACGTAGGCCAGGTGATCAGGAGAAATATTTGGGAAAGAAACGTCCGGGAAGGAAACGTCCGGGAAGACCGCGGCCTCCGGACCCTCCCCCGGAAGCTCGTCGACCCGCAGGACGCGGCCCGCCCCCGCGGGCACCGCGCCGGCGAGCGGACCGTGGGTCACCACCACCGGCGCCCCGGCGTCCTCCAGGATCCACCGCAGGCGCTCGCCGGGGTGGGTGGGGTCGAGCGGCACGCAGGCCCCCCCGGCCAGCAGCACCCCGAGCAGGGCGACCATCATGTCGAACGAGCGGTCGAGGTAGAGGCCCACCGGCACGTCCGGCCCCACCCCGGCCTCGCGCAGCCGGACGGCCAGCCGGCGGGAACGCTCCAGCAGCTCGCGGTAGGTCAGCCGCTCCTCCCCGAAGACCACCGCCTCGGCGTCCGGCCGCAGCGCCGCCCGCGCGGCTACCAGCTCGTGGACCCGGCGCGGCGCCGGCCGGGGCGCGAGCGGCGCGGTCCAGGCGGCCAGCTCCCGCCGCTCGGCGGGGGTGAGCAGAGGCAGGTCGGAGAGCCGCGTCTGCGGCGCGGCCACCGCCGCCTCCAGCAGGGTATGGAAGTTCCCCAGCAGGCGCCCGGCCGTGGCGGGATCGAACAGCCCCTGGTTGAGCTCGAGATGCCCGCCGATGCCGCCGCCGCCGCCGCCGACATCGCCGATACCCGTCTCGAACAGGAACAGGGTGAGATCGAACTTGGCGGCGCCGGGCTCCAGGTCGACCGGCTCGGCGGCGAGGCCGGGCAGGGAAAGGCCGGCCACCGGATCGTGCTGGAGCACCAGCATCACCTGGAAGAGGGGGGTGCGCGAGAGGTCGCGCTCGGGCGCCAGCTCCTCCACCAGCCGCTCGAACGGCAGCTCCTGGTGGGCGTGCGCCTCGAGCGTCGAGGCGCGGACGCGGCGCGCGGAGGCGGCGAACGACGGGTCTCCCGCCAGGTCGAGGCGCAGGGCCAGGGTGTTGGTGAAGAAGCCGATCAGCCCCTCGGTCTCCAGGTGGTTGCGGTTGGCGATGGGCGCGCCGACGACGAGGTCGCGCTGCCCGCTCCAGCGCGCCAGCACGGCGCCGAAGGCGGCGAGGAGCGTCATGAAGAGGGTCCAGCCCTCCCGGCGGGAGAGCGCGGCCAGCTCGCCCGCCAGCCCGGCCGGCAGGGCGAACGGCAGGTGGCCCGCCAGCGGCGCCGGCGCCGGGCGGGGGCGGTCGGTGGGCAGCTCCAGCATCCGCGGGGCGCCGTCGAGCGCCCGCCGCCAGTGGTCCAGCTCGCGGGCCAGCACCTCGCCGGAGAGCCACGACCGCTGCCAGCGCGCGAAGTCCGCGTACTGGACGGTCAGCTCGGGCAGCGGGGAAGGCTCGCCCGCCAGGCCGGCGGCATAGAGGGCCGAGAGCTCCCGGAAGGTGACGCCGAGCGACCAGGCGTCCGAGACGATGTGGTGCATCATCACCGCCAGCAGGTGCTCCTCGTCGCCGAGGCGCAGCAGCTCCGTGCGCAGCAGCGGTCCGGCCGCCAGGTCGAACGGCCGGCGCGCCCCGGCGTCCAGGAGCCGCCGCGCCTCGGCGCGGCGGTCGCCTTCCGGCACCCCCCGCAGGTCGATCACCGGCAGCCATCCGTCCGGCGGCGGCAGGACCACCTGGAGCGGCTCGCGGACCCCTTCGCGGAAGATGGTGCGCAGCGCCTGGTGGCGGCGGACGATCTCCGCCAGGGCCGCCGCGAGCGCCTCCGGGCGCAGGGGACCGCGCAGGAGGAGCGCGCCGGGGACGTTGTAGGCGGCGCTCTCCGGCTCCAGCCGGTGGAGGAACCAGAGCCGCTTCTGGGCGAAGGAGAGGGGGTCGCCGCCGGCGCCGCGCGCCGCCGGCAGGATCGGCGGCGCGGGGAGGGCCGCCGGCTCCCCGAGGGCCACGGAGAGGCGCCAAGCCAGCCCTTCCAGGGTCGGCGACTCGAACACGGCCGCCAGCGGCAGCTCCACGCCGAACACCGACCGCACGCGCGACACCAGCCGGGTAGCGGTCAGCGAGTGCCCGCCGAGATCGAAGAAGCTGTCGCTGGCGCCCACCCGCCCGACGCCCAGCAGATCGCTCCACAGCCCGGCCAGCAGCTCCTCCACGAGCGCCAGCGAGCGCCCGTCCTCCCGGCCGGTGCCGCCGGCGACGGGGGCGGGCAGCGCCCGCCGGTCCACCTTGCCGCTGGAGGTGATCGGGATGGCCTCGACCGGGGTGACGTAGGAGGGGATCATGTAGGCCGGCAGGCGGCCGCGCAGGAAGGCCAGCAGCTCGGCCGTCCCGCTCGCCTCGGCGCCTTCCCGCCGGGCCGGCACGATCCAGGCGGCGAGCCGCCGCTCGCCGCCGATCGTGGGGGCCATCACCACCGCCTCCCGCACCCCGGGGTGGGCCAGCAGGGCCGATTCGACCTCGCCGGTCTCGATGCGGAAGCCGCGGACCTTGACCTGCCCGTCCCGGCGGCCGACGAACGACAGGTCGCCGTCGGCCCGCCGCCGGGCGAGATCGCCGGAGCGGTAGAGGCGCTCCCCCGGCCGGCCGGAGAACGGATCGGGGACGAAGCTGCCCGCCGTCAGCTCGGGACGCCCCCGATAGCCGCGCGCCAGCAGGCCGCCCAGGCAGAGCTCCCCCGTCACCCCGACCGGCTGCGGGCCGCTCCGGGGGTCGAGGACGTGGATCGAGCGGCCGGGCAGCGGCCAGCCGAGGGCGACCGAGGCGCCGGCCGGCTCGCCGGCGGGATCCACCGGGTGGTAGGTAGCGGTGATCACCGTCTCCGTCGGTCCGTAGGCGTTGAGCAGGGGGACGGCGGCGAGCGCCGCGCGCCCCCAGAGGCGGGCCGCCTCGGTGAGCATCTCGTCGCCGCCGGTGACGACCAGGCGCAGCCCCCGCGGCGGCGACGCCAGCGATTGGGCGTCCCGCACCCAGCGGTGCCAGAGCGGGGAAGGCAGGTCGGCGACGGTGACGCCGAGACCCTCCAGCCGCTCGGCGAGGTCCTCGCTTCCCCAGGGCTCCTCGCCGCGGAGCACCAGCGTGGCGCCGGCGGCGAAGGCCGAGAAGGTCGCCTCCAGGGAGGTGTCGAAGCTCATCGAGGCGAACTGGAGCACCCGGTCGCCCGCGGTCATCCGGTGGTGCCGGCGGACCCCCTCGGCGTGCAGCGCCGCCATGCCGTGCGGGATCTCCACTCCCTTCGGCCGGCCGGTCGAGCCCGACGTGTAGATGACGTAGGCGAGGTTCGCCGGATCGGCCGCGACCGCGAGATCCCCGGCCTCCTCGGCGTCGATCCGCCCGCTCTCGGCGTCGAGCAGCACCACCCGCGGCTCCGCGCCGAAGTCGAGGCCGGACAGCAGGTCCGCCCGCGACACCAGCACCGCCACGCCGGCGTCGGCGAGGATGTATTCCAGCCGCTCCCGCGGGTAGCCCGGATCGAGCGGGACGTAGGCGGCTCCGGCCTTGAGCGTCGCGAGGAGCGCCACCACCACGTCCGGCGAGCGGTCGAGGCAGACCCCCACCGGCACCTCGGGGCGGGCGCCGAGCGCCGCCAGGAAGCGGGCCAGACGGTTGGCCCGCGCGTTCAGCTCGGCGTAGGAGAGCACCGCGCCGCCGGTCGACATCGCGAGGGCCGGCGCGCCGGGCGTGGCCGCCGCCCAGCGCTCGACGAGCTCGTGGAGCAGGCCGCCGGCTCCCTCGCCGGAGGCGGGGGCGGTCCCCAGGTCCAGCAGCTCCCGGCGCTCGGCCGGGGTGAGCAGCGGCAGCGCGGAGAGGGGCCGGGAGGGATCGGCCGCGGCGCCTTCGAGCAGCGTGCGGAGGTGCCCGGCGACGCGCTCGCGGGTCGGAGCCTCGAACCGGTCGGAGCGGAAGGTCAGCCAGCCGCGCAGGCGCCCCTCCCATTCGTGGAGCGAGAGGGTGAGGTCGAACTCCGCCACCTCCGGCGGCAGGTCGAGCAGGGCGGCGCTCAGCCCCGGCATGCGCAGCGGCGCCGCCGGGTCGCTCAGGTAGCTGAACAGGACCTGGAACAGGGGCCGGAGAAGCCCGCTCCCGCGGTCCGGCTGCAGCTCTTCCACCAGCCTGTCGAACGGCACGTCCGGATGGGTCTGGGCGGCGATCGTCACCTCGCGCACCCGGCGCAGGAGGTCGGCGAAGCCGGGGTCTCCGTCCAGCGGCGTGCGCGCCACGTACGGGTTGACGAAGAGGCCGATCATGCGCTGCGTCGCGGGCCGCCCGCGGCCGGCCGTGGGCACGCCGACGCCGAAGTCCTCCTGGCCCGAGAGGCGGGCGAGCAGGGCGGTATACCCGGCGAGCAGGACCATGAACGGGGTGCAGCCGGTGCCGCGCCCGAGCTTCCCGCAGGGCCGCGGTCAGGCCGTCCGGCAGGTCGATCGCCCGGGCGGCGCCGCGGGGGCTCGGCGCCTGCGGCCGCGGGCGGTCGCCGGGCAGCTCCAGCGCCGGCAGGCCGGCGAGCTGCTCCGTCCAGTAGCGGAGCTGGCCCTGGAAAGCAGGCTCGGAGAGCGAGCGCCGCTCCGCCGCGGCGGCGTCCACGTAGCGCAGGGGGAGCTCCGGCAGGGGCGACGGCAGGCCGGCGGCGAACGCCGCGTAGAGCGCCGCCAGCTCGCTCGCGAACAGCCCCATCGACCAGCCGTCGGTGGCGATGTGATGGAAGGCCGTGGAGAGCAGGTGCTCGTCGGGGCCGGCCGCGATCAGCAGGAAGCGCGCCACCGGCCCCCGCAGCAGGTCGAACGGCCGCTCCACCACGCCGCGGATCACCGCGTCGACCGCCGCCGCCCGTTGGGGCGCGGGGAGGCCGGCGAGCGACAGTAGCGCCAGCGGCGGCTCGGCCGGGGGCGGCAGCACCTGCTGGAAGAGCTCGCCGTCCACCTCCGGGTAGACCGTGCGCAGCGGCTCGTGGCGGCGGACGATCTCGGCCAGCGTCCGGCCCAGCACCGCCACGTCCAGCCGCCCTTCCAGCCGCACCACCGCCTGGAGGTTGTAGACGACGCTCACAGGCTCCAGCCGGTCGACGAACCAGAAGCGCTGCTGGGCGAAGGAGAGGGGGTGGCGCTCGAGATCGCCGGCCGGCGCCCCGGGCACCCCGGGCGTCCCGAGCTCCAGGCGCGACCCGGCGCGGGCCAGCCACTCGGCCAGCCCGGCGATGGTGGGGGCCTGGAACAGCGCCGCCACCGGCACCTCCATCCCGAAAGCTTCGGCGGCGCGGAAGGCCGCCCGCACGGCGAGCAGGGAGTGGCCGCCGAGCGCGAAGAAATCGTCATGGATCCCCACCCGCTCCAGGCCCAGCACCTCGCTCCACTGGGCGGCGAGCGTCTCCTCGGCCGGGTTGCGCGGCGCCACCGCCCCGGCGCCGGCGGCCCGCGCCGGCGCCGGCAGCAGCCGGCGGTCCACCTTGCCGTTGGGCGACAGCGGCAGCGCCGGCAGGACCACCCAGGCGGAGGGGACCATGGTGCCCGGCAGGCGGGCGCGCAGGAAGGCGGCGACGCCGGCCGCCAGTGCGTCCGGCTCTCCTGCGACCTCTTCCGGCACCAGGTACCCGACCAGCCGCGCTCCCTCCGGCCCGTCCGAGCGCAGGGCCGCCACCCCCTGCCGCACCACCGGGTGCTGCTCCAGCACCGCCTCGATCTCTCCCAGCTCCATGCGGATGCCGTGCAGCTTGACCTGGTGGTCGAAGCGGCCGAGGAAGTCGAGCTCGCCGCCGGGCAGGAAGCGCACCCGGTCGCCGGTGCGGTACATCCGCGCGCCGGGAGGGCCGAAGGGGTCGGGCACGAAGCGGTCCGCGGTCAGCTCCGGCCGTCCGAGGTAGCCGCGCGAGAGGCCCGCGCCGCTGAGGAACAGCTCGCCGTGCGCCCCCATCGGCACCGGCTCGCCGTGCCGCCCCAGCACCCGCACCTCGGTGTTGGCGATCGGCCGGCCGATGGTGACCAGGGAGGCCCCCTTCGGCACCCAGGCGCAGGTCGAGTAGGTGGTGTCCTCGCTGGGGCCGTAGAGGTTGCAGACGCGCTCGACCTGGGGATGGGCGTAGATCCGCTCGACGAGGTCCGCCTTCAGCGCCTCCCCCCCAGGTTGACGATGCGCAGCCCCGCGGGCAGGCGGCTCCCCACCAGCTCGGCCATCGGCGACGGGACGGCGTTGACGATCGTCACCTCGCCGATCGCCGCGAGCTGCGGCAAGCCCACCACGTTGGGGGCCAGGATCACCTTGCCGCCCATGGCGAGCGGCACGAACAGCTCGAAGATCGAGATGTCGAAGCAGACCGAGGTCGCCGCCAGCGATCCCGCCAGGATCTCCGGCGGGAAGGTGGCGAGCCCCCAGTGCACCAGGGTGACGGCGCTGCGGTGCTCGATCGCCACCCCCTTGGGGCGGCCGGTCGAGCCGGAGGTGTAGATGACGTAGGCGAGGTTCGACTCGTCCGGTTCCGGACCCGTCACCTCCAGCGCGCCATCGATCCGGGCGCGATCGGCGTCGAGCAGGACGGTCCGCCCGGCGAAGAAGCCGAAGCGGCCGGCGAGCGACGACTGGGTCACCAGCAGCTCCGCCCCGGCGTCGGCCAGCATCAGCTCCAGGCGCTCCTGCGGATAGGCGGGGTCGAGCGGCAGGTACGCCCCGCCGGCCTGGAGGATGCCCAGGATGCCGGCGAGCAGCTCCGGCGAGCGCTCGAGGCAGAGGCCCACCCGCGCCTCGGGCCCCACCCCCTCGGCGCGCAGGAAGCGGGCGATGCGGCCCGCCCGCTCGATCAGCCCGCGGTAGGTGACGCGCTCGCCCTCCCCCTCTCCCTCCCCACCTCCCCCACCAACAATCGCCACCGCGTCCGGCGTGCGCGCCGCCTGGGCGCCGATCAGGTCGTGCAGGCGCAGCCCGGCGGGGAAGGCGGCGCGGGTGTCGTTCCACTCGGCGTGGAGCTGCTGGCGCTCCGGCGGGGTCAGCAGCGGCAGCCGCGACAGGGGGGTGGACGGGTCGGCCGCCGCGGCGCCCTCGAGGAGGGTGCGCCACTGCCCGAGCAGGCGCTCGACGGTCGCCCGGTCGTAGAGGGCGGCGGAGTGCTCGGCGAAGACGTCCCAGCCGCCGTCCGGGCGCGGGGAGACGGCGAGGACGAGGTCGAACTTGGCGGTGCCGCTGTCGCGCCGCACCGGCTCCAGGGAGAGTCCCGCGGCCGAGCGCGCCGGCAGCGGCTCCTCCAGCACCAGCACCACCTGGAAGAGCGGGTTCTGCGACAGGTCGCGGCTGGGCGCCAGCTCCTCGACCAGGCGCTCGAAGGGGAGGTCCTGGTGGGCGTAAGCGCTCAGGGCAGCCTCGCGCACCCGGGCCAGCAGGTCGCGCAGGGCGGGATCGTCCCCCACCCGGACGTCGAGCACCAGGGTATTGACGAACAGGCCGATCAGCCGCTCCACCTCGGGGCGGCGGCGGTTGGCGACGGGTGAGCCCACCGGGATCGCGGTCTCCCCCGTCACCCGCGCCAGCAGGGTCTGGAAGACGCCGAGGAGGGCCATGAAGAGGGTGACCCCCTCGCGCCGGGCGAGGGCGGCCACGGCCTCCGCCGCCGCCGCCGGCAGGGCCAGGGAGCGGACCGCGCCGCGCGGATCGCGCACCGCCGGCCGCGGCCGGTCGGCCGGCAGCTCGAGCACCGGCAGCCCGGCGAGCCGTCCACGCCAGTAGGCGAGCTGGCGCGCGAGCTCGCCGCCGCTCAGCCAGTCGCGCTGCCAGACGGCGAAGTCGGGGTACTGGACGGGGAGCTCCGGCAGCTCCGGGGGGGCCCCGGTGGCGATCGCCCCGTAGAGGCTCGACAGCTCGTCGAGGAAGAGGTCGAGCGACCAGTCGTCGGCGGCGATGTGGTGGAAGGTCACGCAGAGCCGGTGGTCCGCCGGCTCCAGGCGGAGCAGGAGCGCCCGGCAGACGGGACCCTGGGCGAGGTCGAACGGCCGCCGCGCCTCGGCGCGCGCCCGCCGCTCCGCCTCGCGCTCCCGGACGGTCTCCGGCAGCGCCGAGAGGTCGACCAGGGGCATCCGGGCCGCCGCCGGCCCGATCCGCTGCACCGGCTCCCCGCGCTCCGCCAGGAAGACGGCGCGCAGCGCCTCGTGCCGCCGCAGCACCTCGCCGAAGGCCGCGGCGAGGGCGGGGGCGGCGAGCGGCCCGGCCAGGCGGACCTCCCCCGGCACGTTGTAGACCGCCGAGCCCGGCTCGAGCTGGTCGAGGAACCAGAGCCGGCGCTGGGCGAAGGAGAGCGGCAGGGCCGCGCCGGGAGGGTGGGGCGCCGGCCGCACCGGCGGCGTTGCTTCGGCGCCCTGTGCCGCGGACGCGGCGGCGATCCGCGCCGCCAGCCCCGCCACGGTGGGCGTCTGGAACAGCGCGCTCACCGGCAGGTCGACGCCGAACAGGCGGGAGACCCGGGCGACCACGCGGGTGGCGAGCAGGGAGTGGCCGCCGAGGGCGAAGAAGTCGTCGTGGACGCCGACCCGCCCGCGCCCCAGGAGGTCGGCCCAGATCCCCGCCAGCAGCTCCTCCTCCGGCGTCCGCGCCTCCGCCTCCCCCGCCGCCTCCGGGGCCTCCGCCTCGGCGGCCCGGGCGGCCAGCGCGGCGCGGTCCACCTTGCCGCTGGCGTTGAGCGGCAGCGCCGGCAGCGGGCTCCAGGCCGCCGGCAGCATGTAGTCCGGCAGGCGCCGGCGCAGGAAGGCGAGCAGGCCGCCGGGACCGTCCGGGATCGCCGGCGCCACGAAGGCCACCAGCCGCCGCTCGCCGTCCGCACCGGCCAGGGCGAGGACGGCGGCCTCGCGCACGTCGGGGTGCTCGGCCAGCACCGCCTCGATCTCGCCGGGCTCGACCCGGAAGCCGCGCACCTTCACCTGGTCGTCCAGGCGGCCGAGGAATTCGATCGCCCCATCCGGACGCCGGCGCGCCAGGTCGCCGCTGCGGTAGAGCCGGGAGCCCGGCGCGCCGAACGGATCGGGCGCGAAGCGCTCCGCCGTGAGGTCCGGCCGCCCCAGGTAGCCGCGGGCCAGCGGGCCGCTCAGGGCCAGCTCGCCGGGGAGCCCGTCCGGACGCGGATGTCCCAGAAGATCGAGCACGCGCGCCACCCGTCCGGGGAGAGCCCGGCCGATGGGCACCACCCCCGCGTCTCCTTCCTCCGGCCGCACCCGGTGCAGGGTGGCCGAGACCACCGTCTCGGTGGGGCCGTAGCAGTTGAGCAGCGGCACGCCGGCGAGCGGGGTCCGGCTCCAGCGGCGGACGGTCTCGCCGCGCAGCTCCTCGCCGTAGGTGCCGATCAGCCGCAGGGAAGGGGGAGCGCCGAGATCGCCGGCGTCCTGCACCCAGCGGCCAAAGAAGGCCGTGGGCAGGTCGACGATGGTCAGCCCCAGCTCCGCGATCCGTCCGCTCAGCTCGCGGGGACCCCACATCTCGGGGCCGCGCAGCGCCAGCGTGGCCCCCGTCAGCAGGGCCGAGAAGATCTGCTCCACCGAGGCGTCGAACCCCGCCGAGGGGAACTGCAGCACCCGGTCGCGCCCGCTCATCCCGTAGGCGCGCGCCCAGGTCAGGCAGTGCTCGACCGCGGCGGCGTGGGTGACGGCCACCCCCTTGGGACGGCCGGTGGAGCCCGAGGTGTAGATCAGGTAGGCGAGATGATCCGGCAGGACCGCCGCCGGCTCCGGGCCGGCTCCCTCGCCGGGCACCTCGTCCGGGGAGAGCTCGTCGAGCCGGAGGACCGGCGTCTCCGTCCGCGGCAGACGGGCCGCCACCCGCCGCTGGGTGACCAGCGCCGCCGCGCCGGCGTCCTGGAGGACGAAGCCCAGCCGCGCCGCCGAGGAGTCGGGATCGAGCGGCAGGTAGACGCCCCCGGCCTGGAGGATGCCGAGCGCGCCCACCACCAGGTCGGCCGAACGCTCGACG
The DNA here is from genome assembly GCA_963795735.1 of uncultured Acidobacteriota bacterium. Taxonomy (GTDB): domain Bacteria; phylum Acidobacteriota; class Thermoanaerobaculia; order Multivoradales; family UBA5704; genus DATARR01. Next base: position 2,022,178 of record CAWCIU010000008.1, on the reverse strand, counting down.
CAGAGGGCGACCGGGATCTCCGGCTTCACCCCCAACTGGCGCAGCCTCCGGGCCAGCGCTCCGGAGCGCTCCATCAGCTCGCCGTAGGTCAACCGCTCCTCGCCCACCACCACCGCGAGGACCTTCGGCGCCCGGCGCGCCACCTCCATCACCAGCTCGTGCAGGGGGAGCGCCGGCGTGGGGCCGGACGGCTCGGCGGTCGCCCGCCAGTCGCGCAGCAGCTCCTCGCGCTCGGCCGCGGTCAGCAGCGGGAGATCGGAGAGCGCCCGGCCGGGCTCCTCCACCGCCGCGGCGAGCAGGGTGCGGAAGTGTCCCAGCATCCGCTCCGCGGTGGCGGCGTCGAAGAGGCCGGCGTCGACCTCGATCGACAAGCCGAGAGCGCCGGAAGCGAGCTCCGCCGCGTTGAGCGAGATCTCGAGCTGCGCCCGGCGCTCGGCCAGCGCGATCGACTCCAGCTCCAGGGTGGCGAGCGAGATCTGCGCGCCGTCCTCGCCCAGCGCGAAGGCGGGCAGGCCGGGATCGTCCCCGGGCCGCCGCTGCTGCAGGGCCAGCATGACCTGGAACAGCGGCGGGCGGGCGGGATCGCGCGCCGGCCGCAGCCGCTCCGCCAGCAGGACGAACGGCACCTCCGCGTGCTCCAGCGCCGCGAGCGAGGTCCGCCGCGCCCGGTCGAGGAGGTCGCGGAACGGCGGATCGCCTGCGAGGTCGGCCCGCAGCGCCACCGGGTTGACGAAGTAGCCGACCACGCCCGCCCACTCCGGCGCGCCGCGGCCGGAGGTGGGGGTGCCCACGGCGAAGCCGTCCTGACCCCCGGCGTGCCCGGCGTAGCGCCCGAGCTGCGCCTGGAAGGCGGCGAGCAGAGCGGCGAAGAGGGTCGCCCCCCGGCCCGCCGCCAGGCTCCGCAGCCCGCCGGCGAGCTCCGCCGGCAGCTCCGCGGCCCGGGCGAGCCCCCGCCAGCCCTGCACCGGCGGCCGCGGCCGGTCCGTGGGCAGGTCGAGGTCGCGCACGCCGGCGAGCTCCCGGCGCCAGAAATCCATCCCATCGCCCCCATCGCCGCGGGAGAGCGCCTCCCCCTGCCAGTGGACGAAGTCGGCGTACTGCAAGGCCTGGGGCGCGAGACCAGCGGGCGGCCCGCCCATCTCCTCCCGATAGATCGCCCCCAGCTCCCGAGCCATCACCGCCAGCGACCAGAAGTCGCAGACCAGGTGGTGCACGGCGAGGAGCAGCGCGCGCTCCCCGCCCGCCAGCTCGTAGACCCGCGCCCGCAGCAACGGCCCGGCCGCGAGGTCGAACGGCCGCCACGCCTCGCGGCCCAGCCGGCCGCGCAGCTCCTCCACGCTCCACTCCCGGCCGTCCTCGACCGCGACGTCCGGCAGGAGATCGGGAATGGCGAGCTGGAAGGGCTCGCCGTCGGCGGCCCGGATCACCGTCCGCAGCGCCGCGTGCCGCTCCATCAGCCGGGCGAGGGCGCGGCGGAGCGCCTCCGCATCCACGCCCCCGAGCGCGCGCGCTGCCACCGCCACGTTGTAGGTGCCGGCCTCCGGCGCCAGCCGCTCCAGGAACCAGAGCGCCCGCTGCCCGGCCGACAGCGGCTGGTCCCCCGCCAGGGACAGCGCGCGCGGCGGGGGGACGCCGGTCTCCGGCGCCATTTCCTGGCCGGCGAGCATCCGGCCGGCGAGCATCCGGCCGGCCAGCATCCGTCCGGCCAGCTCCTCGACGCCGATCCCCTGGAGCAGGTCGGCCAGCGGCACCGTCAGCCCCAGGGCCGCCTCGACGCTCCCCTTGAGCTCGACGGCGGTCAGCGAGTCGAGCCCCAGGGCGGTCAGCGGCTGCGTGGAGATCGCCGACGCGGCCACCCCGAGGACGGCGGCGGCCCGCTCGCGCAGCCAGGCGGCGAGCATCCCCCGGCGCTCCGCCGGCTCCAGTTGGCCCAAGTGGCCCCAGCTCTCTGGCGCCAGGGCCGCCTTTAGGGTGATGCCGATCTCCGGCGCCGGATCGGCCGCCGCCAGGGCGCTCCTCCCCACCACCGGCAGCTCGCCCTGGAGATACAGCTCGCGGCAGAGCCGCCGCTGCACCTTGCCGCTCGACGTCTTCGGCAGCCCGCCCTGGCGGATCAGCACCACCTCGTGGACCTGCGCCTCGTGCTCCGCCGCCACCGCCCGGCGCACGGCCTCGGCGATCTCCTCGATGCCCGCTCCGCCCTCGATGCCCGCTCCGTCGCGGCGCCGGCGCTCGACCTCGTGGACGATCACCAGCCGCTCCTCGCCATCGTTCTCCACGGCCCTCACCGCGAAGGCGGCGCCGCCGCCGGGGCGCAGGTCCGGGTGGCTCCCCTCGGCGCTCAGCTCGACGTCCTGCGGGTAGAGGTTGCGCCCGCGCAGGATGATCAGATCCTTCAGCCGCCCGGTGACGTACAGCTCGCCGCCGGAGAGCAAGCCGAGGTCCCCGGTGCGCAGGAACGGCCCCTCGCCGGTGGCGAGGAAGGCATTGAAGTCGCGCGCCGTGGCCGCCGGGTTCTCCCAGTAGCCGCGGGCCACGCTGGGGCCGGCGATCCAGACCTCCCCCTCGGCGCCGGGAGCGGCCTCCTCCCCGGTCTCCGGGTCGGCCACCGCGATCCGCTGCCCCAGCCAGGCGTGGCCGCAGCTCACCCGCCGGCCCTCGGGGTCGACGCGCGGCGCCTGCCCCGGCGCTCCGCCGGAGACGAACAGCGTCGCCTCGGCGAGGCCGTAGCAGGGGTAGAACGCCTCGGGGCGGAAGCCGCATGGCGCGAAGGCCGCGGCGAAGCGTTCGAGCGTCGAGGCGCGCACCGGCTCGGCGCCGTTGAACGCCACCCGCCAGCTCGCCAGGTCGAGGCCGGCCAGCGCCTCGGGGCTCGCCTTGCGCGCGCACAGCTCGTAGGCGAAGTTCGGCCCGCCGCTCGTGGTGCCCCGGTAGCGGCCGATCGCCTCCAGCCAGCGCATCGGCCGCTGGAGGAAGGCGACCGGCGACATCAGCACGCACGTGGCCCCGGCGTGGAGCGGCTGCAGCACGTTCCCGATCAGCCCCATGTCGTGGTAGAGCGGCAGCCACCCCACCACCACCGAGTCCTGGTCCATCCCGAACGCGGCGCCGATCATCCGCTCGTTGTGGAGCAGGTTGGCGTGGGTCACCATCACCCCCTTGGGGGTGGCGGTCGAGCCCGAGGTGTACTGGAGGAAGGCCACCGACTCCGGATCGGGCTCCGGCAGGAGGGCGGCCGCCCCCCCGGCCGCGGCGCTCAGGGTATCGGTGGGGATCCACCGCAGGCCGGCCAGCTCCGGCGCCACGGCGAGCAGTCCGCGCGGCTCGATCGCCCCGGCCAGGATCGCCTCCGTGGTCAGCGCCGCGCGCGGGGCGGCGTCGCGGGCGATGGCCCGCAGGCGCGACTGCGACCGGTCGTTCGGGCGCGGCGGATAGGCGGGCACCGCCACCACCCCCGCGTACAGGCAGCCGAAGAAGGCGGCGATGAACTCGAGCCCTGGCGGATAGAGCAGCAGCGCCCGCTCCCCCGGCCGCACCGATCCGGCCAGCGCCGCGGCCACCGCGGCGGCCCGGCGGTCGAGCTCCCCGTAGGTCAGGCGGCCGCCCTCGGCCTCGCCGTCGGCGAGGAAGGTGAACGCCAGCCGCTCCGGCCGCTCCGCCGCCCGGGCGCGCAGCAGCCCCGCGATCGTGGCGGCGCCGGTCTCCGAGCCGACGGCCGGCTCGGTCACCGCTCCATCTCCGGAGAGATCGCGACCTCGCAAAGGCCTGTCCCCAAGAATTTCATTCTCTTCAATCTGATCCGCTTTCTGTATCGATTCGCAAACGCAGGCGGGCGACAGGGGCGTACCGGCGATCGCAGACGCTATTCACAACCGCAAATAAGGTGCCGGTTCTTCCACGCTTGGAGACAACGAAACCGGATCGTCACCTCCCGCACTGTCCCGTCCTGCCAGATCGGCGGCACAGATTAGAAGAGACGAGTTCGCAACGTCCAGGGACCCGGCTTCAACATCGGCTTCAACATCGGGAAGAAACCTTCGCAGATTCTTCCATCGTCAAAACTCTTCCCCTCCCCGGGAGCGGAAGTCCTGAAAGGAGAGCTCATGCTCGGCACTGGAATCACCGAACGGCTGGAACAGAACCCGCTCCGCAAGGGGCTGATTCACCATCCCTTCTTCAAGGAGGTCCGCTCCTCCGCCGACATCGACCGCGAGAAGGTCGGCATCTTCCTCGGTCAGTGGTGGCACCCTCTCCATTACTTCCCGCACTTCCTCTCCCGCACCATCGACCAGCTGTCGATGCTGGAGATGAAGACGGCGATCTGCAAGATCCTCTACCAGGAGCTCGGCGAGGGCGATCCCGCCCGCGCCCACGAGCGGATCTACGTCACCACGATGGAGGAGGCCGGCTTCGACGAGGCGACCGTCGCCCAGGCGGCGCCGTTCGAGGAGACCCGCCGGCTGGTGCAGCGCTACCAGGAGGCTTCGGGCCAGCAGCTGAGCGCCCTCGGCTTCGTCTATGGCACCGAGGTCGCCGACCTCGCCATGGTCGCCGGCATCGGCAACGCCGTCCGCCGCGTCTCCGGCGTGAAGGACCTGCCGTGGGTCGACATCCACATCCTCCAGGAGCCGGACCACGTCGCCCAGGTCAACGAGGCGATCGAGCCCGACTTCAGCGACGAGGAGATCAACCAGATCGTGACCAACGCCGAGGAGATGTGGAGCCTCTGGACCGCCTTCTTCGACCGCCTGCGCAAGGTGATGTTCGGCACCGAGAACCTGCCCGTCGGCGAGCCGGCCGAGGTGATGGCCACCGCGTAAGACGTCAAACCAGGGGCGGCCCCGCTGGCCGCCCCGCGGTTTCTTGACCCTTCGACCCTTCTATGGCGCCTTTTTCAGCGCCTTCTCGTTCAGCCACTGCAGGACGACCTTCAGGGCGTCCTGGCGGATCTCGTGCCCCATGTCGAACTCCCGGTAGGTGATCGCCACGCCGTAGGGGCGCAGGAGCTCCCGCGACTCGCGGGCGCGCTCCACCTCGATCCGGTCGTCCCGGGTGCCGTGGACGACGAGGACGGGAAACCCCTCGTGCTCCGGCTGCTTCGGCAGCAGCTCGGCGAGCGGCGGCGGGAACCAGGAGGAGAGGGCGGCGAGCCCGGCGAAGCGGCCCGGGTCTCTCAGGGCGAGGTCGTACCCCATCATCCCCCCCTGGCTGAAGCCGGCGACGACGACCCGCCCGGGATCGATCGGGTAGCGGCCGAGCGCCATGTCGACGAACCCCCGCAGGGAGTCCCCGGCGCGCTGGAAGGCTTCGACGTCGGGCGGCAGCCCCGCCCGCAACGGGAACCATCCATAGCCGTACTGGCCGCCGCCGTACGGCACGGCCACCTGCCCCTGCGGGCAGAGCATCACGGCCCGGCCGTCGAACAGAGCCGGCGCGAGGCCGAGGAGATCGTGAGCGCTGGCCCCCCATCCATGGAGGGCGATGATCGCCGGAAACGGACCGTCGCCGGCGGGAACGTGGGCGGTGTGGAGAAGATTCATGGCGAAGAGAGGATATCGCGGGTGGCGGGGGAGCCGCCCTGAAAGGGCGGAATTTGATTAGCCTGGCGCTTCAGCGCCAGGTAAGCAGTCCTCCACCCCCCAATCCGCCCCGAGGGGGCGGTGCCTTTCAGCGAAGGTCAATCCAGGAGTTGGGCCGGGCGAATCCGGAGAGTTGGGTTCCGCCCCTTCAGGGCGGGTGGAAATTTGGGAACTGCGAACCTGGCGCTGAAGCGCCAGGCTATTCAAATTTCGCCCTTTCAGGGCGAATCCGGATCGAGAGGTCCTTCGGTACGGTCTCCCACTACCGGTCCTCCGCAACCGCGATGACGGGCTCGATGGGACCGACCGGCGAATCGTCTGGATAGGATACTCGCTCCAGAAACAGCCCGGAAGGGGGCGCCGTCCACTCCGCCGGCAGGCCCTTTCCGGACTTTGGAGTCTTCGCCGCCAGCAGGTCCTCGAACGCCCTCCGGTCGAGGTCCCCGGCGCCGAGCTGGACCAGGGTTCCCACGACCCGGCGGACCATCTTCCACAGGAAGTGGGAGGCGGAGAGACGGACGAGGATCAGCGCGCCGTCGGTCGTCACCTCGGCCTTCTCGACCACCACCAGGGTGCTCGGCTGCTCGGCCGGGCGCTCGCAGAACAGCCGGAAGTCGTGCTTGCCCCCCAGCAGCGCGGCCGCCTCCGCCATCCGCCGCTCGTCGAGCGGGCGCTTCACCCACCAGACGAAGCGCTTGGCCAACGCCGAGCGCCGGCGGGAGATCTGGTAGAGGTAGGAGCGCGACACCGCGTCGTGGCGGGAGTGGAAGCGGTCCGCCGCCTGAGTGAGGGAGAGGATGTGGACGTCCGCCGGCAGCCGGTCGTTGACCGCCCGCCGGAACGGCTCGGGATCGACCCCGCGCGCCAGCCGCAGGTGCGCCACCTGCGCCAGGGCATGGACGCCGGCGTCGGTGCGGCCCGAGCCCCCCAGCTCGCGCACCTCCCCCCCGGACTCCTCCATCGCCCGCCGCAGCTCCCCCGCCACCGAGCGGGCGTTCTTCTGCTCCTGCCAGCCGTGATAGCGGGTTCCCTCGTATTCGATCGTCAGACGATAGGTCGGCAAACTCGGTCCTCCGGGGTCGTGCTAAAATCCATCCGCCTCAGAACATTTCGCGGGGCCATTTCGGACCCGCGCGTCATCCGATAACGGACGATAACGGAGAAACCACATGAAGAAGACGATCGTCGTACTGTTCACCCTGCTCTCCCTGACCGTGGCCGCGCTGGCCGGCGCCGCCGGCACCAAGGGCTCCTGGAACGGCTGGGTCACCGACGAGCACTGCGGCGCCAAGGGCGCCAGCGCCGATCACAAGGCCTGCGCCGAGAAGTGCCTGAAGGCCGGCGGCAAGCTGGTCTTCTACAACACCACCGACAAGAAGATCTACAGCCTCGACAACCAGGATCTCGCCAAGGCGAACATCGGTCACGAGGTGAAGGTCACCGGCGAGGCCGAGGGCAAGAGCATCAAGGTGGCTTCGATCGAAGCGGCCGGCCCGGCCAAGTAAGCTTTCTCTCCGATTTGGCGACCTTGCGGGCGGCCCCGGGTGGGGCCGCCCTTTAAGTTGGACCAGGGACCCGAGGGACTTCAGGGACGACAGGGACAGCAGGAAACGATGTCGCTGGAGTCCCTGCTGTCCCTTGGGTCCCTTTTTTGCTCCCCCTAGATCCTCACCTTCCGGCTCACCAGCGTCCCGTTGCCCCCCTGCAGAGGGGCCGAGATCTTCGGCCGCGCCGCCAGCAGCCCTCCGGCGGAGGAGGGTAGCTCGTAGGACTGGTCGACCACGTACCAGTCCATCGGCTGGGTGGCGCCGAGCACGACCTCCATCTCGGTCCCCTGGGGCGCCAGGGTGTGCAGGGTGAAGGGCTGCCAGCCGGTTCCCGGAGCCCCAACTGGCCGGCGCTTGCCGTTGCTCCCGAGCGGAACCGGCTCCCCCTCCAGCCGGACCGACTCCAGGCCGGCGCCCGCCGGAACGAAGATGCCCATCACCGGAGCCCCCCGCGGCGAGGTCAGCCGCAGGCGCACGTGCCGCTTGCCGTCGACGACCGAGTCGGCGACCACCGCGGCCTGCGGACCCGGCGCGCTCCAGCCCGGCGCCGGAGCCAGGAACGCGCGCTCGAACGGCCGCGACCAGGGGAAGGGGGGCTGGGGCTCCGCCGCGAAGCCGGCGGCCTGGCGCATCGCCGGCGGGAGCTGCCGGCCGCTGAAGACCACCCACCTGGACTGATTCGCCTCGGCGTCCTGCCAGGCGGTCACGTCCATCGGCCGCGGCGTGTCCGGGGAGAACGGCGGCGACATCCGGGCCATCACGGCGCAGACCAGCGCCAGGGCGAGGGCGGCCAGCGGCACCCAGCGCCGCCACAGGAGGGTTGCCCCGGCCATCAGCGGGGTCAGCGCGCTGAACACCAGGGCGAGCAGCACGGCGCTCGCCAGCAGGCCGAGGAGGCCCAGCCCGAGGTAGAGGGAACGGACCACCGCAAACCAGAGGAGGCCCGCCACGAAGACCGGCAGCACCGCGGCCGCCGTGCGGCCCCCCTCGGAGCCGGCGAGCAGCAGGCCGCAGAGGCCGGCCACCAGCGCCGGGACCAGGAAGAGGTAGCTCACCCCGGGAAGCGCGATGCCGAGGAGGAGACCGAGGAGAGACCAGAAGACCCAGACCCCCGTCCACAACCCCGCCAGGCTCGCCCGGCGGCCCATCAGGCCCGCCAGCCCGAGCGTGCCGCCGAAGGAGACCAGCCAGAAGGCCGCCATCGCCGCCCGCGGCTGGGCCACCCAGGGGCGCGGGAAGCCGCCGGCCACCAGCAGCCGGACCAGGAAGGCCAGCAGGACGATCCAGAGCAGCGCCGCGAGAGCAGCGGTGAAGCCGAGGAGGAAGGAGCCCCCCCAGACGGCGAGGCCGCGCCGGCGGGCCAGGAAGGCGGCGGCGAGCGTCAGCCCCAGGGCCAGCAGCCCGAGCATGGGGGAGAGCTTCGCCGGCCAGTGGATCACCGTGGCGTGGAGCAGGTCGAAGAATACCGCCCGGCCCCGCGGCGGCGCGGCGAGGTCCGCCTCGGCCAGCCCGCGCACCGCCGCGAGGGCGTTGTCGCCATGGTGCTGCAGGCTCGCCGGCGAGGCGTCGGCGAGGTTGTCCAGCGGCGTGTGATACTGGGTCGGGTTGCCGATGAAGGCGAAGTTCATCCCGGGCACGCCGCGTTCCTTGAACACCGTCAGGTCAGTGTCGTTCGGCATGTATTGATAGACGGTGGAGAACAGCGAGCTGGTAAACGGGCGCGGCGCCCCGGCGGCAAAGCGGGAGATCATCCAGGCGTCCGGACCGCTGGTCTCGAACATCAGGCTCGGCCCCTCGGTGCCCCGCGCCTCCAGGTTGACCACCGCCCCCACCTCGGCCATCGCCGGGCTGTGCCCGGCGAACGCCCGCGCTCCCAGCAGCCCCGCCTCCTCCCCTTCGTCGAGCAGCAGCAGGACGCCGTGGCGCAGCGGCGGGCCGGCCTTGAGGACCCGCGCCGCCTCCAGGATGGCGGCCACCCCCGCCATGTCGTCGCTGGCGCCGGGGCCGGCGGGCACCGAGTCGTAGTGGGCGGCCAGCAGCACGGACTTGCCCGGCTCCCGGCCCGGCAGACGGGCCAGCACGTTGCGCACCCGGGCGCAGTCGCCGGCGGGGCTGCAGCCGACCGCCTCCTGGACCTCCGGCGTATAACCCAGGCCGCGCAGCCGGGCGAGGATGCGCTCGCGCACCTGGGCGGCGGCCGGCGAGCCCACCGGGTGGGGCGAGCCGTCGCCCAGCAACTCGCGCAGCACCGCCTGCGCCCGGCCGCCGGAGAACTCCGCCGGCGGGGCCGAGTCCGGCTTCGGCGCCGGCGGATCGGACTGGAACACCGCCAGCAGCAGCGCCACGGCGAGCAGCGCCAGGGCGGCGGCGAGCCCCCAGCCGGCCGCCCTCCCGCCCGGTTCGACGACACCTCTGGATCCAGCCTGGTCCACCATCGGGTCTCCTCCGCGGCGCCGGCGCGCCGGACACCTGCGCGATCGTTGGTCCGTCGCGCGGATTCTAGAACACCTGGCGGGTTACCGGGGGGCGGGAGGCGCCGGAGACGTTGACGCCGGCCGCGCCCTCCACTACCCTGCCGCCAATGACTCCAGCATCGGACGACGTCCTGTTCGGGCGCATCGCCCTGCATTACAAGCTCGTCACGCGCGAGCAGCTGCTCGAGGCCTCGGAGCTCCAGGCCCTGCGCGGGGGACAGCTGCGTCTGGGCGAGACCCTGGTCGACAAGGGCTACCTCACGCCGCAGCAGGTCGCCCAGATCCTCGGGGTGCAGCGCGACTACGTGGCCAGGCAGCAGGCGCAGGCGAGCGCCGCCAGCGGCTCCTCCACGACGCTGACGCCGGCTCCAGCGCTCGACGTCCAGCCGATGCCCGCGCTGGCGGTGCAGACCATGCCCGCCCTCGGCGCTCCCGGGGTGGCCGCCCCGGCCCCGGCTCCGGCCCCTGTTGCGGTCCAGCCGGCGCCGGCCGCGCCGGCCCCGCCGGCCCGGCCCGCCTTCGACCTCGAGGCCCCGCGGGCGCTCGACCGCCTGCTCGAGCACGCCCTGAGCCTCGGCGCCAGCGACCTCCACGTCCACAGCGGCGCGCCGCTGAAGATCCGCGTCGACGGCCGGATGTCCGACCTCGAAGGGGGCCTGCTGACGGCGCGGGTCGCCGCGCGGATGGTCGACGAGGTCCTCACCCCCGAGCAGCAGGCGGCCCTGCGCGAGCGCGGCCAGATCGATTTCGCCTATACCCTGCCGGGCAAGGGGCGCTTCCGCAGCAACGCCTACCGGCAGCAGCGCGGGGTGGACGCCGTCTTCCGGGTGATCCCTCCCCACCCCCCCTCCCTGGGCGACCTGGGGCTGCCGACCTCGCTCGCCCGGCTGGCCAACTACCACCAGGGCATGGTGCTGCTCACCGGCCCGGCCGGCTGCGGCAAGTCCTCGACCCTCGCCGCCCTGCTCAACATCATCAACGAGGACCGGCACGACCACATCATCACCATCGAGGACCCGATCGAGTACATCCACCCGTCGAAGAAGTGCGTGGTCAACCAGCGCCAGGTGGGCCCCCACACCGGCTCCTTCGCCCGCGCCCTGCGCGGCGCCCTGCGCGAGGACCCGGACGTCATCGCCATCGGCGAGCTGCGCGACCTGGAGACCATCTCGCTCGCCCTCACCGCGGCCGAGACCGGCCACCTGGTGCTGGCGACCCTGCACACCAACAACGCCATCCGCACGGTCAACCGCATCCTCGGCGTCTTCCCGCCCAACCAGCAGGACCAGATCCGCACCATGGTCTCCGAGTCGCTGCGCGCGGTCGTCTCCCAGCGCCTGGTGACCCGCGCCGACGGCCGCGGCCGGGTGCCGGCGCTGGAGATCCTGATGGCCAACAAGGCGGTGGGCAACCTGATCCGCGAGAACAAGACCTTCCAGATCAAGTCGGTGCTGCAGACCGGCGCCTCGCAGGGGATGTGCCAGCTCGACGCCTCGCTCGCCGAGCTGGTCAAGACCCAGGTGATCACCCGCGAGGAGGCGCAGCGCAACTCGGAGGACCCGCAGAAGTTCGCGGGAGGAACCTGATCCCATGGCCCGCATCGACCAGCTCTTCCACTACCTGCAGGACCACAAGGGGTCGGACCTCCACCTGGCGGCGGGGCTCGAGCCGCGCATCCGCGTCCACGGCACGCTCGAGCCGGTCGAGGGCTGGCCGGTGCTCTCCCACCCCGACCTTCTCGGCCTGCTGCGCGAGCTCACCTCCGACGCCCAGTGGGCCGAGTACTCCGGCTGCGGCGACCTCGACTTCGCCTATGGCCTCGAGGGGGTCGCCCGCTTCCGCGCCAACTTCCTGCGCCAGGAGAACGGCTGCGGCGCCGTCTTCCGCATCATCCCGGAGAAGATCGTGCCGCTGGAGGAGCTGAACCTGCCAAAGGCGATCGACGGCCTCGCCCACCTCCAGCAGGGGCTGGTGCTGGTCACCGGCCCCACCGGCTCCGGCAAGTCGACGACGCTCGCCGCGATCATCGACAAGATCAACAGCACCTACCAGAAGCACATCGTCACCATCGAGGACCCGGTCGAGTTCGTCCACCAGAACAAACTCTCCGTCTTCTCCCAGCGCGAGGTGGGGGCCGACACCGACAGCTTCGGCACCGCCCTGCGCGCCGCCATCCGCCAGGACGCCGACGTCATCCTGGTCGGCGAGATGCGCGACCTCGAGACCATCGGGCTCGCCGTCACCGCCGCCGAGATGGGCGCCCTGGTCTTCGGCACCCTGCACACCAACGGCGCCGCCAACACCATCGACCGGCTGATCGACGCCTTCCCCGCCGACGAGCAGGCGCAGATCCGTACCACCCTCGCCGAGTCGGTGGCCGGCATCGTCTCGCAGCTCCTGCTGCGCACCGCCGACGGCCAGGGCCGCTGCGCCGTCAACGAGATCCTGCTCAAGACGCCCGGGCTCGCGAACGTCATCCGCGAGGGGAACACGCCGATGATCATCTCGATCATCCAGAGCGGCCGCAACCAGGGCATGCAACTGATGGACGACGCCCTGATGGCCCTCGTCGAGCAGAAGCGGATCACCCCCCACGAGGCCTACATGAAAGCCAGCAACAAAGCGAAGTTCGAGGCGCTGGTCAAAGACGACGAGTAGCCGCGGCGCGACCTGGGCCATTCACGGCATGACCCAAGTCGTTCGCGGCATGACCTGATTCGTTCGCGGCGTGACCTGATTCACTCGCGGCATAATCATCTCACAGGCGGCATGACCCGAATTTTTTCGCGGAGAATCAAAGCCGACAGGAGGCATGTGAAAGTCTATACGCGGAATTAACTGATGAATTCGCAGAGAACTACAGTTCATTTGCCGCGTGTAAGATTTTTTTCGCGGCATGAACCGGTCCAAAGGCGGAGCAATTCGATCAGCATGCGGCGTGACCCGGACGCCGAGGACCAGATTACGAAAGGATCTCGTCTTCTGAGATCCCCGCCTGCTTGAGGAGATGCCTGAGGAGACCGACCTTCAGCGCCTGGTTGCCGTGGACGGGCACCGAGAGCCGGACCCGGCTCCCGGTCTTCCCATAGATGTGATGGCTTCCGTGGATTCTCAACAGCGACCAGCCCTTACGCTCCAGAAGCCTGCAGAGCTCTCTGCCGGTCAGCGCTTTCATACGGCGATTTCGATGACCCGGTCTCTTCCCGTCTCTTCCGCGGGCTCCAGATCCACGGCCAGGCAGGCCTCGACCGCCTCATAGAGGTTGTGCAGCAGATCCTCGAAATTTTCTCCCTGCGTGGCGCAGCCCGGAATCGCCGGGACCTCCGCCCAATACCCGCCCTCTTCCGCCTCGTGGACCACGACCTTGATCTTCATCGCCATTCCTCCCGCCGGGCCAGTATACAGGCCGCTCAGTCTCCTTCGCGGGGGTGCGCCGCCTCGATGCGGGCCGCGATCTCCTCGGGGATCGGGATCGCCTTGATTCCGGAAGGATCGTTCAGCACGCAGCAGGCGCAGGTCATCTTCCCCTTCGCCAGGGTCGAGCCGCCGCGCGTGATCTCCAGGCCGTAGGTCAGCGAGCGCGTCCCCTTGCGCAGCACGCGGACGCGGATCTCCAGCTCGTCGCCGAAGCGGGCGGGCGCCAGGTACTCGCAGGAGACCGCCACCCGCGGCCAGCCGAGCTCCCTCCCTTCCGCGTCCCGCCACTGCACGCCGGGGCCCACCGCCCGCAGGAAGGCGTGCTCGGCGTTCTCCATGAAGACCAGAAACCGTGAGAAGTGGACGATGCCGCTCATGTCCGTGTCGGCGTACTCGACCTTCCTGCGAATGCGCTGCTCGTGCATGAAAACCCCTCCCTGACGATCGAAGAGCGCCCATGGTACTGCTACTCTCTCCCCCCATGCCCCACGTCCTCGCTCTCGACCAGGGGACCACCAGCTCCCGCGCCATCGTCTTCGACGAGTCCGGCTCGGCCGTCGCCACCGCCCAGCGGGAGTTTCAGCAGATCTTTCCCCGCCCCGGCTGGGTGGAGCACGACCCGCGGGAGATCTGGGATTCGCAGCTCGCCGTGGCCCGCGAGGCCCTGGCGCGCGCCGGCCTCGCCGCCCGCGACGTCGCGGCGATCGGCATCACCAACCAGCGGGAGACGACGGTGGTCTGGGACCGCGCGACCGGGCTGCCGGTCGCCAACGCCATCGTCTGGCAGGACCGCCGCACGGCCGGCGTCTGCGACCGGCTGAAGCGCGAGGGGCGCGAGCCGCTCTTCCGCGACAAGACCGGCCTGGTGCTCGACCCCTACTTCTCCGGCACCAAGCTCGCCTGGATCCTCGACCACGTCCCCGGCGCCCGGGACCGCGCTAACGCCGGCGGCCTCGCCTTCGGCACCGTCGACTCCTGGCTGATCTGGAACCTCACCGGCGGGCTGCACGCGACCGACGTCACCAACGCCTCGCGCACCCTCCTGTGGGATCTCCACACCGGAGACTGGAGCGACGAGCTGCTGGGCGTTCTCGACATCCCGCGCGGACTGCTGCCGGCGGTGCGCTCGTCGAGCGAGGTCTACGGCGAGACCCTCCCCGGCCTGCTCGGCGTCCCCATCCCCATCGCCGGGGTGGCCGGCGACCAGCAGGCCGCCCTCTTCGGACAGGCCTGCCTCACCCCCGGCATGGTCAAGAACACCTACGGCACCGGCTGCTTCCTGCTGATGAACACCGGGGACCGCCCGGTCCGTTCCGGCAACGAGCTGCTCACCACGCCCGCCTGGCGGCTCGACGGACGCACCGACTATGCCCTGGAGGGGAGCGTCTTCGTGGCCGGCGCCGTGGTGCAGTGGCTGCGCGACGGCCTCGGGCTGATCCGCTCCGCCGCCGAGGTCGAGGCGCTGGCGGCGAGCGTGCCCGACTCCGGCGGTGTCGTGCTGGTCCCCGCCTTCACCGGCCTGGGCGCTCCCCACTGGGACCCCTACGCGCGGGGGACGCTGGTCGGCATCACCCGCGGCACCACCGCCGGCCACATCGCCCGGGCGGCGCTGGAGGGGATCGCCTTCCAGGTCTGCGACGTCCTCGCCGCCATGGCGGCAGACTCCGGCGTCCCGATCGCCGAGCTGCGGGTGGACGGCGGCGCGGCGGCCAACGATCTCCTGATGCAGCTCCAGGCCGACCTCGCCGGGGTGCCGGTGGTCCGCCCCCGCGTCCAGGAGACGACCGCGCTGGGCGCCGCCTATCTCGCCGGGCTCGCCACCGGGGTCTGGAAGGACACCGGCGAGATCGCCGCCCGCTGGCAGGTGGACCGCCGGTTCGAGCCACAGCTCGACCCGGCCGCCGCCGCCGGACGGCGGGAGCGCTGGAGCCGGGCGGTCGAGCGGGCGAAGGGGTGGGAGGAGATCACCGGTTGAACCGCGGCGACATGCTCTCCCGGCTGCTCGCTCCCGGCGAGCCGTGGGAGGTCCTCGTGGTGGGCGGCGGCGCCACCGGGCTCGGCGCGGCGGTCGAGGCGGCGTCGCGCGGCTACCGCACCGCCCTGGTCGAGGGGCACGACTTCGCCAAGGGGACCTCCAGCCGCAGCACCAAGCTGGTCCACGGCGGCGTCCGCTATCTCCAGCGCGGCAACGTCGCCCTGGTGCTGGAGGCGCTGCGCGAGCGCGGGCGGCTGCTGCGCAACGCCCCCCACCTGGTGCGCGACCTCCCCTTCGTCGTCCCCAGCTATGACTGGTGGGAGGCCCCCTACTACGGCGCCGGCCTCAAGCTCTACGACCTGCTCGCCGGCCGCATGGGCCTCCAGCCCTCGCGGCTGCTCTCCCGTGAAGAGGCGCTCGACCGCATCCCCACCCTGGAGCCCGCGGGGCTGCGCGGCGGCGTCATCTACCAGGACGCCCAGTTCGACGACGCCCGCCTCGCCGCCACCCTCGCCCTCACCCTCGCCGACTTGGGCGGCGTGGCGGTCAACTACGCCGCCGTCACCGGTCTGATCAAGGAGGGGGAGCTGGTGCGCGGGGTGAGGCTCCGCGACGCCGAGACGGGGAACGAGGCCGAGGTGCGCGCCCGGGTGGTGATCAACGCCACCGGCATCTTCGCCGACGGCCTGCGGCGGATGGACGATCCGGCGAGCCCGCCGCTGCTGGCGCCCAGCCAGGGGGTGCACCTGGTGCTCGACCGCCGCTTCCAGCCGGGGGAGAGCGCCATCCTGGTCCCCCACACCGACGACGGCCGGGTGCTCTTCGCCGTCCCCTGGCTCGACCGGGTGGTGGTGGGGACGACCGACACGCCGGTGGCGGAAGCCTCTCTCGAGCCCCGGCCGCTGCCGGAGGAGATCGGGTTCCTCCTCCACCACGCGGCGCGCTACCTGACCCAGGACCCGGGCCCGGCGGACGTCCTCTCCTGCTTCGCCGGCCTGCGTCCGCTGGTGCGCGGCAACCGGGCGGCGGCGAAGACCGCCACCCTGTCGCGCGACCACACCCTCCTGGTCTCCCCCGCCGGCCTGGTCACCATCGCCGGCGGCAAGTGGACGACCTACCGCCGGATGGGCGAGGACACGGTGGATCACGCCGCCCTGGTGGCCGGCCTCGACGAGCGCCCCTCGCGCACGGCGGACCTGCGCCTGCACGGCTGGGTGGAGGAGGTCCCCTTCCGGGAGCGCCGGGACTGGGCGGTGTCTGGTGGGTACGGTTCCGACGCTCCCGCCCTCGCCCGCCTCGCCGCCGAAAGCCCGGGCTGGGACGAGCCGCTCCACGTCAACCTCCCCTATCGCGCCGCCGAGGTCGTCTGGGCCGCCCGCCACGAGATGGCCCGCTCCGTCGAGGACGTGCTCGCCCGCCGCACCCGCTCCCTGCTGCTCGACGCCCGCGCCAGCGCCGAGGTCGCCCCCGCCGTGGCGGCGCTGCTGGCCGGCGAGCTGGGCCGGGACGAGGACTGGCAGCGCCGGCAGGTCGCGGAGTACCGGGAGCTGGCGCGGGGGTACTGGCTGTAAATACTGGCTGGAATCCCCCCTAATCCTGCTTTTTCAGATCGCCCGGGGCGAAGAATGCCGCCCCTTCGGGGCGGACCCTCACTCTCCCAACCCTCTCTCTCCCGGCCTCCCCCCCAACCGCCGGGAGAGAGAGGGCTAAAACCAACTCGTTCTTCTCTCTTTCTTCTTAGACTAACCACTCCCTCTTCTCCCGGAGGAAGGGGGGGAGGTGGGAGAAGAGGGCTGGGGTGATGAGGGCCAACGCCCCCGCAACGCATGACTAATCCTTCATATGATCCAAAAACTCCCCCTGCACCTCCGCCCGCAGCTCGCGCAGGCGGTCCGGCTGGGGGGTTCCCTTGCGGGCCTCGGCGATCAGGATGTGGGGGAGCTCATCGGTGTCGCCGTACGTATCGTGCACCTCGAGCCCGCGGAAGAGGGGGAGCTCGCTCTCCCCCCGCCGGGGCCAGCGGAGGGCCTCGAAGCCGCAGGCGGCGAGCGCCTCGGCGAGGATCTCGCGGTTCCACAGGAACTGGTGGCGCCAGCCGCGGAAGGCGCGGTTGATCGAGAGCGCCGCGGCGCTCTTCGCCGCCGGCTCCCCCTCCAGCCGGTAGTGGGTGAGCCACACCCAGTCGAGGTTGGGGGTCGAGAGGCGCAGCCACCCCCCGGCGGCGAGCACGCGGTGCACTTCGAGCAGGAACGCCAGGGCGGCGTCCAGCGCCAGGTGCTCCAGGAAGTGCTCGGAGAAGACCGCCTCCGCCTCCCCCTCCGGGAACCCGAGCCCCCGCGTCACGTCGGCGATCAGGTCCACCCCGGGCAGCGGCTGCACGTCCACGTTGGTCCAGCCCGGCAGCCGGACGTTGCCGCTGCCGATATGGAGGCGGAGAGGGGGCATGGGGTGGATTCTACAGATGCTCCGCCTTCCACCGCATCGCCATCAGGATCCGGTTCCGCCCGCTCGGGTGGTCGAAGAAGATCCACTCCTCGACCGGCCCCGGGGCGAGCTTGCGGTACTCGCTGAGGATCAGCGCCACCTCCGCCATGCCGTCCGGCTCGCGGGCGGCGTTGAGGCCGAAGATGTCCGCCTCCGCCTCGCTCGTGCGGATGAACGTATTGTTCAGCGGGGTGAGCACGAAGAGGAAGAGGGAGAGCAGCGCGGCGAGCAGCGGCAGCCCCGCCGGATCGGCCACGCCGCGAATTCCCCAGCGCTCTCCCCGGCGCGCCACGGCGCGGTCGAAGCCCCAGCGCAGGAAGGCGAAGCCGGCCACCAGCATGACGCCGAAGTAGAACAGGCTCTTGCCGACGTGGTTGAGCACGTAGTGCCCCATCTCGTGCCCCATGACCGCCTTGACGCCTCCGGGCGAGACGCGCCGGAGCAGGTTGTCGTTGAGCGCGATGCGCGTCGTGCCGAAGGCGCCGGCGACGTTGGCGCTCACCCGGTTGGTCTGCCTGGAGGCGTCGACCACGTACACGTGCTCCGCCGGGATGCCGTTCGCCCGCGCCAGCGACAGGATCGGCCCGCGCAGCGCCGGGTCCCGGAGCTCCGTGTATTTGTTGAACACCGGCTCGATGAACACCGGCCCCAGGGCGATCCCGATCGTGCCCAGGAGGATGGAGACGACCGCTCCCCAGAGCCACCAGGTGCGCGGCGCCGCGCGCAGCACCGCGTAGAGGATCGTCAGCACCACGCTGCCGAACAGCAGCGCGAGCCCCAGACCCTTGAGCTCGTCACCCATCCAGGCGGGGAAGGTCTGTGTCGCCATGCCGTACTGGTGCTCGCGGAGGAAGTCGGCGTAGACCGCCAGCGGGAAGGACAGCACCGTCGTGGCGAGGATGTACTGCAGCGCGTAGAAGAAGGGCTGCAGCCACTGGAAGCGCGTGATCCGCCCGGCGAGATCGCGCATGCGGGCCGACAGCCGCGAGCCGAGCAGGAGCCAGGCGACCCCGAGGCCGTAGAGGAAGCTCCACAGGGTGAGCCAGTACCCCCCCTCGAAGTAGGCGTCCGAGCGGGCCCGCTTCTCCGGGCTCAGGCGGGCCATGTAGGCGTCGGTCGCCGCCACGGGGTCGAACCGCGCCGCCCGGGGAACCGCCGGAACCGTCGCGGCCGGAGCCGGTTGGGCCAGAGCGGCTCCGGCTGGCGCCAGCAGAGCGATCAGAAGGATCGCCCGGGATAGTGCTTTTCGCATGTCTGTCTCCTTGTAAGCCTGCCTCACTCTTAGTACGCCGCGGACCCCACCGCTGTTTCGAACCCAGCGGGCCTGCTCTTTGCAATAGCTCCGGGGCGTGAGGCGCGGAGACCTGCATCGGAGCCCGAACGTCAGTCCGGATCTGCCCGCGAAAGCCGCCTCATGGACTGGCGTTCGGGCCGGTACGCCTCCCGGCCGGAGGCAAGGAGACATTCCGTGGCCGAGATCAAGATCGAACGCAAGCAGCGCGGCATGATGCCGTGGATCCTCGCCCTCTTCCTCCTGGTGCTGGTGATCTGGGGCGTCGCCAAGGCGATGGACCGCCGTCCGGTCGTGCCGGGAACCCGCACGGGCGCGGCGGCCGTGGACACCGTGCGCGACGACACGCCTCCACAGCTGCGGCAGTACGCGGCCCTGACGGAAGGCCCGAGAAACGTGGCTTAGGGAGGAAACCCCGATGGCGAACGAGACCCGCCGCTGGGCCTCCCTGCGCTCCGTGCGCCACCCCGACCTTCGCGGCTGGACCGTGGTCGGGGCCGACGGCCGGAAGATCGGCCAGGTGCGCGACCTGCTGGCGGACCCGCACGACGACGAGGTCCGCTTCCTCTCCGTGGAGCTCGACCAGACGGCGCTCGAGCAGGATCTGGCGCCCGCCGGCGGCGAGGAGCGGATCACCGCCGGCGCCTACCCCGCCGATCCCAACCGGCCGGGCGCCCGGCCGCAGGCCGACGTCGATCCCACGGTCGGCGAGTCCGAGCGGACGGCCTCGATGAACACCGGCGCCCGCCAGCACGCCGCCGACTTCACCGGCGCCGTGCCGCGGACCGACGACGGCCGCGAGGGGGGCTCCGGCCGCGTCGAGCCCCTAAGCGTGCTCGTCCCCTTCGCCGCCGTCCGGATCAAGGAGACGGACGAGCAGGTCGTCCTCCAGCACCTGCGGGAGAGCGACCTCGTCCGGCTGCCCGCGGCCCAGCCCGCGGCGGTGTAGCACCCACCCCGGATTTCAATCCCGGCACGGTCCGGCCCCCTCCCGGCTGGATTTTGGCGTAGCAATATGCTAAAAACTCCGGGAACTTCCGACGTCGAAGGCTGGATACGGTGAGGACGGGGCGATGTCCGCCAGGTCCGCATCTGCCGAAACGCGGGGAGCCGTTCACGGTCGAGGTGAGCCGCTCCTCGTGATCCTCCCCTGCCTGGGCTCGACGGCCGGTCTCATTCGGACCTCGTGGAGCGGAGCGCCCGTGGAGCAAGAGCTACCTATCATCCAGATCCGCAACTGCCTGCTGGTGAGCATCCAGACGGAGTTGCACGACCGGCTCGCCCTCGATCTCCAGGCGTCGCTGATGGACCGCGTCCGCACGGTCAACGCCCGCGGCGTCATCCTCGACGTCTCGGCGGTGGAGATCATCGACAGCTACATCACCCGCATCCTCAACGACATCGGCAAGTCGGTGCGCTTCATGGGCGCCGAGTGCTACATCGTGGGGATCCGGCCGGCGGTGGCGATGACCCTGATCGAGATGGGAGTGGAGCTCGATTCGGTCAACACCGCGCTCAACCTCGACCTGGCGCTGGAGAGGCTCGAGCTCCTGCAATGAGAACGGTCGAGAAGGAGATCGGAGCGATCCTCACGGGGACGATCTCATCGATCACCCAGCGGAGCATCTTCAACCGCCTGGGGGGTCTGGCGACGACGCCGGTCCAGCAGCTCACCCCGACCGACCGGGCGACCATCATGCAGGAGCTGGAGAACTCGGTGCGCCTGTTCGCGCGCAGCAACAGCACGCAGCTGATCGCCTCCTGCGCCCGGGCGCTCACCCCCGGACCCGGCAGCAGCCTGGCCGGCGCCGCGAGCTCGTCGGCGCCGCTGCCGATGCCGCCCAAGAAGATGCCCATCGAACAGGAGAAGGACATCGCCACGGCGCGCCTGGAGGCGTGGTCGGAGGCGGTGCGGATCGGCCTCTCCAAGTTCGCCTCCGTCAAGGTGGCGACGGCGGTCTCGGAGCTCGCCCGCAACATCGTGTTCTACGCCGGCAAGGGAACGGTCGAGCTGCGCTCGGTCAAAGACGAGCGGGGCACCCTCGGGCTGCAGATCATCGCCATCGACCAGGGGCCGGGCATCCCGCCGGCGAAGCTCGAGGAGATCTGGGCCGGCACCTACAAATCGCAACGCGGCATGGGCAAGGGGCTGGTCGCGGTCAAGAAGCTGGTGGACGACTTCCAGCTCGACACCCGTCCGGGCGTCGGCACCACCGTGACGTGCGTCTTCAAGGGGGAACGTTGAAAACCGGTGGTTTCAGCCGCCCGTACAAGGGGCTTTCGATCTGCGGCGACAGCTTCCTGGTCGAGGAGCGGGAGGGAGAGGTGCTCGCCGCCGTGATCGACGGTCTGGGCCATGGCTACGAGTCCTCGGTGGCCGCCGTGCGCGCGGTGGAGGTGATCCGCGAGCACGCCGAGCTGTCCGTCGGCGCCATCCTGCAGCGCTGCCACCAGGAGCTGCGCGCGACCCGCGGCGCCGCCGTCGGCGTGATCAAGGTGGCCGCCAGCGGCGACGGGGAGTTCTGCGGCATCGGCAACATCGAGGTGCAGTCGCTCCACGGCCAGCCGCCGAGCATCTTCTGCCTGGCCGGCATCGTCGGCCACAACATGCGGACCTCCAAGGTCATGCGGGTGAAGATGAAGCCGGGCGACATCTACTGCCTGATGAGTGACGGCGTCTCCACCCGGGGGGATCTCAAGTCCTGCCTGCCGGGACCGCCCGAGGCCGTGGCCCGCCGGATCGTCGAGCACTGGGGCAGGGACCACGACGATGCAACCGCTCTCATCCTCGGCTTCGGCGACGCCGCGCTGCTCGCCGATCAACCGGCCGCCGGACGTTGAGGCTCGCAGGACGTTGAGGCTCGCAGGACCGCTCGCTTTTCATGCAGGCGCTTTCAGGGGGAGAAACGATGGCTGTGGCACCCGTTGACCGCAACGAACGATCGAACCCGGCGAACCTGATCGCCGGCAAGCACGTCACCTGCTTCGAGGAGCCGGACGTCATCTATCTGCGCTTCGTCGGCGCCGCCACGACCGACGACTCGCTGGAGCTGCTGCGCCGGCAGCTCGGGATGGCGGAGGGCAAGCGGATCCTCTTCTTCCTGATCGACGCCGAGCGGCTCGACAACATCGCGCCGGAGGGGCGCAAGGCGGTCGCCGAGACGCTCAAGGAGATCCCGCTGCGCGGCATGGCCGTGATCAAGGCGCCGCTGAAGGCGAAGGTGGTCACCAAGCTGGTGATCACCGCGATCAACCTGTTCCGCCGCGATTCCAACGTCAACCCGATCGCCTTCTTCGATACCGAGGAAGACGGGCAGCAATGGATCGCCGAGCGGCGTACCATGTTCGCTCAATAGCTATTCTTATTTCGATTCAAAAAATATATGGCGAGGAAGAAAAGCATGTCCATGTCTGAGAATGAAGACCCCCACGTCATCGTCACCTCCGAGCGCCTGCAGTCGGTCATCGAGGCGCTCTCCTACGCGAGCGTCGACGAGTTCGACTCCTGCCTCTCGCTGCTGGAGCGCTCGGGCGAGACCAAGGACGAGTTCTCGGAGCTCGAGACGGCGTTCTCGATCTTCGTGCGCGAGCTGGGCGAGGCGAAGTCCGAGCTCAACCGCACGCTGGCGCAGCAGGAATCGATCAACCGCGAGCTGGAGGCGAAGCTCGAGACGATCGAGATGCAGCAGGCCGCCATCCGCGAGCTGTCGACGCCGATCATCGAGGTCTGGGCGAGCGTCCTCTGCCTGCCCGTGGTGGGCATCGTCGACAGCCAGCGCAGCGCCGAGATGACCGAGACGCTGCTCGAGACGATCGTCGCCAAGCAGGCGCGCATGGCGATCGTCGACATCACCGGCATCGACGTGATGGACACCAAGACCGCGGACCACTTCATCAAGATGGCCCGCGCCGTGCGGCTGCTCGGCGCCGAGTGCATCATCTCCGGGATCAACCCCGGCATCGCGCAGACCCTGACCCACATCGGGGTGGACCTCACCGGCATCCGGACGCTGCGCAGCCTGCGCGACGCCCTCCAGCTCCACCTGCGGGAGACCGAGCAACTGGTGGTGCACCAGCATTCGCAGCTCGCCCGCAAGCTGACCGCCGAGGCCTAGCGGTTGGACGGGCCGTACCCCGTCCAGAGCGGAGACCCGGCCGTGCCGGTCGAGACCCGGGTCTTTCCCATCCGGGAGCGCAGCAACGCCATCGTGGCGGCGAGCCAGGCGCGGCGGTTCGCCCTGCTCGCCGGCATGTCCCAGCGGCGGGCCATGGAGATGGCGATCACCGTCTCCGAGCTGGCCTCCAACATCGTCAAGCACGGCGTCCGCGGCGAGATCCGGATCACCCACGACCCGGCGACGCCGCCGCTCGGCGAGATCGTCGTCGCGGCGAGCGACGTCGGCCCCCCCATCCGCGACCTCGAGCTGGCGATGACCGACGGCTACGACGACCAGGGGCCGATCGATCCCGCCCTGGTGCTGCGCCGCGGCGGCCTCGGCACCGGCCTCGGCGCCGTCGCCCGCCTCGCCGACCGCCTGGAGTACCGCCCGGAGGCGGAGGGCAAGACCCTCATCGCGCGGTTCTTCCTGCGCTGATCCCGCCCCTGGGCGGGAACCTACTCGTAGCGCAGGGCTTCGATCGGATCGAGCAGCGACGCCTTGCGGGCGGGGTAGAACCCGAAGCCGACGCCGATCAGGCAGGAGAAGAGGACGGCGATCACGATCGCCCGCGGCGGGATGATCATCACCCAGCCGAGCAGGCTCGAGAACAGGCTGGAGGCGACGACGCCGAGGAGCACGCCGAGGGCGCCGGAGAGGGCGCAGAGCAGCACCGCCTCGACCAGGAACTGCGTCTGCACGCTGCGCCGCGTCGCTCCCACGGCGCGGCGGACGCCGATCTCCCGGGTGCGCTCGGTGACGGTGACGAACATGATGTTCATGATCCCGATCCCCCCCACCAGCAGCGACACCGAGGCGATGCTCGCCAGCAGGATGGTGAAGGTGCGGCTGGTCTCCTGCTGGGCCTGGAGGATCTCCTCCGGGCTGCGCAGGTTGAAGTCGTCGGGCGAGCCCGGGCGCAGGTGGTGGCGCTGGCGCAGCAGGCGGACGATCTGCGCCTTGGCCGGGCCGACCGCCTCCGGCGAGATCGCCGAGCACATGATGTCGTCGAGCCAGCTCGCCCCCTTGATCTTGTGCTGCACCGTGGTGCTCGGCATCAGGATGGTGTCGTCCTGGTCCTGGCCGGTGGCGGTCTCCCCCTTGGCGGCGAGGAGGCCGACCACCCGGACCGGCTGGTTGCCGACGCGGATCATCCTGCCGACCGGATCGGCGTTGCCGAAGAGCATCCCGGCGGTGGTCTGGCCGAGCAGGCCGACGTTGGCCGACAGCGTCACGTCCTGCTGGGTGAACGAGGCCCCCCGGGCGATCGTCCAGCGGCGGATGCCCAGGTACTCGGGCGAGACCCCCCGGTAGCCGGTGTACCAGTTCTGGTTGCCGTAGATCACCTGCACGCGGCCGTCGATGTTGGGCGACACGCTCTTGATCAGCGGCACGGCCTCGCGGATCCCCTCCACGTCGCGGACCGTCAGGGTCTTGGTGGCGCCGGAGCCGGTGCGCACCCCCTGGACGTTGCGGCTCCCCGCCTCGATCCAGATGAAGTTGTCGCCCAGGCTCTGGAGCTGCTCGCGGACCCGGTTCGAGCCCCCCTCGCCGATGGCGACCGTGCAGATGACCGCGGCGATGCCGATCGTGATGCCGAGCATGGTGAGCCCGGTGCGGAGCTTGTTGGCGGTCATGGCGCCCAGGGCTTCGGGGAGCAGGGTGCGGAGATCCATGTTGGGTATGATAGCCGCGTGACGAAGACAACCCACCCCTTGAGACGGCGTCTCGTGCTCGGGCTCGCCGTGGCGGCCGCCGCGGTCGTCCTCCTCGGCTTCTGGATCGAGGGGCGGTCGCAGGGGCCGAAGTACCTGACCGCTCCGGTCCAGCGCGGCTCGATCACCTCGGCGGTCGAGGCCACGGGCACCATCAACCCGCTGACCACGGTGCCGGTCGGCTCCTACGTCTCGGGCACCGTGAAGCTCGTCTTCGCCGATTTCAACTCGCGCGTCCGCGCCGGCCAGGTCCTGGCGCAGATCGACCCCGCCGTGTACCAGGCCCAGGTGGCGACCGCCCGCGGCAACCTGGCGAGCGCCGAGGCCAACCTGCGGCACCTCCAGGCGGGCCTCGGCTCCAGCCAGGCGCAGATCGAGACCGGCGTGGCCAACGCGGAGAAGGCGCAGGCCGATGCCGGCTACGCGCGCGCCAACGCCCAGCGCCTCTCCAGGCTCTACGACCAGGGGCTCCTCCCCCTCGACCAGAAGGACCTCAGCCAGTCGACGCTCAGCCAGTCCGAAGCCGGGGCGCGGGCGGCCAAGGCGCAGGTGAGCCAGGCCAGGGCCCAGTATCTGGAGGCGGTGGCGCAGGTCGAGCAAGCCCGGGCCGAGATCGCGGCCATGCGGGGCTCGCTGCAACAGGCGGAGGCGAACCTGCGCTACACCACGATCCTCTCCCCCACCGACGGCACCGTGGTGGCGAGGAACGTCACCGTCGGCCAGTCGGTCGCCGCCTCGCTACAGGCCCCCAACCTCTTCACCATCGCCCAGGACCTCAAGCGCATGCAGGTCTACGCCAAGACCGACGAGTCGGACACCGGCTTCATCAAGGTGGGCGGGGAGGCCACCTTCCAGGTCGACGCCTTCCCCAGCGAGCGCTTCCACGGACAGGTGAGCGCCATCCGGCTGAACGCCTACATCGTGCAGAACGTGGTCACCTACGACACGGTGATCGACTTCGAGAACTCCGACGAGCGGCTGCTCCCCGGCGAGACGGCCTACGTCACCATCCCGACCGGCCACGCCGAGAACGTCCTGGAAATCCCCAACGCGGCCCTGACCTTCACCCCCGACCTGCCGGCGGAGGAGCTGAGCCGGCTCTACCGCCGGTCCGGGATCCCTGAGGCCGCCCACACCTCCCACGCCGGCGGCCAGCAGGTCGTCTGGAAACTGGCGGGCGACAAACCCGAGCCGGTGGCGGTCAAGGTCGGGGTCTCCGACTTCGCCAACACGCAGCTGGCGCGGGGGAATCTCCGGCAGGGCGACCTCCTGATCACCGCCGCGGTCACCGCCGCCGACGGCAAGGGGAAACCGAAGACGCCGGGACAGGGCGGAGGCAGAGGAAGGTGAAGATGAAGATGAAGGGCGGCTACCTCCTGCTCGCGCTCCTGATCCTGCTGGGAACCGCCGCCGCCGCCGCGCCGGCGGCCCCCGCGGCCGGCAATCGCGGCAATCGCGGCAATCGCGAGGAGTTCTTCATCGTCTCCTCGCTCGACGCGGCCCGCGGCAGGATCGTGCTGAAGCGGCCGACCGAGGTGACCCTGCTGATGCAGGTGACCGCGCGGACCGCCTACCGCGACGAGCGCGGCAAGCCGCTCCGGCTGGCCGATCTGCGCACCGGCGACACGGCCTTCATCACCTACCGGCAGGATACCGGCGCCCCCACCGCGCTCCTGGTGCGGCTGGGGCCGATGACGGTGCAGGAGTTGCAGCGGACCTATCTGAAATCGATCTGAAGGCTAGGTGACGCGGTACGGCGCGAGCGCGGCGACGAATTCGGGCGGCAGCGGGATCGGCCGGAGATCGCTCTTCGCCACCGCGACCAGCACCGCGTAGCCCTCGGCGGTCAGGTCGCGCTCCGGGTTGTCCTTGTGGACCTCGAACTGGAGCCTGAGCGACGAGGTGCCCACCTTCGAGACCCACATCTCCACGTCCAGATGGTCGTCGAGCAGCGCCGGCTTGCGGAACTCGAAGTGGAGCTGCGCCCGCGGCAGCCAGAAATCAAAGCGCTCGAACAGCTTGGCGAACGGGAAGCCGATGCCGCGGAAGAGCTCGCTCTCGGCGATCTCGAAGAAGCGCACGTAGGCGCCGTAGCAGATGATCCCCGCCAGATCGATGTCGCTCCAGCGGACGAACTCGCTGACCCGGAAGCGCCCCGGGGTAGGGTGCGCGGCGTCCTGGAGGGTGTCGACGGCGTCCATCTTGTCTTCCTCCTCGTCTTCCTCCTCGTCTTCCTTCCTGACCGGCCGCGCTAACCGGCCCTTCCCGCCTCGCCCCTCTTTCCGGGCTCGTCGGCGCGCATCGGCAGCCGCGTCGAGACCAGCAGGCCGAGGAGCGCGAAGCCGGCGCCGTAGAGGAGGGCCTTGCGGTTGCCGTCCGTGGTGGCGACGCGGCGGGCGGCGTTCATCTCGTCGCGCGCCGGCGGCGGCATGCGGTCGAACATCCCGCTGGCGCCGAAGGCGAGGCCGGAGGACTGCTCGCGGAGCTGGCGGTCGACCGCCGGCTTGTCCGCGGGGGGAATCCGCGCGCTCCTGCCCACCGCCGCCTGGAGGTCGACGACGATCGAGGTCAGCAGGACCGAGCCGATCAGCGCCGCGCCGAGCGAGGAGCCGATCTGGCGGAAGGTGTTGGTGATGCCGGAGGCCTCGCCCGCCGACGCCACCGGCACGGAGGAGAGGGTGAGGTTGTTGACCTGCGACTGCACCAGCCCCATGCCGATGCCGTAGAGCGCCAGCCCCGGGATCAGCGCGGTCAGCGGGGTGTCGACGCCGAGCGCCCAGCGCAGGGCGAAGAGGGCGAGGACGTTGATCACCAGCCCCGCCTGCACCAGCCGCTTGGGGGCGACCTTGCGGGTCAGCGCCGCCGCCGCCGGCGAGACCACGAGGAGCATGATCGACAGCGGCAGGAGCGTCAGCCCGGTATGGAAGGCGTCGAGGCCGCGCACCGACTGCAGGAACACCGGCAGCGAGAAGATGACGCCGTTCTGGCCCAGCATCATCACGCCGACCACCGAGGCCCCCGCCACGAAGCCGCCGTTGCGGAACATCTTCAGCGAGACGATCGGCAGGCCGCCGCGGCGCTCGACCCGCCGCTCCCAGGCGACGAAGCCGGCGAGGAGCAGCAGACCGAGGAGGAGGGCGAACGGCACGATCGAGATCCCGCCCAGCGGCAGCTCCCGGCCGGCGACGGCGAACGGCTTGAGCGCGTGGACCCAGCCGTAGGAGGAGGCCTCGATGATGCCGAAGACGAGGGCGAGGAGCCCGAGCGCCGAGAGCAGGACGCCCACCCAGTCGATCGTCCTCCGGCCTTCGACCGGCACGTCGTCGATCACCACCGAGCCGAGCAGCAGGATGGCGACGACGCCGACGTTGATCCGGAAGCCCCAGCGCCAACTGTAGTGGGTGGTCAGGAAGCCGCCGAGGATGGGGCCGACGGCGGAGGCCGCCGCCGCCGCGCCGCCCCAGATGCCGAAGGCGATGGCGCGGTCGTGGCCGCGGTACTTGGCGACCAGGAGCGAGGCGGTGGCCGGCATCATCAGCGCCGCGCCGATCCCCTCGACGATCGACTCGCCGACGATCAGCGTCGGCACCGAGCCGCTGATCGAGGCGATGAAGGAGCCGACGGCGAAGAGGAAGGCGCCGAACATGAACATCCGCTTGCGGCCGAAGAGATCGCCCAGGCGGCCGCCGGTGACCGTCAGCGCGGCAAGCGTCAGCGAGTAGGAGGAGATCACCCACTGCAGGCTCTGCAGGGTCGTGTGCAGCTCGCGGATCAGCGTCTCCAGCGAGACGTTGAGCAGCGTGGTGTCGATGATGATGATCGCGAGCGCCAGCGAGAGGACGAGCAGGCTCCCCCACTTGCGCAGCCCCGTCTCCTGGGGGGCGGGCGGTGGGGAGGCCGGCTCGTCGGGATCGCTCGCCGATCCCGGTCTTCGTGCGGGCTGGACCACCCCTAGCTCGTCTGGAGCCCGGAGGCGCACACGTAGTCCAGCAGGGTGACGCCCGCCACCATGCCCAGCGCGCCGGCCAGACGGCCCTTCTCGTTATCGGGGGACTTGAGGGCCGCCGCCAGCAGGGCCAGGTCCATCGCGTCGCCGGCCACCCTTCCCCACAAGGGGACGACCGGTTTGTCGCTGAACAGCACTCCCATTCCCGCCATCGCCTCCCGGACCCCGAGACCCCGCATCAGCCCGGTCCGGTCGTTCCGCAGGCCGATCTGGCGCTCCAGCCAGCGCGGGGCCAGCAACTGGGTGAGCCCCAGCCCGAGGCTGAACCATCCCAGCCCCCTCGCCAGCTTCATCTGCCGGGTGAACCTGTCCTGCTCCCTCTGCTTCATCGGCTTCATAGGTCGACTCCTTCCTGCCAGGAACCTTGATGATCCGGCCCCGTTACATCGCGGGGCTCAGATGCGCTTTCATGCTCAGCAAGGCGTATGCCCGGGCCGCTCTCCCAGGTGGTCCGCCAGCCTTCCCACCCCTTCAGCGAAGCGGCCCGGCTCGGGCAGCAGGGAGAGGACCAGGAAGTCGTCGGTGGTGAAATCGAAGAAGTAGCCGGGATGGACCAGCACTCCGGCGCGGTCGAGGAGATCGAGGACCAGCTCCTCGTCCGTGGCGGGATGGGAGAAGCGGATCACCGCCGCCCAGCCCCCCTCGGGCTCCAGGAGCTCGACCCCGGGTACCTCCGCCAGCCCGGCGCGGAGCAGGGCGAGATTGCCGCGGATCCGGGTCAGGATGGCGGAGCGGATGCGCGGCGCCAGCTCCAGCACTCCGGCGAGCGCCCGCTGCACCGGGGTGGCCACCGAGAGATAGGTGTCGGCCACCATCTCCAGGGCGGCGAGGGCTTGGCGGCGCAGATCGGGCGGACCGCCGGCGCGAATCCAGCCCAGCTTCCAGCCGGGCAGGCCGGCGCCCTTCGACAGCCCGCCGAGGGAGAACGCCAGCGCATGGCCTCCTGCCGCCGCCGGTCCGGCGCGCGGACAATCCTCGAAAGAGTAATCGGCGAAGACCTCGTCCGAGATCAGCGGCAGGCCCCGGGAGGCGCAGAGGGCGGCCACCGCCCCCTGCTCCGCCACGCTGAGAAAGCGGCCGGTCGGGTTCCCGGGATGGACCAGGGCGAGGAGCCGCGTGCGCTCGGTAAGGGCCAGCTCCGCCGCCTCCGGATCGAGGGCGAAGCGCCGTCCCGGCCATCCTGGCGATAGATGGAAGTGACTGAGGACCAGCGAGTCCAGCGCCGCCAGGCTGTCGAGCAGCGGATAGGAGGGGGCGGCGGTCAGCACCTCGTCCCCGGGATCGGCGAACAGCTTGAACAGCCAGGAGTAGGACTCGCTGGTGGACGCCGTCAGGATGAGGTCCTCGGGGGAGACCGGGTCCCCCGGCGCGGAGAGGGCGGCGGCGAGGGCCTCGCGGGCCGCTGGAATCCCTCGCGGGTGGGGCGGGTACTCCGGGGAGGCGCCGCGGCGGAGGAGCTCGGCCAGCTCTTCCTCCGGGTACGCAATCCCCACCCGGGTCGGGTTGGTCTCCGTGAGGTCGATCGTCTCCAGGCCGCGGGCCGCCCGCTCCTCCATCGCCAGGGTCAGGCGGTTCCGCTCCTGCTCCCAGGGGAAACGGCGCGAAAAACGGCGGCGGGAGGCGGGCACGGAGGGAGTCTATCCGGGCCCGATGCAAAGCGGCAGTTGTGTCCGCACGGCGGATGTCGCAGAATCCCTCGGCCCCCGAGTCTCCATGAGCGCCGCAATCCAACGGGCTGACGCCCCCGATCCGGACATGAATCCCGCCCGCGAGATGCCCCCGCAGCTCCTGCACGAGATCTTCGAACGCACCGCGCGCCAGCTGCCCGACGAGATCGCCATCGACGTTCCTCCCGAAGGCGAGAGGCCCCGCCGGCGATTCACCTACGCGGAGATCGAGGCCCTGGCGGACGCCCTCGCGGCGCGCCTGGCGCCGTTCGTCACTGGCGAGAGCGTGGTCGCCATCCTGCTGCCGCGCCGGGACCACCGCATCTATGTGGCGCAACTGGCGGTGCTGAAGGCGGGAGGCGCCTACACCTGCCTGGAGCCCGGCGCGCCGCCGGAGCGCATCCGCTTCGTCGTCGAGGACTCGGGGGCGGTGGCCACGATCGTCGACCCCGACCTGCGCGGCCTGCTCGCCGGGCTGGGGTTCCCGGCGGATCGGACCCTGGAGCTGGAAGAGTCGTTTTCCGCGCCGGCCGCGCCGGCCCCTCCCGCCGCCAGACCCTCGTGGCTCTCCCCCGCCACGCTCTGCTACGTGATCTACACCTCCGGCACCACGGGGAACCCGAAGGGGGTGATGGTCGAGCATCTGAGCATCGTCAACCTCGTGCTCTCGAACGTCGATTACTTCCGGCTCGGGGTCGGCGACCGCGTCGGCCAGAGCTCGTCGGGCGCCTACGACTCCTCGGTCGAGGAGACCTGGTTCGCCTTCGCCTGCGGGGCGACCCTGGTGGTGATGGACGACGACGTGGTGCGGCTGGGTCCCGACCTCGTGCCCTGGCTGCGCGCCGAGCGCGTCAACGTCTTCTGCCCGCCCCCCACCCTGCTGCGCATGTGCGCCTGCGACGACCCGGAGCGCGAGCTGCCCGACCTGCGCATCCTCTACCTGGGGGGCGAGGAGCTTCCCGCCGACGTCGCCAACCGCTGGGCGCCGGGGCGCTGGCTGGAGAACGGCTACGGCCCCACCGAGTGCACGGTGACCGTGATACGCGGCCGGGTGCTGGCGGGAGAGCCGGTCACCATCGGCCGACCGGTGCGCAACTCTCAGGGCTGGGTCCTCGACGACGCCCTGCGGGAGGTCCCCCACGGGGAGACCGGCGAGCTCTGCATCGGGGGCCTGAGCGTGACCCGCGGCTACCTCAACCGCCCCGACCTCACCCGCGAGAAGTTCGTCGATCATCCGGTCTTCGGGCGGATCTACCGCACCGGTGACCTGGTCCGCCGGCTCGACTCCGGCGATCTGGTCTACCTCGGGCGCTCGGACGCGCAGGTCAAGATCCGCGGCCACCGCATCGAGCTCTCGGCGATCGAGGCGGAGCTGCTGCGCCTTCCCGGGCGTGCGCGCCGCCGCCTGCAAGGTGCAGGACCTCGGCGGCGGCCGCGAGCTGGTCGCTTTCCTGGTCGCCGGTCCCGCGGGGCCGCCCGACCTCGACGCCCTGCGCGCCGATCTGCGGCAGCGGCTGCCGGAGCCGATGCGGCCCGTGCGCTTCGGTTTCCTCCCCGAGCTGCCGGCGGCCCCCGCCAGCGGCAAGCTCGACCGCAAGGCCCTCCCCGACCTGCCGCCGGAAACTGCCGCCGACCGCGCCGGCCGCGAGGTGGTGCCGCCGCGCAGCGAGGCCGAGCGCCTCGTCGCCGGCGTCTTCTCGGACCAGCTCCGCCACGGCGCGCCGGTCTCCATCCACGACGACTTCTTCCTCGATCTCGGCGGCAACTCGCTGATCGCGGCGCAGACGATCTCGAGCCTGCGCAAGGAGAAGCTCACCGCGGCGCTCACCGTGCGCGACGTCTACGAGGCGCGCACCGTGGCGGCGCTGGCGGCGCTCACCGACGGCGCCGCCGGAGCCGCCGCCCGCGAGCCCGGCGAGCACCCCCGGGATCTCCAGGCCCCCCACGAATCCCAGGACCGCCAGGGCCGCCAGGATCTCCCGGCGCCGGGCGCCCCTCCACCCCAGCGCCGGATCGCCCGGCGGCCGGGGCTCGCCTCCCTCTTGCAGCTCGGCTTCATCCTCGGCAAGGTGGTGGTCGCCTCGGGCGTCGCCTACCTCGCCGCCTTCCGCCTCTTTCCGGCCATCGTCGGCGGCTTCGAGTACACCACCCTCCTGCTGCTGCTCCCGGCGCTGGCGCTGGCCGCCCTGGCGCTCTACGCGCCGCTCGCCCTGCTCGCCACGGTGACGGCGAAACGGCTGCTCATCGGCCGCTACCGCGCCGGGCGGCACCCCTATCTCGGCGGCTTCTACCTGCGGAGCTGGATCGTTCAGCAGCTCGCCCGCGCCATCCCCTGGGAGCTGGTGGAGGGCACCGTGTTCAAGAACACGTTCCTCCGCGCCCTCGGAGCGCGCATCGGCGAGGACGTCTACATCCACCGCGGCGTGGACCTGCGCGCCGGCGGCTGGGACCTGCTGGAGATCGGCGACGGCGTGACCATCGGCCGCGACGTCTCGCTCGGGCTGATCGAGTACGCGGACCAGGAGATGGTCCTCGGGCCGGTCGCCATCGGCGCCGGCTGCACGCTCGACACCCGCGCCCGGATGGCCCCCCACAGCGCGATGGAGGCGGGCGCCGTGCTCACCAGCCTGTCGATGCTGCCGTCGCGCGCCACCGTCCCGGCCGGCGAGATGTGGCACGGCGTGCCGGCGAAGCCTCAGGGAGCGGCGCCCCCGGCGCCCGCCGTCGTCTCCGGCCGGCCCTGGCCCGCGGCCATGCACGGCGGGATGCTCCTGGTGGCGCGCTTCCTTCTCGCCCAGCTCCCCTGGCTGCCGCTGCTGATCCTCGCCTCGCTGCTCGAGCGCCGCGCCGAGGACTCCTGGATCGAGGCGCTCTACTGGCCGGGCTCGTTCGACTGGGTGGCGATCCTGAGCGCGCTCGCCATCACCGCCGCCGGCTTCGCCCTGGCGCTGCCGGTCGAGGCGCTCGCCGTCCGCCTGCTGGGCAGGATCCGGCCGGGCACCTACCCCCTGTACGGCTGGACGTCGCTCGCCATCTTCGTCAAGGAGAGGATGGTTGAGACGGCGGGGACCTCGCTCAGCGGCACCCTGCTCTGGCCGCGCTGGCTCCGCTGGGCGGGGATGCGCGTCGGCGCCAAGTGCGAGATCAGCACCATCATGGAGGTGATCCCGGAGCTGGTCGAGATCGGCGAGGAGAGCTTCTTCGCCGACGGCATCTATCTCGGCCGGCCGTGGATGCACCGCGGCACGATCACCGCCGCCCGCACCACGCTGTCGAAGAACACCTTCCTCGGCAACCACGTGGTGATCCCCGGCGGCGCCGAGCTGCCCACCAACATCCTGCTGGGGATCTCCACCCTGGCCGACGCCGCCCGCATCCGTCCGGACACCTCCTGGTTCGGCCACCCGGCCTTCGAGCTGCCGGTCCGCGAGGTCGTCGCGAGCGACCGGCGGCTCACCCACGACCCCGAGTGGTACCGGTGGGTCACGCGGGTGTTCTGGGAGTACCTGCGGATGGCGATCCCGCTGATCCCGGCGCTGCTCGGCATCCTCTGGTTCAAGCTGCTCCCCCCCTGGCGGGCCGCGCAGTCGCGCGCCGTCTTCTACGGCCTGACCCTCCCCGCCTTCACCATCGGCGCCGGCGCCGTGCTGGTGGCGTTCGTCCTGATCTCCAAGTGGCTGCTCATCGGCCGGGTGCGCGAGGGCCGGCACCCCCTGTGGTCCTGCTGGTGCAGCCGGTGGGACTTCCTCTACGTGGTGTGGGCCGCCTACGTCCGCGGCAGCCTGTCGAGCTTCGAGGGCACCCCGTTCATGGCCTGGTGGCTGCGCGCCATGGGCTCCCGCGTCGGCCGGCGCGTGGTGCTCGGCACCTCGTTCGCCCAGGTGGTCGATCCCGACATGCTGGAGATCGGCGACGACGCCACGGTCTGCTGCCTGCTGCAGCTCCACAGCTTCGAGGACCGCATGCTGAAGATCGCCCCCTCGCGCATCGGCGCCCGCTGCACCGTCGGCACCGGCGCCGTGCTGCTCTACGGCGCCGACATCGGCGACGGCGCCTACGTCGAGGACGGCAGCGTGGTGATGAAAAACGAGACCCTGCTGCCCGACCAGTACTACGTCGGCTGCCCGACCCGGCCGGAGCGGGCGCCGGAGCAGGACGCCTAGCCAGCCCCCCGCCGCACCAGATCCCGAGTCACCTCCGCCAGGATCGGAGCCCCCGCCAGGGCCATCGCCAGGTCGAGCTCGTCGCGCAGCAGGCGCAGGACGCTCGCCGCTCCCGCCTCCCCGTCCGCGGCGAGGCCCCAGAGGACCGGCCGGCCGACCAGCACCGCCCGGGCGCCCAGGGCGAGCGCCTTCAGCACGTCCGTCCCCCGCCGCACGCCGCCGTCCATCAGCACCTCGATTCCGTGACCGCGGGCGGCCAGGGCGTCGGCGATCTCCGGCAGCACGTCGAGGGTCGCCGGGGAGGTGTCGAGCTGGCGGCCGCCGTGATTGGACACCACGATCCCGGCGGCCCCCGCCTCCGCCGCGCGCAGGGCGTCGTCCGGCCGCACGATCCCCTTGACCAGGACCGGCAGGGTGGTGATCGATCGCAGCCAGGCCACGTCCCGCCAGGACAGCGACGGATCGAGCAGGGAAGAGACGTAGGCGGCGAGCCCCGAGTCCGCCTCGGCCCGGGGGAGCGCGCCGTACCCCTCCGGCAGCATGTTGGCCACCGTCAGGCCCGGCGGCAGGTGGAAGCGGTTGCGAACGTCCCGCTCCCGCCGGCCGATCAGCGGCGCGTCCACGGTGAGCACCAGCGCCTTGCAGCCGGCGGCCTCGGCCCGCCGCACCAGACCCTCCGTCGCCTTACGGTCCCGGTAGACGTAGAGCTGGAACCAGACCGGCCCGGACGAGGCGGCCACGACCGCCTCGACCGGGGTGTTCGAGAGGGTCGAAAGGATCATCACCGTCCCCGCCGCGCCGGCGGCCCGCGCCGTGGCCGCCTCCCCCTCGGGAGTGGCCAGGCGGTGAAAGGCGGTGGGAGCGACCAGGATCGGCATCGCCACCGTCTGGCCGAGCACCGAGGCCGTCAGATCGCGCCGGGAGACGTCCACCAGCACCCGGTAGGCGATGGAGAGGCGATCGAAGGCGGCGCGGTTCTCGCGCAGGGTCACCTCGTCGCTGGCGCCGCTCGCGTAGTAATCGTAAGCCTCCCGCGGCATCTTCTCGCGCGCGATCGCCTCGAAATCGAAGACGTTGACCGGTTCCATTTTGCTTCCTTATCGGCACGTTTATTGCAAAATTGTTCACACTGCACAGCTTCCGTCCAAGAGGGGTATCGTAATGCACGAGCACCGAGTCCAATTTTATGAAAAAGATGCCTTCCTCCTCGACGAGCTGATCGGCTTCATCGACGCGGGTCTCGAGGCGGGCCAGGCCGGCGTCGTCATCGCCACCCAGCCCCATCTGGACGATCTCGAACGGCGGTTGCGGGAGCGCTCTCATCCCTCCGGCCGGTACATTGTCATGGACGCGGCCGAGACGCTCTCGAAGTTCATGGTCGACGGCTGGCCCGACGAGCGGCTCTTCGCCGAGGTCGTCGGCGAGGTCGTCCAGCGGGCGGCGCGGGACGGCGACCACAACGTGCGGCGCGTGCGCGCCTTCGGCGAGATGGTCTCCCTGCTCTGGGCGCAAGGCGCGCGCGAGGCCGCCATCCGCCTGGAGGAGCTGTGGGACGGCCTCGCCGCCACCCTGCCCGTCTCCGTGCTCTGCGCCTACCCGATGCGGGAGTTCCATGACGAAGGAGCACGGCGGCGCCTTCTCTCGAATTTGCAGCGCGCATTCGCACGTGCGGCCCACGGAGAGCTTCACCGGCGCCGCCGTTCCGGAGGATCTGCACCGCCAGGTCGCCCTGCTGCAACAGAAGGCGGCCGCGCTGGAAGCCGAAGTCGCCAGGCGCAAGCAGAGCGAGAAGGCCCTGCGCCAGCGGGAGAGGGAGCTGGAGGATTTCCTGGAGAACGCCGTGGAAGGCCTGCACCAGGTCGGCGGCGACGGCATCATCCTGTGGGCGAACCAGGCCGAGCTCGACCTGCTCGGCTACGACGCCGATGAATATATCGGTCATCCCATCGCGGAATTCCACGCCGACCCCGAGGTCATCGACGGCATCCTGCGCAAGCTGCAGTGCGGCGAGACGCTCTACGATCAACCGGCCCGGCTGCTCTGCAAGGACGGCTCGATCAAACACGTATTGATCCATTCCAACGTCCGGTTCGAGGACGGCGAGTTCATCCACACCCGCTGCTTCACGCGCGACGTGACCGAGCGGGTGCGGCTCGAAGCCGAGCTGCAGAAAAAGCTCGAGCAGCTCGCAGAGATCGATCGCCGCAAGGACGAGTTCCTGGCGATGCTCGGACATGAGCTGCCGCAACCCGCTG
Source organism: uncultured Acidobacteriota bacterium (assembly GCA_963795735.1). Classification (GTDB taxonomy): domain Bacteria; phylum Acidobacteriota; class Thermoanaerobaculia; order Multivoradales; family UBA5704; genus DATARR01. Next base: position 1,985,448 of record CAWCIU010000008.1, on the reverse strand, counting down.
GCGGCGATCGTGACCGCGGCGGAGCTGATGCACCTGCGCGGCGACGACCCTGCCTATCTCGCCCGCTCGCGCGACATCGTGGCGCGGCAGTCGGCCCGGATGTCGCGGCTCGTCGACGACCTCCTCGAGGTCTCCCGCATTACCCGCGGCAAGATCGCGCTCCAGCTCGCGACGGTCCGGCTCGACACTGTCGTCGACCAGGCGGTGGAGCTCGCCCACCCGCTGATCGACGAACGCGGCCATCGCCTGACCGTCGACCTCCCCGCCGAGCCGGTCTCCCTGACCGGCGACGCCGCGCGGCTGGTGCAGGTCCTGGCCAACCTGCTGCACAACGCGGCCAAATACACCGAGCCCGGCGGCACCCTTTCGCTGAGCGCGAGCACGGAGGGAACGGACCTCTGGCTGCGGGTTCTCGACGACGGCGTCGGACTGACCCCGGAGCTGTGCGAAAAAGTGTTCGAGCCTTTCGTCCAGGCGCAGGGCTCGCTGGAGAAGGCCGGCGGCGGTCTCGGCATCGGCTTGACGCTGGTGCGGACCCTGGTCGAGCTGCACGGCGGCAGCGTCCAGGCCCGCAGCGACGGCCCGGGACGCGGCAGCGAGTTCGTGGTCCGGCTGCCGCTGTAGGAAACCCGATCGCGCAGGCCGGTTGCGCCGGAAATCTCAACGAACATCTCTCCCGATTCCACCTCTGGAAAAGCTCCCCGTCTTGCGGTACCATCCGGGAAGCTCCTCGAAAACCGGGGCGTGCCGAACACACGCCCCCGGACCTTACGGCCTGCTGACTACTTTACGGTGCGGTGGGATTTCGAGGGGCCCCTTTCTTCTCTCCTCCCCAGCGAGCTTGTCCGGCTTCTCCGGCGCGGTACCCCCGGAGCCGATTTCCTGCGCCGGCGGCGGTGGTCCGACCGGCGGAGTCGGCGGAGCCGTCACGGGTTCTTCTGCGTTTGGAATCGTGCCATCAGCCGAGCTGGCGGGCGAAGTCGAGCAGCGCCAGAATTCGACCGCGCCGAACGAGCTCTGAAACAGGTCAAGCAGGGATTCGAGGAGACGGGCCTGGGCTACAAGGCGGCTCTCGCCGGGCTGGAGCTGGGCGCGGTCTGGCTCCGTCAGGGCCGTCTCACGGAGGCGGAGAGGATGGTCTCGGAGTGCGCCGCCGTCTTCATCTCCCTCCAGATCCGGCGAGAGCTCCGGGTCTCGATCCTGGTGATCCGGCAGGCCGTCGAGACCCGGCATCTGAACCTCCCCGTGCTCCAGCACGTGATCGAACTGCTCCACAAGGCCGAGCGGGACCCGAACGCCCCAACCCTGGAAGAGCCGTAGGGGCCGCCTCATCCCCCGCCGCTTTGCCCGATCAGCCTCGCCAGAGTCGACTTCAGCAACTGCTCGATCTGCTCCTCGTTGAGCCCATCCTGCGACCTGGCCGGAGGCAGCGGGACGCTCTGCAGCAGCTCCCGGAGCTTGGCCATGGCGGGCGTGGCGCCCGTCGCCCCCCGCGGGTAGGCCAGGCTGAAGAACTCCGCGGGCTCGATGTCGGCCGCCCGGCACATACGGACCAGATGATCCAGCCTCAGCTCGCTCGAGCCGGAGAGGAGCTTGCTCACGTAACTCGGGCTCATCTCCAGCCGGCGGGCGACCTCCCGGTTCGAGATGCCGAGGATTCTGAGGCTCACCTTGAGAAGGGTGATGAGACGCTGAGTCTCGGGATCCATGGAAAACGTCGTACAACGGTTCCTCCCTGCCCCACAAGGAACTCACAGCTCTCATGGTTGACAAATAGGAAACCAAAATTCTACAAATGCACTCACGGAATGCCGTCCGGCTCCAACAGCTATCAGCCTGTCCAATGGGCTGCTGGCCGAGGTACGCGGCCTCATCTTCGAGGCTCGGCAGCAGACGGCGCGGATGGTCAATGCTGGCCTGACGCTGCTCCACTGGTAGGTCGGTGACTGGATCAAGCGGGAGGTTCTCCAGGAGAAGCGCGCGGAGTATGGGGCCGAAATTGTGCGGGCATTGTCCGCACAATAGAGGTAGAATTCGGCCGCGGCTTTGGCGAGAAGAATCTTTGCCGCATGGTGCAGTTAGCCGAGGCTTTCCCGGATTGGGAGATTGTCGTACCACTGATACGACAATTGACCTGGACCCATTTCATTGCCCTGCTTCTGCTTAGAGATCCGCTTCAGCGTGAGTTCCTGAGCGAGCAGCGAGTGTGGGTGCACCTGTTCGTGATGGTGCTGGGTTACAGCCGGCAGATCTTCGCTCGCGGCAATCCTGAGCGCTTTCCAATCAGGCTGCGCTTCAAGGAGAGTTAGGGTCTTCGTTGGAATAATAATCGGGAGAGGGGTGGTGGATCGCAAGGGCTTTCTCTATTTCGGTCTTGGCGGTATCTACGACCTCCGCAAACCGGATGGTTGCCCCACTTTGCTGCCCCGCATAATTCGCTTTTCCGGAGAGCAGAAACTCGCTAAATCGGTCTAACAATGGCAAGCCGGTCTGTTGTTCAAGAAACAGGAACTGTCCCGCTTCGTTGACCTCCAAAAACACGTAGTCACCCCCCGGGGTAACGATAAAGTCAAAGCACCCAAAGACAATCCCGAGCTTCTCCATCAAGCGAAGACAGAGATCCGAGATAGGGCGTGGCAACTCGAAAGCGCTGGCCTCCATCTCTCCCGGAGATCTCCGCCAGTCGAGTTTCCCGTGCTCACTGTTTTGTGACGCGATCTTAGCCGCCATAACGCAGTGCCCCATCACGGTGACCCGCAACTCGAACTCTTTGTCGACCAATTCTTGATAGATTCCTGGAGCGCTTCGCAACAAGTCGTTTTCGATAAGCTGATCTTCGGTCAACCGACTCGTGAATGACGTCCAATGGCTCTTGTTTCCTTGCCACGGCAGACCCCGCAGCGGCTTGTAGACGATCTCTCCGCCCTGCCGACGGATGAAGGAGCGAATCTGCTGGGGATCGTTGGAGTAGAGGGTCGCCGGAGACTCGAACCCTAAATCTGAGGCCACACCATGCTGAAGCATCTTATAGCCTGCGCTAATCGCTGCGTCGGCAGGATTGACCCAGAATGCATCCGGTGAAATCAGGCCAAGCATGGAACGTCTAAAAATGTTGCATTCAACATCCACGAATCTTCGGTCCGAAGGATGGATCTTGCTCCAATCGATTGCGTAAGAGGGTCTCCTGCGCCAGACCGTTTGAAAATTGGCGTTGTTCAAGTCCAATTCGGGCCCGCTGGCGATGACGGACCGAGCGCCCTTCTCAAAGAGAACCGACTCCCCAGACATCGACGGAAAGTCAGGCATTTGCCAGAGAGTTACTTTTCCGCCCTTGGCGATGAGAGCTTCGCGAACAGCGAACGCGTGCAGATCTTCCGGGCCGGTAAGGATCAGAATGTCTTTCATTTTTGGAGCTTTCGGACGGTCGAAGGGCCATGCCAGCCAGCGGAGGACTTGCCGCTGACTGGCGGTATTGACAGATTGAGTTTGCCTACTTAGACCGGAGGAGGGATGTGAGGGCCGTCGTTGTCACCACTTTGGTTGGTGACATCTTCATTGTCACCAGTGACTATGGTTGTAGGTCCAAAGCCTCCAGCAGGAACGTTCAGGATCTCGTCAGCAAGGACCCTGGCGAGCACCCGACCCTGGGCTTGGTCGCGATCTTTTGTCTTACGCATAAGATTCCTTTCCGTTTTTCCGAGCACAATTGCTCGAACAAGGCGAGGAGAAGCAGGTTCTGTCACCAGTTACCATTACCTGTTGCCGCTACCCGAAATCTGGTGTATTCTCTCCGGTATTGTAATGCCAACGGTGCGATTGTCAAGACGCAGTTAAGGAGGTCGTCTCATGAGTATGCGGTCCCGATGGCGCCTGGCAAGTCTCTGGGCAGTTGCAGGTGTCGTCCTGAAAGTCTCGATACTGGCAGCCTCCGGTGTTCAGGCGGAAGGAAGTCCGCCGCCCAGCGGTTCGTCAACGATCCAAGCCTGGAAGTCCGCCTCGGGCACGCAACTGCTCTGCATCGAGGGTAATCGAGTGCTGCTTCCCGGAGCAGAAACGACGAGAGCTGTGGGTATAGAGCGTCGGGGAACTGATGCTTGGACCATCCGAGATCGCGGTCAGTTGAAGACCTGGAAAGTCTCCCCTCAGGATAGAACGCTCCGGGTGGAGGCCTCGGGTGAGGTTACGGAGTACCGGCGTCTTGACTCGGTGCCTTCGGAGTGCGCCCTCAAGCCATTCCCGGTTGGCCAGGTTCGCGATTTGCCGAAGGAACGCGAGTTGGCCATTGCAAAAGATATCCACGAGCGCCTGCTGCGGGACCAGGCGGCAATCAAGGCTGCCGACGGAAAGGCAGGAGCTACCAATTCGGTCATCATCGAGAACAAAGAGTACTTGGAGCGGTTGATCCAAGAGGTCGGCTGGATCGATGTCCACCGGTTTGGGAGTGAAGCCTCGGGCAACGCCATCGTCTTGGCCAAGCACAGTCGAGATCTTTCCTTGATCATGGGGATTCTGCCCTTCTTACAACAGGACTTCAAGGGTCAGTCCGAAGAAAATGTCATGCTGGCGATTCTTTACGACGGATTGCAGATCAACCTGGGTCGAAAGCAGCGCTATGGCACACAACTAGGCGTGGACTCCGAGGGCAATCCTTTGGTCCTGCCCCTGGAAGATCCCTCCAAGGTCGAGCAGTTCCGTAAGGAGATTGGCCTCCCTCCCCTGAGCGAGTATCTTAAGTTGGCCAGCGAGGGATTGTATAAAGGCAAGTCGATCCGGATGCCCCGGCCGGACGAATAGCTACCGCGGCCTAGGCTCGGGGGAATGAAGCATTCCCCCGAGTAGTGTCTCAAGCCTTCGCGGGAGGGCTAGCTGATCAGCGGGCAGCGCCCACGGATCGGCGTCATGCAGGCCCTGCAGGTGCCGCCATCGGGCGGGTTGCCGCAGGAATTGCAACAGAGCTGGCCCGTCGGGCACTGGGAGCTGCTGGTGCAGCCGGTCATGAAGGAGGGAGCGGGCAGCAGATCGTTCGGGGTCTGGGTCTGGCCTCCCGACAGGGTCGCCAGGAACTGCGCCGCATCGGGCGCCGGGGCCACCGCATGATTCGCGGGGGGTACCGCTACCGGCGGCGTCTGGGCCATGGACTGCGCGAACGGGATGAGGGTAAGGAGGGCGAGGAGGACAAGAACGGTCTTTTTCATGCGTGCATCTCCTTGGCTGGCAGGACCGGCAGGAAGCCGGCCGCCTCCACAAGAGAAGGTGCGCTGGCGGACCCGGGCCGGGGCATTTCCCGAAAAGGTGCTCGACGTCACATCAACGGCGGGGTTTGATGGCGGGGATTGATGGCGGGGAGTGATGAGGTAGAGTTGATGTGGAGTCTGATGCCGTGGTGGCTCTTCGACCCCATTTCGCCTCATCATCATGAAGAAACCGCAGAAACCTCCTGTCCCCCCTCCTACCCGTCCGAGCGCTCCGGACCGCCAGCCGGCGGCGCACGTCCGGGCCGCTCTTGGGGGGCCGATCCAGGCAAAGTTGCGGACGCCGGCGGGGGGACATCAGCCGGCCGCCCACGTCCAGGCGGCTCTCGCCATCCGGACCGGCGGACCGGCCGCCCAGCCAAAGCTCCCCGCAGGCCCCGGCGCGGGCCGGCAGGCCGCGCCGCACGTCGAAGAGGGCTCTCGGCGCCCTCCAGCCCAAGGCGGCCGCGCCGCCGCGACCCGTCGTCCAGAGAAAATTCCTCAACGTCTTTGACGACCCTCTGCTCTTCGCCCAAGCGGTCACGCTCAAAGAGAGATTCAAGGCTTCTTCCTATTTTCTGAGAATCCAGCGCACCTATGGCCATACGGCCGAGCAGGTGGAAGAGAAGCTGGCGGAGATGGAGAGCAGCACGGATCTGCAGATCAGGTTGCCAAGAGACGAGTTCGGAAACCTGAACAGCGACGAAAATCTCCGCTCCATCGAGGCGGGGATCCTCGAGATCTTCCGCCAAGAAAAAAGACAACGAGAAGTGGCTGACTTGATCACGGGCACCTGGGATGGGAGCACGACGATCACCTTGCCGGCTGGAACCGAATTCAACCATGGCAACCCCTCGGGCACCGACGGCGGAGCCGGGATCACGGGGCAACGGGGAGGAGCGATCTGGTTGACCTCGGCCAATGACGTCAACGCCGCCACGAGCTATGGTGAACAATCCGGAGTCATGCTCGTCTACGCGGCCCGGAAGGACCTGAGACTGGCTCAGTTGAATCTGGGCGAACAGCTCTTCGGTGATGAGATGGAGAAGTGGCAGCGTCTCTTTCCCCTCCTGGACGGTGCCTACTCACCCTATGGCGCGACCTACGAAGTGGTCGTCTTCGACCAGCGCGACGTGCAACTCAAAGAGACACGCCCGTTCAAGTGAGGAAGGATCACGTCGGGGCAGGGCCTGAGGAAGCGCCGGACCTCAGTAGAGCGGCTGGAAGAGGCCGGAGACCAGCTCGACGAGGCGCTGCTCGACGCCGCGCTTTTTCCAGCTCCTGTAGGTTATCTCGCGGCAGGACTTCTCGTCGTCGACGAAGGTCGCCTCCAGCCGCGCCGCGAAGTCGCGGTCGTAGAAGGACAGGCTCTCCTCGGCGTTCTCGCGCAGCGAGCGCTGATCGAAGTTGATCGAGCCGATGGTGCTGAAGATGCCGTCGATGACGGCGTCCTTGTTGTGCATCATCGTGCGGTTGTACTCCAGGATGTGGACGCCGCCGGTGAGGAGCTCGCCGTAGTGGAGGCGCGAGGCCATGCGCACCAGCGGCATGTCGATGTGCCGGCCGGGGACCATGACCCGTACGTCGACGCCGCGCTTCGCCGCCTTGACCAGGACGTCGCGGATCTGCGCGTCGGGAACGAAGTAGGCATTCTGGATGTAGATCGATTTCTTGGCCGACTGGATCGCCAGGATGTAGAGCATCTCGGCGAGCGAGGAGGAGTCGCCGCGCGACACCTTGATCGCCTGGGCCAGGAGATCTCCGGACGGGACGATCCGCGGGTAGAACTTGTCGCCGGCCAGGATCTCGCCGGTGGTGTAGGTCCAGTTCTCGCCGAAGATCGCCTGCATCTGCGCCGAGACGGGCCCGGTGGCCCGCACCATCATGTCCCGCCATTCCTTCGGGTTGCGGGCGTCCCCCAGCCAGTTGTCGGCGATGCAGAAGCCGCCGGTGAAGCTGACGTCGCCGTCGACGACCAGGATCTTGCGATGCGACCTGCGGCCGATCTTGTAGAGGCTCCACAGCCGGATGGGGTGGTACACGTAGGCCTTGACGCCCCCTTCCTTCATCCGGTTGAGGATCGGCCAGGAGAAGCTGCTGCCCGTGCCGTCCACCAGCACGCGCACCTCGACGCCGCGCTTCGCCGCCTCGATCAGCGCCGTGGCGAAGATGTCGCCCGCCTTGTCGTTCTTGAAGATGTAGGACTCGAGATCGACGGTCACCTTGGCGTCGCGGATCGCCCCGACCATCCCGGAGATGATCTGGTCGCCGTTGTTCAGGATCTCGGCGCGGTTGCCGGCCACCATCGCGTTGCCGAAGCCGTCGAGCGAGCGCCGGAAGGCCGCGTCCTCCACCGACAGGGGGGTGTCGTACTTGTAGACGCTCCGCTTGTCGGCCGAGAACAGGGTGCAGCCCGAGGCCAGCACGAGCAGCGCCAGGAGCGAGCCGGCGGCGAGCAGGCGCCTCCCGAGCCGGAGATGAACGAAATCGATGTCGGGCATACCGTTATCCTTCTTCAGGCATCCTGAGGCGATGAGAAGTCATGCTGAACGCCTGTATCCTGGCGCAGATTCTACTCCTGAACCGGGCGTGGTACCCTGCAAGGCCCTATGAAGCAGCGGTTGCCCCTTCTCGCCCTCGCCCTGGCCGCCATCCTTTCCGGCGGTCTTGCAGGCATCGCGGAGGGCGCCGCGCCCGCCTGGCCGACGCTCGGCGAGCAGCTCCGGGCCGACGCCGTGACGCCCCGCAGCGCTCTGGAGGCGCTGATCGCCGCCCATCAGGATTTCTCGCTGCTGCGGCCCGAGGAGGCCCGGGACAAGATCCGCATCCCGCTCTGGCTGCGGGTGCTCTGGCGCCGCGCGCATCCCGAGATGGCCTACTCCGCGCAGGACCCGACGGGGGGCTATCCGCTGGTCCTCAAGGAGGTGCACGAGTGGATGCTGGCCCACCCGGACCTCACGCCCGGTTCGCCGGAAAGGGATGCGCCGCCCGGGCTCGACGAGCTTCCCAGCCCAGCCGGCCAGGCGGGCCTGGTGGGAAAAACGACCACGGACGGCGGCGAGACGCGGATCTCGGGACTCCAGACCGGGGCTCGCAGCGAGTCGGACATCCGCGTCAACTACTGGGATCCGCGGAAGATCATCGGCGCCTCGAACAACCTGGAGGGAAGCGGCAACCAGTCGCAGTTCTGGTCCACCGACGGCGGCGCGACCTGGGGGCAGACGACCCTGCCCCTGTTGGCGAGCGACGGCTTCCACTCCGACCCGACCGTCGAGTGGACTTCGGACGGCACCGCCTGGGCGACCACGATCGGCGTCGACTCCAACGCCTCGACGCTCCACCTGCGGGCCTACAGGTCCGCCGACAACGGCGCCACCTGGACCTTCGACGCCACGTTCTCCGGCGCCCAGTCGAGCACCGACAAGCAGATGATCTGGGTGGATCACAGCGCGGCGTCGCCGTTCAAGGACAACCTCTACGCCATCTGGCACAACGGCACCCCGGCCTTCATGAGCCGGCGCACCGGTCCGGCCGGCTCCTGGCAGACGCCGATCCAGGTGAGCGGCGCGGAGTCGACCGGGACGGCGATCGGCGGCGACGTCAAGACCAACGCCTCCGGCGACGTGTTCGGTTTCTGGCCGGCAACGGGCAACCAGAAGATCTTCGTCGTCAAGTCGACCGACGGCGGCGTCTCCTACGGCACGCCGGTCCGGATCGCCACCACGTTCGACAGCTTCGACATCGGCCTGCCGGCCTTCAACAACCGCCGGGCGCTGATCTACGTCTCCGGCGGCGCCTACCGCGCCGCGGGCAAGAACCTGGTCTACGCCTCCTGGACCGATCTGACCGGCGCCGCGGGATGCGCCTCGCCGGCCGATGAGCCGGCCGCCGGCGCTTCCTCCACCTGCAAGACCCGCGTCTGGTTCGCCCGCTCCACCGACGGCGGCGCCACCTGGGCGGCGCCGGTGATGATCAACAACCAGGCCTCGCTCAACGATCAGTTCAACCCGTGGATGGTGGTCGACAAGACGACCGGCGCGCTGGAGGTCATGTACTACGACACCGCCGGCGATCCCGGCCGCCAGAAGGTGAACGTCTGGACCCAGTCCTCCTTCGACGACGGCGCCACCTGGTCGGCGGCGGTCAAGGTGACCTCCGCGCCGACGGACGAGACCGCCGCGGGCGCCGAATCGCTCAACCAGTTCGGCGACTACAACAGCCTGTCGGGCATCGCCGGCCAGTTCTTCCCCTCCTGGACCGACCGGCGGAACGGCGCGCGCGAGGAGATCTGGACCACCCGGGTGACCGATCCCGTCTGCACGCCCCCGGGAGCGCCGGCCATCGGCACCGCCTCGGGCGGCGGCGCGAACCAGATCCAGCTCACCTGGGGGAACGGCTCGCCGGGCTCGGCGGCCTTCAACCTCTATCGGGCGGCGGGCACCTGCGCCACCGCGGCCACCGCTCCCGGCGCCTTCGCCAGCCTCGCCGGCTCGGTCAACGGCTCCCCCTACACCGACGCCACGGCCGTGGGCGGCTCCACCTACGCCTACCAGGTCAAGGGGATCGACGCCACCGGCCACTGCGAATCCGCCCCGTCGGCCTGCGTCCAGGCCACGGCGCCCAGCGCCTGCACGGGGGGTCCCTGCACGGCGAACGTCCTGTTCAGCGACGGCTTCGAGAGCGGCGCCCTGGGCGCCTGGAGCGGCGTCTCCCCTCCTTGAGGCGGCCGTCCGCCGAAGCCGGGCCGCGCCGGGAACGGCGTAGACTACGGATCGCAAACCCTGAGCCGCGCCAGCCGACGCCGCGCTCAATTCAGCCAGAGGAACGCATGACCGAACCCGCTCCATCCCTGCCGCCGGCGATCCCCTCGGCCTCGCCGGCCGCCCAGATGTTTCCGGCGCTGACTCCGGCCCAGGTGGCGCGGGTCGCGGCCCACGGTTCCGTGCGCCCGGTCCGGGCTGGAGAGGTGCTCTTCGAGGCGGGGGACCCGGTCATCCCGTTCTTCGTGGTGCGGAGCGGCCGGATCGAGATGCTCCAGCCCTCCGGCGCCGCCGAGACGCTCGTCGCCGTCCATGAGCCGGGTCAGTTCACCGGCGAGGTCAACATGCTCTCCGGCCGCCGCTCGCTCGTCCGGGCGCGGGTGGCGGAGCCGGGCGAGGTGGTCGAGCTCGACCGCGAAAGCCTGCTGTCGCTGGTGCAGACCGACCCCGAGCTCGGCGAGATCTTCCTGCGCGCCTTCATCTTCCGCCGGGTGGAGCTCATCGCCCACGGGATCGGCGACGTCGTGCTCATCGGGTCGGATCACTCTCCTGGAACGCTCCACGTCCGGGAGTTCCTGACCCGCAACGGCCATCCCTACTCGTACATCGACCTCGACCGCGACACCGGCGTCCAGGATCTGCTGGATCAGTTTCACGTCGTCGCCGCGGACGTGCCCGTCCTGATCTGCCGCGGCGAGGTGGTGCTGCGCAATCCCACCAACCAGCAGATCGCCGGCTGCCTGGGTTTCAACGACGCGATCGATCAGGCGCAGGTCCGCGACCTGGTCATCGTCGGCGCCGGACCCTCGGGGCTCGCCGCCGCCGTCTACGGCGCGTCGGAGGGGCTCGACGTCCTGGTCCTGGAGTCGAGCTCGCCGGGAGGCCAGGCGGGATCGAGCTCGAAAATCGAAGAACTACCTCGGCTTTCCAACCGGCATCTCGGGCCAGGAGCTGACGGCGCGGGCGTACACACAGGCGCAGAAGTTCGGCGCCCAGCTACTGATCGCCAAAGGCGCCCGGAAGCTTGCCTGCGCGCGGAAACCCTATGCCCTGGAGATCGACGACGGCCCCCGCGTGCCGGCGCGCACCGTCCTCATCGCGACCGGCGCCGAGTACCGGCAGCTGTCCCTGCCGAACCTCTCACAATTCGACGGCGCCGGCGTCTACTACGGCGCGACCTTCATGGAGGCGCAGTTGTGCAGCGGCGAAGAGGTGATCGTGGTGGGGGGTGGAAACTCGGCCGGCCAGGCCGCCGTCTTCCTGGCGCAGACGGCCCGTCGCGTGCACATGCTGATCCGTTCGGACGGCCTCGCGGAGAGCATGTCGCGATATCTGATCCGCCGGATCGAAGACAACCCCGCGATCGACCTGCGGACTCACACCGAGCTGACGGCCCTCGAGGGGACCGATCATCTCGAACGCGTGAGCTGGCGGGACCAGCAGACGGGTGAGGCCGAAACCCGCGACATCCGCCACGTCTTCGTCATGACGGGCGCCACGCCCAGCACGCAGTGGCTGGAGGGTTGCCTGGTGCTCGACGCCAAGGGGTTCATCAAGACGGGACCGGATCTGTCGCCGGACGAGCTGGCCGCCGCGCGCTGGCCGCTTCCCCGGGCGCCCTATCTCCTCGAGACCAGCCTCCCCGGGGTGTTCGCGGCCGGCGACGTCCGGAGCGGCAACGTCAAGCGGGTGGCCTCCGCCGTCGGCGAGGGATCGATCGCCGTCGCCTTCGTCCACAAGGTGCTCCACGAATGAGAGCTCAGTTCCCCCGCCCGACGCTCTGTACCCAGATCACGCGGTAGGCGCCGGGAGCGGCGTCGTAGCCCTCGCCCACGGCGAGCCCGAGGCCCATCTCCCGGCAGCTCGGATCGAGGACGTTCCGGCGGTGGCCCGGGCTGCCCAGCCAGGCCTCCAGGGCCTCCTCGACCGAGAAGCGCTGCTCGACGATGTTCTCGCCGATGCCGATGTGGTAGCCGTCCGCCCGCGCCCGCTCGGAGGGACCCAGGCCCTCGGGCGTCCGGTGCCCGGAGTAGGAGCGCGCCAGCATGTCCTCGGCGTGCTCCTGGGAGATCCGGTCGAGCAGCGGGCTGGGCGCGAACGGCGGCAGCCCCTCCCGCCGGCGGACCTCGTTGACCCGCGAGAGCATCTCGGCCGCGACCCGCGCCCGATCGGCGAGCCGGGCCGTGGCGCCGGCGAAGTAGTCCCCCTGGTGCCAGCCGAAGAGGAAGACGTAGTACGTGGCGCCGTTCTCGGAGGCGATGCCGACGCCCAGGTCCCGGAAGCGCCCGTCCAGGGCCACCCCGGGGCTCGCTCCCCGGCTGGCGAGCACGGATTCGGGCGTCATGCGGGCGAGCAGGAAGTCCTCGCGCCAGTCATGGGCCGAATACCCCACCCGCCGCAGTTGCTCCGCGACCCCCTCGGCCGGAAAAGACTGGAGCCCCTGGCCCTCCCGGGCCATCTCCTCCGCCTGCCGCTGGGCCACCTGGTCCAGGACCGGTGAAGGGAGGAGCGGACGCGCGCCGGTCCCCGCCCGTTCCCGGTTGAAACGGGCCAGCCACTCCTCCCGCCAGGACACCGCCGCCTGCGCGCCGGCGACGAACGAGCCGAGGGCCGTTACCAGGGAGGCAACTACCAAGGCGCAGACGGACCCACGAATCCACGTCGTCACGACCCGAACCTCACATCGAGAAGAAAGCTGATCTTAAGATACTCCAGGCGGGGGAAAGACTCAAGCGGCGCGGTATCATCCGGGAATGAACAAGCTCGCTCTCTTCGGATTCCTGGCGCTCTTCCCGGTCTTCGCGGTTCCCGCCTCGGCGCAGAGCGAGGTCGGCGAGGTGGCGTTCGCCAACTCAGGCCCGCTGGAGGCGCAGGAGCCGTTCCTGCGCGGGCTCGCGCTGCTCCACAATTTCGAGTACCCGGACGCGGCCGAGCAGTTCCGCAAGGCGGAGGCGGTCGATCCGGATTTCGCCATGGCCGCCTGGGGCGAGGCGATGACCTTCACCCATCCGGTGTGGATGCAGCAGGATCTCGAGGCGGCGCGCGCCGCGCTGGGCCGGCTCGGCGCCACTCCCGAGGCGCGGCTGGCGAAGGCGAAGACCGAGCGGGAGCGCGACTACCTGCGCGCGGTGGAGGTGCTCTACGGCAGCGGCACCAAGGAGGAGCGCGACTTCCGGTACTCGGACGCCATGGCCGCGCTCCACCAGCGCTATCCGGAGGACGTCGACGCGACCGCCTTCTACGCTCTCTCGCTCCTCGGCACGGCGCACCAGGGCCGCGACTTCACCATCTACATGAAGTCGGCGGCGCTGCTCGAGGAGGTCTTCCCCACCCACCCGCGCCACCCGGGGGTGCTGCACTACCTGATCCATTCCTACGACGACCCGATCCACGCCCCGCTCGGCGTCCGCGCGGCGCGGCTCTACGGCAGCGTGGCGCCGAACGCCGGTCACGCGCTGCACATGACCTCTCACATTTTCGTCGCCCTCGGCCGCTGGGACGACGTCATCGCCGCCAACGAGCGGGCCATGAGCGTAGTCAACCGGCACCGGGCCGACAAGCACCAGCCGCCCAAGACCTGCGGCCACTACGTGACCTGGCTGCACTACGCCTACCTGCAGGAGCGGCGGCTCGACGACGCCAGGCAGCAGCTCGACGGCTGCCGGCGGATGGCCGTGGCCCAGGCCTCCCCCACGCCGCCCGAAAAGGACGATTCGATCGTACCGGGCTATGCGGAGATGCGTCTCTTCCACCTGATCGAGACGGGACGGTGGGACGCCGCGGACGCCTTCGCCATCCCGGAGGGCCGCTATGCCGACGCCAGGTTCCTGCTGGCCTACGGCGACGCGCTGGCGGCGTCGGGCGGTGAGCTGAAATCCTTCCACGCCGCCGCCGCGCGGCTCCGCGAGCGGCAGCGGGAGCTCCTCGCGGAGGCCGGGAAGCGGGAGGAGACCGTCGACCGCGCCTATGCGGAGATCGTGACGCGGCAGATCGACGCGCTGGAGCGGCTCCGGGACGGCAAGACGGAGGAGGGGATCGCCATGCTGCGGAAGATGGCGGAAGCGGAGAGCGCGATGCCGCTGGAGTTCGGTCCGCCTCCCGTTCAGAAGCCGACCTTCGAGCTGCTCGGCGACGAGCCCTCGTCCTGGGCCGCAACGCCGAGGCGGAGCAGGCATACCAGTCGGCGCTCACCCGGGCTCCCGGCCGCACCCGGTCGCTCCAGGGCCGGCTCCGCGCCGAGCAGGCGCTCGGCAAGACCAGGGCCGCCGAGCGGACCCGGGCGCAACTGCAGGAGTACGTTCGCCCGGCACCGGCGGCCCGGACGGGCTCACTTTGACTCGAGGAGCTCAGGACCGAACCCACCACGACCCTGTCGTCGACGCCGCGGACGTGCCGGTCTGATCTGCCGCGGCGAGGTGGTGCTGCGCAATCCGACCAACCAGCGGATCGCCGGCTGCCTCGGCTTCAACGAAGCGATCGATCCGACGCAGGTCCGCGACCTGGTGATCGTCGGCGCCGGACCCTCCGGGCTCGCCGCCGCCGTATACGGCGCCTCGGTGGCCTCGGCCGTCGGCGAGGGCTCGATCGCGGTCGCCTTCGTGCACCGCGTCCTGCACGAGTAGATCTTAGCGGAAGCCTGAGCTCCCCGGCAGACCCCATCCGCGGCTCTCGGGAGCCGCGTATGGACCTTCAGGCAGGCGTAGCGCCTGCCACGCTTCAAAGGGGACTACGGATGCATACCAGGATCAAGAACACCGCCGCGGCCCTGGCGCTCGCGGCTTGCGGATGGGCCTGCCGGGTGGGGGCCGACGCGGTCAACAAGCCGATCCCCGCTCCAGCGCTCGACACGCTCGCCGCCGAGGCGACCGGGTTGCAGACCGCGGTGCTCGCCGGGGGCTGCTTCTGGGGCCTGCAAGGGATGTTCGAGCACGTGAACGGGGTGACGAAGGTCGTCGCCGGCTACTCGGGAGGCACCCGGGAGACCGCGCATTACGAGATGGTGGGCACCGAGAGGACGGGGCACGCCGAGTCGGTGGAGATCACCTTCGATCCGAAGCGGATCTCCTACGGGCAGCTCCTGCGGCTCTACTTCGCCGTCGCCCACGATCCCACGGAGCTCAACCGCCAGGGTCCGGACTCCGGCCCCAGCTACCGCTCGGAGATCTTCTTCAACTCCCCCACCCAGGAGCGCATCGCCAGGGCCTACGTGGAGCAGCTGACGAAGGGAAAGGTTTTCAATGGCCCCATCGTCACCAGGATCGAGCCGCTGAAAGGTTTCTATCCGGCGGAGGAGTACCACCAGGACTTCCTGATCCACAACCCGACCTACCCCTACATCGTGCGCAACGATCTCCCCAAAATCGCCGCCCTGAAGAAGGTCTACCCAGAGGTCTATCGCGAGGCTCCGGTGATGCTGAGCGGCGTGCACTGAGAGGTGGAGGCAGGGATCTGGCGTAAGATAGAATGGATCTTTGCCGGAGGAACCCATGTCTGTGACCTTGAGAGTCGAGAACGTCCCTGAGGAGGTTGCCGCACGGCTCGAGGAGCGGGCCAGGAAGTCGCGCCGTTCCCTGCAAGGGGAGCTCCTGCGGATTCTGGAGAAGGCCGTCGCGGAGGAAGACCGGCTCACTGCCGGGCAGGTCCTGGAAAAGGTCCGGTCGCTCAAGCTGAAGACTCCGGCCGAGTCCGCCGCCTTCCTCCGCCAGGACCGGGATGCCCATTAAGATCGTCGTCGACGCCTCTGCTCTCGCCGCGCTGCTCTTTGGAGAGCCCGAAGCGCCGAATGTCGCAGAACAGCTCGGCGATTCAGCCTTGGTGGCGCCGACCCTCTTCTCCTACGAGATCGCCAACATCTGCTGGAAGAAGCTCCGGCGCTATCCCGAAAAGCGGGCGGCTCTCCTGGAAGCCTACTCCCTCTTGGGCCGGATGAAGGTTGAAGAAGTCGAGGTCTCGATTCCCGAGACACTCCTCCTTGCGGATCGGGAGAACCTGACGGTCTACGACGCGTCCTATCTTTGGCTGTCCAGGAAGCTTGGCTTGAAACTGGTCACTCTGGATGGCCACTTGAACGCCGCAGCCGTAGCGTCTCCGGCGCAAGCTGTCTCATCTGACAACGCGGAGTAGGTGCTGATTTCACGTCGTCCACACCTCACGCAGCACAACCTCATCGCGCCCCCGAGCCTTGCGATTGCTGAAGAATCGCGTTCCAAACCAAGGGGTGACTCCCGATCGTCGAGCCGCGCCAGATCGGGTTGATGGCGAAGAGGAGCAGGCGGCCCTTGCCGAGCGGCACCTCGACCACCGCGGCGCGGCGGGCCAGTTGTTCCCCGTGCTCGAGCAGGCCGGAGACCAGCAGATCGTCGGCGTCGCCGAAACGGACCAGGGTCCGCGGGCGGAGCGCCTCGGGGATCACCGCGGGGTTGTGGCGCAGCTCCTCGACCTCCAGCGGCCGCGCCTCCCAGCGCTCGACCTTCGCCCGCTCGGGCGCCGCCGCCTGGGCGGGCCGCCCCTCCGCTGTATCCGTGTCCTTGGGACCGCCACGGCCGGTCGGGCGCTCGGCTTCCTCCTCGGCCCAGCCGCCCGCCGCCGAACGGCTCACCTCGAAGCTCATACCCTCGGCGCTGTAGACCGACAGGCGGTCGCCGAGGCCCTCGACGACCGGCGACTTGGCCTCGGGGAAACGCGCGTCGAGCACGCTGCCGACCACCCGGAGGTTCTTGGCGTCCGCGACGCGCACGCCGGCGGCCATCCCGGTATCGATCAGCAATTGCGCCGTATCCTCGACGGCCACCAGCAGGCCCCCCTGCTCCACGAACCGGCGCAGGTGGTCGAGCCCGGCGAATCCCAGGCCGGGCCGCTGATCGTCGGTGGAGTCGATCCGCCCGAGGTTCGGAGTCTCCGGGGTCGTCTTCCAGGGCATCGCCTCGCCCCACATCGGCGTACCGCTGACGATGCGCAGCGGATCCCCGACCCCCACGGGCGGGAAGAGGATGACGTCGTAGCGCGCCGCGAGCTCTGAGTCCGCCGCCACGTTCTGGGTGCTGATGTAGCTGTACGGGATCTTCAGCAGATCGAGACGCTGGCGCCACCAGCCCTCGGTCTGGGTGTTGAGCCAGGTGTGCAGCAGCGCGATGCGCGGCTTCCCCACCGGCCGGGTGGCCAGCTTCGGCGCCGCGGCGGCGGCGATCGCGTCCACCCCGACGCCGGCCTCCCCGGCGGCGTGGTCGAGCGCCTCTTTCCCGATTCCCCGCACCAGCCAGGTGCCGCGCGGGTACTCGCGCCCCGCGGCCCGGAAGGGCGCCGCCGCGGCTTCGACCGTGGCATCCCCGAGCGCGTAGCGAAGCCTGAACATCGCGTCGTCCCCTCGTTGGGAGACCACGAACACGGGGCCGCTGCCCGCGACGCCGCCTCGCGACCGGACCGGCTCCTCGACCCGCTTCAATCCCGCCGCCAGCACTTGGCGGTCGGTGACCCGGACGGCCTCGGTGTCGAACAGCGCGGGGAAGCTCCAGCCGGTGTCATCGTAGGGATGCTTCTGCGGATCGTCCGGGCTCCAGTACTGGCGGTCGAGCAGGGCGTCGGCGGCGCGGCTGAAGGGCTGATCCATGCGCACCACGTAGCTGCCGGCCGGGAACGTCCTGGAGACCGGCGTTTTGTCCCTGGCCGTGTCCTTGGCCGTGTCCTTGGCCACATTCGGGGCCTTGTCCTTGCCGCCGTCCTTCGGCTTGGCCGCGCTCTCCACCTTCACCGTGAACGGCCGGTCGGCGCGCGAGATCTCGACGTGCTGCAGTTGCAGCACCCGCAGCAGCTCGGCCTGGGCGCCCGGCCGGCGGTCGTCGGCGGGCAGGACGTAGGCCGCCGGCCCCTCCCGCTCCGGCTTGGCGATCGAACGCTTGCTCTTCTCCCAGAAGTTCCGCAGCAGCAGCTCGCGGTTCTCGGCGGTGAACGCCAGCGAGACCAGGAGGCCGGTCTGCTCGTAATTGTTGTTGTTGCGCTGCGACCAGGAGACGGTCCGGTAGGGAGGGTCCTGGCGATACCAGGTGCGGGCCGTCTCGCGCGGAGAGATCTCGCGCGTCTCGGTGTCGGCGCCGCCGTTGCCGAAGGTCTCGTAGAGCCGCGACACGCCGTTGTGCATCGCCGCGAGGAACATCAGATAGCCCGGGCTCCAGGTGTCGAAATCCCCGTGGGTGAACACCCCCGGCATCCCGAACTTGCCCATCTGGGCCACGTTCATCCAGCCGAAGAGCTGCCACTCGTTGGTGAGCAGGGGATCGACCCAGGCGTTGTAGGGGCCGTCGCCCACCGTGTTGTCATAGAGGAAGGGCACCGACTCGTGCAGGTCGTGCAGCACCTGGGCGTGCCAGCCGAGATAGGTGTCCAGCACCTGCCGGGAGAGCGAGAGGGTCAGCCCCATCGCGTCGCGGTTGTTGTCGTGCGCCACATAATGGCCCCAGTACACCAGGCGGGGCGGGATGGCCTTGGGATGGGCGAGATGCCAGCGGTAGACGTCCACCATGCGGTCGCGGCCGTCCACCTCGACGACCGGCGTGATCAGGGTGATCACGTGCTCGCGGATGGAGCGGATGTACGGGCTCTCGTCGACCGCCAGCCGGTAGGCGAGCTCCATCAGCGCGGTGGGCGCGCCGGTCTCGGGAGAATGGATCGTGCCCGTGATGTAGTAGACGGGCACGCTCGAAGCAATCAGGCTTTCGGCGCGCGCGTCGTCAAACGCATTGTCTCGCTTGAGGAGCCGCGGGTCCGCGAGCTGCGCCAGCCGCGCGTCGTTCTCCTTCTGATGCTCGAGATTCGCCTCCGAGCTGACCGCCACCGCGATCCGCTCGCGCCCCTCCTCGCTCATCCCAATGGAAATCACCCGCACCCGGGGGCTCGCCGCCGCCAGCATCCGGAAGTAGCGGTTCACGTCCGCCGTATAGGGCAGGATCCCCGGCGCTCCGGCCACGTCGCCGAGGACCTTGCTTGGGGCGGGCACGGTCGCGGACGCCGGCAGGTAGTCGGTGAGCGGCGAGTTGAACTCCGGCGCCGTCGTGTACTTGCGGATCCTCGCCGTGGCCTCGGCGTCGATGGGCTGCTCGAGACTGGGCTTGAGCTCGGCGGGAACGCGAGTCTGGGCGGCCAGGGAACCGGCCAGCCCGGTCGTCAGCAGAAGAACGGCAAAAACGAATCGGCGCATCCGTAATCCTCCGGGGAGCGGGAGACGAACCGTGAACCCGGGCATCTTATCGCTATCCCGGGCCGGCGCCGACAAGACTCCTTCCTTCAGAGATCTTTCTCATGATGTCCCAATCGCCGGATGGTATATCTTTAGTTTCCTGGAAAAGCTCGGGGAGGAGACAGCAATGAGCTCGCTGACGCGAAACGTGGTTGCCGGGATCTTTTCACTGCTGGCGCTGATCGGCCTCGCGGGGCTCTCGGCAGCCGACTCCGCCGCCAGACCCGCGGGGCCGGAGATCGGCCCCGAGGATCGGTGGATCGCGCTCTTCCCGGTCGGCCGGGAGGCGGTCCTCCGGGAGGCCTCCGTTCCCATCTGGGACCGCGAGGAGGGCGTGGTCATCGCCGGGCTTTCCGCCGCTCAGCTCGACGGGTTGCGCGCGCAGGGGGTCGAGCCGGTCTTCAGCGCCCGCGACCACGGCGAGGGCCTCCAGGTCCTCAGCCACGACCGCTACTTCACCCCGCCCGTCCTCGCCGGCCTGCGTCGCTTCCGGATCAACGATCGGGCGATGCTCTATCTCCTCCCGGCGGGACTGGAGATGGATCTGCCCCGGCTCAAGCTGCACGCCCTGTTCCACGGCGTGCCTCGCATCGGGCTCCCGCCGCTCCGCGTCCATCCCGCCGCCGCCGCCGCCCCGCCGCCCACCCGCAACCGGCTGGTGCAGCAGATCGTCGACGCCACCCGCCAGGAGAGCTGGTTCCAGGACGTCCGGGATCTTTCCGGCGACAGCGACGTGACCATCCCCGGCTTCTGCACCGACTGCCGCATCCTCACCCGCGCCTCCAACTACATGTTCCCGCTCAACAACACCGGTACCCCGCCGGGCAATCCGTTCGCCACCGAGTACCTGGAGGACAAGGCCGCCGGCTGGGGCTTCACGGGGCCGAACGCGGTGCGCGAGAGCTACACCGCGGACAATTCGGGCTGCACCGCCCAGCAGGGCTCGCAGACCTGGCAGAACCTCGTCTTCACGCTGCCGGGCCAGATCGATTACGCGCAGAACCAGCAGGTCATCTTCCTCGTCCATTACGACACCATCTCGGAGAGCGCCGCCACCGACGCCAACGACGCGCCGGGCGCGGACGACGCCATCTCCGGCGGCTCGGCGCTCCTCGAGGCGATGCGGATTTTCCAGGGCTACGCCTGGCGGTACCCGGTGAAGTTCCTGTTCGTCAGCGGCGAAGAGGTCGGGCTCTGCGGCTCCACGGCCTACACCCGCATGCATCCGACCGCCTCGATGTGGCGCGTGCTCAACATGGATCAGACCGCGTTCGACGGCAACAAGGACGGTCTGATGAACCTGTTCAACTGGAATTCCACCGACTGCCCCGGGTGCGTCGCCTTCGGCGATGCCTTCGTCCAGGCCAACGCCACCTACGGCCGCATCATCGATCCCGCCAAGATCGTGCGCAATCCGTCCATGATGTGCCAGACCGATCACTGCCCGTTCTGGATTGCCGGCGTGACCGCGATCGATCTCAACGAGGACCTCACCAGCGGTGACCTCTGTCCCTGCTTCGATTCCTTTCAGACCTCGACCTGCCGCGACACCGTCACCCAGACATATCCCATCGGCGGCACGGCGTTGATGTTCGATCAGGATTATTCGTGGCCGACCGAAAAGGCGGCCATCGCGCTCATCGCCCAGACCGCCCAGCCGCTCTACGCCTGCCCGGCGGCGGGCACGAGGCTCGGCGCCACGGCGAACGCGCGGCAGGTACAGCTCACCTGGCGCGCCGTGCGGCCGGTGACCCACTATGTCGTGGAGCGGGCGAACGGCGGCTGCGACGGTACCTTCGCCGGCATCGCCTCGACCGCCACGGGCTCCTACCGGGACACCCATGTCACCCCCGGCGCCACCTACGGGTATCGCGTCCGCACCTGCCCGTTCCAGGTGAGCAACTGCGTGGCGAAGACCGTCCGGCCAGGACGGTGACGCCCCAGCTTCGCGTCGGCGTAGAATCCCCTGAAACCTGGGGAGGAGATCGGACGATGCGACGAAGAATCGTAAGGGGTACCGGTGTAGCAATCGCGCTCGCTAAGTGGGGCACCTTCGCCGCCGTGGCCCTCCTCGGGGTCCTCGGGGCCATGGGCCGGCCGGCCGCCGCCCAGCCTCCCGATCCCGACGGCAAGGCGCTCCTCACCCTCCAGGGGTCGGACCTCCACTTCGGTACCACCCTCTACCCCTACCGCCAGGGCAATGACGTCGCCTGGCTGCTCGGGCAGGCCCGGGATCTCGGCCTCACCGAGCTGCGGGTGGGCTACGAGCGGCAGCGGGTGGAGAGAGCCGCGCATCCGGAGACCTGGAACCCGCGGAACTATCGCGATCCCCAGCCCGAGGTGCTCGCCGCCCTGCGCAAGTCCGGGTTCGCGATCCTGATGACCCTCCTCGGGCCGGGGCGCGATCCCCAGGGGCACGTCAAGGACTGGCCGCGACAGGCCGACGGCACGATCGACGGCCGGGCGGCGGCCGCCGGCTTCGCCAACTACGTGCGCTGGACGGTCGATCAGACCAGGGGATTCGTCGGCACCTACGAGCTGTGGAACGAGGCGTTCAACACCATTTCGGTCCGCGGGGTGGGCAACGGCAAGGGCTTCGGCCCCGGCGGCTCGCTCGCGAACGCCGACGACTATTCGGCCATGATGACTCCCGCCCTGGCCGAGATCCGCCGGCAGGCCCCGGGGGCCAAGGTCACCGTCGAGGGGAACTACTGGAACCTCAGCCGCTCGGTCGATCGCTCGGCCGCCTACCAGGCCCTGCTCAAGGCGGCCGACTACGCGATCATCCATCCCTACGGCTTCAAGCCCGCGGGCTACCAGCCGGGCGGCAACCTCTACGCCTCCTGGACCGACTATGCCCGGTACAACCCGAATCTCCGCTTCTGGTGGAGCGAGTACGGGGTCCATCCCAAGGACGTGAAGATCCCCGAGACCAACTGGACGGACTTCGGCCAGGCCAAGGCGGTGCTCCGGGCGACCGTCCTCCACCTCCACGAGGGGCTCGGGCACCTCGACCTCTTTGATCTCTACTACCCCTCGCAGCCGGCCTTCAGCCTGCTCGACGTCAAGACCCGGCAACCCCGCCAGGCCTTCGGCGCCTTCAAGGCCCTCCTCGCCTCCCTCCACCCCGGGAAGCCGGGCGGAGCGGGCGCGCTCCAGCGGGCGGCCGACCTGCCGGCCACCCTGCGCGACCTCGCCGTCGCCGTGCCCGGCGGCTTCACCTACCTCGTCTGGCAGGAGACCGACCCGCGGACCTTCGAGCAGCACGCCTCCCCGGTCCAGACGACCGTGACGCTCTCCACGAGCGCGCCGCTCCACCTCGTCCGGGCCTACGACCCGCTCACCGGAAAGCCCCTCCTCCTCAAGACCCATCCGGTGAAAGGCGGCCTCGCGCTCGACCTCACCGTGCCGGATTACCCGATCGTCTGCGAGCTGGCGCCGTGAAAGGAATGAGGCCCCGGCGCATGCATCTGCCTCTGCCGGTCAAGGAGATCTTCCGGAGAACGTGACCTGGAGGTCAGGGAGCGTGACCTGGAGGTCAGGGAACGTGACCTGGGGGTCAGGGGACGTGACCTGGGGGTCAGGGGACGCGACCTGTAGGTCAGAGAACGTGACCTGGAGGTCGGAGAACGTGACCTGGAGGTCGGAGAACGTGACCTGGAGGTCGGAGAACGTGACCTGGAGGTCGGAGAACGTGACCTGGAGGTCAGGGAACGTGACCTGGGGGTCGGAGAACGTGACCTGGGGGTCAGGGGACGTGACCTGGAGGTCAGAGAACGTGACCCGGAGGTCAGAGAACGTGACCTGGAGGTCAGGGAGCGTGACCTGGGGGGCGGAGAACGTGATCTGGAGGTCAGGGAACGTGACCCGGAGGTCAGGGGACGTGACCTGGAGGTCGGAGAACGTGACCCGGAGGTCAGGGAGCGTGACCTGGAGGTCAGGGAACGCGACCTGCAGGCCGGAGAACGTGACCTGTGGCTCAGAGAGCGTGACCTGTGACTCAGGGAACGTGACCCTTGGGTCAAAAACGAGAATTTCTAGGTCAAAGAACCGGACCCCTCTCGATCCCTCTCGGAGGCGCCGGGGAAGGAACGAATCTGGAGCCAGAGGCCTCCTCCTTGGCTCGCACCGTGCTCCGCTCACGCCCGGCACCCTTCTCATGATGTAATCATGAGATCCCGGATGAGCAAGCTCGAAGACCTCCAGCCGAATGCCTCCCTCCGCGGCGTCCTTCCGGATGCCCTGGTGACGGTGGTGAACGTGCAGTGGTTCGGCTCGGAAGCCCTCGAGCTGACCTATAAGGACGCCGGCCGGCAAGCTCGGCAACGAGCTGCTCTACCGCCACGACGAGCCCCGGATCGAGATCGTCGAGAAGGGGCGGCCCTGGAGCTTCGACGGCGATGGCGCTCTCTTCCGCCTGGTCTCCGAGGCGCAGCGCATCCGCCTCGCCCATCTGTTCGACCCGCGTGCTGGCCGTCCACACCTCGTTCGTCGATCCCCCTCCCCCATCAGATCACAGCGGTCTATGAGGCCATGCTGCCGCGGCAGCCGCTCCGTTTCCTGCTCGCGGACGACCCGGGCGCCGGCAAGACCATCATGGCCGGCCTGCTCATCAAGGAGCTGATCGCGCGCGGCGACCTCCAGCGCTGTCTCATCGTCTGCCCGGGCAGCCTCGCCGAGCAGTGGCAGGACGAGCTCTACCGCCGCTTCCATCTCCCCTTCGAGATCCTCACCAACGACAAGCTCGAAGCGGCGCGCACCGGCAACTGGTTCCTGGAAACCAACCTCGTCATCGCCCGCCTCGACAAGCTCTCCCGCAATGAGGACGTGCAGCACAAGCTCCAGGCCCCGGATTGCCGCTGGGACCTCGTGGTCTGCGACGAGGCGCACAAGATGTCGGCCACCGTCTTCGGCGGCGAGGCCAAGTACACCAAGCGCTACCGGCTCGGCCAGCTCCTCTCGACGCCTCACGCGGCACTTCCTGCTGATGACCGCCACGCCGCACAACGGCAAGGAAGCGGACTTCCAGCTCTTCATGGCCCTGCTCGACGGCGACCGCTTCGAGGGCCGCTTCCGCGACGGCGTCCACGTGGCCGACGTCTCCGACCTGATGCGCCGGATGGTGAAGGAGAGCCTGCTCAAGTTCGACGGCACGCCGCTCTTCCCCGAGCGCATCGCCTACACCGTCCCCTACAAGCTTTCGACCGGCCGAGGCGCACCTCTACAAGGCGGTCACCGAGTACGTCCGCGAGGAGTTCAACCGCGCCGAGGCGCTCCAGAACGACAAGCGCGCCGGCACCGTCGGCTTCGCGCTCACCATCCTGCAGCGCCGCCTCGCCTCCTCGCCCGAGGCGATCTACCAGTCGCTGCGCCGCCGGCGCGAGCGGCTGGAGAGCCGGCTCCGCGAGCTGGAAGTGCTCCAGCGTGGGGGCCAGGCCACGCCGGTCGTCGCCTTCACCGTCCCGGTCCTCGACGCCGAGGACGTCGAGGACCTCGAAGAGGCCCCGGACAACGAAGTCGAGGCCGCCGAGGAGGAGATCCTCGACCAGGCGACCGCGGCCCGCTCGATCGCCGAGCTGCAGATCGAAATCGGGACCTTGCAGACGCCTGGAAGGCCTCGCCCTCGCCGTCCGCCGCAGCGGCAGGGACACCAAGTGGCGCGAGCTGGCCAGCCTCCTCGGCGAGATCTTCACCCGCGGCGAGCACTCCTGGGAAGGCCCGCCCTCCCAGGCCGCCGACGTCCCGCTCCCCAAGCCGTCGCCCCACCAGAAGCTGGTGATCTTCACCGAGCACCGCGACACGCTGAACTACCTCCAGAAGAAGCATCACCACTCTCCTCGGCCGCGAGGAAGCCGTCGTCATCATCCACGGCGGCATGGGCCGCGAGGATCGCCTGACGGCGCAGGAATCGTTCCGGCATGACCCCGAAGTCCAGGTGCTGCTCGCCACCGATGCGGCCGGCGAAGGCATCAACCTGCAGCGCGCTCACCTGATGGTCAACTACGATCTGCCTTGGAACCCCAACCGCCTCGAACAGCGCTTCGGCCGCATCCACCGCATCGGCCAGACCGAGGTGTGCCACCTCTGGAACCTGGTGGCGGAGGAGACCCGCGAGGGCGACGTCTATCAGAAGCTGCTGGACAAGCTGGAAGAGGCCCGCACCGCGCTCGGCGGGCAGGTGTTCGACGTGCTCGGCAAGCTCCAGTTCGAGGGCAGATCCCTTCGCGACCTGCTCATCGAAGCCGTCCGCTACGGCGACCGTCCCGAGGTGCGCGCCCATCTCACCACCGTGGTGGAACAGGCGCTCGACCGTGGACAGCTCCAGGACCTCCTCGAGGACCACGCCCTGGCCCACGACGCCATGGATGCCCGACGCGTTCAGCGCATCCGCGAAGACATGGAACGGGCCGAGGCCCGCCGCCTTCAGCCGCACTACATCGAGTCGTTCTTCCTCGAGGCGTTCCAGGCCCTGGGCGGTTCCTCCAAGCAGCGCGAGCCGCGCCGCTACGAGGTCACCCACGTGCCGGCGCCGGTGCGCAACCGCGACCGCCTGATCGGCCTCGGCGAGCCCGTCCTGCCCCGCTACGAACGCATCGTCTTCGAGAAATCGCTGGTGGCCCCACCGGGCCAGCCCCTGGCCGCCTTCGTCTGTCCGGGGCACCCGCTGCTCGACTCGGTGATCGATCTCACCCTGGACCGCCACCGCGACCTGCTCAAGCGCGGTACCGTGCTGGTGGACGAGCGCGATCCCGGCACTCCAGCCTCGCGTGCTCTTCTATCTCGAACACGCGCTCCAGGACGCCGGCCTCGCCCGCTCGGGCGGACGCCGCGTCATCTCGAAGCGCATGCTCTACGTCGAGCTGAGCGCCGACGGCACGACGCGCCACATCCACTATGCGCCCTACCTCGATTACCGGCCGCTGACCCCGGAGGAGCCGGGAGTGGACGACCCTGCTGGAACGGCCCGAATGCGCGTGGATCGACCGCGAGCTCGAGCCGAAGGCGCAGGGCTATGCCATCGCCCATGTCGTGCCCGAGCATCTGAAAGAGGTCCGGGACGCCAAGCTCAGGCTGATCGCCAAGACCGAAGCGGCGGTGAAGGACCGCCTCACCAAGGAGATCACCTACTGGGATCACCGCGCCGAGCAGCTCAAGCTTCAGGAGCAGGCCGGCAAGCCCAACGCCAAGCTCAACTCCGGCGAGGCCCGCAAGCGCGCCGACAACCTCCAGGCGCGCCTCTACAAACGGCTGGACGAGCTGAAACTGGAAGCGCAGATCTCGCCGCTGCCGCCCGTGGTGCTCGGCGGCCTGCTGGTGATTCCCGCCGGCCTCCTCGCCGCCCTGACCGGACGCGCGGCCGCCCGATCTCTCTCACCCGTGGATACCCAGATCAGCGCCGCCCGGGCCCGCGCCATCATCATGGACGTCGAGCGCGGCCTCGGTTTCGATCCGGTTGACCGGGAGTTCGAGAAGCTCGGCTATGACATCGAAAGCCGCGTTCCCGGCACCGGCAAGCTGCGCTTCGTCGAAGTGAAGGGTCGTGTCACCGGAGCGCCGACGATCACCGTAACTCGCAATGAGATCCTCTACTCGCTCAACAAGCCCGACGACTTCATCCTCGCCATCGTCGAGTTCCTGGATGGCGACACGCACCGCACCCACTACCTGCGCCGGCCCTTCCAACGCGAGCCGGACTTCGGGGTGACGAGCGTGAACTACGACTTCGCCGAGCTGCTGGCCCGTGCGGAGGAACCGCGATGAAAGCGTCAAAGTCCTCCAGGCCCAGCGCCAAACGCCTCCCGGCGGCCTCCGCCCTCGAAGGCGCGCCAGACGAGCACGCCTTCGCCGAAGTCGTGGAAATGATCCAGGCCGCCCGCGGGCGGGCACTGGCGGCCGTCAACACCGAGCTGATCGACCTCTACTGGCGAGTCGGTGAGTACATTTCGCGCAAGCTCGAAACGGCGGCCTGGGGTGAAGGCGTGGTCGAGGCCCTGGCGCGCTACATCCAGCGGCACCACCCAAATCTCCAAGGGTTCACCCGGCGAAACCTCTTCCGGATGCGGCAATTTTTCGAGGCCTACCAGGGGGATGAGAACGTCTCACCACTGGTGAAACAATTGCCGTGGACTCACCACCTCATCATCCTGGGGCAATCCAAGCGCCCGGAAGAACGAGAATTCTACTTGCGCCTGGCCATTCGCGAACGATGGAGCAAGAGGGAGTTGGAACGCCAGCTCCGGGCCGCGGCCTTCGAACGGACGGTCCTCAGCCCGCCAAAAGTGTCACCACTGGTGGCACAAATGCACCCGGAGGCGTTGGACGTCTTCAAAGACTCCTATATGATCGAGTTCCTGGAGCTGCCAGGGGAACACTCCGAGAGCGACCTGCACCACGGGTTGGTCAACCGGCTGAAGGACTTTCTCATCGAACTGGGCCGTGACTTTTGCTATATGGGTTCCGAGTATCCAGTGCAGGTTGGGAATCGTGACTTCGCTCTCGATCTCCTCTTCTTCCAACGCGGCCTTAATTGCCTCTGCGCTATCGAGCTGAAGGTTGGTCGCTTCGAGCCTGAGCACCTCGGCAAGCTGAATTTCTACTTGGAGGCCCTCGACCGTGACGTCCGCAAACCGCACGAGGGGCCGTCCATCGGCTTGCTACTCTGCGCCAGCAAGGACAGCGAAGTGGTCGAGTACGCCCTCAGCCGCTCGCTCTCGCCGACGCTGGTCGCCGAGTACCAGACCCAACTGCCGGACAAGAAGCTCCTGCAGGCCAAGCTGCACGAATTCTACGCACTGACCGAGATGGAAATCGAATGAGCTCGAAGAAGCTCGTCCGGAGTCGCGCCTGGAGCTCGCATGCACTCTCAAGAGCCGAGAAGTACTGATTATCAGCGGCTCGAAGTGCCGACGAGACTGGAGCTTTGGGCGAGCTAAGGCAGTTCGCCCGAACGCACGGACAAGGACGAATGCTTAGATAAAGAGGCTAGGGCTGATGACTGAAAGGAAGATAATCAGTACTTCTCCTGCGGAGAAGTCGTCTCCCACTGCACAGGGGGAGAGGATAACTCCCAAGAAGAAGCTAATCGAAGTCGCGCTCCCGCTTGATGCCATCAACAAAGCCAGCGCGCGGGAGAAGTCCATCCGCCATGGGCACCCCTCTACCCTCCATCTCTGGTGGGCGCGGCGACCTCTCGCGGCGGCACGGGCGGTCATCTTTGCTCAGATGGTGGACGATCCCTCCGCGCATCCGGATATCTTCAAGACTGAGAAAGCGCAGGAGAAAGAGAGGCTGCGGCTCTTCAAGATCATCGAGGATTTGGTGCAGTGGGAAAACACGACTAGCGAGAAGGTCTTGCAGCAGGCGCGGGACGAAATCTGGCAGAGTTGGCGTTACACCTGCGCGGAGAACGCCGACCACCCACGGGCCAAGGAGCTGTTTGACCGCTACAAGCTCCCAGCTTTCCATGATCCCTTTGCCGGCGGCGGGGCTTTGCCCTTGGAGGCGCAGCGTCTGGGACTCGAGAGCTACGCCAGCGATCTCAATCCGGTGGCTGTGCTGATCAATAAGGCGATGATCGAGATTCCACCTAAATTCGCGGGAAAGCCGCCGGTCAACCCCGAGTCGCGCCAGGAGAAGTCTCTCCTCGTCCGGGAGTGGAAGGGCGCGCAGGGCTTGGCTGAGGACGTGCGCTTCTACGGTCAGTGGATGCGCGACGAGGCCGAGAAGCGCATCGGGCACTTGTACCCCAAGGTGGAGGTCACGGCTGAGACGGCGGAGGATCGGCCAGACCTGAAGGAATATGTGGGCAAGAAGCTCACAGTGATCGCCTGGCTTTGGGCCCGCACCGTGAGGAGCCCGAACCCAGCCTTCGCTAAGAAGGAAGTGCCACTCATCTCTACGTACATGCTCTGCTCAAAACCGGGCAAGGAAGCTTATGTCGAGCCAGTGATGGAGGCCGGCGACTACCACTTCACCGTGAAGATGGGAAAGCCGAAGGATCTCGATGAGGCGGAGAATGGCACAAAGCTCTCACCTGGTAGCTTCCGATGTCTCTTCTCGGGCGTGCCGATCCCGTACGAATACATCGATGATGAAGCAAATGCGGATCGCATGGCTGAACGGTTGATGGTGATCATCGCCGAAGGAATTCGCGGCCGTATTTACCTACCTCCAACCTCTATCATGGAGGCCGTGGCGCATGAGGCGAAGCCGACATGGAAGCCCGATGCCCCGAGTCGCGGGACTTGGGCAAGCAACGCACAAGGGCGGCGTTATGGTTTTCGTACTTTTGGAGATTATTTCACCCCTCGCCAACTCGTGGCGCTAACGCTGTTCTCTGACTTGGTCCAAGAGGCGCGCCAGCGGGTGAAGCGCGATGCTTTGGCCGCCTGTCTGTCGAACGACGGCAAGTCGCTCGCCGACAGCGGCACCGGTGCCGCTGCCTATGCCGATGCTGTGGGCGTGTACTTGGGCATTGCGGTAGACAAGGCTGCCGACTACAACTCAACGATCTGCCGGTGGATCTCTGGCGGAGAAACGCTGCGCAATACCTTCGGTAGGCAGGCGATACCGATGGTTTGGGACTATTGCGAAACCAACACGCTTGGATCAGCAACGGGGAGTGTCAGTAGCGGAATCGGACAGGCCGCAAAGGCTCTAGAGGTGATCGTTCCCGGCCCGATCGGCGACGTATCCCAACGCGACGCACAAAGCATTGCGATTCGCGGGCGAGTTGTCTCCACCGATCCGCCGTACTATAACAACATCGGCTACGCCGACCTCTCGGACTTCTTCTACGTATGGCTGCGCCGTGCGCTAAAGCCTGTCTTCCCCGACCTGTTTGCTACGCTTGCCGTGCCCAAGGCCGAAGAGTTGGTTGCTTGTTCTTACCGTCACGGCAGCAAGGAGAAAGCCGAGACATTTTTCCTAGGCGGCATGACGCAGGCGATGCATCGCTTGGCCGAGCAAGCACATCCCGCCTTTCCGGTCACCATCTATTACGCCTACAAGCAAACGGAGAGTGATGACGATGAAGGCACCACTAGCAGCGGCTGGGACACTTTTCTCGATGCGCTGA
Organism: uncultured Acidobacteriota bacterium; assembly: GCA_963795735.1. GTDB lineage: Bacteria > Acidobacteriota > Thermoanaerobaculia > Multivoradales > UBA5704 > DATARR01. The sequence goes on along the minus strand of CAWCIU010000008.1, from coordinate 1,955,151 downwards.
TGCGCGCAGGCTTCGCCATTACCGGCACGTGGCCAATACGAACAGAGCGCAGCGCTCGGTCAATTTATACCAATGCCCTTGCCTCCAGCATCGTCCTCGTCTGCCGCCCTCGCACTGCCGATGCGGCTACCGTAACGCGCCGCGAGTTCGTCACCGCGCTCAAGGCTGAGTTGCCCGTGGCGCTCGCCCACCTGCAACGCGGCAACATCGCGCCTGTAGACTTGGCACAGGCGGTCATTGGTCCTGGCATGGGGGTCTACACTCGCTATGCAAAGGTCCTCGATGCCGAAGGCAAGGCCCTTTCGGTGCGCGACGCGCTCTCACTCATCAACCAAACTCTCGACGAAGCCTTGGCCGAGCAGGAGGGCGACTTCGATGCCGACAGCCGCTGGGCTCTAGTATGGTTCGAGCAGGCGGGATTCGTTGAGGGCGAGTACGGTGTGGCCGAACAACTCTCCAAGTCCAAGAACACGAGCGTCTCTGGCATGGTCGAGGCCGGCATTATCGAATCGAAGCGCGGCAAGGTACGGCTCTTGAAACCGAGCGAGCTTCCAGCCGATTGGGATCCCACTACCGACGCCCGCCTCACAGCATGGGAGATGGTCCACCACCTGATTCGCTTGCTTGAACTCGAAGGGGAAAGCGGAGCCGCTACCCTCGCCGCGAAGCTCGGCACCAAGGCTGAGATCGCCCGTGAGCTGTGCTATCGCCTCTATACCTTGTGCGAGCGCAAGAAGCGGGCAGCGGAAGCGCTCTCGTACAATGGGCTCGTGCAAAGCTGGCCGGAGATCATGCGGCTTGCAAGAGAAAAGCGCGCATTACCCCAGCAAGGAACGATGTTTCCATCGGGAACTGAATGACAATGGAGACTGTATCCCCGCTGATCGTCGTGATTGTTGGTCCTAATAGTACCGGCAAGAGCACGACCGCTCCACACCTTCTGCGGGATGCACTCGCCGTAAGCGGCGGGGCCACGACTCCTCGCCGAGGGTACACTGAAGGAAGCGCCAGAGATCCAGGATCAGGAGGGCTGGCAGCGTCTGAGGGAGATGGCACAATGAAGACGACATCCCGAGAGAACCGTCCCCCGAGCGAGCGCGTTAAGGACGTTCCACGGATACTGCACGCGATGAGGCAAGGAGTGCGCGAAGCGCTGGCCCGGCACCGGGAGAGGGGGAACCCTGTCGCCGTATGGCGCGATGGACGGGTGGTCTGGATTCCCGCCGCAGAGATCCCAATCGAGCTCACCAAACCGCTGCCCGAGATGAAGTGAAGAATGGCCACGACGAACCATGAACGCGTCGGCAAGGCACTGGATCTCCTCAAGCACGGGCTCGGCTCCTTCGTTGAACGCGAGCTCGCAAGCACCTACAAGGATCGCGCCACCACGGAGGCGGCCCGGCTGCTGGGCGAGGACCGCCTGAACGCGAAGAAACCGGTCGTGGAATGGGACGCGGCCGCTCTGCTGAAAGTGATGTGGGATTCGTGGAACGACGTCTTCCGCAAAACGCTCGGCCCCGCGGAACGCGGCCTGGTGGGTGAGCTCCGCGGCCACCGCAACACCTGGGCACACCAGGGCACCTTCTCCGGCGACGATACATATCGTGCCCTCGACTCGGCCGGGCGGCTGCTGACCGCTATCTCGGCGCCGCAAGCGGACGAAATCGAAAAGATGAAGACGGAGCTGCTGCGCGTGCGGTTCGATGAGCAGACGCGCGGCGAAAAGCGCAAGAGCGCCGGCACGGCCATAGAGAGCGCGGCGGCGGGAACCCTAAAGCCCTGGCGCGAGGTGGTCACGCCGCACAAGGATGTGGCAAGCGGCCGTTATCAGCAGGCCGAGTTCGCCGCCGACCTCTGGCAGGTGCACCTCGACGAGGGGACGGACGAGTATCGGAATCCGGTCGAGTTTTTCCGCCGCACCTTTCTCACCGAGAGCCTCAAGTCGATGCTGATCGGAGCCGTGCGACGGATCTCCGGCCAGGGCGGCGACCCGGTGGTGCAGCTCCAGACGAATTTCGGCGGCGGCAAGACGCACTCGATGCTGGCTCTCTATCATCTGTTCTCCGGGATCTCGCCGAGTGAGCTGGCCGGCCTCGAGCCGGTGATGGAGGCGGCGGGAGCCACGAAGCTGCCGACCGCCAAACGCGTCGTGCTGGTGGGCAACAAGATCTCGCCCGGCAATCCCAGCACCAAGCCCGACGGCACGGTAGTCCGCACGCTGTGGGGCGAGCTGGCCTGGCAACTCGGCGGCAAGAAGGCTTTCGCCCGCATCCAGGCGGACGACGAGAGGGCGACCAGCCCCGGCGACGTGCTGCGCGAGCTGTTCGTCGAATATGGGCCGTGCCTGATCCTGATCGACGAGTGGGTGGCCTACGCGCGCCAGCTCCACGACCAGAGCGACCTGCCGGCGGGCGGATTCGAGACCCAGTTCACCTTCGCCCAGGTGCTGACCGAGTCGGCCAAGCTGGCGTCCAACTGCCTGCTCGTCATCAGCCTGCCGGCTTCGGATACATCGGGCTCGCCTCACACGCAGAGCGGACGACGTGGAGGTGGGCGGCCAGCGCGGGCGGGAGGCGCTCGACCGGCTGCGCAACGTGGTGGGGCGTGTGGAATCCTCCTGGCGGCCGGCCAGCGCCGAAGAGGGTTTCGAGATCGTGCGGCGCCGGCTCTTCGAGCCGATGGTCGATCCCGCGCAGTTCAAGGATCGCGACGTGGTGGCGCGCGCCTTCGCGGACTTGTACCGCTCGCAGAAGGCGGAGTTCCCGCCCGAATGCCAGAAAGCCGACTACGAGAAGCGCATCAAGGCGGCCTACCCGATTCATCCCGAGATCTTCGACCGGCTTTATAACGACTGGTCGACGCTGGTGAAGTTCCAGCGCACGCGCGGCGTGCTGCGCCTGATGGCGGCGGTGATCCACAGCCTCTGGGAGAAGGGAGACAAGAATCCGCTGATCCTGCCGGCGAACATTCCCGATCGACGATCCCCGCGTGCAGTTCGAGCTGACGCGCTACCTCTCGGACAACTGGGTGCCGGTGATCGAGAAGGACGTCGACGGCCCCAGCTCGCTGCCGTTGCGGATGGACAGCGACGTGCCGAACCTCGGCAAGTTCTCGGCTTGCCGGCGCGTGGCGCGCACGATCTATCTGGGCTCGGCGCCGCTGACACAGGCCGCCCATCGCGGCCTGGAAGACCGCAGGGTCAAGCTCGGCTGCGTCATGCCCGGCGAATCGCCCGCCATCTTCGGCGATGCGCTGCGACGGCTGGCCGGCACGGCAACGTACCTTTATCAGGACGGCGCGCGCTACTGGTACTCCACTCAACCGACGGTGACGAAGCTGGCGGAGGACCGGGCCGAGCAGTTGAAGCGCGAGCCCGACAAGGTCGGGCAAGAGCTGGAAAAGCGCTTGCGGGCCGACCTGCGCAAGCCCGGCGATTTCAGCCGCGTTCACCCGATGCCGCACTCCGGGCAGGACGTACCGGATGACCTCGACGCCCGGCTGGTCGTGCTGGGAATCGACCGCCCTTACAGCAAGGAGCCGGGGAGCGCGGCCGAGACCTTCGCGAAAGCGATCCTCGAATCGCGCGGCAACACGCCACGCCTTTTTCGCAATACGCTCGTGTTCCTGGCCGCGGACATGGCACGTCTTCAGGATCTCGACGAGGCCGCCCGCAAGGTGCTCGCGTGGGAATCGATTCTGGCCGAAAAAATTGCGCTCAACCTCGATCCCCAGCAGGTCAAGCAGGCCGAGGAGCAGAAGGCCGCAGGCCGATGCCGCCGTCACCGCGCGCATCCCAGAGACCTACCAGTGGTTGCTGGTGCCGGGGCAGAAGTCTCCAAAAGACCCGGTCGAGTGGCAGGCCTACAAGCTCACGGGCCAGGACGCGCTGGCCGCTCGCGTGAGCAAGAAGCTGCGCAACGATGAGTTGCTGCTCACCGTCTTCGCGAGCACGCGGCTCCGGATGGAGCTCGACAAGGTGCCGCTGTGGCGAGGGAGCCACGTGCCGGTGAAACAGCTCGCCGAGGACTTTGCCCGTTATCTCTACCTGCCGCGTCTAAGAGACTCCTCGGTGCTGATCGGCGCCATTCGCGACGGAATGACGCTGTTGACCTGGCAACAGGAGAGCTTCGCCTACGCCGACAGCTTTGACGAGGCGGCGGGCCGCTACCGGGGGCTGCGCGGAGGGCAGGGGATTACGCTGGCGGACACGGATCTGGCGGGCCTCCTGGTGAAGGGGGACGTCGCCCGCGCGCAGCTCGATGCCGACAGCGTCCCGGCGCCCTCGGCGGTGGCACCCGGAGGGGCACCCTTCGCAGGCACCGCGCCAAGCCCAGCGGGACGGGACGGAGAGGCTTGGCCGGGAGCACAGAATCCCGTGGCGGCGCAGCCCAGGCGGTTCCACGGCACGGTCACACTCGACACGGCCCGAGTCGGGCGTGACGCCGGCCGCATTGCCGAAGAGGTGATCGCCCACCTCTCCGGCCTCTTGGGAGCTAGGGTGACCGTCACATTGGAGATCGAAGCCGAGATCCCCTCCGGGGCTCCGGATCACGTGGTGCGGACGGTCACCGAGAACAGCCGGACGCTGAAGTTCACGAGTCAGGGGTTCGAGGTGGAGTGAAGGTCGCGCGATCCTCGCCCTGGCGGCAAAGGTTGCGCCGGGCTGCGTTCTCTCGTCGCTGGGAGTCTGGAGACGTCGTCCGGCTGTTCCTCTGTTCAGCCGGCTGAGCTCATCCTGAAATCCGAAGAGACTGCCGGTTCAGTGCCTGAACTCCCGGCGAATGGTAAACTTCGCAAACGGACTCGCTTACAAAGCCCCAGAGGAAGGGGCAATTCTATCCATCGACCTGAAATGGAGGCGGAAGACGCATGGCAACTGAGAAGCCCGAATGGGCATGGACCCCGATCATCGTAGCGCTCATCGCCGGCGGTGCCTCAGTTCTCGTTGCAACATTGCCACTCTACTATTCAAACCAAAGAAACCTGGAGAAGGCCAACCAGGCCAACCAAGCGAGCCAAGCCGGCGACAGTGAGATCGATGCACTGAGAAAGCAGCTGACCGCCTTAGATTTAAAGTTTCAAAGGTGCGAGGCAGAGAAGGTGGTATTAGCGAACAACGGCTTTCAGGCTGCCAAACCTGCCACGACCACTCTTGGGACGGCAACATCCTCCTCTCCCGAAGTTGTCGATCACGACTTCAAATTCAATTTTCAGGGATGTACGCTCGTGAACTCTGCGGTGCACTGCGACTTTATAGTGACCAACCTTATGGGAGATCGCGAGCTCCAGCTTGCCGAAGCACGGATTATCGACGATTCGGGCAACGTGTACCCCGCCACAGGGTTTGCTCTAGGGGCGAATTCAAGCCCCTATTCTTCACACTCCAAGTTACCGGAAGCGGTGCCGATCAGAGGGACGCTCAAGTTCGACTCCGTGCGGCCAGGGACGAAACGCTTGGCGATCTTGGAAGTCACCGGCTACAACTGGCCCGCGGCGGGAGGCCGGGACACCATTGTGATCAAATTCCATGGGATCGCCCTGTAGCCTCTCTCCCAGCGTTTTGATCTTCCGCTCGCCGACACCGCCCAGTACTCCGAACCTGCGCTAAGTGCCTGGCACCTCTCCCAGTGAGGGGAGCCAGGGGAGCGAAGCGTTGTAGACCTCGGAGGCCGGAAACAGTCCGGTTCCGGCGCGATCCCGCGCGACGCGCCGATCGCTTCTCAGGATCTCACAACCTGCAGCAAGAGGAGGAATCATGTCGCAGGACAACGTTCAAACCGAGCAGGCCGCCCAGAACGCCACCCACGGCAACCGGCATCACTATGCCGCGCTCGTAGACCAATACTTCACGTATGCGCACAGCAACCGCCTGGAGGAGGTCGTCGCGATGTTCACCGACGACGCCTTCGCCACCTTCGTGGTCGCGCCGGAGCCCTTCTACGGCAAGGAGGCCATCCGCGGCTTCTACACCAAGCTCTTCCAGGATTTCCCGCAAATCGAGCCCGAGATCTTCACGGTACTGATCGAGGGCAACCGCGCGATCTCCGAGCAGCGGATAACCATCATCAGGCCCGACGGCACCCGCGTGGTCCTGCCCTTCAACACCAATCACTTCACCTTCGAGGGCGACCTCATCAAGACCCTGCGGGTGATGGGCAGCCCCGCCTGAAGCACCCGCGGAGCCCCACCTCCTCGCGAGCGGCCCCGGGGCTCGCGAGAAGGTGGAGATCCCTCCCCCATTCTAGAGAATTCGCTGGAGATCTTCGGCCGTCAGGCCGGCCTGCCTCGGACCGTTTTAAGCGACGGACACCGATACGACTCCCGACGCATGCCCTTCGGCCTTGGGGCGGATGATGATCTCGACGTCGCGATCCAGGAGAGTGACGAAGCGTAGCAGCCGTTCGGAGGAGAACCGGCTCAGCTTGTAGTGCTTGAGGTCCGAGACGTGAGGCTGCGGAATGCCGAAGAGCTGTGCCGCACCCACTTGGGTCAGACGGCGTGCCGCGATCAGCTCGTTGAGCCGCATCGCGAGTTGCACGCGGAGCCTCCGCTCATCAGCATCCGGGAAGCCAAGATCCACCAGAACGTCACCACTTCCCGCCTCGACCGTCTCCATTTCAGTCTTCTTTTCTTTCATAGCGCACCTCGTAGTCTCTTTGGGCCGCTTTCAGGCGCTCACGGATCAGGCCGACATCCTGATGGGCCGTTCGCACACCCGAGGGCGACTTCTTCTGGAAGCAGTGCAGGACATAGACCGCCTTCTCAAAGCGCACCGTGTACAGAGCCCTGAACGCATCGCCACGATACTCCTCGACCAGTTCGAAGACTCCCGGCCCCTCACCCCTCCACGGCTTGGCGGAGGGTGGCACGCCGCCGTGTTGGACGACGCTCAAGGCATACCCGAGGTCATCCACTACATCGGCGGGGAACGCCAGAAGTCCTTCTTCGAGGAGCCCACCCAGTGCAGCGGCCTTTCCGTAGTCGTCGAGAGCCGAGCCATTTCGCATTATACCTCTTTTGGTATGTCCAGCAACGGCGTCCGGAGGCTTCACTCCCCCTCCGTGAAATACCGGACCGCCTCCTCGTCATACTCCACCGTCCGCTCCCGAATCCCCTCCGCCCCATCTACCACCGCCTCCCCTCGTACATACCCGATGGCCTGGTACGTCCGCAGCCGCCGCTCGAACATCCGTGCCAACATAGGCACCTCACGGTCCACATAGTCGAAGATCCGCACCTCCGACTTCCTCGGGTGGAGCCGATGCAGACGCCCCGTGTATTGCACCAGGGTCCCCTTCCACGACACCGGCATGGCCAACATCAACGTATCCAGCCTCCGATCATCGAACCCTTCGCCTATGTAGCGCCCGGTCGCGAGAACGAGCCGCTCCTCCTCGTTGGGCACCGCCGCCAACCGGGCACTCAGCTCACGCCGCTCCTTCGCCGTCATGCCACCGTGAAGGACCACCAAATGGCGAACGAACCCGCGCAACTGCTTCGCGAAGTATTCGAGGTGGTCCCTTCGCTCCGTCAGGAGGATGGGCGACCGGCCTTCCTCCAACGTGTAGAGCACATCGTCTAGAATCAAGCGGTTCCGCGCCTCATCTGCGGCCAGCGCCGCATAGATCCCCTGAATCCCCGAGTCCGCGCCACCCTCCAGCCGGAACGAGGTCTCGCGGACGATCAGCCGGTGGTCAAACGGCCGGCGTGCCGCCTGTCCCCTGGGATCGACAGCAAAGCGAACCGGCCCAATCTGCATCTCCAGAATCGGATGATGCCCATCCCGGCGGTGTGGCGTGGCGGTCAAGCCAACCACATACCGGGCCTTGACCTCTGAGAGCACGCGCTCGAACGAAACCGCTGGAACGTGGTGGCACTCGTCCACGATCACGTGGCCGTACGTCTCGATCAGGTCCTGGACGCGGCCTTGCCGGACCAAGCTCTGGATCATAGCCACGTCAAGGCGCCCGTTCGGCTTGCGCTTGCCACCGCCGATCTGGCCGATCTCCTTCTCGTCGAGGCCAAGAAACATTGAGAGCTGTGCCACCCACTGATCCAGCAGAGGTTGCCGATGGACAAGCACGAGAGTGCTCCGCGCCCGCTTCGCCACGAGGTACGTCCCCAATACCGTCTTCCCGACTCCAGGCGGCGCGATAAACAAGCCAATGTCATGTTGAAGAAGAGCCTCCGCCGCCTCCTGCTGCACCGTCGTGAGCTCGCCCTTGAACTCGACCTGCAGAGTCGCGCCCTCCTGGCGCTGATCCTCCACCCGAAGCTCCACTCCATGCACCTGGAAAAGCTCTTCTAAATCGCCGAGACACCCTCTCGGCAGCGCAATGTGCTGGGCAAGCTCCTCGGCACAGGCGATCACCCGCGGCGTCATCACCGTCGAGAGCCGCAAGTTCTGCTTCTTGTAGAATTCGGGATTCTGAAACGCGGCGAGGCGCTTGATCTTGTTTAGATGTGGCGGAGATAGGCCTGCCTTCTCGACGAAGAGACGCTGCGCGAATACGGCACGGACCTCACGCGGCAGGGGACCTGGGATCGGCACCTGCCGAGAATGGCCCGAAGGCCTGCGCCTCCACGGAGTTGACTCTTCGTCGTCCGCCAGATCCGCGAGACGGACCCCGATCACGAGCCCACGTTGCGTCGCCTCCGCCGCGAGGCCCTCCACGAACGGAGGAGAGATCCGCGACCGAGAGGCGAGATAGCTCCACTGGTCATCGTGAGGCTGGAACGACGTGTCTACGAACACGGTGTTCCCCTGCTGCCGCGGCTCGTACTGAAGTGGCAGCGCGATCAGGTTCCCGAAGCCGCCGCGCGGCATAGTGTCCTGGTTGGGGAAGAGCCGGTCGTACGACCCCATGCTGAGTTGGTGGCGTCGGGACATCGTCTCCGTAAGGAGGTAGCACCCCATCTTTCGGGCGAGGCTCGCCGTCACCGGAGTCTCAAAGAAGAACCAGACGTGAGCTCCGTTGCCGGACTGGGAGCGTTCCACCGCCACCGGGACGTCAATTACCCGGCAGGTCTCGACGAACGCTCCAACATCCTCCTGCCAGGAAGACTTGTCGAAGTCGATGGCGAGGAACCAGCACGTCTCATCCTCCAGCAGTGGGTAGACCCCCATCACGTGACGGCCTCGCAGGTGGTCGAGAACCACCCGGTCGTCCACCGGCGTGAAGGCCTGGTTCGGGCACTCGCTGCACTTGATCTTTGGGAGGTCGCAGACCCCGCGAACGAACTTATTCGCACAGGCAGGCGCATAGCCAGCCTTCCCGGTCTTTCTGCTCAGGAATCGCGTAGGAAAGATGTCGTCGCGTCCCCTGAACAGAGCCCGAAAAAGCCGGACCTTCACTGCGGGCGTCGTCGGCGCTGGAAGGGCCGCTGCGACTGGAAAGGCAGAATGGGGTGGCTCCTCCGGAGCGTGGGTTGCCAGCTTTACCCTTAGAGCCGCCATCCGAAATCGCGCCGCTTCGTGCTGCCGAGCGAGCTCAGTCAGACGGGCTTCCTCCCGGGCAATTTCGGCGAGAAGTTCCTGTTTTCCTGACACCATCGAAGCTTCCGAACAAAGGCTACAAGCGTCTGAAAGACGCTCTTGTCGGGCACACGTGGCATGCCTGACGGCAAATGGTACCGCAATTGGAAACCGGGGGGAGTGTCGGCCAGGGAAGATCCAGGCTCTTACCGTCTTCCGGGTACAAGTCGGCGTTGACCGGTATTCCGATCGTGCGCTCGGACGGGAGGGGATCACCTCGGCCTTGGACCGCCTAAAGCGGAGGTGGTATGCGGCCGTTTGCTGCTGGCGTGCTGACTCTCTGCTGACTCGCTCTGCCCGCGAGCGGAACTCCGCCTACTGCGACCCCGGGAACCTTTTACTTTGAGGGAGTTTAATGGTGCCCAGGGACGGAATTGAACCGCCGACACCGTGATTTTCAGTCACGTGCTCTACCAACTGAGCTACCTGGGCACAGGGAGCCGGGCGGCTCCGAGGGGGGGAAGTTTCGCCCGGCGGGGGGCGGAAGTCAAGCGCCGGACGGGCGGGAACGACGGCGGTGCCTCAGGCCGGGGTGACCGCGAGGCGGAGAACGGAAGCGGGGCTTCGGCCAGGGTTGGCCGGCAGCCGGCCACGGGCGACGGCGGGGATGGGAGCGGTGGCCGGGTCGCCGTGAGGGGTTGGCGCGTCTGCGTCTATATGGTTCGGGACGCGGCCCATATGAAAGGCGTCTCTTTCGCGCTTCCCGGTTCTCCCGGCAGGGTACGGCGGAATGCCGCGACGGGTGGCGGGCTCTCCGCCAGCGCTGGCGGCGAGCCTGCCAAGGCTGGCGGCGAGTGTTTCTATACGGGCCGAGACCGCGGGTATATAGAAAGTCTCGCCGCCAGGGTTCAACGGTCTTCTCGCTATATGGGCGGCGTTGGAAATTATATACAGAGCGGGGCCTGAAGGCTTCGCGGGTTCCCGGTGGACGGTCCCGGGACGCTTCCGGACGTGCGCCGGTCGCGTCGGAAGAGGTGGAGTTCCCGGTTCAGGAGTGCGGCGGTTTCCGCGGCTCCCCCTTCTCCACCAGGGTGCGGATGCGCCGTCCTTCCTCGTCCGTCATCTCCAGCAGGCGATGGCCCGCCCGTTCGCACCAGACGGGCATGTCCTCCCGGATGCCGGGGTCGTCCCCCACCACCTCCAGGAGGTCCCCGGGGTGGAGCTGCCGCATCTCCCTGGCCGAGAGGAGGATCGGCAGCGGGCAGAGGGCGCCGGTGACGTCCAGGCGGTGGATGGGCTTCGACACGGGCTCCTCTCGACGCGGAAAGACGGCGTGGCCGGGTTTCCCATTAGAATAGGTTGGAAATGCACAAAAGATTGTACATCCGTTTGGCCGCGGGGCTGGCGTGCCTCCTCGGCGGGATCGGCTCCGGGCTCCCGGCCGCCGCCTGGACCCCCGCCACCCAGGTCACCATCGCCCGCGAGGCGGCCCGGCTCTCCCCGCCCGATCTCGCCCGGCAGCTCGAGAAGCACAAGCGCGCGTTCGAGGAGGGGGTCAACGCCCCGTTCTCGGATACCGACGCCTCCCGTCACATGAAGAACCCCGACGGCTCGGGACAGCTCGACCGCGTCCTGGAGGCCGAGACCGCCGCCGCGGTGGAGGCGATCCGGGCCCACAAGCCGTTCGAGGAGATCGTCCGCCGGCTGGGCGTGGTCTCCCACTATGTGGCGGACGCCAACAATCCGCTCGCCGCCTCGGCCGACGATCCCGAGGAGGGGCGCTATTTCGTCGACTACCTGCGCTACGCCGAGACCGCCGAGCCCCGCTTCCCCCTGGTCTTCTACGGTCTCCAGCCCGGTCTCGACGGCGGCAGGAGCCTCTCCCCCCTGACCGCCGCCGCCCTGAAGCGCGGGCGCGAGCTCTATCCCCTGATCGGCCGCGAGTACCGCCGCATCGACTTCGCCTCGGGGATCGGGGCGCTTCGACGACCGCTCCACCGCCTTCGGGGTGGCCTCGGTCGCCTTCAGCCACGCGGTGACCGACGTCACCCTGGCCCTGCGGTATATTTGGCTGACGGCGGGCGGCATCGACGACCGCGCCAATCTGCCGGCCGGCGGGACGCGCCTGACGCTCCTGCCGCGAGCCGGCGCCCGCTAGAGCTTCTTCAACCCGAGAATTCCCCAAGGGCGGCCCCGGATCGCCCTGGTTAGGAGAAGTCCCATGCTCCCCGCACGCCGCGCCCTGGTCTCCGTGTTCGACAAGACGGGCCTCGACGAGCTCGCCCGCGGTCTCACCCGTCTCGGCATCGAGATCGTGTCCACCGGCGGCACGCTCAAGTCCCTGCAGGAGAAGGGGATCCCGGTGGTCGCCGTGGCGGACGTCACCGGCTTCCCCGAGATCCTCGACGGCCGGGTGAAGACCCTCCACCCCCACATCCACGGCGGCGTGCTGGCCAACCGCGCCCTGCCCGGGCATCTCGACGCCCTGGCCGAGCACGGCATCGATCGCATCGATCTGGTGGTGGTCAACCTCTATCCCTTCCAGCAGACCGTGGCCCGCGGCGCCTCCTTCGAGGACACGGTGGAGATGATCGACGTCGGCGGCCCCACCATGCTGCGCGCCGCGGCGAAGAACTTCGGCGGCGTCGCCGTGGTGGCCGATCCGGCGGACTATCCCCGGGTGATCGAGGCGCTGACCGCCGGGCGCGGGGTGATCCCGGAGGCGATGCGCCGCGAGCTGGCCCTCAAGGCCTTCCGCCACACGGCGGACTACGACGCGGCGATCTCGCGGTGGCTGGGCGGGCACGTGGAGGGGACCGCGGCCCCGGTCCAGGAGAAGGACGGTCCCTTCCCCTTGGGCCAGACGCTCGGCCTGCGCCGGGAGATGGTGCTGCGCTACGGCGAGAACCCCCACCAGGGGGGCGCGGTCTATTCGGTCGAGGGGGGTCCGGGGGTGTTCGGCGGCTTCCAGGCGCTCCAGGGCAAGGAGCTCTCCTGGAACAACCTGCTGGACGCCGACGCGGCGCGCAAGATGGCCGGGCTGTTCGAGCCCTCGGCGGAGGCGGCGGTGGTGATCGTCAAGCACAACAACCCGTGCGGCATCGGCCGCGGCGCGACGCTCGCCGAGGCCTACGCCCGCGCCTTCGCCACCGATCCGGTCTCCGCCTTCGGCTCGGTGATCGCCCTGAACCGCCCGGCGGACGGCGCGCTCGCCGAGGCGATGGCCGACCTCTTCGTCGAGGTGCTGCTCGCCCCCGGCTTCGACGACGCGGCCCGCGCCCGCTTCGGCGCCAAGAAGAACCTGCGGGTGATCGAGTGCCCGCTCTACCGCCCCGCCCGCGGCGAGGTCGAGCTGCGGGCGATCGACGGCGGCTTCCTCGCCCAGCCGCCGGACGCCTTCCCGGACGATCCCGCCGGCTGGACCTGCCCGACGAAGCGCCAGCCGACGCCCGAGGAACGCCGGGGTCTCGAGTTCGCCTGGCGGGTGGTGCGCTACGTGAAGTCGAACGCCATCGTGGTCGCCAATGCCGACCAGACGGTGGGGGTCGGCGCCGGCCAGATGAGCCGGGTGGACTCCTGCCGCCTGGCGGTCGAGAAGGCGCAGCTCCCGGTCGCCGGCTGCGTCGCCGCCTCGGACGCCTTCTTCCCCTTCCGCGACGGCCTCGACGTGCTGGCCCGGGCCGGGATCACCGCCGTGGCCCAGCCCGGCGGCAGCAAGAAGGACGGCGAGATCGTCGCCGCCGCGGACGAGGCGGGGATGGCGATGGTGATGACGGGGGCGCGGCATTTCCGGCATTGAGGAAGAGGGCGACCGCAGGTCGCCCCTACAACCTCCGGCCACCGCAAACGTTCAACGAAGGTTGTAGGGGCGACCTGCGGTCGCCCTGGGCGGGGTGGGAATCCCCCGGGAAGCTTCCTCCACCCACGCCTGTTACGACGCACGGAGGACCCGCGATGAGACCGATGAGACGACCGAGCCTCTTTCTAGCCGCCCTTGCCCTGGCCGCCCTGCCGGTGATCGCGCAGACGCCGCAGACCGCGCAGACCCCGCAGACGCCGGCCGCCGATCCCTGGGCGACTTTGAAGAGCGTGCGCCAGAGCCTGGTGGACGCAGGTCCCACGGGGGCCACGTTCGTCCAGACGTTCACCGCGGCGGGGTTCTCCTCGGGGGACTCGGAGTCGGGGAAGGTCGCCCTGTCGCTGCCGGACTGCATGCGGTGGGACTACACCAACCCCTTCCCCAAGAGCTTCCTGCTCTGCGGCGGCACCGTCCACGCCTGGAACGAGGGGGACCAGAGCGGCCATCGCTACCGGGTGGACCGCAAGAACGAGCCCGGGCTCGACCTGCTGCTGCTCAGCGTCGAGGAGCTCAAGACGCGCTACCAGGCGACCGCCCGTGGGATCGCCGAGGGGAAGATCGAGATCGCCCTGCTGCCCAAGAAGAAGGACATCGCCGTGCTGACCGACGCCACGCTGACCGTGGACCCGGCCAGCCACCGGGTGGTCGCGGTGGCCTACCACGACCGCGAGGGGAACCTGACCCGCTTCGAGATCACCGGCTATCAGGACCTCTCCCGGCAGGGGAACTTCTCCCCCCCGGCCAACGTGCGCTGGGTGGAGGGGACCCAGTAGGGGGCGGCAGGCTGCGCCCGGACCCGGTTTTCTTGTAGGCTTGACCCCATGGCCGCCGCCGAGAACTCCTTCGACATCGTCTCCACCGTGGACCTCCAGGAGGTCCGCAACGCCGTGCAGCAGGCCGACAAGGAGATCGGCAACCGCTACGACCTGAAGAAGGCGGCGGCCGAGCTGACCCTGGAGGGGGAGGAGATCCTCCTCGAAACGGCGGACAACTTCTCGCTCGAGCAGGCGCTCGACATCCTGCAGTCGAAGCTGGTCAAGCGCGGCGTGCAACTGAAGTCGCTACGATACGGCAAGATCGAGGCGGCGAGCGGCAGCCGGGCGCGCCAGCGGATCACCCTCCAGCAGGGGATCCCCATCGAGACCGCCAAGAAGATCGTCGCCGAGATCAAGGCGAAGAAGATGAAGGTGCAAGCCGCCATCCAGGGGGACACCGTGCGGGTCTCCGGCAAGAACCGGGACGACCTGCAAGCGGTCATCGCCCTGCTCAAGGGTCTGGACCTCGACGTCCCACTGACGTTTTCCAATTATCGTTCCCAATAACAGATAGAAGCCTGGCACCCGTGAAAAATCATCCCAGAAGGCTCCTCCTCCGGCCGGTTCTGCCCGGCGTGCTCGGCCTCCTCGCGCTGCTGGCGACGGGCGCCCTCGCTCCCGCCGCCGCGGCCCGCTACGACCAGGGGCAGCGCATCCAGGTCACCGGCCTCGTCGCCGACGCCCAGGGGCAGCCGCTCTCCGACATCCGCGTGGTCCTCGAGGTCTCCCGCACCTATTTCAGCATGCGGGAGCTGCGCCGGACGGCCGACAAGGACGTGCGGCGGGTGAGCGCCACCACCAACGCCCACGGCGAGTACACGATCGAGTGGCCCTGGGACTCCTACTTCAATCACTTCGAGCTGGTGGCCGGGGTGCCGGTGCACACCCGCGCCGGCGAGAGCGTGCAGGAGCTGGCCCGCGAGGAGATCACCCGCCGGGTCGAGGCCGGCAGCCCCGCGGTGATCGCGATGTCGATCCAGAACCGCCAGTTCCTCGACAACTTCCGCCAGCTCCTGGCCTCCATCCAGACCGAGGACATGCGCCGGGTCTACCAGGAGATGGGCAAGCCCGACCGGGTCCGCAACGTCCAGTATCCGGGGCATCTCGAGATCTCCTGGTGGTACTTCGACGCCGGCAAGGTCTACCGTTTCCGCGACGGCCGCCTCGACCAGGTGGTCCCCTTCGATCCGGTCCACGGCCTTTGAACCCCCTGCAGAAGAAGAGGACCGACCCGGTGTCGAACCAGCCGCTCGCGAACCCTCCAGCCGGCGCGGGCTCCGCCGTGACGGCGGCCTCCGGCTCGACTTCCGGCGCGGCCTCGGCCGCCCGCTTCGTCGACCTGGTGGCGGAGAAGCTGGTGGCCACCGAGGCGGTCTTCCATCACCACCTCGGCTCGGACGTGCCGTTCATCGAGAAGGCCGGCCGCTACATCGCCGAGGGGGGCGGCAAGCGGGTGCGCCCCGCCCTGCTGCTGCTCGCCGCCCGCCTGCTCGGGCACGACGGCGTGGAGGAGGTCACCTACGCGGCGGTGGTGGAGTTCATCCACACGGCGACGCTGATCCACGACGACGTCATCGATCACGCCTCGCTGCGCCGCGGCCAGACCACGCTCAACCACCTCTGGGGGAACAACCTGACGGTGCTGCTGGGCGACTGGATCTACACCAAGGCGATGCAGATGGCCCTCTCCCACGGCCAGGTGGAGGTGATACAGCGCCTCTGCAACGCCACGCTCAAGATGACGGAGGGCGAGCTCCTCGCCTTCCAGCGGCTGGGGGCTCCCGACCTCTCGGTCGAGGAGTACTTCGAGATCGTCGAGCGCAAGACGGCCCACCTCTTCTCGGCCGCCGCGTCGCTCCCCAGCCTGATCCCGCCGCAGCGCCCCGAGGCCGGCCTGGTGCTGGCGCGCTACGGCCGCTCGCTCGGCATCTGCTTCCAGCTCGTCGACGACCTGCTGGACTTCACCGCCCGCGAGAGCGAGATCGGCAAACCCGTGCTCTCCGACCTCAAGGAGGGGAAGCTGACGCTGCCGCTGATCCTTCTCCTCCCCCGCGTCCAGGCTCCCCAGCGCCGCCTGATCGAGCGGGTCCTCGAGGACCGCAGCTTCGGCCGGGTCTCGCCGCAGGAGATCCTCGACCTGGTCCACGCCGAGGGGACGATCGAGGAGGTCACCGCCATGGCCGAGGAGCACGCGGCCGAGGCGAAGCGCGAGCTAGAGTTCTTTCCGCCCAGCGACGCCCGGGAGGCGCTGGAGTTTGCTCCAGACTTCGTCCTCCACCGGCGTTCGTAGCGGCGGCCCCTGGATTCCGAACACCTCGCCGTCCAAAGAGCGCATCGCGGGCCTCGCCGGAGCCGGCAGCACCGCCGCCGCGGCCTTGGCGCCGAGCCCCACCAGGAGGGCGTAGCGGAAGCGGCGCGGGCGGGCGTCCATCCACTCCCGGCGTCCCGGCTGGATCAGAACGGCGGCGGTGGGCCGCATCTTCAGGGGATCGGGCGGCGCCTCGCCGGTGAACAACAGGGCGGTCCCCTGCGTCTCCACGGGCTCCAGGCCTAGCGTAAGAAATCCCTCGACCGGCTGTCCCCAGTCGTAGAGGACGGCCGCATCTGCCGATCCACCATCGTTGAGCCCGGCGGGAAGGGCGAAGGGAAGGGTGGTGACCGCGGGAATGGCAGGAACCACGGAGCCGGCGGCGTCCGTCAGGAGCGGACGGGGCTTCCCCGCCTTCGGCATCCCCCACCGACCCACGGGGGGAATCCCCCAGGAGAGCGCCGGCGTTCCGTTGCCGATCGGGACCCAGCCCAGGGGGAGGCCGGGCTCGTGGCGCGGGAAGATCCGCCAGCTCTCGTCGGTCCCCAAGATCTGCCGTCCGTTGGCCTCGTCCACCAGGCTCGCCAGGAGCCCTCCCACCCCGCGGGCGCTCCGCAGCTCCACCAGCAGCCGGTTGCCTCCCGGCAGCAGCAGCGGCCCGACCTCGTAGACGTCGAGCGGCGCGCCTTCCACGAAAGCGCCGGCGCCGATCCGCTGGCCGTTGAGGGTGAGGACGTACTCCTCGTCCGCTGTCACCAGCAGCCGCGCCCGGGCGGGCGGGGGGACGAGGGGATTGAGGGAGAAATCGCGGACGGCGTAGAAGGCGGAGGGCGAATGGTCCAGGCGGTCGATCGGCCGCCAGATCCACTCCGCCCGGCCGGTGGGGAGCGAGCGCGCCCGCAGCCCGGGGAGGGCGCGGGTGGCGAGCGCCAGGGCGAAGACGATCACGGCGGCGATCATCCAGATCCGCCAGACGCGCCAGACGATCGAGACGCTCAGCCAGCGGCGGTTCACAAGAGGGGACAGGGGGGCGGGCGGCACGGCGAAACTGTATACGAATGGAGAGGAAGGACGGTTGCGGGGCTCGCCCTCGTTGACACCCCCCCGCCCGACGCTTTAGATTAGGTCGTGCACCCCGTCGCATCCCCTCCTCTGTCCCCCCTCGCTGGAGGCTCGGGTATCGTGGGCGCCATTCCGGCCCGGTACGGGTCGATCCGGCTCCCTGGCAAGCCGCTGCTCCCCATCGCCGGAAGGCCGATGATCGAGCACGTCTACACCCGGGTGGCGCAAGCCCGCGGGCTGGACCGGGTGGTGGTGCTGACCGACGACGAGCGGATCGCCCGGATGGTGAAGAGCTTCGGCGGCGAGTGGGAGATGACCCCCGCCGACTGCGCCAGCGGCACCGACCGCATCGCCTGGGCCGCCCGCCACTGGGATTCCAGGGCGGTGCGGGCGGTGATCAACATCCAGGGGGACGAGCCGCTGATCGATCCCGACGGGGTCTCGGCGGTGGCCGCGCACCTGGCGGCGCATCCGGAAGATCCGGTGGTGACCCTGGCGACCCCGGCGGCGGAGGAGGAGATGGAGAATCCGAACGCGGTGAAGGTGGTGCTCGCCGGCGACGGCGCGGCCCTCTACTTCAGCCGCGCGCCGATCCCCCACCGGCGGCAGGAGGGGGGGTTCTCGCCGCTCAAGCACCTGGGGATCTACGGCTACCAGCGGGAGGCCCTGCTGCGGCTCGCCGCGCTGCCGCCGACGCCGCTCGAGCGCAGCGAGTCGCTCGAGCAGCTCCGGGCGCTGGAGAACGGCATCCCCATCCGGGTGCTGGTCGTCCAGCGGGGGTCGTTCGGGGTGGACACGGCGGCGGATCTGGAGCGGGTGGAACAAATATTGATCGGAACATCGAGCGAACGGTTCTGACGGAGCAAGGAGACCAGACCCCATGGCGACCAAGTACATCTTCATCACCGGCGGCGTCGTTTCCTCTCTGGGCAAGGGGGTGGCCGCCGCCTCCGTCGGGGCCATCCTGGAGGCGCGCGGCTTCTCGGTGACCCTGATGAAGTTCGATCCCTACATCAACGTCGATCCGGGCACCATGTCCCCCTACCAGCACGGCGAGGTGTTCGTCACCGACGACGGCGCCGAGACCGACCTCGACCTCGGCCACTACGAGCGCTTCACCCACAACCTCGCCACCAAGCGGCACAACTACACCACGGGGAAGATCTACTCCTCGGTGATCGACAAGGAGCGGCGGGGGGACTACCTCGGCAAGACCGTGCAGGTGATCCCCCACATCACCGACGAGATCAAGGAGGCCCTGCGCCGGGTGGCCGGCGAGCACGACGTGGTGATCGTCGAGATCGGCGGCACGGTGGGCGACATCGAGTCGCTCCCCTTCCTCGAGGCGATCCGCCAGTTCCGCCAGGAGCTGGGGCGCGGCAACGCGGTCAACATCCACCTGACGCTGGTGCCCTACATCGCCGCCGCCGAGGAGCTGAAGACTAAGCCCACCCAGCACTCGGTGCGCGAGCTGCGCGAGATCGGCATCTCGGCGGACATCGTGCTCTGCCGGGTGGACCGCGCCCTCCCCGAGGAGATGAAGAAGAAGATCGCCCTGTTCTGCAACGTCGACACCCGGCAGGTGATCGCCGCCCGCGACGTCTCCACGATCTACGAGGTCCCGCTGATGTTCAGCCGCGAGGGGCTGGACGACGTGGTCCTCGAGCTGCTCAACCTGCCGCACTACGACCGCGACCTCACCCGCTGGGAGAGCCTGGTGGCGCGGGTCAAGAACCCCCACCACAAGGTGCGCGTGGGCATCGTCGGCAAGTACGTGGAGTTCCCCGACGCCTACAAGAGCCTGAACGAGGCGCTGATCCACGGCGGCATCGCCAACGATGCCAAGGTCGAGCTGGTCTACATCGACGCCGAGGAGATGGAGGGGGGGAGCTGGCCGCACGAGATCTTCGAGGTCGACTCCCTGCTGGTGCCGATCGGCTTCGGCCAGCGCGGCACCGAGGGGAAGATCCGCGCCATCCGCTACGCCCGCGAGCACAAGGTGCCCTTCTTCGGCATCTGCCTCGGCATGCAGTGCATGACGATCGAGTACGCGCGGAACGTCTGCGGCATCAAGGACGCCACCTCCTCCGAGTTCGATCCCGACACCGAGCACGCCGTCATCTACAAGCTGCGCGACCTGCTCGGCGTCGAGGAGCTGGGCGGCACCATGCGCCTCGGCGCCTACCCCTGCCGCCTCAAGGAGGGCTCGCTCGCCCGCCGGATCTACGGCGCCGCCGAGATCAGCGAGCGCCACCGCCATCGCTACGAGGTAAACCAGAAGTACCTGCAGACGCTGACCGAGCACGGCCTGGTGATCTCCGGCCTCTCCCCCGACGGCAAGTTCGTGGAGATGGTCGAGGCGCCGGACCACCCCTGGTTCCTCGGCTGCCAGTTCCACCCCGAGTACAAGTCGAAGCCGACCGAGCCGCACCCGCTCTTCGTCTCCTACATCGGCGCGGCGCTCGCCGAGCAGCGGCGGCGGGCGCAGGGGGGGAAGGCGGAGGCTCCGGCGTTATCTTCCCGGGTCGTCTCCGAGGGTCCGGCCATAACGGTGAAGGACCAGCCGGTGAAGGAGCACCCAGTGAAGGAGCACCCGCCGGAGGTCCCGTCCGAGATCCAGGTCCAGGGTTGATGGCGGACGTCGGATCCGTGGAGCTGGCGCCGGGCGTGGTGATCGGGGGAAGCGCGTTTCCTATCATCGCCGGCCCCTGCGTGATCGAGAGCGAGGACCTGGCGGTCGAGATGGCCCACGTGCTGGCCGCGATGGCCGGGCGCCTGGGATTGCCGCTGATCTTCAAGTCCTCCTTCGACAAGGCCAACCGCAGCTCGCTCGGCAGCTTCCGCGGCCCCGGCCTGGAGGAGGGGCTGCGCGTCCTCCGGCTGGTCAAGCAGGAGACGGGCTTGCCGGTGCTCACCGACGTCCACGAGCCGCACCAGTGCGCGCCCGCCGCCGAGGTCTGCGACGTGCTGCAGATCCCCGCCTTCCTCTGCCGGCAGACCGACCTGGTGGTGGCCGCGGCGCGCACCGGCCGGGCGGTGAACCTCAAGAAGGGTCAGTTCATGGCCCCGGACGACATGCTCAAGGTGGTCGAGAAGGCCCGCAAGAGCGGGGACGGCGGGGTCACCGTCACCGAGCGGGGCGTCTCCTTCGGCTACCACAACCTGGTGGTCGACATGCGCAGCTTCGCCATGCTCCACGAGGACGGCATCCCGGTGATCTACGACGTCACCCACTCGCTCCAGCTCCCCGGCGGCGGCGCCGAGAGCGGCGGCCTGCGGCGCTATGCCGAGCCGCTGGCCCGCGCGGCGGTCGCGGCGGGAGCCGACGGCGTCTTCCTGGAGGTCCATCCCGACCCCGGGCACGCCCGCTCGGACAGCGCCGTGCAGCTCGATCCCGAACGGGTGGAGCGGCTGCTGGCGTCGCTGATCGCGGTGCGGAGGGCGGTGGGATGAAAGGAGCGTTGGCGGTGAGGACCCCTCGCCAGGTCGCCGCCGAGGTCCTGGAGACCGAGGCGGCGGCGATCCGCGGCCTGGTGGAGCAGCTCGACGAGCACTTCGACCGCGCCGTGGAGCTCCTGCGCTCCTGCGCCGGCCGGGTGGTCTGCACCGGCATGGGCAAGAGCGGCCTGGTGATGAAGAAGGTCGCCGCCACCCTCTCCTCGACCGGCACGCCGTCGCTCTTCCTCCATCCGGCCGAGGCCGTGCACGGCGATCTCGGCATGATCGTGCCCGGCGACGTGGTGCTCGCCGCCTCCTACTCCGGCACCACCGAGGAGCTGCTCCGCCTGGTCGAGACCCTGAAGCGCCTCGGCGTCCCCCTGGTGGCGATGACCGCCAGCGCCGCCTCGCCGCTCGCCCGGCACGCCGACCTCCACCTGCCGGTGGCGATCGACCGCGAGGCCTGCCCCCTGGGGCTCGCCCCCACCGCCTCCACCACCGCCACCCTCGCCATGGGCGATGCGCTGGCCATGGCGACCCTGGAGGCGCGCGGCTTCACCCGCGAGGACTTCGCCCGCCTCCACCCCGCCGGCCGGCTGGGCAAGCGCCTGCTCAAGGTCGACCAGCTCATGCACGCCGGCGACGCCCTCCCCAGGGTCACCGTGGACACGCCGATGCGCGAGGCGATCTACGAAATGTCGAGGAAGGGGCTGGGCATCACCGCCGTCCTCGACGCCGAGGGTCGCCTCGCCGGCTGCATCTCGGACGGCGACCTCCGCCGCCTGCTGCAGACGGACGACGGCACCATCCTCGGCCATACCGCCGGCGAGCGCATGACCCTCAACCCGCGCACCATCCCCGGCGGCGAGCTGGCCGCCGCCGCCCTCAAGGTCATGGAGGACCACCGCATCACCTCCCTCTTCGTCTGCGACGAGGCGGGGCGGCTCGCCGGTGTGGTCCACCTGCACGATCTCTGGCGCTTGGAGCTCTTCTAGAAATGAAAATCGCGGACGACGAGCTGGCCCGCCGGGCGCGGGATCTCGACTGGCTATTGTTCGACGTGGACGGCTGCCTGACCGACGGCTCGCTCGTCTACGGCGCCGACGGCGAGATGTGGAAGGTGTTCAACGTCCGCGACGGGGTGGGCTTCAAGCTCGCCAAGGAGGCGGGGCTGAAGATCGGCATCCTCTCCGGCCGGGGGAACGCCGCCCTGGAGGCCCGGGCGCGTGAGGTCGGTTTCGATGCCCTGATCCAGAACCATCATGACAAGGACACCGCCTTCACCGCCTTCCTCGCCGAGCACGGCGCAGCCCCCGAGCGGGTGGCCTACATGGGGGACGACCTCCTCGACCTGCCGGTGATCCGCCGTTGCGGCCTCTCCTTCGCCCCCTCCGACGCGGTCGCCGAGGTCCGGCAGCGGGTGCACCGGGTGGTCGCGGCCGCCGGCGGGCGCGGCGCGGCGCGGGAGATGTGCGAGCGGGTCCTCCACGCCCGCGGGCACTGGGACCAGCTCGTCGCCCATCTCCTGGTCGACTGGTAATCCCTGGTCCGATGCCCCGCCGCCCGAAGAGCCGTCTGAAGGCCCGCCTGGAGCCGGCCCTGCTCAACGCCGGCCTGGCGGTGCTCACCTCGACGATCGGCCGCCTGCCCTGGCGCGCCTCGCAGCGGGTGGGCCGGGCGATCGGCGGCCTTGGCTGGACCCTCTCCCGCCGCGACCGCCGCCGGGCCCTCGACCATCTCGCCCTCGCTTTCCCGGAAATGCCCGCGGCGGACCGCCGCCGGCTGGGCCGCGACTGCTTCCGCCACCTGGGCGAGGTACTCGGCGAATGCCTCCATCTCTTCCATCGCGACTGCGCCTTCGTGGGCTCGATCGTCGAGGTCCGGGGGTGGGAGGAGATCGAGACGGTGCGGCGCGAGGGCCGGCCGCTGGTCCTCTTCACCGGCCACTGCGGCAACTGGGAGCTCCTCGGCGCCACGGTCAACTGCCGCGGCCTGGAGATGGCCGTCGTCGCCCGCCCGCTCGACGAGCCCCGGCAGCAGCGGATGCTCGCCGGCCTGCGCCAGCGCTTCGGCACGCCCACCATCGCCCGCGGCAGCGACGGGGCGGTCCGCCAGCTCCTCGCCACCCTGCGGCGGGGGGGAGCGCTGGGCATGCTGATCGATCAGGACACCAAGGTGGACGGCGTCTGGGTCCCCTTCTTCGGCCGCCCGGCCTTCACCCCGGTCGGCGCGGCCAAGATCGCCCTGAAGCAGCGCGCCGCGGTGATCCCCGTCTTCATCGAACGGGTGGCCGGCGGCCGGCACCTCATCACCTTCCAGCCGCCGCTCGACCTTTCGGAAAATCCCCAGGAAGCGACCGCCCGGATGACCGAGAAGATCGAGGAGCAGATCCGCCGCCGGCCCGAGCAGTGGGTGTGGATGCACCGGCGCTGGCGGCGGCAGCCGGCGGGGCACCCCCCGAGCCCTGAGATGTAGGGTCAAAAGAGCGTGTTAAAGTAACGCCATGGCCACCGATCCCCACCAGCGGCTCACGATTCCGGAATATCTGGCATTCGAGCGCCAGGCGGAGACGAGGAACGAATACCTCGACGGCGAGATGTTCGCGATGACGGGAGCCAGCCGGACCCACAATCTGATCGCCGGCAACATCTTCCGGGAGATCGGAAATCAGCTCAGAAAACGCTCCTGCGAGGTGTACATGGAGTCGATGCGGGTCCGAACACCCGCCGGTCTCTTCACCTATCCCGACGTGGTCGTGGTCTGCGGCGAGCCACGGTTCGACGACATTCACTTCGATACCCTGCTGAATCCCACTCTGCTCGTGGAGGTCCTCTCCCCTTCGACCGAGGCCTACGACCGGAAAACGAAGACCGTCCAATACCGGTCGATCCCCTCTCACAAGGAGTACCTCCTGGTCGCTCAGGACCAGATCCGGATCGAGCGGTGGTCCAGAGACGGAGAGGACAAGTGGCAACGCCAGGACCTCGCCAGTCTGGAGCAAACCCTCGAGCTGCCGTCCATCCGCTGCCGGCTGCTCCTCAGCGACGTCTACGAGCGAGTGTTCAAGTAGCTCTCCCGCCTCAGCAGTCCTGTGCCCCAGGGCTCACGCCCTGGGCTAGGGAAAGGCCGCCCTGACGGGCTGGCGTCGAAGGACTCCCATCGGCCGGCTCGGCGCTCCTGCCGGTGCTAGACTCCCCCGCCGTGCAACGCCGGCTCCTCCTCCTCGCCGTCCTCCTGATCCTCCCCGCCTGCCGCTCCAGGACGGCTTCGGAGTCCGCGGGGGCCTGGCACCGCATGGACCTCTGGGGGGCGAAGCCGGTCGTTGAATCCACCCCCGCCGAGTGGAAGGACGCGGTCTTCCGGCAGATCTCCTATCTCGGCTCCGAGGAGGTGCGGGACATGCGCCTCGTGCCGGCCCAGCAGCTCGTCGCCTTTCCGAAGCGGACCGCCGGCCAGGTGAAGGCCCTGGAGCAGCGGGCCAGCTCGCGCGTGCGCTGGACGGTCCGGCCCGGACGGGACGCCTACTTCTCCTTCGTCCCCCTGGGCACCGTGAACGGCTGCGCCTGCACGTATCGGGTGGGCATCCGCGAGGCTCCGGACAAGCTCGCCGAGCTCTTCCGGGTGGATGCCGGGCCGATGGGACCGTTCGCTCCCGAGGCAGTGGAGGTGGACCTCTCCCCGTACGCCGGCCGCCGGATCGATCTCCTGCTGCAGATCGACGGCTCGGCCGCTCACGCCGCGGGTCAGCCGGTCCCCAGTGCCTTGTGGGGAAGCCCGGCGGTGTATCAACGCCAGGAGATGCAGTCAGCGCCGCGGGGCGGACGACCCAACATCCTCCTGATCGGCATCGACACCCTGCGCGCCGACGCCCTTGGCGCCTGGGGACGGACGCCGAGTCTCACCCCGTCGCTCGACCGCCTGGCGGGAATGAGCGACGTCTGGCCCGACGCCTTCACCGCCTTCAACGTCACCAATCCGAGCTTCGCCTCGATCCTGACCGGCCTCTACGGCAAGAACCACGGCGTCTACGACCTGAAGACGCCGCTGCCACCGGGCCATGCCACCCTGGCGAGGCTCCTCGCCGGGGCGGGCTACGACACCCTGGCCCTGATCTCCGCCCACCACCTGGGGGATCACAACTCCGGGCTCGGCCAGGGTTTCGCGGAGGTGCAGACGGCGAGCGAGCAGGCGGCGGCGGAGATGCCCGTGGAGATTACGATGGACTGGCTCGCGGCTCACCAGAGCCGGCCGAAGCCGTTCTTCCTCTGGCTCCACCTCTTCGATCCGCACACGCCCCACACGCCGCCGGAGCCCTACGCCCTCGGCTTCCGGCCCGCCTCGGCCGCGGGCCTCTCGCCGGTGCGCTCGTGGGTCCCCTTCCGCCAGCCCGGGCCGCGGGGGTTCGACGAAGCGGTGCTCGGCGGCAACCGCGATCTCTATGACGGCGAAGTGGCCTACGTCGACCGCCAGGCCGGACGCCTGCTCGACTTCCTGGAGAGCCGCGGGCTGCTCGCGAACACCGTGGTGGCCGTGGTCGCCGACCATGGCGAGAACCTGGGGGACCACGGCATCCGCTTCCGCCACATCGGGCTCTTCGACAGCACCACCCACGTGCCGCTGATGATCCGCTGGCCGGGCGCCGACCGCCCGGGCCGGCGCCTCGCCGGTCTGGTGCAGACGATCGACCTCTTCCCCACCCTGCTCGCCGCCGCCGGCCTGAAGCCTCCGGCGACCGACGGCCAGGACCTCCGCGAGCTGACGGGAGAGGGCCGCACGGGCCGCCGGGCCGTCTTCACCGAGCACTCCGACCGGATGGGCGTCTCGGTCCGCACCCGCGAGTACCGCTACGGCTGGAACCAGGGGAACAACCCAAAACTGCTGCCCGACGGCCCCTACCTGTACGACCTCAAGGCCGATCCGGGAGAGACCCGGAACCTGGCCGGCCGCGGCCTGCCCGCCGAGAAGGAGCTGAACGGCATCCTCCTCCGCTGGATCTCCGACCGCCGCCGGAGCCCCAACCCGCAATCGCGGGACCTGACCGAGGAAGAGAAGAAGAGGCTGAAGTCGCTCGGGTACGGGTAGGAGAGGGCAGAGAGCCCTGTCGATCGAAGGTTGTAGGGGCGACCTGCGGTCGCCCTTCCTACTCCTCCGCCTCTGCCGCCAGCTCCGCCTCCCGCTTGCGCCGCATCCTCACCGCCAGGAAGGACGCTCCGACACCCAGGAAGTAGAGCCCGACCGCCGGGATGGCGAAGATGCAGAGGTTCACGATGTCCGGCGTCGGCGTGATGATGGCGGCGGCGATGAAGATGACCACCACCGCGTGCCGCCAGAAGCGCAGCAGCAGGCTCGGCTTGATCACGCCGATCAGCGAGAGCAGCAGGATGAAGACCGGCAGCTCGAACATCAGGCCGAGCCCCAGGATCACCGTCATCAGGAAGCCGAAGTACTTGTCGATCGTGATCACCGGCATGAACTGCTGGCCGATGCCGAGCAGGAACTGGGCGGCGAACGGGAAGGTCACGTAGTAGGCGAAGGCGCCGCCCGAGAGGAAGAAGAAGGTGGTGAGCAGGACGAACGGCAGCGCCAGCCGCTTCTCCCGGTGGTAGAGGCCCGGAGCCACGAAGGCCCAGATCTGGTAGAGGATGAAGGGCGAGGCGAGGAAGACCGCCGCCAGCGATGCCACCTTGAAGTAGAAGATGAACGGATCGGTCAGCCCGAGGAACGCCAGTTGGAGCTTGGGCGCGATCCGGTGGATCGGCGCGAAGAGGAAGGCGAAGATCTTCTCGACGTAATACCAGCAGGGCAGGAAGGCGACGCAGAGCGCGCCGACCGACCAGAAGACCCGCTTGCGCAGCTCCTCCAGATGTCCGAGGAGGGACATCCGCCCCAGCTCTTCCTCCTGCTGGGCGGTCAACGGGCGCTTGGGCGCGGCGGTCGGCATTCGTCGAGGGCGTCCGGGGACCGGCGGCGGATCAGCGGGGCTCCGGAAGGTCCGATACCGGCGGAACCGGTGGAACGTGTGGAGCGGGGGCTTCTTCCATGGGCACGACGTGCGCGGCCGGCGCCGGCATGGCCATCGACCGGGGCTCGGTCAGCACCGGCGCCTCGCCCGGCGGCGCCAGGACCTCGTGCGGGGCATCGGCGGGATCCTCCAGCCGGCGGGGCCGCAGCACCGGCGGCGTGGGAGTCTCCTCGAGCGCCAGCTCGGTGTTGAGCGAGCGCTTCAGCTCGTCGGTCGCGCGGCGGAACTCGGCCATCCCCTTGCCCAGGGTGCGCCCGATCTCCGGCAGCTTCTTGGGGCCGAAGATCAGCAGGGCGAGGATGAGGATGAAGACGATTTCAGGCAGACCTAACGATCCCATGGGTCCCTCCAGGACCCTGATCATCGAGCGAGCGGGCGGGCAAAGTCAAGCACGGAGGGCGCGGGGCGATGGTACACTCACCTTCTTATGAGACGTTCATGGCGCATCGCAGCAATCGTCCTTTTCACTCTCGCGCTGGCGCTCGGCGGGCTGCTGGGCGACCGGCTCCTCGCCGTCACCGATGAGACGCGCGATTCCCTGCGTTTGTACACCGAGCTGGTGAACGTGGCGCACGACCGCTATGGGGCCGACGTCAGCTATCGCGACCTCGTCTACTCCTCGGTCAACGGCATGCTCCGCTCGCTCGATCCCCATACCGCCTTCCTCAGCCCCGAGGCCTACGAGGGGATGCGGGAAAAGCAGCAGACCAGCTTCTACGGTCTCGGCATCCTGGTGGGCGTGCGCAACGGCCAGCTCACCGTCATCTCCCCCCTCGAGGGCACGCCGGCCGCCCGGCTCGGCGTCCAGGCGGGGGACGTGATCAGCACCATCGAGGGCGAGGCGACCGAGACGATGACCCTCGACGAGGCGGTCGGCAAGCTCAAGGGCCCCAAGGGGACCCAGGTCAAGATCTCGATCGTGCGCCGCGGGCTGGCCCAGCCGCTGACCATGTCGGTGACCCGGGCCGAGATCCCGCAGACCACCGTCCGCCAGACCTACATGCTCAATCCAACGACCGGCTACATCCAGCTCACCGAGTTCGCCCGCGGCTCCGGCCACGAGATGGCGGACGCGATGGAGAAGCTGCGCAAGGCCGGGATGAAGCAGCTCGTGCTCGACCTGCGCAACAACGGCGGCGGCCTGCTCGACCAGGCGATCGACATCGCCGACCAGTTCCTGCCCGACGGCTCGTCGATCGTCCAGACCAAGGGGCGGACGCGCGACTCGTTCCAGGTCTACAAGGCCGACGGCAAGTACCCGCCGCTCGACGCGCCGGTGGTGGTGCTGGTCAACGAGGGCACGGCCTCGGCCTCCGAGATCCTCTCCGGCGCTCTCCAGGACCACGACCGCGGGCTGATCGTGGGCACCCCGAGCTGGGGCAAGGGGCTGGTGCAGACGGTCTACAACCTCTCCTACGGGGCAGGCCTGGCGCTGACCACGGCCAAGTACTACACCCCCTCGGGCCGGCTGATCCAGCGCGACTACACCTCCTACTACGACTACTACACCCACTCCGACGCGGGCTCGCCCGAGCTCACCGGCAAGAAGGTCGATCCCAAGGACATCTTCCATACCGACCTCGGCCGCAACGTCTACGGCGGCGGCGGCATCACGCCGGACGTGATCGTCAAGGACCAGGAGCTGTCGCCGTTCGAGCAGTTCCTGCTCGCCCGCAACGCCTACCTCAACTTCGCGGTGGACTACGCCAGCCGCAACAAGGTGACGGCCAACTGGAAGCCGGACACCGACAAGGTGCTCGCCGAGTTCGGCCAGTGGCTGATCAAGGAGAAGCTGGCCTCCCCCGAGGAGGTGCAGAAGAACCTGCCGTTGAAGGAGGTCCGCGACGGCTCGATCCTCCAGATCCGCGCCGAGCTGGCCAACGCCACCAGCGGCCAGGAAGCGCGCCACCGCGTGCTCACCGAGGGTGACATCCAGCTCCAGCAGGCCCTGAAGCTCTTCGACCGCGCCGCCAACATGCTGGCCCAGCGCCGCGAGAAGGGGGACCCGAAGATCGAGCGGGGGACCCAGACGAAGGGGATGTAGGGCTTCTCGAAAGCTCCAGAACGAGAAAAGGCCGGCGGTGACGCCGGCCTTTTTGTTGGGGAGCCTCGACCTCTTCGCCGCCTCTACTCCTCCACCCCCGCCCGCGCGCCGTCGATCTCCTCGAAATAATCCGGCTTGACCAGCACCTCGCGGGGCTTGCTCCCCTGGGCGGGGCCGAGGAGGCCGTCGCGCTCCATCATGTCGATCAGGCGGGCGGCGCGGGAGAAGCCGATCCGCATGCGGCGCTGGAGGAAGCTCGCCGAGGCCTGGCGCTCGGCGATGACCAGGCGGGAAGCCTCGTCGTAGAGCTCGTCGTCGTTGTCCCCGCCGTCGGTGCCGCGGGCGCCATCCCCATCCGGCGGCTTGAGGACCTCGGGGTCGAGCTCGGGCTTGCCGAGCTTCTTGAGCCAGCGGATCAGCGCCGCCGTCTCCTGCTCGGAGATGTAGGCGCCATGCAGGCGCATCACCCGCGACGAGCCGGGGGGCATCATCAGCATGTCCCCCTTGCCGAGGAGCTTCTCGGAGCCCACCTGGTCGAGGATGGTGCGCGAGTCGTGGCGGCTGGCGGTGGCGAACGAGATCCGGCACGGGAAGTTGGCCTTGATGGTGCCGGTGAGCACGTCCACCGACGGCCGCTGGGTGGCCACGATCAGGTGGATGCCCACGGCGCGGGCCATCTGCGCCAGCCGCGCGATCGAGGTCTCCACCTCCGAGGAGGAGACCATCATCAGGTCGGCCAGCTCGTCGATCACCACTACGTAGTAGGGCAGCGGCTTCAAGTCCGCGGCGGTGAAGAGGCCGTCGCCCCCGTCCGAAAGGGAGAGCCGCTGCTGCGTCTCGGGGTCCGAGATCGCCCGGTTGTAGTAGGCGATCGAGCGCACGTGGACCTCGGCGAGCAGCCGGTAGCGGCGCTCCATCTCCGCCACCGCCCAGCGCAGGGCGTTGGCCGCCTTCTTGGGATCGACCACCACCTCGCACTTGAGGTGCGGGATGTCCGCGTAGACCCCCAGCTCGATCCGCTTGGGATCGATGAAGATGAACTGCACCTCGTCGCGCGTGGCCTTGTAGAGGATCGAGGTGATCATGCTCTGCAGGCCCACGCTCTTGCCCGCGCCGGTGGCGCCCGCGATCAGCAGGTGGGGCATGGTGGCGAGGTCGGCGAAGTAGGGCTCGCCATGGATGTTGGTGCCGATCGCCATCGTGAGCACCGAGGGGGACTTGCGGAACCGCTCGTCGGCCAGCATGTTGCCGAGGCGGATGATCGAGCGCTCCCGGTTCGGCACCTCGATGCCCAGCGTCGAGCGGCCGGGCATGCGGTCGATGCGCACCGACTCGGCCTTGAGGGCGAGCGCCAGGTCGTCCTGGAGGTTGACGATCTGGCTGACCTTCACTCCCGGCGCCGGCTGGAACTCATAGACGGTGATCACCGGCCCGGGGCTGATCGCCTCGATCGTGCCGTCGACGCCGAACTCGGCGCAGCGGCTGCGGATGGCGTCGCCGAGCCGCACCAGCTCGACCTCGTCCTGGGCGCTCCGCCCCTCCCCCATCTGGAGGAGGTTGACCGGCGGCAGGGTGCCCGGAGCGATCTGGGCCACGAAGGGGAGCTCCTTCTGGGGCACCGGCTTCGGACGGGCGGCGGTGGCCGGCGAGGCTTCTGGGGAAGCGGCAGCGCTCCGCCGGGACCCGCCGGTCTCGGTGGCGAAGGAGGGAAAATCCTCGTCCGGCTCCACCACGGGAGCGCGGCGGATGGAGAAATCCACCTCTCCCTTCTTCTCCACCACCCGGGCCGACCGCATGGGCAGGTCGATGCGGTCCGGCGGCAGCGAGCCGACCGAGACGCCGGCGGCGGCCATCGAGGGCCGGTGCGCCTCGGGGGCCGCGGGCGCGCTCTTCTTCTGCTTCTCCTGTTTCTCCTCGACCACCCGCTGGAGGTGCTTGGTGATCACCCGCCGGCGGTTGCGCTCCTTCTCCCGCCGCTCGTGCCGGCGCTCACGGGCGAGCGTCCAGCTCTGCCAGAGCTGGCGCAGGCGGTCGCGCCAGGCGGCGAGGATGGAGCCGAGGGTCGACTGCACGGCGAGCGCGGTGCCGAGGGCCACCGCCGAGCCGAGCACCACCAGGGTCCCGGCGAAGTTGAGCCGCGACTGCAGGAAGTCCGCGAGCAGCAGGCCGAAGGCGCCGCCGGCCGCCACCGAACCGTCGAACCACTCCAGCCGGCCGAGGCCGAGCTGGAGGAGAGCCGGGGTCGAGGCGAGCAGGATCGCCGAGCCGAAGCCGCGCCCCACCACCCGGGGAGACCCGTGCCGGCGCAGCCGCCGCCAGCCGCCGATCAGCAGGAAGAGCGGCACCAGGAAGCAGGTCAGGCCGAAGAACCCGAACGACAGGGCGGAGACCTGGGCGCCCACCGAGCCGGCCCAGTTGTGGGCGTGGGCCTCGGACTCCAAGGGGACGCGGTGCAGCAGGCTCGGGTCCTGCGGATGGTGGCTGCCGAGGCTGAGGATCAGGAAGGCGGCGACCGCCAGCAGCAAAAGGCCCAGCAGCTCGCTCCCCTTCTCCGGGGAAAAGGTGGGCCGCTCCGGGCTCGTGCTCTTCTTGCGGACGACGGCGACGGACATGGCTGTGTCTAGAAAATGGATGAAGCTTCCGCTCTCAAACTCCCTTGAAGTCTAGCATAACGGCTACCGCGTCACGCCGTAGGATCGTCTTCTTTCCAGCGGGGAATCCGGCGAAAGGCGCTTGAGGCGCGGCATTCCCTGTACAAAATGCCGCATCTCGCGCCTGAAACGGCGCAATGCCTCACCTGCGACGGCCAAACCCTACCTTCCTTCAAGTCGTCGCGGCTAGCCCCGAAGCGCAATCTCGGCAATTTGCCGCATCTTCACCAGACCTCCTGTCGTTACAGCCATCTTCTACCGCAGAGTATCCAAATAATACCTCAAGAGCTTGATCTTTTACCGCCTCTCTCTTGGTCATCGCCGCAAGCACCACTTCGGAGGCAGCAATTTCTCAAAACTTCGTTCTTCCTGCTGGAGGGAATGCGGCAACTCGGGCCCGGCGCGGTCTTCAGGCGAAGAGAGTCTCGTCATTCCTCGTGCTACCCTTTGTAGATCAGGCCCAATTCACCGCACTTCAACGGCGGGTCGCGGCGATTCGAGGAGATCCGATGAGCCTCGAAGCTTTCGGTGGCGGAAGTTCTGGCGAACCTGGAGTCGCGGGCGGCGTTCCACCGGGAGCGGGAGGCCTTCCACGCCCGGCAGGAAGCGGAGAACCGGCAGGAGCGCGAACGGCACGCCGCGGAGCTGGAGAAGGTCCTGCACAACCTGGAGACCTTCCGGGCGGCCTCCGTCTCGGCGGTGGAGCTCGTCCAGCAGGCGCATCCTGCTCCGGAGCCCGCCGCCCCCCACCTGGAGCTTTCGGCCTCCGGCAAGCTCATGGTGAGCCGGATGATCCGCGCCGTGGTCGAGTCCCAGGGCGAAGGCGAGCCCTTCGGCGCCAGCCTGGTGACCGCCGAGGTCAACCGCCGCTTCGCCGGCCGCCTCCGCCGTCCCGTGGACCCCCGCGCCACCTCGGACGTGCTGCGGAGGATGAGCACCGCCGGCCAGATCCACCTCGTCCGGGCGGGGAAGGCGTTCTCGGAGGCGCTGTACGCGAAGGGGGGCGGGGGGTGAAAAAACCGAGACGCGGTTCGCTGGAGGCTACATCACACTTGTTGACGTGGGCTATAGGATATAGGTAAGCTTCACTAGTCAAGCCAGAGAAAATTTAGAGGATGGTAAGACTTGGCTCGCCAAGCTACGTGCTCTACAGAAAGAAGGAGAGCGATGGCGAATATTTCTTTTGGCGAAAAAATTCGTAGGGCACGAATTAGAAACGCGTGGACTCAGGCGGAGCTAGCAGCCAAGTTAGACGTTTCGGGAGCAACCATCTCGAACTGGGAAACCAGCAAAATAGTCCCTACGCTGGGTCAAAAATCGAAACTCAAGGTTTTTCTTGGCTTGGTTAGCCAGAAAAATGGCACCAGATCTGAAGTCCGGGGCACCGAGGATGGCCCTGCGGCATTTGGCGTTTGGTTGAACAGAACGCGGCTTGAGCGTAACCTCTCGGTCCCAGAACTCGCTGCCGCATCTGAAATTTCTGCTCCAGCAATCTACAACATTGAATCTGGTCGCATTGCGAATCCTCGCAGGGAAACCGTCCGACGCCTTGAGAAGGCATTGGGCAGCGAACTTCCCAATGAGGCTAAACAAGAGATCCGACAAGAGGCGACCATTAAGGGCGTAGGAGAACTGATAGACTTTGATCCACACGAGGACGGAGATCTGCCATCAATTCCGGGGATTTACGTATTTTACGATATCAGCGAGAGACCTATCTACGTGGGCCAAGCTTCGAACCTAAAGGCCCGGATTAGAACACACAGAGAGAAATTTTGGTTCAAGGCACCCATTGTCGATACTGGAGCTTATGTTCAAGTCGACGACGAAGATCTCAGGGCGAAAGTAGAAACTCTTCTGATTCGATTTCTAAAATCAAACGCGGTTTTAAATAAGCAGAACGTTGACCGATAAGGCACGTGAACAGCAGAGCTGTTGGCACAGACTGTCGGGCTAACAGCCTGTGGCAGGAACCAGAAGCCTGTAGAGGCCTTTGGGGAGCGTACGTTTCCGCGTACGATGAGGGCATGAAGACGATCACCGCAAGCCGGGCGCGCGCAACCCTTTACCGTCTCATCGAAGAGACCGCCGATTCAAGCGAACCAATCCAGATCACCGGGAAGCACATTAATGCGGTCTTGGTCTCGGAAGCACACTGGTGGGCCATGCAGGAGACGATGTACCTGCTGTCGATCCCTGGCATAAGGGAGTCGATCCGGGGAGGGATGGAGACTCCCATTGAGGAGTGTGCTGAGAAGATCGATTGGTAGACGCTGATCATCCCGGAGGCTCACTCTGAGACGATCTCGCGCAGAGACTGAACCGGACTCCGGTATCCGCAAAGGCGGCAGTCAAATCGCTTAGTCGATTTTCCGGGCTTCAGCGATTTCCGCCCATGCTTCTTCGAGGGTGGCAGGACCGAGGTGAAGGAGAACTCCGAACCGATGGAGCCGCGCTTGTAGCTCCAAGCGGTGTGTGCCCAGGAGTTCAGCAGCCTTTCCCAAACTGATCTCAGCGTCTACATAGGCTCGAAGAACTCTGGCGTCTGGATCTTCCGGTTCCTGTATGCGCTCTTTTTCACCAACCGCACACTTTGCGAGAGCTTGGAGGAGCCGGAAGTCCAGCGGGTCCAGCAGCACGATCTGCTCTTGGCCAGAGCGCTCGACGACTATCACCTCTCCGCGCTGCACGCGATCGACCACCTCTTGGGTCTTGTCGGCCAGATCGGCTTGGGAGATGGTGGTTCGGGTCATGGCGACTCCTGTCCAAGTAGCTTATCCCGAGCCTGCGGCCCGGGAACTAGACGGCCCTATACTCCCATCATGGACCTGACGGCCTTCCCCGGCGGCGACCTGATCCAGGAGGGCCTTGCCGACCTCGCCCGAGGCGTAGAGTCGGTCCCCGCCCTCCTCGTCCTGATCGGCGCTCCCCGCCTGCGCCGGATCGGCCTGCCCGTCCCTGAGACGGCCATCCCCTGGCCCGAGCACCGGCTCTACGAGAAGCTGGCCGAGACAGACCCGGACTCGGCGCACTCCCGCTACAACGCCCTGGTGCGGCGCCTGGTCAGCTTCGAGAACACGGCGGAATGCGTCGGGTTGTCCTTGAGCGAGGCTCAAGCCCAGGAGGTCTTGGAGAAGGTCAGGAATCCGGATTCGTAACGTCTTTTCT
Organism: uncultured Acidobacteriota bacterium; assembly: GCA_963795735.1. Taxonomy (GTDB): domain Bacteria; phylum Acidobacteriota; class Thermoanaerobaculia; order Multivoradales; family UBA5704; genus DATARR01. Next base: position 1,920,309 of record CAWCIU010000008.1, on the reverse strand, counting down.
CCCGTAGATCCCCAGAAACTCCCCCACCCCCAGCTGCTCCGCCCGCGCCCGCTCGGGAATTCCGGCCGCGGCGAGCACCGCCTCCGCCCTCTCCCGGCCCCAGCCCGAGGCCAGGGAGTTGCGCAGGGTCTTCCGGCGCTGGGCGAAGGCGAGGCGGACCAGGGCGATGAAGTCCGCCATCTCTTCCTGCGGCAGCGGCGGCGGATGGAGATCCAGACCCACGAAGGCGCTGTCCACCTTCGGGGGGGACGGAAGCTGCCGGGTCTTACTCTTCCCAGGATCTTGGGGCGGGCGTAGGCGGCGACGATCAGGCTGAAGGAACCGTAGGCGTCCGTACCGGGAGTGGCGACGAGGCGGTCCGCCACCTCCTTCTGGACCAGGAAGGCGGCGCGGGGGACCTGGGCATGGTGCGGCAGGAGGTCTTCGAGGATCGCCGTCGCGACGTTGTAGGGGAGGTTCCCGGTCACCAGGGTAGGGATAAGGAGGCGATTCCAGGCGATCCTCAGGGCGTCCCCCACTACCAGGGCAAGACGCGGAGCGGGGAAACGACGGCGCAGGAGGGCCGCCCAGTCGGGGTCCAGCTCCCAGCCGATGACCTTGGCACCGGCGGCGAGCAGCTCGGCGGTCAGCACGCCTCCTCCGGGACCGATCTCCAGGACCCTTTCTCCTTCCGGAGCCAGGAAGTGGATCAGCGGCCGGCAGAGCGCCCCATCCACCAAGTGATGCTGGCCCAGGGCCTTCTTCAATCGCGGACCGGGGGGCTTGCGCACGAGGAAACGGTATCAGAGGATTCCCCGGGACAATCCCACGCGACGTGCCAATTTGGCGATCTCCTGGGCCATCCCCGTCGTCCCGGAGCCGCCGCGGCTGGCGGGCAAATCCTTGCGCCCCAGGGAGATCGAGGAAAAAGGCCGTGGCACCTCGCTTGCAGTTTGGGGCTTCCCCGGAGTGCCTATGGAACTGGACGTCGCCACCCTCAACCGAGATATCGAACGCGAAACCCTGACCCTGAAGCGGGTCGAGGCGGAGCTGCGCCGGGTGATCGTGGGGCAGGACTACCTGCTCGACCGCCTGCTGGTGGGCCTGCTCGCCCGCGGCCACATCCTCATCGAGGGGGTGCCGGGCCTCGCCAAGACCCTGGCGGTGAAGACGCTCGCCCAGACCCTGGCGATCGACTTCCAGCGCATCCAGTTCACCCCCGACCTGCTGCCGGCCGACCTCGTCGGCACGCTGATCTACGACCAGCGCAGCGGCGACTTCCTGGCCCGCCGGGGTCCCGTCTTCACCCACCTGCTGCTGGCGGACGAGATCAACCGCGCCCCGGCCAAGGTGCAGTCGGCGCTGCTCGAATCGATGGAAGAGCGGCAGGTCACCCTGGGCGACCGGAGCTACGGCCTGCCCGAACCGTTCATGGTGCTGGCGACGCAGAATCCGATCGAGCAGGAGGGGACCTATCCTCTCGCCGAGGCGCAGGTGGACCGCTTCATGATGAAGCTGAGGGTCACCTACCCGTCGCGGCAGGAGGAGGCGGAGATCCTCGACCGCATGCTGGTGGCCGGCGACCTCAAGGCGGCGCCGGTGCTCGAGCGCGAGCGCCTGCTCGCCCTCCGCGAGGTGGTGGACGCGGTCTATCTCGACAACAAGATCCGGGGCTACATCCTGGACCTGGTGTTCGCCTCGCGCGACCCCAGGGCGGCCGGGCTGCCCGACCTCGCCGACCTGATCTCCTTCGGCGCCTCGCCGCGCGCTACCCTGTTCCTCGCCCGCGCCGCCAAGGCGCTCGCCATGGTGCGCGGGCGCGGCTACGTGATCCCGGAGGACGTCAAGGAGCTGGCGCCCGACGTGCTCCGCCATCGCATCATCCCGACCTACGAAGCCGAGGCCGAGGAGATCACGACCGACGCGCTGATCGCGCGCCTGCTCGAGCGCATCCCGGTGCCCTAGGCGCCATAAAGGACCCGAGGTTTTCACGATGCTGGGCTTCCTCTCCCGCCGACGCGAGCCCCGCCGGCCGGACGCTCCGGCGGCGGCCCGGCCCCGCAACGCCGCCCTGCCGGCGGACCTGATGCGCAAGGTGCGGCGGATCGAGATCGCCACCAATCGGCTGGTCGACCAGGGGGTCGCCGGGGACTATCACTCGGTGTTCAAGGGCCTCGGCATGGAGTTCGCCGAGGTGCGCCCCTATCAGCCGGGGGACGACGTCCGCACGATCGACTGGAACGTCACCGCCCGCATGGGGGTGCCGTTCGTCAAGAAGTACGTCGAGGAGCGGGACCTCACCATCTTCCTGGTGGTGGACGTCTCGGGGAGCCTCTCCTTTGGCTCGCGGGCGATCCTCAAGCGCGAGCTGGCGGCCGAGATCGCCGCCCTCCTCTCCTTTGCCGCCCTGCGCAACCAGGACCGCGTGGGCGCCGCCCTGGTGAGCGACCGGCTGGAGCTCTTCCTGGAGCCCCGGCGGCGGCGCACCCACGTGCTGCGGCTGGTGCGCGAGATCCTCGACCGCCCGCCCGGCGGAGGGACCGATCTCGACAAGGGGCTGCAGGCGGTGCTGGCGACGCTCAAGCGGCGCTCGATCCTCTTCGTGATCTCGGACTTCCTGGGCTCCCCTTGCACCCGCGCCCTCAAGGCCGCCGCCTCCCGGCACGACCTGATCGTGGTGGAGATCGTCGATCCGCGGGACCAGGAGCTGCCGGCGGTGGGGCCGGTGGTGCTGCGCGACGCCGAGACCGGCGAGACCGCCCTGGTGAGCGGCCGGCGCTTCGCCAAGGAGCACGGCGAGCGGCGGCGGCGCGAGCGCGAGGACCTCCTGCGGCTCACCCGCCGCCTCGGCGTGGACCGGCTGGAGCTGCGCACCGACCGGCCGTACATCAATACCCTGGTGACGTTCTTCGAGCAGCGGAAGAAGAGGTTGCGGCGGTGAGGGGGACTACCCACCGGGCGGATTGCCGTAGGGTGCGCTGTGCGCACCTTTCGACGGTTCTGGTGCGCACAGCGCACCCTACGGCCCTGCTGCTCTGGGTTGTTCTCGCTTCCCCCCTCCTCGCCCAGCCCCTCCCGGTCGCGGTCTCCCTCTCCCCCAAGGCCCCCACGGTGGGGGATCACGTCCGGGCCACGGTCTCGCTGCGGGTGCGGACGGCGGAGCTCACCGGCGATCCCCGGTTCCCGGTGTGGGGGAAGAGCTGGGGGGAGGTCGAGATCGTGGGGAAGGGAGAGCCGGCCAAGGTCTCGGAGCAGGGCGGGGTGGCCGTCTGGGAGCAGCGGCTGGAGCTCGCCGCCTTCCGGCCCGGGTCCGTGCCGCTGCCGCCGATCGCGATCGCCGTCCCCCTCAAGACCGGGACGGTGCAGGCTTCCACCCCCGCGGGCCTCGCGCTCGCCGTGCGCTCGGTGATCCCGCCGGCGGAGAAGGACCCCCAGGCCCGGCCTCCCCTGCCGCCCCGCCCGCTGCCGTTCGGCTCGCGCTTCTGGTGGACGCTCGCGGCGCTGGCGGCCGGCTGCCTCGCCCTCGGGGCCCTCCTCTGGCGCCGGCGGAACGCGCAGACCGCTCCCGGCGCGGTGCCGGCGCTGCCGCCGCTCGAGGAGCTGGTGGCGGAGATCGACCGGCTGCGCGCCGAGCCCTCGATGCTCGCCCTGCACACCCGGCTGAGCTTCGCCCTGCGGCGCTATCTCGGCCGCCGCCTCCCCTTCCCGGCGGTGGAGAGCACCACCAGCGACGTCCAGAGCCAGCTCCTCTCGCGCCGGATGCCCGGCCCGCTGGTGCGGCGGACGGTGGAGCTGCTGCGCGCCTGCGACCTGGTCAAGTTCGCCCGCCAGGAGGTGGGAGAGACGCAGAGCCGCGAGCGCGCCGAGGCGGCCCGCCAGGTCGCCCGGGACTGGGAAGCCCATCTCGCGCCGGCTCTCGTGGAGACCCAGGAGACGCCGGCGGCGCTGGAGGCGACGGGCTGATGGGCGGCTTGATGAGCGGAATGACCAACGCGATTCCTCATCTCGCCAATCCCTCCTGGCTGCTGCTCCTGCTCGCCCTGCCGCTGCTCGCCTGGGCCCACCACCGCCGCTCCTCGCTGGGCGCGCTGACCTACAGCCAGCTCCCCGCCGGCTCTGGCACCGGCGGGGGAAAGGGAAGTCGGCGCGGCGCCTGGCGGCTCCACCTCCCCTTCTATGCCCGCCTGCTCGCCTTCGCCTGCCTGGTGGCGGCGCTCTCCCGGCCGCAGCTCGGCTACGCCTGGGAGGAGAGCCTGACCCAGGGGATCGACATCCAGCTCGTGCTCGACATCTCGGGGAGCATGGGCGCCGAGGACTTCCAGCCGAAGGACCGGCTGTCGGTCGCCAAGCAGGTGGTCAAGGAATTCGTCGCCGGACGCCCCGGGGACCGCATCGGCCTGACCATCTTCTCCGGCGCCGCGATGACCCGGGCGCCGCTCACCACCGACCGCGAGATGCTCGACCTGCTGATCGACGCGGTGGAGCTCAACAGCCTGCCGGACGGCACGGCAATCGGCGTCGCCCTGGCGAGCGCCGCGGCGCGGCTCAAGGACAGCGCGGCGAAGACCAAGGTGGTGGTGCTGGTCACCGACGGCGGCAACAACGCCGGCTCGATCGATCCGATCTCGGCCGCGGCCCTGTGCAAGGGGCTGGGGCTCAAGGTCTACACCGTGGGCGTGGGCTCCGGCGGCGAGGTGCCGGTGCCGGTCCCCGTGCAGGACCCGATCACCGGCCGCACGGTGATCCGGCGCCAGATGATGAACGTGCCGGTGGACGAGGACCTGCTGCGGCGGATCGCCGCCAAGACCGGCGGGCAGTTCTACCGCGCCACGGGCCGCGAGAGCCTGCAGCGGATCTTCCAAGAGATCGACCGGCTGGAGAAGACGCCGCTCCAGGTCAAGCGCTACGTCCGCTACCGCGAGGCCTTCCCGCCGCTCGCCTGGGCGGGGCTCGCCCTCCTCCTCCTGCCGCTGGCCGCCGCCGGCCTCCAGGTGACCGCCGAGCCATGACCTTCGCCGTCCCCGACCTCCTCTGGCTCGCCCTGCTCGCCCCCCTGGCGGCGGCGGCGGCCTGGTGGCTCTGGCGCCGGCGCCTGGCGGCGGACGCGGCCTGGGCGGCGCGGAGCCTGTGGAGCCGCCTGCTGCCGGACTACGTCCCGAAGCGTCTGACGCTGGCGGTCGCCACCCTCGCCGTGGCGGTGCTCGGCGCCTCGCTCGCCCTCGCCCGGCCGCGCTGGGGATCGGGCGAGCAGAAAGTCGAGCGCAAGGGGGTGGACGTGGTCTTCCTCCTCGACTCCTCGCTCTCGATGGGGGCGACCGACGCCGCTCCCTCGCGCCTGTTCGTGGCCAAATCGATCGTGCGGCGCATGGTGCGCGACATGCCGGGCAACCGGGTCGGGCTGGTGCAGACCGAGGGGGATTCCCTGGTGCTCGCCCCCCTCACCCTCGACGGCGGGGTGATCGACCTGCTGCTGGACGCGATCGATCCCGGCTCGCTCCCCACCCCCGGCACCGAGCTCGCCCCGGGGGTGGAGACGGCGCTGCGCCTCTTCGGCCAGGGCACCCAGAAGCACCGCGTGCTGGTGATCCTCTCCGACGGCGAAGACTTCGGCGGCGGCCTCGACAGCGAGATCGCCCGCCTGAAGGAGGAGGGGGTGGCGGTCTTCGCCTTCGGCACCGGCACGCCGCAGGGCTCGACGGTGCCGATCCCGGGCTCCCCGTCAGAAACCAAGCGGGACGAGGAGGGCAACGTCGTCGTCAGCCAGCTCCACGAGGATCTGCTGGAGAAGCTCACCCGGGCGACCGGCGGCGCCTACCTGCGGGCCGCCAGCGCCGCGGCCGATCCCACCCCGATCGTGCGCCAGATCGACCGCCTGGAGAAGCGGACGATCGAGAGCCAGGCCCTGAGCACCCTGGAAGAGCGCTTCCAGTGGCCGCTCGCGCTGGCCGCTCTCGCGCTGCTGCTCCATCTCGGGATCGGACCGTTCGCGGCGGAGAAGCGGACCCTCGCCTCTCCCGCCCTTCCCCGCCGGGCCATGGCCATTACCGCCCGGGCGCACCTCTTCCCCGCTCTCCTCCTTCTCGGCGGGCTCGCCCTGCCGTCGCTGCCCTGGCAGCCCCACCTGCCCGACTGGATCGAGCGCTGGATGTACAACCCGCGGGAGCGGACCGGACGGTCGATCGAGGCCTACGGCGGGAAGAAGCCCGGCGAGGCGGTGGGGCCGGCGGAGACCGCGCTGCGGCTGGCGCCGGACGATCCGACCGTGCAGTACGACGCCGGCACCGCCCATCTTGCCGCCGGCCACGACCGCAAGGCGGTCAAGCTGCTGGAGAAGTCCGTCAAGGGGGCGGGGCCGGAGCTCTCGACGGCCGCCCACTACAACCTGGGCAATGCCCGGCTGGCGGCCGGCGATGCCGCCGGAGCGGCGGAGGCCTTCCGGCAGACGCTGCGCCAGGCGCCGGGGAACCCGGACGCCAAGTACAACCTGGAGCTGGCGCTGCGCGAGGAGCAGAAACAGAAGATGGGAACCCAGGGGAGCCCCCCGGGCTCGCGCGGCAGCCGCTCGAAGAACCAGGACCCGTCGAACCAGCAGGGGAAGGGGAACGGCTCGCAGCAGAACCAGCCGCAGAAGAACCCGAACCAGCCGCAGAACGGCCAGCCGACCCCGCAGCCCCAGGGCCAGCAGCAGCCTCGGCCGGGGCAGTCGGGGGACACCAAGCAGCCCGGCGAGGGGCAGGATGACCGCCTGCCGCAGTTCCGCAACCAGCCGGAGATGAACGGCCAGGAGGCGGCCTCGGTGCTCGCCGCGGTCGAGAACCAGGAGCGCCAGCAGCGCCGCGACCAGGCGGCCCACCGGGCGCGGCAGCACGCGGCGAAGGGGAAGGACTGGTGAGGAAGAGCCCGCGATTCGTTCTCCTGAGGCCGGTCCTGACGTCGATCCTGATGCCGGTCCTGACGCTGAGCCTCGCCCTGCCGGCGAGGGCCGCCGACGACGTCAAGGTCACCGTCGAGCCCGAGGTGATCGGCCTCGACGAGACCGCCACCCTGACCATCGAGGCCCACACCGAAGGCCTGTCGACCCAGCGCTTCCGCCCGAGCTTCGAGCTGGACAACCTGGAGACCCTGGGCTCCCCCTCCCAGTTCGACGACATGCGCTTCAGCAACGGCCACCTGTCGCGCACCTTCCGGCTCTCCTGGGAGCTGCGGCCGCTGGGGCTCGGCAAGGCCCGGGTGCGCGCGATCGCGGTGCAGCTCGGGGACACGGTGACGCAGGTCCCGGCGCGCGAGATCCGGGTGCAGCAGGAACCCACGCCGCAGGCTCAAGCCCCGTCCCGCCGCCAGCGGGAGGAGGACGACCCCTTCCAGCAGTTCTTCGGCCGCATGCCCAACCCGTTCCGCCGGGAGCCGCAGCAGCCGGACGTCTTCGTGCGCTCCGAGACGCAGCCGCAGCGGCCGGTGGTCGGCCAGCAGGTGCTCTACACGATCTACCTCTATACGCGCGAGAACATCGGCGGCATCTCGACCAGCGGGGTGCCGACCTTCCAGGGGTTCTGGGCGCGCGACATCCCCATTCCCCAGCAGGTCCCGATGGAGATGCTGGACATCGACGGCCGGCGCTATGCCCGGGTGCCGCTGCTCAAGAAGGCGCTCTTCCCGCTGCGCCCCGGCCACTACCGGCTGGAGCCGGCGACGATCGACCTGCTGGTGCAGCACTACGACCGCGGCTTCTTCTTCGGCCCGGCGGTCGTCCGCCCCGAGCAGGTGCGGCTGCGGACCGCGGCGCAGGCGGTGGACGTGCAGCCCCTGCCCCCCGCGCCGCCGGGCTTCGGGGGGGCCGTCGGGCAGATCGCGCTCGGCGCCGCGCTCGAGCCGCGGCAGGTCCGCCTCGGAGAGGCGGCCACCCTCACCGTGCGCCTCTCGGGCGTCGGCAATCTCCAGGGGGTCCACGAGCCCCGCCTCACGCCGCCCCCCGGGCTCACCCTCCTGCCCCCCCAGCAGGAGGGGACGGACGATCTCAACGGCACCGCCGTGCGCGGCTTCCGCGTCTGGCGCTACGCCGTGATCCCCGACCGCACCGGCCGCTTCACCCTGGAGTCGCCGCGGATCACCTACTTCGACCCGGCGGAGGGGCGCTACCAGGTGGCCGCGGCGCCGGAGCTGGCGCTGACCGCGCTGCCCCGGGCCGGGTCCTCCGCGAGGACCGCGGGGAAGGGCGGCGCGTCCCCTCCAGCCGCTCACGGCGTGGCGGGCTCCTCGGGCCGCCGCTGGGCCCCGATCCTCGCCTGGCTGCTCATCCTCCCCTGGGGGATCGCCCTGGTGGTGACGCTGCTGCGCCGGCGGCGGGCCTCCCCCCCGACGGGATCGTCTCCAGAGCCCGGCGCCGCCCGCGAGCTGGAGGCGGCGCTGCGCCAGGCCGAGAGCGAGGAGCGCCCCCGGCAGCTCGCCCTGCGGGTGGAGGAGGCCTGGCGCGCGCTGCTCGACCGGCGCTGGGGGGTCTCGCCGGAGACCCCGCCGTCGCGCTGGCGCGAGCTGCTGGCCTCCCAGGGGGTCGAGACCGGGACCCTCGACGAGCTGGGGCTGCTGATCGAGGACCTGCAGTACCTCCGCTTCGCCCCTCAGCTCTCGACCACCGACAACCTGCGCGCCGACGCGCTCGACCGCAGCCGCCGTCTGCTGCGCCGGCTGGCCTGACCGCTTTCGTCACCCTGCAACTTCTGGTATCTTCAAGCTGTCTTTTCTGTGTGGAGTCCATGGCATGTCGAAGGGTAGGGCGATACTTCGGGAGCGTCGTCCATGAGTGACGCACTCGTGCGGGTCAGCATGCCGGAAGAGGGTTTCCGTTCACCGGACGAATACCACAGCCTGGAGGCCGTCCAGCTCGAGCGGTTCCTCGAACGGCGCCGGGCCAACCCCAGCTTCCCGCTGGAGCTGAGCCTGGCCGAGAACCTCGTCGAGGTGCTGCGCCGGGCCAACGGGTTCGTCCCCTCGGCCGCCGGCTCGATCCTGCTCGACGATCCGTCCGACAAGAAGGATGACCGCCGGCAGAACACCCTGACCTTCATCGCCACCTTCGGCGACAAGTCCTCCTGCCTGGTGGGGAAGACGATCCCCGCCGACCAGGGGATCGCCGGGCGGGTCTACCTGACCGGCGCGGCCTATTCGACCCCCTACGCGCCGAGCGACCGCTTCTTCTACCGCGGCATGGACGAGCAGACCCGCTACCAGACGGAGTCGCTGGTCGCCATCCCGATCCGCATCGGCGTCGAGGTCTGCGGCGTCCTCGAGCTGATCAACCGCTGCGACGCCCCCGGCTACAGCCAGGAGGACCGCAACCTGCTCGAGATCTTCGCCGGCTACATCTCGATCTCGATCCAGAACGTGCTCGACGGCCGCCAGGCGCAGGAGATCGCCAAGCGCGACAACCTGACCGGGCTCTACAACGACCGCTACCTGCACATCGCTCTGGCGGAGACCATCGGCCGCTGCAAGGCCGAGAGCATCGACCTCGCCCTGCTGTTCCTCGACCTCGACTACTTCAAGCACGTCAACGACACCCACGGGCATCTGGCGGGCAGCCAGGTGCTGCGCGAGGTGGGCCACCTGCTGCGCCGCAAGGTGAAGCGGGTCGGCGGCATCCCCGCCCGCTACGGCGGCGACGAGTTCGTGCTGCTGCTGCCCGGAGCCGACCTCGACGCGGCGATCGACGTCGCCGAGGAGATCCGCGCCGAGATCGTGGACAACACCTTCTGCGCCGGGCCGGGCGACATCCAGCCGGACCCCCTGTCGCTCAAGGGGATCACCTGCTCGATCGGCGTCGCCACCCTGATGCAGCACCTCGAGCCCGGCCTCGGGCTGGAGGCGAGCAAGAGCACCCTCCTGCGGCTGGCCGACGCGGCGATGTACGTGGCCAAGGAGACGGGCCGCAACAAGACCGCCCTCGCCGGCCGGCCGGTGCGCCGCCGCCCCAACTCCGACGTCCGCTGACCTCGTCGTCCGGGTTTGCCCCTGCTCGCCTCCTTCGTGTGCGCGCCTGCGGCGCTGCCAGTCGGCTGCGCGGGGCAACCCCGGACGACGAGGTCAGCGGACGTCCTTTGACCCCTCTCCGGAGGGGATGCTAGGATGCCGCGGCTTCCTCGCGGGACGCGGCCCTGCCGGTCCCGCAGCCTCCAACCCCCCTTCGGGACCAGACGACAGGCGACTCCAGCGGAGTGCCGGGAGAGGATCGCGCGCATGAGCAAGAAACATCAGGTCGTGATCGCCGGGGCCGGCGGCATGGGCAGCGCCGTGGGCCTGCTGCTGCGGGAGCTCGGAGACTTCGACGTGGACCTCTTCGTCGGCGACGCCGACGCCGAGCGGGCGCGCACCGCCGCGGCCTGGATCCGCGAGGGCTCCACCGAGCCCGGCGAGGTCCACGCCTTCCACCTCCCCGTCGAGGGGACGAGCCCCGAGTTCGACGAGGCGCTCACCGCCGGAGACATCCTGCTCGACTGCCTGCCCGGCAAGGAAGCCCCCCGCATGGCCCGCCTCGCCCGCCAGCACGACCTCCACTACGCGAACCTCACCGAGCACGTCGAGGAGACCGAGGAGATCCAGCGCATCGCGCAGGGCGCCTCGCGCGGCTTCCTCCTCCAGACCGGCCTCGCGCCCGGATACGTCAACGTGCTCGGCCTCGGCCTTTTCCAGCGCTTCTGCCGGGAGAACGGGACGGATTCCGCCGACCGCATCGAGATGCGCGTCGGCGCCCTGACCACCACGGCCCGCTCGCCGCACTTCTACGGCTTCACCTGGAGCCCCAGCGGCGTCGCCACCGAGTACGTCAAGCCCGCCACCGTGCTGCGCGATCACCGGCGGACCACCTTGCCGTCGCTCTCCGAGCGGTGCACGGTGATCCTCGACGGCATCACCTACGAGGAGGACCTCACCTCGGGCGGAGCGGCCGACCTGCCGGCCGCCCTCGAGGGCAAGGTCCGCCATCTCGACTACAAGACGCTGCGCTACCCCGGCCACTACGCCTGGATCGAGCAGCTCCTGGCGGAGACGCCGGAAGGCGAGGACCCGATCATCTCCCTCCAGGAAAGGATGCAGGCGGCCGTCCCGTTCATGGAGGAGGACCTGGTGGTGATCTACGCCGGCGTCGAGGGGCTTGGCGCCGACGGCTTCCGGCGCCGGCTGCAGAGATCTCTCCTCATCCGTCCCAGCCGCGTCGGGGCCCGCACGCTCAAGGCCATCCAGTCGACGACCACCGCCGGCCTGGCCGAATCGGCCCGCCTCCTGCTCACCGAAAACCCCCAGGGAGTCTGCCTGCAAAGCCAGATCGACCCCGCCCATTTCATGGCGGGCCCGTTTGTTGCAGAGATCTACCACCGTTGATTCAAGGGCCAGCCCGAAGCTCCTCGCCGGCCCTCCGTTGGTCGAGGTCTCTACGACATGCGAGCTGTTTTGCGCGCCGCTGGCGCTCTGTCCGTCGTGTCTCTGCTCGCCGCTCCGGCGGCGGCCACCACCTACCAGAGGGTGGCGGACGCGGACCTCGCCGATCAGGCGGCGGTCATCGTCGAGGCTCGCGTCCTGGGCTCCGGGGCGGCCTCTGACGGCCGCCAGCCCTTCACCGACTACCAGTTCGAAGTCGAGGAGGCGATCCACGGCGCGGCCGCGGGCGACCGCCTGACCGTCCGCGTGCCCGGCGGGCAGCGTTCTGATGGACCGTCGCTCCAGATCTGGGGCGCTCCCCGGTTCGAGGCGGACGAGCCGGCCCTCCTCTTCCTGGCCCCCAACGGCGACGGCTCGTTCCACATTCTCCACCTGATGCTCGGCGCCTTCCACGAGGCGGCGGGGGCGGACGGCCGCCGCGCCGCCGTGCGCGACCTCTCGGAGGCTAAGGAGGTGAGCGGCGCCCCGGCCGATCCGCCGCGCGACCTCGACCGGTTCCGCGCCTGGCTGGCCGACCGGGCTGCCGGAGTGCGCCGCGCGCCCGACTACTTCCTGGCTGGCGGCGGAGCTCCCCGCGCTCTGCCGGAGAAGTTCAACCTGCTCAACGCGAACGGTGTCCGCATGCGCTGGTTCGCCTTCGATCCCGGCGGGAGCGTGGCCTGGGCAGCCAACAGCGCCGGCCAGCCCGGAGTGCCGGGCGGCGGCTTCGCCGAGTTCCAGCGCGCCCTCGCGGCCTGGAACGCCGAGCCCACGACCCCCATCCACTATGCCTACATCGGCCAGACCAATGCCAGCGGCGGGCTCGCGAGCTTCGATGGCGTCAACGCCATCCAGTTCGAGCAGCCGGTCGCCGATCCGTTCGACTGCGACCGTGGTGGCATCCTCGCCATCGGCGGGCCCTGGTTCGACACCCGCCAGCGGGTCACCTGGGGGGGCCAGGCATACGTCCCTATCACCGGGGCGGACATCTCGACCAATGCCGGGGTCGGCTGCTATCTCGCCCGCAGCGCCAACCCCTCCAAGGCGGCCGAGGAGATCTTCGGCCACGAGCTCGGGCATACGCTGGGGCTCAGCCACTCCTGCGGCGACGCGGCGAGCGGCGACTGCGCGGTGGGCTCCGCCGGCGACGAGGCCCTGATGCGGGCCTACCTGCACAACGACGGGCGCGGCGCCCGTCTGGCCGCCGACGACGTGGCGGCCCTCCAGTCGCTCTACCGGCCGGGGACGGGCCAGGCTTTGGCGCCGCCGGCGGCCCCCACCGGGCTCACCGCGACGGCGGCGGGGCTCGACGCCGACCTCCTCTGGGAGGACCGCTCCGCCGACGAGCAGGGCTTCCGCGTCTACCGGCGGACCGGCAACGGACGGCTCGCCCGGATCGCCGAGCTCCCCCGCCGGGACGGCCGTCTACGTGGACCGCGGGCTGAAGCCCGGCACCCGCTACGAGTACCAGGTCTCCGCCTTCAACCCCAAGGGGGAAAGCCGCGGACCCCGGGTGGCGCTCGCCACCTCCACCGCCGAGCCTCTGCAGGCGGTCTCGCTCGCCTCGCGGGCGGTCACCGCCCGGACGGGCCAGCCGGTCGACTTCTCGGTCTCCTTCTCCGGCCCGGCGCGGCAGGCGCGGTGGGACTTCTCGGGCGGTTCCGCCAACGGAATCGAGCTCAGCGACTCCCCCTGCACGGCGCAATCCTTCTGCGCCACCCACATCTTCACCCAGCCGGGGGATCAGACGGTGACGGTCCACCTGCTGGGGGACCTCGGCCAGGCGGTACCGGAGCGGATGCTGCGCCTCCACGTCGACGGCCCGGCGCTCACGCCCGGGGACGGCGAGTCGTTCCTCTCCGACGTCCTCTCAGCTCCGGCGGGCACTCCGGGCCTGAGCAGCGACCTCTGGCTGGCCAACGACGGCGTCTCTCCCACCCTGGTGCGGGCGACCTTCCTGCCGCGGAGCGCCGGGGCCACGCCGGTGTCGCGGGAGCTGACGCTCGCTCCGGGGGCCACCCTGCTCCTCCCCGACGTCCTCCAGAGTCTGTTCGGAGCTTCTGGAGGAATCGTGGGAGAGGGCTCCATGTCCCTGTCCTACCTCCTCCCGTCCTCGACCGGTGGGTCCGGACCGCGGGTGCTCGCCTTCAGCCGCGTCCGCTCGACTTCGGACAGCTCCGCCATGGGCAGCTTTGGACCGCTCCTCGGCGAGGAGCCGGCGGACGGCTGGTCGGCCGGCGAGAAGGTCCTGGCCGGCCTGCCCGGTGGGGACGGCTCGATGGCGAGCCTGCTAGTCGGCAATCTGGACGGGACCGGCGGGCAGATCACGCTCGGCCTGTTCGACAGCCTGGGGCAGCCGGTGGGGAGCCCCGCTCTCCTCGACCTCGGCCCCGGCGCCTCCCTTTCCCGGCGTCTCGACGGGCTGTTCCCCACCCTGGGAGGCCACACCGGCCCGTTCAGCGCCCGCATCCAGTCGAACGGAATCCGCTTCTCCGCCTCCGCCCTGCTGCTGGGCGGTGAGCTCGCGGCTCCCCTCTTCCTGCCCGCCAAGCCGGCCGGACCGGACGCCAACTCTCAAGGCGAGCTGCTCATCCCGCGGGTCTCGCGCGGCCCCGGGGCCTTCAACACTTTCCAGTTCAGCCGCCTGGTGGCCGCCAACCCCTCCGCGCAGCCGCGGGAGCTCCTCTGCCAGCTCTGGCTGCGCGGACAGGACGGCAGGACCTCCAACCGGATCGTGACATTGACGGTTCCGCCCCAGGGGTCGGTCTTCGTCGAGGACGTGCTGCACGACCTCTTCGGCCTGAGCGAAGGGCTGGGCGCCCTGCGGATCACCTGGAACGGCGCGGAGGGTCCGGCGCCGCGGGTGCTGAGCTTCGCCGTCTCCACCGCGAGCGGCGGGGCGGGCGCCCGCTTCGCCGCCCTGGTGGACGGCCGCGGCTCGCAGGAGGCCGCCACGGCCCGGTCGGTGGCCTTCGGTGCCGAGCCCTCCGCCTTCGCCCGCTCCACCTGGGGAGCGGTCAACCTCGGCGACTCCCCGGCGACCCTGCGGCTGAGCCTCCGCGGCCCCTCCGGCGAGGTGGTCAGCTCGGTCCAGGTGGTGCTGCGGCCCCGGCAGCCGTTCGAGCGGACCCTGGCCGGAGTCTTCCCCCAGGCCGGCAGTGGCCGCTGGACGGTGGCGGCCGACGTGCTGGGGGGTGGGCCGGTGCAGACCTACCTCTTCCAGACGGGCGCCGGAGGCGACGTCTCCTTCCTCCCCGGCAGCGCCCAATGACCTCCCTCTCGGAACGTGCTTCCGAGCTGTGGAAATTCTGCTCTCGTCGAGGAAGTACTTTCGGCAAAACCTGGAGTCTACCCAGGACCTTTTTTTCAACGCATTGAGAGGAAACGGCTTGGCTGGATTGCACAAAAAATTGTTCAAAGTGCAGCAAATCGATGTGATGCCGGAGCTTTGGTCCTAGGGGTTCGGCCTTTCCCACAAGGTTTTCCACAGGCGTTGCGGAGATCGGAAAGGGGGGTCGGAAAGCGCTCAGTGGGTGAGCAGATCCTGCCCGCTTCGTGAGCTACGGCGGCACGGAGCGGCGTGGAAAAAACGCGGCGATGTGCCTTTCGAGGCGGCGGCCGGCGGTACCCGCAGACCGTCCCAGGCCGGCTGCCGGACCTGGAGCAGAGGCCAGCGGGCCGGCCAGGGACGGCGGCGGAACGCCGTGAGCGAGAGCGTCTCCCCCTCTTTCGTGTCGATCGTCAGCTCCACCGGGAGGAGCGGTCCGCTCCGGGCGCCGGCGGGCGGAACCGCCGCGAGCAGCGCCTCCTTCCAGCCGGCGTCCACCTCCGGCCAGGCGCGCACCCTGGCGAGCGCCTGGGCGAGGAGGTCGGGGCGGCGCTCCCAGAAGACGGCGGCGGCGAACCGGGGGTCGTTCAGCAGCGATTGAGCGCCACGCCCGGGGGCGTCCGGATCTGCGCGGGCCGCGAGCAGGCCGTAAAACGGCGGGAAAGGGTCGAGCGGATCGAGGACGCAAGCCTTCTCGAGGGCCTCGCCGGCCCAGGGCCGCTCCGCCGAGTAGCCGAGGATGCCTGCCACCAGCCAGAGGGAGGGGACGGCACGGCCATTCTCTGCCGCCCGCAGGGCGAGCCCGGCGGCGGTGTCAGTGTCCCCCGGCCGGCGATCGCGCAGGAGAGCGAGCCGCATCGGATAGAGGGGGAACAGGGGATCGAGCCGCGCCGCCGCCGCGAGCTGCCCCTCGGCTTCCGCCGTCTTCCCCGTCCCATCGGCGGAGACCGCCCGGTCGTAATGCCAGCGGGCGAGTTCCAGCGGCGCCAGGGCGAGGAGCGCCACCGCCGCGTAGATCCGCGCCGGCAGCGGCGAGCCCCGCCGCGATCGGCCGCGTCCGCTCCCCGCCAGCGCCGCGCCGGCGGCGATCGCGGCGGCCAGCGGCAGGGCGGTCACCGCCAGCGCGCCGCTGCCGAGCGAGGCCACGGCGCCGCCGGCGAGGCCCAGGATGCCGCCCAGCAGCAGGGCGGGGTCCCGTCCCTCCTCCCGCTCGGCGATCCGCCGCACGAAGAAGAGGACGGCGAGGGCCGCCGCCAGCAGCAGGCCCGTCACCCCCAGCTCGTAGGCGAGCTGGACCGACAGCGAGTGGAGGCTCCCCTACCGACTCCCCCCAGGGGTTCACGCCGGGGACCGGATCGAGGAACGCCGCCGCGGTCCAGGGGGTCGATCCCGGCCCCCAGCCCAGGATCGGCCGGGCCATGAACCCCTTGACTCCGGCGGCGAGGTAGGCCCCACGCGCCTGGGCGGACGGGTCGGTCCCGGCGGCGATCCGCAACCCTCTCGGGATCTGGAGCCCGGCGAGGAGGAGCGCCGCGGCCAGGAGCGCGCCCCAGACCCGCCGGCGCGAGCGCTTCGCCGGCGTCGTCCGCGCGGCCCGCGCAGTCAACGCCAGGAGCGCCACGGCCGCCAGCGCCGCGCACCCGCCGAGCGAGCGGCTGGCCAGGACGGCCGCCGTGGCGAGCGAGCCCGCGGCGAAGCCGGTGAAGCGCCAGGGTCCCGGCTCCCGCGCCGGCAGCACGGCGAGCGGCAGGGCGATCACCAGCCAGGCGGCGAGCAGGTTGTGGTGGCCCAGCGGCATTGCCGGCCGGGGGGAGCCCAGCACGGCCCAGTCGATCAGCGCCCAGAGGGAGATGCCGGCCACCGCCAGCGCCAGCGCCCGCAAGCCCCGGCGGCGGTCCTCCTCCCGCCGCCAGCAGCGCTCGACCGCCGCCGGCAGGGCGAGGAAGGCGGGCAGCAGGAGCAGCGGCACCCAGCCCGCGCGCGGCACCGGCGAGGCCCAGGCGCTCGCCGCCATGGCGATCCAGAGCGCCGGCGGCAGCAGGCGGCCCGAGGCGCCCAGCCGCAGGGGGTCCTGCCAGGGGGGGCCGGTCCACAGCAGCAGTCCCAGCAGCGAGACCGCCGCCAGGGCGCTCGCCGGCGAGGCCGGGCCCCAGGCGAACGTCCCGCACCAAGCGCCGAACAGGGCGAGGAGCAGGGGCGGAGCGAGGCCGGCCATCGTGCGGCATTGTAGGCGATGAGGTATCCTGTCCCTTCCGCAGGACGAACCTTCCAGGAGAAATCCGATGACCGTTAGCATGGATAGAACCCATATCGATAGATCCACCGAGAGCAGCGTTTCCGGCATCCTCCGCTCGCTCGGCGTCGAGGCCGAGAGTCACGGCGCCTTCGACGGCGAGTGGATCGAGACCCACGGCGAGCGGATCGAGTCGCTGAACCCCGCCACCGGCGAGCCGCTCGCGGCGGTGCGGATGGCGACCCTCGAAGACTACGAGCGGGTGGCCGCGGCGACCGTCGAGGCCTTCCGCGAGTGGCGCACCTGGACGGCGCCGCGCCGGGGCGAGGTGGTGCGCCAGCTCGGCGACGAGCTGCGCCGCCACAAGGACGATCTCGGCCGGCTGGTGACCCTCGAGGTCGGCAAGGTACTCTCCGAGGGCTTGGGCGAGGTGCAGGAGATGATCGACATGGCGGACCTCGCCGTCGGCCTGTCGCGCCAGCTCTACGGCCTCGCCATGCACTCCGAGCGGCCGCAGCACCGGATGTACGAGCAGTGGCATCCGCTGGGGCCGGTCGGCATCATCACCGCCTTCAACTTCCCCGTCGCCGTCTGGGCCTGGAACGCCATGGTGGCCGCCGTCTGCGGCGACTCGATGATCTGGAAGCCCTCCCACCAGACGCCGCTGACCGCGCTCGCCGTCACCCGCATCGCCGACCGCGTGCTCAAGGCCAACGGCGCGCCGCCGATCTTCAACCTGGTCCTCGGCGGCCGCACCGGCGTCGCCGAGCGCCTGGTCGCCGACCGCCGCTTCCCGCTGATCTCCGCCACCGGCTCCGGCCGCATGGGGCGCGAGGTGGGCAAGGTGGTCGCCGACCGCGTCGGCCGCACCCTGCTCGAGCTGGGCGGCAACAACGGCATCCTGGTGACCGACGACGCCGACCTCGACCTCGCCTTCCGGGCGGTGCTCTTCGGCGCCGTGGGCACCGCCGGCCAGCGCTGCACCACCACCCGCCGCCTCTTCCTCCAGCGCGGGATCGCGGCCGAGATGAAGCGCCGGCTCATCCAGGCCTACGGCTCGATCCGCATCGGCGACCCCCTCGAGCCGGGCACCCTGATGGGGCCGCTGGTGGATTCCACGGCGGTGGACAACATGATGGCGGCGCTCGAGCGGGTGAAGTCCGAAGGGGGGAAGGTCCTCTACGGCGGCCGGCGGATCGACCGGCCGGGCTTCTACGTCGAGCCGACCCTGGTCGAGGTGCCGAAGCCGCTCGCCGTCACCTGCGAGGAGACCTTCGCGCCCATCCTCTACGTCTTCGAGTTCGACGACCTCGACGAGGCGATCCGCATCCACAACGACGTGCCGCAGGGGCTCTCCTCGGCCATCTTTACGCTGAACATGCGCTCGGCCGAGCGCTTCCTGGCGGCCACGGGGAGCGACTGCGGCATCGCCAACGTCAACATCGGCACCTCGGGGGCCGAGATCGGCGGCGCCTTCGGCGGCGAGAAGGAGACCGGCGGCGGCCGCGAGGCCGGCTCCGACTCCTGGAAGGCCTACATGCGCCGCCAGACCTGCACGATCAACTGGGGAACCGAGCTGCCGCTGGCGCAGGGGGTGGAGTTCAAGGTGGGGGCTTGACAGGTTGCCGAAAAACTCAGCGGCACACCGCCAAGGAGCATAGTGTCATTTTCTCCCTTATCCTCCAGCTCCTTACGAGATCTGGGCAGTAACAGATTACCTCTCCGAAATGCCTCCAGTGCCAATGCTCAGTTCCTGGATGAGGAGGCGAGTTTTTCAGCGACTTGGTAGGGGCGAGAGTGAAGTCCAAGAGTAAAAGCGTTGTGGATATGTGGATCCAAATTGTAGACTGCGCTTTAAGCCGGAGCGCGGCAACCTGCGCACAAAGTCTTGGGCACTGGGCGGGAACTGGTAGTGACTTACTGAAGAGCTGTATGATGAGATAGTGAACGCATCATTTAGCTTTTTACTCGTCGTACTTCATATCGATCTGAAGGCCTAGGAGCTTGCCTTTCCCACCCGGAGCATCCGTTAACTCTAGGACAACAGGATCGACGAAAAGTCGGTGGAAATCGGCCCCTGCTACGTCGCTTACCGAATCGATCACGTCCTCGTTGATAGTAGCAATATACTGAACATCCATCTCCCTGCTGACGCGATCCGCGAGACGAAACAGGGAGTACCGCTGATGCTTGTCCATGTCCGCGTAGAGCCGGTTGTCGTGGAACAAGAACTCCATCATATGCCGCTGACGAAGGGTCAGCAAGAGAAAATCGTAGCAGAATATTTTTCCCTGGTTGATTCCGTCGGCTGCGTCGTTTTGAATATGGGCTTCGATGTCATAGCGGCACTGATTCTCACCATCATTGTTCTTGACCGTGAGTCCAGCCGGGACGGAACCGTACAGCTCTCTGGAATATTCACGAAACTTCTCCATCAAAAAGTCGAGGTGAGAACGGATCGAGCGAATGTATTGGTTCGTTTCGACAGTGGCCTGGGCCATTTGAGCCCGTACGTTTTGGGCTTCTTCAGTGTATTGGGATAGAAGCTGCAAATAATCTTTAATTCGCTGTTCGCGGCCGCGCAGTTCCGACACATGCGCGTTATTAGCAGCATACTCGTCCAGCGCGCGATGGGCGTTGAGGAACTGAAGTTCCGCGTCGAGTTCTTTCCGCAATCGCTCGGAAGTTTGATTCAGTTCTGCAACCTTCTGCTCGGTAAGTGCGAGTTCTTTGTTCAGCCGCAGGCTTCGATTTTCTTGTAGGCGGAGATGGAATGTCTGGACATCTTCGAGCCGCTTTACCACCAGGGCAGGCAGAGAAACTAAAGCCTCCCGGTATACCTCAATCACCTGAGCCGGGGAAACGTCCGGCTTAATTTTGAGCGCCAGTTCAAGATCTGC
This sequence comes from uncultured Acidobacteriota bacterium, assembly GCA_963795735.1. Lineage (GTDB taxonomy): Bacteria > Acidobacteriota > Thermoanaerobaculia > Multivoradales > UBA5704 > DATARR01. Next base: position 1,900,463 of record CAWCIU010000008.1, on the reverse strand, counting down.
GATAAGGTTCTTGTAGATGACGGTTCTCGTTGGCCAAGTCAGCTAACTGGTCGTGGATTCTGTCGGCCTTCTGTTGCCGCTCTGCATAATTTTCAGCAACCCGGAAAGCAGTCAGATCGCTTTCTAGTCGCCTGATCTCCGTTTCGAGCTCAAGCAGTTCAACTTCGGCATTCTTCTCACCGAGGTAGAACTCCCGGAGATCCTTATCTTTTTTGTAACGATCGGCCAAGCCTAGTTGCTCATCTAGCCGCTTCTTCTGGTCGTGTTTCTGGGCAGCCCTGTGGTAGTCAAGGCCGAGTAGAAAGCTCTGGCACAGGACCGACTGGTAATCCGTCCACTTCTGTTGCGGCCGATCGTACCTGACGTAGGAACTGTTCTTCGGTCGCAGGAAAAACGAGAGGAGCGATCGTAAAGTCAGGAACTTGACGCGACTGGAAGGCATCGAAAAAACCCCAAGCTCCTCCAAACACTCAATATACTTGGTAAGGCCGATCTCTGCGTCATCGAACAGCAATTTCGCCTCACCTGTCGTTCGCGTAATTTGATGCGCTTTTCCCGCGTGCTCGAAGGTGAGAGTAAAGGCCCAATCCGGGAGATGAGTGTCAAACTGATCGTTCCTGTCAGACCCCAAGCAGTAGTTGATAAGGGCGACGATGAGCGACTTGCCTACCCCGTTGTAGGTTCTCTTCAAGTCGGTTTTCTTGGCCGCGAGGTGCCGACCAACAACGAGCGTGAGCCCAGTCCGGTTAAAGGAGACGCTCTTAAATGAGGGCTGGTTCGCCGTCAATGCGATCAGTCGCATCGATACACGTCTCCTTCCAGCGTTACATCAACGAGCCCGGTCAAATGGAGAAAACAGAGCGCGAGAGACACGGTTTCCGTGTTGTGGTATGCGGGCCACTCTGGTGTTTCGAACTTTGGAGAGAGGACCGCCATTAGGTTGTCGAATGCCAGCGGCTTTTCCAAGTTGGCCACGACCAGCGCAGCCAATCCAAGGATCGACTCCCCAATCCTGACATGCTTGTCAGGCAGAAGCACTTGGGGAGTCCTTATCCGCACGTGGGTCAAAGATGTCACACGCCTCGAAGTAGTAGCCTATGAGTATTTCAACGGCTGTTTCCGTGGCGACGGTTGCATTCATAGGAAGCAGTTCTTGGCGAAAGTCGTCAAAGATAAGATCCTCGCGGCTGACCCCGACCGGCAGGATCGACAGGGAACGCCCGGCGTCCCGGACCTGCTGATAAAGCTCCACGAGATGATCGCGGAGCGCCTGCTTCATGAACGTCGAGTTCTTGGAAAAATAATTGTCCACATGCCCGGACTGCCTTGCACCTTTACGGATCAAGTCGCCCCAAGCGCTGCAAAGATTATTGAGCCGGATCTTCTCACCCAGTTCGGGAAGGTCGCCGAATCGGGTAGGCGCCACTCTCGTTGGAGAGGTCATAATGTGGGTGATGACCTCTTTCAATACGCCGTAGTCTATCTGGCTGATTTTCGCCGGATCAGGCAGCAGCATACCGAGGACGCCAGGAATTTGATCTGGCGATAGACTGATAAACGTGTCTTCGAGATGACCAGCGGTAAACGGTCGACATCTGACCGGCGGATTTACCTTCTCGATCTCGCCTAATGCCTTGGCAATCCTCGGGAACGTCCCTTCATATTTGTCGTTGAAGACGAACGAGTATACGCGGATCGGCGTGATCTCTTGCCACGAATTTTTTAGTTTCTCAAAATCTTTAACCAGCTTCCCTGCTGCTTCTGTGACCTTCTCCTGGGGATCAATGGGGCCGTAGACCTGAAAGTAGTGGCCCTCGGCCGGCAGGTAGCCATCATTGCCACCGTCCCCGAGGCGCCCTTGAGGCCTAATCTCGATGAAGTCCTGACTGTGCTTGGCCCGCATCACTGCCCAGAAGAATTGTTGAAATGCTTGATTATTCGCCTTCAGCAATCGGTTGACGAACAGCACCCTCGCGATGAACCGTTCGTCCTGAGTCATGGCTTGGTTCATCGGATTTACTTTCGCTCGCGAGGCGAAGAGAGAAGATTCCTACCTTCAGTATGCACATTCAACATTCCCATCTTGGCCTTAAGCCTATGCCACCTTCGAAGTCGCGTCAACGAAACACCCTTCGGACAAGCTCACTCGGGTGGGCCTGCTCGAAAGAGTAGCAGGCTCAAGAGGGGTAGATTCTAAAACGTATTAGCACCAGTCGGACATCCTCAAGTAACCACCGCCAGCCCGCCCGGCGCCACCTCCACCGCGACCGGCACCCCCGCCTCCATCGGCAGCAGCGGCTCCCCGCCCCCGTACATCGTCATCGCCCGGTCGAGCGTGATCTCCACCCGCCGGGTGCGGACGAGCGTCACCGCCGGGTGTCCCACGTGCTTTCCACCGTAGACCTTGGGGAAGACCGACAGCAGCGTGCTCTTCGGAATCTCCTTGACGATCACCAGGTCGAGCAGGCCGTCGTCGATCCGCGCCTCGGGGGCGATCCGCATGCCGCCGCCGAAGCGCGGGAGGTTGTTGACCACGGCGAACATCGCCCGGCCGTCGAACTCCCCCCCGTCGTAGACCACCCGCATGCGCGGCGGCACGAAGGTGACCAGGGTATGGATGACGGCATAGAAGTAGATCAGCGGCCCGCGCAGGATCTTCCCCTCGTTGGCGGAGCGGGTAACCTCGGAGTCGAAGCCCACTCCGGCGTAGCCGACGCAGAAGGTCTCCCCCACCCGGGCGAGGTCGATGCGTCGGATCTCCCCATGGACCGCGCGGTTCACCGCCACCTCGAGATCGGGAGGAATGCCGAGGGTCCCGGCGAGGTCGTTGCCGCTGCCGAGCGGGATCACCCCGAGAGCGCAGGAGGTGCCGGCCAGCCCCTGGATGGCATGGTGCATCGTGCCGTCGCCGCCAGCCACCAGCAGGCGCTCGACGCCGTCCTCGGCCGCCTTGCGGGCCTGCTCCGCCAGATCCGACACCTTGCGCGAGACGCACAGCCCCGCTCCCAGCTTCGAGGCCAGGACGCGGATACGGTCGAGGTGCGCCCGGCCCGTGCCGCGCCCCGCGGCGGGGTTGAGCAGGAAACGAATGCCGCCGGATTCGGTCATCTCCGCCATCAGGCCTCCATCACCGCGGCGATGTCCTCCGGGAGAGCCGACCCTCGTCGCCCCGTGATCGCAGGTATCGCGGTCACCACGAGCAGGACTGCGAAGGAGGAGGCGAGCGAGACCGCCGTGGGGAGCGCCCCCCGGGGCAGCGGCGGTTTCGGCAGCGAGGGAAAGAACGTCTGCCGGGCCAGGAACTCCAGGGCGAGGTTGAGCGCCGTGCCGGTGACGATCGAGGCGGTGGCCGCCGCCGCCGTCACCCGCTTCCAGTTCAGCCCCACCGCCAGCGCCGGCGCCAGGGCGGCGCCGAAGGTGCCGAAGGAAAAGGTGCCCAGCAGGGCGATCAGGTCGTTGTAGCCCAGCGCCAGGGCCGCCGCCGCCGCGGTCACCCCGACGGTAGCGATCCGCCCCCAGAACAGCTCATCGCCCACCCGCCGGCCGAAAGCCCGTGGAAGATCGCGGACCAGCGCCGCCGCGCCCAGGTTCATGAACGAGTCCGCCGTGGACATGATCGCCGCCAGGATCGCCGCCACCGCCAGACCCGCCAGCGGCTCCGGCGTAAAGCCGAGCAGGAAAGCGGGAGAGGCGTCGTCCGGCTTGGCCAGCGGCGCCAGCTTCCCCTGCGCCACCAGCGCCGGCACCGCCAGACCGATCCCCAGCCAGATCAGCAGGCAGAGCGTCTGCGAGAGGCCCAGCACCAGCGGCAGCCACTTGAGGCGCCGGGGGTCCTGGATCATGTAGAACTTGTTGAGCATGTGCGGCTGGCCCAGCACGCCGACGCCGAAGACGAAGAAGAACCCCAGGGCGGTCAGCGCCGGAGCGCCCCCGAGCGGTTCGAGGAAGGGGCGTCCGAACCGCGGCGAGGCCGCGATGCTGCGCACCACGTGCCCGAAGCCGCCCCCCGCCGACATGGCATAGCCGAACACCGCGACCGCCGCCAGCACCATCAGGGCGCCCTGGAAGACGTCGGTATAAACGCCGGCCATCATGCCGCCGGCGACGCCGTAGAACAGGAGGACGGCCAAGCCGAGCCCCACCCCCACCGGCAGGCTCACCCCGAACACCGCCCGGGTGAGCGTCCCCATCGCCAGGAGCTGCGTGCCGAGATAGCCGACCGTTCCGACCAGGACCGCCACCGCCGCCGCGCCCGAGGCCCGGCGGCTGCCGTAACGGGCCAGCACGGCGTCGGGAATCGTGTAGACCTCCCGCACCTCGGCGAGCAGGCGCAGGCGCTTGGCGAGCGTCCAGGCCAGCAGGGTCGGGGTGAAGCCGATCGACAGGTTGATAAACAGGGAGGAGAGCCCGATCCGGTAGGTCAGCCCCGGGCCGCCCAGGAAGACGAAGCCGCTGAACGCCGCCGCCATGGTGGCGAGGCCGGTCACCACCACTCCGAGCCCCTGGCGCGCCACCCAGAAGTCCCGGGCGCTCCGCGTGCGGCGCAGCGCCCAGACCCCCAGCCCCAGGCAGGCCAGGAAGTAGACCAGCGTCGAGACCACGATCAGGGGCCGGCCGAGGATCGGCACCTCACCCCTCCCCGGAGTTGGAATCGCGCAGCCGCCGCATGCGGTCGAGATCCTCCTGCTTGAGACCGTGGCGGTCGAAGCGGGCGGCGTAGAGCCCGCCGAGCCCGAGGAGCGGCACGGGGACCAGGACGAAGATCATGGCCGCGGTGGCCAGCGGGAGCCCCACGACGTCCGGTCCTCCGTGGGGCAGGCCCAGCGCGGCGCCGAGCCCGGCGGCGAGCAGGAGCCAGAGGAGCGCCAGGACGAGGCCCAAACCCCCGAGCCGCCCCTGCCGGACCGCCCCCAGGGCGATCAGCGCCACGGGGAAGGTGGCGCCGGCGAACGCCGCCAGCCACGATCCCAAGGGGATGCCGGCGCAGAAGCCGAGCAGGGCGGCTGCCGCGGCGAGGGCCAGCAGGACGAGGGCGAACGATCGGGCCAATCGGGCTCCTCCGGGAACCCGCGCATTCTATCCGCTATGATCCTCCCCATGCCGGCCCCCGAGATCCAGATCCTGGTCTGCCTGAACGAGCGGCCGCCCGGCAGCGCCAAGCCGAGCTGCGCCCCGAAGGGCTCGCTCGAGGTCTACCACCGCTTCAAGGACCGGGTGAAGGAGCTGGGGATCCGCGACCGGGTCATGGTGGTGCGCACCGGCTGCCTCAAGCACTGCAGCCAGGGGATCACCGTCGCCGTCTGGCCCTTCAATCTCTGGTATCGAGGGGTGACGCCGGACGACGTCGAGGAGATCCTGCAGCGGACCGTGCTGGAGGGCGGCCGCGAGGTCGAACGCCTCCGCATGCCGGACATCCCTTGGGAGTAGAGGTTACGAGCCAGGCAACTTCGCCGTCCCCGCCGTCCTCACCGCCCGGGGGGACATTCCGAACTCCTTGCGGAACGCGGCCGTGAAGTGGCTGTGGCTGGAGAAGCCCAGCTCCAAGGCCAGCTCGCCCAGATCGCCTGTTCCCTCGACCACCAGCTCCAGGGCCGCCCGCAGGCGGAGCCCGTTCAGGTAGCAGTGGATCGGCATGCCGGTCTCCTGCTTGAACAGCCGGCACAGGTGGAAAGTCGAGACGTAGAGCGACCGGGCGACGTCCTCCAGGTGGAGCTTCTCCCGGAAGCGCTCCTGGAGCAGGGACTTGGCGTCCTCCACGTAGCGCCGCCGCGCCCGGGAGCTCTCCCAGACTACCGGGCGCTTCACGCCGCGCTGGCGGGCGGACTCCGCCGCGGTCTCCCCCACCATCCTCAGGATGGCCGCCTCGAGGGCCATCGCGCCGCGCGGCTCCTGTCGGTCCAGGCTGCGGACGAGCAGGAGCTGGCGTAGCAGGGCTTTCGGGAGGCCGCGCAGGTAGGAAGCGGTGAACAGGGCGTCGAAGCGCTCCTCGGCCGCCGGATCGTGATGGCGCAGGACGTCCAGCAGGGCGTCCCGGCGGACCACGATGGCGCTCCCGTGGTCGTGGCAGCCGAAGGGGTGCGACGAGCGGTAGGGGTCCTGGGGGTTGTAGAGGAGCACCGCCGTGGGGTCGATCAGTTCCGATCGCCCCCGCGAGTGCAGGACGAAGGCCCCCGTGTGCACGAAGGCGATCACGTGCCAGGCCTGGACGCGCTCCTCGGAGATCGACCGCTGGCCCGACGAGCAGTCCCAGCGGGTGATCCCGAACGCCGGGCTGGTGAACAGCCAGTCGACGTCGATCCCGGGCTGGGTCCCCGCCTCGCTCTCGATCGACGGCTCTCTCGGGATGTCCATGAGGCTTCTTACGTTCTCCCTGGGAGAACGTTTTGACGGAATCTTGCTGTCTTCAGCCGATGCTCAGCCGACGACCGGCAGCAGCGCCGAGGAGACGAGATCCCGGTTGGCCGGGGTCAGCGAGCCGCGGTACTTGCGCGCCATCTCGGCCGTGTCCTTGCGGGTGACGAGACGCTCGTAGAGGTTGGTCCGCTGCCGCGGGGTGTAGCCGGCCGACGAGATGAGGTGCTCCATCTCGTCCTGGCTCATCCGGTAGGCGGTGCCGGCCGAGGCCACCACGTTCTCCTCGATCATGATCGAGCCCATGTCGTCCGCCCCGAAGGCGAGGGAGGCCTGGCCGATCTTCTTGCCCTGGGTGACCCAACTCGTCTGGAAGTGGACGATGTTGTCGAGGAAGAGCCGCGAGACGGCGAGCGTCCGCAGGTACTCCTCGGCGTAGGTCTCGGGCACGTCCGGCATGTCGGTGTGGTCGTGCTGGAAGGTCCAGGAGATGAAGGCGGTGAAGCCGCCCGTCTCGCCCTGGAGGTCGCGCACGCGCTGGAAGTGCTCGACCCGGGCGGCGACCGGCTCGCCCATGCCGTACATCATGGTCGCCGAGGTGCGCAGGCCGTTGCGGTGGGCCTGCCGCATGACGTCGATCCACTCCTCGGCCGAGCACTTGGGGTAGGCCAGGACCTCCTTGCGGGTGACGTCCGAGAGGATCTCGGCGCCGCCGCCAGGGATCGACATCAGGCCCGCCGCCTTGAGGCGCGCGATCACGTCGTGGAAGCTCATCCGCTCCTTGCGGGAGATGAACTTGATCTCCGGCGGCGAGAAGGCGTGAAGGTGGCAGGCGGGGTAATTCGACCGCAGGTAGCGCAGCAGGTCCTCGTAGAAGGAGAGCGGCAGGTCGGGGTGCACGCCCCCCTGCATCAGGATGCCCGTGCCGTTGAGCGCCAGCGTCTCTTCCACCTTGCGGCCGATCTCCTCGAACGGCAGCAGGTACCCTTCCGGGTCGCCCGGCGCCCGGTAGAAGGCGCAGAAGCGGCACTTGTAGACGCAGATGTTGGTGTAGTTGATGTTGCGGTCGATGTTGTAGGTGGCGACCGCGGGGTCGTTGAAGCGGTTCCGCACCTCGTGGGCGGCCATGCCGAGATCGAGCAGGTCGCCGTCGAGGAGCAGGGTATGGGCATCGCCGGCCGAGATACGGCGGCCGGCCAGAGCGTCGTCGAGAATCTGTTGGACGGGGCGTCCGGAGGGTTCCAGGTTCATGGCCATAGCCCTTCTACTCTACCTTATTGTCCCGATGACCGCGCCGGTCACAGCACGCTTCGGGGCTAGGGAGGGACCGGCGTCTCGTCCGGCTTCTCCCGGAGGTAGAGATTCAGGTAGACGGTGAGAAACCTGACGAAGTTCTTGTTGTAGATGTCGTTGTGGTCCGGGATCAGGTTGGCGTTCGCGTGCAGGACCAGGTAGGGCGAAGACTTGTCCCAGCCCGGCCGGATCTCGGTCAGCCGGATCCCGTCGGGCAGCACGCCCTTGAGGCCGTTGGCGTCCAGCGCGCGCAGGGCGGCGCAGGGCTCCGCCGGCGACGAGGGCAGGGCCTTCTCGGATTCAGCGAACGCCAGCCGGATCTTGCGCATCTCCTCAGGCGAAGGGAAAGGGCAGCCGCAGCCCCCGGGCTTCTCCTGCGCGGTGTCGGGGGGGCCGTCGTAGGCGAGCTCATGGGTCCACTGCGGCGAGTAGTGGCCCATGCCCCGGAGCTCGGTGCTGAAATCGCCCCAACGCCATGGATGCCACAGGAGCCACAGGAAGCGGCCGATGGGAAAGGCGGTGCTCACCGCGGCGTCCCCCTGGGAGGCGACCGTCACCAGGACCGGGCACTGCGGCGCGTAATGGCCAGGCAGCGCCAGATCCTGGTCGAAGAGGCGGTAGCGGTCGGCTTCGAAAGCGGGGTTGATCAGCAGCACCAGGTCGCCCAGCTCCCGGCGCTGGCGCTTGATCCCGGCGCCGTCGGCTGGGGGCCCCACGCCGTCCCGGCCTCCCCACTCGCCGACCAGGGCCTTGTCGACGGCGGAGAAGACCAGGGCACCGCCGAAGCTGTGGCCGGCCGTCACCATGGTGACGAAGCCGGGGGAGCGCCGCTGGTCGAGATCGGCGTTGAGCTCGTCCTCCAGGGCGGCGAGCTCCAGGAGGAGGGTGGAGCCGCCGTTCTCGCCAATCCGGTGGGCCGCCCGCTTGCGGTTGTAGAAGGTCGCCCCCTGCAGCTTCCGGCTCGAGTCGCCCCGCCAGCCGAGGTAGATCCCGATCACCGGCCCTTTGTTGAGCCGGCCGGGATCGTCGCTGATCCCCTGCAGCACGTTGCGGAAGCAGGCGACGTTGGAGTCGCAGACGCCGGCGCCGTGATGCCAACCGTGGACGAAGGTGAGGATGATCGCCCCCTTCTCGTGGGCGACCTGCCGCACCATGTCGAAGACCTGCTCCTTCTGGACCTCGTCCTTGACGTGGCCGTCGTCGGACAGCTCGATGATCCCCAGGGTGAACCCCTCGTACCGCTCGATCGACCGCCCGGCCACCTCCCCGCGGATCGGGTCCCCCGGCCGGCTGCCGGCGAGCGCCTGGAGATCGATCAGGCGGTCCGAAGGTCCGGTCCCCCGGATCTGGGCCTTGGGAGTGCAGGCGCAGAGGAGCGACAGGGCGAGCAGCGACGAGACGAGTCTCGGCATGGGGGCTCCGCTCAGCTCCAGAACTCGATCGGCCGGGGCTCCAGGATCAGGCCGGCGGCGTGGGCGCGGCGATAGAATTCCTCGAGACCCGCGATCTCCTCGTGGCGCAGGAAGAAGGAGAGGTTTTCCGTCAGGTAGGCGCGGACCTCGGTGGTATCGAGGCCCATCTCGGCGGCGGCCTCGCGCACCAGGGTGTCGAGCGAGGAGAGGCCGTAGCGCAGGCTGCTCTTGAAGTAGAAGGGGAGGTCGGGGATCTCCACCTCCTGCCGCACCGCCCAGACCGCGAAGACGAACGGCAGGCCGGTCAGCGTCTTCCACTCGGCCGCCAGGTCGATGATCCGGTACTTCTCGCGGTCCACCCGCAGGGCGGGATCGCCGATCACCAGCGCCGCGTCGGCCTCCGCCAGCATGCGCTCCGGGTCCGGCCGCTCGTAGAGGTACTCGGGGTCGAGCCCCCAGCGCTCGCGCAGCAGGATGCGGATCAGGGTCGCCGAGGTGCGGCTGTTGGTGTCGAGCGCCACCCGGCGGATCTCCTCGACCGGCACCCGCGAGACGAGGAGAACGCTGCGCACCTCGTGCTGCGCCGCCACGCACATGTCGGGCAGCACCCGCAGATTGGGAATGCGCTGCACCTCGATCGAGGGGATCAACCCGATGTCGAGGTTTCCCTGCGCGAGAAGCTGCGCCACCAGCGACGGCGGGTGATAGCTCGGCGCGAACAGGTCGGCGTGGTGGCCCTTGAGGAATCCCCAGGCCAGCGGCTTGCTGTTCAGGAAGTTGACGATGCCGACGCGGATCTTGGGCAAGGGCTGGCGGCTCCCCTACTTCGACATCGCGTTCAGGAAGTCCTGGTTCGTCTTGGTCTTCGAGAGCTTGTCGAGCAGCAGCTCCATGCTCTCCACCGTGGACAGCGGGTTGAGCACCTTGCGCAGCACCCAGACGCGGTGCAGCTCGCTCTCCGGCATCAGCAGCTCTTCCTTGCGGGTGCCCGACTTGTTGATGTCGATCGCCGGGAAGACGCGCTTGTCGACCAGCTTGCGGTCGAGGTGGATCTCGCAGTTGCCGGTGCCCTTGAACTCCTCGAAGATGACGTCGTCCATGCGGCTGCCGGTGTCGACCAGCGCCGTGGCGATAATCGTGAGGGACCCGCCCTCCTCGATGTTGCGGGCGGCGCCGAAGAACCGCTTCGGCCGGTGGAGCGCGTTGGCGTCGATACCGCCGGAGAGCACCTTGCCCGAGGGCGGCTGCACCGTGTTGTAGGCGCGGGCCAGGCGGGTGATCGAGTCGAGCAGGATCACCACGTCCTTCTTGTGCTCGACCAGGCGCTTGGCCTTCTCGATCACCATCTCGGCCACCTGCACGTGGCGGGTGGCGGGCTCGTCGAAGGTCGAGGAGACCACCTCGCCCTGCACCGAGCGCTGCATGTCGGTGACCTCTTCCGGCCGCTCGTCAATCAGCAGCACGATCAGCATCGCCTCCGGATGGTTCTTCTCGACCGAGTGGGCGATCGACTGCAGCAGCATCGTCTTGCCGGTGCGCGGCGGCGCCACGATCAGCGCGCGCTGCCCCTTGCCCATCGGCGTCGAGAGGTCCATCACCCGCGACGACATGTCGCCGCCGACCTCGAGCTTGATCCGCTCCTGGGGGTAGAGCGGCGTCAGGTTGTCGAAGAAGATCTTGTTGCGGGCGACCTCGGGGTGCTCGAAGTTGACCGCCTCGACCTTGATCAGGGCGAAGTAGCGCTCGCCCTCCTTGGGCTGGCGCACCTGGCCGGAGATGGTGTCGCCGGTGCGCAGGTCGAAGCGCCGGATCTGGCTCGGGGAGACGTAGATGTCGTCCGGCCCGGGCAGGTAGTTGTACTCGGGAGCGCGCAGGAAGCCGAACCCGTCGGGGAGGCACTCGAGCACCCCCTCGGCGAAGATCAGGCCGCTCTTTTCGGTCTGCGCCTGGAGGATCTTGAAGATCAGCTCCTGCTTGCGCATGCCGGTGGCGCCCTCGACCCCCAGATCCTTGCCGATCTGGGTGAGTTGGGTGATGTTCATCTCCTTGAGAGCCCGGATGTCGAGCGCCTCCACGTTCCCCTTCTCCACTTGACTCTGCTGTGACTTAGCCATGTCGTTCCTCTTCGTAGATCATCTTGCACTCGCTTCGAGACGGGGGGCGATGGCGCCCCAGAGCTCTTTGATTCCGTCTCCCGAGCGAGCGGAAACGGGGATGACGGGGATTTCACTTCCCAAACTCAGCACTTGCCGGATGTCGCGGGCCACCTGCGCCCAGCGACCCCGGGAGATGCGATCGATCTTGGTGGCGGCGACGAGGATCTCCACCGGCAAGCCGGACAGGTACTCGTGCGCCTGCTCGTCCAGCGGGGTCGCTCCCACGTTGCCGTCCACCAGCAGCACCAGCAGGGCCGGCGGCGTCTCCCGGAAGTACCCCTCGACCCGCCCCGCCCACTCCCGCCGCGCCTCCTTGCCGGCCTTGGCGTAGCCGTAGCCCGGCAGGTCGACGAAGTAGAAGCGCCGGTTGACCAGGAAGTAGTTGACCGCCTGCGTCCGCCCCGGCGTGGAGCTGGTGCGGGCGAGCCCCTTTCTCCCCAGCAATCGATTGAGCAGGCTCGACTTGCCGACGTTCGAGCGCCCGACGAAAGCGACCTCGGGACGCCCGTCGCGCAAGTAATCTCCGCCTCCGTGAGCGGACAGCACAAACTCCGCGGTCTCGACTTTCACTCGCCTCGCCTGAGCAATGGGAGCGCGGACTTCGCCGGCGGCGGCTCGATCACGGAAGTGCCGGATCGCCGGATCGGACGGCCATCCCGCGCCAATTTTTTCAATCTGAATTCCGCCTGCGGACCGCCGCGCCGGTTCTGGAGACCGGCGCGGCGCCCCGCAGCGGAGAAAAAGGTCGGATCAATGAGCCAGGGAGTCCGAGCCTACCGGGGACTCAGAGGCCGGGTCGGTGAACTTACCGTCCTTCTTCGGCAGCGGAACGATGGTGCCGTCCAGGGCGAGCCGCAGAACCTCGTCCATCGAGTCGACCAGGTGGAACTCCATCGCCTCGCGCACCTCGGTCGGGATCTCCTCGACGTCCTTCTCGTTCTCCCGCGGCAGGATCACCTCGTTGATGCCGCCGCGATAGGCGGCGAGCACCTTGTCCTTGATCCCGCCGACCGGCAGGACCTTGCCGCGCAGCGTGATCTCCCCCGTCATCGCCACGTCCTTGCGGACCGCGATCTTGGTCAGCGCCGAGATCAGCGCCGTGGCCATGGTGATACCCGCCGACGGACCGTCCTTCGGGATCGCTCCCTCGGGGACGTGCAGGTGGACGTCGATGCTCTCGTTGAAGTCCGGCTCGATGCCGAACAGGTCGGCGCGGCTGCGCAGGTAGGACACCGCGGCGCGGGCCGACTCCTGCATCACGTCGCCGAGCTTGCCGGTCAGTGTCAGCTTCCCCTTGCCGGGCATCAGGCCGACCTCGGTCTCCAGCAGCTCGCCGCCCACCTCGGTCCAGGCCAGGCCGGTGGCGACGCCGATCTCCGACTCCTCGTTCTTGCGGCGGGCGCGGAACTTGTGCTTGCCCAGCAGCTCGACCACCATCTCGGGGGTGACCGTGAGGGTGAGCGACGGCCCTTCGCGGACCACCCGGCGGGCGATCTTGCGGCAGATGGAGGCGATCTCGCGCTCCACGCTGCGCACCCCCGCCTCGCGGGTGTAGCTCTCGATGATCACCCGCACCGCCTCGGCCTCGACCGCGATCTTCTCCGGCGACAGCCCGTGGTCCTTGAGCTGCCGGGGGACCAGGAACTGCTGGGCGATCGCCAGCTTCTCGTTCAGCGTGTAGCCCGAGAGGCTGATGACCTCCATGCGGTCCTTGAGCGGCGCCGGGATCGAGTGGGTGACGTTGGCGGTGGCGATGAACATCACCTTCGACAGGTCGTACTCGACGTCGAGATAATGATCGAGGAAGGAGTCGTTCTGCTCCGGGTCCAGCACCTCGAGCAGCGCCGCCGACGGGTCGCCCCGGAAGTCGGTCGACATCTTGTCGATCTCGTCGAGCAGGAAGACCGGGTTGATCGTCCCCGCCTTGCGCATCATCTGGATGATCTGGCCGGGGAAGGCGCCGATGTAGGTCCGGCGATGGCCGCGGATCTCCGCCTCGTCGCGCACGCCGCCGAGCGACAGGCGGACGAACTTGCGGCCGGTGGCCCGGGCGATCGACTTGGCGAGCGACGACTTGCCGACCCCCGGAGGGCCGACGAAGCAGATGATCGAGCTCTTGGTCTGGCCGATGAGCTGGCGCACGGCCAGGAACTCGAGGATGCGGTCCTTGATCTTCTCGAGGCCGTAGTGGTCCTCGTTGAGCACCCGCTCGGCGTGGTCGAGGTCCTTGCGCTCCTTGCTGCGCTTGCGCCAGGGGACCGCGACCATCCAGTCGATGTAGTTGCGCGAGACGGTCGCCTCGGCCGAGACCGGCGGCATCGCCTCCAGGCGCTTCAGCTCCTGCTCGGCCTTTTCCTTGACCTCCTTGGGGAGGCCCGCCTTCTCGATCTTCTCGCGCAGCTCCGAGAGCTCGTCGCCGCGGTCGTCCTTGCGCCCCAGCTCCTGATGGATGGCCTTGATCTTCTCGTTGAGGTAGTACTCCTTCTGGGCCTTCTCCATCTGCTTCTTGACCTTCACGTTGATCCGCTTGTCGATGTTGATCTTCTCGATCTCGACGTCGAGCAGGTCGTGAAGGCGCTGCAGGCGCTCGTAGGGATTGATCAGCTCGAGCAGCGACTGCTTCTCGGCGGTCGCCACCATCAGGTGGGCCGAGAGGATGTCGGCGACGCGGTCTGCGTCGTCGAGCTTGAGCGTCGACATCAGACCCTCGAACGCCAGGTGGTGCGACATCTTGGCGTACTGCTCGAAGGCCGAGAGGACCTTGCTCATGTAGAGCCGTAGCTCCTCGCTCATCGGGTAGTTGACCTCGTAGGTCTCCACCTCGCAGCCGAGGGCGCCGTCGGTCTCCGAGACGTTCAGGATCTTGCCGCGCTGGACACCCTCGACCATCACCCTCACGTTGCCGTTGGGCAGCTTGAGGTTCTGGATCACGGTGGCGATCACCCCCATGTCGCAGATGTCGTCGCGCAGGGGGTCGTCGATCCGGGGGTCCTTCTGGGCGGCCAGGAAGATCCGCTTGGTCGAGCCCGAGAGCGCCTGCTCCAGGGCCCGCACCGAGCTCTCGCGGCCGACGATGAACGGGGCCATCATGTGGGGGAACACCACCATGTCCCGCAGGGGGACCAGCGGCAGGATCTCGCGTTTCTTGTTGACGAATGATGCAGCCATTTGGGGTGCTCTCTGTTTCTTCCTCGGGAAGTCTTCCTCGGAGGTCTGCCTCAGCCGGCCTTCTTGTACAGCATGATCGGCTGGACCCGGCTGGCGACGACCTCTTCGTTGATCAGGATCTGTTTGACGTCGCGCTGCGAGGGGATGGTGTACATGAGGTCGAGCATCAGCTCTTCGAGGATGATGCGCAGGCCCCGCGCGCCGACGTTGCGCTTCAGCGCCTCGGCGGCGATCGCCTTCAGCGCCTCGTCGGTGAACTTCAGCTCCACCCCCTCGAACTCCAGGATGGTCTGGTACTGCCGGATCAGGCTGTTCTTGGGCTCGTGGAGGATGCGCACCAGCGCCTCCTCGTCGAGCTCCTCGAGCGTCGCGACCACCGGCAGCCGGCCCACGAACTCGGGGATCAGGCCGTACTTGATCAGGTCCTCGGGCAGCACGTTCTCGAGCATGTGCTGGGTCCTCTTCTCGCGCTTGCCTTTGATGTCGGCGCCGAAGCCGAGCGACTTCTGGTTCATCCGGCGCTCGATGACCTCCTCGAGGCCGACGAAGGCGCCGCCGCAGATGAACAGGATGTTGGTGGTGTCGATCTGCAGGAACTCCTGGTGCGGGTGCTTGCGCCCGCCCTGGGGCGGCACATTGCACTGCGTCCCCTCGAGGATCTTGAGTAGCGCCTGCTGCACCCCCTCGCCGGAGACGTCGCGGGTAATCGACGGGTTGTCGCTCTTGCGGCAGATCTTGTCCACCTCGTCGATGTAGACGATGCCCCGCTGGGTCTTCTCCTTATCGTTCCCCGACGCTTGGTAGAGCTTGAGGATGATGTTCTCGACGTCCTCGCCGACGTAGCCCGCCTCGGTGAGCGTGGTGGCGTCGGCGATGGTGAAGGGGACGGAGAGCAGCCGCGCCAGCGTCTGGGCGAGCAGGGTCTTGCCGGTGCCGGTCGGGCCGATGAGCAGGATGTTGGACTTCTGCAGCTCGACGTCGCCGTGCGACTTCTCGGCGAAGTCGATGCGCTTGTAGTGGTTGTAGACCGCGACCGCCAGCTTCTTCTTCGCCTGTTCCTGGCCGATCACGTACTCGTCGAGGAGCGCCTTGATCTCCTTCGGCTTGGGGAGCGTCGTGTCCTGCTGCTGTTCGAGCATCCGGTCCTCGGCGATGATGTCGAGGCAGATGTCGACGCACTCATCGCAAATGAACACGGTGGGGCCGGCGATCAGCTTCTTCACCTCGCGCTGGCTCTTGTTGCAGAACGAGCACCTCAGGACTTCATCGCCGCTGTCTTTCTTCGGCATTTCTCCTCCGTTGTGGCGGAACGCTGACGGGCTTTCTTCGTGATGCTAGGAGCGTGGACGCACCCTGTCAACGTCTTGCCTGCTAGAACAGACGCCGCGGTGCATGCTATTTCCCGCCTGCGACCGCGCCTGCCGTCTCTTCTCCTGAGGGGGCTCCAACCATACAGGTGCCGCGAGCCCCCCAAAAGCGGTCATCGAACCATCACCGGATGGGGGTCGGCGCGGCTTCCGGCCGCCGCCGCATCATCACCCGGTCCGCCAGGCCGTACTCGACCGCCTCTTTCGCTCCGAGAATCCTATCGCGTTCCGTGTCGCGGTGGATCTCCTCCTTGGGCTTGCCGGTGTGGAACGCCAGGATCTCGTCCAGGCGGTCGCGCATGAACAGCATGTCCTTGGCGTGGATCTCGATGTCCGACTGCTGCCCCTGGAGCCCCGAGATCAGCGGCTGGTGGATCAGCACCCGGCTATTGGGCAGCAGCGTCCGCTTGCCCTTGGTGCCGGCAGCGAACAGCACCGCGGCCATCGACGCCACCTGCCCCACGCAGTAGGTGGCGACGTCCGGCTTGATGTACTGCATGGTGTCGTAGATCGCGAGGCCGGAGCTGACCGAGCCGCCGGGCGAGTTGATGTAGAGGGAGATGTCCTTCTCGGGGTTCTCGGCTTCGAGGAACAGCATCTGGGCGATGATCAGGCTCGCCATGTCGTCGTCGACCGGGCGGCCGAGAAAGATGATGTTGTCCTTGAGCAGGCGCGAGTAGATGTCGTAGGCGCGCTCGCCCCGGTTCGATTGCTCGACCACCATCGGAATCAGCATGCGTCTTCAGTCTCCTTGACCCGTTGGATCCAGTGTCGCCGGCTCGGGGGAGAGGGACTCCTCCGGCTCCCCGAGCAGGGTACGAATCGTTTTTTCCCGCCGCAGCTGGGTCCTCAGGGGCGCGAGGCGTCCATCCTCGTCCAGCTTGCGGCGCAGCCCCGGCGTCGAGACCCCCTGTGCGCGAGCCAACATCGCCAGGGTGCGCTCGAATTCCTCTTCCGTGACGGCGATCTCTTGCTCTTCGGCGACGGCGTCGAGCAGCAGCCGCGCGTGGACCCGCTTCTCGGCCATCGGCGCCATGTCCTCGGCCATCCGGTTCCAGTCGAGCTGGGCCTTCTCGACGTCCACCCCGCGCCGGGCGAGGTTCTCGGCGTACTCCTGCACCATGCCCTCGACCTCCCGGCGCACCACCCCTTGCGGCAGGTCGATCGGATGGCGCTCGCGGAGCTGGTCGAGCAGGGCCTGGTGGCGCGCCTCGCGCCGCTGCTCGTCCTTCTGCTGGCGCAGCCGCTTGACCACCGCCTCGCGCAGGGCCTCGAAGGTCTGGAACTCGGGGTTCACTTTTGCCGCGAAGACGTCGTCGAGCGGGGGGAGGTCGCGCTCCTGGATCTCGTTGACCTTGAGGCGGAAGGTCTGCTCGTGCACCTCGGGAGGGCCTCCCTCCTCGGCGGGCGGGTGCTCGTGGCGGCGGGTGAAGGTCTCCTCCTGGCCGACCGACATCCCGCGCACCGCCTCCGAGAGCTCCGGCCAGACCTGGGCGTCGCCGACCTCGACCTGCACCGGGTCGGTCCGCTCTTCCGGGTGCTCGGGGGAGCCGACGGCGGTGACGTCGAGGCCCACCCGGTCGCCGCGCGCCGCCGGCCGGTCGACCGGCACCCACTCGGCCATCTGCTTGCGGATGTTCTCGATCGTCTCCTCGATCTCCATCGTCCCCGGGTCCACCTCGGGGTCGGGGAGGTCGAAGTCGCGGGTGTTGCGCAGCTCGATCGCCGGCCGCGTCTCGACGGTGGCGACGAAGGTGAGCGGCTCGCCGGGCAGCAGCTCGGAGACCTCGTCCACCTCGGGCGGCAGCAGCGGCTCGATCGAGCTCTCGGCCTGCGCCTGCTTCCAGTAGCGGGGGAGCAGCCGCTCCTTGACCTCCTGGTCGATGTCCTTGGCGAACCGCCGGCGGACCAGCTCGGTGGGCACGCGCCCCTGCCGGAAACCGGGCAGCTTCACGCGCTGGCCGTACTCGCGCACCACGCGCTGGGTCTCCGCCTCGACGGCGGGGGCCGGAACCTCGACCTTCAACTGCTTGCGGCAGGGTCCGACGTCCTGCAAAGAAAGCACAACGCTCATCCGTTTGTCGTCCTCATGGTCTGGTGCGAAAGAGGGGACTCGAACCCCCAACCCGATCACTCGGGACTAGATCCTAAGTCTAGCGCGTATACCAGTTCCGCCACTTTCGCGGTGAAACCTCCCGGTCGAGGAAGGGGATGTGAGCAAGGGGGATGGTGAGCCGCCTAGGAATCGAACCTAGAACCCGCAGATTAAGAGTCTGCTGCTCTGCCAGTTGAGCTAGCGGCCCGTTCGGTCTGGATCATACTGCAAGAGGAGAGCGGTGACAACGCCTCGCCCGCCATTTTCAACGCCCGGACGGATCCGCGTATTCCTCGCTCCGGGTTGCCCCTTTCCCTTCCGTTCCTGGACTCCACGCCTCATCCGCCCTGCACGAAGTGGACCACTTCCAGCCGGTCGCCCGCGCCCAACGGCGTCGCCGCGAAGCGGGCGCGCGGCACGAGATCGCCGTTGCGCTCGACGGCCACGGTGCGGGGGTCCCGCCCCAGGCCGGCGACGAGGTCCGCCACCGTGGCCCCGGCGGGGACCTGGTGCGGCTCGCCGTTCAGCGAGACGTCGAGAAAGAGGGTGGCTGCGTTCACGGCCTTCTTATATACCAACCCGGGATCTACAACAGGTGCTTGAGCTCGGCGCGGCCGATGGCGCTCACGGCGTTGATGATCAGCGCCGAGGTGCCGCGGCCGACCTCGGGGATGTCGAAGCCAAGGGAGAGCACGCCCCGCTCGTCGGTGCGGCCGGCGGCGAGGACGCGCGGGTCGGCCACGGTGGAGATCATCCGCACCGAGACCTGGGTGCCGGCGAGCGGCTGGCCGCTCTTGCTCGAGCTGGCGCGCAGCACGAGCGTGGCGCGCGCCCCGAGCACCAGGTCGCGCTCTTCCTCGAGCATCAGGACGAGCTGCTCCTGGTCGGCCTCGCTCGTCAGGTACTCCAGGATGACCTGGTCGAGCGTCCGGTCGGGCGCGGCCGGCTTCGGCGGGCGGGCGGCGAACGGCTCCATGGGGGCCGCCGGAGCCGGCGAGAACGCCGGGGAGGCCGCGGAGGCCCCGCGCGCCACCGTCTCCCCGGCATCGGCCCGCCCCGGCGGGGCGAGGGGCGGGGCGGCAACCGGCGCCGGCGTCGGTGCTGGCGGCGGTGCTGGCGCCGGTACCTGCAGCACCGGCACTGGCGGCGGCGGCGCTCCGGCCGAGCCGGTCGCCGGGGCGATCACCGGGTGCTGCCCGGTCTGCCGGCCGGCGAGGAGCGCGGCGAGCTTGCCGTCGAGCTTGCCGTGGCGGATCGCCGCGATCATGGTCCGGTGCTGGTGGTCCATGAGGGCGACGATCTCCTTCTCGTCCTTCCCCTCGGCGAGCAGCTCGGCGTATCCCGCCCGCTTGCTGGCCAGCACCTGCCCGCCCACGTAGACCAGGCTCTCGATGAACGGGTTCGCCAGCCCCTTGTCCTCGGTCTGGACATGGAGGACCGTCTCGCCATGGCGGACGTCGGTGTTGTAGCCGGTGATCATGCGCGAGGCGCCGGGCGAGAGAGCATTTTCCCTACCTTACAGGAGAGAGGATTCTAAGAACAGGGCGGCGGGGAATCAAGCGAGCCCCGGAAGAGGTTACAATAGACCGGCCCACCGAGCCTGCCCGGACCCTCACCCATCATCATCATCACGGGCGGGAGAGCAGGCCGACAGGGTGGTCCGGGAAACCGGGCCGCCTCCCGTGTTTGGAAAGGCGGGGCGAAGAGCCGTCGGCTCGGGGGCAGGAATTGGTGTATGAGCCCCCTGACGATCCTCGACCAGCCCCACCGGACCGCTCCGCCGCTCGGGCCCGCCCTGGCGGGGACCGGCCTCTCCAGGGAAGATTCCGCCGATTCTCGCCTGTCCAATTCTGGCCTGTCCAATACTCGCCTGATCGACGCCTTCGGGCGGCGGCTCACCTACCTGCGGGTCTCGGTCACCGACCGCTGCAACCTGCGCTGCACCTACTGCCTGCCAGAGGACGCCGACTTTCCCTTCGGCGACCGGGACTTCCTCTCCCCCGCTGAGATCGAGACCATGGTCGGCGCCCTGGTGCGGCTCGGCATCCGGCGGGTGCGGCTGACCGGCGGCGAGCCGCTGGTGAGGAAGGACCTGCTGGAGATCGTCCGCCGGCTGAAGGCCCTCCCGGGGCTCGAGAACCTGGCCCTGTCGACCAACGGCACGGAGCTCGCCCGCCTCGCCCCCGCCCTCCGGGAGGCCGGGGTGGACCGGGTCAACATCAGCGTCGACAGCCTGGATCCCGAGCGTTTCCGCGAGATTACCCGCCGCGGTGACCTGGCGGAGGTCTGGCGCGGCGTCGAGGCGGCGCTGGCGGCCGGGCTCGACCCGGTCAAGCTCAACGCCGTGCTCCTCCAGAGCAACCGGGAGGACGTCGAGCGGCTGGCCGCCCTCACCCTCGACCGCCCCCTGCACGCGCGCTTCATCGAGGTGATGCCCACCGGGACCAACCAGCACCTCCAGCCGGACGAGTTCCTCTCCGCGGACGAGACCCGCGACCGCCTGGAGGAGCGCTTCGGACCGCTCTCCCCCGCCGGGGAGGCGGAGCTCGGCCCCCGCACCGGCCCGGCGAAGGCCTTCCGCTTCCCGGGCGCCGTAGGCACGGTCGGCTTCATCACCCCGCTCTCCCACACCTTCTGCGCCGACTGCAACCGCCTGCGCCTGACGGCCCGCGGCGAGCTGCGCCTCTGCCTCTTCGCCGACCGCACCTATCCCCTCCGCCCCCTCCTGGCGACCCCGGACCCGGACACCGCCCTCGAAGCCGAGATCCTGCGCGTCCTCCAGGAGAAGCCGGCCGAGCACCGGCTGGGCGAGGGGAACTACGGCAACCTGATGAGCTTCATGCAGATCGGGGGATGAGCATGCGGTCGGTCGCGGACGATCTGCGCCGCCGCGATCAGGAGGCTTTTGCCAGCCTTCCCCTCGAGGAACGGCTCCGCCGCGTCTTCGAGATGGGTGAGATCGGACTGGAGGCCTTCCGGCAGGCTCAGGGGGTCGACCGGCGGACCGCGATCCGACTCCTCCAACGCCAGCGTCAGGCCGGGCGCCGGCCCTCCCGCTGCATGGAGGAGCTGATCGGGTGAGCCTGCTCGCCCGGGTGAGCGAATCCCTGCGGGCGGCGGGAATCCCCCATGCCCTGATCGGCGCCTCGGCCCTGACGATCCATGGGGTCAACCGCTCGACGCTCGACGTGGACCTCTTCGTCGTCGATCCCACCTGCCTGGACCGCCGCACCTGGGACCTCCTCGCGACCGAGGGGATCAGCGTCGAGGTGCGGAAGGGAGACCCGGACGATCCGCTCGCGGGCGTCGTACGGTTTGAAATTCCCGCCGAGCTTCCGGTCGATGTCGTGGTCGGCAAGTACGTCTGGCAGCGAAAGACGATCGAGAGGGCTGGGACGGCGATCTTCGCGGGAGTGGAGATCCCCGTGCTCGGCGGAGCCGACCTGATCCTGCTCAAGCTCTACGCCGGAGGTCCTCAGGATGCCTGGGACATTCAGCAGATCCTGGCGGGTCCGGAACGGGACTCGTTGATCGCCGGGGTGGAGCGCGAGCTTCCCGAGCTGCCCCGGGAGTGTTCCCGGCTCTGGCGACGGATCGCCGGCTCCTGAGACGTTGCGACAGCTCCACGGAAGCTGCGTCATCTCCCGGGAGTTTGCGACGTCTCCCCACGATTCGCGACATCTCTAGGAATTTTGCGACATCTCCCGGGGATTTGCAGCAGTTCCCGAATATTTGCGACGTCTCCCGAGAATACGCGACGTCTCCACTGAATACGCGACGGATCTGGAAATTTCGCGACAGCTCCCGAGGAGACGCCACAGCTCCGGGGGATTCGCGACGCCTCCGCCGAAGCTGCGACGGCTCCGGGGAATTCGCGACGGCTCCGGCCGCGCCGCTCCCCCGCGGTGGACGCTCCCGCCATCTCGTGGGAGAATACGCCGCGATGTCCCGCCCGGGCGGCATCCTTGAGGCTTCAATCTGCCCGGCTTCCAATCCCGTACATCCCGACGAGAGGAGACGATATGGCCGAGTCCACCGTTGCCGAGCCGACGATCGAGAAGCGCACCCTGGTCCACTACGAGGTCAGGGACGGCGTGGCCTATCTCACGCTGGACGATCCCCCGGCGAACACCTACACCCACGAGATGATGCGCCAGATCGACGACGCGGTCCTCAAGTCGCGCTTCGACAAGGACGTCTACGTCATCGTGATCAAGGGCGAGGGGGACAAGTTCTTCTGCGCCGGCGCCAACATCAACATGCTGAAGTCGTCCGACCCCTACTTCAAGTACTACTTCTGCCTGCACGCCAACGAGACGCTCAACCGGCTCGAGCAGACGCCGAAGCTGGTCATCGCGGCGCTCGAGGGTCACACGGTGGGCGGCGGCCTGGAGATCGCCATGGCGGCGGACATCCTGATCGCCAAGAAGAATTCCGGCAAGGTCGGCCTGCCCGAGGTCACCCTCGGCGTGCTCCCCGGCACCGGCGGCACCCAGCGGCTCGCCCGCCGGGTCGGCAAGAGCCAGTCGATCGAGCTGATGGTCACCGGCCGGCTGATCGACTTCGAGGAGGCGCAGCGCATCGGCATCGTCAACAACATCTTCGAGGGGGACAACTTCCTCGACCAGGTCCACGAGTACGCCAAGCAGTTCTGCCCGCCGAACAAGGCGGCCAAGGCGGTCGGCCGGATCAAGCGCTCGGTGCAGTCCGGCGCCGAGGTCCCCTTCGAGAGCGGCCTCGCCATCGAGCGCGAGCTGCAGCAGCAGCTCTTCGAGAGCCCGGACGCCCGCGAGGGTCTGGACGCTTACATCTCGAAGCGCAAGCCGGAATTCCGGGGTTATTGATCGGTTATTGATCGTGGCCCCCTCGTGGCCCCCACCCGGGCGACCGCAGGTCGCCCCTACAACCTTCGTTGGGCCCTCACCCATCGCCGGAGGTTGTAGGGGCGACCTGCGGTCGCCCGGGCGTCAGCCCGCTCCGTCTCGACCCAGCAAGGACAGGATTTCATGGCAGACCAGCACGACAACGACATCGTCCTCGCCGCCCCCGTGCGGACCCCGATCGGCAAGTTCGGCGGCGTTTTCTCCACCCTTTCGGCGGCCGACCTCGGCACGGCGGCGGCGGCGGGGGCGCTCGGCCGGGCCGGGCTCGATCCCGCCCGGATCGATCAGGTGATCTTCGGGCATGGCCGCCAGGCCGGCGGCGGCCCCAACACGGCGCGGCAGATCGCCTTTCGCGCCGGCATCCCCGTGGAGCGGCCGGCCTATACGGTCAACCAGGCGTGCGCCTCGGGGCTCCAGGCGGTGATCTCGGCGGCCCGCGCCATCCTCACCGGCGAGGCGCGGGTGGTGCTCGCGGGCGGCACCGAGAGCATGTCGAACACCCCCTACTTCCTCCCCCGCGCCCGCTGGGGCTACCGGATGGGCAACGCCGAGATCGTCGACGGCATGTACCAGGACGGCTTCAACGATCCGCTCTCCAAGCTGGTGATGGGCGAGACCGCCGAGGAGCTGGCGGCGGAGACGGGCATCGACCGCGCCGCCGCGGATGCCTTCGCCCTGGAGAGCCAGCTCCGCTGCGAGCGGGCGCGGAGCTCGGGCCGCTTCGACGGCGAGATCGTCCCCGTCAAGGTGGCGGTGAAGAAGGGCGAGACCACGGTGGCGACCGACGAGCACCCGCGCGACGGCATGACGATCGAGGCGATGACCAAGCTGCCGGCCGTCTTCCGCAAGGGGGGCGTGGTCACCGCCGGCAACGCCTCGGGGATCACCGACGGCGCCGCGGCGATCGTGGTGGCCTCGCGCGCCGCGGCCCGCGAGCTCGGCCTTCCGGTCGCCGCCCGGCTGGTCGGCTGGGAGGTGGTGGGGGTCGATCCGCGGATCATGGGGATCGGCCCGGTACCCGCCGTGCGCCGGCTGTTCGAGAAGACGGGCCTCGACAAGGGCGCGATCGACGAGGTGGAGCTCAACGAGGCCTTCGCCGCCCAGGTGCTCGCCTGCAACCAGGAGCTGGGCTTCGACCTCGAACGGCTGAACCCGGACGGCGGCGCCATCGCCCTCGGCCACCCGATCGGCGCCACCGGCACCCGCATCCTGGTTACCCTGCTGCACGGCATGGAGAAGCGGGGCGGCCGGCGCGGCCTCGCCACCCTCTGCGTTTCCGGCGGCATGGGGATCGCGGCCCTGGTCGAGCGGGAGACCGCCACCTGATGAGCGGGGCAACCGGACCGGCCGGATCGATCCTGGTCGCCACCTGGACCGACGAGCGGGCCGTCCCCTATCTGGAGGCGCTCGCCGCCGCCGGCGTTCCCGAAGCGGAGATCCAGGTGGTGACCCCGTTCTCGGAGATCCCCCTCCGCGACCTCGCCGCCGGCGCCCGGGGCCTGGTGCTCTGCGGCGGCCTGGACGTCGATCCCGCGCGCTATGGCGAGGAGATCCTCCCCGACGCGCGGGTCGAGCTCTGCCCGGAGCGGGACGCGCTCGAATGGAGCCTCCTCGACCTCGCCCGCGAGCGCGGGCTGCCGGTCTGGGGGATCTGCCGCGGCATGCAGGTGCTCAACGTCTACCTCGGCGGCTCGCTCTGGCAGGACCTGCCGACACAAGCCCCGAGCGGGATCGACCACAGCCGGTCGGAGACCCCGGACGTGCTCGCCCACACTCTCCAGGTGATCGAGCCGGGGGCGCCGGTCGCCGAGCGGCTCACCGGCGACGCCCGGGTCAACAGCCGCCACCATCAGGCGGTCAAGCGAACGGCGGACGGCTTCGTGCCGGTCGCCCTCTCGCCGGACGGCCTGGTCGAGGCCGCCGTGCTCGACCGCGGCGCCTGGTGGGTGCGGGCCGTCCAGTGGCATCCCGAGAACCTGGTCGCCATGGATCCCCAGCGCGCGCTCTGGATCGACTTCGTCCGGGCGGCGGGATTCGAAGCTCTCAACTCCCCTTAGAAGATGATGGACGAGACCGTCCACCTCCACCGCGACGGCCGCGTGGCGATCCTCACGATCGACCGGCTGCCGCTCAACATCCTGGACATCCCGACGATCGACCGGCTGGGCGCGGCCATCACCAAGCTGGCGGCGGACCCCGAGCTGCTGGTGATCGTCCTCCGGGGGGCCGGCGAGCGCGCCTTCTCCGCCGGGGTGGCCGTCCAGGACCACACGCCCGACCGGGTCGGCCCCATGCTCGACAGCCTCCACGGCACGATCCGCCGGCTGCGGGATCTCGACGTGGTCACGATCGCCGCCGTCCAGGGCCACTGCCTGGGGGGAGGCATGGAGCTGGCGATGGCCTGCGACCTGGTGATCGCCACCGACGATGCCCGCTTCGCCCAGCCCGAGATCGAGCTCGGCTGCTTCCCGCCGGTCGCCGCCGCGCTGCTCCCGGCGCGGATCGGCGCCGGCCTCGCGCTCGACCTCGCCCTCACCGGCCGGACGCTCACCGCCGGGGAGGCCGAGCGGATGGGGCTGGTCACCCGGCGGGTCTCCGCGGGAGGCCTCGACGAGGCGATCCGGGAGATCTCCGAACGGATCACCGCCAAGAGCGCCCCGGTCGTGCGCCTCACCAAGAAGGCCATCCGCGCCGGCCGGGACCTGCCCTTCCCGGAGGCCCTGGCCGAGACCGAGCGTATCTATAAGGAAGAGCTCCTGCCGCTGGAGGATGTGGAAGAAGGGGCGGCGGCCTTCCTGGAGAAGCGCCGGCCGGTGTGGAGGCACCGGTAAGAGATAGAACCTTCCGGTATGATCCCCCGGTCCGGAGACCGATTCATCCGGCCGCCTCCGGCCAACCCTCGATTCCAATCCGACCTGTGGAGGAGATCATGCCCGAGACCATCCTGGTGGAGCGCGAAGGGCGCGTCGCCATCCTGACGATCAACCGTCCCGACAAGCTGAACGCCCTGAACGAGCAGGTGCGCAACGACATGCTGGAGATCCTCGGCCAGATCGAGACCGACGACTCGGTGGGCGTGGTCGTCATCACCGGCGCCGGCGAGAAGTCGTTCATCGCCGGAGCGGACATCGGCGAGTTCGCCGGCCGCACCCCGTTCGACCAGCGCCAGGCCATGCGCAGCCCGCGCATCTTCGACGTGATGGCGAGCTTCCCCAAGCCGGTCATCGCCATGATCAACGGTTTCTGCCTCGGCGGCGGCTGCGAGCTGGCGATGTCGTGCGACATCCGCATCGCCTCGGAGAAGGCGCGCTTCGGCCAGCCGGAGATCAACCTCGGGCTGATCCCGGGCGGCGGCGGCACCCAGCGCCTCTCCCGGCTGGTGGGCGTGGGCAATGCCATGCGGCTGATCCTCACCGGCGACATGATCCCGGCGGCGGAGGCGAAGGAGATCGGCCTGGTCGAGCTGGTGGTGCCGGCCGAGGAGCTGCGGGCGAAGACGCTGGAGCTGGCCGGCAAGATCGCGGGCAAGAGCCCGCTCACCCTCAAGGTCGCCAAGGAGGCCCTGCGGGCCAGCGAGCGGCTGCCGGTCGAGGACGGCATCACCTACGAGCGCGACCTCTTCTGCCTCTGCTTCTCCTCCGCCGACAAGGAGGAGGGGGTCAAGGCCTTCCTCGAGAAGCGTCCGGCCCAGTGGACGGGGCGCTGAGGATCATGGCCGCTCCGCATGAGGACCTGCTGGCGCTGCGCTCCGAGTTCCCGATCCTCGAGCGCACGACCTATCTGATCAACAACTCCCTCGGGGCGATGCCGCGCGGCGTCCAGGACGAGGTCGCGGAGTTCACCCGCTCCTGGGGAGAGCGGGGGGTGCGGGCCTGGGGCGAGGGGTGGTGGGAGATGGCGGCGACGACCGGCGACCTCCTGGCGCCCCTCCTCGGCGTCAAGCCCGGCGCGGTCTCGATGCACCAGAACGTGGCGGTGGCGGCGGCGATCTTCCTTTCGGCCATGGACTACCCGGCGGAGCGCAACCGCATCGTCTACACGGAGCTGAACTTCCCCAACGTCATGTACCTGATGGAGGGGGAGCGCCGGAAAGGGGCGGAGATCGTGGTCGTCCCCTCGGACGACGGGATCGGCGTCCCCACCGAGCGGCTGCTGGCGGCGATCGACGAGCGGACGCGGCTGGTGCCGGTCTCCCACACCCTGTTCCGCAGCGCCTTCGTGCAGGACGCCGAGGCGATCGCTCGCCGCTGCCGGGAGGTGGGGGCGGTCCTGCTGCTCGACGTCTACCAGTCGACCGGGGTGCTGCCGCTGGAGCTGGAGGCCTGGGGGGTGCACGCCGCCATGGGGGGCTCGGTCAAGTGGCTCTGCGGCGGCCCGGGAGCGGGCTATCTGTGGGTAGAGCCGGAATTCGCCCTCACCCTGCAGCCGGCCATCATCGGCTGGCAGGCGGACGAGGAGCCCTTCGCCTTCCGCCCCGGCCCGATCCGCCTGCGCGACGAGCCGGCCTGGCGCTTCCTGACCGGCACGCCGAACATTCCGGCCCTCTACTCCTGCCGCCCGGGCTACCGGATCGTGGCCGGGGTGGGAGCGAAGCGGATCCGCGAGCGCTCGCTGGCTCTCACCGCCTACCTGATGAGCCTGGCCGAAGAGGCCGGCTTCGAGCTGCGCACCCCGCGCGATCCCAGGCACCGGGGCGGGACGGTCTCCATCTTCCACCCGGAAGCCGAGCGGCTCTGCCATGAGCTGATCGACCGCGAGGTGATCTGCGATTTCCGGCCCAACGCGGGCATCCGGCTTTCACCCCACTTCTTCAACACCGAGGCGGAGTTGGAGCACGCGGTGGCGATGCTCAAGGAGCTGCGGGGCTAAGAAATCGTCACACGGGAATGGCGCGCGAAACCTTTCCAGAAGCACCTTCTTGTATGGATGAGAGTCTCTAAGTCCCAGATCGCCGGAGCGCCAGCCGCTTCGGCCGAGCAGAGCGTCCTCTCCCGAGGCGCCGCCGTCGCCGCTTTTCTGGGAGAAACCCGGAGCGGCGGATCGCCAATCGGGCAGGGATGGCGTATACTCCGCGCAATTACGCAGGAGCAGGAAGAGAAAGAGGGGCGCGGAGACGGCCGGCTGACCGACCCTATTTTCTCCACACGTTTTTCTGGGAGGTCCGGGCCGGACGGCCGGGTTCCTGAAGCCATGGAGTCTTCTGATTTGAACCTTCGCACCAAGTCGCTCTGGCTCATCGCCGCGATCGCCGCGGCGGTGCTGGGCATTGCCCTGCTGCTGGTCGGGCGGCTCGTCTCGGTGGCGGACGATCCCCTGCTCGCCCGCCAGATCGGCTGGAACCTGCTGTTCATCGGCCTTTCGGCCGGCATTCTCGCCGCCGGAGCGGCCTTCTGGGTGGTGCGGCGGATCACCCTCCCGTTGCAGCGGCTGGCCCGCACCATGTCCCAGATGGCGCGCACGGGACAGCTCCAGAACGATTTCCCGACCGCCGGCGGCGGCAGCGAGGTCCAGCTCATCGAGGAGACCTTCCGGTCGCTCGCGGTCTCGCTCGAAGAGTCGCAGCGCGCCCGCGAGCGCTCGTACGTCGAGGCGGTCGGCGCGGTGGTGACGGCGGCCGACGCCCGTGACCACGAGACCTCCGGCCACTCCTTCCGCGTCGCCCTCTACGCGGTAGCCCTCGCCAAGGCCATGGGGCTCCACGGCGAGCCGCTCAAGGCGATCGAGTGGGGAGCCCTCCTCCACGACGTCGGCAAGATGGTCGTGCCCGACGAGATCCTGCGCAAGATGGGGCCGCTCACCGACGAGGAATGGCACATCATGAAGCAGCACCCCACCTGGGGGTTCGACATGCTGGCCGAGGTCAGCTTCCTGCAGCCGGCGGCGCTCGAGATCATCTACAGCCACCATGAGCGGTGGGACGGCCAGGGCTACCCGCGCGGCATCGCCGCCGAGAGCATCCCCTTGAGCGCCCGCATCTTCGCCGTGGTGGACACCTACGACGCGATCACCTCCGACCGCCCCTACCGGCGGGCACGCCCGCACCAGGTGGCCGTGAACGAGTTGCTGCGCGTGGCCGGCCAGCAGCTCGACCCGGCGGTGGTCGAGGTCTTCCGCGAGCTCCCCGAGGTCGATCTGCGCCGCCTGCGCGAGCTGTGCAAGCGGGTCCACCCGGGCCTCAGCTTGCCGGCGGACCTGCTCGACTCCCTGGCCGAGCCCGAGACAAAAGCGGATTTTGGATTCTAGGGTCCTCCATCCCGATCTCTCCCCTGAAGAGCGCGAACGGCTGTTTCGGCAGGGGATCGACCTGTTCAATCGAGGGCTCTTCTTCGCGGCCCACGAGGCCTGGGAGGAGATCTGGCGCTCGACCACCCCGGAGCCCCGGAATCTCTTCCAGGGCCTGATCCAGGTTGCCGCCGCCCTGCACCAATTCCTGGACCTGAAGAGGAATGAGGCCCCTCGCCGCACCCTCGCCAAGGCGCGGCGGCGGCTGGCGCCCTACTCCCCTGCCGCGCTGGGGATCGACATCGCCGATCTGCTGCGTTCTATCGGGGAGTGGGAATCCTGGCTCGGACACCGCGAAGGGGAGCCGCCGCCGGTACCCACCCTCCAGCCCGAATCCAAAATCTAAACTCCAGAATCAGGGGATTCCATACCGCCGCCGCTTCTCCCACAAGGCCTTGCGGCTGATGCCGAGGAGCTCGGCGGCGCGGCCCTGGTGGCCGCGGGTATAGGCGAGGGCGTTCTTGATCTGCTCCTTTTCAACCTCGACGAGCGGCCGGGGGCGCGCCTCGAGCAGCCCTTCGGGGGCCGGCGGATCGACCGGTCCCTCCCCTTCGTTCAGGATCAGGGCGCGCTCGAGGGTGTTGCGGAGCTGCCGGAGGTTGCCCGGCCAGGGGTGCTCCAGCATCCAGCCCTGAGCGGGCGCGGACAGCGCCGGGTCGCGGACGCCGAAGCGCTCACCGAGATCGGCCAGCAGGTAGTCGAGAATCGCCGGCAGGTCCGCCCGCCGCTCGCGGAGCGGCGGCACGCGGAAGGCGAGGACCTCCAGGCGGTAGAAGAGGTCTGGACGGAAGGTTTCGCGGGCGACGCGCCGGGGGAGGTCCTCGGAGCCGATGGCGACGAAGCGGACGTCCGCCGCCGTCTCCGCCCCCGCCAGGGGGGAGTAGCGCCTCTCCGCCACCAGCCGCAGCAGCTTCGGCTGGGCGGACAACGGCAGCTCTTCGATGTGGTCGAGCACCAGCGTCCCGCCCTCGGCGCGGGCCACCCGCCCCTCGGCCGCCTGCCCGGCGCCGGTGAAGGCGCCAGCGCGGTAGCCGAAGAACTCGCTTTCGAAAAGAGGGCTGGGAATCGCGCCGGGGTCCACCTCGATCAGGGGGCCTGCGGAGCGCGGGCTGGCGCCGTGGAGGGCGCGGGCGAGGGTCGAGCGGCCGCTGCCCGGCTCGCCCAGGATCAGCACCGGTGCCTCGGTGGCGGCGGCGCGGTCCACCCCTCGCAGGCTCTCGGCCAGGACAGGGAAGTCCTGCAGCAGGCGGCCGAGAGAGAGGAGGGAGGCCGCGGTCACACGCGGAACCCGGCCGACACCTCGGGAGCGTCTCCCCAGAGGCGCTCCAGGGCGTAATAGCGCCGCTGCTCCTCCTGGAAGACGTGGACCACGAGGTCGCCGTAGTCGATCAGCACCCACTGTGCCCGGTTGTACCCCTCGACGTGAAGAGGGCGCACGCGGTGCTCGCGCAGCTTCTCCTGCACGGCGTCCGCGATCGCCTGTACCTGGCGCTCGCTGGTGCCGCTGCAGATCATGAAGTAGTCGGTGAAGTCCGTTACCTTCTCGAGGTGCAGGACCTTGAGGTCCACCGCCTTGCGATCGTCGGCGGCGAAGACGGCCTGGCGGACTCTGTCGAGGGTAGGGACCGGGGTCGGTTGAGTGACGGGTTCTGGATTCATCGGTACAGTCTGTATTTTTGCACGTATCGTACCACCAGGTTCGGGACCGCCCCCTCGGGGAGGGGGAGGCCGGCGGCCAACAATTCCCGCAGGTGGGTCGAGGAGACGTCGACCGGGGTCAGCCGTAGCGGCACGACCCTGTCCGTACGCGCCAGCTCGGCCACCTCGGGGTGGAGCGGGACCGCTTCCAGGTCCCACCCGGGACGGGTGAGAACCACCAGCCGGGCCGCGTCCGGGATCTCCCGCCAGCGAACCCAGTGATGGAGGTCGGCGAACGAGTCGCCGCCGATGAGCAGGTAGAGCTCGGCCTCCGGCATCTCGCGCCGGAAGTGCTCCAGCGTCTCGATCGTGTACGCGGGGCGGTCCGGGGTCAGCTCGTGCGCCGAGACCTCGAGCCCCTCGTCGCCGAGCAGCGCCAGCTCCACCATCGTGTAGCGGCGAAGCGCCGGCGCCAGCGCCCGGCCCGGCTTGTGCGGCGGCCGCGCGGTCGGCAGGTAGATCACCCGGTCGAGCCCGAGGGCCCGCCTCGCCTCGCGGACGGGATCGATGTGACCGCGGTGGATCGGGTCGAAGCTGCCGCCGAAGAGACCGATCTTCATCCGCGCGCCCTTTCCCGCAACAGCCCCGGAGACGTTTTCATTCTCCAGCGATGCCGGAGGGATCAGCGGGACTGGCGGGCTGGGAACGGGGCTTCGCGATCTCGAGCCGCCGGGAGAGGTCGGAGACCAGCGCCGGGATCCCTTCGCCGGTGGCCGAGCTGATCTCGCGGTAGGGCAGACCCCGCTCCCGGGCCGCCGCCCGCAGCTCCTCGCGCCGCTCGTCCAGCCCCGAGTCGAGCTTGCTCCCCACGACCAGACGCGGCCGTTCCATGAGCTCCGGATTGAACTCTCCGAGCTCGTACTCGACCACCGCGAGCTCGGCGGCGGCGCTCCCTTCGGGGTCCGAGAGGTCGACCAGGTGCAGCAGCACCCGGCAGCGCTCGACGTGGCGGAGGAACTGGATGCCGAGACCCGGCCCCCTGCGCCGCGCCGGCGATCAGGCCGGGCAGGTCGGCGATGACGAAGGGCTCGGCGAGAGGGCCTTCGGCCACCACGCCGAGCTGGGGGATGAGGGTGGTGAACGGGTAGTCGGCGATCTTCGGCCGCGCCGCCGAGACGACGCTGATAAGGGTCGACTTGCCGGCGTTGGGAAGGCCGATCACGCCGACGTCGGCGAGCAGCTTGAGCTCCAGGCGGAGGCGCCGCTCGCCGCCATCCTGGCCGGGATCGGCGCGGCGGGGCGCCTGGTTGGTCGCGGTGGCGAAGCGAGCGTTGCCTCGCCCTCCCCGGCCGCCGGCCGCGACGAGCAGACGCTCGCCGTCGGCGAGGATCTCGCCGAGCATCTCGCCGCTCTCCTCGTCGTAGACGACGGTGCCGAGCGGCACCGGGATCTCGAGGTCCTCGCCCTCCCGGCCGGACTTGTTGGAGCCCTCGCCGTGCCGCCCGCGCTGGGCCGCGTAGAGAGAGGTGAAGCGGAGGTGGTAGAGGGTGTTGCGGTTGGCGAGGCCGACGAGGTGGACCGATCCCCCGTTCCCTCCGTCGCCGCCGGAGGGGCCGCCGCGGGGGACGTACTTCTCGCGGCGGAACGCCACGACGCCGTTGCCACCCCGCCCGGCGCGGACGTGGATTCTGGCTTCGTCGAGGAAAATCAAGGCGGTTTCGGGGAAGTCGGAAGAAATGTCGCGCGGAGCCGGACGGATTCGCCCGGCTCCGGAAGAAAATCTACTCGGCCGCGGCGGTGGAGCCGGCCGTCTCGGTCTCGGTGGGGATCTCGCCGGGCAGCAGGATGTGGATGAAGGTCCCGCGCCGCCCACGGTTCTGGAACTTGACGAAACCGTCCGCCTTGGCGAAGAGGGTGTCGTCCTTGCCGCGGCCGACGTTGTCGCCGGGGAAGAACTTGGTTCCCCGCTGCCGCACGAGGATCGTGCCGCCGGTCACCTGCTCGCCGCCAAAGGCCTTGACGCCCAGGTGCTGCGAGTTCGAGTCGCGGCCGTTCCGGCTGGAGCCCTGTCCTTTTTTATGTGCCATGACTGATACCTCTCTCTCGCGCCGTGCCTCAACGGGAGGACGGCAACTGGATCTCGTCGATGCGGACCCGGTGCATGTGCTGCCGGTGACCGGTCGTCCGCCGGAAGGTCTGGCGCCGCTTCTTCTTGAACACGCGGATCTTCGGTCCCTTCACCTCGCCCACCAGGGAGGCGGTCACGGCGGCGCCTTCGAGCGCCTTGCCGAGCTGCGGGCCGTTGTCGCCGGTCACCAGGAGGACCTGGTCGAAGCGAAGGGAGCCACCCTCGCCCGGCTCGCCGAGGAGCTCCACGTCGATCACGTCGCCCGGAGCGACGCGGTATTGCTTACCGCCGCTTTGGATCACTGCATACATGAGGAACACTCCCAGAGTCGCGCCACAGAGGCGTGGACGGCGGAAACTACCACAGGCGTGGCGCCTGGTCAATGCCGCGGGTATCCTTCTTGCTGTGGCTCTTCTCCTGGAGAAACATACGGCCATGCTGGTGAAGCTCTTCAACCGTATCACCGCCCTCTACCTGCGCCTGCTGGGCGCCGAGCGCCGGACCCTCAGCGTAGACCTGGAGATCGGCCCGGTGTCGCTCGTCTATTACGTCATCGGCCCCGAGGAGGGCGAGCCCTGGGTACTGCTCCACGGCCTGGGCTCGGTCGCCGCGACCTGGGCGCCGGTGATGCGGCGGTTGCGGCGGAGTTGCCGGATGCTGGTGCCCGAGCTGTCGGCGCTCGGCGGCACCCGTTGCCCGGGCGGCGGGCTGGGGATCGCGCCGGCGATCGAGGTCCTGCTGAGGTTGATGGACGAGGAGCTCGGCGGCCGGCCGGTCACCCTGACCGGCATCAGCCTGGGAGGGTGGATGGCGGTCCGTCTGGCCCTGGAGCGCCCCGAGCGAGTCTCCCGGCTGGCGCTGATCGACGCCGGCGGCTACCGCCACCAGGACTGGGACACGATCCAGTCGCTGGTGACAGTGCAAGATCTCGCCGGGGTCGACCGTCTCTACCAGGCGCTGTTCGTCCGGGTGCCCTGGATCATGCACCTCTCCCGGGCCACCTTCCTCCGGGCCTACACCTCGCCGGCGGTTCGCAACGTTCTCGCCGGCCTCTCCGAGCCGGACACCTTCGACGATGCCGACCTCGCCCGACTGCGCATGCCGGTGGCCGTGATCTGGGCGGAGCACGACGGGCTGTTCACTGCCGCGACCGCGCGGGCGATGGCGGCGGCGATCCCCCAGGCCTCTCTGGAAATCCTCCCCGGCTGCGGCCACGCTCTTCATATGGAGAGCCCCGGCGCGCTGGTCGCGGCGCTCCAGCGGTTCCGCCGAGCCACGGCGGGCGAGTCATCGATTCCAATCCCCGACACGGAGGCTAGACCATGGCCAGCCCGGAGTACCTGATCTGCCTGGAGTGCGAGACCCCCTGCTACGTCTTCGAATGGGAGGAGGGCAAGATCTCCGAGATCCTCTGCCAGTCCTGCGGCAACGACGACCCCGAGCAGTTCGCGCTGCCCGAGGACGTGGAGGAGATGTCAGGATCTTAGCTCGATAAGCTCAATTTCGCCTTTTCTCTCCTCGGCCCCGCCGTTCGCGGCGGGGTTTTCTGTGGGCGGAAGCCAAACATGATCGACAACAACTAAAGATTGTTACCGAAGGGGGTTGACAGGATCTTAGCGTCGATTTATCATTTTCCTCGACGGTGGGTATGGCAGAACGCCGGCTCGACCGTCCCGAATCGATCCGAATCCGAGGAACCCAAGGAGGAAATGACCATGTTGAACAACGTGACCCGCTGGAATCCCAATGCCGCCGCCTATCTGAACCGCGAGCCCCTCTCCCGGCTGTTTGAGAGCTTCTTCAATGACTTGCAGGGCGAGGAGGTGTCCAACCGGAGCTGGGTGCCGCCGGTGGATATCCAGGAGACCGAGGAGGGCTACCGCCTCCAGGCCGAGCTGCCCGGCCTGACCAAGGAGGACATCCAGATCACCCTGGAGAACAACGTCCTGCGCCTCAGCGGCGAGCGGAAGTACGAGCGCGACGTCAAGAAGGAGAGCTTCCACCGCATCGAGCGGACCTACGGCACCTTCAGCCGCGCCTTCGCTCTGCCCAACCAGGTCAACGCCGAGGGGGTCCAGGCCTCCTTCGAGAACGGCATCCTGACCCTCACGGTCCCCAAGGCCGAGCAGGCCAAGCCGCGGAAGATCGCGATCAGCTGAGACAGCTCCGAGACGCGGATCCGTAAGGGCGCCCCGCCGTGGGCGCCCCTTTCTTTTCTGTTCCGTGGAGGCTCAGGCGACCGCGGTCTCTATCGCCGGGCGCGGGAAGGGCTCGGACGAGCCGGAGGCGGGCAGCTCGACCATGACCGTGGTACCCGCCCCCTTGGCGCTGCGGACGGAGATCCGGCCGCCGTGGGCGCGAGCGATCCGCTCGACGACGGCGAGCCCGAGACCGGTTCCTCCCTTCCGGGTGGAGTAGAAGATCTCGAAGATCTTCGCCTTTTCCTCTTCCGTCATGCCGATGCCGTTGTCCGTAAGCTCCAGGTGGACCGCCGGACCCTGGCGGACGGCGGCGAGCCGGAGGATCGGCCGGCGCCCCGCCTCCTCGGCGGCGGCGAAGGCGTTCTGCGCCAGGTTGAGCAGGAGCTGGTTCATCTGCGCGGGATCGATCCGGATGCGCGCGCCGCCGCTCCGATCCTCGATCTCCACCTGGGCCCGCCGATTCTGGATCTCCCCCGCGAGCACCTCCCGCACCCGCTCGAGCGGTCGCGCGGCGGGCACTTCCTCGAGCTCGAGGGGACGGGGCTTGGCGTAGGCGAGGAAGTCCGAGACCAGCCGCTCGAGCCGGCTGAGCTCCGAGCGGGTGATCGACAGCAGGCGCTTGCCCGTCGGGGCCGAGCCGTGCTCGTCGATCTCCTCCTCCAGCATCTGCATGTTGAGGTTGAGCGAGTTCAGCGGGTTGCGGATCTCGTGCGCCAGCCCGGAGGCGAGGGTGCCGAGGTAGGCCAGCCGCTCGGCCTCGGCCGCCTGGACCTCGAGTCGTTGCGAGCGCCGGAGGACCAGCCAGACGACCACGTAGGCCGAAACCAGCAGCAGCATCGAAAAGATGGCGATCAGCGACGTCTGACGGACCAGGTCGCTGCGCAGCAACTCGATCCGCCGGCTGAGCTGCAGGGGGCTGATGCCGATCTGGAGCTGCCCGTACTCGCCGATCGGCACCTGGATGTCGGGCACCTGGAAGGTGGATTCCGCCTCCCGGACCCGGCTCTCGGTCCGCGGCTCCAAGCGCGGCGGCTCCACGTGCTGCTGCAACTCGGGGGAGGTGATGACCGGCGTCGCGATCGCGGGCGGAGAGCCCGCCTCGGGCTCCGTCCGCAGCCTCGTCTCGCTGCGCCCCTCGTAGACGAGGCGGCCCCTCTTGTCGTGGATCTCGACCCGCTTCACCAGCTCTCGCTGGCGCATCATCTGGTCGATGTAGGTCTGCGTCTCCCGCTCGTAGGCCACGGCCGTGTAGAGGTCCTTGCCCTCGCGGTCGGCGCGGCGGGCGATCTGCTGCGCCAGCTTCTCGGCCTCGGTGCGGGTCTCGAGCAGCACCCGCTCGACCTCCCGCTGGGAGAGCGACCGGAAGATCATCCAGCCGAACAGCGCGATGTCGCAGAGGACGAAGAGCCCGAAGACCAGCGAGGCGATCAGGAGCTTGCGCGAGGAGGCGGAGGGCGCGACGCGTTCCATGCCGTCCCAAGGATAGCACCGGGGGTCCGGAGATCCGGCTGGCCTTCTTTTTCCAAGCTCCGTCGAGTACCATCGCCCTGCCCCATGCGAAGCTCCAGAGCTCTGAACTTTTTCGCTGCCGGCCTCGCCGGCGCCCTGCTCGTCGCCGGCTGCCGCCATGCTCAGGAAAGCTCCACCGGAGTGGGCTCCTCCATTCCCCGGCGCGGCGGCACGGTGGTGGTTGTGTGGGCCGCCGAGCCCAACGGGGTCAATGAGCTGACCGTCCCGTCGAGCCAGATCACCCACGAGGTGCAGTTCCGGATGTTCCTCCACCTCGCCGAGGAGCAGCCCGACTTCCAGCAGCATCCGCCCTCCTTCGCGCCCTCGCTGGCGAAGAGCTGGGAGTGGTCCCCCGATCACAAGACGATCACCTTCCATCTGCAGGAAGGCGTGGTCTGGAGCGACGGCGTGCCGGTGACCGCCGATGACGTGTGCTGGACCTGGACGGCGCAGCGCGATCCCGACATCGCCTGGGAGAACGCCGACGCGAAGCGCTGGGTCACCGGCGTCGAGGCGGTGGACCCGCGGACCGTCCGCTTCCATTTCTCGCGGGTCTATGCCAAGCAGTTCCTCGACGCCAATGAGGGGGCGATCCTCCCCAGGCACGCCTGGGAGCAGATCCCCTTCGCCCAATGGCGGAAGAGCGCCGACTGGTTCCGCCAGCATCTGGTGGTCGACGGCCCGTTCACGATCGCGTCCTGGGAGCCCCAGCAGCAGGTCGTCCTGAAGCGGAACGACCGCTACTACGAGCAGGGCCTCCCCCGCCTCGACCGGGTCGTGATCCGCCAGATTCCCGACCAGGCGGCCGGCTTCAGTCAGCTCCTGAGCGGCGAGGTCGACATCGTGCCGCAGATCGCCCCGGCCGACGTGGCGCGGGTCAAAGCCAACCCCCGGCTGGCGATGATCCCCTACTGGACCAACCTCTACGTGTCTGTCGACTGGAACAACGACAACCCGCTGTTCAAGGACCCCGAGGTGCGGCGGGCCCTGACCCTCGCCATCGACCGCCAGAAGATCGTGGACACAGTCCTCGGCCCCTTCGGCCGGGTGGCGGACTCGCCCGTCATCTCGACAGTCTGGGCCCACGACCCGTCGCTCCGGCCCTGGCCGTACGATCCGGCCGAGGCGCGCCGCATCCTCGCCGCCAAGGGGTGGAAGGACACGGACGGCGACGGCCTCCTCGACCGGGACGGCAAGCCCTTTGCCTTCGAGCTGCTCACCAACGCCGGCAACCAGTTGCGCACCGACGCCACGGTAATGATCCAGGACCAGCTCAAGAAGATAGGCATCCGCGTCACCCCCCGGCAGGTCGAATTCAACACCCTGATCTCGCAGACCAACGCCGGCAGGTACGACGCGGCGATGTTCGGCTACACCATGGACACCAGCCTCGACCTGACGAACAACTTCCACAGCCGCTCGATCGGAGAGCAGGGCAACGTCGTCCGCTACCGGAACCCCGAGGTGGACCGCCTCATCGACACGGCACAGGCGCAGACGGACGTCCTGGCCGAACGGCCCTACCTGAACCGGATCCAGCAGATCATCCATCGCGACCAGCCGCTCACCTTCCTCTGGGAGTCGCAACGGCTGACCGCCGTCAACCGCCGGTTGCGCGATGCGAAACCCACGGTGAACTACACCTTCTTCAACCTGAAGGAATGGTGGGTCGCGCCGCGGGGCTAGCCACCCCGGCGGGCCTCTTCGGCACACCTTGTCCGGCTTTCTTCTGCGGCGCCTCGCCGCCTCGCTGCTGCTCCTGCTGCTGGTCCTCACTCTTACCTTCTTCTTCCTCCACCTGATCCCGGGCGATCCGGTCGACAGCTTCGAGAGCCAGCACCTCTCTCCGGCCCAGCACCGGCAGCTCCGGCAGATCTATGGTCTCGACCGTCCCTTGCCCGAGCAGTACCTTCGCTGGCTTACCTCGGTGGCGCGGTGGGACTGGGGCATCTCGCTCTCTCAGCAGCGGCCCGTCTCCACCGCGATGATCGAGGTCCTGCCGGCCACGGCGATCCTTGCCCTCTCCGGCCTCGCCGTCGAGTACGCCCTGGCCCTGCTGCTCGGCATCGCCTCCGCCCTGAGGCGGGGATCGGCCCTGGACCACGCCGTTCGCGTCGTCACCCTCCTCCTCTACTCCCTGCCGATCTTCTGGCTGGGGCTGATGGCGATCCTGCTCCTCTCCTATGTCTGGCCGGTGCTGCCGGCGAGCCACATGCGCTCGGTGGACGCCGACCTCCTGACCCCGGCGCAAAGGCTGCTCGACCTGGCACGCCACCTGGTGATCCCCGCCCTGGTGATTGGTCTCGGTACGGCCGGCGGCACCGCCCGCTTCCTGCGCGGCAGCCTGATCGAGGTGATGAGCCAGGACTACATCCGGACCGCCCGGGCCAAGGGGCTCTCCGGGCGGCGGGTCGTCTGGGTGCACGGCCTGCGCAACGCGATCGTGCCGCTGATCCAGGTCTTCTCGATTTCGCTGCCGCTGCTGCTCTCCGGCTCGCTGATCGCCGAGGTCGTCTTCTCCTGGCCCGGTCTCGGCCGGCTCACCTACGGCGCCGTCCTCGCCCGCGACTACCCGCTCATCCTGGGCGCCACCGCGTTGAGCGCCACGCTGGTGATCCTGGGCAACCTCCTGGCCGACGTGCTCCACGCGCTGGTCGATCCGCGGGTGCGCGATGCCTAGGCGGTTCTCCCCCTCGCTCGCCTGGGGAGGCGGGTTGATCCTCGCCCTGATCGTGACCGCCCTGGCGGCTCCCCTCCTCGCCCCCTACGCTCCGGACGAGCAGCTCGATCCGCCGGCCGGCAACTACCGGCCCCCCGGGACCGAGCTGGCGGCGGTCCACCTGGCGGACGGCTCCTGGCGCCTGGCGGACCGGGTGCGGCGCACCTCCACGGGCCTCGCGATCGAGCGCCTCGGCGTCGCCGAGACCCTCCCCGCCTCCCAGGTGCTGAACCTGACCTCCCTCGGGGTCGCCGACCGCCGGCTCTTCCTGCTCGGCAGCGATCGCTTCGGCCGGGACCTCCTCTCCCGCGTCCTCTACGGCGCCCGCGTCTCGCTCGCCGTGGGGCTGTTCTCCGTGGCGCTGGCCCTCACCCTCGGCCTCGCCGTGGGATCGGCCGCCGCGCTCGGCGGCCGCTTTCTCGACGCCGTGCTGATGCGGGGAGTGGATGCCCTCCTCGCCTTCCCCTGGCTGTTCCTGATGCTGGCGCTGGCCGCCTTCTTCCGCCCGGGGCCGGTGGCGGTCGTGGGTCTCCTCGGCTCCACCGGCTGGATGGGGATCAGCCGGCTGACCCGGGCCGAGCTCCTCGGCCTCAAGCACCGGGAGTTCGCCCTCGCCGCCCGGGCCATGGGGCAACACCCGCTCGCCATCCTCTGGCGGCATCTGCTGCCCAACGCCCTCACGCCGGTGGTCATCAGGGCGACGCTGCTGATCGGCGACCTGATCCTCCTCGAAGCCTCGCTCTCCTTTCTCGGCCTTGGCATCCAGCCGCCCACCCCGAGCTGGGGGAACCTGATCTCGGAAGGCCACGACGTGCTCATCCAGTCCTGGTGGATCGCCACCTTCCCCGGCGCCGCCCTGGCGCTGACGGTGATCGCCTTCAACCTGCTGGCCGACGGCCTGCGGGATGCCCTCGATCCCCGCGCCCGGCCCGCCGGGGCGGTGGAGCTCGGGGGTGCTACACTCCCGCCCCCGTGAACGACCCGAACGCACCCCGGACGGCGGCGCCACGGCGCCGGGCGCTCCTCACGGTCTTCCTGACCATCCTGCTCGACCTGATCGGGTTCGGCATGATCCTGCCGTTCCTGACTTTCTATGCGCAGGAGTTCAAGGCCACGCCGCTCCAGATCGGCCTGCTCTTCTCCTCCTACAGCCTGACCCAGCTCCTCTTCGCGCCGCTCCTCGGGCGCCTTTCGGACCGCGTCGGCCGGCGGCCGGTGCTGCTCGCCTCGATCGCCGGC
Source organism: uncultured Acidobacteriota bacterium (assembly GCA_963795735.1). GTDB lineage: Bacteria > Acidobacteriota > Thermoanaerobaculia > Multivoradales > UBA5704 > DATARR01. Next base: position 1,860,022 of record CAWCIU010000008.1, on the reverse strand, counting down.
AGCGTCCTCTCCTATGCGATCTTCGCGGCCGCTCCCTCTTACGCCGTGCTGCTGCTCGCCCGCTCGCTCTCCGGGGTGGCGGCGGCCAACTACGCTATCGCCCAGGCCTACATGGCCGACGTCTCCTCCCCCGCCGAGCGCTCCAGGGCGATGGGGCTGGTGGGGGCTGCCTTCGGGCTCGGCTTCGTCCTCGGGCCGGCGCTCGGCGGCCTCCTGGCCCAGCTCGGGAGCGTATCGAGCTCCCTGGCGCACCTCGGCCCGCGGCTGGTGCCGGCCGCCGCCGCGATCCTCGCCGGGCTCAACCTGCTGATCGCGTCATTCAGCCTGCCGGAGTCGCTGTCGCCCGAGCTGCGGCGAGGAGCGGCTGTCCGTCAGGGCCGCGGCGGCTCGTGGCTCGGCATCGCCGAGCTGCGGGAGGTCTGGCGCGACTCCCCCCTGCGCGGGCTGATGGTCCTCTTCTTCCTGGTGATGTTCGGCTTCTCGATGATGGAGACGACGCTCGCCCTCTTCTGCCAGGCCCGCTTCGGCTTCGGCCACCGTGAGACCTCGTGGCTGTTCGTGTTCGTGGGCGTGGTGCTGGTGGTCGTACAGGGGGGCCTCATCGGCCGGCTGGTCCAGCGGTTCGGCGAGCGCCGGCTGATCCTCTCGGGGATCGTCCTGATGGCGCTGGGGCTCGCCCTGCTTCCCCTGGCGCCCATGGCCATCCCACCGGTCTGGACGCAGCTCTGGCTCTTCTTCGCCGGCCTCCTCCTGCTCGCGGTCGGACAGGGAATCCACAGCCCTTCCAGCCTCGGACTGCTGAGCCGCCTCACCAGCGAGGAGTCGCAGGGGAGCACGATCGGCCTCTCCCGCTCCTTCGGCGCCCTCGCCCGCATCCTGGGGCCGCCGGCCGGTACCCTGATCTTCGGCGCGGCCGGCGCCGGCTGGCCGTTCTGGGCCGCGGGCGGCGTCATGCTGCTCGCCCTGCTGGTGGCGGTCAACGTCCTGCGCGAGGCTCCGATCTCCTGAAGTGCTGACCCGCGACTTCGACTACGACCTGCCGCCGGCGAGCATCGCCCAGGAGCCCGCGCCGCGCGGCGAGAGCCGCCTGCTGGTGCTCGACCGCCAGGGTTCCGACCGCCACGCCCGGGTGCGCGACCTGCCCCGCCTGCTGCGGCCGGGCGACCTGCTGGTGCTCAACGACACGCGGGTGATCCCGGCGCGGCTGCACGGCCGGAGCGCCGGGGGCGGCAAGATGGAGATCCTGCTCCTCGAGCGCCTCGCCGACCGCGAGTGGGAGGCCCTGGTCAAGCCGGGGCGCCGCGCCCGGACCGGTTCCTTGATCCGGATCGAGGAGGGGCTCGCCGCCGAGGTCGTCGACAAGCGCGAGGACGGCCCCTCCCACCGCTACCGCCTGCGCTTCTCCGAGCCGATCGAGCCCCACCTCGACCGGCTGGGGCACATCCCCCTCCCCCCCTACATCCACCGCCCGGACACCCCCGAAGACCGCGAGCGTTATCAGACCGTCTTCGCCCGCCGGCCCGGCGCCGTGGCCGCCCCCACCGCCGGCCTCCATTTCACCGCGGAGCTCCTGCGGGAGATCGAGGCGGCCGGCGTCGAGACGGCGCGGTTGACGCTCCACGTCGGCCTCGGCACCTTCAAGCCGGTCGCCGCCGAGCGGGTCGAGGAGCACCGGATGGAGAGCGAGCGCTACGAGATCGGCGAGGAGGCCGCCGGGGCGGTCCGGCGCGCCCGGACGGCCGGGAGGCGGATTGTGGCGGTGGGGACCACGGTCGTCCGCACCCTGGAGAGCGCGGCGAAGGCCGGGGACGGCGAGGTGCGGGCCGGGAGCGGCGCGACGGAGCTCTTCATCACCCCCGGGTTCCGCTTCCGGGCGGTGGACGCGCTGCTCACCAACTTCCACCTCCCCTGCTCTACCCTGCTGATGCTGGTCTCCGCCCTGGCCGGGCGCGAGCGGGTGCTCGCCGCCTATGCGGAGGCAGTCCGGGAGGGCTACCGGTTCTACTCCTACGGGGACGCGATGCTCGCCGAACGGTTACCCTGAGAAGCCTGAGAGGCTCGAGACCCGCGGGCGATCCGGCTGGCCAGCACCGCGGCGCCGTAGCCGTTGTCGATGTTCACCACCCCGATCCCGGGAGCGCAGGCGTTCAGCATGGTCAGCAGGGCCGCCAGGCCGCCGAAGCTCGCCCCGTAACCGACACTGGTGGGCACGGCGACCACCGGAGCGGGGACCAGGCTGGCGACCACGGTGGGCAGGGCGCCGTCCATACCGGCGACAGCGACCACCACGTCGGCGCGGCGGATGGCGGGAAGATTGCCCAGCAGCCGATGCAGGCCGGCGACCCCCACGTCGTAGCAGCGCTCGACCTGGTGCCCGAACCAGGAGGCGCAGACCGCCGCCTCCTCCGCTACCCCTAAATCCGAGGTCCCGGCGGCGAGCACGGCGACATGGCCGGGCAGCGGCGCCCCCTGGCCGAAGGTGAAGATCCGCGCCCGCTCGTGGTAGACGGCTTCCGGATGGTCGGCCAGCAGCGCCGCCGCCGCCTCGGGGCGCACCCGGGTGACCAGCACCTTGCCGTGGGCCTGGATCATCCGCTCCGCGATCGCCTGCAGGTCTTCGGTCCGCTTCCCCTCGGCGTAGACGGCTTCGGGAAGACCGTTGCGCAGCTCGCGGTGAAAATCCAGCTTGGCGAAGCCGAGGTCGGCGTAGGGGAGCTCGGCGAGGTCGCCCAGGGCGGCCTCGGGGGTCCGCTCTCCGGCGGCGACCGCCTCCAGGAGCTTCCTGAGCTGATCGGGATTCACGACGGAGGGGAACCCAGGTCCGCGCCGCCCCGGCGGTAGCCCCCCGGGTCGTAGGCGACCCGCTCGAAGCCCAGGGAGCGCAGGCGCGGCTCGAGCTCGCCCCAGATCTCCGCCAGGCGCGAAACCTCGTCCGGGCCGACCTCGACGCGGGCCGCTCCCTGATCGTGGCGCACGCGCACGACGCGGAATCCGGCCTCGGCGAGTACGTCCTCGGCGGCCTCGACCCGGCGGAGCTTGCCGAGCGTGACCACCTGGCCATGCGGGATGCGCGACGACAGGCAGGCGTTGGCCGGACGGTCCCAGACCGAGAGCCCGAGCGAGCGGGCGATGGCCCGGGTCGCCTCCTTGCTCACTCCATGGGCGAGCAGGGGGGAGTAGACGCCGCGCTCGCGGACGGCGCGCAGCCCGGGCCGGTCCGGACCGGGGTCGGAGGCGTTGGTGCCGTCGCAGACGACCGCGTAGCCGCGCTCGGCCGCCAGGCGGACCATGGTGCCCATCCGCATCCCCTGGCAGACGTAGCACCGGTAGCTCGGATTGGCCACGAACTCGGGATCGTCCAGCTCGTTGTAGGTGACCACCTCGTGCCGCATCCCGATCTCGGCCGCCAGGCGCCGGGCATGGTCCAGCTCCGCCCCGGCGAGCGTCTCCGCCGCCGCTGTCACCGCCAGCAAGCGACGCCCGAGAGCCCGGTGGGCCAGGGCGGCCACCACCGCCGAGTCGACCCCACCCGAGTAGGCGACGAGGGCCGATCCCCGCGCTGCGAGGTCGGCGACCAGGCCGTCAATAGAAAGGCTGGGATCGAGGGAAGTCATCACGGAAAAGATGCTAGCACGCGGTATGCCGAAGGCCGTCGTTACCGCAGGGGCCGGGGGAACTTCATAGTGACCGGAACGAGAAAGAGGGCGCTGAAGACGCCGAGGGCGTAGAGGGGAACGAACGGCGCCGCTCGCTGGTCGGTCCAGGGGGCCATGGAGCGCAGGAGCCCGAGGATGGCCGGCGGTCCCAGGTAGTAGATCAGCAGGAAACGGCGGCGGACCGGGGCGGGGAGGCCCCAGGTCCGGCGCACGTAGATGATGCCGAAGCCCCAGCCCAGCGCCACCGCCACGCTGTAGTAGCCGTAGAGCGTCAGCGGCAGGCTCCCGGCGAGCCCCACCACCCGGGTGAAGCTCAGCAGGCTCAGGGCCCAGCAGGCCAGGAAGAGGCCCAGGAAGACGGCGTCCCCGCGGGTGACGTCCGCGGGCCTGAAAGGCCCGGGTCGCAAAGGCGCCGTCACCGCGCTCCGGACTCCGCGGCCCGCCGGGGCTCAAACATAGGACTCCATCGGCGGGCAGGTGCACACCAGGTTGCGGTCCCCCCAGGGGTTGTCCACCCGGTTGACGTACGGCCAGAACTTGCGCTCGCGCACCCACGGGGCGGGGAAGACCGCCTGCTCGCGGCCGTACGGCCGGTCCCAGACGTCCGCCGTCAGGTCGTCCGCCGTGTGGGGAGCGTTCTTGAGCGGGTTGTTCTGGCGGTCCATCCGCCCCTGCTCGATCGCCCGGATCTCCTCGCGGATGCGGATCATGGCATCGCAGAAGCGGTCGAGCTCGGGCTTCGACTCGCTCTCGGTCGGCTCGATCATCAGCGTGCCGGGCACCGGGAAGGACATGGTCGGGGCGTGGAAGCTGAAGTCCATCAGCCGCTTGGCCACGTCCTCGGCCTCGATGCCGGCGGTGGTCTTGAAGGGCCTGAGATCGAGAATGAACTCGTGGGCCACCCGCCCCCGGCGGCCGGTGTAGAGCAGCGGGTAGTGCTCGCGCAACCGGGCCGCCATGTAGTTGGCGTTGAGGATGGCGATCCCGGTGGCCCGGGTGAGCCCGGCGCCGCCCATCAGGGCGATGTAGACCCAGGAGATCGGCAGGATGCTGGCGCTCCCCCAGGGGGCCGCCGAGACCGGGCCGATCGCCTCGCCGCCGCCGGTCGGCACCACCGGATGCCCCGGGAGGAACGGGGCCAGGGACTCGGTCACACAGATCGGCCCCATGCCGGGACCGCCGCCGCCGTGCGGGATGCAGAACGTCTTGTGCAGGTTCAGGTGGCAGACGTCGGCGCCGTAGTCGCCGGGCCGGCAGAGCCCCACCTGGGCGTTCATGTTGGCGCCGTCGAGGTAGACCTGCCCACCGTGGTCGTGGACGATGCGGCAGATGTCTCGGATCCCCTCCTCGAACACCCCGTGGGTCGAGGGATAGGTCACCATCAGCGCCGCCAGCCGGTCGCGGTTGGCCTCCGCCTTGGCCCGCAGATCGGCGAGGTCCACGTTCCCCCCCTCATCGCAGGCGACCACCACCACCTCGAGCCCCGCCATCACCGCCGAGGCCGGGTTGGTGCCATGCGCCGAGACCGGGATCAGGCAGATGTCGCGGTGCCGGTCGCCGCGGGCATGATGGTAGGCGCGGATCACCATCAGCCCCGTGTACTCCCCCTGGGAGCCGGCGTTCGGCTGCAGCGAGCAGGCGGCGAAGCCGGTGATCTCGCAGAGCCAGCTCTCGAGCGAACGGAAGAGCTCCCGGTACCCCTCGGTCTGGCTGGCGGGGGTGAACGGATGGAGGGCGCCGATCTCGGGCCAGGTGACCGGCACCATCTCGGAGGTGGCGTTGAGCTTCATGGTGCAAGAGCCGAGCGGGATCATGGAGGTGGCGAGCGACAGGTCGCGCGCCTCCAGGCGCTTGATGTAGCGCAGCATCTCGTGCTCGGTGTGGAAGCCGTTGAACACCGGGTGGGTCAGGATCTCCGATCGGCGGGCGTGCGGCGCCGGGAAGCCGAGGTCGGCATCTTCCGCCAGACGCTCGGCCGAAAGGCCGGCGGCGCGATCGCCGCCGAAAATCGCCAGCAGCTCCTCGACGTCGGCGGCGGTCGCCGTCTCGTCCAGGGAGACTCCGACCGCGCGCTCGCCCAACCTGCGCAGGTTGATCCCCCGCGCCTCGGCGGCGGCCAGGAGCTCGTCCGCGGAGCGTTGGCCGGCGTCTCCGGTTCCCACCCGCAGGGTGTCGAAGAAGGGCTCGCGGCCCACCGCGTAGCCGAGATGGCGCAGCCCCCCGGCCAGGGCGGCGGCCAGGGCGTGCACCCGGCGGGCAATCGCCTTCAGTCCCTCCGGGCCGTGGTAGACCGCGTACATGCTGGCCATGATGGCGAGCAGCACCTGGGCCGTGCAGATGTTGCTGGTCGCCTTCTCGCGTCGGATGTGCTGCTCGCGGGTCTGCATCGCCATACGGAAGGCGGTCTTGCCACGGCGGTCGCGGGAGACGCCGATGATCCGCCCCGGGAGCTGGCGCTTGTAGGCGTCGCGGGTGGCGAGGAAGGCGGCGTGCGGGCCGCCATAGCCCATCGGCACGCCGAACCGCTGCGCCGAGCCGACCGCCACGTCGGCACCGAATTCGCCCGGCGGGCGCAACAGGGTCAGGGCCAGCAGGTCGGTGGACGCGACCACCAGCACGCCGGCGGCGTGGGCCCGCTCGGCGAGCGGCTGGTAGTCGATCAACCGGCCGTCGGTCGCCGGATACTGGAGGAGGACGCCGAAGAGGTCTCCCGCCGCGAAGTCGATCGCCTCCGGATCGCCCACCCGGATCTCGACGCCGATCGCCCCGGCGCGGGTCTTGACCACCCCGATCGTCTGCGGGTGGCAGTCCCCGGCGACGAAGAAGACGTTCCGTTTGCCGTCCGAGGCGCCATGGCAGAGGTTCATCGCCTCGGCGGCGGCGGTCCCCTCGTCGAGCAGCGAGGCGTTGGCGACCGGCAGCCCGGTCAGGTCCGCCACCAGGGTCTGGAAGTTGAGCAGCGCCTCCAGGCGGCCCTGCGAGATCTCGGACTGGTAGGGGGTGTACTGGGTGTACCAGCCGGGGTTCTCGAGGATGTTGCGCTGGATCACCCCCGGCGTGATGCAGCCGTGGTATCCCATACCGAGCCAGGAGCGGCAGACCCGGTTCTTCCCCACGATCCGCCGCAGCTCGGCGAGCAGCTCCTGCTCGCCGAGCTCGCGGTCCGCCGGGAGCCCGGCGAGATCCAGGGGAGCGCCGCGCAGGATCGACGCGGGGACCGTCTCGCGCACCAGCTCGGCGAGTGAACCGGCGCCGGCCGCCGCCAGCATCTCCCGCACCTCCCCCTCGCTCGGTCCCAGGTGGCGGCGGACGAAGGTGTCGGTGGGGTTCAGGACGCCGCCGGAGACCGGCGGGCCGGCGGCGTTCCCGGCAGCCGCCTCGGCCGTAGGCTCAAGCTTCGCCACTCTGCACGAACTCCTCGTACTCCTCGGCGTTCATCAGGGCCTTGAGATCGTCGGCGGACGAGAACCGGATCTTCATCAGCCAGCCGTCGCCGTGCGGGTCCTCGTTGAGCAGCTCGGGATCGTCCGCCACGGCGTCGTTGACCTCGACGATCTCGCCCGCCACGGGGGTGAAGACCTCGGCGACGGCCTTCACCGACTCGATGGTGCCGAGCTCGTCGTTGGCGTCGAACACCTGGCCGATCTCCGGCAGCTCGACGAAGACCACCTCACCCAGCTCCTGCTGCGCGAACTCCGTGATGCCGAGCACGCAGATGTCTTCCTCGACGTGGACCCACTCGTGCTCTCTCGAATAGAGATAGTCTTTCGGGTACATTGCCTCGTTCGCCCTCCGGTTTACTGGTTTATGCCGTCAACCGTCAAGATATCAGCCTCAACTCAAGTATGTTGTCTCAACTGTGTTGTCGCGGCCGCCGGTAGAAGGGAGTCTCCACGACGCTCGCCGGCAGAGCCTTGCCGCGCACGTCGAGCGCCAGGGGCGTGCCCGCCGCCGCCATCCCGGCCGGCACGTAGGCCAGACCGAGCGCCTTCTCGAACGTCGGGCTCCAGGTCCCGCTGGTCACGTCGCCCACCTTGGCGCTCTCGGAGACAACCCCGTGCCCCTGCCGCGCGATTCCCCGGCCCCGCACCTCGAAGCCCACGAGCTTCCGCGGCACCCCCTCGGACTTCTGGGCGAGCAGGGCGTCGCGGCCGAGGAAGTCCCCCTTGTCGAGCTTCACCACCCAGCCGAGGCCCGCTTCGAAGGGGGTCGTCGTCTCGTCGATCTCGTGGCCGTAGAGCGCCATCGCCGCCTCCAGGCGAAGGGTGTCGCGCGCCCCCAGGCCGGCGGGGAGGGCGCCGCCGGCGAGGAGCCGCCGCCAGACGCCCGGGGCGTCCTCGGGAGCGAGGTAGAGCTCGAAGCCGTCCTCCCCCGTGTAACCGGTCCGCGAGATCAGCGCCGGCGCGCCGTCCACCATCCCCCGAGCGAAGCCGTAGTACTTGAGCCCGGAGACGTCCGGCGAGGCGAGCGGCGCCAGGATCTCCAGCGCCCGCGGTCCCTGGAGGGCCAGCAGGGCGTAGCGATGGCTCTCGTCGACCACCTCGGCGTCGGCCTTCTCCTCCGCGGCCCGCGAGGCGATCCATTCGAAGTCGCGGCGGGCGTTCGAGGCGTTGACCACCACCATGAACTCTTCCGCGGCCAGCCGGTAGATCAGGATGTCGTCGACGTAGGTGCCGCGCCCGGTCAGCAGCCCGCTGTAGTGCGCCCGCCCGGGGACGAGCTTGGTCACGTCGTTGGGGGTCAGCCGCTGCAGGAAGGCCTCGGCGCCGGCCCCCCGCACCCCGACCTCCCCCATGTGGGAGACGTCGAACAGGCCGGCGGCGGTGCGCACGGCCCGGTGCTCGTCGATCACTCCGGCGTACTGCACCGGCATCTCCCAGCCGGCGAAATCCACCATGCGCGCTCCGGCCTCGAGATGGCACTCGTAGAGCGGCGTCCGTTGCATGCCCTGGCCTTCCGACATTGGATCGATCCTCCCTGGGGATTCCCAGGTCTGCGGGTCCCGCTTCGCGGGCTCCGGAACGGTATCACGAGAGCGGCCGGTTCGACCGTCACCGTTCCGCCACCTCCGGCCCCTTCTTCGTTGCGGCGCTTTGCGATACCTTCCTCCGACTGGGGGTGCCTCCGATGAAGTTGCTTCTCATCCGCCACGCGATCGCCGAGGAACGCGAGGATTTCGAAAAGACGGGCAAGGACGACCGGCTGCGCCCGCTGACCGACGAGGGCCGGAAGAAGATGAAGCAGGGAGCGCGGGGCTTGAAGGAGATCGTGCCCCACGTCGACCTGCTGGCGACCAGCCCGCTGACTCGCGCCGCCCAGACCGGCGCCATCGTCGATTCGGTCTACGGCGGTCTCCAGGAGGTCGAGATCGAGGAGCTTCTCCCCGGAGGCCGCTCCGGCCGACTTCCTGCGCTGGCTGCGCAAGCAGAAGGCGGAGACCGTGGCCGCCGTGGGGCACGAGCCGAGCCTCAGCCTGATCCTCTCCTGGCTGCTGACCGGCGCCGAGCGCCGGATCTTCGCCTTCCGCAAGGGGGGCGCCTGCCTGCTCGAGTTCCCCGGCGAGGTCGGCGCCGGCGCCGCGAACCTGCTCTGGGCGCTGACTCCGGGCCAGCTCCGGGATCTCGCGGACCGATGATCCCCGGCCTCCTCTCCCGGCCCCCCGAGGAGGGGGCCCGCCTGCTCGCCCTCTCCTTTCTCGACCAGGCCGCCGAAGCCCGGCCCCGCCTCGCCGATCCCGCGGATGCCGAAGCGCTGCACGACTTCCGCGTCGGCCTGCGCCGCCTGCGGAGCTGCCTCAAGGCCTATGCCGCCCAGCTCGGCGACAGCATCCCGAAGAAGCTCGCCCGGCGGCTGGAGCGCCTCGCCGGCTCCACCGGTCCGGGCCGCGACACGGAGGTCCAGATCGACTGGCTGCGCGGCCGCGTCTCCCATCTCTCCTCCCATCACCGGGCGGGCCTCTCCTGGCTGCTCGCCCGGCTGCAGGAGCGCAAGCGCCACGCCTATGAGGATATGGAGGACGAGGTCGCGGACGAGTTCGACAAGCTGGAAAAAGAGATGCGCGCCCGCCTCTCCGTCTACCGCGCCGAGATCCGCCTCGACGCCAGGAGCCCCCGCGCCACCTTGGCCGAGGCGGCCGCCGGAATCCTCCGTCAACAGGTGGCGGAGCTGGAGAGCCATCTGGCCCGGGTGAGCGACGCGGAGGACGAGAAACCGGCCCACAAGGCGCGGATCGGCGCCAAGCGGGTGCGCTATCTCCTCGAGCCGCTGGTGGAGGAGATCCCTGGAGCCGCCCCGGTGGTCAAGCGCTTCAAGGCGCTGCAGGACCTCCTCGGCGACCTCCACGACGCCCACGTGCTCGAAGCCTCGCTCGCCGAAGCCGTCGAGGAGGCCGCCGCCGAGCGGGCGCGCAAGGTGATGGCGCTGTCGCTCGCCGCCGCTTCCGACGACAACCTCCTGCGGGCCGAACGCCGCCGCGTCCACGAAGCGGGCCTGATCGCCCTGGCCCGCCTCAACCGTCTCCGCCGCGACCGCCTGTTCGAGTCGCTCGAGGCCGAGTGGCTGGAGGGGAGGGCGGACGCTTTCCTGCGCGAGGTGGAAGGGTTGGGGGAGAGAATGACGGGAGAGGCGGGCACCGAACCGGCCTAGTACGCCCCACCCAGGGTCTGCCCGCCGTCGATCACCAGCACCGCCCCGGTGGTGAACCGGGCGGCGTCGCCCGCCAGGTAGAGGACGGCGCCGGTGAGGTCCCCGGGCTGGCCCATCTTCCCCTGCGGGATGGTGACGAGGGCCCGGTCCCGCGCCTCCGGCGTGGACCACAGCGCCTCGCTGAAGCGGGTCTGGATCAGCCCGGGAGCGATCGCGTTCACCCGGATGTTCTCTGCCGCCAGCTCCACCGCCAGCGTCCGGGTCAGCATCAGGACGGCCGCCTTGAGCACCCCGTAGAGCCCCAGGCCGCCGTGCGGCACCAGCCCCGCCACCGAGGCGACGTTGACGATCGCGCCGCCGCCCCGCTCGCGCATCAGCGGCACGGCGGCGCGAATCGCATGGACGTACCCCTTGAGGTTCACCTCGAAGGTCTTGTCCCAGTGGCTCTCGGCGGCGTCGAGGAGCGGCCCGAAGTGGGGATTGGTCGCCGCGTTGTTGATCAGCACGTCGACGCCGCCGAAGGCCTCGCGGGCGCGCGCCATCAGGTTCTGGACGTCGGCCTCCCGGCCGGTGTGGCAGGCGACGGCCAGTGCCTCGCCCCCCTGGCCGCGGAGCCACTCCGCTACCGCCTCCACCCCTTCGAGCTTGCGGCTCGCCAGCACCACCCGCGCCCCCGCCGCGGCGAACGCCTCCGCGATCGCCTCGCCGATGCCCCGCGAGGCGCCGGTGACCACCACCACACGGCCGTCGAATGAAGTTTCCATGCCGGAACGATATCCTAGGGACGGCTGGAACGACTTCAAAAGGAGAGGAACAGACTATGGCGGTCGAGATCACCGGCAGATACATCGGCAATCTGAGGACGGAGCTGACCCACGGACCCTCGGGGACCGTGATCCGGACGGCGGCTCCGGTGGACAACCAGGGGGACGGCAGCTCCTTCTCCCCCACCGACCTCGCCGCGACGTCGCTCGGCGCCTGCATGCTGACCCTGATCGCCATCGCCGGCGAGCGCGAGGGGATCGACCTCACCGGCCTCTCCTTCCGCCTGGAGAAGCACATGGCGGCCAACCCCCGCCGGATCAGCGCCATCCCGGTCACCATCCAGATGCCGGCCGGGCTCACGGCGGACCAGAAGAAGAAGCTCGAGAACGCGGCGCTGACCTGCCCGGTCCACAAGAGCCTGTCCGAAGGGTTGGAACGGCCGGTCGAGTTCGTCTACGCGGACGCGCCCGTGGCGGTGGGATAGGGAGCGGGGCGAAGAGACTATCCCTTCGCCTCGTACCAGCTCACCCCCCACCCCGCTTCGACCTCGAGGGGGACCTTCAGATCGGCGACCCCGGCCATCTCGGCCTTGACGATCTGCGCCACCGCCTCCGCCTGCTCCTCGGGGACCTCGAGGACCAGCTCGTCATGGACGGTCAGCAGCAGGCGCGCCCCGGGCTGCTCGTCGCGCAGCCGCCGGTCGACGGCGATCATCGCCAGCTTCAGGATGTCCGCCGCCGTCCCCTGGATGCGGGCGTTGATCGCCATGCGCCGGGCGTTCTCCCGCAGGTTCCAGTTCTTGCTCTTGATGTCCGGCATCCAGCGGACACGGCCGTAGAGGGTCTCGACCTTCCCTTCGCGCTCGGCGCTCTCCAGCGTCTCCTCCATGTAGCGCTTCACCCCCGGATACTGGCCCATGTAGGTGGTGATGAACCGGTCGGCCTCCTTGGTCGAGATCCCCAGCTCCTGGCTGAGGCCATAGGCGCTCATCCCGTAGAGGATGCCGAAGTTGATCGTCTTCGCCGCCCGCCGCTGCTCGGCGGTCACCAGCTCAGGGGCCACGCCGAGGACCACCGCGGCGGTGGCACGGTGGATGTCCTGGCCGGCGGCGAAGGCGTCGAGCAGCGTCTTCTCGTCCGCGATGTGGGCGAGCAGGCGCAGCTCGATCTGGCTGTAGTCGGCGACCAGCAGCACGTGGCCCGGCGGGGCGACGAAGGCGCGGCGGATGCGCTGGCCGAGCTCGGTGCGCACCGGAATGTTCTGCAGGTTCGGGTTGGTCGAGGAGAGCCGGCCGGTGGCGGCGACCGCCTGGTTGAAGCGGGTATGGATGCGGCCGTCGGCGGCGACCATCTCCGGCAGGGCATCGACGTAGGTGCTCTTGAGCTTGGTCAGCTCGCGGTAGCGCAGCAGGAGCTGGGCGATCGGGTACCCCCGCCGGGCCAGCTCCTCCAGCGTCTCGGCGCCGGTCGAGTAGCTCTTGGTCTTCTGGGTCCGCTTGAGGGCCGGCAGGCCCATCTTCTCGAACAAGACGACTCCGAGCTGCTGCGGCGAGTTGAGGTTGAACGGCTCCCCCGCGTTCGAGTAGATCTCGGTCTCCAGACCGGCGATCTCGGCTCCAAGCTCGACCGACATCTCCTTGAGGTACCCGGCGTCGAGCAGGATCCCTGCCTCCTCCATCCGCAGCAGGACCGGCACCAGGGGGGCCTCGATCTCGGTGTAGACCCGGGCGAGCGAGCCCGCCTCCAGCTCGCGGCGCATCGCCTCCGCCATCCTCCGGGCGAGCTCCACCCGCTCGGCGGCGTAGGCGGAGAGGCGCGAGTCCCCCACCGCCGGCTCCTGCCCCTTGTCCCAGCCGACTTCCTTCAGCGTCAGCGGCTTGCGCCGCAGGCGCTCCAGGGACAGCTCGTCGAGCGAGTGGCCGTGGATCGACGGCTTGAGCAGGTAGGAGACCAGCATGGCATCGAACAGCGCCGATTCGCATAAGGGGCCGGGGCAGAGCCGCAGCACTTCCTTGAGGTTGTGCCCGGCGAGGCGAACCTCGCGGTCGCCGATCCACCGCTGGAGGCTGGCGAGGACGGCGTCGCGCATGCCGTCGCGCCGGAAGTCGGCGTAGATCACCGGGCCCCCGGCGGATGCCGCGGCGGCGAGGCCGAGCGGCCGGTCCTCGCCGAGCACGGCGACGTGGACCTCGCCGCCGACCAGCCGCCCGGCGCGGTCGGTCCACACCTCGGCCGAGACCGCCTCCTCGGCGGGCGGCACCTCCTCCCCCTCGGAGTCGGTCGATCCCGCCGGCCCCAGCTCCTCGACCAGGGAGAAGAACTCGAGCTCGGTGAGCACCTGGCGCAGCGCCTCGAGGTCCGGCGGATCGCGGCGCAGGGCCTGCGGATCGAACGGCACGTCGAGGTCGGTATGGATGGTGGACAGCTCCTTGGACAGCCGCGCCTGCTCCTGGTGCTGGAGGAGCCCCTCGCGGTAGGCCTTGCGGGAGATCTCGCCGGCCCGCGCCAGCAGATCCTCCAGCGAGCCGTACTCCTGGATCAGGCTCTTCGCCCCCTTCTCGCCGATCCCCGGCACGCCCGGAATGTTGTCGATCGAGTCCCCCATCAGGGCCAGGACGTCGGCCACCTTGGCGGGCGGGACGCCGAAGTCCTCCGCCACCTCCCCGGGGCCATAGAGCTTGTTGCGGCCCGTGTGGTAGAGCGACACCCGGGGCTCGACGAGCTGCATCAGGTCCTTGTCGGCGGAGACCAGCACCACGTCGTAGCCCGCCGTGGCCGCCCGGCAGGAGAGGGTGCCGAGCACGTCGTCCGCCTCGTAGCCGGCGAGCTCCAGGATGGGAATGCGGTAGGCCTCCAGCACCCGGCGGATCCAGGGGAGCTGGCCGGTGAGGTCCTCGGGCATCGGCCGGCGGTTCGCCTTGTACTCCTCGTACTTGTCGCTGCGGAAGGTCCGCCCCCCCTCCAGCGCCACCCCGATCAGGTCCGGCGCCTCCTCGCGCAGGAGCTTCTTGAGCATCTGGATGAAGCCGTAGACGGCGTTGGTGGGCTCCCCCCGCGAGTTGGAGAGGTTGCGGATTGCATAGAAGGCGCGGAAGATGTTCGAGTACCCGTCGATCAGGAACAGACGGGGGCGGGCGTCGCCGCCGCGGGGGCTGGAGGTCTTCTCGATTTTCTCGGGGGTATCGGAGGTAAAGGCCATGGCGGGGACATTCTATGCCGCCGGGCTGGCACGGCTCTCGCTATCTTGATCTCATAGGCAGACCCCGCCGGCTGCCTCGGCGTTTCTACCTACACAAAGGAGAGAGTGGGATGAACGGAATCCTTTCCTGGATCATCTTCGGCCTGATCGCCGGAGCGATCGCCAAGTTCCTCACCCCCGGCCGGGATCCGGGCGGTTGCATCATCACCATCGTCATCGGCATCGTGGGATCGCTGCTCGGCGGCTACATCGCCACCCTGTTCGGCTTCGGCGGCATCTCCGGGTTCGACTTCCGCAGCTTCGTGATCGCCATTTTCGGCTCGATCCTGCTGCTGTTCCTCTGGCGATTGGTCTCGGGCCGGCGACGCTGACGGTTTAATGGGTCCACTACCCCGGACGGCGCGCCTGGCCCAGCAGGTGCGCCGCCTCGGGCAGGATCAGCGCCTCCATGGCGAGCGTCACGGCCTTGGGCGAGCCAGGGAGGAGGAAGACGGCCCGTGTCGCGCCTCCCCTTCCGGCCAGGCCGGCGGCGGCTCGGCTGAGCATCGCCGCCGCCCCTACCTGCTGGTAGGAGAGCATCCGGAACAGCTCGCCGAACCCCTCGACGGGACGCTCCAGCAGCGGGCCCATGGCCTCCAGGGTGACATCCCGCGGCGAGAACCCCGTCCCCCCGGTCGCCACCAGCGCATCCACTCCGGGCAGCCCGAGCAGGTGGCGCGCCGCCGCCCGGATCTCCCCCACATCGTCCCGCACCAGGGTAGAATCCACCATCCGGTGACCGGCCGCAACGGCGAGGCTGCGGATGGCGTTTCCGCTCGCGTCGTCCCCCTCCGACCGGGTATCGCTCACTGTAAGAGTAGCGAAGCCGAGAACGGCCGGGGCGGCGCGGCGGTGCTGCTCGGCGCTCATGACGGCACTCTCATGAAGAAAGGCTAGCACGCCGGCGGACCAGGAAGACCGGCCGGTGAAGTGTCCGCTTTGGGGACGAACGCGTCCCGAGTCCGAACATTCCCGGCCCGTAAACGAACGCTTAAATTTATTGGTGTCAGAGACTTACGGCAGTTGAAACCTTGGCATGCGGGATGCGTAGAGCAATCCGGAGAAACCTATGGATATTCCTCGTACCGACGAAGCCGTCAAGAAGCGCCGCATGCGGCGGACCCTCATGATCGTGGTGGGCCTCGCGATCGTCGCCCTGGTCAGCGTCGGGCTGTCGCGCCTCGAGCCGGCGGCGCCGGCGGTGCAGAAGGACACCCTCTACATCGACGCCGTCAAGCGCGGCCCGATGATGCGCAGCGTGCGCGGTCCCGGCACGCTGGTGCCGGTGGACATCCGCGTGATCTCGGCGCCGGTGGACGCCCGGATCGAGCGCACGCCGCTGCTGCCCGGCGTGACGGTCACCGCGGACACGGTGCTGATCGAGATGAGCGATCCGCAGCTCGAGCAGAACGCGCTCGATGCGCAGCTCGCAGCTCAAGGCGGCGGAGGCCGACTACGAAAATCTCAAGGCGCAGCTCGACAGCCAGATCCTCAGCCAGCAGGCGCAGGTGACCTCGGTGAAGTCGCAGAGCGCGCAGGCGAAGCTCCAGGCCGAGGCGGACGGCAAGCTGTTCAAGGACGGCTTGCTGCCGGACATCACCCACCAGCTCTCGAACCTCAAGTCGGAGCAGCTGGTCAAGCAGGTCGGCATCGAGGAGCAGCGCTACGAGCAGAACCGGCGCTCCGCCGCGGCGCAGCTCGCCGCCCAGCGCGCCCGGGTGGCCCAGATGCGGGACCTCCACGCCCTGCGCCAGCATCAGCTGGAATCGCTGAAGGTGCGGGCCGGCATCCCCGGCGTGCTCCAGGAGCTGCCGGCGCAGGTGGGCCAGCGCGTGGCGGCCGGAGCGGTGCTGGCGCGGGTGGCCCGCCCGGAGAAGCTCAAGGCCGAGTTGCACATCCCCGAGGTGCAGGCCAAGGACGTCAAGGTGGGGATGGTGGCCTCGATCGATACGCGCAACGGCATCGTGCCGGGCCACGTCATGCGGGTCGCCCCCTCGTCGCAGGACGGCACGGTCATCATGGACGTGGCCTTTGACAGCGCCGCGCTCCCCGAGGGCGCCCGGCCGAACCTCTCGGTCGACGGCACGATCGAGATCGAGCGCCTGGACAACGTGCTGTTCGTCGGCCGCCCGAGCGTCGGGCAGCCCAACAGCAAGGTCGAGATCTTCAAGCTGACCGACGGCGGGAAGTCGGCGGTCCGCGTCCCGGTGGAGCTGGGGCGCATGTCGGTGAGCACCGTCGAGATCGTCAAGGGCCTGCAGGCCGGCGACCAGGTGATCCTCTCGGACACCTCGGCGCAGGACGGGTTCAACAAGATCCGTTTGAACTGACACTCTGCGCCGTCCGGCCCGGAGCCGGCGGCTGAAGATTTGGAGGATTTCATGAACGCAACGCCCGATCCGCTGATCCGCCTCGACGGCGTCACCAAGGTCTTCATGACCGACGAGGTCGAGACCCATGCGCTCTCCGGCATCCACATGGAGATCCGCAACGGCGAGTACGTCTCGATCGCCGGCCCCTCCGGCTGCGGCAAGACGACGCTGCTGTCGATCCTCGGGCTGCTCGACACTCCCAGCGACGGCAAGTACATGCTCAACCAGAAGCAGGTGGCGGACCTCACCTTCTCCGAGCGGGCGCGGATCCGCAACCGCGAGATCGGCTTCATCTTCCAGGCGTTCAACCTGATCGGCGACCTGACGGTCTACGAGAACGTCGAGCTGCCGCTCACCTACCGCGGCATGGCCCTCAAGGAACGCAAGGAGCGGGTGCAGGAGGCGCTCGAGCGGGTCGGCATGTCGCACCGCATGAAGCACTACCCGTCGCAGCTCTCGGGCGGTCAGCAGCAGCGCGTCGCGGTCGCCCGCGCGGTGGTCGGCAAGCCCTCGATCCTGCTCGCCGACGAGCCCACCGGCAACCTCGATTCGAAGAACAGCGAAACGGTGATGGAGCTCCTCGGCGATCTCCACCGCGACGGGGCCACCATCTGCATGGTCACCCACGACCCGCGCTTCGCCCGCTACGGGCAGCGCACGATCCACCTCTTCGACGGCCGCGTCGTCGAGGAGGAGACGGGGGTTCAACGCGAGATGGAGAACCACGAGCTCAAGGCCAGCGGCTTCGAGGTCGTCTGACACGGAAATAGGTACCCCGCGCGTCGTGCGCGGGTGATGTTCGCGCGCCTTTGAAGGCTGCCGCCCCGATCGCGGCAGCCCTTTTTTTATGGGCGAAATCATGGGCGACCGCAGGTCGCCCCTACAACCTTCGCTCAACCTCAACCCATGCCGGAGGTTGTAGGGGCGACCTGCGGTCGCCCTCTTTCAGGTACAGTTTTCTCAATGGACGCCTCCCCCAAGCCCCGGGTCCTGATCGCGGATGACCAGCGCGAGGTGCGCGAGGCGTTGCGGCTGATGCTCAAGGCCGAGGGCTTCGAGACGGAGACCGCCGCCTCCCCGGCCGAAATCCTCCAGGCCGTCACCAGCCGCGACTTCGACGCGGTGCTGATGGACCTCAACTACACCCGCGACACCACCTCCGGCCGCGAAGGGCTCGAGCTGATGGACCGGCTGCGGGCGGTGGACGATTCGCTGCCCCTGGTGGTGATGACCGCCTGGGCGAGCATCGACGTCGCCGTCGAGGCGATGCGCCGGGGCGCCCGGGACTTCGTCGAGAAGCCGTGGGACAACGCCCGGCTCCTCGCCATCCTGCGCAACCAGATCGAGCTGCGCCGGGCGCTGCGCCGGGGGCAGCGGCTGGAGGCGGAGAACGAGATCCTCCGCGCCACGGGCGAGCCGGTCCTCATCGCCCGCTCGCCGGAGATGCGGCCGGTGCTCGACCTGATCGAGCGCGTCGGCCCCTCGGAGGCGAACGTGCTGATCACCGGCGAGAACGGCACTGGCAAGGGGGTGGTGGCGCGGGCGCTCCACACCGCCTCCGCCCGCGCCGGGGTCCCCATGGTGACGGTCAACACCGGCGGCCTCTCCGAGGCGCTGTTCGAAAGCGAGCTCTTCGGCCACGTGCGCGGCGCCTTCACCGACGCCAAGACCGACCGCGTCGGCCGCTTCGAGCTGGCGGACGGCGGCATCCTGTTCCTCGACGAGATCGCCAACATCTCGCTCAACCAGCAGGCCAAGCTCCTGCGCGTGCTGGAGACCGGCGAGTTCGAGCGGCTCGGCTCGTCGAAGACGCGCACCGCCGACGTGCGGATCCTCTCCGCCACCAACGCCGACCTGCGCGATGAGGTCGCCGCCGGCCGCTTCCGCCAGGATCTCCTCTTCCGGCTGAACACCGTCGAGATCCGCATCCCGCCGCTACGCGAGCGCCGGGAGGACATCCCCTCCCTGGCCGGACACTTCCTCGAGCAGCACGCCCAGCGCTACCGCAAGCGGTTCCGCGGCTTCGAGGAGGCCGCCGCCGGGACCCTGCTCGCCCACCCCTGGCCGGGCAACGTGCGCGAGCTCGACCACGCCGTCGAGCGCGGCGTGCTGATGGGGCGAGGCGACCAGGTGCGGGCGGACGACCTCGGGCTGCTGCCGGCCGCGGCGCCGGCCGCCGCGCCCCCCCGCCTCGAGGACCTGCCGCTCGAAGCGGTCGAGAAGCTGCTGATCCAGAAGGCGCTCGCCCGCTACGGCAACGTCAGCCAGACGGCCCAGGCGCTGGGGCTCTCGCGCAGCGCCCTCTACCGGCGGCTCGAAAAATATGGCCTCTGACCCCCCGCTCCGGCAGATCGGCCGGCCGGTCCGGCGAATCCCTCTCAGCGGCCTGTTCCGTGCCGGCCGCCGCCGCGCCCTGGCGTTCGAGGACCGCATCCTCCTGCTCGCGTTCGCCACCGGGCTCCCCGGCACGCTGCTCGCCCTCCTCTTCGTCTGGCTCGATCCCCATAGCCTGAAGCTCCGCTGGACGGTGACCCTGGTCGCGCTCCTGCTCTGGGTCTGGCTCGCCAACAACCTGCGCGACGCCGTCACCCGGCCGCTCCAGACGCTGGCCAACCTCCTCTCGGCGCTACGCGAGGGGGACTTCTCGCTGCGCGCCCGCTCGCCGCGGGAGGCCGACGCCCTCTCGCAGGTCATCGACGAGGTCAACGCCATCGGCGGGATTCTGCGCGCGCAGCGCCTGGGGGCGGTCGAGGCCGCCGCCCTCCTCCACCGCGTCGTCGACGAGGTGGACGTGGCGGTGTTCGCCTTCGACCACCACGGGCAGCTCCGGCTGGTCAACCGCGCCGGGGAACGATTGCTCGCCGAGCCGGGGGAGCGGCTGCTCGGCAGGCCGGCCGCGGCGCTGGGTCTCGCCGAGCTGCTCGACGGCGAGGTCTCGCGCATCCTCGCCGTCACCTTCCCCGGCGGCCCGGGGCGCTGGGAGATCCGGCGCAGCACCTTCCGCGAGGAGGGCCGCCCCCATCGGCTGTTGGTGATCTCCGATCTCTCGCAGACCCTGCGCGAGGAGGAGCGCCAGGCCTGGAAGCGGCTGATCCGCGTGCTCGGCCACGAGCTCAACAACTCGCTCGCCCCCATCCACTCGATGGCTTCGACGCTCGCCGGCCTGCTGACCCGCGAGCCGCCCCCGGGGGACTGGAAGGAGGACATGCAGCAGGGGCTCGAGGTGATCGGCAACCGCTCCGGAGCCCTGATCCGCTTCATGGCGGCCTACGCGCGGCTTGCCCGCCTGCCGCCGCCGCGGCGGGCCCCCTTCGAGCTCGCCGGACTGGTCCGCCGCACCGCCGCGCTGGAGACGCGGCTGCCCGTCTACGTCGAGAAGGGTCCGGAGGTGACGGTGGAGGCGGACGCGGATCAGGTCGAGCAGCTCCTGATCAACCTGATCCGCAACGCGGCGGATGCCGCGCTGCTGACCGGCGGTGGCGTCGGCGTCGGCTGGCGGCTCGACGGCGAGCAGGTCGAGGTGCGGGTGGAGGACGAGGGGCCGGGGCTCTCGAACATGGAGAACCTCTTTGTCCCCTTCTACACGACCAAGCCGGGAGGGACCGGCATCGGCCTCGCCCTCTCCCGGCAGATCGCCGAGGCCCACGGCGGCACCCTCGTCCTGGAGAACCGCGCCCCCGAGCCCGGGTGCGAGGCGCTGCTGCGGCTGCCCTGTAAGGAAGAAGGGGGACCGCAGGTCGCCCCTACTACAACCTCCGGTGCAGGTCGAGGTTGAGCGGAGGTTGTAGGGGCGACCTGCGGTCCCCCTGGCGGGCGTCAGCCCGCCCTTGGCTCTCGGTCATTTCAGATACGCCAGCATCTCCCTGGCCGTCGCGGCATCGGGATCCTTGGGCGCCATCTGGAGGAAGGTCTGGAGGTGCTCCTTGGCCTGGGACTTCTTGCCGTCCTCCTTGGCGTAGGTCATCCCCAGGACGTAGTGGGCCTTGGCGAACTTGGGGTCCGCCGGAGCGATCTCGACGACCCGCTGAAAGAGGCCCGCCGCGTCGTCCAACTTGCCGGCGCGGGCCCGCTCGGCCCCTTCGTTGAAGAAGCGCACGGCCGTCTCCGGGCTCCTCGGGTCGGCCGCCGCCAGGGCCTCGAGCGCCTCGCGGGCCTTCTCGTTGTCCCCCGCCGCCTTCAGGGCGTCGTAGCGCGCCCGCAACCCCTGGACGTCCCCCGGCTTGAGAGCCAGGAAACGGTCGGCGGCGGCCAGCGCGTCGCCATAGCGCTTGAGCTCCAGGTAGACGTCGGCGAGCGCTCCTTGCGCCTCCGCCAGGCCCGGGTTGAGCGACGCCGCCTTCTCCAGGCTGGGCACGGCCCCGGCGATCTTGCCGTCGCGCAGGGCGGCGACCCCCTCGTTGTAGGCCAGGATCGCCTGGTCGGAGCCGGATAGCTGCTTGGGCGCCTCCGGCGTCGCCGCGGGCGCCGCGGCCTTCGGCAGGGCGAACGTCAGGCGGATCGTGTCCTGGAGCTTGGGCTTGACCGGCCCCTCGAACGGTCCGTAGCCCGCCTTCTCGATGTGGATCTGATAGTCCTGGGTGGCGTCGAGGACCAGCAGCATGAACTGCCCCTTCTTGTCGCTCACCTTCTCCAGCCGGTAGCCGCCCGCCCGCGAGAGCACGACCTTCGCCCCCTCGACCGGCGCCCCCGCCTCGTCCGTCACGGTGCCGATGATCCTCCCCTCGCCCACGGCCCGCAGCGCCCCGGTGAAGACCAGCGCCAGAGTGAGCGCGGTCAGCGCCGCGCGATGGATGGAAGTCATCATGGATCTCTCCTGTCGTCAGGTTGGTGAACCAGTGGATTGTATGGCGAAAGCCTCTGATACGATTCAGATCCTCTACGAGGGAGGTGTCATGCTGGCCCAACGGATCCCTGAAATCCAGTCCGCGCTGGCCGAGGCCGGCCTCGACGGCTGGTTCTTCGCCTGCTTCCAGCAGAACGACCCGCTCGGGATGTCCCTCCTGGGGCTGACCGGAGAGGGGAAGCTGGTGAGCCGCCGCTGCTACTACCTGATCCCGCGGCAGGGCGAGCCGCGCAAGCTCGTCCACGCCATCGAGTCCGGCATGCTGGACCATCTGCCCGGCACGAAGACCGTCTACAACACCTGGCAGAAGCACGGGGAGGGGGTGGCGGGCCTCGTCTCCGGCCTCCCCCGGCTCGCCGCCCAGTACAGCCCGAACAACGAGCTGCCCACCGTCTCGCGCCTGGACGCCGGCACCTTCGAGCTGCTGCGCGCCGCCGGCGTCGAGGTGGTCTCTTCCGCCGATCTGGCGCAGCAGTTCGTCGCCACCTGGACTCCGGAGCAGCTCGCCGGGCACCGCCGCGCCAACGTCCATCTCCACCGGATTGCCCTCGAGGCCTTCGACCGGGTGGCCCACGCCCTCCGCAGCGGCGAGCCGATCGACGAGTACATCGTCCAGCGCTCCATCATGGAGGCCTTCGAGGTCGCCGGCCTGTGGGCCGAGTCGGACCCCATCGTCGGCGTCAACGCCCACAGCGCCGATCCCCACTACCAGCCGGGCCCCGGTCATTCCTCGCCCATTCGCCCGGGAGATTTCCTGCTCATCGACCTCTGGGCCAAGGAAAAGCACCTGGAAAGCGTCTACGCCGACATCACCTGGGTGGGCGTCTGCGCGCCTTCGCCGACCGCGAAGCAGCAGGAGGTCTTCGCGGCGGTGGCCGGCGGCCGCGACGCCGCCTGGGAGCTGGTCCGCAGCCGCTTCCCCCACCGGACGGTGCGCGGCTTCGAGGTGGACGACGCCGCCCGCGAGGTGATCCGCCAGTCCGGCTACGGCGACCTCTTCATCCACCGCACCGGCCACTCGATCGGCGTCACCGACCACGGCCAGGGCGCCAACATGGACAACCTGGAGACCCACGACACCCGGGCGCTGCTGCCGATGACCGGCTTCTCGATCGAGCCCGGCATCTACATTGAGGGCGATTTCGGCGTGCGCAGCGAGATCAACGTGGCGCTCACCCCGGAGGGCGCCGAGATCACCGGCGCCGATCCCCAGCGCGAGCTGCTGCGGCTGCTGGCCTGAGCCGACGGGAGGCAAGCCGCTGGCCTCGATGAACGCTCCGCAACCGCCGCCGGTCCCGGCTTTCCCCGAAGCGGCCGCAGACTTCGACGAGGAGAAGGCGGGCGAGCTCTGCGCCGGCGTCGCCCGCGCCCTGCTCGGCGACTTCTCTCCCGCCCTGCTGCTCCTGCCCGGCACCGAGCGCCGGCGGGCCCAGGCCCTGCTCGCCTACGCGCACGGGCTGTTCGATTCCGCGCGGCAGGGGGGACTGGAAGGGGAGAAGCTGGCGCGGATCAACCGCTGGGAGTTCACGCTGGAGGCGGCCTTCGCGGGAGAGCGGACCGGGCAGCCGGTCCTCCTCCGCATGGCGCGCGAGAACGAGCGCCGCCGCTGGCCGCTGGACCCTCTCGACGAGCTCGCCGCCTGCGCCCGCCGCCGCGCCCTCCGGCGCCAGCCCTCCACGGTGGCCGACGCCGACGTGGAGGCGCTGATCCTCGGCCGGGCAGTGGCCGCCGCGCTGCTCGAAAAGAGCCTCAACGCGGAGGTGGACGGCCTCGCCAGCGCCCTCGTCCGCCTCGGGTCGCTGCAGCGCCTGGGCGACGAGATGAGAAACCGGCGCTGCCCGCTGCCGGCGAGCGAGGTCGCGGAGGGCGAGGACGGGGGCTTCGACCCCGAGCGGCTCCTCACCGCCGTCCGCCGGGAGTGCCCGCGGATCCGCTCCCGCCTGCTGCGCGCCCCCCGCGGCTTGGCCGGCCTCCCCTCCGGCTACCGCCGCGCCGCCGTCTTCTCGCTCCTCGCCGCCTTGAGCCTGCTCACCGAGAT
Source organism: uncultured Acidobacteriota bacterium (assembly GCA_963795735.1). Classification (GTDB taxonomy): domain Bacteria; phylum Acidobacteriota; class Thermoanaerobaculia; order Multivoradales; family UBA5704; genus DATARR01. The sequence continues at coordinate 1,836,466 of CAWCIU010000008.1, read as the reverse complement.
CGAGGACCCCGAGGTCGACCTCCTGAAGGCACCCCCCCGCCTGCCGCTCGGCTCGCGGCTCGGCCTCCTGCTGCGCGCGCGGTGGGTGGGGAGGTAGAATCTTCCCGAGGTGACCCGATGACCCAACTCAATATCGAATTGCCGGACGAGGTCGCAGTCGAAGTGAAACGTCGGGCGGAAACCCAGGGCCTCAGCATCTCGCGGTTCGTCACCAAGCTGGTGGAGCGGGAGATCGGCAAGGGGTGGCCCAAAGGGTTCTTCGATGAGGTCGTGGGAGGCTGGAAGGGAGAGCCTCTGGAACGGCCCGCCCCATTGACGCTGGAGACCGGGAAGAGCTTCTGAATGTACCTGCTCGATACGAACGCCTGCATTCACCTCCTCAGGAACACGTCGCCCCGTCTCCTGGAGCGGTCTCAACGACACGATCCCGCGGAGATCAAGCTCTGCTCGCATCGGCCCCAACGACCTGATGATCGCACCCATCGCGCTGGCTCACGGACTCGTCCTGGTCACCCACGATACCAGCGAGTTTTTCCCGGATCGCGGGCCTGCCGATCGAAGGCTGGGGGCTGGCAGCCTATTTGCTCCGGTCATGTGATGTTGAACCTATCGGAGGTGCCCTGAGAGCATAAATGCAGGCCAGAGGGCCAGAAAAGTTTCGACATCTCATGGCCGGAGCAATAGTCACCGACCCGGCGGGGCAGGAGTGATAAAGTTGTCCCATGGCAACCGATCCCAAGCAGCGGCTCACCGTCCAGGACTACTTGATCCTGGAGCGCCGGGCGGAGACCAAGAGCGACTATCTGGACGGCGAGACGTTCGCGATGACCGGCGCCAGCCGGAAGCACAACCTTATCAGCATGAACGTCGCCGCCTCCCTCCCCGCCCAGCTCGCCGGCAGCCCCCGTGAGATCTATGCCCGCGACATGCGGGAGTGGACCCCTACCGACCTGCTCACCTATCCGGACGTGGTCGCGGTGTGCGGCGAGCCGCGGTTCAACGAGGGCCAATTCGATACGCTGCTCAATCGATCCTGGTCGTCGAGGTCCTCTCTCCCTCCACCCAGGCCTACGACCGTCTCACCAAGCTCGACCACTGCCGGACGATCTCCTCCCTCGCTGAGGTGGTCCTCGCCGCCCAGGACCGCCCCTTGATCGAACACTAGTCAAACACTAGCTGCAGCGGGAGGACGGCCGCTGGCTGATCGAGGATCTGGCGGACCTCGAACGGCTCCTAGATCTGCCGTGCATCCAGTGCCGGCTGCCGCTGGAAATGATCTACCGTAGATTTCCACTTAAGCCTCATGAGGGGTGGGAGGGTGAAGGCTTGCTCTCGCTCACTCCAGAATGAAGGCGAGGACACTTCCGAACATGCTCCCCGATCCGCCCCGCGACGGCACCGCCCTGATCGTTGAGGATGAGCCGCAGATCCGCCGCATCGTGCGCAACGCGTTACAGGCCGAGGTGGCGCGAGTCATCGAGGCCGAGACCGGCAACGAGGGAATCGACCTCGCGGCGGCCGAGGCCCCGCTCCTGATCGTTCTCGACCTGGGTCTTCCGGACATGCCCGGCATCAAGGTCTGCCTTGAGATCCGCCGCTTCTCGACGGCACCAATCATCATCCTCTCCGCCCGCCACGCCGACCAGGAAAAGGCGCTCCTTCTCGACGCCGGCGCCGACGACTACATTACTAAACCGTTCAGCAGAATCGAGTTCACTGCGCGCGTCCGCGCCAACCTGCGGCGGGCGCGGGCGGCGCCGCTCATCCACTCGGAACTCCTCGTGCTGGGCGACTTGGCGATCGACCTCGTGGCGCGCACCGTGAAAAGGCACGAGCAACCGGTCCGCCTTACCCCGATCGAGTGGGCCCTCCTACGCACCTTCATCACTCAGGCCGGGCGGACGCTCACCCATCGGCAGCTCTTCAGGGCCGTCTGGGGGCGCTCTTTCGGTAATCCGCAACAGTCTCTACGCGTCCACGTTGCCAACCTGCGGCGCAAGATCGAGCGCGATGCGGTGCGCCCGGAGATTATTTTGACGGAGCCCGGCGTCGGCTACCGCCTCGAGATGCCGGCCTGACATGCTCCTCCCGTCTGGCCCGCGCGCTCGTTCCTGGGTGCTCTGGATCGGCATGCTCCTCGCCGTTACCGCGGCGCTGGTTTCGGTGCGCGACAACCTCGACCCGGTGCAGGTCGCGCTCGCCTACCTGCTGGTCGTGCTGGGGGGGAGCGCGAGCGGCGGGCGCACGCTCGGCTTCGTCCTCGCCTGCTCCTGCTTCCTGCTGATCGACTATTACCTGCAGACCCCCTTCGACACGCTGTCGATCGACAAGCCGCTCGATTGGCTGGTGCTGCTGGCCTTCCTGGTCACCGCCACCGTCGCCACTCAGCTCCTCGGGCGCGCCAACGCCGAGGCGGAAGCGGCGCGCCAGCGCGCCGACGAGATCGACCACTTGGCCGCACTCGGCGCCGAGACCCTGTCGGTAGGGCGCGCGGAGGACGCCCGCGCTGCGATCGCCCGTGTCATTCAGGAGACGATCGGTGCCTGTGATTGCGAGATCTACGCCCACGAGCCGGAAGGGGGCGCCCTCACCCTGGTCGCCGGCACCTCCCTCCCGGGGAGGACGCTGGAGGCGCCATTCTCTTCGGACCTCGTCGCCTGGGTGGCGGCCGGGCGCCGCGCGGTTGGCGAGCGCCCCGACGGCACCGTGGTACGCCTGGGCGAATTCCCCGGCAAGGCGGCCGCTCCCGGCGTGCTGTTCCGCTCGCTTCTCCTGCCGCTCGTCGCCCACGGGCGGACAATGGGGGTGCTGCGCCTGGCAGATCCCGTCGCGCTCGCCCTCGACGCCGCCCGTTGGCGGTTCCTGACCGCGATCGCCTACTACGCCGCCCTCGCCGTCGAGCGGGTGCTGCTGGTGGCGGAGGCGGAGCACGCCGAGGCGTTGCGCGAGGCCGACCGGCTGAAAGATGCCCTGCTCGCCTCCGTCTCCCACGACCTGCGGACCCCGCTCACCACCATCAAGGCGCTGGCGCACGACATCGCGGTCTCGGGCGACGAGCGGGGGGTGATGATCGAGCAACAGTCCGACCGGCTCAACCACATGGTCGCCGACCTCCTCGAGTTGTCGCGTCTGAACGCTGGCGGCTTGCCGCTGGAGATCGAGATCAACGCCGCCGAGGACTTGGTGGGAGCGGCGATCCAGCAAGTGGCGGGGGCTCTCGCCGGACGCGAGGTGAGCGCCTCGCTCGAATGGTCGGAGCCGGTGCCAATCGGACGTTTCGACTTCGTCCACTCGCTGCGCATCCTGGTCAACCTGATCGAGAACGCGGTCAAGTACTCGCCGCCGGGGACGCCGATCGACCTCGTCGTAGGGAGCGACGACGGGATGCTCACGATCTCCATCGCCGACCGCGGCTTCGGCGTGCCCCCGCTCGAGCGCGAGCGGATCTTCGCGCCGTTCTACCGCCCTCCGGGGGTCTCTCCGAATGCCGGCGGCGCCGGGCTCGGTCTCGCCATCGCCCGCCGCCTCGCCGAGGCGCAGGAGGGGACGCTCACTTACGCCGACCGCCCCGGCGGCGGCAGCATCTTCACCCTCCGCCTGCCCGCCGCGAGCCTCGACCTCCCACCGCAAGCCGACGGTCCTTTATGACATCTTAATGCCCGCCCCCCTCTTCTTGATACCAGCTTAATGCGCTCTCGGATACGTTGGCCCTGCCGCCACGGGAGTGGCCGTCGAGAGGTAACGCCAGTGGTGAAGAGAAGTGTCGCAAAGGTCATGTTCCTCGCCTCGATGGCAGGGTGCTTGGCCGTGGGCGCGGTCCCGGCAGCCGGCGCCGAGAAGCCGCCGGGGTTGACGCTGCAGGACGCTCTTCAGCGGGCGCTGGCTCACAACTGGGACCTGCTGGCGGCGCGTAGCGATGTGGATCAGGCGACCGCCCAGCGGATCCTCGCCGCGGAGATCCAGAACCCCACCGCCAGCGTCTCCCTGAGCGGCGTGCCGGCCGACGGCACCTCCGCCGCGACCTCGCTGGGCAACGGCCTCTGGCAGCGGAATTACGACTCAAACCTCGCCGTCTCGCAGCTCTTCGAGCTGCACGGCAAGCGGGCTCTCAAGCGCGCCTCGGCCGACGCCGGGCTCGCCGCCGCCCGGGCGCGGCTCGACGATGCCCGCAGAGTGCTCGACGCCGCGGTGATCAAGGCCTACGCCACCGCCGCCCTCGCCGAGGAGAACGGCCACCGGCTCGCGGAGACCGCGCGCTCGCTGCGCGAGTCGGCGCGGCTCGCGGCGATCCGCTTCCAGGCCGGCGACATCTCGGCCTCGGACGCCCAGCAGGTCGAGGTGGCGGCCGACCGCTTCGAGCTCGACGCCCACGCCAGCGCCACCACCGCCCGTAACGCCCGCCTCGCTCTCGACATCCTTCTCGGCGAGCGCAACGCCCGCGGCGAATGGCGGGCCGCCGACCGGCTCGAAGAGCTGGCCTTGGCGGCCGCCGCGCTCAACGCGCCACCAGGGGACGGCCCCGAGCGCCCGGACCTCGCGGCGGCGCGCGCGGCGCTCGCCAAGGCGGAGGCCGACCTCGCGCTCGAGCGGCAGCGGCGGCTCCCCGATCCGACGATCGATCTGCAGTACGACCACCAGCCGCCGGACCGCCACAACACCATCGGCCTCGGGGTGTCGATCGACCTGCCGCTCTGGAACCATCACCAGGGGGAGATCGCCGCCGCCGCCGTGGCGCGCGACCAGGCGGCCCGCGAGCGCCAGCGCGTCGAGGCCACCATCGTCTCCGACCGGGCGACGGCGCGCAGCACCTTCGACGGCGCCGTCGGCCGCTGGCAGTCCTACCGGCAGGGGATCGTGCCCAAGGCCGAAAAGGTCCGCGAGACGGTGGTCTACGCCTACCAGCACGGTGGCGCCTCGCTCCTCGAGTTGCTCGAAGCCGAGCGCAACGCCAACGAGATCCGCTTGGCGGCGGACCAGGCGGCCGCCGACACCCTGTCGGCGGCGGCGGATCTCGCCTCCTCGTTCAACCTCCAGCTCTTCCAAGGTGCGCCATGAAACGCCTCTGCCCCTTCCTCCTCCTCCTCGCCATCCTCGCCCCGCTCGGCTGCAAGCCACAGGCGCCGCCTCCCGAAGCGTCCGGTCCCAAGCTCGAAGGGGATCGTATCCAGTTCGCCGCGAACGCCGGCGAGCTCTCCACCCTGTCGGTGGCGCCGGCCGAGCCTGCGGCACAGGCGACCGTCCGCACCACCGGCCGCCTGGCCTGGAACGAGGATGCGACCGCGCGCGTCTACCCCCCCGTCGGCGGCAGGGTGCAGCGGATGATCGCCGATCTCGAGCAGCGGGTCGGCCGGAGCGCGCCGCTCGCCGCCATCGAGTCCCCCGACTTCGGCCAGGCGCAGGCGGACGCCAACCGCGCGGCCGCCGATCTCGCCGCGGCGGAGAAGAGCCTGGGCCGGTTGCGGGATCTCTACGCGCACGGCGCCGCCGCCCGGAAGGACCTCGAGTCCGCAGAGGCGGACGCGCGGCGGAGCGAGATCGAGCGCCAGCGCGCCGCCAGCCGCCTCGCCCTGCTCGGCGGCCGGCTCGGCGGCGTCGATCAGCAGTACGTTTTGCGCAGCCCGATCGCCGGCGTCGTGGTCGACCGCGCGATCAACCCCGGCCAGGAGGTGCGCACCGATGGTCAGACGCCGCTGTTCACCGTCTCCGACCCGGCGCGCCTGTGGGTCTTCCTCGACGTCACCGAGCGGGACATCCCGCACGTCCGCAAGGGAATGGCGCTGGCGGTCCGCTCGGCGGCCTACCCCGATCGCGTGTTCCACGGCATCGTCGAGGTGGTCGGCGACACGCTCGATCCGGCGACCCGTACAGCCAGGGCGCGCGGCCGGCTCGACAACCCGGACCGCCTGCTCAAGGCCGAGATGTACGTCGACGTCGAGCTCTCCGATCCGGCGCAGCACCCGGGGCTCGAGGTCCCCTCGGCGGCGGTGGTGGCCGACGGCCAGCAGCATTTCGTCTTCGTCGAGGAGGGGAAGGGGCGCTTCCACCGCCGGCCGGTGACACCGGGCCCCGAGCGCGCGGGCAAGACGCAGATCCTCGCCGGGCTCGACCAGGGGCAGCGGGTGGTGGTCGACGGCAGCCTCCTGCTCCAGTCGCTCCTCGCCTCGCGGAGCTGACGACGTGCTCGAGACGTTCACCGCCCACGCTCTCAAGAGCCGCGCCGTCGTCCTCGCCCTGCTGGTGGTCTTCATCGGCGCTGGCGTCGCGGCCTTCCGGCACCTGCCGGTCGAAGCCTACCCGGACGTGACCAACGTCCAGGTGCAGGTCATCACCCTCTTCCCCGGCCACGCCGCCGAAGAGGTGGAGCAGCTGGTGACGGTGCCGGTCGAGAACCAGATGAACGGCATTCCGCAGCGGGCGTCGATGCGTTCGATCTCGCTGTTCGGCCTCTCGGTCGTCACCCTGGTGTTCGAGGACGACGCCGATCCGGCCTACGTCCGCAACCAGGCGTTCGAGCGGCTGCAGGCGGTGAGCTTCCCGACCGGCGCCCAACCCGGCCTCTCCCCCGACTCGACGCCGGTCGGCGAGATCTACCGCTACACCCTGCGGGCCCCCGCCGGCTTCTCGCCGCTCGAGCTCAAGGCGCTCGAAGACTGGTTGGTGGAGCGCAAGCTGCGCACAGTCCCCGGGGTGGTGGACGTGGTCGGCTTCGGCGGCCCGACCAAGCAGTACCAGGTGCTGGTCGACCCGCTCAAGCTCAAGTCCTACGGCATTCCGCTCAAGGCGGTGTTCGACGCTCTGGCGAACGGCAACCGCAACGCCGGCGGCGCCTACATCGAGCACGGCAACGAGATGTACGTGGTACGCGGTCTCGGCATGGTGCAGAGCCTGGACGACATCGGGTCGATCGCGGTCGCCACCCGCAGCGGTACGCCGGTGTTCATCCGCGATGTCGGCCGGGTGTCGCTCGGCGCCGCCATCCGCCTCGGGCGGGTCGGCAAGCTGCTGCGGATCGAGGGGACCGACGAGGACGACGTGGTGCAGGGGACGGTGCTGCTGCGCAAGGGGGAGAATGCGCTGGAGGTGCTGAAGCGCGTCCGCGCCGAGGTCGCGGAGATCAACCAGGAGCTGCCGAAGGGGGTCGTGCTCGTCCGCCATTACGACCGCACCCTGCTGATCGACCGCACCCTCCACACGGTGCGCAAGAACATGGCCGAAGGGATCGGCCTGGTGCTGCTGGTGCTCATCCTCTTCCTGGGTCTGGGGAACTGGCGCACGGCGCTGATCGTGGCGGCGGTCGTCCCGCTGTCGCTGCTCGGCGCCTTCCTGCTGCTCGACCTCAGTCACATCCCCGCCAACCTGATCTCGATGGGAGCGATCGACTTCGGCATCATCGTCGACTCGGCGGTGGTGGTCGCCGAAAACCTGCTGCGCATCCTCGAGGAGCGGCGCGGCAAGCAGCGCTCGCTGGGCCACGCGATCGCCCAGTCGGTCTCGGAGATGGGCAAGCCGATCCTGTTCTCGAAGGCGATCCTGCTCACCGCCTTCATCCCGCTCTACACCCTGCAGCGGGTCGAGGGGAAGATCTTCCGGCCGATGGCGCTCACCCTCACCTTCGCGCTGATCGCCGGCACGCTCCTCGCCCTCTTCGTAGTGCCGACTCTGCTCAGCCTGGTGCTTCACCCCGACCGGGTGGCGCCTCAGGCCTGGCTGATCGAGCACCTGCAGCGAGCTTACCGGCCGGCGCTCGATTTCGCGCTCCGCCGCCGCTGGCTGGTGTTGGGCGCCGCGGCCGCCCTGCTGGGAGTGGCGGGGCTCGTTGGGGCCTCGCTCGGCTCGGAGTTCCTGCCCAAGCTCGACGAGGGGTCGCTCTGGGTGCGCATCACCATGCCGGGCTCGATCTCTCCCACCGAAGCCGACCGCATCTCCACCCGGGCGCGACGGATCCTCGCCAGCTTCCCCGAGGTCACCACCGTGGTCAGCCAGCTCGGCCGTCCGGACGACGGCACCGACGTCAACGGCTTCGACACCGTGGAGATCTTCGTCGACCTGAAGCCGCGCGAGCAGTGGCGGACGGCCGACAACCGCGAGGACCTCTCCGAGGCGATCCGCCGCCGGCTGGAGCAGATCCCCGGTGTCGAGCTCACCGTCTCCCAGGTGATCGAGGACAACGTCAACGAGGCGGTCTCGGGGGTCAAGGCCGAGCTCTCGGTCAAGATCTTCGGCCACGATCCGGTGCAGCTCCAGGCGCTGGCCGACCACGTGGCGGAGGTGCTGAAAAAGATCCCGGGCACCGCCGACGTGGCGGCGGAGCGGCTCGCCGGCCAGCCGCAGGTGCAGATCGCCGTCGATCGGCGGGCGGTCTCGCGCTCAGGCCTCACGGTGGACGACGTGCAGTCGGTGGTAGAAACCGCTCTGGGCGGCGCCGTGGCGACGCGGGTGCTCGAAGGGGAGCGAACGTTCGACCTGGTGGTCAAAATGTCCCCTACAGCGCTGTCGGATCTCGACGCCATCCGTGCCCTTCCGGTGCTCGGGCCGAACGGCGAAAAGTTCACTCTGGGCAGCTTGGCGCGGGTCGAGGTGGCCCCCGGCTTCGCCCGCATCTTCCGCGAGGAGAACGCCCGCCGCACCGCGGTCAAGCTGTCGGTCGCCGGGCGCGACCTCGGCTCGCTGGTCGCCGAAGGGCAGCAGCGGGTCGACGCCGCCGTCCACCTGCCCCCCGGCTACCGGATGGAATGGACCGGCTCGTTCGAGAATCAGCAGCGGGCCGTCAAGCGGCTGGAAGTCATCGTGCCGCTCACTCTGATGGCCATCTTCTTCCTGCTCTTCCTGGCCTTCCACTCACCACGCATGTCGCTGCTGATCCTGCTCAACGTCCCCTTCGCGGCCGTAGGGGGCATCCTGGCGCTGTGGGTGGCGGGGCTCACGCTGTCGGTCGCCTCGTTGGTCGGCTTCATCGCCCTGTTCGGCGTCGCGGTACAGAACGGCGTGCTGATGATCGAGCGCATCCGCGAGCTCCGCCACGCCGGCCGGCCGCTCCCCGTCGCCCTACGCGAAGGGGCGATGAGCCGCATGCGCCCGGTACTGATGACTGCCATGATGGCGAGCCTCGGGCTCCTCCCCGCGGCGCTCTCCCATGCGGTGGGCGCGGAGACCGCGCGCCCGTTCGCGGTGGTGATCGTCGGCGGCCTGGTCACCGCCACCCTGCTCACCCTGTTCGTGCTGCCAGGAATGTATAGCCTGCTCGAGCCCGAGGAGCCCGGGGAGGTGGAAGCCCCCGCGATCGAGGCGTAGCAAGGATCTCTTAGCCTATTATAAGAATCTATCAATCTATTATAGTGCACCTGAAAGATGGCACTCCCGATATCACAGAGCGTCAAATTCCACAGGCCGCAGGGGGTAGGTCTTAGCAGGGAAAGTGATATTATTTCCAATAAGGTGCGTGACGTCTACTTGGTATCAGCGGAGCGCGCCCCGCAAGCAAACTTGGCGGCGAAGAATACTCTTCCCGTCCGAACAGAGGAGACCCTAGCATGGCCAATCACAAGCATTCCTCGACCGAGCACCACCTCAACGCGGCTGAGCACCACACTAAGGCGGCCGAGCACCACCATCACGCCGCCCGTCATCACGAAGCTGGCGACCACGCCACCGCCAAAGATCATTCGACCAAGGCCCACAATCACTCCACCCAGGGCCACCAGCACAGCACCAACGCCCACAAGGAATCTCAGAAGTAAGAATTGAGACCTAGGCACCCGGATTGACCGGTTCCTCCCGGCCGCTCCCCCTTCGGGTGGAGCGCGTCCGGGCAATTTAGCGATTCCGGCCGCGCTCCGGGGTCCGTACTGGCCGTTCCCTACCAGGTAAGCCTGCTCGGCCCGTTGCTGGGAAGGAGTTAGTTCTCCGCTCGATTACTGAAATCTCCACCGCGCGGTGATGCCGAACACGCTGTCTCTGGCCCTATACGTGCCTGTGACGCCGGGGTTTAGCTGCTCCTGATTGGGAGCTTGGCGGTTGTTGAACCAGTGGAAGGAATAGGCCATGTCGAAGGAGATCTGAGAGAAATCGTAGCTGAAGCCCGCGGCGTAGACCGTGGCGTCGCCGAGGGGGAAGCCGGGTTCGATCGTTTGATTGGGCACCGGGGATTGCTCTCGGGAGATGCCGCCCAGAAGAATGAAATGGCCCGTAACGTTCCCCTCGATTCCAAGCCGCAGATTGGTGGTGTCCTTCCAAGCCCGAGGAGTGCTCAGGGTTGGATGGGAAGGATCGAAGGGGTTGGGTGTATAGGTGGCGTCGGTCTTCCGGAGACTCGACCAACTCTGGAAGCTAGCATCGAGCTCGATCCTCAACTCGGGATGGGGGGCGTACCAGACGCCGGCCCGCACCTCCCGGGGAAACTCGAAAGTCTCGCGGACCCGGCCATTGGCGAAGGTGGTCTGGAGCGCGTTGTCGAGCCCCGGGACACTCGTGGGGACATCGCGCGGATTGTAGTCCACGGTGCCCCGTTCCCCTTGAAGCGCTGGGCACTTCGGAAGACCCCTCCCCACCCCCACGATGGCGCCCCGTAGTGGAGTGAGACGTCCCACGCCGTTCCGCCGACGCTGGAGGTGCTGTTTCTCTCCACTTCGACGCTCACCGGCGTGACCGGGCCGGGGCCGGGGCTGACCAGGAGGTTCTCGATATGGTTGTCGTCACGGTCGATGCTCCCAAATGCATAGCGAAGCCACCGCCGACGCTCCAGCCATCGCTCAGGTCGTACGCCAGCACGGGGTGGAGTTCATAAAGGCGCACCTCGTAACGGCGGGTTATGAAGCGGCCAGGAAACAGTGCCTCGTCCCACCAGACGCTGTCGTTGAAGGAGGAATCGTACCCGATACCCAGCGCAAAGGAGTTGCTTTTCGGCTTCCAGGTGACGTAGAGGGCGGGTGGAAATTGGATGATGTGCGGGCCGTGTTGCCGCTGGTCGCGCTGGTGTAGGTGATCGTGGGATTGTTCATATCCAGTCCGGCCTCGACCTGCAGTCCGGACGACTGAGTAATGGCGGCCGGGTTGTAAGTGACTGCCGAAGGATCCGAAGCGCGGGCGGTGAAGGCGCCGGCCTGACCGATGGCGCGGGCGCCATGCTGGAATAGCCCAAAGCCGGAGGCCGAGGCGAGGCTTGCCCCAGCCAGCGCGGCGAACAGGCCCAAAAAGACAATGCGGCGTGGGTGTCGCATGCTTTCTCCTCATCAAATAGGAAGCCGTCGGCCCCGGCTCTCACTCCATCGCCAGGATCTCGGGCACGAGCCGGTGGTCGCCGTCCTGAGAATAGCAAAGAAGGAGACAAGTGTAGTATACCTAGATCACAAGAACAGTACTTAGGACACACTTCACTAGTAGCTCTCGCCCGGCTTGAGACCGATGACCTCGCAGGAGGTGCCCTGGTCCGCCAGGGCCTTGACCAGCTTCTCCGGCGTGCCGGTCAGCCCGGGGAAGGTCCCCCAGTGGATCGGGATCACCTTGCGCACCGCGAGGAAGCGGCAGGCGCGGGCGGCCTGCTGCGGGTCCATGGTGAAGAGGTCGCCGATGGGCAGGAAGGCCAGCTCGGGCCGGTGCATCTCGGCGATGAGCTGCATGTCCGAGAACAGCGCCGTGTCCCCCGCGTGGTAGAAGGTGAAGCCGCCGGCGAGCCGCACGACGTACCCCCCCGCCACCCCGCCATAGAGGATCTGGTCGCCGTCGGTGATGCCGCACGAGTGGTCGGCGCGGACCATGGTGACGCTATGCCCGAGCACCTCCTGGCAGCCGCCCAGGTTCATGCCGGAGCAGTTCTCGACCCCCTGGGCCTCGAGCCAGTGGCAGATCTCGAAGTTCGCCACCACGATCTTCGGCTGGTGGCGCTTGGCGAGCTCCACCGCGTCCCCCATATGATCGAAGTGGGCATGGGTGATGAGCATCGCGTCGATACGGTCGAACCGCTTCAGCTCCTCGGGACAGGCTGGATTGTGCTGGACCCAGGGGTCGATCAGCACGACCTCGCCGCTGGGAAGATCGCAGCGGACCGTGGCGTGCCCCAGGCAGGTGAACTTCGGACGCGGGTGCTGGCTCATTCCTGTCCCTCCCTTCGATCGTCGTCGCTGCGGATTCTAACCCGGTGACGGCGAAGTGACAGCGCCCTTCGCGGAGAATCTCATGAACGGAAAAACGATGGAGATCATCGTCTCGCCCTACGACGTCGAGCGGCGGGACACTCCCATGGCCCGGGGTCCCCACGGCCTGCTGGAGCATGGGTTCCCGGCGCGGCTCCGGGAGGCGGGCTGGGAGATCCACGTCACGGAGGTCCGGATCCCCGAGGAGCTCCCGAAGCTGGCGGCGGTGACCGCGATCGGCCGCCAGATCGCCCGCGCCGTGGAGCTCGCGATCCCGCGCGGGCGTTTCCCCCTGGTCCTCTCCGGCGGCTGCCTGGCCGGCCTGGGGGTCGTCGCCGGCCTCCAGCGGCTTGGACCACCGGGTGGGGATAACGTCGCCGTCGTCTGGATCGATGCCCACGGCGACTTCAACACCCCCGAGACCTCCGCCAGCGGCTACTGGGACGGCATGGCGCTCGCCGCCGTCTGCGGCCTGAGCCTGCCGGAGTTGCGGGAGGGGATCGGGGCGCTCCCCCTTGACGTCGAGAGAGCGGTCCACCTGGCGGGACGCGCCTTCGACCCGCTGGAGATCGGCAACGCCGAGCGGCTCGGACTGCCCACGATCCCTCCGCACCGCGTCGCGGCCCCAGCCACCCGGGAGAGGCTGCGGAGCCGCGCCGAAGGCCGGGCTCTCTACCTCCACGTCGACATGGACGGGCTCGATCCACGGGACGCCCCGGCCGTGGGCTTCCCCGAGCCGGACGGCGCGCGCCTCGCAGAGCTCCTCCGCTGCCGGGAGGCGCTGCCGGCGCCCGCGGCGATGACCCTCTCCGCCCTCAGCTTCGACCGCGCCGGCACCGGGGAGGCCGGGCGGACGGTCGACGCCTGCGCGCGTCTGGTCGAGGCCTTTGCCGCTGGATTCAGTGGAGCGATCCCAAAGGAAAACGGCCGGGGGTGAGCCCGGCCGTTTCGAGAACAGATCCGCGGCGGCCCGGAGGCCACCGCCGCGCCCGACGGCGCTCAGACCTGGAACTGTTTGAAGAAGTTGTCGCGGAGCTTGGCGTTGAACTCGTGCTCCGTCAGACGGTAGTAGATCGTCTGGGCGTCGCGGCGCGGAGCCACCAGCCCGTAGGCCTTGAGCTTCGCCAGGTGCTGGGACACGGCCGAAACCGAAACCCCGAGCATCTCCGCGAGGTCGCAAACGCAGAGCTCTTTCATGTTCTCGAGCAGGTAGAGGAGCTTGAGCCGGGTCGAATTCCCGGCGAGGTTCATCAGCTCCGCCGCCTCCTCGATATCCGGCGTCCCCTCAAGGTTCTGCCGGATCTGGGCCATTTCTTTAGATGACATGTTCGGCGCCTCGCCTTTCATCTGCTTACCTCCACGTTTCATTGAATGCATCTATTCCTTCTTACACCCTCCAGCGGTGCACCCACTGGACGGAATGCAAGCTCCCCGAAGACCTTTCGCGCCTGGACTGCTGACAGCGATGTTGAACAATCTCGATTATACTCAGGGTCAAGTTTGAAATCCAGTCTCCAGAGAAATTTTTTTCGGGTCCGTTGTCCCGCTTTCGCGGCCAGACGCACCTTACAGCTTCTCAACACTGGCTGTGGCCATTTCATTCCTCTCTTCAAAAGTCCATCTGCCGGGCTGGTAGAATGTCCACCCAAAGGAGGAACCATGCCACCGACCCACATCGCCATCGAGTACTGCACGAGCTGAAACTACTACCCCCGCGCCGCCGGTCTGGCGGCCGAGATCGAGAAGAAGTTCGGCGTCCAGCCGCAACTGATCCGCAGCCGTGGCGGAGTCTTCGAGGTCACCATGGGCAACGACCTGATCTTCTCCAAGAAGCAGCTCGGACGCTTTCCCCAACCCGGCGAGGTCGAGACGGTGCTCGAGCAGCGGCTCTCCGCTTGAGCGCCTGAGCGTCCCCGTGTGAGCCTCGCCCTGTCCCTCTCCCTGCTCCTCGGCGCCGGCCTTCTCGGGCTGGCGCTGAGGACCGAGGAGCGGCGGCGCCGGGCTCCGGCCCTCCCCTCCCCCCACCTCCCCGCCCCCCGCACCACCGTCCTGCTGCCCGTGCGCGACGAGCGTCTCAACGTGGAGGACTGCGTGGCGACGCTGCTGGCGCAGACGGCCCTCCCCCGAGTGCGGGTGATCGACGACGGCTCGACCGACGGCACCGCCGGCCTGATCGAGGCGCGGGCCGCCGGAGAGCCTCGCCTGGAGCTCCTCGCCGCCGGTCCCCTTCCCGCCGGCTGGCCGGGGAAGGTCCACGCGCTCTGGACGGGCGCGCGGGAGGTCGAAACCCCCTGGCTCCTTTCGACCGACGCCGACACCCGGCATGCCCCGGACCTGCTGGCGCGGGCGCACGCCGCGGCGGCCGGGAGGCGGCTGGACGCGGTCTCCCTGGCCGGCGTCCAGGAGGTGAGCGGCCTGGGCGAGAACCTCCTGATTCCCCCTGTCTTCGCCCTGCTCGACGCGCTGCTCGGCGACTGGGAGGCCGCGGCGGACGGCGGCGGTCCAGCGGTCGCCAACGGCCAGTTCATCCTCCTGCGCCGGGAAGCCTGGGAGTCCTGCGGCGGCTTCGAGTCCCTGCGGGGCGCGCCGATCGACGACGTGGCCCTGGCCTCGCGCCTGCGGGCCCACGGCTTCCGCACCGGTTTTCTGCGCGCCGGAGGTCTGCGCATCCGCATGTACCGCGGCCTCGGCGAGGCCGTCCGGGGGTGGCGGCGCAACCTGGGCGCGCTCTTCAGCCACCTCCCAGGAAGGGTGGCCGCGACGCTCGCCGTCGCCGTCCTCCCGGCCGCCGCCCTGGCGGCTTTCGCTTTCACCGGCCGCTGGGTGGAGGCCCTCCTCCTCTGGACCGCCGGCGCCGCCGCCTCGATGCTCCTCCGCTCCGGCGGCGGCCACGCTCCCGCCTATGGTCTCCTGTATCCGCTGGATGCGCTGCTCCTGGCGGGAGTCCTCGGGCTCGGCGTTCTCGATCGCCGGCGGGGGAAGCGGGTGAGCTGGAAAGGTCGGGAGATCAAAGCCTGAAAAGGGCGACCGCAGGTCGCCCCTACAACCTCCGATACAAGGCATGTTCAGGCGAAGGTTGTAGGGGCGACCTGCGGTCGCCCTCAGCCCAGCGCCGCCTCGTACCAGCACTCCTGCCCCGCGGTCTCCTCCACCGACACGGCGAGGGTATCCACCCCCGAGCCGGCGAGGTGCGGGGCGAGATCCTGCCAGAACATGCGGGCCAGCAGCTCGATCGAGGTGTTGGCGAGCGGCAGCACCAGGGTGTCCGCGGCCGGGAAGCGGTAGGCCCGCTCGCCGAAGCGGACGTCGATCGCGTCCCCCTGGCGCGCCCACTGCAGCCGCGGGCTCTCACCCGGAATCAGCGTACGGCTGTCCAGCCCGGCGCAACGGGCGCGCAGCGCCCGCTTGAAGCTCTCGATGTCCACCAGCAGCCCCTCGCCGTCGAGCTCCGCCCCGGCGAGCTCCACGCGGACCCGGTAGTTGTGGCCGTGGAGTAGCTCGGCGCGCCCGTCGCCGAAGAGGGTGAAGTGGGCGGCGGAGAACTTGAAGTCCTCCTTGGCGAGGACCACGCGGTAGCGAGCCATGCGGGCGATTCTATCCGGGATGTACCATAGCGTCGGTTTCGCGCCACCGCACCCGACGAAAGGGCTTCATGAATCCACGGGCAAAGCGTATCCGGACGGTCCTCGCCGCTTCGTTGCTCCTCGCCCTCGCGACGACCGCCTCCGGCGCCGCCCAGGGGAAAGCCCCGGCCTCCGAGGAGCCTCCCGTCCGGTACATGCCGACCCGGCAGTACGACCTCCAGCACCTGCGCCTCGATCTCGCCTTCGACTGGGACGCGGGCAGCGTCGCCGGCACGGCCACCAACACCCTCGCGCCCCTCCTTCCGGGGCTCGACACCCTGGTGTTCAACGCCGCCGGGCTCGACGTCCGCAAGGTGCGGGTCAACGGCGCCGAGCGTCCGTTCACCCTCGATCCGCAGGCCGAGACCCTCTCCGTCCGGCTCGACCGCGGCTACGGCCCGCGGGACCGCCTGGAGGTGGCGATCGACTACTCCTCCCATCCCAAGGCGGGCCTCTACTTCGTCGGCCCCGACGCCGCCTATCCCAGGAAGCCGCGCCAGATCTACTCCCAGGGAGAGGCGGACCTCAACCATCACTGGTTCCCGAGCTGGGATTATCCGAACGACCGCGCCACCACCGAGATGGTCGCCACCGTCAAGCGCCCGCTGCAGGTGGTCAGCAACGGCAAGCTGCTGGAGGTGACCGACCTCGCCGACGGCCGGCGGACCTATCACTGGCGCATGGACATCCCCCACAGCACCTACCTGGTCTCGGTGGCGATCGGCGACTTCACGAAGGTTTCGGACCCCTGGCGCGGCATCGCGGTCGAGTCCTACGTCCCGCCCGGCACCGACGAGGCCACGGCCCGCCGCTCCTTCGGCGACACGCCGAAGATCCTGGAGTTCTACTCCCGGGCGACGGGCCGCGCCTACCCCTACGCCAAGTACGCCCAGGCCGCCGTGATCGATTACATGTGGGGCGGCATGGAGAACATCTCCGCCACCACCCAGACCGCGCGCACCCTGCACCCGGCGCGGGTCGACCTCGACTACCCGAGCGAGGGGCTGGTCGCCCACGAGGCGGCCCACCAGTGGTTCGGCGACCTCCTCACCTGCGAGGACTGGTCCCACACCTGGCTCAACGAGGGGTTCGCCGACTACTTCACCGCTCTCTACAAGGGCGACGCCCACGGCGCCGACGCCTACGACCTGGAGATGGAAGACCTGCGGGCGGGCTACCTCCGCGAGGGCGACGCCCAGCGGCCGATCGTCACCCGGCGCTACGCCGATCCGATCGACCTGTTTGACGCGATCAGTTATCAGAAAGGCGCCCTGGTGCTCCACATGATCCACGGCCTCCTGGGCGAGGAGGGGTGGACGAAGGGGATCCACGCCTACGTCGAGCGCTTCGCCGGGCAGACGGTGACCACTCCGGACCTCCAGAACACTCTCGAGCAGACCACCGGGGTCTCCCTCGGCGCCATCTTCGACGGGTACGTCTACGGTGCCGGCCATCCCGAGCTGAAGGTGAAGTGGGACTACCAGCCGGAGACCCGTCAGGTGCACCTGGAGGTGCGGCAAGCCCAGAAGCTCGACGGGCAGACCGGCCTCTTCTCCTTCCCCCTCGAGGTCGTCCTCCTGGGAGAACGGGGGCAGGAGACGTCGCGGAGCGTCCCGGTGGCGGCCCGCGCCTTCCAGGACCTCTACCTTCCCAGCGACGAGCGACCCCGGACGGTTGTGCTGGATCCCAGGGACTGGGTCCTCAAGACGGTCGACTTCGCCAAGCCCGCGTTCGAGTGGGCGGCTCAGCTCGCCGGCTCGAAGCCGCTTCCCGCCCGGCTGGAGGCGATCCGCGCGCTCGGCGACCTCGGCGGCGACGAGGCGGTGGCGGCGCTCGGCCGGACCTTGCGCGACGAGCCCTTCTACGGGGTCCGTGCCGAGGCCGCGAGAGCCCTCGGCAAGATCGGCGAAAAAACGGGCAAGGACGCCGCCCTGGCGGCCCTCCGCGCCGGACTCGCCGACCAGGACAGCCGGGTGCGGATGCACGCCGCCGAAGCCCTCGGATCGTTCCCGGAGCACGCCGGGCTGATCCCGCTGCTGGCGAAAACCCTGGCGGCCGACGGCAGCGACTTCGTCCGGGCCGCGGCGGCCACCGCGCTCGGGTCCTTCGAGAAGCGCCGCGCCGAGGCCGCTCCTCCTCTCCTCGCCGCCCTTTCCCAGGAGAGCTTCCACGAGGTGATCCGCGGCGCGGCGATCCGGTCGCTGGCCAAGGTCGATCCCGCCAGGGCCTGGGAGCCCGCCCAGCGCCTCGCCAGGTATGGCGCTCCGGCCGACAGCCGCGACCGGGCGCTCGACGCCCTGGTCACCATCGCCCAGCAGGACCCCCACCGGCGCGACGAGGCGCGCAAGGTCCTCGAGGGCTATCTGGACGACCCCAACTACTCCCTGCGGGAGAACGCCTACCGTTCGCTCGGCAAGCTCGGCGATCCGGCCGCCATTCCCGCCATCGAGCACCGGGCGCGGCTGGAGGCCGACGGCCGGCAGAAGCGGAACGCCGGGAAGGCGGTCGAGAAGATCCGCCTCCTCAAGGAGAAGGAGCACGAGGAGCAGGCCCTCCGCGATCGCGTTGAGCAGCTCGAGCGGGAGACGGAGGTGCTCAAGGAGCAGCTCCGGCAGGGGCAGGAGAAGAAGGGGCCGGGTTCGGGAGGGTAGGAGGTTACTTTCCCTTGATCCGCGCCGCCTTCTCCGCCAGATCCGCCAAGTCCGTGGCCCCGGCGCTCTTCGGGAGCTGCCGGCCGACCTCGCGAGACTGGCGGGCGACCTCCGCGAGATTCCCCTTCGCCGCAGAGCCCTTCAGGATCTCCGCCAGCTCGACCGCCAGGGCGGTCAGCCGGAATCCCGGCGAAGCCTTCTCCCAGGAGGGGGCCAGCCCGGAGAGGTCCAGCGTCCCTTCCGGCCCGTTGGGATGGCGCAGGCGCAGGGTGGCGACCCGGCCCTGGGGAGGAAGGCCGGCCCGCAGCTCGACCTCGTACAGCACGGTGACGCCGCGCTCGCCGGCCACCGCCCGGTTCTCCTCCCCCAGCATCCGGTAGCGCTCCACCACCTCCGGGTTGAGCTCCACCTCCACCCGGGCGTCCTTGAACCGGGCCGCCCGGCCCTGGAGGTTGAAGCGCAGCAGCCGGTAGCGCGGACCCTGGACGAAGGGGGTGGGGGCGCCTTCCGCCTGGAGGACGACGTCCCTCTGGACCAGCGTCCGCGCCAGCATCCGCGCCGGTGCGCCGCCGTCGAAGGCGTTCACGAACTCCGCGACGCGGACCGACCCGGGGTCCGGCAGGCGGCCCGCGGCGAGATCCCGGCGCGCCGCGGCGCAGGAGCCCGTATCCAGGGCCACCACGAAGGTGGAGACCCGGTTCCCGCCGGTGGCCTGCAGAATGGTCCAGGGATCGCGGGCGATCGGGACCTTCTCCAGCTCCGACTGCGAGACGGTCGCGCCGGTGCTGACCCGCCGCTCGTCGAGGAGAGGGGATTCCGCGGTGACCGTGATGACCTCGCTCGGCGGCGCGGGCTGAGCGGGCTTCGGCACGGCGGCTGGCGCGGGAGCCGCCGGCGCCGCGGCTCCTTCCCGGGCTCCGCCCGGAACGCCTCCCACGACGCCCCCTTCGACACCTCCCTGGAGGGGCAGCGCAGGGGAGCCCGGAACGACATACCCGAGAGACTTCAGCTTCTCCTCCGTCTCCCTCGGGATCCGAGCCGCCGGCGGGGGAGACGACGCCTGCGGAGGTGGGGGCGGCGGAGACGGCCGCCTCGGCTCTTGCCTTTTCATGGGGACCGGGGAAGCCGGCGGAGCGGGAGCGGCCGCGCTGGGGGCGGGCCGCGCGACCCCCTCCAGGGGCGGCGCCTCCTCGCGGAGCCGCAGGGCGAAGAAGCCCGCGCCCACCGTCGCCACCAGCGAGGCGGCGATCAGCCAGCGCCGCGTAGCGGGCATGGAGCCTCTCCGCTCGGCCCCGGGCGGCTCCGGCCTCCCGGTACCCATCCGGATCGACGGCGGAATCTCGCTCTTGATCCTGTCCAGCAGCCCGGCGGGCGGCTCGAGCTCTTCGCGCTCGGCCAGCTTCCGGGCGATCTCACGCTCGTTCAGCCTGCTCATCGGGCCTCCTCTTCGAGGGTCAAGGCCAGCATCCGCAACGCCTTCCTGAGGCGCTTGCGGATGGCGACCGCCGTGATCCCCACCTGGCGGGCGACCTCCTTGACCGGCAGCTCCCCCCAGAAGAGGGCGGTGACGGTATAGCGCAGATCCTCCGGCAGGGCGAGCACCGCGCGGCGCAGCCGGTCCCCGGCCACCTCGCGCCCCATCACCTCGTCGGCGGCGGGCGCGGGGTCCGGCACGGCCGCCTCGTGCTTCTCCTCCAGCGGCACGAGCCGCCGGGGCCGCCGCAGATGGTTCAGGAAGGTGGTATAGGCGATGCGGAAGAGCCAGGTCGAGAACCGCGCCCGGCGATCGAAGCCGGGCAGGGCGTCCCACGCCTTGCGGTAGGTCTCCTGGGTGAGGTCCGCCGCCAGGTCCGGATCGCCGCAGAGACGCCGCAGCAGGGCGTACACCCCGCGATAGGTCTGCTCCACCAGCCGGTCCGCGGCCTGCCGGTCCCCGGCGGCCAGGGCGGCCAGCAGCCGTCCCTCTTCGCCTTCCTCGGGCCGGTTGCGCAACTCGCCTCTCCCAGAACTCGTCGGAGCTGCTGTTCGTAGAGGGCTCATCCTACCGCTTAGACACCTGAGGAAAGAGACAGGAAACCGGAGGGGCAGAAAAAAGGGCGACCGCAGGTCGCCCCCTACAACCTTCGCCCAGCCTTGAGCTACGCCGGAGGTTGTAGGGGCGACCTGCGGTCGCCCTCTCAATGATCTACGCCTCCGATTCCGCCGAACCCGCCTCCTCCCCCCGCGCCATCTGCACCACCACCTCCATGTGCCCGGTCTGCGGGAAGAGGTCGAAGAAGAGGAAGCTCTCGATCCGGTAGGTGGGCAGGAGCTGGCGCAGGTCGCGGGCCAGGGCGGCGGGGTGGCAGGAGACGTAGGTCAGGCGGACGGGCGGGCGGGCGAGCAGGGCCTGGCGCACCTCGCGCGAGAGGCCGCCCCGCGGCGGATCGACCACCACGCGGTCCAGGTCCCGGGGCATCCCCTTCACCCAGCTCTCGACCACCTGGTTCACCACCTCGACGTTGGCCGTCTGGTTCCTCCGCACGTTGAGCCGGGCGTAGCGCGAGCCGATCTGGTCGGACTCGACCGCGGTCACGCTCTGGTAGTGCCGGGCGAGGGGCAGGCTGAACAATCCGACCCCCGCGTAGAGATCGACCGCCGTCCCTCCCGTCCAGGCGCCGACCGTGGCCTCCACCAGCCGCGGCAGCAGCCCGCGGTGGGACTGGAAGAAGCCGCGGGCGTCGTAGGCGTAGGTGATCTCCCCGACCTTGGTCGACACCTCGCCGTGCGGCAGCCCGGCGATGACCGGCGCCACGGTAACCGCGCCGTCGTCCCCGGCCGCCATGTCGATCCGTTGCGGCGCGTCCGCCCCCAGGTGCGCCGGCAGCTCGCGCAGCAGCGCCTCCAGCTCCGGCACCAGCAGCGGGCAGCCGGAGACGGCGATCACCTCGTTGGTCCCGCGGGCGTGGTAGCCCACCCGCACCCCTCCGGTCACCGGATCGACCTCGGTATGGACCTGGGTGCGCAGCCGGTAGCCCCAGGGCTCCCCCTTGATCACCTCGACGTCAGGCGGGACCACCACGTGGGCCAGATGCTCGAGCGTCTCGCGCACCGCCTGGACCTTGAGGCGCGTCTGGGCGTCGTCCTCCAGGTGCTGGAGGTCGCAGATGCCGGAGCGCGACAGCTCCGGCGCCGGATCGGGCCGGCGCCCCGGCCCCGGCTCGAGGACCTGGACGATCTCCGCCCGGCCATAGTCCGGCTTGCGCTCGACGATCCGCGCCCGCACCAGGTCTCCCGGCGCCGAGCGCGGAATGAACACCGGCACCCCCTGGAAGCGGGCGAGCCCGTCGCCCCCCGCCACCAGCTTCTCGATCCGCGTCTCGATCTCCGTCACGTCGACCAGCCGGGCGCCGGGAGGCGGCGCGGCCGGAGCCGGCGGCGCGGGGGGAGGCCCTCCCTCCAGGACCTTCTCGGCGCGCTCCAGGGCTTCGCGCCGCGGCGGCACCCGGCGCTCGTCGGCCGTCCGCGGCCACCTGGGACCGCGGCGGTCGTCCGGTTGCCCCGGGCGGTCCGGTTGCCCCGGGCGGCCGGATTGCCCCGAACCGGCGGGCGGCCCCCGGCGGTCGTCCCGGAAGCGCGGCGGCGGGGGCGGACGGCGGGCGGCCCCTTCCCTGGGAGGATAGGGAGGGCGGCGATTGTCCCGCTCCCGATTGTCCCGATCCCGCGGCGGACCGGGCGGCCGGCGATCCTCTCCCGGCCTTCCCTCTCGCCTGGCGAACGGCGGGCGGCGGTCCTCTCCTCCCCGCGGCGGACCCGGCGGACGGCGATCAGCGGCCGCTCCGCCGCCGGGCCGCTCCCGGCCTCCCCGGTCCGCGGGAGGCCGCCGGGGTCCTCCAGGCCGGTCTCCGGGCCGGTCTCCGGCTCCGGGGCCGCGAGGTCCGGGCCTGCCGGGTCCGCCCGGTCCGCCGGGTCCGCGTCCGCCGCCCGGGCCTCGCGCTCCGCCCGGCCCCCGCCCGCCCTGTGGTCCTCTCATCCTTCTTTTCCCTCCACCAGGATATGGATCCGCGGCGCCAGCGCCGGCATCCGCCGCTCGACCTCGGCCCGCAGGTCCTCGACACGGAACCGGCGCGACAGATGGTGCAGCACGATCGCCTCGTTCTCCAGCTCGTCCGCCCAGCGGGCGATGTCCCCCAGGTGGAGATGCTTGAAGCGCTCCCCCTTGTCCCGGTGCTCCTCGCCGAGGAAGGTGCACTCCACCATCAGCACCTGGCTGCGGAAGAGCCGCGGCTCCAGCTCGAAGATCCGCGGACCCGTGTCTCCGCAGTAGGAGAGCCAGAGGTCCTCGACGGTCTCGGCGATCTCCACCCCGCGCTCGCGCAGGCCGATCAGCTCGGCGGCGGCGAGCCCCGCGTAGGCCGCCGCCAGATGGTGCCGGCGGCGCCAGAGGTGGTAGCCCAGGCTCGGCACCACGTGGTCCGTGGCGAAGGCCTCCACCGTCAGCCCCTTCCCCACCGGCACCCGGTCGCCGGGGGAGAGCGGCACGACATCGTACCGGTACTTCGCCCGTTCCAGGCGCTCCGCGGCGGCGATGAACGCTCCCAGCGCCTCGGCGATCTCCGCCGGGCAGTAGACCCGGGTGTGGACCAGCCGGTGGAGCGAGCGCTGGGAGAGGACGTACGGCAGCCCCAGCGCGTGATCGAGATGCCCGTGGCTGAGGAAGACGTCCTGCGCCCCGGCGAGCTGCAGCGCCCCCCGCCCGACGTCGAACGCCAGCCCCGGGGGGTGGACGCGGAACCAGTTGTCGTCGCCGGCGCGCGACCACCCCTCGATGCGGAGGTCACCGAAACGCAGCTCGACGGGTCGCAGGCTGGACATGCTGGAGAGGATCGCAGGCCCGCCGCCCGGACTCAACCGGCGGCGGGCTCAAAGGTCGAACCCGCTCAGATCTCCCGGTACAGCCAGCGGCGGATCGGCTGGATGCGGTTGCGCACGCTCTCCCACTCCGGCTCGATGAGCCAGAGCGTCGCCGCCACCGAGGAGAGCAGCGAGTTGCCGTCCTGGGGCGTGAAGCAGAAGCCGTAGACCTCGCGCTTGCGCCGCACGGCGATCGTCGGCATCACCGCCACCGTCTGCGACAGGATGCGCCCGTAGTAGCCGTGGTCGCGGCCGAAGCTGAAGATCAGGTTGGCGTAGCGCTTGTCGGTCACCGCCACCAGCGGGTTGTTCCGCAGCCGCTGCTTGACCTCCTCGGCCGTGATGTCGCGCTCGAGCTCGAGGTTGAACCAGATCGAGTGCATGTACTGGGTGTTGAGCTTCACCGTGCTCGAGAAGAGGTTGAGGTCGAGGTTCAAGGTCTCGAACACGTGGTGGGCGTCGCGCGCGTGGTGGGTGCCGAACTCGGGGTCCTCGTGCCTGCCGACGTTCGGGGCCGGCACGAAGCTGTCCGCCTGCGAGATGTCGTTCGACCGCCGCATGCAGACGAAGGTCCCCTTCTTCAGGCCGTAGGCGCCGTCCTGGTGGGCGATCGTCTTGATCAGGGTGGTGATGTTGTGGGTGTTGCAGGAGACGATCTGGAGGAAGCGGTCCTCGCCGGGCACCAGCACCTCGTCGTTGATGCCGCGGGCGTAGGGCTTGCCGAAGCCGAACTCGCTCCCCTGGGCGAGGAACCCCTTGGGACCGGTCAGGTTCTCGTAATACTTCTCCTTGTTCTCGTTTCCCGCCGGGGTGCAGTCGATGATCACCGTCGCCCGCTCCATCGCCTCGCGCGACTCGAAGCTCACCTCGTGACCCAGCTTCTCGAACTCCGGACGGACGTCCTCGTCCACGGCCAGCTTGGCGCCGCGCTGGATCAGGTGGTTCAGCTTGGCCCGGTCGGACGCCAGCGGCGTCCGCTTGTGGAAGGTGACCTCATCGATCCCCATCTTGTCCCGGAAATCGGCGAAGAGACCGAGCAGGGGCTCCCCAATCGTGCCCGTGCCCACGACGTGGACGATCTTTTTCATGGTGCCCTCACGAGAAAGACGGTTGAAGGACGAAGCGAAGGAGCTGAAACCCGCGACGGGCCGGAGATTAGCACACGGCGTGCCATCTTGGCGTGCCAAAATATAGTAGAGTCGCTATGTGATGGATGGCACGCCACCCCGCAACTCAGCTCTCCTCGCCTCCGGTCCCGATCTCGCCGTGCTTGCCGCCCCCCCGCCAGCCCGGATCGCGGCGGGCGAAGACGTCCAGATCGGCCGGCACCTCGACGAGGGTCCGGGTGACGCCGGGATCGCAGGTGCCGTTCTCGCACTCGTAGGTATAGACGTTCCACTCGTCCCGCCGCTCGTAGCGCAGGAGCGTCTGGTAAGTGTTGCAGTTGCCACACTTGATTGAGATGTTGCGGATGTTGATCTTGTCGTCGTTCATCATGACCTCCTTCCGGACTTCCTCCGGGAAGCGATCTTCCCATGGTGGCCCACCTCTTGCACCTTTAGGCCGCCCGATGAGAGTAGCACCACGCCTCGCGGCGGCCCTGGCGCTGGCGGCGGGTCTCCTGGCGGCCGGGCCGGGAAGCGCCCTTCCCCAGGCGGCGCCACCGAAGGAGCCGCCGCCGACCCCGGCGTTCGAGGACGCGGTCTCGGTCGGCTTCGTGCTCGTGCCGGTGGTCGTCCGCGCCGGCGCGGGGTTCGCCAAGAACCTGGACAAGAACGACTTCCAGCTCCGGGTCGAGGGCAGGCCGGTCGCCATCGAGAGCTTCGAGCGCCGGAGCGACGCGCCCGCCAGCATCGTCCTCCTGCAGGACCTCTCGGGGAGCATGGCCAACGGCGGCAAGCTGGCGGAGAGCCAGGAGGCGCTGCGCTTCTTCCTCGACAAGGCGCTCCCCGGCGACGAGTTCGCCATCGCCACCTTCGCCAGCGACCTGTTCGACATCGAGGTCCCGTTCACCCAGAACCAGGCGGCGCTGCGCGAGGCGAGCGACCGCTGGCGGGCCTACGGCACCACCGCGCTCCACGACGCGGTGGCCCGCATGCCCCAGATCTCGCTCGAGGGGCGCAACCCCAAGCGGTTCGCCCTCCTGATCACCGACGGCGTCGACAACGCGAGCCACCTCACTCCCGAAGCCGCGCGGGCCATCGTTCAGGAGGCCCACCTCCCCACCTACGTGCTGGGGCTCGACGCCGGCAACCCCTATGAGCTCGATCAACAGGGAAAGAAGATCTACCGCTACGCGGACGTCTTAAGCCTGCTCGCCGCCGTGACCGGCGGGCGCTACTATCCCATCAACCGGCACGAGGACCTGCAAAAGGCGTTGTCGGAGATCCTCGACGACGTCCGGCACCAGTACGTGCTGGGGTTCTCGACCGGCGACGGGCCCGTGAAGTTCCATTCCCTCACCGTCGACGTCAAGAAGAGCCGAGACCGCCGGAGCGTCGTCTTCCGGCGGGGATACAAGGGAAGCCCGCCCGCGGAACCCCGCGCGGGCGGCTGACCGAACCCCGGGGCCGTTCCCGCTGGAGGAACGCCCCCCCGTCCCAAAGGGAGGACAACCCATGAAAGCTCAACCGTGGATCGTCGTCGTATCGCTGGCCGCCGCCCTCGCGGGCACCACCGGCTGCGCGACCAAGAAATACGTCAAGCAGGAGACCGGAGCGGTCAACACCCGCGTCGACGACGTGCAGGGGCAGGTCGAGAAGGCGCAGACCCGCCTCGACACCCATGAGAAGCGGATCGGCGAGGTCTCGCAGACCGCCCAGGACGCGCTGCGCCGCGCCCAGGAGGCGGGCAAGCTGGCCGAGGGGAAGTTCCTCTACGAGACCGTGCTGACCGACGAGAAGGTCAAGTTCGGCTTCGACACCCACGACCTCTCCCCCGAGGCCCAGGGCGCGCTCGACGACTTCGCCAACAAGATCGCGCAGGACAACAAGAACGTCTACGTCGAGATCCAGGGCCACACCGACAACGTCGGCTCGGCGAAGTACAACGAGGAGCTGGGGCTGCTGCGGGCCGAGTCCGTCCGCCGCTACCTCAACCAGAAGCACAGCTTCCCGCTCCACCGCATCAACGTCATCTCCTACGGCGAGACCCAGCCCGTCGCGGACAACAAGACCCGCGAGGGGCGCGCCCAGAACCGCCGCGTCGTGCTGGTGGTGCTGCAGTAGGGACCCCGAGCAGGGGCGGCCTCCAGGCGGGTCGCCCCTACGCCCCCGCCTTCTTGAGGATCTCCCGCAGGGTGTCGCCGTCGGCGATGCCCGGCTGGAAGTAGGACATCCGTCCCTTCTTGTCGATCACCAGCAGCGTGGGGAGGGCGGCGATGCCGAGCTTCTCGGCGATGGCCTGCTTCGGATCGAGCAGCACCGGATAGGGGAAGGGCGTGGCCTTGAGGAACTTCTTCACCTCGTCCGGCTCCTCGCCCACGTTGGCGGCCAGGAACTGGACGCCCCGCCCCTTGTAATCGCGGTAGACCGGCTCCAGGATCTGCGCCTGCAACCGGCACGGCATGCACCAGGTCGCCCAGAAGTCGACCACCACCACCTGGCCCGGGAAGCTCTTCGGACCCAGGCTGCGGCCGTCGACCGTCGGCAACTGGAAGCCGAAATCGGTCTTGCCGGCCGGCGCGGCCGGGGCCGTCTGGGCCGCCGCGTCCGCTACGTTCGCCGCCTCGCCGGCGGACGAGCCGTCCTTGCAGCTCAGGAAGACCAGGGAGGCCAGCGCGGTGGCCACCAGGACGGGGCGCGGCGAGCGGAAAACGCGGGAGAGGGTGGTCATCGTTTCAACCTCGTCAGGATCATGGCTCGTAAGGATAAGGGCGTCAGGAGCGGGAACAAAGGGAGAGGCCCGGGAAATCCCGGCACCGCGCTTGTCGTCACTCCCGCGTGCCGTCACTCCCGCTCGCCGGCGTCCAGCCGGGCCGCCAGGCCCCTGGGGGCGACCCGGCGGTAGGACTCGACGACCAGCTCGGCGATCTGGTCCCAGTCGGGAGGCGCCGCCGGAAGGTCCAGATAGACGCCGAGCCAGCCGCGATGCCCCACGTAGGGGGGCACGAAGAACCGTTCGGGGTCCGAGGTGACGAGCGCCTCCTGCATTCCGTCCGGCGCGGCGCACCAGAACGCCAGCCGGTCGCCATGGTGATGGTCGGCGTACATCACGAACGTCTTCTTGCCGCGCACGAACCAGGTCGGCTCGCCATGGCTGAGCCGCTCGGTGGTCTCCGGCAGGGCCAGGCAGAGCGCGCGGAGAGACTCCAGGGGGTCTTTGGGCATGGGGGGATTGTGGCACGATCCCGATCCGCATACCGTTAGGGCATGGCGCAAGCATGGAACGACGACCCCGAGCGGGACGAGGAGCTCGGCGTCGAGGAGCGGCGCCGGACCAGGCGTCCGCGCAAGTGGAAGGTGATGCTCCACAACGACGACTTCACCAGCATGGAGTTCGTCGTCGAGGTCCTGGTGACCCACTTCCACAAGCCGCCGGCCGAGGCCACCCACATCATGCTCCAGGTGCACAGGAAGGGAGTCGGCCTCGCCGGTGTTTACTCCAGGGAGGTGGCCGAGACCAAGGTGGCCGAGGTCACCGACGAGGCCCGCGCCCGGGGCATGCCGCTCAAGCTCACCACCGAGCCGGCGGAAGAAGGAAGCGACGACGAATGAAAATCTCCGACGACCTGCAGATCTCCCTCACCGTCGCCATCGCCGAGGCGGAACGGATGGGGCATGAATACGCCGGGCTGGAGCACCTGCTCTACGCCCTGACCTTCGACGAGGAGACCGCCGAGGTGCTCCAGCACGCCGGCGCGGACCTCGGCCGGGTGCGCGAGAGCCTCACCGAGTACCTCTCCGAGGAGCTCGAGACGGTGGGGAAGGCCGGGCACCAGCCGCGCCTCACCCTCGGCGTCCAGCACGTCCTCGCGATGGCCGCCGCCCGCGCCGACAGCTCCGGCAAGCAGGAGATCAACGGTCCCGACGTGCTGGTGGCGATGTTCGACGAGCCCGACTCCTACGCCATCCTGGTGCTCGAGAACGAGGGGGTCAGCCGGCTCGACGTGGTGAGCTACCTCGCCCACGGCGTCTCCCGCATCCAGCCCCCCTACTTCACCGGCGACTCCTCCACCGGCGGCTCCCACCTGCCCGCCGGCGACGAGGACGAGGAGGACGAGGAGCCCGGCCGCCGCGGCGGCGCCCCGGCGGGCGATCCGCTCAAGGCCTTCACCCAGGACCTGACCGAGCTCGCCCGCCGCGGCGGCATCGATCCGCTGATCGGCCGCGACAAGGAGGTCCTGCGCACCCTCCACATCCTCCAGCGGCGGCGCAAGAACAACCCGATCTACGTCGGCGACCCCGGCGTCGGCAAGACCGCCCTGGTCGAGGGGCTGGCGCTGCGCATCGCCGAGGGCAACGTCCCCGAGCCCTTCCGCCAGACCAAGGTCTACCGGCTGGACATGGGCTCGCTGATCGCCGGCACCCGCTACCGCGGCGACTTCGAGAACCGTCTGAAGGCGGTGCTCGCCGCCCTCGCCGGGCAGGAGAGCCCGGTGCTGTTCATCGACGAGATCCACACCGTGGTCGGCGCCGGCAGCGCCGGGCGCGGCACCATGGACGCCTCCAACCTGCTCAAGCCCGCCCTCCAGGACGGCACCCTGCGCTGCATCGGCGCCACCACCTGGGAGGAGTACCGCCAGACCTTCAGCAGCGACCAGGCGCTCGCCCGCCGCTTCCAGAAGGTCGAGCTGACCGAGCCCTCCGCCGAGGAGACCACCCGCATCCTCCTCGGCCTCAAGGGACGCTACGAGAAGCACCACGGCGTCACCTACAGCCAGGAGGCGATCGACAACGCCGCCCTGCTCGCCGACCGCTACATGCGCGACCGGCGGCTGCCCGACAAGGCGATCGACCTGCTGGACGAGGCCGGCGCCGCGGTCGCCCTGCGCGGCAAGGGCGAAGACGCCGGGCCGCCGGAGGTCACCGAAGCGGATCTCGAGGAGGTGCTCGCCACCATGGCGCAGGTGCCGCCGCGGCGGGTCAAGGGGAGCGACAAGGAGCAGCTCCGCCAGCTCCAGGAGGAGCTGCGCAAGGCGGTGTTCGGCCAGGACGAGGCGATCGAGCGGCTGGTCTCGGCGATCAAGGTCTCCCGCGCCGGCCTGCGCGACGGGCAGAAGCCGGTCGGCTCCTTCCTGCTCACCGGCCCCACCGGGGTCGGCAAGACCGAGGTCGCCAAGCGCCTCGCCGAGGTGCTCGGCATCACCTTCCTGCGCTTCGACATGAGCGAGTATATGGAGGCGCACACCGTCTCCCGCCTGGTGGGCGCCCCGCCCGGCTACGTGGGCTACGACCGCGGCGGCCTGCTCACCGAGGCGGTGGCCAAGAACCCGCACGCCGTGCTGCTGCTCGACGAGATCGAGAAGGCGCACCCCGACATCTTCAACATCCTCCTCCAGGTGATGGACCACGGCACGCTGACCGACACCAACGGCAAGCCCACCGACTTCCGCCACGTCATCCTGCTGATGACCTCGAACGTCGGCGCCCGGGAGATGGCGGGCCGCTCGCTGGGCTTCGCCGATCATGGAGACCACGGCACAGGCCTGCCGACCCGCACCGCCAAGGACACGGACGCCGACAAGGCCGTCGAGCGCCTGTTCAGCCCCGAGTTCCGCAACCGCCTGGACGCCCGTCTGCGCTTCAACGCTCTCTCGCCGGCGGTGATGGAGAAGATCGTGGACAAGTTCGTCCGCGAGCTCTCCGTCCAGCTCGCCGAGAAGAAGGTGCGGGTGGAGATCACCGAAGCCGCCCGCAAGCTGCTCGCCGAGAAGGGCTTCGACCCCACCTTCGGCGCCCGCCCCCTCGGCCGCGTGATCGAGGAGACGGTCAAGCGCCCGCTCACCGACGAGCTCCTCTTCGGCGCCCTGGAGAACGGCGGTACCGCCACCGTGGACGCCGAGGGCGGGGAGATCGTGATGCGGTATGCGGGGGAGGGCCGCGAATGAGCGCGACGGAACAGCCCTAGGGGCCCCTGACCCGATCTTCCCCGTCCCGGAGACGGATGGGGTACCATGTCTTCAGAGATTCCGTAAGCACCGGCAGCCGGCACCGCGGGCCCGCCCCCGGCGGCTGTCTATCCACAGTGGAACGAGGAGAACGAGATGGCTGGAAAGTTCGAGCTGAAGATGTCCACCGACAAGCAGTACCTGTTCCATCTCAAGGCGGACAATGGAGAGGTGATCCTGGCGAGCGAGCTCTATACCGAGAAGCGCGGCGCCCTGGGCGGCATCGAATCGGTCAAGCGCAGCGCCCCGATCGCCGAGCGCTACGAGCGCAAGACGGCCAAGAACGGCGAAGCCTACTTCGTTCTCAAGGCCTACAACGGCCAGGTGATCGGCCAGAGCGAGACCTACTCCTCCCCCGAATCCATGGAGAAGGGGCTCGAATCGGTCAAGAAGAACGCCCCCGAGGCGGCGGTCGACGACCTGACGGCGTGAGGCCCCTCACTCCCCCAACCCCCTCTCTCCCACCTCCCCCCCGCCGCCGGGAGAGAGGGGGCTCAAAAAGCTCTGGTCTTTTTTCAGACTAACCACTCCCCCTTCTCCCGGCGGAAGGGGGGGAGGCTGGGAGAAGAGGGCCGGGGTGATGAGGGCCGCGGCGGCACGGAGCCGTCCGGGATCATGAAGCGTCCTGCATCGGGGTATCGGTCGCCCGCCCCCACCCTCCCCTGCTACGATCCCCGCCATGCAATACGTCCGACTCGGCAACACCGGCCTCAAGGTCTCCCGCATCTGCCTGGGCTGCATGAGCTACGGCACCCCCGAGTGGCGCAGCTGGGTGCTGGCGGAGGAGGCGAGCCGCCCGTTCTTCCAGCGGGCGCTGGAGCTCGGGATCAACTTCTTCGACACCGCGGACATGTACTCGCTCGGCGTCAGCGAGGAGGTCACCGGCCGGGCGCTGCGCGACTTCGCCCGCCGCGACGAGGTGGTGCTCGCCACCAAGGTCAACTACCCGATGGGCCCGGGGGCGAACGACCGCGGCCTGTCGCGCAAGCACATCCTCGCCGCCATCGATGCCTCGCTGAAGCGGCTGGGGGTCGACTGGGTGGACCTCTACCAGATCCACCGCTGGGACCCCGAGACCCCCATCGAGGAGACCCTGGAGGCGCTGCACGACGTGGTGAAGGCCGGCAAGGCGCGCTACATCGGCGCCTCCAGCATGTTCGCCTGGCAGTTCTCGAAGTCCCTCTACCTCGCCGACCGCCACGGCTGGACCCGCTTCGTCTCCATGCAGAACCACTACAACCTGGTCTACCGCGAGGAGGAGCGGGAGATGCTGCCGCTCTGCCGCGAGGCGGGGATCGGCGTCATCCCCTGGAGCCCGCTCGCCCGCGGCTTCCTGGCCGGCAACCGTCCCCGCGGCGAGAAGGGGGAAACCGAGCGCGCCCAAGTGGACAAGTTCGCCCACGACATGTACTACCAGCCGGCGGACTGGGACGTGGCCGACCGCGTCGCCGATCTGGCCGGCCGGCGCGGCGTCAATCCGGCGCAGATCGCCCTCGCCTGGCTTCTCCACCAGCCCGGCGTCAACGCCCCGATCATCGGCGCCACCCGCATGCAACACCTGGAGGACGCGGTCGCCGCCCTGGACGTCAAGCTCGACGAAGCGGAGCGCCGGCAGCTCGAGGAGCCCTACCGGCCGCACCCGGTGCTCGGGCACCAGTAGGAAGAAACAAGGGACCCAAGGGACAGCAGGGACTTCAGGGACCCCAGAAAAGTCCCTGCTGTCCCTGCTGTCCCTTATGTCCCTTTACGCCCCTTCCTCCCCCTGGAGCCGTCCGGCGACCGCGCGGCCCCGTTCCGTCAGGGCTAGGGGCTCGGCTCCGGCAACGGCCGTGATCAATCGCCGGCCCAGCAGCTCCCAGGGCCCGCCCTCGCCGACGACCGAGCCGTCCAGAAACCAGAAGCTGCAGCCGCCAGCCGTCTGCCGGCACTGGAGCGCGGCGCCCCCGGCCATCCGCAGGAGAATCCTCCCGGCCTCCTCTCCCAGGGCCTCCAGCTCCCGGACGGGGACCCGGAGCGTGTCGAGAGCGTTGTCCACCGCCCGGAGCACGTAGAAGGACCCTCTCCCCTCCCCCGGCTCCCCTCCCACGCCTTCGTCCAGGACGCGGTACTCCGTTCCCTCCCAGCGCAGGCGGTCGCCTTTCCTGTAATCCGGCATTCAGTACGTCTGGCAGGGAGAGCCTTGGTAGCAGAAGGTCCCGCCGTAGGTTCCCTGCTGGTTGCAGTTCCCCGCGAAGGACGCCTGGCACTCCTCGAATGAGCTGGAGTCTCCCTGGACGGTGATGCCGTTGTCGCACCAGATCCGGCACCAGCCTCCCGCCCAGGCCCACGGGACGCTCGAGCCCGCCGCCAGGGACACCACTCCGAGCAGCGCGGCAAAACGGACGATCTTCTTGATCTTCATCTCTCTCCTCCTTTATCGAACCCGGTGCCCGGGAGCCGCCTGGGCGAGCCGCCAGGGGGAAACGCCGGCGGCCGCGCGGCCTCCTCCGGGACCCCAGGACCGGTGCGCCCCCTGGAAATCCCGCAGCGCGAACCCGAGCGGCCGCCGTGCCCCCTGGTTTTCCGGCTGCGCCCATTGGATTTCCGGCCGCGCCCCTTGCTTTTCCAGCCCGGCCCCCTGGTTTGCGGTATCGGCCCCCTGAGGTTACGGCTCCGCCCCACGAGACGGCGGCTCTGCCCCCTGGAAATTCGAGCCGGCCCCTTGGATTTGCGATGCGGCCCTCTGGGTTTACGTATCGCGGACTGAAGGGGGCACGCCGTCAAACCAGAGGGCGGAGCCATCAAACTAAAGGGCGGAGCCGCCAACCCAGAGGGCCGGGTCGAATTTCCAGTGGGCAACCCCGCAAAACCAGGGGGCCGGAAGGAAAAACCAGAGGGCGATGACGCACCACCAGAGGGCAATGAGGTCCCCCTGGTTGGTGAAGGCGCACGCCTGGAGGGCAATGGCGCGCGCAGAGAGGGCGATGACGGAGATCCAGGGGGGCACCGCTGGAATGGAAGAGCTGGAAGCCCGCAAGCGGGAGCTGTCGGCCTGACGGGTTCCGCCGGCGCGTCGTCCTGGCGCTCAGGTCGGAAGGATGGCGACCCCATAGGCCCGAAAGGCGGGATCGCGGGTGACGACCGTCAGGCCTTCCACTTGAGCCTGGGCGATCAGCATGCGATCGAAGGGGTCTTCGTGATGGCGGGGCAAGGTGGCGGCGGCGAGCGAGTGCCTCGCCCTCATGGGGAGCTCGACGAAGTCATTCTCCTCGATCTCCTCCACCAGGTCCGCGCCGTCGAGATCCAGCTTCCCGAGAGACGCCTTGATCGCAAGCTCCCAGACGCTCGCGGCGCTGACATGGACGATCGACGAGGGATCGGCGACCGCCTCCCGGGCTCCGGCGCTGAGCTTCGGGTCCTCGGCGAGCCACCAGAGGAAGGCATGGCTGTCCAGGAGGAGCCTCACTCCTTGTCCCCGCCGAAAGCGGCCAGGACCTCCTCCGGAAGGGGATCGTCGAAATCGGGGCCGACCCGGATGCGGTCCTTCAGCCGTCCGGGCCGGCGCGGCTCGACCGCCACGCGCACCAGCTTGGCGACCGGCCGGCCACTCTTCGCGATGATGATCTCTTCTCCCTCGGCCACCCGCTCGAGCAGACGGGAGAGGTGGGTCTTGGCTTCGTGAACGTTGTAGACTCCCATGAGATCTCCTGGACTAAGTTAGTCTACTTCTGGAAGTCCAGAGTGTCGAGCACGGATTCGCCGGCTCCGACTTCGAGCTCCGCCGGGAAGGGCAGCCGGCCCGCGCGTTCTGCCTGTCCTCCGCCAGATCGCTGAACCTGCCGGCCGGCCTCGTCGCCGACCTGCGGGACCGGCAGGGCCTGCTCTCCCGGTTCATGGCCTTCCTCGAGCGGTCCCAGGGCAAGCCGCCCACCGCTTTCAATGCCTAACGCCCTCGCCGAGGGATTCCCCGTCCGCGCCTGGGAGACCTCGAACGGCGAGATCACCCGGGAAAACCAGTTCCTCTCCGTGAAGACCGGGCCCGTCTCCCCCGATCTCTTCCGGGCTCCCGCGGCTTCCAAGTAGACGGGCGGTTGCGGGCCTTCGGTCAGCAGGCTAGAACCCACGCTGCCCCGAGGGAATGCGCGGCATCTCGTCCCTATTCTAAATCGTTCTTCAAACTGCTAAGCATTTTAATAACGTGACGGCTAGCCTGTGACGCCCTAATCTCTCTATTCGTAGGGGAACCGGACTGCTCGGAAGATGGTCTGGAGCTTCCAGCGCCACCCCCGCGATTCCGCTTGTGCTACAGCCGCAACAATCTCAGGCCGGAGATTAGCGGGATCACGATCCCAGAGCGGGTGGATGAGAATAACGACATCGCCCGTCCCTGGGTCGTAGCCAGCCGGTAGGTTAGCGAGGGTAGTCTGTGTATAGTTCAATCCCTTAAAGTATGGAGGAGCCGTACGTTGCAAGAGGCTGTCCCAGTATGGCTGCGACAGGTCCATCGGCGCGGCATGATCCAGAGCGAGGCGGACCATATCCAGCCCGAGACGCCAATCGAGAAGCGGATGATACGGCATATTGCCATAGTCACGCAGACAACGATGGCAGGAGCTTGAGCATTCGTGTTCATGAGGAGTACCGACAAGCGGGTCGAAAAATTCTTTTGATGCGCCCGATGTTCCCTGCCCCATCATGAAGCGGAGAAGTTCCTCGAACCTTGAAGGTTCTCCGAGGTGTGTGCTATAGCCTGCCCCGTTCTCCAAGCTGTCGGACATAAAGATGCGCGCAGAAGGCGGCGCGAAGGGCGTCTGCATGTCCATCATGGGCTGAATGCCAACGTCGAGCTCGGCTTCTGCCACGTCAAGAACAACCGCTGCGGCCCTTCGTAAGAAGAAGCCGAAAGAGTACCAGGCCGCCCGCGACTCCGGATTGGCAGGATTCAAGGTGATACCAACGGGAACGCTCTGAATGCCTGCCACAAGCACGTCGGTGCTGCCGATCGATGCAAGAGCACGAGTGAGCGGCGCAGCGGACCTGTCATACTGAGGCGGGGGGATGGCTCGCTGCCGATCGGCAGGGAGATCTTGGAGGGCTCGCTGAAACGCCTGATCAACTATCCAGATGTCGCCGACGGCAATTTTCTGAAAGAGAAAGTCTTCGCCGCCGTTGTCGTTAATGCGGTGAATTCGCGCTGGTCCTTGGTCGACCTCAAAGTTTTGGAGCCTAGCAGGATTTCCTGGCGCACGGCCCATTCGAGCCCTGAGTGCACGCGGTGTAAACTCGAAAACACCGTTGTACTCCGCTTCGACGGACCACCAAGTCATGAACCCGGGAGGCTCGGAGAGATTTACCGTCCTATAGTCGTCCTTGCCGCGAGGGGCAGTGCAGTACGGGCAACCTCCGACCGGTGCCGGATCTTCCACCAACGCTTGGCACCTTCGGCAGACACCTACCGGTACAAAGTCCCCAAGCGGATTCGGAGTTGTGACAATGGCTCGTCCAGAGGGGTAGTAGTTGACTACGCCGACGGATGTTAGAAGTTGGTCGTCTTTCACAGTTTGCGCTCCGGGAGCGAACTGGCTAATAGCAATGTCGAGTTGCCGGTCAACGACGCCGCGTTCAGGAGGCCAGCCGGCATCGGCACGAGGCGGCCCCCCGTGGAATAAGTAACGAACTCGGGTCGGGAACCCAAACATAGGAAGCACGCCGTGAGAAGCAAGTCGTTCGCTGAGAGCGTCGTGGCCGAGACTATTCTGCGCAACGTGGTCTATCTGGGAAATCAAATCATTGGTAACATGGCGGACTATAGAGGCGAAAGCCGCTGCCGAGTTTAATTTAGTGCGCCGCAAAATAACTTGGCAGATATCTTCCACCATCCGGCTATTGGCGTTAACCCATGCCAAGACCTGACCACGATAGCCCGGCCAATCCAATACCAAACCGAACTCGCCGTGGACATTGTCTCCGCTGTACGGAAGATTCAGGGTTGCAAAGGCGCGCTGCAACAGCTCCTTGTTTATTACGCGTCGAGCGATTTCTGGCCTACTCACGTCCACGTACGGGCGAGGAGGCGGCTCGGCAGTGATGAGGTGAGGCCGCTCGAAGTAGTAGTCGTCATGGCTCCTTCCGCGGCATAGCGTGAGAGCGGCGGAAAGCCCGAGCCCACGCCGGCCTGCTCGCCCAACTCGTTGCTGATAGTTGAAGCGGACCGGCGGCATATTCGCCAGAGCGATTACCTGCAAAGCGCCGATATCGACACCAGCTTCCATGGTAGTCGTCACGCTCAGAAGGTCAACGCCACTTGCCACCTCGACTTCATCATCCATGAATACTTCTTGGAATCGCCTCTGCCTCAGGCGCCGATCTACTCGGTTAGTCTGGCCAGTCAACTCCTCGCAATTAAGACGGAATGGCCTTTCCAGGCATCGCCCCAGGTACTCGTAATAATCTGTTGGAGTACCGGTCACGTCGTGCCGTACTGGACCAGCAGGCAACGTCGCATGGCACGCGATGCAGAACCCGCCCGAAGCATGAAGGTGTGAGCAACCGCAACGGCCGCACCTATACATATCAATCGTGCCATCGTGGTGAGGTCGTGGACTGACAACTATCATCGAATCGGGACGTACGAGCCATTGGTCCAGGCAAGGACCCAGAGAATCTTCGACATCACGCTGCAGGTCACCTGCGGTTATACCAAGATACATAGAGACCTTTTCAAGGTAGCTTGTCACGTAGGCTGGCGCTTGGCCACTGCCTTGGGCATCGGACCCGGTCCAACGCCACTTCTGCGCAAGAATACGCACGACGCTTGCCGCTGCTTGCCGAACCGTAGTTGAGGGAGGAACGTTGCTGGTCCACAAGTAGCCGAGCCCCAGAGACTCGAAGTCTCTTGCCGCTGATGCAAAGAGAACGCTGGATATAACGTTCTCGCGAAGAGAGACCTCGATGCTCGCTTGAAGGTTCCGCTCCAGAGGCTGCAGACCGGCCTGATAGTTTGGCTGAGCTGTCGACCAGTCGAGAAGATTTGTCCACAAGGCTTTTGGTCCACTTCGCTGAGGCTGGTATGTCGCGACTGATGGCAACGGGCCGCCCGGGTTTATACCCTTGGAGAACAATTGCGTACGTACAAGATCGATGAGCTGTCGGAAGGGCATGAATATGAGAGCCCCAGGAGGCACCGGAGGCACGAGAACATTGGGAGGAGTTCCACCTGTCACTGCGTACTTTGTAAGATCCCCAACGATGCTTCCAGGAAGGGCGCTCATCAGCTCTTTCCGGCGTGCATTCTCTCGGTCGGAGAGGCCTTCCGCCTCCCGCTTCTGTAGCAAGGCGTACAGCTCAATCGCCTGCTGAGATATCTCCTGATTCTCCTGATGAAGTCGCTTTGCCGCAGTGCCCGCCGTACCAAGAGTCTCAAATGCGATCTGGCGGAGAGTATCCCTGTAATGTGCGAGCTTGATCCCCGTTGAGAGCTTCGCTGCATCAAGTCGGGAATCTGAGAAAAGAACCAGCTTCCGGCCCGGTCCTTCAGGAATCTCACGTACGAGTGCGTCGCCGAGAATCTGCATGATGCGTTGAAAACCAGATCCGAGATCTCGGATCGGAGACTTAACACCAAGGCGCCTGCCCCAGTTTGCCGCACAGTGGGGACACTTTGCAGGAAAAGCATCGGCATGAGCCAAAGGAGCAATGAAGGCATAACCTGCTATCTCGGATGGGCTAGTGGAGCGCCGGGGCGGGCTTAGAGAGAGGCGGCCTTCCACCATGTCGAGCGAGGCCGGGCGCCACTGATAGCCTGCCTGCCCGTCTTGCTGCCACCCCCAAGATGGGCCCGCATGATTACTGCGCACCAATGGTCGCCCGTTTGCGGGCCAGAAAACAAGGTACTCAATGTGAATCCTCTTTGGTGAGGTCGACCGGTCTGGGACATGCTCCAGGTCGGGAAAGTCAGGCGATAGAAACCATGCATTATTGATGTTGCAATCTTCGGCACGATAGCCACCAACAAAAACCTCTCCACACGGCTGACAATATAGAAGCTCGAGTACGCGGGCATTACAGTTTTCGCAGCGCGGCCGCGGCTCAACATAGAGTCTACCAACCGGAGGCACCTCGGCACCCGGTGACGTGGTCCCTGTACGTCCAGAGCACTGTGGATTAACGCAGACCCAAAGCCGCCCAGCATTATGAAAAAAGTAATGTACTCTGAGGGGAAGAGGAGCGACTTCTAACCCACCCCGTACCTCCCGCGCGAGGATCAGCCCCCTAATTATGGCATGGGTAGCTACCCCTGCATCGGGATCTGTCCCGAAGAGGGACTCTCCAAGGCGCGTGCTCGTAAATGGTCCCTGCTCTCCTTCGCAACGCACCAGCTCCATAACACCGGTGGTGCTGAGTACCTCGGCCAGCCGACGCTCGGGACTCGACTCTCGCGGTATAACACCTGTATCAGCCGCGAGGCGTGCGACGGCAGTAGCGAGAGTTCCTTCCTCGAGCCCCTGTCCGAAGACAACGAAGGGCTGAGCACTTCGCGTGCCGCTTCCGCTTGAGAAGGCAGTCCGCTTCCCTTCGATGATCTTGAAGGTCAATGGGTCTCTCCCAAAAAATTCCTCCAAATATTCGGTACTTCCTGGATCATTTGCATCAATCGAAGCACTTGTCGCAATAATTCGAAGCTGCGGCGAGTCCGGAGTTAGGCCGAGGCGGTGCAGCAATGCGCGAAGCAGATAGCCTACTTCAGTTCCGGGTGTGCCTCGATAGGTATGGAGCTCATCCACAACGAGGTGAAACACATTCCTGTCGCGATCCTGCGCGAGCCACGCCTTCGTCTGGTCGAATACGTCACTCTCCAGGCTCCTCATTAACATAATGTTAAGCATGCTATAGTTAGTGATGAGAATGTCCGGCGGATCCTCCTGCATATCCCAGCGAGACCACATTTCCGCTCCATCAGGGTCTTGGAAATAGGAGAGAATGTCATCGTTACCGGATCGGGCAGCGGAAAGTCGGGCACGATCCCACTCATCTTCTATGTCTTGCAGGCGCCGCTTCAACTCTTGTCGCTTAGCGTTGGTTTGGGGCCCCGAAACAGGCGTGGCACCCGTATAGCGCCCGAACCAAAAACGGTTTCCGGCCCGGCAGTTCGTCAGCCACCGCCGTCCATTGGGACCATCACAAGCCGTGCGTATCCGCCCTAGCTGATCCTCGATAAGCGCATTAAGCGGGTACAAAAAAAGTGCGCGAAGAGCCTTAGCTCGACCAGTGTCGTGGGCACGCTGCGGGATACGTTGCTGCCGTGGGTGAGACCACCAGAGATAGTGAGGCGAGCGTGCCGATGGCGCACCCCATCTTGTCGATTCCTCAACGAGGTAGGCGAACACTGGGAGCAGATAGCACTCCGTCTTCCCGGACCCTGTACCCGTCGTCACGATCACGGCATCACCCTTGCGCGAAGATTCCCAAGCATCCAATTGATGCTGGAAGAGTTCGCGACTCGACGGAAAGAGGCCACCGGTATCCAGATACTCTGCGACATCAGATGAAACCCCGAGATGCGAACACGCACCTCGCATGGTCAATTTCGATGACTCATACGGCACGACTGGCTCAAAGAGAGGTTCTCGGTAGAGCTGTCGATCCCGATCAAGGAGAGTGCGACGCTCCTCCATCAGTGCCTTATACCTGAGGCGAAAAGGGCTGTCCAGATACCGAAGGTAGGTCTCCCGAAGCTGGTGGAATGTAAAAAATGGATCATTCATAAAACATCTCCGTGCTTTGGATACCCCTGTCCTAGTGCAATCAAGAGCATCGACGCTATATTGGGGGTGACGGATTCAAAGACAAGATCATCTTCCTGAACGGTGGCGAGTTGCCCGCCAGCCAAGCACGCCACACGGGAATAAGGCTCCGGGAGTGGAGCCCAACGGGGTACCAGAAGGCGTTCTCTCTCGAAGCAGTAGCGGATAATCCGCCTACCCTTCAAAAAAGCCGCCCCGTAAATGGATACGCGCTTGTTGAAGTCCCGAAGGCCGGCATGGCCAAGATCGATCATGTATCTACTTGCCCCATGCCGGTTAGTGTACTCTAGTGCAGTACGCGCGAACCTGCCATGAATCCACGCTTTGCTCTCAAACGACCACGATCGTACGGCCCAGTTGATCGGCTCTGGACGAGCAGGAGCCCACTCGATCGTATGCCGCAGCGGCAGAAGTCGGGAAGCAAGCAGAGCTGAGGCTACAGGCACATATTCAAGCCCGAGGTCTTTGGCGGTCGCGCGCAGAATCTCTTGTGGGCCCTCCAGGCAGATACGTGCAAGCCCGGGATTGATTTTTGTGATGGATACCGACGCTCCACCTTCCAGCAGGCTCGATGTCAACTTCTCGGCAAGATGCCGGGTACGACCGCCTACGAACAGGTGCGCGTTGCTACCAGCCAAGCCAACTAAGGCCGGCCGCAGTACCTGCCAGCGTCGGGGCCCATCAACGAAAAAATCCACGTGGCCAAGGTCCGAAAGAGCAATACGAAGCTTCTGGGCCAGCACCGGCATCTCAGGATCATCGGGGTCGGCAAGCTCCGCCACGGCCTCGCGGAATGCACCCCAGTGGCCCGAGCCCATGTGTGTCATCCACTCAAGCAGCAAGTCCCACTTCACCGGCGCCCCCTCTTTATCTCCCGCTTCACAGAGCGTGCCTTCTCCATTAAGCGTCGCCATTCAGCTGCAAGCTCCTGGACTTGGCACTTTAATGTACACACGAGATGCGGTCTGCGAATTCCGGCCTGATAGATTATTTCCGCCCACGACTGAGCCGAAGTAAACCCCGCGCGTAAACACGGGGCTTGAATCCTTGTTACGTCATCCCTATCCCACTCGGCCATTAAAGAGGCACCCACGTCATGGAGATGAAGCGCGGTTGCACTACGACGAGTACCTATCTTCACTGCCCACCGGGCAAAGAAGTCTGGCCGGATGAGCGCACCTTCGGAAGACGCAAATACGGTTGCGAGTTCGCCAGGTACGGACCCAATAACAGCCCAATGTCCCTCAGGTACTGCTACGGGAATCCGGCTGAGAATTGGCTCGTTGCATTCCCAAGACCTGCACTCCGGATTCACGGCGCCAGGTAGTACAGCGATCAGTTGTCTCAACCGGTTACCGACCTCAACAACATGCGTTCCTTCGGCCCTCAAGAGAGCGGCAGGCAGATGTCCTTCGCTGTCCAGTTTCGCCTCTTGCCCATCGACGCGTACTTCTAGCCCTTGACGAGCGCCGACGATCCTGAGGCACGCAGATGCACCTTCCAGCCAAGTCCAACGACGCCCGAGGCGCAGCCCTCCCACAGGGACCAGAGCAATACTGGCCTCGGCCCGGAGACGCTCGAGGCCAACCGGCGGAGCGGCATCGGAAGACAGCTCGACATCGGTGAACAGGCACCAGCCTTTAGGTAGGTTCTCATCGCGGCGAGGATAAACGGGCCCGTTGTTCAGCAACTCAAGGTATCGAGAAACATCCTCAATCATCGATTCCGCACAGAGCACCGCACATCGCGTGCCCGCGCGCAGGACGGAATCCGAAACAAGACCCGCATACTCTTCAGAGGGCGTTAACGGAACGACAGTGAATCCACGAAGCTGGAGAAGACAGCGACTGCCGGATGCACAGGCGTCTATTCGAAGACCCTCACTGAGAAGAGCACCGTCATCGGGCCCGAGCAGGATTGGCTCGTACCATCCCTCTTGGCTTGAAACAAAAACAAGATCTTCATTCTCAATTTCTTCAGGAAAGCCCTGGGGCCGTCTGGCGAGCAAGGAGAGTTGAACCCGCCGTCGACGGATGTCCATCCACAATGCGATGGTGGCTATCCGCGTGCCGTATGAGTCAGTTCGACAGCCATCCCAGTGCTCGAGTTCATGGGCGACTTGCCGAATCACGAAAGGACGACGGCCCGGATCTTCCAGAGCACGTTGACCTACTCTCGTTAGATGTCGCCAAGGACCGGCTCCTTTATAGAGATCGTAGGCAAGCGAATCCAACGGAGCGCGCATCCCTGGCTCGTAACCGTAGGAATCAAAGAACTGCGGTAGTCGATCAATGTCCACTCGTCGCAATGGAACATGTGCAAGAGGGTAGGCTACGAACTTTTGCACACCCCCAGCCACAGGAAGGACAAGCCGTCGGCCGTACTGAGTTTCGAGCCATTGCGCCAGCTCATCCCATAATTCCACGAATGCATCTGGATCAAACCCTAGGGGAAAATTACCAACTAGCCCACAGCCGACCATCTCGCCAAGCCTCGCATAATAGGCCCGTCCTGTGCGCTCACCATCAGTACGCATACGGTAGGCAGCGAGAACGGAAAGAGCGAGGAACCCGACACTTAAGGGAACCTCTGTCTTATCCGACGACTTTAAAGCTCGCAACCTTTCTGGCCTTCGCAGCACATGTTCCTTATAAACAAATGTTACAGCTGTAACGAAGTCCGCCTCAGCCTCCTCAGGTGATTGCAATCCTTCTTTAGCCTCATCCAACGCAGCAGCGAGGATCCGCGGCGTTACCGTGAGCAGTACAGCGCCTTGATTAGAACCCGTTAGCAGGCATTGCTCCGCCAACATATAGTTCCAGAGGGTATACCTTTCGAAGGAGCTCATGTCATAGATGCAGGATGAACTCTGCAACAGCTTTCGTTACCAGCGGGCAGACAGCATTAGCGAGTTGCTGTTGTTTATGAACAATTCCTCCATCACGCCCGCTTACTGTTCCCGCGAAGTGAAACCAATCGGGAAACGATTGCAGCCGCGCCGCCTCGCGAAGGGAGAGACCTCGATGCTGACTAGGGTGCACGAGCATACTCTTGCGATAATGTCCAATCGTAATAGATGGTTCGTCCCATCGCAGGCGACGGTAAATATTGCTGTGGGTGCGCGAAACATCGGCGTAGTTAGATAGTTCTTCGCGGATGCTTTCCCAATTACCGCCAGGCGGTATTTTACGATAGCGGTCGATTACATATTCAGCATGCCTAGAGGTTACGTGGTCAAAGACCAAACCACGCTCAGCCCCATCCCTGATGTAATTGAGGAATGGATTCTGTTTTAGCGCAGCAGGCGAAGGGTCAATATAGGCGAGATCCTCCACCGACGCACCATTGCCTATGCGGGGAAGATCGGCAAGTGCTTCCCTTGTCGTTACCCACGGCGAGGACTCTCCGCCATGCGT
This sequence comes from uncultured Acidobacteriota bacterium, assembly GCA_963795735.1. GTDB lineage: Bacteria > Acidobacteriota > Thermoanaerobaculia > Multivoradales > UBA5704 > DATARR01. The sequence continues at coordinate 1,792,865 of CAWCIU010000008.1, read as the reverse complement.
CGGAACAGGAAACGGCCCCCATTCTCCAAAGCTGTCGGAGCGATATCCAAGATCACGGTGGAGTCCCATTAGAAAGAAGCGAGTCCTATGCTGAGGCACGCCATACCATACTGCGTCGAGTAGCTTTGGAAATACTATGTAGCCTGCCGCTCGCATACGACGTTCTATGACGTCAACAACCGAGACCGGCCTACCTCCCTTAGGAGTCCAGAGGATCCCCTGCACGTTCTCCATTAGGAAGACTTTTGGGCGGAGCTCTTCGACGTATTTAAAAAATACATCCACGAGGCGATTGTGCGGGTTGCGACCGTGCCAAGAATTGCGATTAGCCATGGAAAATCCTTGGCATGGGGGGCCACCAATGAGCACGTGAATGCCACCCTTTTGGCACCCGACCTCTTTGACGCTAGCCAGGGTTTCCTCTCGTCGCAGATCCGCCGCCTCCGTATACTCGGGAATAAGCGCTTCACCGGCTCCGCCCACGACGCCCGGTAATGCTTCATGGTTCGTTCGAAGCGTCTGGACGTAGATTGGATTCACTTCTCCGGAATATACGAGACGGTAGCGTCCCTCTCCTCCGGTTGCCAAGAGAAAGCCAAGCCCCATACCACCGGCGCCCGCAAACAACTCTGCGACGTTAAGAGTTGACCCACAGGATTGCAGAACTCCTCTTGGGGAGTACCCGAGGACGTACATATTCCCCTCTCTGGCACGATCATCCTGCTGGCGAGCTGATGTGATATTGGCGCGGGCTCTCAGAGTTGCTGCATTACCTTCTGGCTCCGCACGTCCGGCTACCCCCCGTGCCGCTCTGTCCTGTCTCCGGGAGATCGGCCTTATCCATCGTGTGTAGCCGATGATCTGTACAAGCTCACTTATGCTCGCGTCAAAGGAAGAGAGGCCGATGATCGTACTCCGCTGAGCGCCCTCTACACCACCGACACGAGCGGCAAAGAGCTTGGCGGGACCTATGGTTAGGTCGACATCTGCCAGCTTAGCAGCTACATAGTCCACTTTTGTCCCGTCCAGCAGTGGCAACGTCACCGCCTCCCATTGGCCTCCAGCCAGTAGCTCCCCGGCCGTGCTTAGTTTAGCCTTCGTTCCGAGCACGTCAAGCAATGTGCTGGGCCTCACCTGAACAACGAAGGACAGACCAATATTGGACAGCGCCCTCAAAAAGGTCGCCGCAGAGCCATAGGATGTCCCAGCTGCGACGACGCAGCCCTTCTTAGGCTTAGCCCGATCAAGGAGACGCATAGCGAGTTGGATGCGCCCATTGCGCTCGCCGGATAAGGTTCCGACTTTGTAGGTCCTGCTCGCAGCTAGTTGCGAAGATGTACCGCTTATTCGGTGCACCCTGATGGTAATGGTAGAGTGAACGATTTGACGAGAGACGCCGACCTGATGTCGCCTCTCCGACGCCCCGGAGTTATCCTCAAGAAGCAGTATCTCTCGGCTCTGGAGACTAGATGTTGACTGGCGTGAAGTCATGAAGATGTGCAAAATTCAAGTGATCCCAGAGATATGACACACGAATGCCAACCAATAATCCTCATTCCTCACCCGTTGTCTGGAAGTGCAGAGCCATGTCTTCGACAGGCAGCCGCTTCGTTCATACCCTTCAGGAGGCCTCAGGTTAGCTTATAGAGCCATTGTATCTCAAGCGAAACACGTTGAAAAGTCCATCGTTAACTTTCCGCCAGTATTCGCGCTGTCTTTGCCACCTTCCACACTCTCCCATAGCTTGCCGGGGCTCCCCCAGCCTTGGCGCACAGTGCGAACGTTACGGGATGTGTGTCGACCTTTACGGGATCTCGGCGAACCCTCCGAAGAGACGTCCCGCCGTCCCCGTGGACTCCCCAAGATGTCGTTCATCGCCTGGGAACGTCTCTACCGCCTCCGAGGACGGGCGTTGCTGGCTCGCAGGGCCGGTCTTCGTTCTCACGGGAGTGAACCAGCCCTCCCCGCCCTCTCGGCGGCCCGTATCGCCTTCCGGCGCGGAACGCACTCTGGACGGTAGGAGGATACAAACATGAAGAGGCTGAAGAAGAGCCTGACTCTCCACCGGTAGACCTTGCGGCATCTGACGGACCCTGCCCTCGGGCACGTCATCGGCGGCACCTTGAGCGGACCCGGGTGCGACAGCGTCAACGTGTGCGGTGCGTCGTACACGTACTGCAACGAGCAGTTCTGCGCCTCGGGGGACGCCAATCATTGCGCCGACTCCAACGCCTTCTCCTGGTGCGTCTGCGCCCAGTAGCGCGGTCGTTTTCCGATTGAGGACGGGGTGGCGGGTCCGGACGGCTCCGAGACGCCGCCCCGGCTGGGGACCTTCTCACCCGGGCGTGGCCGATGGAGCGGCGAACCCTTAGAAAAGACGTCCCGCCGGGAGCACCGCAGGGCGAATTGGGGAGTAGAATGGCAGCTCTTCAAAAAGGAGGCCCCGTATGAAGAAGAGCCAAAAGAAGCTGACCCTGCACCGGGAGACTCTGAGCTCGCTCGACACCGGCGAGTGGCTCCGCTGGGCGGTCGGTCGTACCGCTGCCATCTGCGATTCCTTCGATACCTCGTGCAAGACCGCCTGCCACAGTTGCAGGGTCACCATCTGCTGCTGAGAAGCAGGGAAGGTGCGGCCGGGGCTCCGCTCCTGGCAGGGTGAAGGCGCTTTCTTCGCTTTGGCGCAGAGCGCGCCAACCTTCACGCGCTCTGCGCCAAGCTTCACGCGCTCCACGTCAAGCTTCACGCGGTCTGCGCCAAGCTTCGCGTGCTCTGCGCCAAGCTTCACGCCTTCCGCGCGAACCTTCACGCGTTCCCCGCCAAGCTTCGCGCACTCCGCGCCAAGCTTCACGCGCTCTGCGCCAACCTTGGCGGAAGGCGCGCCGGCGGACACGGCGCCGGCGTCTTCCGGTCGGATAAGCTTCGCGGCGCTGGCCCCCTCCCTGGGGGACCGCCGGCGGGAAACGATCGATGAAAACGTCCGTCCGCTTCGTCTGGACCGGCCGGACCCCGGTGGCCTTCGGGGTGGTCTTCGTCCTCCTGTTCGTCAATTTCTGGGTGGGCTATGCGCTGACGACGTGGGGATGGGTGCCGGCTCCCGACGCCCTCCACACGTACGGCATCCGGTTCCGCGGCGGCCACTGGCGGTACTACCCGCCGGCGACCGGCTGGTATGTCGACCGGTTCCTCTGGCTGCATTTCGCCCTGATGGCCGCCGCCGGTGTGGTCCTGTGGCTCCATCGCGGCCGGCTGCGGAGGGTCGAGGAGCCCCCGCCGCCGTCCGGACCGGTGAGCCTGGGGGAATGGCTCTGGATCCTGATCGGCGTGCCGGTCATCTACTCCGCTCTCGGCGGGGCCGTGATGGCGCTCCTGCTCCGGGAGGCCGGCTGGACCGCCGCGCTCGCCGTGGGGCTCGTCTTCCTGGCGATCTCCCTGACCACCGTGGTCCTCGCCGCCCGCCCGCTCCTCCGGCGAGGTCCGCCGCCCCTGGCGCTGCCGGCGGGGCTGGGGCTCGCCGCCCTGGTCACCCTGCTCGCGCTGGCCGTCTCGATGGTCCTCTGCCGCTGAAGGCTTCCCCTCCCGGCCGATCCCCGGGAAAGGAAACCGGCAGGCTTTCTGCGAAGAAAACCCGTGATCAGCCGTCCTGGCTACCCCCAGCCCACTTACGAGAAGACCCTGACCTCGATCCGTTTCTCGGCTGACGCGCTCAGCCGCAGGTCATTGGTCCAAAACTCCTGGCACTCTCCAAGAATGGCAGCCGCGAGATGCAGTGCATCAGGCGTCTTGACGCCATGGAGACTTCGTAGTTCTGTCGCGAGGTCGAAGGTTTCGGCCGTCATGGGAATTCTAGTGAGATCCTCGCTCGCAAAGAATTCATCAAACTGGTGAAGGAGTTGGTCATTGCCCTGCCGCATGGGCCAGACTCTGCACTCCAGCCGGGTCAGATCCGAGAACAAGGACCAGGGAGGTTCTCCCTCGCTTGGGCGGAGAGCCTGGAGAATGGCCTTGCTCAGCTCTTCTGGACCTTGAATCAGATAAATGACGATGCAGCTGTCCAGGTAGACGCTCGCCATTGCTACTTCCAGCTCTGGCGCTCTTGTTCCAGGTAGCGGTCGATCTCTTCCTTCGAGCGGAGTTGGCGAGGACGGCGAGGCAGTCGGGTCAAGAAATCGCTCAGCGAGTGGGAGGGCTTCGCGGCTTTGTCCGGGACGAGGACAATGACTTCCGCGGGACCCTCGCGCACGTCCTCCGGGAGCTTGAGGCTCAGGGTGTGATCCTTCTCGACGTGGGCTTGAAGCTTGATGGCTCGCATGAACGGGTTTCCTGGCTCTCTTTCACGGACAGCATACCAGCTCCTGATCCTCGAGCAGGACACCTCCTCAGGAAGGGACACACCGGCAGGTTTTCTGCAAGGACGAGTTTCCTCCGTCCACGACCTCCGTCCAGGACGGCGTGGCGGCCGGCCCTCCCGCGGAGAGGTTGGTATCCCTTAAGGCAGATTTTACACTCGGAGGAAGAACGTCATGATCACACTCACAGACGCGCGCCGGATCATCGCCGCCGCGGAAGCCAAGGCCGCCGACATCGGCCAGCCGATGAACATCGCGGTGGTGGACGCCGGCGGCAACCTGGTCGCCCACGTCCGGATGGACAACGCCTGGATCGGCAGCGTGGACATCTCGATCAAGAAGGCCTGGACCGCGCGCGCCTTCGACATCGAGACCGGCGATCTGGGCAAGCAGAGCCAGTCCGGCGACCAGTTCTTCGGCATCCACGCCTCGAACGGCGGCAAGGTGATGATCTTCGCCGGCGGCATCCCCCTCAAGCGCGACGGCAAGGTGGTCGGCGCCGTCGGGGTGAGCGGCGGCATGGGCAAGCAGGACCAGGCGGTCGCGGAGGCGGGGGCGGAGGCGTTCTGAGGGGGGGCCTGGGAAGGCAGGCCTCTTCCAGGCACGTCGTACAGGCACGTCTTACTGGTAACGTCTTACAGGCAACGTCGCCGGCGCCCCTCCGGGGCGGCCCTCACTCTCCCAACCCTCTCTCTCCCAGCCTCCCCCCCGACCGCCGGGAGAGAGAGGGCTAAAACCAACCGCTTCTTCTTTCTTTTTCTTTTCTTGAGCTAACCACTCCCTCTTCTCCCGGCGGAAGGGGGGGAGGTGGGAGAAGAGGGCCGGGGTGATGAGGGCCGCCCTTGCCCCCCCGCCGCCGTTTGGCTACGATCCCGCCCGGCCGGTCCCAACGCCGCCCCACCCCCGATGAGGAACGATTCCATGTATCGAGAACCCGACTTCTCCAAGCCGAGCCTCGCCGGCGCTCCCGAGTGCCGGTTCGAGCCCTCGCCGGCGGATACGGTGCTGCCGGACGGCTTCATGTCGACGACGAACTACCCCACCTATGTGAAGGTGGGCGGCCAGTGGCGGATGCCGGAGCGGCCCCGGATGGACTCGCACCTGGTCTGGGACCCGGCGGCGGAGCGGCTGCTGATCAAGGAGTTCCGCCTGGTCCGCCAGGGGGACCTGGTGGCCGTCGCCACCGCCGAGGACGGCTCGGAGGGGGTGCTGGTCTGGGACCGCGGCTTCCTCGGCGAGGTGGACGACACCAAGCTCCCCGAGGCGTTCGCGTTCATGTCCTCGGAGGTCAGCCGCGAGAAGCCGGTCAACTACGACGCCATCTTCCGCGAGTTCGTGAAGAACCGCGGCAAGGAGGGCTACATCCTCTGGGTGATCGGCCCGGCGCTGGTCCACGCCCGCGGGCGCATCGCCATGGAGTGGCTGATCCACAACGGCTACTGCCACGGCCTGATCACCGGCAACGCCGTGGGGGTGCACGACGTCGAGGCCGCCCTCTACGGCACCACGCTGGGCATGATGGCCGACGGCTCGGGCACCGCCGGCGGCCACGCCACCCACATGCGGGCGATCAACGAGGTCAAGAAGGCGGGATCGATCCAGGCCCTGGTGGACGCCGGACGGCTCAACGGGGGGATCATGCACGCCCTGACGGTCACCCGGACCCCCTACGTGCTCGCCGGCTCGATCCGCGACGACGGGCCGCTGCCGGAGACGATCCCCTCGGCGCTGGACGCGCAGGCCGCCATGCGCGAGATGACGGTGAACGCCACCATGGTGGTGATGGTGGCCACCGCCCTCCACTCGATCGCCGTGGGCAACATGCTGCCCACCTTCTGCCTGCGCCCGGACGGCACGATGGCGGAGATCACCACCATCTGCGTGGACCAGACCGAGTTCGTGGTCAGCAAGCTCAAGGACCGCGGCACCCACCAGGCCTTCGGGGTGGTCACCAACGCCCAGGACTTCATGCGGCTGGTGCAGCTGGAGCTGATGGCGCAGGGGTAGGGGGATCTCGCCGATCTTGAGGTCGCAAATTGCGACCTCAAGATGACCCCGCGTTCCAGGAGCCCCGCCCCGCCTTCGGGATACAATCCCTCCATTCTTTCTGCCCTGGAGGGGAGGGGAGCCATGATCAGCTATGCCGCGTTCAAAGTGATCCACGTGCTCGGGGTGTTGTTCGTCTTCACCTCGCTGGGGGCGCTGATGCTCGCCTCGCGGGAGGGGATCGAGCGGGGGAACGGCCGCAAGCTGGCCGGCATGACGCATGGGATCGCGCTGCTGGTCGTCCTGGTGGCCGGCTTCGGGACGGTCGCCCGGCTGGGCCTGATGCATTCGGGGCACCTGCCGCTCTGGGTCTGGCTCAAGCTGCTGATCTGGCTGGTGCTCGGCGGTATCATCGTGATGGTCCGCCGGTCGCCGCAGCTCGGCACGCTGCTCTGGTGGCTGCTCCCCCTGCTGGGCGGCGCGGCCGCTTATCTCGCGATCTACAAGCCCACTTGATCTACAAACCAGCGTAAAGGCCTATTCAATCCAGGCAAATGAGAGCTGAACGAACCGACATCGCCGTCCGCTGCCGCGGGCTGGTGAAGCGCTACGCCGACGTGACGGCGGTCAACGGCCTCGATCTGGAGGTGCGCGGCGGCGAGTGCTTCGGCCTGCTGGGACCCAACGGCGCCGGCAAGACGACCACCATCGAGATCCTCGAGGGCCTGACCCTGCCGGACGCCGGCGAGGTGGAGATCCTCGGCACCACCTGGGCGCGCGACGCCGACTCCCTGCGCGAGCGGCTCGGCATCTCGCTCCAGGAGACGCAGCTCACCGAGAAGCTGACCGTGGGCGAGACGGTCCGCCTCTTCCGCTCCTTCTACCGCGCGGGGCGGGACCCGGAGGAGGTGCTCTCCCGGCTCGCCCTCGACGAGAAACGCAACGCCCGGGTGGGCAAGCTCTCGGGCGGCCAGAAGCAGCGGCTGGCCGTGGCCTGCGCCCTGGTGGGGGACCCCGACGTGCTCTTCCTCGACGAGCCGACCACCGGGCTCGATCCGCAGAGCCGGCTGCAGCTCTGGCAGATCGTGATGGACTTCCGCGCCCAGGGGGGCACGGTGCTGCTCACCACCCACTACATGGACGAGGCCGAGCGGCTGTGCGACCGGGTGGCGATCGTCGACCGCGGCCAGGTGATCGCCCTGGGGACGCCGCCGGAGCTGATCAGCTCGCTGCACGCGGCGAACGTCATCGAGTTCGCCTCCGAGCCGGAGATCGACGAGCCCAGCCTGCGCGCCCTCCCCGGGGTGACCGAGCCGCACCGGCGGGGGCCGAACTGGTCGCTGCCGGTCAACTCGCTCGCCGAGACCGTGCCGGCGCTGCTCGGCCGGGTGGAGGGCTCGGGGGCGAAGCTGGTGAACCTCTCCACCCACCGGGCGACGCTGGAGGACCTGTTCGTCTCCCTCACCGGCCGGGCGCTGCGAGAGGATTGAGCCTTGACTGACCATGGACCGACGATGAGCCGCCGCTACTCCCCCCTGCTCGAGCTGACGGCCGCCAAGATGAAGGAGTTCCTGCGCGAGCCGGAGGCCGTCTTCTGGGTCTTCGCCTTTCCGATGGTGCTGGCGATCGCCCTGGGGTTCGCCTTCCGCGCCAAGGGGCCGGACCAGATCCCGGTCGGCGTGGTGGCGGTGAACGAAACCGATCCGGCCGCGGGGAGAGCGATGGCCGCGCTGTCGCACGCTCCCGGGCTCCTCGTCCGCCGCTACGCTCCCGTGCCGGGCCGCGAGGCGCTGCGCACCGGCCGCATCTCGCTGCTGGTGGAGGCGGGGCCGCCGGCGGTCTTCCACTTCGACGAGACCCGCCCCGACTCGCGCATCGCGCGGCTGGAGGCCGGCGACGCCCTGCAGCGGGCGGCCGGGCGGCGGGACCCGGTGGAGGTGCGCTCCGAGAAGGTGACCGAGAAGGGCTCGCGCTACATCGACTTCCTGATCCCCGGCCTGCTGGGGATGAACCTGATGGGCACCGGCATCTGGAGCATCGCCTTCTCGGTGACCACGGCGCGCAACCGGCGGATCCTCAAGCGCCTGGTGGCGACGCCGATGCGCCGCAGCCACTACCTGCTGGCGCAGATCCTCGGCCGGCTGCTCTTCCTGCTGCCGGAGATCCTCATCCTGGTGGGGATCGGCTGGGGGCTGTTCGGCGTCGCGGTGCGGGGATCGATCCCGCTGTTCCTCGCCATCTGCCTGCTCGGCGCCATGGCCTTCTGCGGCATGGGCCTGCTGATCGCCTCGCGGGTGACCACGGTCGAGGGAGCGAGCGGCCTCGCCAACGTCACCCTGATGCCGATGTGGCTCCTCTCGGGAGTCTTCTTCTCCTCCGACCGCTTCCCCGACGCCGTCCAGCCGCTGATCAATCTGCTGCCGCTGACCGCCCTCAACCAGGCCCTGCGCGGGGTGATGACCGAGGGCCGGGGCCTCGCCGGAGTTGCCACACAGCTCGCCATCGTGGCCGCCTGGGGACTCGTGAGCTTCGCGGTGGCGCTGAAGATCTTCCGCTGGCGGTGAGGGAGGCCCCTCGCTTCTCGAGTCCCCTCTAACCACTCCCCTCTCTCCCGGCGGAAGGGGGGGAGGTGGGAGAGAGGGGCTGGGGGAGTGAGGGGCCCGGAGCGGCCGGCACGGTCCCCGTTCCGGCAGGGCTGACGCCGGCAGGATCAGCCTTTGCTCGCGAAACCTCCCAGGTGTTCTCCGGCCGGGTTCTCTGGCCGGGTCTTCTCCGGCCGGGTGTTCTCGGCCACGTCTTCTCCGACCGCGTCTTCTCCGGCCGGTCTTCTCCGATCCCGAGATGGGAGGAAGCCGGAGCGACGCCGGTGCCGCCGGGCCCCTCACCTCCCCGGCCCTCCTCTCCCACCTCCCCCCCTTCCGCCGGGAGAGGAGGGAGTGGTTAGTGGGTATTGCGCTTGTGGGATACTTTTGCGGTGCGGGTTTCCAATCCTGGTGCCGTGCTTCGCGCGAAGGGGCTCCGGCGCGCCTCCACCCAGGCCGAGGAGATGCTTTGGGACCACCTGCGGGACCGCCGGTTCCTCGGCCTGAAATTCCGCCGGCAGGCTCCCGTGGGACCCTACGTCGCCGACTTCCTCTGCCACGAGATGAGGCTTGTCCTGGAGATCGACGGCGGCATTCATACAGAAGAACGCCAGATCAGGCATGACGTCAATCGGGATGCGAACCTCGAGGCTCTCGGCTACCGGGTCCTTCGCTTCACCAACGACCAGGTCCAGAATGACCTCGCGGCCCTCCTCGACGCCCTGGGCTGCCTTTACCACGACCGCGATTCCTCCTAGAGACTAACCACTCCCTCCTCTCCCGGCGGAAGGGGGGGAGGTGGGAGAGGAGGGCCGGGGAGGTGAGGGGCCCGGCGGCGCCGGCACCGTTCCGAAGACCGGATCTCCAGGATCGGAAACGACGTCCGATCTCCGGGATCGGGAGCTTCGCGGGACCAGCACGATAGGATAACCGCCCCATGGCCGCGTTCCTCCTCCTCCTCGCCGCGGCGACCCTGCTCGCCCATCTGGCAACCGCGTTCGAGATCCTGCGCGGCAACCGGTCGATCCGGTTCCTGAGGGACCTGCCGCCGCTGGCGGGCCCCCTGCCGCGGGTGTCGATCGTCATCCCCGCCCGCAACGAGGAGCGGAACCTGGAGGAGGCGCTGCGCTCGGTCCTCGCTCTCGACTACGACAACCTGGAGATCGAGGTGGTGGAGGACCGCTCCACCGATCGCACGGGGGAGATCCTCGAGCGCATGGCGACGGCGGAGCCGCGGCTGCGGGTGGTGCGGGTGCGCGAGCTGCCGCCGGGATGGCTGGGGAAGAACCATGCCCTCTGGCTGGGGGCGGAGAAGGCGACGGGGGAATTCCTCCTGTTCACCGACGCCGACGTGGTGATGGCGCCCTCGGTGCTGCGGCGGGCGGTGGGCGCCATGGCGGCGGACGGGCTCGACCACCTCACCGCCTCGCCCGAGATCGACCGGCCGAGCGCCCTGTTCGAGATGTTCATCGGCGCCTTCGCCCTCTTCTTCGCCCTGTTCACCCGGCCCTGGAAGGTGAAGGACCCGAAGAGCCCCCACCACGTGGGGATCGGCGCCTTCAACCTGGTCCGCGCCTCCGCCTACCGCGCCGTGGGCGGCCACCGGACGATCGCCATGCGGCCGGACGACGACCTCAAGCTGGGCAAGATCCTCAAGGCCGGCGGCTGCCGCCAAGAATTCGCCTTCGGCCAGGGGATGCTGCGGGTGGAGTGGTACGCCTCGGTCCGCGAGCTGATCCAGGGGCTGATGAAGAACGCCTTCTCCGGGGTGGATTACCGGGTCTCGGTGGTGGTGCGGGCGACGGTGATCCAGCTCGCGCTCCTGGTCTGGCCGTTCCTGGCGATCCTGGTGACCACCGGGGCCACGCGCTGGCTGAACCTGGCGAGCGTGCTGGTGCTGGTCTCACTCTGCTGGATCAACGCCCCGCTCGCCGGGGTGCGCCGCTGGCACGGCATCGGCTTCCCCGTCGCCACCCTGCTCTTCCTCTACATCGTCTGGCGGGCGACGGTCCTGACTCTCTGGAACGACGGCATCGATTGGCGCGGGACGCATTATGCTTTGGCGGAGCTGAAGGCCAACAAAGTCTAGGAGGAAGCGATGGATCGGACCCGGGCGCTGATCCGGTACTGGCGCAACAGCCTTGCCGACGCGGACCTGCGCTCGCCCGTCGTGAGCGAAGACGGCGCGTTTCTTCTTCATCCGTTGGAGATCGTGGGCGGCAATCTCCCGCAAGCCCTGACCCAGAAGATCTTCTGGTGCGCGGAACGCGAGCGGGGCGCTCGCGCCGGGGCGCAGACCGTCCAGGAGGAAAGGCCCGCCGCGCCGAGCTACGTGCCGATCCTGATCGCTCCCATGACGATCGCACGCGATTTTCAGCACGGAACCGTTCAGAAGGGCGACGCCAAAAAAAGATACTTCCCGCTCTGGATACCCGCCCTGGTCCTTCCCGACGGCTCCCTGCAAGGGTCTCCCCAGGCGCTTCCGTGGATGAGCCGGGAGTGCCTGGAGCCGATGGCCGGCGATGGCCCTGTCGTTGGATCGCTGGCGGATTTCGACCGGTTCCTGACGGAGACGGCCCCGCCGGAAGCCGCGGATTGGACGAGCGTGCGCCGGTATGCGAGCCAGATGCTTCAGGCCGTCGCGCACTGCGTACCGTCCGCCCTGGTCCTGGACGGTTTCAGGGTGCTGGATCAACAGGGAGTCGTCCTGCTCTGGAAGGACGAGAAAGGAGTGGGCAGGCCCCTCATCGAGCTCTACGACGAGGTGCTGGGCCGGGACTCCACTCCACGACTCCTTGGGAGCTTCGCAGCGGCCGAGGAGCCCGCGGCGGCCCCCTCGGCCCACGACCTGGGCCGTGAGACGTTGGCGACGAGACACTGCGGGCAGATGGGAAGATCCTTCCCCTTGAGCCCCTCGCAAAGGCAGGCGATCCATTGCGCGCTGCCGCTTGCCGCAGGCCGGATTCTGGCGGTCAACGGTCCGCCCGGCACCGGCAAGACCACGCTCTTGCAAAGCGTCGTGGCCTCCCTCTGGGTCGAAGCGGCCCTGGGCGATCGAGAGCCTCCCGTCATCTTCGCCTGCTCCACCAACAACCAGGCGGTGACCAACATCCTGGAGAGCTTCGCCGCGGCCGCCTGCGAGGGGAGCGACCCCTTGGCCGAGCGCTGGCTGCCGGACCTCGGCGCCTATGGGCTGCACCTCCCTTCCGCCGACAAGTTCAAGGAGGCGAAATATCAACAGGCCTTCCCGGGCAATCCCTGGCGGGGGCTGCCGGAGTCGATGGAGAACCGGGCCTACGTCGAGCGCGCCGAAGCCTTTTTCGTCACCCGGGCGCGGACCGTTCTGCCGCGGGAACGCTGCGGCTCCGTGAAGGAGATCGTGCGTCACCTTCAGGAGCGGCTGGTCGCGGTCCAGGGCGAGCTCGCGGCTTGCATCGGAGAGGCTCGCGAGGTCCAGGCATGGCGGACACGGTATGGCTGCCTCGGGACCGAGGAGGCCCGGCGGCGCATCGACCAGGATCGCGAATCCCTGGAAGCTCGGATGGCCGAGGAGGCGGCCCTGTACGATGAGGTCCTGGCGGCGGAGGGCGCCATCCCCCTCTGGACGAACCTGCTGGCCTTCCTGCCGCCGGTCCGCCGGCACCGGGACCGCCATCTCTCGATGCCGTTCCTTCGCCGCCGCCGTGAGCCGCCGCCCGTGCACGGTCCGGACGGGGCGCGGAGCCTCCTCGATGCGCTGCGGAAAACCCTGGATGCGTTGAAATCCCAGATCCCCGAGCTCCGCCCGTGGCAGGAGCTGGAGGCGCGCTTCGCCGCCCGTGTCGAGGAGCTCCAGGACAACCGATCGGATTTCCAGGCTCTCGGCAAAGAGGCCCTGGAGAGACCCGAATTGATTCTGGACCTGCTGGACTGCGGACCGCGCCACCGGCTGTTTCTGCTCGCGGGCCGGTACTGGGAGGGCCGATGGCTGCTGGAGATGGAGCGCCTGCTCGCCTCGGACCAGAGATTGGACCGCCGGAGCCGTTCCGCCTGCGAAGAGCGCTTCCGGCGGTTCGCCAAGCTCACTCCTTGCCTCGTCGCGACGATCCACCGGTCGCCGAAGGTCTTCGATTCCTTCGATCCAGGACGGGAACGGAACGTGCCGATGTTCGACTTCCTGGATCTCCTGATCGTCGACGAGGCCGGCCAGGTGACGCCGGAGGTGGGAGCGGCCGCCTTCTCCCTGGCCAAGCGGGGACTGGTGGTGGGGGATCTCCATCAGATCGAGCCGGTCTGGGGGATCGGTCCGTCCATCGACACGGCGAATCTGCGCAAAGCCGGTCTCGAGACCGATCTGGACGGCGGCGAGGACGCGATCGCCCACCGGGCTTCGCGGGGCAGCCTGATGTTGATGGCCCGCCGCGCCACCGCCGTCACCCGCGAGGACGATCGGGGACTGTTCCTCGGCGAGCACCGGCGCTGCGTGCCGGAAATCATCCGGTACTGCAACGAGCTGGTCTACAAGAACCGTCTCCGGCCTCTCAGGCCGTCGAAGCAGGAGAGGATTCTGCCTCCTCTCGGCTGGGCCCATATCACTTCGCCCGAAGAGATTTCTTCCGGAAGCCGCCGCAACCCGGGAGAGGCCCGAGCGATCGCTGACTGGCTCGCTCGCCATCGCGACGATCTTGAACGGCACTATGAAGCCCCGATCGAGAGGATCGTGGCCGTCATCACTCCGTTCGCCGCCCAGAGATGGGTGCTGGCCGGCGCGTTCAAGGCCCAGGGGCTGCCCGCAATCAAAGCGGGAACCGTCCATACCTTTCAGGGAGCGGAGAGCCCGGTCGTGCTCTTCTCGCCGGTCTATTCGCTCGCCTCGACCCAGAAGATTCCTCACCGCCTGTTCTTCGACGCGGGCCCGAACCTGCTGAACGTCGCCGCCTCCAGGGCCAAGGACTCGTTCCTGGTCTTCGGAGATCTCCGCCTGTTCGACAGGAACAAGCCCCATCTGCCTTCCGGCCTGCTGGGCCGGTTCCTGTTCGAATCTCCGGACCATGAGATCACCGACGTGGAAGCCGCCCAGCATCTGGTCGGCATGGAGGATACGAACCGCATCTCGACCCTGGCGGGTCATCGGGAGATGTTGAGCCGCGCCCTCACCCGGAGCACCGACCGGGTCCTCGTCGTCTCTCCCTTCCTCACGGAGAGAGCTCTCGAAGCGGACGGCATCCCGGAGGCGGTCGGAGCTGCCCGGTCACGGGGAGTCCAGGTCTGCGTGGTGTATTCGGTGGACCTGAACCAGGGTGTGCGTAAAGCCTCGGCGTTGAAGGCTGCGGAGGGGCTCCGGCAAGCCGGCGCCGAAGTCGTGGCCTCCAACCGGATGCACAGCAAGACCCTCGCGGTCGATGACCACTGGATCGTGGAAGGCTCGTTCAACTGGCTGTCGGCGGTCCGGGATGAAGGGGATCGCTATCAACGCTACGAAGCCTCCATCTGCTGCGAGGGTCCCGGGGCGAGGAGGCTCATCCAGAGCGCCTGGAGGGAGGTCCTCGGCAGAGACTCGCCCTGACGGGCGAGGCGAAGCCGGCCGACGGTGGCACGCCGCGTGCTGCTGACGCTCCCTTTGGGAAGGGAGAGTGCGGGCGTGCGCATCATCTTGAGTCTCCTCGGCATCGGCGTCCTGCTGGTCACCATCTACGACGTCCTGTGGACCACCCTGCGCCTCACCAGCGGGGGGCCGATCACCGCCTGGGTGACCAACGGGCTCTGGAAGCTCGCCACGCGCGTGACCCGGTCGCACCGGGCGCTGGCGGTGCTCGGGTTCTTCATCGTGCTGTTCACGGTCGTGCTCTGGGTCTTCCTGGTCTGGATCGGCTGGACGCTGATCTTCCTCAGCGAGGCCCGCTCCGTCGTCGGAATGGTGAGCGGCCAGCCGGCGGGGTTCTGGGACCGGGCCTACTTCGCGGGCTGCTCGATCATCACCCTGGGCGTCGCCGAATTCCGGCCCGGGAGCCCGGGCTGGCGGCTGGTGACCCTGGCCGCCGCCGCCAACGGGTTTTCGCTGGTCAGCCTGATCATCACCTACCTGCTGCCGATCGTCGGCGCCGAGCTCGAGCGGCGGCGGCTGGCGGTCTACATCACGGCCCTGGGCCGCACGCCGCACGAGATCCTGCTGCGCGCCTGGAACGGCTCCAGCTTCGGGCTGCTGCCGGACCATCTGATCGCCCTGACGGAGCCGATGATGTCGGTCGGCCAGGGGCACCTGGCCTACCCCGTCCTGCACTGCGTCCACAGCAGCACGCGGGAGACGGCGCTGGCGCCGAGCATCGCCGTGCTGGACGAGGCGATCACCCTCTTCGCCGGCGTCTGCCCCGAGCAGCGGCCGGACCGGGGAGCGTTCTATCCCCTCCGCCAGGCGATCGCCGAGTTCCTCTCGACCCTGGCGGAGGCGCATCTCGAGCCGACGTGGAACCCGCCGCCCTCGCCCCTCCTCGACCCGCTGCGGGAAGCGGGGATCGTCACCGTGAAGGACGAAGAGTTCAAGCTGGCCCTGGACTCCCTGATCGACCGCCGGCGGCTCCTCTTCGGCCTGGTCGAGGAGGAGGGGTGGCGCTGGGAGGACGTGACGCGGTCGAGCAGCGACCTGGTGTCGCGGATGGAGATCTGAGGGCGGTCAATTCACCCATTCACCGCTCTCGGCCTGGGCCTGGGCGAGGGCGCGGGCCCTCTCTTCCGCCGCCAGCCGCAGCCGCTCCTCCTCCTCGTCCCAGACCCGCCGCTGGGCGGCGTCGCGCGCCCGCCGCCGCTGGATGGCCCACAAGGCGAGCAGGGTGACGGCCAGCCACAGGGTGACCGAGCTGGTGACGATGGGCACCCAGCGGTACCAGAAGGTCTGGCGGTCCCAGAACGCGGAAGCGGCCTCGGCGAGCGGCGTTCCCGTGGCGGCCTGGAAGGCCTGGTCGAAGGGGAGGCCGCGGGCCACCCCCTGGAGGATGCGGGCGGCGACCTGCCGGCCGTAGCGGTCGAAGAGGTCGCGCACGAAGGCGCCCGCCACTGCGTAGGCGCGGTTGACCTCCCCCTGGCCGCCCGCGAAGCGCTGGTCGAGCTCGCCGAGCGAGATCGGCCGGTCCACCAGCAGGGCGAGGGTCAGCCGGGAGCGGTCCTCGATCCCCCAGGAGAGGCCGGCGATCATCGCCAGCCCCTCGTGGAACCAGCGCGGCAGGTCCCCCCCTCCGGCCGCCCGGGCGATCAGCACGTGGGTCACCTCGTGGGCGAGGAGGTCCGAGAGCGAGGAGTCGGGGTAGCTCGGGACCCGCCCGGGGAGGAGCACGATCAATCCCTGGTCTCCCAGGGCGTAGCCGGAGACCCAGGGCGGCACGGCGGCCGCCGCCGCGCTCCCCTCGGGGGCCAGCATCACCCGGATGGGCGGCCCCGGCGCCTTCAATCCCACCAGGCGGACGGCGCTCGCCAGACGCGCCGGATCGATCCCGCGCAGCCGGGCCGCCACCCCCTCCAGCCCGGGCGCGGCCTCCACGATGACCTGGGGGGCAAGGAGCTGGGGAGCGATCCCTTGGGGGGGAACCCGTGGAGGCTCCTGGGCCGGAGCCGCCAAGGCGCCGGAAAGCAGAATCAGGAGGAGCGCCAGGGCACGGATTATCGCCAGGTTCATGGGGCGGATTCTTGTCATTTCACCATATTTCTCGTTTCGCTACAATTCGCCCCGTTTTGGGTTAGGATCTTCCCACGAATGATGGCGGAACGTTTTTTTGGCTGAGCTGGACCCCCGCGGCTGGATTCCCGGCCCTGAGGCCTGAGGCTCGCCGTCCCTGATCGTCTGCTGCAAAACGGAACGGGTTCCCGAGGAGCCCGCATTCCCCAGGAGGTGGAGATGGTTCGTCGCCAGTCCCTCGGTCTCGTCGCCCTTCTCGTTCTCTTCTCGCTCTCGCTCGGGGGCTGCCGCGAAGCGGCCGTGCGCTACAACACGCGCTACACCACCCTGCTCCAGCAGGGGCTGCCGGGCACGCTGCCGATCCCGGTGGACGGCGTGACCTCCTCCCAGCTCCAGAACACCTGGGGCTTCGCGCGGGACGGCGGCGTGCGGCACCACAAGGGGATCGACATCTTCGCCCCGCGCAACACGCCGATCCGCAGCGCCACCGAGGGGTTCGTCGAGAACAAGGGGATGCGGGGGCTGGGCGGCCAGGTGGTGACGATCACCGGCCCGGGCGGCTACCGTCTCTACTACGCCCACCTCGAGGACTACGGTCCGCAGGCGGTCGGCGACTGGGTGGAGGCCGGCGAGATCATCGGCTACGTGGGCAACTCGGGCAACGCGGCCGTCTCCTCTCCCCACCTGCACTACGGCATCTACGCCCCCTCCGGCGAGGCGGTCAACCCCTACCGCTACCTGCACGGCGGCCAGCCGTTCGCGATGCGGGCGCAGACGCAGACGGCTTCGAAGTAGGCCCTCACCTCCCCGGCCCTCCTCTCCCGTCCCCTCCCGCCCTCCCGCACCGGGAGAGGAGGGGGACGCTGCGCTCCATGTTCGATGTAGGGTGCGCTGCGCGCACCATGGACGGCCTCAAAGGTGCGCACAGCGCACCCTACGGGCTCCGCCGGTTCGTTTCCCCTCTCCCGGTGAGGGCCTACCTCCCCTGGATCATCCCCATGATCCCCGCGCGGATCATCGCGACCGAGATCGCGGCCAGGAAGAGGCTCGCCACCTTGGCGATCGCCCGCGAGCCGGCGCTGCCGGTGACGCGGCCGACCCAGGGGCTCGCCACCAGGGTCAGGAACACCAGCCCCATGTTGACGATCAGCGAGGCCAGGGTGGGGAGATAGCCGTAGGCCTCCCGCGAGACCAGGATCGAGGTGATCGCGGCGGGGCCGACGATCAGCGGGATGCCGAGGGGGACGATGCCGACCGAGGCCAGGTCCTCCCCTTCCTCCCCCGCGGTCGGATCGCGCCGGCGGTAGTCGCCGAAGATCAGGTTGGAGATGCTGAGCACCAGCAGGATCAGGCCGCCCCCCACCCGCAGGTCGTTGACGGTGATGCCGAGGAGCGAAAAGATCAGCTGCCCCGCGAAGAGGATCAGCACCGAGAGCCCGACGGCGGTGATCATCGCCTGCAGGGTCAGCCGCCGGCGGTCGGCCGCGCTGAGGTTCTCGGTGACGCTGAGGTAGATGGGGATGATCCCCATCGGGTTGATCGCCACGAAGAGCGGCAGGAAGCTCTGGATGTAGGGGGCGAAGAAGGGGCGCATGGACGGGCTCCGCGAGGTTGCCGGGGAGCATATCGCGACGCGGGGCGGCCAGGAACCGAACCGTCGCCGCCCATCGCCCGGGATTTCAATCCCGGGCGGCGAGGCGCCTTCCCTGTTCCTCTGGAGAGAAGATGGGCCGATCTACTTCGCCGGCGTCTGGCCGGTCACCTGGAGCTGGTTCACCACGTCCTTGACGCCGTCGACGCCGCGGGCGACCTTCTCGGCCTCGGTCTTCTGCCCGTCCAGGGCGACCTTGCCGGTCAGGGTGACCCGGCCGCCGGAGGTGTCCACGTTGACGAAGAGGGCGTTGATCGCCGGATCGCCCGCCAGCTGGGTCTTCACCTTGGCGGTGATGTTGGCGTCGTTGAGCATCTCCCGGGCGGCCGGCACGACCTTCGTCTCCACCTGCGTCTGCACCTTGGCGGCGCCGCGCTGGAGGGCGGCTCCGGCCTGGTTGGCCCCGTCCTTGAGCTGCTCGCCCGCGGCCTTGAAGTCCTGGTTGGCCTTGTCGACGTTCTGATCGACCTTGGGTCCGTTCACGTGGACCTGGGTATTGCCCTGGGCGTCCCGTTCCGCGTGGACCGCGCTGTCGGGATTGTTGTTGCAGCCGGCCAGCGGGACCATCACGACTCCCAGCCCCAGGGCCAGGATGGAAAGTGCTCGCGTTCTCATCATGTCGTCTCCTTTTCGGAGGGATGTTTCCCTCAGGGAAGGGAGGTGCAATTCCTGCACCCGACGAGCGGCGGACCGCGGCAGGCCTTCGGGCAAAAAAAGGGGGAGGCGGGCTGGCCCTCCTGCGAAGGCGGGACTCAGGACGCCTCCCTTCAGGGAGGGGCCGCGAAAGGCTGCTTTCGCGCCGTGCTGCGTTTGCGTCTCTCGGGGAACGCCCCCGGTACTGCTTGCTGCCGGTTCACCGTGCGACCGGCTCACGGATCAGGTAAATGCATCCTGTATGCCAGAACGCCGTAGGGTGCGCTGCGCGCACCGGCACCGCCGTTGAAGGTGCGCGCAGCGCACCCTACGGGACCAACGCGGCTGAAACTTTTACAGCACCGGCAGGAGGGCCCGCGTCCGGACTCCCGCCACCCGGCCGACGCCGCTGTAGACGTTGAAGCGGTCGCCGCGCAGGAAACCGATCAGGGTGAGGCCGAAGCGCTCCGCCAGCTCCACCGCCAGGCTGCTGGGGGCGGAGACGGCGCAGATCATCGGCACCCCCGCCACCAGGCACTTCTGGAGGATCTCGTAGCTCGACCGGCCGCTCACCAGGACCAGGCGGTCGGAGAGGGGGAGGAGGTCTTCGGTGAAGGCCCAGCCGATCAGCTTGTCGAGGGCGTTGTGGCGCCCCACGTCCTCGCGGACGGCGAGGAGCTCGCCCAGGGGATCGAACAGGGCCGCCGCGTGGAGCCCGCCGGTGGTGGCGAACAGCCCCTGGGCCTGGCGCAGACGGTCCGGCAGGCCGGCGATGATCCCGGGTGAGACCTGCGGCCCCGCCGAGAGCTCCGCCGTTACCCGCACCGTGAGCTGGTCGAGCCCCGCCTTGCCGCAGACGCCGCAGGCACTGGTGGAGAAGAAGTGCCGCTCGAGCCCGGCGAGCTCGGGCTCCGGCAGGCCGTCCGCCAGCTCGACCTCGATGATGTTGGCGCAGCCGGCCTCGGTCCCCAGCCCGGAATCAGAGCAGGGCTCGACCCGCCGCACCTCCTCGCGCCGGCGGATCACCCCTTCGGCGAACAGGAAGCCCAGGGCCAGCTCGGGGTCCGACCCCGGCGTCCGCATGGTGATCGCCACCGTGCGGCGGCGTCCGTTCTGGATCAGCCGGATCTCCAGCGGCTCCTCGGTCGCCAGCTGGTCGGGGCGCTCCTCCATCTCTCCTGAATCGACTCCTGAATCCACCCGGTAGACCCGGGCGCCGGTCGTGCCCGGCTTGGCGAGACGGAAGCGCATGGGGTTAGCTTCTCACAGGAGCGGCTCGCGGAGTCTCGAGAACCTCCGGCCCCGCCCGTCCCACCAGGGACTGCCACACCCGCGGCCAGAGGTCGAAGCCCACCAGGGCGGCCAGCAGATAGAGCAGATAGGCGAGCGCGGGGGAGGTCCGCAGGCCGGGATCGAGTTTCCCCGGCAGCCAGTAGAGCAGGGCGAAGGCGAGCCCCATGGCGAGGGCGCCGCCGAGGACGATGCCGATCCGGCCGCGGGCGGTGCGCGGCGGCGAGAAGGCCGGGCGGGCCACGACGCAGCCGGCGAGCAGGCCGCAGGCCCCCGGCTCCGCCCCGACGGCAAAGGCGAGGCCGAGGGTCACCGCTCCCACCAGGGTCTCCCAGGAGCGCTTCCAGACCCTGGGGCCGGACCAGCCCCCCGCGGCCCAGGCGAAGATCGTCCCCAGGACGAAACCGCCCCCCACGTCCTCCGGCAGGTGCACCCCCAGGTAGAGCCGCGACAATCCCACCAGGAGGGTGATCGCCCCCGCGGCCACCCACAGCCAGCGTCTCCCCGGAGAACGGAACGCCCAGGCCAGGTAGAAGGTGGCGGCGTTCTGCGCGTGGCCGCTCGGGAAGCCGTGACCCAGGGCCGTCCGCTCCGCCGAGGCCGTGCTCACCCCCCGGTCGCTCTCGAAGGGGCGGGCGGTGCCGAACAGCTCCTTGAGCATCCGGTTGGCGAGGAGCGACGCCGCGAGAGCGATCGACAGCCGCCGGGCGAAGACCGGATCGCCCAGCCAGTAATAGAGGAGGAGCAGCGGCCAGAGCACCGCGCTGGTGCCGAGACCGGTCAGGAAGAGGAAGACCGGGTGGAGATGCGGGCCAAAAAGATGCTGCAGGAAGTGAATCGTACCCATGACGAAGACTCCAAGGCATGCATCTTGCGTTCCCACCCGTCTTTTGAGACGGACGGATGAGACGGACGGAGGGCGGATCATGGCGCGAGCGATCTGGAAGGGCAGCATCAGCTTTGGCCTCGTCAACATCCCGGTCGGCCTCTACGCGGCCGAGACGCGCAACGACATCAGCTTCAAGATGCTGGACAAGAAGACGATGTCGCCCATCCACTACAAGCGGGTCTCGAGGAGAGCGGCAAGGAGGTGCCGTGGGACGAAACCGTCCGCGGCTACGAGTTCGAGTCCGGCCAGTACGTGGTGCTCTCGGACGCCGACCTCAAGGGCGCCGCCCCCGAGGCCACGCAGACGATCGACATCGTGGACTTCGTGGACCTCGAGGAGATCAGCCCCCTCTACTTCGACAAGCCCTACTACCTGGGTCCCGACAAGAAGGGTTCCAAGGCCTACGCGCTGCTGCGCGAGACCCTGCGCCGCACCGGCAAGGTCGGTATCGCCAAGGTGGTGATCCGTACCCGCGAGTACCTCGCCGCCGTGGTGGCCCGCGGCGACGTGCTGACGCTCGAGCTGATGCGCTACGCCCACGAGCTGCGCGACCCCTCCGAGCTCGACGTCCCCGCCGGCAAGCAGGGGGTCAGCGACCGCGAGATCGACATGGCCGAGCGCCTGGTCGAGGGGATGGTCTCCGCCTGGGACCCCGAGAAGTACAAGGACACCTACCGCGACGACCTGATGAAGATGATCGAGAAGCGGGTCGAGGCCGGCCAGCTCGAGAAGTCTCCGGAGCCCGCTGCCAAGGCGGAGAAGGCGCCCCGCAGCAACGTGATCGACCTGATGGCCCTGCTCAAGCAGAGCGTCGAGGAGGGGGGCAAGCCCGGTCGCAAGGCGCCCGCCAAGGCAGCCGCCTCCAAGTCCGCTGCCAAGAAAACGCCGGCCAAGAAAGCGCCCGCCAAGAAGGCCGCGCACAAACCCGCCGCCACCAAGAGGCGGAAGAGCGCCTGAGCCATGGGACTGACCGAATACAAGAAGAAGCGGAACTTCGGCGCCACCCCCGAGCCCGAGGGGAAGGTGGGAAAGGACGAGGGCAACTCCTTCGTCATCCAGAAGCACGCGGCGACCCGCCTGCACTACGACTTCCGGCTGGAGATGGAGGGGGTGCTGCGGAGCTGGGCCGTGCCCAAGGGGCCGAGCCTCGATCCCGGCGAGAAGCGGCTGGCGGTCCACGTCGAGGACCATCCGCTCGACTACGGCGGCTTCGAGGGGATCATCCCCAAGGGGCAGTACGGCGGCGGCACCGTGCTGCTCTGGGACCGCGGCACCTGGACCCCGGTGGGAGACCCGGTCGCCGCCTACAAGAAGGGCAACCTCAAGTTCCGGCTCGACGGCGAGAAGCTGCACGGCAACTGGGCCCTGGTGCGCATGGGGGCCCGGAACCAGGAGGGCGAGCACGAGAACTGGCTCCTGATCAAGGAGAAGGACGAGACCGCCGTGCCCGGCAGCGCCGACGCCGTGGTCGAGCAGTACCCCAACAGCGTCGAGACGGGCTTGAGCCTGGAGGAGATCGCCGCCGACCCCGAGCACGTTTGGGAATCCAACCGGGCCGAGAAGACCGCCAGCTTCAAGGACAGTATCGCGGCGAAGGCGGCGAAGGTTTCCAAGGCCGCCGCCAAGAAGACAGCGAAGAAACCCGCGGCCAAGAAGAAGCCGGAACCCGCCGCCACCGGCTTCGATCCCTCCCAGGTGCCGGGCGCCCGCAAGGCCGCGATGCCCTCGGAGACCGAGCCCCAGCTCGCCACCCTGGTCGAGGCGGTGCCGCGCGAGGGGGAGTGGATCCACGAGATCAAGTACGACGGCTACCGCGCCCTCTGCGAGATCCGCGACGGCGAGGCCCGGCTGCTCACCCGCAGCGGCCAGGACTGGACCGACCGCTTCCTGCCGGTGGCCGGCGAGGCCGCGAAGCTCCCCGCCCGCCAGGCGATCCTCGACGGCGAGGTGGTGGTGCTGGAGCCGGACGGCACCTCCAGCTTCCAGGCCCTCCAGAACGCCCTGTCGGAGAACCGCCAGGACGACCTCGTCTACTTCGCCTTCGACCTGCTCTACCTGGACGGCTACGACCTGCGCCAGGCCCCTCTCCTCGAACGCAAGCGGGCGCTGACCGGGCTTCTGGCCGATCGCAAGGGCTCCATCCGCATGGGGGACCACATCTCGGGGGACGGGGTGGAGTTCTACCGCCACGCCTGCAACTTCGCCCTGGAGGGGATCGTCTCCAAGCGCGCCAACGCCCCCTACCGCTCCGGCCGCGGCAAGGACTGGGTCAAGGTGAAGTGCCTGAAGCGCCAGGAATTCGCCATCGTGGGCTTCACCGATCCGGAGAAGTCCCGCGTCGGCTTCGGCGCCCTTCTCCTCGCCGTCAACGATCCCGCGGGGGGGCTCCTCTACGCCGGCAAGGTCGGCACCGGCTTCAACGACCGCACCCTGCGCGAGATGCGCGCCCGGATGGACAAGCTGGAGGTCCCGAAGCCGGCCTTCCAGAACGCCCCGCGCGGCGCCGAGGCCCGCCGCAGCCACTGGCTGAAGCCGCAGCTGGTCGGCGAGGTGGCCTTCACCGAATGGACCCGCGAGGGCATCCTCCGCCACCCCACCTTCCAGGGGCTGCGCGAGGACAAACGACCGGAGGAGATCGTGCGCGAGAATCCTCAGGAGCTGCCGGCGGAGACCGGCGGCGGTGCGAAAAAGGCCAAAGAGACGAAAGGGACGCCAGGGACGGCAGGGACGGCAGGGAAAACAAAAAAGACTGCGGGGAAGAAGACGGCGCTTCCCAAGGGATCTCTTCCCAAGGGCTCGAAGCCGGCGCTTCATCCGGCTCCCGAGGAGGTGGCCGTTCCCACCACCGGGCGGAGCAAGAATCGGGAGATCGAGATTTCCGGGGTGCGCTTCAGCAATCCCGACAAGGTGCTCTACCCCGAGCAGGGGGTGACCAAGGGGGAGCTGGGAAACTACTACGCCCGGATCGCCGACTGGATCCTCCCCCACCTCGCCAACCGCCCGCTCACCCTGGTGCGCTGCCCCGAGGGGCGGGCCAGGCAGTGCTTCTACCAGAAGCACGTCAACGAGCGCTTCCCGCCGGCGGTCTACCGGGTGGACGTGGGAGACCCCGAGCCCTACGGGGCGGTGGATTCCCTGGAGGGGCTGCTGTCGCTGGCCCAGATGGGGGTGCTGGAGCTGCACATCTGGGGCTCGCACCGCGACAAGATCGAGCAGCCGGACTACGTGGTCTTCGACTTCGATCCCGACGAGGGCCTGGACTGGGACCGGGTGGTCGAAGGGGCGGTCGCCATGCGCGCCTTCCTGGAGGACCTCGGCCTCCGCACCTTCCTCAAGACCACCGGCGGCAAGGGGCTCCACGTGGTGCTCCCCCTCACCCGCAAGGACGACTGGGACGAGGTCAAGGCGTTCACCAAAGCGGTGGCCGAGAAGATGGTCGCGCTGGAGCCCGCCAAGTACACCTCGAAGCTTCCCAAGGCCAGCCGCAAGGGAAAGATCTTCATCGACTACCTGCGCAACGGCCGGGGGGCCACCTCGATCTGCGCCTACTCCACCCGCTCGCGGGAGAACGCGCCGGTCTCCGTCCCCCTGTTCTGGGAGGAGCTCGCGACCGGAGTGCGCGGCAACACCTACACCATCCGCACCCTCCCCGAGCGCCTGGAGACCCTCCCCTCGGACCCCTGGGCGGACTTCTTCAAGGTCCGCCAGTCGGTCACGGCGGCGATGAAGAAGGCCGTGGGGATGAAGTAGGGGTTGAGGAAGCGGCGGCCCCCGTCCGGGCGTCCGCCCAGCTCTTGACCAGGGTGGCGAGGAGGATCACCGCCGCCCCGGCGATCGACCAGATCCCCGGCCGCTCGCCGTGGACCAGCCAGGTCCAGATGGGATTGAGCACCGGCTCGAGCAGCAGCAGGAGCGAACCCTCGAAAGCGCCTACCCGGGTCAGGCCGCGGATCAGGAAGAGGTAGGCGACGCCGATCTGGAAGACCCCCAGGTAGCCCACCAGGAGCCAGTCCGCGGGCCGGGTCACCACGACGGGCCAGGCGAACGGCAGGCAGAGCAGCGCCGCGAAGACGTTCCCCCAGAAGGCTCCCGCCGGTCCCCACGACTCCCCGCCCCTGCCGAGCGCCCGCAGCCCCATCACCGTCAGCGCCCAGGTGAGCCCCGAAACCACCGCCAGGACGTTGCCGAGCTTCGGGTTCGGGGCGGTGACCGAGACCGGGTCGAACCCCACGAAGAACAGCCCGAGGCCGGCGGCGAGGGCGATCATGAAGATCACGTCGCGCCCCCGGATCCGCTCCTTGAGCAGCCAGGGGCTGAGCAGCAGCACGTAGAGCGGCGCCGTCGATTGCAGGTAGATGGCGCTCGCCGAGGTGGTGAGCTTGTTGGCCAGGACGAAGAGGATCATCGTGGCGGCGAAGGCGAGCCCCACCCCGAGCACCTTCAGGTTGGGCCGGCGGCGCACCTCCTTGATCAGCAGGAGGAGCGTCACCGCGGCGATCGCCGAGCGGACGCACGCCACCTGCCACCCCACCAGGTGGACCGCCTTGATCACCGCCCCGCCCGAGGAGAACAGCGCCGCCGCGGCGAGCACCTCCAGGCGCGAGGCGAGCGGGGTGGGTTTCGGGGCCGTTTCCATGGCCGGAGGATCTTAGCCCCAGTTGGCGAAATCCCGCCGCCTGAGCTAGCCTCTCGGTGGACTCACGAAAGGACCCCGGCGTTCCATGCCCGAGCCGCAGCGCAAAATCTTCGTCCTCGACACCTCCGTCATCCTCCACGACTTCAACGCGCTCCACAACTTCAAGGAGCACGACGTCGCCATCCCGATCACGGTGCTCGAGGAGCTCGACCAGTTCAAGAAGGGCAACTCGGTCCTCAACCTCCAGGCCCGCGAGTTCATCCGCCAGCTCGACAAGCTGTCCGACCACAACATGCTGCAGGAGTGGATCCCGCTCAACGGCCCGGCGAGCGGCAGCTTCCGCGTGCTCACCGAGGAGAACGGCGGGGTGGACGCCGGCGAGGTCTTCGGCTCGCGCAAGGCCGACCACCGCATCCTCAACACCGTTCTCAGCCTCGCCCGCGCGCAGCCCGGCCGGCCGGTGATCCTGGTCAGCAAGGACATCAACCTCCGTCTCAAGGCCCGCGCCCTCAACGTCGCCGCGGAGGACTACGAGACGGTCAAGATCAAGGACCTCTCCCATCTCCCCAAGGGGAAGGACGAGGTCGAGGTGGCGGACGGGAGCGCCATCGACCGCCTCTACCAGGAGGAGTCGGTTGCGGTCGAGGCGGTGCTCGCCGAGCGCCCCCCCTGCAACCAGTACTACATCCTGCGCAGCGGCACCAAGTCGGCCCTCGCCTATTACAACCCGAAGACCGACCGCATCGAGCGGGTGGTCAAGCCGCTCGCCTACGGCATCTCGCCGCGCAACGCCGAGCAGACCTTCGCGCTCCACGCCGTGCTCAACCCGGACGTGCAGCTCGTCACCCTCTCCGGCGCCGCCGGCACCGGCAAGACCCTGCTCGCGCTGGCCGGGGCGATGGAGCAGCGGCGGCACTACCGGCAGATCTATCTGGCGCGGCCCATCGTGCCGCTCTCGAACCGCGACATCGGCTTCCTGCCGGGGGACATCCAGTCCAAGATCAACCCCTTCATGCAGCCGCTGTGGGACAACCTGGGGATCATCAAGAACCAGTTCGACGAGAAGGAGAGCGAGTACCGGAAGGTCGATGAGATGATCGAGACCGAGAAGCTCCACATCGTGCCGCTCGCCTACATCCGCGGCCGCAGCCTGTCGAACGTCATCTTCATCGTCGACGAGGCGCAGAACCTCACCCCCCACGAGGTGAAGACGATCATCACCCGCGCCGGCGAGCGCACCAAGATCATCCTCACCGGGGACATCTTCCAGATCGACACCCCCTACCTCGACGCCAGCAGCAACGGCCTCTCCTACCTGATCGACCGCGTGCGGGGCAACCCCCTCTACGCCCACGTCAACCTGGAGAAGGGAGAGCGCTCGGCGCTGGCGAACCTGGCGAGCCAGTTGCTGTAGACGCCTACCCCGCCTTCTCGACCTTCCCGGCGTCCGCTTTCCGCAGGCTCCCCTCGCCCAGGTACCAGCGCGGCGAGTCCTTGGGAGCGGTGGCCTCCCAGACCAAGCCGAACTCGCGGGTGGCGGCCCCCAAAATGCGCTCCATGGCCTCGTCGGGGGAATCGGTGAACAGGATCCGGTCGCAGTCCGTGGACAGGATGGTCTTCTCCGCGACCATGCCCTGGCAGAGGAAATCCTTCAGCGGCTGCCAGAACTCGGTGCCCATCAGGATCAGCGGGAAGTCCTTGATCTTCCCCGTCTGGATCAGCGTCGCGCACTCGAAGATCTCGTCCATGGTGCCGAAGCCGCCGGGGAGCACCACGAAGGCGTAGGAGTATTTGACCAGCATCACCTTGCGGACGAAGAAGTAGCGGAACTCGAGCCAGCGGTCGAGGTACGGGTTGGGCTTCTGCTCGGTGGGCAGGATGATGTTGCAGCCGATCGATGGCGCTCCCACGTCGCGGGCGCCGCGGTTGGCCGCCTCCATGATCCCCGGTCCGCCGCCGGTCAGCACGGTGAAGCCGGCGCGGCCCAGCCGGCGGCCCATCTCGCGGGCGAGGGCGTAGTAGCGGTGGTCCTCGTGGAACCGGGCCGAGCCGAAGACGGTGACGCACGGCCCCACGAAGTGCAGGCCACGGAAGCCGCGGATGAAGTCGGCGCCGATGCGCAGCAGCCGCTTAAGCTCGGAGGCGCGGGTGTGCGGCCCCTCGAGGAAATGGCCGTCCTCGGCCTGCTCGGTCCCCTTGCCCCAGCGCGGCGGCTCGCCGCTCTGCGCCGCCGCATCCTTCTCCACCTGGGGGACGGGTCCGGGGGATTTCTCGGGTCGGGTCTCTTCCATGCCGGTCAGCTTAGCAAAGGGCGGCGCAAAGGGCGGGAAAGGGCGCGCCGCCGCCTTTCCGGCGCCGGCCGGATCTCCCTCTGCTATCTTCCTTCCCTGGAGGGCCGCACTGTGGCAACGATCAAACCCATCTTCCTGCTGGCCGACAGCCAGCTCCTCTTCTGGCGCGACGAGGAGGGCAAGCTCTTCCTCGACCGCGCCCGGGCCGCGATCGAGGAGGACGAGCCGGGCCATCCCCTCAAGGCCGCCTATCTCGGCGCCTCGAACGGCGACGCTCCGGAGTTCTACGACCTGTTCACCGGCGCCATGAGCGAGATCGGCATCCGCGCCAGCGACTGCCGCCACGTGCCGGCGAGCCCGTCGGCCGAGGACCTCGCCTTCTTCGAGCAGGCGGATCTCATCCTCCTCTCCGGCGGCGACGTGCGGCAGGGGTGGCAGGCGTTCGAGGCGAGCGGCATCAAGGAGAAGCTGGTGGCGCGCTACTACGCCGGCGCCCTGCTGATCGGCGTCTCCGCCGGCGCCGTGCAGCTCGGCATCAAGGGCTCGGACGAGGACGGCTCCGGCGCCTTCGACGCCCTGCGCCTGGTGCCCTTCGTGGTGGACGTCCACGACGAGCCCGCCTGGGCGCGCCTGCTGCGCCTCGTCCCCAAGGCGGGAGAGCATGCCCGCGGCTTCGGCATCCCCGCGGGGGCCGGGGCCATCTACCATCCCGACTACTCCGTCGAGCCGGTCCGCCACCCGCTGACCGAGGTCGAGCTCAACGAGGAGGGGGCGACCCGCCAGGCCCTGCTCTTCCCCGGCGAGACCGCCGAGGCGCCCCCCGAGGAGCGCCCGCGGGTGGTGACCCCCGACCAGATCATCCAGGGCGTGATGCGGGACTTCGACCCCGAAGAGCCCGAGCCCGACGATCCGGTCAATTGATCCCGATGAAGCTCTACGCCCTGGCCGACCTGCACCTGCGCTACGAGGTGACCCGCCAAGCCCTGCGGGCCCTGCGGCCGCACCCCTACGACTGGCTGATCCTGGCCGGCGACGTCGGCGAGACCGAGGAGCACCTGCGCTTCGCCCTGGACCTCCTCGCCGGGCGCTTCGCCCGCCTGCTCTGGGTGCCGGGCAACCACGACCTGTGGACGACCCCCACCAAGCCGGTCGAGCTGCGCGGCCAGGAGAAGTACGAGCGGCTGGTCGAGATCTGCCGGCAGTATGGCGTGCTGACCCCGGAGGACCCCTACGTGCTCTGGCCGGGGGAGGGGGAGCGCTGCGTCCTGGCGCCCACCTTCGTGCTCTACGACTACACCTTCCGTCCGGACGAGGTCCCGGTCGAGGAGGCGATCGAATGGGCGGCCGAGGAGAACCTCCTCTGCTCCGACGAGGTCCTGCTCCACCCCGACCCGTTCCCCTCGCGCGCCGCCTGGTGCCACGAGCGGGTCCGCCTCACCGAGCCGCGCCTGGCCGAGGCGGCGGGCCGGGGACCGCTGGTGATCGTCAACCACTTCCCGTTGCGGCAGGACCTCGCCGTGCTGCCGCGCATCCCGCGCTTCTCCATCTGGTGCGGCACGCGGCGGACCGAGGACTGGCACCTCCGCTTCAACGCCCAGGCGGTGGTCTACGGCCATCTCCACATCCGCGCCACCCACCACCGCGACGGCGTCCGCTTCGAGGAGGTCTCGCTCGGCTACCCGCAGAACTGGGACCCCGCCCGCGGCATCGAGCCCTACCTCCGCCAGATCCTCCCCGATCCCCACACCGCCCCCGCCAGGGCGAAGCCGCTCGCGGGGTCGGTGTACCGGCCGCAGGGGTAGTCCCTCCTTACAGCGAAACGACGGTTGGAGTAGCCCGGAAGTGCCCGGCGAAGGACCTCTTGCGGATACCGCCGTCCCTGCAACAATGCCGCCGTTTCTCTTCGACGTATCAGAACGGAGCGGCGGTGGCCGAGCACGATACCGGATACAAGAGGTTGTTCTCCCATCCCGAAATGGTCGCGGACCTGCTGCGCGGCTTCGTCCATGAGGAGTGGGTGCGGGATCTCGACTTCTCAACCCTGGAGCGGGTTTCCGGCAGCTACGTCACCCCGGAGTTGCGCAGTCACGAGAGCGATGTCGTCTGGCGGGTCCGCTGGGAGCGCGACCGCTGGCTCTACGTCTACCTGCTGATCGAGTTCCAGTCCACCGTCGATCCGTTCATGGCGCTGCGTGTAATGGTGTATCTGGGGTTTCTCTACCAGGACTTGGTCCAGAACCGGCAGCTCACCGCTGCGGGCAAGCTGCCGCCCGTCCTGCCCCTGGTTCTCTATAATGGCTACGCTCCCTGGGGAGCCGCCCGGGAGTTGGGTGAGCTGATCGAGGAGGTACCGGGCGGTCTGGAGCGATACCGGCCGCACCTGCGCTACTGCCTGCTGGACGAGGCGCGGATCGCCGATTCGGAGCTGGAGTCGTTGCGCAACCTGGCGGCGGCGCTGTTCCGGTTGGAGAAGAGTCGCGGTCCGGAGGACATCCAACGGGTGCTGATGGCGCTGATCGAGTGGCTGGGCGAGCCGGAGCTCGCGGATCTGAGGCGGTCGTTCACCACTTGGCTGCTGAGAGTCCTGCTTCCAGCCCGGGTGCCCGGAACCGTGATCCCGCAGGTGGCCGATCTTCAGGAGGTCAAGTCGATGCTGGCCGAACGCGTCATAGAGTGGACCCATGAGTGGAAACAGGAAGGGCTCGAAGAGGGGCTTCAGAAAGGTCAGGAGGACGCTCTAGAGAAGTCTCGTGGAGTCCTCTTGCGGAATCTCGAGAAACGCTTTGGCTCTTTGCCCGACGAGGTCCGGCGGCGGGTGGAGTCCATTGCCTCGATCGAGGAGCTGACGGAATTCGTCCTCCGTGCCGGCGCAGCGCCCTCCCTGACCGCCCTTGCCGTCGATCCGAGATGATGGTTCTTTAAAAGGGCATGCCGCGTTCCCCGCGGGGATCGGTTGCGTCCCGGTGAGAGCAGACCGCGTCCCGGCGGGGATGGAATGAAAACTCGCGGGGAGCCCGTTGGGCTCCCCGGTCCGCACCGGTCTACTGGGCGGTCTGCTGCACGCCGCGGCTCGCTTCCATCCTCTCTTCCCGGCTCTGCGGATCTCCCGGGCAGGGATCACCCAGCGGCTTCGGCTTGCCGCAATTCTGTTGGAAAGCCTCCGCCCTCTGCTCCAGCTCCTGCCGGGTCGGCGGCATCGCGTTGGGATCGCACGGCGGTACCGATGGGCAGAGCTTGAGGCCCATGTCGGCCAGTTGGTGCAGCACCAGCCGGGCGACGGCGCGTCCCAGCTTCATGCCGTTGACATGATCGCTCCGCCAGTGGATGCCGGCCCACAGCCGTCCCATGCCGATGTTGTCCGCCATGTTGTCCAACTCGTCCTTCATGGTCCCGGAAAAGCCCGTTCCATGCGAGGGTTGAGCGCCGGCGTAGCACGGCTGATTGCCGAAGAAGAAGGACAACAGCTCGGTGGCGGCGCCGGAGTAGGTGCTGTGCCCCGAGGGATAGGCGGGATGCCGGGGCGTTCCCGACATCGTGCCGGGATCCCTTCCGGGAGGGCAGGAATTGTACCCCGGGTTGAGCTGGTCCGGATGATCGAACAGGACGTGCAACCCGCTGTGCTCGCGATTCGAGTACTCGATCGGCCGTTCCCGCCGCGCGGTGAGGGGCCGGGGACTGAGCCACTTGTAGTACCACGCGGCCTGCAGCGCGCTGGCGATGGCCACGTCCAGGGCCGCCCAGATCAGGGCCTGGCGCGGCGGCGACCAGCGCGTCGGAGGGATCAGGTAATTGAGCGCGTGGCGATAGAAGAACCCGGGCGTCTCGCTTTCGACGGCGCGGGCCATGCCGCGTCCCGTCCGGATGATCTGCTCGCCCGGGTAGCGGTTCACCATGACGGCGCCGAGCGCCGGCGGCATCAGGTTGAAGAGCTTGCTGATCGGGAGACGAGGCCCGAGGTCCCCCTGAGCGGCACCGGTCAGCGCATCCGGATCGTCCCGCATCTTCGCGAGCGCCAGCAGCTCCTCCATCTCCTCTTCGATCTCCTCTTCGCCCTCTTTGGTGCAGGGGTCGGGATAGGGAGGAAAGTAACCGTCCGTGTTGCTCTCGTCGTCGGTGACGGCCCTGAGCTCGTCGATCGTGACAATGTGCAGCTTGGAGCAGTACATCCAGTAGCTGGAGTCTGGCTCCACCTGCGGATACTGGAGCGCATATTCGTCGGGCTCGCAGGGTTTTCCCGTAGCGGATTCCGTGCTCATTGATGATCCCCTTGGTCAGAATGTTGCGGTTTACATCTCACAGATCTCCAACGCCTGGACACACTTTCCCGGAAAATCCTCCTCTCTGGAGATAAGACGGACCTTGGGCAGGATTTCGCTGTCCGGTGAGCAGGGAGGTTTGGGACAGCGTTGAGGGGGTGAAGTCCGCGGCGCCGAGGCACCGCGGGCCGGGTCGCCTCAGCAGCAGTAACAAATGTTTGTGTAGGGTGGATCGTTCTGACAGCAAGACTGACCTTG
The DNA here is from genome assembly GCA_963795735.1 of uncultured Acidobacteriota bacterium. Classification (GTDB taxonomy): domain Bacteria; phylum Acidobacteriota; class Thermoanaerobaculia; order Multivoradales; family UBA5704; genus DATARR01. The sequence goes on along the minus strand of CAWCIU010000008.1, from coordinate 1,760,402 downwards.
GGCGGAGCAGTCCCGGCACACGCGGAAGCAGTTGCTAACGATTTTGCTCGTCGATGCTGCGGGCTGCGGAGTCAGGGCGGGAATGGTAAGGAGCAGGGCGAGAGCGAGCAGGAACTTTCTCATGTTTCCTCCTGTCCATCTGGACGGGCTGAATCCCGCCAGGGTCTCTAACCTATTAAGTGCCCGCGCGAAGCATGTCGTGACAACCGCCACCCCCCTCACACCGCCGGCTTCACCCCGACCGACCGGTACAGCTCCGCGGGGTCGTAGATCACGCCGTCCTTGATGGTGAGGACCACGCGCCGGATGTCGCTGATGCTCCTGGTGGGATCGCCGTCCACCAGGATCAGGTCGGCGAGCTTGCCGGGGGCGATGGTGCCGAGGTCGCGGTCGAGCTTCATGATGCGGGCGGCTCCCAGGGTGGCGAGGCGCAGCACCTCGGGGGCCGGCAGGCCCGCGGCGACGTAGAGCTCGAGCTCGCGGTGGAGGTCGAAGCCGGCGGCGGAGTCGGTGCCGGCGACGATCGGGATGCCCTCGTCGTGCAGGAGGCGCACCATGGCGACGCAGGCGCGGTAGGAGTCGCGGTAGCGCTGCTCCTGGCCCGGCGGAATCGCCAGACTCCCCCCGAGCAGGGTGCGGCGCAACTGGTAGGGCAGCCGCTCCCCCACCGGCGCCAAGCTCGGGCGCACCTCCTCCGGGCGGGCGGTGAACAGGTCCTCGTAGATATTGAGGGTGGGGTCCACCACCGTGTGCCGCTCCTTGAGCAGCCGCAGGAAGGCCCGCACCGGCTCGGAGGCGAGATCGATCTCCGCGGCGTGCTCGGCGACGGCGGTCATCCGGGCCATCGTGCGGGTGTCGACCCCGGGGAGGAAGTTGAGGAAGAGGAAGTTGACGTGCTGGAGCTCGTCGAACCCGTCGCGGACCGCGTCCGCGGCCGTCATCCCGTACGGGATGTGGCCGGAGACCCGCAGGCCGCGCTGGTGGGCCTCGGCGACGATCGCGGGGACCAGCTTGGGGTCGAGCGAGCTGTAGATCTTGATCTGCGCGTAGCCCATCCCGGCGTAGCGGTCCACCGTGGCGCGCGCCTTCTCCTCGGTCTCTACCAGCATCTTGGTGGGGCTGGCGTACAGGCCCGGACCGTCGATGACGCCGGCCAGCACCACCCGCGGCCCCAGGGCCTCGCCGGAGTCCCACCTGCGCTTGAGGTCGAGCAGGTAGTCCATGTCGTTGGCCATGTCACGGCCGGTGGTCACGCCGGCGGCCAGGTCGAGGAGGCCGTCGTTGTCGGTGAGGTGCTGGTGCATGTCCCAGAGGCCCGGCAGCAGCATGCGGCCGTGGGCCTCGACCACCTTGGCCCCGGTGGGCACCGGGACCTCGCCGTCCCGGCCGACGGCCTGGATGCGGTTGCCGGAGACGACGACGGTGACGCCGGGCGTCACCGTGCCGGCTTCCGGGTCGAACAGCCGGGCCCCGGTCACCGCCAGCGCTCCGGACGGGCGGTGGGCGAGCTTTGCCGCGACGGCCTTCCACCGCGACGCCACGGCCCGGGTCTGCGCCTGGATCATCGCCGGCGCCGCCTCCTCCCACCCCTGCGGGACGGAGGTGATGAAACCGTCGTAGCGGCCGAAGAAGACGCCGTCGCCGTCCATCCAGACGTAGAGCGGCGAGGCGAGGCCGGTGAGGAGGAAGAGCGAGAGGTCGCGCGCCTTTCCCCCGCCCGCGATCCGCGCCGCGCCGACCTTCTCGAGGCGCCCCTCCCCTTCCGGCAGCAGCGGCAGGCGATGGTGGGGGTTGTGCAGCAGGGCCATCGCCAGCAGGCCGGCCTCCAGGCTGAGGCCGCCGCGGGTGACGTAGAAGGCGGGATGAGCGATCTTCTTCTCGCCCTTCTCCGGCCCGCCGCTCCAGGTGGCCCGGCCGCCGGCGATCTCGAGCCGTTCGTCGACCGGGTTCTGCCAGTAGTCGACGCCCGTGAGGTGCTCCCGCAGCGGAATGCCGTCGGCGTCGAGGCGGAGCCGCGAGTTGAAGCTCTCACCGCGCCCGCGGTCGCTCACCTTCAGGGTGAGGACGCTGTCGCCGGCCGGCTCGACGAGAAAGGTCGCCAGCCCCACCGGCCGCAGATTGCCGAAGAAGACGGTATAGCGAAGCTCCTCGCCCGGCCGGAACAGGGGCGGCGATGCCGCAGCCGCCGCGGCCCCGAGCCCGGAACAGACCAGGAGCCCCAGCGTGAAAAGACACGCTCTCCGCATGGATTTTCCCCCCGAGAATGACGAAACCCACCTTAGGGGCGGGCAGAAACAACCATCAATGTGACGCGAATGTTACAACAAAACGGGCGTCATTCCACCGGTTTGACCCCGACCTCGCGCCAGAGGGCCGCGGGGTCGTAGACCACGCCGTCCTTGACGGTGAGGACCACGCGGCGGATGTCCGAGATGCGCGCCGCGGGATCGCCGTCCACCAGGATCAGGTCGGCCAGCTTGCCCGGGGCGACCGAGCCGAGGTCCCGGTCCCGCTTCATGACCCGCGCCGCGCCCAGGGTGGCGATGCGCAGCGCCTCGGGGGCGGGAATCCCCGAATCCACGTAGAGCTCCAGCTCGCGGTGGAGGGTGAAGCCCGCCATGGCATCGGTGCCGGCGACGATCGTCACCCCGGCGTCGTAGAGGGACTTCACCAGGTTCTGCATCGCGCGGTAGGAGTCGCGGTAGCGCTGCACCTGGTCGGCCGGCGGGTTGAGGCCGGCATTGTAGAGGCCGCGCTGCACCTGGGGGGGCAGGCGGTCCGCCACCGCGGCGAGGCTGGGGTCCACCTCGCCGGGTTGGGCCTTGAACATCCCCTCGAAGGCGTTGAGGGTGGGATCGGAAACGGTGCCGCGCGCCTTGAGCAGGGCGATGAAATCCTTCACCCGCTCGGAGTGGAGGTCCAGCTCGGCGGCGTGCCTGGCCACCTCGGAGAAGCGGGCCGGGGTGCGGGTGTCGATCTTCGGGTCGAGGAAGTTGAGGACCAGGAAGTTCACGTGCTGGATCTCGTCGTACCCCGCGCGCACCGCCTGCTCGGCGCTCATCCCGTTGGGGATGTGGCCGGAGACCCGCAGCCCCAGCTCGTGGGCGCGCTTGACGATTGGCGGCACCAGCTTGGGATCGAGCGAGCTGTAGAGCTTGATCTGCACGTAGCCGAGCTTGGCGTAGCGGTCCACCCACTCCAGAGCCTGCGCCTCGGTGGAGACCAGCGCCTTGGTGGGACCCGCGTAGGGGCCGGGGCCGTCGAGGAAGCCGGCCATCAGCACGCGGGGGCCGATCCCCTCGCCCGAATCCCAGCGCCGGCGCATGTCGATGAGCTGGTCGACGTCGTTGGCGAGATCGCGCACGCTGGTCACGCCGGAGGCGAGGTTGAAGAGGCCCTGCTCCTCGCCGAGGTGGACGTGCATGTCCCACAGGCCCGGCAGAAGGGCCTTGCCGCGGGCGTCCACCACCTCGACGCCGGGGGGCACGGTCACCTCGGCGTCCGGGCCGACGGCCTGGATGCGGTTGCCGGCAACGAGCACGGTGGTGTCCGGCCGGTACGCCCCGGTCGCCGGATCGAAGAGCCGGGCGTGACGGATGGCGAGCCCGCCCCCCTGGGGGTGATGGGCGAGCCGGGCGGCGGCCTCCTTGAACCGCGCCTTCTCGGCCGTATCCTGGGCGTGGGTGAGCTGCGGGACGGCGTCCACCCAGCCCTCGCGGAAGAGGGCTCCCCAGCCGCTGACGCTGGCGAAGAGATCCCGGCTCTCGTCGAGCCAGAGATAGCCGGGGGTGAAGCCGAGGCCGGCGAGCGAGTAGAGGTGGACGGTCTGGGAGCGCCCGGCGGCCTGGACCGGCAGCGAGGTGACCTCCTCGAGCCGGGCCTCCCCGGTCGGCAGGAGCGGGAGGCGGTGGCCCGGCGCCGCGAGCAGCGCCTTGGCTAGCAGCGCGCTCTCCTGGGGGGGACCGTTCAGGCTGAGGAAGAAGGCCGGCTCGCGGACGTCGCGCTCCCCCTTCTCCGCCGCGCTCTTCCAGGAGGCATGGCTACCCGTCCGCTCGAACCGCTCCGAAACCGGGGTCTTCCAGTAGTCGACGCCGGTCGTCTTGACGGACGCCGGCAGCCCCCTGTCGTCGAGCCGGTAGCGGCTGGTGGTGTTGGAGCCCCGCCCGCGATCGTTGAACTCAAAGGTCTCCACCCGGGTGCCGTCCGGCTCGACGCGGGAGGAGGCGGAGCCCGCCGGATTGCCGGAGAAGAGAAAGCCGTAGCGGATCTCCCCCGGCCCGGCGGCGGCGCGCGATACCGGCGAGGCCGGTGAAGCCGGAGGCTTCGGCGGCGCCGTCTGGCAGGCGGCCAGGGACAGGCCGAGGAGGATCACGGAAATCGCGGAAACGAGGGACGGGCGGGGGCTCCGCATGGGGATTCTCCTGTTGAGCGCTGGAGAGTATACGGAGGAAGGACGCCGGGGTTGCTCCCCTACCGTCCGATCCCGATCTGCTGCATGAGCCGGTCCACCGGGACCTTCCCCGTCTGCGTCACCGGCACCGTGACCTCGCCGAGGACGGGGACGGCGAACCGGAGGTCGGCCTCGAGATCGTAATTGGGATTCTTGTGGTCGCCGAGGGTGCGGATGACCCGCAGGAGATCGTCGAACCGGATCGTCACCGGCAGCTCGACGGCGGTGCGGCCGCTGGCGGCGATCCGCGTGCGCTGGTCGTACCGGCCGTCGAGCAGGGGTTGGCCGTTGAGGCGCAGCTTGTAGCCGATGCCGTCGAGCACCAGGTCCACGTCGTTGGGGTTGTCCACCTGGAACTGCACGAGCACGTCGGCGCCGCTGAGGGTCGTGCCCGCCAGCTTGAGGCCGGTGACGTCCACGCGCGGCTGCTCCATGCGGGCGAGGGTGCCGAGGCCCGAGCAGCCCGCCAGGGTGAGAAGGGCGGCCGCGAGGAAGAATCGGGTGAGATGAGTCATGAGCGGCTCCTTTCCAGACCCTTCCACCCTACCACTCCACGCCTAGCTTCAGCCGCACGTCCCGGTTGCGGTCCCGGTAGAAGAGATGCCCCTCGCGCCGGCCGTGCAGATAGAGGTCGCGCAGGATCTCGACGTCCTTGCGGCAGTACGCCTCCACCAGGTCGAGCCGCCCCTGGCGGACCCATTCGAGGGACTGGAGGCCGTCGGCGGACTTCCCGATCCCCAGCGTCTCCTGGGCGAGGTGGCCCATGCCCACCCGGAAGCCCAGGCGGGAGGCGACGTCTTCCAGAAGGTCGAGCGTCGGCAGGGTGCGCGAGAAGTCCTCCCCCGTGTAGCCGGAGAGGACCAGGTAGTCGAAGCGCTTGATGTTGTAGCCGATCACCAGGGAGGCGCCGCGCAGGGCCTCCACCAGGTCGCGCACCCGGAGCTCGGGATATACCTCGAAGCGCCCCTCCTCCAGATGGCAGACCACCCCGACGGCGATCCCCATGCGGTGGGCCTTGTGCCAGCCCCCCACGTCGGCGGCGGAGCGCAGGGTCTCGAGGTCGAAGAGGATCGTGCGCGGCTCTCCCTCCCGGACCCTCACCCCCTGACCCCCTCTCCCGTCCCCTCCCGCCCTCCCTCCCCGGGCGAGGGGGAATGGAGACGACGGCAGGAGAGCCGACCCGATCTGGAGGGGCTCGAACGAGGTGGCAGGGGCGCTCCGCAGGCTGGCGTGGCGCTGGCCGGGGAGATTCTCGACTGCGAGAGAGCCTTCCGTTTCCCCCTCTCCCGGCGAGGGAGGGTGGGAGGGGACGGGAGAGGGGGCCAGGGGGTGAGGGTCCGGGAGAGGCTCCGCCTCCTCCGCCACCACCAGACTCACCCGCACCGCCTCCCCCCACGCCACCGCCGGCTCCTCCCGCCCGAGCAGCAGCCGCAGCACCCGGGCCGCGCCCGGCTTGTCGAGCGGCCGGTTGCCGTTGCCGCACTTGGGGGACTGCACGCAGGAGGGGCAGCCGGTCTCGCAGGGGCAGCCGGCGATCAGCGCCTCGATCCGCCCCAGCAGGTCGGCGAGGTCCTCGAAGCCGCGGGCGGCGATCCCCACCCCTCCGGGATGGCCGTCGTAGATGAAGACGGCGCCGGTGCCGAGCTGCGGATGGAGGGGGTAGGAGATGCCGCCGATGTCGCCGCGGTCGCAGAGGGCCAGGATGGGGAAGAGCGAGATGCCGGCGTGCTCCGAGGCGTGGAGGGAGCCCAGGAAGTGCTCCCCCCGGCGGCGCAGGGTCTCCTCCGCCGCCCGCGGCGCCGCCCACCAGAGGCCCACCGTCTCGAACTCGACCGGCGGCAGGTCGAGCGGCGTCTGGTCGATCACCTCCTGACCGTGGATGCGCTTGCGCTCGAAGCCGACCACCCTTTCGGTGACCTTGAGGCGGCCCAGCCAGGCCTGGAGCGGCCCCTCGCTCCTCTCCTCCAGCACCTCCAGGATCTCGGTCTCCTTCTCGGTCAGCGGGGTGGTGAAATAGTCGAGATCCGCCGCCGCGGCCAGCACCCGCCGCTCCTCGCGCTCCAGCGCCTCGACCAGGAACTGCCGCCCGGCGTGGAGGTAGACCGCCCCGGGGTGGCACTCGTGGAGCACCCGCACGCCGTCCACCGTGCCGATCGTCCGGCCGCCGGCGAGGATGGCGAAGGTCTCCCCCGTCCCCCGCAAGTTGACGTGGCGCTGCGGCCGGCGGCGCAGGGAGAAGATCTCGTCCCCCTCGGCGGCGGCGAGCAGGTGCCCCTGGCGCAGCAGCTTCTCCACCCGGGCCTGGTGCGGCGCCAGGTAGGCGCGGTCGTCGCCGCAGAGCGGCATCTCGGAGGCGGCGCAGACCAGGTGCGCCCGCGACACCGGATCGTTGACCGGATCGACGATCAGCCGCTCGCAGGGGCGCTCGAGGAACTGCCCGGGATGATCGAGGAAGTACTGGTCGAGGGCGTCGGGCATCGCCACCATGGCGGTGATCGACTCGCGGCCCGCCCGCCCCACCCGGCCCGAGCGCTGCCAGGTGGCCATCATGCTCCCCGGGTAGCCCACCAGGATGCAGGCGTCGAGGCCGCCGACGTCGATCCCCATCTCCAGGGCCGAGGTGGAGATGACGCCGTCGAGCTTCCCCTCGAAGAGGGCGGCCTCGATCCGCCGCCGCTCCTCGGCGAGGAAGCCGGCGCGATAGCTCGCCACCCGCGCGGCGAGGGCCGGCTCCTGCCGCCGCAGCCAGGAGTAGAGCAGCTCGGTGATCCGCCGGGCCTTGGTGAAGACGATCGTTTTGAGCCCGGCGTTGATGAAGCGCACGAAGAGCTGCAGCGCGGTGGTGTACGGGCTCGCCTCCGGCTGGAAGAGCAGCAGGTGGCGGTCCTCGCGCGGGGCGCCCGACTGGGAGATCCAGTGGAACTTGCGCCCGGTGAGGGTCTCGGCGAACTCCCCGGCGTTGGCCGCGGTGGCCGAGGAGGCGATCAGCACCGGGTCCGATCCCACCGAGCGGCAGAGCCGGAAGAAGCGCTGGAGGACGTGGTGGAAGTGGCTGCCGAAGATCCCGCGGTAGGTGTGGAGCTCGTCGAGCACCACCCAGCGCAGGTCGGCCAGGAACGGCCCCCACCCCGTCCAGTGGCCGAGGACGCCCAGGTGGAGCATGTCCGGATTGGAGATCACCACCCGGGGAAAATTCTTGCGGATCGAGGTGCGCTTCGAGGCCGGGGTGTCGCCGTCGTAGATCTCGCACCCGGCGGCCTCCGGCGGGATCCCCGCCTCCGCGGCCAGGCGGAGGAACTTCCCCCGCTGGTCCTGCCCCAGCGCCTTGAGCGGGAAGAGGAACAGGCCATGCCCCGGTCCCCCGCGGACCGCCTCCTCCAGGGGAGGGACCTGGAAGACCAGCGACTTGCCGGAGGCCGTGGGGGTGGTGACCAGCACGTTTTCTCCCCGCCGCACGGCCGCGATCCCCTCCGTCTGGTGAGTCCACAGGCGCGGCGAGCTTCCATGGCCCAGCCCGCGGCCCAAGGCGCGGGAGAGCGGCTCCGGGAGCGGCGGATCGAGCTCGCCGTACCGCGCCTCGCTGCCGGGCAGGTGCGTGGAGTAGAGGAGCTGCGGGCCGAGCCGGGCGTCCAGGCGCAGCTCCTCGAGCAGGGGACCGAGGGTGGAGCCGGGAGGGAAGACGACGGGGGCCAAGGCATTACGGGGCATTACCGCCTGATGGTAGCACGCCGTCCGACCCGGGCCGCCCCCCGCAACCGGCCCCTACAACTGGGCCAGCAGCTCCCGGCGCTTGGCCTCGAACTCCTCCGGGGAGATAAGGCCGTCGTCGAGCAGGGTCTTGAGCTGGCGCAGCCGCTCGGCGCCGGAAGGGCCGGCGGGCGCGGCGAGCGGCATGCGGTTCCCGGCGCCCGCGGAACGATACTGCTCCGCCGCCGCCAGGATGGCGTTCTTGAATTCCAGCGGATGGGAGATGTTGGGGAACACGGTCTCGCCCCGCTCGCTGGCGGTGTCGATCTCGACGTCGCCATAGTGGAAGAGCCTTCCCCAGAGGGTCTGCCGGTGCTCGACGTTGTTGATCTTGTCCAGCCGGGAGTCGATCGACCGGCGGGAGAGGACGCCGATCTCCTGGATGATCCGGTGGTTGGTCAGCACGTAGTCGTTGGCGCGTCGGACGAACTCCTTCCAGGCCAGGACCGCGCCGGCCACCGCGGCGAGGGCGAGGACGGTCAGCGCCCCCGGCGGATTCTGAAAGTGGAACCAGGCGGCCGCCGCAGCCGCCAGGGCCACGGCCAGCAGCAGGTAGAGCGGCGCCAGGGTCAGGCGCGTGACATAGGCCCGGTAGAGGATCTCCTCGCCGGGCTGGAGCTGGGCCTCGACTCGCATGGAGGAGATGGTATCTCTTCTCGGCGATTGGCGGCATCCCCGGTGTCCCGGCCGTCTCAGCGCTGGAAGGCGTAGGAGATCTTGAAGAAGAGGGAGCGGCCGGCGGGCGCCAGGCGGTCCTCCACCGACAGGGCGCGGTCGTCCGAGTAGCCGAGGAAGAGGACCGTCTGCCAGTTGAGCTTGTAGGCGAAGAGGGCGGAGCCGGTGACCCCCTCGTCGCGGCGGGTGACGCCGAGGGCCGGATCGTAGAGGCCCGTGTCCCTCTCAGTGCGGACGCGCTGCGCGATCAGCCGCAAAAAGGCGCGGGAGGTGAAGGTGTAGGTGGCCTTGAGGCGGGCCGCCTCGGCGGTGAACAGGCGCGCGTCCCGGGGACCGGCGCCGGTGGGCGAGACGTCGAGCTGGCGGCGGGTGCCGTTGAGCTGGAGGGCGAGATGGTCCGTCGGCCTCACCGTTCCCCGCAGATCGACGGTGACGCCCCGGGCCGGCCGCACGTTGGCGAAGTCGACGTCGTCACCCAGGGTCAGGTTGAACGTTACGTCGCCGATCCGCTGGGAGGGGCTCATCTGCACGGTGGCGACGTAATAGTCGGAATCGAAGAGACGGCTGCCGGCCCGCACCTTTTCGGTCCGTTGCTCGACGCTGAGGTAGCTGTTCCAGATCCCCTGGAGCTCGACGCCGGGCATCAGCCGGCGCAGGAGGAGGCCGCCGTCCGTCCCCTCGACGTCGCGCAGCCGCAGGTAGGGGTGGACGCTGTGCAGGGGTCCCTTCTCGAAGAAGAAGGTCCTGCCCAGGAAGGCGACGGAGTCACGCACCCCCACCTGCGGCAGGAAGCCGAGGTCGGCCCGGAACTCGTCGCCGATGTCGGTGTACTGGAGGGTCCAGTCCCAGGTTCGCGTCGAGTGGCTCCAACTGAGGTAACCGGCGTGCGAGCGGAGATCCTGCCCGTTCCACTCCGCGGCAAGGTCGGGGCGGTCCGGGGTCCGCGAATCGCTCACCAGGAGCTGCCCGGTGACCGTGTCGTCGCCGTTCGGGCGCCACTGGAAGTCGGGGCCGAGGACCCGGTTGTGACCGCCCCCCACGATCTCGCGGTCGGTCAGCAGGAAGCTCGCGAAGGAGTTGCCGAAGTTTGTCCGGCCCCGGCCGATGACCACCCGCGAGGAGAAGTCCTGGTTCGCCAGGCCCGAGGAGTTGGGCCCCGGCAGGATGACGCTGCCGCCGCCCCGGTCCTCGGCGACCAGGAAAGTGTAGAGCGAGCTGCCGAGCTTCCCCGTCGCCCGCAATCCCCAGCGCGGGGAGGTGATGGTGCGGGTATAGACCGCCTGCAAGGGGGTCGAGAAGAGCTCCAGCCCCTCCAGGAAGAACGGGCGCTTCTCGGGAAAGAACAGGGCGAACCGCTCGTTGGCCGTGATCTGCGGCACGTCCGACTCGATCTGCGAGAAGTCCGGATTGACCGTGGCATCGATCGCCGTGTTGGCGTTCGGCGTCCACTTGGCGTCGAGCCCGCCCTGCCACCGGTTGGTCGGAGCGCCCAGCGGAGTGCCGACCTCCCCCTTCGGCAGGGTCTGCCGGCTTCCCGTGGCGTAGGGGGCGAGCACGAAGTGGTTGCCGCTCGGCAGGCCGGTGAGACCGGTGATCTTCTGCGCGTGGCAGACGAAGCAGCTCGAGCCACGCGGCAGCTTGCTGTTGAACATCTGGTACCGGAAATCGCGCGCGCGGTTGCGGTAGAGCAGGATGCCCCAGGTCTGCACGTCGGCCGAGTCGTAGCGCAGGGAGGAGAACGGGATGCGGATCTCCAGCGTCCAGCCGGTCGGCGTGATCCGCGCCGCCGAGTCCCAGTAGAAGTCGGGCGAGCTGTCCTCGCCGCTCGCGTCGTTGGTGATGGCGTCGTACTGGATGCCGCGCGGGTTGGCCAGGAACATGAACGCGGTCTTCCCCTCGTTGCGGGTGTCGAGGATGACGCCGCCGTAGTCGGTATAGCCCGGCACGTCATCGTGATCGCCGAAGGGGGCGCGGATGCTCCGCGGATCGGGGTCCGAGAAATCGAAGGCGGCGTAGAAGAAGCGGTCGTCGTAGGTGAGCCAGGCGACCGTCTTCACCTTGGGCTCCACGTTGTCGCCGGGGTTGACCTCATAAAAAGTCTCCACCCGGGTGGCACCGCTCCAGCCTGGATCTCCCAGCTTGCCGTCCACCTCGATCGGCCCGGCCGCCCGCGAGATATGAAGCGGCGGCTCCGCGGGCTCGGCGGCGAGGAGAGAGGAGGGAACGGCGGCGAGAAGGATCAGCGCCGGGAGCGTCAATAGCACCAAGAGGATGCCGCGGGGTCTCAGCATGGACCCTCTCTACGACCCTGGTAAAAGAAAGTTTCCGACATCTTCTGGCTCACGGCTTGCACGAGTTCAGCTCGCTTTGAGCTCTACGCCGCGCCTCCTCGTCGTCTCCAACCGCCTCCCCATCGTGCTCGAGAAAAAGAGCACCGGCTGGGGTCTGAAGCCGGGGGCCGGAGGATTGGTGAGCGCGCTGGCGCCGGTGCTCTCCCACCGCGGCGGCGTCTGGATCGGCTGGCCGGGGCTGCCGCTCGAACGAGGGGGCGCCTGGGAGGAAGTGCTCGCGGCGGGCTACCGGGAGCGGGGGTACGAGCTGGTGCCGGTCCTGCTTTCGGCGGCGGAGATCCAGGGGTTCTACGAGGGGTTCTCCAACGGCATCCTCTGGCCTCTCTTCCACGACATGCTGGGGCAGTGCCACTTCGATCCCGCCTTCTGGTACTCCTACCTGGAGGTCAACCAGAAGTTCGCCGACTGCGTCCACGAGCACAGCCGCGAGGAGGACTACGTCTGGGTGCAGGACTACCAGCTCATCCACGTCGCCGAGCTCCTGCGCCACCGCGAGGAGGCCGCCCGCATCGGCTTCTTCCTCCACATCCCGTTCCCGCCGCTCGACATCCTGCTCAAGCTCCCCTGGCGCGCCCAGATCCTCAAGGCCCTGCTCGCCTACGACCTGCTGGGCTTCCAGACCCCGCGCGACAGCCGGAACTTCCTCACCTGCCTGGAGAACCTGCTGCCGGAGGTGGAGATCCATCCCGGGGATCATGGCGGGCCGATCACCGAAGTCCGGGCCGGCACCCGGGTGGTGCGCGTCGGGGCCTTTCCGATCGGCATCGATTTCAAGTCCTACGACGCGTCCGCCCGCTCGGAGGAGGTGACCCGGCGGATGGTCGAGCTGCGGGACAGCATGGGCCCCCGCCAGCTCATCGTGGGGGTCGACCGGCTGGACTACACCAAGGGGATCCTCGAACGGCTGGAGGCGTTCCGCAACGCCCTGCAGCGCCACCGGAACCTGCGCGAGCAGGTGATCCTCTTCCAGGTCGTGGTTCCCAGCCGCGAGGCGGTCGCCGAGTACCAGAGCCTGAAGGCGGACATCGAGCGGCTCGTGGGGGAGATCAACGGCGAGTTCTCGACCGCCGGCTGGGTGCCCGTCCACTACCACTACAAGAGCCTGGCGCGGCGGGACCTGATCTCGCTCTACCGCATGGCCCGGGTCTGCTTCGTCACCCCGATCAAGGACGGCATGAACCTGGTGGCCAAGGAGTTCTGCGCCTGCCAGGTGGACGGCGGCGGCGTCCTCGTCCTCTCCGAGTTCGCCGGCGCCGCGGCGCAGCTCCAGGAGGGCGCGCTGCTGGTCAATCCGCACGACATCGAGGGGATGGCCGACGCGCTCCAGGCCGCCTTCGACCTGAGCGGCGAGGAGCGCCACGCCCGCATGGAGACCCTGCGGGAGATCGTGCGCGAGCAGGACATCTTCTGGTGGGTGGACTACTATCTCCAGGCCGCCCTGGGCACCGTGCCCCACGACTTCCGCACCCCCAGGGAGTACCTCCCCCCGATGGGGATCGAAGAGTCCCTCTAAGAGTCCCTGGAATTGACCGAACCGATCGGGATGCGCCCCTCCCCTCTCGACCGCTGGGACGAGATCGCCGCCCGCCTGGCCGGCCGCCGCCCCGCCCTCTTCCTCGACTACGACGGCACCCTCTCGCCGATCGCGCCGCGCCCGGACCTCGCCATCCTGCCGGAAGAGACCCGCGAGGTGCTGCGCCGGCTCTCCAGCCGCTTCCCCGTGGTCATCGTCTCCGGCCGCGGCCGCGAGGACGTGGCCTCCCTGGTGGGCCTCGAGGACCTCGCCTACGCCGGGAGCCACGGCTTCGACATCGCCGGCCCGCCGCCCGCCCCGGGAGCGCCGGCGCTGTGGCTGGAGGTCGGCGAGGGGGTCCCCGAGAAGATCGACCGCGCCGCCGAGCGGGTCCGGCGGGAGCTCGCGGACGTCCCGGGGGTCTTCGTCGAGCCCAAGCGCTTCGCCGCCTCCGTCCACTTCCGCCTGGCGGACGAGCGAGACGTCCCCCGGATCGAGCGGGCGGTGGACGCCGCCGTCGCCGCCGAGCCCGGCCTGCGCAAGGCCCACGGCAAGAAGCTCTTCGAGCTGCGCCCCGACCTCGACTGGGACAAGGGGCGCGCCCTCCTCTGGCTCCTCGACGCCCTCGGCCTCGATCGCCCCGGCGTCCTTCCTTTCTATCTCGGCGACGACCTCACCGACGAGGACGCCTTCCGGGCCATTGCGAACCGGGGGATCGGCATCCTGGTGGCCGACGAGCCGCGGGAGACGGCGGCGGAATACCAGCTCCGGGACACCGGGGAGGTGGTCGAGCTGCTGCGGCAACTGCTACACTCCCGCCCCGCCGAACCCGACCTGGAGAGAGAGCCTTGAACGACCCCCGAGCCGTCCTGGTAGCGCTGGAGAACGCCCCGGCCCTTCTCGTGCCGCTGATCCTCGACGTCCCCGAGCCCTGGCGCCGGCGCCGGCCCCTGCCGCACAAGTGGTCGGCCCACGAGCACTTCTGCCACGTCGCCTCCCTGGAGTCGCGGTTCCGGGTGCGGCTGGAGCAGATGCTGGCCGAGGACAGCCCGGAGATCGAGCCCTTCTACCCGGGGCCGGAAGACGAGTCCGGCGGCCTGCTCGCCGTGGACCTAGGGGAGGCGATCGAACGGTTCACCCGCGAGCGGGCGGAGCTGGTGGCCCGGCTGCGCGACCTCCCGCTCGAGGGCTGGGATCGCCCCGGCCGGCATCCGGAGTACGCGTTCTACACCGTCTACGGGATGGCCCGGCACATCGCCGTGCACGACATGCTGCACGGCTACCGGATCGAGGACTCCCTGCGGCGCGAGGAGTGGCCGGAGCAGGAGGCGGCGGCGACCGTCGCGCTGGCGGCGCCCGAGCCCGAGGAGCCGACGGTGGAAGCCGGCATCCCCGGCTCGCTCGCCCGGATGCGGACGGGGGAGGTCAATCTCCTCGGCCCCTTCCAGGTGCCGGGGCTGTCGCCGCGCCCGATCCGGGTCTACCTCCCGCGGGGCTATGACCCGGCGGAGCCGCACTTCGGGCTCTACATGTTCGACGGCCAGAACGTCTTCGACGACCTCCCCTCCTTCTCGGGGGGCTGGTACATCCACGAGGCGGTCGAGGGGCTGGCCCGGTCGCGGCGCCAGCCGGTGGTCGTCGGCATCGAGCATGGGGGGCCGGGGAGGAACCTGGAGCTTCTCCCCGTTCGCCTTCGAGAACGAGCCGGGGCAGATCCAGATCTTCCTCGACTGGGTGACCAACCACCTGATGCCGGTCCTGACCGCCGAGCTGAACCTGGTGCCCGGCCCCCTGGGCGCGGTGGCCGGCGGCTCCTCGATGGGTGGTCTCGCCGCCCTCTGGTCGCACTTCCACTACCCGCACGCCTTCGGCGGCGCGCTGGTGATGTCCCCCTCCTTCTGGGTGGCGAACCAGGCCATCTTCGCCGACATCGTCTCGCAGCCCACCCCCGAGGTCTCGCGCATCTACCTCGACGCCGGCGCCCGGGAGGACAAGGGCCGGGTGGTCGACGCCGTCAAGCGCATGGCCGAGCACCTGGTCGAGCGCGGCTACGACTCCGACCGCCTGATGTGGCGAGCCGACCCCAAGGGAACCCACAGCGAAGCCGCCTGGAGACGGCGGCTGCCGCGGGCGTTGCGGTTCATGTATCAGTAGGGCTCGATCCGTCTCTCAGTGCCCCGAAGGGGCGCAAGTGCTGCTCGGAGCTGCCGCCGGGTCCCCGACGCTCACCTGGCGCAGGAAGGGAACGGGGCCCGGGATCGGCTCTTTCAGGAGATCCGCATAGACCCCGAAGTCCGCTTCCGCCCGGGGACCATAGGCCGGGTCCATCCTGACGAGGCGATTGATCTCCATGTTCATGATCTCGATCTGCAGATCGCCGTCCTTGGCCGGACCGAGCATCAAATCGCCTTGCGTCGTCCTGCCGTTTCGATTGGTGACCGTCCTGATCGCGACCGTGCTGGAGAATGGGATGGCGAGCTCGAAGGTGGTCGCGACCCGCTGATTGAACTTCGACGGACCGGAAGGGACGATCGTACAGGGAGAATCGGTGAGCTCGAGCGACCTGAGCCGGCCCTCCGTCAACTGGACCCGGGCCAGGATCGGCTGGTTCGAGCCGGGCGGAGTGTTCAGGATCACCGGATTGATCTCCGCATCGGGAAAGACGTCGGTCAGCGTCGCCATCCACCAAAGAGAGTCCCGGTCCTGCCGGCTCAGGTTGGGCGAGCTCGGGACCTCCGGCTTGTGGCTCGAAAGCTCAAGAGCGTAGCGATCCATCTTCTGGCCGTCGATGAGGAAGCTCAGGTCCTCGCCCAGGAGCAGACAGATTCCTTTGGTCATCTCTCCGTCGGAATTGGGGATGCAATGGACGTCCGCCTTGCGGGTGCTCTCCGGGTTGTAGTCCGCCAGACTGAATTCCAGCAGAGGGAAGTGCTGGTCGAGGATCTCGGGCTTCGCGCTGGCCTTGCTCGTCAGCGCGCGGGCATGGGTCAGCCGCTGCAGGAGCACCGTCGCCTCCCTCGGCTTGGTATCCGAGGGCTGGCCATCCTTACCTTTGAGCCGCGTGTCGAAAATGAACGTGCACAGACCAGAGAACTTGACGCGAAGAGTGGGCATGACGAGGAACTCCCTTTCTTCATTGCTTGGTGATCATTGAGGATTGGCTTGATGGTCCAGCGGCGACTCCGCGCTGGCACCGATCACTTCAAAGGCGCCCCAAGCCCGCATGGATCGATCTGTCTTCCCGGCGCCGTGGAGCATCTCCAGTTGGGCTTTACGCAAGGCGTCCACGGGATCTTCGCCGGCCGCCAGAAAACGGTGAAACGCATCGAACAGCTCGGCCGTCACCCGGTCGTCGACGCTCCACAGGCTCGCCACCACGGCCGGGACCCCGGCGGCCAGGAACGCCCGGGCGAGGCTCGTCGCGCCCTCACTGCCGGGAATGTATTCGTTGCCGGTGTCGCACGCCGCGAGAATGACCAGACGGGTGCGGGAAAGCTTGAGCGAATAGATCTCTTGCGCGGTCAGAATCCCCTGGTCCTTCTCTCCTTCCGGCGCGAGCACGAGCTTCGACTTCAGCGGCTCGCGCGGATCCACCAGCGCGTGACCGGAAAAATGAATCCATCCCGCCTGCGGCGCCGCCGCCAGGAACGCCGACTTGACCGCATCCTTGCCTTCGAGCAGCCGGGAAGGCGTCAGCGACGCCACACGGCGAGCCTCCGCCGCCGAATCCGGCAAGGACGGCAGATCGTAGAAAAGGCCGTGGTCGACCGCCGGGTCGCCGACGACCAGACCGCCGGATCGCCGGGCCGCCCTCTGGGCGTTCTGCCGTTCGAGCGCATGGATGTACAGCGTCGCGCTCGGGGCAACGGCGAGCGGATGATCCTCGAGCAGAAGCCTGCCCGTCGATCGGTTCTTGAGGACGGCGAACGGCACCTGGTGCAGCACCTTGTCGGCCACAAAGACGATCCTCTCCCCCGCCGGCACGTCGTTCAACCAGGGGCTGACGAGCAGATCGAAGAGCTTCACCGCCGCGTCCTCCCCTTTCGCGGTGCCGAAGTCCTGAAGCGACCCGGCCATTCCCTCGAGCTCGCTCCGCGAGACGTTCTTGCGGTAGAAGCGCGGCCGCTTTTCATTCCGGCGCAGCTCCCAGATCAGCACCCGATCGGGGAGGACGGAGAATTGCACCAGAGTGCTCCCCGCCGGCAGCCGGCGGCGGATCTCATCCGTGGGAAGCGGCTGCGGCTCGACCGCGACATCGTTCTTCCAGAGCGCGGACTCCGTTCCCGGCAGGACTCGGGTGCGCGACCGGTCTGCGTAGGCGAAGGCGAGCTCCGAATCGCGATCCGCCTGGAGGGAGATCATCTCGTCGAACACCGCATCGGTCTGCTCCAGAAAGGAGAGCCGGAGATCCTCCTCGGAGAGCTGCTCACCCAGTCGATCGTAGGCCGCCAGGGCGCTCCTGAGGTCCTGCTCCGCCGCCAAGTCGTCTCCCAGCCGGCGCTGAGCCCGGCCCCGCGCCAGGAGCGTGCGGAGAGAAAAGAGCAGGTTCTGGTCCTGTTGATACACGGAGAGCGCCGAGGTCAGGAGATCCGCCGCTCTCCGCGGGTCGTCCTCTACCCGCATCTCCCCTGCGATCATCGCCAGGTCTGCTCTCTTGCGGCGGATCTGTGGGGTATCGAGAAGGTCGATCCTGGCCGCGGCGTCCCGCAACGAGGCGCCGGCCGCCTCCCGGTCTCCCATGTGCTCCTGCATCCGGGCCAGCCAGACGAGGCCCTCGACGGCGGCCACGGGATTGGCACGGAGGGCGGGTCCGACCCTGGCTTGCGCGAAGAGGAGCGCCGCCGCGTCCGCGCCGTCGCGCAGAGCCGCGTCGCCCGCGATCAGGAAGAGATTAGCCCGGGCCACATCATCGTTCAGTCCGGGAAGCGTCCGCAGTGCCTGATAGATGTATTGCCACGCCTGCCGCTCGCGGCCCAGGGAAGCTCAGGATATGGCCCAGGAGGCTGACGGCTCTGGAGACATGCTCCCCTTCTCCGAGATCGAGAAACTCGGCCAGCATCTTTCTGTAATCTTCGACGGCGGACCGCTTTCTCCCCAGGCTGTCCTCCAGGAGCGCCCGGCCCCAGTATGCGCTGCCGCGAAGCCCTCCGTAGGCTTGTCCCTGCAGCTCCCGGAAGAGCCGCTCCGCTTCCTTGAGCCCTTGGAGGTATTGGCTGTTCTGGTAACGGCAGTAGACGAGCATGACGTCCGCCCGAATCGCCAGCGGGCTGCCGATACGTGCGAACGCCTCCCGCGCCATCGAGAGCTTCTTGATGGCCCGCGCGCAATGCTTTGCATGGTAGTCATCCTCGCCATCCCGGAGTCTCCGGGAGGCCCGGACCAGATCCTGCCACTGGCCGGGGTCTCCGGCGGTGGAGACGGCATCGATCACATCCACCGAATCATGGACCAGACGCTCGCCGTCGACCTTGACCAGCGCGTCTCCCACGCTTCGCAGAATGCGGAGCCGGTCGTCCGCCAGCTCTTTTCGGCCTTCCGCGACGGCGTCCGCCCATAGGCCGAAGAGCTCCTGCTCCGCGTACTCCCGGGCCGCCTGGCGGTGACGGTCGACGACCGCTTCGACCTCGCGCGCGTCTCCCGCGATGGCCGCCTGCTCGAGCCGCTTGCGCTGTTCATCCCAATCGCCCGGAGCCACCAGCCGGTCCAGATCTCTCTTGTGTTTCTGCGCTTCGGCGACCCAGTCCGACGTGGAGTCCAGGCTGAGATAATCCTGCCACGCCTCGGCCGCGTCGGGCACCAGGAACAGGCTTTCCAGCGCCAGAGCCCGATTGAACCGTGCTTCGGGCAGGGAGCGATTCTCCCGCACCGCCCGGTCGGCAGCACCGTAAGCCCGCAGGAGATCCCGGGGGTCCTCGGTTCGTTGCGCCCGGACGAGATAGGCGGCGGCGAGGTCGCTCCAGTAGCGGGCCACGTGGGGATTTTCCTCGCTGGCCGCTTCGAGCCGGTGGACGGCCTGGTTCAGATCCCGGGTGGTCCCCTCGCTGAGGAGAGCGTCGAGCCGCCCCGTCGGGCTCTCTCCGTCTGAAACCGCCGGCTCCGCCTCGCCGCGGACGGCAGGTCCGGCCTTGGAAGAGCCACGATCTTTGCGGAGAGGACGCGGTTTGTCGCAGACCATCACCGGGACCGGGGAGGAGGACGCCTGGCCCTGCGGGCAAGGAGCGTACTCGGTCCCACCCGACAGTCGAGGCTCCACCGCGCGGAGGCGCCCCGGCTTGTGATGGCATCCCGCAAACCCGAAGCCGACCAGCCCGATGGAAAGCGCCGCCACTGCCCGAGGCGCCTTCACCGGCCCCTCCAAGAACACATCCGCATGACAACCTCCAGCACTCCAAGCCTTACCGGCATGGTACCAGAGGCGGTCGGGAGGGGGCTGCGGCGGGAGGGGGATCGCGATGGGCATACTTGCCGTCCGTTCGTATCGAATGGACGGACGGAGATCCCGTTTTCCCGGGTGGGAAGATGGCGGGCCGTTCCGTCCAAAGAGATGGCTGACAAGGAGGGAAAGATGGCCGACATCACCGACACGACCACCCTGGACCCCATGGACCTGGAGCTCGAGCTCACCAAGAACTGGAAAGACCTCATTGATGACGACGACTTCACGTACGATCCGCACCTCCAGGAAGAGAAACTCCGGTATGTGGAGGGCCAGGCAGGAACTCACGAGATCACTACGGATGCCGGTAAAAAGCGCTATGTGGATGTGATCCTCAAGTGCGCCGACCCTGCCAACATCGAAGGGTTGGAAATTTTCCAATCTTCCAGGAAGGTCTTTGAGGGAGAGGCCGGGGCGGAGAAGATCGTTTATGACGCTATCGGCGGAGGCTCCATCTTCACCGGCAGGGTCGACCTCGAAAAGATCACGCAAGTACGTTCACATGTCGAGAGTTTGAAGGCCGCGGAACAGGTTCATCTGCACCTGTACAACTCGGTGCCGGCCATCCGCTGCGACTCGAAGTCCCTGGAAACCGCCGCGCGGGACAACGGGCAGAGCTATGCGGGACTCGACGGATCGGACGTCATCGTCGGGATCGTTGACTATGGCTGCGACTTCCGGCACAAGAACTTCCGCGACGACGATTCGGGCGCCACCCGCATCCTCTATCTCTGGGATCAGGCCGACGTAACCACGAAGACCCGGACAGGCTACAAGTATGGACGGGAGCTCACGGCCGCTATGATCAACAGTGCCTTGGCGGCCGGGGATGAGAACGCCTACAGCGTCCTGGGTTACATGCCCCCGGTCGCCTCGCACGGAACCCACGTGATGGACGTCGCCGCGGGCAACGGCGGCGAACCCAACCTCTTCAACGGCAAGCCGGGCCCCCTTCAACCCCAGCCTTCGCCCCCGGGAGTGGCCCCCAAGAGTCAGATCATCTTCGTCAACCTGAAGAGCTTCGAGAGCAGCTTTCTCGGCAACTCCTGCTATCTGCTGGAAGCGGTGGACTACATCTTCCGGAAGGCCGCCGAGCTCAACAGGCCCGCGGTGGTCAATCTGAGCCTCTCGACCACCGGTGGGCCGCACGACGGAACGACTCTGGTCGAGCAGGCTTTCACGGATCTCGTGAATCAGCAGCCAGGGCGCGCCATCGTCACCTCGGCCGGGAACTCCTACCTGCTGCAAAGTCATGTGTCTGGAGAGGTCCGCCCAGGCACGGGAGGCCAAGCCACGATTCTCTGGGAAACCGATCCCCGCCACACCGATCCCGACGGGGCCAAAAACGAAATGGAGATCTGGTATCCCAAAGATCAGGAGTTGACGGTCACCCTCTACGTACCCGATGGAAAAAACCCCGCGGGCTGGCGCGAAATAGAGTCGGTGCGCCTGGGGGAGACGAAGGATCTTCTCGCCAAAGGAGAGAGAGTCGAAAAAAAGAGAGTCGGACGCATCAGCCATCGGAAGAAGGATCCTAACAATGGAGACAACCAAGTTGACATCCGGCTTCCACACCTCAAGACCGCACCCTGGAAAATCGAGCTCCGCAGCGAGATCGGAAAGGTACCGTTCCATGCCTGGATTGAGCAGTCCGAACGCGGGCTGTCGAGGTTCCAGGGGAATACCGACTCCAGATGCACTCTCGGGTCGATCAGTTGTGGCAAGGGCACGCTGACGGTAGGGGCCTTCGATACTTCCGAAAGGGCCGCGCTCGCCTCACCCTTTGAGGCCACGTCGGCGGGCCCGACGCGGGACGGAAGACAAAAGCCCGACCTGAGCGCTCCCGGGGTGAGCGTGGTGGCCGCCCGCGCCCAGGGAGGAGTCACGGTCCTGTCCGGTACGAGCATGGCAGCCCCTCACGTAACCGGATTGGTGGCGCTCCTGTTCCAACTGGCACAGAAATCCGGCCGGGGCTGGCTCTCCTTCGCCAAGACCTGCGACATTTTGGCTGGCGCGGCCGATGCAATCCAGGATCCCGAGTTGCAGAACCAGCTTGGCGTGGGAAGGATCAATGGACCGGCTTCGATCCAGGGATTGTTTAAGCTCCTCCGGCGCTCGGTCTCTGTGGACGTCAAGGTGAACGAGAAGGATCTGAAAGCATTTGCCAAAAACAGCCCGGATGCCACGAAGCTGATCGACTTCCTCGACGTTCATACCTGTTCCCAAATTCACAGCAAGGAAAAAGTTGCGGCGTTCGTCAACTTCCTCGAGGAGCAGGTGAAGACAGACAACTTCGTCCGGCTGACGATGGAATTGCTGAGCTGAGGCCGCCTCCGGGCTCCGCTCTCCCCCGGAGCGGAGCCCGCTTCAGCCGAAGCTCAGATCTGCCAGCTCGACTCGCGCCATCTCCCATCCCGCCGCGTGCGCCGCCGCGACCACCACCGCATAGCGGATCGCCTCCAGAACCGGCAGCCCCCGCCGTAGCGCTACGGCGAGACCCGCCATGCAGGCATCCCCTGCTCCCACGAGAAACTTGGGATGCGCCACCGGCAGCCGAGCGGTCCCGATCCGGCCGTCCACCAGGAACCGGAGACCCTCGGCGCCACGGCTGACCACCGGCAACCGCACCCCTCGATCCGCCAGGAAACGCAGCGCGGCGTCCACGGCGGCGCTTCCGGAAAGATCTTTGATGCCGGGCAGTATTCGTATTTCCTCCTCGTTCGGTTTGCAGATCGCCACCGGCAGGTTTTCCAGCGCGTGCAACAGGGGCTCGCCATAGATGTCCAGCAGGAGGGTGGCGCCGCGATCCACGGCGGCGCGGCCGATGCGCGCCCAGGTTCGCGGGTCCAATCCTCCCGGAGTGGAGCCGTGAAGGGTGACCAGATCGCCGGGATGGATCTCCCTCGCCAGCTCTGCCGTCAGCGTCTCGACCGGCGCCGGATCGTCCAGGGTGAACCCGGGAGCCCTCGCGTGGGCGGCGGGACGGCCGGAGCTTTCGTCGAAGAGCGTCAGGTTGTGCCGGGTCCGTGCGTCGATTGCGATGAGCGCCGATTCGACGCCATCCTCCTTCAGGAGATCCACGAAGCGTCCGAAGTCGGATCTCCCGATCAATCCATAGGCTTTCACGGGCTCGCCGAGGGATGCGATGGTCCGCGCCGCGTTGATTCCCTTGCCGCTCGCCAGGGTTTTGTGGCCGCGGACCTCCGTGACGCCCCCGGGCTGGATCGCGGAGACCGTGAAGACCTCATCGAAGCCGGTGTTGAGGGTGACGGTGCGGATCATGGGATCTCGATCGGCCGGGGAATGCCGCGTTCCCCAGTCTCAATGGCTTGTTGCGTAGACAAAAAATCGCATTCCCCACCCACCGCGGCTCACGACGCCGGGGGAAAACGTGATTCCCCGGAATTTGCGGCGAGCTTCGCAAAGGGAATGTGGCCTTCCCTCCTCTTCGGGCTGCGTTCCCTTCGGTCGAAGGCTCACGGTGAACAGGGAACGCGGCATTCCCCCGATCCCGGGAGACGCTGAAGGAAGGGAACGTCTCATTCCCCGTAGATCGCGGAGCCCTGTGGGCAGGGAACAGGGTTTTCTCTTCCTTTCATGGCTCGTGGAAGAAAGGGAACGCGGCATTCCCTGGAGATTCAATCGAGAGAGCGCCTCAATCGAGCGGCGGGTGATACGCCAGGCTCGCGCCGATCCAGGTCTTGTCCTTGTTGAAGTCGACGCCCATCATCTTCCCCTTGCTGATCCGCACGAGGTTGTTGACCAGCCGGGGACGGTCGGTCCAGACGAACATCATGCGGACCTCGGCCTTGGCGGGCTCGTCCGGGGTCTCGATCGCCGGGGCGTAGTCGACCTTCTTCTGGAGGATGAAGTTCTGCGGGTCCGGCAGCGCGCGCAGGCGCTCAGGCGCAGGGCCGATCTCGACGCCCAGGCCGGCGAAGGAGAAGAGCGGCTTCAGCACGTAATTTTCCAGGTCCTCCGGCAGCTCCTCGAGGTCGCTCACGAACCAGGTCGGCGGGCAGTAGCGGCTCTTGATGAACGGAAGCGAGAACTTGCTGAGCTTGAGGTACCAGTTCGGATGCCCCACCCAGGTCACGTCCACCAGGTCGCGGTGGAAGATGCGCGAGAGGTCGAGCCCCTTCCGCTCCAGCTCGTCGAAGATCACCCGGTTGTAGATGCGCCGGATGGGCACCTCCTTGCCCTTCCGGGGGTAGAAGAGCCGCCCGCCGCGCTCGATCACCTGCCGGGCATCGACCACCGGAATCCCCAGCATCTGTTGGGTGACGTGGAAATCGATCCGCGTCTTCTGGTGCTCGGGATCGATCTCCAGCAGGACCACGGTCTCCGGCTCCTCGCCGGCCACGATCACCTCCCGCAGGGCGGCGGGGTAGGTCTCGGCGGTCAGGCCGGAGAAATAGGGGGACCAGTCCTCCGGAATCGCTGGGAAGTGGGCGCGGAACTCCTTTTCGAGCAGCCACTGGAAGCCGTAGAGCGACGGGAAGCCCTGGAGCTCGATCAGCCGCGGGGTCAGCTCGCCGTCCTCTCCCCGCGCGATGGCGAAGTCGACCTGGAAGAAAGCCGTGTGCCCCTCGTCTCCCGGCACGTGGAGGAGCGGCGGCACGGCGCGCTCCGCCTGCTTCAGGTACTCCGGAGAGGTGACGAAGCCCAGCACCTCGTGGGAGGCCTCGATCAGCTCGCGGGTGAGCCGCTCGGGAAGGAAGATCGGCGTCTCGCAGATGCGGAAGATGGAGGGGCTCCCCGCGTCCCGCTCCAGGTCGCGCACCAGCCGCGCGTAGCGTTCCGGGGTGAAGCCGGCGTTGTAGAGGCGGCGGATGTCCCGTTCCATCAATCAGAATCCATCAATCGAGCCCGTGGTGGGTTTCCTGCACGATGAAATCGACGACGCTGCGGACGTCGTGCGTCGCCTCGAAAACGGCGATCTGGCGGTCCGCCCCGGTCCCCGCGCGCAGGATGTGGTGGATGTAGTCGATGTCCTGCCGGCTCCCCAGCTCGTCCACGACGTCGTCCACGAAGGCGAGGAGCTCGTGGATCAGCGCCACGCAGTCCACCTCCTCCTTCTTGCCGAAGTCGATCAGCTTGCCGGTGATGCCGTGGCGGGCGGCGCGCCACTTGTTCTCGTTGAGCAGCAGGCGCCGGTAGAGGCGGAAGCCGAGGTTCTGCCGGATCAGCTTGTAGAGCTTGACGGTGACCGCCTGGATCAGCGCCGCCAGCGCGATCGTCTCGTCCACCCGCATCGGCACGTCGCAGATCCGGAACTCCAGGGTGTTGAAGAACGGGTGCATCCGCACGTCCCACCAGATCTTCTTGGCGTTGTCGATGCAGCCGGTCTGGATCAGCAGCTTGATGTAGTTCTCGTACTCCGAGAGGCTGGTGAAGTGGTCCGGGATGCCGGTGCGCGGGAAGCGGTCGAAGACCTTGCTGCGGAAGGACTTCAGACCCGTGTTCCGCCCCTGCCAGAAGGGGGAGTTGGTCGACAGCGCCAGGATGTGCGGCAGGAAGTAGCGGGCGGCGTTCATGATGTGGATCGCCACCTCGCGGTCCTCGATGCCGACGTGGACGTGGAGGCCGAAGATCAGGTTCGCCCGCGCGATCTCCTGGAGGTCCTGGACGATCTCCTGGTAGCGCTCGTTGGGGGTGATGAGCTGGTCCTTCCAGTGGGCGAAGGGGTGGGTGCCCGCCGCCGCGATGGTCAGGCCGTTGCGCCGCGCCAGCTTGGTCAGGTTGCTGCGCAGGGCGATGATCTCGCGGCGGGCCTCGTGGACGTCGCGGCAGATGTTCGTCCCCACCTCGATGACCGACTGGTGCAGCTCCGGCTTTAGCTGGTCGGCCAGCGTGTGTTCGTCGTCCAGGAGGTACTGGACGTGCGAGCGCAGGTCGCGCGTCTCCGGATCGATGAGCTGGAACTCCTCCTCGATCCCCAGCGTGAACAGCTTCGCGTCGGGCATCTAAGGCCTACTTCTTCGGCGAGAGAGCGTCCGCCACCGTGCTCACCGCGTTGACCGCCGTCGCCACGATGGTTCCCACCGCGGTGGTGGCCGGCGTGGCTCCCGGGGCGGCGGCCACGGCGGGTACCGGAGGCGCCGCCGCCTTCCGGACGTACTGCCCCCAGCGCAGGTTGTCCCCGCCCTCCACGTGCGCGGCCGCCCTGCGGATCACCATGTCGGCCGCCTTCTCGACGATCCAGGAGAAGTTGTCCTGGCCGATCGAGTTGACGTCGGCGTCCGGCGCCGGGTTGCAGAAGTCGATGGCATAGGGGACGCCGTCGCGCACCGCCATCTCGACCGTGTTGAAGTCGTAGCCGAGCCAGACGTTGAGCGCCAGCACGTCGTCGTGCACCTTCTGGAGCAGCGACGGCTCGACCGGCGGACCGTTCCGCACATAGCGGGCGTGGAACGGCTGCCGCGGGTCGTACTGCATGATGTGGATGTCCTTGCAGTCGAGGCTGTAGCAGCGGAAGTACTCGGTGAAGACGATCTCCTCCTGGAGCATCATCACGAGCTGGCCGGTCTCGTCGTAGGCGCGGAAAAACTCCTCCCGGTTGGTCACCCGGTAGACGTTCTTCCAGCCGCCGCCGGCGAACGGCTTGAAGAAGGCCGGGAAGCCGATGTAGTCGAAGATCGCCTCCCAGTCGAGCGGATAGGCCAGGTTGCGGAACGACTTGCCGCTGGTGTCCGCCGGATGCTCCTTGGAGGGGAGCAGCACGGTCTTGGGAACGGCGACGCCGATCTTGGTCGCCAGGCAGTTGTTGAAGAACTTCTCGTCGGCGCTCCACCAGAACGGGTTGTTGAGCACCGCCGTGCCGTTGAGGGCAGCGTTCTTCAGGTAGGCGCGATAGAAGGGGACGTCCTGGGAGATGCGGTCGATGATGACCGCGTAGCCCGAGGGCTCTCCCTGGACCAGCTTCTCGATGCGGACCGGCTCCGCCACGAGCCCGTCCGCCTTGCGCGCGTTCACCCGGTCGATCAAGGCCCAGGGAAACGTGTCCTCCTGGCCGAAAAGAATGCCGAATTTCTTCATCTGTTTCCCTCCAATTCGTCCCGATTCCGGACTCCGCGAAACAGTACCACAGGGTCCCGGCCCCGCACTCCGGGGCTCCCTCAAGAGAATCCCCGCTAACTAGCCTTGACCGTTGACTTTTGGGAATTCGTGCCCCAACATATTGTTGTGTCTAGGGTCCACGCCTCCTACCGGGAGTGACGTGGCGGTTCCAATGAGGCTTGGGCGGCCCACGGAACCGGGCGGGTTGGGACCTGCCGATGATGCATACGCCCAGGAAGGAGGTGGTCCAGTGATAGAAGGCAAACACGGTTCAGTGGAGGTGGCGTCCTCGTAAAGGGGATTCTCCACGTGTCCGTAGCACCGGAGGGTGATCCCGCAGGGGAACCCAACGCCACCGAAACGGACCCTTGAGACCCCGGCCCCGAAAGGTGCCGGGGTCTTTCGCATTCAGGGACGGGAGAAGAGGGTGGGGGGTGATGAGGGCTTGACGGAATAGAACGATCGTTCGTATAGTTTTCTTCCTCATGGGCAAGGGAGCCGAGACTCGCGAGCGCATTCTGGACCAGGCCGTTCGCCTGGCCAGCCGCGACGGGCTGGACGGGCTGACGATCGGCACGCTGTCGACCGAGCTGGGCCTCTCCAAGAGCGGTCTCTTCGCCCATTTCGGGTCCAAGGACGAGCTCCAGCTCCAGGTCCTCCAGGCCGCCGTCGAGCGGTTCGAGCAGACGGTGATCCGCCCGGCCCTCTCCGCTCCCCGCGGCGAGCCGCGCATCCGGGCCTTCTTCGAGAACTGGCTCGCCTGGGAGGACGACCCTGGCATGCCGGGCGGCTGCCTGCTAATCGCCGCCTCGGTGGAGCTCGACGACCGGCCGGGGCCGCAGCGGGATTTCCTCTCCCAGGCCCACCAGGACCGCTTCCAGTTCATGGTCAAGGCGGCGCGTTTGGCCCTCGGGGCCGGCCATTTCCGGGCCGATCTCGACCCTGGGCAGCTCGCCTTCGAGATGAACGCCATCGTGCTCGGCTATCACCACGTCCATCGCATGCTGCGCGACGAGAAGGCCGGCGACTACGCCCGCGCCGCGTTCGAGCGGCTGCTCGACCATTTCCGGATCAGCCCTTAGTGGATCAACACGCTTCAAGGAGATATCCCATGACCGACAAGACCGGCGCATACATCCTGGACGCCGTCCGCACGCCGCGGGGCCGCGGCAAGGCGGGCAAGGGCGCCCTGTCCAGCGTCCATCCCCAGGAGCTCCTGGCCCAGACGCTCAACCGCCTGGCCGAGCGGACCGGGATCGATCCGGCCGACGTCGAGGACGTCATCGCCGGCTGCGTCTCCCAGGCCGGCGAGCAGGGGGCGAACCTCAGCCGCAACGCGGTGCTGGCGGCCGGCTGGCCGATCGAGGTCACCGGGACGACCGTCAACCGCTTCTGCGGCTCGGGGCTGCAGGCGATCAACTTCGCCGCCATGGGAGTGATGGCCGGCGCGCAGCGGCTGGTGGTGGGCGGCGGGGTGGAGAGCATGTCGCGGGTGCCCATGGGCGCCGACCGCGCCGGCCAGGACGGCGAGAACATGACCCTGCGCGGCAAGCACTTCCAGGTGCCCCAGGGGATCAGCGCCGACGTGATCGCCACCCTGGAGGGGATCTCCCGCGAGGAGCTGGACGCCTTCGCCCTGGAGTCGCAGCGCAAGGCGGCGGCCGCCCAGAAGGCCTGCCACTTCGGCCGCGGCCTCTTCCCCGTCAAGGACCCGGCGACCGGCGCCGTGCTGCTGGAAAAGGACGAGCACCCGCGGCACGACACCACGATCGAGGGGCTCGCCGCGCTCAACCCCGCCTTCGTGGGCCTGGGAGCGACCCCGGTGGGACCCAACGGCGAGACCCTGGACCAGATCGCCCTCGAGCGCTATCCGCAGCTCGGGTCGATCCGGCACGTCCACACCGCCGGCAACGCCAGCGGCATCGTGGACGGCGCCGCGGCGGTGCTGATCGGCTCCGGTGAGTATGCCGAGGCCCATGGCCTGAAGCCCCGGGCGCGCATCCGCGCCATGGCCACCATCGGCTCGGAGCCGCTGATCATGCTGACCGCCCCCGCCCCGGCATCGCGCAGGGCGCTGGAGAAGGCCGGCATGGAGGTCAAGGACATCGACCTCTGGGAGATCAACGAGGCCTTCGCCGTGGTGCCGCTGCAGACGATCCGCGCCCTGGGGATCGATCCCGAGCGGGTGAACGTCAACGGCGGCGCCATCGCCCTCGGCCATCCGCTGGGAGCGACCGGCGCGATCCTCCTCGGCACGGCGCTCGACGAGCTCGAGCGGCGGGGCCTCTCCACCGCCCTGATCACCCTCTGCATCGGCGGCGGCCAGGGGATCGCGACGATCATCGAGCGGGTCTGACGCTGACGCCGGACAAAGCCGGGAACACCGGCAAGGAGGGAGGGGGATGGACGTTCGGATCGACGACGGTCTCCGCATCCGCGCGCTCGACGGCTTCGAGCTCGCGGCCACCCTCTACGAGCCCCCTCCCGGCGTGGGGCGGAACGCCGCGGATGTCGCGAACGCCGCGGTGCTGATCAATTCGGCCACCGCGGTCCGGCGCCGCTACTACGACGCCTTCGCCCGCCATCTGGCCGGCGAGGGTTTCACGGTGGTGACCTACGACTACCGGGGGATCGGCGGCTCGCGTCCCCGCAGCCTGGCGCGGTTCCCCGCCCGGCTGTGCCAGTGGGCCGAGGAGGACCAGGGGGGAGCCCTGGACTGGATCGCCTCCTCCTTGCATCCGCGCAAGCTCCTGGTGGTGGGGCACAGCGTCGGCGGCCAGATCGTCGGGATGGCTCCCGGCAACCAGCGGATCGCCGGCCTGGTCGGGGTCGCGGCCCAGAACGGCTACTGGGGCCACTGGCCCTTCCCCTCCCGCTACCGGCTGGCCCTGCGCTGGTACCTGGCGGTGCCGCTGGCGAGCCATATCTTCGGCTACGTCCCGGGCTGGATGGGAATCAAGGAAGATCTCCCCGGCGGGGTCGCCCGCGAGTGGGCCGAGTGGTGCCGCCGGCCGGACTTCCTCTTCGAGGGGCACGAGGAGCGCCGCCGCGGCTTCGAGCGCTTCGCCCGGCCTTTCCTCGCCTACAGCTTCGCGGACGACGACTACGCCCCCCGCGCCGCCGTCGAGAGTCTGCTCGACGCCTACCGCGACGCCCGGGTGGACCACCGACACGTCACCCCCCGCGAGGTGGGAGCGCCGGCGATCGGCCACTTCGGCTTCTTCCGCGAGCGTTTCCGGGAGACCCTGTGGCGGGAGTCGGCCGCCTGGCTCACGGCGCAGGCCGCAGCCTAAGAGGCCGGCGGCAGGATCGAGCAGAGGGCATCGATGATCGCCGGCACGTCCCGGCTCTCGGCGTCGCGGATGATCTGCACCGCGCTCGCCACGATCACGTCGGGCCGGGTCACCACCTTGCCGAGGAAGGCGGCCTTGTCGTCGAGGGCCTCTACGGCGAGAGGCCAGAGGGCCGGCGGCTGGAGCGAGAGGAGCGTGGCGTGCAGCCAGGAGTCATCGCGGGCCGCGTCGATGCTGAAGTCGAGAGCCTGGATGGCGTCCTGGCCGCCGATCTTCGCCAGCAGGCCGAGAAGGGGCGAGAACTCGCAGACCGTGGACTCGACCTTGGGGAGGAGCCCGGACAGGATCTGGTTGATCTTGTCGAAGTCGCCGTGGAAATCCTGCAGGGCCTGCCCCTGAAACATCTCCCCGGCGGCGACGCCGAGATCGAGGTTGATGTGGGCGTTGATCCCCACCACGAGGTCCTGGAGGATGATGAGCTTCCCCGACTGCATCCCCTGGAAGGCCACCTGCCAGCTCTTCGTGGGCTGGCCGCCGGAGCGCCAGGTCTCGTAGGCCGCGAAGTACCGGCTGGCGAACCGGGCGTCGAAGCGGTCCAGCCGCGGCCCGTCGTCGAAGTACCCCGTGGCGATCCCCTGCTTCACCGTCAGGGTGACCTGCCGGTAGAGCGCCGGAAAGTATCCCAGCGGATCGCGCTTCGCCTTGCAGTCGGCGATGATGCCGTCGAGAATCCGCAACACGTCGTCGATGTTGGTGGCCTGCATGCTCCCTCCTCAGGATTGAGGGAGATTATCGCAACTTCTCCGCCACTCCCCGCAGATCCGCCACGAACATCGCCCGCGCCGCGTGGCGCGCGTCCGCGTCCGGCATGCGCAGGAGGGCGGAGGGGTGGTACGTGGCGGTCAGCCAGGGGGCCCAGGGGGTCTCGAAGAACTTGCCGCGCTCGACGGTGAGCTTGAACTTGGCGCCCATCAGCGTCTGGGCGGCGGTGGCGCCCAGGCAGACGATGACCCGCGGCTTGACGATCGCCAGCTCCGTCTCCAGCCAGGGGCGGCAGGCCTTGACCTCCCCCATCGTCGGCTTGGCGTGGATGCGCTTCTTGCCGCGCGGCTCCCACTTGAAGTGCTTGACCGCGTTGGTGACGAAGACCTCCTCGCGCGAGATCCCCGCCTCGACCAGCGCCTCGTCCAGCACCCGGCCGGCCGGGCCGATGAAGGGCTTGCCCGCCAGATCCTCCTGATCCCCCGGCTGCTCGCCGACGAAGAGGGCCGCCGCCTCCTTCGGCCCGATTCCCAGGACCGCCTGCATGGCGTTCTTGTAAAGATCGCAGGCCTTGCACCCCTGGGCGGCCTGCCAGAGCTTCGGGATCGTCGGCCGCTCGGGAATGAACTCGAACGCGGAAGGGTAGGTCGTGCTCTTCGGCATCGGATGGCTCCTCGCCGGCTCCTGGTCGGCTCCTCGTCGCGGAAATACAAGATACGTGCCACGGAGTTGCGCCTTGGCGATACCGGCGCGGTTCTTCGCGAACCCCGCTGCACCACTTCTTGCAAGCTTTTCGCAGCGGCGGGAGGGGACGCGCTCCCGCGGGAGGTGACGATGGGCGTGTTCGATGCGATGTCCCGGATAACCCGGTGGCCGGTCCTGCAGCAGATCCGCAAGGGCGACCTCCATGCCACGGGCGAGACCGCCCGCTCCCCCCGTAGCGAAGCTCTGCAGCCCCGCACCGAGAGGGCCGACAAGGTCGTGCGCTCGATCTGTCCCTACTGTGCGGTGGGCTGCGGCCAGCTCGTGTACGTCAAAGACGACAGGATCACCGACATCGAAGGGGACCCCGATTCCCCTCTCTCTCTAGGATGCCTCTGTCCCAAGGGCGCGGCGACCTTCCAGCTCGTCACCGGCTCGCACCGGGTGCAGAACGTCCTCTACCGCCGGCCGCACGGCACGGAGTGGGAGACCGTCCCCCTGGATTGGGCGATGGAGCGAGTCGCCCAGTTGGTAAAAAAGGCTCGCGAGGAGACCTGGGAGGAGAAGACCCCGGACGGCGACGAGGTGAACCGCACGCTGGGCATCGCCCACCTGGGCGGCGCGACCCTCGACAACGAGGAGAACTACCTGCTCAAGAAGCTGTTCTCGGGGCTCGGCGTCATCCAGGTCGAGAACCAGGCCCGAATATGACACAGCTCCACGGTCCCCAGTCTGGGGACCTCCTTCGGTCGCGGCGGCGCCACCACCTTCCCCGGCGACCTGGCGAACTCGGACTGCATCGTCATCCAGGGCTCCAACATGGCCGAGTGCCACCCGGTGGGATTCCGCTGGGTGATGGAGGCGAAGAGCCGCGGGGCGAAGATCATCCACGTCGATCCCCGCTTCACCCGCACCAGCGCGGTATCCGACCTCCACGTCCCCATCCGGGCGGGGAGCGACATCGCCTTCCTCGGCGGCATCATCCGCTACGTTCTCGAGAACGACCGCTGGTTCAAGGAGTACGTCCTCCATTATACGAACGCTCCGGCGCTGATCAAGAAGGAGTTCCAGGACACGGAGGACCTCGACGGCCTGTTCAGCGGCTGGGATGAGGAGAAGGCGCAGTACGACCCCGCCTCCTGGGCCTACGAGGGGACGGAGGGGGTGGGCGCGGCCGCCGGCCAGCGGGAGGCCTACACGGGAGAGGCCCGCTCGGAGCGCGGCACGCAGAGCGGCGCCGAGCAGCTCGACCCCACCCTCCAGGACCCGCGCTGCGTCTTCCAGATCGTCAAGCGCCACTTCTCCCGCTATACGCCGGAGAGGGTCGAGGAGATCTGCGGCGTGCCGCGCCACCTGTTCCTCAGGGTGGCGGAGGCGATCTGCGAGAATTCGGGACCCGAGCGCACGACCGCCTTCTGCTACGCGGTGGGATGGACCCAGCACTCGATGGGAGTGCAGTACATCCGCACCGCGGCGATCCTCCAGCTCCTGCTCGGCAACATCGGCCGGCCCGGCGGCGGCATCATGGCCCTGCGCGGCCATGCCTCGATCCAGGGATCGACCGACATCCCGACGCTCTACGACATCCTTCCCGGCTACCTGCCGATGCCGAAGGCCAAGTCCGAACCGACCTTCGAGAAGTACCTGGAGCTCAACAACACCGACAAGGGGTGGTGGAGCGAGTTCCCGAAGTACGCCGTATCCTTTTTCAAGGCCTGGTTCGGCGACGCGGCGACGCGGGAGAACGGCTGGCTGTACGGCACCCTGCCCCGCCTCTCCGGCGACCACTCGCACATGACCACGGTCACCGCGATGGCCGACGGAGTGGTCAAGGGCTACTTCCTGATGGGGGAGAACCCCGCCGTCGGCTCGATGCACGGCGCCCTCCAGCGGGCGGCCATGCGCCAGCTGGACTGGCTGGTGGTGCGCGACTTCGCGGTGACCGAGTCGGCGGACTTCTGGCGCGACGCGCCGGAGATCGAGCGCGGCGAGGTCAGCCCCCGGGAGATCCCGACCGAGGTCTTCTTCTTCCCCTGCGCCGCCCACACGGAGAAGGACGGCTCCTTCACCAACACCCAGCGCCTCCTGCAATGGCACCACAAGGCGGTGGAGCCGCCGGGGGACTGCCGCAGCGAGCTCCACTTCGCCTATCACCTGGGAAAGCGCCTCCGGGAGCTGTACGCGGGATCGGACGGCCCGAAGGACCGCGCCCTCCTCGCCCTCACCTGGGACTATCCCGTCCACGGGGCGCAGCGGGAGCCCTCGGCCGAAGCGGTGCTCGCCGAGATCAACGGCTTCCACGTGGCGGACCATAAGCCCGTGGCCGGTTTCGCCGAATTGAAGGATGACGGCTCGACCGCCTGCGGCTGCTGGATCTATGCCGGATGCTACGCGGGCGGGATCAACCAGACCGCGCGGCGGCGGCCCGCCGGCGAACAGAACTGGGTGGCTCCCGATTGGGGGTGGGCCTGGCCGGCCAACCGGCGCATCCTCTACAACCGCGCCTCGGCGGACCCGGAGGGGAGGCCCTGGTCGGAACGCAAGAAGTGCGTCTGGTGGGATCAGGACAAGGGCCGGTGGGTGGGCGAGGACGTGCCCGACTTCATCGCCGACCGCCCCCCTTCCTACCGGCCGCCCGAGGACGCCAAGGGGCTCGCCACCATCGGCGGCGCGCACCCGTTCATCATGCAGGGAGACGGGCTCGGCTGGATCTACACCCCCAGCGGCCTGCTCGACGGCCCCCTGCCCACCCACTACGAGCCCCAGGAGTCGATCGTCGAGAACCTGCTCTACGGCCAGCAGTGCAACCCGGGGCGGATGGAGTGGAGGCGGAAGGACAACCCCTATCATCGGGCGTGGAACGACCCGCGCTTCCCCTACGTCCTCACCACCTACCGGCTGACCGAGCACCACACGGCGGGAGGGATGTCGCGCTGGCTCACCTGGCTCTCCGAGCTGCAGCCGGAGATGTTCTGCGAGGTCTCCCCCGATCTCGCCCGCGAGAAGGGGCTGACCAACGGCGGCTGGGCCACGATCACCACCGCCCGCGCGGAGATCGAGGCGCGGGTGCTGGTGACCGAGCGCATCCCGCCGCTGCGCATCAAGGGGCGGAAGATCCACCAGATCGGCCTCCCCTACCACTGGGGATCGAAGGGGCGGGCGCGCGGCGATGCCGCCAACGAGCTGATCGGCTTCGTGGGCGATCCCAACGTCTCGATCCAGGAGTCGAAGGCGCTCACCGGGACCATCGAGGCCGGACGCCGGAGCCGCGGCCGGCGGGTGGTGACCAGCGGCCCGCTGGTGCCGGGGCTAGAGGGGGATCTCGGCGAGACGCGGGACCTCCCCGTGGCGGCCCACAAGCCCACCGGCCGGCACGGCATCGCTTCATCACAAGTCCGGCAGGACGAGGAGACCTGAGACAGGAGATCCCATGGCGGTCGGCTTCTTCACCGATACGACGCTCTGCATCGGCTGCAAGGCCTGCGAGGTGGCCTGCAAGCAGTGGAACCAGCTCCCGGACGACGGTCTGCTGTTCACCGGCATGTCGTACGACAACACCGGCCACCTCGGGGCCTCGACCTGGCGTCACGTCTCCTTCATCGAGCGGCCGGTGCCGCTCACCGGGCAGGAGACGGGATTGGGCAACTTCTCCTGGCTGCTGATGTCGGATGTCTGCAAACACTGCCACAAGGCGGGATGCCTCGAAGGCTGTCCGACGGGGGCGATCATCCGGACCGAGTTCGATTCCGTATACGTCCAGCCGGACATCTGCAACGGCTGCGGCTATTGCGTCGTCTCCTGCCCCTTCGGGGTGATCGACCGGCGCGAGGACGACGGCCGGGCCTGGAAGTGCACCCTTTGCTACGACCGTCTGAAAGGAGACCTGGAGCCCGCCTGCGCCAAGGCCTGCCCGACGGACTCGATCCAGTTCGGCGACCTCGACGAGCTCCGGGAGCGGGCGGCGGACCGCCTGGACCGGCTCCACCGGCACGGAATGAAAGAGGCCTACCTCTATGGCGCCGACGCGGCCAGCCAGCCCGGCACCGAGGGGCTGAACGCCTTCTTCCTCCTGCTCGACAAGCCGGAGGTCTACAACCTGCCCCCCGAGCCGGCGGCCCCCGACAAGACGGTGGGCGCCGCCTGGGCCTCGATGGGATTCGCCATCCTGGGAATGGCCGCCGCGGCGGTCGGGGCGGTGCTCTCCGCGCGGCAGCTCCGGACGATGAAGGACGAAGACCTGGACGGCCGCCACATCGCCCCCTCTCTCGGGACCCTCTCCGGCGAGGGCTCGCAGCAGCGGATCGAGACCACGACCGAGGGCTTCCCCTCCCGGACCTTCGTCTGGCGCGACCTCCCCTCCCACTCGTTCCCGGCGGAGGACCCGACCTACTACGGGCGGCCGGTGCTCAAGGAGCCGGTCTGGATCTGGTCCGTTCCGCTCTATTTTTACGTCGGTGGCACGGCGGGCGCGGCGGCGGTGCTGGCGGCGGCGGCGCGGGCGCTCGGCGGCGAGGAGACGCGCGGGCTGGTAAAGCGGGCCCGCTGGGTGGCGGCCCTCGGCGGGGCGGCCGGCTCCGCCCTGCTGGTCCACGACCTCGGCCGGCCGGAGCGGTTCCTCCACATGCTGCGGGTCTTCCGGCCCTCCTCGCCGATGAGCGTCGGCTCCTGGGTGCTCGCCGGGGCAGCCTCGGCCACCATGGGCTCGGCCCTGCTGGCGGACCGGGACGGCCTGCTCGGGCTCCTGGGCGACGCGGCCGGTTACGGCGGGGCCCTGCTCGGGCTTCCGCTGGCCGGCTACACGGCGGTGCTGATCGGCAACACGGCGGTGCCCGTCTGGCAGGCGGCCCGGCGGAGCCTCCCTCCTCTCTTCCTCGCCACCTCGGCCTCCGGCCTCGCCTCGCTGTTCGGACTCCTCCCCGTCGAGCTCTCCCCCCGGGAGGAGACGATCGTCGAGCGCTTCGGCCTCGCCGGCAAGGTGGCGGACCTGGTCGCGATGGCCGCCGTCGAGCGCGAGGCCGGCCGGGTGGAGCCGGTGGGCCGGCCCCTGCGCGAGGGGATCTCGGGAGCTCTGTGGAACGCCGCCCGGGCGATGACCGCCGCGAGTCTCGCCCTGTCCCTCCTGCCCGGCCGCTCGCGGGCGAAGCGGATCGCGAGCGGGCTCCTCGGCACCGCGGGAGCGCTGGCCCTCCGCTTCGGCATCTTCCACGCCGGCAAAGCCTCGGCCCGGGACCCCCGGGCCACCTTCCGCTCCCAGCGGGAGGTGACGATTCCGTCTCCCCCTGCCTGAAAAAGTTTTCACCCCCCTGTCACGGTTCTGCTTTAGCGGTACACTTACGGGATAGAACCGGTTCTGAAGTTGAGTTGGTTGAGTCGCAGCAAGCGGGAAGTCAAGGTAACACCGCCGAGATGCCCCGCCATATGTTGATTTATGTATTTTTTGGAGAGGAGAGAACGTCATGAAGAGCATTTCCCGCACCACCGCCGCCGCCGCACTGTCCGCTGCCTTGCTCATCGCCGCCGTGCCGGCCGCTCAGGCCCGTACGCTCGATCGGCACCTCTCGAATCAGCCGGCCGCCGGCTGGTTCGACGCCACCCTCACCTGGCTGACCGACGTCCTCGTCGGCGCTCCGCAAGGACAGGCCCGGAGCCCGCAGATGAAGACCACGGGAGTCCCGCTCCCCCCCCCGGGTGGTCATGCCGTGCCCATGACCGGTGCGTGCATCGATCCCTGGGGTAATCCGAAACCCTGCGCGGGAGGCGGAGGCGGAATGTAATCCGGGCGGCCGTACCGCCCACCCCCTGCGTTGCGGCGCGGCGCGGGGGGATTTGCTGGTTTGAGCTGTTTTTCCGGGAGGTGTTAGATGTTGCAAGATCATCCGACGATTGAAGATCTGGAGGGGTTCCTGCAGAACGCATCCCAGCGAGGCCACTCCGCTCGGAATGCGAAGGTCCTCCGCCACCTGCTCGCCGACTGTCGCGCCTGCCATGGCCAGCTGGAGGCGGTGGGGTGGCCCAAGAGCCGGCTGGAGCGCCTGGTGTACCTCCCGGGCGGAATGCAGGAGGGCGAGAGCGGGCTCCAGCAGGCGGGTACAGCCCTGGGCTACAACTACGATCGCGCGTTCGCTCGAGTGGAGCAGGCGGTCGAGGAGTTTCTCACGGTGGCCCCACCGGCGGCTCTGTCCCCGGAGAAGCTCCTCAAGGAGCTGGACCAAGCTCACAACGAGGTTCGTCTCTCGCTGGTGGAAGAGGACGAACGCTTCGCGGCACCCCAGCTCGTTCAGCCGTTGATCGAGCGTAGTCATGGCGCTCGCTACGCCGATCCGGAGGCGATGCTCCATTGGGCAAGCCTGGCGCGCAATGTCTCTGCTCGCGCGTCCGTCGAGTCCGTCGGTAGCGCCGGCCGTCTCGCGGACCTGCGGGCTCTGGCCTGGAGCCAGTATGGAACCGCCCTTCGGGTGGCAGGCCGGCTTCGCGACGCCGAGGAGGCGATGGTCACCGCCAACGGCTATCTCGGAACGGGTACCGGGGACCCCGCGCTCAAAGCACGCCTGCGCGAGCAGGGAGCCGGTCTCCACACGTTCCAGCGTCAATTCGATGCCGCTATCACTGCTCTCGCCGAAGCCGCCGAGATCTACCGCCAGCTCGGCGAAACCCACGCCTTCGCCCGCACGCTCGTCCAGGAGGCGACCGCCTTCCTGTACGCTGGCGATGCGGAGAGCGCCGTGGGCCTGCTCAATCAGGCGATCCCTTTGATCGATCACGAAGGGGAACCCCATCTTCTGCTTGCAGCCTGCCATAACATGGTCCAGTGCTACATCAATCTGGATCAGCCGGAATGGGCGCTTTCCATCTTCGCGGAGGTCAGAGACCTCTATAAAGAGTTCGGCGACAGCCTCATCCTGTTGCGGGCCAGTTGGCAGGAGGGACAGTTGCTGCGCGACCTCGGCCACCTGCGTTCCGCCGAGACGGCGCTGCTTCGTGCCAGGAGGGGCTTCGTGGAACGAGGCCTGATTTACGAGGTGGCCGTCGTCTGCCTCGATCTCGCGGCCCTTTATGTGAAGCTCAGGGATATCGATAGCGTCAAGGAGACCGTGACCTCCACGGTCCCCATCTTCCGCGCCCTGCGGGTGGACCGGGAGGCGCTGGCCTCGCTGCTCCAGCTCCAGCAGGTCGCTGATCAGGAGCAACGGGCGATGGAGTTGATCCGCTTCCTCAATGCGCGGATCGAGCCGCTCGCCAAGCGCGGGCTGCTCAAATGAAGTTCCTGGGGCGGCGCCGGCGGTCTTCCGGCAGGTCTGCGCCGTCCTGCCTTTTCTCTGGCACGGTCTCCTCCCGGTTCCTGCCTTGGCCATCGCCCTTCCAGGCACGGTCTTCGGCCGGTGGACCGGCTTCCTTCACGGTACTCTCCGGATGTCACGTTTTCCCGTCGCGGGACACCGTGCTGAGTAGAGACGTATCCTTTGAAGGTCGTAATTTCCGCGGTTCCGGTCGGACTCCGAGTCGGGATCGCGTTTCTGGAGAGGAGATGAATGCCATGACCCACATCCCCCGTTTCCGTCCGATTCTCGTCGTCGCAGCCCTTTTCGCCCTGATGGTCGTGCCGATGACCGGCGCCCGGACCATCGATTCCCGGGCGGTCCATCCGGCCGGCGAAAGCTGGATCGGAGTGACTCTGCGCTGGATCGAGGATCTGGTCAGCCCGCGGCGCCCGGGACACTCGGGTTCTCAGGTTCCGCCGAACGTCAAGAGCAGCACCGCAGTCCCCAATAACGGCGGATGTATCGATCCACAGGGACATCCGAAGCCCTGGTGCCTGTAGGCGCCTGATTTGATGGATTCCGTTGCTGTCCGGGAGGTATAAAATGTCTGAGGATCATCCGAGCCTAGAGAATTTCGAGCATTTCCTGAGGGGTGCCTCCCGGCCCGTCCGTCACCCGCGCAATTCGCAAGTGATGCGCCACCTGTTGGGCAACTGTTCTGTCTGTCGCGAGCGTTTGAATGATATGGGCTGGAGCGACGGACGATTGGCCCGCCTGCTCCGTCCCGTGTTGGACAGCTCCCCACCCGGAGGGAGATTCTCCACTCTGGCCATGGCGGAGCCGGAGACTTACGACTACAGCCAGGCGTTCGCTACGGCGGAGCGCGCGGTCTCCGCTTTTCTGACGCCCGAGAGCGGTCCTTCAAAGGAAACCGTCGACCTTCTGATGGCCGGGCTCGCGGACCTGTCACCGAGCGAGCAGATCGAGAGGATCAGCGCCGGCAGTCCGTACGCCACTCCCCCGGTGGTTCGTGCCTTGATCGACCGTAGCCATGCCTTCCGCTACAAGGACGCCAAGGAGATGCTACGCCTCGCCGATCTGGCCCGACTCGCCGTCGAGAGTTGTCCGGCCTCCACTGGGGGCGGCGAGTTGAAGCTGGCGGATCTACGGGCACGTGCCTGGGGGGCATATGGCAATGCTCTGCGCGTCGGTGGTCAGCCGCGGGAGGCGGAGGAAGCCTTCTCAACCGCCCAGAATTGCCGGGAGCAGGGAACCGGCGATCCCACGTTGCGCGCCTGGCTGATCGAAAAGATGACTCCTCTCATGATCTTCCACGGCCATCTCGACGCGGCGATCGAGATGTGTGAGGAGGCGGGGCAGATCTATCTGGAGCTTGGCGAAAAGCATCCTCTCGCCAGTACGCTGACTCAAAAGGCGATCGTCTTGATCTACTCCGGCGAGACCGAGGGAGCCGTCCGCGCTCTCAACCAGGCGATTCCCCTGATCAATTCCGAGGAGGATCCCCACCTCCTGCTCGCCGCCTGCCACAACCTGGTGCGCTGCTACATCGATCTCGACCGTCCGGATCAGGCCCTGAGGCTCTACTCCGAGATCCGCGATCTCTACCAGGAGTCCGACAACCCCCTGCTTCTCCTCAAGGGAATCTGGCAGGAAGGGAAACTGCTCTGCGATCTCGGACACCTGCGGGCCGCCGAGACCACCCTGCTCCACGCCCGCAAGGGTTACGTGGAGAGGGGGATCCCTCACGAGATGGCGCTCGTCTCGCTGGACCTCGCGGCCGTGTACGTGAAGCTGGGGCTCGTCGATGAGGTCAAGCGGACGGTGATGACGACGGTGCCGATCTTCCACGCCCTGCGGGTAAAGGTCGAAATCCTCGCCGCCCTGCTCCAACTCCAGCGGGTCGCCGATCAGGAGCAGCAAGCCCTCGAGCTGATCCGGGTTCTCAATTCCCGGATCGAAGCCCTCCCCAAGAAACCAAATGCTTGAATTCCCCTGAGGGTGGCGCGTGCCCTACGCGCCACCCTGCGATGACTCCGCCTCCTGTACAGCCGGGGAGATGGGTAACAGTTTAGACCGGGGACATGGGTAACACTTTCGGGGTTGTTGGTTGATAGTCCACCCTGGTCGGTAGGGAGCGGCGGGTCCGAAGGGAGCCCGTAGGGCGACCGGAGGAGCCGCCGCCGTGCGACCAGTTACCCATAGAGTTTCCTCTCCTCTTCATCGAAGCGGGCCAACGGTACGGCTCCGAAATAAACCGTCCAGACGCCGTCGGCGGATTCTTCCAAGCCTACCCGCTCTCCCCTGAGGGCTTCGCTGAGGAACAGAAATTCGCCCTGCCACTTGATCTCTCCGTTGGGCCGTACCGAGCGCACCTCGAAGTGCCCCGGGTAGTCCGGTTCCGGCATCTTCGCGGGATACGGCCG
Source organism: uncultured Acidobacteriota bacterium (assembly GCA_963795735.1). Classification (GTDB taxonomy): domain Bacteria; phylum Acidobacteriota; class Thermoanaerobaculia; order Multivoradales; family UBA5704; genus DATARR01. Next base: position 1,719,711 of record CAWCIU010000008.1, on the reverse strand, counting down.
CGAGGAGGGACGGTAAAGCTCGGCGGGAGTCTGCTGGGCCAGCGCCTCGTGAGGCCGCTGCTCGTTGTAGAGGCCCCGGAACTGATCAAAGCGCTCCTGCTGGGACGACCGGCTCGGTGCCGGCGGTCGCGCCGTCTCCTGCTTCAGCGTCCGGTGCATTCGTTCATGACTCCCATTCTGCTCGGGGTGGCCCGGCTCGATGCGCTCCAGAGAAATCCCCAACTTCATCCAGCGCACCGACAACCGAGACAGCCGGCCCACCGCCCGGATCGCAGCGAACGGACTGCCGTTATCAGTCCGGATCGCCCGCGGTAGCCCATACTCCCGAAACAACCGCTCGAACACCGGCCAAGCCTGCGATTCCGAAACCGAATCCAAGCCCTCGATGCCCAACAGGAAGCGGCTGTATCCATCCGCCACCGTCAACGGATAGCACAGCCGAGCATCCCCGTGCGAAACTGACCCTTGAAATCTCCGGTCCACAAGTCGTTGGGAGCCTCGGCGTGAATCGAGGGGCGGCTCGAACAGGGCCAAGGCCGACGCCCACGCACTCGTGCCTCCACCAGTCCGTGCCGCTTCAAGATTCCTCCGGCGGTGCTCGCCGCCGGCCAGCTCACCTCCGGCTCCCGCTTGTGCAACCAGGCCAACAACTTGCGAGGACCCCACGTCGGATGCTGCCGGCGAAGCTCCAGCAGTTTGTCCGAAATCTCCTCCGAGGTTTGACGCGAACAGCTCTTCGGGGCTCGAGAACGGTCCTTCAATCCCTCCACCCCTTCTTTGACGTACCGATCGGCCCACTTGTAGCCCGTCCTGCGGCTGATCCCGTAGTGCTCGCACAGCTCCGTCATCGTGTACAGACAGCTATCCAGATCTCCGATGAATCGCTCTCGTTGTCCCATCCGGCTCGTCTCGTCCCAGGGCATCGAGTTCCTCCCTTCCAGAACTCTATGTTCCCTCTTCCCGAGACTGTTACCTATCTGGCCGGTCTGGTTGTTACCTATGTCCCCGGTCTGTACCCTCCCCGGGCCCTCTACTCTGGCCTGCGATTCGCAGAAGGAAGACCTCATGGACTAAGATTGTCCTGCTTCTGGGAACAGATCCGTGGAAGGCCACCCTACTGCCGAAGATTTTGGAACTCTTCTCCAACTGAATTCTCGTCCCAGAAGCGCCGAGCGGAATGCATGGGCCGTAAGACATCTCCTCTCAGGATGTGAGGTCTGCCGCTCTACCCTTCAGAGCTTGAAGGGAGCACAGACGCTACTCACTCGCCTGTTCAATCGACCGTTCCCGGCCTCGACGGAGCCAGCTACTGAAGCCGGCCGGACCTACAACTACGACTGGGCTTTTGCAAGGACGTCGCGCACTCTCGCCCAGTATCTGAAGCATGGCCGAATTCCAGAACATCTTCCCGAGCGGCTGGCCGAGTTCTCGCGCCTTTCCGATAGGGAGCAGATCCGGCAGGTGAGCTCCGGCGGACGCTTCGCACATCCAGACTTCATTCGCTACTTGATCGACCAGAGCGATGCCGCACGCTACCAGAGCCCAAGAAGAGCTTTGCATTTCGCTCAACTCGCCCATCTTGCGGCGGAAGCCTGCACCTCTGGAGTAGCCGGAGGGGAACGGCAGCTCGCGGACTTACAAGCCCATGCCTGGGGATCGTTCGGAAACGCTCGACGGATCTGCGGCAATCTCCTGGATGCTGATCAGGCCTTTGTCATAGCCTTCCAGAAATGCAGCAGCGGGAGCGGCTCGTCAAGCCTAAGGGCGTTTCTGTTGACACGACGCGGCTCTCTTCACTCCTTCCAGAGACAATTCAAGGAAGCACTCTCCCTGGTTGAAGAGGCGGAGCAGATTTATCGCGAGCTCGGCGAGCGGTACCTGCTGGCGGGTACCCAGGTCCAGAAAGCCGTCATACTCGTCTACGCGGGTGAAGCCGAAACAGCTGCCAACATTCTCCAGAAGGCGATTCCCCTGATCGATCCCGAGGATTCCTACCTGTTTCTTGCCGCCCATCACAACCTGTTCCGCTGCTACGTTGACTTAGATCGACCAGATGAAGCTCTCGCCATTCACTGCGAGATACGAAACCTCTATCAGAATTGCAAGGACCCGCTCATCCTCTTACGGGCTATCTGGCAGGAGGGACAACTTTTGCGCGAGATCGGCCATCTGCACAATGCCGAGGTGGCCCTGCTCCGCGCTCGCAGAGGCTTTGAGGAAGCAGGTCTGGCCTACGAAATGGCGTTGGTCTGCCTCGATCTGGGAGAGGTCTATTGGAAGCTGGAGTTATTCGACAAACTTCGGGACACTCTTGACCAAGCAGTACCCATTCTGCGCTCTTTGCAATTGGATCGCGAAGTCCTGGCATCCCTGCTCAGGCTGCAGCAAGCGGCCGAGCGGGAGTCCGCCGGCGCGGATTGATTCTCATGGCCGGCCGTTCAGGTCCGGCTCCGCTCTTCCTTCCAGGCGCGTCGCCGGGTGAGCGCGTCCCGCACCACCCGCAGGCTCTGATCGAAGCGGCGGTCCATTGTCTGCTGCCCCGGAACGCCGTTCCCCGAGGTCTCCGCGGTGGTTTCCCGGCCCTGCCCGTCCAGCGGGCTCCTGGAGTCGAAGCCGTAGAGCCAGGCGAAGAAGTCGGTGGGGGTCGTGCTCAGCAAGGGAAGAACCTCCAGGATGTCCTCGATACTCAGCCGCAGGCGTCCCTCGATCAGGTCCAGCAGGCGCCCCGGCTTCCAGCCGAGGCTCTTCTCCAGCGTCTCCAGCGCGACGCCGCTCTGGACGACCAACTCCCGCAACAGGCCGGCGATGCGGCGTTCTTCAGGATGCACTGTCATCACAATTCTTGGTATTTAAACCTATCCTATAACAGATCCTGGGGAGGGGCCACCCTCCCGGCAGGGACGTAGCGTATCATCGCGTTCTTCCGCGATGCCCAACCCTCTTCGATCGCTCTTCGTCCCGTTTACGGACGCCTTCCACGGCCTCGACCGCTGCCTGGACCGCGGCGGAAAAGGCCTGCTCCTCGCCGCCCTCGGACTCCTGGCGGGGTGGTGGATCTACGTGCCCGCCCACGAGCTGCTGCACGCGGCGGCCTGCCGGATCGCGGGCGGCGAGGTGACCCGTCTCGAGATCGACCGGCTCTATGGCGGCGCCCTGCTCGCCCGGGTGGTCCCGTTCGTGGTCCCCGCCAGTGAGTACGCAGGACGCCTGTCGGGGTTCAACACCCGCGGCAGCGATCTCATCTATCTGGCGACCGACCTCGGCCCCTTCCTGCTGACCCTCTTCCCGGGCGTCTGGGGCCTGCGCCGGGCCGCGGCGGCGAAAAACGCGGCGCTCTTCGGCGCCGCGCTCCCCTTCGCCCTGGCCCCCTTCCTCTCGCTGGGCGGAGATGCCTACGAGATCGGCTCGATCCTCGCCACCCGCCTGCCGCCCTGGGCGGCGCCGGCGGTCCGCGAGCTGCTGCGCGGGGACGATCTGGTGAAAAAGGCCGGCGAGCTGGCGAGCCTGCCGGGCGCCCCCTGGGGGGGCGCCCTCCTCGCCGCGCTGCTCGGCACGGCCTGGGCCTTCCTGACCTACGGGCTGGGCAGCGCCGTGGCGCGCGCGCTCGGCCAGTTGCCCATCCGGGCCATCCCGGCCATCCCGCTGAAGCAACCGGAGGCGCTTTAGGCCGACAGCTTCTCCCAGTCCGCATCCGGCGCGTCAGTGGCAATGGCGAGCCCGCCGTCCGAGCCGACGAAGATGGGGTCCTTGACCACCCGCACCTTGCCGCCGCCGACCGCCTGGAAGCTCCTGCTCCAGGCGAGGTCCGAGACCCCGGATCAGCCCCGTGCCGCCGGAGAGGACGATGTTGTTGCGGACCTTCTCCTGGTAGTCGGGATCGACCCGGGAGAGCAGGTCGAGCATCGACTCGACCATCGGCGGCAGGATGCTCTCGCAGGCCTGGCGCATGTCCTGGGTGATGTCGAGCTGGGTCGGCTTGCCGTTGACCGGAGCGGTGACGACCACCGGGTTCTTGGGGGTGCCGACGAAGCTTCCCGCCTCCTTCCACTCGCGCACCATGTGGATCGAGAACTTCGCCTCCGGATGGCGGCCGCGGACCAGCCGCATGAGCGTCTCGTCCACGAAGTCCCCCGCCTGGGGCAGGGTGCGCTGGTCCTCCTCAGTGGGCAGGCGGCCGTTCATGACGCAGAAGTCGGTGGTGCCGGCGCCGCTGTCGATGATCATGGTGTGGAGCAGCGCCTCGATGCCATAGGCCACGGCGAACGGCTCGGAGACGATCAGCAGGCTGTCGACGGCATTCTGGAGCGCCTTGCGCACCTGCTGCTTGTTGACCCGCAGCGCCTCGGCCGGCACGCCGACGACGGCGCGCACCCGCACGCCGTTGCGCGCGTCGGGGTTGATCCCCACCAGGGAGAGCAGGTGGCGCAGCAGCTCGCGCACGGCCGCCTCGTCCTTCTCGGAGCCGTCCTTGATCAGCCCCTCCTCGAGCGGCCGGTGGAGGTCCAGCATGGAGCGGTTCTCCAGCGCCTCACGGCCGATCAGCACGGGCTTCTTGAGCACCCGCTTGGCCACCATGTCGAGCGGCCAGCCGACGTAGCTCTCGATCACGTGCCGCTGGCCGTTGGACGCCGAGATCGAGCTTCCTCGACGTGCCCAGGTCGATCCCCACGTGGAGGACCTCTTTCTTCTCACTCATCGCGATTCCTTTCTGGCGGCCAGGTTCATCTCCGCAGGCTCCTCGACGCTCTCCGCGTAGGCGCGGATTCCTTGCGCGAGGGCCTCGGCGATGGACTGCCGGTATAACGGTTTGGTCAGCAGCCGGGCCTCGTCGTCGTTCGACAGCGAGGAGACCTCGGCCAGAATGGCGGGCATGTCGGTCGAGAGCAGCACGATGAACGGGGCGGTCTTGATCCCCCGGTTCTCGATCGCGGGGCTCAGCCGGCCGAGCGACTGGTAGAGGGAGCTCTGCACCGTCTCCGCCAGCTTGCGGGACTTCTCCTGCCGCACGCCGGCGTAGATGCGGTCGAGCAGGCGCCGCATGTCGGCCAGGGAGTAGCCCGACTCGCGGTTCTCGGAGGCCACCAGCCGGGTCAGCTCGGGATCGTCCGTGGGCCCCATGTAGTAGGTCTCCAGCCCCCCCGAGCGCCGGTTGGCGATCCAGTTCAGATGGATCGAGACGAAGATGTCGGCCCCGGCCCGGTTGGCCAGCCCGCCGCGCTCCTTCAGCGAGACGTCGCGGTCGCCGTCGCGGGTCATCACCACCTGGAAGGAGCGCTGCTCCAGCAGCCGGCGCAGGCGGCCGGCGATGTCGAGCGTCAGCTCCTTCTCCAGCAATCCCTGTGGGGTGCGGGTGCCGGTGCTGGAGCCGCCGTGCCCGGCGTCGATGACGACCTTGTGGACGGCCAGCGGAAAGACGGCGGCGTCCACGGCCCGGGGTGGAGAGACGAACGCGGCGGGGACTCCCCCTGCCGGCGCCGGCTGGACCACGCGCTTCGCCGGAGCGGCGGCGGGGGCCGGCATCCGGCTCTCGGCGAGAAACCGTGAGGAGATCAGCCGCGAGGAGCCGAGCAGGGCGATCGAGAGGAGCGCCGCCACCAGGACGCGCGCGGCGAGCGTCCAGCGGCGGCCCCGGCGCAGCGTCTTCGGCAACCGGCCCTCGGCCAGGTCCACGTTCTGCTGCACCAGATCCTGCAGGAGCTGGCGCTTGATGCGGTCAACGTTCGCCATCAGCGGCGATCCCAGGGCAACTTCAGCGGCGTGCTTCTTCCCAGCGTTACTTCAAAAGGTAGATATTCAGGATGAGGAATTCTACTACACCCGGCGCCCGCCGGGTGAGCCCGCCGGGTTCCCAGGGGATTTACTAGGGGATTCCTGGGAAATTTCCTGGGGAATTAATGCCGCTGCAGGTGGATCTTCAGCCGCCCCGGGCCGGGCTCGACCTGGGTGACCGTCACGTTCGGATGCGCCAGGTCGAGCACCACGTGGAGCTCGTTGCCGCCGTGATACCCGACGCGGACCTGCATCAGCTCCGGCGTGCCGACCACCACGCGCGTCTTGCCGAAGGGCTGGCGGATGCCGGAAAGGCGGAACAGCTCGCGCGGCGGATTGCCGTCGATCCGCGTCCGGGTATAGACCGCCGCCGGGATCGCGCCGTTGCCCCAGAGGATCAGGTCCGTGCCGCCGCCCGCCGCCTCGAAGGTGATCTTGTCGAGCGCCGTGAGCGGCGCGGCGCGCTCCACCGTCGGAGCCACCACTGGAGCGGGCGACGGCTCCGGGGGCTTGGCGGCCGGCGCGGGGCTGGTGATCGCGGGCGTCGGCGCCGGCGGTATTACGGAGGGCGCCGGCTCCGGCGCAGCCACCGGGGGCGCCGTCGCCACGGGAGCAACGGACGTCGCCGCGGAAGTCTCCGGGGAAGCACCGGGGCGGACCCGCGGCGTCTTCCTCGGTCTCGGCGGCGCCGCCGCCTGGGCGACCTCATCCCCGCCGCCGAGCCCCATCCACCCCATGAGTTGGCCGCGCAGCAGGAAGAGCCCGGCGGCGAGAAGAAGACCGGCGGCGAGCAGGATCCAGGGGAGCCGGCTGCGGGGCGGGCGCGCCGCGGCCGCCCCGAAGGTGGTGGCGAACATCGGCGGCGGCGAGTCCGCCGGCGCCTCGGCCGGCGCATCCATCGCCTCCGTCCTTTCCATCGCGGTCATCTCCATCGAGGTCATCGCATCCATGGAAGCCGCCGGAGCGGCCGCCGGCAGCAGCTCCGGGAACGGTTCGTCCATCCCCGGGGGAGGCTCGTCGATGGCCGGCAGCCACTCCAGGGAGTCCGCCGCGGAATCGACCTCGCGAGGCTCGCGCGAGACGCCGATCGGCGGCGGCGGCGGCGGCAGGTGGAAGACGTCCTGCGACGGCGGCGGCGCCGGGCGGGGCCAGGTGGCCGCCGGCTCCACGGGAGGCGGCATCTCCGGCATGGCCAGGATCGCGGGCATCGCGGGCCTGGCCGGCAGGGGGTCCGGGGGGCGCTGCGTGACGTCGAACGGCGTCCCCCCCTGGAGGACGTGCTGGTCGACGATGCGGTAGATGAGCTCCTTGCTCCCCTCGCTCAGCTCGGTAAAGCGGAGCCCCATCCCGGCCGGCCGCGTCGGGCCCTCGTCCTCCGCGCGGCTCCAGACCACCTCGCCGCGCCCGCGGATCAGCTCGAAGCCGTCGCCCAGGCGGAACGCGAAGTCGAGCACGGTGCCCATCGGCTGCGGCGCCCGCGTGCGCAGGAACATGCCGCCTGGGGAGACGTTCGACGAATACTCGCTGATGAAACCGTCAAAGCGGTCGAACTTGAGCTGGACGCGCGTTTCCAGCGGCACGCGCCGCGAGTCGCGGGGAATATTTGAGTAGTCGACCATGGACACCAAGCTTATCGGAGCCGGATCATACCAGCATCGAAACCCCAGCGGAAATGAGTGGTAATTTCAGCAGCGGCGGCCCGGCAGCCGCCCCGACTCTCTCCAAAGGAGGCCCACCGATGAGAAAGCTCTTCCTTCCGGCCCTGCTGCTCCTGATCCTCGTCCCCGCCACGGCCCGCGCCGATGAACGCTTGGACGAACGCTTGGACGAGAAAGCCGACCTGCGGCGCATGGCCCAGGAGCACCAGCACGACAAGCCGGCGGCCACCCAGGCCGCCCTGCAGGAGCCCTCCCAGCCCGTCACCGGCGAGGAGGTGGCCTACGGCGAGGCCGGCGGCAGCACCCTGCACGGCTACGCCGCCCGCCCCAAGGGCGCCCAGGGGAGCCTGCCCGGCCTGATCGTGATCCACGAGTGGTGGGGGCTCAACGACAACATCCGCGCCATGACCCGGCGGCTCGCCGGCGAGGGCTACCAGGCGCTGGCGGTCGACCTCTACGGCGGCAGCCATGCCGAGACCCCCGAGCAGGCGACCAAGCTGATGAACGCCGCCATGCAGAACCCCGGCGCCGCCCAGGACAACCTGCGGCGCGCCGCCGCCTGGCTCGAAGGCAAGGGGGTGAAGCGGCTCGGCGTCATCGGCTGGTGCTTCGGCGGCGGCTGGTCGCTCAACACCACCCTGCTGATGCCCGACAGGATCGCGGCCACGGTGATCTATTACGGCCACCTGGAGGCCGACCCCGCCAAGCTCGCCACGATCAGGCACCCCGTCATCGGGTTCTTCGGCGCCGAGGACAAGAGCATTCCGGCCGACGGCGTCCGGCGGTTCGAGGCCGCGCTGAAGAAGCAGGGCACGCCGGTCGAGATCAAGATCTACGACGGTGCCGGCCATGCCTTCGCCAACCCCTCGGGGGGAAACTACCGTCCCGAGGCCGCCAAGGACTCCTGGCAGAAGACTACGGCGTTCCTGGCCAGGAACCTCAAGGGCGGCGAGAGCCGGAAGCAGTAACCAGCGATACGGCGGGTACGGCGGCCCGGCGGGCGTGAAGGAGACTCGATGCGGGAGCCTGGACGGGGAGCGGCGGCGGCTCCCCGTCGCCTTTCATCGAGTCCTCAGTGAGGAGCCTGTCTCCTTGCCGCGCTCATCTCGGCTTGGGCGTCCCCTGGATGATGATGTGCGAAGCCTCCAGGGTGGTGCCGGACTCCTTGTAGCGGACCTCGACCACGTCACCGACTTTCAGCGAGCCGAACCCGACGGAGTGGCCGTCCTGCTCGATGGTAGCCTTGGCGGCGAGCGTGAACGTCTGCGTGCCATGATGCTTCGAGTGGGTCACGAAGGTGGTGTGGCCGAGATCGACCGAAGCGATGATGCCGTGCACCGTGAACGCCGTTGGCTTCTTGGCCATGGCGGTGACGGACAACATCAGGATCAGGCAAAATGTCAGCAACGTCACTGCAGTCCTGCGCATTGAAGGCCTCCTTGGTCGAAGCGGAGAATCATTCGCCGCCTGTCTCCAAAGCTAACATGGGAGGCCTAAAGAATTTCTAAAGGTTTCTTCCGCCGGACCCCCGCCGGACATGAAAAAGGAGGCGGCAAGACATCGCCGCCTCCTAGACTTCCAACTGACTCCGAATGGAGCCGTCAGACGTCCGCCGCTTACATCTTGGCGGCTTTGGTGACTGTGATCTTGGTGGCCTTCATGCCGTCCTTGGTGTAGGAAACCGAGACCTTGTCGCCGACGTGCAGGTCGGACATCATGATCGACTTGCCCTTGGCCATGTACTTGGTGTCGTCGGTCACGTTGTAGGTGTCCTTCAGGGTGACCGTCTTCGCCGTGGCGTCCATCGCGGTGATCGCGCCGGAGGCGTGACCGGCCTTGGTCGTGTGCTTGGTGTGGTGCTTGACGTGATGGGTGGTCTTGGTGGTGGTGGTCGAGGTGGCGGTGGCCGCGCTCGCCGAGGTGGCGGTGGTGGCCGGCTCCGCCGGGGCGGTGGCGGTCTGGGCCAGAGCCGCCGTCGCGCCGAGGGTCAGACAAGAAGCCAGAGCGAACGCAGAAATCTTGCGCATATGAAAATCCTCCTGGATTGGTCCGGAGTTCATCTCCGTCCGTTTTTGTTGGGGGTAAATCAGTACAGCGTCAGTACAGCGCCGGCACAGCGATGCCAGTTACACTGGAGTCTACCACAGGTCCGCCGGCGTAAAGTCAACTTTCTGCAACCGTTTGGCGGGACCGGTCCGCCCCGGGGGGTCAGCGCGGCAGGAGGGAGGCGGCGTGGCGGGCCGCTCCCAGCAGAGCCGCCCGGTCGTTCAGGATGACCCGCACGGGGATCTTCTCCAGGTAGGGGACGAAGCGCCCCTTGGCCCGGAAGGCCGCCAGGAAGGCTCCCTGCCCGAGCTGTGGCAGGTACCTCGGCGCGATGCCGCCCCCCAGGTAGAGGCCGCCGGTCGCCGTGCCCAGGAGCGCCAGGTTCCCCGCCAGGGCGCCGTAGGCCTCGACGAACATCTCGAGCGCCCGCGAGCAGAGGTCGCACCGCTCCGGCCCGGCGGCGACCGCCGCCTCGCCGATCGCCGTCGCCGGGTCTTCCCCCTGCATCAGCGACCGGCGCACCGCCGGGCTCTCCGGCAGCTTCCGGACGTCGCGCAGAAACTTGTAGAGATTGAACAGGCCCGGGCCGGACAGCACCCGCTCGGCGCTCACCCGCCCGTAGTGCTCGCGCAGGTAGCGCAGCAGGTCGATCTCGTCCTCCGTCCGCGGCGGGTAGTCGGCGTGACCGCCCTCGGAAGGGACCGGCACCCAGCGCCCGCCGACGCGCGGCAGGAAAGCCATGCCGAGCCCGGTGCCGGCGGCGATCAGCGCCCGGTTCCCTTCCGGCTCCGGGCTCCCCTCCTGCAGCACCGCCACCTCGTCCGGCTCCAGCAGCGGGATCCCCTCCGCCGTGGCGACCAGGTCGTTGATCAGCGCCAGGCGGCCGACGTGGACGTCGGCGGACACCTGGGCGCCGTCGATGACCCAGGCCAGGTTGGGGGTGCTCGCCCGGTTGTCGATCACCGGCCCGGGGATGCCGAAGCAGGCCGCCTGGATGTCCAGCCCGGCCGGTCCGCCCTTCAGGAAGTCCTGGATCACCGCCGAGAGGCCGGGGAAATCCGGGCTGTGGTACTTGTCCGAGCGCAGGAGGCGGAGCCGGTCCCCCTGCCCCTCGAAGAGCCCCAGGTTGGTCTTGGTGCCGCCGACGTCACCGGCCAGGATCATGGGTTCCCCTTCCTTCTTCCTTTAGAAAGCCGTCCCCAGGTCCTGCAGCAGCCGCCGCAGCCCCTGGTCGTCGTCGGCGCCGAGCTGGACGCGCAGCACCTGCCGTCCCCGCTGCTCGAGCGCCTGCCGGTCCCCTTCCGCCTGGGCGCGGATCAGGGTGCCGAAGGTGAAGTTGGTCTCCGGCACCGGCACGTCCTCCGCCGGCTGGTCCACGATCTGGAGGAAGCGGCAGCGGTCCATCCCCCCCTTGTGGAGCTGGCCGGTCGAGTGGAGGAAGCGCGGCCCGTAGCCAAGGGTGACGGCGAGCCGGGTCTTCTCGTGCAGCCCGGCCTGGAGGGCGCGCAGCACCTCGGTGGTGCGCGGCGTCGGGGCCAGATAGGCGTGAATCCCCAGATAATCCCCCTTCCTGGCGCCGTGCACCCAGCCGGCCAGGGCGGCGGCCAGCCCGGCGGGATCGCCAACCCCGACCTCCCCTTCCGACGGCGGCAGGGTGCCGCTCTCGGCGGCCTTCATCATCTTGCCCGCCAGCTCCTTGGCGAGTTGCACGTCCGGCTGATCGAAGGGATTGACCTCGATCACCGCGCCGGCGGCGGCGGTCGCCACCTCCCAGCGGAACATCTCGGCGCCGAGATCGAAGCGGTCGGAGAGATGGAACCGGGCCACCGGATGCCCGGCCCCCTCCAGGGCGCCGAGGCGCTCCTCGATGGCGGCGACGTCGTCCCCTTGCAGCAGCAGGGCGGCGAAGAAGCGGTCGTCGCCGTAGGCCTCCGGCGGTCCCAGGGGCTCGCCGGCCACCGGCACGATCCCCCGGCGCTCGCCGCCGGAGAGGATGGTCTTGCCCGTGCTCTCGGCGATGAGCTGCTCGATCCAGTCGGGGAAGGAGGCCAGGGAGTGCGAGGTGACGAAGGTGACCTTGTCGCGGCCGGCCCGGGCCAGCTCGCCCATCGTGGCGCCCAGGCGCAGGCCGGGATTGACGTCCGCGTCCTCCCCGGGGCCGCAGGCGGCGGCCATCTCCCGCGCCCGGGCGAGCAGGTGAGCGAGATCGACGCCGAGGAGCGCCGCTGGCACCAGCCCGAAGGGGGTCAGCGCGCTGTAGCGCCCGCCCACCTCGGGCGGCGCGTTGAACACCGCCCGGAACCCCCGCTCGCGCGCCAGCGCCTCCAGCGGCGTGCCGGGATCGGTCACCGCCACGAAGTGCCGGCCGCGCTCGGGCACGCCCTCGAGCCGTGCCCAGAAGTAATGGAAGTAGGAGAGCATCTCGGTGGTGGTGCCCGACTTGCTCGACACCACGAACAGGCTCTTCGCCGGATCGAGGCGGGCGCCGAGCGCGCTCACCGCGGCGGGATGGGTGCTGTCGAGCACCGTCACGGCCGGATATCCGAAGGCCGGGCCGAAGGTGTGCGAGTAGACCTCGGGGGCCAGGCTCGATCCACCCATGCCCAGCACCACGGCGTCGCGGATCCCCTCGTCCGCCACCTCGCGGGCGAAGCGGGCGAGCTCCTCCACCTGGGCCGTCATGGTGTCCGGCAGCTCCAGCCAGCCCATGCGGTTGGTCAGCTCCGGGATCGGCTGCGGCGTCCACAGCCGGTAGTCCTTCTCCCACAGCCGCCGGCCGAAACCCTCCTCCTGCCACTTCGCCAGCCGCGCCTCGACCGCCGCGGCCACCGGGGCCATCGCGGCACCGCCCCCCAGCCGGAGATCTCCTGGATCGCTCATTCCTCTCCTCCTTCCTCTTGCCGCGGCCTACCTTATCAAACCCCATGCTACGATCCGGCCGTGAGAGAGGGAGCGATGCGGAAGGCGCCAGGCCCGTTCATTCTGATCTGCTGCTTCGTCTGCGGTCTTTGCGGGCTCGCCCTGCTGACCGCCGGATGCCCGCGGCCGCGGGGGGGGCGCAACTACGTGGTCCGCGCCCAGGTGGAGCAGACCCCGGACGCCGCGAGCCCCCACACCCTATTCCTCCATCATGAAGCGATCGATAACTGGGTGAGCCGCGACGGCAAGATGGACGGCATGGACTCCATGGCCATGCCCTTCCCCGTCGCGAAGACCGTGCCGCTCTCGGCGCTGCGGGCCGGCGACAAGGTCGAGGTCATCCTGCATCTGGACTGGAAATCCGACCGGCCGGTCGAGATCACCGGCCTGCGCAAGCTCGCGCCCGGCCTCAAGCTCGACTTCCGCGCCGCCCGGCCGCCGGCCAGGCCTTAAAGCCAAAATTCCAATCGAAGGAGATTTTCATGCCTGTACGTAAAGCCAACGCGGTCTGGGAGGGTGGTCTCAAGGATGGTCACGGCACAGTCAAGCTGGGCAGCGGCGCCTTCGAAGGGCCCTACTCGTTCGGCTCGCGCTTCGAGGAGGCGAAGGGGACCAACCCCGAGGAGCTGATCGGCGCCGCCCACGCCGGCTGCTTCTCGATGGCCCTCGCCGCCGGCCTCGGCCGCGCCGGGATCAACCCCAAGCGGGTCGCCACCGCGGCCAAGGTCCATCTCGAGAAGGTGGGCGACGGCTTCAAGATCACCCGCATCGAGCTCGACAACGAGTCCGAGGTCCCCGGCCTCGACGACGCCACCTTCCAGGACCACGCCCGCAAGGCCAAGGAGGGCTGCCCCGTCTCGCAGGCTCTGGGCGGAGTGGAGATCACCCTCAACGCGCGGCTGGTGGGCGGCTAGAGCGGCGAGCTTCGGACAAGGGTGTAGGGGCGACCTGCGGTCGCCCCTATCCGGAAGTTTGAATAGCCGATCCTCTATTAACACCTTGACTTCTCCGCTTTCCCCCCATACCCTCCTTTCGATCACTCCACATTGTAAAGAAGGAGAAGTTTCAATGGCTTGGAAGAAGAGTGACGATCCCGAACCGACCCCCGCTCCGCGCCCGATGGCCACGCCGCCGGCTCCCGCGCCGGCTCCGATGACCGGCATGTCGTCGAACGCGCCGAGCCCGATGAACGCGGCGAGCGAGCCCCCCCGGCGCAGCACGACCAACGCCACGATCGGCCCCTCGATCTTCATCAAGGGCGATCTCTCCGGCGAAGAGGACCTGGTGATCGAGGGCCGGGTCGAGGGGAAGGTGGACCTCAAGCAGAACAACGTCACCATCGGCAAGAACGGCCGCGTCCGCGCCGACGTCTTCGGCAAGGTCGTCATCGTGGAGGGAGAGGTGGACGGCAACGTCTTCGCCCGCGAGCAGGCCATCCTGCGCCAGGCCGGAGCGATCCGGGGGAACATCACGGCCCCCCGCGTGATGCTCGAGGACGGCTCCCGGTTCAAGGGCAGCATCGACATGGAAGCGCCGAAGGAGACCGGCGGCGGCGCGGCGCGGCACGAGCCGAACCGTCACGAGTCGAACCGGCCCGAGCCCGTGGCCTCCGGAGCGAAGGCCACGGCTTGAGATGAGCTGGTTTTCCCCCCGCGGCACCGGCCCCCGCAAGGAGCAGGGCCGGGTTCAGACCCAGGAAGTCGAGTCCGACGTCCACCGGTCCCTCGCACTGTCGGCGCTCTTCGAGGCGATCCGCCGGCGCAAGATGACCGTCCTGGACCTCGGCTCGACCGTGGGCTCGAACGTCGAGTTCCTGTCGCAATACGGCTGCAAGCTGTTTCTCGAGGACCTGTACGCGGCCCTCTCCACCCGCACGCAAGGCGGTGATGGGGACGACCTCGCGGGTCCGCAGTTCTTCGCCGACTTCCTCCCGCTCCCCCAGGAGACCCGCTTCGACGTAATCCTCGCCTGGGACCTGCTCAACTATCTCCATCGCAAGGAGCTGGCCGCCTTCTCCGAGCAGCTCCGCCGGTACACCGACAGCGGCGCGCTGCTCTTCGCGATGGTCTCGTACCACAAGACGATCCCGGCCCAGCCGTACCGCTTCAAGATCAAGGACGAGCAGCACCTGGTCTACGAACGGCGCACCCCCACCGAGCGCCCCTCGCCGCGCCTCGCCCCGGCGGAGGTCACCAACCTCCTCAAGGGCTTCCGCGTCGACCGCTCGTTCCTGCTGAAGCACGGGATCCAGGAGTACCTGCTCGTCCGGGACTAGGGGCGGGGGATTCTCCCCGTCCCTGCCCTACCCTCTTCCCCCGCCGTTTTTTTCCGTCTTGCCAAGACAGGCGGCCGTGCCCTACCGTTGAGGGCATGACCCCACGCAATCCCACCGAATTCCGTCCCCTCGGCGCCTCCGGCCCCGCCGTCTTTCCCCTGGCCCTCGGCTGCATGGGGATGTCCGGCATGTACGGCCCCGCGGACGAGGCCGAGAGCCTCGCCACCCTTCACGCGGCGCTGGACCGCGGCGTCAACCTGCTCGACACCGGCGACTTCTACGGCATGGGGCACAACGAGATGCTGATCGGCCGCGCCCTCCGCGGCCGCCGCGACCAGGCCCTGCTCTCCGTGAAGTTCGGCGCCCAGCGCGGCCCGGACGGCGGCTGGGCCGGCTTCGACGGCCGCCCCGCGGCGGTCAAGACCTCGCTCGCCTACAGCCTGGTCCGCCTGGGCGTGGACCACGTGGACATCTACCGCCCGGCCCGCCTCGACCCGCAAGTGCCCATCGAGGAGACGATCGGCGCCATCGCCGAGCTGATCCAGGCCGGCTACGTGCGGGCCATCGGGCTCTCGGAGGTGGGACCGGAGACGATTCGCCGGGCGAACGCCGTGCACCCTATCGCCGACCTGCAGATCGAATACGCCCTGATCAGCCGCGGCCCCGAGGAGAAGATCTTCCCGCTGCTCGCCGAGCTCGGCATCGGCGTCACCGCCTACGGCGTGCTCTCGCGCGGCCTGCTCAGCGGCTCGAAGCCCACCGCGCCGGGGGACTACCGGGCGCACCTGCCGCGCTTCCAGGGGGAGAACGGCGAGCGCAACCGGCGCCTGGTCGAAGCCCTGGAGGCTCTGGCCGCCGAGAAGGGTGTTCACCCCCACCCAGCTCGCCATCGCCTGGGTGCTCGCCAAGGGCCAGAGCACCATGCCGATCGTGCCGGTGATCGGCGCCCGCACTCGGAAGCAGCTCGAGGAGTCCCTGGGCGCCCTCGAGGTCGACCTCTCCCCCGAGGATCTGGCCCGCATCGAGGAGGCCCTGCCCGTCTCCGCCGTCGCCGGCACCCGCTACGGCGCGGAGCAGATGCGGATGCTGGACAGCGAGCGGTAGGAAGCTGTTCTCGAGCCTCGGGTTCCCTCGCCCGCGCGCCAGCGTCAACAGGTGCTGGTGCTTCAGCCGGCTATGTCGCAAAACGCCGGCGAGTTTGCGTCCTCTCCCGAGACTTTGCGACATCTCCGGCGATTTCGCGACGCCTCCAGCCAATTCGCGACGCCTCCGGAGACTATGCGACATCTCCCGGAACGTTGCGACATCTCCCAGGAATACGCGACGCCTCTATGGACGTTACGACGCCTCCCGCGAAGATGCGTCCTCTCCGCAGCCTTTGCAACGCCTCCAGAGGGTTTGCGACGTCTCCCGAAGATTTGCGACAACATCGCGACAATACGCGACGTCTCCAGAGAATTTGCGACGCCTCCCGCGGATATGCGACGCCTCTACGGGACGTTTCGACGCCTCCCGCGAAGATGCGTCCTCTCCGCAGCCTTTGCAACGCCTCCAGAGAGTTTGCAACGTCTCCGGAAGATTTGCGACAACCTCGCGGCAATACGCGACGTCTCCAGAGAATTTGCGACGCCTCCGGAGACTATGCGACATCTCCCAGGAATACGCGACGCCTCTACGGACGTTGCGACGCCTCCCGCGAAGATGCGTCCTCTCGAAGGAGCGTGACGCTCCCTGCTCCGCGCATCGGTTCTTGTCCTTCCCCGGCTCTGCCAGTAGAGTCGTCTCCTGAATCCGCGGCACTCCGCCCGAAGCACAGGAACCTATGGAGTAGGAGGGTTGCGCCCGCTACGGTCTGGGCTCAAACCAACCTCGCCCTGAAAGGGCGAAATTTGATTAGCCTGGCGCTTCAGCGCCAGGTGGGCAGTCCCTCCCTCCCAGATCCGCCCCGAGGGGGCGGTGCTTTTCTCCACTATCCGTCAGCCCAGAATGTGAGCCGGATCGAATTCGATCCCGTGCTCCGCGACAAACCATCCAGCCCTCGAAGGTTGGGTTCCGCCCTTTCAGGGCGGGAGGAATTGGGGGACCGTCATCCAGGCGCTGAAGCGCCAGGCTAATCAAATTTCGCCCTTTCAGGGCGGGGCGGTCACGGAATCTGCAGTTCCCTCAACACCTCTTCAACATCGACAAGCCGGCCGGCCTCGACATCCTTCTGAGAAGCGATCAGGGCTCGATGCAGGGCGGCGCGGTCCGCCGGGTCGAGCCGGTCGGGATCTATCTCAGTCCCCTTGGGGAACTCCGTCGGTTCGTCCGCCGCAAGCCGACCCTTGTGGACGCGGGCCTTGAAAGTCATGCAGAGAGGATATTATGGTCTCTGCTGGAAGGCCATGCAGCGGGAGGCTGGCGCATGAGCGACCTGACTAAGTACGTGCGGACTCGGGCTGCACGCGATCCTGAGTTTGCCGAGGGTTTTGAGGCGGGGTACGCAGACTTCAAGGTCGGTGCTCTTCTCGGGCCGCTCGCCGGCCTCGTGATCGGCGGGTTGCTGGTGATCGCCGCCGCCGTTGTCTATGGTTTCGGGAGCGAGCCGGATGCCGGCCGCCGGATCGGCGCGCCGCAACTCGGACTCCTGGGCATCGTTCTCCTCGCCTATATGGGCGCGGGGGTCTGGGCGTGGAGGCGGCGGGGGGTTGAGGCGGAGGCTGCGCTGCGGACCGGCGGGGTGATGGGGATTCTCCTCGGCGTGGCCGGAACGGCCAACCTGACGCTCGAGTACCTGGGAAACTTGCAGCCGCCCTGGAACGCCATCGTTCCCGCCAGCGAGATGGGAATCATGGTCGTCCTGTTCGGCGCCGCCGCCACCCTGACCCTCCGGCGCTCGCGTCCGGCGGCTCTGGCGCTCCTGGGGGCCGTCTGGTGCGCCGTGGTCGGCACGACGCTGATCTGCGCTTACGGTTTCCTGCTGCAACTGGCGGTCCTGCGGCCACGAGGCCAGGGAAGCCTGGGAAATATCGTGGAGAGCGCGACCCAGCACATGGTGGTCGCGCCGATCGTCGCGGTCATGGCGGGGGCGGTCGCGATCGCCGCCACGCTTCTGCATCGCTCGTCACGGCCTGGCGCCCGGCTCGCCCTGGCGCTGCTGGACGTGGTTCAGGGGACGGTCGGGATCGGCCTGCTGGTCTTCGCCGCCTCCCTGGTGCGCGCCGAGCGGCCGCCGTTCGTGATGACCGGAATGCTGCTCACCGCCGCCGCGCTCGCCTGCGCGCCGGCCTGGCTGCGGGTCCGGATATCAGGTCCGCCTCACCAGCCAGGTCTCGCCCCGCCCTACCGCCCATAAATCCCATCCACCACCTCGCTCACCCTGACGCTTCTTTCGATCTCGGGATCGAACCGGTTCGACTCCGCGAGCCGCCGCGCCCAGTCCAGGATGGCCCTGCCCAGCCAGTCCTTGGACTCGCGGGTGACCGATTCCTCGGAACGCCCGCGGAAGCGCTTCAGCTCGAAGTCGTAGAAGCTGCCGTCGAGGTTGTGGAACTCGGCTCCGCCATCCGTTCCGAAGAGGGCGGCGCGAATTGCGCAGTCGCGGCCGGCGTGGGCGTTCCAGCTCACGGCGAGGGAGGCCACGGTGGCTCCCTCCTGGAGATCGAGCCAGGCGCTGGCGAAGTCGTCCACGGCGGGCTCCCCGGAGGAGGTCAGGAGGCCCGGGGCGAGGCGCTCGCCCTGGCGGAAGGCTCCTCCCCGGACCCGGTGGAGGGGCGGATCGTCCAGCAGCCAGAAGGCGAGGTCGATCAGATGGACGCCGAGGTCCATCAGGGCGCCGCCGCCGGCGAGGCGGGGGTCGAAGCACCAGGGCTTGTCCGGGCCGTAGGCATTGTGGAAGACCAGCTCCAGGCTGAAGATCTTCCCCAGCTCGCCCGACCGCACCAGCCGCCGCAGCTCCTGGGCGCCGTCGGTGAAGCGGTAGGAGTAGTCCACCCCCAGCAGGCGATCGGCCCGGCGGGCGGCGTCCACCATGCCCCGGGCCTCCCGGGCGTCGAGGGCCAGCGGCTTCTGGCAGAAGACCGCCAGCCCCCGCTCCAGCGCCGCCAGGGTCTGCGGCGCGTGGAGGGCGTTGGGGGTGGCGATGACCACGCCGTCGAGGTTCATCTCCTGCGCCCGCTCGATCAGGCCCTCGAAACCGGCGAAGCGGGCCGCCTGGGGGTAGGCCTCCCCCCCCTGCGCCAAGCGCTCGGGCGCCGCCTCGCAGAGGGCCGCCACCTCCGCGGCCCCGGCCTCCGCCAGGGCGTCGAGTCGCATCCGGCCGATCCAGCCGAGGCCCACGAAGCCCAGGCGCGGCGGCCGTGACGGCTGCGGCGCGCTCAAGCCTGCGCCTCCGGCAGCACCACCGACTTGAGGAATCCCTCCGGCCGCTCCTCGGAGGTGGCAAAGGCGCGGTTGATCTCCGCCAGCGGGAAGGTGTGGGTGATCAGCGGCTCCAGGTCGAGCCCGCCCTCGGCCAGCAGGCGCACGCCCTCTTCCATGCCGCGCTTGTAGATCCTGGGATCGCGCTCGTGGGCGTTGATCACGTCGATCCCCCGCCAGTTCCAGAGCTGCATGTTGACGGTGCGGGGGCCGTCCTGGTGGTAGCCGGCGACGATCAGCCGGCCGCGCACCCGGGTCAGCTCGCCGCCGAGGTCGAGCGGGCGCTGCTTGCCGGTGGCCTCGATCACCACGTCGGCCATCTCCCCGCCGGTCACCGCGCCGATCCGGTTGTGGACGTCGTCCTCGTAGGTCAGCGACTCGTCCACCCCCAGACGGTCGGCCATCTCGGGCGCGAGCCTGCGGCGGGAGACAGTGAAGACCCGCTTGGGTTTCGGCGCGCCGGAGCACCGGAGGAGCTGGAGCATCAGGGCGCCGAGGAAGCCGGTGCCGAGCAGCACCACCACGTCCCCCTCCTGGACGCCGGCGCGGTGGGACACGTTGACCGCGCACGCCACGGGCTCGCCGAGCACCACCCGGCCGGCGAGGGCGGGGGGGAGCGGCACGACGTCCTCCGCCCGGGCGAGGTCGTACTCGGAGTAGGCGCGGTAGGTGAGCGCCGTCACCGGATCGCCCACCGAGAGGCCGGCCACGCCGGCCCCCAGCGCCTGGATGGTGCCGAACACCTCATGCCCGGGAGCGCCGGGCTTCATCGGATATTCGAGACCCTGGATCCCCTTCCACGGCCCCATGTCGGAGCCGCACACGCCGCAGCCGCGGACCTTGAGGAGCACCTCCCCCTCGCCCGGCGCGGGCGTCTCCATCGAATCGACCTCGAACCGGCGAGGTTCCAGCAGGGTGGCGGAGCGCATTCTTCGTTCTCTCCTGAGGGAAAAAGACCGCAAAGCGGAACTGCAAAACGCCGGGGGAGGTATGCAGGTTCCGGGCCGGGAGAGGAGGGAGAACGGCAAAACCTTCGCGCGCGAGCCCCCTCTCTCCCGGCGGATGGGGGGGAGGCCGGGAGAGAGGGGGTAGGGGGGAGTGAGGGCCGTCCCGAAGGGACGGATCTTTCCTGAGGTCTTTCCTAGGGCTTCTCGTACACCCGAGCCGCCCGCAGCAGCGCCACCGCCGACTTGGCGTCGTGGATCTCCCCGCTCGCCGCCTTGGCGACCGCCTCCTGGAAGGGCAGGCGCGCGATGGAGAGGATCTCGTCCGGCTCCAGGCCCTGCTGGGTGGCCTGGAGGCCGGTGGCGAGGAAGAGCCAGATCTTCTCGTCGGCGAAGCCGGGGGTGGACCAGATCCAGCCGAGGGGCTCGAGCTTGGCCGGCCGGTAGCCGACCTCCTCCTCGGCTTCGCGCCCGGCGCAGGTCTCGGGGGACTCGCCGCCGTCGAGCTTGCCCGCCGGGATCTCCAGCAGCCAGCCGCCGGTGGCGTAGCGATACTGGCGGACCAGCAGCACGGTGCCGTCGTCGAGCACCGGCACCACGGCGGCGGCGCCGCGGTGGTGGACCAGCTCCATCTCCACCTCCTGGCCGCCGGGGAGGCGCACCCAGTCGACGTCGACGTCGAAGGTGCGCCCGCGGTAGATCTCGCGAGTGCCCAGCCGCTCGGCCTGGCGCTGGTCCTCCGCGGAGGAATCCTCCCCCACTATAGACCTCCCCCGCTCCCCTTCTTCCGCTTCAGCAGGCCGCGCAGGCCCCCCTCCTCTTCCTGCTGGTTCTGCTCCTCCCCCTGCTGCGTGGGGACGATCTGCGTCTCCTTGTAGCCGGCGGGGATCTCGAAGGAGGAGGCCGGAACGGAGGCGTTGGTTTCGAGCTGGGTCACCTCGGTCGTGGCGGTGCTGTGGGTGACCTTGTTCCCCTTCTGCGGCGTCGAGGTGCTGACCGTGACCACCTTCAGCGGGAAGCCCTGGTACTTGGCCGCCTGGCTGGTGATGAGCTTGTCGAACTCGGCGTTGCCCGTCCGCAGCGGCTCGGCGCGCAGCCAGACGCCCATGGCGACGTCGGAGACCCTGGTGGTCGCCCAGACGTCCTGCTCGCTCACCACGTTCGCGGTGTTGCCCATGCCGAGCACCCTGATGGTCATGGTGTAGGTCGTGTGAGACTTGTAGTGCCGGGTGGGAAGCCCCGCCACCAAGCCGCCGTCCCCTTCCGCGACCCGGTCCACCTTGAGGTTGTCGAACTGCACCTTGAGCAGCGGCCCCATGCCGTTCATCACCGCGCCGACGGCCCCGAGCATGCCCTGGAGGCTCCACTCGGCGTAGGTCTTGTCCTTGGGATTGACCAGGTACAGGGTCTTTCCCCCATCCTTGGTCAGGATGTAGGTCCCCTGCTGGGTCATGGGGCTGCCGCTGCTCTCCACGAAGACGATCTTGGCCTTCTCGCCCGAGACCCAGCCTTCCGCCTGGGTCTCGCTGCTCCTCGCCTTGGAGCCCTCGGCCTCGGTTTTGGTGACCGACTTGTAGTGGATGCCGGCCGCGCACGGGATCGCGGCGAGCAGGAATACTGCGCTGACGAGCGAAAGGGTGAGTTTTCTCAAAACGGCTCCCTCCTTGAAGGAGTCGATGATGGCGCAAAGGCGCGGCGGCTGGCAAGGCGGCGGGGCGGCCCTACACCTGGTTGAGCAGCATCAGCTCGTGCGGGTGCGGCTCCAGATAGACCTGGTCCTGGAGATAGGCGACCCCCTGCCGCCGGACGTGGTGGCGGATCAGGGTGAGCGGGACGATCAGCGGGACCAGCCCCAGGCGGTAGCGCTCGATCGCCTCGGCCAGCTCGGCGCGGTCCTCGCGGTCGAGAGGGTCGGAGACGAAGCCCGCCAGGTGGTGGAGGACGTTGGTGTGGCCGCGCCGGGTGGCGGGACGGTGGAGGGTGCGGGTCAGCTCCTCGCGGTAGGCGGCGGCGAGCTCCGCGGCCGGCGTCTGCTTCCCCGCCTCGCCGAGGAGGCGGCCCAGGCGGCGCATGGCGCTCTGGTTGCGCGCCATCAGCAGGAACTTGTGGCGCTCGTGGTACCGCATCAGGGCGGCGCGGGTCCACCCCTCCCTCTCCCCCTGCCGCCAGCGGTGGTGGACGAAGACCCGGGAGACGAAGCTCTCGCGCAGCGCCGGATCGTTGAGCCGCCCCTCCTCCTCGACGGGGAGGTCCGGCAGGCGCGCCATCAGCGCCTCGGCGAAGAGGCCGCGGCCGTCTTTCGATGGAGCGCCCGCTACGGGATAGACCTTCACCCGCTCCATGCCGCAGCTCGGCGAGTCCTTCTTCAGCACATAGCCGTCGAGGTCCATCGCCGCGAGGTCTTCAGCCCGGCGCCCGGCCCAGGCGCGCATGGCGTCCGTATAGTCCTCGCCGGTGCTGGGCATGATGAGGCGGATCGCCTCGCCGTTCTCCCCGTGATGCCGCTCGAGGCGGATCGGCGGCCGCGGGGTGCCCATCCCCAGCTCCACCTCCGGGCAGACCGCCACCCATTCGACATAGCGGCCGAAGGTGTCGGTGAGAAAGGCGTCCCGCTTGTGGCCGCCGTTGTAGCGCACCTCCTGGCCGAGCAGGCAGGCGGAGATGCCGACGCGGACCTTGGGGAGAGGGGGGGACATCCTTTATATATAGCGCACAGCGGAGTGTTAGAGTGGAGGACATCGATCCCCAGCCCGGGAGGGTACTCATGCTCCGCGCTTCCGCCGTACTGCTGGCCCTGCTGGCGTGCCTTCCCGCCGCCGCCTCCGCCGCATCACCGGCGACGCCGGCGACACCCATCATGGTGCGGGATCTCGACCCCCGGCCGCACGCACCCGGCATCAACGGCGCCAACCCGTCTCAGCTCGCCCGCGCCGGCTCGCGGGCGGTGTTCATCCAGCAGTACCCCGGCTTCGTGGGACCGAGCACGCTGTGGGCGAGCGACGGCACGGCGGCGGGCACGGAACGGCTGCGGGCGTTCCCGGACCCTCTGCGGATCCTGGGCTCGACGGGAGAGGTGGTCCTCTTCGCCACCCCCATCCTGGTCAACCAGGCATACACGGCTCCCAGCCTCCTCTGGCGGACCGACGGGACCCGGGCGGGGACGTTCTCCCTGGGAACCGTCCTGGGTTCCGATCTTTCGGACCCTTATGGCCGGACGACGTTTTCCGGCATCGTCCTGCACGGCGCCCTGCTGTTCTCCGGCTGCACGCCGGCCTGGGGCTGCGAGCTCTGGCGGAGCGACGGCTCCCCGGCCGGCACCCGGCGGCTGCGGGAGATCGTTCCGGGGACGGGCGGGAGCGCGCCGCGCGGCTTCGCCCTCCTCGGGGATCGCGTCTACTTCTTCGCCGACGATCCCACCGGGATCGCCCTCTGGCAATCGGACGGGACGGTCCAGGGCACCCAGCGGGTACTCAGCCTGCCGCCGTTCTCTCGCCCGCATCCGCTCTTCGCGCAGGGCTCGCGGTTGTACTTCACCGAGGGCGTAAGCTCCTACTCCACGCCGAGCGGTCCGGTTCTCTGGACGTCCGACGGGACCGCCGCCGGCACCCGCCCGGTGCCTCCCTTCGACGGCCGCAGCCATGGCGCGCAGGTGATCTCGCCCTATCCCGGCCTGGGAGACCGCGCCGTCTTCCTCGGCGTCCAGGGAAAGGGGGATTTCCAGCTCTGGATCACGGACGCGGACGCGCGTTCCGCCCACCCCTTGACCCACCTCGCTCCCCTGCCCGGCGGCGGATATCTCCCCATCGGTCGCCTGGGGACGACGAACGGGCATCTCCTGTTCACGATCGGCGGCCAGCTCTGGACGAGCCGCGGCACCCTCGCCGGCACCCGGCCGCTCGACGGCTGTCCCCAGGGGTGTCCTGCCGCCGCGGCGATCTGGGGAGAGCTTCCCGGCTCCGCGGGCCCGCTCCTCTTCGCCGGCCAGAGCTCCGAGAACGGTGAATCCCTGTGGACGACGGACGGCACGGGGGCGGGGACCCGGAAGCGGATCGACCTGTGCTCCAGCGCCTGCGATTCCGTACCGGTGCTCGCCGGGATCTTCCTCGGCAAGGCCTTCTTCTACTTCAAGGATCAGCTCTGGGTGACCGACGGCTCGCAGGCCGGCACGCGGCCGCTGGCCGATCACCCCGTCACCTCTTCTGAATACCCATTGCCGCCGCCGATCTTCGCCGCCGACGGCCGCGTCTTCTTCGCGGTCTTCTCCGAAGCGACCCGCACGGAGCTCTGGTCCACCGACGGGACGCCCGGGGGGACCGGAGCCCTGGCGACCCTGCAGGAGGGGGCGAGCTCGTTCCCCCAGGGGCTCCTCCCCTTCCGGGGCGGCGCGCTGTTCTTCACCTGCATCGACGGGGCCGGCATGCCCTGGAGCAGCGACGGCACATGGGAGGGGACCCGGGCGCTGCCGGCAGCCACCCGTTGCCAGTTGCCGGGGGCCTTCGATCCTCCACCACACTTTCTCCGCATCGGCGACGCCGGCTTCTTCACCGGCTGGACCGGCGGCGACTTCGTGGACCGGCTCTGGCGGACCGACGGGACCCCGGAAGGGACCGCCATCCTCTTCCAACCGGGCGCGGACGAGCGCCTGGGAGAGGTGACGGTGTTCCGCGGCAAGCTCCTCTTCACCACCGTCACCGACGCCGAGAACCCGCTTCTGGACGAGCGACGGCACGGCCGGCGGCACCGCGCGTCTCTTCTCGCTGCCGCAATCCGTGTCTGGCCTGACGCCCGCCAGGGACCTGCTCCTCTTCGTGGCCTACACGGAGGGCAAGGGCCAACTCTGGAGCACCGACGGCACCGCGGCGGGGACGCGCGTGTTCCTCGACGGGGTGGACCGTCCACCGGGTCCCTTCTTCCCCTTCGCGGGAGCGCTCTATTTTCTGGATGGCGGGCTGACGCGGACCGATCTCACCCCGGAAGGCACCTCGACGGTGCTGCCGAACGACGCCAGTCCGGATCTCCTGTTCAACATCACGACTCTCGTGCCCTTCGCCGGATCGCTGTTCTTCATCGCCCAGACCGGGTCTGCGTACGACGACCAGCCCCACCCGTACGCCCTCTTCCGGTCCGACGGCACCGCCGTGGGCACGTCGCAGGTCAAGCTCCTGGGGGTGGATCCCAAGTACCCCTCCTCTACCCCCGCCGCGGTCGCGGGAAGCTTCCTCTACTTCGTCACCGGCGAGGCGGAGCACGGCCAGGAGGTGTGGCGGACGGACGGCACCCCGGCCGGGACGTTCCTGGTCAGCGACATCGCGCCCGGCCCGGCGTCCTCCGCTCCCCAGGAGCTCACCGCCGCCGGCGACCGGTTGCTCTTCACCGCCGACGACGGCCAGCACGGCCGCGAGCTCTGGGTGACCCGCGGCGCTCCCGGAGACGCCCGGCCGGTCGGCCGGCGGACCGACGGCACCCTGTCGCTCGATCCCCAGGAAGCTCACGCTCTCCGGCGACCGCCTCTTCTTCAGCGCCGACGACGGCGTGAACGGCCGGGAGCTCTGGCTCCTGCCGCTGACTCCGGAAGATCCCTAGGAGACTCATGCGATACCGGCGCCATCCATTGCCTCTGCTCCTGCTCTTCGCCGCTCTGCCGGCGCTCGCCGCGGCCGGGCCGGCCTCGCTGGTGCGCGACGTCGATCCCGGACCTCCCGCCGCCGGCGCTCCCGCTCTCGCGGCCCCGGAGCAGCTCCGGACGGTCGCCGCCGGGGTGGTGTTCCTGACCCGGGCCGACGCCGCCGATCCCGCCGCCCGCCTGTGGGTGACGG
The DNA here is from genome assembly GCA_963795735.1 of uncultured Acidobacteriota bacterium. GTDB lineage: Bacteria > Acidobacteriota > Thermoanaerobaculia > Multivoradales > UBA5704 > DATARR01. Next base: position 1,693,886 of record CAWCIU010000008.1, on the reverse strand, counting down.
ACGGGACCGCCGGGGGCACCCGGGGCCTGCGGGCGTTCTGCGAGCTGGGGAAGTGCTCGGCTCCGCGGATGGTGGCGAGCCTTCCCGGCCTCGCCTTCTTCCTGGCCGAGTCCTACGGCGATTCGCCGCCGTCCTCCCCCCGCCTCTGGCGCACCGACGGCACCCCGGGCGGCACCTTCCCGCTCACCCGGCCGCTCTCCACCTATATCTATGATGAATTCCGCCCCACGGTCTTCGACGGCCGGTGGCTGGTCTTCGGAGCCTACGACACCACGGAGCAGTCTTCCCTCTGGCGCACGGACGGGTCGGTGGAGGGCACGGCGGAGACTCCCGGGATCTCGCCAGGGAGCCTGGTGACGATGGGAAAGCGGCTCTGGTTCCTGGGCAGCGGGCGGAACGCTCTCGGGCTCTGGTCCACGGACGGCACCGACGCGGGCACCCGGCTCGTGCGGAGCCTGGCACCCGGGTATCTCTGGCTGCTCACCGCCTCGGGCTCACGCCTCTTCTTCATGTCCGGCGAGACCAGCGGCGAGCTGTGGACGAGCGACGGCACCGCCCGGGGGACGGTCTACCTCACGGCCTTCTTCGAATCCAATCACGATTACTTTCCGCGGATCACCTGGTATTTCCGCCCTGCCGGCGACGGCTCGGTGGTCTTCACGGCCTCGAAGGATTCCGACTTCGTAGATCTCTGGCGCAGCGACGGCTCCCGCTCCAGAACCCGGCCCCTGACGCGGTTCCCGGACGCCAGCCTCGGCCCCTATTACAACCCCGCCCTGCGGGGCGATCAGATCGCCCTGAGCGGCGGGCGCATCCTCTTCGTGGCGGACAACGGGATCTCGGGGCCGCGCCTGTGGTCCAGCCGCGGCTGGCTGACCTCGACGGCGCCGGTCGCCGGCTGTCCGGGCGGCTGCCCCGCCCCCCTCCCGGGCTCCTCGCTGGTCGCGCTGGGGGATCACCGGGTGCTGTTCGCCGCCCGCGACGCCGCCCACGGCGCGGAGCTGTGGACCAGCGACGGCACCGGGGCGGGCACCCGGCTGGTGGCCGATCTCTGCCCGGGGCCTTGCGACTCGAACCCGTCCGCCCTCACCGCCGCGGCGGGCGCCGTCTGGCTCCGTGCCACGATCGATGGCGTCCCCCGGCTGGTGCGGACGGACGGCACGGCGGAAGGCACGGCCGTGCTGGCGCCTCTGGCCGGAGAGGGACCCGGGCTCGACCTCGCCCTGCTCGGCTCGCGGGCCGTCTTCGCCGGCACCGATCCCATCCACGGCCCGCAGCCCTGGGTGACCGACGGCACGCCGGCGGGCACCCGGCCGCTCGGCGGGCTGCCCGGGCCGCGGTCCTCCTCCGATCCCCAGGACCTCGCCATGCTGGGCGACCGCGTGGTCTTCACCGCGAGCGACGGCGGGCCGCGCGGGATCTGGCTGGCCGACGCCTCCGGGGCCTCGCCGCTGCCGCTCCCCTCCGCCGGGCCGGCCGGCGCCTCCCAGGTCACCGCCGCCGGCGGGCTCGCCTTCTTCACCCTCGACGAGGGGGACGGGAGGGGGGCCGATCTCTGGCGCACGGACGGAACGGCCGCCGGCACCTTCCGGCTGGCCGCCTTCCCGGAGAAACGGCTGAGCGCGCTGCGCGGCTTGGGAAACCGGCTCCTCTTCCTGGTCTCCGCGCTCCCCGGAGATCCGCCGTCCTTCTCCTTCTGGACCAGCGACGGCACCGCCGCGGGCACCGCGGAAGCCTTCCGCCCCCCGGGTGACACCCTCCAGGTGATCGACGTCGCCGCGCTCGCCGGCGGGGTCTACTTCGCCGCCCTGCGCGAGACGACCCCGCAGCTCTTCCGCAGCGACGGCACCGCCGCCGGCACCCATCCGATCCTGGATCTCGGCTGCCCCTGCCCGGAGGACCTCGTGCGCTACACGGTCCTGAACGGGACCGTCTACTTCGAGATCCGCAGCGGCTTCTCCGGCGTCTTCCGCACCGACGGCACCGCCGCCGGGACCGTGGCGGCCTACCCGCCGCCGCCGGGTCCGGACAATCCGCCCTACGTGGAAGCCGAGTTCCCCTTCGCCTTCGCCGGTAGCATCCTCTTCCTCGGCCGCAGCAACAGCGCCGACGACGACGGCCGCTTCGTGGTCTGGCGGGGGCTCGACGGCGGCAACGCCCAGTTGCTCACCGCCGCCGGGCTCCCGTTCACCTCCCCGTTCTACGACCCCGAGTTCACCCCGGTTGGCGGGACGCTCTTCTTCCGCGCCTGGGACCCGGAGCACGGCACGGAGCTCTGGAAGACCGACGGCACGCCGCAGGGGACCGTCCTGGTGCGGGATACCGTCCCCGGCCCGGACTCCTCCGATCCCCAGGGCCTCACCGCGGCCGGCGGCCGCCTCTTCTTCTCCGCCCGGGACGGCCTCCACGGCCGCGAGCTGTGGACGAGCGACGGCACCGCCCGGGGCACCCGCCGGGTGCAGGACATCGCTCCCGGCCCCTCCTCCTCCTCCCCGGCGCGCCTAACCCCGCTGGGCGGCCATCTGTTCTTCACCGCCGACGACGGCGTGACCGGCCGCGAGCTCTGGAGCCTGCCCCTGCTACCATAGCCAGCCATGGCGACTCCCACCCCCCTGCTGATGATCCCCGGCCCGGTGGAGGTCTCGCCGGCCGTCCTCGCCGCGGCCTCCGCCCCTCCCCCCGGCCATACGGCGCCCCGCCTGATCGAGGCCTTCGGGCGTTCAATCGAGCGGATGCGGGAGGTCTGGCGCGCCGATGCCACGAGCCAGCCGTTCATCGTCGCCGGCAGCGGCACGCTCGCCATGGACATGGCGGCGGCCAACCTGGTCGAGCCGGGCGAGCGGGCGGTGGTGGTCAATACCGGTTACTTCTCGGAGCGGATGGCCGAGATCCTCCGCCGCCACGGGGCCGAGGTGACCGAGGTGGCGGCGGCCGTTGGTGACGCTCCCACCCCCGAGGCGGTGCGCGAGGCGCTGGCGCGGAGCGGTCCGGTCAAGGCCCTCTTCGCCACCCACGTGGACACCTCGACCGGCGTGCGGGTCGATCCCGAGCCCCTCTGCCGCCTCGCCCGGGAGGCCGGGGCTCTCGCCGTGTTCGACGGCGTCTGCGCCACCGCCGGCGAGCGCTTCGAGATGGCGGCCTGGGAGGCCGACCTCTACTTCACCGGCTCGCAGAAGGCGATCGGCCTGCCCCCCGGCCTGGCGCTGATGGTGGCGGGCGAGCGGGCGCTCGCCGCCCGGGAGGCCCGCCGGGCCGCGCCCCCCGCCATGTTCCTCGACTGGCGGTCGTGGCTCCCCGTCCACCGCGCCTACGAGGAGCGCAAGCCCGGCTACTTCGCCACTCCGGCCACCTCGCTGGTGATGGCGCTGGAAGTGGGTCTCGGAGAGATCCTGGAAGCGGGAATCGCGGCGCGGGTCGAGACCCACGCCCGCGCCGCCGCGGCGCTGCGGGCCGCCTGGACGGCGCTCGGCCTCCGTTTCGTCCCGCGGAGCGAGGCGGTGACCGGCAACACCCTGAGCGTCCTCCTCTTCCCCGAGGGGATCGACGCCTCCCTGCTGCCGCGGATCGCCGCCCGGGGGGTCATCGTGGCCGGCGGCCTCCACCCCGCGGTGAAGGCCACCTCCTTCCGCGTCGGCCACATGGGCTATACGGTCACCCGGCCGGACTACCTGCGCCGCACCGTGGAGGCGGTCGCCGGGGCGCTCGCCGAAGCCGGCGCCGCCGCCGATCCCGCCGCGGCGGTGGCGGCAGTGGCGGCCCTGGAGAGCGGGCTGGCGGTTCCCGCCTAAGCTCAGAAAGAGATCGATGCACCGGATCGTCGCGAACCATCAGAAAGAGCTTGCCGCTCTCTGCGAGCGCTTCGGCGTCCGGAGACTGGAGGTCTTCGGATCAGCGGCTGAAAGAGCGGGAGAGAGGTTCGATCCTTCCCGGAGCGACCTCGACTTCCTCGTCGACTTCGCGCCCGCCTCTCCGGCCGAGATGGCCGACCGCTACTTCGGGCTCCTGGAAGAGCTCGGGACGCTGTTCGGGCGGCCGATCGATCTGGTGATGACCGCCGCGATCAGGAACCCCTACTTCCTCCAGGGAATCCAGCCCTCGAGAACCCTCCTCTATGCGGCTTGAATCCCGGAAGCTCGTGTTCGACATGCAGCAGGCCGCCGAGCTCATCGCGCGGTTTACGGAGAGGCGAGATTTCGGGGAGTACGTCGAGAACCCCATGCTCCGCTCGGCCGTGGAGCGTCAATTCGAAATTCTGGGAGAGGCGCTCGGCAAGCTCACCAAGCTCGATCCGGGTCTTGCGGAAAGCATCCCGGACAGGCGTCGCATCATCGCCTTCCGCAACGTGCTGATCCACGGCTACGACGCGATCCTCGACGAGGTCGTCTGGGGCGTCGTAGAGACGCAGATCCCCTCCCTGAGAGCCACCCTCGACGAATTGCTCGCGGCCGATGGTCCAGCCGGCCCGGTGGAATAGACACCCGGACCTGGCGTTTACACTCTCTGCCCGCCAGGGAGGACGCCGTGCCCGACGCCGCCGAACGTGAAGAACGCATCCGCCAAGCCCTTCAGCTCCTGATCGACGAGGTCCGGGACCGGATCGACCGTCACCCGCTCGGCCATCTCGTGGCCGGGCGCGGCGAGCAGATCGACCTGCGGCTCGCCCTGCCGACGGCCCTGCGCGACGGGCAGCTCGGGAAGGCGGGCCGCGACGCCGCGGAGTCGCTCCAGGAGGCGGTGCAGGCCCTCCTCCACCACAGCGCGCTGTTCCAGCCCGGGCGCGTGCTCTGCCTGCGCTGCCAGACGGCGGCCTGCGAGCACTCGGCCCCCGCCGACGGCCGGCAGGTGTTCGCCGGCTGGGGTCCGGCCGGCCTCCCCCGCTTCGTCGACTTCGGCCAGTGGCTGCTCCAGCGGCGCGATCCGCGGGTGGACCTCGTCTACCGCGACTCGCCACAGATCGTCGCCGTGGTGGTCCCGGAGGCGGAACTCGCGGGGGACCTCATCCCCGCCTTCCGCCAGCGCGAGGACAGCTACCGCATCCACGCCCAGGTCACCGCCGGCTGGTACCAGGCGCCCGATCCGTCGGGCTCGCGGCGGCCGTTCGCCGTCTCCCTGCAGGTGATCTCCACCCGTGCCAGGCGCCACCGCCGGCGGTTCGGCGTCAACGTGGTCGGCATCGGCCCGCGGGGCCCGGAGGGCCCGGGGGGCCCGGGGGGGAGCCGCTGGAGAACCTCTACGACAAGATCGGCGCCATCCCCTGGGGGGACGCGGTGCGCTGGGCGCAGGGGGTGCTGGTGGGGATCGAGGCCCAGCTCGAGCGCTCCCCCCGGACGCCTCCCGAGACGATCGAGCGGCGGATCGAGGGGCTCGCCAACGCCCTCGCCCGGCGGCTGGAGAAGGACGGGCGGGGCAAGGAGCGCCGCACCCAGCACGGCCAGCAGCGCCACGCCGAGGGGGACCGCCCCACCCGCATGGCGCTCGCCGACCTCGCCCGCGCCACCCCCGAGGACCTGCTCTTCGACACCCGGCGCGAGACGCTGGTCGTGGTGGGCGACCGCGGCCGCGCCCACGTCTTCAACCTGGCGGGAAAGCTGGTGACCTCGGTGCGCTATAACCCGGGCGTCATCGAGAAGCGGCGCCAGAACGGCGTCTGGCGGCGGGCCGCCGCCGAGGAGATCCGGAAGGTGCGCGAGCAGGTCGAGGCGGTCGCCGCGGGGGCTTGAGGCCCAGCCCGGCGGCCGGCGCCAGCAGCGGGTAGGGATTCCTCGCCTCCCCCTCCACGTAGATGCCGTAGTGCAGATGGGTCGGCGTCCCCTGGGCGTTCCCCGAGTCCCCCACGTAGCCGAGCACCGTCCCGGCCTCCACCCAGTCGCCGGTGCCGGGATCGGCCCAGCCGTCCAGATGGGCGTAGTAGTGGGACCAGCCGCCGGGGCCGAGGACGGTCACCCGCCGGCCGCCCAGCCGGTTCCACCCCTTGCGCACCACCACCCCATGGGTGGCCGCGATCACCGGCGTGCCGCGGGGGGCGAAGATGTCGATCCCCTCGTGGGAGCGCCCCTCGCTCCGGGCGGCGCCCCAGGTGTCAGCGAGCTGCGACGGCACGATCCCCTGCACGGGAACCGGCAGCGACGCCGGCGGCGGCTCGCGGTAGAGGCGGATGACCCGCACCAGGTTCTTCAGGTAGGGCCAGACGCAGACCAGGACTACCAGCAGGAGCGCCAGCCCGACCAGGCGCGGGACGGTCCGGCGCTTCACCGCCTTACCACTCGATCCCCATCCCCATCCCTACCCTACGTCGATCGCCTCGGGTGACGCCACCCGCGTGGCCCGCAGCCCCCGGTCCTCGGCGAGGCGGGCGAACCTGCCGGCGTCGCGCAGGGCGCAACGGTACCAGTCGTTGTTGAAGAAAGTGTAGACGTCCGCCTCGGCGCCCCAGAGATCCACCGCCCGGTCGGCCCAGGCGCCGAGCGCCTCCTCCTCGTAGCAGCCCGGAGGCGAGGCCGTGCCGCCGTGGAAGCGCAGATATCCCCAGCCGGCGGTCCGCCACTCCGCGCCGGTGGGAGTGATCGGTCCGCCACGGTCGGCGAGACAGAGCACGGCCCCATGCCTGGCGAGCACCTCGCGGACGCTTTCGGCGTACCAGGAGTCGTGCCGGAACTCGACGGCGACCCGCGCCTGGGGAGCGAGGAGGGCGAGCGCCGCGTCCAGCCGCTCCTCGTTGCGGTGCATGTTGGGCGGGAGCTGGAGGAGGATCGGCCCCAGCTTGGGGCCCAGCTCGCGGGCGCGGCTCATCAGCCGCTCGACGGGCTCCTCCGGCTCCTTGAGCTTCTTGAAGTGGGTGAGAAACTTGCTCGCCTTGACCACGAAGACGAAGTCCTCCGGCGTCTGGACGGCCCAGGCGCCGAGCACTCCCGGCCCGGGGAGCTTGTAGAACGTGGCATTGACCTCGACGACGCGGAAGCGGGCGGCGTAGTACCGGAGCTGGTCGGATTTCGCCATCTCGCGGGGATAGAACGACCTGTCCCAATGCCGGTACTGCCATCCCGAGGTCCCGATCCACACGGCCATGCCGGGGAATTGTGCCTGCAATGGGCGTTCCGCCGCCCCGGATGGCCGCCAGCGAGTAGAATCGGCGCGCGATGTACTGCCTCATCCCCCTTCTGCTCCTCCTCGCGCTCGCCGGTCCGAGCCGCTCCCTGCCCGGCGTGCAGTATCCGACCCCGACCGGCAACGTCTGGGTGGAGACGGTCTCCCCTGGCCACGGCAAGCCGCGGGAGGCGGTGGGCCGGGGGGTGATCGAGGCGCCGCCGGAGCGGGTCTTCCGGGCGCTCACCGACTATGCCCACTGGTCGGAGTTCATGCCCTTTCTGCAGAAGTCCGAGGCCCGCCCGCAGCCGGACGGCTCGGTCCTGGGCGATCACGTGATGAAGCCCCCGGCCCCGGCGGGCGAGCGGCACTACCGGGTCCGCTTCCGGCAGCGGATCGAGACCGGCCCGGCGGGCAGGACCTGGAAGATCGAGTGGTCCTACGTCCCCGGCTCGGGCAACGTCGCCGACCATCACGGCTCGTGGACCCTGACCTCCGCGGGCCCCGGTCGCACCTTCGCCGTCTGCCGGCTCTATACGGACACCGGGGGCCTGACCCCGCACTGGGCCATCGACCGCGGCACCGTCGAGACCATGCCCTGGATCTTCCACGGCCTGCGCCAGCACGTCGGGCGGTCGCGGTACGGCGGTCCTTGAGCTAGAATCCCTGCGTCGGTTCCACTCCACGCTACAGCAGGATCTCGAGGGGGCTATGGGTCAGAAGAAGAACGTCCTCGCTCTGGATGCCCACCTGGGCACCGAGTTGCAGCGCCGCTCCACCGAGCTGACGCGCGCCTGGCTGGATCGCCTCCTCGAACGTCTGGACGTCCATCCGCGCCGGATCTTTCCGGCCGAGGCCCTGCTCAACCGCATGCCCGAGGTCCTGAGCTCGATCTCCGACTACCTCTCCGCCGAGGGGGATCTGGGCGCCGAGCAACTGGTGCGGGAGGAGTTCACCCAGCTGGCGCGGCTCCGCCGCGAGCAGGGTTATGACATCGACGAGATCCTGGCCGAGTTCGAGATCCTGGGGGAGATCCTCTACAAGGCGCTGCGCGAGGACGCCCGCAGCTTCCGGCGCAACGTGCCGCCCGACTACGCCATCGAGGTCGCCGAGCGCCTTCACCGGGCGCTGACCTCGATCACCACCATCACCGCGACGACCTTCCGGGAGGAAGGATTCCGCGACCGCCGCGAGCGGGCCCGCCTGCTCGGCGGCTTCGGGCGCGACCTGGCCCACGAGCTGCGCAACCGGCTGGCCACGGCGGAGATCGCCATCCACCTGCTCGACGCCGCGCCCGATCCCGCCAGCCGGGAGAAGGCGGTGCGCACGCTGAAGCAGACGTTGCAGCGCCTCAAGGGGGTGGCGGACGACGTCCAGGCGCTGGCGATCGCCCAGGGGAGCGAGGAGACGGCGCAGGGGCGGCGGCTCTCGCTGCGGGCGCTGATCGTAGAGACGGTCGAGGAGCTGCAGACGATGGCGGAAGAGCGAGGGGTGCGCCTGGAGATCCAGGAGCCGATCCCGGACGTCCAGGTCGACGCCACCCGGGTCGAGCTGGCGCTGATCAACCTGGTAGGTAATGCGGTCAAGTACTCCGACCCCGAGGAGGAGGACCGCTGGGTGCGCCTGGGCGTCCAGCGGCAGGACGACGGCTACTGGCGGATCTCGGTCGCCGACAACGGCCTTGGCATCCCCGAGGAGATGCAAGCGCTGATCTTCGAGCAGTTCGTCCGCGCCCACCCGCAGGTGGCGGACGGCACCGGCCTCGGCCTCGCCATCGTCCAGGCCGCCGTGGATCAGCTGGGCGGCCGCGTCTGGCTCGACAGCCAGCCGGGTATCGGCACCACCTTCCACTTCACCGTGGTCGACCCGCCGGCGGCGCGGGGGGAACAGGGCGCTCCGGACGATTCTTGCATGCGACCGCTTGCATAGGGTTGATTTACCGCTCCGATTGGAGCAGGGTAGAAGCAACCCCCTCACGGAAGGAGAGACGTGATGAGCAGCCCTGAGCTGAACCGCCTGCTGGAAGACCTGCGGAAAGATCCCCACCTGCTGAACGAGTCCCGGGCGGTCCTCCGCGACTCGGACGCGGCGCTCCGCTGGGCGAGCGACCGGGGATATCGCCTCACCCTGAAAGACGTCGGAGAGCTTCTCGACAGCGATCGGGAGCTCTCCGGACGACGACCTCGACAAGGCCGCCGGGGGCGATACCGCCTGGCCTCCCGTCTAGCGCCGCTGACCTCCGCGGACTGGCTCACGGTCCTCGAGCCGCGGCTGGTCCCACCGCTTTTCGACTCCGAAACCGTCGAGCGGCTCCGCCGGCTGGCCCGGACCCTCCCTGGAGAATGCCAGGGCACCCTGGAGCTGCGCCTCGCGCCAGGCTCCTCCCCGGTGGACCTGTCCCTGCGCCTCCGCACGGCCCGCGATGCCAGCGGCCTGACGATGGAGCTCCCCCTCCTCGACCCGTGACTTTCTCGCGCGCTGGGCCGAGCCGGAAAGGCCGCTCGCTGCCGTCCGCTCCGTCTGGCTGGAATTCGACCTGGACCGGGCGTCGGTCCCCGTCGTCTGCGCCAAGCTCCCGAGAGGCGCTGATCCCGGCTGGCTCACCGGGACCCTGCTGCCGATTCTCCTGGGCCATCCGCTCCCGGCCGGCCAGAGGGCGCTGATCCTCGCCTGCCTCGACGCCCTGCCGGCCTCGGCCACCCTGCTCTACGTCTTCAACCTGAGGGCCCGGGGGAGCGACGCGGTCCGGCTGGAGATCTTCGGATTGGAGCCGGCCGGGATTCTCCACTATCTCGGCAGCATGGCCCCCGAGCTGATCCCCGCGATCGAGCAGGTCGTCCATCTCTTCAACGGAGTCGAACGGCTCCATCTCTCGTTCGACGTGATAGAGGAGATCCTGCCGCGGGTCGGCCTCGAAGGCTCCTTTCCCTGCCAGCCCCGCCGGGAGCCGCGCTGGGCGTCGCTCTTCGAAGGCTTGGTCCGGCGGGGGCTGTGCTCGCCCGCCAAGCGGGACGCCCTGCTCGCCTGGACGGGGTATGACACGTTCTGGACGGCCCCGGACCGCTGGCCGGTGGCCGCGCTCGGACCCGGGGGCGCCTGCCTCCGTCTCCTCAGCCACGTCAAGGTCGTCTGTGGTCCCGACCGTGACCCCGAGGCGAAGGCCTACCTGGTGTTCGGGCCGCCCGACCGCTCCAGCGACGCCGCCCCGGCGAGCCGCTCGGCTCTCTCCAGATAGCCCGGAAGCCGCAGCTCCGCGAAGATCCGGCGGGCCGCCTCCAGGTGCACCGCGGCTTTTTCCGAGCCGGCCCCGGCCAGCCGGGCCAGCTCGAGCCGGGTGCGGCCGACCTCGAAGGGAGCCTGGATCGACTGGAAGCTTTCCAGGGCCTCCTGGAGCCAGGTCTCCGCCTCCTCCGGATTCCCGTCCGCCCGGGCGATGCGTCCCAGGGCCCGCTGGGCCATGCCGCTGCCGTACCGGAAGCGGACCGCCTCCGTGACCGCCAGCGCCTCGTAGGCATAGTCCCGGGCCTCGTCGGCTCTCCCGGAGCGGAGATAGGCCTCCGCCAGAAACGCCGAGAACCAGCCGAGGAGCTGCTGCATCCCGGCCCGGCGCAGCCGCCCGGTGGAATCCTCCAGCGCCTCGATCGCCCGTTGGAGATCCCCCTTCTCCAGCAGGGCGTAGCCCAGGAAGCCCCGGGCCGCCGCGGTGTTGAGGGGATCCTGGGCCCGCTCCAGCCCTCCCCGGCACTCCTCGATCCCCAGCTCCCAGTCCCCGAGGGAAGCGTGGAAGTAGCCGGTGCTCCAGGAGGGATCGAGGCGGGGGTCCTGCAAGGCGCGCCAGATGGCCTCCGCCCACTTCATCTTGTCGAACGCCTCCTCGAACTGGCCGAGGACGTAATGGTGGAATCCCGCCACCCAGTAGGCCTGCCCCTGCCACCAGGGATCGTCGCTCCGCTCCAGCAGGGCGAGGGCCTCGCGGCCGTGCTCGATCCCTTCGGAGAAGCGGCCCGACCAGAAGGCGTCCCGGCAGAGCACGTACCAGGCCTTCCCCTCGGTGGCCGCGTCGCCGCGCCGCCGCGCCGCCGCTATGGCGAGACGGGCGTTGCTCGCGGCCGCCTCCTGATCCCCGAGATAGCTGTAGGTGTGGGCCAGCCAGAAGTAGAACGGCCCGGCCAGCGCCGGATCGCCGAGCCGGTCCACCAGCACCCGGTTCTGGAGGAACAGCTCCAGGGTCTCCGGGAAGCGCGCCAGGGGCAGGAGCGACTCCGCCAGCCGCAGGATCACCTCCAGGCGGCAGCGGTCCCTTTCCGGTTCAGGCAGCCTTGCGCAGTGCCCGAGGGCCTCCTGGAGAGCCTGGACCGCCTCGGCATGAGCGTAGCGGCGGGCCGCCTCCCCGGCGAAGAGGACCAGATAATGGACCGCCTTCTCCGCGTCCCCGGCCTCGGACCAGTGATAGGCCAGCCGGTCGTAGACCTCCTCCGGACGGTCCGCGTGGAGCTCTTCGAACGCCCGGCCGGCCGCCGCGTGCAGCGACTGGCGCCGGCTCTTCAGCAGAGTCTGGTAAACCGCCTCCTGCGTCAGGGCATGCTTGAAGAGGTACCTCGGCTCCTCCGCCGTGGGCTCCTCGTAGAAGAACTCCCACCGCTTGAGATCCGAGAGGAGCCGCGTCAGCTCCTCTTCCTGCTCCCAGACCTTCGTCAGGAGAGGGAGGGAGAACTCCCGACCCAGGACGGAAGCCGTCTGGAGAAGCCGCTTGTGCTCTTCGGGCAGGCGGTCGATGCGGGCCATCAGCACGCCCTGGATCGTATCGGGGACCAGGACGTCCGGACGCTCCAGAACGGACCGCGCCAGCTCCTCCAGGAAGAAGGGGTTCCCCTCCGCCTTGCTCAACACCGTCTCGACCAGGGCGCCCGAGTTTTCGGCCTGCCCCAGGACGGACCGGACCACCGCCTGACTCTCCTGCTCGTTCAGGCGCGAGAGCGTGACCTGGGTGGCATAGGACTTCTCGATCCAGGGCGGCCGGTAGCCGGACCGGTAGGTGACCAGCAGCAGCATGCGGGCGGCGACCAGCCCCTCCACGAGAAAGGCGAGGAAGTCTTCAGAGGTCTTGTCCACCCAGTGCAGGTCCTCGATCTCGAGAACGACCAGGTTCCCCCGGCCGGCGTTGAGGATCATCTGGCGCAGAATCCGGAACGTCCGTGCCTGGATCGCCTGGGAGCTCAGCTCCGCCAGCCGCTCGGTCCCCTCCTCGACGCCGAGGAGCTGGAGCAGGTAGGGGAGCGACTCCCCGGCCTCCATCCCCGCCCGTTGCAGACTGGCGGCGATCTTGGCGGCCACGGTCGCGGGATCGTCGGCCTCGGCGATCCCCCAGTCGTTGCGCAGCATGTAGAGGATGGGCAGATAGGGGACACCGCTCGCGTAGGAGATGCAGCGCCCGGCCAGGAACAGGACAGGCTGATCCCACAACCGGCGCTGGAGCTCGTAGACCAGCCGCGACTTGCCCGCGCCGGCCTCGGCCGCGATGCCCACCACCTGCCCTTCCCCTCCGGCGGCCCGCTGCCGCAACTCGTCGAGGGTCGCCATCTCCCGCTGGCGGCCCACGAAGGGGGACCGAGCCATGCCGCCCAACACCGCCTGCTCGGATTGCAGGAAGCCGATGCTCAGCAGCCTGAAGGCCTGGACGGGGGCCTCCTTGCCCTTCACCTGAAGCGGCCCGAGAGCTTCCAGCCGGGCCGCCCCCTGAAGGAACCGGCTCGTCTCCTCGCTGACCAGGATGGTCCCCGGCTCGGCGAGCTGCTGCAGGCGGGCGGCTAGGTTCGTCGTGTCCCCAACCGCCGTGTAGTCTCGCCGGAGCTGGTCGCCGATCCCGCCCACCACCACCCACCCGGTGTTGATCCCCATCCGGACCCTGAGCTCCATCCCCTCCCGCTCTCCCAGTTCGGCGCGGTGCTCATCCAGAAGCTTCTGCAATCCCAGCGCGGCGAGGGCCGCCCGCCGTGCATGATCCTCATGAGCGATGGGAGCCCCGAACAGGGCCATGAAGCCGTCCCCCAGGAACTGGTTGATCGTCCCCTCGTACCGATGGACCTCCGAGAGAGCCAGCTCGAAAAATCGGTTCAGCAGCAGGTGCATGGTCTCCGGCCCCAGCCTTTCGGCCAGGGACGTCGAGCCCACGAGATCGCAGAAGAGGACGGTGACCTGCTTGCGCTCGCCTTCGAGGGCGGAGCGGGACTGGAAGACCTGGGTGGCGAGGTGGGGCGGGGTGTAGGTCTGGGCTGGGGAAAAATGGGGCTCAGAGGCTGGAGGGGGCGAATCCGGCTTGGGTGCTCCCAGGGGGGAGCCGCATTCACCACAGAACTTGAAACCGGGGGGGTTCTCCGTGCCGCACTTGGCGCACACCACCGCCAGCTTCGACCCGCACTGGCCGCAAAACTTCATGCCGACGGGGTTTTCAGATTGGCATTGCGGGCAGTGCATAGAACTCCCCAAAGCCTAGTCTACCGACTCGCCTCATGAGTAGCAACTTCTGCTAGAGGCTTGGGCCATCCATCTCCATGGACTTAAGAATAAAGTGAATTTGTCCCGTTTTTTATTTTAGCGGCACTGTAAGTGTTAGAGGGGATTCTGCCAGCATGCACTCACTAAGAGAGTCCCTCACCTTCTTATGACTAGAGACACCACCCTAGAAAATTGCGTCACCCACTCGGGCATGTCTGCCCCTCCTGTTACAGTCCGCCTCGCAGGCCTCGCAGCGCAAGCGATCGAGCCGCTCACCAGCCCAGCCTGCCTCGCGCTTCTGCAAAATCGGAATCTCCTCGAGGAGAAACTCGAAAAATTCAGAAAATCGATGGCCGAGATGATTGGTGCCACTCTCGCCCGATTCGACCCGGCGACCCGCCGGTTCCTATTGACGGTCAAACGGAACTGTTTCAACGGCCGTGAAATCGGAATGTACCGTGGAAGGGCGCACTGGGCCGAGCTTTTGCAGGTTTCGACCAGTCTGGCTGAGAGCATTGTGGTCCTCGAAGACCAACTCCGTGAAAATGAATGCTCCTTTACCGCCCTTTACATAAGCGAGTTCCTCCGCGAGCGGCGTCACGTCATCGACCTGATCCAGGATCGCCGTTTCCTCCGGGGCATAGCCCTCGGAAGGGCAGGGCTAGTGCAAAAACTTCGCGCTCAGGCCCCTTCTCTAGGATCCTCAGGCTCTTCGCTTAAGCCCGCCAAGTGGGAACAGAGCTTCCTGCGCTTCGTGACCCGGGCCGCCACCAAGCTATCTGCCAATTCGACACTTACCGCTTATGCTCTGGGGAATGTTCAGGCACAATCCTGCCCCGGGAGCTTCCGCTTCGCCAGTTCTCCTCAACGCGAAATCTCTTTGGTGCGCGCGGACCGACCGAGAATCGAACAGTTCCAGGCTCTCCTCATGAGGCATCCGGCTGTGCGGGAGCGGTCTCTGGTCGCCTGGAACCACAGCCTTGAGGAGTTAGAGGCCGGTCAATATCGATTCCTGCGTGGGAGCCACTGGACTTTCGATCCCGAATCCTCGGCATTCCGCTTCGTTCCACCTACGAGAACGAAGGTAACGCTATCGAACCCGGTCTTGAATGCAGCCCGCTACATCTTGAGAGACGACGCGGTTCAGTATGACAGACTCTTGGCTCTCCTCCTGGACGGGCGGCGAGCCAGCGCAGGCGAAACGACGGAGCCGCGAAGCCGGAGCGGCCTCGATCAACTCATCGATCTCGGCCTCCTCCTCATCATGCCTCCCTGGCCGACTTACGAGCCATGGCTAGAGAAGAGAATCGGGGAGTTCCTCCTGGGCTTACCTGACGCGGCCCTCCTGAGCACTGCCGCAAAAGCCTTTGAGAAGCTCGTGCAACTCGAAGAAGGCTTCGCGGCGTCTGCTTGGCCCGAGCAGACGGTCGAAGAGATGGAAGGTCTCTTCTCCGTAATCCAAGATACCATTGCGCCACGGGAGGGTGGCGAGCCTCCAGGTACGGCCTCGGCAAGCTTCTTCGAGGATGTGTTTCTCGAAGGGACGGGACACCGAGGTGGCGACCGGGAAATCCTGCAGATCTCGCCGGCCACGGTGCAGGGGATCCTGAGGAGCACTCGGCTCATTTCTCGCTTTGCGGGCCTGTTCAACCACCGTCACGACGTTCTACATACTCTTGCCGCTTGGTGGCGGGATCATGAGCCGGATCGGCGACAGATCCCCTTCACCGAAGTCGCCACGGGCTTTGCTTCTCTGTGGAAGCAATTCATCGGTTTTCACAAGACAGCCAATCAGTCCCCCACCAGTACCTTCGATCCCTTGCACATTCCCGCCCTCGAACGGCTGAGGGAAAGCCGCGAAAGTCTCCTCGAGAAGTCCAAAGAATTGATGAGAGTACTGCCGACGAAGGATCTCCTTCCGGCGCGACAACTCGCGGCGCTTCTCGATAGCCTGCCTCTTCGCTATGCTCCGCTCGTAGGCTCCTGCGTTTTCGTTCAACCCGCCGACCCCGAGGGCCGCTCATGGGTGCTCAATCACCTTCACGAGGGCACCGGGCGCTATCTGAGCCGCGTCACGCCAGTCTTGAGAGAACCTCTACAACGGCGGCTGCTCAATTACCTCATCGCGAGCTCAGTCGTCGACCTCGGCGAGGAAGAAGCGGATCTCCTCGAGGTGATGAATCCCGGGGGAAATTTGGTGAACGCTCATCTTCCTCAGGCATCGAAGGTCTTGGACGTCCAAGGGCTGCATCTCGATCTCCCACGGGAGCGTAAGGTCTACATAGGGGACCTTACGATTCAGGCGGACCTCGAGTCAGAAACCTTCCGTTTGATCGATTCGTCAGGCCACCGCCTGCTCCCCGTCAATTTGAGCTCCTTGGCCGATGTCTGGCATTCAAACCTTCTACGCTTTCTTCTAGTATTCGGGCCGGGCGAGACTCGCGGCGTCTTCCCCCCCGCCCACTCCGAAGGAGATGATGACTTCAGGATCTTCAGTCGGTTGACCTACGACAACCTGGTACTGCGCCGCTGCCGTTGGACATTCGGAATCGAGAGCCTCCGCAGTCTGGCGGAAGGTTTGTCCGAGCCAGAGGCATATCGCTCGATCAATAACTGGCGCCTTCAGTATGATCTACCACCTGTGGGCTTCTATTCCGAGCGCACCTATCAGGGAGGGCTGAAGCCGCAATTCCTCGACTTCAGCTCTCCGGCACTGTGCAGCCTTTTCGCCTCGAGTCTTCGAAGGGCTCAAACTTCATACCTGAACTTCGAAGAGGCTTTACCTTCGCCCATTGACTTCCCTTTCGATGCTTCCATGCATCGTCGAGGCTTCGAGCTATCGATCGACAGCTTAGCGGTCAACACCTTAAACGGAAATTTCTCCGCCATGGTGCTGGACCACAACAGAGAGAAAGAATCTCTCAGAAGGGACGAACAACATGCCTGATCACCAGGACCCCAAAGTAGAGATCGAGACCCTCAATGACGACGACCTCGACTCGGTCAGCGGGGGCGCTGACACGGCTCTGGAGCAAGTGTCTAACACTGGCTCCGGGAAGTGCATCGAGAACTCTGGCACTGGAACCTGTAGTTAGTTAGATGAACGGCCCGCCCTTTGGCACCTAAAGGTGCAAGGGGCGGGTCGCGTTTTCGAACACCAGCAACTCAGAGTTCGCCAACCAAGAGAGGTGTTGCGATGAAGCAGGCGGCAGAATCCTTCAGCGACTTGCTTGCCCCAGTAACCATTAATGAGTTCCTAAAAAACTATTGGGAGAAGTGCTTTCTGCATCTGCACAACAAACCGGACAGGTTCTCCCATTATTTTTCGCTCGTTGACGTCGACAGTTGGTTGGCCTCGGTGCGTCCGGGCCTGCCGGACGGAATCCTGATCAAGGCACCCGAAGGAGCCCAAGATAGGAGAGAGAAATATCGCAACCGTGAGATCGGCGTGGACATTGCTTATACGGCATTGTCGAAAGGCAGCTCGCTGGTCCTGAACCACATGGAAGACTGGCCCACCCTGCTGGGACTGGTCAAAGCCTTGGGCAAGGTCTTCCACGCCGACATCGGCGTCAACGCCTACTTGACCCCGAAAGGAGCGAAGACGTTCCCGATTCATACGGATGAACATGATGTCCTTATATTACATTTAGAAGGCGAGAAGATCTGGAGGCTTCATGAATTCTCGCTCTTACAGATACCTCTATCCCAAAAAAAGAACCTCTCTTTTTCCAAGGAGTGGTATCACCGCACCGAAACTCCGCTGCTAGCAGAGATCTCCCTCAAGCCCGGCGATCTGCTGTACATCCCGCGTGGAATGCCCCATTATGCCGTCGCCCAGGATAGCGTTTGTCTTCACCTGACAGCGAGCATCAGCCCACTGTACTGGATGGATTTCCTGAAGATCGCAACCGAGTGCGCAGCGGTCCATTCTCAGGAGTTGCGCAGAGCGCTTCCGCCCGGGTTCGTCGAGAGCAGAGAGATCTCCGAACGAATGGGGGACATATTTAAAGATTTGATGGAAAAATTTCAAGAAATCTCGTTCGACGACGTGCTCGCCGCCGTCAAGCGCAATCGTGTGAGGTTCCAGAGCTTCCCCTTGGATGGATACTTCACCCAGCTCTTGGAGCCTGAAGAACTCTCCCTCCAATCCGAAATCGCGAAACACCGAGATATCCTCTGTGTCGTCGGCGAGACCTTTGATCATGACCGCAACTTGCAGATAGCGATCTGGTTCGCTGACCAAAAGGTCTCCGGCCCCTTGCACTTGCAGCGGGCGCTGGAGTTCATCCGCGACCACTCGCAGTTCCGTGTGAAGGAGATCCCCGGACTCGATGAGAAGGGGCAATTGACCTTGACCCGCCGCCTGATCAGAGAGGGACTGCTACAGCGCGCTACGGCATCTCAGGCCGTCGAAGTACCTGGATTAATAATGAATTGACCGCGCCTTGCGAGGCTCATCTGGAGCCATTGGAAGCAGCGGCGAACGCGGCAAGAGCACCCGGTAGAAGGCTGCTCAAGGCTTCTCCTTGATTCTCCGCAGTCGCGTTTGCCATCTCCTCGCCAAGCCAGGAAATGTCTTCCTCCCCAATCGTGCTCAGCTCGCGCAGAGTCGAGGTCAGGAGACGACTGATATAGACCTCCTCGGCATTGCCAATTCCCAGACGCGTTGCGGACATATGCAGTTGACTGCCTCCAATTCGAGCTTCGGGTCGGGCGGTCGGCACCGCTTACCGCCGTCGAAAGCCTGGCTGCACCCAACACTAGGAAGTCAACAGCCTTACTCGCGATCTCGCCATCCTCCAATAAGGAACGAACCTCTCCCAAGCTTGCCCTGAAAAGCTGGACGAAGGCTTCCTTCTGAAGCCCAAAGACCTTGTCGGCTTTGTCTATGATCTTTGGTGGACCCCCGCTGCTCCAGGAGTCCATCCCATACCTCAGGAGATCGAGCAACTCGGTTTCATCCGCAGCGAAACCAATAGCCTGCTTGAGCAGCAGGCACAATCCGATTTCCAGCTGAATCGATCGCGAAGCATCACCGTACCGCTCCAGAAACTCGACGGCCGTCACGCTTGACAGCACGAAAAAATCGAGAGATGCTTGAAGGCGGCGAGAGCCTCCGTAACGCTGAACCTCTGGACGGAACGGCCTTATACTCAACGAATTGTCCGGATAGATCGTGTTGTCGGTTTCGTTGGGATCAAAAGCCAGAATAGACTCGGTTATCCTGCGAACAAACTCTTCGTCCAGTGACTTGGTCGAAGGGGCACGTTCGAGGAACTCTCGTGCGAAGCTCTGAGCCGCAGTCAAGACCTCATCCTTGAATCCAGGAAGAAACCGCAACCGTAACCGGATGTGAGGGCCGCCCAAGGAATAACGAACGAAAAAGAAAGCATCAATCTGGGCGGCGGCGACGAGAGCCAAAACCACGGGCTGAACATACCCGCTGACTACACGATTCAAATCCTCATGGTAGTAAAGATGGCAGGAGATCCATTGCTGCTCAAGCTCATCGACAGCATTTGATACTTCTTCATTGTCATTCATGCGACCTCCAAGCCTTCCGCTGAGCTCCTCACGACACCATCACCCGCTTTACCATCCGGTCAAACCGCTCCCCCGCCAGGTAGACACCGTCCAGAACGTTAGGGTCGAGCTCGTCGGCTTCATCTTCCTCGTCAGCATCTCCCTCCATCCCGACGCCAGTGCCCAGATCCCGGTGGCGCTCGCGGACGGTGGTCGAGAGATAAATCGCCAGCGCCCGGTAGAAGCGGGCGGCGAAGCCGGGATCGGCGGCGAGCTTGCGGGTGAGGCTGGCCCTGGAGAGGGCGAAGACGGTCGAGTCCTCCAGGGCCTTGACGGTGGCGGAGGGGGGGCGAGCGTCCACGAAGGACATCTCTCCCACGATCTCTCCGGCGTTCAGGCGGGCGATCTCCCGGTCCGGCCCTCTCTTCCCCTGGAGCCAGACGGCGAGCTTTCCTTCCAGGAGGATGAAGACGGCGTCTACCGGCACCCCCTGCTCGATCAGGACTCCACCGGCGGAGACCAACCGCCGGGCGCCCGCGGTGAGCATCCACTCAACGTCATCGTCGTTGAGCTGGCCGAAGAGAAAGAGGACTTTGCGCATGGTGGGCTCCTAGGCGATCTGGCGTTCGGCGAGACGGGCAAAGGGGCCGCCGCCGCGGAGGAGATCCTCGAAGGTCCCCTCCTCCAGCACCCGGCCGCCGTCGACGACGTAGATGCGGTCGGCGTTCTGGATGGTGCTCAGGCGGTGGGCGATGACGATCCGTGTCGCCTTCAGCCTTTCCAGGCTGCGGCTGACGATCTCCTGGGTGCGGTTGTCGAGCGCGCTCGTCGCCTCGTCGAAGAGGACGATCCGCGGCCGGTTCACGATCGCCCGGGCGATCAGGATGCGCTGCTTCTGGCCGCCGGAGAAGGTCTCGGCGCCCTCGCTGATCACGGTGTGCATCCCCATCGGCATGGCCTTGATGTCCTCCTCCAGGCCGGCCGCCCGCGCCGCC
Source organism: uncultured Acidobacteriota bacterium (assembly GCA_963795735.1). Lineage (GTDB taxonomy): Bacteria > Acidobacteriota > Thermoanaerobaculia > Multivoradales > UBA5704 > DATARR01. The sequence continues at coordinate 1,673,787 of CAWCIU010000008.1, read as the reverse complement.
TCCCAGGCGTCGTCGATCCCGAGATTCGAGCTGCCGGTGATGTTCGAGAAGATGCTCCCCGCCATCGGCCGGCCGGTCTGCAGGACCACTCCGATCTGGCGGCGGACGGACTGCACGGCGAGCCCCGCGAGGTCCTGCCCGTCGAAGTAGAGGGAGCCGGAGGTGGGCTTCTCGAAGCCGAGGAGCAGGCGCAGGCAGGTGGACTTGCCCGCCCCCGAGGGGCCGACCAGGGCGATGAACTCCCCCGGGCCGGCCCGGAAGGAGACGTCGTCCAGGATCAGCGGCCCGTCCGCCTGGTAGCGGAAGGAGACGTGGCTGAACTCGATCTCCCCGGCGAGGTCCCCCGGCTCGGCCTTGGACTCGTCGACCTCGGGCACGGTCTCCAGGATGGGCGACAGGCGCTCGTAGAGGGGGATCATGGTGAGGACGCTCGAGAAGGCCGCCACCAGGGAGAGCGCGGCGGCGAGGAACTGGCCGAAGGCGGCGCTGAAGGCGAGGAATTCCCCGGTGGGCATCGCCTCCGTCGAGGAGTAGCCCACCACGGCGAAGACCACCAGCGAGGTGAGCACCCCGTAGACGGCGTTGAAGGAGGTCTGGAGGTTGGCGGCCCGCTGCGCCGCGAGCGTCCGCCGCCGCTGCTCGGCGAAGCGCTCGGCCCAGCGGGCGAAGGCGCGGGCCTCGGCGCCGGCCACCCGCAGCTTGGCGATGCCGTTGATCAGCCCGAAGAGCAAGCTGGCGATCTTCCCCTGGAGATCCAGCAGCGCCCGCTGGTGGCAGATCTGGAGCCAGACCAGCCCCGCCGTCACCCCGGAGAGCAGGAGGACGAGCGCGGTGGCGATCAGGGCCAGCCGCCAGTTGTAGTAGAAGAGGAGCGCGAAGCTGAAGACCGAGAAGACCGCCCCCAGGAGCAGGGTGAGGACGTTGCCGGTCAGCATCTCCCGGATGGCATTGATCCCCAGCGAGCGGTTGGCCAGGTCCCCCACGGTGTACCGACGGAAGAAGGTCACCGGCAGGGAGAGCAGCCGGTCCCAGACCGCGGACTGCACCCGGCCGTCGGCCTTGCCGCCGATGCGGAGGACGGCGATGCTGCGGGTGAGCTGGAAGACCGCCCCGGCCAGCGCGGCGACGCCCAGCGCCAGGGTGATCTGCAGGAGCTGGCCCCGCTCGGCTCCCGGGATGACGCTGCCGAAGAGCTGCCCGGTCAGGACCGGGACGAGCATGCCGAGGAGGCCGCCGCCGGCCCCCATGAGCAGGACGGTCAGCAGGTCCTTCCGGCGGCCGGCCAGCGAGGTGCGCAGCAGGTCCCCCCGGGTGACCGGCCGCTCCGGCAGCGGCGGATAGAACATGTGGGCGTCGCCGCTCAGGCTCTCGGCGACCGCGGCATCGACCCGCACCCGGGTCCCTTCCACGGGATCGACCATCTCGTAGGCACGGGTCGAGAGGGGCAGCAGGGCGACCGGGCGCTTGGCCTTCTGCGTCGCCTGCTGCGTGTCGAGCGCGCGGAAGGCGACCAGGGGGCCGTTGTCGCGCCGCCACCAGTCCTCCCTCAGGATCACCCGGCGGGAGCGGACCCGGGAGTCGGCGCAGATCCGGAGCAGGCGGTCCTCCAGCTTCCCCCCGGCCCGTCCGGCCATACTGTCGGGATGGGCGCGGATCGCGATTCCCTGGGCCTGCCCCACCAGGGCGCAGACCGCCAGGAGCGGATCGGCCTCTTCGTGGACGCCGCCGGTCCCGCCTACCGGCCGGAGGATGGAGGCCAGCCGGGCGTAGGCGCTGCGCAGGCTCGCGCGGTCGAGATCCAGCCGGCGCTCGAGGCGCTCGCGGTCCTGCCGCTCGACCTTTTCGTTCTGCAGGGCAACGTAGCGCAGGCAGAGCTCGTGAAAGCGGGCGAGACCCTGCCAGAGCTCCTCTCCCGCCAGGAGGTCGCGCGTGCCCAGGGAGGCGATCCGCGCCTCGCCCGCGCTCACCAGCCAGAGCCCCTCCGGCATGGGGAAGAGGTCGCCGTCGGTCAGTGCGAGCTCCGCCTCCCCCAGCAGGTTCGAGCTCCCCTCGACGTGCCGGACCCAGGCAACCCCCTGCTGGGCGCGGGCCGCCTTCCCGGCCTCTGCGAGGTGAGTCTCCTCGCCCGGGCGCAGGTCCGCGAAGACCTTGGGACCGGCGGCGCGAGAGATCCCGCCAAGGAGGCCGGCCAGCCAGCCGTCGAGCCGGGCGGCGAGGCCGGCCGCCGTCCCGGGGTCCCGGGCCAGCTCCCGGAGCCGTTCCGCGGAGAGCCGCCGCAGTCGGGTGCCGGAGTGCCCGACGGCGAGGAGGCCCAGGGACGCGCCGTCCCGTTCCGGCCCGATTCCCCAGAGTGTCTGGCCGGCCGCCGCCGAGCAGAGGTGCGTCCGCGGCCCCTCCCCCTCGCGCGGCACGGCGAAGACCTCGGCGCTCCCCTGCTCGACGAACCAGACCGCCGGCTCGTCGAGGAACAGCGGAGCGTTCCCCGCGAGCGGGATCTCCTCGCTCACGGCTAGGGCATGCTGGAGGTCGGGCGCCATGGTCTACTCGGCGCTGATCAGCCGGGCGTAGGGGCCCTCGAGCCCCTTCAGCTCGTCGTGGGTCCCGCGCTGGACGACCTTGCCCTTCTCCAGGACGATGATCTCGTCGGCGTCGCGGATGGTGCTCAGGCGGTGGGCGACGATCAGGCAGGTGCACCCCCGCCGCCGCAGGTTCTGGTCGATCCGGCTCTCGGTGGTGGGATCGAGCGCGCTGGTGGCCTCGTCGAGGACGAGGATCGAGGGCCGCCCTACCAGGGCGCGGGCAATCTCCAGGCGCTGCCGCTGGCCGCCGCTCCAGTTGGCGCCCCCCTCCTCGACCGGGCTGTCGTACCCTCCCGGCCGCGCCGCGATGTCCTCGTGGATGCAGGCGTCCTTGGCCGCGGCCACGACCTCCGGCAGGGGGACGGTCGCGTCCCACAGGGTCAGGTTCTCCCGCACGCTCCCCTCGAAGAGGAAGACGTTCTGATCGACCGCGGCGAGCGAGCCGGTGAGGACGGCCGGAGGGACCTCGGACCGCCGCCCGCCGTCCAGGAGGATCTCGCCGCTCCAGGGCGGGTAGAGCCCGGTCACCAGCCGGGAGATCGTCGACTTGCCGCTTCCCGAGCCGCCCACCAGGGCGACGCGCGAGCCGGGCTTCAGGTGGAGGGTGAAGTTTTCGATCAGCGGCGGATCGAGCCGGCTGTAGCCGAAGCAGACGTCGCGCAGCTCCAGGAAGCCGTTCAGCCGGACGGGACTCCCAGCGGGCGGCAACTCTCCGGAGCCCCTGCCCGCCTCCCCAGCGCCCGGATCGAGCCGGTAGCGCAGGACGTCGTCGAGCCGGTTCATGTCCCCCTCGACCATCTGGAGACGCCCGCCGAGGCTCACCAGCCGGGTGACCGGAGCGATGAAGGCGGCCATCAGGAGCTGGAAGGCGACCAGCCCGCCCAGGGAGAGGCTGCCGTTCATCACCCGCAGGCCGCCGATCCCCAGGATCAGGGCGGTGTTGACCGCGGAGAGCAGAGGCGGGACGGTGTCGAGGATCTGGGTGTAGCGCTCCAGCTCCTGCTGGCCGTTGACCACCTTGGCCTGGTAGCCCGCCCAGCGGGCGAAGAGGTCCGACTCGCCGCCGGTCGCCTTCAGGGTCTCGATCGTCTGCAGGCCGCCGATCGCCGTGCCGAGGAGCTTGCCCTGGTCCTGGACCAGCCGCCGGTTGCCGTCCACCCGCTTGCGGGAGACGTACCGGAGGGCGGCCACGTTGAGCGAAACGACGGCGATCCCCACCAGGGTCAGCACGGCGTCGTACTGGAAGAGGACGGCGGCGAAGAAGACGATCATCAGGGCGCCCAGGGCGTTGGTGGCCAGGTCGCGCGAGAGGAGCTGGGCCACCCGGTCGTTGATCCCTACCCGCGAGCTGATGTCCCCGGCGAAGCGCTGGCTGAAGAACTCGGTCGGCAAGCGCAGGACGTGCCAGAGGAAGCGGCTCGACGAGCCCACCGCCAACCGGGTCTCCAGCCGCAAAAGGTAGACCTGCTGGATCCAGGTCAGCAGCCCAACCATCAGCGCGGCGAACCCCATGCCGAAGAGCAGGGGAGGCAGCCAGTCCCGGCGGTTCTCCAGGAGAACGCTGTCGACGAAGACCTTGGAGAAGACGGGGACGACCAGGGTGGGGATCGCCAGGGCGAGGCCCGCCAGCAGGACGAAGGCGAGGGCCACCCGCGAGCCGGCCAGGCGGCGGCGCAGGGCCGGGCCGAGGCGCGGCGGCTCGCCGCTCGGCCGGAACTCCGGCCCCGGCTCGAAGGTCATCACCACTCCGGTGAACGCCTGGTCCAGCTCCTCCTCGCTGACGTCCCGCGGCCCCGTCCCGGGATCGTTGAGGAAGACCCGCCCCTTGCGGAAGCCGTCGAGCACCAGGAAGTGGTTGAAGTTCCAGTGCAGGATGGCCGGCAGGCGCATCGAGCGCAGGGCCTGAGGCTCCTTCTTGAACCCCTTGGCGACCAGGCCGTACTCGCGGGCCGCCTTGACCACGTTGCTCGCCTTGCTGCCGTCACGCGAGACGCCGCAGGCCACCCGCAACTCCTCCAGGGGGACCCAGCGGCCGTGATGGGCGAGCACGATGGCGAGGGCGGCCGCCCCGCATTCGACCGCCTCCATCTGGAGGACGGTGGGCGAGCGGCGGACTCTCACAGCCCGGTCGCCTCCCGGACCTTGGGAATGACCAGACGGAACGGACGGTCCTCCCGGACGACCACGTCGCCGGAGGCCAGCGTGCCGCTGCTGATCTTGAGGCCCGGCCCGCGCGAGGAGGACCAGCGGTAGCCGGTCGGCGTCGCGGGGTCCCGGGTCAGGGCGACGTTGACCTGGATCGGCGGCCCCTGCTCCATCAGCTTGGCGACCAGGGCCTCATTGCCGAGCAGGCGCGTCATGCCCCGGGCGGTGGACGGGAATTCGGCCACCCAGGTCACCCTGCCCAGCAGGGCGCCGTACTCCTCCCGTTTCACCGTGCTCGGCGAGATCCGCACCGCCATGCCGCGCTGCACCTGCTTGCCGGTCGAGGCGGGGACGAAGAGCACCGCCTGGAGATTGTCGGAAAGCACCTCCACGCTGAGGATGGCCATGCCCGGATTCACCACGGCTCCCCGGCTCGCCAGCACCTCCACCACGCGGCCGGAGTACGGGGAGAGGATGTTGACGTTCTCCCCGAGCTTGGCGTTGAGCTCCCGCATGTCGAGATCGAGGTCGCGGATCGCGGTCTGGCGGGCTTCGAGCTGCTGGTCGAGCTGCTGGTCGGCCTCGATCCGCTTGAGGTCCAGGCCGTTGAGGTCGAGCCGCGCCTGGGCGAGCGCGTCGCGCTTGGCGTTGAACGACTGCTGGGTGGTGAGGAAGGTCTCCTTGGTGATCAGGCCGTCGTTCAACAGGCTCTGCTGGGCGTCCAGCCGCTCGCGCAGCAGGGTGAGGTCCTTCTCGAGCGCCTCGATGCTGCGCTCGAGATTGGCCCGCTGCTGCGCCAGGTCGCGGGCGCGGAGCTGCTTCTGCTGGCCGGAGATCCGGAGCGCGTCGCCGTACTGGTTCCGCAGGGCCGCCAGCTTCGACCGGTCGTCGGCGATCTGCCGCAGCAGCGCGTCCTGCTGGATCTTCGCCACCGGCTGCCCCTTCTCAATCGTGTCGCCAACGCCGACGAGCACCTCCTGGACCTGGCCGCTGGCGTTGGCGACCAGGTCGGAGACCCCGCCCTGGCGGAGCAGGATGCCGGAGCCTTGCGCCTCGGTGGGGATCGAGCCCCAGAACCCCCAGAGGACTGCGGCGAGGAGGAGGGCGCCCAGCCCGGTCAGCGCGAGCCAGCCCTTGGGATCGGTGACCTGGACCATCTGGTCGAGCTGCTCGGGAGAGGAGAGCCGCTCCAGCGCCACCTTGCGGAAGATCACCGCGCCACCTCCTTCGTCGGCGGGAGCGTCGTCAGGCGGGAGGACTCGACGACGCCCACCGGCCCCTCCTCGCCCAGCAGGGTGCCGGTCTGAAAGCGGAGCTGGAGCAGCGAGACCGCCAGGGAAAGCTCGGCCGAGACCTCCGTCTGCCGCGCGGCGGTCAGCCGGTCGCGCTGGGTGATCAGGTCGAGCAGCGTCGAGGTCCCCCCTCTGAGCTTCTTCTCCTCGTTGACGACCGCCCGCTCGAACAGGCGCACCGCCTCCCGCGCCCGGTCGAGCTGCAGGGCGTCGCGCCGCACGGCGTCGAGGGCCGAGGGGACGTCCGCCCCGATGGCCTTGACCAGGAGGTCGATCGCCAGGGCGTCCTGCCGGCGGGCGGCGTCGATCTGGAGGAGGGTGCCGCGGGCCTGCCGGTTCAGGATCGGCCACGAGAGGGCGAGGGCGACCACCGTGCTGGCGCCGGGAACGTTGCGGAACAGCGGCGAGAAGAAGCTGGCGGCGTCCCCCCCCGCCGACAATCCCGAGTAGCCGGGGGTCACCACCAGGTCGAGCTGCGGCTGGAGGGCGTTCTCGGCGGCCCTGCGCTGGATCTCCGCCTCGGACAACCGCTGCCGGGCGGCCTCCACGTCGGCCCGGTGGCGGAGGGCCACCGCGATGAAGTCCGGCGCCAGCGAATCGGCGGGGACCTCCCCGGGGACCGGAGCCGGGAAGGGGTCGGCGGGAAGCGGGAGCGATGCGATCTCCGCCGGATCGAGACCGATCTCGCGCCCCAGGCCCTGCCTCTGGGTGAAGAGGTCGCGCTCGCCGCCGATGCGGGCCGACTCCTTGGCGGCCAGGTTCGCTTCGAGCTGCACCAGCTCGGCCGGCGGCACCTGGTCGGCCTGGACCAGCTTGCGGGTGTTCTCCAGCAGCTCCCCCGAGCTCCGCTCGCTGGCCCGCAGCACCTCGAGGTTGTGCTCCGCCGCCCTCACCTGCCAGTACTGGGAGGCGACGGTCAGCACCCGCTGCGCCACCGTCTGGCGCAGATCGAGCCCGCTCGCCGCCAGCTCGCGCTGGGCCGCGAGCTCCGCCGCCTGGACCGCGGCGCGCCCCCGTCCCCGCAGCAGGGGCTGGCGGAGCTGGAAGGTGAAGGTCCCGGCGTTCGCGGGGCCGGAGCCCTTGGTCACATCCTGGGAGCGGTCGATCTCGAACAGGGGCGCCACCGTGAGGCCGGAGCGGAACTCCTGGCTGACGCCCAGGGTGCTCCGCAGGGTCCGGGTCTGCTGGCTGGAGGAGAGGAATTTCGGCACCCGGTCGTCGGTCTCCTCCAGACCGGAGGCGACCACCGGATCGAACCGTCCGGAAGCCACCAGGAGCGCCCCGCGCGCCGAGTCCACCCGCGCCGCCTCGATCGCCACGTTGGGATCGCGCGCCAGCGTCATCCGCACGGCGTCCATCAGCCCGAGGCTCGCCGGGGGGACATCCGCCGCCCGGGCGCTCGAGCCGCCGAGGAGGATCAGCAGGAGGAACAACGACGGCGGGCGGCTACGCTCCGATCTCAAAGTACTTTAGGCTACCAGCATGAGCAAAGGGCTTCAACTGGCGTCCCTCGGCGCCTCGCCGGCGGAGGTCGAGGAGCTGCTGGCCTACAACGAGAACGTCTTCGACCTCGGCGCGCTCGGCCCCGGTACCCGCTTCCCCCTGCCGGACGAGCCCTTCGTGGCCTTCTGGGAGACGGTCGTGGAGGAGAGCCGCTCGCGCGGCGCCTTCGCCGTGCTCCGCGAGCGGCTGCCGCAGCTCCGCTTCCCGATCCGGAAGGGGATCGGCGAGACCGAGCCCTACCGGGCGGCCACCCGGCGCGGCGTGCCGGTCGAGACGATCCCGGAGGCGACGGGGCTCGAGATCGAGCGGCCGGAGGCGATCGAGGTGGTGCTCCACGCCAGCCCCGCCGGCCGCATCCCGCTGCTGATCGCTCGCCGCCGCCCGGAGTTCGCCGCCCTGCTCCAGGCCCTCACCCGGCGCAACGAGCCGGAGCCCGTCCCGGAGGCCCAGGGAGCGCTGATGGTCTCGGGGTACAACAACTGGAGCCGCATCGGGGAGCTGCGGCGCCGCTGGGAGTCGCTCGGCCCCGCGGAGCGCGAGACCGCGACCTGGGCGGAGGAGTTCCAGCGCATTCAAGGCCGGCGCGAGCTCTACCAGGACCGCTTCATCCTCCTCTCCGACGGCCCCTACAGCGCCGTGGCGGCCGCCGATCTGGGGTTGGGCAAGGCGGAGTGGCGCGCCCTCTCCCTGGCGATCCGCCGCGACCACGAGTGCGCCCATTACCTCACCCGGCGGCTCTTCGGCTCGATGCGCAACAACGTGCTCGACGAGCTGATCGCCGACTATGCGGGCCTGGTGGCCGCCACTGGCCGGTTCCGCGCCGACTGGTTCCTGCGCTTCGTCGGCCTGGAGGACTTCCCCCGCTACCGGCCGGGGGCGCGGCTGGACCTCTACCGGGGGACGCCGCCGCTGTCGGACGGCGCCTTCCGGGTCCTGCAGGCGCTGCTCAAGGCGGCGGCCGATACTCTGGAACAATCGCTGGAACAATCGCTGGAGCGGTTTCCACCCGAGGAGATGGCGGTGATGATCGCGGCGCTGGCCTCCCTGCGGCTGGAGGACCTCGCCGGCGAGGACGGGGCGGAGAGGCTCTCCGCGGCGGTCAGGAATTTGCGGCGGCGCTTGCGGATCTGATCGCCAGGCTGGCGAAAAAGGCCCACTCCGCGTCTTCGAGCGGAATCCCCCGCTCGCGGCGCTCGGCGGCAGTCTCCGCTTCGAGGTCCCCCGGCGCCACCACCCGCGCTCCCGCCACCCCGGGCTCGGCCCGCACCTGCCCGAGGAGACGCGAGAGGTCGGCGCGGAAGCCCTCCGGGTCGCGGAAAGCGCCGACGTCGAGAGCCAGGAAGAGGTGCGCCACCCGACGCGGCTCGTCGTAGGGAGGCGCGTAGAGGTGCGACAGCTCGGCGTCGAGGGGCATCCCGGCGACCAAGGCGCAGAGGATCTCCACCATCATCCCCAGGCACTGCCCCTTGTGACCGCCCAGCGGCTTGAGCACCGTCTCGTCCTCCTCGACCACCCATCCGGGCTCCACGGGGAGGCCGTGGGCCCGGTGATGCTTGACCTTGGAGTAGGAGACCTGGCTGGTGGCGAAGTCGGCGCAGAAGAGGTCGTCCGCCTCCCCCACCACCGCCATCGAGATCGGGTTCGTGCCGAAGAGCGCCCGCGCGCCGCCGTGCGGCGCCACCAGGGCGTCGCTGTTGGTGAAGGAGAGCCCGAGCACGCCCTGGCGCGCCATCGCCAGGGTGTAGACCGAGGCGGCGCCGAAGTGATTGGAGTTGCGCACCGACACCGCCCCGGCGCCGAATTCGCGGGCGAGCCGCGCCGCCTCGTCCGCCGCCACCCGCCCCGCGACGAGGCCGAGAGCCCCCCCGGCGTCGAGCGCCCGCGCGCCCCGCTCCCCCGACCAGCGGAGCTCGGGGCGGGCCTTGGCTCGCCCGCCGTCGAGCTCGGCGAGATAGGTGGAGAACAGGCGGACGCCGTGGGTGTCGACGCCGCGCAGCGACGTCTCGAGGAGACCGTCGACCACGAACGCCACGTGCTCCTCGGAAAGCCCCCGCCGGCGCAGGGCCTCCGTCATGAGGCCGGCCAGGGTGGCGGCGGGGACGGTCCTCAAACCGCGCTCGCCTCCGCCCGGGAGGGGACGATCCGCTCCCCTGCGCCAGTCCTCTCGCGCACGAAGCGGGCGAGCCGGGCGATCCCCTCGGCGATCTGCTCCTCGGTGACGTAGCTGAAGGAGAGCCGCACCTGCCGCTCGCGCCCCGGGGTGAGGGCGAAAAAGCGCATCGGACAGACGATCACGCCGTAGTCGCGCGCGCAGACGGTGAGGTCGTCGTCGATGAAGTCGAAGGGGAGGGTCAGGGTGAGGAAGAAGCCCCCCTCGGGACGGTTCCAGCGCACCCCCTCGAGGCCGCCCAGGGTCTCCTCCAGAGCCGCCAGCATGCGGTCGCGGTTTGCCCGGTAGAAGGGCAGCTTCGCCTCGACGACCGGGCGCAGCGAGCCCCCCGCCTCGAGCAGGATGCCGCCGGCGATCGCCTGCACGACGGGCGAGGTGTTGACCGTGGTCAGGCTCTTGATCTTCGACAGCTCGGCGGCGAGCGGCACCCGCCGCCCCGAGGCGAGCGCGACCGGCTGGTCCGCCACCAGGTAGCCGAGCCGCAGGCCGGGGTAGAGGGTCTTCGAGAAGCTCCCCATGTAGACGACCACCCCGCGCTCGTCGAGCGCCTTGAGGGTGGGCAGCGGCGGGCCGTCGTAGGAGAACATGCCGTAGGGGTTGTCCTCCCAGACCAGCATGCCGTGCTCGTGGGCGAGGGCGAGCAGGGCGCGCCGGGCCTCCAGCGGCATCCGGGTGCCCAGCGGGTTGTTGAAGTCGGGCACGTCGTAGAGCGCGCGCGGCCGCCGTCCCAGCCGCCAGGCCTCCTCGATCCCCCGGGCGACGGCCGCGGGGTCAAGACCCCGCTCGCCGGTGGGGATGGGGATCACCGTCAGCCCCATGATCCGGGCGAGGCCCGGGATGCCGATGTAGGCGGGGTCGCTCACCAGGAGCGCGTCCGCGGCCGGATCGATCAGCCCCAGCAGGAGGATGGCCATCCCCTCCTGGCAGCCGGTGGTGACGACGATCGACTCCGGCGCCGCGGCGATCCCCTCGTCGGCGGCGAGCTGGCGGGCGATCAGGTCGTTGATGATGCCGTTGGTCTTGTTGTACTGCCCGAGGTCGTTCCAGACCGCCCGCGGAGGCGTCCCGGCGGCGAGCGCCCGCGCCTCCACCCAGCGCGTGGCCGCCCCGAGGCTCCGCTCGACGTCGAAGTGCCGCTCCGCCGGCCGGCCCGGGGCGAACGAGACCGCCCGCGGATAGCGGAGCACCACCTCGTTCAGGAAGTTCATCACGTCGAGCAGCGGGTCGGCGAGCCAACCCTTGAGAGTGATCTCCATGATCTCGCCGCCGGGCCTAGAAGGAGTCCTTCTTCTCGAGCTGCTCGAAGAGCTGCTGGACGCTCTGGTCGGAGAAGTCGCCGCCCATCCGCTCGATGAACTCGAACATCATGCCGGAGCCCGTGTCGCGCTTGGAGAAGATCTGCCGCAGCCCCGGGCTCTGGATCACCGTGGTGTCGAACTCCATGCCGGACGCCTTGAGCTCGTCCGCCATCTCGGGCAGGTTCTGGACGCCGAAGGCGACGTGCTGGACCCCGGAGCCGAAGTGCTCGACGAAACGGGAGACCTGCGAATCCGGGGAGGTCCCCTCGAGGAGGACCACGGTGATCGACCCCGCCTTCAGCACCGCCGAGATCATCGCCGTCTGCTTGCCCTCGGTGCGCCGGCGCTCCTTCAGCTCGAAACCCAGGACGTCGGTGTAGAAGCGGATCGACTCCTCGAGGTTGTGGACGGCGATCGCCACGTGGTCGATCGAGGTGAGATATTTGGCGAGACCCGCCGGGGGCTTGATTTCACTGCTCATCGGAAAAGCTCCTCTCTCTAGGGTGGACAGGAATTCGCGACAGGGGGCACCCCGAGGCCCTCGCCTCGCGATCCTGCTCGCGATACTGACTATACAGGTGCGCCGCCGTCAGGCTTCCGTGACTCTCCCCGGCGCTCGCCGCGTGGCATGCTGATGACGATGAGCCCGGCGATGCACGAACCCGCGCCCGCCCTGCGGGCCATCCTCCTCGGCGCCAGCAACCTCAGGATCTCCCTGCCGTGGATCGTCGACCGCGTCGGGCGGCGGGCGGGCGGCGGCCCTGTCGAGGCGCTCGTCGCCTGCGGGCACGGCCGCTCCTACGGCGCCTGGAGCCGCTTCCTCTTCGCCCGCCGGCTCCCCGGCATCGCGGGTTGCGGTCTCTGGCGGGAGCTCGGCCGGCGGCCTCCCCTGCCCACCTTCGCTCTGGTCACCGACGTCGGCAACGACCTCGCCTATGGCGCCGGAGTGGCGGCGACCGCCGGCTGGGTGGAAGCCTGCCTCGACCGGCTGGCGGCCCCGAAAGCGGAGGTCGACGCGGAGATCGTGATGACCCTGCTCCCCCTGGCGCGCCTGGAGCGGCTCTCCGCGCTCCAGGTGCGGCTCGCCGCCGCACTGCTCTTCCCCGGCCGGGAAGCTCCCCTGGCCGGCGCTGCTCGACCGGGCGCGGGATCTCGACGAGCGGCTGCGGCGGCTGGGCCGGGAGCGCGGCGCCCGCCTCGTCGAGCCCGCCGCGGACTGGTATGGGCTCGACCCCATCCACCTGCGCCGGCGCCGCCGCCGGGAGATCTGGAGCCAGATCGTCTCGCCCGGGGTCTCGCTCGCGGCCAATCCGGCGGATCGCGGCACCAGGGTCTCCCTCTACTGACCAGCGAAGGGCCGCGAAAACCCTTATGGCTCTAGGGCCGACAAGTTTGACCCCCGATTTTCCGTTTATAGGGGCCAGGAGGATCGAAAATGCCCTTGAACGGAAGACTCGACACCGGTTACCAGTTTCTCTTCTCGCAACCCCGGATGGTCCAGGACCTGCTCTGCGGCTTCCTTCCCGAGGAGTGGATCGGCTGGCTCGATCCGGGCACCCTCGAACGGCGGGACGGCGACGGCGGCTCATCACCGGAACGGCCGGACGGCGTCCTGCTCTGGCGCCTGCGCTGGCAGGGGGGCTCGGACTGGGTCTACCTGCTGCTGAAGCCCCAAGGGGAGGAGGACCCCTTCATCGCCCTCCACCTGGAGCTCTGCCGCGGCCTGCTCTACCGGGCTCTCCTGCGCCGGCGCCAGGGCGCGGCGCGGCTGCCGCCCGTGCTGCCGGTCGTCCTCTACGGCGGCGAGACCCCGTGGACCGCCCCGCGCGACGCCCGCGAGCTGTTCTTCCCGCTCCTCCCCGCTCTCCAGCGCCACGTGCCGCGCACCCAGTACCTGCTGCTCGACGCCGCGAACGGTCCGCTCCCCCCTTCCCCAGGGGTGAACAACCCCGACAACCTGGTCGCGCTCCTCTGCGAGCTCGAGCGGAGCCGGACGCCGGAGACGGTCGATCCCCTGCTGGAGCGGCTGGCCGCCCTCCTCGCCCGGGCCGGGGACGAGTCCCTGCGGCGGGCGTGGAGCCGCTTCCTCGGCCAATCGTTCCTGCCGCGCCGCTTTCCCCGCCTCTTTCCGGTTCAGGAGCCGGTTCCGGAGCCGGCCCGGGAGATGAGGAGCGTGCTGGCGTGAAGACGAGCCGAAGGGTCGATATAATCTCCTCCGGATGCCTCCCTCTTCCTCCGCACCCTACGACGCCCTGGTGATCGGTGGCGGCCCGTCCGGCGCCACCGCGGCCCTGGTGATGGCCCGCGCCGGCCTGCGGGTGCGGGTGCTGGAGCGCTCGACTTTCCCGCGCTTCCACGTCGGCGAGTCGCTCCTGCCGCGCACCGCGCGGCTCTTCCGCGAGCTGGGCCTCGAAGCCGCCTTGCGGGAGATCCCGCAGGTGGAGAAGCGGGGCGCCGCCTTCGCCAGCGCCGACGGCAAGCACGAGGTGCTCTTCCCCTTCAAGGGGGGGCTGACCGGCGGCGAGACCGTGGTCTTCAGCATGGAGCGCGCGCCGTTCGACGCCCTGCTCCTCGCCGAGGCCCGGGCGGCGGGCGCCGAGGTGACCGAGGGGCGGGCGGCGAAGTCGTTCGTCCGGCTCGCCGACGGCGACGTGGCGGTGACCACGGACGCCGGGGAGGAGATCGCCGCCCGCTGGCTGCTCGACGCCAGCGGCCAGGCCACGGTGGTGGGCAAGCACCTGGGGCTCCGGCGCGTCCTGCCGGAGCACCGGAAGATCTCCTACTGCGGCCATTTCGAGGGGGTGGTCCGCCGGCCGGGATTCGAGGGGGGCTACCCCACGATGGTGATGTTCGACGAGGGGTGGTTCTGGGTGATTCCGATCGACGAGCGCCGCACCAGCATCGGACTGGTGATGGAGGCCGACACGGCCCGCGGACTGGGGATCCCGCCCGGCCGCATGCTCGCCTGGGGGATTGCCCGCTCGCCGCGGATGCGGGCGCTCACCGCCGCCGCGACCTTCCCCGAGACCACCTGGGTCGACGCGGATTTCAGCTACCGGTGCTCCCCCTACGCCGGTCCGGGCTACTTCCTGCTCGGCGACGCCGCCACCTTCATCGACCCGATCTTCTCGACCGGCGTCTGCCTGGGGATGATGACCGGCGTCCAGGCCGCCGAGGGGGTGCTCGCGATCGAGCGGCGGGGAGCCCGCCCGGAGCGGGTCCGCCGCCGCTACGTCCGCTACGTCGAGCAGAGCTCCGCCCCCTTCTTCCGCCTGGTGGAGCTCTACTACGACCACTCCTTCCGCGAGCTGTTCCTGGAGGGCGAGGGGCCGCTCCAGGTGCACAAGGCGGTGCTCTCGGTCCTCGCCGGCGAGGTCTTCCCCCGGCCGCGCTTCGCCCTGCGCTGGCGGCTGGCGCTGTTCGAGCTGTTCGTCCGGCTCAACCGCCGCTTCCCGCTGGTCCCCCGCCGCGAGCGCTTCTCGCTGCTCGACGCCCCGCCGGACCCGGCCGGATGACGGCCGGGGAGAGCGGCCCCTTCCGGCTCCTCGACGCGGAGATCTCCGGGCAGGGCCGCCGCTTCCGGGTCGAGATCCCCAGCGCCAGCCCCCTGTTCGCGGGGCACTTCCCCGGGCGGCCGATCCTCCCCGGCATCGCCCACCTCGGCTTCGTCGAGCGCGCCCTGGGCTCTCCGCTGTCCGCCGTGCGGTCGCTCAAGCTGCGCCGCCTGGTGACGCCGGGGGAGACGCTGGACCTCCTCCTCTTCGCGGCCGACGGGAATGGATGGACCCGGTTCGAGGTCCGCCACGGAGAGGAGATGGTGAGCGGGGGCTCGGTGACCGCGGGGGAGGCCGGGATGGAGTGGACAGAAGCAGGGGCGGGCCCATCGGGCGAGGATCTCCCCGTCACTCTCCCCCACGCGCTGCCCCACGCGCTGCCGGCGCGGCTGGTGCGTAGCGTGATCGAGGCCGCGGCCGGAGAGATCGTCTGCGTGGCCGAGGTCCCGGCCTCCCATCCCCTGGCGGCGGAGGGCCGGTTCCCCGCGTTCCTGGGGATCGAGGCCGCGGCGCAGGCGGCGGCCGTTCTTGAGGCGCTCGGCCGGCGGGAGGCGGCCCCAGGACCCCGCATCGGCTACCTGGTCGGCATCCGCGAGGCGCACTTTGCCGTCCCATCCCTTCCCGTGGATCTCCCTTTCCGGGTGACCGCCCGCCTGCAGGGGAGCGCTCCGCCGTTGTCGATCTACGAGGTCACCGCCGGAGAAGCGGTCGCCGGCACGCTCAGCACCTTCCTCGCTACTCGTGACGGATGATCGCCATCGGATCGACCCGGGTCGCCCGGTAGGCCGGTAGCGAGCTGGCGGCGAGCCCCACCAGGGTCAGGAGCAGGGCGACCGAGACGAAGACCGCCGGATCGGTCGGCGCCACCCCGAACAGGAGCTTGGAGAAGAGGCTGGTGGTCCAGGTGGCGGCGACGAGCCCGAGGACAAGCCCGGCGAGGGTGAGGCCGAGCCCCCGCCGGAGCACCATGACGATGATCTCGGAGGCGCGGGCGCCGAGGGCCATCCGGATCCCCAGCTCGCGGGTGCGGCGGCTGACCGCGTACGACAGGGTGCCGTAGAGCCCGATCGCGGTGACCAGCAGCGCCGTCAGGCTGAAGCTGCCGAACAGCCAGGAGAACAGCCGGGTCAGCGAGAGCGTCTCGCGGACTTCGTCGTCGAACCGGCTCACCTCGACCGCCAGCCCCGGGTCCAGCTTGCGCAGGACGGCGCGGACGGGACCCAGGGACCGCAGGGGGTCGCCCTCCGTCCGCACCTGCAGGACCATGGCGGGTCCGTAATGCTGGGCCAGGGGGAGGTAGAAATAGGGTCGCGGATCGACCGGCAGGTCCCAGAAGCGGATCCTCCCCACGACGCCGATCACCTCGCGGACCCTGCCGTCCCCCAGCGTGACGCGCTCCCCCAGCGGGTCGCGGCCCGGCCAGAGGGACCGCGCGGTGGCCTCGTCGACGATCACCACCAGGGGAGCACCGCGGCCGTCGAGGCGCGAGAAGTCGCGGCCGCGGACGAGCGGAATGCCGAGGGTGCGGAAGAAGCCCGGCGAAACGACGTCGAGATCCGCCGTCATCGGACGATCGGCGCCGGGTCCCGCCGCGCCGGCGGACCGCCGCAGGCTGCCGACCACGGCATCCCCGTCGCTGGAGCTCGCGAGCGGTACGGTCAGCGTCAGCGCGGCGGCCTGGACGCCGGACAGCCGTCCCACCTGATCGAGGAGCTGATCGTAGAAGAGGCGCCCGGAGGGCTCCCGCACGCCGCGGAGAGCCAGGTCGACCTTCAGGTTGACGATCCCCCGGCTGCTGAACCCGGGATCGATCGACCGCAGGTTCTGCAGCGTGCGCACGAAGAGCCCCGTGCCGACGAGCAGCATCAGGGAGAGCATGACCTGCCCCACCACCAGGATCTCCTGCAGGCGGGTGCGGCCGCGATCCCGCACCCCCTCGCCCCCCTGGTGCAGCATCGGCACCACCTGGCGGCGCGTGGACCACAGCGCCGGCACCAGGCCGAAGAGCAGGCCGGCTCCCAGGGAGACGCCGAGGGTGAAGGCGACCACCCGGCCGCCGATGGCGACGTCGTTGACGGTGGGCAGGAACCGCCCCAGGGAGAGCCCCTGGATCGCGTCCAGCACGAACAGCGCCAGCAGGAAGCCCGCGGCGCCCCCGAGGAGCGCCAGCGCCAGGCTCTCGGTGAGGAGCTGGCGCACCAGCCGGCCGCGGGTGACCCCCAGGGCCATGCGGACGCCGATCTCGTCCTGCCGCGCCGCCGCCTTCACCAGCAGCAGGCCGCCCAGATTGGCGCAGACCACCAGCATCAGGAGCGCGGTGACCACCGAGAGCAGCAGGAGCGGTTCGGTCAGATTGTCCGGGCTGTCCGGCCAGCCGCCGTTCCAGGCGGACAGCTCCAGCGCGGGCGGCCCCTCGCCCTTCGGCAGGCCCTCCGCGAGGCGGGCCGCCAGGCGGTCCATCTCGGCTTGCGCCCGCGCCCGGTCCATCCCCGGCGCCAGGCGGCCGAAGAACGCGAACAGCCAGGCGGGCCTCTCCGCCAGCAGGCCTTGCGGAAACGTCTCGGGAAGGAGGAGCGGGGCGGTCTCCGCCGGCACCCAGAGATCCGTCTCCACCGCGTGCAGCGTGCCGCGGAACCCCTCGGGCGCGACGCCGGCGACGACGAACACGCGGCCGTTCAGGCGGAGCGGACTGCCGATCGCCTGCCGGCGGGCACCGAAGGCGCGGTGCCAGAGGCCGTCGCTGAGGACCACCTCCGGCTGCGCCTCGCGCCGCCCCTCGCCGGGGACGAACAGCCGGCCCAGGGCGCCGCGGAGACCGAGGACCCGGAAGTAGTTGTCGCTGACCACCTGGCCCGTCACGCGCCAGGGCTCGCCGCTCCCCTGCAGGTTGATCGCGACCGGGCGATAGGCCACCAGATCGGTGAAGATCCGCGGATGGGCGGCCCGCTGGTAGCGCTGGAACGCCGGATAGGCGAGCCCGGGGGCCATGCTCGACCCCTGGAAACCCTCCAGGACGACCGGCTTGCAGGAGAGGGAGACGATGCGGTCCTGGTCCGTCACGCCGGGGAACGGCCGCAGCAGCAGAGGATCGATGACGCTGAAGACCGTGACGCTGGCGCAGATCCCGAGCGCCAGGCAGGCGACCGCGACGATGGTGAAACCGACGTTGTTGTTCAGCCTGCGGATGCCATACCGCACGTCGAAGGGCACGCTCATATCGAAAACCGCAAAGCTCCGGGACCGGAAGGATCTCCTTGTGGGGAATTCTCGCAAAGACTAGCATTTTTGCATGACCCTGAGAATGTCGTGCCCCGCTCTCCTTCTCCTCCTTCCGGTGGCGCTCTACGGCCAGGGCTCGCCCCTGCAGTGGCCCGTGCCGCCGCCGGGACCGCCCCGGGAGACCGTCCTCCCCCGTGTCCTGATCGGCGTCGCGGAGCTGGCCGGCGCGCTGGCGGCTGACGGCACCCTCGCCCCCATCCCGATCGACGCACGGGGAGCCGGCCCGTTCGCGGCGGAGCACCTGCCCGGGGCGGTCCCCGCCTGGAGCGCCCCCGGGGAGGTCGAGGACCCCAGCCGCTTACGCGCCCGGCTCGCCGGTCTGGGGATCTCGGGGCGGGAGACGGTCGCGATCTACGGCGACGACCGCGAGGCGGACGCTCGTCTCTACGCTCTCCTGCGCCGGGCCGGCTGCGCCGGGGTCCGCCTCCTCGACGGCGGGCTGGCCGCCTGGCGCGCCGCCGGCGAGGCGCTGGAGAGCGGCCCGAGCCGTCGCCCCCCCGCCGCCGCCTTCCACCCTGCACCCCGGGAGGAGACCGTGGTGGACGCCGGCTGGATCGCCGATCACTTCGGCCAGGCGGGCGTCGAGTTGCTCGACGTGCGGGACGCCCGCGGCTGGGAGCGCTGGGAGCCCCCCCCGACCTTCGCCGCCGGCCATATCCCCTACAGCCTCCCCTTCGACCCCCGCGCGCTGCTGCCCGAGGGGAGCGGCTGGCCGGACCCGGCCGGGCTCCGCCGCCGCCTCGCCGCCCTCGGCCCCCGGCCCGGCGACCCGGTCGGCCTGGACTCCACGTTCGTCCTCTGGGGCGAGAGCCCGCGCGATCCGCGGCCCGGCCTCGGGCTCCTGCTGCTCACCCTGGCCGGCCTCGACGCCCGGGTCTTCCCCGGAGGATGGGAGGAGTGGAGGGCGGACGGGCGGCGGCCGGTCGTCCGGGTGGTCCCGGCCGCCGAAGTGGCCGGCCGCCTCCGCCGGGAGAACCCGGAGCTCGCCGCGGACCGCCAGCCGCGCGAGGTCATCCTGATCGACCTGCGGGAGCCCCGGGATTTCGCCATCGGCCACCTGCCGGGGGCCCTCAACCTCCCCATCCTCCGTTTCGGCGTGGACTTCGAGCGGCAGGTGGCGGCCGGCTGGCCGGGCGCCGACCGCGCCGCCATCCCCCTGCTGCTCTACTGCTACGGGATCGACTGCGTCCGCAGCCGCCAGGCGGGAGCCCAGGCCGCACGGCTCGGGTTCCGCAACGTGCTCTGGTTCCGGGGAGGGATCCAGGCCTGGCGGGATGCCGGTTATCCGCTCCTCGAATCTCCGCGGCTGCCGCCGGTCACTTCTTCTCCGGAGCGAGCTTCACCCGGAGGTGCAGGCGCACGTCCTTGACCTCGACCTCCGGCCCGTCGTCGAGCGCCAGCGTGTCGGAGCGGCTCAGGGCCCGGTTGCGGTCCGTGTCCCTCCAGGCGCGGGAGGTGTGGACCTCCCCCTCGTGAGGCTTGATCTCCAGCCAGCGCTGCCCCTTGAGGTCGGCGACCGCATCGCCCTGGGCCTCGAGGACCATTCCGGTCGCCAGGTAGTACCCGGGACCGATCCACGCGATGACGTAGACTTTGCCGTCGAGCTGCACGGAAGCCCCGACGCGCAACGCCGTCGTAGTCTCCACGTGGGACACCGAACAGTTCACGTTATGCAGCATTTCGCAATAGAAAAGCGAGCTGTCCCCGGCCCCGGCCTCCAGGATGAACTCCTGAGCCCGGCAGGCCGGAAGGAGGAAGAGGACGCAGGCGGCGGCGAGGAGGGCGGGACGGATGGACTGCATTGTTCGGCTCCTTTTTCGAGAGAGATTCCAGGTTCCGGAGAGACGTGCCTCCGGACCGCGTCGTGCCGGCTCCTCGATCAAGGGAATGCAGAGCAGAAGATCAGCGGCAACTCTATCACCGCTCGCGCGGCCAGATCCGGCGGAAGCAGAACCACTGGTGGGGCTCCCGGCGGATGGCCGTCTGGAGGTCGGCGGCGAAACGCCCCAGCGCCTCGCCGAGATCGCGCCGCCGATCGGCGCTCTGCGCCACCTCGATCGCCGGCCGCAGGACGCAACGGTAGCGCAGCCGCCCCTCGCGGAAGACGAAGACCGGCACGATCGGCGCCCCGGCGGCGCGGGCGAGGGCGGCGAGGCCGACCGGCAGCGCGAAGGGGCGGTCGAACAGGCGGGTCTCCACGGTCCGGCCGCCGGCGCGCGGGCGGTCCCCCTGGAGGGCCACGATCTCCCCCCGGCGCAGGGCGTCCAGGAGGTCGACGCCGAGCCGCGGGTCCTCGGCGAAGTGGGTGGTGTAGAGGTCGCCGCCGCAGCTGCGGATCAGCCCCTCGATGAACCGCTGCGCCCGCGGATCGGTCTCCGCCTCGCGCACCACGTGGATGCGCCGGCCCTCCCGGGAGGCGGGGAGCATCGAGCCCACCTCCCAGGCGCCCAGGTGGGCGGTGACCATGATGAAGCCGCGCCCGCTGTCGGCGAGCTCGCGCCAGGCCTCCGCCCCTTCGGCCTCGACGGTGAAGACGCGGTCCGTGCTCAGCCGCTCGTAACGCTCCGAGAGGCACCAGCCGAAGGTCCGGAAGGTGCGGTGGATGCGGCGCTGGCGCTCCCACCAGCCGCAGGGGCCGAGCACCGCCTCCAGGTTGGCGGCGATGGCGGCGCGGATCTTCCGCAGGGCGACCCAGAAGAAGGCGGTGAACAGGGCGATCACCACGCTGAGGGCACGGGTGGAGAGGATCGTCACCCCGAACTGGAGGAGGCGGAACCAGAACACCCCGGTGATGTGGAACGGCCCCAGGAGGCGGCGGCTCCAGCCGCCCTCGGGCGCGTGCGGGGGGGGTTCGTGGCGCAGTGCGACGCTCATCAGGTCCTTCCGACGTTCTGGTGGTCTGCCGTTTCCTCCCCATTGTCCCACGATTCGGGCCGCTTGCGCTCCACGGCCGCCTCGAGAGCCGGCAGCACCAGCACGGTGGCCAGCAGGCAGGCCGAGAGCCCGATGGCCACCAGGATGCCCGCATGCTGCAAGCCCGGCACCCGCGAGGTGCTCAGGCTGCCGAACCCGATCACCGTGGTCAGCGTCGCCAGGGTGAGCGGCAGCCCGAGGTCGGCGGCGGCCGCCCGGAAGCCGCGGTCCGGATGCAGGCGCTTCCAGTGGACGGCGTTCGCCCCCAGGGTCATGCCGGTGCCCAGCAGCAGGGGGATGGTGAAGGCGCACAGCAGGTCGAGCGGGCGGCCGAGCGCCCCCCAGAGCCCGAAGGTCCAGAGGGAGCCCAGGGTCAGCGGCAGGAAGGCGAGGAGCGCGTCGCGCACCCGCCCCCGGAAGGAGAGGAGCACCACCGCGCCGACGAGCACCAGGGCCAGGGCGCTCGACCGCAGGATGTCCGCCAGCGCGAGGTCCCGCAGCTCCGCCGCCACCCAGACGAAGGAGGCCAGGGCCACGTCCCGCCGGTCGGGGGACAGGCGGGCGAGCTCGCGCGCCAGGGCCGCCGGGTCGGTCTTCGCCCCCATCCCCAGGGGGAGACGCACGTGCACGGCGACCACCGCGCTCCCGCTCTTCGGATCGAGGCGCACCAGCTCCGACATCCAGCGCGGCCACTGATCGACCGCCGGCGCGCCGGGGTCCTCCCCGCGGCCCAGAGCGCGCAGGGTGGCGAGGGCGGGGGTGAAGGGGGCGGGCTTGAAGCCGGCCGCGGCCAGCTCGCGCTGGAAGTCGTCCGCCGCCCGCTCCAGGGGGAGGCCGCGGAGCTCCGCCAGCCGCCGCCGCAGGCGGTCGCCCAGCACCAGCCAGTCCGCCGGGGTGGTGATCTCCACCTTCGGCCCCAGGCGCGCCTCCAGGATGCCGCGCGCCGCCGCGGCGCGGTCGAGCGCCTCCCCCAGGGTGCGCCCGCGCAGCACCACCGAGAAGGTGTCAAGCCCGACGGAGAACTTCTGCACCAGCAGCCGCTCGGCCTCGGACGACGGGGAGTCGGCCGGCCGCAGGGCGCGCAGATCGGTGGAGAGCTCCAGGCGCGAGATCCCCCAGCCGGCGAGCGCGGTGAGCAGGAGGGTGAACAGAAGGGAGGCGCGCCAGCGCCGGGCCGACAGCCCGGAGATGCCGGCGAGCACCGGCCGGCCGAAGCGGGGCCAGAGGCGCAGGGGGCGGAAGCGGGCAGAGGCGCGGGGGAAGGCCGCCAGCAGGGCGGCGCAGAAGGTGGCGGTAGCGATCAGCGTGGCGATCACCCCCAGCGACAGCACCTGCCCCAGCTCGCGGAGCAGCCGGAAGTGGGCGACGGCGAGCGCGGCGAGCCCCGCCGCCGTGGTGACCGCCGTGGTGGCGACCCCCGGCCCGGTCTCCCGGAAGGCGGCGGCCAGCGCCTCCGCCACCGCGGCCCCCGCCAGCCGCCGGTCGCGGAAGACCGAGGCGCCGAGGATGCCGTAGTCGACCCCCATCCCCAGCAGGGCGGCGGTGAAGCCCACCCCCACCACGCTGATGCTGCTTAAGGCCAGCGACGCCCCCGCCACCATCCAGATCGTGCCGGCCCCCACGGCGGCGAGGATGGCCGCCGGCAGGAAGAATCCCTCGAAGCCCAGGATCATCACCAGCGCCAGCGCCACGACGGTGCCGGAGGCGGAGCGGGTGAGATCGGCGCGGAAGACCGCCTCGTCCTGGGCGGCGTAGATCGGCCCTCCGACGGCCTGGAAGTCGAGCGGTACCCTCGAGGCCCCCGAGGCGCCCGCGGTATCTGACGAATGCCGCACCTCGGCGTAGGCCCGCTCCAGGGCGGCCACCAGCGCCCGTCCCCCCTCGGGGTCGACCTCGGCGCTGGCCGGGGTGAGGATCACCAGGGCGGCGTCCCCCTTCGGCGACAGGAAGGCCCCGCTCAGCGGATCGATCGGCAGCGACGCGGCGGCGGCCCCCAGCAGCCCGGTGGACAGCCCCAGGGGATCGGCGGCGAACAGCGGCGCGGCGATCGCCCCCGCCGGGCTGCGCAGGGCCTGCCGCATCTCGGTAACCCGATCGTGGACGGCCGCCGGCTCCAGGCGGCGGGCGAGGTCCTCCCGCCAGCCCGGGGTGTTGACCAGCAGCGGGATGCGCGGCGCCACGCGGGCGAAGAAGAAGCGCTCGTCCTCCTCGGTGAGGCCGGCCCGGGCCTCGGCCACCAGCGGGCTCTGCCGCATGCGGTCGGCCAGCTCGGAGGCGGCGTTGATCAGGGTCTCCGCCTCGACCCGGCGGCCCTCGGGAGCACGGATCAGGACGAAGACCTTCTCGAAGCCGCCGAAGGTGCGCAGGAAGGTGCGGTAGTCCGCCGCCGCCGGAGCCCCCTCGGGCAGCAGGGCCTCAAGCTGGGTCTCGATGCGGAAGCGGGAAGCCGGGACCAGGCAGGCCAGGGTCAGCAGGAGCGCCGCCGCCAGCACCCGGCGCGGCCGGCGGGCGACGAGATCGGCGAGAGCGGAGGCGAAGCGGCCGGGCATGCGGATTCGGGCCTCAGGCCGAGGCCCCGGCGTCGATCACCAGGGTCTGGCCGGTGATCGCCGCGGCGCGGTCCGAGAGGAGAAAAGTGACGGCCTCGGCCACGTCGGCCGGCTGGACCCCGCGCGCCAGGCACTCGCCGCCGCGCAGGAAGGCGATCGCCGCCTCCGGCAGGCCGGCGGTGAGGTCGGTGGCCACGAAGCCGGGGACCACGGCGTTGACCCGCACCCCGCGCCTGCCGGCCTCGCGGGCGAGCGAGCGGGTGAGCCCCAGGATGCCGGCCTTGGAGGCGGCGTAGGCCCCCTGCCCGGCGACGCCGTGGAGGGCCGAGAGGGAGGAGACGTTGACGATCGCCCCCCGCCGCCGCACCATCATCCCGCGCAGCACCGCCCGGCAGCAGCGGAAGAGGCCGCCGAGGTTGGTCTCGAGCACGGCGTCCCAGTCGTCGTCGGAGGTCAGGGCGAGCAGCGACTCGCGGCGCAGCCCGGCGTTGTTGACCAGGGCCTCGATCGGCCCCAGCGCCGCCTCTACCTCGGCGACCAGGTCGTCCGGCCGGCCGCGGTCGCGCAGGTCGAGGCGGAAGGCGCGCGCGCCGGTCGCCGCCTCCACCGCCCGCGCCGCCGCCTCGTCGGCGTTCCAGGTGAAGGCGACGGCCGCCGCGGAATCTTTCGGCAGGGATCCGGCGAGCGCCTCGACGATGGCCCGCCCCAGCCCGCGGCTGCCGCCGGTTACGAGGGTCGCGCCCATCGCAGCATCTCGAGCCGGGCGCGGGCGACCGCGCCGGCGATCCGCAGGCTGTCCATCAGCGGCCGGTAGTGGCTGGTGGTCCGCCCGTCGGCGAAGCCCAGCCGCACCGGCACCGTCACCACCCGGAAGCCGCAGCGGGCGGCCCGCACCACCACAGCGCTCTCCGCCTCGAAGCGGGCCTCGGGGAAGCCGACCTCCTCGACCAGGGGGCGGGAGTAGTAGCGGAAGCCGGTCTGGATGTCGGCGAGCGGCTGGCCGGCGGCGAAGGAGATCGCCCGCGACGACAGCCGGTTGCTCGCCCGGCGCAGAGCGCTCATTTCGCTGAACAGGTGGTCGCGCACCCCGAGCACCAGGTCCGCCCCCTCGGCCGCGGCGGCGAGCAGCTTGGGGATCTCCTCGGGCAGGTGCTGGCCGTCGGCGTCGAGAGTCACCACGGCGTCGAAGCCGCGGCCGAAGAGGTCGGCGAAGGCATGGGCGAGCGCCGCCCCCTTGCCGCGGTTGCGGGGGAAGGAGCAGACGCGCGCGCCGGCCAGGCGGGCCTCCTCGGCGGTCGCGTCGGTCGAGCCGTCGTCCACCACCAGCACCTCCGCCAGCTCCAGGAGGGCGCCGCGCGCCACCGCCCCCACCGAGGGGGCGGCCTGGAAGGCGGGGATCGCGCCGGCCACCCGCGGGCTCATGGTGTCCCCCCTGGCCTTCCCCCTGGACTTCCCAATACCAGCCAGGCCGCGGCGCCGCCGGCGGCCAGACTGGTGACCAGCACGGTGGCGGGAGGGGGGAGCGGCGAGCCGTCGTGCGGCGTGACGCCCAGCTCGGGGTCGGGCTCGGCGAAGCCGGGGGTGGGGCCGGGCGGCGAGCCGGCCGCCGCGAGCACCGCCGCTCCCAGCAGGCCGCCGCCGTACTCCCCGGTGACCGCCTTGGGGGCGGCGATGGGGGGCAGCGGCGCGCCCCCCCAGGCGGCCCGCAGCACCCGCGCCTCCAGCCGGTCCCCGGCGCGGGAGCCCGCGGCCCCCGAAACGACGAGGTCCACGTCCGCGGGGACGAGGCCGGCGCGGGCCAGGGTCCGCAGCAGGGCGCGGGCGAGCGCCGCCGCCCCGGAGCCCCAGCCGGTGGGCGGCGCGGTGGGATCGAAGGCGCTCCCCCAGGCGAGCAGCCGGGCGAGCGGGCGGCCTCCCCCCCGCTGGGCGAGATCCTCCTCGCGCTCCAGCACCACCAGCGCCGCCCCCTCGCCGGCGAGGACGCCGTTGCGGCGGCGGTCGAACGGGCGGGCCATCTCCCCGTCCAGGTCCTCGCCGCCGTCGCCGTGGGCCAGGGCGCCGAAGCGGTCGAGCAGGGCGTGGAGGAGCGGCGTCATCTCGTCGACCGAGCCGGCCAGCGCCCGGCGGGCGCGCCCCGCGGCCACCTCGCCGGCGGCCCGGCCGAGGGCGATCAGCGGCCCGGCCTCCCGCTGGCAGACGGTGAGGCTCGGCCCGGTGGCGTGGGAGGCGATGGCGATCTGCGCCGCCGGGGCGTTGGCGACGCTCTCGGTGAACAGGGAGGGGGAGGCCGACTCGGGATCGAGCAGGATCTGCTTCAGCAGGGCCTCGGTGTTGGAGGAGGGGCCGAAGGCGGTGGCGAGGACGACCGCCGTCCCCTCCTCCCCGGTGCCCGGCAGCCCGGCGCAGCGCAGCGCCATGCGCGACGCCGCCACCGCGAGCTTCGAGGGCGGGCTCATCCGGCGGGACTCCCCGGGCGACAGCCAGTCCCCGAGCTGTCCGGGAGGCACCAGGCAGGCCCGGCGGGCTCCCTCCGGGCGGTACCCCTCGGGACGGTGCCCCTCCGGACGGTGATACCCCGCCGCGAGGTCCACCGCGCTCGCCAGGGCCTCGCCCCGGGCCAGGGCCGCGGCGAGGGCGTCCGAGCCCAGCCCCCAAGCGCCGATCGTTCCCAGGCCGGTCAGCAGGATGGGCCCCCTCAAGCGGTCCGGTCCGTCCAGCGGGAGCCTTCCCACCGGGAAAATACCAGCGCCGCGTTCGAGCCGCCGAACGCCAGGCTGGTGGAGACCGCCGCCCGCGCGCCGGGGAGGGGGAGAGGCGCGTCGACCACCAGCGCGGCGCTCAGCTCGGAATCGGTCGGCTCGGGGTCGGTCGGCTCGGGATCGGTCGGCTCGGAATCGGGAAACCCGCCCGTCCCCGGCGCTGGATGGAGCTCGCCGTGGCGCAGGCAGAGGATGGTGGCCACCGCCTCCAGCGATCCGGAGCACCCCAGCAGATGCCCCACCAGGGCCTTGGTGGCGATCAGCGGGATCTCCGCCGCCCGGCGCCCGAACACCTCCTGCAGCGCCTTCCACTCGGCGGCGTCGTTGAGCGGCGTGCCCGTGCCGTGGACGTTGACGAAGTCGATCGCGTCCGCCGGGAGGCCGGCGTCGGCGAGCGCCGCGGCGAGGGCGGCGGCGGCGCCTCTGCCCGCGGGGTCGGGCGCGGTCATGTGATGGGCGTCGCAGGAGGCGCCGGCGCCGGCGAGCACGGCGAGCGGCTCGGCGCCGCGCGCCAGCGCCCGCTCCAGCGGCTCGAGCACCAGCACCGCCGCGCCCTCGCCGAACGACATGCCGGCGCGGCCGGGGCGGAACGGCCGGCAAGGGACCTCGTCGACCGAGCGCAGGGCGTTGAACCCCGCGTAGGTGAGCTGGCAGAGCGAGTCGGAGCCGCCGGCGATGGCGATCTCGACCTCTCCCGAGCGCACCGCCTGGAGCGCCGCGCCGAGCGCCAGCGCCCCCGAGGCGCAGGCCGAGGAGAGCGTCTCGACCGGCCCGGTCACCCCGAGGTGGCGGGCCACGGCGTCGCCGGGCCCGTTGACCTGCTGCGAGGCGAGCGCCGACAGGCGCCCTCCCCGGTCGCGCAGGAAATCGGCGAAGAAGAGCTCGCTCTCGAACATGCCGCCCGTGCTGCTGCCGAAGAAAACCCCCGCCTCCGCGTCGTCCAGGGAAGGCCCGAGGCCGGCCCGCTCCACCGCCTCGCGGGCGGCGAAGAGGGCGAAGCGGTCGGCGATCGACAGCCGGCGCCAGCCGGGGAGGGAGCGGGCGAGATCCGCCGGCGGCTCCGGTACTTCGGCGGCGAGGTGGGTGCGGTGCCGGGCGTGATCGAAACGGTGGAAGGGGCCGATGCCGGAGCGGCCCGCGCGCAGCCCCTCCCAGAGGGCGTCGATGCCCCAGCCCAGGCCGCAGACGGCGCCCAGGCCGCTGACGGCGACGAGCCGGCTCCCTTCCTCACGCTGCATGCGGAGTCCTGGACGCCACGGCGGGGGGTTTAGGTCCGGCCCTCGATGAACTGGGAGAGCGTGGAAACGGAAGAGAAGACCTCGCGGCCGATCTCCTGGCTCTTGATCTTGATGCCGAATTCCTTCTCGAGCGCCACCACCAGCTCGAGCGCGTCCACCGAATCGAGCCCCAGACCCTCGCCGAACAGCGGGGCCTCATCCTCGATCATCTCCGGCCTCATCCCCTCCAGGTTGAGGCTCTCGACGATCAGGCGCTTGATCCGGTCCGGGGTGGCGGCGACTTCCGACATACGCAAAAACCTCTGAGACCCGGCGGCCTCAACTCCACCGTGCGGCGAGATCCGCAGGCTTTCTCTTTCACCGGGCCGCCAATGCTAGCCTGCCCCGGGGGGCGCTGGCAACCCGAACCCTTTCTTCACCAAGTCCTTAGGCGCGAAAAGGGGTCCGGCGCGGCGGCTCTAGTATCATCCCCCCCTTCCTCCCGGGAAAGGAGACGAGCGGCCGTTTTGAGACCCCCCGACCCCATCCTCCAGGCCTTCGAACGGCTGGTCCGCCGCGATCCCCTCGCTCCGCTGGTGGTCTCCCCCGAGCGGCGGGCGACCGTGGGGGACGTCGACGCCCTGGCGCGCGCGGCGGCGGGCCGGCTGGCCGAGGGGCGGTTGGCGCCGGACATGGCCGCGCCCGGAACCCTCGTGGGACTGGCGGCGGCCAACGGCCCCGGCTTCCTCGCCTCGCTGCTCGCCCTGCGGCGCGCCGGGCTCGCCGTCCTGCTGCTCGACGCCCAGACCCCGGCGGCGGAGGCGCTGCGCATCCTGCGCGCCCTCGGCGCCCCGGCCCTCCTGCGCTGCCCGGGCTGGCCGGCGGGACCGGCGGACTGGTCCCTGCTCCCGGGCCAGGCAATCCCGGGCCAGACGACCCCGGGCGAGACAACAGAGCCGGCCGCCCCGATCTTCCCCGGCACGGCTTTCGTCAAGCTCACCTCCGGCTCCACCGGCGCCCCGCGCGGCATCGCCGCCTCCTCCGAGGCGCTGCTCGCCGACGACGCCGCGCTGACCGCCACGATGGGGCTCTCGGCAGAGGACCGCCTGCTCACCGCCATCCCGCTCTCCCACTCCTACGGCCTGTCGAGCCTGGCGCTGCCCGCCCTGGTGCGCGGCGCGGTCCTCGCCCTCCCCGAGGAGTCGGGGGTCTACGACCCGCTCGCCACCGCGGCGCGGACCGGCGCCACCTTCTTCCCCACCGTCCCGGCCTACCTGGACGCCCTGGCCCGGATGAGCGATCCGCCGCCGCGCCCCCCCTCCCTGCGGCTGGTCATCACCGCCGGCGCCCCCCTCTCCGCCGCCACCTCCGCCCGCTTCCACGCGGCCTTCGGCCTGCCCGTCCACGTCTTCTACGGCTCCAGCGAGTGCGGCGGCATCTGTTACGACCGCGAGGGCGGGGCCGCCGAGCGGGGAACGGTGGGCTCGCCGGTCGAGGGGGTGCGGGTCGCGCTGGAGCCGGTCGAGGGCGAGGGAACCGCAGGGCGGGTGACGGTCGAGTCTCCCGCCGTCTCCACCGGCTACCTGCCGGACCCCGACGAGCGGCTCGCCGGCGGCCGGTTCCGCGCCGGCGACCTGGGAGCCTGGCGGCAGGGCGAGCTGGCGCTGGCGGGGCGGGTGGACGACCTGGTCAACATCAAGGGGAAGAAGGTCAACCCGCGCGAGGTCGAGGGGGTGCTGGCGGGCCTCGACGGCGTGGAGGAGGCCGCGGTGCTGGGCCTCGCCGTACCCGGCCGCGGCGAGGTGCTGCGCGCCGTGATCGCCTGCCGGCCGGGGCGCCTCACCACCGGGGAGGTCGTCGCCTGGTGCCGCGAGCGCCTCTCCGCCCACAAGGTGCCGCGCAGCGTCCTCCTGGTCGAGGCGCTGCCGCGCAACCCGCGGGGGAAGCTCGACCGCGCCGCGCTGATCGCGCTGGCGGCGGAATCACCAGCGGATCCCCATGGCTGACCGATCTCCCGGGCCGGATCGGCCCTACCGCCCGCCGGCCCTGCTGCTCGGCTCGCTCGCCCTGCACGCCGCCGGGGCGGTGGCCCTCGCCGCCGCCCCGCGGCACTGGCGGACCGTGGCCGGCGTCCTCTTCGCCGACCACCTGACGCTCACCGCCGCCAGCCTCTGGCCCCGGGGCCAGTGGGTGGGGCCCAACCTGCTCCGCCTGCCCGCGGCCTCCGGACGCCGGGGGAGGTTCTCGCTCACCTTCGACGACGGGCCCGACCCGGAGGTCACTCCGCGGGTGCTCGACCTGCTGGACGGCGCCGGCATGCGCGCCACCTTCTTCGTCATCGGCCGCCGCGCCCGCGCCTACCCTGCCCTCGCCGCCGAGATCGCCCGCCGCGGGCACCGGGTCGAGAACCACACCGACACCCATCCCCACCTCTTCGCCTGCTACACGGCGGGCCTGCTGCGGCGGGAGGTCGAGGAAGCCCAGCGAGCGATCGAGGCGGCGACCGGCCGGCGTCCCCGGCTCTTCCGCGCCCCCGCGGGCCTGCGCAACCCGCTGCTCGACCTGGTGCTCCACCGGGCCGGCCTGCGCCTCGTCGCCTGGACCCGGCGCGGCTTCGACGCGGTCGAGCGCGACGCCGCGGCAATCGCCCGCCGGCTGCTCGGCGGTCTCGCCCCGGGGGACATCCTGCTCCTCCACGACGGCCGCGCCCATGGCCCCCGCGGCGGCAATCCGGTGGTCCTGGAGGTCCTCCCCCGGGTGCTCGACGCGCTGATAGCGCGGGGGCTGCGGTCGGTGCCGGTCCCCGCGCTCCCCGCGACAGCCGAGATCGCCGAGACAGCGGAGACGGCGGAGACGGCGGAATGAAAGAAAAGAAGAAGCGGGGCCGCGCCAGCCGGGAGGTCCGCGACATCCTCTACAAGATGCGCACCGAGGGGACCTCGCCGGGCAAACAGGCGGCGGCGGTGGCCCTGGGCGTCTTCATCGGCCTCAGCCCGCTCTACGGTCTCCACCTGGCGCTGTGCATCCTGCTCGCCCGCCTGCTGCGGCTCAATCCCGGGCTCACCTATCTGGCGGCCCACATCAGCCTGCCGGGCATCACCCCGTTCCTGCTCCTGGCGGAGCTCGAGACCGGCCGCCGCCTGCGCGGGCAGAGCTATCTCCACGTCCACATCGCCGACCTGCGGCATCTCGGCTTCCGGCAGGTGGGGGCCGACCTGCTGATCGGCAGCGCGGCCATCGGCGGGGTGTTCGCCCTCGTCTTCGGGCTCCTCGCCTGGTGGCTGGCCCGCCGCCGGCAGGCCCATCCCGAGATCGAGGCCCTGCTCGAGGAGGCCGCCTGCCGCTACCTGGAGCCCGGCATCCTCGACTGGGAGTTCGTGCGCGGCAAGCTCCGCCACGATCCGCTCTACTTCCATCTCCTGCGCCGGGGGTTCCTGCCCCCCGCCGGACGGCTGCTCGACCTCGGCTGCGGCCGGGGCATCCTCTTCTCCCTGCTGCTCGCCGCCCGGGAGCAGGTGGCGCAGGGGAAGTATCCGCGGAGCTGGGCCGCGCCGCCGGACCTCTCCTTCCACGGCGTCGAGGGCCGCCCCAAGGTCGCCGACGTCGCCCGGGAGGCCCTCGACGGCCTGGCCGAGATCGAGACCGCCGATCTGCGGACCGCCGCGCTGCCGCCGGCGGATGCCATCCTCCTGCTCGATGTCTTACACTACCTGCCGGCGGCGGACCAGGAGAGCCTGCTGGCGAAGGCCGCCGGGGCGCTGAGGCCGGGAGGCGTCCTTCTCCTGCGCGACGCCGACGCCGGCGCCGGCTGGCGCTTCACCGCCACCCGGGTGCAGGAACGGCTCTCCGCCATGCTCCGCCGTCACTGGCGGCAGCGCTTCCACTACCGGAGCGCCGCGGAGTGGGGGGAGCTGCTGAAGCGCGCGGGACTGGAGGTCGACGTCCAGCCGATGGGAATGGGAACGCCGTACGCCAACGTGCTGCTGGCGGGGCGCAGGTCGGAGTGACCGGGAGCTGACGGGGAGAGTGTGACCCGGGCATTGAAGATCCGGACCTCTGGGTCAGCTTCTCCTGCCAACAGGTCAAGCTCTCCTGCCAACAGGTCAAGCTCTCTGACCTAGAGGTCAAGTTCTCTGACCTAGAGGTCACGCTCTCCGACCCAGAGGTCACGCTCTCCGACCCAGAGGTCACGCTCTCCGACCCAGAGGTCACGTTCTCCGACCCAGAGGTCACGTTCTCCGACCTAGAGGTCACGCTCTCCGACCCAGAGGTCACGCTCTCCGACCTAGAGGTCACGCTCTCCGATCCAGAGGTCACGCTCTCCGACCCAGAGGTCAGGTTCTTCGGCAAAGAGGTCAAGCTCTTCGACCCTCGGGGCAGAATTTCCACGCCGCGGGTCCAGGACTTCAGGCAGGGTCCGTCGCGTCCTCTTCCGGCAATCCCACCGTCACCAGCAGCTCGTCCGGGTGGATGTGGCGGCGGGCCGCCGCTTCGACGGTGGCGCGGTCGAGGGCCTCGAGCTCGGCCTTGCGGTGCTCGAAGTCGTCCATCGGGATGCCGTACTCCTCGCACTCCATCAGCAGCTCGGCCCACTGGCGGGCGGTCTCGCGGCGGAAGGGCTCGCGGCCGAGGAGGTAGGCGCGGGCCTCCTCCAGCTCCGCCGGCTCGATGCCGTCCTCGGCCAGGCGGGTGATCTCCTCGATCACGCCGCGCTCGGCCTTCTCCACCGTCGCCGGCGAGGTGCCGACGTAGGCGAGGAGCCTCCCGCGGTCGAGCCCGGCGCCGGCCACCGTCTGCGCGTAGGCGGTGTAGGCGAGCCCCTCGCGCTCGCGGATGCGGGCCGGGATGCGCCCGGTCAGCCCCGCGCCCGAGCCGAGGATCACCGCGAGCACCTCCAGGGCGGCGTAGTCGGGATGGCGGCGCGGCACGGTGAGGTGGCCGACGTAGAGGTGGGCCTGGTCCTCGGCGTCGGTGGCGATGAGGACGCGGGGCGCCAGCCCCGCCGGCTCCGGCGGGCCGGGGTAGGGCTCGGCGCCGGTCTCCGGCCGGTCGAGGAGGCGCAGGAAGCGGGCGCGCACGGCGTCCTCGTCCACCACCCCGGCCACCGAGGCGAGGATGCCGTGCGCCCGCGCCCGGCGGTGGAACGCGGCGCAGTCGTCGGGGGTGAGGGCGAGCAGGCTCGCGGCGCTGCCCTGGAGCGGCCGGCAGCGCGGATGGGGCGCGTAGAGCTGGCCGAGGAACCCCCAGGCCGTCTTCACGTCGGGCTGATCGGCCATGCTCTCCAGCTCCGCCGCCGCCTGCCGGGCAAGCCAGGCGCAGCGGTCCTCGGGAAAGGCGGAGTCGAAGAGGAGCTCGACCGCCCACTCCAGGGCCTGCTCCCAGTCCGCCGCCAGGGCGTCGATCGAGATGCTGACGTCCTCGAAGGTGCCGTTGCTCTGCAGCAGCATCCCCTTGCCCTCGGCCTGCTCGGCGATGCGCCGCCAGTCCCGGCCGCGGGTCCCCTCGGTCAGCATGCGCCCGGTGAGCAGGGCCTGGCCGGGGAGCGGCTCCTCGCGCCCGCCCGCCCGCAGCGACAGCCGGACGGCCACCACCGGCGCCCCCTCGACCCGCCGCACCCGTACGACGGGCGAGGGGCTTGGAGCGGAACTTGCCGCCGGAGCCATCACGATTTGGGCAGCGACCAGCCGACGATCGAGCCGCGCTCCGGGCGCAGGTAGCGCTCGGCCGCCGCCAGCAGGCTCGCGGTGTTGGTGGCGAGCAGGCGCTCGAGGTGGAGGTCGAGGTACTCGAGGTCGAACTGGGCGAGGGCCACCCCCACGGAGAGGGCCTGCTGGTGGACCTTCTCGTGGCCGAACACCCAGTCGGCGACGGCGATCTGCCGGCAGCGCTCGAGCTCCTCCGCGTCCGGCGGATCGTGCCGCAGGTCGGCGAGCAGCTCGAGGACGCGCGCCTCCACCCGGGAGGGCTCGACGCCGGGCACCACCTCGGCGGCGAAGGTCATCATGCTGGCATCCATCCCCTCGGAGAGGTCGGACGACACCCAGACGCAGATCTGCTCCTCCTCGACCAGCGCGTGCTGCAGGCGGCTGGTGCGGCCGCCGGCGAGCACGATCGAGGCGAGGCGGAGGGCCGGATGGTCGGGGTGCGAGCCCGGCGGCGCGGGGAGGGCCAGGAGCAGGCGCGCCACCTCCCCCTTGCGCCGATCGAGCCGCTCGAATCCGGTGGGGAGCACGGTGGCCGGAGTGAAGCCGCGGCGGGGGGCGGCGCCGGGGGGGACGGCGCCGAGAACGCGCTCCACGGCGTCGATCGCTCCGTCGTCGATGTCCCCGGCCACCACCAGGATGGCGTTGTCGGGCCGGTAGAAGCGGCGATGGAAGTCGCGCAGGTCCTCGGCGCCGGTCGCCAGCAGCTCCTCGCGGGTGCCGAGCACCTGCCGCCCATAGGGGTGGGGACCGAAGAGGCGCTCGTGCACGGCCATCTCCAGGGCGTCCCAGGGTTCGCTGTCGTACATGGCGATCTCTTCGAGGATCACCTGGCGCTCGCTCGCCACCTGCTCGGGGTCGAGGGTGAGCGCCGCCATGCGGTCGACCTCGATGGCGAGCGCCTCGGTCCAGCGGTCGGCGGCAAAGTTGAAGTAGTAGGCCGTCGAGTCGTGGCTGGTGAAGGCGTTGTTGACGCCCCCCAGGGCCTGGGTGAGGCGGTCGATCTCGCCGGGGCCGAAGCGGGCGGAGCCCTTGAACATCATGTGCTCGAGGAAGTGGGCGGCGCCGCCGTGGCCCGGCGCCTCGTCGCGGGTGCCGGCGCGGTAGAAGAGCGCGGTGGTGACGACCGGCGCCTGGGCGTTGACCAGCAGGCAGACGGTCAGCCCGTTGTCGAGCCGCTCGAGGTGGAGCCGGCCGGGGAGGGACTTCAGCGCCGCGGGGGCCGCCAGGGCCTCGACGTGGGGGTGCATCCAGCGGACCCGGCCCGTTTTCCTATTCATTCACCAGACCCTCCCGGGGCGAGCACGACGTCGATGCGCTCGCGCGCCCGGTCGGCCGTCTCCACCACCTCGACCAGGATGTCCTGCCGGTGGTAGCCCGGCGAGACGAACGATAGCCGATGCTTGCCGGGCGGCAGCTCCAGCCACTCCCGGGCGCGCAGGAAGCCGCCGCCGCCGAAGCGTTTGGCGAGACCCACCGGCTGGCCGTCGACCGTCACGCTGGCCTCGGCCGCGGCGGGCTGCACGCGGAAGGCGACGGCCTCGCGCACGCGGACCGTCCGCAGGTCCGTGGCATCGACCTCGGCGGCGCCCATCGGCTGGAGGCGGGCGGCGATCGGCGTCTTTCCCGGCACCGCGCCCGCCTCGACGGCGATGCGGTAGTCCTTCATGCCCGGCTTGCGGATCTTGACCACGTAGCTGCCGGCGCCGGGGAAGGTGTAGCTGCGGGCCCCCCGCTGGCCGCTCCAGTCCTGCGCCTCGCCGATCACCCGGCCGTCGACCAGCACGTGGGCGTCCTGCGGCAGGACGTGGAAGGTCACCTCCATGCCGGTGCGGATCGACTGGTCGGCCGCCGGCTGCGCCGGCTCGGCCTCCTCCTCCCGGGTCGCCCGCGGCTCCCGCGGCGCGGCGGGAGCCGGCACCACCGCCGGCCGCTCCGGAACCGTGGCGGCCGCCGGACCGGGGACGCGCCCCTGCGCCCGCGGCGGCTCCGGAGCGGCCGGGGGAGGCGCGATCCGCGGCTGGGACGGCGATGGCACTATCTTCGGCGGCGAGGCCTGCGCCGGGCTCGAAGAGGGAGCCGGTGCCGCCGGGGCCGTCGCGGTCCCTCCCGTCCCTCCGGCCCCTCCCATCCCTCCGGCCCCTGGGGTCCCTGGTGTCCCTGCCGTCCCTTGGGTCCCTGCCGTATTCGCCGGCAGCGGCACCGCCGCCGGCTTCACCACCGAAGGCGCCGCCTGAGCCACCTGAGCCGCCGGCTCCGCGGCGGCGCTCCGCGAACGCCAGAAGGCGTACCCGGCCGCGCCCAGAGCCGCCACCATCACCAGCAGGACCGCGGCGATCAGCAGCCCGACCGGCAAGCGTTTCGGCGGGGGCGCCGCCGGAACGAAGGCGGGCTCGGGAGCCGGCGCCGGAACGGGCACGGACGCCGTCGGGATCGCCGCGGCCGCCATGGGCATCGGCGGCGGCACGCTGGGCGTCGTCGCGGGGGAGGCCGGCACGGTGCCGAGCGCCGGGCGGGCGGGCGGTAGCGGCACGAGGGGCGCGGCGCCGGTGGTGCTCCGGGAGAGCACGCGGGTGGCGTCCAGGGGGCCGGCGCCGGCGGGGGCGGAGAGGGTCTCGTCGGACAGCTCGGCCTCGATGAAGGCGAGCTCGCGGGCGGCCTCGCCGGCGGTGCCGAGGCGCTCGGCGGCGCTCTTCGCCAGCATGCGGCGCAGCAGCTCCTCCAGGCGCGGCGGCACGGCGCGCAGCTCGGAGATCGGCGGCGGCTCCTTGTGCAGGATCTGGTAGACGAGGGTGGTGATCGTGTCCCCCTCGAACGGCCGCTTGCCGGAGAGCATCTCGTAGAGCACGACGCCGAGCGAGAAGATGTCGCTGCGGCCGTCGAGGTCCTCGCCGCGGATCTGCTCGGGGGAGAGGTACTGCGGGCTCCCCATCACCGAGCCCGCCATGGTGAGCTCGGTGCTCTGCCCGGCCATCTTGGCGATGCCGAAGTCGGCCACCTTCACCCGGCCGGCGCGGTCGAGCAGGATGTTGCTCGGCTTGATGTCGCGGTGGACGATACCCTGGCCATGGGCGTAGTCGAGGGCGTCGGCGGCCTGGCGGACGACGCGCAGCACCTCGCGCAGGCTCAGGCGAGGGCCGGCGTCCTCGTCGAGCCGGTGCGCGAGGTCGGTCCCCTCGACGTACTCGAAGGCGAGGTAGAGGAGCCCCTCCGCCTCGCCGGCGTCGAACAGGGTCACCACGTTGGGGTGGAGCAGGCGGCCGGCGGCCCGCGCCTCGCGCAGCAGTCGCTTCTTGCGGTCTTCGATCTCCTGCGGCCGGCCGGCCAGACGGACGGTCTTGATCGCCAGGCGGCGATCGATCTGGGGATCGTCGGCGAGGTAGACCTCGCCCATGGCGCCGGCCCCCAGGAAACTGACGATGCGGTAGCGGCCGACGGAATGGCCGCCGTCCAGTGCGTTCACCGCTCGACCTTGTCCCCGCCCGGGTCCGTCCCCGGCGCGAGCGGCTCGCCCGCCATCGCGCCCTCGTCGCCGGTCGCCACGTCCTCCCGCTGGTTGAGCAGGGCGCGGGCTTCGCCGGCACGCTCGCCCGGAACCCGGATGTTCACGTTCGCCAGATCCCCGATGTCGGTCGGAAACTCGCTCGCGCGCAGGGACTCCACCTCCGCCTCGATGCCGCTGCTCTGCAGGAAGCCGACGACGATCATCGCTTCCGTCTCGGTACCCACGATCTTGACGATTTCCCACTCTTCGGCCATCAGCTCCCTCCCACTTGAAAAATGATCATACCGTAGCCGGCGAGCCCGGGGGACGCGCCGGGACCGGCTCGCGCCGCCCCGGGGCCTCCAGCCCCTCGAGCGTATAGGGGACGAGCTCCTGACGGGGGTACCAGTGCCGGCTGTGCTCGGCGAAGCGCTCGAGCTTGTGATGCCAGCGGTAGTGCGAGACCACCATCGACTTGCCGTCCGCCTCGATCCAGTTGCAGGTGTTGCTCTCCCGCTCGCCCCCCCGGCCCCGGTTCGACGTCGTCGTCCCCGAGTGCAGGATGACGACCGGCGGCCGCCCCTTGGGATAGAACTCCTCGGAGTTGCCGATGTAGGCCTGGTGGAGATGCCCGGAGAGGATGAGATCGACCCCGGCGCTCGAAAACAGGTCGATCGCCTCGTAGGCGTTGGCGAGCACCCGCTGGGTACCGAAGTTGGGGGGCGGGATCAGGTGGTGGTGCGCCACCACCACCTTGAGGACGGTCTCCGGGGTGGCGCGCAGGACCTTCTCCACCTCCAGCAGCCGCCGGATGGTGATCCGCCCGTCCTTGATCGTCCAGCCGAACGCCGTATTGATGCCGACGATCAGCATCTCCTCGTCGCGGTAGGTCGGCTCGGGCTCCGGGCTGAAGTACTTCTTGTAGCAGCCGAAGGGATTGAAGATCCGCTGTCCGAGGCGGTAGAGGGGCACGTCGTGGTTGCCCGGCACCGTGAGGGTGGGCACCCCGAGGCTCTCGATACGGTCGACGAACGCCCGGGCCTGGCGAAACTGTTCGGTCTTCGCCCGCTGCGTCAGGTCGCCCGAGACCACCACGAAGTCCGGCCGCTTCCGCTCGATGAGCTCCAGCACCCCCTGGGACACCCGCGGCAGGTGAGGGGGACCGAAGTGGACGTCGGAGATGTGGAGGATCGCGCGCAGCCTCGTCGCTCTCCTAGTCGCCTTCCGGGTAGAGCAGCTGGCTGACGTTGCGCGAGAGCTCCGACGACGCGTAGTTCGACACGGCGCTGACGACCTCGGGCCCGTGGCGGCGGCCGATGAAGAAGCCGCCGATGGCGGCGAGCACCAGCGCCGGGATCGGGTACCTGACCACCAGCCGCTCCCAGTCCAGCCCTTCCGGCACGAGTTCGCCGATCAGCTCGTCGGCGAACGACTCCCGTTCCAGGATCTCCATCTTCCGTTCCTCCTACTCTTCGTCGTCCCGGCTGCCCCGGCGGGCCACCAGGCCGAGCAGGAAGCCGACGCCGGCGGCGATCAGCACCGACTTGGCCGGGTTGTCCCGCACGTAGAGGCTGACCTCCCGCGTGACGTTGCCCGCCTCGGAACGCACCCGCTCGTAGGTCTTCTGGGCGTTCTCCGACACGTCGCCATAGGTCTCGCGAGCCCGCTCGGCGCCGCGGCGGATCTCCTTGGAAGCCCGCTCGGCGCCCTTGCGGACGTCCTCGGACACTTTCTTGTAGCGGTCCTGAACGTCGTCGGCCACCTTCTTGTAGCGGTCCTGGGCGCTGTCGCCCAGCTTCTGGAACCGCTTGCGCGCCTCCTCCACACCCTCCGTGACCGCATCGTGTGCCGTTTCGGCACCATCCTTGATCTCCGACTCGATATCCGCCATGGCTGATCTCCCTCTCTGGAAAGGATCTGATCTTACTCGGGATCTGCCGGTTCTTCCGGCAGGGGCTGTGTGGAAGATAGATGTAGCAGAAATCGTGCCTCCAGCGTCCGCCGGCGGGCCGGTGCTAGACTCGCCCCCTGTGGCAGACCTCGATCAGACGATCGTCGCCCGGCCTCCCCGCCGTGATGACGGCGGCCCGGCCTTCCTCGGCAAGCTCGCCCGCTACTTCCATCTCGCCTTCCGGGTGACCTACGAGGACGGGGTCCTGCTCACCGCCTCGGCGCTCGCCTTCGTCACCGTCCTGTCGCTGATCCCGCTGCTGACCGCCCTCTCCTTCGTGGGAGCCCGGGTATTCAGCCAGTATCCGCAGCGGAGCCTGGAGATCTTCGTCCAGATCCTCCCCTATACCGACAAGAGCATCGTCGACGCCATGGCCGAGTTCCTCGACCAGGCGGCGACGATCCACGGCGTCGGGGTGATCGCCTTCTTCGCCACCACCCTGTACCTGTTCGCCACCGTCGAGGAGACGTTCAACAGGATCTGGAACGTATCGGGGCGGCGGCCCCTGCGGGCGCGGCTGATCTCCTTCGTGCTGCTGATCTTCTGGGGGCCGCTGCTGATCGGGGCGACCTTCTCGAGCCTGATCGTGCTGCGGCAGAGCCCGGCCTTCCGGCGGTTGTTCCAGGAGTCGTTCCTGCTCAACGTGCTCCCCTTCGGGGCCACGGTGGTGGGGCTCACCATCCTCTACTGGCGGTTGCCCTACACCAACGTGCGCCTGCGCAACGCCCTCGCCGGGGGGCTGCTCACCGGCATCCTGCTGGAGATCCTGCGCGAAGGGTTCGGCTCCTACGTCGAGGTCTTCCGCAACGTCAGCATCGTCTACGGCAGCTACGCCTTCGCCCTGCTGTTCATGATCTCGATCGACCTGACCTGGACGATCATCCTGTTCGGCGCCGTGGCCACCTACACCGCCCAGCACTTCTCCCTGCTCGCCAAGGGGCTGCGCCGCCATCCCCCGGTGCAGGCGGCCTGGGTGGGCTTGGCCGCCCTGGCGTTGATCGCCCGGCGCTTCGACCGCGGCGAGCCCCCCCTCTCCCGCGAGGCCCTCGCCGACCGCATGTGCCTGCCGACGACCGAGCTCGAGCGCATCCTGCGGCCGATGGCGGTCCAGGGGCTGCTCCAGGTCGCCGGCGACCATGGCTACACCCTCTCCGCCGATCCGCACCGCATCCCCGTCGAGGAGGTCCTCGCCGCCTACGATCACCGGGCGCGGCGGGGAGCGGAGCTGGTCGGCGGAGAGCTCTCGGCGCACCTCCAGGAGCTGATCGGCGACCTCGCCGCCCACCGGGCGGGCACGCTCGGGGACCTCACCGTGGGCGGTCTGCTGGAAGCCTTGCCCCCGCCGGCCCCCCCGCGTACAATACCGCCCTCCAGCACCGTGGGGCAGTAGCTCAGCTGGGAGAGCACCACGTTCGCAACGTGGGGGTCGAGGGTTCGAGTCCCTTCTG
This sequence comes from uncultured Acidobacteriota bacterium, assembly GCA_963795735.1. Lineage (GTDB taxonomy): Bacteria > Acidobacteriota > Thermoanaerobaculia > Multivoradales > UBA5704 > DATARR01. Next base: position 1,633,944 of record CAWCIU010000008.1, on the reverse strand, counting down.
CTCCACCATTCATTTCCCTTTTCTCTCCTGCCTCGGAGGCTTCACGATCCGAGGTGCGAGATCCACTTCCCCGCCATCGCGCTCAGAATCACCAGACCCGCGATCAGGAAGAGCAGCAGGCCGAGGAGCAAGCCCCGCCCCCAGCGGTCCTTGCCGGCGGTGAGCGCGGCGAGCCCCCAGAAGATCTCCCCCAGATAGAGGACCGGCAGCAGCACCGCGCCCGAGCACGAGACCCGCCCGGTGCCGAAGCGCTGGAAGAGGCCCACCCAGACCCAGACCAGCGCCAGATCGATCAGGGCCACGCCGAGCGCCAGCGGCCAGGCCGACGGCTCCGGCGGCCGGAGCTTTCCCTGGAAGACCGCGATCGCCCGCTCCGCCGATTCCGGGGCGTGGCCGGCCTTCACCATCTGGATCCGCAGGGCCTCCAGGGGGTAGAGCGGCGAGTTCGTCTGCAGGTAGGCCAGGAGGGCCTTCAGGTCCTTGTCGTCCATCCGCAGGCCGGACTGTACAACCGGAAGGGCTACTCTGGGAGAACTTCGAAGCCGAGGGCTGCGGCGTTCTCCCGGACTCTCCGGTCGAGGCTCAGCAGCGCGAGGTCGGAGATCGCCGATCGCGCGGCGAGGGCACTGGCGATGTGTAGGGCGTCGAGCGTCCGTACCGGCTCGGCCGGAAAGCGCCGCCGAGCCCGCTCCAGGACCTCGCGGTCGAGCTTCAGGAGAATCCAGTTCACCGAGACCGCCTCAAGAACGGCCCGCCGCCGGGCCATTTCCATCTCGGAGAGCACTCCCACGGCGTAGGCCCGCATCAAGGCGCGATCGCACTCCACCAGGGTGAGATCCGAAGCGACGACCCCATCCGCCCGGTCGAAGGCCGCCTCGACCGAATCCGCGGCGGCTTCCTCGAGCAGCCATGCGAGCACCGCGCTCGACTCGACGTAGAGCTTCACCTCCTGTCCTCCCGGTCCTCGTCGAGCAGCCTTGCGGCCGTACCGGGAGGAGTCACCGACGACAGGCGCGGATACAAGCCCGGACGGTGCGGCTGGCTCGGCAGCCGGACGAGCCCTCGCTGGACCATGTCCGCGAGGCCCGGATACTTCTGCAACAGCTCCGTCTGCGCAACCGGCGGACGCAGCTCCGCGACCACTTCTCCACGATCGGTCACCATGATGACCTCCCCTTCCCGGACCTGCCGGACGTACTCGCTGAGACGGTTCTTGAGCTCACGGATTCCCACCTCTTTCATGGGACCAATGTAGCCACCAGTAGCTACATTGTCAAGCGCCGAAACTTCGTTACGTCCATGGATAAACGGAAAAATGCCTCGTCGCCTGACGAGGCGTCTGCTCACTTTGTGGGCAAGTCTCTGCAGAAGCGCCAAAACAGCAGGGGCGCCAGCGTCCTGCCTACTTCACCAGCAGGCTCCTGCCGTCCAGGTTCGTCGTCGGCTTCACCTTGTAGAGGTCGAGGATGGTGGGCATCACGTCGCCCATGTAGGCGCCGTTCGGGGAATTCAGCTTGAAGCTGCTGAACAGGATGCCCTGGACGAGCGGCGGGTAGACCGAGCAGTGGTCGCCGCTCCAGATCTGAGTGTTGGGCTCGACGATCGTCTTGGCGATCCCCCCCAGGCTGTCCTGCCAGCCGACGCGGTACCCCTCGTTGTTCGACGGGATGAGGTCCGGGATCAGCACCGGATCGTAGACGCCGTTGTAGGCCTCGTCGCGGGTGAAGACGTGGGCCACCGGGTGCTCGCCGGTTTCCGGATCGACGAAGGCCTCGAGCCCCGCCTTGATCTGCGCCGCCACGTTCCTGTACTCCTCGCCCGGCTTGACGATCCCCTTGCCCTCGCGCCCCGCCTCGTTGATGTAGATCTGGCCCAGCCCGAGCGCGTAGGCCCGGGTCTTCGACCAGTCCACGTTGACGAAGAAGTCCCCCTGCTCGAAGAGGTCCTCCAAGTTCTTGCGCTTGGCGTCCTGGCCGTTCAGCGTCATGAAGCCGTTCTGCACCAGCCAGGTGTTGTAGTTCATGCCGCGGCGGAAGGAGGCGAAGCCATGGTCGGAGACGACCATCAGCGTCGCGTCCGGCCGCTTGCGCATCACCTCGCCGACGATGCCGTCCATGTCCTGGTAAGCCTGGAGGACCGAGCCCCCCCACTTCGCCGCGCCGTCCGCCGTGTAGAGCGGGTGCTTGGGATCGAGGAAGCGGAACATCATGTGCTGCACCCGGTCGGTGAACTCGAAATAGTGGACGAGGACGTCCCAGTCGTCCTTCGCCAGGGTCCCGGCGAGGATCTCCTTCTCCTTGTCCACCGTCTGCCTCACGTCGTCGAGGAAGGTCTGCTCGTCGGCGGTGCCGCTGGTGAGCGACCAGGTGTCGATCATCCAGCCCCGGGTCTTGAACAGGCCATGCTCGCGGGTGAGGTCGTGGACGAAGCCCGCCGGCGTGGTGACCCCGAAGCCCGGCGGCAGGTGCTCGGGATCGAAGTCGAGCGGCGACAGGTAGAGCTTGATCTCCGGATCGAGCGAGAGCACCTTGAAGCGGCCGATCCCCTGCACCTTGATCAACGGGTTGAAGGGGAAGGTGAAGCGCGCCCAGCCGCTCCACTCCCCGGCTTTGAGCGTCAGGTCGTTGCCCGAGACCTGGATGCGCAGGCTCTTGCGGTCGGCGGCCACGGTCAGCGTCATCGGGATCCTGAGGTGGTCGGCCTCGGCTCCGCCCGGCTTGGGGAACAGCTCGTTGGGCACCTCCTTGATCTCGGTCTGGATGGTGCCCTTGTTGTCTACCAGCTCGACCACCTCGACCCGGAAGTCGCCTCCCCCCTTGGGGGTGAAGAACAGCTCCGAGGTGAAGTAGAACGGCTTGCCGATGCGCTTCGAGAGGTCCGGCACGCCGAGGCCGGAGAGCAGCTTGCCGTGCTCGAACTCCTTGGGCGGGAAGGTGACCGGAATCCGCATCACCCGCACCCGCTTGCCCGCGTGGCCGAGCAGCTTCCAGAAGGTGTCGCCATGCTGGTTGTTGATGGCGATCGGCCGCGACACCGGCAGCAGCCGGCCCGCCGCGGCGCCCGCTCCCGCCCCGGCGGCGAGCCCCAGCACCACGGCGACGGCCGCCGCGACCGCCGTGCGCAGGCGGAAGAGCTTGAGCAGCAACAGCAGGAGCAGGGCCACCGCCACCGCCGCGATCAGGCCGATCGCCCAGCCGTTGCTCTGGCCGAAGAGGAAGGTCTCGTGCCCCTCCTCCGCCGCCGCGAAGGCCGGCTTGTAGGTCTTGGGGTCGCGCTTGAGGAAGTCGAAGACGCCGTGCCGGCCCGGGTTCAGGCCGGTCGAGAAGGTGGACCAGGAGACCGGCGTCTGCGACGGGATGGTGGGCCGCAGGGGCGAAAAGCCCCCCTGGGCGCGGAGCTTCGCCAGGTTCGGCAGCTTCCCCTCGTCCATCCACTTCTGGGTCAGCTTGGCGTCCGCGCCGTCGAAGCCGAGGATGATCAGCTTTTTGGGCGGCTGCTGCGCGGCGAGCGGCAGGGCGAGGGTCACCAGGGCAAGGGCCAGAAACAGGGATCGGATCTTCGATGTCATAGGGTGACGGATATCCGGAATCGGGGCCGGCCCCAAGGGGTGGCCCAGGGGTTGGGAGAATCGCGAAGGCGAGATTCTAGCAACTTCCCATTCAGAATGCCGTACCCTTGGGGGAGATCGCCATGAGCCGAAACCCCAAGCTCCTCCCTCCCCTGCTGGCCCTCGCCCTCGGCTTGCTGCTCTTCGCCGGAGGAGTCGTCCTCGCCCGGGCATGGCTGCCCAAATGGCACGCCGACCGCTTACCCGAGCAGCGGTTCTTCATCGACCGTTACCGGGAGCTGGCGCGGCGGGCGGGAGCCCGGCTGGCGCCCGGTGATCCCCGAGTCTCCTTTTACGGCCTGGACAAGAACGGGACTCCCGAAGCGTCGCGCCTGGACGGCCTGAGCCCGGATGCGGCGACCGCTCTGGGCGGCGGGTTGATCGTCCAGGTGAAGCAGCAGGCATCGCTGGCGGGCGCCGCAGACGTGACGCAGCAGCTCGTCATCGACTTCCTCCCTTCCGGAGAGCCCTGGGGGCTGCTCTGGGGGAGCACCGGAGAGGCGATCCATACCTCGCTCCAGCGCGGCAGGCCTTCCCTCTCCGCGTCCAGGCGGAAGGACCTGATCCAGCTCCTCCTCCGTCCGGGCGAGCGCCTCTCGACGGAGACGCCCGACGAGGGCCGGACGATCTCGGTATCGGCGGGCGGTCAGGCCTCCAGGACCATGGCCGGCACGGAGCCGATCCTCGGCAGCCGGCCGTCCCAGCAGATGCTCGTCGTCGCGCCTCCGGGCGAGATGGTCGTCATGATGCGGCAACTCGCCAGCACCCAACGGAAGGGGGCGGCGGAGAGCTCGGATCTCCCGGAGATCCTCCTCGAGGTGGTGCCGCTGTTCGCCGGCACCCTCGCCGCCCTGGTCCTGTTCCTGGTGCTGCTGGGGAAACGCCGGATCGACTTCGTCAACGGCGCCTGGCTGGCGGCGCTCCTCCTGGCGGCGTCGGCGATCCCCGCCCTGGTGGCCGACCCGGGCTTGACGGGAGCGCTCAACGCCGTCGGCGCCTTTTTCATCGCCGCGTGGGCGCTCCTGCTCTGGTCGACCGGCGAGTCGTTCCTGCGCGCCATCCACCCCGGGACCTCCCTGGATCTCGACGCGCTGCGGGCCCGCCGGCTCGGGCCCCGGGGAGGGCGATCGCTCGTGGACGGCGTCACCTTCGGCGCGATCCTGGCCGGGCTCCAGCTCGCCGCTCAGGCCGCCGCGGCTCACCTCCCCGGGGCCTGGCCGGTGGACACCAGCCCGGGCTTCCCCATCTTCGGAACGATCACCCCCTTCTTCGGCGGCGTCGTCCTCGCCTCCGGCGTGGCGATCGCCCTGGGTCTGGCCGGCCGCTTCCTTCCCGCGCGGTGGGCTCCCTGGGCGGCGGCGCTGGGCGCAGGGCTCGCCATTCCGTTCGTCTCCCTGCGGCCAATCGGATGGCAGGTGGCGATGAGCGTGGTGGCGGCCGGTCTCCTCGTCCTTCTCGCCCGCCGGAACGGCCTTGCCGCCCTGCTGACCGCGGCGGTCTGCGCCTGCCTGCTCCCCGCCGCGGCCCTCTCCGCGCTCCATCTCTCCTGGCTTCCCATCACCTTCGTGGGGACCGCCGGCTTCCCCGTCTTCCTCCTGGGATTGGGACTGGTCGGCATGCGGCGCCCCGAGGAGGCCGAGCGCGAACGGCTGCCGCAGCCCGCCTTCGTCCGCCGGCTGGAGGACGAGCGGCGGCTGCGCTACGAGATGGACCTCCTCGCCCGGATGCAGCGCGAGCTGCTGCCGGAGGTCCCGGAGGTCAAGGGGTGGGAGATCGCCGTGCGCTCGCTCCTCGCCACCGAGGCCGGGGGGGACCTCTACGACTTCCTGCGCGACCCGGAAGGGAACCTGTGGATCGCCGCCGGGGACGTGGCCGGCCACGGCTACTCCTGCGCCATCGTCCAGGCGATGACCGCCGCCGCCCTGACCAGCACGATCACCTCCACCCGGATGCCGTCCGAGGTGCTGCGGGAGGTCGACCGGGTGATCCGCCGCGGCGGTTCCCACCGCAACTTCACCTCCCTCGCCCTGGTGCGGCTCGATCCGCGGACCGGCCAGGCCCTGCTGGGCAACGCCGGCCACCCCTTCCCGCTGCTGCTGGCGCACGACGGCGAGGTGGAGGAGATCGACCTCCCCGGCCTGCCGCTCGGCCAGGGACCCAACCGCCGGTACGCGGACCTCCCCTTCGAGGTGCCGCCCGGGGGCGCCCTCGTCTTCTGCTCCGACGGATTGTTCGAGGGCACCGATCCGCGGGACAACGCCTACGGCTACGACCGCCCGCGCGAGCTGCTCCGCGCCCTGGCGGACCGCTCCGCCGCCGAGATCCTGGAAGCCCTCTTCGCCGGCTGGCGCAAGCACCTGGCCACCGATGGGCCGCCCGCGGACGACACGACGGTGCTGGTGGTGAAGCGAACGACCGCTTAGCGCGAACGAAACGCGCCGTGGATCCCCGGCGTGCCGCGGGTCCAGAGGACGGTCTGCCGGTAGTCCACAAAGATCTCCGGCACCAGGCAGGCCCGGAGCGCGCCCCAGTCCTGCAAATCGAAGGCGTTGGCGAAGCAGACCACGAGATCCCGGACGGCGTTCCGGTCGAGGAGCTCGCGCAGGCCGAGATCAAGAAAGGTCAGGACGCAGGGAGGCGATCGCGTGCGGGCTCGCCTCCCTGGAGTTTACCGTCAGGGCGTAATGTTCGCCCAGTACGTGGCTCGCTGGGAATCGTTAGGGGAGGGGGATGCAATGATTCCTCCGATGACCAAGCTTGTCGAGCCGGGGATCGGCGCGATGGCGTCGTCGAAGTCCGCCCAGCGGGTCTGGTCACCGTTGGTGGGAGTCAACGATCCTCCGCTCAGAATCGTGATGTAGTTCACCGAGTTCGTATCGACGTTCCACGAGATGTCCTTCACTCCCGGATAAAAGTCGAACCGGCTGTGGTCGTAGACGATGAGGGCTTGGTCCGCCGCTCCGGACCGGACCAGCGGCATGGCGATCTCCGAAGCCAGCGGGCCCGAACCGTCAATGCCGCTCGCCACCTGCAGGGAGGTGGCGACTCCGTTTTGGGTGTTGACGGCGATGCTGATGATCTGGGTCGCCCGGGCGTGATTGGGGTCACCCTCCACCATGGTCGAAAGGATGTAAGGCACGCCGTTGGCAAATTGATATACGCCCGAGGAATGAATCCATGCGTTGACGAACGTGCTGATGCAACCCGTGCAGCCGGGCGCGTCGACGGCCGGTACCCCTCCCGCAATCGCGAAACCCGTCGTCACCGTTTCCGTCGCCGAGTAGAAGACCGGATTGTTGACCGCTCCTTCGAGATGAGAGTAGACGACGGTAGCGTGCGCCGCCGGCACCCGGACCGTCAGGTACTCGCGGTTGTTGATCGTCGAGGTGTAGGTGGCGGCCGGATTGTCGCGGGTACCGTTGCCGCCGCCGACACCGACGTAAGGTCCACCGCTGTAGGGATCGACGAACTCCCACCAGTTGGTCTGCAAAGCCAGGGGAGCCCCGTTGTAAAGGCTGTTCTTGTTGAACACGGCGAGCCCGGCGCCGTTAACCCCGCCGCTGCTCGCGCTGCACGCGGAGGTCACCACGACCCACTGGTTGTTGAAGCCGGTGTGCGGCTGATCGCTGCCGTCCCAGTTGTCGAACGAGCCACAGGCCGGGAATTGATACCGGTACCACCCCTGGGTGGGATCGCTCGTCCGAGAAACGGCCATCACGTCGGTCGGCACCCTGCCGCTGCCGAAGACCCACAGCGCGGTGATGATCCAGCGTCCCGAGCCGGTGTCATATTTGACGCGCGCGTCTCCCGCCACTCCACCTCCGGAGCAGATGGGCAACGGGCTCGCGCCGCCGCACCAGAAGGTGTTCGGATTCGTCTGCTGCACCACGCCGCCCGTCATGTTGTACACCGTGATTGCGCTCGCATAATAGGCGTAATAGAGAATGTACGTTCCGTTGGTCGAGCCAGCGATGTCGGTATCGGAGTAGCTCGTGAAACTGCTGTTGACGACAGCACTCTTGACCGGCAGCCTGAACTCGGCTTGCGGAGAGAGCCTGCTCTCGTCGATACGCGCGTCTCGGCTGCGAACCCGGGCCGAAAAAGTCGGAATCTCAGCACTCTGGTTGTCGAAACGCTCGTTCTCCGGCAACCTCGGAGGGCGGAACGTTTTATCGCGAGGTGTGCTGGGGAGAAGGGCTAGCACCGAAGGGCCGTGGGCGCCACCCGAACCGGTGCCGGGGATTGGGTGTTGCTGGATGGGCTTCTGCTGGGCGAAAGTCGATCCGGACAGCAGGAGCATGGAGACGAGGAACTTGGAAGAGAGTCTCATAATGCGTCCTCCTTCTCTTGGCCATCTTGACCAAACATGCAGTATTCACTATACCATGATGGACTCTCGACCCGTTCCTTTCTCTCTCTCACTTTCCCTTCGGCGCCAGGATTGACTTCAGCAGATCCGGCCGCGAGGCGTCCCGCTCGAGGTGCGGGTAGCGCTCCCCCTCGTGGTAATTCACCCGGAAGGTCTTGAGGACGTCCCCGTGCTGGGCGGCGATCTCGATCGGCGCGGTGGAGGTCTTCGCCGCCCGCACCTCCTCGGGGAGGATCTCCGGCGCCCAGGCCCGGCCGCCGACGGCGACGATCTTCATCCCCGGCCCCAGGCCCGCCTCCCAGGCCGGTGAGCCGACGACGATGTCCTCCACCGTGCCGTCCTCCTTGACCCAGACCCCGAGAGAGAAGCTCTCGTCCGCCTGCTTGTTGGTCCTGGCGCGCGCCTGCTGGTACTCGTTCGGCCGGTCCGTGTAGACCAGCTTCCAGCCCGCGCCGGTGAGGCCGCCGAGCGGCGCGCGCGGCTGGACGGCGTAGACCCGCTCGGCGAAGAAGCCGCGCCAGTCGTAGGGCACCACGCGGTTCAGGGCGGCGTAGACGTCGTCCGCCGTGTAGGGGAGGACCGCCGGACCGGTCGAGGCGCCGCCGAAGAAGGCGCGGCAGAAGTCATCGAGCGACCTGGCGCCGCCGCTCTTCTGGCGCAGGACGGTGTCCGCCTCCAGCCAGATCAGCATCGATTCGTCATAGTAGTCGAGCGCCCGGCGATAGCTGGCCCAGGCGGCGGGCACCCCGGAGAGCATGGTCACCGACTCCGCCGTGTCGACCAGCGGCCGCCACCGCCGGCCGGGGCGGTTGTGGTCCTGGTTGGCGGCGATCCAGGCGGTGAGCTCGTGGGTCTGCTCGACGCTGCGGATGCCGCTGCGCGTGGTCAGCAGGAAGTCTCCGAGATAGCGGGTCAGCCCCTCGTAGACCCAGAGCAGCTCGGTGCGCAGCGCCTCCTGCGGGTCGCGCGTCGCCAGCCCCGCCGGCCGGCGGTACTTGCCGTTCCAGGAGTGGACGTACTCGTGCGGCAGCAGCGTCCCCCAGCGGAACAGGAGGTTCTCCTCGATGAACATCCCCAGCGGCCCGCGGTCGTCGCTCGACTCGTGGTGCTCCAGACCGTTGTGGTCGAGCGTCTCGCCGAGGGTGACCAGCCAGTGATAGGCGCGGTAGTGGCGCGCCCCGAAGAGCTCCAAGGCCTCTTCCGGCACCCGCCGGTAGGCGGCGAGCCGCGCCTCGGACACCGCGAGCGCGGAGCGCTGGTCCGCGGCGATGCTGAGCCGCACCGGAGCCTCCGGCCGCCCGACCTCGAAGGAGCGGAAGATCTCCCCCGCGATCACCGGCGAGTCGATCAGCGTGTAGAGGGTCGTCGGGGCGAAGTTCAGCGAGCCGGCGCCGGAGGCTCCCTCGGCCAGCCCGAGCGCCGTGTCGTACTTCCACCCGGCCGGCAGGCGCAGGGTCGCGCGCACCGGGATGTCCATGGCGGCGGCGCCCAGCGGGTAGACCAGAAGGTCGTGCCAGTCGACGATCGCCAGATGCGGCGTGGCGTTGGCGCCCTCCCCATAGCCGCCGAGGCCGAAGCTCTCGTTGGAAGAGAGATAGTCGAGGGTCACCTCCACCTCGCGCGCTCCGGCCGGCACCTCCACCCGCACCAGGAACATGTCCTGCGGATCGCGGCGCCAGGGGAGGGCCCGGCCTCCCGCCGAGACCGTGAAGCCGGCCACCTGGGCGATCGGGCCGCTCGGCGCGTGCTCGCCCTGCACCCACTTCGGATAGGCGAGGGTGAGCGGCCCCGGCGCGGCGGGGATCACCAGCCGGGAGTGGAACATCCCGCGCGGAGCGTCCGTGGCGTCCACCGCCAGCTCCATCGGCCGCGGCCCGGCCGCCAGGGCGGCGCTCGCGGCCAACCCGGCCAGCAGAAAGGCGATCAGGGGAACGCGCGGCAAGCTCCGGACGCTGGGCATCAGCTTCTCTCCTTCTTCTGGATTTGTATAACGGCCGGCATGCTAGCCGAAACAGGGACGAAAAAGACACCAGGGACACCAGGGACGAAGGATGGATTCCTTTCGTCCCTGCTCTCTCAGGGCCGGCCCGGCACCACGTAGTCCCAGACGCCGCGCCCGTAGGTGCCGAAGCGCACGAGGCGCTGGGACGGCACCCCCTCGACGCTGTAATAGGTCACCACCGGCGAGCCGCCGCCCAGCAGGCTCCGCCAGGTGGATGTGGCGGCATTGAAGACGAAGGGTCCCGCATCGGTCGCCGCGTAGAGTGTCCTGGTAGCCGGGCCGTCGAAGGCGAGCGACCAGACGACCGTCGAGGACAGGCCGTTCGAGAGCGGAGACCAGTGCACGCCGCCGTCCCGGGTCACCAGGACCGGCGGGCTGCCGTAGCCGCTGCCACCGGCAAAGCAGGTGAGCGGATCGCTGGGCGACACCAGCAGCGCGCTGTTCGAGCTGTACGGCAATTGCCCCTCGGTGGTGTCCGACTCGGTCCAGGTGGCGCCGTGGTCCCGGGAGTACCAGAGGTGCCCCTCGAAGGTGGCGGCGTACCAGATGCCGTGGTCGGCCGGCGCGATGGCCAGCGCCGAGACGTAGTCCACCTTGTCCGGCGAGAAGCTCTGCGGCAGCTCGGTCTGGGCAAAGACGTCTCCCCCCATGTAATGCATCGACCAGATGTGGTCGCCGGCCACGTAGACAGTGAACGGATCGTCCGGGTCAACGGCCGTGGCCTGGAAGAAACCGCCGGTGGACATCGCCGGCTGGGGCACGAAGAGGAGCGACGTCGGGTCGCCGCCCGGGGCGAAGAAGAGAAGGGACCCCGGGTAGACGGCGAACACGTTCGACAGGTCGTGGGAGGCCGAGGTCAGGCCGCTGTAATCTCCGCTGATGAGCTGCAAGGTGCCCAGCGGCGCGCCGGCCCGGCTGCCGTGCGGAGGCGGCATCGACCGTTGAAAGCCCTGGTCCTGCGACCCCGCCAGGAAGAGGTCCGGATTGGAGTCGCTGCTCCAGGTGCTGTAAAACTGCGCGTTTCCCAGGCCGTTCTGCGTGATGTTCTGGACGCCGGCGCCGCCGTCGGTCGACATGTAGGTGCCGCCGTCGGTGTCGAGGAACAGCGTCTCCCGGCCGCGGTAGGAGGCGAACTGGAGCCCCCGGACGTCGGCGTGGAGCCTGTCGGCCGGACGGTCGTAGTAGTCCGGCCAGTCGTTGATCATCGCGAAGTTGCGGCCGCCGTCGGTCGACCGCCAGCCGTCCTGATTGCCGAAGAGAACCAGGCCGGGATCCTGGGTGGAGGCGGCCAGCGAGTTGCCGAAGATGGCGGAGCCGGTGAACCGGAAGCGTTTCTCCCAGCTGCGGCCGCCGTCCTCCGAGACGAAGAGATCGCTCGGGGAATTCCCCTGGCCGACCGCGGCATAGAGGGTCGGGGCTCCCGCCTCCGAGCCGCAGAGGATGGCGTATCTGGCCTGCGGATCGATCGCCGGCCCCAGCGGGGAGAAGCTGCTGCCATGATCGGTCGAGACCAAGAGCTGGCCGCGCGAAACCACGTAGAGCGGGCCCGCGCCGGTGCGGCTCGTCCAGAGCCCGGGCCGTTCGAAAACGGTCCACCGGTACGCCACGGAAAAGCTGAGCCCGCCGTCCCGCGAGCGGGCGAGGATCGGCAGCACGGCGCCGTCGTCCTGCTGGATCATCGCCAGCAGATAGACCGTCCGGTGATCCCCGCCGTCCTGCACCAGTTGGTGGATATAAAACAGGGGAGGCAGGCCCTGCGCCGCCGACCAGGTGGACCCCCGATTGCGGCTGGCGTACACCTGGCCGCCGCCCCGGCTATCCACCGCGGCGACCCAGGTCTCCGGCGGGGGAGCTCACCACGAAGCCGTCCAGGTAACCGCCGAGACTATCGGTGAGGCGGGTCCAGGCCCTGCCGCCAGGGGCGCCGCTGAAGAGGCCTCCCCGGCCGGACCCGACCAGGAGCGTCTTGCCGTCCGGCCGGATGGCGGTGACGACCGTGGAGCCGGTCATGTTGAGCGGCCCGCGCTCGTGCCAGACCGGCTGCGGCCCCCGCGCCTTCGCCGCCATGCGGGTGAGGGCGGCCTGGAGGTTCGCCGCCTCGATCGCGTGCCAGTCGAACCCCGGCGCGGCGCGATGGCGGCTCTCGAGCCAGCGGATCAGGCGTTCGCGCCGCTCGTCGCCGCCCCCGATCTCCTCCTCACCCCGCGTCGGCGGCAGGCCCTTCCCCATCTCCAGCCACTGACCGTGGATCCGGATCGCGCGCGGGCTCCCCGCCGTCAGCGCCAGCAGGAGAGCGGCTGCCAGGAAAGCCGCCTGGCGAAACCAGGTGCGGGCCTCGCAGCGGGACGACTCTGTATCCACGGCGATCCTCCGTTTCAGACGGTCTTCAGCTCTCCGGCGATCCGCTCTCCGGCGGTCCGGTCTCCCCCTCGAGGTGGAAGCGATGGAGGAACCGGTGGAAGACGGGAGCGAACACGACTCCGGCGATCACCAGGACCGCCAGGCCGCAATAGAGCGCGTAGAGGCCCGCGAACAGTTTGGCGGCGCCGGTCTTGGGGGGATCGATCGGTCCCATGCCGCCCAGCAGCATCGAAGCGTTCAGGAACGCGTCGAGCCAGCCGAGCCGCGCGATGAAGTGATAGCCGGCCATGCCCGCCGCCAGCGACACCGTGACCAGGACCATGCCGAACCCGACATGCCGGACCACGCGGCGCAGAAAGTCCTCGATGGGGAGCAGCGGCTGGGATTTGCGCTCGTACACACACCCATCCTACAGCGTGGCGGGACTTTACCGCCGCCCCCCCGCCATCCTCTTCGCCTCGGGCAGCCCGCGCAGGCGGTGCATGCTCCAGATCCCGAAAACGGGCCCGAGGGCCAGCAGGGCGAAGGCCCTCTCCCAGCCGAGCAGATCGCGCAGCGGCGGGATGACGCGCAGGGTCACGGTGGTGAGCAGGAAGCCGAGGCTGGTCTGTACCGTGAGAGCCGTGCCGACGTAGCGCGGATCGGCCAGCTCGGAGACGGCGGCGCTGAACTGCGCGCTGTCCGCCACCACGGCGAACCCCCAGACGATGCAGAGGCCGGTCAGCAGGGCGGGACGGTGGAAGACGAAGCCCGCCGCCAGGGCGCAGAGGCCCGAGGCGGCCAGGCTCACGATGGTGATCTTCGTGCGCCCCAGCCGGTCGGCCAGCTTGCCGGCCAGCAGGCTCCCCAGCGCTCCGGCGGAGATGGCGGCGGCCCCCGCCAGCCGGGCGGCGCGCACGCTCCAGCCCGCCTCCTGGTAGCTGGCGAGCAGGCAGAGCGGCACCCAGGCCCACATCGCGTAGAGCTCCCACATGTGGCCGAGATAGCCGAAGTTGGCGAGCCGCGCCGGCCGGTCCGCCAGCACCCGCACCGCCGCGCGCCAGTCGAAGGGGGGCGACTTGCCGAGATCGGGGCCGGGCTTGACCAGGAATCCGCCGATCAGCGCCGCGGCGACCGCCAGACCCGAGGTCAGCAGGAGCACCGTCCGCCAGGGCGGCATGCCGCCGGGCGCGGCGTTGAGGAAGTGCGGCACCGCCGTGCCCAGGGTGATGGCGCCCACCAGCAGGCCGATGCCGAGGCCGCGGTCCTCCCGGCACCAGGAGGCCACCAGCTTCATGCCGGGCGGATAGACCCCGGCGAGGGCGAAGCCGGTGAAGAACCGGCAGGCGAGCGCCGAGCCCGGCGCCAGATCCAGCAGCGGGATGGCGGCGTTGAACGCCGCGGCGGCGAGCGCGCTGACCGCCAGCAGGCGCTGCGCCGGCAGGCGGTCGGAGAGGGTGAGCAGCGAGCTCAGCAGCGCCCCGGCGACGAAGCCGAGCTGCACGCTGGTGGTCAGCCAGGACTGCAGGGCGCCCGAGAGCTTCCACGCCGCGGTGAGCTGCGGCACCACCGCCGACGCCGAGAACCAGACCGACATGCCGAGCAGCGCCGCCAGGGCGAGCAGCGAGACGTTCCACCACTTGGCGCGGAGCATGCGGAGAGGGTATCACCGGCTCCCCGCCGCACCCCTACCCCGGCCGCTCGGTGGGGCTCCGGGCGCCCGGCCCCGGCAGCGGCGGCGAGTCGCCGCCGCGGGCCTCGGCCTCCAGCAGGCGCTCGAGGCTCGCATAGCGGTAGAGGGTGGGAGCGCCGTTCTGGGCCAGGCCGCCGGTGTCCGCGGTGGGGCCGTAGGTCGAGTAGAGGCCGGCCCCCAGCATCCGCAGGCCGGCGGTGAGCTGCCCCCGGTGATGGGCCGAGTGGGCGATCCGCCGGGTCAGCACCCAGGCCCGGCTGCGCTCGACGTCGAAGAACCGGGCCATCCCCTCGAACCACTCCTCCGGCATCCCGCGCAGCCGCTCCAGACGCCGTCCGGAGGCCTCGGCGTACCTGCGGAAGAAATCGAGCCGGGTCTCCTCCGCCGGCAGCGGCGGCACGCCGAGATCGATCCCCAGCATGCTCCTGAACCAGGCGTCCTCGCTGACGCACTGGTGGACCATGTGCTCCAGCGGGCTCCGCGCCCGCGGCTCCGGACGGAAGCCGAGGTCCTGTTCCCGGAACTGCGACCAGACGGAGAGGGTCTTCAGGCGCTCGGTCTCGTAGGTGTCGAGGAGGAAGTCGTAGCGGGGCATGAGGGGGAGGGTAGCACCGCATCGGGTATGGGCCTGCGTGCCGAGGCGGTCTCGTCGTCGAAGGGCGACCGCGGGTCGCCCCTACAACCTCCGGCAGAGGTCCACGTCCATCGAAGGTTGTAGGGGCGACCTGCCGTCGCCCTCTGTCGCAACGGAAGCTTCGGCGCCGCGGCGAAGCTGCCCTGTCGCAAAGTTAAATACGCTGTCGCAATGTAAGCCGCGATGTCGCAAAGAAGCTTCGCTGTTGCAATGTAAGTTGCTCTGCCGCAAAGTCAACTTCGCTGTTGCAAAGTTATTTGCTCTGTCGCAACGTCAGCTTCGGCGTCGCAACGAAGCTTCTCTGTCGCAGAGTTGATTGCGCTGTCGCGATGTAAGCTGCTCTGTCGCGAAACAAGCTTCGCTGTCGCGACGAAGCTTCGCTGCCGCAATGTAAGCTTCGCTGTCGCGAAGTTGATTGCGCTGTCGCGTCTCGCGGGAGTTTGCGACGGATTGCGGCCGCCGGGCCGTCTAGATCAGCCGCAGCTCGCGCTTGATCTCGTTGACCCGCGCCTGGATCTCGCCGCGGTCGAGGGTGCGGTAGCGCTCCGGGAGGAGCTCGCGGCTGGTGCATTCGAGGACGGCGACGAGGATCTGCATCTCGCGCTCGTGGCTGTTGACGGGCGGGATGAAGTCCGAGAAGGCCTTCTGGAGATGCTCCGGCTTGACCTCGGAGGACTCCGCCGCCTCGGCTTCGAGGATCGCCCGCACCAGGACGGCCTCGAGGTCCGAGCCGGAGAGGCCGAGGTACTGGTCCTCGGTCGCCACGGCGGTGATGCTGGTTACCGCGGTCTTGATCCCCAGCTTCTTCAGCATCACCCCGTAGATCTCGTCGTACTCGGGCGCCGTCTCCGGGTAGAAGAGGGGGATGTGCTCCTCGGCGCGGCCCTGGCGCTTGAGGTCGATCGGCAGCAGGTCGGGCCGGGCGGTGATCAGGAACCAGAGGATCTGGCCGCGGTTCGTGGTGTCGCCCATGAAGGCGGCGATCTGGGCGAAGACGCGGTTCTGGGTGCCGGAGTCCCCCTGCTGGTCGCGGTTGCCGAGGGCGGCGTCCGCCTCGTCGATCACCACGCCCACCGGGGTGAGCGCGGAGAGGATCTTCAGGATGCGCTCCAGGTTGGACTCGGTCGAGCCCACCCACATCGAGCGGAAGTTCTTCAGCTTGACGCAGGGGAAGCCGATCTCGTTGGCGAAGCACTCGACGAGGAAGGTCTTGGCGCTCCCCACCGGGCCGCAGACGAGGTAGCCCATGGGCACCGCCGCCGGGTTCCCCCGGGCGATGGCGCGGGCGGCGCGGCGCAGGCGGTCCTTGACCGCCGGCATGCCCGCCACCATCGAGAGGTCGAACTTGGGCTCGACGTACTCCAGCAGCCCCAGGCCCTCGGTCTCGATGACCTCCTTCTTGACGTCGCGCGCGCGGTCCCGGGTCAGCCGGCAGCCGCCGCCGTCGGCGTCGGTGCCGTCGAGGAGCTGGCCGATCTGCACCCGGGTCATGCCGGCGGTCATCTCCGCCAGGCGCGCCGCCGGCAGGTCGGACTTCTCCGCGTACCACTCCGGCGAGCGGACCGCCTCCAGGTAGGTCAGCCGCTCCCGCTGGTCCGGACGAACGATCTCGATCTCCCGCGTGGCATGCGAGCGGACGAGCTTGGGATCGAGCTCGGAGAGGCTCTCGGTCACCATCACCACCACGATGTTCTTGGCCAGCAGCACCGGGTCCTGCGACCACTTGCGTAGGTAGACGAGCACCGCGCGGTCCTCGGGCGTGCGGTAGGCCACCTCGGCCGCGGGGACGATGGTCTCGGCGAAGGGCAGCAGCAGCACCACCGGCCGGGCCGGCTGGAGCGCGGCGCACTGGCGGAAGTAGGAGTCGAGGAGGGCGAAGCAGTTGGCGGCGTCGCGCGGCAGCGAGTCCGCCCAGTTGGTGCCGTGGACGGTGTCGTAGCCGCGCAGCCGGTCCTGGAAGTTGCTGCGCGCCGCCGGGGTGGCGAAGCCCAGTCCCTCGGCGCGGTTGTAGGTGACGATCGAGGACCAGCCGGCGAAGAGCTGCTGGACCAGGAAGTCGTCGAGCGACAGGAAGCGCAGCCCCGCCGGCCCGCGGACCGGGATCAGGTCGGCCGGCACGCCGTGCAGCACGAAGGTGTTCGACTGCTTGGCGTTGACGGCGCGCACCAGCGCCGACCCCCAGGGCGGGAGCGAGTCGAGGAACACGGCCGGAGTGGGGGCGGCGGCTTCGGGCATGATCGGTCTTCCCCGGTCCTACCCCGCGTCCGGCAGCTTCTGCGGCGTGGCATTGGGAGTCGCCCCGGTGGGGAACGGCGCGGCCTCGCGCACCGCGTCGGGCTTCTTGAGGCCCATCTCCACCTCGAACTCGGAGAGCACGCTCTGCGCCTGGAGCGAGCGGGCCTTGCGCTCGTTCTTGATCCGCTCGACGTCGAGCCCGCCGGTCGCCACCTCGACGGCGGCCTTGGCCTCGGCCGACTTCTGCCGGATCTCGTCCAGGTACTTGTCGTTGGTGGCGGCGGTGCCGTAGGTGTCGAGCTCGGCGATCGCCGAGGCGGCGTTCCTGAGCGCCGAGGCGTTGCGCGACTCGGTGATCGCCTTGCGGCTCTCCTCCATCTTCTGCCGCAGCTTCTGCTTGATGTCCTCGACCGTGATCTGGGAGTTCTCGAACGCCTTGCTGGCCGCCGCGAGCTGGTCGTTGGTGGTCTGCAGCTCCTGGCGGACCTGCTGCAGGCTCGCGGCGTCGTCCTCGGCGAGGCGGCGGGACTCGGGGCTCCCCTCGGTGAGGGCGGCCTTGATCGAGTTGATGAGCTGCTTTTCCCGGCTCTCCAGCGCCGCCTTCCCCTGCTCCAGGCGGATGACGGTGGCCCGGGTGGTCACCAGGATCTGGTTGAGCTTGGGCAAGGTGTTGCGCATCTCCTCGATGGACTCCTGGAGCATGACCTCCGGGTCCTCGGCGAAGGAGATGAAGTAGCCGATCCACGACTTGAAGACGCGGGCGATGCGCTGGAACATTGTGTCTATCTCCTAGCTGCGGGGCCGCTCCGGAGCGGCGGGTGGCGCCGGCCGGGGGGAGTCTGCGGTCGAGATCGGATTTTCCTCGACGAACGGGTTGACGGCTTCGAAGAGCTTGCGCTCCTCGGCGCGCTTGAGCGTCAGCCAGCGGGTGAGGCGGGCCTGCTCGGTCTCGACGGCGATGCGGTTGGCTTCCATCTTCTCGCGGTTGCGGCGGGTGACCTCGTCGATCTCCGCCTGCAGCCGGGCGTTGTCCTTGTCGGTCTGGTCGGCGCGCGCCGCCTGCTTGCCGCGCAGGAACTCCTCGAACTTGTCGAGCGCCTGGTCGCGCCGCACGGCGTCCTGGACGACGTCGGTGATCGGCACCGGCCCCGCGGGGCTCATGTTGAGGAACCCGGTGAGCGCCGCCGCCTTGGCCCGCGTGTCGAGCGACGAGAAGCCCGGCGAGGCAAAGATCTCCAGCACCTTGTAGGCGCTGTAGCCGTGCGGCGGATCGACCACCCCGGCCGCCTTGTAGATGGCGGGAAAGTCCGGGATGTCGTGCTCGTCCGCCCCTTCGGGAGCGGCGGCGGCGAGCTTGCGCTCGTCCACCGCGGGCGGCTCGGGGATCTCCCCCAGGAGCTCGCGGATGTCCACCGGCCCGTTCGGAGGGGCCGGCGCCGGCGTCCCCGGGGACCTCGGCGGGCCGGGCAGCGGCGGCCGCGCGGCCGGAGCCGTTGCCATCGGGCTCGCCACCTCGTCCGGGTCCAGCTCCACGATCTTCATCTTGCTGAGGACTTCTTTGAGGCCCATGCGCTCCTCGCGGTCTGTCGTTAGGAAGTGACTCGGAAGCCTATTCCCTTTCAGGGTCTACGGGAAGGCCGGGAGATTTGCGGTCCGCCCTCACACTTCATAGTGGAAACGGCGGGCGGGCCGGGGCAGCAGCAGCAGGTTGGAGACGGGGACGAGCGACCGGGTCAGCGGATGGATGAGCTCCGCCATCTCGCGCGAGGAGAGCGGCCGCACGCTGATCACCCGCCGCGGCAGGCGCGCCGCCGCCGGCTCGCAACCCCGCTCGAGGAACGCCGTGAGCAACCAACGGCCGAGAGTCCGGCGAGCCGTGTTCACAGGGGGGATTCTAACACCCCTTGCACCTCCTCCATCACCCCTGTATGATTCATCCATGAACGATTCACCCATCCCCCAATCGGTCTCGATGGTGTTCCGCGTGATCGGCGCGGCGCACGAGGTGGAGGCCCGGCTGGAGGGGGCGCTGGAGGGGCTCGGCCTCTCGCTCGCCAAGTTCAACGTGCTCTCCCGGCTGGCGGAGATGGCGGAGCCCCTGCCGCTCAGCCAGCTCGCGGAACGCTGCAGTTGCGTGCGGTCCAACATGACCCAGCTCGTGGACCGGCTGGAGGCCGACCGGCTGGTGGAGCGGTTGAACGATCCGCAGGACCGGCGCTCCGTGCGCGCCGCCCTGACCCCCGCCGGCCGGGCGCGCCAGGCGGAGGCCGTGGGGATCGTCGAGGAGACGGAGCGGCAGGTCTTCGCCGCCCTGAACGAGACGGACCGCGCCGCGCTGGCCCGCCTGCTCGGACGGCTGGAGACGGGCCGGTAAATTTTTTTACCCGGAAGATTCATCCCTGCACTTTTGACCAACGAACCATTCAGGAGGAAACCCCATGAGCGAATCCACGCAGCCCCCGACCCTTCTCTCGCCGGT
This sequence comes from uncultured Acidobacteriota bacterium, assembly GCA_963795735.1. Classification (GTDB taxonomy): domain Bacteria; phylum Acidobacteriota; class Thermoanaerobaculia; order Multivoradales; family UBA5704; genus DATARR01. Next base: position 1,614,585 of record CAWCIU010000008.1, on the reverse strand, counting down.
GCGGCTCGGACCCTATACGCTGCGCAACCGCATGGTGATGGCGCCGATGACCCGCAACCGCGCGGGCGCCGGGAACGTCCCCAGCGACCTCGCGGTCACCTACTATGCCCAGCGCGCCTCGGCGGGGCTGATCGTCAGCGAGGGGACGCAGGTCTCGCCGCAGGGCGTGGGCTACCCGGGCACGCCGGGCATCCACGACGACGCCCAGACCGCCGGGTGGCGCCGGGTGACCGGCGCCGTCCATGAGCGCGGCGGGCGGATCTTCGCCCAGCTCTGGCACGTCGGCCGGATCTCGCACCCGCTGCTGCAGCCGGAGGGGGCGCCGCCGGTGGCGCCCTCGGCCCTCGCCGCCGAGGGGCAGACCTTCACTTCCGAGGGGCCGAAGCCCTTCGGCGTCCCCCGCGCCCTGGAGACCGGCGAGATCCCCGGCGTCGTGGAGCAGTTCGCCCACGGCGCCCGGGTGGCGCTCGCCGCGGGCTTCGACGGGGTGGAGATCCATGGCGCCAACGGCTATCTCGTCGATCAGTTCCTGCGCGACGGCTCGAACCGGCGCACGGACGCCTACGGCGGCTCGATCGAGAACCGCGCCCGGTTCCTGCTCGAGGTGACGGAGGCGGTGGCCGGGGTCTGGGGGGCGGACCGGGTGGGCGTGCGCCTGTCGCCGACCGGCTCCTTCAACAGCATGAGCGACTCGGACCCCCGGGCAACGTTCGGCTACGCCACCCAGGCGCTCGACCGCTTCGGCCTCGCCTACCTCCACGTCATCGAGCCGCTGGAGCGCGGCCCGGAGATGCCGGCGGCGGTGGCGCCGCTGCTGCGCTCGCTGTTCCGCGGCCCCTTCATCCTCAACGGCGGGTACAGCCTGGAGACGGGGAACGCGGCGCTGGCCGCGGGCGAGTCGGACCTGGTCTCCTTCGGCGTGCTCTTCCTGGCCAACCCGGACCTGCCGGAGCGCTTCGCCGCGGGCGCCCCGCTCAACCCGCCCGACCGCGCCACCTTCTACGGCGGCGGCGAGCAGGGGTACATCGATTATCCAGCGCGGGAGGCGGTCGCCGCGGCGGTTTAGCCGTTCGCCAGGTACTCCCGGCTCTCCCGGCGCGACGTGGTGAGCAGGACGACCAGGATCGCCAGGGCGCCGCAGACGGCGTAGACCAGCGGGACGTTCTTGTTCGTCAGGTCCCCGGCGAAGCCGCCGAGGGCCATGCCGATCGGCACCAGGCCGCCGGTCATCGTGTTGAGCAGGCCCATGACCCGGCCCCGCAGCTCCCGCGGGGTCGAGCCCTGGATCAGGGCGGCGAACTGGACGTTGATGAAGCCGAGCGCCGCCCCGGCCAGGAAGGCTCCGCCCAGGGCGACGGCCGGGAGGCGCAGGAAGCCGAGGGTGCCGAAGACCAGGGGCAGGACGACCAGCCCGGCGAGGATGCCGCGGGCGCGGGCGTGGCCCTGGAGCTTCAGGCCGCCCGCCATCAGGAAGCCGGCGACCGCGCCGACGCTGATCGCGGCCATCAGGAAGCCGAACCACGCCGCGTCCTTGTGGAGGAAGAGCCGCACGTAGAACGGCAGCAGCACCACCACCGGCATGATGAGCAGGTTGATCACCGACACCGAGAGCACGAAGTTGCGCAGTCCCCGGTTCCTCCAGACGTAGTGGAAGCCCTCGGCCGTATCGCGCATGAAGGAGTTGAAGACCTCCCGTCCGGTCTTTTCCGCGGCCCGCTCCCGCGGCTTCTCCGGCAGGCGGATGAACATCGAGCTCACGGCGGAGACGAAGAAGGAGAGGCCGTCGATGAGGAACAGCATCGGCGCCCCGAGCAGGCGGTAGAGCACGCCGCCGGTCGCCTGCCCGACGAAGACCGCGGCCTGCACCGAGAACTGGTTGATCGAGTTGGCGGCGGCGAGCTTCGGCTTCGCCACCAGGTCCGGGATGCAGGCGGCGATGGCCGGCACGAAGAACGACCGGTTCACCCCCAGCAGGACGGCGACGCAGAACAGCAGGCTCACCAGGAGGTGCACGCGGCCGGGAGCGAGGAACGCCACGGCGGTGAGCGCCAGCAGGCTGAGCCCCGCGATGAAGTCGCAGACGATGATGATCCGGATCCGCGAGTGGCGGTCGGCGAAGGTGCCGCCGAAGGGCGCCAGCAGCACCCCGGGCAGGTTCGAGACCGTCAGCAGCAGGCCCATCAGGCTCGCCGAGCCGGTCTTCTCCATCAACCAGAACGACACCGCCAGGGCATAGGCCTGATTGCCGAGCTGGCTGATGGTCTGCCCGATCCAGAGCAGGACGAAGTTGCGGTTCAGCAGCCGGACCGAATCCGGCGGGTCGGAACCCGGCGGCGCGGCGACGGCTTCGGCGGCTGGGGATGGCGAGGCTTCCACGTGACGGGCTCCTGAGAGAAAGGGGGATTGTACCCTCTCCAGAGGTTCAGCCCTGCAGGATGGGGAGGGTACGGACACGAATGCCCAACGGTCCGACGGAAGCGATGCAGCCTTTCTCGAGATCGTCGATCAGCAGGGGAAGAATGTCCCGGAGAAGCTGGACGGTGGCCTGGCGGTCCAGGTCCGGAAGCCGGAGATGGATGAGGGCCGGGGCCGATCTTCCTTCCGTAACCAGGATCTTGGCGAAATCGCTGTCGAGGGTGATGACCGTGAAGTGTTCTCTTTCCGCGAAAGCCAGGATCTCCCGGTCTGGAGCCGGAGCCATCCCCACCTCGCCGACATGCACGATGTCGTGGCCTTCCCGCCGGAGATCCTCAGCGGCCCGGCGGGGCAGGCCCATATCGAGCAGGAGACGAATCAAGCGGCGGTCGCGCTGAGGGAAATCATCCGATCGGTCAGGAGCGTGGCGGCGAACGAAAGCGCCTGACGGACATCCTCCGGCTCGAGCTCCGGGTAGTCCTGCCGGAGATCCTCCCAACTGGGGTTCTTGGACAGGATCTCGAGGACTCTCTGAACGCTCAGCCGCAGGCCACGAACGCACGGCTTGCCGCCGAGGACCTCGGGATTGGTGGTGATCCGGTCGAAGCCTTGAAAGGACCGCGTCATCGAGGCGAGTTTACTACGACCACACACCCCCCGTCCCCCCTCTCCTCCACCCCGATCCGCACGTCGAGGAAACGCGGGATGAGGTCGATCTGCGTCGTGGCGTGGAGGGAGAGCGGCAGGGTGGCGAAGGCGCCGGAGCCGGCGAGGGCGAGCGGCAGCAGGAGCTGATCCGCCAGGTGCTCGCCCACCGGGACGCCGGCGTCGAGGTAGCGCCGCATCTCGCGCAGGGCCCGCGCCGCCACCTCCTCGGCCGGGACCCCCCTCTCCCCGAAGCCGGCGAAGATCTCCGTCAACGCCTCGCTCTCCACCTCCAGCAGCAGGACGTTGCCCGGCCCCGGGGAGACGACCTCGCGGATCTCCTGGGAGGCGGGGTCCCAGCCGGTCTCGCGGACGACGTGCCGCAGCTCGCGCTCGCCGACGTGGCGGGGGAGCGCGGAGAGGATGGCGACCGCCCGCCGGCTGCGGATCTCCCCGCGCTCCAGCAGCTCCAGGCCCGAGAGGCGGGCGGGAGGATCGATCGTCACCGAGAACCGCCCGCCGCCCGCGGGATAGAACCCCGGCCGCTCCAGCACCGCCTCGATCCGCGCCCCCATCCGCCGGAGGAGCGGCAGGAAGACCCGCTCCAGGTAGTCGAACGGCGGCGCCTGGGGATTGTGGGTGCCGCCTTCGAGGGTCAGCCGGGAGGGGCCGCCGGCATGGAGGAGCGCCGGCAGCAGGGTCTGCAGGATCAGCGTCGTGCTCCCCGCCGTGCCGATGTCGAACCGGTACTCCCCCGGCCGCACCTCGCCGGGGACGAAGACGATCTCGCGCGAGCCGATCTCGGCCCCCTCCACCTTGGCGCCGCCGACCCGGGCCGCGGCCTCGACGGCGGTCAGGTGCTGGCGCATCAGCCCGGGCCGCGCCCGCCGCGCCCGGATGCCGCGGATGCACACCGGCGTGCCGGTCACCATCGAGAGCGCGAGCGAGGTGCGGAGGATCTGGCCTCCCCCCTCCCCCATGGAGCCGTCGAGATCGAGCATGCGTTCTCCCTGGATCTTCTCCCCAGACGTCAAAAAGGACCCGGTCTCCCGGGTCCCTGAAAGCTTACGGCGGCGAGCGCGGTTACGGGCAGGTCGCGAACGCGTCGACGTCGGTCACCGCCGGAGCCGGCGGCCCGGGGTAGTTGAAGTAGATCTTCTGCACGCCGGCGTGGACGTCCAGCACCTCCATGCGATAGAAGACGTTGGTGGTGGCGGCGGAGAAGATCCAGTAGCGGCTGTTGAGGGCGCACGCGTCGAGCGCCTTCACCATCACCTCCCAGTTGTCCGAGCTGAAGAACCAGAAGATCCCGGAGTTGGGGCCGGCGACCACCACGTGCCCGGAGCCGTCGTCGGGTCCCGGCGCGGTGGCGGCGCGGTACTTCGTGGTGATGGCGAAGCGGCCCTGCAGGCAGAGCGCCGACGCGGTGCTCGATCCGCAACTGGCCGCCGCCGGGAAGGTCGCGGCGCCGACGCCGGTGCCCCCGATGGTGCCGTTGTGCCCGCCGAGCGCGTCGTTGGCGTTGCCGTCGAGCGGCCAGACGGCGACCAGGCCGGGCTGGGCGGAGTGGACGACCACGTTGATCGTGCTGCGGATCTGGGTCACGGTCCGGGCCACGTTCCACAGCCGCACCTCGTCGATGGAGCCGGCGGGAGTGTGGGCGTAGCTGACGTCGCTGCCGATCTCCACGGGCCTCGTGCTGGTGATCAGGGGCTGCGTCTCCGCCCAGGAGCCGGCGAGCTCGCCGTCGATGTAATGGAAGCGGTGGGCGCCGTCGAAGACCACCGCGACGTGGGTCCATTCACCCGCCGGCACGAGAACCGGCGTCGCGGTTGATCCGCCCGTTGGTGTTCCCGGAGGTGCCGTCGTAACCCCGGACGTAGGAGCGCAGGACCTGGTTGGCGCCGACCTGGCAGACCCCGACCCACCAGGCCTCCGTCCAGCCCTTGCCGACGAGGCTGACGCACGACTGGCCCGTGGGGACGGTCACCTTGACCCAGGCTTCGATGGTGATCGCGCCGGTGAAGTCCAGGGACGGGCTGTCCGGGACGGTGACGTAGCCGTTGGTGGGCCCGGAGAGGGTCATCCACGCCCCGAACGGCTGCGCCTGGGCCGCCGGAACCGCGAGGACCGCCAGGGCGAAGCCCAGCAACAGGATTCCCAGTCTGCTTCCCGACGCCCTTCGAACGAGAGCTGATTTCATGTCACTCCTCCTTGTTTGAGCCGACAAAGACGATCGCTGTGGTTGATTTTACGCCCCCGCGGCTGATCCTGCCCGCCGGGAGCGCTTCGTTGACTTCTTGGGCGCGGGAGGAGAGGAAAAGTTACAGGCGGGCCGGTCCAGGGGAGGCCGCCGCGGCGCCGCCGCGGAAGATCGCCAGGTAGGCTTCGAGCGCCTCCAGGGCGAGCCGGTCCGCCGGGGTGTTGACCACCCGGATGCCGCCGCGCCGCAGGTGCCGGGCGAGGCGCCGGTTGGCGAGCTGGATCTCCAGGCTCGCCACCTGGGCGAAGGCGGCGGCCGGGGTCCCGGGCGGATCGGCGGCCAGCGCGCGCAGCTCGGGGTCTTCCAGGTTGAGCAGCAGCGCCCGGTGGCGGCGGCCGAGGCGCAGGAGCGACTCGCGCAGCAGCTCCGCCGCCGCGAGGTCGACGACCGAGGTGAAGAGCACCGCCGTGGCGCTGCGCGGCTCGACCTCGAAGGCCGCCTCGACCGCCAGGTCGTACGCCGGCTCGACCAGCCGGGCCTCGGCGTCGTAGAGCGCCGAGTAGGCGAGCTCCGCCCCCCGGCCGCCCGAACGCACCCGCACGCTGCGCAGCACGCGGTCGGCAAAGGCGAGGATGGTCACCTGGTCCCCCCGCGCCGCCGCCACCCGGGTGAGCGCCAGGGTGGCCGCCACCGCGTAGTCGAGCTTGCTGCGGTGGCCACCGCTGCCACCGCCGCCGCCGCCCTCCATCGAGGCCATCGCCCGGCCGCAGTCGAGCAGGACCACGAGGCGGGCGCTGCGCTCCCAGGTGTCCTCGCGGGTCACCGGCCGGCCGTGGCGGGCGGTGGCCTTCCAGTGGATCTTGCCGATGGGAATCCCCCGGCAGGTACTCGCGCAGGGCATAGGGCTCGGTGCCCACGCCGTGCATGCGCTGGGGGATCTGCCCCAGGCGGCGGCGCTGGGCGAGGGCGAGGAGCTGGCCGACCCGGCCCTCCCAGCGCACCTGGGGATAGACGCGCACCGGCTCGGGACCCAGCAGGTCGCGCTGCGCCCAGGCGAGCTTCCAGGGTCCCAGGACGCGGGCGGTGAGCGGGCCGGCCGGATGCTCGCCCCGCCGGCGCGGCGCCAGGGTGTAGGTGAAGCGGACCTCTCCGGGTCCCGGGATCGCGAGCGTCCGGCGCAGCGGCTCCCCGGCCAGCGCCGGGTGCAGCCCCTCGCGCACGATCGCCGTCACCGGCCGCCGGGCGGGGGTGCCGACGCTCACCGCCACCTCCACCGGAGCCTCCTGCACCAGCAGCGGCGGCCAGCGCCGGGAGGCCTCCAGCGGGGTGCGGGCCGCCCGCCGGTGATCCACCAGGGCCGCCAGCGCCACGGCGGCGTCCAGGGCGAGCGCGGCCCAGGCGAGGCGCTCGTCGAGGAAGGAGGCGACCAGCAGCAGCGTCGCGAGTCCCAGGAGCTGGAAGCAGCGGGCGGCGGGCATCCCAGAAGTCTCCGGACCGCTCAGTGCGGCACGGGCACGGCCGCGGCGACGGTCTCCAGCACCCGCCGGGGGGTGAACCCCTCCAGCTCCGACTCGGGGGTGAGGATCACCCGGTGCGCCCAGCAGGGGACGAGGCCGCGCTTGAGGTCGTCCGGGGTCAGGAAGTCCCGCCCCTCGAGCAGGGCGCCGGCGCGGCCGGCCTCCAGCAGGGCGAGGGCGGCGCGGGGCGAGACGGGCAGGTCCACCTGCGGCGAGCGGCGCACGCCGCCGGCGAGCTCGCCGAGGTAGACCAGCAGCTCGTCGGCCACGTGGACGCGCCGCGAGGCCCACCGCAGCGCCGCCGCCTCCCCCGGCCGCAGGAGGGCTCCGGGCAGCTCGCCTCCCGCGCCGGCGAAGGCACCGGCGAGGGTGCCGGCGACCGCCTTGCGGTAGAGGTCGAGCTCCGCCTCGGGACCGGGCAGGCCCATCTCGATCCGCGCCAGGAAGCGGTCGAGCTGCGCCTCGGGCAGGGGGTAGACCCCCTCGAACTCGATCGGGTTCTGGGTGGCGATGACGAAGAAGTGGGCGTCGAGGGGGAGCGTGGCGCCGTCGATCGTCACCTGGCGCTCCTGCATCGCCTCGAGCAGCGCCGCCTGGGTCTTCGGCGGCGTGCGGTTGATCTCGTCGGCCATCAGGATCTCGGTGAACACCGGCCCGCGCAGCAGCCGGAAGGAGCCGGTGGGGGCGTCGAAGACGTTGGTGCCGATGACGTCGGCCGGCATCAGGTCGGGGGTGAACTGCACACGGCTGAAGCGGGCGCCGAGAGCCGAGGCGAAGGCCCGGGCGAGCAGGGTCTTGCCCAGGCCCGGCACCCCCTCGAGCAGCGCGTGGCCGCCGGCCATGTAGGTCACCAGCAGGGTCTCGATCGCGGCGCGCTGGCCGAGGACGGTCCCCTCCAGGGCGGTCGCCAGCTCCTGGGCGGCCTCGATCAGGCGCCCGGTTTCAGAGTCTGTCGGATTCATGCGGCGGTCTCCCGTTCGGTAGGCCGTTCGATGGGGATATTCGAGGGTTTCCGCGCTCGACCGCCCCGGCGGAGCGCCACCTCCCGCGCCAGGGCGACGAGCTCGCGGGGACCGGCGCTGGCGGCCCGGCGCTCCAGCTCCGCGGGGATGTCGGCGTCCGCGTCCGCGTCACGGTCGAGCTCCCGCACCCGCTCGAGCAGCCGGCGGGCCGCCTCCGCGTGATGCCCCAGGCGGTGGTGGAGGGCTCCCAGGCCGAGCAGGAAGGAGCCGGCCGAGCCGGTCACCACGGGGGGCTCGCTCCAGGGCGAGCCGAAGCGGCGCGACAGCGTCCAGAGCGCGACCAGGTAGAGCGCGCCCAGGTGCAGGAGGATGAGGTCGAGCGTCCGGCCGAGGGCGACGCCGGCCGCCGGGGACCCGGAGGTCGTCAGCCCGTGATGGTACTCGTCGAAAGTCCAGCGGTCGCCCAACCGCCGGCGCAGGGTCTCCAGCAGGTCGGCGTTGCCGGGGTGGCCCGGATCGCCCAACCGGGCGTTGGCGAAGGCGTCCGCCGGCAGCAGGAAGATGCGGCCGCGGTGCCGGCGCAGGACGGCGATCGCGGCGTGCCCCCCCGGCGTGCGGAAGAGCGCCGTCGCCCCCTTCGGCGTCTCCGGCAGCCAGCGCGGCGCCCAGACGCGGACGGGCGCGGCGCCGCCGGCGTCCGCCGCCGGCCGGAGGCTCCACTCGCGTCCGGTGAACCGCCGCCAGCGCAGCGGGTCCAGCGTCGCCTTCCGCACCTCCTCCAGCGGCAACCCCAGCCTCTCCGTGGACACGGCCTCGCCCGGGTTGCCCATCTCTCCCGAGTAGGCCAGGACGAGGTCGCCGCCTCGCCGCAGGTGATCTTCCAGGGCTTCCGCCGCCTCGGCCAGCGTCCCGCCGTCCTGCCAGGGGAAGGTGGAGACCAGCACGCCGCCTCCACCCTGCCCGGCCAGCCGGTCGAGCGGCTCGCCGAGCAAGGTGACGTGGACCCCCCTCGCCTCCAGATACCGCCGGGCGGCGAGCCACCCGTTCGGCCCGCGGGAGAGGGCGCTCCCCTGCGCCTCTCCCTTGCCCGCGAGCAGCAGGCCCAGCCCGCCGCTCACCAGCAGGAAGAGCGCCAGCCCGGCGACGAGGCGGTTGCGGCCGGCGGTATTCCCCAGGCTCATGTGCCCCAGGCTCATGCGCCCCAGGCTCATGCGAGCGCCTCCTCCAGGCGGTCCAGCAGGCCGCGCAGCTCGGCGACCTCCGGCGGGCGCGGCCCGTAGGTGAAGGCGTCGAGCCGGCGGACGAGGTCGCGCAGGTCCTTGCGGCGGAAGCGCGCCACCAGGTCCCGGCTGGTCCAGTCGGGCTCGGCCCCCGCCCCGGCCAGCGAGCGGGCGAGCCACCACCAGAGGGCTTCGAGGGCCTCGCGCGTCCGCCCCCCGGCCAGGCGGCGCTCCAGCTCGGCGCGCCAGCCGGCGGCGTCCGGAGGGAGGGCGGGCGCGGAAGAGGTGATGGCGATGGCCTCCGGCTCCGCCGCCGGCCGCCGGCGCACCCGGGAGACGACCGCGCGCGCGATCAGCAGCGCCGCCAGGACGGCCAGCACGGCGGCGATCCCCCAGAGCATCCAGGGAGCGAGGTGCAGCCACTTCGCCCCGGCGACGATCGCCGCCATCAGGGCGCGCTGGAAGGCGCCGAAGAGCTCGCCGAGGTACGAGCCCGCCGGCGCCACGGGGGAGCGCTGGACGCCGCTCGACGCCAGCACCCGCTCCATCAGCCCGCGGTCCGCCGGCACGATCGGCCCGACGCCGAGAGGCGCCCGCGGGATCAGAGCGGCAGCTCCCCGGGCGGCGGCGGCGAAGAGGCCGGGAACATCGCGTCGATCTCCGTCCGCAGGTCGGTCCCCTCCTTGCGCCCGCGGGTGTCGTAGAACAGCAGGGTGATGCCGAAGCTGACGTAGAGGTAGACCGCCGTGCTGACCAGCGAGTTCAGGAACTGCGACGGCACCTGGAGCCACATCCAGGAGGTCATTCCAGAGGCCACGTCCACCCCCGCCGCGGCCTTGCGGAACATGTTGATGTAGATCGGGATCTGGAAGGGGAGGCTCACCAGCATCCCCGCCAGGTAGGCGAGGAGCATGCCCACGAAGAGCATCAGGAAGACCTTGACCAGCGGCCCCTCCAGCCACTTGCCCGGGGTGTGGTGCCGGGTGAGCTCGACGCTGCGGGAGACCGCCTCGGCCCCGAACCTCCCCTCGTCCACCATGACCGCGGGGACGAAGGAGAGCAGGGGGCCCACGAAGAGGGCCGGCAGGCAGCAGCAGAACACCGAGGCGAGGACCAGCGCGTACCAGAGGATCAGGGTGAAGAGGACCCGCCACCGCAGCGTGAACCGCCATGCCAGCCGCATGTCGACGGGCTGGCCGGAGACCGCGCGGACCGCCCCCACTTGCAGGACGTTGTAGGCGACCATCAGCAGGGCGCTATAGACCAGCGTCAGGATCCAGTAGCCGGGGTTGATGAACGGCGTCCGCTGGCTGCCGATCTCCGCCAGGACGCGGGAGAACCAGGAGACCTGGATGGCGGCGACGGCGGTGGCGACGAGGGTCACCGGGATCGCCACCGGCAGGTAGATCGCGCGGAAGTGCCGGCGCGCCTGCCGCAGCGCCTCGTCGAGCAGCAGCCGGAAGGGCATCGGGCCGGGTGGGGTGCCCGGAGGACTGCCGGAAGGAGTCAGGGGGATTTCGGTCATCGGTCGCCTCGCACGGGACGCAACGCCAGGGAAAGGAAGAGGCCTTCCAGGGTGAGCCCGAGGAGGACCTTGAGGGGGAACGGCACCTGCGGCGACGGCGAGACGACCGCCTCCACCACCGCCAGCACCACGAACCAGGGGAGGCAGCCGAGCAGGACCGCCAGGGAGTCCCGGCCGGCGTCGCGCAGGGCGAGGGCGCGCGGCCGGTCGCCCGACGCCACCAGGGCGCGGCCGATGACCAGGCCCGCCGCCGAGCAGACCAGGATCAGCGTCAGCTCCAGCGGCCCGTGGGCCGAGATGAACTCCAGCAGCGCGCCGGCCATCGAGTAGTGGAGGGTGACGCCGAAGACCGCTCCCAGCATCAGGCCGTTCAACAGGATCGAGTAGAGCGGCACCAGCCCGGCCAGGAGGCCGCCGCTCCAGGCCATCAGCGCCACCGACAGGTTGTTGGTGGCGATCCCCGAGGAGGCGAACGCCGGCGGCAGGGTGGAGACCAGCGACTCGGTCCACAGATGCCCCTCCTCCAGGCCGCGCACGGCCTGCGGCCCGAGCAGGCCGAGGCCGAGCGCCGGACGGAGGACGGCGAGCGCCAGCCCCCAGGCCGCGGCGAAGAGGAACAGGGCCACGGCCAGGCCGGTGATCCCGAGCTGGCGCTGGAAGGCCTCCGGGAAGGTGCGGGTGAAGAAGCGCGGGAGACCCGTCCGCTCCCCCCGCTCGCCGGTCAGCCGCCGCGTCCCCTCGATGGCGAGCCCCTGGAGCCGCCGCGCCGCGGCGGTGCCGGGGAAGCGGGAAGCGGCGAGGGCATGGTCGTGGAGCACCTGCCGGTAGTGGAGGGCCGTCTCCTCGAGCTCGCCGTAGCCCGGGCGGCCCCGGGAGGAGAGCTGCCGCTCGAACGCCTCCCAGACCGGCTTGCGCAGGCGGACGAAGCGGGCGTAGTCCATCAGGCCCCTTCCGATCGTTCCACGCCGGGGCCCTCGACCTGGAGGGCCCGCCGGATCGCCGCCACCGGATCGGCGCGCGGGTCGAGGCCCGCCAGCAGCTCGGGGGCGTCGCGCCGGATGCGGCCGAGGATGCGGTCCGCCATCTCCCAGCTCAGCGCCGTGTCCTCGAGGCTCTCGGCCCGGGCGAGGAAGGTCTCCACCACGGCGAGCTCGCGCGGGCTCCACCCCGGCGGCACCCGCCCCAGCACCGGTCCCACCTCCGGCCGGCGGTCGTGGACCACCAGGGTCCCGGCGAGGCGGTCCCCCAGCCGGCGGGAGAGCGGATCGATCGCCATCAGCACGACGCCGATCACCAGGTCGAAGACGCGCACCATGTTGCGGATCAGGAAGGCCGCCACGCCCGGGGTGCCCCCCTCGGCCGTCACCACCCGCAGCCGGAGCGCCAGCTTGCCGGGCGTGCGGCCGCCCATGGCGATCTCCAGGCCGGCGAAGTACCCCCACTGGAGGAGGAACAGGCCGCCCAGGAGGAGCACGGCCGCCAGGGCCGAGGACAGCCGGCTCACCAGGAAGGCGACGAAGAGCGACCAGAAGAACCCGACCGCCACCAGGATGAGATAGTCGAGGAACGCGGCGAGCGAGCGGCTGCCGAGGCCTGCCACGGGCAGGTCGAGCCGGATGTTGTCCAACCCCAGGATGCTTTCACGCCGTATGTCGGCCAACCCCACGACTCCCGTTCTTCGAGATCCTAAGCGTACGTTGCGCCCGGGACCGCGTCAAACCGGGGTGCCGCCTGACCGTTACCGCCGGGGCTGGGATGGCTGCTGCGGCTGCTGCGCTTCGCCCGTCATCGGGACGAAGCGCACGGGCAGGACGCTGGCGCGGTCGAAGCCGCCGTCGGCCCGGCGGGTGAAGACGAGAAGGTTCTGCAGGGAGTTGCGGTCGCCCACCGGGATCACCAGCCTGCCGCCCACCTTGAGCTGGCGCAGCAGGGGATCGGGGACGACCGGCGGCGCGGCGGTGACGATGATGCCGTCGAACGGCGCCTCCTCCGGCCACCCCTGGAAGCCGTCACCGACGCGCGGATGGACGTTGCGGTAGCCGAGCTCCGCCAGGGTGCGGCGCGCCCGCTCGGCCAGGGGCTTGAGGATCTCGATCGTGTAGACCTCGCCGGCCAGCCCGGAGAGCACCGCGGCCTGGTATCCCGAGCCCGTCCCCACCTCGAGCACCCGCGCTCCCGGCTTCAGCTCCAGCAGCGAGGTCATCAGCGCCACGATGTAGGGCTGGGAGATCGTCTGGCCGGAGCCGATCGGCAGCGGCTGATCGGCGTAGGCCCTGGCCCGCTCGTCCGCGGGGACGAAGAGATGGCGCGGCACCGTCTCGACGGCGGCGAGCACGGCCGGATCGGTAACCCCGCGGTCGCGGATCTGCTCCGCCATCCGCCGGCGGACGCCGGCCAGCTCGTCGTCCTGATTCGTGGCAAAGGTGGGCAGGCCGGCGGCGAGCGCCGTTCCCAGCATCAGCAGAAAGACGAGAAGCCGACGGGTTAGCCGGAGCTCAGCGGCCGCCATTCTGCACCTTCCCCTTCATCGGCGAGAGGCGGACCGGGATCACGGTCCGCTTCTCGAGGCCGTCGGCGGTCTTGGTGATCACCTGCAGGTCCTGGAAGAACCCGCCGACCGGCGCGACCATCTTCCCCCCCACCCGGAGCTGGGCGAGCAGCGGCTTCGGAATGGTGGGCGGCGCGGCCGAGAGGAGGATGGCGTCGAACGGCGCCTTCTCGGGCCAGCCCTGGAAGCCGTCTCCCACCCGGATCTCGACGTTGTGATAGCCCAGCACGCTCAGCCGCTTGCTCGCCTGGCTGGCCACCACGTCGACGATCTCCACCGAGTAGACCGTGCGCGCGATGCGCGAGAGCACCGCCGCGTGGTAGCCGGAGCCGGTGCCGATCTCGAGCACCTTGTCGCCGTGCTTGAGGTCGAGCAGCGAGGTCATCAGCGCCACCACGTAGGGCTGGTAGACGGTCCGCCCCTGGCCGAGCGCCAGCGGCCGGTCGCCGTAGGCCTCCGTGCGCGCCGAGTCCGGCACGAACAGGTGGCGCGGCACCTGCTCCATGGCGGCCAGCACCTCGGGGTTGGTGATGCCCCGCTGCTTGACCTGCTGCTCCACCATGGCGTGGCGCATCGCCTCGTAGCCGTCGCCGGCGGAGGCGGGGGCGCAGAGCGCCGCGATCGCCACCAGGACGAACCCCGCGCCCCGGAGGGCCCTCCGTGTCACCGGGCGCTTCCCCTCTCGCCGCTCTTCCGCTCGAAAACCACTTTGCCGTCGACCAGGGTGTAATCGATCGCCGCGCGGGGGATCTCGATCTCCGGCACCGTCATCGGATCGTGGGCGAACACCGTGAGGTCCGCCCGCTTGCCGATCTCGAGCGAGCCGACTTCCTGGTCGAGAAAAAGCGACCAGGCGGCGTCGAGCGTGAAGCCGCGCAGGGCCTCCTCGCGGGTCAGCCGCTCGCCCGGCATCCACCCACCCGGCGGATTGCCCTGGAGGTCCTGGCGGGTGACGGCGGCGTAGAGCCCGAGCCGGGGGTCCGCCGACTCGACGGGGAAGTCGCTCCCCAAGGCGAGCCGCCCGCCGGCGGCGAGCACCTTGCGCCAGGCGTAGGCCCCGGCCAGCCGGCGCTGCCCCACACGGTCGCCGGCCCACGGCATGTCGGAGGTGGCGTGGGTGGGCTGCATGGAGGCGATGATCCCCAACCGCGCCATCCGCTCGATGTCCTGGAGGCGCAGGATCTGGGAGTGCTCCAGGCGGAAGCGCGCCTCGGGGCGCGGACCGCCCAGCGCCCGCTCCATGGCGTCGAGGGCCACCAGGCCGCCGCGGTCGCCGATGGCATGGATGGCGACCTGGAACCCCCTGGCGGCGGCCCGGCGGGCGACCTCCTCCAGGTGGTCGCCGGTCGATACCAGCAGGCCGAGGTTGCCGGCGTCGTCGCTGTAGGGCTCGAGCAGCGCGGCGCCGCGGCTGCCCAGGGCGCCGTCGATATACATCTTGACGCCGCGTACGGTGAGCCGGGCGTCCGGATCGATCTCCGGGCCGCGCTCGAACCAGCGGGCGAGCAGGTCCTCGTCGTCGCCGAGGAACACCGCCGCGCGCAGCGGCAGCTCGCCGGACTTGCGCAGCGCCGAGTAGGCGCGGTATTCGCCGTCGCCGATTCCCATGTCGGTCACCGTCGTCAGCCCCAGCTCGACGCAGTGGCGGGCGGCCTGGCGCAGCATGCGCCGGCGGTCCTCGTCGGAGGGCGCGGGCAGCCGCGCCTCCTCCATCCCCTTGGCGTTGTCGATCAGCACGCCGGTGGGCCGCCCCGCCTCGTCGCGCAGGAAGCGGCCGCCGGAAGGGTCCCTGGTGGCGGCGTCGAGCCCGAGGATCCGCAGGGCGGCGGCGTTGACCAGGGCGGCGTGGCCGTCCACCCGCTCGAGCCACACGGGGTGGTCCGGCACCGCCGCCGACAGCGCCTGGTGGGTGGGGAACCGCTTCTCCGGCCAGCGGTTCTGGTCCCATCCCCGGCCGCGGACCCAGGAGCCGGCGGGCAGGCCGCCGGCCGCCTCGCGCACCCGCCGCACGACCTCCTCGTAGGTCGCGGCCCCGCCGAGGTCGACCTCCTGCAGGGCCTCGCCCAGCCCGCCGAGATGGGAGTGGGCGTCGATCAGCCCCGGGGTGACCGCGCGTCCGGCGAGCTCGATCACCCGGGTCCGCGGCCCGCGCAGCCGGTCGGCTCCGGTGTCCGATCCCAGATACACGATCCGCCCGCCGCGCACGGCGAGGCTCCCCTCGATCCGCCCCGGGGGCTGGACCGGATAGAAGACCCCGTGACGCAGGATGAGGTCGGCACCGTCCTCTGCATAGGAAGGCCGCGCGGCGATCATCGCGGCTCCGCAGAGGGAAAGACTCAAGAAAAGCACGGCTTTCAACGACATTCAGCGTTCTCCCCAGCTCGTTCCACCCATGGTTGAAGCCAAGGGGTGCAAAGAGCAAGCCATTCGGAAACCTGCCTGGATGCTATGTTTTCGCGGGAGTCCATGTAGACTCCCGCGAATGTTCCCCGACGGAGCGGTCGCGCTCAAAGAGGTCGTCTCGCGGCTGGATCGCGTGCTGGCCGGCTCCACGGCCGAGGCGACCGAGATCTCCTGGCTGGAGGTCCGCCGCGGCCAGGAGAGCACGGGCAAGCGCCGGCGCGACAGTTACGAGGTGCACGAGCGGTCGATCCTGGTGCGGGTGCGCGAGTGCGGCCGCACGGGGACGCACCGCACCAGCGCCTCCACCCTCTCGGATCTCGAGAACGCCGTGCGCGCGGCCATGGCCCAGGCGCGCCTCGCTCCCCCCTCTCCACCGCCGATCGAGCCGCCGGGCTCCGCCGCCGGCGTCGATACCGCCGGGCTGTGGGACCCTGAGCTCGCGAGGATGACGCCGGCCCGCGCCCGCGACCTGCTGCAGCGCCTCGCCGAGCCCGGGATGCAGGGAGAGACCGCGCGCTTCGGCTGGGCCGAAGGACGGCTCGCCGTCGCCAGCAGCCGCGGCCTGCGGCGCGCCGCCGAGGCGACCTCCGGCTGGATCGAGGTGATCTGCGGGCGCCATCCTGGCGCGGGGCGCGCCGCGGCGGCGTCCCGCTCCCTCGCCGGGCTCGATCCGCGGGGGGTCCGCGAGCGGGCGCGGCGGCGCCAGGGGCCGGCCGACGTGGTGCAGCCCCCCGAGGGCCCTGGGCCGGTCCTGCTCTCCCAGGAGGCGGCCGCCGCTCTCGTCGAGCTGCTCAACCGGCAGGCGCTCGCCTCCGACGCGTTCCACTCCGGCGACTCCTTCCTGCGCGGACGGCTGGGCCAGCCGGTCTTCCACCCGGCGATCCACCTGCGCGACGATCCCACCGACCCGCGCGGCCTCCCCTTCCCCTTCGACCTGCTCGGCGCCGCCGCGCGGCCGGTGGACGTGGTCTCCGGCGGCGTGGCGCTCACCCCCGGGATCGACGACCGGCTCGCCCGCGAGCTGGACCGGCCGCCGACCGCGCAGCGGGTAGCGCCGGACGAGGCCGTGCCCGGCCACCTCTTCCTGCTGCCGGGAGGCGCCTCGGAGGCCGAGCTGCTGCGGGCCGCCGAGGGCGGGATCTGGATCGCCGCGCTCGACCCCCTGGAGGCCTTCGACCCCCGGTCGTTGCGCTTCCGGGCGGTGGCGCGCGGCGCCCGGCGGATTATCGGCGGAACCACCGGGGGAGCGCTCGGGGCGTCGCTGCCGGACCTGATCTGGGAGGACGAGCTGCCCGGCCTCCTCTCTCGAGTGCTGGCGGTCGGCGCCGAGCTGGTGCCGGTCGCCACCGGCTCCGGGCTGTTCCGCGCCACGACGGCGCCGATGCTCGCCGTCGTCCGCGGTCCGGGCGATCTGCGGTTCGCCCTCGATTGAGGAGGGGACTGAAGACGGGGAGGCTACTCCCAGATCCTGACCTCGAAGCGGCCGTTGGAGTCCGCCGCCCCCCGGTACATCCCTTCCGAGTTGAAGACCAGCGCGATCGAGCCGTCGCGGCCGACGCCGATCACCCCGCCGTCGCCGGCCTTGAGCTTCTGGTGGATCACCCGGTCCGCCGCCTGCTGGAGCGTCAGGCCGCCGTACTCGATGAGCGCCGAGATGTCGTGCGCCACCGTGTGCTTGATGAACTCCTCGCCGATGCCGGTCGCCGAGATGGCGCACGTCTTGTTGTTGGCGTAGGTCCCGGCGCCGATCACCGGCACGTCCCCCAGGCGGCCGAACCGCTTGTTGGTCAGACCCCCGGTCGAGGTGCCCGCCGCGAGGTTGCCGTGGACGTCGAGCGCCACGCATCCCACGGTGCCATGCTCCTTGGGCTCCTCCTTGAGCGCATCCAGCAGGTCCTGGTAGCGCTTGGGCGTGTCGAACCAGGAGTTCGGCACCCGCTCCACCTTCATCTCGGTGGCGAACACCTCGGCCCCCTCCCCCACCAGGAAGACGTGGGGGGACCGCTCCTTGACCAGCCGGGCGAGCGAGATCGGGTTCTTCACCGTCTTGAGCGCCGCGACCGAGCCGCAGGTCAGGTCGCGCCCGTCCATGATGGCGGCGTCGAGCTCGTGCGTCTTCTCGTGGGTGTAGACGGCGCCCTTGCCGGCGTTGAACAGCGGGTCGTCCTCCAGGAAGCGGATCACCTTCTCGACCGCGTCCAGGCTGGTCCCCCCCTGCTGGAGGACCCCCTGGCCGATCTTCAGTGCCGCGCCGAGCGACTGGAGGTACTGCTGCTTCTGCGCCTCGGGCAGGTCCTTCGGGATGGTCCCGGCGCCGCCGTGGATGGCGATCGCCCACTTGGGATGGGGAGCGTTGTCGCTACGGAGGACGACGTCCGCCTTGTTCTGTTGGGCGGACTGCTGGGCGAAGAGGAGGGCGGGAAACAGCAGCAGGAGCAGGGGGAGCAGGATTTTGCGGTTCATGGACGGATTCTAGCGCGTGCCCCGGCTGCGCCGCAGCAGCACCAGCGTCTGATCGTCCCCCTGGGGAAGCCCTTGGGAGAACTCGCCGACGGCGCGCGGGATGGCCTCGATCAGCTCCGGGAGCGGCCGCTCCCGCTCGGCGCGGAGGAGGTCGATCAGCCGGCCCATGCCGAACTCCTCGTCGTCGGGCGCCGAGGCCTCGGTGATGCCGTCGCTGTAGATGCAGAGGAGATCGCCCGGCTCCATCGTCACCGCGCGGGACTGGAAGCGGGCGGCGGGCAACAATCCCAGAGGGACGCCGCCGGCCTTGAGCTCCTCGGCCCGGCCGTCGTGGCGCAGCAGCACCGCGGGGTTGTGCCCGGCGTTCATGTATTGGAGGACGCCCGTCTCCGGGTCCAGCTCGGTGAGCAGCATGGTGATGAACTTGTTGGAGGCGCTCGACTCGCCGATGTGCCGGTTCAGGCGCTCCAGCATCGCGGGGCCGAAGCCGGTCTGGTCGAGCAGCAGGCGGAGCGCCGAGTGGAGGGTCGAGACCATGAGGGCCGCCGGCATCCCCTTGCCCGAGACGTCCCCCACCACCAGGCCGACCCGGCCGTCCTCGCGGCGGAAGAGGTCGTAGTAGTCCCCCCCGACCTGCCGCGCCGGGCGATACCAGCCCATCAGCTCGAAGCCCGGCACGACGGGCGCCTCCTTGGGGAGGATCTGGTGCTGGATCTCGGCCGCCAGGTGCATCTCGCGCTCCAGGCGTTCCTTCTCCAGGGCCTGGAGGTGGAGCCGGGCGTTCTCCAGCGCCAGCGCCGCCTGGTTGGCGAACAGCGAGAGGGTGCGGCGGTCCGAGGCGAGGAAGGGGCCGACGCCGCGGCGGCTCTCCTTGTCGCCCACCGCGAGCAGCCCCCGCGGGCCGCTCTCGACCTCGATCGGCACCCCCAGCAGATAGCGGGTGCCGGGCAGCAGGTGGGCCGGAGGCTCGCCGCCGCCGGTCAGGAACCGCCGCAGCTCGGAGTCTCCGCCCGCGAACCAGGGCGCCGCCTCGCCGCCGAAGGTGCGGTCCAGCCGGTAGCGGCCGTCCTCCAGGATGTAGAGGGCGCCGCGCCGCGCGTCGAGCAGCGACACGGCGCGCAGCAGGATCTCCTCCGACAGGCGGTCGAGGTCGAGGGTCGAGGCGACCGCGAGCCCCACGTCGTAGAGGGCCTCGAGCTCGACCACCCGGTAGTTGACCTGGAACTGCTGGTCCTTGAGGTCGTACTTCAGCCGGCAGCTCTTGAGGGCCGCGGCGAGGAGGAGCGTCAGCGGATCGCCGGCCGCCGTCTTGCCTGCAGCATGGCCCGCCGTATCGGGGACGAAGAGAAGCCGGCCGCCGGGGAACGCCAGGCTGCCGATCCCCCCCAGGTCACCCCCCAGATCAACGGCGAGGGCGCTCCCCTCGATCCTGTCCGGCAGCCCGTCGCCGGCCGAGGTCTCCTGCTCCAGCGCGCCCCCGCGCTCCAGGTAGAGGCCGGCGGCCTCCGCGCCGTGCTCCCGGCGCCAGAGGTCGAGCAGGCGCTCCAGCATCTGGCGCTCGCCCGTCTCGTCGCGGGAGAGGGTCAGCAGCTCGTTCCAGGCCTGCGCCGTCGTGCCGGGCCGCCCGATGCCCTCCATGGATGTCTCCTACGGATGTCTCGAAGAAAAGCTCAGGACCGCATCTGGGCCGCCGCGGTCGTCTCGTCGCTGAAGATCGGAGCGTACTGCGCGAGGCCCATGATGTGGAAGGTCTTCTCGATGGTCGGAGTCAGGCAGCAGAAGCCCAGCTTGCCGTCGATCTCGATCATCTTCTCGATGATCTCGATGAGGATCGAGATGCCGATCGAGTTGACGATCTTCGTTCCCGCCAGGTTGAGGAGCAGAGCCTTGTAGCCCTCGTCGAGGAGCTTGTAGGCGGCCTTGGCGATCTCCTCGCCCCCCTGGTTGTTGATGTAACCCTCCGTATAGATCACCGCCAGCCCCTCGCGGCGATCCACGGTGATGTTGAGGCTCTCGGTCATCGGCTCGCCCCCGCTTTCATCGCATCTTGCTCATCACGACAGTCGTCCCCTCGGCGCCGGAAACGATCTCCACCTCGTCCATGAGCCCCCGCATGATCCGGAGCCCATGCCGGCGCCTCTGCAGCGGGTTCAGCTTCTTTTCCCCCGCCGGCTCCTGCAACATCTCCGAAGGGAAGCCGACACCGTTGTCGTGGACCATGATGCGCAGCTTCTCCGGGTCCCCCACCTCTCCCAGCACCTGGAAGGTCACGAAGACCTTGCGGTCGGCGGCGCGGCTGTGCTCCAGAGCGTTGATGCAAGCCTCCACCACCGCCAGCCGCACCTCGTCGATCCTGTCCGGACTCATCCGGATCGAATCGGCGATGGCGGCCGCGGTCTTGCTGGCCTCGAGCTCCATCTCGGGGACCATCGGCAGCGCCAGCGTGACCTCCCTCAGCACTCCTTCAGCCATGTCCGTACCGTACGGGCGTCAGGCAGCGGTCAGAGGGAGAGATAGAGCTGGAGAGCGTAGATCACGATGGGATGGACCAGGTCGTGAGACAGCAGCCAGCCGAAACTGGCCAGGGAGCCCATTGAGAGCAGCACCTTGACCGGCACATACGGGACGGCTACGTGCTTCCGAACGGAGTCTAGCATGACGTTCCTCCTCATCCACCCCTCTCCTATCGCAAGGCCGCTGCCAGACCCCGCCAGGAATCCGTCCTGACACTCGCCGCTCTTTGTTTACAGCAGTTTACCGCGGATCTTTGCCCCCGGCTCCGAAAATGTCCCAAACCGCCTTGCGACATTATGCCCCACCATAGAAAGCTTCGTTACCGGATGGCAGGGCCGAACACATGTTTTGTCGCACTTCCCGGAAGTTTGGGACAAAATGTCTGCGATGGGAGAATTTGCCGCAGATTATTTGAAATAACGATTCAGGATCAGAACCCTTTTCGTTGCAGGGTCTTGCGGTCCAGCCCCAGGATTTTCGCCGCCTCGCTCTTGTTGCCGCCGGCCAGCTTGAGGACGCGGGCGATGTGGCGCCGCTCCAGCGTCGCGAGGTCGAGCGCCTCGGGGGAGGCCTGGGTGGGCGCGGCGAGCAGGGAGCGGATCAGCTCGGCGTCGATCTCGCCGTCGGCGAGCGACACCGCGCCCTCGACGACGTTCTGGAGCTCGCGGACGTTGCCCGGGAAGTCGTAGCCGAGCAGCAGGGCGAGCGCCTCCGAGCGGAGGGTGGGAATGGGGATTCCCTCCCGGCGGCAGAACTCCTCGAGGAAGGTGCGCACCAGAGGGGGGATGTCCTGCTTGCGCTCGCGTAGCGGCGGCAGCTCGATCTCCACCCCCTTGAGGCGGTAGTAGAGATCCTCGCGGAACCGCCCGTCGCCGATCAGCGCCTCCAGGTCCTGGTGCGTCGCCGCCACCAGCCGCACGTCCACCGGGATCGGACGCCGGCCGCCCACGCGCGTCACCTCGCGCTCCTGGAGGGCGCGCAGGAGCCGCACCTGGAGGGAGGTCTGCATGTCGCCGATCTCGTCGAGGAAGAGGGTGCCGCGGTCGGCCAGCTCGAACTTGCCGGGCCGCGCCTGGACTCCCGTCGCCACTCCCCCCTCGATGCCGAAGAGCTCGCTCTCGAGCAGCGACTCGGGAAGGGCGGCGCAGTTGACGGCGATCAGCGCCCCTTCCCGGCCCGAGAGGTGGTGGAGCATCTTCGCCACCAGCTCCTTGCCGGTGCCGCTCTCCCCCCGCACCAGCACGCTGACGCCGCGGGGAGCCACCCGCTCGACCACCTCCAGTACCCGGCGCATCGGCGGCGCCAGCGCCACGATCCGCCGCCCGGCCACGTCCTGGGCGAGCCGGCCCTTGAGGGCCTTGTTCTCCTCCTCCAGCCGCTCGCGCTGGGTCTCCAGGCGCTCCACCTGGCGGGCGGCGTCGAGGGCGGCGGCGGCGAGGGCCGACACCGAGTCGAGAAAACGGCGGTCGTCGGGGGTGAAGGAGGGGTCCGAGTCCCCCCGGACCTCCTTGTCGAGCACCGCGACGTAGCCCAGGAAGACGCCGCGGTAGGAGAGCGGCGCGGCGAGGAGCTGCTCGTAGGAGCGCCCGGCCAGCGCGCCGTTCGAGCGCGAGAGGGTATGGCCCTCGGTCAGCAGCTCCCGCCAGATCGGCGAGGCGAGCAGCGCGTCCCCCGCCGGCAGCTCGTCGAGCCAGCCCACCGAGGCGACTCCGCGGGCGCCGCCGTAGGCGTCGCGGGTGACCGCCACGGCCGCCGCCGGGTCGAGCACGGCGCAGACCCGCTGCAGCAGCTCGTCGACCAGCTCCTGCTCCGGGCGCTGCGCGTGGAGCGCGATCGCCAGGTCATAGAGCGTCTCGAGCTGGAGGATCCGCCGCTTCTCGGCGAGCAGGGCGTCGTGGCGTGCCATCGCCCTATTGTACGGCCCTATGCGCCAAGGGTTGCTCCTACCGCCGTCCGCCCGCCCGCTTCTTCACCTTCGGCGCCGGCAGCACCTGGCGGAGATACCGCCCGGTGTAGCTCTCCGGGACCGCCGCGATCTCCTCCGGCGTGCCCTCCGCCAGGAGCTGGCCGCCGCCGGCGCCCCCCTCCGGCCCGAGGTCGATCACCCAGTCGGCGGTCTTGATGACGTCCAGGTTGTGCTCGATCACCACCACCGTGTTGCCCAGCTCGACCAGCCGGTGCAGGAGCTTCAGCAGCTTGCCGACGTCGTCGAAGTGGAGCCCCGTGGTCGGCTCGTCCAGCAGGTAGAGGGTGCGCCCGGTGGAGCGCTTGCACAGCTCGCGGGAGAGCTTCACCCGCTGCGCCTCGCCGCCCGAGAGGGTGGTCGCCGGCTGGCCGAGCCGGATGTAGCCGAGCCCCACCTTGCAGAGCGTCTCGAGCACCCGCGCGATCGACGGCAGGTTGCGGAACAGCTCGTGCGCCTGATCCACCGGCAGGTCGAGGATCTCGGCGATGTTCAGCCCCTTGTAGCGCACGGCGAGCGTCTCGCGGTCGTAGCGTTTGCCGCCGCAGACCTCGCAGGTCACGTAGATGTCGGGCAGGAAGTGCATCTCGATCTTGATCTGCCCGTCCCCCTTGCACGCCTCGCAACGCCCGCCCGGCACGTTGAAGCTGAACCGCCCCGGCCCGTAGCCGCGCATGCGCGCCTCCGGGGTCATCGCCATCAGATTGCGGATGGGATTGAACACGTTCGTATAGGTCGCCGGGTTGGACCGCGGCGTGCGGCCGATGGGGCTCTGGTCGATGGCGATCACCTTGTCGAGCTGCTCGAGGCCGGTGATCCGGTCGTGCTCGCCCGGGCGGTCCGAGGCGCGGTAGAAGTGCCGCGCCAGGGCCTTGTGCAGGATGTCGTTGACCAGCGTGCTCTTGCCCGACCCGGAGACCCCGGTGACCACCGTGAAGGCGCCGATGGGGAACTCGACGTCCAGCCCCTTGAGGTTGTTCTGCCGCGCCCCCTCGATGACCAGCTCGCCCCGTCCCTCCCGCCGGGTCTCCGGCACCGGCACCTCCAGCGCGCCGGTCAGATACCTGCCGGTGAGCGACTCCGGGGCCGCCTCGATCTGCTTCGGCGTCCCTTGAGCGACCACCTCGCCGCCATGGACTCCGGCGCCGGGCCCGAGGTCGATCACCCAGTCCGCGGCACGGATCGTCTCCTCGTCGTGCTCCACCACCAGCACCGAGTTGCCCAGGTCGCGCATCCCCTGGAGGGTCGCCAGCAGGCGGGCGTTGTCCCGCTGGTGGAGGCCGATCGAGGGCTCGTCGAGCACGTAGAGCACGCCCATCAGCTTGCTGCCGATCTGGGTCGCCAGGCGGATGCGCTGGCTCTCGCCGCCCGAAAGAGTCGCAGACGAGCGGTCGAGCGTCAGGTAGCCCACGCCCACGTCGTCGAGGAACGACAGGCGGTCCTGGATCTCCGTCACCACCTTCTCGGCGATCGCCCGCTCCCGCTTGTCGAGCGGCACGGTGCCCATCCAGACCCGCAGGTCCGCGACCGGCAGCCGCGACAGCTCGTCGATCGCCTTGCCGTGCAGCTTGACCGACAGCGCCTCCGGCCGCAGCCGCCGCCCCTCGCAGGTCGGGCAGAGGCGGACCGACATGAACTTCTCGATCTCGCCGCGGATGGTTGGCGAGTCGGTCTCCTTGTAGCGCCGGTCGAGCATGGGGATGACCCCCTCGAACTTGCCGGTCCAGGAGTAGCTCGACTTCTTCCCCGACAGGTTGAAGCTCAGCTCCTCGTCGCCGCTGCCGTGCAGGATCACCTTGCGGGCCTCGGCCGGCAGCTTCTTCCATGGGGTGGAGAGCGAGAAGCCCATCGCTTTCGAGAGCGTGTCCACCATCTTCAGGCGCCACGACTTCGACCCCTCGGGCCAGGGCGCCACCGCGCCGGCGAGGATCGAGCGCTCCGGGTCCGGCACCACCTTCTCGGGGTCCACGCCCATCAGCGTGCCGAGCCCCGAGCAGGTCGGGCAGGCGCCGTAGGGGCTGTTGAAGGAGAAAAGGCGCGGCGTGATCTCGGTCAGGCTGGTGCCGCACTCCGAGCAGGAGTAGTTCTGGGAGAGCGTCTCTTCCGCCGCGCCCTCGGGAGCGAACACCACCAGGCCGCCGGCCACCTTGAGGGCGGTCTCGATCGAGTCCGCCAGTCGCTTCTCGATCCCCGGCTTGACCACGATGCGGTCGATCACGATGTCGATCGAGTGCTTCTTCTGCTTGTCGAGAGCGGGCGGCTCGCCCGTGAGCTCGACCGTCTGGCCGTCGATACGGGCGCGCAGGAAGCCCTCGCGGGCCATCTGCTGGAGCTGCTTCTTGTACTCCCCCTTCTTGCCTCGCACGTAGGGGGCGTAGATGACGAGGCGCGTCCCCTCCGGCAGCTCGAGGACGCGGTCCACCATCTGCTGCACGGTCTGCGGGCGGATCGTCTGGCCGCAGGTCGGGCAGTGGGGCACGCCGACCGAGGCGTAGAGCAGCCGCAGGTAGTCGTGGATCTCGGTCACCGTGCCCACGGTCGAGCGCGGGTTCTTGGAGACCGACTTCTGCTCGATCGAGATCGCCGGGGAGAGCCCCTCGATCGAGTCCACGTCCGGCTTCTCCATCTGCTGCAGGAACTGCCGGGCGTAGGAGGAGAGCGATTCGACGTAGCGCCGCTGCCCCTCGGCGAAGAGGGTATCGAAGGCCAGGGAGGACTTGCCGGAGCCCGAGACGCCGGTGATGACCACCAGCTTGTTCCTGGGGATCTCCAGGGTGATGTTCTTGAGGTTGTGCTCGCGCGCACCGCGGACGGAGATGCTATCCATGGGACCGGTCATCCTAGCAGAGGGAGAGGGACCAGGGGTGGTCCCGGGAGGCGAAACCCCGGCATCCTTGGAGGGAATTCCCAAGAGAGCTCCGCTGGGAGAAAAGCTGCGCCACCCCACCGGCCGCGCCAGCAGGGTGGTGGATCCATCGCGGAATGGCGCCTCAGACCGCTCGTCGCCCCCCTCGGATGAGGTGGACCACCACCATGATGACGGCGATGATGAGCAGAAGATGGATCAGACCGCCGGCGACGTGGAACGCGAAGAAGCCGAGGGCCCAAAGGACTAGAAGGATGATGCCGATGATCAAAAGCATGGCTGGTTCTCCTTGTGGAGTGAATGGAGCGGAGCGCTACTCCGCGGCCTTCTCTTCCGTACGTCCGACCTTCGTCTGGGCCTTGCCGAGGTTCTTCTCGGCCTTGCCCTTGAGCTCCTGACCGAGATCGCCGGTGGCGGCTCCGGCCACCTCGTTCACCTTGCCCTTGACCTGGTTGCCGACGCCCTTGACGACGTTCTTATCACCGTCTTCTCCGATTCCCATGACGTTCTCCCCTTGCGGCTTGGCCGCGTTCATTCGACCGTTGGCCTACGGGATCTCAATATTGCAAGCTCCG
The DNA here is from genome assembly GCA_963795735.1 of uncultured Acidobacteriota bacterium. Taxonomy (GTDB): domain Bacteria; phylum Acidobacteriota; class Thermoanaerobaculia; order Multivoradales; family UBA5704; genus DATARR01. Next base: position 1,588,766 of record CAWCIU010000008.1, on the reverse strand, counting down.
GGCCATTCAGGCGAATCGCCAGGGAAATCCGGCCGCCCGCGGACCGCCGCCAGCCCTTCCCGGCAGATCCCCGTATGGGGGTGCTCCGCTCCCAGGGCGCCCTCGAAGACGGCCAGGGCGCGGCCGTAGAGCGACTCGGCCTCGTCAGTCCGTCCCAGGGCGGCCAGCAGGGTGGCCATGTTGTGGACGGTCAGCGCGGTGTCCGGATGGTCCGTCCCCAGGACCTTCTCCTTGATCGACAGCGCGCGCCGGTAGAGCTCTTCGGCCTCGCCGGCCTCCCCTTTGGCCTGGCGGATCGCGGCGAGATTGTTGAAATTCACCGCCAGCTCGTAGTGCTCCGGCCCGTAGACCCTCTCGAAGACCGCCAGCGCCTCTCCATACAGCGCCTCGGCCTCGTCGAAGCGCCCCTGGGCGTCGAGGATCGCCGCCAGGGCGGCCTTGTCCGCCGCCACCGACGGATCGCCGGAACCGAGCGCCCGCTCGCGGATCTCCACCGAGCGCCGCGCCCAGGGCTCCCCCATGGCGGCGCGACCCCGGGCGTGCTCGAGCCCGCCCAGGTTGTGGTAGAGCGACGCGACCTCCGGATGCCCGGGACCGAGCGCCGCCTCGACGATCGCCAGCGCCCGCCGGTAGAGGGGCTCGGCGGCGGCGTACCGTCCCTGGTACTTGTGGAGCACGCCGAGCCCGTTGAGGAGGGTCGCGATCTCGAGGTCGTCCGGAGGGAAGACCGCCTCGGCGACCGCCAGGGCACGCCGGTAGAGCCGCTCGGCCGAAGCGTAGCGCCCCCTCTCCTGGCGGAGGTTCGCCAGCCTTCCCAGCGCCTGGACCCGCAACCGGGCGGTCTCCATCACGGCCTCAGCGGCGCACCAGGGTCTGGTTGTGGTTGTAGGACAGCCCCTGGACGATCCCGGGCCGCACGGCCGTCTGGTGGTGGTTCAGGCTGCTGCCCTTCACCGGACGCGCGACGGTCTGGTTATGGTTGAGATTCTGGCCGACCACGGGGCGCGCGACCGTCTGGTTGTGGTTGAGGGTCCTGCCGGGGATGATCTGGATCAGGGTCTGATTGTGGTTGGGGTTGATGCCCATCGTCGTTTCTCCTGCCAGCTCTGCTGGCTGTTGGCCGGCCCCGTCTTTCGGGGCCATGCGGCAGAAACGACCGGCCGGAGCGTTTCCCCTCAGGCCTTCCCGCCTCGCCAGGCGGCGAAGATCCAGATCAGGCCGCTGACGCCGAACGCCACCGGCAGGATCAGCATGGCGCGGCCCAGGGAGGAGAGGTCGGAGACGTAGCCGATCAGCGGCGGCGAGGGGACGTCCCCCAGCAGGTGGATGGCGAGGATCGACAGCGCCACCGCGGTCGCCCGGCGTCCCGGCTCCACCATGTTGATGAGCGCCGAGTTGATCGGCCCGGTGGAGACGAAGACCAGGATCTCGGCGACTACGATGGCGACCGTGTAGACCCAGCGGCCGCGGGCGGTGAAGGCGATCCAGGCGAAGGGCACGGCGGCCAGCGTGCTGACCCCGGAGACCCAGAGGTAGGACTCCCGCAAGCGCGGCAGCAGGCGGTCGCCGAGCCAGCCGCCGAAGAAGGTGCCGGCGAACCCCGTCAGCACGACGATCGCCCCGAACTGCACCGTGGCGTCGGTGCGCGCCAGACCCCGCTCGCGCTCCAGGAACGCCGGGGTCCAGAAGGCCAGGGCGCCGAGGGCGAAGGTGTAGGCGGCGTAGCCGAGGACGGTCAGCATGTAGGGAACGTTGCGCAGCAGCGAGGCGTAGGCGGCGAACGCCTGCCTGCCGAGCCCGGCGGAGTGCGCCGTGACGCCCGCGGCAGCGGTCTCCATGCCGTCCTGGGCGCCGCGCGGCGGATCGAACAGGCGCGAGGTCATGTAGGCGAGCAGGAGGCCGGGGAGGCCGGCCACGAAGAAGGCCGCCCGCCAGCCGAAGGCGTGGTCGACCAGCCCGCCCAGGACGTACCCGGCGGCCGAGCCGATGGGGATCGCCGCCGAGAAGACGGCGAACACCCGGCCCCGCCGCTCCACCGGGAAGTAGTCCGCCAGCAGGGCCGGCGGAGACCGTGCCGTAGGCCGCCTCGCCGACGCCCACCGTCGAACGCGCGATGAACAGCGTCAGGAAGCTGGTCGCGAAGCCCCCCAGGGCGGTCGCCAGACTCCAGATCGCCACCCCGGCCGCGATCAGCCGCGGGCGCCTGCCGCGGTCGCCGAGCGTGCCGAAAATCGGCGAGGTCAGCATGTAGACCAGGATGAAGCCGGTGGCGAGCCAGCCGAGCTGGGCGTCCGAGAGGTGGAGCTCCGAGCGCTTCAGGCTCTCGACCAGGGAGGCGACGACGAACCGATCGAGGTAGTTGAACAGGTTGACCAGCGTGAGGACGAACAGCCCCCAGCGGGCGACGCGGACCGGATCGGCGGGTCGGGTGGGCATCGATCGGCTCTCGAAGAAGAAGCTCCGGGGACTCTAAACCGATGGCGGCGGGCCGTCAAACGTTTCGCCGGCCCCGGAAGGCGCGAACCTTTTTCCTCTCTTCTTCGTCTAGAGAGAGGAAGACATGAACGCGCCCACCCCATCCCCCGACCTCCTGCTCGCCCGCCTCGCCGCCCGGGGACGGGCGGACGCCTGGGAGGAGCTGCTCGCGCTCTACGGCGAGCGGGTCTACAACCTGGCATTCCACTTCGCGGGCTCGCGGCCGGACGCCGAGGACCTGACGCAGGAGATCTTCCTGCGCCTCTACCAGAACCTGCGCCTCTACCGCGGCGACGTGCCGCTCGCCGCCTGGGCGCTGCGCCTGTCGCGCAATCTGTGCATCGACCACTACCGCCGGACCCGCCGGGAGCGCCGCGCCGCCGCCGTCTCCGACGAGGTGCTGGCGCGGCTCCCCGCCGCGGGCGACGATCCGCAGGCCGAGGCCCAGAAGCGCCAGCAGCTCCGCACGGTCTACGGCGAGCTCGAGGAGATGACCGAGGAGCTCGCCGAGGTGGTGCTGCTGCGCGACCTCCAGGGCTGGAGCCTGGAGGAGACCGCGACCTGGCTGGACGTGCCGGTGGGGACGGTGAAGTCGCGGCTCCACCGCGCCCGCCTGGAGCTCGCCGGGCGCATTACCGCGAAAATGGCCGCCAGGATGCCTGCCCAGGGGATCGCGCGCGTCCCGGCCCCCATCCCGGCCTCGGGCCTGGAGGCGGAGCCGTGCTGAGCGGATCCTGCCGCCGGTTCCGCGCCGGCTTCGCTCCGGGATCAGTCCACCCGCACCGCCGCGCCTGCCGGGAGTGCGAGGCCTTCGCCGCCGCCCTGGAGGGCGCGGCCGGGGTCCGGCTCCCCCTCCCCGCCGGCCTGCGGCGGAACCTGCGGTCGATCGCCGGACCGGAGCCGGAGGCCGTGCTGCCGTTCGCCGTGCCCCGCCTGCCGGTGCCGGACGCCCTCGTCCGCCGCCTGCGGGAAATCGCTCCGGCGGCCCGTCCGGCGCCGCCCGAGTGGGTGCTGAACCCGCGCTATGCCGTGGCCGCGAGCGCCCTGCTGGCGCTGCTGCTCGGGCCGTTCCTCTCCACCGCCGCCGACCGCAGCCTGCGGGCCGCCGGCGCCGTCCAGGCGGAGGTCCGCCCGCTCCTCCAGCGGACGGAGGAGGGGGGGCGGGAGGAGATGGACAGGCTGCGCCTCACCGCCGGTACCGCCTGCGATACCGCCTATGAAATGACCCGCCGCTCCGTCGCGGGCACGCTGGGACGCCTCGAAAACGGGCTCTCCAGCCTTTCCGTCCGTCTGACCCAAGCCGTTTCCGATGACCTTGACAACCTGGACCCGCGGCCTTCCGCCGCCGGGTCCGTGAGGAGACCGAAATGAACCCCGCAGAGAACTGGCAGACCGCCGCCGGACCGATCGCCGCCGAGCCGGAGGCGCCCCCAGCCTTCGCCTCCCAGCCCACCCCGGCGGCAGCGCCGCCGATCGGCCGCAAAAACCCGGGCCTCGCCGCGCTGCTCTCCCTCTTCCCGGGGATGGGCCACGTTTACAACGGCCTCTACATGCGGGGTCTCACCTTCTTCCTCATCGTCGCCAGTTTGATCGGCATCGTAACGAACGGGCATTACCCCCTGTTCGGGCTGGCGATCGCCTTTTTCTGGCTGTTCAACGTGATCGACGCCTACCGCCAGGCGACGCTGATCAACTACGGCTACGCCCAGGACCTCGGCCTGACGGACATGCCGAAGCTGCCGCGCGCCGGCCAGGGCGGCCTGATCGCCGGGATCCTGCTCAGCGTGATCGGCCTCGGCGCCATCCTCGACCGCTACTTCGAGATCAGCTTCGACTGGGTCTTCAACGCCTGGCCCTTCGCCCTCGTCGCCCTGGGCCTGTGGCTGATCGTGTCCACGATCCGCGACCGGCGGCGGGGGTAGGACAGCGACGAAAGGGACATCAGGGACATCAGGGACATCAGGGACAGGAGGAGAACCCCGGGATGGGATCCTCGTTCCTGTTGTCCCTGTTGTCCCCTTTCGTCGCTGCTGGCACAAGGCTCGCAATCCCGGAGCGCTAAAGGGAGGGAGCTCCGATGACCGACCAGAAGACGCGCTATGCCGAGGTATTGCCCGTTGTCCTGCTGGTGCTGATCGCCGGCGGGATCTGGGCGTTCGCCGGGCTCACCGAGGAGGTGAAGGAGGGGGGCACGCGCCGCTTCGACGAGCGGATCCTGCTGGCGCTACGCAATCCGGCGAACCATACGGACCCCCTCGGGCCTCCCTGGGTGGAGGAGGTGGAGCGCGACTTCTCCTCCCTCGGCGGAGTGGCGGTGATGTCTCTGCTGACGTTGGGGGTCATCGGTTTCCTGCTGCTCGACCGCAAGAACCACGCGGCGGTCCTGGTGCTGATCGCCGTGGGCGGCGGCCTGCTGCTGAGCTCGGTGCTGAAACACGGGGTCGATCGTCCGCGGCCAGACCTCGTTCCGCACGGGTCCTACGTTTACACCTCCAGCTTTCCCAGCGGCCATTCGACCATGGCGGCAGCCACCTACCTGACCCTCGGGGTGCTGCTGTCGCGGGTCCACCGCCAGCGCCGGATCAAGGTGTTCCTGCTCAGCTTTGCCATCCTGATCACCGTGCTGGTCGGGATCAGCCGCGTCTACCTGGCGGTCCACTGGCCGACGGACGTGCTGGCGGGCTGGACCCTGGGCGGCATGTGGGCCCTGGTCTGCTGGCTGCTCGCCCGCTGGCTTCAGCGGCGCGGACAGGTGGAGACCGACGGCGCGCCGGCAGACGCTGACGCTGACGCCGGCGCTCACGGTCCGCGTACGAGCGGTGGAGTGTAAGATCGCTCATGCACGATCCCGCGCCGTCAGGATGGCAGCCTCTGCTCGACGGCGACCTCGCGGAGCGCGCCTTGCGGGCGGTCCGTGAGATCGCGAGCGACCTGCGCGGCCACACCGCCGTCAACCTCTCCCTGCTGAACGGCGCGGCCGGCCTCGCCGTTTTCTTCGCCTACCTGCACCAGGCCTTCCCCGGTCAGCAGTACGACGATAGCGCGGTGGCCTGCCTCGAGCAGGCGATCGACGGCGCGGTCGATCCCGAGGCCCCGCGCGGCCTTTATTCCGGCTTCACCGGCGTCGGCTGGACGATCGAGCACCTCAAAGGGCGCCTTCTCGACCCCGCCGGGGAGGACCCGGGAGAGGAGGTCGCCGAGATCGTCCTGCGCCTTCTGGACCGCGATCCCTGGAACCAGGACTTCGATCTGCTGAGCGGTCTCGTCGGCTATGGCGTCTACGCGCTCGAACGGTGGCCGGGGACGAACGCCAGGCTCTGCCTGGAGCGGGTCGTGGCGCACCTCGGCGAGACCGCCGAACGCGAGGGCGGAAGCGCGACCTGGCTGACCCGCGTGGAGTTCCTGCCGCCCGGCGTGACGCGGGACCTCCTGCCCCGGGGTTGCTACAATCTGGGGCTCGCCCATGGGGTCCCGGCGGTGATCTGCCTGCTGGCGGAAGCCCATGCCGCCGGCATCACGGCCGGAGAGCCGCTCGCCCTGCTGCGGGGCGCGGTCTCCTGGCTGCTCGACCGCAAGCTGCCGCCGGGGTCTCCGACCCTCTTTCCCAAGATGATCGCCCGCGACGGCGGCGAGCTCGGAGCGGTCCGTCTCGCCTGGTGCTACGGCGACCTCTGTATCGCCGTCTCGCTCCTGTATGCCGCCCGCCGCGCCGGCATGCCCGGCTGGGAGCAGGAGGCGCTCGGCCTGGCACGCGCGGCCGCCACCCGCTCGCTGGAAGCTTCAGGGGTCCTCGACGGTTGCCTCTGCCACGGCGCGGCGGGCGTCGCCCATCTGTTCAACCGCGTCTTCCAGGCGACCGGGGATCCGGTGCTCGGGGAAGCGGCTCGCCTCTGGCTGGTCCGCACCCTCGAGATGCGCCGCCCCGGCGAGCCCTTCGGCGGCTTCCCGCACTGGACGCTTCTCGACGACGGCGAGGCCGGATGGCTCGCCGATCCCGGCTTCCTGAACGGCGCGGCCGGGGTCGGCCTCTCCCTCCTCGCCGCGAGCACACCGGGCGAGCCGGCCTGGGATCGCGTGATGCTGGCGGCCGTTCCCGGGGTTGCCAAAGGACCCGTCCTGAGTACAATGGCAGATAGTAAAGGGCAATGAACAACCCTTGAAAGGAGACCTCATGCGGACAGTCAAGAAGCTGGCATTCCAAAAAGAGACTTTGCGCAGGCTGGATCTGGACTCCATGGACGGGCCGCCGTGCAATTTCACCAGCGACCCGTGCAACACGAACTACAAGACCAACGCCTGCTCGGTCGGCCTCCACTGCGCCACCTGCTGATGCGGTGATCGAGCCTCTGCCGGAGCCGGTTTCCTCGCCGGCTCCGGCAGGCCGCACGACCGCGGGCTTTAGATCCGCCCACCTGCCCCGCCCCCGCGATACACTCCAGGCCGTCAACTGCCCTGGAGGGGTGTCCATGAATCTCCGCCGTCTCGCCTCGAGCCTCGCCGTCCTCCTGTCCCTGGCCTCCGCCGCCACCACTCTTGCCGCCCCCGTGCCTCCCGAATCCTACTCAGGGCTGCGCTGGCGCCTGGCCGGCCCCCTGCGCGGCGGCTGGGGAACCTGCGCCTCCGGCGTTCCCGGCCAGCCGGAGACGTTCTACTTCGGCGCCGCCGACGGCGGTGTCTGGAAGACCACCGACGCCGGGCGCACCTGGAGCCCGCTGTTCGAGCACGAGGCGGTATCGTCGATCGGCGCCCTGGCGGTGGCGCCCAGCGATCCCTCCATCCTTTATATAGGCACCGGCCAGGTCACCTCCCGCTGGGACATCGCGGCGGGCAAGGGGGTCTACCGCTCGGCCGACGGCGGCAGGACCTGGGAATCCCGGGGCCTCGAGGCCAGCCGCCACATCGGCCGCCTGTGGGTCGATCCCCGCAACGCCGACGTGGTGCTCGCCGCCGCCCAGGGGCACTTCTTCGGCCCCAACCCGGAGCGCGGCGTCTTCCGCAGCACCGACGGCGGCAGGAGTTGGCAGAAGGTCCTGTTCGTGGACGAGAACAGCGGCGCCACCGACCTCGCCGCCGATCCGGCCGCGCCCGACACCGTCTATGCCGCGACCTGGCAGGTCCGCTACTACCCCTGGCTCTCCTACTTCACCCCCAACGTCGGCCCGGGGAGCGGCATCTACAAGTCGGCGGACGGCGGACGGACCTGGACGCGCCTGACCGGCCACGGCCTGCCGGCCGAGCCGATGGGGCGCATCGGCCTCGCGGTGGCGCCCGGCAGCCGGGGGGCGCGCGTCTACGCCTCCATCCACACCGCCGGCCCGGGGGTGGGGCTCTACCGCTCCGACGACGGCGGCGCCAACTGGCAGCGGGTCAACGCCGACGCCGCCCTCACCGGCGACTACACCGCCAGCGTCACGGTGGATCCGAAGCATCCGGACACCCTCTACGTGATGGGGCAGTCGATCCGCCGCTCGACCGACGGCGGCAAGACCTTCGAGTTCTTCCGCGGCGCGCCGGGGGGCGACGACTACCACTTCCTGTGGATCGATCCCGACCGCACCGAGCGGATGGTGGTGGCCAGCGACCAGGGGACGGTGGTCACCGTCAACGGGGGAGCGAGCTGGAGCAGTTGGTACAACCAGGCGACCGGGCAGTTCTACCACGTGGCCACCGACGACCGGTTCCCCTACTGGATCTACAGCGGCCAGCAGGACAGCGGCACCGTGCGGGTGGCCAGCCGCAGCGACTACGGCCAGCTCACCTTCCGCGACTGGCATCCGGTGGGCGGCGACGAGCGCGACTACGACCTCCCCTTCCCCGGCGATCCCGACACCGTCTACGGCAGCGGCCTCGGCGGGCGCCTGTCGCGCTGGGACGGCCGCACCGGCCAGGTGCAGAACGTGGCGCCCTGGCCGGTGTCGAGCTACGGCCAGCGGGCGACCGCGGTCCGCTACCGGAGCACCTGGATCACCCCGATCGCCATCTCGCCGCTGCCGCCGCACGCGATCTATCTCGGTGCCCAGGTGCTCTTCCGCTCCACCGACGGCGGCCAGCGCTGGGAAACGGTGAGCCCGGATCTCTCCGGCGCCGTCCCCGGGACCCCGGACTGCGCCACCGGCGACGTGCCCGTCTCCCGCGCCCGGGCCTGCGGCTTCGGCGTCATCTCGACCATCGCGCCGTCGCCGCTCGAAAAGGACCTGATCTGGATCGGCACCGACGACGGGCTGATCCGCCTGACCCGGGACGGCGGCAAGAGCTGGCAGAACGTCACCCCGCCCGGCCTCGCCGAGTGGAGCCGGCTGGCCCAGATCGACGCCTCGGCGACCTCGGCGGGCACCGCCTACGCCGCCGTCGACCGCCACCGGCTGGACGACTTCCGCCCTTACGCCTACGTCACCCACGATTTCGGCAAGACCTGGCGCGCGGCGACCGCCGGCCTGCCCGGCGACGCCTGGGTGGGCGTCGTCCGCCAGGACCCCGTCAAGGCGGGGCTCCTGTTCGCCGGCACCAGCCGGGGCGCCTATGTCTCCTTCGACGACGGGGAAAGCTGGCAGCCGCTGCAGCTCAACCTGCCGACCACCGGGGTCAACGATCTCACCATCCATGGCGACGACCTGATCGCCGCCACCGAGGGGCGCTCGCTCTGGGTGCTCGACGATTTCTCGCCGCTGCGCCACCTGGGCGCGGGTCCGGCGGCCGCCGCCACCCTGTTCCCGCCGGCCACCGCCTACCGGGTGAGCAACAACCAGAACCGGGATACGCCGCTGCCGCTCGACGAGCCGCGGACGCTCAACCCCCCGGCCGGCGCGGTGATCGACTACCTCCTGCCGGCGGACGCGCGGGGACCGGTCACCCTGGAGATCGTGGACGGCCAGGGGCAGGCGGTGCGCGGCTTCCGCAGCGATCAGACGCCCAGGCGGCCCGAGGCCGGGCAGTACTTCGCCGAGGCCTGGCTGCAGCCGCAGTCCGCCCTGCCGGCCCGCCCCGGCCACAACCGGTTCGTCTGGGATCTCCACGGCCCCCGGCCGCGGGCCCTGGAGTACGAGTACTCGATCGCCGCCGTCCCCGGGGCGGACACCCCCGAGCTGCCGCAGGGGCTCTTCGTCCTGCCGGGCCGGTACCAGGTCCGCCTGACGGTGGACGGCCGGACCACCAGCCAGCCGCTGACCGTGGCGCTGGACCCGCGGGTGAAGACGCCGCAGGCCGATCTCGCGGCCCAGCACGAGATGTACGTGGCGATCGCGCGCTCCCTGGAGCGGACGACCGAGACCCAGGAGCGGATCCAGGCGGTCGCCGGCCGCCTCAAGACCCTCGACGGCGAGCTCGCCGGCCGCGCCGGCAATGCCGGCAATGCCGGGGGATTGCGGGAGGCCGCGCAACGCGCGGCGGCGGACGTCGCGGCCTTCCAGAACGCGCCGGGAACCGGGAAACGGGGCGCCCGGGGAGACGACAACCTCGCCGCCATCGCCGGCGCCCTCACCCCGCTGGCGACCGACCTCGAAGGGGCCGACCGCGCCCCCACCGGACCGCAGCGCGAGGTCTTCGACATCTACCAGAAGCGTCTGGACGCCGCCCTCGCCCACTGGCAGGCGCTGGAGAACGGCTCTCTGCGGGATCTCGATCGTCAGGTGCGCGCGGCCGGGCTGGCGCCCCTGATGCCGTGAGGACTGCCCGGAGACCGGGTCGGACGGTTGGGGAGGCCGGTCCGGGAAGCCGGTTCAGGGGCTCAGCGGCAGCCGCAGGTACAACTGGCGGTGCTGATGCAGTAGCCGTGCTTGGGGTAGGGACAGTCGTTGCATTCGGAGATGCACACCGCGTACGTGCAGCTCGCCAGCCGGGGCGCCGGCAGAAGGAGGTCCGTGGACGCCGCCTTGGCCGGATCGGTCGGGCTCGCGGTCGCGCAACTCGCCGGAGCGAAGATCTGCGCGGCGAGATCGGCCTGGGGCGCGGGCGCCGACTGCGCCGCGTGGAGGCTCGGGGCCAGGGTGAGGATCATCAGAAGGCAGGCGAAACAGAGAGTCAATCTTTTCATCTTCGTCTCCAATCTTAGGTTTGGTCCAACGTCGGGACGCCGGCAACTCCCCATAGACAGTTTAGCAATTATAAATCAACGCTCCAAACGCGGTCAGGAGCCCTCGCAGGAAAGACCCTCCTGGTGGGTTCCAATCAGCAAGGCCGCGAGATTCACCCAACCAGCGGCCTGGAACTTTCAGGAAGGAATCCAGCCATGAGAAAAACCCTATATTGCCTCGCCCTGAGCAGCCTGCTCGGCTTCACCGCCGTCCCCGGCCTGCACGCCTCGGACCTCCGCCACGACCGCAGGGACGCCCACCACGACCGCAAGGATCTCCGTCACGACCGCCGGGAGGTCCGTCACGACCGCCGGACGGGGGACGTCAAGGACCTGCGCAAGGACCACCGGGACGTCCGTCACGATCGCAAGGACGTGCGGCACGACCGCCGCGACCGGCGTCACGACCACAACGTCCAGTAACCGGCCGGCCTCTGGAGGGCGGCCGGCGCGGCCAGCGCCGCGCCGTCGTCCTCAGGCCGGATGTCGGGGGAGAGGCCGGTCCGGAAGACGGTTCAGTGCTTGCAGCCGCAGCGGCAGGTGGCCATGCTGATGCAGTAGCTGTGCGTTCCCCAGACACAGTCGCTGCACCCGGAGACGCACTGGGCGTACGTGGTGCAGGCCAGCACCGGCTGAGGCGCGGGCAGGAAGAGGTCCGCGGAGGCAGCCTTGGCCGGATCGGCCGGGCTCGCGGCCGCGGGGGTCGCCGGAGCGAAGATCTGCGCGGCGAGATCGGCCTGGGAGGCGGGCGCCGGCTGCGCCGCGTGGAGGCTCGGGGCCAGGGTGAGGATCATCAGAAGGCAGGCGAAACAGAGAGTCAATCTTTTCATCTTCGTCTCCAATCTTAGGTTGGTCCAACGTCGGGAAGCCGGCAACTCCCCATAGACAGTTTAGCAATTATAGATCAACGCTCCAAGCGCGGTCAGGAGCCCTCGCAGGAAAGACCCTCCTGGTGGGTTCCAATCAGCAAGGCCGCGAGATTCACCCAACCAGCGGCCTGGAACTTTCAGGAAGGAATCCAGCCATGAGAAAAACCCTATATTGCCTCGCCTGAGCAGCCTGCTCGGCTTCACCGCCGTCCCCCGCCTGCGCGCCTCGGACCTCCGCCACGACCGCTGCGACCGGCGTCACGACCACAACGGCCAGTAACCGTACAAACCTCCCCCTCTCGGTCCGGAGAGGGGGAGAACCCGTATCCAGGTTATACGGGGCAGTTCTGGCCGACGCGGCTGCAGCCGCCGGCGCAACCATCGTAAGAATTTTCGCAGTTCGTCTGGCAGGTGGTGTTGCCGTTGCAGCCATTGTAGCAGGTGACCAGGTACCGGTTGTAGCAGTTCGTGCAACAGGTTCCGGCCGCCTGGACACCCTGGGGCATGAACGAGGCCATCACCAGGAGAGCGCCTGCCAGAATGAGCTTGAACGTGGTTCGGGTCATTTTACTTCTCCTTTCAAGAATTGGACCGCAGGATCCGGCGAGCGCGCCCCGCCGGATCCATCGGGCTCCGCACACAACGGAGCCTTTACATAAGTGTAGGAGTACGCGAGAGCCGAGATTGCCCCACCCCCGCACGGCGACCCCGCCAATCCGGTACGATCTCCCGCCAGCTCGCCACCGGTCCCGCAGACCGGCGATCCCGAGAAGACCCCCGAGGAGATCCGTCATGCCTGATTCCGCCTTTCGTACTTCGGCCGTCGAGCGCTTCCTGCGCTACGTGACCTTCGACACCCAGTCGAGCGAGACCTCGCAGAGCTACCCCAGCACGGCCAAGCAGCTCGACCTGCTGCGCCATCTGGTCGAGGAGCTGAAGGCGATCGGCCTCGCCGACGCCACGATCGACGAGCACGGCTACGTGATGGCCACCCTCCCGGCCACCACGCAGAAGGCCGGGGTGCCGGTGATCGGCTTCATCGCCCACGTGGACACCTCGCCCGAGATGAGCGGCGCCGGGGTCAAGCCGATCGTCCACCGCGGCTATCAGGGACAGGACCTGGTGCTGCCGGACGATCCGACCGCCGTGATCCGGCCGGCCGACGTCCCCTACCTGCGTGAGCGGATCGGCGACGACATCATCACCGCCTCGGGCACCACCCTGCTCGGCGCCGACAACAAGTCCGGGGTGGCCGAGATCATGGCCGCCGCCGAGTATCTGATGGCTCACCCCGAGATCCCCCACGGGCCGATCCGCGTCGGCTTCACCCCCGACGAGGAGGTGGGCGCCGGCACCCGCTACTTCGACGTCGCGAAGTTCGGCGCCAAGTACGCCTACACCATGGACGGCGGCGCCCGCGGCGAGATCGAGATGGAGACCTTCTCGGCCGACGCGATGACGGTCACCTTCGTGGGCTTCAACACCCATCCCGGCTTCGCCAAGGGCAAGCTGATCAACTCGATCAAGATCGCCGCCGATTTCATCTCCCGCCTGCCCAAGGGGGAGCTGTCACCGGAGACGACCGACGGCTACGAGGGGTTCGTCCACCCGTACGTGGTCAACGCCGGCGTCGAGCGCACCTCGGTCAAGCTGCTGATCCGCGATTTCCAGACGCCGGCTCTCCAAGAGAAAGAGGACTTCCTGGCGCGGCTGGCCCAGGAGACGGTCGCCGACTGGCCGGGCGCCTCGGTCGAGACCCGGGTCGAGGAGAGCTACCGCAACATGCGCGAGGTGCTCGACCACCACCCCGACGTGGTGGAGAACGCCCGCGAGGCCATCCGCCGGGCCGGCATCGAGACCCTCGAGCGCCCGATCCGCGGCGGCACCGACGGCTCCCGGCTGAGCTTCATGGGCCTGCCCACGCCGAACATCTTCGCCGGCGAGCAGAACTTCCACTCCCGCCTCGAATGGGTCTCCGCGCAGGACATGGAGAAGGCGGTCGAGGTGATCGTCCACCTCTGCCGGATCTGGGAAGAGAAGGCGGCGCGGTAGGGCTGCCGGTCAGGCATCCCGAAGATTGCGGGACCGTCCTGGAGATTAGGGGACAATCCCGGAGACTATGGGACCGTCCTGAAAATTCAGGGACAATCCTGTAGATTTAGGGACGGTCATGAAGATTCAGGGACGGTCCCAGAGATTGCGGGACAGTCCTGGAGATTAGGGGACGATCCAGGCACAAACGGGACACGCCCCTCTCTCCAGGCCGGGAGAAAGGGGCGTTTTCCCGCATCAGGCCGGCACCGGCACCTGTCCCATCGTCTCGCGGTCCCAGTTGCGGTGCTGGGCGATGGCCTGGATGAACGCCGCGGCGATCTTGCCCGTGGCCTTGTCCCCGCCGACCACGAGGGCGGGGTCCGCGGTGGCGCTCTTCTCCCCCACGGTCCGCAAACCCCCCAGATAAGAGGCGTTGAGCAGGCCGACGCCGGCGCCGGTGGCGGCGATCGCCTTGCAATGCTTGTAGGCCTCCTCCACGAAGTGGACCGCGTCGGCCTCCTGCTTGAGCCGCTCCACGCTCGCCTCGCCGCCGGCGACGTAGAGAGCGTCGAACAGGACGGAGGCCGAGGTGAGGAAGCTGAAGTCGATCTTGACCTCCTCGCCGTCCGCGCCCTTGAGCATGCCGAGCCTCGGCGCCACGATCTTGACCTGCGCGCCGGCCTTGCTCAGGGCCTTCTTCATGATGGCCAGGTCGGCGCCGAACCCGTCGGCGGCGAGAAAGGCGATCTTGCGCGTCGCGATCGTGTCCTTCACCGTGTTCGCCATGCTGAGCGCCGGCGAGGTGCCGATCTTCTTGGCCTTGGGCCGCGGCTGGTACCGCTCCGGATCGGCGTCGGCGGGGATGCTCCCGTTCAGCGGCAGGTCGGAGCTCTTCGGAACCTCCATGCCGAGACCCGCGGCGACGCGGCTCGCCAGCGTCGCGTCCACCTGGGAGAGCAGAAAGACCACGCGCTCCCGGATCACCGGGATCTCGACCTTGCCGAGCTCGAAGCGCAGGGCGTTGACGATGTGCGCCTGCTCCGGCGCGGACTGGCTGTTGAAGAACAGCGCCGCCTGGCTGAAATGATCGAAGAAGCTGTCGCTGCGCTCGCGGATCTTGCGGGCGTCGATCTTCTCCGCATAGCTCTGGAAGCCGCCGTCCTTCACCATCGCCTGGAACGGGCAGCCGCCGCCCAGCGTGTTCGGCTCGTAGGCCACGCGGCCCTGGTTGATGGTCTGGCGCATGTGGCCGTCGCGCTGGTTGTTGTGCACCGGCGCCAGAGAGCGGTTGATCGGGATCTCGTGGAAGTTCGGGCTGCCCAGGCGGGAGAGCTGGGTGTCCGTGTAGGAGAACAATCGCCCTTGCAGCAGCGGGTCGTTGGTGAAGTCGATGCCGGGCACGATGTGGCCGGGATGGAAGGCCACCTGCTCGGTCTCGGCGAAGAAGTTGTCGGGGTTGCGGTTCAGGGTCAGCTGGCCGATGCGCTGGACCGGGACCAGCTCCTCGGGGATGATCTTGGTCGGATCGAGCAGGTCGAAGTCGAACTTGTGCTCGTCCTTCTCCTCGACGATCTGCACGCCGAGCTCCCACTCCGGGAAGTCGCCGTTCTCGATCGCCTCCCACAGGTCGCGGCGGTGGAAGTCCGGATCGTTGCCGGAGATCTTGAGCGCCTCGTCCCAGACCACCGAGTGCATTCCGAGCAGGGGCTTCCAGTGGAACTTCACGAAGCGCCCCTGGCCCTCGGCGTTGATCAGGCGGAAGGTGTGGATGCCGAACCCTTCCATCATCCGGTAGCTGCGGGGGAGGGCGCGGTCGGACATCACCCACATGATCATGTGCATGGATTCCGGCATCAGCGAGACGAAGTCCCAGAAGGTGTCGTGGGCCGAGGCCGCCTGCGGGATCTCGTTGTGCGGCTCCGGCTTCACCGCGTGGATCAGGTCGGGGAACTTGATCGCGTCCTGGATGAAGAAGACCGGGATGTTGTTGCCCACCAGGTCGAAGATCCCCTCGTCGGTGTAGAACTTGACGGCGAAGCCGCGCACGTCCCGCGCCAGATCGGTCGAGCCGCGCGAGCCGGCGACGGTCGAGAAGCGCACGAAGACCGGCGTCCTCGCCGCGGGGTCCTGCAGGAAGCCGGCCCGGGTGAGCCGGGCCATCGGCTCATAGACCTGGAAGTAGCCGTGGGCGGCGGTGCCGCGCGCGTGCACGATGCGCTCGGGAATGCGCTCGTGGTCGAAGTGGGTGATCTTCTCGCGGAGGATGAAGTCCTCCAGCAGGGTGGCGCCGCGCGGCCCGGCCTTGAGCGAGTTCTGGTTGTCGTTGACCCGGAGTCCCTGGTTGGTGGTGAGGAACTGGTCGGAGCCGTTCTCGGTGTTCTGGGCCAGGTCCGCCTGCTTGGCGTCGCGGGTGGCTTTCGGTCTGGCTTCGCGGGCGTTCTTGGGAGTGGAGGTAGGGGTGTTCGCCTTGCTCATGAAGTCGCTTCTCTCCTGGTGAGGGTGGGGGACCTGCGGGATATGCGCCGGCCTCCCGGAAGAGATGCAATCCAGTCGCCAGATTCATGACCGTTCCTCGTTTGTGGGAGGAGGAATATTCCACTGGAGGAGCCCCCTCTCCGGACCGAGGAGAGCCTCCGGATCAGCGCCGGCGAACGCCCTGACGCGTTGGTGCCAATCCTCCGGCCCGGGGAGCCGCTCCGCGATCTCCCTCGCGAGCCGCGCCAGGAAGGCGGCGCGCCCGGCATCGCGGGCGGCCTCCGCCGCCGACTCCTGGCAGAGCCGCTCGACCAGGGCCCAGCTCTGGAACTCCCGCGCCACCCTCACCACGGAGAGCGCCTGGCCCTCCTCCAGGCCCGCGAGACGCGACCAGAGCTCGCCGGCGTGCAGCCGGTCCTCCGCCTGGGGGAGGCGATCGGGAAGCGGCAGGCGCAGCAGGCGCCGGTAGACGCCCGAGATCAGCGCCGCGAGCAGCTCATGGACGAGATCGTCCGCTCCCTGTCCCGCGCGCCGCCGCGGCTGCCGCAGGGTGTCGGCGAGCCGCAGGATCTCCTCGCCGTCCGCCACCGTGAGGCCGGCTTCGCGCAGCGCGAGCTCCAGGTTCTCCGGGCCGGGCTCGACCTGGTCCAGCTCGTACTGGGCCAGCAGGGTGTGATGGAGGCCCGTCCTCTGGCCGAACTCCTTCTGCGTCTCGCCCGAGAGCGCCCGCGCCAGGCGCACCAGCCGATTCCTCGGTCTCATCCGCTCCTCCACTAGCACGAGAGAGAGAAATTTCGCCGCCCGGGCCGCCGGCAGCACCTAAGATGTGCGGACGCGGCCCGCACGGACCAGGGAGGCCCGCGGCCGGCGCCGCGCAGGAGACCGCACCATGCGCCGCACCGTCCTCGCCCTGACCCTCGCCGCCTCGACCCTGACCGCCACGCCTTCCGGCTTCTTCCAGCCGCTCTGGAGCTTCCTGTCCTCGCTTCGGGGCGAGGCCGCGCCGCCGAACACGAAGGCAGGACCCGGCGCGGACCCCGATGGCCGGACCTACCCCGCATCGCTGCCGAGCGCGGATGCAGGCCCCGGCGCTGATCCCTGGGGAAGTCATTGAAGATGTCATAGCTCGAAGGGGAGGCCCTGGTCGTGGCGAGCCCGGAAGAGATAGCGCAGGACGCGGCGGGCGAGCTCGGCCGTGGCCGCTTCCCGCTCGGCGGCTGCGTGAAAGAGCCGCAGTGCGGCCAAGGCCTCCCGATGGACCTCCTCGGCTTCGAAGACCGCCGCCAGGCTGCGGGTCAGCGCCTTGACCTCGGCCGTCCGGCCCTGGTCCAGCAGCAGGACGGCCTCCTCCAGCAGGGCCAGGGCCACGTCGTACCCCATGTTGCGGGCGGCAAACTCGCGCCGCACCTGCTTCAGCAAGCTCAGGGCCTCTTCGGTCCGGCCCAGCCCGGCGGCGATGCGGCCTTCAATCCAGGTGACGCGGAGCAGTAAGATCGCGTCTCCCATCTCAGCAGCGACCTGGCGTACTTGATATGCCAGCTCGGCCGCCTCAGCGAAGCGACCAACGTGACAGAAATCCAGGGCCAGATTGTTGTAGAGGATGTTGCTCAGCCGTGGATCGGCCTGGACATCGGGCAGGGCCTTCGCTGTGAGGAGAGTCTCGATGGCCCGCTCGTACTCCCCCATGACCTCCAGCGTGAATCCCTTCTTGATGAGGAGACGCCTCTGGGAGCGGCTCACCACTTGGGCCTGCTCCAGCAAAGCCAAGGCCTCCTCGAACCGTCGCTGATCACGGCACAGGGAGGCTTCGAGGTCGAACAGCCTTCCCGGATCGAGAACACGGTCGGGGTCGGAGCCGGCGGCCCACAGCCGTCCGGCGCGCTGGAACAGGACGGCTGAGGCCCGCAACCTGCCGGCTACCCGCAGGACGTTGGCGGCGTGCGCCGCGGCGAAGGCCTTGACCCGGCGCACCCAGCCCTTCGGCCCCGGCACCCGCCTGGCGGCCTCTTGAGCGAGCCGGGCCAGGAAGGCCGCCCGCCCGAGGTCGCGGGAGGCCTGCACCGCCGACTCCTCGCAGAGCCGCTCGACCAGCGCCCAACTCTGGAACTCCCGCGCCACCCTCACCACCGCCGACTGGTGATCCTCGGGGAGATCCCGCAGGGCCTGGAACAGCATGGCGGCGTGCCAGCGGGCCGGCTCGAGGTCGGCGGCCCGCGGGTAGCGGTCCAGGGCCGGCGCGGCCCGGGACCGCCGGACGGTTTCGGCGAGGACCCCGCGGATCAGCGCCGCGCCCTCCTGGACGCCGAGCTCGACCTCGGCCCGCTCCGCCGCCGTCAGCTCCCGGTCCCCCTCCAGGGCCGCCAGGGAGTCGAGGCACGCCTTGACCACGGCCACCTCCGCCGGCTCGCCGCTCACCGCCGCCAGCAGCCGGGCGAAGACGGCGTCCTCGATCTCCTCCCCCCGCAGGAGCTGGGAGACCCGCTTCTGCGGGATGCCCGACGCGGCGGCGATCTCCTTCTGGCTCCGGTCGTGCCAGAGCGCCAGGCTCGAAATGAGGAGCGATCGGAGGTTGCGGGGCATGGGTCTACAGAACGGGGTGCGCCTCAAGGTTTCAGCGTGACACCGGACACTGTTACATGCGTTTCTCCCCCGCGCAACCACCCAGCCCGCCGTCCGGTCCGTGCGTACCGCTTCGAGGGAAAATTCCCGCCCCTGCGCTAGCAGCATTTTAACGCGCTCTTTCCAGCCTCTATCGTGGCTCCATGGAGATTCGAGACGGGCTCGAAATCCCGACCCTGGAGACGGAACGGCTGCGGTTACGGCCTTTTCGCAGGAGCGATGTGGAGGACTATGCCGCGCTGAACGCCGACCCCGAGGTCCTGCGCTATCTCGGCGGCGGCGCGCAGACGTGGGACCCGGGACGCTCCTGGCGGCACCTGGCCTTCCTGCTGGGGCACTGGCAGCTCGGGGGAGCCGGCATGTGGGCGGTGGAGCACCGGGAGACGGGTGCCTTCGTCGGAACGGTCGGCTTCTCCTCGCCCGCGGGATGGCCCGGCTTCGAGCTGGCCTGGATCCTGGCGCGGCCCTGGTGGGGGCACGGCTACGCGACCGAAGGGGCGCGCGCGGCTCTCGCCCATGCCTTCACCGCCTGGAAGAAGGAGCGCGTCATCAGCCTCATCCATCCCGAGAACCGGGCCTCCGTCCGCGTCGCCGAACGGATCGGCGAAAAGCTCCAGAGCCGCATCGACCATCTCGGGCGGGAGATGCTCTGCTACGGGCTCGACCGGGAAGCTACGGGACTGGAGTAATCTCTTCCGGAGCCGCGACACCGGCGCGTTGTCGAAGAAGGGTGTCTTGATCAAGCTTTCTACCTGATGCTCGGCATCCTGGAAAGTGGCAACGCGCCCCTCTATGGGCTCACCTCGGGGAAGGTGTGGGAGCGGAGCTTGGGCGCTCATGATGCATGCTCGCTTCTGCCCGTAGATCCGAGTACGTCCCTAATGCTCCGCTCCTCAACTCACCCGGCACCTGCCTTGGTCTTCTACCTTGATACTTTCAAAGAGCTGCTCGGATCTGCTCATCAAGGTCAACGAGCTTCGTGGGACGCTTTCCTGCCAGGATCGAGAAACTGGAAACGGCATCCCCGCGAATGTCATAGCGTCCCGCGGAGTTGACGATTCGATAAAGCTCGCGTTGAGGGGCGAGCACCGGGTCGCCACTGATCTCCTTGAGGAAGAACACGTGATCCGAGTCTTCAAGAAGCAACGGGTCATCGTCAAGCGCAATCTGGAGTTCAGGGTGGTCGGCCGTCTTGCGCGCATAGCCGCCGGTCTGCAGCACACGCACATAGCCGCCGCTGCGTATGTCGCCGCGGTAGACCTTGTCCACCTTCAGCAGCACCTCAGTAAAGGCCCATACATCGAACTTTGCAGGCAACCGGTCTGAAGGATTGGCTAGGCGTTGCCCCAACACCCTTGATTTGAAACGTTTCACCACATGGGCACGGACGATGGCATCCGCCTCGGCGGCCTGCTGGGCGACGGTACCCGCAGAAGAAGCCCACTGGGCATGGACACGCACAGGGGTTGGACCGGTATGAAGAAGCCTCTTTACTCTGAGACTCTCTTGCCACCCCAGGCCAAAGCATGCAAGCAGGGCAACTACAGAGAATATCTTCAGTTTCATTGGCTGACCTTTCTAATAACGAGCGTTGATCAGGCTGACATCCGTACTGTTCGGCGCAGTTATCGAGGTCTGGGCTGGCTGCATGATGCTCGTGGAGTCATTTCGGTGACCGAGCGAAAAAGCATGACCCGCCTCATGCATGATGGTGTTCTGCCGTTCATCCTGGGTGTTGTTCACGAGGTAGGTGGAATTGATCCTCGTCTCGGCCCAGGAGTATGTCTGGTCCCAAGCCGTCTGGCTGTCACACGAGCCGTCGGTCGCGCAGATATAGGTGTATCCCGTCCAGCCTGTGTCTCCATAGTCGGAGACGTTGACCAGGATGTCCCAACTCCCGTCCGTCACTTCGATCATACTGAGGTCTGTGTAGGCGCTCCAAGTGGACATCCCTTGCTTTGCAGGAGTGGTATAGCTTCCGCCACTGTCAGACGTAGTTCCTCCAGACTGCCAATGTAGCGCGAGGGTGGGGAAGCTGCCTGCGCCAATGTAGTCGTCCGCGAGGGCCGCCCCAAGGAAGAAAGTAAGCAGGCAGGCAAGGGTTAGGAGAGCGATAGAAGATCGTCTTGGCCAGCGCTTTGGGTTCATGTGAGCTCCTCATGAAGATGGCGTTAAATTTGCCCTCGAAGGGGCATCGACGATTCTTAGACTAAATGCAAAAACTATGCCGATTTGTCCGGCTTGGCTCGTTGTGATCTACCTCGGAACGGTCATTGACGCAAGATTCCAGCCGGCGGTATACTATTGGCATGATTACAGACAATTCATCAAGACGGCGGCCTTGATGGGAAAAAAACTACTGCCTTTGCTCTTCGGTTTTGTGGCGCTAGCCGTTTTTGGAGCGTCCGCAAGCGGCTGCTCGGGCATGCATTCCGACCGCGGCGGAAGCAGCGGAATTTGGGTGCGGATTTCGAATCGGAGCTCCGACGATTTTGAGCGAGTGACCGTCACCTTCCCTGATGGGAAGAAAGAATATGGAGCGCTGAGGCACGGAGCGTCGTCAGACTATCAGCAGGTGGAAAAGGCCTATCGCTATGCAGCCGTCCAAGCTGTGGTTAAAGGAGAGAGCTTAACCTTGCAACCACAGGATTTTATGGGTGAAAAGCCTCTCGGGCCCGGCCGCTACACTTATGCCTTGACGGCGGATAGAACGACTCGACGTCTGCAACTGGATCTCATCCAGGATCGCTGAGGGAGTCCCGACGCAGCCCACCTGGGGCGGAGGGGAAGCTTCCAAAGGATCTACGCGCTTTGCCCCGTTTTACTATCCTCGCTTCGTCCGCCCCAGCGACCCGAACCAGACGTAGAGGCAGAGCCCCAGGAAGAGGACGATCGAGACGATCTGGGAGACCGCATTGACGTCGAAGAAGGGGGTCTTGATCAGGTCCTCGCGGTACCAGGGGAAGAGGCGCAGGGCGGCGCCGAAGACGCCGCCGAGGGCGCCGCCGGCCATCAGACCCGAGGCGATGATGACCCCCCGCTCGCGGACGCCGCGGCCCGCCTCGGGCTCCATCCGCTCGGAGCGGCGGGTGAGCCAGTGGGAGAGGAAGCCGCCCACCAGCGCCGGCGTGTTGAGCTCGAGCGGCAGGTACATGCCGAGGGCGAAGATCAGCGCCGGCACCCCCAGCATCTCCATCACCAGCGCCACCACCGCGCCGGCGCCGAAGAGGATGTAGGCCACCGGCTGCCGGCTCATGAACCCCTGCACCAGCGCCTTCATGATCGAGGCCTGCGGCGACGCCAGCACCACCCGGACGTCCCCCGGCACCGCCTCGCCGAACTGGAAGGTCTTGGCCAGCAGCACGATGGTCAGCGCCGCCGCCACCGCCGAGGCGAGGATGCCGAGGAACTTCACCCGCTCCTGCACCGCCGGCGTCGAGCCCAGCCAGTAGCCGGTCTTCAGATCGGTGATCGTCTGCCCGGAGACCGACAGCGCCGTGCACACCATGCCGGCGATCGCCATGACGAAGAACATCCCGGTCGTCCCCGAGAGGCCGAAGCGCAGCATCACTAGCGACGAGATGATGATGGTCAGCATCGTCATCCCCGAGACCGGGTTGCGCGCCGTGGTGGCGATGGCGTTCGCCGCCACCGAGGCGAAGAAGAAGGAGAAGACCAGGGTCAGCAGCAGGCCGATCATCGCCACCAGCAGCGAGCCCGCGAGCGTGGTGAAGAAGACCCCCGCCACCACGGCGGTGACGATGACGCCGATCAGGATGGTCATGATCGGCATGTCGCGGTCGGTGCGCTCTTGGGCCCCGTCCTCGCCGTGCTTGAAGGCGCGGGCGGCGATGCCGAAGGAGCCGGCGACGATGCGCAGCGACTTGATGATGCCGAAGATGCCCGCCGTGGCGATCGCCCCGACGCCGACGAAGCGGACGTAGTTGCGGAAGATGTCCCCCGCGGCCATTGCCGTGATCGGCACCGTCGCCGGGTAGATCGAGAGCGCCGGGACCTCGCGGCCGATCATCCAGATCAGCGGCACCAGCACCAGGTTGGAGAAGAAGCCGCCGGCGCACAGGATCATCGACGAGCGCAGGCCCATGACGTAGCCGAGGCCAAGGATGAAGGAGATGGCGTCGAAGCGGAACATGATGCGGGCGCGGTCGTTGAGCGCCCGCATCACCGGCAGGAACTGGAAGTCCACCGTCTCGCGCCAGACCTGGAAGGTGGTGACGAAGAAGTCGTAGACGGCGGCGATGCCGGTCGCCTGGAGCAGGAGCTTGGCCTGCGAGCCCCCCTTCTCGCCGGTGACCAGGACCTCGGTGATCGCCGTCGCCTCCGGATACGGGAAGCCGCCGTGCGTCTCGCGCACGAAGTAGCGCCGCAGGGGGATCAGGAAGAGGACCCCCAGACAGCCGCCGGCGATCAGGATCAACGAGGTCTGCACCGGGTTCGGCGACAGGTGGAGGATGTAGAGCGCCGGCAGGGTGAAGATCGCCCCCGCCACCATCCCCCCCGAGGTGCCGCCGATGTTGGTCAGGATGACGTTCTCGAGCAGGGTCGAGCGGCGCCGGAAGGTGCGCGCGAGGCCG
The DNA here is from genome assembly GCA_963795735.1 of uncultured Acidobacteriota bacterium. GTDB lineage: Bacteria > Acidobacteriota > Thermoanaerobaculia > Multivoradales > UBA5704 > DATARR01. The sequence goes on along the minus strand of CAWCIU010000008.1, from coordinate 1,565,631 downwards.
ATGGCGAGGATGGAGATCGGGATCGACGCCTCCATCACCTGCCCCACCTTGAGCCCGGAGTAGGCCGAGGCGATGGTGAACACCACGCACAGGAAGAGGCCCCAGCCGACCGAGCGGACGGTAGCCTCCTCCACCCGCGCCCCCGGCGGGACGATCGGGGCGTAGACCTCGCCGGGGGCGAGCGGCGTGTAGGCGTTCTCGGGCAGCGACTTCGTGTCGGGAGCGTCCATCCGTCCTCCTCCAGGTTTGGTCCGAAAAAGCGGGATAACTCTACTCCAGATCGGGGAGGGCGACCGCAGGTCGCCCCTACAACCTCCGGCAGAGATCCATGTCGATCGAAGGTTGTAGGGGCGACCTGCGGTCGCCCTCCCTCCTATCCCGCCACGATCTGCCGCAGCAGAGCGATGTTGTCCCGGTGGCCGGTGAGGCGGGCGGTGACCTTGCCACGGATGGGGTAGCCCAGCAGGTAGAGGTCGCCGATAACGTCCAGGATCTTGTGGCGGACGAACTCGTCGGGGAAACGCAGCTCGGTGTTGATGACGTCGTCCTCGCCCACCAGGATGAAGTTGTCCAGACGCCCGCCGGAGCCGAGGCCCAGCTCGTTGAGCATCTTGAGGTCCTTCATGAAGCCGAAGGTGCGGGCCGGGGCGATCTCCCGCTTGTAGGCCTCGGCCGAGGTGAGCGTGAACTCGCAGGACTGCTCGCCGACCGGCGGCGGGTAGCGCAGCAGGTAGGAGACCGAGAACTCCGCCGCCGGCTCGATCGAGAGGATCTTCTCCCCCGGCCCGCGCACCTCGTAGAGGCGGTCGATCACCACCTCCCGCTGCGGCTCGGCCTGCTCCACCACCCCGATCTCCTCGATGATCCGGCAGAACTCCAGCGCCGAGCCGTCGAGGACCGGGATCTCCCCGTTCACCTTGATCAGCAGGTTCCCCACTCCGTAGGCGTGGAGCGCCGAGAGCAGGTGCTCGACGGTCTTGATGAATTCTCCCTCACCTGACAGCGTGGTGGCGTAGTCGGTCTCGGCTACGGCGCGGACGTGGGCCGGGATCTCGACCCCGGTGGGCAGGGTGACGAAGTGGATGCCGCTGTTCTCGGGCAGCGGCTGGAGGACCATGCCGGTGCGCTGGCCCGAGTGGAGCCCCAGGCCGTAGACCACGGTCGAGTGGCTGAGGGTGCGCTGGTTGCGGCCGGTCTCGGCGAGGAGGGGCAGGTCCGGAACGGCGGCGAACCGGCGCTCGACGGCGTCTCCGCGGTCCAGGCGATCCGCGCGGTCGCGCGGCGGCTCGGGCGCGATCCCCGCCGCCCCCTCCTGGAGGGTGCGCTTGTAGGCGAGGGCGCCGGCCGCGGCGTCCACCGCCCGCTTGTAGGAGAGCGGCTTCTCCAGGTAGTCGAAGGCCCCCATCTTGATCGCCTTGACGGCGGTCGAGGCGGTGCCGTGGCCCGACATCATGACCACCGCCGCCGTGGGGTCCGCCTCGCGCAGCGCCTGCAGGGTCTCGAGGCCGTCGCGGTCGGCCAGCCAGATGTCGAGGAAGACCACCGCGGGCCGCTTCTCCTCGTAGAGGGTCAGCGCGCTCTCGCCGCTGGTGGTGGTGAGGGTCGAATACCCCTCGTCGGACAGGATGCTCCCCAGGGTGGAGAGGATCCCCGGTTCGTCGTCAACGATCAGGATGAGCTCGGGCATGGATGGCAGGTTCTCCTCAAGGAGGAGGATAGCAGCCCCCTACCCCTCCGGGACCTCCATCCACCCCTCGCTCATCAGCACCGAGGCGCCGCCGACGTGGACGGCGGTGATCCGGCCGTCCTGTTTGTCGACTTCCAGGTGGAGGATGCTGGGCCGGCCCATCTCGAAGCCCTGCTCGATCACCCAGCGCAGGGTGCCGTCGCGCTCCGGGGCGCGGGAGGCCAGGTAGCCGCCGAAGGAGGCGGTGGCGGCGCCGGTGGCCGGGTCCTCGGCGATCCCCATGCGCGGCGCGAACATGCGCGAGCGCAGGTGGGAGCCGGGCAGCTCGGGATCACGGGCGAAGACGTAGACCTCGGTGGCCCAGAAGCCGGCCACGAGCGCCTCCCAGCGGTCCGCGCGCAGGCGGGCGCGGCGCACGGCGTCGCGGTTCCGCAGCGGTATATAGAGGAAGGGGACGCCGCAGGAGACCGCCTCCGGTCGATCCGCAGAAGCGTCAGGGCCGTCCAGCAGATCCCCCGGATCCAGGGAGAGCATCTCCGCCAGCTCCGGGGTCGGCGGGGGCGGCGGCCCGACCTCGGGGAGCTTCGCCGCCGTGAGCTGGGTGAACACCGGCGTTCCCCCCGCCGCCCGGATCATCACCGGCACCGGCCCGACCCCCTCCTCGAAGACAATATGGGTCTCGTCGCCCGCGAGCGGCACCTCGCCGATCGTGGCCAGCACGAACGCCGTGCCGACCGTGGGATGGCCGGCGAAGGGGAGCTCGGACGCCGGAGCGAAGATCCGCAGCTTCCGGGTGTGCGCCGGGTCTTCGGGAGGGAGCACGAAGACCGTCTCCGAAAGGTTGAACTCACGGGCGATCTGCTGCATCCGCTCGCCGGGAATCCCCCGGGCGTCGGGGAAGACGGCGAGCGGGTTTCCCCCGAAGGGACGGTCGGTGAACACGTCGGCGGTCAGGAAGCGGTAGCGCATGGGGCGGAGGGTAGCATGGGGGCTCCGCGACCGGGCCGCCGATCCGGTATCATGCCGCCATGGCGGTTGCGGCCATCGACTTTCATCGCTGGACCCGGGAGGAGTACGAGCAGATGGCGGACTCCGGGCTCTTTCCTCCCGAGGCGAAGGTAGAGCTGATCGAGGGGATCGTCTACGACATGACGCCGCAGAGCAGCGGTCATACGACATGCGTTCATCTCGCGGCGGAGGCGATCAGGCCGGCGTTCCCCGGGAGCTACCTCCGTATCCAGTCGCCCCTCTCCCTGGGAGAGCGCTCCGCCCCGGAGCCGGACCTGGCGGTGGTCGCCGGGAACCCGCGCGATTACCGGGACTCGCACCCCGCCACGGCTCTCCTGGTGGTCGAGGTGGCGGATCATTCGCTCCTCCACGACCGCAAGCGCAAGCTGCCCCTCTACGCGGCGGCGGGAATCCCGGAGACATGGATTCTCAATCTGAAGCAAAAGGCTCTGGAGGTCCACCGAGAGCCCATAGACGGTGTGTACCGGTCGCGAACCGTTCTCCGCGCCGGCGACTCCGTCACCCCGCTCGCCGGCCCCGGCGTCTCGATCGCGGTTGCCGACCTCCTACCCTGATCGCTCTCTTACCTCGCAGGGTAGAACTCCACCTCGCCCGCCTCGGGGGTAATCAGCGTGCCGGCCTCGCCGCGGACCATGCGGGTGACGTCGGCCAAGGCGCCGATGGCGGCCGTCTTGCCGGTGCGCTCGGCGAACTCGCAGGCGGCCTCGACCTTCGGCCCCATCGAGCCGCCGGCGAAGGAGTAGGCGGCGAGGGCCCGGGGTGAGGCGCGGCGGATCGCCCGCTGGGTGGGCTTGCCCCAGTCGAGGTAGACGGCGTCGGCGTCGGTCGCCATCACGAAGAGGTCCACCTCCAGCTCGCGGGCCATCAGGCAGCTCGCGCGGTCCTTGTCCACCACCGCCTCCACCCCCTGGAGCTTGCGGCCCGGCGCATACATCGTCGGGATGCCGCCGCCGCCGGCGCAGATGACGATGCACCCCTTGTCCAGCAGCCACTTGACGGGACGGATCTGGAAGATCCGCTTCGGCAGCGGCGAGGCCACCACCCGCCGGAAGCCGTCACCGTCCGGCGCCATCGCCCACCCCTTCTCCGCGGCCAGGCGGCGGGACTCCTCCTCGGTATAGACCGGACCGATCGGCTTCGTCGGGTGCTGGAACGCGGGATCGTCCGGATCGACCTCGACCATGGAGAGGATGGTGGCGAACGGCTGCTCGAAGGGGAGGATGTTGCCCAGCTCCTGCTCGATCATGTAGCCGATCATCCCCTCGGTCTGGGCGCCCAGCACGTCGAGCGGATAGGAGCCGTTCTGCTGGAAGGCGGCGCTCTGCAGCGCCAGCAGTCCCACCTGGGGGCCGTTGCCGTGGGTGATCACGAGCTGATGCCCGGGGGCCAGCGGCGCCAGGGCCTCGGCCGCCACCCGGACGTTCCGGCGCTGGTTCTCGGCGGTCATCTCCTCGCCCCGCCGCAGCAGGGCGTTGCCGCCCAGGGCTACCAGGATTCGCATTCGCGGGAGTCTACCGTACCGCCCGCTGCGCCGCCCGGACCGCCTCCTCCAGCCCGGCCAGGAACCGCGAGCGGTCCTGCTTCGCCATCGAGGCCGGGCCGCCGGTGACCACCCCGGCCTGGCGGAGCTGGGCCATCAGCTCGCGGGTCGCCAGGGCGTCGCCGATCGAGTCCTCGGTGAAGAGGTTCCCCTTGGTGCCGATCACCCTGGCCCCTTTTTCGAGGCAGCGGGCGGCAAGCGGGATGTCGGCGGTGACCGCGACGTCGCCGGGGCCGATGCGCTCGGCGATCCAGTCGTCCGCCTCGTCGAAGCGCCCGCCGACCACCACCTGCTCGATCCGCTCGTCCATGGGGACCGACATGCGGCTGTTCGCCACCACCCAGACCTTCCAGCCGTGCCGGCGGGCGACCCGGTAGACCTCGTCCTTGACCGGACAGCCGTCGGCGTCGATATAGATCTGGTGCATCGATCTCCTGCATCGGAACCTTCAGCGGCGGCCCAGATCGTTCCGGACCACCCGGCCCCCCTTCATCACCCAGACGACGTGACGGAGGGCGTTGATGTCCCGGATGGGATCGCCCTCGACGGCGATCAGGTCGGCGTCGAGGCCGGGAGCGACGGCGCCGGTCTTGTCCTGGAGGCCGAGGCACTCGGCGGCGCGGGAGGTGGCCGAGACGATGGCCGCCATCGGGTCCTGGCCCCCCTTCTCCACCCGGTAGATCAGCTCCTCGAAGTTGCGGCCGTGAGCGCCGGCCACGGCGTCGGTGCCGAAGACGATCTTCAGGCCCGGCGTCTTGAGGGCGGCCTTGAAGACCGCTAGCGCCAGCGGCACCGCCCGCCGCATCTGCTCGAAGCCCTGGTCGGTGAAGTTGCCGACTCCCACGAAGTGCCGCTTGTTCTCGAAGTAGTTGCGGAAGACGAGGTCGATGTTGGGATCGAACCAGGTGCCGTGCTCGGCCATCAGGCGCAGGCTGGCGGCGTCGAGCAGGACGCCGTGCTCGATCGAGGTGCAGCCGGCGAGCACGGCGCGGCGGACGCTCTCGATGCCATGGGCGTGGACGGCCGAGCGCAGGTGGTGCGCCCGCGCCTCGCCGCAGGCGGCGTCGAGCTGCTCCTGGGAGAGCGTCAGGGCGCCGCCGTCGCGGATGCTCTTCGAGGCGAAGATCTTGATTACATCCGCCCCCTCGGCGGCCCGCCGCCGCACCCCCTCGCGGATCTTCTCGGGAGGGCCGGCGTCCTCGGAGATCGGCTCGAGCGAGGTGAGGATGCGCGGCCCGGGGAGGATGCCGCGGGCGATCGCGTCGCGCAGGGCGGCGTCCTCGGGCGCGCCGAGGCTCTGGACGGTGGTGATGCCGCTCCTCACCGTCTCGACCGCGTTGTCGGCGGCGTAGAGGATGATGTCGGCGGGCGTCTCCTTGACCGCGCTCTTGTCGTCCTCGTCGTAGAGCTTGCCGTTGCGGCCGAAGTGCCAGCCGATGTGGACGTGGGTATCGATGCCCCCCGGCATCAGGGTGAGGCCGCGCAGGTCCCAGGTCGGGTTCTCCCGCGGCTTGGGATCGATCGCCGCGATCCGCGAGCCGTCGAGGACGACGGTGACGTCGCTCATCGACCCGCCCCGGCCGTCGAGGAGCCTGCCGACGCGGATCGTCACCGGTCCATTGCCTGGAACCGTGCCCGGAGCCGCGTCCGGGGCCGCGCCGGTGAAGGCGACGAGGCAGAGGAGGAGCAGCAGGGGGAGCAGCAGGGGGAGCAGCATCTTTTTCATCGGGGCATTCCTATCCGAGTTGCCGCAGGGCCGCCTCGAGCCGCGGCAGGGCGGCCTCGACGTCGGCCAGCGAGACGGCACCCACGCTGAGGCGGAACCACCCCTCGTCCTCGGTCGAGCCGAAGGCCTGGAAGGGCACTACGCCGATGCCGGCGGACTCCAGCAGCCAGCGGCGCACGTCGTCGTTGGTGCGCAGCTCGGTTCCTCCCGATCCTCCGCCGGAGGTCCGGCGGCCGAAGGGATGGATGCGAGCGGTGAGGTAGATCGCTCCCATCGGCGGGATGCTGTCCACCGGCAGGCCCCGCTCCTTCATCCCCTGGAGGCCGCGGTGCAGCAGATCGAGGCGGGCGCGGAGCTCCCGCTGGAAGACCGTCTCGAACTGGCGGATGCCCTCGGGATCGTCGAGCAGCGCCACGGTCGCGACCTGCTCGGGGCGCGGCGCCCAGGCGCCGATGTGGCCCAGCACGGCGGACATGCGGGAGATCACGTCCACCGGCCCCACGCCCCAGCCGACGCGCAGCCCGGTGGCGGCGAACCCCTTGCTGATGCCGTCCACGAACAGTGTGTAGCGCGCCATCTCCGGCAGCAGCTCGGGCGGCGTCACGTGCGGAATGCCGCCGAAGCGGAGCATCCAGTAGATGTGGTCGTACATTACGAAGAGGGGGCGCTCGCCGCGGCGCTCGCGGGCCTCGTTCTCCTCCAGCACCGCCTCGCAGATCCCCAGCAGGGCCTCCCGGGTGAAGGCGGTGCCGGAAGGGTTGAGGGGGGAGTTGAGGCAGAGCAGCCGGGCGCCGGGGAGCAGGCCGTCCAGGTCCTTGCGGGTGGGCAGGAACCGCTCTTCCGGCCGGCAGACCACCGGCACCCCGACGGCGCCGACCATGTGCGTGTAGTGGTTGTTGTTCCAGCTCGGCACGGGGTAGATCACCCGGTCGCCGGGATCGCACAGGGTGCGGAAGATGCAGTAGATGACCGGCCGCGCACCCCCCACGATGAGCACCGACTCCACGGGGAAGCGCAGGCCGAGCTCCCGCTCGTAGAACCGCGCTACCGCCTGCCGCAGCTCCGGGATGCCGTTCGAGGGGGGGTAGTTGGTCTCACCCTTGTCGAGGGCGGCGTGGATGCTTTGGGCGAGCTGGGCCGGGATGGGGAAGTACCGCGGGTCGAAGTCCCCCACCGTCAGGTTGCAGACGGTCCGGCCCGAGGCCACCAGGGCGCGGATCTCCGAGGCGATGCGGAGGATCTCCGAACCGATGAGCCCGGCCGCCATGCCGGAGACGCGGGACTGGGGATGGGGCCCGGGGTCCCGCACGAGCGCCGCGAGGTCGAGGCACGTCTCTTGGATGTCCATCCGCTGACTATGCCAGGAACGGAGCCGGGGTTCCAGGGGGGCGGATCGTAATCTCTGTCGCGCGCCTGGAGGCAATTACCCCGTGCGCCGCAGCCCCGCCGACAGGTTCTCCAGCCCCCAGGCCACGTCCTCCGGCATCACCGCGAAGCCCAGCCGGAAATGCCCGGGGGCCTCGAAAAACTTCCCCGGCACGATCGAGGTGTCGCGGCCGCGCAGCCAGTCATGGAGGGGCTCGGCGTCCTCTTCTCTCCGGAGGCGGGGGAAGACGGTCATCGAGCGGCGGGGGATGACGCAGTCGAGCCACTCCTCGTGCTCGGCGAGAAAGGCGCGGACCTGGGCGATGTTGGGATCGAGGATCGAGCGGCTCCGATCGGCGAGGCGCGGGAGCTGCCGGAAAGCCGCGGCGGCCAGCGTGTCGCTCGGCACCGAGTCCACGGCCTCCATGAGGTCCTTGGCCAGCCGCAGGCGACGCGCGAGATCCGGCGCGCAGAGGATCCAGCCGCAGCGCAGCCCCGAGAGGCCGTAGCTCTTGGTCAGGCTGCTGGTGGCGAGGACGTTGGGGCCGAGGTGGACGTGGCTGGGCGGCGCCTCTTCGAACCAGATATCGCGGTAGACCTCGTCGACCAGGAGATAAGCGCCGGCCTGCCCGGCCAGACGCGCCACCTCGGCCACCTGCTCCGGCGTCAGCAGGACGCCGCTCGGGTTGTGCGGGTTCGCCAGCACCACGAGGCGGACCTTCTCCGTGAGCAGGGAGCGGATCTCGTCGAGGTCCAGCCGGTAGCCGTTCTCGAAGCGGCGGGCGAACCGGCGGACGCGGGCGCCGACGAAGCCGAGGGCGGCGAGGAGCGGCTCATAGGTGGGCTGCTCGATCAGCACCTCGTCCCCCGGCTCGACCAGCGCGGCGAAGGCGAGGAAGTTGGCGCCCGAGGTCCCCGGGGCGGTGACCACCTGCTCGGGGGTGACCTCGTACCGCGCCGCGATCGCCTCCAGCAAAGGCGGATAGCCGTCGCGGTTGGCGCCGTTCACCTGGAGATCCCCGGGCTCCAGGACGAGATCCTCCGTCGAGCAGCCCAGCAGTCCGCTGTTGGCGAGGTTGTACCGGGCCGTGGCATGCTCCTTGGCCCAGCGCATGTAGATGCTGCCTTTCATGAGCCCGATCTTCTCCCACTGCGCCAGAAGAAGTACACCGGCACGCCCAGCAGGAAGATCCCGGTGCCGATCAGCGCGTTGCGGGTGTCGGTGAAGTAGATGTTGAGCACGATGCCGGCTCCGGCGAGGATGAAGAGGAGCGGCACCCAGGGGTAGGCCGGGACGGGGAACGGTCGCGGCGCGCCGGGCATGGTCCGGCGGAAGACGATCAGCGAGGCGCCCGCCAGGGCGAAGAAGATCCAGTCGGCGAACACGGCGTAGCTGAGCAGCCGGTCGTAGGTGTTGGCGAGCGCGTAGGCGGCGGCGAGCGCTCCCTGCAGCAGGATGGCCGCGGTCGGCGCCCGGAAGCGCGGCGAGAGGCGGGCCAGCGAGCGGAAGAAGAGGCCGTCGGCCGCCATCGCGTAGTAGACGCGCGGAGCCGAGAGCAGCGAGAGGTTCATGAAGCCGAAGGTGGAGACCACGATCAGCAGGCTGATCACCCGCGCCCCGGTCTCCCCCACCAGCCGCGCCGCCACGTCCGCCGCCGGCGTCCTGGTCGCCGCCAGGGCCGGCGCCCCCAGAACGTGCACGTAGGCCACGTTCGCCGAGACGTACACCGCGATCACGCAGAAGACGCCGATCAGGATGGCCCGCGGCAGGTTGCGCTGGGGCTCCTTCACCTCCTCGGCGACGTAGTTGAGGTTCTGCCAGCCGCCGTAAGCGAACATCGCCGGTACCAGCCCCGCGAAGAAGGCCGACAGCAATGGCAGGCCGCCGAGGTCCGCCGGCGCCAGCGGCTCGAAGGTCAGGCCGGAATGGCGGGTGAGGACGAAGGCGCCCACGATCAATCCGGCGAGCGCCAGCGTTTTGGTGAAGGTGATGACGTTGAGCAGCACCGCCCCCGGCTTGATCCCCAGCGCGTGGAAGGCGGCGAGGCCCAGGAGGATGGCGGCGGCGAGCCACCGCTCGCCCCCCGGCGGCAGATCGACCAGCCGCCCCACGTACTGGGCGAAGGCGACCGCCACCGCCGCGGTGGCCCCGGACTGGACGATCAGCAGCAGCCCCCATCCATAGAGGAAGGCGACGATGGGCGAGAACGCCTCGCGGAAGAAAGCGTACTGGCCCCCCACCCGCGGCATCACCGTGCTCAGCTCGGCGAAGACGAAGGCCCCGAAGAGTGCGATGACGCCGCCCGCCACCCACACGGCGAGGATCAGGAAGGGCGTATGGACCGCCCGCGCCACGACGTAGGGGTTGATGAAGATCCCCGACCCGATGATCCCGCTGATGACGATCATCGTGGCGTCGAACCGGGTCAGACGCCGGGCGAACCCTGGATTCGGGCGCTCTTCCATGACGGATCTCCTTGTTGGCGAGAGAGTCTAGCCCGAACCGCGCCCGATCTGGCAGATCCCTTGCTAGAGAGCCCCTGTGGAGGCGCGTCCCCAGCCGGGACCCCTTCCGAGGTCACATTGCCGAACCAAGCCGTCGCGGAACCCCAAGAACGCCATGACCCGGCGCCGGAGGCGCCGTCACGGCCACCCGAGCAGACGGGACGTCCCCGCAGACCCCTCGGCCGGCGCGGGCTCCTCTGGATCATGCTGGCGGTAGCCTTCGTTCTGATTCTCCTCGTCGTCGCCCACTACTTCGACGAGTACCTGCGCCGCACGCTGGAGGCCAAGATCAACCAGCGGCTCCACGGCTATCACACGACCCTCGGGCACGCCCACCTGAACCCCTTCGGTCTGTCGCTGACGCTCCAGGAGGCCGTCATCCGGCAGGATGCCAATCCCGATCCGCCGGTGGCGGACATCCCGCGCCTGAGGCTGAGCGTCGAGTGGGGGGAGATCCTCTCCGGACACCGGGTGGCCGACGCGGTCTTCGACCAGCCGCGCGTCCACGTCAACCTGCCCCAGCTCAGCGAAGAGGCAAAGGACCAGACGAAGTTCAAGGACCGCGGCTGGCAGCAGGCCCTGGAGTCGATCTACCCGCTCAAGTTCAACCTGATGCAGGTGCGCGACGGCGACCTCGTCTACATCGACAAGGATCCCAAGCGGCCCCTCCACATCTCCCACTGGAACGCGGCGGCGTCGAACATCCGCAACATCCGCTCGCGCGACCGAGTCTATCCCTCGCCGATCCACAGCGACGGGGTGGTCTTCGACCAGGGCCACGCCGTCCTGGACGGCAACGCCGACTTCCTGGCCGAGCCCTACCCCGGCGTCCACGCTTTCTACAAGGTGGAGAACGTACCCCTCGAACGCCTGCGGGCGTTCGGGGAGAAGGCGAACCTGATCCTCTCCGGCGGCGCGCTCTCCTCCCAGGGCGAAGTCGAGTACGGGCCCAAGCACCGCGAGGCGCGCATCGCCGACGTCACCGTCAAGGGGCTTCGCCTCGACTACACCCACTCCGCCGCCACCGCGCCCGCCGAGAAGGCCCGCGGCAAGGAGGTGGCCAAGGTCGTCAAGAACCCGCAACCCGACATGCCGGTCGCCGTCGAGCGCCTGCGCCTGACCGACAGCAACCTCGGCTTGATCGCCCCGGTGAAGGACCGCCGGTTCCGCTTCTTCGTCACCGGCGCCAACCTCGAGGTGACCAACATCTCGAGCGGCTTCCAGCGCGGACCGGCCAAGGCGACCCTGACCGGCCGTTTCATGGGGACCGGCTCCGCCCACGGCAACGCCGCCTTCCGCGACGGCCGCAACGGGCCGGACTTCAACCTCCTGGTGGCGATCGACGGGGCGAGCCTGCCGTCGATCAACGACCTCCTGCGCGCCTACGGCAAGTTCGACGTCTCCCAGGGGACCTTCTCGATCTACTCCGAGGTCAAGGTCCGCAACGGCCGCATCGACGGCTACCTCAAGCCGCTGTTCAAGGACATCCAGGTCTACGATCCGAAGCAGGACGCGAAGAAGCCGGTGCTGAAGAAGCTCTACGAGAAGGTGGTCGGCGGCGTCGCCCACGTCCTGGAGAACCACCCGCGCGAGCAGGTGGCCACGGTGGCCAACCTCTCGGGGCCGGTCTCGGCCCCCCATACCAGCACCTGGGACATCATCGTAAACCTGGTCTCCAACGCCTTCGTCAAGGCGATCCTCCCGGGGTTCCAGCGGGAGCTCACGGCCGCCCACGGCGGGAAGTGAGCGGGGGCTCCGGCCTCGATGTGCGGTCGATATCGGGGATGAAGCGCCTCGTCCCGATCGTCCTCTGCCTGCTCCTGGCAGCGCCGGCCGTGCCCCAGGCCAACGGACGGTCACCGGTCGCCGCGGTCCGGTGCGGGCGCCTGATCGACGTCAGGGCGGGCCGCGCCGTTCCCAACGCCGTGATCCTGATCGAGAACGGGAAGATCAAGGCCGCCGGTGCCGGCGTCCGCATCCCGGAAGGAGCCCGTGTCATCGATCTGGGCGGGGCCGCCGTGCTGCCGGGACTGATCGATGCCCATACCCATCTCCTCACCAGCTTCGACCCGGAAGTGCGCGACGAGGACCTCAACGCGATCGCCACCCTCCGCCTGGGCACCGCCCGGCGGGTCCAGCTCGGGGCCGTCAACGCGCGCGAGATGCTGATGGCGGGGTTCACCACCGTCCGCGACCTGGGCAACTCGGGGCTCAACGGCGACGTGGCCCTGCGGGACGCCATCCAGGCGGGCCGGGCCGTGGGACCGCGGATGGTGATCTCGACCCGGGCCCTTTCGCCGGTGGGCGGGCAGTTCGACCGGCTGACCCCCGAGACCCGCAGCCTGGTCGCCCAGGAGTACGTCGAGGTGACGGACGCCGGGGAGGCCCGCCGCGCCGTCCGCCAGGCCGCCGCCGACGGCGCCACGGTGATCAAGGTGATCGTCAGCAACGCCGTGGCGACGCTCAGCCCTGCAACGATGAAGGCGATCGTGGACGAAGCGCACCGGGCGAAGCTCAAGGTCGCCGCCCACGCCATCGGCGACGAGCCGACGCGGATCGCCGCGCGGGCTGGAGTGGACTCGATCGAGCACGCCTACGTGGTCCCCGACGACGTGCTGCGCCTGATGGGGAGGAAGAAGATCTTCCTGGTCCCCACCGACTATCCGGCCGACTTCTACCTGCGGCTCTCCAACCCCCGGGGTGACCTGGAGCGGGAGAAGGCTCTGCGGGAGGGACTGGAGCAGCTCGTGGCCCGGGGCCGGCGGCGCCTGGCTCGCGCTCGCGAGCTCGGAGTGCCGGTCGCCGCCGGCTCGGACGAGTACTACGCCGTCCCGGGGGAGACGCGGGGGCAGTCCGCCCGGCGGATCTTCCGCGCCTACGCCGCCTCCGGGATGAAGCCGCTCGACATCCTGCGCGCCGCCACCCTCGACGCCGCCCGCCTCCTCGGCTGGGACGACCGGATCGGCAGCCTCGAACCCGGCAAGCTCGCCGACCTCGTCGCCGTGCCCGGCGATCCGCTGCAAGACATCACGGAGCTGGAGAAGGTGGGGTTCGTGATGAAGGGGGGCGTAGTGGCGCGGGACAAGATGACGAAGCGTTGATCCCTCCCTACAAAGGTTCCAGACAGTACTCGCTCCGCAGCCCGCCAGGTCCGGAGCGGGGAGCGACCCGGGGTAGAATCAGCGTCGCGGCACGCGGAGTAGGCGATTTTCTCGACCGTGGAGTCTTTCCATCAGGGGAGGAGAAACGCATGCGACTGGCACTCGCCAATCTGAAGGGCGGCGTCGGCAAGACGACGACGGCGGTCAACCTGGCGGCCGCGTTCGCCCGCAGCGGCCTCTCGGCGCTGCTGATCGATCTCGACCCGCAGGCCTCGGCGAGCTTCTCGCTGGGCGTGGGGCGCGACCAGGTGGAGGCCTCCACGGCGGAGGTCCTCGCCGGCAAGGCCGAGGCCGCCGCTGCGATCCTCGAGAACCTCCGTCCCCGGGCTCCACCTCCTCCCCGGATCGCTGAAGCTGGCCGGGATGGACATGGCCCTGGCCCGCAAATCCGAGCCGGAGAAGCTGCTCAAGCGGGCCCTGACCCCGATCCGCCGCCGCTACGACGTGATGGTGATGGACAGCCCGCCGGGGCTCTCGATCCTCACCGTCAACGCCCTGGCCGCCGCCGAGGCGTTCATCGTCCCGGTGGCTCCGCACCGGCTCGACACCGAGGCGCTGGCGGGCTTCCTGGAGCTGGTCGAGTCGTCGCGCGACCGCATCGGCCGCAAGGCCCAGCTCCTCGGCATCCTGCTCACCCTGGTCGATCACCGGACGGCGGTCACCGACGACGTCGTCGCCGCCGTCCGCAAGGAGTACGGATCGAAGGTGTTCCGCACCGAGATCCCGATCAACGTCCGCCTCGCCGAGGCGCCCGGGCAGGGGCGCCCCATCTTCGACACCGAAAGCTGGTCGACCGGCGCCGCCGCCTACGGCCACCTCGGCGGCGAGGCGCTGCGGCGGGCCCGCAAGGCGGGGCTGCTGTAGGTTCAAGAGGGTGTTGCCTGGCGGGGCGGCCTGCGCTTCGAGGCCTCACCCCCGGCCCCTCTCCACGAAGTGGAGAGGGGTGACTCCTCCAAAGCGTATTGCCGTAGGCAAGCCCCGTTCGCAGGAAACCTCCCTCTCCACGAAGTGGAGAGGGACCGAGGGTGAGGTTTCGTAGCGCAGGACGTCCCCAGGGCAAAATGCCCTGGGGACTCCAGATCTCCCCCGGCAACGCCCTACTCCGCCCCCTTCCCCGCCGCCCAGGCCTTCTGGACGTATCCCATCAGGCTCCGCATGTTGCCGGTGTCCATGCCATGGACGGTGGTCTCCTCCTGGTACATGCGGCCCAGCGACTTGGCGATGCCGGGGTCGCCGCCGGTGAACTCCTGGACCAGCTCCTTCCAGCGGCGGGCGAGCTGCTGCACCCGCTCGTCCGCGGGATCGGTGCCGCGGTCCATCTCCGCCTGGACCTCCGCCATCAGCCGCGGCCACTCGGCCTCGACCCCGCGGATGTGCTCGGGACCGAGCGCCTGCTCCCGCTGCTTCAGCTCTGCCATCTGCTCCGGGGTGTAGTACTTCTCGAACATGTTGATCTCCTCGAGAATCTGGAGGAATTCCTCCGTGGGAACCTTCTGGTCCGACCGCCAGCGCTCCGCGACCCTCTCCAGGCGGTCGCACAGGCTCCGCTGCCGCTCGATCTGACCCTTCAGGTGGGCGATGTGGAGCCGCAGCACGTGGTCGGGGGTGACGTCGGGACGCCGCAGGAACTCGCCCGTAGCTTCCAGCGAGAACCCCAGCATCCGCAGCGACCGGATCTGCTGCAGCCGCTGCACGTCGGCCTCGGCGTACAGCCGGTAGCCGGACTCCGAGCGGTGCGACGGCGAGAGCAGTCCAATCTCGTCGTAGTGGTGGAGCGCCCGCACGGACACTCCGGTCCGCCTGGCCAGCTCGCCCACCTTCCAGGGCGGGGGCCGCATCGTCGTCCGTCTACCTTCCAGATCGCCTCCTTCCGGCCGGTCCATCCGGCCATGGAGAAGACGATAGACCCTCACGTAGCGTGAGGGTCAAGAGGTTTTCGCTGATTTTTGCCCGACTTTTACAGCTAGTTGTCCGCGTACCCTTCGCGGGTGCGCACCCGGTTGGCGAAGCCCTTCACCCGGACCTCCACCTTGTGCCAGCTGCCGTCTCCCTTGGCGGTGGTGGCGTAATAGCCCAGCGCATACTGCTGGCGCAGCTCCTGGAGGATGCTGCGGAAGGCGCCCTCCAGATCCTCCAGACGCTTGATCGACAGGGTGCGGCCGCCGCTCTCGCGGACCGCCTTCTCCAGGGTCTCGTATTCCCGGTCGTTCCCCTGGTAGTCCCGCCAGGCGGAGGTGAACGACTGGTGCTTGCCGCCGAGCTGGATCCAGTAGATGAGCGACTGCCCGGCGCGCGCCTTCCAGAGGACGTCGGAGGCCGGCAGGACGCTATGGACGTCCGAGCCGTCGGAGAAGAGCACCACGACCCGCTGCCCCTGGCGGGCGTCGAGGAGCTTGAGCGAGAGATAGAGGAAGTCGTTGACCGCCGTCCCGCCGGCGGCCGGAGTGGCGGCGATCGCGGCGTCCAGCGCCTTCTTGTCGGAGAGGAACGGCGTGAAGCGCAGCAGCCGGTCCGAGAACAGGGCGAGCATCGCCTCATCGGCCGGCTTCATGCCGTCGAGAAACGCCCGCGCCCCGCGCCGGACGGCCTCCAGGCGGTTCCCCTCCCGCATGCTCTCGCTGGTGTCGAGCAGGAGGACGGCGGTCAGCGGCAGCTCGTCGCGGCCGAAGGTGACGATCTGCTGCGGCACGCCGTTGTCCAGCACCTCGAAGTCGTTCTGGCCCAGCTCGAGATTGCTCCTGCCGCCGTGGATCACGCTGGCGAAGAGGGCGCGCAGCTTGAGGTTCATCTCGTCGTTGACCTGCACCGGCACGGTCACCACGGTGTCCGTGCCCACCGCCCCCGAGGCGGTGTGGACCACGGCCTTGAACTCGCGCCGGACGTTCTCCTCTCCCAGGTCGAGGCTGATCCGGTAGGGCGGGGTCTTCGCGGTTCCCGCCAGCTTGCCGTCGACGAACACCTCCACCCGCTCCACCGCCTCGCGGGAGTTGACGCTGACCTCCACCTGGGTCGGCCCGAAGACCGGCTGGTCCGGCCGCGGGCTCTGGATGCGCACCGCGGGCTGGCCCGCGGCCGCGGCGGCGAGGAGGAGGAACCCGCCCATCCCCGCCAGGGCTGCCATCGTCCTCGGCATTCTCATCAGCCTCATGGGCCTCATCGGCCCACCCCCGTTCCCGGCGCCTGGGGAGGAGCGCCCAGGGCCTGCGCCAGCACCTGCAGGCGCGACCGCGAGTTCTCTTCCAGGAACTTCCGCGTCTCGGCGAACTCGTCGAGGCGGACCGCGTTGTACAGATAGCGGGAGGCGGAGGACTCCTGGGAGGGCGAGGCGGCGAGCGCCTTCTCGATCAGGGCGGTGGCCTCCCCCGGGGAGCCGCGCCGGTCTAGCACCGCGGCGAGCTGGATGCGGAGCCGCAGGTCCTCGGGGAAGCGCTCGACGGCGCGGCGCAGCACCTTCTCCGACTCCGAGCTCCGGCCCCGGTCGCTGTCCAGCCGGGCGAGCTCCTGATAGGCGAGCGGGGTCACCCAGGTGGTCTCCTTGTCGGCCGTCAGCCCCTCCAGGAGCTTGCGCGCCTCCTCGGTCTTCTGCAGCCGCTTGAGGTTGAGCGCCAGGCGCAGACGAGCCTCGCCGCTCGCCGGAGCGACCTCGACGGCGCGGCGCAGGAGCCTGACCGCGCTCTCGGCCTGGGCGTTCTTCTCGTAGATGGTCGCGAGGGCGAGCAGGGCGGCCAGGTTGTGGCCGTCCAGCTCGATCGCCTTCTGGAACATCTCCGCCGAGGAGAGCTGCTGGGACGACTGCAGGAGCAGCCCGCCGAGGCTGGTCAGCAGCCGGCTCGCCACCTGCGCCGCCCCCTCCGAGCCCGACTGCTCGCTGTAGAGGATGGCAAGGTCCTTGGCCATGCCGCGGGTGTGCCCCATCGCCAGGGCATGGCCGCGCCCGCCCCGCTGGAGCAGGCGCTGGTAGGCCTCGTGGTGAAGCATGGCGATCGGCACCAGGACCTCGAGGTCGGCCACCCCGACCTGGTGGATGACCTCCTGCTCCGCCTTCAGCAGGGTCTTGCGGGTCCGCGGATCGGTGTCGAGGGCGACCGCCGTCTCGAGCTCGATCAGCTCGTCGGGCGCCCGTTCGGCCGGGCCGGCCGACCAGTCGGTCAAAATCCGCCGGTAGATCTCGGTGATCCGTTGCGGACGGATCTCCTCGCCGGCCCGCAACCCCAGCGTAGGGGCGGGAGCCTGAGCCCAGGCGGCCTGGCCGGCCCACAGCCAGAGCGCCGCGACGAGCCAGATCAGGGGCTCGCCGGTGTACCTCTCCATTCGCGCGCGCATGGGACCTCCGACATGGAACGCCTCCGGTCTCTCCTCCGGGAGGTCCAGATCATTGGTAAATCAGACGACCTGCAATCAAGAAAAGAGATTGAGTCCACGAAGTCCTATTATAGGTGCTTTCCGGGCGGATTTCTTGACAAAAATTGAAGTCCAAAGAAAAAGGGCGGGATCGCTCCCGCCCTTCGAGCCTGCCCGCTGCCCTAGTGGTGGGGCTTGGGCCTGGGCGCGCGGTAGGTGCCGTCGATGATCGACTTCCGGACGTTGAGCGACTCCAGCAGGCTGCGCCGGGCCTCCGGAGTGAAGATGAAGTCGGTGAAGGCCGAGGAGGACGGCACGATTCCCGGCGCCGCGACCGAGGTCCGGTGCTTCGGCAGCGGGCCAAAGACGAACGGATAGAGGTCGACCTCCGGGATGTTGCCACCGAACTCGGCATTGATCGCGTCGATGAAGAGGTTGGCGATGTAGGCGTAGCCGAACGCCGTCGGATGGACGCCGTCGTAGCCGAAGACGCCGCCGGTCAGGAACGCGCTGCTGTATGAGATGCCGCCGATGTCGATGCCGTTGGTGGCCAGGTTGCGCAGCACGGCGTTGGCGTCGACGAAGGCGGCCGAGTTGGCCGTGGCCGCGGCGGCGATGATCTGGTTGTAGGCGTCGACGTGGGCCTTGATGGTCGCCACCTCGGCGGCGGAGAGCACCGAGGTGTTCGACAGCGGCAGGCCGCTGCCGCCGAGGGCGGCCGGGATGCCCCGCCCCTGGGCGAGCTCGGCGCTCGCGGTGAGCAGCACGTAGTCGCCCGCCTGCAGCGGACCGTCGGGGCCGAGCAGCGGGATCGGCTGGCCGTTGGGGCCGAGCACCGGCTGGTTGGTCGCCGGATTGACCACGACGCGCGGGATCGTGGTCACGAACGGGATGCTGGTGACGTCCGGAATGTTGGCCAGCGCCATCCGGGGGTGGGTCGGGATCGAGGCGATCGCGGCGATCACCGCGTTGTAGTCGGCCTTGAACTGGTCGACCGGGGTGAGCGTCACGCCCTCGATGGCGATGCCGGAGGTGGCGGCGGCCAGGGCGTCGTTGTTGCCGATCCAGAGGCTGACGAAGGTCGGCCCGAGCGACAGCCCTTCCTGGAGCTGGGTGGCGCCCTGCCGGCGCAGGATCAGGTCGGTGATGTCGGAGGCGCTGGTCGACTGCGTCTTGGTGAGCAGGTCGTGCAGCGTGGCGCCCGGCACGGCCATGTTGTTGTAGGGCTTGGGATAGGCGAGGTTGAGCGGCTGGCCCCGCTCCGGGTTGGGGGTGATGATGAGGGGCCGGAGGCTGCGCAGCACCAGCACGCCGCCCCCCGAGCCGATGCCCGGATCGCTGACCAGCGGCTGGGCAAAGCCGGTGGTCAGGCCGGTCGCCTGCCGGTAGATCAGGGCCGGATAGCTGTTGACCTGGTACGTCTGCAGCAGGGCGCCGCTGGAGAAGCCGGCGGTCAGGCTGTCGCCGAAGGCGACGTAGGTCTTGAAGTCGGCGGTGCCGGTGTCCACGGCGAACGCGGCCCCGGCCACCAGGAGGAGGGCGAGCGTCAGGGCGCCCGCCAGGAGCTTGAAACGATGCATCTTGATATCTCCTTGAATGGATCTCGGGTTGGTCGCTGGCTCAGTATTCGCTGATCATTCGCTGATCAATAGCCGATGGTCACGCCCAGCAGCACGGCCTGGGTCTTGTACTCGCCGAAGAACGGTCCCTCGCCCTGGAAGCTCTTGTTCCGGGTGCGCTTCTTGAAATCGAGGAACATCAGCCCGACATCGTACTTGAAGCCCTCGGTGTGGCCGTAGCCGATGCAATAGCCGTTGCGGTCCGCGTCGGGGAGCAGCGGCGACACCCCCTGCTCCTGCTGCGGGGTCTGGTCGTAGACGAAGCCGAAGCGCCACTGGTAGGCCGGGCTGGTCGTCCAGCGCAGGCCGACGCGATAGCTGAAAGCGCCCTTCCACTTCTGCGGGATCGTCGTGCTGGGCAGCGAGTTGGTGGCGCCGCCGGTGAAGGTGATGGGGACGTTCTCGAAGGAGTTCCAGCCCATCCGGTTGATGTCCGTCTCGAGCAGCAGGTTGCGGGTCAGGCCGAACGCGAAGCCGAGGCTCGCCTGGTCGGGGTAGTCGATCTCCGTCTTCACCGGCAGCTTGGTGTTGTAGGGGAGCGAGGCGGCGAGCAGGGCGTCGAACTGCGGATTGCCGGTCGAGACCGGGGTCAGCCGGGCGGCGCCTTCATACTTCACCGAGATCTTGCTGCGGTACGACAGGCCCCAGGAGAAGCTCTCGTTGTACCGGTGCAGGATGCCGACGTTGAAGCCGTAGCTCTTCTTGTTGTAGTCCGAATTGAGGTTCAGCTTGCCGATGTCGGTGGCGAGCTGGGTGAACGGGTTGATCGCCCCGATGTTGCGGTTGAGCTCCACTTTGGAGATCCGCGCGATGGCGCCGACGCCGACGCCGAAGCTCGGGGTCACCTGCCAGCCGAGCGTCGGGTTGATGTCGAAGGCCTTGAGGGAGGCCTTGGTGGAGAGGAACCGGCCGGCGAACTGGTCGGGGTTCTTCCATTCGGTGGTCAGGCCGAAGGGGGTCTCGATGCCGAGGCCGAACTTCCAGGTGCTGGAGATCGGCTGCACGAAGTAGGCGTGCGGCGGGAACTCGGAGAGGGTCTTCTCCTGCGCCGAGTAGTTCGGTCCCGGGAACGGCGCGGCGCCATGGAAGTCGGCCTTGGTGCTGCGGATCCAGGTGGCGCCGAGCGAGAAGCCCGTCTTGTCGACGAACGCCAGGCCGCCGGCGTTGTAGAACAGCAGCGACGGATCGTCCGCCTGCGCCGTGAAGGCCCCGGCCATGCCCATGGCCTTGGAGCCCTGCTCGAAGATGCTGAAGCCGGCCCCGTGAACCGGTCCCGCGGCCAGCGCGGCGAGGGCGACGATGCTCAAGGCCCTCCCCATGAATCCTCCTCGCCTCTGCATGGATCTCCTCCTGTTTTTCAATTGAGAATGATGACTTGAGAAAGGTGACGCCGACCCGATTCCTCCGCTCGAGCCCCGAGTTGTGGAAAACCGGGTCTCGCCTGGCTCTTTTTCGGCTCCTCTAAACGTTAGTCTCAACTCCCTGGGGTGTCAACGCCCGCGCCCGCGGGACAAACTGCTAGAGTAGGGCACCTGGAGGTGAGCGAGATGTTCGAAAGCGCGGTCCATCAAGAGACCTTCAACAAGCTCGAGGAGTACCTCGGCGAGCTGTTCGACGAGCCGTATCACGACCCCGAGAACGACCACTTCTACGTGCGCTACGGCTCCACGGTGCTCGAGATCTCCGTCGAGCCCTACGGCCCGGAGGAGGCGATGGTGGTTCTCATGTCCTACTGCGTGCAGGACGTGGAGCTCGACGAGGAGCTGATGGCGGGGCTGCTGGAGCTCAATCACCAGATGCCCTGCGGTCACTTCTCACTGGTCGGTAACGATATCTTCTTCGCCTACTCGCTGTTCGGCCACAGCCTCGACGCCCGCGACCTGCTGCGGGCGATCACCGCGGTCGCCACCGTGGCCGACGACTACGACGACCGCATCGTCGCCCGCTACGGCGGCCAGACGGCCCTCGAGCGCATCCAGGACACCGGCGGCCGCCGCCGGCGCCAGGAGATCGGCAGCGACTGAGCCGCCCGCCGGCGGGCGGCTCACCACTGGTTGCCCTTGACGGCGGCCTCCGCCTCGCGGTCGAGCTCGCGCGTCTTCTCGGCCTCCCGCTTGTCGTAGAGCTTCTTGCCCTGCACCAGGGCGAGCTCCACCTTGATCCAGTTCCCCTTGAGGTAGACGGAGAGGGGCACCACGGTCAGCCCCTTGAGCTGGGTGCGGCCGTACAGGCGCTCGATCTCCCGCCGCTTGAGCAGCAGCTTGCGCAGTTGCTCCGGGTCGTGGTTCTCGCGGTTGCCGTGGCTGTAGGCGCTGATGTGGGCGCCCACCAGCCAGGCCTGGCCGTCCTTGAAGTCGACGTAGCTGTCCTTGAGCTGCACCCGCCCCTCGCGCACCGACTTCACCTCGGTGCCCTTCAGCCGGATGCCGGCCTCGAACGTCTCCAGCACGTGGTACTCGTGCAGCGCCCGCTTGTTGCCGGCCAGGGGGCGGACGGCGTTCTTGGCCTGGGTGGTCGCCATGGAGGGGAGTGTAGCGCAGGGACAAGCAGGGACAAGGGACGGCAGGGACAGCAGGGACGGCAAGCAGGGCGACCGCAGGTCGCCCCTACAACCTTCGCCCGACCTCAACCTGCGCCGGAGGTTGTAGGGGCGACCTGCGGTCGCCCTGCTTTTTACCCCGCCGCCTCCTTCGCCTTCGCTCCCAGCTCCTTCAGCTCGGCCAGGTCACGGCCCTTCACGTCCGGCCAGGCGACCCGGCGGCCGTTGATCGCCTTTTCCAGCCTCTCCCAGAGCTCGCGGTTCTGGACCGGCTGCCCCTCCTGGGTCTTCCAGCCGCGGCTCTTCCAGCCGGCGATCCAGCGGGTGGCGCCGTTGCGCAGATAATCGGACCCGGTGCAGATGGCGACGGAGATCCCCGGCGGCAGGCTCTCCAGCGCGGCGGCCGCCCCCAGCAGGTCGAGCTGGTTGGCGGTCGTCGAGGGGAGCCCGCCGGAGAGGACGCGCTCCTCTGTCTGATGACGGATCAGCGCCGCCCATCCCCCCCGCTTCCCGGCGCAGGAGACGCGCAGGAAGACCTCCGCCTGCGGCGGCTCGACCGGCGCGGCGGCAGCGGCCCCTTCACCCCGGGCCGCCCGCTGCTTGCGGATCTCCAGCGTGGCGAGCTGGTCCGCCCGCTCGTTCCAGCGGTTGCCGGCGTGCCCCTTGATCCAGTCCCAGCGCACGTCGTGCTCTTCGATCAGCCCGGCCAGCCGGCGCCAGAGGTCCTCGTTCTGCAGCTCGCCGGTCTTGCGCCGCCAGCCGCGGGCGATCCAGCCGGGGAGCCACTCGGTGATCCCCTTCCTCAGATACAGGGAGTCGGTGAACAGGTGGACCCGGGCCGGGAGCTTGAGCGACTCCAGGGCGCGGATGGCCGCCGTCAGCTCCATCCGGTTGTTGGTCGCCCCCGGCTCGCCGCCGGAGATCTCCCGGACCTTGCCGCTCGCCCGGTCGAGGAGGATGGCGGCCCAGCCGCCGGCGCCCGGGTTGGGATCGGCGCCGCCGTCGGTGTAGATGGTGATTTCCGGGATCTCGGTCTCAGGCATGGAGCGCGGAATCTAGAGCAAACGGCGGCGGAAATCAAAGAGCGCCGCGATTTCGTGGCACGTCTCTTGCGGTAATTTCTCAATCTCAGCCGGCTTCGCGCCGGTCCCCTCTGCAGTCGTCCAAGGAGGCCGCAGCACCCTTCGCAACTTTTTCCAAAGGAGGCATCCACGTGCAAGACGCCGTAACTTCCAGGTCATTTCAACACGGCACGGGATCGTTCGAGCATTCCAGCGCCGGGTCCCCTGAGGACGCCGGAGACAGCGGGATGATGTACCGGGTCGGCCAGGCCGCCATGGTCCTGAGCGGCGTGGCCCTGGTGGCCCTCGCCGCCAAGCGGGGGCGGTCGTGGCAGACGATCGGCGCCGCCGCCCTCGCCGGGGCGCCGGTGATCTACCGCGGCGCCACCGGCCACTGGCCGGTGCCGCAGTCCGTCGCCCAGAAGGCTTCGGAGGCGGTCGCCACCGCCCCGGTCGAGACCGCCCTCACCATCGACAAGCCGCGCGCGGAGCTCTACGCCTTCTGGCGCCGGCTGGAGAACCTCCCCCGCTTCATGAAGAACCTCGAGACGGTCACCGACCTCGGCGGCGGCCGGTCGCACTGGGTGGGCGACAGCCCGCTCGGCTTCCAGGCCGAGTGGGACGCCGAGATCGTCGAGGAGCGGGAGGGGCAGCGCCTCTCCTGGCGCTCGCTGCCGGGCTCCCAGGTGCACACCGCCGGCACGGTCTCCTTCGAGGACTCCCCCAACGGCCGCGGCACCGTCGTGCGGGTCCGCCTGGAGATCGGCGGCTCGGCGATCACCCAGGCGGTGGGCAAGGTGCTGGGCGGCCCCACCCAGCAGGAGGTCCGCGAGGACCTCAAGCGTTTCAAGGAGCTCATGGAGACGGGCGAGGTCGCGACCACCGACGGCCAGACCCACGGCACCCGTTCGCTGATCGGCCACCTGCACAACCCCATCTGACCACCCGGAGACGACAACGGAGCCCCGAAAGGGGCCGGGAGAATACGACATGAGAGCAGTCTGCTGGAACGGCAAAACCGACATGCGGGTCGAGACGGTCCCCGACCCGGAGATCCTGAACCCCCGCGACGCCATCGTGCGGATCACCTCGACGGCGATCTGCGGCTCGGACCTCCACCTGTACGACGGCTACGTCCCCACCCTGAAGAAGGGGGACATCCTCGGCCACGAGTTCATGGGCGAGGTGGTGGAGCTCGGCCACGGCATCAAGAACAAGCACCTGAAGATCGGCGACCGCGTGGTCGTCCCCTTCACCATCTCCTGCGGCAACTGCTTCTTCTGCCAGAAGGAGATGTTCTCGCTCTGCGACAACTCGAACCCCAACTCGTGGATCGCCGAGAAGATGATGGGCCACTCCCCGGCCGGCCTCTTCGGCTACACCCACATGCTGGGCGGCTACGCCGGCGGCCAGGCCGAGTACGCCCGGGTGCCCTTCGCGGACGTCGGCCCGATGAAGGTGCCCGACGGGATGGAGGACGAGAAGGTCCTCTTCCTCTCCGACATCTTCCCCACCGGCTACATGGCGGCGGAGAACTGCGACATCCAGCCGGGGGACACGGTGGCCATCTGGGGCTGCGGCCCGGTGGCGCAGTTCGCCATCCAGAGCGCCTGGATGCTGGGCGCCGGCCGGGTGATCGCCATCGACCGGGTCCCCGAGCGCCTGCTGCTGGCGCAGACCTGGGGCCGCGCCGAGGTGATCGACTACGAGGCGGTGGACAGCGTCCTCGACACCCTGAAGGACATGACCGGCGGCCTGGGGCCGGACCGCTGCATCGACGCCGTCGGCATGGAGGCGCACGGCACCACGCTGGACGCCAAGTACGACAAGCTCAAGCAGGCGGCGAAGCTGACCTTCGACCGGGTCCACGTGCTGCGCGAGTCCATCATGGCCTGCCGCAAGGGGGGCACCCTGTCGATCGCCGGCGTCTACGGCGGCTTCGTCGACAAGATCCCGATGGGCGCCGCGTTCAACAAGGGGCTCACCTTCAAGATGGGGCAGACGCACGTCCAGAAGTACATGCGCCCGCTGCTCGAGCGGGTCGAGAAGGGGGAGATCGACCCCTCGCGGGTGATCACCCACCGGCTCGACATCGACGACGCCCCGTGGGGGTACAAGACCTTCCGCGACAAGCAGGACAACTGCATCAAGATCGTCCTCAAGCCGGATGGCAACGGCCACTTCCATGCCCATGGCTCGCATGGCCATTCCCATAGCCACGGGCCGAACGGCGGCAACGGACAGGCGCACTGATGCGGGAGCCGGCCCGGAATAACCTGCGGCGGCTTATCGGGCCGGCCGCCGGCCTGCTCGCCGGGGCCGCCCTCGCCGGCACCACCGTGATGCTGGCGCGGGCGGTCCGCCGGCGGCCCTCCATCCAGTTCCGCGACCGGGTGGCGGTGATCACCGGCGGCTCGCGCGGCCTCGGGCTGCTGATGGCCCGCGAGCTGGCCGCCGAGGGGGCGCGGGTCGCCATCCTCGCCCGCGACCCGGCCGAGCTCAACCTCGCCCGCCGGGAGCTGGCGGCGATCGGCGGCCTGCGCGTCCTGGCCCTCCCCTGCGACGTGGGGAACGAGGACGAGGTCCGCTGGGCGATCGACGCGGCGGCCGAGCGCTTCGGCCGTCTCGACATCCTGATCAACAACGCCGGCGTTATCCAGGTCGGTCCCCTGGAGCACATGACGGTGGAGGACTTCGAGGAAGCGATGCGGGTCCACTTCTGGGGCCCGCTCTACGCCACCCTCGCCGCCCTCCCCCACCTGCGTGAACGGGAGACCGCGCGGATCGTCAACATCTCCTCGATCGGGGGCCGCATCGCGGTCCCCCACATGGTCCCCTACAGCGCCAGCAAGTTCGCCCTGGTCGGCCTCTCGGACGGCCTGCGCAGCGAGCTGGCCAGGGAGGGGATCTACGTCACCACCGTAGCCCCGGGCTTGATGCGCACCGGCTCGCACGTCAACGCCAGGTTCAAGGGGAGGCGGGGCGAGGAGTTCTCCTGGTTCGCGGTCTCCGACTCGCTGCCGCTGACCTCGATGGCCGGCAGGCGGGCCGCCCGGCGCATCCTCGAGGCCTGCCGCTACGGCGAGCCGGCCCTCACCCTGACTCCACAGGCCAAGGCCGCGGCGATCGCCAACGCCCTGGCGCCCAACGCGACCGCCCGCCTGCTGGAGCTGGTGGCCCGCATGCTCCCCGGCCCCGCCGGAGAGGACGGCCAGGAGGCCCGCCCCGGCTGGAAGAGCACCTCCCGCTGGGCCCCCTCGCTGCTCACCCGCCTCTCCGACCAGGCGGCGGTGGAGAACAACGAGCTGCGGGGGGCGGCGGCGGAGTATGGGGGGAGCGGGCGAGTTCCGCCCTGAAAGGGCGAAATTTGAATAGCCTGGCGCTTCAGCGCCAGGTTGGCAGGTCCCCGCCCGCAATCCGCCCCGAGGGGGCGGTGCCTCAGCGCACTCCAAGCCAGAGTTCGTCGAAAGAGCCGGGTTCCGCCCCTTCAGGGCGGGTGGGATTGGGGATGGCGCCAACCTGGCGCTGAAGCGCCAGGCTATTCAAATTCCGCCCTTTCAGGGCGGGACGAAACTCTGGATTCTGAGATGTGGGTCCCTTCAAGAATCCGGAAGACCTCGTCACGGCTCACCTCCGGCGTTCCCTCCCCGGCCTCGATCGCTAGGGCCATAGCGACATCTTCATCTTCACCAAAGTTTGTGTTTGCCATCGAGAACCTCCCGAGGGCGCAGCATGCTGCGCCCCTACAAACCTCTCCTGATCCTCTCATCCTTACGACATCCGTTTCCGCGACACGCGTTCCAAGACCGCCGATACAGGTCACACAAGTTCCTTCCGGATGATATTCTGCCTGAGATGACGAGTCAGAATTATAGGGGAATCTATGACGACCAAGGGTATCTCACCCTTCCTCAAGAAGTCATGGACTATCTACAGGTCTCAGTAGGAGATCAGCTAGAGTTCATCATCGAATCGGACGGTGCTGTAGAGATCCGCAAATCGACCGTCTTTAACGGGAATACGAAGAGCAAAGACCCTCTCTCCTTGCCCTGACCCCTTGGACAACCCCGAAATCGCCCGCACCCTCGAGGAGGTCGCCGACGTCCTGGAGATCCAGAACGCCAACCCGTTCCGCGTCCGTGCCTACCGCAACGCCGTGCGCACGGTCGAGACGGTCACGGTGCCGCTGCGCCGGTGGGTCGAGGAGCGGCGGCCGCTCACCGATCTGCCGGGCATCGGCAAGGAGATGGCGGGCCACATCCAGGAGATGGTCGAGACCGGCACGCTCGGCTTCCGCGACGAGTTGCTGGCCGCGGTGCCGCGCTCGCTGATCGAGTTGATGCGCCTGCCCGGCCTCGGCCCCAAGAAGGCGCGGAAGATCTGGGACGACCTCCAGATCGGCTCGGTCGACGAGCTGGAGGCCGCCGCGAAGGAGGGGCGCATCGCCGCCCTCCCCGGCTTTGGCGCCAAGAGCCAGGAGAAGATCCTCGCCGGCATCGCCGAGCACCGCCAGCGCGGCGGCCGCTTCCTGCTGCCCCAGGCCGAGCGCGCCGTCGAGCCGCTGCTCGCCTACCTGCGCGAGATCCCCGAGGTCGAGCGCCTGGAGGTCGCCGGCAGCTACCGCCGCCGCCTGGAGACCGTGGGGGACATCGACCTGCTGGCGATCGCCTCGCAACCCCTCCCCGTCATGGAGGGCTTCCGCGGCTATGCCCAGGTGGACAAGATCCTGATGGCCGGCGACACCCGCAGCACCGTCGTCCTCGGGTCGGGGCTGCAGGTCGACCTCCGCGTGGTGCCCCCCGACTGCTACGGCGCCGCCCTGGTCTACTTCACCGGCTCCAAGGAGCACAACGTCAAGCTGCGCCGGCGGGCGGTCGAGCGGGGCTTGCGGATCTCCGAGTACGGCGCTTTCCGGGTCGCTGAGAACGGGGAGGTCGTGGGCGACTGCGTCGCCGGCCGCGAGGAGGCGGACGTCTACGCCGCCGTGGGCCTCGCCTGGATTCCCCCCGAGCTGCGCGAGGACCACGGCGAGATCGAGGCCGCGGCGGCCGGCCGCCTCCCCCACCTGATCCGGGTGGAGGACCTGCGCGGCGACCTCCACATGCACTCTACCTGGTCGGACGGCCGCAACTCGATCGAGGAGATGGTCGAGGCCTGCATCGCCCGCGGCTACGAGTACATGGTGATCTCGGACCACAGCAAGTCGCTGGCGATGACCGGCGGGCTCGACGCCTACCGCCTGCGCCAGCAGTGGCTGGAGATCGACGAGGTCCGCGCCCGCCACCCCGAAATCCGCGTCCTCCGCGCCATGGAGGTCGACATCCTGGGCGACGGCTCGCTCGACCTGGAGGACGAGATGCTCGCCGGGCTCGATTTGGTGCTGGTCTCCCTGCACTCCCGGCTCGACCTGCCGGCGGAGCAGCAGACCGCGCGGGTGCTGCGCGCCCTGGAGCACCGGCACGTGAACATCTTCTGCCATCCCACGGCGCGGCTGATCAACCGCCGCAAGCCGTCGGAGTTCGACCTCGAGCTCGTCCTGCGCCGGGCCGCCGAGCTGGGGGTGGCGGTGGAGCTGAACTCCAGCCCCAGCCGCCTCGACCTCAAGGACACCCACCTCCGGCTCGCCCGCGAGCTCGGCTGCAAGGTGGTGATCGACACCGACTCCCACCGCACCGGCGAGCTCGACCTCATGCGCTACGGCGTCGAGCAGGCCCGCCGCGCCGGCCTCGGCCCCGGAGACGTGCTCAACACCCTGCCGTTCGAGGAGCTCCAGGCGGCCCTCCGGCGGCGCATGTAGGAAATACAGCAACTTACCTTTCGTCTCTCCCATCCTGGCGCGAGGTTTCGCCGGCTGGTGGATCAAATCCTGGAAAAGAGCCGTTTCCGACGATCTTTTTCTCTTGGCATGTCATTTGCTGATTTTTTGGTGTGGTGTAGTCCTGCCGGTATGAGGTCCACTGAGCTCCTGGTCGAGAAGCGTCAGGCGCCGGCAGCTTGACCCGCCGGCGCAGTCTCACGCCGGGCGCGGGAGGGGAGAAGTGAAGTGACGCCGACGAGAGACGACAGATTCCATCCAATGGCGGCGGACGCGCTCCGGCGCCGTCCCCATCCCCTGGAGCTTTCCGGGACCGGCCGTTCCCGCTCCACCCCGCGGGCCGGCTCCCTTCTCATCCCACGCAGGCCGCTCGGCCGGCCGGACCTCGTCCGCCGGGCCCATGGCGCGGCCTCGCCAGAGAGCAGTCTCAACTTGAAGCACCCAACCGGAGGAGAGGCATGAGCGGAAGGATCTTGATCACCGGAGGCGCCGGCTTCATCGGCTCGCACCTGGCCGATGAGCTGCTGGAGCACGGCTACGGCGTCCGGGCCCTGGACAACCTCTCGGAGCAGGTGCACGGGCCGGGAGCCTCGCGGCCCGGGTATCTCTCCCCCGAGGTGGAGCTGGTGGAAGGCGACGTCCGGGACCCCGGGGCGGTGCGCCGGGCCCTCGACGGGATCGACGCGGTGTTCCACCTGGCGGCGCGGGTCGGCGTCGGCCAGAGCATGTACGAGATCGAGCGCTACACCAGCGTCAACAACCTGGGCACCGCGGTGCTCCTGGAGGCGCTGATCGAGCGGCCGGTCCGGCGGCTGATCGTGGCCTCCAGCATGAGCCTCTACGGCGAAGGCCTGTTCCGCGACGCCGACGGCGGGCTGGTGCACGGCTCCGAGCGCGACCGCGACCAGCTCCGCGCCCACGACTGGGAGGTGCGGGACGGCGAGGGACGCGAGATGACCCCGCTGCCGACGCCGGAGACCAAGACGCCCAACCTCTCCTCCGTCTACGCGCTGTCGAAGTACGACCAGGAGCGGCTCTGCCTGATGACCGGCCGGGCCTACAACCTGCCCACCGTGGCGCTGCGCTTCTTCAACGTCTACGGCACCCGGCAGGCGCTGTCGAACCCCTACACCGGGGTGCTCGCCATCTTCGCCTCCCGCCTGCTCAACGGCAACGCGCCGCTCCTCTTCGAGGACGGCCGCCAGAGGCGCGACTTCGTGCACGTCTCCGACATCGCCCGCGCCTGCCGGCTGGCGCTGGAGGCGGACGGCGCGCCCGGCCAGGTGCTCAACATCGGCAGCGGCCGGCAGTACACCGTGCTGGAGATCGCCCACGCCATGGCCGGGGCGCTCGGCCGCGAGAACGTCGAGCCCGAGGTCACCGGCAACTACCGCGTGGGGGACATCCGCCACTGCTTCGCCGACATCACCCTCGCCCGGCGCGTCCTCGGCTTCGAGCCCCAGATGCCGTTCGAGCAGGGGCTGATGCAGCTCGCCTCCTGGCTGGAGGGGCAGGTGGCCCACGACCGCGTCGCCGAGGCGCGCGCCGAGCTGGCCTCCCGGGGGTTGACGGTATGAGCCCGCAGAAGACGGTGCTGATCACCGGCGGCTCCGGCTTCATCGGCACCAACGTGGCGCACCGCGTCGCCGCCTCCGGCCGCCGGGTGCGGGTGCTCGACAACCTGTCGCGCCCGGGGGTCGAGAGCAACCTGCGCTGGCTGCGCAAGACCCATGGCGACCGCCTGGAGGTCGAGGTGGCGGACGTGCGCGATCCGCTCGCCGTGAAGCGGGCGGTGGCCGGCGTCGAGACCGTCTTCCACTTCGCCGCCCAGGTGGCGGTGACCACCAGCCTGATGGATCCGGGGCACGACTTCGACGTCAACGTGCGCGGCACGCTCAACGTCCTCGAGGCGGTGCGCGCCCAGGAGAACCCGCCGGCCCTCCTCTTCACCTCCACCAACAAGGTCTACGGCGGCCTGGAGGACGTCCCGCTCTGCCGGCGCGGCAACCGCTACGAGCCGGCCGACGAGCCGGTCCGCGCCCGCGGCTTCGGCGAGGACCGCCGGCTCGACTTCCACAGCCCCTACGGCTGCTCGAAGGGCGCCGCCGACCAGTACATGGTCGACTATGCCCGCAGCTACGGCCTGCGCACCGCGGTCTTCCGCATGAGCTGCATCTACGGCCCCCACCAGTTCGGCACCGAGGACCAGGGATGGGTCGCCCACTTCCTCCTGCGCGCCCTGGAGGGCCGCCCGCTCACCCTCTACGGCGACGGCATGCAGGTGCGCGACATCCTCTACGTGGAGGACCTGGTGGAGGCCTTCCTGCTCGCCGAGAGGAACATCGGCGCGCTCTCCGGCCAGGCGTTCAACCTGGGGGGGGGCCCGGCAACACCGTCTCCCTGCTCGAGCTGGTCGACCTCATCGGGTCGCTCCACGGCCGCCGGCCCCAGGTCTTCTTCGAGGACTGGCGCACCGGCGACCAGCGCTACTACGTCTCCGACTTCTCCCGGTTCGCGGCGGCGACCGGCTGGAGCCCGCGTGTAAACGCGCGGCAGGGCGTGGGAAACCTTTACACCTGGCTGCGGGAATCCCGCGGCCGGGCGGAGGCTCCGGTCCAGGCCCCCGCGATGGTTGAAATGCACGCTCCGTAAACCTCCCAGGGCGGTTCGCCGGGCTTCCCTGTCCGGCAGGGATCGCGGCAGGAATCGCGGCACGAATCTTGGATGACCTGTCGGCAAGGAACGTCTCGTTGGGCCCAGGGAGGGACCGCATGAGTGAGAGCCATCCATTGCCCCGCAAGGTCCTGATGACCGCGGACACCCTCGGAGGGGTCTGGACCTATGCCGTCGAGCTGGCGCGGGGTCTGGCCGACCGGGGCGTCGAAGTGGCGCTGGCGACCATGGGGGACCCGCTGAACGACGCTCAGCGCGAGAAGGCGGAGCGCATCCCCCGCCTCAAGGTGTTCGAGAGCGCGCTCAAGCTGGAATGGATGGAGGACCCCTGGCGCGACGTGGAGAAGGCCGGCGACTGGCTGCTGGGCCTCGAGGAGCGCTTCCGCCCCGACCTCATCCACCTGAACGGCTACGTCCACGGCTCGCTCCCCTGGAGCGCTCCCCAGGTGATGGTGGCGCACTCCTGCGTCCTCTCCTGGTGGAAGGCGGTCAAGGGCGAGGCCGCTCCCGCGGAGTGGGACCGCTACGCCCGGGAGGTGACGGCCGGCCTCGCCGCCGCCGACCTGGTGATCGCGCCGTCGGAGGCGATGCTCGGCACGCTGGCCGAGAACTATTTCGTGCCGGCGGGCGGTCTCCCCAGGACCCGCGTCATCCTCAACGGCCGCGACTCCCGGGCCTTCCGGCCGACCGCCAAGGAGCCGATCGTGTTCGCCGCCGGCCGCCTGTGGGACGAGGCCAAGAACCTGGAGGCCCTGGACCGGGTGGCGCCCAAGCTCCCCTGGGACATCTTCGTCGCCGGCGAGAACATCCATCCGGATGGCGGCGAGATCCGCCCGCACCACACCCGCCTGCTGGGCAACCTGTCGCAGCGGGCGCTCGCCGCCTGGCTCGGCCGCGCCTCGATCTACTGCCTGCCGGCGCGCTACGAGCCCTTCGGCCTGTCGGTGCTCGAAGCCGCCCTCTCCGGCTGCGCCCTGGTGCTCGGCGACATCCCCAGCCTGCGCGAGATCTGGCGCCACCGCGCCGTCTTCGTGCCGCCGGACGATCCGGAGGCCCTGGAGAGCGCCCTCCAGCGGCTGATCGACGATCCGGACCGCCGCGCCTCGATCGCCGCCGGCTCCCGCGCCCGGGCGCTGCAACTGACGCCCGAGAAGATGCTCGACGCCTACCTCGCGGCCTACGGCGAGGTCCTCGCCCGGCGCGAGGCGGAGCTGGACGATACGGGGTCCTATCCCGCGCAGGTCGCGGTCTAGATCACCCTTCCATGCGGATCGTCCTCTTCGTCCACTCGCTGCTGTCGGACTGGAACCACGGCAACGCCCACTTCCTGCGCGGCGTGGCCGCCGAGCTCGTCTCGCGCGGCCACGACGTCCGCGTCCACGAGCCGCGCGACGCCTGGAGCCTCCAGAACCTGCTGACCGAGGAGCGCGGCGAGCGGGCGCTCGACGGCTTCCACGCCGCCTACCCCACCCTCGCCAGCGACCGCTACGACCTCGCCACCCTCGATCTCGACCGCGCCCTCGACGGCGCCGACCTCGCGATCGTCCACGAGTGGAACGACCACGGGCTGGTGAAGAGGATCGGCGAGCACCGGCGGGCCGCCGGACCCGGCGGCTACCGGCTGCTCTTCCACGACACCCACCACCGGTCGGTCACCGCGCCCGAGACCATGGCCGCCTACGACCTGTCCTGCTACGACGGCGTGCTCGCCTTCGGCGGCGTCATCCGCGACCTCTACCTGGAGCGCGGCTGGGCCGCGCGGGCCTGGACCTGGCACGAGGCGGCGGACACCCGGGTCTTCCATCCCATCCCCGGCGAGCCCCAGGAAGGGGACCTGGTCTGGATCGGCAACTGGGGGGACGAGGAGCGCACCGCCGAGCTGCACGAGTTCCTGATCGAGCCGGTCCGCGAGCTCGGCGATGAAATGAAGGGACTGCGGGCCCGGGTGCACGGCGTGCGCTATCCCGAGGCGGGGAAGCGGGCGCTGGCGGCGGCCGGGATCGACTACGCCGGCTGGCTTCCCAACCCCGAGGCGCCGCGGGCCTTCGCCCGCTTCCGGACGACGGTCCACGTGCCGCGCCGGCCCTACGTCGAGGCGCTCCCCGGCATCCCCACCATCCGCCTCTTCGAGGCCCTCGCCTGC
The DNA here is from genome assembly GCA_963795735.1 of uncultured Acidobacteriota bacterium. GTDB lineage: Bacteria > Acidobacteriota > Thermoanaerobaculia > Multivoradales > UBA5704 > DATARR01. Next base: position 1,532,427 of record CAWCIU010000008.1, on the reverse strand, counting down.
GGCATCCCCCTGGTCTCCGCGCCCTGGGACGACGCCGAGGGGCTCTTCCGCCCCGGCCGCGACTACCTGGTCGCCCGCGACGGCGGGGAGATGAAGCGCCACCTCCGCGACCTGCTGAACGATCCGGCGCTGGCCGCCGAGATCACCCGCTCCGGGCGCGAGACGATCCTCGACCGCCACACCTGCGCCCACCGGGTGGACGAGCTGCTGGCGATCGGCCGCGAGCTCGGCCTGGCCGGCCGGACGGAGGTCCCCCTGGGAGCCACCGCATGATCGATTCCAGTAAAACGGGCTTGGACTTCGCCTTCTTCGGCTCCAGCCTGGTCTCCGCCTACTGGAACGGGGCGGCCACCTACTACCGGGGGATCCTCCGCAACCTGGCCGCCCTGGGGCACCGCGTCACCTTCTACGAGCCCGACGCCTTCGAGCGCCAGCAGCACCGCGACATCCCGGATCCGGAGTGGGCGAAGGTGGTGGTCTACCCCGCCGACGAGGGCGGGGTGGGGCGCGCCCTCGAGAGCGCCCGCGGCGCCGACGTGGTGGTCAAGGCGAGCGGCGTGGGGGTCTTCGACGAGCTGCTGGAGGCGGCGGTGCTCGACCTGCGGCGGCCGGACGGCCTCGCCATCTTCTGGGACGTGGACGCCCCCGCCACCCTGGACCGCATGGAGAGCGACCCCCGGGACCGCTTCCGGCCGCTGGTGCCGCGCTACGACTTCGTCCTCACCTACGGCGGCGGCGAGCCGGTGGTCCAGGCCTACCGCCGCTTCGGCGCCCGCGAGTGCGTGCCGGTCTACAATGCCCTCGATCCCACGACCCACCATCCCGTCGATCCCGATCCCCGCTTCGAGGGGGACTTAGGCTTCCTCGGCAACCGCCTGCCGGACCGCGAGGCGCGGGTCGAGGAGTTCTTCCTGAAGGCGGCGGCCGGGTGCCCGGAGCGCCGCTTCCTGCTCGGCGGCAACGGCTGGGCCGATAAATCGATGCCGGGCAACGTCAAGTACCTCGCGCACGTCTACACGCGCGATCACAACGCCTTCAACTGCACCCCGCTGACGGTGCTCAACGTCAGCCGCGAGAGCATGGCCCGCTACGGTTTCTCGCCGGCCACCCGGGTCTTCGAGGCCGCCGGGGCCGGCGCCTGCCTGATCACCGATGCGTGGGAGGGCATCGAGATGTTCCTGGAGCCCGAGCGGGAGGTGCTCGTGGCGGCGGACGGCGAGGAGGTGGCGGCGCGCCTGCGCCGGCTCACCGCCCAGGACGCCCGCCGGATGGGCCGGGCGGCGCAGCGGCGGATCCTCGCCGAGCACACCTATGCCCACCGGGCGGCGCAGGTCGAGTCGATCCTGGGGCTCCAAACCCCCACGGGCGCCGGCGCCCGCCTTGCCGCCGGCCTGGAGGCGCTGCCGTGAGGCACGAGCCGCTCGACATCGTGATCCTGGGGCTGTCCATCACCTCGTCGTGGGGGAACGGCCACGCCACCACCTACCGGGGGCTGGTGCGCGAGCTCCACGCCCGCGGCCACCGCGTCCTCTTCCTGGAGCGCGACGTGCCTTGGTACGCGGAGAACCGCGACCTCCCCAAGCCCCCCTACGGCCGCGCCGAGCTCTACGCGGATCTCGACGACCTCAAGGACCGCTTCGAGCCCGCCGTGCGCCGGGCCGACTTCGTGATCGTCGGCTCCTACGTGCCGCAGGGGGTCGAGGTGGGCCGCTGGGTGACCGCGGTGGCGACCGGCGCCACCGCCTTCTACGACATCGACACGCCGGTGACTCTCGCCAAGCTGGAGCGGGGGGATTACGAGTACCTCTCCCCGGACCTGATCCCGCTCTACCACGCCTACCTCTCCTTCACCGGCGGGCCGACGCTCAGGCGGCTCGAGCGGCGCTACGGCTCGCCCATGGCGCGGGCGCTCTACTGCTCCTTCGACCCGGCGCTCTACCGTCCGGAGGAGGTCGAGACGCGCTGGGATCTCGGGTACATGGGCACCTACAGCGACGACCGCCAGCCGGCGCTCGAGCGGCTGCTGATCGAGCCGGCGCGCCGCTGGCCGCAGGGGAAATTCGCCGTCGCCGGTCCGCAGTATCCGCCGGAGATCCGCTGGCCGAAGAACGTCAAGCGCTTCGAGCATCTGGCGCCGAAGAAGCACTCGCGGTTCTACAACCAGCAGCGCTTCACCCTCAACATCACCCGCGCCGACATGATTGCGGCCGGCTACTCGCCGAGCGTGCGTTTGTTCGAGGCCGCCGCCTGCGGCACGCCGATCATCAGCGACGACTGGCCGGGGCTGGGCACCTTCTTCAAGCTCGGCGAGGAGATCCTCACCGCCAGGACCCCCGGCGAGGTGCTCCAGTACCTGCGGGAGATCCCCGAGCCCGAGCGCCGCGCCCTCGGCGAGCGGGCCCGCGCCCGGGTCCTGCGCGAGCACACCGCCGCCCACCGCGCCGAGGAGCTGGAGAGGCACGCCCTGCGGCTGCTGGCCTCGCGCGCGGCGGCGTGAGGGCTGCGACCCGCAAGAATTCCACCGCACTCTCCCCATTGACAGACGCGTTTAAACGGCCAAGAATGAATTTCACCAGCTAAGAGCACTGCCGTTTCCAGGTATAGTGGTTGCAGCATGTCCCGGAATCAAGCCCTGTCCCGCAGTGTTAGACACAGAGCGGGGCCTTCCCGCAGGGCTCCAGCTGCATTTGGAGGCGCCAAATGACACACTACCCTCTCCTCTTCGGGTTCAGAGATCTTATCGCCGGCAACGGCTTCGTAGCAGGGGTAGACCTGAGCGGACGCGCCGTGCTCGTGGATGAGGGTGACGGGTTCTGGATGTACGGCGTAAACCCGGGCGGCGTTGCTGCGGGAGGCGGTACCCCAGGCGAAGCGCAGTCAGAGTTCCGCTCGGCATACAGGTCGGTGCTCTTCGATCTTGCCGCCGAAGCCAAGGACTACGACGATTTCGAGCGCGAAGTAAACAGCTTCGTCACAGCCACCAACAAGCCCACAGAGACCGAGTGGAATGAAGCGGTTTCAGAGGTTCGCCAGGGGAAAGTAGACGCGGACTGGCTTCCCAAGGGAAGGGCCGAGTCCAGAATCGGGGTACAGATCGTCCTGTTGGATCATCCTACCCCGTCGGCCAACCTCTTGGATGAAGCGGAACTCGCCGCTTGAGCTCATTCGGCCAGGTGCCTATCAAAGACATCTGGGCAATGCTTGATCGTTGTGCTCCCGGACACACTCGTAAGCTCCGGGAGCACAACTACGTTGTTTACTTCGGCAAAGAGTCCTTTCCTAACTTGCCGGTCGGCAAGCATGGCAAACGAGAGAACCCCAGCATCCAAGTGGGCCATGTCCGTCAAATGGTGCGGCAGTTGAACCTTGAAGTTGAGTGCGTAAAGCGCCTTCTCCCACAGCTAAAGCTGAAATAGCCAGCACTCCCCGCTAAGCCGTCAGCAGGTCCCGCACCGTCCAAAGCTTCCGAGCAAGCCCCACCTTCATCGCGGGAGTCATGCGGACAGCATCTCCTCGAACTTCTCGCCCGGTCCACGGGGGATATCCGGCTTTCGGCGACAAAACCTAGCCACGCCTGGAGAATTCTACCAGGGGCCGGGACGATAGCGCTTCAGGGTAAGCTAGAATACCCAGGCCGGGAGATGGCTCCCTGGCATTACTAGGGAGACATCCATGAAGAAGACGCCAAAGAAGCTAGTTCTGAAGAAGGAAACAGTAGCGATGCTCTTTCAGGTGACGGGAGGGGTTACTCTCAGGGTCTGCACTCCAACTGCCGTCTGCGCCACTAACGACAGCTGCCCATGTAGCAGCCCTCAGCGCGCCTGCTAGAAGGGGTTCAGGCTGGAGGTCTGCACGCAGATCTCCAGCCCTCCTTACCACCTCCCACCGCCCACACTGAGTTAGGACACGACCCCACAGGTCAGAGTCCGTGACCCACAGGTCAGAGTCCGTGGCCAACAGGTCAAAGCCCGTAGCCAACAGGTCAGAGCTCGTGACCCACACGTCAGGGTCCGCAGCCAACAGGTCAGAGTCCGTGGCCAACAGGTCAAAGCCCGTAGCCAACAGGTCAGAGTCCGTGACCCATAGGTCAGAGTCCGTAGCCAACAGGTCAGAGCCCGTGGCCCACAGGTCAAAGTCCGTGACCCGCAGGTCCAGGTCCGTGACCCACAGGTCAGAGTCGGTGACCCACAGGTCAAAGTCGGTGACCCGCAGGTCGCGTTCTCCACGCCGCAGGTCCCACTTCCCACGAACCAGGTCGGATTTCCCACGAATCAGGTCCGATCGCTGACTCCATTCCCTCGGAGCCTTGATATGCTTCGGCCGTTCCCTGACCTCCTTCCCGAACGGAGGACCTCCGATGGCGAAGCAGAGCGCGCGCATCAGCGACGACGCCGTGCAGTCAAAGACCGGCAGGACCTGGGACGAGTGGTTTGGCATCCTGGACGCGGCCGGCGCCCGGGAGCTGGGACACCAGGAGATCGTCGCGGTCCTCGGCCGGCACGAGGTCGGGCCCTGGTGGCAGCAGATGGTCACCGTCCACTACGAGCAGGCCCGCGGGATGCGCGAGAAGCACCAGACGGCGAGCGGCTTCACGGCCAACGCCAGCCGCACCCTCGCCATCCCCGTCGACCGCCTGTTCGAGGCCTGGAGCGACGAGGCCTTCCGCCGCCGCTGGCTGCCGGCGGAGATGACGATCCGCAAGGCCACGCCGGACAAGTCGCTGCGGATCTCCTGGGGGGACGGCACCAACGTCGACGTCGGCTTCTTCCCCAAGGGGGAGGCGAAGAGCCAGGTGGCGGTGGAGCACGCCAAGCTCCCCGACGCCGAGGCGGTCACCCGGTCGAAGGCCTACTGGAAGCAGGCGCTCGGCCGCCTGCAGGCGATTCTTGAGGGCGATTTTTGAGGGCGATTGGAGGGATAGACGACATGGACGATCAACCCATCCTCGGCCTGCGCACCGCCATCTACCGCGTGGCCGATCTCGACGCGGCGAAGGACTGGTACCGCTCCGTGCTGGGAGCCGATCCCTACTTCGACGAGCCCTTCTACGTCGGCTTCAATGTCGGCGGCTTCGAGCTGGGGCTCGATCCGGACACCTCCGAGGGCGCGCCCGGCGCCGGCGGCGTCACCGTCTACTGGGGGGTCGAGGACGCCGGCGCCGCCCTCGCCCGCCTGCTCCGGCTGGGCGCCCGCGAGCACTCCGCCCTGCGCGAGGTGGGCGGCGGCATCAAGGTGGCGACGGTGCTCGATCCCTCCGGCAACGTCTTCGGGATCATCGAGAACCCGCATTTCAGGATCGAGGGGCCGGCGCTGCCCACGTAGATCTCTCCTGGCAGGTGATTTGCTGTCTTTTCGGGAATGGCGATCCTCTCGAAGGGGGCGAGCTCCTCGCTCGCGGACGATATCGCGGCGCTCGGTCCCTGGTTCCACAACCTCCACCTGCCGGACGGCACGCAGACCGTTCCCGACCACTTCCTCGGCGGCGACTTCCCCGCCTTCAAGTGGGAGCAGATCCGCGATCACCTGCCGGCGGACCTCGACGGCTGGACGGCGCTCGACATCGGCTGCAACGCCGGCTTCTACTCCTTCGAGCTCGCCCGCCGGGGGGCGCTGGTGACCGGCATCGACCACGACCCGCACTACCTGCGCCAGGCGCGCTGGGCGGCCGGGCAGTTCGGCCTCGAAGAGCGCGTGCGCTTCCGCCAGATGCAGGTCTACGACCTCGCGGCCGCCGCGGAGACCTACGACCTCGTCCTCTTCATGGGGGTGCTCTACCACCTGCGCTATCCCCTGCTCGGGCTCGACATCGTGGCGCGCAAGGTGGGGCGGCGGCTGATCTTCCAGACGCTCACCATGCCGGGCGAGGAGGTCGCCGAGCCGCCGGCGGACCTGGCGATCGACGGCCGCGAGGCGATGCTGGAGCCGGGATGGCCCAAGATGGCCTTCATCGAGCGCCGGCTGGCGGACGATCCCACCAACTGGTGGGCGCCCAACCACGCGGCCGTGGAGGCGATGCTGCGCTCGGCGGGCCTCCGGGTGCTGGAGCGCCCCGGCCACGAGATCTATGTCTGCCAGCCGTGCGAGCCGGGCGAGCCGCGCGAAGAGACCGCCTGGATCGAGGACGAGCTGCGCGCCGCCACCGGCCGCCTCGCTCCCCGCGTGGACGGACGGGACGGCGGCTGATCCATGGCCAGCGACCTTCAGGACTCGCGCAGCCAGAACAAGGAAGAGGAGAAGGGCGAGGAGCCCCAGAAGAGCTACGAGACCATCCTGGAGCAGGAGATCGCCGCCGGCTTGACCGAGCTGGAGCGGCCGGCGACGGCCCTCCTGCTCTCGGGGCTCTCGGCGGGGCTCGACGTCTCGCTCGGCCTGCTGCTGATGGCGGTGATGCGCACCCTGACCGAGGGGGTGCTGGCGAAGCCGGTCTCCGAGATCCTGGTCGCCCTGATGTACGCCTCGGGCTTCCTGTTCGTGGTGCTCGGCCGCTCGGAGCTGTTCACCGAGCACACCACGCTCGCCGTGCTGCCGGTGCTCGACGGCCGCGCCTCGCTCGCCCAGCTCGGGCGCCTGTGGGGCCTGATCTACGTCGCCAACCAGGCCGGCGCCGCCGCCTTCGCGGCGTTCCTCGTCTTCCTCGGGCCGCGGCTCGGGGTGATCGAGCCCAAGGTGTTCGGCTCGATCGCCTCCGGGCTGGTGGATCACCCCGGCTGGGTGATCCTGCTCAGCGCCGTGCTCGCCGGCTGGCTGATGGGCCTGCTCTCCTGGCTGGTGGCGGCGAGCCGCGACACCATCGGCCAGATCGTCATCGTGACCCTGGTGACCACGGCGATCGGCCTCTGCCACCTGCACCACGCGGTGGTGGGGACGGCGGAGGTCCTGGCCGGCGTCTTCTCCGGCCAGGGGGCCACCGCGGCCGACTTCGGCAAGTTCCTCTTCTGGGCCACCCTCGGCAACATCCTCGGCGGATTCTTCTTCGTCGCATTGATCAAGTTCGGCCACATCCGCTCCGGCAAGTCGTAAGAAAACCTGATCGATTCTTCCGGCACGGATCTTGCGGAGTGAGCGGGGGAATGAGCCCGCGGACCGCGTCATGGCGGCTCGCATCACAACCGGGATCGACAACAAGGAGAAACGCTCATGAAATTGGAATCGCTCAAGGATCTCTACCTCGAACAGCTCAAGGACCTCTACAGCGCCGAGACCCAGATCGTCGAGGCGCTGCCGAAGATGGCCGAGGCCTCCGGGTCCGCCGACCTGCGCAAGGGCTTCACCGACCACCTGCGCCAGACCGAGGAGCACGTCCGCCGGCTGGAGAAGATCTTCCAGGACCTCAAGGAGAGCCCCAAGGGCCATACCTGCGAGGGGATGAAGGGGCTGCTCAAGGAGGGCTCCGAGATGACCAAGATGAGCGGCGACCCCTCGGTGATCGACGCCGGGCTGATCGCCTGCGCCCAGCGGGTGGAGCACTACGAGATCGCCGGCTACGGCACCGTGCGCACCTACGCCGAGCTGCTCGGCAAGGACCAGCACGTCACCCTCCTCGAGCGCACCCTCCAGGAGGAGGAGGAGACCGACGAGCGGCTGACCGAGCTCGCCGAGAGCCACGTCAACGAGGACGCGCTGGCGGTCAGGTGAGCCGGTGAGAAGGCCGGCCCGGCCGGAAGAAACCGGCGCCTGGAAACTGTTCTGCCTGGAGTGACGAGCTACACCCTAACGGAGGTCCAACGGCAACGGGTAGCAGCAACCCGGGAAGGGTGAAACGACATGGAAAACAAGACGACCACCGACCACGAGCAGATCCGCCGCTGGGCCGAGGAGCGCGGAGGGCGCCCGGCCGCCGTCGTGGACTCCGAGCGCAAGGAGGTCGCGGCGGGTGGATTGCGGATCGATTTCCCCGATTACGACAGCGGGGAGGATCTCCAGGAGATCACCTGGACGGAATTCTTCGACCGCTTCGAGGAGGAGAACCTGACCTTCATCTTCCAGGAGGAGATGGTCTGCTGAGAAGTCTGTAGCAGAGTCGGGAAAGAGACGAAAGGGACATCAAGGACATCAGGGACGAAGGCCGGAACGGCGTCCTTTCTGGTGTCCTGATGTCCCTTGGTGTCTCTGACGTCCCTCTCATCCTGCTTTCTTGCCGCTCGAGCTCCTACCCTTCCATCCGCCCCTTCAGCAGCCGCAGCACCTGGGCCTCCAGCCGGCGCAGGCCGCTCCCGCCGTCGTCCTCCGGCGAGTCCTCGACGGCGTCCTCCAGGGTCTCCCGCAGGGTTCCCGCCAGGAAGCTCTCGATCACCACCGGGTGGACGTAGTACTTGCGGCAGATGGCGGGCCGGTTGCCGAGCTGTCCGGAGACGTGCTTGATCGCCTCCACCACCGCCCGGCTGGCCTCCTTCTCGCTGTCGCAGGAGCCGACCTCCAGCAGCGCCGAGAGGGCGAGCACCGTGCCCCCCCAGGTGCGGAAGTCCTTGGCGGAGAAGTCGTCGCCGGTGGTCTCGCGCAGGTAGGCGTTGACGTCCTCGGAGCTGACGCTGTGGCGCTCGCCGTCGCCGTCGAGGTACTGGAAGAGCTTCTGCCCGGGCACGTCGCGGCACTGCTTGACGATGCGCGCCAGCCGGCGGTCGTGGATCTCGACCGAGTGCTCCTTGCCGCTCTTGCCGCGGAACTCGAAGCGCAGGGTGGAGCCCTCGACGTCCACGTGCTGGTCGCGCAGGGTGGTGAGGCCGAAGGAGTTGTTCTGCTTGACGTACTCCTTGTTGCCGACGCGGATCAGCGTCGTCTCGAGCAGCCGGAGGACGGTGGCGAGCACCTTCTCCCGCCCCAGGCCGCGCTGCGACATGTCGCGCTCGACCCGCTCGCGGATCTTCGGCAGGGCCTCGCCGAAGGCGATCATGCGGCCGAACTTGGTCTCGTCGCGGACCTCCCGCCAGTCGGCGTGATAGCGGTATTGCTTGCGTCCCCGGGCGTCGCGCCCGGTCGCCTGGAGATGGCCGTTGACCCGGGGGCAGATCCAGACGTCCGTCCAGGCGGGCGGGATGACCAGCTTGCCGATGCGCTCGAGCGTCTTGGCGTCCTTCACCGTCTGCCCCTGCGGATCGACGTAGGTGAACCCCTTGCCGCGCTTCTTGCGGCGGATGCCCGGCTCGTCGTCGGTGACGTAGCGCAGACCGGCGGCCTTGGCGCTCTCCACGGGATCGACGAAGACGGCGATGGTCAGTCCGGAATCGAGCTTCTCGCTCTCGTCGATGGCGATCGCGGTCGACATGGGTCACCTTTGCCGGGTTTCCGGCGTTCCGTTGCAACAAATACCCAAAGAGCCTTCCCGGCAGGGAACGGAGCGGCGCCTCCCGCCGCTCCCGGCCCGCGGAAACGGCCTCCTCTCCTGCATCGGCCGTGCCCGTTCCCGCCGGAGCCGCCGGCGGGTGGCGGGCCTTTGCATGAATTTCCCGTCCGTGGCACACAACCTGCACTTTAGGGATCGGCGCGTCATTTCAAGAGGCTTCGATCGAGCGCGCTCGGGTCCACCTCCTGGTCTGACCCGCCTGGCGCGAAAAGCTTCCAGAATCTGATGAATTTACGCTTTCCGCTTCCACGGAGGGCCCGTCCGCCGCTCGCTTGCGCGAGGCCGGCCGACCTTCTATAAATACCGCCGCGCCGGGGACTCCGGCACGTCGATGGAATGGAGAAGAGCGCCATGGATGTCTCCAACAATTCGCTGAACCCCCCGCGGTCCGAGTCCGAGGCCTCGCGCAACGAGCTGGCGGAGCTCCTCGGCCCGGGCGTCGTGGCCCTGGATCCCCAGGGAGGGGTGCGGTTCGCCGACGAGCGCGCGCTCGAGCTCCTGGGATGCTCGGACGGCTTCGAGCTGGAGCGGCTGTGGGAGGGGCTGAAGGGGCGCCTGGAGGGGGCGGGCCTGAGCTTGAACGGTGCTGGCGGCACGAGTGGTGCTGGCGGCGCTGGCGGGAACGTCTCGCGGGCCGTCCTCGCGCTGCCGCGGGCGGCGACCGCGGAGAGCGGGGAAGAGACCGGCCGCCGCCTCCTCTTCGACCTGCGCCGCGATCCGGCGAGCGGCGGCATCCTGCTGGTGCAGAGCCTCTCGACCCTCGCCGGGCTGGAGAGCGATCTCCGCCTGACCTCGCAGATGCGGTCGGTGGCGCAGATCTCGCCGGCGGTGGCCCACGACCTGCGGGCGCCGATCAACGCCATGGTGTTCAACATCGAGATCCTGAAGGAGATGCTGGCCTCCGGCCGCGCCACCGATCCGGCCAACAAGGACAAGCTCCTGCGCTACGTCAGCGTGCTCAAGGAGGAGCTGTCGCGCCTCCATCGCGGCCTCGAGACCTTCCTGGCCTACATCTCGCCCCGCGGCGACCGCCAGGAGACCCTCGACCTGCGCGAGCTGACCGAGGAGCTGGGGGCCCTGCTGGTGGCTCCCGCCCGCAAGCAGCAGGGGCAGGTCAAGACCGAGCTGCCGGAGGGCGCGGTGATGGTCGAGGGCAACCGTTTCCTGCTGCGGCAGGCGCTCCTGCACGTCTCCCTGGCGGCCCTGGCGGGGGTGCCCCGGCAGGGCAAGCTCCACCTGCTCCTCGAGCGGCGCGACGGCCGCGCCCGGCTGCGCCTGTACGGCGTGGCGGGCGTGGTGGACCCGGAGAGCCCGCTGGCCGCCAGCCCCGGGCCGGCGGCGGCGTCGGCGGCGGCGGCGATGACCGGGACTACCGCGGCGCCGGGATTCGACCTCGGTTTCTCGCCCGACGGGGCGCTCGCCCAGCTCTGGGTGGCGCGGGAGATTCTCGCCGCGCACGGCGGCGAGGCGCGCGCCGCGGGTCCGGAAGGGGACGCGGCCGGGGGGGCGCGGGCTTATGAGGTAGAATTGCCGATCTCAGGGAACGCTAGTAACGGGAACAAGGAGTGAGGTGACCATGCCACACGCGCTCGCGGTCGACGACGACCCCAATTTTCTCTCAGCTCTCGCCGAGCTGATCGAGGGGCAGGGCTTCACCACCAACACCGCCTGCACGCTGCGGGACGCGCGCTCCCTGGTGAGCCACCGGACGCCGGACGTGGCCCTGGTCGACCTTTATCTTCCGGACGGCAGCGGCATCGATCTGCTCAAGGACCTCGAGCTCGGCGCCTCGACCGAGGTGGTGCTGATGACCGGCCACGCCGACGTCGAGAGCGCCGTCCAGGCGCTGCGGCTCGGCGCCAGCGACTATCTGACCAAGCCGCTCGACATCGGGCGCCTGAAGAGCATCCTGGCCAACGTGGCAAGCATCCAGCCCACGGCGCAGGCCGCCGCCACGGTCGGCGAGACGCAGGAGGTGGGCCGGCTCGGCCTGCTGCTGGGGGCCTCGCCGCCGATGCAGGCGCTCTACGAGATGCTCAACCGGGTGGCCCCCACCGACGCCTCGGTCTTCCTGATCGGCGAGAGCGGCACCGGCAAGGACCTGGCGGCGCAGACGCTCCACCTGCTGTCGCGCCGGACCAAGGCGCCGTTCCTGCCGCTCAACTGCGGCGCCATCTCGCCGACGCTGATCGAGAGCGAGTTGTTCGGCCACGAGCGCGGCAGCTTCACCGGCGCCCAGCGGCGCCACAAGGGCTACTTCGAGCGCGCCCACATGGGCACGCTGTTCCTCGACGAGATCACCGAGATGCCGATCGAGCTGCAGGTCAAGCTGCTGCGCGCGCTCGAGACCGGCACCGTGGTGCGCATCGGCGGCGACCAGGCGGTGGACGTCGACGTGCGGGTGATCGCCGCCACCAACCGCGATCCGCACAAGGCGGTGCAGGACGGCAAGATGCGCGAGGACCTGCTCTACCGGCTGCAGGTCTTCCCCATCCACATGCCGCCGCTGCGCGAGCGCGGCGAGGACATCCAGCTCCTCGGCGACTACTTCCTCGGCCAGCTCAACGAGCGGCAGGGGACCAGCAAGGTGTGGACCGAGGACTCGCTCGACCGGCTGCGCACCCATTCCTGGCCCGGCAACGTGCGCGAGCTCAAGAACGTGGTCCACCGCGCCTTCATCATGGCCGACCACGAGATCACCCCGCGCTGCCTGCCGCGCGAGGTGGGCGGCGACTCCGGCCTGATCAAGAGCCTGAACTTCCAGGTGGGCACCTCGATCGAGGAGGTGGAGCGCCGCCTGATCATGGCCACCCTGGATTCGTACGGCGGCAACAAGCGCAAGACGGCCGATATCCTGGGAGTCAGCCTCAAGACGTTGTACAATCGCCTCAACACCTACCGCGAGGAGTGACGGCGGCCGCGGTGGTACGGATCGAACCTTGGGAACGACACGCTGGGAACGGCTCGGGTTCCTCGCCCCTTGAGGAGCCGCGCGGAAAATTGTATACTCCCGTGCCGTCCGACGCCTCACTGAGACTTGGACGTGGAGGCTGTGGCACAAATTCTGCTTCAGAGCAACTCTGTACGCGTGGATCTGATGCCACGGACTCGAAGCGTGACCGGTCGAAGTGGAGGAGGAGGATGATATGAACCGTAATCAGGCGTGGATGCTGCGTGTGCCGGTCCTCTGCCTCGCGCTGGTCCTGGCGATGGCCTTGAGCGCGTGCAGCACGACGAAGTCGGCCGGCACTCAGATCGACGATGCCTCCATCACCGCAAAGGTCAAGGCGAAGCTGGCGGCGGACGGAGACATCAACCCGTTCAATATCGACGTGGATACCAATCTGGGCGTAGTGACGCTCCAGGGACGAGTGAAGAAGGACGAGAACCGCTCCAAGGCCGAGCAGTACGCTCGCCACACCGGCGGGGTCAAGAGGGTCATCAACCTGATCACCGTGGGCGACAAAGTGTAACGGTCGTCCCGTCGTCTTAAATCAGTTCCATTTAACAAGGGAGAAAACAAAATGAAGAAGCTGTCCGTTAACCTTTCGCTTCTCTGCCTGCTCGCCCTCCTTCTGGTCCCCTTCGCCGGGTGCAAGAAGGAGGAGACGGAGGTCGAGGAGACCCCCGCGACCACGACCGACACCACGACCTCCACGTCCACCAGCACCGAGACTTCCACCTCGACCAGCATGGGCAGCATGGGTACCGACTCGACCATGACCTCGAGCACCACCACCACGGGTATGGGCTCGGACATGACCACGTCCTCGCCCATGGGCTCGGACACCACCCAGCCGCCGGCCAAGTAACCGCGGTTCCGGTCGCGATCGTCTGAAGGGCGCTCGACGAGTCGGGCGCCCTTTTTGTTTTTTCTTCCCGCCCTGGCATTCAAGTTGCTCCTTTTTGACCCGTGAACGGCGGTCATCCCGGGATTCCCCGGGAGGACTCTTCGATCAGGAGGTCACAGCATGGAGAACTTGCACGGCAAGAGGATCGCCATTCTCGTCACCGACGGCTTCGAGCAGGTCGAGCTGACCGAGCCCAGGAAGGCCCTGGACCAGGCGGGAGCGAAGACCGAGATCGTCTCCCCCGCCGAGGGGAAGGTGAAGGGCTGGAACCACACGGAGTGGGGGGACAAGCTGCCGGTCGACGTCCCGCTCCAGCAGGCGAAGCCCGAGAGCTACGACGCGCTGCTGCTGCCCGGTGGCGTGCTGAACCCCGACAAGCTGCGGATGAACCCCGAGGCCGTCCGCTTCGTGAAGTCCTTCGTCGACGCCGGCAAGCCGGTGGCGGCGATCTGCCACGGACCCTGGACGCTGATCGAGGCCGGCGGGGTGCGCGGCCGCAAGATGACCTCCTGGCCGTCGCTCCAGAGCGACCTCAGGAACGCGGGCGCCAACTGGGTCGATCAGCAGGTGGTGACCGACGGCAACCTCGTCACCAGCCGCAAGCCCGACGACCTCCCCGCCTTCAACCAGGCGATGGTCGAGCTGTTCGCCCATCAGGAGGTCGGGGCGGGAAGGCGGTAAGGCGCGCCCAGGCAGGGCGACCGCAGGTCGCCCTACAACCTTCGCCCTACCTCAACCCGTGCCGGAGGTTGTAGGGGCGACCTGCGGTCGCCCTTCTGCTCTCGCCTTTTCAAGACGCCAGCTGAAACGCCTCGTCCAGGAACCGGCCGGCCTCGGCGCGGAACTCGTTCGTCCACTCGTGGCCGCCCTGGAAGACGAAGGGGCGGACGTCGACCCGCTTGCGGCGCAGGAGCTCGACGTCGTGCTCCATCTTGGCGCCGTCGTACCACTCCTCGCTGGAGCCGCGCCCCAGCAGGACGGGCGGGAAGTGGCCGAGGTCGCGGCTCTCGAGCTCGGGCGGGACGTCGCCGCCCAGCACCACCACCCCGCGGCAGGCGTGCCCCGAGCCCGCGGCGGCGCGGTAGGCCATGGCCGCCCCTTGTGAGAAGCCGAGATAGGCGAGGCGCTCGGAGACGGGCAGCTCGCGCTTGACCTCGGCGACCACGCTGGCCACGTAGCGCAGGTTGTCGAGGATCGCCCGCTCGCGCTGCTGGCGGGTCATCCAGCTGGCGATTACGCCCCCCGTGCGGTTGTAGAAGGGGTGCAGGGCCTGCACGGCGCAGAGCACCCAGCGGGAAGAGCCCGGGATGCGGCGCAGCTCCTCCAGGTGCCGCTCGGCGTTCTCGCCGTAGCCGTGGAACCCCACCAGCAGGGGGCACCCCGCGGGCTCGGTGGGAGCTTCGAGGAGATACCGGCCGTGGACCAGGGCCGCGATCTCGCGCTCCTGCCGGCGGCGCTCGCCCGGTGGTTCGACCGGCTCGCTCATGCGCGCCGCCTCTCTCCGCGCTGCCGCAGGGGGGCCGAGAGCTCGCGCACCCTGCCCTCGAGGACGGCGGGCAGCGAGGGGCTGCCCCCCTGCTCCTCGATCAGCCGCACCAGGGCGCTCCCCACCACGACGCCGTCCGCGATCTCCCCCACCTCCGCCACCTGCTGCGGGGTCGAGATGCCGAAGCCCACGGCGAGCGGCGGATCGATCCGCTTGCGCAGCCGCTTGACCTCGCGCACCAGGTCGGTGGCGAGAGCGGTCTGCTCGCCGGTGACCCCGGTGCGCGAGACGTAGTAGACGAAGCCGGTCGAGGCCCCGGCCACCGTGCTCACCCGGTCGCGGGTGCTGGTGGGCGAGAGCAGGAAGATGGTGTCCACCCCTTGCGCGCGCAGGGCGGGGATGAACTCCCGCTCCCCCTCCTCCGGCGGCAGGTCGACGCAGAGCACGCCGTCGACGCCGGAGGCGGCGGCCTGCTCGGCGAAACGCTCGACGCCGCGGGCGTGGATCGGGTTGAAGTAGGTGAACAGGACGATCGGCACGCCGATCTTGTCGCGGTGCCGGGCGACGATCTGCAGGATGCCCGACATCTTGGTCCCCGCCTCCAGCGCGCGCGTGGCGGCCCGCTGGTTCACCGGACCGTCGGCGATCGGATCGCTGAACGGCACGCCGAGCTCGATGATGTCGGCGCCGCCCGCGGCGAGCGCGTCGAGGTGCTCGGCGGTCGCCGCCAGGCTCGGGTCGCCCGCCATGATGAAGGGGATGAAGGCCGCCCGTCCGTCGTGGGCGCAGTTGAAGAAGACCTCGTCGATCGCGCTCATCTCGTCTCTCCTCAATGCCGGGGTTGCCGGGCGGCCGCCGCCTCGGCGAAGGACTCCACGTTGCCGTTGTCCGCGTGCTCGCGATCCCAGGCGAGCACGGATTCGACGTCCTTGTCCCCGCGCCCCGAGAGGTTGACCAGGATGACGCGCTTGCGCGACAGGCGCGGCGCGCGCTTGATCGCCTCGGCGATGGCGTGGGAGCTCTCGAGAGCGGGCAGGATCCCTTCCGTGCGGGCCATCCGGTGGAAGGCGGCGATCGCCTCCTCGTCGGTGGACGAGGTGTACTCGACGCGCCCCTGGTCGTGCAGCCAGACGTGCTCGGGGCCGATCGCCGGGTAGTCGAGCCCGGCGGAGACCGAGTGGGTGGGGGCGATCTGCCCCTCCTCGTCCTGCAGCACGAAGGTGCGGGTGCCGTGCAGCACGCCGAGCGAGCCGCCGGCGAAGCGCGCCGCGTGCTCCCCGCGGCCGGCGCTGCGGCCGCCGGCCTCGACGCCGATCAGGCGCGCCCGGCGGTCCTCCAGGAAGGCGGTGAACAGGCCGATGGCGTTGCTGCCGCCGCCGACGCAGGCGATCGCCAGGTCGGGCGCCTCGGTGCCGGTCTGCCGCTTGAGCTGCAGGCGGGCCTCGTCGCCGATCACCCGGTGGAAGTCGCGCACCATGCGCGGGAACGGGTCGGGACCGAGCACCGAGCCCAGCACGTAGTGGGTGGAGTTGACGTTGGTGACCCAGTCGCGCATCGCCTCGTTGATGGCGTCCTTGAGCGTGCGGCTGCCGGAGTCGACGGGCACCACCTCGGCGCCGAGCAGGCGCATGCGGTCCACGTTGAGGCGCTGGCGGCGCATGTCCTCGCTCCCCATGTAGACGACGCAGGAGAGGCCGAGCGCCGCCGCCGCGGTGGCGGTGGCCACCCCGTGCTGGCCGGCGCCGGTCTCGGCCACCACCCGCTCCTTCTCCATCAGCCGGGTGAGCAGGCACTGGCCGAGGGCGTTGTTGATCTTGTGGGCGCCGGTGTGGAGCAGGTCCTCGCGCTTGAAGAAGATGCGCGCGCCGCCCAGCTCGTCCGACAGCCGCTCGGCGAAGTAGAGCGGCGTCGGGCGGCCGGCGAAGTCGTTGAGCAGCGCCGTCAGGTCGCGGCGGAAGAGGCGGGAGCGCCGCGCCCGGTCGTAGGCGCGGGTCAGCTCGGCCAGGGGGGCCATGAGCGTCTCGGGAACGAAGCGGCCGCCATAGGGGCCGAAGTAACCCTCCGGGTCAGGGAGAGGTCGGGGTTTCGCCATGCTTCACCTCCTGAAAGAGCCGCCGCAGCAGCTCCAGATCCTTGATCCCGGGGGCGGACTCCACCCGCGAGCAGACGTCGATCGCGTAGGGCCGGGCCGCCGCGACCGCCCGGCGGGCGTTGTCCGGCCCGATGCCGCCGGCCAGGAACAGCCGCCGGCCGGCCAGCTCCGGGCCGTCGATCCCACCATTGACTCCACCATAATCCCAGGCCTCGCCGGTGCCGCCGTAGAGCGTGCCGTGCGGGGCATCGATCAGGATCCCCCAGGCCTCGCTCCAGGCCGCCAGCTCCTCGCGGGAGGGCGGCCCGCCGGTGCGGAAGGCCTTGATCGTCCGGCCGGCGAACGGGGCCGCGGTTTCGGGGCCTTCGCCGCCGCTGAGCTGGACGAGGTCGAGCCCCACCCGCTCCACGGTATCCCCGATCTCGGTGATCGGCGCGTCGACGAACACGCCCACCAGCGGCGCCCGGCCGCGCACCGCGCCGGCGATCTCCAGCGCCCGCTCGACGGTGACGAACCGCGGACTGCCTGGATAGAAGTTTAACCCCAGATAGTCCGCCCCCATTTCAACCGCCGCCAGGGCGTTGGCGGGATCGGTGACGCCGCACACCTTGACCTTCACCTTCACACCTCCGCTCCGATCAGCAGCCCGCGCAGCTTCGCCGCCGGGTCCTCGGCGAGCAGCAGCGTCTCGCCGATCAGGAAGGCGTCGAAGCCGCTCTCGGAGAGCAGGGCCACGTCGAGGGCGTCGCGGATGCCGCTCTCGGCCACCTTGACCGCCTCGCGGGGGAGGCCGGCGAGCAGCGCGATCGAGCGCTGGAGATCGACGTCGAAGGTGCGCAGGTCGCGGTTGTTGATGCCGACCAGCTCCCAGGGCTCGCCGCCGAGCTTGGCGATGTCGTCCGCGTCGTGGGTCTCGACCAGCGGCACCAGCCCGAGGCCGCGGGCGAGGCGGGCGTAGCGCGCCATCTCCTCCGCCTCGTAGAGGGCGGCGATCAGCAGGATGGCGTCCGCCCCGGCGTCGCGTGCCCAGGTGAGCTGGAGGGGATCGACGATGAAGTCCTTGGCGATCGCCGGCAGCCCCGAGGCCGCGCGGCAGGCGGCGAGCAGGTCGTAGCCGCCATGGAAGAAGTCGGGCTCGACCACCACCGACAGCGCCGCCGCGCCGTTCTCGGCGTAGAGGCGGGCCTGGGAGACCGGATCGACCCGGCCGTGGAGGGAGCCGAGCCGGGGGGAGCCCATCTTGACCTCGGCGATGATCGCCGGGTCCCGCCGCCGCGCCTCCAGATGTCCCAGGAAGGCGTTGTTCGCGGCCGTGCGCGGCGTCCCCTCCGCCCAGTCCGTGGAATCGGCCCCGCCAGCCTCGGCGATCCGCTGCCGCCGGCGCTCGGTGATGCGCAGCAGGATGTCGGGCGCGCTCATCCGGTGAAGCTCCTCAACTCTTCCAGCTTGCGCGCCGCCGCCCCCGAGGCGAGGGTCCGGCGGGCGCGCTCCACCCCCTCCTCCAGGGTCGGGGCGAGGCCGCCGACGTAGAGGGCGGCGCCGGCGTTGAGCGCGGTGACGTCCGCGAGCGGTCCCGCCTCGCCGTCGAAGACGCGGCGGGCGGCGGCGGCGTTCTCCTCCGGCGTGCCGCCCGCGAGCTCCTCCTGGCGGGCGCGGCGGAGGCCGAACCGCTCCGGCTCCAGGTCGAGCATCCGCACCTCGCCGCCGCGCACCTCGGCGACCCGGGTACGGCCGGTGGTGGTGATCTCGTCGAGCCCGTCGCCGTGGACCACCAGGGCGTGCTCGGCCCCGAGGTCGCGCAGCACGTGGCCGATCGGCTCGACCAGGCTCTCGGCGTAGACCCCCATCACCTGCCGGCGGGCGCCGGCCGGGTTGGTCAGCGGGCCGAGGAGGTTGAAGATGGTGCGCAGGCCGAGCTCCCGGCGCACCGGCATCACCTCGCGCATGGCCGGGTGCAGCAGGGGGGCGAAGAGGAAGGCGATCCCCACCGCGTCGAGCGTGCGGCCGGTGGTCTCCGGGTCGATCTCGATCTTTACCCCCAGGGCGGCCAGCACGTCGGCGCTGCCGGAGCGGCTGGAGACCGAGCGGTTGCCATGCTTGGCGATCGGCGCGCCGGCCGCCGCCGCCACCAGCGCCGCGGCGGTCGAGATGTTGAACGTCCCCCGGCCGTCCCCGCCGGTGCCGCAGGTGTCGACCAGCCCCTCCGTGCGGTGCGGGATGGGGATCGACCGGCTGCGCATGGCGGCGGCGGCGCCGGTGATCTCGGCGACCGCCTCCCCCTTCATCCGCAGGGCGATCAGCAGCGCCGCCTTCATCGTCTCGGTGACCTGGCCGTCCATGAGCTGGCCGAAGAGATCCTCGGTCTCCTCGCGGGTGAGGCTCTCGCCGGCCGTCAGGCGGGTCAGCGCCGCGCGCACCTCAAGCGGCATCGGCGCTCTCCGCGGACGCGGACGCGGACCCAGACACCCCCTGCTGGCAGAGATCGAGGAAATTGCCCAGCAGGTGAGGGCCCGAGGCCGTGAGCACCGACTCCGGGTGGAACTGCACCCCCCAGTAGGGGAGATCGCGGTGGCGCATTCCCATCAGGGTGCCGTCGTCCGCCCAGGCGAGGGGCTCGAGCTCGGCTGGCAGCGTCGGCTCCTTGACCTCCAGGCTGTGGTAGCGGGTCGCCTCGAAGGGATCGGGCAGGCCGGCGAAGATCCCGGCGTCCTGGTGGCGGACGGGGGAGGTCTTGCCGTGCATCAGCCGCGGGGCGCGGTCGACGGTGGCCCCGAAGGCCACCCCGAGCGCCTGATGGCCGAGGCAGACGCCGAGCAGCGGCACCCGCGCCCGGCGCCGGAGCAGGTCGAGGCAGACCCCGGCGTCCTCGGGGCGGCCCGGGCCGGGGGAGAGCACGATCCCCTCGGGAGCGCGGGCCAGCAGCGCCTCGACGCTCGCGGCGTCGTTCCTCACCACCTCGACCTCCGCTCCCGCGGTCATCAGCATCTGCACGAGGTTGTAGGTGAACGAGTCGTAGTTGTCGATCATCAGGATCACGAGCGTCTCTCCAGCTCCTCGGCGAGCGCCACAGCGGTGAGCAGCGCGGCCGCCTTGTTCTTGGTCTCCCGCTCCTCGGCGGCGGGATCGGAGTCGGCCACGATGCCGGCCCCGGCGGTGACGGAGGTCTCCCCCTCGCGCACCACCAGGGTGCGGATGGCGATGCAGGTGTCCAGGTCTCCCGAGAAGGAGAGATAGCCCACGGCGCCGGCGTAGGGTCCCCGGGCCTGGGGCTCCAGACTGTCGATGATCTCCATCGCCCGGATCTTGGGAGCGCCCGAGACGGTGCCGGCCGGGAAGCAGGCGAGCAGCGCGTCGAGCGCGTCCCTGCCCGTCGCCAGCTCGGCCTCGACGCTGGAGACCAGGTGCATGACGTGGCTGTAGTGCTCGACCTCCATGAAGGTCGGCACCCGCACGCTGCCGGGCGCGGCCACCCGGCCGAGGTCGTTGCGGCCGAGGTCGACCAGCATCACGTGCTCGGCGCGCTCCTTGGGATCGGCCAGCAGGTCCTCGGCCAGGCGCTTGTCCCCGTCGGCGTCCATGCCGCGCGGCCGGGTGCCGGCGATCGGGCGGGTCTCGATGTGCCGCCCCTGCTTGCGCACCAGCATCTCGGGGCTGGCGCCGACGAGTGACACGTCCGGCGACTCCAGCAGGACCATGTAGGGGCTCGGGTTGACCATGCGGAGCGCGCGGTAGAGGGCGAGCGGCTCGATCCGCCGCGGCACCCGCCAGCGGCGGGCGAGCACGACCTGGAAGATGTCCCCGGCGGCGATGCGCTCCTTGGCGGCGAGCACGGCGCGGCGGAAGGAGCCGCTATCGAGGCTCGGCAGGTCGGTGGCGGCCGGCCCGGGCGTCTGCCCCGGCATGGCGACGCCGCCGCCCCCCGCCTCCTCGGTGAGCAGCCGCGACAGGCGCGCCAGCTCCTTCTCGGCCTCGTCGAGGCTCACCTCCCCCTCGATCTCGTTGGCGATCGCCAGCACCCGCTGGTGAGCGTGGTCGAAGACGACCAGGGTGTCGAAGCGGGCGAGCAGCGCCACGGGGAGGCCGAAAGGGTCGGCCGGACGGTCCGGCAGCCGCTCGACCAGCCGGATCAGGTCGTAGCCGAAGTAGCCGACGAAGCCGCCGGTGAACGGGATGGGACCGGACTCGGAGCCGATCGAGTTGACCGCGGCGCGGAGGGCGTCGAGCGGCTCGCCGGGGAGGCGCTCGCGTTTGCCCTTGCGCTCGACCTCCAGGTGGTCGGGGTAGAGCCGGTAGATCTCCCGCGGCGCCGCGCCCAGGAAGCTGAAGCGCGACACCCGGTCGCCGCCCGCCACGCTCTCGAACAGGAACCGGTGCGGCGAGAGCGCCGAGAGCCGGCGGTAGACGGCGAGCGGCGTCAGGCTGTCGGCGAGAAACTCGCGGACGTGCGGCACGGCGCGGCACGGCCGGCGTGGACCCCCCTCAGACATGGGATGACCTCCAAAGCAAAACAAGGCAATCGTTCGAGCTCCGCATACCTAGTGCTCCGCCGGGGCCAAACCGTGGCGCTTCCTGAGCTCCCGCGTGATCTCCGCCGGTCACCCCAGCCGCCGCCGCGCGGCCGCCGCGTGCCCGGGCAGCCCTTCCGCCTCGGCCAGCGCCGCCGAGGCCGCCGCGCGGTGGCTCGCCGCGACCGGCGTGAAGCGCAGGGTATGGCTGCGGCGCAGGAAGTCCTCGACGCCCAGCGAGGAGGCGAAGCGGGCGCTGCCGCAGGTGGGGAGCACGTGGCTCGGCCCCGCCACGTAGTCGCCGAAGACCTCCGGCGTCGAGGCACCGATGAAGATCGCCCCGGCGGCGCGGACGTGCAGGGCGAGGACCTCCGCCTCGCGGCCCACCAGTTGCAGGTGCTCGGGAGCGATGCGCTCGACCAGCTCCAGGGCCTCCTCGAGACCCTCCACCACGAAGACGGCGCCGAAGTTTTCCAGCGAGGCGCGGGCCGTCTCGGCCGTCGCCAGGCCGTCGAGCTGGCGGTCGATCTCCGCCGAGACCCGCCTGGCGAGCTTGGCGTCGGTGGTGATCAGCACCGCGGCGGCCAGCGGATCGTGCTCGGCCTGGGCCAGCAGGTCGGCCGCCAGGTCGCCCGGATCGGCGGTGGGATCGGCCACGATCACCACCTCGCTCGGACCGGCGAGGCCGTCGATCCCCACGTCCCCCACCACCAGCTTCTTGGCCGCGGTGACCCAGGCGTTGCCCGGACCGGCGATCTTGTCCACCCGGCGGACCGTCTCCGTGCCGTAGGCGAACGCCGCCACCGCGTGCGCGCCGCCCATCCCCCACACCTCGGTCACCCCCAGGCGGGAGAGCGTATAGCGCAGGGCCGGGTTCGAGCGGTAGGAAGCGGGCGGGGTCGCCACCGCGATCTCCTGGACGCCGGCCACCCGGGCGGGCACCACGGTCATCACCGCGGTCGAGGGATAGCTCGCCCGGCCGCCGGGGATATAGAGGCCGACCCGGCGGAGAGGCGTGACCCGCTCCTCCAGCTCCACCCCCTCCTCCTCCAGGCGGTAGCCGGTCCGCGCCTGCGGCGCGTGGAAGCGCTCGACGGCGACGATGGCCCGCTCCAGCGCCTCGACGAACCCGGCGGGGAGATCCGCGCCGTCCGCCGCGTCCCCCGGCAGGGGGGCGAGCGCGAGGCCGGCGACCGACTCCGCCTCGGCTCCGTCGAGCCGGCGGGCGTGATCGAGCAGGGCGCGGTCGCCGTTCCTGCGCACGTCGCGGACGATCTTCTCCGTCCGGCTCAGGGTCTTGGCGTTCAGCACGGTCTCGCCGCGGCGGACGAGGCGCTCGACCGCCCGGCGGCCGGCGCGGGATGTTGGCTTCAGGACTTCGATCGGGCTCAAGAGACTACCCCCGCCGCCGCCAGGCGGCCGATCCAATCGTTGAGGAGCGCGCGATGGCGCTGGTACGAGGCGCGGTTCATCACCCGGCCGGCGGAGATCCTCATATCGTCTCCTCCAGCCCGGCGGCCCGGCGGGCGAGGGGGAGCGGCAGATCGCGCCCCGTCATCAGCTTGAACTGCCCCCGGGCCTGGTCGACCAGCACCTCCCGGCCGTCGACCGCCACCGCCCCGCGCGCCGCTGCCGCCGCCAGCAGGCGGGTCGGCCGGTCCATCAGGTAGACGAGGTCGATCACCACCGCGCCGGAGCGCAGCCGCTCGACGTCGAACGGCAGGGGATCGTCATCCCCACGGCCCAGCGAGGTGGCGTTGACCAGCAGGTCGAAGCGGGAGGGATCGAGGTCGGAGAGGGGGACGAAATCGACCTTCAGATGATTGATCGACAAATAGTCGGCGGAGCTCCTGCCCCGCTCCGGATCGCGGTTGAACATCGTCACCCGCGCCCCGGCCCGGACGAGCCCGGCCGCGGCCGAACGCCCCGCGCCGCCGGCTCCCACCACCGCCACCGCCATCCGTTCGAGATCGAGCCCGCGGTCGCGCAGCGGCAGCACGACGCCGTCCGGATCGGTCGCCTCGGCCTCCCACACCCCCTGGTTGCACACCAGCGTGTTGGCGGCGCCGATCAGGGTGACCAGCGGGCTCTCCGCCCCGCAGACCGCCAGGGCCGACTCCTTGAACGGCGCGGTGACCGAGAGCCCGCGGATGGGGAGCCCGATCGCGTCCAGCGCGCCGTTCTCCATCACCTCCAGCCAGAAGTCGCCGAAGGAGGCGGTGTGGAAGGGCAGGTAGACCGCCGGGATGCCGAGCGCCCGGTAGGCCGCGTTGTGGATGCGCGGCGAGAGCGAGTGGGTGACGGGATTGCCGACCAGGCCGTACAGCGCCTCGATCCGCGGCAGCTCCGGCAGGCCGTAATCGCGCCGCAGGCGCTCGATCGAGATCTGCCCCGGCGCTCCCGGCACCTCGCCCAGGGCGCCGTAGACGACCGGCGCGCCGAGGCGGGGGGCGACCAGCCGGGTCCAGGCGCCCCCGGGGCCGGCGGCGAAGGCGGCGACGTCGCGGCGGCCGAGCGAGGCGAGGAGCAGCAGCGCCGGGATCTCGTCCCCCGGCTGCGCGGCCGTGGGCACCAGCTTGTAGAGCGCCGCGGGGTGGACCGCCATCCGGTCGAACGTGGCCCTGAGGCCGTCGAGCCCTGGCGCCGGACCGTGCCAGGAGATCACCCGCTTCTCGGGCGGCACGGCGGCGAGCACCTCCGGCGTCAGGTCGCGCGACGCTTCGAGGTCCACCAGGTCGTAGCGGGCCGCCGCCTCGATCAGCCGCTTGCGGCGGCGCTCGGGGGTGCCCTCGGAGGCGCCCCCCTCGGCCCGGCTGCGCAGGGTATAGAGGAGCTTGCCCGGAAAGAGGGGCCGCAGGCGCGCGGCGTCGAGGTCCCCGACGAGATCGGCACGGATCTCCAGCCAGTCGACGCCCTCAGCGGCGGCCATCAAGGGACCGAAGCTCTCCCCGGGGAGGGTGGTGACGGTCGCGACCAGCGTGGCGCGGGCCGGTGCGGCTGGAGCTGTCTCCAAAACGAAAACCTCCTTCCAGAACCCGGAAGGAGGCGGCGTGTGACGGCAGGCGGTCTCTCGTCCCGGGTCCGCGCGACCGGGACGGAGCCCGGCTCAGTTCACGGAGTGATGATGGCCGTGCGCACGCCAGCCCCGGGCGTTGGAGATCTCGGGACGGCGGAGGGTGTTCAGGCGCATCATCGGAATCCCGTTCAGGCGCGGAAGCTTACCCCAGGGGGACGGCGGGCTGTCAAGCGGAAGTCGCGCCTGACTCCTCTCCCCATGCGACAATGAGCCGCCGTCTTTCGTCAACCTCTCCGAGGATCGCATGCACAAGCTCGCCGCCTATCTCCTGCGCTATGGTCTCGCCGTCGTCTTCGGCAACGTCTTGCTGGAACAGATCGGGGCGCCGATCCCCGCCCTGCCGGTCCTGATCGTGGCCGGCGCTCTCGTGCAGGGTGGGCGGATGCACCTCCTTCCCCTGCTCGCCGTGGCGCTCGTGGCCTCCCTGGCGGCCGACACGATCTGGTTCCTGATCGGCCGCTGGCAGGGTCACCGGGTCCTGCGGACGGTCTGCCGGCTTTCGCTTTCGCCCGACTCCTGTGTCCGCGGCACGGAGGACCTGTTCGAGCGGGCCGGCATGCCTTCGCTCCTCTATGCCAAGTTCCTCCCCGGCTACAGCACCATCGCGCCGCCGCTCGCCGGGGCGATGGGCAAGACCCTCGTCTCGTTCCTCTTCTGGGACGGCCTCGGCAGCCTCCTCTGGCTCGGCTCCGGCGTGCTGGTGGGCTTCGTCTTCCACCACGCCGTGGACCAGGTGCTCACACACCTGGAGGACCTCGGCTTCTGGGCCGGCGTGGTGCTGGGGGCCGCCCTGGCGCTGGTGATCCTGTGGAAGTGGTGGCAGCGGCGGCGGGTGATGAAGATCCTGCGGCTCGCCCGCATCTCGGTCGCCGAGCTGAAGCGCCTGATGGACTCCGGCAACGCCCCGACGATCGTGGACGTGCGCAACCGCTCCTCCCACCTCCACGACCCGCGGCGCATCCCCGGAGCGCTGAGGATGACCATTGACGAGATCGCCATCCGGCTCGACGAGATCCCCAGGGACCGCGAGATCGTCGCCTACTGTGCCTGACCGAACGAAGCTTCCGCGGCCCGTGTGGCTCGCGCCCTGATGGAAAAAGGCTTTACCCGGGTCCGCCCCCTCGAAGGAGGGCTGGACGCCTGGGCCGACGCGGGGTACCTCACCGAGGACGAGACGGTCGTGGCGATCCGGCGGCCGGGGTAGTCAATCCTTGTCCGCCGCCCCGAACCTCTCCACCAGCCCCCGCACCGCCCGCAGATCCCCCTCCAGCACCTGGTCCCGCAGCATTGTCGGCGCCGCCTCCCTCACCTGGAGGTAGAGCCGCCGGGTGCCTTCGCCGAGCTTCGCCGCGATCTCCTGCCGCCGCTCGGGGCGGGTCCGCTCCTCGAACTCCTCCGCCTCTTGTCCGGCGCGGTCCCAATCCATGGACGCCTTCGGGCGGGACTGAACGGGATCGATCTCCATCGCCACCCGCCACTCCACCGCCTGAGCGGCCACCAGCAATTCGATCGCGAGGACCGCCTGGCCATTCCGCAGCACCGTCCGCACCTTGCGGGCCGCGATGGTGGCCATGGCATTGTGATCCTCGGAGTTGGCGGAGGTCGGAATGGAATCCACGCTCGCCGGGTGCGTCAGGACCTTGTTCTCGGAGACGATCCCCGCCGCGCAGTACTGGACGATCATCAACCCCGAGTTGATCCCCCGGTGCGGGATCAGGTTCGAGGGGAGGTTCCGGTTGTGGTGGCTGTCGAGCAGCATCTGGGTGCGCCGCTCGGAGATGTTCGCCAGCTCGGCGAGCGCGATCGCCAGCACGTCCGCCGCCATGCCGACCGGCTCGCCGTGGAAGTTGCCCGCCGAGTACGAGACCCGCTCCCGGCCGTCATATCCCGCGGGCCAGTTGGCCGCGAACTCGTGATCGAAGGGGGGCGTCTCGTCGCCGGGAAAGAAGAGCGGGTTGTCGGTGGCGGCGTTGATCTCCGCCTCGGCCACCCGGCGGGCGTAGGCGATGGCGTCCCGGGCGGCGCCGTGGACCGCCGGAGCGCAGCGCAACGAGTAGACGTCCTGCACCGCGCCCGCCTTCTCGATCAGCCGGCTGCCGCGGATCATCTCGCGGACGTTCGCCGCGGTCGCCATCTGCCCGGCGAGCCCCCGGGCCTGGTGGACGCGAGGATCGAAGGCGCGGGCGCAGCCGCAGACGGCCTCCAGGCTGAGCGCCAGGGCGCCGTCCGCCGTCCGGGCGAGCCGCTCGCCATCGTGCACGGCGAGGGCCAGGAGGGCCGCCGAGAAGGTGGCGCCGTTGGTGAGCGCCAGGCCGTCCTTGTGGCTCAGCGCGGGAATCTCCTCCGTCCCGAGATCCTCCAGGAGATGGTCGAGACCGCTGCGCAACTGGCGTTCCCGATAGGCAAGGTCCTCGGGCTCGCGCACCACGTAGTACCGGCTCTCCCCCAGCAGCACCACGAAGAGCTGGGCCAGCGGGCAGAGATCGCCGCTCGATCCCACCGAGCCGCGGATGGGCACCAGCGGCACGATCCCCTGGTTGAGCATCGCCTGCACGGCGAGCACCACCTTGCGACGGAGCCCCGAGTGTCCCTTGAGGAAGGCGTTGAGCCGGATGGCGAGCGCCGCCCGCACCACGTCCGGCTCGAAGTAGTTGGCGGGGTTGCCGGGATCGGCCATCTCCCCCACCCCCACGGAGTGGCTGAGCAGGATGTTGCGCTGCAGCTCCTCCAGGCAGTCGGGAGCGATGGGGACGTTCTTGAACTCGCCGAAGCCGGTGGTGACGCCGTACTCGAGGACCGGCCGCCCCCCCTCCTTCTTCCACTCCTCGGCGTAGCGGGCCACGATCCCCTCGATCTGCGCCCGGCTCGCCTCGACGCGCGCCCAGGCCTCCGGATCGATCTCCACCCGCACCCGCGGATCGCGGGCGAGGCGGGCGAGGTCCTCCAGGGTCAGCGAGCCGCCGTCGAGGACGACGGAAGAGGGATGGCCAGCGTCGCTGCTCACCGCCGCTGCGCCTCGATCTGGTCCAGCATCTCTCGGAGGGTTGCCGCCAGCTCCGCGCGGGGAACCTCGCGCTGCCCGGGCCGCTCCTCCAGCCACTCCTGGCGCTTGGCGAGCGCCTCGGCGCGCTGGCGGCCCATCTCCATGTCCTTGACGGTGACGATCCCCTTCTCCTTCTCGTTCGAGCCGTAGAGGATGGCGATCGGCACGCCCCAGGCGTCCGCGTACTTGAGCTGCTTGCCCGGCCCTTTGGCCGTGCCGAGGTAGAGCTGCGGTCGGGATCCCCGCCCGGCGCAGCTCCCAGGTCATGGCGACGTAGTCGTCCGCGAGGCCGGCATCCATGTTGGTGATCAGCACCTTGGCGGTGGACTTCTGGTGGCCGGTGCGCCCGAGGTGGATCAGCGCCGCCAGCAGGCGGTCGACGCCGATCGAGGCGCCCACGGCGGGGACCTTCTCGCCCAGGAAGCGCATCACCAGGCCGTCGTAGCGGCCGCCGCCGAAGATCGAGCCGAACTGCGGCGCGTCGAGCAGGACGGCCTCGAAGACCGGGCCGGTGTAGTAGGCGAGGCCGCGGGCGATCGAGAGGTCGAGCGACACCTGGTCCTCGCCGTACCCCAGGGCGTAGAGATGGTTCGAGATCCGCTCCACCAGCGCGATCTCGCGCTCGGCCCCCTCGACCCCGGCCAGCAGGTCGCGGAGCTCGGCCACCACCTCGCGGCGGTCGTCCGAGCGGACGCGGAGGAAGCGCTCGATCCGGTCCACCGCCTCCGAGCTGAGGCCCACCCCGCGGATCGGATCGCCCGAGGAGTCGACGTAGCCTGCCGTCAGCTCCTGCCGGACCTTCTGGGGGCCGACCTTGTCCAGCTTGTCGAGGACGCGGAAGACGTCCGCCCCCTGCTCGGGAGGGATGCCGGCATAGGCGAGCAGGGCGTTGAGGATGCCGCGCGAGGAGAAGCGCACCCGGAACGGCCCCACCTTCAGCGCGTTCAGGGTGTCGCACATGCCGGCGAGGATCTCGGTGTCGGCGATCTCGGACTCCACCCCGACCGAGTCAAGGTCGAACTGGGTGAACTCGCGGAAGCGCCCCTTGTCCGGCTTGTCGGCGCGCCAGACGGGCGACACCTGGTAGCGGCGGAACGGGCGCGGCAGATCGCGGTACTGGGCGATGACCCGGGCGAGGGGGACGGTGAGGTCGAAGCGCAGCCCGAGCTCTTCCTTCTCCG
The DNA here is from genome assembly GCA_963795735.1 of uncultured Acidobacteriota bacterium. GTDB lineage: Bacteria > Acidobacteriota > Thermoanaerobaculia > Multivoradales > UBA5704 > DATARR01. Next base: position 1,503,853 of record CAWCIU010000008.1, on the reverse strand, counting down.
GGTTCTGCACCGTGAAGATCGACTGCTGGGCCTCGGCGCCGGCCGAGGAGCCGCGCAGCACGTCGAGGTATTCGATCGCCGGAGTGACGATCGGCACGAAGCCGTAGAGCTCGTAGACGCCGCGGATGGTGTCGATCATCCACTGGCGCGCCAGCATCTCGGCGGGCAGGAGATCGCGCAGCCCGCGCGAGACCCGCGGTTCCACCGTCTCTGTCATGGGAACGTCCTCCAGCGAACTGCAGGTACTGCTGTCAAGAAAAAGAAGGGGTTTGGTACCGACGTCCGGATTTGAACCGGAGACCTCCTGATCCACAGTCAGGCGCTCTAACCAGCTGAGCTACGCCGGCACGGACGGGGAATGCTACGTGGAGGAGGGGTGCTTGTCAAAAGGGCGGGGCTCCGGCGCGGCCTACCGGGCGATCAGCAGGTTCGAGGCGAACCGCCCCGCGGAATCCGTCCAGGCCTTCCCCAGCTCGAAGCCGGTGTCCGCCGCCAGGGCCACGATCTGCTCGCGGTCGAACTTGTGGGAGCTCTCGGTGTGGATCGTCTCCCCCTTGGCGAAGGAGACCTCGATCCCCAGCTCACGGATCTCCACCGTCTGGGCGCGGCGGCTCTCCAGGTGCATCTCGATCCGCCCCTTCTCCCGGTTATAGAGCGCCCGGTGGCGGAAGGCGCGGAGGTCGAACCCGCCCCCCAGCTCACAGTTGACCCGGGCCAGCAGGTTGAGGTTGAAAGCCGCCGTCACCCCCAGGGCGTCGTCGTAGGCGGGGATCATCACGCTCTCGGACTTCTTGAGGTCCACTCCCAGGAGGAAGCCCTCGCCGGGGTTCAGCAGGTCCCGCACGTCGCGCAGCAGAGCGCGCCGCTCCTCCGGGTTCAGATTCCCCAGGGAAGAGCCGAGGAAGAGGGCGAGCATGAGCCCGGGACCGACCCGCTCCTCCCGGATCCTGCGCAGCGCCTTCTGGTACTCCCCGATGTAGGCCGTGATGCGGAGGCCCGGATAGGAGAAGAGCAGCGACCGGCTGCTGACCTCCACGGCGGACTCGGAGATGTCCACCGGCACGTACTCGAGCTTTCCCTGACGGGCCAGCAGGGCCTCGATCAGCAGACGGGTCTTCTGCCCGTCGCCGCTCCCCAGCTCCAGGAGCCAGACCGGCCCGCCGAGGGCCGCGACGATCTCTCCGGCGTGGGTGCGCAGGATCTCGGCCTCCGCCCGGGTCGGGTAGTACTCCGGCAGGACGGTGATCGCCTCGAACAGCAGCGAGCCCAGCTCGTCGTAGAAGTACTTGGGGTAGAGGAACTTGGGCTGGGAGGTGAGGCCGCGGCGGACGTCCTCCGCGAAGGTGGAGGCGACGCGGGCCGCCCCCACGCGGCTCAGACGGAGCCGCGCGTCGGGGGTGGTGTCGTTCGCGGCGTTGGCGAGCTTGGGACCTGCTTCGAGGTGGGTCTCCATGACGGCCATGGAGCACCATGGTAGCATCCCGGCGCCGTCCTGGAGGGCCTGGAGGCCCGCGGCGCATGAACGGTTCCGTTTCATCCCCCGGAGGAAAATCGCATCCATGAGCGACGAGCGCGAAACCCTGGAGCTGGACGTCGTCTTCGTGGGCGCCGGACCGGCGAGCCTGGCGGGGGCATATCACCTCGCCCGCCTGGCCAAGCAGAACGGCCTGGAGCTCACGATCGGAGTCCTGGAGAAGGGGCGAGAGATCACCAGCCACGCCCTCTCGGGCGCCGTGGTGGACCCGCGCGCCCTCAAGGAGCTGTTCCCCGACGACTGGGAGACCGCCCCCTTCGAGGGGAAGATCGAGGGGGAGAAGGTCCTCTGGATGACCGGACGGAAGGCGGTCTCGATCCCCGTGCCGCCGCCGATGAACAACCACGGCAACTACGTGGCCTCCCTGGGCAAGCTCCTCAAGTGGATGGCGCCGAAGGTCGAGGCCGCCGGGGTGGACATCTTCTTCGAGTTCCCCGCCGTCCAGGCCCTGGTCGAGGATGGCCGGGTGGTCGGCGTGCGCACCGGCGACAAGGGGATCTCCCGCTCGGGGCAGAGGAAGGCCAACTACGAGCCGGGGGTCGACATCCGCGCCCAGGTCACCGTGCTGGGCGAGGGGGTGCGCGGCACCCTGGTCAAGCAGCTCGCCGAGCCGTTCGGCCTCTGGCAGGGCAAGAACCCGCAGCTCTACGCGATCGGCCTCAAGGAGGTCTGGGACCTGCCGCCGGGGCGGGTCAAGCCCGCCGACGTGATCCATTCGATGAACTGGCCGCTCGGCTTCGACAACTTCGGCGGCGGCTTCATCTACGGCATGCAGAACGATCAGCTCATCGTCGGCCTGGTCGTGGGGCTCGACTACAAGAACCCGCTGCTCGATCCCCACGCCGAGTTCCAGCGCCTGAAGACCCACCCCGAGATCGCCAAGATGCTCGAGGGGGGAAGATGTCCTTCTACGGCGCCAAGGCGATCCCCGAGGGAGGCTGGTGGTCGATGCCCCGCCCCTACGGCGGCGGCTTCCTGATCGTGGGGGACTCGGCCGGCACGCTCAACAGCCAGCGCCTGAAGGGGATTCACCTCGGGATGAAGTCCGGCATGCTGGCCGCCGAGACGATCATCGACGCCTTGAAGGCCGGCGGCGCCACGCCGGAGCGGCTGGCGGCCTACCAGGCGAAGATCGACGCGAGCTGGATCAAGGAGGAGCTCTGGCCGGTGCGCAACTTCCACCAGTCCTTCGACCACGGCCTGCTCGGCGGCTTCCTCCAGGGCGGCCTGGGGCTGGTGACCGGCGGCCGCGGCTGGGGAGTCAAGGACCGCCTGGAGACCGAGCCCGGCCACGAGCGGATGATCCGGCTCGACACCCCCGAGGGAGGGCGGCTCCAGCCTCCCCCGCCGGTCGCCATCGACGGCAAGCTGACCTTCGACCGCCTGGCCGACGTCTACAACTCCGGCACCGCCCATGACGAGGACCAGCCGGTCCACCTGATCGTGCACGACACCAGCATCTGCGTCGAGCGCTGCACCGTCGAGTACGCCAACCCCTGCCAGCGCTTCTGCCCGGCCGCCGTCTACGAGATGGTCCCGGACCCCGCCGTTCCCGCCGGCCGCCGGTTGCAGATCAACGCCAGCAACTGCGTCCACTGCAAGACCTGCGACATCATGGACCCTTACCAGATCATCACCTGGGTTCCGCCTGAGGGGGGTGACGGGCCGAACTACGGAAAGATGTAAGCGCCCTACCCCCGCGGCCGGATCGTGCAGTCGCCGCTGCCGGTCTCGATGTGGATCGCCGTGCGGCCGTTGCCGCGCCTGGCGCCCACCACCTTGCGGCCCGACTTGCGGAGCACGGCGTCGGCGTAGCCCACCTTCAGCTCGCCGCTCCCCTGGTCGGAGGCGACGTCGAACGCGGCGTTCGGGCCGGCCTTGATATTGACGTCGCCGCTGCCGGTCTCGGCGCTCAGCCGCTTGGTGCGGGCGAGCGAGCTCTGTACCGTGACGTCGCCCGAGCCCGTCTCCGCCGTCAGGTCCTCGAGCTCCACCGACAGCACCTTGATGCCGCCGGAGCCGGTCTTGGCGATCACCCGGCCGGCCTCGCCGTCCTGCAGGGTCACGTCCCCCGAGCCGGTGTCGAGAGTCAGCTTGCCGGCCGAGACCTTCTGCACGGTCACGCTCCCCGAGCCGGTGTCGACCGAGCCGTTGCCCACCAGACGCCGCACCACCACGTCCCCCGAGCCGGTGCTGATCGTGGTCTCGCCGCGGGACGACCCCACCACTACGTCACCGGAGCCGGTGTCGATCCCCAACTGGCCGGAGCACGAGGCGACCTGCACGTCGCCGCTGCCGGTGTCGATCGACAGGGTCCCTTCCAGATCGCCCCCGCGCACCTTGCCGACCGTATTGCGGAGCGCGACGTTGGCGCCGGCCGGCAGCGCGATCCGCAGATCGGCGTAGAGCGTCGGCGCCGAGGAGCTCTTGCGGGAGTAGATCCTCACCCGCTCGCCGCGGTAGGTGGTCGTCGTATTGCCGCCGAGGTTGAGGTTGAGGAAGCTCAGGAACGAGGGCAGGCCGGAGTCCTGCGTCTTGGCGGTGGGGTAGCTGTACGAGCGGTACTTCTCCACCGGGTAGGAGAGCGCCCATTCCGCGCGCCCCTTCTTGTCGAGGCTCCTCACCCACTTCATCCCCTGGAGCAGCCGCTTCGTCTCGCCACCGCCGAAGTCGGCGTGGACGGTGGCGTCGACGACCACGTCGCGCCCCGTGCCCCGCACGATCTCGACCCGGCCGGCGAGGTTCGCCAGCCGCACCTCGCCCCTCCCCGGGAAGGGCTGCTGGAAGGACCGCACCTGCTCCTGCGCGCCAAGGGTGGCCGCCGCTCCCAGGCCGGCCGCGAGCGTCAGCCCCAGGGCCAACGCGGAAATCCTCGAGGGTGTCTTCATGACGTCTGCCTCCGTTCTTCGTTCACGTTGAGCACTACGGGCGGCCGGCGGAAAAGGTTGCAGGGCGGGATACACTGCCTCCGCCTTGGCCATCCAGGAGGATTCATGCGCCATCCGTTCCTCGCCTGCTGTCTCGCCGCCGCGGCTCTCGTCCCCCGGCCGGCGATGCCGGAAACGCCGCCCCAGAAGACCACCGCCCCCCTCTCGATCGAGACGGCCCTGACGCCGGACGCCTACGGCCGCCGACCCCAGCAGCAGGCCTGGTCGCCGGACGGCAGGCGCCTGGTCTACCTTTGGGACGAGAACGGCGGCAAGGCCCTCTGGTCGCTCGACCCGGCGACCGGCCGCAGCGAGGTGCTGGCGCGTCTCGCCGATCTCGGCGAGGGGGATAAGCCCTTCGAGCTCGGCGCCTACGCCTGGTCCCCCAAGGGAGATTCCCTGCTCCTGGTCTCCAAGGGGGATCTCTACCTGCTCCCCCTCAGCAGCCACAAGCTCCGCCGGCTGACCCGCACGGAGGCCGAGGAGGAGGACCCCCGCTTCTCCCCCGATGGCCGCCACATCGCCTTCGAGCGCTCCCTGGACCTCTGGGTGCTCGACGTCGCGACCGGCAGGGAGACCCGGCTGACCAGCGACGGCCGGCAGAACGTGACCCTCAACGGCGTCAACGACTGGGTCTACGGCGAGGAGATCTGGAACCGCCTCCCCGAGGCCTTCTGGTGGAGCCCGGACGGCTCGCGCGTCGCCTACTACCGCTTCGACGAGCGCTCGGTCGGGATGTACCCCTTGCTGAACGACTCGCCGCTCTACCCGGAGGTCTTCCTCCAGAAGTACCCCAAGGCCGGCACCACCAACCCCAAGGTGAAGATCGGCGTCGCCGACATCGCCACGGGCAGGACGACCTGGATGAACACGGGAACCGCCGATTCCTACCTGGCGCGCCTCGAATGGACTCCCCGGGGAGATGCCGTGGCCATCGAGCGGCTGAGCCGGGACCAAAAGCGGCTCGATCTCCTGCGCTGCGGCGCCGCCGACGGCGCCTGCTCCACCCTGCTGACCGAGAACTGGCGGACCTGGATCAATCTCGGCCGCGACTTCCGCTTCCTCCCCGACGGCCGCTTCCTCTGGGGCTCCGAGCGGAGCGGCTGGCGGCGTCTCTATCTCTATGGCGCCGACGGCCGGCTGATCCGGGAGGCGACCCCCGAGGGCTGGGAGATCACCTCGCTGGATGGGGTGGCGGAGGACGGCACCTGGGCGATGGTTACCGGCTTCCCCACCGCCGGCCTCGGCCCCACCGACCGCAAGGTGGCCCGGGTGCGCCTCGACGCTCCGGATGCCAAAAATTGGGAGGTGCTGACCCCGGAGCCCGGCTGGCATCAGGCCCTGGTCTCACCGCGCACCGGCTCCTGGGTGCACGGCTGGAGCGACGCCAACACGCCGCCGCGCGCCGAGGTGCGGACCGCGGCCGGCGCGGCGGTCCCCCTCCCCATGGCTCCGGCCAGGCTGGACGCAGCCTCTCTCCCGCAGTGGGAGCTCCTCACCATCCCCGGGCCGGACGGCTCGCGCCTGCCGGCCCGCCTGCTCAAGCCCGCCGGCTTCGACCCCTCCCGCCGCTATCCGGTCGTCATCTATCACTATGGCGGCCCCGGCTCCCAGGTGGTGGACAACAACTGGAGCTCCCGGGGGCTCTGGCACAAGCTGCTGGCGGCACAGGGGATCGCGGTGTTCAGCGTCGACAACCAGTCCTCCACCTTCTTCGGCAAGGCGGGGGAGGATCGCGACTACCGCCGCTTCGGCACCGTCAACCTCGCCGGCCAGCTCGCCGGGGTGGACTACCTGAAGAGCCTCCCCTGGGTGGACGCCTCCCGCCTCGGCCTCTGGGGCTGGTCGGGCGGCGGCTCGAACACGCTCTACTGCATCCTCAACCGGCCGGGGGTGTGGAAGGCCGCCATCGCCGGCGCTCCGGTGACCGATTGGAAGCTCTACGACTCGATCTGGACCGAGCGCTACCTCGACCGCCCCCAGGACAACGCGCAGGGCTACCACGACTCCGCCCCCCTGACCTACGCCGCCAACCTCAAGGATCACCTGCTGATCGTCCACGGCTTGGCGGACGACAACGTCCACCCGCAGAACACGGTCCAGATGAGCGACGCCTTCATCAAGGCGGACCTCCCCTTCGAGCAGGCGATCTACCCGGGCCAGAAGCACGGCTTCCGCCCTCCGGAGATGCGGCACTTCTACGAACGGGCGACGGAGTTCTTCGTGCGGGAGCTGGGGGTTATTCCGCCGCGTACCGCTTCAAGATGATCGACGCGTTGGTGCCGCCGAACCCGAAGGAGTTGCTGGCCGCGTACTCCAGCTCCACCGGGCGGGCCGTGTGGGGCACGAAGTCGAGGTCGCACCCCTCGCCCGGCTCGTCCAGGTTGATCGTGGGGGGGAGGATCTGGTGGCGCACGGCGAGCGCCAGGATGCCGGTCTCGAGACCGCCGGCCGCCCCCAGCAGGTGGCCGGTGCAGGACTTGGTCGAGGAGACCGCCAGCTTGTAGGCGTGATCGCCGAAGACCTTCTTGATCGCCCGCACCTCGGAGAGGTCGCCGAGCGGCGTCGAGGTGCCGTGGGCGTTGATGTAGCCGATCTGCTCGGGCTCGATGCCCGCGTCGCGGAGGGCGATCCGCATCACCCGCACGGCGCCGTCCCCCTCCGGATGGGGGGCCGAGATGTGGTAGGCGTCGGCGCTCATCCCGTAGCCCACGACCTCGGCGTAGATCGTGGCGCCCCGGCGCCGCGCCCCCTCCAGCTCCTCGAGCACCACGATGCCGCACCCCTCGCCCATGACGAAGCCGTCGCGCTGCGCGTCCCAGGGGCGGGAGGCCTTCTCGGGCTCGGTGTTGCGGGTGGTGAGCGCGCGCATGGCGCAGAAGCCGGCGACCGCGAGCGGCGTGATCACCGCCTCCGTGCCGCCGGCGATCATGGCGTCGGCCTCGCCCGCCTGGATGAAGCGGAAGGCGTCGCCGATGGCGTGGAGTCCGGTGGTGCACGCCGTGGCCGGCGAGGTGTTCGGCCCCTTGGCGCCGTAATGGATCGAGACCTGGCCGGCGGCCAGGTTGACGATCTGGCCGGGGATGAAGAACGGCGAGACCCGGCTCGGTCCCTTCTCGAGCAGCACCTTGTGCGTCGCCTCGATCAGCGGCAGGCCGCCGATCCCCGAGCCGATGACCACCCCGACCCGGTCCTCGTTCCCCGCGTCGATCTTCAGCCCCGAATCTTCCAGGGCGAAGCGGGAAGCCGCCAGGGCGTAGTGGATGAAGGTGTCGCTCTTCTTGACCTCTTTCTTGTCGACATAGTCGAGCGGATCGAACCCCTTCACCTCCCCCGCGATGCGGCAGGGGTACTCCGTGGTATCGAAGCGGGTGATCGGACCGATGCCGCTCTTTCCCGCCAGGAGGGCGTTCCAGTTCTCGGCCGTGCCCACCCCGACGGGGGACACCAGGCCGACCCCGGTGACGGCGACGCGTCTCGGCTCTGTCTTCAAGGCTGGATCTTCGATGATGGAGGCGGTTGGCCGGGCGGCAAGCCTAGTTCTGATCCCCGGCGTTGTTCTGGATGTAGTCCACGGCCTCGCGGACGTTGCTGATCTTCTCGGCCTCTTCGTCGGGGATCTCGATGCCGAACTCCTCCTCGAAGGCCATCACCAGCTCGACGATGTCCAGGGAGTCCGCTCCCAGGTCCTCGGTGAAGCTCGCGTCCAGGGTAACTTCGTCTGCGTCGACCCCGAGCTGCTCGACGATGATGCTCTTGACCTTTTCTGCGACTGCCATGGGTGGTTTCCCTCCTTGATCGGTCTGGATCGGCCCGGGGCGCCCCGCGCACGACCTGCGGTTCTAACACAAAGGCATCTACGAGTCCATCGGACTTGTGGTCTGAGCCGCGCCCTGGTTGCCCCGCGCAGCCGACTGGCAGCGCCGCAGGCGCGCACACGAAGGAGGCGAGCAGGGGCAACCAGGGCGCGGCTCAGATCCTTCAGATATAAAGCCCGCCGGAGACGTTCATCGTGTGTCCGGTGATGTACCCCCCCTCCTCGCAGGCGAGGAAGAGGACGGCCCAGGCGACGTCGTCCACCGTTCCCAGGCGCTTCAGGGCGATCGACCCGGCGAGCTCCTCCTTGGAAGCGGCCGGCAGGCCCTCCGTCATCGCGGTATCGATGTAGCCGGGCGCCACCACGTTGACCGTGATGTTGCGGCTCCCCAGCTCGCGGGCGAGCGACTTGCTGAAGCCGATCAGCCCCGCCTTCGACGCCGCGTAGTTCGCCTGGCCGGCGTTGCCCATCATCCCCACCACCGAGGAGACGTTGATGATCCGCCCCCAGCGCCGCTTCATCATCCCCCGCACCACCTCTTTGGTGAGCGCGAAGGCGCCGGTCAGGTTGGTCCGCAGCACCCGCTCCCAGTCGTCGAGCGACATGCGGGCGAGCAGGTTGTCGGCGGTGATGCCGGCGTTGTTGACCAGGATGTCGACGTCGGCGAAGTCGGGGGGCAGGCTCTTCAGCCGCTCGCCGAAGGTCTCGGGAGCCGAGACGTCGAGCGCCAGGGGCCGGGCGCACCCCCCGCCGGCGTCGATGTAGGCGGCGAGGCTCTTCAGCTTCTCCTCGTTGCGCGCCGCGAGCACCACGCGGGCCCCCTGGCGGGCGAGGAGCTTGGCGATCGCCTCGCCGATCCCCTGGGACGCGCCGGTCACCAGCGCGGTCTTGCCGTCGAGCTTCAGCATCAGCCCTCCCCTTTCTTCTGGTCCTCTCCTCCCGGCTCCTCGGCGAGGAACTGCCGGAGATGGTCGGGATCCGAGATCCCGGTGGTGCGGGCCGAGCGGGCGATCCGCCGGGTCAGCCCGGACAGTACGTTGCCGGGCCCTACCTCGACGAACGCCTGCACCCCGAACGATTCTTCCATCCAGAGCACCGACTCCATCCAGCGCACCGGGCTGTCGATCTGCCGGATCAGGGCGTCGCGGGCCGCCTCTCCCGTGATGGCCGGAGCGGCATCGGCGTTGGTCACCACCGGCACCCGCGGGTCCTGGAAGTCCGTGGCGCCGAGCAGCGGCGCCATCCCCTCCCGGGCCGGGCGCATCAGCGGCGAGTGGAAGGGCGCGGAGACGGCGAGCAGAGTCGCCTTGCGCGCTCCGCGCTCCCGGGCCAGCGCCACCGCGCGGTCGATCGCCCCCTTGTGGCCGGCGAGCACCGTCTGGGCCGGGCCGTTGTAGTTGGCGACCGCGCAGACCTCTCCCTTCCCGGCATCCGCGGCATCCTCGGCGATCGCCGCGACCGCCTGCGGATCGAGGCCGATCACCGCCGCCATCGCTCCCACCCCCACCGGCACCGCCTCCTGCATCAGCTCGCCGCGCCGGCGCACCAGGCGTAGCGCGTCGGCAAAACCGAGCGCGCCGGCCGCCACCAGGGCCGAGTACTCGCCGAGGCTGTGCCCCGCCATGGCGACGGGCTGAAGCTCGGGCGCCAGGGCGAGGAGGGCGCGATGGACCGCGATCGAGGTGGCCACCAGGGCCGGCTGGGTGTTCGCCGTCAGGTTGAGCTCCTCCTCCGGCCCCTCGAAGCAGAGCCGCGAGAGCGGGAACCCCAGGGCCGCGTCCGCCTCCTCGAAGGTGGCGCGGGCCGCGGGCGAGGCGTCGGCCCACACCTTCCCCATGCCGACCTTCTGCGAGCCCTGCCCCGGGAACATGAACGCGATCGTCTGGCGGTCGAGACTCATCCGGCTCCGGCCTCCTGCCGGCCGTCGTCCAGGAGACGGTCCTCCTGGGCGCGCAGCTCGGCGATCTTGTCGCGGATCTTGGTGTCGAGCCGGGCGCCCGCGAACTCCGCGGCCCGGCGGATGGCGTTCTGCATCGCCCGGGCGTTCGAGCGGCCATGGCCGATGAAGCAGCCGCCGTTGAGGCCCAGCAGCGGCGCGGCGCCGTACTCGCTGTAGTCGGTGCGCTGGCGGAAGCGGTCGAAGGCGGGCTTGGCGAGCTGGTAGCCGAGCTTGCCGCGCGGGCTCGCCGAGATCTCCTCGCGCAGCATGCCGAGGATCAGCTCGGCGAGCGCCTCGGCGCTCTTCAGCATCACGTTGCCGACGAACCCGTCGCAGACGATCACGTCCACCGAGCCGTTGAACAGGTCCCCCCCCTCGACGTTGCCGACGAAGTTGAGCCCGGTCGTCTTCAGCCCCTTGAACACCTCGCGGGTGAGATCCGTCCCCTTCCCCTCCTCCTCGCCGATCGACATCAGGCCGATGCGCGGCGAGGGGGTGCCGAGGACCTCCTGGGCGTAGAAGTGCCCCATCACGGCGAACTCGCGCAGGTGGACCGGCTTGCTGTCGACGTTGGCCCCGACGTCGAGCAGCACCGTGCGGCCGCTCCGGCTCGGCAGCACCGCCGCGAGCGCCGGGCGGTCGACGCCGGAGACCGTGCCAATCACCATCTTGGCGGCGATCATCGCCGCGCCGGTGTTGCCGGCGGTGACCATGGCCTGGGCGCGGCCGTCCTTGACCAGCTCGGCGGCCAGACGCAGCGACGAGCGCCGCTTCTTGCGGATCGGCGTGATCGCCGGCTCGTCCATGCCCACCACCTCCTCGGCGTGAACGATCTCGATGCGGCCGTCCGGGATGCCGAGGGGACCGAGACGGCGCAGCTCCGCCTCGACGCGGGCGCGGTCCCCCACCAGCAGGATCGCACAGCCGTCCTCACGGGCGGCGCGGCAGGCGCCCTCCACCGCGCACTGGGGCGCGAAGTCCCCCCCCATGGCGTCTACGGCGATCGGGGCGATCGGCATGACGGGTTTGGATCGGGTCAGGTAGGTGGGGCGCGGCGGACCGCGCCCCGACGACCTCGGGCTCAGAGGTTCTCCCGGCCCTCGATCACCTGCCGGCCGCGGTACTGGCCGCAGCTCGGGCACGCGCGGTGCGGCAGCTTGACCTCGCCGCAGTTCGGGCAGATCGACATGGCGGGATGCTCCAGGGCGTCGTGCGCGCGGCGCTTGTCCCGGCGGGCCTTGGAATGGCGGCGTTTCGGATTCGGCATGGTCGTCGAGCCTCTTCAGGTCTTCGGATCGTTATTTCTCTTCAAGCCGGCTCTTCAGCGCGGCGAGGGACGCCCAACGGGCATCCACCTTGGGTCCGGCGCAGGAGCAGGGGCCGTCGTTCAGATCGGCGCCACACTCCGGGCAGAGCCCCTTGCAGTCGTCACGGCAGAGCGGCTTCATCGGCACGTTGAGCTGGAGCTGCTCGATCAGGATCGGGTCCGTCTCGAGCATTTCCTTGTCGATGTAAAGCTGCCCCAGGTCCTGCTCGTGCAGCGCGTGCTCGCTCTCCGCTTCCGGCTGGCTCTCCACCACAATCATCAGCTCGACGTCGGCCCGGGTGGGCTCGACGATCGGCTTCAGGCAGCGGTTGCAGCTCAGCGTCTGCTCATAGGAGAGCCGCGCCCGGAGAAAAAATCCCGGGTCGGTGAACAGCACCTGGCCACGCCAATGGACCGGGCTGAGAGCCAGCAGCTCGTAGCGGTCCAGGGCTTGCGGAGAAACGCTCTGCGTCTCGTCCCAGTTGAAAGGTTCGTCGCGAACCTGATCCAGCCAAACTTGCATACAGCACCTCCAACCGGGGCAACCGCGAAGGCTAAGGGATTCCAGCCCCGCTGTCAATTCTCGTCCACCACGCTCGTCCGCCGCGCGATGGCATCCTGGTCTGTCCCTGCTCGCCTCCTTCGTGTGCGCGCCTGCGGCGCTGCCAGTCGGCTGCGCGGGACAAACCAGGATGCCATCGCGACAACCGCCCTCGCGACAACCGCCCTCGCCATCAGCCACAGTGATGCAGGCGCAGCAGGAAGGCGGAGGGAGACTGGGTTGCCGCGAGCGACGCCTGCTCGCAGGAGTCGAGCGGCGAGAGCAGCGTCTCCCAGTCCCGCCAGCGGTCGACCTGCCGGCGCTCGACCAGGGGGATCTTCTCCAGACTCTGGCGGAAACCCGAGATCAGGCGCAGGGCCGGGTGGGGCCGCAGCCACAGCCCGAGGACCATCCGGGCGCCCGGACCCTCTCCGGCCGGCGGGACGAGCTCCGCGATCCGCGGCGCCAGCGCCTCGGCGCGGGCGAGGCTCGCGTCGTCGAGGGCAACAAGGCTCCATCCGGCCGCATTCCCCCGCGGCAGGTTGTCGGTCAGCAGGCCGGCGAGCCCCCGCGCCGGCAGCCCCCAGCGCCGCTCCCCCGGCGGATTGAAGGTGGCGAGCCCCGGCATGTCCCCCAGCGGCCCGAGGTGCAGCCCCCCCTTGCCGGCGAACAGCACCATCGCCGCCGGCGGCAGCGGCTTCTCCGCGTCGGCCGGCCAGGCCGGCCCGGCCACCGCGAGCAGCACGGGAGCGTCCGGACCGTCGACCGCCACCGGCGGGCCAGGCGGCGGCGCGCCGCCCTGGAGCCCGACCTCGAGATCCTCCCCCTCCCTCCGCAGGACGTAGGCGCCCGCCGGGAAGTCCGAGACATCCTTCTCCAGATGAAGGACCCCCAGGCTGGCCGGGTAGGGCGGGGAGCCGGCCGGCGGGGCGGGGATCGCGGGCTCGTCTCCGGCGCGCACCGTCCAGTAGCCGTCCCGCCAGGCGACGTGGAGCACCCGCTCCCGGACCTCGTCGTGGCCGCCGCGCGTCTCCCGAACCTCGCCGCCCCGCAGCCAGGGGTTGTCGGCGATCCGGCCGGCCAGCCGCGCCACCGCGGCGACCGCGGGATAGACCCGCGCCACCAGCAGGAAGCGCTCGCCGCCGAGATCCGAGCAGGCCACGATCTCGCTCGACGGCGGCAGGGCGAAGGGGCCGAAGGACGGCAGCACCGGCGCCGGCACGTTGGCGACGTCGGCCACGGCGGCCAGATAGGCCGGCCCGTCCCCGATCGCCCCCTCCAGCTTGCCGAGGTTCTGGTGCGGGTAGGGAATCCACAGGCAGGCGCCGTAGGCCCCCGAGGCGAGGAGACGCGCGGTCAGGCTCCCCGGCTCCGGCGCCGACGCCCGCTCACGCGGCCAGTACCCATACAAGAAGTACCCCGCGATCAGCAGGAGAAGGAAGAGGAAGATCGCGAGCCGGAGGAGGCGCCGCATGGCGCCGGGAAGGTACCACGAGTGCCGGAAGGCGGAAAGCAGTCCTACAGCACCGCCCGCACCACCCTCCCCTCAGCGATCGAGATCCAGCTCCACGACCGCCGCCGCGACCTCGCTCAGCAGGTCATCCTCTTCCTCCCCGATCCCGAGGTCCACAATCTCGGCGCTCGCCGCGCGGACCAGCTCGGAAAGCAGATCGTCCGGCGGATAGGCGGTGAGCGGCGGGATGGCGCGGAAGGGCGCGGCCCCGGTCTCGACCGTCTGGCGCAGGAAATCGGCGTAGGCGCGGGCCGAGCCGGCCAGGCTGTGGTGGACCTCCATGTGGCGGCGGGCGTTCTCCCCCATCCGGCGGCGCAGCGGCTCGTCCGCGGCGAGAGCGCGGAGGTAGGCGACCAGCAAGTCCTCCTCCGTGTCGTCCAGGGGGACCCGGGCCGCCGCGTCCTCCGGGATCTCGGCGAACGAGCCGGTGTCGTTGACGATCAGCGGCTTGCCCATCCCCAGCAGCCGGATCACCGTGCCCGAGGTCTCCCCCGCCGTGGGGTGGCGGAGGTTGACCGCCACGTCGCAGGCCCGCATATAGAGAAGGAAGCGGTCGAGCTCCAGCCGGCCGGTGACGGTGACCCCCTCGCGCAGCTCCGGGGTGAAGATCCGGTGGAAGTCGAAGTGCGGCGAGACCTCCCCCGCGATCAGCAGCCGCGCCCGGGGAACCTCTTCTCGCAAACGGGCGAAAGCCCGCAGCAGCACCCCGGGTCGTTTCGAGGCGGTCAGGAAGCCGAAGGTGGCGACGGCGAACGTCCCCGGCTCGATCCCCAGCTCCCGCCGCGCCTCCGCGGGCGAGACCATCTGCGGTTCCAGACTCAAATGATGGGGAACGGTCGCGATCCGCGCCAGCGGCCGGGAGGCGAGCACCCGGTCGCGGGTGAACCGGTTGTGGACGATCACCCCCCGGCTGGCGTCCACCGCCCGCTCGAACAGCGGATAGCTCCACGGATCGAGCGGCACGCCGGTCGCCACGCACCGCCGCGCCATCGCCTCCCCCGTCCTCCCATAGGCATAGCGCATCTCGCGGACGTACGCCTCCGGCTCGCCCGCGAACAGGGTCAGGTCGCGCACCAGGTGATGGACCACGTATTCGTGCAGCACCACCACGCCGGGATGGCCGAGCAGGGACCGGTAGATCGAAGTGTGATAATCCCGGTTGTTGCCGAGCTGGTAGAGCACGGCGTCGAACCGCCCCCGCGCCAGCAGCCCCGGCAGCGCCCGTGCCCCATGCACCGGGAACCGCGCCGTCAGATCCCCGGCGGGACGGAACCCCTCGTCGACGATCAGCTCGATCTCGCAGTGCTCCGCCAGAGGCGGCAGCAGCTCGGCGCTGTAGTCCGCGATCCCGGACTTCATCGGCGGCAGGGGGCTGTAGTAGGCGATACGCATCAGCGGCGTCGGCTCGGCAGAATCTTATACGGAGTCCTTCCCCTGCTATCATGCGGGGCGGACATGAACAATAAAAAGCCGTTCCAGGCTCCTCCACCGCCGGTCGTGCAGCCGAAGCGGGCGGCGATCGCGCCGCCCCCGGTGCGGTTCCCGCACCCGCCGCCGGCGACGAGGACGGCGGCCGCTCCGTCCACGGTCCAGGCCCGGCCGGTCTCCCCGAACGGCTCGCCGCGGATCGTCATACCGCCGCCGGTCTTCTCCCCGCATGCGGCGAACGCGGGCCGGCAGGTCCCGGCGGTTCAGGCGAAGCCGGGGGTACCCCCGCCGGTACGGTTCCCGCACGGACAAGTCACGCAGGGACGAGTCCCGCCCGTCCGGACGCCAGCCCCGCCCCCACGGACGGTCCAGCGGGCTCCGGCGCCCGGTCCTGCCGTCATCCAGAGGATGGTGATCCGGATCCGCGACTTCAAGGAGATGTTCGTCCCGTTCACCAAGAACACGATCTGGGACAGCTCGAAGACGATGAAGGCCTATCCCGCCCTCGCGGCCCATGCGGCGTGGCAGGAGGACGTCGGGATCGCCCAGGCGCTCGGGGAAGAGGGCAGGGCGCTGCAGTCCAACGAGCCCCTGGTCGTGGTGTCCCACGGCGGCCAGCCGGTGCGAAACACGAACGGCACGATCACCGGCAACTTCGGCGGCAGGTCGGCCGAGACCCTGGCGCAGGAGATCAGCGCGATCCTGCCGGCCAACTACAGCGCGGAGATCTTCCTCAACGGCTGCTACACCGGCATGCGGGTCGGCTTCGCGACGGCGGGATCGAGCTACATCGAGCGCTTCGGCGCGGCGCTGCTCCAGCACGTCCCCCAGTACACCGGGATCGTCAAGGGGAACATCGGGCCGGCGTCGACCCTGTCGCAGAACGAAGAGCTGATCGGCATCGACAAAGCCACCTTCGACCTGTGGAGGGATAACAATCCCCACGCGGTGGCGACGAACCAGGCCGGGACGAAGTACTACATGCGAGGGCCCTACGGCCAGGCCCGCTACCGGCCCTCCGACGACACGTACAACGATTTCGGCTACGCCCAGATGCTGGCGGGCTGACCGCCCTTCCCGAACAGATCGTCGAAGGAGTTGCCAGGCGGGGGCAGGTCGTGCCCTCGCGGGGCCGGTCGCGCCCTCGCGAATTCTCATCGGTCCCAAGCGCGCTGGCCCTCCTGGAAGCGTTCTTGAAATAGGGGAGGGGGGTATACTGGTTATCCGGGATGGACAGGAGGATGACCATGGAACATCTGGCGCTCGAGATCGACGGCATGAGCTGCGGGCACTGCGTTGCCCGCGTGGAGAAGACCCTGAAGAAACTGGACGGGGTGAACGTCAACCGGGTCGGGATCGGCTCGGCGGACCTCACCTACGACCCGGCGCGGACCCCCTTCGCGAAGATCCGCGAAGCGCTCGACGACGCCGGCTACACGGCCCGCCCGGCCGAGAGGTCCGAGAGGACCGCGTGAGCCCCGCCCCGATGGCCAGACCCGCGGCGGGCGCCAGGATCGACATCCCCGTCGAGGGGATGACCTGCGCCGCCTGCCAAGCGGGCGTGCAGAAGGCGCTCCAGCGCCAGCCGGGCGTGCTCGACGCCTCGGTAAACCTGATGATGAAGAGCGCGGCGGTGTCCTACGATCCCGCCGTCACCAGCCCCGAGGCGCTCGTCGAGGCGATCCGCGACACCGGCTACGAGGCGGAGCTGCCCCGGCCGGAGCAGACCGCCTTCGAGGAACAGGAGGCGCGCGACCGGGCCGGCGAGGAGGAGTTCCGGAGCCTGCGCCGCAAGGCGCTGGCGAGCGGCGCCGTGGGCCTCCTCGCCATGGTGGTCTCGATGCCGCTGATGGATTCGGGCCCCCATCACGGACCGGTGGCCGATCCGTTCATGCGCTGGGCCATGGAGTCGCTGACCCCGGCGCTGCGCAGCGTCCTGCCCTGGCTCTACCGGATCGATCCCGCCGTCCTCTCCTGGAGCCTGCTGGTCGTGACCCTCGGGGTGATGGCCTGGGCCGGCCGGCGCTTCTACGCCCGCGCCTGGTCGGGCCTGCGCCACCGCTCGGCGGACATGAACACCCTGGTCGCCGTGGGCACCGGCGCGGCCTTCCTCGACTCCGCGCTCGCCACGGTGGCGCCCGGCTTCTTCCTCTCCCGGGGGGTGGCCCCGGACGTCTACTACGAGGCGGTGGTGATCATCATCGCCCTCATCCTCACCGGCAACATGTTCGAGGCGCGGGCGAAGAGCCGCACCTCGGCCGCCCTGCGCTCGCTGGTCTCCCTGCAGCCGAAGACGGCCCGCGTGCTGCGGGGAGGGGAAGAGATCGACCTGCCGGTCGAGCAGGTGAAGGGGGGCGACACGGTGACCGTCCGCCCCGGCGAGCGCATCCCGGTAGACGGCGAGGTCCTCTCCGGGGCCAGCGCCGTGGACGAATCGATGCTGACCGGCGAGTCGATGCCGGTCGAGAAGCAGGCCGGCGACCGGGTGATCGGCGGCACCATCAACCGCACGGGCGCCTTCCGCTACCGGGCGACGACGCTGGGCGCGGACAGCGTGCTGGCGCAGATCGTCAAGCTGATGCGCGACGCCCAGGGGTCGAGGGCGCCGATCCAGAAGCTGGCGGACCGCGTCAGCGGCATCTTCGTGCCGGTGGTGATCGCGCTGGCCCTCGTCACCTTCGCCGTCTGGTACGTGGCGGCGGATTCGGGCTCGGCCGTGCGCGCCTTCGCGGCGGCGGTGGCCGTGCTGATCATCGCCTGCCCCTGCGCCATGGGGCTCGCCGTGCCCACGGCGGTGATGGTGGCGACCGGCAAGGGGGCCGAGCTCGGCATCCTGATCAAGGGGGGCGAGGCGCTCCAGCGGGCCGGCGACGTGACCACGGTGGTGCTCGACAAGACGGGCACGCTCACCGAGGGGCGGCCCACGGTGACCGACGTGATCTCCCTGCCGGACGCGCCGCGGACGGCCGACGAGCTGCTGCGGGTGGTGGCCTCGCTCGAGTCCTCCTCCGAGCATCCGCTGGCGGACGCCCTGGTGCGGCACGCCCGGGAGCGGGGGCTGGCGCTCGGGATCCCCGAGGGGTTCCAGTCGATCACCGGCCAGGGAGCGGTGGGGATCGTCGAAGGCTCCTTCGTCGCCGCCGGCAACGAGAGTCTGATGGCCGACTACGCCGCCGACCCCGCGCCGCTCGCCATGGACGCCGAACGCCTGGCGGGCGAGGGGAAGACTCCCATCTACGTGGCGATCGACGGCCGGCTCGCCGGGCTGCTGGCGGTGGCGGACCCGCTGAAGGGCACCTCGCGGGAGGCGGTCGAGCGGCTGAAGAGGATGGGCCTGGAGGTGGTGCTGCTGACCGGCGACAACCGGCGCACCGCCGAGGCGGTCGCCCGCCGAGCGGGGATCGACCGGGTGGTCGCCGGGGTGCTCCCCGCGGGGAAGGTCGCCGAGGTCCGGCGGCTCCAGGGGGAGGGGAAGGTGGTCGCCATGGTGGGCGACGGCGTCAACGACGCTCCGGCCCTGGCGCAGGCGGACGTGGGGATCGCCATCGGCACCGGCGCCGACGTCGCGGTGGAGGCGAGCGACGTGACCCTGATGCGGGGGGATCCGCGCGGCGTCGCCGCGGCGGTGGCGCTGTCGCGCCGCACCATGCGGACCATGCGGCAGAACCTCTTCTGGGCCTTCATCTACAACGTGATCGGGATCCCCATCGCGGCGGGAGCGCTCTACCCCGCCTTTGGAATCCTGCTCTCCCCCATCCTGGCCAGCGCGGCGATGGCCTTCAGCTCGGTCAGCGTGGTCGCCAACAGCCTGCGCCTGCGCCGGGCGCGGATCGCCTAAGGATCACGCGAGGAGGATGGAATGGAACCGATGAAGGTAGAGCCCATGAAGGCGGCGGCGGTCGATCCCGGGATCAAGGACCGCAACCTGAAGCGCCTGCGGCGGATCGAGGGGCAGGTGCGCGGCCTCCAGAAGATGGTCGAGGAGGACCGCTACTGCCCCGACATCCTGACCCAGATCTCCTCCGTCCAGGAGGCCCTGCGGGCGGTCGGCCGCGAGCTGATGCGCAATCACCTCAAGCACTGCGCCACCCAGGCGATCCGCTCCGGAGACGGCGACGCCGCCGAGGCCACCTACGACGAGCTGATCGAGATGATCTACAAGCACAGCCGGTGAGGGGTCACCCCCCCACGATCGCCACCCCGCTCGACGTTCCCAGCCGGGTGGCCCCGGCCGCGATCATGGCGTGGGCGGTGGCGGCGTCGCGGATGCCCCCCGAGGCCTTGACGCCGATCCGGCCCGCGACGGTCCTCGCCAGTAACGCGACGTCCTCGACGGTCGCTCCCCCTTTGGAGAAGCCCGTCGAGGTCTTCACGAAGTCGGCTCCGGCCTCGACGACCAGGCGGGCGCCGCGGACCTTCTCCTCCTCCGTCAGCAGGGCGGTCTCCAGGATCACCTTGAGGATCAGCCCCTCGCGCCCGCCTCGCATCGCCTCCATCCAGCCGGCGAGGTCGTCGAGGACCCGCCGGTCCTCCCCGCTCTTCAGCCACGAGAGATTGAGCACGGTGTCGAGCTCGCCGGCGCCCTCCGCCACGGCCCGCCGGGATTCCGCCCGGCGGATCTCGGGATGGACGTAGCCCAGGGGGAAGGCGACCACGGTCCCCACCGCGACCGGGGTGCCCCGCAGGATCTCCGCCGCCAGGAGGACGTAGACCGGCGGGATGCAGACCGAGGCGAAGCCGTGCTCGGCCGCCTCCGCCACCAGCCGCCGCACCTCGGCCTCCGTGGCCTCGGGGCGCAGCAGGGTGTGGTCGATGTAGGGGGCGAGGGAGGGCGTCATTTCTTCCCGGCCGCGGCGGAATGGACCTTCGGGTGTACCCGGCCGAGCTCGACGCCGGTGTAGTAGTGGGTGAGGATCTCCCGGTAGGAGTGCCCCCGCTGCGCCATGCCGTAGGACCCCACCTGGCACATCCCCACCCCGTGGCCGAAGCCGCGCCCGTTGA
Source organism: uncultured Acidobacteriota bacterium (assembly GCA_963795735.1). GTDB lineage: Bacteria > Acidobacteriota > Thermoanaerobaculia > Multivoradales > UBA5704 > DATARR01. The sequence goes on along the minus strand of CAWCIU010000008.1, from coordinate 1,483,847 downwards.
ACAGCCAGCCCGGCTCCTGGTCCCGGGGCGCCAGGCGCTTGGCGGTGAACAGGGTGTCCGGCACGTCGAGCGTCCAGCGCACGGCGAGCCCCTCGACGTCCACCGTCTGGCCGTTGTCGCCATGGATCCTGATCTTCCCCACCCGCCCGGAGACGCCGCGCGAGAGGACCTCGAAGCTCTGGAACCCCAGGCCGGGGAAACGGGTGTTCACCAGATGGGCGAGCTGCGAGTCGGTGTGGAAGCGGGTCCAGACGCTGTAGGGGCTGCTGCGGTCGAAGGCGACGCCGTCGAGGTCGACCTCCTGGGTCGCGGCGACCAGGCGGTCCCCCTGGCGGTCTCCCTGCCAGAAGAGCGTCAGGTGATCCCCCGGCACCATGGAGAGCGCGGCGCTGTAGAGGTCCTCCCCCTGGCGGCGGAAGGTGGAGAGCCCGGCGGGCAGGGCGTAGACCTTGTCCTCCTTCCCCGAGCGGACGGCGAGCCTGCCGTCGCCGACGGAGAGGAAGGTGGTGTCCTCGCGCCGCACCACGTGGAGCAGCTCGGCGAGCGCGAGGAGCATCCGCTCGACCTCGTCGGCGGAGAGCGGCTGGTCAAGCGGGCCGGTCACCAGGCCGCTGCGGATGAGGTAGGCCGCCCGCCGGCGGTCCTCCTCGCTCCAGTCCGGCGGCGGATTGGTCAGCAGGTAGTTGACATCCGCCGGCGCCAGGAAGAGGCGCGCGTCGAGGGCGAGGTCGAACGCCGAGGCGACATAGCGCTGCACCTCGCGGCGGTCGAGGGAGGCGAGGTGCTCCCGCCGCTCGGGCAGGCCGGCGAGGAGCGCCAAGCGCTCCAGGCGGTCCCCCAGGGCCTGGACGGGAGGCACCCCGGCGGCCGGCGGCAGCAGCCGGCGGGTGAAGCCGGCGGGGAAGGGAACGCCCGGCGCCAGGTCCCCCTGGATCTGGAAGGCGCCCTCCTCCATGCAGGGAACTGCCTTCAGATAGGGCTCCTGCATCAGCGGGAACATGACGCGGGCGTCCTCCGTGTGGCCGCCGCAGGTGGAGCTGTAGAGGGCGTCCACCAGCTCCCCCTTGTAGAGGAGCACCTGCCCCGCCGTCTCCGCCACGGCGCGGTCCGAGAGGGGGTGCTCGACGTTCATGCCGCCGTAGACCTGGCAGCGCGGGGTGGCGCAGATGTCGTACCCCTCGCGCGCGAACTCGCCCACGTTGCGCAGGGTGTAGGTGCGGGCCGCCACCGCCTGCGCCTTGAGCGCCTCGAGCTGGTTGTAGAGCTCCGGCCCCATCTCACTCGGCACCACCCCCCGCAGGTACTCCTCCACCGGCAGCTCGTTGATCAGGTTGAGCGCGCCGCGGTCGTTGAGGAAGACCAGCACGCGGCCGCGGTAGCGCTTCCCCTTCACCCGCACGCTGGGGTTGCCGATCGGCGCCACCGAGATCCAGCGGCCGGCGTAGACCGTCGAGATCTGCCCCTGGCCTTGCCCCTGGGTGATCCGCAGGGCCGGCGCGGTGACCGCCGCCCCCTCGTTGACGACGAAGGCGCCGGTGACGCCGATCGCGCCCAGGCGCCGCATGTCCGCCTCGGCGGCCTCGCGCGTCGGGTAGCGGCCGATGCGCACCCGGTAGAGGTCGAGTCCGGCGTCGAAGTAGGCCTCGCCCGGCTGCCCCGAGTCGCGCTCGAGCCGCTTGGCGAGGTCCTGCGCTTGCCGCTCGTCGCGCAGCGCCGCCACCTGCAGCCGGTAGTAACCCTGCTGGGCGGTGGCGGCGGCGGGCTCCACCTTGAGCACCGAGGTCACGGGCAGCGCCTGGCTCTCCACGGTCACGTCCAGGGGCTCCTCGCAGCAGGGGAAGGTCACCGAGTCGAGGTCGCTCGCCAGCCCAACCTTGACCAGCATCGTCTCCGCGCCGCCCGGGACCTGGGGCTGGGCCGGGGGCGTCTCGGCCGGCCGCGGCTCCTCCACCGGCTCGCGGGGAGCGACCGGCTGCGGAGCGGGCCTGGCCGGCGGAGCCGGGGCCGGCGTCCTGGGCGCGGGGGCCTGACGAGTGCCCTTGGGCGCACGGGGGGTCTTGGCGGGGGTGCGCGGGGGGGTCTTCGGCGCGCAGCCCAGGGCCAGCAGGAAAAGAACCGACACCAGGAGGAAGAGGAGCTTCGATCTCACGCGGGCTGTACCTCGGGGTTGCGGCGAAACTCGCTCTGCGTCTCGCTCCGCACCAGGGCCACCAGGGCTCCGGCGAGGACCATCGCGAGCAGGGCGTTCGGGAGACTCTGGAGCAGGAGCAGGAGGAACCGGACGAGCGCCCGCAGGATCATCGGCGCCGGCGCGCCGGCGAGCAGGCCGTCGGCCATCGCCGACAGGGGAAGGAAGACGGCGGCGAGCGCCAGGGCGGCCGCCAGGGCGAGCAGGAACAGGACGCTCACCGCGCCCAGGCGGCGGCCGAGCACGGCGAGCCCCCGGCGCGAGGCGGTCCGCACCCCGGAGCCCGCGCGCGCCAGGTCGGCCTGGGTGAGATGGAACCAGAGGCCGGTCACCAGGACCAGGAAGCCGAGCGGCAGCGCCCCACCGCAGCCGATGCCCAGGGCGGCCGCCCCACCCCACCGCCCGCCCCCCGCCACCGTGAAGGCCAGCCAGAGCAGGGCCGCCAGGCCAAGCGGGAAGGCCAGTCCCCAGAAGAGGAGGAGCGCGCCGAAGAAGCGCCAGACGTAGAGCGCCCCCCAGCCGGCGAAATCGCGCAGGCTGAAGGCGCGGAAGAAGTCGCGGCGCCGCCGGGAGCCGGGCAGGGCCTGGCGGTCGGCGGCGGTCAGGACGCCGTAGACGCCGGCCTGGAAGAAGCAGTGCAGGAGGAGCGACAGGGTCCAGAGCGCCATCATGGCGGCGAGGGCCAGGAGCAGCGCGGGCGAGAGGCTCGCCGCCCGGCTCGTGACGTCCCCCACCTGGGAAGCGGCGGCGCGCCCGCCGAGCAGGTTCGCCCCCAGGATCAGCAGGGGGAGGACGATCCCGAGGGCCAGCAGCGCGATCACCAGGAAGGACTGCAGCCAGCTCAGCAGCACCAGCTCCCAGTTGGCCGCCAGATTGGTCCAGCCGCGGCGCAGGCAGTCGATGGCGGAGAGCCTCATCGCAGGTGCGCCCCGTGCACCGCGTGCTCGCGCCGGAAGTCCTCGACCGCGTCGAGGAGCACCGGCTGCGCCATCTCGTAGAGGCGGCTGACGAGCATGGCGGGGAGGCGGGAGGAGAGGAGCGCCGCGTCGTCGAAAGCGGGGCCGGGCTCGGGATCGCGCCCGCGGTCGAGCGTCGCGGCCCGCGGCTTCGTCCCCCGGACCGGGACTGGGCCCGGCTCGAGGCGGTAGTTGGTGGTGAACAGCGTCGGCAGGCGCCGGGTATAGCGGGTGTTGATGATCAAGTAGAGGATGTCGCGCACCCAGGGGGTGGGCTGCTGGGCTCCCAGCTCGTCGAGCACCAGCAGCTCGGCGTCGGCCAGCGGGTCGAGGACCTGCCGCTTCGACTCCGGCGAGTCGGAGTCGAAGGTGGCCTGGATCTGGTGGATCAGCGTGGTGAACTCGACGAAGCGCCCGCGCACCCGGTAGCGCTCGACGAGGCCGCGCAGGACCCCGGCGGCGAGGTGGGTCTTGCCGGCGCCGGGCGGCCCCACGAAGAGCAGCCCCGACTGCCGGAAGCCGCCGTCCTGGACGAACTCGTCGACGTAGCGCTCGGCGGCGGCGCGGGCGTTCATCAGCTGCGCCCGCTCGCGCTGCGAGCCGCCCGCGGTGGTGAAGCTCGAGACCCGGCAGTGCTGGTAGCGCGCCGGGATGCCCGTCGCCGCCACCAGCCGTGGGGTCACGTCGCGCTCACGGCAGGGGCAGACGCGGGCCGTTCCGGCGCCGCCGTCCGCCACCACGACCCAACCCCGCCCCCCGCACTCGGGACAGGGCTCTTCGACCACTTCAGGGACCGGCATGGAGGAAATCGTAGCATGGGGGAGGGCCGCGGAAGGCAGCGGGCGACCGCGGGTCGCCCCTGCAACCTGCGGCAGAGATTGAGGTTGGGCGAAGGTTGTAGGGGCGACCTGCGGTCGCCCTACCGGATCTTGCTCAACGGCCCGCCGTGGAGCCGCACCAGGGCGTGCTGGCGCTCGGGGTTGGCGCGGCGCTCCTCGGCCTCGCGCTTGACGAACTCGAGAAGACGATCGACCTCGCCCTGCATCCGCTCCATCTGCTCGCGCATGTGCAGGATCACCTCGACCCCGGCGAGGTTGACCCCCAGGTCGCGGGTCAGGGTGAGGATGATCTCGAGGCGGCGGATCGCCTCCTCGTCGTAGAGGCGAGTGTTGCCGGCGCTCCGCGCCGGCTTGATCAGGCCTTCCCGCTCATAGAGCCGCAGCGTCTGGGGATGGATCGCGTAGCGCTCGGCCACGACGCTGATCATCACGAACTTCTGATCGGGCTTGCGCCGCGTGGGCATCAGCCTTCCTCCTCTGCGATCTCGACCTGGGTGGCGCGGCTCCCCCGCTTGGGGAGGTGGACGCGCAGGACGCCCTGCTCGAAGGCGGCGGCGATGCCGTCGACGTCGACGGGCGACGCGAGGTCGAAGGCGCGGCGGAAGGGGCCGTAGCTCCGCTCCATGCGGAGGAAGTTCCGGCTCTCTCCCAGGGTCTGCCGCCGGCCGGAGAGCTCCAGCCGGCGGTCCCGCACCTGCAGTTGGATATCGTCACGCCGGACGCCGGGCAGCTCGGCGAAGAGGATGTAGGAGTCCTCCGTCTCGAGGACGTCGACGGCGGGGGCCCAGGTGCCCGGCAGGCCCCCTTCGTGCTCCTCGTACTCCGAGGTGAGGAGCGCCTGCTCGAAGAGACCGTTGATGCGATCCTGGATGCGGGCCAGCTCTTCGAGGTAGATCTTCTTCAGCGGCGCCATGACTCACCCTCCCCTTACTTCTCCACGGTTACTTTCGACGGTTACTTCTCTACGTACTCGGCGTCGATCACCTCGTCGGAGGCTCCGGCACCCGGACGGTCGCCGCCGGCCGGACCGCCGGTCGAGGGACCGGCTCCGCCGGGAGGTTGCTGGCCGTACATCACCTCGGCCAGCTTGTGCGACGCCTTCTGGAGACGCTCGGCGGCCTCGTCCATGACCGCGGCCGTCGGCTCGCCCTCCAGGGTCTTCTTGGCGTCGGCGATCGCCCGCTCGAGCTCGCCCTTCTGATCCGGACCGAGCTTCTCCTTGTGCTCGTCGTAGATCTTCTCGGTCTGGTAGATCAGGGTGTCGAGCTTGTTGTGCGACTCCACCTGCTGGCGCCGCTCCTTGTCCTCGGCGCTGTGCGATTCCGCGTCCTTGACCATCCGCTGGATGTCGGAGTCGTTCAGCCCGCTCGAAGCGGTGATCGTGATCTTCTGCTCCTTGCCGGTGCCGAGATCCTTGGCCGAGACGTGGGCGATGCCGTTGGCGTCGATGTCGAACGCCACCTCCACCTGCGGCATGCCGCGCGGCGCCGGCGGGATGCCCACCAGGTGGAACTTGCCGAGCGTGCGGTTGTCGCGCGCCATCTCGCGCTCGCCCTGTAGCACGTGCACCTCCACCGAGGTCTGGTTGTCCGCCGCGGTCGAGAAGATCTCGCTCTTGCGGGTCGGGATGGTGGTGTTGCGCTCGATCAGCTTGGTGAACACGCCGCCCAGGGTCTCGATGCCGAGCGACAGCGGAGTCACGTCGAGCAGCAGCACGTCCTTGACGTCGCCCGCCAGGACGCCGCCCTGGACCGCGGCGCCGATCGCCACCACCTCGTCCGGGTTGACCCCCTTGTGCGGCTCCTTGCCGAAGAACTCCTTGACCACCGTCTGGATCGCCGGCATGCGGGTCTGGCCGCCCACCAGCACGACCTCGTCGATGCTCTTCGGATCGAGGCCGGCATCCTTCAGGGCCTGACGGGTGGGGGCGATCGAGCGCTGGACCAGGTCGCCGACGAGCTGCTCGAGCTTCGACCGGGTCAGCCGGACATTCATGTGCTTCGGCCCCGAGGCGTCCGCCGTGATGAACGGCAGGTTGATGTCGGTCTCCTGCACGCTGGACAGCTCGATCTTGGCCTTCTCGGCGGACTCCTTCAGGCGCTGCAGGGCCATCGGATCGCTGCCGAGGTTGATCCCCTGGTCCTTCTTGAACTCCTCCAGCAGCCACTCGATGATCCGCTGGTCGATGTTGTCGCCGCCCAGATGGGTGTCGCCGTTGGTCGCCTTGACCTCGACCACCCCCTCGCCCACCTCGAGAGCCGAGATGTCGAAGGTGCCGCCGCCGAAGTCGAAGACGGAGATCGTCTGGTCCTTCTTCTTGTCGAGCCCGTAGGCGAGCGCCGCCGCGGTCGGCTCGTTGACCAGCCGGTCGACGGTGAGGCCGGCGATGCGGCCGGCGTCCTTGGTGGCCTGCCGCTGGGCGTCGTTGAAGTAGGCCGGCACGGTGATCACCGCGCGCTCCACCTTCTCGCCCAGATAGTCCTCGGCGGCCTCCTTCAGCTTGGTGAGGATCATGGCCGAGATCTCGGGCGGCGAGTACTTCTTGCCCTCGACGACGATGCGCACGTCGCCGTTCTCCGCCCGCTCTACCTGGTAGGGCACCATCTTCATCTCCTCGTTCACCTCGTCGTACTTGCGCCCCATGAAGCGCTTGATCGAGAAGATGGTGTTCTTGGGGTTGGTGACCGACTGGCGCTTGGCCACCTGCCCGACGAGACGCTCACCACTCTTGGTGAAAGCCACGACCGAGGGGGTGGTGCGGTTCCCCTCGGCGTTGGGGATGACTTTCGCCTCGCCGCCTTCCATGACCGCGACGACGCTGTTGGTCGTGCCCAGGTCGATTCCGATGATTTTGCTCACTGGCTCTTCCTCCTTACGGATCTCTTCTCAAAGGCCGGACGGACCTGCGCCCGAGCTCTTGCGTAGTCTAGAACCTTAGTGGCGCAGAGTCAATTTTACGCCACGTCATGTTTGACAAATTGAGACGCAGATTTATTCCAGCAGGGAGAACGGCCAAACCGGGGCTTCACCCCCCGGACCGCTGATCGAGCCTAATCGAGGAGGACCAGCGGCGCGGCCGTCGTTTCGGGGGAGACGTTGAGGAACTCGGGATCGAGCAGGAAGTTCCCGGTGATCGCCTCCGTCTCCTCGGCGCCGGCCAGGGGCTTGGCGCGCTGGAGGGGCTGGAGGGTGTAGCTCTCCTCGCTCGCGATGTAGCGTAGCGGGCGCCCCTCCGGGTCCTCGAGATCCGCGGAGGAGAGCAGGCCGGCGGCCACCAGGTCCTGGAGCCGGTCGGGGAAGCTCCCCTTGAGCAGGAACCAGGTCTTGGCGGCGCGGTCGATCTTGAGGTAGAGCGCCGCGCGCTGATCCCGCACCAGGACGTCGCGCTCCCGCTCCTGCCAGGGGAAGGGGATCATCAGGGAGTCGGGGAGGAGGAGCAGGGAGGCGACGACCAGCGCCGTGAGCAGGGCGGCGAGGGTGCGGCCCACCCAGCCCAAGGAGCGGGGAGAGGCGGCGCGCGTCTCCACCCGCATCTGGCGGAAGGGTCCGTCGGCATTCGCGGGAGGCACCAGGGGCTCGGCGATGGGAGCGACGGCGGGAGACATCCCCTGGGGGCCCGGCGGCATGAGCGGCATTTGAGGCATTGGCGGGGTCGCCGGCTTTTGGGCCGGCTTCAGTGCCGGCTTCTGCGATGCCACCGGACGGGGGCCGGCCGCAGCGGAGCGGGGGCCGGGGAAGGGGATCGTCTCCGGCGGGGGAGAGGCGGCGGGACGGGCGGGCGGGGCGGCGGCCGGTGGCGCCACCGGCTTGGGCGCCGGCGCGGCGGCCTGTATCGCCGGCGCCGCCTTGATCAGCAGCTCCTCGACCGAGATCGGCACGAAGCCGTCCTCGAAGGAGACCTCGTCACCGCTGTAGAACTTGAAATCCCCCTGGCTCCAGCGCAGGAGCTGCTCGAGCAGCCGGTAGGTCTGGAGACGGAGCGCCTCGAGGAGCTGCGACCGCTCGATATAGCGCCGCTCGACCAGCAGATCGACCAGGCGGCCGCCGGACGCCTGATGCTCGGAGGCGGCCCGGCCGAGGTCCGGAGCGCTGATGATCCCCTCCTTGAGCAGGATCTGGGACAGCCCCTCCTCGAGCGTCTGGTTGAGGGCGTCGGCGGCCACGATGCGGCCGGTGAGGAAGGAGATCGCGACGATGTCCTGCTGGCCCTGGACCGTCAGGATGCCGGTCTTCTTCTGCTGGGAGATCAACTGCAGGATCTCCGGGAGCTTGAAGAGGTCTAGGGTACCCTCAACCGCCATCGCTACCAGCCCTTTCCAGGCAACGGAGGTCAGACGTGATGGCGCAGCTCCCGCCGCAGCCGGGTTCCGAAATAGAGCATCAAACCGAGGATCGCGACGATCCAGGACAGGAGGTTTCCCGGATCATACCGCCAGGGGATGCGGACTCCCAGCCGGCCGATCGACGGCAGCATCAGCAGGGCGGTGGGCACCAGGAGGGCGAAGAAGGACCTCCACCCCTCGCCGATCTCGGCGGAGGCGACGCCGGGGAGCACGATCCGCCCCCAGCGCTCGAAGGCCCCCTCCGGAAAGATCTCGGCCGACCGCTCCGTGTAGCCGAAGGGGCGCCGGGCGAGATGCAGGGTGACAGCGACCAGGACTAGGCTCAGCGACAGGAACACGGAGAGCCCGCGGCGGAAGAGCTCGAGACGATCCGAGCGCGGCTCCCGGCGACCCCAGGTCGCCAGCAGCTCCCGCCGGATCTCCGGGATGCGGGCGATGCCGCCCGAGAGGGTGACCACCCGCTGCTGCGAGTTCGCCATCCAGGACTGCACCCGGGCGAGATCGATCTGCTGGGCCTTGGTCAGGGCGGCCCGCTGCTCGTCGAACATGTACGACTGGGAGTAGGCCTGGCTCAGGTTGTACTGGGCGGCGGCGTTCTGCGGATCGGTGGCGGCGACCTTCTGGAAGCTCTGGATGGCGCTGCTGAAGTCCCCCTTGAGGAAGGTGTAGGCGCCGAGGTTGAGCTGCGCGGTGACGTTGTTCGGCTCCGCCTCGAGCACCTGCCGGTAGAGCGCGCGGGCGAGCTCCCACTGGTTGAGCGAGCGGTGGACGTCGGCGAGCAGATGCTTGACCGCGACGCTCTGCGGCAGCACCGAGCGCAGCACCCCGAGGTCCGAGAACAGGCTGCCGTAGAGGCGGTGCTGCTCGAGGGCCCCCAGCGCCTGGGCGGGGGGCGAGAGCGCCACCGCCAGGCGCTGGCGCTGGAAGTCGACGAGCTGGGGGGAGGCGCCGAGAAGGATCCAGAGCGCGATCACCACCACCCGCTCGCTCGCCGAGGCGTACCCCCAGAGCAGGACCGACCCGTAGAGAGGGAGCCAGATCGCGCCGTAGGGCAGGGCGAGCGGCCACAGCAGGACCACGCCCGCCAGGACCAGGGCGGCGGGCCGCGGCAGCTTGCGGGCGAAGAGGTCCGCCAGGTCCTGGAAGAGCGAGGTGCCCTTGGTCAGCATCTGCACGGCGATGAACAGGCCGCCGGTCACCAGCAGCAGGGCCAGGGCCCAGAAGAGCAGGTCCTGGAACCAGAGGTAGCGCTCGAGAGGGTGGTTGAACAGCCGGGGGTAGGCCCGCAGGCGGGCGGCGGCCGCCCCCAGGTAGTCCCCCTGGAGGGAGTCCACCGTGGACTCGGCGAAAGCCGTTTCGGGACGCCCGGGATCGAACCGCTCGGCGGCGGCGAGCGCCCAGTGCGCCCGCGCGAAGTCCTTCTGCCGCGCCGCCTGCACCGCCCGCGTGACGGCGCCGGCCGCGAGGTCGGGCAGGCGCCGCATGCCGAGCCCGTGGGCGATGTCGAGCAGGCCGCCCACCGAGCGGTCGGCCTGCTGGCGGTCGTTCTGCACCACCCACTCGAGCCACTGCTCCCCGAGCTGCTTGAGGGTCTGCCGCACCTGGCCGGTCATCTCGACGCCGGTCACCTGCGGCGACGACACCGTCTGGGCTCCCGCCGTCGCGGCAGCCAGGAGGAGCATCAGCACGAGGCTCGCGAGCCCCGCGCCAAGCGGGCGTCTATCCCCTCTTTTGCACATAGCGGACCCGCAAACGATACAGCAGGTCCTCCAGGAACGCACGCTCCTGCGCGGTCAGGTTGCCCGCCGTCTTCTGCCGCAGGACGTCCAGCAGGTCGATGTGCAGGCGGGCCATCTCGAGGTTGCTCGCGTCCTGGCCATCCGGCAGCGGGGCGTCGCCAAGATAGATCGGCACCGGCTCGGCCATCATCGCCACCAGGTCGTAGAAGCTGGGGCCCCCCAGATCGGGAGGCGCGTTGGGGAAGTCCACCCGCGCCGGCGGCTCCGGCCCGTAGCCGGGCTTCGTCTGGAAATCGGGCTGGAAATCAGGCGCGAAATCGGGCTCGGGAGCACGGCGCGAGGAGGCGCGCGGCTCGGGCTCGCGGTCGGCCCGGGCGGGCGGCGGCGAGGGTGGAGGAGGCTCGGGCTCGGCGTCCGAGGTCGATTTTTCGTCGAGGAACCGGTACTCTTCCTTCAGCTTGCCATCGGGCGTGAACATCCGCTTGTCGGTGACCTTGATCTCTTTTTTCTCGTTCGACACTTCGGACCCCCTGCTCTTGTCTGGCCGCCCGCGAAGAGCTGTTGAAAATCGTAGCAAGCACGCCGATCGCCCGGCAAGCGCGGCGCTCCGGAGACCCCACCCCGATGGCTGAAAACCCGAATCTCCAGAAGCTCGTCGACCTCGTCGCCCGCCTGCGCGCCCCGGACGGCTGCCCCTGGGACCGCGAGCAGACCCTGCCGGACGTGCGCGCCTACCTGCTCGAGGAAGCCCACGAGCTGGCGGGAGCCATCGACGGCGGCGACTGGGAGGAGCTGGCCGAGGAGCTCGGCGACATGCTCTTCCAGGTCGCGTTCATCGGACGTCTGGCCGAGGAGGTCGGCGCCTTCAGAGTCTCACAGGTGATCGACGGCGTCCACCGCAAGATGGTGGAGCGCCACCCGCACGTCTTCGGCGGCGAGACCCTGGCCGACGCCGAGGCGGTCCGCCAGGCCTGGGAGCGGCGCAAGCTGCAGCGGGAGCCGAAGCGGGAGTCGCTCTTCTCGGGGGTCCCCACCTCGCTGCCCGCTCTCCTCGGCGCCTACCGGCTGACCCAGAAGGCCGCCGGCGTCGGCTTCGACTGGCCGGACGCCGCGCCGGTGCTCGCCAAGGCCGAGGAGGAGATCGCCGAGCTGAAGGAGGCCCTCGCCCGGGGCGAAAAGGACGCCGTGCGCGAGGAGGTGGGGGACCTCCTCTTCACCGTCGCCAACCTCGCCCGCAAGCTGGAAGTCGATCCGGAAGCCGCCCTCTCCGGCACCAACCGCAAGTTCCGCCAGCGCTTCGCGAAGATCGAGGAGGGCCTGGCGGCCCAGGGCAAGACGGCCGCCGAGGCGACGCTGGAAGAGATGGATGCGTTGTGGGAGGCGGCCAAGGGGGAGGAAAGGACAGAAGGGACCTGAGGGACAGCAGGGACACCAGAGACTTCAGGAACTGGGGTCCCTGGTGTCCCTGAAGTCCCTTGGGTCCCTTGTTCACTTCCCTACCGGGAAGCCACAGACCTCTCCGCCAACACCTTCTCCAGATAAGGCCTCACGTTCCTCGCCACGATCTCCTGCCCCTTGGCCGTGGGGTGGACGCCGTCCGCCTGGTTGAGCGAGCGGATGCCGCCCACCTTGTCGAGCAGGAAGGGGACCAGGGGAACGTGCATCTCCTTCGCCAGCTTCGGGTAGATCGCCGCGAACTGGTCGGCGTAGGGGCCGTAGTTGGGGGGGATGCGCATGCCGAGCAGCAGGACCCGGGCGCCGGCCGCCTGCGCGCGCAGGATGATGGCGCGCAGGTTGCTCTCCACCTCGGTGAGCGGCAGGGCCCGCAGGCCGTCGTTGGCGCCCAGGCCCACCACCACGAGGTCCGGGCGCTGCTTGAGCAGCCAGCCGAGGCGGGAGAGGCCCCCCGCCGTGGTGTCGCCGCTCACCCCGGCGTTGATCACCCGGGCCGGCTTCCCCTCCTCCCGGAGCTGCCGGTCGAGGAGCGCCGGATAGGCCTGCCCCTCGTCCAGGCCGAGGCCCGCCGTCAGGCTGTCCCCCAGGAAGACGACCACCGGCGTGGCCGCCACCGCCGCAGGGACCGGAGCTGGAGCCGCGGAACGGGCCGGGACGGAATTGGCGGCGGGGACCGCCCGCGCCGTCCGCGCCACGGGCCGGGGATCGTTCGACGCCTGCGCGCCGCAGGCCCCCAGGACGGGAAGGACGGCGGGAATAAGGAGCCTCAGAGCGCGAGTTGCGAGCTTTCGCCACATAGAACTTTCCTCTCTCCATCCAGAAAACCGGAATCCCTCGCGCAAATTTCCCTTATGGATACGCCTCGCATCGAACTGCGGCAGCTCACCCGCAAGCTCCCCTCGGGCGACCGCGAGCTGACCATCCTCGACCACGTCGATCTCACCATCCAGCCGGGCGAGTTCGTGGCCGTCCTCGGTCCCTCGGGCAGCGGCAAGTCGACCCTGCTCGCCCTGATGGCCGGCCTCGACCGCCCCACCTCCGGCGAGATCCGGATCGACGGCGAGCCGATCCAGGCGATGTCGGAGGACGGGCTCGCCCTCCTGCGCCGCCACAAGATCGGCTTCGTCTTCCAGAGCTTCCAGCTCCTCTCCAATCTCACCGCGCGCGAGAACGTGCTCCTCCCCATCGAGCTGCTCGGCCTCTCCAAGCCGTTCGCCCGCGCCGACGAGCTGCTCGCCGCCGTGGGGCTCGCCGACCGCGGCCACCACTACCCGAGCCAGCTCTCCGGCGGCGAGCAGCAGCGGATCGCCCTCGCCCGCGCCTTTGCCGCCCGGCCGCCGATCCTCCTCGCCGACGAGCCCACCGGCAACCTCGACGGCGCCACCGGGCGCCGCGTCCTCGAGCTGCTCACCGAGCTGCGCGCCGGCGAGGGGACCACCCTGGTGCTGGTCACCCATGACCCGGCGGTGGCCGCCCTGGCCGGCCGCCAGATCCATCTGCGCGACGGCCGGGTGGAACGCGATGAGCGAGGCGAGACGGTGCGGGTCGAAGTCCCGGCCGAGGTCCCGGCTTGAGCCTCGGCTTCTATCTCCGTACCCTGGCGCGCGAGTCGCGCGGCTCCCGCGGCCGTCTGGTCTTCTTCATCGCCTCCCTCGCCGTGGGCGTGGCGGCGGTGGTGGCGGTGGCCGGCCTCTCGGCGAGCCTGCGCGACGGCATCCGCCGCGAGGCCCGGCAGCTCCTCGCGGCCGACCTCGCCGTGCGCGGCAACGAGCCGATCCCTACCGGAGTCTTGAAGGCGATCGCCGCGCTCCCCGGTACCCAGCGGACGGACATCAAGGAGACGGTCACCGTGGCCGCCGCCCCGGGGAAGGGCGGGCAGCCCGGGACCAGCCAGCTCGTCGAGCTCAAGGTGGTGGACGGCTACTATCCGTTCTACGGCAAGCTCGACCTGCGCCCCCGGCTCCCCCTCCACGAGCTGCTGACCCCCGGCACCACCGTGGTCGCCTCCGAGCTGCTCTCCCACCTGGGGCTCAAGGTGGGCGACTCGCTCCTGATCGGCGGCCAGCCCTTCCGCGTCGCCGGGATCGTCCTCGCCGAGCCCGACCGGGTCAGCGTCTCCTTCACCCTCGGCCCCCGGGCCTTCCTCTCCGGCGCCGGGTTCGCCCGCACCGGCCTCGAAGGCCAGGGGAGCCGGGTCGGCTACAGGGCGCTGGTCAGGCTGCCGGACCGGCTGTCCGGCGCCGAGCTCGACGCCACCGCCGAGCGGCTGAAGCGGGACCTCCCCCCCGGCGAAACCTTCCGCGTCGAGACCTACCGCCAAGCGCAGCCGGCGCTGCGGCAGAACATCTCCCGCGTCGAGCGCTTCCTGGGCTTGGTCGCCCTGCTCTCGCTCTTCGTCGGCGGCATCGGCGTCGCCCAGAGCGTCCGCGCCTGGCTGGCCGGCCGGCTGGACGCCATCGCGATCCTCAAGTGCTTAGGGATGCGCCCGCGCGAGATCTTCCCCCTCTACCTCGGGCAGACGGCCCTGCTGGGGCTCGCCGGCAGCCTGATCGGGATCGCCGCCGGAGCGGCCATCCAGCTCCTGCTGCCCCGGCTCTTCCCCGACCTGATCCCCGCCGAGCTGGTCCATCCCTGGCAGCCGGCCGCCCTGCTGCGCGGCCTCGGGCTGGGGGTCGGAGTGGCGATGCTGTTCAGCCTGCCGCCGCTCTCGGCCGTCCTGCGGGTGCCGCCGGCGCGAGTGCTGCGACGGGACGCCGAGCCCCTCCCCCGCCACCGCTGGGTCACCGCCATCACCCTGCTCGCCCTCGCCCTGGGGGTCTGGGGGATGGCCGCCTTCCAGGCGAATTCGGCACGGCTGGGCGCCCAGTTCACCGGCGGCGTGGCGCTGGTGACGGCGGCGCTGGCCGCCGCGGCCTTCCTGGTCTCCTGGGGGGTGCGCAAGCTGCCGCGCGACGTCGCCCTCCGCCCCTGGCTGCGGCACGGTCTGGCCGCCCTCGCCCGCCCGGGCGCGGCGGCGGGAGGCGCCATCGTCGCCCTCGGGCTCGGCGTGCTGGTCGTCCTCGGCATGTCGCTGGTCGAGCGGCGGGTCACCGCCCAGCTCGAGAAGGAGCTGCCGGCCAACGCCCCGAGCGCCTTCCTGATCGACATCCAGCCGGACCAGTGGCAGGGGGTGGAGCGGCTCCTCCGGCAGCAGGGGGGCCAGGGGGTGGAGTCGGTGCCGGTGGTGATGGCCCGGCTGGCCGCCATCGACGGCGTCCGCACGGAGGACCTGGCAGAACCGGGTGACCACAAGGACGGCAGGGAGCCGGACGGAGAGGAAGGACGCAGCGGCGGCGGCAGGAACGGCGGAAACGGAGAGGGCCGCGGCGGCGGCGGCGGCGGCCGGCGCTGGGCGCTCACCCGCGAGCAGCGGCTCACCTACATGAAGGAGCTGCCGAAGGACAACAAGATCGTCGCCGGCTCCCTGTGGAGCGACCCGGCCCACCCCGAGGTCAGCCTGGAGCAGGGCTTCGCCGACGACATCGGCGCCCACCTGGGCTCGACCCTGACGTTCAACATCCAGGGGGTGCCGCTCGACCTCCGGGTGACCAGCCTGCGCACGGTGAACTGGGGGACCTTCGGCATCAACTTCTTCCTGGTGGTGGAGCCCGGAGCGCTGGAGTCCGCCCCGCAGCAGCGCCTGGCGGTGGCCCGCCTCCCCCGCGGCGGCGAGCAGCGGGTGCAGGACCTGCTGGCGGCGGGCTATCCCAACGTCACCTTCCTGCGCATCCGCGAGATCCTGGAGAAGGTGCTCAAGGTGCTGCGCCGGATCAGCCTGGGCATCCGCTTCCTGGGCGGCTTCACGGTGGTCGCCGGCATTGCCATCCTGGCGGGCGCGGTGAGCGCCGGCTCGGCCCGCCGCGGGCGCGAGGTGGCGCTACTCAAGACCCTGGGGATGACCCGCCGCGGCGTGGCCGCCACCTTCGCCGTCGAGTACGCCCTGATCGGACTGGTGGCGGGAGCCATCGGCACCGCCGGCGGCGCCGCGCTCGCCTGGGGGGTGGTCACCCGCGGCTTCCAGCTCCCCTGGGCGCTCGACCCCTGGATCCTCGCCCTGGCCCTCGCCGCCAGCGTCCTCCTCACCGTGACCGCCGGCCTCGCCGCCAGCGTCCGGGCGCTGGAGCGGCGGCCGATCGAGGTGCTGCGGGCGGAGTAGCTACTCCCCGCCCGACCGGGTGAGCAGGTAACTGACCGGAACGAACTCGAACCCCGCGGCCTTCGCCTTGGGGACCTCGCGGGCGAGGGCGGCGAGGGTCTCCGGGGTGGGGATGGCCGATCGCGATCGCCGCGCCCTTGGTCCGCGCGAGAACGAGCAGGCGCTGGAACTGCTCGTGGATCGCCTCCGGCGTGGTCTCGCCGTCGAGGAAGACCTGCCGCTCGGCCGCCGGGATCCCCATGCCGATCGCCACCTTGTAGCCCACGCTCTGGGCGCTGGTGCGCGAGTCGAGGAAGAAGAGCCCCCGCTCCGCCAGCACCTCCAGCACGCTCCGCATCGGACCCTCCTCGGACGAGAGGAGCGATCCCATGTGGTTGTTCACCCCCACCACGCCCGGCACCGCCTTCAGGGCCGCCTCGGTCCGTGCTTTGAGCTCGCCGTCGCTCATCCCCTGGAGCAGCGCCCCCGGGCCGGGGTTCTGGCCGTGCATCGGCTCCATGGGGAGATGGAGAAGGATCTCCGCCCCCCGCCGGCGCAGCTCGGCCACCACCTGCGGCGTCTGCTCCTCGAAGGGGAGGACCGAATAGGTGACCGGCACCCTCAGCGCCTCCAGCGGCCCGAGGTCCGCGACGTCGTGCCCCAGGTCGTCGATCACCAGCGCGATCCGCACGCCGCGGACCGAGCCGGGGGCCGGCGCCGGTTGGGGATTGGACACCACGACCGGCGGCTGCCCCTCCGGCTCGACGTGATCGGTGGCGGCGACCGTGGACGGGACCTCCGGCCGGCGGCGCGCGGGCCGCTCCGGGCGGGTCCTCGCGGGCGCCGGAGCCGCGGGCCGCGATGCGGCTTCGGGAGCGGCGGGCGGGGCCGGCGGCTGCCGGAAGAGAAACAGGGCGCCCGCTCCCACCAGGAGACCCAGCAGGAACAGGACGATCCCTCCGAACCTCGATCCTCGGGAGCGGCGTCGCGGCATGAACAGGCGTTGGAAAGTTGGAAAGCGGGCGGGCTCGCGGGGGAGACTGTCCCCTGAAGAGCCCGCCCTTGCCGTCAGGCGGCCTTCGCCTCGGTCTGGGGCTCCTGCCCCAGCAGATGGCGGATGGCGTGGCGGAGGATCAGCTCGTCGACCGGCGTGTCCTTCTCGAGATAGGTGCGGCTGCGCTCGTCGACCACCAGGTCGGGCTTGAGGGCCTCGTTGAGCGGCTTCTTGTCCGGACCGGTGTAGAAGGCCTCGGTGAACAGCAGCCGGCCGCCGGAGGAGAGCTCGGCGGAGCCCTGGCGGCCGGCGTGGCCGAAGGTGCGCTCGCCCACCAGCTCGGCCTTCTGCTTCTGCCGCAGCACCGTGGCGAAGAGCTCGGAGGCGCCCAGCGTGCCGCGGTCGACCAGGATCACCGCCTTGCCCTGCCAGAGGGGCTTCTCCTCGCCGCGGAAGCTCTGCAGCTCCTCGGCGCGGCGCTTGAGGGCGCCGAGATCGCCGGAGGTGAACAGCCGGGCCGTGGCGTAGGCCACCTCGGGATCGCCCGAGGAGACGCCGCGCAGATCGATCAGCAGCTTGTCCTTGAGCTTGCCGGAATTCTTGTTGAGCGCGTCGCGCACCTCGGCGACCGTCTCCTTGTCGAAGCTCGGGATGTGCAGTATGGGCACCCCCTCGACCTCCTCGAGGCTCACCGGCGGCGGATCGAACGGCTTGAGGTCGAAGGAGAGCTGGACCGGCTCGCCGAGGCGGATCACCTCGATCGAGACCTTGGAGCCGGGCTTGTCGGCCAGCGCCTCCTGCATCTCCCAGAGCGGCATCAGCCGGGTCGAGCGGCCGTTGAGCTTGGCCACGATGTCGCCCGGCCGGATCTTGGCCTGGGAGCCCGGGCTCCCCTTCTCCACCGCCACCACGTAGGCGATCCCCCGCTCCTTGAGCAGGGTCAGCCCCGAGTAGCGCCGGCCGACCGAGCTCGCCTGGCTGTAGCCGGAGAGCGCCGAGGCCGGCACGTAGAGCGAGAAGGGATCGAGCGCGTCGGTGGTGCCGTCGAGCGCGGCGGACATCAGCGTGTTCATGTCCGGATCGTCGACGTAGGCCTGGCGGACCAGGCCGAGCGTCTCGCTGAAGACGGAGAGGTACTTGTAGAGAGAATCGTCCTCCGGCTTGACCGGCTTCCGCTCGGCGGCGCGGACCAGGGTCGCGGCGAGCAGCGGGAAGACGACGACGGCGGAGAGGAGGAAGAAGACGATGCGACTGCGGTTCATGGTTCCCCTTAGCGTAGCCAACCCAGGGGGTCCTCGGGACGGTTCTCGACGCGGATCTCGAAATAGAGCTTATCCGCCGCGAGCCCCACTGCGTCGCCCAAAGATACCATATCTTCCTTGCCCACCCGCATCGCGGAGAGCCCGGCGTAGAGGGTGAACACCCGCCCCGGATGCTGGACGATGACGGTGTCGCCGTAGCCCTGGAAGGGGGCGGCGTAGAGCACCTTGCCGGGAAAGACCGCCTTCACCGGGGCGCCCGGCGCGGCTACCGCGAGGTCCACGCCGTTGTGCGGCACCCGGGTGCGGTAGCGGGGGTCGAGGATCGAGCCGAAGCCGGCGGTCACCTTCCCCTCGACCGGCCAGTCGAGCACGCCGCGGAACTGCTGCATGGGGGTGCCGGCCGGCGATCCTTGAGTGCGGCCGGAGAGCAGGTCGAGGAAGGCGGCGAGCTTCTTTTCGCGGCCGGCCAGCTCGGTCGTCTGGACGGTGAGGGTCCGGCTCTCCTTCTCGAAGCGGGCGAGCAGCGCCTGCTTGTGCTCGCGCACCGCCACCAGCTGCTGGCGGCGGACCCGCTCGCTGCCGATCCAGCGCTCGGTCTCCTCGCGCCGCGCCACCAGGTGGTCCCGCTCCGCCCCCAGGCGCGTTTGCGCCTCCTGGTAGCGGTCGATGGCGGCGCGGTCCCGCCGCGCCAGGTAGCGCATCAGCCGGACCGCGGGGAGGAGGCGCTGGCCGGGCTTGAGCGAGAGGACCAGCCGCAGGTAGCCCTGGCGGCCGAGCCGGTAGAGGCCGGTCAGGCTGCGCTGGAGACCGGCGCGGGCGGTGTCGAGCGCCCCCTCCAGGCGCTGGACCTCGCGCTCCCCCGCCGCCACCCGCCGGGCCGCCAGGTCGCGCGCCGCCGCCGCCTCGGCGATCCGGGTCTCCTGGAGCTTCAGGTCGAGGTCGACCGCCGCGATCTCCCCCTGGATCCCGCTCTGCGCCCGCCGCGCCGCCTCGAGCTGCTGGGTGAGCCGGGCGATCCGCAGCCGGATGCCGGCGAGCTCCTGCTCGCGGGACGATTTCTGGGCCGGCAGCGGGACGACGGCGATCAGCAGGATCAGGAGCCCCAGCCAGGCAGCCCCGAAGGGGCGGATCTTGGACCGCCCGCCCCTCACCCCGGCCCGTTCCCCCGGAAGGCGTTGAGCAGGAAGGCGAACTCGTCGGCGGTCTCCTCGATCTTCTTCGACACCGGCTTGCCGCCGCCGTGGCCGGCGCGGGTCTCGATGCGGATCAGCGCCGGGTGCGGTCCGGGGTTGTCGCGCTGGAGGGCGGCGGCGAACTTGAAGCTGTGGCCCGGCACCACCCGGTCGTCGTGGTCGGCGGTGGTGATCAGCACCGGCGGATAGGCCGTCCCCGGCTTCAGGTTGTGGTACGGCGAGTAGGCGTAGATCGCCTGGAAGTCCGCCGGATCCTCCGGCGAGCCGTAGTCCGAGGTCCACCCCCAGCCGATGGTGAACTTGTGGAAGCGCAGCATGTCGAGCACCCCCACCCCCACGATCACCGCCCCGTAGAGGTCCGGCCGCTGCACCATGCAGGCGGCGGTCAGCAGCCCGCCATTGCTGTAGCCGGCGATCGCCAGCTTGCGGGGGGAGGTGTAGCCGCCCGCGATCAGCCACTCGGAGGCGGCGATGAAGTCGTCGAAGACGTTCTGCTTCTTGAGCTTGCTGCCGGCCAGGTGCCACTCCTCGCCGTACTCGCCGCCGCCGCGCAGGTTGGCCACCGCGTAGATCCCCCCGCGCTCCATCCAGGCCACGTGGGCGGGCGAGAAGGTCGGCGTCAGCGAGACGTTGAAGCCGCCGTAGCCGTAGAGGTAGGTCGGGTTCGAGCCGTCGAGCTGCAGCCCCTTGCGGGCGGTGATGAACATCGGGATGCGGGTGCCGTCCTTGCTGGGGAAGAAGACCTGGCGGGTCTCGTAGCGGCCGGGATCGAAACCGTGGATCTCCGCCCGGCGGAAGACGGTCGCCTCCCCGGTCTCCAGGTCGTAGCGGTAGATCGTGTCCGGCGTCGTGTAGCCGTTGAACCCGTAGAAGGTCTCGCGGTCCTTGCAGCGGCCGGTGAACCCGTCGGCCGTGCCGAGCCCCGGCAGCTCCACCTCGCGCAGGAACCTGCCGTCCATCGCGTACTGGCGCACCTGCGAATGGGCGTCCTTCAGGTAATGGACGACCAGGGTGTCGTGCAGGCAGGTGGCCCCTTGCAGGGTCTCCTCCCCTTCGGGGATCAGCTCGCGCCAGCGCTCGCGGGCCGGGTCGCGGAGATCGATCTCGATCACCCGGCCGCGCGGCGCGCCGAGATCGGTGTGGAACCAGAAGCGGGGGCCGGCGTTGGCGATGAAGGTATAGGAGGCGTCGAAGCCGTCCAGCAGATCGACCACCGGGGAGCCCGGCCGCCGGAGGTCCTTGTAGAAGAAGGCGTTCTCGGTCTCCGTCCCCCGCCAGGCATGGATCAGCAGATAGTGGCCGTCCTCGGTGACCGAGGCGATGAACCCCATCTCCTTGCTGTCCGGCCGCTGGTAGATCAGCTCGTCCGCGGACTGCGGCGCGCCGAGCCGGTGGTAGTAGAGCTTCTGGTAGAAATTGGCCTCCTCCAGCGGCCGCCCCTCGCGCGGTTCGTCGTAACGGCTGTAGAAGAACCCCTGGTCGTCGTGGGTCCAGGCCGCCCCCGAGAACTTGACCCACTTCAGATGGTCGGGCAGCTCGCGGCCGGTCTCCACCTCGCGCACCCGCCACTCCTGCCAGTCCGAGCCCCCCGAGGAGAGGCCATAGGCGAGGAGCCGGCCGTCCTCGCTGACGCTCCAGCCGGTCAGGGCGATCGTGCCGTCCGGCGACAGGGTGTTGGGATCGAGCAGCAGCCGGGTCTCGCCGCCCGGCGTGTCCACCCGGTAGAGGACGTCCTGGTCCTGGAGGCCGTCGTTGCGGGTGAAGAAGTAGCGGCCGCCGTGCCGCACGGGCACCCCGTAGCGCCGGTAGTTCCACAGCTCCTTCAGCCGCTCGCGGATCGGCTCCCGCTCCGGGATGGCGGCGAGGAAGGCGGAGGTCACCTGGTTCTGCGCCTCCACCCACGCCCGGGTCTGCGGCGAGTCGAGATCCTCCAGCCACCGGTAGGGATCGGTCACCTTGACGCCGTGGTAGTCGTCCACCTGACTCACCCGGGGCGAGTCCGGATAGACGATCCCGCCTTCCCTGGGGCTCTCGACCGACCTATGCATGATGGCCTCAGCAGTCTCCACAAGAACCGGCGCCGCCTCGAGGGGCGGGCACAGGGCCAGAACGATCCGACTGGATATCCACCGAAAGAAAAGGATCTCCTTCTCTATGGTGCAGCGAATCCCTTTTCCGGGGCCATCATCCCGCAAGCCCGATCAAAAAGATCATTCCAGGCCTCAAAGATAGCCGAGCGACCGGAGGCTTTGCAGGTATTCCGCCCCCTCCGGACCGGCCGGCGCGCCGCGCCGCGGCTGGCCGTAGCCTGCCACGACGACCGGCGGCGGCGCCCAGCGGCACTCCGGAGGGGGCGCGGGAAGCTCCTCGCTCTGCGGCAGGCCGAGCGCGCGCAGCAGGGCCGCGGCCACCGCCTCGGGGCGGATCCGCGTCCGGCCGCCGGCGGCGGGCGCCGCGCAGCCGCTCCGCCGCCAGAGGATCACCCGCCCCTCGCCGCCCTCCCGCCGTCGCCCCGGATCGAGCACCAGGGCCACCGTCCCCACCCCCGCCAGCGAGCCGGCGAGCAGCCGGTCGGTCTCCCGCAGCTCCGCCCGCACCAGGTCGGCCAGGGCCACGCCGCCGCCGCGCCAGCCGTCGGCGGCGATGTCGGCGCCGGGAAGATAGAGCGCAGCGGCCCGCGGCGTCGTCATCCCGTCGGTCATCCCGTCGGTCATCCGGTCGGTCATCCGCCGGGCGAAGACCTCGCGGTAGAAGCGGTCGGGGCGCAGGGCGCGGTCGAGCACCGAGGCCGCCGCGGGGGGCGGGAGCGCCGCGGCGAGGCGCGGGTCCGGGCCGGCCGCCGCCGCCGTCCCGGCGAGCCCCGCCACCTCCGGCCGGGCGGCTTCCGGCGCCAGCGCTCCCCGCGCCCCCTCGCGCAGGAGCTGGTAGGCGCCGTGCGCCACCACCAGACCGGCCGGCAGGGGCTCCGCCGGATAGGTGGCCCACCAGTTCACCGCCAGCGCCGGCTCGCCGCCCCGCGAGGCGAGCTCCCAGACGGTGAACGCCCGGCGGCGGTTGGCCAGCACCGGCCGGTACTCGGCAAGCCCCAGCGGCGCCTCGACCCGGCTCCACCAGGCGCGCAGCGGACCGTTGCGCGCCAGCGGCGTCTTCACCCCGAGCGGCCGGAAGCTGTCGAGCGAGGAGACCCCATGGTCCGGCCCGGGCACCCCCGTCGCCACCGCCGTCCAGAACGAGGCCGGGGGCTCCGCCTTGCGGCGATAGGAGAAGACCCGCCCCTCGCGGGCCAGCCGGCCCATCTCCGGCAGCTCGCCCAGGGCGATCAGGTAGTCGATCTCCTCGGGCAGCACGCCGTCCATCCCCACCAGCGCCACCCGCTCGCCGGGGCCGGTGGGCAGGGCCGCCGGCGCCGGCACCGGGGCGCGGTAGGCGGCGAGGGCGGAGACCAGCGCCGGCAGCACCAGCAGCGCCGCCCCGGCGAGAATGGCGAGGCCCAGCCACCGCCGGGAGAACAATCGCCCGACCGGCGCCGAGTCGGTGAAGCGGATGGCCAGGGTGAGCAGCCCGTTGTAGACCAGCTTCACCATCAGGTAGACGAGCGGCGGGGTGACCAGCGCCAGGCCGGCGACCTGCCCCAGCCGCCCCTCGGCCAGCACCTCCCGCCCCAGCCGCAGCGCGAACGCCAGCACCCCCGCTCCGGCGACCAGGGACATGGCGAGCGAGAGCGCCTCGATGCGCCGCACGTGATAGAGCCGGATCACCAGCAGGATCACCCCGCAGAGGGCGAGGAAGGCGAGCCCGGCCGCCAGCGAGATCGGCGGGAACAGATGGAGGAAGAGGGGGACGAGATCGAGCGGGCTGGAAGTCAGGTTGCCGTTCGCCGCCGCCAGGGCGAGGGCGAGCGCCAGGGCCAGGGCGAGGCCGGAGAGCAGCCCCACCTTGGCGGTGAGCAGCAGCACGGTCCCCGCCGTCTGGCGCGACCGCAGGGCGTCCTGGAGCAGGAAGCGCTCGAACCGGTGGTCGAGATAGCCGAGCCGGCGCAGCTCGGAGCGAACCCCTTCCAGGTCGTGGCCGGACGGCGTCATCAGGGGGGTAGTGTATCCCTACCCTGTTGCTCCTCCGGCTCAAGTTCACCCGGCCGCGTGGAATGATCGGCAGTACCGCCCTGAAAGGGCGGAATTTGAATAGCCTGGCGCTTTAGCGCCAGGCCGGCAGCCCCCCACCCCCAATCCGCCCCGAGGGGGCGGTGCCTTTTCATCGGCCCTGATTCATCGGAAGAGTGGGGTTCCGCCCCTTCAGGGCGGGTGGGATTTTGGGGGCGCCAACCTGGCGCTGAAGCGCCAGGCTATTCAAATTCCGCCCTTTCAGGGCGAGACAGACGGTTCCCCATCAGCCTGGGAAAGAAACGCGGTATCTCTCGAATCGGGTCAACGGTCCTGACCCAGGGGTCGGCGACTCCAGGCTACAGGTCAGACTCCACGAGCCACAGGTCAGGCTCCATCGCCAACAGGTCACACCCCATCGCCCACAGGTCACACCCCATCGCCCACAGGTCACACCCCATCGCCCACAGGTCACACCCCATCGCCCACAGGTCACACCTCATCGCCAACAGGTCACACTCCATGGCCAACAGGTCACACCTCATCGCCGACAGGTAAGACTCTACGACCCATGGCTGCGGCTCCGCGACCCCTGCGGCGGACTTCGCGACCCGTGGGTCCAACCGCTGATTCAGTGTGAGCGGTGCTGGACGAACTTCACCAGGTCGCGCAATGGATCGGCTTTGCGCCCGAGCGGGTCCAGCGAGTCCACCGCGAAGCCCAGCAGCTCGGCGGCGAGGGCCTGGGCGCCGGGGACGCCGAGGAGCTTGACGAAGGTGACCTTCTTCTCGTCCTTGCCGGTGTCCTTGCCGGTCTCCGCGGGGGTGCCGAGGACGTCGAGCAGGTCGTCCGAGATCTGAAAGGCGAGGCCGAGGTTCTTGGCGAAGCGGGCGATCACCTCGAGGTCGCGGCGGCGGGCTTCCGCCGCCATGGCGCCCAGCTCGCCGGCGGCCATGAAGAGGGCGCCCGTCTTGTGGCTGTGGATGTACTCGAGGACGTCGAGGTCCATCTCCTCGGGGCTCGCCAGCAGGTCGAGCGCCTGGCCGCCGATCAGGCCGTCGCTGCCGATGGCCGCCGCCAAGTGGTGGACGACGTCCTCGGTGGTGTAGCGCCGCAGGGCCAGGCGGTGGGCCGCCTCGGCCACCAGGGCGTAGGCGCGGTTGAGCAGCCCCAGGGCGGCGAGCAGGGCCACGCTCTCGCCGAAGGCCCGGTGGACCGTGGGACGGCCCCGGCGCAGGGCGGCGTCGTCCATCGCCGGGAGGTCGTCGAGCACCAGCGAGCAGGCGTGGACCATCTCGACGGCGCAGGCGAGGTCGAGCACCGGCTCCGAGCGGACGCCGAAGAGGTCGGCGACGGCCAGCGTGAGCACCGGCCGGAGCCGCTTGCCCGCGCCGGTCAGCGCGTAGTGCATGGCCTGGTGGACGGGCTCGGGCCGCGCGGACGGCGGCGGGAGCAGCTCCGGCAGGCGGCGGTTCACCCGCGCCGCCCAGGCCGCGAGGGGTCCGGCGAGGGCGGCGGGGGCTTCCGGAGGAGCCGGAGGAAGCGGTGGAGCGGGCGTCCGCAGGAGCTTCATCGCGGAACCCGCCCGGCCCGGCTAGAACGATTTGACGGCGTCTTCCTCGTTGTCATAGACGTCGAAGACGGTGATCAGCTGGGTGATCGTCAGGATGTCGGTCACCTTGGCGGGGAGGCAGAACAGCTTCAGCTTCACCCCCCGGTTGGTGGCGGTCGTGTAGGCGCTCACCAGCTCGCCGATGCCGGAGGAGTCGATCGTCGAGACGTCCTTCATGTCGATCAGCATCTTCTGGGTCCCGCTGTTCATCGCCTCCTGGACCGCGTTGCGCAACTGGATGTCCCCCGCGCCGATGGTGATCTTGCCCTTGAGGTCCAGGATGGTCACGCCGTCACGCTGCCGCACGTTCACGTTCATTTCAGCTCCCCTCCTTCTGGTCGTCTTGCCTGATCGTCATGCCGAGGTTCGGTCTGCGGCCCGGGGACCCGCTTGCGCATCGTCACCATGGTGCCGCCGCCGGGCCCCTCGCCGTATTGAATGTCGTCCATGAAGTTTTTCATGTAGAAGATGCCGCGGCCGTTCGGGCGCAGCAGGTTCTCCGGAGACAAAGGATCTTCGAGCCGCGAGGGCTCGAACCCCACGCCTTCGTCCTCCACCTGGATCACCAGCTCCGCCTCCGCCAGCACCAGGTCCACGTGGACCTGCTTCGACGGGTTCTGCTCGTTGCCGTGCTTGATCGCGTTGGCGAGCGCCTCGCGCACCGCCACGTCGACCCAGTGCTGGGTGTCCTCGTCCATCCCCATCCGTTGGAGGCAGTCCTTCAGCACCACCTGGACCAGCTCGATGTTCTCGAACCGGCTCCCGATGGCGAGGTGGAAGCGTTGCTCGTCGGGCATCGGCGCGATCCTCGTCAGGGAGTCTAGCAGAGGAATGCCGCGACCTTCCCGCCCGTCCCCTGCAGCATCTTGAGCGCCGCCGGCACGATCACCAGCAACTGCACGCCGTCGAACAGGGCGTGCGCCGCCATGGCGGGCCAGAGGTTCTGCCGCCACTTCACCAGGAAGCCGTAGATCAGCGACAGCAGCGCGATGCCGACCAGCATGAACGGCTGGCCGTAGGAGAGGTGGGCGAGGACGAAGCAGGCGGTCGACAGCAGGATGCCGACGCGCGGCTGGAGGAAACCGCGGAAGAAGCTCTCCTCGACCACGCCGGCCGAGAGGCTGACCAGGAAGCGCACCCAGACCGGCAGCCCGGCGATGAACGGCACCAGCGCCGGCGGCGACTTGGGGACGGCGTTCTCGCCGCCGACCGCCCATAGCGCGCCGGCGACCATCATCAGCGCCAGCAGCACCGCCATCCAGGCGCCGATGCCGAGCAGCAGCCCCAGCCCGATCTCGCGCGGGACGGTGGTCGTCGGGATATAGCCGAACTGCGCCGCGAACTGCCGCCCCAGGGAGATCCGCGGCGGCGGGGGCGGGGCCGGAGACGGGACCGGAGAATAGAGAGGAGGCGGGACCGGAGACGGAGTCCAAGCGGTCTCCCCGAATTCACTCCCGAATTCGTCCCCGGCCTCAGGGGCAGGCACGGCCTCGGGCATGGGCTCAAGGATGGGCTCAAGAACGGGCGCCGGCGGCCGGGCCGCCCGGCCGGCGAAGCCGAGGAGGAACCAGATCCCCATCGTGGCCACCATCAGGGCGTGCAGCAGGAAGAGCTGCGGCGTGGCGATCTGCGAGACGTCCGGCGCGGCGGTGTTCTCGCCCAGGGCGCCCAGCGGGGCGAAGACGCCGATGGCGAGCAGGGCGGCCACCACCAGGATCGCGAGGACGCGGCGCCAGGGCACCCGGAAACCGGGCGGGACCAGGCCGCGGGCGGCGCTCATCAGGTCGAGGGCGACGGCGACGCCCAGGCCGAGGGCCACCGGAATGGCGAGACGAAGCGGCTCCATCAGACTTTCTGCTTCTGGCGGTAGCCGCGGACCATCAGCAGCGCGGAGTTGAGGCGCTGCATGCGCCGCTGGCGCAACTGGATGGCCGCGAGGTCGCCGAGGGAGGGCTGATCGCCGCGCAGCTCGCGCAGGTGGCGGTCGATCTCGAAGGTGAGCTGCTCGAGGTCCCCCCGGGTCATCGTCTTGAAGGTCCGCTCGGTGACCAGGAGGTATCCCTCGGCCACGTCCCTCGCCATCGCGTACGCGCTGCCCCCGGGGAATCCCATAGGCGGGAGATCATATCCCGAGATCCTCCCGCGGCCCGCCCGGAGGGGCTTCCCAAGGGGTGATATCATGGCGAACGCGGTTTTTTCCCGACCGTGACGACTTCAGATTCCGCCCTTATAAGTTTTTCCGAGCGCGTAGAAGGAGGGACATCCCCTTGAGCCGCTTTCCAGGCGTCGACTTGCTGGAATTGGATTCACTCCTCTCCGAAGAGGAGCGGTTGGTGCGCGACACGGTTCGCGCTTTCGTGGACGACAAGGTCAAGCCGATCATCGAGGAGTGCCACCGCGAGGCCCGCACCCCCCTGGAGCTGGTGCCCGAGATGGGCGCCCTCAACCTGTTCGGCGCCAGCCTCTCCGAGTATGGCCTGCCCGGCCTCGGCGGCGTCGCCTACGGCCTGATCATGCAGGAGCTCGAGCGCGGGGATTCGGGGCTGCGCAGCTTCGTCTCCGTCCAGAGCTCGCTCGTGATGTACCCGATCTACACCTTCGGCTCCCAGGAGCAGAAGGACCGCTGGATCCCCCGGCTCGCTTCCGGCGAGGCGATCGGCTGCTTCGGTTTGACCGAGCCCGACTTCGGCTCCAACCCCGGCGGCATGCGCACCACCGCCAAGCGGTCGAGCGACGGCTGGATGCTCAACGGCTCCAAGCAGTGGATCACCAACGGTACGCTGGCCGACGTCGCCGTCGTCTGGGCGCAGACCGGGGACGGCATCCGCGGCTTCCTGGTCGAGAAGGGGACCCCCGGCTTCACCTCCTCGGACCAGCACGGCAAGTTCTCGCTGCGCGCCTCGACCACCTCGGAGCTCGGCTTCCACGACTGCCGCCTGCCGGCCGACGCCATGCTCCCCGGCACCACCGGGCTCAAGAACGCCCTGATGTGCCTCAACCAGGCGCGCTACGGCATCGCCTGGGGGGGCGTCGGCTCGGCGATGGAGACCTACTACACGGCGCTGACCTACGCCAAGGAGCGCATCCAGTTCAACGGCCAGCCGATCGCCTGCCACCAGCTCGTGCAGGAGAAGCTCGCCTGGATGGCGACCGAGATCAGCAAGGCGCAGCTCCTCGCCCTCCAGCTCGGCCGCCTCAAGGACAACGGGCGGCTCAAGCCGCTGCACATCTCGATGGG
Organism: uncultured Acidobacteriota bacterium; assembly: GCA_963795735.1. Lineage (GTDB taxonomy): Bacteria > Acidobacteriota > Thermoanaerobaculia > Multivoradales > UBA5704 > DATARR01. The sequence goes on along the minus strand of CAWCIU010000008.1, from coordinate 1,455,754 downwards.
CAAGCGCAACAACGTCTGGCTCGCCCGCGAGTGCGCCAGGCTCGCCCGCGAGATCCTGGGCGCCAACGGCATCGTGGACGACTACCCGGTCATCCGCCACATGCTCAACATCGAGTCGGTCTACACCTACGAGGGGACGCACGACATCCACGGCCTGATCATCGGCGAGGCGATCACCGGCATCCCGGCCTACAACGCGCCGGAGCGCCCCGCCCCCAAACCGAAGAAAGAACAGCCGGTACCGGCGGGGAGCGCGCGCTGATGGGCCAGGTCATGGATCACCTGCTGGAGCAGGACTTCATCCGCGTCACCGAGGAGGCGGCGATCGCCTCCGCCAAGACGATGGGCTTCGGCCAGCGCAAGTACTCCGACCAGGTGGCCGTCGAGGCCATGCGGCGCGAGATGGACAACATCCAGATGGACGGCCGCGTGGTGATCGGCGAGGGGGAGCGCGACAAGGCGCCGATGCTCTTCGTCGGCGAGGAGCTGGGAGCCCTGCGCGGCAAGGACGGCGCGGTGCAGGTGGACATCGCCGTCGATCCCCTGGAGGGGACCAACCTCTGCGCCACCGGCACCTCCGACTCGATCACCGTGCTCGCCGCCTCCGAGCGCGGCGGCCTCCTCCACGCCCCGGACGTCTACATGGAGAAGCTGGTGGTCGGCCCCACCGCCCGCGGCGTCACCCACCTCGACGCCCCGGTGGCCGAAAACCTGCGCAACATCGCCAACGCCTTCGGCCGCCGGGTGAGCGACCTGACGATCGTGGTGCTCGACCGGCCGCGGCACGACCAGCTCATCGCCGACATCCGCGAGGCCGGCGCCCGCATCCGCCTGATCCCGGACGGCGATCTCTCGGCCGGCATCTCCGCCGCCGTGCGCGGCACCGGCGTCCACGCGGTGATGGGGATCGGCGGCGCCCCCGAAGGGGTGATCACCGCCGCGGCCATGCGCTGCCTGGGCGGCGAGATCCAGGCGCGGCTGAAGCCGCACGACGGCGACAAGGAGAAGAAGGAGGAGCAGGAGGAGCGGCTCCGGGCGCTCGGCTTCCACGACCTCTCCAAGATTTACAAGACCGAGGAGCTCGCCCCGGGCGACCAGATCCTCTTCAGTTGCACCGGCGTCACCGACGGCGAGCTGCTGCGGGGGGTCCGCTTCTTCGGCGGCGGCTCGCGCACCTCGTCCCTCTTCATGTCGCTGTCGCGCAAGATCATCCGTTTCGTCGACACGATCCACCGCGAGCAGGTGACGACGCCGGTCCGGTTCCTGTAGAACGGCTGGGGAGGAGGGCACAGGCATGATCAAGCCGGACCGCTGGATCCGGGAGTGGGGACGCAACAACGGGGTCACCCCGTTCGAGGAGTCGCAGGTCAACGCCGCCAGCTACGACGTGCGGGTCTCCGAGCACTGGATCTGTCCGACGCGCGATCCGGAAGAGTTCCGCGCCTCCCGGATCAAGCTCTTCCCGGGGGAGGTGGTGCTCGCCTCCACCATGGAGTATGTTCGCATCCCGCGGGACGTGGCCTGCGACCTGAAGCTGAAATCCACCCTCGGCCGGCTGTGGATCAACCACTCGCTGGCCGGCTGGTGCGATCCCGGATTCGAGGGGGAGATCACTCTGGAGCTCCAGAACCTCGGGCCGCAACCGTTCATCCTGGAGGCGGGCAGGCGAATTGCACAACTCATCTTCATCGCCATGGAGTCCGAGCCGGAAGTCGCGTATGGCGATCCGGGCTCCTCGAGTCACTACCAGGGGCAAAGGGGGACGACTCCGGCCCGAAGATGAGGTTTTCCCATGCGGAGCGCGCTGGCGGCCCGGTCCATCTCTCAGTATTCGTACAGCACCCAGTATTTACATAGAAGTATAATCGGCCCAGTCATCATGGGCATCGTCGGCAACCTGAGAACGATGCAGCTCGAGGAGCTGCTCCAGTGGCTCTCGCAAAGCAAGAAAAGCGGGACGCTGGAGATCGTCCATGGGAAGACCGAAAAGAAGATCTTCTTCAAGGACGGGCTGATCCTCTCCTCCGCCTCGAACAACCCCGCGGAGTACCTGGGCCACTTCCTGGTGAGCCACGGCCTGATCAACGATCTGCAGCTCGTCCGGGCGATCGAGCTCCAGGAGAAGAGCCGCATGCTCCTGGGGATGATCCTGGTCAACAACGGCGCCATCGCCGAGCGGGATCTCGCCCGCATGCTCCGCCTCAAGGCCGAGGAGAGCATCTACGACATCTTCGCCTGGGAGGAGGGGGACTTCCGCTTCCTCGACGACATGCTGCCCGACAGCGCCATGGTGCCGATGCGGCTGGACGTGACCGCCATCGTGATGGAGGGCGTCCAGCGGGTTGACGAGTGGCGGCGCATCCGCCAGGTGATCCCCAACGAGGCCGTGACCCCGGTGGCGGTGGTGGACTTCGCGACGGTGCCGGGGGTCGGCCCCGGCGAGCGCCGCATCCTCTCCCTGGTCGACGACCAGCGCACGATCGAGGAGATCCGCCAGGAGACCCACTCGACCGAGTTCCAGATCTGCAAGCTCCTCTTCGACCAGTGGCAGCTCGGCCGCCTGAAGCTGGTCAAGCTGCGCTGGCGTCCCACCCCCGGGGACCCGAGCGCGGTGCTGAGCGCGAGCGTGCTGATCGAGGCGGGGCGGGCCTACCTGGCGCAGGGGGATCTCGACGCGGCGCTGCGCCACCTGCGCGCCGCGCGGGCGCTGGAGCCGGAGGACCCGGACGCGCACGACGCGCTCACCGACGCCGAGAAGAAGGTCCGCGAGCACCTCGAGCGCTCCGGCGTCACCCTGACCTCGATCCCCCAGGTGACGGCGACCATGGAGCAGCTCACCTCCTCGAAGCTCTCCCCGCCGGAGGGCTTCATGCTGACGCGGATCAACGGCACCTACGACATCCAGTCGATCCTGAAGATCACGCCGATGCCGCAGCTCGACGCCCTGATGCTCTTCTGGAAGCTGTCGACCGGCGGCTACATCCGCCTCCTCCCCCCCGCACCCCCTCCCCGGGAGCGTCCCCCCGGGGCGTGGCGGGAATGCGGTAGGGGGCTCTACAGATCAGGATCTGACAGGGGCTCCGGGGCGGAGTCCCGGACGGCGTGCAGGATCATCCGGGCCTTCCCGAGGGCCAGCCCCGCATCCTCCGGCTGGACGTGCTCGCCGCCACCGTAATCCGCCGTGTACCGGAGGTTCGCCAGCCAGGAAAAGGCCGCCCCCAGCTCCACGGACCAGAGACCCGGTTTCACGAGATCCCGATGGACCGCCCGCTCGATGGCGGTGTGCTTGGAGAGGGAGCGCTGCTCGAACGCCAGCAGGGCCGACACCGCGTAAAAGGCCGCATAGTAGGCCCGCGACGAAGAGGCGTCCGGATCGCGATCCACCAGGCTCTCCGCCGTCTGGAGCGCCTGGATCGCCCGGGACCAGTAATCCTCGACCTCCGGGGTCACAGATAGAGGCCTTCCCGCCGCGCGCTCCGGTAGATGCCGTACTGGCCGGCTTCGAAAGCTTCTGAGGAGACAGGCAGGGCATGGATGGGGCGATCCACCTTGAGCTGCAGGGCATACAGCGCCGCGACGATCGTCTCCAGGTCCCTGCCGAGCCGGACCGGACCTTCGAGGAGCACCATCAGGTCGAGATCGCTGTCCTCGCCGGCCTGGTTCCTGGCTTCCGAGCCGAAGAGGAGGACCCCCCGGAAGCGCTCCGGGAACGCCTTCTCCAGCCTCGGGCGGATCTCTTGTCGGATCGTTTCGCTGAGCACGGCCATCTCCAGCCTATGTTCCCACGGTCGGGCGCCAGGGTTCAAACCGGCCGCGGCCGCGACACGTGCGGGTTCCCCCGCAGCGAGAACCGTAGCGGCCAGAGGGCGGCCTCCCCGGCGTAGTCGACCCCGATGCGGGGGCTCGCCACGATCTCCTCATCCGCCACGGGCTCTCCCGCGGTGATGGCGAGCGGCGGCCGGGTGAGGAGGACCCCGTCGAGCTCGCGGCCGATGGCGAGCGCCTGGCAGATCTTGCCCGGGCCGCCGGCGAGATCGCCCGGCCGGGGCTTGCGGGTCCAGCCGCGATGGTCCCGCATGCGCTCCTCCCCCTCGACCGGCTCGCCCGCCCGCAGCAGCACGGCGCTGCCGACGCCCGCCTCGCCGGTGACGGCGTTCAGGCAGTAGTGCATGCCATAGATGAAGTAGACGTAGGCATGCCCCCCCGCCAGGTACAGGCTCTCGTTGCGCGGCGTGCGGCGCCCTCCCGAGGCGTGGCTCGCGCGGTCGGCGGCTCCCAGGTAGGCTTCCGTCTCCACCAGACGCAGCGCCAGCCGCTCGCCGTCCAGCTCATGGATCAGATAGCGGCCGAGGAGGTCCCGGGCGACGGTCTCGGCGGGCCGGCGGTAGAAAGAGACCGGAAGGGGGCGGAAGCGGCTCAAGCGACGGGCAAGATATCATTCCCGTCCTCGCCCGTACTCGTGGCACATGCCTTGCTGTCCGGCATGGCAGCCGATTCATTACTTTTGGGGACAACCATGAATCCCGACCTCCCCGAGCTCTTCGCCCAACTGCCGGACGCCTTCGCCGGCCGGTTCAACCCCGCCGCCCCCTGGGAGCTGCTGGACGAGCCGCTGGATCAGATCCTCGCCGGCCTCCCGTCGAGCGACATCCAGGGCCAGCTCTCGCCGGACGTCCACCTCTCGGGCGACCGCATCGTGATCTGCCCCGGCGCCCGCATCCATCCCACGGCGGTGATCGAAGGACCGATCTACATCGGCCGGGACGTCGAGATCCGGCCCGGCGCCTACCTGCGGGGCGGCATCTGGATCGGCGACCGCTGCGTGGTGGGGACGAACACCGAGATCAAGCGGGCCATCCTCCTCCCCCATGCCAAGGCCCCGCACCTCAACTACATCGGCGACTCGATCCTCGGCGCGGACGTGAACCTCGGGGCGGGCACGATCCTCTCGAACTTCCGGCACGACGGGAAGAACATCCGGATTCCCCATGGCGGGCAGCGGCTCGACACCGGCCGCCGCAAGCTCGGGGCGATCCTCGGCGACGGCGTCCTGACCGGCTGCAACTCGGTCCTCCACCCCGGCGTCGTGGTGGGCCGCGGGACCCAGATCTACCCCGGCGTGCAGCTCCGGCCGGGGATCTACCCGGCGCGGAGCGTGGTCAAGCTGAAGCAGGATTTAGAGGTCGTGCCGCAGGGATAATCTCTACAGCAACCCCGTCGGCCGCGGGAACGCCTGGGTCACCGAGGTGTCGATCACCGGGTGGCTGACCACCATGACGGTGCGGTCGTCGTCCGGGGGGGCGCTGCGGCTGAACCCCTCGACGCTGGTGAAGATGGCGTCCACCACCTCGCGGGCGGTCTCGCCCTGGTGCTCGCGGGCCACCTCGAGCAGGCGCTCGATGCCGTATTCGCCGAGCAGCCGGCCGTGCTCGTCTCTCCCTTGGGTCTCGCAGATGCCGTCGGTGTAGAAGACCAGCATGTCGCCCGGCTTCATGATCACGAAGCCGCGCTCGTAGGTGGCGTCGGGGAGCGGCCCGAGCACCGGGCCCCCCTCCTCCAGGTAGCGCACGGTGCCGTCCGCCGCGATGTGGAAGGGCGGCGGGTGCCCCGCGTTGACGTAGATGAAGACCCCGTTGAGCTCCAGCTCGCCGTAGAACATCGACACGAAGCGGCTGGTCAGCGTGCTCTTGTGGATGATGCGGTTCATCCGCTCGACCGTGCGGATGATCTTGAAGTCGCGCGCCAGCCCCATCCGCAGCCCCATGTAGATGTCGCGCACCTGGAGGGCGGCGGGGAGGCCGTGGCCGGAGACGTCGGCGATGGCGAGGCCGAGGATCTTCTTGGTCAGCGGGATGTAATCGAAGAAGTCGCCGCCCACCTCTTCCATCGGCTCGGAGCGGCCGAAGATGTCGAACTCTCCGTAGTTCGGCTCGCGGCGCGGCAGGATCGAGGCCTGGATCTTGCGCGCCTCCACGAAGACCCCCTCCATCTTGTCGCGGCGGATCTTCTGGTTGACGCTGTGGCGCAGGATGCCGAGCGAGAAGAGGACGTCGTCGCGGTCGTGGCCGGACGCGACGTTGAAGGCGAGGATGTACTCCTCGCTGCCCACCTCGATGGCGGCAAACTGCTGGACTCCCAGGAGGTTCTCGAGGTTGCGGTCGATGTTCGGATCCTCGACGTCCATGTAGACGGTGCCATCCTCGAGCAGGAGCTGGATCGGCGGATAGGAGATCGGCACCTTGAGCCCCTGGGGCACCTCCTTGGCGTCGCCGAAGGTGGCCTGGAGGACGTAGTAGCCCCCCCGGCGCTGGTAGAGACGGCCGCCAAAGATGCCCAGCTCGTCGTGGAACTTGTCGATGATGATCTCGAGCAGGGAGTGGATGGTCGAGCCGACGTCCTCCGCGCGGTCCATGGCCGCGACGGCCTGCTCCACCTTCTTCATCAGACCCCGGTAGTTGACCGGGCGAATATCGCGGGCATCGGACGTGACCAAGGGCGATCCTCCTCGCGGTCCATTCTATCCGTTATCGATCAGCGCCATGACGATCCGGTCCTGCGCCCCGTGAGCGTCCAGCCGGCTCCGCTCGAGGACGATCGAGAAGGCGTAGGTCTTGCCGGACACCGCCCGGGCGTAGCCCGAGAGGGCCGAGACGCCGTTGAGCGTCCCCGTCTTGGCGAAGACGTTTCCCCGGTAGGGGGGAGCGGCGAGCCGGCGCTTCCAGGACTTCATGTCCTCCCCTCCGAAAGGGAGCGACTGGGCGAATTCGGCCCCGGCGGAGTGGAAGAACATGTGCCGCAGCAGCGTGGTGATCGCCCGCGGCGTGGCCTGGTTGCTGCGGCTCATCCCCGAGCCGTCGACCAGGTGGACGCTGCCGGGGAGCGCGCCGATGGACGCCATGAACTCCTCGATGGCCCGCGTCCCCGCGCTCCAGCTCCCGTCACCGCAGCGGCTGGCGCCGAGCACCTTGGACAGCGTCTCGGCGTAGAAGTTCTGGCTGTGCTTGTTGGTCGTGGTGATGGCGGTGACCAGATCGCTCCGGTGGATGGCCACCCGCTCCCAGATCGCGCCGGGGAGCCGCGGCACGGGGCGGATCTCGCCGTCCACCGCGATCCCCTCCTCGGCGAGCGCCGCCCGCAGGCCGAGACCGAAGTAGAGCACCGGATCGGGCACGGTGACCCAGGTCTCGAACGGTCCGGAGCCGGCGTCGATCGATCCCCTGACCGTCAGCAGGTCGCCGGTCCGGCCCACGAAGAGGCGGCTCCCCTGGCGCCTGGAGGTGGTGAGGGCGGTGTCGTCCACGCGGACGATCGGCACCGGCGGCACGGTCTCCACTACCGCCAGCCCCCCGGCCTTCCCGGGCCAGACCCGCACCAGGATGCAGTTGTCGCTGAATGCCAGGGAGGCGATCGGCGCCTCGTACCAGTCGGTGAGCTGGTCGCGCGGCCACTCGGGGTGGATGCGCGTCGCCTCGAAATTGTCGGCCAGGTAGAGATCGCCGGTGATCCGCTGGATCCCCTTCTGCCGCAGCGCCGCCGCCCACGGACGGAAGGCCCCGTAGGGGTCCCCTCCGTACTCGCGCCCCGAGATCTGGGGATCGCCCGAGCCCACCACTCCGAGGTCCCCCTTGAGCACGCCGCGGTCCGCCGAGCCCCGCATCAGCAGCCGGGTCTCGAAGAAGTAGCCGGGGCCGAGGGCGTCCAGGGTCGCCGCCGTGGTGAACAGCTTGCTGTTCGAGGCGATGACCCGCAGCTCGTCGGGATGATGGGAGAAGACCGCCTCGCCGGTCTTCAGCTCGACGACGTTGACCCCGAGAGCCCCCGAAGCCGCGGCGGTCTGGGCCACCTCGGCCGCCAAAGCCCGCTGCAGGGGGCTCTGCGCCGCGGCGAGGCCGGGTACGAAAAGACAGAGGGAGAGGACGAGCGGAAGAAGCGTGAAGCGGCGCATGGCCGCGTAGTCTAACCGGTCAGGGCTTCTTGCCGAACCGTTCGCGGATGAGGTCGAGGGGGTCGCGGTCTTCAGATTCTTTCTGGACCTCTGGGGGGATACGGTGCTCCGGCTCCGAGTAGGGCGAGAGTATGGTCCTCCGCGTTTCGGAGAACTGCCACGCGAACTCCTCACGCAAGGAATCCATACTGTTGTTCACTCGGACAAGCTTCTGGGCGAGCTGTCGGACTTCGGCACTAAGCTCTTCCAGCGAGGTTCGAAGCAGGCGGCAACTTTCTGCGATCCGATCACCCGCTTGAGAGGCTCGCTCACGGGAACCCTCCTGTTGCACCGACTCATCCATTATCTATCTCTTCTTCTGATACGGCAGCCCCAGCGCCCGCGGCGCCCGGGAGTGGCCGATGAAGCCGGCGAGGACGACGATGGTCAGCACGTAGGGGATGATCTGGATGAACTGGACGGGGATCTGCGAGACCCCCTGCATCTGGATCGACAGCGCCTCGGCGGCGCCGAAGAGGAGGCAGGCGAGCATGGTCTGCACCGGCCGCCACTTGCCGAAGATCAGCGCGGCGAGCGCGATGAACCCCCGGCCGGCGGTCATGTTGCGGGTGAACAGCGACGCCTGGCCGATCGAGAGGTAGGCGCCGCCGATCGCCGCCAGTGCCCCGGAGATCATCACCCCGGCGTAGCGCAGGCGCTCCACGTTCACCCCGGCGGTGTCCGCCGCCTCCGGGTTCTCCCCCACCGCCCGCAGGCGCAGGCCGAACGGCGTGCGGTTCAGCACCCACCAGGTCGCCGGCACCAGGGCGAAAGCGAGGACGATCGGCGCCAGCGGCAGGAGCTCGTTGCGGGGGATCTGCGGCGTGGCCCCCGTGGACTCGAAGAGCGCCCCGGAGAGCAGCGCCGGCACTCCCAGGAAGAGGATGTTGATCGCCGTGCCGCTCACCACCTGGTCCGCCCGGTAGCGGATGCCGGCGACGCCGTGGATCAGCGCCACCCCGATCCCCGCCGCCACCGCCGCCAGCAGCCCCACCCAGGGATTGCCGCTGTAGTGGGTCGCCACCGCGGCGGTGAAGGCGCCGGCCAGCATCAGGCCTTCGAGGGCGATGTTGATCACCCCCGAGCGCTCCGAGTAGAGCCCGCCGAGCGCCGCGAGCAGCAGGGGGGTGGCCAGGCGGACGGCCGAGAACAGCAGCGCGACGACGAGGTACTGGCTCATACCCGCTTCTTCGACAGTCTTGCAAAGGGGCCGCGGAACATCGCCTCCGCCGCCACGAACAGGATGATGATCGCCTGGAGCACCTGCACCAGGTCCTTGGAGACGTTCTCGGTAAAGATGTCCACGAAGAGGCCGCCGCGCAGCAGCGCCCCGAACAGGAGCGAGGCCAGGATCACCCCCACCGGATGGTTGCGCCCAAGCAGCGCCACGGCGATGCCGGTGAAGCCGTAGCCGGCCGAGAAGCCGTCGTAGTAGCGGTAGCGGTAGCCCATCACCTCGTTGACCGCCACCATGCCGGCGAGTCCCCCCGAAAGGGCCATCGCCAGCACGATCTGCCGGCCGGTCGAGATGCCGCCGTACTCCGCCGCCGCCGGGCTCGCCCCCGTGGCCCGGATCTCATAGCCCCAGCGCGTGCGCCAGAGGAAGAGGTAGACCAGCAGGGCGGCGGCGAGCGCCAGCGGGAAGGCGAGGTTGAGCGGGATGCGCTCCGGGAAGCTGGGCAGGAACCGGCCCAGCCGGGCGATGTGCGCCCCCTCGCCGACCGGCACCGTCTCCAGGATCGCGTCCCCCGGCTTCTTGAAGTGGTACTGGGTGAAGTAGCTCGCCAGGGCGGCGGCGATGAAGTTCATCATGATCGTGGTGATGACCTCGTGCGCCCCGAACCGCGCCTTGAGCACCCCCGGGATCGCTCCCCAGGCCGCCCCCGAGAGGGCCGCCGCCAGGAAGCAGAGGGGGATCAGCAGCCACGCCGGCCACCCCGCGAAGGTGATCCCCGCCCAGGCGGTGGCGAAGGCCGCGATGATGAGCTGCCCCTCGGCGCCGATGTTCAGCAGGCCGCAGCGGAAGGCGACCGCCACCGCGAGACCGGTGAAGATGAGCGGCGTGGCGTAGAAGAGGGTGTAGCCGATGCCGTCCGGCCAGGTGAGGGCGCTGCCGATCAGCAGCTCGTAGGTGCGGACCGGGCTGTCGCCGACCAGCGCCACCAGGACCGCGCCAACCAGGAAGGCCGCGACGACCGCGGCCAGGGGGAAGAGGAGCTCGCGCAGGAATTTCATCAGGGGTTTCGATCCGTCAGGCCGCGGCGGCGCCGCCGGTCATCAGCAGTCCGATCTCCTCGGTCGAGGCGCGCGCCGGGTCCACCTCGCCGGCGATCCGCCCCTGGCGCATCACCAGCAGGCGGTCCGACAAGGCGGTCACCTCCTCGAGCTCCGAGGAGACGAGGAGGATGGCGCAGCCGGAGTCCCGCAGCTCGACCAGCCGGCGGTGGATGAACTCGATGCCGCCGATGTCCACCCCCCGGGTCGGCTGCGCCACCAGCAGCAGCCGCGGCGGCAGCTCGAATTCGCGGCCGAGGATGAGCTTCTGCTGGTTCCCCCCGGAGAGGGAGCGGGCGGGCAGGGCGAGGTCCGGCGGGCGGACGTCAAAGGCCTCGACGATCTTCTTCGCCCGCCGGCGGATCGCCTCGCGATTCAGCCATGAACGCCCCGGTCCCACCGAGATCGGCGGCCGCTCGTCCACCCCCAGGATGGCGTTCTCCGCCAGGTCGGAGTCGAGCAGCAGGCCGCGCCGCTGGCGGTCCTCGGGGACGTGGGCGATCCCCCGCTGCTTGCGGCCGCGGGCCGTGAGAACGGCGACCTCCTCGCCGCCGAGCTCGATCGATCCCGTGACGCTCCGGCGGTCCGCCAGTCCGGCAAGGGCATCGATCAGCTCGGTCTGGCCATTCCCCTCGACCCCCGCCACCCCCACGATCTCCCCAGCGCGCACCTCGAAGGAGACGGCGTCCAGCCGGCGGCGGCCGTCCGCCCCCTTCAGCGAGAGGTCGCGCACCCGCAGCACCGGCGCTCCGGGTTTCGCCGCCGGCTTGACCACCCGCAGCAGCACGTCGCGCCCCACCATCAGCCGGGCGAGCTCGGCGGCGCTGGTCTCGGGCGTCTTGCGGTGCCCCACCACGCGGCCGTCGCGCATCACGGTCACCTCGTCCGAGATCTCCAGCACCTCCGAGAGCTTGTGAGTGACGATGACGATCGTCTTGCCCTGCTCCCGCATGCCGCGCAGGATGCGGAAGAGCTCCGCCACCGCCTGCGGGGAGAGCACGGCGGTGGGCTCGTCGAGGATCAGCAGGCGCGCCTCCCGGTAGAGCGCCTTGAGCAGCTCCACCCGCTGCTGCTGGCCGACCGAGAGGGTCTCGACGCGGGCTTCCGGATCGATCTGCAGGCCGAAGCTCCCGGAGAGGGCGCGGACGCGCGCCCCGGCGGCCCGCAGGTCGAGCGCCAGGGGCCCGCCCGGCTCGACGCCGAGGACGATGTTCTCGGCCGCCGTCATCGTCTCCACCAGCATGAAGTGCTGGTGCACCATGCCGATGCCGAGGGCGATCGCGTCCTGGGGGCTCTGGAGGTTCCGCGGCGCGCCGTCCACCACCACCTCGCCGGAATCGGCCCGGTAGAAGCCGTAGGCGATCCGCATGGCGGTCGATTTGCCGGCGCCGTTCTCGCCGACGATGGCATGGATCGTCCCCGGCGTCACCGCCAGGCTGACGCGGTCGTTGGCCAGCACGCCGCCGAAACGCTTGGTGATGTCGCGCAGCTCGAGCATGGTAAAGGGTCCGGAGGATTCCTACTTCGCCATCGCGTCGGTGACCTTGATCTCGCCGCGGATGATCCGGGCCTTCGCCGTCTCGACCTGGCGGATCACGTCGGGGGAGATCAGCCGGGCGTTGTACTTGTCCATGGCATAGCCGATGCCGTCGTTCTCCAGGCCGTAGACGTGGATGCCCCCCTTGAAGCGGTGATTCACCATGTCGCCGACGATCTGGTAGACGGCGTTGTCCACCCGCTTGACCATGCTGGTGAGGACGAAGCCCGGCTTGACCCAGTTCTGGTTGGAATCCACCCCGACGACGAGCTTGCCGTACTGCTCGGCGGCGTCGAAGGCGCCCAGCCCCGAGTTGCCGGCGGCGGCGAAGATCACGTCCGCCCCCCTGCCGATCTGCGCCACCGAGATCTCCTTGCCCTTGCCGGGGTTGTTCCACGCCGACTCGGTGACCCCCACGTAGTTCTGGATCACCTGGATCTTCGGGTTGACCGACCGCGCCCCTTCCTCATAGCCGACCTCGAACCTGTGGATCAGCGGGATGTCCATGCCGCCGACGAAGCCGAGGACGCCGGTGCGCGACTTGTGGGCGGCGATCATCCCCACCAGGTAGCTCCCCTCGTGCTCCTTGAAGACGAGCGAGGCCACGTTGGGCAGCTCGCTCACCCCGTCCACGATGGCGAAGTTGATCTTCGGGTAGTCCTTGGCCACCGTCTCGACGATCGGCGTCTGGGCGAAACCGATGCCGATGACCAGGTCGTAGCCCACCTCGGCGAAGGCGCGCATGGCGGGCTCGAGCGAGGTGGGATCGCCCGGCTCGGCGTCGCGCAGCACGATCGGGAAATCCTTCGCCGCCCGGCGCACGCCCTTCCAGGCCGCGGCGTTGAACGAGCGGTCATCCTTGCCGCCGCTGTCGAAGACGATGCCGACGTGGATCTTCTTGGGGTCTTCCGCGGCATAGCTCAGATCCCGGCAGCCGGAAGCCACGACGCTCAAAAAAAGCGTGAGGCAGAGGCCGGACACCGAGAGCGATTTGACCCGCATGATGAAGCCAGGAGGGTATCCCGCGAGGTGTGGAAAGGCAAGGCGCCGCAAGGTTGGCAGTACCCTTGCAGGTCTACTGGGCATTGAGAGGTTCGATCCTGCAGTCCAACGACAATAAGGAGATACACCTCATGAACGAAGACAAAAAATATTCCTCCACGGGCACGACCGCGACGGCCGACCCGAGTCTGAAGCCCGATGCCAACCGCGACCCCATCACCGGTGAGGCGGGCGCGCACCCGGTCGGCACCGGCGTCGGCGCGGCCGGCGGCGCGGTGACCGGCGCGGCCATCGGCACCGCCGTGGGCGGTCCGGTGGGCGCGGTGATCGGCGCCGCGGTGGGCGGCATCGCCGGCGGCCTGGCCGGCAAGGGGGTCGCCGAGGGCGTCAACCCGACCGAAGAGGATGCCTACTGGCGCAACAACTACTCCAAGCGCCCCTACGCGGCGAACCGCTCCTATGACGACCTCGCCCCGGCCTACAAGTACGGCTACACCTCGGCCGGCACCCACGCGGGCCGCAAGTTCGATGACGCCGAGAACGACCTACAGCATGGCTGGGAGCAGGCCAAGGGCAAGTCGAACCTCGCCTGGAGCGACGCCAAGCATGCCGTGAAGGACTCCTGGAACCGGGTCACCGACCGCACCCAGCACGACAACTACTGGCGGGAGAACCACGCCTCCCAGTCCTACTACAAGAGCGGTCACACCTACGACGACGACTACGCTCCGGCCTACCGCTACGGCTACGACTCGGCCAACACCCATGCCGGACGCAAGTTCGACCAGGCCGAGAACGACCTCCAGCACGGCTGGGAGCAGACCAAGGGCAAGTCCAAGCTCGCCTGGAGCGATGCCAAGCACGCCGTGAAGGACGGCTGGCACCGCGTCGAGAACGCCGCCTCGGGCGATCCCAAGCGCTACTAGGTCCGACGCGCATCTTGAAGTCCAGTGAAGCCCGGGAGCGGATCTCCGCCCCGGGCTTTTCCTTTTCCGCCTCCCTCGCCACGGCCCCACGTTTGGCCCCGAGTTTGCAAAACCAAGAGTCGAGGAGGACGAATATGAACGACGAGAAAAGCTCAACCTCCAGCAAGACGGCCACGGCCGAGCCGGAGACCCCCCGTCGCGGCACCACCGCCGGCCTCGGCGTGTTCGATCGTGTCAACGAGCTCACCGGCATGACCGGCTCCCGAGTCTCCGGGGGCATGGGCGGCGCCCTGGACACCCCCAACCTGCAAACCGACGTCCCCACCATCGCCGGGGTCAGCGATGCCACCCGGTTCACCGACGAGGACGACCGGTACTGGCGCGAGACCCACGGCTCCCGGCACTACGCCAATCCCGCCAGCAACTACGAGGAGTACCGGCCGGCCTACCGGTACGGCACCGACGCCGCCCATCGTCACCAGGGGAAGAAGTGGGACGAGGTGGAAGGTGACCTGGAAAACGGCTGGGACCGGGCCCGGGGAGACTCCAGCCACCCCTGGCACCACGCCAAGCACGCCGTGAAGGACGCCTGGCACCGCGTCGAGCGCGCCCTCCCGGGCGACGCTGATGGGGACCGCCGGTAAGGGGATCTCCCGTTCCCTTGGAGTCCGTTACCGATACCGTAATCAGCTTATTTATTGGGTGCGCCAGGACCGAGGCGCACCCAACGGCAGGCTTGGGGAACGCCAAAGAGTCCTGGCCGAGGCGAAGCTTCAGCAGTTAAAACTAGGGCATTAGGTCTAACCGGCAGGACCGTACGAAGCGCGGTTCCTGTCCGGCCGGGCTTAGCTGTCTCTCCCCTTCCCAAACTCTTCAAAAAACTCCTCGGTTACCTCGTAGGTTGTTACAGGGCGCAGCCCGAGCTCTAAATCAACAAACAGATCGATCATTTTCTGGCCGTCAAGAAGTTCGATTGGAGGAACACCGTCACGTGTAGCCTCCTTGCGAGCCTCACTTGTGAAGGTCCCTGTAGTTAAAATTAGACCTTTATCAGCTCGGCCCTGCATTGCTCCACGGAAGTCGCGTACATGAGGAGCGGACACAGCACCCTTGTATCTTTTGCACTGAAAGAGCACTTTGAAGGTTACCAGGGGATTAACCTGAAGTGTGCCATTGCCATCAATGCCGCCATCACCACTCCGGCCCGTTACTACAACTTGTACGAACCCAGCTTCTCTAAGAAGCCGCTGGCATAGGCGCTCAAAGCCGGCCGCAGGAAGAGCCAACAGAATCTCCGCCAACCTCTCTCGAAAGTTGGCTGTAGGTATCTCCGCCTTTTCAGGCGCCTGCACCTCCCCCTCTTCAATCTCCTGCTCCTTGCGCTTTCGCCGTTCTTCCGCGAAGATCTTGACCCACTTCAGAAAGATTGACCTACTCTCTTGAGGATTGAGATGTGTCGCCTGACCCTTTTCTGTAAGGCTCCATACGCCTCGCCTAGAGGAATCGATCAGACCTTCTCTAGTGAGATAGAACCGTGCCCAAGCTACTTGATTCGTAAAGCGAGGAGTGCCCGACTCAAGGAGTTCGTTCTGAGTGTCTTCAGAAAGTTGAAGATCCTCTGCTATCTGTTCTGTTACCTCACTAGGAGTACCGGACCCACCGAGTTTCCGTAGAGCTTCAAGTAGCGGGCCGAAGTAACGGACGAACTGCGCTCCTTCTATCTTCTCTTGTCGCTTCACCATAAGTCTTTGTCTCTCTGACAGCTAAAACGGCTCTACCGATGAGCGGCGGCCCTGCTGTCCGCTCTATCGGCCGCCCGGTTGAAGGACTCCGACCTGACCGCCTCTTCGCGCCAGCTTCGAAGGGCCGATCTAATCCTAGGAGTCGATAGTACAAGGATCTTACCAGCACAAGGCTCACCTGACGCGCTTCTCACGTCCCAGGCCATCGATTCTCCTGAGCCCCCAATCACAGCTATCTCAGGGATTGAGGATTGTTCTGTTCGCCGGATATACTCCTCTCGGCCATTATAAGAAAGTACCAAGGAACAAGAAAATCCATAAAACCTTACAAGGGACCCGGAATACAATGCGTTTGGAGCATGCCAGGTCTCCCCTCTATTCAGGCTAAGATATTCATCCATCACATACTGTGGTTGTCGGTTAGATTCATCCAGCACCGTACTTAGCAGCGACTTGTACTTTCCAAGCAACTCTTTGCTCTCTTGGAGCCCTGACTTAAGAGACCGAACTTTCTGGTTAGCGTTCTCTGCGCTCGTTGCAGTCCTCTGAAGCTGTTCCGAAGCCTTACGGGCATCTCGGTTAGAAAAATGCACCATGAATAGCGAGGCAACAAGGCCCAGAACTGCAAGACCACAGGCAAGCCTTCCAGTTTGGGTGAGTTTCAGCCTTCCTGGAGACATCTTGTCCCAGGTGTCGCCGGCGAGAGCAATGAGAGCTGCCAAGAACGTCACAATGGCTGCCAAGTAGCTGATCATCTTTGCGTTCTCATTCCTCTTCTTGTCGGCTAACAGGATTGGCCCTAAGCGGGGCCTCCAAGCGTCTGAGCCGGGCCCCGATACCCTGGGAGTTGGTTCTCAATTTCGGTCACAAACCATTTTACCTCACGGATCAGTTTCTCGATGTCTGCTACCCGCACGAGGACAACGCTCCCATTCTTAGCCTTTCCGCCCCCATGCACAATGTCGTGCCGAACCTGATTGCCTAAAGATAGCGTCAAGCTTGCTTGGGAACGTTATACCGGAAGTGCTCTCATATAACTCCTTGCCGTTTCCCATCAGAATGCCTATGGTGGTCACCATCTTCTCCGGGATAGTTGCTCCGGCCACCGCATATAACTGATTCTGTATGTGTTTCTACTCTATGTCTCTTCCTAATCCACGTCAACGCCCGGTTGGAATCGTATAGGAGGGCCAGCCTCAGGGCGGCCTCGGACTGAACTTGGACGCTGACTTCAGGAACCATCTGCTCCAGGCACCTGGGCTTTCCGCTCTTGGGACTATGTATAAGAGGACGAGGCGAGAGCGATGTGCGACCACGATATGTACTCCACGCGGAGGGGAGCAGGCCCGTGTCCTGGCCGCGGCGCGGACGAGAGTTCGCCGTGGCTTGCTCGAAGGGGCAACCGTGACTACAATGTAGCCACGATTGGAGCTAACCCATGAAAGCACACCTCATCCGCATCGGAAACTCGCAGGGAGTTCGCATCCCAAAGCCACTCCTGCAGCAGACAGGGCTTCGCGACGAAGTGGAGATGGAGGTGCAAGACGGTGGCCTCTTCATCCGCGCCGCGGGCCATCCGCGCGCCGGGTGGGACGAGGCGTTCGCTGCCATGGCCCTCCAGGACGACGATGCTCTCCTCGACGGCAAAGAGCTCGTTCCGACTCGCTGGGACGAGGAGGAATGGGAGTGGCAATAGCCCGGTCGGAGGTCTACCTCGTCAACCTGGATCCGACGGTCGGCAGCGAAATTCAGAAGAAGAGGCCCTGCGTCGTAATCTCGCCGGACGAGATGAACCGGCATCTTCATACGGTCATCGTCGCGCCGTTGACGAGCCGCGGCCGGCGGTATCCGACCCGAATCCGGTGCGCCTTCGACGGTCGGGATGGCCTCGTCGTCCTCGACCAGATCCGCACGGTCGACATCGGCCGGCTCGTCAAGAAACTCGGCCGGATCGAGTCCGAGACGATGTCGGCCGTTCTGACCGCGCTGGGGAAGATGTTCGCGCCGTAGGAGCGAAGATGGCGGCCCTGAGCGCCAGTATAAGCCTTCAGGAAGAAAGATAGGCGCTCCGGAACGAAGATGACGGCTCGGAGAGAAGGACGGCCCGCCGTCTTACGAAGATGGAGGCTCGGGCAACAAAGATGGCGCCCCGGGAAGAAAGATGGACGCCCAAACTCCAGGATGGCCGTCCGGGAAGAAGGATGGCCGCCCGGGAAGCGAAAAAACCGGCCGGCCCGCTAAAAAACGGCCCATCCAAGCAAGACGGCCGTCCGGATGGTGAAAACGAGGGCCGGGACGAGAAAAATAGCGGCATCCAGCTTCGTAGCCGGTTGGGGTAGCAAATGAAGCTCCATCCCCCGCTGATAAGGAGCCGGCAGGCGGCATTGAGACGTATACTTCCGCCAGATGGCCCCACGTTTCACCCCCGAGAGCCTGACGCTCGATCTCTCCGTCGCCGATCTCCTGGAGTCGTCGTTCTCGCGCAGCCTGGGGTTTTCGAGCCGCGGCGGCTATGAGCGGCTCTGGCTGGGGCAGGCGATCCACGGGCGGTATCAGGAGCAGAAGCTCGAGGAGGACCCCTCCTACCGGCGGGAGGTGGTGATCTCCCACCTCTTCGAGCACCGCGGCTGGCGGGTGACCGTCCAGGGGCGCGCCGACGGCCTGCGCCGCGAGCCGGACGGCACACTGGTGGTCGAGGAGATCAAGTCGGTGCGGCGCGGCGGCGCGCTCCCCCCCGCGGTGCGCGAGAGCTACCAGCGCCAGGCTCTCCTCTACGCCTGGATGCTCTCCCACACCGAGCCCGGCCCCGTGCGCGCCGAGCTGGTGCTGATCGCCATCGGCAGCAACGAGACCGAGCGCGAGCCGCTCGATCCCAACTTCGCGGCGCTGGAGGCGAGCGTCCGCCGGCGCGTCAACTCCCTGATCTACTCCTGGGAGGCCGAGCAGCGGCGCGCGGCGGAGCGCCACGGGGCGGCCGAGCGGCTCAAGTTCCCCTACCGCGAGACCCGCCCGGGGCAGGAGCTGATCCTCGCCGCGGTCGAGACCGCCGTCGCCAACCGCGAGCACCTCCTGCTCCAGGCCACGACCGGCATCGGCAAGACCGTCGCCGCCCTCTACCCCGCGCTGAAGTACGCCCTGGCGAACGACAAGCGCCTGTTCATCCTCACCGCCAAGAACACCCAGCAGGAGATGGCGACCGCCGTGCTCAACCTCCTCAACCAGGAGGAGGCCTTCCGCTCCCTGCGCTTGCGGGCGAAGGCGAAGATGTGCGCCAACGATCAGATCATCTGCCATGAGGAGTACTGCCGCTTCGCCAAGGACTACGGCCTGAAGCTGGCCACGACCGGCGTGCTCGCCCGCCTCTACGAGTCCCACGCCTCCATCGAGCCCGACCACATCTTCCAGGCCGCCCGCGAGGCCGAGGTCTGCCCCTTCGAGGTGAGCCTGGAGCTCTCCGGCCGGGTGCAGGTCACGGTCTGCGACTACAACTACGTCTTCGATCCTTATGTCTCCCTCTCCGGCTTCGCCGCCGACGAGGACCTCTCGGACGTCATCCTGGTGATCGACGAGGTTCATAACCTGGTCGGCCGCGGGCGCGGCTACTACAGCCCCGAGCTCTCCTCGAACGGAGCGCGCCGGGCCGCCGAGGTGGTGGGGCGCTGGGGCGAGCCGATCCACCTGCGCATCGAGAACCTCTGCCTCAAGCTTGCCGCCCTGATCGACGGGACGGTGGCCGACGCCCTGGAGGAGGGTCCGCCGGGGGACCGCGCCGTGCAGTGGCCGATGCCGGAAGACCGCTTCTGGCGCCTGCGGCCGGAGCTCGACGCCGCCTTCGTCGATTATCTGGAGCACCAGCGCGAGACGCGCACCTTCCACCCCGAGGACCCGTTCGTCGAGCTCTACTTCGATTTCCTGCGTTTCCTGAACGGCCTGATGGTCTCCGACGCCGCCTTCAGCCACTACGTGGAGTACACCAAGGGGGACGGGCGGCTCAAGGTGCTCTGCAAGGACCCCAGCCGCTTCCTGGGCGCGGTGATCGACCGCACGCACGCCACGGTCGGCCTCTCGGCGACCCTGTCCCCCCCGGAGTTCTACACCGGCCTGCTCGGCTTCGAGGTGGGGCGCACGGCGTTCGTGGAGATCGCCAACCCCTTCCCGGCCGAGAACCGCCGGGTGGTGATCGATCCCAGCGTCGCCACCACCTTCCGCGAGCGGCCGGCGAACTATGAGCGGATCGCCCAGCGCCTGGCCGGGTTCGCCGACTCGGTGCCGGGCAACTGCCTGGCCCTCTTCCCGAGCTACGCCTTCCTCTCCGAGGTGACCGGGCGGATGCGCCTGCGCAACAAGCGGGTGCTCGTCCAGCGCCAGGCGGACAGCGACGCCGAGCGCGAGGTGCTCCTCCAGGCCCTGCGCTCGGCGGTCTTCGGGGACATCCTGCTGGTGGCGGTGGCCGGGGGGGTGTTCGCCGAGGGGGTGGATTATCCCGGCGAGGTGCTCAAGGCGGTGGCGGTGGTGGGGCCCTGCCTGCCGGCGATGACGCTCGAGCAGCAGCTCCTCAAGGAGTATTACGAGGAGCGGTTCGAGCGCGGCTTCGAGTACTCCTTCGTGGTGCCGGGCATGACCCGCGTGGTGCAGGCCGCCGGCCGGCTGATCCGCTCCCCCGAGGACACGGGGGTCATCGCCCTCTTCGACCAGCGCTTCCTGCACGCCCCCTACCGCCAGTACCTCCCCGCCGACTGGATTCCCGAGGAGGGCACCAGCGTCCTGGTAGGCGACCCGGCCCGGGCGGCGGAGGAGTTCTTCCGGATGATCGGTCTCAGGAGATAGCCGGGGGAGTATCCTTGAGTGGCACGGGAAGACCCCCCTCTTCCGGACGCCGGCATCAGGAGATAGGATTCGTCATGGCCCGACGACACGCGATCATCTTCGAAGAGAACCTCCGGATCCCCGAGGACGCCTTCTCCTATGAAGGTTTCCAGCGCTGGGTGGATTCCAGGCAATTTCCGGAGACCGGGCGCATCGACTACCTGGAAGGGGACATCGAAGTCGATATGAGCCCGGAAGATCTCTTTACCCATAGCGCGGTCAAGACGGCAATCGCCCTGAAATTGGGAAACCTGGTCGTCGAGAGCGATCTGGGAGAGATGTTCATCGATCGCGCCCGGCTCCGGTCGCGATTCGCCGAGCTCTCCGTCGAGCCGGACATCGTGGTGATCTTTGGGAAATCCCTGGAGTCAGGAAAAGTCCGCCTGGTACCGGCGGCCGCCAGAAAGGGGCCGGACCGGTTCTCCGCTCTGGAAGGAGCCGCGGACCTCGTGGTCGAGATTGTCAGCGACAGCTCGGTCGGAAAGGACACCAAGCGGCTTCCGGGCCTCTACGCCCGCGCCGGCGTCCCCGAGCTGTGGGTCGTCGATGCCCGGGGCCGGGACCTGCGGTTCCGGATTCACTCTCTGCAGGATGGTTCCTACGTCACGGTCGAACCGGACGCCGAAGGATGGGTCCGCTCGCCCCAACTCGGCGGTGAATTCCGGCTGGTCCGCCGCCGCGCCTCCCCGTCTCCCTGGCGTTACACCCTGGAGCACCGGAACGCGTAAGAGGCGGACGCGGGCCGCTCGCGCGGCCCGCGGGAAAACTCGCGGTTCAGCAGCGGTTCGAGGTGTCGGTGTTGTGGCACTGGAGATAGTCGCAGGTGCCGCCGCAGCTGTAGCGGCCGCTGACGAGGACGGGACAGCCCGCCGAGTTGGTGACGACGCTGGCCCCGCCCTGCGCGGCGGTCAGCTCCGGCGAGGCGAGGTTCCGCAGGGTCTCACGGTGGAGGGTCAGGCGCGCCTTCGAGCTCTTTTTCATCGGATTTGCTCTCTTCCTTGCGATCCCCGGGACGAATCTGTCCACGAGAGTTTCACTAGGAGATGCGCGGTCCCGACGAAAAAGGGGACATGGGGACTTCAAAGAGACTGAAGGCGCCTACGCCCGGGCCTGGCCGCCGGAGCCCATGGCGCGGCGGAGCCACTTGCCCTGGACTCCCTTCATCATCTTCTGCATCGTGCGGTACTGCTTGAGCAGGCGGTTGATCTCGGCCACCGAGGTGCCGGAGCCCATGGCGATCCGCTTCTTGCGGCCGCCGTTGAGGACGTCCGGGCGCTTGCGCTCGAGCGGCGTCATCGAGTTGATGATCGCCTCCACCTTCTTGAGGCCGCTCTCGTCCACGCTCGCCGAGTCGAGACCGCGCAGCGGCCCGACCTTGGGGAGCATCTCGAGCACCGAGGCGAGCGGCCCCAGCTTGCGGAGCTGCCGGAGCTGGTCGCGCAGGTCCTCCAGGGTGAACTGCTGGTTGACGATCCGCTTGGCGAGGCGCTCGGTCTCGGCGGCGTCGAGGCCGCGCTCGGCCTTCTCGATCAGCGACAGGACGTCGCCCATGCCGATCATCCGCGAGGACATGCGCTCGGGGTGGAACAGCTCGAGGTCGTCCGCCTTTTCGCCGACGCCGACGAAGCGGATCGGCACCCGGGCGACGGTGCGGATCGACAGCGCCGCGCCGCCGCGGGAGTCGCCGTCGAGCTTGGTGAGGATGGCGCCGGTCAGCGGCAGCACCTGGGAGAACTGCTCGGCGCTCTTGACGGCGTCCTGGCCGGTCATCGAGTCGGCCACGAAGAGGATCTCGTGCGGCTCAATCTTGTCGGCGAGCCGGCGGATCTCCTCCATCAGCGCCGTGTCGATGTGGAGGCGGCCGGCGGTGTCCATCAGGACCACGTCGTGGCCGCGCTGGCGGGCGACGCCGAGGGCGCGGGCGCCGAGCTCGACCACCGTCTCCCCCGGCTCGGGCTCCAGCACCGGGACGTCCACCCCCTTGCCCACCTGCTTGAGCTGCTCGACGGCGGCGGCGCGCTGGAGGTCGCCCGCCACCAGCAGCGGATGGCGGCCGCGCTTCTTCAGGCGCTTGGCGATCTTGCCGGCGGTGGTCGTCTTGCCCGAGCCCTGGAGACCGCAGAGCAGGATGACCGTCGGCCGGCCGTCGACCCGCAGCTCCGTCCCCTCCTCGCCGAGGAGGGAGGTCAGCTCGTCGCGTACGATCTTGACCACCTGCTGGGCCGGGGTGAGGCTCTCCAGGACCTCCTGGCCGAGCGCCCGCTCGCGCACCCGGTCGATGAAGGGCTTCACCACCCGGAAGTGGACGTCGGCCTCCAGCAGCGCCATGCGGATCTGGCGCAGCGCCGCGTCGAGCGCTTCGGGGGTGACCTTGCCTTCGCCCTTGAGCTGGCGGAAGACCTCCTGGAGCTTGTCTTGCAGACCGTCGAACATGGGAAAAACCTCTCTGGGTCAAGCGTTCTCTCGGGGCCCGGAATGGTAACACGGGCGTCAGGGGGGAGACTTCCCGACTCGAATCGACTCTATATACTGCACGCGCGATGGAACGAAGAGCCAAGATCATGGCGACCCTGGGTCCGGTGAGCCGCGACGAGACGGTGCTGCGGGGGCTCGTCCGCGCCGGGGTCGACCTTTTCCGATTGAACCTCTCCCACGGGACGCAGGAGCAGCACCGCGAGACCCTGCGCCGCGTCCGCCGCGTCGCCGTCGAGGAGGGCTGCCACCTGCCGGTGGTGCTCGACCTCATGGGACCCCGCTACCGCCTGGGGACGATCCCCGACGAGCCCCGGGTCCTCAAGCCCAACCAGGAGGTCGTCCTCGGCCCCGAGGCCCACGACGTGGACCTCCCGGTCGATCCGGAGATCCTGGCCCATCTCCAGCCGGAGGAGCGGGTGCTCATCGACGGCGGCCTGATCGAGCTCCGCATCACCTCCAAGCAGGGGGACCGGGTGCGGGCGAAGGTGATCAACGGCGGGCCGGTCAAGACCCGCAAGGGGATCAACCTGCCCGACAGCGACCTCCCCTTCGAGGTCTCCGCCAAGGACCGCGCCGACATCGCCTTCGCCGTGGCCGAGGAGGCCGACTACCTCGCCGCGAGCTACGTGGGCGAGGGGTCGCACGTCGAGGCCGTGCGCGCCGTGGTGCTGGAGGCGGGCGGCCGCATCCCGATCATCGCCAAGATCGAGCGCAAGACCGCGATCGAGAAGCTGGAGGAGATCACCGAGGCGGCGGACGGCCTGATGGTGGCCCGCGGCGACCTCGGCGTCGAGGTGCCGCTCTACACCGTGCCCGTGCTGCAGAAGAAGATCGTCGCCGCCGGCCGCCTCTCCGGCAAGCCGGTGATCGTGGCGACCCAGATGCTCGAGTCGATGATCGAGCAGCCGCGCCCCACCCGGGCCGAGGCGACCGACGTGGCCAACGCGGTCTTCGATGGCGCCGACGCCCTCATGCTCTCGGGCGAGACGGCGGCCGGCAAGTACCCTGTCCTGGTGGTCGAGACCATGGCGCGGATCATCCAGGAGGCCGAGGACTACGCCCGTGAGAACACCACCCGGCCTACCCTCCGGCCGCTGGGGCACATCCACGCCCGGCGCACCTTCGCGCTTGACCCCGACGACTCCGGCGACCCCGAGGGGGCCGGCGCCGAGCTCTCGCTCGACGTGCCCGACATCGTGTCGGCCGCGGCCGTCCAGGCCGCCGAGCAGATCGGCGTCAGCCGCATCGTGGCCTTCAGCCAGAGCGGCTTCACCGCCCGCCTGGTGGCGCGCTACCGGCCGCCGTCGCCGATCATGGCCTTCACCCCCGACGCCCGTGTGGCCCGCCAGATCCAGCTCGTCTGGGGCGTGCGCCCCTTCGTCGCCGAGTTCCAGGTGGGGAGCCTCGAGGACATCGTCCAGGTGGTCGAGCGCGAGCTGCTGGCGGCGCAGCTCGTCAAGCCCGGCGACCGGATCATCATCCTGATGGGGCACCCCGTGCGCGAGCGCCCCCTGGCCAACCTGATGCGGGTCCACCGCATCCGGCCGAATTAGGAGCGCCTCGATTGAAGCGGAAGCGGCTCGCGCTGGCGGCCGTCGTGGCGCTGCTGGGGCTCGCCGACGTCTTCTGGATCGAGCCCCGCCTGCTCCTCTTCCGCGACGACGTGCGGATCGACCTCGCCGCCCCGCGGGTGCGGATCGCCCATCTCTCGGACCTCCACATCCGCGGCGACATGCCGCTCCTCCACCGGCTGCTCCGCGAGATCGCGGCCTCCCGGCCGGACCTCGTGGTGATCAGCGGCGACCTGATCCACGACGTGCCCGATCCGGACGCGGCCGCGAAGATCTCCTCCGCCACGGCGGCATTCGTCGCCGCCCTGCGGCGGATCGCCCCCGTCTATGCCGTCCAGGGGCACAGCGAGCACGGGGGGGAGCTGGTGGGGATCCTCCAGCGCGCCGGCCTCGAGTGGCTGTCCAACGAGGGGCGCCGGATCGGGCCGGACGGCGGCTACCTGCTCCTCGGCCTCAACACCCAGGTGGGGCTCGACGCCTGGGCCTGGCAGTGGCCCTCTCCGTTCCGGCCGGTGACGGTGAACGGAACCCGTCTCTATGGAGCCCGGCGAGAGGAGCCCTACCGGAACTTCTACAGCCATTACGACCCCACGCCCGTCAACCTTGCCGACACCGGAGGTCCCCTCTCCTGGAGCGGCTACGAGGTGACCTGCGACGCGCGGATCGACGACGAGGAGACCAGCGTCGGCATCGCCCTCCACAGCCGCTACGTCGCGGGCGAGGACCGGATGATCGAATTCAGCCGCGACGAATCGCGCTGGGGTCATGGAGGCACCTTTTCGGTCTTCGCCCACGGCTCCGCGCTCGCCGGGCGGAACGACACGGGAGTGGATCCGGAGCCGGATCGCTGGTACCGCCTGAAGGTGCGGACGGAGGTCGAGCCGGGCCGGGTGATCGCCCGGGCGAAGGTCTGGCCGGTGGACCGCCCCGAACCCCCGCGCTGGCAGGCCGAGGCCGAGGACCGCTCGCCCACCCGGGTCATGGCGGGAACGGTGGGGCTCTGGGCCTCGGGCGGCGGGACGGTGGCTTACCGCAACCTGCGCGTGGTGGACCGCTCGGGCAGGGTCCTGCTCGACGAGCCGCTCGTCCTCGCGCCCGGCGTCCGGGCGCCCCGGGGATTCCGCGTCGGGACTCGCGGCACCCGCCTCTCCATGGCGCTCGCCCGCAGCCCGCAGGTCCCGACGGGCACGCCGGTGGTCGTCCTCTCCCATATGGCGGACGTGGTGCGCGAGGCCTCCCAGCGTGGATTCCCGGTCGTGCTCGCCGGCCACACCCACGGCGGGCAGGTGCGCCTCCCCTTCTTCGGTCCGCTGACCACCCGCTCCTCCCTCGGCGCCTTCTACGACCGCGGCCGCTTCGAATTCGCCGCTCCGACTCCGCGGGGGCTGACGACCCTCTACATCAATCCAGGTGTGGGGATGTCCGTGCTGCCCGTCCGCTTCGACTGCCCGCCACGGTGGGCGATGGTGGAGCTCGGACGCGGCTATCCTTGAACGGGGGGGCCCGAAGCACCGGGCTCGGTCTGCAGGAACAGCCGGCCGAAGCGCACGAAGTACTCGACGCCCGAGTAGACGGTTACCGCCAGGGCCACCCAGAGGGAGACCGGCGCCAGGTGCCGGAACTCGCCGAGCTGGTTGTAGATGATGAGCAGCGCGATCGAGATGATCTGGACGGTCGTCTTGACCTTGCCCGAGAAGCCCGCGGGGATCACCAGGCTCTCGGCGGCGGCGAAGCTGCGCAGCGAGGTCACGGCGAACTCGCGGGCGATGATCACCACCACGATCCAGGCCGGCACCACGGTGTGGCCGCTGCTGTGGTCCATCTCGACCAGCGAGATGAACGCCGCGGAGATCAGGATCTTGTCCGCCGCCGGATCGAGCAGCGTCCCCAGGCGGGTGACCTGCTTGCGCCGCCGCGCCAGATAACCGTCGAAGAAGTCCATCACCGAGGCGAGCAGGAAGAGGCTCAAGCCCCACCACTCCTTCCCCTCGAACTTGGTCAGCAGCACCACCACGAGCGGGGGAACCAGCAGGATGCGGAAGATCGAGAGCAGGTTGGGGAGGTTCAGCATCGCGTCAGAAGAAAGGGCTCTCGCCGGGGGGCATTCTACATGCCGCCGCCGGGAGGGGAAACCGCAAACCGGAACTTATCGCGAGCCGCCCAGGGAGGTCGTCAGGACGAGGCGGTTGTTGGCCCCGCGCACCAGGTAGGGCTTGCGGTGGTTGCCCTGGAGGAGGATCGCCGAGGCGGTGGGCAGGGCGAAGTCGGCGCCGCGCCAGAGGGCGAGGACCCGCCGCACGTAGTCGCGGGTCTCGGCGAACGGCGGGATGCCGCCATGCTTCTCGACCGCTCCGGGTCCCGCGTTGTAGGCGGCGATCGCCAGCTCCACCTTGCCGGCGAAGTGGTCGATCATCTGCCGCAGGTACAGGGTGCCGCCCCGGATGTTCTGGTCCGGATCGTAGGGGTTGCGGATCTTGAGCTCGCTCGCGGTGTCGGGCATGAGCTGCATCAGCCCGATGGCTCCCTTGTTCGACACCGCCTTGACGTTGTAGCCGGACTCGGCCTGGATCAGCGCCCGGACGAGCTTGGGATCGAGGTTCTGGTCCCCGCTGTGACGCTCGATCATCGGCCCGAGGCCGGTGTCGGGTAGCGCGGCGAGCTTCGTCGACAGCCGGCGCGAACGCTGGACCGAGCTCTCGTTCAGGATCGCTTTGCGGCCGCTCGCCCCGACGACGATCCGCACGTCTCCCACAGCGGCGAACGCGGTGGACAACGCGAGAACCAGCCAGGCGAGGGCACGGATGCCCATTCTCATCACGACAGACCCTTCGGAAAAGGCGCCGCGATCCCGGTACAAGCGATCGAGCTTGAGTTTTACAGCTGGTCTATCTTAGCCGGATGGAGGGATATTGCAAGCCCCGGGAGGCGAGCGCTACTGCCCGAGCTGCTCGCGGACCGCCGCTTCGACCGCGGCGAGCGCCTCCGGGAGCTTCTCGGGGTCCTTGCCGCCGGCCTGGGCGAAGTCGGGACGGCCGCCGCCGCCGCCGCCCACGATCGCCGACAGCTTCTTGACCAGCTCGCCCGCCTTGACGCGCGCGGTCAGGTCCTTGCTCACCGCGGCGACCAGGCTGACGTTGCCTTCGCCGCGGGTGCCGATCACCACCACGCCGGAGCCGAGCTTGGAGCGCAGGGCGTCGGCGATGTCGCGCAGCTCGTTGGCCGGCGCCGGGGGCACCTCGCGGGCGAGCACCCGGATGCCATCCACCAGCAGCTCCTCCTCCCCCGCCGGGGCGGCCGCTCCCGAGACGAGCTGCATGCGCAGCTTCCGCATCTCGGCCTCCAAGTCGTTCTGCCGCTGGCGCAACTGGTCGGCCTTCTGGAGCTGCTGGTCGTAGTCGCCCGAGCGGATGCCGAGCCGCGTCACCAGCTCGCCGTAGGCCGCCCGCTGGCTGCGCACCTCTCCCAGGGCGGAGGTGCCGGTCACCGCCTCGATGCGCCGCACGCCCGAGGCGACGCCGCGCTCGGACTCGATCAGGAAGAGCCCGATCTCGCCGGTGTTGCGCACGTGGCAGCCGCCGCACAGCTCGAGGCTGAAGCCGGGGACGTTCACCGTGCGCACCCGCTCGCCGTACTTCTCGCCGAAGAGGGCCATGGCGCCGGCGGCGATCGCCTCCTGGTAGCTGCGGGAAAGGATCTCGGTCGCCACCGCCCGGCGCACCCACTCGTTGACCAGGTCCTCGGTCTGCTCCCACTCCTGGCGGAACATGCCGCGGTGGTAGGTGAAATCGAAGCGCAGGCGGTCCGGCGCCACCAGCGATCCGGCCTGGCGCACGCTCTTGCCGAGCACCTGGCGGAGCGCCGCCTGCAGCAGGTGGGTGGCGGTGTGGTTGCGCTGGATGGCCAGCCGCCGGTCGTGGTCCACCCGCAGCTGCGCCTTGGTGTGACGGGCGAGGCTCCCCTCCTCCACCTCGACGAAGTGGAAGAAGACGCCCCCCTGGTCCTTCTGGGTGTCCACCACCCGGGCGCGGCCGCCGCCGTCCCAGGAGAGGCTCGCCGGTGTCCCCCACTTGGCCGCCCGACTCGGCGTAGAAGACCGTCTGGTCGAGGATGACCACCCCCACCTGCCCCTTCTGCAGGGTGGAGACCCGCACCGGCGCCCCCTCGCGCCAGGTGGCGAGGCGCACCACCTCGGCCGGCGTGTCGATCATCTCCGTGCGGTCGTACCCCTCGTAGTGGGTCTCGGTCAGCTCGGCGTGGCCGCGCAGCGCCTCGCGCAGGGCGGAGAGGCGGTTCTGCACCTCGGCCGTCGCCTTGCGCGACTGCTCGCGCTGGGCCTCGAGCGCCTCGCCGAAGCCGGCCTCGTCGATCTGGAAGCGCTCCTCCTCGGCGATCTCGCGAATCACCTCGAGCGGCAGGCCGTAGGTGTCGTAGAGGCGGAAGACCATCGGCCCCGGCAGGATGGTGATCCCCTGCGGCCGCAGGCGCTCGATCTCCTCCTGCACCTGCCGCGCGCCGCTGGCGACGGTGGAGAGGAACTTCTCCTCCTCGGCGCGGATGGTGGCCATCGAGGCGGCCCGGGTCGCCGCCAGCTCCAGGTAGGCGCCCCCCATCACCTCGCCCAGCACCGGCACCAGCTTGAACAGGAACGGCTCCTCGAAGCCCAGCCGCATGCCGTGGCGCACCGCCCGGCGCAGGATGCGGCGCAGCACGTAGCCGCGCCCCTCGTTGCCGGGGATCACGCCGTCGGCGAGCAGGAAGGAGACCGCCCGCAGGTGATCGGCGATCACCCGCAGCGAGACGTCCTTCTCCGCGTCGGCGCCATACCTGATGCGCGCCAGATCGGCAGCCCCGGCGAGGAGCGGCTGGAAGAGGTCGGTGTCGTAGTTCGAAAACACCCCTTCGAGCACCGAGGTGATCCGCTCGAGGCCCATGCCGGTGTCGATCGACGGCTTGGGCAGCGGCGTCAGGACCCCCTTCTCGTCGCGGTCATACTGCATGAAGACCAGGTTCCAGATCTCGATGTACCGTCCCGAGCCGGTCCCCTCCTCCCAGCCGATCTCCGGCAGGTCCGGACGCAGATCGACGAAGATCTCGCTGCACGGGCCGCACGGGCCGGTCTCCCCCATCGCCCAGAAATTGTCCGCCTTGCCGCAGCGGTGGACTCTCCCCGGGGACAGGCTCGACAGCCTCCCCCAGAGGTCGAACGCCTCGTCGTCCTCTTCATAGACGGTGGCGAACAGCCGGCCGGGGGAGATCCCCCAGACGCGGGTCACCAGGTCCCAGCCGAAGCGGATGGCGTCCTCCTTGAAGTAGTCGCCGAAGGAGAAGTTGCCCAGCATCTCGAAGAAGGTGTGATGGCGCGGGCTCGGTCCCACGTTCTCCAGGTCGTTGTGCTTGCCGGAGACGCGCATGACCTTCTGCACTGAGGCCGCCCGGGGCGACTCCGGCTTCTGCGCGCCGAGGAAGTAGTCCTTGAACGGGACCATCCCGGCGTTGGTGAACAGCAGGGTGGCGTCCCCCTGCGGGACCAGGGGCGCGCTCGGCGCGACGCGGTGCCCGCGCTCGCGGAAGAATTCGAGGAAGCCTGTGCGAATGTCCGTGCTCTTCATAAGCGGCTCTTCATGACCCATCGTCGATTTCCAGACCGTCGGGTCCGTCGTTCAAAACGGTGACGATAGCACGGGGGGAGAAGCCCTTGCGCTCCAGGTGGCGGGCGAGGGCGCGGGGGTCCTGGCCGCCCCGCCGGCGCCAGGTCTCCGCCGCCTCGCGGGCCGCCGGCAGGTCGTCGTCCGGGGTGAGCTCGGCGAGGGCCGCCTCCACGGCGTCGTCCGGCGCGCCGCGCTTCAGCAGCTCCGCCCGCAGCCGCGTCCGCCCCTCGGTCCCCCGCTCCTGGCGGGACTCGACGAAGACGCGCACCGTGGCCCGGTCGTCGAGATACTTCTCCCCGGCCAACCGCGCCAGCGCCGTCTCGATCTCCTCGGGAGGGAAGCCGCGCTGGGCGAGCTTGCGCTCCAGCTCCCGCCGGAAGTGCGCCCGGGTGGCGAGGAGCTGGAGGGCCTTGTCGTAGGCGGTGGGGGGCAATTTCCGATTCTGCTCGATTGATTCTGCCCGATTAATTCTGCTCGATCTCGAACGACAGATCCCCACCGCCCAGGAAGTCGCTCTCGCCGGGCATCTGGATCGACTCGTCCATCTGGTCGCGCGAGATGTCGGCGGTGAACTGCACGCCCTGGATCTTGAGCCGGAACTCGTCCGGGTTGGTGGCCCGCTTGAGCGCCTCGTCGAGCGTGAT
Organism: uncultured Acidobacteriota bacterium; assembly: GCA_963795735.1. Classification (GTDB taxonomy): domain Bacteria; phylum Acidobacteriota; class Thermoanaerobaculia; order Multivoradales; family UBA5704; genus DATARR01. The sequence continues at coordinate 1,425,085 of CAWCIU010000008.1, read as the reverse complement.
CAGGCCGCTCTTGTAGAGCTGGAAGAGCGACTGGTCGAACGTCTGCATCCCGTACTGGCTGGTGCCGAGGGCGATCTGCTCGCGGATGTACTTCGTCTTCTCCTTGTTCTCGATGCACTCGCGGATGTAGGCGGTCGAGATCAGCACCTCGGCGCCGGGGACGCGGCCCATGCCGTCGGCGCGCGGCACCAGGCGCAGCGAGATCACCGACTTCAGCACCTGCGAGAGCTGGATGCGGATCTGCTTCTGGTGGTGCGGCGGGAAGACGGAGATGATGCGGTTCACCGTCTCGGTCGCGTCCAGGGTGTGCAGGGTCGAGAAGACCAGGTGCCCCGTCTCGGCGGCGAGCAGGGCGGTCTCGATCGTCTCGTAGTCGCGCATCTCGCCGACCAGCAGGACGTCGGGGTCCTGGCGCAGGGCGGCGCGCAGGGCGCCGGCGAAGGAGTGGGTATCGACGTCGATCTCGCGCTGGTTGACGATCGACTTCTTGTCGCGATGGAGGAACTCGATCGGGTCCTCGATCGTGATCACGTGCTCGGTGCGGGTCGAGTTGATGTAGTCGAGCATCGCCGCCAGGCTGGTCGACTTGCCCGAGCCGGTGGTGCCGGTGCAGAGGACCAGGCCGCGCCGCTCCTCGCAGATGCGCTCGAGGACCGGCGGCAGCATCAGCTCGCGGATGCTCTGGATGCGCGCCGGGATGACGCGCAGCACCAGCCCCACCGCGCCCCGCTGCTGGAAGACGTTGCAGCGGAAGCGGCCGAGCCCGGGCACCGAGTAGGCGATGTCGAGCTCGAGCTCCTCCTTGAAGCGCTGCTTCTGGCGGGCGTTCATCATCGAGAACGCCATCGCGATGGTGTCCTCCTGCATCAGGCGCTTGAGCTCACCGAGGGGGATCAGGTCGCCGTCGACCCGGATCACCGGGTGGCTCCCGACCTTGAGGTGGAGATCGGAAGCCTTGCGCTCCACCGCGATCTTGAGCAGGTCGTTGATGTTCATCGGTGAGTCTCCTCCGGCGATTTCGCGCCGGGCAGTGCCGGTTTACAGAGCCTGGGGCGCCGCGGCGACCGCCGCCTGGACGCCCGCCTCGGCCCGATGGACCGGATACAGCCAGCCGTACCGGTCGGCGATCTCGCCGGCGATGATCCCCTTGAACTCCGCCATGACGCGCCGGGTGATCTCCCCCGGGCAGCCGTGGCCGACCGGGTTGCGGTCCACCGAGCGGATCGGCGTGATCTCCGCCGCCGTGCCGGTCATGAACAGCTCGTCGCAGGTGTAGAGCTGGCCGCGCGGGATCTGCTCCTCGCGCACCGGGATGCCGAGGTCGCGGGCGATCTTCACCACCGTGTCGCGGGTGATCCCCTGCAGCACCGAGGCGGCGATCGGCGGCGTCAGCAGCACGCCGTCCTGCACCATGAAGACGTTCTCGCCCGACCCCTCGCTGATGAAGCCGCGGGCGTCGAGCGCGATCCCCTCGGCGTAGCCGTTGGTGACCGCCTCGATCTTGATCAGCTGGCCGTTCAGATAGTTGCCGGTCGCCTTGGCGACCGCCGGCATCGAGTCGGCCGCGATGCGCCGCCACGAGGAGACGCAGACGTCGACGCCCTTTTCCGCCTCCTCGCCCAGGTACTTCCCCCAGGGCCAGCAGGCGATGAACACCTCGACCGGGTTGTGCAGCGGATTGACCCCGATCGTGTTGCCGAAGCCGCGGAAGACGATCGGGCGGATGTAGCACGACTCCAGCTCGTTGGCGCGGATCGTCTCGCAGACGGCCTCGATCAGCTCGTCGGTGGTGAAGGCGATCGGCATGCGGTACACCTTCGCCGAGTTCTCCAGGCGGCGGACGTGCTCGGGCAGGCGGAAGACCGCCGATCCCTGCCGGGTGTTGTAGCAGCGGATCCCCTCAAAGACTCCAGAGCCATAGTGGAGCGCGTGGCTCAGTACGTGGACGGTCGCCTTCTCGAAGTCGATGAGCTGGCCGTTCTTCCAGATCCAGCGGACACCGGCGAAGGGGTTGGTGGACACGGAGGACCTCCTTTAGCGATCTATGACGAAGAGATGATGCTAGCCGAACCGCCCGGTCGGGTCAATTTTTCAGCAGCAGGAAGGCGGCGCCCACGACCGCCGCCGTCTCCAGGCGCAGGGTGCGCTCCCCCAGGCCCACCGGCCGCCACCCGCAGGCGAGGAGATCCTGCCGCTCCTGGGGATCGAGCCCCCCCTCGGGACCGACGAGGAGCGCGCCGGAACGCCCCTCGCCCGTCTCGGCCGCCCCCCAGCCGCCGGGGTCGCCGGCCTCGGTATCCAGGAACCAGCGGCCGCCGGAGCCGGCGAGCGAGCGGGTCTCGGCCCAGGAGTGGGGTCCGGTGATCTCCGGGAGGCGCGAGCGGTGGCACTGCTCGACCGCCGCCACCGCCACCCGGCGCAGGCGGTCGAAGATGCCGGAGCCGATCTCGCGCGGCGCCCGGGCCATGTTGAGGAAGCGGATGCCGGAGACGCCGACCTCGGTCGCCTTCTCGATCAGCCAGGAGGCCCGCTCGGGCCGGCAGGTCGGAACGAGCAGCTCGAGATGGAAGTCCGGCTCGCGACCCGGCGCCGGCGACCCGAGCGTCACGGTGGCCGAGGTGCGGTCCACCCGCGCCACCTTCCCCCACCGCGCCCGCCCCCGGCCGTCGACGATCCGCATCTCCTCCCCCGCCGCCACCCGCCGCGCCCGGAAGAGGTGCTGATACGACTCCCCCTCGACGCGCAGCTCGGGGGCATCGAAGAGGTCGGGCTCGGTGAGCAGGGTGATCATGGCAGGGGATGGTACCCTACCCGGCCCACCCGGAACGCCACCCAGTCCCCCGCCTCCCGCCGGCCCGTCTCGAAGAAGCCCAGCCCGCCGAGGCGGTCGAGCACCTGCCGGCCGCGCTCAGCGAGGATGCCGGAGAGGATCATCCCGGCGCCGGGGCGCAGCCGGCGGACCAGGTCGGGCATCTCGGGGAGGATCTGCTCCGGCACCACGTTCACCAGGGCGAGGTCGAAGCGGGGGCGCTCGCGGATGGCCGCCAGGCGACCGGCGAACAGGCGGGGGTGGAGGCCGTTGAGGCCGCTGTTGTCCCGGGCGTGGAACGGCGAGGCGGGATCGACGTCGTAGCCGGTCACCGAGGCCGCTCCGAAGAGCAGGGCGGCGAAGGCCAGGACGCCGGTGCCGGTCCCCACGTCGAGCACCCGGCGGCCGTGGAGATCCGCGTCCTCCAGCAGCTCCAGGGCGAGCGAGGTCGATTCGTGACTGCCGGTGCCGAAGGCGGCGCGGGCCGGCAGGCGGAGCAGGCGCCTTCCCTCGGGGGCTTCGGCCCTCTCCTCCGGCTCGCGGGGATCGAGCCAGAGAGTCCGCCCCACCTTGAAGGGGACCGCCCGCTCGCGCCAGGTAGCGAACCAGTCGGCGTCGGGGACGGTCTCCTCGCTCTCCAGCTCGACCCCGGGGAGGATCTCGGTCTCAGCGCGGGGAGCGTCCAGGGGGAACCAGGCCTCCAGGAGCAGCCGGCCGTCCGCCCCGGTCGAGGACTGCACCCCGAGCGTGCCGGCCATCCAGAGCCGGGCGACGGCGGCGTCCTCCAGGTCGGCAGGGAGGGCGTAGAGGCGGCGAAGATGCGGCATCTGTCCGACAGGATCTAGCCGAACAGGTTCTTCACCCGCTCGATGACCCCCTTGTCCTCCTTGACCGAGTGGCCGCCGATCTCGGCCAAGCGGCGCAGGATCTGGAGCTCCTCGGCCGAGAGGTCGCGCGGGCTGGGCACCGCCACCTCCACCGTCACCACGTGATCTCCCCGGCCGCCCCCCTCCAGCCGGTCGATCCCCTGGCCGCGGAGACGGAAGTCGCGCCCGTGCTGGGTGCCGGCGGGCACGTCGAGCGTCGACTTGCCGTGCAGGGTGTCCACCTCGACCGAGGTGCCGAGCACCGCCTGCGGGAAGCTGATCGCCGCGCGCGACAGCACCGTCGAGCCGTCGCGGCGGAAGCTCTTGTGCGGCCGCACCTGCAGCACCACGTAGAGGTCCCCCGCCGGTCCCCCCCGGCGGCCGTGCTCCCCCTCCCCCGACAGGCGCAGGCGGGCGCCGGTGTCCACCCCGGGGGGGATCTTGACCGTGATCGCCCGCTCGTGCTCCACCCGCCCCTCCCCCTGGCACTCGGTGCAGGGATCGGAGATCACCCGCCCCTCGCCCTGGCATTGCGGGCAGGTGCGGGCGACGGTGAAGAACCCCTGGGTATAGCGCACCTGGCCGCGGCCGCCGCAGCCCTGGCAGACGGCGGGCGCCGAACCGTTGGCGCTCCCCGTGCCCTTGCACTTGGGACACCCCTCCAGGCGCGGGATCTTCAGCGTCGTCTCGGTGCCGAAGGCCGCCTCCTCGAAGGTGAGGGTGAGGTCGTAGCGCAGGTCGGCCCCGCGGGTCATCCCCGCCGGTCCCCCCCGGCGGCCGCCGCCCAGGCCGAAGAGGTCGCCGAGGATGTCGGAGAAGTCGGCGAAGATGGTCGGATCGAAGCCGCCCGCCCCGGCGCCCGCCACCCCCTGGTGGCCGAAGCGGTCGTAGCGCGCCCGCTTGTCGGCGTCCGAGAGCACGGCGTAGGCCTCCGCCGCCTCCTTGAAGCGCTCCTCGGCCTCCCTGTCACCCGGGTTCTTGTCCGGATGATCGCGCACCGCGATCTTGCGGTAGGCCGACTTGATTTCAGCTGCCGAAGCGGTCTTGCCGACCGCCAGGATCTCGTAGTAATCGCGTTTCGCCATTCCTTCTAACCTTTCAACGAGCCCTTCGACTGGCCGGAGCCGCCCGCGCGGGTGAGCATCACGTCGGAAAGGGTGCGGGATACGGAGTTGAGGTCGTAGATCGCGGCCTCCAGCTCGGCGCGCTTCTCGACGTTGAGCGCCATGCGCGCCTGCAGCAGGGCCTCGTGGATCCGCTTCACGTCGGCCTCCTGGAGCATGTCGCGGAACTGTCCGAAGACCTTCTCGTTGGTGTAGATCAGCCCCTCCAGGCGGTTCTTGAGCTGGCGCGCCTCGCGCCGGTGGACGTCGGCCTGCGAGTTCTGGTCCGCCTCGGCGACCAGGCGCTGGACCTCGGCCTCGGAGAGCCCGCCCGAGGGGTTGATCTGGACGCTCTGCGACAGATTGGTCGCCATGTCGCGCGCCGAGACGTTGACGATGCCGTTCGAATCGATGGCGAAGGTCACCTCGATCTGCGGCACGCCGCGCGGCGCCGGCGGGATTCCCACCAGCTCGAATTTGCCGAGCGACTTGTTCTCGTTGGCGAGCTGGCGCTCCCCCTGGAGGACGTGGACCTGCACGGTGCTCTGGTTGTCCACCACGGTGGTGAAGATCTGGGTGTTCTTGGTCGGGATCGTCGAGTTGCGCTCGATCAGCCGGGTGAACAGGGCCCCTTGCGTCTCGACGCCCAGCGAGAGCGGGGTGACGTCGAGCAGCACGAGGTCCTTGATGTCCCCGCGCAGGATTCCCCCCTGGATGGCGGCGCCCATCGCCACCACCTCGTCGGGGTTGATCTCGCGGTTGGGCTTCTTGCCGAAGATCCGCTCGACCGTGCGGGCGACGACGGGGGAACGGGTCTGGCCGCCGACCAGCAGCACCTCGTCGATCTCGTCGGCGCGCAGCCCCGCCTGGGCGAGCGCGTCGCGGCAGGGCTCCTCGGTGCGCTCGACCAGGTCGCGCACCAGATCCTCGAAGTGCGCCCGGTCGAGCGAGCGGGCGAGGTGGCGCGGCCCGGAGCGGTCGGCGGAGATGAACGGCAGGTTGATCGCCGTCTCCTCGGTGGCCGAGAGCTCACACTTGGCGCGCTCGGCCGCCTCCTTGAGCCGCTGCAGGGCCATGCGGTCCTGGCGCAGGTCGATGCCGGTCTCGGCAGAGAAGTCCTCGATCAGCCAGTCCATGATCCGCTGGTCGAAGTCCTCGCCTCCGAGGTAGGTGTCGCCCGCCGTCGAGCGCACCTCGAAGATCCCCTGCGAGAGCTGGAGGACCGAGATGTCGAAGGTGCCGCCGCCGAGGTCGTAGACGGCGATCGTGCTCGCCGTCTTGCCCGAGGCGGGCTGGTCGAGGCCATAGGCGAGGGCCGCGGCGGTCGGCTCGTTGAGGATGCGCACCACGTCGAGGCCGGCGATCTTGCCGGCGTCCTTGGTCGCCTGGCGCTGCGAGTCGTTGAAGTAGGCGGGGACGGTGATCACCGCCTCGCGCACCTCCTCCTGGAGCTGCTCCTCGACGAAGTCCTTGATCTCGCGCAGCACCAGCGCCGAGATCTCCTCCGGGCTGTAGTGGCGGTCGCGGATCTCGATCTTGACGTCGCCGTTGGTCGCCTCGGTCAGGGTGTAGGGGAGGACGCCCCCCGCCCGCGCCACCTGCGAGTCGCGGAACTTGCGGCCGATCAGCCGCTTGACGGCGTAGACCGTGTTCTGCGGATTGGTGATCGCCTGGCGCTTGGCGATCTGCCCGACCAGGCGGTCCCCCTCCTCGGAGAAGGCGACGATCGACGCGGTCGTGCGGCTCCCCTCGCGGTTGGCCAGCACCACCGGCGCGGTGGCCTCCACAATCGCGGCGCAACTGTTGGTGGTGCCGAGGTCGATGCCGAGGATTTTGCTCATGATGGATGAATGCCGGCCGCTCCGCGCTTCGAGGTCCCCGCGCGATACGACACCGGGCGGCCCTCCCCCGGATGGGGACGGAGCCACGGCCGGCGCGCCGCGCCTGCAGGACGGAAGCTGAGGCTATTGTACGTGCTTCGGGACGAAATCCCAGGCGACGGCCGGCGGCTAATCGCCGCCCGAGGCCTCGGCGGAGCTCCCCTCCGCCGGCACCGCGACCTTCACCATCGCCGGCCGCAGCAGCCGGTCGTGCATCTTGTAGCCGCGCCGCAGCTCGGCCACCACCGTGGCGGTCTTGACGTCCGGGCTCTCCTCGCGCGACACCGCCTCGTGCACGGTGGGATCGAACGGCTGCCCCTCGGCGGGCACCTCGACGGCGCCGAAGCGGCGCAGCAGCTCCCCCATCTGGCGGTGGATCATCTCGACCCCGCGCTTCAGGTCGTCGGCCGACCCCTGGGCGGAGAGCGCCAGGTCGAGGTTGTCCGACACGTTCAGGAACTCCCGCAACGGCTCGAGCAGGGCGTAGCGCTTCAGCTCCTGGCGCTCGCGCTCGGCGCGCTTGCGGAAGTTGTCGAAGTCGGCCAGGGTGCGCATCAGGCGGTCGCGCAGGTCGGCGCTCTCCTGGCGCAGCTTGGCGATGTCCCCAGGGCCGCCAGGAGCGGCGGCCTCGGGCCGCGCGCCGGACTCGACCCCCTCCACCGCCGCCACCGCCTCGCGCATGGCGGCCTCCAGGTCCGCGTTCTCGTCCAGGTCGATCGCCACTTCGGGGGCGTCGCCCGCGTTTCTCAAGTCGTCTGCCATCGCCGTCCTCGCTCTCGTCTTTCTCGTCGTCTATCTATAAAGGAATGTGTCCGCGCCGGAATTCCGGCGGTCCGCCATCATCCCATCTTCTTCCTGTCCTCTTCCTGTCAGCGCCGCTCGGGATCGCTCGAGAAGGTCTCGGCGAGCGCGCGGCTCAGGGTGTCCCCCAGGAAGTTGACCAGTGGGATGATCTTCTCGTAGTCCATCCGGGAGGGGCCGACGATGCCGAGGGTGCCGAGCGGCCGCTCGCCGAGGCCGTAGGGGGCCGCCACCACGCTGAACTCGAGATCCGTGGTCAGCTCGCAGTCCTCGCCGATCAGCACCCGCACGCCGCCCCCCTGGATGCACCGGTTGAGGATGCGCACCAGCCGCGCCTTGTCGGCGAACGCCTCGAACATCCGGCGCACCCGGGCGACGTCCGAGAGCTCGGGCATGGCGAGCAGCATTGAGGTGCCGTCCACCACCACCCCCGGGGCGCCATCGGCGGTGAGCCCGGCCTGGGCCAGCTCGACGGTGCGCGCCAGCACCCGGTCCATCTTCTCCTTCTCCTCCACCATCATCCGCACCAGCCGCTCGCGGATCTCGCGCAGGGTCTGGCCGGCGAAGTTGTCCGTCAGGTAGTTGGAGATCCGCACCAGCTCCTCGCGCGGCACCTCCTCCTCGGTCTCGATCACCTTGTTGTCGATGAAGCCGGTCGAGGAGACCACGACGCAGAGGATCTTGCGGCCGGCGATGGGGATGAAGTCCACCGCCTTGAGCACCGTCTCGCCGATCGCCGGCGCGACCACCACCCCCACGTGGCTCGACAGCTCGGAGAGCAGGTGCGAGGCCGTGCCCAGGAGCTGGTCGGCGTCGATGGCGCCCCCCTTGAGGTTGTCCTCGATGTACCGCCGCTCCCGCGCCGGCAGCGTCCGCGCCTCCATCATCGACTGGATGAAGAGGTGGTACGCCGCCGCCGTGGGCACCCGGCCGGCCGAGGTGTGCGGCTGCATCAGGTAGCCCCACTCCTCGAGGTCAGCCATGACGTTGCGGATGGTCGCCGCCGAGAGCCCGAGCTGGGCATGCTTCGACACCGAGCGCGAGCTGACCGGCTCGGCGCTCAGGATGTAGGTCAGGATGACGTCCTTCAGGATCTCGCGATCCCGCGGGCTCAACTTTCCCTGGTCCCTGGCGTCCGGCATGGTCGAAGGATTTCCGCTCGAGATTGGCACTCTCCCCATGAGAGTGCTAATGCATGGTACCCTCCCGCGCCCCCGCTGTCAAGGCAACGCGGATTCAAACCATTGAAATGACAAGACTTCTCTCTTACTTGCCTGGCGCCGGCCGAGGGGCTATTGTTGCGTCGTGGATACCTTGCGGGGTCTGCGCTTCTCGCTGGTCGGCCCTGGGCGGGTGGGCTCCAGCCTGGCGCGCTGGGCGGTGGCGGCCGGGGCGGAGCTGGCCGCGGTGGCGGGGAGGCCGCCAGGGGAGATGGCCTGGCCGGACGGTCCCCGCCGCGTGGACCTCGACGGCCTCGCCACCCAGGGCCAGGACCTGCTGCTGATCGCCGTGCCGGACGACGCCCTCCCCGCGGTGGCCGCCCATCTCGCCCGCCGGCCCCAGGCCCAGGTCGCCCTGCACACCTCGGGCAGCCTGGACGCCTCGGTCCTGGCGCCGCTGCGGCAGGCCCGCACCTCGACCGGCTCGCTGCATCCGCTGAAGGCCTTCCCCCAGCCGCTCCCCGATCCCGCCGAGGCGAGGGGGGTCTTCTTCGCCGTGGACGGCGGCCCGGCGGCGCGGGCCCTGGGCTTGCGCCTCGCCGCCGCCTGGGGGGGGGTCGCCACCGAGGTGCAACCTGAGTCCCGGCCGCTCTACCACTTCGCCGCCACCCTGGCCGCCGGGGGGGTGACCACCCTCCTCGCCGCCGCCGCCGAGATCGCCGGGGGATTGGGACTGCCGGAGGAGGTGACCCGGGGCTACCTGGAGCTCGCCCGCGGCTCCCTCGCCGCCGCCGCCAGGACCCTGGACGCCGGCCGCCCCCTCGCCGAGGCGATCACCGGCCCCGCCGCGCGGGGGGACCGCGAGACCCTCCGCCGCCACCTCGACGCCCTCCGCCTCCACGCCCCGGAGAAGCTCCCGCTCGCCATGTTCCTCCTCCGCGAGACCCTGCGGCAGACGGGGAAAGACGCCGAGCCGGCGGGGAACGACCCCGAAAAGACCTAGAGCCTGCCCGGATCGCCGGGGAGCGGGGGATTCCCGGCGAATTTCCCGGTAATTTACCCGCGATTCCCCGGCGATTGACGCGCCCCCGCCAACGGGTGGTATGCTCCGATGTCCATTTCAGTCAGCGCCCAAACTCCTATGGTGTTCTTCAACTACAGCACGATGCAGATGGCGGCCAAGGTCGTCTACTACGGCCCCGGTCTGTGCGGCAAGACGACCAACCTCCACTACATCTATCAGCACACCACGGGGGAATCGCGCGGCGAGATGGTCTCGCTGGAGACGGAGACCGACCGCACCCTCTTCTTCGACCTGCTGCCGATCGACGTCGGCTCCATCGCCGGCTTCAACACCCGCATCCAGCTCTACACCGTGCCGGGGCAGGTGTTCTACAACACCACCCGCAAGCTGGTGCTCAAGGGGGTGGACGGGGTGGTCTTCGTGGCCGACTCGCAGCGGGCGATGCTGCAGGCCAACGTCGAGTCGTTCCGCAACCTGGAGGAGAACCTGACCGAGATGGGGCTGGCGGTCGACACCCTGCCGCTGGTGCTCCAGTTCAACAAGCGCGACCTCGCCGACATCTGCACGGCCGAGGAGATGAACGCCGCGCTCAACCGCTACAACTGGCCCTTCTTCGAGGCCTCGGCGGTGACCGGCCAGGGGGTGTTCGAGACCCTCAAGGGGATCTCCCGCTTCACCCTGATGTCGCTCAAGAAGCGGCTCGGCCGCAACGAGCCGGCCACCGCCCCGGCGGCGCGCCCCGCCGCGGCCCCGGCACCAGCGGTGACACCGGCCGCGACGCCGGCCGCCGCTCCCCCGCCCTTGGCGGTCCCTCGGCCCGCGCCGGTTCTGGCCGTCAATCCGGCCGCCAATCCGGTCGCCAGCCCGGCCGCCGCGCCGCCCCGTCCGGCCGCGCCGCCCCTGCCGACGCCGGCATCGCCCCCGGCCGCCGCCGCTCCCCCGCGGCCCGCCGCGGCCCCGGCCCCGCCGAAGGCGCCGCCGGTCGCCGCCCGGGGGCGCACCATGGACGTGCTGAGCGAGCTCGAGAAGCTGCGGCGCGAGGCCGCCGCTCCGGCCCAGCGTCCGGCGCCCGCCGCCGCGACGGCCGTCCGTCCGGCACCGGCTCCCGCCCCCCCCGCCGGCACCAACGGCCGCGGCGAGCTGTCGCGCAGCATCGAGATGACGCTCCGGCGCGCCGACCTCCAGCGCGCCCGCCGGGTGCTGGTCAGCTTCCAGGTGGAGGACGGCGAGCACCGGGTGATGGACTCCGTCCGCGATCTGGCGGTGGACATCCCGGTCGACACCAAGGACGCCGCCGGGCTCGAGAAGCTCCTGCTACGGCTCAACATCGCCTTGAGCTCCAAGGAGTAGGAGCGGCGCGATGCGGTGCCCCTTCTGCTCCGAGAACCGCGACCGGGTGGTCGACTCGCGGGAGAGCCGCGATGGCGCCACCATCCGGCGACGGCGGGAGTGCCTGAGCTGCGGCCGGCGCTTCACCTCCTACGAGCAGATCGAGGACATCCCCTACATGGTCGTCAAGCACGACGGCACGCGCGAGGAGTTCAGCCGCAAGAAGCTCCTGGGCGGCCTGCTCAAGGCGTGCGAGAAGCGGCCGATCGCGCTGAAGAAGCTGGAGGCGATCGTCGACCAGACCGAGTCGATGCTCAACGAGCGCGAGGACCGCGAGATCTCCACCCAGGAGATCGGCGCCTTCGTCATGGAGCGGCTGCGCGAGCTCGACCAGGTGGCCTACGTCCGCTTCGCCTCCGTCTACCGCCGGTTCGAGGACATCGACGCCTTCATGGACGTCGTCAAGACGCTGCTCAAGCCCGGCAAGGAGGCGTGAGAGAGATGGCCGCCCGCTTCGAGTCCCTGTTCCTCATCTCCCGCTTCCAGGCCGAGCTCGACCGCCTGTTCCAGGAGGCGATGCAGATCGGCGAGACCGACCTGCCGCTCGGCGAGTGGCAGCCGGCGATCGACGTCGTGGAGACCCCGGCGGCGGTGCAGATCCTCGCCGAGGTCCCCGGCTTCGCCCCCGCCGACCTCAAGATCGAGGTGCGCGGGACCCGGGTGGTGATCTCCGGCACCAAGTCGACCACCTTGCCGGAGGCGCAGCGGCTCCGCTTCCATTGCCTCGAGCGCGGGCACGGCCGGTTCACCCGCGAGATCCACGTGCTGTCGCCGGTCAACACCCACAAGGGGACCGCCCACCTGCAGGACGGGCTGCTGACGCTCGACTTTCCCAAGATCCAGGACAAGCGCCAAGAGGCTCGCGTATTGCATATCCGCGTGGGCGAGGAAACCGTGGATGAGTAACGGGAATGAGCAACGGGAATGAGTAAATCGCCAAGCGAGCCGCCGCAGGAAGAGTCGATCAAGATCCCCGACGTCCTTCCCGTCCTGCCGCTCAAGGATACCGTCGTCTTTCCGTACATCATCCTGCCGCTCTCGGTGGGGCGCGACAAGAGCGTGCTCGCCGTCGACCGCGCGCTGTCGGAGAGCCGCGTCATCATGCTGGTCGCCCAGCGCGACTCGGCCAACGACAACCCCGGGGAGGCCGACCTCTTCGAGGTGGGCACCGCGGCGGTCATCATGCGGATGCTCAAGCTCCCGGACGGCCGCATCCGCATCCTGGTCCAGGGGCTGGCGCGCGCCCGCGTGCAGCACATCAGCCAGATGGAGCCCTATCTCCAGGCCAAGATCGAGCGCATCGAGGAGCCGCGCCCCGCCGCCCCCTCGCTCGAGATCGAGGCCCTGGTGCGCAGCGTCAAGGAAAGCATGGACCGCGCCGTCACCCTCGGCAAGGGGATCTCCGCCGAGGTGATGGTGATCGCCGCCAACCTGGAGGATCCGGGTCGGCTGGCCGATCTGGCGGCGAGCAACCTGGAGCTCAAGCTCGCCGAGGCGCAGTCGGTGCTGGAGACGATCGATCCGATCGAGCGCCTGCGCAAAGTGAGCGATCAGCTTGCCCGCGAGATCCAGGTGCTCAACCTGCAGCAGGAGATCTCCTCGCAGGCGCGCGGCGAGATCGACCGCAGCCAGCGCGAGTACTTCCTACGCCAGCAGCTCAAGACCATCCAGCAGGAGCTGGGCGAGGGGGAGGAGCTGGCCGAGGAGATCGCCAACTACCGCCGCTTGGCGGCCGAAAAGCAGCTCACCGAGGAGGCCCGGGAGGAGCTCGAGCGGCAGATCCGGCGGCTGGAGCGCAGCCACCCGGAGAGCGCCGAGACGCAGATCATCCGCACCTATCTCGACTGGCTGACCTCGCTGCCCTGGACCACCACGTCCGAGGATAACCTCGACCTCCAGAACGCCCAGCAGGTGCTCGACGAGGACCATTACGATCTCGAGAAGATCAAGGAGCGCATCCTCGAGTACCTCGCCGTGCGCAAGCTCAAGCCCGACACCCGCGGCCCCATCATCTGCTTCGTGGGTCCGCCCGGCGTCGGCAAGACCTCGCTCGGCCGCTCGATCGCCCGCTCGCTCGGCCGCAAGTTCGTGCGCATCTCGCTCGGCGGCGTGCGCGACGAGGCGGAGATCCGCGGCCACCGCCGCACCTACGTCGGCGCGCTGCCCGGCCGCATCGTCCAGGGCATCCGCCAGGCGGGGACGAGCAATCCCGTCTTCGTGCTCGATGAGATCGACAAGATCGGCGCCGACTTCCGCGGCGATCCGTCGTCCGCCCTGCTCGAGGTGCTCGATCCGGAGCAGAACTGGAGCTTCGTCGATCACTACCTCGGCATCTCCTACGACCTGTCGAAGGTGATGTTCATCGCCACGGCGAACATGCTGGAGCCGATTCAGCCCGCCTTCCTCGACCGCATGGAGATCATCCGCCTGACCGGCTACACGCAGGAGGAGAAGGCGCGCATCGCCCGGCTCCACCTGATCCCCAAGCAGACGAAGGAGAACGGCCTCAACGAGGAACAGATCACGTTCACCGACGAGGCCGTCGCCGCCGTCATCGCCGGCTACACCAAGGAGGCCGGGCTGCGGAACCTCGAGCGCGAGATCGCGGCGATCTGCCGCAAGGTGGCGGTGAAGGTGGCGCGCGGCGAGATCGAGGGGATGGCGGTCGACGCGGCGAAGGTCGAGGAGTTCCTCGGCGCCCGCAAGCATTTCTCGGAAGAGCTGCTGAACCGCGACCGCGTCGGCGTCGCCACTGGCCTCGCCTGGACCTCGGTCGGCGGCGACCTGCTATTCATCGAGGTGGTGGCGGTGCCCGGCAAGGGGCTGCTGCTGCTCACCGGCCAGCTCGGCGACGTGATGAAGGAATCCGCCCAGGCGGCGGTCTCCTTCGCCCGCTCCTATGCCGCCATGCACGGGCTGGGCGACGACTTCTTCGCCCGGCACGACCTGCACGTCCACGTGCCCGCGGGCTCGATCCCCAAGGACGGCCCGTCGGCCGGCATCACCATCGGCACGGCGATCCTCTCCGTGCTCACCGGCAAACCGATCAACCGCCGGGTGGCGATGACGGGCGAGATCACGCTGCGCGGCGACGTGCTGCCGATCGGCGGATTGAAGGAGAAGGTCCTCGCCGCCAAGCTCGCGGGCATCCAGACGGTGATCGTTCCCAAGCTCAACCGGCGCGACCTCGCCGAGGTGCCGGCGACGATCACCGGCGGGCTCGCCTTCCATTTCGTCGATCACATGGACGAGGTGCTGAAGATCGCCCTGCTCGATCCCGACGTCCGGCAGCCCGACGTGACGCCCGCGGGCGAACCCGCCGAGATCGCCAGCGAGCAGCCGCAGCCCCTCACGGTGTGAAACCTCCGGTCCCCGAAGAAGACGACAACGGCGGCGGCGAAGACCGTCTGATCGATTGGCTTCGCCGGCAGTCCGGCGTCTTGGGAGTAGGCGACGACGCCGCAATCGTCACCGCGGTGCCCCCGGGCTCCTTCGCGGTCACCGTCGATCATCAGATCGCCGGCGTTCACTTTCCTCCCGATCTCGATCCCGCGGTCGTGGCGCGGCGGCTGCTCGCGGTGAACCTTTCGGATCTCGCGGCGATGGGAGCCGCTCCCACCCACGCCTTCCTCGCCCTCGCCACCCCGGCTGGATTCGATCACCGGCGATTCTTCACCGCCCTCCTCGGCGCCTGCCGCCGCTTCGGGGTCGACCTCGCCGGCGGCGACTTGGCACGGCATCCCGATCGGCTCACCGCGAGCCTCACGCTGCTCGGGACCCAGGCGGGAACGCGCTGGGTCCGCCGCGACGGCGCCCGGCCAGGACACGCGATCTGGCTGGGCGGAACGATCGGCGAGTCGGCGGCCGGGCGGCGGTTGATCGAACGCGGCGGTCTGAAGGAAGGGGTTTCTTCATTGCAAGCCGCCGCCCGGAGGGCGATGCGGCGCCACCTGGAGCCACAGCCCCAACTCGCGCTGGGGCGCTGGCTGGCAGATCAAAAGGAGGGCGCGGGGATGGACGTCTCCGACGGCCTGGCGCGCGACCTCCATCGCCTCTGCCGCGCCAGCGGCGTGGGTGCCGAGGTCGACGCTGGAGCGCTACCGTTTTCCAATCGTTTCGCGACGCTTTGTAAAGCGATCGGCGCCGATCCGCTCTCTCTCGCGCTGGGTGGCGGCGAGGATTACGTGCTGCTGTTCACCTTGCCCGAAGGGATCGAGCCGGAGGAGGGCCGGCGCATCGGCAGGATCATCAAACGGCGAGACGTAGCACTGCTACGAGATGGAAAGCGTTCTCCTCTGCCGGATCTGGGCTGGGATCATCTGACGAACCCTCTGACGGACCAAAATCGTAAAGAAGATGTAAAAGAAAAACCCCGGCCGGAGCCGGGGTCTCTCGAAGCACCGGGCAAGGCCCGATCGATCAGCGGAAGAGCTTGGTGACGCTGTCGACGAAACCCTTGAACTTCTTCTCCAAGCTCTGCTGGGTCTTCTCGAGCTGCTTGAGGCGCTGGGCGATCGCGCCGCTCAGAGCCTCGCCCGTCGAAGGCGACGAAGAAGAAGATGCCGCGCGGCCCCGGCCGCGCCCCGTGGACTTCGCCGCCGCGGCGCCGCTCCCGCTCCCCTTCTTGCGGCCGCCGCGACCGCTCTCCTGGCGGAGCTGACGGAACACGTCCACCGCCTGCGGATAGAAGCGGCGCGCGCGCCCCTTGCCCTCGCTCGGCAGGCGATCGCCGTGCACGCGCACGTAGCGCACCAGCGTGGGATAGGAGATGCCGGTGGTCTCGCTGATCTGGGTGAGCGTCAGCAGATTGCCGGATTTCTGGGATTTCTGGGCCCGGCCGGCGGGACGCCCGCGGCGCGCCGGAGCCGAAGCCGCCGGAGCGGTGGCCGCGGCGGCCTTGCGGCCACGGCCCCCGGTGGCCCGCTTGGCGGCGGCGCCACGCGTCGCGGTCGCCGCCTTGCGACCACCGGCGGTCTTCTTGGCGGCGCCTGGCGGACGGCCACGACGCTTGCTGGCGGCCGGGCGCTCGGCGCGGGGAGCGTCCGGATTCTTGCGCGGACGACCGCGCTTGCCCGCGTTTTCGTTCTTGATCTCGTCGAACACGGGCAGCGCGTTCTCGGGGTAGCGCTGCTTGCGTCCCTGGCCTTCGGAGGGGATCCGGTCCTGGTAGGTCTTCTTGTATCGCTGGAGAGTCGGCATCGAAATGCCGGTCTTCTGGGAAATCTCGGAGAGTGTGTAGAGCTTCTGATCCGCGCTATCGCCGCGGCGCTGATTTTCAGGTTCGGCCATGATGTTCTCTTGCCTCCTCGGGTGATTCAAAAGGAACTTGATATTAGGGGGATACCGCAAAAATCCGCACTCATTATCAAAAAGTAAACCCGACATGTCAATGGCTTTGCATAAATTTTCCCGAAAGCCGGCGATTCGGGGACCCTTTCCTTCTGCTTAAACTCCGGCGAGACGCTACTTCTTCCCGCTTTGAATGGGGATCGTTTGAGCGAAAGCTCCCTATGTATTTCACGGTACACTCCTCAGGTACAATCCCCCGCCATGAGTGAAACCGACAAGAGAGCGATCTACCGCGAAACCCTGCGCGAGCTCGATTCCGTGCTGGAGGGAATCGACGACCCGATCACCGCGATGGCCACCTGCGCCTGCATCGTCCACCGCAGCCTCCCGGCTGCGAGCTGGACCGGTTTCTATCGCGTGGTGGCGCCCCGGCTGCTGCGCGTCGGTCCCTATCAGGGGCCGCTCGGATGTCTCGAAATACCGTTCGATCGCGGCGTCTGCGGCGCCGCCGCGCGGGAGCGCGCGACGCAGCTCGTGCCGGACGTGCATCAGTTCCCGGGCCATATCGCCTGTGATGAGGGGGCGCGCTCGGAGATCGTGATCCCGATCTTCGACGCGAACGGCGAGCTCGTCGCCGTGCTCGACGTCGACTCCCACCAGCCCGCGGCGTTCGACGACGCCGACCGCGAGGGGCTGGAGCGCATCGCCGAGCGGCTGCGCGCGAGCCTCGGCGGCGACCGTGCGGCCTTCTACGCCGCCGGCGTCTGATCGCCGGACGGCCTTTTCAGCTTCGTCTTTTTACGATCGAGCCGATCGATCCCGAGCTGGCGGACGAGATAAGAGACGGTCTGGCGCGAGATGCCGAGCCGCCCGGCGGCCTCGGCATGATTGCCGTCGCTCTCCGCGATCGCCCGCGCGATCAGGCCACGGCGGAACGACTCGACCTGCTGGTGATAGGAACCGGCGGGCGCGCCGCCGACCGGTTCCGGCAACTCCAGATGATCGATCCCGATCAGATTTCCGCCCATGCCATCGCCGCCGGCGAGCGCCGCGGCGACGGCGAGCACGTTCTCGAGCTCGCGCACGTTGCCCGGCCAGCGCTGCGCGAGCAGCCGCGCCCGCGCCTCCCGGGTCAGCCGCGCCGGCGGGCGCAGAGTATGGAGGAAACGATCAGCGAGCCGCAGCACGTCATCTCCCCGATCGCGCAGCGGCGGCATTTCGACGCAGCCGACGCGCAGACGGAAATAGAGATCGCGCCGGAAGGTCCCCTCCTCCACCATGCGGAGAAGGTCGCGATGGGTGGCCGCGAGCACCCGCACGTCCACCCGCCTTGCCGCGCTCTCGCCCAGGCGGCGGATCTCCCCTTCCTGGAGCACGCGCAGCAGCATCCCCTGGGCGGAGAGGGGAAGGTCGCCGATCTCGTCGAGGAAGACCGTGCCGCCATGGGCGGTCTCGAACACCCCCTTGCGCTCGCGGTCGGCGCCGGTGAACGCGCCGCGGGCGTGGCCGAAGAGATCGGAGAGGAGCAGGGTCTCGGAAAGGGCGGCGCAGTTGACGGCGACGAACGGCCGGGTGGCCCGGGGACCGCGGCGATGGAGCCGGCGGGCCGCGAGCTCCTTGCCCGTGCCGCTCTCGCCCAGGATCAGCACCGGCAGGTCTCCCGGAGCCAGCCGGTCCAGGCGATTGAGCGCGGCGAGGAAGAGCGGGCTCTCGCCCACCAGATCGTCGTCGGACGGCTGAGACGTCTGAGCGGACTGAGCCGTCGCCTCAGCCAGCGTCTCCGCCGGGGAAGGAGCCTGGACGAGCCCCTGGAGCATCCAGGCGACGACCGCCCATGGCCCGCCGTCCCGCATCTCCAGCCGCTCGGCCAGCGGGATCGCTCCGCTCTTGCGCAGGGCGTCGATCGCCGCCCGCCGCCACGGCGCCGGCGCCGAGCCGGGGGTGAGGAGATCGAGGTCGAAGACCAGCCGCGCCGCCCGCCAGGAATCGAGCTCCGCGAGCCTCTCCCAGTCGCGCGCCGGCGGCGGCTCCCCCGCGAGGAGCGCCTCCCAGAGCGGGGCGAAGAGACCGCCCGCAGCTTCGCGCCGGGCCTCTTCAGGGTCGCCCGCCAGAGCGCGGACGGCCGGGCGCTCCTCGGGCTCCAACTCGCCCAGGGTCTCCGGCGGCACGCCCGCCAGCTCGGCCGCGGCCTCCTCGGGCCGGCCGAGCCAGCCGAGGGCGCGGGCGGCCAGGAGACGCAACTCGGCCCGCCGCCAGTCGAGCCGCTGGCGCTCAAGGTCATGCAGGGCCTCGCGGCAGATGGCGAGAGCCGCCGCCGGCCGGCCCAGCGCCAGCTCGTAGCGGGCCCACAGCTCGGCGTCCTGGGCGAGGCCGCGCAGGTTGCCGGAGCGCCGGTTCTCGACCTCCGAGCGGGCGACGATCTCGCGCACGCCGTGGGTGCGCCCGCGGCGCAGCCGGATCTCGGCCAGGTTGTAGGGAGCGAGGGTCGCCTTGCGGGGGCCGTCACAGCCCGCCTCCAGCCGCGCGGCGTGCAGGAAGGCGCGCTCGGCCCCGGCGAGATCACCGCGGCGGGCGCGGGCGAGCCCCAGGTCATTCCACAACCCTGCGGCCTGGCGCCGGGTGAGCCGGCGCCGGCCGGCCCGCACCGCCAGGGCCGCCTGCTGCACGGCCCCGTCCAGGTCGCCGGCCGCGCCCGCCCGCAGAGCCTCGAGCTGACGCCACCGCCAGGCGAGAACGGGATCGTCCAGCGCGCCCCGGGCGATCTCCAGGAGGCGCTCCATGGCCTCGCCGTCGCCCCGGTCCCAGGCCGCGCCCGCGGCGGCGAGCCGGGCAAGGAGGAGGGCGCGGGGATCGCCCGCCGTTTCGTCGAGCGCCCGGCGGATCCAGAAGCCGGCGCGCCCGGGCTTGCCGTGGCTGGCGTGGACGCGCGAGGCGATCTCCGCCACCTCGGCGAGCTCGAGCGGGGCGAGCGGCGCCTCCTCCAACGCCCGCAGGGTGGCCCGAGCCGCGGCAAGGCGCCCCAGCTCGAGCTGGCAGCGGGCGGCAAGCGCCAGGGCTCCCGCTGCCGTGGGGGACTCCAGGACGGCGAGCGACTCGAGGGCGGCCTCGCGGCGGCCGAGCGCCGCCAGGGCCGCGGCCCGCTCGACGCGCTCCCCGTCCGTCGCGGGGGGCCGGCGCTCCCAGGCGGCGACCGCCGCCCGCCACCGCCCCGCGGCGGCCAGATCTCCCGGCGTACCCTCCTCCTCCCGGCTCCATAGCGCCCGCGCCTCGGACCCGCCGAGCAGCCGCTGCGCTCCCTCCGCCGAGGCCCCTTGAGAGAGCAGGCGGGCGCGGAACGATCGCGGCCCCGCGATCCAGAGCAGCGCCGGGCCGTTCTCCCGCGAGATCTCTCCGGCGAGCGACTCCCGCGCGGCGGCGAGCTCCGGCCGCTCCCAGAGGAAGGAAGCCGTCTCCAGGATCGCCGCCACCGCCTCGTCCGCAGCCACCGGCGAGAGGGAACGCTCCCAGAGGTCGGTCAGGACGCGAACGGCGTGGCGCGCCTCCCCCCGGCCGGCGACCGGTCCGTCGCCGAAAAGCCGGGCGGCGAGGTCGAGCAGCGCCTCCTGGGCCGGGCGCGACGAACGGCCGGGCGCCGCCCCCTCCTCACCCGCCAGGAGCCGGTTTTTGGAAGAGACGCGGGCGCCCTCCCAACCCGCGGCGAGCCGCCAGCCGGCGCGGTCGAGCAGCGACAGCAACCCCGCCGCCTCCAGCAGCATCGCTACCTTCCGCCGGTCGGTGAGGCGCGCCTCGGCGAGCGGGATCGACCGCCGCACCGACGCGAGGGGTGCGAGGCACGGATGGACGACACCGGCGGCCCGGTGGAGGGGGGACATTGGCGGGGATTGTAGCGGAAACGCGCGACTTCTTCGCTTCAGGTTCGCTTCAGACGATCTTTCATCAGTAAGATCATCCGACGATCTTCAGGAAGTCCCGCCAGAACCCCGGATACGACTTCGCCACCACCTCGGGGTGATCGACCACCACGCCGGGACGGCGCAGCCCCACCAGGGCGAAGCTCATGGCGATGCGGTGATCGCCGCGGGGATCGATGTGGACGGTGCCGGACGGGGGCTCGGCGCCGGCCCATAGACCGGGCAACCAGAGGCTGTCGCGCCCCTCCCGGGCGTCAGCGCCGAGCGCCTTGAGCCCGACCGCCATGGCTTCGAGACGGTCGCTCTCCTTGATCCGCAGGTGGGCGACGTTGTGGATCAGCGTCTCGCCGTGGGCGAAGGGGGCGAGCGCCGCGAGGGTGGGCACCTGGTCGGGCATGCCGGAGAGGTCCGCCTTGATCCCCTGGAGCTCCCCGCCGCCGCGGATGCGGAGGTCGTCCCCCTTCCAGAAGACCTCGGCTCCCATCGCGGCGAGGAGGTCCATGAACTCGCGGTCCCCCTGCCGGGAGTCGGGCAGCAGGCCGTCGAGGATCACCTCGCCGCCGGTCAGCGCCGCGGCGGCGGCCGGGTAGCAGGCGGCCGAATAGTCCCCCTCGACCCGGGCGCGCCCCCCCCGCAGCGCCGAGGGGCGGATCCGGTAGGCGCGCGGTCCCGCCCGCTCGATGTGGCCGTCGAAGGCCGCGGCGGCGGCAATGGTCACGTCCACGTAGGGGCGGGAGGTGAGCGTGGGGACCTCGATCACCACCTCGGAGGGCGCGCGCAGCGCCGCCATCAGCAGGGCCGAGAGGTACTGGCTCGACTCGCCGGCGTCGAGGGTGGCGACACCGCCGCGCAGCGTTCCCCCCTCGATCCGCAGGGGGACGTATCCCTCGGCGGCGAGATACTCGACGCGGGCTCCCAGGGAGCGGAGCGCGTCGACGAGCGGTCCCACCGGCCGCTCGCGCAGGCGGGGGACGCCGTCGAGGCGCCAGAGGCCGGGGACCACGGCGAGGGTGGCGACGAGGAAGCGGAGCATGGTGCCGGCGTTGCCGCAGAAGATCTCGACCTCGCCGGCGGGCCTCTCCCCCGGCGTCAGGCGGACCTCGTCCTCCACCTCCTCGACCCGGAAGCCGCAACGGCCGAGGGCGGCGAAGAAAAGGCGGGTGTCCTCGGCGAGCAGCGGCCGCTCGATCACCACCGGCGCGCCCGAGAGCAGCGCCAGGTTCAGGTAGCGGTGGGTCACGCTCTTCGACGAGGGCACCCGCAGGCGGCCCCGCGCCCGCCGGCCGGCCGGCACGGCGAAGGGCTCCACTGGCAGCTCGTCCGGATTCTTCATCGGATTCTCAGTCGGCATCGAAAACGAGTCCGTCATAACCGAACTCCACTCCCGGCGGCAGGGGATCGTCGTGGTCCACCTCGTGGGCCATGTGGGTGAGGATCGTGCGGCGCGGCCCGATCCGCTCCGCGATCTCCAGCGACTCCTCGACCGAGAAGTGCGTCGAGTGGGGGCGGTGGCGCAGCGCGTCGAGGACCAGGATCTCCACCCCTTCGAGCTGCCGGAGGCTGGTCTCGGGAATCCGGTTGCAGTCGGTCACGTAGGCGAAGCCGCCGAGCCGGTAGCCGAAGACCTCCATCTCGCCGTGCCAGACCGGGATGGGGACGATCCGGCGCCCCAGCACCTCGAACGGCTCGCGCACCTCGATCAGGTCGAGCTGCGGCTTGCCGCCCCCCTCCTGGCCCGGCTCGAAGACGTAGGCGAAGACCCGCCGGATGGCCCGCAGGGTCTCGGCCGAGCCGTAGCAGGGGATGGCGGCGCCCTGGCGGAAGTTGAAGATCCGCACGTCGTCCAGGCCGAAGATGTGATCGGCGTGGGAGTGGGTGAAGACGATGGCGTCGACGCGCGGCAGGCCGAACCGCAGCGCCTGCATCCGCAGATCGGTCGGCGTATCTACGAGCACGGTCCCCCTCTCCAGCTCCAGCTTCAGCCCCGGCCGCCACCGCTGGTTCTTCGGGTTGCCGGAGGTGCAGACCCGGCAGCCGCAGCCGATCACCGGGATTCCGGTCGACGTCCCGCTGCCGAGCATGGTGACGCGCAGAGCCATGGGACCAGGGAGTTTAGCGCAGCCACTCGACCGTCCGGCTTCTGAACCAGGCGTCGAGCAGGCGGACCTCGCCGCCAGCGACCTTCCAGACGTGGGCGTCGTGGAAGTGGCCGAGCAGGAGGACGTCGTGCCCCTCGGCGAGACGCCGCTCGGCATAGGCGCGGATCGCCGCCTCGGGGAGGGCGGCGCGGTGCTTGAAGTTGGTCCGCGAGAGCCGCCGCTCGGTCGAGTGGACCATGCGGTGGGCGAGCGGGCGCGGGATGCCGCGGACCAGGAGCCGGACCGGCGCGCTCTTCGACAGCCGCCGCCAGAAGCGGTACTTCCAGTCGGCGTCGTTCAGGCCGTCGCCGTGGACCGCCAGGTAGCGGACCCCTCCGACCGCGAAGGAGGTCTCGAGCGCGATGCGGTCGAAGGCGTCGGCGTAGGGGCTGCCGGCGAGGAAGAAGTCGCGGTTCCCCTCAACGTACTCGACGGCGATCCCCCGCGACCGGAGATCCCGCAGGGCGGCGGTCACGGCGCGGACGTCCGCCGTCTCGAAGCTCTCGAACCCGATCCAGGCCTGGAAGAGGTCGCCCATCAGTACCAGGCGCCGGCACCCCTGGGAGGGCAGGGCGGCGAGCTGGGCGACGAGCGGGCCGGCCGGGCCGCCGGGCCCGCTCAGGTGGGAATCCGCGATGATGGCGACGGACATCTGGAGGACATCCAGGTGGATCTCTAGACGATCGTCAGCCCGGGCTTCATCTCCGCCTGCTTCTCGACCTCCTGAACGACCTCCCGGGCGACGCGGCGGAACGCCTCGCCGTGGGGGCCCTTGGGATCGGCGACCGAGATCGGCACCCCGGCGTCGCCGCCGAGGACGATCTGGGGATCGAGCGGGATCGAGCCGAGGAAGGCCGTGCCGAGCAGGTCGGCCGTCTTCCGGCCGCCGTCGCGCTTGAAGATGTCGGTCGCGTGGCCGCAGTGCGGGCAGATGAAGGTGGACATGTTCTCGACGATGCCGATCACCGGCACGTTCACCTTGCGGAACATGGCGAGCCCCTTCCTGGCGTCGATCAGCGCCACGTCCTGCGGGGTGGTGACGATCACCGCGCCGGCGAGCTGGACGCGCTGGGTCACCGTGAGCTGCGCGTCGCCGGTGCCGGGGGGCAGGTCGAGGATCAGGTAGTCGAGCGCCCCCCACTCCACGTCTCCCAGCATCTGCTCGATCGCCTTCATCACCATCGGGCCGCGCCAGATCACCGGCGTGTCGGTCTCCAGGATGAAGCCGAGCGACATCAGTCTCAGGCCGTACTTCTCGAAGGGGAAGATGCGGTTGTCGATCACCCGGGGCCGCTGGGTGATGCCGAACATCGTCGGCACGGAGGGGCCGTAGATGTCCACGTCGAGCAGCCCGACCTTGTGGCCGAGCTGGGCCAGGGCCACCGCCAGGTTGGCCGCCACGGTCGACTTGCCCACACCCCCCTTGCCGCTGGCGACCGCCACCACGCGCTTGACCTCGGGGATCAGGCCTGAGTCCCGGGCGATCGCCTTCTGGGCCGACTCCTCCCGGCCCTGCGGCTTGACCACGTTCATGTTGACCCGCACCGCTTCAACTCCGGGAAGGGCGCGCAGCGTCCGCTCCACCTCGTCGCGGACCTTCTCGCCCGCCGCCGGGTTGTGGGTGGACATCTGGAGGTCCACCGACACGGAGCCGGCGGCCGCCGTGACCCGTTGCACGAAGCCGAAGGCGACGATGTCCCGGCTCATGCCCGGAAACTTCACCCCCTTCAGGGCTTCCCATATCGAAGATTCGAAATCGGTCGTCATGGTTTGAATTCCTTCCGGCGGCAGCGTACCACCTAGACGGCAGCCCCTTCCTCCTCTTCCTCTCCCGCCCGCAGCCCGGCGGGACCGGCGATGCGACGGCGCACCTCTTCGATCAGCTCCTTCTTGCGCCGCAGGCCGTAGGTCGCGGGATCGATCGGCGCGCCGTAGGTGACGGTGACGGCGCCGGGGTGGATCGCGAAGCTCCCCCGGCGCTGGATGGCCCGGGTCCCCCGGACGCCGACCGGCACGATGGGCAGGCCGCTCTTCAGGGCGAGCAGGAAGCCGCCGCGCTGGAAGGGGAGGAGGATGTCGTCGAGCGAGCGCGTACCCTCGGGGAAGAGGAGCATCGAGGTCCCCTCGCGCAGCTTGGCGAAGGCGGAGGAGAAGGTCTGGCGGGCCGAGCCGCGGTCGGCGCGGTCGACGGGGACGAAGCCGCCGGCCCGCAGGGCCCAGCCGAAGACGGGGATGAGGAAGAGGCTCCGCTTGGCGACCATGCGCAGCTCCCCGGGAGCGGTGGCGATCAGCACCGGGATGTCGAACAGGCTCTGGTGATTGGCCAGGAAGACGTAGCTCTTGCCCGGCTCCAGCTCCGGCGCGTAGCGCGCCTCGACCCGCACCAGGCCGGATGCCAGCACCCCCCCCGACCAGATCCGCATCACGGCGAACGACCAGCTCCCGCGCGGCGGGATCCAGGCGACCAGCAGGGTCGCCACCGCGAGCAGGGCCGACCCCAGGACCAGGAACAGGTTCCCCGTGAAGCTGGCGAGGGCGGTCAGCCAGAGCGGTGGTTGCGGTGGGGAGGGATCGGGCAAGACGGTCTCCAGGTCCAGGAGCATTCTTATATAAGAGGATGGGGCCGCGTCCAAACAGTATCCTCCTGTTCGCCTGGCCAAGCGCCTGGCACGGCTCCTGCTAGAATCTGGGACGGATGGTCCTCACCAGCTCGTTCGTCCGCCGGTTCCGCCTCCTGGCCCTGCTGCGCGGGAGCTTGGCGGCGGGAGCCGTCTACGATCTCGCCTTCGCCGCGCTCATGGTGCTGGCGCCGGCCCTGCCCGCCCGGGTATTCGGCCTGCCGCTGCCGCCGCTCCCCCGGGGCGCGTTCTATCTCTGGATCCTCGCCACCCTGCTCACCATGCTGGCGCTCCTCTACCTGGCGGCGGCCTACGATCCGCGCCGGTACAGCGCGATCATCGCGGTAGCGATCGGCGGCCGCGCGCTCGGCGCGCTCGCCTTCGCCGCCGCCGCCCTGTCGGGTCAGGATCTGCGCGGCCTCCTCCCTCTGGCGGTGGCCGACCTCGCCTTTGGAGCGGTCCACGCGATCGCGTGGCTGCCCATCCGCTCGTGAAGCCCCGGGAGATCGCCGCGGAGACGGGGGGCCTCGGAATCCTGACCGGCAGGGCCTTCCTCGCTATGGTCGCTCCCCCGTATGAGATCGGCCTGTGGGTCCGCCAGATGGAGCAGATCGGTGTCCGCTCCCTGGGCGTCGCCGGCATCACCACCATCTTCACCGGCATGGTGCTGGCGCTGCAGACGGCGCTCTCCCTGCCGTCGCTGGGGGTCAAGTACTACATCGGCTCGGTGGTGGCGAAGTCGCTGGTGCGCGAGCTGGGGCCGGTGCTCACCGCCCTGATCGTCGGCGGCCGCATCGGCTCGGGGATGACCGCCGAGATCGGCACCATGAAGGTGACCGAGCAGATCGACGCCCTGCGCTCGATGGCGGCCGACCCGGTCAAGAAGCTGGTCGCTCCCAAGCTGGCCGCCACCCTGGTGATGCTCCCCGCCCTGACGGTGATCGGCGACGCCCTCGGCATCCTCGGCGGCCTGATCGTCGCCGTCGGCACTCTCGACCTCACCCCGGGGCTCTACCTCAACGACGTCTTCGCCAAGCTGACGATCGGCGACGTCTTCAGCGGCGTCGCCAAGTCTTTCTTCTTCGCCTACTTCATCGCCATCATCGGCTGCTACAACGGCTTGAACACCACCGGCGGCGCGGATGGCGTCGGGCGGGCGACGACCAACACCGTGGTGCTCGCCGCCATCCTCGTCCTGGTCTCCGACTTCTTCCTGACCAAGGTCTTCTACCTCCTGGTCTCTTGAGCTTTGAGGAACACGACGTGCCGGAAGCGCTCTACGAGATCCGTGGCCTGACCAAGAAATATGGCGACCGGGTCATCCTCGACGACCTGGACTTCGACATCCTCAAGGGGGAGTGCCTGGTGATCCTCGGCCGCTCGGGGACGGGCAAGAGCGTGACCCTGCGGCAGCTCAACGGGCTCGAGAAGCCGGAAGCCGGCACGGTCGTCTTCGACGGCACGGACCTGACCGGGCTCGCCGAGCACGACCTCTACCCCTTCCGCCGGCGCATCGCCATGCTGTTCCAGAGCGGCGCCCTCTTCGATTCGATGAACGTGTTCGACAACGTCGCCTTTCCCCTGCGCGAGCACACCCGGCAACCCGAGGCGGAGATCGCCGGGACGGTGCGGCACAGGCTCTCCCAGGTCGGCCTCAGGGACATCGAGGGCAAGATGCCCTCCGACCTTTCGGGCGGCATGAAGAAGCGCGTCGCCCTCGCCCGCTCCCTGGTCCTCGATCCGGAGGTGATGCTGTTCGACGAGCCGACGACCGGCCTCGATCCGATCACCTCGGCGACCATCGGCAAGCTGATCAACTCGATCCAGAAAGAGCTCGGCGTCACCTCGGTCGTGGTCACTCACGACATCCCCCTGGCCCGCCGGGTGGGCGACCGCATCGCCCTCCTGGTCGGGGGGAAATTCTGTTTCGTCGGCGACTGGCGCGAGGCCGAATGCAGCCAGGAGCCGCGGCTGGCGGACTTCCTCGCCGGCCGCGAAGAGCGCGAGGAGGAGGTGGAAAATGTCGCCTAAGGGCCGTGAGATCCGCGTCGGCCTGGTGATCCTCGCCGCGATCGTGGTGCTGGCGGCGGGGATCTTCCTGATCGGCTCCAAGAACAACCTCTTCTCGCACAAGACCCGCTATTACGTCGAGTTCAATTCGGTCTCGGGGCTCAAGCCCGGCAGCCCGGTGCAGCTCGACGGCGTCAACGTGGGGGCGATCGAGAGGGTGGTGCTGTCGGAGAACCCCCAGAAGAAGGACATCCGGGTCTGGATCCGCGTCGAGCAGGATTACACCGCGCGACTCCGCGGTCCGGCCGACCCGAAGGCCCTGATCCAGGATCAGGCGCCTTCGCTCGCCCGCATCAAGACTCTCGGCCTGCTGGGGGACAAGTACATCGACCTCAACTCCGGCTCGCCGGTCTACCCGCCGATCGCCGAGGAGGGGAAGATCCTGGCGGCGCAGCCGACCAACGTCGACGCCCTGCTCGCCTCGGGCGAGGGGGTGATGGACAACGTGGTGGAGATCACCCACTCGCTCAACACCATCCTCAGCCGCATGGAGCGGGGCGAAGGGCTCCTCGGCCAGCTCACCAGCGATTCCCCCCAGGGACGGCGGCTGCAGACCTCGCTCACCGGCGCCTCGGAGAGCCTGCAGCGGATCGCCCTCCAGGTCGAGAACGGCAAGGGGCCGCTCCCCCGGCTGCTCAACGACCGCGCCATGGGCGACCAGCTCGCCCGGTCCCTCGACCGCTTCCAGGGCCTGCTCGACCAGGCCCAGCACGGTCCGGGTCTCCTCCCCGGCCTGCTCAACGACCCCTCCAGCCGGACCGAGTTCAACGAAACGCTCGCCTCCCTGCACAAAGTGGCGCAGGATCTGCAAGGATTCACGGCCGATCTGGAGTCGAGCGACGCCCTGCTGCCGCGCCTGGTGAAGGACAAGGAGTACGGCCGCGAGGTCACCGAGCAGATCCGCCAGCTCGTGCAGCGTCTGAACGAGGTGTCGGGGAAGCTCGACAAGGGGAACGGCACGGCGGCGCAGCTGATCAACGACCCCAAGATCTACGACGCCGTCAACGACATCATCGTCGGCGTCAATCAGTCCAAGGTGCTGCGCTGGCTGATCCGCAGCCGGCAGAAGAAGGGGATCGACAAGCGGTACGAGGATACGAAGAAGGCGATCGAGAGATCGGGAGGCACGCCGGAGCTGCTGGACAAGGGGAAGGATCCGGAGGAGAAGAAGCCCGAAACGGCGACCCCGCCGCCGGCAGCAGCGCCGCCACCAAGCGACTCGACCGCGCCGCCGCCGCCTTCACCGACCGAGGGAAAGAACTAGAGCCGACCATGCCATCCCATATCCTGGTGACCGGAGGAGCGGGCTTCATCGGCTCGCATCTGACGCGGCGCCTGCTCGCCCGGGGGGACCGGGTGACGGTGCTCGACGACTTCAACGACTACTACGACCCCGCGCGCAAGCGGGAGAACGTGGCCCCGCTGCTCGGACGCGACGACTACAAGCTCACCGAGGGTGACATCCGCGACGAGCCGCTGGTGGACCGCCTGTTCGCCGACGGCCGGTTCGACGGCGTGGTCCATCTGGCGGCGCGGGCCGGAGTGCGGCCGAGCCTGGCGGAGCCGATCCTCTACGAGGACGTCAACTGCATCGGCACCCTGCGCCTGCTCGAGGCCGCCCGCCGGCACGGACCCGATCTCTTCCTCTTCGGCTCCTCGTCGTCGGTCTACGGAATCAACGAGAAGGTGCCCTTCGCCGAGAGCGACGAGGTGAACCAGCCGATCAGCCCCTACGCCACCACCAAGCGGGCCGGCGAGCTGCTCTGCTACAACTACCATCACCTCTACGGCTTCCGCACCGCCTGCCTGCGCTTCTTCACCGTCTACGGCCCGGGGCAGCGGCCGGAGATGGCGATCCACAAGTTCACCGACCTGATCTGGCGGGGGAAGACCCTGCCGATGTACGGCGACGGCGGCAGCCGGCGCGACTACACCTACGTCGACGACATCGTCGACGGCCTGCTGGCGACGCTGGACCTGGCCCCCGGTTTCGAGATCCTCAACTTGGGCGGTGCCGACACCACCTCGCTCGCCGACCTGATCCGCTGGATCGGCGAGGAGCTTGCCGTCGAGCCGCGAATCGAATATCTTCCGGCGCAACCCGGGGACGTCCCGATCACCTACGCCGATGTCTCCAAGGCGGCGCGGCTCCTGGGGTACTCTCCGAAAGTCCCCATCCGGGAAGGTTTGCGCCGTTTCGTCTCCTGGTATCGCGAGCGCGCCGAAGCGCGCAGAACCTGAAAACCATTCTAAACGAGAGCATCGCCGATGAACATTTGCGTCGTGGGTAGCGGTTACGTCGGCCTGGTGACGGGCGCCTGCCTGGCGGACTTCGGTATGAACGTGGTGGGGGTGGACAAGGATCACGCCAAGGTGGAGGCCCTCTCCCGGGGCAAGGTGCCGATTTACGAGCCCGGCCTCGACACCCTGGTCCAGAAGAACATGGCGGAGGGGCGGCTGCGCTTCACCACCGAGCTGGCTCCCGCCATCGAGGAGGCGCAGGCGATCTTCATCGCCGTGGGCACGCCGCCCAAATCGGACGGCTCGGCCGACCTCACCTTCATTCGCGAGGTGGCCGCCTCGATCGCCCAGCACCTCAACGGCTACAAGATCATCATCACCAAGAGCACGGTGCCGATCGGCACCGGCCGCATGATCGAGAGCATCGTGCGCGAGGGAGCGGGCAGCAAGCACAAGTTCGCCGTGGTGAGCAACCCCGAGTTCCTGCGCGAGGGGTCGGCGATCGAGGACTTCATGCATCCCGACCGGGTGGTGATCGGCACCCGCGACCAGCGGGCGGCCGAGATGATGATGGACGTCTACTCGCCGCTCGACGCGGCCGACGTGCCGTTCATCGTCACCGACGTCGAGACGGCGGAGCTGATCAAGTACGCCTCGAACGGCTTCCTCGCCACCAAGATCTCCTTCATCAACGAGGTCGCCCATATCTGCGAGGCCTGGGGCGCCAACGTCGAGGTGGTGGCCAAGGGGATGGGGCTCGACAACCGGATCGGCCCGAAGTTCCTCTCCGCCGGCCCGGGCTACGGCGGCTCCTGCTTCCCCAAGGACACCCGCGCCGCCGCCCAGATCGCCCGCGACTCGGGGCTGAAGTTCCGCATCATCGAGGCGGTGCTGGAGGTCAACGAGGTCACCCAGAAGCGGATGATCGAGAAGGTCGACCAGGCGCTCGGCGGCTTCGCCGGCAAGACGATCGCCGTCCTCGGCCTCTCCTTCAAGCCGAACACGGACGACATCCGCGAGTCCCCGGCGCTGCCGGTGGTGCAGGCGCTGGTCGACGGCGGCGCCACCGTCCGCACCTTCGATCCCGAGGCGATGGCCGCCTGCAAGCCGCTCTTCCCCACCCTCGTCTATACCCGGGACGCCTACGAGGCGGCCGAGGGGACGGACGCGGTGGTCATCGCCACCGAGTGGAACCAGTTCCGCAAGCTCGACCTCGACCGCCTGCGCAAGCTGGTGCGCGAGCCGCTGGTGATCGACCTGCGCAACCTCTACGAGCCGGAGACCATGGCCGCCGAAGGGTTCCGCTACATCTCGATCGGCCGGCCGGAGGGAGTGCCGGACGTCCAGCCGCAGGCCGTCGCGGGGGCGCGGTCATGAGCCGAGTGGTCATTACGGGGGGAGCCGGCTTCCTCGGCTCCCACCTCTGCGAGCGCGCCCTCGCCGAGGGGCACCAGGTGGTCTGCGTCGACAACCTGCTGACCGGCCGGCTGGAGAACGTGAAGCCTCTCCTGCAGCGGGATGACTTCCAGTTCCTCGAGCACGACGTCTCGAAGCCCTTCGAGATCGAGGGGCCGGTCGACTTCATCCTCAACTTTGCCTCGCCGGCCTCGCCGATCGACTACCTGGAGCTGCCGATCCAGACCCTCAAGGTGGGCTCGCTCGGCACCCACAACGCCCTCGGGCTCGCCAAGGCCAAGGGGGCGCGCTTCCTGCTCGCCTCGACCTCCGAGGTCTACGGCGATCCGCAGGAGCACCCGCAGAAGGAGTCCTACTGGGGGAACGTCAACCCGGTGGGACCGCGCGGCGTCTACGACGAGGCCAAGCGTTTCGCCGAGGCGATCACCATGGCCTACCACCGTTACCACGGGCTCGACGTGCGCATCGTGCGGATCTTCAACACCTACGGCCCCCGCATGCGGGTGCGCGACGGCCGGGTGGTGCCCGCCTTCGTCCAGCAGGCGCTGACCGGCGAACCGATGACCGTCTTCGGAGAGGGCCGGCAGACCCGCTCCTTCTGCTACGTGGACGACCTGATCGAGGGGATCTGGCGGCTGCTGATGAGCGACCTGCGCGAGCCGTGCAACATCGGCAACCCGCACGAGATGACGATCCTGGAGTTCGCCGAGACGATCAAGGCCGCCGTCGGCAGCTCGAGCCCGATCATCTTCAAGCCGCTGCCGGTGGACGATCCGCAGACGCGGCAGCCGGACATCACCCAGGCCCGCCAGAAGCTCGGCTGGGAGCCCAAGGTCACCCTCGCCGAGGGTCTGCGGACCACGATCGCCTATTTCCGCGCCGTCCTCGCCGAGCAGGGCGCTCTGCTCGAAAAGACGCGGGTATAGAATCCGCCCCATGCAGAATCCACTCAAGGCCCTGACCTGCGCCCTCGAAAAGTATCCGGAACGGGTGCCCGGGGAGGTGCGTTAGATGTCCGCCACCGTGCACTGCGCCCGCTGCGGCCGGACGGACGCCCCGGCCCTCACCCGCCAGCCCCTCCCGGGCAAGCGCGGTGCCGAGATCCGCGAGCGGATCTGCGCCGACTGCTGGGGCGAGTGGCTGAAGATGGAGGTCATGGTGATCAACGAGCTGCGGCTGAACTTCATGGATGCCGCCGCGCAGGAGACCCTGGGCAAGCACATGCAGGACTTCCTGTTCCCCGGCGGCACCGAGATCGGGAAACCGAACTCGTAAATGAAGGCCATACCGCGCCACCTCCTGCTCCGCTTCTTCGTCCTGGTGGCCATCGTGGTCACCGGCTTCGCGATTCTGCGCTGGACGCCGGTCGCCCAGTATCTGACGGTCGCCAAGGTCTCCACCCTGCTGGGCCAGCTCCGGGAGCTCTGGTGGGCGCCCGCGGCGCTGATCCTTTCCTACATCGTCCTCTGCCCTCTGGGCGTGCCGGCCTCGCCGATGATGATCGCCGGCGGCATGGTGTTCGGCCCGGTCTGGGGCTCGGTCTACAACGTCCTGGGTACGTTCCTGGGCGGGACCGCGACCTACTTCATGGGGCGCGGCCTGGGGCGCGACTTCGTGCGCCATCTGGCGGGGAACAAGCTGAAGAGGGTGGAGCGGCTGATCTCGCGGCGGGGATTCTGGGGGCTGGTGGGGATCCGCTTCCTGCCCATCCCCTATCCACTGGTCAACTACACCGCCGCGCTGACCGGCATCCGCCCCGGCCTCTTCATGACCACGACGGCGATCGGCCTCATCCCCGGCGCTACCGTCTATACCTACTTCGCCGCGCTCCTCCCCAAGGCGGCGAGCGGCGACCTCTCCGGTATCGTCGGCAAGCTGGCCATCGCCTCCGGGACGCTGCTCCTGCTCACCTTCATCCCGCAGATCTGGCAGGCGCGGAAACGGCGGGAGCGCTACCGGGAGCTGCGCGCGCTCCGGCAGGCCCGGCTCATCCCTTCCCCAGCACCGCCTCCACCTCCGGCAAATCGACCAGCAGTGCCCCAGCGTTGACGAACTTCGCGGGGTCGAACTCGTAGTCGCGGATCACCCGGCGGAAGACCTCTTTCAAGGCCCGCGCTCCCAGGCGGGGCTGGTGGCCGGCCTCGGTCGCGATGCGGCGGACGGCGGCGGGCGAGATCGCCAGGTGGATGCCGCGGCTCTCGAAATAGGCACGGCTCTGATGGAAGGCCGACTCCGGCGTCTCCAGGAAGATGCGGACCAGCTCGTCCTGCCCGAGATCCTGCAGCAGCACCACGGCGTCGAAGCGGGAGAGGAACTGCGGGCTCATCCCATAGTCGAAGAGGTCCTCGTTGCGCAGCCAGTCGCGCAAGTGGAAGACGAGCTTCTCCATCACCTTGCCGCCCTCGACCACGGTGACCGGCTGCAGCGCGCCGCGGTCCTTGCCGATGGTGATCCGGTCGAACACGGCGTCGTAGAGCCCCTCGAAGGCGCCGGCGCAGACGAACAGGAGCTCCGAGGAGTTGACCATCACCTTGCCGCCGCCGGCCCAGGCCGGCAGAGAGAGCGGCACCGCCTCGTTCTCGATCAGCGTCAGCAGCGCCTCCTGCGCCCGGATGCCGGCGACGTTGGGCTGCCCGCCGACGTGGGAGCGGATCTTGTCCACCTCGTCGACGAAGACGAGCCCGGAGGCGGCCCGCCGGAGCAGCATGTCGACCGGCACGCTCGGCCCGAGCTGCTCGCGCGCCCGCTCGAGGAGCCGGCCGAGCACGGCCTCGCCCGGCCGGCCCCGCTCCGCCTCCTCGCCGAGGACGTTGGCGTGGATGCGCACCACCGCCGAGCGGGCGGTGAGCACCGGGTCCGAGGCGAGGTAGGACTCGACGGCGCGCATCAGCGTCGTCTTGCCCGTGCCGGAGGAGCCGATCATCAGGATGTTTCCCACCCGCAGCCCGGCGAGCTGCTTGGAGAGCGCCACCGCCATCTCGCGGATGGCCTCGTCCTGGCCCATGATCCGCCGGGAAAGGGCCTCGGCGATCGCGGCGGGGTCGGGGGCGCTGGAGGTGGAGACGGTCATCGCCTCACACCCGCATCAGCACCGCGCCCCAGTGGAGGCCGGCGCCGAGGGCGGTGAAGGCCACCAGGGAGCCCTCGGGCGCGAGCCCCGCCTGGCGGGCCTCGTGGAAGGCGAGCGGCAGGGTGGCGGAGGTGGTGTTCCCGTATTTCTGGATGTTGTTGAACACCTTCTCGTTCGGCAGCCCCAGGATCTGCTGCGCCTTCTCGTTGATGCGCAGGTTGGCCTGGTGCATGACGACGAGGTCGAGGTCCGCGGTGGTGTAGCCGCAGCGCTTGAGGACCTCGACCGTCACCTCCGGCATGCGGGTGACGGCCAGCTTGAAGACGGCCTTGCCGTCCATCCTGGGGACCGTCTCGGCGGCCTGGATCATTTCGCAGGAGACGAACGGGCGCCGCGCCGAGCCGCCGCCGGGGACGTAGAGGATCTCCCGGTGATTGCCGTCGCCGTAGAGCGCCGAGGTGAGGATGCCGCGGCCGTCCGCCTCCGCCCCCCGGAAGACCATCGCCCCGGCGGCGTCCCCGAACAGCACCAGCAGATGCCGGAACTGCGAGTTCCACTGGAAGTCGGCGTCCGGAAGAGGCCCCGGATCGCGGCCGTGCAGCACCTCGAAGGTACGGGCCGAGAAGGGCATCAGCGAGGTGTGGACGTCGGAGCCGACCAGCAGCACCGTGCGCGCGATGCCGCTGCGGATCAGCGCGTCCACCACCTGGAGACCGTAGGCGAAGCCGGCGCACTGCTGGCGGATGTCGAGCGCCGGCAGCGGCTTCAGACCCATCTTCTGCTGGATCAGGGTGCCGCTGCCGGGAAAATAGTGGTCCGGGGTCATGGTGGCGCAGACCAGGTAGTCCACCTCGTCCGCGCCGATGCCGGCGTCGGCGAGGGCCGCCCGCCCCGCCTCGGCTCCCAGGTCGGAGGAGCCGACCCCCGGCTCGACGTAGTAGCGGGTGACCACGCCGCTGCGCTCGCGGACCCAGTCGTCGCTGGTCTCGATGATGCGCGAGAGCATCAGGTTGTCGACCTGGAGCGGCGGGACGCAGACCCCGGTCCCCATGAGCACGGCACGTGTTTCAGGCATGAAGGAATCCTTCCAGACGGGGCGGCCTACTCGGGAGGCGCCACCGGCGGCAGAGTCACGGGAGCGGCCGCCCGGCCGGCGTACAGCACCGTCAGATCGCCGCTCTTCACGAACCGGTAGAACGGGGAAGGACGCTTGCCGTCGAGCCCGGAGGGCGCCTGAGTCCCGTAGGTCCAGACCTCCAGGGGAGGCCCGTTGCGGATGGGCGACACCTCGTGGTCCGTCTTCTGCGGCGGGCCGTAGAGCACGTAGATCACGCCGCGGTCGGTGCCGTGGCCGAGCCGGCCGGCCTCGCTGAACAGGCGGTCGGCCTCGGCCGAGCGGGCGTCGAAGGCCTGGCGGAGCGGATTGCCCGGCTTGTTGGGCGTGGGGTTGTGCCGCTGCCAGAACCGCTCGACGAAGCCTTGCGCCTGCTGGTCGTTCGGAAGGGTGACGTACTCGTTGATCTCCTCGGGGGTGGCGAGGCGCGAAGCCGCCCCCACCAGCCAGGAGGAGTACTCCGGACCCAGGGCGGGGTTGATCAGCTCCGCCATCGAGCGGGACCCGGACGCCCCGCCGCCGCAGCCCGCGGCGAACAGGGCCAGCAGGAGAGCCGGAAGGAGGATGCTCTTTTTCATCCAGTCAACTCCGACGGCGGAGCAGGTCGAGGAACTCCTCGCGCACCGGTCGCTGGTGGAAGATGCCGCGCAGCGCCGAGGTCACGGTGAGCGCTCCGGGCTTCTTGACGCCGCGCATCTCGACGCAGAGGTGCCGGGCCTCGATGACGACCATCGCCCCCAGCGGCTGGAGCTGCGTGTCGAGGTAGGTCACCACCTGCTCGGTCAGCCGCTCCTG
The DNA here is from genome assembly GCA_963795735.1 of uncultured Acidobacteriota bacterium. Classification (GTDB taxonomy): domain Bacteria; phylum Acidobacteriota; class Thermoanaerobaculia; order Multivoradales; family UBA5704; genus DATARR01. Next base: position 1,389,391 of record CAWCIU010000008.1, on the reverse strand, counting down.
GAGCTGCGGCCGCTTGGCGTAGAACTCCAGGATGCGGGCGAACTTCGACAGCCCCAGGATGCGGTCGCGCGGGATGTAGGCGATGTGGGCGTGGCCGTAGAAGGGGATGAGGTGATGGGCGCACATGGAGTAGAAGGGGATCTGCTGCTCCATCACCATGTGGCTGTACCCCTCCTCGTTGGGGAAGGTGGTCACCTTCGGCTCGGCCCCCTCGGCGAGGCCGCCGAACATCTCGATGTACATCTTGGCGACCCGCAGGTCGGTCTCGGCGAGGTTGGGGTCCGCGAGATCCAGTCCGAGCGCGGTCAGGATCCCCCGCACGTGGTGGGCGATCGTGGCGAGCTTGCCCTGCTGATCGTCGTCCAGCTCGGTCATCGCGATCGGCGGCACGTGCCCCGGAACGATGACTTCGGGCTCCTGGCTCATGGCGGTCGGCTCCTCCGGCGCTCCTCGCGCCGGCGCGTAAATGGCCCCCTATCCTACACCAGGGGACGGTAGCGATCTTGCAGTCGGCTTCCGGCAGCCGGTGCCTCGCTCAGGGCACCCCCACCGCAAAGGAGGAAGCGATGCCTTACAGTGTGATGATCTGGCTGGTGGACCGCGAGCACCACGGCCCGCAGGGCTCGAACGATCCGGAGACCCGGGAGGAGCGCCACGAGTCCCTCCACAATCCCCACCTCACCCCCGGCGCCGCCTCGGGCGTGACGGCGGGTCCGGCCTTCGACCGGCTGAACTACGGCTTCTACGAGACCGAGTCGGAGGCCAAGTCGGCCCTGAAGGACCTCGCCAAGGATCTGGAGAAGAACGCGCCGGTGAGGGTCACCAACGGCAGCCGCACCTTCCTGATCCCGGTGAGCCGGATCCACTACGCCGTCTGCGAGGAGGTCACCCGTCCCAAGGACGAGCCGGAGGGGGCGCACGCGAAGGCCAAGCGCGCCTGAGGACCTCGCAGGGAAGCTCCACACAGTCGCTGGGAAGCTTCGCGCGGTTACCGGGAAGCTTCCCAGCGTTACCGTGAAGGTTCACGCGGACAACGTGAAGGTTCACGCAGTCACCGGGAAGCTTCCCGACATTACCGTGAACGTTCGCGCGGACGCCGCCGGCTCCGCTGGTCCCACCGCACCCCTCTGCTCACCGAGACCCGGAATCGACTGGGCAGCACCCGCCCATCTCGGGGGGCGCCACCCCTTCGTTCTCCGGAGCGTGGGGGATGAACGCCGCCTCTCCTCGCTCGACGCTGAGGACGCCTACCTGTCCAACCTCGCGGCCAAGCTCTCCCGCCAGATCGGCCACGCGGCGGACGGCATCGAGCGCGAGCTGGCGGGGTTGCCGTGATGGGATGGGACTCGTAGCTCTCCTACCCTCCGGACGCTACCCGCAGCGTCTCCGTTAAGGCGACGCCGTACCAGAAGGCCGTATGGGCGGAAGCGGCGCGCCTTCACGGCAAGGCGAGCGCGGGGGCCTTCCTGGCATGGGCCGGGGACCTGTACCTCGCTCTTCAACGCGCCTATCAGGATGCCGTCTATCGAGCACGATGACTCTCTGAACCCTGTCGGCTTCGCGGAGGAGTTGAAGCGCCGGGAGGAGCGGGAGAAGGCCCGCGGGAACGGGACGGCGAGCGGTGAAGGTCGCCACGTTCACCGTCCATGCCGATTCCCGGCAGTCCGCGCGCTGGAAGCAGGCATCGGAGGGGGAAGCGTTCCCCTCTGTCGGATCATGGCTTGGCGGGGCCGCAGACGCCTATCTGAAGGCCCGAGCACGGGCGGGGATACCGATCCCCCTCTCTTGGCGCAAGGGGCGCTTCCGCGTCGAGCTCCAGGACCGGCGCGCCGAGCTGCCGGGATTCGTCTCGATGCCGTTCGGTGCGTTCCGGGGGACCGCCATGGCCGTGGAGTCCAGGCTTTCCACCGCTATACCCTGGTCTACATCCCCGCCTTGCGCATCCTGCAACCTTCCTTACCTTCGCGCAGTGCAAGGCTTTGGGGGCGGAGCTGGCGCGCTTGTGGGTCCGTGGGGATGGTTCGCAGCCGTCCTGCTACCCCGCCCCCTTCATCCCCTCTCATCCGGCGTAGCACCCTGCGTGCCGGTCTCTCTCCAGTGCCGGCCCTTGTTACCGTAGAGGAGTCATGCCGATGCGCCCCTAGCGATCCAACGATCCCGTCAAAGCCGCCCATGAACTCTTCCTGTAAATCATCGCTACCGCTATGATGCGTGGGGCAAGGAGGCGCCATGCTCTATGACCTCTCGCCCATCATCCGCCCCGAGACCCCCGTCTGGCCGGGCGACACCCCGTTCCAGTCCCGGCTGACCTGGTCGATCGCCGGCGGCGCCAGCGTCAACCTCTCGGCGATCACCACGACGCCGCACCTGGGCTCGCACGCCGACGCGCCCTTCCACACCGAGCCGCGCGGCGACGGCATGGCCGAGATGCCGCTCGACCGCTACCTCGGCCTCTGCCGGGTGGTGCGGGTGCCGCCGCAGCCGCTGATCGAGCCCCGCCACGTCGAGGGGATCGACCTCGCCAACCCCGGCAGGATCCTGTTCAGGAGCGAGAGCGTGCGCGACCGCCGGAGCTTTCCCGAGCGGTTCACCGCCCTGTCGCCCGAGCTCGCGGCGCTGCTCGGCGAGAAGGGGGCCCTCCTGGTGGGGATGGATACCCCCTCGGTCGACCCCTTCGACAGCAAGACCCTCGACGCCCACCACGCCCTGTTCCGCGGCGGCGTCGCCATCCTCGAGGGGCTGGTGCTCGACGGCGTGCCGGAGGGGATCTACGAGCTGATCGCCCTGCCGCTCCGGCTCGCCGGGCTCGACGCCTCGCCGGTGCGGGCGGTGTTGCGGACCGTCGAGTCCTGACCGGGTCGGGTCCTGACCGGGAGGACGAACGGATAGAATGTCTGGAAGATGGAACCGTGCTGGCAGATCTTGAGGAGGGATTTCCCATGAACAGCAAGGAATTCGTCGCGCAACTGGTCGAGGAGATGGACCAGATCTTCGCGCGGCTTGGCGAGACCGAGACGCTGGAGGCGGAGTCGGAGGGGAAGGTGGACGTGGTGACCCTGCTCCGCCTTGCCCTGAAGAGCGAGATCGAGGCGAGCGAGCTCGCCGGCTTCTGGCTCCCCACCACCCCGGAGGTGGACGCCAAGATGACCCTCGCCCTGCAGTGCGGGGACGAGATGAAGCACTACGGCATGATCAGCCGGCGCCTGGCCGAGCTGGGGGCGGACGCGACGGACTTCGATCCGCTCGCCGAAGGGCACAGCCCGCTCTACCAGTACCTGCGCGGCCTGCGCACCACGGTCGAGCGCATCGCCGCCGGGCCGTTCGCCAGCGAGGCGATCGCCAAGGTGCGCAACACCCAGTTCGTGAGCTTCTGCCGCTCGGTGGGGGACTACGACACGGCGCGGCTCTACGACGAGACGATCCAGCCCGAGGAGTTCCACCATCACCATCTCGGCCGGGAGTTCCTGGAGAAGCACGCCACCACCCCGGAGCTCCAGGAGCTCGCCGCCTCCGCCGTGCGCAACACCCTGGCGATCGCCGACGAGCTGCGCAACCTGGCCGCCAAGACGACCGGCATCCACAACATCCCCGTATCCTGAAGGCCCGTTTCCTGAAGAGAGGACCATGGAATCCCAGATCTCGACGATCGCCGTGCTGGGCGCCGGCACGATGGGGCGCGGCATCGCCCACGTCTCCGCCCTGGCCGGGTATGACACCCGTCTCTACGACACCAGCGCCGAGGCCCTGAAGAAGGCCGAGGCGAGCATCCACAAGAACCTCGCCAAGGGGGTCGAGCTCAAGAAGGTCGACGCCGGGGCGGCGGAGCGGGCCCGGCAGGGGCTCCACCTGCACGACGACCTCGCCGGGGCGGTCGGGAAGGCCGACCTGGTGATCGAGTCCGTGCCGGAGAGCATGGCCTTGAAGATCGAGGCCTTCCGCGCCTGCGCCCGCGACGCCCCGGAGCACGCCCTCTTCGCCAGCAACACCTCGGCCCTCTCGGTCACCGAGATGGCCGCGGCCTCCGGGCGGCCCGAGCGCTTCGCCGGCATGCACTTCTTCAACCCCGTCCACGTGATGAAGCTGATCGAGCTGATCCGCGGGCTGGAGACCTCGCAGGCGACGATCGACGCCCTGCGCGCGGTCGGCGTCCGGATGGGCAAGGAGATCGTGGTGGTCAACGAGGCCCCCGGCTTCGTGACCAGCCGGATCAACGCCCTGATCGGCAACGAGGCCTTCCGCATGCTCCAGGAGGGGGTGGCGAGCGCCGAGGACATCGACAAGGCGCTGAAGCTGGGCCTCAACCATCCGATGGGCCCGTTCGAGATGGTCGACCTGGTGGGGCTCGACGTCCGCCTGTCGATCCTCGAGTTCCTCCACCGCACCCTGGGCGACACCTACCGGCCCAACCAGATCCTCGTCCAGCACGTCCGCGCCGGCCGGCTCGGCCGCAAGGTGGGGCGCGGCGTCTACACCTACGACGAGAACGGGAACCGGGTGCGGTAGAACTCTCACCTCGCCCTGGAGCTAGCCGGCCAGCTCCGCGATCCCCTGCTCGAGCCGGCGCACCAGCTCGGGAAGGGCGGCCGCGTCCACCGAGCAGTGGGCGATGCGGAGGTAGCGGGGGGCGGTCGAGACCAGGCCGGTGTCGTGATGGGCCAGCAGGTGCCGGCGGACGGTCTCGGAGTCGATCCCCAGCGCCTCGGGGATCTCGACCAGGGCGAAGCAGCCGGAGTTGAACGGGAGGACGGTGAGGAGAGCGGGGTCCACCTCGGCGAGCGCCCCCTTCAACGCGCGATAACGCCCTTCGAGCAGGAGCCGCACCGCCTCGACCTCGCGCCCGGCCCCCTCCTCACGCAGGGCCTGCAGCAGGACGACCTGGCTCGCCGCCACGGGCGAGCCCACGGTCGCGCGCACCCGGGCCGCCACCTCACTCTCCAGCGCCCGCGCCGCCTGCGAATCCGGCTCGAGGCCGAAGGTGAGGAAGCCGACCCGGCCACCGAAGAAGGAGAACTCCTTGGTGGCGCCGTCGACTTTCACCGCCGTCAGGTTCGGGTGCGCCCCGGCAAGATCCCAGAACAGCGACTCGCGCGGGATCTCCGGCTCGAAGACCAGGCCGGCGTAGGCGTCGTCGCACACCACGACCAGCGGCCGGCGCCCGGCCTCGGCGAGGAGAGACGCGATCGTGGCTCGGCGTTCTTCCCGGTCCGGCGTGTAGCCGCCGGGGTTCGAGGGGACGTTGAGCAGCGCCACGGCGGGCTCCCCCGCCGGCAGAGCGGCCAGGGCCTCGGCGATGGCGAGCGGGTTGTACCGTCCCTCGACGTAGGTGGGAGCGGTCAGCACCTTCGCTCCCGTGCGCATGCCGAAGGCCTGCCGGTAGTTGCCCCAGAAGGGTTGCGGGATCGCCACCGCCCTCCCCTCCCCGCCATAGAGATCCGCCACCAGGGAGAGCCCGTGGCTCAGTCCCATGGTCACCAGCGGCAGGGTGGACGGCGCTCCAGGGGGCGCCGACCGGCGCTGCCACTGCCGCCAGAGCCGCCGCACCTCGGGCAGCCCCTGGACCGGCGAGTCGAGAAACGCCTGGTCGAGGTCCAGCTCCGAGAGGTGAGAGACCCGAAGCCAGATCCACGTCGTGCATGAAAGCGAGTATACGACCCTGTCCCGTCTTGGCGTTCCCGGACATCTCTTGTAAGTTGACGGCGTTTCGCTGAGGGACGACCGCTGCCGCCGATGACCCGAAAATGCCGAAAACGACAATCCTCCTGACCCTCGCCCTGGCGCTCTCCAGCGCCGGCCTGCACGGAGCCCGCATGCCCGAGCCGATCTCCTACACGCTGCGCTTCCCCGCCCCCCAGACCCACTACGTCGAGGTCGAGGCGCGGATCCCCGCCGGCGGCCGGTCCGAGATCGAGCTGATGATGGCGGTCTGGACCCCCGGCTCCTATCTCCTCCGGGAGTACGCCCGCAACGTCGAGGGGCTCTCGGCGGCCACGGAAGCCGGCGAGAAGCTGCGGGTCGAGAAGACGGCCAAGAACCATTGGCGGATCGAGACCCGACGGTCCCCTCGCGTGGTGGTCCGCTACCGGGTCTACTCCCGGGAGATGTCGGTGCGGACCAACTTCGTCGATTCAGGGTTCGCCCTGATCAACGGCGCCGCCACCTTCGTCACCCTGGCGGAAGGGGAGCGGCGACCGTACGAGGTCCGTCTCGAGCTTCCCACGCAATGGAAGGTCTCGGCGAGCCCCCTCTCCCATCTTCCTGGGGGAGAAGAGCATGCCTACCACGCCGACGACTTCGACGCCCTGGTCGACTCCCCGCTTCTATGCCGGCAACGCGCGGACCTACCCGTTCGAGGTCGCCGGCAAGCCCCACCTCCTGGTCAACGAGGGAGGGGACGGGGTCTGGGACGGCCCCCGCTCTGCGGCCGACGCCGAGAAGATCGTGCGCGCGCAGGTCGCGCTCTGGGGCGTGGCGCCCTACCCGCGGTACGTCGTCTTCAATCTCCTCACCGAGAGCGGAGGAGGGCTGGAGCACAAGAACGCCTGCACCCTGATGAGCAGCCGGTGGCGGACTCGCACCCACGAGGGATACCTCGACTGGCTGGGGCTGGTCAGCCACGAGCTGTTCCACGCCTGGAACGGCAAGCGGCTGCGCCCCGTCGAGCTGGGACCCTTCGACTACGAGCGCGAGGTCTACACCCGCAGCCTGTGGGCGGTGGAGGGGATCACCTCCTACTACGGCGATCTCATCCTGCGCCGGGCGGGCTTCTCCACCACCAAGGAGTACCTGAAGGGTCTGAGCAAGGCGATCGAGTCGGTGCAGACCACGCCGGGACGCCTGGTCCAGTCCCTCGACGAATCGTCCTTCGACGCCTGGATCAAGTTCTACCGGCGGGACGAGAACACCAGCAACAGCGGCGTCAGCTACTACACCAAGGGGGAGGTGGTGGCGTTCCTGCTCGACGCCAGGATCCGCCGCGCCACCGGCGGCCGGCGGAGCCTCGACGACGCCCTGCGCCTCGCCTACCAGCGGTTCTCGGGGGAGCGGGGCTACCGGCCGGAGGAGCTCCGGAAGGTTTTCGAAGAGGTGGCGGGGGGCGATCTCGGCGCCTGGTTCGAGCGCGCCGTCGGCACCGTGGAGGAGCTCGACTACTCGGAGGCCCTGGGCTGGTACGGGCTGCGCTTCGCCAGTGAGCCGGAAAAACCGGAGAAGAAGGACACCGGCGAGCCCCAGGAGCTGCCGGCCGGCTGGCTGGGCCTGGACGCCGAGGTCCAGGGCGGCCGGCTGACGGTGACCGGGGTGAAGCGGGGGACCCCCGCCTACGAGGCCGGAGTCAACGTGGGGGACGAGATCCTCGCCATCGGTGACGACCGGGTCCCGCCGGAGGGGCTCGAGGCGCGGCTCAAGCTCTACCGGCCCGGCGAGAAGGCCTCGTTGCTGGTGGCCCGGCGGGACCGGCTGACCCGCCTGCCCTTCACCTTCGGGAAGAAGCCCCCGGCGCGCTGGACCCTGGAAGTCCTCCCCAACGCCACCGGCGAGCAGAAGGCCCATCTGGCCGCCTGGCTGGGAAGTCAGGACGCTCCAGTAAAGAAAGAGGAAGAAAAGAAAACGCCGGCGGCCGTGCGCTGAAGCCCGGGTTCGGCCGGCCCCGCGCGCCGACTGGCAGCGCCGCAGGCGCGCACACGAAGGAGGCGAGCAGGGGCCGGCCGAACCCGGGCTTTTCAGACCAGCTTCAGCAGGTGGCCGAGCTTCTCGCGCTTGGTGCGCAGATAGGCCCGGGTGCTGTCGGTGGGCGGCACCTCCAGGGGGAGGCGCTCGACGATCTCCAGCCCGTAGCCGTCGAGGGCGATGTACTTGCTGGGATTGTTGGTCATCAGCCGCATCTTGCGCACGCCGAGGTCGCGCAGGATCTGGGCGCCGATGCCGTAGTCGCGCTGGTCGGGGCGGAAGCCCAGGCGCTCGTTGGCCTCGACCGTGTCGTGCCCCTGCTCCTGGAGCTCGTAGGCGCGCAGCTTGTTCAGCAGGCCGATGCCGCGCCCCTCCTGGAGCAGGTAAAGGAGCACGCCGCGCCCCTCGGCGGCGATCCGCTCGAGGGCCTGCTCGAGCTGCGGCCCGCAGTCGCAGCGGCAGGAGCCGAAGATGTCCCCGGTCAGGCACTGGCTGTGGACCCGCACCAGCGTGGTCCCCTCGGGATCGATCTCCCCCATCACCAGGGCCACGTTCTCGTCGCCGGTCACGTCCGAGCGGTAGGCGTGGATACGGAAGTCGCCGTAGATCGTCGGCAGGTTTGGCGAGGCGACCTTGCGCACCAGGGACTCGTGGCGCAGGCGGTAGCTGATGAGATCGGCGACGGTGATCATCATCAGCCCGTGCTCGCGGGCCACCTTCGCGAGGTCCGGCACGCGGGCCATGGTGCCGTCGTCGTTCATGATCTCGCAGATGACCCCCGCCGGCTTCAGGCCGGCCAGGGTGGCGAGGTCGACCGACGCCTCGGTCTGGCCGGCGCGCTTGAGCACGCCCCCCTTGCGGGCGCGCAGCGGGAAGACGTGCCCCGGGCGCAGCAGATCCTCGGGCCGGGTCGCCGGATCGATGGCGGTGAGGATGGTGGCGGCGCGGTCGGCGGCGGAGATGCCGGTCGTCACCTTGCCGCGGGCCTCGATGGAGACGGTGAAGGCGGTGCCGAAGGTGGAGGTGTTGTCCTCCACCATCAGCGGCAGGTCGAGCTGGCGGCAGCGCTCCTCGTTGAGGGCGAGGCAGACGAGGCCCCGCCCGTGCTTGGCCATGAAGTTGATCGCCGCCGGGGTGACCTTCTCGGCTGCGATGGCGAGATCGCCCTCGTTCTCGCGGTCCTCGTCGTCGACGATGATGACGATCTCGCCACGGCGGAAGCGTTCGACCGCCTCCTCGATGGAAGCGAAGGGGGTGTCGTTGTTCATGTCATGGGCTTTCTCGCAGGGCGGAACGGGCCGCCCCGGGCATGGAAAGGATGGCGGATTGCGACCCTGCCGAGTCTACGCCGCCCGGGATTCCAGGGTCAACCCGAAGGCTTAGAACGAGTTCCCGATGTTCAGGAACAGAGCGTACCCCGACTCTCCCGGATCGCGGTTGAGCTTCCAGCCGATGCCGGCGCGGACGGGGCCGATCGGCGAGGTGTAGCGCGCCCCCAGGCCGAGGCCGTTCTTGAGCTGGCCCAGGCTGATGGAGCGCCAGTCGCCCCAGACGTTGCCGCTGTCGAAGAAGAGCGTGCCGCCGAAGCTGCCGAAGATCGGGAAGCGGTACTCGAGGTTGATGAGGAGCAGGCCGTCGCCCCCCACCGGCACGTAGCCGCCGCCGTTGGGATTGCGGACGAGGGTCTCGCCGCGGATGCCCAGCTCGTCGCGCCCGTAGGCGCGGTTCGAGGCGTCGCCGCCGGCGAAGAAACGCTCGGCGATCGGGATGTTGCGGCTGGGGAACGGCAGCACCAGCCCCGAGGAGAGAAGCGCCTTGTAGGGCTCGATGATGCCGAGGCGGACGCTCCCCGCCAGCACCCCCGGGCGGCCGAGGTTGTAGAACTGGGTCTGCTGCAGGAAGGCGCGGAGGAACTCGGTGTCGGTGCGGAACGCCGGAACCGGAAAGGCGTATTCGAGCTGCGCCAGCGTGCTCCAGCCGCGGGTGGTCAGGATCGGGTCGTCGCGGCGGTCCCAGAAGAATCTCGGCACGAAGCTGGTGACCTGATAGGGCTGGTCGCGCCGCTCGATCTCGTTGGTGGCGAGGCCCGGATCGACGCTCGGCTCGACGATGCGATAGTCGAACCCGGCGCTGAAGCGGCGGTTGCCGTAGACGCGCACGGCCTCGGTGCGGGCCCCGTAGCGGGTCACCTGGTAGGGACGGTCGCTCGGCGCCTCCTGCTCGTAGAAGACGGACGAGGTGAGCGAGACCGGATGCTCACCCAGATTGGGCTGGTTGAAGAAGATGTCGAAGTGCTTGTCGCGCTGGCTCCAGCGCAGGTCGGTCCGCAGACCGTAGGCCTTGCCCCACACGTTGTTGTCGCTGAAGCTGAGCGAGCCGCGGAACCCATTGTCGGAGTCCCAGCCGATGCCGTAGAGCACGCTGCGCGGGTTCCCTTCCTCGACGCGGACCAGCACGTCGCGCTCGGTCTCGTCGAGGCCGGAGGGAACGAACTCCACCTCGACGCGGGAGAAGATCCCGAGCTGGTAGAGATTGCGCTCGTTCTCAAGCAGCTTGGCCTGGCTGACCGGCTTGTCGTGGCCAAGGTCGAGCGTGCGGCGGATCACCTCCCCTTGCGTGCGCTGGTTGCCCCGCACCAGGACCCGGTCCACCACCTGCCGCGGGCCCTCGAGCACCTCGACGGAGAGATCCACCAGGGTATGGCCCGGGTTCCAGTCCTGCCGGGCGGAGACCTGGGCCTGGTTGTACCCCAGGCGGGCGTACTCGGAGCGGATGAAGTCCAGCGTGTTGTCGAGGAGGACGGGATGGAAGCCGCCCCCTTCCCGGAGCTGGAGGCTCTTGCGCAGCTTGCCCGGGTCGAGCGCCGTGACGCCCTGGAAATCCATCTTCACGACGCGCTCGCGCGGACCCTCGCGGATGGGGATGACCAGCCGGAGGTCCTGGCCCTGGCGGTCGACCTGGGCCGGCCCGGCAGCCGCCTCCGTATAGCCGTCGAGAGCGTAGTAGCGGCGGAGGTTCTCGAGATCGGCGTCGAGGTCCGCCTGGACCAGCCGGCCGCTCCCCGGGCGCAGGAGATTGCGCTCCGACGTCTTGAGGAGCTTGCGCAGCTGGGACTCGGGCACCTCCTGGTTTCCCTGGAAGGCGATCTGGGTGAGGGTGTAGACCGGGCCGGGGCGGATGCGCAGGGTGAGCACGAGCTGGCCGTCGGTCCGCTGCTCGCTCGTCTCGACCTGCACGTCGTAATTCCCCTGCTGCTGGTAGTGGGTCTTGAGGCGGTTCTGAGCCTGCAGCACCAGCGCTTCGTCGTAGCCGGAGTCGCCGAGGAAGGGGAGCAGGCCCTGGCGGCGCAGCGTCTTCTGGTCGGCGCCCACGACGACGAGCGAGATTTTGGGGCCGACCGTGACCTCGTAGGTGAGCTTGACGGTGTTGCTCGCGGCCTCGTACTCCTCGCGCGGAGTGGCGACCCTCGCCTGACCGTGCTGCTGGGCGATCAGCCAGGACTGGAGGCGCTCGGCATCCTCCCCCGCGAGGCGCCGGCTGAACGGCTGGCCCGGCTGAAGGCGGAGCTGGTGGACGAGTTGGGCCGGCTGGAAGGGCGCGACCGGATGATCGAAGGCGATGGTGCTCACGGCGGCGCGGGGGCCGCTGTCGACATGGTAGATGACGACGGCTCGCCGGCGCACCGGATCGGTCTCGACGGCGACGCGGGCCCGGGCGTGGAAGTAGCCGTTGCGTTCGTAGAGATCCTGCAGGGCGTAGACGCCGCTCACCACCCGCTCCTCGGAGAGCGGCTGTGCCTCGCGCTGGGGGACCGCGCGCCGCAGGTCGTCGCGCGACAGCCCCAGCGCGCCGGTGACGCGGACCTCCGCCACCTGCACGACGGCGCGGAAGACGACCACCGCGATCACTCCTCCCCCGGCCGGATCGTCCCGCGTATAGAGCTCGATCTCCGCGGCCGTGCCGCTCGCCTGGAGATTGCGCAGGGTGTGGCGGACGTCGTCGTCGGTCAACGGCCGGCCGACCTCCACCTCGATCAGGGTCTCGAGGTCGAGCAACGGGTCGAGGGGGGCGTCGCTGCGCACCTCGATGGCGGTGACGGCCGGACCCGTTGCCGCCACCGCGGGTGCGATCTCCGCGGCGGCCGGCGGGCTCGGGAGCTGGCCGCGCAGCGGCGCGCCCGCCAGCAGGGCGAGAACGAGCCAGGGCGCCGGCCTTCTCCATCCGCTCCATCGTCCTCTCCGCCCGCCGCTCAATCAGGTCTCCTCAGAAGCGCCGCTGCCATTGGGCGTCGACGGCGTAGGTGCCGTTGCCGACCTGGGTGAGCACCAGGGTGAGATTCTTGCGGACCCGCCACTCGACCTGGACGATGTACTGCAGGTTGGTCCCCGGCTCGGAAGCGTAGGTGACGAAGAGGTCCTTCGACAGGCGCTTGCCGACCGTGACGCCGACGCCGCTGACCGGCTGGCCGACCCCGACCACGGGATCGATCCGGAAGCGGTCGAACCGGAACAGGGTGCCGACCCGCTTGGTGACGGCCGAGGCGGCCTGTCCGTAGAGGAACTCCCGCGCCAATTGGGACGGAGCGGCCTGCTGCTCCGCCGGCGTCGGCGGCGGCAGCGGATTTTCGGTGGGCCGCTGGCTGCCCGCGATCAGCGAGAAGATCTCCAGGTCGGCCAGGTTGGCGTCGGACGACAGATGGATGTCCGGCCGCTCGAGCGTCCCGCCGAGGTTCAGCGTGATGTTGAATCCCTGCACGTCGGTGGTGGCCACGAGGTCGATCACCGGATCGATCCGGTTGGGATTGCTGAACGTGAGCTCCCCCTCGCTGCACCTGGTACTCGTTGTCGTTGTAGACCAGGGTACCCCCCGAGCCGAACTCGACGTCCCCGAAGATGACCGGCCGCGCCAGGGTGCCGCGGACGGTGAGGCTCACGTCTCCCTGGAGGTTGGCGACGTTGTTGTGGACGCGCAGGGCGCCGGGTCCCTGGATGTCGATGTTGAGCTGGGTGGTCGATTGGAAGGTGCCGGTCTCGGCGAGCTCCAGGCGCTGACGCTGGAAGAGGCCCTGGACGAGCTGGAGCAGGTCGACGTTGATGTCCTCCACGTACAGCGACCGCTCGAGCTTCACCGTTCCGGCGACCAGCAGCCCCGAGTCGCCCGAGATCAGCGACAGCTCGGCGTTGCCGCGGTTGTTGAGGAACTCGGGGAAGCGGGCGCTGACGTTGGCCGCCTGGACGCCGAAGTTGTAGGCGAGCTTGCGGCCGGGTCCCGGCAGGGTCAGGTTGCCCGAGACGCGGAGGGTTCCCGTGGGTCCCAGGCGGGCGTGCGGCACGTTGACGGAGATCTGGTCGCGGCTGAAGTAGAGGAAGCCGTTGATGTCGTCGACCGACTGGGCCAGGGCGGGCACGATCAGCCGGCCGCCGCGCACCTCCCCCTCCCCGCTCAGCGAGGGGTCGCTCAGGGTGCCGCGCACGGCCCCGAGGAGGTCGACGGCCCCCTCCACCCGGTACTCCGGCGGCAGGAAGAGCCCCGCCCAGGTGGCCGACAGGGTGCTCTGGAACCGCAGATCGAGCGGCACGTTGCCGCCGAAGCCCACCGTGCCGGAGGCGGCCAGCTCGTTCTCGGTTCCGGGCTCGGCCAGGTAGAAGGAGCGGATCGTGGCGCGCTCGGGCGCCAGCTCCACCACCACCGGCTCGCGACTGGCGATCGTCCGTTTCTGGTACTGGAGCTTGCAGCTCGGGGAGCCGCAGGACGGCGTGCCAGGTGCCGGCGCCGAAGTCGGCCCCGAGCGACGCGGTACCGGTGAGGGAGCCGCTGAAGTCCGGCAGGGGCTGCGGCGAGAGGGCGCGCGCCAGGACTCCCAACTGGTCGCTGCGCAGGTCGATCGCCACGTCAGCCCCCTGGCGGTCCAGCCGGCCGTTCCCCTGGAAGGCGGCGAGCCCCAGGAGCGAGCCGCGCACGTCGACCCGCTGGCCGTCCCAGGTGGCGGTGGCGCTCGTCTCCTGCCCCGGGGGCCCAAGCGGCCGGCCGCGTAGCGCCAGCTCCCGGCCGCGCACGGAGACGGTCCCCTTCGGCTGCTTCAGGGTCCCCGAGACCGTCGCGTCGACGCTCATCCGGCCGGTGAGCTCGCCCCCCAGGTAGCGGGCAAACGGATCGGCGCCGAGCGCGAGGGAAGCCCCCTGGGCGGTGAGGCTCAGCGCCTCGCTCGCCGGGTCGAAGCTGCCGCGCGCGAAGACGGTCCCCGCGGCGGTGTCCACCTGCCCTTGCTCGACGGTGATCCTGCCGCCGTCGAAGGAGATCGCCGCCCGCGCCTTGCCCAGCGGCACGCCGTAGGCCACGAGGTCCGCGACCGTGGCGTCGGCGCGGCCGCTCAGGTGATCGGCAAGGCCCGTGAGGTCGACGCGGCCGGAGAGCTCGCCCTGGAACCGCTTCAAGAGGTCCGGCGACACGAGGTAGGCGAGCCCGGCGGCCGGCCACTGCGCGGCGTCGATCGCCAGGGAGAGCGGCTGCGAGGCGACCGTCTTCCCCGCCTCCGCCAGCGGAACGCGGCCGGTGACCAGCAGGGCGCCGCCATTGCGGGTCATCTCGAGCCGCAGGCCGTCGACCGCCCGCGGGTTGAGATTGAGCGAGCCGTGGACCGTGTCCGCCGCCGTCACCGGCGCCGTCACCCCCTGGAGATCGAGCTGCAGGCTGAGCGCGTACTCCTTGCGGGCGAACTCCATCGTGCCCGCGGCCGTGCCGTGCCCCACCGAGGGGAGCCAGAAGGCGGGGGGCTCCCCCCGCTTCGGCGGTCCCAGGAGGATCGGCCCGAGCGGCCCCACGTCGCGGCTGGCGAGCTGGAAATCCAGGCGCCCGGCGCCGCGCTGGAGATCGTAGGTGAAGCCGGACGAGGTCACGTCCTGGCCGGGCAGGGTCAGGTGGAGGTCGCGGCCGGAGATCACCCCGCGGCTGAGGGTAACGGGCAGATCCCCCTCGACCGGCAGCCCGGTCTCGCTCGTCCCCCGGACGTGGAGGGCGGCCCGCCCGCTGCCGGCGAGCACGCGCTCGGTGTTGAACCGGTACTCGAACGTGCCGCCGGCGCGGCCGGAGAGACCGCTCACGATGGGCAGGGCCTCGCCGGGGAACTGGTCGGCGAGGAGATGGTGGATCGAGAGGTCCGCCAGATCGAGGTCCAGCGAGACCGGCGTGCCGGGCCCCTTCTCCCTGATATCGACCGAGACCAGTCCCTTGATCGAGCCGCCGGCGTACCGGGCGCGCTCCACCTGCACGTCGACGCCGTCCGGGCCGCCGGTGAACTTCGCCTGGATGTCCTGGATCACCCGGCCGAGCGCGGCGAGGCGGGGGAGGCGGCGGTGCCGCGATAGCTCCAGCCCGCCGGCGTCCAGACGAAATGCGCGCCGGCGGCGACCGGCCCGCCCAGCGGCAGCTCCACGTAGCCGACCCGGTTCACCCATTGGACGGCGCCGTCCGCCTGGAGCCCCAGCTCGACCCGCCGGCTCTCCGCCCGGTAGTCGATGAAGCCGTCGACCTTGCCCGTCAGGTCCGGTCCCGCGAGGCGGACGCTGGCGACCCGGATCCGCCCCTGGTCCGGCAGGATGCTTCCCTTGGCCGAAACGGTATACCGATAAGGCTTCGCCTTCGGCAGGGTGGTGACGACCTCCTGGGCGGTGGCCAGCAGGTCGAGGCGGTTGCCCCCCTGTCTGCGCGGTCGGCGCGACCGATCACCCGCCCCCAGACGGCCCGCGCGTCCAGGCGCAGCGGCGTCTGGCGTTCGTTGAGCCGCAGGGTGCCGTCCTGGACCAGGATGTGCCCGATCCGGACCTCCACCTGGCCGGGCCCTCCCCCGCTGGCACCGGACCCGAAGTCCGGCAGGTTGCTGGATCCGTCGGGATTGAACTGGAGGTAGACCTCCGGGCGGGAGACCTCGATCTCGTCGATGTTGAACACCCGCCCCCGGAGGTCCTGGATCGACATCCGCGCGCTGACGAACGGCACGCGCAGGACCGGCGGATCGGACGGCCGCGGGCCGGGGATCACCAGGTCCCGCAGCTCGACGGTGGCGGGAAAGAGCGTAAAGTCGATGCTGCCGATCCTGACGTCCCGGTGCAGGTACTGCCGGGCGGCCACCACGGCCCGCTCCACCGCCTTGCGGCGCACGAGCTGGCTCTGCAGCAGGAACCACGCCGCGGCGGTGAGGGCGACCAGCAGGAGGAGCCCCCAGAAAAAGGGGCGCACCACCCAGCGCCGCACCCGGCCGGGCGCCGGCGCGCCGGCGTCTCCGGTGAGATCCGGCTCCTGGAGCACGGGGGATTCCGGCTCGCTCACTCGGGAGCTCCCCCTCCGCCCCCTCCATCCCCCCAGGGATCGCGCACCTCGGAGGCGGCGGCCAGCCCTCCCCACCGGAGCTTGCCGCGCAGGCTGTCGTAGAAGCTCCGGCCGCTCACCTTGGCGAGCCGCACCTTGGCGGCACCGCGGGTGATGCGCACGGTGTCGCGGAAGCCGAGCGAGGTCCCCTCCTGGCCGTCGAGCGTCAGGTAGACCTCCTCGGCCTGCGTCTCGAGCGTCACCTCGATCGGTCCGTCGTCGGGGACCACGATCGGGCGCAGCGACAGGGCGTGCGGGCAGATCGGGGTGAGCACCGCCACCGGCAGCAGCGGATCGAGGATCGGCCCGCCCGCCGACAGGTTGTAGGCGGTCGAGCCGGTGGGGGTCGAGATGATCAGGCCGTCGGCGCGGAAGCGGGCGATCAGGTGCCCCCTTACCCGCAGCGTCAGCTCGATGATGCGGGCGAGAGCGCTCTTGGTGATCACCGCGTCGTTGAGCACCCGGAAGCGGGTGGGCGCGCCGCCGTCGCGCTGCAGCTCGACGTCGAACAGCGAGCGCTCCTCGAGCTCGAACCTTCCCTCCAGCACCTGGACCATGGCGGGGTACAGCTCGCCGCGGTTGATCTCGGTCAGAAACCCGAGGTTGCCCAGGTTGACCCCCAGGATCGGCACCCCGCGGGTGAGCGTGCGCGCCACCGAGAGCAGGGTGCCGTCGCCGCCGAGCACCACCACCAGGTCGTAGACGCCGTCCGGGCTGGAAGGTGGTCTCCCCGTGCAGGCCGCCTTCGCGCAGGATGGCCTCGTCGAGCGCCGCCTCGACGCCGCGGCGGCGCAGCCACTCCGCCAGCTCCTGGGCGGTGTGGACGGCCTCCGGGTTCGTCATCTTGGCGACGATCCCGACGCGCTGGGACGCCCGGCAGCTCACGCGCCCCCTTCCGGAAGAGGGCGAACGCCTCGCGGTTGCCGCCCATGCCGGCCACCGGCGAATCGAAGACGCCGAGCGGCTCGAGCCCGAGCGCGGCGATCCCCGCCGCGCACTCGTCGATCACCCGCCGGCGGACCTCCTCGTCGCGCAGGATTCCCCCCTTGCCCACCGCCCCACGGCCGGCCTCGAACTGCGGCTTGATCATCGGCAGCAGCAGGCCGCCGGGCGCGAGATGCGGCAGCAGGGCGGGGAGGATCTTGAGCACGGAGATGAAGGAGACGTCGATGGTGACCAGGTCGCAGGGCTCCGCCAGCGCGTCCGGCGCCAGGTGGCGGGCGTTGATCCGCTCCATCACCACCACCCGGGGGTCGTTGCGCAGCCGCAGGTCGAGCTGGCCGTAGCCGACGTCGAGGGCATAGACCCGCGCCGCCCCGCGCTGCAGGAGACAGTCGGTGAAGCCCCCGGTCGAAGCCCCGGTGTCGAGGCAGATCCAGCCCCCGGGATCGAGGCCGAAGTGATCCAGCGCGTGCGCCAGCTTCCGTCCGGCGCGCGACACGAAGGGCTCCTTCGGCGCCAGCACCTCGACGCGGGAGCTCCCGGCGACCGCGGTTCCCGGCTTGTCCACCCGGCGCCCCTCCACCTGCACCGTACCCGCCATGACCGCCCGCCGCGCCTGCTCGCGGCTGGGGAACAGCCCGCGCTCCACCAGGAGCTGATCGAGGCGCATGGCGGACGGCTCCCGTCCTCGCTTGAGATCGTCGCTGCGCGTCAAAACGGCATCATTCCCAGGGCGCTCCGAGTCCGCCGGGGCGACGCTGCAACGGTTGTGCCCCGGATGCCTATATATCACTCACTCGCCTGGAGTTGCGCCCGCTCGTCCGCGCTCCCGGCGCGCTCGGCCACCTGAAGGCAGAAGGGGATGGCCAGCACGAACAGGATCGGCTGCTGCACTTCGGTGTCTCCCCAGTTGTTCTCGAACAGGCCGGCCAGGTTGAAGGCGAGCAGGGCGACCAGGACGCCGACGTAGAGGTCCGCCCGGGGCCGAGGCGCCCCCCCTCGCGCACGAACCGCCGCCAGGCGAGCGTGGCCGAGGAGAGGGTCAGGGCCAGGTAGGCGGCGAGAGAGGGGAGCCCCTGCTCGGCCGCGATCTGCAGCCAGCTGTTGTGCAGATGGGGCACCTCGAGGCGCGGCGCCGAGAGCGGCCGGTAGATGGCGTAGCGCCGCTTGACCAGATCCGGGCCGATGCCGAACAGGGGACGCTCCCGCACCATCGTCAGCCCGGCCTTCAGCATGCACAGGCGATCGTAGTTCGAGGCGTCGCGCAGGTCGGCGATCGAGGCCACCCGGTGGAGCACCGGCACCGGCGCGAGCACCACGAACAGCGCCGCCGCCGGCAGGTAGGCCAGCAGCAGCCGCGGCCTGCGGATCAGGATCAGCACGGTCAGCGACAGCGCCAGCGCCACCCAGGCGTTGCGCGTGTAGGTGCCGAGGAGAGCGGCGTTGATCACCGCCAGCGCCGCCCACCGCCAGGGGCTCCGCCAGCGGCCGGCGTAGACCATCGCGGCCAGCAGCAGCAGGTCGCTGATCAGCAGGAACCCCGAGAAGGTCATGTAGTGCGAGAACGGCCCGCGGATCCGCCGGTCGATGTCGTTGGCGCCGAGGAGGTACTGGAAGATCCCCTCGCAGGCGAGCAGGGCGGCGAGACCGATCAGCACGTCGACCAGCAGGCGGACCTGCCGCTTCCCGGCGCACCAGCAGTGGCGCCATGACGAGGGTGGAGAGCGCGAAGAGGTCCGACAGGTAGCGCAGGCTGGCCACCGGATCGTAGGAGGCGGCGATCGACCCCAGGAGCATCAGCACGTAGACGCCCAGCGGGATCAGCAGCGGCGCCAGATCCTTCCAGGGCACCCGCCGGCGGCGCGTCCAGGGGAGCGAGAGGAGCGTCAGCCCGAGCAGGATCTCGGAGATGGCGATGGCGAAGAGCGCCGCGAAGTGGGCGACGAACAGGCCGTAGCCGATCCGCGCGGCGCGGGATTCGGCGGCGGTATCCGCGCCGGTCTCAGCGTCCGACGGCGGAGGCAGGGAGCGCCTCCTCGATGAGCATGATCGGAATGTCGGAGACGACGGGGTAGACCAGGCCGGACGTAGCGCAGTAGAGCCCCTGCTCCACCACCGGCTCCTCGTCGCGGAAGTGCTCGCGGTACTTCTCCACCAGAGCGCCGCGGATCTCCCGCGGCAGCTCGATCAGCTCCAGCTCGCCCTTGGACTTCGGGCAGACCAGGATTTCCAACAGCTCGGGATCGACCGCCATGGCCCGAGAAGGATAGCACAGGGCTGACGGCGGGCTCATGGACGGAAAGTGTAGGTGACGACCAGCGATTCGCTCCCCGGGTTGTGCACGTAGATGTGCGCGTTCGAGAGGTGGAACAGCATCAGCCCGATCCGCCCTCGATTCTCCCCGGCGTCGCCGAGCTGGCGGGAGATCTCGATCCCGGAGCGGAACTCGATCGGACCGCCGAGCTTGAACCCCTCGCTCGCCGTGGCTGTAGACGCCGGGCGCGAACTGGATGCTCAACTCCCACGGCGACGACGCCGGGGGCCCCAGCGGCATGTCGGCCCGCAGGCCGCCGTAGACGTAGAACGCCCCTTGCGAGTTCACCATCGCCCCGGTGACCGGGGAGAGCTCCGGAAGGAAGCCGGGGAGCCAGTGGAACCGGTGACGGGTGAACCGTACCTCCCCCGCGATCTCGGGGCGGGTGGCCGAGCGGAGGTTGAACGCGCCGGCGCTCAAGCTCACGTACGCCGGCTCCGTGGCGTGGGCGGGCGCCGCCGCCAAGGTGAAGAGGGTGAAGAGGAGGAACAGGGGTCCGGTCTTCAGGAATCTCATGCGAGTAAGATACCGCATGCCGCCATCCGCCCCCCGCGACCGGGAGACCCCCGTGCCGCCGGAGATCTCCATCGTCATTCCGATCTACAACGAGGAGGAGAGCCTCCCCCTCCTGGCCGCCGAGATCCGGCAGGCGATGCGGCCGCTGGGGCGCTCCTACGAGGTGATCTACGTCGACGACGGCAGCACCGACGGCAGCGCCGGAGTCCTGCGGCGGCTCACCCGGGAGGACCCGGCGGCGCGGATCATCCATCAGCGGCGCAACTCCGGGCAGTCCGCCGCCCTCGACGCCGGCTACCGCTTCGCCCGCGGCGGCATCGTGGTCACCCTCGACGCCGACCTGCAGAACGATCCGGCGGACATCCCCCGGCTCCTCGAGCGCCTGGACGGCCACGACGTGGTGAGCGGCGTGCGCACGCCCCGGCGGGACTCCTGGGTGCGCCGGGCCTCCTCCCGCGTCGCCAACCGGGTGCGCAACCGGCTCACCCGCGACGAAGTCACCGACGTCGGTTGCACCCTGCGCGCCTGCCGCGCCGAGGTCCTGCGCCGCGTCCCCATGTTCGACGGCGCCCATCGCTTCCTCCCCACCCTGCTCAGGATGGAGGGCGCGCGCGTCGTCGAGATCCCCGTCCACCACCGGCCGCGCCTCCACGGCCAGCCCAAATACAACATCGGCAACCGGCTCGGGCGGGCGCTGGCGGACCTGTTCGCCGTGCGCTGGATGCGGAAGCGCCGGATCGACCGCAGCCTGTCCGAGGAGATCGACGTTTGGAACACCGCATCTGGATCGCCATCGGCTTCATCGGCCAAGCCTTCTTCTTCGGCCGCTTCTTCGTCCAGTGGATCGCCTCCGAGCGGCGCAAGCAGAGCGTCGTCCCCCGCTCCTTCTGGTACCTGAGCCTGGGCGGCGGGGCGGTGCTGCTCGCCTACGCCATCCACCAGCGGGACCCCGTGTTCATCGCCGGCCAGGCCACCGGCTTCTTCATCTATGCCCGCAACCTCTGGCTCATCCACCGGGCTCCGCCGGCCGAATAGAACTGTACTGGTGTTCTAATACACTAAGTGGTACACTCCTCTTCGTCAGCTCAACTCTCGAAAGGAGAAAGCAAATGAATCTGCGCAACGGTTTCCTGGTCATGACGAGCCTGGCCCTGGCTTCGGTGAGCCTGCTGGCGGCCTCCCCGGCCGCAGGACTCTCCAGCCCCGACCCCACGAAGAAGACAATCAAGGACACTCGCGCCGTCGGTACGGCGATGTGGACCTGGTACAAGGACCAGGTGGCGTCCAAACGGAGCGAGGAGAGCCACAAGAAGGCGGAGGAGGAGAGCAAGACGACGAGCGTCGACTTCACGGCCGTGCCGGTGATCTCGCGGCAGGACCTGGCGAAGCTCCTGGTCCCCAAATACATCGCCGGGATCCCCGAGAAGGACGGCTGGGGTCACCCTTACGAGTTCCGGCTCAACACCCAGGACCCCAATGCCATCCGGGTGATGGCGGTCCGCAGCGCCGGCAGGGACGGCCGCTTCTCGGGAAGTACCTATGAGACCGGCGCCTTCCCGGCCGCCGAGCTCGATCAGGACATCGCCTGGATCGACGGCTACTTCGCCCGCTGGCCCGCCAAGGACAAGTAGGCCTCCTCGCCCGTCAGCCCTGGGGGTCGGGCACCAGCAGCCGCTCGATCCCCCGCGCCTTGCCGGTCTCCTCGTCGACATCGACGATGGCGCCGGCGAGGCGCACGTCGTTCTTGGCGACCTCGAAGGAGGAGCGGGTCTGGAGCAGGAATCGCTTCATCACCTTGTCCACCCGCATGCCGATGACCGAGTCGTACGGGCCGGTCATGCCGACGTCGGTCTGCAGTGCCGTCCCCTGGGGGAGGATCCGCTCGTCGGCGGTGGGGACGTGGGTGTGGGTGCCGAGCACGGCGCTCACCCGGCCGTCGAGATAAAAGCCCATCGCCTGCTTCTCGCTGGTGAGCTCGGCGTGGAAGTCGACCAGGATGACCTTGTACTTCGGGTCGAGCCCGCGCAGCAGGGCGTCCGCCTTGTGGAACGGCGAGTCGAGGTTGCTCATGTAGACCACCCCCTCGAGGTTGATCACCGCGACGGGGATGCCGGCCGCCGTCTCCCCCAGGTGCAGCCCCCGGCCGGGGTTGCCGTCGGGGTAGTTGGCGGGGCGCAGGAGCTTGGGATGGCGATCGAGGATCTCCACCCCCTCCTTCTTGTCCCAGACGTGGTTGCCGGTCGTGTAGACGTCGATGCCCAGGTCCTCGATCTCCCGCAGCACGTCCGGGGTGACGCCGAAGCCGCCGGCGGAGTTCTCGACGTTGACCACCACGTAGTCGATCCGGTGGTGGTCCACCAGCCGGGGGATCTGGTTGCGCAGGGCCCGCCGCCCGGGCTTGCCGATCACGTCGCCGACGAAGAGGAGCTTCATCCCGTACCCCCTCCTACCGCGCGTACTCGACCGACCGGGTCTCGCGGATCACCGTGACCTTGATCTGGCCGGGGTAGGTCAGCTCCTGCTCGATCTTGCGGGCGATGTCCTTGGAGAGCCAGAGGGCGGCCTCATCGCCGATCTTGCCGCTGTCGACGATGATGCGGATCTCGCGGCCGGCCTGGATGGCGAAGGTCTTCTGCACCCCCTTGAACGCCGAGGCGATCTCCTCCAGCTTCTCCAGCCGCTTGACGTAGGTCTCCAGCACCTCGCGCCGGGCGCCCGGCCGGGCGGCCGACAGGGCGTCGGCGGCGGTCACCAGCACGGCCTCCACCGTCTGCGGGTCGTAGTCGCCGTGGTGGCAGGCCATCGAGTGGACCACCTCCTCGGTCTCGCCATACTTGCGCAGCAGGTCGATGCCGATCTGCAGGTGGGTGCCGTCCATCTCGCGGTCGATCGCCTTGCCGACGTCGTGCAGCAGGCCGCCGCGGCGGGCGATGGCGACGTTGACCTTGAGCTCGGCCGCCATGGTGCCGGCGAGGAAGGCGACCTCCTTGCTGTGGTGGAGCACGTTCTGGCCGTAGGAGGTGCGGTAGCGCAGGCGCCCGAGCAGCTTGATCAGCTCCGGGTGCATGCCGGGGATGCCCAGCTCCAGCAGCGCCGCCTCCCCCTCCTGGAGGATCTTCTGCTCGAACTCGGCCTTGACCTTCTCGACGATCTCCTCGATGCGGGCGGGATGGATGCGGCCGTCGACGATCAGCCGCTCGAGCGCCACCCGGGCCACCTCGCGGCGGAAGGGGTCGAAGCCGGAGAGGATCACCGCCTCCGGCGTGTCGTCGACGATCAGGTCCACCCCCGTCGCCGTCTCCAGCGCCCGGATGTTGCGCCCCTCGCGGCCGATGATGCGCCCCTTCATCTCGTCGTTGGGGAGCATGACGACTGAGACCGTGGTCTCCGAGACGTAGTCCGAGGCGGCGCGCTGGACGGCCATGCCGATGATCCGCTGGGCCTGGCGGGCGGCCTGCTCGCGGGCCTCGTCCTCGATCCGCTTGACGATGTGGGCGGCCTCGATCCGCGACTCGTCCTCCATCACCCGGATCAGCTCTTCCTTGGCCTGCTGGGCGGTGAGGCCGGCGATCTGCTCGAGCTTGGTCCGCTGCTCGCCGACCATCCGCTCGAAGCTCGGCCTCGCGCTTCTCGACGCTCTTCTCGCGCGTGGCGACCCCGCGGTCGAGCTGGGAGAGCTCCTTGTCGCGGCGGGCGAGCTCCTCGCTGCGCTTGTCGAGGCTGTCTTCCTTCTGGGTGAGGCGGCGCTCCTGGACCTCGAGCTTCCGAGCGCCGTTTGCGCGAGACCTTCTCGAACTCGCTGCGCGCCTGCAGGAGCTTCTCGCGCGCGGCGATCTCGGTCTCGCGCATCTGGGTCTCGCTCTGCCGGCGGGCCTCCTCGATGACCTGGTCGGCCTCGCGGCGGGCGGCCTCCAGCACGCGCTTCGACTCCTGGCGGAGCGAGCGCCATCCGAGGAGGAGGACCAGGACCGCGGCGGCGAGAACCGCCACGGCCACGATGATGCTTGCGATGTTCACCGGTTACCCCTTATCTACAAAGGGACCCGGCGAGATCCTGGAAGGCTCCTCCGGGGAGGAGAGAGGTTTAAAGGCATCCCCCGCGCGGCCGTGTGGGCCGTGCGTTTAGAACCTGAAACGCGCCAGGTGGGTGTCCGCTTCGTGAGCCGTTAGCGTCCTCGTACGAGCGAGGCTGGCACGGGCCACACGAGTAAAAGACTCCCGTGGAATGAATGTTGGTTCTACAATCGTAGTACCCATCACGAACCACACAGGGGATGCCAACCCTTGTTCCATCATATCTTGAGCGGGCGCCGCCGTTGCCACCGTTTCAACCCTCGAGGGCATGACTTAATTCCTCCGTCAGCGCCGCCACCTTCTCCTGGATCTCGACCCGTTCCCCATCTTGTCGCTGCTGAATCTGGAACAGCTCGTCGGCGAGATTGAGCGCCGCCAGAATGGCAATCCGGGCCGTATCGCCCTTCACCCGCTCGGCCACCTCCCGCATCTTGCGGTCCACGAGGTCGGCCAGCTCCTGGAGATGCCCATTCTCGTCACTACCCCGGACGTTGTACACCTCGCCGAAGATCTCAACCTGCGTCATGGTTGAAGTAGGCATGGCTCATCCATCCGTCGGTAGTGCCTACCCGGCCAGCAAGTGACGTAATGCCAGCGGTTTGGCTAAAGGCACTATACCACAGGTGCCAAAACCGGCCGGCAAGGGGGGAATCGTGCCGTCCCGGCAGACCGGCGGCGTTCTACAATCCCCCTCCCGATGCCCTCGAAACGGCTCTACCCCGCCCTGCGCCCGCTGCTCTTCGGGCTCGATCCCGAGACCAGCCACGGCCTCGGCATGGGCGCCCTGCGCGCGGCGCAGGCGGTTCCCGGGGCCGTGGAGCTCCTCGCCCGGCGCAACCTGGTGGACGCCGCCCCCCTGCGCCAGACCCTCTTCGGCCGCGAGCTCCCCAACCCCCTGGGGCTCGCCGCCGGCTTCGACAAGGACGCCACCGCCGTGGGCGCCCTGCCCGCCCTCGGCTTCGGCTTCGGCGAGGTGGGGACGGTCACCCCCCTGCCGCAAGCCGGGAACCCGAAGCCGCGCCTCTTCCGCCACGCCGCCGAGCGCAGCCTGCAGAACGCCCTCGGCTTCAACAACGGCGGCATGGCGGAGATGCGCCGCCGCCTGGAACGGGCCTTCCCCGCGCCCCTGGCGCTCGGCGTCAACGTCGGCAAGAACAAGGCGACCCCGCCCGAGAAGGCGCTCACCGACTACGAGATGCTGATCCGCGGCCTGCACGCCGTCTGCGACTACCTGGTGATCAATCTCTCCTCGCCCAACACCCCGGGGCTGCGCGACCTCCAGAACGAGGACTTCCTGCGCGCCCTCTTCGGACTGGCCAAGGGGATCACCGGCAAGCCGATCCTGGTGAAGATCGCCCCGGACCTGGAGCCCGGCGCGGCGGTGACCTTGAGCGAGACCGCGGTCGCTGCCGGCGCCGCCGGGGTGATCGCCACCAACACCACGACCGACTACTCGCTGCTGCCGGGAGCGAAGGACTTCGGCGGCCTCTCCGGCCGGGTCCTGCGCGAGAAGAGCTTCGGGATCTTCGAGGCGGTGGCGAAGGCCCTCTTCGGCAGGGCGATCCTGATCAGCGCCGGCGGCATCGATTCCGGGGCCGAGGCCTACCGGCGGCTGAAGGCCGGGGCGTCGCTGGTGCAGGTCTACACCGCTCTGGTCTACGAGGGGCCGGGCCTGCCGCGGCGGATCAACCGGGAGCTGCTGGCGTTGATGGAGCGGGACGGGGTGAAGGGGATCGCCGAGGTGATCGGGGCGGAGCGGGGGTAGGGGGTTACCCCTCCACCAACCCCTCCAGCCTTCCGGTCAGCGCCTCCACCCGCCGCCGCACCTCCTCGCGCTCGACCTCCCAGCTCTTCGCCGCCGCGGCGGCCTCGGCGCGCTCGGTCTCGGCGGCGGCGAGGTTGGCCTCCAGGGCGCGGACGTGGGCGCGGAGCGCCGCGGTCTCAGCCTCTTCGTCCCCGTCCCGCTCCGGCTCGTCTTCCGGACGGGCCGGCGGAATGGCCGTCGCGGCGAGCCGGGTCTCCAGCTCCTCGACCCGCTCGCGCAGGGCGCCGTTCTCCTGCCGCATCTCGCCCAGGCGCACGACGGCGTCGCGGACCCGGGATTCCAGACTGTCCAGCCACTCGATCTCCACGGCTTCCTATCCCTTCCAGCCGAAGCGGCGCTCGAGCTCCTGGTTGAGGCCGAGCTGGCGCTCGTTGACCTCGCCTTGAGTGAGCGAGCGCTCGCGCGCGTTGTAGTGGAACGAGACCGTCGTGTTCACCGCCCCCTCGGGCACCCCCGGCCCGCGGTAGCGCACCTTGAGCTTCCCAGGAGACGAGGTCGGGCGGCGCCAGCTCCCGGATCGTCCGGTCGATCTCCGCCCAGGGGGTCGCGACAGCATGGGTGAGCGTGAGGTCGGCCGAGATCCCGGGATAGCGCGATGGGATGGAGATCGCCAGGCTCGGGTCCCCCCCGGCGAGCGCCTCCATGGCCAGCTCGGCCACGTAGAGCGGATATCCCTCTTCCTCTTCCACCCGGCCGAAGTAGCCCACCACACTCCCATCCCGCAGCAGCTCCGCCGCGTTGCCGGCAAGGAGTCCTGGCAACAATCCCGACAATTCGGCCGGCCGGACCTCCAGCGTCACGCCGAAGTCGGCGGCCAGCGCCTCGACCGTCCCCTTGAGGTCGAAGAGGTCGAGCTCCACCTCCCGCTGCCAGGGGCTCCCCACCCGGCCGCCGCAGACCAGACCCACGTGCTCCGGCTGGTCCGGGATCTCCCCCGGCGTGCTCTCGTAGAAGACCGTGGCGATCTCGAACATGCGCACCGCGGGGAGCCCCCGGCGCTGGTTGAAGCGGGCGGTCTCCACCAGGTTCGGCGCCAGCGAGCGCCGCAGCACCGAATACTGCTCGGAGAGCGGATTGGCCAGGCGCATCGGCTTCGCCTCCGGCCGCAGGCTGGGGAACGCCGCGTCGCGCGCCGGATCGAGGAAGGCGAAGTGGATGGTCTCGACGTAGCCGGAGGCGGCGAGCTGCCGGCGCGCCCGCTCGCGGCGGATCTGGTAGGGCGCCCGCGGCGCGTCCGCCCCCGGGATGGCCGGCAGCGCCGCCGGGATGTGGTCGAAGCCGTACATCCGGATGACCTCTTCGTAGAGGTCCTGCGGATAGACGTGGTGCGGCGGCTCCGGGCGCGGCGGGAAGTCGAAGTAGCGCCAGGAGGGGACGGTGATCCGCCAGGAGCCCGCCGCGGAGCGGTCGACGCCGAACCCCAGGCCGGTGAGCCAGCGCTCGGCGTCGGCGGCGGGGATGCCGGCGCCGGCGAAGGCGTCGAGCCGCGCCAGGTCGAGATGGCCGTGGCGCTGCCAGGAGCGCCCCGCGGCCCGCTCGTCGATCACCCCGGCGAGGACGGTCCCCCCCGCCACCTGGGCGATCAGGGCCGCCGCCCGGCTCACCGCCTCGGCGCAGATCTCGGGATCGGCGCCGCGCTCGAAGCGGTGGCTGGCGTCGGTGTGGAGGCCGAACCGCTTGGCCGCCGCGCGCACCCGCCGGCGGTCGAAATGAGCCCCCTCGATCAGGAGGTCGCGGGTGGCGTCGGTGACCTCGCTGTCCAGGCCGCCCATCACCCCCGCCAGGCCGACCGGCCGCCCTCCGCCATCGCCGCCGTCCGCGATCACCAGGATCTCGGGATCGAGCTCGCGCTCCACGCCGTCGAGGGTGGTCAGCCGCTCCCCGGCGCGCGCCCGCCGCGCCACTATCGCGGGGATCTCTCCCCCCGTGAGCTTCGCCAGGTCGTAGGCGTGGAGCGGCTGCCCCAGCTCCCAGAGGATGAAGTTGGTGACGTCCACCACGTTGTTGATCGACCGCAGGCCGATCGCCTCCAGCCGTTGGCGCAGCCATTCGGGGCTGGGGCCGACCTCGACGCCGCGGACCACCCGGGCGGCGAAGCGCGGGCACCCCTCGGCGTCCTCGAGGGTGACGTGGACGGCGTCCGCCGTCCGCTCCGCGGCCTCGACGGGCGCGGCGGCCGGCCGGCGCAGCGGCAGGCCGTAGATCGTCGCGATCTCCCGCGCCAGCCCGAAGTGGTTCATCGCGTCCGGCCGGTTGGTGGTGATGTCGATGTCGAGCACCGTATCGCCATCGTGAGCCGACACCCCCTCGACCGCCAGGCCCGCGGCGGTCAGCCGGCGGGCGAGGTCCTTGGGATCGGCCGGGAGGTCGACGTACTCGGCGAGCCAGGAGAGGGAGAATTCCATGGCTAGCCCCGCACCTGCCGCAGCAGGCGCTCGTCGTTCTCGAACAGGAGCCGGATGTTGGGGATGCCGCCGTAGCGGTTCATCGCCACCCGGTCGACCCCCATGCCGAAGGCGAAGCCGGAGTAGACGTCCGGATCGATGTCGCACCCAGCGAGGACCCGCGGATCGACCATGCCGCAGCCGAGGATCTCCATCCAGCCGGTGCCGGAGCAGACCTCGCAGCCGGCCCCCTTGCAGGTCTGGCAGGTGACGTCCACCTCGGCCGACGGCTCGGTGAACGGGAAGAAGCTCGGCCGCAGGCGGATCTCGACGTCCGGCGCGAACAGCCGCCGCAGGAAGGCGAGCAGCGTCCCCTTGAGATGGCCGACGGTGATCCCCTCGGCGACCGCCAGCCCCTCGACCTGATGGAACATGGGCGAGTGGCGCAGGTCGTTGTCGTTGCGGAACACCCGCCCCGGGCAGATCACCCGGATGGGGGGCTGGCGCGACAGCATGGTGCGGATCTGCACCGGCGAGGTGTGGGTGCGCAGCAGCAGGCCGTTCTCCAGGAAGAAGGTGTCCTGGGTGTCGCGCGCCGGGTGGTCCTTAGGGAAGTTCAGCGCCTCGAAGTTGTGGTAGTCGGTCTCGACTTCCGGCCCCTCGGCGACGCTGTAGCCCAGCTCGGCGAAGATCTCCTCCATCTCCCGGATGACCAGGGTCACCGGGTGGAGGCTCCCCAGCCGGGGCGGCCGCCCGGGCAGGGTGACGTCCACCGCGGCGGCGCGGCGGGCCGTCTGCCGCTCGGCCTCGAGGAGCCCGGCCTCCAGCCCGGCGAGCCGCTGCTCGACCGTGGCCTTCAGCCGGTTGACCGCCTCGCCATAGGCCCGGCGGTCCGCCGGCTCGACCTGCTTGATGTCGTCGAGCAGCGAGCGGACGATCCCTTGCTTGCGGCCGATCCACTCCACGCGCAGGGCCTCCCAGCCGGCGCGGTCGCGGACCGCGGAGGCCGCGCGCTCGAACTCCCCGCCCCGGGACTCCACGGCGGCGATCCCCGCCCGGGTCTCGCCGGCGCTCAGCTCAAGCCTCCGCGGCAGCCGCGCGCGTGGGAGTGCCCTGGGCCTCGATCGCCCCCTTCGCCAGCTCCGCCAGACCGGCGAACCCGGCGGGATCGGTGACGGCGAGATCCGCCAGCACCTTGCGGTCGAGCAGCGAGCCGGCGGCGTTGAGGCCGGCGATCAGGCGGCTGTAGTTGAGCCCATGGAGCCGGGCGGCGGCGTTGATGCGGATGATCCAGAGGCTGCGGAGCTGCCGCTTCTTCTGCCGCCGGTCGCGGTAGGCGTAGACGCCCGCCTTGTCCACCGCCTGCTTGGCGATGCGGTAGGCGTTCGACTTGGTGCCCCAGAAGCCGCTGGAGAGCTTGAGGATCTTCTTCCGTTTTTGAAGGCGCTTGTTTCCGCGCTTGACACGAGCCATCTTACGAACCTCGTTTCTGCTCCACGCCCGTAGCGGGGGGAGCGGTCAAGACCCGCGCTCGGGCGCCGGTTCCATGCGGAACGGCGCCGAGGGGGCCGCGGCTCCGGGGGGCAGGTCCTTCCCTCCGGAGGCCGGATTGATTGTCGGGCTGTCGGTAGGGGGTGGCCCTACTGGTGCAGCATCCCTTTGAGCGTGCCGGCGAAAGCGGGCGAGACCTCCACGGACTTGCGCAGGTTGCGCTTCCGCTTGGTGGTCTTCTTGGTCAGGATGTGGCTGTGCATCGACTGGTGACGCGTCACCTTGCCCGTTCCCGTGACCTTGAAACGCTTCGCGGCACCCTTGTGCGTCTTCTGCTTCGGCACGGGTGTCTCCTTTTCATGGGCGGAAACCGCTCCCGCCCCATGCTCGATTCCCGGCGGGGTCTTCACCCCGCCGGCTGGTTATACGGCCTTCGGCTCGCCAGTCTTCTGCTCGCCAATTACCGGCTCAACGACCGGCTTCGGCTCAGCGGCTTTCGGCTCGGCGGGCTTCGACTCGGCTCGCGGCCCGGCGGCCCTGGGCTCGGATCTCTGGTCGGCGGAGTCGGAGCCCCGCTTCGGCGGCCCGCTGTGGCGCGGCTGGCCGAAGATGACGTGCATCCGGTTCCCCGCCATTTCGGGCGACGATTCTAGCACCCCATGCTCCCCCAGGTCAGCCTCGAAGCGCTTGAGCAGCTTGTGGCCGAGGTCCTGGCGGGCCATCTCGCGGCCCCGGAACTGGACGGTGGCCTTCACCTTGTCCCCTTCCCCCAGGAACCGGATGGCGTTCTTGAGCTTGAAGTCGTAGTCGTGCTCGTCGATGTTGGGCCGGAACTTGACCTCTTTGACGTGGATGATCTTCTGCTTCTTCTTCGACTCGTGCGACTTCTTCTTCTGCTGGTAGAGGAACTTGCCGAAATCCATGATCCGGCAGACCGGCGGCTTGGCCGTCGGGGCCACCTCCACCAGGTCGAGGTTCAGCGCCTGGGCCTGCCGCAGCGCGTCTTCGATCGGCACGATGCCGCCCTGGCCACCTTCGGCGTCCACCAGGCGCACTTCGCGAACCCGGATGCGCTCGTTGATCCGCGTCGTCTTGTCGATGTCAGCTCACCCCCTGAGAGCGTCGGGCCTTGGCCCGTAGGATCGTGTTCAGACTGGTTCTCCTTTTCAGTCCCAAAACTGTAAGTGCCTAAAGCTCGCGGCTGCGCGACGCCGTGAGGTCGCGGACCCGGGCGAGAAACGCGTCCATCGCCAGGGCGCCCAGATCCTCCCCCGTCCGCCGCCGCGCCGAGACCGTCCCCTCCTCCGCCTCGCGGGCGCCGACCACCAGCATGTAGGGGACCTTCTGCATCTGCGCCTCGCGGATCCGGTAGCCCAGCTTCTCGTTGCGCGCGTCGAGCTCCACCCGCACGCCGGCGGCGGCGAGCGACCGGCGGACCGTCTCGCCGTACTCGGCGAACTTCTCCGAGATCGGCAGCACCACCGCCTGCACCGGCGCCAGCCAGAGCGGGAACGCCCCCGCCGTCTGCTCGATCAGGATCGCCATGAAGCGCTCGATAGAGCCTAGCATGGCGCGGTGAATCATCACCGGCACGTGCTCGGCGCCGTCCGCCCCCACGTAGGAGAGCCCGAAGCGCCGCGGCATCTGGTAGTCGAGCTGCACCGTGCCGAGCTGCCAGCTCCGCCCGATCGAGTCGCGCACGTGGAAGTCGACCTTCGGCCCGTAGAAGGCGCCGTCGCCCGGATTGACCTGGTAGGTCAGCCCGCGGCCGTCGAGCGCCCGCGCCAGCGTCCCCTCGGCGCGGTCCCACAGCTCGTCCGCGCCGATCCGCTTCGCCGGCCGGGTGGAGAGCTCGATCCGCACGTCCGCGAAGCCGAAGGTGCGGTAGACCTCGAGGATCATCTCGGCGACCGCCACCACCTCCGCCTCGATCTGCTCCTCGGTACAGAAGACGTGAGCGTCGTCCTGCGCAAAGGAGCGCACCCGGAACAGGCCGTTGGTGACGCCGCTGCGCTCGTAGCGGTGCAGCCGGCCGAAGTCCGCGTAGCGGATCGGCAGATCGCGGTACGACCGCAGCCGGGTCGCGAAGATCAGGCAGTGCGACGGGCAGTTCATCGGCTTCACCGCCATCTGCCGCTCGTCGGCCTCGGTGAAGAACATGTTCTCGCGGTAGTTGTCGTAGTGCCCCGAGGTCTTCCACAGCTCGACGTCGAGGATCTGCGGCGTGATCACCTCGCCGTAGCCGTAGCGGGCGTAGAGGCCGCGCACGTAGTCGGTCAGCGCGACGTAGATCGAGCCCCCCTTGGGATGGAGGAACGGCATCGCCGGCGCCAGCGGATTGAAGCTGAAGAGGTCGAGCTCCGTCCCCAGCCGGCGGTGGTCGCGCGCCCGGGCCAGCTCGATCTGCGCCAGGTGCTCGTCCATCTCCTTCTGGGTGGCGAAGGCGGTGCCGTAGATGCGCTGCAGGCGCTCGTTGGCCTCGTCCCCCTTCCAGTAGACGGCGGAGGCCTCGAGCAGCTTGACCGCGCCGACCTGCGACAGGCTGCGCACGTGCGGGCCCCGGCAGAGGTCGGTGAAGCGGCCGTCGCGGTAGAGGGTGATCGTCTCCCCCGCCGGGATGTCCTTCAGGCGCTCGACCTTCAGCGTCTCCCCCATCTCGCGGAAGATCCGCTCGGCCTCCTCGCGGGAGACCTCGACGCGCTCGAACTCGCTCCCCTCGGCGAGGATCTCGCGCATCTTCGCCTCGATCCGCTCCAGGTCCTCGGGGGTGAAGGGGCGCGGGAAGCGGAAGTCGTACTGGAACTTCTCGCTGTGGTCCTGGCGCCCGGCGTCGATCTCCGCCTCCGGCCAGAGCCGCTTGACCGCGTCGGCCAGCACGTGCTCGGCGCTGTGGCGGACGAACTCGCCGGCCTCCGGGCTCTTGACGGTGAAGATGCGGAACGCTCCCCCCGTCTGGAGCGGCAGGCGCAGGTCGACCTTGCGGCCGTCGAGCTCGGCGCCCACGGCGTCCTTGGCCAGCCGGGGGCCGATCGTGGCGGCCACGCCGAGCGGGGTGGTTCCGGCGGGCACCGTGCGCACGGAGCCGTCGGGCAGGGTCAGATCGATAGCTTCAGTCATGGTCTCCATGGGACCATCCAGGATCGCTGAATATAGGTTTTTTCTCGGGCCGCACCCGCGCCGGCGGAGGTCACGGGCGGGAGGGTTGGTAGGCGCTAGCGGACTCGAACCGCTGACCTCTACCGTGTGAAGGTAGCGCTCTAACCAGCTGAGCTAAGCGCCTGGGCATGAGCCTGGATTTCGGTTCACCAGTTGGAATGCTTGTCTCCGGTCTTCGCTGTCGATCTGGTGCCGAATTCACTCCTGAAAAGACTTTGGTAGGCCCAAGCGGACTTGAACCGCTGACCTCTACGATGTCAACGTAGCGCTCTAACCAACTGAGCTATGGGCCTGTTCCTTCCCTTGCTGGCAGTCGCCAGGGGAGGGGAAGGGTAGCAAAGGCTTGAAGAGGTGTCAAACGAGGGAGATTTTTGGCGGGGGAGGGTCGCCCCCTGAGATTTTTCTCGAAAATCTCACGGGGGAGGCCTCCCCTCTCAATTCTTCCCGGAATTTCTCGCGGGGCGAGCCTCCCCTTCGAGATTTTTGCGTTGGGGTTCGGAGGGCGAGCTTCCCCCGCGAGATTTTCGAGAAAAATCTCACGGGGGAGGCCCGCCCTTCCAAATCGGGCGGCAGGGACGGCAGGGAAACGTCGCGGGAGCTACAGCACCGGTCCGCGCACCCGCGCCAGCCATCCCTTCAGGTATTCCCCCTGGGGATGGGTGATCGAGACCGGGTGGTCCGGCGCCGCGGAGAGCGGCTTCAGCAGGTCGACCCGCACCCCGGCCTCGACGGCGGCGGCGAAGAAGATCTGGCGGAAGAGCTTGACGTCCACCGCGCCGCTGCAACTGAAGGTCAGCAGGAACCCGCCCGGCTCGACCCGCGCCAGGGCGAGGCGGTTCAAGTCCTTGTAGGCGCGGGCCGCGGCGTCGACGTCCGGCCGCTTGCGCACCAGCGGCGGCGGATCGCAGATCACCAGGCCGTAGCGCTCCTGCCGCTGGCGCAGGTCCTCGAAGACGTTCGCCTTCACCCACTCGACGCTCTCGGCGGGGAAGCCGTTGAGGGTGACGTGCCGGCGCCCGTGCTCGATCAGCCGCGCCGAGGACTCGACCGAGACCACTTGTCCCGCGCCGCCGCGCAGGGCGTAGAGGGCGAAGGCGCCGGTGTGGGAGAAGAGGTCGAGCACCGTGCGGCCGCCGGCGAACCGCTCGGCGCGGCGGCGGTTCTCCCGCTGGTCGCAGTAGAACCCCGTCTTCTGCCCGCCGACCAGCTCGGCCTCGAAGAGCAGCCCCGACTCGGCGAACCGCGCCGCCGCCCCCGGCGAGACGATCTCACCCGCGATCGCCTCGTCCCCCTCGAACGCGAGCCCCTCCGCCCGCCGCGCCGGCACGTCGTTGGACTGCACGATCGCGGCTCCCGGGATTGCCGCGGCGAGCGCGGCGTAGGCCTCGCCGCGCACCGCCTCCAGCCCCGCCGAGGTGATCTGGCTCACCAGCACGTCGCCGAAGCGGTCCACCGTCCACCCCGGGACGCCGTCCCCCTCGGCGTTGAGCAGCCGGTAGCCGGTCGTCTCCGGCGGCAGGATCACCTGGCGCAGGGAAGTCGCCTCGGCCAGCCGGGCGGCGAAGAAGCCGCGGTCCGCCGCCAGCACGCCGGCGCCCAGCATCCGCACCCGGATCTGCGAGCGCGGGCTGTGGAAGCCGAGGCCGAGGAGCTTCCCCCGGGAGTCGAAGACCCGCGCGAGGGGGGCGGCGGAGGGGCCGGCCAGCCGGTCCACGGCGCCCGAGAAGATCCAGGGGTGCCCCTCGCGGACCGACTTCTCGCGCCCCGGCTTGAGGTAGACCAGGGCCTCGGGCCCCGGCGCGGGATCGTTCTGGGGATCGCTAACGGCCCGTTCCCCCGGCCTTGGCTCCCGGGACCACGAAGCGGAGATCGCTGGTCGCCCCCGACACCGAGATCCGCAGCGTGTGCTCGCCCGGCTTCAAGTCGGCGGGGAGGCGGAAGGTGGCGACGGCGCGGTCCGCCCCACCGGCGGCGCCAGTACGCCGGTCGACGATCGCCAGCGCGCCCGCCGGGATCTCGCGCCCGCCGGCGGCGATCACCGTGGCCTCCCCCTTCCAGGGCGGCGCGCCGAGGTTGTAGCCGGCGACCACCAGCCGGACGTCGCGGCCGGGGAGCAGCGCCGGCCGGGCGGCGGGGACGAACGGCTGGTCGCGCAGCAGGAAGGGGTAGCCGGACGGCGTCCCCTCCTGCCGCGCCTGCTCGCGCACCATCAGCCAGCGGTTCGCGAGGTCGGGGACGAGCGGCGGCAGCAGGACCGGCGCGTCCGGACCGAAGGCCGGCACGTGGACCGCCGCCACCTTGAGGCCGGAGACGCCGCTGGCGGCGTTGCGCACCAGCACCCGCAGCGAGTAGTCGCCGGGCAGGAGATCGAGATGGCCGAAGAACTTGACCCCTCCCTGGCGCAGCGAGGGGCCGGTCCGGGCGAGGTCGAGGCCGACGGTCTGGGTGAAGAAGTCGTGCACCGCGCCGACCTCGTCGAGGGCGTAGGCGTAGATCTCCACCGGCAGCGAGGCCGGCTGCGGCCCGGCGAGCAGGCTGGCGCCGTCGATCTCGATCAGCACCGGCACGTAGGCCTTCTCCCCGGTGGAGCGGAACGGCGCCGCCAGCACCGTGGCGGCGATGGCGTCGCTCTCCTCGCCGCTCATCACCTGGTTGGCGGCGGCGAGGAGCTTCTCGACCGGGTCCTGCTCGCCATAGGGCTTCGGCGGGTAGTAGCCCGGCCGGTGGACGAGCCGCGCGCCGTGGAGGGGCTTCTTGAGCTCAACCCGCAGCGGGTGGTATTCGCCGGCGACCCCCTCGGTCCGGGTGGGCTGCACGGCGAGCACGTAGGTGACGCTGGTGCGCCGCAGCATCTGGCCCATGGCGGCGCCGAGGTCGTTGTAGCTCTCGTAGAGCTCGCCGCCGGTGCCGCGGGCCATCACCAGCAGGCTGTCGCGGCCGCCCAGCCGCGGCGCCCCCTGGTCGGCGCCGGCGCGCACGCCGGCGATGTCCACCGCCTGGAGGGTGCAGTCGGCGCGGCGGAACTCCTCGAGCATCCGCTCGACCGCGTTGGAGACCTCGGTCAGGCCGTAACGCTCCTCGGGGGAATTGCGCCAGGCCTCGCCATTGAGGGAGTTCTGCCGGATCTCCTCCTGCCGGTCGGCGTCGAGCGTCCCCTGCAGCAGGGAGACGTCGAACCCCTCGGAGAGGAAGACCAGGTACTTGCGCCCCTCGACCCCCGCCATCTGCCGCGCCAGGTCGGCGAGCGAGCGGGAGAAGGTCTCGACGCGGGTCTTCAGGGCCGAGCGGTCGGCCTGCTGGACCGGCCGGGCGACCAGCTCGAGCTGCTGCAGCACGCTGGCGTCGGTGGTATCCGACAGCGGATCGCGCGTCAGCCGCGGCGGCGCGCCGGCGGCGGCGTTGTCCGCCCCCAGGACCTCCTGGAGGACGAGCCGCAGCGGGTCGGCCGAGCTCGCCGTCAGGTCGAACAGGCCCAGGCCGCCGAGGGCGCTCTCGATCTGCCGCCGGTCGGCGGTGAAGCCGAGCACGAGCTGCGGGCCGCGCGAGGCGCTATAGGTGGCGACCGCCACCAGGTCGGTCGGGTGGAGGCCGGCGAGCAGGCCCACCGCCGCCCGGCGCGCCCGCACGATCGCCTTGGGCTCGGAGAAGGCGAGGTCGAAGAGAAGCAGGAAGTGGCGCCGCGCCGCCGACGGCAGCCCGGCGGCGCCGGAGGTCCGCCCGGACGCGGACGGCGCCGCCAGGTCGAGCACCTCGAAGCCGGTGACCGGCAGCCGCCGGCGCCCCTCCCAGACCTGGAAATCGCCGGCCTGGAGGCCGCGCACGGGCTCGCCGTCGCGCACCACCTGCACCGGCACCTCGATGGAGAGCACCTGGGCGGCCGCCGAGAAGGCGGGGCGCTCCGGCGCCGGGGACGCCGGGGACGCCGCGGACGGCGCCTGCCCCCACCCGGCCGCCGCCAGCCCCAGGCCGCCCGTCAGCAGCGCCAGCCCGCGGAGCGACCGTAGACCTCTCGGCGACCGCATACCCGCCTCAACGCCCCCCGCGCGGCGCCGCCCCCGCCACCGCGAACCACGCCGTGCTGGTCTCCGACTTGCCGGAGCCGTCGGTCAGGGTGACCCGCAGCGCGTAGTCGCCCGGCGGCAGGTCGGGCGGCCGGAAGGTGGCGTTCATCCGCACCGACCCCGCCCCCGCGGCCTCCTGATCGCCCACGTGCAGGGCGCCGCCGGGGATCTCCCGGCCGTCGGCCGACAGGATCCGGGCATCCGCCTTGAGGTTCCCCGCCAGGTTGTACCCCTGGAGCACGACGCGGGCGTCCTGCTTCGAGCTCAGCGCCGGCTTCGAGGCCGGGATGTACGGCTGCTCCTTCAGCATGAACGGGTAGGGCGCCTGCGTCTGACCCTGGCGGAGCTGCTCGCGGATCATCACCCAGCGCCCGGGGGCCTCGGGGAAGAAGGCGGGGAGCAGCGACGGCTTGCCGGCGGCGTACGCGGGCACCTGCAGGGAGGTCACCCGCAGGCTCGAGTTGCCGGTGTTGCCGTTGCGCACCAGGGTGCGCAGGGAGTAGACGCCCGGCGGCAGGTCGAGATGGCCGAAGAACTTCACCCCCGTCTGGCGCAGCGCCGACTCGGCCTTGGTGAGGTCGAGCCCGACGGTCTGGGTGAGGAAGTCCTGGACCGAGCCGTTCTGGTCCAGCGCGTAGACGTAGATCTCCACCGGCAGCTTCGGGTCCTGCTTGCCGGCGAGCAGCGTCGGGCCGTCCACCTCGATCACCACCGGCACGTACGCCCGGTCCTTGCCGGCGAACGGCGCGGCGAGCACCGCGGTCGCGATCGTGCCGCCGTCCTGGCCCATCACGTTGTTGGCGGTCTCCAGCAGCCGCTGCAGCACCGGCTGCTCCCGGTACGGCCGCGGCGCGTAGTAGCCCGGCCGGTAGACCACCCGGGCGCCGCGCGGGGCGTTCTTCAGCTCCACCCGCAGCTTGTGGAAGATGCCGTCCTGCTTGAGGTCGTCGGGCTGGAACGACAGCACGTAGGTGACCCCGGTGCGGCGCAGCATCTGACCCATGGCGACCGAGAGGTCGTTGTAGTTCTCGAACAGCTCGCCCCCCGTGCTCTTCGCCATGTTGAACAGGCCTTCCCGGCCGCTCGCCCGCTGGGCGCCCAGCGTGGCGCCGGACGCCTGCAAGCCGCCGATGTCCACCGCCTGGATCACGCAGTCGGCGCGGCGGAACTCCTCGAGCATCTTCTCGACCGCGTTCTGCGAGCGGGTGTCGCCGAAGCGGTCGTCCGCGCCGGAGGCGCCGGTGGAGATGGTGATCCGCTCGGCGTTGCCGACGTCCTGCGGAGTCGGGTCGTCGGTGCTCTCGCCCGAGGCGGCGCCGGCGTTGTTGGCCTTGCCGGAGATCAGCGAGCTGTCGTACCCCTCGGAGAGGTAGACCACGTACTTGCGGCCGCCGACCTCCCCCATCAGCCGGGCGAGATCGCTGAACGACTTGGTGAGGTTGCGCACCATCTGCTGCTGGGCGCTGCGGTCGGCCCGCTCGGTCTGGGCGGCGAGCGACCGCAGGTTCTCCACCAGGTTCTCCTGCTTGAAGGCCTCGACCGCCTCGCGGGTCTCGGCGTTCCGGCCCGACATCTGGGGCGTGGGGTCGTGG
This sequence comes from uncultured Acidobacteriota bacterium, assembly GCA_963795735.1. Classification (GTDB taxonomy): domain Bacteria; phylum Acidobacteriota; class Thermoanaerobaculia; order Multivoradales; family UBA5704; genus DATARR01. Next base: position 1,351,007 of record CAWCIU010000008.1, on the reverse strand, counting down.
GCCAGCCCGTACTGGGTCTGGGCGAGCACCAGCCGCAAGGGGTCGGGGGAGCGGTCGATCAGCTTCGGCAGCCCCAGGGTGGCGAGCGCGGTGGCGATCTGCCGCCGGTCGGGGGTGAAGCCGAGCACGAGCTGAGGGCCCTGGAGCGAGCTGTAGGTGGCCACCGCCACCAGGTCGGTCGGATGGAGGCTGTCGACCACGTTGGCGGCCGCCGCGCGCGCCTTGACGATCGACTTGGGCTCCGAGAACGAGAGGTCGAACAGCATCAGGAAGTGGCGGCGGGCCGAGACCGGCACCTGCGCCGCCGGCGCGCCGGCGGGAGCGGCGAGGTCGAGCATCTCGAAGCCGGTGACGGTCATCTTCTTGCGGCCGTCGTAGACCTCGAAGTCCTTGGCGGTCAGCCCGCGGACCGGCTCGCCGTTGTTGACCACCTGGACGGGCACTTCGATCGCGACCACGCTGGTGGAGCCGGAGAAGGTCTGCTGCGCGGCTCCCGTCCCGGGAATCAGCGCGAGGCCCGCGACCGTGAGCGCGGCGATCCATCGTTGCGTTCGGCTACCCTTGCTCATTCCTCGTCCTTTCAGCCCTCGGGTGAACTCCCTCTCCTGCAGAAACAAAAAAATACGAAGAGATCCACTCAAATTTAGCATCAATGCGCCCCGGGCGGCGCGCCGGCCACCACGAACGTCGCGCTGCTGGTGCCGACCGGCCCGGCGGCGCCGTTGACGGTGACGCGCAGCACGTACTCCCCCGGCGGCAGCTGCGGCGGCCGGAACGCCGCCACCAGGCGGTCGGGCCCGCCGGCGCTCGCCGCCTCCCGCTGCAGCACCCGCACCTGGCCGGTGCCGGCCTCCTTGCCGTCGGCGGTGAGCACCCGGGCCGCCGCCTTGAGGTCCCCCGCCCCGAGGTCGTACCCCACCAGCGCCATCGGCACCTCCTTGCCCCCGGCGAGCACCGGCCGCGACGACGGCACGTACGGCTGCTGCCGGGCCATGAAGGGGTAGGCCGGCGGCGTCCCGCCGCCGCGGGGCGCCTCGCGCACCAGCACCCAGCGGCTCGCCGCCGGGTCGGGGAAGAGGGCGGGCAGCAGCGCCGGACCCTGGCCGAAGGCGGGCACCGTCAGCGCCGTGGCCCGCAGGCTGAAGGCGCCGGAGCCGCCGCTGCGCACCAGGGTGCGCACCGAGTACTCCCCCGGCGGCAGGTCGAGGTGGCCGACGAACTTGAGCCCCCCCTGCCGCAGCGCCGTCCCGGCCTTGTCGAGATCCAGGCCCAGCGACTGGAAGAAGAAGTCCTGGATGGCGCCGCCGGCGTCGAGGGCGTAGGCGTAGACCTCGACCGGCAGGGTGCCCCTGGGCTCCTTCCCCGCCGGACCGGCGGCGAGGAGCGCCGGGCCGTCCGCCTCGATGAGCACCGGCACGTAGGCCTTGCCCCCGCCGCCGCCGCCATTGCCGCTATTGCCGCCCTCGCCATGGAAGGGGACCGCCAGCACCGCCCCGGAGACCGCGCCCGCCTCCTCCCCGCCCATCAGCCGCGAGGAGGCGTCGAACAGCTTCTCGAGCGGGTTGAGCTGCGCGTAGGGACGGGGCGCGTAATAGCCGGCGCGGTAGGCCACCCGGGTCCCCCGCGGCGCGCCTTTCAGCTCCACCCGCAGCTTGTGGTAAGCGCCGTCGGGCTTCTGCGCCTCCGGCTGGAACGAGAGCACATAGGTGAGGCTGGTGCGCTCCAGGACGCCGCTCATCGCTCCGGCGAGATCGTTCGAGCTCTCGAACAGCTCCCCCCGGTCCCCCGCGCCATGGCGAGGAGGCTGTCCTTGCCGGTGACGCGGGCGCCGGCGGACTGGTCGCCGCCCGCCCGCAGGCCGCCGATGTCCACCGCCTGGATCACGCAGTCGGCGCGGCGGAACTCCTCGAGCATGCGCTCGAGCCCGTTGAGCGACTGGCTGCTGCCGAAGCTCTGCTCGGAGTCGGAAAGATAGACGTCCTGGTTGGCGCGGTCCTGCTGCTGGAGGGCTTGCAGGTCCGCCGGGTCGGTGGCCGCGCCAGCGGGGGGGGCACCGGCCGTGGCGGCGGCGGACGCGCCGGTGAGGAAGCTGCTGTCGAAGCCCTCGGAGAAGTAGAGGACCTGCTTCCTGCCCGGCAGGCTCGCCAGCAGGTGGGCGAGGTCGGCGTAGGAGCGGGTCAGAGCGGTGACCGCCGCCTTCTGGTTGGAGCGGGTGGACTGCTTGCCCAGGCCCGCCAGCTGCCCCCCTTGAGCGTCCAGCAGCTCGTTGGTCCGCGCCAGGTCGGCCTCCTGCGAGCGCTCGGCGACCTGCGGCTTGCCGGCCGAGCCTCCCGCCACTCCCGCCATCACCAGGCGCAGGGGATCGCCCCCCTTGTCGCTGCGGACCGCCCCCAGCGAATCGAGCGCGGCGTCCACCTGCCGCCGGTCGGAGGTGAAGCCGAGCGCCACCTGCGGGCCGCGCGCCGCGCTGTAGGTGGCGACCCCCACCAGGTCCCCGGGGCGCATCCCCTTGAGCACCAAGCCGCGCGCCGCCTCGCGGGCCGCCGCCACCGCCCTGGGCTCCGAGAACGCGAGGTCGAAGAGGAGCAGGAACTGCCGCCGGCCGGCGATCGGCAGGGCTCCCCGGCCCGCCGGCGCGGCGAGGTCGACGACGTGGAACCCGGTGACCGGCAGCTTGCGGCGGCCGTCGTAGATCTCGAAGTCGGCCGCCGTCAGGCCGCGGACCGGCTGGCCGTCCCGCACCACCTGGACCGGCACCGCGACCTCCACCACCTCGGCGGAGCCGGAGAAGGTCTGGGCGGGCTTCGGGGACGATGGAGATGGAGAGGATGGAGGGGATTGGGCGGGCGCGGGACCGGCGAAACACGCCGCGGCTACGGCGGCCCAGAACCACCCGAACAGAATTTTCTTCGACATGTCCCCTCCAGACGGGCTGATTCCCTCAAGAATCTATCCAACAATCTATCAGAATTCATCAGCGCGCGACCTGGAAGGGCAGAGAGTTCGTGTGTTTGTGTCCCGTCGCCGGGTCGGTGACCGCCACCCGCAGGACGTAGTCCCCCGCGCCGAGACCCGCCGGGTCGAAGGTGGCGACCAGCTTGTCGAGCCCCTGGATGCCGGTGGCGGTCCGCTGGACGTGCGCCAGCTTGCCGGCGAGCGAGCTCTTGCCGTCGGCCGCCAGCACCTCCCCCTGCACCGCGAGGTCCCCCTTGCCGAGGTTGTAGGCCACCAGGCAGAGCCGGGCGGTCTTCGCCTCCCGCAGGATCGGGCGGGCCGAGGGCACGTACGGCTCCCCCGACACGGTGAACGGGTAGACCACCGAACCCTTCAGCTCGTTGCGGTTCTGCTCACGCACCAGCAGCCACTTCTGGCTCTCCTCGATGAAGAAGGGGGGGAGCAGGATCGGCTGCGCCTTGTCGTAGGTCGGGACGGTGACCTGCAGCGTCTGCACCCCGGTGCGCCCGGTCTCGGCGTTGCGCACCAGCACGCGCACGTTGTAGATGCCCGGCGCCAGGTCGAAGTGGCCGTAGTACTTGATGCCGCCGGCCAGCAGGCCCTCGCGGCTCTTCCCCTTGTCGAGGTCGAGGGCGACGCGCTGGGTCAGGAAGTCGCGCATCTGCCCCTGGAGATCGCTCACGTAGGCGTAGAACTCGACGTTCAGCCTCTTGCCCTTGGCCCCCTCGAGCAGGCTGACGCCGCCCGCCTCGATGATCACCGGCACGTAGGCGCGCGCCTCGGTGGCGCGGAACGGCGCGGCCAGGACGTCGAGGGCGATGTCGCGCTTCGGCACGGCGCTGGCGATGCGGTCCGAGGCGAGCAGGCTCTTCTCCAGCGGATCGAGGTCCTTGAACGGGCGCGGCGCGTAGTAGCCGGCGCGGTGGGTCAGGCGGGCTCCCGCCGGCAGCTTCGCCTTCACCCGCAGCTTGTGGTAGGCGCCGTCGAGCTTGAGGTCCGACCGCTGGAAGGTCAGCAGGTAGGTGACGCTGGTGCGCGCGAGCACCCGGTCGAGCGGCTCGCGCAGGTTGTTGGCGTCCTTGAACAGCTCGCCGCCCGTCTCGTTGGCCATGTAGAAGAGGGCCCCCTCGCCGCTCGGGCGCGCCCGCTCGTCGGCGCCGGCCCGCAACCCCCCGATATCCACCGCCTGGATGACGCAGTCGGCGCGGCGGAACTCCTCGAGCATCCGGTTGAGGCTCCCCTGCAGCGAGGTGTTGCCGAAGCGCTGGTCGTTGTCGACCTTCCAGATCTCGCCGAACATGGCGCTCAGGTTGTCGTCCTCGGCTTCCTTGTCGGTGGTGTCGCGGCCGACCAGCAGCCGGCTGTCGAAACCCTCGGAGAAGAAGAGGATCTGCTTGCGCCCCTGGACGGAGTTGAGCGCCTTGGCCACCTCGGCGAGCGCCCGCGAGTAGTTGGACACCTGGCCCACCTCGAACGAGCGGTCGCTGCGCGCCGAGGCGTAAGCGATCGCCTGCAGGTAGTCGTAGAGTATCTGCTCCTTCTGCTGCTGCAGCTCCGCGTTGCGCTGGTTTCCCGGCCTGGCGATGTCGAGGTCCGCGGTAGCGGTCGCCTGCTCGCTGATCGGGGCCTCGATCATGAAGCGCAGCGGATCGTTCTTGACCTCCGCGGCGTCGATAGCGCGCCGGTAGCCGAGCGTGTCGATCGCCCGCGCGAGCTGCGCCCGGTCGGGGGTGAAGGTGACGACCAGCTTGGGACCGTTCTCCAGCGAGAAGGTGGCGACCGCCACCAGGTCCGACGGGTGGAGGGCGTGGAGGACGAACTCCCGCGCCGCCAAGCGGGCCTTGAGCACCGCCGGCGGCGTCGAGAACGACAGATCGAAGAGCAGCAGGAAGTGCCGCCGCGCCGCCGGGGGGAGCTCGGGCGGCGGGGCCGCCGCCGCGGCGCCGGGCTGGACCTCGAGCGTCTTGAGGTCGATCGTCTCGAAGCCGGTGACCTTCTGCCGCTCGCTGCCGTCGTAGACCTCGAAGTCGTCGGCGGTCAGCCCCCGCACCGGCTCGCCGTCGCGGCCGACGACGTTGACCGGCACCTCCACCGCGACGACCTGCGAGGAGCCCTCGAACGTCGGGGGCTGTGTCCCGGCCTGGGCGGCGGTTGCGGCGGTGGCGGCGGTCGCGGTGAAAGCGAGGAGCAGGAGGCTGGTGAACAGGGGGCGGAGGAGGGGGGACGGGGCGCGCATCGGTAGCTCCTTGATCCGGTCCTTGATCCGGCCGCGACCGGCTCTGTACGGCGGGCGATTCATCGACCTGGCCGCGCGGCGGTACTGGGTCACTGGCCCGTGTTACCTGGCCGCGTTGGTGGCCAGCAGGCGGGCGTACCGGAGGGCGTCCTGGTTGGTCGCGTCCAGCTTCAGGGCGCGGCTCAGGTAGTGCTTCGCGTTCTCCAGATCGCCCAGCGCGAGGTAAACCTTGACCAGGCCGAGGTGGACCTCGGGCAGCTCGCTGTCGAGGCGGAGGGCGCGCACCATGTAGTCGAGGGCCTTGCCGGTATCACCCCGGCCGAGCGCCACCTCCCCCTCGTAGACGAAGAAAAACGGGTTGGTGGTATTTCCCGCCTCGACCTTGGCCAGCAGCGCGTCCGCCTCGCCGGCGCGGCCGAGCTGCTGGAGGGCGCGCGCCATGTTGACCTCCAGGGTCGAGTTGTCCGGGCTGATCTGCAACCCCCGCTGGTAGGTCTCGATCGCCTTCTGCGGCTCGCCGGTGCGCGCCTGGACGACCCCGAGGTTGTTGATCGCCTTGTCGAACCGCGGCGCGATCCGGGTGGCGGTCAGCAGCAGCTCGCGGGCCTGTTTGAGATCGCCGCCGAGGAGCGCCTCGGCGCCGAGGTTGTTGTAGTAGTGGGCCGCCGCCGTCAGGTCGTCGATCGGGTTGAACTCCTTGTACGCCTTCTGCCGGTAGGGGAGGAAGTCGAAGGGGCGCAGCACGCCGTCGATGTACATGCCGGCGACGATGTGCCCCTGGCTGACCACCATCCCCTCGCGGTGGTTCCACTTCTGGAGGTCGGTCACCTCGACGTAGTTGGGGCTGAGCCCCAGCTCCCGCGCCACCCCCACGAACAGGTTGACGAAGGAGAGGCAGTTGCCGGAGCGGGTGCGGAAGGTCTCGATCGCGTTCTTGGTCGGCGCCAGCGCGTACTGGAGCTGCAGGCCGTCGAAGATGAACTCGTTGACCTGGTTGACCCGGCGCAGCTCGCTGGCGAGCTTCGGCAGCTTGCCGAGGGCGCCCCGGATCTGGTCGTCGAGCTCGAAGGGGACCTCGACGCGGGCCGCCTCCTTGGCGCCGATCTCGCGGGCGTACTGCTGGCGCAGGTAGCCGGAAGAGTCGAAGGGCTTGTACTGGGAGCAGCCCGCCGTGGCCGCCGCGGCGAGCAGGGCCGCGGACGCGAGCATCCCGCGCACGGTCTTTCGATTCATCATGGTTGAATTCATTCCAGTCGGTTCCAACAGTCCTGTCGGTTCCAATAGTCCCGGTTGGCTCCAATGGTCAATATAGCAGGGAATATGCCATGGCGAGCGGCGGACGGGCTTCCCCAGGAGAGTGGCCCTCGCTCCCATCCCGCCACCCCTCTCATTCTCCAAAATCTTGGATCAACCCCGTTCAAGCGGCTGGATCGGAGACCCTCCCAAGCGGGCGCCGCGATTTTCTCTTTTCTTGCAAGCGATTTATTTTCAGCAGCTTACGCTTGCGATCATCGCCGTCTACCGCGTGGCACTTCGCTTGCTTGACCCAGGCTTGCGAGTTGGCTAGAGTACCTGCCGGCCAACCAGATATTGCCGGTCCCAGACCGGTCCACAAATCGAAAGGAGGTGTTCCTCGGCACTGCACCTTATGCCTTTGCGCTCTTGGAGGACTTTTTCCATGCAGCCACCGCGGCCTCTCGCGGTGGGCTCAACAACCACCAAACGGGAGGTTTATTGACATGAAGAGTATCAACCTTTGGGGACGGGTCGTAGCCGTCGCCGCGTTGCTGCTGCTGGCCGTCGGCGGTACCGCCTTCGCCCAGTTGCAGACCGGCAACCTCTACAGCACCGTCACAGACGACAAGGGGGCGGCGCTCCCTGGAGTTACCGTCACCCTGGCGGGGCAGGGCGCTCCGCAGGTTCAGGTGACGAACGCTCAGGGGCAGGTCCGTTTCCTGGGTCTCGGGCCCGGCACTTACAACCTCAAGGCCGAGCTCGAGGGTTTCTCGACCATCGATTACCCGAACATCGTGATCAACGTCGGCCGCAACACCACGATCGAGGTGAAGCTGTCGCCGGCCGTCGAGGACGTCATCACCGTCACGGCGGAGAGCCCGCTGCTGGACGAGCGCCGGATTTCCACCGGCGCCACGGTCAGCCAGACCGAGCTCGAGAAGATCCCGACCTCGCGCGATCCCTGGTCGATCCTGCAGACGACTCCGGGCGTGCTCACCGACCGCATCAACGTCGGCGGTAACGAGAGCGGCCAGCAGTCCAGCTACGTCGGCCCCGGCTCCGGCGGCGATCAGGCCGTCTGGGCGGTCGACGGCGTGGTGATCACGGACATGGCGGCCCTCGGCTCCTCCCCCGCCTACTATGACTTCGACTCCTTCGAGGAGATGCAGGTCACGACGGGCGGCTCGGACACCACGACGGCCACCCCCGGCGTCGTGCTCAACATGGTGACCAAGCGCGGCACCAACGAGTGGCGCGGCTCCGGCCGCTTCTACGACACCGACCAGAAGTGGCAGGCGAAGTTCAACATCGACAAGGGTGAGCTCGGCCAGAGCGGCCAGTTCAACGGCAACCACCCGCAGACCGCGTTCAAGCAGGGCAACCGCATCGTCAAGGTCCAGGACTACGGCGCGGAGCTCGGCGGCCCGATCGTCAAGGACCGCCTGTGGGTCTGGGGCTCGTACGGCCGCCAGAAGGTCGACCTGCTGACGATCGCCGACGTCAACGACCACACCGACCTCAAGAGCTACAACGGCAAGCTGAACGCGCAGATCGCCGCCAACAACTCGGCGACGGCCTTCGTGCTCAACAGCGACAAGGTCAAGCTCGGCCGCAACGCCGGTCCCACCCGTCCCCAGGAGACCACCTTCAACCAGGGCAAGTTCGGCCCCAGCCCGACGGCGGCGAAGATCGAGGACACCCACATCTTCAGCTCGAACTTCTACCTCACCGGTCTCGCCTCGCTGGTCAACGGCGGTTTCCAGCTCGCTCCGCAGGGCGGCTTGACGCCCACCCCCTATTTCGATGCAGCGGGCGTGGCGCACAACTCGTATCTCGACATCCAGACCCTGCGCCCGCAGAAGCAGTACAAGGCTGACGCTTCCGACTTCTTCAACACGGGGACCCTGTCCCACGAGCTGAAGTTCGGCGTCGGCTACCGTCTGGCGGACGTCACCTCCTTCACCCGCTGGGCGGGCGTCGGCGTCGTCTTCAACGCCGCCTTCGCCGGCACCGCGGGCGACAACCTGCTCGCGCTATCCCGCGACGCCGGTCCGAAGGTCAAGAACGAGTACAAGAACGGCTATGCGCAGGACACCATGACCGTCGGCAACCTGACGGCCAACGTCGGTCTGCGCTACGACGTCCAGGGTGGTAAGAACCTGGCGCGCTCCCTGGCCGCCAACCGGCTGCTGCCGAACGTCCTCCCCGCGGTTTCGATCCCGGAGACGGACATCGGCTTCGAGTGGAAGAGCCTCACTCCGCGCCTGGGCATCACCTACGCCCTCGGCGCCGATCGCAAGACGCTGCTCCGGGCCAGCTATTCCCGTTTCGCGGACCAGCTCGGTTCCGGCATCTCCTCTCAGCTCAACCCGCTGAGCGGCATCAGCTACGCGTACTTCTACACCACCAACCAGGGCAACCCGAACGTCACCACCGGTGACATCATCGATCTGGCGGGCGGCCCGGTGTTCTACAGCGGCAACGTCAACCCGATCACCGGCGGTCTCCTGCAGTCCAACGCGCTCAACCCGAACCTCTCGGCCCCCAAGACCGACGAGGTGCTCCTCGGCGTCGAGCACGCCCTGCTGCCGGAGTTCGTGGTCGGCGTCAACCTGACCTACCGCCACTACTTCGACGCCCTCGAGTTCCAGCGGCTGGTCTTCGACAGCTCTGATCCCTACTCGGCGGCGAACCTGGGAACGGTCGGCCGCATCAACCAGCGTTCCGACTACATCCATTGCGGCACCACCGGCGCTCCGGCCTGCCCCTCGGGCTTCCTGCCCGACGGCACGCCCTACACCGCCGACCTGTACGTTCTCCGTCCGGGTCTCAGCACCCGCAACGGCACCTATCTGCACAACGGCGGCTCCGAGCAGGAGTACAAGGGCGCTTCGCTGGTCTTCAACAAGCGTCTCGCCAACCGCTGGATGCTCCGCGGCAACGTGACCTACTCCGACTGGACGTGGAGCAAGGTCCCGGCTTCCGCGCGCATCGATCCCACCCCGCTCCTGGGTGGCGGCAACCGTGAGGGCGACGCCGTCCTCCAGGGCTCGGGCACCGCTTCGGGCTCCAAGGCCGGCGTTTACATCAGCAGCAAGTGGGCGTACAGCGCCAGCGGCCTGTACCAGATCGCTCCGGACCGTCCGTACGGCTTCAACTTCGCCCTCAGCGCGAACGGCCGTCAGGGCTATCCGGTTCCCTACTACCGCCGCGTCACCCTGCCCGCCAACGAGCAGTTCGCCGGCGAGTTCGTGCAGCTCACCTCGCGGCCGGACTCCTTCCGTCTGGAGAACATCAACATCCTCGACGCGCGCGTGGAGAAGGAGTTCAACTTCAGCGACGTCGGCGTTACCCTTGGCGTGGACTGCTTCAACGTCTTCAACAAGGGCTTCGTGCTCCAGCGCCAGCACCGCATCGGCCTGAGCTCGTCGGACTACGTCCGCGAGATCACCAGCCCGCGGATCTTCCGCGTCGGCGCCCGCCTCAGCTTCCGTTGATCCGGCCGCTGCTCCGGTAGCTGCTCCGGCAACTACCGCGGCAACTTCGGATCGAAGGTTTCTTCTCCGCCGGGGGGTGACCCCCGGCGGTTTTTTTTGCCCGCCGTTTCGGCATACACTTCCTCGCGCACGCGGTTTGCATCCGGAGGCGGGAACGCTTCCCGAGCGGGGGCGGCACGCCGTCAAACGAACCCAAAGGAGAGAGATGATCATGCTTTCGCGCAATGCCAGACCGGTGGTCTTTTTACTGATCCTTCTGGTGGTCGTCGGCGTCCCCGCCTGGGGCCAGTCGTGGGCGGGCAAGGGACGGCTCCAGGGAATGATCAAGGACGAGCAGGGCAAGCCCGTCGAGGGCGCCACCATCACCCTGCGCCAGGGCACCGGCACGGTCGATCCCAAGACCGACGGTCCCAAGCCGATCACGACCGACAAGAACGGCAAGTGGTCGGTCCTCGGCCTCGCCGGCGGCCCCTGGGGAGTCCTCATCCACAAGGACGGCTACATGGAGTCGCAGGGCCAGATCTCGGTCAACGAGTACGCCATCGCCCAGCCGCTCAACATCACCCTCAAGGGGCTCCCCAAGGAGGTCGTCCAGCAGGCCACCAAGCAGAACACCAAGGCCTCGGAGGCCAAGGCGGCCCTGGAGCGGGGAAACGCCATGCTGCAGGCGGGCCAGTACGCCGACGCCCGCGCCGCCTACCAGGAGGGGATGGGCAAGCTGGAGGAGAAGGACCGGGTGGCCCTGGAGCCGGCGATCTATCTCGCCATCGCCGACTCCTGGAGCAAGGAGGGCAAGAACAACCAGGCGATCGACGCCCTCAAGAAGTCGCTGGAGGTCGATCCCAACAACGTCGACACCCTGAAGCTGATCGTCAGCCTGCTGGTGGCCGCCAACCGCGAGGCCGAGGCGAAGCCCTACATCGCCAGGCTCCCCCAGGGCACCACGATGGACCCCTCCGTCCGGCTCAACCTGGGGATCAAGGCCTACAACGAGAAGCGGCCGGACGAGGCGATGACCCAGTTCAACCAGGTCATCCAGGAGAACCCGAACCTCCCCGACGTCTACTACTACCGCGCCATGGTCTACGTGAGCCAGAACAAGACCGCGCAGGCCAAGGCGGACCTCCAGAAGCTGCTCGAGATCGATCCCAAGAACAAGTTCGCCAACGACGCCAAGGAGTTCATCAAGGAGCTGAAGTAGCGGCTCTCCCCTCCATGCGCCGTTCCCTGCTGCCGGCGGCGCTCGCCGTCCTGAGCCTTGCCGCCGCGGCCACCGGCTGCCGCTCCCGCCCGGAAGGGGAGCGGCCCGCCGGCCCGGCTCCCACCCGCGAGGGGGCGGACGTCGTGCTGGTCACCATCGACACGCTGCGGGCCGACGCCGTCGGCTTCGCCGGCAACCGCCGCGTCGAGACCCCGAATCTCGACCGCTTGGCCGCCGGCGGCCGGGTCTTCGCCGACGCCCACGCCCACAACGTCGTCACCCTCCCCTCGCACACCAACATCCTCACCGGCCTCTACCCCTACCAGCACGGGGTGCGCGACAACAGCGGCTTCGCCCTGTCGCCCCGGGTGCCGACGCTCGCCACCCTGCTGAAGCGGGCCGGCTGGACGACCGGCGCCTTCGTCGGCGCCTACCCGCTCGACGCCAGGTTCGGCCTCAACCAGGGGTTCGACGTCTACGACGACCGCTTCCCGCGCGGCTCGAACCCGGACGACTTCGTGATCGCCGAGCGGCGGGGGGACCAGGTGGTCGCCGCCGCCCGCGCCTGGTGGGACGCTCAGGGGGGAAAGCGCCGCTTCCTCTGGGTCCACCTCTACGATCCCCACGCCGCCTACGATCCGCCGGAGCCGTTCGCCAGCCGCTACCGGGACAACCTCTACCTGGGCGAGGTGGCCGCCGCCGACTCCTTCCTGGCGCCGCTGCTGGCGCCCCTCCTGGACGGCCGGCAGCCGCCGGCCCTGGTGATCGTCACCTCCGATCACGGCGAGTCGCTCGGCGAGCACGGCGAGCAGACGCACGGCCTGTTCGCCTACGAGGCGACGCTCAAGGTGCCGCTCGTGGTCTGGGGACCGGGGATCGCCCCCGGCCGGGACGGCCGCCCGGCGCGCCACGTCGACATCGTGCCGACGGTGCTCTCCTTCCTGCGCCTCGGGCTTCCCGCCGGGCTCCCCGGCCGCTCGCTCCTGGCGCCGGCCGGGGCAACGCAGAGCCCGAGCTATTTCGAGGCGCTCAGCACCACCCTCAACCGCGGCTGGGCGCCGCTGCGCGGCATGCTCGGCGGGGGAAGGAAGCTGATCGATCTGCCGCTGCCCGAGCTCTACGATCTCCCCGCCGATCCGCGGGAGGAGCGCAACCGCTTCGCCGACGACCGGCGGACGGCCCACGCGCTGCGCGAGGCGCTGCCGCGCGAGTCGGCCTGGCCGCCGCCGCGGGGGGCCGTCTCCCCCGAGGAGGAGGCGCGCCTGCGCAGCCTCGGCTACGCCGCCGGCTCGGGTCCCGCCGCCGCGAAGACCGCCTACACCGCCGCGGACGATCCCAAGAACCTGGTGGGAGTCGACAACCGGCTCCACCAGGTGATCGACGCCTACTCCCGCCACCGCTACGCGGAGGCCGCGGCCCTGGGGCGCCAGGTGATCGCCGAGCGGCCGGACCTGCCCGAGGCGTACGAGGACCTCGCCCTCGCCCTGCAGCAGCTCGACCGCCCGGACGAGGCGATCGCGGCCCTGCGCGGCGCCCTGGCCCACGGCGCCGGCCGGGCGTCGATCCGCCGCCAGCTCGGCCTCGCCCTCGCCGAGGCCGGCCGCGCCGGCGAGGCGGTCGCCGTCCTGCAGCCGCTCGCCGCTCCCGGCGCCGGCGCGGACCCGGACCCGGACGCCGCCACCCTGAACGCCCTCGGCATCGCCCTCTCCGACGCCGGCCGCCACGGCGAGGCGGTCGCCGTCCTGCAACGGGCGGCGGCGCGCTACCCGAACGATCCCAAGGGGTTCGAGAACCTGGGGGTGGTCGCCCTGCGCATGGACCAGCCGGAGGCGGCGCGCGCCCAGCTCCAGCGCGCCCTGGCGCTCAACCCCGCCCTGCCGATCTCCTGGAACACCCTGGGGGTCGCCCTCTACCGCCTGGAGGGGCCGGCCGCGGCCCTCGACGCCTGGCAGCGGTCGGTGGCGCTCGATCCCCGTCAGTACGACGCCCTGTTCAACATCGGCCTGGTCGCCGCGCAGGCGGGCCGCGCCGCCGAGGCGCGGCAGGCCCTCGCCCGCTTCGTGGCGACCGCGCCGCCGGCCCGCTTCGGCGCCGACCTCCAGAAAGCCCGCCAGCTCCTGGCCCGGCTGCCCTCCTGAGCCCCGATGAGAACGAAATCGCTCCTGCTCCTCCTGCCGCTCGCCTGGGCGCTGGCCGGCTGCCACCACGGCGGCGACCAGGACCTCGGCCCCTTCCCGCAGGCCCCGGTGGTGCTGATCTCGATCGACACCCTGCGCTCGGACCACCTGCCGGCCTACGGCTACCGCCAGGTGGAGACCCCGGCGCTCGACGCCTTCGCCCGCGACTCGATCCTCTTCGAGCGGGCCTACAGCCATACGCCGCTGACCCTCCCCTCGCACCTCTCGATGCTCACCGGCCGGCTGCCCACCGAGCACGGGGTGCGCGACAACGTCGGCTACTCCTATGACGGCGACCGCTTCCCCAGCCTGGCGGCGGTGCTCCACGGGGCGGGCTACGCGACCGGCGGCGCCGTCTCGGCCTACGTGCTGCGTCCGGAGACCGGCATCCGCCAGGGCTTCGACCTCTACGACGCGGGCATCCCGGTCCACTTCACCGACTCGCTGGGCCTCTCGCAGCGTCCGGGCGGGCAGACGGCCGACGTGGCGCTCGGCTGGGTGCGGACGGTGAAGGACAGACCGTTCTTCCTCTTCCTCCATCTCTACGAGCCGCACACCCCCTACGCGCCCCCCGAGCCGTTCGCCAGCCGCTACGCCGGCCGGCCGTACGACGGCGAGATCGCCACCGCCGACTCGATCGTCGGCCGGGTGCTCGACGAGCTGAAGCGCCTGGGGATCTACGACCGCGCCGCCATCCTCCTGCTCTCGGACCACGGCGAGGGCCTGGGGGACCATGGCGAGCAGGAGCACGGGATCTTCCTCTACCGCGAGACGCTCCAGGTGCCGATGCTGCTGAAGCTGCCGGGAGGGCGGCTGGGCGGCTCCCGGGTCGCCCGGCCGGCGCAGATCGTGGACGTCTTCCCGACGCTCCTCTCGCTGGTCGGGGTCCCCCTCCCCAGGGAGGCGGCGGGCGCCTTCCCCGGCAGCTCGCTGCTCTCCCTGCGCGCGGCGAAGCCGGAGGCGGCGCCGCGCGATCTCTACGCCGAGACCTTCTATCCGCGGCTGCACTTCGGCTGGAGCGAGCTGACCTCGCTCGTTCGCGACCGCTTCCACTACATCCATGCCCCGGAGCCGGAGCTCTACGACCTGGCGGCCGATCCGGCCGAGCGGAGCAACGTCCTGGCGCGCGAGCGCCGCGCCTACGCCTCCCTGCGCCAGTCGCTCCAGGGGATGGAGCGCGCTCTCCAGGCCCCTTCGGCGGTGGACGCCGAGACGGCGCGCAAGCTGGCCGCCCTCGGCTATGCCTCCGGGTCGGCGCGCACCGGACCCGGGGAGGCCCTGCCGGACCCCAAGAGCCGCATCGGCACGCTGCGCGATTTCGACGCCGCCATGCGCCTGTTCACCGCCGGCAGGTACGCCGAGGCCGTGCCGGCCTTCCGCCGGCTCCTGGCGGCGACTCCGAAGATGGCGGACGCCTGGGAGGACCTGGCGCAGTCGCTCCAGAAGCTCGGCCGCGACGCCGAGGCCCTGGACGCCTACGAGCATGCCATGGACGCCTCGGGAGGCGCCTCCTTCGTGGCGGTGGCGACCGGCTCGCTGCTCCTCCAGATGGGCCGCCTCGACGAGGCGCAGGGCCATGCCGAGCTGGGGCTCAAGGGGAGCCCGGCGACCGCCAACAGCCTGCTGGCGCAGATCGCCCTCGCCCGCGGCCGCCCCGAGGACGCCGAGCGGGCGGCGCGGGCCGCCCTCGCCTCCCCCGGCTCGCGGATCGCGCCGCTGATGACCCTCGCCCAGGTGATGCAGAAGCAGGGGAAGCTCGCCGAGGCGCTCGGCTTCGCCGACCAGGCGGCGGCCGAGGTCGCCCGCGTCGGCGCGGCGGGCGAGCGGTTCGCCGGCCTGCACTGGCTGCGCGGCGACCTGCTGGCCCGGCTCGGCCGCAACGACGAGGCGGAGCGGGAGTTCCTGCGGGAGATCCAGGACTTCCCCGCCGGCACCCAGGCCTATTCGAGCCTCGCGGTGCTCTACGCCTCCGAGGGCCGGAGCCCGGAGGCCCTCGGCGCGCTGCGGCGGATGGTGGAAGCCAGCGGCTCGCCGGCCGCCTACGCGGAGGCGGTGAAGACCCTGCGCGTCCTCGGCGATCCCCAGGGGGCCGCGGCGCTGCTGCGCCAGGCCCTGGCCGTGCACCCCGGGAGCAAGGAGCTGCGGGCGCTCGCCGCGGGATAAGATACGGGAAGACCCTGCCCGCGCCCCGTGTTCCCAGAAGTAGAAAACCCTTTTGAGCCCCGGCTCGGAGCCCTGATCGATGAGAAAGACCCTCGCCCTGCTGTCGCTCTCCCTGTTCGCGGTCGCCGTCGCGGCGTCCGCTCAAGCCGCCCCGCCGCCGGCCAGGCCCGCCGCCGCGGCCCCCGCCTCCCCCTCACAGGCGGCGATGCAGGAGGTGATCGCGCTGGTGCGGGCCGGCAAGAAGGACGCGGCGCTCGCCAGGCTGAAGCCGATCGCGAGCGACCCCGCCGCGACCCAGCCCGAGCTCTCGCTGGCCGGCGCCCTCTACCTGCAGCTCGGCAAGCCGCAGGAGGCCCTGGCGGTGCTGAAGCCGCTGGCCGACTCCGAGGACGCCCAGCCTGCGGTGCTCTACAACGCCGGCCGCGCCGCGCTGCTCTCCGGCCAGATCGACGAGGGGCGGGTCTATCTCACCCGCTCGGTGCTCAAGGAGCCCGCCTCGCCGGCGGCGCGCGATCTCGGGATGCTGATGACGCGGGACGGGCGCGTGGTGGAGGCCTACTCGATGCTCCGCCCCTGGGCCCTGCGCAACCCCACGGACACCGACGCGCGGCTGATGGCGGCCAATCTCGCCCTGCAGCTCGAGCGTCCGGACGACGCGGCGCAGCTCCTCTCCGGGATGCCGGAGAGCGATCCGGCCATCCGGCTGCTGAACGGCAAGGTGCTGATCCTCAAGAAGGACGGCCGCGGCGCGGTCGCCCTGCTCCAGCCGCTGCTCGCCAAGCACCCGCAGGGGATGGAGCTCGAGGTGCGGCGCTCGCTGGCGGAGGCGGAGCTCCTCGCCGGCCAGCCGGCCGAGGCCGTGAAGCTGATCGACGGCCACGCCGCCGGCCACCCCGCGCTGGCGCTGCTGCTCGCCCGCTCCCAGCGCCAGGCCGGCAACGCCGCGGCCGCGGTCGCCACCCTGAAGCCGCTCGCCGACAAGCTCCCCGCGGACGGCTCGACGCTGCCCGATCCGCGGCCGGCGGCGGGGATCGCCCTCGAGTACGGCTCGCTCCTGGTGGACGCCGGCCGCGCCGCGGAGGCGGTGCCGGTCTACGAGAAGGCCACCCGGTACTACCAGAACCCCGACGCCTGGAAGGGGCTCGCCCGCGCCCTCGAGGCCAGCGGCCGCAAGGCGGAGGCCCAGAAGGCACTGGCCCAGGCGGCGGAGGCGGCCAGGCCCGCCGCCCGCCAGCCGGGCTCCGCCGCCGGTGCCCAGGCCGCCGCCGCGGCTCCCCCACCTTCCGGAATGCCGCCGGAGAAGCCCCTGAGCCCAGGGCTGGAGAAGGCCATGGGCCTGATGAGCCAGGGTCAGCTCGAGCCGGCGCTCGCCGCCGTGCGCCAGGAGATCGGCACCTCCAAGGACCCGCGCGCCCGGATGCTCGAGGTCCGCCTCCTGATCATGCTCAAGCGGACCGACGAGGCCCTGAAGGCGTCCGAGACCGCGCTCGCCGCCGACCCGAACAACCCCGACTACCTCTACCTGCGGGGGGTCTCGGAGATGGGCCTGCAGCGCTTCAGCTCGGCCGAGCAGGACTTCCGCAAGGCCCTGCAGCTCCAGCCGCGGCACCTGCCGGCGATGAACGACCTGGCGGTGCTGCTGATCCAGGTGAACAAGAAGCCGGAGGCCCAGAAGCTCCTCGAGCAGGTGCTCCGGATCAATCCCCAGGACCAGATGGCCGCCGCCAACCTCGAGAAGCTGAAGTCGGAGGGGCAGCAGTAGAGGTGATCCCCCGGATTGGCCGGGCCCTCGCCCTCCTTCTCCTCGCCGGCGCCCTGCTCGGGGCCGGCCCCGTCGGTTCGTCCCGGTCTCCGGCCCGGTCTCCGGCCCGGTCCCTGATGGCCTCGACCCCGCCGGCCGAGCTCGCCGAGCGGCTGGCGCGGGAGCCGGCGCGGCTGGGGGAGCTGAGCCCTCTCGGGCACGCTCTGACGGCGGACGATCCCGCCCTGGCCCGGCAGGCGGCGGAGTACCTGGTGGCCTGCGCCCGCGAGCGCGGCCGCGCCCTCGCCCGGCGCGGGTCGTGGAGCCCTGAGGACGTGCTGGTCCTCGCCACCCTCCAGCTCGTCGATCCCGAGCGCTTCGTCCAGGAGGAGGGCTTCCGCCGGCGGATCCTGGAGCTGCTGCCCCGCGAGATCGACGCCCGGACCACTCCCGCCGGACTGCGCGGCGCGCTGCTCGCCGAGCTCAACCAGGTCCGGGGGTTCGACTTCGCCGCCGCCGAGACGGTGGCGAGCGCCTGGGGGGCGATCCCCCGCGGGAGCGCCGGGCGGCGGGTTCCCTTCGCGGCAGGCGGCCAGCGCTTCGACGCCGACGTGTCGGGGCGCCTCACCGCCTCGGTCTACTCGCTGCCGTCGTTCTTTTTTGCCCTGCCCGCGGCGGACGCCTTCCTCTCCGCCGTCCGCGCCGCCTCTCCCGAGCGCACCCTGGTGGTGCTGACCGATTCCCCCCTCCGCGAAGGGCTCGCGGCGCGCGCCGGGGCGCTACGGCTCCATCTGCTCGACACCTTCGGTCGCCCCTACTCCCCCTGGCCGCGCGACCCGTTCAGCCTCGTCCACACGGCGGGCGGAGCGGTGCGGGTGCTGGTGCGCCCCAACCTCCAGCCCGGCCGCGAGGAGGACGCCCACCTCGGCCCGGAGCTGGTGCGGGACCTGCCGGAGGAGCTCGACCGCGCCTGGGGGCGGCCGACCTGGACCGCGGCGCCGGTGCCGTTCCACAACGGCCAGGTGCTGCTCACCGCCGGCGCCGCCTGGGTGACCCTGCACGCCCTGGAGCCCCGCATCCTGGCGATCCTCGGCCTCTCCAAGGTCCCCGTGGAGAGCTTTGGCTCCCCCCAGGGGATCGACCGCTACCTCGCCGCGGCGGACCAGGCCGCCCGCGAGCTGGGAAGCCTCTACGGCCGGCCGGTCCGCTTCGTCCATCCCCTCCCCAGCTCGGGCATGCCTGGAATGGAAAACCCCGCGGCGCGCACCGATCAGATGCGGCGCATCGGCGGCGGCGCCGGCTACGACCTCGACTCGATCGTCACCTTCCTTCCACTCCAGGGGAAGAACCGCCTGGCCGCCCTGGTGGCGGACGTGGCCGCCGGGCGCGAGCTCCTCGCCCGGGCTCCGGCGGCGGACCTCGACGCCCTGCGGCGCGGCTACGGCCTGGAGCCCGCCGGCGGCGCCCTGGCCACGGCGCTCGCCGCCGCCCAGCGCACTCCGGAGATGGACTCCCTCGGCGAGTTCCTCGACCTGGTGGCGCGGCACCTCGCGGCGCAGGGGATGGAGGTCCGGCGGCTGCCCCTGCTCACCGTTCCCGTCCCCCTGCTCCAGGAGCGCGCCGGCCTCACCCACTCCGCCTTCCTGCTCACCTGGAACAACGTGGTGGTGGAGAGCCGCCAGGGCAAGGCGCGCGCCGAGGGCTTCTCCTACTCGCTTCCCAGCGGCGACCGCGCCGCCCGGGACGCCTTCGCCGCCCTCGGCGTCCACCTCGACCTGTTTCCGCCGCTGGTGCGCAGCATCGTGCTCAACGGCGGCTACCGCTGCGCCTCGAATCATCTGCGGTCGGGGAAATAAAAAAGGGTCCCTTTTCAAGTCCTTTCCAGGAAATGCGGCCGCTTCGAGCGCACGCCGATGCGCACCTTCGAGCCCGGCGCCGGCGCGGCTTCCGGGGGGAAGTGGGCGAGCACCTCGGCGCCGTTCTCCAGCACCAGGAGGACGCGATCGTGGGGTCCCAGCCCGCGGGAGTCGAGGACGGTGGCGACGGCGCCCCGCGGGTCCTCGGTCACGTCCTCGGGGCGCACCAGGAGCCAGCCACAGGCGGCGCCGCCGGCCCCGGCGGTCGCCGGCAACCGGCCGAGCGGGCTATCCCCGGACCGGCCGTTCCCCTCCGCCTGCGCCGTCACCTCCACCAGGCTCGCCTCGCCCAGGAACGAGGCCACGAAGGGGGTCGCCGGCCGGCGGTAGAGGTCGAGCGGAGGACCGGCCTGCACCACCCGGCCCTCGTTGAGCACCACGAGGTGATCGGCGAGCAGCATCGCCTCCTCCTGGTCGTGGGTGACGTAGAAGACGGTGGTGCCGAGCTTGCGCAGCACGGCGGCGAGCTCCGCGCGCACGGCGCGGCGCAGGCGGGCGTCGAGGGCGGAGAGCGGCTCGTCGAGCAGGAGGAGGGCCGGCCGGGGGGCCACCGCCCGCGCCAGGGCCACCCGCTGCTGCTCGCCCCCGGAGAGCTGCGCCGGCCGGCGGTCGAGCAGCCGCTCGAGGCCGAGCAGGGCCGCGGCGTCCCACACCCGCGCCTCGATCGAGTGGCGCGAGGGGCGCCGCCGCGAGCTGCGCAGCGAGAAGCGCCGGCGGCCGGTCTTCAGGCCGAAGGCGATGTTGTCCCGCACCGTCAGGTGGGGGAAGAGGGCGTAGGACTGGAAGACCACCCCGACGTCGCGGCGCTCGGTGGCGATCCCCGTCACGTCCTCGCCGTCGAAGAGGATCCTGCCGCCGGCGGGGTGGAGGAGCCCGGCGAGGAGCTGCAGCAGGGTGGACTTGCCCGAGCCCGAGGGGCCGATCAGCACCGTGATCCCGCCGTCCGGCAGCTCCAGCGAGACGCCCGAGAGGACCGGCGTCCGGCCATAGGCGAAGACCATCTCCTCGACCTCGACCCTCATGGATATCCCCCTCTCCCGGGGAGGGAGGGCGCGAGGGGACGGGAGAGGGGGCAGGGGGTGAGGGTCATGCCGGCAGCCCGCGGTGGAACTCCTCGCCGCCGAGCGCCTGGATGGCGATCAGCGCCGGCACGACGGGGGCGAGGAAGACCAGCGTCGCCGCCGCCGCCACCGGGAAGGAGTTCGAGGTGTAGGTGAGGTAGAGCCCCGCCGGGAAGGTCTGCAACAGCGGGGTGGCGAGCAGGAAGCTGACGTTGAACTCCCCCCAGGAGACGGCGAAGACGAGGAGGGAGGCGAGGATCACGGAGGGGAGGAGCAGCGGCAGCGTCACCCGCGCCACGGTCTCCCACCTCCCGGCGCCGAGGCTGCGCGCCGCCGGCTCCAGGCGCGGATCGAGGGTCTCGACGGCGTTGCCCACCGTCTTCACCACCAGCGGCACGGTGTAGGCGAGGTGGCCGGCGACCAGCAGCCAGAAGCGGGGGAAGCCGCCGGCCGACTGGATCAGGGCGAAGGCGAGCGCCACCCCCGGCACGCCGAGCGGCACCAGGGCCGCCGATTCGAGGAGCCGCGAGCCGGGGAACGGCCGCCGCCGGAAGGCCCAGGCGGCGGGCGCGCCGATCAGCACCGCCAGCGGCACCACCGCCGCCACCACCGCCGCCGAGCGCAGCAGCGCACCTCCCCAGGTTTCGAGGACATAGGAGAAGAGCGCCGGGGCTCCCTGCACCCGCGCCCCCTCGGAGCGCTGGCCGTACCACTCGGCGCGCGAGAAGGCCCCCGCCGAGGCGATCAGGATCGGCGCCGTCAGCGCCAGGGCGAAGAGCGCCACCACCGCGATGCCCAGCCGCCGGCTCATCTGCGTCCCATTCATCGCCGTCCCATCGTCAGCAGCCGGTCCACCGTCAGCGTGGCGAGCGCCAGCAGCAGGCAGAGGGCTCCGGCCACGTCGTCGTTGAGGAATCCGGTCATCTCCGTGTAGATCTCGAGCGGCGCCACGGTGAAGCGGCGCGACAGGATGAGCGCGACGCCGAACGACCCCATGGACGCCGAGAAGGTCACCGCCAGGGTCGAGCGCAGGGCGGGCGCGGCGATCGGCAGCGCCACCCGGACCAGCCGTTCGAGCGGTCCGGCGCCGAGCGTGCGCGCCGCCGCGTCCAGCTCCCGGGGGAAACGGCGGAACGCCGCCTCCAGCGTCATCACCGCCCGGGGGACTTCAAAATATAAGTATGCGATAAACAGTCCGCCGAAGGTATAGGCGGTGCCGGCGAACCATTCCCGGCCGGTGAGGAGGCCGAGCACCTTGGGGATGGCGCCGATGCGGCCGAGGAGCACCACCATGAGGAAGCCCACCAGGACGCCCGAGAAGGTGAGCGGCAGGGAGATGGCGGTGCGCAGCAGGTCGCGGCCGCGGAACCGCTCGCGGGCCAGCACCCAGGCGGGCCAGAGCGAGAGCAGCACCGAGACCGCCGCCGCCGCCGCGGAGAGCGCCAGCGAGTTGACCAGCGCCGTGCGGTAGCGCCCCGCCGCCAGCACCTCGCGCAGCGCTCCCCCACTCCCCGTCAACGTCCGCGACGCCAGGTGCGCCAGGGGCCAGGCCACGACCGCGCCCAGGAACAGCAGCAGCGGGAGCGCCAGGAGCGCCCCCGTCCAGGAGCCGCGGCCGGGCTGGGACGAAGTCAATCCGGAATCCAGGATCCAAAATCCAGAATCGTCATCTCCCGCTCCCCCGGATCTCGTCCACCCACGCCTTCTTCAAGGCGTCCGCCGCGGCGGCCATCCGGGCGAGATCGAGCGCGTGGGCGCGGCTGTACTCCTTCGGCGGCAGCAGGCGGGCGGCGATCTCCTTCGGCAGGGCGCCGGGGACGACCGGCAGGAAGTAGGCCTTGGCGAACTCCGCCTGCGCCGGCGCGGTCAGCAGCCAGTCGAGGTAGCGCTGCGCCGCCTCCTTGTGCGGCGCCCCCTTGACCAGGCCCATCACCAGCGGCATGGTGAACGTCCCCTCGGCGGGGATCACCACCTCGACCGGGCCGCCGTCCACGTACTTCATCTTGTAGCCGTTGCCGTCGGCGTTGATCCAGATCGGCACCTCTCCGCGCAGCACGGCGTTGTAGATCGACTCGCGCGGATAGGAGGAGACGTTGGCGTCGAGCTTCTTCAAATACGCGAGCCCCGGCTTGAAGTCCTTGTCGCTCCCCTTCATCAGGTCGTTCAGACCGTAGACGAGGGTGTAGGAGGTGCCCCCCCAGGTCGGATCGTCGTAGGCGATCTTCCCCTTGTAGACCGGCTTCAGCAGGTCCTGCCAGGAGCGCGGCACCGGCGCGCCGCCCAGCGCCTTGGTGTTGACGATGAACGCGATGGCGCTGGTGTGAACGGTCCACCACAGGCCGTTCGGGTCCTTCAGGCCGGCGGGGATCTTCTCCCATCCCGCCGGCTTGTAGGGTTGATGCAGCCCCTTCGCGGCGGCCTGGAAGCCGATGGCGCCCGAATAATAAGCCGTATCGGCCTGCGGCGCCTCCTTCTCCTTCTCCAGGGCCGCCATGGCGACCGAGGAGCCCTTGGGGTCGGGCGGCACGGTGACGCCGGCGACCTGCTTGTAAAGGGCGGTCACGCCGCCCCAGTTGGCGTAGTTGGGAATGCAGTCGTACTGGACGACGACCTTCTCCTGCGGTCCCGGCGCCGCGGCCATCGCGGCGGCGGCGGAGGAGAGGGCCAGGGCGGCCAGGGCGAGCTTGCGGAGCTTTCCAGTCATGCCGATCATCGATGATTCTCCTCGGGAGGTCAGAACTTGATCTGGAGCTGGTTGAGCACGGTGGGGCGCCAGCCGGAGCCGGACTTGAAGGCGCCGTTGCCGCGGCCGTCGAAGTGCTCGCCGATGAGGTTGATCTGCCAGCGCGTCCAGCCGTTGAACCAGACGTTGGCGCCGGCGGTGACGGCGGTGATCTGGCGGCCGTCGATCGTCCGCAGGGCATCCCCCGAGAGCCGCGCCACCTCGGCCCGCACCAGGGGCTGGACGCCGCCGTCCGCCTCGCTGCCGCGGGCCCAGAAGGCCACCTGCCCATAGCCGCCGCCGAGCCTGGCGGCGCTGTCGCGGAAGTCGAAGCCGAGCCACTCGGAGTCGAGGGAGAGCCGGCCGCGCTTCCAGTGGGCGTCGAGGTCGTAGCCGCGGCGCTGCCCCTGGACGGTCAGGCCGACGAACTTGCCGCCGGAGTAGGAGGCGAGGGTCAGCGTCTGCTCCTCCTCGCGGTCGGTGTCGAAGGCGGCGCCGGTGGTCAGGGCGTCGGTCCACTTGACGTTGAGCCGCCCCTGGACCTCCTTGGCGCTGTTGTTGTCGCGGGCGTTGCCGCGCTGGCCGCTGACCACCGCCGCCCCGGCCGAGGAGTTGCCGTTCCAGACCCCCACGTAGTAGGTCACCTTCTTGCCCGGATCGAGGTAGCCCCAGAGCATGGGGCCGAACTGCACGTCGAGCGCCGGCAGGCTGAAGGCGGCGTTGAGCGCCAGGTAGCGCTCCACGGTGTCGAGGGCGCGCGAGGAGCGCAGGTTCTCGGTGCTGAACGGGGTGATGAACTTGCCGAAGCGCAGGTAGTGGCGGTCCTTGACGTAGGCGGCCTGGACGTACCCCTCCACCAGCGCGGTGCCGTCGGCGGGGGCGGCGTCGAGCTCGACGAACAGCTTGTAGCGCTCCTGGTAGTCGGCCGCGAAGTCGAGCCGGGCGCGGCGGACCCGGAAGTCGGTCTGCTCGAAGGCGAGGCCGTTGTCCTTGTCGGTGTAGGTGAAGGTGGGCTGGGCGTAGCCGTAGAGCCGGAACAGGGCCTGGCCGTCCGGCGACTTGACGAAGACGCCGCCGCCCTGCGGATTGATCCCCGCCGTCCAGCGCTGCGCCTCCCTGGCCTTGAGCTGCCGTTCGACCTCGGCCTTGACCTTGTCGTCGATCTGGGCGGCGTCGCCCTCCGGCTGCTGCGCCGGTTGCTGCGGTTGCTGCTGGGCCAGGGCGGGCAGGCCCGCCGCGAACAAGCCAATCACCAGTGGAGCCGCGAGGCTCCGCGAAAATCGGACCATGAATCTCCCTCCTCGATCGTTGAACGACGTTAGGGCGTCTGGGGCGCGCAGAGGAGGAGAGACGGAGGCGGGCGGCTCGCCTGGGGGTCGGCGAGCGGGATGGGGGCGGCGCGGAGGACGTCCTCCGGCCCGCGGGGACGGGCGGGCGTGAGGAGCGCCGCCAGCTCGCGGTCCCCCCGGGCGTCGAGGGCGAGCAGGTCGGCGCGGCGGTCCACGTCCTCCAGGGGATCGAGGACCGCTGGCGCGCCGGCGCTTGCGGCATTGGCGGACAGATCGGCGAAGGCCCGGGAGGTCCGCCAGCGGACGCCGGCGAGGAGCGGGGCGGGATCGGCGCGGCAGCCGATCAGGTAGGCGCCGCCGTCCGGCGACGGCCCGAGCACCACGTCGGCCGCCGCCAGCCGCCGGAACGCCTCGGCGAGCTGCCGGGCGCCGAGCCGCGGCACGTCGGTGGGGACGGCGACGATCTGCTCGTAGCCGCGGGCGCGGGCCGCCGCGAAGGCGTTGGCGAGCCGCTCGGCGAAGCCCTCTCCCCGCTGCGGCAGGGTGCCGCCGGGTCCGGCGACCAGCAGATCGACCCCGGGCAGCGCCGCCGCCGCCCTGGCCACGCGCCGCCGCCCCAGGGCGAAGACCCCCCGGGCGCGGGCCAGCCGCTTGGCGCGCGCCTCCTCGCCCGGCGGCCGGGCGAACAGGAGGATGCAGCGGGTGTTCTTGCGAAGGGCTTCCACGATGATCTCGGAAGCTTATACGCACCGGCGTGCCGGATGGATGGAACCGCCCTCTGGAAATGCGCGGCCGCCCTCTGGGCGTGCGTTACGGCCCCCTGGTTTGGCGAGGCGGCCCCTCGGGTTGGCGGCACCGCCCATCGGTTTTGTGATGCGGCCCCTTGAGCGTGCGGCACAGCCCCTCGGGTTTGTGATGCAGCCCCGCGGTTTTTCAACACAGCCCCTTGGTTTCGCGTTGCGGCCCCTCGGTTTTGCGTTGCAGCCCTTCAGCTGCGCGACACGGCCCCCTGGTTTTTTGGCGCCGCCCTCCAGGGGGCCGGCGCGCAAAACCAGGGGGCCAGGTCATAAAACCAGGGGGCTGGAGCGCAAAACCAGAGGGCCGCATCGCAAAACCAGGGGGGAATCCCGCGCTGCCGGAGGGCGGCGCCGGACGCCCATGGGGCCGTGTTCCAACTCGATGGGGCAAACCGGGAAGACCGGAGGGCGGCAGAGCTTCTTATTCTTGCACGTATCCCTACATTCAAATTTCTGCGACAATGCCACACAGTTTTCCAAGTAACTTCCGGATCCGGGGAGCGGCCGACCCGCCCTTCCCTCTCCGGACGACGGCGTTCGCGGCGCGGTCCCGGTGTGATCCCGGGTCCGGACGCGGACCGCCAGGAGGGATGCCATGGAGCTGTTGAAATCGGTCAAG
The DNA here is from genome assembly GCA_963795735.1 of uncultured Acidobacteriota bacterium. Taxonomy (GTDB): domain Bacteria; phylum Acidobacteriota; class Thermoanaerobaculia; order Multivoradales; family UBA5704; genus DATARR01. The sequence goes on along the minus strand of CAWCIU010000008.1, from coordinate 1,325,397 downwards.
CTGCTCTCGAACGTCCTGTTCTACCGCCTCAAGTGGGGCAATCCCGGCCAGGTCGACCGCCACTGGGAGAATTACTGGCAGTCGATCGACAAGACCGGCCGCGACGGCCAGGTGCTCTGGGACAACGAGCCGGAGCGCGCCTCGGCGGAAGACCTGAAGCGTTTCAAGCCGCTGATCCTCGACCCCAGCCTCCCCCTGCTCGACTTCGGGTGCGGCAACGGCCGGCAGACCCGCTATCTGGTCAAGCAGTTCGACCGGGTGATCGGGACGGACGTCTCGCCCACCGCGATCGCCAAGGCGCGGGCGGAGACCCCCGCGGAGATGAAGATCGAGTACCGGGTGCTCAACGGGCTGCAGCCGGCGGACGCCCAGGCGTTCCACGCCGAGTTCGGCGACGTCAACATCTACATGCGCACCGTGATGCACGTGCTGCAGCACGACGACAAGCCGAAGATGGCGGAGATCCTCGCCATCCTGCTCGGCGAGCGGGGGACGCTCTATCAGATCGAGCTCTCGCTCTGCGCCCTCGACTACTTCCGCACCCTGCCGGGCGACAGCCCCTCGGGGCTGCCGCAGCACGTCCACAACGTCATCCGCACCGGCGCCACCTCGGTCGGCTTCGATCCCGCGCAGCGGCCGCTCGTCTACCCGGACGCCAAATGGGAGGTGGTGGCCCACGGGGAGGACGTGACGATCAACACCGTCCCCCTCGGCCACGGCCAGGAGGGGGAGGTGCCGGCGAACTACCTGGTGCTGCGGACGCGGCGGTAGCGGCGCGCCTAGGCGCCGGCCGCAAGCGGGTGCAGGGGACGCGGCACGCCTCGCCTCTACACCCAGGTCCTTCAGTAAAGTAGAATCGGGTCTCATGAGACTGACCGCGATCTGCCCGATCCTCGCGTTGCTGCTGATCCCCCGTGCTGTCCCGGCGCATGGGGCCCTCGCGCCAACGGCGCCTCAAGCCAAGCCCGTTCCCCTCTTCGGCGGCGTCGAGCCGGTTCCAGGCGATCTGGGGCGCATCCAGGAGCTGGTCCTCGCCGGCAAGTGGCAGGAGGCCCAGGCCCTCGCCCGGAAGGGCCTCGGGGTCCTGGCGGGGCTGGTGGACACCCAGCCCGCGCCAGCGGCGACGGTGCTCGCCCTCAGCGCGCTCGCCGACGCGGGCCTCGGAAACAACGGCGCCGCGATCTGCCGCTGGCAAGTGGCTCAAAGCTACGACCCCAGGCTCGCCAAGGCCGATCTCTCGGCCTTCGGCGCTCCCGGCAGGCTCCTCCTCCAGAGCCCGCCGCCCTCCACGGAGCCCCTGGAGGAGCTGCCCGATCCCTCAACGGGCTTGGACACCGTGAAGGCGGCCCCGCGGAAGCCGAAGATCGTCTGGCAGCCGAGAACCCTGGTACCCACGGGCGGCGCGCAAGGCGCGCACCCAGGGCGCAGTGATCGTCGATGCCGTCATCGAGAAGGACGGCAGCATCACCAACGCCCGGATTCGCCAGCACCAGCCTCTCGGACTGGACCTCTCCACCCTGGATACCGTCTGCGGCTGGCGGTACAAGCCGGCGACCCGCGACGGCCAGCCCATCCGGACTCACTTCCTCCTGACGATCACCTTTCAGATTGGGGATTCGACGCCTCCGGCCTCCAGACGCTGAATCAAGGGCGGCCCTGGCCCTACCCTGGCATAATCCCTCCATGGGGCCAGAATTCTCAGTCGTCATCCCCACCCACAACCGCCTGGAGGTCCTCTCGGAGGTCCTCCAGGCTCTGGAATTCCAGCAGGCCCCGCCGCCTTTTGAAGTGGTGGTGGTAGACGACGGCTCCAGCGACGGAACGGGAGACTGGCTGCGCGGCCGGACGTTCCGGATTCCATTGCGGGTGCTCGCCCAGGACAACCACGGACCGGCGGCGGCCAGGAACACCGGCATCGCCGCCGCCGCCGGCCGCTGGGTGGCCTTTCTGGGGGACGACACCGTCCCTTCTCCAGGATGGCTGGCGGCCCACCGCGAGGCCCACCGGCGGCGCGGGGACGACCCCCACGTCGGGGTCCTCGGCTACACCGGCTGGCATCAGCGCATGCGGCTCAACCCGTTCCTGCGCTACATCAACGAGCACGGGCTGCAGTTCGGCTATGCGCTGATCCGCGACAAGGAAGACGTGCCGTTCAATTTTCTCTACACCTCGAACCTCTCGATGCCGCGCGACCTGCTGCTCGCCGAGCCGTTCGATCTGCGCTTTCCCCATGCGGCCTGGGAGGATATCGAGCTGGGATACCGGCTGAAGAAGCGCGGCTTCCGGCTCACCTACGAGCCAGCGGCCACCGTGGCGCACGATCATCCGACCGATCTCGCCCGCTTCGCCAGCCGCCAGGAGAAGGCGGGCTACTGCGCCGTGGTCTTCTACCGGCTGCACCCGGAGCTCGGCCCCTTTCTGGGCCTCGGTCCGGAGGGGCCGCCGCCGCTGCCGCCGGAGGCGCCGCAGCGCCGGCGGGAACGCCTGGTCCGCGCTTTGCAAAATTGGCCTGTCAGCCTTCCCAAGTTATGGGAAGATGTCCTGCGCCATCACTACATAAAAGGTCTTCACCGCGCCTGGTCCGAGTTGGGCGCGGAGTTGGAAAAGGAGAGTATCCATGATGATCCACAGACCCGCCGGACGGCTCCCGCTTAGGGCCGCTGCCTGGGGCTTCGCCGCCATGCTGGTGGCGACCGTCCCCCTGGCGGCCCAGAGCCGCTCCTCACACGGGGGCGGCGGCGGCGGCGGACGGACGGCCCATTCGACCGGTTCTTCGCATTCGGGCGGCGGCGGCTCGCCCCACTCCTCCGGCGGCGGCGGCCGCTCCGCGCACGAGGTTCCCGGCGGCTCCTCAGGGGGCCACCGCGAGCCGGGCGGCGGCGATCACGGCAACTGGCACGGCGGTCATGGCGGCGGCGGCTGGCACGGCGGCTACGGCGGCCGTGGCGGCTTCTACTACCCCTGGGGCTGGGGCGGCGGCTTCTGGCCCAGCTTCTCGTTCTGGTACGGCGATCCCTACTACTACGCCCCCTACGGCGGTTACGGCTACTACGGCAACTACGGCTATGGGGGCTACGAGGGCGGTGGCTACGGCCGTTACGACCGCAGCGACATGGGAGCCCTCGACCTCGACGTCTCCCCCGGCCGCACCCACGTCTTCGTCAACGGCGAGGACCTCGGGATCGTGGACAAGTACGACGGCTGGCCGGGCTACCTCTGGCTGCCGCGGGGCACCTACGACATCGCCTTCTACCTCGACGGCTACAAGACCATCGCCCGCCAGATCACGATCTATCCGGGCTCGGTGATCGACATCGACGATCACATGGAGAAGGGTCAGTCGGTGCGCCCCGAGGATCTCGCCTCGAAGACCCACGAGCGTCGCGACGACCGCCTCCGCTACGAGCGCGAGCGCCGCCAGCAGCTCGAGCAGCAGGGCTACAACAACGACGACGACGACTGGCGGGACCGCGCCCGCCGCGATCGCGATCGCGGTTACGACCGGAACGACGACCGCAACAACGGCCAGCGTTATGACCGGAACCGGAACAACGACAATGACAACGACAACGGCTCCCAGCAGGGGTCGCTGCGCCTGATGGTCGATCCCGAGGACGCCTCGATCTATCTCGACGGGCGTTTCATCGGCACCGGCTCGGACGTCTCCATGATGCGCGGCGGCCTGTCGGTGACGCCGGGCCATCACCAGATCTCCGTCGTGCGCCCCGGCCGCCGGGCCGAGGAGAGGAACTTCGACGTGAAGGCCGGCGAAGACGTCAAGGTCGACGTCCGGCTGGAGGGCGGGACCGGCTAGGCCCTCGCCACCCCTTTTCCACCCGATCGACGTCGATCGACGTTCCAGGGGGCGCTCCGCGAGGGGCGCCCCTTTTTGTTATCCAAAAGGATCCAGCGGGCTGGGCGCCGGCGGCGGCGGGCCGTCCCCGCTGTCGTCCCCGGCGGCGGCGGGATCGGCGGGGGGCGCGGCCTTCTTGCCGATCGGCTGGCCGGCCGTTCCCACCACGCCGGTGGCGGGCTCGGCCGGCTCGGGCGCCTTGGGAGCGCGGGTGGGGCGGATCAGGATGCCCTCCCCGGTCTCGTCGCCGGCGGCGGGAGCGCCCGCCACCGGGTGGGCCGGGAAGGATCTCGCCGGGGTGGCGGGGACGGCCGGAGCTCCTCCTGCGGACCGCCGACCACCTGGAGGCCGTCGTCGGTGATCGCGTAGTGCGGCTCCTCGGTGGCGGCGGGATCGATCGGCTGGCCGGTGGCCGGATCGACCAGCGGCTGGCCGAGGGTCACGTCGGCCTGCTGCGGAGGACCGCCGGGCGAGTGGCGCTGGCAGGGCTCGGTGGGCGCCTGCCACTCGGCGAACAGCTCGGTGACGCGGTAGGGGCAGAGCTCGGTCGCCAGCTGCCCGGTGGTGGGATCGACCGTGGCCTTCACCATCCCCGCCGGCTGCGGGAAGTCGCCGTATCCCTTGGCCGGGCGCACGGCGGCGGTGAAGCGGCTCCAGATGGGGAGCGCCGCGCTGGCGCCCGAAAACGGGGTGGGCGAGTTGTCGTCGTAGCCCACCCAGACGATCGAGACGCGATCCGGCGAGTAGCCGGCGAACCAGTTGTCGCGGCGGTCGTTGGTGGTGCCGGTCTTGCCGGCCAGCGGCCCGTCCACCCCCTGGGAGCGGGAGGCGGCGGCGGTGCCGTGGTCGATCACCCCCTGGAGCATCGAGGTCACCTGGTAGGCCGCCTCCGGCGGCATCGCCCGCTTCGGTCCCGGCAGGTCGTCGCCCAGCTCCCGCTCGCCGTCCGGCTTGATCACCGCGGCGAGGGCATGGAGGGGCGGGCGCAGGCCGCCCGCGGCGAGGGTCGAGTAGACCCCGGCCATCTCGTAGGGGGTCGCCTCGAACACCCCCAGCGCCAGCGACGGCACCGCCGGCAGGTTGCCGGTCATCCCCATCTCGCGGGCGAGCGCGATCACTTTCGGCATCCCCACCTGCAGGGCCACCCGCACGGTCGGGATGTTGAGGCTCTGCTCGAGCGCCATGCGCGCCGTCACCCAGCCGTGGTACGACCGGTCGTAGTTCTGCGGCTGCCAGCTCGCGTTGCCGACGCGGACGTTGATCGGCGAGTCCTGGAGCAGCATCGCCGGGCTGGCGGTCCCCTCGGAGAGGGCGGCGCCGTAGACCACCGGCTTGAAGGCGCTGCCGACCTGGCGGTGCGCCTGCACCACGCGGTCGAACTGGCTGCGCTCATAATCCCGCCCGCCCACCCAGGCGAGCACCGAGCCGTCCCTTGGATCGACCGACACCAGCGCCGACTGCAACGGCCGCCGGCGCCCCTTCCTGCCCGTTTCCAGATGGGCCAGCCCCTGCGCCACCGCCGATTCGGCCCGCCGCTGGTCGCGCCAGCGCAGGGTGGCGAAGAGCAGATAGCCGCGCCCGTCCAGGTCGTCGGCGTGGAAGCGCTCCCGGGCCTCGGCCGCGGCCTGGCTGGCGAAGTAGGGGGCGATCGGCCGCGCCTCGACCGGCCGGGGGTGGGGCGTCAGCGGCTCGGCCACCGCCTGTTGCATCCGTTCCCTGGAGATCCAGCCGAGCTCGCCCATGCGCTGGAGCACCCGGTTGCGCCGCTCGACCGACTTCTCGGGATGCTCGATCGGCGACAGGGTGGCCGGCGACTCGATCATCCCGGCGAGGGTCGCCGCCTCGGTCAGCGAGAGCTCGGCGGCGTCCTTGCCGAAGTAGGCGCGGGCGGCGGCGCCGAGGCCGATCACGTTGGCCGGGCCGCTCCGGCCCAGGTAGATCTCGTTCAGGTAGGCCTCGAGGACCGGCCGCTTGCCGTGCCGCAGCTCCAGCATCATGGCGATGATCGCCTCCTCGGCCTTGCGCTTGAGCGTGCGGCGGCTGGAGAGGTAGACGTTCTTGACCAGCTGCTGGGTGATCGTGCTCCCCCCCTGCACGTCGCCCCCCCGCAGGTTCACCCAGACGGCGCGGAAGATGCCGGTCGGCGAGACGCCGGGATGGGTGAAGAACCCGGAGTCCTCGGCGGCGAGCACCGTCTTCACCACCTCGTCCGGCAGCTCGGCGAGCGCCACCGGCCGGCGCTCCTCCACCTTCTTGTCGTAGAACGAGGCGAGCAGCGGCGGCTCGAGCGCGGCCGACGGCGCCGGCCGGCCCGCCACCCAGACCCCCTCCACCCGGTCGCCACGGAAGGCCACCTCCACGGACGCGCCGCCGCCGGGCCCATCCGGCGTCGGGAAGCGGCGCAGGTGCACGGCCACGCGATCGCCGGCGCGATGGAAGGTGCCCGTGGGAAGCTGGGGGTCCGCGGCCTCCCGGTACCCCGTGTCCTCGAGCTCCGCCACCATCTCCGCCGCCGAGAGGACGGCGCCGGGGGCGACCTCCGGGGCGGTGGCGTAGAGGCGCGAGGGCTGCGCGAAGGGCGCCTGCGGGAACCGCCGCGACAGGCGCCAGAGATAGACGGTGAGGACGAGGCCGCCCAGGAACAGCAGGGCCGACGCGGCCAGCGCGGCGATCACCAGGCGGCGGCGGGCCGGGCTCATCTCCGGCAGGTCGCGCCGGGAGCCCGGCCGGGACCCCGGGAAAACGGCGAAGGATTGCATGCTCCTCCCATTCCGCAAGCAACATGCCAGTCCTTGTCGGCACAGGGGTTGCACCCCCTGAGGCTCCTGGGAAGACCAGGGAGGGAGAGGAGACGGACGAAATGAGCGAGCTAGCGGAGAAGACCTGCACGCCCCACGGGAGCGCGGTCAAGGGAGAGGAGCTGCGGAAGCTCTTCGGCCAGCTTCAGTTCGGCTGGACCCTGCCCAACGACCACCACCTGGAGAAGGAATACCGCTTCAAGGACTTCAGCGAGGCTCTCGGCTTCGTCAACCGCCTCGGCGAGGTCGCCGAGCGGGAGAACCATCACCCCGACATCTTCCTCGCCTGGGGACGGGTGAAGGTGACCCTGTGGACCCACTCGGCGGGCGGGCTCACCGAGAACGACTTCATTCTGGCGGCGAAGGCGGACCGGCTGCTGGTTTGATCCCGGGGCCGGCCTCCGGGCTGGCTCCGCGGGCCAGGCTCGCCACCACGGTCGCCAGCTCGCGGATGTCCACCGGCTTCGAGACGTGGATCTGGAAGCCGGCGCGGAGGGTGCGCAGCCGGTCCTCGGCGCGGGCGAAGGCGGTCAGCGCCGCGGCGGGCGTCCCGCCGCCGCTCTCGGCCGGCAGGGCGCGGACCTGGCGGATGAGGTCGTAGCCGTCCTCCCCCGCCATGCCGATGTCCGAGAGCAGGACGTGCGGCCGCCAGCGCGGCAGCAGGTCGAGCGCCTCCCGGGCCGAGCCGGCGGTCGCCACCTCGGCGTTGCAGTGCTCGAGGATCTGCTGCACGGTCTCCCGCGCGTCCGGCTCGTCGTCCACCACCAGGACTCGGATGCCCCGCAGGTCGAGCGCGGGATCGTCGCGGCAGGGGTCGCTCGGCCCGAGCGCGGCCCGGGGGTGGACCCGCCGGCGGTCGGCGGGGGCGAGATGGGCGATCGAGACCGGCAGCATCACCACGAACGTGCTCCCCTGCCCCGAGCCGGGGCTCTCCACCCGCACCGTCCCCCCGTGCAGCTCCACCAGGTGGCGCACGATGGCGAGGCCGAGGCCGAGCCCGCCGTAATGGCGGCTGCTGGAGCTGTCGAGCTGGCGGAAGCGGTCGAAGACCTGGGGCAGGAACTCCGGGGAGATCCCGATGCCGTTGTCGGCCACGATGATCTCGAGGTGGGAGTTGACCCGCTCCAGCCGCACCTCCACCTTGCCCTCCTTGGGGGTGAACTTGACCGCGTTGGAGAGCAGGTTCCACACCACCTGCTGCAAGCGGGCGGGATCGCCCGCCACCGGTCCGGCCAAGGGATCGAGCACCTTGCGCAGGGTGATCCGCTTCGCCTCCGCCGCCGGGCTCACCGAGGCGACGGCGGCGTCGATCACCGCCACCAGGTCGGCCGGCTGCACGTCCAGGCGCATCTTGCCGGAGACGATGCGCGAGACGTCCAGCAGGTCGTCGATGAGCTGCGACTGGAGCTTGGCGTTGCGCACGATCGTCTCCATGCCGCGCTCCCGCCGCTGCGGGTCGAAGCCGTCGGTCAGCAGGAGCTGCGCCCAGCCCAGGATGGCGTTGAGCGGCGTGCGCAGCTCGTGGGAGACGGTGGCCAGGAACTCGTCCTTGCTGCGGCTGGCGGCCTCGGCGGCCTCCCGCGAGGTCTCCGCCTGGCGGTAGAGGGTGGCGTTGTCGAGGGCGATGGCCGCCTGCACGGCGAGCCCGGCGAGGACCCGCTCCTCGCGCTCGCCGAAGACCCCGGTCTGCGCGTGGCCGAAGAAGAGCCCCCCCAGCACCTCGCCGGAGCGGGAGATCACCGGCGCGGCGAGATAGCTCCGCACCGGCAGGTGCCCTTCCGGCATGCCGTGGTAGGGCGCGTTGCGGCCGTACCGCGGATCGCGGGTGATGTCGGCGCTGCGCAGGATGCCCTCGCCGCGGAAGGTCGGCCCGAAGACCTCCGTGTTGCGCGGCATGGGAAACTGGGCGAAGGCCTCCCGCGGCACCCCCGAGAGGGTGTAGAGCACGTACGCCTCCTTGTTCTCCTCGACCACGTTGTAGAAGAAGGCGCCGAACTGGGCGTGGAGGGCCTGGGTCGCCTCATCGGTGAGGGACTGCACCAGCCGCTCGCGGTCGAGCTCCGCGGCCAGGATGCGGCCGATCCGGTTCATCACCTCCAGCTCCTCGTGGTCCTGCCGCTGGCTCTCCAGCGACCGCCGCAGCTCCTCCTCGGCGCTCCTGCGGTCCGTGATGTCGATGCAGGTGCCGATGTAGCCCTCGAAGTTCCCGCCCTTGCCGAAGCGCGGGACGCCATGGTCGAGGAGCCACCGGTATTCGCCGTCGCGCCGGCGCAGGCGGTACTCCATCGAGAGCTCCCGCCGCGCGTCGAAGGAGGTGGCGTAGGTCTCGCGGCACCTCTCCAGGTCGTCCGGGTGGAGACCCTCTTCCCAGCCGTTGCCGATCTCCTCCTCCATCGTCCGGCCGCTGAAGTCGAGCCACGCCTGGTTGAACCAGTCGCACCGCTGGTCCGTGCCCGCCATCCAGATCATCACGGGAGCGCTGTCGGCCATGATGCGGAAGCGCTCCTCGCTCTCCCCCGCCACGGTCTGCGCCTGCCGCAGCGCCTCCTCGCGCCGCCGGCCCTCCAAGGTGGCGGACTCGGCCGCGCGCCGCATCCGGTGGAGCTTCTCGTGCAGCAGGGAGAGGAAAACGCCGATGGCGGCGAACAGGGCGGTCTGCACCGCGCTCCCCAGGCCGGGGAGCCCGAACGAGTAGACCGGGGGCAGGAAGAAGTAATCGGCCGCCGCCGTCGACAGGGCGGTCGCCAGCAGGCCGGGGCCGAGCCCGCCGTACCAGGCGGCGGCCGCGATGGCGGGAAAGAAGAACAGGAAGGGAACCCCGCCGCCGAGGAGAGGCTGGAGAGGCAGACGGACCAGCACGGACGCCACCACGGCGAGGACGGCGCCGCCGTAGCGAAGGAGCGCCGGGCGCTCGCGGATCGAAGGGGGTTCGCTCACGGTCACCCTGGCGCGAGATGCATGGGCCGCGCCAGGGAACCGAAGGGCGACCGCAGGTCGCCCCTAGGGTTTGCCATCGAGAACCAGGAATCCATATTTCCGGAACACCGCCAGGGCGGGCGGCGACTCCAGGTAGGCGAGGAACCGGCGGGCCGCCTCCGGCCTCCGGGTCCCGGCGAGGATGGCGAAGGGGTACGAGATCCGCGGTCCCCCGCCGGGCGGTACCTCCCAGGCGATCCGCACCCGCCGCGAGATCCCCGCGTCCGTCCGGTAGACGATCCCCGCGTCGGCGTTCCCGCCCTCGACCGCCGAGAGCGCCGCCCGCACGTTCTCCGTCGGCACCACCCGGCCGGCGAGCCGGTCCCAGAGCTTCAGCTTCTCCAGGTACTCCCGGGCGTAGATCCCCGCCGGGACCGTCCGCGGCTCGGCGAGGGCCAGGGCATGGACACCCGGCCCCGCGAGGTCGGCGGGCGAGGCGATGGCGAGCCGGCTGTCCCGCGGCACCACCACGACCAGGGTGTTCGACAGCACGCTCCGGCGGCTCCCGGCGAGCAGGAGCCCGCGCTTCGCCAGACCGTCCATCTTCTCCTCGTCGGCCGAAAGGAAGAGATCGGCGGGCGCTCCCTCCCCGATCTGGCGGGCGAGGGTGCTCGACGCGCCGAGGTTCAGCAGGATCATGTCCCCGCCCGACCTCTCGTAGGCCGCCTTGATCTCCTGGAGCGCGTCGGTGAGGCTCGCCGCCGCCGCGACGTTCAGCTCGGCGGCCGGTTTTGCGGCCGGTTCCGCGGCGAGGAGCCTCACCGGCAAGAGCAGCAGGGCCGCCAGGACCAGCCGCCGGGTTCTCCGTATCCTCATCCCAGCTCCTTTCTTCCTCAGAAGCCGACCTGCAAGCGCGCCAGGACCTTGTCCTGGGACCCGGCCGGCGCGGCCTTGACGCGCAGGTAGTCGAGCATCAGCTTCAGGTCGTGACCCTTAAAGTAGTAGTTGACCCCCAGGGTGCTCGTCTCGGTCTGATCCTTCCTCACGTCGTCGCGCGGATCGAAGGTCTCCTGCTTGACGACGATCTGCAGCTTCTGGGGGATGACGTAGAAGGAGGCCTGGACGTATCCGCCGCCGGCCTGGAAGACGGATCTCGGGATGGCGTTCGCCGGCTCGAAACGGGTGCGCAGGTACTCCGCCCACAGCTCGAAACGGCCGGCGACGAGCTGGGTGTCCACTCCGAAACCGCGCCGCTTGCCGGCGAAGATGCCGTCCCGGTCCGGCGTCGCCGGAGTCGAGTCGAGGCCGAGGTCCGGAGTGAGCGTGACGGCGGCATCCTCCGCCGTGAAGCCGTCCACCCCCACCGACCAGCTCGCCGGGCCGCCGCCGAGCCGTCCCCGCCAGGGGATCGCCCCGACGCGGCCCACTCCATCGAGCTTGCCGTTGTCGTTGAAGTTGTTGTTGACGCCATTGCCGTTGAACGCGCCGGCGGCGTAGAAGAGACGCTTGTCCAGGAAATCGCCGCCGAGCTGGAGGCCGAGCTGGCGGCCGAGCGTCAGGCGGTCGCTGGCCAGGGTGCGCTCGATCGTCAGCAGCCGGGGGTCGGCATAGAGTTGCTCGAAGCCGAAAGGCGTCTTGAATTGACCGGCGCGGACGTTGGCGGCCTCGTAGCGGTTCCAGTTGATGTAGCCGTCGGTGAGCTGCGCCCGCAGGCCCGTGGTGTTGGCGAGGCTGCCGGCGAGGTCCATCTCCAGCCGGAAATCGAAGTCTTCGAGGAACCGGCCGGTGGCGTTCAACCGCGCCCGCCGGAGATAGAAGCGGTCGTTGCCGCTGGCCCAGCGGGCATCCCCGCGGTCTCCCCCCTCCCCCTGGACCTGGAGCAGTCCCCCCAGGGTCAAGGTGACTTCCTTGCCGGCAGGCTTGACCGCCGCCGGCTCCACGTCCGCCTGGCCCTCGGTCCTGGTCTGAGTCTGGGCCGCCTGGGCAGTGGCCGCCGCAAGCCAGAGGCCCAGAAACAGCGCCAGCCCTCCCGATCCATCCTTGTTCACGGACTCTCCTCTCCTGAAACGAGCGGACGGGAGCCTAGCAAGGGCGATATACACGGTCAAGTAAATCGCAGGGCGGTTCCGTGTTTGCTTGTCCAGATCCGGAAGGCTCCTCCAGATTCTGTCCATAGTCTGTATAGATAAGCGTCAATGGTTTACCTTTTGCAGAGACGCAGAAGAGGAGGGCATCCAGACGTGAAAGCAGTCGCGGCGGGCGGGCGGGTGAATTCTGAAGTCCCTGACACACGAGAACAGCTTCTGATGACGCAGGTGGCCGAGGGCGACGGCGCGGCATTCGCCGAGCTTTTCGACGGCCAGTCCCCTGTCATCCTGGGCTTCCTGGTTCGTCTTTTGCGGCACCGGGGCCTGGCCGAGGAGGTTCTCCAGGAGACTTTTTTACAAGCTTGGTTGCAAGCCGGCAACTACCGGCCGGAGCTGGGGACCCCGCGCGGCTGGCTCCTGCTCATCGCGCGGTCGCGCGCTCTCGACTGCCTGCGGCGGGAGAGCTCGCGCAACCGGCGCGAGGATTCCATCTCTCTGAACGGGCCGCAGCGGCTGGATCCGGTCGGCACCGACCGCCTTGAGGACCTCGAGCGGCAAACCCGGGTCCGCGACGGCCTCGCCCAGCTGCCGCAGGCGCAGCAGGCTTGTCTGGAGCTCGCCTTCGGCGAGGATCTCTCGCACGCCGAGATCGCCGAGCGCCTCTCGACCCCCCTGGGAACGGTGAAATCGAGGGTGCGGCTGGGGATGCGCAAGCTCGGCGGAGTGCTGAGGCCTCAGCCCGCGTAGGGCAGGGCGCGTCCAGAGGGGCCTCGGCTCCTGGGACGGCCTGCGCTGCGAAGCCCTCACCCTCGATCCCTCTCCCGGGGGGAGAGGGAGGGCGATCCCGAACCGCCTGAATCCGTAGGGTGCGCTGTGCGCACCATGAACGACCTCGAACGGTGCGCACAGCGCACCCTACGGCAAGACCCTCCGCAGGAGACCTCCCTCTCCCTCCGGGAGAGGGAACGAGGGTGAGGGCTTCGCAGCGCAGGCCGCCCCAGAGGGCAACGTCACCCCCACCCCACCTCCCCTACCCCGGCGGCATCCGGCACGTGTTCCCCCCGGCGGCGGGGAGGTAGCACTCCTTGACGTAGTCCATCACCATGCGGTCGGCGTTGTAGCGCCAGGCGAGGGTGCGCATGGCGCGCTTGACGCGAGCCATCCAGCCGCGGGGGATGCCGAGGTCGTCGCGCTGGTAGTAGAGCGGCACCACCTCTTTCTCCAGGGTGTCGAAGAGAGCCAGGGCGTCGCGCTCGTCCTGCACCTCGGGGTTGGCGTGGACCTCGCCGCCGCCGATCGAGAAGCCGTTGCCGCCGTCGTAGGCCTCGGCCCACCAGCCGTCGGGGATCGAGCAGTTGAGCACGCCGTTCAGGATGCACTTCTGGCCGCTGGTGCCGCAGGCCTCCAGCGGCCGCCGCGGCGTGTTGAGCCAGACGTCCACCCCCTGCACGAGCTGCCGGCCGACGTGCATCGTGTAGTTCTCGATGAACACGATGCGGCCGGCGAAGCGGGAGTCCTTCTCCAGGTTCGCCACCCGCTGGGCCAGCGTCTTGCCGCCGGTGTCGCGCGGATGGGCCTTGCCGGCGTAGACGATCTGCACCGGCCGCTCGGGATGGTTGACCAGCCGGTCCAGGCGGTCGAGGTCCTGGAACAGCAGGTCGGCCCGCTTGTAGGTGGCGAAGCGGCGGGCGAAGCCCAGGGTGAGCGCCTCGGGCTCCAGCGGCGCGCGCGCCGGCGCGGCCATCCCCAGCCGCTCGCGGCGCTCGGCCAGGCGGCGCCGGGTGAAGGCGAACAGGCGCGCCTTGAGCACCTGGTGGACCTCCCAGAGCTCGGCGTCGCGCACCTTGTCGATCCGCGTCCAGAGGTCGGCGTGGGAGATGCGGTCGAGCCAGCGGGGCCCCAGGTGCTGCAGGAAGAGCGAGTACATGTCGGCGGCGAGCCAGGTGCGCACGTGGACGCCGTTGGTGATGTGGCCGATCGGCACCTCCTCCTCGGTCTTGCCGGGGTAGAGGCCCTGCCACATCTTGCGCGATACCCGGCCGTGGAGGGCGGCGACGCCGTTGGCCCGCCGGGTGAGCTTCAACGCCAGCACCGTGGGGCAGAACGTGGCGTTGGGGTCCCCCGGCCGCTCGGAGCCCAGCGCCATCACCTCGTCCATCGGCATCTTGAGCCCGCGGGCGAGCGCCTCCAGGTGGGAGATGGCGAGGTCGGGCCGGAAGCGGTCGTGCCCGGCGTCCACCGGGGTGTGGGTGGTGAAGCAGCTCATCCCCGCCACCTCGCGCAGCGCCTCGGCCGGCTCCAGCCCCTCCCGCTCGACGATCTCCCGCGCCCGCTCCAGCAGGGCGAAGGCCGAGTGCCCCTCGTTGAGGTGGAGCACCGAGGGCCTGACCCCCACCACCCCCAGCGCCCGGTGGCCGCCGACGCCGAGCAGGATCTCCTGCTGGATGCGGGTCTCCTGGTCGCCGCCGTAGAGGCGGGCGGTCAGCTCCTGGTCGGCGGCGGAGTTGGCGTCGTCGCGCGAGTCGAGCAGCAGCAGGACGCTGCGGCCCACGCGCACCCGCCAGATGCGCAGGAAGACGTCGCGGCCGGGGAGCTCGACGCTGAAGCGCGCCGGCTGGCCGTCCGCCCCGGCCACCAGCTCGGCGGGCAGCTCGGCGCCGGCGATCGGCTCATAGGAATCCTGCTGCCAGCCGTTCTCGTCGATCAGCTGGTGGACGTAGCCCTCGTGGTAGAGCAGGCCGACGCCGACCACCGGCGCCCCCAGGTCGCTCATGCTCTTCAGATGGTCGCCGGCGAGCACCCCGAGGCCGCCCGAGTAGATCGGCAGCGACTGGTGCAGGCCGAACTCGGCCGAGAAGTAGGCGATCGGCCGGGCGAGGATCGGCCCGGCGTGGACCACGCCCCAGCTCTCGCCGCCGTGGAGGTAGCTCTGCAGCCGCCGGTGGGCCTGGTTGATGCGGGTCTGCATCTCCAGGTCCTGCACCCGGCGGTAGACCTCCTCCGGGGGGATGCGCTGCAGCAGGGCCACCGGATTGTGGTGGACGACGCGCCAGATCTCGGGATCGAGCTCGCGGAAGATGGCGCGGATGTCGGGCTGCCAGCACCACCAGAGGTTCTGGGTCAGCTCGCGAAGCTTGTGGAAGGTTTCGTCGGTCGGTTCGGTCATCGTCGCTCCGGGGCCGGCAATATATCGCGATATCGCGGAGGACGGAGGAGGCCAAGACGGGGACCCTCCGTTCTCTCTCCGGGAATCCCCAAAAGGGTGCATAATAGCCCTCGCTGGGAATACTTGAATTCAAGGCTCAGCTTCGCTAGTCTTATCGACCCCGCGGGGAGCCGGACGCTCCTGCCCCCCCCCCCCCCCGCTGCGTTATGATGATTTTTTGGGAAGGTGAACGTTGTTGAGCCTCCAGCCCCTGGCGAACCCCGTGCGCGCGGCCGGACGGCCTCGGCACGCGGTGGCGCTCGCCGCCTCCTCGGGAGGGCTGGCGGCCTTGAGCCAGGTGCTCTCCACCCTGCCGGCCAGCTTCCCGGCTCCCATCCTCGTCCTGCAGCACCTCGATCCCGACCACCGTAGCTGGCTGGCGGAGATCCTCGCCCGCCGCACCGGCCTGCGGGTCGTGGAGGCCCGGGACGGCGGGCGGCTCGCCGCCGGCTCGGTCTTCATCGCCCCGCCGGGCCACCACCTGCTGGTCGGGCTGCTGGTCGGGGGGAGGGCGTGCTGTCGCTGACGGAAACCCTCAAGGTCCAGTACGTCCGTCCCTCCGCCGACGTGCTCTTCGCCTCACTCGCCGGGAGCTGGGGTGCCGGCGCCATCGCCGTGGTGCTCACCGGCACCGGCCAGGACGGCGCCGAAGGGGTGCGCGCCGTCAAGCGCCACGGCGGGACGGTGATCGTGCAGGACGAGGCGAGCGCCAGGTCCTTCGGCATGCCCGGCGCCGCCTTCCGGACGGGGGCCGCCGACCGGGTGCTGCCGCTGGAGTCCATCGCCGGAGCGCTGATCGAGCTGACCGCCGGAGGGATCGCTTGAGCCTCGACGAAGAGCCGGTGAAGCGGCAGCCGGAGGGGAACGCGGGGTCGCCGGCCGGCTTCGTGCGCCTGCTCGAATACCTGAAGTCGTCCCGCGGCTTCGACTTCTCCGGCTACAAGCTCTCCAGCCTGGTCCGCCGGGTGCGCAAGCGCATGGAGCAGGTCGGGATCGGCTCCTACACGGACTACGTCGACTTCCTGGAGGTCCACCCCGACGAGTTCAATCCCCTCTTCAACACGGTGCTGATCAACGTCACCGGCTTCTTCCGCGATCCGCAGGCCTGGGAGACGATCGCCGGGCGGGTGCTGCCGCGCCTGCTGGAGGAGAAGGGAACGGACGGGGCGGTGCGCTGCTGGAGCGCCGGCTGCGCCTCCGGGGAGGAGGCCTACACCCTGGCCATGCTGCTCGCCGAGGCCGTGGGTCCGGAGGAGCTGCGGGAGCGGGTGAAGATCTACGCCACCGACGTGGACGAGGAGGCCCTCGCCCAGGCGCGGCAGGGGAGCTACACCGCCGCGCAGACCGCGAGCCTCCCGCCGGAGCTGCTGGCCAAGTACTTCGCGCCGCAGGGGGAGCGCTTCGTCTTCCGGCCCGACCTGCGCCGCTCGCTGATCTTCGGCCGGCACGACCTGGTGCAGGACGCGGCGATCTCGCGGCTCGACCTGCTCGCCTGCCGCAATACGCTGATGTACTTCAACGCCGACGCGCAGGCGAAGATCCTCGCCCGCTTCCACTTCGCCCTCCACCGCCACGGCTACCTCTTCCTCGGCAAGGCCGAGACCCTGCTCAGCCACAACAACAGCTTCCGCCCCGAGGACCTGAAGAACCGCATCTTCCAGCGCACGGCGAGCGCCAGCCTGCGCGACCGCCTGCTCGCCCTGGCCCCGGCGCCGGCCGCTGCCGAGGGGGCGCCCGTGGAAGCGGGGCGGCCGGTCCGCCTGCGCGAGGCCGCTTTCGACCGCGCGCCGGTGGCGCAGATCGCGGTGGACCGCAAGGGGCGCCTGCTGCTGGCCAACGAGAAGGCCCGCCAGTCCTTCCAGCTCGCTCCGACCGACCTCGGCCGCCCGTTGCAGGACCTCGAGATCTCCTACCGGCCCGCGGAGCTGCGCTCGCACATCGAGGCCGCCCTCCTCTCCCGGGCGGCCCTGACGCTCCGCAACGTCGAGTGGCGGCCGGCCGGCGGCGAGCCGCGCGTGCTGGAGATCCAGGTGCTGCCGCTGGCGGAGAACGGCGGCGCGCCGCTCGGCGTCGCCGTCTCCTTCCTCGACCAGACGCTCCAGCACCAGCTCCGCAACGAGCTCGAACGCGCCAACCACGAGCTGGAGACCGCCGCCGAGGAGCTGCAGTCGGCCAACGAAGAGCTGGAGACCACCAACGAGGAATTGCAGTCCACCATCGAGGAGCTGGAGACCACCAACGAGGAGCTGCAGTCGGCCAATGAAGAATTGGAGACGATGAACGAGGAGCTGCAGTCCACCAATGAAGAGCTGCGCTCGATGAACGACCAGATCCAGCAGCGGTCGGACGAGCTGCGGCAGGTCAACACGTATCTGCGCTCGATCCTCGGCGGCCTGCGGGCGGCGGTGGTGGTGCTCGACGCCCGCCTGCGGGTGGAGGTGTGGAGCGACAAGGCCCAGGAGCTGTGGGGGCTGCGCGGCGAGGAGGTCCTGGGGCAGCCGTTCCTGTCGCTCGACATCGGCCTGCCGGTCGACAGGCTGGCGCAGCCGGTGCGCGACTGCCTGAGCGGTGGCGCGCAGGGGACCACCCTGGCGCTGGAGGGGATCAACCGCCGCGGCCGGCCCATCCACTGCCAGGTGACCTGCACGCGGCTCGCCGAGGGGCCGGGGCCCGCCGCCGGGGTCATCCTGCTCATGGAGGAGGCGCCCCCGGCGCAGGCGCTGCCGGACGCGGCGGAGGCGGCGCGGGGCTTGCAAGAACCGGAGAGCTGAAGGGAGTCCCAGCTTCCATGCCGCAGCGATCATCCGTGCTGAAGCTCTCCTCGGCCCAGCGCGAGCTCCAGAGGTTGCAGAACGAGGTCGTCCACCTCTCCGACCCGGAGGCGTTCGCCCGCTCGCTGGCCCAGATGCGCGAGCAGCTCGGCGAGCTCGAGGTGGCCTACGAGGAGCTGGAGGCGCAGAACGAGGAGCTCGAGGCCACCCGCGAGGCCCTGGAGCGCGAGCGCCACCGCTACCGCCACCTCTTCGACGAGGCGCCGTTCGGCTACCTGGTGACCGACGTCCACGGCGTCGTGGAGGAGGTCAACCGCGCCGCCGCCGAGCTGTTCGCCGTCTCCCAGGATCTGCTGCCCGGCAAGCCCGTGGGCGTCTATCTCGACTCCGAGGACCGCCGTTCCTTCCGCGCCCTGCTCTCCCGGGCGCGCGCCGGCGAGCCGGGCGGCGAGCTGGAGGCGCGGATCAAGCCGCGCAACCGCGAGCCCTTCGCGGTGGTGCTGAACGCCGTGCGCGATCTCGACGACCGCACCCAGACGGCGCGGCTGCGCTGGACGGTGCGCGACGTCTCGGCGACCAAGCAGGCCGAGGAGGCCCTGCGGGAGAGCGAGGAGCGGCTGCGCCACTCGCAGCGCCTGGAGGCGGTGGGCCGGTTGGCCGGCGGCATCGCCCATTCGTTCAACAACCTGCTGGCGGCGATCTCCTTCCAGTGCGAGCTGCTCGGCGAGGAGATGGCGGCGGAGGACGCGCGGCGCGCCCACGTGGACGAGATCCAGCGCTCGGGGGAGCGCGCGGCGTCGCTCGCCCGCCAGCTCCTCGCCTACGGCCGCAAGCAGGTGCTGCAGCCCCGCGTGCTGCACCTCGGCCGGGTGATCGGCGAGATGGCGCCGGTCCTCCGCCGGCTGATCGGCGAGCACATCGGGCTCGAGACCCGGCTGGAGCCGGCGGGCGCCGTCTACGCCGACCTGGGCCAGCTCGAGCAGGTGATCCTCAACCTGACGGTCAACGCCCGCGACGCCATGCCCGCCGGCGGCGTCCTGCGCATCGCCGTCCAGGGCGTCGAGCTCGCCGCCGGCGAGGCGGCGGAGCTGCCCGCCGGCCCCTACGTCCAGCTCACCGTGGAGGACACGGGCGGCGGCATCGAGCCGGAGGTGATGCCGCACCTCTTCGAGCCCTTCTTCACCACCAAGGAGCGCGGCAAGGGGACGGGCCTGGGCCTTGCCACGATCCACGGCATCGTCCACCAGAGCGGCGGCCGCATCCGGGTGGAGAGCGAGCCGGGGCTGGGCGCCCGCTTCGTCATCCTGCTCCCCCAGGCCCTGGAGGGGGCCGAGACCTTCCCGCCGAAGCCCGCCACCCTCCCCGGCCGCGCCGCGCGCCGCGGCACCGAGGTCGTGCTGCTGGTGGAGGACGAGGACAACATCCGCCAGCCCGCGGTCGAGATCCTGGAGGCCCGGGGCTACCAGGTGCTCGCCGCCGCGGACGCCGCCCAGGCCCTCGCCGTCGCCGACAGCCATCCCGAGGAGATCCACATCCTGGTCACCGACGTGGTGATGCCGGGCCTCTCCGGCAGCCAGCTCGCCCGGCGGCTCCTGCGCCAGCGGCCCGGGATCCAGGTGCTCTACATCTCGGGCTACCCCGAGGACTCGATCTCCCACCACGGCGTGCTCGACGCCGGCCAGCACTTCCTCCAGAAGCCCTTCCCCCCGGGCCAGTTCCTGGAGAAGGTGCGCGAGGTGCTGGACGCGCGGGTGGAGGCGTAGGGCGGAAGAAACCCAGGCACAGGCCATGCACACCCTTCACGAACCATGAGCATGACCCCGGAGCCCACCGGGCGGGACGTCCTCGCGATCGGCGCCTCGGCGGGCGGGGTCCAGGCGCTGTGCGAGCTGATCTCGGGCCTGCCGCCGGACCTCCCCGCCGCCGTGCTGGTCGTGCTGCACGTCGCTCCGCACGGCCGCAGCGCGCTGCCCGCCATCCTGGCGCGGTCGGGCTGCCTGCCGGCCTCCCATCCCGCGGACGGCGAGGAGATCCGGCCGGGGCGGATCTACGTCGCCCCTCCCGACCGCCACCTGGCGGTCGAGGCCGGCCGGATCCAACTGTCGCGCAAGGCGAGCGAGAACGGCCACCGTCCGGCGGTGGACGTCCTCTTCCGCACCGCGGCCCGGGCCTACGGTCCGCGCGTCGTGGGGGTGGTGCTCACCGGCAACCTGGACGACGGCACCGCGGGCCTGGCGATGATCAAGCGCTTCGGCGGCAAGGTGGTGGTCCAGGACCCGCGGGAGGCCGATTACCCGAGCATGCCCGAGAGCGCCATCGCCAACGTCGCGGTCGATCACGTCCTGCCGCTCGGCGAGATGGCCCCGGTGCTCCTGCGCCTGGTCCGCGAGGCGCCGCGGCCGGAGGAGTATCTTCAGCAGCAACAGGACAACCGCCTCGAGGAGCCCGACGCCATGAGCGAGCGCGAAGACGACGACGGCAGCCTCACCGGCATTCCCGCGGCCCTCACCTGCCCGGCCTGCGGCGGCTCCCTGTTCGAGAAGCCCGGGGAATCCCTGCTGCACTTCCGCTGCCGCACCGGGCACGCCTACTCGCCGGAGAGCCTGGCCGCCGAGCAGACCGACACCCTGGACGCGGCTCTCTGGGCGGCCCTGCGCTCGCTGGAGGAGAGCGCCGTCCTCGGGCGGCGGATGGAGAAGCGTGCCCTGGACCACGGCAACCTGCTGGCCGGCAACCGCTACGGGCAGCGCGCCCAGGAGGCCGAGCAGCACTCCAGGCTGCTGCGCTCGATGCTCCAGCAGGGCGTGCTGGAGGCGGCTGAGAAGGGATAGCCCGGTATCCCCCTTACCGCCGCCCCGCGATCTCCGCCAGGAGGCTCCCGCAGCTCCCGCGGATCGACCGGCTTGACCAGGTGGCGGTCGAAGCCCACCTCGCGCGAGCGGTTCAGGTCCGCCTCCTGGCCGTAGCCGGAGGCGGCGATCAGCGTCACGTCCTTCAGGACGGGGTCCTCGCGCAGGCGCTGTGCGACCTGGTAGCCGTCCAGCCCCGGGAGACCGATGTCCAGCAGCACCACGTCGGGGAGGAAGACGGCCGCCGCCTCCAGCGCCCCCGGTCCGGAGTGCGCCACCTGGACCTGGTGGCCGTCCATCTCGAGCAGCGCGGTCATCATCTCGGCCGTGTCCTCGCTGTCGTCCACCACCAGCACGCGCAGGGGGCGGCGCTCCGGCGCGGCGGCTCCGGCGGCCGCCGCCGGGGCATCCCCGGGCGGCGAGACCTGGAGCAGGGCGGGGAGCCGGACGACGAACTCGCTCCCCTTCCCCACCCCCTCGCTGTGCGCCTCGATGGTGCCGCCGTGCAGCTCCACCAGCCGGCGGGAGAGGGTCAGGCCGATCCCCAGGCCGTCGCGGGAGCGGTCGAGCGAGCGGTCCCCCTGGGTGAAGAGGTCGAAGATGCGGGGCAGCAGGTCGGGGGTGATGCCGACGCCGGTGTCCGTCACCCGCAGGACGAGCTCGTGCGCCTGCCGCTCGGCCGCGAGCGAGATCTTGCCGCCGTCCTCGGTGAACTTGATGGCGTTGTTCAGCAGATTGGAGAGCACCTGCTCCAGCCGGACGGGGTCCGCCTCCAGCCAGACCGGCTCCTCGGGCAGGGAGACGGCCAGCTCGTGGCCGCGCTCCTCGAAGACCGGCCGGGCGATCTCGACCGCGTGGGCCACCAGGGCGCCCAGCTCGATCGCGTCGCGGCGCAGCTCGACCTTGCCGGTGCGGATGCGGCTGACGTCCAGCAGGTCGTCGATCAGGCGCGCCAGCCGGCCCACCTGGCGCTCCACGATGCGGCGGGTGTGCTGGCGGGCGGACCCGCTCAGGTTCTTCTCGTCGAGCAGGTGCAGGGCGTAGGAGATCGGAGCCAGCGGATTGCGCAGCTCGTGCGCCAGCACGGCCAGGAACTCGTCCTTGTCGCGGTCGGCCCGCGCCAGCGCCTCGGCGCGCTGGTGCAGCTCCTCCTCCATCCGCTTGTGGTCGGTGCGGTCGCGCATGATCTTGGCGAAGCCGAGGAGCGCTCCCTGGCCGTCGCGCAGGGCGGAGGTGACGCCGTTGGCGAAGAAAAAGGTGCCGTCCTGGCGCACGTGCCAGCGGTCGTCGGCCGCCCGGCCCGTCTCGGCGGCCTTCTTCATCTCCGCCTCGGGCACTCCGGCCTGGCGGTCGTCCGGCGTGAAGAAGACGGCGGCCGCGCGGCCGAGGATCTCCTCCTCGCGATAGCCCAGGAGGTGCTCCGCCCCCGGGTTCCAGCTCACCACCCGCCCTTCCGGGTCCATCGTGAAGATGGCGTAGTCCTGCACCGACCCGACGAGCAGGCGGTGGCCCTCCCCCGTCTCGAGCAGCTCCCGCAGATCCGTTGCCACACCCGTCGCGTTCTTGTCGTCGCCTGGTCTCGTCATGCCCTCATTCTCTCCGGGGCGGAGAGGAAAGCAAGGGGCGTGCCCTGACGGGGGGGTGAGGGGGAATGACTGGGGATGACTGGAGAAGACGGGCAGCGTCCTCTTTGACGGGGACACTCCGGCCGCTCCGGCCCCTCACCTCCCCGGCCCTCCTCTCCCACCTCCCCCCCATCCGCCGGGAGAGGAGGGAGTGGTTAGTCTGAAGAAGAAACCACGGCTTTCTTGCCCCGTTTTGACGAGCTCTCACTAGCCACTCCCTCTTCTCCCGGCGGATGGGGAGGCTGGGAGAAGAGGGCCGGGGTGATGAGGGCCCCGGCGGCACGGCGGCGGCCGGATTCACGAGACGTCGCGGATCGGCCCTCTCAGGATCACCGCCGCGTCACCCGCTGAAGGTCCCGCAGCGCCGGCTGCAACCGGTCGATCAGCACGCACTCGATCACCGCGCGCAGCTCCGTCGCCACGTCCATCGCCGCATCCATCGTCCCATCCATGGCGGCGTCCACCACGTCCTCCCTCTCGTCCCCGGGCGGCGGCGGGGTCAGCCGGGCGGCGACCTCGCGGAGCCGGGCCTGGAGGGCGTCCAGCTCGCCGGCGATCTCCCGGAGCCTCTCCCGGGCGGCGGTTTCCCTGTCGGTCATTCCTCTTCTCCTCCCTCTTCGTCTTCCCCCTCGTCCTCCCCGTCGACGTCGAACCCGGGCGCCCGGGCGCCGAGCTCCCACAGGCGGCGGGTCACCCGGGTGCATCGCGGGCAGCGGGTCAGCAGGTGCCGCACGATGAGGCGCGCCTCGGGCCGCGGCAGCTCGCCGCGGACGAACCGCGCCAGCTCCTCCGCGCCGGGATGGATCTCCGGGGTGCCGTCTTCGCGGGGCTCGCAGGACTCCGGCATGGCTGGAGACGATAAGGAGCGCCGGCCGGCGCCCCAAGGCCGGGTGAGCCCGGAGGCGGTTTGCGTGCCGCCACAGCGCGTTCCGGCGGAGGCATTGCCGTAAAGTGAGCCCGTCCGTTGTGGCGCGACGGCAAATATGCCGGCTTCCCGTGTCACGAAAAGCGCCCTTGCGGCAACCTAGTGTTGTAGAAGAATGGCAAGGAGCCCCAACGGATGACGCCAACACCTCTGCCGGACCTCAGCATCGTCTTGACCTTCCTGCGCTCGGGGCAGGGCTGGAGCCAGGCCCGTCTCGGGCGGGCCGCCGGGGTCTCCCCCAACCTGATCAACGACTACGAGGGCGGCCGCAAGACGCTGCACCGGGCGCGCCTGGAGCGTCTCCTCGCCGCCATGGGGCTGCCGCCGGAGGCGGTGGAGCGGACGCTGGCCACCCTGGAGGCCAACCGCGCGACCACCTCGGGCGCGGCCTGGGACCCGGACGATCCCGCCGGGCCGGGCCGCCGCCGGGCCGAGGCGGTGGTGGCCCGCAGCGCCCGCCTGGCGGCCGACTTCTCCCGCTCTCTGCTCTCCCTGCTGTCGCGGGAGGGCGAGGCCCTCCAGGCCCGCGAGCAGGCGGCTCCCCTCTGGACGCGTCTGCGGCGCCACACCGCGGAGGAGCGGCTGGGCCTGGTGGAGGGCTCGCTCAGGTTCCGGAGCTGGGCGCTCTGCGAGCGGGTGGCGGCCGAGAGCATCGCCGCGGCGCCCAACCATCCGCGGCAGGCGCTGGAGCTGGCCGAGCTGGCCCGCCGCATCGCCGAGCTGGCGCCCGGAACCGAATCCTGGTCCCGCCGCCTCCAGGGCTACGCCTGGGCCCACGTCGGCAACGCCCGCCGGGTCTGCAACGACCTCCCCGGCGCCGAGGAGGCGATGACCCGGGCCTGGAAGCTGTGGGAGGCGGGAGGCCCGGAGGGCGAGGGGATTCTGGAAGCGGCCCGGTTGCCCTGGATCGACGCAGGTCTGCGAAAGGCTCAGCGGCGGTTTCCGGAGGCCTTGAAACGGATCGAAGAAGCCCTGGCTCTGGATGATGGCGAGCTGAGGGCTCAAATCCTGCTGACCAAGGCCCGGATTCTTGAGATCCTCGGCGATCCGGAGAGATCGACGGCGGTGCTCATGGAAGCAGCCCCTTTGATCAACGGACAGCGGGAACCGCGGCTCGTGATGTTTCTACAGTTCAACCTTCTGGTGAATCTCTGTCGCTTGGGACGAACCGCAGAGGCCGAATCCGGCCTTCCGGAGCTGCGACTGCTCGCCGAGCGGTTGGGTGAGGAGCTGGACCTCGTGCGGATGGTCTGGCTGGAGGGAAAGATCGCCGCCGGGCTGGGCCGGATCGCCGAGGCGTACGCGGCCTTCCAGCAGGTGCGGCGGGAGTTCACCGCGCGCGAGCTGGCCTACGACGGCGCGCTGGTCAGCCTGGAAGCTCGCGCTCCTCCTCCTGGAGCAGGGGCGCGCGGCGGAGGTCCGCGGCCTCGCGGGCGAGATGGTGTGGATCTTCCGGGCGCAGGGGGTCCATCGGGAGACCCTGGCGGCCCTCCAGCTCTTCTGGGACGCGGCCCGCAAGGAGGAGGCCACGGCGGAGCTGGCGCGGCGGGTCGTCCTTTATCTGTACCGCGCCCAGCACGACCCCGAGCTGCGGTTCGAGGCGGGGAAAGAGGCTGAAGCTCTCTGAAGGATTCGCGTAAAGGTTCCGTCCGGCACCAGACTCATGCGGCGGTTCCAGCCCCGCAGGGCGCGACGCTGGAAGTGGGAAGGGACCGGAGCCGCTTCTCCGCTGCGGAGACGACCCGACGTCCCCGTGGCCTGCGCAGCGGCCTCGTATCGGGTCTGGGTCGTCTCTACGGAACCTCGGAGACACAGCCGGGGATCGGAGTTACGGGGGCTGGGAGATTTCATTTCACGATGTCCCCGCCATGGCAATCCTTTGCCGCCGCGACACCGTCCCGTAGAGACGACCCAGACGCGATACGACAATGTCACGGAGGCCACGGGGACGTCGGGTCGTCTCCGCAGCGGAGAAGCGGCTCCGGTCCCCTCCCACCTCCAGCGTCGCGGCCCCTTGGGCGAGATATGTATAAGAGGGTGGGTTTCAACCCCGGGTACGACGCACCTCCTGAATTCAAAAGCCCCGAAAGGGCGCAGGAAGCTCCCGCCGCCCCTTCGGGGCTCCGAGAGATCTGGGGACGCAGCCACCTGGGGTTGAAACCCCAGGCTTTATCCCTGCGCCCCTCCGGGGCTGAATCACTCCCGGGTCCCACAGAGCCGCTGCCGGGCTTCGGCCTGCCGGCTCCGTTCCGGCTAGTGCCCCGGCGTGCAGAGACCCAAGGGGTCCATCCCGCACCCGGCATCGGTCTTGGCCGGGCTGACGATGCAGCGGCCCCAGGGATCGATCGTGCAACCTGCCTTGGGAGTAACGGTCCTGGGGGCGCAGTGACCCAACGGATCAATCGTGCATCCAGCATCCGTCGTGGCCGCGCTGGCGGCGCAGTGACCCAGCGGGTCCATCCCGCATCCCTCCTTTTCCCAGAAGCTCACGAAGAGACGCCCCAGGCTGTCGAAGAACCCCACGGGGCGGTGAATGACCGGCCCTGCCCCCCTCTCGACCGGCGAGGCTGCCACCGGGAGGACCCCCAGACCAAAGACCACGACGAGAACGGCGAGCAAGCGAAATCCACGCATGACCGGCTCCTTTCGGGAAGCGCCTGGACGGCCTCCATGGCCGCGAGGTCGCGGCTCCCGGGAAGTAATGATGCTCCCAGGTGAGGAAAACATCCCCTAAAGTAACGTGAGATCACTTCTCTGGAGTGGGACATGGAAAGAGGAAAAAAGACGGATCCCGACGCGCGGCTGGCGATGATCCTCCTGCGCTCCCTCCATAATTGGGATCAGGGGGAGCTGGCGCGGGCCGCCGGCATCGCGCCGAGCCAACTCTCGATCTACGATCGGGGGGAGCGGGCCCTCCCCCGGGCCATCCTGGAGCGGATCGCGGAGGCGGCGGGCTTCCCCCTCCACCTGCTCGACCCCTTGCTACGCTCCCTGCGCTCCTTCCGGGCGGCGGCCCGCGGCGGGTCCCGGCCGCAGGGGAGGATGTTCGACCGGCTCTCCGCCGGGCTGTTCGAGATGGCCGCGGAGAGCCTGGAGGCGGTGCTGCCGCCGGCCCCGCCCGGCGGCGGCGTGGGCCTGGACCGCCCGGACAGGAGCCGCCGCCCTCCCCGCGCCGAGGACCGGGCGGAAGCCGCGGTGCTCTGGGAGCGGATGGCGCGGCTCACCCCGGCGCAGCAGCGGGCGCTGGTCGAGGAGGCGGAGGAGTTCCAGAGCTGGGCGCTGTGCGAGCGGGTGGCGGCCGAGAGCCTGGCCGCCGCGGCGGACGATCCCCGGCGCGCCCTGGACCTCGCCGAGCTGGCCCGCCGCATCGCCGAAGCCGCCCCGGGGACGGAGACCTGGCGCCGGCGTCTCCAGGGGTATGCCTGGGCTCACGTGAGCCGGGCGAGGCGGGTCCGCGGGGACATGGAGGGAGCCGGGGAAGCGCTGAGCGCCGCGCGGAAGCTCTGGAAGGCCGGCGCGCCGGGCGACCCGGGGTTGCTGAGCCCGCCGGAGCTTCTCGGGGAAGCGGACCCGTAGAGGATGGAATTGGACCTGGGGGTCGGAGTCTTTGACCTGCAGGTCAGGGTGCGTGACCTGCAGCGCAAGGTTGGTGACCCACGGGTCACACTCGCCACGAACCAGGTCACGCTTCTCACGAGCCAGGTCACACTCCTCACGAGCCGGGTCCGGGAGTCCGGCATGCCCCCTGCATTTCCTTCCCGTCCGTGGCAACGAAGAAGAGCGCGCCGAAGCCGACCCCCGAGCGCCGGGCGGCGGCAGCCAGGCGTCCGGCGAAGAAAAAGGCGGTCCAGGTCTCCCGCCGCCTTCCCGTGGGTGCCGAAGTGGCACCCGGCGGCGTGCACTTCCGCGTCTGGGCGCCCCAGCGGCAGCGGGTGGAGGTAGTGTTCGAGGATGCGACGGAGGAGTGGCCGGTCGAATTCGAGCTGACCGCCGAGAAGGGGGGCTACTTCTCCGGCCTCGTCCCGGGGGCCGGCGCGGGCGCGCTCTACAAGCTGCGGCTGGACGGCGGCGACGCCTTCCCCGATCCCGCCTCGCGCTTCCAGCCGCAGGGGCCGCACGGCCCCTCCCAGGTGATCGATCCCACCGCCTTCACATGGACCGACGGCGGCTGGCCCGGGACCGGCGGCCATGCCGGCCAGGGGATCGGACAGGTGATCTACGAGCTGCACGTCGGCACCTTCACTCCGGAGGGCACCTGGGAAGCCGCGGCGCGGGAGCTGCCCGAGCTGGCGGACCTCGGGATCACCGTGATCGAGATGATGCCGGTCGCCGAGTTCCCCGGCCGCTTCGGCTGGGGGTACGACGGCGTGGACCTCTTCGCCCCCTACCATCTCTATGGCGGGCCGGACGACCTGCGCCGCTTCGTGGACCGCGCCCACGCCGCGGGGATCGGGGTGATCCTCGACGTGGTCTACAACCACCTGGGGCCGGACGGCAACTACCTCAAGCAGTTCTCCGCGAGCTACTTCACCGACAAGTACAAGAACGACTGGGGGCAGGCGATCAACTTCGAGGGCCGGGACGCCGGGCCGGTGCGCGAATTCTTCCTCGCCAACGCCGGCTACTGGATCGACGAGTTCCACCTGGACGGGCTGCGGCTCGACGCCACGCAGGACGTCAAGGACGCCTCCGAGGACCACATCCTGGCCGCCGTGGTCCGCCGGGCGCGCGAGGCTGGAGGCAAGCGCCCGATCTATACGGTGGCCGAGAACGAGCCGCAGCACACCCGGCTGGTGCTCCCGCCCGAGAAGGGGGGGTACGGCATCGACGCCCTGTGGAACGACGACTTCCACCACTCGGCGCAGGTAGCGCTGACCGGCCGCAGCGAGGCCTATTACAAAGATTACAAGGGCTGCCCGCAGGAGATGATCTCGCTCGCCAAGCATGGCTATCTCTACCAGGGGCAGCGCTACTCCTGGCAGGAGCAGCGGCGGGGGACCTCCGGGCTGGGATTGCCGCACGCGGCCTTCGTCACCTTCCTCCAGAACCACGACCAGGTGGCCAACTCCGCCCACGGCGAGCGCTGCCACCAGCTCGCCTCCCCCGGCCGCTTGCGGGCGATGACCGCCCTGCTGCTGCTCGGCCCGGGGACGCCGATGCTCTTCCAGGGGCAGGAGTTCTGCGCCTCGACCCCGTTCCTCTACTTCGCCGACCACAACCCGGAGCTGGCGCGGGCGGTGCGCGCCGGACGGCTGGAGTTCCTGGCCCAGTTCCCGAGCCTCGCCCGCCCCGAGACCCAGGCGGGGGTGGCGGACCCCGAGTCGCCGGAGAGCTTCGAGCGCTGCAAGCTCGACCTCGGGGAGCGGCGGCGGCACGCCCCGTGCTACGCCCTTCACCGCGACCTGCTGCGGCTGCGCCGGGAGGACCCGGTGCTCGGCGGCGGCGGCCGGGGGGCGGGGAGCGGGACCGGCGGGCTGGACGGCGCGGTGCTGGGGCCGGAGGCCTTCGTGCTCCGCTTCTTTGGCGAGGACGGGGAAGAAGACCGCCTGCTGCTGGTCAACCTGGGAGTGGACCTGGAGCTCGAGCCGGTGCCGGAGCCGCTGCTGGCGCCGCGCCCCGGGATGCGGTGGGAAATGGTCTGGTCGAGCGAGGAGCCGCGCTATGGCGGCACCGGCGCTCCGCCCCCCGAGGACGAAGAGGGGTGCTGGCGCCTGACCGGGCAGGCGGCGGCGGTGATGAGACTCGCCGCCCTGGACAGGGAACAGGAAGAGGAGAAGAGATGAACATGCCGGCCCGAACCATGCCCTGGCCCGAGCGGGACGACATCCCCGCCGAGCCGCTGCCCGAATCCTTGCTGACGCGCGAGTGGCTGATCTCCAACGGCCTCGGGGGGTACGCCTCCGGGACCTTGGCCGGGGTGCCCACCCGCCGCTATCACGGCCTGCTGGTGGCGGCGATGCCCGCCCCGGTGGGCCGCACCTTCATGCTCGGCCAGATCGAGGAGGTGCTCCGCCTGCCGGACGGCACCCTCCTGCGCCTGGGGGGGGAGCAGAAGGTGGGCCAGCCGGCGTACGTGCCGGGCGCCGGGCACCTGCGGGAGTTCCGCCTGGAGTGGGGCCTGCCGGTGTGGACCTACGAGGTGGGCGGCTTCCGGCTGCAGAAGCGGGTCTTCCTGGGGCACCTCCAGAACACGGTCCACGTGATGTACCGGCTGGCCGCCGGGGACGGGCGGCTGCGCCTGGAGCTCCACCCGACGGTCCACTTCCGGCCCCACGACGCGCCGGTCTCGACGCCGCTGGGGGGCTCCTACACGCTGACCGCCGTCGAGCACCGCTACGAGCTCTGCTCCCCCTGGCCGAACCTCCCCTCCCTGCGCCTGTCGCTCCAGGGGACCAACCCCACCTTCACCGTGTCGCCGCGCAAGATCGAGGGGGTCTACTACGCCGTCGAGGACCGCCGCGGCTATGAGTCGCAGGGCGATCTCTGGTGCCCGGGGTTCTTCGGCATGGACCTGGAGGCGGGGATCGAAGGCGCGGAGGACGAGGCCTCGCTGGTCGCCTCCACCGAGACCTGGGAGGTGGTGCAGGCGCTGAAGTCCCGCGAGGCCTTCTCCGCCGAGATGGAGCGCCGCCGGCGGCTGATCTACGTCGCTGACCGCCGCGCCCACCAGGGCACCGCCGCCGAGCTGGTGCTGGCCGCGGACGCCTTCGTGGTCACCCCCGGCCGCTCCGAGGACGCCGCCCGCGCCCATGCCTCCGGCGACGAGGCGCGCAGCATCATCGCCGGCTACCACTGGTTCACCGACTGGGGCCGGGACACCATGATCAGCCTCGAGGGGCTGACCCTGTCGACCGGCCGGCAGCTCGAGGCCGGCTACATCCTGCGCACCTTCGCCCGCTACGTGAAGGACGGCCTGATCCCCAACCTCTTCCCCGAGGGGGACCGCGACGGGCTCTACCACACGGCGGACGCCACGCTCTGGTTCTTCCACGCCCTCCACCGCTACCTCCAGGCGACGGACGACCGCGAGACCCTGCGGCTGCTGCTGCCGAAGCTCCTCGACATCGTGGACCACCACCTGCACGGGACGCACTTCGGCATCGGCATCGATCCGCAGGACGGCCTGCTCCGCCAGGGCGCCGAGGGCTACCAGCTCACCTGGATGGACGCCAAGGTGGACGACTGGGTGGTGACCCCGCGGCGCGGCAAGGCGGTGGAGATCAACGCCCTCTGGTACAACGCCCTGCGCCTGCTCGAGGGCTGGGTGCGGCAGGAGGCGGCCGCCAGGCGGGAGGAGACCGCCCAGCACCTCGCCCAGCACGCCGAGCGCTGCCGCGAGTCGTTCAACCGGCGCTTCTGGTACGCCGAGGGGGGCTACCTCTACGACGTGGTGGACGGGGCGGTGGACGGCGAGCCGGGGGACGATCCCGCCTGCCGGCCGAACCAGGTGTTCGCCCTCTCCCTGGAGCATCCGGTGCTCGATCCGCGGCTCTGGGAGCCGGTGCTGAAGGTGGTGACCGAGCGCCTGCTCACCCCGGTGGGGCTGCGCTCGCTGGCCCCGGGGCATCCGGACTACAAGCCGAAGTACGACGGCGACCTGCGGTCGCGCGACGCCGCCTATCACCAGGGGACGGTCTGGGGCTGGCTGATCGGCCCCTACGTGGACGCCTGGCTGCGCGTCCATCCCGGGCGGGTGGCGGAGGCGCGGCAGCTCCTCCAGGGCTTCGTGCCGCACCTGGGCGAGGCCTGCCTGGGCTCGATCAGCGAGGTCTTCGACGCCGAGCCCCCCTACACCCCGCGAGGCTGCGTCGCCCAGGCCTGGAGCGTCGCCGAGGTGCTCCGCTGCTGGATCAAGACGGCGGGGCCGGAGGAGGTGGCCGAGGAGATCGCGGTGCGGGAGGAGGCGGTGGTGGCGTAAAGCTTTCCGGCACGCATCTCGCAGCTTTCCGGGGCATGCCTCGTCCGCGAGCCCTGGCGCCGCTCTGCCTGCTTGGTTTCTTCTTGTTTGCCGGGGCCTGCTCCCGGGCGGAGCCGGAGGGCCGGCCGGCCGGTGATTCCGGCCGCGCCTACCTCGACTACCTCCGCCAGGCTCCCGAATTCCAGCCCCTGCCGGCATCTCCGAGCCGCCGCTGGAACACCTGGCTCTACATGCCCTGGCGCTACCGCTGGACGGTGGGGACGGAGGAGGCGGGGGGAAAATTCTGCCGCGACTTCGGCATCAACGGCGGCATGACCGACCACGGCGAGGGGCCGCTCGCCTGGCTGGAGCGCTGGAACCTGCGCTTCTACAACGACCACACGGCGGGCAAGGGGGACCTCTACCTGGAGCCCGGCGGGCTCGACTCCCGCCTGCGCGATCCCCGGGCGATCCGCCCCCGCCCCCTCGACGCCGCCCTCGCCGCCCGGCTGAAGGAGATCGTCACCACCCGGGTGCGGCAGATCCGGCAGAGCCCCGAACGGGTGGCCTACGCCCTCGACGACGAGCCCTCCTGGGGCTCCTTCTCCCGCCCCGCCGTCTGGCGGCTCAACGCCGACGACGCGGCCTACCAGGCATGGCTGCGGAGCTATTATGGTAGCGCCGCCGCCGCGCCGGCCGCCCGCTGGGTGACGCCGGACGACCTCTTCCCCCAGCTCGGCAAGCCCCTGCGGGAGATCGACCTCTCGCCGCTGCTCGACCGCATGAGCTGGAACGACTCGCTCTGGGCCAACCTGCTGGGCGGGCTGGCCGAGCGCTGCCACGCCGAGGACCCGGAGACCCCGTGCGGCATCGTCGGTGCCCAGGGGCCGGGGCTCTGGGGGGGATTCGACTACGCCAAGCTGGCGAAGAAGGTGCAGTTCATCGAGGCCTACGACCTCGGGTCGTCGCACGAGATCCTGCGCTCCTTCGACCGCGGCAACCAGGTGCCGCGGGTGACCACCCATTTCCACGACGAGCGGCTGGGCGCGGCCAACGACTCCTGGCTCGCCTGGCACTACTTCGCCCACGGCGACCGCGGCATGATCGGCTGGGTGGACGACGGCTGGTTCGACGGCGGCCGCCCCCGCCCCTGGCTGGAGCGCGTCCGCCCCACCCTCCAGGAGCTGGGGGCGGTGCAGGGTCCCAAGCTCGCCGGCGCCCGCTCGCTCTCCGACGGCATCGCCATCTACTACTCCCATCCGTCGATCCAGGTCTCCTGGGTTTTGGACGCCGAGGCCCACGGCAAGACTTGGGGCCACCGCAACGACGACTTCCGGCTCGGCACCTCCCACAACGTGCGGCGGGCCTGGGAGACGATGCTGGCCGACGCCGGGCTGCGCTACGACTTCCTCGCCTACGACGAGGTCGCCCTCCACGGCGTGCCGCCGGAGTACCGGGTGCTGATCCTGCCCGCCTGCTACGCCCTCTCGGATGCCGAGGCCGGGCGGATCGCCGACTTCGCCCGCGCCGGGGGGACGGTGATCGCCGACTTCGCCTGCGGCCTCTTCGATCCCCACGGGCGGGGCCGGCGGCGCGGCGCGCTCGACGATCTGTTCGGCGTCGCCCACGACGGCGGCGAGACCCGGGCGGACCTCTTCGCCGGCCGCCTCTGGGTGGAGACCGACCAGGACGCCGGCTACTCCTTCCAGCGCTGGCGCGACCTGTTCGCCACCCTGAAGCCGCCGCTGCGCCAGGGGTACGCCGTGGCCGAGCGGCGGCTGCCGGCGGCGGTGACGGGGACCGCCGGGCGCCCGGCGGGCAAGGGACGGGCGGTCTACCTCAACCTGTCGCCGCAGCGCTACCTGATGGAGCGCGAGGAGGGGCGGGGGGACGAGGAGCGCCGGCGCCCCTTCCTGGATCCCCTCCGCCAGGCCGGGGTGGCGCCCTGGATCGAGGTGCGGGACGTCCGGGAAGACGCCCGCGGGAGGGCCCATCCCCTCCCCCTGGAGGCCACCTATTGGTCGAAAGGGGATCGCACCTACGTCTTCGTGCTGCAAAACGTTCCCATCGCCGCCCGCGCCACCGGGGGCGGCGGGGCGGTGGGACTGGCCGCCGGGGAGGTTCCGGTGGAGGTCCGCCTGGCGGCTCCGGTGACCGGGGCGCGCGACGAGCGCACCGGCCGCGCGCTCCCGGACGGACGGCGTTTCAGCTTCCGGCTGGAGGCGGCGGAGGCGGTGCTGTTCAGCTTCGCGGGGCCGCCGCCGCGGGCCGGTGGCATGCCTCCTGCAAACCGTCGCCCGTCGGAAGAGCCGCATCCGTAGTGGAGCTCCCCGCGGGATCGCGGGGGAGGGAGAGATCTTCGATGGAGCCTTCGATGACCAAGGTCGTCTACATCATGGGTCACGGCTATTCCGGCTCGACCCTGTTGACGTTCCTGCTGAGCACGCATCCGCAGATCGCGAGCATCGGGGAGCTCGGCATCGCTCCCCGCTCGAAGGAGGACCTGCGCCCGGAGGACTATCTCTGCTCCTGCGGCACGCCGGTGCGCGACTGCGGCTTCTGGCGGCGCGTCTCGCAGGAGATGGCCGGGCGCGGGCACGCCTTCGACATCTGGGAGGCCGACCTCGAGTTCCGCTCTCCCCAGGGCGGGCTCGCCGACATGCTCCTGCGCGCCGTGCAGCGCGGGCCGGTGCTCGAGAAGGCCCGGGACGCCGCCCTGCACCTGGTCCCCGGCGCGCGCCGGGAGCGCGACCGCATCCTCTCCCGCATCGAGTCGCTGGTCGACATCGTCTCCCGGATCAAGGGCTGCGAGGTCTTCCTCGACAGCTCGAAGCGCCCCGAGCGCGCCACCCTGATGCAGCGCTCGGGGAGCTTCGACATGCGGGTGATCCACCTGGTGCGCGACGGGCGGGCCGTCTCCTGGTCGTCGATGAAGCACCTGAAGATCGGCCCCGAGGGCGCGGCGCGCTCCTGGCTCGCCGACAACCGGGGCTCCGAGCACGCCCGCCGCTACTTCCCGTCCGACCGCTGGATGACCCTGCGCTACGAGGACCTCTGCGCGGATCCCGACGGCACCCTCGCCCGGATCCACGCCTTCGCCGGCCTCCCCTCGCGCAACGGCTTCCACAACTTCCGGGCGACCGACCATCACATCATCGGCAATCAAATGCGCCTCTCCTCCACCTCCGAGATCCGGCTCGACGAGAGTTGGAAGCAGGGCCTCACTCCGGAGCAGATCGCCGCCATCACCGGGCTGATCGCTCCCTTGAACCGGAGATACGGCTATGGAACTCACTGAAACCGAAACCCTGCCGCCCGTCCTGCGCGGCGCCGGCGGCGGATCGCGCCCGCAAGCGCAATCATCCTCCGTCCCATCTTCCGTCCCATCTTCCGTCCATTCGTCCGTCCAGGCCCGTCCTGGCGGGGCCTCCGGCAAGCCGCTGGGCAAGCGGGACCTCCGGGTCGCCCTGGTGGGCGCCGGCTACGTGGCCCAGTTCCACCGCGACATCCTGGCCGAGACGCCGGGGGTGAAGCTGGTGGCGGTGTGCGACGCCGACCGCGAGCGCGCCCGCGGCGCCGCCCGCCAGTGGGGGGTGCCGAGCGCCGTGGGCTCGATCGACGAGCTCGCCGGCCTGCAGATCGACGTCGCCCACGTCCTGGTGCCGCCGGACCTCCACGTGAAGGTGACCCGCTCGCTGCTGGAGATGGGGATCGGCGTCCTGGTCGAGAAGCCCATGGCGCTCGCCGGCGCCGACGCCCGGGAAGCTCCAGGAGCTCGCCGACCGGCTCGGGCTCCCCCTGGGGGTGAACCACAACAACGTCTGGCACCCCGCCTTCGCCCGGCTGCTCGAGCACGTGCGGGCCGGCCGTCTGGGCAGGGTCGAGCACGTGCGGGTCTGCCTCTCGGTGCCGCTGGCGCAGCTCGACGCCGGGGACTACTCGCACTGGATGTTCCGCTCGCCGGAGAACATCGTCTTCGAGCAGGCCCCGCACCCGCTCTCCCAGCTCCACGCCCTGATCGGCGCCGTGCGGGAGGCGGAGACCACCATCCTCGGCAGCCGCGAGCTCCACCCCGGCCAGATCTTCCACGACCGCTGGCTGGTGGCGGCCGAGGGGGAGCGCGGCACGGCGGAGATCTACATGGCCTTCGGCCAGGGGTTCAACCGCTGGACCCTGGAGGTGCTCGGCTCGGACGGCTCGGCCGAGGCCGACCTCGGCCACAACCTCTTCTCCTACGAGGAGAAGACCCCCTGGCTGGAGTTCTGGAACAGCTTCCTGGCCGGATGGCGGCGCTCGCGCGCCCTCTCCCGGGGGGCGGCGGCCGGGGTGGCGCGCTACGCCGGCTTCACCCTGGGGTTGAGCGCCCGCATGGACAGCTACTTCGCCGGCATGCGCGGCTCGGTGCAGGCCTTCTACGCCGCCCTGCGCGCCGGGGACCCGCTGCCGGTCGACGGCGCCCAGGCCTCCGAGGTGCTCGACTGGTGCGAGGCGATCGCCGGCGAGGCCCGCCGCGGCCGGACGGAAGGGGCGGCCGAGGCCGCTCCCGCCCGCCTCCCCGAGCCGGGGCCGGCGCGCCCGGACGAGGTGGTGGTGCTCGGCGGCACCGGCTTCATCGGCCGCCGGGTGGTGACCAAGCTGATCGAGCGCGGCCTGCCGGTGACCGCGGTGGTGCGCCGCGCCCACAGCCTCCCCGCCGCCGTCACCGAGGCGGCGCGGGACGGCCGCCTGCGCCTGATGCCCGGCCGCCTGGAGGATGGCGAGGCGCTCGCCCGGGCGATGGCGGGGGCGAAGACGGTCATCCACCTGGCGACCGGGAACGGCGACTCCTGGGAGAAGATCGAGCGCTCGATGATCCAGGGCTCGGTGGACGTGGCCGAGGCGGCGCTCGCCGCCGGGGTCGAGCGCTTCGTCTACGTCTCCTCGATCGCCGCCCTCTACGCCGGCCCCGACTGCGGCACGCCGGTGCTCGACGACTCGCTCCAGACCGACCCCAGGCCCGAGGGGCGCGAGCTCTACAGCCGCGGCAAGATGGAGGCCGAGCGCCGCCTCCTCGCCCTCCACCGCGAGCGCGGCCTGCCGCTGGTGATCGTGCGGCCGGGCGTGGTGCTCGGCGAGGGGACGCCGCTCCAGCACAGCGGCCTGGGCTTCTGGGCGCGCGACAACCACTGCATCGGCTGGGGGGCGGGGGAGCACCCGCTGCCGGTGGTGGACGTGGACGACGTCGCCTACGCCCTCGTCCTCCTCGCCCTCTACCCCGGGCGCGAGCTCGACGGCCAGGCGCTCAACCTCTGTTCCCAGGCGCCGCTCTCCGCCCGCGAGATCGTCGAGGAGATGCGCCAGGCGACCGGCCGGGACCTCCACTTCCACCCGCGCCCGCTCTGGCTCAGCCAGACGATGGAGATCGGCAAGTGGGTGGTCAAGAAGGCCGGCCGGCGCGCCGGCGTGACCTTCCCCTCCTACCGCGACCTGAAGACCCGCTCGCTGGCCCCCCCGTTCAGCTCCCGCCTCGCCCGCGAGGTCCTGGGCTGGCGGCCGGTCGAGGACCGCGAGGAGTTCCTGGACCGGACGATCCGCATTCATGAACGGTAAAGCGCCCCGCCCCTCCGGGGCGGGCCCTCACTCCCCCAACCCCCTCTCTCCCAGCCTCCCCCCCGACCGCCGGGAGAGAGGGGGCTCGAGAAAGCCGTGGTTTCTTCTTCAGACTAACCACTCCCTCTTCTCCCGGCGGGAAGGGGGGGAGGCTGGGAGAAGAGGGCTGGGCCAATGATGGCGGGGATCACGAGGGTCCCCCACCTCCTCCACGTCTTCTCCAACTTCGTCCCCACCGGCCCGGAGTTGCGCACGGTGGCGCTCCTCGGCGCCTTTGGGGGCGCCTTCCGCCACTCGATCCTCTCGATGGACGGCCGGGTCAGCGCCGCCGAGCGCATCCCGCCCGGGGTGGAGGCGAGGCTGCTGCCCAGCCCGCCGCGGGCCGGCTCGCTCGCCACCGCCTGGAGGCTGCGCCGGCTGCTGGCGGCGGAGCGCCCCGACCTCGTGCTCACCTACAACTGGGGGGCCTTCGACATGCTGCTCGCCGCCCGCGCCGCCGGCTTCCGCCGGCTGGTCCATCACGAAGAGGGGTTCAACGAGGACGAGGCGGAGAGCTTCAAGCGCCGCCGCGTCCTCGCCCGCCGCCTGGCGCTGCCGGGCGCACACCGGGTGATCGTCCCCTCGCGGCGGCTGCGGGAGATCGCCACCGGCCTGTGGAGGCTGCCGGAGGAGAAGATCCGGCTGATCCCCAACGGCATCCCCCTCGACCGCTTCACCCCGGGCGCCGTGGACCCGGAGCTGCGGACCCGGCTCGGCATCCCGGCCGGCGCGGTGGTGGCGGGGACGGTGGGGAGCCTGCGGGCGGTGAAGAACTTCTCCCGCCTGCTGGAGGCCTGCGCGGCCGCCCCGGACGTCCACCTGCTGATCGTGGGCGACGGCGAGGAGCGGCAGGCCCTGGAAGCCCGGGCGGCGGCGGCGGACCTCGCCGGCCGCGTCCACTTCGCCGGCTACCAGGCCGACCCCGCGCCCTTCTACCGGGCGATGGACCTCTTCGCCCTCTCCTCCGACAGCGAGCAGATGCCGCTCTGCGTGGTCGAGGCGATGGCCTCCGGGCTCCCCGTCGCCGCCACCGACGTGGGGGACGTCCGCTCCATGCTCCCCCCCGGGCAGTCCCCCTTCCTGGTGCCGGTGAACGGGGCGGGCACCGCGGCCGCCCTGGCAGGCCCTATCCTGGCGCTCGCCCGCGATCCCGAGGCCCGCCGCCGCCTCGGCGAGCTCAACCGCCGCCGGGCGGAAGGCAGCTTCGCCTTCGAGACGATGCGCGAGGCCTACCGGGAGGTCTACGAATCCGCCCTGCGGATCTGAGCGTTTTTCAGGCCAAGAATCAGGTCAAAAATCGGCTGTGCTAAAATCCACCTGCTTGAACGACGACCCTCCTAGTCGACCCGACGCCTTCCGCCTTCCCGGCCTTCCGCCTTCCCGATCCGCAGGCTCCCGGGAAAAGGTGTGCCCGCGGCGGCGTCCGGAGGGCCGGCGATGAGCCTCGTCCTGATCGCCGCCACGGTTCCCGCGCCGCAGGTCCAGGCCCTCTCTCCCGGCTGGGGGATGATCCTGGGGCTGCTGCTGGTGGTTCTCAACGGCTTCTTCGTCGCCGCCGAGTTTGCCCTGGTCAAGGTGCGGCCGACCCAGCTCGAGCCGCTGGTGAACGAGGGGAGCCGGCGGGCCAAGCTGGCGCGGCACATGCTCCGCCACCTCGACGCCTACCTCTCCGCCACCCAGCTCGGCATCACGCTCGCCAGCCTGGCCCTGGGCTGGATCGGCGAGCCGGCGTTCGCCTGGATCATCCACCCCCTGCTCTCGCCCCTGGTGGGGAGCAACCCGTCGCTGCTCCACTCGATCAGCGTGGCGGTGTCCTTCCTGGTGATCACCGTCCTGCACATCGTCCTCGGCGAGCAGGCCCCGAAGACGGTGGCGATCCGCAAAGCCGAGAGCACCGCCCTGCTGGTGGCCTTCCCGCTCTACTTCTTCTACAAGGTCACCTACCCGGCCATCTGGCTGCTCAACCAGGCGTCCAACCGGCTGCTCAAGCTGGTCGGCATCCCCCCGGCTTCGGAGGGGGAGCTGGTGCACGACGAGGAGGAGCTGCGGCTGCTGCTCTCCTCCTCCAAGGAGAGCCAGCTCTCGACCCAGAAGCGCGAGCTGCTCGACAACATCTTCGAGCTGTCGCACCGGGTGGCGCGGCAGATCATGCTCCCCCGCCAGGACGTGATCTACCTCTCGACCGACCGCCTGCTGGCGGAGAACCTGCGGATCGCCCGCCGCAGCGGCCACACCCGCTTCCCGCTCTGCGACGGGGACCTCGACCACGTCCTCGGTCTCATCCACATCAAGGACATCTTCCACCGCGAGCGCCCGCTGACCTCGCTCACCGAGGTGGCGCGCGAGATCGCCTTCGTCCCCGAGACCCTGGAGCTCGACCGCCTGCTCAAGCGCATGCGCACCGAGCGCTTCCACCTGGCGGCGGTGATCGACGAGTACGGCGGCGTCTCCGGCATCGTCACCCTGGAGGACGTCATCGAGGAGATCGTCGGCTCGATCCAGGACGAGTTCGACGTCGAGCGCCCGGAGCTGGTCGAGAAGGGGGACGGCGTCTACCAGGTCTCCGGCGGCATGCTGGTCGAGGATCTCGAGGAGGCGCTCGGCGTCGAATTCTCCGAGCGCGACGAGGACACGATCGGCGGCGTCGTGCTCTCGGAGCTGGGGCGCAACCCCGCCGTGGGCGACCGCGTCGAGCTGGGGCCGGTGACCATCGAGGTCACCGAGGTCCAGCTCAACCGGGTCGCCACCGTCCGCGTCAACGTCCACCAGCCCGAGACGGTGCCGCGGGACGAGGCGTAGGTCCGGCCAGGAGCAGGCCCGGAGAAGAGCAGGTCCGGCTACGGCGGCGTCCCTTCGACCGCCTTGAGATCGATGTCCCTGGCCGGGGGCCTCTCCGCGGCCACGGCCGCCAGCCGGGCGCGGACCTCCGTCCGGCGCTCGTCCGGCAGGCTCCCCCGGACGGCCAGGACGCGGGTCGCCGGGCCGGCGGCCTCCACCCGCCAGCCGCTCCGCCCCTGCAACGCGCCGCGGAACTCCGCCGCGTCGGCTGTGGTGTCCCACTCGGTGAGCCAGACGATCAGCCGGCCGCCCTCCCGCTCGTAGACGGCGAAGCGGTCGCCGCCCCAGCCCGCCGCCGCGGCATCGGCGGCATCGGCCTGATCGCGGTTCTTGGTCCCGCCGCGCAGGAGGATCCGTATCCCCAGCTCCCCCATCTCCCCCTCGGCCGCCTTGCGGTAACCGGGCAGCTCCTTGGCCAGGTCCGGGAGCTGGAGGACCACGGGATCGTCCCGCCGGCCGTACCACTTCTCGGGGTGGAGGATCTGCTCGGTCGAGCGCGGCGGGTCGGTGGTGAAGGCGTAGTCGAGCAGCTTCTGCCCGCCCCGGTGTTTTACCTCCATGCAGAAGGCGGCTCCCTGGAGATAGCTGAAGAGGAGCGTGTCGCGGAACCAGGCGGGAGCTTCGCTCATCTCCCGGGCGCCCGGAAAGTCCGGGGTCGCCGCCGTCAGCTTCTCCGGGTCCCGCATCATCTTGTCCATCATGGCGCTCATGCCGGGCATCGCCTCGAGGCTGGTCTGGGCGCTGAAGTCCATCATGGTCAGGGAGGCGTCCCCCTCGACCAGGGCCTGCCCGGCGGAGCCCGCGTCCGCCATCGGATCGCCCCCCTCGAAGCGGTGCAGGTCGAAGTTCTGGTCCTGGAGCCCGTGGGTCAGCTCGTGGACCAGGATCATGTCCAGGTCGACC
Organism: uncultured Acidobacteriota bacterium; assembly: GCA_963795735.1. Taxonomy (GTDB): domain Bacteria; phylum Acidobacteriota; class Thermoanaerobaculia; order Multivoradales; family UBA5704; genus DATARR01. The sequence continues at coordinate 1,285,102 of CAWCIU010000008.1, read as the reverse complement.
TTCGGCTTCGGCTTGCCCGCCGGGCCCTCGGGCGGGTCGACCAGGGCCAGATACTTCCGGTCCGGATCGTAGAACCCCGCCACCTGGCTGCCCAGCAGCTCGGGGATGTACCGGCGCAGGTCCATGCTCTCCGGAATCAGGCCGAACGCCTTCAGGCTCACCTCCATCGCCTTGAGCTCCTCCGGCCGGAAGTCCCTCACCATTAATCCCGTCATCCGCTCCTTCAGCGCCTTGGGAGCCATGGAGCCGGCGGGGACCGGCCGTTTGGCCTTCAGCCCGCGGTACTTCTCGGCGGCGTGCAGCAGGTCGTCGAGATGTTTGGCGCTCGCCGCCGGCAGAGGGGTCACGCCCGGCGGCAGCCCGGAGGCGGGCGTCTCCGCCGCCCGGGCTCCTCCCGCGAGCAGGAGGAGAACGAGCAGGAAGGGGGCGGAACGGGACGATCGAGGGGCCATCAGATCTCCTGACAGGCGACTGTTGAACGGAATGCCGGCATTATAGAAGTGAAGTTGAGGCAGAATGCGTTTCATGTCACGACCCTGGTCTCCCCTGCTCGAAGGTCCCCTGGCCGATCAGGCCTCCCAAGCCGTGCAAGCGATCGCCGCAGCCCTGCCCTCCGCCCCCTCCGGCAGAGGCCCGTCGCTGGCCGGCGGCCAGGCGGGAGAGGCGCTGTTCCATGCCTACCTGGCCCTCCACACCGCGGACTCCGCCGCCGCCGACCGCGCGGCGGACCTCCTCGACCAGGCCGCGGAGGCGCTGGCCAGCACTCCGCTGGCGCCGGCCCTCTACGGCGGTTTCCCCGGCGTCGCCTGGACGATGGAGCATCTGCGCGGCCGCCTGTTCGAGGAGGAAGACACGGCAGACGGGGAGGACGATCCCCTGCAGGAGATCGACGAGGCGCTCCTCGCTCCGCTGAGCCGCTCCCCCTGGCCCGGCGAGTACGACCTGATCGGGGGGCTCGTCGGCCTCGGCGTCTACGCCCTCGAGCGGCTCCCGCGTCCCGCGGCCGCGGCGATCCTCGAGCAGATCGTGAACCGCCTGGACGAGCTCGCCGAACGGCTCGACGGGGGGACGGCCTGGTTCACGCCGCCGGAGCGCCTCCCCGACTGGCAGCGCGAGATCCACACCCGCGGCGTCTACAACCTCGGCCTGGCGCACGGCATCCCCGGCGTGGTGGCGATCCTCGCCGGAGCCGCCGGAGCCGGCGTGGCCGCCGGGCGGGCGCGGCCGCTGCTCGACAGCACGGTGAGCTGGCTGCTCGCCCGGCGCTACGGACCGGAGATGGCCTCCTGCTTCGGCACCCATTACGCCCCGTGGGAATCCCCGGCCCCCTCCCGGCTCGCCTGGTGCTACGGCGACCTGGGCGTCGCCGCCGCTCTCCTCGCCGCCGCCCGCGCCGTGGGCAACCCCGAGTGGGAGCGCCAGGCGCTCGACGTGGCGATCGCCGCCGCGGAGCGCGACGTGGCGAGCGCGATCGTCCGCGACGCCGGGGTCTGCCACGGCGCCGCCGGCCTCGGCCACCTGTTCAACCGGATGTTCCAGACCACCGGCGAGGAGCGGCTCGCCGGAGCGGCGCGGTTCTGGTTCCAGCAGGCGCTCGGGATGCGGGTCGAGGGCGAGGAGATCGCCGGCTTCCGCGCCTGGGAGGTCGATCCCCAAGGCAAGGGCCTCTGGCGGGCCGACCCCAGTTTCCTCGAGGGTGCCGCGGGCATCGGCCTCGCCCTGCTGGGGGCCGTCTCCACCGTCGAGCCCGCCTGGGACCGGATGCTGCTCGTCTCGCTGCCGCCCGGGGAGAAAGGCTGACCCGGTGGACGCCGAGCTGGGTCCCAGGCACCGCGCCATCGCCACCAACGGCGTCCATCTGCACGCCGTCGAGGCGGGTCCCGAGGGGGGGCCGCTGCTGATCCTGCTCCACGGCTTCCCCGAGTTCTGGTACGGCTGGCGCCGCCAGATCGAGCCCTTCGCCGCCGCCGGCTTCCACGTCGTCGTTCCCGACCAGCGGGGGTACAACCTCAGCGACAAGCCCGAGGGGATCGCGGCCTACAACCTGGACACCCTGGCGCGGGACGTCGTGGGATTGATCGACGAGGCGGGCGCGGCGAAGGCCTGGGTCGTCGGGCACGACTGGGGGGGCGCCGTCGGCTGGTGGCTGGGCCTCAAGCACCCGGAGCGGCTGGAGAAGCTGGTCCTGCTCAACATCCCCCATCCGCTGGTGATGCGGCGGACCCTGCGCAAGAGCTCCGCGCAGCGCGGGAAGAGCTCCTACATGTTCTGGTTTCAGCTCCCCTGGCTCCCCGAGCGGACCTTCCGCGCCCATCGCTTCGCCTTCGCCGTCAAGTCCCTCCAGGCGAGCAGCCGGCCCGGCACCTTCGGCGACGAGGACATGGAGCGCTACCGGGAGGCCTGGTCGCAACCGGGAGCGGTCCGCTCGATGATCCACTGGTACCGCGCCGCCCTGCGCGCGCAGCCGGAGCGCCCCGCCTCCCCCCGCGTCCGCGTGCCCACCCTGCTGCTCTGGGGCAAGAAAGACCGCTTTCTCGGCGCGGAGATGGCCCAGCCCAGCATCGACCTCTGCGACGACGGCCGCCTCGAATTCATCGACGAGGCGAGCCACTGGCTCCAGCACGAGGAGCCGGAACGGGTGAACCGGCGGATTCTGGAGTTCTTCGGGTGAAGGTGCGGGCGTCGGTGCTGTAAAACGGATCGCCGCCGAACCCTGCCCGGCCCTACTCCACGCCCTGGGTGATCACGAACAGGTGGAGGGTCTGCTGGGTCTCGCGATCCAGGAAGCGTGAGCCACCGGTCAGGGCATAGACAAAGGGCGTGAAGCTCAATTCCAGATCGACCTCGACGGCCGCCGTGCTCCCCTTGACGGTGAAGTGGTTGTTGTGGACCGCACCGGCCAGATCGATCAATTCCACCGGGGTCGGCCCGCCCAGGTGGCGCAACGTGCCCGTCGCGCGGCCGTCGCCCTGATCCTCCAGGGTCAGATTTGCCGTGTAGCTCGTGTCGCCGTCGAAGCTGGTGAACCTGGCTTGCCAAATGGCCATCTCGTCTCCTCCCCTCCCGCTCGAGCGGGTTTGTCGGTCGATCCGGATCATACTCCGATCCTTTAGAATCCGATTCGGAACTCCGCCCCCCCGTCGCCGTTCCCCAGGCTGAAGTCGAAGCCGTGGGCGGAGAGGATCTCCTGGACCAGGGTCAGCCCCAGGCCGCGGCCGTTCCGCTTGGTGGAGAAGAAGGGGGTGAAGAGGAGGGAGCGGACCTCCTCCGGGATCCCCGGTCCGGAGTCGCGGATGACGAGCGAGCGGCGGTCCAGGCGGAGGGCGATCCGGCCGTCCTCGCCGATCGACTCCATGGCGTTCTTGAGCACGTTCACCAGCACCTGCTCGATCTGATTGCGATCGAGCTCGATAGGCGGGGGGGTCTCCACTCCCTCCCAGGCAACGGCGATCCGCCGCCGGTCGAGCTCCGGCCGCAGGAGGATGAGGATCTCGTCCACGAGCTGCTCGACGTCGGTCGGACGGCGGTCCGGCGGGGGGAGGCGGACGACCTCCGCGAAGCCGTTCATGAAGACCCGCAGGTTCTCCAGACGGGTGATCGCCACCGCGATCCCTTGCAGATAGTCCTCCCGGTCCTCCGTCCCGAGATCCCCGGCGTAGCCGCGGAAGGAGTCGAGCAGCGAGCCGACCGCCCCCACCGAGTTGTTGATCTCGTGGGACATCATCCGGATCAGCTTGCCGTAGGCCGCCCTCTCCGAGGCCCGCAGCTCCTCCGTCAGCTCCTCGAGCAGCAGGAAGCCGCGCGGGAACCCGCGGTCGAAGAGCTCGGCCCGCGTCGCCTTGAGCCGCCGCCCCCCCTGGAGGGAGAGGACCTCCGATCCCCCGGGCGGGATCGCCGCCAGGGCGGCCCCGAGCGGCCCGCCGAGCCTGCCGATCTCCTTTCCCTGGTCCGCCGCGGTGGAGGCCTGGAGCAGCGCCTCGGCCGCCGGATTGAGCGAGGAGACCCGGCCGTCGAAGTCCAGGGTCAGGATGCCGGCCGGCGAGGCGGCCAGGATCTTTTCGAGAAAGTAATGCTGCTCCTGGAGCTTCAGCCGCTCCTCCCGGAGACGGTCGATCATCCGGTTGTAGATCCGGATCAGGGCATCCATCTCCGGCTGCCCCACCTCGCGGAACTGCGAGGTGAAGTCCCGCTCACCGATCAGCTCCGCTCCGGTACGGATGAGGTCCAGCGGGACGAAGAACGTCCGCACCAGAAGGACGCCGAAGACGATCGAGAGCACGAACAGCCCTTCGACCGCCAATAACCAGAGCCGGTTCTCGCGCAGCACGACGAACGAGATCACCGCGAGGACCGCGTGGATCAGGACCAGGTAGACGATGATCTTGGCCCGCAGGCTCATGGTCCCGGCGCCCCGCTCAATGGGATTCGAGCCCGTACTTCTCGAAGCGCCGGTAGAGGGCGGCCCGCGAGAGCCCCAGCGCCTCGGCCACCCGGGTCACGTTCCCCTCGTAGTGGCGCATGCATTTGACGATCATCGCCCTTTCCATCTCGTCGAGGGTCATGGTGCCCGGGCTGGGGAGAGCCGTGCCTCCCCGCGCCTCCCGGTCTTCGAGGCCGGAGAGCGTCACGAGGTCCCCCGCGTCGAGCCGGTCGCCGTCCACCACCAGCACGGCGCGTTCGATCGTCTGTTTGAGCTGGCGGATGTTGCCGGGCCACGGCTGGTCGCGGAGCCAGGCGAGGGCGCGGTCGGCAAGCGCGATCGGCGGCCGCCGGTAGGCGCGGGCCGAGAGGTCGAGGAAATGCCGGGCGAGCAGCGGGATGTCCCCGGGGCGCTCGCGCAGGGCCGGCAGCCGCACGGCGATCAGGTTCAGCCGGTAGAGGAGGTCCTCGCGGAACTGCCCCTTCTCCACCAGCTCCCCGAGGTCCCGGTTGGTGGCCGAGACCACCCGCACGTCCACCGTGCGGGTGACGCTCGATCCCAGCGCCTCGTAGGAGCGGTCCTGGAGCACGCGCAGCAGCTTCACCTGGGCGGCGGGGTCCACCTCGCCGATCTCGTCGAGGAAGATCGTCCCCCGGTCCGCCATCTCGAAGCGCCCCTTGCGGTCCGCCCTCGCGTCGGTGAAGGCGCCTTTGACGTGACCGAACATCTCGCTTTCGAACAGGGTCGAGGAGATCCCTCCGAGGTTGACCTTGACGAACGGGCCATCCTTGCGCCGGCTGTTCTGGTGGATCGCCTCGGCCACCAGCTCCTTGCCGGTGCCGCTCTCGCCGGTGATCAGCACCGAGGCGTCGGTCGGCGCCACCCGGCCGATCAGCTCGAGGAGCTTGAGGAACCGGGGCTCGGCGCCGATCAGGCCACGGAAGTCGAAGCGCCGGTCGAGCTCCTCGCGGCTCGCCGGCGCTCCCTTGCTCTCTCCCTGATGAGCGAGCGACAGGGAGGTCTCGACCGCCTGGAGGAGCTGGGCGTTCGACCAGGGCTTGGTGACGAAGTCCGCGGCGCCGGCCTTCATCCCCTCGACCGCCAGCGCGATCGATCCCCAGGCGGTGATCAGGATCACCGGCATCCGCGGGCGCAGCCGCCGGATCTCCGCCAACAGCTCCAGCCCCTCCTCCCCCGTCGTACCGAGCGAGAAGTTCATGTCCTGGAGCACCAGCTCGAACTCCTGCTCGCGCAGCAGGCCCAGGGCCTCCTCCCGCGACCGGGCCACCCGCGCGGGATGGCCGTGCCGCTTGAGGAGGAGGCTCAAGGAGGTGAGGACCGACGGGTCGTCGTCGACGATCAGGATCATTCAGTCCTCATCATTCATACCGCAAGGCCTCGGCCGGCGGCACCCCCGCCGCCATCGTGCTGGGATAGAGAGCGCAGAGCACGGAGATCAGGAACATCACGGTCATGGCGACCAGCAGGCCGCTCGCGAAGACCTCCCGGGAGAGGACGCCGATCAGATCGAGGATCGGAATCTGGATCACCAGGAGGGTCCCGACGAGGACGCCCAGACCGGTCACCACGAGCTGCTCCAGCAGCACCTGACGGTGGACCGCCGCGCGCGACGCTCCGGCCGCCCGCCGCAGGCCGATCTCGCGGGTGCGCTGGAGGAGATTCTGCCACAGCACCCCGATCAGCCCGAGGGCGACCATCAGGAGGAGGAAGAAGGCCAGCGTGCCGGCCACGATGAGCGGGGTCAGGAAGAAGCGGAACGAGGTCGCCCGGACCTGCGCGAGCGGCTTTACCTCGAACGACCAGTCGGGAGCCACCCCTTGCAGGCGCTTCACCAGCGCCTCCTCGAATTCGGGGGGAGTGCCCGGCCGCACCCGCACCAGGAGATTGTGCACCGGCCCGTTCTCCGGATGCTCCAGCGGCACGAACCGGAACAGGAAGTTGCCGTTCGGCATCAGCTCGCCCGTTTTGCGGAAATCGCTCACCACGCCGACGACGCGGAACGGGCGCTCTCCCGGGGCCGGCTCGGTGAACGGCTTGCCGATCGGATCGGCGGCGCCGTAGACCGCGCGCGCCAAGTCCCGGTCGATGACGATCGGCCGCCAGGCCAGCTTCGAATCCGCCTCCTCGAACCAGCGGCCGGCCACCAGCTCGAGCCCCATCACCTTGTCGAAACCCACCGTCGCCTCGTCGGCGTCCATGTCCACTTTCCTGCCATTGATCTTGTAGGTGCTGGACATCCCTCCCTGATCGAGGGGAACGACCCACGAGCCGGCCGCGGCCTCCACGGGTCCGAGCGCCCGGACCTCTTGCAGCAGCCGCGCGAAGGTCGCCTCCTGCATGGCGGAGCCCCCGCCGGAGCCGGGCACGGCTCCACCCCGCCCCATACCGATGTGGACGCTCAGCACGTTCTTCCACTCGAACCCGAGCGGGATCCGGTAATTGTGGAGAAAGAAGAGACCCAGCGTCGCCACCAGGAAGACCACCAGGAAGGAGACGCAGATCTCGAGGATCATCAGCGCGTTCGAGCGCTTGCGGTTCCAGACCAGCTTGAAGAGATGACGGGTCATGCCGACCTCCCGCGGAGAGCTTGGACAGGGTGGAGCTTCGACATCCGCCAGGCCGGGTAGACGCCCGAGAAGAGGCCGAAGAAGACGGCGATGGCCAGACCGTAGAGAAAAATCCGGAAGTTGAGCTGGAACTGCGTGTGAGCGATCAGGCCGCTGACGTTGAACGCCCGCAGCACGCCGGCGGCGAGCGCCAAGCCGATGCCGGCGCCGATCAGCGTCAGCACCAGGTTTTCGATCAGGAACTGCCCGGCCAGCGTGCGGGAGGAGGCGCCGAATGCCCGGCGCACGCCGATCTCCGAGGCGCGGTCGAGGATCCGGCTCAGGTTGATGTTCACCAGATTGATCGTGGGCAGCAGCATGAAGGCGAGCATCAGGGCCAGCAGCGCCGCCCGCAGCCGGGCGCCCGGATTTTCGACCGGGCCGCCGGGGAGGAAGCTCCGGGCGGCCCCCTCGAACAGCGTGTCCGCGCCGGCGGTCAGGGTCTTGAACGTCTTGGGATCGGGAAGATGCCGCTCGGCCTCGCGCAGGCGGGACTGGAACTCCGCCTTGAGCTGCGGCAGGTCGGCGTGGCTGCGGGCGAGGATCAGGGCGTAGAAATCGCCGATCCACTCCTCCTTGTAGCCGCTCGTCTTGGCGGTGGTGACCGGCACCCAGAGGTCGGCCGAGGAGGAGTAGCGGAGGACCGGCACGTCGCGCACCACGCCCACCACCCGGAAGCGCTGGCCGTCCGCCTCGATCGTCCTGCCCACCGCCGGCCGGCCGCCGAAGAAACGCTCGCGCGTCGTCTCGTTGATCACCGCCACGAAGCGGCCGTTCTCGTCGTCCGCGACGGTGAACGGCTCCCCCTCCACGAAATCGAACGCGAGCAGCCGCCAGAATTCGCCATCGGCGCGCCGCATCGCGGACTCGATCTTGCGGCCGTTCAGATAGGAGATGACCGTCTGCGCCTCCGTGACGAGAGCGATCCGCTCGACGCTGGGGAGCTTCGCCATCGGCCGCACGTAGCGATCGAGGAAGGCGTAACCGGGCTGAGAGGTCTCGGTGTCATCCTTTCCCTGCATCGTGAGCCGGTAGACGCCGAGCATGCGGTCGGCATGGACCTCCGGGGTCCGCGCCGCGAAGACGTAGTCGAGCAGGGCGGTCGCCACCAGCAGCACCAGCAGGGTGACGCTGATGCCGAACAAGCTGATGAAGGTAAAGAATTTCCGCCGGCCCAGGACCTTGAGGGCGACTTTCAAATAGTTTTTGAGCATGAGGGTTCTCCTACTGCACCTGCCGGCCGTCGAACAGCCGGACCACCCGGTGCGTCTTGTCGGCCAGGCGCGGATCGTGGGTGACCATCACGATGGTGGCCCCCTCCTTCTGGTTGAGGTCCTCGAGAATCCCCATGATCTCGTCGCCCATCTGGCTGTCGAGGTTGCCGGTGGGCTCGTCCGCGAGCAGGATGCCAGGCCGGCCGACGATGGCGCGGGCGATCGCCACCCGCTGCTGCTGGCCGCCCGAGAGCTGGGTCGGAAAATGATGGATGCGCGAGGAGAGCCCGACGCGGTCGAGCGCCGCCAGCGCCGCCTTCCGGCGGTCCTTGTTCGACATCCGGCGGTAGAGCAGAGGGATCTCCACGTTGTCCACCACCGACAGGTCGGACACCAGATGGAACTGCTGGAAGATGAAGCCGATCCGCTCGTTGCGGACGCGCGAGAGAGCGCGGTCGCCAAAGTGATCGATCGATCTGCCGTCGAGCGCCACCTGCCCCGAGCTCGGCTCGTCGAGCAGGCCGATCAGGTTGAGCAGCGTGCTCTTGCCGCACCCGGAGGGGCCCATGATCGAGATGAACTCCCCCTTCCCGATCTCCAGGTTGATGTTGTCCAGCGCCGTGGTCTCCACGCGCTCCGTGCGATACAGCTTGCTGACCTGCCGCAGGTTGATCATGATTCCCCCTGACGATCTATTTGATGATCTATTTGAAGTTAATCCGTTCCAGATGCGTGTAGTCCTTCATGTCGGAGAGGATCACTTCCTCTCCCGGCTCCAGCCCGTCGATCACCTCGAAGCAGTCGTATCCCGAGAGACCGAGGCGCGCCCGGCGGCGCACGGCGTGGTCCCCCTGGACGACGAACACGTCCTCCGTCGCGCCCCCTTGCGCGAACGGCCCCTTGGGGACACGCAGGGTATTGGCCCGGACGTCAGTCACCACCAGCACGTCCACCCGCAGGGCGTTGCGCAGCTTGGGATTGCGGGCATCGGCGAGATCCACCTTGAACTTGACGGCGCCGTTCTCGATCGTCGGATCGATCGAGGCGAGACGGCCGTCGAGCGTCTGCTCGTCGAGCTTCACCCGCACGGGCTGGCCCGGATGCAGGCTGGAGGAGTGGACGTCCGACACCGTGCCCTCGACGCGGAAGGAATCGAGATCCGCGATGCGGGCGATCACGTCGCCGCGGCGGACCGTGGTGCCCTCCTGGAGGACGACCCAGGTGAGGACGCCCGGGCAGTCCGAGCGGGTGGTGGCGCGCTCGAGCAGGCGCCGGGCGTCGTCGCGCTCCTTGCGCAGGGTGGCGAGGTCGAGCTCGACGCCCTGGAGCTGGGCCTCGGTCGAGCGGTGGGCGTTGGCGACCGAGGCCTGGAGCTGCGCGAGCTGGATCTGGGCCTTCTTCGCCTCGACCTCGGATGCCTTGAAGATCGCCTCCGAGACCAGGCCGTCGGCGCGCAGCTTGCGGTTCTGTTCGGCGCGGTAGCCGAACGCCTCGACGTCGAGCTTCTGCGCCTCGATCTGGCCGCGCAGCTCGGCGAGGCTGCGCTCCAGGCTGATGCGGAGCTGCTGCTGCTCGTTGGCCTTCCGGGCGAGCTGGTCCTCGATCTTCCCGAGGTCCAATTTCGCGGAGGAGGTGTCGAGCCGCAGGATCTCATCCCCCGTCTTCACCAGATCCCCGGGCCGCTTGAGCACTTTCTCCACGCGGGCCTCGATGGGGCTGGAGATCACCCCCTCGAACGCCGGGACCACCGTTCCCGAAGCCTCGACGATCCCCTCGACCGGCCCGCGGTCCACCCTCCCCGTCCGGATCTGCTCCCGCGCCACGGAAGGCCGCAGCCATCCCGGCAGCAGGACCATCACCGCCACGCAAAGCGCCACGATCCCGACTCCAAAAGCCGCCCGGCGCCCCAGGCGGCGAACTCTGTAACCGGCTTCCAGCTCACGGTCCATGTCGATCGCTCCCTCTCGGTCGGTGACCGGTAGGGGCAAGGGCGATGCCACCCGCTAAATCATTGATCTACAGCATCTTGGATGGGTTACGACACGATGGGAATCGTCCGCTCACGGACGGGACCGTCCGGAAACGAACGGTCGCCCCGAGTACGACGCCGTTCCGTAGAGACCTTCCCAATCGATCTACGAGATCCTCCGCAGGCTATGGGGACGGCGATCGCCCCAGGAATGCTATCCTTCCGCCCGCCGAGCACCACGACAGTCTGAACATCCGGCCCGCGGGAGAGGTCTCCCCCGCCGAGCTTCTGCGAGGTATGGCGATGAAATCCCGAAGGGCCTTGTGGTCCCTGATCCTTCCGGTCCTGGCCTTTGGCGGAGCGCTCGCCGTGCTGCCTCCGGCACCGCCGGTGCGGGCTTCCCAGGAGGCGCGTCCTTCAGCCCTGGTCGAGGAGAACTGCTCGGCCCCCCTGCCGCTGCCCAGCGATCTCCTGTTCGAGAAGTCGCGGTACGAGCGCATCCTCGGACGGTTCCTCAAGGCGGGGTGCTACCAGACCCTGCACTGGCGCCACGACTCGCAGATCCGCCCCACCGGGCCTACCGTGGCCGCGCTCGGCGGCGAGGATCCCCACGTTCCGCAATGGATCACCACCACCCTGGGCACCCATTCCACGGTGGTCGTCTACTACTCGCCGGACGTCTACCGCTGGATGTGCGAGCGGGACGCGGCGCACGAGCGGCGGTTCGTCGCTGAGTGCCGCAAGACCTGCCCCACCTGCCGGCTCGACCTCGGCCAGCCGGTGCGGCCCATCGCCGACGGCTCCATGATCCTCAAGCTGATGTACGGCAACACCACGGAGCAGCACCTCGAGGATCCGTCCATCCCCAGGATCGAGCCGAACATCATGGCCTTGATGGTGCGCGACAGCCGGGGCGGCAAGGACGGCTGGTTCTGGGGCTCCTGGGACCCGCAGGCGACCGAGGCCTCGCAGCTCGACTGGCCGCCGCCGGCCAACCTCCCCTATCCGTGGATGGGCTTCGGCTACTACTGCGTCAACTGCCACGCCTCGGCCAAGGACGAATTCACCTTCTCCAGCCTCAACAACGTCCTCGGCGATCCCGACACGTTCGTCAAGTTCTACTACCAGGACCAGCCGCCGATCCTCGGCGAGCCGCCGCAGCCGGCCGCGGAGACGCTCTCCGCCCACGAGCGGTTCGAGCCGATGCAGGATCTGCTGTCGAAGATCGAAGCGGACGGCCCGGCGTGGAACAAGGTGCCGTGGCCGAACCCGACGGTGAACCGGGTCAGCCAGCCGCTCACCGGCTACTCGCCCGGGTTCCTGAAGACGTACGGCGCGAGGATCATCGTGCCGCCCGGTCCGCGGGAGATCACCGGCCTCTACATGCCGCCCGAGGTCTACGACCACGCCTTCGCCGGAGCGGACGGGCCGCCCCTGTTCCTCACCTCGGACCAGTGCGTCGGGTGCCACGCCGCGGGCTCGACCGGCCTGCACTTCGACATGACGGTCCAGCAGGCGGGGCAGACCGCCTTCTCCCAGTTGTTGAACATCGCCCCCTACGGCGAGTGGCGGGCTTCGCCCATGGGGCTCGCCGGGCGCGATCCCATCTTCTTCTCCCAGCTCGAGACGGAGCAGACCGCCCACCCCGCGCTCGCCAGGCTGGCGCCGGACCTCTGCCTGCACTGCCATGGCGTGATGGGGCAGCGGCAGTTCTGCCTCGATCAGTTCAAGGACGATCCGAAGAAGGGCGCCGCGGTCTGCAACAACACCGACCTCCTGGGGCTCGACGAGAGCTCGCAGCCCATCGTGCCGCGCCGGCTCTTCTCCCGCGAGCTGCTGAAAGCGGTCCCGTTCCAGGCCACCACGGAGGCGCAGCAGAAGGACGCCAAGTATGGTGGCCTCGGCCGCGACGGCGTCTCGTGCGCCACCTGCCACCACGTGGAGGTCGACCCGAAGGCGCCGATCGGCAACACCTTCACCGGCGATTTCAAGGTGGGCGCGGCGGACGCCATCCACGGCCCGTTCGAGGGGCCGCAGCAGGTGCCGATGAACCACTCGCTGGGGGCGAACCCGGTGGAGTACCCGCTGATGCTCTCCTCCCGGGTCTGCGGGAGCTGCCACAGCGTGGTGCTGCCGGTGTTCGACGGCGACAAGCCCTGGGTGCGGCCGGAGACACCCGGGAAGAAGAAGCCGGAGATCATCATCGAGCAGGCCACCTACCCCGAGTGGGTGTTCAGCGACTTCCGGGATGGCGGACCCACTCCGCGGTCGTGCCAGAGCTGCCACATGGCCACCAGCTACCCGGGTCTGCCGGGAACGCTGAGCTCCAAGATCGCCTCCATCCAGGAGGCGAGCAACATGCCGCAGACGGAGAACCGGCAGCCGCAGTCGGAGATCGACCTCAAGCCCCGCTCTCCCTTCGGCCGGCACGCGCTGGTGGGCCTCAACGTCTTCTTCAACCAGTTTGCCCAGCAGTTCCCGGACATCCTCGGCATCCGCATCCAGGACCCGATGCTGGGGGGGCGTGGCGTGGCGCCGCTCACCACGTCGTTCAACTCGATGATCCAGCAGGCGGACACCGGCACGGCCCGGGCATCCGTTACCGGCGTCAAGACGACCCGGGACCGGCTGGTGGCCGAGGTGCTGGTGGAGAACCTGGCGGGGCACAAGTTCCCCTCGGGCGTGGGCTTCCGCCGCGCCTTCCTGACCTTCGAGGTGCTGGACGCCAACGGCAAGGACCTCTGGGTCTCCGGCCGGGCGACGCCCACCGGCGTGCTGGTCGGCCCGGAGGGCAGGCCGATCGAGGGCGAATTCATGTGGCAGGGCGAGTGCCGGCCGAAGACGGCGGCGGAGCAGACGTTCCAGCCCCACTACCAGACCATCACCCGCCAGGACCAGACGCAGATCTACCAGGAGCTGATCCGGGATCCCCGCGGCAAGCTCACCACGAGCTTCCTGTCGCTGGCCGAGGTGGTGAAGGACAACCGCTTGCTCCCCCGCGGCTGGACTCCCACGGTGGAGCTGGCCCGGCGCGAGGGGCTGGGGAGCGCCAAGCTCTCCGCCGAGGACCTGACCCGGCGGGTGCTGCCCGACCTGCCGGACGGCCATGGCGGCGAGGTCCACGACCCCTGGTACCAGCCGAAGTCGAAGGGGGGCCTGGGCGGCGGCGGGGACGCGCTCACCTACGCCATCCCCCTGGCCGGCCTCCAGGGGAAGCCGGCGAGCGTGCGGGTGACGCTCTATTACCAGTCGATCCCGCCGTCCTATCTCCAGGACCGCTTCTGTTCGACCCCCAACCGGCCGGACACCGGGCGCCTGTTCTTCGTGGCGGGCCATACCAACCTCGACGGCACGCGGGCCGAGGGATGGAAGCTGCAGGTGGTGTCGAGCGGGACGGTGGCGGTGGGCGAGGCGGCAGCAGCAGCGGGGGCGGGAGATCCCAGGAACGGCCGGTCCCGATAGCGCACCGTCCACGGAGGAGGCTTTCGATATACTCGCTCGCCTCATGGAACGCCGCCGTTTCCGCCCCTGGGCCGTCCTCCTGATCCTGCTGACCGTCCTCCGCGCGCCGGCGGCGCAAGGCGAGGTCAAGGGTCCGCTCGGCGCCGCGCTCGACGGTTATCTGAAGGAGCTCGCGGGCTACGGCTACTCGGGCTCGGTGCTGGTGGCGCAGCACGGCGAGATGGTCCTCGACCAGGGGTATGGCCTGGCGGACCGCGCCCACGGCGCCCCGTTCACCGCCGACACCCTGTTCGACATCGCCTCGATCAGCAAGCCGTTCACGGCGGCGGCGGTGCTCCGGCTGGAGATGCAAGGCAAGCTCAAGGTGGAGGACCCGATCTCGCGCTTCTTCCCCGAGGCGCCCCCCGACAAGGCGGCGATCACCCTCCATCAGTTGCTGACCCACACCTCGGGCCTTCCCGAAAGCCTCGGCCCGGAGTACGAGGAGCTGACGCGGAAGGCGTTCCTGCAACGGCTCTTCGCGATCAAGCTGATCCATCCGCCGGGCGGCCGCTTCCTCTACTCCAACGACGGCTACAGCCTGCTGGCGGCGGTGGTGGAGGTCGCCTCCGGCAAGTCGTTCGGCGAGTTCCTGCGCGGCGAGGTGTTCCTGCCCGCCGGCATGCGCCACACCGGTTTCCTGCCGGAGGGGCCGGACCGCGAGAAGCTGGCGCACGGCTACACGGGGGACGGCGACTGGGGGACCTCGCTCGATCATCCTCACGCCCCCGACGGCCCGTGGTGGAACCTGCGGGGGAACGGCGGCATCCTGACCACGACGGGCGATCTCTATCGCTGGCACGTGGCCCTGCAAGGCAATGCCGTGCTCTCCGCGGCGGAGCGCGAGAAGTACCAGCAGCCGAAGGTGCCGGAGGGGCGCGCGCCGTTCCCGAAGTACGCCTACGGCTGGTCGGTGGACAAGAGCCCCGCCGGCCATTGGGAGCTCTCGCACGTGGGGGGCAACGAGGCGTTCCTCTCCGACTATCGCCGCTTCCCCGAGGACGGCGCGATGATCGCCGTGGTCTCCAACGCGGCCGACTCCTACTCGGCGATCGCGATCGCCGATCAGATCGAGCTGCGCCTGTTCGGCAAGCCCTTCGAGGCGCCGCCGAAGGTCGCGCCGGCCACCGCGGTCAAGGAGGAGGAGCTTCGCCGCTGCGCGGGCATCTATGAGCTGGGGCCGGGCGAAACCCTCGAGGTCGCCGCCGAGCGCGACCGCCTGGTGGTCACGCCGGACGGCCGGGAGGGGCTGACGCTCCTCTCGGGCAAACCGGGGGAGGACCGGCGCCGGCGCTTCGCCGAGCGCGAGCGGGAGGTCGCCGAGTCGATGGCGGCGGCGCAGCGCGGCGACCTCGCTCCCCTGGCCGACATCCTGGTGGACTCCACCTCCGCCGCGCAGCGCTGGCGCGCCAAGATGGCCGCCAGCGAGGCCACGCTCGGAGCCTGGAAGGGCACCACGGTGCTCGGCACCCGCAGCCTCGGCGGCCTCATCGTGACCCACGCGCGCCTCACCTTCGCGAAGGGCACCCGGGTGCTCGACGTCGCCTGGACCGGCCCGACCGCCGATCACCTCTCGGTGGTCCGCGTCCTGCGGCCCACCTTCTTCCTTCCCGAAGGACCCTCCCGCTTCGTCACCTATGACGTCGGCACGGGGACGAGCGCGCGCTTGAGCTGCACGGGCAAGGGCGCGGAGGTCCCCACGCTGCGCTTCGAAGGCCCGGGCGGCGCGGTCACCGCGCGGCGGCGGCCGGCGAGCCACCCAGGCTGAGGACCTACTCCGACATCGACTGGTGCACCGCGAAGGGGCCGCCCTGGGCGTCGAGCACCATGACGATCTGGTCGCCGCCGGGGACCTCCATGGGACCGTGCAGCACCTGCCCTCCGTGCTGGCGTACCGCCTCGACGGCGGCGTTCACGTCCGCCACCCGGCCGTAGTGGAGCCAGGCGGGCGGGCCGGGCATCTCGGCGGGCTTGTTGAAGATGCCGCCGAAGGCCTGCCCGCGGCGCCCGAAGAGCTGATAGGTGCCCATGGCTCCCATGTCGAAGGTCGAGGTCTTCTCCCAGCCGAAGAGATCTTCGTAGAAGGCGAAGACGGCGTCGGGCTCCGGGGTGGCGAGCTCGTGCCAGGAGAAGTGGCCGACGGCCGGCATGCCCTCGGGCTCCGGGTTGGCCTTTTCGGGCTTGTAGGCGGCGACCGTGGCGCCCTGCGGATCGGCGAGGACCGAGAAGCGGCCGACGGTGGGAATGGTGGTGGGCGGCACCATGACCTTGCCGCCCAGCTCCTGGGCGCGTAAGGCGGCGGCGTCCACGTCGGGCACGCCGACGTAGGCCAGCCAGTGGGGCCGGGCGCCGCCGGCCACCGCCGCATCGGGCAGCTTCATGATGCCGCCCATCGGCGCGCCGCCGGACGTCCACATGGTGTAGGACATGCCCTGGTCTTCCCAGATCTGGGTCCCCCAGCCCATGACGGCGGTGTAGAAAGGCTTGGCGGCCTCCGGATCGGGGGTCATCAGGTCGTACCAGAAGAACCGGCCGCGGTCGCTCGTTCCAGACATCTCACCCTCCTTGGGGACGACGAAGTTTCCATCCGCCGCATCATACCGCCGGAGCGGCCGGCCGTTCCGGGAAGGTGAGGAGATTCGTCCCTCTCCGCCGTTCCAGTGGAGAAATTCTCTCCTGATGTCATCCTGAACTGTCTGTCCCCTTTCCGCGAGATCGTCACACTCCTAAGCTGGAGTTCCAAATTTTCAGCGGGAGGAGCCGCCGCTCTCAGGCGGATCGTCCCACGTCTACGGTCTGTTTCATTTGGGGGAGGCAATTGTCATGGCGAAAAGTGTCGTGATCGTAGGGGGTGGTACCGCCGGCTGGATGACCGCGGCGTATCTGAAGAAGGCCGCGCCCAGCATCAACGTCACCCTCATCGAGTCGGCCACCATCCGCTCGGTCGGCGTCGGCGAGGCCACCTTCAGCACCATCAAGCTCTTCTTCGACTTTCTCGGCCTCGACGAGCAGGACTGGATGCCGAGCTGCAACGCCACCTACAAGCTCGGCATCAAGTTCGCCAACTGGCGCGCCGACGGCGCCCACTTCTACCACCCCTTCCAGCGCTACGAGACCGTCGACGGCTACAACATGGGCGAGTGGTGGCTCAAGCTCAAACAGCACGACGAGCCCTTCGACCAGGCCTGCTTCAGCATCCCCGCCCTCTGTGAAGCCAAGCGATCCCCCAGGTTCTTCGACGGCCGCGTCTTCGACGACAAGGTGCAGGACATCTTCGCCAGCGGACGCAAGCCGAAGAACAGCTTCCTCTCCGATCACAAGGTTCAATACCCTTACGCCTATCAATTCGACGCCAGCCTCCTCGCCGGGTTCCTCAAGCAGTACGCCACCAGCCGCGGCGTGCGCCAGATCGTCGACGAGGTCAACGAGGTCAAGCTGCGGGAGGACGGCGGCATCGATCACGTCGTCACCCAGTCGCACGGACAAATCCACGGCGAGCTCTTCGTCGACTGCACCGGCTTCCGCGGCCTGCTGATCAATCAGGCCCTCAACGAGCCCTTCATCTCCTTCGCCGACTCGCTGCTCTGCGACCGCGCCATCGCGCTGCAGGTGCCCACCGACATCGAGGCGGAGGGCATCAACCCCTACACCACCGCCACCGCCCTCACCAACGGCTGGGTGTGGAACATCCCGCTCTATGGGCGCACCGGCACCGGCTACGTCTACTCCAGCGCCTTCACCTCCCAGGAGGACGCCGAGCTGGAGTTCCGCCGCCACCTCGGCCCCGCCGCCGAGGGCCTGCGGGCCAACCACATCAAGATCCGGGTCGGCCGCTGCCGCAACTCCTGGGTGAAGAACTGCGTCGCCATCGGCCTCTCCAGCGGCTTCGTCGAGCCGCTCGAGTCGACCGGCATCTTCTTCATCCAGCACGGCATCGAGGAGCTGGTCAGCCATCTGCCCGGCGATGCCATCGACGAGGAGATGGTGCGCAGCTACAACCGGGTGGTCGCCGAGGGGATGGACGGCGTGCGCGACTTCCTCGTCCTCCACTACTGCACCACCGAGCGGACGGACACCGAGTTCTGGCGCGCCACCAAGCACTCCGCCATCCCGGCGGACCTGCGCGACCGGCTCGACGTCTGGAAGCACCGGCTGCCCAACGCCAAGAACATCAACCCGGCCTATCACGGCTTCGAGTCCTACTCCTACTCGGTGATGCTGCTCGGGCTCAACTACAAGCCCCAGCGCAGCCTGCCGGCGCTCGACCACATGGACGACGGCAACGCCCGCCTCGCCTTCCGGGCGCTGCGCGAGCGCACCGAGCGGATGGTGGCCGCCCTGCCCTCCCAGCTCGACTACCTGACCAGCCTGAGAACCGAGCGCTACGTGGCGGCGGTGGCCTGAAGCACGGGCGGGCGCGGTCTATAATCCGCTTCCTGGAATCCTTCAGACGACTCCAAGGAAGATCAAGATGAGCCTCCAGCCCCACCACCCTTTCTCTCGAGCCCTCCGTGCGCCCGGACCTGCCGCGCACGGAGGAGCCCGACCAGGCCATCGCCCACAAGATCCGCGGGGTGCGGATCGAAAGAGTTTCCGGCCACCACGACCACCGTGGCGCGCTGTACCCCTTTCTCGACCTGCAGAGCCCGTTCTGGTCCGAGCCGGTCGTGCACGGCTACATGTTCACCATCCGGCCGGGGCGCATCAAGGGGTGGGGGATGCACCAGCGACAGGCGGACCGCTACTTCGTGATGTCCGGCAACCTGCGCGTGGTGCTCCACGATGGGCGCGAGGACTCCCCCGATCGGGGGCGCTTCTGCGAGATCTTCTTCACCCCGGCTACCGCGGGCCTCCTGCACATCCCGCCGGGGGTCTGGCACGCGACGCAGAACTGGGGCAGATCGCTGGGGCGCGTGGCCAACTTCCCCACCAGCCGCTTCGATCCCCGGGACCCGGACAAATACCGGGTCGATCCCCATTCGCAGACCATTCCCTTCGATTGGGGGCTGCCGGACTTCTGACCTCAGTGGAACCGGCGGAGGAACGGCAGGAGCCGCTGGTACAGCCGCCACCAGCGGCCGCTCTCGATGGCCGCCAGCGTGGCCGAGCGTGCCCGCAGCCCGGCGAGCTCGCTGGCGGGGACCGTCTCCTCCCGGGTCTCTAAAAGCGAAGAGAGGTGCGCGACGTAGGCCCGGTGGAGCCTCGAGGTCCATCTCCAGATGGAGCCGCTCCTGCCGTCCGGCGTCGAACGCGGGCCACTCCAGGCTTGTCTCCGCGACAAGGGCGCCCCCCCGGCGGACCCGCTCGGCGAAGGCTTCCGCCCGCAGGATCGCGCGCGATATCGCGCCCTCCACGGCCGCCGCCGGGCCCTCCTCCCGGGGCTCGTGCTCTGCGAGAGCGCTCCCCCATTTCTCCAGGAACCGCCGGCGATTGCGCTGGGTGACGAAGACGCGGAAGCGCAGGTTGCCGCTCGCCCCCTGGTGATGGCGGATCACCGAGCGCGGCTCGTAGAGCACGATCTGCCCGCGCCGGCGGATCGCCATGGCGAGGTCGACGTCGACGAAGTAGACCGGGAAGAACCGCTCGTCGAGCCCGCCGGCGGCGTCCCAGGCCGCGGCGCGCACGAGCAGCGAGCTGGTGCCGCAGTAGTCGACCGCCCGCGGCCGGTCGAACACCGACGCCGCTGACCCCGCGGGGGTTTCGCCGGCCCAAGGCGGGGAGGTGGTGGCGTTCCGCCAGAGGATCATGCCGGCGTTCTGCAGGCGGCCGTCGGGAAACAGGACCTTGCCGCCGATCGCGCCGGCTTCCGGATGCCGGTCCGCCGCCGCGACCAGCGCCTCCAGCCATCCGGGCTCGACCTCGGCGTCGTCGTGGAGCAGCACCAGGAGCTCCCCCCGCGCCAGCGCCCGCGCCCGGTTGCCCGCCCCGGCGAGACCCAGGTTGACGGGCGAGCCCGCCCAGCGCACCCCGGTCACCGTCTCGCGCAGCCGCGCCTCGTCGCCGTCCCTGGCGGCGTTGAGCACGACGAGGGTCTCGAACGGAATCCCTCGGGGTGCGTGGCGCTCCAGCGATCGCAGGCAGGCGAGGAGGAGCTCGGGGCCGGCGGTGGCCGGAATGAGGATCGAGACGCGCGGCGCGCCGGGATCGGGGAGGACGATCCTGTTCATCCGGGTTTCAGGATCCGGCGGCGCGCCTGGCGGGCGAGGAAGATGGCGTGGTTCTTTCCCTTGCCGCCGCCGCGGGCGGGGACGCGCTCGGTCCACGCCTCGAATCCGGCGCGCCGGAGCCGCCGCTCGAACGCCGGGGAGGGGGAGGAGGACCAGAAGGCGACCACTCCGCCATCCGTCAGGCTCCGCGACAGGCGCTCCAGGCCCGCCTCGGTGTAGAGGCCGCCGTTGGACCGCAGGGTGAGCGCCTCGGGACCGTTGTCGACGTCGAGGAGGATGGCGTCGAAGCGCTCGCGGCCGTCAAGGTAGAGCCGCACGTCGGCCAGGACGACCTCGACCCGGCGGTCGTCGAGCGGGCGGCCGGCGAGCTTCTCCCAGCAGATCCCGGTTCCATTGCAGCAGGGAGGCGAAGAGCTCGCAGACCACCACCCTGCCCCCGGGCGGCAGGTGGTCGAGCGCCGCCCGCAGCGTGTACCCGAAGCCGAGCCCGCCGACCAGCACGCGCGGCGCCTTCTTCTTCGCGATCGCCGCCGCGGCGAGGCGCGCCAGGTCCTCTTCCGAGCCGTGGACGAGGCTGGTCATCAGCTCCACGCCGTCGACGATCAGGTGATAGACGCCGTCCCGGCGGGTGAGCACCAGCTCATCCCCCTCGGGGGTCTTCTCCCTGGCCAGCGTTTCGATCGGTTTCATCGTCGACCCTCATGGCTCTCGTCGAGATCTACTGGGCGGTCTCCAGCCGGACGGATATACTTTCACCGCCATCTCAAGGAGGCCCGACCCGATCATGTGGAATCTTTCCGTCCCCTGGTGGGAGCTGATCGTCCGCTCCGCCCTGGTCTATCTCTTCATGGTTATCATCCTGCGGCTCACCGGCAAGCGCCAGGTGGGGCAGCTCGCGCCGTTCGACCTCGTCCTGCTGCTCGTCCTCTCCAACGCGGTCCAGAACTCGATGAACGGCGGCGACAACTCGCTGATCGGCGGGCTGATCTCGGCGACGACGCTGATCGCGCTGAACTACGGGGTGGGGATCGCCACCTTCCGCAGCAAGAAGCTGGAGGCCCTCATCGAGGGCCGTCCGGAGGTCCTGATCCACAACGGCAAGCTGTACGAGGAGGTGCTCACCCGCGCCCAGCTCACCCGCCACGAGGTCAACGCGGCCCTGCGGCAGGCGGGGTGCGTCTGCGTCGAGGAGGTGCACACCGCCATCCTGGAGAACAACGGGGCGATCTCGGTCACCCCGAGGTCCAGGGAGCACGCCTAAGATCAGGGCCGCTTTTCCGCGGAGTCCTTCGGCTTGGCGTTCGGGTTGCTCTGGCCGTGATGGCAGGTGTTGCAGCTCACGAAGGAGCCGCTGTCCATGCCGGGGATCGTCTTGATGTACTTCTCGTTGATGTCCCGGGTCATCGTCACCATGCCGCGCGCGCTCTTCTTCTCCTCCTTGTCGTCGCTGGCGAAGTTCTCCGTGTCGTGGCACTTCTTGCAGTTGGTGCCGAGAGCGTGGCTGAAGCCCTCCATGGTCTCCAGGAAACGGCCCGCGGGGACCCCCTTGAGCACCTGGATGTTCTTGAACAGCGTCTCGGCCGGCTCGTTCTCGTGCCCCGCGATCAGCTTCTTCAGCGGGTTGGGATGGGCGGGCTCCTTGGAGCCGGCAGCCAGCCTCGACTCTCTCGGCTCTGAAGACGGCGCCTGCTCGGTCGCCTGCCCGGATTCGTGCGAAGGCATCGGGGCGGGGGTGGCCTGCGGAGTCTGCGGGGCGGGGGCCTGAGACGCCTGCGGGCTCGACAGAGCGGGGGTGGCGGCGAGCCCGGCGACCAGCAGGCCACCGGCGATCAGCTTCGAAAGTGCTGCACCCATTCCATTTCCTCCTTAAAGGTATGCACAGTCTAACGTAAGCGAGACACGGCTGCGCTAGACTGTCAGTCACCTTGACCGCGGCTTCCGTTCTGAATTTCATCCTCGAGCCGGTCCTCTTCTTGCTGGGGGCCGTTCTCTTGGTGACGGCCGTCCGCTGGTGGCGGCCGGCGCTGCCGCCGCGCGCCGGGCTGGCTTATGGGATCCTGGTGGCGGCCTTCTTCGCGGCGCCGCTGTTCACCGGCGCGCTCCAGATCCCCACGGACCTCGCCTATCACTGGCTCCCCTGGCGGGACATGGTCCCGGGGCGACCACCCATCCTGGTCAACGGCCTGCAGATCGACACCCTTGCCGAGGAACTCCCCTTCCACGCCCTGGTGCACGCGCGCCTACGCAGACTGGAGGCGCCGCTCTGGTCGCATGAGATGGGGGCCGGGCAGCCGCTTCTCGGCAACTCCCAGTCCTCTCCCTTCGCGCCGCTCCACCTGCTGGCACTGCCGCTGCCGGCCGCGCGGGCGCTCACCGTCACCGCCGCCTGGGAGATGCTGCTCGCGCTGCTGCTGATGCACGCGCTCTTGCTGCGGCTCGGCGCCGGAGGAGCAGGGGCGGCGTTCGGCGCCGTCGCCGTCGCGCTCTCGACATACATGACCGTCTGGGCCTATGACCCTCTCGCCGGAGCCGCGGCTTGGTTTCTCGGCGTGCTCCTCGGCATGGTCCTGCTGCGGCACGGCGAGCGGTGGAGCTTCCCGGGGCTGGTGGTCTGTGCTCTCGGCCTGGCGTCCAGCGGCCAGCCTGAGACCATGGGGTACGCGGCGTTGATCTCCGCGATGGTAGCCGCCGTCCTGGCGCTCGATCCCGCTCCCGGCCGCCGCCGATTCGTCCTCCGCCTTCTCACCGCCGGCGCGCTCACCGCCTGCCTCTCCGCCCCAATCCTCCTGCCGGTGGTGGAGCAACTCCCGCGGAGCCAGCGGATGCGGGACGTCAAGCTCGCGGACGTGATGCAACCCCCCCGATTCGAGCCCAGGCTCGCGCTGCCGACGCTCGATCCCCTGGTGTTCGGGAGCCCGCGGGACCACAACTGGGCCGCGACCTCAAACTACAACGAACTTTGCAGCGGCTACGCCGGACTCGTCACTCTGGCGGTTGCGCTGGCGGGCGCTCTGGCCTTCCGCGGACGGATCGCCGCCATCCTCTTGGCGGGGCTCGCGGCGCTGCTCGCGGCGTTGCGGATCTCCCCTCTCTTCGACATGATCCACACTCTCCCCGTGGTCGGCCAGGGCGCCACCGGCCGACTGCGCCTCTTCTGGGTGCTGGCGGTAGCCATCGCCGGTGGCTTGAGCGTCGGGCGGCTGGCGGCGGACCGCCGTCCCCGAACCGCCGGCGCCGTCCTCCTTCTCGCGGCGGGGACCGCGCTCGCGACCCTGCCGCCGCCCGGCGGCGCTGTCTGGCAGACCGCCTGGTGGATCACCGTCCTGGGCGGCACAGCGCTGACCCTCGGCGCCCTGCTGCTGCCGGGCGCCCGTCGCTGGTTTCCCCGCGTGGCCCTGGCCGCCCTGCTCCTCGATCTCTTCCTTCTGGAGGCTCGCTTCCAGCCCGTCCCGGCCCAGGAGCTGGACCTCTCGCCGCCGCCGGCCCTCGCCTTCCTCATCGATCGCGCGCGGCGCTCCCCCGAGCCGTTCCGGGTGCTGGCCGACGACTACGACCTGTACCCGAACACGGCGGCGATCTTCGGCCTTTGGGATCCGCGGGGCCGGGATCCGATGCACCCCTTCGACTCCTCTCGCTTCGAGCGCCGCCGCTTGAGGAGCCAGGACAAGGCATTGCGGCTCAGCGCCGAGAGCTACATGGCGGTCCGCTACCGGTTGATGGCGCACCGGCGGCACCTCGCGCCGCCCTGGCAGCCGGTCCTCAACGGCGCGGGCGGCAAGGTGTGGGAGAACCCGGAAGCTTACCCCCTCTTCTTTATGCCGCGTCACTTTCTCCGAACGTCCGAGGACGGGGTCTTCCGGCAGGTCTTGAGCTGGCAGGGCATTCAGGATTTCCACGACCTCGGGGTGGCCGCCGGCGGGCACGGCGAAGCGAGTCCCCAGGAGGGAACGGTCCGCGAGATCCGGCCCGGTAGCAACCGGTTCGACATGGAGGTCGACTCCCCTACTGGCGGGGTCGTGGTCTCCAGCATCTCCTACGCCCCCGGCTGGCAGGAGGAAATCGGCGGAGGGCGCAGCCCGGCGTTCGAGGTGAACTCGGCCTTCCTCGGCTTCCGGGTGCCGCCGGGAGTGCACGCCGTCCATCTCTTCTACCGGCCGGTGGGCTGGACGGCCGGGCTCGTCCTCTTCGCTTTGGGAGCTACGGCCGCCCTGGCCGGCGGGCTCGCGGCGGGGTACCGGAGTCAGCTCGCGAATCGAAGGCAATAGATCGGCGGATGAGTTTCGCGCTCCCTTGAGCAGACCTTGCACCTTCCTTGCATATCATCCTTGGATGCAACCAGTGTCTCCTGTCCAGATCGGACGGGGGGACTTTCATGCTTGGGAGATGCTCATGAAAAAAAGCTCCATTCTCTTTCTGCTCGCTCTGACCGCCGGGATCACCACGGGCGCTCCCGCGAAGGCGGCCACCACCACGACCTGCGAGATGAGGTTCAACCTCTCGGGCTGGTCGCTCGGTTACAAGACCGCCCACGGCAAGGGCACGATCACCTGCGACAACGGCCAGACGGCCAAGGTCAGCCTGAACGCCAAGGGCGGCGGCCTGACCGCCGGCAAGTCCAAGATCCGTGAAGGCTACGGCAAGTTCTCGCCGGTGGCGGACATCGCGGAGGTCTTCGGTGGCTACGCCCAGGCCGCGGCAGACGCCGGAGCGGTGAAGTCCTCGACGGCCACCGCGATGACCAAGGGGGAGGTCTCCCTGGCCCTCGCCGGCCACGGGACGGGGATCGATCTCGGAATCAGCTTCGGGAAGTTCACCATCACCCCCGTGAAGTAACTCCCGCCGTAAGCTTCAGAAGATGCCCGGCCTCCGCGTCACCGATTCGATCTTCGAGCGGTACCCGGAGGTCGTGCTGGGCGTCGTCACCGTTCACGGGATCGACAACTCGGGAAATGGCGACGCCCTCCTTGCTCTCCTCCGCCGCGAGGAGGAGGGGGTCCGCGCGGCGCTCGCCGGCAGCCAGATCTCCGAGCATCCCCACATCGCTCCCTGGCGCGAGGCCTACCGGAAGTTCGGCGCCAAGCCCAAGGATCACCCCTCCTCGATCGAGAACCTCGTCCGACGCGTCCTCAAGGGGCAGCCGGTGCCGCGGATCAATCCACTGGTCGACCTCTACAACACGATCTCCCTGCGCCATCTGGTGCCGGTGGGCGGCGAAGACCTGGACCGGATCGAGGGCGACGTCCTGCTGACCACCGCGACGGACCGGGAACTGCCGGTCCACCTGCTCGGCGAGGCCGAGGCGCGCCCGCCGAAGCCCGGCGAGGTGATCTACAAGGACGGCCTCGGCACCCTCTGCCGGCGCTGGAACTGGAAGGAGGCCGAGCGGACCAAGCTGACGGCGGCGACGCGGCGCGCCTTCCTGGTCATCGAGGGATTGCCGCCCGTCGGCCGCGATCGGGTCGAGCGGGCCGCCGGGGAACTGGCGGCGCTCGTCCGCGAGCACTGCGGCGGCGAGGTCGCGGTGGCGCTGATCGACCGCGACCATCCATGGACGCCGCTCGCACCCCTTTGAGCTCGCTCGCGGCCTTGGATCGTATGATGGCGCCATGCCGTTCACCGTCGAGCAGATCCGCGAATCCCTGGGCCGGCATCAACCGACCCTGGTCGCCCGCGAGCCGGACCACGCCGAGGCGGCGGTGGCGCTGGTGCTGGCGGGCGTGGGGGACGACCTCTCCCTCTGCGCCATCCGGCGGGCCGAGCATCCGCTCGACCCCTGGTCGGGTCACATGGCCCTGCCGGGCGGGCGCGCCTCGGCGGAGGACTCCGGCCCGCGCGCCGTGGCCGAGCGGGAGACGCTGGAAGAGGTCGGCCTCGCCCTCGACGAGTCCCACTGGATCGGCGCCCTCTCCCACGTGCTGATCCGCCTCGGCGGCGGCGACCGCCGGATGGTCCTCTCCCCTTTCGTCTACTACCTCGGCGAGGAGCTTCGCCCCCTTCGCCACCAGTGACGAGGTGGCCGAGGCGTACTGGATCCCTCTCGCTCATCTCTGGGACCCGCGCAACGCCAGCCGCCACGAGTGGGAGCGCGGCGGCGCGCGCCTGCTCTACCCGGCGATCCGCTTCCGCGACTCCGCCATCTGGGGGCTGACGTTCCGCGTCCTCACTCTCTTTTCGGACGTCCTCGACGCGCCGCTTCCCCATCTGGAGGAGGTCCCGAGTCTCGGCCGCTAGGGAAAGAGAATGAACGGCGACCGGCTGGACGCGGTGGTGGTGGGGGCTGGGATCTCGGGACTGGCCGCGGCGTTCCGTCTGCGGCGCGGCGGCCTGCGGGTGGCGGTGCTCGAAGCGGCGGAGAGGGTGGGCGGAGCCCTCGAGACCGTCGCGGACGGAGACTGGCGCTTCGAGATGGGTCCGAACACCGTCCTCGGAAGCAGCCTCGAAGAGGCGGAGAGCGTCGGCCGGCTGATCCGGGACGCCGGGCTGGGGGGGGAGAAGATCACCGCCCTCCCCTCGGCGAAGCGACGGTATCTATATAGAAGAGGCCGGCTGGTCCCGCTGCCGGGAAACCCGGTGGCGTTCCTCAGGACCCCGCTCCTCTCCGCCGGCGCCAAGCTGCGGCTGCTGCGCGAGCCCTGGATCGGACGGCCGCTGGAAGAAATCGAAGAGAGCATCGCGCAATTCGTCCGCCGCCGCCTCGGCTCCGAGATCCTCGACCATGCCGTGGGACCGTTCGTCTCGGGGGTCTACGCCGGCGATCCGGAGCGGCTGTCCGCCCGCTGGGCGATGCCGAAGATCCATCGACTGGAGCGGGAGCACGGCAGCCTGATCCGCGGCGCCTTTGCCGGACGAAAGGGGAAGACACCCCGCGGCGGCATGATCTCCTTCCGCGAGGGGCTCGAGGAGCTTCCCCGGAAGCTGGCGCGGGAGATCGGGGATGTCCGCACCGGTGTCGCCGCCCGGCGGATCGTCCGGATCCCTCCTGGCGACAGCGGCGGCTTCCGTGTTGACACGGCCGCCGGACCGGTCGAGGCGCGGCGGATCGTGCTCGCCGTGCCGGCGGATGCCGCCGCGCGCCTCCTCGAAGAGGCCACCTCGGGGGCGAGCCTGCCGTTCGCCGGAATTCCCTACGCCGCGGTCACGGTGGTCTCGCTCGGCTGGCGCCGCGAGGACGTAGGCCATCCCCTGGACGGCTTCGGATTCCTGGCGCCGCGCAAAGAGGGTCTCCGGTTGCTCGGCTGTCTCTTTCCGTCCGAAATCTTTCCCCGCCGGGCTCCCGAGGGTCACGTGGCGCTCGCCGCCTTCGCGGGCGGGCGCACCGATCCCGAGATCGCGGGCTGGGACGAGGACCGGATCGCCGCTACCCTGGTGGACGAGCTGCGCGGCCCTTTGGGTCTCCGCGGCGAGCCCGCCTTCCGGCTCGTCCGCCGCTGGCCGCGCGCGATCCCGCAATACGAGCTGGGCCACGGCCGCTTTGTCGAGCGGGCGCGGGAGATCGAGAGCTCCCTCCCCGGCCTGCGCCTCGCCGGCAACTTCCTTGGCGGCGTCTCGGTGCCGGACTGCATCCGGAACGCGACGACGGTGGCGGCGGAAATATTGGGCCGGTGATTTGACATATTTCCTCCATGAGCCAGAACCGCATGTCCCGCCGCGCGGTCCAGGTCGTGGCGGAAAACCGCATCCGTGAAGCTATCGAGGAGGGGCAGTTCGACGACCTCCCCGGTCTCGGCCAGCCCATCCCGGACATCGACGAGCCCTACGACCCGGACTGGTGGATCAAGAAGTGGATCCGCCGGGAGGGGATGAGCCGGCAACTGGCCGAGAGGTTCGGCAAGGACTTCTGGGATGGTAAATAACCAGAAACAAGGGAAGCGAGACCTCCCCTGATAAGCTTCGCCGTGGAAAGCCCATGGCGAACGAGATCCACGACACCCTCATCGTCGGCGGCGGCCCGGCCGGCCTCGCGGCCGCGCTCCACCTCGGCTGGCAGCATCGCAAGGCGCTGGTGATCGACCGCGTCAGCGGTCCCCTCTTCTTCACCCTGGAACAGCTCTGGAACGTCCCGGGGATGCCGGGGGCGACCGGCGCCGAGATCCAGAAGCGGCTCAAGGCCCAGGCGGTGGAGATGGGCGCCCAGGTCCAGCGCGGCAACGTGGTGAAGGCCGCGGGAGAGGTGGGGGCCTTTTTCCTCACCGGCGCCAAGGGGGAGACGTGGCGCGGCCGCACCCTGCTGCTGGCCACCGGCGTCGCCCGCTACCACCCCACGGTGGACGGCGACTTCACCCCCTGCTTTGCCCATGCCGGCAAGGGGAACCTCTTCTACTGCACGGACTGCGAAGGTCCCGAGCTCTTCGGGCGGGACACGATCGTCATCGGCGCCGGCCCGGCGGACTCGGCGGCGGCCATGGCCGTGGGCCTCTCCCGCTATACGGAGAAGCTGCGGGTGCTGCTGACCGGCGGCCATGACCTCGCGGAGCACTGGGCCGCGCGGCTGCGGGAGCGCGGCATCCCGGTGCTGGAAGGGGAGGTCCACCAGCTGATCGAGGGGGAGAAGCGGCACCTCGACGGCCTGGAGCTCAAGGACGGCACCCGGCTCACCGCCGAAGCCTTCTTCGTCTCCAGCCCCGCCCGCGGCCGCACCGACCTCGCCGTGCAGCTCGGCATCGAGATCGCCGCGACGGGCGAGCACGCCACCCCCAGGTCCCAGCGCGGCGACACCAACGTGCCCGGGGTCTGGATCGCCGGCGATCTGCGCCCGATGACCCAGCAGGTCGCCGTCGCCCTGGGGACCGGCAACATCGCCGCCCTGATGATCGACCAGTTCCTGCGCAAGCAGGACGTGGCCGGGCCGCGGTGACGATCTCCGCGGGCGGGAGGGGCGCCGCCCAGGGTATGATCTTTGCTGAGATCCTGGCCATGAACCTCAGAACGACACTCAACTGGAGCCTCCTGCCGGTCCTGGCCCTGTGCGCGGGCTGCGCCGGGACCCTGTCGACCCGCTCCGCGGCGCGGGGGCCGCGGACGGCGGCCGACGTCCTTCAGCACCACTCTCCCGGGGTGGAGTGGAACGCCGGCAGCCTCCTCGAGGCGGACTTCGACCAGGACGGCGTCAAGGACTACGCGATCCGGGGGGCCGCCAAGGACCGGGTGGTCGTCGGCATCGTGCGCGGTCCGCTCGTCGCGGGGAGCCCCGTCTGGACCCTGGAGTTCCCGTGGAGCGGCGGCGGCGAGGACGCCCTCTGCTCGCGGGACGCCAAGATCGCGCTCGAGCCGCTGGGGGACGAGTCGAAGACCCTGGCCGGCCACCCGACCGCCCGCGGTACCGGGATCAACCTGCACGACGACAAGTGCGACGCGTTCCACATCTTCTGGAACCCGGAGAAGAAGAAGTTCGAGTGGTGGCGCCTCTGAGTCAACGGGCCTGATGCCATGAACATCGTCTGCCTGGATGACGCCGGCTGCCTCTTCCTCTCGCCCCGCATCGAGAGCTGGGAGTACATCGAGGAGCACGGGATCACCGTCGTCATCGACCTCGAGGGGGAGATCGACCGCGACATCCCCACGATGCCGAACCACATCCTCTACGTCTACTTCCCCATCTATGACGAGGATCTGCCCGACCTGACCAAGTTCCACTCCGTGGCGCGGATGGCCGCCTCGCTGGTCGAGGCCGGACACCGGGTGCTCTCCCACTGCGGCATGGGGTTCAACCGCTCGGCGCTCTTGGCGGGCCTGATCATGGTCTACATGGGCAAGGAGGGGAAGGAGACGGTGGAGTTGCTGCGCAGCCGGCGGCCGGGCGCCCTGTTCAACCAGACCTTCGCCGACTACCTGCTGACCCTCCCGGCGGGTGGCCCCGCCGACAGGCCGTGAGCGGGGAGCCCGCAGGAGCCTGGTTCGCCTTCCGGGGGAGTGAGCTGCTCGTCCGCCTGGAGGGCTCTGGAGAGAGTCCGGCCGCCCGAGTGCCGACGGCGGCCGAGTGGGCCGCCCTGGACCTCCCTACGGACGAGCCGCTCGCCGTGGGTCTCCTGGATGGAATCGAAGCCTGGGCCGCCGGCCTCGCCGCCGGTTTTCCTACCGACGTCGAGCTTCCGGAGGGCATGGCCTTCCTGGGCCTGCGCCGCCTCTGGGGGATGCTCGACGAGGCCGCCTGGAAGCTCGCCGGACGGGCGGCGCAGATCGTCGAATGGGACCGCGACCACCGCTACTGCGGCCGGTGTGGTGCCGAAACGGCACGGAAACCGGGGAGCTCGCCCGCGTCTGCCCCCGCTGCGGCCTGCAGCACTTCCCCCGCATCTCGCCCGCTGTCATCGTGCGCATCGAGCGCGGGGACGAGATCCTGCTCGCCCGCTCCCCTCACTTCGCGCCCGGCGTCTACAGCACCGTCGCGGGGTTCGTCGAGCCCGGCGAGTCGCTCGAGCAGACGGTCGCCCGCGAGGTGCGCGAGGAGGTGGGGGTGGAGGTGACGAACGTCCGCTACTTCGGCAGCCAGCCCTGGCCGTTCCCACACTCGCTGATGATCGGCTTCGTGGCCGACTGGGCGTCCGGCGAGATCCGCCTCCAGGAGGAGGAGATCGAGGACGCGGGCTGGTTCCGGGTGGGCTCCCTCCCCGGCCTGCCCTCCCGGCTCTCGATCGCCCGCGCCCTGATCGACGACTTCATCGCCCTCAGCGGGCGCCGGGCTTGAGGCCGCGGTCCTTGAAGCTGCGGTCGAGAAAGTCCGCGACCGCCCGGTAGACCTTCTCGCGGTCCGCCCGCAGGGCGAGGCCGTGCCCCTCCTCCGGCAGCGCGATCAGCTCCACCGGCCGCTTCTTCGCCTTCATCCGGGCGGCGATCTGCTCGGCTTCGGCCGGGATGGCGAGCGGATCGAGCCCGCCCTGGACGATCAGCAGCGGCCGCACGATGTCCTCGGCGTGATCGCGGGGCACCATGAGCACGGCCGCCTGGAGGTCGACGATGTGCCCCATCTCCTCGGCGAGCACCGTGCGCTCGGCCGCCATGTGGGGGAGGCTGTCGAGCACCCGCTGCCAGTTGGAGACGCCGAAGAGGTCGACCCCGGCGGCGAACTCCCCGGGCTGGAAGGCGAGGGCGTCGAGGGTCAGGAAGCCGCCGAACCCCACGCCGCCGACGGCGATCCGGCCGGGGTCCACCCAGCCGGTCGCGGCGAGCATCGCCTTGGAGGCGATGCAGTCCTGGAGATCGACCAGCCCGTGCCGGCGGTCGTCGAGCTGCTGGAAGTCCTTGCCGTAGCCGGAGCTCCCCCGGTGATTGATCGCGTAGACGGCATAGCCCCGCTCGACCAGGGTCTGGATCAGGGGATCGAAGGCCAGCCGCGCCTGCCCGCTGGGGCCGTCGTGGATCCAGACCACCACCGGCGCCTTGCGGGCCGGAGAGGCCTGGAGGGGCTTGTAGAGAATGCCCGGGATCGAGCGGCCGTCGAAGGATTTGAACCGCACCACCTCCCCCTTCACCCAGGCTCCGGTGCCGCCGCCGGTCTCCCCGCCGGCCTCTCCTCCGGTCAACCGGCGCGGCGCAGCTCCCGGCGTCGCCAGGTCGTAAGCCCAGACCGCCGGCGCCAGGGCGCTGCCGCTGGCGAGGACGGCGAGGGTCCTGCCGTCGCGGGAGAACGCGGCCGTGGCCACCTCCTCGGCGGCGGGAAGGTCCGGCAGCGGGACCGGCTGCAGGGTCGCGGCGTCGTAGAGCTCGAGCTTCGAGCCGGTGTCGGTGCCGGCGAGGACCGCGATCCGCTTGCCGTCGGGAGAGTAGAAGGCGTTCAGCACGTCCCAGCTCTTGCTCACCAGGTCCCGCTTCTCGCCGGTCGCCACGTCGACCCGCGCCAGGTGGCGAAATTCGCCTCCGACGTCGCTGAGCGCGAGCAGGCCGGTGCCGTCGGGGCTGAAGCCCAGGGGCATGTTGACGGTGAAACCCTCCCCCGCCAGCAGGGACTGGTCCTTGAGGGTCTGCCGGTCGCGCACCCGGAGGTTGCGGGTCAGGTCGCCGTAGTTCTCGGCATAGGCGAGATAGCGCCCGTCCGGCGAGACGGCGGCCAGGCGCGAGACGTTCGAGCCGTTGCGATCGACCAGGGTCCGCTCGTAGCCGCCGGCCGCGATCTGATAGAGATCGCGCGACTGCCCGACCTCGTTCATCACCTCGACCCGCAGCGAGCCACCGTCGCCGGCCCAGCCCAGGAAGCGGACGGTCTTGCCGGGGAAGAGCTCGAGGGCCTTCCCGTCCCGCTCCTGGACGAAGAGGTGGTCCTCGTCGCCCACCGGGCCGCTCCGGTAGAGGATCCGCTCGTCAGCGGGGAAGTAGCTCACCACCCAGACGGGGACCTTTGACTTCGTCAGCTGGACCGGCGGGCCGCCGGCCACCGGCAGCGCCCAGGCGTTGGGAACGCCGTCGAGATCCATCGAGACCAGCACCTTGCCGCCGTCGGGCGAGACCGCCAGCCCCGAGATGCTCCGCGGGAAGAGAGGCCCCGCCCGCGGGGACGGCGAGGAGAAGGGAGAGGAGCAACGGCCGGAGAGGCCCGCGGAACCGGAAGAGACTTTTCTTTTTGAGCATCACCGGGAGATGGTACCTCACCCCTGCCCTATCTACCTCGCCCTATCTACCCCGCCCTATATAAAGGATGTGCGCGTGGGGATACCCCCGGCCGATCTCGACCGCCTGGAACCCCTCGAAGCCGGCGTGCCGGAAGCGGACGCGGATCTCCTCCCGCGTCTCGTAGCTGAAAGCTTCCCCCAGGGTAAGGCCGAGGAGATCGGCGCCGCGCTCCTGGGCGCGGTTCCAGAGCGCCTTGGCCCGGTGCCCGGGGTCGATCTCCTTGAGCAGGAAGACGCCCCCCGGCGCCAGCCGCTCGCGCGCCCAGCCGAGCAGCGGATCCCAGTCGGCGCCCGGCAGCCGGTAGAGGACGTCGAAGATCGTCACCGCGTCGAAACGGCCGCGGACGGCGTGATGGTAGCCGTTGACCACCCGCAGGCCCGGGCGCCGGACGCCGTGGAAGACCTTGCGGCCGTCCGGCTCGACGGCGACCGCGCTGACGGCCGCCTGGGCTCCCGCGGCGAGAGCGAGATGTGCGAAGATCCCGTGCCCAGCCCCGAGATCCAGCAGCCTCGCCCCCGGCGGGAGGTAGTCGAGAACCCGCAGGAAGGGGCAGGAGAGGAAGCGCCCGAGCACGTGCAGCCGGGTGGCGACCGGCGCGGCCCGGTACATCCGCCGCACCAGGGCGAGCGACTGTACGTAACCGGGGGATGACACCCGCACTGCATATCCGGCCGAGATGATCCTGTCAATCGAACCAACGACCCGCCGCATCGCCCGTTTCCTTCCCCCATGGCCCTCGCCGGGTTCGTGGCGGTGGCGATCGTGCGGGCGCTGACGCTGCCCCGGAGCCTCTGGGAGTGGGACGAGATCCTCTTCGCCCGCGCCATCGAGAGGTTCGATCCCCTCGGGCACCAGCCGCATCCGCCCGGCTACCCCCTCCTCGTGGGCCTTGGCAAGCTGCTCGACTTGGTCTTTCATGACCCGTTCGTCAGCCTGGTCGCCCTGAGCTTCGTCTCCTCGCTGATCGGTTACTGGGCGCTGGTCGCCGCCTTCCGCCGGATCGCGGGAGGAACGGAGGGGAACGCGGAGCGGGTGGCGGTCGGCGGCGCGCTGCTGTTCCACCTCTCGCCGGCGATGCTCGTCCAGGGACCGCTGCCGATGTCGGACCCGCCGGCCCTGATGTTCCTCTCCCTGGCCCTGGCCGCCGCCGCGGCCCTGCGCGAGAAAGGGTCGGTCTGGGCCGCCCTGGGGCTGGGAGCGGCCGCTTCCGCCGCGGTCGGTTGCCGGCCCCAGCTCGCCCTGGCCGTCCTCCCCATGCTCGCCGTCGCCCTCTGGCCGGCGTCGGGGTGGCGCCGGCGCCTGGAAGCGGTGGCGGCCTTCGCGATCGTCTCGCTCCTCTGGTTCATCCCGCTGGTCGCCGCGGTCGGGGGACCCTCGGCGTTTCTGGACTACCAGGGGAGACAGGCCGCCTACCTGGGGGCGCACGACGCGGCCCTGCGCGGCTCGACCGTGAAGCTGGCCTGGCTCTTCGTCGCCCATCCGTGGGGTCCCGCCGGGCTGGCGCTCGGGGTGCTCGCCCTGGCCCTGGCGGGGATCGTGGCCCTGGCGCGGGAGAGGCGGGCCGCGGCGCTGCCCCTCGCGGTGCTCTCCGGCGTCCAGCTCCTGATCTGCCTGCGGGTGATGGACCCGGCGGACGGCGTCCGCTACGCCCTGCCGTCGCTCCTCGGTGTCGCCTTCGCGGCGGCGGCCGGGAGCGCGGCGGCGGCGCGGCTCCTCCGGCGGCCGGCCGCCGCCCGGTGGGCTCCCATCCTGGTGGCGGTTCTGGTGACTGCCGCCGGCCTCTTCTACGCGGGTCCCTTTCTGCGGGTCCGCGCCACCACCCTGTCGCCGGCGGCCCGGGCGGCTCTCTGGGCCGAACGGCATCGCTCCGACCTCCAGGCGGACCTGCTGGTGGAGCCGGAGATGGAGCCCTTCGCCGCCTATCTCCTGCGGGATCTCGATCCGGTCAAGATCGACGAGGGCCTGAGCCTGCACGCCCAGCACCCCTATGCGCCGCTCTACCTGCTGGCCGAAGGGGAGAGCTCCTGGCCCGGCGCCGCGAACTTCCACTGGCCCGACAGCCCCGCCTATCAACGGCTCACCCGCAACCACTACCGGGCCGCCTCGGTGAGCGTCATCCCGACCGGCCGGCGTTTCCAGCCGGTGCGCGGCGTCTACTCCTGGGAGCCGAGCCTGCGCCGGCCGGGCTGGCGCTGGCTGGAGCCCGACGCCGCCATCCGCGTCGTCCTCCCCCGCACCCGGGCCATCGTCATGCGGCTGGCCCTTCCCCCCAAGGTGCCCCTCGCCTCCAACACCGTCGCCGTCTCGGTCAACGGCCAGCCGGCCGGCACGGTCGAGATCGCCCCGGGGCTGGAGCGGACGCTCGAGCTGCCCGTCCAGGGCCGGACCCTGGAGATCGCCTTCCGCTCGGCCCGGTGGTTCGTCCCGGCCCAGGCCGGCATGAACGCCGACACGCGCCGCCTCGCCGTCCAGCTCCTTGCCGTCGAGCGGCTCCCCCGCTAAGCTCAGGCTCTCTCGATCCTCTCCACCATGCCATACCGCCCGTCCGTCTCGCTGGTCATCCCGATGTTCAACGAAGAGGAGAACATCGAGCACGCGCTCGCCTGCGCAATCGACGCCCTCGAGCGATACAGCGGCGACTGGGAGATCGTGGTGGTGGACGACGCCTCCACCGACCGCTCGGCCGGGATCGTCGCCCGGGAATCCGCCGCCGAACCGCGCATCCGCATGCTGCGGCACGCGGAGAACCGCAAGCTCGGGGCGTCGCTCAAGACGGGGTTCGCGGCGGCGGGCAAGGATCTCGTCCTCTACATGGACGCCGACCTGCCGTTCGATCCGCAGGCGATCGGCCCGGCCATCCAGGCGATCCGGGTGACCCGGGCGGACCTGATCGCCGGCTACCGGCTGGACCGCACCGCAGAGGGGTTCCGCCGGACGGTCTACTCCTATTTCTACAACGCGCTGATCGGCGTCCTCTTCGGCTGGCCGCACCGCGACATCAACTTCTCCTTCAAGCTGATCCGGCGCGAGGTGCTGGAGGCGGTCGAGCTGAAGTCCGAGGGATCGCTGATCGACGCCGAGCTGATCGTCAAGGCGAAGAACCTCGGCTTCGTCATCCAGCAGCTCGGCCTCGACTACTTCCCCCGTACCCGTGGCAGCTCAACGCTGTCGTCGCCGGCGGTCATCCTCAAGATCTTCCGGGAGCTCTTCACCCTCTACCCGGAGATGCGCCACCCCCGGCGCCGGGACCGGCCGGCGGCGCCGGCGGAATCCACCACACCCGCCGGAGCGTCCACCCCGGGCCGTTGAGAGCCCTCGTGGTCACGGCCGACGACGTCGGCCTCCATCCCGGCCTGACCGCGGGCGCCCTGAAGGCCCACGACGACGGGATCGTCACCGCCTGCAGCGTCGTCGCCAACGGCCGCGCCCTCGATGACGCGGTCGAGCGGCTGCGCGACCGCCCGCGCCTCGACGCCGGCATCCACCTCACCTTCGTCGGCGAGCGCCCGCTCTCCCCGCCGGAGCGGGTGCCCTCCCTGCTGGGTCGAAACGGCGCCTTCCTGCCGGGGTTCCGCGCCTTCGCGGTCCGCTACCTCCTGGGCGGGATCGATTCCAGGCAGATCGAAGAGGAGCTGCGGCGGCAGATCAAAAAGCTCCTCGCCGCCGGCCTCCGCCTGGTCCACGCCAACAGCCACCAGCACCTGCACGTCCTGCCGCGGATCTTCGAGATCGCCCTCCGGCTCACCGAGGAGTACCGCATCCCCTGGCTCCGCGTCCCTCACGATCCGGCGGCCGCCCTCTCCCCGCGGGGACTCGAAATCGGCATCCTCAACGGGATCGGCCGGCCGGCCCGACGGCGGCTGGAGGGGAGCGCTGTCCGGACGGCGGACCGCACCGTGGGCGTCCTCGACGCCGGGAGGCTGACCTCGGAACGGCTCGTTCAGATCCTGAAAGACGTCCAGGGGCTTGCCGAGCTGGTCTGCCACCCAGGGCTCGGTGATGATGCCCTCGCGGCCGAGTACGGCTGGGGCTACCGGTGGGAGCGGGAGACGGAAGCCCTGTGCGATCCGGGGATCCGGCAGGCGCTTCGGGAGGAGGGGATCGTGCTGACCTCGTTCTCAGGGCAGTAAGCCGGCGCTACTGCTTCCCCTCAAGCTCCGCCCACCGCGCATACAGCCGCTCCACCTCCCGCCGCGCTCCTTCCAGGAGGTTGCAGCGCTCCTGGAGGGCGGCCGGATCGGTTGCCACGGCCGGATCCTCGACCGCGGCCTGGGCGGCGGCGAGGCGGTTTTCGGCTTCCAGGACCTTCGCCTCCATCTGCTCCCACTCCAGCTTCTCCTTGTAGGAGAGCCGCTTCGCCTCCTTGGCGGCCTTCGGCGCCGCTGCCGGCTTGGCGGCGGTCTTCGGCGGCGGGCCGGTCTGGCGGGCGGCCTCCCACTGGGCGTAGTCGGCGAAGTACTCGGAGTTTCCCTGGCCGTCCAGGGCGAGGACCAGGGTGGAGACGCTCTCCAGCAGGAACCGGTCGTGGGTGACCAGCACCAGCGCGCCGGGGAACTCCAGCAGGCTCTCCTCCAGCACCTCCAGCGTCGCGATGTCGAGATCGTTGGTCGGCTCGTCGAGGATCAGCAGGTCGGCGGGCCGCAGCATCAGGCGGGCGATCAGGATACGGGCCTGCTCGCCGCCGGAGAGGCGCGAGACCGGCGTGTCGAGCTGCTCGGTGCGGAAGAGGAACCGCTTGGCCCAGGAGGCGACGTGGATCGAGCGGTCCTGGTAGACGATCGAGTCCCCCGCCGGCGCCAGGGCCCGGCGCAGGCTCAACGTCTTGTCCAGGGTGTCGCGACTCTGCTCGAAGCGGACCGTGCGCAGCCAGTCCGCCCGGTCGATCGTGCCGGCGTCGGGCTCCAAGGTGCCGTCGAGCAGCGAGAGCAGGGTGGTCTTGCCGCTGCCGTTGGGTCCGAGCAGGCCGAGCCGCATCCCGGGGGTGAGCTTGAGGTCGAGCCCCTTGACGATCCGCTTGCCGCCGAACGACTTGGTGAGCCCCTCGGCCACCAGCAGCTTCTTGGTCTTGCGGTCGGTGGCGTTGAAGTCGATGCCGGCCCTGGCGCTGGCGGCAATGCCGGTGCGCGCCTTCATCTCCTCCAGCTCGGCGATCATCCGGTTGGCCTCCTGGATGCGCCCCTTGGCCTTGGTCGTCCGCGCCTTGGCGCCGCGCTTCAGCCACTCGACCTCGTTACGGACCTTGTTGGCCAGCGAGGCCTGGTACTCGGCCTGGTTGCGCAGCACCTCGTCACGCTTCTGCAGGAAGTCGCTGTAGGCCCCCTGCGCCTGGAACATCCCCTCCGGGTAGCGGCGATCGAGCTCCAGCACGCGCGAGGTGACGTTCTCCAGGAAGTAGCGGTCGTGGCTGACCACCAGATAGGCGAGCGGCTCGCTCTGCAGCAGGTCCTCCAGCCAGAGGATGCCCTCGACGTCCAGGTGGTTCGTGGGCTCGTCCATCAGCAGGACGTCGGGGGACTTGGCCAGCGCGCGGGCGATCGCCAGCCGCTTGCGCCAGCCGCCGGAGAGGATGTCCACCGCCTGCTCCGGATCGTTGAACCCGGCCTGTCCCAGGGTGATGGAGACCTTGATGTCCTTCTCGTAGTCCTCGGCGGGATCGTCCGCCAGGCCTTCGAGGACCACCTCCTCGACGGTCTTGCCCAGGGGGAACTCGGGGTCCTGGGGGACGTACCCCATGCGCACCCCCCGCCGCAGCGAGAGGGTGCCGGAGTCCGGCTCCTCGATGCCGGCCAGGATCTTGAGCAGGGTGGACTTCCCCGACCCGTTCGGCCCGATGAGGCCGACGCGGTCCCCGTCGGAGATTCCGAAGGAGAGGTGCTCGAAGAGGGGCCGGGCGCCGAAGCCCTTGCCGACGGAGTCGCAGCTCAGGAGGAGAGTGGGGGGCATGGGCTCTGGACTTCCAAAAGCAAAGCTTCTTTCTCCTGTTTCCGCATCGACTTGATTCGCCGCTCCTCCCGGAGGGCAAGGCTCCACGAGCGCACCTCGCGCATCCAGACGAGGATCACCGGCAGATGAGACCGAGTGTATCGCGACGCCCGCCCCGCCCGGTGCTGCGCCAGCCGCTGGTCGAGATCCTTGGCGATCCCGGTGTAGAGCGAGCCGTCGCCGCAGCGGAGAATATAGATGAAGGGCATCGGGGGGGATTATACGGGGACGCCGCACGGGACACCGCGGGGACCGGAGGTCTCCCTCGCGGGCGTCACCATCCGCCGGAGCCGCCGCACCTCCTCTTTGGAGACGGCTCGGCGCGGGACGTTCCCTCCGGGCGGGGAAGCTCCACCCAACGACCCTCTTGAAGGAGGAAAAGAATGCGGAAGAAGCTTGCCCTGTTGGCCCTCGCCGTCGCTCTGGCGGCCGGATCGGTGATCGTCAAGCCCGCGGCGGCGCTCACCTGCGCCGCGGGGAGCCACCTGGTCACCTGTCCTACGCGCACCTTCTGCTGCCCGGACTTCGCGCGTTGCGTCTGCTTCCCGATCACCTAAGACGGGACGATCCATCCACCCTCTGACCCAGGAGAACACTCATGCGCAAGAAACTCACCCTGCTGGCCGTTGCCATCGCCCTGACCGCCGGAGCGGCCTTCGTCAAGCCCGCCTCCGCGCTCACCTGCCCCAAGGGGAGCCACCTGATGGTCTGCCCGTCGGGCAATTGGTGTTGCCCCAACAACGCCTTCTGCGTCTGCGGCCCGTAGGAGCCCCCGAAAAGAGACGAAAGGGACAAAAGGGACAAAAGGGACGAGCCCGGCAAGGCTGAGTCCCTTTGTCCCTGATGTCCCTTTCGTCCCTGTCTTCCTGAAGCCTTCTCTCACGACGGCAGGGTGACGCCGGCCCGCAGGAACCAGAGCTCGAAGCGCGGTTCCTCCTCCATCTCCAGGGCCTCCCGGATCGCCCGCGCGTACACCTCCCCTTGCGGGGCGTAGACCGCGGCGCGCTGGCGGATCTCCTCCTCCGTCGCCACCTCGTCCGTCTTGTAGTCGGCGATTACGATCCTCCCATCCTGCGGATCGCGGTAGAGCAGGTCGATCGCGCCGGTGACGGCTCCCACCGGCGCGTGGTCCCCCTCTCCGGGCGGCAGGAGGACGGACAGCTCGCGGGCGAGGACGTGGTCCCTCAGACGGCGGAGGCGTTCCACCAGGGGACCGGCGGCGAAGGTCTCCAGCAGGGCGCCGGCCAGGGGGAGCGCCCGGCCGCGGTCGTTCCCCTCCACCAGCGCGGCGAGGTAGGCGGGGAGGAGGGCGCGCTGGCGCTCCAGCTCCCGGCGGGGATCGGCGACGAGGTCCCACTCCTCCAGGGCGCGATGGATCGCTCCGCCGGCGGCCATGGCGGCCTCGCGGTCCCGGGCGGGACGACGCTTGTTCCGGTCCGGCTCGGCGGCGGCCTCCGCCTGCCGGGCGGCCTGCTGCTCGCGCAGCAGGGCGTGGGCCTCCTCCGAGGCGGCGCCGCCGAAAGTGCGGTCCATGCGGACCCGGGCGCGGACCCGCTCGGCCTGGAGCGCGGCGGAGACCAGGGCGATCTCCTGCGGCCCGGGGAGCGACGGGCGCTCGGGCTCGGCGGCGAGGCCGGGCTCGGCCGCCGGGCGCAGGTCGGGGAACTTCCAGAGCGCGCCGGCCGGATCCACGACCGCCCAGGCGGGCTCAGCCGTAGCGGACCCCAGGGCCTCCTCCCAGAGAGCGGGGAGGCTCCCGGGCGAGTCCCGGCGGGAGAGGAGGAGATCGATCGAGGCCGTGGCCCGGTCCCAGGACATCGGCTCGGCCTCCTCCGGCCACTTGCCGGCCAGCACCAGGCGGTCCTTGGCGCGGGTCATCGCCACGTAGAGCAGGCGCACCCGCTCGGCGGCCTCCACCTCCCGGCGGGCGGCCTCGATGCGGTCGAAGCCGGGGGTCGGCGCGCCGAACAGGCGGTACTCGAAGCCGTCCCCCCAGCGGCCGGCCTCGGTGCGCGGGCCGCGGTCGCCCGGCGCACTCTTGTGAAGCTGGAGGAGGTAGACGTGCTCGAAGTCGAGCCCCTTGGAGCCGTGGACGGTGAGCACGTGGACGGCATCCTCTGCGACGTCCTTGGGGCGCCCCTCCTCGGCCTCGCGGGACTCGGCCACGCTACGGCGCAGGGCGCGCAGGATGGCGGTGGCGTCGCCGCCGCTCTCCTCCACCGCGGCGAGGAGCTGGCGGAAGAAGCGCTCGAGGTTGGCCAGCCGGTAGGGGC
Organism: uncultured Acidobacteriota bacterium; assembly: GCA_963795735.1. Lineage (GTDB taxonomy): Bacteria > Acidobacteriota > Thermoanaerobaculia > Multivoradales > UBA5704 > DATARR01. The sequence goes on along the minus strand of CAWCIU010000008.1, from coordinate 1,244,346 downwards.
CGAGATAGCGGGCCGCCTCGGTGGCCTCGATCAGGGTGAGCCGGCGCAGGCGCTCGACGAAAACGTCCGCCGGCTCGCGCTCGAAGGAGCGGCGGAGGAGGGCCAGATGCTCGACGGTGGCCAGGAGGTTGCGCTCCCAGCCGCGCACGCGCTCGATCCCCGGCACGTCCCTGGGCACCACGCGGACCGCCCCCTCGATCGCCCGCCGCAGTCCGGCCAGGGCCTCCGGGGAGGGGGAGCGCAGCTCGGTCATCAGCCGGGGGAATTGCCGGTTCCACAGCGGGATCAGGGCGGCGTCGGGCACCCCGACGGTGGAGGAGCGGAGCACGGTCAGCAGCGCCAGGTGGTCCCCCGGATCGAGCACCGAACGCACCAGGGCGGCGGCCTCGATGACCTCCCGGCGGCGGTAGTACTGCTTGTCGCGGCCGACGGCGAAGGGGACCCGGGCGCGGCGGAACGCCTCCAGGTAGAGGTCGAGATCGCCGATGCCGCGCAGCAGGACGGCGATCTCCTTCCAGGCCACCCCGTGCTCCTCGTGCAGGGCGCGGACGTCCTCCGCCAGGGCGGCGGCCTCGATGTCGGTGGCGTCGGCCGCCGGGGTCTTCCAGGGTCCCCCCTCCGCCCCGCGCTTCCAGGAGACCCAGTGCTCGACGGGGGACCGACCCGCCCGGCCGCCCCGGCCCTCGCGGCGGAAGCCGGGGTCCTCCAGCCGGCGGTCGCAGGCGAGCAGGGGCTCGAAGGCGGGCTGGACTCCCGCTCGCGGCAGCATCACCGGCCCGATCACCCGGGCCACCTCCTCCAGGATGGCCGGCACCGAGCGGAAGTTGAGGGCGAGGGACATCACCTCGCCGCCGGCCTCCAGCACCAGCTTCACGAATCCTTCATAGGCCCGCAGGTCGGCGTTGCGCCAGCCGTAGATCGACTGCTTGGGGTCGCCAACCAGGAAGAGGCCGGGGCGCTCCTCGGCCGGGCCGTCGAGGGCGATCCAGCGCAGGAGGTCGCACTGGATGCGGTCGGTGTCCTGGAACTCGTCGACCAGGAGCTGATCGATCCGCCGCCGCACCTGCCGCCGCACCTCCCCATGGCGGGCGAGGAGCGCCTCGGCCCCGGCGAGGAGGGAGTCGAAGGAGGCGATGCCCCGGGAGCGCAGCTCGCGCTCGACCCGGGCGAGCAGCGGGGCGAGGGCGCGGCGGCCGTGCTCCATCAGCTCGGGGTTGAAATGGCCGAGCTGCTCGAGGAGCTGGACGAAGAGGCCGGCGGCGGCGGCCAGCTCGGGGGCGACCTCGCCGAAGAGGGCCGCCTCGGTGCCTTCGAGTCGCTTGCGCCACTTCTTGAGATGGTCCACCAGGTTCTCGGGGAAGAGCTCGGCCACCCGGCCAGCCAGCGCCGCCACGGACGCCTCCGTCTCCAGCCGGGCGGTCAGGACCGCGAGGGACTCCTGGATCTTGATCGCGTTGCGCGCCCGGGAGCCGCGGATGCGGGGGGCGATCAGGCGGTGGACCGCCGCGCAGCCGCCGGAGAGACGCTGGTGGAAATCCCGCAACGCCTGGGGAGCGAATGGATCTTCGGCCAGGAGGGCGGCCGGCAGCCCCCCCTGGAGCAGGGAGGCGAGCGCCTCGACGATCTCCGGCGGGCCGAAGCCGCGGGAGGCGAGGGCCAGGAGGTGGGGATCGCCGGGATCCCCATAGCCGTCGCGCAGGGCGTCCTCCACGGTCTCGCGGACCACGTCCTCGACCAGCCGGCCGTCGGCGTCGATGGTGAGGTCGGGATGGACCCCCGCCTCCAGGGGGTGATCGGCGAGCAGGCCGCGGCAGAAGGCGTGGATGGTGCGCACCGCCAGGTGGTCGAGGGTGCCGAGGAGCGCCCGCGCCCGCAAGGCCCGCTCGGGGGCCGGCGGCAGGACGGAGGCCTCCAGCCAGTCCGGCGCCTGGTGGCCGGCGGCGAGGGCGGAGAGCTCCCGGGCGGCCCGGCCGGCCATCTCGGCGGCCGCCGCCTCGGTGAAGGTGATCGCCACCACCCGGCCCAGCACCTCGGCGGCGACGCGGTCCGGCCCCTCCTCCGCCCGCCGGCCGGTCTTCCGCTCGGCCCGCTCGACGAGGCGGAGGGCGGCGCGCTCCCACCCTTCCCCCAGGGTCCAGGCGAGCAGCCGGCCGATCAGCGTCGTGGTCTTCCCCGTGCCCGCCCCGGCCTGGAGCACCAGGGGAACGTCGAATCGGGTCTGCGCGGCCCGGCGGGCGGCGAGGTCGGCGGCGCGGAGGTCGGATTGGCGGAGATCGGTCATGTTCCTCCACCCTCACTCCCGGTCCCCATCGGCCTCTCCCCCAGCCGCCAGACCCGCAGCAGCGCCGCCTGCTCGGGGGGCAGGGCATCGAGCCCCGTCTCCACCGTCCAGTCGAAGAGGCGCTGGCGGGAGCCGGAGTCGTGGCGCAGGCAGGCCTCGGCGACGGAGCAGAAGCCGCAGCGTCCCGGCTCCTTGCGGCCGTCGAGCTCGACCAGGCGGGGGAAGAAGCTGCCCGCCTCCCAGGCGGCGAGCACCGCCTCGGAGGCCGCCGCGAACGCCTCCACGAAGTCCTGGTCGGCGGTGGTGACGGAGAGCTCGCGCTGGTCGTCGTCGAGGCCGGGCTTGAGGAAGAGGTAGCGCCCCATGGACTCGCCGTCCGATCCCAGGAGGTAGGCGACCGCCTGGAGATGGGTCCCGCGCCGCACCCGGTCGAGGAACTTGCGGCGGCGGGCCTCCGGCCGGCGGGCCTCCGAGATCGGCTTGCCGGTCTTGTAGTCGGTCCAGATCACCAGCCCCCCCGAGGCGCGGTCCACCCGGTCCGCCTGGAAGAGCACGTGGCGCAGGGAGCCGGGGGCGTCCCCGACATCGAGCTCGCCTTCCATCTCCGTCGCCAGCACCGGCACGGCCCCGCCGCTCCAGTCCATATCGCGCGCGGTCTCCAGCAGCGGATAGGCGCGGTCGGCCAGGGCGTTGGCGAGGCCGGGGAGGAAGATCCCCTCCTCCTCGAGCAGCCGCCGGGCCTCTTCGCGCAGCACCCGCTGGACGTCCCGCTCATCCGGCCAGGCGGCCGGGACCGGAGCGAGATCGCGGACGCTGACACCGCGCACTTTCTCCCGTCCCGGGGGGCGCGAGATCCTGTCCAGGGTGGCGTGGACGGTGTTGCCGAGCAGCACGGCGTCCACCCCCGGCAGGGCGCCGAGCGGATCGGGGGTGGGCTCGAGGCGCAGCAGGCGCACCAGGAAGAGCTGCCAGGGGCAGGCGGCCAGGTTCTCGAGCTGGGTGACGTAGAGGTCGCGCAGCCGCGGCTCCCCCTCGCTCCCGCCGGGGATCCGCCCGATGAAGCCGAAGTAGGGGCCCAGCCGGAAGCGCGCCGCCCGGCCCTCCGGAGTGCGCAGGTCGGGGTCCATCTCCTCCAGCACGGCGAGGCGGGAGAGCGCCAGCCGCTCCGGCGGCAGGTCGTAGGCCGAGGGTTGCTCCGCCCGCGCCTCGCGCAGCGCCAGGGCCATCACCTTCCCCCACCAGCGCCGCGGCGCGTAGAGCCCGGCCATCACCGCGTGCTCTCCGGCCGTGCGGGGTCCCGGCAGGGGACCCGCCTGGGGCAGGCTCCAGAGAAGCGGGGCCTTCGCCACCTCCAGCCGCTCGCGCAGGCGCTCGGCCAGCGGCGAGGGGGAGAGCGGCTTGCCGTCGTCGTCCGCCGTCTGCCAGGAGAGGGTCACCGCCGGGCTCGCCGAGAGGAGCTGGGCGAAGAGGTAGCGCTCCTCGTCGAAGCCGGCGCGCTTGACCGGCACGTCGGGGAGCACCCGCTGGAGGATGCGGCGCAGGTCGTCCGAGAGCAGGGGGTCCTCGCGGATGCCGCGCGGGAAGACGTCGCGGTTGAGCCCGGCCACGAACAGGTGGTCGAAGGTGCGCCCGCGGGCCTCGGTGACCGAGAGCACCTGGACGCCGCCCCCTTTGCCGCCCAGCGCCGAGGCGCCGGCCGCCGCCAGGAGGCTCTCGATCAGCAGCCGCAGCTCGTCGCGCTCCAGCCGGAAGCGCGGCGGCACCTCCCGCTCCAGCTCCTCCAGCGCCTCGCGCACGGCGCCGGCCTCCTCGGCGGCGAGGTCCCAGCCGAGGTCGCTCTTGAGCAGCGAGCGGAGGCGGGCGAGGTGGTCGGACGCGGTCGCCTCGGCGGGCCAGGCGGCCAGCCGGTCGCGGGTGCGGCCGGCGGCCCGCACGGCGGCGCGGATCAGCGCGCCCGGAATCCGCCGCCGGCGGGCGTGCGCCTCGTTGCCGCGCGTCCCCTCCTCGCCGTCCCCACTCTCGCCGCCCCTTCGGCGCCGGCCCCGCCGTCCTTATCAATGCCGGCGGCGGTCTGCAAGCCCTGGCGGATCGGCAGGGCGTACCAGCCCTTCTTCAGCACCTCCTCCAGGCGCAGGCCGGTGGCATCGCGCAGCCGGCCCGCCCCCAGGGAGGCGAAGGCCAGGCGGAGATCCACCCAGCCGCCCCCCCGCTCCTGGGAGAAGGCCGGCGAGTGGCGCCCCTCGGGCAGCGCGGCCACCGCGTCGAGCCAGCGGGCGACCGGCACCGCCTCCCCCTCGCGCAGCAGCTCGAGGAGAGCGCGGGCGCGGCGGCCGGACGGCCCCAGCGCCCCCGGCTCCCCCACTCCCGAGAAGGGGATGCCCAGGCGGTCGAAGTGGCGGCGCAGGGGGAAGCGGTAGGGATCGAGATCGCGGGCCACCACGCCGATCCCCTCCGGATGGGCGCCGCCGGCGAGCAGCGCGTGGACCCGGGAGGCGATCTCCCGCGCCTCGGCCTCGGCCCCCACCGCCTCGAAGGCGCCGACCCGGGAGGGGGAGATCCCTGGCGGCACCGGCTCCGTGCTGGCCCCTGCGTTGGTCCCTGAAGGCTGGAAGAGGCGCTCGGCGAAGCGGCCGGTGAACTCCCGCTCCACCGCCTCCCCTTCCGGGTCCTCGGGCTTCGGCGGATGGTCGAGGATCAGCCAGGCGCCGCAGCGGCGCAGCAGGGCCTGGATCAGGTCGGTCGCCACCCCGGTGGCGTCGGCGAAGCCGTGGACGAGGATCGAGCGCGACGGCAGTGCCGCCTCGCCCCGGACCTCGATCCGCTCGGCGGCGCGCTTGAGGAGGGTGGAGGCGCGCCCGAGGCCGAGGTCCTCCATGGCGGCCTCCACCCGGGCGGCGGAGCGCACCAGGGCGCGGGCGCGCTCCACCTCGGGGCGGCCGGCGGCGAGCGGGCCGTCGCTCGCCAGCGCCTCCTCGGCGGCCTCGGCGTGGACCGGCTCGAGCCCGGCGTCCAGCAGGTCGCGCACGGTGCCGGTCACCGCGGCGAAGCCGTCCGCCAGGTCCTCCAGGCCGCGCCGCAGGGAGGGCTCGGCGCGAGCGGCCCGCTGGGCGAGCACGTCGAGCAGCCCGGCGCCGCGGGGGGCGGGCTCGCCGGCCCGCTCCAGGATCTCGGCGGCGAGCCCGAACAGGGTCTGCACGGCAACCCCGGCCACCGACCGCCCCCGCCGGCGGACCAGCGCCGCCGCCACATGGAGCCGCAGGCTGCGGGAGGGAACGACGATCCGCACCGGCCGGCCCAGCAGGGAGGGATCGCCGCGCACCTCCGCCAGCAGGGCGTCGAGGCGCTCCAGCAGCACCGCCTCCGCGGCGCGGGCGCCCCGCGCGATCAGGATGCGGCCGGACGACCGGGGGGAGGGCGGGACGAGGTCGAAAAGGCTGAGCTGCTGCGGCGACACGGGGAAAGGATACCAGTCAGGCCGCCGGCTCCTCGATCCGCGAGGGGATCCGCGCCCGCCGCAGCAGGTCCCCGAAGTGGCTGGTCACCCCCACGTGGCCCACCAGGACGATCCCCTCCCCCGTACCCTCGACCCGGGCGATCAGCTCGCGGAGAGCGCCGATCCCTTGGGCGGTCTCCAGGGCGTGGAAGCGCGCGGCCTCGCCGGGGAAGACGACGCGGCCCGTGGCGAGGCCCGCGCCGCGGTGGAGCTGCACCACCCAGGGCCGCGCGCCGTCATGGACCCATTCGAAGCGGACCGGCCCGAGCTTGCCGGCGGCGCGGCGGTAGAGGTCGCGCAGAGAGATCGCGATCTCCGGCGGCAGGTCCTCCGGCGGCCGGCGGCCGAGCATGAACTCGTCGCCGAAGCCGGCCACCCCCTCGATCAGCGGCTCGCCGTCCACGCCGGTCACCAGGGCGCCGGAGAAGCGGGCGTCCACCCCCTGCTGGGCGAGCACGGAGGCGATCAGATCCCCTCTGGGGTCCTCCTCCTGGAGCAGGCGGAAGGGGTCGGTCCAGCCGTGACGGGTGGTGAAGCGGCCCGGCACCTGCTCCCGGGGGCAGGTGCGGAGCCAGGTCTCGGCCTTGCCGGTGGGCGTGCCGAAGGAGAAGGGGGCGAGAGAGCGGGGAATCACCCGCGTGTACGGCACCGACAGGCCGAGGGCGTCGGCGACCAGGAGGCCGAAGGCCTTGTCCCCGACGTGGCGGCTGAAGCGGTTGGGCCAGGAGATCCGCGGCGCGTCCGGCGGCGGCCCCGGCGTCTCGACCTCCCAGAGGATGGTGTGCTCCCCCCGGTAGCCCCGCCGCAGGGGGTGAAGGCTGAACTCCACCCGCGTCGCCGTCTTGGGCAACAGGGCGGGGCGGAAGCCGTAGACCGTCTCCAGCACGCGCAGCCCCAGGTCGCGGGAGAGGGCGGCGGCGTCCGGCTTCTCGACGCAGCGAGGGGTGTCCCCCGGGGCGAACTCCAGGGCGTCGCCGAAGGCCACGCCGGAGACGCCGCCATCCTGGACGTCCACGGTCTCGTTCAGGATGGCGTGGAGCCCTCGCCGGTCAGCCGGCGCAGGTCGGCGAGGATCTCCCCCGGGTCCGTCCTTCCATAGAGAAAGGAGCGGCTCTTCGGGCTCTCCGGCTCCCAGCTCCGGAGGTTGACCGAGGCCTCGGGGGAGGCGGCGAGGAGCGCCGCCACCGCCTCCTCGACGGAGCCGAACCGGTGCCCCGGCGGGCGGCCCCGCACCCAGGCGTGGCGCTGGACCAGGTCCGGCCCGAAGCTGACGAACTGGGCGACGTTCGCCCGGCGGGCGAGACGGTCCAGGACGTCGTCCTTGAAATGGCCGGTCATGGGAGGGGAAGGATATATCCGCGGCGGCGGCGATGAGGGGCGACCTGCGGTCGCCCTCGAGCAGAGCCTACGCCCCCGCCACCAGGGCCTTCGCGACGCCGCCGATCTCCTGGTCCTTGTACTGGAGCAGGTACAGGCGGTAATAGATGCCGCGCATGGCGAGCAGCTCCTGGTGGGTGCCGTACTCGCGGACCTCCCCCTTGTGCAGGACGAGGATGCGGTTGGCCCGCTGGATCGTCGACAGCCGGTGGGCGATGACGATGCTGGTGCGGCCGGTGAGCAAGCGGTCGAGCGCCTTCTGGATGAGCTGCTCGGTCTCGGTGTCGATCGACGAGGTGGCCTCGTCGAGGATCAGGATGCGGGGATCGAAGGCGAGCGCCCGGGCGAAGGCGATGAGCTGCTTCTGCCCCACCGAGAGCCCCGCCCCCCGCTCCTTGACCACCGCGCCGAAGCCGCCGGGCAGGCGCTCGATGAACGGCAGGGCATGGACCTCGCCCGCTGCCCAGCGCACCCGCTCGTCGTCGATCGCCTCCTCGCCCAGCCGGATGTTGTTGCCGATCGAGCCGGAGAACAGGAAGACGTCCTGGAGCACCATGGCGACGCTGCGCCGCAGGCGGACGAGGTCCCACTCGCGCACGTCGACGCCGTCCACCCGCACGGCGCCGGAGCCGACGTCGTAGAAGCGGAGCAGCAGGCTCGCGAGCGTGCTCTTGCCGGCGCCGGTGTGGCCGACCACGGCCAGCGTCTCTCCCGGGGGCACCTGGAAGGAGATTCCCTTGAGCACCGGCTCCCCCTCCTTGTAGGAGAACCAGACGTCGTCGAACTCGATCTCGCCCCGCGCCTGCGCGTCCGTCGCGGGCCGGTAGGCCGCCGCGGGCGAGGCGATGGTGACCGGGGTGTCGATCAGCCGGAAGATCCGCTCCGAGCTCGCCATCGCCTGCTGCAGGATGTTGTACTTCTCCGACAGGTCGGACAGCGGCTGGTAAAACCGCTGGGCGTACTGGAGGAAGGCGATCAGGCCGCCGATCGAGATGGCGCCCGCGACCACCCGGCCGCCGCCCGTCCAGATCAGCAGGCCGACGCCGATCGCCGAGATCAGCTCGACGCCGGGGAAGAAGACGGCGTAGTAGAAGATCGACCGCACGGCGACATTGCGGTGCTCGGCGTTGATCCGGTCGAACTCGCCGTAGGCCCGCTCCTCCCGGTTGAAGAGCTGCACCACCGGCATGCCGGTGATGTGCTCCTGGAGAAAGGAGTTGATGCGCGCGATCTTCACCCGCACCGCGCGGAAGCTCTCCCGCACCCGGACGCGGAACCAGGTGGTCAGCGCGAACAGCAGGGGCACGATGGAGAAGGCGATCAGGGCGAGGCGCCAGTCGAGCCAGAAGAGCACCAGCACGATGCCGGAGAGGACCATGAGATCGCCGAAGATCGACACGATGCCGGCCGTGAACATCTCGTTGAGAGCGTCCACGTCGGTGGTCACCCGGGTGACCAGGCGGCCGATCGGGTTCTTGTCGTAGAAGCCCAGGGGGAGGCGCTGGAGGCGCCCGAAGATCTCCCGGCGGAGATCGTTCATGATGTACTGCCCCATGATCTGCAGCACGTACCCCTGAGCGTAGAGGGTGCAGAAGGAGAGCGCCAGGAACGTCAGGTAGAAGACCGACAACACCGTCAGCCCCGGCACGGCGACCGCCCCCGGATCGACCCCCCGGGCGAGCAGGAGGCCGCGCACGAAGGCGCTCGGCGCCGAGATCTGCCCGGCCGCCCCGGCGGGACGGATGAAGAGGTCGATGGCCACCGCCGTCGCCAGGGGCCCCAGGAGCTGCAGCACGGAGGAGAGCAGGATCAGGCCGAGCGTCCCAGCGCCATGTCGCCGTATGGCCGCACGTAGCCGATGAGCCGGCGCATGAGACCGGAGTCGTAGGCCTTGCCCAGGGCCTCCTCTTCGTTGTGGGCCACCGGCTCGCTCATCGTTCTCTCCTCATCACCCCTACGATAACCCCAAACCTCCGCCGGTTCGCATCCCCGGCGATTCCTGGCGGATCGTCCGGCTTATACCCTTTCATCTATTCCATCAATGGTGTAGACTGACGCCAGTTTCCGTTCGTCCAACTCGAGATCGCTGGAGTCCGTGGTCATGCCGCCGACGCTGAACCAGTTATTGAAGTCGATGGTGGAGCAGGGGGGGTCCGACCTCACATCACCACCAACTCGCCGCCCCAGGTGCGGGTGGACGGCCATCTGCGGCCGCTCAAGCTGCCGCCGATGACGCCGGCCGAGACCAAGCAGCTCGCCTACTCGGTCCTCACCGACGCCCAGAAGCACCGGTTCGAGGAGAACCTGGAGCTCGACCTCTCGTTCGGGATCAAGGGCCTCGCGCGCTTCCGCGCCAACATCTTCCTGCAGCGCGGCGCCGTCGCCGCGGTGTTCCGCCAGATCCCGTTCGAGATCAGAGCTTCGACGAGCTGGGGCTGCCGCCGGTCATCGAGCCTTGTGCGAGAAGCCGCGCGGCCTGGTCCTGGTCACCGGCCCCACCGGCTCGGGCAAGTCCACGACGCTCGCCGCGATCATCGACAAGATCAACCGCGAGCGCAGCGAGCACATCGTCACCATCGAGGACCCGATCGAGTTCCTGCACAGCCACAAGAAGTGCATCGTCAACCAGCGCGAGGTGGGCGCCGACACCCAGGCTTCAAGGAGGCGCTGCGTTCGGCGCTGCGCCAGGACCCCGACGTGGTGCTGATCGGCGAGATGCGCGACCTGGAGACGATCGAGGCGGCGCTGCGCATCGCCGAAACCGGCCACCTGGCCTTCGCCACGCTGCACACCAACTCGGCGGCGCAGACGATCAACCGCATCATCGACGTCTTCCCGGCCCACCAGCAGGCGCAGATCCGCGCGCAGCTCTCGTTGGTGCTCGAGGGGGTCATCTGCCAGACCCTGCTGCCGAAGCCGGCGGCAAGGGGCGGGCGATGGCGATGGAGATCCTGATCCCCAACTCCGCCATCCGCAACCTGATCCGCGAGGACAAGGTCCACCAGATCTACGGCATGATGCAGGCCGGCCAGGCCAAGCACGGGATGCAGACGATGAACCAGTCGCTGGCCGCCCTCTACTTCAAGCGGATGATCACGCTGGAGGTGGCGCTCGCCCGCTCGTCCTACCCGGACGAGCTGCAGGAGATCGTCAACCGCGGTCCGGCCAGCCTGAACCCCAACCTGACGGCATACCATGTAGTCACGCAGTCCGTCACACACCGGAAACGGCGCAGCAAGGAGCCCGAGGATGCCCAGCTTCATATGGAAAGGTAAGAACCGCACCGGCCAGGTCCAGGAGGGACAGCTCCTGGCCGACTCGCGCGACGCCGCCGCGGCGGTCCTGCGGCGCCAGCAGATCCAGATCACCACCCTGCGCGAGAAGGGCCGGGAGATCAAGCTGATCCCGCGCATCCCGCGCGGCATCGGCGCCAAGCGGATCGCCATCTTCACCCGCCAGTTCTCGGTGATGCTCGACGCCGGCCTGCCGCTCGTCCAGTGTCTGGAGATCCTCGGCGACCAGGAGGAGAACCGCACCTTCCAGGCGGTCATCAATCAGGTGAGGAGCGATGTCGAGTCCGGCGCCTCGCTTGCCGACGCGATGCGCAAGCACCCCAAGGCGTTCGACAATCTGTTCACCAACATGGTGGCCGCCGGCGAGTCGGGCGGTATCCTCGACACCATCCTGCAGCGCCTCTCGGTCTACATCGAGAAGGCGGTCAAGCTGAACAGCCAGGTCAAGGCGGCGCTGATCTACCCGGTGTCGATCATCGTCATCGCCGCCCTGGTGGTGTTCATCATCCTGTGGAAGGTGATCCCGGTGTTCGCCCAGCTCTTCGCCGGCCTCGGCGGCGAGATGCCGCTGCTGACCCGGATCGTGATCGCCGCCAGCAACTTCGTGGCCGACTACTTCATCCTGATCCTGCTGGTGGTCGGCGCCGGCTACATGGCGATCAACCGCTGGCACAAAACGCCGCACGGCCGGCGCATCCTCGACGGGCTGCTGCTCAACATCCCGGTCATCGGCATGCTGCTGCGCAAGATCGCCGTCGCCCGCTTCACCCGCACGCTCGGCACGCTGCTCTCCTCGGGCGTGCCGATCCTCGACGCCCTCGAGATCGTCGCCAAGACGGCCGGCAACGTGATCATCGAAGAAGCGATCATGTTCGCCGCGCAAGAGCATCGAGGAGGGCAAGAACATGCCGAGCCGCTCACCGAGACCAACGTTTTCCCCCGCATGGTCGTGCAGATGGTCGGCGTCGGCGAGCAGACCGGCGCGCTCGACCCGATGCTCTCCAAGATCGCCGACTTCTACGAAGAAGAGGTCGACGTCGCCGTCGCCGGCCTCACGAACCTCATCGAGCCGGTCATGATCACCGTGCTCGGCGCCGTCATCGGCACGATCGTGGCGGCGATGTACCTGCCGCTCTACTCGATCCTGAGCAAGATCGGTTAGACCTTGTTTGAGAATAAAAAAGACGCAATAATCGCCCGGGGTGGGGCCTCTCCACCACCCCGGCCCTCCTCTCCCTCGAAGCCGGCACAGCGGAGCCTAGGCGGGGCGGGTCCTCCTCCATGACCCCGCTCGCCCGCCAGCTCCGCTGGTACATCGCCATCCGCGTGGTGGCGATCGTCAGCGTCCTGCTCCCCTTCGGCCTGTTCCAGCTCTGGATGCTGCCGGTCACCCCGCAGTCGTCCGAGCCGGGCCCTTGTCGGGCCGCCCGCGCCGCCCGCGAAAACGCTCGGCATTGGGAGCCCCCACGCCCGGCGCCGGTCCCGCAGGCCGCGGTCCCCTCGGTCGGCCCCCCGCCGGAGCTCGAGGTGCTGCCGCGCAACGTGGTCTGGCTGCTCGGCGGCGCCACCTTTGGCGCCACCCTCTTCTACATCGCTCTGCTGAGCCTGCTGCGGCGCTTCCGCCACCGCCCAGGCCTACATCCAGTTCTTCGGCGACCTGGTGCTGATCACCGCCCACGCGCCTGGTCTACTTCCTGGGCGGAGCGACCAGCCCGTTCTCGCTGCTCTACCTGATCGTCATCGCCGTCGCCTCGACGCTGCTGCGCCGCCGCGCCGGCGTCATCGTGGCGAGCGCCGCCTTCCTGCTCTACGGCGGCATGATCGTCGCCCTCTTCTTCGGCGGCCTGAAGCCGGCGAGACCTCAGGAGGTGATCTCGGGGGGGCGGCTCGGCTACAACCTCGCCGATCCACGGCTTCGGCTTCTACGTGGTGGCGCTGCTCACCTACTACCTGGCGCACAACGTCACCCGCGCCGAGCGCGCGCGCTCGAGGAGAAGAGCGAGCACCTGGCCGACCTCCAGGTGGTGCACCGCGACGTCATCCAGTCGATCACCAGCGGCCTGCTGACCACCGACCTGGTGGGCACCGTCACCAGCGCCAACCTGGCCGGGCTGGAGATCCTGGGCCGCGGCGAGGCCGAGCTGGTGGGGGCGCCGATCGACCAGTCGGGCCTGTTCACCCCCGAGCACTGGCGCGAGGCGACCGCGGCGAGCGCGCAGACCGGGCGCATGCGCTCCGAGGTGCAGACGACGCGCGGCGACGGCGAGACCCTCTACGTCGGCTTCACCATCTCTCTGCTGACCGACGCCTTCGGCAACCACCGGGGCTACATCGTCATCTTCCAGGACCTCACCCGCTGGCGGCGGATGCAGGAGGAGCTGCGGATGAAGGACCGCATGGTCGCCGTGGGCGAGCTGGCGGCGGGGCTGGCGCACGAGATCGGCAATCCGCTGGCGGCGATCTCGGGCTCGGTGCAGATGCTCGCCGGCCGGGTCGACGGCGATCCGGCGCAGCGCAAGCTGATCGAGATCATGCTCAAGGAGAGCCACCGGCTCGACCGCACCATCAAGGGGTTCCTGCGCTTCGCCCGCCCGCGCGAGCGGTCAACATTCTCGTTCGACATCGCGCGGCTGCTCGCCGAGAACTTCGAGCTGCTCCGCAACAGTGGCGGAGGTCTCCGAGCCCCCTCGCCTGGAGGTCGACTTCGATTCCGCCGTCGGCCCGCCTGTTCGCCGATCCCGACCAGGTGAGCCAGATCTTCTGGAACCTGGCGCGCAACGCGCTGCGGGCGATGCCGGACGGCGGCACGCTGCGCGTCGTCGGCTGTCAGTTGTTTTCCGGTGGCCAATCGTCCGGCGACTGGTATCGCCTGCAGGTGATCCAGACCGGCCGCGGCATGACCGAAGAGCAGCGCACCAACCTCTTCCATCCGTTCCAGTCGTTCTTCGACGGCGGCACCGGCATCGGCATGGCGATCGTCTACCGCATCGTCCAGGACCACGGCGGGCGGGTGCGCGTCGACAGCCGTCCCGGCGCCGGCACGGCGATCACCGTCGAGCTGCCGGCCGTCGCGAGCGAGCGTCACCCTGGTCTCCGCCGGAGGCCCTCCGCATGAGCCCGCGCCACCGCCTTCTGATCGTCGACGACGAGGCCCAGCCTGGTCGACTTCCTCTCCCTGCTGTTCCAGGGCGAGGGTACGACGTGACGACCGCCCGCTCGGTAAGAGGCCCGCAGGCCTTGAACGCGCCAGCTACGACCTCGTGCTCTGCGACATCCTGATGCCCGACGGCAACGGCCTCGACCTGCTCCGCGAGATAAGGCGGCCGACGACGGCGGCCCGCAGGTCATCATGATGACCGCGTACACCTCGACCAAGACGGCGATCGAGGCGATGAAGCGGGGCGCCTACGACTTCGTCTCGAAGCCGTTCGACGTCGAGGAGCTCAAGATCGTCGCCCAGAAGGCGCTGGAGCAGGCGGAGCTCGTCGAGGAGAACGTCCACCTGCGCGCGAGCTGAGCAAAGTACACCCTCAACAACATCATCGGCCAGTGCGGCGGATGCAGGCGATCTTCGAGCTGGTCGAGCGCGTCGCCCGCACCACCGCGACGGTGCTGATCAACGGCGAGAGCGGCACCGGCAAGGAGCTCATCGCGCGCGCCATCCACTTCGCCAGCCCGCGCGCCGCCAGCCGTTCGTCGTCGTCAACTGCGGCGCGATCCCCGAGAAGCTGCTCGAGAGCGAGCTCTTCGGCCACGAGCGAGGCGCGTTCACCGGCGCCGTGCGCGACAGAAGGGCCTGTTCGAGGAGGCCGACGGCGGCACGCTGTTCCTCGACGAGATCGGCGAGATGCCGCTGACGATGCAGGTGAAGCTCCTGCGCGCCCTCCAGGAGAAGGTCGTCCGCAGGTCGGCGGCACCGAGGAGGAGACGGTCGACGTGCGCGTCATCGCCGCGACCAACCGCGACCTCGAGGCGCGCATCGCAGAGCGGCGACGTTCCGCGAGGACCTCTACTACCGGCTCAACGTGGTCCCGATCCACCTGCCGCCGCTGCGCGAGCGGCGCGACGACATCCCGCTGCTCGCGAGCACTTCCTCGCAGAAGTACGCCGGCAGATGGACCTGCCGTCGCGGCAGTCTCGATCGACGCGTGCACATCCTCGCGGCTACGACTGGCCGGGCAACGTGCGCGAGCTCGAGAACCTGATCGAGCGCATCCTCGCCCTCTCGCACGCCGAGACGATCACCACCCGCGACCTCCCCGTCCACCTGCTGACCAACCGGCGCACCCATCCCGACCTGGCGCAGCTCCCCGAGGAGGGGCTCGACCTCGAGGCCTACCTCGAGTCGATCCGCACCCAGCTCATGATCCAGGCCCTGGAACGCACCGACGGCGTCCAGACCCAGGCCGCCGAGATCCTGGGCATGAGCTTCCGCTCCTTCCGCTACTACGCCAAGAAGGCGGGGATCAAGGGCGGGGATTGAGCGGCGGCGCCCGCCTTTCCCAGGGCTAGGTTCAGGGCTAGGCCCGTTTGCGCCGATTCCAGATCATCAATACCAGCCAGAAGACAAACACCTGGACCGGAACCGGCCAGTCGGCGGGCAGGTCGATGAGGGCTCTGCGGCTGAGCCAATGGGCTCGCTGAACGCTGCCGACTTCGACCTCACCCCGGTAGACCGAAAAGTTTTTCCCGAAGACGAAGGCCCGCCTCAAAGAGTAGAGGCCGTCAGCGAGCTCCAGATCGAACAGGGAACGGAAGACGCTCGGCTTGGTGGCACGTGCGACCGCCGCTCCCTGGCGCTCCAGGACGAAGGCCCCGAGGAGGCTCTCCCGGTACAGTCTGTAGGGCTGGCCCGCGATCGAGATCTCGCCGGCCTCTTTCCACCACGAGACATCGAGCACCGCGATCCTCTGTCCCCCCGCTTCGATGCTGAAGTCGCGGGAGAAGAGGCCCGTTGGCGTTGCTTCCAGCATGCTGGTCTCAGCTCTCCTTCCGCGCGTCAGGCACTCCGTCGAAGAACTCGACGACGCCCGTCTCGAGCGAATACTCGGCACCGACGACGAGCAGACCGTCCTCCTGGATCATCTGCTCGAGCATGAGAGCTGTGCCGCAGGTGATTCACGGAGGCGCGGATGTTGGCCCGCACCGCCTGCTTCACCAGGGCGTCCAGATCGTACCGGAGGTCGGTCGCCAGGAGCCCCTCCACCAGGGCCGTACCCGGTCGACGATCGACCGCAGATTGCGCGACTGGTTTTCCGCCGCTCCCTGGAGCTCTTCGAGGGTGGTCAGAATGGCCCCGCACTGCGAGTGGCCGAGGACCACCACCAGCCGCGTGCCGTAGCGGGAGGCGGCGAACTCGACGCTCCGACCAGGGAGGGGGCCACGATATTGCCGGCGACCCGGATCACGAACAGGTCCCCCAGACCCTGGTCGAACACGATCTCCGCCGGCACGCGCGAGTCCGAGCATCCGAGGATGATCGCGAAGGGCTGTTGCCCTCTCGCCAGCTCGGCGCGCCGGGTGTGGCTCACGAACGCGTCCGAGCCGCGCTCGTCCGAGGCGAACCTGAGATTTCCCTCCCGCAGCCGCTGGAGTGCTTCGTGCGCTGAAACCATGGATGAACGATCCTCCCTGTCCGTCAATCCTCCGCCCCGCAACTGGGACTCACCGGTCATGCTATCAAAGCAAGGTGCCAGGGGGCGGCCCCGCAGAGCCGCCCGACCGGAGTCTCTTCCCCGCTTCCGCTACCTCGGGGGCCAGCGTCCGCGCCAGCACGCCGTAGCCGGAGGTGCCGATCAGCAGTTGGTCGCCGGCGACCCGGGCGGCGGAGATGTCGCGGGCGGGCACCGGCACGTCCACGGCCTGGAACTTGTGGGTCTGGCGGTCGAAGAGACGGACGGCGTCGCCGCTCACCATCAAGGCGGGACGGCGCGCGTCGCCGGTGGGCAGCAGCCGCGAGGGCTCGTGGACCAGCTCGGTCCAGTCGCCGGCGTGCGCCACCCGCCGCCCGTGCCGCTGCGGGCGAACACCCCGCCGGAGCCCCAGAGGAGGAGCTGCCCGCCACCGGCTGCAGCCGGCCGCCCTCGAAGGGCGCGGGGATGGTGTGGTTGGCGTCCGCGGTCAGCCGGTAGACCCCCTGGGCGTCGCTCACCCAGAGGGCGTCGCCGTAGAAGGTGGCCGAGCGCGGCGCGCCGTGCTTGTAGGGGCGGCGCGTGAAGAGCTTGCCCTTGAGCTCGAAGAGGCCGTCCGGCGTGCGGGCGAGGAGCCGCTGGCCGTCCTTGACGAACTGCTCCACCGTCCCCTCGCCCAGGTCGCGCACCCAGTGCCAGCCCGCGCCGCGGCGCTCGAACAGCCCCTTCTCGGTGGCGGCGAAGACGCGCCCCTGGTGGACCGCGATGTCGAACATGGTGGGCAGGGCGACGAAGTCGCCGAACGTCCTGCCGCCGTCGCGCGAGGAGTAGACGCCGGAGAGCGGCCCGGCATGGCTGACGGCGACCATCAGCTCGCTGCCGACCTGGGCGAAGGCGGAGACGCGGGTGTTGATCATGCCGGCGCTCGACGGGCGGACCGTGGTCCCGCCGTCCTCCGAGATCCAGACGCCCGATCCCTCGGTGCCCAGGATCACCCGCTCCGGATGCGCCGGATGGAAGGCGATCGATTGCACCGAGATCCCGGGGTCGCCCACCCGGTGCCAGGTCTTGCCGCCGTCGTCGGAGACGTGGAGCCCGGCGACCGTGCCGGCGAGCAGGCGGCCGCCCGGCAGGGCGGCGAAGCTCGTCGCGCGGCGCTCGTCGAAGCCCTCCTTGAAGCGCTCCCACTTGGCGCCGCCGTCTTGGGTGCGGTAGACCCAGCCGCAGGTGCTGGCCCAGATCTCCCCCGGCTTGCCCGGGACCGGGGTCAGGCTGAAGACCTCGGAGTCGAGGACCATGCCCTGGAAGATCCCCGCCCCAGGTCTTTCCGGCGTCGTTGCTCTTGTAGGCCTGCCGCCAGGTGCCGGCGATCACGTTGTCCGGCTGGTGGGGATCCACCAGCAGGCTGGTGACCTTCTGCATCTCCGGCAGGTCGGCCGTCAGCCGCCGCCAGGAGGCGCCGCCGTCCTCGGTGCCGTAGACCCCGGAGAGGGTGCCGGCGTAGACGCGCCCCTCCTGGCCGGGGGTGAGCGCCAGGGTGTAGACCGGCTCCGTCGGCGGCAGCCCTCCCTGGACCCGGGTGTTCCAGGTCTTGCCGAGGTCGTCCGAGGAGGCGACGGCGCCGCCGCTCCACACCCCCCGCAGCGCCACCCAGAGGCGGGAGGGACGGTTGGGATCGAAGCGGAGGGCGCTGACCACCCAGCCGGGGAAGGGCAGGTGGACGCCGGCGTTGGCCCAGGTCCGGCCGCCGTTCTGGGAGGCGTAGACCTGGCCGCCGGAGGTGCCGGCGAAGACCAGGTCGGGATTCTCGGGATGGACGGCAACCGTCCGCACGTCGCCGCCCCAGATCGGCAGGTAGCGCCAGTCCGTGGCCGCGGCGTGGGCCGCGCCGCCGCGGACAGCAGAAACGCCCCGCAGAGCAGGGCCGTGAAGATCCGGTGATTGAGCCGGTTCAGCCGTCAATCGATCGATCATGCATCCGCAGACTTCTCATACCGTGTACCGATGACCTCCGCCAGAATCGAAATGGCGATCTCTCCCGGGCTGTCGCCGCCGATCGGCAGGCCGATGGGCGCGTGCAGCCGGACTCCTGAAAGATCGAATCCCCGCGCCGCGAGCTCCTCGCGGACCCGGGCCAGCTTGCGCCGGCTCCCCATCAACCCCAGGTAGCGCAGCCCCTGGGGGACATCGCGGAGCACCGCCGCGAGCGCCGCCGTGTCGGTCTCCCAGCAGCGGGTGACCACGGCGACGTAGAGCTCCCGGTTGCGCACCGGAGCGAAAAGATCTTCTTGGGTCCCTTCCCCATACGAAGGGTCCACCGCGGCGAACCGCACGCCGGCGGGGAACAGCTCCGGAGCGCGGAACTCCGCCCGGTCGTCCGCCACCCGGCACTCGAAGCCGGCCAGGGAGGCGGCCCGGGCCAGCGCCTGCCCCACGGGGCCGCCGCCGCAGATGACCAGCACCGGGGCGGCGACCATCACCTCAAGGAAGACCTCGGCCATGCCGCCGCAGACCATGCCGGTGGGCTCGCCGCGGGTGGCCTCCTCGGTCAGGTAGTAGCGCTTGATCTCCGAAGACTGGATTGAGGCAGGAGAACCGCCGCCGCCGGCCCGCAGCTTGGCGAGGGCGTCCGCCTTCACCAGGGCCTCGAAGGCGCCGCCGCCGAGGTTGCCGACGAAGGTGCCGTCGGGCCGCGCCAGCAGCTTCCAGCCCATCTTGCCGGGGGTCGAGCCTTCCGCGCGGACGATCTGACAGAGCACCACGCGTCCATGGGATTGCAAGGAGCGTTCCGTCTCGGCGAGAACTTCGGGCGGGGCGGTGGTGACCATAGCAAAAGGAGAATAGCACCCGGGGCCCTCATCACCCCGACCCTCTTCTCCCGTCTCCTCCCCCCTCCCGCACCGGGAGAAGAGGGGGCTCAGCCGATCCGGGTATTGCCCGTAGGGTGCGCTGTGCGCACCAGAACCGCCGGAAGGTGCGCACAGCGCACCCTACGATGCCGTCTATTTCCAGGTTCTTCTCCCCTCTCCCGGTGAGGGAGGGCGGGTGGGAACGGGAGAGGGGCCGGGGGTGAGGGTTCGATCGGCATGGACCTCGGCCGGAGGTTGTAGGGGCGACCTGCGGTCGCCCTTCCGCCCCTACACTTCCTCCGTCAACCCCAGCGCCCTCTTCACCCGGAACCAGGCGTTCCGCAGCTTCCAGAAGCGGCTGGCCTCCATGGCGGCGAGTCGGTTGCGCAGGGCTTCGGCCTCCAGGACGGCGCGCTGGCGCTCTTCGGCGAGGAGCCCTTCGGCCCGCCAGAGGTCGCGGCGGAGCGCCTCGCCCTCCATCCGGGAGCCGGCGAGGAGGGCGGACTCGATCGAGCCGGCCCAGAGCGGCCAGGCCACGCCCCGGCCGTCCACCACCCGGAGCTCGAAGACGGCGGCGGCGCGCGAAGCGCCCTCCGGCAGGGCGCAGGAGGCGAGCCAGCCCGAGCGCAGGTATCTCTCCTCGCCCAGCCAGGCGGCGACGTCGGGGCGCGGCTCCACGATGGGGGACTGGACGAGCCGTTCGCCGTCGAGCAGGACCTCGACCTGCCGCACCTCGCCCAGGCGGGCGGCGGCCCAGCCTTCGAGGTCCAGCCGGCGCCCGCCGTCCGCCAGCTTCGCCCGCTCCAGCACCAGGTGGGGCTCGCTGTGGAAGTGGAGGGAGGAGACGTCGATCCCCGAGACGCTGGGCCGCGGCAGGGCGATGTAGAGGTCCTGGAAGTTGCAGAGCCCGCGCTCCAGGCGGAGGAGCGAAGCGCCGCCGGGACCCACGGCGCTCCCGGTGGCGCGGGCGAGCGCCGAGCGGACGAACTCCTCGGTGACCCAGGTCGAGCCGTAGTCGCTCTTGGCCAGCGTGCCGCTCTCGCTGGTCTCGGCGAAGAGGATCCCCGTCTCCGGCATGCCGGCGCCCAGCGGCAGGACCTGGGTGGAGTGGGCGCTGAAGGCGAGCAGGCCGCCGGGGGCGAGGAGGCCCAGGAGCACCCGCAGCCAGGCGACGAAGCGCTCCTCGGGGAGATGGGTGAAGAGGGAGGTGACCAGGATGGCATCGAACCGCTCGGCGCAGACGAAGTCCTCCGGGCGGAGGGTGGAGACGATCCCGTGGACGCCGAAGCGCTCCTCCTGGAAGCGCACCCCCTCGGCGTAGATGTCGGCCACCCAGACGCGCTCGGGGGGGATCTCGCGCACCAGGAAGCGGGTCACCCGCCCGTAGCCGCTGGCGAAGTCGAGGACCTTGGCCGCCCGGCCCGGCGCGCCGAACCACCAGCGCAGGACCTGGGTCAGCGAGTCGGCGATGCTCGCCCCGGAGCGGAAGTAGCCGAACAGCGCCCGGTCGCGGTCCCCCTCGTAGGTGTCGAGGAGGAAGCCGAGCATCTCGTCGCGGCCGTCGATGGCGAGCTCGAGCGCGCCCGGCCCGGAAGCCGGGATGCCGAGATCCCGCAGCAGGGCGGCGACCGGCGGGCTGGTCTGGTCGGGGCGGAAGGCTAGGGTCATGGGGATCGGGGTCATCGCGGGGGCGCAGTTTAGCAGGGTCTTCGACGGGGTAACTTGGCGGGGTAACTTGGCGGGGTAACTCGGGCGGGGTCTGGCAGGTACTATCATCAGCCCCATGCTCAAACGTCTCGCCCTGGGACTGCTGGCGCTCTGGGCGGCGGCCGGGTTCCTCCAGGAGGTGAACGCGGCGGTCGCGGGCTGGGATGCCCGGGACTGGGCGGTGGGCGCCCTCCCCTGGCGCTTCGGGGCTCCCGAGCCCGCGGCCCTCGGCCGCTGCCTCGGGGAGGCGCGGAAGACGATTCCCCCCGGCAGCGCCGTCGCCGTCGCCTTCGCCGGGGCGGACGTCGACCGCAATGCCGCCACCGAGATCGCCCTGATGCGCTGGCGCTGGGCCGCCTACCTGCTGCCGGAGGACGACGTGCTCCCGGCGGGCGACCCCGCGGCCGCCCAGGTCGCGACCTGGGTGGTCGCCTTCCGGACGGAGATCCACGACCCCCGGGTCGAGCCGGTCCGGCCGCTTCCGGACGGCTGGCTGTACCGGGTGAAGCGGCCCTGATCGCGCGATGAATCCGCTCGCGCTCCTGGCCGCCGCCGCCCTTCCCGTGCTCCTCGGCCTGCTCGGCCGCCGGCTCTCGCCCTGGATCGTGGATCCGGCGGACGGCGCCCTCTACCGCGCCACGCTGTACGTGCTGGGCGGCGCGCTGGTCCTCCATCTCGTCCTCACCCTGCTCGATTTCGCGGGCATCCCGTGGAACCCGTTCCTCCTCGCCGCCCTCGGCGCGGCGCTCTATCTGGCGGGACGAATCCTGCCCCGGGGACCGCGCGGTCCGGAGCGGGCCGGGAACGCCGCCGGTCTCTGGAGCGGCTGGGGCTGGGGGGACGGCGTCGCCCTCTTCGTCCTCGCCGTCTTCACCGCCTTCGCGCTCACCGGCTGGATCACCTTCGGGGACTTCGTCTACCACTGGGGGCTCAAGGGGGAGCGGTTCCATCTCGCCCGGGGGATCGACTACGCCTACCTCGGGCGGGGCTGGAACTGGGTGCTCCACCCCGACTATCCCAACCTGCTGCCCGAGCTCTACGCCACGGCGGCCCTGCTGGCGGGCCGCTTCGACCTGCCCGCGATGATGCTGGAGACCTGCGCCTTCGCCGCCCTCACCCTGGCCGCGGCGCGGGAGGGCCTGCGCCAGGGCACGCACCAGAGAGGAACCGGCCGCTTCACCCGGCAAACGGGTCTGGCGATGATCTCGCTCGCCGTTGGCGCCTTCGGGATCGGCTTCCTGACCGCCGGCGGGGCCGACTGGCTGCTGGCCCTGGCGCTCGCCGCCGCGGTGCCGCCGCTGCTGCGGCCGCCGGACCGCGCGGGAGATTTCCAGATCGCCGTCATCGCCGCCTTCGCCGCCGCGGCGAAGATCGAGGGCGTGCCGCTCGCGGCGTTCCTGGTGGGGGTGCAGTGGGTCCGCGGATTTTGGGCGGAAGAACGCCAGCTGGCAACGGCTGTGGCGGCGGCGATGCGGGCGATGCGGCTGGGTCTGCCGGTCGCCGCGGTGGTCCTCCCCTGGCTGGGCCGGGCGGTGCACCACCACCTGCTGCTCTCCTCCAACAGCGGGAGGTTCGACGCCGCCCGCGTCCCCGGGGTGGCGGCGGCGGTGCTGGAGACCGTCCGGGACACCGGCGCCTGGCACGGCTTCCTCGCCGCGGCCTTCCTGCCGCCGTTCCTGCTGCTGAGCCGCCGGGCGCGGCCGTTCGCGGCGGTGGCGGCGCTGCAGCTCGCCTTCGATCTGTACATCTATTGCAGCGCTCCGATCGCCGACTCGCGCTACTTCGTGCTCTCGAACTTCGCCCGGCTGGGGTTCCAGCTCATCCCGGCCAGCCTGGTGGTGGCCCTGGTGGTCTGGGGACCGGCCCAGGAACCGGCCCAGGGGCCGGAAGACCGCCGCCCCCCGCTCAGCGCTTCGGCGTCGTGACCAGGATCGCCTTGCTGTACGGGGAGGATTGGCCGCCGGCCACGGCGCGCACCCGGAAGTCGTAGGCGGTTCCGGGGGTGAGCCCCGTCACCACCGTGCCGACCGCGCCGGCCGGCAGCGTCGCGGCCGTCTGGAACGTCGCCCCCTTGACGTTGGCTTTCACCTCGACCACGTAGCCCGTCTCGCCCACCGCCCGGTCGCGCCAGGAGAGGGAGACCGCCGTGGCCGAGGTCGCCCGGCCGGTGAAGCGGTCCGGCGCCGCGAGGGTGGTGACCGGGGGGGGAGGCGGGGGGGGCTGGACCGAGCCGTCGCCGTAGAGCTGGGAGATGGCGGCGCGGTCGTCCTGCGCCAGGCGGGCGCCGCGGCCGTCGTTGTGCACGGTGGGGAACATCACGGCGTCGCGGTCCTTGGAGTGCGCCAGGCCCAGGGTGTGCCCCAGCTCGTGGGTGAAGACCTCCTGGGCGACCGTGGGGTTGTTCTGGAACAGGCACTGGGTGCCGTCGTTGGTCACGATGTCCCCTTCGGCCACCTCGTGGTAGCGCTGGCCCTTCCAGGTGCGCGTCGACGTGTAGTAGAAGGGGCCGCCGACCGCGATCACGCCGCCTTTGCTGCAATCGAACGTCCCGGGCACCGCGTTGGCGGGATCGTTGCGGAAGGGGTCGTCAAAGATGATCGCGTTGACGCCGTCCGAGCGGACCAGGCCGTTGGCGGCGTCGGTGGTGCCGGTGTAGACGTAGTCGATGTTGGTGCCGGGATCGGCGTTCCAGGCGCCGAGCGCCGCCTGGAAGGCCCCGATCGTGGCGTCGAGCCCCAGGCCCGGCTGGCCGGCGGAGCCGACCTTCCACTCCACGCTCTGGCCGTCGTCGAAGCGGAACCAGCGGATCGGCAGGCCGTCGCCCGCCGCCGTCATCAGGACGTACTTCTCGGGCAGCCCCGGCGTCCCCGGAAGAGAATCGAGCTTTGCCTTCCCCTTCCCCACCACGTACCGCCCCGGGTTGGGCACGCCGGCGGCGCGGTCGGCCACCCAGTCGGAGAAGCGGGCGAAGTCGCGCACCGCGTCCACGCCCTCCTCGGCAAGGCTCTTCGCCCCCAGGTCGTGCGCCTCGGTGAGGTCGCGCAGGGCCACGGCGGCGCCGCCGGCACCCGTCCGCTTGTGGAAGGCGCCGAGCATCAGATGGAGGATGCGGTAGGTGCCGTCCTGGGCGGGGCTGAGGAAGAGGATCGCGCTCTCCCCGCGGGCGAAGCGGGGAGCACCCCAGATCTTGAGCCCCAGCCCGGCGGAGCCGACGCCGCCCGGCACCCGCACCACCACCGTGCTGCCGGGGAGATCCCCCTTGAGCACCCGGTCGACCTCGACCAGGTAGTCCGTCGCCGGCGTGCCGTCCACCGGCGACGGATCGGCGCCCACCACCCGGACGTCCACCACCACCGGCGCCTGGTCGGTCAGGGCGCGGTCGGACATCATCATGTAGGTGGTGGCGCCGGCCGGCCGGCCGGACAGGCTCAACAGGAAACCGAGGGCGAGAACGGGGAGGACGAGGCGGGGCATCGACTTCATGAGGCCTCCTGGTGCGTCTTGGACTTTGGGGGACCTGGAGCGGCGGCTCCGTGTGGACGTTCTCATAACATTCGGGAGGATCTATGAATTCCGCAATCCTACTCCGATCCACCCGAAGAGCCCGACCCGCCCGACCCGCCAGAAGAACCGCCGGACCCCTTCGACTCGCTCTTGGAAGCCTTCTCGGATTTATCGGACTTCTCCGTCTTCTCGACCTTCTCCGCCTTGCCCTCGGGCTTGTCGTCCGATTTGCCTTCCGACTTGCCCTCGGATTTGCCCTCGGATTTTTCCCCCGACTTGGAATCCGGGCCCCCCGCGCCCTTCTTGCCCGCGTAGTCGGTGACGTACCAGCCGGTCCCCTTGAACTGGAAGGAGGGCGACGAGATCAGCTTCTTCACCTCGCCGCCGCAGGCCGGGCAGGCGGCGATCGGGCCTTCGCCCATGCGCTGGAGGACCTCGGTCCGCTTGCCGCAGCTCAGGCACTCGTATTCGTAGATCGGCATTCCGCGTTGCTCCCTAGACGCTGAACTTGTCCCCTTGCGTCTTGAACCGGATCTTGATCGCTCCGGTCGGCTCCTCCCGCCTCGGCTCCGGCGGCGGCCCGGGGGCCACCTCGCTCCGGATGAGCTGGAGGATCTGGAAAGCGTACAGCACCTTGGCGTTGTCCGCCGCGCCGTGGGGTCCCTGCGTGCAGACGTCGTAGAGGGTGCGCCGGCCGTCCACCAGCCGGAGGAGCTTGTACTCGTCGCCGTCGAGAGCGAGCTCGACCAGCTGCTCGGTCTTGTAACAGGGCTCGAGGACCGTCTCCTTCCGCCCCAGCCGGCCGACCAGGGTCTTGGCGTCCGGCGCCCGCTTGATCCCCTGGAGGATCACCTGCCGCATCGGCACCTGGATGCGCACCGCGTCCGGCTCCTTGAACTCGCCGATGCTGAAGATGACGCTGCCGTCCTGCCAGTAGAAGAGGCTCCAGACGATGGCCTCGATCTGCTTGCGGATGGCCCGCAGCACCTCGGCCGGCGACAGGAAGCCGTTCTCGATCAGCAGCACGCCGTAGCGCTTCTGGGTCCGCTCGCGCTCCCGCATCGTCTCCAGGTAGGTGTCGGCGGAGATCACGCCGGTGCGCTGGAGGTAGACCCCGAGGCTGTCCTCGCGGTCGGTGGAGGTGGCGTGGACGACGTTGCCCTCCTTGATGTAGATCTGCTTGAACACGCCCTCCCGGCTCGCCTCGATCACCCCCGGCACCTGGAACCGGTCGATCGTATAGAGGATCTCCGGCAGCGCCGTCTGCGACAGGTCGCCGCGATACTGGAAGCTGTTCTCCACGGTCGCCACGGAGAGGAATCCTCCCGAATTTATCCGTCGAAATCGTCCACCGAGTTGGAAAAGCGGTGTAAGTATACACAGGAGGAGGCAACGATATGGGGCTGCTGCATCCGGAGGAAGCCTGGAGACGGATCGCGGAGCGGGTGCCGCCGCTCGCCGCGGAAACGATGGCGCGCCGCGCGGCGGTTGGGCGGGTGCTGGCCGGCGGCCTCGCCGCCACGGTGGACGTGCCCGGCGCCGACGTCTCGGCGATGGACGGCTATGCCGTGGCCGGGGAAATCCTTCCCGGGAAATCGCTGCCGGTCGCCGGCACCGTGGCCGCCGGGGACCCGCCCGGCTTCGCGCTCCCCCCCGGGACGGCGGCCCGCATCATGACCGGCGCCCCCGTGCCCCGGGGCGCCGACCGGGTGATCCCCGTCGAGCGGACGGACGGCGGGCGCGAGCGGGTGACCTTCATGGAAGGAACCGCTATGGAGGGAACGGCGCCGGGGGAGCACGTCCGCCGCCGGGGGGAGATCCTGCGGGCGGGCGATCCGCTGCTCGCCCCGGGAGCCCGCCTGACCCCCGGGGCGCTCGCCCTGCTCGCCACCCATGGCCACGCGGAGGTGCCCGTCCACCGCGCGCCTGCGGTGGCGGTGCTGGCGACCGGCGACGAGGTGGTGCCCCCCGAGGCGACCCCCGCTCCCGGCCAGCTCCGCGACTCCCACACCGACTTCCTGCTCGCCGCCGGCGAGACCCTGGGCCTCGATTTCACCCCGCTGGGGATCGCCCCCGACCGGGTGGAGGCCCTGCGCGAGCTGGTCCGCCAGGGGCTCCGCTCGGACGTGCTGCTCCTCTGCGGCGGCGTCTCGATGGGCGAGTTCGATCTCGTGGAGGGGGTGCTCGCCGGCCTCGGCTGCGAGACGGTGTTCGACGGGGTGGCCGTGCAGCCGGGCAAGCCGCTGGTCTTCGCGGTCCATCCGGGAGGGATCGTCTTCGGCCTGCCGGGGAACCCCGCCTCGGTGATGGTGAGCTTCTGGCTGTTCGTCCGCCCGACCCTGCGCCGCCTGATGGGCCGCGACGATTCCTGGTGGGGCTCCGCCGTCCCGGGCACCCTCACCGCCCCGCTTCCCGCCGGCCCGCCGCGCGACCGCTTCCTGCCGGCGGCGGCGGAGGCCCGGGACGGCGAGCTCCGGGTCACCCCCTTCCCGCCCAAGGGCTCGCACGACCTCGCCTCCTTCGGCCGCGGCAACGCCCTGGTCCGCCTGCGGGCCGGCTCGGCGCCGGCGCAGGCCGGGGAGCGGTGCGAGGTCCTGATCGTGAGCCCTTGATCCGACCGCTGTCCCCCCGCTACACCGCCTCCGCCGCTCCCCCTCCCGGAGCCTCCCCCGGAGCGGGCGCCGTTTCCGGCGCTGTTTCCTGACAGATATCGAGCACCGTGCTCTGGGTGGGCAGGATCTCCCGCCACTGGCGGACCAGCTTCTGGTACGCCCTGCCGACCGGCCGCAGGTTGCGGTCGAGGTCGGCGAGGCCGAGGGGGTTGACCCGGCCGTTGTTCTCGCGCAGGCCGGTGTCCCAGTCCACCTGATCGGTCAGGCTGTACCAGGTGAAGCCGACGATCGGCACCCCGTCCTGGCGCAGGCGGTGGACGTTGGCCCACTCCTTGTAGAGCCATTTGACCGCGTCCGGCTCGTCGACGTTGGTCTCGGTGTGCATCACCGGCAGGCGGTAGCGCTCGAAGTACTGGTGGGTGATGACGTAGTAGCCGAAGATCTCCCCCGAGGGCGACAAGGTGCCGTCCTTGTGCACCAGGTTCTCGTTGGTGACGTAGTAGTCGTTGCCCATCACGCACTGCGAGCGCAGGTGGTGGTGGTTGAACCAGTGGTACTCCTCCCGCGTCATGCCGTTGTCCAGGAGGTACTCGTACATCGTGACGTTCACGTGGACGCCGTAGGTCAGGTCGAGCGAGAGGAACCGCTTCTCGTTGTTGATCCGCGCCAGCTCCTCGCAGTCCGGGCTCTCCGGGTGGAAGTACTGCGACGATTCGCTCTGGATGAAGATCGCGTCGGGCCGGACCTCCAGGATCGCGTGCATGGCGAGCGTGTTCGCCTGGCAGAGGTGCTTGAGCGCGGTGACGAAGGCCCGGTCCCCCGTCAGCCGCTCGTTCCACCAGCCGAAGTTGGCCGAGAAGGTGGCGGCGATGTAGATCTCGTTGACCGGGGTATAGAACCGAACCCAGGGGAAGCGCCGGGCAAAGGCGCGGGCGTAGTCGGCGAACAGCCTGGGCCAGTCCGGGTTCTGGAAGTCGCCGATCCAGTCGGGCACGCCGAAGTGGCAGAGGTCGGCGATCGGCGTGACCTTCTGCGCCCGCAGCGCCGCGAAGGTCTCATCGGCGAACGACCAGTCGTAGCGGTCCGCGCCGGTGTGGGCCGAGAAGTAGGGCGGCCCGTAGCGCAGGTACGCGATGCCGAGCTCGTCGAGCAGCCGGAAGTCGTCCCGCCAGCGCTCGTAATGTTTGCACTTCGCCATCTCGTCCTGGCGGACGGTCTTGCCCTGCCACTCGATCGTGGGGTAGCTGTTCTCGATTCCCGTGGCGAACAGAAAGCGGGCCATCTTCCCCCCCTCCCCGCTAGAGGATGTCCAGCCGGCCGCCGTCGACCACCAGCAGGGTGCCGGTGATGAAGCGGGCCTCGTCCGACGCCAGGAAGGCGACCGCCGCGGCGATGTCCTCGGGCTTGCCGACGGCGCCCTCGACCTTCTCCTTGCCGCTCTTGACGTTCGGGTTGTTCCACAGCATGGGCGTGTCGACGGCCCCGGGAGCGACGCAGTTGATGCGGTTCTTCTTCGGCTCCTGCTCGATGGCCACGGCCCGGGTGAACGCCTCCATCGCTCCCTTGGAGGCGGCGTAGGGGGCGACGCCGGCCTCGGTCTCGTGGGCGTGGACCGAGCTGATGTTGACCACCGCCCCGCGCTCCATGTGCGGCAGGGCGTAGCGGCAGAAGAGGAAGACCGAGCGGAGATTGACCGCCAGCACGTGGTCCCACTCCTCGACCGAGAGGTCGACGACGTTCTTGAACGTCATCATGGCGGCGTCGTTGACCACCACGTCGATCCGACCCCACTTGTCGAGCGCCGCCTGGACCGCGGCCTCGACCTGCTTCTCGTCCTCGACGTCGGCCTGGGCGAAGATCGCGTGGCCGGCGCTCCCCCGCAGGCCGTCGAGCGCCTTCACGGTGTCCTCGCCGTGTTGCGGGTTGAGATCCACCACGACCACCCGTCCCCCCTCCCGAGCGAACCGCTCACAGCAGGCGCGCCCGATCCCCGAGCCGCCGCCCGACACGATGCAGACCTTGTTTTCGAATCGCACGGACCACCTCTCGAGATCTTTGCTTCGCCGGCCGGCTTCCGCGACCGGCCTCCCCGATCGTCACTTGCAGCATCCAAGCCACGCCTGCCGGCCCTTCTCGCCGGAGCGCACCGCTGCTACGATCCTCTGATCGCTAAATCATGAGGAGGGATTCATGCGAGGAACGTTCTGGAGGACCTGCTGGAGCCTGACCGGAGCGGTGGCCCTGCTCGCCGGTGTGGCATGCACGAAGGTGGAGACCCAGGAGACGACGACCCCGACCACCACGACGACGAGCGCGGTGGGAGCGGTGCCGGCCGCGTCGCAGGCGCCCCTCTGCGGGCTGATCCAGGGGACGACCTGCGCGCCTGTGCAGAAGTCGGACCTCAGCTCGACCGTGCCGC
Organism: uncultured Acidobacteriota bacterium; assembly: GCA_963795735.1. Taxonomy (GTDB): domain Bacteria; phylum Acidobacteriota; class Thermoanaerobaculia; order Multivoradales; family UBA5704; genus DATARR01. The sequence goes on along the minus strand of CAWCIU010000008.1, from coordinate 1,215,181 downwards.
CGGACATCTGCGATCCCCACCTGCAGGGGTGGGTGCCCAACCAGGCGGGATTCGACCAGCTCTCCTGGGCGTCCCTGGTGGCCCTGAGCTGGCCCGCCGACCTGACGAAGGGGCGTGGCGTGGCCGACAAAACCAAGACGATCGGCGCCACCGGCGCGGACGGCAATCCCCTGCCGGCGGTCTGGGACACCTACAAGCAGGACTACGAGGTCTTCCGGCCGAACGATCCGGGCTGGACGCTGACCGACGCCGACTGGAACAAGTGGGGACCGGCCCCTCCGGGCTGCCCCAGCGCCCCGGCCGGCACCCCCGTCCTGCGGATGACTTCCAAAGCGCCGCCGGCGCTCGCCCGGGCGGTGACCCGGGCGGCGAAGTCCAACGGCCTGCTCGGCGACGACGTCAACGAGGCCTTCACCGGGCCGCTGGTCGACCAGGCCGGCAACCTGGTGCGCTACCAGATCCACGTCAATCAGACCGAGTTCGACCAGATCGTGGACGGCAACTACTACAAGCCGGGGGCGGACACCAGCAAGCTGGTCTTCTACGACAACACCACCGACACCAAGTTCGGCATCGGCGTCACCGAGGTCAAGGCGGCCTGGAAGGTGCTGAGCGAGGCCGAGTGGAACGGCCACACCTACTACCAGCGCCAGGTGCTGGTCTACGACGAGGCCGACCCGCAGCGGCACACCCCGACCACCTGCAAGCTCCAGAAGATGGGACTGGTGGGGCTGCACATCGCCCACAAGACCTCCTTCTCGGACCCCGACTGGGTCTGGGCGACCTTCGAGCACGTAGCCAACGTGCCGCCGGTGAACGGCGCGGGCAAGGGGCCGTACTCGTTCAACAACCCCGCCTGCCGGCCGGCGGTCACCCCCGCCCAGTGCGCGGCGGCGGCGAAGGCGGGGCCGAACCCATCGCCGCAGTTCCAGTGCTGCCCGAACCTGCAGCGCTACAAGGCGATCGGCCCGCCGCCGGACGATCCGTACAACCTGCAACGCGGTCCCAGCCAGGCGACGCGGCTCGATCCGCTGACCGGCGCCTCCGGCTGTGACGCCGCCTACCTCGCGGCGCTCCAGGGGACGGTCTGGCAGAACTACTTCCTGGTCAATACGCAGTGGCTGAACAAGGGAGGAGAGGGCGGCCCCGGAAAAGCGGTCATCACCCCGGCCACGATGCGCAACACCACCCTCGAGACCTACCTCGCCCAGTGGAACGGCAACCAGCAGGTCTCCACCAGCAGTTGCATCGGCTGCCACAGCGGCGGCGTGGACTTCAGCTACATCTTCCCCTCAGCCACGGTCAACGCCGCGCGGCTGGCACGGCACCCGTAGATCAGGAAGCACCGAGAGCTGTTCCAGGGGCGGCCCAGGCGGGCCGCCCCTGTCATTAAAAGAAAGCCCTCCCGCCGTCTGGACGGGACGGTAGCGGCGTTATCGTTAGGCATGAGGACGATGCCGCTCTACCGACGCCTGCGCGACAAGCTCTATCTGCCCATCTCTCTGTGGGTCACCTACGCCGTCACCTACTTTCTGGCCGGCACCCTGATGAACCAGGTCGGGCAGTGGCTCGAGATCGCCCGCTTCACCTACTGGTGGCAGGTGATCACCGTCTACGTGCTCTACATGGTCCCGCTCTCGGTCCTCTTCCGCCGCCTGCCCTGGTGGCAGCAGTACCTCTACGGGCTCTTCCCCATGGGCCTGCTGGAATTCGGCGGCTACGCCCTCCACACCAGCTACGCTTATCCCCACAACCGGATCGATCGGCTGTTCAGCGAGCGCAACTTCACTCTGGCGATGGTGCTCTTCTTCGCCGCCTACTTCCCCCTGCTCAACGCCCTGGTGAGCGGCCTCCATGGCAGGCTGTTCCGGTCGCGGGCTCAGGAAGCCGCGACCTCCGGTCTGTAGCTCGCGCCGACAGCAGTGTGCCCCGGAGAGCCTCCAGGGCACACCCGGAAGGAGTCAGGAAGCTTACGGGAGCGGCCCGGTCCAGCACTCGCAGTCATTGGCGGCGCAGATCTCGTACGCGGGCTTCTGTAGGTCTGGCCGTTCTTGAACCCGCAGGTATCCCCGAAGTGCCGACCCTGACAGACCGTGTCACTGCAGCTTCCGCAGAGGACCGCTTTATCCATGGGGGCGGGCATGAAGGAAGGAAGCTTCGCGGCCCCGACATCCGGAGCAGCCGGAGCGGTGAGGATCGCCGCCAGGCTTGCGCTCGCCGGGTCCGCCGGCGTGGAGGTCTGGGTCTGGGCGGCGCTCGCGAGGGAGGCGCTCAGCAGCAACCCGACAAGAAGCAGCAGGGATCGTGACTTCATACAGTCTCCTTTCGGACTTGGCACCATCATTTAGCGATGGGCTATACACCAGAAGTGCCGAACGTCTGGAATTGCGATCCTGGGCAGGTCAGGCATGGGTTGCGAAGCGCATCCCGCCAAAAGAATTGAAGCCCACTTCGCGCAAATCGCCGAGCAAATCGCCAGGCACACCCGATTCCGGCAGAAACTTAATCGATCCCGAAGTCGAACAACCCGCCTCCTTCGAAGCAAATCGCAGCAAGTTCGGCAGCGGTCTTAGAATATGCACTATTGGCATCGGTCTCGGGAAGATTGACGTACCAACCATACTCTCCGGGTTCCAGGTCGTCCTTCACTGTGACGCGCCAAGTCCCCGGGTTCTCCTCTTTGAGGTCGAAAGGGAGTACCCAATTTGAGTCGGGTGCCAGGCGGCCGCCCGGATTCCCTCTCTTTCTCCATGTTTGCCCGATCTTGAGAGATCGAACTTCATGAACCTTGTCGGGATCGACCTTGGCCAAGAAGTAGTGGCCAACCTCTGGAGCAGTAGGACAAGTTATGAGTAGGACCGGGCGTTTGTCATGCGTTCGCACTGGGGATCGAAGCCCTGGAAAGTTTATGAAGACTCCGGTGCTAAAGTAGCCCTCAACACCTCCAGTACCCACGGTTCCATGGGCTAGCCGAAGAGCCGACATTCCCTCGGCTGTCTTGAGCGAGACGCCGACTGCGGCGGAGCCCAACTGTGGCCTAGGCCCGTGGGGTTGGGCCGAGGCCTGCTGTGCTGCCTTGCTCCGCTCGAGCATGGCTTGGACGACCCGGTCGCTGACTCCCGCAGTCCGGAGCGCCACGAGATCGTCGACAGCAAGTTGAAATTCCACTCGAGGTGCCTCCCGGACCTTCGAGACAATAATGTCGTCGCCCAACCGTGCCGATACCATCTTTTCAACGTCTGAGTTTCTGAGGATCTCCTCGGCCTTTCCGCTTCGGGCGCAGAACGCCATGTAGCAAAGAACTACAGAGAGGGCCAATCGCGAGGGTGTGATCCTGAAGGACATGCGAGCATCTCCTTTCTGATCGAGCAGCTTACAGGCGCCCCGGGGGTCACCACGCGACCAGAGGCGGCTGAGCGGACCGCTTCACCCAAGGTCGCAGTAGTTGTTGGAATTGAAGCATAACACCGACGCGGCCGACGAGCACGATCTCTTCTCTCGTCCGCGCACCTTGTCGATCAGCACCCTCAGGGCCTGGATTCTGAGAGATCTCCGTACATCCTCGGCAAGTTGTTCGTCTGGATGGACCGCTGTGCTTAAGGACGAGAGGAGCACGGTCTCCCGGAAGCGCTCAGGCCGGTGCCTTCTGCGATCTTCTCTACGTGTCACTGCCATGCCACGCAGGGCGTATTTCGGTTGGCAAGACAGGCTGAAGCTGAAGCCCAACGGGCCTTACAAAAATTGTCGTAAACCACTGATCGAATGGCGGAAGCGCATGGGAATCGAACCCACCCCCCGTACCGCAACCGGCACGGGACAACGGTTTTGAAGACCGCAGAAGGCACCAGCCCCCGAGCGCTTCCAGGAGGGATTCTAGCCCATCGGGGGCGGTGATACGCTCCGTGGCGAGCGGCCCCGCGCCGCGATCCCCGAAAGACCCGAGTGGAGGATGAGATGACCCGCCATGCCTTTTCGCTTTTCCTGCTTCCGCTGACTCTCTGCGTTCTCTGCGCCTGTGGGAACCGGAACGCCGCGTCCGACGCGCCCAGCGGGACCCCCGCCGTCCAGGCCAGCGCGGCACCACAGACGAGCCTGGCGGAGACCAGCGCCGCGGCCCCCCCTCCGCCCGCGGCCAGTCCCACGGGCGCCCCGGCGGGAGACACCGCCCCCAGTCCCATCTCCTCCCATGCCGCCACAATCGATCCGACGCCGAACTCGCAGCAGGCGGCGGGGGCGGTAGCGGCGGCGGGAACGATCGACTTCGATCTGCCCAAGGCGTGGCAGTCCCAGACGCCCTCGTCGAGCATGCGCCTGGCGCAGGCGGCGATCCCGGGAGCGGCGGGGCCGGCGGACTTCGCCGTCTTCTACTTCGGTCCCGGCGGCGGCGGCCCGGTGGAGGCCAACATCAACCGCTGGGTAGGACAGATGCAGGAGGCGAGCAAGCCGGAGCCCGAGACCTTCGAGACCCACGGCTACAAGGTGACCTGGCTGGACGTGAAGGGGACCATGAAGCCCAGCCAGATGGGGATGGGGCCGGCCAAGGCGATGCCCGGCGCGCGGCTGTTCGGCGCCGTCGTCGAGGGCGCGGGTGGCCCCTGGTTCTTCAAGGCGCAGGGTCCGGACTCGACCCTCGCCCCCCAGCGCGACGCCTTCGTCGCCATGCTCAAGAGCGTGCGGCCGAAAAAGTAGGAGAAAAGAAAGGGCGGGGAGTCGCCTCCCCGCCCGGTGACGGACCCGATCCGGATCTTCCAGGTCAGCGCCAGTCAGCGGCCGTCGTGCCCGTCGCCGCCGTTTCCCTCGGGGTGGTCGGGGTCGTGCTTCGGCTTGGCGTCGTGCCGGCGCCTGGAGTCCCGGCGCTCCTGGCGCTCGATGGCCTTGCGCACCTCCATCGTGCTGCGCAGCTCCTCGCGCACGCGCTGCATCTCGCGCTCGACCTCCTCCCGCACCTCCTTCTGCGTGCGCTCGATCTCCTCGCGGTTCTCGGCCTGGAACCGCTCACCCATCCGGGACCGCTCCTCGTCGAGCTGCTTGCGGAGCTGCTCCAGCCGGTGGCGCTGCTCCTCGGAAGGCTTCATCTGCTCGGCCATCTCCTTGGCCTGGCGGGCGATCCGCTCGCGCGCCTCGGCGGTGAGCTTGCCTTCGGACCCGTACTGCTTCACCTCCCGGTCGATCAGGGAATGCAGGCGGGCCATCTCCTCCTCGGAGGGGCGCATCTGCGCGCCGAGCTTCGCCATCTCCTGTACCAGCCGCTGCATCTCGGGGGTCATCGCCTGGCGGGAAGCCTTCCTGGCGAGATCACGGGAGAGCTCGTCGAGACGGGGCCTGAGATCGTGCTCGAGCTGCAGCTTTCTCTTCGCCATGAGGCGGGCCATCTTCTCCTGCTGCTCCACGGTCCGTTCATGGTCTGCGGAGAGATCCTCGCGGCCCAACCCGTCCAGCGCCCCCTCGAGCAGCTGGTTGTCCTGGTCGCTCCCATCCCGGTCGAGGTCGGCCTCCGGCGCGTCATTTTCGCCATCCTTGGCGGCCGAGCGCGACTCGGAGCCGTGACGGCGCTCCGCAGCTCGCTCCGGATCGGCGTTGTCCGCGATCTCGGCGGCCGCGGGATGCGTGGGCGTGTCGGTCGCGTCCTTGACGTCGACCCCGGGCGCTGCCGCGGCCGCCGGCTCCTTCGGCGGCTCCGGCCGGGCGGCCGAGATCGCCGGGGCGGCGGCGGCGACGGCGATCACCAGGACCCCCATGGCAGCGGCCAGCCAGGCACGGCGGGCCGGCTTCTCCGGCGACCGGGTTTCGTCGAGCAGCCGGCGGATGCGCCGGCCGAGGCTCGACGGCCGGTCGGCCATGCCCGGCACCGGCAGCGACAGCGTCCGGGCGCCGACCGACCAGCCGGCGACCTCCGCCAGGCAGCCGGCGAGCGAGAGCGGACGGCCCGTGCGGGCGACCGCCCACTCGTCGCTCAGCATCTCCGAGATCTCCCGCAGGCGGCGGCGGGCCACCCAGTTGAGCGGCTGGAAGAAGAGGATGCAGGAGAGCGCCTGGCCGAGCAGGAGCCAGAAGGGATCCCGGCGGGCCAGGTGGGCGAGCTCATGGGCCAGCATCCCCTCCTGCTGCTCGTCGGTGAGGCCGGCGAGGGCCCGTGGCGGCACGCAGATCTCGGGCTCGCCGAAGCCGAGCGCCACCGGCACCGGCACCCGCGAGGAGCAGGAGAGGCGGACCGGAATCCCCAGCCCCGCCTCGCCGGCCAGCGTCCCGAGCTGGGCGTGGAGATCGCCGCCCACCACCCGCGGCCGGCTCCTCAACCGCCGGCTCAGGCGCAAGTAGGAGAGCCCGAATGAGGCCAGCAGCAGAGAGGCCCCCACGGCCCAGACGCCGAGCGCCAGAACGGGAAGAGAGGGGATCGTCCGGGCGGCGGGAGCCGCGCCAGGGATCGCAGCGGGGAGGGTCTGGCGAGCCTCGATTCCCATGTCCGTCGTCCTGGATTCCAACCTCGACGCGGGGATGGATTTCGCTCCGGCGTTCACGGTCGGAGCGACGGAGTCCGCCAGGCGCCACTGTCCGGCGAGCGGCTGCCAGCCGGCGGCGAGCTGGAGAGAGGCGGTGAGCAGCGCCCCCACCAGGGCGAGCTTCCAGACCACCTCCTCGGCGCCGACCGACCAGCGCGCGAGCGGCTTGGAGACCAGCCAGGCGAGGCCCAGCAGCAGCGTGCTGTGGAGGAGATAGGTCAGCATCCAGGCGGCCGCCTGGTTGGTGGCTTGGTTGATCAGCGGATTCGCGAGCATCAGCGTTCCTCCTTGCGTCCCCGGGACGCGATCAGATCCCGGAGCTGGGCGAGCTCCCGCGCGTCGATCTCGTGCTCGGACAACAGATGGTTGACCAGGGCGGTGACGTCCCCCCGGAAGAGCTGCGAGGTCAGGTCGCTCACCATCGAGCGGCGGACCTGGTCCTCGCTCACCCGGGGACGGAAGATGAACCGCCGTCCCTCGGCGCGGTGATCGACCACGCCCTTCTTCTCCATCTTGGTCAGCATGGTGGCGATGGTGGTCAGCGCGAGCCCCCGCTCCGGCTCGAGCGCCTCATGGACGTCCGCCACCGTGGCCTCGCCCTGTCGCCAGAGGATCCGCATGATGGCGAGCTGCAGATCGCCGAGGTGGTGGGCTGTCTCTGCTGTTTCCAGTGTTCCCATGAATCGTTCCTCCGCTTCAACTACCGAGATAGTACTACCCAGGTCGTTGAAGGTCAAGAGGGAAGTACGGAAGAGATTTGAGAAGGTTTCAGCCGCGCCACAGGCTAGAATCGTCCCGTCTCTCGCCATGCCGTTGCCGGGATGGACCGGCCGAAAGGGGGCCAGATCGTGCGGTTCGACCTACGCAAGCTCGCGTTTCTCCTGCTGCTGGCCACGCCCGCGGCCCAGGCCCAACTCTGGAGCGGACCGGCCGCGGTGGAGGTCCGGGCCGAGGACCAGAAGGGCCATGCCCTCGCCGGCGCCCACGTCCTGCTCCAGTACACCTCGCTCAATCCCAAGGACGGCCCGGCGCCGGCGGAGACCGACTCCCGCGGACACGCGGACGTGGGCGGCCTGGCGGAGGGAGCCTGGCATCTGGAGGTCAGCCACGACGGGTTCATGACCTACATGGCCGAGATCAACGTCCGCAGAGGCCGGCCCGAGCTGGTCCAGGCCACGCAGCTCAGGATCGCCGGAGGGGGGACGAGCCTGATGCAGGTCAGGATCTCGCGCGGGAGCGCCGCGGCGGCTCCGGGGCGGACCGCGACGGCGACTCCTCCGGCTCCCCGGCCCGTGCCGGCTGCCCCGGCTCCCCAGCCCGAGGTCCGGCCGGCGCCGCCGGTCCAGACCCCGGCGACGCCCGAGCCGCCACGGCGGGAGACGCCCGCGCCCGTAGCGCCAACTCCACAACCCACGCCGCCCACGCCGTCTCCGGCCCCTCCGGCGCCCGTCCCGGCTCCCGCGGCTCCGCCCGTCGATGCCGTGCGGCTGCGTACGCCCCAGGACCGCACCTGCTTCGAGTGCAAGCCGGGAGAATCAGCCCTATCGACCGAGAAGGTGATCCCTCCCGGCGGCGGGCCGGGCTGCACCGAGGACGTCGCGGCTCGGCTGAGGAGCGGTGAGGCGCCGTCCGGTCTGCCGTCCGGCTGCCGCGTGCTGCGGCTCGTCCTGCCGGCCGGAGCCCACTACACCGGATACCGCTACGAGATCCAGGACAAGGGGGAGGGCCTGGACTGCGCCGCGGGCAAGGACTGCCCGCAGAGCACCGGCCGCTGGCCGTTCGAGCCGGTCCTGGTCCTGGACCCAAAGGGAACGGTCGTCCTGGCGCTGTTCGAGAGCGGTCCGGCCGAACGCGAGCGGCGAGCCGTCCTCTCGGCGTATTTCACGTCGGGCAAGAGGTGAGGGACTGAGGACCGTTCTGTCTCCCGGGACGACGCTCCGTCTCCCGGGAGACGATGAACCAGGTCCCGCTCAGGCGCGTAGCAGTGGCAGCCGCCGGCCCGTCCAGCCCGGGAACAGCTTGGCGTCGTCCTTGACGCCCAGGTGCTTGCCGGCCAGCTCGCAGAAGACGGCGCGGAAGTCGGTCGTCACCGGCAGGTCGCGGCCTTCGTAGAGGGCGCCCTCCGCGAGGCCGGGGAAGGAACCGTGGACCTTGCCGCCGTCCATCGCGTTGCCCAGGATGAACATGCAGGAGCCGTGGCCATGGTCGGTGCCGCCCGAGCCGTTCTCGCGGACGGTGCGGCCGAACTCGGTCATCGTGGTCAGCACCACCCGGTCCTGCCAAGCCCCGAGGTCGGTCCAGAAGGCGTGGATCGATTCCGCCAGATCGCGCGCCTGCCGGTTGAAGGTCCCGGCCTGCTGGACGTGGGTGTCCCAGCCGCCGGATTCGGCGAAGGCGATCTCCAGGCCGACGTCGGACTTGATCAGCAGGGCGATCTGCTTCAGGGCGTTGCCCAGCGGCGACTGCGGGTACTCCGCCCCGGCCGCCGGCTTGTACTGCGCGATCTCGCCCGCCGAGAGCATGTGGACGGCGCGGAAGGTCTCGCTTCCCGTGTCGCGCAGCAGGTGCTGGGAGGTCTGGTCGTAGAGCGCCTCGAAGCCCTGTCCCGCGGCGGCGGCGGTGCGGTCGGCGCCCGGGAGCTGGACCTTGAAGTCGGCCAGGTTGGTCACCGCGAGCGCCGGCTCGTTGCCGTAGAGGGAGCGCGGCAGGGCCGGGGTCATCGCCACCGCCCGGAAGGGCGAGCCCTCGTGGCCGAGGAGGCCCACGGCGCGGTTGAGCCAGCCGTCGGGGGTGCCCTTGCGGCCGGGGGTGCCGGTCTCCATGAAGTCCTGGGCGTCGAAGTGCGAGCGGGTGGGATCGGGCGAGCCCACAGCGTGGACGATGCCGAGCCGCTTCTCCTGCCAGAGCGGCAGCAGCGGCGCCAGCGCCGGATGGAGACCGAAGCCGGTGCCGAGGTCGAGCAGCGCCTCGTCCCCCGCGATCCGCGCGCCGTTCATGGCGAGCCGCGGCCGCAGGGCCTTCAGGGTGTCGTCGATCGGCGGCACGGCGGCGAGGCCGTCCATGGCGCCGCGCTGGAAGATGGTGACCAGGGTCTTGCGCCGGCGCGACGAGGTGGAGCCCGTGCCCTGGGCGGCCATCGCCGCCCGGGCGAGGAACCCCGGCCCGCCGCCCACGCCCAGGGTAACGAGGGCGATGCCGCCGGATTTCAGGAAGAGTCTGCGATTCAGCATGGCGTATTTCCTATCTTCTATTTTGAAGTGACGTGATTTCGAGTCAGCGACGCTGGAACTCCGGCGAGCCCAGGATCACCCCCACCACCTGCTCGAGCGGCGTCGGCGGGCGGCGGTCGACCGGCTGCTTCGGCTCGTCGCCCAGGAGGCCGCGGACCTTGACCGTGCGCGCCGGCGCGGTCATCTCCGAGCCGCCGTAGATCATTTCCTCATCCGGATCGCCCTTCTTGACGGTCTTCGCCTTCTCCGGCGGCGCGGCCTGGTCCACCTTCTTCACCAGGTTGGGGTCGGTCACCATGGGTCCCAGGAGCTTCAGGGTGGCGCTGAGGTCCCGGCCCGGCATCAGCAGGGCGGCGTAGGTCCGCAGGGCCTGCTCGCGGGACTCGGGCTCGTGCCCCTGGTTGATCACCGGCAGGTTGACGCTGACCCCCTTGACCCGGTTGGCCGCGAGCTGGAGGCCGAAGTTCATCCGGTTGAGCAGCGAGCCGGTGTTCACCCAGGCCTCGGCGCGGTCGGGATAGCCGGTCGGCGCCTGATAGGCGTAGAGGGGCTGGCCCATGCGGGTGATCCACTTGAGCAGCTCGCGCGGATCGATGATGTCCCCGCCGGTGACCCGCAACGCCGAGGCAGCGAGCTCGAAGGGGGACTTGATCTTGGAGCCCACGGCGTCGCGGCTCCAGAACTCGGGCGACTCGACGATCGCCACCAGCATCCGGCGGACGTCACCGCCGGTCTTCAGATAGACGTTCGCCAAGCGGTTCACCAGGGTTTGCGGCGGATGGTCCGAGACAAACCGGACGGCCAGCTTGGAAGCCAGGTGCCGGGCGGTCGCCGGGTTGACGGCGAGCAGGTCGAGCACCGCCTCGCCGTCCTCGATCCCCCGGCCGGCGGGGAGATGGGTGCCGAGGACGGTCTTCTCGGCGGCGTCGTGCTGGTCGGCGCGGAAGAGGAAGTCCCCCTGCTCGCGGAAGCCGAGGCCGCCCGCCCGTCCGGCGCGGGCCAGCCGCGTCTCGGCCGCCTCGCGCGCCTTGGCCTGCGCCGGCATGATCGTCCAGCCGGTGAAGGCGCGGGCGACCTGGACCACGTCCTGCTGGGTGTAGCCGCCGTCGACGCCCAGGGTGTGGAGCTCCATCAGCTCGCGGGCGTAGTTCTCGTTGACCCCGCGCTGCTTGGGACGCTTCTTGGGATCCTTGGCGGCGTTGGCGTTGGCATTGGCGTTCGCGGCCGTCGCGGCGGGAAGCCGGCGGGCGCCGAAGACACCCCGGCCGCCGCCGCCGAAGCGGCCGCCACCGAACCCGCCGCCGCCCTGGCCTCCCAGACGGGCGCGCTGGCGCGGCATGCGGCCCATCTCGTCCTGCATCGTCGTCGGCTCGTCCGGCGCGGCCGTGGACTGCGCGTTGTCGAGGTAGACGAGCATGGCCGGGCTCTTGGCGGTGGCCTCGAGGAGGTCGCGGACGTTGCCCAGGGCGTGCGGGCGGATGGCGTCCCGCTCGTAGGAGAGCAGGTAGGGGCGGACCTTGTTGTCGGTCAGCGAGACGTTGAAGTGGTTGTACCAGAAGTCGGTCATCACCTCTTCGAGCTGATTCTCGGACTCGACGGCGCGCACCAGCTTCTGGGTCATCAACTGGCCGAGCAGCTCTTTTTCGGGGCGGTAACCCTTCTCGGCGGCGAAGGCCATCACCTTGTCCTTGAGGGCCTTCCTCTCCTCTTCATTCTCCTTGTTCTTGAGATCCCCCTTCTTGATGTCCTCGGGGATGATCCCGGCCTGCTTGGCCTGAAGGAGGACCATGCCCCCCGGAGGGTAGGTCTGGAAGATCTGCGCGGTCGTCATGCCGAGGGCCGGCAGGTCGCGCAGGTCCTCCTGGACCTTGGCGTCGGAGAGGTCGGCCCCGAGCTGGCGCTCGAACCAGCGGTCGAGTCCCATCTTGGCCACGGCATCCACCTCGCCCGGCCGGGGGCCGAAGGCGAAGCGGTTCAGCAGGTGGGACGCCGCCTGCCGCTCGGTGAGCCCCGCCGCCTTCCACGGCATGTGGACGGCGGCCGGCTTATCGGTATCACTATGAGAAACCCCGGTCCAGGCCGCGCAGACGGCGACGGAAGCGGCGAGCAGGACGGCGGGAACGGTGACTTTCATGAACGGCTCCTTTGCGGGTGTCTTCGTCTCCATTCTGCTACTGAAACCCGGGAAGTGGGGATTTCCTGCGGAGGAGACCCACTCCGGCCGGCCCGGACCGCCTTGTCAAGCCGGGGAGCGACCGCTAAGCTATCCTCTCTTCTTCCCGTCTTCATTGTTGAGGAATCGCCGTATGCCGAGACGTGCCGTCCTTGCCCTCGCTCTGCTCCTCGCCGCTGCTCCCGGGCTCGCGGACACGCTGCTGACCGTGCGCAGCAGCATCGAGGGGCTCAAGATGGACCAGCCGCAGGGCGGCGAGGTCCGGATCTGGATCGACGGCGACAAGCTCCGCCGGGACGACGGGGACTCCTCCTACATCCTGCGGCTCGACCGCAAGAAGCTCTATGTGATCAACCACGGGGAGAAGACCTACAGCGAGCTCGCCTTCCCCGTCGACCCGGACAAGGTGGCCGCCCCGGCCGCGGCGCAGATGAAGGTCCAGATGACCGCGACCACCGAGACGAAGAAGATCGGGAGCTGGAACGCCCGCAAGTACAGGGTGGACATCTCGAACCCCTCGGGGCTGCGCCTCGACACGACGATCTGGGCGAGCAAGGACGTCGGCGTCTATCCGGCCTGCAACCACCTGGCCGCGAGCCTCGCCGCCCTCCAGCCCGGCTCCGGCGAGCTGGCCCGCAAGCTCGAGCAGATCGAGGGCTTCCCCGTGCTCCAGGAGGCGGACGTGCAGATGGGGGCCAACCGCTTCAAGACCCGCGAGGAGCTGGTTTCGATGGAGACCAAGGACGCGCCGGCCGGCTCCTATGAGGTTCCCGCCGGGTATGCCGCCCAGCCCCTGGCGGGCGGGCCGCGGTAGCTTGTAGCGTAGCCTCTTACTTCCCCTGCGAGATCTGCCGGCGCAGCAGCTCGTTCTCAAAGGCCATGCCGACCTGGGCCGTCGCCAGCTCCAGGATGTCGATGTCCTCGATCGTCTTCTCGCTGTCGCCATTGTCCGTGTAGATCACGGAGATGACCCGCTGCGAGCCGAGGACGGGGAAGATCACCACCTGGCCATTGCGGGGGGGACCGACCATCGAGCGGAGAGGCTCGGGGAGGTTGGCCCCCTCGAAGGTGACGGCCTGCACCTCGCCGGTGTCGAGACTTTCGGCGAGCGCGCTCCCCACGTCCAGGGGGACCTTGAGGGCGCGGGTCACCTCGGCGAGCGGCCGCCCCTTGGAATCGGTGCCGAAGGCTCCCAGCGCCACCAGGTGATCGCGCTTGACCAGGAAGAGCACCGCCCGCTCGACCGACTCCGAGATGATGTGCATCAGGTTGAGCGCCACGGTGGCCGAGATCAGCCCCGAGCGCAGGTCGCCGAACACCCGCCGCAGGCGGGCAACGCCCGATTTGGTGTCCGGCCGCGGCGCGCCGCGCAACAGGTCGCGCCGGCTCTCGATGACGTTCTCGACGCAGGCGACCACGGCCTCCACCTCGGCCGGCAGGGCCGCCATCATCCCCACCTCGTAGACCCGGGCAAACGGCGTCCCGGGCTCGACCAGGGCGATGAACGACGCCCGCGGGTAGGCGCGCCGTAGCGGCCCCGCCTCCTCCAGGGTGACGCCGCCGCGGCGCAGGTCGAGCAGCACGATCGGCGGCGGCTCGCCCGGCTCGGCGGTGCCGGCGTGGTCGAGCGGCACGAGCTCCGTCCCCGCCACCTCGTGCTGCATCGCCTCGGCGAGCTGCTCGGCGAAGGGAACGTCCAGGGAGACGATCTGCAGGCGCAGACGCTCGGCGGCGTGCGTGGGGGTCTCGCGCAGCTCGAGCTCGGCCCCGCCCGCCTGCACGGCCGGCTCGGTTGTCTGGGTTGTCTGGCTTGTCTGGGTTGTCTGGGCCAGGGCGAGCGCGCCGGCGGCCGGGTCGAGGAGGGTGGGGTGAGTCGAGTCCCCCTCTTCGTAGCTGCCGCGAGAGGACGCAGAGTGCCTCGGCTCGGAGGACGCATGGGAAGGATGGGTCGGGTTCGTGCCGTCCCGGTTGCGCTCGTCGAAGATCCGCGCCGCCTCGAGCAGCACCATCTGGGTGTTGATGTCGGCGTCCGGCAGCACGTCGCTCGGGTAGAGCGCGATGTCGTCGATCGGCCGCAGGTCGTCGATGGCGAACTCGAAGGTGCCGGTATCCCAGACCATCACCTCGGAGACCGCCTGCTCGATCTGCTCGGCGATCATCTGGCGCAGCCCGTGGGCGTCGATCGAGCCCGAGGTGACGAGGATCTGGCCGAGCGAGCGGCGCTCGCGCTCCTCGGTCTGGGCGCGGATGGCGGCGTCGAGGATGCCGCGGTCGATCATTCCCGAGGAGACCAGGAGATACCCCAGCTTCGGGGTGCGCGGCGCCTGGGCCGAGACCAGCCGGCCACCGTGGAAGCCGATCATCGCCCGCTCGTTGCCGCGGGAGAGCAGGAGCGTCCCCGTGCGCCGGCCGAGGTGAATGAACTGCATCACGTCGGCGACGGAGACGTCCTTGAGGCTGCCGGAGATTCCCAAAGCCTATTCCCCGCGCGCCAGCTTGACCAGGCTCTCGAGCGTGCGGAGCTTGCGGTCTTTGGTGGCGAACAGCCGCGCCGCGAACATGGCCGACGCTGCGTGGGCGGAGAGCAGGTCGAGCAGGTCGCGGTCTTCGGCGCGAAGGACCGGCTTGTGGTCGAGGAGCTTCAGCACCACGAGGGCACCGACGATGTCATTCTGCACCCGCAGCGGCACCGCGGCGAGCGCCTGCGACTCGGCCGTGGGCCCCAGCCGCAGCACGCCGTCCTTGATCGTCGAGTCCACCATCGGGTCGCCGCCCTTGTAGGTCTCGCCGTCATAGAACGGGAGGACGCCGTCGTACATCCCCTCGAGCAGGGCGATCTCGTACCCCTCCCCCTCGTCGCGGCGCAGCAGCAGCACGAACTGGTCGGCGCCGAGCAGGTTGATGGCGATCTCGGCGATCGTCTCCTGCACCTCGGCCGGATCGAGCGTGGCGTGGAGCTGGTAGGTGGCGACGTAGAGGTTCATCAGCCGGCCGCCCTGGTGCTCGGAGTCGACCAGCCGGGAGGCGAGCTCCTTGACGTCCGACTCGGCCGAGGAGAGCCGGCGCTCCAGCTCGGCGATGCGCTCGGCGGCGCTCGCCCCCTCGCCGACCTCGGTGGCGCCGCGGAGGTTCGCCTCGACCACCCGCACCAGCTCGCCCGCCCGCTCGAGCGTCGAGCGCAGCTCGCCAACCAGGTCGAGACCGACGCCCGGCGCGTCCAGGCGCGACTTCGGCGACTCCGTGGCGCTCCTCTCGCTCAAAGCGCGGGGCCCTTCGTCTCCAGGCGGGCGATCACGTCGAGGATCTCCTCGCTGTGGAACGGCTTCTTGATGTAGGCGTTGGCGCCGGCCTCGATGCCGCGGGCGGTGTCCTCCTCGCGCCCCTCGGTGCTGATGATGATCACCGGCAGCGCGGCCCGCTCCCCGTCGGAGCGGAGCTGGGCGAGGAACTCCAGCCCGTTCATGTTCGGCATGTTGATGTCGAGCAGGACCAGCTCGACGTCGGAATTCTCCCGCAGGCGGTCGAGCGCCTGACGGCCGTCGAGGGCGTAGACCAGCGGATACTGGCGCAGCATCACCTCGTACATCTTATGCATCAGCTTCGAGTCGTCGACGACGAGCACTTTCCTTGGCTGCACGGCGCTCTCCCGGAAGGAATCCCGAATTTTAGCGCAACCG
The DNA here is from genome assembly GCA_963795735.1 of uncultured Acidobacteriota bacterium. Taxonomy (GTDB): domain Bacteria; phylum Acidobacteriota; class Thermoanaerobaculia; order Multivoradales; family UBA5704; genus DATARR01. The sequence continues at coordinate 1,199,601 of CAWCIU010000008.1, read as the reverse complement.
GGACGCGCCGGAACACCCCAGACGGCGGGCCGTCCCCGACCGCAATCCCGGCCCCGGCTGCGCTGTCCCGCTACCCTTGGATCTCGATCCCAGCAGGGAGTGTAGCCAATGCGGGCCTTGGGTTTCAAGGAAAGGCGCGGCCGGGATAGTCTTTGCCGCCATGGAGCGCGATTCCGAACGCCTCGCCCGGCTGCGCGGAGGGCTCGTCCTGGCCGCCGGCGCCGCCCTGCTGCTCTACGCGCTCTGGCCCTGGCTGCCGGTCCCCGGGCAGCCGGCGCGCCCGCGCACGGTCGTCTTCTACGGCTTCAGCATCCTCGCCGAGGCGATGAACCAGGACGTGCTCCCCGAGTTCGCCCGGCGCTGGCGCCAGCGCACCGGCGAGCGGATCGAGTTCGTCACCTCCTTCTCCGGCTCCGGCACGGTCACCAACCAGCTCACCCTGGGCGTGCCGGCGCAGGTCGCCCTGCTCTCGCTCGAGCTCGACGCCGAGCGGCTGGCCAAAGCCGGCGTCATCCCGGCGGGCTCCTGGCGCCGCCTGCCTCACGGCGGGGTGGTCAACCGCACCCCCTTCGTGCTCGTGGTGCGCAAGGGAAACCCAAAGGGGATCCACGATTTCTCCGATCTCGCCCGGCCGGGGGTGAAGGTGGTCCATCCCGACCCGCTGACCTCGGGGGGCGCCAACTGGGCGATCCTCGCCGAGTACGGCTCGGCCGCCCGGCGCGACCGCTCCAGGCACGGCGGCGACCCGCGCCAGGCGGGATTTCAGGCCCTGCTTGGGGTCTGGCGCCACGTCGCCGCCCAGGCGGCCTCGGCGCGCGCCGCCCGCACCCAGTTCGAGAACGGCTTCGGCGACGCGCTCGTCACCTACGAGCAGGACGTCCTCAAGGACGCCACCAAGGGCACGCTGCCGGGGGAGATCGTCTATCCTCCCAGCACGGTCCTCTCGGAGCACACCCTGGTGATCCTCGACAAGAACATCGCCCCTTCCGAACGCCCGCTGATCGACGCCCTGGTCTCCTTCCTGTGGAGCGAGCCGGCGCAACGCCTGTTCGTGCGGCGCGGCTTCCGTAGCGTCGACGACCGGCTGAACACCGGCAACCCTGCCTTCGGCGTCATCCCGGACCCGTTCCTGGTCGGCGACTTCGGCGGCTGGGACCGGGTGAAGAAGGAGATCGTGGACGGGATCTGGAAGGACCGCGTGCTGAAGGAGATCGACCGGTGACCGGCGACGCCCCCGGAGCGCGCCGCGGCGCCGCCGCCCTGCCGGTCGGCATGCTCGTCCTCGTCCTGCTGCCGCTGATCCTGATGCCGATCGCGGCGGTCTTCGTCTTCGCCCTGCGCGGCGGTCTCGCGGGGTTCTGGAAGGCGTTCTCGAACGAGGACGCCCAGTTCGCCCTCCGCTTCAGCCTGCTGATCGCCTTCCTCACCGCGGCGATCAACGCCGTGCTCGGCACCTGGGCGGCCTACGTGCTGTCGAAATACCGCTTCCCGGGAGAGCGGCCGCTGGCGATCGCCATCAACCTGCCGGTGGCGATCCCGACCGTGGTGGTGGGCACCTCGCTGCTGCTGCTGTGGGGACCGATCGGCCTCTTCGGCAAGGCGCTGGAGCCGCTGGGCCTGCAGCCGATGTTCACCCCGGCGGGCGTGCTGCTCGCCCACCTCTTCGTCACCTTCCCCTACATGCTGGGGGCGGTCAAGCCGCTGCTCGACGAGCTCGAGGTGACCTACGAGGAGGCCGCCTACACGCTGGGGGCGGGCAAGTGGCAGACGTTCCGCTACGTGATCCTGCCCGCCCTGCGCGGCGGCCTGTTCAGCGGCACCCTGCTCACCTTCGCCCACTCGCTGGGGGAGTTCGGCGCCACGGTGATGGTTTCCGGCAACCTGCGCCTGCGCACCCAGACGGCGCCACTCTACATCTTCGCCCAGTTCGAGGCGGGCAACGTGGCCCAGGCCAACGCGGTGGCCGCCGTGCTGGCGGCGCTGTCGTTCGTCATCTTCTTCTTCCTGCTGCGCTACTCGGGGGGCGCGGGAAGCGCCAGGCGCTGATGTCGATCCGTATCGAAAAGCTCGCCAAGAGCTTCGGCGGCCAGCCGGTGGTCAAGCCCACCTCGCTCGAGATCGAGGACGGCGAGCTCTTCGTGCTGCTCGGGGCGAGCGGCAGCGGCAAGAGCACCATCCTGCGCATGGTCGCCGGGCTCACCATCCCCGACTCCGGCCGCATCTGGCTGCGCGAGCGGGACGTGACCTTCCTGCCGCCCCAGGAGCGGGGGATCGGCCTGGTGTTCCAGAACTACTCGATCTTCCGCCACATGAGCGTCGGGGAGAACATCGAGTTCCCGCTGAAGATCCGCAAGGTCGCCGCCGCCGAGCGCGCCCGGCGGCGCGAGGAGCTGCTCGACCGCGTGGGGCTCGGCGGCTTCGGCAACCGCTACGCCGGCCAGCTCTCCGGCGGCCAGCAGCAGCGGGTGGCGCTCGCCCGCGCCCTGGTCCACGAGCCCTCGGTGCTGCTGCTCGACGAGCCGTTCGGCGCGCTCGACGTCAAGATCCGCTCCCAGCTCCGGCGCAACCTGCGCGAGATCCAGCGGCAGCTCGGCGTCACCGCCATCCTGGTCACCCACGACCAGGAGGAGGCCTTCGAGCTCGCCGACCGGATCGGCCTGATGGAGCGCGGCGAGCTGCTCGAGGTGGGCGCGCCCGAGGCGCTCTACGCCCGGCCGCTCACCCTCTTCGGAGCGACCTTCCTGGGGGCGGGCACCGTGCTGGTGGGGCGGGCGCGGGAGGGCGCCGCCCAGATCGGCCCGCTGGCGCTCCCCATCCCGGCCGCGGTCGAGCACGAGGAGGATGAGCGGGCGCGGGTGCTGGTGCGGCCCGAGCAGGTGGAGATCTCGGCCGGGCCGCCCGAGCGCGGAACGCGCCTGTTCGGCCAGGGGACGATCGTCGAACGCAACTTCCTGGGCGCGCTGCGCCGGGTGCGCGTGCGGATGCCGCCGATCCCCGGCACCCGGCAGGTGGCGCCCGCGGTCTACGGCGAGGAGGGGCTCCTGATCGACGCCGTCCTGCCGGCCGAGGCGGACGTGAGCGGTCCGGAGGTCTGGGTGAGCCTGCGCGGCTGGCACATCCTGGCTCCGCAGCAGCCGCGCCTCCTCGTCTGCGACCTGCCGGACCAGGGAAGCCCGGCGCCGTTCCCGTTCGTCCGCGCCCTCCAGGGGCCGCTCGGCGCCAAGGCCTGCGTGCTCGCGGTGACGGCCGACGCGGACGGCGTCGAGCCGCTGCGCGCCTCGCTGACCGAGCGCGCCGTGGCCCAGGGGCTGCCCGACGCCGAGCCGGTGGTGCGGCGCGGCGATCCGGCCGAGGAGGTCACCGCCGAGCAGCGCCAGAGCCTCTACGACTTCGTGATCCTCCACCATCCGAGCCATTCGAGCCATCCGAGCACCCGCGGGGAGATCTTCCGCCGGCTGCTGGACGGGCTGGCGACCCCCCTCCTCATCGTCCAGGGGGAGCCCGCGACCTTCTCGCGTATCCTGATCTGCACCGCCGTCGGCGAGCCGGGTAAGGCGGACGTGCGGGTGGGAGGGTGGCTGGCGCGCCGGCTCGGGGCCGAGGTGACCCTGCTTCACGTGTTGCCGGAAGGGTCCGGGCCGGCCCCCTGGGTGAAGGCCCATCTGGACGCCGGTCTCGCCACCCTGCGGGGGCTGGAGGTGCCCGGCCGCTCCGTCCTCCGGCCGGCGCGCGCCGCCCTCCCCGGCATCCTCGCCGAGGCCGCGGAGGGGAGCTACGACCTGATCGTTCTGGGCCGCCACGCGCCCCGCCCCGGGGAGCGCTCCCGCCGCTCCGACGTCACCCTGCAGATCCTGGGCGGCACCGGCAAGTCCGTCCTGATCGTTCCGCCGGACGAATAGGCACAGGTCGGCACCGCGCCCAACCCGCCGGGCGAGATCACCGATTCAAAGCTGCCGGTATGGACTGATCGAGGAGGGATTAAGGACTGGTGGAGCCGATCGGGATCGAACCGACGACCTCTTGAATGCCATTCAAGCGCTCTCCCAACTGAGCTACGGCCCCTCAGGAGCGCGGATTGTACTCAGCGGAGGCGGAGGGTGTCAAACGGGATCGAGGCTCGGCAGTGTCCTCGTTGGCCCCTGCTCGCCTCCTTCGTGCACGCGCCTGCGGCGCTGCCAGTCGGCTTCGCGGGGCAACCAGGCACTACTCGAGGCTGACGGCTGCCTCGACCGCCAAAGCCTCAGGGTCTGCGCCGAAGCCGAGCCGGCGGGCCAGCTCGGCCTTGAGGGCGGGGATGCCCTCCCCCGTCGCCGCCGAAACCCAGAGCGCGCCGTCGCGGGGAGCGTCCGCGGGGACGAGGTCGCTCTTGTTGAACACCTTGATCACCCGCTCGCGGTCGACCCCCAGCTCGTCCATCACGGCCTCGGCCACCTCGGCCTGCTCCTGCCAGCGCGGGTGGCTGCGGTCGACGACGTGGAGAACCAGATCGGCCGCGGTGATCTCCCCCAGGGTGCTGCGGAACGAGGAGACCAGGTGGTGCGGCAGCTTGCGGATGAAACCGACCGTGTCGGCGAAGACCGCCGTGCGGGAGCCCTCCACCGCGCCGCGCCGGAGCTTGGCGTCGAGGGTGGCGAACAGGCGATTCTCGGCGAGCGTGCCGGCGGCGGTCAGCCGGTTGAACAGGGTCGACTTGCCGGCGTTCGTGTAGCCGGTGAGAGCGACGGACGGAACATCCTTGCGGCCGTGCCGCTGCACGCCACGGGTGCGCTCGATCTTCTCCAGGTCCTCCTCCAGCCGGCGGACGCGGACCCGCAGGACGCGGCGGTCCTGCTCGAGCTGGCTCTCCCCCTCGCCGCCGCGCGTGCCGACGCCGCCCCCCTGGCGGGAGAGGTGGCTCCACTGCCGGGTCAGGCGGGGCAGCATGTACTTGAGCCGGGCGAGCTCGACCTGCGTGCGCGCCTCGCGGCTCTGCGCCCGCAGATCGAAGATGTCGAGAATCAGGGCGCTACGGTCCATGATCAAAAGCTTGGTCAGCTCGGCGAGATTCTTGGCCTGGCTCCCCGAAAGGTCGTCGTCGAAGATCAGCAGGTCCGCCCCCAGCTCGCGGGCGGCGGTGGCGATCTCCTCGGCCTTGCCCTTGCCGATGGAGGTCGCCGGGTCCGGCGCTTTGCGCGCCTGCACGGCGCGGCCCACCACCTCGGCGCCCGCCGTATCCGCGAGCTGCGCCAGCTCTTCGAGGTGCTCCTCGACGACGTACCCCGGCTGCCCCGGCAGGATGAGCCCCACCAGGAACGCCCGCCGGGGGCGTGAAGACTTGGTCTCTTCCAGGTTGTGCAATGTTTTCGGGTCCGTGCTGTACTCTAGGGTCAATCGGATTCCCGGGTCAAAGCCCGAGCCGGTTCTCCAACACCGGAGTCACTGCATGAATTCCACGAACGATCCGAACGGAACCGTGCCGGCGGTCGTACCAGCGATCGTACCGGCCACCGGGTCGCGCCTCGGCCTGCCCGCCAAGCTGGGTCTCGCGGCTCTCGCCGTCTGCGCGCTCGCGGCCCTCTTCTGGCCCAAGGGCGGCGGCTCGATCCAGGAGCCCGGCGGGTCCCTGTACGATTCGATGGGCCGGTCGGCCACCATCGGCTCGCGCCTCTCCCCGGTTACCCTCGTCCACTTCTGGGCCACCTGGTGCCCGCCCTGCATCCAGGAGGCCCCGAAGCTGCAGCGGCTGAGCCACGACTTTTCCGGCCACTCCGACTTCACGGTGCTGATGGTCGCGGTCGCCGACTCCGCCGACCATGTCCGCACCTTCCTGGGGCCCGGCTCCGAGATGGTGCTGTTCGATCCCAACTGGAAGGCGGCGAACCGCTACGGCACGGACAAGCTCCCCGAGACCTATCTGGTGGTCCGCGGGCAGGTAGTGCGTAAGTTCGTGGGGATGACGGACTGGGACGATCCCGCCCTGCGGGCGGAGATCGCCGCGCATCTGCAAGGCGCGAACCGGACCGCCGCGCTGCGGCCCGGCGGCTAGGCGGCGGCGGTCCAGATCTCTATCTCCCGATTTCTACCCGATTTCTAAAAATGGAAGACGATGCCCGCCTGGGCCATGGCGAAGAACTGGGCCTCCTTGAAGTTGACGTAGTGGCCCGAGAGCTCGGCCTGGATGCCCAGCCAGCGCTTGACCGGCAGCTCACCGGTGAACCCTACCGAAGCGCCCCACGTATCCTGGGAGTCCTTGCGGTTGGAGGACGAGGTCCCCTGCAGGCGATAGGCGCCCAGGGCGGCGTAGATCCCCGACTGATAGGTCGACTCCTGATAGCGGTACTCCCCGCCGATCGTGAGGTACTTCATGTCCGCCCCGCTCAGCGAGCCGAAGAACGTGTTCTTGTCGAGCGCGAGCTTGCCGGCGCGCAGGACCACGTGGGTGCCCGGGTCGGTGACGATCCCGAGGTTGAGCTGCAGGTTGGAGTTGGTGAGGCTGTTGCCCGGACTGGCGTCGAACGAGCCGCCGATCCCGCCGAGGACCCCCACGGTGTAGTTGTAGAGCTCCTGCGCGCCGGCCGCGGCGGGCCCAACGGCGGGCAGCAAGAGCAGCGAAAAGGCCGACAGCAGCCTGCCGAACAGGCGATGATTCCGGATCAAAGTCCCCTCCTTCACGGTTCCGCTCGATTCGGCGCCCGGCTCTCTCCGGACCGCCCAGTTCCTGAGAGTATAGCGTCACGTTTCCATGGCTGATCCGTTATACGCATCGGACCCCTCCGGCGTCGCGCCGCCCCCCGGCGAGCGGCTGCTCGACCGGCTGGTCCACGCGCTGCTGCCGGCGCCGTGCCTCGGCTGCGGGCGGCGCCTCCCGGCGAGGGGGGCCGCCCTCGGCCTCTGCCAGACCTGCCGGGCGGCCCTCGCTCCGTTGCCCCGGGAGGCCTGCGCGGTCTGCGCCCGCCCGCTCGCCGCTCATGCCCTGCCGGCGGACTACCGGTGCGGCGCCTGCCGCCAGAACCCGCCCGCCTTCGACCGGCTGCTCGCCCTGTGGAGCTACCGGCCGCCGCTCGACGCCGTCGTGCGGGGTCTCAAGTTCGGGCGTCTGGACTACCTTGGGAGGCACCTGGCGGCGGCGCTCGCCGCAGCCTGGAGCGACCACCTCACCGGCTTCGACCGGGTGGTCCCCGTGCCGCTCCACTGGCGGCGGCGCCTGGCGCGAGGCTACAACCAGGCGGAGCGGATCGCCCTTCCCCTGGCCGGCCGCCTCGGCCTCCCCTGCTCGCCGGCCCTCGCCCGACGTCGCGCCACGCCGCCGCAGAGCCTGCTCGGCCGGGACGACCGCCTCGCCAACCTCCGCAAGGCCTTCCGGGTCCCTCACCCCGAGCGCGCCCGCGGCCTCCGCATCCTGCTGGTCGACGACGTGGCGACGACCGGGGCAACCCTGGACGCCGCCGCCGCGGCGCTCAAGAACGCGGGAGCGGCGGCCGTCACCGCGCTGGTCGCGGGACGGACGCCGCTCGATCCTCCAGCGGGCGACCGCGGCGGGCAGATTACGGAGTGAAGCGCCGGCCGAAGACGCCCTGCGAGCCGGCCTGCCAGACGACCACGAAGCCGCCCGTGGCGCCGACCCCGGCAACGTCCGGGCTGAGGGGCGTCGCGGCGTTCGCGGGGCCGGAGATCACCTCGAAGTCCGGGGTGAGGGGGGTGCCGTTCGCGGCGAAGCGCCGGCCGTTGATGCTGACCTGCGTGCCCGCGTTCGACTGCCAGACGACCACGAAGCTCCCCTGCGGATCGTGGGCGATCGACGGGTTCTGCTGGTCCTTGGCCGTCGTGGCGTTGATCCGGAAGACCGGCCCGGCCGCGCGCCCCAGGCGGGTGAAGCGCTGGCCCAGGATGTCGGTCCGCTCCACCGCCGGCGCCTGATCGCTGTGCCAGACCACCACGAAGGTGCTGCCACCGCCGCAGGAGACCGCCGGCCGGACCGAGCCGGCCACCGCCGGAGCGACCACCGTCTCGGCCGGTCCCGTGGGAGCGCCCGCGGGGGTCAGCCGGCGCAGCGACACCCCCTTGTGGTTGGCCAGGAAGAGCGGGAAGCCGTCCACGCTCGTCCAGACCGCCACCGGCCGGCCCGCGGTGTCCACGCAGACGTCCGGTCGATCGCCGCTGACCAGGCCGGTGCTGATCTTGACCTGGGCGCCGACCGGCACGCCGGCCGCGCTGATCTTGCGGGCCAGCACCTGCGGGGTGGTGCCAGGAAAGGAGGGGCTGTTCGGCAGCAGGTTCATCCAGACCACGATGAAGCCGCCGTCGTTCGTCCCCGCGACCACGGGATTGAAGTCGGCGGGGATGGTGGGCGTCCCGGCCGGATCCTGGTTCACCTTGAAGGCGGCGCCCGTCGGCGTGCCGTTCGCCTGGTACCGCTGGGCCATGATCTCGCTGTTGCCGCCCGCGACGTCGGACCAGACCACGATGAAGTTGCCCTGCTTGTCGCGCGCTACCGCGGCGTCGTACTGGTCCGCCGCGGCGCTGTTGCCGGCGAGGAAGTCGGCGGCCAACGGGGTCCCCGCGCTCGAAAAGAACCGGCCGGCGACCACGTTGGGATCGGTCGGGCTCGCTCCCTTCCAGACGGCCACGAAGCCGCCGGAAGGGGATCCGGCGACGGCCGGCGACTCCTGGCGGCAGGTCGCGCAGGAGCTGACGCGAAACGGTGCTCCCTGCGGCGTGGGACCGGCCCAGGCCGCGGTCGCGAGACCGAGCGCCAGCGCTCCCCCCATGAAGACTGCTTTCGACATTGGAGCTTCCTTTCAATACAAAGTCTGCGATCTACTTTACTACGGCGCAGTCGGGCCAAACGTTGGGGGTGTAGCCGCGGAGGACCAAGTCAGCGGATAGGGCCGGGAGAGCGGGATATCGGGCTGGGTGGGGTGAAAAACTGATGGCCCTTGGTTACCCAAGGGCCATTTTAAAATCAATTCCCGGCGACGACCTACTCTCCCACACACTTGCGCGCGCAGTACCATCGGCGCTGAGGGGCTTAACTGCCGTGTTCGGAATGGGAACGGGTGTTTCCCCCTCGCCAGAGTCACCGGAAAACTTGAACTATGGAAAGAACACGTGGTGTTCAGACAACTTGTGTCCAGACAGCTTGTGTTCAGACAACTTTGAATCGGGTTAGCAGCGATGGGATCCGCCGGGAAGAGAGCGGAATCAAGATCGTTCTTGAAGACGAATCAAGACGAATCAATTGGTCAAGCCGAACGACCGATTAGTACAGGTAAGCTCAACGCCTCGCAGCGCTTACACCTCCTGCCTATCAACCTGGTCATCTTCCAGGGGTCTTCGGGGAGACCTCATCTCAGGGGGGGCTTCCCGCTTAGATGCTTTCAGCGGTTATCCTTTCCGAACATGGCTACCCAGCTATGCCGCTGGCGCGACAACTGGTGCACTAGAGGTTCGTCCATCCCGGTCCTCTCGTACTAGGGACAAATCCCCTCAAGTCTCCTACGCCCACACGAGATAGAGACCGAACTGTCTCGCGACGTTCTAAACCCAGCTCACGTACCACTTTAATCGGCGAACAGCCGAACCCTTGGGACCGGCTTCAGCCCCAGGATGTGATGAGCCGACATCGAGGTGCCAAACCTCCGCGTCGATGTGAACTCTTGGCGGAGATCAGCCTGTTATCCCCGGCGTACCTTTTATCCGTTGAGCGATGGCCCTTCCATACGGAACCACCGGATCACTAAGGCCTACTTTCGTACCTGCTCGACTTGTAGGTCTCGCAGTCAAGCTCCCTTATGCCTTTACGCTCTACGGCTGGTTTCCAATCAGCCTGAGGGAACCTTCGCGCGCCTCCGTTACTTTTTGGGAGGCGACCGCCCCAGTCAAACTACCCGCCTGACAATGTCCAGGATCCGGATCACGGACCTCTGTTAGAACTCCAGTACGCTAAGGGTGGTATTTCACCGTTGGCTCCACCGATGCTAGCGCACCGGCTTCAAAGCCTCCCACCTATCCTACACATAGCGCACCGGGGTTCACTGCCAGGGTGCAGTAAAGGTGCACAGGGTCTTTTCGTCTACGTGCGGGTAACCGGCATCTTCACCGGTGCTACAGATTCGCTGAGCCCCCTGTAGAGACAGCTCCCAGATCGTTACGCCATTCGTGCAGGTCGGAACTTACCCGACAAGGAATTTCGCTACCTTAGGACCGTTATAGTTACGGCCGCCGTTTACCGGGGCTTCGATTCAGAGCTTCGCCTTGCGGCTAACCCCTCCTCTTAACCTTCCGGCACCGGGCAGGCGTCAGACCCTATACGTCGTTTTTGACTTTGCAGAGTCCTGTGTTTTTAGTAAACAGTCGCCTGGGACTTTTCACTGCGACCGCCAGACGCTTCAGGGGCGAACCCTTACACATCCAACGGCACACCTTCTCCCGAAGTTACGGTGTGAGTTTGCCGAGTTCCTTTACAGGGGATCACTCAAGCGCCTTGGGATTCTCTCCCCGTCTACCTGTGTCGGTTTACGGTACGGTCGGCCCGGACTCTCCCTAGAGGTTTTTCTTGGCAGCATGGAGTCACCCACTTTATGGCCCGAAGGCCTCGACGTCACGCCTTGGCGTTGAGGAAGAGCGGATTTGCCTACTCTTCCCGCCTACACGCTTGAACCTGCGCATCCAATGGCAGGCTGGGCTATCCTTCTGCGTCACCCCATCGGTGATAACGATTCCGTGCCGGTACAGGAATATTAACCTGTTATCCATCGACTACGCCTTTCGGCCTCGCCTTAGGGACCGACTAACCCTGAGCGGATTGACCTTCCTCAGGAAACCTTAGACTTTCGGCGAGCGTGGTTCTCACACGCTTTATCGCTACTTGTGCCGGCAGGGTCTCTTCCGTACGCTCCACCAGTCCTTCCGGTCTGACTTCAACGCCTACGGAATGCTCCTCTACCACTCCAACGCCTCCGAAGAGACATTGAAATCCGCAGCTTCGGTGATCCGCTTGAGCCCCGTTGAATTATCGGCACAGAGCCACTTGACCAGTGAGCTATTACGCTTTCTTTAAAGGGTGGCTGCTTCTAAGCCAACCTCCTGGCTGTCTGTGCGTCTCCACATCCTTTTCCACTTAGCGGATACTTGGGGACCTTAGCTGGCGGTCTGGGTTCTTTCCCTCTCGACCACGGAGCTTATCCCCCGTAGTCTGACTCCCGTGGTACACATCTGCGGCATTCGGAGTTTGATTGGATTCGGTAACCTTGTAGGGCCCCTAGTCCATTCAGTGCTCTACCTCCGCGATGCAATCCACGAGGCTAGCCCTAAAGCTATTTCGAGGAGAACGAGCTATGACGAGATTTGATTAGCCTTTCACCCCTACCCACAGCTCATCCAAGCTGTTTTCAACCAACACTGGTTCGGGCCTCCACTGAGTGTTACCTCAGCTTCACCCTGGCCATGGGTAGATCATCTCGCTTCGCGTCTACTACCACTGACTCTGTCGCCCTATTCAGACTCGCTTTCGCTTCGGCTCGGCACGTCGCTTCGCCTTGCCAGTGACAGTAACTAGCCGGCTCATTATGCAAAAGGCACGCGGTCGCGCTTTGCCTTGCGGCCATAGCGCTTCCACTGCTTGTAGATACACGGTTTCAGGTACTATTTCACTCCCCTAACAGGGGTGCTTTTCACCTTTCCCTCACGGTACTGGTTCACTATCGGTCGCAGAGGAGTATTTAGCCTTGGATCATGGTCGACCCAGTTTCCCACGGGGTTCCACGTGCCCCGTGGTACTCGGGAACATTGTAAGGAAGTCACCAATCTTTCGCCGACAGGGCTTTCACCTTCTATGGCGGCTCGTTCCAGAGCCTTCTGCTAAACTGGTGATTTATAACTCCCCGGCTCGGCCGCAACCGAACCCAACAACGCCCCACAACCCCGGTCAGGCAACGCCTGCGGGCTTGGCACCCGACCGGTTTGGGCTCTTCCGCGTTCGCTCGCCGCTACTGACGGAATCACTCTTGTTTTCTCTTCCTGGGGGTACTGAGATGGTTCACTTCCCCCCGTTCGCTTCCTGCGAGCTATGAATTCACTCGAGGATGGCAGGGTATTGCCCTGCCGGGTTGCCCCATTCGGAA
>CAWCIU010000008.1:0-1182500 GCA_963795735.1 uncultured Acidobacteriota bacterium | reverse complement strand
GGGCCCCTAGTCCATTCAGTGCTCTACCTCCGCGATGCAATCCACGAGGCTAGCCCTAAAGCTATTTCGAGGAGAACGAGCTATGACGAGATTTGATTAGCCTTTCACCCCTACCCACAGCTCATCCAAGCTGTTTTCAACCAACACTGGTTCGGGCCTCCACTGAGTGTTACCTCAGCTTCACCCTGGCCATGGGTAGATCATCTCGCTTCGCGTCTACTACCACTGACTCTGTCGCCCTATTCAGACTCGCTTTCGCTTCGGCTCGGCACGTCGCTTCGCCTTGCCAGTGACAGTAACTAGCCGGCTCATTATGCAAAAGGCACGCGGTCGCGCTTTGCCTTGCGGCCATAGCGCTTCCACTGCTTGTAGATACACGGTTTCAGGTACTATTTCACTCCCCTAACAGGGGTGCTTTTCACCTTTCCCTCACGGTACTGGTTCACTATCGGTCGCAGAGGAGTATTTAGCCTTGGATCATGGTCGACCCAGTTTCCCACGGGGTTCCACGTGCCCCGTGGTACTCGGGAACATTGTAAGGAAGTCACCAATCTTTCGCCGACAGGGCTTTCACCTTCTATGGCGGCTCGTTCCAGAGCCTTCTGCTAAACTGGTGATTTATAACTCCCCGGCTCGGCCGCAACCGAACCCAACAACGCCCCACAACCCCGGTCAGGCAACGCCTGCGGGCTTGGCACCCGACCGGTTTGGGCTCTTCCGCGTTCGCTCGCCGCTACTGACGGAATCACTCTTGTTTTCTCTTCCTGGGGGTACTGAGATGGTTCACTTCCCCCCGTTCGCTTCCTGCGAGCTATGAATTCACTCGAGGATGGCAGGGTATTGCCCTGCCGGGTTGCCCCATTCGGAAATCCCCGGATCACAGCCTGTTTGCGGCTCCCCGAGGCTTTTCGCAGCTTACCGCGTCCTTCATCGCCTCTCTGCGCCAAGGCATCCACCGTGTACCCTTAGTAGCTTGACCAAACTTGAGTATCTCTTTTCCCGGCGAATCCTATCGCTTCTAACCCGATTCAGTTGTCAATGAACGCTCGCGACCAACGCGGTTTGCCCAGATGGGCGCGCGCCGATTCGCTAAAAACTAGATAGAGAAATGAGAGAGGAGGTCAGCGGATCGACCTTGGTTGCGAGTGTCCGTTCACCTGTTATCAGCTTCGATATGGGCTTCAGGACTCGCTCGCTCCTAGAAAGGAGGTGATCCAGCCACAGGTTCTCCTACAGCTACCTTGTTACGACTTCACCCCAATCGCTGGGCATACCATGGACGGCTTCCTCCCCGAAGGGTTAGAGCACCGGCTTCCGGTACAACCAACTTTCGTGATGTGACGGGCGGTGTGTACAAGGCCCGGGAACGTATTCACCCCAGCGTGCTGATCTGGGATTACTAGCGATTCCAGCTTCATGCAGTCGAGTTGCAGACTGCAATCCGTACTGAGGACGGTTTTTTGGGATTAGCTCCAACTCGCGTTTTTGCAACCCTTTGTGCCGCCCATTGTAGCACGTGTGTAGCCCTGGACATAAAGGCCATGAGGACTTGACGTCATCCCCACCTTCCTCCCCGATTTCCGGGGCAGTCTCCTTAGAGTTCCCGACTTGACTCGCTGGCAACTAAGGATAGGGGTTGCGCTCGTTGCGGGACTTAACCCAACATCTCACGACACGAGCTGACGACAGCCATGCAGCACCTCTATGGCGGCCCCCGAAGGGGAAATCCTGTTTCCAGAACGGTCCACCACAGTTCAAGCCCAGGTAAGGTTCTTCGCGTTGCATCGAATTAAACCACATGCTCCACCGCTTGTGCGGGCCCCCGTCAATTCCTTTGAGTTTCAGCCTTGCGACCGTACTCCCCAGGCGGGGTGCTTAACGCGTTAGCTAAGGCACCGCAGGGGTCGATACCCGCGACACCGAGCACCCATCGTTTACAGCGTGGACTACCAGGGTATCTAATCCTGTTTGCTACCCACGCTTTCGCGCATCAGCGTCAGTACCGGTCCAGGTAGCCGCCTTCGCCACTGGTGTTCCTCCCAATATCTACGCATTTCACCGCTACATTGGGAATTCCACTACCCTCTCCCGGCCTCAAGCCCGACAGTTTCAAAGGCAGTTCCTCAGTTGAGCCGAGGGATTTCACCTTTGACTTGTCGGGCCGCCTACGCGCCCTTTACGCCCAATAATTCCGAATAACGCTCGCCCCCTCCGTATTACCGCGGCTGCTGGCACGGAGTTAGCCGGGGCTTCCTCTGGTGGTACCGTCAAGCACGGCAACTGTTTGCCACCGTACCTTCGTCCCACCTGACAGGAGTTTACGATCCGAAGACCTTCATCCTCCACGCGGCGTTGCTGGATCAGGCTTGCGCCCATTGTCCAATATTCCCCACTGCTGCCTCCCGTAGGAGTCTGGGCCGTGTCTCAGTCCCAGTGTGGCCGATCACCCTCTCAGGCCGGCTACTGATCGTCGCCTTGGTGAGCCATTACCCCACCAACTAGCTAATCAGCCGCGGGCTCCTCCAGGAGCGCTAGCTTGCAAGCAGAGGCCAGCTTTCTTGACGAGGACGTATCCCCACCAACGTATGCGGTATTAGCCCGAGTTTCCCCAGGTTATCCCCCGCTCCCAGGCAGATTACCCACGTGTTACTCACCCGTTCGCCGCTCTCCGGAGACCGAAGCCTCCTTCGCGCACGACTTGCATGTGTTAAGCACGCCGCCAGCGTTCATTCTGAGCCAGGATCAAACTCTCCAGTTTAGATCCTTCGTCCCGCCAGGTCCGCTACAGACCCGACAGGCACTTTTATTTCGGAATCCACTTCCCGCTCAGCGCCCTGTCCCCGGAACAACCCGAAGGCCACCCCGGAAACCAGCGCAAGCTCGGAAGCAGGCCGCTGACTTCAACTCTCTTTCTCTATCTAGTTTTCAAAGAACCGACGCCAAGATCGCGGCTTCGAGCCGCCTTCGCGTCCCCCTCGTTTCCGAGGGGAGGCGAAGTGTAGGGCAGGCCGGCGCGGGTGTCAACCCTTTTTTCGCCGCCCCCTCGCTTCGTCGTTCGCAGGGAGTTCCATCTGTTCGCCCATGGCCCGCATTCCGAAGGAATGCCGCCGCAGGGAATCGAAGGTCACTTCGCTGTCAAAGTCCGCCGCCCCACCACCCCAGCCACGGATACAACCCGTCGCGGAGAGGGAGTATTCCACCCGCCCGCCGCTTTGTCAAACCCTCCTGCCAACCCCATCACCCAACCCATCCGCGCCGGGAGGATAACCGGCGCCGGGGGCGCCCTATTCCTCTTCGGCTACACTAGGGTCCAAGGAGGTTGAAGACGATGCGAAAGCTCATCTGCGCCGTCATCTGCGCCGTCACCCTGCTCAGCCTGGGGCTCGCGTTCCAGGGGTGCGGCGGCAGCGGCCACACTTCGACGGAGCCCACCGGCCCGGTCGCGCGGGGGAACTGGATCGGCACGATCACCGGCGTCCACGCCGGCATCCATCTCAACGGCACCTGCCCGCTGGAGATGAACCTCGACGCCGCCTACAACGGTCAGTGGTGGATCGACTGCCCGGGCGCCAGCAGCCGCGGAGAGGTGCTCGGCCTCACCTCCAGCAATCTCCTGGCCCTGACCTTGACCACCACCAGCCCGGCCTCGAGCTGCCCCTGGGTGGCCATCAACACCGCCACGGCTTCCACGATCGACGGCACCTTCCACGTGCAGGACTGCGCCACCCATGCCGAGGTCAGCTCCGGCACGCTGACGCTGCGCCGGCGCTGAAGCTTCCCCGCGCTCCGGTTTGAGAGGGGAGGCCTCCCCCGTGAGATTTTCGCGAAAGATCTCGCGGGGGAAGCCCGCCCTCCGAGATCCGTGGCGAAAATCTCGCGGGGGAAGCTCGCCCGCTGAAAGATTTCCGGAAAAGTTGGAAGGGGAAGGCTCCCCCGCGAGATTTCGGCAGAAAATCTCGAGGGGCGAAGCTCCCCCGCCAAAAAGGCGGGACGGCTAGCCTCTGGAAGGGGGACCGAAGACGAGCCGCCGCCCGGCGATCTCCCAGGGCTCGGTCAGCAGCCGCCGCAGGGCTTCCGGGTAGGCGAGGTGCTCGGCCTCCAGGATGCGCGCCGACAGGGCGGCCGGCGTGTCGCCGTCGAGCACGGGAACGGCGCGCTGGACGACGATGGGGCCGCTGTCGAGCCCCTCGTCGACCAGGTGGACGGTGCAGCCGGAGACCTTGACGCCGTGGGCGAGCGCAGCCGCCTGGGCGTCGAGGCCGGGGAAGGCGGGGAGCAGGCTCGGATGGATGTTGACGATCCGCCGCCGGAAGCTCCCCACGAAGGCCGGCGAGAGCAGCCGCATGTAGCCGGCGAGGCAGATCCACTCGGCGCCCGCCTCCCGCAGGGCCGCCATCACCTTCTCCTCGTGGACCGTCCGGCTCGGCTCTCCCCGCTGCGGGATCGCCACAGCCGGGAGCCCCAGCTCGCGGGCCCTGGCGAGGCCCGGGGCGTCCGCCACGTTGCTCGCCACCAGGACGATCTCCGCCGGGATCTCGCCCCGCCCGATCGCGGCGTGAAGAGCCAGGAAGTTGCTGCCGCGGCCGGAGAGGAGGACGGCGATCTTGGATTTTGGATTTTGGATTGGGGCCACCTTCAGTCCGTGGAGGGGGCGCTGGGCGACTCTGGCCCCAGGTCGTAGACCACGCCCGAGCCGCCCGGCTGGAGGGAACCGATGAGCCAGCTCTTCTGCCCTACCGAGCGGAGGAGGCCGAGGACCTCGGCGAGCCCCTTGGGATCGACCACCAGGATCATGCCGACCCCCAGGTTGAAGACGCGGAGCATCTCCTCGTCCTCGACCTCCCCGGTCTCCTGCAGGAAGTGGAAGAGCTCGGGGACCGGCCAGGCCCCCATCCGGATCAGGGCGTGGGTCCCCTCCGGCAGGACGCGCGGCAGGTTGTCGGTGATGCCGCCGCCGGTGATGTGGGCCATGCCGTGGAGGGCGGTGTGGCCGAGGAGCGGCCGGAGCGCCTTGAGATAGGAGAGGTGGGGCTCGAGCAGCGACTCCCCAACCTTCCGCTTGCCGTCCCAGGGCGCCTTGTCGGCGATGCCGAGGCCGGCGGTCTCGAAGACGATCCGGCGGGCGAGCGAGTAGCCGTTGGTGTGCAGCCCGGACGAGGGGAGCCCGACCAGGACGTCCCCCGCCCGGACCCGCGAGCCGTCGAGCACCTTCGGCCGGTCCACCAGGCCGACGATGAAGCCGACCAGCTCGTAGTCCCCGGGCTGGTAGAAGCCGGGCATCTCGGCGGTCTCGCCGCCGAGGAGGGCGCAGCCGTTCTCCCGGCAGCCGTCGGCCACCCCGGTGACCAGCTCGACCATCTTCTCCGGCTCCAGCACGCCGGCCCCCAGGTAGTCCATGAAGAAGAGCGGCTCGGCCCCCTGCACCAGGATGTCGTTGACGCAGTGGTTGACGAGATCGCGGCCGACCGAGGAGTAGTCCCCGGCCAGGCGGGCCACCACCAGCTTGGTCCCCACCCCGTCGGCCGAGGCGACGAGGACCGGCTCGGTCATCCCCGCCAGATCGGGCCGGAACAGGCCTCCGAAGCTGCCGATCTCGGTGAGGACCCCGGGAGTGAAGGTGGACTTCGCCAGCTGCTTGACGCGGGCGAGCCCCTTCTCCTGGGCGTCGATGTCGACGCCGGCCCGGGCGTAGGCGCTGATTTTTCGGTTTTCGCTCATCGGTCTCTCATGGGGCTCGGAGGTCGGGCGAAACTATAGCAGCCGAAAAAAGGAACTGCCGCCCGCCATGCCGGACTCTGCCGACACTATGTCGGACAACGTCGGACGACGTCGGACGACGTCGGACAAATGCCGGACGATGTCTGACATTGAGACGGAATGCCCGCAGGCCGGGCGTATCCGTGGCAGAATCGAGGAAAACCGCTCGAGGGCCGGCGTGGCACATCCCCTGCAAATCACGGGAGGTGTACCGCAAATTCGACACGCTCTGCTCGAAGACGCCGGAGAGCAGAACCAGGAGGAACCGCCATGACCGTAGAGGCGAAGGCTTCATCCCCCCAGACCGCCGCGGCGACGACCGCCCAGGAGCTCGACATCTCGGTGAACGTCACCCTCTCCCCGACGGGAGAGCCCGTCATCACCTTCGACGGTCTCACCTTCCGGAACAACGTCCGGGTCGACGTCGACCAGGCGGACTTCCTGCTCACCGTGATCCCGATCGATCTTCCCCCGGGAGCCACGGCGACCTTCGCGGCCGAGCCCATCAACTGGATGACGCCGGGCTCGGGACAATCGATCCCTCAGCCGGACTACATCACGGACCTGGTGCTGAGCGGCGACCAGATGACGCTCTCGTTCGTCGACTTGAATACGGCCACCTCGTCCCAGCAGGTCCTGGTCAGCTTTTCGGTCAACATCGCCTACACCCCGGCGGGCGGCGAGATCGCGGTCTTCTCGTCGCACCACCCCTCCGCCGCGGACGACACGTACACGTCGCACGATCCCACGATCATCAACGTGGACCCGACGTAGCCGGGGGACGGCGGCCGTCGGCGACCCTCAATGGGCCCGGGGCCGCTCGAGCAGCTCCCGGAGCTCGGGAGAGGTCCGCAGGGGGTCGAACCAGGGGAGGGTGAACCACCGGGCCTCGACCCCTTGAGCGAGCGCCCGGTCGGCGTTGACGAGGGCCGAGGAGCGGTCGTCCACCAGGGTGTAGACCAGGGAGGCTTCGTAGGCCGCCTGGGCGTTGCCCTGGGCGAGCACGAGGACCTGCTGGACGGCCTCGACCGCCCGGCGGCGGTCCCCGAGATGCGCGAGCGCCTGGGCGCGGGCGGAGCGCAACTGCCAACTGGCGGCGGCCGGGTCCCGCTCGGCCAGCTCGAGGAGACGGCGGTAGAGCGCCTCGGCCTCGCCGCGCTTTCCCGCCAGGAGCAGGACGTCGGCGAGATTCAGGGTGACGAAAGGGTTCTGCGGCTCCAGCGCCAGCGCCTGCCGGAACCTGGCCTCGGCCTCCGGATAGCGCTTGAGGAGCAGGTAGGCGGTGCCGAGATTGGTGATCTCGGTGACCTGGGGAGAGCGCGCGACCAGGCGCTCGTAGATCCCCACCGCCCGGCGCGGGTCGCCGTTCAGGAGCTCGATCTGGGCCAGCAGGGACCAGCCCGACTGGTAGCCCGGGAAGCTGCGCAGCAGCTCCTCCAGGTGGCCCCGCGCCGCGCCGCTCTCGCCCAGCCGGTACTCCATATCGGCGAGACGGGAGAGGTGTTTCCAGGAGGGGTGCTGGCGGGCCGCCTGCCGCATCAGGGCGAGCGCCCGCCCCTTGTCCCCCCGGCGCTCGACCAGCCGCGCCCGCAGACCGAGGACCTCGGAGTCCCCCGGCTGCAGCCGCTCGAGATCCGCCAGCGCCTCCTCCGCCACCTCCAGCCGCTCCCCCTTGAGAGCGACCTCGAACCGCGCCACCAGGGGGCGCGGATCGGCGGGCGCCAGCCGGCCGGCTTCGGCGAGGATCGCGAAGGCGCGGTCGAGGTCCGCCGGATTCCGCCCGGCGCCGAACCGCTGCCGCAGGATCTCGGCCTGGAGCACATAGGCCTCCAGGAACCGCGGGGACCCCTGCTGGATGGCGGCCGTCCGGCCGAGCAGGGCGTCGAGGGAGAGGCCCCGCTCCTTGCGGTCGAACTCCCGGCGCACCCGCAGATACTCCTGGTAGTCCTCCGCCCGGACCTCCAGGGCGGAGAGCCCCGGGCGCGGTCCGCGGTCCGGATACCCCTGCCGGAGATAACCCTGGACGGCCTCCGCCATCAGGTACGGGCGGTCGAGGGGGATCTCGAAGCTCTGGGTCCAGAGGAGGCTGCCGTCGCGACCCCGGACCCGGCTGAGGGCGACCTGGCAGGCGTTGGCGCCGCAATTCAGGCGGCCGGTGAGCACCTCGTCCGCCGCCACCGCCCGCGCCACCGCCACCGGCGTGCCCTGCACCGGGTCCACCTGCTCCGGGGCCAGCGGCGAGACCCCGTCGAGGGCGAGCAGACCCCGCAACAGCGCCACCCGCAGGCCGGCGGCGGTCAGGTCGGCCCGCTCCTGGTCCCCGCCACGGACGATCTCCGGCCGGATCACCGCCACGTAGAGCGGTCCCCGCGGAGGGGCCGGCCGCCAGAACGGCCGCCAGGAGCCGGCGAACGCGGCGAGGAAACCCGCCGCCAGCAGGAGAAGGGCAAGGGGGAGGACCCATCGCTTCCATTTCTTCCGGTCAGTCCGGCGCGGCGGGGAGAGCGGCGCCGCGCTCACCACGGAGGGGACCGCGGACGCGGCGACCGGCCGGGGCGGCGGCTCGCCTCCCGGCAGATCGATCCAGGTCGGCGCGTCGGCGAACGAGGGGACCGCGGTCGAGGTGGTGACCAGACCGTCCAGGGAGTCCGCCACCTCGGAGGCGCTCTGCGGCCGGCGGGCGGGGTCTTTCTCCAGCAGGTGATCGACCAGGCGGGAGAGCGGCTCGGGGACGGAGGGGTCGAGGTCCCGCAGCGGCGGCTGCCGGGAGGAGCAGATGCGGGTCAGCGTCTCCAGGGTGGTGGGGCTCTCGAACGGCGAGCGGCCGGCCGACATCTCGTAGAGCAGGAGCCCGAGCGCGAAGAGATCGGAGCGGGCGTCCAGCGGCAGGCCGCGCGCCTGCTCGGGGGACATCGAGCGGAAGGTGCCGACCACCACGCTGTCGCGGGTCAGCCGGGTCTCCCCCTCCAGCCGCCGGGCCAGGCCGAAGTCGAGGATCTTGGCGTGGCCGCCCTCGGTGACCATGACGTTCTCGGGCTTGAGATCGCGGTGGATCAACCCCTTGGCGTGGGCCGCCGCCAGCCCTTCGGCGACCTCGCGCCCCAGGCGGACGGTCTCGCGGAGGCTTAAAGGGCCGCGGGCGAGCCGGCGCGACAGGGGCTCGCCGTCGACCAGCTCCATGACGATGGCATCGCCTTCCTCCCAGTCGAGGATGTCGTGGATCTGGACGATCGCGGAGTGCGAGAGGCTGGCCGCGGCGCGGGCCTCGCGGCGGAAGCGCTCGCGGGCCGTCTCGCTGCCGGCGGCCTCGGAGCGGACGATCTTGAGCGCCACCCAGCGCTCCAGGCGCTCGTCCCAGGCCCGGTAGACCTCCCCCATGCCGCCGGCGCCCAATCGGCTCTCGATCCGATACGGGCCGATCTTCTCCGGGCGAAAACCCATGGGCCAGCTCTCCTGGATCAGCCCGACCTAGATCAGCCCGAGCTGCGTCATCCGGCGCTGCAGGCCCCGCTTGGAGACCTCGAGCGACTCCACCATGGCGTCGAGGTCCCCTCCGCAGCGCGCGGAGCATTGCTCGATCTCTTCCCGGCTCAGGTCCGCCGCTTTCCTCACCTTCGGGCTGCGGTCGATCCTATCGTAGAGGGAGGTCCGGGAGATGCCGAGCTGCTCGGCCGCCCGCTGGACGCGCCAGCGGTTGGCCCGCAGGGCGGCAAGCAGCTCCTCCTCGCCGACCTCCTCCGGGTTGCGGTAGGCCTTGCGCGGCTCCCGCCTGGCCGGCGGCGGCGGTGGCGGCAGGACGATCGGCACCGCGGTCGAATCGCTGTCCCGCGGGGCCGCCGACCGGGTGGCCTCCTGGAACAGGCGCTCGGCCTGGAGCCACATCCCCTCTTCGCCGCCGTCGCGGCCGGCGATGACGATCTGGCGCACCACGTTGCGGAGCTGCCGGACGTTGCCCGGCCAGTCGAAGGCGGCCAGGCGGGCCACCAGGGCGGCGGGCACCCACGAGCGTCCGCCGGGCGGGACGGCCAGCCGGTGCGCCTCGCCGACCTCGCCGAGCTCGGCGCGCAGGAAGTGGAGGAAGAGCCGGCCGAAGTCGTCGCGCCGGTGGCGCAGGGCGGGGACCCGGATCTCGTAGCCGGAGAGGCGGTGGAAGAGCGGCGCCCGGAACCGGCCGGAGGTCACCGCCGTTTCGAGGTCGGAGTCGGTCGCCGCCACCAGCCGCACGTCCACCTGGACCGGCTCGCCGCCCACCGGCTGGACCTCGCCGGCCTCCAGGGCGCGCAGGAGGAGCACCTGCACCTCCTGCGGGGTCTCGCCGACCTCGTCGAGGAAAAGGGTGCCGCCGTCCGCCCGCTCGAAGTACCCCTCGCGCTTGCGGTCCGCGCCGGTGAACGCCCCGCGGGCGGCGCCGAACAGCTCGGAGGCCGCCAGCGCCGGCGGCACCGCCCCCATGTTGACGGCGAGGAAGGGCCGGCCCGACCGCGGACCGCTCTCGTGCAGGGCGCGGGCGACCAGCTCCTTGCCGGTGCCGGTCTCGCCGCGCAGCAGGACGGGCACGGCGAGCCCGACCACCCGCTGGATCTCCCGGCGGAGCTGCACGATCGGCGCGCTCTCCCCCACCAGGCCGAAGGACGGCAGGCCGGGCAGGCCCACCGGGTCGAGCAGCGAGAGCAGCAGCACCACGCGGTTGGCGAGGGTGAGCACGGCGCCCTGCTCGAGCCGCTCGGCGGCGAGCTCCAGGCCGTCCGTCACCGGCTCGCCGTCCACCGCGACCGGGGTCCCGCCGCCGGCGCAGAGCAGGCGGACCGCTCCCGGCTCCGCTCCCGGCGCCAGCCGCACCGGCCGGCGGCTCAGGTGGGGATCGGCGAGCGGATGCAGCGCGGACCGCCCGGGCTGCGAGAACGCCGGCTCCAGGCGGGAGAGCGGCTCCTCGCGCCCCGAGACGAGCCCGGGCAGCGCCACCCGCTCCCCCGTCCGCTCGGCGTCGGGGTGCAGGAGGATCGTCAGCCCCGGCACCAGGAAGGCGCCGGCGGAGATTCCGGCTCCGCTGTCCACCCGGGTATCGGCCTGCAACTGGCGCCGCAGGCGCTCGCTGTCGTTCGGCACGCCAGGAGTCTAGCGCTCCCTTCCCCATCCTCCAATGGTCCTTTCCGGCGGCCGGGGCCGTGCTAGGATTCGCGCTGGAATTCAGGACTGCGAAAGGGAGGGCCATGTCGAACGAGCTCCTCTTCGGCCTCTTCATCTTCGTGCTGGCGGGTTTCCTCGGCCACTACGTCATCGAGAAGGTGCCGCCGCTCCTCCACACCCCCCTGATGGCGGGCACCAACGCCATCTCCGGGATCTCGCTCGTCGGCTCGCTGGTGGCCGCCGGCGCCGGCTGGGGGTGGACCGCCACCCTGCTCGGCTTCGTCGCCGTGACCTGCGCCACCATCAACACCGTGGGCGGCTTCCTGATCACCGACCGCATGCTGCGGATGTTCAAGCGGCGGGGGAGCGACAAGGGATGAACGGCCACGCGGTCTCTCCCCAGCTGACGTTCGCCTACCTCATCGCGTCGGTCTGCTTCATCCTGGCCCTGCAGGGGCTGTCGTCCCCCAAGCATGCCCGGCGGGGCAACCTCATCGGGGCCACCGGCATGCTGGTCGCCGTCGTCGGCACGCTGGTCCTGGCCGGCATCATCGACTACCGGTGGATCGCCGCCGGTCTGATCCTCGGGTCGCTGATCGGCGCCGGAATGTCGATCTGGATCCCGATGACCAAGATGCCGGAGCGGATCGCCCTCTCGCACTGCTTCGGCGGCCTGGCGGCGGCCCTGGTGGGCGTCGTGGAGTACCACCACCGGATGACCTCCGGAGGGATCGACCGCTTCACCATGGCGGCGCTCGGGCTCGAGGTCTTCCTCGGCTTCCTCACTTTCACCGGCAGCCTGATGGCCTTCGGCAAGCTGCAGGGGCTGATCACCGGCGCGCCGGTGACCTGGAAGGGGCAGAACGCCTCCAACATCACGATGTTCTTCGCCGCCCTGGTGCTGCTCGTCCTGCTGGTGATGGACCCCGGCCGCGCCATCCTCTTCTACGTCATGGGAGTGCTCGGCCTGGTGGTGGGAATCCTCGCCGTGCTGCCGATCGGCGGCGCCGACATGCCGGTGGTGATCTCGCTGCTCAACTCCTACGCCGGCCTGGCCTCGGCCGCCACCGGCTTCGCGCTCCACAACTACGTGCTGATCATCGCCGGCGCCCTCGACGGCACCTCGGGCCTCCTGCTCTCGATGAAGATGAGCAAGGCGATGAACCGGTCGTTCGCCAACGTCCTGTTCGGCGCCTTCGGCCAGGTGGCGCCCAGCGCCGACGGGGCGGCCGGACCGGCCGCCAACTACAACCTGGCCACGGTGGAGGACGCGGTCGGCGTGCTGACCGCGGCCCAGACGGTGATCGTCGTCCCAGGCTACGGCATGGCGGTATCGCAGGCCCAGCACGCCGTCCGCGAGCTGGCCCAGGCCCTGGAGGCGAACGGCGCCACGGTGAAGTACGCCATTCACCCCGTCGCCGGCCGTATGCCGGGGCACATGAACGTGCTGCTCGCCGAGGCCAACGTCCCCTACGACCAGCTCTATGACCTCGACGACATCAATGACGAGTTCTCGCGCACCGACGCGGCCCTGGTGGTGGGCGCCAACGACGTGGTCAACCCGGCGGCGAAGACCACGCCCGGGAGCCCGATCTACGGCATGCCGGTGTTCAACGTGGACGAGGCGCGCGCCGTGATCGTCCTCAAGCGCAGCGTGAACACCGGCTTCGCGGGGATCGAGAACGACCTCTTCGTGCGGCCGAACACGATGATGGTGCTGGGCGACGCCAAGAAGACGCTGCGCGAGTTCATCGCCGGCGTCAAGGAGGAGGCGGCGGCGTAGGGGCGCCTCCGCGGAACGCCGCCGCGGCGAGACCATGACCATCCGCCCCGCCGAGCCCACGGATGCCGCCGCCATCGCCGGCCTGGCCACCCAGCTCGGCTATCCCACCACCCCCGAGGAGGCCGGGCCGCGGCTGCGCGATATCGCATCGCGGCCGGAGAACGCCGTCCTGGTCGCCGAAGCGGAGGGCACGGTGATCGGCTGGATCCACGTCGCCGGCAGCCATCACGTCGAGACGGCGGCCTTCGCGGAGATCCTGGCCCTGGTGGTGGACGAATCCCGCCGCGGCGGCGGCATCGGGGCGGAGCTGGTCGAGGCGGCGGCGGACTGGGCGGCCCGGCATGGATTCCGCACGCTCAGGGTGCGGAGCAACGTCGTCCGCCAGCGGACCCACGCCTTCTACGAGCGGCTCGGGTTCGCCCGGACGAAATCGCAGGTGGTGTTCGCGCGATCCATCCGTTGAAGTCCGTTGAAAGAAGCGCCCTCTCTCCTCGACCGCTTTTTCGCCCCCGACTTCGCCGCGGGCCGGAGCGTCCTCTGGCCGCGGTGGATCTTCCTGCGCGGCCTCGGGCTGATCTTCTTCTCCGCCTTCTACTCGCTCGCCTTCCAGATCCAGGGGCTGATCGGCCCTCGCGGCCTCCTGCCGGCGGGGACCTATCTCGAGGAGATCGGCCGGCTGCTCGGGCTTTCGCGCTTCTGGCGGGTGCCGACGCTCCTCTGGCTGGGCTCCGGCAACGTGAGCGACACGGCGTTGACGGCCCTCGCCTGGGGCGGCCTGATCGCCTCGGCGCTGCTGGTGCTGAACCTCTGGCCGCGCGTCACCCTCGCGGTCTGCCTCGTCCTCTTCCTCTCCTTCATCAGCGCGGCGCAGGACTTCTCCTCCTACCAGTCGGACGGCATGCTCCTGGAGGCGGCCTTCCTCTCCCTGTTCTTCGCCCCGGGCGGTCTGCGTCCGGGGCTGGGTGCGGCCCGGCCGCCATCGCGGGCGAGCCTCTTCCTGCTCCGCTGGGAGTGGTTCCGGATCTATTTCGGGTCGGGGATCGTGAAGCTGCTGAGCGGCGACGTGCAGTGGCGGACCCTCACCGCCATGGACCACTACTACGAGAACGGCCCGCTCCCCTCCTGGATCGGCTGGTACGTCCAGCAGGGCCTCCCCCACGGCTTCCACGCCGCGACGGCGGCGGCGACGCTCCTGCTCGAGCTCGTGGTGGTCTGGACGGCCTGGCTGCCGCGGCGCTGGCGGCTCGCCTGCTTCTGCATCGTGACTCCGTTCCAGGTCGGGATCATCCTCACCGCCAACTACGCTTTCCTCAACTACCTGGTCCTGCTGCTCGGGGTCCTGCTGCTCGACGACCGGGCGCTCGTCCGCCTGGGGCTGCGGGTTCCAGCCGCCACGGCGGCGGGAGAGGCTCCGGCCCCGCCGCGCTGGCGGATGGCGGGAGCCGCGGCCGTGCTGGCCTGGATTTTTTACGCGACGGTCATCCCCTATCTTCCCTCCGCCGGCCCTCTCGCCGCGCCGGCGCGCCTGCTCGAGCCGTTCCGTATCGCCAACCAGTATGGCCTGTTCGCCGTGATGACCCCGTCGCGCTACGAGATCGAATTCCAGGGGAGCCGCGACGGCAGCACCTGGATCCCCTACCCCTTCCGCTACAAGCCCCAGGACCCCGCCGGGCGGCCGGGGGTCTACGCCCCCTACCAGCCGCGCTTCGAATGGAACCTCTGGTTCGCCTCGCTCGGCACCTGGCGGGAGTACCCCTGGGTGGTGAACACGGAGGTCCGCCTCCTCGAAGGGAGTCCGGAGGTGCTGGCCCTCTTCCGGCGCGATCCCTTCGGCGGCAGACCGCCGGCGCGGGTCCGGGCGGTGCTCTGGCAATATTGGTTCACCACCCCCGCCGAGAAGAGGCGGACCGGAAACTGGTGGCGCCGCCAGCCGCTCGGGAGCTACGCGCCGGACGTCGAGCGGCGGGCGGACGGCAGGATCGAGATCCTGGAATCCCCCTATAATCCCTGAGTCGTTCCTTCCAGGAGGTGAGCATGGCGACGTCGGCGATGCCGACCTTCCTGCGGGTGACGATCGGCACCCGTCCGCAGATGGAGACGTTCCTGTCTTCTCTGCGGACGGTTCTCGCCTGAGCCCTACCGCATGCGCTCGAAGCGCAGGCCGGGATCGTGGCGGAGCTTCTCGAGGAAGACCGTGATCTCGCGGGCCAGCTTGGCGGTCGCCCGCTCGCGCTCAGCGGCCTTGCGGAAGAAGAGCAGGGCGGCCAGGGCTTCGCGCGGAACGTCCTGGGCCTGGAAGATCCCCGCCATCTCGAGCGACAGCTTCTTGACCTCGGCCATGGCGCCCGTCCGGGCGTAGAGAGCCGTCAGCTCCAGGGTGACGAGGGCGGCGTCGTAGGCGATGCCGCGCACGGCGAACTCCTGCCGCAGCTCCTGGAAGTGCTGGATGGCCACCTCCGTGTGACCGAGCCCGGCGGCGATCCGCCCTTCGGCCCAGCGCAGGCGGACCCGGTCGAGCGGGTTGCCGAGCTCCTGGCAGAGCGCAAGGACCTGAGGGAACAGGAGCTGCGCCGTCTCATAACCCTCGACGCTGGTCAGGTTCCACAGCAGGTTGTGCCGCAGGCAGAGGAGCAGGCGCGGCTCGCGCCGGGCGTCCACCAGGCCCTCGGATTCGCGCAGCAGGTCGATGGCCTGTTCCGGCTCTCCCATCTCGGCGAGGCCCAGGGCCTTCTTGATCAGCGCCCGGCCGGCCAGGTGGCGGTCCTGCCGCTCCGGGCGGCAACCATCCGTATGGATCTCAAAAAGCCGGTCCAGCACCTCGAAGGCTTCGGGGAAACGCCGCTGGGCGATCCGCAATGAAGCCTTGAGATCGAGAATCGAGGGCTCATAGCCCAGGACGTCACAGACCTCCGCGTTCCCCGCCTCCCACCAGGAGCCGGCGATCGAGAAGGACTCCTCGGCGTTGCGCAGATCGCCCAAGACGCGCCGGGCGTTGCCGTCGTGAGCCCAGGCATAGCCTCGGAGCTGGTAGAGCCGGTGGCAGCGGACCGGAGTCTCTTCCTTGAGCAGATCGGAGACCAGCACCGCCAGCTCCGCCGCCTCGACCGCGCGGTCCGGATGGGCCGCGGTCAGTCGCGCGCTCTCCTGACAGAACAGCTCGCAGAGGCCCCAGGTAACGAAACGCCGGTGGACACGGATCAGGTGATACTGATCCTGGAAACGGTACGGTATGAGCTCAGCCCACAGCTCCGGTGCCTCGGCCCGGGATCTCGCCAGAGCCTGCGTGAGGTCTTCCATGATGTGGTTTCCTTCCAAAGCTTCTCGTCTCGACAAATCCCGTTGACTTTACTTCTTTACTTCGGCGTGCCGCTGGGGTCGAGCTGGCCGCCATTGTCGCCGCCCGTCACCGAATTGCCGCTGGGAGGCGGTGGGGTGCCGCTCGGATCGAGCTGGCCACCATTCTTCAGCAAACTGGTAAGCAAATTCCATACCGAATCGAGCATCCCCGAGGGGGAGACCGACGTTCTCACGCTCGCCTGCGCCTGGTGCCGAACCGGGGTCCGGGCGTGAAGCAGACCCGGGGCCAGAAGTACTGTCAGGAGGATTGTCGCCGAGATCTGCCGAATCGTAGAGCGCATGGCCGCTTCTCCTTTTGCCGCTGTTCCTGCTCGTTGTTCGCTGCCTTGCCTGCCCATCGCAGCTGAAATTCGTAATAGCAAGATGCGAGCCAACTCTCACAAACCCGCATGGGAGCTGGATTTTGACCACGCGGCATGACGAATTGTGGCACCCGGCCCCGGGCCTGGGATCGATTCCCGGCCGATCCAGCAGCCGGCCTTCAACGAGGCTTTTCGCCCGAGAAACCGCTGGAATTCCGACCGTTGGCGAAGAGGACAAGGAGCTCTCGAGAAGAGCTCGCGTTTTGCAAAGACAGTTTCGGGACCGGGATGAACTTACGATTTCCTACACTTCCCGCTCCGCTACGCTGCCGGTTTTCGTCCCTCCTGTTGTCCGTTCCGTTATCCGTCCCGCGGAGGGCCGAAAAACGTCTTGCGCCGCCGCCAGAGGTGGAGTAGAGTCCCCGGCTTGTGACGACTTTCACAAAGTCCCTTGAACCGCGGTCGGCGGTCGGATATCGTCGCTCGCTGGGAATCTAGGGAGGGTGGCTCCAATGCAGATCTTCCATCGCAGCTCCAACACGCTCGCCAAGGTCAGTATCGTCGGGGCGGTCGTCTTCCTGGCATTCTTCGGCTGGGTCTTCGATACCCTGATGGCCTCGGGGTACGTGACCGGGCAGTACGTTGTGAAGCATCAGCCCGTGCCGTTCAGCCACGAGCACCACGTGCGCGGCCTGGGGATCGACTGCCGCTACTGCCACACCTCCGTGGAGCGCTCCGCCTTCGCGGGCCTCCCGCCCACCGAGACCTGCATGAACTGCCACCGGCAGATCTGGACCAACGCCGAGCTGCTCGAGCCGATCCGCGCCAGCTACCGGGACAACGTGCCGGTCCAGTGGACCCGCGTCCACGACCTGCCCGACTACGTCTACTTCAATCACTCGGTCCATATCGCGAAGGGCATCGGCTGCGCCTCCTGCCACGGCAAGGTGAACCGGATGCCGCTGATGTTCCAGAACGCCACGCTGCAGATGCAGTGGTGCCTCGACTGCCACCGCAACCCCACGAAGAACGTGCGGCCGCGCGAAGAGGTGTTCAACATCGACTGGGATCCCACCGACCGCGCGAGCTTCGTGAAGTACATGCAGCCGCCGGCCGGCGCGGCGTCGAACCCGCACTGGGCGCCCTCGGGCGCGGACGTGGCCAGGCTGCAGACGAAGCTGGCGAAGGAATACGAGCCTCCATTCTTTGACGAGCTGCTCGACGTGCCACCGCTAGGGGCGGTGCCGGGCAGAGGCTGTACATCCGCGGCGGTCGCGGATTAACAACGAGAGCGAGCGAACCTGATGGACAGCGTCAACGCCAAGGGCAAGTGCGGAGCCGAAGCCTCTCCCAAGCCGGGTCCGGCCCGGCTCGACCTCGAAGAGGTGCGGGAGCGGCTGCGGACGAAGAAGGGGCCGGAGTTCTGGCGCAGCCTCGACGAGCTCGCCGAGACTCCCGAGTTCGAGGATCTCCTCCAGCGCGAGTTCCCCCGCTTCGCGTCGGAGTGGCCGAGCGGCGTGTCGCGCCGCGGCTTCCTGCAGCTCACCAGCGCCTCGCTCGCCCTCGCCGGCCTGACCGGCTGCACCAAGCAGCCGCTCGAGAAGATCATTCCCTACGTCCGGCAGCCGGAGCAGCTCATCCCCGGCAAGCCGCTCTTCTTCGCCACCGCCCTCACCCACGCCGGCTATGCCACGGGGGTGCTCGCCGAGAGCCATCAGGGGCGGCCGACCAAGATCGAGGGGAACCCGGACCACCCGGCGAGCCTCGGCTCGACCGACTGCTTCGCGCAGGCCGCGGTGCTGACGCTCTACGATCCTGAGCGCTCGCAGTCGATCCTCCACAACGGCCGCGCCGCCACCTGGGGCATGTTCCTCAGCCAGGCGAGCGAGACGCTGCGCTCCCTGGGCGGCGGCCGGGGGCTGCGCATCCTCACCGGCATGGTGGCCTCGCCGACGCTCGCCGCCCAGATCCAGGGCTTCCTGAAGGCGAATCCGCAGGCCCGCTGGCACCGCTGGGAGCCCGCCGGGGCGCACCAGACCCGCGCCGCCGCCGTGCGCGCCTTCGGCCGGCCGCTCGACACCCGCTACGACTTCACCAAGGCGAAGGTCGTCCTCTCGCTCGGCGCCGACGTCCTCTGCGAGGGCTCGGCCGGCGTGCGCTACGCCCGCGACTTCGCCGAGGGACGGCGGGTGCGCGCCCACCACGACTCGATGACCCGGGTGTACACGGTGGAGAGCCTGCCGGTCGGCCTCTCGACAGTCGCCGATCACCGGCTCCAGCTGCCGCCGGCGCAGGTCGAGGGCTTCGTGCTCGCCCTGGCGCAGGCGGTCGGCGTCGCCACAGGCGGCGGCGCCCCCGCCCTGGCGGACGCCAACGTCCAGAAGTGGCTCCAGGAGATCGCCAAGGACCTGCAGGCCAACCGCGGCGCCTCGCTGGTGGTCGCCGACGAGTACCTCTCGCCCGCGGCGCAGGTGCTGGTGCACGGCATCAACCAAGCGCTCGGCAACACGGGGGCCACGGTCTTCTACCAGGAGGCGGTCGAGGCCGACCCGGTGGACCACCTGCAGTCGCTCACCGAGTTGGTGCGCGACATGGACGCCGGCCAGGTGTCGGCGCTGCTGATCCTCGACGGGGTCAACCCGATCTACACCGCGCCGGCCGACGTGCCGTTCAAGGCGGCCCTGGAGAAGGTGGCGCTGCGCATCCATCACGGCCTCTACCAGGACGAGACCTCCGACCACTGCCACTGGCACCTCAACGCCGCCCACGAGCTCGAGAGCTGGGGCGACGCCCGCGCC
Source organism: uncultured Acidobacteriota bacterium (assembly GCA_963795735.1). Classification (GTDB taxonomy): domain Bacteria; phylum Acidobacteriota; class Thermoanaerobaculia; order Multivoradales; family UBA5704; genus DATARR01. The sequence goes on along the minus strand of CAWCIU010000008.1, from coordinate 1,163,376 downwards.
TTCGACGGCACGGTGTCGATCCAGCAGCCGCTGATCGAGCCGCTCTACGCCGGCAAGACGGCGACCGAGGTGCTCGCCGCGCTGGGCAACCAGGCGGACGCCTCCGGCTACGACCTCGTCCGCCAGTACTGGACGAGCCGGCTGCCCGGCCTCGCCGCCGGCCTCGCCGACGCCGCCCGGGACACGGCGGGCGGCGGCAGCATCACCACGCTGCTCGGCTTCGGCGGCGCCTTCCCCGGCGCGGCCGGCATCAGCGGCACCACGCCGCCGGCGACCACCGGCAACCAGGCCGCGGGCCCGATGGCCGGCGGCACGGCGGCGGGCAACGGCTCGGCGGCTTCCACGGCTCCCACGACTCCCACGACTCCCACATCCGCCGCCTCTCCGGCGGCCGCCAGCGGCTCCGGCATGGCTCCGGCGACCGGCGCGGCTCCGGCTCCGGCCGCCGCCGGGACCGCGGCCAGCCCCGCCTTCGAGAAGGCCTGGCGCGAGGCGCTCCACGCCGGGCTGATCCCGGCGACCGCCTCGGCCCGCGCCACGGCGGCGGTCAACGGCGGCGCGGTGCAGGCCGCGGCGGGCGAGATCCAGGCCGCCCTCGGGCGGGCCAAGCCGGGCGAGCTCACGCTGCTCCTGCGCCCCGATCCGACGATCTGGGACGGCCGCTACGCCAGCAACGTCTGGCTCCAGGAGCTGCCCAAGCCGCTCACCAAGCTGGTCTGGGACAACGCCCTGGTCGTCGGCCCGAAGACGGCCGAGCGGCTGAAGCTCACCTTCCACGACAAGGTCGAGGTCGCCCTCGGCGGGCGCAAGATCGAGGCGTCGCTCTGGATCCTCCCCGGCGTGGCGCCGGACACCGCCGTGCTCACCCTGGGCTACGGCCGGCAGCGCGCCGGCAAGGCGACCGGCCAGGGGTTCAACGCCTACCCCCTGCGCGCCTCGGCGGCGCTCTGGGGCGCGCCCGGCCTCGCGGTGCGCGGCATCGGCGGCCAGTACATCGTCGCCTGCACCCAGAACCACCACGCGATGCGCGGCACCATCGTCCACGAGGACGAGGAGGCGGCCGAGCAGCAGAAGGAGCGCCACGTCGTCCGCACCGGCACCCTGGCGGAGTTCCAGCGCGATCCCGGCTTCATCAACAAGGACCGCGAGGTGCCGGCGAAGGACGAGACCCTGTACCCCAACCACCGCTACGACGGGCACGCCTGGGGGATGTCGATCGACCTCAGCGTCTGCACCGGCTGCAGCGCCTGCATCATCGCCTGCCAGGCGGAGAACAACATCCCGTCGGTCGGCAAGGAGCAGGTGCTGGCGCGGCGCGAGATGCACTGGCTGCGGGTCGACCGCTACTTCGCCGGCGACATGGACAGCCCGTCGATCCACAACCAGCCCCTCCCCTGCATGCAGTGCGAGAACGCGCCGTGCGAGGTGGTCTGCCCGGTGGCGGCGACGTCGCACAGCGACGAGGGGCTCAACGACATGGTCTACAACCGCTGCGTGGGCACCCGGTACTGCTCGAACAACTGCCCCTACAAGGTCCGCCGCTTCAACTTCCTGCGCTACAGCGACAAGGACACGCCGGTGCTCGAGCTGGTCAACAACCCGGACGTGACGGTGCGCATGCGCGGCGTGATGGAGAAGTGCACCTACTGCGTGCAGCGCATCGAGCAGGCGAAGATCCAGTCGAAGGTCGACCGCCAGCCGATCCCGGCGAACTGGATCCAGACCGCCTGCCAGCAGGCCTGCCCGACGCAGGCGATCGCCTTCGGCGACCAGAACAATCCGGAGTGGGAGGTCTCGAAGTGGAAGGCCGACCCGCTCAACTACGGGCTGCTCGAGGACCTCAACACGCGGCCGCGGACCACCTATCTCGCCAAGCTGCGCAACCCGAACCCCGCGCTGGCCGCCTTGGAGCCCGCCCAGGAAAAATCGGCCGAAGGAGCTGAGCATGGCCACGCTTGAGAAGAGCCGTCTCCCCGCCACCGTGGCGAAGCCGTACGTGGCGCCGATCGTGGGCCCCGGCCACACGGCGGGGACGGTCACCGACAAGATCGCCGACGTCATCCTGCGGCGGGAGACGCCGAAGTGGTGGCTGCTCGGCTTCGCGGTCGCCTTCGCGCTGCTGATGGTCCTCCTGACCGCCGTCACCTGGCTGTTCATCAAGGGGGTCGGGGTCTGGGGCGTCAACTGGCCGATCGGCTGGGGCTTCGCGATCATCAACTTCGTCTGGTGGATCGGCATCGGCCACGCCGGCACGCTGATCTCGGCCATCCTGCTGCTGTTCCGCCAGGAGTGGCGCACCTCGATCAACCGCTTCGCCGAGGCGATGACGCTGTTCGCGGTGGCCTGCGCCGGCATGTTCCCGGTGCTCCACCTCGGCCGGCCGTGGCTCTTCTACTGGCTGCTCCCCTACCCGAACACGATGAACCTGTGGCCGCAGTTCCGCAGCCCGCTGATCTGGGACGTGTTCGCGGTGACCACCTACGCCACGGTGTCCGCCATGTTCTGGTTCGTCGGCCTGGTCCCCGACCTGGCGACCATGCGCGACCGGGCGAAGAACAAGGCGGCGCGGATGCTCTACGGCATGGGCTCGCTCGGCTGGCGCGGCTCGGCGCGGCACTGGCACAACTACGAGACGGCCTACCTGCTGCTCGCCGGGCTCTCGACGCCGCTGGTGCTCTCGGTCCACACGGTGGTGTCCTTCGACTTCTCGATCGGCATCGTCCCGGGGTGGCACGCGACGATCTTCCCCCCCTACTTCGTCGCCGGCGCCATCTACGCCGGCTTCGCCATGGTGCTGCTGCTGGCGATCCCGCTGCGCGTCGCCTTCGGCTGGAAGGACTTCATCACCAACCGCCACCTGGAGAACATGGGCAAGGTGATGCTGGCGACCGGCCTGATCGTCTTCTACGGCTACGTCATGGAGCTGTTCTTCGCCTGGTACAGCGCCAACACCTACGAGCGCTTCATGGCCTTCAACCGCGTCTTCGGCCCGTACAGGTACTACTGGTACGCGCTGATCTTCTGCAACGGCCTCACCCCCCAGTTCCTCTGGTTCCGGAAGATCCGCACCTCGCCGCTGGGGCTGTTCCTGATCTCGCTGGTGGTCAGCGTCGGCATGTGGCTGGAGCGCTTTGTCATCGTCGTCACCAGCCTGACCCGCGACTTCCTCCCCGCCTCCTGGGGCGTCTACAAGGGGACGGTCTGGGACTGGGCGACGTTCATCGGCACGCTCGGCCTGTTCTCCACCCTGTTCTTCCTGTTCATCCGCATCCTGCCGGCGATCTCGATCTTCGAGATGCGGACGATCGTGCCCGGCGGCGAAGCCGGCGATGAAATCACGGAGGTGGTGTGATGAGCTCGCTCCACGACCCCCGGCCGCCGATCTACGGCGTGATGGCGGAGTTCCCCTCCGCCGACGCCCTGATCACGGCGGCCCACCAGGTGCACGCGGCGGGATACGAGAAGGTGGACGCCTACACGCCCTATCCCGTGGAGGCGGTTTCCGAGGCGCTGGCGCTGCCGCCCTCCAAGGTGCCCCTGATCGTGCTGATCGGCGGCCTGCTGGGCGGCTTCGGCGGCTACATGCTCCAGTACTGGTCGCAGCTCATCGTCTATCCGATGAACATCGGCGGCCGGCCGCCCCACAGCTGGCCCGCCTTCATCGTGCCGACCTTCGAGTGCACGATCCTGGGCGCCGCCCTGTCGGCGGTGCTCGGCATGATCCTGATCAACGGCCTGCCGCAGCCCTATCACCCGGTGTTCAACGTGCCGCGCTTCGCCCTGGCCTCGCGCGACCGCTTCTTCCTGGTGATCGAGGCGCGGGACCCGAAGTTCCATTCCGACGCCACCCGGCGCTTCCTGATCGGCCTGAACGCGAGCGAGGTGTCCGACGTTGAACACTAAGACCTCCCTACTGGGCCTGGCCCTGCTCGTGGCGGCGGCCGGCTGCCGGCAGAACATGCACAACCAGCACAAGGTGAAGACCCTGGGCCCCAGCACCTTCTTCGCCGACGGGCAGGGGGCGCGGCCGCTTCCCGCCCACACGGTGGCGCGCGGCGACCTGCGCGAGGGCTTCGCCTTCACCGGCCTCGGGCCCGACAACAAGCCGGTGGCCCAGATGCCCTTCCCGGTGACCCGGGCGCTGCTGCTGCGCGGCCAGGAGCGCTTCAACATCTATTGCTCCCCCTGCCACGGCAGGCTCGGCAACGGCGACGGCATGATCGTGCAGCGCGGCTACAAGCAGCCGACCTCGTACCACATCGAGCGGCTGCGCACGGCGCCGATCGGCTACTTCTTCAACGTGATCACCGAGGGGTACGGCGTGATGCCGACCTACGCGCCGCAGGTCCCGGTGGCGGACCGCTGGGCGATCGCCGCCTACATCCGGGTCCTCCAGTACAGCCAGAACGCCAGGCTGGCGGAGCTGCCGGCCGAGGACCAGCAGAAGGTCCAGCAGGATCTGGCGAACCCGGGAGCCGCCGGCCAGACGCCGATCACGCCGTCGGCGGGCGGCGATCAGGGGGTGCAGCGGCCCCCTGCCGGACCTCGCGAGAACAGCGGCCGGACCCGCATCCCTGGGGACAAACAATGACGACCGACTCCCTCCACCGCACCTCGACGGATGCCACGGCCTACGCCGCTCCGGCCGCCGTCGGCCGCCTGCAGACCTTCGGCCTGGTCGTCGGCGTCGCCGGGCTGGCGCTCAGCGTCCTCGGCTGGTTCCTGTCGCCCGACTACTTCTTCCGCGGCTACCTCGTCGGCTGGGTCTTCTGGCTGGGCATCTCCCTCGGCTGCATGGCGATCTCCATGGTCGGCCACCTGTCGGGAGGGGACTGGGCGGTGGTCATCCGCCGGGTGCTGGAGGCGGCCTCCCGGGTGCTGCTCTGGATGCTGCTCCCGTTCTCTATCCCCCTCTTCTTCGGGATGCGCAACCTCTACGTGTGGGCCCGCCCGGAGGCGGTGCGCGGCGATCGCATCCTGCAGATCAAGCAGGCGTACCTCAACCCGCAGTTCTTCTCCTTCCGGCTGATCGCCTACTTCATCATCTGGGTAGCGATCTCCTTCTCTCTCAGCTACCTGTCGCGGCGCCAAGACGCCAGCGGCGATGTCTCCCTGCTCGGCCGTATGCGGGTGGTCTCGGCCCCCGGGCTGATCATCTACGTCCTGTCGCTCACCTTCGCCTCGGTCGACTGGCTGATGTCGCTGCAGCCGCACTGGTTCTCGACCATCTACGGCTTCTACCTGGTGGCCAGCCAGGGGCTCTCGGGGTTCGCCTTCCTGATCGTCATCGCCGTCTACCTGTCGCGCAGCGAGCCGATGTCGGGAGTGTTCCAGCCGCGCCACTTCCACGACTGGGGCAAGCTCCTGTTCGCCTTCGTGATGATCTGGACCTACTTCTCCTGGTCGCAGTTCCTGATCACCTGGGCGGGCAACCTGCCGGAGGAGATCGCCTTCTTCCTGCCGCGCATCCGCGGCGGCTTCGGCTGGGTGGCGCTCGCCATCGTACTGTTCCATTTCACGGTGCCGTTCGCCCTGCTGCTGTCGCGCGACCTCAAGCGCAACGGCAAGACGCTGGCGCTGGTGGCCCTGATGCTGCTGTTCATGCGCTGGGTCGAGCTGTTCTGGCAGGTCGAGCCGGCGTTCCACGGCCCGCACCCGCACCCGGCGAACAACCCGGCCTTCTACTGGCTCTATCTGACGGCCCCGCTGTTCATCGGCGGCTTCTGGCTCTTCTTCTTCGCCCGCACGCTGAGCTCCCGGCCGCTGCTGCCGATCCAAGACCCCTATCTGCCGGAGGCGATCGCCCATGGCCACCACCACTGATCCCCAGGGCCGCAAACCCGGCACGGACCTCCACGGCCGGGGGGACCTCGACGCCAAGACCGACACCGGCGCGGGCCATGGCCACGCCGTCGAGCACGGGGTGGCGACCGGCGACTTCGACCGCGAGATCAGCCTGAGCCGCATCCTCTGGAGCGGGGCCTGGCTGGTGATCGTGACGCTGGTGGCGGCCCTGCTGATGTGGTGGTTCCTGCGCGGCTTCCAGACCTACGACCAGCATCACGAGGTCGCGATGACCCCGATGCAGAAGATCCGCCAGCCGCCGCCGCCCGCGCCGCTGCTGCAGCTCGACCCGACCAGGGACATGGTCGACATGCGCAACAAAGAGGACCAGTCCCTCCAGCGCTCCGGCTGGGTCGACCAGCCGGGCGGGACGCTGCGGGTATCGGTCGACGTGGCGATGAACGCCATCGTCCGGCGCGGCGTCGCGCCCTTCCCGGCGACCGGCGCCCCCGCGGGGATCGCCGGCGCGGCCCCGGGAGCGGCCGCCGCGGGCCAGACGCCGATGCAGACGCGGATCCGGCAGGAGCAGAAGAACCCGACCGACAACCGCAAGCCGGGAGCGACGGTGCAGAACGCGCCGGCGCCCGCGGTCGCGCCGACGCCGCCCCCGGCCGCGCCGGTACCGCCCCCGGTCCGGTGAGCGGAAAACGCCAAGCCTACGAAGGAAGAAGGTAGAGCAACGTTGAGCGCGATTCCCGGCTTCACCCTTTCGGCCCTGCTGCTGACGGCCGCCGCCGCGGGCGCCACCTCCAGCATCGTGCCCGCCAACACCATGCCGGGCCCGCTCAAGCAGGTGCGCTACGACCAGCGGCTCGGCGAGCGGGTGCCGCTCGACCTGGCGTTCCGCGACGAGGCGGGGCGGCCGGTGAAGCTGGGGGACTACTTCGGCTCGCGCCCGGCCGTCCTGGTGCTCGCCTACTACCGCTGCCCGATGCTGTGCGACATGGTGATGCAGGCGGCCGAGAGCGGCCTGAAGCCGCTGTCGCTCGAGCCCGGGAAGGACTTCGACGTGATCGTGGCGAGCATCGATCCGGCGGACACCCCCGAGCGGGCGGCGATGAAGCGGCGCGACATCCTGCAGCGCTACGGGCGGCCGGGCACCGAGTCGGGCTGGCACTTCCTGACCGGCCCGCAGCCCTCGATCACCCGGCTCGCCAACGCCGTCGGCTTCCACTACGTCTACGACCCGCAGCTCCACCAGTTCGCTCACGCCGCCGGCATCGTGCTGCTGACGCCCGAGGGAAAAGTCTCCCGCTATTTCTTCGGCATCGAGTACCCGCCGCGCGACCTGCGGCTCGGCCTGGTCGAGGCGTCCGGCGGCCAGGTCGGCAACCTGGTCGACCAGGTCCTGCTCTACTGCTTTCACTACGATCCCGCGATCGGCCGCTACAGCGCCATCACGTTGAACATCATGCGCGTGGCCGCCCTCGCGACCGTCCTCGGCCTCGTCCTTATGATCGTCCTCCTGCGGCGGCGGGAGACCGCTCAGCCTGGGCCCTTGGGAGCCGCCTGACATGAAATCGACGTTCCCTCTGTTCCCCGATTCGGCCTCCGCCCTCTCCGGCGACGTCGACACCCTGTACATCATCTGGGCGCTGATCAGCGTCTTCTTCAGCCTCCTGATCGCCGGGCTCATCCTCTTCCTGATGACGCGCTACCGCCGGCGCCATCCCGAGGAGGTGGGCGCCGAGGAGCGGGCCGCCGTCTGGCTGGAGGTCCTGTGGTCCGTGGTGCCGCTGGCGATCATGCTGGTGATGTTCGCCTGGGGCACGCGGGTGTTCTTCCGGCTCTACCGGCCGCCGGCCGACGCCGTCGAATACACGGCGATCGGCAAGCAGTGGATGTGGAAGGTCCAGCATCCGGAAGGGCAGCGCGAGATCAACACGCTGCACGTGCCGGTCGGCCAGTCGATCAAGATGAAGCTGGCCTCCGAGGACGTGATCCACAGCTTCTACATCCCGGCCTTCCGCATCAAGCAGGACGCCGTGCCCGGCCGCTACACCTCGCTCTGGTTCAAGGCCACCAAGCCCGGCGTCTACCACCTGTTCTGCGCCGAGTACTGCGGCACCGAGCACTCGCGGATGATCGGCAGCGTCATCGTGATGGAGATGCGCGACTACGAGAACTGGATGGCGGGCGGCACCGCCGGCAAGTCGATGGTCGCCTCGGGCGCCGACCTCTTCACCTCGCTCGCCTGCGTGACCTGCCACCGGGCGGCCCCCGGGGTGACCCAGCGCGGTCCCAGCCTCGAGGGGGTCTACGGCAGCCAGGTCAAGCTGGCCGACGGCCGCACCGTGGTGGCGGACGACAACTACGTCCGCGAGTCGATCCTCAACCCCACGGCCAAGGTCGTGGCCGGCTACGATCCGGTGATGCCCACCTTCCAGGGGCAGGTCACCGAGGAGCAGCTGACGCAGCTCATCGCCTACGTCCGTTCGCTCGGACCCGCCGGCAGCGCGCCGGCCGGCGGCACGGGCGGCACGCCCGCCGCGGGCACCCCCGCCGCCGGTGGCGCGTCGAACACCTCCAGCGCCCGCATGGACGCCAACTCGCCCCTGAATACCCCGGGGGCTACCAAGGGCTCGGCGCAGCAGCCGCCGCAGAAGTGAGACAAGCCATGGATACGACCGCAGTCACCCGCAGCCCCATCACCGCCACCCCGGAGACCGCCTTCGAGCGGCCGAACTATCTCAATTCCGAGTATGGCTGGAAGTCCTGGCTGTTCACGCTGGACCACAAGCGGATCGCCATCCTCTACCTGATCTCGGTGACCGCCTTCTTCGCCCTCGGCGGCGTCTTCGCCGGGCTGATCCGCCTCGAGCTACTGACGCCCGAGGGGGACCTGATGGGGCCGGACACCTACAACCGGGTGTTCACCATGCACGGCATCGTCATGGTGTTCTTCTTCCTCATCCCGGCGATCCCCGCGGTGCTCGGCAACTTCCTGGTGCCGCTGATGATCGGCGCCAAGGACCTGGCGCTGCCGCGGATCAACCTGGCGAGCTGGTACATCTACAACATCGGCGGCCTGTTCACCCTGTGGGCGATCGTCAACGGCGGCGTCGACACCGGCTGGACCTTCTACACGCCGTTCTCGACCTCCTTCTCGAACACCTACGTGATCCCGACCGCCCTCGGCATCTTCATCACCGGGTTCTCGTCGATCTTCACCGGGCTGAACTTCATCGTCACCATCCACCGGATGCGCGCCCCGGGCCTCAACTGGTTCCGGCTGCCGCTGTTCATCTGGTCGACCTACGCGACCAGCCTGATCATCGTGCTGGGCACGCCGGTGATCGCCATCACCATCCTGATGGTCGCCGCCGAGCGGCTGCTCCACCTGGGCATCTTCGATCCCAAGCTGGGCGGCGATCCGGTGCTCTTCGAGCACCTGTTCTGGTTCTACTCCCACCCGGCGGTGTACATCATGATCCTGCCGGCGATGGGGGTGATCAGCGAGCTGGTCGCCGCCTTCGCCCGCAAGAAGATCTTCGGCTACCGCGTCGTCGCCTTCGCCAGCGTGGCGATCGCCGTGCTCGGCTTCCTGGTCTGGGGCCACCACCTGTTCGTCGCCGGCGAGTCGGCCTACGCGGCGACGGTCTTCTCGGTGCTCTCGATGCTGGTGGCCGTCCCCTCGGCGGTGAAGGTGTTCAACTGGACGGCGACCCTCTACGAGGGCTCGATCTCCTACCAGACGCCGATGCTCTACGCCCTGGGCTTCATCGGCCTGTTCACCATCGGCGGCCTCACCGGCGTCATGGTGGCGACCCTCGGCATCGACGTCCACGTGCACGACACCTACTTCATCGTCGCCCACTTCCACTACGTGATGGTCGGCGGCACGATCATGGGCTACCTGGGCGGCCTCCACTACTGGTGGCCGAAGATGACCGGCCGGCTCTACCCGGGCTTCCTGTCGAAGCTCGCGGCGCTGCTGGTGTTCGTCGGCTTCAACCTGACCTTCTTCCCGCAGTTCATCCTCGGCTACATGGGCATGCCGCGCCGCTACTGGTCCTACCCCCCGGAGTTCCAGGTGCTCAACGTGCTGTCGTCGGCGGGCGCCACGGTCCTCGGCCTCGGCTACCTGCTGCCGGTCTGCTACTTCGCCTGGTCGCTGCGCTACGGCAAGAAGAGCGGTGACAACCCCTGGGGCGCCGTCGGCCTCGAGTGGGACACCCCCTCGCCGCCGCCGACCGAGAACTTCTACACCCTTCCAGTGGTCACTCACGGCCCCTACGAGTACAACCGTGAAGAGGTCCACAACCGCATCACGCAGGAGGAGAACTTTGGCTAGCAGCCCGCTGGTGGATCGGCACGGGCACGGCATGGAGGGCGGCCATCACGGCCGCCGCCACCCCGCCCATCAGTTCGACTCGATGGAGCAGCAGAAGGAGTCCTCCGCGCTGGGGATGTGGGTGTTCCTGGTCACCGAGATCATGTTCTTCGGCGGCCTGTTCACCACTTACGTGGTCTACCGGAACATGTATCCGGACTCCTTCGCCGCGGCGAGCTCGACGCTCAACGTCACCTGGGGAGCCCTGAACACCGCGGTCCTCATCGGCAGCAGCTTGACCATGGTGCTCGCCATCTGGGCGGCGCAGGTGAACTGGCGCAAGGGGATCGTCCTCTTCCTCCTGCTCACCATGGGCCTCGGCACGGTCTTCCTCGGGGTCAAGGCGATCGAGTATCACGACAAGTTCGTGGAGCACCACGTGCCGGGGGCCACCTACGACTTCGTCCTCGAGAACGCCCGCGAGGCGAGCGATCTGGCCGCCAAGGACCCGCTCTACCAGAAGCACACCCAGCTCTTCTTCTCGCTCTACTTCATCATGACGGGCCTGCACGCCACCCACATGATCATCGGCATCGGCATCCTGGCGGTGCTGATCTTCTACTCCTGGCGGGGGAAGTTCGATCCCGAGTACTTCAATCCGCTGGAGATGACCGGCCTCTACTGGCACTTCGTCGACATCATCTGGATCTTCCTCTTCCCCCTGCTCTATCTGCTGGGCGCCCACGCGGCGGCGGGGTGACCCATGGCGATCGCGGAGAGACCCATGTCTGAGCACGCGCACGTACCCTCGGTGAAGTCCTATCTCTACGTCTTCGCGGCCCTGCTGGTCGGCACGGCGCTGACGGTGTTCGCCGCCAAGTTCGACCTCGGCCCCTTCAACAACCTGGTGGCGATGGGGATCGCGGGCACCAAGGCGATCATCGTGGCGCTCTTCTTCATGCACCTGCGCCACAGCACCCGGATGACCATCCTGACCGCCCTGGCCGGCGTCTTCTGGCTGTTCCTGATGATCGGGATGTTCATGATGGACTACCTGTCCCGGGTCTCCAGCGTGCTGCCGGTGCCGGGCAAGTAGGGCCCCTCACTTCCCCAAGGAACCGCTACCGCAAGCGGAAGATCACGCTCACCCGCCCGCCGTCCGCCGGCAGCGGCGCGTCCTTCCTCACCCGGAAGCGGGTGGTCTGCTTCACCCAGTCGCGCACGGTATAGCGGGCGTTGCCCACCTTGCTGCCCGGGCAGGAATAGAGGCAGACGACGCAGCCGGACTTCCACTTCGGGATGTTCGCCCGGTGGCCGCCGAAGCGCATGTCGAAGCCGCGGCCGCCGGGATCCTCCAGGATCTCGGACAGGGTCAGCGGCGCCGGCCGGCCGGGGACGCGGACCAGGACCTCGACCGGCGGCCCCTCGATCACCCTGTCGGGCGCCTTCGACGACGGGTCCTTCCGCTCGTCCCAGGTGGCCATCCCCAGCGCGTCCCCGGGCCGGGCGCCCAGCCGCTCCAGGGCGTCGAGCGCCTGGACGTCGGTCACCTCGGCGCGGAACAGGGCGGCCGGCGCGGCGCTGCCATCCTTCCAGACGATCAGGTGATAGCCGGGCATCCCCATCCCCAGCAGCTCGCGCTCGAAGGCCTGGCGCGAGACGGTGGCCGGGAGCTCGATCTCGCGGGCGCCGACGCGAATGGGACCCGGCGGGGGCACGGCTCCGGACCGCCCGGCGAGCGCCCAGGCGACGCCCGCGATGCCCGCGATGCCCACCGCGAGCAGGACGAAGAGGAGGGGGCGGCGAAGGCGGGGGGATTTCCTCATGACGCCGAATAGCGTAGCCTCTCAACCCCGATGAAAGCCAACCATACTCTCCTCGACCTCTTCCTCGAGGCCCAGGCGCTCGACCGCATCCCGCGCAGCGGCTACGTGCTGCGCGGCGTCGCCGATCCCGAGAGCGTCACCGAGCACACCTGGCACGTGGTCTTCCTGGTCTGGGCGCTGGGAGCGCGGATCGCCGGGATGGACGTCCACCGGGCGATGGAGATCGCCATGGTGCACGACCTCGCCGAGCTGCGGATCGGCGACCTGCCCCGCACCGCCTCGCGCTACTTCCCGCCGGGGGCCAAGAACGCGGCGGAGTCGGCGGCGATGGCGGAGGTCCTGGCGCCGCTGGCCGAGCGGGCGCTCCCCCTCTACGAGGAGTACCAGCGGGGCGCGACCCCCGAGGCGCGGCTGGTCAAGGCCTGCGACAAGCTCCAGCTCATGCTCAAGGTGGCGGTCTACGAGCGCTGGGGGACCGGCGCGCTCGCCGAGTTCTGGGACAATCCGGACAACTTCCCGGACGGCGGCTTCCCGGTGGTCCGGGAGCTGTTCGAGGAGCTCAGGGCGCGGCGCGGCGCGGCTGTCCGCGCCGCCGCCCCTTAATCCTCCGCGCCCTTCAGCACGATCCCCCGCTTCGACAGCAGCCGGCGCAGCCGGTCGTAGAGCTTCTGGCCGAGGAGCGACTGCGCGGTCTCGCTGACGTCCTGGATGACCACCCGCAGGTCCTCCGAGCCGCTCCAGTGCTTGCGGGCGTAGGGCTCGAGATCGCCGCCGAAGGCCTGCGCCAGCACGGCGACCGCCAGCACCAGGTCGTCCAGATAGCCGACGGGACCCAGGAACGCCTCCGGCAGCAGGTCGATCGGCAGGATGAAGTAGGCGATGGCGCCGCCGATCATGGCGCGGGCCGAGCCCGGCACCTCCTTGTCGAGCGCCAGGCGCACCAGCAGGATGAAGACGTCCGGCACCAGCAGCAGCGCGCGGACCGCGCCGTCGGTGAGCTTGCCGTCCAGGTGACCGCTGCGCTTGTCGACCACTTGGAGGATCTTCTCGCGCAGGCGGTCGTAGAAGCTCAGCAGGCCGCTGCTCGGCAGGCTGGCCCCCGCCCCCAGCGCCTCTTCGGCGTCCCGCTCCGCCTGGGCGGGATCGAAATTCTCGAAATCCTCCGCCACGGCGGCGGAGATCGGGTCCGCGGCGGGGCGGGTCGTGGGATCGTCGGTCATCCGGTCTTTGGGCATTGGCGGTCTCCGGGGACAGTCTATCCTGTCCCGCTTTTCCTTCCCGATCGGGGTTCAATCCCCGTGCCACGAGGCCTCACGGCCCTACTCCTCCACGGCCTCTTTCTCCTCCGGCGTCTCCTCCGGCTTCTCTCCCGGTTTTTCCCCGAGATCGGGCAGCTCCTCGAAGACCAGCCGGCCCACCTGGCTCATGTAGTGCTTGAGGCGCTCGTAGACCAGCTTCTGGAAGAAGCTGTGCTCGGTGAGCAGGAGGACCGAGCTGTGCCCGGACATCGTGCCCACGAGGTCCTCCCACTCGTCGTCCTCGATCGCCTGGGCCACCAGGGCCCCCGCGCCCCGCTCCGTCACCAGCAGCGTCTGGTACGGCCCCGCCGTCTTGACCCCCCGGATGAGGTGGACGACCTGGCGGAAGGGCGAGTCCCCGTCGTCGAGCCAGGAGGGGATCCTGTAGTCCCCGTCCACCCGCACGGCGCCGAGCTCGCGCAGGTCGCGGCTGACGTTCGACTGCGTCGCCGCGAACCCCCGCGCCCGCAGCCGGTCCACCAGGTCCCGCTGCTGCTGCACCGGCTTCTCGTTCAACAGGATCTCCCGGATCGCCTCGTGGCGCCGGTCCCGGACCTCACGATCTGACGGCATGCTCCCCTCCTTCTCCGATGTAGATATCATCTCCATGAATGCGTCTGATGTCAAGAACTACCCCCTTGACAAACAATCCTGCCTCGCTCATCGTATGCACATCAGTCTTCGGCAGTACCCCCGGATAGCCTCCGACACTGGGATGGGAACCAGTGGCACTCCAGGGATTTCGACGATCAGAGTTTCCGGTAGCCAATTCAGGCTCCGGATTATGCGAGTCCGGAAGGGCTCGATACGAAGGAGAAAGACCATGACCAGAGAGACGACGTATGCGGGAATGCTGGGTGACGTAACGCGGCTGATCACCGCGCTCGCGGCGAACGCGGCCGACCTCCCCCACCTGGAGGGCACCCGCGCCAAGCTGGAGAAGCTGCTCGCCGACACCCAGGCGACCGTGCAGGCGCAGTCGGCCCTGACGGCCAGCAAGCAGGAGCTCTCCAAGCAGCTCCGGGAGCAGGTGGTCGAGGGGCAGCGGCTGACCACCGCGCTGCGCAAGCTCCTCAAGCAGAACTACGGAGTGGGATCGGAGAAGCTCGCCGAGTTCGGGGTGCAGCCGTTCCGCGGCCGCAAGGCGAAGCCGGCCCCGGCGCCCACCCCGCCGCCGGTGCTGGAGGTGACCACCAAGTCGGACCATTCGTAGGCCTCGATCCGCGGGGGGGAGCGTGCCTGGGCACGCTCCCCCCCTTTTTTTGTCTTCTTTTTTCCCCCGCCGAAGCTGCGCTGAGCTGCCGAAGCTGCGCCGGACTGCCGGAGCTTCGACAGGCTGCCGAAGCTTCGCTGGGCCGGCGAGGCTTCGCCAGCGTGCCGAAGCTTCGCTGGCTTGCCGAAGCTGCGACGGGCTGCCGAAGCTTCACTGAGCTGCCGAAGCTGCGCTGGGCCGCCGAAGCTTCGCTACGCCGCCGAAGCTTCGCTGGGCTGCCGAAGCTGCGCTGAGCCGCCGAAGCTTCGGCAGCGCGTCGAAGCTTCAGAGGCCTCGCCGCGAGCCCGTCAGGGCGGCGGATGGGGTTTGTACGGCTCGTTGAAAACTGAATCCGGGCGAGGCTCTCCGTTCCGGGAGGGAGGGCCTCGCCGTTGTCCCAGGCTAGGGCACGTAGGTGAGCTTCATCTTGTCGACGAAGACGTGATAAGGCGTCGGAACGTTGTTCACGTCGAGCTGGAAGGCGTTGCTGAACTGGTTGCCTCTCCCGTCCGTGTAGGTGGGGGGCACGTGGGAGACCGACTTGTAGGCGCCGGTCGCCGGGTCAGGCCAGTAGGGGTCCAGCCGGGTGGTGCCCAGCGAGTTCGACACGGTCAGCGCGTCGTGCCAGACGGTGCCGCTCTGATCGACGTGGAACTCGGCCACCAGATGGGTCCATTCGCCTTCCGGGAAGCGGGTCAGCGGCAGGTTGACCACCTCCCAGCCGCCGGCGCCGCCCTGGGGAGGATAGCGGTAGACCTTGTAGACGTTGTCCTGGCCGCCGCTGGTGCTGCGCACGTACTGGGCCTGCCAGGCGAAGTTGTAGACGGTGCCGTTCACCGTCTGCTGGCACTCCCACTCGATCCCCTGCGGCGCGTTGCCGAGGCCGGCGGGCATCCACAGGTCGTACTCGTACTTGAAATAATGGGAGACCGTGCTCGGGGCGGTGTGCGTCACCCACCAGTAGCCGGTGTTATAGGCCGTGGCAGGGTTCTGCGTCGGGAACTCGATCGAGTGGCCGTCCTCGTTGGGCGCCTGCGTCCAGGGGATGGCGGCGGGCGTCGGAGCCTGGTTGCCGCCGCTGTTGCAGCCGTGGGCTGGATCGCAGGGGTTCCAGCTCGCCTGGTCGAGATCGGAGAGGACCAGCGGCGAGGCGGTCGTCGAGAAGGTGATCGTCGTCTTGCCGACCACGGCGCTGTTGAAGTCCAGGGCCTGCACCGTGAGCTGGTGCGAGCCCGCCGTGGTGCTGACCAGGGCGTTGATCCGGTTGTGCGCCGGCAGGACCGACTCGGTCTTCTTGACGCCGTCGAGATAGATCTGCAGCACCCGCACCGACTCGGGGCCGTAGGAGTAGGCCACGACGCCCAGATCGTTGGGAGTCGTCAGGTTCGCCGCGGGGCTGGTGATGACGACCGTGGTGGTGGCCAAGGCGGCACCGCTGAACGACAGCAGGGCGACCGCGAGGAGGGCGGACAGCTTCGAACCGTTTCTCATGGAGGCTCCTTCCTTGGAGAGCTGCCGGAGAACGCGACCGGCAGCAGCTCCGACAGGCAGCAATATAAATGCCATATACGCATAATAGAAATTATGACGTCCAATCCGCGAACCGTGGCGTATATAGAGGGGACCCGAGGGTCTTCAACCGCTAATTCCGACGCGTAAAGGGGTGGAAAAATGGTCAAGCTCGCGCTGTACGTTCGACTCGAAGCCAAGCCGGGAAAAGAGAGGGAGGTCGCCGACTTCCTGCGCTCGGGTCTGCCGCTGGTGGAGGAGGAGCCGGCGACGGTCGCCTGGTTCGGCCTCCAGCTCGGACCCGCCACGTTCGGCATCTTCGACGCCTTCCCCGACGAAGCCGGCCGCCAGGCCCATCTCTCGGGCAAGGTCGCCGCCGCGCTGATGGCCAAGGCAGCCGACCTCTTCTCGCAGCCGCCGTCGATCGAGAAGGTCGAGGTGCTGGCGGCCAAGCTCCCCGGCTAGGCGCCGGTCGCCCCGGTCGCCCGCTGGCCGGTGGTATCTTCGCCCTCAGCGTGCATGGATCTCTACGCTGATCGCATGAAGCCACCGCGAGTCCCTCCCGGCCTGACGGCCGCGGCGCGCTGGGCCGCCCTGGCCGGCGTCCTGCTCCTGCTGGCGCAGGCGGCCCTGGTGCTGGCGCGGGAGCCGTGCGTCGGCGTGGCGGACAACCTGGACTACTGGCGGGTGGCGCGGCCGGCCGGCATCGACGTCCCGCCGCAGCGCCGGCAGGGCTACTTCGTCGTCTGCTCCTACCCCAAGGTCGAAGCCGACCTCGGCTCCTTCTTCTCCAGCCCGGCGCTGGTGGCGTGGATGGCGCGCCCCCTCGGCTGGGGCCTGAAGGTGCCGGCGGGGTGGTTCGACCTCCGCCAGCTCGGCCTGCTCTACTGGGCGGCGAGCGCGGCGGTGCTGGCCGGCGCCCTGGCCCTCGGCCTCCCTCCCCTCGCCGGGCTCCTGCTCGCCTGGGTGCTGGCGGACCCCGGCTTTCTCCTCTTCTTCAACAGCCTCTACGCCGATCCCGCGCTGCTGCTCGGGCTGCTGGGCGTCGCCTGCTTCCTGCCTCTGGGCGAAGCCCGCCGCTGGACGCCGGCGCCGGCCCTCCTGCTGGCGTGCGCGGCCCTGGCCGGCTTCAGCAAGATGCAGTACTCGCCCTTTCCCGCCGTCCTGCTCGGCGCTTGCGCCGCCGCGCTGGTCCTCGGGCGAGAGCGGCCCGGCCGCGCCCGGCTCGCCTTCCTCGGTCTCCTGGCGCTGGTGGCGGTGGCTGGGCCGTACCACTTCTTCTGGGGCTCCGCGCCGCGCTTTCCGGACGCCAACGCCTACAACGCCGTCTACGGCGGCATCGCCAGGGTCGCGAGCTCTCCGCAGGCGGCGCTCGCCGCGCTCGGCATCCCCGCGGAGTTCCGGGACCGGCCGGCGAAAGACTACTTCGCCGCGGGCATCGGGCCGGACGATCCCGTGCTGCCCGCGCTGCGGAAGCTCTCGCGCGCCCGCCTCGCCGGGCTCTACCTGGGCGATCCCGGGGCGGCCGGGCGGACGGCCACGCGGATCGCGGAAGAGCTATGGAAGACGGGCACCAACCCGCGCGGCAACTACACGCATCCCGAGAGCGGCCGGCAGCGGCGGGTCTACGAGACGCCGCTCCAGTTCTCGCTCTGGCGCTCGCGGTGCCTCCGCTGGCTGCCGCCGGCAACGGTTTGGATCTTCCTCGCCGCGGCGCTGGGCGCTCTCGTTTACCGCGGCGTGCGGGGCCTCTGGACGGCCGGGGACACCCTCGGGCTGTTCCTCGTCCTCTGGGTGTGCAGCCAGGCCGCCGTCGCCGTCCTGGGCGAGGGGTTCGTCAACCTCCACCAGCACCTGCTCGGCGCCCGGTTCGGCTTCGACCTGCTCCTGGTGCTGACGCTCGCCCGGAGCCTGGGCGCCCTCCTCCACTGGTATTCTGGAGCCCTGACGCCCTGGAGCCCTGACGCCCTGACGCTGAAACCCCCGAGGAGGACGACATGACGACGACCGCCAGCAAGGCCTGGAAAGAGGGAGGCGGCAAGCTCGGCCGCTTCGAGCCGCTGATCGGCTCGTGGCAGGCCGACGCCGATTCACCGCAGGGCCGCATCCGCTGCTTCCGCACCTTTTCCCGCACCCTGGGCGGCAACTACGTGCTGCTGGAGGCCCGCTGGGAGCTTCCGGGCATGGTGTACGAGGAGCATGCCCTGTTCGGCGCCGACAAGTCGGGAGAGATCGTCTTCTGGTCCTTCACCTCCGACGGCCTGCACTCCGAGGGCCGGCTCGCCGACGCCAGCGATCTCCACCCCGAGGCCCTCGGTTTCGAAGCCCGGATGCCCGCCGGCCTCGCCCGCATGGTCTACTGGCCGGCGGAAGGCGAAGGCTTCGACTGGGTCGCCGAATCGAAAGACCCCAACGGCTGGAACCGTTTCGTCCATCACCACTACAAGGCGTCCCCGGAGTAGAATCCGCCGGCCATCCCACCCACCTAGCGACCCCAGGGAGAAGATCATGTTCGACCAATACCACGAGCCCGCCAACGAGCTTTCCGAGGACACACGGACCTTCGCCCGCATGATCGCCGGCCTGATCGAGGAGGCCGAGGCGATCGGCTGGTACGAGCAGCGCCTGTCGCTGGAGAAGAGCAAGGAGGCCCGCGCCATCATGCGCGACGCCCAGAAAGAAGAGTTCAAGCACTTCGGCATGAACCTCGAGTTCCTCCTGCGCCGCATGCCGGAGTGGCGCGAGATCCTGCAGGGCATCCTGTTCACCAAGGGGGACATCGTCAAGGCCGGCGACGAGGCCGAGGAGTCGGTGGACTAGGAGCGTCTGTTCGCCCGCCCATCAGATCCGCCGCGTTCGTCTCGCCCTGAAAGGGCGGAATTTGAATAGCCTGGCGTTTTAACGCCAGGTAGACGCCCCCAAAATCCCACCCGCCCTGAAGGGGCGGAACCCGACCTTCCGTGAGCCCTGAGTTGGAAGACCGGGATGAAAGGCACCGCCCCCTCGGGGCGGATTGGAAGGATGGGGACTGCCGACCTGGCGCTGAAGCGCCAGGCTATTCAGATTCCGCCCTTTCAGGGCGGAGCTACGGATCGTGCCTTGATGCATAAAAAGCCCGCGTCCGGGGCTCCAGGACCGAACCGCTATACTGGGATCGGATAACCTGAATCGAGCCTCAAGGAACCCGATCATGAAACGTGAACTGCTGGCGCCCCTCTTCCGGCCCCTCTTTCGGCCCCTCTTTCTGATCGTCGCACTGCTCGCCATGGGGAGCGCCGCGGGGGCCGGGAGGGCGGACCGGGTGACGACGGCGCTCGCTACGCCGTTCACTCTCGGCGCCGGGGAGACGGCGCGGGTGGAGCCCGAGGGGTTCGAGGTGACCCTGCGCACGATCGCCGAGGACTCCGGCTGCGTGGGCGCCAAGGACTGCACGGTGATGCTGTTCCACGGCACCCTCACGATGCTGCTCGACCCGCAGCGCCAGCTGGCGAACGTCGATCTCAAGCTCGCGGCGGGCTCGCCGGCGAGCGTCGAGTTCGCCGGCTACCGGGTGGAGATGACCGACGTCCACCGCGCCGCCGCGGGGGCTCCCCTGCGGGTGATCTTCCAGGTGGTGCGGAAACCCGGCTAGAACATGTAGGCCAGCGCGAACGCCACCTGGGCGCCCATCATCATCAGGTACATGTGCTTCCAGGAGGGGTGGTTCTCCGTCGCGGTGAGCGAGTCGGGATCGCGCAGCAGCAGCCAGACCGTGTAGGCGCCCCAGAGGGTGAAGATCAGCCCGAAGGCGGTGAGGATCCACGGGTTGCCGGTGAGGATGGGGTGCGACGGGTCCCGCGGATCGCGCAGGTAGGCGCCCAGCGGCACCAGCAGCCAGGGGAGGATGAAGAAGGGGCTGATCATCCAGGCGGCCTTGCGCACGCCGTAGAGGATCGGCAGGGTCTTGCAGCCGCCGGCGAGGTCCCCCTCCATGTCCGCGAAGTCCTTGGTGGAGGCGGCGCCGAGCAGGAAGAGACCGATCACTCCCCCGATGTACCAGGGTTCGGTGAAGGCGACGTGGGCCACCATCGCCCAGCCCGCCACCTTGAGCAGGACGCCGCGCGGAATGGCGATGGTGAAGTTGGCCAGCATGCCGTGGATCTTGGTCCGCCCGAGCCCGGGCGCCGAGTAGATGAAGGTGAACAGCAGGCCCGCCAGATAGATGAAGAAGGTCACGTGCTCGCTCAAGGGCGCCGCCAGCTTCTCCCCCAGCGTCGTGTAGGGAAACGGCACCACCAGCCAGGTGGGGATCAGCGCCAGCGCGTAGAGGATCCAGGAGAAGACCCAGGCCTCGCGCACCGAGAGGGCGCCGGTGACCAGCGGCCGGCCCGGCTTGTTGAGGCGGTCGATCTCCAGGTCGTAGATCTGGTTGATCGCGTTCGACGCCGCGTTCATGAAGCTGGCGCAGAGGGAGCCGAGGATCACCGTGAGCACCACCGGCAGGGTGACGCCGCGCGCCGGGTCCGGGTTGTGGATCGAGCCGAAGGCGCAGATCGAGCCGGAGACGATCCCCAGGAGCGGCGGCAGCAGGGTGAACGGCCGCGCGAGCTGCGAGTAGAGCGAGAGCTTGGATGATGGCTGCGGTGGCTTCGACACGGGAATCCTCAGACGACCCAGGCGGCGAAGGCCGCCGCCACCAGCGCCCCCACCAGGGTGTTCAGGAAGTTGAGCGCCTCGTTGTCGAGCAGCCGGCGCTTTTCGAGCGCCGCGCCCACCACGCTCTCGAAGGTGGTGCCGGCGAAGGCGGCGAAGACGACGACCGGTACCCCCTTCCAGGAGAACAGGCCGGCCGCCGCGCCCAGCGCCGCGATCACCAGGGAGGCGAGGATCCCCGCCAGCGTCCCTTCGAGCGAGACGGCGCCCTCGGTGCCGCGCGGCACCGGGCGGAAGGTGGTGGCGAGGTAGGTGCGGCGGCCGAGGAGCTGGCCGATCTCGCTGGAGGCGGTGTCGGCGGCGGCGGTGGCGAAGGCGCCGGCGAAGGCGAGGGCGAAGAGCACCGGGTAGGGAGTCGCCGCGGCGAACAGGGCGCAGGCCGTGGCGACGCCGGCGTTGGCGAGGGCGTGGCGCGCCCCGCGCCGCCCCTTGTCCTCCTGGGCCAGCTTCGCCGCCTCCTTCTTGCGGTAGCCGAGCTTGGTACAGGCGCTGCCGAGGACGAAGAAGGCCATCAGCAGCAGGTAGCCCCGCCAGTCCAGGAAGGCGTAGATGAGAAAGCCCACCAGGAAGCCGGCGACCACCCCCGAGCGGTTCACCGTGCGGGCGGCGTAGGCGGTGCCGGCCAGCGCGGCGTTGAGCAGGGCGGCGAGCCCGAGGCGCAGCGGCAGGCCGGGATCGGCCAGGAAGGGTCCCCATCTCCCTTGAGTGAGCACCAGCCCGAGCAGGAAGAGGCCGGAGACGAGCGGCACGCCGAGGTTGTCGTCCAGCCCCTGGGGCAGGGATTCGAGCCCGGCGGCGAGCAACGCGGTCGCCAAGCCGGCCACCAGGGCGAAGGCCCAGCCGTAGGACCGCCCCTGCACCGGCGCCGTCCAGACCAGCAGCACGGCCGCCGCCAGGGCGCCGCAGAGGACGTAGGCGAGCGATCCCATCCAGCTCTTCCGCGGGTTCCAGGGGAGCTTCCGTTGACCCCACGACATGCCGGCGATGGAGGCGATGCCGTCACCGAAGGCGAGGATCCCCCAGGCCGCCGCCGCCACTTCCAGCCGCTGGTGGAAGATCAGGATCAGCAGCAGCACGGTGAGCGGATAGAGGATGATGCCGATCGAGGAGCCGGAGTCCACCTCGTGCGGCCGCCAGAGCTTGCGGCCGCCGATGCGGGGGAGCAGGAAGAGGTTGAAGCCGAGGGCGCCGGCGGCGAGGATCGCCGCCCACCAGGGGCCGAGCCAGCGCAGGGAGAAGGCGATCAGCCCCACGCCCATGTGGACGACCTTGCGGGCCAGCTCGCCGCGGGTCAGCGCCATCAGGCTTCCCTCTCCATCTGGCCGGTCTCGCGCAGCCAGGCGACGGTCGCGGCCAGGCCCTCGGCCAGCGGCCGCCAGCGGTAGCCGAGCTCCCGTCTCCGCTTTCGCCGAGCTGTAGGCCCAGTCGTGCTTGTAGACCTCGACGAGGTCGGGGGTGAGCTGCGGGGTGGCGCCGCGCAGGCCGGCCCAGAGCTTCTGCGCCGCGCCGGCGGCCTTGGCGATCGGGTCCGGGATGCGCAGCCCGGGGATCTTCGCCCCCGTCGCCCGTCCGATCAGGGCGTAGAACTCGCCGAGGGTCACGTTCTCGCCGCCCAGCACCCAGCGTCCACCCGGCTCGGTTCTCTCCAAGGCGAGGGCGACGCCGCGGGCCACGTCATCCACGTAGACGTAGTTCCAGCGCCGCGCCGGGCTGCCGATCAGGCCCGGCAGGCGGCCGTGGACGAGGTCGAGGATGTGGCGCACGACGATGTTCCCCTCGGTCATCTCCCCCGGGCCGTAGATCACGCCGGGGTAGACCACGGAGAGCGGAGCGCCGGCGGCGATCGCCTGGCGGGCCGCCCGGTCGGCCAGGGTCTTGGTGCGCTCGTAGTCGTTGATCCAGGAGCGGTCGCGCGGCTCGGCCGACTCGTCGAGCACCCGGCCGTCGGTCGGACCCAGGGCCATGAAGCTGGAGACGTAGAGGATGCGCCCGACGCCGCCGGCCGACTCGGCGGCGGCGAGGACGTTCGCCAGGCCGCCGACGTTGACGCGGTCGAACCGCTCGCGGGGGGCCACGATCTTGACCAGGGCCGCCGCGTGGAGCACCGCGCCGCGGCCGGCCATCGCCCGCTCCAGGCTGGCGCGGTCGGTGACGTCCCCCTCGGCGAGCTCCACCCCCGCCGGGAACCGCTCCCGGGACGAGCCGCGGCGCACCAGCAGGCGCAGGGCGTGCCGGTCCGCCAGCTCAGCGACAATGCGCCGGCCGAGGAAGCCGGTGCCACCGGTGATGAGAACTTTCATGTCGATCTAAAATCCGAAACTCTCTCCAGATATCTTCCAGCGCGTCGTCCAGGGTGCGCGTGGGCTGCCAGCCGAGGGCGCGCAGGCGGCCGGCGTCGCCGGAGAGGCAGGGGATGTCGAAGGGGCGGGGAGGATAGACCCCTTCCTTCACCTCGGCGTGGACGCCGGAGATGGCGAGCAGGCGCTGCAGGGCGTCGCGCATCTGGACGGCGTGGCCGCTGGCCAGGTTGTAGACCGCCCCCGGCTCTCCCTTCTCCGCCAGCAGGCGGTAGGCCTCGGCGCCGTCGTCCACGTGGACGAAGTCGCGCCAGGTGGAGAGGTCGCCGACCTCCAGCACCGGCGGCCGCTCGCCGCGGCGGATGGCGCCGAGCTGGGTGGCCCAGGAGGCGAGGGCGAACTTGGGCGCCTGTCCGGGACCCACCAGGTTGAAGGAGCGGCAGATCACCGCGGCGCTCCCGGCATGGGCCAGGGCGAGCCGCTCGGCCGCCGCCTTGGTGAGAGCGTAGGGGGTCTGGGGAGCGACGCGGCGGGTTCGGGGATCGGCTGCTCGCTCTCCGGGACCTTGCCGTAGACGTCGGCGCTCGAGGCGATCACCACCGGACGGCCGCCGGCGGCGACGACCACGTTCCCGGTCCCCGCCACGTTGACCCAGAAGTAGTCGGACATCCGCTCCCAGTCCCACGACTCGCCGATGTGGGAGAGCCCCGCGAGGTTGACGATGGCGTCGGGGGAGGCGGCGCGGACGGCGCGCTCCAGGGCGGGCCGGTCCAGCAGGTCCGCCTCGAACAGCTCCGCGCCCTCCAGGCGGGGATGGGGGTGGGCGTCGACGTAGGTGCCGCTCACCCGGTCGCCGCGCGCCAGCAGGTGCCGGGCGAGCCGCGAGCCCACGAAGCCGCCGATGCCGGTGATCAGGACGTGCATCGATGTCTGCGTCCGCGTCCGAGTCCGCGCGTCAGGCAGGGCGGGCGGAACGTTGGTGGGCGAGCTTGTGACGCCAGTAGTCGAGCAGGTCGTGGACCGTCTGCTCGAACGGGATGCGCGGCTCCCAGCCGGTGTCGGCCCGGAACTTCGAGCTGTCGCCGATCAGGATCTCGACGTCGGAAGGGCGCAGGCGCTCCGGATCGACCTCGGTCCTCACCTCGACCTTGGAGTACGAGAGGATCAGGTTCAGCAGGTCGCGGATGGTGATCCCCTTGCCGCTGGCGATGTTGTAGACCTCGCCGGGCTTGGCCTTGGTGACCGCCAGCCAGTAGGCGCGCACCATGTCGCGCACGTCGGTGAAGTCGCGGATGGCGTCGATGTTGCCCACCCGGATGACCGGCTCCTGGAGGCCGAGCTCGATCGACGCCACCTGGCTGCAGAAGTTGGAGGTGACGAACACCTGCCCCCGCCGCGGCCCGGTGTGGTTGAAGCCGCGGGTGCGCACGGCCTTGATGCCGTAGCTCTGGAAGTATTGATAGCCGAGGAAGTCCTGGGCGACCTTGGAGACGGCGTAGGGGGAGAGCGGCCGCAGCGGGTTGGTCTCCCGGATCGGCACCTCGTCCGGCTGGACCAGGCCGTACTGCTCGCTGGAGCAGGCGATCTGCACCACCGGATCGAGCTTGAGGGCGCGGATCGCCTCGAACAGGTTGGTCTGGCCGGTGACGTTGGTGATCATCGTGTCGCTGGGCGCGTTCCAGCTCGCCGGCACGAAGCTCTGCGCGGCGAGGTGGAAGATGAGGTCCGGCCGGGTGACCTCGAGCGCGTGGTGCATCGAGGTGTAGTCGCGCAGGTCGGCCTCGACCAGATGGATCTTCTTGTCGAGGTGCTCCACGTTGTCCATGCGGCTGCGCCAGCGGAAGGTGCCGTAGACCTCCACGCCGGGCTGCTCGGCGAGCAGGTACTCCGCCAGGTGGGACCCGGCGAAGCCGGTGATGCCGGTGATCAAAGCCCTCATTGAATTCTCCCTTTGCGCGTTTCCCGCAGATGCGCCAGCGTTTCGACCAGGCCCCACTCCCAGGGCTCCACGCGCCGGCCGGCGAGACGTTCGAAGCGCCCGACGTCGAGGACCGAGTAGGCCGGACGGGGCGCGGGTCGTGGAAATTCCGCGGTGGTGACGGGCACCACGTCCGCCGCGCCGGACCACAGGCGGGCGATCGCGACCGCGAAAGCGTACCAGGAGACCGGCTCCCGGTTCCGGTAGTGCACGATTCCGCTGGCTTCCAGGACGGCGAGGTCGAGCAGCGCCCGGGCCAGGAAACCGGTGTAGGTGGGGCACCCCTCCTGGTCCGCCACCACCCGCAGCGGCAGCCGCCCCGCCTCGATCAGGCTCACCATCGTGGCGACGAAGTTGGGGCCGCCGGGGCCGAACAGCCAGCTCGTGCGCACCACCACCGACCGCTCGTAGGCGAGCGCCCGGCACTCCCCTTCGAGCTTGCTCTGTCCATAGACCGACAGCGGCCCGGTGGGCGCGTCCTCCGCGTAGGGCTCGCTTCCCCGGCCGTCGAAGACGTAGTCGGTCGAGACGTGGACGAGCCACGCTCCCGCCCGTTCCGCCAGGGCGGCGGCCTGGGCCGCTCCCGCGGCGTTGACGGCGAAGGCCCGCTCGCTCTCCGTCTCGCAGGCGTCGACCCGGGTGTGCGCCGCGCAGTTGACCACCACGTCCGGCCGGAAGGCCTCCGCCCAGCCGAGGAGGCCGCTGTCCCCGGCCGCGCCGGTCACGTCGGCCTGCTCCCGGGACAGGCCGAGGGCGGCCCAGCCGCGCGAGCGCGCCTCCGCCACCACCCGCCGGCCGAGCATGCCGGTGCCACCCAACACCAGGCAGCGCATCTAGGTGATCCCGACCTCCGAGTTGTCGCCGAGCATGAAGCGGTAGGCTTTGGGTTTGAAATCGGTCTTGACGATCCGCACGTTGCGGCCGATCAGCGAGCCGTCGATGCGCAGCGGGATGTCGCGGATCTCCGAGTCGGCGAGGACGATCGAGTTCTCCATCTCGCAGCAGACCAGCGTGCAGCGTTCGCCGATCGAGGTGTAGGGGCCGACGAAGGCGTTCTCCAGCCGGGTGCCGTCGCCGATCACCACCGGCCCGCGCACCAGCGAGTCGATCAGCTCCACTCCCTCGCCGAGGTGCACCCGCCCCTCGATGCGGCTTCCCGCGCCGATCTCGCCGAGGTTGGCGCCGCGCCGCACCTCCAGCCCCTCGAGCACGATGCGGTTGGCCTCCAGCATGTCGTCGAGCTTGCCGGTGTCCTTCCACCAGCCGCGGACGATGTGGGGGTGGACGTCGAGGCCGCGGTCGATCAGGTCCTGGATGGCGTCGGTGATCTCCAGCTCGCCGCGGGCCGAGGGGCGGATCCGCTTCACCGAGTCGAAGATGCTGGAGTCGAACATGTAGACGCCGACCAGGGCCAGGTTGCTCTTCGGCTCGCGGGGCTTCTCCACCAGGCGCCGCACCTTCCCCTCGGCCGTCAGCTCGGCGACGCCGAACTGCTCCGGGTTGGGGACCTCGGCGAGCAGGATCTCGGAATTGCAGCCGAGCTGCTGGAACTCGTCGACCAGGCCGGCGATGCCGCCGGCGATCAGGTTGTCGCCCAGGTACATGACGAACGGCGAGCGCCCAAGAAACTCCTCGGCGATCAGCACGGCGTGGGCGAGGCCGAGCGGGGCCTCCTGGGGGATGTAGGTCACCCGCGCGCCGAACCGCGAGCCGTCGCCCACCGCGGCGCGGATCTCGCCGCCGGTCTCGCCGACGATGATGCCGATCTCCACGATGCCGGCGGCGACGATCGACTCGATGGCGTAGAAGAGCACCGGCTTGTTGGCCACCGGCACGAGCTGCTTGGCGGAGGTGTAGGTGAGCGGGCGCAGGCGCGTCCCCTTGCCTCCCGAAAGGATCAGGCCCTTCATTCTTTCTCCGAGAAAGCGTCTCTCCGCGGCGGCTATTGCGGCAGCGTGGTGGAGCTGCGGCTGTTGAGGTCGAGGAACGTGCCGACGTTCTTGAGCGATAGCGAGAAACGGATCTCCCGGTCGCTCACCACCTGCCCGGCGGTGGCCCCGATCCCCGTCCGGAAGTCGCGGAACTCGAGCCGCAGCGCGTAGCACTGTGAGGTGTAGTCGATCGCGATCTGGTCGTTCTGCAACAGATGCTGCTGGATGTTGTAGCTGACCTGCCCCTCGAGCCGCAGGTGCCAGCCCGGGAGCGCCACCGCGCCGTTGACCCGCACCTGGTTGCTCACCGTGTCGCGAATCTCGGGGTTGTAGCTGGTGAACCAGGTCAGCCCGAGGTAGTCGGCGGCGCCGAAGCCGTAGTTGCCGGTGAAGCTGGTCGAGGCGAGCCCCTTGAACAGCGTGCTGTAGCTGGCGGTCGAGGTGAAGCCGATCTTCTCGGTCGGATTGAAGCGCAGCAGCGCCTCGACCGGCCCGGCGCTGGTGATCTGCGTGCCGTTGGCCGAGGTCTGGAGCGGCTGGGTCTTGTCGAAGCTGTAGTTGCGGGCGAGCTCGAAGAGCAGCACCTCGCGGGCGACGCCGGTCTCCGTGTCGGGCTTGCCGAGGAGCCGGTTGTCGAGCGCGATGCGTCCGGAGTTGGCGGCGCGCTGGGCGTCGATCTCGTCGAAGACGGGGACCTCGGCGGCGTTCTTCGAGACGTCCCCCTGGTAGGCGTAGGTGAAGCGCGGCTCGATGATGTGCTTGAACTTGCCGAGGTCGCCCAGCTTCCAGTTGAAGATCCGCGAGAAGGAGGGGCCGACGATCTGGGCGCTGGCGAACGGGAAGTTGCGCGTCAGGCTGTTGCCGGTGAACGCCGACTGGTCGGAGGTCACGGTGTTGCCGTACCAGGTGAGCCGCTCGCCGCCGGTCACCGAGAGGTTGAGCCAGGGGAAGGTGCGCACCGGCAGCGTCAGCTGCGGGAAGAGGTCGAAGCGCCCGTAGGAGCCGCTGAAGTTTCCCTGCGTGCCGCCGATCACCGGCCGGTTGACGTTGAGATAGTCGGCCGAGGAGTCGAGCTCCAGATAGAACGGGCTGTTGGCGATCCGGGTGGAGCGCAGGGTGTACTTCAGCTCCGGCAGCTTGCGCTGGGAGAGCGTGTCGTTCTGCGCGTTGAGGAAGACCTCGCGGCTGTCGAGCAGCAGGTTGAGGAGGTGCGGCCCCCAGTTGCCGGTGACGAAGGCGCGGCTGTCGATGAAGCTCAGGGTGTTGGTGTTGAAGTCGCGCTCGAAGTCGCGGAAGAAGTTGAAGTCCGAGTAGCCCTGGTACTGGACGACGCCGCGCATCCCCCAGGGCAGGTCCTCGGTGGTGTGGTTGAGCTGTACCTTCCAGCGCCAGGAGCTGGTGTCGGGGTCCCGCACGTAATAGCCGATGAAGTCGCCCTTGGTGCCCGGGGTCGGGGCGTAGCGGAACTCGTCGCCCAGCCCGAGAAAGCCCTTGGTGTAGGTGTCGAGGTGGAAGGTGGTGTCATAGCTGCGGCCCAGGGTCTGGAAGTAGGCGAGGCCGAGCTCGGCGCCGCGCCGCTGGGAGTAGCCGATGTTGGGCACCAGGAAGCCGGAGCTGCGCTCGGTGCGGACCGGCCAGAGGAGGTACGGGGTGTAGAGGACCGGCAGCTTCTTGACCAGCATCGAGGTGTTGTGGGCGTGGGCGTAGCCATCCACCTCGATCTCCGCCCGCCGCACCCGGAAGCTCCAGTCGGGGACCGGCTGGCTGCAGGAGGTGAAGACGCCGTTGCGGATGACGTAGGTGTTGTCGCCCGTCTTGTCGACCTCTTCGCCGGTGAAGTAGTAGTCCGGGGCCACCTGGCCGGTGGCGTGGCGGAAGGTGCCGGTCTTGCTGTCGAGGTTGAACGTCAGCGCGTCGCCCGAGATCCGCCGCGGCCCCTGGTCCAGGATGACGTGACCGAGGGCGATGACGTTCTTGGTCTTGAGATCGATCTCCGCCTCGTCGGCCTTGAGGTCGAGGTCCTGGTACTTGAGCTGGACGTCGCCCGAGAGGACCGCGTAATCCTCGCGCTTGTATTCGAGGTTGGCGGCGCTGCCGGCGGCGCTGCCGTTCTTGCCGTCCTTGCCGCCGGTGAACTTGAGCTGGAAGTCGAGCCGGTCCGGCCCCGCCCCGGGCGGCCCGGGGGGCGGCTGGGGAGCGGGCGCGGCCGGCGGGGTCTGCGGCGCGCCGCCGGGGGGGAGCGAGCCCGGAGGCGCCGGGGGCGCCACCGGGCCGATCGGGCCGCGGGGGGGCGACGTGGGTGTCGGCTGCGTCTGCGATGGCTGCGTCTGTGCCGTCGCCGGCAGGGCGAGGCACAGCGATAACAGCAGGGCCGGAGGCTGGAGGCGGTTTCCGCGCATGAGAGCGGCGCTAGTCTACGCGCTCGACGATCATCGCGGTAGCCTCGCCGCCGCCGATGCAGATGGCGGCGCAGCCCAGCCGCGAGCCGCGCTCCCGCATGGAGTGCAGCAGGGTGGCCAGGATGCGGGCGCCGGAGGCGCCGATCGGATGGCCGAGCGACACCGCGCCGCCGCGCACGTTGACCTGGGTCGCGGACAGCTCGAGGTCGCGCAGGAAGGCGAGCGCCACCACGGCGAAGGCCTCGTTGACCTCCCAGAGGTCGATGTCCGCCGCCTTGAGGCCGGCCCGCTCGAGCGCCAGGCGGACGGCCCCGGCCGGCGCGGTGGTGAACCACTCGGGCTTCTGCGCCAGCGAGGCGTGGGCGACGATGCGGGCGAGCGGCTTGGCGCCCCGGCGGGCAGCCTCGGCGGCGGTGGTCACCACCAGGGCGGCGGCGCCGTCGTTGATCTTGCTGGCGTTGCCGGCGGTGACCGTGCCGCCGTCCTTCTGGAAGGCGGGGCGCAGGGTCGAGATCTTATTGAGGTCCACCTTGAATGGCTCCTCGTCGCGGTCGACTACCGTCTCCCCCTTCTTGCCGGGGACGGCGACGGGAACGATCTCCTCGGCGAACAGCCCCTTCTCGGTGGCCTCGCGGGAGCGCCGGTAGCTCTCCAGCGAGTAGGCGTCCTGCTCCTCGCGGCTGAAGCTGTACTCGGCGGCGCAGGCCTCGGCGCAACTGCCCATGTGGACGTCGCCGTAGGGGTCCCACAGACCGTCGTGGACCATCGAATCGATCAGCTTGCCATGGCCGAGGCGCAGGCCGTCGCGGACGCCGGGCGCCAGGTACGGGGCCTGGCTCATGCTCTCCATGCCGCCGGCGACGACGACCTTGAAATCGCCGCAGCGCAGGTCGTTGGCGGCGATCATCACCGCCCGCATGCCCGAGCCGCAGACCTTGTTGAGGGTGAGGGCGCCGGTGGCGACCGGGCAGCCGGCGGCGAGCGCCGCCTGGCGGGCGGGGGCCTGCCCCTGGCCGGCGGGCAGCACGCAGCCCATGTTGACCTGCTGGATCTCTTCGGGGGTGAGGCCCGCGCGCTCGATGGCGGCGGAGATCGCGCGCGCTCCCAGAGCGTGCGCGGAAAGGCCCGAGAGCGCACCCTGGAAAACCCCGATCGGCGTGCGCACCGCGCTCAAGATAACGACGTCGTCCATGACCTCTCCTGTGAAGCGGCTTTGGGGGAGTTGCCGGCCGCTGGCGCGGCCGGCGGGCCGGGCGAGCGATCCTAGCACAGAGCCCGCGAGCCCGCGGGAGATACCCGGGTTACACCGCCGGGTTACAATGCGCCCGGTGGATCCCGTCATGCGCTCCCTGGGCATCGATTTCGGCGAGAAGCGGATCGGGCTGGCGATCTCGGATCCGGACGGCCGGCTCGCCGTGCCGCTGACCACCCTGGAGCGCCGCAACGACCGCTCGGCCCTGCGGCAGATCGCCGAGATCGCCCGCGAGCAGGGGGTCGGGCGGCTCTACCTCGGCGAGCCGGTGGACCTCTACGGACGGCGGGGGACGATGGCCGGGAGGGTGCGCGGCTTCGGCGCCCGGCTCGCCGAGATGACCGGCCTCCCCGTGGAGCTGGTCGACGAGGCGCTGACCAGCGTCGAGGCGGCGCAGCGGCTGCGGCAGGCCGGGGTGGACACGCGGCGCGAGCCGGGGCGGATCGACGCCGTCGCCGCCCAGATCCTGCTGCAGGACGCCCTCGACCGGGGCGCCACGGAGCCGAAGGGACGATAAGGAGGCAACGGGTGACACGAGGCAAGACGGGAGGCGGCAAGCGGCTCGGGTTGGCCATCCTACTGGTCCTGCTCCTGGTGCCGGCCTGCCAGATGGCATGGTCCACCTGGAACCTGCAGCGCCCGTTCAAGGGGTACGAGGGGCGCGAGCGGCTGGTCACCGTGGCGCCGGGCTGGGGGGCGGGGCAGGTCCTCGACCGGCTGGAGGGCGCGGGGGTGCTCGCCAACGGCAAGCTGGCCCGCATCTATCTGGTGTTCAAGGGGAATCCCAGGCTCCAGGCGGGCCAGTACCTGTTCAAGGGACCCCTGACCACGCCGCAGGTGCTGCGCATGCTGGTCAAGGGGCAGACCGTCGCCCGGTCGGTGACGATCATCGAGGGGCTGACGCTGGAGGAGATCGCCGACCAGCTGGCGCGGATGAAGTTCGGCCGGCGCGAGGTCTTCCTCGACCTGATGCGCTCGCCGAAGCTGATCGCCGACTTCGACCCCGACGCGCCGGACCTCGAGGGGTACCTGTTCCCGGAGACCTACACCTTCGCCTCCGCCACCCCCGAGCGGGAGATCGTCGAGACCCTGGTCAGGACCTTCCGCCGGCGCTTCGAGCGCGACGTCCGGCCGCGGCTCGCCGCGGGGTCCCCCAGGCGGAGCGTGCGGCAGGTGGTGGTGCTGGCGAGCATCGTCGAGAAGGAGGCGAAGATGCCGGACGAGCGGCCGCTGATCGCCGCCGTCTACCGCAACCGCCTGGACCGCCGGATCGGCCTCGCCGCGGACCCGACCGTCATCTACGCCCTGAAGCGGCTGGGCCGCTGGAGCGGCAACATCCACCGCGAGGACCTGCGGATGGACTCCCCCTACAACACCTACCGCTACGCCGGCCTCCCCCCCGGCCCCATCTGCTCTCCCGGTCTCGCCAGCCTGGTCGCCGCGGCGGCGCCGGCAAACGTGCCCTACCTCTACTTCGTGAGCCGCAACAACGGCACCCACGTCTTCGCCCAGACGCTCGCCGAGCACAACCGCAACGTCGAGATCTGGCAGCGCAAGTACTGGCGCGACCGCTGGGCCGCGGAGCGGCGCGCGAACCAGGGCCCGCCCACCGGCGGCCGCTAGACCCCTCGGGCTCCCGGGCCGGGATCCCGGGGCGGCGCACTTTTCTGATTGACAGTTCCGCAGGGCTGGTGTATCAAGTAATATAGGAACGAGTCCATAACAGCTTGACGTGTCGCCCTTCCCCGTGGAGGGCCGCTTCGAAACGGCGTCGCGCCGTTCCGAGAGGAGACCTCGTATGAACATCCCGGAGGAGTTTGGGAAGTATCTGCTGCTCAAGAAACTGACCGAAGACCCGCTCGGAGAGACCTTCCGCGCCGGCAGGGCGGGCACGGAGGGAATGGAGCAGATCATTCTGCTCCGCGTCTTCAACGGCAAGGGGCTCGACGGCGAGAAGCTCTGGACGAAGGTCTCGGGGCGCGGGGGCGTGCAGGAGATCCTGCGCAGCCCCAACATCGGCAGCGGCGTCGATCTCGGCCGCGTGCGGAGCTTTCCCTACACGGCCTACGACTACATCTCGGGCAAGAGCCTGGCGACCCTCTTCGCCCAGTCCGCCCGCCAGCGCTCTCCCATTCCCACCGACCATGCCCTGCTGATCGCCGAGCGGATCTCGCTCGCCCTCGCCGCGGCCTACGAGAGCCGGCTGCAGGACGAGCGGGTGCTGCACGGGTTCGTGGTGCCGCACCTGGTGATGATCTCGAACGAGGGGGAGACCCGCCTGCTCGGCTTCGAGGTGGCCCCCGGGCTGCGCGAGCTGGCGGCCGGTGGCTGGCAGGACGAGGCGCTGCGCCCCTACCTGTCGCCCGAGACCCTGGCCGGCGCGCCGCTCGGCCGGGCCGACGACGTCTACTCCCTGGGCGCCCTCCTCTTCACGCTGCTGACCGGCGAGCGCCTGCCGGCCGTCCCGGCGGATGGCTATGCCGCGCTGATCGACGCCGCCACGCTCCCCAGCGAGGGGACGCCGCTGCCCGAGCCGGTCGCGGCGCTGCTCAAGAAGAGCCTGGTGCCCCGCGAGCAGCGGATCGCCGACGCCGCCGCCTGGCACAAGACCCTGGCGAAGCTGATGAGCGACGGCAGCTTCAGCCCGACCACCTTCAACCTCGCCTTCTTCATGCACAACCTCTTCCGCGAGGAGATCGAGCGGGAGAGCCAGGAGATGCAGGCCGAGAAGAAGCTCGAGCTGCCGCAGCGGCAGGCGGCCCCGCCGCCGGTGGCCGCGGCGCCGGTCGCAACGATGGCGGCAATGGCGGCGATGGCGGGAACGGCGGCGATGCAGGACCCGCGCGAGGCGACCGGCGCCGGCGTGCGGGAGGGCACCGGCACCTGGTCGGGCACCCGCGCTCACAGCCCGCAGGCGGCCGCGCCGTCGAAGAAGCCGCTGTGGATCGGCCTCGCGGCCGCCGGGCTCATCGTACTGGCCGGCGGCGGCTACTTCCTCTTCGGACGTTCCGGGGACGCGCAGGCCGCGGCGCCCCGGCCTCCGGCCGTCTCGCCGACGGTGCAGACCGCCGCCATGCCGGGGGCCATGCCACCCCTCGCGACTCCGGCCACCGGGCCGGGCGCGCCAGGCACTCCAGGAACGGCGGGCGCGGCGGCCAGCCCCACGCCGGACGAGCTCCAGGCGCAGATCCAGAAGATGTTCGAGGCCCGCAGCAAGCAGATGGAGGACAAGCTCAAGGGGCAGTACGACGACCGCATCAAGCAGCTCCAGCAGCAGCTCTCGGAGAGCCACAAGTCGCCGTCGGGGGAGTCCGAGCGGGCGAAGCCGGAGCGGACCGCCGAGAAGGCGGAGCCGCCGGCGCCGGTCGAGACCCGCGCCGCCCAGAAGCCCGAGCCCGCCGCTCCGGCGCCGCAGACCGCGGTCCCGCAGCCCGGCGCTTCCGCCGTTCCATCCCCGGGCGGCGCGGCGAACGCGGCGGGCGAGCGGCCGGCGCCAGGCAGCCCGGTCCCCCAGCCCGCCGCTCCCAAGTCGCAGGTGCAGGTGGGAGACCTGGTGCAGCCCGGCCCGGGGGTAGCGGCGCCAAAGCTGACCTCGCGGCTCGATCCGCGCTATCCCGCGGCGGCGCAGCGCCTCAACCGGGCGGCGCAGGTGGACATCAAGGTGCTGGTCGACGAGCACGGCCGGGTCCTCGACGCCGACCGCATCGGCACCAAGGCCGGCTTCGGGTTCGACGAGGCGGCCCTCGACGCGGCCAAGCGGGCGGTCTTCCAGCCCGCCACCCGCGACGGCGTGCGGGTCAAGATGTGGACCACCCTGCGGGTGAACTTCAAGGGGATGTAGGGCTCCGGATCACCAGCGGGCAATCAGCGGGCAAAAAAAGGGCGCTCCGCGGAGCGCCCTTTCTCTTTCGGGACGGGAAGGAAGGGACTACAGGTCGGCGGCCTTGAGGCTGGCGACCAGCTTCTGGATGCAGGGCTTCATCACCTTGTCGAACATCCGCTCGTCGTCGACGCCGCCGCCGTAGCCGAAGACCGACACCTTGACGCTGGTCTCCTCCTGGCTGGCCTCGTCGGCCCAGGCGATCTCGCCGGTGCTGGTGTCGATCAGCCGGGCGTTCAACGCCGCCACGAACTTCTTCTTGCCGGCGAAGACGCCGCCGCCGCCGCCGCCCACGTTGGTGTTGCCGTACTCGGTCACGGCACCGGTCAGCAGGTAGTTGACGCCCAGCAGCTTGCCGACGCGGATGGCGGTCGACGGATCGACGTCGCCCGAGAGGGTGAGGCCCTTCTCCTTCATCAGGGCCTCGAGCTGCTCGCGCTCGACGACGCGGAACTTGCCGCTCTTGACCAGCTCGGTGACGAAGACGTCCTGGGCGGCGGTGGCGCCACCGTGGTACCACCACTGGTTGTCCGCCTTGTTCTTGAGCTCGAGGACGGCGATGCGGGGCTTGGCGCTGCCCCCCTTGGCAGCCGCCCGGGTGAGGCCCGGAGCCGCGACGATCGCGAGCAGCAGGGCGCCGCAGACGGCGAGAGACGAAACACGCTTCATATTTGAGCCTCCTTCAGGGAAAAGCTGAGATTCCTGATTTTACCCCGGAAGAACGCTCCGCTGCCATCCACCCCCTCAGAGAGGGTCGCGCCCGGGTTTGCCCCGCGCAGCCGACTGGCAGCGCTGCCAAGCGCGCACACGAAGGAGGCGAGCAGGGGCAAACCCGGACGCGACCCTCCTCAGGGCTGGAGGTCCTGGGCGTCCACCACGCAGAGGGCGGCCATGTTCACGATGTCCCGCACCTCGAGGCCGCTCTGCAGGACGTGCACCGGTTTCGCCATCCCCAGGAGGACCGGCCCGATCGCCTCCGCCCCGGCCAGGCGCCAGATCAGCTTGTAGGCGATGTTGGCCGACTGGAGCTCGGGGAAGATGAGGACGTTGGCCGGCTGCTTCAGCCGGCTCCAGGGGTAGCTCTCCTGGAGGATCTGTTCGAAGACGGCGGTGTCGGCCTGCATCTCGCCGTCGATCTCGAGCTCGGGTTCGAGGCGGGCGACGATCTCGGTGGCGCGGCGCACCTTGCGCGCCGACGGGTGGTTGTTGGAGCCGAAGTTCGAGAAGGAGAGCATGGCCACCCGGGGTACCACGCCGAAGCGCCGGGCGAAGCCGACGGTGAGCAGGGCGATCTCGGCCAGCTCCTCGGGGCTGGGATCGATGTTCACCGTGGTGTCGGCGAGGAAGAAGAGGCGGTCCTGGAGGATCAGGACATAGGCGCCCGAGACCCGCCGGACGTCCCCGCGGGTGCCGACGATCTGCAGAGCCGGACGGATGGTCTCGGGGTACGACTGGGTTAGGCCGGAGATCAGGCCGTCGGCGTCCCCCAGCTCGACCATCATGGCGCCGAAGTCGTTGCGGTGGCGCATCCGCTTGCGGGCCTCGACCAGGGTCATGCCGTCGCGCCGCCGCATCTCGTGCAGATGGCAGGCGTAGGGCTCGAACATCCCCGAGCTCTCGTTGTGGATGATGGTGACGCGCTCCTCGGGCAGGTCGAGGGCGCGCAGCCGCTCGGCGATCACCTCGCGGCGGGCGAGCAGGATGGGGTGCGCGATCCCCTCGTCGACCAGGACCTTGGCCGCGCGCAGGATCTGGTCGTGCTCGCCCTCCGGGAAGACCACCCGCCGGGGGGAGCGCCGGGCGCGGTCGATGATGCCGCGCATCAGCTCGAGGCGGCGGGAGATCAGCGTCTCCAGCCGCCGCTGGTAGGCCTCGAAGTCCGGGATCGCCACCCGCGCCACGCCGCTCTCCATGGCCGCCCGCGCCACCGCCGGCGGCACCCGCAGCAGCACGCGGTAGTCGAACGGCTTGGGGATCAGGTACTCGCGGCCGAAGCGGAGCGATTCGAGGCCGTAGGCGCGCAGCACCGCGTCCGGCACGTCCTCGCGGGCGAGCCCGGCGAGCGCCTTGACCGCGGCGAGCTTCATCGCGTCGTTGATGTCGGTCGCCCGCACGTCGAGCGCGCCGCGGAAGAGGAAGGGGAAGCCGAGGACGTTGTTGACCTGGTTCGGATAGTCGCTGCGGCCGGTGGCGACGATGGCGTCCGGGCGGGCGGCCAGCACCTCCTCGTAGCCGATCTCCGGGTCGGGGTTGGCGAGCGCGAAGACGATCGGATCGCGCGCCATGACGCGGATCATCTCCTGCGTCACCACGCCGCCGACCGAGAGCCCGATGAAGACGTCCGCGCCGGCCAGGGCCTCGGCCAGGGTGCGCGCCGGGGTGTCGGCGGCGAGCAGCCCCTTGTAGGGGTCCATGTCCTCGGTCCGCCCCTGGTAGACCACCCCGGTCTTGTCGCAGAGGACGATGTTCCGCCGGCGCGCTCCGAGCTCGAGATAGAGCCCGGCGCAGGCGAGGGCCGCCGCGCCGGCGCCGGAGAAGACGATGCGGACCTCCTCGATCCGCTTGCCCGCCACGGCGAGGGCGTTGAGCAGCGCCGCGCCGGAGATGATCGCCGTCCCGTGCTGGTCGTCGTGGAAGACCGGGATGTTCATCTCCGCCTTCAGGCGGCGCTCGATCTCGAAGCATTCGGGGGAGCGGATGTCCTCGAGGTTGATGCCGCCGAAGGTCGGCTCGAGGAGCTTGACGGTGCGGATGAACTCCTCCGGATCGGTGGTGGCGACCTCGATGTCGAAGACGTCGATGTCGGCGAAGCGCTTGAAGAGGACCCCCTTGCCCTCCATCACCGGTTTGCCGGCCAGGGCGCCGATGTTGCCCAGCCCGAGCACCGCGGTGCCGTTGCTGATCACCCCCACCAGGTTCCCCTTGGCCGTGTACTCGTAGGCGAGGAGGGGGTCGCGGGCGATCTCCAGGCAGGGGTGGGCGACTCCCGGGCTGTAGGCGAGCGAAAGGTCCCGCTGGCTGGCGGTGGGCTTGGTGGGGACGACCTGGATCTTCCCCTTGCGGCCCTGGGAGTGGTAGGCGAGGGCATCCTCGCGGCTGATCTTCTTCATGCTCATGGCCGGACGGATCTTACTACCACCCCCGGGCGCGGCCCCCGCAAGCGGTAAGCTTGGCCCATGATCGCCGTTCCGGAAGGCCCCGCGCTCCTGCTCGTCACCCAGCCCGACCACGCCCACCTCGCCGGCGAGCTGCTCTCCCTCTGGCGCGCCGACGGCCTGCCGGAGCACCCGCGGCGGGAAGACCTCCTGTTCGCCGCCCGCGAGCACGACAACGGCTGGCGCGAGGCCGACGCCGCGCCCCGCTGGGACGCCGGGCGCGGGCGTCCCCACGACTTCATGACCCTTCCCGAGAAGGATCGGATCGAGCTCTGGGAGCGCGGCGTCTGCCGGTTCTCCGCGGAGCGCCCCTACGCCTCCCTGCTGATCACCCGCCACGCGATCAGCCTGTTCCACGACCGCCGGGGAAAGGAGGGCTGGGATCCATTCCTGGATTTCCTGGCGGACTTCGAGCGCGGCCTGCTGGAGGAGACCGGCGTGGCCCGGGAGGAGCTGGAGGCGGACTACCGGTGGATCGACCTCGCGGACCTGATCTCGCTCACCGCCTGCATGCAAAGGCGCGAGCCGGCCGGGCGGTACGGGGTGGAGATCCAGGCGGAAGACGACACGGTCCGGTTGGCCCCCTTCCCCCTGGCGGGGGCCACGAGCTTCCGGGTCCCCTGCCGGCGCATCCCCCGCCGGGACTACCGCGGCGACGCGGACCTCGGCGGCGAGCTCGCCGCCGCCCGCTGGGAGGAGAGGACCGTGCGGATCGCGCCCGCCGGTTGACCGGTCAGACGCGTCGGAGAATCAGGCGAGGTCTTCCGCTCGCGGGCCGCCGTCGGAGGCTTCGATGCCGGAGAGGATCCGCTGCTCGAAGACCCGCCGGTAGAGGACCAGCAGGTCGGTGAACACCTGGCTGAAGGCCTGGTCGGTGGAGCCGGCCAGCAGGGCGTCCCCGTCGGCGACCAGGGGAGGCATGTAGAGGGGCTCGTCGCCGGGGGCCTCCGGATTCGCCTCGCGCTCCCCCGCCCGCTCGAGGTCCGCGGCGCGGCGGTCCACCAGATGGAGCGTGTAGAAGAACTCGAAGTATCCGACCTGGAGGGCGTTCAGCACCTTTTCCAGCGAATCGAACTTGGGCAGCTCCTTGCCGTTCTCGTATTTGGAGAGCTGGCTCTTGCCGATCCCCGCCTCGCGGGCGACGCGAGCCTGGCTCTTTCCCCGCAGCTCGCGCAGGAGGCTGAGCGTCCGGCCGAGGTTGGTGAACATGATCATGCGCGAAATGTAGCGGCTCGACGGTACGCATTGCAAGCACAAGTTGCTGAAAGCAATGCACTTAGGACAGCAGTCAGGTTGCCTGTTTCCGCTACGAAACGAAGCTTTTAGGGCTGTCGCAGGCAGCCATGGCATTCAATCCGGCAACTTGTTCCGGCAAACCGGAACCTGCCGGCGCGTCAGCTCTTCTTTTTCGGGGCGGAACGGCGGGAGGGCTTCCCGGGGGAGGGCGGCGGGGAGGCAACAGCGGATGTCCCGGGCGTCTCAGGCGGGGCGTTCTTCGGGACGACGCGGAAGAGCACGACCAGGTCGCCGACCTCGAAGGCGCCCTGGGCGACCGGCCGCGGCTGATGCAGGGTCACGTGGACGAAGGACTCGACCCGGGCCAGCACCTCCTGGATCTCCCGCGGCCAGTCCGCCTCCCCGGCTGTCGCGCCGCCGTGCTCGCGTTCCACGGCCAGCGCCTCGGACTCGACCCTGTCATAGCGGCGGAAGAACTCGTTCCGGCTCACCCCCTGGGCGCTCAGGATCTTGGCCAAGGTCGAGAGCGTCGCCTCCTGCCGGTCGTTCTCGATCCGCGAGAGCTGGCCCCGCCCGAGCTCAGCGGCCTTGCCGAGCTTCTCGAGAGTGAGCTTCTTGTCTCTCCGCAGCCGGCGGAGCGTCTCCCCGATCAAGGCGAACATTTCCACGTCCGGGAATCTATCCGCACCGAGGCTCGATCATCAAGCATAAGTCCTTTCCTTCGAAGAATTTACCAGCGCTCCTTTCGTTGCCTAGTACGGTTATATGTTTCCGCGCGCAGCCATCGGACCATCCCTAGGGCAGGCTGGAAGAGCAGGAAAGGGCGTTGAGCGGAAATTCTTCCCACGCCGGCATTTTCCCGGTAGAGGTGCCGGAGATGGCGAGGTCTGTTGGCAGCCGGCATAATCTTGACAAAACATGGACAGACACTTACTCTCCCTCTTGTGGATTGGAAGGGAGAACGCATGCAGGGAGATCGTGTCACCGTTGTGGGCGCCGGGCCGGGAGGGCTCGCCGCCGCCATCCTGCTCGCCGGATCGGGCCTCAAGGTCACCGTCCTCGAGCGCCTCGACCGGGTCGGGGGGCGCACCTCCAGCCTGGAGGCGGAGGGCTTCCGCTTCGACGTCGGGCCGACGTTCTTCCTCTATCCGAAGGTGCTCGAGGAGATCTTCGCGGCGGCTGGCTACGACCTGCGCCGGGAGGTGGAGATGGTGCGGCTCGATCCGCAGTACCGGCTGACCTTCGGCGGCGGCGGCGAGCTGCTGTCGACGCCGCGGATCGAGGAGCTGGACCGCCAGGTCGCCGCCCTGTCGCCTCAAGACCGCGGGTCTGTCCATGCATTTCTGGACGACAATCGTGACAAGTTCGAGCGTTTCCGTCCCTGTATCGAGTCGCCGTTCCACGGCTGGCGGGACGTGATGAGCGCCCGCATCCTGCGCCTGCTGCCCAGCATCCGGCCCTGGCGGTCGCTCGACCGCGAGCTCGCCACCTACTTCAGCGATCCGCGGGTCCGCCTCGCCTTCTCTTTCCAGTCGAAGTACCTGGGGATGTCCCCCTTCCAGTGCCCAAGCCTGTTCTCCATCCTCTCCTTCCTCGAGTACGAATACGGGGTCTTCCACCCGATCGGCGGCTGCGGCTCGGTGACCGAGGCGATGGCGCGGGTGGCGCGCGAGATGGGGGTGGAGATCCGCACGGGCGAGCCGGTGCGGGAGATCCTCTTCGAGGGGCGGCGGGCGGTCGGCGCCCGCACCGACGCCGGCGTCTACCGCTCGGACGCGCTGCTGGTCAACGCCGACTTCGCCCGCGCCATGTCGCGCCTGGTCCCCGACCGCCTGCGCCACCGCTGGACCGACCGGCGGATCGCCCGCAAGAAGTTCTCCTGCTCCACCTTCATGCTCTATCTGGGGATCGACGGCCTCTATGAGGACGTCCCCCACCACTCGATCCACATCGCCGAGGACTACGAGCGGAACCTGGACGAGATCGAGAACCGGCACGTCCTCTCCGCGGACCCGTCGTTCTACGTCCAGAACGCCGGCGTCACAGATCCGACCCTGGCGCCGCGGGGCAAGAGCACGCTCTACGTGCTGGTCCCGGTCACCCACCAGCACCCGAACGTGGACTGGCGGGCCGAGCGGGAGCGCTTCCGCGCCCTCGCCCTGTCGCGATTGTCCCAGGTGGGCATCGAGGACGTGGAGCGCCGCATCCGCTACGAGCGGGTGGTCACCCCGCTGGAGTGGGACCAGGAGTTCGAGATCCACCAGGGCGCCACCTTCAACCTGGCCCACAACCTCGGCCAGATGCTCCACCTGCGGCCGCGCAACCGCTTCGAGGACCTCGAAGGGGTCTACCTGGTGGGCGGCGGCACGCACCCCGGGAGCGGTCTGCCGGTCATCTTCCAGTCCGCCCTCATCACCGCCCGCCTGATGATGGAGGACCTGGGCGCCGAGTCCCTCCCCCGGGCGGCGCGGCGGTCGCGAGTTCTGAACGAAGAGCTGGCCGAGGCGAGCTGAAGATGGAAAACGTCCTCCGTCATCTTCATCTGCTGCCGGATACCGCCACCGGACGGCCGGCCGATTTGCGCGCCGCTCAGGCGGAATGGGCCGCGCGATCGCTCCGCGACCGGCTGCGGATCGTCCGCGCCGTCCGCCACGGAGTCGCGGCGCGGTCCGTGGAGCTGGTCCGGGCCGCCGGGGCCGGTGCCAGGAAAGGAACCGCGCGGCCGGAGGCGGAGATCCTCTCCTCGGAGATCGTGCCGCTCGCCGACGCCTGCCGCTTCCTGGAGCGCCAGGCGCCCCGCCTGCTCGCCACCCGGCGGCTGGGAGCGGAAGGCCGGCCGGCCTGGCTGGCGGGGGTGGCGGCCGAGGTGCGGCGCGAGCCCCTGGGGCTCATCCTGGTGATCGCGCCATCGAACTACCCGCTCTTCCTCCCCGGAGTGCAGACCCTCCAGGCCCTCGCCGCCGGCAACGCCGTCCTCTGGAAGCCCGGGCGGGGCGGAGCGGCGGCCGCGGCCGCGTTCGCCGCGATCCTGGACGAGGCCGGCCTGCCGCCGGGGCTGCTCTCGATCCTCCCCGAGGACCCCGAGGCGGCGCGGCAGGCGATCGCCGCCGGGGTGGACAAGGTGCTCCTCACCGGCTCGGCGGCCACCGGCCGGGAGGTGCTGGCCGGTCTCGCCCGTCATCTGGTGCCCGCCGTGGCCGAGCTCTCGGGGGAGGACCCGCTGTTCGTCCTCCCCGGGGCGGACCTCGACCGGGTGGCCCAGGCCGTGCGCTTCGGACGGACCCTGAACCGGGGGGAGACCTGCATCGCCCCTCGCCGCCTCTTCGCGCACCGGTCGCTGGCGCCGGCCCTGGAGGCGCGGCTGGCCGTCCTCGCCCTCGACCCGCCGATTCCGCTCTCTCTCTTCTCCACCCTCGCGGAGGCGCTCGCCGAGGCCGGCCGCTCCCCCTACGCCCTCGGCGCCTCGATCTTCGGACCCGAGGAGGCGGCGGTCGCCCTGGCGGCCCGGGTCCGCGCCGGGGTGGTGGTGGTCAACGACCTGATCGTGCCCACCGCCGATCCCC
Source organism: uncultured Acidobacteriota bacterium (assembly GCA_963795735.1). Classification (GTDB taxonomy): domain Bacteria; phylum Acidobacteriota; class Thermoanaerobaculia; order Multivoradales; family UBA5704; genus DATARR01. The sequence goes on along the minus strand of CAWCIU010000008.1, from coordinate 1,120,991 downwards.
GCCTCCCCTTCGGCGGCCGGGGGGAGAGCGGCTTCGGCGTCACCCGCGGAGCCGAGGGGCTGCTCGAGCTGACCGCCCTCAAGGTGGTGGCGGTGCGGCGCGGCCGGCGCCTCTTCCACCTCGAAGACCCCCATCCCGGAGACGCGGACCTCTTCCGCGCCTATCTCACCCTGACCCACGCCGCGGGTCCATGGGCCCGCCTGCGGGGCGCCGCGGACCTCGCCCGCGCCCTCGTTCGGCGCGTACAACCTTCGAGGAGACATTGATGTCGCAGACGGACCGCATCGGAGTCATCGGCGCGGGGCTGGGCGGCCTCGCCGCCGCCGCCACCCTCGCCGCCCGCGGCCACCGGGTGACCCTCTTCGAGCGCAACCCCTGGCTGGGAGGCAAGGCGGCCGTGCTGGCGGAGGAGGGGTTCCGCTTCGACATGGGGCCGACGATCCTCACCCTCCCCTCCGTGCTGGGGAGGATCTTCGCCGAGGCCGGGCGCGACCTGAAGCGCGAGCTCGACCTCGTCCCCCTCGATCCCCAGTGGCGCTGCTTCTATGAGGACGGCTCGACGCTCGACCTCCTGGCCGACCCGCGGAAGATGGAGGCCGCCCTCGACGCCTTCGCCCCGGGCTCGGGAGCGGCCGGCGGCTACCGGCGGTTCCTCGGGGTCGCCGAGCGGCTGCACGGGATCTCGGACCGCTTCTTCTTCTGGCGTTCGGTGGGCTCGGTGCGCGACACCTTCAACGCCGGCAAGACCTTCCAGGCCTCGGTGCTGGGCGACCTCCTCGCCCTGCGCTTCGGCCGCTCGGTCGCCGGCACGGTGCGCCAGCACGTGCCCGAGCCCCGGGTGGCCCAGATGCTCGACCACTTCACCCAGTACGTGGGCTCGGCCCCGGACGCCTCGCCGGCCGTCCTCTGCGGCATCGCCCACATGCAGACCCAAGAGGGGATCTGGTACCCCCGCGGCGGCATCCGCGCCGTGCCGGAGGCGCTGCGCCGGCTGGCGATCGAGCTCGGAGTCGAGATCCGCGAGCAGACGCCGGTGCGCCGGATCATTACCGAGGGAGGCGCCGGTGGCGCGGTCCTTGGGATCGAGACGGAGGATGGAGAGCGGGTGCCGCTCGCCGCCGTGGTCTCCAACTGCGACTCGGTGCGCACCCACCGCGAGCTGCTGGCCGGCCAGCCGGCGGCCCGCCGCTTCGAGCGCCGCCGGCGCTACGAGCCGGCCTGCTCCGGGGTCGTCCTCTACCTCGGCCTCGACCGCGCCTACCCCCACCTGCTCCACCACAACTTCGTCTTCTCCCAGGACCCCGAGGAGGAGTTCGCGGCGATCTACCGCCGGGGCGAGCCGGCCGTCGATCCCACCTGCTACGTCTGCGCGCCGGCCCGCACCGAGCCGGCGGTCGCCCCGGAGGGGGGCGAGGCGCTCTACGTGCTCGTCCACACCCCCTACCTGCGCCCCCACCACGACTGGCGGCGGATGTTCCCCGCCTACCGCCGGACCATCCTGGACAAATTGGCACGCACCGCCGGTTTCGAGGACCTCGAGCGGCGCATCGTCTTCGAGGCCGCCCTGACGCCGCAGGACATCCACGACCGCTACCACGTGCTCGACGGCGCCATCTACGGCCTGGCCAGCCACGGCCGCATGCTCGGCGCCTTCAAGCCGGCCAACCGCAGCCGCGACGCGCGCGGCCTCTACCTCGCCGGCGGCGCCGCCCATCCCGGGCCGGGAATGCCGATGGTTCTGATGTCCGGCTGGATCGCCGCCGACGCCCTGGACCACGACCGCCCGGCCGGGACCCTGCGCCGGAGCGCCTGAAAGGGACCCGATGCGGAGCGAAGTTTGCATAAGCTCGTCGTTCAGCTTGCAAACGGCCCGCCTCAGGGAGGATCGTCGGACCATGGATGGAACGGACGCTGAGAGGGGAAAATCGCCCTCGGTCTCGCCGCTGCTGGTCTCGACGTTCGGCCGTTACTGCGAGGGCTATCTGGCGCGGCACTTCCACGCCGTGCGCCTGTCGAAGACGCAGCGCCCCGATCCGGCGGCGATCCACGGCAAGCCGCTGATCGTCTACTTCAACCACCCGTCCTGGTGGGACCCGCTGATCTGCCTGCAGCTCGCGGCCCTCCTCTTCCCCGGCCGCGCCCACTACGGCCCGATCGACGCCTCGGCGCTGGGGAAGTACCGCTTCTTCGAGAAGCTGGGCTTCTTCGGCATCGAGGCCGGCACCGCCCGGGGCGCCCGGCGGTTCCTCTCCGCCTCCCAGGAGATCCTGGCGCGGCCGGACACGGCGCTGTGGGTCGCCGCCGAGGGGCGCTTCACCGATCCGCGCGAGCGGCCGGTGCGGCTGCGCTCGGGGATCGGCCACCTCGCCTCCCGGGTCCGCGACGCCGTGCTCCTGCCGCTGGCCCTCGAATACCCGTTCTGGGAGGAGCGCAGCCCGGAGGCCCTCGCCCGCTTCGGCGAGGAGATCCCGACCGGCGACGCCGACCTCGCCGCCGCCGACTGGACCCCCATCCTGGAGGACGGCCTGGGCGCGGCCCTCGACGCCCTGGCGGCGGAATCGCTCGCCCGCGACCCGGCCCGGTTCGAGGTCCTGCTCGGCGGCAGCGCCGGAGTGGGCGGGGTCTACGACGCCTGGCGCCGGCTGAAGGCGCGCTTCCGCGGCGAGCGGTTCGAACCCCGGCACGGCGGCGAGGAGATGCCCCCGCGGAGGAAGACTTGACGCTGATCCTGGCGATCGCGATCGCCGGCGCTCTCTGCGCGCTGCTTCCCGCCCTCGTCTTCCGCCGCAATCTCGGGCTCTACGCGCCGCCCCCCGCGCCGGACATCGCCCCGCCGGCGATCTCCATCCTCATCCCCGCCCGCGACGAGGAGGGCTCGATCCGCGGCGCCCTGGAGGCCGCCCTGGCCAGCCGGGGGGCGGAGATCGAGGTGATCGTCCTCGACGATCAGTCAACCGACGGCACGGCAGAGATCGTCAGCGAGATCGCCGGCCGCGATCCGCGCGCCCGGCTGGAGACGGCGCCGCCCCTGCCGCCGGGCTGGAACGGCAAGCAGCACGCCTGCGCCGTCCTCGCCGGGCACGCCTGCCACCCCCTGCTGCTGTTCGTGGACGCCGACGTCCGCCTGGCGCCGGACGGCGCCGCCCGCGCCGCCGCCTTTCTGAGGGCGAGCGGCGCGGACCTGGCGAGCGGCGTCCCCCGGCAGGAGACGGTCACCTTCCTCGAGCGGCTGCTGATCCCGCTGATCCACTTCGTGCTGCTGGGATTCCTGCCGTTCGGGCGGATGCGCCGGAGCCGCCATCCCGCCTACAGCGCCGGCTGCGGCCAGCTCTTCCTGGCCCGCCGGGAGGCCTACGAGCAGGCCGGCGGGCACGCCGCCATCCATGCCTCGATCCAGGACGGCGTGGATCTCCCGCGCGCTTTCCGCCGGCAGGGGCTCCCGACCGACCTCTTCGATGCCACCGGAGTCGCTTCCTGCCGCATGTACCGCAACGCCCGGGAGGTCTGGCAGGGGCTGGGCAAGAACGCCACCGAGGGGCTCGCCGCGCCGGGAAGGATCGTGCCGGCCGCCCTCTTCCTGCTCGCCGGGCAGGTAATGCCGCCGATCGTGCTCGTCCTCGCTTTGGTGGGAAGCGTACCAAGAACGGTCCTGATCCCGGTCCTGGTACTGGCGGGAATCGGCACCGTCACGGCGTACCTGCCGCGTCTCCTCGCCGTCCGGCGCTTCCGGCAGCCGCTCGACGCCGCCCTGCTGCATCCGCTGGCGATCGGGGTCTTCCTTGTCCTCCAGTGGACCGCCCTCGGCCGCAAGCTCCTCGGCCGGCCGACCGGCTGGAAGGGGCGGCTGTACGGCGCCCGGGCGACGCCCTTGCCGTGAACGGGCGCTCATTCCTCCCGCGGCACCACCTCGGAGCCCCGCGGCCATCCCCCGCGCAGGAAGGTGTCGGCCGCCGGGAAGAAATCCTTCGGGCGCTCGATGTAGGGGTGCGAGCCCGCCCCCTCGATGGCGAGGAAGCGGCCGCTCGCCGCGTGGGCGGCCCACTCGCGGGCGGCCTCGATGGGCACCAGGTCGTCCGTCCCCTGCATCACCAGCAGGGGGGCGCGCAGCTCGGGGAGGCGCGGCCGGAAGTCCCAGCGCTCCATCTTGGGGACGATGTGATGGAAGTAGACGTCCATCGCGCGCTGCGGCCACTCGTTGGGGAAGGAAGCGACGTCCTCCAGCGGGAAGCGGGCGGCGGCGGCCAGTTCCCCCATCTGGGCGGGCAGCAGGAAATAGGTGAACCAGGCGCGGCAGTAGGCCACCGGGTCCTCCTGGTCGAGCCCCTCGCGCCGCATCTCCTCCAGCCGCGGGATGCCCGGCGGGAAGGCCATCTCCTCGGCGGTCGGCAGCTCCTGCTCCCACTCCCCCGGCCGGCGCGGCGTGATCGGGCAGACCAGCAACATGCGGTCCACCCGCTCCGGATTCTCCAGCGCGTAGAGGGTGGTGACCGCCGCGTGGTAGGAGGCGCCCAGCAGCGACACCTTCTCCAGGCCGAAGTAGCGCCGCACCGCCTCGAGGTCGGCGACGTCGTCCTCCAGGCTGAGCTGCCGGCCGTCGGTGACGGCGCTCGACCGCCCCCGGCTGCGCGGGTCGTAGAAGATCAGGCGGCGCCCCTCGGCCAGCGGCTGCAGCAGCTCCGAGAGCCAGTTGGCGTTGGGGATCAGCACCGTCTCCGCTCCGTCCCCCAGGACGTGGTAGTAGAGGTGCAGCCCCCGCCGGACGAACACGAACCCTTCGCTGCTCCGCATCGGCGGGATGGTATCGGAAGCCGGGGCGGGTGACTACCGGGCGGTTGCTCCTGGCCGTGTCCTGGCTTGCCCCGCGCAGCCGACTGGCAGCGCCGCCAAGCGCGCACACGAAGGAGGCGAGCAGGGGCAAACCAGGGTGCGGCCCCGCTAGGAAACCGCCGGGCTCGCGGAAGGTGCGGAAGGCGGCAGCGCCGCCAGGGTGAAGAAGAAGACGCTGCCCGACCCCGGCCTCGAATCCACCCAGAGCCGGCCGCCGTGGGCGTCGACGATCCGCTTGGCGATCGAAAGCCCCAGGCCGGTGCCGCCGCGGGGCTGCGGCGCCGCCTGCCAGAAGGGAAGGAAGAGGTGCGGCTGGTCCGCCTCGGCGATCCCCGGCCCGGTGTCGGCCACCCAGAAGCGCACCTCGCCCTTGCCGAACGGCTCGGCGCCGACCACGATCCGCCCGCCGGCGGGGGTGAACTTGAGAGCGTTCCCCACCAGGTTGGCGAACACCCGCAGCAGGCGGTGGCGGTCCCCCTCCACCGCGGGCGTGCCGTCCGCCACCTCGGCGAGCAGCCGCAGCGCCCGCTGCCCGGCGGCGGCGAGGTGCGACTCGACCACCTCCCCGACCAGCGCCGCCGCCTCCAGCCGCTCCGGCTGAAGCACCAGGCGCCCCTCCCCGAGCTGCGCCGCGTCGAGCAGCTCCAGGATCAGCCGGTCCATCTGCTCGACCGAGCGCCGGATGACCCCCAGCGGCCGGCTGCCGCCGGAGCCGCCGGAGCCGCCAGGGGACTGGCCGGCGAGGAGCTGATCGACGCTGATCGAGATCGGGTTCAGCAGGTTGCGCAGATCGTGCGAGACCACCGCCAGCACCTGGTCGCGCGCCCGCACCGCCTGCCGCGCGTCATGGTAGAGATAGAGGTTGTCGATCGCCAGGGCGACCCGCCGCGCCAGCTCCTCGGCGAGCGTCATGTCCCACCCGCGGTAGCTGCGGCCGCTCTCCCCGAACAGCAATCCCAGCGCGCCCCGGGTCTTGCCGCGGGCGACGAGCGGCACGGCGAGGAACGAGCGGATGTCCAGACTGGCGACCAGCTCCTGATGTCCCCGGCTGGTGGCGAGGCTCTCCAGCGTCTCGGGGGTGATCTCCGCCACCATCTGGATCTCCCCGGTGCGGATCGCCCGGGCCAGCGGGTGGTGCTCCCGGGAGAGATCGGTCACGTAGGCGAGGACCTGCCGCATGGCCCCCTCCTTGCCGGGGACGGCGTGGGCCGCCACCCGGCGCGGAACGCCGCGCTCCACCACGTCGATCACGCAGTAGTCGGCGAGCAGGGGGACCACCAGGCGGGCGACGTCCTGGAGGACGGAGTCGGGATCCAAAGAGGCCGCGAGCACCGAGTTGGTCTCGGCGAGCAGCCGCAGGGCCTCCTCGATCCGCTTGCGCCCGGTGCGGTCGGCGCAGACGCCGATCAGGCGGGGATGACCCTCGGGATCGGCGGGGTCCGCCTGCATCCGCCCCCACGACTCCACCCAGCGCAGCGCGCCGTCCGGACGCAGGATGCGGAATTCGAGATGGGGCTCGGCCCCTCCGCGGGCGGCCTCGGCCAGGGCCTGGAGCACCGGCTCCCGGTCCGCCGGATGGATCGACCGGCGGAGCGCCTCCATCGTGCCGTCGAAGCCGCCCGGGGGGAGCCCGAAGATGCGCTCCAGGCCCACGGACCAGCTCATGCCGCCGGTCTGGAGGTCCCACTCCCACGTGCCCATCTGGCCGGCCTCGAGGGCGAGCCGGAGCCGCTCCTCGGTTGCCAGCGTGGGCTCACGCCCGCTCAAAGGACACCTCCGTGGGCGCTGAAATACGAATCTCTACAAAATCATATCACCTTGCGGCGACCGCCGCCTCCACCGGCACCTCGACGTCGAAGACGCGGAACGGCGGGCGGTCGGGATAGGTCCCCTGGAGGAGCGACAGGCAGACGTTGTAGACCGGCACGCCCTGGGCCGTCTTGCCCTCGGGACGGCCGTTGTGGGCGTGGCCGTGGAACACCGCCTTGACCGGATAGCGGGAGAGCGGCTCCTCCAGGCGGCTGGAGCCGAGGAAGGCGAAGATCTCCGGCGGCTCCCCCTCCACCGTCTCCTGGACCGGTGAGTAGTGGAGCACGGCGATGCGGGGCTTGCCGCGCAGCCGGGCGAGCGCCGACTCCAGCTTCAGGGCCTCGCCGACCGCCTCGCGCACAAACTCCTTGATGATCGTCTCCCCCCAGGGGCCGAGCGCCGCCCGGCCGAAGCCGCCGCAGAAGCCCTTCACCCCGGCGAAGCCCACCCCCTTGACCTCGGTCGAGTCGCCGTCGAGCACCCGGATGCCGCTGTCGCAGAGCACCCGCTGGATCTCGGCCTGCTGGCCCGCCTCGAAGTCGTGGTTGCCCAGCACGGCGATCACCGGCACGCTCACCACCGCGCTGACCTCGCGGGCGAGCGCCTGCGCCTCCTCGACCAGGCCATGGTCGGTCAGATCGCCGCAGAGCACCACCACGTCGCACTCGCGCCCCGCCTGCGCCAGCACCTCGCGCACCGAAGCGTCCGGCGTCCGCGTGTAGTGCACGTCCCCGATCGCGCCGATCCGCACGATTCCCTCTCGCTGAGTCATCTCGTCCTCCCTCGTTCACCCTCGTCCTCCCGGGAACTTCAAGAGACATGCCAGTGCGCCACTGGTACGTCTCTTGCTCTTCCGAGACAGCTCTTGACATGGGAGGCTCCCGATGGCGACCCAGACAACGACTCAGGCCCCGCAGAACCTGCTCAGCGAAGAGACCAAGGCGTTCTACCGCGAGGCCATGCGGGCCTTCGACGAGGCGAAGCTCCCCTTCCTGGTGGGCGGCGCCTACGCCTACGCCCGCTATACCGGCATCACCCGGCACACCAAGGACTTCGACGTCTTCGTCCATCCGCGCGACTTCGACCGCGCCCTGGAGGTCTTCGCCCGCAAGGGATGGCAGACCGAGCGCACCTTCTCCCACTGGCTGGGCAAGGGCTACCAGGGGGAGGACTTCGTGGACGTGATCTTCGGCGCCGGCAACGGCGTGGCCCGGGTGGACGACCTCTGGTTCGAGCACGCGGTCCGGGAGACGGTGCTCGACTACCCCACCCGGCTGATCCCGGCCGAGGAGATGATCTGGTCCAAGTCCCTGATCATGGAGCGCGAGCGCTTCGACGGCGCCGACGTCTCCCACGTGCTCCACAGCCGCGCCCGGGAGATGGACTGGGAGCGCCTGCTGCGCCGCTTCGACCCCAACGGCGGCTGGCGGGTGCTGCTCGCCCACCTCACCCTGTTCGGCTACATCTACCCGGGAGATGCCCCGCTGATCCCCAGCCGGGTGATCGAGATCCTGACCGGCCGGCTGCGCGACGAGACCGCCGGGCCCCCCGCCGCCGAGGACGAGAAGCTCTGCCGGGGCACCATCCTCTCCCGCTCCCAGTACCTCATCGACACCCATCTCTGGGGATACCGGGACGCCCGCCTGCAACCCCTGGGCAGCATGACCGCCGAGCAAATCGAAGCCTGGACCGCCGCCGCCGCCAAGGACGGCGACGTCAGCCAGTTGGAGATGATCGGCGAGGCCGGCGAGGCACGCGGAACGAAATCGTAAATCGAGGGAGCGTCACGCTCCCTCGGGAGATGTCGCATATCCGCCGGAGATGTCGCATATTCCGTGGAGTTGTCGCAAAATATCGAGAATTGTCGCAAAATATCCGTAGGTGTCGCAAAATAGCTGGGGATGTCGCAAAATCCAGGGAGATGTCGCGAATCCCGCGGAGACGTTCCCAAAATCTCGGGAGGCGTCGCAAAATAGCTGGAGGCGTCGCGAAATAGCTGGAGTTGTCGCAAAGTCCAGGGAGATGTCGCGAATCCTACGGAGACGTTCCAAACTCTCGGGAGATATCGCGAATCCTGGGGAGATGTCGCAAAGTCCAGAGAAGTTGTCGCAAAATCGCCGGAGATGTCGCAAAGCCCCGGGATATGTCGCAAAGTCCCGGGATATGTCGCAGATTCCCGGGGTTTATCCCGGCTCCCAGCCGGGCGGCGCCATCTCGAAGCCGGCGAAGTCGAAGGCCGGCGCCACGGTGCAGCCCACGAGCGTCCAGCCGCCCAGCGGCCGGGCGGCCTGCCAGACCCCGGCGGGCACCACCGCCTGGGGGCGCTCGCCCGCGGCGAGGTCCGGGCCGAGCCGCAGGATGGACCGCTCTCTTCCCTGGATCGAGAGGCTGAGCTCCAGCGGCGCCCCCGCGTAGTGGTGCCAGACCTCGTCGGCGTCCGCCCGGTGCCAGACCGAGACGTCCCCCTCGCGCAACAGGTAGTAGATGGCCGTCGAGGCGCCCCGCCCGCCGTCCGGCGCGGGGGCCCGGAACGTCTCCCGGTAGAAGCCCCCCTCCGGATGCGGCGCCAGGTCCAGGAGGCGGACCACCTCGCCGGCGGTCAGTTCGCTCGTCACGAGCAGGGAGCGTCGCCCGTGCAGGGGGCGATCCGCCAGCGGACGGTGACCGTGGCGTCCACCCCCACCTGTCCCGCCGAGACCGGCGTCGCGGTCATCGCCTCGGCGGCCATGGCCATCCCCCGGGCGCGGAACGGCTGCGGCGAGACCGCGACGCTCCCCTCCGCGACCTCCATAATCTCGACCAGCCGCACCTTGAGGGCCCTGGCCAGGGCCTCGGCCTTGCCGCGCGCCTCGCGGACGGCGTCGGTGAGCGCCGCGGCCCGCGCCGCGGCGTCGTTGCGCAGGCCGAACTCCACCCCGTCCAGGTTGTTGGCCCCGGCGGCGAGGCCGGCGTCGATCACCGGCCCCACCCGGGCGAGATCGTCCACCAGGATGCTGACGGTGTTGGACGCCTGGTAGCCGGTGATGCGCGGCCCCTGGTCCGCGGCGCGCCCCTGGGCGTACTGGGGGCCGAGGTTGAGGCCGGTGGTCTGGATCCGCTCCGCCGGCAGCCCCAGCTTGCGGACGGCGTCGAGGATGGCGCCGGCGATCCGGTTGACCCGCTCCTGGGCCTCGCGGGCGGTCGGCGCCTGGGCGAGCACGCCGAGGCGGACGGTCGCCTCGTCCGGGGCGACCCGCGCCTGCCCCGAGCCCGAGACGGTCAGAACGGGGATGTCCATGCTTCTCTCCTCGGTTCTCTGCTCCCCTCCCGGCCGCGGCGTCTGCGCCACGAGCGGCGCCGCCAGGGCCAGGGAGATCCCGCAAACAGCGATCATCGTGCGCATCCGCACCTCCTTGCCGGCCCTCAGTATACGGAGAAGCCCCCGCCGGGCGTTGGAGGGCCGGGCGGGGGCTAGGGGGCGGAGCCGGGCAGGGAGCCGATCCGAGCCTATTTCCGGGTCGCCCACCAGTCCAGGACGGTCGGCGTTGGCGGACCATTCTTGCAGACCGTGTCCACCTTTTGCGAAAGCTCGAGGAGATCTCTCTTCATCTTGAATCCCTTCACCAGGTTGATCACCTGCAGAAGGACGCTCAAGGCTGCGAAGAACAGGAAGATCGCCACATGCCTGGCATCCGCGGCATGGATCGCCATGAATCCGGAGTCCGCAGCTGCCCCGCGGCCCGCTTCCTGGAGAAAGAGGAGCATAGAGGTGGTCGTCCCGGTGCCGGAGCTCACGGCTGCCGTGATCACCGCGGCCGTTCCGGAGACGATGCTCCCGGCGGCCAGCCGTGTATCGCTCGGCACGAAATTCCTGCTGTTGGCGCCGCCGTTCGGATCGGGGTAGACGTGCATGGGATCGCCCATTTCTCTCTCCCTCTAGATGATCTAAATAGATGGTTGATTGGAACCCGCCGAAGGGGTGGGTGAAGCGCTGACATTATTGCCCGGGCAGGCTTCGGACGGTGCATTCACCGGGCTCGCGGAATCGGGGGGAGGTGGACACAGCGCGTTCGTGCCGCCGTCGGGGACGGGATAGACATGCATCGGCTCCTGGTTCGCCATGGTTCGCTCCTTTCGAGCAGAGGTCATGGAGACCGCCGGGCCGGGGATTTCCGGCGTGAGACTACGGCGCAGTGAGCATCAGGGGTCTCCAGGTACACTCTCCACAGGCGAAACAGACCGGAGCGGTGTTACAGAAAAGAAAAATTCCATCGGAAATCCGTTCACCGGGGCTTTCCGACCAGGATGAAGGGCGCCCAGTAATAGGGCCGGTCTAGCTTTCCCGCTCTTCGTCCGTGCTCGATGACCGCCAGCTTTGCCTGGCGAAGGGCCTCCGCCTTATCGCCATTCCGGCCGAGATCGCCGTAAAACCGGACCATCAGGTCCCGAGCCGAAGTGTCCACTGCCTGCCAGAGGGTTACCACCACGCTCCGCGCCCCCGCGTAGAGGAAGGCCCGGGTGAGCCCCACCAGACCCTCTCCGGTCACCACCTTGCCCGCGGTGCGGCAAGCCGAGAGGACGACCAGGTTCGCGCTCAGCTCCAGATTGAAGATGTCGTCCACCCGCAGGGAGCCATCGGTGAACTCAAGGCTCGACCGCTCGGGATGGGCCTCGTCCAGAGTTCCATGCCCGGCGAAATGGAGGGAGGCGGTCCGCAGACCCGTCCGCATGAAATTCTCTCGGCTTGCCTTCGGCCCTTCGTAGACCGTGCGATCCGGCTCGGCGTACAGGCGCGAGATCTCGGCGACCTCCTGCCGCGCGCCCTCCAGCTCGGGGAGCGGCGCACCTTGACGGGCGCCCGGTTCCATCTCCGGGCCGGCGTTCCGAGTCTGCCCCTCGGTGGCCGGCTGGCCGTAAATTGGAGCGAAGGCGATGAGGCGCTTGGGGGGATCACCCCCGGCCGTGGCTGGAGGAATCTCTTGGGAAAGGGACGAGAGCACGCTCGCCGACGGGACGTAGCTCACCGCCCAGTCTTCGATCAGGAAGTGGCACTCGGCCTCCTGGTTCGCCTGCCGGTCGAGCAACGCTTCGAAGGCGAGATGATAGAGGACGCCGTCGGGAGCGATCAGCAGCCGATGCCTGCCCTGAAGCTCGGCCTTGGCCGGGGCCACGAGCTCCGCGTAAAGCCGGTGTGCCGCCCGCAGATAGGAGGTCGAAAGCTTGCCTTGGTGTTCCAGGGCGTCACGGACCGTAGCGACCTCTTCGCCGATCTGCGCCGATGACAGATTCAAGGGGCGGACGGCAAGCCCACCGGTGGTGACCACGAAGAGATAGCCGCCGTCTTCACCGAGCGAATACTCCAGGAGCGCCTCGTCCGGCTGGAGCAGCTTTTGGATCTCCTCGCGCTTCAGGGGTGAAGGGTAGCGTAGCTGAGCATAGAAGGGATATTTGTTCTTGATGCGCTGCTCGAGCTCCTGCTGCTGTTTTTCCGTCTCCTGTCGCCGCACCTCCAGCTCGTGAACGACCGACGGCCTGATCGTTTCTCTCGAAAGCTCGTCGGCGAGCTGGCGCTGGATCTGGGACAGTCTGGCACGGACGTCCTTCTCTTTTTCCCGCAGCTCGGTAGAAATTCCTCGTGTCAGCTCGAAGCGGGCCTCGGTCAGCAGGTCGAGAAGAGCCCGAGAGCGCCCCATCTCGCTCTTGGCAAGGGCTTGGTCCTTATAGTTATGATCAGGCTCTCGCCGATCAAGCTCCATCAACAGGTGGACGTAAAAATCGTAATAGGAACGGCGGGAAGCTAAGAAGGACGTCCTCAGGCGATCGTCGGTAAGGTCATACCGCACCGATTCCAAAATCTTGATGGCCTGTTCGATCGAGGCAAGGGCCTCGTCAAGGCGCCCCTGCTGGCGTTCGAGTTTCGCCAGATCGAAGTGAATGGGGGCCTGGAAGTAGGAGTCCCCAGTCTCTCCTGTGATTCTCAACGCTTTGTGCAGAAGAGAGCCTGCACTTTCCATATCTCCCTGCGCTTGATAAGTCTCTCCCAGCTTTTGCTGGGTCAAGGCTGTATTCAAGCGGTCTGTCTTTTCTCGTAAGGGCAATGCCGCCTGCAAAGAGCGCACGGCCTCGGGAAGCTGCCCCAGCTTGAGCTGGGCGACTCCAATAAAGTGGAACGCACTCCCCATCTGTCGGATGTTGTTTCCATCCAAGGCCAGCTTCAGAGCCTTCTGGAAGTTCGCCAAAGCTTGCTGCGTCTGGCCTGACATAAGGTCGACTTGCCCGATCAGCACGAGCGTGTTTGCGATCCCCCCCTTATCTCCAGCTTGTTCAGAAGCTCGCAGCACCTGCTGATACTTGTCCATCGCTTCCTCGGGCTGTCCCAGACTAGAGTGGACAGCGCCGATATGAATCAAAACTTTCCGGGTATAGACTTTGTCGAGGTCAGGGTCGCCGCGATTGATCCTCTCGGCTTCCTGAAATTCCGTCAGAGCATTTTTAAATTCTCCGCGACGCACGTAAAGAACACCTCTCCCAGTTCGGACTGCCGCCTCGGCACCTTTTCGCCCGGTGTCTCGCGCGAGCTCGAAAGCACGATCAAAACAGTTGAGCGCCTTTTGGCTCTCTCCACGGGAGATGTAAACGTTGCACAGCCCATTTCGAATGTCGGGCGTGAGGTCCCAAGCGGGATCGGCCAGAGCCAACGCTTGGTCATATACATTGATGGCTTTGTCGAGGTTGCCTAAGAGGTCGCTCCCTATGCCCATGTAATAGAGCGTCCTCGCCTGTTGATACGGGTCTCTTAAATTCGTCCAGATCGGCATCGCCGCTTCAAGATAAGCGCGCGCCTCGTCGGTCTTGCTTTGGCGGGTCAAAGCCTCTCCGAGGTCGGTTCGCGCTCGCGCCTGGTGAGGAAGGTTCCCGGTAGCCTGCGCCTGCTCGAGAGCCTGCTTGTACCAGGAGACCGCGTTCTCCCCGTCGCTGGCCGGGATAACGTCGAGCGCCTCGAACTCACCGTCCTCGTCCCGGAGATCTCTCCAGAGCTTCAGCGCTGCTTGAGCCCGCTGGACGCCCTTGACCGCATCCGGCTCCTGTCTCGCTGCCAGAAGCGCAGCCTCGGCGGTCAATCGCGCATCGTCCTCCGGATGGACCGCCGGCCGCAGACGAAGAAGCAGAAGCTGATACCGGATCGCGACCTTGATCGGCGGTCCGGCGACGGCGACCCGGTACGTGCCTCCCACCGAGGTGATCCAGGCGAGGCGGCCTTCCGATTCGCCTTCATCCCTGGCGACGACCTCGCCTCCTGGTCCGAGCAGGCTGACGTCCAGCTTCGGCCCCCTCCCATCGAACGCGATGCGGAGGTAATGGCCGGCTTCCAGCTCCAAAGGAATGTCGTCCCGTCCGCCCGGGGTGAGGCTTCGCTCGACGGGGACCCCTTCCTTCAGGAGCGGAGCCATCGCCTTTACGGGTGACGCCACGCTCACGGCCACAGGCTCGGATGGAGGAGAAGCGGGAACCGGCGGCGCGGAGGCGCAACTCAGCCAGAAGATTCCCGTAAGGCCCATGAGGGCGATCACCGCAACACGAGAGATCTGGAGAAGAAGAGGATGGGCCGGAGAGGACGGGATCGTCACGACAAGTTTGTCCTACAAAGCTGGTCATTATCTTATCCCATCCCGCCCCCATCTGCCTCTTGCGCTTAAGTTGCTGTGACATCTGGAGAAATCGGCCCGGGGAAGGGTAGGATTTATAAATGATGGCGACGGACCAGGAGACGGTCAACAGGTACCTGAAGGGCGAGAGCGAGGCGGTAGGGACCATCGACGGCTGGATCTCGCGCGCCGCCTGGCCCTACCAGCGACGGCTCGCCGACCGCTGGGAGGACGTGCTGCAGGACGTCCGGCTCGAGGTGACACGCCTGCTGGGCACAGGGAAGTTCCGCGGCGAGTCGAGCTTGCGGACCTACCTCTGGAGGGTGGTCAGCCATACCTGCCTCGACCAGATCCGGGCGCAGAGCAAGTGGAAGTGGACCGACCTGGACGGCCTGGACGCGGCGGACGAGCCGGCCGCGACGGCGCCCGCCATCTCCGCCCGCCAGGAGGACAAAGACCTGCTCCTGCGCGTCCTCGACCGGGTGCCGCAGGACTGCCGGGAGCTGTGGCGGATGATCGTGGCCGGGCTCTCCTACCGGGAGATGAGCCTGCGGATGAGCGTGGCCGAGGGGACTCTCCGGGTCCGCGTCCTGCGGTGCCGCGAGAAAGCGGTGGCGGCGCGCCATGAGCTTTTTGAAGGCCGGCCGGCCGGCGGACGTAACATCACGGTCAAACGGTCGCCTAATAGCAGCGGAGGGGCGAATACCAATGAACTGTGATCAAGCGATAGAATTTTTACCCTGGCTGCTGAACGGCACCCTGGAGGCCGGCGAGCGCGACGAGGTCCGGCGCCACTTGGCCGATTGTGAGCGCTGCCGCGCAGCCCTGAACGATACCCGGGAAGCCTGGACGACCTTCGACCAGCACCTCCCCAGCGACGCCCTGGTCGCCCTGGCCTACGGAGAGGCCCCTCAAGGAATCGATTCCGCCCTGGCCGAGCGCCACCTGGCCTCCTGCCCGCAGTGCGCCGCCGAGTTGGAGCTTCGCCCGCATGAGCCGCCGCCTGGAGGAGGACGACAAGGTTATGCCCTTTCCCGGACCTCGCCCCGTGAACGAGGAGCGCGACCGTGGTTATCGCTCCTGGCGCGCCGCCGCCATGGCCGCCGGCTTCGCCGGACTCGTCGCCGCGACCGGCTGGTTCTACGAATTCCAGCAGGTCGGCAACCTGGCGATGCAGGTGGCCCAGAGGCCGGCGCCGTCCCGGCAGATCCAGCCCACCGCCACTCCGTCCCCCGCGCCGGTCCGCCAGAGCCCTGGAGTTTCGGACCAGCAGGTCGCGGAGTTTCGAAAGCAGATCGACGAATCCCAGCAGCGGCAGCAGAAACTTGCGGCGGATCTCAAGCAGACACAGGACAAGATTGCGACTCTCAGCCGCGACGCCATGGCTCCCCAGATCAACGTCCAGACCTTGACGAGCCCTGAGGTCGTGCGCGACGGGAATGGCCCGGAGGCAAAGGAGATCGTCTTCCCGAGCGGCCAGCCCGTCCTGGTGTCTCTGAGCACGGCAAGCGAGAAGGCGGTCCGCGACATGGACGTAGTGGACCGCCGCGGCAAGATCCTTTTCAGCGAGCGCGGGCTCCGCGAGAACCGCGGAGAGTACCCGGTCGGCTTCCGGGCAGGCTCCCTCGAGCCGGGCCGCTACACCATCCAGCTCTACGAGACCGTGAACGGCAAGCGGATCCCCCGCGAGAGCTACAAGATCCGGGTCGAGTAGGTCCGCCCTCCTCAGCGATCAGCAATCACCGCCCCACCTCCCGCGCCGCCGCGCCCTGGATGGCCAGCGTCGCGGGGTCCTGGAGGAAGGCGGCGACGCCCAGGGCGCCGGGCTTCCAGCGCTTGTCGATGCCGAGGACGAGCTCTCCCGATTTCTCCGAGCCGGCCGCGCCCGGCAGGGTGAAGGCCTTCTCCAGCCGGCGCACCACGCGGTCGTTCCTGAGGATCCGCGAGGCGTTCTCCCCCGCCTTGACCTCGGTCGAGAGGCCACTCTCGTAGACCGCCACCCAGAGGTCGAGGTCCCCGGAGCCGGCGGCCCGGGCGAGCTTCGCCCCGACCTTCACCTTCAGATGACCGTCCGGCGTCGGCGGCTCCACCGTCAGGCTCACCCGTCCGGCCGGCTCGGCGGCCAGGGCGTCCGCGATGCGGCCGAGCACCTCCCCCTCCGAGTTGCCCACGCACTCCGCGTGGCCGTTGACCACCACCTGCGGCGTGTAGATGCGGTTGCTGTGGAAGACCCGGCCGGCGTACGCCTTCTGCCGCTCCGACCAGCGGGCCGAGGAGAACGGGTCCTGCCAGCCGATCGAGTTCCAGTAGTCGACGTGGAAGGAGAGGGGGATCACCTTCCCCGGGTACTGAGCGCTTTGGGAGAGCTTCGACAGCAGCCGGTCGGCCGGCGGGCAGCTCGAGCACCCCTGGGAGGTGAACAGCTCGACGACGGCGACCCCGTCCGCGGCCGGAGACGGCGGGGACCCGGAGCCGCCGTGGGGAGCGAGGAACGCCAGGGAGAGGGCGAGGAGCGGGAGTCGGAAATTCGGGTTCATGAGGGTGCCTCCGGCTGGAGATACGGTTGAGAGGGGGCGGTCGGCTTGCACCAGGACAAGGGACCCAAGGGACGGCAGGGACGAAAGGGACAGCAGGTCCTGAAAGAGGAGGGGGGGCCTGCCGTCCCTGAGGTCCCTGGCGCCCCTTTCGTCCCTTTCCTTCTTCTCCAGAATGATAGACTTCGCTCAACCTGCCCCAGGGAAAGGAGGACTCATGCAGTCTCTGGCCTCTGCCTTCAGCTTGATCGGCGTGCTGTTCGCCGCCGTGATCTTCTATCTGATCGTCCGCATGCTCTACAAGAAGGCGGGCCCGGACGAGGCGCTCATCGTCTATGGGCGCAAGAAGATGTTCGGCGACAAGGTCAAGGACGAGCGCGGGGTGACCGAGGGGTTCCGCATCGTGCGCGGCGGCGGCACCTTCGTCTTTCCCGCCTCCGAGCAGTACCGCGTGCTCTCGCTGCGGATGATGACGCTCGACATCGACCTCCAGCACGTCTACACCAGCCAGGGCATCCCGATCAACGTCAAGGCGGTCGCCCAGGTGAAAATCAAGGGGGACACCGAGCACATCCGCAAGGCGGCGGAGGGGTTCCTCGGCGTGCCGCCCGAGCAGGTGCGCTCGACCATCCAGGAGACGGTCGCCGGCCACCTGCGCGGCATCATCGGCACCCTGACGCTCGAGGAGCTCTACCGCGACCAGAAGCGGTTCCAGGAGAAGGTGCGCGACGAGGCCCACTTCGATCTCGAGGGGATGGGCTTCGAGTTCAAGTCGTTCGTCTTCCAGGCGATCCAGGACTCCGAAGGCTATCTCGACTCGCTCGGCCAGCCGAAGATCCAGGAGGCGCTGAAGAACGCCCGCATC
This sequence comes from uncultured Acidobacteriota bacterium, assembly GCA_963795735.1. Classification (GTDB taxonomy): domain Bacteria; phylum Acidobacteriota; class Thermoanaerobaculia; order Multivoradales; family UBA5704; genus DATARR01. Next base: position 1,103,331 of record CAWCIU010000008.1, on the reverse strand, counting down.
GCCACCGCCCTCTCCGACCGCGAGGCCAAGATCGAGGAGGAGACCGCCCGCCAGCAGAAGGAGCAGAAGCGCTTCGGGGTGGACACCGAGATCGCCGACGCCGAAAAGGCGCTGTCGCTCAAGCGGGCCTCGATCCAGAAGGAGGTGGACGTGGCCAAGGCGCAGGCGCTCAAGGCCGGCGAGATGGAGATGAAGGTGCAGGACATCACGATCGCCGACAAGGAGGTCGAGCGCCGCAAGCTGGAGCTCAACGCCACCATCCGCGAGCAGGCGGACGCCCGGAAGTACGAGACCGAGCGGCTGGCCGACGCCGATCAATACAAGGTCGAGCGCCAGGCCGCGGCCGAGCGCAAGCGGCGCGAGGAGGGGGCGCAGGCGGTCAAGGCCGAGGGTCTGGCCAAGGCCGAGGCCGAGTCGGTGATGCGCCGCAACATCGGCCTCGCCGAGGCCGAGGCGATCCAGGCCAAGGGCGCGGCCGAGGCCTCGGCCCGGCGCCTGCTCGCCGAGGCGCTCAAGCTCTACAACGAGGCCGGCCTCTCGATCGAGGCGCTCAAGGTGCTGCCGGAGATCGCGGCGGCCATCTCCGAGCCGCTGTCGCGCGCCGGCACCACCACGATCATCAGCAACGGCAACGGCCACGAGGGCACCGGCGCCGCCAAGCTGAGCCAGGACGTGGTGCAGGTCCTCTCCCAGCTCTCGCCGATCATGGAGCAGCTCGCCGGGATCGACCTCAAGCGCTTCCTGCAGGACGTCTCGAAGATCCCCGCCGCGGTGGCCTCCAACATGGTCTCCGGCGGGGCCGGCGAGGGGCTGGTCAGGGTCGAGACGCCGGCTCCGCCCCCCCGGCCGGTCTCCTGAGGCGAGGCAGGCGATCATGCCCCCCACCCCGGCCACCACGCTGCCCGAGCTGATCCATCAGCTCGGGTCCACCTACTCCCCCTTCGAGCGGCTGAAGATCCTCACCCGCGCCTGGACGGTGCTGCGCCAGATCCTGCCCGAGCAGCGGCTCGTCGTCGCCAGCCAGCTCGGGCTGGACCACGCCGAGGAGGTCGTCGAGGCGATCGCCAGGCGGAGCGGGCACGAGGCCTCCCCGGCGCTGGTGGCGATGATCGAGCAGGCGCAGGTCAAGGGGACGGTCCACCTCCCGGAGCTGATCGCCGACCTGCGCGATCCGCAACGGCAGGTCCGGGCCTTGAAGCAGGGCGCCTTGGCCGCCGGGGACGCCTTGGCCGGGCCGGCGGCGGCGAAACCGGCGCCGCCGGTGCCGGTCCCCCCAGCCCTTCCGCAGCTCGCGCCGCCTCCCCCGGAGCTGGTGGCGGCGCCGGTCGTGGCTCCGGCTCCGGTCGCGGTTGCGGCTCCGGTCGTTCCGGAGCCGGTGCTCGTTCCCCCTGCCGTGGAAACCCCGCCGCCGGCCCCGCAGCCGAAGCCCCCCGCGCCTCCGGCGCGGCCCCCAGGGACGGCAGGGACTACAGGGACGGCAGGAGAAGACTCGTTGGCTGGGCGGCTGGTTGGCGCGACCTCGTCGACCGCCCGGTTCCAGATCCTCCGGCGGCACCTGGCGGACGCGCGGGGGCTCCCTCCCGAGGAGATGCGCTCGGTGATCGAGGCTTTTCCCGATGGTTGGGCGCGCCGGCGGGCGCTCCTCGAGCTGCTGCGGTCCGGCTCCCCGGAAGCGCTTCGCGACGCTCTCGGGCTCGTCGAGTCCCTGGGCGCGGAGCGCGACCGCGCCTGGTGCCTCGGCGCCCTGGCGGACGGCCGCGCCCCCACCGGTCCGGACCGGGAAACCCTGCTCGCGGCGGTCGCCGCTCTCTCCTCGCGGTACAATCCCCTGCGAAGGAGACTGGAATGATGATGCGGAAAGCTGGAATCACCCTCGGTATCGCCCTCACGCTGGGCCTCTGTCTGGGATCCGCCCGCCTCGCGGCGGCGTCTCAGAACGGGGACCCCGCTCCCGCGTTCACCCTCAAGACCCTGGACGGCAAGACCATGACCCGCGACAGCCTCAAGGGCAAGGTGGTCGTGATCGACTTCTGGGCCACCTGGTGCGGTCCTTGTATCAAGGCCCTGCCGGAGATCAAGGAGCTGCGCCAGAAGAACGCCGGCCAGCCGCTGGTCGTGGTCAGCGTCAGCGTGGACGAGCAGCGCGCCCCGGTCGAGGAGTTCGTGCGCAAGAACGGCATGGACTGGCCCCAGGTGTGGGACAACCAGGGCCAGCTCGCGGGCAAGGTCTTCCAGGTCGCCAGCCTGCCCAGCTACGTGGTGATCGACGCCCAGGGCCGCATCGCCTACCGGCAGAAGGGGTGGGCTCCGATGAGCTCCGCCGCCCTGCTGAGCCAGGCCGTCTCGCGGGCGCTCGACACCGTCTGCAAGCCCTCCGCTACGGCGGACAAGCCCTGCTGAGGGAATGAGGGCGACCGCAGGTCGCCCCTACAACCTTCGGCAAAGGGTAGACGCTGGACGAAGGTTGTAGGGGCGACCTGCGGTCGCCCTCAGCACAGAAACATCGGCAGCCCCATCACTCCCACGATGTTCGGCCGGTAGCGCTCGCGGTCGTAGAACTTCCCGACGTCCACCTGCTTCTTGCCCTCGGCGACGATCTCCAGCCGCTCGGACGTGTAGCGGCCCGTCTGGATGGAGACGAGGCGGCCGGTCTTGCCGGCGAGGATGAGGTCGGCCGCCAGGGTGGCGAAGTTCTTGGCCACCAGGCGGTCGAGCGAGTCCGGCGGGCCCGAGCGCATCAGGTAGCCGAGCCGCTGGTAGATCACCCGGTCCCCGGTGTGCCGCTGGAGCTCCTCGCGCAGGAAACGGCCGACGCCCCCCAGCTCGCGGTTGCCCACGGCGTCGGCCTCCCCCGTCTCGAACGGCTCGCCCCCCGCCGGGTAGGCCCCCTCGGAGACCGTGCAGACGGCGTAGTTGCTGGGATTGCTCCGCTTGTCCCGGGCCAGCATCTCGACCACCTGCTGGGGATCGAAGGGGACCTCTGCGATCAGCGCCCGGTCGGTGCCGGCGAGATAGGAGGAGAGCAGGCAGGTCTCCCCGGAGTGGCGGCCGAACAGCTCGACCACCAGGAACCGCTCGTGCGAGCCGGCCACCGTCCGCAGGTCGTTGATGAAGTTGACCGAACGGGTGATCGCGGTCGAGAAGCCGATGCAGTAGTCGGTGCCGAAGACGTCGTTGTCCATCGTCTTCGGCAGGCCGACGATCTTCACCCCTTCCTGATGGAGGCGGCGGGCGAAGGAGAGGGTGCCGTCGCCGCCGATGACGACCAGGGTGTCGAGGTGCAGGAAGCGGAGCACCTCGAGGGCGGCCTCGGTGAGGTCCAGCCGCCCGTCCCGGAGCTGCCGGTGGGAGTGGCCCTGGAGGTGCTCGGGGACGCCCTCGGGGCTGGTGAGGGCGGGGTTGATGCGCGAGCTGTGGAGGATCGTGCCGCCGCTACGGTCGATCGTCCGCGTATTGGCCCGGGTCAGCGGCATGAGCCAGTGCGAGTTGTCGGCATCGTGGTACGGCTTGATGTGGAGGAGAGCCGCCCAGCCCCGGCGCAGCCCGAGGATCTCGTACCCCTCCTCCTCCATCCGCCAGACGAACTGCTGGATCGCCGCGTTCAGACCCGGCACGTCGCCGCCGCCGGTCAGGATGCCTACCCGCTTCGCCATGCCCTCAACCTGGGTTTCACCCCACCGCCACCATGCGGTCGATCAGGTCCACCACCCGGTTCGAGTATCCCCACTCGTTGTCGTACCAGGCGACGACCTTGACGTAGCCGTCGCCGGTGGCCTGGGTGGAGAGGGCGTCGAAGATCGAGGAGTGCGGGTTGCCGATGATGTCGGTGGAGACCAGCGGCGCCTCGCTGTACTCGACGATCGCCTGGAGCGCTCCCCCAGCGGCCTTGCGCACGGCGGCGTTGACCGCCGCCGCGTCCGGCCGCTCGCGCAGCCGGGCCACCAGGTCGACCAGCGAGCCGTCGGGCACCGGCACGCGCATCGCCATGCCGTCGAGCTTGCCCTTGAGCTGCGGCAGCACCTTGCCCACCGTGCGGGCGGCGCCGGTGGTGGTGGGGATGATGTTCTGGGTGGCCGCGCGGCTGCGCCGGAGGTCCTTGTGGGGGACGTCCGCCAGCCGCTGGTCGTTGGTGTAGGCGTGGACCGTGGTCATGAACCCCTCCTCGAGACCGAACCGCTCGTCGAGGATCTTGGCCACCGGCGCCAGGCAGTTGGTGGTGCACGAGGCGTTCGACACCAGCCGGTGCTCGGGGCGGAGCGTGTCGTCGTTGACCCCGATGACGATCGTGGCGTCGATCTCCCCCTTGGCCGGCACGGTGAGGATCACCTTCTTCGCCCCGGCGTCGAGGTGCTTCTGGATCTGCTCCTTCTGGGTGAACACGCCGGTGGACTCGATGACGATGTCCACGCCGAGCTTCCCCCAGGGGATCTGCGCCGGATCCCGCTCCGCCGTCATGGTGATCTTGCGGCCGCCCACGTACAGGAAGTCGGCGTCCGCCGAGACCTCCTTTTCGAACACCCCCATGACGGTGTCGTACTTCAGGAGATAGACGAGCTGCTCGTTCTCGAACAGGTCGTTGATCGCCACGACCTCGATGTCGTCGCGCCCGGCGAGGACGCGGAAGACGCTGCGGCCGATGCGGCCGAAACCGTTGATGCCGATCTTGACGCTCATCGCGTGGCCTCCTTCGCGGACGAATCGAATTGCTGGAAACGATGGAGCAGGTCCACCACCCGGTGGGCGTAGCCCCAGCCGTTGTCGAACCAGGTCAGGGTCTTCGAGACGTTGCGGCCCAGCGCCATGGTGGCCAAGCTGTCGTAGGTGCCCGAGTCCGCCGAGAGGAGGATGTCGGAAGAGACGATCGGCTCGGTCTCGTAGCCCAGGACGCCCTTCAGGCTGCCGCCCGCCGCGGCGGCGTTGACCGCACGATGGACCGCCTCGTTGACCGCCTCGACGGTCACCGCCTCCCGGTGCCAGCAGACGAGGTCCACCACCGAGCCGTTGGCCACCGGCACGTGCAGCGAGTTGCCGCTGAGCTTCCCCGCCAGATCGGGCAGCAGCTCCATCAGCAGGCCGGCCGCATGGGTCTCCTGCGGGATGATGTTCTCGCCCGCCGCCCGCCCCTGGCGCGGATCGTCGGCCGGCACGTCGGCCAGCCGCTGCTGGTTGGTGAAGGCGTGGACGGTACTGAGGAAGGCCCGCTCAATGCCGAAGGCGGCGGCGAGGATCTTGAGCACCGGCCCGGCGGCGATCGCCGTCGGCGAGGCCGCCGAGACGACGCGGTGCTCCGGCTTGAGCTGGTCCTCGTTGACCCCGAAGATGATGGTGGCGTCCGCCGGCTCGGCCGGCGGCGAGCAGAGGATCACCCGCCTGGCGCCGGCGGCGAAGTGGCGCTCCAGGTCGGCGCGGGTGCGGCGCCGGGCCGTCGCCTCGACGACCACGTCCACCCCGAGATCCCCCCAGGGGGGCACCGCCTGCGAACCCTTCGCCTCGGTCAGCATCCTGACCTGGCGTCCCGCGACCTGGAGGTTGCCCCCCTCCAGGCTCACCGGCTCCGGGAACCGTCCGAGGATCGTATCGAAGCGGAGCAGGTAGGCGAGCCCCGCGGCGTCCGCCACGTCGCTCACCGCCCGGAGCCGCAGATCGTCGTTCTTATAGAGGACGCGGAAGAGGTTCCTCCCGATCCTCCCCAAACCCATCAATCCGATTCCGGTCGGCATGCGAGAAAACCTCCCCTTTCCTCCGGCGGCCCCGGGACCGGCCCCGCCGGCGTTGGTCCGGGTAGAACCTAACACGTTCGGGGCGCACCCAAAATGGCCTATCATCCGGGTCGTGGCGGAAGTGACGCTCAACGGGGTGAGGAAAGCCTACGGGCCGGTCACGGTCATTCCGGACCTGGATCTCGACATCCGCGACCACGAGTTCATGGTCCTGGTGGGACCCTCCGGGTGCGGCAAGTCGACGGCGCTGCGGATGATCGCGGGGCTGGAGGAGGTCACCGGCGGCACCATCGAGATCGGCCGCCGGGTGGTCAACGACGTGCCGCCCAAGAGCCGCGACATCGCCATGGTGTTCCAGAGCTACGCGCTCTACCCGCACATGACGGTGCGCGAGAACCTGGAGTTCGGTCTCAAGATCCGCAAGACGCCGAAAGACGAGAGGAACCGGCGGGTCGGCGAGGCGGCGCAGACCCTGGGGATCACCGATCTCCTCGACCGCAAGCCCAGGCAGCTCTCGGGCGGCCAGCGCCAGCGCGTCGCCGTCGGCCGCGCCATCGTGCGCGATCCCGCCGTCTTCCTCTTCGACGAGCCGCTGTCGAACCTCGACGCCAAGCTGCGGGTGCAGATGCGGGCCGAGATCTCCACCCTGCAGAAGAAGCTCGGGACGACCACCGTCTACGTCACCCACGACCAGATCGAGGCGATGACGATGGGCGACCGCATCGCCGTGATGAGCCAGGGCGAGCTCCAGCAGGTGGGCACGCCGCTGGAGGTCTACGACCGGCCGGCCACCCTCTTCGTGGCCAGCTTCATCGGCACCCCGCCGATGAACCTCCTCCCGGCCACCCTCGCCGACGGCGGCGCCACGGCCGCCGCCTCCGGCTTCCGCATGCCGGTGCCGCGGGAGCTCCGCGCCGCCACAGCCGGCCGCGACGGCCTGAAGATCGTCCTCGGCATCCGGCCGGAGAACCTCCGTGAGACGGCCCGGGAGGGGACGGACGGCGCCGTGCCGGTCACCCTCCAGGTGGAGTTCGTCGAGCCGCTGGGGCACGAGGTCATCGTGCACGGCCGCCTGGGCGACGAGCTGATCGTGGCCAAGGTCGATCCCCACCGCTCGCCGCGGATGGGCTCCACCGTCGAGCTCTTCCTCGAGACCGACGCCGCCCACCTCTTCGACGCCGCCACTGGCAAGCGGCTCGGCAGCTAGCTCCGAGACCCCTCGATCGCCCGCGCGAACGCCGCGAGCGCCGCCCGCACCGCGCCCGCGATCTCCGGGTGCGCCGCGATCCCCGCCGCGTCGAGCCGGGCGCCGAGCAGCGGCACGGCGATCGACGCCTCGGCCACCAGGCGCCCCGACATGGTGGTGATCGTCTCCGCCAGCGACGCCTGCGCGTGGGTGGCCCGCGGCGAGGCGTTGAGCAGCGCCACGGGTTTATTGATGAACTCCTCGCCGCCGACCAGCCAGTCCAGCGCGTTCTTCATCGCCCCGGGCACGCCGTGGGCGTACTCCGGGGACGAGATCAGCAGGCCGTCGGCGCTCCCCACCCGGGCGCGCAGGTCGGTCACCGCGGGCGGCTCGCGGTCTTTATGGTCGGGATCGTCCAGATCGGGATTGAAGTGCGGCAGATCGCCCAGGCCGCCGTAGAGCTCGACCTCCATCCCCTCGGGAGCCAGGCCGGCGGCGGCGCGCAGGAGGGCGGTGTTCGAAGACACGGCCCGCAGGCTCCCCGAGATCGCCAGGATTCGTACCATGCCCGCAGCTTATGCCAGGAGGCGGCCGCAAAGGACGAAGGGACGGAGCCTCGCGGCTCCGCCCCTCGGGAAAGCTCGATGTCCGGCAAACCTACTTGCTGAAGACCGCCTGGACGCTCGCGTTCTGGTTGATGAACACGCTGCAGGTCGGCGCCGTGCCCGTGCAGGCGCCGGTCCAGTTGAGGAACTGCTTGCCGGCCGGGGGGGTGGCGGTGAGGAAGACCGTCGTGTTCTGAGTGAACTTGGCGGAGCAGTTGCCCGGGCAGTTGATCGCCCGGTCGTTGCCGGTCGGAGAGGCGGTCACCGTCCCCGAGTTGCTGCGGCTGGCCGAGAGGGTGAACTGGGGCAGGAAGGAAGCGCCGACGTTCATCAGGCCGTTCACCGTGACCGTGCAGGTCGGCTGCGTGCCGGAGCAGGAGCCGGTCCAGCCGGTGAAGACGTTGCCGCCCGGATTGGCCGTCAGGGTCACCGCGGTGCCGTTGAGCGTGAAGGCCGAGCAGGCGTTGCCGCAACTGATCTTGGGGCTGGGGGCGCTCACCGTGCCGCTCCCCGTCCTGGTCACCACCAGCGCGTCGGGCGTCAGGTTGACCGCCGAGTTCTGCGCCGCGATGAAATCGCCCAACTCGCCGGTGGCGGGATTGGCGCACACCGTGTCGGCGCAGATCGCCTTGTGGGTCGTGGCGTCATAGGAGCCGGTGAACTTGTAGGTTCTCGAAGCGGCGGATGACCGACTGCGTGTCCGGGTTGATGCTGCTCTGGTGGCGAGCCCGCGCCGGCTTGCCGCTGGCGGGAGGCGAAGCCTGCAGGATCTCCCAGGCAGTATCGAGCGTGGATGCATCCTGCGGCACAGTCGGGTTGTCGCTGGTCAGGTCTTCCGGCACCGCCGGACGCGTCAACTGGGTCACGAAGACCTTCATCCACTGTGCGTCACCGTAGCGCTCGGGGGTTTCCGGCGGCTCCGGAGCCTCCACCTGGGCGACCACCACCGGCGCGGCGCCCACCGTCGCCGCCGGCGCGATCGTCCAGGTCGGGAACGGAATGGCGACGTTGGGCTGGGCCGCGATCAGCGTCCCCGGGTTCTGCGGATCGTCGACCAGCCAGCGGCCAGTGGCGGTGATCGTCTTGCCTGGGGTGGGGCGCATCCCCTGGCCGAGGGCCTCGCAGCCGGCGAACTTGTAGGTGCTGCCCGCCTGATAGCAATCGTTCCAGCTATAGGGGACGCCCGGGGTGTGCTGCGGCGTGGTGTGGGCGTACGTCCCCGCGCCGGCATTGTACGCGCTCTGCCAGCGGACGTAGACGCCGGTGGCGTAGGGGACCACGGTCGGCATGCCGTACTGCTGCCCGGACACCGTGTAATAGAGGTCGCCCTGCGCCGCTCCCTCGAGCTGGATCTCGAAACCGTGGGCGTCCTGCCCGGTTTCGTTCACGACGTCGAATTGGCTGAGGTACCCTTGGACAGTAGCGGTCTGCGCCCGCGCCGCGATCGGCGCGCCGAGCAGGGCGATGGACAGGGCGGTGACGAGAGTGGACTTGCGGCGATTCCAGGACATTTTCGCTATCTCCTTGAGAATGGTTCGTATCCTCTGAGACAGGCCTGGAAGGTCGCGGGAACAAGTTTCTTTCGCGTTCATGGATCGTTGCGATGGGGGCCTGAGCTGTACATCGTGTGGCGCGCGAGCCTGCGGTATCATCCGCGTCAGTTGATTCCATGGAGGGTCGACAATGGCTCCTACACGTGCAAACGGCAAGCTCTGTTATCTCGAGATTCCCACCACCGACGTCGCTCGCTCCGCCAGCTTCTATCGCGCGGTCTTCGGCTGGCGGACCAGGAGCCGTGGTGACGGAGCCACCGCGTTCGATGACGCGGTCGGCGAAGTGAGCGGCGCGTGGGTGACGGGCCGGCCCTCCTCCCCCAGTCCGGGCCTCCTGCTCTACATCATGGTCGACAGCCTGACCGCGACCGTTGAGGCCGTCAACGCCCACGGCGGCCACATCGTTCAGCCGATCGGCGTGGATGCTCCCGAATTGACGGCGCGCTTCGCCGACCCGGAGGGGAACGTGCTCGGGCTGTACCAGGAGCCCGCCACCCAGGGATAAGCGCCCCGGGGGAGATCGTGCAAAACGTTCTGCTGATCTACCGGACCGGCCTCCCCATGCAACTTTCGCTTCCATTTCTCGTACAACGAACTTAGTTCCCGTTTTACTTTCCGGTCGCAGGATTCTTCCACCCTGCCGGACGAAGCGCGGCACCAGACCGCGTGCCGGCTTTCCAGAGAGGTCCATTGATGACCCTTTTATGCCGGAATCTCGGCCGTAGCCTCGCTCGCGCTCTCCCCACTCGCACCCTGGCCCTCGGGCTCGGCGTGTTCCTCGCTTTTACCGCGCTGGCCGGCGCCCAGACCTGGACGCCCTTGAACCATCAGCCGACTTTCGGCGCCGGCACCGCCCTCCTGCTAACCGACGGCACCGTGATGGTGCAGCAGATGACCAGCGTCGGCTATGGTACAGAGAACTGGTGGCGGTTGACTCCCGACAGCGCAGGAAGTTACCAGAATGGCACCTGGACGCAGCTCGCCAGCATGCCCACGGGCTATGCGCCGCTCTACTATGCGTCGGCCGTACTCCCGGACGGCAGGGTGGTCATCGAAGGGGGGGAAGACATCGGCAGCGCTGGGGCGGAATCAACGATGGGAGCGATCTACGACCCGGCGACGAATGCCTGGACCTCGATCGCACCCCCCAGTGGGGTGGTGAATATCGGGGACGCTTCAAGCGTAATTCTCGCCAATGGAACCTTGATGATCGGGCCTTGCTGTGGCCAGACAACGGATTACTTGCTGAACCCGTCCACCTTGACTTGGACCGCCACCGGCTCAGGCAAAGTCGATGGCAACACGGAAGAGGGTTGGACACTTCTGCCGAACGGCAACGTACTGACGGTGGATACCCAAACCGGTACCAACTCCGAGGTCTACAATCCTTCCACAGGGAGCTGGTCTTCGGCCGGCAGCACTGCAGTCCAGCTCCCCCTTGGAGGCGTGGTTCAAAACCGCCAGATCTCTCCCGAGATCGGACCCGCCGTCCTGCGTCCCGACGGAACCGTCTTCGCGACCGGCGCCACCTCCAATATCGCCATCTACAACACGGCCACGGGTACCTGGTCGCCCAGCCCACCGCAAGGCTTCCGCAACAGTCTGGACGCTGCCGATGCCCCCGCCGCCCTGCTCCCCAACGGAAACGTGCTGGTGGATGCCAATCTCGGGTTTTTCAACGCGCCTTCCCACTTCTTCGAGTTCGATGGAACCGCTCTAAACCCGGTCCCCGGCCCGCCCAGAGCCGCCAACGATGCCGCTTATATCGGGCGCATGCTGGTGCTCCCCACGGGCCAGATCCTGTTCACCGACAGCTCGGGGGATGTGGAAATCTATACGGCGGGCGGAACCTACCAGAGCTCCTGGCGTCCCACGATCAGCTCCTTCCCGTCGTCGGTGGTACCTGGAGCCACCAACTACTTCCTCTCCGGCACGCAGCTCAACGGCCTGTCGCAAGGCGCGATGTACGGCGACGATTCTCAAGCGGCCACCAACTACCCCCTGGTGCGGATCACCAACAACGCGACGAACCACGTCGCCTACGCTAAGACGCACAGCCACAGCACGATGGGAGTCGCGACCGGAAGCGCCGTCGTATCGACCCTGTTCGACGTGCCCGCCGGCATCGAGACCGGACCGAGCCGGCTGGAGGTGGTCGCCAACGGCATCCCCTCGACGGCGGTCAACATTCAGGTGACGGGCGCCGTCAACTACGTGGGGACTTTCGAGCATGCCGGCTGCGACACGCTGTCGGGCTGGGCGGCGGACCAGAGCCGCCTCAACACCGCGATCGCCGTGTCCATCTACAACAACGGAGCCCTGCTCACCACCGTCCTGGCGAGCGGTTCCCGCCCCGACGTGGGCACCTTGCTGGGGGACAACGGGCTGCACGGCTTCTCGATCGCCACGCCGCTCAGCCTGCGGGACGGGAGCTCGCACCTGATCAGCGTCCGGTTCGAGAGCTCCAGCACGGAGCTCGCCTCCAGCCCCGTCTCGCTGACCTGCAGCCCGCCGCCACCGCCGCCGGTGGCCAACTTCAGCTTCACCTGCACGGGCCTCACCTGCTCGTTCAACGGCTCCAGCTCGACCGGAAGCGGCCTCACCTACGCCTGGAGCTTCGGGGATTCGACGTCCGGAACCGGAAGCGCCGCCAGCCACACCTACGCCGCCTCGGGCGTCTACACGGCAACTCTCACAGTCACGGACTCAATGGCACGGCAGTCGTCCAGCAGCAAGAACGTCTCCGCGACCAATGATCCGGTCGCCCCGGCGGAGAGCTATTTCGCGGTGGCCCCCTGCCGTATCCTGGACACTCGTAACACCACGATCCTGACGAGCAATCAGTCCCGGGTCATCAACATCGCGGGGAGCTGCGGCATCCCGAGCACAGCCAAGGCCGTCTCGTTCAACGCCACGGCCATCTCGCCGACCGGCAGCGGCAAGATCACCCTCTATCCGGGCAACCTCACGGCCTCCTGGTCAGGGGAGAGGAGCACCCTCAACTTCGCTCCGGCCACCTCGCCGCGGGGCAACGATGCCGTCATCCAACTGGCGACCGACGGCACCGGCACGCTGGGAATCACCGCCGTGGTCACGGGCTCGCCCGGACAGGTCCATCTGATCCTCGACGTCCAGGGATACTTCAGCACGGACACGACCCCGGCCTCGGGAGCGCAGGGGCCGCTGGGCTTCCAGACCCTGCCGATCTGCCGCCTGGCAGATACCCGCAACTCTTCACCGCTCGCGGCCGGCACCGTGCGTACCTTCACCGCCCAGGGCGTCTGCGGGGTACCGGCGGGGGCCGCCGTGGGCTCGCTTCAGGTCGGCGTGATCGCACCGGCCTATGGCGGCTACTTCACGGTCTATCCGAGCAACATCGCCACTCCAACGGTCTCGGCGATCAACTTCCCCGCCGGAATCTCGGCGTTGCGCAACGGCGCCCGGGTGAACCTCGCGCCCACGACTCCGGACTTCGCCGTCAATTTCGGCTCGACCGCGGGAGCGTCCGTCAACGCCACTTTCGACGTCAACGGCTATTTCAAGTCGGACGCCCCGCTCAAGTACCACCCCATCGCTCCGTGCCGGGTCGTCGATACCACCGACCCCGCCATGGGAGCGCCGGCTCTGGCGACCGACGTAGTCCGCACGTTCCAGGTTCAGGGAAACTGCGGCGTCCCGGTCGGCGCCAAGGCGGCGTTCTTCCGTTTGAAGGTCTCGGTTCCGACCTCGGTGGGCGTCCTGTCCGTCTATCCCTCGGACATCCCCCTCCCCCCGTACTCGACGGTCCAGTTCGACGCCAATGAGCCGGAGCTTCTCCATGGGCACCATCGTGGCTCTGTCGACCCTGGCCAACGACCTGGCGGTCAGCCCCAACAAGATGACCGCGGGAGGGACCGTGCACCTGCTGATCGACGTCTTCGGCTACTTCCAGTAAGAGCGGAGGACGATCCACCGTGGCAGGGCCGCCCGTAGACGGCCCTGCCCTGTTCTGGTAAAAGCTCGGCCCATGCTGGCGCCTGCCTCTCCTCGTGCGCCGGCCGCACAGGTCGTCGTCCTCGGCATGCACCGCTCCGGGACCTCCGCCCTCACCGGTCTTCTCCGGCTGCTGGGGCTCTGGGCCGGAGAGGAGGGCGACTTTCATCCCGCGGATGACCACAACCAGGCAGGATATTGGGAGCATCGGGACGTCTGGTCGGTCGACGAGGAGATCCTCCAGGCGCTCGGCGCGAGCTGGTCCGAGATCGCGGATCTCGACCTCTCCCGCCTGGAAGCCGGCGCCCGCGCCCGCTTCCAGCAACGCGTCCGGGAGATCGTCCGGGATCTCGACCGGCACGGCTCCTGGGTCATCAAGGACCCGCGCCTCTGCCTGCTCTTCCCGTTCTGGCGGGAGACCCTCGAGCACCCGCTCTGCGTCCTGATCTACCGCGAGCCGCTGCCGGTCGCCCGCTCGCTGGCCGCGCGCGACGGAATCGCGATCCCCTACGGCATCGCGCTCTGGGAGCACTACGTGCGGGAGGCGCTCGCGTCCACCCGGGGCCTGCCACGGGTCCTGATCTCCCACCAGGAGCTGATGGCCGATCCCGCGGCCACCCTCCGCCGGCTGCATCGCCACCTGGTGCGGCTCGACAGCCCGCCGCTCACGCGCCTTCACGTTCCCACCGCGGAGGAGATCCGCGCCGTCGTGGACCCCACCCTCGTGCATCATCCGCACGAACCCGAGATCGAGCGTCCTTATCTCACCCCTCCTCAGCGCGATCTGCTGGATGCGCTGGCGAACGGCACCGCGCTCGACCTCGACCCGGTCCCGCCCCTCTCCGCCGGAGCGAAGGACCTGCTCGCCAGCTATCAGAGTCTCCACCGCGCCCTCTCCTGGCTCGACGAGCTCGACGCCATCGTCTCCGCCCTCCTGGATTCGCGAAGCTGGAAGATCGGCCGCGCCCTCACCACCGCGATGGGACGTCTCCTCGGACGGTCGCAAACCAGCGCTCTCGAGCGCCGCGACCGGCTGATGGCCGAGGTCCGGAGCTGGCGGCAGGACGACAAGGGCGAGGGGTCGTGAGGGCATGCGGTTCCTGAAACGCCGGACCGGCGGACCCGGCGGAAGAAACGACCGCTCCTCCCGGCCCGACGACCTTCTCGACGAGAGCGAGATCGCCTTCCTGATCTGCGTCGAGGCGAACCGGCTCGAGCCCCAGGCGCGCCTCCTGTGCGAGAGCCTCCGAACGTTCGGGGGCCGGTACCGGGACGTTCCCATCCTCGCCGTCTCCCCCCGGCCCCATCTCGCGCCAGGCCCCGAGGCCAGGGCGCGCCTCGAGGAGCTCGGCGTGACCTGCGTCGTGGAGCCGCTGAACGACACCGGCAGCCCCTACGGTGCGATCAACCGCATCGTGGCCGGCGCCTGGGCCGAGACGTTTTCCTCGCGGCCCTACCTCGTCCTGCTCGATACGGATACCGTCTTCGTCGGCGAGCCCGGCTTCGTGCGCGCGGATGCGGGGGTCCGGCCCGTGGACGTCAAAGGCGCGGCGTCGAGCGGAGCCGGCGATCCGCTGGACGCCTACTGGACCCGCCTGTGCGAGCTCGGGGGCATCGATCCGTCCCGGCTGCCCAGGATCGTCACGACGATCGACAACGTCCCGATCCGGGCGTCGTACAACGGCGGGTTCACCGTGGTCCGCCGGGACCTCGGCATCCTCCGGAAGACGCGGGAGATCTTCTTCGCGTCTTTCCAGGAAGATCTGCGCCCCTCACCCGGCACGGCGCTCAACGTTTTTGCCTCCACGGGTGCCGTCGGGCTCGAAGCGAGCGAATGGTGGGGGGCCAGTCAGGCCGCGCTGAGCATCGCGATCTGGTCCACGACCTCCGACGTCCACACCTATGACGAGCGCTACAACATCCCGCTCAACAACCTGACCGCTCCCGGCCGGTCCTGGCCCATAGGCCGGGGCTTCGAACCCGTTCTGCTGCATTATCACCACTTGGCGGATGTGCGGTACCAGGGGCAGCTCCGGCAGGTGCTGGCCCGGATCGGGTGTTCCTCAACAACGCTGAAATGGATTGAAA
Source organism: uncultured Acidobacteriota bacterium (assembly GCA_963795735.1). Taxonomy (GTDB): domain Bacteria; phylum Acidobacteriota; class Thermoanaerobaculia; order Multivoradales; family UBA5704; genus DATARR01. The sequence continues at coordinate 1,088,207 of CAWCIU010000008.1, read as the reverse complement.
AGCGGCTTTCCTTCTTCGATCGCGGCGCCGAAGAAGGGTTGCAACCTTGAACAGGGGAAGATGATGGCAGAGTCGGTCCTGTTGGCGGCGACCAGCGCTCCGGGCGCGAGCGTCTCGAGCCGCGCGCGCCTCGAATCGATCGACGTCGTCCGCGGCGTGATCATGATCCTGATGGCGCTCGACCACACCCGGGATTTTTTCGGCATCCCCGGGCAGAATCCCACGGACCTGGCCCATGCCACGGCGGCGCTGTTCCTCACCCGTTGGATCACCTACTTCTGCGCGCCGGTGTTCTTCCTGCTCACCGGCACGGGCGCCTACCTCTCGCTACGGCGGAAATCGCCGGGCGAGCTCTCTCGCTTCCTGCTCACCCGCGGGCTCTGGCTGATCTTCCTGGAGGTCGTGCTGCTCCGGTGCTTCGCCTACCAGTTCAACTTCGATTACCGGGTGACGATGCTCCTCGTCCTGTGGGCGCTCGGCTGGGCGATGATCACGCTCGCGGCGCTCGTTCGCCTGCCGGCGTCCGTGACGACCGCGTTCGGCGTCCTCCTGATCGCGGGTCACAACCTCCTCGACGCCGTGCGGTCGGCGAGCCCGCTCTGGTCCATCCTGCACGCGCCGGGTTTCGTCCTCAACACTCCGGAGCACGTCGTGTTCGCGGCCTACCCGCTCATTCCCTGGATCGGCGTGACCGCGGTCGGCTACGGCCTCGGACAGGTCTACCGCTGGGATGCCGATCGCCGCAGGACCTTCCTCCTGCGCCTGGGGCTGGCCCTGACTCTGGCGTTCCTCCTGATTCGCGGACTGAACGCCTACGGCGACCCGACGCACTGGACGCGGCAGAAGACCGCGGCCTTTACCGTGCTCTCGTTCCTGAGTACGATCAAGTACCCGCCGTCCCTGCTGTTCCTGCTGATGACGCTCGGTCCGGCGCTGATCCTTCTCGGCCTCCTCGATCGCCGCACGCCCCGGCTCCTGCGGCCGGCTCTGGTGATCGGCAAGGTGCCCCTGTTCTATTACGTGCTGCACTTCGCGCTGATCCACCTGCTCGCCGTCGCCACCTGTGCCCTGCGGTATGGATCGGCGCACTGGATGTTCGAGTCCCCGGACCTCGCGCACTATCCCTTCACCGCCCCGCCGGGCTGGGGATACTCACTGCCCGTCGTCTACCTGGTCTGGGCGTTCGTCGTGGTCGCGATGTATCCGCTCTGCCGGTGGTTCGCGGCGCTCAAGCAGCGGCGGAGCGATGCGTGGCTGAGCTATATCTGAGCGCCCATGGCCGGAGCTCGCCGCATGCCATAATCCATCGCATGAGCCATGGACCGCGGAGGAAGTTGTTTTGCCTCGTCCTTGCCGTCGGCGTCCTCGGCGTCTCGGCCGGGAGCGTCTCTGCCGTCGAAGCACCGGACGCGGGAAAGGTGCGCTGGCTGGCGGAGCACGCCGTGCCGGTGCGTTCCATCGCGCCGGAGGATGAGGACTTCTCGGACTTGATGCCCCTCGTGGGATGGATCGGGAGCTCCCGCGTCGTGGGGCTGGGAGAGGTGACGCACGGCGATGGCGCCATGTTCCTCGCCAAGGCACGGCTGGTGCGGTTCCTCCACCAGGTGATGGGGTTCGACGTGCTGGCCTGGGAGGCCGGCTTCTTCGACGTTCCCCTGGTCGACGCGGCTCTCCGCTCCGATGTCCCCCTGCCGGAGGCGGCGGCGCGGGGGCTCTACAAAATCTGGTGGAAGAGTGTTGAAGCGCAGCCGGTCCTCTCCTACGTGCGTTCGACCCAGGCGACGCTCCGTCCGATCCTGACCGTGGGCTTCGACTGCCGGGTTTCCAACCAGAAGTCGCGAGCCGAGCTCTTTCCCGCCTCGATTTTCGGATTCTTCGATCGGCTCGATCCGGCCCTGCTCTCGAAGCAGGAGCGGGCGGACCTGACGGCGATGTCGATCGGGCTCGTGCCGGCCGACGTGTACGAGCACCCCGGCGAGCGGCGCTACAACCGCGATCTGCCGCGCCGGCTGATCGCGTTGATCGATCAGCGGCGGCCGGATCTCCTGGTGCGCTCGAGCCCGCGCGAAATCGACTTCGTCCGCCAGTCGCTGGTCAGCCTCATGAACATGGACCGCGCCCTGGGAGGACAGCAAGGCACCGGCCAAGGCGCCGACCACTATACCCGCGACACGGCCATGGCCGAGAACCTCCTCTGGCTCCTCCATGGGCCGCTCGCCGGGCACAAGGTGATCGTCTGGGCGCACAACTATCACCTGCTCCGCAACGTGTCCTTCCCCAACGCGGCGCCAGCTCTCGAGGCCTCTCCCGCGATGGGACCGATGGGGCTGCATCTCGCGCGGGCCCTGGGACGTGATCTCTACGTGATCGGCGCCCTTGCCCATCACGGCAGCGACGGCGAGGCGGGAGAGAAGACCGAGGAGTTGCCGGTCCCGGCTCCCCAGTCCCTGGAAAGGCTGCTCCACGCCGTGGGCAAACCCCGCCTCCTGCTGGAGCTTCGCGACCTCCCCGCGGATCATTGGCTGCGGGTGCCGATCGCGACCGGCCTCTACTTCTACGCGCCGCAGATCACCGACGTGTCTCGTCTCTACGACGCGGTGTTCTTCCTCGACGAGATGACTCCGAGCCACGCCGTCCGCTGAACCTTCATTGTGCAGGATCCCTCGGGGCTTGCAGGGTAGCTGGGGCGACCGTGGGAGTCGAGGAGTCGGCGCTGCGAATCAGGCGCCTCGCTCTCCCGGCACAGGGTTGCTGTTGACCGCCCGAAAGCTGGTGTGGCCGGGGTCCGAGACGGTCCTACAGTTCGGCACCTGCGATGAGGAAAGCCGCTCCGGAGACACGTCCCCCCACCTCCGCTATACTGTCGCTTCGAGGAACGACCATGGCGCGCACTCTTCCCCTTCCCCCACCCGGCTTCGACGACCTCTCGGTCGAGGAGCAACTCGATTACGTTCAGTCCCTCTGGGATCGCATCTCCGCCCACCCGACCGAGATCCCGGTGCCCGACTGGCATCGGCGGGTGATCGACGACCGCCTGGCTGCCCATCGTGCCGATCCGTCAGCCGCGGTACCGTGGGATGAGGTTCGTGAAGGCCTGCTGGAAAAACTGAGGAACCGGCCGCAACGGGGATGAGCACGCGCCTGCTCTTCCGGCCCGAGGCGCGGCTGGATATCGAGGACGCCGCCCTCTGGTATGAGGACCAGCGATCAAACTTAGGCCGCCGTCTCGCCGACGAGATCACCTCTCTTCTCGATCGGATCAGGAAGACTCCTCTTCAGTTCCCCGCCGTCGGTGAAGGCGTGCGCAGGGCGCTGCTCCATAGGTTTCCCTATGCGGTCTACTTTCTCCTCGAAGACAATGCCGTGACAGTGTTGGCCGTTCTCCATCAACGCAGAGATCCTCAGTTCTGGAAGCGGCGCCTGTGAACAGTCCTATCCAGCCTTCGCCAACAGCCTGACGGTCAGAACCTCGCGGGCATGAGGCCTTCGATCTCCGACTCCCGAACCACCACGACCGCGATTGACTCCTCCAGCGCGTTGAACACCTCCAGGACGCACCCCGGCTCTCCGCCCTCTGAGCCAGGGACGTAATCGATCCCCGAGACGAGGCGCCTGGCACCCATCCCCCCCGGGGCCTTAAGATCGAGAGCTGTCTGTAGACCGTCCCTATTCATGGCTCCTTGGAGCACCATCAGTAGGCGCTCGACTTGGGGTGTGACTTAGGGTGCGACTTGGGGTGTGACCGTCCGATCTCCATAGGCTTGCAAATGCGCGGGGTCCGCGTGGAAGGTCAGCATAAGCCCCGCCATGCCGAAGTCGTAGACGGGCGGCTCGATCCCGTGCTCCCAGCACTCGCGTTGGATCTTCTCGATGTCCCGTGAGACGAGGCGCCTGGCACCCCATCTGCAGAGGTCCGGGAGATCATCCAGCTTACAGGAAGGGCTAGGGTTGGAAGAGAGGGGCAAGAGGGAGCGGTGAGGAGCCGCTCCTTTTCTGTAAGCTTGCCGCAAGTTCTCGGGCGGTCTTCCGAGGGAGCGTGGACCTGCGATAGGGCTTACCTCACGCGACGATGGCGAGAGCCATGGGGCATGGCTGCTCATGCGGATTGCTTACTACCACCTCCTAGGGCGACCGTGCTCGCCGCGAAGGTCACTCAGTCATCGAGAGCGCGGCAGCATGGTGGCGTAAATTCGACCGCATTGCCATAATGGGCGCTACGAGAATGGCGAAGATTGGGCGCAACGACCCCTGCCCTTGCGGCAGTGGAAGAAAGTACAAGAAGTGCTGCATCGGGCTTCATATCGTGGATCAGCGGCCCGAGAAGAGCCCCATCGACCAAGGCGAGTTGCTGAGGGAGCACCGCAGGGTGATGGAAGACTTCGAGCGGCGTAAGCGGGACCGCACGGCGACCTATGGCTACGTGCGGCCGGTCATCTCGACCATGGTAGGCGACACGCGCTTCGTCGGAGTCGGCAGTACGGTTCACTGGTCGAAAGCCTGGAAGACAGTGCCAGACTTCCTCTCGGACTACATCAAGAGAACACTTGGACAAGAGTGGGGGACGGCTGAGATAATGAAGCCGCTAGCAGATCGTCACCCCATCCTGCAATGGTACGACAGCCTGTGTCGCTTCCAGGAGAGGAACAAGGCGAGCCTTGACAGTGCCGGCGTGTACACCGGCGAGAAGGACGGCCCGACCGCTGCTTACTATCAGCTCGCCTACGACCTGTACGTGCTAGTGTAGTGGGTCAAACAGATGTGTCCTTAACCAGAGCCTGCCGAGCGCGTGTGACCTTTTCAAGGATGTCGCTTGCGGTCTTCGTCCAGATAAAGGGTTTGGGATCTTCGTTGTGACGAGCCAGATACTCATGGATCGCCGTAACCAGATCTGCGACGCTGCGAAAGATGCCCCGACGCAACCGGTTTTCTGTCAGGTCACGGAAGAACCTTTCGACCATGTTGAGCCATGAGGCGCTGGTTGGGGTGAAATGAATCCTGAACCGCGGATGGCGAGCCAGCCAAGCTTGAACCTTCGGATGCTTGTGAGTCGCATAGTTGTCCGCGATCAGATGAATCTCCGGGCTCTTCGGGGTCTCTCGGTCAATGAGGCTCAGGAACTTAATCCACTCCTGATGGCGATGCCGCGGCATGCAGGTCCCGATCACCTTCCCGTTCAGCGTATTGAGCGCAGTGAACAGTGTCGTCGTTCCGTGGCGCTTGTAGTCGTGGGTCATCGTGCCATGGCGGCCCGGCACAAGGGGAAGGCCTGGCTGGGTGCGGTCGAGCGCCTGAATTTGGCTTTTTTCATCGACAGAGAAAACCAGCGCATGCTCTGGAGGGTTCAGGTAAAGACCGACGACATCCTCCAACTTCTCCACGAACCTCGCATCCCGACTCAATTTGAAGGTTCGAGTCAGGTGAGGCTTCAGGCCATGACGTCTCCAGACACGACCGATCGTGCTCGGGCTCAGCCCCATCATCTTGGCCAGACTACGGGTGCTCCAGTGCGTTCCCGCCACTGGCGTCTCTTGCGTCGTCTTGCGCACGATCTCCCGAATTACATCCTCGCCAATCGAAGGCAGCCTCCCGGCCCGAGGGGCATCCTTCAAGATGCCGACGGTCCGCTTCTCGGCAAAACGACGGCGCCAAACACCAACTGTCCGTCGCGCTGCACCAGAAATCTCAGCAATCTCTCGGTTCTGCTTGCCTTCAGCAGCCAGCAGGACGATTCTCGCCCTCTCTGCCACGCGCACGGATACCCTACGGCCACGTGCAAGCTTCTCAAGCTCAGCCCTCTCCTCAGGCGAAAGGACTATCGAGACAGCTACCTTCATGTTCCCTCCTGGAGGTATTCCCTACCAGGAAAGGATAACAGAAGTTGCCGAACATCGGACCCACTACACTAGCCGATCACCAGAAGCTGCAAGAGCGAATCATCGAGAGACTCAAGCACCCCGATCTGTTTCAGGGCGCGAGGTACGAGCTTTCGGTTGCGACCCACTGCATCAGAGCGGGATTCGATATCGAGTACGAGGACGAGACAGACAAGTCGACAAAGCACACCGAGTTCACGGCGGCCCACATCGCGACCGGGCAGAGGGTCGCGGTCGAGGCCAAGAGCCGCCATCGGCCTGGTGTCCTGGGGCAACTTGGCGAAGTGCAAGAGGAGCCCCGAGCGGGTGTGCGGCGAATCCTCCGGCGAGCCTTGGAAAAGACCCCTCTACATCCCTATGCCGTGTTCGTGGATCTGAACCTCCCACCCAGCGAGGTGACCGACATCCGAAAGGTCGGGTGGTTTCAGGAACTGCAGAGGGAGTTGAAGGACGCGCCGCCCGGGGGGCATCCGTACAACCTGCTCATGTTCACCAACTATCCGCACCACTATGGAGCCGAGGGGGCACCCAATCCTGGGCCGGGCTACGCAGCGGCCTTGTCCCTGAACCCTCAGACCCCCGTCCAGCATCCGGAGGCCCTGACTGCTCTATGCGAGGCGGTCGAGCAGTACGGGAGGACCCCGAACTGCTTCGAGGAGTAGTCGTCTAGGCTAGGCGTCCGCAGGGGATTCCGTGACCCGGAGTTTCCTCCGCTTCTGAGAAGTCTTCTCGCAGACCTCCGAGGGGCTTCACCTGGAGCCGGAATTTGATGAAGATCGAACCGCTCTTCTCCAGCTCCAAGGCGCCTTGTGGCACTAGGCGGCGTAGCTAGGTGGGAAGACCGGCAGTTTGCCCGCCGCACCATACCAAGCGGCGGTATAGGGGAACTCCACAACCAACAGCTCGTCGTTAGCATCGATGAACTGCACAAAGTGGTCTCGTAATGCGGCCGGCGAGTAGTTGCCGGTCAGGTACCATTCAGACAGCAGTACTCGGTGGGCGCCGAGCCGCAACAGCTCGTTCCACAGAGGAACTTAGTAGCGTCCCGGCTGGTGAAGGTCGTAGGAGATCAGGAATTGCATCGGCTCGCTCCTTTCGAGAGCCCAGGCAGGACCTTGACCCGGAACGGCCGGTATGGCAGAGTGGGATTGCGATAGTCCTCCCCCCTTTTCGCCCGAGAGGGAACTGCCTTACATCTGTCCTGGAGTCATCCGCTGGCAGGCGGATGCTCCGCCTTCTTTACGACGGGTAAATTCTACCACCTCCGGTCTTGGAATGCCAGATCGGCACGTCGCTTTTTGTCAAAAAATTTACTGAAAATATACGCTCGCGCATCGTGCCGTCATGAAAGAAGCCGCATCGTGCATCCTCTTATAAAATGTCGCCTGCGCGGCCCAACAAAGCACAGCTCAGATTCCTATGCCGGAATACTTCCGAAAAGGCGTCCTTGATTGCTTCGAGTTGCTTCCGCTCTCTCTTTACCGTACGCCGATCAGCCAGAAGAGAGCGTCGAGAACCATCAGGAGCCGGTCAGCGTTGGCCTTGCTGCCAAAGTCTGTTTCATGGCCATGGAGAATCGGGTGGCGTCCTAGGGGCTTACCGCCATCGAGCCACATGAACCGGCTATACAAAGTTGACCGGCGCAAGAAATCTAACATAGTGTAAGCAATCGTCTGGCGAATATAGCCATAGTCGCGCGCTCGCAATTCAGCTTTAAGATCACCCAAGACCGCTTCCCATTTCTTCGAATGCCCGTTCCCTTGGAGCCCCTTACCGTGGCTTACCAGAAACTCCATGATGACGCCTTCGATTTGTGGCATCAGTAGTGTTACTGTGGCCGCGTAGTAGCCGACTCCATAGGTAGCAAGCGCCTCTTTGAACAAGTGGCCTCGGCGTCCCCACTCAGCCGAGGCTGCCCACTGGGAAACAAGGGGCCTCCAATCATCTACATTGATGTGACCTTCAAGGTACTCTTCGACGGCGGTTCGACTAATTTCAGCGGCTTCGGCGATGGCATTCATCTTGCTCGGTGGTAGTCCAAGGCTGAACGGGAAGTCGCAGCCCACCAAGTGTTGCTGGCTAAGGACCACATGGCCGTAGGTTCCGGCGAGCAACTGCTCGGCAAGCGCACTGCCGTACCATTGGCGATCTTCATCCGTCCATTCCTCGGGACCCTCATCTTGTCCGGGCCGCAGGTCAAAAACGACTGATATCTGCTGGCCGTCGAACCGTACAAGGAAGTACTGTGTTGCCCGCCCATTGTGTGTCGGGGGCGTAATGTCGTCCACATCAAGAATCATGTCGGGTGTGATAGCGTCTCCTTTTTGAACCGCTACGCCAGGCCGCAACACTATGTAACCTTCGCCCGGAGTATTAATGTGCAGGCGCATCCGATCGCCTTCGCGCTTTATTAGAGCGGACCGAATCTCGGCTGGGAGCGCAATCCCCTCAGTGCGATACCTCTCCAATTCAGGGCGAACCCAGATTTGCCAGATATGGTTGAGGCTCCCCCTCATTACGTCTGCCGGGCTCCACCCATTAACAACGAGGGTGCTCCCCTTGCTGTCGGTGGTGAAGCTTCCGCGCTGAAGAACCTTAACCTTGGCTCCCAATGGAATGGACTTTGGCTCCCTGCCTGGAATTGATGGCCAATTAAGTGAGGCCAAGTCCTCATATCGGTCCATTTCATTGTTGGATAGTCGCAGGGTCATACGAATCGATTCCAGTTCGTTCATGAGTATGCTGCAAGCAGTTTTCTTGCCCCGAGGGAGTAGGTGCCTGGGAGTAGGTGCGCGCGGGGAGTAGGGGGTGCCGGACGGGAATAAGGGACCTTCCCCTCCCCCTCCAGAACCGCGAGTTCTCGCGCCTTCCGCTGCCCCTGATCACCCTCTCACCGTCCAACCGCGGACGAGGTGCCAGGCGCTCCGCGCCGCCGCCGGGGTGCCCAGGCGCGGTGCTGCGCAGACGAGATGCCAGCCGATCCGTGATCTACCCCCCATTATCCGGCTCGGACCGACCTTTCATCGCCAGGGTCTGCCGCAAGACCGGCAGGACGGCGCGATCCTTGTCGCGGTTGGCTTGTTCCTTGGTCTCGATGACGGCCGCGAGCTCGAGGACGAGAACTCGTGCCTCCCCAAGCTCAAAAGCGAGGGTCCGGCCCACGAGATCCCGATAGGTGAGGCCGTTACCGATGGAGCCGAGGACGTCCAGAGCGCCAAGGTCGGTCAGCAGGAGATGTATCCGCAAGGTCGCGAGCTTCTCCATGTCCGGCTCGATGTGGCGCCCCGCGGGATCACGGTAGCGGGCCTTGAGCTCCCGGAGCGCGGCGAGAAGACGCGCGAGGTTCTCCGGGGCCTTGTCGTACAAGACGTCCAGATCGAACGTCAGGATGGGCGCCCCTTCGAGTTGGGCGGCCACTCCCCCGACGACGAAGAATTCGACTTCGTGGCGGAGCAGGGTCCGGAGGAGCCCGAGGAACCTAACGCTCCGCGGTTCGTCCATGCCGGAGCTCGGCGAGCCCGTCCACCCAGTCCTGGAGGAGCTCGAGACGTTCGAGGGGCGTCAAGCTCAGGGTCCAGCGGATCAAGGTAAGGTCGACTCCATCGGGAGACTCCTCCGGCGGCAAGGTGTCCGGCGGCGGCTCGGGCGCTCCGGGGAGAGGCTGGGGCATGGGTCCACTATAGCAAGAGCTTGGAGCGGACGAAGCGCTTGGCACCCTGCCTCTCCCCGGACTATCGATCGTGCGCTGAGCGGCGAGCGCCTCGGTGAATTCCCTCAGATCATCAGAGGTCCAGGTCGCATAGCGAGCCAGTCTGCGCCGCCGTTCGTCCACCATGGCTACACCTTGTGTACGGATCCGCCCAGCAGGAGCTTCCCGCTCCTGCTTCCGAACAGAGCCGCGATCTCGGCTTCGCCCATGCGGTTGAAATCTTCGGGCACGGCGATCTCGCCTGCCAGAAACCCCAGCCGCTGCGTCTCCCGAGGGGTATCCAGCGCCGCCACCTTCACCAGCGGCTTGCCGGCCTTAGCGATGACGAACGCTTCACCCTTGACGGCTTGATCGACCAGCTTCGAGAGCTGGGTCTTGGTTTCGTGGATGTTGACGGTGACCATTTGACCTCAGAAGGTAAGTTGGCGGGGCCAAGCCTAGACTTTCATGCTTTCCTTCGTCAAACGCAGGCAAGGTACCAGGATGAGCCGCCCAGACAAGGTGCCGGACAAGGTGCCAGGCGCTCCGCGTCCAGTGCGCGCTGGGGCATCCTGACTGCGATACCCTGCCGCGTGCGGCGCGGCGCGGCGGAACGCGGGGCCGTTGGAGTCATGCCGTGCATCTTGCAAAGGAGCTTTCGCCGTGAAGGCAGTCAACCTTTCCGACAAACTATCGACGTTCGCGGAGCACTGGCAGCCGAGGACGGTGGGTCAGTTCAACGGTCACGACCTCATGGTCGTCAAGGTCAAGGGCGAGTTCGTCTGGCACCAGCACGACGACACGGATGACTTCTTCCTGGTGCTGAAGGGGCGAGTCACGATCCAGATGCGAGAGGGAAACGTCACTCTCGGGCCCGGAGAGATGTTCGTCGTACCCAGAGGCGTCGAGCACTGTCCGGTGGCGGAAGAAGAGTCTCACATTCTTCTCATCGAGCCCACGGGTACGCCAAACACCGGCAACCGCGAAACCGCGGCGGCGCGGCGCGTCATCTAGAGCGTCCGGCCGCCGGGGTGCCGCGCGGACGAAGGGCTTGGCACCCTGCCTCCGGTGAGCGGACGGAGCGTCTGGCACCCTGCCTCCCTGGCACGATCCCCCCCGGGCATACGCCGATCCCGGCGGGGAGCCGTCCATCCCAGCGGGGGATACGTCGGGTCCCGGTGAAATCCAGACCGCTCCCCGCGGAGCATGGCGCCCTCCCCGAGGGGCAAGGAGAGATCCCGGCGGGGATCCAACCGATCCCGGCGGGGAGCGGAGAAAACCGGCGGGGCGCCGGTCGATCCCCGGGGGGACGCGGCCGGTACCCGCCGGGACGCCAGCGATCCCCGCGGGGCGTGCATCCCGGAACCCCTGCTATTTCAGGCTCTGCCACTCCCGGATCTTCTTCAGCCCCTCGGCGACGTCCTCGCCGTTCTTCCCGCGCTCGCTCTCGAGGGTCGCGTAGGCGTCGAGCACCGAACGGATCGCGTCCTCCTTGTCCGACACTTTCACCGGGATCTCCGCGACCGCCTCGATCGCCCGGGCCAGGCTCTCCCCCCGGAGGATGTGCTCAGGGTCGCCGAGCCCGGACTGATGCGCCCGCACCAGCGCGTCGAGGCGCTGGGTATCGGCGGCCTTCTGGGTGCTGCCGGGGGCCATCTGCACGATCTGGCCCGGCGGGAGCGCCGGAATCTCGGGGACCGGCACGAAGAAGCCCAGCCCGACCAGCGGCAGCATGAACGTCCTATAGAGGAAATTCTTCAGCCCGTGCTGCTGCTCGTGGAGCGGCGCCTGGGCGTGAAGCTCTTCCGGATCGTCCGGCGGCGGCAGATGGGAGATCGTGACCTTCCGTGGATCGAGGGGCGAGAACTTCGCGAGCCGGTGGGGATGAGGTTCAGAAACTTTCACCAGGCCTCCTTGTCGGCAGCAACTCAGGCAAGAGCTGCAAGGATTCTAGACGAGGACCCGCCGATCCGTCAGCAAAGCTCAGCGAAGCGCCTGGCACCCTGTTGGGTCGTTTGCGCGGACCTGCTTTGTCCGTCCTTCACGAACTGGGTCATTGAGTGAAAATTGCAGGTCGGAACATGGGACCTACAAAAGCAACAAGGCACGCCGCAGGTCGGCACATGGGACCCACAAACTCGACAAGGCACGCCGCAGGTCGGCACATGGGACCTACAAACTCGACAAGGTACGCCGCAGGTCGGCACATGGGACCTACAAAATCGACAAGGCACGCTGCAGGTCCGAATGTTGGACCCACACAATCGACAAGGCACGCCGCAGGTCGGCACGCCGGACCCGCTAAATCAACAGCGCACGCTGGGGGTCCGTTGCGCGGACCCGCTTCGTGCGTTCTTCACGAACCAGGTCATTGAACGCACGAGCCGGGCGCTCGATGCCACGCCCCTTTCGACAGTCACCGAAAAGTCGAGTCCTTGCCTTACGGCCCTTCTTCAGAAGGCTGCAAAGTCTGCGCGAGCAGCTCGGTCAGCTTCGCGAACGCCCGCTCGGCCTGGGGCTCGTTGTAGACGGGGCTGTCCGGCACCGTCCAGCCGTGGCGGGCGCCCTCGTAGACCTCGCTCTCGAAGTGGCCGCCCCAGGCGGCGAGCGCCTGGCCGAGCTTCTCGATCGCCTCGGGCGGCATGCCGCGGTCCTGCGTCGCGTGCCCGAAGTAGAGCCGCGCCTGGATGCGCGGCAGGAGGAGATGGGGACTGGTGGGAGCGTCGGTGCAGAGCCCGCCGCCATGGAAGGAGGCCGCCGCGGCCACCCGGTCCGGCCGCGCCGCGGCGATCCGCAGCGCCACGCCGCCCGCGAAGCAGTAGCCGACGACTCCGAGACCGCCCATGCCTCCCGGGGACACGGAGTCCCGGGAGGCGAGGAAATCGAGATAGGCCACGGCGTCGCGCTCCACGGCCTCCGGCGTCAGCGGTCCCCTCAGCTCGGCCAGCCGCTGCTTCACCGGCTCGCTGTCGAAGCCCGCCGCGAAGTCCAGCACCGGCGGCCTGCCGGTGCGGTAGAACAGGTTGGGCATCAGCACGGTATAGCCGGCCGCGGCCAGTCGGCGCGCCATCCCCTGCTGGGAGGCGCGGATGCCGCCGATGTCCGTCAGATGGATGACGCCGGGCCGGCGGCTGCCGTCCCCGGCCCGATAGAGAAAACCGTCGGCGGTGCCGTCGGCGGTGCGGATCTCGACGGATTCTTCGATCATCGTTCCTTCCTTCCCGACCGGATCGCCACGACTCTAATCGGCTTCGATGACACCTTCGCTCACCAGGACGCTGGCGCCGCCGATCCAGACGCCAACGACGGCGCCCTCGCTCTTTTCCGTGCGGGCCTCCAGGACGCTGGGGCGTCCCATCTCCACCCCCTGGGCGATGCGCCACTGGAAGCTGCCGCCGGTCCGCTCGTCGCAATGGCTGAGCAGTCCGGCCAGGGCGCAGTTGGCGCTGCCGGTGGCGGGGTCTTCCGGCACCCCGTCCAGGGGCGCGAACATGCGGGCCCGCAGATCGAACTCGTCGCCGCTGCGGACGTAGAGGTGGACGTCGGGCGGCACGCCTTCGGCGGCGAGGGCTTCCAAGCCGTCCAGGTTGACCCGCGCCCGTTCGAGAGCGGCCCGGTCCCGGAGCTCCGCCACCAGGAACGGCAGGCCGACCGAGGCCACCTGGGGCGGATGGGTGCGGGTGACGACGTCGTCCGGAGCGAGCGACACGGCCCGGGCCAGGGATTGCGCGGAGACGGTCTTGCCGAGCGAAAGCCGCTGGGGCGCCGTCAGCTCGCACCAGAGGAGGTTGCCCTCGCGCCGCTGAATGGTGATCGGAACGAGCCCGGCCTTCTCTTCGAAGGTCACCGTGATCGAGGGATCGAGCGGACCGAATTCGCCCGCGGTGGCCAGGACGAAGGCGGTGCCGACGTTGGGATGTCCGGCGAAGGGCATCTCGGTCACCGGGGTGAAGATGCGGACCTTGCGGGTATGCCCCGTCTCTGCCGGGAAGACGAACGTGGTCTCGGCGAAGTTGAACTCCCGGGCGATCTGCTGCATCTGGCGGTCCGAGAGGCCCTGGGCCTCGGGCAGCACGGCCAGTTGATTGCCGCCGAAGCGTGTGGCGGTGAAGACGTCGCAGATGTAATAGCGGTAGCGCATGGCTGGCCACTATAGCAATCGCGGCAGCCCCCGGAGGCGACGGCCTGCCTACAGGGGCCAGGACTCCGAAGCTAGCAGAGGCAGGTGTAGCAGCCGCTCAGATCATTGCAGGCCGAACGCGTCATCCCTCCCGCCACCTGCTTAAGCTCGTTCTCGAGCTGGCAGACGGTTTCGCGGTTGAGGGTCAGCTTCGGCAGCTTGCGCACTGACTTCTTCATCGTATTCTCCTTAAAGAAGGAGCCATCGTATAAAGCTCACATGCTTTTCGCAAGTGCAAACCGGGAAGCGGCCGGGCGCAGCCATGCTATTGTAATCAGCGATTTCTACCCGAAGGCGAAGGCGCGGTTACCCTCAGGAGGGGTTGATGAGAGTCCGATCTCTGGTTTTCGGTGTGCGTGCAATGATGGTCTGGGGACTCGCCGCCGGAGCGCTGCTGGCCGTGGCGGCCCGGCCAGCCGGGGCCACGGTCATCACCGCGGCTCCGGTCGATTTCGCGGCCGGCGAGCAGTCCGCCTTCAGCGGCGCGGTGGCGACCTTCACCGATAACGACCCTGCCGCCACTGCGGATTCGTTCGTCGCCGTCATCGACTGGGGGGACGGCTCGTCGAGCATCGGGACGATCGCGGACAACGGTGCCGGGTTCACCGTCTCCGGTCAGCACACCTACGCGGACGAGGGCGCCTTCACCGCCACGGTGACGATCTCCGACCAGGAGCCCGGCACCGGCACGGCCAGCGTGATGGACGCCGCGACCGTCAGCGAGGCCGACGTCCTCTCCGGCACGCCGCGGACCTTCGCGGCCCCCTCCGGCGCCAGCTTCACGACCACGGTGGCGACCTTCTCGGACACCCTCGCCTCGGCCGTGGCCACGGACTTCACGGCCACCATCGACTGGGGGGACGCGACGAGTTCGGCGGGCACGGTCACCGGCGGCGGCGGCTCCTTCCAGGTCGGCGGCACCCACACTTACGCCGCCCCCGGGACCTATTCCGTGATGGTGACCCTGAGCGACGACGCCCCCGGCACCGCCACGGCGACCGTGACCAGCACCGCCAAGGCCGCCGGCGGCCTGTCAGTGACGGCCACCAACTTCTCGATCCCGGAAGGCGCGGCCTTCAACGGCACCGTGGCCAGCTTCTCCGACGCGGACACCACGAAGACGGCCGCCTCCTTCACCGCCACCATCAACTGGGGGGACGGCACGGCGACGGCGGGCACGGTCACCGGCGGCTCGGGCTCGTTCACCGTGAGCGGCCAGCACACCTACGCGGACGAGGGGAGCTTCCCCTTCACCGTGACGGTCACCGAGACCGGGGCCGGCGGGGCCACCGCCAGCGGCATGGCGACCGCCACCGTCACCGAAGCCGACGCGCTGGCGGGAACGCCGGCGACCTTCGCCGCCCAGGCCGGCACCTCGTTCACCGGCGCGGTGGCCACCTTCACCGACTCGAACACGGCGAACGTGGCCGGCGACTTTACCGCCACCATCAACTGGGGGGACGGCAGCACGACCCCGGGCACGGTCTCGGGCGGCGGCGGCTCCTTCACCGTCTCGGGCACCCACACCTACGCCAGGGCGGGCAGCTTCGCGGTGGCCGTCACCCTGACCGACGACGCCCCCGGCACGGCCACGGCGACGGCGACCAGCACGGCGAACGTGTCATCCCCGATCGCGGCCGTCCCGACGCTGGACTTCCGCGGCCTGCTCCTCCTGGGAACTGCCCTCGTCGCCGCCGCCCTCTACCGGCTGCGGGTGGCGCGAGTGGCCCGGAGCTGAGGATCAGCGCTTCGGGGCTCCCACGAGGCTGAGGGCGACGGCCTCCGCCACCTTGATGCCGTCGACGCCGGCGGAGAGGATGCCCCCGGCGTAGCCGGCGCCCTCGCCCGCCGGGTAGAGGCCTGCCGTGTTGACGCTCTGGAGGTCCTCCCCGCGCTGGATGCGGACGGGGGAGGAGGTCCGCGTCTCGACCCCGGTCAGCACGGCGTCGTGCATGGCGAACCCCCGGATCTGCCGGTCGAAGGCGGGGAGGGCCTCGCGGATCGCCGCGATCGCGTAGTCCGGCAGGCAGGAGCTCAGATCCCCCAGGCGCACGCCGGGCCGGTAGGACGGCAGGACCGAGCCGAAGTCCCGGGAGGGCCGGCCGGCCAGGAAGTCGCCGACGAGCTGGCCGGGCGCTTCGTAAGTGCCGCCCCCCAGCTCGAAGGCCCGCTCCTCCCACCGGCGCTGAAAGTCGATGCCGGCCAGGGGGCCGCCGGGATAGTCCTCCTCCGGCGTGATGCCCACCACGATCCCGCTGTTGGCGTTGCGCTCGTCCCGGGAATACTGGCTCATGCCGTTGGTGACCACCCGCCCCGGCTCGGAGGCCGCCGCCACCACCGTGCCCCCCGGGCACATGCAGAAGCTGTAGACCGAACGGCCGTTGCGGCAGTGGTGGACCAGCTTGTAGTCGGCGGCGCCGAGGAGCGGGTTCCCCGCCTGCGCCCCGAAGCGGCAGCGGTCGATGAGCGACTGCGGGTGCTCGACGCGGAAGCCGATGGAAAAGGGCTTGGCCTCGACGTAGACGCCGCGGTCGAGGAGCATCCGGAAGGTGTCGCGGGCGCTGTGGCCCACCGCCAGGACCACGTGGTCCGCCGCCAGGCGCTCGCCGCCGGCGAGGACCAGGCCCCGCACCTTTCCATCCTCGATCACCAGGTCCTCGACCCGGCTCTGGAAGCGGATCTCGCCGCCCAGGGACTCGATCTTCGCCCGCAGGCTCTCCACCATCTTCACCAGCCGGAAGGTGCCGATGTGGGGCTTGCTGACGTAGAGGATCTCGGGCGGCGCGCCGGCCGCGACGAATTCGGTGAGCACCTTGCGCCCGTGGTGCAGCGGGTCCTTGATCTGGCTGTAGAGCTTGCCGTCGGAGAAGGTGCCGGCGCCGCCTTCCCCGAACTGCACGTTGGATTCCGGGTCGAGCTTCCCCTGGCGCCAGAGTCCGAAGGTGTCCACGGTGCGCTCGCGGACCTTCTTGCCGCGCTCGAGGAGGATCGGACGGAATCCCATCTCGGCCAGCACGAGGCCCGTGAAGAGGCCGCAGGGTCCGAAGCCGACCACCACCGGCCGCGGCTCCAGACCCTCCGGCGCCCGGGTCACCAAGCGGTAGGAGGTGTCCGGCGCCGGCCCGAGGTGAGGATTGCCGCGCGGCCGCCGGAGGATCTCGCCCTCGCGGGGCGTCTCGACGTCCAGATGGTAGACGAGCGCGATCGCGCCCTTTTTGCGGGCGTCGAAGCCGCGCCGGAAGACCGAGTAGCCGGCCAGGTCCTGGGGGCCGATGCCGAGCTCCCGGAGGATGGCGGCGCGAAGATCCGCTTCGGAATGATCGAGGGGGAGCCGGAGCTCGGTCAGCCGCAGCATCGTTTTTTAGCCGTCGTATCCGGAGAGCAGATCGCGGATCCGGGCGGTCAGCTCGTCGGCCGTGCGCTGGAAGGCGGCGGCCCGGACCTCTTCCGGCCCTTCCACGGCGGACGGATCGGGAAGGCTCCAGTGGAGGCGTTTCGGGTCCCCCGGGAAGACTGGGCAGGATTCGGCGGCGTTGTCACAGACCGTGATGACGGTGTCGAAAGGCTGGCCCAGCAGCTCGTTCAGGTGCTTGGAGCGCTGGCCGACGACATCGATCCCCCGCTCGGCCATCTCGCGGACGGCGAGCGGATGGACCCGCGTGACCTCGGTGCCGGCGCTCGCCGCCTCCACCCGGTCGCCGCCGAGCACGCGGAGGATCGCCTCCGCCATCTGGGAGCGGGCGCTGTTGTGGGTGCAGAGGAAAAGGATGCGAAGGGGCTTCATGGCTCGTCAATGTATGGGGAACCCTCCCCCGGCCGCAAGGATTCCCCGCTATAGTTGCTACTGACAACAACCCGTGCTACGCTCCCTCCGTGAGCACGAAGACCGCCCTTCCCGTCCTGAGCCCGGAGCTGCCCGGAGACCGCCGCGGCGACCGGCGATCCCGGCGATCCCGGCCTGGAGCGGGACACGGCGGAGCTGTACGACGCGCTCTCGGAGCTGGTCCGCGTCTACCAGTTCCGCGACCGCGACCGGATCTGCTGCTACGACGTCTCGGTGACCCAGTGCTACGCCCTGGAGGCGCTGGCGCGGCGGGGCGGGACGACGATGAACGATCTCGCCGGGCAGCTCTACCTCGACAAGAGCACGGCGAGCCGGGTGGTAGACGCCCTGGAGCGCAAGGGGTACGTGACCCGCCTAACCCATCCGGAGGACCGCCGGGCCGTGCTGCTCGAGGCGACCGCGGCCGGCCGGGAGCTGGAGGGGAAGATCCGCGACTCCATCCTGGCCGAGGAGCGGGAGCTGCTCGCCGGCTTCGCCCCCGACGTCCGCCAGGCCATGACCCAGCTCCTGCGCCGGCTGGCCCGCGCCACGGCGAACCGGGGCACGGGAGAGGCCGGAAGCTGCTGCCCGACGTAAGCCGAGTTTTTTTGGACTGATTGTTGCTAGTGACAACTAGAGAAAGGACAAGATCTATGGATATCCAGTCTTCCGTTCCCCCGTCCCCCTCCCCCGCCGCCTGCTGCGACTCCGAGTGCTGCGGCGGCGATCCCGTGGCCCTCCGCGAGGTGGTCCAGGCGAAGTACGGCGAGGCCGCGCGCAGCGTCCGGGAGGGGAGGGAGAGCCAGGCCGCGTGCTGTGGCGACAGTTGCTGCGGCTCCGGCAAGGACCCGATCACCTCCGACCTCTACGAGGCGGCGCAGGTCGCGGGTCTCCCCGCCGAGGCGATGCTGGCGTCGCTCGGGTGCGGCAATCCCACCCTGCTGGCCTCGCTGGAGCCGGGGGAGGTGGTGCTCGACCTCGGCTCGGGGGGCGGCATCGACGTGCTCCTCTCGGCGCGCCGGGTGGGTCCCACGGGCAAGGCCTACGGCCTGGACATGACGGACGACATGCTGGCGCTGGCGCGGGAGAACCAGCGGCGGGCGGGGGTGGAGAACGTCGAGTTCCTCAAGGGGGAGATCGAGGCCATCCCGCTGCCCGGCGAGGCGGTGGACGTGGTGATCTCCAACTGCGTGATCAATCTCTCGGCCGACAAGCGGCAGGTGCTGGCGGAGGCCTTCCGGGTGCTGCGGCCGGGGGGGCGCTTCGCGGTCTCGGACGTGGTCGTCCGCGGCGAGATGCCGGCCGCCCTGCGGCGCAGCGTGGAGCTCTGGATCGGCTGCGTGGCCGGCGCTCTGGAGGAGGGGGAGTACCGGCGGCTCCTCGCCGAGGTGGGCTTCGAGGCGATCGACGTGGAGCCGACCCGGATCTACCGCGCCGAGGACGCCCGCGATTTCCTCGCATCCGCCGGGATGGACGCCGCCGCGGCCGAAGAGGTGGACGGCAAGGTCATGAGCGCCTTCGTCAGGGCGCGCAAGCCGCGGTAAAAGGAGAGGACGGCCCCGCCCGGCGATTCATCGCCGGGCGAAACCCGCCGAAGCCACGGTTCAGGGGAAGAACGGGCAGTGGCCGCGCATCGGATTCATGCAGACGTTGGTGCAGCCGTCGATGCCGCAGGGATAGCAGCAGAGCTGGCCCGTGGGGCACTGGGAGCTGCTGGTGCAGGAGGTCGAGAGGAAGGCCGGAGCGGGCAGGGTCTGGGCCGGAGCATTGGCCGGAGCATTGGCCGGGGCCGACAGGGTGGCCAGGAACTCCGCGTTGTTGGCCGGAGCGGGCGCGGGCTGCGCCTGGGCCGCCTGCGCCATCGACTGCGTACAGGGGATCAGGGCGAGGAGGGCGAGCAGGACGAGAGCGAGCTTGAACGTCTTCATAGGGTTTCAGTCTCCTTGTCTTCCAGCCGGCGGGGACGCCGGCGGCCTACACAGGAGTAAGTGCCTCGCCGCCGTTGTTCCGAGACTTCAGCGCGCCAAACCGCCGCCCCGCCCAGGTCCGTAGAATGGGAGCGGGAAGACATGGAAGGAGAGACCGACGATGGACCAGACCGATCAGACCTGTGAGATCCCCAAAGGCCGCCACCTGGCGCCCCATGAGTTCCCCGATCCGGCGATCGACACGGCGCGCGAGCCGGGAGACGGACCGCGGACGGCCATCCTGGCCGGCGGCTGCTTCTGGTGCGTGGAGGCCGTGCTCAAGGAGATCGACGGCGTGCTGGAGGTGGTCTCGGGCTACTCGGGCGGCACCTCCCAGACGGCCGACTACCAGGCGGTCTGCTCCGGCAGGACCGGCCACGCGGAGGTCGTCCAGGTGCGCTTCGATCCCGCCCGGGTGAGCTACGGCCAGTTGCTCAAGGTGTTCTTCTCGGTGGCCCACGACCCCACCCAGCTCAACCGCCAGGGCGCCGACCAGGGCACCCAGTACCGCTCGGCCATCTTCTACGAGGACGAGGAGCAGAAGCGGGTGGCCGAGGCCTACATCCGGCAGCTCGACGCGGCCGGGGCCTACGACCAGCCGATCGTCACCCAGGTGTCGCCCCTGGAGGCCTTCTACGCCGCCGAGGCCTACCACCAGGATTACGCCTCGCGCCATCCCATGCAGCCCTACGTGATGTCCACCGCGGCCCCCAAGGTCGCCAAGCTGCGCAAGCACTTCGCGGAGCGGCTGAAGGGGTAGAGGGGAAACCAGGGACCCGAGGGACGGCAGAGACAGCAGGGACAAAAACAGCGCCTGATGTCCCTGTTGTCCCTTGGGTCCCTGGTTTCTTTGGCAACCCTGGCAAGCCCCTTGCTCTGATTCCTCCACCGCGATGGAGGAGACGACCCCACAGCCGACCACACCCAGGCGGCGCTTCGATTGGCGGGAGCACTGGGACGATCCCCGGCGCCTGCTGGCGCTGCTGCTGGCGGTGGTCTACGCCACCTTGCTCTTCTTCGGCTTCTCCTGGTCGCGCTGCTTCTTCAGCACCTGCCCGAACGTCGCCAAACTCGCCGCCTTCCAGCCGGGGGGCGCGCCGGTGCTGCTCGACCGCAACGGCGAGGCGTTCGCCGACCTCGCCCCGTCCGAGCGCGAGATCGTGCCGCTCTCCGCCCTCCCCTCCCTGGTGCCGCAGGCCTTCCTCTCCGTCGAGGACCAGCGCTTCTACGAGCACCGGGGGGTGGACTGGCGGCGGGTGGGCGGCGCCATCTTCGCCGACCTGCGGGCCGGCGGGTTCGCCCAGGGGTTCAGCACGATCTCGATGCAACTGGCGCGCAACGTCTTCCCCGAGCGCATCCCCGGCGAGCAGCAGACGACGCGGCGCAAGCTGCTCGAGATCCGGGTGGCCCAGGACATCGAGCACCGGTACTCGAAGGAGGAGATCCTCGAGCTCTACCTCAACAACATCTACTTCGGCAACCGCGCCCGGGGGATCGAGGCGGCCTCGCGCCAGTACTTCGGCCACTCGGCCAAGGAGCTGACGCTGCCCGAGGCGGCGCTCCTCGCCGGCCTGCCCAAGGCGCCCAGCCACTACGATCCCCGCCGGCATCCGGACGAGGCGCTCACCCGCCGCAACCTGGTGCTGGCGCTGATGCGGGACCAGGGGCGGATCCCCCGCTACCTCGCCGAGAAGGCGCGGCTGGGGCCGCTCGGGATCGTGCCGGCGCCGCGGCAGGCGCGCACCGAGGCCGGGCTCGCCCCCTACTTCGCCGAGCAGGTGCGGCGCGAGCTCGAGGAGCGGTTCGGCCCCAACCTCTACACCCGGCCGCTGCGCATCGTCACCACGCTCGACTCCGCCGCCCAGCGGGCCGCCGAGGAGGAGCTGCGCCGGCAGCTCAAGCTGGTCGAGTCCGGAGGGCTGGGTGCCTTCCAGGGGACCCGCTACGCGTCTGAAACCGAGGCCCCCGAGGGGGGCACCCCCTATCTCCAGGGCGCGGCGGTGATGCTCGACGCCCACGACGGCGACGTGCTGGCCTGGGTGGGCGGGCGCGACTTCGCCCAGTCGCAGTTCGACCGGGTGATCCAGGCGCGCCGCCAGCCCGGCAGCGCCTTCAAGCCCTTCGTCTACGCGGCGGCGCTGGCCGACGGCTGGGCGCTCAGCCAGCCGCTGCTCGACCAGCCGCTCAAGGTGAAGCTGTCCAGCGGTCAGCTCTGGCAGCCGAAGAACTTCTCGGACCGCTACGACGGGCAGGTCACGATGCGCGACGCGCTGGTGCGCTCGAAGAACGTGCCCACGGTCCGCCTGGCGGACGCGGTGGGCCTCGACGAGGTCGTCCAGGCGGCGCACAAGGCGGGGATCGCGGAGACGATCGCGTCCGTCCCCTCGCTGGCCCTGGGGACGGTCGCCGTCTCGCCCCTCGAGCTGACCACCGCCTACAGCGGCTTCGCGAGCCTGGGCCAGGCGGTCGAGCCGCGGCTCCTGCTGCGGGTGGAGGACGAGAAGGGGAAGGTCATCTGGCGCTCGGAGCCGCGCCGCCACGCGGTGATGGATCCCGGCGTCGCCTTCCTGATCACCGACGTGCTGGCCGAGTCGCTGGTCAGCGGCACCGGCAACCTGGTCCAGCAGACCGGCCTCAAGGCGCCGGCCGCGGGCAAGACCGGCACCACCAACGAGGGCGCGGACGCCTGGTTCGTGGGCTACACGCCGGAGATCGTCGGCGGCGTCTGGATCGGCTTCGACAAGCCCCGGCCGATCCTCGACCAGGCGACCGGCGGCCGTCTCGCCGCTCCCGTCTGGGGCCGGATGCTCGCCCGCGTCTACCAGACCCGCCCCGCTCCCAAGCCCTGGACGGCGCCCGCCAGCGTGGTCTCCCTGCCGGTCGACCCCCCGACCGGCCTGCTGATCGCCAGGGGCTGCGCGCCCCAGAGCGGCGCCGCCCGCAACGAGCTGTTCCTCCGCGGCAAGGAGCCGGCGGCCTACTGCCCCGGCCGGGAGGCGCCGCCGGAGAACGGCTTCCCGGCGCGGCGCGGACAGATCCAGCGCGACGAGGAGGCGAAGCAGGAGACCCGGCAGATCGCCCAGGCCCAGGATCAAGCCAGGGCCCAGGCACAAGCCCAGGCTCAGGCCCAGGCCCGGAAGCAGCAGCAGGAACAGGAGAAGGAGCAGGAACGGATCGCCCGGCTGGAGACGGCGAAGCGGCAGGAGAACGAGAAGCTCGCCCAGCTCGCCCGGCAGGAAGAGCAGCAGAAGAAGAAGGCGGCGGCCTCCGAGCAGCTGGCCGAGAAGCTGGCCGCAGCCCAAAGGGCAGCGAGGACGGAGAAGGAGCGCGCCGATCTCCAGGCCCGGCAGGAGCGGCTCGCCCGGCAGGAAGAGGCGGCCAAGCTCGCCGCCGGCAAGCGGGAACGGGATCGCGCGGCTCAGGTGGCCCAGGCGCAGATGGCTCAGGTGGCGCAGGAGAAGGCGGCGGCGCTCGACCGGCGGGCCAGGGAAGCCGCGGCCCGCGAGGAGGCGCTGCTCCAGAAGGGGCGGGCGCGGCGGCAGGAGGAGAGCGTCAGCCAGGTGGTCGTCCAGGAGCGCCGCGCCCAGACCGACGAGGAGGGGGATGGCGCCCCGCCGCAGCGGGACCGGAGTCCGCAGCGCCGGGAGCCGGAGGCCGAGAGGGGAGCCACCGCCGAGGCCGACCTCTCCGGCTGGTGGGAGCTGACGAACACCATCGAGTCGACCAACTACTCGGCGTACAAGGGCCTGCGCCTCACCTACCGCGTGCAGCTCGAGCAGGACGGCGACCGCGTCACCGGACGGGGCCAGAAGTGGGCCGAGGACGGTGGGCCCGTCTCCGCCGGGGCACGGTCGCCGATCAACCTCACCGGCCGCGTCGAAGGGCGCCGGGTCATCCTCCAGTACACCGAGCGGGGCGCCCGGAGGACGACGAGCGGCAGCTTCACCTTCACCCTCTCGGCGGACGCCGCCGCCCTGCGCGGAGCCTTCTCGAGCACCGCCGCCGCGGCGAGCGGGGCGGCGGTGGCGCGACGGATGCGATAGGGGATGCGGTAGGTCAGTCTCGCGGCGCCACGATCTCCCGCGCCAGCTCCACCACCGACAGCGGCGCGCACCCCTCGGCGTTGTTGTTGATCGTACAAAGGAAGGGGCGCCCCGCCGCCTGGGCCTCACGGGCGAGGTCGGCGACGGCGCGGCGGCCGGCGGGGTCGGGCGCCGCCAAGCGGTTGAACGGAGCGTAGAGCCGGCCCGCCTCCTCGTACTTCATCCCCGGCCCCAGCAGCCAGCGGACGACCGTCATCGGTCCCCGGGAGGAGCCGGCGAGGCGGGCCTGGACGCGGACGTCCGGCATCCGGGAGTGGACGTTGTGGCAGTGGCAGGCGCCCACGGCGGCCAGGGCGTCGCCGTAATCGGCGGTGATCAGCTCGCGGTTGCGCAGCTCGACGGCGTAGACCGGCCCGCGGGGGAGCGCCGCCAGGAAGGCGTGGAGGCGCTCGGCGAATCCTCCCGGCGTCCCCAGGCTCTGGGGGGCGAACTGGAAGAGGAGGGCGCCGGCATCCGCGTCCGCCCCCAATCCCTCGGCGAACGGCGCCACCACCTGGTCCGCCGCGTACTTGGGATCGAGGAACAGGGTATTCTCCTGGCCGCGCTGGACGCCGTAGCGGGCGTGATCGGGGAAGCGCGCCAGCGTGCAGGCGTCGTGGGCCTTGACCAGGAAGCGGAAGCCGTCCGGCACCACCTCGCGCACTTCTTCCTGATACTGGGCCAGCTCGTAGGCCTCGACCGGCGTGTAGTGGGTGCGGTCGATTCCCACCGCGCGCAGCAGGGGGTGCCGGGCATAGGCCGCCAGCCCCTCGCGCGCCAGCTTCGACGGCGGGTAGATCCGGTCGTAGACCAGACCCGCCCACCCCGGGAACGACCAGGTGGAGCCCCCGAGGTGGATTCCCGCCGGCAGCTCCCGGCCCAGCGCCTCGACCTCCTCCGGCTGCCGCGCCGCCCCGACCCCCTTCGCCTCCGGCTCGGGCTCCGGCTCGAAGGCGAAGAGGGCGAGCTGGTCCCGTTCCTTGCGGCGCGCCATAGCGAGCAGTTTATTGCAAGTTCCCAAAAAGCGGCACGCCGCACCGGGATGGTTACGGAAAAAGGGAATGAGGCTAATTGGCCTGGAGGAACTCCACCGTCGGCGGCAGCCCCTCGTCCAGCCCCCGGGGGTGCCAGTCGAGGCTCCGCGCGGGCGCGGGCGTCGTTGAACGCCCAGTTGCGCTCCAGGCTGTTGAGCTGCTCGGCGGAGAACGGCGGGTGCCGGCCGCGCAGACGGTAGAAGGGGCTGGAGAGGAGGAGCCCGGCGCGGGCCAGTCCCACCGGCAGGTTGAGCCCCGGCGCCTTGACCCCGCCCAGCCGGCAGACCCGGTCCACCAGGCCGCGCAGCGTGGTGACCTCGCCCGCCATCAGGTAGCCGCGGCCGGGAGGGGCCTTCTCCATCACCTTGAGCATCCCCTCGACCACGTCGTCGAGGTAGATCCAGGACACCTTGCGCTCCGCCCCGACCAGGACGGGGAACCGTCCCTTCAGGAAGCCGCGCAGGATGGCGTTCGCCCCCTCCTTCTTGCCCGGCGGGCCGTAGACCAGGCTCGGGTAGACCGTGTTGATCCGCACCCCCTTCTTCGCCCACTCCTGGATGGCGAGCTCGCCCGAGTGCTTGGTGGCGCTGTAGAGGGTGGGGAAGGGCGTCTGGAGGGGGGCGGTCTCGTCCGCCACCGAGCCGTCTGGCGGGCTGCCGCCGAAGTAGGCCATCGAGGAGACCGAGAGGAGGCGGCCGACGCCGAGCTTGTAGGCCAGAGAGGCGACGTTCTCGCTCCCCTGGACGTTGGCCCGCCGCATCCGCTCCTGCGGCCCGGTCAGGTCGAGGTCGGCGGCGGCGTGGATCACCCAGTCGGCGCCGGACATCCCCTCCCGCATCGAGGCGCGGTCCGCCACGTCGCCGGGGAAGGTGGCGACGCCGAGCCGCTTCAGGGGCTCCGGGTCGCTGGCGGGGCGGACCAGCGCCCGCACCTCGCGCCCGGCCTCCACCAGCCGGCGGGCCAGGGCGCGGCCGATGTAACCGGTGCCGCCGGTCAGGAAGATCCGCATGCGCGAGAACCTCAGCCCACCCGGCCGGGACCTACCCTCCGACGGCGGGAACGGGCGTCCAGGGAAATGGAAAATGGGAATCGGCCATAACCCGCCTTTGTTCTAGAAGGTGGGACGAGACTTGGGAGTTGGTCCCGTCCCGGAGCTCAACACTCCGACAATCTCCTTCAGCTCCCTCTCCTCCCCCCGCGTCGGCTCCCTCCCCGGCGCGGGGCTTTTTAATCCTCTGGGACATCAGGACTTCAGAAGCTGGCGCAGCACGTAGTGCAGGATGCCGCCGTGGCGGTAGTACTGCACCTCCTGGGGGGTGTCGAGGCGCAACCGGGCCTTGAACTCGATCGCCTTGCCAGTCGCCTTGTCAATCGCCTTTTCATCATCGCGGACCGCCCGCACCGTCACCTCGCGGCCGCCCTTGAAGCCGCCCTCCACCGAGGCGGCGAGGCCGGTGACGTCGATCGTCTCGTAGCCGGTGAGCCCCAGGCTCGCCGCGGAGTCGCCGGCGAGGAACTCCAGCGGCGCGATCCCCATCCCCACCAGGTTGCTGCGGTGGATGCGCTCGAAGCTCTCGGCGATCACCACGCGCACTCCCTGGAGCAGCGGCCCCTTGGCGGCCCAGTCGCGGGAGGAGCCGGTGCCGTACTCCTTGCCGGCGAGGACCACCGTGGGGACCCCCTCCTGCTTGTACTTCATCGCCGCGTCGTAGATCGACAGCGGCTCGCCGTCGGGCAGGTGGACGGTGAAGCCGCCCTCGATCTCGGGGACCATCTTGTTGCGGATGCGGATGTTGGCGAAGGTGCCCCGCATCATCGCCTCGTGGTTGCCGCGGCGGGCGCCGTAGGAGTTGAAGTCCTTGGGGGCGACGCCGTGGTCGATCAGGTACTTGCCCGCCGGGCTCGCGACCTTGATCGAGCCGGCCGGCGAGATGTGGTCGGTGGTGATGCTGTCGCCGAAGAGGGCGAGGACGCGGGCGCCGCGGACGTCCTCGACGGGAGCGGGCGCGGCCGGCATGTCGACGAAGTAGGGGGGCTGGCGGACGTAGGTCGAGGCCGGGTCCCAGGCGTAGGTGTCCCCCTCGGGCACGTCGAGGGCGTTCCAGCTCGCGTCGCCGGTGAAGACGTCGCCGTACTGCTCGCGGAACATCTCGGAGCGCAGGCCGCGCAGGATCGTCTCCTCCACCTCCTTGCGGCTCGGCCAGAGGTCGCGCAGGTAGACCGGCTGGCCGTCCTTGCCCTCGCCGAGCGGCTCGCTCTGGAAGTCGATGTCGATCCGCCCGGCGAGGGCGTAGGCGACGACCAGCGGCGGCGAGGCCAGGTAGTTGGCCCGCACGTCGGAGTTGATCCGTCCCTCGAAGTTGCGGTTTCCCGAGAGGACGGCGACGGCCACCAGGTCGCGCTCCTCGATCGCCTGGGAGATCGCAGCGGGCAGCGGGCCGCTGTTGCCGATGCAGGTGGTGCAGCCGTAGCCGACGAGGTTGAAGCCGAGTTGGTCGAGGTAGGGGGTGAGCCCCGCCTCGCGGTAGTACTCGGTCACCACCTTGGAGCCGGGGGCGAGGCTGGTCTTCACCCAGGGCTGGGAGGAGAGCCCCCGCTCCACCGCCTTTTTGGCCAGCAGGCCGGCGGCGATCATCACCGACGGGTTCGAGGTGTTGGTGCAGCTGGTGATCGCGGCGATCACCACCGAGCCGTCGCGCAGCGCGGCGGCGGTGGCCCCCTCCGCGGCGGAGACCTGGGGCTCGGCGATCGCCAGGCCCGCCGCGGTGCCGCCCGCCGACTGCAGGCCGTAGGCGACCGGCCGCGCCTTGCCGGTGCGGCCGGCGGCCGTCATCGTCTCCAGCTCCTTGAGGAAGGAGGGCTTGACGTCCGACAGGCGCACCCGGTCCTGCGGCCGGCGCGGGCCGGCGAGGCTGGGCTCGACCGTGCCGAGGTCGAGCTCCAGCCGGTCGGTGTAGTCCGGCTCGGGGCTGCCGGCGGAGTGGAAGAGCCCCTGCTCCTTCATGTAGGCCTCGACGATCGCCACCTGCTCGGGCGTCCGGCCGGTGAAGGTGAGGTAGTCGAGGGCGACCTGGTCCACCGGGAAGATGCCGCAGGTGGCGCCGTACTCCGGCGCCATGTTGCCGATCGTGGCGCGGTCGGCGAGCGGCAGGTTGGCGAGGCCGGGGCCGAAGAACTCGACGAACATGCCGACCACCCCGCGCTGGCGCAGCCTCTGGGTGACGGTGAGCACGAGGTCGGTCGCCGTCGTCCCCTCGGGCAGCTCGCCGGAGAGGCGGAAGCCGACCACCTGCGGGATCAGCATCGACACCGGCTGGCCGAGCATGGCCGCCTCGGCCTCGATGCCGCCCACCCCCCAGCCGAGGACGCCGAGGCCGTTGACCATGGTGGTGTGGGAGTCGGTCCCCACCAGGGTGTCCGGATAGAGGTAGCGCTCGCCGCCGACCTCCCCCTCCATCACCACCCGCGCCAGGTACTCGAGGTTGACCTGGTGGACGATGCCGGTGTCGGGGGGCACGACGCGGAAGTTGCTGAACGCCGTCTGCCCCCAGCGCAGGAAGGCGTAGCGCTCGCGGTTGCGCTCGAGCTCCTTGCCGGCGTTGATCAGGAAGGCGGCGGCGGAGCCGTACTCGTCCACCTGCACCGAGTGATCGATCACCAGCTCGACCGGCTGCAGCGGATTGATCCGCTTCGGATCCCCCCCATGGCGACCATCGCGTCGCGCATGGCGGCGAGGTCCACCACGGCGGGCACGCCGGTGAAGTCCTGCAACAGGACGCGGGCGGGCATGAAGGCGATCTCGCGCGAGGGAAGGGCCTTGGCGTCCCAGCCGGCCAGGGCTTCGATCTCGTCCGCGGTGACGACCAGGCCGTCCTCGCGGCGCAGCAGGTTCTCGAGCAGGATGCGCAGGGCGTAGGGGAGGCGGGACATGGCGTAGCCCCGCTTCTCCAGCGCGTCCAGGCGGGCCAGGCGGAGCTCGCGGCCACCCACCCGGAGGGTCGCGCGGCTGCCGAAGCTATCGTTCATGGGATGTTTTCTCCTCAGGATCGCGTCAGGTCGCGGGGGACCCGGCCCCACGGGCGCAAAGATAACAGCTCGGCGGGATTTCTCCCAAGCCGGAGCCCAAGCCGGGGTAAGATGAGGGCCATGTCGGTGAGCGGCTCCGATCTCGTCACCCCGGTCCTGCTGATGGCGATGCCTCAGGTGATGGATCCCTTCTTCCACCGCAGCGTGGTGCTGCTCCTCCACCACGCGGACGAGGGGAGCTTCGGCTTCGTCGTCAACCATCCCTCGGTGATCAAGGTGAGCGAGATCCTGAAGGGAATGGAGATCGGCTGGGCGGGGCGCGAGGAGGCGGTCGCCTACTTCGGCGGGCCGGTGCAGCCGCAGCTCGGCACGGTGCTCTTCGCTCCGCTCCTCCCCGAGGGCGGACCCGAGGACACGGCGACCGAGGTGGCCCCCGGCATCGCCCTGACCCAGCACGTCGGCGACCTCTCCCGGCTGGCCGAGTCGCCGCCCGACGAGTTCCGCCTGATCCTCGGCTACGCCGGCTGGGGCGAGGGGCAGCTGATGGAAGAGATCCTCCGCAACGACTGGCTGACGGCGCCGGTGAGCAGCGAGCTGATCTTCGCCGCCGACCCCGAGCAGGTCTGGGACGCGGCCCTGCGGTCGATCGGCATCGATCCGGCCGTCCTCTCCACCTGGCTCCCGGGTCCGGGCCTCGACTCCGAAGATTCGGCGAACTGACTTGGCCGGCGCGGGGCGAGCCACGGCCGGCGGAGAGCCATGAAGACCGTCCAGCATCGATCGGCCGGCGGCCTGGTCGTCCTCGGCTCCCGCATCCTCCTCATCTCGACCCAGGCCGGGCGGCGGTGGCAGCTCCCCAAGGGGCACATCGAGGAGGGGGAGACCCCCGAGCAGGCCGCCGTGCGCGAGGTGCGCGAGGAGACCGGCGTCACCAGCCGGGTGGTGGCCCCGCTGCCCGGCGTCGAGTACTGGTTCGTCGAGCGGGGAGCCCACCGCATCCACAAGCAGGTCGACTACTTCCTGCTCGACTACGTGAGCGGCGACACCGCCGACTTCGACCCCCACGAGGTCTCGGGGGCCGAGTGGTTCCCCTGGGACGAGGGGCTCTCCAGGCTCAGCTTCGAGAACGAGCGGCGGGTGGTCGAGAAGGCGCGCGCGATCGCGGCGCCGGACGGCGTGACGGAGTAGCGGTGGCCACGCGCGGCATCACCCCGGGCCAGGCGCGGCGGGAATCCCGGAAGGCGCGCCGGGAGCGCGGGCTCGAGATCCTCGCCCGCCTGCGGCGGGAGTACCCCGAGACCCGGCTGGCCCTCGACTTCCAGACGCCGCTCCAGCTCCTGGTGGCGACCGTGCTCGCCGCCCAGTGCACCGACGAGCGGGTCAACCAGGTGACCCCGGCGCTCTTCCGGCGCTACCCGGGGCCGGGGGACTTCGCCGCCGCGGACCTGGGCGAACTCGAGGTGATGGTCCACGCCACCGGCTTCTTCCGCAACAAGGCGCGGGCGCTCAAGAACCTGGGGACGGCGCTCGCCGCCGAGCACGGCGGGGAGGTGCCGGAGAGCCTGGAGGGCCTGGTGGCGCTGCCCGGCGTGGGGCGGAAGACGGCCAACGTGGTGCTGGGGAACGCCTTCGGCCGGAACGAGGGGATCGCGGTGGACACCCACGTCCAGCGCCTCTCCCGCCGGCTCTTCCTCACCATGGAGGAGGACGCGGAGAAGATCGAGCAGGACCTGATCGCGATCGTCCCGCGCGAGGAGTGGACGCGCTTCGCCCTGCTGCTGCAGGATCACGGCCGGAAGACCTGCAAGGCGCGCCGGCCCGAATGCGCCGCCTGCGTGGCCGCCGACCTCTGCCCGTCGGCCGAGGTGTGAGGAGAGAGGTGTGAGGAGAGTTGAAAAATGACTGAACCGAAGAAGATCGCCGTCGTCACCGGCGCCAGCGCCGGCATCGGAGCCGCCACCGCCCGGGCGCTCGCCGGGGCCGGCTTCCAGCTCTATCTCGGCGCCCGCCGCCTGGACCGCCTGCGCGAGGTGGCGGAGCCGGCCGGCGCCACCGCCCTGGAGCTCGACGTGACGGACGCCGGGAGCGTCGCCGCCTTCGCCGCCCGGCTCCCCGCCGCGGTCCACCTGCTGGTCAACAACGCCGGGGTGGCCTACGGGCTCGACCGCATCGAGGCCGCCCGCGACGAGGACTGGATCGGCATGTGGGAGACCAACGTCCTCGGCGTGCTCCGCCTCACCCGCGCCCTGCTCCCCGCCCTCAAGGCGTCGGGGGACGGGCACGTGATCAACCTCGGCTCGATCGCCGGCTTCGAGACCTACGCCGGCGGCGCCGGCTACACCGGCAGCAAGCACGCGGTGCGGGCCTTCACCCGCACCCTGCGGCTCGAGCTCCTGGGCGAGCCGGTGCGGGTGACCGAGGTCGACCCGGGCCTGGTGGAGACCGAGTTCTCGTTCGTCCGCTTCGCCGGCGACGCGGAGCGGGCGAAGTCGGTCTACCGCGGGATCGATCCGCTGACCTCGGAGGACATCGCCGACTGCGTCGTCTGGGCGGCCACCCGCCCGTCCCACGTCAACATCGACAAGATCGTCGTCCGCCCGCGCGACCAGGCGACCGCCACGATGGTGAACCGGCGGGACGCGACCTCAAAATAGACGTTGAAGCCCCGGACCGCCCTGTTCCTCGCGGCGGCGCTGCCGCTGCTCGCGCTCGCCGCGCTCGGGGCCGGATGCGCGCGCAAGGACCTCGCCGCCCCCGAGCTCTACTCCACCTACTGCGCCCGCTGCCACGGCGAGCGGGGGGAGGGGGAGTCCGACTCCCTCACCCTCTACCCGCACCTCGACCTCCTCACCTCGCCGATGATCCGCCGGGGCGACCGCGCGGCCGTGCGCCAGCGCATCGCCGAGGGCTACGGCCCCATGCCCGGCTTCCGGCGGCGGCTCGAGCCCGCGGAGATGGAGCGGCTGCTCGACTTCACCCTGCGGCTCGGCCAGGCCGACCACAAACCCAAGGAGAGACCCTGACATGGACCCCCAGCGCCTGAAGGACACCTACCAGAAGCTCCAGAGCCTCGACGAGCGAATGACCCACAAGGTCCGTCCCGCGCGGGGGGGCGCCCTCCTCCGCCCCAGCTCCGAGCAGCTGGAGACCGCGATGCGCGACCTCGCCGCCTACACGGTCGAGCTCAAGGAGGTGGTCCAGGAGCTGATCCTGTCGATCGCCTCCAAGCCGAGCGCGCCCGGCTCCTGAGGTCCGCTGATTATGACTTGACAGGTCATTTTCGTCTGCCTAGAATCTTTTCCCATGCGAACCCTGGGAATTGCGGAGCTGAAGGCATTGCTTTCCGAAACTCTCGCGCGGGTGAAGGCGGGAGAAGAGGTCCTGATCACCGAGCACGGGCGGCCGATCGCCCGCATCCTGCCGCTGTCGGCGGCGGCGCCGGCCGCGACCACGCAGGAGCTGGTGCGGTCGGGGCAGGTGAAGGCGCCCGAGAAGCCGCTGGACGAGGCGTTCTGGAAGCTGCCGCGCGCCGAGTACCGCGTGCCCCCCCGCCGCCGGCCGCTCGACGATCCCGGCGAAGCGGACGAATGGGAGCTGCGGGAGGCCGTCTGAGGTTCTGGGACGGCTCGGCTCTCCTCGCCCTGGCGGTGCGGGACCCCGCCTCGGAGAGGATCGAGCCGCTCCTGCAGCGGGACCCGGACCTGGCCTTCTGGTGGGGGGCGCCCCTGGAGTGCGCGGAGGCGCTGCTCGCCGCCCAGCGGCGGGAGCGGATCTCCGCCGCCGGCCTGCAGAAGGCCCGCTCGGTGATCGATCACCTGCGGGCGCGGGCCTTCGAGGTCCAGCCCACAGAGGAGGTGCGCGCCCGGGCCCTGCGCATCCTCTCCGTCCACCCCCTGCGGGCCGGTACGGCCCTGGAGCTGGCCGCCGCCCTGATCTGGTGCCGCGAGCGCACCCACGGCGCCGGCTTCGTCTCCCTCCACCCGCCGCTGCGCCTCGCCGCCGCGCTCGAAGGCTTCCGCGTCCTCCCCTACGCCGACGAGGTCCACGCGCCGGAACCGGAGCCCTGATTCCCGGGTCACCTGGCACGGGCATGGGCACGGGAGTTGCTCCTTCATCTCGTGAAGCGATGCTCGCTTCGAATCCGGAAGGAGGGGGGCTCATGAAAGCCAAGGCGCGCCTGCTCGGACATCCCATCCACCAGATGCTGATCGTCTTCCCGCTCGGCCTGCTGGCGACGTCGCTCTTCTTCGACCTCGCCCACCTGAAGAGCGGCAACCCGGAGTGGGCCACCATCGCCTACTACCTGATCGTGGTCGGCATCGTCAGCGGCCTCGTCGCCGCGGTCTTCGGCACGATCGACTGGCTGTCGATCCCGGCGGGGACGCGGGCCAAGCGGATCGGCCTGCTGCACGGCGGGGGGAACGTGGCGGTGGTCCTGCTCTTCGCCGGCTCCTGGCTGCTGCGGCGCGACGCGCCGGCCGATCCCGCGGGGACGGCGGTCGTGCTGTCGGGGATCGCCGTGCTGCTCGCCCTGGTGACCGGCTGGCTCGGCGGCGAGCTGGTGGACCGCCTCGGCGTCGGCGTGGACGAGGGCGCCCACCTCGATGCCCCCAGCTCCCTCACCGCCGATCACGCCACGGCTCCAGGCCGGCGTTAGATCCAAGGGCGAGGGCGAGCGGGTGATGTACCCTCCCCTGTCATGCCCGTCCCGCTCCCCATCGACGAGGTCCTCCCCGGGCTGATCGCCGCCCTGCGCGGGGGGTCCGCGGCGGTGCTCATCGCGCCGACCGGCGCCGGGAAGACGACCCGCGTGCCGCCCGCCCTGCTGGCGGCGCTGGCGGCGGAGATCGGCGAAGGCCGGCAGATCGTGATGCTCGAGCCGCGGCGGATCGCCGCCCGGGCCGCCGCGCGGCGCATGGCCGAGGAGGGGGGATGGACGCTCGGCCGGGAGGTGGGGTACCAGGTCCGCTTCGAGCGCAAGGCGGGACCCGAAACCCGGATCCTGGTGGTGACCGAGGGGATCCTCGTCCAGCGGCTGCAGGCCGATCCCTTCCTGGAAGACGTGGGGGCCGTGATCTTCGACGAGCTCCACGAGCGCAACCTGCAGACCGACCTCTCGCTCGCCATGGCCCGCCGCGTCCAGCGGGAGGTGCGTCCCGACCTCAAGCTGCTCGCCATGTCCGCCACCCTCGATCCCGGACCGGTGGCGGCCTTCCTCGGGGGCGCTCCCACGATCGAGAGCCGGGGCCGGCTCCATCCGGTGGACATCCTTTATATAGAGAGCCCAAGGACGGACCGCCCGGACGACCGCGCAATTTCCAGCCACATCGCCGGCCAGATCGCCGCCGGGGTCCGCCGGGTGCTCGCGGCCACGCCGGGGGACGTGCTGGTCTTCTTGCCCGGCGTGGGGGAGATCCAGCGCAGCGCCGAAGCCCTGGCGGGGCTGGCCGCCGAGCGGGACCTCGCCGTCCTCCCCCTCTACGGCGACCTGCCGGCCGAGCAGCAGGACGCGGTGCTGCGGCCGCTCGGACGGCGCAAGGTCGTGCTCGCCACCAACGTCGCCGAAAGCTCGATCACCCTCGACGGCGTCACCGGCGTGGTCGATTCAGGGCTCGTCCGCCGGCTCCGCTTCGACCCCGCGACCGGGCTCGACCGCCTGGAGCTGGGGAGGGTGAGCCGCGCCTCGGCCGACCAGCGCGCCGGCCGGGCGGGGCGCCAAGCGCCGGGGATCTGCCTGCGCCTCTGGCCGGCCTGGGAGCAGGCGACCCTGCCGGAGCGGGAAACTCCCGAGATCTCCCGGGTCGACCTCGTCGGCCCGGCGCTCCAGCTCCTCGCCTGGGGGGAGACCGACCTCGCCGCCTTCGGCTGGTTCGAGGCGCCCGATCCGGCGGCCCTGGAAGCCGCCACCCTCCTGCTGCGGCAGCTCGGCGCCATCGCCGACCACGGGGTGACCGCCCTGGGCCGGACGATGGCGCGCCTGCCGGTCCACCCCCGCCTCGCCCGTCTCCTCGTCGAGGGGCACCGCCGCGGCCATCCCCGCGAGGCCGCCCTGCTGGCCGCCCTGCTCGCCGAGCGCGATCCGTTCCCCCGCGGTCCCCGGGGCGCCGGCCCCCGCCGGGCTTCCCGCTCCGACCTCCTCGACCGCCTGGACGCCCTGGAGGCCTTCGAGCGCCGGAAGGCGCCCGCGGGCGACCTGAACGCCGGCGCCGCCCGGTTCGTCCTCAAGGCGCGGGACCAGTTGGTGGAGCTGGCGCGAAGGGAGCTTCGTGGAGGGACGGAGCAGGACGATCCGGAGGAGTCCCTCCTCCGCGCCCTCCTCGCCGCCTACCCGGACCGCGTCGCCCGCCGCCGCGAGCCGCGGAGCCCCCGCGGCGTCATGGTGGGCGGCCGGGGGGTGCGCCTGGCGGAGGAGAGCTCCGTCCTGGAGGCCCCGCTGTTCCTATGTATCGATCTCGACGCCGGCCGCTCCGGCCCGCTCTCCGAGGCGCTGGTCCGCAAGGCTTCCGCGATCGAGCCGGAGTGGCTCCCGCAGGAGCGCCTGCGCTCCGCGATCGATCTGGAATTCGACGAGAGCCGCGAACGGGTGGCCGCCTGGAAGCGAACGCTTTATGAAGACCTCGTCATCGCCGAGGCCGAGGTGCCGCCGCCGGACCCGGCCGAGACCGCCAGGGTTCTCGCCGAAGCCGCCGGGGAGCGGCTCGACAAGGCGCTGGCGCTCGACGATCCGGAGGTGGCCGCCTTTCTCGCCCGCGTCCGCAGCCTGGCGGACTGGCGCCCCGAGCTGCAGCTCCCGCGGTTCACGGAGGAGGAGATCCGCGGCCTCCTCCCCGCCCTCGCCGCCGGCCGCAAGTCCTTTGCCGAGCTGCGCCGCGCTCCGCTCCTCGACACCCTCCAGGGATCGCTCTCCCACCAGCAGCTCGAAGCCGTGCGCCGCGAGGCTCCCGAGCGGCTGGAGGTGCCGAGCGGCAGCCAGGTCCGGATCCTCTACGAGCCGGGCAAGCCGCCGGTGCTCGCCGCCCGCATCCAGGAGATGTTCGGCCTCGCCGAGACGCCGCGGGTAGCCGCCGGGCGGGTGCCCGTCCTCCTCCATCTCCTCGCCCCCAACGGCCGGCCCCAGCAGGTGACCCACGACCTGCGGAGCTTCTGGGAGAACACCTACCCGCAGGTGCGCAAGGAGCTCGCCGGGCGCTACCCCAGGCACGCCTGGCCCCAGGACCCCTGGAACGCTAGGCCGGAGAGAAGGCCGCAGCGGCGCTGAAGCTCGATCGTCCAGCGCAGCGCCGCCACGATCTTGCGGAGCTCCTCGATCTCCTCCCACCGCAGGGTCTTTCCGGCGCGGCCGGCCAGCCAGCGGTCGAGCACCGGGTAGCCGCCGATCCGGTACTCCCAGACCTCGGGGCCGATCCCTGAGAACGCCTGCCCTGCGGCGTTGACGATCAGCCGCCCGTCGCGGAATTCGCGGCGGCCGTCCAGCTTTCCATGCCCCGGACCCTCGAAGCGGACCCCGGACGAGCCCAGCCGGTCGGCGCGGAGGAGGTGGAGGTCGATCAGCACCGCGCCGAGCCCCGCCAGCTCCAGGAAGGCCCCGCGGTCGGGCGGCAGCGGGATGCGCGGGAAGTCCGCCTTCAGGAGATCGGCGTAGCGCCGCCGGTAGGGAGGGCTGTAGAGAATGGCGTAGACGTACTGGAGGACCAGCTCCGGCGACGGCTCCTCCGGTTTCTCTCCTCCCAGGCGGCCGGCGAGGATCTCCAGAAAGGCCGGATCGAGGTTGGCGAGGGGGCCGGCCCCGTCCAGCCGCGGCCCGGGATGGAGATAGAGCGGAAAGACGGAGTTGATGTCGAACGCGCTCACCGTCTTGTGGGCGATGATCGTGTCGGTCACCAGGGCGCCCGGCTCCTCCTTGTGCTGCCGGGGCACGACCAGCCCCAGGTTGTCCCCGGCCAGCAGGTGCCTCATCACCTTTTCCCGGGGGCGCTCGATCAGGTAGTCCGCGTAGAAGACCGTCCGCCAGTCGAACGGCCGGAAGAGGATGCGGCGGAAGCGCTCCTCCCACCGGGCGTCCGTCCCCGCCCGCCGCATCGCCTCGGCCAGGTTCCAGCCCGGCGTGCTCCGGGGAGCCACGGGGAGGAACTCGCCGTCGATCTTCGAGGTCCGCAGCCATCTCATCCGCCGCCGCAGCTCTTCCGGCTCGGTATCCATCACGAAGGCGTCGCGCCCGGTGACGATCCCCACCGAATGCACGGGGAAGATCTCCGGCAGCGGCACGCCCCGCCGGTACTCCTCTTCCAGGACGGCGTCGCGAGGGGCGAAGAGGAAGGCCGGCCCGCGGGGATCGATCTCTCTCCAGGCGGTCGACTCCACGTCGTTCTCCCCCAGCCAGCGGAGCTTGGCGGCGCGGCTCCCCCAGAGGTCGGCCCGCAGCACCCGCTTGGGCGGCTTCGGCGGCCCGGGCCGCTTGACCAGGATGGCCAGGGCCGCCCCCTGCCGCACGTCGGGGAAGACGCCGGCGTCCGCCGAGCCGTCCGGCGCCCGCTCCTTCTTCTTGCCGTTGCCGTGCAGGTCGAGGAGATGGATCTCGTCGAAGGTGGCGAGGAGCGACCGGCGCATCCCGCGGAAGGTGGGGTTGTCGAGGTAGCTGTGGCTGGTCACGAACGCCACGATCCCCTCCCCCGCCCGGTCGATCTTGCGCTGGGCGAAGCGGAGGAACTTCACGTAGTCGTCCTGGAGCCACTTGGGGTTCTTCTCACCCAGCGGCTCGCCGTCCAATTGGCCGTAGCCGGCGTCCCGGCGCCCGTCCGCGGCGACGTACTCCTCGCGGACGAGGCGGTCGAGCCGCTTCCCCCGGTTCGCCGAGTGTCCCGACCAGGGGGGATTGCCCAGGATGACGGTCACCGCCCGCCCGCTCTTGATCCCCGCCGCCAGATGGGACTCCCGGGAGAGCGACGCCGTGCCGGGGACCGTCGACTGCGCCAGCTCCTCCTCTTCCAGGGCGTTGGTCAGGTAGAACGGCACCCGCTCGTCCTTCCCCAGCGGCCGGCCCAGCTCCTCCAGGATCAGGCTCATCTTGAGATGGCCGATGGCGTAGGGCGCCATCATCAGCTCGAAGGCGTGGAAGTCGCGGAGGAGGTGATCGCCCACCAGGGCGGGCACGCCGCCGTCTCCGGAGGCGGCCCGGGCCTCCTCCACGGCGCAGCGGACCGCCTCGACGACGAAGGTCAGCGTGCCGGCCGCCGGATCGAGAAGGGAGACCGAGGGGTCGGCGAGCCCGCCCCGCCGGCCCAGCCGGGTCCGCAGCAGCCGGTGGACGGAGCGGACGGCGTAGGAGACCAGCTCGGGGGGCGTGTAGTAGACGCCGCGCCGGCGGCGCAGCCCGCGGTCGTAGTGCTGGAGGAAGGTCTCGTAGAAGTCGAGCACCGGGTCCCGCCCGCGCGGACCCGAGCGCTCCAGCCCTCCCAGCATCGCCCGCACGGAGGCGCCGGCGAGCAGGTCCACGATCTCGTCGACGATCCAGGCCACCTCCGCCGGCGGATCGGCCAGCGAGATGTAGCGGAAGGCGTCGCGCAGCACGCCGCTGCCGGCCGG
Source organism: uncultured Acidobacteriota bacterium (assembly GCA_963795735.1). Taxonomy (GTDB): domain Bacteria; phylum Acidobacteriota; class Thermoanaerobaculia; order Multivoradales; family UBA5704; genus DATARR01. The sequence continues at coordinate 1,049,952 of CAWCIU010000008.1, read as the reverse complement.
GATGCTCTCCGCCGCGATCCGCCGGTCGAAGGCGCCCGGCGCCCGCCAGCGGGCGGCGAGGAGGCCGTAGGCGAGAGTCTGCGCGTAGAGGTCCGCGAACTCCGCTTTCTTGAGACCGGCCAGGAGGTGCTCCGAGAAGGCCCGGTAGAAACCGGAGAGGTCCGAGGTCCCCTCCGCGTCCGCCTCCAGCAGCCCGCGGATGCGCTCCGCCAGGATGCGGGTGCGCAGCGCCATCCGCCGCGCCAGCCCGGACGGCGAGGCGGAGGCCTCCGGCGCGAAGCCGCAGAACAGGTCGAGCAGCTCGAGGAGCGGCTCCGGGCCGGAACCCAGACGGCCGATCTCGGCGCGGGCCGCCAGGAGGTCCCCCCGGTAGAGCCGGAAGCTCGCGGAAGTTGGTGAGCAGGAGGTTGGGGAAGGCCGAGCGGTACCGCCCGACCTGGGCGGACCCGGCGATCAGGTCCAGGTTCGCCGACGGCCGCTTCGCCTCGACATAGCCGGCGATCCGCTCCCCCCGCCGCACCTGGAAGTCGAGGAGGCAGTCGAGCGTCTTACGGGGGAGCTGCGTTACATGGAGATCGAAACGGCCCCGGTGCTCCGCGTACTCCCGGAACAGATCGAGCAGGCAGGGGTAGAAGCTCTCCTCCCGCGCCTCCCCGCGCCGCTCGAGCTCGGCGATCCGGTCCAGGTATCCCTGGAGGAAATCCTGAAAGTACCGGGATCGCGGCTGGAGGTGACGAATCGCCCCCGGAGAGGTCGGCATGGAGAGACACTATAGACCCAGTCATCTCCATGCGCGACCCTGAAGGTCCCTATCCTGGGTACAAAAAGCACAAAAAGAAAACAGCTCAGTCCTCTTCGTCCTCCTCCCCGGCTTCCTCCAGGCTCCGCGGCTCCAGGGTGTGCAGCCAGGCGAGCAGCTCCGCGGCGCGGTCCGTCTCGCCGAGGCGGTGCGCCTGGGCGGCGGCGGCGATGATCAGGGCCACCGCCGAGCCGTTGGGCTCGGACTCGCTGGGCAGGCGCGTGATCCCCGGGTGATCCCCGAGCGCCCGCCGCAGGATCCCGAGGCCGCGGTCGAGGATGGGCCGCAGCAGCGGGCGGTCCAGGAAGCCATAGCGGTCCGTGGCGATCGAGGAGACGGCGTGGGCGACGTCCTCCAGGATGTCCACGCTGTCGAGGGCGCCCGGGTGCTCCAGGAGAAAGCCGAGCCAGCGCTCGGCGCGGTCCTTGTCCCAGGGCTCCCAGTCCTCCTCTTCGTCTTCGGCGTCGAAATCCGCCTCGGCCAGGGGGGGATAGAAGGCCGCCTCGAACCCCGCCTCCAGCTCCTGCAGCGAGCCGGGCGCGACCAGCCGGCCGGCTTCCCGGTCCCCCGCGACCGCCTCGATGCCGTAGGCGGCGGACAGCGGCTCGGCCCTGGCCAGCCACGCTTCGAGCTGGTGGAGCTTTTCGGTCACCTCGTCGCCGAGGGAGAACCGGAGCTGGGTCTCCTCGGGGTTCTCCCCGACCCGGGCCAGGAACTCGAACCCCTGCTCGGTCAGCTCCCCCTCCCGCAGGCGCCCCCGCCAGTAGCGGGCGCGCTCGCCGGCCTCCTCCGTCCGTCCCTCGGCGAGCAGGAGGCTCACCTCCAGCGGCCCGAGGGCGGGGCTCTCCGGATCGTCCATCCGGGCCCGGTCGAGCGAGGTCCAGGCCTCCTCCATCTCGCCGGCCACGGCGTAGGTCCGCGCCAGGTTCTCCCACAGCACGGCGCGCAGCGGCACCCGCAGATCCCGCGCCAGCCGCTCCGCCACCTCCCACCGCTCCTCGTCGAGATCGAGCTTCCTCGTAGGCCTCGAGCAGGGTGTTGAGCGACGCCGCATCCCGCTCGTCCAGCCGCTCCGGGCGGTCGAACAGCGGCTTGACCAGCGCCAGGGCGCGCAGGGCATCGCCGTCGTCCAAGAGGGCCGCCGCGATCTGGCCCACGGAGTTGCGCGGCACCCGGCCCGACTCCCCCAGCGCCTCGACCGCCTCCTGGGAGAAGCTCCTCGACGACCAGGATCCAGACCGCCTCCGGCTCGAGGTCCGGCACGCCGTCCGCCCACTCGGCGCAGCACTTCTTGTACTTGCGCCCCGAGCCGCAGGGGCAGGGGTCGTTGCGCTCCGGTTTGGGGATCGGCCGCGGGCGGAAGCCGTTGCCCGGCAGCGGCATCGCATTCCACAGGGAGCGGCCGAGCTCCAGGGCGAGAGAGCGCCGGGCCGCGTCGTCCGGCAGCCCCGCGAACACCTCCGGCGCGCCGCGCGGCGCCTCGTCCACCATCCAGGCGAGAAAGCCCTCGCCGTCCTCCGTCCGCAGCGCCTCGCCGACCGCCTCGCGCAGGAAGCGGGAGAACTCCTCGTACCGCTCTTCGTCGAGCTGCTCTTCATCCATGAATGGCACCTCTCGGTGATATGTTATGGGGAAACGTGCCAGCGGATGGAGAGGGAAGGCCGGTCCCCCGGAAAGTCGCGGGGTGATGGTAAGATGAAAATCGCTTCCAGAGGGGACGCGCCATGGCTCTCCACGATCTCCGCCGCAGCAAGCTCACCTACGAGGACTACCTCCTGATTCCGGAGGACGGCCAGCGGCACGAGATCCTCGACGGAGAACACTACGTGACCCCCGCTCCCTTCCTGCGGCACCAGAGACTCTCAATGCGGCTGACCCTGAAGCTGGGACCGTTCATCGTCGAGAACGACCTCGGCGAGCTCCTGGCGGCCCCTGCCGATGTCATTCTCTCCCGATACGACGTCGTCCAGCCGGATCTGCTCTTCATCTCAAAGCAGCGCTCCGGGATCGCGACCGGAAAAAACATTCAGGGCGCTCCGGACCTCGTCATCGAGATCGTCTCCGAAAGCACCCGCCACCGGGACGAGGGAATCAAGCTCGAGCTCTACGAGCGCCTGGGAGTGGACGAACACTGGATGTTCTATCCGGAGCGCCGGATCGTCAAGGTCTACAGGCGCGACGGCGAGCGGCTCGTCCTGGCCGCCGAGCTCTCCGCCGGCGCCGGGGACGCCCTCACCACGCCACTGCTGCCCGGCCTCGAGATTCCGCTGGCCGAGATCTTCGATTAGCTCGCCGGAGCCGTCGGCAGGCTGAACCCGAAGGTCGAGCCCTTCCCCACCTCGCTCTCCACCCAGACCCGGCCGCCGTGGGCCTCGGCGAGCTGCCTGACGATCGCGAGCCCCAGGCCCGCGCCGCCCGTGGCCCGGCTGCGGGAGGCGTCGGTGCGGTAGAAGCGGTCGAAGAGGTGCGGCAGATGGCCGGGCGGAATGCCCGGCCCCGTATCCTCCACCTCCACGGCGACCTCCCCATTCCCCGGAAGCACCCGCACCTGGATGCACCCGCCCGGCGGCGTGCAGGTCACCGCGTTGCCGAGGAGGTTGCGGAGGATCTGCGCGATCCGCCGGGCGTCGCCGTCCACCGAAGGCAGAGCGGCCGGCGGATTCCGCCTCGACGCGGACGCGGACGTTGATGCTGACGCTGACGCCGAGAGCGGCCGCCCGCGGCTGCGCCGCCTTCACGGCGCGCTCGATCTCCGCCCCCAGGTCCACCGGGCCGCGCTCCAGGGCGAGCTGGCCGGCCTCGGCGAGCGCCAGGTCCTGGAGATCGTCGACCAGCCGGCCGAGGAGGCGCACCTCCTCGCCGAGCGAGGCGAGGGTCTCCGGCGACGGCGCCAGGAGCCCGTCCTCCAGGGCTTCCAACTGGCCCCGCAGGTTGGTCAGCGGGCTGCGCAGCTCGTGGGCCACGTCGTTGACCAGGTCGCGCCGCAGCCGCTCGGCCGTGGCCCGCCGCTCGGCCATGGCGTTGAAGGCGCGGGCGAGCTCGCCGATCTCGTTGCGCTCCCGCACCTCGACCCGCTGGGCGAGGTCCCCCGCCTCCATGCGGCGGGCCGCCGCCGTCAGCGCCTCGACCGGCCGCAGGATGCGCCGCGCCAGGGCGAAGGAGAGGAGGAGGCCCACCGCTCCAGCCGCCAGCGCCGCCAGCAGCAGCACCCGGCGGATGCGCCCGACGACCTCCGCCGAGCCGGGCTCGCCGGACGGGGCGCTGGACGGGAGGGAGATGACGAAGAGCGTCCCCAGCGGCTCTCCTCCCGGCGCGGCGAGCGTCACCCGGTAGGGTTCGACGAGCCGCAGGCCGCCCCGTCCCCGCGCCGTCTTCCTCTCCACGTCGAGCCGGCGGCCGCCCTCCGCGACGCGGACCCGGCCATAGGTCTCCTCCGGGCTGGTGGCCGCCGCGAGGCGCCCCGCGGGATCGACCACCAGGAGCTCCCGCCCCATCCGCCGTCCCGCCTCGGCCAGGATGCGGTGCGCGCCGCTCCAGTCTCCGCGGCGGCGGCGCTCCACGGCGAGTCTGGCGGCCACGCGGTCGAGGTCTTCGGGACGCGGGCCGCGGACGGCCAGGTAGTGGCGGAACTCGACCGAGACCACGCGGACCGAGAAGAGGGCCACCGCGCCGAGGGCGATCCCCAGCACGACCGCCACCATCACCAGCAGCCGGACGCGCAGGCTGTGGATCACGCCGGCTCTCCCGCGAACCGGTAGCCGGTGCCCCAGACCGTCTCGATCCAGGGCTCTTCGCCGCCGGCCCGGAGCCCGAGCTTGCGGCGGAGATTCTTCACGTGGACGTCGACCGTGCGCTCCATCCCCTCGTAGTCCCAGCCGAAGGCGCGCTCGACCAGCTCCGCCCGGGTGAAGGCGCGGCCGGGCGCGCGGGCCAGGGTCTCCAGGAGCCGGGAGCTCGCTGGGGGTGACCGCCACCGGCTCGCCGCCGACCGCGACCGAACGCCGGGCGAGGTCCAGGACGAGATCCCCGAAGCGCAGCTCGGCGGCGCTCTCGCCTTCCGGGGTGGCGCGGGGAGCCGCCCGCCGCAGCACCGCCTTCACCCGGGCGACCAGCTCGCGCGGGCTGAACGGCTTGGCCACGTAGTCGTCCGCCCCGAGGCCGAGCCCGACCAGCCGGTCCTCCTCCGCCGCCCGCGCGGTCAGCAGGATCACCGGCACGTCCGACTCCGCCCGCAGCGCGCGGCAGACGGCGAGGCCGTCGATCTCGGGGAGCATCACGTCGAGCACCACGAGGTCCGGCCGCCGGTCCCGCGCCGCCGCGAGCCCCTGCCGCCCGTCGGCCGCGACCCTCACCTCGAACCCGGCGTTCTCGAGGTACAGGCGCACCAGCGAGGAGGTCTTGCCGTCATCCTCTACGACCAGGACGTTCGGGATGCTCAGGGTTCCGCGGCCGGCGGGCTGCATGGAGCGAAGTGTAGACCCGGGCGAGGCTAGCGGCGCCTGCCCGGACCCGCCTCCTGATCCGGCATGCCCAGCCACTCCCGCACCTGGCGGCCGAGCTTCCCCGCCACCGGCGGGTCGTAGTTGGAGAGCACGATCAGGGTGTAGCCGTCGTCCATCTGCTCCAGCAGGGCGTTGCAGCCCTGCGTGCCGCCGGCGGCGCCGAGGCCGGCGATCTTGTGGCCGTCCTTGAACAGGATGCCGGTGCGCAGGGCGGTGTCGAAGCGCAGCAGGTCCTCCGCGGTCGAGTAGCCGCCGCCGGCCGGGCTCCCCTTGAACAGGGTGAGGAAGAGGTTGTTCCGGCGTCCGCCGCCGGGCGCCGGCCCCCGCGGGCTCTCCCGGGTGTAGCCGACCGCCCGGTTCGGCACCGGCACGTCCAGCTCGTAGGCGGCGGTGTCCGTCATGCCCGCCGGCCGGAAGACGTGCTCCCGGACGTAGTCGTCGTAACTCTGTCCGGACGCCGCCTCGACGATCGCCCCCAGCACCACGTAGCCGGCGTTTGAGTATTCCTCCTTCGTACCCGGCTCGAAGAGGAGGGGCTTGTCGGCGAACACGGCGAACAGCTCGCGCGGCGTACGGAAGCGGTCCTTGGCCGCCGCCTCGAACTCCGGGGTGAAGATGTCGCCCAGCCCGGACCGGAAGTCGCGCAGCTGGTTGATCGTCACCTTCGCCGCGACCTCCTTGTTCGGGTAGTCGGGCAGCCATTTGGCGATCGTGTCGTCGAGCGACAGCTTCCCCTGCTCGGCGAGCTGGGTGGTGGCGAGGCGGGTGAAGATCTTGTTGATCGATCCCAGGTTGAACTTCGTCTCCACGTTGTTCGGTACCTTGAGACCGAGATCGGCCATGCCGTACGCCTTGCGGAACAGCGGCTTGCCGTTCCTGGCGAGCAGGACGACGCCGGAGAACTCGTCCGCCGCCGCCTGCTGGTCGAGGTGGCGCGACAGCGCGGCGACCACCTCGGCGTCCGGCATCCTCTTCCTCGCCGGATGTCCCTCGGGGCCTTGAGCCCATAGTGTCCCGGTCATTGTCCCGGTCATCAGCAGGCCTCCGGCGATCCATTGCGAAATCCGTTTCATGCGTTTTCCTCCCTGAGATGGAGGGAGAGTAGGGGCAAGTTGTGAAGGGGTGATGAAGACGGACGGCCGTGCTATGTTGCGCCGCAACGGAACCTAGGGCTCGCCCCGGCGGAACCCGGGACGGCATCGGAGCGCGGAGCGCGCGTGCTAGGATCATTTCGCGCAAGGAGGCGCGGCATGGCTCTCCCCGATGTTCTCCCCAGACCCCGCAAGCTGACCTACGACGACTACGTCCTCATCCCGGAGGACGGGCAGCGCCACGAGATCCTGGACGGAGAGCACTACGTGACGCCATCGCCCTTCACCCCGCACCAGGGCATCTCCTCGAAGCTGCACATCCGGCTCGGCTCCTGGATCGAGCGGCACCGCCTCGGCCACCTCTACGCGGCTCCCCTGGACGTCGTCCTCTCCGCGCACGACATCGCGCAGCCGGACCTCCTGTTCATCTCGAACGCGCGGGCCGGGATCATCACCCGCAAGAACATCCAGGGCGCTCCGGACCTCGTCGTCGAGATCCTGTCGGCGAGCACCCGCCGCCGGGACGAGGGGATCAAGCTCGAGCGCTACGAGCGCCTGGGCGTCCCGGAATACTGGATGTTCGATCCGGGCCCGAGGACCGCGAAGGTCTACCGGCGGGACGGCGAGCGGCTCGTCCTGGCCGCTGGGCTCTCGGCCGGCGCGGGAGACGTGCTCACCACGCCGCTCCTGCCCGGCCTCGAGATCCGCCTGAGCGAGATCTTCTCGTGAGGGGCCGTCCATGACCCGCCAGAGCGTCACGCTGAGCATCGAGCAGGATCTGCTGGAGGAAGCCCACGCGGTGGCGATGCGGCGCCATACCTCGCTCAACGAGATGGTGCGGCAATACCTGAAGCAGATCGTGCGGCAGGAGCGTAGCCGGCTCGAGGCCTGGCACGACGTCCGGAAGCTCCTCGACCGGCCGCCGGTGCGGCTGGGGCCGGAGGGCCTGCCGGACCGGGGGGGCCGCCATGAAAGGTGAGCTGGCGGCGTTCATCGACACCAGCGTGCTGGTCTACGCGGTCTGCGCGGATCAGCCCGCCAAGCAGCGGCTGGCGCGCGAGATCGTCGAGCGCGGCTTCGTCGAGGGGAGCTACGCCACCAGCACGCAGGTGCTGATGGAGGTCTACGACGTCCTCACCCGCCGGGCCGAGGTCAAGCTCTCCCCGATGGAGGCCCTCGACTACGTGCGCGCGTTGCGGGAGTGGCACCTGGTCGAGGTGGACACCGATCTGGTCACCGCCGCCCTCATCCTCGCCGAGCGCGAGCAGATCTCCCCCTGGGACGCCGCCGTCCTCGAAGCCGCCCGCCGGGCGGACTGCATGCGGGTCCTCTCCGAGTCGCTGCCGGCCGGCCGGGTGGTGGACGGAGTGCGGATCGAGAACCCGTTCGCGTAGCGCGGACGTAACCTCCGCCCCTTCTCTGCGTACTCTGAGGACGAGCGCATCCGCGCCCTTCGATCCCGATCCAGAGGAGCCTCGTCATGAAGCCAAATTCACCGGCACCCTGCTGCTGACTCTCACCCTGTTCGCCTTTCCCGGCTGGGCGGCCTCACCGTCCAGCCTCACCGGCCTTGCCGCCTATGCCGACAAGGCTCTGTCCGCCATCTACCCGGCGGACCGGCCGGGGGCCGTGGCGATCGTGATCCAGGACGGCAAGGTCCTGCTGCGCAAGGCATACGGCATGGCCAACCTGGAAGCTCGGAGTGCCGATGGCCCCCGACATGGTGTTCGAGCTCGGGTCGGTCACCAAGCAGTTCACCGCGGCGTCGATCCTGCTGCTCCAGGAGCGCGGCCAGCTCCGGGTGGAGGACCCGATCACCCGATACCTGCCGGACTACCCCACCCACGGGCAGACGATCACGCTCGAGAACCTGCTCACCCACACCTCCGGCATCCCGAGCTACACGGGGCTCCCCGAGTGGTTCCCCCACATCCGCGAAGACCTGAAGCCGGCCGATCTGATCGCTCTGTTCAAGGACAAGCCGCTGGAGTTCAACCCCGGCGAGCGGTGGGCCTACGACAACTCCGGCTTCTTTCTCCTCGGCGCGATCATCGAGAAGGTCTCGGGCAAGAGCTACGAGCGGTTCGTCGAGGAGGAGATCTTCCAGAAGCTCGGCATGACCCACAGCCGGTACGACCACCCGGAGGAGATCGTCCCCCGGCGCGCCAGCGGCTATTCCAAAGACGACTCGAAAAACGGCCAGGGATTCCGCAACGCGGATTTCATCAGCATGAACCACCCCTACGCCGCCGGGTCGCTGATGTCCACGGTGGACGACCTGGCGATCTGGGACCGCGCCCTCGGCGGCGAGACGCTGCTCAAGAAGGCCTCCCTCGACCGGATGCTCACCGCCTACAAGCTCAAGTCGGGGCTCTCCACCCACTACGGCTACGGCATGGGCGTGTTTGACTTCGAGGGGCGGCGGATCCTCCAGCACGGCGGCGACATCAACGGCTTCACCACCGACGTCACCCGCGTCCCCGAGGAGCGGCTGTTCATCGCCATCCTCTCCAACAACGACGCCTCGGACCCGCGGCCCGACACTGTCGCCCTGCGCATCGCGGCCAGGGCGATCGGCAAGCCCATCGAGGAGCGCAAGACGATCCAACTCGATCCCAGGACGCTCGACGAGTACGCCGGCGTCTACCGCTTCGACGAACGGACCACCCGCGCCATCACCCATGAAGGATCGAAGGTCTTCTCCCAGCGCAGCGGCGGCCCGAAGACGGAGATCCTCGCCACCGCCCGCGACGACTTCTTCTTCCCCGAAGGGGATACCCGCCTGCGCTTCCGGCGCGACGCCCAGGGGAAGGTCACCGGCGTGGACTTCTCCCCGCTCCTCGGAGCGGACGAGAGAGGAACGAAGACCGGCGAGCCGCTCCCCAAGGAGCGCCAGGCCGTCCAGGTGAATCCGGCGGTCTATGACGCCTACGCCGGCGAGTACGAGATCACCCCCGGCTTCTCGATCACCATCACCCGGGAGGGCAACCAGCTCTTCGCCCTGCCCACGGGCCAGGGCAAGGCCGAGCTGTTCCCCGAGTCCGAGAGCCGCTTCTTCCTCAAGGTGGTGGATGCCGAGATCGAGTTCGTCCGCGGCGCCGACGGCAAGGTGACCGGGCTGGTGCTCCACCAGAACGGCCGGGACATGCCGGGACAGCGGAAGTAGCGCGCCTCAGAGCTTGTAGCCGATCGAGACGATCCCGGCCAGGTCGTTCCGCTTGACCGTGGGATCGGGCGGCTTGCGCTTGTACTCGTCGATCAGCGCCACCTTGAGCTCGAAGTGATCGTTGATCGCCGCGCCGAGCCCCACGTCGAGATGGTAGTAGGCGTCGCCGAGGTCCGACGTCTTCCACAGGGCGAAGGCGTTCTGGGTGAAGTTCGCCGATTTCGAGATCTTCCAGGCATAGTTCTCGCCGGCCCGCAGGGCGCCGCTGCTGGTGCGGTCGCCAGGCTCGTCCTTCTCCAGGATGGCGCCGGCCCCGAGATCGACGAGGAGCTCCCGCGTGGACGTCTTGACGAGCTGGGTGCCGATCCCGGCGGTAGGGGCGAACAGATAGGTGATCCGCTTGAACTGATCCTTCAGGAACTGGCCGTCCCCGAAGGCGAACCAGCGGGGGCGGAAGTAGTACTCGTCGCGGAGATGGGCGGAGGTGCGGTCGACGGTGCTGGTCCCGGCCTCGGAATTCAGGATGTAGAAGGCGTCCGCCTTGACGACGTTCTTCGTCCGCGGGTCGTATTGCAGGAGCAGCGCCAGGTTGAAGCTCCGGGTGTCGCTGTTGCCCTTGGTGAAGTTGAAGCCGGCCGCGAAGTGACCGGTCAGCGGCTCGTACTTCTTCTTGTCCTTCTCGTCCTCCGGCTCCTTCGGCTTCGCCTCCGCCTCCTGGGCGAGGGCGTCGCCGGTGGGCTTGTCCGCCCCTCCCGCCGCCGGCGGCGCGGGCGGCGCCGCTGCGGGGCGCTGCGCCTCGGCGCGCCCGCAGAGACTTCCCAGCACGAGGATCGTCATCACCAGCGTCCAGCGACTCCGGCTGCTCAAGGCTTCGCCCTCCACAATCGTTCCCAAGGGTTGAACAACAAATTTACGGAAGCGAATATACACCAACCGAATAAAAAAAGCCCCGGCCGCAGCCGGGGCTTTCCTGCCTCTGGCTCTGCTGAGCCGAGTCGTTTAGCGCGTACGAACGCAGCCGTTGTTCGCGTTCGACCACTCGTACTGGTAGGCGTAGCCGTTGGTGCCGATGAACGGCGTGGGCGACCAGGCGCACTTGTCGTCGGCCTCTTCGCCGGTGGAGCTGTCCCACCAGCCGTTCACGGGGTCGGTCACGGCCTCGCGGGTCTCGTGGCAGACGAAGTGCTCGGCGTTCTGCACCGCCGACCAGCCGCTGACCGTGCAGCCGCTGCAGCTCGGGTAGGGCTCGATGGAGTACTTGACCGTGCCGGAGGAGCCGTTGTAGGAGCCGTGATAGGCGCAGTAGGCCAGGCTCGGCCCGCCGCAGGAGGTGCTGGAGCCGCTCGAGGAGTACGAGGAGCTCGGGATGACGACCTCATAGATCGTGCTGTTGTTGAAGGAGCCGTGGCCGCCCGAGAAATACCGGTTGACCTCGCCCTGAACGGTGGAGTCGGTCACGTTCCGCGGCGGCGTGGAGGTGTCGAACCAGTCGGCGGTTCCCGAGCCGAGGTTGGTCAGCGAGACGCCGTACTGCGTGATGGTGTTGTACTCGCCGGTCGTGCCGAACTGATTGCGGAAGTTCTGCAGCGTCCGGGCGTAGTTGAAGTCGGAGGAGGCGGAGTTGTTGAAGTTCGGTCCCCAGAAAATGAAGACCACCTTGGCCGACGAGAGCACGCCGCCGCCATGGTTCGACAGGAGCGACTTCATGGGCAGGGTCGGGGCGCCCTTCACCGGGGCGTAAATGACGTGGTCCGCGTCCGCGAAAGCCTTGCTCGACTTCTCGACGGTCGCGGCATTGGCGGCGACGGCCAGCAGGCCACAGGACAGTGCCACAGCAACCTTCATACCTCTAGTCCTCATTACTTGCATCCTCCAGATACTGGAAGTGTGCCACCAGGTGAAACAAGCTCTCCCCATGAGAGCTGAGACCCTGGGAGCGATGGTTTGGAGACGGCAACATCCGCCGTCTCATGAACAACCGGATCAAAGAAAAGGAGGATCAGAAAACCCGAGCAGACGATAAAGATCCTCCTGGGCCGGCCGCACCGGCCATCCGACAACCGCTGTTTGCTGCTCTATAAGATGTGTGTGCGGCAGGCGGCCAAAAGCGAGCCGCCGTCCGCCGGGAATTTTTGTGGAGCCGTCCGGAGCCGTCCGGTCCTACCGCAGGAAAGCGAAGACCAGGAGCCCGATTCCGCTCAGTCCCAGGACGATCGAGGTGACCCAGGCGAGCCGGCTGCGGGTCAGGGCCGCCACGGCGCCGAGGGCGATCGAGACCTGCAACAGAGCGACCGTGTCGGCGAAGCGGTGATGGCGGTGAAGGAGGTGGTCGGCCTCGCCGGACCTGGCGTCCCGCTCGTGCTCCTTCTCGCGCGCCGCCTTCTCGATCCCCTTCTGCTCGCCGAGGTAACGCTGCTGGCTGGCGACGTACTGGGGCGGCGCCGGCTTGCCGAGGGCCGCCCAGGCGGTGGCGGAGGCCTCGGCCACCGCCGCCTTGATCCCCTTGGCCTGGTAATAGGCCCACTGGTCGGACGCCTCGGCCTGGAGGCGCGTCGCCTCGGTCTTCAACACCAGCGCCTCGTTCACCGTCGCCCCGGCATAGAGCGAGGCGATGGCGGCCAGGGCGGCCAGGATCGCCGTGGTCACGGCGATCCGCTTGAGGAACGTCCCCCCCTCCTTCTCCATCTCCTCGTGGATGGCTTCGTGCAGGCGCTCGGTATCGACTTCGGGTCCTTCGGGCATCGCTTCCTCCTGGGTTTGTGGGTACAAGGCGACTATTCTGACCTATTTGGCTGTCGGCCGGATCTCCAGTCTGCAGGTCGAGAGCTGGCGTCGATAGAGCGTCCAGAGCGCCGCAGGACCTCGCCTCCTCGCGACTCCACTGAGGGGAATTCGCCTCCGAACGCGTTTCTGAGCCAGCCCGGCGACGTGGCCGGGCGCGAAACCAGAACCGACCTGTCCGCGCGGTGCGCACCTCGAGGCATCCGCGGCGGTATTCAGACTCTCTTGGAGGAGATTCCCATGTTCACTCGTGCTACCGCCCTGACCGCCCTTCTCGCCCTCTCCGCCCTCGGCCTCGCCGCTTCCGCCCAGGCGCAGACCTTCGGCGTCGAGACCGACGCCGAGACCTTGGGCTACCCCGGCTGCTACTACGACACCACCTATCTGCCCAGCGCCACGTTCGTCTCCTCGGTGTCCGACCCGGCGGGCGCCACGGTCGGCAATTCCACCTACGGCACGATGTTCGCGGACGTCGGCGCCTCGGGCGAGGCACGGCAGGGGGAGCTCCACGCCCAGGCCAGCGCCCACAGCCAGCAGATCAACGCCAAGCCGGGCTTCTCCGGCACGGCGCCCTACGGCTATGGCTATGCCTACGCGTTCGACCGGCTGACCGTCAAGTCCGACTCCCTCCCCAAGGGGACGCCGGTGACGATCGTCTTCGGCAACCAGGTGGACCTCAACACCTGGACCTACACCGGCCTCTACGACGGCTACATCGACATGTCCCTGCAGATCGGGACGGCCACGGCGCGCTCGCGCTGGAGCGCGAGCTACCTCTATGGCGTGACGGTCTCCGCGGCGCCGCAGATCACCGTCCAGACCACCGTCGGATCGCAGCTCAGCGTCACCGGCAAGCTGCGGGCGCAGGCCAGGGTGTTCTACTGGGACGGCTCGGTCGGCTTCGGCGGCGACATCCACGCCGACGCCACGGCGCGGCTCGTCGTCCGCGACATCCCCGCCGGCGTGACCCTGCAGTCCGACTCCGGGATCGTCTACCCGGTCGTCCCCGCGAACTGATCACCGCCGGCGGATCCCCACCCTGGAGGCGCCGGAGCCTCCGGCGCCTCCTCCGTCTGAACGTCGAGCTCCGACAAAGCGCCCCGGCCAAGCTCCATCCTCTGCTCCCCCCGACGAAGCGCCTGGCACCGCCGACGGTCCATTGCCGGGGCGTTGGACCATCTCCCAGGGCCCAACGCTCCCGCCAGGCTTCGCAATCCCCTAATGAGGCGCCTGGCACCCATCTCTGGCACCCATCTCTGGCACTCGTCTCTGGACACATCTTCCGGCGTTTGTAGCTACAAGTCGTGTATACTTTCTCTGGGAGGAGACGACGATGTCCCAGCGCGCCAAGCTGTTCAAGAGCGGCGGGAGCCAGGCCGTCCGGCTGCCCAAGGAGTTCCGCTTCGAAGGCGAGGAGGAGGTTCTCGTCTACCGTCAGGGAGAGCGGGTCATTCTGGAGCCCGTGAAGAGAGCCTGGAGCCGGAAGTTTCTCGAGCTCGCGGGGTCGGCGCCCGATTTCCCCTATCCGGAAGAGCCGCCGCCGGCGGAGCCCGGACCCGAGCTCGATTCGTGAAATACCTCCTGGATACCAATGTCTGCGTCGATTTTTTGAGCCAGCGCCATCCGAGCGTCACGGAGCGGATCCGGAGATCCTCCCCGGAAGACCTCTGCCTGAGCTCGGTGGTCGTCGCCGAGTTGCGCTATGGAGCGGACCGGAGCCAAAGACGCGACGAGAACCATGAGCGGCTCGACGTCCTGACCACCGAGATCGAGTGCCTGGATTTCGATCTCGCCGCGGCGCTCGTCTACGGACGCATCCGCTCCGATCTCGAGGCGGAGGGCGCCCCCATTGGACCCTACGACATGATGATCGCCGCGCACGCCCTCTCCCGAGAGCTCATCGTCGTGACCGACAACGAGAGGGAGTTTCGCCGGGTTCCCAGGTTGCAGATCGAGAACTGGCGCCGGTAGCGGCGACACTCCCCATGCCGGACCTGGATCTTCTCTCCCAAACTCTCCCGAAGAGTAGCCGGGTCCATCTTTTGGCGGGGGAGCCGCGCCCTCCGAGATCTTCTCCAAAAATCTCGCGGGGGAGGCTTCCCCTTTGAGATTTTCCGGAGATCTTTGAGAGGGCGAGCCTCCCCCGCCAGATTTTCGCGGCGGACTTGGGAGGGCGGGCCTCCCCCGCCAAAGTTTTCCAAAAAATCTCGAGGGGGAGCCTCGCCCTCTCAAAACTTGCGCCCGGGAAATCATCCTGCCGCTCATCGGAGAAGATCGAGGCCTTCGGAGCGGGTAAAGTCGCCCATCCAGGCAGACTGCGGGACCGCCCCCCAGAACGCAGGCTACAACGTACTTGTTTTCAACAGTTTGTCAAAAGTGGCGAGATTTTACGTTTATTAGGGGGCATGGGACGAAAACTTCGCTACATCCCCGAGGGGGGCGCCCTGGTCGAGGTCACCTGCCGGACCTTGCACGGGCGCCTGCTGCTCCGGCCCAGCCTGGAGCTCAACGACATCGCCGCCGGGATTCTTGGCAGGGCCCAGCGGTTCTATCCGGTCGACATCGTGGCCTTCAGCCTGATGTCGAACCATTACCACGTGGTCGTCCAAGTGGAGGACGCCCGCCGGCTCGCGCGGTTCGTCGGCTACTTCAACTCGAACCTGGCGCGCGAGATCAGCCGGCGGACCGGCTGGACGGGGAAGATCTGGGACCGGCGCTACCAGGCGATCCTCATCAGCGGCGAGGAGGAGGCGCAGGTGGAGCGCTTCCGCTACGTGCTCAGCCACGGCTGCAAGGAGAACCTGGTGGCCCGTCTCCGGGAGTGGCCGGGCCTCCACTGCGTCCGCCAGCTCGTGGACGGCGAGCCCCTCGCCGGCACCTGGTTCGACCGCACCCAGGAGTACGCCGCCCGCCGCCGGCGCGGGGAGAGCCCTGATTCTTCCAGGTATGCCACTCCGGAGACCGTGACGCTCTCCCCCCTTCCCTGCTGGAAGCACCTCTCCCCCGAGGCATACCGGCAGCGGGTGGCGGATCTGGCCGCCGAGATCGAGGAAGACGCCGCCGCGGCGCGGAAGCGGACGGGAGCCGAGCCGCTCGGTCCGGCGGCGATCCTCGCCCAGGATCCCGTGAGCCGTCCCCAGCGCGTCAAGAGGTCGCCGGCCCCGCTCTTCCACGCCGCGAGCAAGGTCATGCGCCACTTCCTCTATGAAGGCTTCGTCTGGTTCGTGGCGGCCTACCGCACCGCCGCCGAGAAGCTCCAGAGGGGAGACCCCGAGCCGCGCTTTCCGGCCGGGAGCTTCCCGCCGGCGTTGCCGTTCGTCAGCGGGTAGGCAGGCCGGGGGTTCTGCTCGCCTGGATCATCGGCGGGAGGGAGAGGTGTGTCCGGAAGGGCGTTTGGGCGTGAATTTCACGACTTGGAGGTCGTCGATCGCCGCTTCGGAGCCTTCCCGCTCATCAAAAGCTACCTCCTGGAGACTTGACAGGGCGAAAAAAGGCTCCAGCGGGGGGCGGAGGCGGCTGGAGAGAAGAAGAGGTTATCCAAGGACGTGGCACCTCGTCTGCCCGGGGCACCTCGTCTCCGGGGAGCCCCTTTCTCCTCTCCTCCCCCAGCAGGCGTGAAGGCAGGATTAGGAGTCAGCAACTCAAGCTATATCGCCATTTTTGCATAATTAGCTTGATTGCCGGAACGTTTCTCATTATCCTTTCCTGGCTTGAGTGAACTACTGCCCCTTGATGGCGACATGCTCCTTTGAGTAGCGCACTACCCTGTGCAGCTAACTTGGCTTAGTTCATATCAAAATAGCGAGGGAACGTTGTCTAAGACTTCCGGCTCTAAGCCAAAGGACCCTAAATTATCCCGCTCGCTGAGACCAGGCGATCGGGTCCGTGGCATTATCTACCGGATTCTCTGGGATCGTATTCTGCTTCGACTGCCCGATGGATCTCACGGCATCATCAGGCGGAGAGAATTCTCCTGGGAGTCCGAACCTCAGGTCCCGAGTCAACTTGCGAAGCTCAACACTGTCATTGAAGCAGTTGTCCTTGCCGTCGACCCAGCAACGCAGAGCGTTGATCTCAGTCTCCGTTTCATCCAGTATGATCCATGGCAGAACCTCACCGATCGCTTGCCCTTAGGGACAGTGCTAGACGCTGCAGTCCTTCGCATCCGAGACTTTGGTACGTTTGTAGAACTTGAGGCGGGGATCGAAGGCTTAATCCCAACTACCGAGCGAAGCCGCAACAGCTCAACAAGCTCTCTCGCTGTGCCACTTTGGCCGGAGGATCTTGTGCGAGTCGTTATAGTAGGCTTCGATATCCAGCGACGTCAAATAAGACTGAGTCTCCAACGCCACATGATACACGGCCACAATGCAGCTCACGCGTCAATCCGACAAGGTACGGGCTCAGCCCATCTCAGCGACTTCATGGACCAGAAAACACTACGCCGCCTTCTTCAGAAGGTAGGAGACCTTCCAACAGCAATATGCTGGCCACCCCCGGACAGGATACTCAATATCCTGGTAGCGGACGATAATGCGGACTTCAAAGCTTCTCTAGCCGAGCTTCTTCGTGAGGTGGGATACGTTGTCTATGAGGCTATTTCATCCGCCGAAGCACTGCAGCAACTAGAAGTGTATCCCTGTGACCTTGCGATTCTCGACCTCTCGTTAAGCACTGACAACCCGCTCGAACTCGCGCGGCAAGCTCGGTCAATTTGTCCCAGCCTCCGCGTTCTGTTGCTCACTGGTTTCGAGATCGAGGCTTCCGTCAGTCGACAAGCCGAAGATCTTGGATTTCGCATAGAAAGCAAGCCGCTCGGCCCTCGCGCCCTTGCAGAGGTGCTATCGGAATTTGAAAATAGCGAAGCTTCCATCCGACATGATCCTCCAATTGATCCCTTGGTTCCGAAAGTGCGATCAACTAGCGTTTCAACTTCGGATCTTCGGGAATTTGTTGAACGAGTTCGCCTCGATGCAGGCGCAGACTACGCAATAATATTTGAAAAAGATTCTCAGCGACCGAGTCGAGTCCTCTGGTCTTACTGTGATGGGGTCAAACTCGACAATTCGGAGGATTTTCACACGACCCTCCTCTACAGCCCAGTGGGCGAAGTGCTTAGGGACCGTCGCACCGTAGTTATTATAGATTCTCAGCAGGTGCCGCGCCGGGTTTCCTATCTGGTGCGTGCAGTTCCTTTCACCTCCTGCCTCGGTATGCCTGTTGAGATTCCCTCTCGCGATCAGCCCTACGCCTTCTTCCTTTTTTACAAAAAGGAGCATTTCTTCCCGGATGCCCAGTTAAATAAGTTCTCGGCATTCTGTCGGGAACTCGGACAGATAGTTTTTCGCCAACACGAATTTGAACGCTTTGTTGGGCTACAAGAAGAGCTTCTCCAATCCCGGTTAAGATCTGGCGCGTTGCACGATATCCGCAACACCCTCGGCAGTATGGCATTCAAACTTAACAGCTTAGAAAACATACTCGTAAAATCGACAAAGACACCCGCCGAAACTCTGGAGGCTGCGCTCTCGCATGTATTATCAATTCAGACCTTTGCCGACCAGATGGAGAAAACAACTTCCCTTCTTCGCGATCTTACAGAAGACACACACCTAGCTCTTGTAGACATTAACGTACTTGTCCACCGTCTTGTGGAGCGCCAGCATCTGCTCGCCAGTCACCTTGCTGTAAAGCTATCATTCGAACCTGATCTTAGAGTACCGGCCTCGATACTCCGATCGGCCCAACTCCAGCAGGTTGTTGACAACATAATGCTGAACGCGCTTCAGTGGTGTCAAGGGAGGCAAACAAAGCAAGTAGCCGTTAGCAGCTACTACGATTTGACCGACGCAGCTTTACCAATCAAGATCCGTGTCGTCGATACCGGCCCTGGGATCCATCGTCGATTGCAGTCAAGTTCAATTTTCGAACTTGGTTTCTCACAACGCGAGGGCGGATCGGGCCTCGGCCTTTTCGTTTCTAAGGCTTTAATAGAGGCTATGGGAGGTAACATTATAGTTGAATATAGTGTTATGGACGTTGGCACTACATTTCTCATCTCATTACCTCATCGTCCACAATAGCTGCCTACTTACTAGCTTCTCCATAGGACAATAATGGGAAAAATTTCTCTTAGCATTCTTCTCGTAGACGACAGGGACGACTTTCGCCAATCTTTCGCGAGTTGGCTAAGGGATAGCCTCGGCCATACTGTAGAAGAGGCTAAGAGCTTCAACGAGGCGTTGTTGATATTCGGCAGCCGGCGTTGCGATCTTGCGATTGTTGATTACTCGCTGGATCCTAGCGGACAGGGTGATGGACTTGAGTTGTTACACGAACTTAAAAAACTTGATCCGGAATTTCCTGTTATCGTTATAACTGGTTACGGGAACCGCCCGATTGCAAAGCGGGCTCTGCGCGCCGGCGCGCTCTGGTACCTTGATAAGCCACCAGACCTCGTTGAGATCGAAGTTCTCCTAGACCAGGCATCTAAGTCACGAGACAGGTCATCCCAACAAGTACTAAGTGCCATTTCTGAGGCGCTAGTTACTGCCCCAGACGTTGGCAGCCTAGTTTCCGCCATTTGTCAGATTTCTGCAGATTATCTGCACGCCTCTTCTTGCAACATCTTGATCATAAACCCCGAGACTAACAACCCGCAACATCTACCGGAATCTTGGACACTCGCTCCATCGAGTAAAGTAAACTATTTGTTAGAGCTCGTGCAACGTACTATTGCAGAGGGTAGGCCGGAAATCGTCCAAAACTTCGATCTCCACATAGAAGTTGACTCGCCGCTCAGCGCTAAAGCTTATGCGACCTGCCCTTGTCCCCCACGCCCTCGACCGTCCGTAGTGATTGTTGCTTGCTTCACCTCACCACTTGGGCCAAGTGAAGTTCTAGAATTTAATCGCTCCGCGGAAGAGCTTAGCCAGATAATCGGTGCTACATTAACTAATATTTATTCTCTTCAACTGAACGAAGAGATCAGGGCCCTCGGTTTGTCACTCTTACGAGCAGGCTCAGCCGATGAGGTCTATGCCGAGATCGCCAAAACCGTTATAAAAAACTTTGATCTATCAGGGTTCTCTCTTTGCCTTTACGAGAGCACAACCAGACAAATTTCATTCCCTATTGCTTTCGAGCGAGGTGAAGCTTTAGCCGTTGAACCGTTGCCCCTTACCGAATCCATAGATACAAATTACCAATATCTAAGTGAATACGTGATAAGGAATGGTGAGCCTCTCGAATTGCCAGATCAACAATCATTAGACAGCTTTGCAGTTAGACCTCTGCATGTAGGTAATGTTGTGACAAAGTCTTATTTTGCGGTACCTGTTAGGCTCGATGCGGCACAACCGGCATTTGGCGCTCTGTCGATCCAGAGTGAATCGGAAGGGCGATTTCCGAACAGCGCCCAACGAATGCTGAAGGAAATAGCTAGCCTTTCAGCACCAACCCTTGCCCGGCTTCGCAAAGTGAAGCTTGGCGAGGAAGTACTCAACCACATCCTTCGGAACAATCCCCGAGACGTTATTAAGGAAATCGCTCAGGCCCTTAAGGAACTCGTCTTCGCAGATATTGTTACTTTCTACCCCTATGACGCTGAGCGTGCTTGCTTCAGACGGCCTTCTATTGAGATTGGGCACCGCGTGCGAGTGGATGGAGAATCCGCTTGGGTGTCGGAGGAACAGACCCTAGGACAGCTACTCTCGCTTCACGAGCACTTCGCGCCCTCTGTCCATGACGATAAAACTTTTACCGGAGATTGGATTAACCAGTTGGAAACAGTTTCTAGCTGTGGCGTGCTACTGCACGCTTCGGCGGAAAGGCAGGTGCAGGGAGCGCTTCTACTACACTTCCGATCTTCTCGAGCCTTTACCAACGAGGAGAGGAGCGAGATCAGGCGCTTTAGTGAACGAGCTGCGCTCGCTCTTTATATCGCTGAAATCATTGAGGAGCAGCAAGCAACAGATAGAAGATCCAAAGCAGAAAGTGATGTTATCGATGCAGCCAACACTCAAGACCGCCTTGAGTTAGCCTGCCTTCTTGAGCAAACCGCACCAAAGGTTTGGCCTCAGGGCAGGGTGAAGCTACAAGTACTGCTCTATAATCGCCCCACAGACAGCTATCAACATCTGAATGGTTCTCCCGCAGAGGTAAAGGTAGATATCGATCCTTTTCTTCATGTCGGGATCCAGGGACCCGGATCGGCTAATGAGGATGTGTCCTCCTTAGCCTCTCCTGCCGGGACGACGGGTCAGAGAGCCCTCTTAGTTCCGATCCGGGTCGGTGACAGTCGCTTGGGAACCCTTCTTTGCGAAGCGGAGGAACCTATCCTAGCCGCTCGTGACAAGATCTTCCTCGAAAGACTTGCGAAGACGCTCGCAGGAACTCTCATCGCAGCGGCAAGGGAGCAGAGGGTAGAACTTATCAAGGAAGTGGACGCGAAGGCTGCAGCAGATCCGTCTCATGCGCTTGGCACTGTTACGGAATTGACACATCGAATTGCTACCGGAGCCGGAGGGGCACCAACCTCAACCACTATTTTTCTTTTGACCGGTACGATGCTCGAACCAGTTTCGGCGTTTCCTCCCGATCGTTTAATGGAGGTACGCCAACGAATCGGCTACTTGTCGATTGATCCGGCACGTGAGAAGAGGCGTGGCGTTGTTGCACGTGCTGCGGTGCTCAAGCAAACTCAATTAATTCTTGACATCCATGCAGACGATGACTACATAGCGCTTGATCCTCTTACGCAGGCCGAATTGGCCGTCCCAGTTTTCGGATTCGACAGAGAAATCGTCGGGGTTCTTAATCTAGAATTTCAGAATCCATTGTCTCTGAATCGAGACGACTGCTCTCTGGTCGAAACACTCGCCGAGCAGACAACTGTGGTAAACGTCCTGCAAACTCAAGCTTTGACACTAACAAAGACCGAAAAAATCAAGACTCTCTCCGCGGCACTCGCGATCCTCGGTATCAATGCTACAGAAAGCGGTCACCGCCTAAAGGGATTACTTGGTTCACTTCGCAAGGAAGTTGACGTGTGCGAGAGTTATCTTAAGGGCGTCCATTTTGGTTACAAAGGATTGTTTGCTCATCTTTTTCAATGGAACCTGCATCCTCAAAGGGTTATCAATAGTCTAGAAAAACTTGCGCAAGCCTTGCAGCGCCTTAGGGCTGGACTTATGACGACTGATCTTGAAGGTTCCACTGAATCGATAATGGAGCGATCAAATCTCTTAGTGTCTTCCTGGATCTCGGGAATCGGAGATTTTTGGCGCGAGCATGAACTCGGCACTCAACCATCAGTTGACATTGAGGTTGACGATCAGACAAGGTCGAGTGATGCCATCTATGTCAACGAGCACTGGTTAACACAAGGAGTCTACACTCTTATTTCAAATGCAGTGAGAGCCGTTCGCAAGCTACCGGAACCGCCCAGGATAGTTACCCTGCGAACCCGCTGCAGCGAGGATAGTATCCTTAGAATCGAGGTTCATGATAACGGGCCTGGCATTCCCGCGGCAGTCTCCAGCCACCTTTTTTCCGCGCAAATTCCTAAGGATCTAGTCGACACGGGTGGACATGGTACTGGCTGCCTGCTGTCTAGCTTTATCGCACAGTTATACGATGGTAGGGTTTTTCTGTTACCTGACGGTGAAAGGGGGGCTCATGTGGCGATGGAAATTCCCCTTTCAAAAACATTAAACCACCTGATATTTTCATCCAAACGTAAATAACTGCTTTTGTAACTGGGAGGGCAGATGCTATGCGGCGCAAGCGTAAAAAAATTATTCTGATTGTTGACGACAAAGAATCTGACCGTGCCCCCGTTAAGGACCTTCTGGAGTTAGATGGGTACGACGTTATTGAAGCAGCATCAGCAGAAGAAGCTACCAAAAAATTTGAGGAAAAACGACCTAATCTTGCAATTGTCGACATAAAGCTTAAAGAAGGCACTACTATGCCGGACTTCTCAGGTATCCGCTGGATTACCACCCTTCCAGAGGACTTCCCGGTGATAGTTCTCTCAAGCCATACGGAACCTGATGTAATTAGAGAAGCCCTCGCACGCCGAAATAACGTCGTTACCTATATTAACAAGTTGGAAAGCAGCGACACCTTGAGGGCAAATGTTCGAGGTGCACTTCTAGAACCTAAGTTCCAACCCAAAATGCCAATGTGGTTGCGGCTCACATTGTGCTTATTGTTCGCTTCCGTTTCGGCGGCTCTCTGCTGGTACTACTCTCGCGATTTCATCCTTGCCTTGGTTGCAGCCATTATTGTAGGAGGAATCGTCGAGATAATACGCTTGTTCTTCTGAGCGGAAGGAGATACCACCCGAACAGTTCCGCTTGGTGCCAAATCGAGATGCCACCCTCAACGCGAAGCCCAGCCGCTAGACAGCCGGACGGTGGAGGGGATCGCGGTTAGGGCTTGCTGTCATGACTTTGACTCTCAGCAAGCCCGTGTTGTTCCTGCGCTTGCCGGGATCGCCTTGCTCTGTGCCGGGTGCGTGGCCGGCACGGCTCTAAGCGTCGCGAAGGCGAAGCCGGCCGGCAGCGCCAAGCTGACGAGCCAGCGCTCGGCTAGCGTACCTTCCAGCCGATGACGTGCTGATCCGGAGAGCACCAGAGCACCAACTCTTTCTCGGCGCGGACTTCCTGGATAGCCAAGGCATCATCGCGCGCCTGATCATCGCTCTCACCGTGTTGGGAGCCTCCGCTTCTTCCTTATAGTGTCGAGTACCCTTGGTATCTGAGTTCTTTGGCTGCTGTCGTCCCTGATCTACGGATCGTAAGACCTCGCCCTACCCCAATGCGGGCAAGCGCAGCGGTCCGGTCGGATCGGAGTCAGGGTTTCGGGAGAGTCACCGCGCCGGGATGCTCCAGGGCTCTGGAGGTGGCGCGCAGCAAGTAGCTCTTCGGCTCGACACCGCAGAGCTTGGCCGTTTCGATCAGGCTGTAGAACAGAGCGGCGACTTCGCAGCCACGGCTTGAGCGAGAGCCATAGTGATTCTTTCGGCCGACCACCAAGCCGCGCAAGGCGCGCTCGACAGGGTTGTTGTCGAGCGGGATGAGAGGATCGTTGAGAAAGCGGGTCAAACCGGCCCAGAGCTCTTGCATGTAGCCAATGGCTTGGCCCAGGCCACTCCGCGGTAGGACCTTCTGAGATTCGGCCCAGACCCGGATTTTTTCGATCAGCGCGCGAGAGCGTTCTGCGCGCAGCCGAGCGCGCAGCGCCAGTCGGGCCGCCGGTGAGTCTTCAACGTGGCGAGCGAGGACATCTCGCTCCACAGTGTAGAGCTCTCCAATCAGATCGAGAATCTCCTGAGCTTGTTGCGGGTAGTGCGACTCGATCTCGACGAATTTTCGCCGCACATGCGCCCAGCAGTGCGCCAGGGTGAAACCCGGACCGGCTCGGGCCAAGGCTCCATACGCGCCGTAGCCATCGGCGACCACCGTTCCCTGGTATCCCGCCAGAAGCTGTTGGGCCGCATCTTTGGCCCGATTGTCGAAAATCCGGCAGTAGACCGTGTCGGGACTCGTCAAACACCAAACCCAATATTTCTTGCGCTCGCTCTTGGCCATCAGCCGCCAGTGGGTCTCGTCAGCATGGACCAGGGGAGACGCCAGGGCTCGCCGCCCCAACTCCCGATAGGTCGGCTCGAGGTGCCCGGCCAAGGTGTCGAGCTGATCCCATAACGTCTGGGAGCCCACCTCCAGGCCTTCGCGCTGCATGATCCGGCTCTGACGCTCCAGCGGCAGGTGATCGAGGTACTTCGAGGCCGCCACCTCCACGGCAAACGCCGGCGAATAGCGTCCTCCCGGGATCAGCTTGCGAGGGCCGGGCGCCGTGACCACCGCACCGTTGCACCGGCAGCGGTACTTCTGGCGCAGGTGACGCGCCACGAGAAAGCGCCGCTCCACGACCGTGATCTCGTCGGAGATTTCCTGCTGATCCTTCATCTCCTCGAGAGGCCCACCACAGACCGGGCAGTCACGATTCGACTCGTCCAGCACGTGCAGCACCTCGGCGACCGGTAATTGCAGTTGCTCGCGCGGGCCGTGCCCCTGGCGCCGCTTCGGCTCCGGGGTGGACAGCTCCGGGTGGGGCCGCTTCTCCGAGGAGTCGCCAAACAGGGCCTTCTCCCGACGCGACAAAAGCTCCTTGAGCGCCTCGAGCTCGCCCTGCAGGGCCGAAGTCCCATCCTGGCCCTGAAGGCGGGCCAGGGTCAGCGTCAAGTGCTGGATTCTTTCGTGGAGACGACGGTTTTCCTGCTCGAGCAGAAGAGCCACTTCGCGGAGGACCTCCAGGCGGCTCTCTTTCTGGATCGCGATCACATGCCTTTTCTAGCAAAAAACACTGGTTGACGCAACAACGGCCGGCGGGCTCAGGGTCACTCGGCCTACCAGCTTGCTGCCCTCCAGGAACAACTGCAGCTCGTTGACCGTCAGGCGTACCTGCGAGGCGTCCTTCTGGCCCCACAGGCAGGCAAACCTCCCGCACTCCAGCCGTTTGGCATAGACGCACAGACCGGTGCCATCCCAAAGAAGAACCTTCGCCCGGCGACGAGTCCGACTGACGAACAGGTACAGGTCGCCCGACAGCTCGTCGCGCCCCATCGCCTCCCGCACCAGCGCGCTCAAGCCGTCGTAGCCGCGGCGAAGATCGGCCGGCTGGGAAAACGCATAGACCGTCACCTGGCGGGTGCTTCCGATCATTCCAGCACCCGCAAAAGCGAGACCAACTCCGCCGCCTCCAACCCTTCCACCCGATAGCCTCGCGGAGTGATCAACGCCACACCCCTTGCCGGCGGCCCCGGCACCTGCGCATATCCCGGCTCGACCTCGACCGGGCGAAAGCGAACGGGCTCACCCGGCTCAAGCCAGCGCTGCAAGCTCACCGTCGAGATGCCAAGATCCGCCGCCACCCGAGCCAGCGGCTCTTCTCTGCGATCCTCTGCCACCGCCACTGCCAGCGCTCGCAGCTCCGACGGATACCGCTTGCCAACTCCACTGCCTCCCTGGCGTGTCACCGCCTCGCGAAATCTCTTCACGCGTGCATCCATGGGCTCCTCCCTTTGAGAGGACCAGAATGACGTTTTCGGGGCAACGGCTACAAGACGGGGTAGGGCGAGGTCTTACTACGGATCTACGGATCTACGGATAGACATGCCCCATCTTCTCCGCCTCCTCACGACCGATTCATACAGCCTTCTTTTATGAACGGCAGAGTAGCTCAGTAGCTCCACCGGCAAGGCGACTGCCTTCCGAGGAGGCTCCGATGAAAACGTTCGTGGAGAGCCGCCCCCCTGACCAGCTACAGGTCCGGAGCAGGGCAGGACACAATCCAAGTCGCTTAATGCCTTCGTCGTTCCTTCATGTCCCTCCTTATGTGAACCCTAAGTTACCCCATGTAGGACCGCGTGGAGAAGTTGAGAAAGAATGCTGGAACATTCTGAACAGTCTCGCCCAGTTGGGGCAGTTCTATGCCGGGGCACCCCGACCCGGGACAATGCCCGCCGCCTGAGGTAATCTATTACAGCTTCCGTGCACTTAGGAGAATCCAATGTCCGAACCCCTCCCGCCCACCTGGGAGAAGCTCCCGTCCAGGCTCGCCGCAGCCCTCCGCCGCCTTCACTGGAAGGACGTCCTCATCGGCGTCCTGGCCCTGCTGTTCGTCTCCATGTCGGCCTATGCGTTCCGGGGTCCGCTGTCCAAGGCGATGGCGCGGTTCAGGGCGGGGGCTCAGGGCGGGGAGACGGTCTCGGTGTTCGACGTGGTGGTGGACCGGCAGAACCGGCAGTACTTCGACGTGCTGTTCGACAAGCCCCTGGGGCAGGGGAAGGTGGGGGAGGTGCTCGATCCGGCTCCGGCGAAGATCTTCCCGGCGCTCGGCGGGTCGTGGAAGTGGCAGGACACCAACGCCCTGCGCTTCGAGCCCAGCGGCGGCCTCCCCGTGGCCAGCGAGTTCAAGGTGGAGCTCGATCCCCAGAAGGTGATCAAGGAGGGGCAGGTCTTCAGCGGCGAGACGGAGCTCACCGTCAAGACGGACAAGTTCCTCGTCGAGGAGGTCACCGTCCTCGAGGAGCCGGCGCTCGAAGGGAAGGGGAAGGTGGTCTTCCGCGGGGAGATCCGGTTCAACTACCCCGTCGATCCCAAGACGCTCGCCCCCCTGGTCAAGCTGGCCGATCCCGAAAAGCCGGGGCCGGTGGCGGTCACCCTGGAGACGGACTACAACAACCAGACGATCGGCTACCGCACGGAGCCGGTCCAGAAGCAGAGGGAGGAGCGCAAGGTCCAGCTCACCATTGCCGCCTCCCTCACCCCCGCCCGCGGCAACGTCCCCCTCGGCGAGGAGTTCGCCAAGGAGATCGCGGTCGGCTCGAGCACCAAGCTCGCCGTCCGCAAGGTCGAGACGCAGCCCGGGCCGCGGGAGTCGACGCTCAAGGTCACCTTCTCCTCCCCCGTCTCCGCCGCCGTGGCCGAGAAGTATGTGAGCCTCGATCCCCCCCCGGCAGCGCCGGCCCGGTTCGCCGCGGACCGCAACGAGCTGTCGATCACGGGGGAGATGACCCCCGGCTCCAGCTACATGCTGAAGATCGCCAAGGGGATGCCCGCCACCGACGAGGCCGTGCTCCAGGAGCCGTTCGAGCAGGAGGTCGATCTGCCGGACCTCGAGCCCGCGGTCGCCTTCCAGAGCCAGGGGATGTTCCTCTGGTCGGGGGGCCGGCACGCGGTGGCCATCGAGGCGGTCAACGCGCCCAAGGTGAAGATGGCGATCGACCGCGTCTATCTCAACAACCTCTTCTTCCTCTTCCAGTACGGCGGCTTCTTCGAGGAGGAGACCGGCTACTTCGGCGAGCTCCAGCACGCCCTGGGCGACCGCCTCAAGGAGGTGACGCTCAACGTCGGCGGCGGCAAGAACAAGAAGCGGGTGGCCCCGATCTCCCTCGACAAGTACGTCAATACGAAGGAGCCCGGGCTCTACCGGGTCTCGGTGGGCCAGCCGGACTCCGAGCAGGCGGCGCAGCGGTGGCTGCTGCTGACCGACCTCGGGGCGGTGGCCAAGCGGGGGCCGGCGGGCGAGTTCCTGGTCTGGGTGTCCTCCCTCAAGGACCTCTCGGCGGTGGCGGACGCCAGGGTCACCCTGCTCTCGGACCAGAACCAGACCCTGGCCTCAGGACGGACGGACTCGACCGGCGTCTGGCGGGTGTTCGATCCGAAGGCGCTGGCCCAGGCGCCGGGCAAGGGGAATCCCTACCTGGTGACGATCGAGAAGGGGGACGACTTCACCTTCCTCCTGCTCCACACGATGACCATCGACTCCACGGGGCTGGACGTGGGCGGCGCCGAGGCCCCGGGGGCGGGGTACACGGCCTTCCTCTACGGCGAGCGCGACCTCTACCGGCCGGGGGAGACGGTGAGGGGGCTGACGATCGTGCGGGACGGCGCCCTGCGCATCCCCCCCTCGATGCCGGCGCTGCTCCGCCACCGCGATCCGCAGGGGCGGGAGCTGGAGACCAAGAGGTTGATGATCGGGGAGAAGGGCTTCGCCCCCTTCGATCTCAGCCTGCCCGCCTACTCGCTGACCGGCCCGCACACCCTGGAGCTGGAGGTGGCCCAGAAGGTGATCGGCCAGTACCGGTTCCACGTCGAGGAGTTCGTGCCGGACCGGATCTCGGTGGCGATCACTCCTCCCAAGGAGAAGATCGGCCCGGGGCAGACGCTGAATTACCAGGTGCAGTCGAGCTACCTCTTCGGCGCGCCGGCGGCGGGGCTGCCGGTGGAGACCCGGGTGCGGCTGGCGGACTCGACCTTCGCCCCCAAGGGATACGAGTCGTTCACCTTCCGCAACGCGGACCGCAAGCTGGACGACAAGGAGGTGCTCTCCACCACCGGCAAGCTGGACGACGAGGGGGGCGCCAAGTTCAAGGTGGAGATGCCGGCCGGGGCGCCGGTGCCCTCCTCGCTGGAGGCGGTGATCACGGCCCGGGTGCAGGAGCAGGGGGGGCGCGGGGTGGCGGCGATGCAGCGGCTGCAGGTGCATCCCTATCCTCTCTATATAGGGCTGCGCCGGGCGGGCGGGACGGGGGGGAATGGGGAAGAGGGGTTCGCGACGCCGGGCCAGCCGGCGTCCTTTGAATACGTAGCGGTGACGCCGGAGGGCAAGGAGGCCCCCTCGGGGGGACTGCGGGCCGACCTCTTCGAGGACCGCTGGAACACGGTGCTGCGCAAGACCCCGGGCGGCGGCTGGCGGTATGAGACGACCCGCGATCCGGTGCTGATCGGCTCGAAGACGATCGCCCGGGGCAAGAGCCGCGGCAGCTTCGAGCTCACCCCGCGCGCCTACGGCAGCTACCGGGTGGTGCTGACCGATCCGGAATCCCAGGCCTCCGCCGGGGTCGAGTTCTACGCCTCGGGCTGGGGGACCTCGCCGTGGGCGATCAAGAACCCGTCGCGGCTGGAGCTGGACCTCGACAAGGCGGAGTACGCGGACGGCGACACGGCGACCGTGCAGGTGCGGGCGCCCTTCCCCGGCAAGCTCCTGCTGACCGTGGAGCGCGACCGGGTGCTCGACACGCAGATCTACGAGATGAAGGGGAACACGGCGAAGATCCAGGTGCCGATCCGGGCGGAGTACCGGCCGAACGCCTACATCACGGCCACCCTGGTGCGGAAGGTGGGGGACCTGGAGGTGGGCTCGGCCGGCCGGGCGTTCGGGGCGGTGCCGCTGCCGGTGAACCGGACGGCGAATCACCTGGCGCCCCAGATCGCGGCGCCGGACCAGATGCGGCCGGGGCGGGAGCTGGCGGTGACGGTGAAGACGGCGCCCAACGCGGTGGTGACGGTGGCGGCGGTGGACGAGGGGATCCTCCAGCTCATCGCCCAGAAGACGCCGGAGCCGTTCGACTTCTTCTACCGCAAGCTGGCGCTGGGGGTGATCTCCTACGACACCTTCAGCCTCCTGCTGCCCGAGCTCAAGAGCCTGGCGGCGGGCGGCGGCGAGGGAGCGGAGGGGATGAGCCAGTACGTGCGGACGGAGGGCATCCGCCGCGTGGAGCCGGTCGCCTTCTGGTCCGGCCCGGTGACGGCGGACCAGGAGGGCAATGCCCGGGTCGCCTTCAAGGTGCCGGAGTTCCAGGGGGCGCTGCGGATCATGGCGGTGGCGATCGACGGCGACCGCTTCGGCTCCTCCTTCCGCCTGACCCGGGTGCGCGATCCGCTGGTGCTCCTCCCCACCCTGCCGCGCATCCTCTCCTTCGGCGAGACCCTCCAGGTGCCGGTCACGGTGCGCAACGACACGGGAAAGCCGGGGACGATCCAGGTCGGGCTGTCGGCTCAGGGACCGGTCCAGATCGAAAAGGGGACGCAGGCGGTGGAGATCCCGGCGGGGCGGGAGAAGACGGTCTACTTCACGGTGAAGACCGGCAACGGCTCGGGGAACGTCGCCTTCCTGGCCACGGCGTCCGGCAACGGGGAGCAGTCGCGCTCGACGACCAACGTGGCGATCCGTCCCGACCTGCCGGAGCTGCCGGTGGAGGAGACCGGCGGGGTGAATGCCGCGACGCTGGAGGTCGCCGGCAAGGACCTCGACCGGTTCCGGCCGGAGACCCTGCGGCGGACGGTGCGGGTGAGCCCGATCCCCCTGGTGCAGTTCGCGGGGAAGCTGGAGCACCTGCTCCACTATCCCTATGGCTGCCTGGAGCAGACCACGTCGAGCGCCTTTCCGCTGATCTACGTCGGGGACATCGCCCGGGCGCTCGATCCGGGACTCCTTGATCCCAAGAAAGGTCATGCCGATCCGGCGGAGCTGGTGCAGGCGGGCCTGCGGCGGATCGCCACCATGCAGCTCCAGGGCGGCGGCTTCGCCCTCTGGCAGGGGGAGCAGCAGGTGCATCCGTGGGGGAGCGTCTATGCCACGCACTTCCTGGTGGAGGCGCGGCGAGCCGGGCATCCGGTAGAGGACGCGCTCTACCGCAACGCCCTCGGCTGGCTCGCCGGGGAGGTGAAGGCCAAGGGGACCTACGGCAGCGAGGAGCTGCAGCGCACGGTCTACGGCCTCTACGTGCTCTCGCGGGCGGGCAGGGCGGACCTCGGCACCATGGACTTCCTGCGCCAGAAGCACGCCAAGAGCTCTCGGCGGAGTCGCGGGCCCTGCTCGCCGCCGCCTATGCCGCGGCGGGGAACCCGCGGGCCACCCAGAGCCTGGCGGCCAGCGTGGGAGCGGTGCAGGAGATCCAGCGCGAGACCGGGGGGAACTTCAACTCGGCGATCCGCAACCGGGCGCTCCTCCTGCTGGCCCTGCTCGACGCCGATCCGCGCAGCCCGCAGATCCCCGCCCTGGTGGACCGGCTGGCCCGCGACGCCCGCTCCGACCTCTGGTGGACCACCCAGGAGGAGAGCTTCACTCTGCTGGCGATCGGGCAGTTCTTCCAGCGGCAGGCCAGGCAGCCTCCGTACAGCGGGACGCTGTTCGTGGGAGCGAAGAAGATCGGGACGTTCGACAACAAGACGATCACCTTCCCGCCGATCGTAGGAGGAGGGCCGGTCCGCTTCCAGATGAACCCGGGCTACAAGCCGGGGGCGGCCTTCTACAGCGTGATCACCCGCGGGGTGCCGACCGACGAGGCGTTCAAGCCGGCCAGCGAGGGGCTCCAGATCGAGCGCCAGTTCCTCGACCGCGACGGCAAGGCGATCGATCTCAACGCCGTCCGGCAGGGGGACCTCATCGCCATCAAGACCCGGGTGCGCAGCGTCTCCGGGGTGGTGCAGAACGTGGCGATCGTCAATCTCCTCCCCTCGGGGCTGGAGGTGGAGAACCCCCGCCTGTCGAGCACCGAGCAGCTCCCCTGGGTGACCGACGCCAACCTCCAGCCGCGCTCGATGGACCTGCGGGACGACCGCATCCTCCTCTTCGTGGACCTGCCGGCCGATAGCTGGCAGACCTTCTACACCCTGGTGCGGGCGGTAGCGCCGGGGAGGTTCCGGCTGCCGCCGGTGCAGGTGGAGGCGATGTACAACCCGGCTTTGCGGGCTACGGGGGAGCGGGGGACGATGGAGGTCAAGACGCGGTGAGGCCCTCATCACCCCGGCCCTCTTCTCCCACCTCCCCCCCTTCCGCCGGGAGAAGAGGGAGTGGTTAGCTCTGAGTTAGTCAGGAGAGGTTTTTTGAGCCCTCTCTCTCCCGGCGGGCAGGGGGGGAGGCCGGGAGAGAGAGGGTTGGGAGAGTGAGGGCCGCCCCGAAGGGGCGGAACACCCTACCGAAGAAGACGAAGATGGATTCCAAGACTTATCCCCACCGCCGCCGGATCGCCCTGGGCCTCGCCCTCCTGATCCTTCTCGCCTCGCCCTGGCTCTGGTTCCGGGCGCTGGACCTCTTCTTCCCCTTCCCCTGGGAGCGGCTCCAGCGGCCTCCCGCCCGGGTGGTGACGGACCGGACGGGCGAGCCGTTGCGGTTCTTCCTGCCGGCGGACCAGCGGTGGCGGCTGCCGGTGCGGCTGGCGGCGCTGCCGGCCGAGGTGCGCAAGGCCCTGGTGGCCTCCGAGGACCAGCGGTTCTATAGCCATCCGGGGGTGGATCTGCTGGCGGTGGCGCGGGCGGTGGGGTCGAATTTGCGGCGGCGGCAGGTGGTGTCCGGGGCTTCCACGATCTCCATGCAGGTGGCGCGGATGGCCGATCCGGGGCGCCGGAACCTCCTGTCCAAGCTGCGGGAGAGCTTCCGGGCCTTGCAGCTCGAGCGGAGGTTCGGCAAGGACCGCATCCTGGAGCTCTATCTCAACCTCACCCCCTACGGCGGCAACGTCGAGGGGGTGGGAGCGGCGGCGTGGTTCTACTTCGGGAAGGACCCGGACCAGCTCTCGCTCGGCGAGATCGCCCTGCTGACCGCCCTCCCCCGCTCCCCCCGCCGCTACGATCCGACGACTCATCCCCAGGCGGCCCGGGCGGCCCGCGACCGGGTGCTCGGCCAGCTCGCCTCGCGCGGCGTCTTCTCCCCCCGGGAGCTCGACGCGGCCCGCCGCGAGCCGCTCCCCAAGGTCCGCCGGCGGCCGCCGTTCGCCGCGCCGCATTTCACAGAGATGGTGGCCGCTCAATTCTCAGGCAGGGGGGAGCAGGCGCGCATCCGCACCACGCTCGACCGCTCCATCCAGGAGATCGCCGAGGCGCAGGTGGCCCGGCGCATCCGCGAGCTGCGGGACCAGGGGATCGGCAACGCCGCCGTGGTGGTGATCGACAACGCCAGCCGCGGGGTGCGGGCGATGGTCGGCTCGGGGGGGTTCCGCGAGACCTACTTCCACGGCCAGGTCAACGGCGCCATCGCCCGGCGCTCCCCCGGCTCGACGCTCAAGCCGTTCCTCTATGCCATGGCGATCGACCAGGGACGGCTGGTGCCGGACTCCTACATCCTGGACGTTCCCACCGACTTCGCGGGCTACGTGGCCGAGAACTATGACGAGCGCTACCGCGGCCGGGTCACCGTGCGCGAGGCGCTGATCACCTCGCTCAACGCCTGCGCCGTCCGCCTGCTCTCCGAGGTGGGGCTGCCCGAGTTCCACCAGCTCCTGCTGCGGGGCGGCCTCTCCACCCTCGACCGGCCGGTGGCGAGCTACGGCCTGCCGCTGGTCCTCGGCGACGGGGAGGTCCGGCTGCTCGATCTGGTGAACCTCTACGCCAGCCTCGCCCAGGGGGGGAGGCACCGGCCGGTGCGGGTGCTGGAGGGCGATTCCGACTCCCCCTCCTCTGAAGGAACGGCCACCGCGCTCTTCTCCCCGGAGGCGGCGCGGGCGGTGACCGAGATCCTGACCAACGTCCGCCGGCCCGACCTGCCGGAGGCGTGGGACCTCACCCGCGACGTGCCGGGGGTGGCCTGGAAGACCGGCACCTCCTACGGCCACCGGGACGCCTGGGCGGTGGGCTTCTCGGCGCGGATGACGATCGGCGTCTGGGTGGGGAACTTCGACGGCAAGCCGCGCAAGGGGATCTCGGGGAGCCAGCACGCGGGGCCGCTCCTCTTCGATCTCTTCCGGGCGCTGGAGAGCGGCGGCCGGGGGCCGGTGAAGGAAGAGGGGCTGGCGCGGGACGAGATCGAGGTCTGCGCGCTCAGCCACCAGCTCCCCGGCCCCTCCTGCGCGGAGCGGGTGCGCATTCCTTATCTGCCGGGGCGGTCGAAGCTCGCCGCGTGCACGATCCACCGGCGGATGCTGGTCGACGCCCGGACGGGTGAGCTGCTGTCCGGCGACTGCGTCGGCCGGCGGCCGCACGAGCTGCGGCTGTTCACCCTCTACCCGCCCGAGCTGGTCGCCTGGTGGCGGTCGCAGGGGAACCCGGTGCAGGAGGTCCCCCGCCTCAGCCCGGCCTGCCAGGGGGTGCCGGACGGCGACCCGCCGCGCATCGTCTCCCCGGATGCCACCACCCCCTACCGCCTGCGCCGGGACTCCCCCGTCGAGTACCAGCGGATCGCCCTGGTGGCCCAGGCCTCGCCGGGAGCGCGCCATCTCTACTGGTACCAGGACGGCACCCTGGTCGCCACCACCGAGGCCGCCGCGGCCGGCGGCAGGTTCCTCGCCCCCATCCCCGGCGAGCACCGGCTGGTGGTGACGGACGACCTGGGGCGGTCGGACGGGGTGACCTACAAGGTGGAGTAGCCGGCCAGCGAAATTTTCCACCCCTCTTATCTGTTCCACGCAACAAAGCCGTGGATTCACATCGCCGGTCGTCGATATGACCGCTCAGCATTTGACACTGTGGACCCGGCGGGCGTAAATTCCTGGTTTGTGGGAGTAGGGAAGATGCCAGATCTCCGCAAGAGCGCGCCACTGATCCTCATCCTCGCCCTCCTGGGGCAGGCTGTCCATGCGGGCGCCGCACGGGCCGAGGCCCATCGCCCGGGCGTCGGGGGACGGGTGCTCGGCGAGTCGAACCCGCTGTCCTCGGCCCACATCTACGCCTACCAGCTCGCCGACCTCTCCCTGCGCCAGGTGATGACGGACGGCAAGGGGAACTTCCTCTTCCAGAACCTCCCGGCCGGGCTCTACAAGATCATCGCCCACAAGGCGGGTTTCCTGCCCGCCATCATCATGCTCACCCGCACGACCGCGCAGGCCTACCAGTTCCTCGACGTCCAGCTCGCCCAGCGGCAGGCCGGACGGGGCAAGGACGGGGACGACGACTTCTGGGCCCTCCGCGCCCGGGTGCCGGCGGACGTGCTGCGCGAGATCGAGATCGCTGAAACCGGTGGCGACACCTTCCAGGTCTCTCAGCGCCCCGCGTTCCCCGCGACCGGAATGAGCGGAATGAAGGGAGCGCCGTCCGGGAGCGTGCTCGCCGCGAGCTCCCTCGCCGGCTTCAAGGGTGACGCGCAGGCCCTGACGGGTGTGGACTCGATCGCCAACAGCGGCGGCCAGATGTCCGGCGCCGGCCTGGGGCTCAAGGGGCAGCTCGGGACGACGCAGGTGGACGTGCACGGGCGCTTCTTCCAGCTGAGCCCCGACGCCACGTTCCAGCCGGCCGGCGGCGGCCTCGCCGGCTCCGGCCAGGCGAGCAGCCTGGCGATCGATCTGGCGCGCGGGCCGAGCAGCCGGGTGAGCATCATGTCGCTCAACAACCGGATGGTCACCCGCGGCGACTCGGGCCACGAGGCGCCGGTGGACTTCGAGCACTACCAGGTGAACTGGTCGCAGGACGTGGGGGAGAGCGGCCGCTCGGAGATCGCCGCCCACTACACGGCCGAGAACAACTTCCACCGCCAGGCCGCGGTCAGCGGCTTGATCCCCCTGGACATCCCCGAGAGCTCTCGGAGCTGGAAGATCGAGGCCTCCTACATCGAGAACTTCAGCGACCGCAACACGCTCCAGGCGGGCCTGCGCTACCGCGACCGCCAGTTCGGCCTCGGCGCCGGCAGCGACCCCGAGCACCTGGGCGGCAACGCTGCCGGCAGCAGGGCGTACGACCAGCAGGCGCTGTCGAGCATCGACCTGTTCAGCCGCGGCGGCCTGCGCGTCCAGCCCGCCGTGCTGATGGAGTACGGCCTCTACAGCACGCTCTCGGACGGCACCCTGTCGCTGACCCCCCAGGGGGGCGTGGTGCTGCAGCTCGGCTCCAACTGGCAGCTCGAGACCTCCGCCGCCCATCGCGTCTACCGGGACCAGCCGGCCGTCCCCGACTTCCTCCCCACCCTCTTCGCCCAGCGCGACCTCTGCGAGCAGGGGAGCGAGTCCTGCTACCAGATGAACCTGACGCGCAAGGTGGGAGACGACTCGCTGACCCTCGGCGCCGTCCAGCACAAGGTGGGCGATACCCTCCGGCTCTACTTCAGCGACGACTTCTTCGACCGGGCGGAGAGCCTCTACCTGGTGCGCGGCGACAAGCTGCCGGAGATGCGGCTCGGCTTCCAGCACAAGCTCTCGCCCAAGGTGATCGCCAAGCTCGACTCCAGCCTGGCCTCGGGCGGCGGCGGCGTCTTCACCGCCTCCGACGGCCTGGCGTACGAGAACCGGGTGCGCTACCTGGTGACCTCCCTCGACACCCAGTTCCTGGGCAGCTCGACGGGGGTCTTCATCGCCTTCCGCAAGCTGGAGCAGAAGCTCGATCCGGCGGGCGACCTGGCGGGACGGACCTCCTCCCAGACCAACTTCGAGCGCCTCCAGCTCGTGGTCAACCAGAACCTGAACTTCCTGCTCAACCTCGCCTCCGACTGGGCCGTGCAGCTCAACATGGAGCTCAGCCGCGGCTTCGATCCCAACACCCGCGTCGCCTCCGACGGCATTCGCCGGCGGATCCTCGGCGGTATCGCGGTCAAGTTCTAGGCTCCCCTTCCCCGGCGATGAATTCGTAGGGTGCGCTGCGCGCACCTTTCAAGGTCCGTCACGGTGCGCACAGCGCACCCTACGCCCCCAAGCGCTTGAATCCAGAAATCCGGATCGCATCCGCTTTTCTGGAGAGAATGGCGAAAAGCATGGCAAAATCGGTACTTAGGAGCCGTTCAAATTGCCGTTGCCGTGGCACAGAAAGTGCTTCTTCACCCGGTGGACCAGGGGGGTTCTGTCTATTCTCTTCACGGCTTTATGACTCGGTTTCGCATCCTTCGACTGGCGATCGCCCTCGGGCTCGCCCTCCTGGCCGTCGGCCTCGGGGGCTTGAGCGCCTATCGGAAGATCCAGTCGTTCCAGCCGCTCGGCTTCGAGGCCGCTCCCCGCGAGGGTGCTCTCGAGGTCTCCCAGGTCTATCTCCCTGAATCCGGCCTCCAGCGCGGCGACAAGGTCCTCCTCGCCAACGGCGGCGAGATCTCGAACCGCGACCAGCTCGTCCAGCGCCTCGAGGAGCGGCCGGCGAGCGAGCTGCTGGTCCAGCGCGGCGTCCAGCTCCTGCAGGTCCGCTACCGGCGGCCCGCAGTCCAGTTCGACGTCGCCTACCTGATCCTGGCCCTGATCGGCGTCGTCTATCTCGCCATCGGGCTCTTCACCCTGGTGCGCTACGCCGGCCGCCAGAGCTTCCTGTTCTATCTCTGGTGCCTGACCTCGGCGACGCTCTACCTGCTCACCGCGGCGCCGCCCGTAGACCTCGGGTTCGCCGCCATCGTCCTGTTCGACGCCGTGGCCTACATCCTCCTGCCGGCGCTGACGGTCCACCTGTTCCTGGTGTTCCCCTCCCCGCTGCCGGGGAGCGACCGGTTCCGGCGGCTGATCCCGTTCCTCTACCTGCCGGCGGCGGCGCTGCTGGTCTTGCAGCTCGACCAGATGCTGGCCAACGGCCGGTGGCTCTTCGGCCGGGTGAGCGCGGCGCGCCTCCAGGCCTTCGACCGCGTTACCCTGATCCACTTCATCGTCTTCGCCGCGGCGGCGGTGGCGGTGCTCTTCTTCCGGTTCCGCCGTGTCCGCGGGGATGCCTCCTGGGAGCAGCACCGGCAGCTCCAGTGGATCGCCTACGGCGTCGGCAGCGGCTACCTGCCCTTCCTGATCGCCTACGGCATTCCGTACCTGCTCCACCTCCACGTGCCGATGGGGCTGACCGCGGCCGCCGTGGTGCCGCTCGGCCTGGTGCCGCTGACCTTCGCCTACGCCATCCTGCGCTACAAGCTGTGGGACATCGAGGTGATCGTCCGCGACACCATTTCGTGGACGCTGACGCTGCTGCTGGGGCTGATCGGCTTCTCGCTGATCAACCTGGCGATCAACCGCGGCATCTCCCAGGAGCTGTCGCTGGCCCGCAACCTCCTGATGTTCGTCTCCGGGCTGGGGATCGCCAGCCTGCTGGTGCCGGCCCGCTCGGCCATCTCCTCGACGCTCGAGCGGCTCCACTACCGCGACACCTTCGGCAAGCGCCAGGCCCTCTCGGGGTTCGGCCGCGAGCTGCTCCACGAGCGCGACCTCGGCCGGCTCTGCGGCGCGCTGCTCGACCGCATCGAGGAGGGGGTGTCGCTCGACCGGGTGAACCTCTACCTGGCGCAGGGGGAGACGCTGCTCGCCGTCCGCCCGGAGACCGAGGCGCCGGCGCGGCTGGAGCTCGACGCCCTGGGTCCCCAGCTCTGGGGCCACGACTTCGAGCCGCTCTCCGGAGTGACCATCCCCGGCGAGCCGCTGTCGATCCCGACCCGCCTGTTCGTGGCCGGCTACCGCTATGCCTTCCCGCTCGCCGTGCGCGGCCGGGGGATCGGCATCGTCCTCGCCGGCTACCGGCGCGACCACACGCCGCTCAACAGCGAGGACTCGGCGCTGATCCGCCACCTGCTCGACCAAGCGGCGCTGGCGATCGAGAACGCCCAGCTCGTCGGCCAGCTCCAGGTGCGGCTGGAGGAGGTCCAGCAGCTCCAGCGCTACACGGAGGGGATCTTCGAGTCGTCGCCCGCCGGCATCGCGGTGCTCGACGGCGAGCGCCGGCTGGTCTCGATCAACGCGGCATTCGCCCGCCTCGCCGGCTTTCCCGGCGACCGGCGGGCGGAGCTGATCGGCCGCGGCCTCGAGGAGACGTTCCCGGTGCAGCCGCTCCCCTCCCCGGGCGAAGGGCCGATCGAGGTGAGCTGGTGTGACGCCGCGGGCGGCGAGCGCCATCTCCAGCTCTCGCTCGCCGCCTTCGACCGCGGCTGGCGCCAGGGGCTCTACGTGCTGGTGGTCCACGACGTCTCCGAGCGGGTGGCGATGGAGAACGCGCTGCGCGAGAAGGACCGCCTCGCCTCCCTCGGCATGCTGGCGGCCGGCGTGGCCCACGAGGTCAACACGCCGATCACCGGCATCTCGAGCTACGCCCAGATGCTGCTCGACGACACCTCCCCCGAGGACCCCCACTACGCGATCCTGAAGAAGGTGGAGCGGCAGACCTTCCGCGCCGCGCGGATCGTCAACAACCTGCTCGAGTTCGCCCGCCGGCGCCAGAACGAGCCGAAGCCGGTCACCCTCGCGCCGCTCCTCGCCGAGTGCCTGGACCTGCTGGGGGACCGGCTGAGCAAGCGCCACATCGAGGTCTGCTGGACGCCGCCGTCCGAAACCTCAGAGCCCTTCCAGGTGATGGGGTGCGACGGCGAGCTGCAGCAGGTGTTCACCAACCTGGTGCTGAACGCGCTCGACGCGATGACCCCGATGGCTCCGCCGGCCGCGCTGCTCCCGGCGAACGACCGGGGCGGACGCCTGACGGTCAGCGTCGAGGCGAACGGTCCGTGGGTCGCCGTGCGGGTGCGGGACAGCGGCCCCGGCATTCCGCCCGAGAAGCTGGAGATGATCTTCCAGCCCTTCTACTCGACCAAGCTCAACCGCGGCGGCACCGGTCTGGGGCTCTCGATCAGCTACGACATCGTGCGGCGGCACGGGGGTGACCTGCGGGTGGAGAGCCGGCCGGGGGAGGGCGCCTGCTTCCTGGTGGAGCTCCCCCGGTACCGTCCTTCGGCCTCCGGGCCGGCGGCCGCGGCTTCGGCATGAACATCCTCATCATCGACGACGAAGAGGTTCTCCAGGACATCCTGACCGTGCTCATCCGCAAGGAAGGGCACACGCCGCTCGCCGCCCTCACCGGCGAGGAGGGGCTGGCGGTCCTGGAGCGTGAAGAGGTCGACCTCGTCCTGCTCGACCTCATGCTCCCCGGCATGCACGGCATGGACGTGCTGCGCGAGATCCGCCGGCGCGATCCCGACCTGGTGGTGGTGGTGATCACCGCCTTCTCCTCGATCGAGAGCGCCATCGCGGCGATGCGCGAGGGAGCGTTCCACTACATCCCCAAGCCGTTCAAGAACGAGGAGGTGCTGCTCACCGTCCGCAAGGGGCTGGAGCAGCGCCGGCTGACCACCGAGAACCGCTCGCTCAAGGAGCAGCTTCGCCAGCGTTTCGCCTTCGACAACATCATCGGCAAGAGCAAGCCGATGCAGCAGGTCTACGAGCTGATCCAGCTCGCCGCGCCGTCGAAGAGCAACATCCTGGTGCTCGGCGAGAGCGGCACCGGCAAGGAGCTGGTCGCCAAGGCGATCCACCACCACTCGCGCCGCTCCGGCGGGCCGTTCGTCACCGTCAACTCGGGGTCGATGCCGGCCGACCTGCTGGAGAGCAACCTCTTCGGCCACCTGCGCGGCGCCTTTACCGGGGCGGTGGCCAGCAAGAAGGGCTTGTTCGAGCTCGCCGACGGCGGCTCGATCTTCTTCGACGAGATCGGCAACATCCCGATCGACACCCAGTCGAAGCTGCTGCGGGTGATCCAGGAGCGCGAGTTCATGCGCCTGGGCGGGCTCGACACGATCCGGGTGGACGTACGGATCATTGCCGCCACCAACGCCGACCTGGAGGGCGCCGTCCAGCAGGGGACCTTCCGCGAGGACCTCTACTACCGGCTGAACGTGATCACGGTGAACCTCCCTCCCCTGCGCCGGCGCAGCGAGGACATCCCGCTGCTGGCCCAGAGCTTCCTCTCCCACTACGCGCGGGAGAACGAGAAGGTCCTGCGCGAGATCTCGCCGCGCGCCATGGAGCTGCTGCTCGACCACCCCTGGCCGGGCAACGTCCGCGAGCTGGAGAACGCCATCGAGCGCGCCGTGGTGCTCTCCACCGGCGAGACGCTGACCGAGGAGCTGCTGCCCGGCTCCATCCGCCAGCGCGGCGAGTCGTTTTCCGGTGGCGCCGGCGGCGGGGTGGCCGGAGCCGGCGGACTGATGCCGCCGGCCCTGCCGGCCAACGGCATCCCGTTCAAGGACGCGATCAGCCAGTACGAGCGGCAGATCATCATCCGCGCCCTGCAGGCGAGCGGCGGCGTCCAGAAACGGGCGGCCGAGCTCCTGCAAGTCAAGCCCACGACGCTGCACGAGATGATGAAGCGGCTGAACATCTCGTCCGAGAGCCTCGTCCCCTCGTGAGCCCGCACCCTTCCGCTCGGACCCGCCCGCGGCAAGAAGCCCGCCGGCAAGGAGAGTCCCGTACCATGGTCCGCAAGACCGCCCTTCTGACCCTCGCGCTCGTCTTCCCGATGACGGCGCTTTCCCTGGCGCAGCCGGCCCCCGCGGCCTCCGCGGCCTCCACGGTCTCCACATCGGCCGGCCTCCTGGCGCCGCTCTCCCACGGCGAGACGCTGGACCTGCCGGCGCTCGACGAGCGCGTCCTCCGGCCCGACGCCTTCCTCGGCTACCCGCTGGGCTCCCGCTTCACCTCCTGGGACCGCATCGTCGCCTATCTCGAGGCCCTGGACGCGGCCTCGCCCCGGGTCAAGGCGTGGGAGTACGGCCGCACCTATGAGGGACGCCCCCTGAAGCTGGTCGCCGTCTCGTCGGCGGAGAACCTGGAGCGGCTGGAGGAGATCCGCCGCGACTCCCTGCGCCTGGCCGATCCGGCGGGGCTCGGGGCGGAGGAGCGGGAGCGCCTGGCGCGCCGCACCCCCCTGATCGTCTGGCTGGCCTACGGCGTCCACGGCAACGAGTCCTCCTCGGCGGAGGCGGCGATGGCCGCGGCCTACGTGCTCGCCGCCGCCCAAGGGGAGACGGCCGGGATGCTCAAGGACGTGGTAGTGCTGATCGATCCGCTGCAGAACCCCGACGGCCGCGAGCGCTACGTCAACGCCTACAAGCAGCGGCGGGGGGACGAGGCCAACCCGCGGCGGACCGCCTCCGAGCACTTCGAGCCCTGGCCGGGAGGACGGCAGAACCACTACGTGATCGATCTCAACCGCGACTGGGCGTGGGCGAGCCAGCAGGAGACCCGCCAGCGGATCGCCGCCTACCGCTCCTGGGAGCCGCAGGTCTACGTCGACTTCCACGAGATGAGCAGCGACTCGTCCTACTTCTTCCCGCCGTCGGCGGAGCCGATCAATCCGCAGATCGACCGCCGCGTCCTCTCCTGGCTCGACATCTTCGGCCGCGCCAACGCCGCCGCCTTCGACCGCCAGGGGTGGGTCTACTACAAGGAAGAGAACTACGACCTCTTCTATCCCGGCTACGGCGACTCCTATCCGAGCCTGCGCGGCGCCGTGGGCATGACCTACGAGATGGCGGGGGGCGGCCGCGCCGGCGTCGCCGTGGCGCTGCCGGACGGCACCCTGCTCACCCTCGCCGACCGCGTGGCCCGCCACCTGACCACCTCGCTCGCCACCGTGCGCACCGCCGTCCACAACGGCCGCAAGATCCGCGAGGACTTCGCCGCCAACCGCGCCAAGGCGGGCACCAACCCGGCGAGGACCTATCTCTGGCCCGCCGATCAGCAGGAGGCGCGGGCCCTCGCCGACCTGCTCACCCTCCACGGCGTGCGGGTGCGGCAGCTCGCCCGGGAGGCCGAGATCCCCGTCCGCGATCTCGCCAGGAAGACCCGGAAGGCGACCAGGGGGGCGAAGGGAGATGCGCCGCCGCGCCGCTTCGCCGCCGGCACCTACGCCGTGTCCACCGCCCAGCCTCTCGGCAACCTGGTGGCGGCGCTGCTCGAGACGGACTCGCCGATGAACCAGGCCTTCCTCGACCGCCAGCGGCAGCGCCTGGAGCAGAACCTCGACGCCGAGTTCTACGACATCACCGCCTGGTCGCTGCCGCTCGCCTACAACCTGCGCACCTGGATGGCGGCGGGCGACGTGGCCGGCGAGGGGAGCTCGAAGCCGCTCGCCGAGCCGGCGGCCGGCATCCAGGGGGAGCATGGCGAGGAAGGCCTCGGCTGGCTGGTGCCGCCGCAGGGGGTGGCCGGCTACCGGCTGGCGGCGGCGCTGCAGCGGCGGCACCTCCACTACCGCCTGGCGCTCGGCGCCTTCTCGGCGGCCGGCGCGAGCTATCCGGCCGGCACCCTCTTCATCCCCCGCCGGGCCAATCCGGACGGCGTCCGCGACACCCTCCAGGAGCTGCTCCAGGAGAGCTCGCTGACCGCCCGGAGCCTCGCCTCCTCCTATGAGATCCAGGGGATCTCGCTCGGCTCGCACGACATGGTGGCCGTGCGCCCGGTGCGCGTGGGCCTGGTGAGCGGCGAAGGGGTGGACGCCACCTCCTTCGGCTTCCTCTGGTACCTGCTCGACCGCCAGATCGGCGTCGATCACGACCGGATCGATCTCGCCCAGCTCCGCCAGATCCCGCTCGGGGAGTTCGACGTGCTGGTCTTCCCCAGCGGCAACTACGAGGACCGGATCGGCGACAAGGTCAAGGAGGCGCTGGACGGCTGGATCAAGGCCGGCGGCGAGCTGGTGGCGGTGGGCGACGCGGTGACCTGGCTGCAGGACAAGGAGCTGACCTCGATCAAGCGCTGGACGCCGCCGAAGAAGGGGAAGGACGAGAAGGAGAGCGCCCAGGCCGAGGACCCGGAGTCGGTCGAGAGCCCGGTCGAGAAGCAGCT
Organism: uncultured Acidobacteriota bacterium; assembly: GCA_963795735.1. Classification (GTDB taxonomy): domain Bacteria; phylum Acidobacteriota; class Thermoanaerobaculia; order Multivoradales; family UBA5704; genus DATARR01. The sequence continues at coordinate 1,006,838 of CAWCIU010000008.1, read as the reverse complement.
CGCCCAGCGGGCGATCTTCACCCCGGGCGCCGTGCTCGCCACCCGCATGCAGCCGCAGCACCCGCTCACCGCCGGCCTCGCCACCGCGCCGGACGTCCTCTACGAGGGATCGAACGTGCTGAAGGCGACCGGCGATCCCCGGCAGGACGTTCTGGTGGCCGACGACGACTCCCCCGTGGTGGCCGGCTTCGCCTGGCCGGAGGCCGAGCAGCGTCTCGCCGGCTCGCTGCTGGTGGGCACCGAGCCGCGCGGCCGCGGCAGCGTCGTCCTCTTCGCCCAGGACCCCGCCTACCGGTTGTTCTGGCGCGCCACGACGCCGATCTTCCTCAACGCGGTGCTGTTCGGACCCAGCACGGGGCTGGGAGGGAAGTTCTAACTCCCCGCCTCCTCCGCCCTCCCAAACGTCTCCACCGCCAGCTCGATCACCTCCCGGTTCGCCCGCTTGACCGCGCCTAGGTGGTCCGCTCCGGGGACGATCAGGCAGGCGGCGCCGGCGAGGCGGGCGAGCTCGCGGGTCTCGTCCGGCCAGACGCCGGGGTCCTTCTCGCCCCCCACGTAGGCGGCGGCCTTCAGGCGCAGGGCCGGAGCGTGGCGGCGGAGGTCGAAGAAGCGGTAGGGGCCGCGCAGGAAGGTGCGGAAGATCAGGTAGAGGGGGCGGCCCCGGGGGACCCGCCGCCACGACCACTCGAGCAGATGGGAAGAGACGTCTTCGAACATCGCCCCGGCCACCCCCTCCACCCGGCTGAGCACGAGGTGCGCCCAGTAGCCGCCCGAGCTGACCCCCCAGACGTGGAGCGGCCGGCCGCCGTTGCGCCGGCGCAGGTACTCCAGGGCCGTCTCGACGTCGAGATCAAGGAGACCGGAGGGCGGACCGCTGCCGCCGAAGCCGGGGAAGTCGACCGCCAGGGCGTCGTATCCCGCCGCGCGGAGCGCCTGGAGCCGGCCGCGCCGGTAGAAGTAGGACCTCCCCCACGGCAGCCAGGGGTGCAGCAGCAGGACGGCGCCGCGGGACGGGCTCCCGCTCCCGGTCGCCGCCGGATACCAGGTGGCGGTCAGCACGCCGCGCCCCCGCTTGCGCTCGATCGCGACCTCCTCGAACGGCAGGAGGCCGTCCGGCGGCTCCGGCTGCAGAGCCGCCGTCAGCCGGGGAGACATCAGGAAGAAGAGCCGGCTGGCGAACCATTCCTCCAGGGCGGAGGGGCGGGGGGGCGGCGATGACAGCGGCGAGGCGTTCACGCCGGGAGAGAATATCCCGAGCGCGGGGCGATGCAGGGCGGCCCCATCGGGCCGCCCCTGCGAGCTCAGCGATCCGACTTCCCGTGCGCCGGGATCATCCCCGGCACTGCCGGGGCCGCTTGCGCCCCCTTCGTCGACCGCTTGACCCGGCTGCCGCCGGCCGTGCACGCCGGCGGCAACTGGCCGCCGCCGCACCCCCCGGTCTCCACCGCCTCGAAGAACAGATGGCTGAAGTTGCCCGGGGTCGTGCCGGTGAAGGCGCCCTGCTCCTGGTGGCAGGAGAAGCAGTTGGTGAAGGTGGGGTTGGTGGTGTTCTGGGCGAAGGTCTCCATCGTGGTGTTGGCGTTCAGGGTGGAGCCCTTCTCGTTGGCGCTCGACGGCGGGAGCTGGCCCTGGTTCGTCCACAGGTTGCCCGCCAGCTGGTAGTTGCTCCAGGTGGCCAGATATCCGTACTTCTGGGGATCGACCGCGGCCAGCTTCTGCATGGTGCTGTAGGCCGACTGGTCGATGGCCTGGATGTTGGCGACGTTCTGCGAGTCGCCGCCGCCCCACGGCGTCACCCGGCAGATCTGGGTCGGGTTGGTGTTCTGCTGGTTGACCGCGCAGGGCTTCCCCCCCTGCTGGCAGTTCGGGTTGTAGAACGACCAGCCGCTGCTGGTGCTGCCCGGGCAGTCCGGAGCGTTGCTCTTCTGCTCGAAGGTGGCCCAGATGAACTCCGGATGGTCCGGCGTGTTGATCACCAGGTGGAAGCCGACCAGCCCGAGGGTGACCGGCGTGCAGCTCGACCCCACCAGCCCCTGGATCGAGTAGTAGCTCGGCGAGGGGCCGTTCGGGAGCACCCGCCAGGAGGTCTTCAGCTCGATCGAGCCCGGCGGCAGCGCCACGTTGGCCGGCGCGGCCGCGATGCAGCCGGTGTTATAGAACTGGCAGCCGGTGATGAAGTTGTACTCCGTCTGGTTGACCCAGGCTTCGTAGTAGACGACGTTGCTGTTCTGGTCGTAGATGGCGCCGCCGAAGGCCTGGTCGGTGGAGTTCGGATTGACCGCGCTGTCGGCCGTCTTGGCCACCCGGGGGCGGACGACGAAGCGGCTCCGCGCCCCCGGCGCGTCGTTGGTGCAGGGGGTGATCGGGTCCTGCCCCCAGGGGGTCGGCGGCCCCGAGGCGGGGAAGACGCCGTAGTCGGGCATCCAGGTCTCGAAGAACGATCCACCCGCCGTCTGCGGCTGGATCAGGGCGGCGAACGCCTGCCAGGCGAGCTGGTGGAAGGCGCAGTTGTTCGCGTTCAAACCCCCGGCGACCTCCGTCGGGATGCTCGGATTGGTGAACCAGGAGACGGTCGCGCCACAGCTCTGCGCCGCGGCCGGCGCGGCCCCGATCCCCGCCGCCAGCGCCAGCGCCAGCAGAGCGGCGGCCGCGCCCCTCGCCAGCAAAGATGAACCCTTCGTTCTCATCAAAAAGACCTCCTCGATCAAAGGCTGGATTGCCGGGATGGAGACATTGCAGCCGTAGTGCCAGCCGCAATGATGCCCGGGTCAAACCAGAAATCCGTTTGTTTTCAGCAGTCTAGCATGATGGCCACGATTTCGTGGCAATGTCGGGACTATGTCGCCCGATGTCGGGAAATGTCGGGATCTGTGACCGTCAGTGTCGGGCCCGCGCCGTCACCTTCGCGGTGCCGAAGGCGCGGAAGGCCGCGGCGGTGGCTTGGGCGAGCGACTCGGAGTCGGTGTCCGAGCTGTTGGCGAGCACCACCACGGCCATGCCGTCCCTGGGGTAGTGCAGGTAGAAGGCGGTGAACCCCAGCCAGTTCCCCGAGTGGCAGTAGACGGGCTCCCCGGTGCTCTCGTCGGTCTTCATGAACCAGCCGAAGCCGTAGGGGACCACGGCGCCGTCCTCCAGCACGGCGGGCTTGAACATCTCGGCCCGGCGGGCGGGCGGCAGCAGGCGGTTGCCGAAGAAGGCCTGGTCGTAGCGGGCGAGGTCGGCCACCGTCGAGTAGACGCCGCCCGAGCCATAGAGGAGGTTGAGCGAGCTCTCGTCCTTCGGCAGCCAGCGGCCGAACCCCCGCTCGTAGCCCAGCGCCCGCTTCGCCTTCGCCAGGCGCGCCAGGTCGAAGACGAAGGACTCCGTCATCCCCGCCGGGCGCAGGATGCGCTCCTCCAGGAACCGCGGATAGGAGCGGTGGGAGACCCGCTCGATCAGCGTCCCCAGGAGGTCGTAGCCGGAGTCGCTGTAGTGGAACTGGGAGCCGGGCTCGAAGTCGAGGCGCTTCCAGCGGGCGAGCAGCCGCAGGGCGTCGAGGCCGGTGGGCATCCCCTCGCGCTCCCCGAGAGCCTCGTAGGTGTCCGGGATTCCCCCCGTGTGCTGGAGCAGGTCGCGGACGGTGACCTCGCGGGCCCAGCCGCGCATCTCCTTGAGATACCGCGAGGCGGGCTGATCGAGCTGGACCTTCCCCTCCTCCTCCAGCATCAGCACCGCCACGGCCGTCATCTGCTTGCCCACCGAGGCGATGTGGAAGGCGGTGTCCGGATCGATCGGCGTTCCCCGGTCGAGATCGGCGAGGCCATGCCCGGCCTGGAACAGGACCTCGCCGTTGCGCGACACCCCGACGGCGACGCCCGGCCGGTCGCCGTCGAAGGGCGCGAAGATCCCGTCGAGCCGCTGCCGCAGGGTTTCGCCGGGAAGCCCGAGCCGCCCCTCCTGGGCGAGCGATACCGCCGCCAGCGACAGGCAGGCGGCGGCGGCGATCCACATCAGGAAGGCGCGCAAGATGGGCACGATGGGTGGGTTCCCGTGCAAGATCGTTTCCCGGGGGAGGGCCGCCCCGTGAGATTTTTCGTGAAAATCTCCCGGGGGAGCCTTCCCCTCCCAATCCTTGCGGGAAAATCTCGAGGGGCGAGCTTCCCCCGCGAGATTTTCCGTGCGGATCTCGTTGGGCAGCCCTCCCCCGCGAGTTTCTTGGCGAAAAACTCGCGGGGGAGCTTCGCCCTCTCAAATAAACGCGTGGGGAAGCTTCCCGAGACGGGATCTTCGCGGCAGCACGCGCCGAAACGCGCCAGACAATCTCCGGAGCTGCCTTGAGGTGAGCCCGTCAGGGCGGCCTTCCCATAGCCCAGGGTGTGAACCCTGGGACCGGTCCCCCGGTCGATCACCTCGCTTGGGAGATCGTTATGCCGCCCTTGGCAGGGCTCAAAATAAGAGTTGGGTGCCTCTTCCCCAGGGCTCACGCCCTGGGCTATGGGAATGCCGCCCTGACGGGCTGGCGGCGAGGTATCCCGGACGCGAGGCCACGTTGTCCAGATCGGTCAGGCCTCCCCCTACTCCGCCACCCGCTCCCCCTCCCGCAGCACGCGCAGGAAGTTGCCGCCGAGGATCAGCTTCAGGCCGGACTTGTCCACCCCGCGGTCGAGCAGGGCGGCGGTGAGGTCGGGGAACTTGGAGACGTCCTCGAAGCCTTCGAGGACGTCCGGGATGCCGTCGAAGTCGGTGCCGATGCCGACGTGCTCCTCTCCCGCCTGGTCCACCAGGTGGATGATGTGGTCCACGTAGAGGGAGAGCGGGACCTTCGGCAGGGGGCGGTCGGCGACCAGGCGGTGCCTCTCCTTCCAGAGCTTGCGCGGGTCGCGGAGGTACTCCTCTTCCATCTCCTGCATCTCTTCCTTGATCTCCTGGCCGCGCTCGGCGTCCGCCTCCGCGGCGGCGGGGCCGACGAAGGCCGGGTAGCTGTTCGCCATCACCAGGCCCCCCTTGCGGGCGATCTCCCGGATGAGGGGGTCCGGCAGGTTGCGCGGATGGTCGCAGAGGGCGCGGGCGGAGCTGTGGCTGGCGATCACGGGGCCGGGCGCGGCGTCCAGCACGTGGAGGACGGCGTCGTCCGAGACGTGGGAGACATCCGGCAGGATCCCCAGCCGGCTCAGCTTCCAGACGATCCCCTCCCCCTCGGCGGAGAGGCCGCCGTGGCGGGGCTCGTCGGTCGAGGCGTCGCACCACTCGTGGGTGGCCCAGTGGGTGAGGGTGACGTAGCAGACGCCCATCTTGACGCAGTCGTCGAGCGCCCCGGAGACGGTCAGCGGGCGGCCGTTCTCCAGTCCGAAGACGACCGCCACCTCTCCCCGCCGGACGGCGCTCTGGAGGTCTTCGGCGGTGGCCACCTGGACGAGCTGGCCGGGGATCAGGGCCGCGGTGGAGAGCCGGTAGAGCTCCTTGGCGTGCGCCCACCCCGGCTCCGGCTCGAGCGCGGCGGGCACGTAGAGGGCGAAGACCAGCGCGTCCACCCCGCCCTCGCGCAGGCGGGGAAGGTCGATGTGCCGGTCGGTCCGGCGCTGCGAGAGGTCCGCCGGCTCCTCCCAGAGACGGGTGGGGACGTCGGTATGGGCGTCGATGACGAGGGCGTCGCGGTGGAAGTCCATGCGGGTAGTGTAGCGGGCGCCGGCCCGAACCCACCCCGGAATTCCCCTCCCCCCTTCCCTGTTGAAACCTGCGGCCGGGGACTCAAGCTTGTCAGATCGGACACGATCGGCTAGGCTTTCGGATTCTTGGAGCCCAAGGCCCCTCAGGCGAAACCATCTAAAAAAGAAGGATCGCGACCGTGAAGAAAGACATGCATCCCCAGTTGAACATGGTGACCGTCACCTGCGCGTGCGGCAACACCTTCGAGACCCACTCCACCAGCGACGAGGTCCGCCTGGAGATCTGCAACGCCTGCCACCCGTTCTTCTCCGGCAAGCAGAAGCTGATCGACACCGCCGGCCGCGTCGAGCGGTTCCAGAAGCGGTACGCGGCCTCCGGCTCCGGACGCCGGGCCTAGGGCTTCCCCAGCACGCGACCCCCGGCCGGACCGGCCGGGGGCGGAGATCTCCAACATCATGAGTCCGACGACGAGCCCCGAGGGCGAGCTGCTGGTCGGCGGCCAGGCCCTGATCGAGGGAGTGATGATGCGCTCCCCCGGCGCCTATGGCGTCGCCGTCCGCCGGCCGGACGGCTCGATCGCCTTCCTGCGCGGCAAGGTGACCGGGCTTTCCAGGCGCTACCCGTTCCTCAAGCTGCCGGTGCTGCGCGGCGTGGCGGTGCTCTTCCAGTCGCTCGCGCTGGGCATCCGCGCGCTCAACTTCTCGGCCGAGCAGGCGATGGCCGAAGAAGATAAAGATAAGAGTGAGACCGTCAAGCCGGCTCCAGAGAAGCAGGAGAAGCGGGAGAAATCCAACTGGGCCGTCGCCGGCTCGATGTCGATCGGCATCGCGTTCGGCGCCGTGGTCTTCCTGCTGCTGCCGCTCTGGCTGACGCAGCTCGCGGAGCGGCACCTGTTCGGCGGCCAGCTCTCGAGCCTGGGGTTCAACCTGGTGGACGGCGCGCTGCGCGCGCTGTTCTTCCTCGGCTACATCTTCGCCATCTCGCGGATGAAGGACATCCACCGGGTGTTCCAGTACCACGGGGCGGAGCACAAGGTGGTGTTCAACTACGAGGCGCGGCTGCCGCTGACCGTGGAGAACGCCCGCGCCCAGAGCCGGCTGCACCCGCGGTGCGGCACGAGCTTCCTGCTCTTCGTGCTGCTGGTGTCGATCCTGGTCTTCGCCTTCATCCCGAAGACGGCGCCGCTGCTGGTCAAGTTCGGCGGCCGGCTGCTGCTGGTGCCGGCGATCGCCGGGCTCTCCTACGAGGTGCTGCGCTTCACGGCGAAGCACCGGGCGGCGCCGCTCTTCGCCCTGCTGGTAGCCCCGGGCCTCGCGCTGCAGCGGATCACCACCCAGGAGCCCACGGACGACATGCTGGAGGTCGCCATCGCCGCGCTGGAGGAGGCGCTGCGCGAGGACGGCCTGCTCGAAGACCGCACGACGCCCCGGGTGGCCGCCGACCCGGTGGCCGTCGCGGCCGCCACATAAGGTTCAAGGTCCAAAGATCATGATCGAAAAACTGGCCGAGCTGGAGAAGACCCATCAGGAGCTGTCGCAACGGCTCAGCGATCCCGCCGTCTTCTCGGACCCCAAGGCGTACCGCGAGCTGAACAAGACGCTGTCGGAGATCGATCCGACGGTCAAGCTCTACCGCGAGTACATGAAGGTCCAGAAGGAGCGGGAGGAGAACGAGGGGCTGCTGGCGACGATGCCCAAGGACGACGACCTCTACGACATGGTGCACGAGGAGCGCCAGCAACTCGCGGTCCGCATCGCGGAGCTGGAGGAGCGGCTGCGGCGCGAGCTCACCCCCAAGGACCCCAACGACGAGCGCAACGTGGTGCTGGAGATCCGCGCCGGCACGGGCGGCGACGAGGCGACGCTGTTCGCCGCCGAGCTGTTCCGCATGTACAGCCGCTACGCCGAGCAGCAGGGGTGGCGGGTGGAGGTGATCGACCTCTCGGAGTCCGGCGCCGGGGGGATCAAGGAGGTCTCCGCCATCGTCGAGGGGAGGGGCGCCTACAGCCGCCTGAAGTACGAGGGGGGCGTCCACCGCGTGCAGCGGGTGCCGGCCACCGAGGCGGCCGGGCGCATCCACACCTCGGCGGTGACCGTCGCGGTGCTCCCCGAGGCCGAGGACGTGGACGTCTCGCTCGACGAGAAGGACATCCGGGTGGACCGCTTCTGCGCCTCCGGCCCCGGCGGCCAGGGGGTGAACACCACCTACTCGGCGGTGCGGCTGACGCACCTCCCCAGCGGCCTCGTGGTCTCCTGCCAGGACGAGCGCAGCCAGATCAAGAACAAGGCGAAGGCGCTGCGCGTCCTCAAGGCCCGCCTGCTCGACATGGAGCGCGAGAAGGCCGACGCCGCGGTGAGCGAGGAGCGCCGCCGCATGGTCGGCTCGGGCGACCGCTCGGAGAAGATCCGCACCTACAACTTCCCCCAGAGCCGGGTCACCGACCACCGCATCGGCCTCTCGGTCCACCAGCTCCCGACGATCCTCGAAGGGCACCTCGATTCGCTGATCGAGCCGCTGACCTCCCACTTCCAGGCGCAGAAGATGGGAGAGCAGGCGCGGACGCACTGAGCGTCCCGGGCCTCGCAACGGTAGGCCCCTCACTCCCCCAACCCCCTCTCTCCCGTCCCCACCCCCCTCCCTCACCCGGGAGAGAGGGGGCTCAAGAAGCCCGATTCTTCTCCTTTTTTTCTTTTTCAGACCAACCACTCCCTCCTCTCCCGGCGGCCGGGGGGGAGGTGGGAGAGGAGGGCCGGGGTGGTGAGGGGCCCGGGGCGGCGGACGCGGGTCGATGAAGACCGTCGCCCGGCGTCGCGGATCATCCCCTCACGGCTTCGAGGGCTTCGCCGCCGCCGGCGGCCCGGTCAGCTTCCACACGGCGGCCACGGTCAGCTCGGCGATGCGGCGGAGCTCCGCCTGGGTCAGGTACTCGTCCGTGCCGTGGCCGCGGTAGTGCTCCATGTCCTCGGCGGGGCCGAAGTCGACGCCCCCCTTGAACAGGCGGGCCTGGGTGCCGCCGCCGATGGCGACCGGCCGCCCGGGGTTGCCCGTCACGTCCTGCCAGACCTGGAGCAGGCTGGCGACCAGCGGCCCCTCCGCCGGAGCGAGGTGGGGCTCGCTGGTCAGGTTCACCGTGGTGGCGATGACGGCGCCGGTCCGCCGGGAGAAGGCGGCGGCGCGGTCGGCGAGCTGCTTCTCCATCACCGCCTTGGTGATTCCGCGCGGATAGCGGATGTTGATCTCGGCCACCGGCGCGCCCTGGTCCTCGCGGAGGAAAGAGAGGTTGGAGGTCAGCTCCCCCATCACCGGATCGCGGCGGGCGAAGCCGAGCGAGGCGCCGTCGGTCTCGGTGCCGGCGGCGATGCCGGTGAAGGAGGCGAGGCTCCCCCAGGGGTCCATCCGCAGGTCGAGGGTGGCCAGGAAGGCGGTGAGGTCGCCGAGGGCGTTGTGGCCGCTCGTCGGCACGGAGGAGTGCCCGCCATGTCCCTCGGCGGTGAGCTTGAGAAGATCGCTCCCTTCGCCGCGGCTCACCGCGAGCTTCGCCGGCGGATGGGCCTTCGCCCAGCCGGCGGCGAGGCGGCTCAGCTCGGCCTCGGCGCCTGAACGCTCCTCCGCCGTGCCGGTCCGTTCGAGCAGCGCCTCGCCGCGCTCGGCGATGATCGACATGCCGCTGCCGCCGCTCATCCGGACGATCCGCCACTTGCCCGCCTTGGGAGCGGCCACCGGCTGGGCGCGGAAGGTGACGATGCCGTAGCCCTTCTGGGCGTGGGTGACCGGGTAGGCGGCGTCGAGGCCGATCGTGCGCTCAGGGCTGGGCGCGCGGGCGAGGTAGTAGGGGATCTCGTCCCAGCTCGTCTCCTCGCCGTTGGCGATCAGCAGGCGGACGGTGGAATCGAGGGTCCAGCCGGAATCGCGGAGCGCGGCCAGGGCGTAGAGGGCCGCGACGAGGGGTCCCTTGTCGTCCTCGGTGCCACGGCCGACGATTTTCTTCTCGCCGTTGGGACCGCCCACGACGTCGGCCGCGAAGGGGGGAGAGGACCACCGCTGCCCCTCGACCCCCTGGACGTCGCCGTGGGTCAGCAGGGCGAGGACGGGCTTCGGCCCCGGCAGGGTCAGCTCCTCCACCCGGCCGTCGTAGCTCTTGAACGGGAGGCCCAGGGCGCGGGCGCGCCGCTGCAGCCACTCGCGCTGGCGCAGGAATTCAGGGAGGTCCCAGTTCTCCTTCCCCTCGACGGCGAAGGTCTGGAAGTGGACCATCTCGCGGAGATCCCGGACCATCGCATCGCCGTAGCGGGCGAGGGTGTAGCTGCGCAGCACGCACCCGGCCAGCCGGGAGTCCTCCGGCGCCACCGGAGCCCCCTGCCGCAGCCCGCCGAGACGCGCCACGGTGCCGGTGGGGCCGGCGTCGTCGACCATGTGGAAGGCCCGGGTGGCCGCCAGCAGGAAGGCGGAGAACGCCTGCTCGCCGGTGGCCGTGGCGCCCAGCTTGCCGAGCCGTTTGGAGGCGGCGGCGAGATTGGCGGAGACCTCCTCGCAACCCGTCATCGCCGGGGCGTCGAAGGCCGCGGCGGCGCCCGGAGACAGGGTGGAAAACAGCGTCAGGACCAGAAACGTCAGGGCTCGTCGCACGGCGACCTCCGGGAAAAAGTCCGTCGGGATCTTCTATCACAAGCGGAGAGGCGCCATGCCCCGGGTAGACTAGGTGGCCGATGCCGACCGTCCGCCAGCTCCTCGCCGAGGCCCGGCCGCTGCTCGCGGCGACGCCGTTCGGCGCGCCGACCCGGGAGGCGATGCTGCTGCTCGGGCACGTCCTCGGCCTTTCCGAGGCGCGGCTGCTGGCGCGCGAGGAGACCGAGGTGGACCCGGCGGCGGCGGAGCGGTTCCGCGCTCTCCTCGCCCGGCGGCTCACCGGCGAGCCGGTCGCCTATCTGACGGGGGAGCGGGAGTTCTGGGGGCGCTCGTTCCACGTCGATCCGCGGGTGCTGATCCCGCGGCCCGAAACCGAGCACCTGGTCGAGCTGGCGCTCGGGCTGCGGCTGCCGGCCTCGCCCTGGATCCTCGACGTCGGCACCGGCTCCGGCATCCTCGCCGTGACCCTGGCGCTCGAGATCCCCGGCTCCCGGGTGGTGGCGGCCGACCTCTCGACCGCGGCCCTGGCGGTGGCGGACGGCAACGCCCGGCGGCACGGCGCGCGAGACCGCATCCATCTCCTCGGCCTCGACCTCACCGGTGGGCTCGACCTCTCCCGCTTCGACCTGGCGATGAGCAACCCCCCGTACGTGGACCGCGCGGAGATCCCGGAGATGTCGCCGGAGGTTTGCAATTTCGAGCCGGCCCTGGCACTCTTCCCGCCCGGCTCGGGGGACTCGATCCTGGAACGATTGTTCGCCCAGGGCCGGGGCCTGCGTCCGGGAGTACCATTGGCGGTCGAGATCGGCCGCGGACAGCTCGCGGCGGTGCGCCGGCACGCCGCGGCCGCCGGCTTGGAGGTCGCCGAGGCGCGGGAGGACTACTCCGGGATCCCGCGCACCATCCTCCTGCGGCGTCATTACGATCGAGAGTCTTGAAAGGGAGCCATTCGGAAGGGAAGCCATGGAAAAGTTCCACATCGTAGGACCGACGCGGCTGCGCGGCCGGGTCGCGGCGAGCGGGGCCAAGAACGCCGCCCTGCCGGCGCTCACGGCGAGCCTGCTGACGGACGAGACGCTGACGCTGCGGCGCGTGCCGCGGGTGCGCGACATCCGCACCCTACAGAAGCTGCTCGACCATCTCGGCATGGAGTCGCGGGAGGAGGACGGCGCCATCGTGCTCCGCCGCGAGCGGCCGAACCCGGAGCACGACGCCCCCTACGATCTGGTCAAGACGATGCGCGCCAGCGTCCTCGTGCTCGGCCCCCTGCTCGCCAAGGAGGGGCACGCCCGGGTGTCGCTGCCGGGCGGCTGCGCCATCGGCGTGCGGCCGATCGATCAGCACCTGAAGGCGCTCACCGCCCTGGGCGCCGAGGTGACGCTCTCCCACGGCTACGTGGAGACCCGCGCCGCCCGGCTGACCGGCACCCGCTTCCGCTTCGACATGCCGACCGTCACCGGCACGGAGAACGTGATGATGGCCGCCGTGCTCGCCCGCGGCACCACGGTGCTCGAGAACTGCGCCCGCGAGCCCGAGGTGATCGACCTCGCCAACCTGCTCAACGCCATGGGTGCCCGCGTCTCCGGCGCCGGCGAGGAGACGATCGTCATCGACGGCGTGGACGGCCTCGGGGGAGCCGAGCACACGATCATCCCCGACCGCATCGAGGGGGGCACCTACCTGATCGGCGCCGCGCTCACCGGCGGCGACGTGCTGCTCGAGGACGCCAACGCCGCCGATCTGGCGCCCCTGCTGGACAAACTGGCGGCGGTCGGCGCCGCGGTCTCCGTCGAGGCGGACGGCATCCGCGTCCGTGCCGAGCAGGGGATCGCCGCCCGCGACCTCGAGACGGCGCCCCATCCCGGCTTCCCCACCGACCTCCAGGCGCAGTACATGACGCTGATGACCTGCGCCTACGGCGTCTCGACGATCAGCGAGACCATCTTCGAAAACCGCTTCCAGCACGCGCCGGAGCTGGCGCGGATGGGCGCCGACATCCGCGTCGACGGCGGCAGGGCGCAGGTGCACGGCCCCACGCGGCTGACCGGAGCGGCGGTGATGGCGACCGATCTGCGCGCCTCGGCCTGCCTGGTGCTGGCCGGCATCGCGGCCGAGGGGGAGACGGTGATCGACCGCATCTATCACCTGGACCGTGGCTATGAGCAAATGGAACTGAAATTGCAGCGGCTCGGCGCGCGAGTCGCGCGGTGGTCGGTTCCCATGGGCACGTAGGCACACCGCCGACGTCTCCCCCCGGACATTCCCAAACCGCTCCGCCGGCTCCCTCCCCGGGATGCTCGGCCTCTTCACTCTCGCCCTCACCGTCGCCGTCGCGGACCCGCGGCCGGATCTCGTCGGGCTGCAGCTCGACAATCAGCAGCGCGTGGAGCTCGCCCGCGTCGAGCAGGAGATCGCCCAGCACCCGGAAGAGTCGCGGCGGCTCGGGCTCGACTACCTCCGCGGCCACCTGCTCGACACCCTCAGCCGGTTCGGGGAGGCGAGCGACGCCTTCGTGCGCGCCCTGGCGGCGAACCCGGCGCTCCAGCCCTACAGCCGCTATCGCCTGGCCTACGACCACGACCGGGTAGGGCACCCCGAGGTGGCGGCCGGCCTGGTGGCGGCCGTGGTCGCCGGCGATCCACGCTCGCCGCTGATCCCGGGAGCGGTCCGCCTGCTCGTCCGCACGCTCGCCGAGGGGGGAGACTGCCAGTTGCTGAGCGGCCTGCGGACGGAGTCCCTGCCCGGCCCGCAGCGGCGGGAGATCGAGCTGGCCCGCGGCGAGTGCGCCCTGCGCAGCGGCTACCCCGAGCTCGCCCGCAGCCTGCTGGTGGGCCTGCTCCAGGAGGACACCGGCGACGCGCCCGCGCTGCGGGCCGCCGAGCGGCTCCTGAGGCTGGTCTCCGAAGCCGAGCACGGCCGGGTGCCGATGTTGATGGGCATCACCTTCCAGCGGCACGACGAAGCCGACCGCGCCCTGCCCCTGCTCCAGCGCGCCGCCGGCAAGGGGGACGCCCTCTCCGCCCGCGAGACCTACGAGACGCAGCTCTGGAGCGGCCTCGCCCTGCTCTCCGGGCAGCGCTACGCCGAGGCCTCGCTTGCCTTCGCCCGCCTGGCCACCCTGGCGAAGACGCCCGCCGACCGCGCCCTCGCCTTCTACCAGGAAGCGCGGGCGCACGAGCTGCGCGGCGCCGGAGCGGCGGCGGACCAGAAGTACCAGCAGGCCTACCTGGCCGATCCCCAGGGGCCGTCCCTGGCCGCTCCCGCGCTGCTCGCCGCCCTGCGCATCGAATGGCGCGCCGGCTCCGAGGCCGCCGCCCTGCCGCTCTACGGGAAGCTCGCGGCGAACCCCAAATGGCGGAGCGAGGCCGCCCGGGCGGCGCTCTTCCTCGCCGTCTCCGATCTCGTGCGCGGCCGGGGGGACCGCGCCGGCGCCTGGCTCGCCCAGGCCCGCCTCGGCCGGAACGAGGACCGGCTGGAGGCCGACTACTGGAGCGGCCGGCTGGCGGAGCTGGCGGGAAACCCGGCCGACGCGGTCGCCCGCTACCTGGAGGTCCTGAAGGCCGATCCCCACCACCTGCTGGCCACCTCGGCCCGGGCGCGGCTGACCGCCGAGCCGCTCGCCCGGATCGCCGCCGCCGAGGGGCGCCGCCTCGCCGCCTCCAGCCATCGCGACAGCGTCCACGCCGCCTGGCTGCTGCTCGCCGGCGACGTGACCGCTCAGGGCTCGGCCCGGCGGCGGCTCGATCAGATGCTGCTCGCCGACCACGCCGCCGCGCCCTATCTGCGGCTGGCGGTGGTACCGGTGAAACGCTGGCCGGTGTGGAAAGGGCCGCTCACCCGGCCGGAAGACCTGCTGCTCGCCCTGGGAGACTGGCGCCAGGGAGCGCCCGCCGTGCGCGCCCGCTTTCCCCTCTCCAATCCGTCGCTCGCCTTTACCGGCGCCCTGCTGCTCGCGCGGTCGGGCGAGATCGCGGAGTCGATCGCGATGGCCGAGAGGCTGCGCGACCGCGTGCCCTCCCAGCTCCCTCTGGAGCTGCAGCCGCTGGAGTACCGGCGGCTCCTCTATCCGTTCCCCTACAAGGAAACCATCCTCGCCCACCGGCAGCTCCACGGCGTCGAGCCCGCCCTGCTGGCCGCGCTCCTCCGTGAGGAGAGCCGGTTCAACCCTTCCCTGCCCTCCCAGGCCCCGCGGCTCGGCCTCACCCGCCTCACCCTGGCCACCGCGCGCCGCCTGGCGCCTCAGCTCCATCTGGAGCGCCTGACGCCCCAGAACCTCGAGATCCCCGAGGTTCTCGATCGCCTTCGGCGCCATCTATCTCAGCGCCCTGCTCAAGGATTTCGGCGGCGCGGTGGTGCCGGCGCTCGCCGGCTACCAGGCGGGGGAGCCGGAGGCGGTCGTCTGGCGCAACCAGTGCTTCAGCCAGGAGCCCGAGGAGCTGTTCTCCAAGATCGGCACCCGGGAGGCCCGCGACTACGTCCTGGGGGTCCTCGCGTCCTACGAGCAGTACGTGGCGCTGTACTTCTAGAGCCTGACGGGGAGGGGCGGCTTCTTGGCGCCGTTCTTCTTTTGCGGGGTCTGCGGGGTCTGCGGTTTCTGGGCGCCGCGGATCGTCTTGACCACCGGCGGCAGCGGACGGTCGGTCCGCGTGGCGGGATAGACGACGACGTCCGCCTTCTCGAGCAGGCCCTGCGTCCACTTCGTCATCTCCGCGGTGATCTTCTGCTGCTTCAGGGTCTCGCGGATGTCGTCGCGCACGTCGTCGAGCGGCGGCGCCGGCTGGCCGCGCTTCTGCATCTCGGGGGTCAGCACCTCGCGGTAGTAGCGGCCGATCTCATCCGGGGTCACGAAGACGTTGACCCCCAGCCGCTCGTCGACATAGGTGAGCACCAGGAGCTGGCGGGTGACGAGCTGGCGCAGCCGCTTGGGGTCGAGCCCCACCTCCTTGAGCGCCTTCTGGAAGGAGGCGTCGTCCGGGAAGCGGGCGCGGATCGCGGCGACCCGCTTCTCGATCTCGCTCACCGGCACCTGCTGGAAGCCGAAGCGGTCGATCTCGTGGAATTGCAGCCGCTGCTCGATCAGCTCGTTGAGCACCCGGCGGCGGAGCGGCTCGTCCCCCTCGCCGGGCTTCGGCGCCTCGAGCCCGAGCCGGACCACCCGCTCGACGTCGGAGTCGAGGATCGGGTCGTCGTCGACCACCGCGAGCACCCGGTCCTGGAGAGCGGCCTTGGACGGCGCGGAGGATGCCGCGGATGCCGCGGATGCCGCAGCCAATGGAGCCGGGGCCTTCTGGGCCGACTTCTTCTGCGCGAGGGCTGGGGAGCCCGCCGCGAGGAGGGTGACGAGAGCGAGCAGGACCGTCTTCATGCAGGCCATGCTAGCATCCGCCGCAACGGTTCCGTGGCAGAGACAAGGGGGAGGACAATGCCCGGCAAGCTCCTGGTCGTCGCCACCCCGATCGGCCATCTCGACGACCTTTCGCCGCGCGCCCGCGCCGCCTTCGAGTCGGCCGACCTGGTGGCCTGCGAGGATACCCGCCACACCGGCCGCCTGCTCGCTCACCTGGGGATCAAGAAGCCGCTCGTCTCGCTCCACGAGCACAACGAGCGGCAGCGCCTGCCGCGCCTGCTGGCCGACCTCCAGGAGGGGAAGACGATCGCCCTGGCGAGCGACGCCGGCACCCCGCTGCTCTCCGACCCCGGTTTCCTGCTGGTGCGCGAGGCCGCGGCCCTGGGGGTGCGGATCGAGCCGATCCCCGGCCCCTCGGCCCCGCTCACCGCCCTGGTCGCCTCGGGGCTGCCGCCCTATCCCTTCACCTTCGCCGGCTTCCCTCCCCCCAAGACCGGCAAGCGGCGCTCCTTCTACAAGCACTGGGCAGGCCTCGGCCATACCCTGGTGGTCTTCGAGTCCCCCCACCGTCTCCTCGCGAGCCTCGAGGACGCCCTGGCCGAGCTCGGAGACCGCCCGGCGGCCCTCGCCCGCGAGCTGACCAAGATGCACGAGGAGATCCTGCGCGGCCGCCTCTCCGGGCTGCTCGCCGAGATGAAGGGCCGGCCGTCGATCAAGGGGGAGCTGGTGCTGGTGATCGGCGGGGCGACGACGCCGTAACAATTCGCCCGCCCGCGCGCCTGATATTGACGATCGGCCGGCACGGTCTTATAGTCGTTCAGTCCCCCCTCGTCTGTTGATTAGGCGTTGGTAGCGTATGCCCAACTTTTTGGAGAAGGAGTTCCCATGAAAGCACGACTTTCTATTCACACCCTGTTAGCGTTTCTCGTTCTTCTCGCGGTCAGCGTCGCCGCTCAGGCCCAGGCAACCCGGACCTGGGTTTCGGGCGTCGGCGACGATGCCAACCCGTGCAGCCGCACGGCGCCCTGCAAGACCTTCGCGGGCGCCTACTCGAAGACCGCCGCCGCCGGTGAGATCGATGTCCTCGATCCCGGCGGCTTCGGCGCGGTTACGATCGGCAAGTCCCTCACCATCTCCTCCGAAAGGTTCGAGGCCGGAGTGCTCGTCTCCGGCACCAACGCCATCGTTATCAACGCCGGAATCAACGACGTCGTGGTCCTCCGCGGGCTCGACTTCGAGGGTCTCGGAACGAGTCTCGTCGGTGTCAAGGTTCTTTCCGCCGGTGCCGTCCACGTCGAGAACTGCACGATCAACAACTTCACCCAGATCGGCATCGACTTCGTGCCCACCAGCCTCTCGGCCACCACCAGCCAGCTCTTCGTCAGCCACTCGATCATTCGCAACAACAACGGCGCCTCCAGCGGCGGCATCCGCATCAAGGCGGGCGCCAACGTCACGGCAAGAGCCATGATCGAGGACACTCAGCTCAGCAACAACAATTTCGGATTGCGCTCGGATGGCTCAGGGGGTGCGGTCGCCACCAATGTCACCGTCCAGGGCGGCTCGGCCTCCGGCAACCTCAACGCGAGCATCGTCGCTGTCGGCGGCGGGTTGACCCAAAACCAGGTCATGGTCGATGGGACCGCGATCGCGAATAACGGCTTTGGCCCCCGAGCGGATGGCGCGACCTTACGTTGCGCCAATACGAGCGTCACCGGAAACGGTACGGGGATGAGCACCGCGAATGGTGGAGTTTTGTCGTCCTACGGGAACAACCGCATGGACGGCAACACCATCGACGGCACCCTTCCTCCCGTCATTCCGCAGCATTAGCAGCTCCTCTTTAGAGCGCGCCGGACGGTGGCCCCGTTCGGCGCGCCCGCAGCACCATGATCTTACCGAGCTCCCTGACCTTCTCGACTTCGCCGGCCGCCAGGAGCTCGGCGATCAGGCGATATGGCCCAATCGCGGGATCGTCGGCGTCGTCGAACACCACCAGGGCACCCTCGATCAGGTGCGGCCTCCAGCTCTCGAAGTCACGGCGCACACCCTCGTACCGGTGATCGCCGTCGATCCACAACAGAGCGACCGGCGAGCGCCAGTCCCGCACGACCTGCTCGCTGGCCAGACTGACCAGGCGCACCACGTGGTAGCAGCCGGTCTCGAGCATCGCCCGATGGAAGGCCCCCGCGTCGGCCGGGCCGAAGCGGCCTCCGAGCACTCCCGTGAAGGCCTGGTGCGGTTCGATCGAGAAGACCGGGACCCGGTGGCCGTCGAGCGAGCCGCGGCCGAGCGCGACCGTAGAGCGACCGCGATAAGCCCCCACCTCCACGATGCAGCCGCTCCGCACCTCGCGGGCGAGCTCGTAGAGAAACTTCGCCTCCCCGCGGCTGGTCATCCCTTCGGTGCGGGCGAGGAATTCCTCGATCGGCCCGGCCGGCACGGCGTCGTAGACGCTGCTGCGCCCTTCATCATTCGTGGTCGTCTCCGGCCCGCCGATCCCGGCGCCGCGCAGGCGAATGAGGAGCGGAACGGTCAGCGTCATCGGATGGCTGATGCCGTGCTCCCACAGCCCATCCTCGCCCCAGCAATCGCCGTGGTCGCCGCAGAGAACGATCGTCGCCCCTGAAAAGCGCTCCAGCAGCGGACCCAGAGCCTCGTCCACGAATTCGAGGCAGGCGCGTTGCCGCAGGCGGCAGTCCGCCGAACGATCGACCGTCTGAAACGGAACGCAGGGATTGTCGTCGCGGCTCCACGGCGCGCCTTCGTAGTAGTAGGGAACGTGGGTCTCGCCGATGTTGAGGAACAGAAAGACCGGCGACCGCGACGGCCGCTCCAGTTTCTGATCGATCCAGGCGAGCTGGCGGGCGAGCGACCAGGAGTTCCCGGGATAGAAAAATTCGTCGAACTCACCCATCAGGAGCCGGGCGGCCGGCGTGTCCGGATCGAACCAGCCGACGGCGCCGGAGCCGAGGGTGAGATAACCCAGGCGCTTGAACCCTTCGATGATGTTTCGCCCCTCCAGGACGAAACCCTCGCCGCCCTTGCCGGGAAAGGCCGCGCCGGCGAGCTTGAAGATCTTCCCGAACTTCGGATTGATCAGCGGCGCCGCGACCGCCGCCACCCCCGGCGTGAAGCCCGCGAACATCGCCGCGTGCGAACCGAAAGTGAAATGGGACGGCGCCTGCGCCTCGTGCAGCGGGCCGACCTTGCGCAGGGCCGGCACCCGCGCGCCGGCCAAGGTGTCGTAGCGGCAAGAGTCGAGCGTGACGAACAGCACGGAGCCGGGATCAATCGTCATGAGTCGCCTTCACGGCAGGAGCCGGCGTCGCGGCACGAAAAGCAACCAGGCGCTCTCTGAGGTCGGCCGTCGTGCCGGCATACCGACGGTCATCGGCGAGGTTGACCTGCTCCAGCGGATCACCGGCGCGATCGAACAGGATCGCAGGGCGGTCGTCCGGTCCGAATTCAATCTTCCAGCGGGGATCGACGATCGCCGTGTGATGGGCAAACTCGCTGACGGCAAATTCCCGGTGCGCCGTCGCCGTGCCTTCGATCGACGACCGCAGCGATCTGGCGTGCGACGGCCCGGCGAGGCTGCCTCCGGCATAGTCGACGAGGGTGGCGCCGACATCCATCAATTCGGCGATCACGTTCAACTCGCGCCCTCCGCTCATGGTCCCGGGAAGCGGCGGCCGGACGATCAGCGGCACCTGCACGACGGGATCCAGGAAGTTGGCCTTGTAGATCAGTCCCTGATCGCCGTTCATCTCGCCGTGATCCGAGGTGAAGACGATCAACGTCCGTTCGAGCTCTCCCCGCCTGCGAACGACTTCCAGGAGGTTCCCGATCTGCTCGTCGATCAGCGTGACGTTGCCCGCGTAGTTGGCGCGCATGGCCCGCACCTCGTCGGGTTGCAGAGGCGGGCTGTAGTGGGCGGAGTCGAACGCCCATCGCAGCAGGCCGCGAGTCTGCTCGTGCCCGCGCAGGCGCGGCACGGGAGAACCCATGTCCGCCTGCGCGTAGAGACTCGCGTAGGGCTCGGGAGCGTCCCAGGGCTCGTGCGGACCGCCGAAGCTCACCCAGCAGAACCAGGGCTGCCGATCATCGGCGAGGCCCGCCAGATGGCTCGCGGCCTGGCGTCCCACATAGACGTCGTAATGATGCTCGGCGCCGAGCACCGAGGGTCGTGCGACATAGCGTTTCGAGCTGGCGCGGTCGGCGAGATCCTGGCGGTAGAGATCCCAGAGCCCATGCTCCTGCCAGGACTGCGTCATGTGGCTCAAGACCTGCGCGCTCGCGTGGGGCCCGGCGGTCTCGTCCACCACCTGCAGCCCGTAGGCATGCATGAGATGTACGCGGTCCCGCAGATCGCCTTCATGGGGATGAAGGTGGGTCTTACCGAACAGACTGGTGCGGTATCCGGCGCGCTCGACGGCCTGCATCCAGTTCGGGCATTCCGGGTTGAGGGTGAACGTCCCGTTCTGCCATACGCCGGTCTGGTGCGGATACAGACCGAGCGCAAGGCTGAAGCGGGCCGGAATGCACTCCGCCGAGTTGGTGATCAGGCCACGAAGCAGAAGCCCCTCGCGCGCGAGCCGATCGAGATTCGGGGTCCGGGTCCACCCGTTCACGATCCCGAGCGCGTCCGCGCGCATCTGGTCCGCCATCACGAACAGGATGTTCGGCTGCATCGCGGTCTAACGATTCGTGATCGTCTGGCTCGGCACGCCGTCCGTCGCGTTGTCCTGGACCTTGTTGTTGCCGAACGAGAGGATCAGACCTCCCAACGCGAAATTCAATCCGTTCTGGTTGTCCGTCACGACGACCTTACTGAGGGTGACCGTCGCAAAACCGTTCGCCAGAATCCCATTCGTTCCGTTGTGGGTCGAGACGCTGTCATCGATCAGCATTTTTACCGACCCAGGGCTGGAAGGCGCCGTAGCCGAGAATCCGCTATAGCCGTTGCCCGCGGCGAGGCTGTTGTGAATGGTGACGGTCCCCAGGACTTCCGCCTTGAGGCCGAACACGTTGTTCTCCGCCCGCAGCCCTTCGACCGCCGCGACGAATCCCGGACCCGTGGTGGCCAGCAGGTGCAGCCCGCCCCCGGTTCCCCCCACGCCGTTGTTGCGCAGGAGGGTGTCGGTTACGAACAGCCTGCCGCTACCGTTCGTGGGAGCGAAATCGATCCCATACTGGCTGAAATCGTTGACCGTGCAGCTCTCGACGTACAGGGAGCCGCCAGCGGTGAAGGAGATTCCGTTCGCCCCCGTGCCGAGCCCGTCGAGGGTGAGACCGCGCAGCACGACCTTGTCATTGGGACCGGCATTGATCGTGATGGCGGAGCCGGCGCCGGCTTGAATGCCGCCCAGAGGTCCCGCGGAGATCAGAGAGACCGATTTATTGATCGTCAGCGGGCCGAAATCGCCGGAATCCAGGACGTCGATCTCGCCTCCGGAGGCGATCCTGGAGAGCGCTCTGGAGAAAGTCCTGCAGGGGGTCGCCTGGCTGCAGTTGTTCCCGTCGTTGCCGCTGGCCGACACCCAGACCGGCGCCCCCGCGCAGCCGGGTCCCAGCGGGTCGGTGTAGGGATAGCTCAGGACCTCCTGGCCGTCGGAGATCCCGTCACAATCACTGTCGGCGACCAGCGGGTTGGTGCCTGCCAGGAGCTCGAAGCCGTCGATCAGGCCATCGCCATCGCTGTCGACGTTGGGATAGACGTAGCCGATCACCTCGTTGACGCCCCCCGTGGAGGTGTAGCCCTGGCTCACCATCTGCGCCAGCTCCGACTCCGGAAATATGGCGTAGTCGTCGCGCTGTGGATTGTAGCGCCGGTACAGGCGCACCGCCCCCGATGGAATGCAGGACGGCTCCGGTGCACAAATCGGGTAGAGGTACCCCTCGATGCCGTCGAGGTCGTAGCCGGCTCCCTTGAACGCGGTGACGCCGGTGGTCTGCGTGGTGTAGGTGGTGTCCCGATGGCTGGCGTTGCCGTTGGGGTTGGTTCCCTTATAGCTCATCCGGTAGAGCGGCACCAGCGCCGGGGCGCCGGCATAGGGTGCGTGATCGCTGGTGAAGAGGTAGACCGACGCTCCGGGGACTCTTCTCGTACATGGAGAGGCAACGCAGGCCGCGCCGGGAAACTGGGTATATCCGTTGATGACCGGCCCTACCGCTGCATAGGGTGCCGCCGGGTCCAGGATCGCCGCCGCGGCCATCTGCGGAGCCGTGGTGTAGTAGGAGTCCTCGGCGCCGGAGCTGTAGAGGCTGAAGAGCGGTGTCAGGCGGTTGGCGAGCACCTGTCCGCCGGCCGTGCCCATGGCGCTCTGCACGGACGTGTCGGCGTTCGGTACGCCGTAGCCGAGCTGCGGGTCCCAGGAGCCCGCCCGGCTGGCGTTGTTGATCAGGATGGTCCGCACATTCGCCTTGGTGAGCAGCGGATTGGCCGAACGGACCAGGGCGCCCACGCCGGCGGCATAAGGCGACGACATGGAGGTCCCGGTGCAGACGCCATAGGCCGAGCCGTCGCCGCACTTGCCCGCAATATAGACCCATCCTTCATAAGTCGTCGACAGCACGTTCTTGGCCGGGGCTACGAGCGCCTGCATGGCGCTGCCCGGTGTCTTCGTGTAATTGGAGCCGCATTCGGTCGTCCCGGTGTAGCCGGGCTGCGGACAAACGGATTCCACCCAGAACGAGCTGTCCGGGGAGATGCCACCGACTGAAATCACCCGCGAGTCGCTCGCAGGGAAACGGATATCTTTCTCGTCATTCCCGGAGGAGGCGAACATCGTGACGTCGCGGTCCTCGGCAAGAGCCAGCGCCGTGCACTCCATCTTCAGATCATCGCTCAGGTTGTTAGCACCGCAGCTCATGCTGTCGTATCCAAGGCTGGAGCTCATCACCTGAACTCCGTGATCGACAAGCCACGTCGTGCCCGCGGCTTGCAAGGCTACGGTCGATGCTGCGTTGCTGCCTGCATAAATAAATGTCACCTTGGCCATCATCAGGCTGCAGTTCCAGCAGGCGCCGGCGACTCCCGTACCATTGTTCGTAGCGGCCGCGATGATGCCGCTGGTATGCGTCCCATGGCCGAGGTGGGTGAGCGTGACGCCCGCGGGGTGGTCCGCCTCGTCGACGTTCGCGTCGTTGTAGCCAAAATCCCAGGAGAACTGGGGGCGGAAGCCGCCGCCGTCGAAGATCCAGCTGGAGCCGCTGAGGTGATAGGGGCGCAGGTCGGGATGGTTCACTTCCAGGCCGGTGTCGGTCAGCCCGACGTAGGCGTGACCGTGGATGCGGTCCCAGGCGGCGGGAAGGTTGAGCGTATAGCTCCCCCACTGATAGGTCGCCGGATCGCCGGTGTTCTGCATGCCGGGATCCGTCGGAACGACCGACAGCGTGAACGGCACGTTCTCCTCAACGTTCAGCACGTGCGGGTGGGCGGCCAGTGCGGCTTTGATCGCCGCCAGGTTCACGCCAGGCGGAAAGCTCAGGATGATGTAGCGCTCCAGGCGGGCGCGCGGGCTGCCGGGATTGGCGCGAAGCTGGGCCAGGGTCTCGCCGGAGGCCCGGAAGGAGAGCGCGGTGCGCGCCTTGGACGGCTCGGCCGGCAGATGGAAGGGCGAGCGTCCTCGATTGACGTCGGCGACCAGCGCCTCCGGAAGGGGCACGGAGGGACCGGCGGCCAGAAGCACGATCAACTCGACATCCTGAGTGGAAGGCGCCGTTGGAACCAAGCTCGGGGGAGCCGCCGCCAATGCCGACGAAAGGCAGAGGCCGAGGCAGCAAGCGGTCAGCGTGGCGAGTCCAGGAAATGATCTGTGCTTGATCATCGTCGTCTATCGCTCGGTGAGCGTCTGGTTGGGAGAGCCGTCCACCGTGTTGCCCTGGACCCGGTTGTTGCCGAAGGAGATGATCGTTCCCCCGGAACCCTGGCTCAACCCGTTTGCATTGTCCGTTACGGCCAGATTGCTGATGGTGACGGTGGCGAAGCCGCCGCTGGCCACGACCCCGCTCGTTCCGTTGTGGGTGGAGACGCTGTTCTCGATCAGCATTCGAAGCGAGCCTGAGCCCGCAGGTGTGACCGCCGAGAATCCGCTGTAGCCGTTGTTGGCCGCAAGGCTGTTGCGCACCGTGATCACGCCCAGGGTCTCCGCCTTGATGCCGGCCACGTTGTTCTCCGACCGGAGCCCGTCGACGGTGGCCACGAACCCCGGCCCCGTGGTCGCGATCAGATGCAGCCCCGTGCCGGTCGATCCCACGCCGTTGTTGCGGATGACGGCGTCGGTCACGAACAGCTTGCCGCTGCCGCTCGTGGGCGCGAAGTCGATTCCATACCGGCCGAAATTGTTGACCGTGCAGTTTTCAACGTACAAAGCGCCGCCAGCGAGGAAGGAGACTCCGTCCAACCCGGTTCCGAGCCCGTCGATGGTGAGGCCGCGCAACACCACCCTGTCGTTTGGACCGGCATTGATCGTGATGGCGGTGCCGCTGGGAGCCTGGATTCCACCCAGAACCCCGGGAGCGAGCACCGTAATGCTCTTATTGAGCGTAACCGTGCCGAAGTCGCCGGAGTCCAGGACGTCGATTTCGCCCCCGGAAGAACTCCTGGCGAGCGCCGTTGAGAGCGTCCGGCAAGGGGTCGGGCGGCTGCAATCGTTGCCGTCACTACCGTTGACGGAAACCCATGTGCGCGTCGATTGCCCATGAGCGGCTTGGCCCGCAAGCAAGAAAAGCGCGATCGCCGGGACCGAAATCGAGAATACGTTCTTTTTCCCCACGTTTCCTCCCTTCATTGGGGAGGTGGCCCTCCCAAAACGATTTTTGCAACAATTTACACAGGCACGCTACGCCATCTCCAGATAGACGTCAACAGGCCTTCCGGAGCGCTTCGAGGTTTGGACACTCGAAGTG
Source organism: uncultured Acidobacteriota bacterium (assembly GCA_963795735.1). Taxonomy (GTDB): domain Bacteria; phylum Acidobacteriota; class Thermoanaerobaculia; order Multivoradales; family UBA5704; genus DATARR01. The sequence continues at coordinate 982,306 of CAWCIU010000008.1, read as the reverse complement.
ATAAAAGAGGCTCACCCACCGTTCGCCGCGGCGAAGAACGCGGCGATGTCCCGCTTGAGCTGCTCGCGGTCGGGCCGGCGGATGTACATCATGTGCCCGGCCTCGTAGTAGTGCAGGCCAATCCGCCGCGCGTAGTCGGGCTCGAAGCCGATGTGGCCGAAGGTGTACTCGGCGGCGAAGAGGGGGGTCGCGAGGTCGTAGTAGCCGCAGGCCACGAAGACCTTGAGCGCCGGGTTCTGGACCATCGCCGTGCGCAGGTCCTCCGCCACGTTGGCGTACTGGTTCCCCCGCCCATAATTCCAGGGGCGGACGCGGTCGGTGAGGACCTCGTACGGCAGATCGCTCTTGAAGCCGAGGTCCTGCCGCACGTACTCGTTGAGCACCGCGGTGAACGGTCCGGTGATGGCGGCGTTGCTGGGATCGAACTCGTCCCGGCTGCCCGCGGCGTCGCGGTCCCGCCCCTTGAAACGGCTGTCGAGGCGGCCCACCGTCGCGCGCTGGTCGCGCAGCAGCTCCTTGTCGAAGGCCTGGATCTCGGGCCGCAGGTTGGTCTGCTTGACGTACTCGGCCGAGAGGCCGGTGTAGCGGGAGACCTTGGCGGCGACGTCGTTCCACTCCTCCGGTGACAGCGTGTTGCCGCGCATCAGGGCGAGCGTGTACTCCCCCGCGGCGAACCGCTTGGACTCCTGGACCGCTTTCTGGAGCCCGGCCGCCTGGAGGTCGGCGGGCAGCTTCTTGTGGTACCAGGCCGTCGCCGTGTAGGTCGGCAGGAAGAGCGGATAGGGCAGGTCGTTGCCGACGGCGAAGCTGGCGGTCTCGAAGTTGAGGATCGAGGAGAGCAGGACGATGCCGTTGAGGTAGATCCCCTTCCTCTGCTGGAGGAGGTTGGAGAGCTTGGCGGCGCGGGTGGTGCCGTAGCTCTCGCCGGCCAGGAACTTGGGGCTCGGCCAGCGGCCGAAGCGGGTGGTGTAGAGCCGGATGAACTCCGCCACCTCCTCGGCGTCCTCTTCGAGACCGTAGAAGCTCCGCGCGTCCCTGCCCGGGATGGCCCGGCTGAAGCCGGTGGTCACCGGATCGATGAACACCAGATCGGTGACGTCGAGCAGGGATTCGCCGTTGTCCACCAAGTGGTAGGGCGGCGGCGGCGCCCAGCCTTCATCCTCCAGGGCCACCCGGCGCGGACCGAAGGCCCCGAGGTGAAGCCAGACCGAGGACGAGCCCGGGCCGCCGTTGAAGGTGTAGGTGATCGGCCGCTTGCCGAGGTCCTTCACGCCGTCCCGGGTGTAGGCGGTGAAGAAGATCGACGCCTTCGGCTTGCCGTCCTCGTCGCGCAGGATCAGGGTGCCGGAGGTGGCGGCGTAGCGGATCTCCTGGCCGCCGATGACGGCGTGGTGCTGGGTGGTGACGATCCGGTCCTCGGCCTTTGCCGGGAGCGCGGGCTTCTCCGCCGGCTTCGCGCTCTCCGTCCCCGGCTCGTCGGCTTCGTCCGGGGACTGTGACTGCGGGCGTTGCGCGAGGGCCGGATGGAGCGACAGGACGGCGAGAGCGGCGGCGAGCCACCAATGCTTCTGTTGGATCACGGTATTGTCTCCCCGGGAAAAAGTTGCAGAGGCTCCTAATCAGGCTTGGGCGGCGCCGGAAAGCCCTGGCGGATCCGGGCGGAGAAGACGGCGTGGAACTCGGGAGCCCGCCCGTTCCACCACTCGATGAACCATCCGGCGACCTGCTCGACGTTCTTCAACTGCGCGGGGTTCTTGTTGGCCTCCCGGGAGTGCGGCAGCAGGTCCCGGACCCGCTCCCACATCAGGAGCAGCTCCTGGTTGCTCTCGTAGAACAGCTCGCGGTCGAGCGCGCCGTGGACAACGAAGGAGGCGGCCATCTCCCAGTAGCTGGTGATCATGCGGTAGGAGGCGTTGGCCTCCGAGCCCGGCGGGCAGAGGGCGATGAACTCCTCCATGGTCTTGGCGTGGAAGTGGCGGACGAACCAGTCGCGCGCCTCGCGCATCCGGGGCTCGCGGCGCAGCTCGTAGAGATGCAGGATCAGCTTGGCGTCTTCATGGGTGGGCATTGGGATCTCCTCTCGACCGGAGGAGTATCACGAAGCGGGAGGAGGGGGGAAGGGCGGCCGCGCGGGGCCGCCCTGGAGAAGGTGTTCTAGTACCGTGGGACGGACGGATCGACCATCAGGCTCCAGGATTCGATGCCGCCGGCGAGGTTGATCGCCCGCGAGAAGCCCATCTGGCGCAGGAAGTTCACCGCCCGGCCCGAGCGCGGGCCGTGGTGGCAGTAGGTAACGATCGTGTCCGCCGGATCGAGCTCGCCCAGGCGGTCCTGGAGCTCGGGGAGGGGGATCAGCTTCGCCCCCGCGAGCCGGTTGATCTCGAACTCCTGCGGGTTGCGCACGTCGAGCAGGGTGACCGGCCGCCCCTCGTCCAGCCAGGACTTGAGCTCGGGGGTGGAGATCTCGAACGCCGCCTCCACCGCGTCGGCGTGCGGGTCGATGCCGCAGAACTGCTCGTAGTCGATCAGCCCGGTCTGCGTCGGGTGCTCGGAGCAGATCGGGCACTCCGGGTTCTTGCGCAGCTTGAGCTCGCGGAACTTCAGCTTCAGGGCATCGAACAGCACCAGCCGGCCGATCAGCGGATCGCCGGCGCCGACGATCAGCTTGATCACCTCGTTGGCCTGCAGCGAGCCGATGATCCCCGGCAGCACGCCGAGCACGCCCCCCTCGGCGCAGGAGGGGACGAGCCCCGGCGGCGGCGGCTCGGGGAAGAGGCAGCGGTAGCATGGGCCCCTGGCGCCCCAGAAGACCGACACCTGCCCCTCGAAGCGGAAGATCGAGCCATAGACGTTGGGCTTGCCCAGCAGCACGCAGGCGTCGTTGACCAGGTACCGGGTCGGGAAGTTGTCCGTGCCGTCGACCACGATGTCGTAGTCCCGGAACAGCTCCAGGGCGTTGGAGGAGTCGAGCCGCACCTCGTGGGGGACGACCTTGATGTGCGGATTGATGTCGCGCAGGCGGTCCACCGCGGCCTGGATCTTCGGCCGCCCCACCGACGAGCGGCCGAAGAGGACCTGGCGGTGGAGGTTGCTCTCGTCCACCACGTCGAAGTCCACCATGCCGAGGGTGCCGACGCCGGCCGCGGCCAGGTAGAGCCCGAGCGGCGAGCCGAGGCCGCCGGCGCCGATCGTCAGCACCCTGGCGGCCTTGAGCTTGCGCTGCCCCAGGGTGCCGACCTCGGGCAGGATCAGGTGGCGGCTGTAGTGGCGGATCTCGGCCGGCGAGAGGTCCGGCAGCTCCTCGACCTCGCTCGCCGTCTCGAGCAGGCTCACCGAGCCCCCGGCGATCGACGGGATGATCGACAGGGTGTCGCCGCTCTTGATCGAGGTGCCATCCTTCTGGAGATGGCGGACGTCCTCATCGTTGAGGAAGACGTTGACGAAGCTGCGCAGGGCGCCGTCGTCGGTGTAGAGGTGACGCTGCAGGGTGGGGAACTGCCGGGTGAGGTCCCGCAACGCCTCGCCGACCGTGCCGCCGTCGACCTGGACCTCCCCCTGGTCGGCCGTGAAGCGCCGCAGGGGGGTGGGGATGTGGATGGTGACGCTCATCAGACCGCCTCCTTGTCGATAGTCTCCTCGTCGAACCGGTCGCGGTCGTCGGCGAGGCGCCAGCTCCGGGCGTCCGCGGCGCGCCCCTTCTGGACCGAAACGATGAGGTAGGAGAGCCCCGGCCAGGCGTGCTCGCGGTCGAAGTCGCTGGGCCGCGACGGATGGTCCGGATGCGAATGGTAGTAGCCCACCACGTCGGCCCCCGCCGCCCGCGCCTCCTTGTGCGCCGCCAGCACCGTCTCGGGGCTGATCACGTACCGGTTGTGCCGGCTGTCCTGCCGCTCGTTGGCCACCGGGAGGACCCGCTCGACGGCGGTGACGCCCCCGCTCGCCTGGCCGATCAGGAAGCCGCAACACTCCTCCGGATAGCTCGCCTCGCCATGGCGGTCGATCGCCCGCAGGTGATCGGGGGTGATGACGAGACGGTTCATGGCCTCAAGCTTCCTCCCAGAAGCGGTCCGACAGGTACTTGTCCGCGCCGTCACACAGCACGGTGACGAGAGTGCCGGCGGTGCCGGCGGGCAGCCCGGCGGCCACCTTGAGGGCCGCGGCCACGTTGCCGCCGGCGGAGATGCCCACCAGCAGGCCCGTTTCGCGGGCCAGCCGCTTGACGCTCCGGTAGGCCTCCTCGGTCGGCAGCTCGATCGCCTCGTCGGCGAGCGCCGGATCATAGATCGGGGGCACCAGGGCCGAGGCCATGTGCTTCATCCCTTCCAGGCCGTGGAACGGCGAGTCCGGCTCGACCGAGATCAGCCGGACCTCCCCATTCTTTTCTCTCAAATACCGGCCCACACCCATGAAGGTGCCGCTGGTGCCCAGTCCGGTGACGAAGTGGGTGATCGTCCCCGCCGTCTGCTCCCAGATCTCGGGACCGGTCGTGCGGTAGTGGGCCCGCCAGTTCTCCGGGTTCGAGTACTGATCGAGGTAGGCCCAGCGCTCCGGCTCCTCGGCCACCAGCCGCCGCGCCTCGAGGATCGCGCCGTCGCTGCCGGACATCGGATCGGTCATCCGCAGCTCGGCCCCATAGGCGCGCAGGATCTTCTTGCGCTCGGGGCTGGCGCTCTCGGGGAGGGCCAGGGTGACCGGAATCCCCATCGCCGCGCCGATCATGGCGTAGGCGATCCCGGTGTTCCCCGAGGTGGCGTCGAGCAGCCGCCGCCCCTCGCCGAACAGCCCCCGCCGCCCGGCGTCCAGGACCATGGCGAGCGCCGGCCGGTCCTTCACCGAGCCGCCGGGGTTGGCGAATTCGGCCTTGGCGTAGAGCTTCACCTCCGGCCTTCCGGTGAGCGCCGAGAGGTCGATCAGCGGCGTGTTGCCGATCAGCTCCAGCAGGCGCACGGGGCGCCGCCGGTCCGTTGCAGGGGGGGCAGGGGTGGGGTTCTCCAGGGCGAGGTGCATGGCAAGTCCGCGGCGTCCGATGGACGTATGACTATAAAGGAGAGTTCCCTGGTCATCAATTCCCGGAGAGCCAGGGTGATCTAGCGGAACGGCAGCGGCACCACCAGCGAAGCCAGAATCGAGGCCACGGTCAGCACCAGGCAGATCACGGCGGCGAACATGTGATTCCCCGTCTCCGGCTTCCGGGGATCGAGCAGGATGCCGGCCAGCAATCCCCCCACGAATCCACCCAGGTGGGCCCAGTTGTCCGTGCCGCGCATCAGGAATCCGAAGACGATCATGTAGATGGCATAGCTCCAGGCCGTGCGGCTCACCACGCTGCTGCCGGTGCGGCGGCCGTAGTAGACCAGCGCGCCGAGCAGCCCCAGGATGGGCGCCGAGGCCCCCACGGTGAACGGCGAGCCCAGCAGGCTGCTGGCGAGGAAGCCGGTGATCGAGGAGACCGTGTAGATGATCACCATCCGGGAGGCGCCGTAGAGCTCGGCGGTCTCCGGGGCGAGGAAGCGGATCCAGTAGAGATTGAAGGCGATGTGCAGGAAGCTCGCGTGGAGCCAGCCGGCGGAGAGCAGGGCCCACCAGTGGCCCAGCCCGAAGACGGGGATCGCGCCGGCCGCGCCGAACCGGATCAGGGCGTACTGGCTCGGCGCTCCCATCGAGAACAGCCCCGACATCCCGATATGGTGGGGATCGGCGGCGAGCATCGCCAGGTACAGGAAGGCGTTGCCCAGGATCACCGCCTGCACGAACCCCAGGTCCTTGCCCAGGCCGCGGACGAGCGAGGTGAGCCCCCACATCCCCGGGCGCTTGCGGCCGCAGTTGAGGCAGACCTCGTCGTTGACCCCCACCAGCTTGCCGCAGGAGGGGCAGAGGACGGAGCCGGAGCGCTGGCGGCGGAGCATGGCGGGGACTTTATCTCAGGAGACTCACCTGACGGGCCGGCTCCCTGGGGTCGGGGTCGCGGCGGACCGGCTCGTCCTCCGGAGCCTCCCGGGGATCGTCGATCGGCGGCGGCTCCAGCGGAGCCTCGGGATCGTCCTCCGGCTCCTCACGTTTGGGATCGTCGGTGGGCTCGCGGGGATCGCGATCCCGGCGGGGGTCGAGAGGGTCCACGGCATTCCTTTCAGGATTCGGCAAGGCGGTTCCTCCTCGCCGTCCTTCCAGCAAGGATCGGGCCGGGTGCTACACTCTGTGGGTACCAGCCCCACATCCGATCGCTATGAATCTCAATATCCCCTATCCGCCTGAAGTCCTCTGGGCCCTGCAAAAGGAACCGGGCGAATTCGAGGTCGAAGCCCGCCTGCTCCTCGCTCTCAAGCTCTACGAGACCGGCAAGCTGAGCACCGGCCTCGCGGCAAAGCTGGCCGGGATACCGCGCACGACCTTCCTGTTCCTGCTGGGGCAGCATGGCCTGTCTCCCTTCGGAGAGGAGCCCGCCGATCTCGAGCGGGACCTGGTGAATGCCCGACAGGCCCGTCGTCCTCAGTCCCGCCCTGAAAGGGCGGCATTTGAATAGCCTGGCGTTTTAACGCCAGGTGAACGGTCCCCCAAATCCCCACCCGCCCTGAAGGGGCGGAACCCAACTCTCCCGTTGAGTCAGGGCAGATGAAAGGCACCGCCCCCTCGGGGCGGACGGGAGATGGGGGACTGCTGACCTGGCGCTAAAGCGCCAGGCTATTCAAATGCCGCCCTTTCAGGGCGAAGAGAGAGGACAAGCCCTTCCCTACGAAGCTCCCCCTACGAAATCGTCTTCTGGAACGCCCGCGCGCTCCCGGCCACCAGGACGGCGGCGATCACCAGCAGGGCGGCGACGTGGCTCCAGAGGTCCTGGAAGGAGGCTCCCCGGATCACGATCCCCCGCGAGATGGCGATGAAGTGCGTCGCCGGCAGGATCTGCGCGATCGCCCGCAGCGGCGCCGGCAGCGAGGAGAGGGGGAAGATGTAGCCCGACAGCATGATCGAGGGGAGCAGCACCATCTGCGCGATCTGCGTCGCCTCCATCTGCGTCTTCGCCCGCGAGGAGACCAGCAGCCCCAGCGACAGCAGGGCGAACACGTAGACCAGCGCCAGGCCCAGCAGCAGCGCCACGCTCCCATGGATCGGCACCTTGAAGACGAAGGTCATCAGCGCCAGCACGAAGCAGAGCTGCACGAAGGAGAGCACCAGGTAGGGAAGGATCTTCCCCAGCACCACGGCGAGCGGCGAGGCCGGGGTCACCATGAGCTGCTCGAGCGTCCCCCGCTCGCGCTCGCGGACGATGGCGTAGGCCGAGAGCAGGGTCCCCGAGAAGGTCAGCAGGATCGCCACCAGCCCGGGGATCAGCAGGTTGGCGCTGCGCGAGTCGGGGTTGAACAGCAGCGTCGGCCGGGCCTCCAGGGGGAAGTCGCGCACCCCCATCCTGTCCCGGATCTCGGCCAGCGACCGGTTGAGGGCGATGCCGTTGGCCGCCCCCAGGGTCTGCGCCGAGATGCTCGAGTCCGAGCCGTCGATCAGCACCAGGAAGCTGGCGCTCTGCCCGCGCAGCCGTTTCTCCTCGAAGTCGGGGGGGATCTCCACCCCCACCGAGGCGCGCCCGGCCACGATCTCCCCGCGCAGGGCCGCCCGCGACGGGACGAACCCGACCACCTCGAAATAGCTGGTGTTGACGAAGTCGTCCACCAGCCCGCGGCTGGCGGTGCTCCGGCTCTGGTCGAAGACCACCGTCGGCACGTGCCGGATGTTGGTGTCGATCAAGCCGAAGAGGATGAGCTGGAACACGGGGATCATCAGCGAGAAGCGCAGCGTCCCCTTGTCGCGGATCATCTGCAGCCCCTCCTTGCGGAGGACGGCGGTGAAGCCCCTCATGGCTTCCCCCCTCCCTTCCCGTTGCCCCCGGCCTGCATGCGGGTCAGCCGCACGAAGACGTCCTCCAGGGACGGCGCGATCGGCCGCGCGTGGACGGGGGAGCCGGCGGCGGCCGTCAGGTCGCGCTCAATCCGGGCGTCGTCGACGCTGCCGTCCACCAGGAGGTGGAGGGCGTTGCCGAAGATGGTGACGTCCTGCACGTAGGGCATGGCCCGCGCCTTGCCCATCACGGCGGCCGCCCCCTGCTCGCACTCGGCCTCGATCTGGCGGGTCCCCTCCGGGGTGACCTCGGGGAGCCGGGTCAGCTCGTCCGGCTTGCCCTCGACCAGCATGCGGGAGAGATAGATGTAGCCCACCGTGGTGCAGCGCTCGGCCTCGTCCATGTAGTGGGTGGTGACGAGCAGGGTAACGTCCTGGGCCGCCAGGTCGAAGAGCAGGTTCCACAGCTCGCGCCGGGCCACCGGATCGATACCGGCGGTGGGCTCGTCGAGGAACAGCACCCTGGGCCGGTGCATGACGGCGGCGGCGAGCGCCAGGCGCTGCTTCCAGCCGCCGGAGAGCTGGCCGGCCAGCCGGTCGCGGTAGGGGCCGATGTCGGTGAGGTGGATCGCCCACTCGCGGCGCTCCCTGAGGGCCGCGCCGCGCAGGCCGTAGACGTTGGCGAAGAAGTCGAGGTTCTCCAGCACCGAGAGATCCTCGTAGAGGGAGAACTTCTGCGGCACGTAGCCGATGCGGCGGCGGATCTCCTCGCCGTTGCGGGTGACGTCCAGACCGTCCACCGCCGCCCTCCCCTCGGTGGGGCTGAGCAGGCCGCAGAGGATGCGGATCAGGGTGGACTTGCCCGAGCCGTTCGGCCCCAGCAGGCCGTAGATCTCGCCCCGCCGCACCCGCAGATTCACCTTGTCGAGGGCGCGGAAATGCCCAAAGTCCCGCGAGACCCCCTCGGCCAGGATGCCGTAGTCGGGGGTCACCGCGGTTTTCCCCTGGATTGGCCCAAGGATTGGCCCAAGGATTGGCCCGGCGCCGCCGGTTCCGCCAGCTGGACGATCGCCGCCATGCCGGGCTTCAGCTCCGGCGCCGGATCGATCGCCACCTTGACGCCGAACACCTGGTCGCTGCGCTGGTCGAGGGTCTGGATGTTGCGCGGCGTGTACTCCCCCTGGTTGCGGATCTCGACCACCCGGCCCGGGAAGGAGCGGCGCGGGAAGGTGTCCACCGTGATCGCCGCCGCCTGGCCGATCCGCACCCGGCCGAGCCGCGTCTCGGGGACGTAGACCCGCACCCAGATCTGGTCCGGCTCGAGCAGGGTCGCCACCGGCTGGTTGGCCGCCGCGAGGTCCCCAGGCCGCAGGTTGAACACCTCGACCACCCCGGTCGAAGGGGCGGCGACCACCAGCTCCCGGTGCTGCCGCTCCAAGAAGGCCAGGCGCTCCATGCCTTGAGCCACCGCGGCCTCGGCCACCGCGACGTCCTCCGGCCGGCCGCCGCGCTGCGCCGCCAGCAGGGTCTCGCGGGCGTTCGCCGCCTTGACCACCGTGGCGTCGTAGTCCCGGCGGGAGATGGCGCCCGACTCCCAGAGGGACTGGAACCGCTTGCGGTCGGTCTCCGCGCTCTCGTAATTGATCCGCGCCTGCCGCAGCTCCTCCTCCCGCGGCCCCCGCTTCACCTTCGCCAGCTCCGCCCGCGCCTGGGCCACCAGGGAGCGCTGCTGGGCGATCTCCAGGTCGCGCAGGTCCGCCTCGAAGGTCACCAGCGGCTGGCCGGCGTGGACCGTATCCCCCTCCTTGACCTGGACCGTCGCCACCCGGCCGCCCAGGAGCGATCCCACCTCGACCGTGTTGGCCTCGATCGAGCCGGAGAGCACCAGCCTGGCGTCCGGCCGGGGACGCAAGAAGAACCACCAGGCCGCCCCGCCCACGGCCGCCGCCAGCAGGACCAGACGGACCACGATCTTCAGCTTGGGATTCATCGCGGGCTCTCCTCCTCTGGATCCACGGCGATGGCTTCAGACATCGCGCCCCGGGTCCAGACCTCCACCAGCGTGTCGAGATAGCGGTCGAGCGGCAGTGGCGGATCGGCGATGCGGGCGATCCGGTGCAGGGTGACGTAGGAGTGGCAGCAGCCGATCAGCAGCAGGGCCGCCGCCCGGGGATCGCTCAAGGTGAGCTTCCCCGCCGCGATCGCCCGGCGCAGGTAGTCCTCGACCAGGGCGAGGAGCCGCTGCGGCGGGGTGGGCCGGACCTCCGGGTCGAAGGGGAGCGGGAACCCCGGCGCTTCCTGGAGGGCCTTGGACCGCATCCAGCGGGAGATCTGCTCGTCGATCTTCTCCTCCAGGAAGGGGACGATCGCCGCGCCGATCCGCCGCACCACCCGGCCCGGGTCCTCGGCGCCGTCCACCTCCGCCAGGAACTCCACCGGCACCCGGATCTCCCCCGGCGCCGGGCTCATCGCCACCGCGAACAGGTCCTCCTTGGAGGCCGCGTGGCGCAGCAGCGCCGCCGGGCTGACGTCCAGCCGCGAAGCGATTGCCGCCAGGGTCGCCCCCTCGAACCCCCGCTCGGCGAACACCTGCCGCGCCGCGCTCAGCACCTCCTCGCGAGTGACCTTGGGGTGGCGTCCCATATAAATAAGTTTACGGTTATTTATTTTCTCGGGTCAAGGGGGGTGGACGCGAGGACTTCCAGGATCGATCCCGCCCTGAAAGGGCCGCGACGCTGGAGGCGGGAGGGGACCGGAGCCGCTTCTCCGCTGCGGAGACGACCCGACGTCCCCGTGGCCTCCGTGACATTGTCGTATCGCGTCTGGGTCGTCTCTACGGGACGGTGTCGCGGCGGCAAAGGATTGCCATTGCGGGGGGCATCGCGAAATGAAATCTCCCAGCCCCCGTAACTCCGATCCCCTGCTGTGTCTCCGAGGTTCCGTAGAGACGACCCAGACCCGATACGAAACCGCTGCGCAGGTCACGGGGACGTCGGGTCGTCTCCGCAGCGGAGAAGCGGCTCCGGTCCCTTCCCACTTCCAGCGTCGCGACCCCGCCACCCCTGAACCCTGAAAGGGTGACCGATCGTTGCGGACAGGCCACCCCTCCGGGGCTCTGGGACTCGTCAGCATCCTTTCCTGGGGCTCACGCCCCAGGCTACATGCCGTTGCCCCTTGCGGGGCAATCCACACAGCACCCGGCGGCTCCGTTTTTGCAGCGGAATCGCGCCATGGCACCACCCCCCAGCTCCCAGTGGCTCCTCCAGATCGTCTGGCTCATCCTGCTGGCGATCCCCATCGCCTGCATCGCCTGGACGGTGACCCACGAGGAGATCTTCCGCGAGCCGCGCGAATATTGCGCCGACCGCTCCAGGTGCGCTTCCAACCTGATGGTGCGGAAATTCTTCTACCTGTTCACCTGCGAGTATTGCTTCAGCCACTACGTGACGGTCCTGTTCCTGATCCTCACCCGCTACCGGCTGCTGCTCGACGACTGGCGCGGTTACGGGATCGCCTTCTTCGCCCTGGTGGCGGTGGCGAACGTCTACATGAGCTCCTTCGCCCGGCTGCGCCAGGAGGTGAAGTCGGAGAGACTGGAGGCGAAGAAGAAGGAGAAGGAGCTGTCGGAGGGAGGGTTGATCGCCGCGCCGTCCCTCCTCTCGGCGTCCGTGCCCCCCAATCTCATGCAGACGGGCAAGCCGGACGAGCTCAAGCGCCGCTCGTCGTAGGGTGCCCTACTCCGAGGCCGGCGCTTCGTCCAGCTCTTCCACCGTGGCGAGGATCTCCAGAGCGCGTTCCGCGTCGCGGGAGTGGACCTCCAGGCGGCTCAGGGCGGTGGGAGCGCCGGTCAGCAGGCTGACGGAGGGGAGGCGCTCCTCGCAGACGCAGGCGTCGATCCCCTCGGACTCGAGCAGGGTCCGCGCCAGGTGGGCCTCCCACGGCGAGTAGAAGCGGCCGATGGTTACGAGGGGGGTGACCAAGGGGGTCGTCAAGGGCTCCGGCTCTTCGGCTTCCTCCGCCTCCCCCGCCAGGAACGGGCCGGCGTCCTCGTCGCTCACCACGTAGAAGATGGGCCGGCGGTTGCGCAGCAGCTCGGCGGCGCGGCCGGCGTGCTCGGGGCGCACCTGGAGCCGCACGCCGCCCAGGGTGTTCGACAGCGCCCCATAGAGACGGAAGAAGTGCTCGTCGGCGACCACCGCCTCGATCCCCTCCGCCTCCAGGCAGGCGCGGGCGAGCTGCGCCTCCCAGGGAGAGGAGAACGTCTCCAGGGTGACCAGCTTCTCGATCTCGAATTCAGAGTCCGGCATCCGTCAAGCTCTTCCTTCCGATCCCGTCAGGCCATGCCGCCTTCCCGCATCAGCGCCCAGAGCCCGGCGGCCAGGGCGACGAAGAACAGCGCGGTCGCGATCGCGGCCCAGATCCCCGCCGCCCGTCCGCGCCAGTGGGCCGCGACCCAGTAGGCCCCCGCCATGCTGAGCAGCGTGAATACACAGAACAGCACGACGGGCCACCACATTTCGGAGGGATAGGATCGCATGGCTCTTTTTTCGCGCGGGCGCGGGTCCGATCTTATCCCGGCTCTCTGCTGGGACGAAAACGGGGACGGAAACAGGGACGAAACGGGGGACGAAACGCTCGCGTGTATGCTTGGCGCCGCGGCTCCAGGTAAAAATCTACAATGCCCGACGAGACCCACCCTCCCCCGCAGAACGCCGTCCGCCCGCGCATCCGGGTCTTCCGCGGCGGCGAGATCGCCCTCGGCCCCGGCAAGGTGGACCTGCTCGAGGAGATCGAGCGCGCCGGCACCCTGGCCGAGGCCGCCCGGCGGCTCGGCATGTCCTACATGCGGGCCTGGAAGCTCCTGCGGACGATGAATGCCTGCTTCCGCGAGCCCCTGGTGGACAGCGCCCGCGGCGGCGCCGAGCACGGCGGCGCCACCCTCACCCCCACCGGCCGCGCCGTCCTCTCCCTCTATAGAAGGATGGAACGGGAGAGCCTGGAGGCGATCGAGCCGGCGTGGCGGGAGTTGGCGGAGCTGCTGGGGGAGTAAAGGAGTCTTGCCGGTTGGGGCGGCCTGCGCTCCGAAACCTCACCCTCGTTCCCTCTCCTGAAGGAGAGGGAGGGCTCGAGACCACAAGTTGCCGTAGGGCGCGCTGTGCGCGCCATGAACGACCTTGACGGTGCGCATAGCGCACCCTACGGATCTTTCCCGCGCGAGCCCCCCCTCTCCACTCCGTGGAGAGGGGCCGGGGGTGAGGTTTCGGAGCGCAGGCCGCCCCCAAGGGCAAGACCGCCTGAAGCGGATTTCTTGAGGCCCTCGCCCCGTTATCCTTGACCCTATATACCGCCCTTGCTACCCTCCGGGACACCCATGACCCCGGAAGAGTGGCAGATCGTCCGGTTCACGCTGGGCGTCTCGGCGCTCGCCACCGGGCTGATCCTGCCTCCCGGACTCCTCCTGGCGTGGCTGCTCGCCCGCCGGAGCTGGCCGGGCAAGTCGCTGCTCGAGACCTTCGTGGCGCTGCCGCTCGTCCTGCCGCCGGTGGCCACCGGCCTGCTGCTGCTCGACCTCGTGGGGCGCCGCGGCCCCTTCGGCGAGACGCTCCACCGGCTCGGCCTCGACGTGGTGTTCACCTGGCGGGGGGTGGTGCTGGCGATGGCGGTGATGTCCTTCCCGCTGCTGGTGCGCGGCGCCCGGGCGGCCTTCGAGGAGGTCGATCCCCGGCTGGAGCCGATGGCGCGCACCCTGGGGGCGGGCTGGCCGCGCGTCTTCTTCACCGTCACCCTGCCGCTCGCCGCCCGCGGCATCCTGGGCGGCACCCTGCTCGCCTTCGCCCGCTCGATCGGCGAGTTCGGCGCCACGATCGTGGTGGCGGGCAACATCCCCGGCCGCACCACCACCCTGTCGCTCGCCATCTACCAGCTCATCCAGCTCGGCAAGGACGCCGACGCCTTCCGCCTGCTGGGCCTCGCTACCCTCATCGCCTTCGCCGCCGTCTGGCTCCACGAGGTCATCCTGCGGCGGGCCTTGCGTTTGTAGGAACCGTGATCTCAAAGGGGCGGCCCCGGAGGGCCGCCCCGGCGGAGCTCGACCTTGGCGGCAGGGCCTGCGGCAACACCAGCACCGAGGCGCTGGCGGTGTTGTTCGAGAGGTCCGGGTCCGGGGTCGCCGAGCTGACCGTGGCTTGGTTGACCAGATTCCCCGAGCTCTGGGTCTGCACCGTGATCGTCACCGTGGCGTCGGCGCCCGCGGCCAGCGTTCCCAGGGCGCAGGTGACCGTGTCCGTGCCGCTGCAGTCCCCTTGCGAGGACGCCGCGGAGACGAACGCCGCGCCGGCCGGCAGCGGGTCGGTCACCACCACCCCGGCGGCGTCGTCCGGCCCCGCGTTGGCGGCCGTCAGGGTATAGGTGACCTGCGCTCCCGGGCTCACCCGGTCGGCGCTCGCCTGCTTGAGCAGCGAAAGATCGGCCGCCCCGGTGGGCGGGCAGACCACGCTGGCCTCCGAGTGGGCGATCACGATGTCCCCCGTCAGCCGGCCGATCGGGCTGAGCAGCGCGTTCTGGACGCTGACGTGGATCGCGTTGACGCCGATCGAGCGCGAGGTCACCCCGTCGCCGCCGGTCACCTGCTCGTTGAGCACCACCCGGACGCCCAGCAGGTCGAGCAGCACCGTGTTGGGAGCCACGCTCGCCCCGATGCGCAGCCCCAGCCCGAGCTCCCCCCGGCGCCGGCGTTCACCAGCGTCGTCGAGCCCGTGGCGGTGAGCGCCGAGCCGCAGGTGCCGCCGATGACCGCGCTCGACCTCACCTCGTCGGCATGGAGCGTCAGCAGGGGCGCCACCGGGACCAGCAAGATCCCCAGGTCGTGCACCGTGGCGTTGGACGACACCTGGCTCGGCGACGACGAATCGGTATGGCTCAGCAGCAGCCCCGTGTGCAGCACCGTCCCATAGGACCCGAGGCCCACGTTGACCGACAGGGCGCTCGCGTCCTTATAGAAGGGGGCGCCGTCGCCGGTCACCACCGACAGGGGACCGGACGATGCCTGGACGGTCGCCAGCAGCGTCTGCAGCCTTAGCGAGAGCTGCTCGCCATAGGCGTTGCCATGGGTGACCGGCGCGGCCGGCGTGACCGGCGCCATCCGCGAAGCCGCCCCGGCCCTCCCCCCTCCCAGTACGACGGCCGCCAGCAGGCCGAGCCCGGCCGCCGCCACCCTCAGCCCACTCCTCGAACCCTTCCGGTCTTTCCCCTGAGCCTCAGAACCTGCTTTCGAGCGCATAGAGATCTCCTCGCGGGGCGTTCCCCCGTCCTGGACAGAATTACAGTTGGACAGCTAACGCCAATCTACGCGAGCTTTCACTTGCGCGAATCCACGATTCGTGGAGGGAAGATCTCCGCGGATGTCGTAGATCGCGCTCCACGCCCCACGCACCGCCCCCGCCGGCCCTCCCGCAAGCCCGCTGAAGCCCCAAAATCGGTTTTGCCGCTTCCCCGCGGCCATTTGTCCCGTCCCGGCCCGTTTTTTTCGATCCCGGCGGCCGTCCTGGCTTCCCGGCCGCTTTTCCAGCTTCCCGGACGTCCGTCTCTCTTGGACAGCCCTTTTTTTGGCCTCCCGGGCCTCCATCTTTCTTCCCCGGCCGGCATCCTGCTTCCCGAACGCTCATCTTCCTTCCCGAAGCGCCATCTTTCTTCCCAGGCCGCCATCTTCGGAACCCGGGCCGCCGGGCTGCGGTTGAAACCGCCATCCTGCTTCCCGGACGCCCATCCTTCTTCCGGCAGCCTCATCCGGGCATCCGGGGCCGCCATCCCTCTTCCCGCAGGCTTCCCGCGGTAAAATCACGGCGCGAATTGCAAAATCTATTCGCATAATCGCTTGACACCCCCAGAGCGACGGATCTACCATGAGAGCCGCTCGATTCCTTGAACCGGAGGGACTCTCGATGTCTCGGGAAATCATCTTTACCCCCAACGTGGCCCCGCCTCCGCCGACCTATAGCCAGGCGGTCAAAGCGGCCGGGCTGGTGTTCGTGTCGGGCACGACTCCCCTGGACCCGGCAACCGGCGCCATCCAGGGCGTGACCATCCAGGAACAGACCCATCAATGCCTGAAGAACATCTCCGCCGTTCTCCATGCCGCCGGCAGCTCGCTGGACAAGATCGTCAGCGCGACCGTCATCCTTGTCGACGAAGATGACTTTGCGGGCATGAACGAGGAGTGGGTCAAGTGGTTCGCCTCAAGCCCACCCGCCCGCCAGGCCGCCAAGCTGCCGGTCAAGATCCCGGGCCTCAAGGTTTCCATCGCCTGCATCGCCGAGGCCTGAGCCATCCAGGAGTCCGTTCATGTTGAATTTTGGATCTTGTGGAGTTCTGTGCAGGGTGTACTGAGCCCTACAGAGCGGCTTCAGGAGAGCTAGAATGCGCAGGCCGGGGGCGAGTCCCCGGCTCTACTCAGGGAGATATCCAATGAAGAAGCAGGCCAAGAAGATGGTGCTGTCGAGGGAGACGCTGAGGAACCTGGAGAAGGGGGAGCTGGTAAGAGTGGCAGGACAGGTTTCTGCTTATGCGTGCACCGACAGCGTCTGCTGCAGCGGCGGTTTGCACACCTGTAATTGCCCTGGGACCACCGGCACGTCGAGGTACTGCTGACCCTATCGGCAGGTGAAGTGGGCCAACCCGCTCCACCTGCCCGCTCGCCACCCTCCACCACCCACATTGAGTTAGGACACGACCCCGGGGGTCAGAGAACGCGACCTGCAGGTCAGAGAACGCGACCCGAAGGTCGGAGACCATGACCCCCAGGTCAGAGAAGGTACTCAGTGGGTCGGAGAACGTGACCCGGGGGTCAGGGAACGTGACCTGTGGGTCAGAGAAGATACTGAGTGGGTCGGAGACCATGCCCTGCAGGTCAGAGAAGGTACTCAGTAGGTCGTGAAACGTACCCCGTGGGTCAGAGAACACGACCTGGAGGGCAGGGACTGTGACCCAGGGGTAGTGAAACAGGAGCCATGGGTCAGAGAACGTGACCCGGGGGTCAGGGAACGTGACCTGTGGGTCAGAGAAGATACTCAGTGGGTCGGAGACCATGACCTGCAGGTCAGAGAAGGTACTCAGTAGGTCGTGAAACGTACCCCGTGGGTCAGAGAACACGACCTGGAGGGCAGGGACTGTGACCCAGGGGTAGTGAAACAGGAGCCATGGGTCAGAGAGCGTAGCCCGTGGGTCGGGAAACGTGACCTGTGGGCGGAAACAGAGAATCTCCAGGTCAAAGAACCGGACCCCTGTCAGAGGAACGCCGCCGACTTTCGCGATCCACGCACGATCCTGATGGAATAGCTCGGAGATTCCATCCCCATCCTTGGCTGAGATCCTCAGCCGTCCGACCCCGCGAGCCCGAAGGGCGGCATTCTTCCAGCTCAGACCGTCAGCCTGGAAATCGTGTGGCATCCGGCCGCCAATTGCAAGTCCGGTCTTGAGCCGTCCCGGCGGCCCGCCTCCAGGAGCGAAGTCCCGCCCCGCGCGGACGCTTATCCGTGCTTTACCGCACGTAGAAGGCGTGTGCTCATCGGCCCGCAACCGCCAGATCTCATGCGCTGGCCGTGAGATCAGGGACAGCGCTCCTTGGAATGGAATGCATACCGTGCTCGGATAACGTTCTTGCCACGTCCGCTTCTACGCGCTCCGATCAGCCGAAACACTGTAGCCCCATCGGCTGGCCCCCGAACCCCGCCTCCCGGACCAGACCGAGATCGGGCCAGAGGCCGACCTCTTCTACGTGGGGCTGTCCAGGCGTTGACGTCGATCAGGAACCAGCGTAGAGTTGGAGGAGCTTATGGATTCAACGACATACGGTATCCGGAGCAAGCTGACCTGGCGAAGGCTTCGACCACGATAGGCATTCTGGGGCGAAACGGCGAAAGTTGATCTAGCGGTTGGCCGGTGAGTTCATTTTTAGTGGATAGTTTGGAGTACTTAGGCTTATGTTTGGGAAAACGACTGCGGTGATTCTTGGTGCTGGAGCTTCCTACTGTTACGGCGGCGGAAACTCCGGGATACCGACCCAGCAGGATTTGATAGGTAAGCTCTTTGCCGGGCATGACACTGGGAGCGGAGAGGGATTCCCTTCATTTGTGGGGCCATCCGGACCCGCGCACTCATTTCGACTCGCGAAGTATCTGCGTAGGCGGTTCGATATTCCGGAAGACCCCAAGAAGAGGAATGCGAAGCTTGATTTCTGGTTGATTCTCCAAGAACGAGGCCTCAACTTGGAGTCTCTTTACAACGAGCTCGAAAACGAGCTGACCGGAGACTACAGAGTACTACTGGACGATTTCGCGGCCATTGTAAGAACGGTTGTCTCAAGTCCGGTCGGCGAACGCGGGTTGGAGTCGGTCTGTCCCCACCATAGACGTCTGTGTGAAGCACTTGAACCTGGCGACTTCGTGGTTGACTTTAATTGGGACTCGGTAATGGCTGATACATTTCTATATTATTCTCACTTCTGGTTCCCTGCCACTGGCTTCGGGGTAGCTGGTGTTTTCCCCCTCCTGCCGCCGTGTCAGAAGTCCATTCCGATGACTTCGCTTGTCCATTTACTGCCAATCCATGGTTCGGTTGTGCTGTTCGAGTTGGATAATCCGGAGAATCCAGACCAGAAGGGACTGCTGTTTCTCGGGCCTCGGCAATGGTCGGCGATGACGGGTTGGTTGGAACTAAATGGCATACAGCTTGGTTCACCCGGAAGTAGTGGAGGATTTCCTGCTCGGCCTGAGCTTCAGAGCCAGGAGGAACGGCTGATGGCTCACGGCCATATGTACTTTCAAGGCAAGTGGTTTACTCCATTGTTTATACCACCCAGCAGAAAGAAGCCGCAGTATCAACACTGGTTCTTTCAAAGGCTTCGACGCCTTATACATTCCCTCTTGCCCGGGGCTCTCCGGTTTGTGGTCGCGGGCTACAGCTTTCCGGAGGCTGATCTCGCCTATTTAAAAGAGATTTTTGTTCCAGGGGTGATGAGACGAGACGCCACTGTGGAGATAATAAATCCAGAGAATCATAACCGTGCGTTTCAGCGACGCGCCAAAAGAGTATTCCCGAGTGTCCAGAATTTCTCATTCGAGGAGACTGACTTTCGGAAATTCTGTGCGGGGTTGAAAATTGAATATCCGGATCGGCCAGAACAGAGGCCTAGACAGAGTATGGCAGCCGGCCAACCAACGCCTGCAGCGGACGCTGACGCCGCACGCTGAGGCGCCACAGCGTCATCCGTCATCCGTCATTTTGGAGGGCTCATGTCGTACAGAAGGTGCCCAAACTGCGATAACACTCAAGACGGTCATAACATTAAGTGTTGTGACAGCTGCAGCCTAATTTACTGTACTGAGTGCTCTGTTCCGAATACAAAGTTCTTTAGCTCCGAATATTACGCTTGTCCCAGGTGTCAGTCCGACGATTTTCGATACATAGGCGAGATCGAAAGCGACGATTGAAGCTAAACGGCTATCCGAAAGGGCGACCTCTGCCGCTCGGTGAGCTTCCAAGGCGTTGGGCGGCAGGGCGAGGACTATGACTATTGAACTATCCGAAAAGGAGTTCTTCCTCAGCGATGACCCTCATTGAAGGGATCGACTTCGATGTCCGCTCTCTGGAACTCTACTTTAGGAGGCTCTTTTGCCTCCTTAGCGAGCCCGCCGAGATTCCAGATCCTCCTCTGGACGAGGCCGGTGTCTATGCCCCCCACAACTACACCACCTTTGTCCGCCCTGACATGGTCTCCAATATCTACAGCATGCTTGACTTCTGGCTCAATTACATCTGTGAGGTCTCCGCCAAGAGGCACAACCTTCAGCTGACATATAGGGATATCAGAGGCAAGAATGACCTCGACGCACGCCACAAGTATTTGACCAAGGTAGCCTGCCTTGATCTAGGTAGCGTTAAGTCAAGCTACCAGCATCTTGACATTCTTCGGGAGATCCGTAATTGTCTTCTTCATGCCGGTGGTCACGCCAACGAGCAACTGATAAGGAAGCTCAAGACCATTCGAGACATCAGTGCCTTTACGGGTCTGGTCACAATTGGAGACGATTTCATTTGGGCATCTCTCAAGCATGCGCGGGCATACCTGGCTGCGGCAGCCGAAGCTCTCGTACTCAGGGGAGCGTCGTGATCTGCATCCCAACCCTTATGAGGTCCCCGGTCGTCAAGGGGTAGACAGTCCGTAGGGGCTGTTTCTTAGGACAGCCCGAGTAAAGATCACGATGGAAATCAGAGGATCGCCTCTGTCTTAGTTTCAACCTGGCGCAGGGACTGCCTGCACCAAACACCTATCGAGGCTCAGCCGCCGCGGAACAGCGGTGCGGGCCCCCGGCGTACACCGGCGCTGCGGTGGTGGACTACACGTTCCAATTCGCGCCGACCTTCCAGACGTTCTCCGCGAGCTGCCGGGGAATATCTATCCCACCGGGCAGGACCCGTTCGCCCCGGCCGCGACCCCCTACGTGGAGTTCGACTGCTCCTATCTGAACGGGTATCTCTACAAGCGGGTGCCGCTGCCGTAGAGGCCCCGGGCCACCGCCGGAGCGGAAAGGCGTTGGGATATAATCAGGGACTCTGCCACTTTGAAAGCGAGGTTTCCGAGCCATGATGCTCCCCCTGGTTCTCGCCGCCACCCTGCTCGCTCCGGCGCAAGGCGCTCCGTCTCCCCAGCCTCCGGCGGAATCTCAGCCTTCCGCGGCGAAGCCGGCCGCGCCGCCCCCCAACCTGGAGGCCTATCAGTTGGTCATCCTGCAACGGCCGGAGCACCCGCGCGACTATCCTCAGGACAAGCTGGAGGAGATCCAGAAAGCTCACCTGGCCCATCTTCGTGAGCTGGCCAAAGCTGGCAAGCTCCTGGTCGCCGGCCCTCTGGACGATCAGCCGGACCCACGTATGCGCGGCATCGAGATCTTTCGCGTCGGCAGCCTGGAGGAGGCGAAGCGGCTCGCCGCGGACGACCCCGCGGTGAAGGCCGGGCGCCTCGAGCCCGTGGTGATGACGTGGTATACCGAGAAGGGAGCCCTGGCCTTTCCGATCGCCGAGAGGCTCCGCAAGGGCGAGTGAGCCCATCCGGCATATTCGGATTACAGACTCGGTGACGCTCATCGCAGATCAGGGGAATACAAACATGAACAGAGGCATCACTGGCAACACCGACGACCTGCGGACGAAGCGGTTCTACCATGGCACGCGGGCTGAGTTGAAGCCAGGAGACCTGATCGAGCCCAGCAATGCTCACGGCGCCGGTGAGGGGGGCGGGATGACAACCTATGTTTACCTGACTCCCAATCTGGACGAAGCTGTTTGGGAGGCAGAGCTCGCGGTGGGCGAAGGTCCCGGCAGAGTCTATCTCGTAGAGCCGATCGGCCAGGTTGAAGATGCTTCAGATCTGACGGGCCGGAAGTCTCCGGGCCATCCGTCCATGTCATGTTGTTCCCGCGAGCCGTTGCGGGTCACGGGCGAGGTCACGGATTGGCCTCTTTACCATGGCACTCGGGCCGACCTAAAACCAGGAGACCTGATTAAGACGGGCTATACCCCTAACTTTGGCAATAGGAGTAGGACAACAAAGTACGTCTATCTGGCTCGCACCTTGGATGCAGCCAAATGGGGAGCGGAGCTAGCCGCCGGTGAAGGTCCCGACAGAATTTACATCGTGGAGCCGACGGGCCCGATCGAAGATGACCCCAATCTGACGAATAAGAAGTTTCGGGGCAATCCGACGAAATCATTCCGCTCCCGTGAGCCTCTGCGGGTTACGGGTGAGATTACGGATTGGCAAGGGCATTCGCCCGAAGCGCTCAAGGCCATGAAAGACGGCCTCGAACGACTTGAGCGACTTGGCATCGAGCCCATTGACGACTGAACAAAGGCCACGAATGGTATCGATATTGCACCGAATTGATGATGCAGATGCAAAAGATCGACATCGCCGCAATCGAGGCGGCGCGCCGCGGTTGAGGTTGCCTCTTGGAAGCTCAGAGCGAAACGATGACAAACACTGATTCTCGCGTAACGATCCACATGGCGGCGAGCCTCGACGGCTTCATTGCTCGGAAGGATGGGAGCGTCGACTGGCTTGAAACCTCGGACGAATTCGCCGGCGGGGAGACCATGGACCCGGGATTCGTCGAGGCCTTCCTCAAGACGATCGACTGCTATGTCATGGGATCGCGAACCTATGAGACCGCGTTGAATTTTGAGGCCAAGGGGTTGGGATGGGCGTACGGCGACAAACCCACCTTCGTCCTCACTCGTCGCGAGTTGCCGCGGACCCGGGAGACCGTCGAGCTCTGCTCAGGCGATCTCGCGCAGCTCGTGAAGGGACGCCTGCGCCCCACGTTCCGCAACATCTGGTTTGTGGGAGGCGGTGTGGTCTCCGGAGAATGCCTCCGTCTCGGGCTCGCCGACGAAGTTCGCTATTCGATCCTCCCGATCTTGATTGGGGAAGGGATCCCGTTCTTCGATCATCTTGGCAAGGACGTCGCCCTCCACCTGGCGGAGGTCAAAGCCTACAAGAGCGGCATGGTCGGGCTTCGTTACGAGGTGCGACGAGGGCCGGCGGCTTAGACGGTCCGCAAAGGCGCCGCCCGGCGGCATCCTGAAACTTCCGCCTGTTCCAGGCGTATCTGGCTCAGAAAGAGGGAGATCCTGCGCATGCGCAACACGACGTTCGCCATCCTGTTGACCCTGTTCGTCTCGATTACCGCCTCGACTACGGCCGCCGTCCGCGCCGACGACGCCCCCAGGGGCGACAAACCCACGGGCGACAAGAGTGGGGAGAAGGCCGCGGCGGCGCCGGCCGCGCCCCGCAAGTTCGCCACCCACCACCGCTTCACCGCCGGCGGGGTGGACATCCCCTACCTTGCCACGGCGGAGGACATCGACCTCAAGGACCGCGACGGCAAGCCCACGGCGCGCTTCTTCACGATCTCGTACATGGCGGAGGGTGTGAAGCGGCAGGAGGACCGGCCGATCACGTTCTTCTTCAACGGCGGGCCGGGCTCCTCCTCGGTCTGGCTGCACCTCGGCTTCGTCGGCCCCAAGCGCATCGACATCCCGAGCGACGCGCAGGACCCGGGCGCGCCGCCCTACCGGCTGAAGGACAACCCGTCGAGCCTGCTGCGCGTCACCGACCTCGTCGAGGTCGACCCGATTGGAACCGGCTTCAGCCGCGCGCTCGGGGAGAAGAAGGACGCCGACTTCTGGGGCTATGACGAGGACGCCGACTCCGTGGCCGACTTCATCCGCGCCTTCCTCACCGTGCACGACCGCTGGAACTCGCCCAAGTACATCCTCGGCGAGAGCTACGGCGGCATCCGCGGCTCGATGCTCGTGCCGCGGCTCCAGGGGCAGATGAACATCGGCCTCAACGGCGTGATCCTCATCTCGCCGGCGATCAACATGGGCGCCCTGCCCTTCGACACCGGCGGCAACGATCTCACCTACGCCACGCACCTGCCGACGCTCGCCGCGACGGCGTGGTACCACAAGAAGCTCCCGGATTCCTGGCCGAGCCTGCAGGCGCTGCTCACCGAGGTCGAACAGTTCACCTCCGGCGAGTACCTGCAGGCCCTCTTCCGCGGCGATTTGCTCTCGGCGGCGGAGAAGGGACAGATCGCCGACAAGCTGCACCGCTATACGGGCGTGTCCAGGCAGTACATCCTCAACAGCGACCTGCGTCTCAATGCGCCCCGCTTCGCCAAGGAGCTGCTGCGCGACGAGGGAAGGGCCATGGGCTTCCTCGACAGTCGTTACGCGCAGAAGGAGCTCGACAACACAGCGGCGTTCCCCAACAGCGACCCGTTCGAGGCCAAGACGGGGCCGATCTACGGCTCGCTCTTTCACCAGTATCTGCGCGATGAGCTCGGCGCCGACATCCAGGAGCCCTACCTGCCCCAGAACGGCGAGGCCAACCAGAGTTGGAAGCGGCGGAAGAACGCGACCGGCGCCTTCGCCGGCTTCGTCGACGTCACCGGCGACCTGGCGCAGGGCACCAAGGACAACGAGGCGCTGCGCGTGTTCACCGCCAGCGGCTACTACGACATGGCGACGGCCTACTTCGCCAACGCCTACGTGCTGCACCACAGCGGCATCGACCCGGCGCGGTTGACGATCCGGACCTACCCGGCGGGGCACATGATGTACCTCAACCAGGGTTCGCTCGAGCAACTGTCGAGAGACATCGGCGAGTTCATCCAGGGGAAGTGAGGGGACGAGGAGCATGATGTTCGCGATCAAAGCCGAGGTTGGCGATCCGCGGGCGGAGACGTTCGCGTTCAGCGCGCAGAAGACGATGTATGGCGGCAAGCACATCGCCGAAGG
The DNA here is from genome assembly GCA_963795735.1 of uncultured Acidobacteriota bacterium. Classification (GTDB taxonomy): domain Bacteria; phylum Acidobacteriota; class Thermoanaerobaculia; order Multivoradales; family UBA5704; genus DATARR01. The sequence continues at coordinate 958,120 of CAWCIU010000008.1, read as the reverse complement.
CGATACGATCTTCGTCTTCGCGAGCGAGAACGAAGGCGGGCCGGGTCTCATCGCCAGCGGCGTCGTCACCTCGGCCCAAGCGATCGCAAAAAAGCTCGGGATCGCCCGGCAAACGCCGCGCGTGAGCATCACCCTCCGGCGCACCGCGCTCGTGAAGCGGCGCCTGGGGCGGAGCGAGCTCAAACCTTTTTCCGACTGGAACGACGGCCGGCCCGAGACCGAGCTCAATTTCAAATTCTATCGTCAGGCAACGAACAAGATTATCGGCATCTCGGAGGAAGCGGCGGCGTTCCTCCGCGGATTCTTTTAGCGCGGCCGGTTTCGGCATGACCAGGATATGGAGTCAGGACACGACCCACTCAGCGCCTTGACACTGGGAAGATACTTTAGTACAAGTAACATGTGGGAGAGGATTCGTACCTTGCTTTAATCTCCAGCATGGAGAGAAAGGAGGATGCTCGACAGAACCTCCCTGATCACCTTCCTGCCCTCGCTCCAACCATGAGTGAAAAAATGTATTCCAAACCCAGAGGTGACAAATGAAACGCATGAGACTGGCTTTTCTGACTTTCCTGCTGCTCGTAGCGTTCGGTGTTCTTCCTTCCTGGACAGAAACCAAAGATATGAATGCCTGCGAAAAGGGATGCAAGGACACGAACAAGCAATGCGTGAAAGATACGGGGGACCGCCCACTCTGCGAAGCAGGCTATGCGTTCTGCCTTGAGTGTTGTACGGGCGGTTGTTGAGCGCGGTGCAACAGGCCGTCCTGCGGCGTTGAGCCACCGGCGTTGAACCACAGGTGCCAGAGACGCACGAACCCGGACCACCCAACCGCTGGCCTGCCAAGCGCTCACTTGTGCGAATCCTCACCACACTCTTCATAATCGTTGCCGTAGCGTACATCGCGGCCTGCGCCGCCTTGTTCTTCTTGCAACGGTCTTTCCTGTACTACCCCCAGTCGAGCCGGGCGGGTAGCTCGGCGACGACGATGCGCCTGACGGTGGAAGGCGCCGACATCCTTGTCTCGGTGCGCCCCCATGGCGGCCCTGGTGCATTGATTTACTTCGGCGGCAACGCTGAGGACGTGTCGGCCAGCTTGCCGTCCTTTTCGAGCGCCTTTCCCGATCGTGCCCTCTATTTTCTTCACTACAGGGGCTATGGCGGCAGCTCAGGGAAACCTTCAGAAGAGGCCATCCAAAAGGATGCCCTTGCTCTCTTCGACAAGGTCCAGGCCGAGCACCCCGACATCGTCGTCGTGGGGCGGAGCCTGGGCACCAGGAGTCGCCATTCGCCTGGCGAGCCAACGGCCGGCATCACGCCTCATCCTAGTGACGCCGTACGACAGCATGGAAGGTCTCGCCGCGCGACAGTTTCCCTATTTTCCGGTGCGGTGGCTGTTGATCGACAAGTATGAATCCGGGAGGTACGCGCCGCGCATCAAAATCCCCACCCTCCTCCTCGCGGCCGAGCACGACGAGGTGATCCCGCGCAAAAGCACTGAACGGCTCTATGAGCGGTTCGCCAGGGGGGTGGCCGTGCTCCAGGTGATACCCGGGGTGGGCCATAACACGATCTCGGCAAGCCCGGCCTACATGGAAGCGCTGAGAGGCGCGACAGGGCGGAGTCATTGAATCGCCAGGGGATCTGGTAGGATCTCCAGCGGCCTCTCGCGTCGGGCCGCGGCCGCCCGGGTTCGGGATCCGGCGGACCCGGCGCTCCTGGCAAACGCTGGACAGACCACGACGAGGGATCGATGATTTCAGCGCGCGAAGCATTGGATCTGCTACGAGAAGGGAATCTCAGGTTCGCCGCGAGCGTTGGCGGCTCCGACACCTTCCTGAGTCACACCCGCCGGGCCGAGCTGACGATGAAGCAGCAACCGATCGCGATCATCCTCGGATGTTCGGATGCGCGCGTTCCCGCCGAGATCGTGTTCGACCAGGGACTGGGAGACCTGTTCGTCATCCGCGTTGCCGGCAACATCGTGGCGCCCTCCCAGGTGGGCAGCGTCGAGTTCGCCGCCGAGCGCTTCGGCACGCGGCTGGTGGTGGTGCTCGGCCACACCCAGTGCGGAGCCATTCTGGCGACGCTCGAAGAGCTGCAGAGACCGACGGAGCACCAGTCGCCCAATTTGCGCTCGATCGTCGACCGCGTGCGGCCCTCGGTCGCGGGATTGCTGGAGACCGACCTCAGGCACGATCTGGACGCTCTGGTCCGGCAGGCGGTCCGGGGCAACATCCGCGCCTCCGCCAACCATCTACGGCACGGCTCCCAGGTGCTCGAGCAACTGATCCAGGACAAGGGCCTGCTGGTCGTCGGCGCGGAGTATTCCCTGGAGACGGGCGTGGTCGAGTTCTTCGATGGAGTGCCGGAGGCGGGCTGACCCCTCGCCGCTCGCTCGATCCAGGGACCGCTCAACCCCCAGGCTCAACCCAGGAAACGCGCCAGATAAGGCGCGGTGCGGCTCGCCGGGGATCCGGCCACCTCGGCCGGGGTTCCGGAAGCCACCACGCGGCCGCCCTCCTCGCCCGCGCCGGGCCCCATGTCGAGCACCCAGTCGCTGCCCGCCACGACGCGCATGTCGTGCTCCACCACGAGGACCGTATTGCCCGATTCGACCAGGCCGTCGAGTTGGGTCATGAGCTTTTCGACGTCCGCGGGGTGCAGCCCGGTCGTCGGCTCGTCGAGGATGTAAAGGGTGTTGCCGCGCCCCGCCCGTTGCAGCTCGGTGGCCAGCTTGATCCGCTGGGCCTCGCCGCCGGAAAGCTCGGTGGCCGGCTGGCCCAGCCGCAGGTAGCCGAGGCCGACCTCCCGCAGCACCTTGAGCGACCGGCACACCTGCGGCTCTTCGCCGAAGAACTCCCAGGCGCCGTCCACCGTCATGCCCAGGACGTCGGCGATGTTCTTGTCCCGATATTTGATCTCCAGGGTCTTCGCGTTGTAGCGCGCTCCGTGACAGGTGGGACAGGGGGCGTAGACGCTGGGGAGGAAGAGCAGCTCGACCATGACGAAGCCCTCCCCCTCGCAGGTCTCGCAGCGGCCCTTGGCGACGTTGAAGGAGAAGCGTCCGGCATCGTAGCGGCGGGCGCGCGCCGCTTTGGTGCCGGCGAAGAGCTTGCGGACGTGATCGAACAGCCCGGTGTAGGTCGCCAGGTTGGAGCGCGGCGTGCGTCCGATCGGTTTCTGATCCACCTGCACCAGACGCTTGATCCGTTCCATTCCTTCCGTGATCCGGCCGCCGCCGGTGACCACGGCGGTCCGCTCCAGCTCCTCGCCCTCCTCGTCCTCCGCGGGGACGGGATGGCCGAGCTGCTCCGCCACCAGCTCCACCAGCACCTGGCTGACCAGGCTCGACTTGCCCGAGCCGGAAACCCCGGTCACGGTGGTGAACACGCCCCAGGGAAAGGCGACGTCGAGCTGGTGCAGGTTGTTGCGCGTGACCCCGGCCAGGCGCAGCCAGCCCTGCGGCGGACGGGGCGTCCGGCGAAGAGGGCCGCCGTGTCCCGGGCGATCCTGCTCGAAGGCATGCCCGAAGAGATGCAGGCGGGTCTGGGAGGCCGCGACCTTCTCGAGCCCCGCGGGCGGACCGCTGTAGAGCACGTAGCCGCCCTGCTCGCCCGCCGCCGGCCCGACGTCCACGATCCAGTCCGCGTGACGGATCACGTCCAGCTCGTGCTCGACGACGAACAGCGAATTCCCGGAGGCTTTCAGGCGATCGAGCGCCGCCAGGAGGGCCTCGGTGTCCACCGGGTGCAGCCCCGCGGAGGGCTCGTCGAGCACGTACACCACGCCGAACAGGTTGGAGCGCACCTGGGTGGCCAGCCGCAGGCGCTGGAGCTCGCCCGGAGAGAGAGTGGGGGTGCTGCGCTCCAGCGAGAGATAGCCGAGGCCGAGCTCGAGCAGGACGGTGAGCCGCGCGACGAGGTCCTGGGCGATCCGCTGGGCGACCAGCGTTTTCTCCGGATGTCCAGCCTGATCCGCCCTCTGTTTCCGGCCGGCGGCCGCGCCCTCCATGGAGGGGCGCAGGATGTCCGCCAGGCGGGCCAGCGGCACCCGGGAGATGTCCGCGATATCGAAACCCGCGAACTTCACCGACAGGGACTCCCGGCGAAGCCGTTTGCCGCCGCAGAGCGGGCACTCGGCGCTCACCATGTATCGGGATACCCGCTTTTTGATCAGCGGGCTCTGCGTGTTGGCGAAGGTGTGCAGCACGTGGCGCCTGGCGCTCGAGAAGTTGCCGTGGTAGTCGGGGGGCTCCCGGCGCTTGCGGGCGGCCCGCACCTCGGCCGTAGTCAGCCCGCCGTAGACGGGGACGACCGGCTGCTCGTCGGTGAAGAGGATCCAGTCGCGATCCTTCCTGGGGAGCTCCCGCCAGGGGCGGTCGACGTCGTAGCCGAGAGTGATCAGCATGTCGCGCAGGTTCTGCCCATGCCAGGCGGTCGGCCAGGCGGCGACGGCCCGCTCGCGGATGGTGAGGGAGTCGTCGGGCACCATCGAGCGCTCCGTCACCTCGTAGACCCGGCCCAGCCCATGACACTGGGGACAGGCCCCGGCGGGGGTGTTGGGCGAGAAGGCCTCCGCGTCGAGATGCGGCTGCCTGGGGGGGTAGTCTCCGGCGCGCGAATAGAGCATCCGCAGCAGGTTGGAGAGCGTGGTGACGCTGCCCACCGACGAACGGGTGGTCGGCGAGCCGCGCTGCTGCTGCAAGGCCACAGCGGGGGGCAGGCCGTCGATCTCGTCCACTTCGGGCACCGCCATCTGATGAAACAGGCGCCGGGCATAGGGGGAGACCGATTCGAGATACCGCCGCTGCGCCTCCGCGTAGAGCGTGCCGAAGGCCAGCGACGACTTGCCGGAGCCCGAGACGCCGGTGAAGACGACCAGGGCATCGCGCGGGATTTCGAGGTCGACGTTCTTGAGATTGTGCTCGCGGGCGCCGCGCACGCGCACGAATCCCGTCAACGTTTCTCCCCTCAAAGCTTCGGGCGCGGCCCCGGCGGTCCCGGGGGTGGACTCCCCGTCCACCGGCGTGTAGTATCCTTTCCCCATCGCCCCTCCTCCTCATTTCACAGAAAAGGAACCCGGATGTCCAGGACTGTCGCTCGATCCCTGATCCTCGCCGCGATCTGCACGGCCGGCGTCGCCCATGCGGGTGGCATCATACCGACTCCTTCCTCTCAGGAGGCGGAGGCCACGGCCGCCATCGTCGACCGGCTGGCCGCCGATCGGCCGGCCATCGGCGAGGAGAACCTGTTCCGGGGCGGCCAGACCCTGTCGCTCGAGGGGCTGCGCGCCGCGGGGCCGGCCGCGACCCACCTGGCGCTGGTCAACCTGGCGGCGACCGAGAACCGGTGCACGCTCGCCCTGACCGGCGCCGACGGCGCCGGCATGGGCCCGGTGACGACGCTGACGCTCCAGGGGCTGGAGACCCGGCCGTTCGTCAACGCGTTCGAGCGGCCGAGCGATCCGTCCGCCAATCTATTGAATGATTTCCCGGGTGACTTCGCGAACGATCCGGCGGCACGGGCGGCGATCTCCTGCGAGCAGGACTTCTACGCCTACGCCCTGGTGGCCGACGGCGCCACCGGCCGGATCGAGCGGGTGACTCCCCAGGAGGAGAGCGCCGCGGGAAGCCTGACGGCGCCGGCCGTTCCGGTCTGCCCGGCCGGCGCGACCTGCTTCGACGCTCCCGGGGTCGTGCACGTCCCCGCTCCTCCGCCGGGAGTGCCGGTGGGGCGCGTGACCTTCCCCGCTCCGGCCGGGGTGGCCAAGCGGCTGCGCGTCTCTCTCGACGTCACCGTGGCCGACTGGTACAAGCAGGATCCGGCCGGCAAGAACCTGATCTATTGGTTCGTGGTCAACAAGAACATCGACATGCCGGGGCTGCTGTACTTTCTGGGCCCGAACAAGAACCAGGCGTTCGCCCGTCACGGCATGGGCCTCACGCACCCCCAGAAGATCAAGATCATCAAGCCGTTCGCCGCGCAGGTCGGCCAGACCTATCACGTCGACAACGACTACGACATGGCCGGCCAGACGTACACGATCACGGTGACCAACATGGCGACGGGAGAGGTGAAGGTCACGCTCAACGGCAAGCCGAACGTGACGTCCTACACCATCAAGCCGGGCTCCAACTTCCTGGTCGACATGGGTTTCTTCCCCAACAAGGTGCCGACCGAGGTGCCGTCGTACAAGTGGAAGTACGCCAACGTCCACGTCGAAGCGTACATGAAATAACCGATCGGAAATCGGACCGCGCAGCGCCCGGGGAAGCGCCGCGCGGCCGCTCACCTTTCCTTCGGCTCCTACGGCGAGCAGGACCTGAGGCAGGCCGTGCCGCCGCCGCCGTCACAACGGCAGCAGGAGAAGCAGTCTTGGTAGTTGGCGCAATGCTGGCAGACAGCGCTGGGGTCGGCATAGGTCTTGTGCGGCGCGGACACGAACGCGGTGGCGGCGAGGACGGCGGCGAACAGGAGCTTGCTGAGTTTTCTCATCGTTTATCCTCCTTCAGGATACCGATGAAATTACATCCCTCCCGCGGAAAATGCTTTCAAATCCTTGCTGACCGGTGAAACGTCGCATTGCGGCCCGCCATGTCGCGCAGCAGGGGGGCCGGGCGCAGGCGGTCGCCGTGGCGTCCGGCGTAACCGTCCAGCCGGTCCACCACCCAGCCGAGGCCGTGACGGTCGGCTTCGCGCAGCAGGCCGCCGCGGAAGGGCGGGAAGCCGAAGCCGAAGATGACGCCGATGTCGACGTCGGCGGGGTTGGTGATGATCCCCTCTTCCATGCAGCGGGCGGTCTCGTTGAGCATCTGGAGCCAGCAGCGCTCGACGATCTCCAGGTCGTCGAGGGGCCGGGCGGTCCAGCCGAGGAGAGGGTAGATTGCGGGATCGACCCGCTTCGACGTCTTCTTTCCCTCCTTCTCCTCGTAGAGGTAGAAACCGCGCTTCGATTTCCGGCCCAGCCGGCGGTCGGCGATCATCCGTTCGAAGAGGGGCGGCGGCGCGGCCCGCTCGCCCAGGGCGTCGCGGACCACCTGGCCGGCGTGGCGGGCGACGTCGAGCCCCACCTCGTCGAGCAGGGCGAAGGGTCCCACCGGCCAGCCCCAGCGGGTCATGGCAAGGTCCACCCGTTCGATGTCCGCCCCCTCGGCGAGCATCCAGGCGGCCTCGTTGAGCATGGCGCCGAGGACGCGGGAGGTGAAGAAACCGGGGCCGTCGCCGACCACGATCACCGTCTTGCCCATCTTCCGTCCCACCTCGACCGTGGTGGCGAGGGTCTCCGCCGAGGTGCCGGGATGGCGGACGACCTCCAGCAGGGGCATCTTGGCGACGGGGCTGAAGAAGTGCATGCCGACCACCCGCTCGGGGCGCCGGCTCGCCTCGGCCAGCCGGGCGATGGGGATCGCCGAGGTGTTGGAGGCGAAGATCAGGCTCTCCGGGGCGACCGCCTCGGTCTCGCGCAGGACGCTCCGCTTGACCTCCAGGTCCTCGAACACGGCCTCGACCACGAAGTCGGCGCGCCGCAGCGCCGCGTATTCGACGGTGGGGAGGATCCGCCCGAGGTCCCGCTTGGCCTCGGCGTCGGTCGCGCGGCGGCGCTTGACCCGCTCGCGGAACCGCTGCCAGGCAAAGCCGTAGCCGCGGCCGACCGCGGCGAGATCGCGGTCCTTGAGGACGATCGGCACCCCCTTCTGGGCCAGCACCTGGGCGATGCCCGCGCCCATGAAGCCGGCGCCCAGCACGCCCACGGTCCCGACCGGCCGGGCGGCGCGGGCGATCTTCCCCGCCCGGGCCTCGACCTCGGTCCTGGCGAAGAAGATGGAGATCAGGTTCTTGGCCGTGTCGGAGACGACCAGCTCGGCGAAGGCGCCGGCCTCGAGGTCGAGGGCGCGGCGCAGCGGCAGCTTCGCCCCCTCGCGGACGATGTCGATGGCCACCAGCGGCGCCGGGTAGTGGCCACCGGTCTTCGCCATCACTCCGGCGCGGGCGCGGTCCCAGACGACCGGGCCGCCGAGCGGGGTGCGGGAGAGGAAGTCGCCGGCGCGGGAGGCCACCGGCTTCTTCGTCTTCCTGGTTTCGGCGCGGTCCCGCACGGCCCGCTCGGCGGCGGTCCGCAGGTCGGCGGGCTGGCAGGTGTCGTCCACCAGCCCCAGGCGGCGGGCCTTGCGGGCGTCCACCTGCCGGCTGGTGAGGATGAGGTCGAGGGCATCGGGCACGCCAATCAGCCGCGGCAGGCGCTGGGTGCCGCCGAGGCCGGGGATCAGCCCGAGCTGCACCTCGGGGAGGCCGAGCCGGGTCTTCGGGTGCTCGGTGGCGACGCGGCGCTTGCAGGCCAGGGCGAGCTCGAGGCCGCCGCCCAGGCAGGCGCCGTGGATCGCGGCGGCCGTGGGGAACGGCAGGGCGGCCAGGCGCTCCATCAGCTCGTGGCCGCGCCGCAGCAGGGCGTGGACGTCCGCGGGGTTGGAGAGGGCCAGCAGCTCTTCGAGATCGGCGCCGGCCACGAAGCCGTCGGGCTTGCCGGAATAGATCACCAGCCCCTCGGGGCGCTCGCTCTCGAGGCGCGCGACCTGATCCTCGAACCACGCGAACAGGCGGGTCGAGAGAGTGTTGACCTTCTTCGCGGGGTCGTCCAGCCGCAGCCAGGCGATCCCGTTCTCGAAGTCCAGGGCGCCGGGGTCGGAGGCATTCTTCGCGCGCTTCATGGGGATACCGGCTTCGATGACGCTCATGGACGGCATCCTAGGGAGCGATGCCGCAGTGTGTCAAGAAAGAGGAGCGGCGCGGCAAGAAGAACCCCTGGATATTTATGCTAGAATCGCATCAAGCAGTCCCACCGAAGCTCTCCGAACAGGAGGAAGCATGATCGCAGGGGGTGATGCAGTACGCCGGGCCGGTGTCCTGATCTTGGTGCTGGTCTGCCTGCTCTCTCTGTCCCGGCCCGGGAGGGCGCTGGCGCAGGGGGGCTGCGCGCCCGACGCCACCCACCTCTGCCTCAACGCAAACCGTTTTCTGGTGGAGGTCGCCTGGACGGTGCCGAGCCTGGGCTCGGGGGCCGGCCAGGCGATGCCGCTGACGGCCGACACCGGCGGTTTCTGGTTCTTCTCGAATTCGAACCTCGAGCTGGTCGTCAAGGTGCTCGACGGCCGGGCGGTCAACCACCACTTCTGGGTGTTCTACGGCGGCCTGTCGGACGTCGACTACACGCTCACGGTCACCGACACGGCGACGGGCGCGCGGGAGACCTATACCAATCCCGCCCACCGGCTCGCCAGCGCGGCGGACGTCTCCGCCTTCGACGCGGAGGCGCCCCCGGCGGCGGCGCGCGCGGCGGCTCTCACGGCGCCCCGACTCGCGGTGGTCACGGGTCCGGCGCTCCGGCAGGGTCCGGAGCTCCAGGTCAACGTCACCACCGAGGGAATCCAGGACGATCCCGACGTGGCCGTCGGTCCCGACGGGCGGTCCATGGTGGTATGGACCGGGCCGTCCCTCGCGGGCGACGATTCTCGCGGCGCCGCGAACGTCTACGGCCGTCTCTACGACCCGGCGGGGCGTCCCACGACCGGCGAGATCCGGCTGAACAGCGTGGAGCCCGCGACGGGAGCGCGCGTCGCCGCCGGTCCGGCGGGTGAATTCATGGTGGTCTGGAGCGGCGAAAGCTACCTGACGGGGCGCGTCTATGGCGCTGACGGACAGCCGCTCGGAGGGGAGGTCCGGATCGGCACGCTCGCCGACCCGCGGGGAGAGCCGGCGATCGTCGCCGACCCCGCCGGCGGCTTCCTCGTCGCCTGGCCGGACTTCGGGAACGCCACCGTGAACATCCCGGCCAGCCTGCGCCTGCAGCGCCTCGCCGCCCGGGGAGCCCTGGTGGGAAACGAGATCGTGATCACTCGCGGCGGCGGCGGCGTGCGGCTGGCGGCGTCGCCCGTGAGCGGGTTCCTGATGACCTGGCTCGAGAGCGCCGGAAGTCTCGACGAGGACGTGCGGGCACTGCGGCTCGACTCCCAGGCGAGACCGATCGGCACCGCCTCCCTGCGGGTCAACACCGACTCCGTGCGCCATGCCGGCGACCCACAGGGTCCGGTGCCGGTCTTCCATGCGGACGGCGGATTCTCGGTGGTCTGGTCGAACTTCGTCTTTCGCGGCTACCCCGGTACCGGGGGGCTCTTCGCCCGCAACTACGCCGCGGACGGCACACCGGCCGGAGACGTCGTCGAGCTTCGTGCGGGGTACTCGATCGGGATTGCGGCACCCGCCGCCGTGGCCCTCTCCTCCGGCGCGGTCGTAGTGCTCTGGTACGAGGAGGGGCGGCCCGAGGACCCCGACGGCGGCCTCTTCGGCCGTCTCTATGACGCTTCCTGGAGCCCGCTCGGCGACGACTTCCGGGTGAACACCTTCACCCAGGCTTCCCAGACCTTGCCGGTGATGGCGGCCGACCACTCCGGCGGCTTTTTCACCGCCTGGACCAGCGGCGTCGGACCCTTGGGAATCATCGAGCCTCCGGGCTGGGCGGCACAGGGCCAGGACGGCAGCTACCTCGGGGTCTTCGCCCAGCGCTTCACCACGGCCACCTGCGCCCTGGCGTCCGGCGAGCTCTGCCTCGGCGGCCGGTTCCGCGTCGCGGTCCAGTTCACCGATCCGCGGTCGGGGACGACCGGGACGGGACAGGCCATCCCGCTCACCAGCGACACCGGCGCCTTCTGGTTCTTCGACCCGGCCAACGTCGAGCTGATCCTCAAGGTGCTCGACGGCCGCGCCGTCAACGGCCACTTCTGGGTCTTCTCCGGGGCGCTCTCGGACGTGGCCTACACGATCACCGTCACCGACACAGAGACCGGCCAGATCAGGGTCTACCACAACGCGCCGCACCAGCTCGCCAGCCGGGCGGACGTCAACGCTTTCCCGGGAGGTCTTCCATGAAGAGGTCGTCGCTCGCCGTCACCCTGCTGACCGCCGTCCTCGGCGCGGCCCCCGGCCTGGCCGTGGCGCCTCCGCCGGCGGCGGGCCCGAGCTTCCAGGTGAACGTGGTCACCCAAGGGACGCAGCTCTACCCGGACGTCGCCCAGGATGCGGCCGGGGACTTCGTGGTGGTCTGGTCCGATCAGGGGACCGTCAAGGCCCGCCTCTTCGCCGCCTCGGGAGCCCCCACGAGCGGCGAGATCGTGGTCGCCCAGGCGGCGCAGACCAGCTCGCAGCCCCGCGTGGCGATGACGCCGCTCGGCGAGTTCGTCGTCGTCTGGGAGAACGCTCACAACATCTTCCTGCGGCACTACGACCGGCTGGGGCGGACGCCGGCGATCGTCTTCGATCCGCTGCCCCCCGGAGCGCGCCACTCTCCCGACGTGGCCGTGGACGCCGCGGGCAACGCCTTCGTCGTCTGGGCGGAGTCCCATTTCGACGGCGATCTCATCATCCTGCAGCGGTTCGGCGCGGACGGCTTCGCGCGGGGCGTGCCCGAGCAGATCAACCAGACGGTCCCCGGCATCCGGAGCTACCCGCAGATCGCCGCGGGACCCGACGGCAGCCTGCTGGTGAGCTGGGACGATTTCCGCGCGGTGCTGCCCGACGTCTGGGCCCGCCGCTTCGACGGCCCGGGCGGCGCCTGGTCGCCGGAGGTGCGGATCAACCCCGACGCGGCCGGCGACCAGCAGGGGAGCGCTCCCATCCTCTACCCGCAGGGGGACGGCGCGGTGGTCTACTCGGACCTCTCGGCGGGCCATCTCCTGGTCCGCCGGCTCGACGCGGAGGGCGCGCCCATCGGCGATCCCATCCGGCTGGCCGACGTGGGCGGGCAGGCCCCCTCGCCGGACGCCGCCGCCGGTCCGGACGGCACCGCTCTCGCCGTCTGGCAGGCGGGCGACGGTCACATCCACGGCCGTTTCTTCGACCGCTCCTGGCAACCCCTGGGAGGAGAGATCACCGTTAGCGCCCCCGTCGCGAACCTTCAGGACCTGCAGCCCGCGGTGGCGGCGGGCGGGGCGGGCGACTTCGTCGTGGCGTGGGCCAACGGCGGCCTGCCGCTGAACTTCCCCGACTTCCCCATCCCCCCCGGGCCCGGGCTGGATGGCAGCTCGTTCGGCATCTTCGCCCAGCGGTTCCAGTCCCCCGGCTGCGCCGCCGGCTCCGCGGTCCTCTGCCTGGGAGAGGGCAACCGGTTCGAGGCGCGGGTGAGCTGGAGGAACCCGTACAACGGCGACACCGGCACGGGGAAGGCCGTGCCGCTGACGGGCGACACCGGCGCCTTCTGGTTCTTCGACCCGGGCAACCTCGAGCTGATGATCAAGGTGCTCGACGGCCGGAGCATCAACGGCAGCTTCTGGGTCTTCTACGGGTCGCTGTCGAACGTCGAGTACACGGTCACGGTGACCGACACCGCGACCGGCGCGGTGAAGGCCTACCACAACGCGCCGCTCCAGGTCGCCAGCCGGGCGGACGTCGACGCCTTCCCGGCGCCGGCTTCGCTCACCACCGGAGCGGCGGCGGCGAAGGCCGCCGCGGTCCCGCTCGCCGGGCGGTCATCGTCTCCTTTCGTGGCCGGGACCTGCGATGCTTTCCAGGGCCTGTGCCTGGCCCGCAACCGTTTCCAGGTGCAGGTGGACTTCATCGATCCGCGCACGGGATCGGCGGGCAAGGGCCAGGCCGTCCCGCTGACGGAGGATACGGGGGTGTTCTGGTTCTTCGACCCGGCGAACCTCGAGCTGATGATCAAGGTGCTCGACGGCAGCGCGATCAACGGCGAGTTCTGGGTGTTCTACGGCGGGCTCTCGGACGTGGACTACACGATCACCGTGACCGACGAGGCGTCGGGGGCGAAGCGGACCTACCACAACGCTCCCCATCACCTGGCCAGCGTGGCGGACACGGCCGCCTTCCCGGCCGGCGCGGGGAACTGATCGATCGGGAGCGTCCTGGTTTGCCCCGCACAGCCGACTGGCAGCGCCGCCAGGCGCGCACACGAAGGAGGCGAGCAGGGGCAAAGCCAGGGCGCGACGAACGGATCAGTCTTCCGCCGCCTCCGGCTCTTCCAGGGTCTGGACGATCTGGGTGACCTCGACCTCCGCCTTGCGGATCTTGCCGCGGCAGAGGTCGAGGAGCTGGGCGGCGCGGCGCAGCTCCTCCGCCAGGCGGTCGATGTCGATCTCCTCCCCCTCGATGCGCTCGAGGATCCCCTCGAGCTCGTCCATCGCCGCGCGGAAGCTCAACGGCGGCTCGCCGGCCGCGGGCCCGGCCTCTCTCGGTTCGGTCATGGTTCCTCCACTCGGCTGTTGAAATCCCCCCCCGCCACGCGGGTGGTGACGAGGTCTCCGGGCCGCGCCTGGGCCGGCTGCCGGACGAGGCGGCCGGCGGCGTCGCGCGTCAGGCTGAAACCGCGCTCGAGCGTCCGCTCCGGGGCGAGCTGCAGGCAGAGGCGCTCGATCCCCTGCAGGGTCGCGGCGGCCTCGCGCACCCGGCCGCGCCCCGCGCCGGCGATCCGCTCCCCCACCCGCATCCGCTCGCGCTCCACGGCGGCGAGCCGGCGCGGCGCGATCTCCGCCAGCCGCCCGCGCAGGGCTTCCCCCCGCCGGCCGGCGTCGCGCAGCGCGCTCCTCCCCAGCCGCGCCAGGGTGCGCGCGTGCTCGTCGATCCGGGAACCTGCGGCATTCAGGCGCATCCGCGCCAGGCTCACCCCCCGCTCGGCCCGGCCGAGCGCCTCGCGGCCGGCGCGCAGCGGCTCCTGGGCCTCGCGCAGCAGCCGCCGGCGCAGCTCCTCGAGCCTGGAATCGGCGCGGGCGATCTGCTCGATCAGGAACTCGGACACCTTGGTGGGGGTCTTGAAGGCGGTGTGGGCCGTCAGGTCCGCGATGGACTGGTCGATCTCGTGGCCGAGGCCGGTCAGCACGGGAAAGGGAGCGCGGGCGATCGCCTCGGCGATGGCGCGGCTGTCAAACGCCGCGAGATCGGTGCGCGAGCCGCCGCCACGGATCAGCACGGCGCAGTCGATGGCGAGCCCGGCGAGCGAGGCGAGAGCCGAGACCACCTCGCGCTCCGCCTCCCGCCCCTGCACGGCGGCGTGGATGAACAGCACCCGGAAGCCATAGCCGCTCTCGGCCAGCCCGGAGAGGAAATCGTGGTAGGCGGCGCTGCCCTGCGAGGTGACGAGGGCGATCGAGAGCGGCAGCTCGGAGAGCGGCAGGCCGCGGTTCTTCTCCAGCAGACCCGCCGCGGCGAGACCCGCCAGCGTCTCCCGCCGGCGCCGCTCGAGCAGCCCGAGGGTGAAGGCGGGGTCCACCTCGCGCACGCAGAGCTGGAGCCGGCCGCTGGGGGCGTAGAAGTCGAGGCTCCCCCGGCAGCGGATCTGGACGCCGTCGACCAGCCGCTGCTCGGAGGCGGCGAGGAGCCGCTGGATCTTGAGGTAGTCCCCCTTCCAGATCACCGCGTCGAGCTTGCCGGTGATCTCGTCGCGCTCCCCCTTCTCGATCAGCTCCAGGTAGACGTGCCCGCGGGCGCTCGGGCGCACGCGCTGCGCCTCCCCCACCACCCAGACGGCGGAGAACGCCTCGGCGAGGAACTCGCGCACCTCCCCGCAGAGCTGGGAGACGCTGTAGGTGGGTTCGAAGAGGGGAAGAACGGTCACGGGCGGCTCAATGATACGACTTCAGCTCCTTGGCCGAGGCGAGCGGGATCGACTCCGCCCACTCGACCGCCTTCTTCTCCCCGGCGGTCAGCCGGCTCAGGAAATCCACCGCCTCGTCGCGCTCGCGGAACAGCCGCCAGATGAAGGTGTGCCCGGCGGGAGCGGTGAAGTAGGTGTAGGCCTTGGCGCCGTTCGACAGGTCGAAGCCAAGATTGCTCTCGCCGTTGACCCCCACGCAGGCGACGGCGATCGCCCGGTAGGCCAGGGCGAGCGCCCGGATGGCGTCCTCGAAATCGGCCAGCTCCTCGCGCGACAGCGGCGAGTGGTAGACGGAGATCTTGGCCCCGTCCTCCTCGGCCAGCAGGTTGTAGGGGATGTCGTTGCGGTCCATCGCGTCCTTGGTCTCGCTGGTGGTGACGAAGACGTCCTCCGTTCCGGCGACCTTGTAGGTGATCGCGTAGACCTCCTTCTCGAGCTGCGCGAACGCCTCCGAGAGCATGGTCTCGTCCTCGATCGTGAAGTAGTAGAGGCGGTTCATCATGCGTCGTGCTGCTGCCATGCGGCGAATCCTCCAGGTCATCTCTCCCGTGCTCCGCGCACGGCTGCCCAAGGGTTGGGGAAGCCAGGAACCCGGTGGGGTTGCTTTTCGGGTAGAAGGGGCGGTGGGCAGAGAACCTTTGGCGCCCCGGACGGCTATTGTATCAAACCGTTACACCCCACCCCTGGAATTCCCCGCCAGCTCCGGCGCCGGCAGGGCCTGGAGGCGCGCCGGGAGGATGAAGCCGAGCAGAAGGCCGGCCGCGCAGCCGCCGAGGTGGGCCGAGTTGTCGATCTGCGGGTCCGAGAAGCCGAGGAAGACGTTGATGGCGGCCCAGGCGATGAGCTGCATCAGGATCGCCTTTCCCTGCGGGGTGAGCGCGGCGCGGCGGCGGAGCAGGAAGGCGATGAGCGTCCCCATGAGGCCGAAGATCGCCCCCGAGGCGCCGACGCTCGGCGTCTGGGTAAGCCAGGCGCTGGCGAGCGAGCCGGCGAGGCCCGTCACGAAGTAGACCAGGAGCAGCCGCGGCGAGCCCAGCAGGAGCTCGAACAGGGCGCCGAGCTGGAAGAGGGCCCAGCCGTTGAACGCCAGATGGAGGAGCCCGCCGTGCAGGAACATGCTGGTGACCAGGCGCCAGTACTCCCCCGCGCGAACGGCCGGCCCATAGTTGGCTCCGAGCTCCGTCAACTGACCGCCGGTCACCACTTGCAGGGCGTAGACGACCGCGATCGCGATCAGCAGGAGGGTGGTGACGGGGGCGCGCCGGGCGAAGACCATGCCGCATCGTAGCGCGAAACCCTCCTCCCGGCCCTGCGGGCTTAACGGACCCCTACGGATAGTACCCGCGCGCCGCGCGGGCCTTGAGGCCCGGTTTCTTTACCTTGACCTCCACCGGGCGGAACACGCTCTGGGTGCCCGCCTCGCTGGAGTTGTAGGCCAGCAGGTAGCGGCTGCGCAGCTCGGCTTCGATCTGCTTGTAGATCGCCGGCAGCTCCTGGTGATTGTTGGTGAAGAAGGCCCGGCCGCCGCTCGCCGTGGCGAGCTCGCCGAGCTTGCGCTTGATCTCCACGTCGACGAACGAGAGGTTGAGGCCGATCGCGTAGATGGCGACGCCGCTCCGGCTCGCGTACTCCATGGCGTCTTTGAAGGTGATGTAGCTCGAGTTGTCGTCGCCGTCGGAGAGCAGCACGAGGGCGCGCTGGCCCTTCACCCCGCGGAAATAGTAGAGGCTGTGGACCAGGGCGTCGTGGAGAGAGGTCTCGCCGATCGCCTGGAGCCCGGAGATCGCCTGGGTTACGGCGCCGACGTCGTCCGTGGGAGGCATCTCCAGCCGGGGCCGCTTGGCGAAGCTCACCGCGAAGGCCTTGTCCCCCGGCTTCATCACGGTCTCCAGGAAGCCGATCGCGGCGCTCTGCGTGTCGGAGAGCGACGAGGCCATCGAGCCCGAGGTATCGATCAGCATGCAGACCGTGAGCGGCAGGTTCTTCACCAGGTCGAACTTGGCCATCTCCTGCTTCTTGCCCGACTCGTAGACCTCGAAGTCGTTCTGCTGGAGGTCCTGCACCAGGTTGCCGGAGCGGTCGGTCACCGTGGCGTAGAGCTCCACCAGGTCCACGTCCACCTCGGAGACGTACTGCGGCGCCCTCAGGTAGCGCAGGGCCTCGCTGTGGCTGCCGTCGTCCAGGGTCGCCACCGCGGTCAGGTAGACGAGATCGGCCTCCGGCACCGGCACCTCGGCCTGCCAGGGGGGCCGGGTCAGCGTTGCGACGACCTGGTCGTTGACCTTGAGCTCGACCGACTTGATCCGCCGGCCGTCGGGCACCACGACCTCGGCCTTCGCCTCGGCGTTGCGGCCCTGGACCCGGGTCCCCTTGGCGGGGGAGACGATCCGGATGTTGAAGGCGCCGCGCGGCTGGTTGACGATCACGTCATCGGCGGCGACGAGCTTGCCGTCGGCATCGTACCCCTCGGCGCGCACGCTCTGCTCGACGGGGAAGTGCGCCAGCCGCACCTCGGCGGAGAAGGGCTGCTTGGAGGTGGTGAGCTGGGCCTTGCCGTCGACCAGGAAGACCACCTTCTGGATGCGGCTGCCGGTGACCAGGGCATCGGCGCGCCAGAGCCCGATCAGGACGTCGTCGGTCGGCGGCAGGAGGAGGAGGCTGTCGGCCCCGGAGGCGGTCTTCACCGGCACCAGCTCGCCGACCGCCGGGACGGCGCCGGCGACCGCCGGCTCGGGAGTGGGATCGGAGGGGACCCGGAAGCCCCGGGCGAGCCGCGTCTCGGCGCCGCTCACGTCGTCCTTGATCTTGAGCCGCAGGATGAAGCTCTCCTTCGGCCGCAGGCTCCGGTCGATGGCCAGGACCACCGGCTCGCCCGGCTTGGGGACGGGCTGCTGGAAGCGCATCCGGAACTCCTCGAAGCTCCTGCCCTCCTGCTCCACCATCCCTTCGACGGTCAGGTGGACCATCGGGGTCTTGTCCGTCGAGGGCTTGAGCCCGGCGTCCGGCGGGAGCTGCACCAGGGCGCGGGCGGTCACCCGCTGTCCCTCGCGCTCAGGGAAGCGCATCTGGGCCGAGACGCCCTTGAGATCGGGAGACGGGTTCGGCACCTCGGTCGCCGCGGCCTGCCGCGCCCAGGCGGCGAGGTCCTTGGGCGCCGCGAGGAAGGCGGTGTTGTCCTTCGGCCGCACCCGCGAGCCCCTCCCCTCGAGCGCACCGGTGAGCCCGGGGACGCCGGTCGCCTCGTCCACCTTCTTCGCTTCCTTGCAGTTCTGGAGGTCGAAGCGCACCGCGGAGATCTGGCCGCGCAGCTCCTCCCACTGCTGGAGCCAGTACTCCATCCTCGGCGTGTAGAGCACGCGCTTGGCGTCGCTGGGCAGCCAGAGGTGGTAGGGCTCCCCCTTGCCGGCGGTGTAGAGGACGAGCTGGCGCACGATCGGCTTGCCGTCCGGGCCGGCGCCCTGCCGGTAGGACCAGATCTCGAGCGGATGGAACACCGCGCCGCAGTCCACCGCCAGCCGGTCGTCGGGCAGGCCGTTGAGGAAGACGAGCTGCGCCCGCACGTCCTGGGGCGACAGGTACTGCTCGACGGCCAGCCGCTGGCGGCGGTCGATCCCCACCCGCAGCTCGTTGATCTTGGTCTCCGGGACCGGATCGCGGTCCAGGAACTCCTGGATCCAGCGCGCCCGCGCCTCCGGGTTGAAACCGCGCAGCTCGGTGCGCTGCTCCGCGGTCAGCAGCAGCCCGGGGCCGTCCTGGAGGAAGGCGCGGTCGGACTCGGGCCAGAGGGTGGGATCGTTCTCCTGCAGGCCTTGAGCCCGCAAAGGAACGAACGACAGGAGAAGCAGGAGGGAGAGGAACAGAAAGATCCGGTATCTCACAGCGGGGCCTCGTTGCATGCCCGGTGCCATGGGTGGAGAGGTTGGCACCGGCTCGGACAGCCTACTATGATTGGGGCGCCATGCCGAAGACCGTCCGCAACGTACCGATCCGCACCTGGGAGGCCGGCGACAACGTCCAGGGGTTCGCGCTCCTCACCAAGAAAGAGCTCCGCCAGGACCGCAACGGCAAGAGCTTCCTCGACCTGGAGCTGACGGACGCGAGCGGCTCGATCATCGCCAAGGTGTGGTCCGACAGCCCCGCGCTCAACGGCCGTTTCGAGACCCACCAGTTCGTCGCCGTCCGCGGCTCGGTCAAGAGCTACCGCGACCAGCTCCAGGTCACCATCGACGACTGCCGGGAGGCCGGCGAGGGGGATCGCCACTACGGGTTCGACGAATCGAAGCTCATCCCGTCCACCCGGGAGGACATCGACGATCTCTGGAGAAGACTGGAGAGGCTCTACACCGAGGACGTGGAGCGCCCCGTGCTGCGCCGCCTGGCCGCCGAGACGCTCGCCATCCACGGCAAGGGGCTGCGCGAGCACCCGGCGGCCAAGGCGATGCATCACGCCTACCGGGGCGGCCTGCTCGAGCACGTCGTCTCGATGGCGGAGCTCGGCCGGCTGGTCTGCGGCCATTACCGGGAGCTCGACCGCGATCTCGTGCTGCTCGGCGTGCTCTTCCACGACCTCGGCAAGCTGCGCGAGCTGGGCGCCATGCCGGTCAACGACTACACCCTGGAGGGGCGGCTGATCGGCCACGTGGTGATCGGGCGCGACCTGCTGATCGAGCGCTGCGCGGCCATCGAGGACTTCCCCGCGGACCTGCGGATGCTGCTCGAGCACATGGTCCTCTCCCACCAGGGGAAGAAGGAGTTCGCCTCTCCCGTCGAGCCGATGACCCCCGAGGCCCTCGCCCTCCACTTCATCGACGACCTCGACTCCAAGATCAACCAGCTCCGCGCCTCGCGCGAGGCGGCGACCGGCATGCAGTTCCACCGCGGCCTGGGCCGCTACGTCTATCTGCCGGCGCTGCCGGCGCTCCCCTCGCCCGCGGAGCTGGAGGAGCTGGTGGAGGAGGCCGGGATCGAGACGATCGCCGCCGAGCCGCACGCCCTGGAGGCCGCGGAAGTGGACATACCGCCGGAAGAGGCCGAGTCCGACGGGGACGGCGGCCCGATCGAGCCGGCGGTGGAGATCCAGGCCGCGCTGTTCCAGGGGGAGTAGGCGCTCGTCACCGCTTCGCCGCGCCCTCCCCCGCCACCACGAACTCCTGGCGCAGATAGGACGTGGTCGCGGCCCTCTCGTCGCGCACCGCGAGGCCCAGCGAGTAGCTCCCCGGCGGCAGGGGGATGGCGATCTCGTGGGTGTACTCCCGCTTGGTGCCGGCGGCGGCCTCGGCCTCGGGCACGTCCACCGTCACCAGCCTGGTCTGGCGCACCGGCGTCATCGCGTCCCCGCCACTCGCCACCACGTAGAGGCGGAGCTGGCCCTGGCGGCTGCCCTGCTGCGGTTCCAGATAGAGCTTGGAGATTGGCACCTTGACCCGCACCAGCGTCTCCCCCGGCTTCTTGCCGGGGGCGATCTCGAGCGTCGCTCCCAGCGGATTGTCCTCCGTCCCGAAGCGCATCGCCGCCAGCGTGCGCTCGGCGACCGTCTCCCCCGCCGTCTTGTCGCGGTACCACTGGCGAGAGCGCACCTGGGCGCCCCGGGTCTTCACCCGCACCTCGATCTTGTGCTCCGCCTCGTCGCCGGTCCGCCGGGGCTGGTAGCCGATCGAGTACCAGGTGGTGAAGTCCTCGGCCATCCTGGCGAGCGCGGCGGGCACGTTCGTGGCGTTGAACAGCTCCCGCCCCCCCGTGTCCTCGGCCAGGAAGCGCAGCCCGTTCTGGCGGTTCACGATGCTGACCGTGTCGAACAGGGAGTTCTCCCCCTCGCGCGTTCCGTAGGCTTCGATCGGATAGAAGAGGATGCGGTTGCGGCTGGCGTGCGCCGTCACCTGCCGGAAGCGGCGGGTCAGATCGAACTTCTGGGCGACCATCTCCGGGGTGCGGCGGCTGGCATCGGCGGACACCGGGGCCCGGGTGAAGATGGTGAACATGTCGAGGCCGGGGACGAGCGGCAATCCGTCGCTGACATACAGGATCGCCTTGCGGCCGGGAACGCCGGCGAGCCAGCTCACCACCACATCCAGGCCGGTGAGCGCCCCGCGCACCATGGAGCTCTCCTGCGCCGCCCAGTTCGACAGGCTGGCCTCCGCCAGCGGGCCGAACCCCTCCCCGCCGTTGACCGAGGAGTAGAGCTCCCGCAGGGCCTGATTGAAGCTCGACTCGTACTTGCGGATGTCGGTGGGGAGCGCGAGCACCGCCGCGAGATCCGCGTCCACCCGGCCGAGGTCCCCGGTGAACGACCGGCGGACGTCTACCTTCCCATCGTAGCGGACGAGCATCACCTCGTCGCCCGGCTTCAGCTCGCCGTGGAGGAACTTGCCCACGCTCTGGAGGATGCGGGAGCGGTTCGCGGCGCTGAGGTTCACGTCGTCGACGAACACCACCAGGCGCAGCCGCTGGTCCACGGGAGCCTGGACGGGCGCCGCCGCGACGGCGCCCGGTACCGGAGCCGGAACCGCCGGAGCCGGAACCGCCGCCGGAGCCGTCCCCCCGCTCTCGGCGAAGAAGTTGGAGATCTCGACCGGCTTGCCATCCTCGAAGACCTGGAAGTCCTCCTTGCGCAGGCCGGGAATCGGCTTGCCCTGCTTGTCGGTCACGAACACGTCGAGGTTGACGACGCTGACCTGGATCGTCTCGCCGAAGCTCTCGGCGGGGGGATCCTGGGCACGGAGAGGGAGTACGGGGGCCAGGAGCAGACCGAGGGCGATCCCGGCGGCGACCGGACGGGGCCACGGGCGAGGGGAGGTCATGGCGGGTCCTCCATTCAGGTCATCCGAGAATTTTCCGTCAGGAGCCTCAGCAAGAAGGATACCGCCGCTCCAGCCCCGTTTTCGCGCGCTCCCTCCGTTTTTCGACCCCCCACTGACCTCCACAGGGGATGCCGGGTCCTTTTCCGAGGACGGCCGGGTTCCGGAGTTGAATCCGGGACGATCCTGGAAAGACGGGGACAGGGACCAAGCAAATGGGACGCCCCCGAAAAGATGGGGACAAATGAACATGGATTGGGACCTGGACAGAAAGATGGGGATATTTCTACAGATTAGGGGACAATATTCCGCAAAATGGGACCGTCTTCAAGATTCCGGGACGGAGACCGGCTCAGCCGATCGACTGGAAGAAGCCTTCGGCGGTCCAGAAGCGGAACCAGGCCCGCAGCTCCCTGGCGAGGGCTTCGTCTTCCAGGCCGCTCATCGCCGCGGCGGCGGCGATCGCCTCGCGCACGGTGGCGCCGGCGAGGACCCGCTCCAGCAGGGCGTGCTGCGCGGCGTCGAGGGGGTAGCGCCGCACCACGAAGTCCCGGCGGCTGAGCGCCACCAGCTCCGGAGCGGGGCCGGGGACCGGCGCCTCCTCTTGCCGGCGCGCCGCCGTGTAGTAGGCGTTCACCGGGTAGCGGAAGGCGAGCAGCCGCAGGCAGGGGACCGGCACGAGCCGCGCCTCGGCGAAGCGCTCCGCCGGGAAAGCCTGCAGCGTCTCCGCCGTCAGCAGCGGCTGGAACTCGACGCCCGGGCCGTCGAACACCTGGTTGATGTTCCACTCGAGGGTCGCGAGGTCGATCAGGAAGTCCGGCCAGCCGACCTCCCCGGGATTCCTCTCCTCGCGGTCGGGCCGGGTGTCGTCAAGAAAGCGGGCGAAGGAATCCCCCAGGCGGTCGAGGGTGTAGCTGCCCGAGGGGTGGTGCTGGAGATACTCGAAGGCGAAGCTCTCGAAGACCTCCTCTCCCAGGGCACCCTGGAGCACCGGGAAGTAGGCGGCCAGGCACTCCAGCAGGCGGGCGTAGTAGGCGTTGGCATAGATGGCCAGCCGCTCGGCCGCGGTGAGGTTCTTCGAGCGGCGGATCACCGCCTCCAGCTCCCCCCGCTTCAGGTGGATCAGCCGCTGCGCCTCCTCGGAGCCGGCGCCTTCCTCGACCCCTTCCGGATGGGTGACCACCGCCTGGAACCAGCGCTGCACCACGCTGAGTGGACGGGAAGCGCCCTTCACTCCACCTCCGCCCGGATCGTGTGCAGCGGATGGAACACGGTCTCGTGGACCGTCGCCAGGACCGGCTCCGGCTCCGTGGTCTCCTCCGGTCCGTGATTTCCGCCGGCTCCGTCTCCGGCAGATGCTCGCCCATGAACTGCTTGGCCTTGAGCACCTCCGCGTGGACCACCGGGAAGGGGGGGATGTTGGCGTCCCACTCGAGCAGGGTGGAGACGCCGCCGGTGAGCTGGTGGGCGGTGCGGTAGAGCTCCCAGACCGGATCGATCACGTGGTTGTCGTGGGTGTCGATGATGTACTGGGTATGGTTCGCGTGCCCGGCGAGGTGGAACTGCACGATCCGCTCGTGCGGCAGGGAGCGGATGAAGCGGTCCGGGTCCATGTCGTGATTGAAGCTCGACACGTAGACGTTGTTGACGTCGAGCAGCAGGCCGCAGTCGGCCTCCTCGGCCATGCGCGTCACGAACTCCCATTCGTCCATCGTCGAGTCCTGGAAGGTGACGTAGGAGCTGGGGTTCTCCAGCACGAACGGCCGCTCCAGGAAGTCCTGGAGCACGCGAACCCGCTCGACCACGTGGCGCAGGGTCGCCTCGGTGAACGGCACCGGCAGCAGGTCGTGCGAGTTGCGGCCGAGCACGCCCGTCCAGCAGAGGTGGTCGGAGATCCATCGCGCGCCGATCTCTTTGGCCAGCCGCTTGAGCTTGCCCAGATACTCGAAGTCGAGCGGGTCGGAAGAGCCGATCGACAGCGACACCCCGTGCATGACGACCGGATAGCGCTCGGCGATCTGCTGCAAGACGTAGCGCGGGCGCCCCTGCGAGTCGACGAAGTTCTCGCTGATGATCTCGAACCAGTCCACCGCCGGCTGCTGCTTCAGGATGTAGTCGAAGTGGGTGGAGCGCAGCCCGACGCCGAGGCCGAGGTTGGCGTGTCCGAGGCGGGGGGAGTCATCGTCAGAATCCTTCGGAGAGGGTGGCGGACATCAAGGGCGACCGCAGGTCGCCCCTACACCGGATCTCGACGCAGGGCGTAGGGGCGACCTGCGGTCGCCCTGCGGCGTTGCGGACGTCCGACGCTCCTACGAGCTGCAGGTCGCCGGAGCGGCGCCGAACTTCTTGCCGGCCTTGGTCATCGCGGCCTCGTACTTGGAGCGGGCCTTCTTCCAGGCGTCGCCCTTGATCGGCACGGTGCAGCTCCCCTGGCCCTTGCAGTCGTTGACCCCCTCGCCCCCCTGGTTCTTGCAGGCGTTGGAGCCGGCGCAGCCGTGGGCCTCGGTGGTGGAGCAGCCCCCCTTGCCGGCGCAGGCGTTGTCGGCGCCCTTGCCCTGTCCCTTGCAGGCGTTGAGGCCGCAGCAGGCGTGGGCGTCCGCCTTCGCCGCCACTTTCTTCTCCTCCGCCGAGAGGATGCTGCCGCTGAGGACCGAGCCGGCGACCACGCCACCGAACGCGGCGAGGGCCAACTTCCCGAAATCCCTTCTGCTGACGTCGTCGTTTTTCATACGGCTCCTTCCTGAAAGAGAAACAGCAACCGTTGGACAGTGGACATCATGGGCCGGAAGCCGGAAGTCTACTCCAATTCCTCACCAGGTCATCCGGTAGAGCATCCAGTAGACCACCACCCCGGTCACCGAGACGTAGAGCCAGATCGGCAGCGTCCAGCGGGCCAGCCGCTTGTGCTGGGGGAAGCGCCGCCGCCAGGCGCGGACCACGGTGACGCCGGCGAGGAAGGGGACCGCCGCGGCGAGCACGGTGTGGGTGGCCAGGATGGTGAGGTAGAACGCGCGCGCCGCCCCCTGGCCCGGAAAGCGGACGGAGCCGACGTGCGCGTGATAGATCAGGTACGAGGTGAGGAAGAGGGTGGAGCAGACGAGCGCCGCCGTCATCACGTTGCGGTGGGCGATCCAGCGCCGCCGCCGGATCAGCACGTAGCCGGTCACCAGCAGCAGGGCGGCGAGAGCGTTGAGGGTCGCGTTGACCGCCGGCAGGGAGTGGATGTCCAGCGTGGCCCCTATCCCGAGATCGCGTCCAGGTCCCGCCGCAGCCTGGTCATCGATTCCTCGTCGAAGCCGTCGTAGTAGCCGCGGATGCGCCCCTGGGCATCCACCAGCACGAAGCGCGTGCTGTGCAGGATCGGCTCGACGGCTGGTCCACCGGGACCGGCCGCCGGAGGGATCTCGATCCCCAGCTTGAACCCCTGCCGGGACAGCCTGTAGGTCTCCTCCTTGGAGCCGGTCAGGAACAGCCAGCGCGCCGGGGCCTTGTAGGACTCGGCGTAGCGCTCGAGCACCTGGGGGGTGTCGTGCTCCGGATCGACGCTGAAGGAGACGAGCCGCACGCCGAGGTCGCCCGGCAGATCGCGGTTGAGGCGGGCCATCCGCGCGGTCATCAGCGGGCAGGAGGCGGGGCAGCGGGTGAAGACGAAGTCGGCGATCCAGGGCTTGCCGGCGAGGTCCTGGAGGCGGACCGCGCGGCCGTCGCGGTTGGTCATGGTGAACCCGGGCACCGGGTCCATCACGGGCGGCGGCTCGGGGCGCCGCAGACGGTCCATGGCGGTCGCCGTCACCAGCGCCACCAGGACGGCGACCAGGAATCCCCAGATCAGACCCCGGCGCAGGGCCGCCGCGGACACTTTCGTCAGGAAACCACCCGGTCGAGCAGCATGATCAGGAGCAGGGCCGGGAAGTAGAGGAGGGAGGCCAGCATCAGCCGGCGCGCTCCCGGGTTCGAGCGGGAGGCCGCGAAGCCGAAGGAGAACCCCAGGTAGATCAGGCCGAAGGCGAGCGCTCCCACGAAGTAGACGGTGCCCATCAGGCCGAGCAGGGAGGGGAGCAGCGAGATCGGCACCAGGGCCGCGCCGTAGAGGATCGCCTGGCGGCCCGTGCGGCTCCCCTCGGGATCGAGCACCGGCAGCATCGGGAAGCCGCCGCGCGCGTAATCCTCGCGGCAGAGCCAGGCGATGGCCAGGAAGTGTGGCAGTTGCCAGAAGAAGAGGATGCCGAACAGCACCCAGGCGGCGAGATCGAGCTGGTTGCGGACGGCGCACCAGCCCATCATCGGCGGGATGGCGCCCGGAATGGCGCCGATCACCGTGGCGAACGAGCTGACCCGCTTGAGCGGCGTATAGACGAAGACGTAGCCGGCGAGCGCCGCCGCGCCGAGCAGGGCGGTCAGCAGGTTGACCCCCAGGGCGAGATCGGCGAGGCCGAGGACGCTCAGCACCACGCCGAAGAGGAGCGCCACGTCGGGGTCCATCCGCCCCGCCGGCAGCGGCCGGTTGGCGGTGCGCTGCATCAGCGCGTCGGTGTCCCGCTCGAGGACGTGGTTGAGGACCGAGCCGCCGGCCGAGATCAGCCCGGTGCCGAGCAGGGTATGGACCAGCAGGAGGAACGGGAAGGTGCTCCGCTCGGCCAGCAGGAAGCCGAGACCCGCGGTGAGCACCACCATCAGGGTGATGCCCGGCTTGGTCATCTCCCACAGGTCGCGCGCCGCGATGGGCAGGGCTCCGCTCTCGACCGTGCCGGCTTTCAAGCCATGGCTCCGCGAGTCGGAAGAGAAGGGATCGTACGGAATCTGCTCATGGAGAATTCACGACAAGGGCGCCCAAGAGGGGCGCCGCTCCGCGGCAAGTCTAGCGCGAACCGAGGGGGGATTGCACGCCGGGTGCGCCCGCCGGGGGGACCGCCGCTATACTCGATCCCGGATACCGTCGATGAGCTCTTCGCGCCCTGACCCCGGCGGCCCGCCTCTTCTCCCGGCGCTCGCCTGGGCGAACGTGGGGTTGCACGGCGTGGGTCTCGTCGTCGCCTGGTTCGGCATGCGGCCCGGCAGCGTCGTCTCTCCCCTGGCGGAGCGGATGGCCTATCTGGCCGGCCGGCCGCCGGGCTGGACCTGGGGCTGGGGCGTCTGGATGCTCTGCACGCTCCTGCTGGTCGCCTACATGGCGGCGCTGCGACCCCTCGCCTCACGATCGCTCGCGGCCCAGCTCGCCCTCGTCCTCGCGGCCGCGGGCATGGCGGTCGATCTGTTCTCGGACGTCATTCAGATCCAGGTGCTGCCGCTCGCCGCGCGGGCCGGCACTTCTGCTCCGTCAACCTTCCTCGCCTTCGAGCGGCTCGCCCTGACCGGCGGCGCCACGGTGGCGAACGGCCTCTACACGGCCGGCGTGCTCCTGATGACGATCGCCCTGCGCGGTCTCCTCGGGAGACCCTCCAGGATCGCTGGCGCGGCGACCGTCATCTCGGGAACCGCCATGGCCTTGGCGGGCCTCCTCCCCGCTCCGGAGCTGCTCGCCGCCTCGACCGGCCCGACGATCGGCTTCTACAGCCTGTGGACGGTGCTGGTGGCCCGCGACCTCGGACGGCGGACATGATCGTGGTCTTCGGCGGATACGGCACCTTCGGCACCCATGTCGCGCGGGCCCTGGCGGCGGCGGGCCTGCCGGTGCGGATCGCCGGCCGGGACGCGGAGAAGGCAGCGCGCTTCGCCGCCACCCTCGGAACGGGTCACGAGGGGGTCGGGGCGGACGCCAACGATCCCACCTCTTGTGCCCGGGCGCTGTCCGGTGCCCGCGTCGCCGTCCACGGAGCGGGACCGTTCCCGGCGATGAGCCTCGCCCTGCCGGAAGCTTGCCTCGCCGCCGGGATCCATCACGTCGACATCGCGGATGATCGCGGATGGTTCCGGCGCCTGGCGGCCCTCGACGGCCGCTTCCGCGGGCGCGGTCTCGCCGCGGTGGCCGGTTGCTCCTCGTTACCGGGGATCTCGGGAGCCCTGGCGCGGCTCGCCGCCCGCCGGCTTCCATCCGTGGAGCGGGCGCGGATCACCCTCTTCATCGGCAACCGCAATCCGAAAGGCGAGGCGGCGGTCCGCGCGGCGGCAGGGCAGCTCGGGAGTCCCATCTCCACGCCGCAAGGCGCGCTTCGCGGATTCCACGGCCGCGAGGTGGTCGCCCTGCCGCAGCCCTTCGGACGACGCGCGGTCCACGACTGGAACAGCCCCGAGCTCGACCTCTTCCCGGATCTCCTGGGCGCTCGCGACGTACGGGTCAAGGTGGGCTTCGAGGCGCGTCTCGCCACCCTCGCCTTCGCCGGCCTGGCCCGCCTGGGGCCACGGCTCGGCGCCGGCCTCCTCACCGGCGTTGCCCCGCTCGCCCGCCATCTCTCGTTCTCCGGCCATTCCGGCGGATTCGTGAAGGTGGAGCTCTGGGCTCCCGGCGGCGCCCACGCCGCCGCCTCGCTCGGCGCGGCGAACGATGGCCAGCGGATGGCGGCCCTCCCCGCCGCCTTCGTGGCCCGGGAGCTCCATGAAGGAGGGATCGGGACCCGCGGTTTCGCCACCGCCTACGAGGCGCTGGGAGCGGACGGTCTCGTCGAGCGGCTGGTCGCGGAGGGGTACGCCCTCGTCAGCGAGGGGCCGGAAACCGCGGGTTCGCCTTGACCCGGCCGGCCTGCCAGAGGTGCCGGCGCTCGTGGGCCGCGATCACCTGGAAGCCCGTGGCGACGCTGAAGCGGACCAGGGGGATGAACGGATTGACGAAACGGGTACCGTTGAGGTCAAGCCCGGAAGCCTCCCGCAGCAGCTTCTTCGCCTCCGACTGGACCCGTCCCCACTCCTCCATCACCTCGTCCCGGCCCTTGCGGGCGGCGGGGACGATCTTCTTCGGAGCGGGGAGCCGGCGTTTCGGCGGCGGCTCCAGGTTGGCCACGAACCATCTCCCCACGACGCCGGGCCGGAGAACCCCCCGCCGCATCGCCCCCGCCTGACGGGCCCGCTCCAGGGCCTCGCGCATCGGCGTCAGGTAGGCGCGGTTCGCCACGTTGAGGTGATCCAGGCACTGGGCGACGCTCCACGACCGCTCTTTCGGCCGCCAGTTGAACCGCTCGTCGTCGAGGCCGCGCGCCACGGCCTCGGCCTGCCGGTCGTTGTCGTCCAGGGCGATCAGGACCTCCTGGACGTCCTCCGGCAGAAGCTCCAGGACGGGCACGGTCACCACCCCATCTGGTCGATCGCGTAAGGGAGCATCTTGCGCCACCAGGGCCAGTCGTGGGAGACGTCGTGCCCCCAGACGTCGAGGCGGTGGGGGATCTCCTTGCGCGAGAGGAGATCCGAGAGCTGGCGCGAGGCGTGCGGCGCTTCGTAGTCCCCCTGGCCGGTGAGGATGTGGATCCTGGAGGACGTCCGCAGGGCCTGGAGAGACCCTCCCTCCAGGTTCGGCAGATAGGAGGCCGGGTTGTTGAAGTAGGTGTTGTCGTCGCCGTAGCCGTGCAGGTAGTCCGGCCCGAGGTCGTAGAAGCCGCTCATGGCGATGACGCCGTCGAACAGGTCCGGCCGGCGGAACAGGGTATTGGCGGCGTGAAAGGCGCCGAAGCTCGCTCCCGAGGTGACGATGCGGAGGTCGGACGACTGGCAGACCTGGCGGATGAAAGGGACGACCTCCTCCTCCACGTAGCGGGCATAGAGGGCCTGCCGCCGGCCCTGCTCGGGGACCGGCAGGTTGCGGTCCATCCAGGCCTGGTTGTTGATGCTGTTGATCGAGAAGACCCGCACCCGGCCGGCGTCGAGGGCCGGCTGAAGGGACCCGATCAGTCCGAAACGCTCGTTCTCGAGGAAATCCGCGGCCGCCGTGGGAAAGAGCAGCACCGGATGCCCCCAGTGGCCATAAGAGACGATGGGCATCTGCTGCCCCAGGTTCTGGCTGTACCAGCCCGCGATCTCGCGACGGCCGTCGTATCCCATTCCTTTCTCGCCTCCCGGGGCCAGGCCCCAAAAAGTTCGCGCCGGAGGATAACACCTCTTGCCGGGCCTCTTGCCTGATGCGATCGGCCGGTGTCACAGTCCCGGGCATCCGGAGGACCAACCCCATGGAGAGGATTCCCATCGTCGAGAACGGCCGCGAGGTCTCTCACCTCGCCGTGCGCTTCGATCCTCCCCCTCACGGCGCCGGGGACCGCCCCTGCTTTCTCTATCTGCACGGCTTCGGCTCCGAGCAGTCGGGCGAGAAGGCGGAGTTCTTCCGCGCCCGGGCGCTCGCGGCGGGCTTCGGCTTCTGCTCCTTCGACTTCCAGGGGCACGGCCAGTCGGGGGGCAGTATTGGAGGAAATACGGGAGGCCTCACGCTGACCCGCAACCTCGCGGACGTGGCCCGCGTCCACGGCCTGCTGCGCGAGAGGGGGTGCGGCCGGCTGATCCTGGCCGGCTCCTCGATGGGCGGCGGGACGGCCCTCTGGTACTCGATGCTCCATCCGGAGGAGATCGTGGCCGGCCTCCACATCGCCCCGGCGCTCGAGCTGGACCGAGGCCTCCTCGCCTGGGCCGGGCCGGAGCGGGCCCGCGCCTGGGAGGAAAAGGGCAGCATCAACTTCAAGAACGAGCTCGTCTCCTGCGATCTCGGCTGGTCCCTAATCGAGGACCTCCGCGCCCACCCCCTCGACACCCTGCTCGCCGGCTACCGCACCCCCTGCCTCCTCCTGCAGGGAAAGCTCGACACCTCCGTCTCCTGGAAAAGCGTCCTCGATTTCGCCGTCCGCTGCACCTTCCAAGAGATCGAGCTTCACCTTTTCGCCGACGGAGATCACCGGCTCACCGACCGGAAGGACCGGTTGTGGGAGCTGATGGTGGAGTTCCTGCGCGGGCAGGATTTGGTCTAGCATCAGCATCAGGGAAGGACAGCGCGGCTCCCGCACGGTCGATTCTCGAGATGCACAATGAAAGTACATCCCCATGACTCTTTGGTCCGGGAAGCTTTCGGAGGAACCGGGAAGGGCCTCGACCGGATCCTCGAGCACCTTTCCAGTTGCGCCAAGTGTCGCCAACGGCTTGATAGTCTGAAATCGGATCAACGAAACCGACCTAACGAGCGAGAGGACTATGGACGGGTGCTTGATCGCTCGTTCGACGTCTTCCAGCTCCGACAGGTTATGCTGGAAAAAGAGCGGACAGAGGCGCCTTCTCTCCTCGATTTCTTGGTGACGTTAGCTCCTGGACAGCAACAGCTTCTCTTGAAAAACAGCTCTCGTTTCAAGACCTGGGGTGTTCTGGAGTTGCTCATCCGGAGGGGGAAAGAAGAAACCTTCACCGATCCTCGACACGCGGAGGAGCTCCTCCAGCTTGCCCTGGAAGTCTCCGTTCACCTACCTCCAGCCCTTTATGGACGGGAATTGATCGAGGACATGCGCGCACGGACCTGGGGATACATCGCAAACTCCCGTCGGTCCCGGATGGAGTTCGAAGCTTCCGAGGAAGCGTTCCAGGAAGCATCTTCTCATTTGCAGCGGGGCACGGAAGATACCTTGGAGCGAGCGATCCTATTCGACCTGCAAGCCTCTTTATTTAGGATCCAGGAACGAGTCGAAGAATCCCTTCAGCTTTCACGCCGGGCGGTCGCGATCTTCCGAAAGATGAAACAACCCCATCTCCTGGGCAGAGCGCTGGTTAAGTCATCGATTGCCTACCGCTTTAAGAGAGACCCGGAAAAGGCGGTATCTCTCCTTTACCAGTCCCTCGACCTGATCGATCAAGCCTATGAGCCACGTCTAACTCTTTGTGCATTGAATAACTTGGTCGATGATCTGGCGACCATGGGACTCTTCATTGAAGCTTATAAAGTGCTTCGACGAGCCCGCCCCTTTTTCTCACGCTTTCCCGAGAAGCAGCACCATTACCTATGGCTGGAAGCAACGGTCGCTTTTGGACTTGGGCGCTATAGCAAGGCCGAAACTCTCTTCCAAAGGGCACGTGACGGGCTCACATCCGCACGCCCATATCCTTCATGAAGCGGCGGCTCTTGGCTGAAGGCAGGACATAGCCATAGGCAACTTCGTTGCCCCGGCGGCCATAGTCGCCGCTCGGGACCTTCACACTCACCCTCGACACCCTGCTCGCCCGCTACCGCACCCTTGCCTCCTCCTGCAGGGAAAGCTCGACACCTCCGTCTCCTGGAAAAGCGTCCTCGATTTCGCCGTCCGCTGCACCTTCCAAGAGATCGAAGCTCCACCTCTTTGCCGACGGCATCACCGTCTCACCGACCGGAAGGACCGGTTGTGGGAGTTGATGGTGGAGTTCCTGCGCGGGCAGGCTTTACTTAGCTCTCCATAAAGGAACCAAGGCATGAGGCTTGATTTAGCCAGAAAAGGTCCTAAAATTCTTTTCCGGTCGGCTGGCCGTCACGCCTTGAGATGAAAATTTTCGGCTCCATGTCTGATCGAGCGTCCCCCTTCGGCCATGGTGGCCGCCGTGTGGCCGCTCTTTGGGAGAGGATATGTCTTGCAGAGCTCGTACCTTCATCGTTGGACTCCTCTTGGCCGCGCTGACGGCCAGCCTGGTCCAGGCCTTCCCCCTCGTTCCTCAATCACGCCCGGCACAGCAGGATGAGACCTGCGACCTGGTGGCCGCCTTCAGCCACTGGCTCTCCTCGGCCTTCGACACGCGGCGCGTTTCCCCGTCCCGGGGAACGACCGGGGCTCCGCACGGCTCCTCGTCGTTCCAGGTGAAGGAAGGAACCGTGCTGGACCCGAACGGGCATAAATAAGGTCTGGAACTCGTAAAAAAGGGCGCCGGTTCTTTGCTTCGGCGCCTTTTTTGTCCCGTTTTGCCCGTCTGAAGCAACCCCTTATATAGGGACGGTAAATTCCGGCCTTTTTGATTTGCCCAGGCGGCCCTTGGCCGCCGAGGGTTCTGGAGGGATGCAGCGATGAAGAGTCACCCACACGATCTCCTGCTCCAGGAGTTTGCCGCCACTTTCACGGGCGAGCCTCAAGAGATCCTGGACCATCTCGTCGCTTGCCCGAGCTGCCAGCACCGTCTCCGGTCGCTGATGCGCCCGCGGCCGAGCGCCCTGGCGCAAAGAGTGGTCCCCCTGGACAGGCAGCGGGTAGAACCGGTGGACTACGCGCCCGCTCTCGACAGAGCCTCCCGTTCGCTACGCGAGATCGAATCCGCTTATGAGAAAGAACGGGCGGAAGCCCGCGGCCTTTTCGCGGAGCTGGCGCACCATCCCCCCGAGCGGCGGACCCTCTTGGTCCGCAACTGCACGCGCTTTCACTCCTGGGGTTTCTGCGAGCTCCTGCTGCGACGGAGCCGGGAGCAGAACTTCTACGACGCGGCTCAGGGCGAGAGCCTCGCCCGGCTCGCTCTCGAGGTCCTGGACCATCTCTCCGACTCCCAGTACGGAGCCGAACCTCTCGAAGACCTCCGGGCTCGAGCCTGGGCCTACATCGCCAACTCCCGGCGCGTGAACTCCGATCTGCGGGGAGCCGAGGAGGCCTTCGCCCTGGCCTTTGCCAGCTTGAAGCGGGGAACGCAGGAGCCGATGGAAAAGGCCGTGCTCCTCGACCTTCGGGCTTCGCTGTTCCGCGCCCAGCGCCGCTTCCCCGAGGCCCTGCGCTCCCTGCGCCGGGCCATCCGGATCTTCTGTCAAATCGGCGAACGGCACCGGGCCGGCCGGGCCTTGGTCAGCATGTCCACCGTTCACCACTTCACCGGTCAGCCCGAGCAGGCGATCCCACTGCTCTATCAGGCCCTCGAGCTGATCGATCCCAACCGTGAGCCGCGTCTGCTGCTCGTCGCCTGGCACAACCTGACCGCTGAATTGGTTGAAGCTCGACAGTTCATGGAAGCGCAGAAACTCCTGGTCAAGATCCGGCCGCTGTATCAGAGGTTCGCCCAGCCCTGGACGCGGAATCCCCGCAAATGGATCGAGGGCAAGATCGCGCTCGGCCTCGGCCAGAGAGAGCAGGCGGAGACCCTGTTCCTGGTGGCGCGGGACGGGTTCCTCGCCGATGGCGCGGCCTACGATACGGCGCTGGTCTCGCTCGACCTCGCCTCGCTCTACGCCGGGCAGGGCCGGATCGCGGAGCTCAAGCGCGTCGCCGAGCAGATGGTCCCCATCTTCTCCTCCCGCCAGATCCATCGCGAGGCCCTGGCGGCGCTCGCCTACTGGCGGCAGGCGGTCGAAGCCGAACAGGCCTGCGCCAGCCTGGTCGCGGGAGTCGCCGCCTTCCTCAAGCGGGCCCGGCACGATCCGGAGCTTCGCTTCGAGACGCCTACGGCTTCGGATTGAAGTCGAAGCCGACCGTCGTGGCCCGGCCGGGGGCGACCGTCACCTCCCGGGTCCGCGTGCCCAGCGTCTCGTGCCAGGCCTCCAGCGTGTACCGGCCCGGCGGCAGGTCCGGTATGGCGAAGCCGCCGTCCTCGCCGCTGACCGCGTAGTAGGAGTGGGGCAGGACGCCGACCCAGGCAATCATCCAGGGGTGGATGTCGCACCTCACCCGCACCATCACCTCCGGTTTGCTGAACGTCCTGTGGACCGGCGGAGCGCCCTCGGTCTGCGGCTCGTTGAACTCCGCGTTCGCCGCCGGCGCGGCGTGGACGGTGTGAAGCGTGGCGTCGCCGTTGGCGAACTCCACCGCCTGCCCTACCTGGACGCCCAGGACCCGCGGCACATACAGGCACCCGCGCTGGTCCACCCGCTTCTTCTCCACCGGCGCCGGGAAGCTCTTCCCCTCGAGACCCCTCTTGACGTAGACGAAGACGTTGGCAAGCTTGCCCCCCCGGAGAGCGGTCTCGCCGCTGTAAACCGGCGCCGGATGCAGGCTGGCGCAGGCCGGATCGCCCTGCATGGAGATCGGCTTGCCGGTGTCCGGCCCTGCGTAGGTCACGGTGCCGCGGATCTCCCCCGGGCCGGAGCCGCCGCAGCTCACGAGCCAGGGAAGCGAGCAGAGCGCGAGAAAGCACCAGGGGGAACGTTGACGTTGGCTCATCCGAGGATCCTAGATCATCCGGCGAGGCCGGCGCGCGCGGCGGAAGGAGGTGTCCCGAACGCCGCCTTCCATACCCTGCGCAGCTGGCGGGCGCTCTCGAAGCCACAGCGGCCGGCGACGGCCTCCAGGGTGAGGCCGGGATCGTGCAGCAGGGAGCGGGCCCGCTCCAGGCGCAGGCGTGTGCGGTACTCCTGGATCGACACCCCGGTCGCCTGACGGAAGACGCGGGTCAGATGACGGGGGCTCAGCCCCGCCACGCGGCCCAGCCCGGCGAGGGTCTCCCGTTCCTCCGGGTGGGCCACCAGCCAGTCCTGCACCCGGTGGATGCCCGGATGGAGGTGGGTGCGGTAATCGAGATAGACGCTCTGCTGGCGCTGCCCGCCGTCACGCCGGATGTAGACCACCATCTCGCGCGCGGCGGCGGCCGCCACGAGCGGTCCGCAATCGCGCTCGACGATCGCCAGCGCCATGTCGATCCCGGAGGCAATGCCGGCGCTGGTGGTCACCGGGCCATCCTCGACGAAGAGGCGGCTGGTGAGCACGCGGGCACGGGGGAAGCGGCGCTGGAGGTCGTCCACCCGCGACCAGTGAGTGGTGCACTGGCGGCCGTCGAGGAGCCCCGCCTCGCCGAGCGCGAAGGCCCCCGTGCAGATGGAGCCCACGCGAGCGCCCCGGCCGTGCGCCTCGCGCAGCCAGCCGACGAGGGCACCGTCAATCGGCCCGCGCGCCGCCATCCGCGCCCCGGGAACGAGGACCAGGTCCTCCGCGCCGATCTCGGGGAGCGGCTCGACATCGGACAGCCACAGCCCCTGGTCCGTCCGCACCCGCGGCTCGACGGAGCAGACGTGGACCTCGTAGTCCCCGCCGCAGCGGTTCGCCTCGTGGAAGACCTGGACCGGTCCCGCCAGGTCCAGGATCTCCACGTCCGGCATCAGGGCGAAGAGGACCCGTTGCATTGCCCGTTTGAGCTATCCGTTGGAAAGAACCGCGGCCTTCTCCAGCTCCGCGACCAGTCCACCGGCGGTCGCGATGCGAGCGAAGCGGCGCCGGAGCACGAACTCCGTCCGGCGGAGGATCTCGTCGGTCGACAGCTCCTCGCCGGTCTCCGGGGTTGGGGATGGGAAAAGTCATCGTGGCCTCGGTGACGAAGTCCACGTCGTAGCCGAGGTCGGCAGCCAGGCGGGTGGTGGTCTCGCAGCACTGCTCGGTCTGGATGCCGGTGATCACCAGCCGCTCGACGCCCTTCTCCCGCAGCAGCTCCTGGAGGTTCGTGCTGGTGAAGGCGTTGCGGGTGTTCTTGACCAGCACGGGCTCGCCCGGGGCGGGAATGAGGAAGTCCATCAGCTTGAAATAGGGACTGCCGGTCTGGAACTCGGGATCGGAGTCCGTATGGAGAACGAAGATCACCGGCAGGCCCGCACCGCGCCAGGACCGGACCAGCCGGTCCACGTTCTCTTCGAACCGCGGGCTGCTCCGCCGCTCCCAGCGCGGCGTCGCCTTGAACGAGTCCTGGATATCAATGACGAGCAGCGCCGAGCGCTCGATGGGAACCTCGCGATGAGACATGGACGGCCTCCTGGAGAGGAGAACCGGGAGGAAGGTCTCCCGTGTTCCATCCTCATCGTAGTAGCGCTGATAGAGGACGAACAGACCCGATCCGGGACGAAGGCCGGTCGGATCGGGCCATCACCCTTCGCCGGCCCAATCCCTGGGGCGCAGGAACTCCTCGTACAGTCGCGCCTCCGGGGTTCCCGGCTGGGGGTTCCAGCCGTAGCGCCAGCGCACGAGCGGGGGAAGGGACATCAGGATCGACTCCGTCCTGCCTCCGCTCTGCAGTCCGAAGAGCGTGCCGCGGTCCCACACCAGGTTGAACTCGACGTAACGGCCGCGGCGATAGAGCTGGAAATCGCGCTCCCGCTCGCCGTAGGGCATGTCCTTGCGGCGGCGCAGGATGGGCAGGTAGGCCGGCAGGAGATGGTCGCCGACGCCGCGGAGGAGCTCGAAGCAGCGCTCGAAGCCCCCTTCGTGGAGATCGTCGAAGAACAGGCCGCCGATGCCGCGCGGCTCGCCGCGATGGCGGAGGAAGAAGTACTCGTCGCACCACTTCTTGTAGCGGGGATAGACCTCGGGGCCGAACGGCTCGCAGGCCGCCCGGGCGGTGCGGTGGAAATGGACCGCGTCCTCCTCGAAACCATAGTAGGGGGTGAGATCGAAGCCGCCGCCGAACCACCAGACCGGGTCGTGCCCCTCTCTCTCGGCGAGGAAGAACCGCACGTTCATGTGCGTGGTGGGGACGTAGGGGTTGTGCGGATGGAAGACGAGCGAGACCCCGATCGCTTCGAAGGAGCGTCCGGCGAGATCCGGCCGCTGAGCGGTGGCCGAGGGAGGAAGGCCCGGGCCGAAGACGTGGGAGAAGCCGACCCCCGCCTGCTCGAAGACGCCACCGTCCGCCAGCACCCGCGACCGCCCGCCGCCCCCGCCCGGCCGCTCCCAGGCATCCTCGGCGAAACGTGCCCCCCCGTCCTCCGCCTCCACGGCGGCGCAGATGCGGTCCTGGAGACCAAGAAGGTAGGCGCGGACCGCCGCGAGATCGATGGAGCCGCTCAAGACGGCGGGAGTTTAGCTTAGATCAACTCTACCCCACGATACGGAGCCTCTCCGGACGAAGACGGAGCCTCTCCGTCCCGGTACGAAGCTTCTCTGGAGGGAGAGATACTGCGGTGGTGACCGAAAGGGCTACTCCCCCTCCGACCGGATCGGGAACAGCTCGGCCTGGCGGTGGTCTTCCGTTCCGATGGGTACTGGGTAGGCGCCCGTCCAGCAGGCGGTGCAGTAGCTGTCGCGCGGGCCGGTGACCGAGCCCAGCATGCCGTCGAGCGACAGGTAGGCGAGGCTGTCCGCCTCGGTGAAGTTGCGGATCTCCTCAATGCTGTGGTGCGCCGCGATCAGCTCGCCGCGGGTCGGGGTATCGATCCCGTAGTGGCAGGGCCACTGGGTGGGCGGCGCGGAGATGCGCAGATGCACCTCGGCCGCTCCTCCCTCGCGGATCATCCGCACGATCTTGCGCGAGGTGGTGCCGCGCACGATCGAGTCGTCCACCAGCACCACCCGCCGGCCCGTCAGCAGCTCCTTGACCGGGTTCAGCTTGATCTTCACCCCGAAGTTCCGGATCGACTGCTTGGGCTCGATGAACGTCCGGCCCACGTAGTGATTGCGGGTGAGGCCGAACTCCAGCGGCAGTCCCGATTCGCGGCTGTAGCCCATGGCGGCGTAGAGGCCGCTGTCCGGCACCGGGACGACGATGTCCGCCACCGCCGGCGCCTCGCGGGCGAGGCGGGCTCCCAGGCGCAGCCGCGTCTGGGCCACCGAGTCGCCGAACAGCCGGCTGTCCGGGCGGGCGAAGTAGACGTGCTCGAAGATGCAGCGGGCCGGCTCGGCGTGCTGCGGCAGATGATAGCTCTCGACGCCCCCGTTGCGGGCGACCACCACCTCGCCGGGCTCCAGCTCGCGCACCAGCCGCGCGCCTAGTAGGTCGAAGGCGCAGGTCTCGGAGGCGAAGCAGGGGCAGCCGTCGAGATCGCCGAGGACGAGCGGCCGGAAACCGTTGGGATCGCGGGCGGCGATCAGGCAGGTGTCGGTCACCAGCAGCAGCGAGTAGGCGCCGCGCACCTCCTCCAGGGCCGCCATGAACGATTCGACGATGTCCGGGCGCGGCTTGCGCGCCATCAGGTGGAGGATGACCTCGGTGTCGCTGGTGGTCTGGAAGATCGAGCCCGCGAGCTCCAGGCGGTCGCGGATCTCGCCGGGGTTCACCAGGTTGCCGTTGTGGACGATGCTGATCGGGCCCATCGAGGTCTTCACCGCGATCGGCTGCGCGTTGGCCACCACGCTCGAACCCGCCGTCGAGTAGCGGGTGTGGCCGATCGCCCGGCTGCCGGGAAGCCGCGCGATCACCTTCTCCTTGAAGATGTCGGAGACGTGCCCCATGCCCCGCTCCAGGTGGAGCTGATGGCCGTCCCAGGAGACCATGCCGGTGCTCTCCTGCCCGCGATGCTGGAGGGCGTAGAGACCGAGGTAGGTCAGATTGGCCGCGTCGTCACAGCCGTCGATGCCGAAGATTCCGCACATGAAATGTCCGTCCCCGAAAAGAAAGCCATGCACCCGGACGACCGCCCCCGGCCTCCCGAGTCCCGCACCCCGCAACGAAAGATCGCGCGCCGAAATTCTCTCTACAGCCCCAGCGCCCGGGGCAGGGCCGTCGACCAGACCTCGTGGAGCCGGCCGATCCCGGCCCGGAACGTCTCCCCGCCCGACCGGACCTCCAGGGTGTCACCGCCGGTCTCGCCGATCTCCCGGGCCGGCACCCCGGCCGCCGCCGCCGCCGCGAGCAGCCGCTCGAGCGCGGCCGGAGCGCAGGCGACGATCGCCCGTCCCTGCGATTCGGAGAACAGGTCCGCCCCGGCGAACGGCACCTCCACCCGGACACCCACGAGCGAACGGCCGAAGCAGGCCTCAGTGAGGGCGATCAGGAAGCCCCCCTCGGAGAGGTCATGCGCCGTGCGGATCAGACCCCGGGCGGCGCCCGAACGCAGGAGCCGCGCCAAGCGCAGCTCGGCGTCCAGGTCCACCGCCGGCGGCCGGCCCGTCTCGATGCCGTGGAGCAGGCGCAGGTAGGCCGACCCGCCAAACTCGGAGCGGTCCTCGCCGAGGAGGACGACGCGGTCCCCGGCGCGCCGGAACCAGGGCTCGGGCACCTGGGCGAGGTTCGGGATGACGCCCACCGTGGCGACCGCCGGCGTGGGATAGATCGACTCCCCCTCGGTCTCGTTGTAGAAGGAGACGTTGCCGGAGATCACCGGCACTCCGAGCGCCCGGCAGGCCTCGGACATGCCGCGGACGGCCTCGCGGAACTGCCAGGAGATCTCCGGCCGCTCGGGGTTGCCGAAGTTGAGGCAGTCGGTGAGCCCCACCGGCTCGGCGCCGACGCAGGCGAGGTTGCGCACCGACTCGGCCACCGCCTGGGCGCCCCCCCGGCGGGGGTCGAGCTGGCAGTAGACCGGGTTGACGTCGCAGGTCATGGCGAGGCCGGCCGGCGTCCCCTTGAGCAGGAGCACCGCGGCGTCGCCGCCCGGGCCCTGCACCGTGCTGGTGCGCACGGTGTGATCGTACTGGCTCCAGATCCAGGCCTTGCTGGCGAGCTCCGGCGTGGCGAGCAGGCGCTCCAGCGACTCCCGGGGATCGGCCGGCTGCGGCACCTCGGGGGCACGCCAGCGCTCGGCGAGGTCCGCGGGCTCGGCCACCGGCCGGTGGTAGACCGGCGCCTCCTCGGTGAGCGGCCGGATGGGGATGTCCGCCGCCGTGCCGCCGCGCCAGGTGAGCACGGCGCGGCCGGTATCGGTGACCTCGCCGATCCTGGCCACCTCGAGACCCCAGCGGCGGAAGACCTTCTCCAGCTCCTCCTCGCGCCCCTTCTTCGCCACCAGCACCATGCGCTCCTGCGACTCGGAGAGCATCATCTCGTAGGGGGTGAGCCCCGGCTCGCGCAGCGGGACCCGGTCGAGGTCGAGGTGGAGACCGGTGCCGCCGCGACCCGCCATCTCGAAGGTCGAGCTGGTCAGGCCCGCGGCCCCCATGTCCTGGATGGCCACGATCGCGCCGGTCCGCATCGCCTCTAGGCAGGCTTCGAGCAGGATCTTCTCGGTGAACGGATCGCCCACCTGCACGGTCGGCCGCTTGGCCTCGCTCTCACGATCGAACGACTCGGAGGCCATGGTGGCGCCGTGGATGCCGTCCCGTCCCGTGCGGCTCCCCACGTAGAGGAGCGGGTTGCCCGCGCCGCTCGCCCGGGCGTGGAAGACGCTGTCGCGCCGGGCGATCCCCAGGGCGAAGGCGTTGACCAGGATGTTGCCGTTGTAGCAGCGGTGAAAGCCCGTCTCACCGCCCACGGTGGGAATCCCCACGCAGTTGCCGTAGTCGCCGACGCCGCGCACCACGCCGTCGATCAGGGAGCGCATGCGCGGCGCGTCGATCTCGCCGAAGCGCAGGGCGTCCATGCAGGCGATCGGGCGGGCGCCCATGGTGAAAATGTCGCGCAGGATGCCGCCGACGCCGGTCATCGACCCCTGGTAGGGCTCGATGAAGCTCGGATGGTTGTGCGACTCCATCTTGAACACGGCCACCCAGCCGTGGCCGATGTCGACCACGCCGGCGTTCTCGCCCGGACCCTGGAGCACGTGCGGCCCCTCGGTGGGGAACTCCCGCAGATAGATCTTGGAGGACTTGTAGGAGCAGTGCTCGCTCCACAGGGCGGAGGTGATGCCGAGCTCGGTCCAGTTGGGCTCGCGGCCGAGGATCTTCCGCAGCCGCTCGAACTCCTCCTCCGTCAAGCCGATCGAGCGGGCGGTCGCGGCGCTGACCAGCGGCTCCTGGGGCGCCGTCGTCCCGGCCGTGGCGGTCATCGCGGTCGCGGTGGTCGTGGTCATCGGGCCGCCCCCGCCTTGAGCAGGCTGCGGCTCCCCGCCGCCACCGCGCCCGCCAGCACGGCGAGTCCGTCGGTGTTGCCGAGGATCTGCTCCGAGCAGCGCTCCGGGTGCGGCATCATGCCGAGGACGTTCCCTCCGGCGTTGCAGATCCCGGCGATGGCGCGGGCGGCGCCGTTCGGGTTCGCCGCGGGATCGCCGTCCGCCCGCGCGCCCTCCGGCGTCACGTAGCGGAAGACGACCTGGCGGTTGGCCTCCAGGGCGTCGAGCCGCTCGGGCGCGTCCTCGTAGTTCCCCTCGGCGTGGGCGATGGGAATGCGGAGCACCTGCCCCGGCTTGAGCTTCCCGGTGAAGGGGAGGTCCGCGCGCTCCACCTGGAGATGGACGTCCCGGCAGAGGAACCGCAGGTTCTGGTTGCGCCGCATGGCGCCCGGCAGCAGCCCCGCCTCGAGCAGCACCTGGAAGCCGTTGCAGATGCCGAGCACCCGCCCGCCCGCCTCGGCGTGGCGCTTGACCGCGCCCATCACGGGGGAGAGGGCGGCGAGCGCGCCCGCCCGCAGGTAGTCGCCGTAGGCGAAGCCGCCGGGGAGCACCACCAGATCGCACCCCTTGAGGTTGTCGTCCTGGTGCCAGAGGAAGGTGGCCTCCCGGTCGAGCACGTGCTTCAGGACGTGATAGACGTCGTGGTCGCAGTTGCTGCCCGGGAAGACGACGACGCCGCACTTCATGGGTGATTGCCCTCGACGCCAAGGAGCTCGACCGCGTAGTCCTCGACCACGGTGTTGGCGAGCAGCTTCTCGCACATGGCGCGGAGCTCGCGGGTGGCCGCCTCCGGGTCTTCGCCGGCCAGGGAGATCTCGAAGCTCTTGCCGGCGCGGACGTCGTCGACACCCGGGAAGCCGACGCGGGAGAGCGCGTCGCGGATCGCCTTGCCCTGGGGGTCGAGGATCTCGCGCCGCGGATAGACCGTCACTCTTGCCTTCACTTGATTCCCTTCATTTCAGGTGACCTCCAGCCAGGGGGTCGGATGGTCCTGCTCGGTGACCGCCATCCGCGCCGGGCAGCCCTCGCGGTCCAGCGTCTCACCGATGGCGGCGGCGGCCAGGGCGGGGAGGTTGTTGGTTCGGGAGAGGTGATAGAGGACCACCCAGCGCAGCCGGTCGCCGGCCAGCTCGGGGAGGCCTTCCGCCGCCTCCCGGTTCGACAGATGGCCGTGCCGGCCGGCCACCCGCTGCTTCAGGCTCCAAGGATAGGGACCGTTGCGCAGCATGTCGAGATCGTGGTTCGTTTCGAGGATTAGGACGTCGAGATCGCGCAGCCGGCCCCAGGCGAGGCTGGTGCGGCAGCCGAGGTCGGCGACCAGGCCGATCCGCCGGCCGCAGGGGTCCTCGACCACGAAGCCGACCGGCTCGCTGGCGTCGTGGGGGATCATGAACGGCTCGACCACGAACCCCGCCACCTCGTAGAGCCCGCCGGAGCGCATCTCCCCGCCGGCGCGGATCGCCTCGGCGCGCAGCCCGGCGCTCGCCAGCGTCCCGGCGGTGCCGTAGACGGGGAGCTTGAACCGGTTGAGGAAGCGGCGCGCGCCCTTGCAATGGTCCTGGTGCTCGTGGGTGAGGAGGACCCCGCCCAGCGTCCTGGGATCGAAGTCGAGCCCCTGCATCCGCTTGACGATCTCGCGGCAGGAGAACCCCGCGTCGATCAGCAGGCGGTGAGACCCGGACTCGATGACCACGGCATTCCCTCCGCTGCCCGACCCCAGGATACCGACGCGCATCGCCGGCCCCGCGGCGCGGAGCGCGGGAGGGCGCGCCGCGGCCGGAGCGGACTTCCTGGGGAGCTCGGGATCAGGGACGGGCGAACAGGGGACGGGGAGGTCGAAGAAGCTCTGCTGACCGGCGGATTCGAGCTCGCGCCGGCGCCTGGAGAAACGGTTTTCCAACGGGAGGGCCACCCCAGAAAAGGTACCACATTTTGGGGAGGCTCAACCCCCGATCGCTAGAACTTGTATTCCTTCCCCTGCTCCAGGAACTCGAGGTCCGGGTTGTGGAGCTGGCGGACCTCCGCCTTGATGCGCGGCACGCACGGGGGCTTCAGGTGGTGCAAGAGGATGGGGACCTTCCGCTGCAGCTTGCGCAGCTCCTGCTCGAGCGTCCGCGGCGTCAGGTGGAGCGAGACGTCCGCCACCTGCTGGAGCGCGTTGTCGAAGCTGGTGTCGATGCACAGCGCCTTCAGGTTCGGCGTCCGGTTGGCGATCTCCCAGAAGCGGCTCGTCGGCCCCGTATCGCTCGACCAGAGGACCGAGGCGCCGTTCTGCTCGATCAGGAAGCCATGGGTGGGAACGAGGTGGTCCACCGGGATCGGGGTGAACTTCACGCCGTCGATCACCACCGGCACCTCGCTCGAGAGCTCGTGGAACTGCACCGCCGGCACCAAGTGGTTCGGCAGGCGGGTGAAGTCCGGCCAGGTGGCGTTGTTGAACAGGTACTTGCGCAAGGCGTAGATGGTGGCCGACGAGGCGTAGACGTCGATCGCGCCGTCGATGCGGCCGAAGACGTTCTCGATGAAGAACGGCAGCGAGTTCGTATGGTCCATGTGGGAGTGGCTGAGCAGGATCGAGCGCACCCCCACCTGGCTCTCGATCGACAGGGCCTGCGACAGCGATCCCGCGTCGAGCGCGATCGTGCCGTTGACCAGCAGGCAGGTCATCCGGCAGTCCAGGCTTTCGCCACCATAGCCTCCCAGGACCTGGATCAGCATATGTGGAAGGGATTGTATCGCTCGGGCGGGCTCGGGGGGAAGAGAGAGGGCGCCCCCCGCGGGGCGCCCCTCCCTCTCAGAACAGCCTCAGAACCGGGTGCCGATCCAGAACGAGCTGCGGAAGCTGCCCGACTGCTTGAGGTCGAACCGCTTGGCGAAGTCCCAGTTGAGATCGAGGCCGAACAGGTTGACCGTGAAACCCCAGCCGTAGGAGGCGATCGCGTCCTGGAGCCGCTTGGTGTCGCCGTTGTAGAAGCGGAACGACTGGCCGAGCTGGTTGAACCAGGCGCCGCCCACATCCAGGAAGAGCACGCCGCGGATGCCGCGGAGGATGGTCAGCGGGGTGGCGATGGCCTCGATCAGCGGGAAGCGGTACTCGACGTTGGCGAAGAAGGCCCGGTCGCCGGCGAGAGTACGGAAGTCCACCCCCCGCACGGT
The DNA here is from genome assembly GCA_963795735.1 of uncultured Acidobacteriota bacterium. Classification (GTDB taxonomy): domain Bacteria; phylum Acidobacteriota; class Thermoanaerobaculia; order Multivoradales; family UBA5704; genus DATARR01. The sequence continues at coordinate 914,008 of CAWCIU010000008.1, read as the reverse complement.
GTCGAGGCCGCCGAAGAAGAATGGCGTCGGACGGTTGCCCCCCGCGACGCCGGCGAAGGCGCGCAGCGCCAGGTTGCTGCGCAGGGTCACGGGAATGTACTGCCGGGCGTCGATGTCGACGGAATCGAACAGCGTGCCGCCCTTGGGGGCATAGGCGGCGCCGAGCCGCACGCGATGGCCGGAGACCGCTCCGTAGTTGGCGAAGACCGACGAATCGCCCACCAGGGCGCCCTGCAGGATGGGGAAGTTGTCGGTGAAATCGATGAAGTCGGGGTTGAGCGGATCGCCGATCGGAAGCGCGTCCTTGCGGTAGATGTAGCCGACCCCCAGCTCGGCGCGGTTGTAGAAGCTGAAGGGGTAGCCGAGCGTCGCCACCACCCCGGTCGCCTGGTAGGTGACGCGCCCCCGCTGCCCGCGGTTGAGCAGCGGATCGCCCCCCGTGTAGTAGTAGGTGCGGGTGTCGAAGGTCTCGGCCTGCCAGTACCAGCGGTGGGTGAGGTCGGTGTAGACGATGTCGAAGTTCGACAGGGTGTCGATCGAGCTCAGGTTGGCGAAGATCCGGTGGTTGCCTAGGTAGTCGGAGAAGGAGAACGCGATGCGGCCGAGATAGCTCTGGTCGCTGTTGACCCCGATGTAGCTCTGGGCATCCTCGAGGAAGAACTTGCGCCCGCTGTACTTGCTCGTGTTGGCGGGATCGAGGGTCACCTGGATGTCCGGCTCGTAGCGCGGCAGGTCCTTCGGCTGGGCGGGCTCGACCGGGATCTGGACCGTCTGCGGCTCGTGGACCGGCTCATCGACGTTGGCCACGTAGAGGTCGAAGCTCTGCTTCCAGTAGCCGCCGAAGACCAGCCGGTCCTTGCCGGCCCCCTCCGGGTCGCGGAGCAGGGTCGGCATGTAGGCGCCGCTCACCACGTCGGTGTACTGGAGGAGCCGGCCCGTGGCGAGGTCGAGGCTGAAGATGTTCTCCGGCCCCTTGCGGTCCGAAGTGAAGTAGAGCCGCTTGCCGTCGGCCGAGTAGATCGGGTCGTTCTCGTTCGAATCCCCGGTCGTCAACTGATACCGCACCCCCGGCTTGTCGAGGTCCTCGCGGAAGATCTTGCGGTGGCCGGTGCCGACGATGGAGAGGAAGGTCAGCGAGCGGCCGTCGGGCGAGAAGGTGGGGCCGCCGTCGTAGATCTCGTCGTGGGTGAAGTTGGTGATCGTCTTGGTGGCGAGATCGAGCAGGAAGATGTCGAACTGGCCGTTGCGCCAGCCGGAGAAGGCGACCGTCTTGCCGTCGGGCGAGAACGCCGGAGAGGACTGCTGCTCGATGTCATCCATGTCGATGACCTCGCGCTCGCCGCCGTTCAGCACGTCGATCAGCAGCAGGCTGCGCCCCCGCTCGCGCTTGGCGAAGACGGCGATCGTGTTGCCGTCGGGCGAGAAGGAGAGGTCGCGCCCCTCCCGGCGCCCGAGGACCAGCTCCTGGGCCGCGATGTACTGGTAGTTGGCCGAGTAGCCGCGGGTCAGGTTGCGGAGCAGCTTGCGGGCTTTGGCGTCGTAGAGGACGACGTCGACCTTGCCGCGGTAGGCCGACAGCGCGGCGACGAGGTCTCCGCCGGGGGAGGCCGCCGGCGAGGTGGTGAGGGTATCGCCCGTCTCCTGGCCGCCGCGCTCGAGGCGGAAGACATGGCCGAAGTCAGAGGGCTCGCCGGTCTGCACGAGCTGTGGCAGGTACTTCTTGCGCAGCCAGCGCCGGAACTCGATGTCGAAGTCCTCGGGGTCCAGCTTGAACGCCCGCTTGACCGCGCGGTCGATCCGCCCGCCGATGGTGTTGCGCACCTCGTAGATGAAGTCGAGGAATCCCTCCTTGCCCCAGCGCTCCTCCACGAAGTCGAACACCGCGTGGCCGAAGCGGTAGGCGAAGAAGCCGCCGAAGTCGCTGCGGGCGACCGACGGGATGGTGTCGTTGACCACCGCGTCGCGCAGGTACATCTTGTCGCGCTCGGTCTCGTCCTTCGCCATGTAGCTCGCCATGCCCTCGATGAACCAGGTGGGCGGGCCGCCGGTGAGCGCCCGGGTCAGACTCCCCTGGAAGAGCATGTTGTACTGGAAGATGTGAGTCAGCTCGTGGAGGATGAGCTGGCTGAGCTCGGCGTCCGCGAGATCGATCGGCAGCACCATGCGGAACCGGGCCGGGCTGGCGAAGGCTCCCACCCCCTCGGGGATGAAGTTGAGGATGACGTTGTTCTGCTCGAACGCCGAGTGGGTGGCGAAATAGATCAGCGGGATCGGATCCTTGATCTGGAAATTGAACGCCCGCGAGAGCTGGTCGTAGGAGCTCTCGGCGATGGAGACCACCTTCTGGAGCTGCGGCTCTTCAGCCTTATAAAAATAAACGTTGAAGTGGGGCGAGTGGTAGATCTGCCAGTGGAAATCCCGGTACTGGATCTTGTTCTTGCCGAACCCCTCGCCATAGAGCTGGGGTCCGAACTGGGCCCGCAACGGGGCCAGGGCGAGGAGCATCCAAACGGCGGCGGCGAGGACCGCGACGAACGACCGATGCGATGAGCGCGTCAACGAGATCTCCTTGTGTCCCATGGTCATCCCTGGGGACTACTGGGTGAACAGGATGCGACTGGCCTCGACCTCTTTCTGCGTGAACACGTTGACGATGCGCCCCTCGAGCGAGAGGAGGTTCTCGAACATGCCCGCCAGGGGATCGGCCTTCTCACCCTCGAAGCTCTGGAAGTCCTTGAAATTGTCCTGGTAGAGCAGCAAGCCGGTCTTGCCGTCGTAGACCTGCATCAGGATGTCGTACTGGAAGCCGGTCTGCTCGACCAGGACCTGGCGCAGATAGGTGCGGCCGTTGTAGGGGGAGGTGTACTCCTCCGTGCGATAGCCGCTGCGGTCCTGGATGTCGAAGTCGAGGCCGCCGGCGAGCACCAGGTCGGCGCCCGCCCGCTCGCCCAGGGCGTGCCAGAAGTCGGTCTGCTTGGCGAGCTGGTCGAGGGCGTAGGTCGGGTACTGGACCGCCCCGGGTTCGATCACCTTGAGCTCGGTCTCCCGCCGCAGCACCTTGACCAGGTAGCGGTCGAACTCCTTCTGCACGTCGATGTTGCGACCCTTGATCTTCTCGGCTCCCTCCTGGCTCACCACCAGGAAGGGGACCACGGCGATGGTCTTGCGCCCCTGCAGGTCGAGCCGCGCCCGCTGCGGGAGCTTCAGCTTGACCTCCACGGAGCCGGCGAGGGCGGGCAGGGCGGCGAACGCGAGGAGGATCGCCAGGACGAGCGTGCGGTTGCGATACATTTCGATTCCTCCTGAAATCGGCCCGTCCAGCTCGAACGGGAAGCTCTCGAACGGTACCTAGAGAGGGGGCCGGACGTCCGCCGGAGGGGGCGGTGTGTCCCCTGGCGTGGACGGCAAGTCCGTCGGGCCGGCGGGCTTCGGCGGCGTTGCCGGGGCCTGCGGCTTGTGGATCGTGGTGGTCGCCTTCGAGTCGCCGGTCTTCGTCTTGTCCCCCTTGAACCCCTGGTAGAACTCGGCGAAACGGGCGTAGTTGGTGCGGATGCCCTTGTCATTGGGGGCCAGCTTCAGCGCCCTCTGGTAGGACGCGAGCGCCTTGTCCCACTGCCCGGAGGCCTCGTAGGCCACCGCCAGGTCGCTGTGGATGCGCGGGTTGTCCGGATCGAGCCGCTCCGCCTCGCGGAAGCGGAAGAGCGCCTCGGTCCACAGGCCGCGGCGGGCCATGTCGATCCCGAAGGAGAGCTGGGCCGAAGCCTGGTTCGGCCGGCCGTAGCCGCCGCAGGCGGAGAGCGCGAAGAGGGCTAGGAGAAGAACCACAGGGGCGCGCAAGGGCATCGAGGGGACCTCTGAAAGCGTCCGGACCGGGCCGGACCGGGAAGGTAGGTCTGTGAGCGTCATCGCCCGCATTTCCGACAGGGAGTATACACAACGCATGCCGGGGGTTCCGGGACTCTTTCACCCCTGTTCGTCCCCGCCTGGCGAAAAAAAGTTCGCCGGATTTTGTCGGCGGCGGCCGGATTTTCCGTTTATAGGAGGGGTAAACGCATTCAACAGTGTCTGGACCTGACAAGGAGACCGCCGACGCCATGCCCGACCCCACCCGCCGCGAGCTGCTGATCGCCCTCAACGCCGCCCCCGGGATCTCCCGTCCGGCCGCCTACCGGCTGGCCCAGGAGCTGGACCGCTGGTCCGCCCGCGGGCCTGGAGACGTCTCGGCCACGCCGGAGCTCTGGCCGCCGCGGCCGGCGTCCCCCGCGCCCAGATGCGCAAGGCGCTCGCTTTGGCCACCACGCCGGGCGGCGCCGCCGCGACCGCCGAGCGCGAGACCCGCGAGGCGGAGCGCCTGGGCGCCCGCATCGTGACCCTGGACGATCCCGAGTATCCGCCCGGCCTGCGCCGCCTCTCCCCGCCGCCGCCCGTCCTCTACCTGCGGGGCGGCGAGCTACCGGCCGGCCCCGCCGTGGCCATCGTCGGCTCCCGCCGGGCGGACGCCTACGGCCGGGAGGCGGCCGAGCTCTTCGCCCGCACGCTGGCCGCGGCCGGCGTCACCGTGGTCTCCGGCTTCGCCCAGGGGATCGACGCCGTGGCCCACCGGAGCGCGCTGGCGGCCCACGATGGCCGGACGGTCGCCGTGCTCGGCTGCGGCCTGGGGGTGGACTACCCCCGCGGCCACGGCCGGCTCGGCGAGGAGATCGCCGCCCGCGGCGTGCTGCTGACCGAGTTCCCCTGCGGCTTGGTCCCCCGGGCCTGGCACTTCCCCCTGCGCAACCGCTCGATCGCGGCGCTGGCGGCGGGCACCCTGGTCGTGCAGGCCACCCTGCGCTCGGGCTCCCTGATCACCGCCCACCATGCCCTCGACCTCGGGCGGGAGGTCTGGGCGGTGCCGGGGCGGATCTTCGACGAGGGCTCGCTGGGAGCCAACGCGCTGATCCGCGAGGGAGCCCACCTGGCTCAGCACCCCGTGGACCTGCTGGAGATGCTGCTCCCCAGCTCCGCGGCGTCCCAGATCTCCCTGCCGCTGCCGGCCGATCCCGGCCCCGAGCCCCCCGCCGGCTTCCCCGGCCAGGTGCTCGCCGAAGTCCCGAAGGGCTCCACCCGCGCCGCCGAGGAGATCGCCGTCCGCCTCGACGTCCCGGTCGACCGCGTCCTGGCCGCCCTGCTGATGCTCGAGCTGGAGGGGTGGGTGAAGCGGCTGCCGGGTTCGGCGTACAGCCGGTGAGGACGCCTTACCAGAAAACAAGGGACGAAAGAGACAGCAGAGACACCAGGGACGAGGAAACCAGATCTCAGCGGTAGTCTTCCAGCTCCTTTCTGTCCCTCCTGTCCCTCCTGTCCCTTTCGTCCCTTGAGGCTCCGCCCGGCCTTCCCCCTTCCTTATATATAGGCCCGCCCGCCACCCGGTCCCCCACCGTCTCGGAATAGCTCGCTGTTGTCCAGGGTGGACCGGCCGCGGCTTGCGACCGGACCGGACCCGGTGGTAACGTCCGCCCCCGCCTCGAGTGCCGTACAGACCTTCCAGAAATATTGTCGGCGTCTCCTGGCGTTTGAGAAACGCTTATGGCCAAGAACCTGCTGATCGTCGAAAGCCCCGCCAAGACCCGGACTCTCAAGAAGTTCCTCGGCCGGCAGTACGCCGTCGAGGCCTCGGTCGGCCACGTCCGCGACCTGATCAAGAAGGACATGGGGATCGGCCCCGACTACGAGCCGCGCTACGAGGTGCTGGCGAACAAGAAGGACGTGGTCAAGAAGCTCCGCGACGCGGCCAAGGAGGCGGAGACCATCTATCTCGCCCCCGATCCGGACCGCGAGGGGGAGGCCATCGCCTGGCACATCGCCGAGATCCTCAAGGATTCCAAGGACATCCGGCGGGTCACCTTCAACGAGATCACCAAGGGGGCCGTGCTCAAGGCCCTCGACAACCCGCGGACGATCGACCTCAAGAAGGTGGACGCCCAGCAGGCCCGGCGCGTCCTCGACCGGATGATGGGCTTCCGCCTCTCGCCGCTCCTCTGGGAGAAGGTCAAGCAGGGGCTCTCCGCCGGCCGCGTCCAGTCGGTCGCCCTGAAGATGGTCTGCGACCGCCAGGGCGAGATCGACGTCTTCAAGTCCGAGGAGTACTGGAACCTCGGCGCCGACCTCAAGGCCGCCGTGCCGCCCGCCTTCAACGCCCGCCTGAGCCGGATCGACGGCAGGAAGGCCGAGGTCGGCAACGGCGAGGACGCGGCGCGCATCGTCCGCGACCTCGAGGCCGGCTCGTTCGTGGTCGGCAAGGTGGAGCGCAAGGAGTCGCGGCAGCGGCCGTCGCCCCCCTTCATCACCAGCCGGTTGCAGCAGGAGGCGGCCCGGCGCTACGGCTTCACGGTCAAGCGCACCATGGGCCTCGCCCAGGGGCTCTACGAGGGGCGCGAGATCGGCGACCGCGGCGCCATCGGCCTGATCACCTACATGCGCACCGACTCCACCCGCGTCGCCGAGGAGGCGATCACCGGCGGCCGCGAGTACATCGGCGCCACTTACGGGCCGGACTCGCTGCCCGAGAAGCCCAACGTCTACAGCTCGAAGGAGGGGGCGCAGGACGCTCACGAGGCGATCCGCCCGACCAGCTTCGACCTGCCGCCGGACGCCGTGCGCGACTTCCTCAAGGACGACGAGTGGAAGCTCTACAAGCTGATCTGGGACCGCTTCGTCGGCTCCCAGATGCTGCCCGCTCTCTTCGACGTCACCCAGGTGGACATCGAGAACGGCCCCTACGTCCTGCGCGCCTCGGGCAAGGTCCTGAAGCGCGCCGGCTTCCTTGCCGTCTACCGCGAGACCCCGGACGAGGACGCCCCCGTGGCCGAAGACTCCCAGGAGGGCATGCTGCCGCCGCTGCGCGAGGGGGAGACCCTCGAGCGGGTGAAGGTGATCGCGGACCAGAAGTTCACCCAACCTCCCGCGCAGTACAGCGAGGCGACCCTGGTGAAGGCGCTGGAGGAGAACGGCATCGGCCGCCCCTCCACTTACGCCACCATCCTCTCCGTGCTGACCGACCGCGACTACGTCGAGCGGCTGGAGGGGCGCTTCCGTCCCACCCAGCTCGGCCAGCTGGTCAACGGCATGCTCCAGAAGGGGTTCCACGACATCCTGAACGAGGGCTACACGGCCGCCCTGGAGGGTCAGCTCGACGAGATCGAGGACGGCAAGATCCCTTGGAAGCAGGCGGTCGCCGACTTCGACGTGAAGTTCTCGAAGGACCTCGAGACCGCCGGCGAGCAGATGCCCAACGTCAAGAAGGACGGCATCCCGCTCGACGAGAAGTGCCCCGAGTGCGGCTCGGGCCTGCTGATGCGCTTCGGCCGCTTCGGGCCGTTCATCGCCTGCAGCACCTATCCGGAGTGCAAGTACACCCGCAACGTCGGTGAGGCCGCCTCCGAGACCCCCGCCGGCGGCGCCGAGGAGGAGATCCCGCCCTGCGAGCTCTGCGGCAAGCCGATGGCGCTCAAGCGCAGCCGCTTCGGCACCTTCTACGGCTGCACCGGCTATCCGGAGTGCAAGGGCATCCGCAAGACCGGCCCCAAGCCGGTGGCGCCGGTGCCGACCGGCGTCCCCTGCCCGGAGTGCGGCAAGGGGGAGATCGTCGAGAAGAAGTCCCACCGCGGTAAGACCTTCTGGTCCTGCAACCGCTACCCGGACTGCAAGTTCTCGCTCTGGAAGAAGCCGGTCCTGCGCGATTGCCCGCAGTGCAACGCCACCTTCCTCCTGGAGAAGGTCACCAAGAAGCACGGCACCCAGTATATCTGCAACACCGAGGGGTGCGGCTACGTCGAGGACGCCGAGCTGGCCGAAGTCTCCTCGGTCCCCGCCTGACCTGCCTCAAGGCATTGAGCTACCATAGCTCCGTGCCGCTCTACGACGTGGTTATTCCCGCGCGCGACGAGGAGTCGACCGTCGCGGGAGTGGTGCGCGCGGCCCGGGGGGCTTCGGGGGTGGGGCGGGTCGTCGTGGTGGATGACGGATCGTCCGACCGGACGGCGGAGGTCGCTACAGCGACGGGAGCCACGGTGATCCGCGCCGCCGCTCCGGGCGAGCCGGGGAGCAAGGCGCGGGCGCTCGCCCACGGAGTGGCAGCCTCGGACGCCGGCGTCCTGGTCTTCTTCGACGCCGACATCCTGGAGGTCCAGCCGGTCCACTTCGAGGCGCTCGCCGAGCCGGTGCTCACCGGCGGCTTCCAGCTCTCCTGCGGCATCGTGGACTATGGCGCGCTGCGCAACCCCCTGTTCCTGCGCCTGCCCCCCATCACCGGCCTGCGGGCCCTCCCCCGCGCGGTCTTCGAGGCGGTGCCCGAGGCGAAGCTCAACGGCTTCCAGATCGAGATCATGATCAACGAGGTGATCGCCCGGCGGGGGCTCCCGAGCGCCATCCGGGTGCTCGCCGGCCCCCGGCACCGCTCCAAGATCCAGAAGCAGGGGTGGCGGCGGGGGCTCCCCTCCCATCTGAAGATGACGGGGGAGCTGCTCGACTGCCTGCGCTTCGTCCCCCTGTGGACCTACGGGGCCTACCTGCGGAACCTGCGCATCCTGCCGCCGGTGGCCGCCGGAGCTCCACCGCTGGCGCCTCTCCGGGAGACGGGCTCATCCGTCCCGCCGGTCTCTCCGTAGACAAGGGTATGAACATGAAGAAGACGTGTATCACCCTCGCGCTTTTCGGCCTGCTCTTCGCCGTCGCCGCCCTGCCGGCCGCCGCCGGCCCCCCGGACTACAAACCCTGGGGGGAGCTGCTGGCCAAGTACTACGACCCGGCCCGCGGCATGAATTACAAGGCGCTCAAGGCCAACGACAAGAAGGCCCTCGACGACCTCCGCAAGCAGATGGCCCAGGTGGACGTCGTCTCGCTGTCGCGCAACGACCAGCTCGCCTACTGGATCAACCTCTACAACATCTCGGTGGTCAACGTGGTGGTCGAGCACTACCCGGTGGCCTCGATCCGCGACATCTCGACCGATCCGATCATCCGGCTCAACGTCTTCAAGAAGGACAACGTGCTGACCAAGAAGGGGCCGATGGCCCTCCAGGACGTCGAGGACGCCAAGGTCCGCGAGGGGTTCAAGGACCCGCGCATCCACTTCGCCATCAACTGCGCCGCCAAGAGCTGCCCGCCGATCCGCCCCGAGCCCTACACCGGGGCCGAGATCTCCAACCAGCTCGACGACCAGGTCCGCAAGTTCCTCAACGGACCGCACGGCGTCCAGGTCGCCAGGAACGGGGGGGAACTGGATTTGCATGTCACCAAGATCATGGATTGGTTCAAGGACGACTTCGACAAGTGGGGCGGCGGCCGCGTCCCCTTCATCACGCGCTTCGTCGCCTCCGACAAGCGGGCGCAGATCGACAAGGCGGGCAACCAGGTTAATCTCAAGTTCGACGACTACGACTGGAAGCTGAATGACGCCTCGAAGTGAGCCCGGCGCTCGGGAAGGAAACGCATGATCGGTCAGCCGAGGTCGCTCCGGAGGGCGTGGGAGCTGTTCCGTGATCCGGCGACGGCCGAGAAGCGGGCCCTTCTGGCGGAGCGCTGGGAAGGGCTGGACCCCGCCCTCCGGCTTCCCGGGCAGGGGCTGGGGCAGAAGGCGACCGGGTGCGGCGCCACGATCGGCATCCAGCCCCGTTGCGACTTCGCCTGCACCGGCTGCTACCTCGGCCGCGAGGCGAACCGGATCCCCGCCCTGCCGACCGCGGCCGTCCTGCGCCAGCTCGACGAGTTGCGCCGCTGGCTGGGCCCGAAGAGCAACGTTCAGATCACCGACGGCGAGGTGACCCTCCGCCCGGTCGAGGAGCTGACTGAGATCCTCAGCTACGCGCGGTCGATCGGCATCGTCCCCATGGTGATGACCCACGGCGACAACTTCCGCCGCCAGCCGGGGCTGCTCGAGCGGCTGATGACCGAGGGGAGCCTCACCGAGGTCTCGATCCACGTCGACATCACCCAGCGCGGGCGGGACGGCCACAAGGCGCCGAAGTCGGAGCTGGAGCTGATGGGGCTGCGCGACGAGTTCGCGGCGATGGTCCGCGAGGCCCGCCGGCGAACCGGCCGGCCCCTGCGCGCCGCCATGACCCTCACTGTCACCCAGGACAATCTGCCGCAGATCGCCGACGTGGTGCGCTGGCTGGTGCGCAACCGCGACGCCTTCAGCCTGGTCAGCTTCCAGCCGCTCGCCCAGGTGGGGCGGACGCGCAGGAGCCAGCGCGGGGTGACCGCCACCGACCTGTGGACCGAGATCGGCCGCGCCACCGCCGACTACGGGCTCCCCCTGGAAGGCGCCGGACCGATGCACTTCGGCCACACCGAGTGCACCCGCTTCGTGCCGCTGGTGGCGCTGGAGCGCCCGGGCGAGGAGCCGCGGCTCTTCCGCGGCATCCGCGACGAGCCCGAGGACGTGGCGGTGATGCGGGAGTTCTTCGAGCACGGCCTGGGCGGCGTCGCCTTCCGGGACGACGATCCGCTGGAGAAGACCGCCCGCTTCCTGGGCATGGTCCGCACCGCCCCCGGCTGGATGCTGGGCCGCGCCCGGCGCTGGATCGGCGCCCGCTCGCGCGCCGAGGCCGGGATGCCGCTCTCCCGCCTGCTCACCGACGGCCTGCGCGGCCGGCTACGGATCGACAGCCTCACCCTCACCAGCCACCACTTCATGAGCCCCCAGGAGGTGAGCACCCCGGTGGGCCAGGACCGTCTCGCCGCCTGCGTCTTCCGCCTTCCCTACCAGGGGAAAATGGTGCCGATGTGCCAGATGAACGCCGACGGCGTGCGGGAGAAGTTCTACGCGGAGATCGTGGACGGCGGGGCGAGCACCCCGGCGAACCACCTCCACACCCTCTCCACGTCGAGCTGACGGACCACCTTCACCCGCCGCTCGCCGGCTCCATACTCCACCCAGAAATTGGGATGGAGGCGCGCCCGAGTCTCCTCCACCACCGTCAAGGCCGGATCGAGCACGTACGCCGCGGCCGCCAGGTCAAAGACCGGGAAGCGGCGGGATCCCCGCAGGAAGAGAGAGCGCCGCGACCAGCGGGCGGAGTAGCGGCGCAGGAAATCCCCCAGCGGTCCCTGGAGGTCCCGCAGCTCCCGGGGACCGGCGCGCAGCCGGCGGGCGACGTCGAGGGGGATCACCGTCAGCGGCAGGTCCGAGGCGAAGACGGCCTGGGTCGCCGCCCGGTCCTTGGTCAGGTTGAACTCGTGCGGCCACCAGGGCGGAAACCGCCCCCGCGACGCGAGATTGCTGCCGACGAGGATCGCCTCGGAGATCGCGCCGCGGTCGAGGACGGCGGCGAGGTTGGTTAGCGGCCCGAGGGCGACGAACCGGAACGGTCCGCCCGCCCAGAGGCCGGCGCGGTCGATCCGGTCCGCGACCTCCCCCGCCCGGATACCCCGCAGGTAGGGTCCCCTATACCCGCAGATCCCGCCCAGGGCGCGGTTGTTGCGGTCCGCCTCCGCCTCGCTGGTATTGCCGCCGACGCTGGCCAGGGCCGCCACCGGCAGCCCGCCGCGCAGCAGGGCGGCAATGGCGAAGGCGTCGTCCACGTCGCCGCGGGCCGAGCCCGCGGCATTGTCGCTGTCGATCAAAAGCATGAAGGTTCGCCCGCCTGCGTCTCCGCCCCGGACGGTATACTCCCCCTCCGCCATGACCTCCCCCATTGATCCCGTGGATGATCCCGTGGAAAACCGCCCCCTGGAGAACCGCTCTTCATGAACCGGTTCATCGACCGCATCGCGGACGCGCTCACCCTTCTCGCGGTCTCCCACCGGCGGACGATCTTCTGGGGGGCCGCGGCGCTCGCCCTGCTCTCGCTCCTCGCCGCCTCCCGCCTGCGGTTCAATCCGGACATCCTCTCTCTCGTACCGCAGAACGACCGCGAGGTCAATGAATTCAAGGAAGTCGTGCAGAAGATGGGGACGCTCGACCAGCACATCGTGGTGGTGGAGATCCCCTCCGGACAGCACGTGGAGGACTACGAGGAGCTGATCGACTCGCTGGCGCGACGCTACCGGGCCCTCCCCACGGTGGCCGACGTGGAGTACCGGCTGCCCAACCCGCTGGAGATGATGGACGAGATCCTGCCTCACGCCCTGCTGCTGCTCAAGCCCGCCGAGCTCGACCGGGTGGCCGCGGCGCTCACGGACGAGCGGATCACGCAGTCGGTGGCGGAGAACCGGCAGACCCTGCGCACGCCGCAGGGGATCGCCGCGCGGGAGCTGGTGCAGGACGATCCCTTCCACCTCCTCCCCGTCTTCCTCGACCGCTTCCGGACGGCGGGCGGCGGGTTCAAGCTCGACGCCGGGAGCGGCTACTTCCTCTCCGGCGACCGCTCGACCCTGCTGATGCTGGTGCAGCCGCGCCGGCCGGCCCAGGACATCCCGTTCGGCCGGCGCTTCATGGACCAGGCCCGCAAGATCGAGCGCGCCACCCTGGCCGACTTCCGCCGCCAGTCGGCGGGCGTGCCGCCGCCGAAGATCGGCTATACGGGGGGCTACGCGATCTCCCTCTACGACGCCGAGCTGATCCGCCAGGACGTCATCTACAACGTCATCTTCTCCTGCGTCGCGGTGCTGGCGGTCTTCCTCTATGCCTTCCGCCGGCCGGCGGCGCTCCTCTACGCCGGCATCCCCATGGCGCTGGCGGTGGTGGGAACCTTCGGCCTCGCCGGGCTCCTCTTCGGCCAGCTCTCCTCGTCGAGCGCCGTCTTCGGCGCCCTGGTGGCGGGGCTGGGGGTCGACTTCATCACCGTGCTGTATGGGCGCTACGTCGCCGAGCGCGGCCGCGGCGTGGAGCCGGCGGCGGCGATCCGCGGCGCCTACCGCTCCACCCTCTACGGGGTCTTCTTCGCGGCGCTCACCACGGCGGCGACCTTCTACTCCTATCTGTTCACCGAGTTCCGGGGGATGAGCGAGCTGGGGGTGCTCACCGGCACCGGCATCCTGATCTTCCTCGTCTGCGTGCTCTTCCTGCTCCCCGCCCTGCTGCTGGCGACGGACCCCGGCGACGGCAGGAACGGCCCCGCCCGCCGGCTGGAGCTGCGCTCCTTCGGCTCGGACGGCCTGGTCCGCCGGGCGATCGCCCGGCCGCGGACCACGGTGCTCGTCTGGGCGGTCATCCTGCTGATCTGCGCGGCGCTGGCGCCGCGGCTCCAGTTCAGCGACAACATCGAGAACCTGCGCGCCAAGGGCAATCAGGGGGTGGAGTACCAGACGCTGGTGACGAAGAAGTTCGGCCAGTCGTTCGGCTTCATGATGTACGTGGTCCAGGCCAGGGACCTCGACGGCGTGCTGCGCAAGACTCAGGACGCCGCCCAGGCTCTCCAGGCCAAGGTCGAGAACGGTCCGCTCGCCTCCTTCCAGTCGATCGCCAACTTCCTGCCCCCGCAGTCGAAGCAAATGGAGGTCCTGGCCCGCCTGCGCGCCGGACGCAACGATGCCTTCTCGCTCGAGCGGATCTCCGCCACTCTGCATCGGGCCCTGGCCGCCAACGGCTTCCGGCCGGACGCCTACGATCCGTTCCTGGCGCTGTTCGGCCGGGCGCTCAACCCGCCGGGACCGGTGGGGCCGGGGGATATCCACGACGAGCGCCTGGCGGCCCTGCTGCGGCGCTTCCTCAAGAAGACGGATGACGGCGGCTACATCTCGGTGACCTACCTCTATCCCAAGGGGGGCTCCTGGCGCCGGCTGGTGCCGCGGGACCTCGTCGCCCTGGCGGACCGCCAGGGGGCGATCCTGACCGGGGTCAACCGGCTGTCGTCCGCCCTGCGCGTGATCGTGCGCCAGGACGCCACCCGCTCGACCCTGCTCGGCTTTGCCATCGTTTACGCGATGTTCTCGATCGCCTACCGCTCGCTGAAGTGGGGAGCCCTGGCCTTCGTCCCCTTCCTGGCGGGAGCGGTCGGCATGCTCGGGTTGATGTCGCTGCTCGGGCTGCCGTTCAACTTCATCAACGTCTATGTGGGATTGTTCCTGGTGGGGGTGGCGACCGACTACGCGGTCTACATGCTGCAGCGCTACCTGGAGGACCCGGCCGGCTTCGCCGCGGGAGCACCCGAGACCGGCCGGGCGGTGGTGATGGCCGCCCTGACCTGCGTCGTCGGCTTCGGCTCCTTCGCCCTATCCCATTACCCCGGCCTGCGCTCGATCGGCTACGCCTCCACCTTCGGCGTCACCCTGAGCTGCCTGGCGGCGATCACGCTGCTGCCGGCGCTACTGGCGTGGCGGCGGCGCCTATAATCCTCCCATGCAGGGACCCGTCCACGTCATCGGCGGCGGTCTCGCCGGTTCGGAGTGCTCCTGGCAGCTCGCGGAGCGGGGGATCGAGGTCGTCCTCCACGAGATGCGCCCGGTCCGCGGAACGCCGGCTCACAAGTCCGGGGATCTGGCGGAGCTGGTGTGCAGCAACTCGCTGCGCAGCGACGATCCCTTCCACGCCGCCGGGCTGCTCAAGCGGGAGATGGAGGCCTTCGGCTCGCTGATCATCGCCAAGGCGCGGGAGGCGGCCGTGCCGGCGGGGAGCGCGCTCGCCCTCGACCGCGACCGCTTCGCGGCCCTGGTGACGGCGGCCATCGCGGGGCATCCGCGGATCGAGCTGCGGCGCGAGGAGGCGCTGGAGATCCCGGAGGGGGAGGCGGTGATCGCCACCGGCCCGCTCACCTCGGAGGCGATGTCGGCCCGGCTCCAGAGTCTCCTCGGCAGCGAGTACCTCTACTTCTACGACGCCATCGCCCCCATCGTGGAGGCGGAGAGCCTCGACATGGAGAAGCTCTTCTGGCAGTCGCGCTACGGCAAGGGGGAGGGGGAGGACTACCTCAACGCCCCGATGAACCTTGAGGAGTACCTCGCCTTCCACGCCGCGGTCACCGAGGCCGAGGTGGCGGTGCCGCACGACTTCGAGAAGGCGGTCTTCTTCGAGGGGTGCCTGCCCATCGAGGAGCTCGCCCGGCGCGGCCTGGACACCCTGCGCTACGGCCCGATGAAGCCGGTGGGCCTCAGGACCCCCGACGGCCGGCGCCCCTGGGCGGTGGTCCAGCTCCGCCAGGAGAACCTGGCGAAGAGCCAGTTCAACCTGGTGGGGTTCCAGTCGCGCATGAAATGGGGAGAGCAGGACCGGGTGCTGCGGAAGATCCCGGGGCTGGAGAACGCCAAGTTCGTCCGCTTCGGGCAGATCCACCGCAACACCTTCATCAACGCGCCCACCCACCTCGATCCGCGCTACCGGGTGAAGGCGGAGCCGCGGGTGCGCCTCGCCGGGCAGATCACGGGGGTGGAGGGATACCTCGAGTCAGCGGCCACGGGCCTCGCGATCGGTCTTTATCTGTCCATGGAACGGCAGGGCCGGGAGCCCGAGCCCTTCCCCGCCACCACCGCCCTGGGAGCGCTCGCCCGCCATCTCACCGAGTCGGACCCGAAGCACTTCCAGCCGGCCAACATCAACTACGGGCTGTTCGAGGAGCTGCCCGAGCGGGTGCGCAAGGGGGACCGCCGGGCCGCCTACGTCGACCGTGCCCATGCCGCCCTCGCGGGTTGGGCGGAGAGGAACGGAGTGACGGCGATGATCCCGGAGACGGCGACGATCTCCTGAAGAACCATGCGCCGCCTGATCCACCGTTATCTCGAGCACCTCCAGGGGGAGCGCCAGCTCTCCCCGCAGACCCTGCGCGCCTACGAGCACGACCTGGTGACCTTCCACGAGTTCCTCTCCCGCGACTTCCTGGGCAAGGATCCTGACGCGGTGCGGCCGCAGGAGGTGGACGCCCTCGCCGTGCGCTCCTTCCTGGCGGCGCTCACCCGCAAGAACCTCGGCAAGCGCAGCCAGGGGCGGGCGCTCTCGGCCGTGCGCAGCCTCTTCCGCTTCGCCTGCCGCGAGGGGATCCTGGAAGCCAACCCGGCCCAGGGGGTGCGGACGCCAAAGGCGCCGAAGACCCTCCCCCGCCACCTGCGGCCGGGCGAGGTCGAGAGCCTGATCGAGGCCCCGGAGGGGGACGAGCCGCTGGTGCGGCGCGACCGCGCCATCCTCGAGCTGCTCTACGCGGCGGGGCTGCGGGTCTCGGAGCTGGTGGGGCTCGACTGGACAGACGTCGACCTCCCGGGCCGGGTGGTGCGGGTGATGGGCAAGGGGAGCAAGGAGCGCATGGTCCCCTTCGGCCGGCCGGCGGCGGAGTCGCTGCGGCGCTGGCTGGAGGTCTGGGAGTCGGTCCGCGCCCCGGGCGAAGACGAGGCGCCGGTCTTCCTCAACCATCAGGGGGGCCGGCTGACCGACCGCTCGGTGCGGCGGGTGATCGACAAGTGGGTGGACGCCGCCGCCGTGGCCCGCGGGGTCCACCCCCACACCCTGCGGCACACCTTCGCCACCCACCTGCTGGAAGGGGGAGCGGACCTGCGGGCGATCCAGGAGCTGCTGGGGCACAGCTCGCTCTCCACCACCCAGCGCTACACTCACCTGGAGGTCGACCGGCTGCTCGCGGTCTACCGCGGCGCCCATCCGCGGGCGCGGCGGGACGGCTGAGGAGGATGGGCCGGTTTTGCCCCGCGCAGCCGACTGGCAGCGCCGCAGGCGCGCACACGAAGGAGGCGAGCAGGGGCAAACCGGCCCATCCTCAGGTAAATCCCGGCGGGGGTGTACAATCCCGTCCCCATGGATACGTTCAAATCGACGACGGTCCTGCTGGTGCGCCGCGACGGCAAGGTCTGCATGGCGAGCGACGGGCAGGTTACGATGAATCAGAACACGATCGTGAAGGGCGGCGCGCGCAAGGTCCGGCGCGCCGGCAAGGGCGGCAAGGTGCTGGTAGGCTTCGCCGGAGGCGGGGCGGACGCCCTCGCCCTCTTCGGCCGCCTGGAAGAGAAGCTCGAGGAGTTCAATGGGAATCTGGAGCGGGCGGTCGTCGAGCTCGCCAAGGACTGGCGGACCGACCGCGCGCTGCGGCAGTTGCAGGCGATGATCATCGTCACCGACCAGGACAAGAGCTTCTTCGTCTCCGGCGCCGGCGAGCTGATGCAGCCGGATGAGGACGAGCCCGTGCTCGCCATCGGCTCGGGAGCCAACTACGCCCTCTCCGCCGCCCGCGCCCTGCTGCGGCACACCACGATGTCCGCCCAGGAGGTCGTGCGCGAGGCGATGAAGATCGCCGCCGAGATCTGCATCTTCACCAACGACCGGCTGACGGTCGAGGAGCTCTGAGAAACACCATGACCCTTCAGATCGCCAGCGAGAGCCAGACCGCCCTCGCGATCGAGAATATGACGCCGCGGCAGATCGTCGCCGAGCTCGACAAGTACGTCGTCGGGCAGCATCCGGCCAAGCGCGCCGTGGCGATCGCACTGCGCAACCGCTGGCGCCGCCAGCAGCTCCCGCCGGAGCTCGCCGAGGACATCGCGCCCAAGAACATCCTGATGATCGGCCCCACCGGCGTCGGCAAGACCGAGATCGCCCGCCGCTTGGCGCGCCTCGCCCGTGCCCCCTTCCTCAAGGTGGAGGCCAGCAAGTTCACCGAGGTCGGCTACGTCGGCCGCGACGTCGAGTCGATGGTGCGCGACCTGGTGGAGATCGCCGTCACCATGGTGAAGGAGGAGAAGCGGGAGGCGGTGCGCGAGGCCGCGCTCGCCCGCGCCGAGGACCGCCTGCTCCAGCTCCTGGTGCCGCCGCGGCCGATCAACGCCTATCTCCGCGACGAGGAGGCCAACGAGGACGAGCTCGCCGCCACGCGCGAGAAGTTCCGCGACAAGCTGCGCTCGGGCGCCCTCGACAACCGCCGGGTGGAGATCGAGGTGGACGAGAACTCCTCGCCCAGCCTCGAGATGTTCACCCCGCAGGGGGTCGAGGAGGTCGGGATCAACATCAAGGACATGCTCCCCGGGCTCTTTGGCCGCAAGAAGAAGCAGCAGGTCACGGTGGCCGAGGCGCGCGAGATCCTCCAGCAGCAGGAGTCCGAGAAGCTGATCGACCGCACCATGGTCTCCCGCGAGGCGCGCGAGCGGGTCGAGCAGGGGGGGCTGATCTTCCTCGACGAGATCGACAAGATCGCCGGCCGCGAGGGGGGCCGCGGCCCCGACATCTCGCGCGAGGGGGTGCAGCGCGACCTGCTGCCGATCGTCGAGGGGACCAACGTCTCGACCAAGCACGGCATGGTGAAGACGGACCACATCCTCTTCATCGCCGCCGGCGCCTTCCACGTCAGCAAGCCCTCGGACCTGATCCCCGAGCTGCAGGGGCGCTTCCCCATCCGGGTGGAGCTCGCCCCGCTGACCGAGCAGGACTTCGTGCGTATCCTGACCGAGCCGGAGACGGCGCTGACCAAGCAGTACTCGGCCCTGCTGTCGACCGAGGGGGTGACGGTCGCGTTCGCCGCGGACGCGGTGGCCGAGCTCGCCCGCCTGGCCGTCGAGGTCAACTCCTCGACCGAGAACATCGGCGCCCGCCGGCTCTCGACGCTGATGGAGCGCCTGCTCGACGAGGTCTCCTTCGAGGCCCCCGACATGGCCGGGGTCACCGTCGACGTGGACGGCGAGTACGTGCGCCGGGTGCTCTCGGGCATCGTCCAGAACCAGGACCTCTCGCGCTATGTCCTCTAGAAGAACCCTCCTGGCGGCGGCAGCGCTCCTGGCGGCGGCGCTCGGCGGCGCCGGCTGCGGCAAGCAGGGGCCGCCGCTGCCGCCGCTGCGCAACGTCCCGGCCACCACCAAGGACTTCGCGGTGGAGCAGCAGGGCCCCCGGCTGCGGATGAGCCTCAGCTACCCGCAGGTCACGCCGGCCGGCCTCGCCCTCCAGGGGATCTCGGCCGTCGAGGTCTGGTCGACCGCGCGCCCGGCACCGGACGGCAAGGCCGCCACGATCGATCCACGCGAGTTCGCCAGCCTGGCGAAGCCGGTCCAGAAGATCGCCGACGCGGAGCTCACGGCCGCCACCTCCGGCAGCCGGATCGAGCTGTCGCTCCCCCTCCCGGCGCTGACGGTCCCCGCGATGGTCCCCGCACCCGCTACGCCTCCGGCACCCGCCGCGAAGCCCGCCGCCGGCGCCGCGCCGGGCTCGCCGGCCGCCGCCTCTGGGCCGGTGCCGCAGGCGACCTACTACGCCGTGCGCACGTTCGGCAAGGCGGGCGACCGGTCGGACTTCTCGAACGTCGCCTCGGTGGTGCCCAAGGCGCCGCCAGCCGCGCCGGATCGCGTCGCGGTCATCCCCCGGGCGGACGGCATCCTGGTCGAGTGGACGGCCTCCCCGGGAGCGGCGGCGGGGTACAACGTCTACCGCCGCGGCGCCCAGGAGCGCAGCAACGGCAAGCCGGTGCACACCTCCGGAGCGCAGGAGAAGAGCTGGCTCGACAGCACCGCACGGTTCGGCCAGAGCTACATTTACTCGGTCACCGCCCTCGCCCAGCAGCAGCCGCTGCTCGAGAGCGGCATCGCCAGCGAACGCGAGATCCACTACATCGACCGCTTCGCGCCGCCGCCGCCGACCGATCTGGTGGCCCTGGCCGAGGCGCGCCGGGTGCGCCTGGTCTGGCGGCCCAGCGAGGCGGACGACCTCGCCGGCTATATCGTCTACCGCCGCGCGGGCGACACCGGAGCGTTCCAGCGCATCACCCCCCAGCCGGTCATCGGCGGGGAGTACGTGGACACCGGCGCCGCCGCCGGCAAGACCTACGCCTACCGGGTGACGGCGGTCGACCAGGCGGGCAACGAGAGCGCGCCCGGCAACGAGGTCCGGGCCAACGTGCCGTGATCCGACGCCGATGACCCACTTCTATAAGGTCTCCGGCAGCGGCAACGACTTCCTCGCCCTGGCGGAGCCCCGCGAGGTCCCACCCCCCGAGACGATCCGCGCCTGGTGCCGGCGCGGCGTCTCGCTCGGGGCGGACGGCCTGTTCATCCTCCGGCGGGCGGGCGAGAGCAACGCGGGGAAGATGGCAACCATGGACTACTTCAATGCCGACGGCCTCCCCGCCGACCTCTGCCTCAACGGCACCCGCTGCGCCGCCCAGCTCGCCTTCCATCTCGGCTGGGCGGAGGAGACCGTCGGGATGCGCACGGGAGCGGGCACCTTCTCCGCCCAGCGCCTGGACGAGGGGCGCGTCGCGGTGGAATTGCCGGCGCCGGTCGGAGAGCCGCGCGCCCTGACGGTGGAGATCGAGAGGAAACCTTACGCCGGTTTCCACCTCCTGGTCGGGGTCCCCCACTTCGTACTCCCCTGGGGCGCGGACCTGGGGAGCGCGCCCGTCCGCGAGTTGGGTCAGGCGATCCGCCATCATCCCGTCTTCGGTCCGGCGGGGACGAACGTCAACTTCGTCCGCTTTCCCGAAGCCCACCGTATGGGAATCCGGACCTATGAGCGGGGCGTCGAGGACGAAACCCTCTCCTGCGGCACCGGCGTGCTGGCGAGCGCCGCGGTGGGGCTCGCCCTGAAACGGGTCCGGTTGCCGCTCCAAGTGGCAACTCAAGGGGGATTCCATCTGGAGGTCGCCGGCCAGCCCTCCACGGGAAGCTGGTCGCTCGCCGGCGACGCGCGGGTGGTCGCCGAGGGGAAGCTGCTCCCCGCGGCCCTGGCGAGCCCCGCCGCTCCCCCCTGGGCGCCCCGGGCGGAAGCCGGCGTCCCCGCCGCCCGATCGTGACGAATCCGTTATCCTTGCGCCGGCCGGCCGTTCATCGCACAGCGGGCCGCGTTCTTGCACGCAGGGAGAGGGCGGGAGGGCCGACATGAGCTCGGGAGGAGATCTGCGCGTCGCGGCCATCGTGCCGGCGTACAACGAAGAGGCCACCCTGGTCGAAGTGCTGTCGGTGCTCCGGGCGACCCCCTCCATCGACGAGGTCCTCGTGGTCTCCGACGGCTCGACGGACGGCACGGTCGGGATCGCCCGCTCGCTCGGCCTGCGGACGATCCACCTGCGCCAGAACCAGGGCAAGGGGCGGGCGATGGCGATCGGCGTCGCCCACACCGACGCCGAGATCCTGCTGTTCGTGGACGGCGACATCCTGAACCTCACGGTCGACCTGCTGAACCGGCTGATCGAGCCGGTGCTCTCCGGCCGTTTCGACATGAACGTCGGCATCCGCCACCGCGGCCGGCCGATCAACGCCATCCAGGACCGCACCGGGCCGCTGCTGTCGGGGATCCGCTGCCTGCGGCGGGAGGTCTTCGAGGCGGTGCCGGACAGCCACCGCGAGGGGTTCGCCATCGAAACCGGCCTCAACTGGGCCTGCCGGCAGCTCGGCTGCCGCCGCATAACGACCGTGATGTACAACCTGAAGCACCTGGTCAAAGAGAAGAAGCGCGGTTTGGTGCGGGGGTTCCGCGCCCGCTATCAGATGTTCGCCGCCGTATTCGGCGCCTACCTCGTCCTGCAATTCAAGGCTCCGCCGCTCCGCCCCGCCCAGGCGGGCGAGCCGGAGAGCCCGGGCTTCCAGCCGGAGCTCGAGTACATCAACTTCTGAAGCTCAGGACGAAAAAGATGGTGCGCCGGAGCCTGAAAGGGGCCCGGGGCGCACCCGAGGGGATTGCCTGATAACTTGCTCAACCAGTATCCGGCGGCTACCCCCATGTCAATAGTGGTGCTACCACTGTTGCCTGTTCCAGGGGAGCCATATAGGATGATTAAGCTTATGAAGAACCCTCAATCTCCTATCACTCAGGAGACGGCGGCGGCTCCCGAGCTGTCCTCCCACGACCGCATCCTGCAGGCCGGCCGTCAACTGTTCGCGGTGGACGGATACGAGAACACCACGACCTCGGCCATCGCCCGCCGGGCGGGGACGAGCGAGTCGCAGCTCATCAAGCATTTCGGCAGCAAGGAGGGCCTGCTCGAGGGAATCTTCGACCAGGCCTGGCAGCGGATGGCGCAGGGGGTGCAGCACGTCCAGGATAGGCAGGCCCCACCCCTGGAGCGGCTGCGGGCGCTGACGGAGATGATGATCGGCGCCATGGAGAACGACAAGCAGCTCCGCACCCTGATGCTCCTCGAAGGGCGCCGCATCCGCAAGCACGGCCACATGGTGCTGATGACCCAGGGCTTCCAGCAGGTGCTGGGGGTGATCGACGGCATCCTGCGGGAGATGCAGGACCAGCGGATGCTGCGGCCGGACTTGCATCCGGAGGCGGTGCGCTCGGCCCTGATCGGCGCCTTCGAGGGGCTGCTGCGCGACCAGCTCCTGTCCGAGCGGGGGAGCTATCCGGCCCACTACGACGGGGCCGAGCTGCGAGCGGCCTTCCGGGCGGTCCTCGAGTGCTTCTCGGCGACCCCGGACGGCGGTTAGCCGGGAGGGGATATCATTCCCACCATGCTCTCTCTGCTGTTCGCGCTGCTCCTCGCGGCTCCGCCCGCGGCCGCACCTCTCCGCCTAACCTCCCAGGCCTTCGGCCGGCCCATGGAGATCGAGGTCCGTGATCTCTCCGAAGATGCCGCCAGGGAGTCGATCCAGCAGGCCTTCGCGGAGGTGGCCGATTTCGAACGGCTTTCGACCGGTGCCGGCGGCGGCCTCGCGGCGCTCAATGCCGGGGCCGGCAAGGGACCTCAGCCGGTCGAGCCCCGGCTCCTCGCCGTGCTCGCCCGCGCCGAGAGCTTCTGTGAGTGGTCCGAAGGCGCGCACGGCCCGCTCGGGCGCGACCTCTACGCGGCCTGGGGGTTGCGGGCCGCCGTGCCGGAGCCTCCGGAGCCGGATCGCCTGTCACAGGCCGCGGGGCTCGCCACCTGCGACAAGCTGGCGTTCGATCCGCAACGCGGCACGGCCGGGCTCGCGGCGGGGAGCGGGCTCGACCTGGTCGGGTTCGCCGAAGGGGCCGCCGTGGATCGCGCGGTCGAGATCCTGCGGCAACGGAAGGCGGGCAACGGCTTCGTGCGGATCGGCCCGGTCCAGCGGGGCTTCGGTCCCGGCCCGGCGGGGAAGGGGTGGCCGGTGACGCTGCCCCAGCTTCCCGGCATGACGGAGCCCGCCGGCGAGGTCCACCTGCACGACCGGGCCCTGGCGTTCGCCTCCCAGACCGACCACCCGCTCCAGGGCGACGCCTCCTACCTCAATCAGCGGACGGGCAGACTCGCCCGCGGCGTGGTCGCGGCCATCACCTCGACGGAGCTGGCGGTGGACGCCCAGGGTCTCGCCACCACCCTGCTGATCACCGGCCCCCGCGAAGGGCAGCTCCGTCTGGGCTCGCTGAGCCCGCGCCCCTCGGTGCTCTGGTTCGTAGGCAGCGGCGCCGGGCCACCCCTGATGGTGGACTACCGCTGGTCCGAGGTCAGCCGCAAGTAGCCCAGGGCCTGGTGGGTGAGGTAGCCGGCCAGCCAGAGCCCGGAGGCGGCGAGGTGGACGCCGACCCACACCCGCCTCCACCGATCGTCCACCGCGGTCTGGAGCAGATAGCCCGAAACCACCATCGGCACGAGGGTGAGGAGCAGAGCACCGCCGCTCCAACGGTGGCGCTTTACACCCTGGCGCCAGTAGGTCCAGGCGTGACGGTGCCACTCCACGCCGGCGGCGAATACGAGCAGGGGGGCTGCCACGATGTGGAGGTGCTGTACGAAGGGCTGGAGCGGATGGTTGACGACGGCGAAGGGGTCTGCCGGATGCACCAGGTAGCGCATCCAGGCGTAGACCAGGCCCGTGCCTCCGACGAGCAGGGTTGCGGCATGGCTGAGCCAGCCCGCGAGACGATTCACGGCTTTCCCGCGCCGTGAAGGACCTGGTGAAGGGCGAGGACCCGCCGCACCGCCTCGGTCGTCGCGCGGGCGGTCAGCGAGGCTCCGGTGACACCGCGGATGTGATGCCCCAGCGCCAGATCGTCGCTCAAGCCCTGGCCGACGAACTGGCCGTACCACCGGCCCGGCGGCAGATAATCTTCGGGTTCGGCGAAGGCCAGCACCTCGACCCGCGCGACTCTGCCCTGGGGATCGATCACCACCATCAGCGTCTCGTGCAAGGTCCGTACGACATGGGAGTCGAAATAGGCGGTGCCGGCATCCTTGCCGTCCCGGGTGGCATGGTACGGATTGACCAGCCCGCTCTTGATTCCGCCCCCCGCCAGTTGCTGGACGCGAGCCCGTTGCGCGGCGGTCAGAAAGACCGTATGACGCTCGACGGAGCAGTCTCGAAAGACCAGGCGAAGCGCTTCGTCGGCGGTGAGAAAAACCTTGGCCGAGGCCGGCCCGGCCACCATGGCCAAGCCCGCCACTAGGAGAATCAGCTTCAGGCTCCGCCGGCACATGGCGCTCAAAAGACGTAGCCCAGCCCGAGCTGAAACTCGTTCTGACCCGTCCGGGCCTCGTTGCGAACGCGCAGCACGCTGGCTTTCACCACCATCTGGTCAATCGGGTAGTAGTTGAAGCCGAAGGTTAGGACGTGCGTGTCGTTGGCGGGATCGCGCTCGAAGCCCGCCGGAACTTCGCTCTGGGTGTCGTACCTTTCGAAGCGCGCGAACGGGATCAGGCGCTGCCGGCTGCCGGGACGGAGGCTGAGGAGGTCGTAGCCAGCCTCCACGTAGCCGCCGCTCTGCGCTTTCCCGATACTCTCCTCGCCTGCCAGGCCCAGGGCCCGGTTGATGGCTGCCGCGTCGCTGACGCGGCTCCTCACCCCGAGCGCCCGGAGCTGCAACCCCCGCCAGCGCCAATCGACGTGACCCTCATAGAGGGTCACCCGCCCGCCGATCCGCCGGCCGCCGATTTTCTGGCCGCCAATATCGCGCAGCCCCTGGCCCGAATTACCGGTGAAGACCGAGCCGCCGGCCAGCAGGCCCGGAACGCCGGTGAAATCGAGCCGTCCCGACCACGCCAGATCCTCGGCTCTGGCGTTCGAGCCCTCGCCCCTCCCCTCACCGAGGCCCTCGGCCGTGAAGCGCGAGGCGTCGAGGCCGTTGGTGAGATAGGCGCGGTAGCGCCAGGATCCCGCTTCGCCATAGAGGCCGACGCCGATCTCACGCCACGTCGTCGGGACGATCACGCTCTCGACCCCGTTCCGGCTCATGCCGAAGAAGACGGTGGGCTCATGGTATTCGTTGAGTAGACCTACCGGGATCAGCACGAGCCCGGCGCGGAGATTGGCCTGCGGTTTCCACAGGTAGTCGGCGTAGGCGAACTCCATCTCCGTCTCGCCCCCCTTGTCCGACGCCGTGACCGCGTGCTCGACTTCCAGCTCGGAGTTGAACAGGAAGCGCTCGTTGAACTTGTAGCCGACGTAGAGGACCGCTCGCTGGAGGTCGGCCGTGTCGACGGCGCTGGAGCGGCTGCCGTCCTGAAGCCTGCTGGAGAAGTTGCGGTAGATCACCTCGCCGTAGCCACCGATCGCCAGTCCGTTGCCGCCGCGGTAGATCTTGGACGCCGCCGGTCCCATGCCATTGGTCGACCGGTCAGCGGTGGCCGCGGCCTCGCCGAGCTTCATCGTCTCGATCTCAGCCGCCAGAACCTCCAGCCGCCGCTCGATCTCCGCGACGCGGTCCACGCTCTGCCCCTGGCTCTTCATCGCCGCGATCTCCGCCTTGAGCTGCTCGACCTGCTGCTCGAGCCGGCGCACCCGGTCGTCGGTCGACGGCACGGGCGACTGCGCAAAGACGGCGGAGGTCAGAACGAGCCCCAGGAGAACGGCCGCCAGGAACGTGATCCCCCTTTGGAAAGGCATAGACTCCCCT
Source organism: uncultured Acidobacteriota bacterium (assembly GCA_963795735.1). GTDB lineage: Bacteria > Acidobacteriota > Thermoanaerobaculia > Multivoradales > UBA5704 > DATARR01. Next base: position 888,387 of record CAWCIU010000008.1, on the reverse strand, counting down.
TCGGTCATTTCCTGAATTCGATCTCCAGTCCCGGGTTCAGCGACGTCAGCTTTCCCCGTAATCCCCCACTCGCGAGGGCATGCAGGCGGTCTCCGTCGGTCCGCAGCACCAGCACCTCGACCCCTTCGTGGGTCCGCGCCCAGGCGAGCGCCCCCTCCGGACCGAGGACGTACAGCTTCGAGAGACAGTCGGCGGCGAGCGCCGTGGCAGACCAGACGGTGAGGCTGCCGAAGTCGCGCGCCGGAGCGCCGGTCCTGAGGTCGAGGATGTGGCCATAGCGCACGCCGTCCCGCTCGAAACCGTGCTCGCTGTTCCCCGAGGTGGCCAGGGAACCCGAGGCGATCTGGAGCGAGACGACCGGACGCCGGCGATCGCGCGGGTCGGCGACGGGAAAGGTCCAGCTCGTCCCCTTGCCGTAGACGGCGACCTGCCCGCCCAGGTTCAGCACCGCGGCCATGGCCCTGCCATCCGTGCGGAGCGCCTCGACCGCGGCGTCGAGCCCGGCTCCCTTGCCCCATCCTCCCTCCTCGATGCGCAACCCCGGACGCAGCCGCACCGCCCGGTCTCCCGCTTCGAGCTTCAACGCGGCGAAACCCCCGGCGTCGCGCGCCCGCTCCCGCTCTTCGACGGTGGGTACCCGGCCCCCGGTGCGCAGCCCCCAGGCCGCGACCAGCGCACCGATCCCCGGATCGAAAGCGCCCCCGCTCTCCCGCCACCAGTGCTGCACGCCGAGCAGCTCCTTGGCCAGACGGGGCGAGAGTTGCACCGGCGTACCGGCCGGCGCGCGGTTGAGCCGCGCGAGCTCGCTGTCGTCGCGCCAGGTCGAGAGGCGGGCTTCAGCCGCCTCCAGCGCGCGCACCGCCACCTCGCTCGCCGCCAATGCGACATCGCGGCTCGCCGCTTCGACCCTCACTTCGAGCTCGGTTCCCATCAGGCCCAGCCGGCGCTCGGCGGCACCCCCCCGCGGGTCTCCGGGCATGGCCGGCGGCGCCGTGCCGATCGCCACCGCGGTGAGGCGACCGACGAGACAAGCGGCGAGGCAAAAAGCCCACGACCTCTTCATGGGCCCGTCTCCCGAGCCACCACCGCCGCCGGCCGCTCCGGGCAATCCGCTCCGGGAGGGATTGGCCGGCCGTGGGGACAGGTGGCGGGATGATCGAGAAAGGCGCAGACCTGGTCCTCGAACCCGGCGGCGACGGGCGCCTCCCGGCCGCAGGCCTCGCCCGCGCCGCGGGAGAGGGTCCGCTCGAGCAGCACCTCGGCGAGCCGCTCCCGCCGCACGGCCGACACCGCCTGGGCGCGCCCGCGGTCGGTGAAGGCGATCCTGCCGTCGGCAAAGGCGAGCAGGCCGTCGGCCAGCAGCTCCGCGACGCCGCGACGGGTGATCGGGACGCCGGCCCGGTCCTCCTCGATGAGCTGCCAGAGCTCCGCCAGAACCCCCTGCAGCTCCATGTCCCCGGGGTGCTCGACCTGGGCGAGACGGCCGTGCTCGAGCCGGATCTCGCGATTGGCGCGGGCAGCGATCGTGGGGTCGTGGGTGACCAGGACCAGCGTATGCCCCCGCTGGTGGAGATCGGCCAGGAGCGACATCACGATCGCCTCGTTGACCGCGTCGAGGTTGCCCGTGGGCTCGTCAGCGAGGATCAGCGGCGGCTGGTTGATCAGCGCCCGGGCGATGCACACCCGCTGCTGCTCGCCCCCCGAGAGCTGGCTCGGCAGGTGGGCCAGGCGCTCCCCCAGACCCACCCGGCGCAGCGCCTCCTCGGCCTCGCCGCGGTCGGTCATGCTGTGCACATACTGCGCGAGCATCACGTTCTCGAGGGCGGTGAGGTAGGGGATCAGGTGGAACTGCTGGAAGACGAGCCCGACGGTCTGCTGGCGGTAGCGCGCCAGCTCGCGAGCGTTGAGAGCGGCGAGATCGACGCCGCCGACGCGCACCCCGCCCGAGGAGGAGTGATCGAGACCGGAGAGGATGTTGAGCAGGGTCGTCTTGCCGGAGCCCGACGGGCCGGTCACCGCCACCCACTCCCCCTGGTCGATCGAGAGCGTCAGCTCGTCCAGGGCGCTCAAGGAGCCGAAGCGGCGGCTCAGGGCCTCGATCTCGACCAGGGGCATGAATCGATCTCTACTCGCCGCGTAGAACGCGGGCCGCGTCGAGCCGCTCTACCCGCCGCAGCGCCACGAGCATCGAGGAGCCCACCACCAGCACTGCCACGAAGGCGGAGGCGGCGAAGCCCCCCCAGGTCATCGAGATCCCGCCGCCCGTTCCAAGCATGCGGCGCGCCAGCCCGCCCGCCGCGAGCTCGCCGAGGATCTCCCCCACCGCGCCGGCCAGCACCGCCGCCGCGAGCAGCTCGACGGCGAGGAACGTCCCCACCCGCCGGCCGGTGTAGCCGAGGGCCAGCATGAGGCCGATCTCGACCCGGCGCTCGCCCACCAGCGCGGTCGTCGCGGTCCCCACCGAGAGGAGGGCGAGGAGGAAGGAGACGGCGCTCACCGCCGCCAGCACCAGGGTGAGCCGCCGGGTCAGGCTGGCGTCCGACTGGCTGACCCGCCGCAGCGCCACTGCCTCCACCCCTTCCACCCGCGACTCGATGCCGCGCGCCACCGCCTCCAGGCGGTTGGGATCGGCGCGCGCCTCGATGCGGTCCAGCCCCGGCTCCGGGCTGGGGGAGTAGCTCGCCGATTGCACGCCGGGAACCGACCGCACCCGCTCCAGGGCCGTGGCGGAGAGGCGCGCCGGACCGCCCACCTGCGGACGGACCGTGAGGTTGGGGCCGAAAGCCGCCAGGCTCTCGCCCAGCCGGCGCTCGGCGCGGCTCGAGAAGCCCGCCAGGGTGGCGACGGTCGCCGCGGCCACCGTGACGGCGGCGAGGATGAGCGCGAGCTGCCGGAAACGGCGGCGCAGACTGGCGAGCACCAGGCGAAGGATCATCTAGGCGGTCGCCTTCTTGAGGATGTCGGCCGGGTAGCGCTCCAGGGCGCGCGCGACCGGCGCGGCGCTGGCGACCACGGCCACCGCGAGACCGAGGAGAGCCGCGAACGGCAGCAGGATGGGCATCCAGGGGACGGTCACCCCCAGCGTGCCGCTTCCCAGCAGCCGGCCGCCGGCCAGACCGAGCCCGCCGCCCAGCAGGCCGCCGGCCAGGCCGAGCAGCGCCGCCTCGCTGAGGAAGAACAGCACCACCCGGCCGCGCGGCGCCCCGATCGCCACCAGCAGGCCCGCCTCCAGCCGGCGCTCGATCACCGTCGCGGTCATCGTGGCCGTCACGCCCACGGCGGCGCCGGCGAGCGCCACCGCGGCGAGCGCGGTCAGCACCCAGCGCAGGCGCCCCAGCACGTCCGCGGTCGCCTGGGTGACGCCGTAGTTCACGCCCGTCCGCGACCGCGGCACGGCCTGATCGAGCTGGAGGGCGATCGAGGAGGGGTAGGCCGTGCAGTACCAGGTCTCGTACTCCTTGGGATTGCGCTGCGGATCGGGATGCGTGTTGCGGATCTCGGGCACCGTCAGGGCGAAGACCTCGGCGCGGGTAAAGCGCCCGGCGAGGCCCGAGAGCCGCTCGACCGCCGGCAGAGGCGCGAACGCCTGGTCGTCCTCCTCGCCGCCGCTGGTGAGGATCCCGACCACCCGGAAGCTCGCGCTCCGGTCACCCAAACCCACCCGCAGCTCACCCCCCGGATGGAGATCCAGCCGCGCTGCGAGCCGGCGGCCGAGCGCGACCTCGAGCTCCCCTTCGCGCGGCCAGCTCCCCGCGATGGCCAGCGTCGGCCGGGTCCGCGGCAAGCCGGTGCGGAACCCGGGCTCCAGGGCGTGGTCGAACCAGGTGCCGACGAGCGGCGCCACGACGTCCTTCGGGGTCCCCGGCTCCATCCGCACCCGCAGGTCGAGGGTGGGCGCCACCGCCGCGATGTTGTTGCGCCAGAAGATCCGCCGCACCCTGGCGAGGTCGTCGACCGCCAGGGTCTCCCCCTCCCGGGCCGGCGTCATCACCAGGTTGGCCCCATAGGAGCCCATCTCGGCCGCCAGCCGGTCGCCCGAGGAGAGGAGGATCTCGCCGAGGGCGGTCGCCCCCAGGGTGCCCAGCGCCACGGCGCTCACCGCCAGCAACTTGCGGCGGGTGCCCCGGCGCAGGGATTCGAGGAGCAGGCGGGCGTACATCGTCCCTGGTTCTCAGCGGGCGGCGTGCCCAGGATGGGTCCCGGGGCCGGAGGTGAAGAGGTGGCCGCCGCCGGCGAGGTCCGCGGCGGCGAGGACCAGATCGCCCCCTTCGGTCCTGGACGGCAAAGGAACCGGGTTGCACCCGCCGGTCTGGCCGATGCTCGGCGGGTAGATCACGGAGCCGCAGTGCAGGCAGGTGATGTTGGGGCCGTCCTGATAGTAGCCGCGGGGGCCGCAGAGCAGGCAGGCGTCGAAGGCGGTGGCGATCCGTCCCCCCTTCTCGATGGGGACGGCGATGAAGCGCACCGCCTGACCGCCCACCGTCGCCTGGAAACGGCGCAGGGCGGTCCCCTGGAAAGTCGAGAGGGGGATGCGCACCTTGCCGTCCGCTCCCGCCTCGACCGGCGTCGCCGCCGAGAGCGCGGCCGGCGGCTGGGAGTAGACGAAGCCCAAGCCGAGAGCGGCCAGGATGATCAGCCCCAGCGTGGCGCCGAGCACGCGGGAGCGCGACTGCCGGCGGCTCCCAGCCCGCTCGAGGCGGGCCGCCGCGCCCCCGGCCGGCGCCTCCCCGGAGCCCCGGCCGGGGATGATCAGCATCAGCAGCGGCAGGGCGAGCACCGCCGCGATGAAGAAGAACTCGTTGCGGACCAGCGGGCCGATCGTCGCCATGGTGGTCTCGTTGGCGGGAGCCCACCCGGCCTCCGACAGCTCATGGTATCCGTTGAGCAGGAGCTGGAGGACGAAGATGCCGAGCGCGATGCCGGTGATCTTGAAGAAGCGCCCGAGATCGATCCGCAGGCTCCCGCGCACGAAGAGCACGCCGAAGGTGACCGCGAGCGCGAGGCCGGCGAGCACCCCGAGCACCGCCATCAGGCCGCTGGTGGTGAGCGACAGCGCCGAGACGAAGAACACCGTCTCGATCCCCTCACGGAAGACCATCAGGAAGGTGAAGGCGAACAGCCCCGCGGCGACCGAAGACGTCCGCTCGCGGGAGAGGATGCGCCCGAGCGACCCCTTCATCTCGCCCGAGAGCGCGTGCGAGTGCCGCCACATCCATACCATCATCGAGCCGACGATCACCGCTGAGCCGAGATAGAGGATACCCTCCAGGACCTCCTGGTTGACCGCCCAGCGATAGAGCGCGAAGGCCCCCGCGAGGCTCGCCGCCACCGCGGCCGCGATCCCCGCCCAGACCGCCCCCAGATAGCGCTCGTACCCCTCCCGGCGCAGGAAGGCCACGATGATCCCCACCACCAGGGCCGCCTCGACCCCCTCGCGCAGCGTGACGATCAAGGCCTCAAACATGGAGCGCCCTCTCCACGTGCGATTCCACCGCCGGAGCCGCCGGCTCCGCGCAACGGTTGCAGAGGCCGGCGATCTGCAGCGTGTGCCGCGCCGGCACGAAGCCGTGCGCCCGGCAGATCTCGGCCTGCAAAGCCGCGATCCCCGGGCTGACGAACTCGACCACCCGGCCGCAGCCGGTGCACACCAGGTGGTCGTGCTGCTGCCCCGCGTGGACGTGCTCGTAGAGGAAGCCCCGGCTGCCGAGCCTCGACTTGCGCGCCAGGCCGCTCTCCACCAGCAGGTCGAGATTGCGGTACACCGTGGCGCGGGAGATCTTGAGCCCGCGCGTCTTCATGACGTCCAGCAGTTCCTCGGCATCGATGTGGCCGTGCTGAGAGAAGATCTCCTCGAACAAGGCCAGCCGTTCGCCGGTCACGCGCTGACCGCGGTCCCGCAGAAACTCAAGAAACTGCCCTTTCTCACGAGCGTCCATCGTTCTCCGTTCCATTTATTGAGATTTCGTCTCAATAACCGAAAATTATTCTGGACCGAATTAGTCCGGTTTGTCAACTCAAGCCCCATTGCCTGGAAACGGAAAACGGCCGGCGTCGCCGCCGGCCGTCCAACTCCGCAAAGGAAACCCCGGATCTACCGCTGGTCGAGGGGCACGTACGGCCGCTGAGTGGGGCCGGTATAGATCTGGCGCGGACGGTTGATGCGGTTCTTGGGGTCGTCCAGCATCTCCTTCCAGTGCGCGATCCAGCCCGGCAGGCGGCCGAGGGCGAACATCACCGTGAACATGTTGGTCGGGATGCCCATCGCCCGGTAGATGATGCCGCTGTAGAAGTCGACGTTCGGATAGAGCTTGCGGGAGACGAAGAAGTCGTCGTGCAGGGCGACCTCCTCAAGCGACTTGGCGATGTCGAGCAGCGGGTCCTTGACGCCGAGCTCGGCCAGCACGTCGTCGGCCATCCGCTTGAGGATGCGCGCCCGCGGATCGAAGTTCTTGTAGACGCGATGGCCGAAACCCATGAGCCGGAAGCCGGAGTTCTTGTCCCTGGCCATGTCCACGTACTTCTTGAAGTCGCCGCCGTCGTCGCGGATGCGCTCCAGCATCTCGATGACGGCTTGGTTGGCGCCGCCGTGGAGCGGCCCCCAGAGAGCGCAGATACCGGCCGAGATCGAGGCGAAGAGGTTGGCCTGGCTGCTCCCCACCATGCGTACGGTCGAGGTGCTGCAGTTCTGCTCGTGATCGGCGTGCAGGATGAGCAGCAGGTTGAGCGCCCGGTCGAGCACCGGCCGCACGTTGTACGGCTCGGCCGGCACGGCGAACATCATGTTGAGGAAGCGCGAGCAGTAGGCCAGGTCGTTGCGCGGGTACATGAACGGCTGCCCGATGCTCTTCTTATAGGAGAACGCCGCGACGGTCGGCGCCTTGGCGAGCAGCCGCGCGATGTTCAGGTCGAGGTCCACGCTCTTGCTGCCGTCCGGGTAGTAGGCCGACAGCGACGCGACCATCGACGACAGCATGGCCATCGGATGGGCGCTCGAGGGGAAGCCCTCGAAGAACTTCTTCATGTCCTCGTGGAGCAGGGTGTGGTAGGTCAGGCGGTCCTCGAACTCCTTGAGCGCCGCCTGGCTGGGCAGGTCGCCGTAGATCAGCAGGTAGCAGATCTCGGTGAACTGCGCCTTGCCGGCGATCTCCTCGATCGGATAGCCGCGGTAGCGCAGGATGCCCACCTCGCCGTCGATGAAGGTGATCGCGCTCTCGCAGGCGCCCGTGTTCCCGTAGCCGGGATCGAGCGTGATCGCTCCGCTCTGCGCGCGGAGCTGCTGGATATCGATGCCGACCTCGCCCTCGGAGCCGACGACCACCGGCAGCTCGTATTGCTTCCCATCCAGGGAAAGCTGGGCCGGGCTCGGCGCCGCAGGCACGGCGGTTTCTTCGACCACGTCTTTCGTTTGCTGGGACATCCCCAAAGTCTCCCCTCGGCGTCACGGGGCGCTCCAGACCGGGCGCTCCGTGCCGGATTCTATCCTTCGCCTCCGCGGAGGCGCAAGGAAACGAGAACTCCCGACCCGGCCGTCAGGGCTCGTAGAGAGCGCAGGCGGTGTCGTTCTCCCACACCTCGACCCGGGCCACCCGCACCCGCTCCTCGCCCCCGAGCCGGCCCTCGACCTCCTCGAAGACGTACTGGGAGAGGAGCTCCGCCGTGGTGTTGCGCTGGTCGAACGGGGGGATGTCGTTGATCACCCGGTGATCGAAGGGGCCCAGGATCTCCTGCATCATCGCCTTGAGATCGGCGAAGTCGAGCACCATCCCCAACTCGTCCAGCCGCTCGGCCCGCAGGTGCACCCGCACCCGGTAGTTGTGCCCGTGCAGGTTCTCGCAGCCGCGGGTATGCCCCCGGATGGCATGCGCGGCGGAGAAGGTGAAGTCCTTGAAGATCGTGTGCATGGCCCGCCCCATCGTGCCGCCGGGAGCGCGGGGAGTCAAGAGGGGCGGCGAAACCGCTCACGGCGGAGGACGGCGGCGACCACCAGCGAGGACGATTCGAAACCTTTATCCATTTCATCGTAATCCGCTGCTTCGATCATCGAAATATGGATTCAAACTTTCGAATCCATAAACCGGAATTCCGGTCCGACCCGCGCCCCGGGACGAAACCCGAAGAATCCGTGACGAGCCGCCATCATCATGGGCCGGGCAGCCGCGGGCCGGCGCGATTCCACCGTGGATCCATGCTTTTATCGATCCGGTAAATTGGATTCTATCCCGGTCAATACCCCGTCCGCGCCCCGCCTCCAGCAACGATTTCTCCAGTGTCGTCAATCACTTATCAGCTCGCTCGCCGTCCGGCGCGCGGCGCGGCACACCGCTTGCTCTATCGAAAATCGCGCAGGTGATCGGAACCGGAAAGGAGGCGAGGCCCGGCGGCTGACAAAGAGGACGTGTACGTTCATTCATCGACGACCAACCCCAAGTCTTCGACAGGAGGTTTGTTCTCATGAGCTCTCATTCATTTTTAAAGCGCGCGCTTTCCCTGGCCGTCCTGCTGCTCGTCCTCGCCATGCCGGCGCTGGCGCAGATCCAGAGCGGCAACGTCTATGGCACCATCCTGGGCGCCGGAGACAACTCTCCGCTGCCCGGCGTTACCGTCACCCTGACCGGCGCCGGCGCGCCGCAGGTCCAGGCGACCGATGCGCAGGGGAAATTCCGTTTCCTCGGGCTCTCCCCCGGTAGCTACGCCGTCAAGGCGGAGCTCGAAGGGTTCTCGCCCCTGGAGCAGCCGAATATCGCGGTCAACATCGGGCGCAACAGCAACCTGGAGATGAAGCTCCAGCCGGCCTTTACGGGGATCATCGTGGTCGACGGCGGGCCCGCCGAGCTTCCCGCTGCTCGATTCGAGCAAGCTGTCCAGGAGCCAGACCGTCACGCTGGCGGATCTCGCGAAGATCCCCTCGGCGCGCGACCCCTGGGCGGTGCTGCAGTCCACCCCCGGCGTGCTGACCGACCGCATCAACGTCGGCGGCAACGAGAGCGGCCAGCAGTCGCTGTACGCGGGCCCCGGCTCGACCTGCGACCAGTCGGTCTGGTCGATGGACGGCATGGTGATCACCGACATGTCCGCCCTCGGCTCCTCCCCGACCTACTACGACTTCGACGCCTTCGAGGAGATGCAGGTGACGACCGGCGGCAGCGACGCCTCGATGGCCAGCGGCGGCGTGACCCTCAACATGGTGACCAAGCGCGGCACCAACCAGTGGCGCGGCTCGGGCCGCTACTACGTCGACGACAAGAACACGCAGGGGAACCTCAGCCTCAGCCGCTCCGAGCTCGGCCAGGCCGGCCCCTGGAACAACGACCACGCCCAGACCACCTTCAAGCAGGGCAACCGGATCGACAAGAACCAGGAAATGGGCGCCGAGCTGGGCGGCCCGATCGTCCAGAACCGCCTCTGGGCCTGGGGCTCCTACTCCCGGCAGAACATCGACCTGCTGACGATCAGCGACTTCAGCGACAAGACGACCCTCAAGAGCTGGAACGGCAAGCTCAACGCCCAGGTCACGCCGACGAACTCGGCCACGGCGTTCGCCTTCAACGGCGACAAGATCAAGTCCGGCCGCAACGCCGGCCCGCTGCGTCCGCAGGAGACGACCTGGAACCAGTCCGGTTTCGGTCCCACGCCGACCGGCTACAAGGCCGAGGACACCCAGATCCTGGGGAACGATTTCTACGTGACCGGCATGTACTCGGTCGTCAACGGCGGTTTCCAGCTCGTCCCCCAGGGCGGCGCGGCGCTGGCGTACCGGGATGCCAATCAGGTCTGGCACAACAGCTACCTGCTCAATCAGATCGAGCGGCCGCAGAAGCAGGCCAAGCTCGACGCCTCGAATTTCTTCAACTCGGGGCGACTGGCCCATGAGCTGAAGTACGGGGCCGCCTACCGCACCGCCGAGCAGTCATCGCTCCTCACCTGGCCGGGAGGAGGTCTCGAGCTGGGGCTGGGGGGCGGCCCCGACCTGCTCATCCTCGCCCGGGAATCGCGTCCCAAGATCGAGGCCGACTACGGCAGCGCCTACCTCCAGGACACCTTCTCCGCCGGTAATCTGACGGCCAACGCCGGTCTGCGCTATGACCGCCAGGGCGGCAAGAACCTTCCCTCCACGGCGGCGGCCAACCCGGTGCTCCCGGATCTCCTGCCGGCGGCCAACTACGCGGGCCAGGACGCGGGCTTCACCTGGAAGACCTTCGCTCCCCGCCTGGGAATGACCTACAGCCTCGGCGCGGAGAAGAAGACGCTGCTGCGCGCGAGCTACTCGCGTTTCGCCGACCAGCTCGGCACCGCCACCACGGGCTTCCTCAACCCGCTCGGGGGCACCGCCTACCGCTACTTCCTGACCTCCAACAACGGCGGTCCCACGTTGAACCCCGGCGATCTCGGTCCGGAGATCGCGCCGCCGAGCGGCAACGTCAACCCGCTCACCCTCCAGCCGCTGCAGTCCAACGCGGTGAACCCCCGCCTCAACGCTCCGCTCACCGACGAGCTGCTGCTCGGCGCCGAGCACGCCCTGCTGCCCGACTTCGTGGTCGGCCTGAACCTCAGCTACCGCAAGACCCACAATATCCTCGAGGCGGAGCGGCTCGTCTTCGACACCGCCAACCCTTATGACCCGGCCTATCTCGGCTCGGTCGGCCGCGAGCACCAGCGCAGCGATTACGTCGAGGCCGATCCGATCACCGTCACCGCCCCGGACGGCCGCACCTACACCGTTCATTACTACGAGCTGCGGCCCGGGGTTTCCACCCGCAACGGCTTCCTGCTCAGGAACGGCGACCGCGAGCAGGAGTTCAAGGGCGCCTCGCTCACCTTCGACAAGCGGCTCTCGAACCGCTGGATGATGCGCGGCAACGTCTCCTGGCAGGACTGGAAGTGGCGGATCCCCAATCACGAGAACCAGGATCCGACCGATACCATCGGCGGTGGCATCGTCGACGGCACCCAGGTCCTGCAGGGCTCCGGCACCGCTTCCGGTCCCAAGGGCAACGTGTTCATCAACAGCAAGTGGTCCTACAGCCTGAACGGCCTCTACCAGATCGCGCCGGACCACCCCTGGGGCTTCAACCTCGCCGCCAACCTCACCGGCCGCCAGGGCTACCCGGTCCGCTACGTCGCGCGCGTCAACCGCGCGACGATCGCCGACAACGGCGGCAGCGGCATCGACATCCCGGTCGACGCCTCGCCGGACGCCTTCCGCTATCCCGACATCCACGTCGTGGACCTGCGGGTCGAGAAGGAGCTGCGCTTCAGCGACGTCGGGCTGACCCTGGGAGTAGACCTGTTCAACGCCCTCAACGAATCCTACGTCCTGCAGCGGCAGGGCGTGCTCGGCCGCAGCAACTCGGACCATGTCCTGGAGACCCTGAGCCCCCGCGTCTTCCGCCTGGGCGCGCGGCTCAGCATCCGGTGACCGTCCGGTTTCAGGGCTCCTCCATGCTCGCCGTCGGGGCTTGCCCCCCCGGCGGCCCCTTTTTTTCTCGGGAGATTCCCAAAGTCGAGGGCGGGAGAATGAATCGAATGAATTTCCGCAGCGCGAACCTCGAAGACGAGTTCCAGGCGCACCGCCTGGCCGAGCTGCTCGCCGCGGCGGCCACGCTCCAGCGCCAGCTCGCGGCCCTGCTGGGGCCTCCGCCTCCCGAACGGCCCACCTTCCGGCGCCTCGCCGTGCGTAACAACGGGCAGGTCCTCTTCCTGCTTCCCGAGGAGATCGAGTGGATCGAGGCGGCCGGCAACTACGTCCGCCTGAACGCCGGCGGCGAGTCCCATCTGCTGCGCGAGACGATGTCCGGCGTGGAGGCGAAGCTGCCGCGCGAGCGGTTCCTGCGCATCCACCGCTCGGCCCTGGTCAATCTCGAAGCGGTGCGCGAAATGAGCCCAAGCCCCCACGGCGATTTCGTCGTGGTGCTCAAGAGCGGTAAGCGGCTCCCCTTGAGCCGCGGCTGCCGCGATCGCCTGGAGGAGGCATTGGGGACGGGATAGAAATCGATCCGCGGGGGCGCCCGCGTGGGCGCCCCGCCGGCCTACTGCGCCCGCTCCACCCGCACCTCCACGTCCCCGTACCGGTCGCGGGTGATCGTCACCTGCCAGGGGTTGCAGCAGACCTCGCAGTCCTGCACCAGCGTGCCGTAGACGTCCGGCTCCACCGTGATCTCGACCTGCTCGCCGCAGTAGGGACACTGAACCGCGATCGTGTCCGCCCAATAGCCATCGTGCTCCCTCATGCCGATTGGCCTTTCTTCCGGCCGAGCTTCATCACGATGTCGAACTCCTTCCTGGTGACCGGCTGCACCGAGAGCCGGGAGCCCTTCTGCACCACCATCATGTCCGCCAGGCCGCGCGTCTCCTTGAGCGCCGCGAGCGGGATGACGTCAGGAAATTTCTCGACGAAGCGGAGATCCACCATGATCCAGGTGGGATTCTCCGGATCGCTCTTTGGATCGAAATATTTATGACCCTTCTCGAAAGCGAACGGATCGGGATATCCCGCGCGGGAGATCTCGGCGACTCCGGTGACGCCCGAGGGCTCGGCATTCGAGGCATAGAAGAGGACGCCGTCGCCCGGCTTCATGTCGTCGCGCATGTAGTTCCGCGCCTGGAAGTTGCGCACCCCCTCCCAGGTCGCGGTGCCGTCCCGCTCGAGGTCGTCGATCGTGTACGCCTCGGGCTCGCACTTCATCAGCCAGTATCGTTTGGCTCGTGCCATCAGAACCTCCCCCTGGCGGGCATGATAATGACTCAGAGTAACGTTGGGCGAACCCAAGCTCAGCACCACCCTTCCGGCATCCCGATCCCCATCGCCCGCAACGGCCCCGCCAGATCTTCCGGCACCGGGGCCGCGATCCGCAACGCCTCGCCGGTCTCTGGGTGCTCGAACGCCAGCTCCAGGGCGTGCAGGGCCAAGCGATGGAGGCCGAAGCGCTCGCGGAAGAGGCGGTTGTGCTCCCCCTTGCCGTAGCGCACGTCGCCGATCAGCGGGTGGCTGATGTGCTTGAAATGGCGGCGGATCTGGTGCCGCCGGCCGGTCCGCGGACGGGCCTCGACCAGGGCGTAGCGCTCGAAAGTGGCGAGGCGGCGGAAGGCGGTCACGGCGGGTACCCGGGGGCCGCCCTCGTCGCGCGGGATAGGGTGGTCGATCACCCCCTCTTCCGGCGGGACGCCGCGCACCAGGGCGAGATAGCGCTTCTCCACCGCCCCCGCCGCGAACCGCTCCTGCATCCGGCGGGCGGTCTCCGGGTCGAGCGCGAACAGCAGGACCCCGCTGGTCGCCCGGTCGAGCCGGTGCACGGCGTGGACGTGCCGCCCCGCCTGTCCTCGGACGATTTGCAGCGCGAAGGTCCGGTCCCGCGCCGCCCCCCGGTGGACGGCGAGCCCCGCCGGCTTGCCGACGGCCAGGAGGTGAGCGTCCCGGTAGAGGACCGGCAGCTCCGGAAGATCGCTCATGCTGCCGGGAGGAAGAGAAAGAGAAGGTGGAAGGAGGACCGGCGGACGCCGGCCCCCCAGGATCGTCGTTTCAGCGCCGGAAGCGGTTGAAGCGGGCCGGCGAGAAGGCCGAGAGGATCTGCCCGACCCGCTCCTCCGTGGGCTTGGTCGTGGGATCGACCTGCGACCGGGTCGCCGGCTCGACGTGCCGGTGAGGCGGCTCGGCGCTGCGTCGCCGCTGGTCCTTGCGGGGCGGCTGCTGCTGGGATTGCGGCTGCCGCTGCTGGAAGCGGGGCTGGGCGTCCCCCCGCTCGCCGCCCCCCTGGCGATCGTTCTGACGCGGTCCCCGCTGTCCCTGTCCCTGTCCCTGGCCGCCACCGGGCCGCCCCTGCTGCTGGCGCTGGCGAGGAGGCCCGTCCGCGGGACGGCTATCGGGCCCGGGCCGGCGCTTCGACTTCTGCTCGACGCGGGCCTTCTCCTCGGCCTCGCGCTGGGCCTTCTTCTCCGCCTTCTCGCGGGCCCGCGCCCGCTCCTCCGCCTTGCGGGCGCGGATCGAGGCGATGCGTTCCTGGAGCGGGATCTCGAAGCGCTCCGCCGGCTTGGCCTGGTAGTCGAAGCCCTCCACGGTGCGGCGGGGCAGCCGCTCGCCGACCGCCCGCTCGATGGCGTGGAGCTCGCCGGCCTCGCCTTCCGAGACGAAGGTGAAGGCGTCCCCCACCATCTCGGCCCGCGCGGTGCGGCCGACGCGGTGGATGTAATCCTCTGGGATGTTGGGGACGTCGAAGTTGATCACGTGCGACAGGGCCTCGACGTCGATGCCGCGGGCGGCGATGTCGGTCGCCACCAGCACCAGCAGGTCGCCGCTCTTGAAGCGGGCCAGGGCCTCGGTGCGCTGGGCCTGGCTGCGGTTGCCGTGGATGCGGTCGCAGGCGACGCCGTGCTTCTCCAGGAACTCGGCGAGCCGGTTCGCCCGGTGCTTGGTGCGGGTGAACACCAGCACGTTCTTGATCTCCCCGCGCCGCAGCATGTCGACGAGCAGATAGGGCTTCAGCTCCTCATGGACCGGATAGACCGCCTGCGTGATGCCGGTCGCCGGGGCCGACTTGCGCTCGATGTTGAGGCGCGCCGGCTCGCGCAGCATCTCGCCGGCCAGCTCGACGATCGGCGGCGGCAGGGTAGCCGAGAAGAAGAGCGTCTGCTCGGGGCGCGGCAGATGCCGGAGCACCCTGCGGACGTCCGGCAGGAAGCCCATGTCGAGCATGCGGTCCGCCTCGTCGAGCACCAGGATCTCGAGGCCGTCGAGCTTCGCGTAATCGTTCTGGAAATGGTCGAGGAGCCGTCCCGGGGTGGCCACCAGGATGTCCACCCCCTTGCGGAAGGCCTTCTCCTGGGGGCCCATGGCGACGCCGCCGAAGACGGCCGCGCCCTTGATGTCGGTGAACTGGGCGAAAGCCTCCATGTGCTCGACGATCTGCGCCGCCAGCTCCCGGGTGGGGGCGAGGACGAGCACCCGCGTGGTGCCGCGGGGCTTCTCCTTTAGCCGGTGCAGGATGGGCAGCAGGAAGGCCGCGGTCTTGCCGCTGCCCGTCATGGCGCAGGCGAGCACGTCGCGTCCCTCGAGCGCCGGGGGGATCGCGTCCTGCTGGATGGGGGTGGGCTGCTCGAAGCCCAGGGTCTCGATGCCACGGAGAAGGTCGGGGTTGAGGCCGAAATCCGAAAAGTCGCTCAAGTCGTCGCAATCCTTCCGGGCGGGCACCGCTGCGTATGGGCGCCACGCCACGTAATGTTCCGGCGAAGGAGAATAGGAACGGGGGGCTTGCCGGAGAGGCCGCCGCTCGGGCTCATGAGTTGAGCCGCTTCACGCTTTGCAACCGTACGCCGCCAGGAGGCGGGCACAGGCCTAGTATCTCACGAAGGGGCGCTCTTGCCAAGCGCCCGCCGCTTGCGCGCCTGCCAGAGCTCCCAGACCGCCGGCAGCAGCGACAGGAAGATGATCGCCAGCACCACCAGGGAGAAGTTCTGCCGCACGAAGGGCAGGTTGCCGAACAGGTAGCCGGCGAGGGTGCAGAGCAGGACCCAGGCGGCGCCGCCGACGGCGTTGTAGGCCATGAAGCGGCCGTAGCTCATCGTCCCGAGGCCGGCCACGAAGGGCGCGAAGGTGCGGACGATGGGCACGAACCGGGCGATGATCACCGTCTTGCCGCCGTACTTCTCGAAGAACTCGTGGGTTTGGGCGAGGTGCTTGGGGCTGATCACCCGGCGCTGGCCGCCGATCAGCCGGTGCCCCAGGAAGTGCCCGATCCAGTAGTTGACCGTGTCGCCCAGGATGGCCGCCGCCATCAGCGCGCCAATCAGCGCCGCGATCGACAGCGAGCCGCTGGCGGCAAAGGCGCCGGCGGCGAACAGCAGCGAGTCGCCCGGCAGGAACGGCGTCACCACCAGCCCCGTCTCGCAGAAGACGATGGCGGCGAGCAGCAGGTACGTCCAGGCGCCGTACTCCTGGATGATGGGGCTCAGGTGCTTGTCGAGATGCAGGACGAAGTCGAGCAGTCCCTTGAGGATGTGCATGGGCTCCCTTCGCGAAGGCCCATCATGGCTCCGGAAGATGGGCGCCGGAAGGGTAAGGGCTTCCAGGAAGGAAGTCCAGCGCGGGGCGGATCGCTAGGGGCGGAATGCTACAGCGTGGTACCATCCATGCGCGACGACGGTACGGAAGAGGGGAACACCAAGTGCCAAGACATGCGACGGCCCACGTCGAAGACTCTGAGTTGAAGATGACAGATCTCGCTTCTCCCGAAGAGATGGCGCGCCGGAAGCAGGTTGTCGCCCGCCTGCGGTCCCGCATGGCCGCTCCGGTGACGGAAACCGACCGGGGGCTCTGGCGGGAATTCATGGCGGAGCTCGAGAAGGAACGTGTGACCTTCCGCTCTTGAGAGAATGCCCCTCCCTCTCCTGCTCGACAGCAACATCCTGGCAAAGATTCTGCGGCCTGAGCTGGAAGACAACAAACCGGCCGCGGAAGCGATCTTTCGGCTTCAGGAAGACCCCCGGTTCCGGGTCTGCGTACCCGAGATCACGGACTACGAGCTGCGCCGCAAGCTTCTCCACTTGGGACATCGGAAGCATCAGGCCAGGAAGTGGGCTCGTGAAGCCCTCAGCGAGCTGGACGACTGGGTATCCCTGGGCTATGTCCCCCTGACGACGGAGACCATGAGGCTGGCGGCAAGAATCTGGGCTCAGACCCGCGCGGATGGAGAGCTGCGAGGTCCCGAAGACAGCCTGGATGCAGACGTCATTCTGGCCGCTCAGGCCAGGCAGGCCGGCGGACGTGTCGTTACCACCAACGAGAGGCACTTCCGGAACATTGCGGAGATCTTCGACTGGAGGATCTTGCAGGCAGATTCCTGATCGGCCGCCCTTCTACCAGCTCACCCCTCCCTGGATCAGCCCGCCCGCGGCCGGGCTCGCCAGGGGCTCGGAGAAGAAGAAGCCCTGCCCGTAGTGGCAGGAGAGGGCGCGCAGCCGGGTGACCTGCTCGGCGGTCTCGATCCCCTCGGCGGCGACGTCCATCCGCAGGGTGCGGGCGAGGGTGACGATGGTGCGCACGATCTCCGAGCGCTCGCCGCCGCCGCCCATCTCGCTGATGAAGGAGCGGTCGATCTTCAGCGCGTCCACCGGCAGGCGGTGGAGGTAGCTCAGCGAGGAGTAGCCGGTGCCGAAGTCGTCGATGTAGAGCTTGACCCCGAAGCTGCGCAGGGCCATCAGCTTGGCGACCGCGTCCTCGGCCTGCTCCATGATCGTGCTCTCGGTGATCTCCAGTCGCAGGCTCTCCGGCCGCACCCCCGTCTTGCGCAGGATGTCCTTGAGCCGCTGGACCAGGTCGGCCTGCATGAACTGCTTGCTCGACAGGTTGACGGTGACCGCCAGGTGCTTGCCGCCCATCGACATCGCCTGCCAGTCGGCGAGCTGGCTGCACGCCTCGTGCAGCACCCACCAGCCGATGGGGACGATGAGCCCGGTGTCCTCGGCGACCGGCACGAAGCTGTAGGGGTTGAGCAGGCCGCGCCGCGGATGCCGCCAGCGCAGCAGGGCCTCGAAGGCGTCGATCTTGCCGCTGTCGAGCGAGACGATCGGCTGGTAGAAGATCTCGAACTCCGAACGCTCGATCGCCCGCCGCAGGTCGGTCTCGAGCTGGAGGAGGGCCACCGCCCGGTCGTGCATGTCCTGGTCGAAGACGGCGTCGCGCGCCTTGCCGGAGGACTTGGCGCCGTACATGGCGGTGTCGGCGTCGCGCAGGACGTCCTCGGGGCGGTCGTAGTCGCCGCCCGCTCCCACCGTGATCCCCAGGCTCATGGTGACGAACACCTCGTGGCCGTGCACCCGGAACGGCCGCGCCATCTCCTTGTGCATCCGCTGGGCGACCTGGACCGCGTGATCGACGTCCGCCACCTCGTCGAGCAGGATGGTGAACTCGTCGCCGCCCAGCCGCGCCACGGTGTCCCCCGGCCGCAGGCAGGATTCCAGCCGCCGCGCCACCGCGACCAGCAGCTCGTCGCCGGCGCTGTGGCCCAGGCTGTCGTTGACGTTCTTGAAGCGGTCGAGGTCGATGAACAGGACGGCGTAGGTGTAGCTCAGCCGCCGCTTGGCGTGGGCGATCGCCATCCCCAGGCGGTCCATGAACAGGGCGCGGTTGGGCAGCCCGGTCAGGGGATCGTGGAAGGCGTCGTGCAGCAGGCGCTCCTCGGCGGCCTTGCGCGCCGTGATGTCCGACTGCGAGCCCGCCATCCGGTAGGCGTCGCCCGCCTCGTTGCGCACCGCCAGGCCGCGGGAGAGGACCCAGCGCCAGCCGCCGTTGCGGTGGAGCATCCGGTGCTCGCTCTCGAAGTCCGGCGCCCGGCCGGCGAGATGGGCCGAGAGGGCGAGCTGCACCACCGGCAGGTCGTCCGGGTGCACCCGGTTGAACCATTCCGCCGGGGTTCCCCGTAATGTCGCCGTTCTGGAAGCCGAGCATCGCCTTCCAGCGCGCCGAGAAGTAGATGGCAGTCCTTCTTGAGGTCCCAGTCCCAGAGGCCGTCCTTGGCGCCGTCCACCGCCAGCGCGTAGCGCTCCTCGCTGTCGCGCAGCGCCATCTCGGCCCGCTTGCGCTCGATCGCGTAGCGGATCGCCCGCCCCAGCAGGCCGCCGTCGACCTCCTTCTTGACCAAGTAGTCCTGCGCCCCTTCGCGCACCGCCCGCACCGCCAGATCCTCGTCGTCGATGCCGGTGAGGAGGATCAGCGGCAGATCCGGGCGCCTCGGCCTTGATCCGGGTCAGGGAGTCGAGCGTCCCGTGCCGGCAGTCGGGCAGGGACACGTCCAGCAGCACCACGTCCACCTTGCCGTTGCCGCGCAGATATTCCACGGCTTTCGACACGCGGTCGACCGCCGTGAGGTGCAGCGGCTTGAGAGCGGTGCGCTCCAGCAGCGTCCGGATGAGACGGGCGTCCCCCGGATTGTCTTCCACCATGAGGATGGTGACCGGTTCGCCGGGTGTCATCGCTGCACTCCCCACCAAGACGCGGCCCGGTCGGAAGACCGGCACGCAAAATCATAAAGCCCCGTGAAACCAATCGACTACGAGATCTCGAGGATCATAACACAGTACGTTTCGCAAGAGATTTTCACGCGGCGTAAGCTGTGCGGCCCTGGTTGGCCCGCGCAGCCGACTGGCAGCGCCGCAGGCGCGCACACGAAGGAGGCGAGCAGGGCCAACCAGGGCCGCACAGCTTATGCCGCGGGGAGGGTGAAGAAGAAGGTGGAGCCGCGGCCGGGCGTGGACTCCGCCCAGATGCGCCCGCCGTGGCGCTCGACGATCTTCTTGCAGATGGCGAGGCCGACCCCGGTGCCCGGGATCTGGGAGTGGAGGCGCTTGAAGATGGCGAAGATCGCCTCCACCTCGGCGGGATCGATCCCGATGCCGTTGTCGCGCACCGAGAAGACCCACTCGCGCCCCTCCTTGCGGGCGGAGACGTGCGCCTTGGGGCGGCTCCTCGCCGTGGAACTTGATCGAATTGTGGAGCAGATTCTGAAACACCTGGACGATCTGGGACGGCTCGACCGCGATCTCCGGCAGCGGCGAGCGGGTGACCGCCGCGCCGCTGCTCCTCGATGAGGCGCTTGCAGGTTGCCGAGCGCCTGCTCCAGGAGGTCCTCCAGGCGGGTGGATTCCGTCCGCCGCTCCCGGCTCTCGACCCGCGACAGCGCCAGCAGGTCCTCGATCAGCAGGCGCAGCCGGCGCGCGGCGCCGATCACGAAGTCGACCAGCTCGTCGCCGTCCGAGCCGAGCTTCTCCTTGTAGTCTTCCTTGAGGAGCTGCGTATACCGCTCCATCATGCGGACCGGCTCCTGCAGCTCGTGCGAGGCCATCGAGGCGAACTGCAGCAGCTCCTCGTTGGCCTGGCGGAGCTGGGCCGACCGCCGGGCCGTCTCGTCGTCGGCGGTCTTGCGGGCGGTGACGTCCTCGACCAGCCCGTCGATCCGGGTGGTGCCGCCGGTGCGCACCACCGTGCCGATCACCTCCACCCAGATCGACTGGCCGTCCGCCCGCCGCAGCCTCACCTCGGTTCCGGCGGCCTTGGCGCCCGCCCCGTCCTGGGACGCCGCGGCGGCGAGGAAGGGCTCGAGGTCGAGGCGGTTGGCGCTCTCCAGGTCCGCGACGCCGAGGAGCTGGAGGAAGCCCGGGCTGGCGTTCAGCAGGCGGCCCTCGGGCGTGGCGCTGAAGACCGAGAACTGCGCCCGGTCGAGCAGCGCCGCCAGCGGCGCCGCCCCGGGGGCCGGTCCGGCGCGCTCCCTGTCGAGGGCCGCCTGCACGGCCAAGGGCAGGCGGAGAAAGCCGGCGGGCTGCTTGGGAAGATACTCGGCGGCCCCCAGGCGCACCGCCCGCACGGCGGCCTCCTCGTTGCCGAAGCGGGTGAGCAGGATCACCGGCACTTGCGGCCAGTCCTCCCGCAGGGCCGCCAGGACCGCCAGCCCGTCCGCCCAGCGCAGCTTCAGCTCCAGGATCACCAGGTCGAAGCTCCGCTTGCCGCAGGCCCGGGCGAAGGCGGTGGCGTCGGCGATCTCCTCGACGGCGACCCGCGGCAGCTCGCGCTCCAGCACGAGCCGGGCGAGGGCCCGGTCGTCGGCATCGTCGTCGAGAAGGAGGATCAAGGGTTGGCCGTCACGCATGGGTAAAGTGGAAACTATAGAAAAGATGGGGTGAAATCCACTCATCCATGGCTATAATTCCTTTATACCTCTCGATATAGAGCGGGCTCGGAGCGGCGCCCGAGGGGGGAGCCATGGACTTCGAGCACTCTGCGCAAAGCCGGGGCGAGCGTCTGATCTCCAGCATCCGGTCGCTGGCGGCGCTCGGGCCTGCTCGCCCTGCTGCGGCTGGACCCGGCGTTCCGCTCCCCCTACGGCCGGGACATCCTCTGGCTGCTGGGGGTCTACGGCCTCTATGCCCTGCTGCTCGCCGCCCTGTTCTGGGCCTACGACCGGATCGAGCTGCGCTCGCGCCTCGCCGTCCACGTCCTGGACCTCGCCGTGTTCACCGTCCTCTGCTTCCTCACCCGCGGCGCCGCCGCCGTGTCGATGGTCCTCTTCGCCTTCCTGCTGCTCGCCGGCGCCCTGCGCTGGCGGTGGCGCGGCTCCCTGGGTACGGCGCTGGCGGGGCTCGCCGTCTATCTGGGCGTGGGCCTGGCCTGGGCGGCGGGCCTCTCCTCCGGCTGGCTGGCGGGCGGCGCCTGCCTGGCGCTCCTCGCCGTCCTGCTCACCGCCGTCTCCGCCTACCAGCAGCGGCTCAGCCGCGAGATGCTGAAGATCGCCGCCTGGCCCCGCGGTCCCCTCCAGGACGCCGACGCCCTGCTCGCCCACCTCCTCGCCCGCGTCGCCGGCATCCTCGAAGCCCCCCGCGTCCTGCTCGCCTGGGAGGAGGCCGACGAGCCCTGGCTCTACCTGGCGCAGTGGTCCGGAGCGGCCGGCGCGGCGGGAGGACACCTGGAGCGCTCCCGGGAGGCCCCCCTCGACGAGCCCCTGGTGCCCGCCGCCCTCGCCGCGGCCAGCTTCCTGTCCAACGGCGCCGGAGAGACCTGGCACAGCGCGGCGGGAGGGGTGGAACGCTGGCAGGGCGATCCCCTGGAGCCGACCCTGCGCCGCCGCTTCGCCATCGGCCGGGTGGCCTCCTGGCCGGTGCGGGGCGAGACCATCCAGGGGCGCCTCTTCGCCCTCGACCGCCGCGACCTCGAACGGGACCACCTCGTCCTCGGCGAGATCGTAGCCCAGCGCGTCGCCGCCGAGCTCGACCAGTTCTACCTGACCCGCCAGCTGCGGACCGCCGCGGTGACCGACGAGCGGGTGCGCCTGGCCTGCGACCTGCACGACGGCATGCTCCAGTCGCTCACCGGCACGGCCCTCCAGCTCCAGGCCCTGTCCGGACTGCTGGAGAAGGACCCGCCGTCGGCCCCGGCCCAGCTCCGGGAGATCCAGCGGCTGATCGCCGGCGACCAGCGCGACCTCCGCTTCTTCATCGAGGAGCTGAAGCCGATGCCGGCGGCGCTCGCCGGCCAGGACGACCTCCCGACCCGCCTGGCGGAGCCTCTCCGACCGGTTGAAGCGCCTCTGGGACCTCGACATCGACATCCACCTCGAGGAGCTCGACGGCCGGCTCTCCGAAGCCTTCACCCGCCAGCTCTACCGGCTGCTGCGCGAGGCGCTGTTCAACGTCGCCCGGCACGCCGGGGCCTCCAGCGTCCGGGTCGAGGTGGCGCTGCGCGACCGGGCGTTGAGCATCACCGTGATCGACGACGGCCGCGGCTTTCCGTTCACCGGCCGCTACGGCCACGAGGAGCTCAACCGGCGCAAGCTGGGCCCGGTGAGCCTCAAGGAGCGCATCGCCGCCCTCGGCGGATCGCTCGCCATCGACACCGGCCCGGGCCTCACCCGGCTGGAGATGCACCTGCCGGCCCAGGGGGGAGCGAGATGACGCGCGAGAAGCCCGAGCCCTCAGAGACCTCTCCCGAGACGGCCGCCAGACCGGCCCCGCCCGCGATCCGCCTGGTCGTGGTGGACGACCACCCGATCGTCCTCGAGGGGCTCGAACGGCTCTTCCGCCTGGAGGGGGACCTCGCCATCGTCGCCCGCTGCGTCAACGCCGGGGAGGCGCTCGAAGCCGTGCGCGCCCACCGGCCGGACATCCTCCTGCTCGACGTGCGCCTGGCCGGCGGCAGCGGCCTCGACGTGCTGGAGCAGCTCCGGCGGGAAGGCTTGCAGACCCGCGCCGTGCTGCTGGCCGGCTCGGTCAACCAGGACGAGCTGATGGACGCCCTGCGGCTGGGGGTGCGCGGCATCGTCCTCAAGGAGATGGCCCCGGAGCTGCTGATCCGCTGCCTGCGCGCGGTGCACGCGGGCGGCCGCTGGATGGAGGGGGACTTCCTCAGCCGGGCCATCGAGGGCATCCTCGACCGCGACGGCGTCGCCCGTCCGGGCCGGCAGCCGCTCTCCGCCCGCGAGATGGAGATCGTCCGCCTCGCCGCCACCAACCACCACAACCGCGAGATCGCCGAGACCCTCCACATCACCGAGGGGACGGTGAAGGTCCACCTGCACAACATCTACGAGAAGCTGAGGATCGAGGGCCGGGTCGAGCTGACGATCTACGCCCGCGATCACGGCTGGGTGTGAAGTCCGCGCCCAGACGGCGCTCCATTCCCCGCCTGATTCAGCCATTCCCCAGCCTCCATCCCGCCCTCCCCGCGGGGAACGCGCCCTGATCTCCAGGGAAGCGCCGCGCTGGAGCTGGCCGAGCCGTTCCCCGCCCAACGCATCCCCGAACCGACAGGGAACCGGCCCTCGGCGCAGGGGAATGCCGCCCGCGAGCTGGGGAATCTGCATCTCCGTCCAATTCTTGCTATGCACATCGCATTCCGTCCTTCTTTCACCATGGGGAAGACTTCTCGATCGCCGGGGAATGAGCCATTCCCTGCTCTCCGTGCATTTTTTAATAGGGTGAACGAAATCTGAGGTCCGGGGAATCTTTCGAAATCTCGGCCCGGGGGCTTGACAGGACATGACGCTACCATCTAGCCTATGCACATCGCAAGGCAGTACCCTCCCGCCTCTCAAGGGAACGCTGACTCGGGAACAGCGAGCGGCCGGGAGATTTCAGATCGCGGGATTTCCGTCGCCATTCCGGCGCGGATGAACGGGCCAAGAAAGCCCACGAAGGAGAAGGACCATGGCAAGAGAACCGAAGTACGGAGTGACCCTCAACGGATGGGAGCGTCTGCTGGCCTCGATGGAGGCCAACGCGCAGGAGTTCCCGCAGTTCGAGACCTACCGCGCGCAGCTCAAGACGATGCTCGAGACGGCGCGGGAGATCTCGGCCCAGCAGACCGCGATGGCGGCCAGCAAGCAGGACGCGACCAAGCGCCTGCAGGGGATGCTGGTCAACGGTCGCAAGCTGGCGAACTTCCTGCGCAACGGCGTCCGGCAGCAGTTCGGCAACCGGTCGGAGAAGCTGGTCGAGTTCGACCTCAAGCCCCTCCGCACCCGGGTCCGCAAGACCGCCCCGGCGCCGGCCGTCAAGCCGCCCACGCCCACCCCGCCGCCGGCGGTGACCCCGCCGCCCACGACGGGCCACTCGTAGGGCCTGGCCGTTTCAGTAAGCTGCAGGTTCATTGACAACTGATGCACCTTCGCCGGAGAGGACGGACGCGCGGGCGTCCTCTCCGGCCTTTTCGTTCCGGCGGTGAGAACGTATACTAGGCGCATGAAACGTACAAATCTTGTGCTAGACGAGCATCTCTTGGAAGAGGTGACCCGGGCCAGTGGCGAGAGAACCTACTCGCGCGCCGTCACGAAGGCCATGGAGGATTATCTGCGACGGCACCGGGCCGGTCGTATCCTGGAGCTCGCAGGCTCCGGATTGTGGGAGGGGGATCTCTCCGAGATGCGAGAGGATACTCCCCCGAAAGCCTCGCCACACCGGTGACCCATGGTCCTCGTAGACACTTCTGTCTGGATCGAGGTCTTCCGGAAGCCGAGCCGGTTTGATCTTGCCTCTGTGGTCGACCTAGACGAGGTCGTAACGTGCCTGCCGGTCCTTCAGGAGGTTTTGCAGGGATTCCGTGAGGAGCCAGCGTTTCGGATCGCCCGAAATGCGATGTTCGCGCTTCCGCTGGTTGAAGAGCCCTTGGCACTCGTAGTCTTCGAAGAGGCGGTGCAACTCTATCGCACGGCTCGCCGGGCCGGAGTGACGATCCGCTCAAGCGTCGATTGCCTGATTGCGGCTTGCGCCATACGGCAAGGAATTCCGGTACTGCACCACGATCGCGATTTCTCTCTCCTCGCGCAGGTTTCATCTCTCAAAGAACAGCGGATTTCGCTTTAGATCATCTCGTCGCCAAGATCCCGGTTCTTGGCGGAAGGCAGAAGGACAAAACCTAGGGCGAATTCGCCCACGCCCACCCACCGCCCTGTCCGGCGAGGTCAAGGGCGACCGCAGGTCGCCCCTACAACCTTCGATCAACATCAACCTGTGCCGGAGGTTGTAGGGGCGACCTGCGGTCGCCCTCAACGTCGAGGCCTTCTCGACGGTCCGGGTGGAGATGCCCTGCATCCGCCGCGTTTTCCCGCTGCTCTGAATGCGGCGAGGGAACATAGGGCGGTTGTCCTCGCCCGCAAGGGCGAATTTCAATAGCTAGTTTTAGCCCGACCTCTTCCGCACATCTCAGAATTCAGAGCTTCGTACCGCCCTGAAAGGACGAAATTTGAATAGCCTGGCGTTTTAACGCCAGGTTGGCGCCATCCCCCAATCCCATCCGCCCTGAAGGGGCGGAACCCAACCCTTCCGGTAAATCAGAGCCGATGAAAAGGCACCGCCCCCTCGGGGCGGATGGGGACGTGGGACTGCCTACCTGGCGCTGAAGCGCCAGGCTAATCAGATTCCGCCCTTTCAGGGCGGAGCTACGGATCAATCGCTGGTATGCGGTGCAACCACCGAGCCATATATAGTCGCCACCAACGCGGCGCCAGCCGCCCGGCGCAGAGTCCAAGAGTTGTGGCGGTCTTGATGGATTATGGAGGAAGCACCTCGGCCTCGACGACTGCACACAGGTAGAGGCTCGCGTGCTTAAGACAGTTCCAAATAAAATCATCAGTCAGCAAGACCAACGTCCCTGACAACGAGACACCATGAATGGCCTCGAGTTCCGCGCTTTGTTGCGCTTTTATATGGGCGCCCTGGTGAACCAGACAATTCCGTACCTTGCGTAAGCGGTCCAGCTGATCGAGACTAGAAGCAAGAGAGCCTAACGGCAGGCGTGCTACTTCTGTAAAGTACTTGTGATAAGCGTCGAGGTCACTCCCTGTCCCCCTTTTTTTATAGAGAGGAAGGTGTCCTCGCTTCTGATGAAAATCGGCGAGCCGTGCTAGCCAAAAGTTCACAAAATTATGGACGTTGCAAGCCATGTCCGGGCGTGCGAAGACCGCGTAGTCGCCGACGTATGTTTCTTCGCTCTGATTGGCCGTGGTACCAGCCAGTTCCTTGATGAGGTCGAACAATCTATTGAAGTAGGTGGCGAGATCCTGCACATCTAAATCGATACTCTCGCGGATAGTCATTGCCGGTACCTTAACTAGAGAGATCGCGTGCAGCCCTGCAAGATTCACACTGCTTCCTACCCCCTACACACCCGCCCCCCAATCCAACACCCCCCCAACACCCGAGTCCCGCGATAAAACACCGCCGCCTGCCCCGGGGTGACGCCCCGCTGGGGCTCGGCGAAGTCGATCTCGACGCGGCCGTCTCCCATGGGACGGATCCTGGCCGGCACGCCGGGATGGCGGGAGCGGATCTTCACGGTGGCCTCGACGTCTCCCTCGGGCGCGGGGCCGATCCAGTGGAGGCGCTCTCCTCGGAGGCCAGGGGCCAGCAGGTCGGCGTTGTCTCCTACCACGACCCGATTGCGCTCGGGGTCGATCTGCAGGACGTAGAGGGGGCTGGGGGCGGCGAGGCCCAGGCCTTTGCGCTGGCCTACGGTGTAGCGGTAGTAGGGCTGGCCGGTGCCCAGCTCCTCGCCCTGGGTGTCCACCAGCACGGCGGGCTCGTCCAGGACGGCGCCGGCGAAGCGCTCCGGGTTGGCGGCGGCCTGCTGCTCGACGAACTCGCGGACGCCGCCGGCCACGAAGCAGACCTCCATGCTCTCGCCCTTCTCGGCCACCACCAGGCCCGCCTCCCGGGCCAGCTCCCGCACCTCGCGCTTGGTCAGCTCTCCCAGCGGGAACAGGGAGCCGGCGAGCTGCTCGGCGGTCAGCTCGAAGAGGTAGTAGCTCTGGTCCTTCTCGGGATCGACCGCGGTGTGCAGCTCGGGGCCGTCCGGTCCCTCCAGGATGCGGGCGTAGTGGCCGGTCGCCACCCGGGAGGCGCCGAGACGGCGCGCCCGCTCGTGCAGGAGGTCGAACTTGATCCAGGTGTTGCAGCGCACGCAGGGGCTGGGCGTGCGGCCGGCCAGGTAGTCCTCCACGAAGGGGTCCACCACCTTGTCGCGGAACTCGCGGTCCAGCCGCAGGGTGTAGTGGGGGATGCCCGCCTGCTGCGCCACCCGCCGGGCGTCTCCGAGGTCGAGCGCGCCGCAGCAGCGGCCGTTCGCCTCCACCGTCGACTGGTCCCAGAGGAGCATCGAGAGCCCCACGACCGGATGCCCCTCCCGGGCCAGACGCCAGGCGGCGACCGAGGAGTCGAGGCCGCCGCTCATCGCCACGGCGATCAATCCTGCCTCCTTCACGCCACCGCCCTCCGCAGCTCGGCCACCTCGCGGGCCAGGGCGTCCAGGAAGGCGTCCACCTCGTCGAGGGTGTTGGTGAGGCCGAAGCTCACCCGCAGCGAGCAGAGCGCCTCCTCGCGGGAGATCCCCACCGCGAGCAGCGTCTTGCTCGGTTCGACGCTCCCGGAGGAGCAGGCCGAGCCGGTGGAGACGGCGAAGCCGGCGAGGTCGAGACGGATCAGCAGCGATTCGCCTTCCACCCCGGGGACCGCCAGGTGGGAGGTGTTGGGCAGGCGCGGCGACCCCTGGCAGTGCAGGACGGCGCCCGGGACCCGGCCCGGCAGCGCCGCCTCGAAGCGGTCGCGCAGGCCGGCCAGGAGGGCGGGCCGGCGGTCGATCTCCTCCAGGGCCAGGGCCGCGGCCTCGCCGAAGCCGGCGAGGGCCGGCACGTTCTCGGTGCTCGCCCGCCGCCGCCGCTCCTGGCTGCCGCCGACCAGGTACCCGGCGAGCTCCACCCCCGGGCGCACCCAGACCGCCGCGGCGCCCAGCGGGCCGTTGAACTTGTGGGCGCCGAGCACCAGGTAGTCGACGCCCAGCGCCGGAGCGTTCACCGGGACCTTGCCGACCGCCTGCACGGCGTCGCAGAGCACCGGCACCCCCCGCTCGCGGCAGGCGGCGGCGACCGCCGCCACCGGCTGCAGGGTGCCCAGCTCGTTGTTGGCGAGCATCAGGGCGGCCAGCCGGGTGTCCGGACGCAGGGCGCGGACGACGTCCTCCACCGCGACCACGCCGTCCCTTCCGGGGGACACCCGTGTCACCTCCATGCCCTCTTCGGCCAGCCGGGCCGCCGCCTCGCGCACCGACGGATGCTCGATGGCGGAGATCACCAGGTGCCCCCGCCGGCCCGCCCGCCGGGCGCGGTCGAACAGCACCGCGTTGTTGGCCTCGGTGCCCGAGGCGGTGAACACCACCTCCGGCGGCCGGCCCCCCACCAGCGCCGCCACCCGCTCGCGCGCCCCTTCCACCGCCTCGCGCGCCGCCTGTCCGAAGCGGTGGATGGAGGAGGGATTGCCGTGCCGCTCGCCCAGCCAGGGGAGCATCGCCTCGCGCACCCGGGGGAGGAGCGGCGTGGTGGCGTTGTGATCGAGGTAGACCGGCGTCATCATGGCGAATGGGATTGTAACCTCTCCCATGTTCCCCCTCTCCCGGTGCGGGAGGAGGGAGGGACGGGAGAGGGGGCCAGGGGGTGAGGGGCCGGAATCCGGACCCCCGGCACAACTGTTGAATCCTTTCCGGTCTGCTTTGACGACCCGGCTCTCTCTGGCAGGTGAATGAATGCGCTTACGGCGACGTCCGACGATCCTCCTCCTTTCCCTCTGTCTCCTCTCCGGTCTTTTCGCCGGCTTCCTCTCCCCGGCGGCGGCGAACGCGGCCGCCAAGCTGTCGCGGGCGGAGCGCAAGGAGCAGAAGGAGGCGCTCAAGAAGCTCCCCGAGAAGTACCGCCAGTGGCTGCAGACGGTGGACCTCATCATCAGCGACGAGGAGGTCACGACCTTTCTGAAGCTGGAGAAGGACTACGAGCGCGACGCCTTCATCAAGCGCTTCTGGGAGGTGCGGGACCCCATCAAGTCGACCTCCCGCAACGAGTTCCGCGACCGCTGGGAGGCCAGCGTCGAGCAGGCGATGGCGCTCTTCGGCACCCTCAACGACGACCGCGCCCGGGTGATGCTGCTCAACGGCCTGCCGTCGTCGCGGCTGGAGGGGCACTGCGCGAGCGTCATCTGGCCCGTCGAGGTCTGGTACTACGCCCGCGCCGAGCGCACCCGCTCCGAGCTCATCGTGGTCTTCTACCGTCACTGGGGCGCCGGTCCCTACCAGGTCTGGTCCGGGGCGGAGGGCCTGGGGGTGCTCTTCTCGGGCGGCGCCGCGGACTCCGGCAGCCACGACCTGCAAGCGATCGCCAACGGCTGCCGCGACGGGGACAAGATCGCCGGCGCCATCGGATGGGTGTCGGCCCAGGGGATGGGCTACAGCATGCTCGAGGCGCAGATGATGTCGAAGCCCGAGGGGCAGTCCGGGGAGTGGGTCACCTCCTTCAACTCCTACTCGACCGACCTCGCCCCGGGGACTCCGCCGCTGCCCGCCAAGCTCTCCCTGGAGTTCCCCGGCCGCTACCAGAACCGCACCGCCGTGCAGGGGCTGATCAGCGTGCCGGCGTCCGGGGCCGGCGCCACCCTGTCGTCGCTCGCCGGCGCCCAGACCTACGATCTGCTGATCAACGGCGAGGTGCTGCAGAACGGCGAGCTGTTCGACAGCTTCCGCTACAAGTTCGATCTCCCCGCCGCCGGAGCGGCCGCCAGCGGCGCCACCCTGCCGCTGGTCTTCCAGCGCTTCCTGCGGCCCGGCGACTACCTGCTGATCGTCAAGGTGCAGGACATCAACTCCAAGAAGGCCTACCGCGAGGAGCGGACGATCACCGTGCCGGCCTCGGAGCGGGTGGCCCCGGCGCCGCTGGCGACCGATCCGGACACCGCCAGCGCCCGGCTCCTGCAGGAGGCCAACGCCGCCATCTCGACCGGCGACACGACGCTCCGGCTGGTGCCTCCCTTCGGCGAGCTGCAGACCGGCATGCAGCGCTTCGAAACGCTGACCACCGGCTCCAACATCGCCAAGGTGACCTTCGCCCTCGAGGGCAAGCCGGTGCTCACCAAGCGGCGCCCGCCGTTCAGCGTCGAGCTCGACCTCGGCAACCTCCCCCGGCCGCGCAAGCTCACGGCGACCGCCTTCGACGCCGCCGACCACCAGGTGGCCGCCGACGAGCTGCTGATCAACTCGGAGGCCAACCGCTTCCAGGTGCGGCTGAGCGAGCCCCAGCGCGGCAAGCGGTACACCAGCAGCCTGCTCGCCCGCGCCGACGTGGCGGTGCCGGACGGCCAGACGGTCGAGCGCGTGGAGTTCTATCTCAACGAGACCAAGGTGGCGACGGTCTACCAGCCGCCGTACCAGCAGCCGATCCTGCTGCCCAAGGGGGAGGAGCTCGCCTATGTCCGCGCCGTCGCCTTCCTGGTGGACGGCAACTCGACGGAGAACCTGGTGTTCGTCAACGCCCCGGAGAACATGGCGGAGGTGGACGTCAACTTCGTCGAGCTCTACACCTCCGTCCTCGACCGCCAGAGCCGGCCGGTCGCCGGCCTCACCCAGAAGGACTTCTCGGTGAGCGAGGACGGCGCCCGCCAGGAGATCGCCCGCTTCGAGCGGGTGACCGACCTGCCCATCCACGCGGCGGTGACGATCGACATCTCGGCCTCGATGGAGAAGAGCATCGACAAGGCGCGGCAGGCCGCCCTCCAGTTCCTCCAGAGCACGATCCATCCCAAGGACCGGGCGGCGGTCATCACCTTCAACGACCACCCGTACCTGACGACGAAGTTCACCAACGACATCCCGTCGCTCGCCGGCGGGCTCGCCGGCCTCAAGGCCGAGCGCGGCACGGCGCTCTACGACAGCATCATCTTCACCCTCTACTACTTCACCGGGGTGAAGGGGCAGCGGGCCATGCTGCTGCTCACCGACGGCAAGGACGAGGGGAGCCGCTTCACCTACGACGACGCGATGGAGTACGCCCGCCGGGCCGGGGTGACGATCTACACCATCGGCCTGGGCGACGACGCCGAGCACCGCAAGCTCGAGAAGCTCTCCGCGGAGACCGGCGGCCGCGCCTTCTTCATCAAGAGCACGGACGAGCTGGCCGCCATCTACTCGTCGATCGAAACCGAGCTGCGCTCGCAGTACCTGATCGCCTACCAGTCGACCAACGCCAGCGGCGGCAACAACTTCCGCAGTGTGGACCTGAAGGTGAACAAGCCCGGGCTGGAGGCGAAGACGATCCGGGGGTATTACCCCTAGCGAGAGGGGAGGGAGGCCGGGAGGGCGGCGGCTTCGGGAAAGGCAGACAGCAAGGGATAAGGGAGGTCGGTCATGGTGAAGCGCGCGGTTCGCGGAGTACCGTTGTTGCTGCTGCTGATCTTCGGCCTCCACGGCCTCGCCGCGGCTTCTCCCCCCAGCGCGGAGCAGCGGGCGGCGATCGCCGGGCTTTCCGAGAGCTATCGGGCCTGGCTGGAGGAGGTCGAGATCCTCCTCTCCGACGAGGAGCGGGCGACCTTCCTGGCGCTTACCAGGGACTACCAGCGCGACGCCTTCATCCAGCGCTTCTGGGCGGTGCGGGAGAGCCGCCGGCGCGGGGCGGTCGGCACCTTCCGTGAGAGCTGGGAGGCCCGGGCGAGCCAGGCGCGCGCCCTGTTCCACGACCTGAAGGACGCCCGCTCGCGGATCCTGCTGCTCAACGGCCCGCCGGTCGAGCGGGTGGAGTCCGACTGCTCCACCATCCTCTGGCCGCTCGAAGCCTGGTTCTATCCGCCGAACGAGCGGGCGAAAGAGCCGTTCGCCGTCGTCTTCTACCGCAAGTGGGGGGGAGGCGCCTTCCGCATCTGGGACCCCTACGAGGGGATCGACGTCCTGTTCAACAATAGCGGCGTGAGCCAGCAGGGGGAGACCGCCGGCGACACCGTCGGCTCCCTGAAGCCCGCCGGCTCAGGCGGCGGCGGGACGATCGGCGCCGCGGCAGGCGGCGGCGGGCACTCCATGGACGAGATCGCGCCCCTGGGCGGCGGCGGCTGCGGCAACGACGACCACGCGAAGAAGATCGCGGGCGCCATCGGGCTGGTCGCCAGCAAGGGCCTGTGGCCGCTGTTCGAGCAGAAGATCGCCTCCCCTCCCCCCGGCCCCGGCGGCGAGTGGGTCTCCGCCTTCAACTCCTACTCGACCGACCTGCCCGCGGGGGCCGCTCCGCTGGCGGCGAAGCTGGAGATCGCCTTTCCGGGCCGGTTGCAGAACCGCACCATGGTGCAGGGGGTGGTGAGCCTGCCGGCCGGCGCCGCCGGGCAGGCGAGGCTGGGTGACGCCCGCTCCTACAACCTGCTGCTCAACGGCGAGGTGCTCTCCAGCGGCCGGCTCCTCGACAGCTTCCGCTACAAGTTCGACCTGCCGGCGGACGCGGGAAGTCTCCCCCAGGCGATCCCCCTCGCCTTCGAGCGCCCGCTGCGGCCGGGGGACTACACGCTGATCGTCAAGCTGGAGGACGTCAACGGCGGCCGCTTCTTCCGTGAGGAGCGACCGCTCCAGGTGCCGGCGGTGGAGAACGCCGTTCCGGCGACGATCTCCTCGAAGACTCCGGGAGAGGCCGAGGTCTCCCGCGTCCTCGCCGAGGCCAACGCCGCCCTGCGCAGCGGCGAGACGACGGTCAAGCTCATCCCGCCGGTCGGCGAACTGCAGACCGGCCTGCGGCGCTTCGACACGCTGACCACCGGCCCCGGCATCGACCGGGTGACCTTCGTGCTCGACGGCAAGCCGCTGCTGACCAAGCGGGCGCCGCCGTTCAGCGTCGAGCTCGACCTCGGCTCCGTGCCGCGCACCCGCACCCTCGCGGTGACCGCCTACGACGCCAGGGGGAACCCCCTGGCCGCCGACGAGCTGGCGATCAACGCCACCAGCAACCGCTTCCGGGTGCGGCTCGCCGAGCCCCGGAAGGGGAAGCATTACGACGCGAGCCTGCTCGCCCGGGCCGAGGTCGAGGCCCCCGAGGGAGAGACGGTGGAGCGGGTGGAGCTCTATCTGGACGAGGCGCGGATCGCGACGCTCTACCAGCCCCCCTACATCCATCCGGTGGTCCTGCCGCCGGATCAGCCCCTGGCCTACGTGCGGGCGGTCGCCTATCTGGAGGACGGCACCACGGCCGAGAGCGTGGTCTTCGTCAACGCGCCGGAGGAGATGGCGCAGATCGACGTCGACTTCGTGGAGCTCTACGCCACGGTGCTCGACCGCCAGGGGCACCCGGTCACCTCAGGGCTTGCGGCGAAGGACTTCACCGTCGCCGAGGACGGCGTGCGGCAGCAGATCGCCCGCTGCGAGCGGGTCACCGACATCCCGATCCACGCCGCGGTGGCGATCGACGTTTCGGCCTCGATGGCGTCCAGCCTGGAGCAGGCGCAGAACGCCGCCCTGCGATTCCTGGAAGGGACGATTGGAGCGAAGGACCGCGCCGAGGTGATCACCTTCAACGACCACCCGATGCTGGCGGTCAAGTTCACCCGCGACGTCAAGACCCTGGCCGGCGGCCTCGCCGGCCTCAAGGCGGAGCGCGGCACGGCCCTCTACGACAGCCTGATCTTCTCCTTCTACACCTTCAACGGCCTCAAGGGGCGGCGCGCCCTGCTGCTCCTCTCGGACGGCAAGGACGAGGGGAGCCGCTTCACCTTCGAGGAGACCCTGGAGTTCGCCCGCCGGGCCGGCGTCACCGTCTACGCCATCGGCCTCGGGGACGAGGTGGACCGCCGGAAGCTCGCACGGCTGGCCGAGGAGACCGGCGGCCGCGCCTTCTTCCTCAAGCGGGACGGCGACCTCGCCGGCATCTACGCCGCGATCGCCGGCGAGCTACGCTCGCAGTATCTGATCGCCTACCAGTCCACCACCCCCCGCACCGATCCCGGGTTCCGCACGGTGGACCTCAAGGTCGGCCGCCCGGGGCTGGAGGCGAAGACGGTGCGGGGGTATTACCCGTGATTTTCGAATAGGATCTCGCCCGATGCCGCGCTCGTTCCGCTTAGCCCTGCTCGCCCTGCTCCTGGCTGCTGCCGCCGCCATCGCTCAGACGCCCCAGACGCCGCCGGCAGACCTGGCCCCCAGATACCAGGCCTGGCTCGACGAGGTGACGATCCTGATCAGCCCGAAGGAGCGCGCGGCGTTCCTGGGGCTCCAGAAGGACTACCAGCGCGACGCCTTCATCCGCCGCTTCTGGGACGTGCGCGATCCCTTTCCGCAGACCCCCGCCAACGAGTTCCGGGAGCGCTGGGAGCACAACATCGAGGCCGCCCGCAAGCGCCTGAGCAACCTGACGGACGACCGCGCCCGCCTGGTCCTCCTCAACGGCGAGCCCCGGGAGGTGCTGCCGGTGCGCTGCGACGTGCTGCTGCCGCTCGAGCTCTGGACCTTCCCCGGGACGGACCGCATCCACGGCGACTTCACCGTCGTCCTGGTCGCCCGCGGCGGCTCCACCTACCGGCTCTGGTCCCCCAGCGAGGGGATCCAGGAGCTGCTGTCGCTCGACCTGCGGGCGAGGGTCCAGGAGCCGTCGCGCGCCCTGGCGGCGATCGCCGAGCTCTGCCCCCGCGGCGAGGACACGTCGGCGCGGATCGCCGAGGCCATCGACTGGAGCCAGGCGGAGTCCAGGCTCCACCTCATCCCCCATCCCGGCGAGGAGTGGCTGTCGACCTTCGCCTCCTACTCGACCGACGTGCCCGAGGGAGCCGCCCCCTTCCCGGCCCGGCTCGACCTCACCTTCCCAGGCCGCTTCGGCAGCCGCACGGTGATGCAGGGGCTGGTCTCGGTGCCGCGCGAGGCCGTGCGGCCGGAGAAGCTGGAGGGCTCCCCCGAGGCGTTCTACAGCTTCCTGGTGGACGGCGAGGTGCTCTACAAGGGGGAGCTCTTCGAGCACTTCCGCTACCGGTTTACCCTGCCGCAAAGCGCCCTGCCGCAGAGGGAGGTCGCCGGCCAGGAGATCCCCGTGGTCTTCCAGCGCTACCTGCGCCCGGGGAGCTACTCGCTGATCGTCAAGATCGAGGACACCGCGGAGAAGCGCTTCTTCCGCGAGCAGCGGGAGCCTCGAGGTGCCGGCCGTCGACGCCACGCCGGTTCCCGTCCTGACGGCCGCGGCGGCGGCCCCGTCCGCGCCGTCTCCCGGCTCTTCCCCCCAGACGGCCCTGGCGGAGGCCAACGCGGCGATCGGCTCGGGCGACCAGACGATCCGCATCCTGCCGCCGGCCCCCGGGCTCGCCACCGGCAAGCTGCGGGTGGAGGCCACCACGACCGGCGCCGGCATCGCCCGGGTGAGCTTCGAGCTC
Source organism: uncultured Acidobacteriota bacterium (assembly GCA_963795735.1). Taxonomy (GTDB): domain Bacteria; phylum Acidobacteriota; class Thermoanaerobaculia; order Multivoradales; family UBA5704; genus DATARR01. Next base: position 853,224 of record CAWCIU010000008.1, on the reverse strand, counting down.
GACGGCAAGCCGGTGCTCGCCAAGGGGCGGCCGCCCTACAGCGTCGAGCTGAACCTCGGCTTCCAGCCGCGCACCCACGTCCTGCGGGCGATCGCCCAGGACTCGGGAGGGCGCCGGCTCGCCGAGGACGAGCTGCCGCTGAACGTCGGCCCGCACCGCTTCGCCGTCCACCTGGTCGAGCCGCAGGCGGGCAAGACCTACCAGTCGAGCCTGCGCGCCGAGGCGCGGGTGGAGGTCCCCGAAGGGGAGCGGCTCGACCGGGTGGAGATCTATCTCAACGACGACCGGCTGGCGACCCTCTACCAGCCGCCGTACACCCAGCCGGTCCTCCTGCCCAGGAGCAAGGGGATCACCTACGTGCGGGCCGTGGCCTACCTCGACGGCGGCAACTCGACCGAGGACCTGGTGATCGTCAACGCGCCGGAGCTCGTCCAGAAGGTGAACGTCCAGTTCGTCGAGCTCTACACCTCGGTGGTGGACCCGCGCGGCCGGCCGGTCGAGGGGCTCGCCAAGGGGGACTTCACGGTGCTCGAGGACGGCCAGAAGCAGGAGATCCGCCGCTTCGAGCTGGTGCGCGACGTGCCGATCTACGCCGGCATCCTGCTCGACACCTCGGCCTCGATGAGCGTGGGGGACAAGCTCCAGTCGGCGGTGAAGGGGGCGCTCGGCTTCTTCGACAAGGTGATCACCCCCAAGGACCGGGCGGCGGTGATCACCTTCAGCGACCAGCCGAACCTGGCCGTGCGCTTCACCAACCAGCCGGCGGTGCTCGCCGGGGGCCTCGCGGGGCTGACCGCCGCCGGCAACACAACCCTCTACGACAGCCTGATCTATGCCCTCTACTACTTCGGCGGGATCAAGGGGAAGCGGGCGATCGTCATCCTCTCGGACGGCAAGGACGAGGGGAGCCGCTACTCCTTCAACGACGCGCTGGAGTACGCGCGGCACAGCGGGGTGGCGATCTACACCGTGGGGATCAACCTCTCCACGGCGGACGCGGACGTCCGCTCCAAGCTCAGCCGCCTCGCCGACGAGACCGGCGGCCGCTTCTTCTTCATCGAGCGGGCGAAGGAGATCGAGGGGATCTACGACACGATCCAGAAGGAGCTGCGCTCGCAGTACTTCCTCGCCTACCAGTCCTCCCGCGAGGGGGGCGACGCCGACAAGTTCCGCACGGTCGAGGTGAAGCTCGCCCGGCCGGGGCTGGAGGCGAAGACCGTCCGAGGCTACTTCCCCTGAGCGCTCTCCCCTCGCTCATCCTCGCCTCCTCCTCCCCCCGCCGCCGCGAGCTGCTGGGGGGGCTCGGGCTCCGCTTCACGGTCCGTCCGGTGGACCTCGACGAGACGCCGGGGCCGGACGAGCGGCCGGAGGAGACGGTCCTGCGGCTCGCCCGCGAGAAGGCGGCGGCGCGGGTCCACCCCGGCGAGATCGTGCTGGCGGCGGACACGGTGGTGGTGATCGACGGCGAGCTGCTCGGCAAGCCGCGGGACCCCGCGGACGCCCGCCGCATGCTGGGGAGGATCGCCGGCCGCGAGCACACCGTGCTGACCGCCGTGGCCCTGGAGGAGCCGGACCGCGGCCGCCGGATCGTGGACCTCGCCGCCTCCCGGGTGCGCATGGCTCCCCTCGGCCCCGAGGAGATCGCCTGGTATGTGGAGACCGGCGAGCCCCTCGACAAGGCCGGCTCCTACGCCGTCCAGGGGATCGGAGCGCTGTTCGTGGAGGAGATCTTCGGGAACTACACAAACGTCGTGGGCCTGCCCCTGCCGCTCACCTACCGGCTGTTTCGCGGCTGGGGGTACGAGTTGCTGGATTTCCGGTAAGAGTCGGCGGGAATCACTCCAGCAGCGTTCCCAGGACCTCCAGGCAGCGGTCGACCTCCTCCTCGGTGTTGTACAGGTGCGGCGCGATCCGCACCCGGCCGGCGCGGGCGGCGAGGATGACGTCCTGCTCGTTGAGGCGCTTGACCAGGTCCGTGGCGCCGTGACCCTCCGGCGGGACGGCGGTGACGATCCCCGAGGTCTCGCCCGGAGCGCGCGAGCTGACGACCGCGAAGCCGAGATCGGCGAGCCCCCGGGCGGCGCGCTCGGTCAGGCCGAGCACCCAGGGCTCGATCGTCCCGGCGCCGGCTTCGAGCAGGATCTCGAGCGATCCCCCCAGGGCCACGATGCCGTAGACGTTGAGCGAGCCGCTCTCGAAGCGCTTCGCGCCGTCGCCCCAGGTCAGGTCGTAGTCGGTCCACTGGAAGGGGTCGCGCATCGAGCGCCAGCCGGAGCGGGCCGGACGCAGCCGCTCGACCACCCGGTCGGAGACGTAGAGCAGGCCGATCCCCTCCGGCCCCAGGAGCCACTTGTGCGCCGAGGCCACCGCGACGTCCACGAGATCGCGCTCGACGTCGAGCGCCAGCGCTCCCAGCCCCTGGATCACGTCGACCACGAAGAGGACGTCCCGCTCCCGGCAGGCGCGGCCCAGCCGTTCGAGATCGGAGCGGAAGCCGCTCGCGTACTGCACCCAGGAGAGGGCGAGCATGCGGGTGCGGTCGTCGATCAGCGACAGCAGCTCCTCGGGATCGATCCGCCCGTCCCGCTCGGCCGCCCGCCGGTACTCGACGCCGCGGTCCGCCAGGCTCATCCAGGGATAGACGTTCGAGGGGAACTCGAAGGCGGCGCCCACGACGTTGTCCCCCTCCCGCCAGTCGAGCCCCTCGGCCACCAGCGACAGACCGCTCGAGGTGTTCTCGACGAAGGCGACCTCGTGGACCTCGCGGGCGCCGAGCAGGCGGGCACCGAGCTCCCGCACACGCTCGGCCTCCTGCTGGCGATCCACCCAGAAGCGGTCGCCGGTGCACGAGACCCACTCGGCCAGCCTGCGCATCCGCTCGGCGGCGCGCCGGGAGAGCGGCCCCACCCCCGCGTGGTTCAGGTAGACGCACTTCCCGGTGACGGGGAACTCTTCGGCCCGCAGGCGGTGTAGACGGTCATCCATTTCCGATCTCCTGTTCGATCAGTACGTCCTTCTCGACGCCCTCAGTGCCCTGACGCCATTCGAGCAGCGCCAGGGCGGGCAGGCCGACCGCCAGCACGCCGGCGTAGTGGAGCCCCCGGTAGAGCAGGGTGCCCGCCGCGGCGGAAACCTCGTCCACCCCGAGGAGCTTGAAAGAGGCCATCATGGCGAGCTCCGTGGTGCCGACGCCCCCCGGAGAGCCGGAGAGCGTCCCCACGGCGGTCCCCATGGTCACCGCGGCCAGGGCGGCGAACGGCCCCACCGGGGCGCCGATCGCCAGGAACATCGCCCACAGCCCGGCGGCGTTGACCAGGAAGTAGAGGACGCCGATGGCAACCGCCTGGAAGCGCAGAGCGTTTACCCCGAGCAGCCGCACGAAGATGCCGACGGCTTCGTGACCATGGGCGAACAAGCGCCGCAGCCTCCCCTCGGCGCGCTCGGCCCGGCCGGCGAGGAAGCGGACGATGGGGTTCTCCTCTCCCGGCCGCGCCCGGCGGCTCCAGACGGCGAGGACGGCGAGAGCGGCGAGCAGGGCGGCCAGCAGCAGGAAGCCCCAGCCGGCGCGATGGATCACGAAGGCTCCCGCGATCAGCACGATCCAGGTGCAGACGCTCATCACTCCGTGATGGGCCACCTGGTCGTAGAGCACGACGCCATAGAGCAGGCTGAACGGGCGGCCTTGAGCGCGGGCGAAGTAACGGGCCCGCATCATGCCGCCCAGCACGCGCGCCGTCGGCGTGATCAGGTTGAGCGCCGCCGAGGCCAGCAGGACGAAGAAGCCGAGCACCGGCCCCAGGCGCCGGCCGAGGACGTGCTTGACCGCGAGCTGGTAGCGCCAGTCCCAGACGGCGTAGCGGGCGAGGAGCAGCCCCGTGCCCAGCACCACGAACGGCGCCCGCGCCGCGGCCACCCGCTCGGCGAGCCGGGACCAGTCGAAGTCCGAATGAGTCAGGAAGCGGTAGGTGAAGTACCCCGCCAGGAGGACGATCGCGCCTTTCAGCAGGCGCGTTCCCCAGATGCGCCAGACGCGCAGCCGGGGTTCCTGGGAGGAGGTTTCTTCGGGGATCATGAAATTCTTCGCGGGCGGGCGGCCGCTTAGGATAGCGCACCGGGATAGGATTGGCCGCAGGAGGAAAAGAACCCGAATGTCCGATACCAAGATCACCGTCCTGAAGAACGGCCCCTTCCGCCTGGAAGGGGAGAACCTGCAGATCCTCGATCCCACCGGCAAGGCCTTCGGCCTGGCCGGACGCACCGTCGTCTCGCTCTGCCGCTGCGGCATGTCCAGCAACAAGCCGTTCTGCGACGGCAGCCACAACCACCACGGCTTCAACGACGAGTCCCAAGCGCGCGACCTGCCGCCGAAGAAGGCGTAACGGATCCAATCCTTGAGAGCCCGGTCCAGGAGCGGCTGCCTCGTCCGCTTGACGGAGGAGAGGTGGAGCCACATCATTGACGAGCACGGCGAGCTTTCCGGGTGGCGTGACGAGCTTCTGCGGACGGTTGTCGATCCGGAGAGGGTCCTCGCGGGCAACGAAGGGGCTCTGCTCGCCGTGCGGACCGTGGAGCCCGGCAAATGGCTCGTCGTGGTCTATCGGGAGATCGAGGAGGACGGTTTCGTCATTACCGCCTTCCTGACCCGTAGATTCCAGAGCCTCGACCGGAGAAAGCAGTTATGGCCGTAGCCAACGTTTCCGAGTTCCTGAAGCTCCTGCCGGCCCTCCGCCAGGCTCCCGAGGACTACCTCTGGATGTCCTACGACCGTGAAGCCGACGTGGTCTACGTCAACTTCAAGAAGCCGAGTGAGGCCACCGACAGCGAGTTGACGGACGACGACGTGATCATGCGTTACGAGGGAGACGACCTCATCGGTCTGACCATTCTGCACGCCAGCCGGCGTTGACGTCCCGTGCTGCGCCGGCTTTTCCTTCTCCTCTTCTGCCTCCCCCTGGCCGCCGCCCGCGCCCAGGGACCCGCCGCCGACTGGCGCACGCTGACCACGCCCCACTTCCGGGTGCACTACCCGGCGTCCTCCGAGGTGTGGGCGCGGGGGGCCGCGGCGCGGCTGGAGTCGATCCGCCGGCGGGTGGTGGAGGAGGTCGGGTACGACCCCCCGGAGGTGGTGGACGTGCTGGTCTCCGATCCGGTGGCGGACGCCAACGGCGAGGCCCTCCCCTTCCTCGGCTGGCCCCGCATGATCCTGTGGACCAGCCCGCCCGGGCCGGAGTCCGAGATCGGCCACTACACCGACTGGTCGGAGCTGCTGATCGCCCACGAGGAGGCCCACCTCGTCCACCTGCTGCGTCCCTCGCGCAACCCGGCGCGGCAATTCCTCGGCAGGATCCTTCCCCTGGGGCCGATCGTCCTGGGGGGCACGCCCCGCTGGGTCTTCGAAGGGTACGCCACGGTGGTCGAGGGACGGCTCACCGGCTCGGGGCGGCCCAACGGCGACGCACGGGCCGCCATCCTCCGGCGCTGGGCGCAGGCCGGCAAGCTCCCCAGCTACGCCCGCCTGGCGTCCGATCCCGGCACCTGGCGCGGCATGTCCATGGCCTATCTCCTGGGCTCCGCCTACCTGGAGTGGCTGGAGGAGCGCTCCGGGCCGGGAAGCCTGCGCAAGCTCTGGGCACGGATGACCGCGCGCACCCCCCGCGGCTTCGACGACGCCTTCCGCGGCGTCTTCGGCGAATCCCCCGAGAACCTCTATGACCGCTTCCGGGCCGAGCTGACCTGGCGGGCGATGGAGGCCGAGCGCCAGGGAGGCAAGGAAATCGACGGCGAGCCCTGGCAGGACCTCGCCTGGACCACCGGCGCTCCCGCCCTCTCGCCCGACGGGTCGCGGATGGCCATCGTCCTCCACGCCAAGGATCTGCCCGCCCGGCTGGTGGTCTGGCCGACCGCGCCGGACGAGGAGGCCGAGAAGAAGTGGCGCGAGCGGCGGGACGAGATCCAGCGGCGCGATCCCGAGGACGTGCCGGCCGTCCGCACCGGCCCGCTCCCGCGCAAGCCCCTCTACACCCTGGAGAGCCACGACGGCCCCGAGCCCACCACGCCGCGCTGGATGCCCGACGGCAGGTCCATCCTCTTCGTCCGCTACGAGCCGGACCCGGAGGAGTTCCTCCATCCCGACCTCTTTCTATGGACGCCGGAGACCGGAGGCATCCGCCGGCTCACCCGCGGGGCCGACCTGCGCGACCCCGACCCCGCGCCGGACGGCCGCTGGGCGGTGGCCACGCGCAACCGCGACGGCCTCTCCCAGATCGTGCGGATCGATCTCCAGACCGCCGCGGTCGCGCCGCTGACCGGGCCTGGAGTCGACGTGGTCTACGACCGCCCCCGCCTGTCGCCGGACGGCCGGCGGGTCGCCTACATCCGGCATCGCGAGGATTCCTGGCAACTGGTGGTTCAGGAGATCGACGGCGGTGGCATCGCCGAGCTGGCGCCGCCGGCCGGGGGGACCGTCTCCTCTCCGGCCTGGAGCGCGGACGGCCGGGCGGTCTACGCCTCGGTGGGCCTGCGCGGCTTCATCGATCTCTACGCTTTCCCCGCCGGCGGCTCGGGCGCTCCCGCGCCGCTCACCCGCACCCAGGGGGCGGCCCTGGCCCCCGCGCCCCTGCCGGACGGCTCGGCCCTTTTCTTTCTCTCCCTCCAGCCGGACGGCTTCGCTCTCCGCCGCCTGCCCCTGGGTGCGGCGGCCACCGCGGCCGTACCGCCCGCTCCCGCGTTTCCCCGCGAGCTGGCCCCGGCGATCTCCCCTCCGTCGCCGCCCCGGCCGGAGCCCTTCGCCCGCGCCGAGGTGTCCCCGGGGAAGCCCTACGGCCTGGGCCGGCAGGAGCTGTTCCCCCTCTTTGGCGGCAGCGCCACGGGGCAGGGAGGCGTCCTGGAGCTGGGCGTGCGGGGCGGTGACGTGGTGGGCCGGCTCGACTGGCTGGCCCTGGAGTCGATCGGCGTCAATGGCTGGCCGGCGGGCCAGGCGCTCGCCGCGTCCTGGCGGGGCTGGCCGGCCGAGGTGGGCGCCCACCTCTTCCACTCCGTGGAGCGGCCCACCCTGGAGGAAGGGGTGCCCCGCCGCGGCGGCCTGCTCGACCTCGACCGGACCGGCATCGAGCTGTCGGCCTCGCGGGACTGGCGGTGGAGCGGCGAGCGCCTGATCCTCGCCGGCCGGGCGCTCTGGGATCGGGTGAGCCCCGCCCGGAACACGGACCTGGACCAGCGCGTCCTCTCGTTCACCGGCGCCTGGGGCGGCTTCCGCCGCTGGGGACTGTGGAGCGCGGAGCCCGCCCTGTGGGCTCACGCCGAATCGGGCCGCACCGAAGAGGCCGGCGCCTGGAGCCGCTGGGGCGGCGCGGCCCGGCTCGATCTCGGCCACGACGACACCCGCCTCGCCCTCTCCTGGCGGCGCGACTCGTCGCGCGATGCGCGATTCGGCTTCGACCAGTACCAGCTCGGCGGCACGGAGACCTCCCTGCTGCCGGAGTCGGCGCTGTCGAACCGCATTGCCGTGCCCGCTCTGCCGGTGGGCGCGCTGATCGGCCGGGACCACGAGGGGCAGCGGGCGGAGCTGACCCTGGGCTTTCTCCCCGCCCCGGTCTTCTACGAGCGCCACCGGGTCTGGCAGCCTTTCGGACCGCGGGGGGACTGGCTCTCCCTGGCCGGCCTGGAGTACCGCTTCCACCTCGGCCCCCTCCCCGTCGGCCGCCTTCCCGCTCTCGACGTGCGGGTGGGGGTGGCGCGGATCCTGGACGACCCGTTCGGGGAATTCGCGGGGTCGACGCGGTGGTGGGTGGTGACGACGTGGCGGCCGTAGGGGGCTCTCCTCACCTGCTAGAATTCCCCCTCCTCCACCGAGCCGCCTTCCATGTCCGACCCCCTCCTCATCCTCCGTCTCTCCGGCGACTTCTACACCAAGGCGCGGCGGACCCGCATGCGGTTCCTCCGCCGGCTGGTGGTCAACCTGGAGGCGGCGCTCAAGTTCCATGGCATCGCTTACAAGCTGGAGCCCACCTGGAGCCGCCTGTACCTGGAGACGCCGGAGCCCGGCGCAGCGGCCGAGGTGGTGGGGCGGGTGTTCGGCGTGCAGTCGGTCTCCGCGGTCGAGCGGCGATCCTGGGAGAGCCTGGAGGAGCTGGTTGGGATCGGCGCCGGGTTCTTCGGCGAGGCGGTGCGGGGGAAGAGCTTCGCCGTCCGCGCCACCCGCCGCGGCAAGCGCGACCAGATCGGCTTCGACTCGACCGCGATCGAGCGCGCCCTGGGGAGCGCGCTGCTCGCGGCCGGGGCCGGGCGGGTGAACCTCTCGGCGCCCGAGGTGACCGCCCACGTCGAGCTCGAGCCGGGCTCCGCCCACCTCTTCTTCGACAAGGTGCGCGGGCACGGCGGCCTGCCGATCGGCGTCGAGGGGCGGGCCATCTCCCTGGTCTCGGGCGGGTTCGACTCGGCCGTGGCGAGCTGGCTGCTCGCCAAGCGCGGCGTGCAGCTCGACTACGTCTTCTGCAACCTCGGCGGCGCGGCCCACCGGCTCGGCGTCCTCCAGGTGATGAAGTGGATCGCCGAGCAGTGGAGCTACGGCTACACCCCGCGCCTCCACGAGGTGGACCTCGCCCCGCTGGTGGCCGACCTGCGGCGGAAGGTCAAGCCGCAGAACTGGCAGATCGTGCTCAAGCGGCTGATCCTGCGCGCCGGCGCGTCGATCGCCCACCGCGGCGGCCGGCTGGGCCTGGTCACCGGCGACGCCATCGGCCAGGTCTCCTCCCAGACGCTGCAGAACCTGGCGGTGATCTCCCAGGCCTCGCCGTCCATGCCGGTGCTGCGCCCCCTGCTCGGCTTCAACAAGGAGGAGATCCTGGACCTCGCCCGCCGGATTGGCATCTACGAGCTGTCGGCGGCGGTGGCCGAGTACTGCGACCTGGCGCCGCCGAAGCCCAACACCCGGGCGGCGCTCCAGGACGTGCTGCGCGACGAGGCGGGGCTCGACCTCAACCTCCTCGACCGCCTGGTGGACGCCCGCCGCATCCACGACCTCCGCCGGATCGATCCCGAGGCCCTCTCCTCCCCGGTGCCCGAGCTCGCCGAGATCCCCCCGGGCGCTACGGTGATCGACCTCCGCTCCGCCGCGGCCTACCGGGGCTGGCACTACCCCGGCGCCCTCCACCTGGACCTTCCCCACGCCCTGGCGGCCTACCGCTCCTTCGCGACGGACCGCCCCTACGTGCTGGTCTGCGAGGTCGGCCTCAAGAGCGCCCACTTGGCCGAGAAGATGCGCGAGGCGGGCTTCGAGGCGTTCCAGTTCCTGGGCGGCCTCAAGGGGCTGATGGCCAGCGCCGGGCGGACGGAGGGAACGACCGGGGAGATGGCGGCGGCGCTGCTGGCGCCGGCGGTGCGGGACTAGACTGGCCCCCTGGCCGCGCCATCTCTTGCGCAATCCCCCATGACACTCGTATTCTGAAGTCTACCTTCATTGATGGAAGGCGGGAGGTTTTGTCCGCTGGTGATTTCATCCGGAAGTCGTGAACGCCAGGACCTCGAGATGGGAGACGCCCTCCCACGCCGGGCGGAGCTTCCGGTCCACGAGACCGATCAGTGGTTCCGCATCCTGGCGGAATCCACCTCCACGGCCATCTTCGTCTACCAGGCCGATCGCGTCCTCTACGTCAACCCGGCCTGCGAGGAGCTGACCGGCTACAGCGCCGAGGAGCTGCTGGCAACGCGGCCGGGGGACATCGCCGCTCCGGAGTTCCAGGAGCTGATGCGCGAGCGCGCCGCGGCCCGCCTGCGCGGCGAGCCGGCCCCCAAGCGCTACGAGGTGCGCATCTTCACCAAGGACGGCCGCGAGCGCTGGTTCGACATGACCTCGGCCGTCATCGAGCTCGCGGACGGCGAGCCGGTGGCGCTCGCCACCGCCGTCGACATCACCGACCGCAAGCTCGGGGAGGAGCGGCTGCGGGCGATCGTCGAGGGGACCTCCTCGACCACCGGCACCGACTTCCTGCGCTCCCTGGTCCGCCACCTCGCGGACGCCCTCGGCATGCAGTACGCCCTGGTCTCCGAGGTGGTCGACGAGACCTTCACCCGCGTCCGCATCCTGGCCCTGTGGGAGATCGACGACTACAGCCCGCCGTTCGAGTACGACCTCCACGGCACCCCCTGCGAGCACGTGGTCGGCCGGCAGATCTCCTTCCACCCCTCCGGCGTCTGGCGGCTGTTTCCCGAGGACCGCTGGGTGGTGGAGACCCGCATCGAGAGCTACATCGCCGTGCCGCTGTTCGACCGCACCCACCGGCCGCTCGGGCACCTGGCGGTGATGAGCACCTCGCCGGTCCACGACGACGTGCCGGCGCAGTCGATCCTCAAGATCTTCGCCGCCCGCGCCGCCGCCGAGATCGAGCGCAAGCTCACCGAGGAGGCGCTCGCCCAGGAGAAGGAGCTTCGCCCAGGTGACCCTCGCCTCGATTGGTGACGGCGTCATCCGCACCGACGCGACCGGCGCCGTCGACTACCTCAACCCGGTCGCCGAGCGGCTGACCGGCTGGAGCGCCGGCGAGGCCTGCGGTCAATCCCTGACGCGCATCTTCAACGTCGTCGACGAGGGGACCGGCAAGGCGCTGCCCAACGCCGTCGAGAGCTGCCTCGCCGAGGGACGGGTGATCGAGCACTCCGGCTACTCCATGCTGGTGCGGCGCGACGGCCGGGAGTTCGCCATCCGCGACTCCGTCGCCCCGATCCTGGACCGCCAGGGACGCATCACCGGCAGCGTCCTGGTGTTCAAGGACGTCACCCAGCTCCGCGGCATGGAGCGCGAGATGATCTATCTCGCCCGCCACGATCCGCTCACCGGCCTGATCAACCGCCGCGAGTTCGAGAAGCGCCTCCAGCACGGCCTCGACACCGCCTCCGAGGACAGCCGCGAGCACGCCCTCTTCTACCTCGACCTCGACGAGTTCAAGGTGGTCAACGACACCTGCGGCCACCTCGCCGGCGACGAGATGCTCAAGCAGGTGACCTCGCTGCTGCGCTCGCTGCTGCGCAAGACCGACACCCTGGCCCGCCTCGGCGGCGACGAGTTCGGCGTCCTGCTCGAGGACGCCTCCCTGGGGGAAGCCCGCGAGCTCGGCGACCGCCTGCTCACCGCCGTGCGCCAGTACCGCTTCGGCTGGCAGGAGCGGATCTTCGAGATCGGCGTCTCGATCGGCCTCGTGCCGATCACCGCCGAGAGCGGCGACATGGCGCGGGTGCTCTCCGCCGCCGACGCCGCCTGCTACGTCGCCAAGGAGGGCGGCCGCAGCCGGATGCACGAGTACCAGCCGGACGACAGCGCGATGGCCGAGCGCTACGGCGAGATGCAGTGGATCTACCGCATCCACAAGGCCTTCGCCGAGCACCGCTTCTGCCTCTACCGGCAGAACATCCACCCGCTCGGCGGCGACGGCTCGGAGCCGCCGCTGTGCGAGATCTTCATCCGCATGATCGACGAGGAAGGCCGCATCGCCACCCCCGCCGCCTTCATCCCGGCCGCCGAGCGCTACCACCTGATCGCCTCGATCGACCGCTGGGTGGTCCACGCCGCCTTCGTCACCCTCGCCTGCGGCACCCTCTCCCACGGCGACACCACCCGCTTCGCCATCAACCTCTCGGGCCAGTCGGTGGGCGACGACGCCTTCCTCGACTACGTCCTCGCCGAGGTCGAGGCGACCGGCATCGAGCCGGAGCGCATCTTCTTCGAAATCACCGAGACCGCCGCCGTCGGCAACCTCGCCAAGGCCACCCACTTCATCAGCGTCCTCAAGGGCCTCGGCTTCCGCTTCGTGCTCGACGACTTCGGCAGCGGCCTCTCCTCCTTCGCCTACCTGCAGAACCTCCAGGTCGACTTTCTCAAGATCGACGGCGCCTTCGTGCGCGGCATGATCGGCAGCACGGTGCAGCGCGCCCTGGTCGAGTCGATCAACCAGATCGGCCACGTCATGGGCATCCGCACCATCGCCGAATCCGTCGAGGACAATCCCACCCTGGAGATCCTGCGCCAGATCGGCGTCAACTACGCGCAGGGTTATGGCCTCTCCATGCCAGAGCCGCTGATTTAGCATGTTTACAAGGGATCACGGCAAATTTCCACCGGCCGCATACCTCACCCTGCATAAGCGGTCCACGGGGACCGCCCCGTGCCGCCATTCCGGCACCGGACCCAAGCGGGCGCGCTTTTTGCTACATCGTTCCGAGTCCCTTGGAATGGAACCTGGAAAATGCGCGCTCCCTTGAAATTTCCTGAGCCCGACGATCCGGCTATGGAGAATAAGGTGTCGTTCGACGGCGATCAGCGGCTGGCCGGTCTCTCGCCGGTCCCGGCCGACCTCGACGATTCCATGAACGCGCGCCTGCGGCTGCTGGTCCAGCCGGTGCCCGCGATCGTCTGGACGACCGACCGCGAGCTGCGCTTCAGCTCCAGCCTGGGCGGCGGGCTCGCCTCCTTCGGCCTGCGCGCGGCCCCCGGCACCCGCCTCTCCGACCACTACGGCGCCCGCAATCCGGACGCGATCCGCGCCCATCAGCTCGCGCTCGGCGGCGAATCGGTGAGCTTCGAGCAGGTCTGGGAGGGGCACACCCTGCAGACCCGGGTCGAGCCGTTGCGCGGCGAAAGGGGCGAGATCACCGGCTGCATCGGCATCGCGGTCGACATCACCGAGCGCAAGCATGCCGAGGAGGCCCTCTACCGCGAGAAGGAGCGGGCCCAGGTGACCCTGGCCTCGATCGGCGACGGAGTCGTCCGCACCGATGCGGAAGGGACGATCGACTACCTCAATCCCGTGGCCGAGCGGCTGACCGGCTGGAAGACGGTGGAGGCGATCGGCCACACCGTCTCCGAGGTCTTCCAGGTCATCGACGAGATCACCCGCAAGCCGCTGACCGACCCGGTGGCCCACTGCCTGGAGGAGAGGCGGGTGGTCGAGTCCCCCGGGCACGCGGTGCTCTTGAGCCGCGACGGCAAGGAGTACTCGGTGCGCGACTCGGCGGCGCCGATCTACGACCGCACCGGCGCCGCGCTCGGCGCCGTCCTGGTGTTCAAGGACGTCACCGAGCTGCGCGGCATGGAACGCGAGATGATCTACCTTGCGAGCCACGACGCCCTGACCGGCCTGATCAACCGCCGGGAGTTCGAGGTCCGCTTGAAGCGCGCCATCCGCGGCGCCCGCGCCGAGCGGCGACACCACGTGCTGCTCTACCTCGACCTCGACGAGTTCAAGGTGGTCAACGACACCTGCGGCCACCTGGTGGGCGACGAGATGCTCAAGCAGATCACCGCCCTGCTGCGCTCGCGGGTACGCCGCAGCGACACCCTCGCCCGCCTGGGCGGCGATGAGTTCGGCGTGCTGCTCGAGGACTGCCCGATCGACCACGCCCGGCAGATCGCCGAGGAGATGCGGCGCACCGTGCGCGAGTTCCGCTTCTGCTGGCGCGACCAGATCTTCGAGGTGGGCGTCTCGATCGGCCTCGTCCCCATCGACGGCGACAGCGGCGACCTGCCGCACGTGCTCTCCGCCGCCGACGCCGCCTGCTACGTCGCCAAGGACGGCGGCCGCAACCGCGTCCACGAGTACGAGATCGACGACACGCTGGTCGCCGAGCGCTACGGCGAGATGCAGTGGATCCACCGCATCCACCGCGCCTTCGAGGACAAGCGCTTCCGCCTCTTCTACCAGCTCATCCAGCCGATCGGCGGCGAGAACACCGCGCGCGACCTGCTCTGCGAAGTCTTCATCCGCATGCTCGACCGCAACGGCAACGTCATCGGCCCCGCGGCCTTCATCGCCGCAGCCGAGCGCTACCACCTGATCTCCTCGATCGACCGCTGGGTGGTGAAGACCGCCTTCGCCGCCCTCGCCGAGGCCCAGCGGCGCGAGTGGTCGCGCCCCGTCCTCTTCGCCATCAACCTTTCCGGCCAGTCGCTCGGCGAGGAGGGCTTCCTCGACTTCGTGGTCGAGGAGCTGGAGAAGAGCGGCGTGGATTCCCGGCGCATCTGCTTCGAGATCACCGAGACGGCGGCGATCAGCAAGCTCGACAGCGCCATGCGCTTCATCTCCGCCCTCAAGGCCAAGGGGTGCCGCTTCATCCTCGACGACTTCGGCAGCGGCCTCTCCTCCTTCGCCTACCTGCGCGACCTCCAGGTCGACTTCCTGAAGATCGACGGCGAGTTCGTGCAGAACATGCTGGAGGACCGGGTCAAGCGGGCCATGGTCGAGTCGATCAACCAGATCGGCCACGTCATGGGCCTGCAGACGATCGCTGAATGGGTGGAGAACCGCCAGACCCACGAAGCCCTGAAGGAGCTCGGCGTCGACTACGCCCAGGGCTTCTGGCTCTGCAAGCCCCAGCCTCTGGTTCACGACGTCTAGGGGCTACGGCTGCAGGAACTTCAGGAGTCTTCAAGCATCCCTGCCGGTTGGAGCGGCGTGCGCTCCGAAGCCTCACCCCCGGCCCCTCTCCACACAGTGGAGAGGGGGGGCGAAGCTGAAAATTCAGAGCTTGTAGGGTGCTCTTTGCGCACTATGAACGGCCTCGAAGGCGCTTTTCAGAGCAGCTTTTTGAATTCTTCTTCGGTGAGCCCGGCATCCCGGACGATGCCGCCCAGGGTGAATGCGTTGACCGGATCGTGGCGGGGGATGGTGAGGATTCGGATTCCGTCCGACATCACGATGTGTTTGCTTTGACGAACGACGCGGAACCCGGCCCTCTCCAGGGCGCGTACGGCCTTCAGGTGGGGAACGCCGGGGATCTTTCCCACCCGTCACACCGCGACTTCGATCTCACGCACCAGAGCGCCCCGGGCGAGCTCGACGGCCACCGCCAGGTATTCCCGGATGGCGTCTTCGATGTTCTGGAGAGCTTCCTCTTCGCTCTCTCCCTGAGACCAGCATCCCGGCAGCCCAGGAACCGAGACGCTGAAGCCCTCTTCGGATGGGTACAGCGCGACTTTGAATTTCATCGGTTCACCTCCGGACTGGATTATACGCCAACCAGCCCCCCTCCCCTCTACCGCCGCCGGTCCCGATAGGGCGGCCGGGGCCGGTCCCCCTGGGGCCGTCGCCTCCGCCGGCGGCCCCGCGAATCCCGCTGCTCCCGGGGCTTGGCGCCTTCCGCCACCCGGATGCCCACCGGGCGGCCGCGGATGGTGGCGCGGGCCATCCTCTCCAGCACCTGGTCCCGGTACTGCGACGGCAGCTCGACGAAGGTGAAGCCGTCATAGATGTCGATCGAGCCGATCGCCTTGCCGGGGACCCCCGCCTCGTTGGCGATCGCTCCCACGATGTCCCCGGGCGCACGCCGGCGCGGCTGCCGGCGTCGATGAACAGCCGCACCATGCCGTCCTCCGCCCGGGCCATCCTCGCCGGCTCGGGCTCCACCTCGACGGTCAGCGGCTTGTCCCCCTGCGCCAGCCGGGCCGCCCCGGCGGCGATCTCGGCGAGGTCCAGCCCCTCCTCCACCAGCTCCTCCACCAGCGAGAGATAGAGATCGAGATCCCCCTCCCCCACGGAGCGGCGGATGCTGTCCTTGAACAGGGCGACGCGACGCGCCGCCACGTCCGCCTGGGTGGGCATCTTCATCGGCGTGATGCGCTGGCCGGTGTAGCGCTCGATCTCCGTCATCATCCGCCGCTCGCGGGGGGAGACGAAGAGCACGGCGACCCCGGAGCGCCCGGCCCGGCCGGTGCGGCCGATGCGGTGGACGTAGGCCTCGACGTCGTTGGGCATGTCGAAGTTGACCACGTGGCTGATCCGCTCCACGTCCAGGCCGCGGGCGGCGACGTCGGTCGCCACCACGATCTCCACCTGGCCCGACTTCAGCCGGCGGATCACGCTCTCGCGCTGCGCCTGATTCATGTCGCCGTGCATGGCCTCGGCGGCGTACCCGCGTCCCTGCAGGCGCTCGGAGAGCTCGGCGGCCCCGTTCTTGGTGCGGGTAAAGATCAGCACCGCCTCCGTCGGCTCGGTCTCCAGGATGCGGGCGAGGGCGTCCAGCTTCTGCTGCGGCGAGACGTTGAGATAGCGCTGCTCGATGGCGGGCACCGTCATCGTCTTGTGCTCGACCTCGATCGCCAGCGGGTTGTGCAGGTGCCGCTCGGCGATCGCGCCGCACCTCGCGCGGCAGGGTGGCCGAGAAGAGCGCCGTCTGCCGCCCCTCCGGCGCCTGGGAGAGGATCCACTCGACGTCCTCGATGAAGCCCATGCGGAGCATCTCGTCCGCCTCGTCGAGCACCACGATGCGCACGGCGTCGAGGCGCAGCGAGCCCCGCCGCAGGTGGTCCATGATCCGGCCCGGCGTGCCGACGACCACGTGGACGCCGCGGTCGAGCCGCTTGAGCTGGAGCTGGATCGGCTGGCCGCCGTAGACCGGCAGCACTCCCACGCGGCCGCGGTACTTCGAGTAGGCGTGGATCGCCTCCGCCACCTGGATCGCCAGCTCCCGGGTGGGGGCGAGCACCAGCGCCTGCACCTCCGCCACCGCCGGATCGATCTTCTCCAGGATGGGGATGGCGAACGCCGCCGTCTTCCCCGTGCCCGTCTGCGCCTGGCCGATCAGGTCGCGCCCGGCGAGCATCGGCGGGATCGTCTTCTCCTGGATCGGGGTCGGCGCCTCGTAGCCGATCTCCGTGATCGCCTTCAACAGGGACTCCGAAAGCCCCAGGCTCTCGAACGTCACCCCGACTTCTTCTTCCTCTGGTTCCATGACTCCTCCCCGGCTGACTCTATCCTGTTTGGCGGCAGCTCCGTAGGGCTCTCCCAAGTACGTTACGATGGTCCGCGCAGGATTCGTGCCATGGCTCTCCACGACCTTTCCCGAAGCGCTGACCTTGAGGACTACGTCCTCATTCCAGACGACGGGAAGCGTCATGAGATCCTCGATGGAGGCACTACGTGACGGCCGCGCCGTTCGTGCACCATCAAAGCTCGTCGACCGTCTCACGATCCTCTTCGGCGACTTCATCGATGCCCACGGCTCGGGCAGTTCCTCGTCGCACCCACGGGCGTCCTCCTCTCCCCGCACGGCATCGTTCGACCCGCCTCCTCTTCATCTGCAAGCAGAGAGCCGCGATCGTGCGGAGAGAAGAAGTCAAGGAGCCCGGACCTGGTCGTCGGATCCCTTCCGAGCAGCACCCGCCGGCTGGACGAAGCCGTGAAGCTTGGGGCTTACGAGCGCTCGGAGCCTGGAGTACTGGATGTTCGTCCCCCGCCGGAAGGGCGCCGCGTTTGGGATCGGGGATCCGGAGGCCTCCGGCGGAAGGCCTCCCTGTCCGCCGCCGCGGGCGACCATCCTGACGACTCCCCTGCTCCCCGGGCTCGAGATTCCGCTGGCCGCAATCTTCAGGGACTGAACATCGAGCCCCGCGAGCTTCACGCGGACGGTCCGCCCTGGACCTGGGTGCTGCGGAGCCTGAAGCTCCGTGCTAGTCTTCCCCGCATGGCCTGGATCACCGCGACGACCCTAGACGGCAGGAACGCCAACCTCAACACCTCCCAGCTCGCCGCGATCCTCGATCGCGTCCCCGGGAAGCCGCAGGAGGGAAGCGTGGCCCTCCTGGCGGCCAGCGGCGAGACCCTGGAGCTCAAAGAGAGCCCGGCCGAGCTGCTCCGGGCCGTCGACGCCGAGACCGAAGGCGCCTCCGCCCTGCCCGCGGCCGTCTGGTGATCCCCCCAGCCTGAGCCTCGCCGCCCTCGTGGAACCTCGTTGCGCCCTCGCGGAATTGGTCGTGTCCTCGAGAGGGACCCTACGGCCCTGGCGAATTTCAGCCCCGGGGCGAGCCCCGGGGACGAGGTGCCAGCCGTTTCGTCCCGGAACCCCAACGAAATGGGTGGCACCTCGCTGCTTAGGCATGATTTCCGGGATCAGCCAGAACAGGTCGTGTAATAGCTCATGGCGACAGCGCCTGCCGTGAGTCCCCCGGCAGCTTTTCCAAGCGAATTTTCCTCGAGGCTGTGCAAAGTCTCCTTCGCCAACGCCAACTTCTTGACCTGTTTCTTCATGATTTCTCTCCCTTAGTAGTGATGGGGGACTATCCCTGGCATTGGATTATAGAAGATCCTAACTCGAGTGAGAGATGCCAGCCGTTTCGTTCCCAACGAAACGGCTGCACCTCACTTCGGGCGGCACCTCACTTCGGGCGAGGCCCTGGAGCTCAAGGAGAGCCCGGCCGAGCTGATGCGGGCCGCCGACAACGAGGAGCACCCCGAGAACGCCTCCCCGCCCGCGCAGGCGTGGTGACGGCTCCGCCCTGAGCCTCGCCGCCTCGGCGGCTCCTCTATCCTCTACAAAGAGTCCGGACCCCCGCTCGTCGGAACCTTCGGATGGCTCATCGGAGGTCTCTGACGGGCCATCGGAACTTTCCGACAGCTCGTCGGAAGTCTCCGACGAGTCATCGGAACCTTCGGACGGCTCATCGGGAGTCTCTGACAGTTCATCGGGACCTTCGGACGGCTCGTCGGAAGTCTCTGACGAGTCATCGGAACCTTCCGACAGCTCGTCGGGAGTCTCCGACGATTCATCGGAACCTTCTGACGGCTCGTCGGAAGTCTCTGACGAACCATCGGAACTTTCCGACAGCTCATCGGGAGTCTCCGACGAGTCATCGGAATCTTCGACAGCTCGTCGGTAGTCTCCGACGGAGCATCGGAACCTTCGCTGGCGCAGGCGAGCTTGCGGCGGCGCGTTCAGACGGCTTAGCCCTGCGGGCCTGAACGTCGGCCTAAGCTACAATGCCCGTGCCGGGCAGGTCATCCCGGCCCACCCAGAGAGATCTCATGAAGAAGCAGGAATCTAAGAAGCTGGCGCTGCACCGGGAAACCCTCCGCGCCCTCGAAGGGACGGAGCTGGCGCCTGTGGCAGGCGGTCTCCAGGAAGTCGGCCGCGTCTCCAGCGACAACCGGGCGTGCACGTACTCCCGCCTCTGCGGGTAGTTCCCCGGCCGAGGCACGGTGCCAGCCCGTGAGGGCGGCATACCCATAGCCCAGGGCGTGTGCCCTGGGCCAACCGCGGCGATCCCTTCGGCGATCCCTTCCCCTGGAACCGCCAACCCCTTTCCCAGGGCTCACGCCCTGGGCTATGGGTATGCCGCCCTCACGGGCTGGCGTTGAGGCATCTGCACCCCCATCGCCGCGCCATCTCCTCTAAACTCTGCAGGACCCATTACGTATTAGAAGCGGAAGCGGTCGAGCGCCGCTCTCCATCGATAAGGACACCCTATGCCCCCCATCCTAGAACTACGGAACGTCCGCAAAGCCTACGGCGACTTCGTGGCCGTGGACGGCGTCTCGATGGCGGTGCCGGCGGGCAGCATCTTTGGGCTGCTGGGACCCAACGGCGCCGGCAAGACGTCCTCGATCCGCATGATCATGAACATCACCGCCCCGGACTCCGGCGAGGTCCAGGTGTTCGGACACCCCCGGACGGCGGACGACCTGCGGCGGATCGGCTACCTTCCCGAGGAGCGCGGCCTCTATCGCAAGATGACGGTGATGGACCAGCTCATCTTCCTGGGCGAGATCCGCGGCCTCAAAGGTCCCCAGCTCGTCTCCGACATCCAGAGCTGGATCGATCGGGTCGAGCTCACCAAGTGGTCCAATTCCAAGATCGAGGAGCTGTCCAAGGGCATGCAGCAGAAGGTGCAGCTCATCGGCACCGTGCTCCACAAGCCCGACCTGCTCATCCTCGACGAGCCGTTCTCCGGCCTCGATCCGCTCAACCAGGAGCTGTTCCGCGACCTGCTCCTCGAGTATCGGGCGCAGGGCAAGAGCGTCGTGCTCTCCACCCACGGCATGGAGCTCGCCGAGCGGCTGTGCGACCACATCTGCCTGATCTCCCACGGCCGCGCCGTGCTCGACGGCGAGCTCAAGGCGATCAAGCGGCGGATCGGCGGCAATGCCTTCCACCTGGTGGCCGACGGCGACCTCGAGCGGCTGGCGACGATGCCCGGGGTGGAGCACGCGGTCATCAAGGACGGCGTGGCGAAGCTGATGCTGGGCCCCGAAGTCCAGGGGTCCGACGCGCTGCGGCAGATGGTCCAGTTCCTCGACGTTCACGAGTTCCGCTCCGAAGAGCCGGAGCTGGAGCAGATCTTCCTCAAGGCGGTGCGCGATGCGGCTTGACAACGTGGTGGTGCTGGCGAAGCGCGAGTACCTGCAGCGGGTGCGGACCAAGGCGTTCTGGATCACCACGCTGATCCTGCCGCTGTTCGTGGCGGCGGTCTCGATCGTCCCCTCGCTGCTGATCTCGAAGACCAAGACCAACCAGAAGATCGTGGTGGTGGACGAGACCGGCAAGGTGGGCACCGCCCTGGTGGCGAAGATGAACTCCAAGCAGGCGGCGCAACCGCCACAACCAAAGGAGGCGCAGAGGCTGGGGAAGAGCCAGGACGAGGACCAGCTGGCGAGCTTCGCGGCCACGGCCGAGCCGCTCGCCGCGGACCGCGCCGCCCAGCAGGCGGACCTCGACCGGCGGGTGATGGCCAAGCAGATCGACGCCTGGGTCTGGATCGCCCCCGGGGTGTTCCAGGACCAGCCGGTCGAGTACCACGCCCGCAGCGTCTCGAACGTCTTCACCCAGGAGGTGCTGCGGAACAATCTCTCCTCGGCGGTGCGGCAGGTGCGCTTCCAGGAGGCCGGGATCGATCCGTCGCGGGTGGACGAGCTGAGCCGGTCGGTGAAGCTCGCGCCGCAACGGGTCTCGGCCAAGGGCAGCCGCGCCGAGGGGAGCCTGGGGGCGGCGTTTCTCGCCATCGCCCTGTTCTTCATCCTCTACGTCTCGATCATCGTGTGGGGCCAGCAGGTGATGCAGGGGGTGCTCGAGGAGAAGGGGTCGCGGGTGATCGAGGTGCTGATCTCCTGCGTCACCCCGTTCGAGCTGATGCTGGGCAAGCTGATCGGCATCTGCCTGCTGGGGCTGACGCAGCTCGGCATCTGGCTCGGCACGATGCTGGTGCTGACCGCGCCGGGGATCGTCGCCACGATGGCGTTCCTGCCCAAGGGGGTCTCGCTGCCCACGCTGGCGCCGGTGATGCTGATCAACTTCGTCCTGCTCTTCATCCTCGGCTTCCTCGCCTACGCCACGCTCTACGCCGCCATCGGCGCCTCGTTCAACAACGTCCAGGAGGCGCAGCAGGCGTCGAGCGTGGCGATGGTGTTCGTGATCATCCCGGTGATGGTGATGTGGCCGGTGGTCAACGATCCGAACTCGACGATGGCCACCGTGCTGTCGCTGATCCCGATGTTCACGCCGCTGCTGATGCCGCTGCGCATCGCGATCGACATGCCGCCCGTCTGGCAGATCGCGCTCGCCTACGCCCTGACGATCGCCTTCGTGCTGGGGATGGTCTGGGTCTGCGCCCGGATCTACCGCGTCGGCATCCTGATGTACGGCAAGAAGCCGACGTTCGCGGAGATCTGGAAGTGGACGAAGTACGCGTGAGCCCTCACCCCCGGCCCCTCTCCCGACTCGGGAGAGGGGAGAAAGACCCTGGAACGGCAGGGTAACCGTGACCTTCAGCGCAGCGCCCCCCCTCCTCTCCCGGGTCGGGAGAGGAGGGCCGGGGTGGTGAGGGCCGGGATGGTGAGTGCCCGGTCGGCGAGGAGGTCCCTGGAGTAAGATCCCCCGGGTGAGAGGTCCGGCATCGTGGTAACCCGCAATCCCACCCCTCGGGGCATGGACTTCGGCCTGGCGGGAACGCCGCCGCCGGACCTGCTGGTGCTGCTCGGGGTGCTGATCTTCACCTTCGTGCTGCGGTTCTTCGCGGCCACCCAGATCGTTCCCCTGCTGCTCGAGCTGACGCCGTTCGCCTGGGCGCGGGGGTTCGTCTGGCAGCTCGCCACCTATCCGTTCATCGGGTATGGCAGCCCGGGATTCGGGTTCCTGATCGAGCTGCTGATCCTCTACATGTTCGGCAAGGACGTGTTCTTCGGTCTCTACCGCCGGCACTTCTGGCAGATGATCCTGTGGGCCGGGATCGGCGCGGCGGTGGTGGCGGTGGGCGTCCACGCGCTGCTGACCCTCTCGGGCGCGATGGCGGTGGCGTCGCCGTTCGCCATCATGCAGGGGCAGCGCATGCTGCTGGCGATCTTCATCGCCGCCTTCGCCACGGCGCACCGGGACGCCACGGTCTATCTCTTCTTTTTCCTGCAGATCCCGGCGCGCTGGCTGTTCGTGGTGGAGGCATTGTTCGCCCTGATGGCCTTCCTGGGCTCGCGCGACCTGCCCGGGTTCGTGGGGATCTGCGCCGCGATGGGCTTCACCTACCTCTACGTCCGCTCGAGCGGCTCGCTGCGCGGCGGCCGGAAGACCTTCCGCGAGATGCGGCTGCGCATGGAGAAGTGGTGGCTCCAGCGCAAGCTGGACCGCGCCCGCCGCAAGCGCGGCTTCAAGGTCATCCCCGGCAACCGCGGCGACGGCGGCGGGCCGAACGTGCGCAAGGGCCCGTGGGTGAATTAGGGAGGCGAGAGAGGGAGGGGGCTAAGGGTCCTTTCCGCATGAACTCCGTCACATCCCGCTTCAGCTTGGCGTGGTCGGCCTTGCGGATGTACATCATGTGGCCGGCCTGGTAGCGCTGGATCTGGCATTGGTCGCGCAGCTCGGGCGGCAGCCCCAGGTGGTCGCGGGTGAAGTAGGCGTCGAAGTAGGGGGTCGCGAGGTCGAAGACGCTGGCGGTCATCAGCACCTGGAGATGGGGGTTGCGGGTCATCGCCTGGCGCAGGTACTCGCCGACGTTCACGTACTGGTTCTCGAAATCCACTTCCAGGGCCAGACCTGCCCGCGCCGCTCGTAGACCAGATCGCTCTCGTACTTGAGGTCGCGCCGGATGTAGTCGTTGACCGCCGCCGCATAGGGGCCGTCCAGGGAGGCGCTGGCGGGTCGAACTCCGTCTGCTCGCCCACCGCGTCGAGGTCGGAGCCGGTGAACCGGGTGTCGAGGCGGCCGGTGGTCTTCCCCTGGTCGCGCAGCAGCTCCTTGGTGAAGCGCTCGATCTCGATGCGGAGGTTGGAGCGCTCGACGTAGGCCGGGGAGAGCCCGGTGTAGCGGGCGATCTGGCGGCGAGCTCCTTGCGCCGGGCCTCCGGCGGAGCCGGTCCCCCGGAGCAGGGCCGGCCCGTACTCGCCGAGGGCGAAGGCCTCCGCCTCCGCCAGGGTCCTTGGCGAGGTCCCTCTGGAGAGCTCGGGCGGGAGCTTCTTGTGGTACCAGGCGGTGGCGGTGTAGGTCGGGAGGTGGAGGAAGTAGGGGCAGGTCGTTGCCGGCGCGGAAGTCCGGTGCGTCTGGAAGTTGAGCACCGAGGAGACCAGCACGATCGCCGTTGAGCGCATGCCGTCGGTCCGCCAGGTGGTAGGCGAGCCCCGCGGCGCGGGTGGTGCCGTAGCTCTCGCCGGCCAGGAACTTCGGGCGAGGCCCAGCGCTGGTAGCGCGTCATGTACAGCCGGATGAAGTCGCCGACCGACTCGATGTCCTCCTGGACGCCGTGGAACTGCTTCGGGTCCTGCCCCGGCGGCCGGCGCGGCTGTAGCCGGTGCCGACCGGGTCGATGAAGACGAGGTCGGTCTGGTCGAGCCAGGTGTCGGCGTTGTCGACCAGCCGGTACGGGCGGCGGCAGGGCCATCGCCGCTCGTCGGTGCGCTCGACGCTCTTGGGGCCGAAGGCGCCGAGGTGGAGCCAGACGGAGGCGGAGCCGGGGCCGCCGTTGAAGCTGAAGGTGACGGGCCGGGAGCCGGGGTCCTTCACGCCGTCGAGCGAGTAGGCGATGTAGAAGACCGACGCCTTGACGGTGCCCTCTTCATCCTTGAGCAGGAGGTTGCCGGCGGTGGCGGTGTAGGGGTAGGCCCGCCCGTCCACGGTGACGGCGTGATGGGTGACGGAAGACTTCTCCTCGGGCGGGGGCGGCGCCGGGTGCTCCGCCGGCTTGGCCGGCTTGGCGTCGGGAGGAGCGCCGGGAGCCCCCGGCCCTCCCGGAGACTGCGCGAGCGCGGGCAGGGCGAGCAGGAGGAGGATCGGCAACGGCATCAGTCTCTTCGGCATTTTCGGGATCGTCGGCATCGGATTTCTCCAAAGTTCATCGGTATTTGATCCTACGTCAGCGGAGCCTCCGGGTTGCGTCCGCCCTGGGGTTGCGGCGTGTAAATTTGGGAAATTTCGGTAAAAACCGGTAAATCCTCTTATATCACCGCACGTATGGTTGTATAATCCGCTCCGTCGAAAAAACGAAGTGCCCCGCGTCGAGTCCAGGTCTGGACCCTATGCGGGTCTCACCCCAACGTCCGGCCCAGTGCAGGCGTCCTAGGAAGTCCGCAGGCCTCGAGACACAGCAGGAGGGACACATCGGATGACGATCCTCGAGAACGATCCTTACAATCGGAGCACGGAAGGGGCGGGCGCCCCGGTATCGACCGCCTCAGCCGCAGGGGGTTTCTCGGTGGGCTCGGCGGCGTTGCCGCGGCCGCGCTGGCCTCGGGAATGATCGGCCTGGAGCCGCTGGCGAACGCGGCGGCGAAGGCGGAAGCCGCGAGTCCGGCCCCCGCCGTGGCGGGCCGCCGCATAGGACGCTTTCAAGATCCGCATGGACGCCGCCGAGCACTGGCGACGCAGGCGGTGATGCAGCACCTCGAACAACGGCGACGAGGCCCTCTATCCGCAGCGGCTCGGCAACTACTCGAAGGGCTTGCCGCACAACCGCTTCGGCGAGGTGGACCCCACGGCCTACCAGAGTCTCCTCGACGCGGTCGGCAGCGGCCAGCCGGCCGCCTACGACGCCATCGTGCTCGGCGGCACCACCAAGCTGACCTGCCCGCAGGGGGGCCTGGCGTTCGATCTCGAGGGGGCGGACGCCGGCGCCATCGCCGTGCCGCCGCCGCCGGCGCTCGCCTCGGCCGAGATGGCGGGCGAGGGGGTCGAGCTCTACTGGGCCTCGCTGCTGCGCGACGTCAACTTCCTCGACTACGCGAGCCACCCGGACGTGGCGGCGGCCTGCGCCGACCTCAACCGCTTCGGCGACGACTTCAAGGGCCCCAAGGTCCGCGGCCAGGTGACGCCGCGCACCCTGTTCCGGGACGTCCTGCCCGGCACCTTGAACGGCCCCTATCTCTCGCAGTTCATGTGGCTGAACACCCCGTTCGGCGTCGAGTACGTGGAGCGCAAGATCCGCACCGCGCTGCCGGACACCAACCACCTGACCAGCTACGACAACTGGCTGGCGGCGCGAACGGCCACGTGGTCGAGTCGGCCGCGGGGGAGACCGATCCCGTCCGGCGCCACGTCCGCAACGCCCGCGACATCACCGCCTGGGTGCACATCGACGTCCTCTTCCAGGCCTACTTCAACGCCTGCCTGATCCTGATGACCGCGCCCAGCGACGACCCGACGTTCGGCGGCATCGGCTGTCCGTTCAATCCGGGCAACCCGTACCTCGGCAACCCCACGCAGGTCGGCTTCAGCACCTTCGGCCCGCCGGCGGTCAAGGGACTGATGTGCGAGGTCGCCACGCGCGCCCTCAAGGCGACCTGGCACAAGAAGTGGCAGGTCCACCGCCGCCTGCGTCCCGAAGCTTGGGGCGGGCTGGTGCACAACCAGAAGACGCACAACCGCTACGCGGGGGTCATCGAGGCGCGGCGCTCGACTCGCCGGTGCTCGACCGGGTGCCGAGAAGTACGGCTCCTACCTGCTGCCGATGGCCTTCGCGGAGGGGGCCCGATGCATCCGTCCTACGGCCCGGGCATGCCCGTCGCCGGGGCCTGCGTGACGATCCTGAAGGCGATGTTCGACGAGCGGTTCGTGATCCCCAACCCGGTGGTGCCGGCGCCGGACGGCCTGTCGCGGAGCCCTACAGCGGGCCGCCGCTGACGGTGGGGGGCGAGCTCAACAAGCTGGCCTCCAACATCGCCACCGGCCGCAACCTGTCGGGGGTCCACTGGCGGAGCGACGCTCACGCCTCGCTCCGGGAGGGCGAGGAGGTCGCCATCAGCATCCTCCGCGACCAGAAGGCCTGCTACAACGAGAGCTTCGACGGCTTCACCTTCACGAAGTTCGACGGCACCCAGATCACGGTCTAGGACGGGGCAAGGATAAAAGGGACATCAGGGACATCAGGGACGGGAGGACCCCGCCGGATCGCGGCCTCGTCTTTGATGTCCCTGGGGTCCCTACCGTCCCTGGCTCGACCTCTCTCTCTTACATCTCTTACATTTGACGGACTCGCCGCCGCTGCGCTATATCGCGGTGGGATGGTTCCTGCCTCTGTCTCACTGCCGACCGATGAGGGAGAACCAAATGCGTCGATCTCTGATCTTCGTCGCGCTCGCCATGTTCCTTCTCCATGCCGGGCTCCATGCCGGGATCGCCCGGGCCGCCGAAGCGGTCGATCCGGACCTGCTGGCCGGCCTCGCCGCGCGCTCGATCGGCCCGGCCACCATGAGCGGCCGCCTGCCGGCGCTGGACGTCGTCGAGTCCAACCCGGACGTCATGTATGCCGGCGGGGCCGCGGGCGGCGTCTGGAAGTCCGTCAACGGCGGGCTCACCTGGACGCCGATCTTCGACGACCAGCCGGTGGCCTCGATCGGCGCCATCGCCGTCAACCAGGCCAATCCGGACATCGTCTGGGTGGGCACCGGCGAGGCGAACCCGCGCAACAGCGTCTCGATCGGCAACGGGATCTACCGCTCGCTCGACGGCGGGCGGACCTGGACCCATCTGGGGCTGGAGAAGACGGAGCACATCTCGCACATCGTGCTCCACCCGACCGATCCGAACGTCGCCTGGGTGGCGGCCCTGGGACAGGTCTGGGGGAGAACCCGGAGCGCGGCGTGTTCAAGACGGTGGACGGCGGCAAGACCTGGCGCCGGGTGCTCTATACCAATCCGCGCGCCGGCGCGGCCGACCTGCTGATCGACCCCAGCCATCCGGAAAAGCTGTTCGCCGCGCTGTGGGAGCACCGGCGCTGGCCGTGGGGCTTAAGTCGGGAGGCCCGGGCTCCGGGTTCTATGCCAGCCACGACGGCGGCGAGACCTGGAAGCGCTACACCGAGGAGGACGGCCTGCCCAAAGGGGACCTCGGGCGGATCGGCGTCGCCATCTCGCGCTCCAACCCGAACATCGTCTATGCCCTGGTCGAGGCCGAGAAGAGCGCGCTGCTGCGCTCGAGCGACGGCGGGCAGACCTGGAAGACGGTCAACGCGGACCAGCGGACGGCGGAGCGGCCGTTCTACTACGCCCAGATCCACGTCGATCCCCAGTGGCCGAACCGGCTCTACAACCTCACCGCCCGGCTGATGGTCTCCGAGGACAGCGGCGCGAGCTTCAACCTGCTCGGCCGCTCCCGCGACGTCCACGGCGACTATCACGCGATGTGGATCGACCCGCACGACCCCGACCACATGGTGACCGGCAGCGACGGCGGCATGGCGATCAGCCACGACCGGGGGGAGACCTGGCAGTTCGTGAGCACGCTGCCGATCGGCCAGTTCTACCACGTGGACGTGGACATGGACCGCCCCTACAACGTCTACGGCGGCCTGCAGGACAACGGCTCCTGGCGGGGTCCGAGCTCCGACTGGGCGCAAGGGGGGATCCAGAACTCCGCCTGGAGGGTGATCGGCGGCGGCGACGGCTTCGACACCCACCCGGACCCCGCCGACTCGATGGCCGGCTATTCCGAATCCCAGGGGGGCGAGCTGGTGCGCTGGAACCTGCGCACCCGCGAGTCGAAGCTGATCAAGCCGGCGCAGGTCAAGGGTCTGGAGAAGCTCCGCTTCAACTGGAACGCCGCCCTGGCCCAGGACCCCTTCGATCCGGGGACGATCTACATCGGCAGCCAGTACGTCCACAAGTCGACCGACCGCGGCGCGAGCTGGACGGCGATCAGCCCGGACCTGACCACCAACAACCCGGAGTGGCAGCAGCAGCAGAAGAGCGGCGGCATCACGCTCGACGTCAGCGCCGCCGAGAACTTCACCACCCTCCTCGCGATCGCCCCGAGCCCGTTGCAGCAGGGGGTGATCTGGGCGGGGTCGGACGACGGCCGCCTGCACGTCACCCGCGACGGCGGCAAGAGCTGGACGAGCGTCGAGAAGAACGTCCCGGGCGTGCCGGCCAACACCTGGATCCCGAACATCCTCCCCTCGAAGTACGACGCCGCTTCGGCCTTCGTGGTCTTCGACAACCACCGGCGGCAGGACTTCGCCCCCTACGTCTACCGCACCGACGACTGGGGGAAGACCTGGAAGAGCCTGGCGACCCGGGATCTCCGGGGGTACGCGCTGGCGGTCGAGCAGGACCCCGCCGACCGGAACCTCCTCTTCCTCGGCACCGAGTTCGGCCTCTACGTCTCGTTCGACGGCGGCGCGCGGTGGACCCCGTGGAAGCACGGGCTGCCGACCACCTCGGTGATGGCGCTGAAGATCCATCCGCGGGACCTCGACCTGGTGATCGGCACCCACGGGCGCGCCCTCTACGTGCTCGACGACATCACGCCGCTGCGCGGGGTCTCCGCCGCCACGCTCGCCGAGCCGGTCCACATCTACTCCGGCCAGCCGGCGCTGCTCTACCGTACCGTCCGGGGATTCGGCGGCATCCGTGGCGGCGGGGCCGGCGAGTTCCAGGGCCAGACCGTGCCTACGGTGCCCTGCTCACCTTCTCGCTCAACGCTCCGGGTCTGCCGCTGCCCGACGATGAAAAGGAGCGGCAGCGCAAGGAGAGCGAACGCGAAAAGGCCCGGGCCGGCCATTCGCCGGGTAATTCTCCGGGCAATCCGCCGGGCAGTCCGTCGGCCACCGACCGGCCGACCGGCAGCCCGCGGGAGGATGTTTCCTCCCGGGCGGAGGCCGCGCAGGACGAGGCCGCCGCGGGCGGGCGGGAGGGGGAGCGGGGACCGAAGGCGGAGATCCGGATCACCGACGCCTCCGGCAAGCTGGTGCGCATCCTGAAGCCGGCGGTCCGGCTGGGGATCAACCGGGTGGTCTGGGACTTCGGCCGCGAGGCGTACCGCAATCCCGAGGGGCAGCAGCGGTTCCAGCGGCCCGGCGGGGACAGCGGGCCCAACGTGGTCCCCGGCACCTACGACGTCACCGTCAAGTACGGCGGTCACGAGGCCAAGGGGACGGTGACGGTGGCGCCCGATCCGGCCCTCAAGAGCTCGCCGGCGGACTGGCAGGCCTGGGACGCGGCCACCGTCCGGGCCGGCGCGCTCCAGAACGCGGTGGCGGACGCCATCAACCGCATCAACGCCACCCGCAAGGACGTCACCCTGGCGCTGGGGAAGCTCGACGCCCGGGACAAGGAGCGGGAGCGGGACGGCGGGACCGCCAAACCGGACGACGCCGAAAAGGCGCTGCGCCAGTCGGCGCGGGATCTCCAGAAGCGGCTCTCGACGGTCGAGCGGCGGCTCTACGTGCCGCCCGACGTCAAGGGTCTGGTCGAGGACGATACGACCGCCCTCAGCCAGGTCAAGAACGTCCGGCGCGCCGTCGGCTCCGCCTGGGAAGTGCCGAGCGCCACCACGCAGGCCTACCTCGACGAGGCCGACGCCACCGTCCGCTCGGTGCTGGCCGACTTCAACAAGCTCTACGCCGAGGACGTGCCGGCCTTCCAGCGCAAGCTGGCCGGCGCCAGGATCGACCTGCTGAGCGATCAGGGGCCGATCGAGATCAAATGATCCATCCGTAGGGGCGCAGCATGCTGCGCCCTCTGGATCGGATCGGTCAGTCCCGATCACGATCTTCCCGAAGTGCTCCCCCGCCGCCATGTGCTCCAGGGCGGCGCGGGAGGCTTCCAGGGGGAAGACGCGATCGATCACGGGCCGGAGGCGGTGGAGGGCGATCGCCGGTTCATCGCCTCGAAGCTCTCGCGGTCCCCGACCAGGATGCCCTGGAGGCGGACCTTCTGCATGAAGATCTGGGGCAGCAGCACCTCGACCTTGGAGCCCGCAAGATTGCCGATCAGGCTGATCGTGCCGCCGAAACGGACGGCCTGGAGTGACTGCTGGAGGGTTCCCGCGCCGCCCACCTCGACGACGTGGTCGACGCCCGCGCCGCCGGTCAGCTCCTTGGCCTTCGCGCCCCAGTCCGGGACCTCGCGGTAGTTGATCGTCTCGTCCGCTCCCAGCTCGCGCACCCGGGCGAGCTTCTCGTCGCGGCTGGAGGTGACGATCACGCGGGCGCCGAGGAGCTTGCCGAGCTGCAGGGCGAAGAGGGAGACGCCGCCGGTGCCCTGTACGAGCACCGTCTCCCCCGCCGTGATCCCGCCCTCGGTCACCAGGGCGTTCCAGGCGGTCACCGCGGCGCAGGGGAGAGTCGCGGCCTCCTCGTCCGACAGATGTCCCGGGGTGTGGACGAGCCCCTCCTGATCGAAGACGGCAAGCTCGGCGAGGACGCCGTCGAGCGGTCCGCCGAGGGTCGAGCGCAGCCGCTCGCGGGTGGGCCGGCCGGCGATCCATCGCTGGGCGAACAACGTGCAGACGCGGTCGCCCGGCTTGACGCGGGTCACCCCTTCGCCGGCCGCCACCACCTCGCCGGCGCCGTCCGAGCCGGGGATCAGCGGCAGCTTCTGCTTCGGGTTGTACTTCCCCTCGACGGTGAGCAGGTCCCGGAAGTTGAGCGAGGCGGCGCGCAGGCGCACCAGGACCTGGCCGGCGCCCGGGCGCGGATCGGGCCGCTCGACCAGGGCGAGGTTGTCGAGGCCGAAGCCGCCGCGGATCTCGACCGCGCGCACCGGAGGTCAGCCCTCCAGGTCCCGGCGCATCGTCTCGACCAGCGCGCGGGCGTCCGCGTCGGCGAGCTTGCCGGCGGGCCAGCCGACGCCGAGCCCCTGGCCGCCCAGCTTGGGGATGATGTGGAAGTGCACGTGCATCACCACCTGGTGCGCCTCGGAGCCGTTGTTCTGGAGGATGTTGTAGGCGGTGGCGCCGGTCGCCCGCATCACCGCCCGGCAGAGCCGCGGCAGGACGCGGCCGACGGCGGCGGCCGCCTCGTCCGACAGCAGGTGGAGCTGCGCCTTGCGCTCCTTGGGGATGACCAGCGTGTGCCCCGCCGAGAGCGGGCCGATGTCGAGGAAGGCGAGGACGTGGTCGTCCTCGTACACCTTGTAGCTGGGGATCTCCCCGGCGAGGATCTTGTCGAAGATGGTGGGCTGATGGTCGCTCATGGCGTTGTATTCTATAAGCCATGGACCGCCCATCCGGCTGGAGCGAGAACGACAGCCGGGAGTTCATCGACCGCGGCCGCTTCTTCGTGCCCGAGCGCGAGGAACAGATCGCGGCCGTCCTCGACCTGATCCCGGACCCCGGCGCGAGTCGGCTGGTGGACCTCTGCTGCGGCGAGGGTCTGCTCTCGGCGGCGCTGCTGGAGCGCTTCCCCCGCGCCCGCGTCCTCGCCATGGACCTCTCCCCCGCCATGCTGGAGCAGGCCCGCGTCACCTGCGCCGCCCACGGCGACCGCTTCGAGACCCGCCCCTTCGATCTCGCCGACCGCTCCTGGCGGACCTTCCCCGCGCCGGTCCACGCCTTCGTCAGCTCGCTCGCCATTCACCACCTGGACGCAGCGGGCAAGCGCGAGCTCTTCCACGACCTCGCCGCGGCCCTCTCCCCGGGCGGCGTCCTGGTGATCGCCGACCTCGTCCTGCCGGCGAGCCCCGCCGCCCACGCGCTGGCCGCGAAGGCCTGGGACGAGGCGGTGCGCCGCCGCTCCCTGGAGCTGGCCGGCCAGCTCGGGCCTTACGAGACCTTCCGCGACGAACGCTGGAACCTCTGGGCCGATCCCGAGCCGGACCCGATCGATCGGCCCTCGCCGCTGTTCGATCAGCTCCGCTGGCTCGCGGCGGCGGGCTTCACCGGCGTCGACGTCTGCTGGATGAAGGCCGGCCATGCCGTGTACGGCGGCGTTCGCGGTTCCTGACGTTTTTTGGCTCCGTAATTGCATTGAAAATCGGGCGTGAGAACAGCCGTTTTCTTTCCCGCAGGTTCGCGTTCCGCCGCCCGCAACGCTCTTGCCGCGGGGTGGCGGCGCGCCGATCGTTTGCGCGGTCTGGCGTCACGGCCGCGGAAAGAAACGCGTCCGGCCGTTCTGCCTCTTGACAGGGGAGAGAAGTCCGCTACGCTTAGCTGCATGGACGCGAACGTGCCTCCCGAACAACCTCCGAGTACTCCGGACAGCCCGGCTTCGAGAGACCACTCGCTCGGGCTGTCTGCTACCGGCTTCGGCTTCGCCTTCCAACCTTTCACACTTCCCCGTTTGCTCAGCCTTCCGCAGCTATTTCCGGTTGCGGTGTCATCCCTCTCCGGGTTGACGTACTAACCGATCATGCGCACCGAGCCCCCCGGGGCTTACCCGCCGGACGATCGATCCGGGTGGGTTGTCGGCGCCGGAATCCCGCGCTTCCCTCTGCATACCCTTATTCGCCCGACCCTGGGCCGTTTTCACGGAGGAACCTGCCGATGAAGCAAGAGGCGTTCGCCTCGCTTTCGATCGAGACCACCCGGCGCGACGAGATCTGCGCGATCTTCGGCGAGCGCTACGATCCCGATCACTGGAACGATTGGCGCTGGCAGATGCGTCACCGTCTGACCCGCCTCGATCAGTTCGAAAAGCTGCTCCATCTGACGGAAGCGGAGCGCCGGGGGCTAGGCTTGGCGAGCGAGAAGTTCTCGGTCGCGGTCACCCCTCATTTCGCTTCGCTGATCGATCCGCACGATCCCGGCTGCCCGATCCGGCTCCAGGTCGTGCCGCAGGACAGCGAGCTCCTGGTGAGCACGGGCGACATGACCGATCCCTGCGGTGAGGACGACGCCAGCGTGGTCGAGGGCCTGGTCCACCGCTACCCCGACCGCGTGCTCTTTCTGGCGCTCGACACCTGCGCCGCCTACTGCCGCTACTGCACCCGCAGCCGCCTGGTGAGCCAGGGCGAGCTCGATCCGATCGGCCGCCGCCTGGAGGCGGCG
The DNA here is from genome assembly GCA_963795735.1 of uncultured Acidobacteriota bacterium. GTDB lineage: Bacteria > Acidobacteriota > Thermoanaerobaculia > Multivoradales > UBA5704 > DATARR01. Next base: position 820,287 of record CAWCIU010000008.1, on the reverse strand, counting down.
ATCGCCTATCTCGAAGCGCACACCGAGGTGCGGGACGTGCTCCTCTCGGGCGGCGATCCGCTGCTGATGGCCGATGCCACGCTCGACAAGCTCCTCGGCCGGCTGCGGGCGATCCCGCACATCGAGTTCCTGCGCATCGGCACCCGCATCCCGAGCTTCCTGCCGCAGCGGATCACGCCCGAGCTGGTGGCCGTGCTGCGCAAGCACCGCGCGTGGCTCTCCGTCCACTTCTGCCATGCCCGGGAGCTGACGCCCGAGGTGGCCGAGGCCTGCGACCGTCTCGCCGACGGCGGCATTCCGCTCGGCTGCCAGACGGTGCTGCTGCGCGGGGTCAACGACTCCGCCGCGGCGTTGCGCGACCTTTTCCACGGCCTGCTGAAGCTGCGCGTGCGGCCCTACTACCTCTATCAGTGCGATCCCGTGCTCGGCACCGGGCACCTGCGCACCTCGGTCGAGAAGGGGCTCGAGCTGATGGCCCAGCTCCGCGGCCACACCACCGGGTACGCCGTGCCGACCTACGTCATCGACGCGCCGGGCGGCGGCGGCAAGGTGCCGGTGCAGCGGGAGACGCTCGTCGGCCACGAGGACGGCGTCTGGTATCTCCGCAACTGGCAGGGCAAGACCTATTCCTACGTCGATCCCGCCGAGCGGTAAGCGATGAGGCCGCTGCGGATCGCGCTCTGCTACGACCTCAAGTCGGACTACCTCGCCGCGGGTTTCGCGCCCGAGGAGGTCATGGAGTTCGACGAAGAGGAGACCATCGCGGCCCTCGCCGGGGCGCTGGACGAGAGCGGCCACTGCCCGCAGCGGGTGGGGCGCGGCGTCGAGCTGGCCCGCCGCCTCGCCGCGGGCGAACGGTGGGACCTCGTGTTCAACTTCGCCGAAGGGGTGCGCGGGCGCTCGCGGGAGGCACAGGTGCCGGCCGTCTGCGAGCTGTTCGATCAGCCGTACACCTTCTCGGACCCGCTGACCTGCGCCATCACGCTGGACAAGTCGCTGGCCAAGCGGCTGGTGCGCGACCACGGCCTGCCCACCGCGCCGTTCGTCGTGGTGGAGCGGCCGGAGGACGCGGCGCTCGTGACTCTCCCTTTGCCGCTCTTCGTCAAGCCGGTGGCCGAGGGGAGCAGCAAGGGGGTGACGCGGCTCTCCCGCGTCGAGACCCGGGCGGAGCTGATGGATGCCTGCGCCGAGCTGATCCATGCCTTTCGCCAGCCGGTGCTGGTGGAAAGCTTCCTGCCCGGTCGGGAGATGACCGTGGGCATCCTCGGCAATGGCGACGGCGCCCGGGTGCTGGGAGTGCTGGAGGTCGCCTTTCGCGCCGGCTCCGACTCCGCCTACACGGCGGAGAACAAACGCGAGTACGCCACCCGGGTGGACTACCGGATGCTCGACGGCGAGCCGGTCGCTCAGCGGGCGCGGCAGGTGGCCCTCACCGCCTACCGCGCTCTCGGCTGCCGGGACCTCGCCCGCATCGACTTCCGCTGCGACGCTTCCGGCGAGCCGCACTTCCTGGAGGTCAACCCGCTCCCCGGCCTGCATCCGACCTACTCGGACCTGCCGATCCTGGCCGGCCGCGCCGGCATCCCCTACGCCGAGCTTCTCGGCCGAGTCGTCGAGACCACGGCGCGGCGATGGGGCATATGGAATTAAAACCGGAGCTAAAGGCGGAGTTGAAACCGGAGCTGGCGGGGATCTCCCGGGTCGTCATCGCCCCAACCCGGTGAGCGCGGAAGCCGATCCCTCGACCTCGGACGTGCTGGCGCAGGTGGCGCTGGTGGCCGCCGGCCTGGACGCTCTCGGTCTTCCCCACCAGCGGGTCATGGTGCCGGACTGGAAGCCCTGGCTCCGGCTCACCGCGGAGCCCGGCACCGTGGTCTTCAACCTGATGGAGGCGCCGGCCGGCCGGCCGGAGGCGCTGCTGGGAGCGGCGGCGGTCCTGGAGTTGATGGGGCTCCCTTTCACGGGCTCGTCCCCCGGCGTCCTCTGGGTCACCACGGACAAGGTGGCCACCCGGGCGGTCCTCGCCGCCGAGGGCTTGCCCGTGGCGCCCGGCGGGCGTCTGGACCCGGAGCGTCCGGCGCTGCTCGACCGTATCCCGGGGCCGTGGATCCTGAAGCCCGCCTGCGAGGATGCCTCTTTGGGGCTGGAAGGCGATCCGCTCTGCTCGACCCCGAGGCGGCCGTGGCTCGGGCGCGGGAGCTCGCGGCGCGCTTCCCCGGCCAAGCGGTGGTCGCCGAGACCTTCCTCCCCGGACGTGAATTCAACGTCTCGCTCCTAGCCCGGTACGGCGGCGTCGGTGGCGCTGGTGACGTCGAGGTACTGCCCATCGCCGAGATCGTCTATGACGGCTTCCCCGAAGGGATGAGCCACATCCTGGGCTACGACGCGAAGTGGAACGAGGAGTCGTTCGCCTACATCCACACCGTCCGCCACTTTCCGGAGGACCCCGGGGACGCGGCGCTGCTGGCGCGCGCAGGGGAGCTCGCCGCGGCGGCCTGGCGAATCTTCGGCCTGCACGGCTATGCCCGGATCGATCTCCGGCTCGACCAGGCGGGCGAGCCGTGCATCCTGGAGGTCAACGCCAATCCCTGCCTGGCCGCCAACGGCGGATTCATGGCCGCGGCGGCGAAGGCGGGACTCTCCGCGCAGAACGTGGTGCGGAGAATTCTGGCGGACAGGATCGGCGGGAGGCCGTGCGCGGCTGCCCTATCGAGTTCTTCGGCAACCGCCTAGCTCGGCGACCGCCGTGGATCGTCGCCGTAGGTCGACTCGTACTCCATGTTGCCGTCCTTCTTGTGGACCTTGACCTGTCCGAGCTCTTCCTTGCGGGCGCGCTCCTTGGCGAACTGGACGGCCTCGTCCTTGGTCTCGAACTCCTTGCGGAACTCGGCCTTCTCCTGGGAGACGACCCATTTCTCGCCCGAGGAGTTCGGGACCACGTGATACACAACCCTGTCTTTGGTCGCTTGGGCCATGATTTCTATCCTCCTTTGCGACAGATGGATAGGGCAATAAATGTGCCAAAAGAGGGTGGTCCGTTCTATTCGGTCGCGATCGAGACAACTTCCTCTCCGGCGACCGCATAGACCCGGTCGCCGCGCCGGGGCCGGACGGAGGCCCCGCCCGTAAAACCGCCGAAGGCGGGCAGCAGGCCGATCCGCCCGCCGAAGAGGAAGCAGGGGAGCCTCTCCCGCTGGCGCCCGGGACCGGCCGAGAGACCGCCGGGTGGATGTGCCCGGCGAGGACGTACCCCGCCGGCTCCTCCGCCGGATGGTGCCGGAAGGCGAACGGCGGCTCGATCCAGGGCTCGTCGTGACAGTCGAATCGCCACTCGCGGGGCGGATCGCCGGCTCCGCGGTCGTGGTTGCCGCGCACCAGCACGACCTCCAAATCCACGTGGCGCTCGCGCCAGTCCGCGATCGCGGCGAGGGTGCGGGCGGCCCTCCCCGAACGGGCATGGAAGAAATCCCCCAGGATCAGCAGGCGGCGGGCTCCGGTCCGCTCGAGCGCCGCGGTGAGCCGGGAGAGGGCCTCGGTCGTGGTGCCTCCAGGCAGGGGGATCGCCGCGGCGCGAAACGATGCCGCCTTGCCGAGGTGGGTGTCGGCGGCGATCAGGGTGCCGGTCCGCTCCCAGAGCAGGGCGCGCTCGGGGAGGAGGACCAGGGTCTCCCCCGCCAGTTCGACGCGGATCACCTCGACGCCGCCTTCTCGAGCCGCGCCTGCATCCGCCGGACGCGGTCGGCCAGCTTCTCGGAGCTCAGCGTCTCGCGCATCCGGGCCACCAGCAGCGGGAACGCCAGCGGGCGTCGGCCGGGCGTCGTCCACGACCATGATCCGGGACCCGGCGAGCCGGTCGAGGGCGCGGCCGCAGCCGGCTCGGCTTCGAACTGCCGCTCCAGCACCTCGCGGCGCGCCTGGTGGAGAAGCAGGTTCCCCGGGTCGTACTCGGTGAACACCTCGTAGAACAGGCCGCTCGACGCCTGGAGCTGCCGGGCCGGCTTGCCGGCCCCGGGAAGCCCGGGAAGACCAGCCCGGCCACGCGGGCGATCTCGCGGAACTGCCGCTTCGCCAGCTCCGCCGCGTTCAGGCTCGCCAGCACGTCGTCGGCCAGGCCGGTCGGCGCCGAGGAGCGCCGTCGCCAGCGCCTCGTCGAGCGGCGCCGGGTCGGGGGAGAGCAGCTCGAACCCGTAGTCGTTCGACCGCCAGGGTGAAGGTGATGCGGCCGCCGGCGCGGATCCGGTAGGCGAACGAGCGCCGCCAGCCCCTCGTGGACCAGCCGCCCTCGAACGGGTAGAGGAAGAGGTGGTGCCCCTCGCGCGGCTTCAGCCGCTCGACCAGCAGCTCGTCCGCGGCGCGGGATGCGCCGACCAGCGCGCCTGCAGCTCCAGGACCGGCCGCACGGCCTCCATCTCCGGGCGTCGGCGAAGACGCCCGCGGCGGGCCTCGGCGAGCTTGCCCGCGGACGGCGGCGGCCAGCTCGCGTCGGAGAGCGGCATCCGGCCGCCCATCCAGCGGGGGACGGCGCTGCGTCTTGCCCTGGGCGCCGCCGCACCCAGGCCGTCATCTCGTGCACCCGGACGAGCTCCAGCACCCGGCCGGCGAAGATGAAGCGCGTCCCCGGGCTGCAGCCGGGCGACGAACGACTCCTCGACGGTGCCGAGCCGGCCGCCGCGGAGTACTGCACGCTGACCGCCGCGTCGCTGGTGATGGTGCCGACGACATCCGGTGCCGCCGGGCGACCGGCGCGGTCGGGCACGGGGTAGACGCCGTCCTCGCTCGACCACCCGGCGGTACTCGGGGTAGGCCCGCGAGCGCCTCGCCGCCGCGGATGACGAAGTCGAGCACCCACTCCCACTCGGCGTCGGAGAGGTCGCGCGTAGGCGCGGGCCGTGCGGACCTCGGCGAGCAGCTCGGCCGGCGCGGAACCCGCCGCCGAGCGGCGACCGTCACCAGGTGCTGGGCGAGCACGTCGAGCGGCTGCTCGCAGCGGCGGCCGCGGCCCTCGATCCGCCCGGCCTCCAGCGGCGCTCCCGGGCGGCCGCCACCTCGACCAGCTCGAAGGCGTTGGTCGGGACGCACGTCACCCGGCTCGGCGCGCCCGGGCGGTGGCCGCTGCGGCCGGCCCGCTGGAGCAGCCGGGCGACCCCCTTCGGGCTGCCGACCTGGAGCACCCGGTCGACCGGCGAGAAGTCGACGCCGAGGTCGAGGCTGGACGTGCAGACGACGCACCGCAGGCGCCCGCGCGCAGGCCGTCCTCCACGAAGTCGCGCACCTTGCGGTCGAGCGAGCCGTGGTGGAGGGCGATCTCGCCCGGCCCAGTCCGGCCGGGCGGCGAGGATCGCCTGGTACCACATCTCCGTCTGCGACCGGGTGTTGGTGAAGACGAGCGCCGTCCTGCCCCTCCTCGATCGCCGCGACCACCTGCGGCAGGAGCTTGAGCCCGAGGTGGCCGGCCCACGGGAACCGCTCGATCCGTCGGCGGGATCAGCGAGTCGATCGCGGATCTCCTTGGGCGCCGCGCCGCGCGACCAGCCGGCCCGTCGCCGCTCCACTCCGAGCAGGGCGGCGAGCGCCGCGTCGAGATTGCCGAGCGTGGCCGACAGCCCCCAGGTGCGCAGGGCCGGCCGGAAGCGGCGCAGGCGGGCCAGGGCGAGCTCCGTCTGCACCCCGCGCTTGCTCCCCAGCAGCTCGTGCCACTCGTCCACCACCACGCAGGCGAGGTCGGCGAACAGCTCGCGGGCGTCGGGGCGGGAGAGCAGGAGCGAGAGGCTCTCGGGCGTGGTGACCAGGGCGGTGGGCAGCTTCTCCCGCTGGCGGTCGCGCACGCTGGCGGAGGTGTCGCCGGTGCGCCGCTCCAGGGTCCACGGCAGCCCCAGCCCGGCGAGCGGCGCCCGCAGCGCGGCCTCGGTGTCCGCCGCGAGGGCGCGCAGCGGCGTCAGCCAGAGCACGCGTAGCGGCGGCGCGGCGGCCCGCCGGGTCCGCCGCCATGGGCGGGGATCGGGCTCGTGGGTCTCCATCCACTCGAGGAGCGGGCCGAGCCAGGCGGCGTAGGTCTTGCCGGTGCCCGTGGCGGCGTGGATCAGGCCGCTCTCGCCGGCGAGATAGGCGGCCCAGACCTCGCGCTGGAAAGCGAACGGCGACCACCCCCGCCGCTCGAACCAGGCGTCCAGACGGGTCCGCGCGGTGTTGGCATCCGGCATCCTGGCAGCCAGCCTACGGGGTCGGCCGCGGCTTCTCGATCTTCATCCAGCCGGCGACCCGGCCGGCAACGTCGATGTTCTGCACCGTCCCGGCGCTCCCCGGGCGGATTCCCGCGCCGAGGGCCATGTAGATGCCATGCATGTCCGGGTTGGTGTTCAGGTAGCCGTGCACGCCGAGGACGTTGGCGGGTCCCGAGACCTTCCCCTCCTTGAGGTTGTTGCCCGCGGCGTACCCCTCGTGGAGGAAGAGGATCAGGTCGCCGCTGTTGGGGCTGTCGAGGCCGATCCCGGCCGCCTCCTGGCGGGAAAGGACGCGCTCGATGGGACGCTCGCCGCCCACCGTCCAGCCGGTGAACAGGTCGCGCAACCCGGGGAGGAGGTCCTCGTGGCCGGGCACCACGTAGACGTGGACCACGCCGCCCGAGCCGACGGCGAAGGCGGAGGTGCCGGTCACCAGCACGTCCCCCCCCTTCGGATCCACGGCGAGCACCCCTTCTCCCGCAGCAGGCCGTTGGGGTCGACCAGGGTGTGGGCCGGCGTCATGCCGTGGTCGCTCACCACGGCCACCACCGTGGTCCGCAGGTCGAGCGTGCCGAGCAGCCGGGCGAGCTCGCGGTCCACCGCCTGCCAGACCCGCCGCCGCGCCGCCGCCGCGGCGTCGCGGCGCTCGGGGGAGAAGCCCGGCTGGCGCGGATCGGTGAGCAGGAGCTCGTGCCCGGCCTCATCGATGACCGGGACGTATCCCATCAGCAGGTCCCAGTCGGGACGCCGGGCCGCGGCGATCAGGCTGTCGCCGAAGAAGCGGGCGAAGCGAGCGGACTGCTCGACCCAGGTGTCGAGGTCGATGCCCGGGCGCCCCTGCCAGGTGTTGGAGAGCTGCCGGTCGTCCGGCGGGCCGGGCCAGACGAGCCCCTGGCCCGCGAGGGCGGCGGCGAAGTCCTCGGGGTAGGCCTTGAGCGGATAGACGCCGCCGAAGTAGATGCGGGTGTCGTCGAGGTCGGGCGCGAAGCTCAGCAGCTTGACGGGACAGACGGCGTTGCGCACCACGGCCGTGCCCACGGTGCCCACGGTGCCCACGGTGCCCGCGGCGCCCGCGGCATTCCCGGCACCCCCGGAACCTCCGCTGGAAACCTGGCAGGGGAGATCCGCCCACTGCCCCGGGGTGAGCGGGGCGGGAGCGGGACCGCTCACGTTCCCCGGCGGCAGGACCACCAGCCCGTCGTAGTTCACCTTGCCGTCGTCCGTGCGGTCTACCGCCAGCAGGTCGAAGGTCTGCACTCCCGGCCCTCCGGAGCCGACCCGCACCAGCAGCCCGACGACCGGCGAGCGGCTCTGGATCCCGCGGGCCCTGGCGATCTCCTCGGCCGGATCCCACAGGCCGCTGTCGACTGTCACGAGGTCGGCGCGGCGGTCCGCGCCGTTGACGTAGACCATGCCCCAGTCGGCCCGGCGGCGCGGGCCGGTGTCGTCCGCGCCCGGCCAGGTGGTGACCCCAACCCGCTTACCCTGGCGCCGCGCCGCCTCCCAGAGGGTCTCGGTGCCGATGGGCGCGGCGAAGCCGCTGACCATATCGCTGAACGGCGCGCCCGCCGGGTGGAAGTTGTTGCCGACGATCCCCGTCTGGCCCGCGGGGTACCCGGTCGCCAGACTGATGTGGTTGGTCGCGGTGAGCGTGGGGTTGACCGGCACCAGGCGCTCGGCGACCTGCCCCTCCTGAAAGAAGCGGGCGAAGCCGCCCGCCGAGAGCTGCCCCTCCTTGTAGAGCTGGTGCAGCGTCTCGGTGCCGGCGCCGTCCAAGCTCAGCAGGACGACCCGGCGAGGGATCGCCGGAGCGCTCGGCGACGGAGCCGGAACCGGAACCGGAGCAGCGGTGCGGCAGGAGACGGCGAGGACGGCGAGGGCGGTCCAGGGGAGCAGGCGGCGCAGGTGGCAGATCGTCATGGCGCGTATCCTATGGAGATCCGAGCCGCTACTCCACCCCCGTCGAGCCGAATCCGCCGTCTCCCCGGCCGCTGCCTTCGAGGAGGTCGGCCTCTTCCCACTCCACCGTCTCGACGCGGGAGATCACGAGCTGGGCGATGCGGTCGCCGCGCTTGAGGGTGAAGGGGGCCTCGCCGAGGTTGATCAGGATCACCCCGACCTCGCCCCGGTAGTCGCTGTCGATGGTGCCCGGGGCGTTGACGACGCCGACGCCGTGCCGCAGGGCGAGGCCGCTCCGCGGCCGGACCTGCCCCTCCCACCCTGGCGGGATCTCCAGCACCAGGCCCGTGGGCACCAGCAGGCGCTCGCCCGGGCGCAGGACCACCTCGCCAGCGGCTCCGCCAACTCCGTCGAGGGCGGCGCGGAGGTCGAACCCGGCGCTGCCGGGCGATGCGTGCGTGGGGAGAGGGAGGTCGCGGGCGGCGGGTAGGCGCCGGATGCGGACCTTCATGAGCGGGGTTTCACGGGCGTCTTGTCCGGCGACGGGACACCGCTCCCCTTGCCGTCCGGCATCGTGCCGTTCTGAGGCTGTGCCTGGTCGACGAAGTGCCAGGGGCGCCCCAGCCAGCGGGTGGAGAAGCTCGGGATCAGAGCCTGACCGGGATTTCCGATTCCAGGGGCGCCGCCGAACGACCCCCGCTGAGCGCTGCCGTTGCGGATCAGGTCCTCGGTGAACCGCCACTCGTCGTAGCGGTTGTGACCGTAGAGGACCAGGAACGACGTCTGGGAGCTCTTGCTGTAGACGCCGGTGATCGGCCCGGTGGCGACGACGTCCCCCTGCTTGGGGGTGTTCAACCCCGGCGGGGCGTTCGGATCCTGCCCCGCGTCCCGGCCACCCCCGCCGTCGCTGGCCGGGCCTGGCTGGGGCGGCTTCCTGTCGGGTCCCTGGGGCACCTGGGGCCCTTCGGGATCACTGGGATTGCCGGGGTTCTGCGGGTTGACCGGCGGTCCCTGGTTCTGGAAGATCAATCCCCACTTGCCGTCCTGGGTCATGGGGTCCTTCCAGAGCTGGCGGATGCAGCGTGGCTTGACCTCGAGCAGCTCGTCGAGCTTGTTGGGATAGCGCTGGTAGCGCTGGTGGAAGAGCCGGATCGCCTCGGCGTACTGGAACCCCCGGAAGACGAGCTCCTCCTCCTTCTCCCGCCGGATCTCCGTGCTCATCAGCGGCAGCATCGCGGCCACCATGATGCTGAGCACGGTGATCGCCACGATCAGCATCACCATGTTGTAGCCGGCCTCGGCGGCTCTGCCGTGGGAGGGTGTCCGCGTCCCCATCACCAGTCCTTGTAGGCCGCCCCTTCGATGGATTGGAGGGGTGAGCCGGAGTGGACGTCGACGATACCCGGCTTGGACGGGTCGGTCTCGGTCTCCGCCGGCGGATGGTCGGGATCGATCGTCTCGTAGACGGGCACCCAGGTCTCGCTGCTGTGGGTCATCGGATCGACCGGGAGCTTGCGGACGTACCCCTCCTCGACCAGGGCCGCCAGGCTCGTGGGGTAGCGCCCCTTGTCGCCGTAGTACTGGTCGATCATGTCGCGCAGGGTTCGCAGGTTGGTCTTCAGCACCGATTCCTTCGCCCGGACCGGGACGTTCTTCAAGGCGGGCATCGCAATCGTGGCGAGAATGCCGATGATCGCGATCACGACGATCAGCTCGAGCAGGGTGAAGCCGCTCTGCCGGTCGCGGGGGAGCTCATGCATGGGGACGCCTCATTTTCTCACCACTTCCGGTAGGCAATGCCGTTCAGGCCCACGCCCTTCGAAAGGGAGTAGACGTCGTAGATGTTCTCGCCGCCCCAGGAGGTCGCGTCGTGCGCGTCCTGGTAGCTGCGCAGGCCCCACTCGTCCTTGCCCGTCATCGGATCGACCGGGATCCGGCGCAGGAGCTTGAGCTTCTTGTCCACCTGGCCGACGATCTGCACCCCGTCGACCAGGACGTCGAGCTTCTTCGGATAGCCCTCGGTGCCGAGGTCGACCGGGATCATGCCCGCGTCGCTGTAGCGCTTGTACTCGTCGACCGCCGAGCGCATCTCGCGCAGGTAGAGGCGGAGATCCGCCTCCCGGGAGCGCTTGGCCGTGAACTTGGCGACCGGCAGCGTCACCGACGCCAGGACCGTCAGCACGGCGGCGACCATGACCAGCTCGGCCAGGGTGAAACCGGCCTCGAAACGGCGGCTGACGGCGAGCGGACCCTGCTTGATGAAGCATCGATGGAACATCGTTTTCGACTCCCCCCTGACCTTTCAACGCCCTCCCGAGACGGAAGCTTCCCGGCGCGCCGCCGCGGGAGCCGCCGGTCGCGGCGCGGGCTCAGGCCGGACTTCGACCAGCGCCGGACGGGAGCGGACGGCGAGCGGACGCAGGGAGGCGTCGAGCGCCTTGCCGTCGAAGCCGAGCTCGCTCGAGCCGGCCGCCACGGCGCGGAAGGTGATGCGGGCGACCGTCCCCGTCCCCTTGACCCCCGGCACCTTGCCGAGCCGGCTGGCGCCGATCACCAGGGCGCCGGGACGGCCGGCGTCGGACATCACCTGCGCCTCTCCCGCGCCGCCCAGGAAATCGCCGGCCTCCACCTTCTCGACCGCGAGCACCTTGGGATCGAACGACAGCGACAGCGGCAGGTGCGAGACCGGCTGGCCGGCCTCGGCCTGCACGCGCACCTCGAAGGTGTCGCCGGGAGCGACCGTCAGCCGGCCGGGAGCGAGCCACAGCCGCACCGCGGCCGCCATGGTGGTGCTCGCCGCGGCCGCTACGGTCTTCAGCGCCTCGCCGCCGCTCCCGCCGCCACCGGACAACGCGGCGCGGCGCACCGAGAGCGACGCCGTGCCGGAGGCCGGAACCCGCGAGACCAGTCCCGCGGGTGGCGGCTCGTCGTCGGCCGGCGGCGCCGGCGGCGCAGTGTTCGGCGCCGGCTGCCCCGGCGTCGGGAAGATGCTCGACGGCGGCGTCGCGGGCACCAGGTTCACCCCGCCCGGAGGCGGCTGCGGGTTTGGCTGTCCGGGAGCGCCGGGCGCCGTCACCGTGCCCCCGTCGCCGCCGTTCTCGCCCGGACGCAGGCCGCGCGGCAGCCGTTGCAGGCGGCGGCGGATCGCGTCCTGGATCTCTTCTGGCGTTCCCTCGTTGGAGTCGAACGGCCCCTCGACGTCGGACTCGACGCGCGGGCTGCCGCCGCGGAAGGTGATGTTCTGCTCGGTCCCCACCCAGATCGGCTCCAGGTCCTCCTGCGTGATCTGGGCGTTGCGGATGATGTGCGGCGTCATCGTCAGGATGACGTCCGTCCGCTGCCCCTCGGTGTGCTTGTTGGAAAACAGGCGGCCGATGATCGGGATCTCCGACAGGCCGGGGAACCCCTTGTCGGTGTTGGACTCGTCGTTGCGGATCAGGCCGGCCAGGAAGTTCGTCTCGCCGTCCTTGAGACGGATCACCGAGTCGATCGTGCGCGTGCCGATGATCGGCTGCGACTGGCCGCCCGAGCCCGAGACGTTGCCGTTGAGGTTCGACACTTCGATCTTGAGCTTGAGCGTCACCTCCTGGTTGTGATGGACGCGCGGCTCGAGCTCGATCTTGATGCCGACGTCCTGGTACTGGAAGGAGGTGATCGGAACGATGCCGCCCGAGTTGCCGGCGTTCTGCGTGTTGAAGGTGGTCAGCGGGATCGGCACGCGGTCGCCGATGACCAGGTTCGCCTTCTCCCCCTCGCTGATGCGCAGTTGCGGCTTGGCGAGGAGCTGGGCGTCGGTATTCTGCTTGACGAAGTTGTAGAGGAAGCTCGGGATCGTCAGCAGCCAGTTGGCCTGGTTGACGAACTGGAGATCGGAGAGGCGGATGCCCGCGGGCGTCGTGCTCGTCGTCCCGGTGCCGGTCCCGGTCCCGGTCGTCCCGAAGTCCAGTTGCTGGCCGACCGAGTAGTTCGACAGGCTCACCCCCAGGTCGCGCAGCCGGGCGGAGTTGATCTGCAGAAGCTCGATGTCGATCACCACCTCGGCCTTCGCCTTGTCGTTGGCCTCGATGATCCGCTCGGCGACCTTCACCTTGTCGGCGGTGTCGCGCAGGATGATGGCGTTGAGCTGCTCGTTGGTGGCGATCTTCCGCGCGTCGATCAGGCTGCGCAGGATGGTCAGCATCTCCTTGACCTCGGAGTTCGCCAGGAAGAACGTCTGGATGACCAGGTCCTCGTAGGTGCGCCGGTTCTGCGGCGTATCCTGGGCGATGATGATCGAGTGCTCGTCCATCACCTTGTAGAAGTGTCCGGCGGCGCGCATCAGCGTCTCGAGCGCCGACTGGGCGTTGACGTCCTTGAGATCGATGGCGATCTCCTGGTCCCGCAGGTTGGGATCGAACAGGACGTTGAACCCGAACGCCTTGCCGAGAGCGCGGTAGATCGTGAACAGCGACACCGGCTGCGGGAACTCGAGCGAGATCGGCCGGTCCGAGCGCGGGTTGAGCACCGGCGGCTGCGGCCGGGCGCCGCGGACCTTCTGCTTCATCTGTTCGATCGTCTCGGCCTCGTGCCCCGACTTCTGGGCCACGTACTCGCGGTGCACGTGCTCGAGCTGGGCCTGGGCATACTGGTTGGTCGGATCGAGCTGGACGGCCTGCTGGTACTCGACCAGCGCCCGCTCGATCACCCCCGCCTTCTCGAACTGCTGCCCCTTCTCGAAGTGCTGCTGAGAAGCCTTGATCTTGGCGCGCAGGAGGGAGGCCTGGTAGCCGATGTTCGTGGGGTCGTCGTTCACCGCCTTCATGTAGCTCACGACGGCGTCGTCCCACTTGCCGAGCTGGGCGGCGGTCTCGCCCTGCCGATAGTTCGAGTGGCTGGTGCAGCCGGCCAGGACCCCTAGCGCGAGCAGGGGGAACGACAAGCGAACGAGGAGGTCACGCATCTTCAAGGTTTCCCTCCGACTTGTTGGCGGGTGACGCCGACACGTTTCATGGGCCAGTCGGGAAATCCCACGAAACGGATGTCCACGGATTCATAACCGATGTGCGAGACGATGAACTTGTTATCGATCACGTCCCCTTCTTTTACGTTGTAGATCTCTTTACCGTTGGTGAAGACGGCGAGCTTGAGGTCCGCCGGGCCGAACCTCCCCAGGTACTGGAGGGTGAACTCCGCCGGCTTGGGCTTCGCCGCCTCGATCGCCGCCGCCCGGGCCGCCGCCTCGGCGCGCAGGCGCGCCTCCTCCGCGGCCCGCAGCTCCGCGGCCGACGGCACGTACGGCTTCGGCGGCGCCGGCGGAGGGGGAGGCGGGGGATCGACGAAGCGCCAGGGGTCGCGCCCGGGCGCCGCTTCCTGGGGCACGCGGTCGAGGTCGGCCAGGCGCAGCACCGCCACCCGGTCGCCCGGCCGGGCGCCGTGATGCTGGCCGGCGGCGTTGGAGCGGCCCGGACGCGACGGCGTATCCCCTTCGGAATCGGTCGCCGGGCGGGCCGCCGGCGCGGCGGGGACGGCCGCCTCGTCGTCTCCGATGCCCAGCATCGGCGCCAGCCAGTGCCAGGCGGCGATCAGCCCCACCCCGATGAGGACCAGCAGCAGGACTCTCTGCCGCGAGCCGCTCACGACGCTCCTCCGGGTCTCGCGCCCGTCCGCCCGGCGGCGGACGTTCCGGCGGGCGCGGCCACCGGCGGCTCCTGGGTGTCGCGGGTGAACAGGGTCGAGACCGTCAGGTCGATCCGCAGCCCCGGCCCCGCGGCCTCGTTGGCCACCGTGACCTCGTCGATCGACAGGAAAGAGTGCGAGGTCTCGAGCAGGGTGACGAACCTGCGCAGGCCGGCGTACGTTCCCTGGACCGAGAAGGTGAACGACCGCTTGATCAGGCCGTACTCCTGGATCACGTCCTCGGCATAGGTGATCGACTTCGGCACCAGCCCCGCCTCCTTGGCGAGCCGCTTGAACTCGTCGGTCACCCGGGTCAGCCGGTCGCTGCGGGTGGACAGCCGGTCGGAGTAGAGCTGCTCGACCTGCTGCTCGTTGGTCTGCACGCGGGCGATCATCATCTCCATCTGCTGGCGCTTCCTGGCGGTGTCCTTGATCTCCGCCGCCTGCTGGTCCAGCTTCTCCTGGAGGCTGTCGATCCGCCCGGCGTACCCCAGCGTATAGACCGCGAACGCTCCGGCGTTGCCCAGGAAGAAGAGCAGCGCCGGCACCCAGATCCACAGCCGCTGACGCCAGATCTCGCCGGGGGACCTCATGGCCGGCCTCCAGGGGCGGCCGGCGCGGGCCGGCGCGCGGTCGTCCGGGGGAGCGTCCGGGGAGGCGTCCCGGATGTCGCGGGGCTTCCGGGGCCGGGAGCCGCGGGCATCGGCAGCTCCTCGATCCGCGGCGCCGCGCCGAACGAGCTGGACCCGCCGGACCCGCCGGACCCGCCGGACATCGCCCCGGCGGCGGCCGGCGGCAGGCTCGGGCGGTACTGCACCGAGAGCTCGAACTTCAGCAGCTTGCCGTCCTCCGACGTCTCCTCGCGGGAGGGGTTGGGATACGCGAACGGGGGTTTGTAGAGGCTGTCGATGAACGGCGTCAGCGCCTCGGGCTTGCGGGTCTCGCCGGTGATCAGCAGCGGCACCTGATCGCTCCCCGTGCCGGCGCGCCGCGCCACGTGCGTGCGCTGGAGCTCCTTCTCGGCCTTGCCGCCGGTCAGTGGAGCGAGGCGGTTGAGCCGCACGTCGTGCGGCAGCCGCTCGGCGACGCGGTCGAGCAGCGTGCTCCAGGAGAAGGTCCGCTCCTCGATCTTCCGGTTGAGGAAGTCGACCTTGTCGTTCTGCGTCTCGAGATCGAAGTTGTCGAGCAGCTTCTGGAGCCGCGCCTGCAGCGCCCGCTGGCGCTCGATCTCCGCCTCGCCGCGGGCGATCTGCTGCCGCTTGTCGGCCGAGCGGTCGCGGTAGGTCAGATACCGCGACACGTTGCCGATCAGAAGGGCGAGACCGAGCGCCCAGAGGAGCAGCGACACCCGCACCACCGGCCGGCTGTTGAGGAAGGGCCGGCGGGCCAGGTTGAGCGGATCGACGCGGTCCGGCGGCGCGGCCAGCACGACCGGCGAGGCCGGGCGCCGCGGCGATGTCTCGGTCTCCACCGGATCGATCGGATCGATCGGATGGATGGGGTCCATCGGATCCAGCGGCTCGATGGGATCGAAGCCCGGGGTTCTCGGGGCTGCTCATGCCACCTCCTGCCGGGCGGCGCCGAGCATGGGAGCGAGGCTTCGCCAGGGGGGGACGCTCGACTCCTCGGCGCGCAGCGCCGGCAGGTGCCGGCCGTCCACCGGGGCCGCGGGTATGCCGAGCCCCTCCTCCAGCCGGTCGAGCCAGACCGGCTCGACCTCGGGCGCCGCGAGCAGCAGCACCGACCCGACCGTGGAGCCGGGGAAGTGCTCGTCGAGGAAGTTGCGGGTGAGCCGGAGATCGCGGCCGACGAAGCTCGCCCGCGACGCCTCGGGCAGGTTGCCGGTGAACCCCTTGTACCGGTGGAGCACCGGCTCGCCGCCGCGGGAGAAGATCAGCGTGTACCCCTCGTCGGCGACCGTGATCAGCGCCGAGAAGGCGCCCGCCGCGGCCGGCTCCACGGCGGCGAGCAGCGACAGGCTGGCGTTCGCGATCTGCCCCATCCGCACGCCGGCGGCGGCGAAGGCCTCCTCGATCTGCGCCAGGAGCTGCTCGACGGCGAAGCCGAGCAGCAGCCGGCGCGGCTCCTCCTGGCCCGGGATCGGCGACACCTCGGTGGCGCCGACCCGCAGCTCGTCCACCCGGAAGGGGACGAGGCGGCGCAGCTTCCAGCGCAGCACCTCGTCGAGCGCGTCGGAGGTCTTCGGCAGGTCGCCGCTCTCGGTGAAGGTGACGCGCAGCCAGGCGTCCGGCAGCACCAGCGAGGCTTCCCGCAGGCCGCCGGGGATCTCCTTGACCATCGCCGCCACCAGCGCGCGGAAGGCCGCCGGGTCGCGCAGCGGGCCGCCGAGCGGGCCGTGCTGGAACGGGTCGCGCGGCAGCGGCCGCTCGCGGAAGGCGCGCAGGCGGAAGCCGTGGCGGTCGCGCACGAACTGGCCGTAGCGCAACCGCTCGGCGTCGAGCGAGAAGACGTGCGGCGGCGGCGGCACCGGGGCGAAGCCCAGCGTCCGCTCAATCCACGAAGGTAACTTTGTTGATCTCACGCAGCGTGGTCACTCCCCGAAAGACCATCTCCAGCGCGGACTCGCGCAGGAAGGTCATTCCCTCTTCCTTGGCCGCGCGCTTGATCTCCGAGGCGGGCCGGCGGTCCAGGATCAGCTCCCGGATGTGATCCGAGAGGTCGAGCAGCTCGGAGACGGCGACGCGGCCGTGAAAGCCCGTGCCGTTGCACTCGATGCAGCCCCGCCCCTCGTAGAAGGTGAAGTCGGAATACATCCCCGCGTCGAGACCGCTCTCCTCCAGCGTCTGGAGGGTGGCCTTGACCGGTTGCCGGCAGTGCTCGCAGACCTTGCGCACCAGGCGCTGCGCCAGCACGCAGTTGAGCGCCGAGACGAAGTTGTAGAGGTCGACGTTCATGTTGAGGAAGCGGCCGAGCACGTCCACCACGTTGTTGGCGTGCACCGTGGTGAACACCAGGTGGCCGGTGAGCGCCGACTGGATGGCGATCTGCGCCGTCTCCTCGTCGCGGATCTCGCCCACCATCACCTTGTCCGGGTCGTGCCGCAGGATCGACCGCAAGCCGCGGGCGAAGGTCACCCCCTTCTTCTCGTTGACCGGGATCTGGGTGATGCCGCGCAGCTGGTACTCGACCGGGTCCTCGATGGTGATGATCTTGTCCTCGGAGGACTGGATCTCCGAGAGGCAGGCGTAGAGCGTCGTCGTCTTCCCCGAGCCGGTCGGCCCGGTGACCAGCACCATGCCGTAGGGCTCGCGGATGAACTTGCGGATCTTGCGCATCGTCTCGTCGTCGAAACCGAGGATGTCGAGCCGCAGGTTCTTGAACTCCTTGTTCATCGACTCCTTGTCGAGGATGCGGATGACGCAGTCCTCGCCGTGGACCGACGGCATGATCGAGACGCGGAAGTCGATCGTCCGGCCGATCAGGCGCAGCTTGAAGCGGCCGTCCTGGGGGATGCGCTTCTCGGCGATGTCGAGCTCCGACATCACCTTGATGCGGCTGATGATCGTCTGGTGATGCCGCTTGTCGATCGGCTCCATCGCCTGATAGAGCACGCCGTCGATGCGGTACTTGATGATCACCTCGTTCTCGCGCGTCTCGATGTGGATGTCGGAGGCCCGGCGCTGGATGGCGTTGAACATCGTCGAGTCGACCAGCTTGATGATCGGCGAGGTGTCGGCCGTGATGCGGTCGATCGACAGCACCTCCTCGCCGTCCTCGTCCTCCTGGACGAGCTGGATGCGGAAGTCCTCCGAGGCCTCGTCGAGCACGCGCTGGGCGCTCTCCGACTTCTGCAGGATCTCGTCGATCGCCGAGCGCACGCCCACCTTGACCTCGACCGGCTGGCCGAGCAGCAGCTCCAGCTCGTCGATCTTCACCACGTTCGACGGATCGGCCATCACCACCGACAGGCGGCCGTCGAGCTGCGCCTCGGGGATGAACCCGTAGCGCAGCATCAGCTCGAAGGGCACGCGGCGGAAGAGGTCGTTCTCGATCCGGAAGTGCGTCATGTCGACGAACTCCAGGCCATAGCGGGCGGCGAACGTCTCGGCCTCGCGCCGTTCCCGGGCGAGGCGCGCCCGCGCCTGCTCGACGGTCTCCGCCTCGGGCTCCTTGACCGCCGTTCTGCCGTTCATCACTGCCATCTTCACAACTCCTCGAGCCCCGAGAGCGGGCTCAAACTCCAACCGCTTGCACTACCAAGTGCTAGAACTTCGACGAACCGAGCATCGAGTACATCGGCAGGTAGATCGAGATCAGCAGGATCGCGATGATCAGGCCCATGAACACCAGCATCAGCGGCTCGACCAGCGACAGCAGCCGCTGCATCCGGGTCTCGACCTGCTCGTCCAGGAAGTCGGAAACGCTGCTCAGCATCTCGTCGAGCGAGCCGGTCGCCTCGCCCACCTTCACCATGTCGATCGACATCTCGGTGAAGATGTCGCTCTCCTCCAGCGCCGCGTGGAACGCCCGCCCCTCGCGCACCATCTGGACCGTCGGCTCGAGGCGGCTGCGCACGAAGGCGTTGCCCACCGAGGCGATGCCGATCTCGAACGACGGCACGAGCGGGATGCCGCCGGAGAGCAACGTCGCCAGCGACCGGCAGAATTCCGACAGCGCGAACCGGTGCAGCACCGGCCCCAGGACCGGCACCCGCAGCTTCATCCGATCGATCGCCAGCCGCCCCGGCTCGGTGCGCCCCCAGGCGCGCAGCCCGAGGCCGCCGCCGATCAGCACGATCAGCATCAGCACCCAGTTCGCGCTCATGAAGTTCGACACCCCCAGCACGATCTGCGTGATCATTGGCAGGTCGGCGTCGAGCTCGTTGAAGAAGCTCATGAACCGGGGGACCACGTAGATCGTCATCACGGCGATCATGGTGATCGACAGCACCACCAGCACGGCCGGGTAGGTCAGCGCCGAGATGACCCGCCGGCGGGCGTCGAGCACCAGCTTCATGTAGCGCACGAAGCGGCGGATGACCGCCTCCAGCTCGCCGCTCTTCTCGCCCGCCTTGAGCGACGAGGGATAGAGCCGCGGGAACAGGTCGCCGTGCAGGGCGAAGGCCTCGGAGAGGTCGGTGCCGCTCTTGATCTGGTCGCGCACGTCGGTCAGCACCGCCCGGAAGGTGGGGTTGCGCAGCCGCTCGAGCATCAGGTCGATCGCCTGGAGCAGCGGCAGGCCCGCCTTGAGCAGCGCCGCCAGCTCCTGGTTGAACACCAGGAAGTCCTGCACCGGGATGCGCCCCCGCCGGCCGCCGCGCAGCAGCGCCGGCAGGCCCATCTTCGGCGCCATGCCCTGGCGCTTCGCCTCGAACAGGTGATAGCCCCGCTTGCCGAGATCGCTGCGCAGGGCGGTCTCGTCGCTCGCCGTGATCAGCTCCTCGAGCACGCGGCCGTCCGGCGTTCCCACTCGACAGATGAACTGCATCGCCTATTTCCCCTCGCGCAGGGTGAGCACGAGCATCAGCGCCTCGCGGCTCGCCTCGCTCTTCGCCAGCCCCAGGCTGGTCGTCTGGTCGAGCCAGAGGCTCAGATTGGTCTGCAACAGGTTCGTCGCCGGCCGCCCCTCGGCGCGCCGGGCGATCTGGAAGCCCGACAGCTTGACCCGCTGGTCTTCCAGGATGGTGCCGAAGCGGAAGCTCACCCGGTACTCCGGCCCCAGTTCGTAGATCACCTTCTGGCCTTCGGCGCCGGAGAGCTGCGCCTGCGCCTGCATCTCGTAGACGTCGTAGGCCAGCAGCTCGCGCAGGCGCTTGGTCAGCGCCTCGGGCAGATCCGAGTGCTGCACCTGCGGCGACACCGCGGCGCGGCTGGCGCGCACAACGTAGACCTCCAGCCGCAGCGGCCGGCCCGGATGGTCGAACGCCTTGAGCACCTGCACGATCCGGCGGAGCGCCTCCGAAGTGTCGCGGACCACCAGGGTGTTCCCCCCGGGCTGCAGCTCGATCGCCCCCTTCGGCGAGAGCAGCGGATAGACCATGGCCACCGCCTCGCTCGCCTGCTGATACTTGAACGTGTAGGCCCGCACCACGATCTCCCCCACCCCTTGCGTCCCCTGAATCCCTTGCGCCGGCAGGACCGCGACGGCCGAGGTCAGCATCAGGACCCACAGGAGGCCCACCACGGAGCGGCGTACGGGTGACACGGATCGGATCGGGAGTCTACCGTGAGACGCGCGGAACGGAGACACGCGGGCGGCGGGACCGCCGCGGAAACCGGCGAAGGGGGAGAGGCGAGGCATCGGGGCACCGATCACACATCGAGACTCTTGTCCACGATCCAGACCACCGAGAGGTCCTTGCCGCTCATCTGATAGACGCGAGCGGCGGGACGGTTCAGCCCTTCGAGCGTCTCCTGCCCGTGTCCGGCGTCCGGACCCGCGGCCGGCGCGAGCGGCGCCAGCGCCAGCGGCGCCGGGCTCGGGGCCAGCAGCTCCAGCGGCGAACGGTCGCGGCTCTCCGAGCTCGCCGAGAGCGCGGCCAGGGCGAGCACCGCCGCCGCCGCCCACCGCCGCCAGCCGGTGAAGCGCCGCCGGGAATCGAGCCGCCGGGCGGTGCGCATGGCGGTCACCGCCTGGCGCATCGTCTCGACCTCGGAGCGCTCGGCGGCCTCGTCGAGCTCCGCCGCCGGCAGCCGCCGGAAGACCAGCAGGGGATCGGCCAGGAGCGCCTGCCGCCGGCAGCGCGGGCAGGCGTCGAAGTGCGTCACCGCCGCCGCCCAGCCCGCGGGCTCGGCATCCTGCGAGTCCTGGCGGCGCAGGGCCGCCAGACCGCTCCAGTCGGGGCAGCTCACAGCGCCGTCTCCTGAGCGATGCCCGCGATGCCCGCAGATACCCCGAAGCTGCCGGCGTACTCGGGGTAGCGCCGCAGCAGCTCCCGGCGCAGGTGCTTGCGGGCGTTGAACAGGTGATTGCGGACGGTCGACTCCCGGCAGTTGAGGATCTCCGCCACCTCGGGAGAGGACAAGCCCTCGATCTCGCGCAGCAGGAAGGCCATCCGCTGCTTCTCCGAGAGACCGGTCGCCAGGTCGCGGAAGATCGCCGCCACCTCCGTCTGCTGGAGGCGGGTCATGTCGCGGCTGGCGCGCGAGTCGGCCACCTGGATCAGGTGCTGGCGCACCGGCTCGTGGCTGCGCTCCCGGCTGCGGCGCGAGCGCAGGTGGTCGATGGCGAGATTGCTGGCGATCCGGTAGATCCAGGTGTTCGGGCTCCACCGGTCGTCGAACTTCCGGCGGTTC
Source organism: uncultured Acidobacteriota bacterium (assembly GCA_963795735.1). GTDB lineage: Bacteria > Acidobacteriota > Thermoanaerobaculia > Multivoradales > UBA5704 > DATARR01. The sequence goes on along the minus strand of CAWCIU010000008.1, from coordinate 799,256 downwards.
TCCCAGACCTTGAAGAAGGTCACCTGCACCACGTCGCGCGCCTCCTCGACGTCGCCGAGGATGCGCTGGCAGAGCTGCAGGAGAGGCTTGGTCTTGCGGCCGATGAGCTCGTCGAGCGCCGGCTCCTGCCCCTCGCGCACGGCCAGCAGGAGGTCGCGGTCGGAGACCTCGGCCCATGGCGCGTGCTGGGGTGCGCTGGACTGGCGGCTGGAATGGACGAGCTTCAGCATGATCATTGGTATATACGGGGTGGCGGGCGGGAGCGTCTATGGCCCCCGTCGGCATCCCGTCCTTCGGCGAACGAGCCATTATACTGCCCCGCGAGATGCGTTTCGTCTTCCGGGGACTCTATCAGCTCGCGATCGGCGCCACCCTGCTCGCCGCGGGACCCTTCCTGCTCGCCCGCCGGGGGGGCCACTACCTGCCCACCCTCCCCGGCCGGCTGGGGCGGGCGGACGGTCCGCCGCCGGCGCCGGGGGCGCTCTGGCTGCATGCCGTCTCGGTGGGCGAGGTCGGCGTCGCCTCCACCCTGGCGCGGGCGCTGCCGCCGGAGGTCCCCCTGCTGGTCACCACCGTCACCCCCACCGGCCAGGAGCGCGCCCGCGCCGCCTTCGCCGGCCGCGCCGAGGTGGCCTACCTCCCCTTCGACCTCGGCTTCGCCGTCCGCCGCTTCTTCCGCCGCCACCAGCCGCGCGCCCTGGTGCTGGTCGAGGGGGACTACTGGCCCCTGGTGCTGCGCGAGGCGCGCCGCCGCGGGCTCCCCATCGCGGTGATCAACGGCCGGGTCGGCGACCGCGGCTTCCGGCGCATGCGGCGCCTGCGCCGCCTGCTGGGCCCCCTGTTCTCCGGCGTCGGCCGCTTCGGCGTCCAGAGCGGCGAGGACCGCGACCGGCTCCTGGCGCTGGGGGTCGAGCCCGGCCGCGTCGCCGTCACCGGCAACCTCAAGTACGAGTCCCCCGAGCCGGCGCGCAGGCCGGAGCTGGAGGAGGCCCTGCGCACCCTGGCCGGCGGCCGGCCCCTCCTCCTCGCCGGCTCCACCATGGCGGGCGAGGAGGCGATGGTGCTCGACGCCTTTCATCATGTTGATGATGGACGGGCGCTCCTCGTCCTCGCGCCCCGCCACCCCGAGCGCTGGAACGAGGTGGAGGCGCTCCTGCGCTCGCGCGGCGAGGACTTCGTCCGGCGGACCGCCCTGACCCCGCCGCCGTCCGGCCCGTCCGGCTCCCCCGCGGTCCTCCTGCTCGACAGCCTGGGCGAGCTCGCCGGGCTCTACCGCCTGGCCGCCGCGGCCTTCATCGGCGGCACCCTGGCGCCCACCGGCGGCCACAACCCCCTCGAAGCCGCCCGCTTCGGCGTGCCGCTCGCCGTGGGACCCTCGATGCACAACTTCCGCGAGATGGCCGGGGCGTTCGACCGCGCCGGCGCCTGGCGCCGGGTGGCGGACGCCGGCGAGCTGGGGGCGGCCTGGCGCGAGTGGCTGGAGAGCCCGGACGCCGCCCGCGAGGTGGGCGGGCGCGCCCTGCGCCTGGTGGAAGAGAACCGCGGCGCGCTGGCGCGGACGATCGAGATGCTGGGGACGGTGATCCCGGCGGGGACGGCGGGGACAGCGGGGACGGCGGCATGAAAGCCCCGGCTCCCCCCTCCTCCCCCTGGCAGCTCGTCTATGGCGGCATCCACCGGCTGCGGCGGCGGTGGTACGGCTCCCGCGCCCGGCGGCTGCCGCGGCCGGTGGTCAGCGTCGGCAACCTCCACTGGGGGGGCTCCGGCAAGACCCCCCTGGTGGCCGCCCTCGCCACCCATCTGCGCGACCAGGGGCTCGCCGTCTGCATCCTCTCCCGCGGCTACGCCGGCCGGGGGCGGGGGGTGCGGGCGGTGAGCGCCGGGGAGGGGCCGCTCCTCGGCCCCCTCGACGCCGGGGACGAGCCGGTGCTGCTCGCCGGCGCGCTCCCCGGCGTGGCCGTGGTGGTCGGCCCCGACCGCCACCAGGCCGGCCTCCACGCCCTCGGCCGGCTCGCCCCCGCGCCCGATCTCTTCCTCCTCGACGACGGCTTCTCCCACCTGCGGCTCCGCCGCGACCTCGACCTCCTGGCCTTCCCCGCCGCCGACCCCTTCGGCGGCGGCCGCCTCCTTCCCTCCGGCCGGCTGCGCGAGCCGCTCGCCGCGTCCGCCCGGGCGGACGCGGTGATCCTCACCGGCGCGCCCGCGGGGGACCGCCAGGGCGAGACGCTCGCCGAGGCGCTCCGCTCCCGCGGCTTCACCGGCCCCGGCTTCGCCAGCCGCACCGTTCCCGAGGAGCCGCGAGGGGCCGGCCTGCCGGCCGGCGCGCGCGTCCTCCTGGTCACCGCCATCGCCCGGCCGGAGGCGTTCGCGGCCACCGTACGCGCCCTCGGGTTCGAGATCGCGGGCGAGCTGCGCTTCCCGGACCACCACCGCTACCCGCCGGCGAGCCTCGTCCGCATCGACGCGGCCTGGCGGGCGAGCGGCGCCGTGGCCGTCCTCACCACCTCCAAGGACCGGGTGAAGCTCCGCGGCCGGCTCGGCGCGCCGCTCGCCGAGCTGCCCATCCGCGCCGAGCCCGAGCCGGCCTTCTGGCAGTGGCTGGACGGGGAGATCGGGAGGATCCGGGGATGAAGAAGGACCGCCCCGTCCGCCACCGGATCGAGCTCGCCTTCTATCTGGCGGTCAAGGGGTTCCTGCGGGCGCTTCCCCATCCGGCGGCGCGCTCGGTCGGCCGCGGGCTCGGGGCCTTCGCCCACGCGATCGACCGCCGGCACCGGGAGATCGCGCTGCGCAACATGGCCCTCGCGCTCCCTGAGTTGGCCGAGGGGGAGCGGCGGCGGCTGGTCGGCGAGTGCTTCCGCCACTTCGGCGCCGCCCTGTGCGACGCCATCTCCTCGGCCCGCTTCGGCGCCGCCGACCTCTGCCATCTCTTCACCCTCGAGGGCTGGGAGCACGTCGACGAGGCCGAGCGGCTCGGCAAGGGACTCTTCCTGCTCACCGCCCATCTCGGCTTCTGGGAGCTCTCGCCGCCGCTGATCGGCCTCACCCGCGGCCCGATGAGCATCGTGGTCCGCCCGGCGGACAACCCGTGGCTCGACCGCGAGCTGCGCGCCCTGCGCGAGCGCTTCGGCAACGCCGTCATCCCCAAGCACGGCGCCGCCCGCCGGATGCTGGAGACGATCCGCGAGCGCGGCCGGCTCGGTATCCTGATCGATCAGCGGGTGCAGGAGCGGGAGGGGATCGCCGTCCCCTTCTTCGGCCGTCCGGCCCTCACCAGCCCGATCCTCGCCCGGCTGTCGCTGCGCTCGGGAACCCCCGTGGTGCCGCTCACCGTCTACCCCGAGCCGGGCGGCCGCTACCGCCTGGTGGTCCGGCCGCCGGTCTTCCCGCCGGAGGGAGGGAGCGGCGACGCGGCCGTCCTCGCCCTCACCCGCCGCTACCTGGAGATCGCCGAGGAGGACATCCGCGCCCACCCCGAGATGTGGCTCTGGATGCACCGGCGGTGGGACGAGAAGAAGAAGCGGCCGGCTCCGCCGGCAGGGTAAGGGCCGCCCTACTTCGTCCCGCCGCAGAGCTGGAAGTGATCCAGGAAGTCGTGGATCGTCTGCGGGTCCGCCGCCGTGCCGGCATAGTTGGCCTGGGCGACCGGCTTGGCGGCCTGCGGATCGGGGCCGATCCAGACGCCGAAGCGGAGGCGGTCGTCCGGGCACTGGGGGAGGACCATGGTGACGATGCCGTCGCCGGTCTGCCCCCCCTTGTGGGTGACCTCGCCGCGGTTGGCGGCATAGAGGACCGCCGTATCCCCCAGCTTGATCGCCCCGCGGCCGATCAGCTCCTTCGGCTTGAAGTTGACGCTCGACTGCTTCCAGGCGGAGTCCCGGGGGGCCGGGGCCTGGCCGCGGAGGTAGCGCTCCATCTGCTCCCGGTTGCTCCGCATGTGGCGCATGTTCATGAAGATGAAGCTGCGCTGGTCGAAGCCCTGCTGGTCGTTCGGCCTGCCGTCGGTGGGCGGCCGGTCGCTCAGGATGGCGAAGTCCATCAGGAAGGGGACGGAGAACGCCCCCACCGGGTAGTAGCCGGCCGGCAGCTCCTTGTAGGGAAGGATCGCGCGCGTCTTCTGCTCGCGCACCTTGGGGTCCTTGAACCCCTCCGCGAAGTCCTTGCCCTGCCGGTACATGAGATAGGTGACGCCGGAGATGGCGAGCAGGCCGAGCAGCACCGCGGCGCCGCAGCCGAGGGCGACGTAGAGCCAGGGGGAGGATTTCTTCTGCTGGGGGCGGCCGTCCATTTCCATGTCACATTTTCTCCGGGACGGGAACCCCCAGGAGCTCGCTCAGCGTCTCGAGACCGCGGCGGAAGATCTGCACCGTCGCCAAGCGCGCGGCGCGGACCCGCGGGTCCTTCTCCTGGAGGATCGGGTGGCGGTGATAGAGGGCGTTGAAGCGCTGCGCGATCTCCAGCGCCTGGCGGGCGATGAGCGAGAGCTCCAGCGTCTCGGTGGCCTTCTCGACCGTCTCGCCCATCTGTGCCACCTCGAGGATCAGGTCCCAGAGGTCCTCGCTCCACACCTCGTGCGGGATGGCCGCCACCTCCTCGCTGAAGACGTCGGCGGCGATCCCCTCCTGCTGCAGGCGGCGGCGGATGTTCTTCGCCCGCACCAGCGAGTACTGGAGATAGGGTCCGGACTCCCCCTCGAAGCTCAGCGCCTCGTCGAAGTCGAAGGCGATCACCCGGTTGTTGGTCGCCTTGACCATGAAGAAGCGCAGGGCGGCGACGGCGATCTGGCGGGCGAGGCCGTCGAGCTCGGCGTCTCCGAGGTCGCGGTTGCGCCGGGCGATCTCCTCGCGCGCCTTGACGATGAGCTGGTCCATCAGGTCGTCCGCCTTGACGCCGATCCCCTTGCGGCCGGACATCTCGAGGAACTTGTCCTCCCCCTCCCCCGCGTCGAGGAAGCCGAGCTGGCGGGCGGTGGCGGGCGACAGGGCGACCATCTCGTAGGCGAAGTGGACCGAGCGGTCGGCCTCGGCGGCGTGGCCGAGCGCCTGGAGGCCGGCGCGGACGATCTTCTGCAGGTAGCTCTGGCGGACGTCGATGACGTTGAACACCCGCCAGGCGTTGCCGAAGAGCGGGTGCCCCTCGACCCCCTCGCGGACGGTCTCCCAGACCCCCTCCTCGGCCCAGAAGCGGTAGCCGAAGTCGCGTCCCAGGAGGCCGAACTTCCAGAGCTGGTAGGCGATGTCCTTGCCGACGTAGGTCACCGTGCCGTCCGAGCGCACGATCACCTTGTCCGGGTCCTCGAGGCCGGCGAACTCCTCGGCCTGCGACAGGGGCATCACCCAGCAGCCGGCGTTCTTGCCGTCCTTCTCGAGCCGCACGGCGCCCGACTCCTTCAGCCGGCCGAACGCCTGCTCGAAGAACTGCAGGCCGAGGATGTCGCTCTCGCGGGTCAGCAGGTCGTAGGAGACGTCGATCCGCCGCATGGTGGCGAGATGGCGGGCGACGATCCGCCGCGCCACGCTGCGCCCGATCCCGGCGCGCTCCCCCCGCCCGGTCTCCAGCTCGTGCAGGGTCTCGCGGCGCAGGCGCTGCCCCTCCGGGTTCCCCTCGTACCAGCGGCCGACCTCGCTGTAGAGGTCCCAGCAGTAGTAGTCGAACGGCTCGGGCACGGCCGCCACCTCGGCGGCGGACATCCGCCGCAGGTCGAGGAAGCCGACCACCACGTCGGCGAGCTGCACGCCGGTGTCGTCGATGTAGTTCTGGATCTCCACCGGATAGCCCAGGCTCTTCAGCGAGCGGGCGAGGATGTCGCCGAGCACGGCGTTGCGCAGGTGGCCGATGTGGGCCGCCTTGTTGGGGTTGATGTTGGTGTGCTCGATGACCACCTTGCCGCCGCGCGGCGCCGGTCCCCCGACCAGGGCGGCGTCCATCAGGGCGGTGGTGAAGGCGCGGCGGTCGAGGAAGAAGTTGAGGAAGCCGGCGCCCTGGACCTGGACGTCGCGCACGATCTCCGGCCGCTGGAGGGCGGCGGCGAGCTCCTCGGCGATCGCCTGCGGGTTGCGCTTGAGCACCCGGGCGAGCTGCATGGCGGCGGGCGAGGAGAGGTCCCCCAGCTCGCGGCGCGGGGGCACCTCCAGCACCGGCTCGTGCTCGACGCCGAAGCGCTCCCGGATCGCCCGCGCGAGGTCGCCGGAAAGCTGTTCCTTAAGCTCCGTCCACATGGCGGCGAGGAGTCTACACTATTGAGGATACAGGGGCTGATATGATGGTTGGGGGGAATCAGATGGTGGAAATGACCGAGAACCGAACCGACAAAGTGACCGTGACGATGGACGGCACGCAGCTCGAGCTGATCGAGGGGGACATCACCGGGCTCGAGGTGGACGCGATCGTCAACGCCGCCAACGACCAGCTCCAGCTCGGCACCGGGGTCGCCGGGGCCATCCGCAGCAAGGGGGGCCCCACGATCCAGGAGGAGTGCGACCGCATCGGCGGCACCCCCGTGGGCACGGCGGTGATGACCGCCGCCGGGAACCTCAAGGCCCGCTGGGTGATCCACGCCGTGGGTCCGCGGATGGGCGAGGGGGACGAGGAGAAGAAGCTCGCCGCCGCCGTGCGCGCCGCCCTCGCCCTGGCCGACCGCCGGGGGCTGAAGTCGATCGCGCTGCCGGCGATCTCGACCGGCAACTTCGGCTTCCCCACCGACCGCGCCGCCCGCATCACCCTCACCGAGGTCCACCGCTTCCTCCAGGGGGGGACGAAGCTCGAGCGGGTCGTCCTCTGCCTCTACGGCGAGGAGGCCTTCGCCATCTTCAAGCGCGAGCTGCGGCGCGGGTTCCGGTAGGAGCCTGGCGCTGCCTCCCGCCGTCGTCCTGGTCCGCCCCCGTGAGGAGGGGAACGTCGGGTCCGCCGCCCGGGCGATGGCCAACATGGGCCTCGACCGGCTGATCCTGGTGGAGCCGGCGGCGGTGATCGGCAAGGTGGGGACCGCCTTCGCCGTCGGCGCCAGGCCGATCCTCGACGGCGCCGAGCGGGCCGCCGATCTCCACCAGGCGCTCGCCCCGTTCCGCCGCGTCATCGGCACCACCTCCACCCGCGACCGCCGGCTGGGCATCCCCCTGCTCTCCCCGCGGGAGCTGCCCGGCTGGCTGGCCCAGGACCCGCCGGACACCCCGACCGCCCTGGTCTTCGGTCCCGAGGTGGGGGGGCTCACCAACGAGGAGCTGGCGCTGGCGAGCGCGGTGGTCGCCATCCCCTGCTCGCCGGTGCAGCCGACGCTCAACCTCGCCCAGGCGGTGCTGGTCCTCGCCTACGAGCTGTTCATCGCCCGCATCGCCCAGGGTGGCCACGGTGGAGAGACCGCCGCCCCGGTGGCGCCGCCGGAGCCCCCGGCGAGCGCCGCCGAGATCGACGGCCTGCTCGGCCACGCCGCCGAGGTGCTGGCGCGGATCGGCTTCGAGCGCGACGACTCCTTCGCCGGCGTGCTGCGCGACCTGCGCCGCCTCGCCGCCCGGGCGGCGCCGGACAGCCGGGACGTGCGAATCCTGCGCGGGGTGTGCCGGCGGGCGCTGGGGGCGCTTGGGGAGAAGGAGAGGTAGGGCGGTCGGAAGAAGAGAACAAGGGACTTAAAGGACGAAAGGGACTCCAGGGACTTCAGGAATTCACCAGGGCTCACCCCAAGGACCTCCTGATGTCCCTGCAGTCCCTTGGGTCCCTTAAGTCCCTTGTTCCCCGCCTCCTACGCGTCCGACTCGTCGTCGTCGGCGGCCACGGGGGCCTTGGTGAAGCCGCGGGCGACCATCTGGAAGGCGAGCGCGGCCATGCAGCGCCGGGCCACCTTGCGGACGCTCGACGGGTGGTAGCCCATGCGCTCGGCCACCTCGGTGGAGTCGAAGCCCAGGCCGTAGCGCAGCCGCAGCAGCTTGCGGCAGCGCGGCGGCAGCTCCTCGAGGAGGTTGTTGAGGTCCCAGAGCAGCTCGGACTTCACCTGCGGCGCGGCGATCGGCTCGGCGAGGAGCTCGAGGATGGCCGTGTCGACCGAGTTGTAGAGGTTGTTGCGCCGCTTGCGCCAGTAGACGACGCAGCGGTTGCGCAGGGTGACCAGCAGCCAGGCTTCCGGATCCTGGATCACGTCCCACTTCTGGATGGTCGAGATGAGGGCTTCCTGGACCAGGTCCTCGGCGTCGTGCGCCGGAATACGGTATCGGCCGAGCACTTGCTTCAGCCTCGGCCTGAGCCGTCGCAGGAGCTCGTCCAGCGACTCTCTTTCTACCGGTTGATCGGACACTGCCATCTGCCGTTCAGATCCTGACGGAAAGCGCTCCCCTCCTTGCGCGACACGTCATCATACCTTGGAAGGGTCCTCTTTCCCACCCGGGAGGGTGGATTCCGCGCGGAAAGATGGCGGTGATAGACTCCCCGCCCAATGGCTACCACCCTCCAGATTCGTGACTCCGTCGCGCTCAGCATGCGCCGGGCGCCGGTGATCGGCGTCGTGCGCACCCCCTCCCGGGAGGAGGCGGCGGCCCAGGCCCGGGCGCTCGCCGCCGCCGGGGTTGAGATGGTCGAGATCACCTTCACCGTGCCGGGCGCCGCGGGGCTGCTGCGCGAGCTGCTGGCGGAGCGGAATGCCGGCGCCGGCGGGACCGGCCGCGCCGAGGGCCCGCCCTGGTTCGGCATGGGCACCGTGACCACCGCCGCCCGCGCCGGCGAGGCCGTCGCGGCCGGCGCCGAGTTCCTGGTCACCCCCAACGTCAGCGCCGACGTGGCGCGGGAGGCCCGCCGGGCCGGCCTGTTCCTCGTCATGGGCGCGTTGACTGCCACCGAGATCGTCCACGCGGCCGAGCTCGGGGCGGACCTGGTCAAGGTCTACCCGCTGCCGCCGGTGGGCGGGCCGGCCTACCTCTCCGTGATCCGCGGCCCGCTGGGGGACATCCCCATGCTGGCCGCCGGCGGCTTCGGCATCGAGGAGATCCCGGCCTACGCCAGGGCGGGCGCGGTCGCCTTCGGCCTCGCCGCCCCCCTGCTCGGCGCCGGAGCCGGCAAGGACGCCGCGGCGACCCGCCGGGACGTCGAGCGCGCCCTCGCCCTGGCCCGGGGCGCCGCTTCCCCTGAGGAGAAGAGATGAACGCCACCACCCCCACCCCGCCGCGGCAGGTGGTCTTCGACCCGACGCCCGAGATCTTCGCCACCGACACGGCCGGCTCCTTCACCTTCCCGCTGCTGATCGCCGGCAAGGCGTTCCTCGGCACCAGCGCCTACGACGAGGTGCGCTTCGTGTTCTCGATCTGGCACCCCTCCGGGCAGCGCACGATCGACCTCGACCGCGCCTACGTCGAGCTGCGCGCCTCCTTCGATCCCGACGAGGACCACTGGACCAAGATCGCCGAGATCGAGCCCGTCGTCCCCCCCTACGCCGGCGGCGAGAGCTTCGACGGCTGGATCGTGCTCCCCATCCTGGGCAGCACCAGCGCCTTTGCCGTCGTCGGCAGCGGCTTCGAGCCGCGGGCGCGCCTGCAGATCCGCGCCAGCGCCTATTTTGTCGCCTGATACCTTGTCGCCTGATTTCCAGAAGGACATCTAAAGAAGATGAGCCCGAGACCGATGCGCGCCTACATCGTCTTCGCCGGCAGCGGGCCGCTCCTGCTGCTGTCGACCTACCCCAAGCTGACCGACGAGCGGCTGGTCAGCAAGCTGCGCTACAAGGGGATCGACAAGTTCATCGCCTACGAGGTGAGCCTCGCCGCCATCCGCGGGCGCTACGCCGACTCCTTCGCCAGCGTCTCCCGCGACCTCGACAACCCGGAGAGCGCGGAGGACATGCGGGTCCTCGACTTCAACGGCCACCAGATCATGGCCAACTTCTCCCTCGACGAGCTGGGCGACCCGATCAAGTACGGCGGGTAGTCTCTACGACTCCCCCGGGAACCCCACCCGGCGGTCCTTGGCGGCGGTCCCCTCCAGCTCCCGGATCTTCTGCAGCAGCCCGTCGCGCTCCTCCGCCACCTCCAGGTCCTCGCCCGAGATCAGCAGCAGGCGGGTGCCGGTGCCCCCCCGCTCGGGGGTGGCGAGGCCGAGGATCGCCTCCGTGCGCAGCCAGACGGCGCGGTTCTCGCTCTTCGAGATCTGAATCCAGGGCATACGGGTCGCTCCATGATCGGGTTGGCGGATTGTTAAAGATGACAACCGGGGTGACAACTCAGGTGACAATTCCTTGCAAAGCTCTATGCGAATTTTTGTTGCTGGTCAATTGCCAGATAAAAGCAACGAGGCAGCGGGGGTTCCGCGGCGGGGGTGACCCTGACGGAGGACGCGCCCGGCCTCCGTCAGTGACACGGCCTGACACTCCGGATCTTTCGGGGAGGTGTCACGGTTTGCCCTCTCTCGCGGCACCCCTTACAAATCCCCCCAAGCAGTTTTTCAATCCGGCCTGCCGACGACGAAGACCTCGCCCGGCCCCGCCCAGCGGACGGGGATCTCTCCCGCCGCCTGCCGCGCCTCCTCGACCGAGATCCGCGGGTCGAGGGTGGGCCAGACGTGGGTGAGCGCCAGCTCCCGGACGCCGGCGCGGCGGGCGGTCTCGCCGGCCTGGCGGGCGCTCAGGTGGAAGGGCGGGCCCATCCTGGCGTCCTGGTAGTTGGCCTCGCAGACGAGGAGGTCGGCGCCGCGGGCGAAGCCGGCGAGGTCGGCGGCGGGGCCGGTGTCGGACGAGTAGGTGAGCGCGCCCGCCGCCGTCTCGGCGCGCATCGCCAGGGCGTGGATGGGGTGGTCGGTGCGCAGGAAGGTGAAGCGCACGCCGGCGATCTCGACCGCCCGGCCGGCCTCGATCTCATGGAAGTCGAAGGCCTCGGCGAGTTGCCCGGCGCCGCCCGCTCCCAGCAGCCCGCCGAGCGTCTCCAGCGCCCCCGGCGGGGCGTAGAGGGGGAGCTTGAAGCCGTTGGCCAGGCCGTAGCGGATCGCCACGTGAAGGGGATAGACGTCGGCGCAGTGGTCGGCGTGGACGTGGCTGAGCAGGAGGGCGTCGACCCGCGTGAAGTCCACCGCCCGCTGCAGCTCGGCGAAGGTGCCGTTGCCGGCATCGATCCACAGCCTGGCGCCGCCGTGCTCGAGGAGAAAACCGGTGCTCGGATTGCCGGGGGCGGGATAGCCGCCGGAGCTGCCCAGGACTCGTAGACGCATGGCCGTACCTCCCGGCGGAGCATAGCGGAAATTCTTACCCCACCCCCCGGCGGGAAAAGATGACCCAGCCGCTGGCATTTCTTATGCACAGGGACTTGGGCAGCCGTACCGAAGAAGCCGTTTCAGTCCCGAAAGGAGGGACACCATGCAGGGCCGAAGCTCATCGCAGCATCGGAACGACGAAGGCGCAGTCTCCGGCCGCCACGCGATCGTGGTGGGCGGGAGCATCGGGGGCATGCTGGCGGCGCGCGTGCTCGCCGGGCATTTCGACCGGGTCACCCTGATCGAGCGCGATCATCTGCCCACCAACGACGGCGACCACCGGCCGGGCGTGCCGCAGGCCCGCCATCTCCACTTCTTCCTCAAGCGCGGCCTGATGGTCGCCGAGGAGCTGTTCCCGGGGATCACCGCCGACCTCCAGGAGGCCGGCGCCCATCTGCTCGACCAGGGGCGGGACTTCCGCATCCTCTATCGCTCCGGCTGGTCGCCGCGCGCCGAGATCGGCCTCGAGTTCTGCACCTTCACCCGGCCGCTGCTCGAGGCGGCGATGCGCCGGCACCTGCTGGCCGACCCGAAGATCACCCTGCTCCAGGGGTTCGAGGTCGCCGGTCTGGCGCTGAACGAGGAGAAGCTCCCGGGTCGAGGGAGTGAACCTCCATCCCCATCACCGGGACCCGAACGTCCCGGTCGTGATGAACACCATCGCGGCGGATCTGGTGGTGGACACCAGCGGCCGGGGCTCGAAGGCCCCGGAGTGGCTGCAGGCCGCCGGCTTCACCCGCCCCGAGGAGACGGTGGTCGACGCCTTCTGGGGATACGCGACGCGGATCTACGAGCCGGTCGAGGACTTCAAGAAGGACTGGAAGAACCTGCTGCTGATGAACCGGCCGCCCTACCAGCCGCGGGCGGGAATCATCCAGCCGATCGAGGGGAACCGCTGGCTGGTGACGATCGCCGGGGTGATGCACGACTACCCGCCGACCGACGAGGAGGGCTTCCTCCGCTTCGCCCGCAGCCTCTCCTCGCCGGAGCTCTACCGGGCGATCGAGCACGCCCGGCCGCTCTCCCGGATCTGGGGCTACCGCAAGACCGAGAACCGGCTCTGCCACTACGAGAAGGCCAGCGTGCCGCCGGGGTTCGCGGCGCTCGGCGACTCGGTGTGCGCCTTCAACCCGGTTTACGGCGTGGGCATGACGCTGACCGGTCTGGAGGCGCTGGCGCTGCGCGACGGCCTGCGCCGGGGCAACGGCCATCTCGACAGCCGCCGCTTCCAGAAGCAGGTCGCCAAGCTGGTCGCCGCCCCCTGGGCGCTCACCACCGGCGAGGACCTGCGCTGGCCGGCGACCCAGGGCGGCAGGATCACCCCCAAGGTGAAGCTCATGCACTGGTACATCGAGCAGGTGATCCGGCTGATCCCGCAGAGCCAGGAGGTCTTCCGCCGCTTCCAGGAGGTCAACCACATGCTGAAGTCGCCGGCGGCGCTGTTCCACCCCGCCGTGCTGGGGCCGGTGCTGCGGCAGGCCTTCGGCCCGAAGCCGGCCGTGAAGCCGGCGCCGGCGCAGAGGCCGGAGCGGGCTCAGCGGCGCTCGGGCAACACGTCCACGGTGGCGATCCGCCACTGACCCGCCGTTCGATCGATCCGCTGGAAAGGGGCGCCGGCCGGAGGGGACGGCCGGCGCCCCGCTTTTTCCTGCCGAAGCTTCCTGCCGAAGCTGCGCTGAGCTGCCGAAGCTTGTTTTTCGCTGCCGAAGCTGCGCTGGCCCGCCGAAGCTTCGCTGAGCTGCCGAAGCTGCGCTGGCCTGCCGAAGCTTCGCTACGCTGCCGAAGCTGCGCTGGCTTGCCGAAGCTTCGCTGAGCCGCCGAAGCTTCGCTGCGCTGCCGAAGCTTGTTTTTCGCTGCCGAAGCTTCGCTGAGCCGCCGAAGCTTCGCTGGCCTGCCGAAGCTTCGCTGAGCCGCCGACTCTCTAGGTTTTCGGCTCAACACCCTTCGGCAGCAGCACCCAGAGCTTCCCGCGGTGCTTCATCCGCCCGGCGAGCGACTCGGCTTCCGGGCCGAAGCCGAAGAAGAGGTCGCCGCGCACCGGGCCGCGGATGGCGCCGCCGGTGTCCTGGGCGACGAGGAGGCGGCGGAGCCGGCGGTCCGGCTCGCCCGGGCGGAGGGCGGGCAGGCCGCCGGCCAGCCAGACGGGGGCGCCGAGGGGCATGTACTTGAGGTCCACCGCCAGCGAGCGGCCCGGGGTCAGCGGCACCCCCTCGGCCCCCATCGGGCCTTCCCCCCGGGTCTCCTGGAAGAAGACGTAGGAGGGATTCTTCTCCAGCACCGGGCGCATCTGGTCGGGATGGGCGCCCAGCCAGGCGCGGATCGTCTGCAGGGAGACCGCGTCGCGCGGCAGGGCGCCGCGGTCGATCAGCGCCTTGCCGATCGAGGCGTAGGGCCGGCCGTTCTGCGCCGCGTAGCCCACCCGCACCTCGCCCCCCTCCTCCAGCCGCACCCGCCCCGAGCCCTGCACCTGGAGGAAGAAGGCGTCCACCGCGTCGTCCACCCAGAGGATCTCCAGCCGGCGGCCGGCGAGCGCCCCCTCGTCGATCTGCTTGCGGTCCGGGTAGGGCACCAGGGCGCCCGCCTCGACCTTGCCGGCGATCCGCTTCCCCTTGAGATCGTCGCGGAAGTGCCCGAGGTCCACCATCACCAGCTCCGGCGGCCGGCCGTAGAGCGGCACGGTGTAGCGGCCGTGGCGCCGGCGGCTGCCGTGGAGGAGCGGCTCGTAGTAGCCGGTGAAGAGGCCGATCGGGTTGCGGTGGTTGCGCGCCGACCAGGGCTGGAAGCGGGTCTCGAAGAAGCGCCGGGCGGCCTCCCGGTCCCCCGGCGGCAGCCGGGCCGCCTCGGCGCAGACCTCCCGCCATTCCTCGCCGGGCTTGGCGCCGAGCTTGCCGCAGGAGCGCAGCAGGGCCGGCATCGCCGCCTCGACGGCGTCCTCGCGCCAGCCGGGCAGCTCGGCGAAGCTGGCGGGCTTCAGCACCAGGCGGTCCTCGGAAGGGAAGATCTCGAGCCGGCTGACGATCCCCTCCCGGTCGCCGGCGCTGCGGGTCAGCCAGAAGCCGAGGCCGAGGGCGCCGAGCACCAGGAGGACGACGAGGACGAGGACGATGGAGCGGCGGGACATGCGGGGAGCTTGGAAATCGGAGACCTAGAATCGAAAAGCCCGGCCAGGGCCGGGCTCCGCGGAAACGTCATCGTCCGGGTGACGCTGGTAGCGCATACGGGATTCGAACCCGTGTTACCGCCGTGAGAGGGCGGCGTCCTGGACCCCTAGACGAATGCGCCACGTGTCCGGTGAACCATCCAGCGGACCCGCGAAGGGTACCACAGACGTTTCGAGCGGTTCAAGCGTAGAAAGGAGAGGGATTATTTCCCCGCTTGGAGGGGGCTCGCGCGCCCGGCGGCGCCGGGACGCCTCCGCAGGAAAGGCCGCCGTCACGTGTTTGTAGTAGCGTATCCGGTTCCGGAGGCTCGACGCTCCGGAGCGAGGTTCTCTTGCCTTTGAAGCTGGTCGCCACCACCGGAACCCCCTCCCTCGTGGTCACGGGGGGACGCGCGTTCAGCGTCGGCCGGGCGGCCGTGTGCGACCTGCCGATCCAGGACCCCACCGTCTCCCGCCGCCACGCCGAGCTGGAGCTCGCCGGAGCGGGGGTGCGGGTGCGCGACGCGGGCTCCACCAACGGCACCTTCCTCGACGGCGCGCGGGTCACCGACGCGCTCGCCACCCCCGGCTCGCGGCTCGCCTTCGGCAAGGTGGACTTCGAGGTGGTGGCCGAGCAGCCGGCCGCGGCGGCGGATCTCGCCGAGGCGTTCGACGGCGAGGGCTCGCTCGACGCCACCATCCTGCGCCAGATGCCGGTGGGCGGCCGGGTGGACATCGCCGCGCAGCTCGTGGAGGGGCCGCCGGGCTCCTCGCTGCTCAGGATCGCCGGCGCCTCGCGCGAAGACCGCCAGGCGCGCAAGCTCAACCTCCTGCTCGACATCGCCAAGGAGCTCTCGCAGCAGACCGACGTCGACCGGCTGCTCGACAAGATTGTCGGCCTCACCTTCCAGGTGATGAGCGTCGACCGGGTGGCGGTGATGACCGTCGAGGCCGGGGAGCTGGTGCCGCGGGTCTGGCGCAGCCGGGTGGAGTCCAAGGCCGGGAGCTGGCGGGTGCCGCGGGCGATCGCCCGCAAGGCGGTGGAGGAGCGGGTGGCGGTGCTGTCGGAGAACGTGCCGGCCGAGATCGCCGGCACCTCGGGCATCCAGAGCGCCCTCTGCGCGCCGCTGCTGGCGAGCCCCGGGGAGGTGCTCGGCATCATCTATCTCGACAGCCTGGACCTCGAGAGCGTGGGGGCCGGCCACTCCTTCAGCGAGGAGGACCTGGAGTTCTTCACCGCCTTCGCCGGCATGGCGGCGGTGGCGATCGAGAACGGCCAGCTGATCGAGCGCATGCGGCGCGAGGCGGTGGTGCTCTCCAACTTCCAGCGCTACTTCACCCCCGATCTCGCCCTCCAGATCGCCGGCCAGGAGGGGGAGATCCAGCTCGGCGGCGCCAAGCGCCAGGTCGTGGTGCTCTTCTCGGACATCCGCGGCTTCACCTCGCTCTCCGAGCGGATGAGCCCGGACGAGATCGCCAGCCTGCTCAACCGTTACTTCACCGAGATGGTCGAGATCGTCTTCGAGCACGGCGGCACGCTGGACAAGTTCATGGGCGACGCGCTGATGGCGCTGTGGGGGGCGCCGATCGCCCGCGCCGACGACGCGGACCGCGCCACCCAGGCGGCGCTCGCCATGCAGCGGGCGCTGGCGGGGCTCAACGAGCGCTGGATCCGCCAGGGGCTCCCGCCGCTGTCGATCGGCATCGGCATCAACGCCGGGGAGGTCTTCGCCGGCAACATCGGCAGCGCCCGGCGCCTGGAGTACACGGTGATCGGCGACGCGGTGAACACGGCGGCGCGCCTCTGCTCGGAGGCCGGGCCGGGGGAGATCCTGATCGCCGAGCCGCTCTACGCCGCCCTGCGCCGGCCGCCCCCGGTCTCGGCGCTCACCCCCTGGCCGTTGCGGGGCAAGGCCCACCCGGTGCCGGTCTACCGGATCGAGTGGGACGTCATCCCCCTCGACGAGGAGGTCACCGGCCACCGGCCGGTCGAAGCGGTGTAGGAGAAGGAATCCAGGAATGGGCTTAGAATCAACCGGTCCGCCAACCCGTTCTGGAGGAAGGAAGACTATGGCCGAGCCCGAGGTCCCATCCGCCGCCCTGCCGGACACCCTGCGGAACCTCCCTCCCAGAACGGGCGAGAGAACGGCGGAGCCGCCGGCGAAGGCGCCGCGGCAGAAGATCCGCGAGCTGGAGCTTCCTCATCTCCGAGGTGATCTGGGAGACGGCGGACACCGTGACGCTGAACCTCTTCGCCGGCGGCGAGCGGCTGGAGTACCAGGCGGGCCAGTTCATCACCATCCGGCCGCAGCAGTTCCCGGCGCTCGCGAGCCTCTGCGGCTACTTCGAGGACGCCAAGGGGAAGAAGGAGCCGGGCCGCGCCTACTCGCTGACCTCGGCGCCGCACGAAAAGCAGCTCGCGATCACGATCAAGGCGGAGACCTACGTCAAGGGGCAGACCAAGTACCCGCCGCTGCTCTCGCCCTTCCTGACCTACGCCGTGCGGCCGGGGATGAGCCTGAAAGCGACCGGCATCGGCGGGCCCTACGTCCTGCCGCCGGACATCGAGACGCGCACCGACCACGTCGTCCACGTCTGCGCCGGCTCGGGGATCGTGCCCAACTACAGCCTGCTCAAGTTCTGCCTGGAGACGGGGATGAGCCTGCGGCACACCCTGATCTACGGCAACAAGACCTGGGACGACATCATCTTCGGCCGCCAGCTCCAGGGGCTCGCCGAGCGCTTCCCGGAGAAGCTCCGCCTCGTCCACGCCATTTCGCGGGAGCGGCGGACCTCCCCCGGGGCGGAGATCCGCCACGGCCGGGTGGGCGAGGAGCTGCTGCGCGAATTCATTCCGGACCCCACGGCGGTCGAGGTCTACACCTGCGGCCCGGGCCTCTCGAACTTCGAGAAGCAGGCCGCCCGCACCCGCGGCGAGGAGCCGCAGCCCCGCTTCCTGGAGACGGTCCTCGCCGCCCTGAAGACGATCGGCGTCCCGCCCGACCGCGAGCACCACGAGAGCTACGGGTAGGGGGGTCCGCTACTCGAGCGTCCCCTCGCCGAGGCCGCCCGCGGTGACGCTCACCGTGGCCGCGGACGGCCCCAGGGTCACCGTGTAGTCGCCCGCCGGCAGGCCTTCGAGCCGCAAGGGTTTCGCCGGGGTGACTTCGGTGGCGCCGCCGAGCAGCCGCATCATCCAGGAGAGATCCCAGCCGTTCGGAGACAGCACCCGCGCCGCCCCTTCTCCCCTGGCGCTCCGCACGACCAGGCCGCCGGTCCCCGCAAGCTGCAGGGTGAGGCCCTGCCGCGCCTCTTCCAGGCCGGTCCAGTCGCCGAGCGCGAAGCCGCCGCCGGCGAACGCCCCGGCGCGCACCCGGGGGGCGAGCGGAGCCTCGATCCCGGCCGCGGCGCTCCCATCCGTGCTCGTGGCGAGCAGCCGCATGCCCTTGCCTTCCTCCTCGAAGAAGACCATGGCCCCTGAAACCGGAGCGCCGGCGCGGTCGAGCACCGTCACCACCACCTGCGGCGGGCTCTGCCGCCCGACCACCAGCCGGACCGGAGCGGGCGGCGTCGCGGCGGAGAGATCGATCGGCGTCACGGTGCTCGCCAGCTCGTCCTGGCGGGCCTGGAGGGCAAGCTTCCCGGGAGCCAGACCCGCCAGCAGGAAACTGCCGTCGGCACGCGCGATCGCAAGGGCGCCGCTCGTCAGCTCGCTGACCTGGGCGCCGCCGGCCGGGCTGCCGTCCTTGGTGACCACCACGCCGGTGACGTTCAGGCCGGCAAAGGGGAGAACGGCCTCGAAGCGGTCTCCGCGCGGAATCTCCAGGGGTACGTCTGGAGTGGCCGACCCTTGCAGGGGTTGAAAAAAGACCCGCCAGGAACCCGGGGCCAGATCCCGGGTCTGAAAGGTCCCGTCCGCCGCCACCTCGACGTCGACCTGCGGCCGGCCGGCGGCGAAGGACTGCTGCTGCCGCAGACCGGTGGGAGAGACCTGGGTGTCAATGCGGGCCCAGCCCTGAGCCTCGGCCGACCGCCAGCCGAGCACTCCGGGACCGGCGGCGGCACCGCCGACGAGCACCCGGCCGGTAACCAGCAAGGCTCCCGGGGCGCAATCGACGTCGAGCGCGGCGCCATCGCCAGGGACGTCGATCTCCTGCTCACAGAGGACCTTCGGGCCGGTGACGACCGACACCCGGGCAGCTCCCGGCGGCACGTTGGGCACCTCGGCCTCTCCATTCCAGAGCTGCGCGCTCAGCATGTCCGGGGCGAGCCAATGCCGCCGCAGATCGACCCGCGCGACGGCATCCCCTGACGCATCCCGGCCGAGTTGCGCGGGGTCCGCATGGATGCGCACGAGGGCCCCTTCTCCGAGAGTGATGGTCCCCACGTCCACCCCCGCTGAGCTGGTCGCCGTCTCCGGCACCACCACATCGAGCGTGGCCCGGGCATAGCCTGCCGCCTCGATGCGCAGGGTCGCCGGGCCGGGCGGGAGCCCGGCGAGGTTGAAGCGCCCATCCTCGCCACTCCTCGTTTCCACCAGATCGCGAGCCCCCCAGGCCATGGAAGGTCCCTGCGGTCCCGGGCGCGGAAGCCAGACCCGCGCCCCCGCAATCGGCTCTTCATGGTTTCCGGCGACCGCGCCTACGACCTCGGGGCTCACCGGCGTCATCAGGTCTCCCAGATCGCGGACCTCTCCCGCCTTACCGGCCGCGAGCCGCAGGCGCAGCTCCCGGGTCCCGGGCGACCGCAATGCGAGCTGGGCCTCCTGGCCGGTCTGGAATTCCTCCTCGAAGCGCCCGTCCGCATGGACAGTTCCTTCGCTGCTGCAATTGGCGGCCACGATCTCCAGCGAGCCCGAAGTGACCGGCACGCCCGAGGGGTCGAGAAGGCGACCCCGCACTGTAAAGCCCCGGCGCAGCTCCAGCGTGGCCCGGGAGGGCAGCGGTGGCTGGAGACGGCGCGAGCCTGACTGGTGACCGAACGCCGTGCCGCGCAGCTCCAGCGGCGCGAGGGGCACTCCCACCAGCTCGGCACGGCCTGCACCGTCGGAGGTCGAAGAGAGACCGGACCCCGCCTCGATGGCTGCTCCGGAGACCGGCTGGCCAAGCTCATCGACAACCTCAACCACCAGGCTGCGCCCTGGCTCGAGCACGCGAACTCCGAGCTCCTTCCGCTCCCCCGCGGTGAGCTCGAGCGGCTCGACCACCGGCACATAGCCCGGGGCGCGCAGGGTGAGGGTCGAGCGTCCGAGCGGCAGTCCGCGTAGGGTGAATGACCCGTCGGCCTTGCTCTTTTCGCTCAATCGGAGCAGCCGCGGCGACCGCGCGATCCAGGTCTCGATCTCCACGCTCGCGCCAGCGACCGCGCGGCGGTCGCGGTCCGTGACGCGCCCTGAGATCTCGGCTCCTGGAGAGAGTGTCACCTGATGCGGCAGCCTCCCTGGCCATCCCCGGACCACCAGGGGTGGAAAGCCGGGCTGGAACAGATTGAGCGAGATCTCCTGCTCGTCGGGCAGTCCCGCCGCCGTGAGCCGGCCCGACGCGTCGGCGAGCAGCGCCCAGGTACGGCTCGAGCTCTGAGGCGCGGCCGCCTCTCCGACCGAGGCATGGACTTTGTCGGCCGGCTTGCCGTTGGGCAGGAGCACGGTGAGATCCACCCCGCGCGTGGAGACCGGCCGGAGGACTACCGACCGCTGGTTAGCCGGAGCATCGGCCCACCAGCTCCCCTCGCCTTCCGCGACGAGCCGCAGGCGCCAGGCTTGACGCCGGTCTACCGGCACCGCGAGATGTCCGCTCCCGGGAACCGGCCAACTCGGCAGATCGCTCTCAGGGAGTTGTCTCCACATCTCGATGGGGGCAGCGACGAGGCGTGCGGGCGTGGCGCGCGCGCGGCGCGGCACGTTGACCTCCAGCCAGAAAGGACCGTCCCCCGCAAGGTCGCCACCCTCCAGAGTATTTCCGGGCACGGTGGCGAGGGGAGCGTGCCGCCAGGACCAGAGCCATATCGAGCGGGCCGGAGGCTTGGTCGAGGCCTCCGCGGCGAGCGCGGGCAATCCCCACCCCGCCGTTATCCGGCTATCGTGGTGGACGACCCGCCACTGAACCTGCCCGAAAGAGGCGTGGAGCCAAGCGGCCAGGAGAAGGGAGAACCCCATCGCTCAGTTGTAATACGTGCAGGCCATGTCGCCCGTGGCCCAGTCGGTGTAGCAAAGGTCCCACGAACCGTTCCCACGCTTGCCACCTGTATAGCAGGCGCTACAGCCGTCACCCGTGTAAGCACAAACTTCTTGGCCGTCGATGATGGTCAGCTCAGAGTTTCGGTTGTTGAGACAACCGGCCGACGCTTTGGTTCCGGCAGAGACGAACGACAGAATTCCGACCAACAACACGACCACCAAGCGAATCATTCTGCTCATCGGTTCTCCTTTTCATTTGACCAAAATAAATATTAGACACCGTCAGGAACCCGGCGGCGAAGCAAGAAGAAGGCGCGGCAAGGGTGCTCCATCCGGCTTTCCATCCTGGGAGTATTCCCACAGCAGCAGGACCAGCCGGCCCTGGCGAAGATCTCCCTTGAGATGCGCGAGGGGGGTCTGCGCGTGCACGGGAACGTCGTAGACCGCCACGCTTCCGTCGTGGCGCAGCACCTTGAGCGCCCACCGCACCTGCCCCTGCTGAACGCTGCGGACCAGCAGCCCCGGACCGTCCGGCAAGGGCAGCACGTCGTCCACGGTCCGCCGTTCGTTGAGCCAGGCCATCCGGCGCTGGAAGTTGCGGCCCAGCGCCGACTTGAGCTTCTTTGTTCACGCTCGCGCAATCCGTGTCGATGCCTAGCGCCACGGTGTCCAAGGTCTGGAGGAGCTTGCCTTGCGGGTCGAATCGGTAGATGCCGGGCTGGACGCCCGGCACCACCAGCAGCGTGCCGTCCGCCAGGAACCGGGTTGCTCCCAGCAAGACAATGCCACAGGCGGCCATGTTCGGAGCCTCCGGGTCCACGAGCATCGAAGATCAGAGGCTTCAGATCGCCCAGATCCCGGTCGAGGGATCCGATCCAGGCGATCGCGCCATCGGGAGAGAACTCCCCTTTCGAGTCTCTTCGCGCGCCGACCACTGCGACTCTGGTTCCTTGCACGTCCACGTCGGAAATACCTTCGAACGCATCCTCCTTGCGTACCGCCGAATCCAGCGGGCGCCAGGTCAGCGCGAAAAGCGGCGCCCCGTCGACCAGGTAGCGAGGAGACACGGCAAGGTGGTAGCTCAGCCAGAAGCCGCCGGGCGCCTTCTCACCAGGAATCATTTGCCGAAGAGGGGCTCCCTTGCCGTCGAGGCTGGCTTCAACGACGCCACTTCTCTTGACGGCGAGGTAGACGGAGTGGTCGCTCGCCCAGCGCACATCGATCGCGTACTTGAGCGGCTCGCCGAGCACCGTGTCCGAAAGGATGCGCAAGGCCGGCCCGGCCGAGGGTCTGTTGTCGGGCGCCGCAGGCTTGGCTGTTGCGGGTGCGGTAGCCTTGCTGACCTGAGCCCCTGGAGACGGGACCGCAGGCATGATCACCAAGAGGACGAGGAGGAACGTCCGTCGCAGGGTAACAACAGTCATTCGAAAACGCTAACAGGCTGGGGCCTAAGGCGTCAATCCTGCCGGCCGGTCCCGCGCCTTCTGATGCACAGCCGAATTCCGGCGGCTCAGGCGTCCGGCTCCCGGAAGACGATCCGGAAGTTGTCGGGGTCGTGGGTGACGAAGGTCATCCGGCCGTGGTCGTCCTTCTGCAGGCCGCCGGGGATGTTCTTCTCGCGGAAGTAGATCTCGTCGTAGGCCTGCTGCGCCGAGGCGACCTCGAAGACGAAGGCCGCCCGGATGTGGGGACCCTGGGGGTTGAAACGCTCGTCGTTCTGGCGCGGGTCCTCGCTCGCCGGAGGGCCGACGACCTCGAGCACGGACGTGCCGGCCTGGAAGACCGCTCCCCGGTCGGTTTCGCGGTCCCAGCTCTGGAGCTGGGGCAGCCCCAGGGCGTTGCCATAGAATTTCGTCGCACGCTCGAAGTTCGAGGTGCGGATCACCACCCGAAACTGCCGGATCTCCATCGCGTTCCTCTCCTTGGGAATTGACTTCACCCGGCCGTCCGCCGGTCGCACCAGCCATTTACCATACTCGGCGGGAGAGTTGTAGGGGCGCTGGACTCGGATGGTATCCTCTCCGGCGTGAAAGACCGTCATCTCTGGGCCTGTCTCCTCCTCCTCGTTCTGCTGCTGCCGGTGCTCGTCGCGGCCCAGGGCGGGCAGCCGCCTGCGGCGGCTCCCGGCGCTTCGCCGCCGTCCTCGGCGGGAACGGGCGCGGGCGCCCGCTCCTCGGTCACCCTCGAAGGGCGGGAGATCGCCGTGCCGGTGACGATCAGCCCGAGCGGCCCGATGTTCGGCCTCAACCCCCTGGTCGAGACGCTCGGCGGCAAGCTGGCGAGCGACGAGGCGGGCGAGAGCATCACCCTCCACCTGGCCGACAAGGACGTGGTGATCGGCCCCGGCAACTCCATCATTACCGTGGGCGACAACATCGTCTCCCTGTCGCAGCCGCCGACGCGGGGCGAAGGCGGGCTCCAGGTGCCGGCCGATTTCCTGCGCAAGACCTACGGCGATCTCCTCGGCTACTCCTTCGAGTGGCACCCCGAGACCTCGCGGCTGACCATCGCCCGGCGCGGCAACCGCGACCTGGCGGTGTCGCTCGACGTCGTCCACCTGCAGGGGATGACCACCGTCGTGCTCCAGTTCCCCGAGGAGCCGCACTACCAGCTCGACCGCTCGAAGCCTGGGATGGTCACGGTCCAGATGCTGTCGGACCGGCTGACGCCCCCCTCGCCCCCCCGGGAGGTGCAGGACCCGCTGGTGCAGAGCGTGGTCGTCGAGCCGCAGCAGATCCGCCTCCAGCTCGCCGCCGGAGCGCAGGCCGAGAGCTACGTGCTCGCCAACCCCTTCCGCCTGGTGTTCGACGTCCATCCGACGTCGTCGGTCGAGGTGCCCACCACGCCGGCCGAGCACGCGAGCCAGACGCCGGGCATCCATACGATCGTCATCGATCCCGGCCATGGCGGCACCGAGACGGGGGCGATCGGGCCGGGCGGCGTCCAGGAGAAGGAGCTGACGCTGGAGCTCGCCCGCGAGCTGGCGGCCCGGGTGGGGCGCCTGGGCGTGCAGACCCTCCTCACCCGCAACGAGGACGCCAGCCTGCCGCTCGACACCCGCGCGGCGATCGCCAACCAGAACCGGGCGGACCTGTTCGTCTCGATCCACCTCAACTCCTCGCTCGGCGCCAACGCCCACGGCACGGAGACCTACTTCCTGAGCCCGCAGGCCACGGATTCGCGCGCCGCCCGCTCGGCCGCCGCGGAGAACACCGCGGCATCCTCGGCAGCAGCGGGCGCCGGGGCCACGGCGGGCGCGGTGGCCGCTCCGGGCGCCGCCCCCGGGGGTGAGCAGAAGGACGTCGACCTCATCCTCTGGGAGCTCGCGCAGAGCCACCACATGGCTGAGAGCCAGCGCCTCGCGAACCTGATCCAGGGAGAAGCTCAACGTGGAGCTGCAGCTCAAGGACCGCGGGGTCAAGCAGGCCCCCTTCCGCGTGCTGGTGGGCGCCGGCATGCCCGCGGTGCTGGTCGAGCTCGGCTTCATCAGCAATCCGGACGAGGAGAAGAAGCTCCAGGACCCCGCCTACCGGGGGCAGCTCGTGGAAGCGCTGACGCGGGCGATCGGGAAATACAAGGCCGCGGTCGAAGGGCAGCCCGCGCCGGCGGCTCCGGGGTCATCCGTTCCGGCTCCTGGGCAAACCCCCGTGCCGGGACCGTCGGCGGCTCCCGCTCCGCCGCCGGCCAAGGGCGGGCCGGCGAAGCCTCCCGCCAAGCCCGCCAAGCCTGTCAATTCCACGAAGACGGACAAGCCGTCATGAGCCGCCGCGCGGCCAGCTTCGTGGTGGGTTTCGCGCTGGCCCTCCTCGTCGGGGGCGGGCTGTGGTGGTGGCTCTCCGGCCGGAGTGGGACGCGGACCCCGGGAGCCGGACCGGAGGCGGCCGTCCCGACGGGACCGCTGGTGGGCTTCCAACTCTACTTCCCGGCCGACGGCGGCGGGCTGCGCGCCGAGCCGCGCGCGCTCCCGGTCTCCGAGGCGCCGAAGGACCGCGTCCGCAAGATCCTGCAGGCCCTCCTCGCCGGCCCCAAGGCGCCGGGGCTCGCCCGCCCGTTCCCGGAAGGGGTGACGCTCGGCGGCGTGCAGCTCGGCGCTGACGGGATCACCTATGTCGATCTGCGCTGGCCGGACCATCCGGACCCCCCGCCGAGCGGCTCCACCGAGGAGATCCAGCGGGTCTACAGCGTGGTGGACTCGATCGTCTTGAACATCCCACAGGCCTCGCGGGTCGTCCTGCTGTGGAACGGCGTCCAGCGGGAGACCTTCGCGGGGCATCTCGACCTCTCCAGCCCGCTGGCCGCGGACCGCGGCCTGGCCGCTCCTTGAGCCGAGCTTGAGCCAGGAACCGAAAGCGCTCATGGATGCGATCGGCGTCTTCGACTCCGGCGTCGGCGGCCTGACGGTGGTCTCGGCCCTGCGCCGGCGCCTGCCGGGCGAGTCGATCCTCTACCTGGGGGATACGGCGCGCCTCCCCTACGGCAGCAAGTCGCCCGACACCGTCACCCGCTACACCCGGCGGAACATCGAGTTCCTCGCCGGGCGCGGCGTCAAGGCGGTGGTGGTGGCCTGCAACACCGCCTCGGCCCTGGCCCTGCCGAACCTGGATCCCAGCGGCATCCCCATCTGGGGAGTGATCGAGCCGGGGGCGCGCAAGGCGGCGGAGGTGAGCCGCGGCCGGGTGGGGGTGATCGCGACCGAGGCCACCGTCCGCTCCGACGCCTACCCCCGCGCCCTGCGGGCGATCCGGCCGGACCTCGAGATCCTGAGCCAGCCCTGCCCGCTCTTCGTGCCGCTGGTCGAGGAGGGGTGGCACGACGATCCGGTCACCGTGGAGGTGGCGGAGCGCTACCTGCGCCCGCTGCTCAATGCCGGGATCGACACCCTGGTCCTCGGCTGCACGCACTACCCGCTGCTCAAGCCGGTGCTCCAGGTGGCCGCCGGCCGGGACGTGGTCCTGGTGGACTCCGCGGAGGAGGTCGCCGAGATGGTGGCCGCCGGTCTCGCCGAGCAGGGGCTCCAGGCCACCCACCGGCCCACCCACCACTTCTGCGTCACCGATTCCGGCGAGACCTTCCAGCGCCTGGCGCGGACGATCCTGAAGGACGACGGGGTGGAGCTGGAGTGGGTGGAGGTGGTGTAGAAAGGGCGACCGCAGGTCGCCCCTACAACCACGTTCGAGGTCTGTTGTAGGGGCGACCTGCGGTCGCCCTTCCGGCCTCAGTGCCCCCGGCCATCCTCCAGTCCGCCGATCTTCACCACCCCGCAGGCCAGCCGGTCACCCGAGTTGCCCGAGGGCTGCGTGGCGCAGTCGTCCGCCCCGGCGTGAAGGATCACCGCCTTGTCGATGATCGCGTTCGGGCCGGTGAGCGAGATCTGGCCGAGGGTGAGCTCCAGGTGCCCGGTGCCATCCGCCTTCACCTCGACGTTGCCGAAGTCCCCCGCGTGCCGCGGGTCGGTGGGGGGGCAGGCGTGCGGCGCGTTGGCGGGATTGAAGTGGCCGCCGGCGGAGCCGAAGTGCTTGCCCGAGGGGTCGTCGTGGGTGCACTGGCCGTTCTCGTGGAGATGCAGGCCGTGGCGGCCCGGAGGGGCGCCCTTGAGGTCGGCCACCAGACGGACGCCGTTGTCCACCGGGGTGAAGGTGATCGTGCCGGAGAAGCCCTGAGTCTCGGCGCCCGCCTGCAGCGTGGCCGCCGCGCTCAGGACACTGGTGGACATCATCGGGCCCGGGACGCGGTCCGGCTGGTCCTTCTGCGTCGTCTGGGTTGTGGGTGGGGTCCGCGGGGTCTGAGTCGTCTGCGGGGTCTGAGTCGTCTGCGGGGTCTGCGCGGTCTGCGGGGTCTGCGTCGGGGGATCGGCGGCGGTCCTCGCCTTCTCGATCCGGGGACCGCAGGCGGCGATGACGGTGAGACTGGCGGCGGCGAGAATCCCGGCGCTCCTGAATCGGCTCATGCACTCTCCTTCGCTTTGGGGTCAGATCGGCGGCGACTTCAGCTCCAGGTGGACGTCCGCCAGGTTGCGCGAGAGCACGATCTCGACCGGGGTCGCCATCTCGTCGCGCGTCAGCCAGAGGTCGAGCTTCCCCTTCCACCGGTCGCGGTTGGGCAGATCGACCCCGCGGATCGAGAAATGCCGCAGGTAGACCTGCCGGCCGGCCCGGCGGCGGATCTCGGTCGCCACCGGGATCACCACGACGGGATAGACCTTGCCGTCCGACCAGATCTCCATCCGCCGCGCCTTGTCCGGCGGGCTCTGCCGGATGGCGTAGATGCCGGCGGCGATGTCGAGGACCCCGCTCTGCTCGATCGGCTCCTCCTTGGACTTCGTCTCACCGCGCCAGGAGTAGGAGCTCCAGGCGCGGATCGGCTGCAGCGTGCGGGTGTCGATCTCCGAGCCGTAGCGGAAGTACTCCCCCTGGCGCGCGGCGCTGGAGGTGATGGTGAGCTCGCTGCGCAAGTGCCCGTTGCCCGTCGGCTTGAAGGTCAGGGAGCCGTCCCCATGGTTCGGCAGGAACAGCCCGGCCAGGGTGCCGAGGAAGTTGCGCAGTTGCCACTGGTATTGAAATTCCTCGCTCTGCCCCCGCACCTGGCCGGAAGCGGCCGGGCCGGCGCCCAGGAGCGCCAGGACGGCGAGGAGGAGGAGCTTTTGAGATCCCGATTTCATAAGCCTGTCTTGTTCGATGCGGACGTTACCACGGGAGCTTGCGGAGACCTGTAACAACGGCAAGCGCACCGTCATGCCCGGATCGACGGAAGAAGGCATTTTTACCAGAGCTCTCAGTCCCCGCCTTCGAGAATCTCCCGGACCTTGGCGGTCAGCTCGCGGCCGCTGAAGGGCTTCTTGAGCAGGTTGGCCTCGCCGCCGAGATTGGCCCCCTCGGTCAGGCCGGCGGGGTAGCCGGTGGCGAAGAGGACCCGCATCTCCGGGCGCTTGAAGGAGAGCCGCTCGGCGAGTTCCACCCCGCTCAGGCCGTCCATCAGGATGTCCGTGATCATCAGGTGGATCGGCCCGGGATGCGCCTGGCTGATCTGGATCGCCTCCAGGGCGTCGGCGGCCGCGAGCACGTTGTAGCCGCGGCTGCTCAGGATCTGCGTCAGCGGCTTGCGGACGTTCTCCTCGTCCTCCACCAGCAGCAGGGTCTCCCACTCCCCCTCCTGCTGGCCCGGCTCGGCGCCCTCGGCGACAACGGACTGCTCGGCGCTGGGAAGATAGATGTGGAAGCGGGTGCCGCTCCCCGGCTCGCTGTCGGCCAGGATCTGGCCGCCGCTCTGGGTGACGATGCCGTAGGCGGTGGAGAGCCCCAGGCCGGTGATCTCCATCCCGCCCTTGGTGCTGAAGAAGGGCTCGAAGGCGTGCCGCCGCACCTCCTCCTGCATGCCGGGGCCGGTGTCACTCACCTTGAGCAGCACGTACCGGCCGGGCTTCTCCCGCAAGGGGTGGACGCCCTCCTCCGGAACCTCCGCGTTCATCGTCTCCAGGTTGAGCCGCCCGCCGTCCGGCATGGCGTCGCGGGCGTTGGAGACGAGGTTCATCACCACGTGCTCGAACTGCTCCGGATCGACGAGAACCCGGTCGAGGTCGGGATGGAGGTCGAGCCGGAAGCTCGATCTCGCCGCCGAGGAAGCGCCGGACCCGCTCCTCCATCCCGGTCAGCAGGTGGTTGAGCTGCAGGACCTTGGGATGGAGCACCTGGCGGCCGCTGAAGGCGAGGAGCTGGCGGGCGAGCGCGGCTCCGCGCTGGCCGACCTTCTCGATCTCCCGCAGGTTCTTGCGGGCGGGATCATCGCCGGGCAGCCGCGCCAGGGCCAGCTCCGTCTCGCAGGCGATGGCGGTGAGCAGGTTGTTGAACACGTGGGCGATGCCGCCCGCGAGCCGTCCCATGGAGTCCATGCTCTTCGCCTGGACGGGAAGCTCCTCGCCCTGGCGGACCAGGCGGTGGGTCTCCGCCAGCCGGGCCGCGCTCTTGGCCTCCTCGGGGCTCAAGTCTTCCACCGCCCTGACGGCGGGGTTGTTGCTGTTCGGGTGTGTGCGCATTAGGGTCTCTTTCTCTCGTCAGCCCACGCGGGGATGACGCGGTCGCAGGGCGAAAGGCCCCCTCTTCCTCCGGGAAGCCCATCTGTTCTTGCCCTGGACATTATGCAGGTTTCAGTCCAGCTCTGGGGGACGGGGATCAGGGAGAGGAGGGATCGTCCGGGGCATCCAGGAGATCCATGACGTCCGGACCGTCCGGACCCGGAGCGGCGCCCGCCCACCTGCGGAGGCGGGCCAGGCAGCGGCCGGAGAGCTTGCGGATGCTGGAGGGGCAGTAGCCGAGCCGCTCGGCGATCTCGCCGGTGCTCAGGCCGACGCCGAAGCGGAGCCAGAGGACGGCCCGGTGCCGGGCCCCGAGCCCGCGGGTGAGGCTGCGCAGGTCGTGGCGGATCTCCTCCTGCTCCTGGCCCGGAGGCTGCGGCGGAGAGAGCTCCTCCAGCACCGGCGGATCGACGCCCAGGAGGCGTTCGGAGCGCTGCTTCTTCCAGTAGTTCGAGCACTTGAAGCGCACCGCGCCGATGAGCCAGATGTCTTTGTAAAGGATGGTGTCCCATTTGCGGAAAGCTTCGAGGAAGGCGTCCTGGAGCACGTCTTCCGCGTCCTGCACCGGGATGTCGTAGCTGCGCAGCACCTTCTTGAGGCGCGGGCGGATGCGCTCGAGGAGATCCTCGAGCGCTTCGGGGCTGTCGTAGGGTGAGGGAAGAGGAGTCACGGGTGGCTCGCGGCGTCCGGCGCTCGATCGCGCCAGGAGAGGCCCCGCCCGGACTTTATCACCGAGTTCGGCAACTCGGATCGTCAGATCAGAACATTCCGAGCTCCAGGCGAGCCGCTTCCGACATCATGGCGGGGGTCCACGTCGGTTCCCAGACCACCTCGACGTCCGCGGATGTGACGCCGCGGACGCTCTCCACCCGGTCCCTCACCTCGCCGGGGAGCGAGCCCGCCACGGGGCAGCCCGGAGCCGTGAGGGTCATCTTGACCTGGACGACGCCGTTCTCCTGGATGTCGATATCGTAGATCAGGCCCAGCTCGTAGATGTTGACCGGGATCTCGGGATCGAAGATGGTCTTCAGGACCTCGACGATGCCGTTCTCGAGGTCGGCGATGCCGGAAGGGCCGGTCGCGGCGGCGGCTGCTTCGGGATTTTCCGGGTTCGTCTCGGCCATCGGGGCCTCCGTCTCGGATTGCATGATTCTGATCTCCTGCCTCATTCCGTGCTGACGGGCGGATCCTGCCCGTCCAGCGCCGCCATCAGGGCGTGCCAGGCGAGGGTGGCGCACTTGACCCGCATCGGGTACTCGCGCACGCCGGTGAAGACGGCGAGCTTGTCGAGGTCGGGCGAGCCCTCCCCGCCGCCGTGCGTGACCAGCTCGTGGAAACCGTGGAACAGGCCGCGGGCCTCCTCGACGGTCCGCCCCTTGAGCGCGTCGGTCATCAACGACGCGGAGGCGGTCGAAATGGCGCAACCCGACCCCTCGAAGGCGATGTCCCGGACCCGGCCGTCCTCGACGTCCGCGTACACCGTCACCCGGTCGCCGCAGAGGGGGTTGTCCCCCTCGCCCCGCCGGTTCGCCGTGGCGAGCGGGCCGAAGTTGCGCGGCCGCCGGCCGTGATCGAGGATGATCTCCTGGTAGAGCTCGCGCTGGTAGAGATCGGGCAGATCGCTCATCCGGACAGCTCCCCTTCCGCCTACACCGCCTGGCGGACGATCTCCCCCATCGGCAGCCGGGCGAACAGGAACTCCTCCAGATCCCGGCGCACCGGCTCGACCTTGATGCGCGCCACGATGTCGCTCGCAAAGGCGTAGGTCAGCAGGCTGCGCGCCGCCTCGGCGCCGATGCCGCGGGAGCGCAGGTAGAAGACCGCGTCCTCGTCGAGCTGGCCCACCGTCGAGCCGTGCGTGCATCTGACGTCGTCGGCGTAGATCTCGAGCTGCGGGTTGGAGTTGGCGATCGCGTCGCGGCTCAGCAGCAGGTTGCGGTTCGACTGCTTGGCGTCGGTCTTCTGCGCGCCCTTGTGGACGTGGATCAGGCCGTTGAACACCGCCCGCGACTTGCCGTCGAGCACCCCCTTGTAGAGCTCGTGGCTGGCGCAGTGCGGTTTGGCGTGCTCGACCCGCATGTGGTTGTCCACCACCTGCCGGCCGTCGGCGAAGTAGAGGCCGTTCAGGATGCAGTCGATCCCCTCGCCGTCGAGCACCGCGTTGACGTCGTTGCGCACCAGGGCGCCGCCGATCGAGATCGAGTGCGAGCTGGGCACCGAGGCGCGCTCCGCCTGGACCTGGAAGGTCGCCATGTGGAAGGCCCCGAGGCTCTCGCGCTGCACCTTGTAGTGATCGATGACCGCGCCGGGCCCGGCGACCAGCTCGGTGACGGGAGCCGTGAAGTAGGCACCCTCGCCGGCGTAGGTTTCGACGATCGTCGTCCGGCTGCTCTCGTCGGCGACGAACAGGTTGCGCGGGAAGGAGAGCGTCGGGCGACCCTCCTCTCCGGAGGAGAGGAACAGCAGGTGGATCGGCCCGGTCACCGCGCCCCGCGGGATGTAAAGGAAGGCGCCGTCGCGCAGGAACGCCGTGTTGAGCGCCACGAACGGGTTGCGGTCGAGCCTGGCGAACCGGCCCAGCCAGGGCTCCACCCGCCCGGGATCGCGCGCCAGCACCTCGCCGAGGCTGGCGACGACCGTCCCCGCGGGCAGCTCGCCGAGGGAGGACAGCCGGGGGGAGAAGCGGCCGTCCACGAACACCAGCCGGGCGGCGGCATCGAAAGTGTAGGGCGCGAGCCGCCCCGGGGACAGGGCGTCTGGATCGCCCGCAGGCCGGTGGAAGGTCCCCTGGACGATCGGGGCCACGTTGGTCAGCCGCCACTCCTCCTGGCGCAGGGTGGGGAACCCCATCTTCGCGAAGCGCTCGATCGCCTCACGGCGCAGCGCCTGGAGCGCGGCGGGCTCGCCCGCCGGCAGCTCGCGCCGGAAGCGCTCGAACTCGGCAACGTAGCGGTCGACTCCCACCAGGGCCTGCTCTTGGATTGCGGTCGCCGGCATGGTCTTCAGACTCCCACCGGCTGCGCCGCCATCTGCTCCGGAGTCAGCCCCTCGAGCCAGGAATACCCCTTCTCCTCCAGCTCCAGGGCCAGCTCCTTGCCGCCGGAACGGACGATGCGGCCGTCCACCAGCACGTGGATGTGGTCCGGCACGATGTAGTTGAGCAGCCGCTGGTAATGGGTGATCAGCAGGAACGAGCGGTCTTTCGAGCGCAGGGCGTTGACGCCGTCGGCCACCACGCGCAGGGCGTCGATGTCGAGCCCGGAGTCGGTCTCGTCCAGAATGCACAGGCTGGGCTCGAGCACCGCCATGTGGAAGATCTCGTTGCGCTTCTTCTCGCCGCCCGAGAACCCCTCGTTGACCGGCCGGTTGAGCAGGCTCTCCTCCATCTGCACCAGCTTCATCTTGCCGCGCACCATCTTGAGGAACTCGAGGGCGTCCATCTCCGGCAGCCCCCGGTGCTTGCGCACGGCGTTGAGCGCCGCCTTGAGGAAGTAGGTGTTGCCCACCCCCGGGATCTCCACCGGATACTGGAAGGCCATGAACACCCCCTCGCGCGCCCGCTCCTCGGGCTCCATCTCCAGCAGGTCCTGGCCGTTGAACAGCACCTGGCCGGCGGTGACCTCGTAGGAGTCCTGGCCGGCGAGCACCCGGGCGAGCGTGCTCTTCCCCGAGCCGTTCGGCCCCATGATCGCGTGCACCTCTCCCGGCTGCAGCGCCAGGTCGATCCCCTTGAGGATCTCGTTGCCCTCCACGGACGCGTGGAGGTTCCTGATCTCGAGCATTGCGGTCTCCCTCTCCATGATCTTGTCGAACCTACCCGACGCTCCCCTCGAGGTTCACCGCCAGCAGCTTCTGGGCCTCCACCGCGAACTCCATCGGCAGCTCGCGGAAGACCTCCTTGCAGAAGCCGTTGACGATCATCGACACCGCGTCCTCGGTGGCGATCCCGCGCTGGTTGCAGTAGAAGATCTGGTCCTCGCCGATCTTCGAGGTCGTCGCCTCGTGCTCCATGCGGGCCGTCGGGTTCTGCACGTCGATGTAGGGGAACGTGTGCGCTCCGCACTTGTCGCCGATCAGCATCGAGTCGCACTGCGAGAAGTTGCGCGCGCCGTCGGCGCCCTTGAGGATGCGCACCGAGCCGCGGTAGGTGTTCTGGCCGTGCCCGGCCGAGATCCCCTTCGACACGATGGTGCTCTTGGTGTGCTTGCCGATGTGGATCATCTTGGTGCCGGTGTCCGCCTGCTGGTACCCCTTGGTCAGCGCCACCGAGTAGAACTCGCCGACCGAGTGGTCCCCCTTGAGGATCACGCTCGGGTACTTCCAGGTGATCGCCGAACCGGTCTCCACCTGCGTCCAGGAGATCTTCGCGTTCGCCCCGTCGCACTTGCCGCGCTTGGTGACGAAGTTGTAGATGCCCCCCTTGCCGTTCTCGTCTCCCGGGTACCAGTTCTGGACCGTCGAGTACTTGATCGTGGCGTCCTTGAGCGCCACCAGCTCGACCACCGCGGCGTGGAGCTGGTTCTCGTCGCGCATCGGCGCCGTGCAACCCTCCAGGTAGGAAACGTAGGCGCCCTCGTCGGCGATGATCAGCGTGCGCTCGAACTGCCCCGAGTTCTTGGCGTTGATCCGGAAGTAGGTCGACAGCTCCATCGGGCAGCGCACCCCCTTCGGCACGTAGACGAACGAGCCGTCCGAGAACACCGCCGAGTTGAGCGTAGCGAAGAAGTTGTCGGTGTAGGGCACCACCGAGCCGAGATACTCCTGGATCAACGCGGGATGGTTGCGCACCGCCTCCGAGAAGGAGCAGAAGATGATGCCGACTTCGGCGAGCTTGTCCTTGAACGTCGTCGCCACCGAGACGCTGTCGAACACCGCGTCCACCGCCACGCCGGCGAGGATCGCCCGCTCGTGCAGCGGGATGCCCAGCTTCTCGTAGGTCTTGAGAATCTCGGGATCGACCTCGTCCAGGCTCTTCGGCCCCGAGCCCTTGGCCTTCGGCCCCGCGTAATAGGAGATCGACTGGTAGTCGATCGGCGTGTAGTGGACGTTGGCCCAGGTCGGCTCCGTCATGGTGAGCCAGTGGCGGTAGGCCTTGAGCCGCCACTCGAGCATCCACTCGGGCTCCTCCTTCTTGGCGGAGAGCCTGCGGACGGTGTCCTCGCTCAGCCCCGGCGGAAAGGTATCCTGCTCGACGTCGGTGACGAAGCCGAACTGGTATTCCTGCGTCGCGAACTGCTCGATGGTGCTGGTCTCTGTCTGCATGAATTCAAATCTCCTGATGGAGCTGGATGCCGCCGGACGCGCCGCGCCCCAGGGTGACCAGCTTCTGCATCCTGGGTTGGGCCATCTCGGCGAGCGAGATCCCCTCCAGGGCGGTGCGCACGGCCTCGTTGATGCGGCGCCAGTTGCCGCTCACCGGGCAGAGCGCCTCGTGCGAGCAGCCGCTCTCGACGCTGACGCACTCGGTGATGGCGATCGGCCCTTCCAGGGCCACGATGATTTCCGCCATCGAGATCTCCTCCGCCGGCCGCGCCAGGCTGTAGCCGCCCTTGACGCCGCGATGCGAGGCGAGGAGCCCGTCGCGCGCCAGCAGCTTGAGGATCTTGCTGACCATCGGCAGCGGCAGCCGCGTCTCGGTCGCCAGCTCAGGAGCGGCGAACTGCCGGTCCGCGTGCGCCGCCAGATGAGTAAGGAGGACGATCCCGTAGTCGGTCTGCTTGGTGATGCGGATCATGTCGCCCCAGCCCCTTGGTTTCCAAGACTCTTTCCGATTCCTGAAACCGTACTGAATCAGTACGAATTCCAGCAAATCATAGCAGGCAAGGGGAGATTGTCAACCGGACAAGGAGCGTCCTCGCGAGATCATGGCATATAATCATGGCAGGAGGAATGCCATGGCGACTCGGGCGAATGTCAACTTCCACCTTCCCCTGACCCCGGAGATGCACGACCAGCTTCGCGAGGAGGCCGAGCGTTCGGGGCAACCAGCGACCACCGTGGCGCGGGAGGCCTTGCGGGCCGCTCTGGTGCAGAGAAAAAGGCAACGACTCTACTCCGAGATCGCCTCGTTCGCCGCCGAGCACGGAGGCACCGACCTGGATCTGGATGAGAGCCTCGAGCGGGCGGGGATCGAAGCTCTGAAGGCTGCGGACCGTTCGTGAAGCGCGGCGACCTCTATTGGGCGGACCTGGAGCCGCGGTCCGGGTCCGAGCAGCGGGGCCGTCGGCCGGTCATCATCCTCTCTCATGACGGGTTCAATGAGGCTCCCAACTGGCGGTCGATCATCATCGTGCCCTGCACCACCTCGAAGGCCCAGAAGCGGCGGGGGCCGACGGTCGTCCTCCTTCCAGAAGGAGCCGGCGGATTGAAAGAGGAAGGAGCGGCGGTCTGCCATCAGATCACCACCCTCGATCGCTCCAAGCTCACCCAGAGGCTCGGTGCCCTGCCGGAAGGGGTGCTGCGCGACGTGGAAGCCGGAATCCTGGCCGCGATCGACCTCGATCCGGGAGAACCCTAGGGGGGAGAGTCAACCGGGTAAGGAGATCCGATCCCTTCGTCCCACAAAACCTGCCGCAGCTGCCGAAGAGAGGGCAGGAGATCACGATCCCGATGGTAGCCACGTTCTGTGATCAGGGAAAGTAGTCGTTCAGCCTCTTGGAGATCCGCAGGCGAAGCCCGGCCGATCAAAGAGCGGAGATCCGCCAGATCCGTCGGGCGCCGGACGTCATCTCTGGACAGGACCTTGAGGGCGATCAGGTGGCTGGTGCGGGCGACGGGCAGTCTCAGACCTGGAAGTATCTCCAGGACCTCCGAGGCCGTGACGACCTCCGGCTCAATCCCGGAGGAAGCGAACAGGAGATCCACAACGATTCCCTCGGCGTCTTCTCCGGGAGGGAGGAGACGGACCGTGGCCAAGCGTCCCGTCGCTTGCTGTTCGACGGTCGCGAGGACACTGTAACCTCTTCCCTGGAGCCACCGGACGAGCGACTCGGCATCGGCATCACTCGCTACGGCGACCGCCAGATCCGCGTCCCGGGTGAAGCGGGGCTCGCCCCGGACGACGACCGCCAACCCACCCACCAGGGACCACTTCCTTTCCAGGCCGTCCAACTCGGCCTGGATCCGACGCAGGATCGTCTCAAGGGTGTTCACTTAGGATCGTCGAGGCCAGCCGACGGGACGTCCGGGGCAGTCCCCATGCTCCGCGCCCGGTCTCTCCTGGAGCCACTGGGCCAGGCGTGTGGCGATCTCCTTCTCGTCGGCGTCGGGGAAATGCCGCCGCAAATTCTGCCGCATCATGCCCACTCCGGCCTCGAAGAGGTCCATGGCGGTGCGGAAACGCCTAGCGGCGAGAGAGGAGTCCATCATCTCCATTGTATCGGACCTCGTCCCATCACCCTAAAAGAACACCCGCTGCACCGACCAGTACAAACCCACCACCGCGATCAGGCAGGAGGCGGGGATCACCACGCGCTGCCGGTACCAGCTCTGCCCGCGGAAGGGGAGGCCGACGAGGAGGAAGGCGACGCCGATCACGGTGAGCTGGCCGCCTTCCACCCCGACGTTGAAGCTCAGCAGGGCGGTGAGGAACTCGGAGCGCGGCAGCCCCATTTCGGAGAGGACGCCGGCGAAGCCCATCCCGTGCAGCAGGCCGAAGCAGAAGACCAGCGCGATCCGCGACGGGCGCAGCTCCGGGGTGAGGATGTTCTCGACCGCCACGAAGACGATCGACAGCGCGATCAGCGGCTCGACGATCGAGGGGGGAAGCCGGACCACGCCGTAGATGCTCAGCGCCAGGGTCAGCGTGTGGGCCACGGTGAAGGCGGTCACCTGCTGCAGGATCGGTTTCATCCGCCGGGAGAGGAGGAAGATGCCGAGCACGAAGAGGATGTGGTCCGGCCCCGCCGGCACGATGTGGGTGAAGCCGAGCTTCAGATAGAGCCGCATCACCTCCCAGCGGGTGGGCGGGATGACCGTCTTCGCCAGGGAGAACGGCGCGCTCGCCGCCCCTGTCTCCAGCCACTGCCAGACGGAGCTCTCGTCCCCCTCGTTCTTGAGCACGAGCGGATAGGAGCCGACTTTCAAGGTATTCGCCCAAAGAAAGGTGTGAGCCCCGCCAGGGATGGGCCCCTGAAGCCGGACGGTCACCCGGTCCGCGGGCGCTTCCGGATCGGGCGGCGCGATCGCCACCTCCGGCCGGACCCGGCGGCCGTCAAAGCTGATCCTGGCGCCATCCACGAAGCCCCGCAGGAATCTCCCGAACTGGCGGTCGGCCCCGGGAGTCAGGCCGGCGACGGGACCGTAGCGCGTCTCCCCCGCCGGCCCTCCCAGATCGCCCGGCGTCATGTGCGAGGGGTCGAGGGGAATGTCGATCCGGTAGGTGCCGTCCTTCAGGAAGGTCGCGTAGACCTGGACCTTTCCCAATTGATGCGCCCGCGCCGCGGCGGCGGTCAGGACGAGAAGGGCGAGCAGGAAGAGGGGGCGAAGGATCGTCGTCGGGCGCAAGCGGTCGGTTTCTCCTGAGGGGGGTACGGGTTCGGGCGTTCCGCGGATGACTCCCGACGACAGGCTAGATCAGCCGCCCGAGCGGCCCCAGGTCGAGGTTCAGCTCGTCCGGGGTGAGGCCGAAGCGGGCCGCGATATCGCTCAGGGTTTCCTCCAGCTTCATCAGGGCGAGGCCGACGTTCTCCACCTCCTCGTCGGTGAGGGTGCCCGCCTCCATGCGCCGGATGGCCTGCTTCTCCATCAGCCGGCGCAGGAACTCGACCAGCGCCAGCACCAGCCGGGCGACCGACTTCTGTACCTCCTCGGGATCGGCGTTCCAGCGCGGAGCCACCGCCGCCGCCTGGCGCTCGATCTCGGCGCGCAGGGCATCGAGCTCCTCGATCTCCAGGCGGACCGAGTCGCGCTGGCTCAACCTCCCGCCTCCGGGGCGAAGGCGTAGGGGGGCCACGGGCCGGTCGCGGCGACGCGACGGCCGCCGATTTTCTCCTGCTCTTCTGCCAGCACGGCCAGATAGTCGCCGGTCCGCGCCCGGGTCACCAAGTGGTAGACGGTGCCGAGCAGCGGACCGGCGCCGGCGTGCCGCTCGATGCGCTCGGCGCGGAGCAGGGGGCGCAGGGCTTCCCGCAGCGGATCGATCTCGGGCAGCGAGTGCGCCCGCTCGCTCTGCCGCCGGCGGGCGGCGAGGTAGCGCGCGCCCGGCCCGCCGGCCGGCTCGGGCTCCAGGATGGGAGCCGGCTCGCCGAAGACCCGCAGGGTCATCTGCACGCAGCCGCGGACGAGGGCGAGGGCTGCGGCCACCTCCCGCTCGCGGGGAGCGAGACGGCCGGCGAGGGAGGTCTCGTCCGCGAAGACCTCGCCGAAGCGGGCGGGGAGGATGGCGCCAAAGCGCTCCGCCAGCCGGCGCACCACGGCATCCTGCCGTTCGAGCGCTTCGCGGTCCGCCTGGGGACGGCCGGGGAGAGCCCCGGCAATGGCCGCAAGGCCGATGGGACGAAGGAGGTGGAGCGGCTCGCCCCCGATCCCTTCTCCGAGCGGACCCGACGGCTCCCCGTCCACCAGCGCATAGAGATAGAGAATGGGGCTCACTCTTCGGGCTTCTCTTCAGAAGCGGAGACCTTGGGAAGCACCCGGTCGGCGGCGCACAGGAGGGCGGAGAGGCGGAGGTAGATCAGGTCGATGCCGGCAAGACCGATGACCACCTCGCCGGTGAGCACGAGCCCCTTGTTGAGCAGGTGGTCCACCGTGTCGAGCAGGGAGACGTCGGCGCCCTCGAACAGCTCCGGAAGCTCGGCGGGCTCGCTCATCGCGTCTCCTCGATGAAGTGGTAGGGGGGCCAGGGGCCGGTCAGGGTGACGTCGCAGGCCCGCGGCGCGAGCCGCCCGGCGCAGCGCTCGACGATCGCCTCGAACTCCGCGCCGCGCTCGCGGGAGACCAGGAAGGCGGCGTCGAGCAGCAGCCGGCCGCCGGACTCCGGGGATGCCGCCGGCTCCCGGCGGACGGCCTCGGCCGCCCCCGCGGCCAGCTCGGCGAAGGCGGCGTCCATCTCGGCGCGGAGCCGGACCGCGAGCTCACGGGAGGCATCCTGCTCCAGCTTCTTGCGCAGCAGGAAGGCCTTGCCCGACCCCTGGGAGCCCGCGGCACGGGCCTCGGCGGCGAGCACCTCGCGGGCGCGGGCGTCGTCCAGCCGGACGCGGATCCCCCACTCGACCCGGCCGTCCACCCGGTCGAGGACACGGTCGAGCCGCTCGCGGCTTTCCGGGCCATCGCCCCCTCCGACGATGCTGGCGAGCGCCCGCTCGTCGGACGAGAAGAGGGTGAAGAGCTTCATCGGCAGCACCGCGCCCGCGCCGGCGAAGTGCTCGATGACGGCCTCGTGGGCCAGGGCGCGGTCGGAAACCCAGGAGAGATCGGAGAGCCGGCGCTGGATCTCCTCGCTCCCGTACTGGGAGAGGGGAGCGCCAGCGGCGATCAGCCAGAGCCCGCCGCCGGCGTCGAGCGCCCGCAGGGGAGAGAGGCCGGGCAGGCCCGGGGGAGCCCCGGCGAGCGAGGGCTCCCGGGGACCGCGCACCAGGCAGTAGAGGTAGGTCGCTTCGCTCATTCCGTGAGCCTCTCCCAGCTTCGCACCCACGCGGAGAGCCCGGTGACGCCGCGGGGCGGCGGGAAGACGGCGGGGGCGTTCATGATAGCGCACCGCTCGAGCCGCAGCCGGCCGAGGCGGCTCCGCAAGGCCCCGGCCTCTCCCGCGGAATCGCCACCGCAACGGGTACAGCCGGCCGGCGGCACGGCGTTGACGACCACCGCCGGTACCGCGATCCCCAGGTCCTTGAGCGAGCGCAGCAGGCGGACCGTCTCGCGGCGGGGGAGCTCGGCCGCCCGCGTGACCACCACGAACCGGGCGCGCGCCGGGTTACTGAGCAGGGCCTCCAGCCGCTTCAGGCTCCGCGAGAGCTCGACCAGCTCGGCGGCGAGGTCCCCCAGGGCCACGGCTTCCCGATACTTGAGCAGGAGGGAGAGGAGGTAGTGATCCCAGGAGAGCGCCAGCTCCGGCATCTCGAGCAGGCGCAGGGCATGGCCCGTCGGCGCGGTGTCCACCACCACCAGGTCATAGGCGGGCTCGCCGCCATCCGCGCCGAAGACGGCGTCGAGGAGGGAAGAGACTGCGAGCAGCTCGTCGACGCCCGGCGGGGTCAGGTCGAGGAGCTCCTGGACACCGCCAGCGTCCGCGGTAAACGCTCCGGCGGCCTCGCCGACCTTCTCCCGGTGCCGGCCGCGCCATTCCGCAAAGGCGCGCCCGGCGTCCAGCTCCCGCGCCCGCAACCCGGGAGGAGCGCCGAGGATGGCCCGCTCGTCATCCCCGAGCGGCATCTCCAGGACGTCGGCCACCGAGTGGGCCGGGTCGGTCGAGAGCAGGAGAACCCGGTCCTCCGGCCGGCGTCCGGCCAGCGCCAGCGCCACGGCCGCCGAGCAGGTCGTCTTCCCCACCCCCCCCTTGCCGCCGAAGAAGAGGAGCTGGACGCCGGGAGGGGCGAGATCGTCGAGCCACTTCAGATGGCTCCGCCGTTTCCCCCCTCTCTCGGGGCGGGAGGGTGGGAGGGGAGGGGAGAGGGGGCCAGGGGGTGAGGGTTCGGGGAGGGGGGCCGCCAGCCCCTTCGCCACCCGTCGCAAAGCTGCCCGCCCCCGGGGCTCCGCATCCTCCTCCGGCAGGAGCCGCACCACCCGCTCCGCGAAGGCCGCGCGGATCTCGCCGATCACCCCGGCCTCCGCCCGCCGCCGCTCCCGGCACAGGCGGCAACCCTCCTCACCCGGCGGAAGCACCCGATTCACCAGGATCTCGCGCACCGGAATCCCCGCCGCGTCGAGAGACGCCAGGGCGTCCCGGGTCTCCGCCAGGGAGAGCGCCTCGGGGAGCATCACCCAGACGAGGTGGCAGCACCCGGGATCGCGCAGCCGCTGCTCGATCTCGCGCCCCTGCGCCGCGAGCCCGGCGACGAACGCATCGCTTGAGTCCGGCCGGTAGCCGCCGCCGAAGCTCTCGGCCATCCAGCGGTGGCGCTCCTGGAGATGATCGAGCACCCCGGCGAACCGGCGCAGCGCTTCCGGCATGGCGAGCAGGCGTAGGGTATGGGCGGTGGGGGCGGCGTCAACCACCACCTGATCGAGGGCGGCGCTCTCTTGAACGAGGCGGACGAGGCGGGCGATCTCGATCCAGGCGATCAGCTCGTCGGCGCCCGGCAGCGCCAGGGAGAGGAAGCAGTCGACGTCCTCGGCGTCCAGGTAGGTGCCCCGGGCGGCGATCTCCCGCAAGGATTCCCGGTTCTCCTGCTGCCAGCGGCCGAGCGCCGGGCCGGCGGCGAGCTCGGCGGCGAGCAGGACGCCGCGACGGGTGGGGACCGTCGAGGGCTCGTTCGTGAGGCGAGTCCGCAGGGCGTCACCCAGAGAGGGGGCGGGATCGGTGGAAACGGCGAGGACGCGGCGGCCGGCTTCGGCGGCGGCGATCGCGGCGGCGGCGGCGCAGGTCGTCTTGCCGACGCCGCCCTTGCCGCCGAAGAGACGCAGGGTGGGGAGGGAGGCGAAGCTAGTCGTCAGACGATCTCTCGTCTCCGCGAAAGGTGACGTCGACCTCGAAATCGCCGGACCCCAGGGAGACGGCGCCGCGGGTCTCGCCGCGCTGGGCGTCGCGGATCTCGCGCAGGCGGGCGAGGACGTCGCGTTCGAGATCCGCGAAGTCGCTCTCCTCCATCTCGCCGAGCTCCACCCGCATCTGGGCGGCGAGCAGCTCCTCGCGCAGCGTCCCCTTGTCGTTCATCTCTTCGTTGACCGCCGAGGCGACCTTGTCGAGGACGAAGCGGATGCCGCCGACGAGGAGGCTGTCGAGGATGATCATTCCGCTTCCGAGGCGCGCTCGAGCTTCAGGCGGATGTTGACGAAGTTGTACGGCGGCCAGGGCCCGGTGTACTTGAAGATCAGGTTTTCGTAGCGCGCGTCGATCTCCTTGACCTTGGCGTCGAAGTCGGGCTCGCGGTCGCGGGCGACGAGGAAGGCGCCGTTGAGGATCATCTTGTCGCCGATCGGCTTGTTGGTGCGCGACGCCACGGAGACGGTGCTCAGGGTGTTGACGATTTCCGAAACCAGCTTCTCCGAGCGCTCCTGGAGGAGGGAATCGACGAGCCGGCCATATTGCATGCGGGCGAAGTAGGTCGAGCCCTTCTGGTGCGAGATCTCCTGCCGCAGGAGGCGCAGGTTCTCGTCGTCCTTCTCGATCTCGCGGATGATCGTCTCGGGCTCCCAGAGCACCTTGAGGCCGAACTCGAGCTTGTCCTGCATCTTGACCAGCACGTCGCGGAAGGCGTCGTAGGCGCTGCGCAGCAGCTCGACGATGTCCTCCGAGGTCTTGAACACTGTGCTGAACGACATCGGGATCACCGTGAAGTCGCGCATGACGACCTCGTTGACCCGCTCGTGGGCGAGCACGTTCTCGCGCGTCGGGTCGTAGACCTCCAGCGGCGTGTCGGAGACCACCGCGGCGATCTCCTTGTAGTTGACCGTGTGCACCTCGGCGGGCTCGCTGCCGATGCCGACCGGCCCGAAGCGGCGGGGCTCGCCCGCCTGGATGATGCAATAGACGTACTTGCCGCTACGCCCGCCCGGGCGCGCCGCCGGCTCCGGAAAGGCGAGAAGATCGGAGGCGGGACCGGAGGCGGAGCGCAACGTTTGCGACTCGTGCGAGGCCGGCTCCGCGACCCGGGAAGAGCGGGCCGGCCGTTTCCCGGCCGGGGCCGCCTTGGCGGCCTGTTTCGCGGGTTTTACCGCTTTCGCGGTCTTCGCGGTCTTCGCGGTCTTCGCGGAAGCCGCGGCCCTGGCCGGCTGCTTCGGCGCTTCGGCGGTCCGGGTGACCTTCGCCGCCTGCTTGGCGGGAGTCTTCTGCGCCGGAGCCTTCTTCTTCGCCGGAGTCTGTTTCGCCGCAGCCGTTTTCGCCAGAACCTTCGGCACGGTCTTCTTCCGGGTTTCGGTCTTATCGGCTTTGCTCATGACGAGCGTGATCTCCTGATCTCCTGGATCGCCGCGGAATCGGCGGATCCGGCCTAGGTGGCCTTCGCTTCGAGCTGGCGCCGGACTTCCTGCTCCAGGTCTTTGGGCAGGCAGGGCTTGGTCACGACGGCGTTGCAGCCCACCTCCCGCGCCTTGTCGTGGGCGGCGGCCAGGGCGTGGGCGGTGAGGGCAATGATGGGGATTTCACGGGTCCGCTCGTCCTGCTTCAGGCGCCGGGTGGCCTCCCAGCCGTCGATGCCTGGCAGCGAGAGGTCCATCAGGATGATGTCCGGCAGGAGCTCGAACGCCTTGTCGAGCGCCTCCAGACCATCGGCGGCGGTGGCGACGC
This sequence comes from uncultured Acidobacteriota bacterium, assembly GCA_963795735.1. Taxonomy (GTDB): domain Bacteria; phylum Acidobacteriota; class Thermoanaerobaculia; order Multivoradales; family UBA5704; genus DATARR01. The sequence goes on along the minus strand of CAWCIU010000008.1, from coordinate 756,274 downwards.
GGAAGCCGCGGAACTCCAGGTACTCGGCGAAAATCTCGCGGCCGTGATCGACGTCGTCGACCACGAGCACGAGCGGTGCTGCTGCGGGTGCGTCTCCGCTCATGCCGTCCTCGCCTTGCGGGGCAGGAAGAGAGTGAACGTGGAGCCTTCGCCCAGTTGGCTGACCAGGGTGATGCGGCCCTCCAGGAGCTGCGCGAGGCGGCGGCAGATGGACAGCCCCAGCCCGGTCCCACCCTGGCGCCGGGCGTACGAGCTGTTGGCCTGTTCGAAAGCTTCGAAGATCGTCTTCTGGTTCTCTTCCGCGACGCCGATGCCGGTGTCGGTGACCGAGATCGAGATCTCGTCGGAGCCCGGGTCGAGCTCGAGGCGGATGGCGACCGAGCCCTGGGGGGTGAACTTCAGGGCGTTGGACAGGAGGTTCAGCACGATCTGCTTCACCTTCTGCCGGTCGGTCTCGATCTCGGGCAGCTTCGGCGAGAGGTTCCGGCTCACCGCCAGCCGGGTGCCGGCGATCAACGGCTCGACCTCGGTCATCACCTCGTCGATCAGCTCGGGGAGGCGGACGCGCTCGATCTGGACCGGCATCTTGCCCGACTCGATGCGGGAGATGTCGAGCAGGTCGTTGATGACGGCGAGCAGGTGGCGGGCGTTGGCGTCGACCCGCCCCAGCTTGTCCTGCTGCGCGGCCTTGAGCTCGCCGGAGACCCCCTCGAGCATCAGGTGGGTATAGCCCATGATGGCGTTGAGCGGGGTGCGCAGCTCATGGGAGACGTTGGCCAGGAACTGCGACTTCGCCGCCGAGGCCTGCTCGAGCTGGAACGCCTGCCGGCGCAGCAGCTCGTTCTGCTCGGCGAGCTCCGCCGTGGCCTCGCGGACCTTCTCCCGCAGCTCGTCCGAGTGCCGCTTGACCTGCTCGTAGAGGCGCGCCTTCTCCTCCGCCTCGGTCAGGTCGTGGAGGATGGTGACCACCGCGGTCTCCTCGCCGTGCTTGGAGACCACCTTGCCCGAGATCGCCTCGAAGGGGACGTTGGCCCCCGACTGCGGATCGATCAGGCTGAGCTTCCTACGCCAGCGCCGCGCCTGGCCCGCGTAGAGGCTGGAGACGAACGAGGTGAACACCGCGTCGTTCGTCCGCACGCGCCGCTCTGTCTCCACGTTCCGCTTGCCGGCCACGAAGGTGAACATGCGCTCGGCGGGCGGGTTCATCCGCACGATGTTCCCCTCCGGATCGGTGACCAGGATGGGGTCGAGCACCGAGTTCAGGATCAGGTCCAGCCGGTCGCGCTCGGCGCGGGTCGCCGCCTCCGCCACGCGGAGCCGGCGGTAGTTCTCCTCGATCTCCTCGGTGGCGCGGCGCAGGTCGGTGACGTTGCGCAGCACCGAGGCGACCCCCACCTCGCCCAGCCGGATCGCCACCGGCGTGCTCAGCACCTCGAACAACAGGTCCCGGCCCTCGGAGGGATCGACCAGCAGCAGCTCGCGGCGGGTCGGGCCGCTCTCCGCCGCGTTGGTGAACAGCGAGGCCGAGAAGAGCATGTTGTTGAGGGCGACCGCCCGGCGCCAACCCTCCCGCTTGTCGTCGCCGGCCGTCAGCAGCATTTCAGCCCCGGCGTTGGCCACCAGGATGCGGCCGTCGGCGTCGGTCAGCAGGATGGGATCGGTGACGGCGTTGATGGTCGAGAACAGCCAGCTTCGCTCCCGCTTGTGGCGCCGCTCCTCGGCCTGGGCGCGGCGATACCAGAGCGAGGCCAGGCGGACGCCCAGCAGCTCGACGACCCAGAGGATATCCTCGGAGACCGGCCCGTCCTCGAGGCCGGTGAGCAGGAGCATGCCGGGGCCGATCTCCTCTTTGGAGCCGCCCAGCGGGACGGCGTGGAACGAGAGATTGCCCAACGGGGTCTCGAGGGCGCGCAGCAGCGGCTGGCTGGAGTCGTGGAAGACCACCGGCTCACCCCCGGAAAGGGCGACCACCAGCGGATGGGTGCGATCCCCGAGGTCGAGGCTGAAGGAGTCGACCGAAGAAGCCGAGACCCCGATCCCGGTCAAGCCGAGCAGACGACCGCTCTCGCTATCGGCCATCGCGCAGACGACGCGCTCCACTCCGGTATGGCGCACGAGCCAGCGCAACGCCACCACGGCGCAAGGCCGCGCCTCTTCCTCGCCGAGCAGAGCGTCGACCAGGGCGAGCTTCGCCTTGGAGCCAACGCTGCCGCCCCGGGAACGGGGGGGCGGGAGCACATCGAGGCGCGCGAGGCTCACCACGACGCCTAGACCTTCGGCGAGCGGGTCCTGCGGGCCGGCACATGCTCGCGCGAGATCGAGGCGGCGAGTTGGGCGCGCAGAGAGGTGTTCTCGGCCAGGAGGTCCTCGGACGTGCGCGCCTCGAGCGCCGACGGACGTGACACCGAGGACACCTGCGAGACCGCTTCCGAGTACTTGAGATAGGTATCGATGGACGCCACCACGACGCGGGCCTCGACGGTGAGCAGGTCGATGCCTACCAGAGAGACCCGGACCCAGGCATCGATAACGATGCCCTTGTCGAGGACTCGGTCCAGGACGTCGATGAGACTGGTGCCACCGGAAGCTCGTTCAACCGGCATGTTCTTACCCCCTGCGGTTCGGCTTTTGTTCAGATCGCTGCGCTCGGGCCCGCGGCGCCGGACGCTCGGTTTCCAACGCCAGCGAGGCGACTCGTTCTTCCAGCGCCCGCACTTGGTCGCGCAAAACTTCGTTCTCGACGGTCAAATGCCGGGCGGCGATGGAAAGGTTGGGATCCTGGCGCCACCAGTCCAGGCCGATCTGCTCCGCCTTGTCGATCGAACAGACGAGCAGGCGGATACGGATGGTGATGAGCTCGACCTCCGCCAGGGAGATCCGGATGTCCCCGGCGATGACCAGGCCCTTGTCCAGGACGCGGTCCAGGACGTCGACCAGCCCCGAGGAGCGGCGATAGGATGGTTCGATCGGAGAAGTCATGCTCGTTCTGAGGGCAAAGTTTGAGATCCTGAGGTGGTGATCCTAGCTGACTCTGAAGTCGCTTTCAATGCAAGAGGTCTGCCCCGGCGCTGCTACCATGGGCGGCCGGTTCACCCAGGAGCTGGAAGGAAGGAGACGCCATGGAGAGAATCTTCGTCGCGCGCCGGGCGGGCGCGTTGCTGGTCATCCTGCTCGCGGCCGCTGGTTTCCCGCTTCGTGCCGAGGAGCGGGCGGCCACCAGGACCGATCTTGCCGCGGCGCGGGCCGTCTTCGAGAAAAATCTGCAAGCCATCCGCGACCAGGACCGCGCGGCCTACCTCTCCTGCTACCTCGACTCGGAGCGCCTGGCGCGCACCGGCCCGGAGGGGTTCGAGCTCGGGTATGCCGGCCTCGCCGCTTCGGCCGGACAGGGCTGGCCCGATCACATCGCGGCCGAGGACCTCCACCTCACTCCGATCCGTCCGGGCCTCGTCTACGGCACCTACCGCTACCGGGTCCGCTACGGCGGCCGGGAGGACTCCGGCCTCTCCGAGCGCCTGTTCGTCCAGACGCCGCGGGGCTGGAAGATCGCCGTCTCCACCGCCTTCTCCGCCCTGCCCGGCGTGCCGCCGCCCCCCAAGGCCCTGGTGGGCGCGACGCTCCTGGACGGCACCGGCGCCGGTCCGGTGCGCGACGCGGTGGTGCTGATCCGCGACGGGAAGATCGAGTGCGCCGGCCCGCGGGCCGCCTGCCCGGTGCCGGCCGGGGTGGACACCGCCGACCTCTCCGGCCTCTGGATCACCCCGGGGCTCGTCGACGCCCACGTCCACTTCTCCCAGACCGGCTGGGCGGACGGCCGCCCCGACTCCCTCGACCTGCGCGACCGCCACCCCTACGACAAGACGATCGCCGGCCTGGCCGCCCACCCCGAGCGCTTCGGCCGGACCTATCTCTGCTCCGGGGTGACCGCCGTGTTCGACGTCGGCGGCTATGCCTGGACGCTGGGCCTGCCGCGCTGGGCCGAGCCCGATCTCGAGGTGCCGCGGATCGCCGCCGCCGGACCGCTCCTGTCGACGATCGACCACTGGCTGAACCTCCCCGCCGAGCGGCAGTTCATGCTCCTCACCGACGCCGACAGCGCCCGCAACGGAGTCAGCTACCTCGCCGAGCGGGGGTCCGCAGCGGTCAAGGTCTGGTACATCGTGGACAAGGATCATCCGGTGGAGAAGTCCGCGCCGGCCGTCCACGCCGCGGGAGAGGCGGCGCGCGCGCACCACCTGCCGCTGATCGTCCACGCGACCGGCCTCGCCGAAGCCAAGGAGGCCCTGCGGGCCGGGGCGAAGCTGCTGGTCCACAGCGTCGGCGACCAGCCGGTGGACGACGAGTTCCTGGACTTGGCGAAGAAGAGCGGCGCGATCTACTGCCCGACCCTCACCGTCTTCCGCGGCTACTACCAGATGTACAAAGGGGCCGCCGGTCACCAGGCGCCGGCGGTGGACGACCCCAACGGCTGCGTCGACCCGCTCACCCGGGCCAAGGTGGCCGAGACGGCCCAGGCGGCCGCGCCGGTCTCCGCCGACCGCGTCAAGGCCTTGGAGGCCCGGGTCACCGGCGGCGAGCGCATCGCCGCCGCCAACCTCAAGCGGGTCCTCGACGCCGGCATCCCGATCGCCATGGGCACCGACGCCGGCAACCCGCTGACCCTCCACGGCCCCTCCGTCTACGCCGAGATGGAGGCCATGCAGGCCGCCGGCCTGTCTCCTCTGCAGGTGCTGACCGCCTCCACCCGCGGCGGCGCCACGGCCATGGGACGCGCCAAGGACTTCGGCACCGTCGAGAAGGGAAGGCTCGCCGACCTGCTGATCGTCGCCGCCGACCCCGCGGCCGACATCGCCAACCTGCGCCAGGTCCGCTACGTGGTGCGGGGAGGGGCGATGCGGTCCATCACGGAGCTGAAGGCGCTGGCGACGACCCCGGTGGAGAAGGCAGCGGAGTAGCAGGGAATCCCCTCTCCGGCTCCCGCGTTCAGAGACGCAGGAGCTGAAGCATGAAAGACGCACCCGTCACCGGCGACACCGTTCCCACCAAGTATTGGCACGCGCTCGACAACGGGCGCGTCCAGTGCGACCTCTGCCCGCGCTTCTGCAAGCTGCTCGAAGGGCAGCGGGGGCTCTGCTTCGTGCGGGCCCGCGAGAACGACCAGATCGTGCTGACCACCTGGGGCCGCTCGAGCGGCTTCTGCGTCGATCCGATCGAGAAGAAGCCCCTCAACCACTTCCTGCCCGGCACCCCGGTGCTCTCCTTCGGCACCGCCGGCTGCAACCTGGCCTGCAAGTTCTGCCAGAACTGGGACATCAGCAAGTCGCGCGAGATCGACACCCTGGCCGATCAGGCGACCCCCGAGGTCATCGCCCGGGCGGCGCGGCGGCTCGGCTGCGCCAGCGTCGCCTTCACCTACAACGACCCGGTGATCTTCCACGAGTACGCGATCGACGTCGCCCAGGCCTGCCGCGAGCTGGGAGTCCGCACCGTGGCGGTGACCGCCGGCGAGATCTGCCCGGCGCCGCGCGAGGAGCTCTTCCGCCACATGGACGCCGCCAACGTGGACCTCAAGGGGTTCACCGAGGACTTCTACCGCAAGATCTGCGGCGGCGAGCTCGCGCCGGTGCTCGACACGCTCGCCTACCTCAAGCACGAGACCGACGTCTGGTTCGAGATCACCACCCTGCTGATCCCCGGCGAGAACGACTCCGACGCGGAGCTCGACCGGATGACCCGCTGGGTGGCCGGGACGCTCGGCCCCGATGTGCCGATCCACTTCACCGCCTTCCACCCCGACTACAAGATGCTCGACAAGCCGCCCACCCCGCCCGCGACCCTGGCGCGGGCGCGGCGGATCGCGATGGCCAACGGCCTGCGCTACGCCTACATCGGCAACGTCCACGACGAGGACGGCGGCGGCACCGCGTGCCACGCCTGCGGCGAGCGCCTGATCGGCCGCGACTGGTTCGTGCTGACGGAGTGGAATCTCACCCCCGAGGGGACCTGCGCCAACTGCGGCACCCCTTGCGCCGGCCGCTTCGCGGGCGCCCCGGGCACCTGGGGCTCGCGACGCCTGCCGGTGCGGCTGCGGGATTTCGCGGCGGGGGCGGCGGGGAAGGCGGAGGCGGAGAGCGCTTCGGGGCTGCGGATTCTCTGATCCACAGCCCCGCGGGCCCGCCGCCTACGGGAAGATCCCGAGATCCTCGTAGCAGATCGCGATCTTGTTGATCGCGTCGATGAACGCCGCCGTGCGCAGGTCCACCTTGCCGTCGAGCCTGGCGCGGATCTCGCGCAGGTTGTGGTAGGCCGTCCCCATCGTGTCCTCGAGGCCGGAGTGGACCAGGTCGGCCTCCTCGGCGCCGTGGGCGAGGTCGGTCATCTCCAACTCGGAAAACCGCATGCCGGTCTTGGCTCCCACGGCGTCCAGGATGCGCCGGTAGGCCTGCTCCTCGAACCGCTTCTCCATGCGGCCGAAGCGCACGTGGGCGAGGTTCTTCAGCCACTCGAAGTAGGAGACGAGCACGCCGCCCGCGTTGGCGTAGTGGTCGGGGACGATCAGCACGCCGCGATGGTCGAGCATCTGGCTGGCGCCGCTGGTGATCGGCCCGTTCGCCCCCTCGACGATGATGCGGGCCTTGATCCGCGGCGCGTTCTCGTCGGTGATCTGGTTCTCGAGCGCCGCCGGGATGAGGATGTCGCAGTCGAGCTCCAGGCCCTCGGCGGGATTGACGATCCGCTGGATCCCCTCGGGCAGCACCAGCTTCTTGAGCGACTTCTCCCCGCGCCGCAGGGCGTTCCACTGCTTGACGATCGCCGCGGCGTCGATCCCCCTGGGATCGTAGAGCCCGCCGTCGAACTCGAGCAGGCCGATGATGACGGCGCCCATCTCCTGCAGGAAGGTGGCGGTGTAGGAGCCGACGTTGCCGAGCCCCTGGATGATCACCCGCTTGCCCTCGATCCCCTTCTGCAGGCCGAGCTTCTTCATGTCCTCCTCGACGGCGCAGACCTCGCCGGTCACGAAGGCCACCCCGCGGCCGGTCGCCTCGGTCCGGCCCCGCACGCCCCCCTGGGCGATCGGCTTGCCGGTGACGCAGGCCGCCCCCTCCAGCTTGTCGGGGGAGAGCGCGGTGTAGGTGTCGACGATCCAGGCCATCTCCCGAGGGCCGGTGCCGAAGTCCGGCGCCGGCACGTCGATGCCGGGGCCGATGAAGTTCTTCTTGACCAGCTCGAAAGTGTAGCGCCGGGTGATCCGCTCGAGCTCGTGCTTGCTGTACTTCTTGCCGTCGATCTTGATGCCGCCCTTGGCGCCGCCGAAGGGAACGTCGACCACCGCGCACTTGTAGGTCATCAGCGCGGCGAGGGCCATCACCTCGTCCTCGTTGACGTCGAGGCTGTAGCGGATCCCCCCCTTGGTGGGCAGCTTGTGGTGGCTGTGCTCCGCTCGCCAGGCGTGGATCACCTCGACCTCGCCGTCGTCCTTCTCCAGCGGAAAGGTGAAGTGGTAGACGCTGTTGCAGGTCTTGATGATCTGGAGGAGGCCGGGGGCGTGGTCGGTGAACGCGGCGGCCCGGTCGAAGTTCTGATTGACCTGATCGAAGAAGCTGACGTGACCGTTCGGCATGCGGATGGGTTTCCCTTCGCGATAGGAATCGATCGGAACCGGCGCCCCGGGCTCTCGCGCGCGGGAGCTGGAGGCGACGGGGAGTGATAGCATTCTTGCCTGGCCGCCGCAACCCCTGGCGGGGCCGACGATATCACCTCGATGATCCCGATCCCCTGGATACGCTGACCCGGATGCCCTCCCCCCGGATGCTGATCGCGCTCGGCATCGCCGCCGGCGTCTTCCTGGCGCTGTCCGGCCTCCGCGAGCTCCTGGTGCGCCGGCGTCGGAGCTCCGCCGAGGGGGTTGAGGGGGCCGCGGAGACCCCGACCGGCCTGGGCGACCTCCTCGCCACCCTCGCCCGGCGCACCCCCCTCCTGGTGATCGCCGCCGTCGCCGCCTACCTGGGGAGCCTGGACCTCGCCCTCCGGCCCGGGCAGGAGCGGCTCCTGCGGGGCGCCGCCGAGCTCGCCGTCTTCCTCCAGCTCGCGCTCTGGTCCTCGGTCGCCATCGACTTCTGGATCGCCCGCCAGCGGCGGCGGGTGGATCACGACGCCACCTCCGTCGCCCTGGCCGGAGTGCTCCGCTTCATCGCCAAGCTCGCCCTCTGGGCGCTCCTCCTGCTGATGGCGCTGGACAACCTGGGGGTGAACGTCACCACCCTGATCACCGGCCTGGGGATCGGCGGCGTGGCGGTGGCCCTCGCCCTGCAGAACGTCCTCGGCGACCTGCTGGCCTCGCTCTCGATCGTCCTCGACAAGCCGTTCGTCATCGGCGACGCGATCACCGTCGACACCCTGAGCGGCACGGTCGAGAGCATCGGCCTCAAGACCACCCGCCTGCGCAGCGTCTCGGGCGAGCAGCTCGTCGTCTCGAACGGCGACCTGCTGAAGAGCCGCATCCACAACTGGAAGCGGATGGCCGAGCGGCGGGTCGTCCTCGCCTTCGGCCTCCCCTACGGCACGCCGCCCAGCGTGGTCGAGCGCGTTCCCGGCATCGTGCGCGCGCTCATCGAAGGGACCGATCTCACCCGCTTCGACCGCGCCCACTTCAAGGGCTTCGGCGCCTCGTCCCTCGACTTCGAGGCGGTCTACTGGATCCTGACCGCCGACTACGGCCTGTTCATGGACCGCCAGCAGGCGATCAACCTCGGGCTGCTGCGGGCCTTCGAGGGCGAGGGGATCGAGCTCGCTTCGGCGGCCCCGACCGTGCTGGTCCAGATGCAGGACGGGGAAAAGAAAACTTCCGGTTGAGCCCGCCGTAGAACGTCCCCGGGAGAGACTGTGTCTTTTTGAAAGGAGATCTCGTGCGTAGATCGATCTGGATGGCGGCCCTCCTGCTGCTCCTGCCGGGGCTGGCCGCCGCGCAAAATCAACCGAGCCAACCGAGCCAACCGAGCCCGGGGGACACGCGCCTGCTGCGCTACCCCGATATCTGTGGCAACACCCTCGCCTTCGTCTACGGCGGCGACATCTGGCTCGCCGATGCTCAGGGCGGCGTCGCCCGGCGGCTGACCTCGGGGGAGGGGGACGAGCTCGTCCCCAAATTCTCGCCCGACTGCCGGTGGATCGCCTTCACCGGCCAGTACACCGGCACCCGCCAGGTGTACGTCATCGGGGTCGACGGCGGCTCCCCGCGGCAGCTCACCTTCCGCAACGACGTGGGGGCCATCCCGCCGCGCGGCGGCTTCGACAACCAGGTGCTGGGCTGGACGCCCGACGGCCGGCAGGTCCTCTTCAACGCCCACCGCACCCCTTACAGCGAGCGCAACGCCCGGCCCTACCTGGTCCCCGCGGCCGGCGGCATGGAGACCCCGCTGCCCATCCGCGAGGGATCGGCCGGCGTCCTCTCGCCCGACGGCAACCGCTTCGTGTTCGCCCCCATCATGCGGGAGTTCCGCACCTGGAAGCGCTACCGCGGCGGCCGCGCCCCCGACCTCTGGATCTATGACCTCAAGGCGAACACCTCGGAGCAGATCACCAAGGATCCGGCTAACGACTACATGCCGGTCTGGATCGGCGACACCATCTACTTCGTCTCCGACCGCGACAAGGTGGGGAGCGTCACCACCAACAACCTCTTCGCCTACGACACCAGGACCCGGGCCGTGCGCCGGGTGACCAGCCACGACACCTTCGACGTCTTCTGGCCGAGCAGCGGCGACCGCCGGCGCATCGTCTACGAGAACGGCGGCTGGATCTATCTCTTCGATCCCGCGACGGGCAAGAGCGGCAAGGTCCCCATCCGGGTCGAGGGGGACCTTCCCCGCACCCTCCCCTATTTCAAGAACGTCGCCGAGGAGATCGAGGGGGTCTCCCTCTCGCCCACCGGCAAGCGGGCCCTGCTCACCGCCCGCGGCGAGGTCTTCTCCGTGCCCGCCGAGAAGGGGGAGATCCGCAACCTGACCCAGTCCCCCGGCGTGCGCGAGCTGGGCGGCACCTGGTCGCCCGACGGCCGCTGGGCCGCCTACCTCTCCGACCGCACCGGCGAGTACGAGATCTGGGTGCGGCCGGCCGACGGCTCGGGCGAGGAGCGCCGGGTCACCACCGACGGCGACATCTGGCGCTTCCAGCCCCTCTGGTCCCCCGATTCGAAGAAGCTCGCCTTCGGCGACAAGAAGGGGCGGCTGCGCTGGGTGGAGGTGGCGGGCGGCAGGGTCACCGACGCCGACCGCTCGGCGCGCACCGACATCCAGGACTACAAGTGGTCCCCCGACAGCCGCTACCTCGCCTACACCAAGCAGTCGGAGAACTCGTTCCCGGCGATCTGGATCTACTCGCTGGACGACGGCAAGGCCCGCCAGCTCACCAGCGACCTGACCGCCCAGGGCGAGCCGACCTGGGACCCCACCGGGCACTATCTCTACTTCCTGTCGAACCGCGACTACAACCTGACCTTCAGCGGCTACGAGTTCGACTACGTCTACACCAATGCCACCCGGGTCTACGTGGGGCTGCTCGCCAAGGACGGGCCGGCCCTGTTCCTCCCCCAGAGCGACGAGGAGACCGCCAACCCGGAAGACAAGCCAGCCGCCGACTCCAAGGCCGCGGCAAGATCCGAAGCAAAATCGGCCGCCAAGTCGGTGGCGGACGAAGCCGGCGGCGACAAGCCCGACGCGGCCCCCAGGTCCGGCGTGCGGGTCAGGATCGACTTCGACGGCTTCGAGCAGCGGGTGCGGGCCATTCCCGGCGCGCCGGGCAACTACCAGAACCTCGCCGCTGGCGCCGACACGGTCTTCTACATGCGTGGCGGCGCCGGCGGCCCCGGCGGCGGCCCGCAGTCGCTCCGCATGTACAACCTCAAGGAGCGCAAGGAGGACACCGTCCTCGACGCCCTCCTCGGCTACGACCTCTCCGCCGACGGCAAGAAGATCCTCTACCGGCAGGGGGAGACCTACGGGATCGTCGACGCCCGGCCGGGACAGAAACCCGGCGACGGCAAGCTGGACCTCGGCAACCTGACGCTGCGCATCCAGCCCCGCGAGGAGTGGCGCCAGGAGTACGTGGACGCCTGGCGGATCTTCCGCGACTGGTTCTACGACCCCAACCTCCACGGCGTGGACTGGAAGGGCATCCGCGACCGCTACGCCCAGATGCTCCCCTACATGTCCACCCGGTCCGACCTCGACTTCCTGCTCGGCGAGGTGGCCGGCGAGCCCTCCGTGGGCCACGCCTACGTCGAGCCGGCGGAGAACGCCCCCGGACCGAAGCGGGTCAACGGCGCCCTGCTGGGGGCGGAGATCGAGCCCGCCTCGGGCTACTACCGGGTCGCCCACATCTTCCCGGGCGAGAACTGGCAGAAGGACTTCCGCTCGCCGCTGACCGATCCCGGCGTCCACGTCAAGGTGGGCGACTACATCCTGGCGGTGGACGGCCAAACCACCCAGGGGGTGGACAACTTCTACCGCCTGCTCGAGGGCAAGGCCGACCGGGTGATCGCCCTGCTGGTGAACGACCGGCCGGCTCCCCAGGGGGCGCACACGGAGAAGGTGCGGCCGGTGGACAAGGAGCAGAACCTCCGCTACCTCGACTGGGTGCAGACCAGCCGCGCCAAGGTGGACAAGCTCTCGAACGGCCGCATCGGCTACATCCACCTGCCGGATACCGCCGTGGCGGGCAACCGCGAGCTGTTCAAGTACTTCTACCCGCTCGCCCATACCGACGCCCAGATCTTCGACGACCGCTACAACCAGGGCGGCTTCATTCCCGACCGGATGATCGCGCTGATCTCCCGGCCGCTGGTGGGCTACTTCGTGAACCGTCTGGGCACCGCCAATCCGACGCCGCAGTTCGTCAGCACCGGTCCCAAGGTGGCCCTGATCAACGGCCAGGCCGGCTCGGGCGGCGACGCCTTCCCCTACTTCTTCCGGGAGCAGAAGCTGGGACCGCTGATCGGCACCCGCACCTGGGGCGGCCTCGCCGGCCTCTCCGGCAATCCGCCGCTGGTGGACGGCGGCACCCTCACCGTGCCCACCTTCCGGTTCCTGGACACCGAGGGAAAATGGGCGGTGGAGAACGAGGGCGTGTCGCCGGACGTCGAGGTCATCGACGTTCCGGACGCCCTGGCCCGGGGCGAGGACCCGAGCCTCGAGGCGGGCGTCAAATACCTCCTGGACCAGCTCCAGAAGAACCCGCCGAAGAAGCTCGTGGTGCCGCATCCGCCGACCGGCGGCGCGCCGCACTGAGGCAGCCCCTCAGCGGCATTCCTCCCGGAGGGCGGGGATCTCCCCGCCCTCTTCCGGAGAGGGAAAATATTCCGGCTTGAAAAGGGATCTCTGAAGAAATTACCAAACAGGGGTACAGGAGGATCCTCCCGTACCCCTCCGTTCAGGCGTGTCTAGTAGCCGCGCCCGCCGCCGTAGCCGCCCCGGCCGCCGCCACCACCGCCACCCCCACGGCCGCCGCCGCCGCCACCGTAGCCGCCGCCCCCACCACCACCGTAGCCACCGCCGCCGCCCTTGCCGCGGCCGCCGCCCTCTTCCTTGGGACGCGCCTCGTTGACCGTCAGGTTCCGGCCCTCGAGCTCCTTGCCGTTGAGCGCCGAGATGGCCGCCTGGGCCTCCTGGTCGCTGCTCATCTCCACGAAGCCGAAGCCCTTGGAGCGGCCCGTGTCACGGTCCATGATCACCTGGGCGGAATCCACGGTCCCGTGGGCCGCGAACAGATCCTCCAGGTCGCTGTCCTTGACCCCGTAGGCCAAGTTACCAACGTAAAGCTTTCTGCCCATTCCGAGACTCCTCGCTGTACCGTCGTCCGATCCGGTCGTGACGACCCTCTGTGAATACCGTACTTCTTCTTCTACGTAACGTGCGGGCTGTCCGAGATCGGCGTCCACGACCCAACTGGATTCGGTACCGGAGTCTTCACCCTGAACCTGCCCGCCCCCATCTTAGCACCTCCCGGAGGAGGCGCCGCTAAAAGTATGCAAAGCCCGGTCCAATATGCCGGTGTTCTTTCCTTTCGAGAGCAACCGGAGCCGCCGGATCAGCGGATCTCCCGGGCGATCCGCCGTTTCAGGCGCTCGGCGAAGTCCAGCTCTTTCCGATAGTCCCCGAGCAGCTCGCCGCGTTCGTGCAGCCGGAGCCACAGGGTGTTGTTGAACTCGCGGTCGTTGGGGACCGGCGCCGGCGCTTCCGCAGCGCCGGACACCCGCGGCGCCGCCGGGCCACCACCGAACGCGACCTTCCGGAACAGGAGGGGCGCGACCAGGGTGATCAGGGATTCGCGCTCCGCGGCTTCCTTGGCCTTGATGGACTCGTAGTCCCCGTAGTAGTCGAACAGCGCGCTCTTCAGCCCGAAATCGTGGATCACCCGCAGATTGCCGGAGCTTCCGCAGGTCCGCGAACGCCGTGTCGTGAGCCAGGAAGGACGGCCGCCGCCCGATGTCGAGGAGGTCTTCGTTGAGCTGCGCGGAGGTGACGGGGGGCGTGGAGACGGACGCGCGGCTCCGGTCGAGCAGGGCCTGCGCCTTACGGAGCACCAGCCGGGTTTCGGGGATGACCTCGTGCAGCTTGTCGATGTCCGAGGCCAGATTGCCGGCGAGGGTCTTCAGGTAGAGCTGCTCGAGCTCGGCCTCGCGCCGCCGCTCCTTCCATTGATCGAGAGCGAAGGAGAGCGAGATGCTGAGGACGATGACCACCATCTCCAGCAGGTACTCCGGCCACCGGTGCCGCAGGGTGGCGGCGACCGGACCGCCCCGGGAGCGAGCCGCCGGGACCGCCACCGCCTTCTCCTCCGTGGCCGGAGCCTCTTGCAGCGGCATGTGGGGGATCTCCATCTCGCTCTTTCAGGACGGCCGGACAGCCGGGAGAATACCAGAACGGCGACCCGCAGCCTCACTCTCCGGCTCGCCGCAGCACCAGCGCATGCCAGACGCTGGGCACGTCATGCCGCCACCAGGGCAGGACCAGCGAGGCCGCGAGACCCTCCACCTCGTTCACCACCCCCACTACGACCGCCGCGGTGAACAGCACGCCCGGACCGCCCCGCGCGAACACCTCGCCGAAGCCGAGGAACAGCAGGATGCCCCAGAGCTTCGACGACCACATGTGGTACGAGGCGATCCTGCCAAACTTGGCGAGATCGAACACCCACCGGCCGGCCTCGAGCCCGGCGACCAGAAGGATACCCGTCCTGTGCTGCCGCCACACCTCCGGATAGGCGAGCAGGCAAGCCGCCGCCACAAACAGATAAAACCCGATGTCGACGACGCTGTCAGCCAGCCGGAGCCGCTCGGTCGCCACCCCCAGCCGCCGGGCGATGATGCCGTCGAACACATCCGAAAGGAACGCCGCGACGAGAATCGCGACCGGCCAGACCCAGGGCCAGTGACGGAGACCGGCGACCAGGATCAAGGGGCCGAGGAAGGCCCGAAGGGCGACGAGGAGGGCAGGCAGTCTCGCCATGGAGGATCCCGAGGTTATCAGAGGTCCTTCCCAGAACATTGCCGTGAGGCGCAATTAAGGCGTAAAATAATGTCCGGCCGCATCAGCGTCCGAGAGTCCGGAGGAGCCACGAGCCCTATGGAGAGAGATCAAAGGGAGGCCGTCGTCAGACCGCTGCCGCTGTTCCCGGAGCACGCCGGACCCATCGAGCTGGGGTATATTGACCCTGCCGGACACCTCTCCATGCCTGTCGCAGCCCTCTGCCCAGAACCCGAGCCCGAGCGGCCCCTCACGCCCGAGCTCCGCCCCGGGCCAAAGACTATCCGCAGCTCCGCTTCATGGGGAGCAAGCACCGCCTTCTCCCCTGGCTTCACGAGATCCTGCGCCCGGTCGAGTTCGACACCGCCCTGGACGCATTCTCCGGCAGCGGCTGCGTGGCCTATCTCTTCAAGAGCATGGGAAAAGAGGTGACCACGAACGATTTCCTCAGCTTCACCAGCTTGCTGGCTACAGCCCTGGTAGAAAACTCCGGAGCGGTCCTCCGGACCCAGGACGTGAATCGCCTACTGAGTGAGCCCCCGGAGCACGACCGGTTCATCGAAGAGACTTTCCACGGCATCTTCTTCACTCCGGAGGACCTGCGCTTTCTCGACCAGATCTGGGCCAACCTGCGGCGGTTCCGCAATCCCTACCGGAAGGCGCTCGCCCTCTCCGCCCTGATCCGTTCCTGCGTGAAGAGGCAGCCGCGCGGCGTCTTCACGGTGGCCGGAGATCCCGAACGATACAAGGATGGCCGAAGGGATCTCCGGCTCTCCCTGCGGGAACATTTCGTCGAACAGGTCGAGGTCTTCAACCGCAGCGTCTTCGACAACGGAAGAGAGAACCGGGCGCTCCATGGGGATGTCTTCGCGGTCGAGCCCGCCGGTTTCGATCTCGTGTACATGGATCCCCCTTACGTACCCCGCGCGGATGACAACTGCTACATGAAGCGGTATCACTTTCTGGAAGGGTTGTCCTGTTACTGGCAGGACATGCACCTCCTCGAGGACAGCCGCGTCAAGAAGATCAAGAAGCCCTACACTCCGTTCTCCTACCGCCGGGATTCGCTGAGCGCCTTCGACCGTCTCTTCTCCCATTTCCGCAAGAGCATCCTGGCTCTCTCCTATTCGTCGAACGGTTATCCGGATCTCGAAGAGCTGGTGCGCCTCATGCGGCGGTACAAGGCCTCGGTCACCGTTTTCGAGAAGGAGCACCGGTACCACTTCGGTACCCACGCCGCCGTGAACCGGTCGGTCGTCCAGGAGTACCTGATCCTCGGGGTCTGAATGGAGCGGCGCCGCCAGACTTTCGAGGAGATTATCTCCAGCCTCTCCCGCATCGAATCCGAGTGGAAGGATGATCACGCGAAGTTGGTGATGGATCTTCTCGATGGTATCGAGGAGAAAGCCTCGTACACCACCAGCGATCTTCAACAGCTCCTGGCCAAAGGCTACGGCGCCGGCATGACGCTGATCCGGCTCTTCCTCGACCTCTCGAAAGACGAGCTCACCGGATTGCTGCGAGAGATCGAACCCGGGGCCTATCGCAAGAATCCCGAGCGCTTTCTACAGGGCCTGGCCTCCCTCGGCGCCCTGGAGAAGATGCGCGAAGCCGTCGGCACTCCGGTGACCTGGCGCGACATCCTGGTCGAGAGGCTCAAAACCGGACGGGGCAGCGCCATCAAGGCTCAGGTGCGCGGCAGGTTCCTGGAAGACAAGACCGAGGAGATCGTGCAGACGGTCTTTGGCATCGGCCATTACGACGCGCGCTGCCGGTTCGTCGGGGCCAACGGTCAGGACGACAAGAAGGCGGACTTCGCGATCCCCTCGCGAGAAGACGCCCGCATCCTGATCGAGGTCAAGGCGTACGGCGCCACCGGCAGCAAGCAGACGGACATCCTGGGAGACATGGAGCGGATCGTCGGCAAGAAGCGTCACGACACGACGCTGCTGTTCGTCACCGACGGGATCACCTGGAAGCTGAGGAGCAACGATCTGCGGAAGCTGATCGAGATGCAGAACAAGGGACAGATCGCGCGCATCTACACGTCGAAGATGTTCCCCGACCTCCGCCAGGATCTTCTCCGTCTGCGCTCCGAGTACGGGCTTGAGCCGGCGACCTGAGGCCGCCGGCCCGGTCCTGTCTTCATCTTCTAGAGGTAACAGCAGGTCTGGTGCGACCGGTAGGTGACCGCCCCGGTGCAGTCGCAGGTATCCCCGCAAGACGCCGAGCAGATGAGATGACCGCTCGCGTCGTAGCAGGACGTGACCGATCCCTGGTAGGCGCCAGGGCCACAGAGGATGGCTGCCGCCGGCCTGGGCGTCATCAGCATGAAGACGCCAACCAGCGTAACCAACAGAAGAGCCAGGACGGTCAGGCGGGAGGTCAGGACACTTTTCCGCAGCAGGTTCATTCACGCTCTCCTTCTGGCACTTTGCTTCTACTGTATCGCAGATAGCGCTTTATCTATAGCAAAGAGCCCGGCCGCGGTCAACGATCTCTACCGCTTGATCCGCGAGCCGCCCTCTTCGGTGCCGAGGATCCAGCCGACGACCTTGCCGGGCTGGATCACGTCCACCTTGTGCCAGAAGCGGCGGTTGCGCAGGAAACGGCTGGAGGAGTCGTCCTCGGGGAGGGCGGCGATCTCGTCGTGGATCTTCTGGAAGCGCTCGATCCAGCGGGCGCAGTTGGCGAGGCGCAGGTCCACCCAGCCGTCGCGCACCCAGAACTCCAGATTCTCCGGCGTGACCGGCGCGCCGTCCGCGTCTCCGGGGACGATCACCTTGACGCCGCGGATCACCTCCCCCGAGTCGAGCAGGATCGGCAGGCCCACCGAGACCACCCGGTTCGCCTCCTCCGGCTTCTCGCGGACCAGGCGGTCGAGGGCGTCGCGGACCGCCTCGGGGGTCGCGGTTCGCACCGCCTCCATGTTCGGGTAGACGAGGCGCAGCAGGTGGGCTTCGAAGAGGAGCTTCGAGTTGCGCGGCGGCCCCAGCATCTCGAAGGCGACGCTGTGCACCCCGTGCTCCTTCTCCATCTCGTTCAGCCGCTCGAGCGCCCAGTGGCGCAGCAGCCCCGCCCGGTAGGTGGGGCCGAGCACCGCGCCGTCGAGGGCGCTGACGATGTCGTACCCCGTGCTCCGCCCCTCGATCTCGAAGACCAGATAGCGGGCGATCTCCTCGGGGGTGACGAACTCCATCTGCTCGTGGCTGGTCACCGTGGAGAACTCCTCCAGGCTGAAGACGCCGTTCTCCCCGGTATCGATGAAGACGTTCTCGTAGGGCTCCTCGCGCACCCGGGCCGCCGCGGCGTCCTCGGTCGAGAAGGTCTTCCCCAGGGGAATCGGCCGGGCATCCACCAGCGGCAGGGGCTCGCCCTTGCGGACGATGGGGCCGAAGCCCATCCGCTTCCAGGCGATCACCGCCGCCGGCTTGATCTCCTTGGTGATCGGCGCCCCCGGGGTGCGGGCCATCAGGAAGAGGAGCATCGACTGCGCGCCGGCCATCGCCGTCTTCGACAGCAGCACCCGGCTCGGCCGCTCCTCGGAGTGGGTGTAGGGGATGTTGAGCCCCATGCCGCCGGTGCCGGTGGTGCCGATCTTGACGTAGACCCCGGTGCCGGCGTCGATCATGCCGCGGTACATGATCTGGATGTGGCGGATCAGCCGCGGCATGTAGAGGGCGTCGAGCAACTTCTCGGCGGTGGCGTCCTGGATGCCCCCCTGCTCGAGCTGGGCCAGGACGTCCTCGGCCGAGCGGAAGATGTCGCCGTAGGCAATGCCGGTGGAGGTGTTCACGCAGTCGATCACCACGTCGGGGCGCGACTTGGCGAGGACGTCATAGAGGACGAACGACCCCAAGTCCTCGTCGTCCAGGCGGCGCAGCTCGGCGCGGATGAGGTCGCGCTTGCCGCCCTCCTGGAGCAGGCCGAAGATGTTGCCGGCGGAGGTGGAGAGCTTCGTCGCGCCCGCCTCGTCCCGCAGCTCCTCGACCGCCCGCTGGGACTCCGCCATCCGCAGGCTGTGGATCTGGATCTCGCGCGGACGGCGCGCCAGCAGCTCCCGGCAGACGGCGGTACCGACCAGGCCGTACCCCCCGAGCACAAGGATCTTCCGATTCTCAATATTCAAAGCCCATCTCCTTCGTCGAGGGGTTGGATGCCGGACGTGGTGCGAACGCTGACGGGGGATTCTACCCGGCTCGCGGGGGCGGACGATAGCATCCCCGGTCCCCGGGATGAGAAAAACCGCCGTCTCGGGTAAACTCAGCGGGTTTTCTTGCGCGCCGCGCACCGGCGACGGCCGGGGTGTGGCCTCTTCATTGCCTGGAGGAATGAATGTCCCCTCGCTCTTTCTGGGTCCGCCTGGCGCCGGCCGCGCTCGGGCTCGCCCTGTTGTCCGGCTCGGCATTGCTTGGATCGGCGGCATCGGCGGCATCGGCGGCCAGCCCGCCGGCGGCGAGCCCGCTCGACGCGCGCATCGACCAGGAGGCGCGGAAGGTGGCGCCCCAGATCGTCGAGATCCGCCACCGCATCCATCAGAATCCCGAGCTCTCCAACCGCGAGAGCCAGACCGCCGAGACGGTGGCCACCTACCTGCGCGGCCTCGGGCTCGAAGCCCGCACCGGCATCGCCAAGACCGGCGTGGTCGCCCTGCTCAAGGGGGGCAAGCCCGGGCCGCTGATCGCCGTCCGCGCCGACATGGACGCCCTGCCGGTCGTCGAGCAGACCGATTTTCCCTTCAAGTCCATCAAGAAGGACACCCTCCAGGGCCAGCAGGTGGGCGTGGCCCACGCCTGCGGCCACGACATCCACACCACGGTGCAGCTCGGGGTGGCCGCCGTCCTCTCCGCCATCCGCCAGGACCTGCCGGGCAGCGTCCTCTTCATCTTCCAGCCCGCCGAGGAGGGTCCGCCCGCGGGCGAGAAGGGGGGCGCCAGCCTGATGCTGGAGGAGGGGCTCTTCCGCCAGGAGAAGCCGAAGGCGGTCTTCGCCCTGCACTCCTTCCCGGAGCTCGCCGTCGGCGAGATCGGCTTCAATCCCGGACCGACCATGGCCGCGGTCGATCAGTTCCGGATCAGGATCAAGGGCAAGCAGGCCCACGGCGCCTACCCCCACCTGTCGGTCGATCCCATCGTGACCGGCGCGGAGGCGGTGGTGGCGCTGCAGACCATCCGCTCGCGCAACCTGTCGCCGTTCGAGCCGAGCGTCATCACGGTCGGCATCTTCCGCGGCGGCGAGCGCTTCAACATCATTCCGGGCGAGGTCGCGCTCGAGGGCACCGTGCGCACCTACAACCCGGAGGTGCGCGCCACCATCGAGCGCCGCATGCGGGAGATCCTCGACGGCATCACCCGGGCCAACGGCGCCTCGTTCGAGATGGAGTACCAGAAGAACGCGCCGGCGACCGTAAACGATCCGGCGCTCGCCCGGGAGGTCCAGCCCCTGCTCGACCGCATCCTGGGGCCGGGCCACGTCAAGCTCGTGGAGCCCAGCATGGGGGGCGAGGACTTCGCCTATTTCGCCGACGAGGTCCCCGGGTTCTACTACCGTCTCGGCGTCCTCAAGCCGGGCACCACGTCGGGCGGGCTGCACACGCCCACCTTCCGGGGGGACGACGGGGCGGTGCCGGTGGGCATCCGCGTCATGTCGCGCCTCCTGGTCGATTACCTTGCGGCTCAAAAATCTCACTGAAACTCATCTTCCGAGGTGCGGAATGAAAAATGAAGGGCCGGCAGTCAGCAGCTTCGGGGTAGACCACCAGGGGATCACCGGCGCCAGCACGGTGTACTGGAATCTGCCACCGGCGCGCCTGGTCGAGATGGCCGTCAAGCGCGGCGAGGCGGTGCTCGCGGCCGAGGGGCCGATCGTCGCCGAGACGGGCCAGCACACCGGGCGCTCGCCGAACGACAAGTTCGTGGTCAAGGACCCCGCGACGGATGGCGACATCTGGTGGGGCGAGGTCAACCGCCCCTTCGAACGGGAGAAGTTCGACGCGCTGCTCGCGCAGGCCCAGAAGTACCTCGAGGGCAGGGACATCTTCGTCTTTGACGGCTACGCCGGGGCCGATCCCCGCTTCCGCATCAACGTGCGGGTGATCAACGACGACGCCTGGCGCAACCTCTTCGCCCGCAACATGTTCATCCGTGAAGAGGACCCGGCCGTCCTCGCCGGCTTCGAGCCCAACTTCACGGTGATCAACGTCGCCAACTTCCAGGCCGAGCCGGAGCGCGACGGCACCCGCACCCCGACCTTCATCCTGCTCAACCTGGCCAGGCGGATCGCGCTGATCGGCGGCACCCGCTACGCCGGCGAGATCAAGAAGAGCATCTTCAGCGTGATGAACTACTACCTGCCCAAGCAGGGGGTGCTGTCGATGCACTGCAGCGCCAACTATGGTCCAACCAACGGGGCCACCAAGGACGACGTGGCCCTCTTCTTCGGCCTCTCGGGCACCGGCAAGACGACGCTGTCGGCGGACCCCGACCGCACGCTGATCGGCGACGACGAGCACGGCTGGAGCGACGACGGCGTGTTCAACATCGAGGGCGGCTGCTACGCCAAGGTGATCCGCCTGTCGGCCGAGGGGGAGCCGGAGATCTATGCCACCACCCGCACCTTCGCCACGGTGCTGGAGAACGTGGTGATCGATCCGGAGACCCGCCGGATCGACCTCGACAGCGACCGGCTGACCGAGAACACCCGGTCGAGCTATCCGCTCACCCAGCTCAACAACGTCGATCTCGGGGGCCAGGCCGGCCATCCGCGCAACGTGGTCTTCCTCACCTGCGACGCCTTCGGGGTGCTGCCGCCGATCAGCCGGCTGACCGAGGAGCAGGCGATGTACCACTTCCTCTCCGGCTATACGGCGAAGGTGGCGGGCACGGAGCGCGGGGTGACCGAGCCCAAGGTGACCTTCAGCACCTGCTTCGGCTCCCCCTTCCTGCCGCTCCACCCCGGCGTCTACGCCAAGATGCTGGGCGAGAAGCTCGCCCAGCACGGCGTCAAGGTCTGGCTGCTCAACACCGGCTGGACGGGCGGCCCCTACGGCGTGGGCCAGCGGATGAAGCTCGGCTTCACCCGCCGCATGGTCACCGCCGCCCTGACCGGCGAGCTCGACCGCGTGGACACCTGGACCGACCCGATCTTCGGCCTCGCCGTGCCGAAGCACATCGAAGGCGTGCCGGACAAGCTCCTCCACCCGCGCGACACCTGGCAGAACCCCGCCGACTACGACGCCCAGGCCGGCAAGCTGGCCGACATGTTCGCCGAGAACTTCAAGAAGTACGAGAGCGGCGTTGAAGAAGCCGTCAAGGCCGCCGGCCCGAGCAAGGTGAAGGTGTAGGACCGCGCCCCACCCTCCGGCTGGATGGAGACGCCCCGCCGTTCACGGACGGCGGGGCGTTTTCACAGGACGCCGCAATTTCTACCTGGACGTCGGCCGCCTTCTCCAGGACGCCGGGATTTTTGTCTGGACCTCCATCGTCTTTCGCTGGACGCCCCCGATTCTGGCGAGATTCCCGGATGTCCATAGAAGACGGACGGAATTCTGTATAGAAATGGCGCCGTCCAGCGCTGACCGCCCGCCGTCCAGCGAAAAACGGCGCTGTCCAAGGAAAAACGGCCGCGATCAGGGAAGATCGAGGTCGCGCGCCGCGGGAAGGAGCCCGAAACCGTCCGCTTCGGCGACTCCGGCGAGGATCGCCTCGGCGACGGCCCGCTCGGCGAGCACGCCGATCTGGTTGACGTTGGCCTTGCGCTCCCCACGGGAGAGGACGACCACGAGGTCGCCGTCATACTGGGAGAGAGCCGGGGAGAGGGTGCGGTAGAAGCCGCCGAAGGCCATGTGGCAGACCTTGAGGGCGGCCGCCTTGGTCAGCGCGGCGTCGGTGATCACCACGGCGAGGGTGGTGTTGCCCTCCCAGGGTCCCACGGTGTCGGGCGGCAGGCT
Source organism: uncultured Acidobacteriota bacterium (assembly GCA_963795735.1). GTDB lineage: Bacteria > Acidobacteriota > Thermoanaerobaculia > Multivoradales > UBA5704 > DATARR01. Next base: position 733,804 of record CAWCIU010000008.1, on the reverse strand, counting down.
CGCCAGCACCCGCTCGGCGTGGGCGAGCTGGCGGGAGTCCGCCGCGGTGCGGCAGCCGGCGAGGAGGGTGCCGTCGAGCCGGCGGACATCGCCGAAGGCGTTGACCGCCACCGCGGCGGCGACCGTGGGGCCGTCCGGCACGGTGAGGCTGGCGAAGCCGAAGCCCCCCTTCATCCCATTGAGGGGTCCGCCGTTCGCCTTGCCCACCGTGGCCCCGGTCCCCGCGCCGACGCTCCCCATGCCGACCGGCCCCTGGGCCGCCGCGATAATCGCCGCTTCGACCACCGCCCGGGAGGGACCGGCCGGCCGCCCCTGCGAGAGGTCGAAGAGGATCGCCGTGGGGACGATCGGCACCGGCGCGATGCCGGTCTGAAAGCCGTAGCCGTGGCGGGCCAGCCAGTCGACCACCGGATCGGCGGCGGAGAGGCCGAAGCCGCTCCCCCCCGCGAGCACCACCGCGTGGGCCTTGCTCGACACGTGCTGGGCGGAGACCAGGGAGTCGAACTGCCGGGTCCCCGTCGCCGACCCCCGCACCTCCGCCGCCGCCAGCGCCCCCTCGGGGCAGAGGATGACGGTGACGCCGGTCAGCGCCTCGAAGTCCGAGCCGTGGCCGAGGGTGAAGCCGGGGAGGGTCAGCGCGCGGGAGGGCGCGGGGAGGGGCGGTGGGATCATGGCCGGACCATTCTATCCGCCGCCGGGCAGGGAGGCCGCTTGCCTTCGCCCCTCCTCCCGTCTATCCTCTTCTGCTTCGAGGAACCCCGCGCAAGCGTCTCCCGATCCTCTCTATAGATAAGGATGGCGGAATCCAAGATGGAACCCAGGGCTGAAGCCGCGTCCGTGGCGTGGAGCTGGCGCGACCGCGCGGCCCAGGCGGCGGCGGCACGCGCCCGTGAGGCGCGGGCCAACCGGGTCAAGGGGTTGATCGGCGGCGCCGTGGGGCTCGCCGTGGCGGCGCTGCTCTACGTCGTCTTCCACCGGGAGAAGATGGGCTCGTTCGTGGCAGGGGTGGCCGTCGCCTTCGCGCTGATCGCCCTGATCTCCCCTCTCGGCCTCTACAAGCAAACCCTGAAGGTGCTCGACGTCTTCGCCCATGCCGTGGGCACGGCGATCACTTGGGTGCTGATGACCGTCCTCTTCTACCTCGTCTTCCTGCCGGCGGGGCTGATCCTGCGTGGAAGGAAGAAGCTGGGGATCACCCGGGGAGCCGACCGGACCCTGCCCACCTACTGGATCTCGACCGAGGAGCGCGAGCGGGCGCGGACCCCCGAGTCCTACAGGAAGCAGTTCTGATTCCCCCGGCCATGAAGCTGCTCGGCATCTCCTGCTACTACCACGACTCGGCTGCCTGCCTGGTGGACGGCGGGCGCATCGTCGCCGCCGCCCAGGAGGAGCGCTTCACCCGCAAGAAGCACGACGACGGCTTCCCCAGCAACGCCGTGCGCTACTGCCTGGCCGAGGGCGGGGTCGGCCCGGGCGAGCTCGACGGGGTGGTCTTCTACGACAAGCCGCTGCTCAAGTTCCACCGCATCCTGGAGACCTACCTCGCCACGGTCCCCAAGGGGCTGCGCTCGGCGGTGATGGCGCTGCCCGTCTGGCTGCGCGAGAAGCTGTGGATCCCGCCCCACATCCTGGACGCCCTGGAGGCCTGCGGAATCGGCGAGCCGAAGCAGATCTACTTCACCGAGCACCACGAGTCGCACGCGGCGTCGGCCTTCTACCCCTCCCCCTTCGAGGAGGCGGCGGTGCTGACCCTCGACGGGGTCGGCGAGTGGGCCACCACGACGATCGGCGTCGGCGAGGGCAACCGGCTGCGGCTCCTCCGCGAGATGACCTTCCCCCACTCGCTGGGCCTCCTCTACTCCGCCTTCACCTACTTCACCGGCTTCCGGGTGAACTCGGGGGAGTACAAGCTGATGGGTCTCGCCCCCTACGGCGAGGGGAAGTACGCGGACCTCATCCGGCGCGAGCTGGTGGACATCCGGGAGGACGGCTCGTTCCGGATGAACATGGACTACTTCGGCTATCTCGACGGCCTGGCGATGACCAACGACCGCTTCGCCGGCCTGTTCGGCGGACCGGCGCGGCCGCCGGAATCGCCGATCACCCAGCGCGAGATGGACCTCGCCAAGTCGATCCAGGACGTCACCGAGGAGATCGTCCTCAAGCTCGCCCGCCACGCCCGCGAGATCACCGGCAAGCGCAACCTCTGCATGGCCGGGGGGGTGGCGCTCAACTGCGTGGCCAACGGCGTGCTGCTGCGGACGGGGATCTTCGACGAGATCTGGATCCAGCCCGCGGCGGGGGACGCCGGCGGCGCGCTGGGGGCGCCGCTGGCGGTCTGGCACAACGCCCTCGGCAACCCGCGGACGGTGGCGAGGGGAGCGAACGGCAAGCCGCGGGACGCGATGAGCGGCGCTCTGCTCGGCCCGGAGTTCACCCGCGACCAGATCAAGGACTTCCTCGACTTCCACGGCTACCCCGCCGAGGAGCTGGCACCGGCGGACTGGGCGCGGCGGATCGCCGAGGTGATCGCCGGCGAGAACGTGATCGGCCTCTGCCAGGGACGGATGGAGTTCGGGCCGCGGGCGCTCGGCGGGAGGTCGATCGTCGGCGACGCCAGGAGCCCCAGGATGCAGTCGGTGATGAACCTGAAGATCAAATACCGGGAGAGCTTCCGGCCGTTCGCTCCCAGCGTGCTCGAGGAGCGGGTGGCGGACTACTTCGAGCTCGACCGGCCCTCCCCGTATATGCTGCTGGTGGCGGACGTGGTCGAGCGCCGGCGCATCCCGAGGCGGGGGGACGAGCAGAGCCTGCCGCTCACCGACTGGGTGAACCGCCCGCGCTCGGACGTGCCGGCGATCACCCACGTCGACTACTCGGCGCGCATCCAGACGGTGGGCGAGGAGAGCCCGGCCTACCACGCCATCCTCACCGAGTTCGAGAAGCTCACCGGCTACGGGGTGATCGTCAACACCAGCTTCAACGTGCGGGGCGAGCCGATCGTCTGCACGCCGGAAGACGCCTACCGCTGCTTCCTGCGCACGGAGATGGACTACCTGGTGCTCGGCCCCTTCCTGCTCGACAAGCGTTCGCAGCCCAAGGTCGAGGAGAAGGGGGACTGGCGGCAGGAGTTCCAGTTAGACTAGGACGGCAGGAGAGAACAACATCATGCGCAAAGCCCGTTATCTCGGCTCGTTCCTGGGGGAGATCGTCCAGTTCGCCAAGCAGAACAAGGTCTACTGGATCCTCCCCCTGGTGCTCATCCTGGGCCTCGTGATCCTGCTGGTCGTCACCAGCCAGGCGGCGGCGCCGTTCATCTACACGCTGTTCTAGGTCCCGGCCCGCCGCACTTGCCGTACCCGGGGGGTTGGGACACAATACCCGCGCGATGCGTCGTTTCAAGCCGGTTCACGGAGTGCTGATCGTCCTGCTGGTCCTGGGAGCGATCTGGGGGGCCGAGGTGGCTCTGGAGGGACGGCTCAACCCGTCCGGCTTCCAGACGGTGACGCCGGACCGCGGCGGCGCGGTGCGGGTGGACCTGGCGTCGCTGAAGCCCCAGGAGGTCCGCTTCTTCCGGTTCCTGAACTCGGGCAACCAGGAGGTGCGGTTCTTCGTCGGCCGCGATGGGGCGGGAGAGGTGCAGGTCGCCTTCGACGCCGACGAGCAGTGCGCCAAGAGCAAGCGGGGGTTCCGGCACGAGGGGGAGTGGATGGTCTGCAACAAGTGCGACAAGGCCTTCCGCCTCATCTCGGTGAACTCCGGCGGCCAGGGCTGCGAACCGATCCCCCTGCACCACCGGGTGGAGGGGCACGAGCTGGTGCTGGCGCAGGACGACGTTCTTCAGGGGTGGCGGCTGTTCCGCTGAAGCGGCCCGTCCATCCAAGACAGTACCTGAGACAACTGACGTGAAATCAGAGCTTTGACGGCCAGCCCCGCGATGTTGTATCTTCGCCCCGTCCGGAAAGGTTAGCCAATGTGTGCAGACTTCGTGCTCTACGAGGAGGAGTTCAAGCACCTTGAGGAGGCCCTGCGCCGTCTGCGCCAGGAGGCCAACGCCAAGGCCGTCTTCCTGATCGACAAGAACGGCCAGCAGATCGCTTCGGCGGGCGAGGTGGAGCAGTTCGACACCACGTCGCTCGCCTCGCTGACGGCCGGCAACGTGGCCGCCACGGACGGATTGGCGAAGCTGATCGGGGAGCGGGAGTTCTCGGTGCTCTTCCACGAGGGCCAGCAGGACCACATCCACATCTCGATCGTCGCCAAGCGCGCCATCCTGGTGGTCATCTTCGACGACCGCTCCTCGCTGGGGCTCGTGCGTCTGCGGGTGAAGCGGGCGAGCGTGGAGCTGGAGAAGGTCTTCGAGATGATGCTGCAGAAGGGCGAAAAGGGCGCCCAGGGACCGGCCCACGCGAGCCCGTTTTCCGAGATCACCGACGACGACATCGACGCGCTCTTCGGCGAGTAGCCGCGCGGCGCGGAGCCGGCGGGCGGCGGATTCTTCCCCTGAAGGATCGCCTCTCTCAAGCAGGGGTGACGCAACGAGGCACGGACGACGATGACTTTCATCAATTACGCCAGCAAGGAGATCAACTGCAAGATCGTCTACTACGGCCCCGGCCTGTGTGGGAAGACGACCAATCTGCAGTACATCTACAACAAGACGGCGCCCGAGTCGAAGGGCAAGATGATCTCCCTGGCCACCGAGGCCGACCGCACGCTCTTCTTCGACTTCCTGCCGCTCGACCTCGGCAGCATCCGCGGCTTCACCACCCGCTTTCACCTCTACACCGTCCCCGGCCAGGTGTTCTACGACGCCAGCCGCAAGCTGATCCTCAAGGGGGTGGACGGCGTCATCTTCGTCGCCGACAGCCAGGACCTGCGGATGGAGGCCAACATCGAGTCGATCCGCAACCTGGAGCAGAACCTGAAGGAGCACGGGTTCGACTTGGCGACGGTGCCCTACGCCCTGCAGTTCAACAAGCGGGACCTGCCGAGCGTGATGCCGGTCGATGAGATGTACCGTACGCTCAACTACAAGCGGGAGCCCACCTTCGAGGCGGTGGCGACGACGGGGGTCGGCGTCTTCGACACCCTGAAGTCGGTCGCGAAGCAGATCCTGATCGAGCTGAAGAAACGCTAACGAGAGGGAGCCCATGCCCAAGGCCGTCAAGCCCAAGACCCCCACGAAGACCGAACCCAAGGCCGCCGCGCCCGCGGCGCCGGTCACGAAAGCCGCCCCGGCGAGGAACGTGGCGCCGAAGCAGGCCGCCGGCAGCGGCGATCCCGCTCTCGAGGCTCTCACCCAGGGGCTCGCCGCCCTGCAGGCGAAGAATTTCGCCAAGGCGGTGAAGCTCTTCGAGCGGGCCGTCGAGGTGAGCGACGTGCCCGAGGTGCGGGACCGCGCCCGGCAGTTCCTCACCGCCAGCCGGCACAAGGCGCCGGGCGGGGGGGCGAAGCCGGCCAAGGGCGCCGCCGCCCCGGAAGAGGCGGACCCCTACCTGCAGGCGGTCTACGAGAAGAACCGGGGGAACCTCGCGGAGGCCCTGGAGATGAGCCGCAAGGGCGGGCGCGACCAGAAGGACGAGCGCTTCGCCTATCTGGCGGCCTCGATCCACGCGGTCGAGAGCCGGTGGGACGAGGCGGCGCAGGCGCTCGCCAGGGCGGTCGAGATCAACCCCAAGAATCGCATCCATGCCTTCCACGACCCCGACTTCGCCGAGCTCCGCAAGAACCGCGACCACCGCGCCCTCTTCGGCCTCTCCTGAGGCGGCGGGCGCCCGGGGCAAGACCCTGGTCGCGATCGGCGGCGGCACCGGCCTCTCCGCCCTCCTGCGCGGCCTCAAGCACCACGTCGGGACCGAGCGGCTGCGGGAGATCACCGGCGTGGTCACCGTCACCGACGACGGCGGCTCCTCCGGGCGGCTGCGGCGCGAGTTCGGCGTGCTGCCGCCGGGGGACATCCGCAACTGCATCGCCGCGCTCGCCGACGACGAGGACCTGCTGACCCGCCTCTTCCAGTACCGCTTTCCCAACGGCGGCGGGCTGCTCGGCCACTCCTTCGGCAACCTGTTCCTGACCGCGCTGACCGGCATCACCGGGGATTTCCACCAGGCGATCCTCACCGCCGAGTCGATCCTCTCGGTGCGCGGCAAGATCTTCCCGGCGACGCTGACCGACGTGCGGCTGCGCGCGCGCGGCGTCTCGGGCAAGGTCTACGAGGGGGAGTCGGAGGTGGGGCTGTCGAGTGAGGAGCTGGCGGCGGTCGAGCTCGATCCGCCGGCCCCGCCGGCGTTCCCGGCGGCGGTGGCGGCGCTGGAGCAGGCGGACCTGATCCTGCTCGGCCCCGGCTCCCTCTACACCTCGATCCTCCCCAACCTGCTGATCCCCGGCATCCGGCAGGGGCTCGCCAAGGCAAAGGCGCGGGTGGTGCTGCTGCTCAACCTGATGACCCAGCCGGGCGAGACCGACGGCATGATGGGCGCCGATCACCTGGAGGCGCTGGTCAAGCATGCCGGAGCGGGCGTTGTCGACGCCGTCCTGGTCAACTCGACCGCCATCCCGGCGGCGCTGATCTCCCACTACGCCGAGACCAACTCGGAGCCGGTGGCGGTCGACCGCGCCGCCCTGGAGGCGATGGGCGCCACGGTCCACGAGGCCGACCTCCTAGCCGCCGACGGCGACCTGATCCGCCACGATTCCGAGAAGCTGGCCGCGGCGGTGCTCGCTTTGACGGAGGAGCTGGCGTTGACGAAGGAGAACGATCCATGCCCAGCCCCCGCTCCCGCGTCGCCGTAATCCTCGCCGCCGGCAAGGGGACGCGCATGAGGTCCGCCCTGCCGAAGGTGCTCCACCGGGCCGCCGGCCGGCCGCTCCTCCAGTGGGTGGTGGACGCCGCCCGCGCCGCCGGCTGCCAGCGGATCCTGGTCGTCGTCGGCCACGGCGCCGAGCGCGTGCGCGAGGAGATCGGCGCCTATGGAGACCAGGACCTCGGCTGGGTGCTCCAGGCCGAGCAGCGGGGGACCGGCCACGCGCTCGCCCAGGCCGAGGCGGAGATCCCGGGGGAGGCGACCGTGCTCGTCCTCTCCGGCGACGTTCCGCTGGTCCAGACCTCGACCCTCGACCGGCTGGCCGAGGCCGCGGACGAAGGCTGGGGCGCGATGACGGTGGCCGAGCTGCCCGATCCCGGCATGCTGGGCCGGGTGATCGTCGAGGACGGCGCCTTCCGTGGGATCGTCGAGTACAAGGACGCGTCCCCGGAGCAGCGGGCCATCCGATTGATCAACGCCGGCATCTACGCTCTCCCAGCCCCGGAGATCTTCGGCTACCTGCGGAACCTGAAGACCGACAACGCCCAGGGGGAGCTCTACCTGACCGACGCCGTCACCCAGGCCGGGCGGGAGGGCCACCCCGTGCGCCTGGTCCACCTCCCCGATCCGGACGAGGCGCTGGGGGTCAACGACCGCACCGAGCTCGCCCGCGTCCACCGGCTGCTGATCGGCCGCCACCTGGTGGCCTTGATGAAGGCGGGGGTGACGATCCTGGAGCCGGAGCGGACGGTGATCGAGCCTGGCGTGCGGGTGGGCGAGGACACGGTGATCCATCCCGGAGCGTCCCTGCTGGGGGACACCGCCGTCGGCCGCGATTGCACGATCCACCAGGGGGCGTGGCTGCGCGACACCGTGGTCGGCGATGGAACAACCGTCGAGCCCTATAGCGTTCTGGAGAGTGCCGAGGTGGGGGACGCCTGCCGGGTGGGACCCTTCGCCCGCCTGCGCCCGGCATCCCGCTTGCTTCGAGGGTCCCGGGTGGGCAACTTCGTCGAGGTGAAGAACTCGGTGCTCGGAGAAGGGGCCAAGGCGGGTCACCTCTCCTACCTGGGCGATGCCACCGTGGGCGAGGGGGCCAACATCGGCGCCGGCGTCATCACCTGCAACTACGACGGCGTCGGCAAGCACCCGACCGAGATCGGCCCCGGCGCCTTCCTCGGCAGCGACACCCTGCTGGTGGCGCCGGTCAAGGTGGGGGCCGGCGCCTCGACCGCCGCCGGATCGATCATCACCCGGAACGTCCCGGACGGGGCGCTGGCGGTGAGCCGGGTGCGGCAGAAGAACCTGGAAGGGTGGGCCGGGGGGCTCCGCCGGAAGCGGGACCCTCAGAAAGGGAACGAGTAGCCACTATGTGCGGAATCGTCGGATACGTTGGACAGCGCGAGGTCGTGCCCCTCCTCATGGACGGTCTGCGCCGCCTGGAGTACCGGGGTTACGACTCGGCCGGCGTGGTGGCGGTGCGCGACGGCGAGTTCCAGACCGTCAAGGCCGAGGGCAAGCTCGATCGCCTGAAGGAGAAGCTGGAGAAGCACCCGCTCACCGGGCGCTACGGCCTCGGCCACACCCGCTGGGCTACGCACGGTCCGCCGAGCGAGCGCAACGCCCACCCGATGGTGGACTCGCGCCGCCGCCTGGCGCTGATCCACAACGGCATCATCGAGAACTTCCTGCCGCTCAAGAAGCGGCTGATCGCCGAGGGGTGGACCTTCACCTCCGACACCGACACCGAGGTGGTGGCGAACCTCATCTCCTCGTACCTCGACGGCGACCTGCGCGCCGCGGTGGCGCGCGCCACCAAGGAGCTGGAGGGGATGTACGCCTTCGCCGTGGTCTCCGTCGAGACCGAGGGGCAGGAGATCGTGGCCTCCCGACAGGGGCCGCCGCTGGTCATCGGCCTGGCCGAGGGGGAGCAGTTCCTCGCCTCCGATCCAGCGGCCCTGCTCGCCTACACCAAGAACGTGATCTTCCTCGAGAACGGAGACATCGCGCGCCTCACCCCCGCCGGGGTCGAGATCCAGGACCGTACGGGGAGATCGGTCGAGCGGACCGTCCAGCGCCTCAACTGGGATCCGATCCAGGCCGAGAAGGGGGGCTACAAGCACTTCATGCTGAAGGAGATCCACGAGCAGCCGCAGGTCGTGCAGGAGACCTTCGGCGGGCGCGTGGACTTCGAGCGCGGCGAGATCCTCCTCGACACGGTGAAGATCTCCCGCGAAGAGGTGGAGAAGATCGAGCGCCTGCACCTGCTCGCCTGCGGCACCTCCTGGCACGCGGGACTGGTGGGCCGGTTCCTGATCGAGGAGATCGCGCGCCTGCCGGTCGAGGTCGACTACGGCTCCGAGTACCGCTACCGCGACCCGATCGTCTCCGACCGCGTGCTCGCCGTGGGCGTCTCGCAGTCGGGCGAGACGGCGGACACCCTCTCGGCCATGGAGGCCGCCCAGGAGCGCGGCGCGCGCCTGTTCTCGATCTGCAACGTGGTGGGGAGCCAGGCGACCCGCATCAGCGACGGGGTGATCTACACCCACGCGGGTCCGGAGATCGGCGTCGCCTCGACCAAGGCCTTCACCACCCAGCTCGTGGCCTTCTATCTGCTCGCCCTCTACCTGCGGCAGTGCAAGCAGGGCAAGCTCGAGCGCCACTACCTCGACGAGCTCACCCGCCTGCCGCAGGCGGTCGACGAGGTGATCCGCCGGCAGGAGTCCAACATGGACGAGCTGGCCCGCAAGTACCAGAAGGCGCAGAACTTCCTCTACCTGGGCCGGGGGATCAACTACCCGATCGCTCTCGAGGGGGCGCTGAAGCTGAAGGAGATCTCCTATATCCACGCCGAGGGCTACCCCGCCGGCGAGATGAAGCACGGGCCGATCGCGCTGATCGACGAGAACATGCCGGTGGTGGCGATCGCCACCGGCGGCCAGCTCGCCGAGAAGGTGAAGAGCAACATGCAGGAGGTCAAGGCGCGCGACGGCATCGTGATCGCCATCACCGATCGCGACCCGGAGGAGCTCGGCGGCATCGCCGACGAAGTCATCGAGGTCCCCTCGGTCTCCACCCGCCTGCAGCCGATCGTCAACGTGATCCCGCTCCAGCTCCTCGCCTACTTCATCGGCGTCCGCCGCGGAGCGGATGTGGACCAGCCGCGGAATCTGGCGAAGAGCGTGACGGTGGAGTAGGGTGCCCGGCGCCGTCGAAGTCTACGCCCGCCGCCGCGACACCTTCGCCGCCGAGGAGCAGCGCCTCGCCGGGATCTCCTTCCGGTTCTCGCTCTTCCGGGGTGCTCTGTTCGCGGCGTTCGTCGTCTGCCTCGCCGTGATCCTCGCCAGGGCGGGCAACCCCGGATGGGAGTGGTGGGCCGGGGCGGGGTTCTGGTTCCTCGCCTTCCTGTGGGTCATCCCCTACCACGACCGGGTCATCCGGCGGCAGAAGCGGGAGGGGGAGTTGCGGAAGGTCAACGAGGAAGGATTGCTGCGGCTCGCCCGCGACTGGTCCGCCCTGCCGCTCCCCTCCCTCCCCGAGCCGGACGACGCCGAGCGGCCGATCGCGCGGGACCTCAACCTCTTCGGCCGCGCCTCGCTCGCCCAGTTGCTCGGCACGGTCCACACCCCACCGGGCAAGACCGCCCTCGCGGACTGGCTGCTCCATCCCGCGCCTCCCGAGGAGATCGCCCGCCGGCAGGAGGCGGTCGCGGAGCTGGCACCCGGAATCGACCTGCGCCAGCAGCTCGAGGTGCGCGCCCGGCCCATGGAGACGGCGCGGCTCGACGTCGAGCCCTTCCTCCGCTGGGCCGAGGGCGAGCCGTGGCTCCTCCGGCGGCCGGGGCTGATCTGGCTCTTCCGCCTGCTCACGGTCCTCACCCCCGTCATGGGATTCGCCGCCTTCCTGCCTACCGTGCCGATCTCTCCCTTCCTCCTCCTGGCGACGATCAACATCGCGCTCGGCTACCTTCTGGGAAAGCGGACGTTCGGGACCTTCGACCGGGTGGAGGCGCGGGCGGGGGACTTCCAGCGCTACGCCGAGGCCCTGGAAGCGATCGCCGGGCAACCCTACGCCGCCGGTGAGCTGCGCCGGATCTCCGGCGAGCTCACCCACCTGGACCGGCCCGCGCACGCCTGGATGGCGATCCTCGGCCGCCGGGTGGACCTCTCGGACGTCCGCCACTCCGCCTATCTCCACACGCTGCTCCACGGGATCTTCCTGTGGGACTTCCACGCCCTGCTCCGGCTGGAGCAGTGGCAGCGGGACGCCGGCCCCCAGGCGCGCGGATGGCTCGCGGCGCTCGGCCGCTTCGAGGCGCTCGCCGCGCTGGCCGGGCTCAGGTTCGAGCAGCCCGGCTGGTGCTTCCCCGTGGTGGACGCCGCGGCGGACCGCTTCGCCGCCCAGGCGCTGGGTCACCCGCTGATCCCGGACGGGCAGCGGGTATCGAACGACGTCGAGCTCGGTCCGGCGGGAACGTTCCTGCTGGTGACCGGCTCCAACATGTCCGGCAAGAGCACGCTGCTGCGCGCGATCGGCGTCAACGCCGTGCTCGCCCAGGCGGGAGGGCCGGTCGCCGCCGCCGCGCTCCGCCTGCCGCCGGTGACGCTGGCGACCAGCATCCTGGTCGAGGACTCGCTCGCCGAGGGGGTCTCGTTCTTCATGGCGGAGCTGCGGCGCATCCAGAAGATCGTCGCGGCGGCGGACCGCTCCCACGCCGAGGGGCGCCCCCTGCTCTACCTGCTCGACGAGGTGCTGCGGGGAACGAACAGCTACGAGCGGCAGGTGGCGGTGCGGCGGGTGGTGCTCCACCTTCTCCGGCAAGGGTCGATCGGCGCCGTCTCCACCCACGACCTCCAGCTCGCCGAGGTCGAGGACCTGAAGGCGGTCTGCGTCCCCGTCCACTTCCGCGAGACCCTCCATCCCGGCGGCGACCCGCCGATGACCTTCGACTACGCGATGCGGCCCGGCGTCGCCACCACGGTCAACGCCCTCAAGCTGATGGAGCTGGTGGGCCTGCCCGCCGAGAGCTAGAGACCAAAGAAAAAGGGCGCCGCCCGCAGGCAGCGCCCCTCTCCTCAGCAAAGCCTTCCGGACTTCAGGGGCGGACGGCCTGGGTGGTCGAGGTGTGGCTCGCCGCCTCGACCGGGATCCGCATGCCGTAGAACGAGCGCCAGACGAAGACCATCGAGAGCAGCAGGAAGACGCCGGAGAGGATGAGCCGCGTCGAGGTCGCCATCTCGACCGCCAGCTCGACGGCGAGGAGGCCGAAGAGCGTGGTGAACTTGATGACCGGGTTCATCGCCACCGACGAGGTGTCCTTGAACGGATCGCCGACGGTGTCGCCGACCACGGTGGCTTCGTGGAGCGGCGTGCCCTTCTCCTTGAGCTCGACTTCGACGATCTTCTTGGCGTTGTCCCAGGCGCCGCCGGCGTTGGCCATGAAGATCGCCTGGTAGAGGCCGAAGATGGCGATCGAGATCAGGTAGCCGATGAAGAAGTACGGCTCGAGGCAGGCGAAGGCGAGCGTGCTGAAGAACACCGTCAGGAAGATGTTGAACATCCCCTTCTGGGCGTAGGTGGTGCAGATGGCGACGACCTTCTTGCTGTCCTCGATCGAGGCCTTCTGAGAGCCGGCGTCGAGCCGGATGTTCTGCTTGATGAACTCGACGGCCCGGTAGGCGCCGGTCGACACCGCCTGGCAGGAGGCGCCGCTGAACCAGTAGATGATGGCGCCGCCGGTGATCAGGCCGAGCAGGAAGGGGGGGTGGAGCAGCGAGAGGTTCGGCAGGTACTCCGGCTGCAGGCCGTGGGTGAGCACCACGATGATCGAGAAGATCAGTGTCGTCGCGCCGACCACCGCCGTGCCGATGAGCACCGGCTTGGCGGTCGCCTTGAAGGTGTTGCCGGCGCCGTCGTTGGCCTCCAGGTGGTGCTTGGCGATCTCGAAGTCGGGCTCGAAGCCGAACTCCTTCTTGATCTCGGCCTTGATGTTGGGCAGGGTCTCGATCGTCGACAGCTCGAAGACCGACTGCGCGTTGTCGGTCACCGGGCCGTAGGAGTCGACGGCGATCGTCACCGGACCCATGCCGAGGAAGCCGAAGGCCACCAGGCCGAAGGCGAACACGGCGGGAGCGATCATCAGGTTGCCCGGCAGCGTCGTGCTGACGCCGTAGCCGGCGCCCATCAGGGCGACGATGGTCAGGCCCAGCCAGTAGGCGCTGTAGTTGCCCGCGATCAGTCCGGCGAGGATGTTGAGCGACGCGCCGCCCTCGCGGGAGGCGGTCACCACCTCCTTGACGTGGGCCGACTCGGTCGAGGTGAAGACCTTGACCAGCTCGGGGATCAGCGCACCGGCGAGCGTGCCGCAGGAGATGATCGTCGACAGCTTCCACCAGAGCGTGTCGTCGCCGTTGAGGTGCGGGATCAGCAGGTAGGAGGCGGCGTAGGTGACGGCGACCGAGAGGACCGAGGTCAGCCAGACCAGAGAGGTCAGCGGCGCCTCGAAATTCATCGTATCGGCGTTGCCGTAGCGCGCCTTGGCGATCGTCTCGTTGATGAAGTAGGAGACGGCGCTGGTGACGATCATCATGACCCGCATGGCGAAGATCCAGACCAGGAGCTGGGTCTGGATGGTCTGGAAGCCGGTGCCCGCGACCGCCTGGTTCACCGCCAGCAGGATGAAGGTGATCAGCGCGACGCCGGTGACGCCATAGGTCTCGAAGCCGTCCGCCGTCGGGCCGACCGAGTCGCCGGCGTTGTCGCCCACGCAGTCGGCGATCACGCCGGGGTTGCGGACGTCATCCTCCTTGATGTTGAAGACGATCTTCATCAGGTCGGAGCCGATGTCGGCGATCTTGGTGAAGATGCCGCCGGCGATGCGCAGGGCCGCCGCGCCCAGCGACTCGCCGATGGCGAAGCCGATGAAGCAGGGGCCGGCGTAGTCGCGGGGCACGAAGAGGAGGATGCCGAGCATCATCAGCAGCTCGACGCTGATCAGCAGCATGCCGATCGAGATGCCGGACTTGAGCGGGATGGCATAGGTCGGAAACGGCTTGCCGCGGAGGCTGGCGAAGGCCGAGCGCGAGTTGGCGAAGGTGTTGATCCGGATGCCGAACCAGGCGACGCCGTAGCTGCCGGCGATGCCGATCAGGCTGAAGATCAGGATGGTGATCACCTTGCCGAGGTCGTAGCCGCGCAGGATATGGAAGTAGACGAACATCACGACGCCGATGAACAGCTCGAGCAGGAGGATGAACTTGCCCTGCGTGGTGAGGTAGGTCTTGCAGGTCTCGAAGATCAGCTCGGAGATCTCGCGCATCGAGCGGTGGACGGGCATGTTCTTGAGCTGCACGTACATCATGAGCCCAAAGAGCAGCCCCAGCACGCAGACGACCAGGCCGCCCAGCAGCAGGTTGTGTCCGGTCATGCCGAAGAACGTCACGTTCGGATTCGACAGGTCCGGCAGCACGAGGTCAGCCTCGCTGGCGGAGGCGGGCGTGGCGGTCAGGATGGCGAACAGCGCCATCAGCCCGAGGAACGGCAGCCTTTTCAGCAGCCGGCCGGTCCGGGCGAGAGGTTCGAGTGTCGACATAGTTCCTCCAGAATGCTTGGGCATCCGACAAAATTCACAGCGCGAGCCGGTGACCGTCCCGCCCGGCGTTGGCCGGGCCGATTCCGTGTCGCGCTAACGGGGTAAAGGGACCCTCCAGGCCTCCCCAGGCGGTCCGCGACGGCTCCAGAACGAGCGAACGCCGATCCGGACCGGCCGTGAAGATCCGGGGGAAGGTATCACAAACCGAGGGAAAACCGGATGGCACCGGAGGGCAGGGCCCAGGAATCAGCGATCCTTGATGAACCCCTCGTACTCGCCGTAGGCCGGCTTGGGAGAGCCGTCCGACCGCAGGATCCCCCAGGAGTAGCTGCCGTCGGGACCGTCCTTCAGCTCGTAGAAGAAGACCTTGTCGATCCAGTTCCGCCCGGGCTGGCTGGTGAACCAGTCGTCGAGGAGCCCCCGGTAGTAAACCGCCTGCTGCGGCTCGCCGACGCGGGCCGACTCCCAGCCGGTCTCGGTCAGCCAGAAGGGCTTGCTCGTCCAGCCGGTACTCTCCAGGACCTCCCGGACCGAGGGGGGGACGTACTGCCAGAGCGAGGGCTGGCCGCCGAAGAAGGTGCTCGCCGCCAGCTTGTTGGTGACGTCGCTGTTGCCGTCCGAGTCATAGAGGTGGTGGGTGATGAAGTCGAGCCGGTCGCCCGCCTCCAGCAGGGACTGGCGCAGCCAGTCGTACCAGACGGCGCCGTTGGAGGTCAGGTGCGCCAGCTCGGGACCGCCCACTTTGGCCGCCGGGTTGCCGGCGTGGACCGCGTCGGCGCCGGTCTTCAGGATCACGTCGACGTACTGGTTGCTGGACCCCGACCAGAACTGCTTCAGGTTGGGCTCGTTCCACAGCCCCCAGTAGAGGATCTTGCCGCGATAGCGCCGGGCCGCCCGCAGGCAGAAGCGCCGCCAGTCGTCCGGGTTGCGCGGCACGCCGGTCAGCTCCGGCCCGTCGGTCGCCCAGGCCGGGGTGTAGGCGAGCGTGGCGTAGACCTGCAGCCCCCGGTCGCGGGCGGCGGCGGCCAGGGCGTCGTAACCCCGCCAGTTGTAGCGGCCCCGCTGGGGCTCGACCGCGGCCCAGATGAAGTCGATGCGCACCCAGCCGATCCCCGCGGCCTTCACCTGGTCGAGCTGAGAGGCGAGCTCGCTTCCTTGCGGAGCGTGGATGTTGACGCCGAACGAGGAGGAGGGGTCCGCCGCCGAGGCGCCGCGCGCCGCGAAGGCCAGAAGGAGCAGGAGGATGACGGCTTTGGAGGGGGCTTTCAAACGGTGCGGCATGATTCTCCGTCGCTTTTCATTGAGAGTCATCTATAATAGCCGACTCGGCAAGAAGTGCACAAGGAATGCGGGTGTGCGGCCGGTCCTGGAGGAGGGATCGTGGCGATGCAGTTCCGTGAGCTCACCGAGCGTTACCAGCTCGAAAAGATCCTGAAGTCGAATCGTTCCGGGACCGTCCTGCGGGCCACCGACTCGACGTCGGGAGGGACCGTCGTGGTGAAGCTGATCACCGTGCCGTCGCCGCCGAGGCTGGTGGCCGGCGCGCCGGAAGCTCGAGAAGCTGGCCGGCCTGCTGGCCGCGCCCGGGGCGCTCAACCTCCCCACCGTCCTCGACCACGGCTTCACCACCGACGGCAGCGCCTTCCTGGTGCTGGAGCCGCTCGAAGGCAAGGGGCTGGACGCCCTCGGCGGCGCGCCCCCCGCCCGCGTCCTGGGGCGGATCGCTCAAGCGCTCGACGGCCTCGAAGCCCTGGCGGCCCGAGGGCTGGCCCATCTCAATGTTTCGCCGGACAACGTCTTCGTGGTCCAGACGCCCCAGACATCCAAGGAGGAGCGGGTCGTGCTCCTCGGGCTCGGCACCGCCGTCTTCCGGCCCCGCGGCGCCGAAGCCGCGGGCGCGGGCGCCGGTGAGAACGCCCGCTTCCAGGCCCCGGAGCTGGCGGCGGGAGGCTCTGCCGATCTTCAGGCCAATCTTCAGGCCGACATCTACTCTCTCGCCCTCACCGCCTGCCACGCTCTCGGGGCGACCGTCGGATTCGGCGAGGCGCCGGTCGTCCAGTTGCCGCTTTCGGTGAGCTTCGAGCTGGAGAACGACGAAGCCCTGCGCCAGACGCTCGAGCGCTCACTGCGGCAGAGCCCCGGCGAACGCCCGTCCTTGGGAGAATTCCGTGAGGCCCTGCGGCTGGCCATGGGTGGAGCCCTGAAGGAAGACGCCGTGGCCGCCCGGCCCGCGCTCACGGTGGCCGCCGCTCAAGCCGCTCCGGCCCTGGTGGAGGTCCCGAACGCCTGGACCCCCGCGCAGGTGGCCCCGCAGGCCGCTCCATCGCTCGTGGTCGCGGCGCCCGCGCCGGAGGAGCCGGGCGACGCCCTCTCCGCGGTGGACGACGAGATCCTGAACGCCCTGCTCTCCTTACCCGCTCCGCCACCCCGGCCGGCGGGACCGCCGGAGCCGCCGCAGCGGGGCGCCAAGGTCGTCCCCTTTCTCAAAAAGGCCACGCCGCCGCCCGCCGCCGCTCCGGTATCCGGTGGAAGGGCGCCGGCAGCCACCGGAGGCACCGGGGCCGCCCGGCTCCTGCGCAAGCCGGCCGTGTTGGGAGCGGTCGGGGCCGGAATAGTGCTCGCGGCCCTCGCCGGGTTCTGGCTGCTGCGGGGGCGTTCGCCGGAAGCGGTCGTCGTGCAGGCGCCGTCCGGCGTGGCGCTGCCGCAGCCGCCCACCCGGCCGCCGGTCGAGAAGCTGGAAGAGGCGAAGCTCTCTCTCGCCCAGGGGGACGACCTCAAGGCGCGCCGGGTACTGCGGTCGATTCCCTGGGGGGAACAGGGTCTGCTGCCGCCGGAAGGGTGCAGGGTGCTGAGCTCGATCCAGCAGAACCTGTCCCTCGCCGCCCTGGAGCGGCTGCCGTCCGACCTCGCGAGCGGCCTGAAGTCGGGCGATCTCGAGGTCCTGCAGACGGCGGTCGAGGCCGGCGCCGGACAAGAGGCGACTCTCGCCCCCGACGTCCGCGCCTCCTACGACCGGGCCAGGAGCGCCGTCGAAGCCTATGTCCAGGCCCGCGCCGCGTCCGCCCAGGGCAACCCCGTCCAGACCCTGGAGCGCTTCGCCACGGTGGCGAGCCTGCTGCCCAGGATCAGCGATCCGGAAGACTTGCGCGGCAAGGCGGCCGCGACGATCGAAAAGCAGGCCGAGACGCTGGTCCGCGACGGCAAGTACGCCGAGGCGGTCACGGCCCTCGGGCCGGTCGAGCGCACCTGGCCGGACCGGCCCGGCCTCAAGGACCGGGCCGCCCGCTACCAGCGGTACCAGCAGGACGAGAAGCGGCAGGAGGAGCTCCTCGCCTCGGTGCCCAACCTCGAGCGCCACAAGAAGCCGTGGGACGGGCTGCAGATGATGAAGGGCGTCGAGCCCACGCCCCACCTGGCGCCGCGCTTCGCGGAGACCCGCGCCCGGCTCGAGGAGCCTCCTCGCCCGGCTCGACAAGGAGCCGCCGCAGCTCGTGCTGCGGGACGGCTTCCTCCTCGACTACGACCGCGGCACGGTGGTCAACCTCAGCTTCCGCGCCAGCGACGACTACCAGGTCAAGGAGGTCAAGCTGCTGGCCCGCCCGGAGGGGGGGAAGTACCGCGAGCTGCCGCTCGCCAAGACCCGCAGCGGCTACTACACGGTGGAGATCCAGCCGGCCTTCCATCAGAACGGCACCGTCGACTTCTATGGGGTGGCGACCGACCTCTCCGGCCACGAGACCTCTCTCGGCAGCCGCGACAAGCCGCTGCAGCTCAAGCGCAAGCAGGGCTTCCGGCAGTTGATCCGGTAAGCATTAGACAGGGAGCAGGGGTCGCCGTCTCGACGTTCCCACCGCCGCGTCGGCCGTGGCCCGCGGCGCGGTTTTCGCCCCGTCCGCCGCGGTCCCATCGTCCTCCGGCACGGTCTCCCCGGGATTGCGGAACAGGTTCGACTCGAGGTCGTACTGCCGGGTGTAGAGGGCATGGTAGCGGCCGCCCGAGCGCCAGCAGCTCCTCGTGCCGCCCGCGCTCGATGATCTGGCCGTCCTCGAGGACCAGGATGGTGTCCGCCCGGCGGATCGTCGACAGCCGGTGGGCGATCACGAAGGTCGTCCGCCCCTTCATCAGCTCCGTCAGACCCTCCTGGATCGCCGCCTCGCTCTCGCTGTCGAGCGACGAGGTGGCCTCGTCCAGGATGAGGATCCGGGGGTCGGCGAGGATCGCCCGCGCGATCGCCACCCGCTGGCGCTCGCCGCCCGACAGCTTCACGCCGCGCTCGCCGACGATGGTGTCGTACTGCTGCGGCAGCCGGGAGACGAAGTCCTCGCAGCGGGCGATGCGGGCCGCGCGCACCACCTCTTCGTCGGACGCGTGCGGGCGGGCGTAGGCGATGTTCTCGTGCACCGTGCCGTCGAACAGGAAGTTGTCCTGGAAGACGACCCCCAGGTGCGAGCGGTAGTCGCCCAGCCGCAGCTCCGCGAGGTCCTGGCCGTCGACCAGGATCTGCCCGGAGGTCGGATGGTGGAAGGCGGCCACCAGGCCGATCAGCGTGCTCTTGCCCGAGCCGGACGGCCCGACCAGCGCCGTCGAGGTGCCGGGCAGGGCGGTGAACGAGATCCCCTTGAGCACCGGCTGGCCGGCGTTGTACTCGAACCGGACGTCGCGGAACTCGATCCTGCCGTCCACCTCCGGCAGGCGCGCGTGCGCCGCCTCGCCGGCGTCCTCGGGGACCTCGTTGCGGATCTCGCGGATGCGCTCGAGCCCGGCGAACGCCTCGGTGATCTGGCTGCCGATGTTGACCACCTGCATCACCGGCCCCACCAGCATGCCGAGATAGATGGTGAAGGCGAAGAAGTCGCCCACCGTCATCCGCCCGTCGAGCACGTCCCCCGCCCCGATCGCCATGATGGCCACGCTGATCACCCCGAGGAGCAGCGTCGAGGCGGCGCCGATCGCCGAGAAGCTGGTCAGCGTCTGCGCCACGTTGCGGAACAGGCGGTGCGCCCCCTTGGTGAAGACGAGCGCCTCCCGCTGCTCCGCCTGGTAGGCCTTGACCACCCGCACCCCGGAGAACGACTCGGTGAGCCTTCCAGAGATCTCGGCGTTGATCTTCGAGCGCTCGCGGAACAGCGGCCGCAGGGTCTTGAAGGCGTACTTCATGATGAAGGCGAAGAACGACAGCACGCCGAGGGCGATCAGGGTGAGCTTGGCGTTGAAGTGGAAGAGGAAGCCGAGGGCGAAGACGGCGGTGACCAGGCCGCCGACCACCTCCACCAGCCCCGTCCCCACCAGATTGCGGATCCCCTCGGCGTCGTTCATCACCCGCGAGAGGAGGGAGCCCGCCTTGGTCTGCTCGAAATAGCCCACCGAGAGCCGGCCGACGTGGCTCTGCACGTCGCGCCGCATCTCGGTGATCGAGCGCTGGGCGGCCTTGCCGAGCACCTGCGACAGGGAGAACGAGGTGACCGCCTGGATCAGCGTCGCGGCGCCCGCCGCCATGACGAGCTTCACCAGGAGCTCCCGGTGCCCCTTGCCGATCACGTCGTCGAGCAGGTACTTGGTCGTATAGGGCAGCACCAGCCCGGAGAGGCGGTTGACCGCCATCAGGATGAGGCCGAGGGCGAGCCGCCCCTTGCGGGCGCGCACCAGGTCCAGCGCGTCGTCGAGCACGACGCGCATCTTCAACGGCTTCTTGGGCTTGGAATCGGAATCCGGCGGGGCCTGCGCCCGCGGCTGCTTCGACGAGACGAGCCCGCCGTACAGCCCCTGGCGTGCCGGCCGGCGGGTCGAGGGAACGCTGGATGTGGTCATGGAGGAGAGAACGGGCGAAACCCAGGCGGAGATTCCCCGCGGGGTCTGACTCAGCGCCGGCGGGAGGGATCGAAGCGGATCACGTCCGCGGACCGCTCCGGCCCCGCGGGGGTCTGCGGCCCGGGGTCCGCCGCGGCGTCCGCTTCGTCCTTTTCGGGCTCGCTCGCCGGCGCCGCGTCGAAGCGGAGGCCGAAGTCCGCTGAAGGATCGGCGAAGGCGGTCAGGGCGGCGAAGGGGACCAGCAGCCGCTGGCGCGAGCCGCCGAAGCTCAGCAGGACCGAGAACGCCTCGGGAGTCACCTCCAGCCCCCAGAACTGGTGCTGGAGGATGATCGTCGCCTCCTCGGGGTACTGCTCGCGCAGGAAGCGGGGGACCTCGACGCCGGGGAAGCCGGTGCGGAACCCGATGTAGAAGTGGTGCTCCCCGGGCAGCCCGTGCTCGGCCGCCTGCTCGAGGACCCGGCGCACGGCGTCGCGCAGGGCGTCCTGGAGAATGGCGGGGTAATCGATCCTGTCGGGCGTGTCCGGGTCCATGTGCGTTCCTCGAAGCCCGCCGAGAGTATGCCAAACGGGGCCGCGCCTCAAGGCGGATCGACGGTGCCGGGCGGCGTCCAGGGGCCGCAGCGGGCGATCCGCCACGCGGTCTTCCAGCTCCCGGTCCAGGCGCCGTACTTGCGGATGGCCCCCTCGCCGTAGTGGCTGCAGGTGGGCTTGAACCGGCACTGGACTCCGAGAGCTCCCGATCCGTGGCGAGAGCGTCGCCTGATAGAGGTGGATCGCGCCGAGCAGGCAACGGGCCGAGAGCTGGCGGCGGGGAGGCCGCGCGAGGTCGCACCCCAGGAGGACCAGCAGACAGAGCGGGACGATCCAGGCTTTGAGCCGGCGGCGGCGGACCGGGTCCATCCGGAAAGCCCTCACCACGGAAGCGTGCCGGTCGCCATCCGCCCCAGCCAGAGGGAGCAGAGCACGGCGGCGTGGCCGAGCACCAGGACGTCGGCGGAGACCGGCAGCCGCAGGGGGCGCCGGGCCGCGAGCGCCGCGCCCCAGCCGAGCCAGCCGAGGCCCACCTCCAGGGCCAGGAGGGGAGCGAGCGGATGCAGGGTGAAGGCGGCGGACCACTCCCCCTTGGCGAGGTGGGCGAAGGCGCGGGTCAGGCCGCAGCCGGGACAGGGGAGGTGGAGGAGACGGCGGCTCAGGCAGACCGCCGTGGCCGGATCGTTGGAGGGAGTCCAGACGTGGAGGAGGGCGAGCCCGGCCAGGCCCGCGAGCCCCGCGAGCAGCCAGAGCCGGAGATCCCATCGTGCCTCCACGCCGGATCCTCTCATGGAAGCGGGAAGGAGGGTGCCCTCCTCCCCGCGGAACCGCTCAGAAGCGGTCGGCGAACTCGCTGATGCCCGGGACGAGGATGCGCTGGCCGTTGGTGGCCTTGATGATCAGGAAGATGTGGAAGAGCATGATGACCAGCCCCAGCAGCGGAAATGCCATCAAAGCCAGGCAGGCCAGGAACGGGATGATGTGGATGACGACCCCGAGGACGACCCACAGGATGATCTCCGCGACGAAGAGCACCAGCCCGTGCTTGGCGTGCCACTGCACCTCCGGGTCGTTCTTCTCGACCACCAGGGGGATGACCGCGAGGGGGCCCAGATAGGCGAGGACGAGCATGATGGTCCGGTTGGGGCTCGCCGTTCCGGTCGGCCCGGTCGGCGGCGTTCCGATCGGCGGCGGTGGCGGCGTATAGGACGGGGGAGGTGGAACGTTCGGCTCACTCATCGCGGACCTCTCCTTTCACGGGAATGAACACGGGAGCTTTGCAGCCAGTCTATACAAGGCCGGTCCCCCGGACAAGAACATCGACGTGACACAAAGACTCTGAAGATGCTTCATTTCGCGGCGATCGATCCCGCCGGGAAGCCCTCCGGCCTCAGGGGAGCCGGGTCAGCCGCTGGTAGATCGAGCGGTAGCGCCGGACGACGGTCTCCTGGCTGAAGTCCTCGACCGCCCGGCGGCGGGAGGCGGTGGCGAACCGGCGGTGCAGGTCCCCGTCGTCGAGCAGCCTCAGCGCCGCCGCCGCCATGCCCTCCACGTCCCCCACCGGGCAGAGGAAGCCGGTCTCGCCGTCGATCACCACCTCCGGCAGGCCGCCGGCCGTGGTCGCCACCACCGGCACCTCGCAAGACATGGCCTCCAGCGCCGAGAGGCCGAACGACTCGCTCTCCGAAGGGAGCAGGAAGAGGTCGGCCCCCACCAGCACCTCCTCCACCAGGGGGAAGCTGCCGATGAAGGTGATCGAGCCGCAGATGTGGTGCTCGCGGCAGTACTGCTCCACCTTGCCGCGCTCCGGGCCGTCCCCCACCAGGATCAGCCGGCTGGGCACCTTGCGCTGCACCCGCTCGAAGATGGAGATGACGTCGAGCACCCGCTTGACCGGCCGGAAGTTCGAGATGTGGACCAGCGTGCGCTCCCCGGCCTTGGCCCAGCGGCGCGCCCCCGGCCCGGCCCGGGCCGCCTCGTAGCGGGCCGGATCGATGAAGTTCGGCACCACCTCGATCTCGTTGTGGACGTCGAGCTGCTCCACGGTGGTGCGGCGCAGCGACTCGGAGACGGCGGTCACCGCGTCGCTCTGCAGCACTCCCCAGCGGGTGGTCTCCAGGTAGTTGGGATCGTTGCCCACCAGGGTCACGTCGGTGCCGTGCAGGGTGGTCACCACCGGCAAGGGCTGCGGGGCCACGATCTGGCGGGCCATCACCGCCGAGACGGCGTTGGGGATGGCGTAGTGGACGTGCAGCACGTCGAGCGGCGCGTG
Source organism: uncultured Acidobacteriota bacterium (assembly GCA_963795735.1). Lineage (GTDB taxonomy): Bacteria > Acidobacteriota > Thermoanaerobaculia > Multivoradales > UBA5704 > DATARR01. Next base: position 710,794 of record CAWCIU010000008.1, on the reverse strand, counting down.
GCGGGCCACCTCGACCATCTTGGTCGACAGCGCCAGCGAGTAGGGCGGGTAGTTGTCGAACAGCGGATAGGTGGGGGTCACCACCTCGTGGAAGAAGATCCGCGGGTTGATGAACGACAGCCGCGAGGGCAGGGCGTAGCTGATGACGTGGACCTCGTCCCCCGCCTCGGCGAGCGCCATGGCGAGCTCGGTGGCCACGATCCCCGAACCGCCGTAAGTCGGATAGCAACTGATGCCGATCCTCATCGCACGCCTCCCGGCAGGAGGGACAGGGGATCGGCGACCGCCAGCGGGTTGCGGCTCCAGAACGGCTCGCCGAAAGCGGCGCCGATCAGCTCGCCGAAGTGGCGGGCCCGCCCCTCGACGGCGAGCCAGAACTCCGGCGTCGAGACCTTGGTGACCGGACCGGCGTCGGCCTTCACCTCGACGCCGACGTGGAGCTGGCTGCGGTAGGCGCGCATCGACTCGAGCTTGGCCTCCCAGCCGGCGGTGACGTCGACCACGAAGCTCGGCGTGAACAGGTCGTGCTGCATGTAGGAGAAGACGGCTCCCGACCGGTGCGCCGGCCCGGCTTCCGGGGCGCGGTTGCGCAGCCCGGCGTAGAAGCAGGCCGTCTCGACCAGCCGGTGGGCCCGCCCGTGGTCCGGGTGGCGGTCGTGCGGCGTCGGCCCCAGCACCAGCTCGGGGGCCCACCGCCGGAGCCGGGCGATCAGGGCGTCCTCCTCGGCCGGACCCGTCCGCAGGCCGCCGTCGCCGCAGTCCAGGAAGCCGATCTCCACGGCGCCCAGCGCCCGCGCCGCCGCCTCGGCCTCGGCGATCCGCTCTTCGGCGGTCCCCCGCGTCCCCATCTCGCCGCGGGTCAGATGCAGGATGCCCACCTTCCGGCCCTGGCCGGCCAGCACGGCGAGGGCGCCGCCGCAGCCCAGCTCCACGTCGTCCGGATGGGCGCCGACCGCCAGCACGTCGAGCTTCACGAGCAGCCCTCGGGAACGATCACCTGGAGGTGCGCGGCGTCGAGCTTCATCTGATTCCAATAGCACTCCACCAGCTTCGGGCCGTACTTGCCCGGGTAGTGGGCCGAGGCGACGACGCGCTCCTGGAGCTTGCCTCCGGGCAGGCAGGCGTCGCGGATCTGCTGCACCCGGCGGTTGACCACCTCGTTCTTGCGCGCCGCGGCGCCGACCGCCTTCTCGCCGAAGAGGTCGAGGGCGCGCAGGATCTGCTCCCGCGTCTTGTCGAACGGCCGCTCGAGCCCCGGATCGGCGGCCACGGCGGGCTCGCGCAGCCCGGCGAGCGCCTCCTCGATGCGCTGCCGCACCGGGGTGACCAGGTCGCCGCCGTTGCGCTCGGCGAGCCAGTGGTCGAGCCCGCCGCGGTCGCCGAGCAGGGTGGCGAGGGGGAGGCCCAGCTCCTCGACGCGCTCCACCTGCTTGGCTTCCAGCAGCAGCGTCTGCGGCCGCAGGGCCACGTGCGTGGGCTCCACCTCGAGCACCGCGTGGGTCGCCGCCGCCTGCGCCATGTAGGAGAGCTCGCCCGGGCCCACCACCTGGATCGCGGTGCCGAGCACGGCGTCCTGCATCGCCGGCCGGGCGAGCACCCCGGGGGAGACCACCGCGGGGTTCTCCTCGATGATCTCGAGCAGCTCGGCGACCGTGCCCCCCTCGCCGTCCCGGCCGCGCAGGGCGAAGCGGTCCCCCTCGCGCCACTCGATCCGCCGCCGCTCGCCATGGCGGAGGAGGAACAGCGGGCTCACCCCCCGCTGCGGGCTCACCTGGAGCGGATAGCCCCGCGCCTCGATCGCGGCGTCCCGCCGGGCGAGCTCGCTCTCCAGCTCGCCGCGCCGCTCGACCAGCCGGCGCAGCCAGGGGCGCTCCGCCGTCTTGAGCGCCGGCAGCATGGCGTCGAGCAGGAGGGGACAGCGGTCCCCCAGCAGGTGGGCCATCAGGCGGCTGAAGGCCTCGCCGAAGCGGGCGTCCGGCCGGTACCAGCTCCCGATCGTCTGTAGCCATTCGGCGTAGCGCTCGCCGGGCGCCGCCTCGGCGAGGCCGCGCAGCACGCCGTCGATCCCCGGCCCCAGGGCGCGCATGCCGACCGGGGTCAGCGGCTCGGGGTCCGGCCCGAGGTCGAAGGCGCGCGGCCCGTCGGGACCGGGCACCACGGTCGAGGAGACCTCGGCCCAGTCGTGGTCCTCGGTCGCCACCCAGAAGACGGCGACCGCCGGCTGCCCGGACTCCTCCAGCGCCGCGGCCCAGCGCGAGACCGCCACCATCTTGGCCAGCGCGTAGAGGGGGCCGCCGAGCAGCCCCGGCTGCTGGCCGGAGACGACGACGCGGACGGCCGGGTCCGCCAGGCGGGCGGCCAGCCGGTCGGCGTTCGGGTTGCCGTAGGCGCGGTTGGCCACGGCCAGGGCCTCGGCCAGCTCCCCCCGCCCGCTCCCCATCGGCGATGCGGACCGGGGGGGCAGGCTGGGCAGAGCGCCGGGTCCCAGAAACCGCAGCGGCTCCAGGAGATCGAGATCGCGGCCGGCGAGCCAGGCCGCGGGGAGAGGGGGCAGGAGCCGGGCCGCGGCGAGATCCACCGTGAGCTCGCGGGCGCTGAGGACCGGTGACGAGGGGGCGTTCGGCATGCGAGGGATCATATCCCGCGACCCAGGCAGCGCTATGCTAGGCGCGATGTCCCCCGACTGGATCGATCTGCCCGGCGGCCGCTTCTCGATGGGCGGCGGTCCGCGCGACCCTGCGCGCGACAACGAGAGCCCCCGCCACGAGGTGCGGGTCCCCCCCTTCCGGCTGGCGCGGACGCCGGTGACCCGGGAGGAGTACCAGGCCTTCCTCGACGCCACGGGGCGCCCGGCGCCCGAATTCTGGGGCGAGCCGGCCTTCTCCCATCCGCGGATGCCGGCGGCCGGCCCCTCCTGGGAGGACGCCGCCGCCTTCTGCGCCTGGACGGGCGAACGGCTGGGGCTCGCGGCGCGCCTCCCCAGCGAGGCCGAGTGGGAGAGCGCGGCGCGGGCCGGCCGCGACGTCCTCTACCCCTGGGGGACGAGCCGCCCGAGTCGCTCCCCGACTACGCCCGGCGCTGGCGGAGCGGCCCCGAGCCGGTGGACGCCTACCCCTCGCTCCACCCGCTGGGCTTCCTGGGCCTGGGGGAGAACGTCCACGAGTGGTGCGCGGACTGGTACGACCCTCACTATTACGCGGTCTCGCCGGTGGACGATCCGCGCGGTCCCGCCTCCGGCCTCCGGCGCGCCTCCCGCGGCGGCGCCTGGCGGCACGAGGTCAAGGTCAGCCGGTGCGCGGCCCGCTCGGCGATCCCGCCCGGCATGCGCTACAGCGATTATGGATTCCGCCTGGCGGCGGATGGGAGGCGCCCATGACATCCCGGTCTTCCCGTCCTGCCCGCCGAGCGGCGATCGCCGGCTTCCTGCTCCATGCCGTCATGGTGCTCGGGGTCTGGATGACCTGGGGGGAATTCGGCCGCGGCAACGTGATCGCCTGGACCGACTTCCCCGCCTCCCTCGCCTTCATGCAACTGGACGGCACGCCCATGCTCCTCTGGAGCCTCCTCGCCGGAGGGCTCCAGTGGGCGGTCATCGCGGCCCTGCTGACCCTCGCCCTGGGCTGGGCGGCGCGGGCGCGAGAGCGTTGACCCGGGCGCGGAACTGCTGGTACTCCGGGCTGTCGCGGATCAGCCCGGCGCGCCGCGGCAGCTGCGCGGCCTCGGCGTGGACGTTCTGGATGCGCTCCTGGGTCAGCGGATGGTCGGAGAAGAACTGCCCGACCTTCGACGGCCGGCTGCGCTGCAGGCGCCCGAGCTTGCCGAAGAAGTCCTCGAACCCCTGGGGATCGAACCCCGCCCGGTAGGCGAAGCCCACCCCCAGGGCGTCGGCCTGGCGCTCGGCGTCGCGGCTGTGGCGGTTCATCGCGCCGGTCTCCACCAGCCGCGCCAGGATCAGCCGGAGCTGCCCGGGTCCCGGCCCAGCACCAGCCGCGCCATCAGGTTGTAGCCGTACATCCGCGTCATCATGTGAGTGCCGTGGCGCGCCGCGCCGTGGCCGACCTCGTGGGCCACCACGTCCGCCAGCTCGTCGAGGGTGTCCGCCTCGGCGATCAGCCCGGAGTTGACGAAGACCACGCCGCCCGGCATGTTGAAGGCGTTCACCGAGCCGTCGCGCACGATGAAGAAGTCCCACCGGCGGTTGGCGAAGGGGGTCTGGGCGGCGAGCCGCCGGCCCAGGGCGTTGAGGTACTGCATCGCCGCCGGATCGTTGACCAGCGGCTTCTGCCGGGCCACCTGCGCGAACATGTCGTTGCGCATCGCCCACTCCTGATCGACGGTGATCAGATCGAAACCCTCGCCGGCGCGGGGGGCGGCGGCCAGCACGGAGAGGCCCAGAACGGCGACCAGCAGGGCCGAGGGGAGCGCGAGGCTCCGGATTCGCGGTCGGGTCGGCATGGCGTGTCTCCTCGTTCGTCCCGGGGGTTTTCCCAGGAGGATTTTCCCGAAGCCTCAAGGCAAGACCGGTGCCAGCCGGCGGGCGCGCCTCCCTCGAACCCGGGCGGGCTGAACCCGAGCTGGATCTTCTGTACCATCGGGGCATGCATCCGAGCCTGCCATCGCTGACCGGGACCGCCGCCGCCCACGGCGGACCCGTCGTGCCGGTGCTGATCGGCCTCGTCGTCATCCTGCTGGCGGCGAAGATCGGCGGCGAGCTCTTCGAGCGGGCGGGGCAGCCGGCGGTGCTCGGCGAGCTTCCTGTTCGGCATCGTCCTCGGCAACCTGGCGCTCCTGGGGTTCCACGGCCTCGACTTCCTGCAGGCCTCGCCCGGGATCGAGATCCTCGCCCAGCTCGGGGTGATCCTGCTGCTCTTCCAGGTGGGGCTCGAATCGAACGTGGCCGAGATGCTCTCCGTGGGATGGTCGAGCCTGCTGGTCGCCGTCCTCGGGGTGATCGCCCCCTTCTTCCTCGGCTGGGGGGTCTCGGCCTGGCTGCTGCCGCGGGAGGAGCCGCTGGCCCACGTCTTCCTCGGCGCCACCCTCTGCGCCACCAGCGTCGGCATCACGGCGCGCGTGCTGGCCGACCTCGGCAGGCTGTCGATCCGCGAGGCGAAGATCATCCTCGGCGCGGCGGTGATCGACGACGTGCTGGGCCTGGTGATCCTCTCGGTGGTCTCCGGAGTCATCGGCGCCTCGAACACGGGAGGCTCCCTGGGCAGCCTGGAGGCGCTCGCCCTCGTCGCCAAGGCGATCGCCTTCCTGGCCGGGGCGGTCCTGATCGGCGGCTGGCTCTCCCGCCGGGTCTTCCGGCTGGCGGGCTTCCTGCGGACGCAAGGGATCCTGCTGGCGCTCTCGCTCGCCGTCTGCTTCCTGCTCTCCTACCTGGCCGACCGCATCGGCCTCGCCACCATCGTCGGCGCCTTCGCCGCCGGGCTGATCCTCGACGGCGTGCGCTACCGGGACCTCGGCGAGCGCACCAAGCACACGATCGAGGAGCTGATCCAGCCCATCGCCGGCTTCCTGGTGCCGGTCTTCTTCGTGCTGATGGGTTTGCGGGTGGACCTCGCGAGCTTCGGCCGGGCCGGCGTCCTGGGCTTCGCGGCGATGCTGTCGCTCGCCGCCGTCCTGGGAAAGATGATCTGCGCCGCCGGCGTCCTGGAGCGGGGGCTCGATCGCGCCTCGGTGGCGGTCGGCATGGTGCCGCGGGGGGAGGTGGGGCTGATCTTCGCCGGGATCGGCGCTCAGCTCCTGCTGCACGGCCGGCCGGTGATCGCGCCGCCGGTCTTCGCCGCGGTGGTGGCGATGGTGATCGCGACCACCCTGGTCACCCCGCCGGCGCTCAAGCTCACCCTCGCCCGGGCGGACCGGCGGCGGGGACGGCGGACGCCGGCGGTCGCGGAGGACCCGCCGCCGGGATGACCGCGGGAGGCGCCGGAGGCGCTGATACCGCCGGCAGCTCGACCACCACGTCCTGCGGGCGGACCATCCCCAGGTCCTCGCGCGCCAGCCGCTCGAGCATGCCGGGATCGTGCCGCAGGCGATCGATGCGGACCCGCAGCCGCTCGCTCGACGCCTTCGAGAGGGCGATCTGCGAGCGCAGCGACCGCTCGTGGGCCCGCGCCGCCTCGAGGTCGCGGGAGCTCTTGAGGGCGGCGACCGCCAGCAGGGCGAAGACGAGCAGCGCGGTCACGCCCAGGACGGGGCGGAACGAATCGCTGCGGACGGGTGCTTCGGGCCGGATCACCGGGTCCAGCGAGGGAAAGCCCTGGCCCCGGGATAGGTGGCCACGCCCTCCAGCTCCTCTTCGATGCGCAGGAGACGGTTGTACTTGGCGACGCGGTCGCTGCGGCAGGGGGCGCCGGTCTTGATCTGCCCCGCCCTCGTGGCGACCGCGAGGTCGGCGATGGTGGTGTCCTCGGTCTCCCCCGAACGGTGGCTCATCACGTTCGAGTAGGCGTGGGTCTTCGCCATCTCGACCGCCTCCAGCGTCTCGGTCAGGGTGCCGATCTGGTTCACCTTGACCAGCAGGGCGTTGGCGAGCCCTCCGGCGATCCCCTTGGCGAGGATCTCGGGGTTGGTGACGAACAGGTCGTCCCCCACGATCTGCACCCGGCTCCCAAGCTCGGCGGTCATCTCCTTCCACCCCTCCCAGTCCCCCTCGGCGAGGCCGTCCTCGATCGAGACCAGCGGATAGGCGTCGAGCCACTCGCGGTAGAGGGCGATCAGGTCGGAGCTGGTGAGCCCCGAGCGGCCCTCGCCGGCGAGGGCGTAGAGCGTGCCCTTCCCCTTCTTCTTCGTCCCAGCCTTCTTGCCATCCACCAGCTCGCTGGCGGCCACGTCGAGCGCCAGACCGATCTGCCTGCCCGGCTTGTAGCCGGCCTTCTCGATCGCCTGCACCAGCAGGTCGAGCGCCTCGCGGTTGCTCCTGAGATTGGGCGCGAAGCCCCCCTCGTCGCCCACCGCGGTGACCATGCCGGCCTTTTTCAGCACCCCCTTCAGGGTGTGGTAGATCTCGGCGCCCGCCCGCAGTGCCTCGGCGAAGCTGTCGAAGCCGATGGGCACCAGCATGAACTCCTGGATGTCCACCGAGTTGTCGGCGTGGGCGCCGCCGTTGAGCACGTTGAGCAGCGGCACCGGCAGAATGGTGGCGGCGGGGCCGCCCACGTAGGCGTAGAGCGGCAGGCCGCTCGCCTCCGCCGCGGCGCGGGCGACCGCCAGCGAGACCCCCAGCGTGGAGTTGGCGCCCAGGCGGCTCTTGTCCGCCGTGCCGTCGAGCTCGATCAGGAACCGGTCGATGCGCGCCTGGTCGCGGGCGTCCATGCCGCGCAGGCGGGGCGCGATCTCGTCCTGCACGTTGGCGATGGCCTTCAGCACTCCCTTGCCGAGGTAGCGCTTGCCGCCGTCGCGCAGCTCCAGGGCCTCGCGGCTGCCGGTCGAGGCGCCCGACGGCACCGCCGCCCGGCCCCCCACGCCGCCGTCGAGAACGCAGTCGACCTCGAGGGTCGGATTCCCGCGCGAGTCCAGGATCTCGCGCGCGACGATCTCTTCGATACAGAACATCCCATCCTCCCGAGCAGATTTTTCGCTAGACTCCAGTGGAAAGGGTATCCGTAAACCCCCGCCGCCTCAAGCATTTTCAAGGGAACGCAGCTTCGCGCTGAAATTGGAAGCAAAGCCAATGCCCGAAAGAAAGGTCGCCGGAGCGCTGCTCCTGACCCTGGCCGCGCTGTTTTCCCTCTCCTGCCGCCGGCAGGCGCCGCGGCCGCGCAACGTGATCCTCCTCCTGGTGGACACCCTGCGGGCCGACCGCCTGAGCGCCTACGGCTACGGCCGCGGCACCAGCCCCGGCCTGGACGCCTTCGCCCGCCAGGCGGTGAGGTTCGACAATGCCCGCAGCCAGGCCGCCTGCACCTTCCCCTCGGTCAACTCGATCCTCACCTCGCGCTGGCCCGCCGCCTTCCTCGGCCAGCCGGACCGGGCGCTCGGCATCCCCCCCGGGACTCCGTCCCTCGCCGAGATCCTCCAGGCGCGCGGCTTCCACACGGTCGCCGTCTCGGCCAGCGCCGTGGTGCGCCGGTCGCCCAGCCGCTTCAACCCGGGCGGCGGCTTCGGCCGCGGCTTCGACGTCTTCCACGAGGACTGCGTGTGGAAGGCGGCCGGCTGCGTCAACGCCGCCGCCGCCGCGCATGTAAAGGAAGGGAAACAGCCGCTCTTCCTCTATCTCCACTACATCGACCCCCACGGCCCCTACCAGCCGCCGCCGGACTGGAAGCGGCGGTTCGCCACCGGCGCGCCCGGAAACCCCGCCAAGGACTGGGTGGCGAAGGGGAACCCCAACCCGATCGGCGACTGGCTCTACAAGGGGAAGCCGAACCCCGGCCTCACCCCCGGGGACCTGCGGTATCTGAAAGACCTCTACGACGAGGAGATCGCCTACCTGGACTCCCAGCTCGCCGGGCTCTTCGCCTCGCTCCGCCGGACCGGCCTGCTGGAGGACTCGATCGTGATCCTCGCCGCCGACCATGGCGAGGAGTTCCTCGAGCATGGGGACATCAAGCACTGCCGCAACCTCTTCGACACCTCCCTGCGGGTCCCCCTCCTGGTGAGGGTTCCGGGCGTGGCGGCGAAGACCGTGGCGCGGCCGGTCCAGAACCTCGACCTGGTCCCCACGGTCCTGGATTACCTGGGGATCGCGGCGGGGGGAGCCAGGTTCGAGGGCCGGAGCCTGCGGGCCGAGATCGAGGGGAACGCCCGGGCCCCTGGAATCCAGTACGGCCTCCAGGGCACCCTGCGCAGCGCCTCGGACGGCCGCTTCAAGCTGATCCAGAACCTCGCCGGCGGTCCGCCGGTCCTCTTCGACCTCAAAACCGATCCCGGGGAGACGAAGAACGTCCTCGCCGCCGAGCGCCGCCCCTTCGCCACCCTGCGCGACGCCCTCGCCGCCTGGCTCGCCCGCAGCGAGGGGAAGGGAGCGGCGGACGCCGCCCGGGCGGCGCAGGAGAAGCTGCGGTCGCTGGGGTATATCGAATAGAAGCGTCGAATAGAGCGTCGAATAGAAGCGCCGGGAATGCCGGTTGACACCCCCGTGTTTTCATGGGAGCATCGCCCTCCGCTTCTGAAGGAGGCGGAACGAAAACTGACGCGGGGTGGAGCAGTCTGGTAGCTCGTTGGGCTCATAACCCAAAGGTCGCAGGTTCAAATCCTGCCCCCGCAACCATTCCAAACATCCGCCGCAAGGCGTTCAAAAGGTAGGGAACTGCGAAAGCGGCCCTACCTTTTTTCCTTCCCCCTTTCCCTTTTCCCGCGCCATGACCGAGCCCGAGCCCGAAGCCGAGATCCCGCAGGAGAGCCTGCGCAACCGGGTGCGCCGCGCCGTCCTCGGCGCCCCCCGCGACGTCGCCGACACCTCCCAGCTCCACAAGATGACCCTGGTCGCCTTCCTGGCCTGGGTGGGGCTGGGGGCGGACGGCCTGTCGTCCTCGGCCTACGGCCCGGAGGAGGCGTTCCTGGCGCTCGGCACCCACACCTACCTCGCGGTGGGCCTGGCGCTCGCCACCGCGCTGACCGTGCTGATCATCTCCGCCTCCTACAGCGCCATCATCGAGCGCTTCCCCACCGGCGGCGGCGGCTACGTGGTCGCCTCGCACCTGCTCGGACCCCGGATCGGCGTCATCTCCGGCTGCGCGCTGGTGGTGGACTACGTGCTCACCATCGTCACCTCGATCGCCGGCGGCGGCAACGCCGTCTTCAGCTTCCTGCCCCACCTGGCGGCCTGGAAGCTGCCGACGGAGTTCCTGGTGATCGGCCTGCTGATCGCGCTCAACCTGCGCGGGGTCAAGGAGTCGGTGCAGGCGCTGCTGCCGGTCTTCCTGGTCTTCCTCGCCACCCATGCCCTGCTGATCGGCTGGGCGATCATCAGCCATCTGCACAAGATCCCCGAGGTCACCCACAACCTCCACCAGGGCTTCACCTCGGGCCTCTCGACGCTGGGGATGGCCGGCATGGCGCTGCTGCTGCTGCGCGCCTACGCCCTCGGCGGCGGCACCTACACCGGCATCGAGGCGGTGTCGAACGGCCTGCAGATCATGCGCGAGCCGCGGGTCGCCACCGGCAAGCGGACGATGGTCTACATGGCGGTCTCGCTGGCCCTGACCGCCGGCGGCATCCTGATCGGCTACCTGCTGCTCGACGTCCATCACGCGGCGGGCAAGACGATGAACGCCGTGCTCTCCGAGGACATCTTCGGCGGCTGGCATCTCGGCGGCCTGCCGGTCGGCTACTGGCTGGTGCTGGTCACCCTGATCTCCGAGGGGCTGCTGCTGGTGGTCGCGGCGCAGGCCGGCTTCATCGACGGGCCGCGGGTGATGGCCAACATGGCGGTGGACTCCTACCTGCCGCACCGCTTCGCCGCCCTCTCCGAGCAGCTCAGCATGCAGAACGGCGTCCTGCTGATGGGCCTCGCGGCGCTCGCCATGCTCTTCTACACGCGGGGGAACATCGAGACGCTGATCTTCATGTACTCGATCAACGTGTTCCTCACCTTCTCGCTGTCGCAGCTCGCGATGACCCGCTTCTGGCTGCAGCGCCCGCAGGAGCCCGCCCGCGGGCGGCACCTGGCGATCCACCTGGTGGCGCTGCTGCTCTGCGCCAGCATCCTGGTGGTCACCCTGATCGAGCGCTTCACCCACGGCGGCTGGGTGACGGTGCTGCTGACCTCGATCTTCGTGGCCATCTGCTACGGCATCCACGGCCACTACCACCGGGCGAACGAGGGGCTGCGGCAGCTCGACGACGTGCTCGACACCCTGCCCTCGACCGGCGAGGCGAAACCCAAGAGCCTCGACCCCAAGCTGCCCACCGCCGTGCTGCTGGTCAGCTCCTTCAACGGCTTCGGCGTCCACACCCTGCTGTCGATCCTGCGCTACTTCCCGGGCCTCTACAAGCAGTTCATCTTCGTCTCGGTGGCGGTGGTGGACTCCGGCTCGTTCAAGGGCAAGGAGGAGATCGAGGCGCTCCAGGGGCAGACCGCGAAGGACCTGGAGAACTACGTGGAGAAGACGCGGCGGATGGGCTTCGCCGCGGACGCCGTCTGGGACGTCGGGATCGAGGTCGTCTCCAAGGCCTCGGAGCTCTGCCAGCAGACCGCCAAGCTCTACCCCAAGGCAACGATCTTCACCGGCAAGCTGGTCTTCCGGCACGAGCGCTTCTACTACGGCTTCCTGCACAACGAGACCGCCCGGGCCATCCAGCGCCGCCTCCAGTGGGTGGGCGTGCCGATGGTGGTCTTGCCGATCCGGGCTCGGGTATGATCTTCCCCTACCCGCTCGAAGCTTGAGGAAACCAAAGGGAAGGGCTCTCATGACGACTGCTTTCAGAAACTCCGCCGCGGCGCTGCTCGCCGCTCTCCTCGCCCTCCGCGCCGGTCCGGCACGGGCTCAGGCGCAGGTCCAGGGAGCCGCCGCGGGCGGCGAGGTGCTGGTCAGCTTCGCCGGCATCCAGCCCTCCGTCGCCGCCGACGGCCGGGGGGGTTTCGTGCTCGTCTGGGCGGACGAGGGCCAGGGCGGGATCCTGGCCAGCGTCCTGCCGAAGGGAGAGCCGCACCCCCGCCCGCCGTTCGTGGTGAGCGCCCCGACCGGCCGCCCCCAGGTCAACCCCGACGTGGCGGCCGACGCCGGCCGCTTCGCCGTGGTCTGGCAGGACGGCCAGGACTTCGGCGGGGTCCCCGAGTCCGGCGGCTCCCGCGTCGTCGGCCGCGGCTTCGGCCCGCGCGCCATCCCGCATTTCCCCGAGGTCCGCCTGTCGCGGGAGGAGGTGGGCCAGCAGGCCCATCCCCAGGTGGCGGTGGAGGCGAACGGGGACTTCGTCGCGGCCTGGGCCGTGATCCACGATGAGGGCGCCGACGTCAAGGCCGCCCGTTTCTCCGGCGCCGGCTCGCCGCTGGGACCCGAGATGGAGATGAAGACGCGGGGCGAAGAGAACGTCGGCGTCTACGTGGCGGCCTTTCCGGCCGGCTTCGCGGTGGGATGGGGCGAGTTCTCCGAGTGCTCGGGGGGCCGGCAGGCCGGCTTCGTCAGCGCCGTTGCCCGCTTCGACACCGAAGGCCGGCGCCTGGGCAGGGTCTACCGGGTGGGCACCTCGCGGTGCTCCTCCCCCGACGCCGCCGCCATCCGCGCCCTGGTGGGAAGCCGGGCCGGGGTTCTCGCGCTGTTCGCCAGCTCCCGGGACCTCGTGCAGCGGTTCGCCCCCTCCGGCGAGCCGGTGGGCGGGCTCATCCGCCTCCCCAGCCCGCCCTGCAATGAGAGCCAGTGCGCCTCGATCGGGGCGTTCTCGATGGACGACTCCGGCCGCTTCGCCGTGATCTGGGAGGTGGACGCCGGAGGTTCCTCCACTCTCGCCGCCCAGCTCTTCAATCCGCGCGGCAAGCCCCTCACCGGCCTGGTGCCGGTGAGCGGCACTCCCTCCATCGGCTTCCAGACCCCCGCCGCCGCCCTCGCCGACGACGGCACCCTGGCGGTGGTCTGGCGGCGCGAGAACTCCCTCCATCCGGAGAACGACGGCCTGTTCCTGCGCCTGTTGCAACTGCCATAGCGAAGCCGCGGCGGCTTGCCGAAGCTTCGGCGGCTCAGCGAAGCCGCGGCAGGCTGCCGAAGCTGCGACGCCCTGCCGAAGCTTCGATACGCTGCCGAAGCTGCGATACGCCGCCGAAGCTGCGCTGGGCTGCCGAAGCTGCGATGCGCCACCGAAGCTGCGCTGGGCCAGCGAAGCTTACGACGCGCTGCCGAAGCTGCGGCGAGCTGCCGAAGCTTCGATACGCTGCCGAAGCTGCGCTGAGCCGCCGCAGCTTCGGCAGCGCGTCATCCAACGCGCGAATCCACTCCGTAGACCTGTTGAGCCCTCAGTCTCCGCTGTCTTCTGGCGGCGGGACTCTCCATGGATCCATGCCACAGGTAAGGAGGCGCAGGTCATGCCCACCGATTCACACATGCAGGCGATCTTGGACCAGTTCGCCAAGTTCAAGACCCCGCCGCTCGAGCAGCTCTCCCCCGAAAACGCCCGCAACCTGCCGACGCTGAAGAACGCCGTCGAAGAGATGACCGCGGAGAGCGTCGCCGCCCGCGCGATGACCGTCGCCAAGCCGATGCCGGAGCCGGTGGGCAGGATTGGCCACGTCCTGATCCCCGGGCCGGCGAGCGGCGAGATCCTCGCCCGGGTCTATACCCCCAAGGGGGACGGGCCGTTCCCGGTGCTGGTCTATTTCCATGGCGGCGGCTGGGTGATCGCCAACCTCGACGTCTACGAGCCCTCCTGCCGCGCCCTCTGCAACGCGGCCGAGTGCGTCGTCGTCTCGGTCGCCTACCGCCAGGCGCCGGAGCACAAGTATCCGGCCGCCGCCGAGGACGCCTACGCGGCGACCCAGTGGGTGATGGCCAACGCCGCCAGGCTGGGCGGCGACCCGGCGCGGGTGGCCGTCGGCGGCGAGAGCGCGGGCGGCAACCTCGCCGCGGTCGCCTGCCTGCGGGCGCGGGACATGGGGGAGAAGCTGCCCATCGCCCAGTTGCTGATCTACCCGGTGACCGACAGCCGGATGGACACGCCCTCCTACACCGAGAACAAGAACGCCAAGCCGCTCAACGCGGCGATGATGGCCTGGTTCTGGAAGCACTACCTCTCCAGCGAGGAGGACTGGCGCCATCCCTATGCCTCGCCGATGCGGGCGCCGGACCTCAGCGGACTGCCGCCGGCCACCGTGATCACCGCGGAGCCTCGATCCGCTCCGCGACGAGGGCGAGGCCTACGCCAAGCGCCTGTCCGAGGCGGGCGTCGAGGTGAGGGCGACGCGCTACGACGGCGTGACCCACGAATTCTTCGGGCTGGCCGGAGTGGTGCCCACCGCCAAGGACGCCCTCCAGGAGGCGGCCGGCGCCCTGAAGGAAGCCTTCGCTCCCAGCCCGGTGGCCAGCCCGGCCCGCTGAGCAGGACTGGAAGGACCGGACCCCGCGAGCCGGCCGTCCGGCCCGCGGAGTCCCCAGCCGGCTCAGTGGCCGCTGCCGCAGCCCTGCCCGTCGGTGACGGCGGTCAGGACTCCGTCGGCCGCCGCGATCGACCGGCTGTAGCAATCCCCTCGGGTGCTCCGCGCGGTGTAGGTCTGGGAGCTCTTCCGGTTCTGGAAGCCGGTGAGGGCTCCCGAGGCGTCGAAGAGCAGCGTGTCCGTGGAGTCGACGGTGTTGGAGACGCTGCTGAGGAGGGGGATGCCGGGGCCCGTCCGGCCGTCCTGGCTGTTGAATCCCTGATGCACCGTCGTCGTCTGGGCGGCGGAGCCGTCGGCGTTGGCGACGAAGGAGAAGTCGAGGGTCAGCGGGAAGGAAAGCTGCTGGCCCGAGACGGTGATGGAGCTCCCCTGCCGGGTCGTCGTCGCCGAGAGGAGCTTCGTCCCCTGCGTGATGTTCTGGACGTACTGCGCCGCCGTGATGTTGAAATCCTGCCGGTTCGAGAAGCTCACCGACTGCAGGACGGCGGTCTCGACCCGGCCGTGCGAGGTGTTGACGTAGCCGGCGATGGCGAACGTCCGGTCGGACTTCGTGGTCACCGTGCCGGTGACCGAGCCGTCCGCCGCCGTGGCGAGGTTCTCCTGGATCGTGGGGTGCGGAGCGGCGGCGAGCGTGTCCGTGGTGACGGCGCCGGTCACCTGCGCCGCGCCATGATCGAGGTAGAGCAGGAGGGACGCCGCCACCAGGAAGTAGTGGTTCGCATTGTAGACGCTGACCCCCACCTGGTGCGGCTGGCCGTTGCTGAGCACGCCCGCGAACGGGGTGAGATCGACCCGGTAGGGGAGGAAGTTGAGCGTCTGCACGCCGGGGATGGGCCGCCAGAGCAGCGGATCGATGCCGCCGGTGAAGATCCACGGATAGACCGGAGCGATGCCGGCCGGCTTGCCGTCGATCGTGACCTCCGTCTCGCGGAAGGCGGTGCCGCCGCAGCTCTGGAGCTGGCCGGTGGCGTCGTCCGGCACGCAGGTGTACCAGAACTCGTCGCCCGACTGGCTCTGCGCGATCACGTCGAGGTAGGCGCCCTCGACGTTGGCCGGCAGGGAGAAGGTCGGCGCCAGGACGCTCGACGTGGTGGCGAGCAGGGCCGCGCCGCCCGGGGCGGTGGACAGCGGCAGGACGGCATCGGCCGTCCGCGGCGCCGGCGCGGCGGCGGAGGCGGGGTAGAACAGCACCCGGGCGCTGCCGGTGATGATCCCCGTATAGGTGCCGTTGACCAGGTTCCCGAGGTTCGTCTCGCCGGTCTGGGCGGAACGGAACAGCGGGCTGTAGTCGGTGAGGTCGCGCTCCACGTGCCAGGAGGGGGCGACGGTCCGCGACGGCTCGGCCGTGGTGCCGTAGTAGATGTTGACGTGGCCGAGGGCGATCTGCGCCGTGCGGTCGAACTGCCGGCCCGCGGTGACCGAGAAGTCCGCCTCCAGCACGACCTTCGCCCAGGGACCCGGGCAGGCCGGCGCGTAGGCGAACGGCTTGGGGGAGAAGTCCGCGAACGCCTGGTTGGAGAAGAGCTGCACGGCGCAGGGCGTCGTGGCCGGCCGCGCCACCGGCGGGTCGGCCGTGGCGGTGTTGGACGAGCCGACCGTTTGCGCGGTCACCGGGGCCGCGAGGAGGAGGAGGACGGGAAGGGCGCGCCAGCGGGAAAGCCGCGAGGGTGGGGTCATGGATGCTCCTTTCGAGAATCGGGGATCGGGTGCGGAACGGGCGAAGTTGCCGGGCCTACCCTTTAGGGTGCTCGATCGGGGCGGAAATGATCCGGAGACGTTAAAGGGCGACCGCAGGTCGCCCCTACAACCTCCGGCAGAGATCCAACGTTGATCGAAGGTTGTAGGGGCGACCTGCGGTCGCCCTCAACGTCTCATCCTTCGTCAATGCCGACCGCCCTGCGTTCCCACCCCTACGCCCCATCCGCCGCCGGCGCCTCGACCGGCGCCACCTTCTCCGGCTCCTCCCCGGTCAGCCGGGAGGTGAGGAAGCTGGTGGCCAGCATCACCGTGGCGGCGGTCCAGAAGGGGAAGCGGATGTCCAGCTCGTAGATCCTGCCGGCGCAGACCGGTCCCAGGACGCGGGCCATGGAGCCGAAGGCCTGCTGGACGCCCATGGTCTGCCCCATCTGCGACTTGGCGGAGCGGCGGGAGACCAGGGCGGTGGTGGCCGGGAAGAGCAGCGCCGTGCCCACCGGCACGAACAGGATGATCAGCGCCAGGACGGCCAGCCGCTCCGGCTTGGTGAGGTCGAGCATGGCGGGGACGGGGATCAGGGCGAGGCCGAGGACCAGCGAGAGCGAGCCCACCCGGGCCACCCCGATCTCCCCGAAGCGCCGGATGGTCGGCCCCAGCAGCACGGCCCGCATGACGATCCCGATCGCTCCGATGTAGCTGTAGAAGTAGCCGATCGTCTTCGCCGTCACCCCATAGACCTTGCCGAGGTAGAGGGCGAGGACGCCGTTCATCCCCATGAAGGCGAGCATGCCGACGGCGTAGATCCAGATCAGCAGGCTGACCGGCGAGCCCGGATTGCTCAGCACCTGGAAGATCGACCGGCGGAGCGACTGGCGCGGGACCACCGGCGCGTCCGCGGCCTCCTGCCGCTTCGATTCCGGCAGCCATTTCCAGGCGGACAGGACGTTCAGCGTGCAGAGCAGGGCGGCCAGGAAGCCCGGCCACGAGGGGCCGAGATGCTCGAAGGCGAGCGATCCCACGGTGGGGCCGATCATCACCCCCGCGCTGGTGGCGGCGCTGATCCAGCCCAGGGCCTCGGCGCGTTTCTCCGGCGGCACGGAGTCGCTGACGTACGCCTGCACGACCCCGGTCGTGCCCCCGCCGGCCCCCTGGATCAGGCGGAAGACGACGAGCAGCCAGATCGAGTTGGCGAGGCCGAAGAGGGCGAAGGCGATCGTCGAGGAGGCCAGCCCCACCAGCAGCGCCGGCCGCCGGCCGTAGCGGTCGGAGAAGCGCCCCCAGAACGGCGCCGAGACGAGCTGCGCGAAGGAGAAGGCGGAGATGATCAGGGTGACGACGAGCGGCCGCGCCCCCAGGTGGGTGGCGTAGAACGGCAGCATCGGCTGCACGATGAGGAATCCGATCATGTCCACGAAGACCGTGGCCATGAGGATCCAGAGCTGTTTGAGCGAGCTGGACTGCATGGGATCTCTTCCGGACCGGAAGGCTAGCGCGCCTCGCCCTGCCCCCAGACCAGGAACGCCGCGGCGCTGGCGGTCATCAGGAGGACGCCGTACGCCGCCGCCATCCCGAGGTCCTGCAGGCGCAGGCTGGAGAGGATCTCGATCGAGATGGGGCGGGTGTCGAAGGTATAGAGGACGATCGAGACGATGAAGTCCCCGAGGGCGGTGATGAAGGCGAGGCCCGCTCCGGCGGCGAGCGCCGGCCGCAGCAGCGGCAGGGTCACCCGCAGGAGCCGGCGCCAGCGCCCGGCGCCCAGCGAGGCCGCCGCCTCCTCCAGCGCCGGATCGAGCTGGCGGAGACCGGCGAGCGCCGCCCGCCCGGTCAGCGGCAGGTTGCGCACCAGGTAGGCGAGCGGCAGCAGCCAGGGCGTGCCGATCAGCACGAAGCGGCCGATCCAGGGCTGGTGGACGCTGAAGGTGGTGGCGAGAGCCACGGCGAAGACCGTGCCGGGCACCGCCCAGGGGATGGAGATCAGCGTTTCGAGCACCCCGCCCATGCGGTCGCGGCGGACCGCCGCCAGCCGGGCGGCGGCGAACCCCAGGACGAGGGCGAGGAGGGTCGCGGCGACCGCCATCCAGAGCGAGTTGACCACCGGCCGCAGATGCTCCGGCGCGGTGAACAGGGATTTCCAGTTGTCGAGGTTGAGCACCGGCGGCAGGGTCTCGGCCGTCCAGGTGAAGGCCGGCACCAGGGAGACCAGCAGCAGCACGGCGTGCGGCAGCAGCAGGAAGACCGCGAGCAGCCAGCCGAAGAAGCCCGCCGCGCCGCGCGCCAGCGGGCTCGCCAGGCGCCGGCGGGCCGGCGCGATCCCCCGCACGCCGGTCGCCACCGACACCGTGCGGTCGGCCCGCCGCATGGCGCCGAGGCCCAGCAGGGCGAGCAGGGCGAGCATCACCGTCTCCACCTGGGCGAGGACGAGCTCGCCGTTGAGCTTGGAGGCGACGATCTGGGTGGTCATCACCCGGAAGCTGCCGCCGAACATGTAGGGGGCGGAGAAGGAGGCGAGCGCGGTCATGAAGGTGAGCAGGGCCGAGCCGGCGAGCGCCGGCCGCAGCAGCGGCAGGGTGACGCGGAAGAGGGTGCGCGCCCGGCTCGCTCCCAGCGAGGCCGCGGCCTCCAGCAGCGCGGCGTCGAGCCGGGCCAGGCCGGCGCGGGTGAAGAGATAGAAGTAGACGTACATCGAGTAGGCGTGCACCAGCAGGATCGCCCCCGGGCCGGCCAGCCGCCAGGGGGGCTCGTGCAGCCGCAGCAGGGCCTGCACCGCCCGCGAGGCGAAGCCGCTCTCGCCGTAGAGGAAGAGGAAGGCGATGACGCCGACCAGCGGCGGCAGGGCCACCGGCAGCGCCACGATCGCTCCCAGCAGGCGCCGGCCGGGGAACTCGGTGCGCTCGAAGAGGAAGGCGAGCGGCACGCCCACCAGCCCGGCGAGGACGACCGAGGCGGCCGAGATCCACAGGCTGCGCCAGAGCGCCATCCACTCGTCGCGCCGGCGGAAGAACTCGGCGAACCCGGCGAGCGTCCAGCCATGGGGACCCTGCGGCCCGCCGAGCGCCTCCAGCAGCGTGGTCAGCAGCGGATAGCCGACCAGCCAGGCGAGCAGGGCCGCGATGGCGAGGGCCGGCAGGAGGGAGCGGAGGGAGCGGCGGCTCATGACGTCCCTTCTACGCCGCCGGGGACGCCAAGGTTCTGCCGGTGGGATCGATCTCGCTCGACGCCCCTCTCCGGAAGATGCGCGGCGCCGGTCCCCGAGGATCGGGAGCCACCCGCACCGCGTCTCCCACCGCGGCGGCGCCGGAGGGGGCCAGCACCTCCAGCTCGCCGCCCGCCGCGAGCTCCACCTGGTAATAGGTCACCGGGCCGGCGTAGCGCCGCTCGACGATCCGGCCATTGAGCGCCCGGGGATCCTGGCCGGAGACGAAGGCCAGCGACTCGGGACGGACGACGAGGTCCACCTCCTCGCCGGGACCCAGGCCCTCCGTCTCGGGCGAGCGGACGGCGGACCAGCGCACCGGGCCGGCCGATCCGCCGCCGAGGGCGGGGCCGGCGGGATGGGGCACCCAGACGGCGCCGTCCCCTTCGAGCACGCCGGGGAGCACGCTCGCCCTGCCCACGAAGGTGGCGACGAAGCGGCTGGCCGGCCGCTCGTAGAGATCCTCCGGGCTCCCCACCTGGTGCAGCACCCCGCCGTGGAGGACGGCCACCCGGTCGCCCAGGTGGAAGGCCTCCTCCTGCTCGTGGGTGACCAGCACGGTGGTGATCCCCACCCGCCGGATCGCCGCCCGCAGCTCCCGGCGGGTGCGCTCGCGCAGCGTCGGATCGAGATTGGAGAGGGGCTCGTCGAGCAGCAGGACGCGCGGCTCGGGAGCGAGGGCGCGGGCGAGCGCCACCCGCTGCTGCTGGCCCCCCGAGATCTCCCCTACCCGCCGCGCCTCGAAGCCGGGGAGATCGACCAGGGCCAGCGCCGCGGAGACCCGGCGGGCGGTCTCCGGCTTCCCTTCCTTCTGCTTGCCTTCCTTGCGCGCGGCGAGGCCGAAGGCGACGTTCTCGCCCACCGTCAGGTGGGGGAAGAGGGCGTAGTGCTGGAAGACCATGCCGAAGTGGCGGCGCTCGGGAGGCAGCGCGGTCACGTCCGCGCCGTCGACGACGATGCGCCCGCGGTCAGCCCTCTCGAAACCGGCGATCAGGCGGAGAGCGGTCGTCTTGCCGCTGCCCGAGGGGCCGAGCAGCGCCAGGATCTCCCCCTTCTCCACGCCGAGCGAGAGCCCGCGGAGGACAGGCACCCCGCCGGAGACACCGCCGAAGCTCTTGTCGAGCCGGTCCAGCTCAAGAAAAGGCATGATCAGGGCGCCGGGCTACGGTGAAGGTTTGGCCCCGTGACCGCGCACGGTGCGGTCCCAGGTGGTCATCCATGCCTGGCCGTTTTTCGCGATCAGGCCCCAGTCGACGTCGGCGGGCTTGAGGTCCCGCAGCACCCCCTGCGCCCACTCCGGCAGGCTCCCGGCCGGCAGGTCGGTGCGCGCCGGCAGCCGGAAGGACTCGCGGGCGGCGAGCTGCTGCGCCTCGGCGCTGCCCACGAACTCGATGAACTCCCGGGCCTCCGCCGGATGCTTCGCCCCCTTGACCAGGCCGACCGAGTCGTCGATCACCGGCGTGCCGCTCGCCGCGAAGCGGTAGCCGAGCGGAGCGCCCCGCTTCGCCTGCCAGAGCATGTCGGTGAGCTCCCAGACGGTGATCAGCCCCTCCTGGCGGTTGAGCTTCTCCATCAGCAGGGCGGGGTTCTGGACGTACTCCTTGGTCTGGGCGTCGAAGCGGCGCAGCCACTCCCAGCCGCGGTCGGGGCTCCCGGTCTCCTTGATCGAGCGGGCGAGGATCATGCCGAAGAGCGTGCGCATGGTGCCGCTCGCCAGCGGATCGCGGATCAGGATCTTCCCCTTCCAGCGCGGCGCCAGCAGGTCGTCCCAGTCGGCGGGAGCCTCTTCGGGCTTCACCGCCTTGGAGTTGTAGACCAGCACGGGGGCCGTGCGGTAGGAGCCGAAGTAGAGGTCGTTGGGACCACGGCTCGCCTCCGGGACCACGCCGGCCCAGGTGGGGCGGTAGGGGGCGAGGAGGTTGTCGGCGGCGCCGCGGACGAAGATCGTCTGCGGGCCGCCGAACCAGACGTCGGCCTGCGGATTGGCGGCCTCGGAGCGGACGCGGTCGTAGACCTCCTGCGAGCCCATGTCGAGCCAGCGGACGTCGATCTTCGGGTGCTTGGCCTCGAAGCTCTTCTCCATCAGCAGCAGGAGGTCGCGCCCATGCGGCGAGTAGACCACCAGCGGGACGCGGCCGTCGCCGCAGCTCCCGGCGAGGAGAGCGAGCAGAAGGGCCGGCAGGATGCGGAGGGCTCTCATGGCTCGGAGGATCTTATCCGACGGCTGAGCGTCTACGGGCGGCTTCCCCCGAGCGCCAGCAGGTTGGCGAACAGGCGGTAGGCCCCGGGCACGCCGGCCGGGAGCTGCCGGAAGAGGGCGAGGCCGGTGTAGACGTAGGTCCCCTTGCCGGCCTTGGCCACCAGCAGGCCCCCCTTGAGATCCTCCGTGTCGGGGTCTTTCATCGACAGCAGCGGCGTGTAGGCGGGGTCCCAGGTGTGGGCGAAGTTGAGCCCCCGCTCCTGGATCCACCCCTCCCAGTCCGCCGGCCCGATCTTGTTGGGCGCGTTGAACACCGGGCTCGCCGGAGCGAGCAGGGTCACGGCGGCGGTTTCGTCGGTGACCCGCTCGCGGGTCATCTCGATGGGGAAGGGGGGAGCTTCCCCTCGAAGTATCCCGCCTGCTGGTACTGGACGATCAGCAGGCCGCCGTTGCGGACGTAGTCGAGCAGCCGGCGGTTGGCGCGGACGAGGACCGGATCGATCTCGTAGGCGCGGCTGCCGATCACGATCGCGTCGTAGCGCCCGAGGTCTCCGGAGACCAGCGGCTCGTCGCCGAGCATCTCGATCGGCACCCCGACCTGGCGCAGGAGCTCGGGGACGCGGTCCGACGCCCCCCGCACGTAGCCCACCCGCTTCAGCGGCGGCAGGCGCAGGTCGGCGGTCTGCACCGCCAGCCGGGCGGGCACCGGCCGGGGAGTGGCGCGGATGTGGGGGTAGTCGACCGGCGGCACGGCGAGGTCGAACCGGCGGCCGTCCTCCAGCACCGCGGCCAGCCGCAGGGTGTCGCGGCCGGGCTTCAGGCTCTTCGGGGAGACAAGGGCGATCTCGAGATCGAGCGGCTCGTTGGCGGCCTCCAGGGTGAAGGGCCGCGGCGCGGCGGTGGGACCGCCCGCCTCCCCCTGGACCTCCAGCCGCCCGCGGACGGCGGCCTTGGCGTGGGAGAGGAGCCGGACCCGGAGCCGCCGGGGCTCGCGGCTCTGCAGCGGCCAGACCAGGAGATCGTCGACCGCCGAGACCTCCACCTCCGGCACCACGCGGAGCGGCCGGCGCACCTCGCCCAGCGCGCCGTTCCTGTGCAGGTGGACGACCTCGCGGTCGAGGGCCACCGCCACACCCTCGATCGTGAAGCGGAAGCGGGCGACCAGCGGCGGCGGGCCGAACGGCTCGCCCCGCACGGCCGGCGGCACGCCGCTCCAGTCGTAGAGGGCTCCCAGCATGGGCTTCTGAAGGAAGTAGGGGACGGTCGGCGGCGCCGCGGCCGGCACCATGGGCTTGAGCTCCCAGGAGCCGAGCGTCCCCGCCGCCAGCTCCTTGGCCTCTCCGGCCCCCCCGGTGACCGCGGACATCGGCGGTCCCCCCCATTCCGGAGCGGGGACCAGGGAGACCGCGGCGCCCGAGACGGCGCGGGCGCCGCCGTTCCAGAGCGAGACCTGCACGGGGAAGGTCTCGCCGGCGGTCAGCTCCTCGCGCTCGGTCGTGGCGTCCAGCGCCAGCCCGGCGGCGGCGGCGAGCCCCGCTTCCGCGACGTCGATCTTCTCGTCGAGCAGCTCGCGGACCTGGCCGTCCGCTGGCTCCGCTGGCTCCGCTGGCCCCGATGACTCCGCTGGGGCGAGCGCGGCGCGCGCCGCCCGCAGCGCCTTCAGGATGTCGAGGAAGGCGGGGACCGCCGCGTCGAGGCGCGCCGGGTTGAGCCCGGCCCGCGTCCGCTCGGCCAGGGCCTGCGCCGCGTCCAGGCGCTCCTGGATCTTCCCGCGGCGGCCGGCGTCGGCGATCGTGGCCGCCATGGCGGAGAGGCGGGTGTCGATCCCCGCGAACAGGTCCTTGCCCGCGACCCCGGCCCCGCCCTGCACCCAGGCGACCCGGGTCTGCTGGGGGCCGAGGCGCTGGACCTGCCCCATCTCCTGGGAGCGGTGCATGCTGCGGCTCGCCATGGCGAGCTGGAAGACCGACTTGCCCGCCAGGGGATCGATCCCGCCCGTCGAGGCGGTGATCGTGGCGGCGGTGGGATCGAAGTAGGTGGAGCGGTAGAGGGCCTGCGGGGTCCACGGCGGGAGCCCCTCGGCGGCGAGCCCCGGCAGCGCCTTCGGGTCCCCCGCCAGCGGGAAGGCCGCGTAGGCGGTCACCCCGGCGGCCTGGTGCTGGCCATGGTTGGGGTGGGGCACCCCCGGGAAGACGGAGACCACCACCTGCGGCTTGAAGCGGCGGAGGACCCGCACGGCGTCCTCCACCAGCACGTCCTTCGGCCAGAGGCGGAGGGTCTCGTCGAGCGAGCGGGTGTAGCCGAAGTCGTAGGCGCGGGAGAAGAACTGCCGGCCGCCGTCGACGGCGCGGGCCGCCAGCAGCTCGCGGCTGCGCAGCAGCCCGAGCGCCGGCCCCAGCTCCGGGCCGATCACGTTCTGGCCCCCCTCGCCGCGGCTGAGGGAGAGGTAGCCCGCCTCGCCGCCCAGGCCGCGCGAGACGAGGGCGATCAGCGACGTGTCCTCGTCGTCCGGGTGGGCGCCGATCACCAGCAGCCGCTTGTAGGTGGACAGCTTGGCGAGCGCCCGGTCCACCGCCGCCACGCCGCCGGTCGCCGCCGGCTCCAGGGGGGAGGGCACGGGGGCCACCTGCGACGTCTGCGCCGCGACGATCTGCGCCAGGACCGTCGGCAGCAGGAGCAGAAGAAAGAGGACCGGGACAGGAAACCGCCGCGCGAATCGTCGCGTCATCGTGAGCTCCGGGAAGCGATCCGTCCGGCTGGACAGATCGCCGGGGAGTCTAACACCGGGGTCAACGACGGACGGCCCGCCCTAGACATCCGGGGCCACGCCTGCGTAGAAAGTTGTAGAACACGCGAGTACAGAGCGGCTTCGTGGCCACGAGCCGCACGCGCAGGTCCCGGGATTCGCGCCTCAGGAAGTGGCAGCCAGGTTGGAAAACCCGATCGCATCGATCACGTTTCCGAAGGAGCCTCGATCATGAAGCAAGCTGTCCGACGCATCCCGCCAGCGCTGCTGCTCGCGCTGGCCCTCCCCGCCGCCCTGCACGCGGCGGTCTACGTTCCGACCACCACGGCCGACGCCGACCACGGCGCCTGCGCCGCCAACTGCTCGCTGCGCGACGCGATCGCCGCGGCGAACCAGCACCCCGGCGACGACGTCATCCTGCTGCACGCGGGGACCTACACGCTGGGCGGCTCCCCGCCCAGCACCGGCAACCTCGAGATCGACGGCAGCCTCGTCCTGATCGGCGACGGCGCCGGGCGCACGATCATCGACGGCGGCGGGGCCGGCGGCATCTTCTACGTGCCGTCCGGCGCCACCGCCACCCTCCAGGACCTGACGCTGCGCAACGGCCGGTCGCCGGGCGCCGGCGGAGCGATCCACAACAACGGCAACCTCACCCTGCTGCGCACCCTCCTCACCGGCAACACCAGCTTCTCGGGCACCGCCGGCGCCGGCTTCGGCGGCGCCGTCCTCACCGACGGCAACGGGTCCTCCCTCACCGTGACCGACAGCACGGTGTCGTACAACATGTCCCAGGGAGGAGGAGGAGGCCTCGCCCTCGGGGGAGCCTTCCAGCTCGCCAACGTCACGATCTCCGGCAACCAGTCGCGGAGCGACTTCGGCGGCGGCCTCTACATCTTCTCCGACGCCCGCGGCACGGCGAACAACCTCACCGTGGCCGGGAACTCCGCGGCGCTCAAGGGGGGCGGCGTCTTCATCGAGAGCTCCGCCTTCATCGGCATCTCCCCGCAGTTCACCAACTCGATCTTCGCCGGCAACTCGGCGGCGTCCGACCCGGACTGCTCGGGCGCCATCGACTCCGGCTATGACCTGATCGGCAGCGGCGGCGGCGCCGCCACGGGCTGCATCGGACCCTCGGCCGCCAAGCACGACCTGGTGGGCACGGCGGCGGCGCCGATCGATCCGAAGCTCAGCGCCCTGGTCGACAACGGTGGACCGACCCCGACGCACGACCTCCTCGCCGGCAGCCCGGCGATCGACGCCGGCAATCCCGCCACGCCCGGCTCCGGCGGCGGCGCCTGCGAGGCGACCGACCAGCGGGGGATCCACCGTCCCGGCGGCCCGCGCTGCGACATCGGCGCGGTCGAGGTCTCCGCCGCCTGCGTGTCGGGCGGCAACGCGCTCTGCCTGAGCGGCGGCCGCTTCCGCGTCTCGGCGACCTTCCAGGGGCCCGGCGACGGTCCGACCGGCAACGCGCACGGCGTGGCGCTCACGCCCGACAGCGGCTACTTCTGGTTCTTCGACGCGGGCAACGTGGAGCTCACCGTCAAGGTGCTCAATGGCTGCTCCCTGAACAGCCGCTACTGGGTGTTCGCGGCCGGCCTGACCAACGTCAACGTGGTCCTCACCGTGACCGACACGCAGACCGGGCAGACCAAGAGCTACACCAACCCGCAGGGACGGACCTACCGCACCATCCTGGACACGAGCGCCTTCGCCACCTGCCCCTGAGGCGGCGATCGCAGGCGATCCAAAGCGCGGTCCGGATGAGCCCGGGCCGCGCTTTCTCCCGGCGCCGGTCCGCCCCCCTTGCCAGTTGCGGTATCCTGACAGACGCCATGGAAACCATTGCCACCCCCTCTACCATTGCTGCGTCCGAGCGTCCCGCCGCCCTGGACGAGAAGACCTTGGACGCCTACCGCCGGCTGGGCTATCTGCTGGCGGACCTGGATCCGATGAACCGCATCGAGCCCGAGGCCCAGCCCGGCCTGGAGGACTCCGACCCGGCGACCGCCGAGTACGCCCGCAGCAGGTATTGCGGCACGGTCGGCGTCGAGTTCATGCACATCCCCGATCCGGAGCGCCGGCGCTGGATCGAGGAGCGCATGGAGGCCGAGGCCCCCCGGTTCGACCAGAGCCGCATCCTCGACCTGCTCACCCGCGCCGAGACGTTCGAGCAGTTCCTCCAGTCCCGCTACCTGGGCACCAAGCGGTTCTCGGTCGAGGGGGTGGAGGCTCTCCTCCCCTGCCTCGACCAGATGCTCCAGGGCGCCGCCGGGCACCAGGCCCAGCAGGTGGTCCTGGCGATGAGCCACCGCGGCCGGCTGAACGTGATGGTGCACACCATCGGCCGCTCCCCCGCCGAGATCCTCGCCGGCTTCGAGGACGTTGATCCGCGCAGCACCTTCGGCGGCGGCGACGTCAAGTACCACATGGGCGCCACCGGCGAGTTCACCGGCGGCAACGGCCGCAGGGTCAGCATCCACCTGGTCTCCAACCCGAGCCATCTGGAAGCCGTCGATCCCGTGGCGCTCGGCCGGGTGCGGGCCAAGCAGGTGCGGCTCGGCGACGACGAGAGCCACGACCGGGTCTTCCCCGTGGTCCTCCACGGCGACGCCGCCTTC
This sequence comes from uncultured Acidobacteriota bacterium, assembly GCA_963795735.1. Classification (GTDB taxonomy): domain Bacteria; phylum Acidobacteriota; class Thermoanaerobaculia; order Multivoradales; family UBA5704; genus DATARR01. The sequence goes on along the minus strand of CAWCIU010000008.1, from coordinate 684,310 downwards.
GCCGGCCAGGGGGTCCTCGCCGAGACGCTGAACATGGCCGATCTCCCCGGCTACCGGGTGGGCGGCACGGTGCACGTGATCGTCAACAACCTGATCGGCTTCACCACCGAGCCGAAGGCCCTGCACTCCTCCCGCTTCGCCTCGGACGTGGCGCGGCGGCTGCCGGTGCCGATCTTCCACGTCAACGGCGAGGACCCGGACGCCGTGGCGCGGGTGGCCCAGATCGCCGTCGACTACCGCTTCGCCTTCAAGAGCGACGTGGTGGTGGACCTGATCGGCTTCCGCCGGCACGGCCACAGCGAGGTGGACGACCCGACGATCACCCAGCCGCTGCTCTACAAGAAGATCCAGGTCCACCCGCCGCTGTGGAAGCTCTACGCCCGCGCCACCGGCGTGCCCGAGGGCGAGGCCGACCACCGGGCCGAGGCGATCCGCGGCGAGCTCGACGCCGCCCACAAGGCCGCGTCGGCGCTCGACAAGAAGCCCACCATGCGCACCCTGCCGGCCTACTGGGACCGCTACCAGGGGGGCTGGTGGAGCCCGGACTACGAGGTGAGGACGGGCCTCGCGGCCGGTGAGATCGCGGAGCTGACGGCGCCGCTCACCACCGCTCCCGAGGGGTTCCACGTCCACAAGAAGATCCAGTCCCTGCTCGCCCAGCGGGCCGAGATGGGGACCGGCAAGCGGCCGATCGACTACCCCATGGGCGAGGCGCTCGCCTTCGCTTCGCTGGTGAAGGCGGGCACCCCGGTCCGCCTCTCCGGGCAGGACAGCCGGCGCGGCACCTTCAACCAGCGCCACTCGGTGCTGATCGACGTCGAGAACGCCGCCGAGCACACGCCGCTCCAGCACGTCTCCCCGGGGCAGGCCCGCTTCGAGGTCTACGACTCGATGCTCTCCGAGGCCGCCGTGCTCGGCTTCGAGTACGGCCTGAGCCGCGACTTCCCCGAGGCGCTCGTCTGCTGGGAGGCGCAGTTCGGCGACTTCGCCAACGGCGCGCAGATCATCATCGACCAGTTCATCTCCGCCGGCGAGGACAAGTGGCACCTGCTCTCCGGCGTCACGCTGCTGCTGCCGCACGGCTACGAGGGGCAGGGACCGGAGCACTCCAGCGCCCGCATCGAGCGCTATCTCCAGCTCTGCGCCGAGGACAACATGCAGGTCTGCCAACCCTCGACCGCGGCCCAGTACTTCCACCTGCTGCGCCGCCAGGCCCTGATCCCCTGGCGCAAGCCGCTCGTCGTCTTCACCCCGAAGAGCATGCTGCGCCACAAGGACTCCTCCTCGACCCTGGAGGACTTCGCGCGCGACCGCTTCCTCCGCGTGATCGAGGACGCGGAGGTCCGGAACGCCCAGCGGGTCCTGCTCGCCTCCGGCAAGATCGTCCACGAGCTGCGGCGCGAGCGGGAGCGCCGCAAGGACGCCACGACGGCCATCTTCGCCGTCGACCAGCTCTATCCGTTCCCCAAGGAGGAGCTGACCGCGGCGTTCGCCAGGCACCCAAACGTCCGCGACGTCGTCTGGGTGCAGGAGGAGCCGGCCAACATGGGAGCGCTCTTCTTCTTCCAGCCCCGCCTCGAGCGCACCCTGGGGCGGCCGGTCCGCTCGGTCCGGCGCTCGGCGAGCGGCAGCCCCGCCACCGGCTCGGCCAAGGCCCACGCGATGGAGCAGCAGACGCTCCTGACGCTGGCGTTCACCACCGGGGCCTGAGGGTTCGGCGGGGTCCGGCGAGGCGTGTGTTAGGGTACGAACCCAAACTTTTCGCGAGAAAGGGCCCCGGCATGGCAATTTCCGAAGTCCCCCCGCAAGAGTATCCCGACATCGTCGGGGCGCACCCGGAGGAGCCGCAGGCCGCCGCGTTCCGGCCGTTCATCCCGGCCTCGGTGAACCTGCCCGAGCTCACCATCCTGCCGCTCATCGTCGGCACCATCCTCGGCATCATCTTCGGCGCCTCGTCGCTCTACCTGGTGCTCAAGGTCGGCCTGACGGTCAGCGCCTCGATCCCGGTGGCGGTGATCTCGCTCACCCTCTTCCGCGGGCTCCGCGCGTTCGGCCACCGGGGAGCGTCCATCCTCGAGAACAACATCGTGCAGACGGCCGGGTCGGCCGGCGAGTCGATCGCCTTCGGCGTCGGCGTCACCATGCCGGCGATCATGATCCTCGGCTTCGATCTCGAGATCACGCGGGTGATGCTGGTCGCGGTGCTCGGCGGCCTGCTGGGAATCCTGATGATGATCCCGCTGCGCCGGGCGCTCATCGTCCAGCAGCACGGCATCCTCAAGTACCCGGAGGGGACCGCCTGCGCCGAGGTGCTCAAGGCGGGAGCCTCGGACGAGGAGCGGGCGATCGCCGCCCGCGCCGCCGCCGAGGCCGGCGACGCGCCCGCCGCCGAGGCGGCGAGCCACACCGGCGCCAAGGCCATCTTCACCGGCTTCGGCATCGGTCTCGTCTACCAGACGGCGATGGCGGTGTTCAAGCTCTGGAAGGACACCCCCGAGAAGGTCTTCGGCAAGCCCTTCGAGGCCGCCTCGGTCGCCGCCGAGGTCAATCCCGCGCTGCTCGGCGTCGGCTACATCATCGGCCCGCGCATCGCCTCGATCATGTGCGCCGGCGGCGTGCTCGCCTACCTGGTGCTGATCCCGGCGATCAAGTACTTCGGCGGGGTCGCGACCGGGGTGATCCCGCCCGGCACCGTGCCGATCTCGCAGATGAACCCCAACGCCATCCGCGGCGCCTACGTGCTCTACATCGGCGCCGGGGCGGTGGCCGCGGGCGGCATCATCAGCCTGTTCCGGTCGCTGCCCACGATCTGGCACGGCCTCAAGGGGGGCCTCGCCGACTTCCGCGGCCGTTCGGGGCCCCAGGGCGGCGCGGCGGCGGCAGTCCTGCGCACCGACCAGGACATGTCGCTCAAGTTCGTGGCCGGCGGCATCGTCGCGCTGATCGCCGTGATCATGATCGTGCCCCAGCTCCACCTGCAGTGGAACCTCCTGGGCGCCCTGCTGATCATCGTCTTCGGCTTCCTGTTCGTCACCGTCTCCTCCCGGCTGACCGGCGAGATCGGCTCCTCGTCGAACCCGATCTCGGGCATGACGGTGGCGACCCTGCTGCTCACCTGCCTGATCTTCCTGATCATCGGCTGGACCGGCCCGATCTACTACGTGACGGCGCTTTCGATCGGCGCCATCGTCTGCATCGCGGCCTCCAACGGCGGCACCACCTCGCAGGACCTGAAGACCGGCTACCTCGTCGGCGCCACGCCGCGCCACCAGCAGGTGGCGATCCTCTTCGGCGCCCTCGCCTCGGCCCTGGTGCTGGGTCCCATCCTGCTCGTGCTGAACAGCTCCGGCACCGTCTACGTGCCGGTCGTTGACAAGGCGGGGCACATCGCCCAGGGCTACTCGCCCGACCTGCGGGTCCCCGCCGCCATGCTGGCGACCCTGAAGGCCGAGAAGCTCCAGGGGCCGCAGGCGAAGGCCGATGCCGCCACCTACCACTCCTGGCAGAAGTCCGACGCGGTGGGCGGCCCGGCCGGGCGGTATCTGGTCAACGACGCCGGCGTGCCGGTCTACCTGGTGGACCCCGGGATCAACGGCACCCATCCGGACCGGCCGGACGGCTCGCGGGTGGTCAAGTACGACGCCCCCAAGGCGACCCTGATGTCCTACATCATCAAGGGCATCCTCAACCGCCAGCTCCCCTGGGGGCTGGTGCTGCTGGGGGTGATGATCTCGATCGTGCTGGAGATGTCCGGCATCCCGTCGCTCGCCTTCGCGGTGGGCGTCTACCTGCCGCTCTCCTCTTCCAGCCCGATCTTCGTCGGCGGCATGATCCGCTGGCTGGTGGACCGCTACCTGGCGAAGAAGTTCGCCAACCACGACCTCACCGAGGAGCAGCTCACCGCCGAGGGGGACAAGAGCGCCGGCGTCCTCATGGCCTCCGGCTACATCGCCGGCGGCGCCATCGCCGGCATCCTGATCGCCATCAGCCAGGGGGTCCTCACCGACTTCGACAACAAGGTCACCGGGATCATGCAAGCGAGCAACCCCTTCTTCCACGGGGACCACGCGGATCTGCTGGCGCTGATCCCCTTCGCCCTCCTCTGCCTCTTCCTCTACATGGCGGGCCGGGAGATGATCCTGGCGGGCAAGCCGAAGACGCGCTGATCAGGATCGCCGTTCCACGTCATCCCACCTGTCGGTGACGGATGACGTGGGGCGGCGCGGCCGCCAGACCCTCGACGCGTTCCCGGAGCCCCTGGAGGTGGGGCATCCGGCCGTGCGCGTCGAGCTCTTCCACCGACGCCCATTCCTCGACGAACACCAGCTCGACGGGGCTCACCCCCGGCAGCGACCGCAGCAGGTCGTAGCGGATGCACCCGGCCTCCCGGCGAGTGGGCGCGATCAGCCCCCGGAGAACGCTCTCCAGCTCCTCCTCCCGGCCGGGCGCGGCGAGGAAGGTGGCGATCACGTGAACGGTGTCCTGCGGCACGCGCGAAGTATAAGGCTTCGGCGCTCGGATAGACTCTCCCCGCCATGGCCGACGCCACCTACCCCGATCTCCGCGCCTTTCTCGACCAGCTCCGCCGCGACGGCGATCTGGTCACGGTCGAGGCGCCGGTCAGCGCGCGGCTGGAGGCGGCGGAGATCCACCGGCGGGTGATCGCGGCCGGCGGGCCGGCCCTGCGGTTCACCAACGTCCAGGGCGCGGACTTCCCCCTCGTCACCAACCTCTTCGGCACCGCGAGCCGGGCGGAGAGGGCCTTCGGCACCCGCCCGCTGCGGCTGATCCGGCGGCTGGTCCACCTCGCCGAGACGCTCCTGCCGCCCACTCCCGGAAAGCTCTGGGGCGCCCGCGACATCGGCCGCGAGGCGCTGCGGATCGGCTCCTCCCGGCGCGCTTCCGGTCCGGTCAACGAAGTCGTCACTTCAGACGTCCGGCTCGACCGCCTGCCCGTCCTCACCACCTGGCCGGAGGACGGCGGCCCCTTCGTCACCCTGCCCCTGGTCTACACCGAGCATCCGGACGGCAAGGGGCACAATCTCGGGATGTACCGGCTCCACGTCCATGACGCGCGGACGACCGGCATGCACTGGCAGATCGGCAAGGGGGGCGGCTTCCACTACGCGGTCGCCGAGTCGCGCGGCCAGGCGCTGCCGGTGACCGTCTTCCTCGGCGGCCCGCCGGCGCTGATCCTCGCCGCCATCGCGCCGCTGCCGGAGAACGTCCCCGAGCTGATGCTCGCCTCGCTGATCGCCGGCGAGCGGCTGAAGCTGGTCTCTCCCGGCCCGGGTCCCCACCCGCTCGTCGCCTCCGCCGAGTTCGCGCTGACGGGCAAGGTGCCGCCGCGCGTCCGGCGGCCGGAGGGTCCCTTCGGGGATCACTACGGCTACTACTCCCTCCAGCACGACTACCCCGTCTTCGAGGTGGAGAGGATCGCCCGCCGCAAGGACGCGATCTATCCCGCGACCGTGGTCGGCAAGCCCCGCCAGGAGGACTTCTTTATCGGCGACCTCCTCCAGGAGCTGCTCTCGCCGCTCTTCCCGCTGGTGATGCCGGCCGTCGAGCAGCTCTGGTCCTACGGCGAGACGGGCTACCACTCGCTCGCCGCCGCGGTGGTCAAGCAGCGCTACAAGCGGGAGGCGATGGCCTCGGCCTTCCGCATCCTGGGCGAAGGGCAGCTCTCGCTGACCAAGTTCCTCTTCGTGATCGACCGCGCCGTCGATCTCAAGGACTTCCGCGCCACCCTCACCCATCTGCTCGAACGCACGCACCCGGAGACCGACCTCTACGTCTTCTCCAACCTCTCGATGGACACGCTCGACTACACCGGCCCGGTGGTCAACGAGGGCTCGAAGGGGGTCTGGCTCGGCCTGGGAGACCCGGTGCGCGAGCTGCCCCGCGGCTTCACCGCGCCCGAGATCCCCCAGGGTCTCACCGACGTCCACGTCTTCTCCCCCGGCTGCCTGGTGGTGGGCGGCCCCGCCTACGCGGACGAACCCGGCGCCGCCGCCCGCTTCGCCGCCCACCCCGCCTTCGCCGGCTGGCCGCTGGTCGTCCTCACCGACGAGCCCCGCCGCGCCGCCGCCAGCTCGATCAACTTCCTGTGGACCACCTTCACCCGCTTCGAGCCCGCGGCGGACATCCACGCCGCCGGCACCGAGCTGGTGCGCCACCACGTCTCCTACAAGCCGCCGGTGCTGATCGACGCCCGCATGAAGCCCTGGTATCCACAAGAGCTGTTCGCCGACGAGGCCACGGCGGCGACCGTCACCCGGCGCTGGAAGGAGTACTTCCCGGACGGCAAGGTGGAGATGGGGGATTCGGGGACGGGGCATCTGACGGGATAGCCGGGGGAACCATGAACCCCCACCTCCTCATCACCCTGATCATCGCCGGCGCGGCCATCGTGCTGCTGCTCACCGAGCGGCTGCGCGCGGACCTGGTGGCGCTCTTGGTCGTCGTCGCCCTCGGCACCACGGGGGTGCTGACGACCGAGGAGACCTTCTCCGGGTTCAGCCGCTCGGCGGTGATTACCCTGCTCGCCATCTTCATCCTGGCGGCGGCCCTGGAGCGGACGGGGGTCACCCGCCGGGTGGGGGATCTCCTGGTGCGCGTCGCGGGGGAGAGCGAGCGGCGGCTGGTGGTCGCGGTGATGCTCTCCGGCGCCTTCCTCTCCCTGTTCATGAACAACATCGCCGCCGCGGCCGTGCTGCTGCCCCCCGTCTCCGGCGCGGCCCAGCGCTCGGGGGTGAACCCCTCCCGGCTGCTGATGCCGCTCGCCTTTGGCACCATCCTGGGCGGCATGGCGACGCTGCTCACCACCACCAACATCGTCGTCAGCAGCCTGCTGCAGGACCGCGGGCTCCCCGGCTTCGGCCTGCTCGAATTCGCGCCGCTCGGCCTGCCGCTCGTCGCCGCCGGGATCGCCTACATGGCTCTCTGGGGACGGCGCCAGCTCCCCGCGCGCTCTCCCGTCCAGCTCTACGAGGACCTGCAACGCCAGGAGGCCAACCTCGCCGAGGTCTACCACCTGGGCGAGACCCTCTCCCGCGCCGGCGTACGCGCGGATTCGCCGCTGGTCGGCCAGACTCTCGCCGGCAGCCGCCTGCGCGAGACCTACGGCGTCAACGTGCTCGCCATCGAGCGCGAAGACCGGATCGTGCGGGCCCCCTCACCCGACCAGGAGCTCCGGGCCGAGGACGTCCTCCTCCTCACCGGCGAGCCCGAGGGTCCGGGGTTCGCGGCCGACCTCGACCCCTTGCCGCCGCGCCACGGAGGCGACCGCGAGCTCGAATCCCGCTCGGTGGTGCTGGTGGAGGCCGTCCTCTCCCCGCGCTCGGACCTCATCGGCCGCACCCTCAGCGAGACCCGCTTCCGCGACCGCTACGGCATGGCGGTGCTGGCGATCTGGCGCGCCGGCCGGTCGCTCCGCACGGGACTGACCGACCTCCCCCTGCAACTCGGCGACGGTCTGCTGCTGCAAGGCGAGCGCGGCCGGCTGCCGGTCCTGCGCGCCGAATCCGACCTCATCGTCCTCGACCGCGGGGTGGACGAGCCGCCGCCGCCGTCGCGCCGCCGGGGCCGGCTGGCGCTGACGATCATGATCGTCACCCTGGCGCTCGCCGCCAGCAACCGCTTCGGCGTCGGCGAGGTGATGCTCGGCGGCGCGCTGGCCATGATCCTCAGCGGGGTGATCACCATGGACGAGGCCTACCAGGCGGTCGAGTGGCGGAGCGTCTTCCTGGTCGCCGGCATGCTCCCCCTGGGGACCGCGATGACCAAGACCGGCGCCGCCGACCTGATCACCCACGGGCTGCTCACGGTGCTGGGCGGGGCCGGCCCGCTGGCGCTGCTCGCCGGTCTCGTCGCCCTCGCCATCCTGCTCACCCAGGCGATGAACGGCGCGGCGGTGGCCGCCGTCGTGGCGCCCATCGCCCTGCAGACCGCCCAGCGGATCGGCGCCGACCCGCGGGCCTTTGCCATGGGCGTGGCGATCGCCACCTCGGTCGCCTTCCTCACTCCGCTCGGCAGCCCGGTCAACGTCCTGGTGATGGGCCCCGGCGGCTACCGCTTCCGCGACTACTTCCGCGCCGGCCTGCCGCTCACCCTGCTGATCTACCTGCTGCTCCTCGGCCTGCTGCCGCTGGTCTGGCCGCTGATGCCGCGCTAGCGCTTCGGACCGATCCGCAACTCCGGCTCGGGACTGGGTGCGTTCTTGGTGAACGTCTGGCCGCTGCCGGCCCAGGCTCCGGCCACTCCCATCAGGGAATCCGTCCGCTCGACGGCGGAGGCCTTCCAGGCCGCGGAGCGGGCATAGGGTTTCTGGTCGGAGTCGTAGGCCGTCAGGAAGTCCCGGAAAGCGCTCGCATAGCTCTCGTCCATCCCTTCCAGTTTGATCTCGAGCTGGGACATCGCCGTGAGATACCGGGTCCAGCGGTGCGCGTCCCAGTTGAATTCGGAAGCCAGCTTGTCGCCAGCCGCCTTCCCCCGCTTCATCAGAGTATCGATGAGCGGTTTGGGCATCTTGAGGTTCAGGCCTCCCTCTTCCGGCTCCAAGAAGACGTGGACAACACGATCGCGATAGCCGGGCAGGCGCATCTGAGTGTTGTCGACCCAGTTCTGCATGGTGTCGATGATCGTCGTCACGAACGCGATCGCGTTGGGGATCGGAGTCCACGTCGGAGCCACTCCCTGACCGGTGGCGGTGGGAAACCGGACGTTATGACTCTCGTCGTTCGGATCCTTGGGGTAGTCCGGATGGAACGGCCGCAGGTTGATGCCGAAAGTCGGCCGGCGGGGGAGCAATCCGTCGAAGAAATGGACGGGGAAGTTGCTGCCGATCCCCCCATCGAAAAACCAGCACCGCTCGAGGTCCGGAGCCCTCCCTTCCTTCTTCGCATCGTAATTTTTTCTCCGCGACCAATCCACGGCATAGAGAGGAACGGCGCTGATCAATCCGGGAAAACTGAGGCTCATCCGGGTAGCCACCACGACCGGCAGGTCCGCCGGAGCCGGCAGCGGCCGGAACCGGGTCTGCTGGGTGACGAGATCGATCAGATCATCGCCTTCCGGATGGTAGGGGTGATCGATCATCCATTGGATGATGCCTTCGGGAAAATACCGCCCAAGCTCCGCCGGATCGAAAAAGAACTCATGCGACGAAAAGGGGAGGCGCAGCGGCCAGCCGTGCGTCAGGTTCGTGGTCATCACCTCCAGGTTGATCGCCCGCCGGCTCGGATCGCCTTCCTGCGCGTCGCGGTCGCCGGGGCCCCAGAGGTCACCGAAGGTCAGGGGAGGATCGGATGGGGCTCTCCCGGCGGTCGCGTTCAGGAGATCCATCAGCCAGGGGGTCAGCGGCGGCTTCTGATGCGGCATCCGATCAAGGCCATTGCACAGGCCGAAACCGTTCTCGTTGAGAGCGCTCCAGCTTCGAATCAGAAAACGAACGACGCCTCCGATCGCGCCGCAAGCGAGCGCGACGATCCCCCAGACAATCCAGGTGCCTACCCGGCCGCGGTCGGCCGCCATGGGGACCATGACGAGCAGGAACCACAGCGCAGCACCGAAAGCCGCGCCCAGCAGCGCCGAGAGCCAATGAAAACGAAGCGCCGTGCCGAGGCCACGAAGCGATTTTCTGACCACCGAATCCTTGCCCATGAAAGAGAGGAGGACCGCGAAGGCGGGTCGCGTCTTCTTCGAGGGCTGGAAGAGCGAGAGGAGCCGCTTCCCGAGGGTCGTGGGCAGCTCTCCGAGCTTCGCAAAGCCCCCGCCGGACGAATTCCGGCCGAGCTCCGCCGCGGCGGTCAGCGCCGCCGCGATGGCGCCGGCCGAAGTGCCGCCGATGTTCCGGAACCGGTAGGCCCTGGAAAGCTCAACGACCGCGAGCGGATAGACGACGCCGCTCGTAATGCCGCCCTTCATGATGACGTCGCACTCTTGCAGGTGATCGGAAGTCGGGTCCATCAGAGCCGTGCTCATGGCAACTCCCTTGCTGATCGGGCGTAACGAGACAACTTTAGCATGGCTTGAAGAACAGGCGGCTGTATCCTTTGACGGGCGCCGGCAAAGAAATCACCGCTCCGCCGTGAGCCCCACCGCGCGCTTGCACCGGAACCAGAGATTTCTCGCCTTCCAGAAGCGGCTGGCCTCCATGGCGTGGAGCCGGCGGACCAGCTCTTCCTTCTGTGAGCCCAGCTCCGCCAGCCGGCCCTCCTGTCCGGCCAGCTCCTCGCGATGCCGGGTCAGCTCGCCCTGGAGCATCAGGGCGTCCAGTTGCGCCGAGCGGAGGCAGGCCGCGGCGATCGACCCGTCATAAAGGTTGATCTCCTCCCCTTCGCTCGAAACCGGCCGTACCGAGAGGCAGGCCGATTCGAGGGCCGGAATCCCGGGGAGATCCACCACCATCTGAAAGCCGACGACCTCCGCCGGATCGCTCGCGAAGGTCCGCTCCGCCGCCGGCCGGGGCTGGAGATCCCGGCACGTGGCGACCAGCATGCCGTCGATCCGGATGTGCACCTCCCGCGGCGGCCGGCCGGTGACCCGGTCCGCGATCCAGCCGGCGAGGCGGAGAGTCCGTTGCCCCGTCCAGGAGCAGTGCTCGAGAAATCCGTCCGCCTCCCGCTCCACCCGGAGGCCCGCGAAGACGGTGGGCGCGGCCCCCTCGTCCTTGAGCACCACGTAGAGGTCCTGGAAGCTGGCGAGCCCGCGGGGATTCTCAGCACCGGACAGGCGCCGATCGTCTCGCGGACCGCGGAGCGCACGAAGCTCTCGGTCACCCAGGAGGTGCCGTATTCCTGGAGGTCCAGCGAGCCGCTCTCACTCAAGGGCTCGAACACGATGCCCGCGGGCGTTGCGGGCTCTCGCCGGAGCGACACGTCGTGGACGCTGAAGAGCAGCAGGCCGCCCGGATTCACCAGCGATCCCAGCCGGCGGAGCCAATCGATGAACCGGGGCTCCGGCAGGTGGGTGAACAGGGAGGACACCAGGACGGCGTCGAAGGCGGCGTCGTAGCGGAAGCGGTCCGGCTCGGTCGTGGAGACGATGCCGTGCACCCCGAGCTCCCGCTCCTGGAAGGCGACCCCCTCGGCGTAGATGTCCGACACCCAGACCCGGTCCGGCGGCACTTCGGCGACGATGTGCCGGGTGACCCGGCCGTAGCCGCTGGCGAAATCCAGAATCTTTCCACCCCACGCGGGCGAGCCGAACCGCCAGGCGAGGATCTGCCGCTGCGTCGCCCAGATCCGGCGCCCCGACTCCAGGTACATCGCCACCGCCCGCTCCAAGCCATGCCCCTGCGCGAACTGGAAGAAGTGCAGCATCTCGTCGGCGGTGCTGATGCTCAAGTTGACGCCGCCGGTCAGCAGGTCCCGGCACAGCGCCCGCACGAGGAGGCTGCCCGCGAGATCGGAATGGGCGAGGACGTCGGGAGTCATAGATGGGTACCCGGATGTTACCGCGCTCCGGCGGCGCCGTGACGATCCCCCGGCCTCCCGCCGCCCTCCCGGTCTTCTGTGTCAGGATGAGCCCGATCGTAGAAGGAGGTGCTTCAATGCCAGCCGAAGGTCCGCTCTCCCCTGAAATCCTCAAACAGATGGACGCCTGGTGGCGCGCCGCGAACTATCTCTCCGTGGGACAGATCTATCTCTACAAGAACCCCCTGCTCAAGAAGCCGCTGACGATCGAGGACATCAAACCCCGTCTCCTCGGCCACTGGGGGACGACGCCGGGGCTCAACTTCCTCTGGGTCCACCTCAACCGCGTCATCAAGGCTCGCGACCTCAGCATGATCTACATCACCGGCCCCGGCCACGGCGGCCCGGGGATCGTGGCCAACGCCTATCTCGAAGGGACCTACAGCGAAATCTACCCCGACATCTCCCAGGACGAGCCGGGGCTGAAGCGTCTGTTCAAGCAGTTCTCCTTTCCCGGCGGCATCCCCAGCCACGCGGCCCCCGAGACCCCCGGCTCGATCCACGAGGGGGGCGAGCTCGGCTACTCCCTCTCCCACGCCTACGGCGCGGTGTTCGACAACCCGGACCTGATCGCCGCCTGCGTGATCGGCGACGGCGAGGCCGAGACCGGCCCGCTCGCCACGAGCTGGCACTCGAACAAGTTCCTCAACCCCGTCCACGACGGCGCCGTGCTCCCCATCCTCCACCTCAACGGCTACAAGATCGCCGGCCCCACGGTGCTCGCCCGCATCCCCCACGAGGAGCTGGACAGCCTGATGCGCGGCTACGGCCACTCCCCCTACTACGTCGAGGGGGACGACCCCGAGATCATGCACCAGCGCATGGCGGAGGTGATGGACCAGGCGTTCGACGAGATCCGGCGCATCCAGGCCGACGCCCGGACGAACGGCTTCAAGGAGCGCCCCCGCTGGCCGATGATCGTGCTGCGCTCGCCCAAGGGCTGGACCGGCCCCAAGGTGGTGGACGGCAAGCCGGTCGAGGGGACCTGGCGCGCCCACCAGGTGCCGATGGCCGAGATGGCCGCCAACCCTGGGCACGTCAAGCTGCTCGAGGACTGGATGCGCGGCTACCGCCCCGAGGAGCTGTTCGACGACAAGGGCCGGCTGCGGCCGGAGATCGCCGGGCTGTCCCCGCAGGGCGACCGGCGGATGAGCGCCAACCCCCACACCAACGGCGGCGTGGTGCTGCGCGACCTGCGCCTGCCCCACTTCCGGGACTACGCCGTGGAGGTTCTCCTTCCCCGGCGCCACCCTGGCCGAGGCCACCCGCGTGCAGGGCACCTTCCTGCGCGACGTGCTGGAGCGCAGCGCCGACACCCGCAACTTCCGCATCTTCAGCCCGGACGAGACCGCCTCCAACCGCTGGAATGACGTCTTCGAGGCCACCGACCGCGACTCGACCGCCGAGCGCCTGCCCACCGACGACCACGTCTCGCCCGACGGCCGGGTGATGGAGGTGCTCTCCGAGCACCAGTGCGAGGGGTGGCTCGAAGGCTACCTGCTGACCGGCCGGCACGGCATCTTCTCCTGCTACGAGGCGTTCATCCACATCATCGACTCGATGTTCAACCAGCACGCCAAGTGGCTGAAGACGATCCGCGAGATCCCCTGGCGGCGGCCGATCGCCTCGCTCAACTACATGCTGACCTCCCACGTCTGGCGGCAGGACCACAACGGCTTCAGCCACCAGGACCCGGGGTTCATCGACCACGTGCTCAACAAGAAGGCCGAGGTGGTGCGGGTCTACCTGCCGCCGGACGCCAACTGCCTGCTCTCGGTGACCGACCACTGCCTGCGCAGCCGCAACTACGTCAACGTCATCGTCTGCGGCAAGCAGCCGGCCCCCCAGTGGCTCGACATGGAAGCCGCCGTCAAGCACTGCACGGCCGGCATCGGCATCTGGGACTGGGCGAGCAACGACCAGGGGGGCGAGCCCGACGTGGTGATGGCCTGCGCCGGCGACGTCCCCACCCTGGAGACCCTGGCCGCCGTGGACCTGATGCGCGACAAGCTGCCGGAGCTCAAGATCCGCGTCGTCAACGTCGTCGACCTGATGACCCTGCAGCCGAGATCCGAGCACCCGCACGGCCTCTCCGACCAGGACTTCGACGTCCTCTTCACCCGCGACAAGCCGGTCATCTTCGCCTTCCACGGCTACCCCTGGCTGATCCACCGGCTCACCTACCGGCGGGCCAACCACGACAACCTCCACGTCCGCGGCTACAAGGAGGAGGGGACGACCACCACCCCCTTCGACATGACGGTGCGCAACGACCTTGACCGCTTCCACCTGGTGGGGGACGTCATCGACCGTCTCCCCCAACTCGGCGCCCGCGCCGCCTACATCAAGCAGGCGCTGCGCGACAAGCTGATCGATCACAAGGAGTACATCGAGAAGCACGGCGACGACATGCCCGCGATCCGCGACTGGTCCTGGGACAGCAAGGGCGCGCCCTCGCGGGGAGGCAAGGAGACCAGCAACGACGCGGAGGGAACGGCGGGGGATCAGTGATTGTTTGACACGATCTGGAACGCGTCCCGGGCGATCATCAGCTCCTCGTTGGTCGGCACCACGAACACCCGCGCCCCCGCGCCTTCCGGAGAGATCTCGGCCTCCTTGCCTTGAGCCTCCCCGTTGCGCGCCGGATCGAGCTTCAGCCCGAGGGCTTCGAGGCCTTGCATCGTCCGCTCGCGCACCGCCGGGGCGTTCTCGCCGATGCCGCCGGCAAAGGCGATGGCGTCCACCCCGCCGAGGGCCGCCACGTAGGAGCCGACGTACTTGCGCAGCCGGTAGCAGAAGACGTCGATCGCCAGGCGCGCCCGCTCGTTCCCCTTCGCCTCGGCCTCCAGCAGCTCGCGCATGTCGTGCGACAGCCCCGAGAGCCCCAGCAGGCCGCTGTGCTTGTTCATCAGGGCGCTCGCCTCGGCGGCGCCCATCTCCTCGCGGCCCATGATGAACAGCAGGGCCGCCGGATCGAGATCGCCGCAACGCGTTCCCATCACCAGCCCCTCGAGCGGCGTGAAGCCCATCGAGGTGTCCACCGACTTGCCCGCGCGCAGGGCGCAGACCGAGGCGCCGTTGCCGAGGTGACAGGTGATCAGCCGCAGCCCGGGATCGCCGGGGTCCCGGCCCAGCAGCGCGGCGAGCCTGCCGGAGACGAAGCGGTGCGACGTGCCGTGGAAACCGAACCGGCGGACGCCGAAGCGCTGGTAGAGGCTGTAGGGCAGCGCGTAGAGATAGGCCGCCTCCGGCAGGGTGTGATGGAACGCCGTGTCGAACACCGCCACCGCGGGAGCGTCCGGCAGCACGGCCTTGGCGGCGTTGTACCCCTGGAGGTTGGCCGGGTTGTGCAGCGGCGCCAGCGCGATGTTGGCCTCGATCCCCTCGATCACCTGGTCGTCGATCAGCACCGAGGCGTGGAACCGCTCGCCGCCATGGACGACGCGGTGCCCCACGGCGCCGATCTCATCCTTGTGGGGAATCACCCCGGTCTCGGGATCGGTCATCACCGCCAAGGCCTTCTCCACCGCCGTCCGGTGCTGGAAGGCCCCGATGGCGTCGCGCAGGGGCTTCTTCCCCTCCGCCTCGTAGTGGAGGATGGCGGTCCCCCCGGCATCCTCGACCAGCCCCTTGGCCAGGGTACGGTCGCGGCCCTCCCGGGCCATCGCCTCATCGGTTTCGATGAGCTGGAACTTGAGCGACGAGCTGCCGCAGTTGAGGACCAGGACTTTCATCGCGCGATCGTATACCGCCGAGATTGCGGTACCATCCCTGAAGACTCTCAAACTCACCCCCCTCATGAAGCGCACCCGATCGCCCCGTGACCTCTGGGCCTCCCTGCTGCCCTTGGCGGGCGGCGCGCTGGCGCTCGCGGCGGCCTGGCGGCTCCCGGCGCTGGTCCGCGGCGAGCCCATGCCGGCCTGGCTGCTGGTGACCCTGGCGCTCGCCGGGGTCGCCGCGGCGTGCCACCGGCCGGCGGTGGGGATCGGCACGCTGGGGCTCGGGACGATGATCCTCCCCGCCGCCTTCCGGCTCTCCGGCGCCGCGCCGGCGGCGGCCCTGGCGGCGGGAGCGCTGCTCAGCGCCGAGCTGGCGCTCCGCGTCGTCCACCGCTTCGCCGCCCTGCAGCCCGCCGAGCGCCGGGGGTTCCTCCCCCGCTCCCTGGAGAGCACCGGCCGCGTCACCCTGGCTTCCCTCGCCGCGGGGGCGGCCTGGATGGGGCTCGCCGGCCGCTGGAGCCCGGCCCCGGCGCTCGCCGGCGCGGCGGCGGTCTACCTGCTGCTCTGGACCGGCCTGGAGGTGGCCGACCGCAAGATCCGGCGGCCCGAGGCGACGCTCCCCTGGCGGCGCATCCTCGTCCCCCTCTCGGTGGATGCCGGGGGCTGGATCGCCGGCGCCGCCATCCTCTTCACCGGCGACCGGGCCGGCTGGCCGCTCGCCGCCTTCCTCGCCGCCTGCCTGGCGGGCCTGAGCATCGAGACCACCCGCCACGGGATGCTCCATCAGAAGGCGCAGCACCGCGCCCGCGACCTCGAACGGCTGCGCCGCGCCAGCTACCGGATGACCACGCCGCTGGAGGAGATGGCCTCGATCGCGGACCGCATCCGCGTCGAGTGCGGCATCGTCCCCTTCTTCTGGTTCCAGTTCGAGGCGCTGGCCCCCGGCAGCGAGTTCAAGAGCTGGTGGTGGGGCCCCGGCTCCGAGGCGCTCGACGAAGGGGTCCCGGAACCGGACCGCTATCCCCCCGCGATGCCCGGCGTCCACCGCCGCACCACCTGGCAGCTCCTCGAGCGGCTGCTCCGCGCCCGTCCGGACGGCACCGTGCTCGGCCGCATCCGGCTCTGGTGCGACCCGCGCCGCCTCGACCCCCGCGAGGTGGAGCTGCTCGACCGCCTGCTGCCGCAGATGACCGCCTCCGTCCAGCGCTGCCTGATCGACCGCGAGGCCCGCGAAGACCCGCTGACCGGCGTCGCCATGCGGCGGGTCCTCGAACGCCGCCTGCACGAGAGCCACGCCCGCTGCTGCGAGACCGGCGGCTCGATGGCCGTCCTGCTCTGCGACCTCGACCACTTCAAGCGGATCAACGACACCCACGGCCACCCCGCCGGCGACGCCGCCCTGATCGCGGTCGCCGGGGTGCTCAAGTCGCTGCGCCGCAACGACGATCTCTGCTGCCGCTACGGCGGCGAGGAGTTCGTCCTCCTGATGGAGGGGACGGGCGGCGAGGACGGCCTGGCGATGGCCGAGCGCCTCCGCGGCGCCATCGAGGCCCTGGAGTTCGAAGTCGAGGGGAAGCGCGTGCCGCTCACCCTGAGCGCCGGCGTCGCCTCCTTCCCCGAGCTCTACATCAAGACCGCCGCCGAGCTGATCCTGTTCGCCGACGAGGCCCTCTACGAAGCCAAGCGCCGCGGCCGCAACCGCTGCCTGCTCGACATCGGCCAGGGACGCTACATGGATCCCGAAGGCGCCGTCCTCACCACCGAAGAGGCCGTCCCGTCCGCCGAGCCGCCGCGGATTTTCGCCTAGGTCTGGAAGGATCGATCTACCGGACCTTCGCCGCCTCCCGGACCTCTCGCTCCAGCGTCTTCAGCATCTCGGGGAACAATCCCTGGTGGTATTTGAAGATGGTGCCGTCGGGCGCCAGGATCACCAGGCTCGGCAGGCCGGGCGATCCGAAGGCCCCGAAGAGCTTGGAGTCGGGATCGAGCAGGCAGGGAAGGGTGAAGCCCTGGGATTTGAAGAAGGCGGCGGCATGGGACCTCTTCTCTTCGGCGGAGGGGAACTCCTCCATCGTGTCCACGGCGAAGACCGCGACCTTGAGCCCGCTCCGGGACACTCCATCGGCGAGGCGCTGCGTCTCCTGGAGGGTCTTCCAGCAGGGAGCGCACCAGGTGGCCCAGAAGTCGAGCACCACGACGGAGCCTTTCAGATCGGCGAGCGCGATCTTCTTTCCCGTCAGCGTGCCGGCCGCGAAGGATGGAGCGGGCTTGCCGGTGACCAGCCGGGCGGAATCGAGGCCCGTCGTCTCGGCCACCGCCACCCGGCCCGCGGGATCGAACGCGACGAGGCCCTTCGGGTTCGCGACCACTTGCGGGGAGAAGCTCGCCCGAGATCTCGATCGAGACCCCTTCCGGAGCGCCGGGCGGGCGCATGTGCAGCACGAGCCGGGACAGGAAGTGGGTCCTGATGTCGAAGTCCGTCTCCACGTCCCCGTTGTCCGCGGTGAAGCGGATGGCCTCGACCGTCCGTCCGCCGGCGGACCGCCGCTCGTAGCCGGAGATCCGGAGCGGTCCCAACTGCTTGCAGCGGAGAGCCTTGAGCCAGCCCTCCAGGTCCTTGCCGGAGCGCATGGCCACCTGCACGGGCTCGAACAGCGAGCCCTGATCGCCGATGACGGCATCCAGCGCCTGGCCGAGATCGCCCGAGTAGGGATGGGCGACGTATTTGCCCGGCGCGTCGCTCTTGGTGAGGTACAGGGTGCCGCCGACGGCGACCGCCTCGAGCAGCGGGTCCTTGAGCGCCACGTCGTGGCCGGCCCCGAGGAGGATCTCGATCGTCTTGGGCGGCAGCACGGCGCTCGGCGACTTGACGACGTACGTGAGGGTGTCCTTCAGGGCCGGGACCTCCCGATACGCCCGCGCCGCGGCCGCGAGCGCCTCGCGGGCCGGCCGGACCGGATCCGGCCCTGCCGCCCCCCAGGCCGGGCCTGCGGCCAGGATCGTCAGGACGAGGCCGGTCAGCGGCAGAATTCTTCCTGGGATCACGCGAGCACCTCCACGCGAAGCGGACGGGACGGGAGTGGACCTGCTCAGCCTACGGGGGATGGAGGGGGAAGTTTCTTTCCTCTCTCTCTTACGCCTCCTTGATGCCTGGACACGATTTCAGTATGCTTCTCGGCGAAAGGTTCCCGCTTGCCGAAAGAACCCATGGGGTTCTTCTCCTCTGGAGATAGGTGGGTGGGTCTTTGTCTCCAGTATTTGGCAGGTTTCCTTCTGGCCTGTAGACTCTTTGTAGAGCCGGAGGGACGATGAGAACCAAGATTCAGAGGTGGGGGAACAGCTTGGCGGTCCGAATTCCAAAACCATTTGCGGCTGAGGCCGGCCTGGATCAACAGTCCGAGGTGGATGTCTCCGTCGTGGATGGGGCACTGGTGATCAAGCCCTGTCCCGAGCCATCGTGGTCCCTGGAAGAGCTACTGTCTCGGGTCACGGATGAGAATCTGCACGAAGAAGTCGATACCGGCCCGCCGATCGGGCGCGAGATCTGGTAGCCGACCATGGCCTATGTCCCCGATCGTGGTGACGTAGTTCGGATCTCCTTCGATCCTCAGGCAGGCCGCGAGCAGGCGGGAAACCGGCCCGCCATCGTCCTCTCTCCAAAGTCCTACAACGCCAGAGTTGGGTTGGCGCTGCTCTGTCCCATTACGAACCAGGTCAAGGGCTATCCGTTCGAAGTCCGGATCCCCGAGGGACTCCCGGTTACTGGAGTGATCCTGTCGGATCAGATCAAGAACCTGGACTGGCGGGCGAGACGGGTCGAGTTCTGGTGCAGGTTACAGCCCGTTATTTGGCGTGAGGTCCTGCAGAAGCTGGGAGCCCTGCTGT
Organism: uncultured Acidobacteriota bacterium; assembly: GCA_963795735.1. Taxonomy (GTDB): domain Bacteria; phylum Acidobacteriota; class Thermoanaerobaculia; order Multivoradales; family UBA5704; genus DATARR01. The sequence continues at coordinate 665,232 of CAWCIU010000008.1, read as the reverse complement.
ATTGATCCCACAGGCGGCGGCTGCGGCCTCTCCGCCCGGGATTTCAATGCCGGGCGGCGAGGCTGCGAACCCGCCGCAGCCGACGAGGGTCAGGGCAGCGGCAGCAGGGGGGTCCAGGTCCACTCCGGCCGTTCCCCCTCGACCCGGGCCATCTCCATCCGCTCGTCCATCAAGTCGAGCGGCTCGTCGGCCTTGCGCAGGCTCTCGTACTCGGCGCGGTTGTCGCGCGCGGCCTCGGCGAGCCAGGGGGGGAGGTGGGGAGAGGCGAGGTGCTCGGCCAGCTCCAGGGGAAGGAAGAAGGCGTCTTCGGCATCCCCCAGCAGGCCGCGGACGGCGGCGCCGCGGCCGAGCGCGCGATAGACCGGCGCCACCTGGGACAGGGCGGCGCGGTAGGCCTCGCGGAACCGGCCGCGGTGACGGTCGCGGCCGGGGGCGGTGTGGGGCGCCAGGGCGTGGCGCGCCGCCAGCGCGAGGTCGGGCTCCTCGGCCCAGGAGGGGGCCATGGGGTCGGGCAGGCCGAAGCTGCGTAGATCCCCCCGGCCCTGGGTGCGCAGGGTCCAGGCCGACTCGCTCAGCACCGGCCACGCCTCCTCGTTCCCCGCCCGCAGCGCCCGGCGGTCGATGGCGGCGAGGAGATCGGCGAGCAGGGCGTCGTTGAGGATTGGGAGCGCGCGGGAAAAGCGGTCGCGGAAGGTGCGCCAGAGATCCTCCGGGGTCTCGTCTCCACGCAGCTCGACCGGCCGGCGGCCGGGCAGGCGGCAGGGGCCGAGACGGACGCGATGAAAGGAGAGCGCGGCTTCCAGCTCGCGCGGCGTGGCCGGCCGCGAGGCGACGCCGCCGGGCTCCAGCAGCGCGGCCACCACCTCCGCGCCGCCTGGAACGGGGGTGAGACGCGGCCGCAGCTTGCGGGCGTCGAAATAGAGCCGCAGCCGGATCTCCTCCAGGGGCGAGGACTCCGGCGCCGGCAGCCCCAGGTGATAGAGCGAGTACCGCAGGCCGGACTCGACGGCCTGGCGCAGCAGGCTCAGGCCCAGGGGAGAGAGGGGGGGAAGGGGACCGGGAGTCAGCAGGGCACGGCTGAAAACCGGCCGCGGCTTGGGAGGAAGATCGATGGCCCTCACGGAGCTACGCTAGCATGAAGTCGGGAGGGAGGCCCGGCCAATTTGACTCGGGGTCCCCCCTGACTTAAACTGTGCCGCCTGTGCGTTTCCGTCGGGGCGTAGCGCAGCCTGGTAGCGCACCTGCCTTGGGCGCAGGGGGTCCCCAGTTCAAATCTGGGCGCCCCGATTCTACGGCAGCCCAGAAGGCATGCCTGAAGGATCGACACCGGGACGCGCTAGCTCAACGGCTGCCTGTAGCTCAGTTGGATAGAGCGGCGGCCTTCTAAGCCGCGGGTCGGGGGTTCGAATCCCTCCAGGCAGACCACCGGTTCTTCTCATGCTCCGCGCATTTTTCGAGCGCGCCCTTAGCTCAGCTGGATAGAGCGGCAGCCTCCGAAGCTGTAGGTCAGAGGTTCGAATCCTCTAGGGCGCACCATCTAAGTCAAATAAAATCAGGTAGTTATGGGCGGGCCGCTGAAGTGGCTCCGGAGCCCCTTTTTGCTCGTGGACCACTGGTGGACCACTGGTGCGCTCGGTTGGTCCACGGCCTTCCGAGTCGGCCGGCCCGCCCCGCTCTCGCTCCACACCTCCTCCCAAAAGACGACCGGCGCCGCGTGGCGCCGGGATCAACCTCCGTCTCCCGTGAGGGAGCGGACCAACAAGCGGCCCGGCGGGGTGGTGACACACGTCCGCCGGACCTGACCCGAGCACAGGAGACGACCCCATGCCCGAGCTAACCCCGCAGTCTACAACGCCGCCCGTACCGCCCTCGGAGACGCCTCCGGCCGATCCGCCCCCCGCCGTACCGCCGATCATCGATCCCGCCACCTGGGAGGACTTCCCCATCCTCCGGGAAACCTTCATGGTCTACCTCACGGACCCAACGGCCAACGCCGCTCTCCGGAGCGCTGGGGGCCTGCTCTACGACCTCATCCTCGAATACTGGCGCTACTGGCCCAATCACCCGGAGGGGCTTCTCCGGGGGCACCTGCGCGCCGCCGTTGCCGACCTGCGCCACCTGCAAGGCTTCCTCGCGGAGTGGGACGGGCCGGAGGTCGACCACAAGAGCCCCCATGAAGAGCACCTCGGAAAGATCGCCGGAGAGGTCGCCCGCGAGCTGGCGGAGCTGGCCGACCGCTTGGAGACGGAGATGGGCGCATGGCGGGGGGAGGTGTAGCCGTGGGGTGGCCCGCGATGCCTAGCCGTTTCGACAAGGCGGTGAGCTTCACGGTGGACGCCGACCGCGATCAAGCGGACCGGTGGGGAGTGGCGGCGGCGGAAAGGTGCCTGCCGGTTGCCTCATGGCTCGCGGACACGGCCGATGCGCACCTCCGGGAGCGAGCGAGGACGGGCCGCGCCACGCCGCTCCTCTGGGATCGGGGCCGCTTCCTGGTCCGGTTGACGGACACCTCCCGGAATCCCTCCGTTGCGGCGGATGTCCAGGTCCCGGGGCTCGTCTCGCGGCCGTTCGGCATCTTCCGAGGGACGGCCAGGGGGGTGGGCGCTCCCGGGAGCGGCGAGCACACCCTCGCGCACCTCCCCACCCGCCGGACCATCGCCACGCTTCCCCTGCGGAAGAGCTGCATGGCGCTGGCGGCGGAGCTGGCGGTCCTGGAGATCGACTGGCAGGAGACGGACCCGGAAAAGGTGCTGGTGGGTTCCCCGGACCAGGGGAAGGCTCAAGCGCTCCTCCGGCTGTACGAAAAGCTCACCGCCAGCACGTAAGCAGGGATCGGGGGGCGGTTCCTCTGTTTCGGCCGCCCTCTTAGTCTTTCCCCGTCTTTCCCCAGAAAGGGCCGAGCAGTGAACAGGAAGAGCGTCAAGGAATGGTGCGACGAAACCGAACCGCCCACGACGTGGAAGGGGATATCTACCGCATACAGAGCGGGAGCGAAAGCGAGAGCGGCGGGGAAGGATCGAACCGAGTGCCGCTATGGAAGAGAGGATCTCGCCCGGGCTTGGCTAAGTGGGTTTGATGGAATGGACGGGTTTCTCTCGGGCGGTGGAATTCTGCTTTGCGAGCAGTGCGGCCAGGAGCTTGAAAAAGGTCGCGTCCACCTGGAGGACGGCCGGAGTATATCGGGGCTCCACTCCCCCTTACTCCGGTGTTGTATTCTTCTCCAAGAATACTGACCGGCGACTTGCCTGGAAGAGTAGAGAGGGACCATGCACAAACAAAGGGGAAGAGAGGGCCAATGCACAAGACAAAATTGATCGTAGGGGTAGTTAAGGACGGGGTGATAGTCGGCGGGTATGTTGGAGAATTGAATCTACCATTCGTTCCCCAGCGAGGAATGAAGTTTGAGAGGAGCAGCATGCTATGGGAGACCGGGGGTCGCGAAGTCCTAAGCCCGGAGGTTGAACGCGTTATTTATGATCTTGACGCAGAAGAAATAATCTGCCTCTTCACAGTAAACTCCCGGCTCATTTCATCGTTTTGGACGGAACTCAAGGTTGCTGAGCTTGGTGCGGCATGCTTCGAGATTCAATACTTCCGGGGGGAGAAAATCCATATTTGAAGAATTCAGGTAAGACGCGTCAGTTGGAGAGTTCTGAGTTAAAGGAGACGAGGGGTACCCCCCCTTGAATATTGGCAACGCGCACGCTTGACTACCCCGTCGATGTGCAGGACAGGCGGCGCTTAAGATCGGAAGCCCCCCCGGCTCCGGAAAGCGGGTGGCGATCCAAACTGCCAGGGGTACCCCCCCCCGGGAGTTTTGGCAACGCGCACGCTTGACTACCCCGTCGATGTGCAGGACAGGCGACTCTCAAGATGGGCCCCCCCGCCCCGGAGAGTCTCAGTCTGTCTCATGGGAGTCTCGCTGAGAGTCTCAAAGTCTCAGTCTCACCACCCCTTACAGGGGTGAGACCTGAGACTCCTTCCGACATGGGTCTATTTCCTTCTTCCAACGGAAGTAGGTAGAGCGAGGAATTCCAAGTTCTAGAGCCTCGTGCTCGGTAAGGCTGCCCGCCTTGAGCCGTTCCTTGACCTCCTGTCGATTGTTCCCTGTCGCGTGCCGCTGGGCGTCCTCTACAGCCTCCCACGTCCATACTGGCCGCCCGTGGGCATCGTCTTGGAGTCGCGTCTCGAAGTCCTCAGCGTCGGGACCGAAAAACCCCCGAGCTTTGGTGAGGGAGATTTTCAGGCGGCATCCTTCCCCGTTGCGGTAGCCTGCGGGGCGGGTGATCTGGACGATCTGCGACATCGTGTCCTCGCGCGCCGAGGTCCCCCGATCTTTGCCGTTCTTCCCGTCGTGGTAGACCACCAAGACGGTGTAACCGTTCCGCCGGAGGGAGTGAATCCACGGCCCCACGCTGTTTGTCCAGCTCTCTTCTGAGTTGGAATCGGTCGCCCCAGGATCGGCGCATAGGGTAGAGACGCTGTCGAGGACCACCAACTTGACCCCCGGATTCTTTTCCAGGGCTCGCTCCACAACGCTTTGACCCGCCTTGACGGCGAGGGAAGGGAGCCCAGCGGGGAAGCGATCGGCGGCCAGCAAGATCAGCGGCACGGGAGGATCGGAATCGGGAATGCCATCGCAAAGCATCGCGGCGGCGAACCGCTGTTGAAGCTCTTGCTGGGGCATCTCGCCGTCCACGTAGAGAACCCCAACCGGTTCCGGGATGAGCCAGCGCAGGAAGTCGCGGCCATAGGCCGCATTCACGCTCAGGTGTGTCAGGAGGAGCGATTTTCCCAGGCCGCGCCAGCCATGAAGCCCGAGCCCGTCGCGATCGTGAGCGAGCCCATGGATTAGCACAGGGCGCGGCGGTAAGGCTTCCATGAGGAAGTCTCGGACGTTGACACCCCGCACGACGTCGACCGGCTCAAGGGCCCGGAGGGCGCGATCGACCGCGGGGCCCAATATGGATACCGCCGCCGCCGCCCCGCTCTCCCTACATGCACGGGTCGCTATTTCGACATCTTGGATGAGTCGCCGACTGGTGGAGCGCTCGCGGACAATCTCGACGTAAGCCCCAATGCGGCCAATGTCCGGCAGGTCCAAGTCCAAGCCGGTTAGGTAGGCTAGACCGCCGATTTGCTCAAGGGTTCCAGCCCTCTCAAGTCGCGCTTGAAGGGTGCGGAGGTCCGGCTCACGCTGCTCCGCTGCAAGATCGAGCATCGCCTGATAGAGGAGCTTATGGCGCTCAGAATAGAAGTCCTCGGACACCAGCCTCCCGGAAGTCATCGGCAAGATCGAGGGATCGAGCATCACCCCGCCCAGAACTGCTCGCTCGGATTCTTCGCTGTGAGGGAGGGCCATCTACATGGCGCTCCTGTGCCGCTCAGCCCACGTTCGCAGCGTGGGCCGTCTTGTCTCTGGAGTCATGCGGCGTCACCTGCTACCCCGAGGGCAAGCAGCGATAAAGGCCGCGAGATCTTCTTCTCTCCAGCCACTGGTCCCGGGCCCGAGGATTACCCGAGGTGCCAGACGGCCAGCGCGTTCCCATCTGTAGAGCGTGGCTCGAGTGATGCCAAGTAGGCGGGCCGCTTGTGCGGGACGGATGATCGGGGAAACGGACATTTTGCGCCTCCTGTTACGCCGTGAGATACGACACAACGTAGCGTGACGCAATGACTAGTACCGAGTCAGTCCCCAACAAATGGCAAAGTTCCTGTGATGTCAGGAACCCCGCGCTTTTCTTACATCTTCGAGATATGCGAGGAATTCTTTTTCGGCCTCATCTCTCAAAGCCATGCTTCGCAGAAAGGTGGCATCATCCTTGAACTCGCTCCAAGCGAGCGTTACAGTTCTTCGAGAAACCTTGTAGTAATCGGCCACCAGTCCCACACTCCGCTCCCAGCTATTCCCCTTCCCCTTCGTCCTGTAGACCGCTGCGGCCAGTCCTCGCGAGACGTATGCCCGCCGGCCTTTGTGTCTTTGACCGGGATCTAGCTTGAGATGGAAGGCGGTGTTGGCGTCTCCGGTGGCGGGGATGTCTCTTTCGGCCATCAACCTGAGATCGGCGGCATCAGCAGGCGTGACTCCCTTTGTGCGGGAGGGCCGATAAGGGCCTCGGCGCAAGATAGCCTCAAAAGCGTCGACGATGTAACGCCGTAATGGGTCGGGAGGGACCATTCTTCCTTGTAGGCATCGCATCGCCATGAAGAGCAAGCTTTTCGCCGCCTCTATGTCACCCCCTCTCGCCGCTTCGATCTGCACTTCTAAAGCTTCAAGCTGCGCGGGTGACCAGAGCGGCTCGACCTCTTCCATCATGCGATCCTCACCACGTTGGACCGCTCCTCTCCCGCCAGAACGCTTTCCACGAGAGACCCGAGCAGCACCACCGCTTGCCGCTTCTCCGCGTCGTATCCCGCCCTGTTGTACGTGCGGGAGATCCGGCCGGCGGCGTGGTTCAAGAGCTGGTCTATAGTGTCGGGGCGCACCCCCGACCGGCCGAGCCACGTTGCCGCCGTCCGGCGGAGATCGTGCGGCGTGAAGTGTTCCAGGGCGGACCACTCCCGGAGACGCGCCGAGCTGTGGGACAGCCACGTGAGCCGCTTGCCGTCCGCCCGGGAGGCGAGCACCCATTCCGTGGAACCGGTGAGCGGCCGGAGAGCCTCTATAACGGCGAGAGCTTGCGCGGAAATCGGCACGCGGTGGGCGCGGTTGGTCTTCGTCAGCTCGGCCGGGATATTCCACCACCACCCAAGGGAGTCGCGCTCAAGGTCCCGCCAGCGCATAGAGAGCACCTCCCCCGGTCGTTGAGCGGTCAACAGGATCAGGCGCCACGCGGCGGCGACGGCCGGCTGTAGACGGTCGAACAAGGGCCAGAGAGCAAGGATCTCATCCTCTGAGAGCACCCTCTCTCGGGGCTTCTCTGCATAGAGCCGCTTCAGGCCGTGCACAGGGTTCGATTCGACGCGCTCTTTCTCCATTCCGAAGCTGAAGACTCGGGATATCAGGGTCCGGGTGCGGTTGGCGCAAACGCCTCCCCGTTCCGTTGCGATCCTTTCGAGCAACGCGCGGACATCGGTCCGGCGGATCTGAGCGGCCGGCCGAGAACCCCACACGGGGAGCACTTCAACCCGTAGTTTCCGCTCGTCTTCTTTCCACGGGCGGAGCCGCTTGTTTCGCTTCGCGTGCTCTTCCAGGTAGAAGGCGGAGAGGGCTTCAAACGTCTCGCTTCCGGCTTTCTTGCGGGCGGCACGTTCGGCCTTCCGCTCGGCCATCGGGTCGCGGTCGTGGACCTTGACGCCTCCAAGGAGTTCCCGGGCCTTGTCCCGTGCCTTTTTCAGACTGAGGGCCGGGTACTCGCCGAAGGTGATTCGACGCCGGCCGCCACTCGGGCCGTAGCGCAGAAACCAGAATTTGCGGCCGCTCGGGAGGACACGGAGCCCGAGCCCGGGGACCTCGCCGTCCGCAAGCTCGAAGCGGGTCCCTTTGCTCGCGGTGCGGATCTGAAGATCGGAGAGGGGAGCAGTTGCACGCCTCATGGTCGGGTGCCTCCGGTTTGACGGGTGGACCTCAAGGCCCGCGCGGAATAGCCGTGGACCACTGGTGGACCACTGGTGAACGCGCTTGCATGGGTTGGCATGATGCCGTATGATACAGGCGATGCCGCTAAATGTCCATGCTGTCAGTAACTTAGGGGGACGTGGTGAGACACCATGGAACCCCCCTGGCGCAGACTCCGAAGCTGTAGGTCAGAGGTTCGAATCCTCTAGGGCGCACCATCCATCTCCTTGCCCGTACAATGGCGCGCATGCGAACGCTCCCTTCGCGCGTACGAACATGAGAACGCGGCGCTCCAGTACGTTTCAGCCCCTGGCTCCCGACCGGCAGATCGCGCTGCGGGACCTCCCGCTGGCCAGCTTCCGGGCGCGGCTGGCGGCGTACGCGATCGACATTTTTCTGGTCTGCGTGGTTTGCGGATCGATCGAGATTCTCCTCCGGCTTCCGGAGATCCGCCGGCCCGGCAGCCATGTTCACATCGAGATCAACCCGTTCCACAGTTGGAGCCTGATCGTCGTCGCGCTCTACTTCGGCCTCAGCACCTACTTCGGCCACGGACAGACGCTGGGCAAACGGCTGCTGCGCATCCGGGTGGTCTCGCTGACGCACGGGCATCTCTCGTTGTGGCACTCCGTCGAGCGCGCCCTCGGGTATGGGGCTTCAGTGTTGGAATTGGGCTTCGGGTTCATGCAGTACTTCATTCACCCCAACCGGCAGACCCTCCACGACCGGATCGCCGAGACCATCGTGGTGGCGGTGCCCAGGAAGGCCGCCGGGCAGCCACCCGAGATCCCGCCCGAGATCCATTGAGGGATTCGGATGAAGCTCACCCTGCGGCCAGGAGCGCGAGCTGGAACCTGACGTACACTGTCGCCCTCAGCCGTAGGGGGGACGACGATGACAATCAGCTCGAAGGAAGACCTCGCCGGCATGACCCGCGTGGGACGGCTGGTGGGGGAGGCGATCCGGGAGATGGTGGCGGCGGTGCGCGCGGGGATGACGACGGCGGAGCTCGACGCGGTGGGCGCTGACTTCCTGCGCCGGCAGGGCGCGCGCTCGGCTCCCCAGCTCACCTACCGGTTCCCCGGCTTCAACCTGATCAGCGTCAACGAGGAGATCGTCCACGGCGTGCCCGGCCCCCGGCGCCTGGCTCCCGGCGACGTGGTGAAGATCGACGTCACGGCCGAGCTCGGCGGCTACATCGCGGACTCGGCGACGACGGTGCTGGTGCCGCCCGTCTCCCTCGTCGGCCGCAAGCTCCGCAAGTGCGCGCGGGCGGCGTTCGGCAAGGCGCTCGCCGCCGCGCGGGCCGGCAACCGGGTCAACGACATCGGCCGGGCGGTCGAGGGCGAGGTGCGGCGGCACGGCTTCAGCGTGCTGCGCAACCTCTGCGGCCACGGCGTCGGCAGGACGATCCACGAGGCGCCCGAGGTGCCGAACTTCTACGACCCCCGGTCGCGGACGGTGCTCACCGAGGGGCTGGTCCTGGCGGTGGAGCCGATGATCTCGACCGAGCCGTCGCAGCTCGTCACCGAGCCGGACGGCTGGACGGTCCGCACCGGCAACCGCTGCCTCACCGCCCACTACGAGCACACGATCGTCATCCGCCAGGGCGAGCCGCTGGTGCTCACCGCGGCCTGATTCGACGTTGGATCTCTCCGCCGTCCTCCGCCTCCTCTTCCGCGGTCCCCGGGGGAATGCCCCAGGGGTGGTCAACCCCTACCGCGACGCGACCCCTGAGCTCGACGGACCCGCCGCGGCCCGCCGCCGGCGAGAGAACCTGGAGGCCTATCTCGACCGGGTAGGGACGCCCCGGCTGGTGCTGGTGGGCGAGGCGCTGGGCTATCGGGGCGGCCGGTTCTCCGGCATCGCCTTTACCAGCGAGCGCCAGCTCGCCGGTCCTGGCGGCGCCGGTGGACGCCGTCTCCCCTGGGCGGGCGCTCCCTTCCAGGCGACCAGCCGCAACCCGGCGCTCTGGCTCGAGCCCTCGGGGAGCATCGTCTGGGGCGCGCTGGGCGGCGAGGCGCGCGGCGCGCTGCTCTGGAACAGCTTCCCCTGGCACCCCTTCGGCCCGCGCGGCCCGTTGAGCAACCGCACCCCGGAGAAGAGCCTGGTGGCCGCCAACCTGCACGTGCTGGAGCGGCTGCTGGGGGAGGTCGGCGGCGCCCGGGTGCTCGCCGTGGGCCGCACCGCCTGCGCCGCGCTCGCCGAGCTCGGCCTCGACGCCCCCGCCCTGCGCCACCCCGCCCACGGCGGCGCCGAGATCTTCCGCCGCCAGCTCCGGGAGGCGCGGGGGTAGGCCAAGCCCCCCCGGTTCTTTTCTCCTTGATCCTTTGGTGCTAAGCTTATAGGAGTCTATCAATGCGGTTGCACCGCAGGAGGTTCTCCATGCTTCGCTCTCGCGTTTGGCCGATGCTGCTCGCTCTGGCGCTGCTCGCCCTGCCGGCGTACGCCGAGGTGTTCCACGTGACTCTCAAGAACGGCACCGTGATCGATACCGCCAACCGGCCGCAGCAGGCGAGCTTCGACGCCAACATGGTGCTCCTGCTCACCGAAATGGGGAACTGGGTGGGCTTCCCGAAGGACGACATCGCCGGCGTCCGCGAGGAGGACTCGGTCCAGGGCTTCGGCATCCGGATCAACGCCAAGGTCGTCGCGCTCGGCGTATCGCCGAACGATCTGCCCGAGGCGAAGGGCGGCAAGGACGACCCGAACCAGCGGTTCCTGGACATGGCCAGCCGGATGGCCGACATGGCCGACCAGCAGCAGCACTACTCGGTCCAGCAGTTCGTCGAGCCGAACCAGACCCAGGGGATTCCCGCCGCCTTCGGCGGCAACAGCTACGGCGGCAACACCGGCAGCGCCCTGGGCGGGCTGGGCAACATGGGCATGGGCGCCGGCTCGCCGATGGAGCCGGATGCGAGCCGCTTCGTCACCCCGGAGGGCGGCATGGGCGCGCCGTCGGTCACCTCGGTCCCGGTTTCCCCGCCGCAGTAGGCCTCCCCAGCAGCCTTCGCGGTAGAATGGATTCGTTGAAGCCCCCGCCGTGGGGGCTTCGTTGACAAACCAGACGGTGCGGTGACGCAACGGACCTCCCGGGAAGGGAGGTTCTCGCGTCTTCGAAAGGGAAGCCGGTGTGAAACCGGCGCGGCCCCCGCCACTGTAACCGGGTACGAAACCGGGAGTGCCACTGCACGGGAGGATCCGAAAGGGTTGCCCGCGTGGGAAGGTCCGGGAGTAGGGAGATCCGGGAGCCAGGAGACCTGCCGCCCCGTCCGAAACGCCTCCCCCGGGGTGCGGGCGAGGGATCGCGCGGGACCGCGTGCTCTCTTTTCGGCTCCCCACCCCCGAGTGGGGCGTGATTCCGAAAAGGAGCACGTCCATGCGTCAGATCCTTCCCTTCCTGATCGCCGGTGTCCTCGGGGGCGGACTTCCGGTGCAGGCTCAAGACCCGGTTCCGGTCTCCCCGGTCGCCGCTTCCCCGATCGCCACCTCCCCGGTCCCCACTTTCAAAGACACCGTCGTGGTCAGCGCCTCCGCCGAGGCCGAGCCCGGCGAGGATACCCCCGCCTCCGTCACCATCCTCGATCAGCGGCAGATCGAGGACCGGCAGGCCACCGACCTCTCCGGTCTGTTGACCACCGTCCCCGGCCTCGCGGTCGTCCAGGCCGGCTCGCCCGGCCAGCAGACCTCGCTGTTCACCCGCGGCACCAACTCCAACCAGACGCTGCTGCTGTGGAACGGCATCCAGCTCAACGATCCCTACTTCGGCGGCGCCAACTGGCAGTTCGTGCCGCTGGACGGCGTCGAGCGGGTGGAAGTGGTGCGCGGACCGTTCAGCGCTCTCTACGGCAGCAACGCCGTGGGCGGCGTGGTGCAGGTGTTCACCGGCTCCCGCCAGGGGGGCACGGTCAACCTCGAAGGGGGCCAGAACGGCTACGGCCGCGGCGGGCTCGCCGCGGGACGGGACCTCGGCCCGGTCCGCTTCGACGTGACGGGGAGCGTGCGGCGGGGCGGCGGCGAATTCGCCAACGACGACTTCGACAGCCAGGAGGGCGTGGCGCGCGCCCTCTGGACGCTGAGCCCCGCCTCCTCCTCGGCCTGCTGGTGCGGGCCGACGACGCGAAGACCGGCATCCCGTTCTCCGGCGGCGCGGTGACCCCGCACCGCGAGATCTCCTGGCGGGAGCGCGAGGTGGCCGTGCCGTTCAAGTCCGGCCAGGGTCCCTGGCAGGTCGAGGCGCAGCTCTCGCGGACCGACTTCGATAACGCCTTCCGGGATCCGGACGATCCCTTCGGCTTCACCGCCTCGGACACGAAGTCGCAGGCCCTGCGGGGCCGCACGGTGGTCTCCTGGCGAGGCCGCGAGGACCTGCGGCTCGCCGCCGGCGCCGAGGCGGAGCGGCTGGAGGTGACCAACTCCGACGTCTTCGCCACCAACCTCGACGGCGCCCACCAGCGGACCTGGGCGGCCTTCGGCGAGGCGGACTGGGGCCATGGGCCGCTCCGGCTGCAGCTCGGCCTGCGGCGGGACGACAACAGCGTCTATGGCGGCAAGACCAGCCTGCGAGCGGGGACGGTGCTCAAGCTCAGCTCCAGCACCCGGCTGCGGGCGAGCTACGGCGAGGCCTTCCGGGCGCCGTCGCTCGGCGAGCTGTTCTTCCCCGGCAGCGGCAATCCCGATCTCAAGCCGGAGGACAGCCAGAGCTACGAGGTCGGCCTGGAGCACGAGGCGGGCGGCTGGCGCTTCGGCCTGACCGGCTTCGAGAACCGCCTGCGCAACCTGATCGACTTCGACTTCGCCACCTTCCGCGACGTCAACGTGGGACGGGCGCGGAGCCGGGGCGTGGAGGCCGAGGCGGGCTTCCGGCGGGGGATCTTCGACGCGGCGGTGAACGGCACCTGGCTCGACGCCAAGGACCAGGACACCGGCCGCGAGCTGCTCCGCCGGCCCAGGCGGAGCGCCAACCTGGTGCTGACCGCGCGGCCGGGAGCCTGGACCCTGAACGCCGTGGGACACTACGTGGGGGACCGGGCGGACGTCGATCCGGTGACCTTCGCCCGCACCCTGAACCCACAGTACGTGCGCCTCGACCTGGCCGGCCGCTGGCGGGCGCTGCCCTGGCTCTCCCCCTACGCCCGGGTGGAGAACGTCGCCGACCGGAAATACAGCATGGCGCTCGGCTTCCCCAGCCCCGGGAGGACGTTGATCGGTGGACTGGCGTTTGATTTCTAGGCGGCTCCTGCCGCTCCTCCTCCCGCTTCTCCTGCTCTCCGCCTGCCGGCGGGAGCGGGAGGGCGGGAGCCCCGTCCCTTTACCGAAATCGGCTCCGGCCCCGGCGCGGCGGATCATCGCGTTGACCCCCAGCCTGGTGGAGACGCTCTTCGCCCTGGGCCTCGGCGACCGTGTGGTGGGCGTGGGGGACTACTCCCGCTGGCCTCCCGAGGTGGCGCGGAAGCCCCGGCTTGGCGGGTTGTTCAATCCCAACCTGGAGCGGGTGGTCACGCTCAAGCCGGACCTCGCCGTGCTGCTGCCGAGCGAGCGCGACCTCGGCGCCAAGCTGCGGCCGCTGGGGGTGGACCTCCTGGTGGTGCCGGACGAGTCGCTGGCCGACATCGAGCGCTCCTTCCAGACGATCGCCGACCGCTGCGGCGTTCCCCAGGCCGGCCGGCGCCTCACCGCCGAATGGCGCGCCGGGCTCGCCCTGCCGCCGCTGCCGGGTCCCCCCTTGAAGGTCATCATCTCGGTCGGCCGGCAGGCCGGCCGCCTCGGCGAGCTCACCGCCGCCGGCCCCCACACCTTCCTCGACGAGCTGCTCCACCGCCTCGGCGCGGTGAACGCCTTTGCCGACGCGCCCACCCTCTACCCGCAGGTCGGCATGGAGGAGGTGGTGGCCCGCAAGCCGGACGTCGTCCTCGAGCTGCGCACCGACGCCCTGACCCCGGCGCAGACCGCGGCCATCGTCCACGACTGGCAGGCTCTGCCGGAGATCCCCGCCGTCCGCAACGGCCGGGTGGAGGTGATCGCCGGCGACCACGTGCTGATCCCCGGCCCCCGGCTGCCCCGGTTCTACCGCGAGATGCGCGAGGCCCTCCTGCGCGCCCGGGGGGGACGTTGACGTCGAACCCGGCGCCCGTCCTCCTCGCCGCCCGCGGTCTCGCCTGGCAGGCCGGCGGGCGGACGATCCTGGGGCCGCTCGATCTCGACGTGCTCCGCGGCGAGTGCCTGGCCGTGGTGGGACCCAACGGCGCCGGCAAGACCACTCTCCTGCGCTGCCTCACCGGCCTGCTGCGCCCCACGCGGGGGGAGATCGCCTGGGCCGGCCGCTCCTTCGCCGCGCTCTCCCGGCGCGAGATCGCCCGGCGCATCTCCTACGTGCCGCAGATCCGCCCCGAGCACGTGCCGCTCGCCGTGGAGGAGATCGTCCTGCTCGGGCGCTACCCCCATCTCTCCCCGCTCCAGCTCGCGCCGCGCGCCGAGGACTTCGCCGCCGCCAACGAGGCCCTCCGGGTGGTGGGGATCGAGGAGCTGCGCGGGCGCCCGGTGGACGAGCTCTCCGGCGGCGAGCGCCAGGCGGTCTACATCGCCGCCGCCCTGGCCCAGGAGGCGGAGCTGGTGGTGCTCGACGAGCCCACCCTCCACCTCGATCCCCGCCACCAGCACGACCTCGCCGCCCTCCTCCTCCGCCTGAAGACGGCCGGAAACTACACCGTGATCCTCGCCACCCACGATCTCAACCTGGCCTCCCTCCTCGGCGACCGCCTCCTCGCCCTCTCCCGCGGCCAGGCCCTCGCCACCGGCACGCCGGCGGAGATCCTCCAGCCCGGCGTGCTGGACCGTCTCTTCGGCGCCCGCTTCGAGGTCGTCCGCGCCGGCGAGCGGCCGGTCACCGTGCTGGATCTCGGCGAATGACCCACCGTCCCCTCTTCGGGCCACGCCCGGCCCTGCTGCTGCTCCTGGTCCTCTGGATCGCCACGCTGATCGCCGCGCCGCTGGTGGGGAGCCAGCCGGTCTCGCTCGCCCAGGTGCTGCACGGCGATCCCACGGCGGCGGCGATCTTCTGGCAGATCCGCCTGCCGCGAATCCTCCTCTCGCTGCTCGGCGGCGCGGCGCTGGCGGTCTCGGGGCTGGGATTCCAGACGGTCTTCCGCAACGCCCTGGCCGAGCCCTACACCCTGGGCGTCTCGAGCGGCGCCGCCCTGGGCGCGGTGCTGGCGCTGCGCCTCGAAGGCGGCCAGCTCCTGGGCCTGCCGCTGGTGGCTCTGGCGAGCTTCGCCGGAGCGATCGGGGCCACCGCGCTGATCGTGGGGCTCTCCCTGCGCCGGCACGGGGTGGAGACGCCGACGCTGCTGCTGGCCGGCGTCGCCGTCTCGCTCTCCTGCTCGGCGATCATCCTCTTCCTGCAATACCTCGCGGACTCCACCCAGACCTTCCGCATGGTGCGCTGGATGATGGGCGGGCTCTCCGTGGTGGGCTACACCGAGGTGCTCTGGCTCCTCCCCTGGGTGCTCGGCGGCAGCGCCGCCCTCTTCGCCCTGCGCTGGGAGCTGAACCTCCTGCTCACCGGCGAGGAGATGGCCGCCAGCCGCGGCGTGGACCTCGCCCGCCTGCGCCGGCTGGTGCTCCTCGCCACCTCGCTGATGATCGGCGCCCTGGTGGCGGTGGCCGGCCCGATCGGCTTCGTGGGCCTGATCGTCCCCCACATCCTGCGGCGCTTCGTGGGGCACGACCACCTCTTCCTGATCCCCGCCTGCGTCCTGGGCGGCGGCGCCTTCCTCACCCTCTGCGACGCGGGCGCCCGCACCCTGATGGCCCCCGCCGAGCTGCCGGTGGGCATCCTCACCGCGCTCCTGGGGGGACCGTTCTTTCTCTGGCTGCTGGTCTGGCGGCGGCGGGAGTAGCAAGGGGGGAAACGCGGGCCCTCCGGAGAGCCCGCGGGAC
Organism: uncultured Acidobacteriota bacterium; assembly: GCA_963795735.1. Classification (GTDB taxonomy): domain Bacteria; phylum Acidobacteriota; class Thermoanaerobaculia; order Multivoradales; family UBA5704; genus DATARR01. The sequence goes on along the minus strand of CAWCIU010000008.1, from coordinate 649,736 downwards.
GCTTACGAGTGCCCCTGATTCTTGGGTTCGCTCTCGGTGGGATTGAGCACGACGGCTGATTGCATGACCGTGCCGAGGGCGCCGCCCTGGACGGCCTTCAACTGACTTGGCTTCAGCTCTACAAACTTTGCTTTCATCTTCCAGTCTCCTTTGAGGAGCCCCATTCTCCGCCTCTGGCGCGGCAGAATCAATCTCGCCGAGGAAGACTTCCGTCGCCCTCCGGGCGGACTCCCGTATCCTTGCTCCCATGCCTGAGCCCATCCTCCTCTCCTGGTCCGGCGGCAAGGACAGCGCCCTCGCTCTTCACGCCCTGCAATCCTCCCCGGACTTCGAGCCCGCCGGTCTGCTGACCACGATCACCGAGGATTACAATCGGATCAGCATCCACGGCGTCCGCCGCGAATTGCTGGAGCGTCAGGCGGAGTCGATCGGGCTGCCCCTCCACGAAGTTCTGATTCCCAAGGACTGCCCGAACGAGATCTATGAGGATCGCCTGTCGGCGACCCTTCGCGAAATCCAGAGCCAGGGAATCCGTCACGTCGCCTTCGGAGACCTCTTCCTGGAGGACATCCGCGCCTACCGGGAGAAGCAGATGGCGGCGCTCGGCCTCGAGCCGGTCTTCCCCGTCTGGGGCCGCGACACCACGGAGCTCGCGCGGGACTTCTTCCATCTCGGCTTCAAAGCCGTCCTGGCCTGCGTGGACACCCACGTTCTCGATCCCGTCTTCGCCGGCCGCTCCTTCGACGAGGACCTGCTCCGCGACCTCCCCGCCGACGTCGATCCCTGCGGCGAGAACGGCGAGTTCCACACCTTCGCCTACGCGGGGCCGATCTTCAGCCAACCGGTGGAGCTCAAGCTGGGCCGGGTGGAGGGGCGGGGGCGGTTCTGGTTTCGGGATCTGGAGGCGGCGGGGAGTACAATAACTTCACAGGAAAACGACGATGACCTCTTCCCAGATCAAACAGAAACTTCTTGAACGTCTCGATCAGCTCTCCGAAGGGGAGCAGCGGAAAATTCTCGAGTTCGCCGAGAACCTGCCGTCAACACCCAAGGGAACTCCAGGGAAGGATCTGTTGAAGTTCTTCGGGACGATCGATTCAGAGGATTGCCGAAGGATGGAGGCGGCGATCGAAGCAGGGTGCCAGCGGGTGGACCCTCGTGACTGGTAGATACCTGCTGGACACGAACATAGACTAGAAGAGTTTCTACTTCGGAGCCAAAATAAATATCTGATGCATTAAATTTCAAAAATTTCCCTCTGGTAAGGTTCCAATCGAAACATTTCTTGGAACATACCATCCTGCCGTACACGGCCGGCAATCACTCCTAGCTTGGGATCATTAAAGGGGATTAAATTGAGCCAATCTCTGAGCTTATCTAATGTGTCGCTATTCTCCGACGCAAACACCATATACCCCCAATCCAGCCTCAACCGCGCAACAGCATCGGATAGTTTCACTAATGTGTTGGCAATAAGAGAGGGAATACCCTTGGGGATCTCTGCAAATTTAACCTCGAACCCTATACGGTCAGCAGGTCCAACAACTATGAAATCAATGCCTCGCTGGTCCGACTCTATCTGCTCAGATGGATAGATCTGCGTCAACCATAAATACACTGCTTTTTCTGCAACCAAGCCGCGAGGTTCAGCTCTTGGCCGGGTTAACTCTAAATTTACAGTGGCTTCTCCTTCCTGCACTTCTCTTACGATTTTAGGAGTTGCTCCCAGGAGCCTTAAAAGTTCGGCAAATCTTATTATGTGCAAAGACTTGCCATTGGAGGCCTGCCTAAATTCCTCGACAAGTTCAAATCGGGGATAGAGAGCCTGCTTTTCGCTTTGATACCACCAGTCCGGCTTCTCATCACCCGACACGAAAACCACGTGTGCTCCACGTTCCTTGCCTAACTGAAGGACAGCATTCCAGATAAGCAGGTCACCGGCCCCTCCATTCTTCTTTCCTGCATCTTTATAGCCAGGTGGTATGTTATTATTGTTCCTGAAATTCAAATCGGCAAGAAAACCCTTCTCCTCCACCTCAGGATCATAAATAATATTGCAGTTGAACAACTCCCTATAGAGTAAACTTACGGGATCGTCCCAGTACCAGGCCTGAATAGCCTCTAGGAGGCGAGTCAATTTTTGTCGATATTCGGCAAGCTGTGAATCGATTTTAATTTCAAGCTCGACAACTTCTTGATACTCGGTTAGCGACTCCAAGAGCGGGTACCCTGCCGTATCTATAGAGTACTTGTCACGTTTTCTAGTCAGCTGCTGGAATACAGTTTTTAATTTATCGGGCCGAAGCCGCGCAAATTCACGCGCAACTTGTCCTGGAATAATGAGACGTTTTTCTTTTGCTAGCTCAGAATATATTTCTTTAATCTTGCCCAGACTCTCTTTCCCCGTGTTGAAAGGAACTAACAATACGTTAGTATCCAACACTACCAGACAGCTGGATAAAATGGTGCCCAATGCTTCTGGCTGAAATGAGAAAACGGCACCCGCGTTAGGATATATTTTTCTTAAGGCTAGAGGATCAATCTCTCCGTCAGCCTGCTTTTTATCACTCATAATTTCCTCATAAAAATGACGAATCCGGCAGCCTAAACCCTCGCCCCTTCTCCTCCCCATCCATCCGAAGCAGCAACATCCCAATCCCCGCCGCCCCCTGCATGTACCCCGTCTGCGCGTAGACACACTCCGGCTTGACCCGGTGCTCCGCGTGAATCCACTTTAAACCATCCCCAGGGGTAGGCGTAGCACGGCTGAGGAGATTCCGGACAACCCTGCGGCTGTACTCCGCATAGCCACTATCCCCGGTGAGCTTTCCGAGATCCAGGAAAAAGTCCGCCACTCCGGCGGAGCCGCAGCACTGGCCCAGGTTGTTCCAGAAGCCGGGGGTCTGCTTCTCGGGGATGCCGCTGTTCAGGATGCCGTTCGCTCCCTTCTTCGCCCAGGCGAGCCAGCCGGCTTTGGGGTCGATCTGGTTCAGGCGGAACCAGAGGCGCGAGGTCCCCACCGGGCCGTGGCACCAGCCGAGGTAGTAAAGGTTCTTGTTGTCCGGCTCGTCGTGGAAGATGAGGCAGGTGTCCCCCGTGGTGTTCGCGATGGCCTGGAGATAGCGAGCTCCCGCCAGGGCGGCGTCGAGGAATTCCTGGTGGCCGGTCTCCTGGTGGAGGGTGGCGAGGAAGTAGGCAACGCCCGCCGTGCCATGGGAGAAGTTGGGCATGAGCCTGGGAAATGTGGGGTCCATCCGCCACTTGAGGCCGCCCTTCTCGGGGATTCCCAGCTCGATCAGCCGCAGGCCCGCCCGGACCGCCAGGTCGCGCGAGGCGGAGTCGTCCATCCCATGGGCCACGTCGAGGAGATAGAGGCCGGTGCCGGAAGCTCCGGCGATGATGTCCGTGACCTCTCCCCACTGGACGCCCTTCCCGGCCGGCTGCGCGGCGGCGTGGATCAGGTCGCGGCAGCGGACGGCGGCCTTCCGGTACTTGTCGTCTCCGGTCTCCTGGAAGACCCGGTTCAGGGTGAAGCCGACGCCGGCGACTCCCTCATAGAGCCCGGTCTCCCCTTTCTCCGGATCGGCCTTGGCGGGGAGGGTGGCGATCAGGGGGTCCGCGCCGGCGGCGGCCTCCTCGCGATGAGCCTTGTCGCCGGTCGCCCGGGCGAGCTCCAGCAGGAAGAGGACGACGCCCGAGGACCCGGAGTAGAGATTCGGCGAGGTGTCGAACCCCTCCGGACGCTCCGGACCCGTCAGCCAGAGATAACCCTGGGGCGTCTCGACCCGGGCGGTGCGGATCCAGCGGGCCGCTTTGACGGCGGCGTCGAGGTAGCCGGGGGCGGGCGGGGCCGGAGCCGAAGCCGAAGATTTCGGGGTCTCCTGCCCGGCCGTGGAGCGCAGGCCGAGCGAGGAGGCGGCTCCGGCGGCAATCGAGAGACGGAGGAGGTCTCGGCGGGAGAGGGACATCTGAACAGTGTACCGGGACTGAAGATGCCAGGACCGCCCCGTTTTCAACGTCCCCGGCTCCCGTTCTGGAGTCCCAGCCCTGTTCGAGCCTTCCCGACGCCGTTTTTTGCTTCCCCGACGCCCGTCCAAGAAAGACGGGGACCGAGGAAACAATCCCGATCACCGTCCAACCAAGACGGGCCTCGGGGGAATGATCCTGGTCACCGTCCAACAAAGACGGGCTTCGGGGAAATGATCCTGGTCGCCGTCCGAGAAAGACGGACGCCTAGGAAGCCATCCCAGCCGCCGTCCAACAAAGACGGAGGCTTGGCCCATGATCTGGAGCGCCGTCCAAGGAAGACGGGTACCGGGATCGTTATTTGCGGCGCCGTCCAGGAAAGCTGGCCGTCCGGATCAGATCCGCGCCACCGTGTCCTTGTAGAACCCCTCCAGGATCTCCCGGTGGCGGGACTCGACGACCTTGCGCTTGACGCTCATCTTGGGGGTGAGCTCGCCGCTCTCCTGGGAGAGGTCGTGGTCGAGGAGGTGGAAGTCCTTGATCCGCTCGTAGGAGGCGAGGCCGGCATTGACCGCCTCGATGCCGTCGCGGATGAGCTGCTTGACCTCCGGGCGGGCGGCGAGGTCGGCGTAGCCCTTGACGTCGAGGCCCTGCTCGCGGGCCCACTTGGCCGTGGTCTCCTCGTTGAGGGTGACCAGGGCGACGCAGAAGGGACGGCGGTCGCCCAGCATCACCACCTGGGAGATGTAGGGGCAGCTCGCCTTCAGCCGGCCCTCGATGTTCTGCGGCGCGATGTTCTTGCCGCCGGCGGTGACCAGGATGTCCTTCTTGCGGTCGGTGATGGTGACGAAGCCGTCGGCATCGATCACGCCGACGTCGCCGGTATGGAACCAGCCGTCCGGCTCGAGGGCCTCGGCGGTGTCCTGCGGCAGGTTGTAGTAGCCCCGCATCACGCCGCGCCCGCGCATCAGGATCTCGCCGTCCTCGGCGATGCGCACCTCGACCCCCTTGTAGGGCAGGCCCACGGTGCCGAACTTGTAGCGCTCCGGGCGATTGCCGATGCTGCCGGCGGAGGTCTCGGTGAGGCCGTAGGCTTCGAGGATCAGGATGTCGCAGGAGTGGAAGAACTCGGCGATGGCGCGCGAGAGCGGGGCGCCGCCCGAGATCAGGAAGCGGAGCCGGCCGCCCAGGCGGGCCTTGAGCTTGGAGTAGACCAGCTTGTCGGCCAGCCGGTGCTGGAAGGCGAGCGCGCCGGAGGGCTCCCGGCCCTGCTGGCGGAGGCGGGAGACCCGCCCCCCCACGCCCAGGGCCCACTGGAAGATCTTGTACTTGAGCCCGCCCCCCTCACGGGCGCCGGTGACCACCCGGTTGTAGACCTTCTCGTAGACGCGGGGGACGCCGCCCATGACCGTGGGCCGGACCACGGCGAGGTTGGCCACCAGGTCGTCGATGACGCCGTCCACCGCCGTGTTGACCCCCAGGCGGATGGAGACCACCTCCAGCACCTTGCCGAAGGAGTGGGCGAGCGGCAGGAAGAGGAGCTGCTTGTCGTCGGGGCCGAGGATGTTGAGGTCGGCGAGGGTCTCCGCCTCGAAGAGCCAGTTGTCGTGGGTGAGCATCACCCCCTTGGGCTTGCCGGTGGTGCCGGAGGTGTAGATGAGGGTCGCGAGGTCCTGCGGGCCGACGGCGGCGATCACCGCGTCCAGGCCGCCCGGGTGGGCGGCGTTCCAGGCCTCGCCCAGGCGCTCCAGCTCAGCCAGGGAGATCGTCCAGCCGTCCGGATCCGCGGAATCGCCATCGATCTGGATCAGCCGCGCCACGCCGCCGAGCCGGCCGCGGACCTCGCGCAGCTTCGCCTCCTGGACGGCGTTCTCGACGAAGCAGACGCGGGAGCCGGAATCCTCCAGGATGTAGGCGCTCTCCTCGGCGGTGTTCGAGGTGTAGATGGTGGAGGTCGCCCCGCCGGCGGCGAGGATGCCGATGTCGGCGATCACCCACTCGGGCCGGCTGGTGGCGAGGATCGCGGCGCGCTCCCCCTTCTGAAGGCCCAGGCTCAGCAGGCCGCCGGCCACGGCGCGGACGCGGCGCTCCACCTGGCGCCAGGTCATGGAGTGCCACTGGCCGTCCTTCCGGCCGGACATGGCCTCGGCGTCCGGCGTGGAGGACACCCGGTGCTGGAACATCTCGACGACGGAACGGAAAGTGGGCTCGCTCATCAGGCTCCCTTACGCGTAAATCACTGGAACTGGAGGATGATAGCGCGGCGGTACGATTCCATCGTCTGGAGACGGCGGTTTTTCTCCAGGGATTCTGGTTTTTCTCCGGCGGCGACAGTTTTTCTCCAGAGATTCTGGTCTGTCTCCCGGGAGGATGGTTTTTCTCCAGAGACGGCGGTTTTTCTCCAGAGACGGCGGCCCATCTCCCGGGACGACGGTTTTTCTCTGGAGATTCTGCTCCATCTCCAGAGACGACGGTTTTTCTCCAGAAGTTTTGATTTTTCTCCCGAGGGTCTGCTCCGTCTCCGGCGACGGCGGAGCGCCGTCCCGGGAGACGGAGCGTTTTCCCGGGAGATAAACCGCTACCGGCTACGGGCCGACCTTGTAGACGAACATCCCGCCGCCGAGATCGGCGACGCGGGGGTAGCGCGCGATCCAGGTGAAGGCCCCGGCCGGCACGGGGACCATCCGCCCGCCGGCGTAGGTCAGGTAGCCGTAGCCGTGCAGGAAGTTGGCGCTGACGGCGACCAGGCCGGGCTCGTCCGGGCGCGGGAGATGGGCGTCGATCCCGTAGAGCGCGGGATCGACGTGGCCGAAGTAGGCGAGGCCGATGCGGTCGATCCCCTGGCGGTCCATGTACTTGCGGACCCGCTTCAGCCCCTGCCCCCAGTCGATGTTGGAGTCGAGGAGGATCTCGTCCCCCCGGCCGCGGGCGAGGAGGTTGAAGTAGTCGATCGTGTTCGGCGTGGCGAGCAGGGCCGAGAGGGGGTAGAGGAGCAGCGCGGCGAGGGCGCCGCGGCGGACGGCGGCGCTCCGCCCGGCGAAGAACGGCGTCAGGCGGCTCGCGTAGACGAACAGCAGGGGGAAGGCGGTCAGGATGTGCCGGATGCCGTAGTTCACGTTGCCGGTGAGCACAGAGTAGGACACCAGCAGGACCGCCAGCGGCAGGACCAGGAAGATCTCGCCGCGCGGGCGCGTCCGCAGGCGGACGAAGGGCGCCAGCAGGCCGGCGGCCAGCAGCGGCAGAGGGGTCTTGAACAGCAGGCAGACCAGGTAGTAGACCGGCGTTCCCTGGCGCGACCAGCGACCGAAGAGGTAGTTGGGGAACTCGCCCGACTCGGCGTCGAGCCGCACGCCGTCGAACCCTTCGAGGTAAGGGGCGGGAAGGGGCATCGGCAGGCGGTCCGGGAGGTGCCCGGCGATCCCTTTCATGAAACGGCTCTGGAAGTCGAACGATCCCAAGGGCCGGCCGGTCCCCTGGAAGCGGTAGCCCGCGTTGAGCACCAGCAGGCTCACCAGGACGATCGCCGCCAGGGCGGCGAGGCGCCGGAGGGGGAAACGCTCGCCGCGGTCCCGGCGCTCCCCGCGGAAAATGTCGATCAGCGCGAGGAGGATCAGGATCGGATAGAGCAGCACGGCGGTCGTCTTGGCGAGCTGCGCCAACCCGAGGCCCAGGCCGGCGAGGAGCATCCGGCCGGGAGTCGGCTCCAGGGCCCAGCGGTAGAAGAGGTAGAGCGCCAGCAGGACGAGCGCGGCGGCCCCCGCGTCAACGGTGACGATGTGGGAGTGGCCGATCAGCGTGGGGTTGAAGGCGAAGAAGACGAGCGCCACGGTCCCCGCCGCCGGACCGTACAGGTCCCGCGCCCAGAGGTAGACCAGGACGCCCATCAGCAGCCCGAGGGCGACGATGGGCAGCCGGCCGAGCAGGAAGAGGCGGTCGTAGACCGGCCGGTTCCGCTCCATGAAGTCGGTGCCCAGGAGCCAGGGATACCAGGCGCTCTCGCGGGCGGGCTTGGCGGTGCGGATCTGCGGATCGAGCGGCAGCAGGGGCAGCGCGGCCAGCACCTTGATCAGCGGCGGCGTGCGGGCGGCGAGGTCGAGATCCCCCGTCTTCAGATAGAAGTAGCCGACGGGGAGGTGGGTGAACTCGTCGACCGTGGGGGAGTCCCAGACCAGGCCGTGCAGGCAGAGAACGGCAAAGGCGCCGACGAGGAGGAGCTTCAGGGCTCTGGGAGAGAGAGCCATGGAGAGGCTTCCCCCTACTCCAGCTCGAACAGCGGGGTTCCCATGTCGACCGCCTGGCCGGGCTGGACGTAGATCCTGGTCACCGTGCCGTCGTGCTCGGCGCGGATCTCGTTCTCCATCTTCATCGCCTCGAGGACGATGATCCCCTGCCCCTTGACCACCTCCGCGCCCTCCTCGACCAGCACGGCGGTCACCCGGCCCGGCATGTAGGCGTCCACCCGCCGCCGGCGCTTGCCCCCCTGGCCGTCGTGGGACTGGACGGCGAGGTAGGCCAGGGGATCGGAGACCTCGACCGGGCCGGCGCCCTGGGCGGTGCTCACCCAGTAGACCCCCTCCCCCTGGGCGCGGAAGGCGACCTCGTGCTGGGAGACGGATTGCCCGGCGTCGATCCGCAGGCTGTGGAGCCCGGGGCGGGCCGGCAGGGCGTCCACGCGGTAGGCGCGGTCGCCGACGGTCACCTCGTAGCCGTCGCCGTCGCGGCGGACCCGGACCTTCTCCTCGCGCTCGCCGCGGCGGACGATCAGGTCCATGATCCGCCTCCCCGCAGGGCGCCGGCGCGGCCGGCGGAGCCCCAGCGCGAAGTCTGGGAGGCGGCCGGGGAGGCCGGGCCGGTGGCGGTCTGCCGGTGGGCCTGCTCGTGGTGGGCGATGGCGGCGGCGATCAGCGGAAGATCGTCCTGGCCCTCTTTGCCCAGGCCCTCCTCCGGGACCTGATGCAGCTCACCCGAGGCGAGCTTGCGGTCGAGCATGCCGATGTCGAGGTTGCCGGCGCGGAAGTCGGGATCGGCGAGCAGCGCCTTGAACAGGGGGACCGTGGTGCGGATCCCCTCGATCCGCAGCTCGGAGAGGGCGCGGTCCAGGCGGTCGAGCGCCCGCTCGCGGTCGGCGGCCCAGACGATCAGCTTGGCCAGCATCGGATCGTAGTAGATCGAGACCTCCGAGCCCTCGTAGACGCCGGCGTCCACCCGCACGCCGGGGCCGTCGGGCCAGCGGAGCATCTCGATGCGGCCGGGGGAGGGGGCGAAGCGCTGCCAGGGGTCCTCGGCGTAGAGGCGGACCTCGACGGCGTGGCCGCGCGGCTGGACGTCGTCGAACCCGGGGCCGAGCGGCTCCCCCTCGGCGACCCGGATCTGGGTCCGCACGAGGTCGATGCCGGTGACCAGCTCGGTGACCGGGTGCTCCACCTGCAGGCGGGTGTTCATCTCCAGGAAGTAGAAATTCTCCTCGGCGTCGAGCAGGAACTCGCAGGTGCCGGCGTTGCTGTAGCCCACGGCGGAGGCGGCCTTGACCGCGGCCTCGCCCATGCGGCGGCGCAGGTCCGGACCGACCACGGACGACGGCGCCTCCTCCACCACCTTCTGATGCCGGCGCTGGAGGGAGCACTCGCGCTCGCCGAGCGAGACCACCCGGCCGTGGAGGTCGCCCATCACCTGGATCTCCACGTGGCGGGGATTGACGATGTACTTCTCCAGATAGACGGAGTCGTCGCCGAAGCTCGCCGCGGCCTCCGAGCGGGCGGCGCGGTAGGAGCTCGCGAGCTCGTCGGCGGAGGGGATCATCCGCATCCCCTTGCCGCCGCCGCCGGCCGCGGCCTTGAGCATCACGGGATAGCCGATCACCTCGGCGGCCGCCGCGGCGGAATCGAGGTCGGGCAGCGGGTCCTTGCCGCCCGGCACCACGGGAACGCCGGCCGCCATCATCAGCCGGCGGCTCTCGACCTTGGAGCCCATGGCGTCGATCGCCTCGGGGGAGGGGCCGATGAAGGTGATGCCGGCATCGCGGCAGAGGCGGGCGAAGCCGGCCCGCTCGGAGAGGAAGCCGTAGCCCGGATGGATGGCGTCGGCGCCGATCGCCACCGCCAATTCGACGATCGCCTCGGCGCGCAGGTAGCTCTCGCGGGAAGGCGCCGGGCCGATCGGATAGGCCTCGTCGGCCAGCAGCACGGGAAGCCCCAGACGGTCCGGCTCGGAGTAGATGACGGCGCCGCGGATCCCCATCTCCCGCAATCCGCGCAGGATGCGCACCGCGATCTCGCCGCGGTTGGCGATCAGGACCTTCCGGATGCGCTTTCTGGGAATGGTGTCGGTCATGGGTTGGGTCATCGTAAGGCTGGGTATCTTAGCAGGGACCTTGCCGGCTGGCTCTCCCGGTTTTCAGCGCCGATCGCCTCCCACCCGGCATCCGGGAGACGCGGGAGTGCAGTATGATCGCGCTCGCTTCTGCGGAATAAATCTCGTGCTCCGGAGACGGCCGGGCCGCCACGGGGAGATCCATGCTTCGCATGTACGTGGACGAGGTCGGGAACGCCGATCTCAACGCTTCGCAGGACCCCAACCACCGATACCTGAGTCTGACCGGGGTGGTCTTCGAGCTGGATTACGTGGACCGGGTGGTGGCGCCGGCCCTGGAGGCTCTGAAGCGACGCTATTTCAACTCGCACGTGGATGAGCCTCTCATCCTTCACCGCAAGGAGCTGGTCAACCGGAAGTACCCGTTTCAAGCCCTTCGGGATTCCCAGGTCGAGGCCGCCTTCAACACCGAGCTCCTGGCTCTGCTCGAGCGGTTCCAGTACAAGGTCATCACGGCGGTCATCGACAAGCTGGAGCACTGTCAGAGAGACCCCGAATGGCGGCACCATCCCTACCACTACTGCCAGGAGGTCCTCCTCGAGCGCTACGTCTCCTCGATGGCGCGAGTGGGCAAGGTCGGGGATGTGCTCGCGGAGTCGAGAGGCACACGGCCCGACCGGGAGCTGAAGAGCGCCTATCAGGACATCCATGCCAAGGGAACGGAGTGGGTGAGCCCAGAAGTCTTCCAGCGCCACCTCACCAGCAAAGAGCTCAAGATCAAGAAGAAGTCCGACAACATCGCCGGGCTCCAACTGGCGGACCTGATCGCCTATCCCAGCTTCAAGGCCACTCTCCTGAGACAGAAGGGCGAGCCGCTCCCGGAGAACTTCAGCGGCAGGGTCGCGGCGATCCTGGAAGCGGGAAAGTACCGGCGCAGTCCGGCGGGAAGAATCGAGGGGTGGGGACGGAAGTGGCTCCCCTGAAAGCAAAAAGCCGGTCGTGAGACCGGCTCCGCCGAAGGCATCTGACCTTCCACCTCCAGGTTCTCTGGATTGGCGATATCGTAGCAGAAAGACGCGAGATCGCCTAGCCGGTCCTCCGCCCCCACCAAGCCAGCCCCGGCACCAGCAGCAACCCAACGAGCGCCGCCGCCAGCGACCGGTGCAGCGGTCCGCGGTCGATCCAGAACCGCACCCGGTGGCGGCCTTCCGGGACGTCGACGCCGATCCGGTAGGCGTTGGCGGTGAACAGGGGCGTGGGGTGGCCGTCGATGGCGGCCTGGAAGAGGAGGTTGGTCCGCTGGACGGCGAGGAGGGCGCCTCCCGGGCCGGCGGCGGTCTCGATCTCGAAGCTCTCGGGAGCGCGGCGGAGGAAGCGGGCCGTGCCGCCTGCCGTGACCTGCCGGGCCGGACCCGGCCGGATCACCACCACGTCCGAGCGGGGGTCGAATCCCGGATCGGTCAGCCGCCGGTAGACGGCCGGAAGGTCCTTTTCACGGAAGATCCGGCGGGCGAGGAAGACCTCCGGGGCGCGGTCCGTCACCTCGAAGATGAACAGCTCGCGGCCGAAGCTGGGGATCCGGGCGAGCAGCCGGGCGTGCGGCGGCACCGGATCGAGCGGATGGTTGATCAGCAGCCGGCCCACCCCCCAGGCGGCGAGCAGCTTCAGCCGCTCCGGGTTCTTCGCCCGCTGCACCTCGGTCTGCGCCCGCCGGGCCAGGTAGGCGTCGAGCCCCTCGGGCGAGGTGTTCAGCTCGTAGCGCAGCCCCCAGACCGGACCGCTGAACGGGTAGAGCTCGAAGAAGGAGCGGCGCTCCAGCCAGCGGGTATGCGCCTCGGGGAAGTTTCCCTGCCGCAGGCTCGACGGGCCGAAGAGGTAGTTGTAGTCCGGATCGACCACCGGCAGATCGGCCGCTACCCAGGGGAGCGCCGGCGGCGGCACCAGGTAGGGCTCGACCGCGTCCATCGGGTAGAGCGGGCGCAGCAGCCAGAGCTGGGAGAGGGCGTGGACGGCGATCAGCAGAGCGCCGCCGAGCGCCCAGGAACGGCGGGAGATGCGGAAGGCGACGCCGAGGGCGGCGAGGACGCCGAGCGACAGGAAGCAGAGGCCGGCCCAGCGCAGGCGCTCGTTGGCGAGGAACGCCGCCGGGCGGGGGACGAACATCCCGAGCCAGGCCTCGGCCGGCCGCGGCGCGAAGCTGAGGAAGGCCCAGAAGGCGGCGAAGACGACGGCGAGCGCCAGGAGCGTCCAGCCGAAGATCCGCCGGCCGTTCCGCAGGTCGCCGGCGCGCAGGCGCTCGAAGCCCAGGCCGCAGAGGAGCGCGGCGCCGATCGCCACCGGCAGCCAGAACTTGACCGGATAGCGCAGCGACTTGGCGTGGACGAAGAGCCACGCCGCCACCGGGTTGAACCGCCCGAGCGAGAGGAAGACGCCGCAGGCGATGCCGCCCCAGGCCCAGGCCGCCGCCCGGCTCCGCGGCCGGCCGGAGGCGGCGATCAGCGCCAGGGTCAGGAGCCCGGGGTAGAGCGACAGGTAGTAGGGCGGGACACCGGTGAAGAACTGGCTCCCCCAGAACGAGCCCTTGTCGAGCACGTCCGGCCGCCCGAAGAGGAAGGGGAGCAGCCACTCGGCGGCCTGCCGCGGGTCCCAGCTCGAGATGGTGATCGACTGCGGGCTGTAGCCGACGTAGCCGCGCAGCGACATCGGAAAGATGCGCAGGAACTCGACGATCTGCGGCAGGGCGATCAGGGTGCCGCAGAGGAGGGCCGCGCCGAAGAGGCCGAGGACGCCGATGGCGCTTCCGCTTGGCCGCTCCCGCCAGGCGAGGGCCACGGCGGCGGCGGCGAGCAGGAGCGCCAGCATCGCCGTCTGCGGATCGCCCCCCAGGATCAGCAGCGTCCAGAGCAGGGCGATGAGAGGCGCCAGCAGGGCGCGCCGCTTCGCATGGCGGACGAAGTCGAGACCGGCGGCGATCAGCGCCGGGGCGAGGGTCACCCCGGCGATCAGGTTGTAGAAATTGAGGTGCGAGAGGAAGAAGCCGGAGACCGTCCAGCAGGCCGCCGCCGCCCAGGAGGGCTCGCGCCGCAGCCCCCAGGCGCGGGCCATCCAGTAGAAGGCGAAGGGGGCGAGCAGCAGGTGGAGCCAGAAGCGGGCGTTGAAGGCCCAGAAGATCGAGCCGGCGAAAAAGAGGAGGTTGTCCGGATAGAACGGCGCCGCGTTGGGGTTGCCCGCCAGCGGCTGCCCCCCGGCCCGGTAGGGATCGATGATCGGGAAATACCCCCGCCGCATCGCCACCGCCTGCGACCACTTCATGGGGAAGTGGGAGTTGAGCACGTCGCGCAGGATCAGCGTCTCCGTCCCCCGCGCCAGCGGCAGCATGGCGATCAGGAGCAGGAGCAGGAGGGGGCCGGCATAGAGGAGCGCCGCGCGCCACGGCCGGCGCTCCTCCGCGACCTCGACGGGCGGCGGCTCGGAAACCGGCGGGGCGGCCGGCGTCGGCTCTTCGGACGGCTCTTCGGACATGGGGGTGAAGAGTACCAAAGGCGCTTGCGTAGGGTGCGCTGCGCGCACCTTCAAGGTCGTTCATGGTGCGCGCAGCGCACCCTACGAACGCCGGGTCAGGATCAGGGCGGCGAGGAAGGCCAGGAGGGCGATGCCCCCCGCCAGCTTCTCCGGCAGGGCGGAGACCTCGATCCGCACGCGGTGGGTCCCCGGCGGCACCTCGACGCCGAGCTGGGTGAGGTTCAGGGGAAGGGTCGGCAGCGGCTTCCCCCCGGAGGTGGCCTTATATAAAGGTTGATAGGCGCGGCAGAGCGCCAGCAGGCCGCCGCCGCCGGAGACCTCGACCTCCAGGGCGTCGGGGGTCTCCTCTTTCAGCTCTACCCGGGCGCCGGGGTGGTGGACCACGGGCCGGTCCGCGATCACTCCGGCCACCGGATCGGGCGCCAGGCTGACGAAGCGGAAGGCCTCCCCCGGGCTGGCGGCGACCGCCACCGACTGGGGCCACCAGGCGGGCGGCGCCGGACCGCGCACGGCGAACAGGCGGCTGGTGCCGCCGGAGCGCCCGCCCACGCTCAGAAGCTGGAGCTTGGGGGTGCCGGGCATCTCGTCGAGCACCGCGGCCACGATTCCCAGCGACCGCATCCAGTTGGCGCGCCCGTCGCCGTCCAGTTGGAGGTAGTGGAGGCGCATCTGGGCCGAGAGGGGGGAGTAGAGGCCGTCGAGGTCCTGGCCGAGCGGGTAGCGCAGGCCGTGGAGGACCCCCGGGGCGGGAGCGAGGTCGAAGGCGGCGGCGCGGACCACGGTCAGGTACGAGGGATCGGAGAACGGACCGGAGGGGACCGGGGTCACCACCGCACCCTTCCCGGTGATCCGCAGCCAGGGGGAGGGGGCGAAGCCGGCGACCGGCGCCGTCATCACCAGCCCGGCCAGCGGCAGGAGAGCGATGAGCTGCGCCGCGGCGAGGCCCGCGGCGCTCCGGCGGCGGGCGGCCACGGCGGCGAGCGCCAGCAGGGCGGCGGCGAGGAGGAGGGCGACGATCCACATCCCCACCCGGGTGCGCGGCGCGTCGGCGGCGAATTCGGGATCGACGTGCCCGGCGAGCCACCCCGCGAGGCGGGGTCCCAGGGCGAAGACGGCTCCGGCGAGGGCCAGCGCCGATCCCGCGCCGAGGGCGGCCCCCCGCCAGGCCCGGGGGGAGGCGAGCACCCGCTCGAGCCCCCAGCCGGCGAGCAGGGAGGCCGACAGGGCGAACCAGAAGAGCAGCTTCTCGGGGTAGCGCACCAGCCCGTGGGACAGCGCCACCAGGGCGTCGCCGCCGGCCGCTCCCGCCCAGGCGAGGGCGAGCCCGGCCACGGCGAGCAGCGCCCAGCCCCGCGCCCGGCGCGCTCCCAGAAACGCCAGCCAGAATCCGACGATCCCCAGGTGGAGGGTGAGGATGTAGGGCAGCCCCGGCTGGTCGTCCCACGGCCAGTAGCCGGCCTTGCCGAGGTCCCAGGGGTGGCCGAAGGGGAAGGGGACGATCAGCTCCAGCAGCCGGGCGAGCCCGAGATGGAAGCGTCCGGCCCCGATGCCGGCCGCTCCGAGGGCGCCGCGCGAGGTGAAGCCGAGGATGCGGGCGGTGGCCACGAGCTGGGGAAGGGCGATGAGCAGGCCGGCGGTCCCGATCCCCAGGGACGTCAGGGCACCTCGCCGGAGACCGTGGCGCTGGCAGGCGACGAGCAGCAGGGGGACGATGCCTAGGAGGGCCGTCACCGGCTCCCCGGCCAGCAGGGCCAGGCCGCAGGCGAGCCCGCCGAGGGCGATCCCCCGCCGGCCGCCGCGCACGGCGCCGAGCAGGACCAGCGGCCACCAGGCGGAGACGGCGAGCAGGTTGTAGAAGCTGAGGCCGGTGAGGATCCACCCCGAGCCCGCATAGGTGAGGCCGGCGACCAGCGCCGCCGCCGGCCCCTGCCCCAGCGCCTGGGCCAGGGCGATCATCGTCAGCGCGGCGAGCAGCCAGTGGAGCGCGTAATGGAGGTTGAAGGCGTTCCAGAACGGGAGGACGAGGTAAAGCAGGTTGCCGGGATAGAACGGCAGCGCGTTGGGGTTCCCCCGGAACGGCTGGCCCAGCCCCCAGGTGGGGTTGAAGGCGGGGATGCGCCCGTGCTTCAGCTCGACGGCCCCGAAGGCCTTCACCGGCAGGTGGGTGGTGAAGACGTCGCGGAAATAGAGCGTCCGCTGCCCCAGGGCCAGGGGGACGGCGACCCACAGCCAGAGCGCCACCGCCACGGCGGCCACGATGGCCAAGCCGAGAGTTCCGAGGGTATTGGGGCGACCTGCGGTCGCCCTTTCCGCCTCAACGGTTTCGTTCAACGCCTCTCCCATAGAATAGGCCGGTGATTCGACCTCTCCTCCAATCCCTGCGGCCCGCGCAATGGGCCAAGAACGTCTTCGTCCTCGCGCCGCTCGTCTTCGGCGGGCTGCTGCTCGATGCCCGGGTGACCGCCCGGGCCGCCCTCGCCCTCGTCGCCTTCTGCTGCGCGTCGAGCGCCGTCTACCTGATCAACGACCTCCGCGACCGCGAGGAGGACCGGCGCCATCCGCTGAAGCGCCTGCGCCCGCTGGCCGCCGGCACGCTCGGAGCGCCCGCGGCGGTGGCCGCCGTCGCCGTCCTGGTCGGCGCCGCCGGCGCCCTCGCCGTCTACCTCGGCCGCCCCTTCGGGATGGTCCTCGGCGCCTATCTCGCCCTCAACGTGCTCTATACCCTCTGGTTCAAGCACATGGTGATCCTGGACGTGATGTCCATCGCCATCAGCTTCGTGCTGCGGGTGGAGGCCGGGGCGCAGGCGACGGGGATCGCGGTGTCGAGCTGGCTCTTCCTCTGCACCACCTTCCTCGCCCTGTTCCTCTCCTTCTCGAAGCGCCGGCACGAGATCACCCTGCTGGCCCAGGAGGCCTCCGGGCAGCGGCGGGTGCTCGACCACTACAGCCCGGCCTTCCTCGACCAGATGATCAACGTGGTCACCGCCTCGTCGGTGGTCTCCTACGCGCTCTACGCCGTGGCTCCCGAAACGGTGCAGAAGTACCACACCCAGGACCTCGTGTTCACCATCCCGCTGGTGCTCTACGGGATTTTCCGCTACCTCTACCTGATGTACCAGCGTCCGGAGGAGCGCAACCCCACCGAGGCGATCCTGCGCGACGCGCCGTTCCTGATCAACATCCTGCTCTGGGGGTGCGCCGTGGTCTGGATCGTGTACGGCGCGAGGCGGGGTTGAAGTAGGATTCGCGCCAACGTGACCGCAACCCTCCAGGCGCCCGGCGCTCCCGAGTCCTCCCGCGTGGCGGTGGTCATCCCCTGCCACAACGAGGAGATCACCGTCACCAAGGTGGTGGACGACTTCCGGGCCGCCCTGCCCGGCGCCCACATCGTGGTGGTGGACAACGCCTCGCGGGACCGCACTTCGGAGCGGGCGCGGGCGGCGGGGGCGGACGTGATCCGCGAGCCGCGACCCGGCAAGGGGTTCGCTCTGCTCACCGGCTTCCGCCACGCCCACGCGGCCGGCGCCGAGTACCTGGTGATGGTGGACGGCGACGACACCTACCCCGCCGACGACGCCCCGAAGCTCCTCGCCGCCGCCGCGGACGGCGCGGAGATGGTGATCGGCACCCGGCTCAACGACTACGAGGACGGGGCCTTCCGCGCCGGCCACTCGTTCGGCAACTGGCTGTTCATCTTCCTGGTGCGCGTCCTCTTCGGCGTGCGCACGCGGGATCTCTTCTCCGGCTACCGGGTGATCACCCGCCGGTTCCTCGAAGCCACGCCGCTGATCGCCCAGGGGTTCGAGGTGGAGGCCGAGCTGTCGCTGCAGGCCACGGTGCAGCGCTTCCCGGTGGCCGAGGTGCCGGTGCGCTACCGCGCCCGCCCGAAGGAGAACCCGAGCAAGCTCAACACCTACCGGGACGGCTACCGCATCCTGCTCGCCATCCTGAACTTCTTCCGCGACTACAAGCCGATGACCTGCTTCGGCCTGATGGCGCTCTTCTTCCTCTTCCTGTCGCTGGCCGGCGGCGGCGTGGTGGTCGCCGAGTTCCTGCGCACCGGGCTGGTGCCGCGGCTGCCGCTGGCGGTGCTCTCGGCGGCCCTCTTCCTCCTCGCCGCCCTGTCCTTCGCCTGCGGGGTGCTGCTCTCCACGATCAACCGCCGCTCGGCGGAGATCGCGGCGCTGATCCCCTGGAAGTAAAGACGTCGCTTGAAGATCCTCATCGTCTACGAGACGGTCTACCCCGACTTCATCGGCGGCGTCGAGCACCGCAACTACGAGCTGGCGGCGGCCCTCTGCCGGCGCGGCCACGAGGTGACGCTCACCGGCTTCTGCAAGCCGCTGCCGGGCATCCCGCCGCTCCTCAAGGTGGAGTCCCTGGGGGAGCTGGGGCAGCTCTACAACGCCGCCGGCCAGCGCAGCACCCTCAAGGCCATCCGCTTCGCCTTCACCGTGCCGAGGATCGACGTCCGCGGGTACGACGTGGTGGAGACGGCGAACATGCCCTACATCCACATCTTCCCGCTGGCCCTGAAGTGCGCGCTGGCGGGCAAGCCGCTGCTGATTACCTGGTACGAGTACTGGGGGGACTACTGGAAGGGGTACGTCGGCCGGCTCAAGGCGCCCCTCTACAAGGCGATCGAGTGGTGCACGGGGCAGGTGGGCACGGCGGTGACGGCCACCAGCCGGCTCACCCAGGAGCGGCTCGCCGGCCACCGCAAGGGGAAGGGGGGGGTGGAGCTGATCCCCTGCGGCATCCACGTCGAGGAGGTGCGGCGGACCGCCCGGGTCGAGGAGGCGCACCACGGCGAGGGGCCGCCCTTCATCTACGCCGGCCGCCTGCTGCGGGCGAAGCGGGTGGACCTCCTGCTGCGCGCCGTCGCCCTCCTCGCGCCGCGCCATCCGGGCGTGCTGCTGACGGTGTTCGGCGACGGCCCGCACCGGGAGGAGCTGGGCCGGCTGGCGGAGGAGCTGGGGATCGCAACCCAGGTGGACTTCCGCGGGCACGTGGAGACCAGCGAGGAGGTCTGGCGCCACCTGGGGCAGGCGCGGGTGGCGGTGCAGCCCTCGGAGCGCGAGGGGTTCGGCCTCTTCCCCCTGGAGGCGATGGCGGCCGGGCTGCCGGTGGTCTACTGCGAGTCGCCGGAGAGCGCCGTCCCCGAGCTGGTGCGCGACGGCGTCGAGGGGCTGTGCACCCCCGCGCAGCCCGCCGCCCTCGCCGCCGCCCTCGAGCGCCTGCTGACCGATCAGGACGAGTGGTTCCGGCTGCGCCGCAACGCCATCGAGCGGGCGGCGGGCTACGACTGGGACGAGATCGCCCGGCGGATCGAGGCGACGTGCGGGCGGCTTACGACGCCCCCCGCCCCGACAGCACCACCGGCACCGTCTTCAGCAGGATCTTGAGGTCGAGCATCGGCGACCAGGAGTCGATGTACTCCAGGTCGAGCTGCATCCAGCGGTCGAAGTCGACGTTGTTGCGGCCGCTGATCTGCCAGAGGCAGGTGAGGCCGGGCTTCATCGCCAGCCGGCGGCGCTGCCAGCGCTGGTACTGGGCCACCTCCTCGGGGATCGGCGGCCGCGGTCCCACCAGGCTCATGTCCCCGCGCAGCACGTTCCAGAGCTGCGGCAGCTCATCCAGGCTGAAGCGGCGCAGCAGACGCCCGAGTCGGGTCACCCGCGGATCGCTGCGCAGCTTGAAGACCGGGCCGTTCATCTCGTTCAGGTGCAGCAGGTCGCGCCGGCGCTCCTCGGCGTTGGCCACCATGGTGCGGAACTTGTAGAGGGTGAAGGAGCGGCCGTTCAGGCCGCAGCGGGTCTGCCGGAACAGCACGCTGCCGCCGGAGGTCAGCTTGATGGTCAGCGCGATCATCCCGGCGATGGGCATCCCGAGGAAGAGCAGGAAGGCGGCGAGCGCCACGTCGAGCGTCCGCTTGAGCATGAGCTGAATCTGGCTGGTCGGCGTGGTGGCGAAGGAGAGGAGCGGCACCCCGTCCAGCTCCTCCAGCTCCACCCGCGCCCGGGTGTGCGGGAAGAGGTCCATGGCGAAGCGGGTGCGGATCCCCTGCTCCTGGAGACTGAGGAAGAGATCCTCCAGGCGGTCCAGCTCGCGGCGGTGGACGGCGAAGATGACGTCGTCCACCACGTGGCTCTCGACGATCCGCGGGATGTCCTCCACCTCGCCGAGCAGCGGATAGCCGCCGGGCCAGGACTCCTCCCACCCCGGCCCGTTGCGGATGAAGCCCAGGATGCGGTAGCCCCAGAAGCGGTGGCCGTGGATCGAGTCGGCGATGCGCAGCGCCGCCGGGCTGGTGCCGACGATCAGCACGGTGCGGTAGTTGAAGCCGTGCAGGCGCACGTAGCGCGAGGTCAGCCGCAGCGCCAGCTTCTCGGTGAGCAGGAGCAGGCAGGAGAAGACGGCGAAGAGCAGCGACCAGAGACGGCTGACCCGGTCGTCCCCCAGCAGCCGCTCGTCCCACCGGGTCAGGTAGAGGGCCAGGGTGAAGAGCACCGCGCCGCTCAGGCAGACGCGCAGGATCGCCCACGCCTCGTCGAGGAGAGGCACGGTGCGGTGCGAGCGGTAGCGCCCCGAGCTGAGCAGCAGCCCTCCCCAGATGGCGAGCGCCAGCGGCAGCAGCGGCAGGTAGTCGCCGAGGGAGTAGAGCGGGCTGGGGAAGGTCCCCGGCGCCATCCGCGGCAGCACCGCGTCGCGCAGGCCGTAGGCGCACAGAAAAGCGGCGGAGACGAGACACAGGTCGAGAGCGAAGATCGCGACGGCGAGGATGCGGGCTCGTTCTTTGAGCATGAATTCTACTTCGAGATCACCGGACTGCTCACCATAGACTGCATATTCTAACGTGTGAACGGTTTATCGCGTCTATGCCAACCTCCTGAGCAGGGCGGCATAGCGGTCCGCCACTCCCTCCCAGGAGAAGAGGAGGGCCGCCCGGCGGGCCGCCGCCCGGCCGCGCGCCCGCGCCCTCTCCGGATGGCGCCGCACCCACTCCAGGGCCGCGGTCAGGGTCGCCGGCTCCCCGGCGCGGAAGTAGATCCCCACCCCGCCCGCCACCTCCCGGTTCTCCGGCGTGTCGTTCACCAGCACGCAGTTGCCGTAGCCCATGGCCTCGACCAGGGCCGGGTGCGTCCCCCCCACCTCGGTGGCGTGGACGTAGGCCAGGGCCCGCGACTGCAGCTCGCGGTACCCCTCGCCGTAGATCGGGCCGGGGAAGAGGATGCGCGGGTCGGCGCCACGGGTGAAGCTCTCGATGAAGCGGTCCGCGTAGGGCGCCCCGCCCACCATCGCCAGGGGGATCTCCCCTCCTACCTGGGCGTACGCCGCCGCCACCCGGTGCGGATTGTTCTCCGGCTCGAAGCGGCTGACGTAGAGGAAGTAGCCGCGGGGCGCCAGGCCCAGCCGCTCCAGCACCCCGGTCTCGCCGGTCTCGGCCGGTGGGCGGGGATCGACGCCGTAGGCGATGGGCACCGACTCCACCCCGTAGCGCTCCAGGTAGTGGCGGCGGATCACCTCGGCGTCGGTGACCAGGGCGTCCGGCAGCACGCAGGCGAGCCGCTCGGAGAGGGCGTAGACGGCGCGGCCGAAGGCCCCCCACTTGGCGCGCCGCTTCTCGATGCCGTCCACGTTCAGCGCCACCGGGATCCCCGCCACCCGCAGCAGCGGCACGAAGAGCGCGTTCGCCGAGTTCACCACCAGCGCCGCGTCGTAGCCCGCCGAGGCGGCGTGCAGGCAGGAGAGGAGGGTGTGGACCGGGGTGTCCAGATACTTGGTGCGGATCGTGGGGAGCACCACCAGATCGACCCCGCGCCAGCGCTTCAGGTCCCGCGGCGTCGAGTGGGACCGGCAGTAGACGGTCACCCGGAAGCCGCGGGCGACGAGCCGGACCGCGAGCTCCTCCATCAGCGTCTCGTAGCCGCCGTAGCGCCCGGGGATGCCGCGGCTGCCGATCAGGGCGACGGAGAGCGGCCTCACAGGGGCTGCCCCGGGACGGAGAACCAGCGGTCGATCTCCCCCGGCGGCACCGTCCGCCTCTCCTGGAGGATTCGCCGCCGCTGCAGGATCTCCCGGCGGTGCCGCCAGAGCCAGGCGTAGGCGGCGAGCGACGAGCGCTCGCGCAGCAGCACCCAGCCGAGCGCCCCCACGTCGCGGGCCAGGGTGGGGAGGAAGGTGCGGGCGAGGTTCCCTCCCGTCTGGTGGTAGATCCGCAGCAGGTAGCGGTTCTTGAGCGAGTGGAGGTTGACCATCGCCGGCATGGCGGAGCGCCGCTCCGGCAGGTTGAAGCGCCGGTGCTCGCAGCGGGCCGCCGGCTCGTACAGCACCTCCCAGCCGCGCTCGCGCAGGCGGAAGCAGAGCTCGGCGTCCTCGCGGAAGGAGTGGAAGCGGGAGTCGAAGATCTCCCCCGCGACCGCCACGTCGTCCAGCGCCGCGCGGCGGAAGAGGGAAGCCGCCCCGGTGGCGCCAAAGACCCGTTCGGGGCTCGCCAACTGCCCGCGGTCCTCCTCTCCCGAGCCGCGGTCGAGGTGGCGCCAGTTGCGGGTGAGGACCATGCCGCAGGCGTCCAGCCGCGCCGGCTGGCCGTCGAGCGCGGGGCGGAACAGCCGGCCGGTGACGGCCCCCACCTTTCGCTCCGACATGTCCAGATAGGCCCGGGCGCGGTCGAGCAGACGGGTCACGTAGTCCGGCGTGGGACAAGCGTCGGCGTTCAGGGTCAGCACCCAGGCCGCCCGGGTGTGGGCCAGGGCAACGTTCATCCCACCGGCGAAACCCAGGTTCCCGGCCAGCCCGATCGCCTGGAAGGGGATGCCCTGTGGAGCGTGCGCCCGCGCCGTCTCCAGGCTGCCGTCGCGGCTGGCGCAGTCCACCACCACGATCTCCAGCGGCCGGTGGCGCAGGGCGGCGATCGCCTCCAGGCACCCCGGCAGGTCGGCGGCGGAGTCGTGGGTGACGATGCAGACGGCGACTGCTTCCTCCCCCGTCATGAAGCCGCCTCCCCGGCGAGCCGCCGCGGCCGGGTCCAGCCCGAGAGGGCGCCCGCCAGCACCGCGAGCAGCCCGGCAAGGGCCTCGCGGCGGGAGGCGGCCCGGCGGGGGCGGCGGAACGGCAGCGCCAGGAGCCGGGCGGCGATCCCCGGGATCAGCGCCGCCCGCGCCGCCATCGCCCAGCCCCCGCCGTGATGCTTGGCGAGATAGCGGGTGAGGTTCCGGTAATAGATGAAGAGGAAGGGGCCATAGCCCAGCCGTGGCACCGAGCTCCCCAGCCGGTGCCGGAAGCGGGCCGCCGGCCAGTAGCGCAGGACGAGCCCGGCTTGCCGGAGACGCCTGGCGAGGTCCACGTCCTCGAACCAGGCGGGATGAAACCCCGGATCGAAGCCGCCGGCTTTCGCCAGGGCCTCCCGCCGCAGGGCGAGCGCCGCCGCCGCCGGCTGCTCGACCGGCGCGCCGGCGGACGGCTCGGGTCCGCCGGGGAACGAGGGGACGGGCAGCGCGTGGAGCACCAGCGCCCAGGGGGACGGCAGCTTGCGGAGCTGCCAGGCGGCCTGGGACTCTCCGGCCGGCCCCACCAGGCATGGCGCGATCCCGGCCGCTTCGGGGAAGGCGGCGAACCCCTCCAGCAGGCGCTCCAGCGCTCCCGGCTCGGGGACCACGTCCGGATTCAGGATCAGCAGGATCTCCCCCCTCGCCTCCGCGACGCCCAGGTTCGCCCCGCCTGCGAAGCCCAGGTTGCGCCCCGGCCGGAGCACCCGCACCCCGGCCGACAGCGGCGCCGACGAGCCGTTGTCCACCACCAGCAGCTCGAAGCGGGGGTCGGGCGGCCACGCCGCCACCAGCTCGGCGAGGAGGTCCTCGTTGCGCCAGTGGACGACGACGCCCGTCAGGAGAGGCTCCGGCATGGTTAGAGGTTATCGCGACGGCGCAGTCGCAGGGCGCGGCCCCAGCCGGAGACGATCCCCGCCGCCAACTCGCCATCCCCCCGCAGCAGGGCGCGCCCGAGATCGATGCCGTCCCGGACGGCCAGGAGGGGGACCCGCGGCCAGAACCCCGCGCCCAGATGCCGGGCCGCCACCCGCCACCGGTTGCCGTAGATCAGCCGCCAGCGCTCGCGGCTCAGGGTCCGCCCGGTGAGCGAGCCGGCGTGACGGACCCGCGCCGCGGGGACGAGCAGCGCCCGCCAGCCGGCGGCGCGCAGCCGGCCGGCGAGATCCACATCCTCGTAATAGGAGCCGAGCCGGGAGTCGAAGATGTCTCCGCCGGGGCCGCCAGGAGCCACCGCGCGCAGGGCCGCCCGGCGGTAGACTGCCGCCGTGGCCGAGACCCCGAACACCTCCCGGACCCCCGAGCCCGCCCCCGGCGCCGGCTTCCCGTGTCCGATCTGGACCGCCTGCCACCACCGGTTCCAGGCGATCCCGCAGCCGTCGGCGATCTCCGGATGGTCGAGCACGAGGTTGACCCCCTGAGCCGCCGCAGCGCCGCCGTCCGCCTCGAGCGCCGCCACCAGCGCCCCCGCCCAGCCGGGCTCGACGATAGCGTCGTCGTTGACCGTGGCGATCCACTCCCCCGCCGCCACGGCGATCCCGGCGTTGGTCCCCGCCGCGAAGCCGAGGTTGCGCCCCGGCCGGAGCACGCGGTCGGCAAGGCGGGCGGGGATCTCCACCGGGGTTTCCCCCTGATCGACGACGATGATCTCGGCCCCTTCGCGGCGCAGGGCTTCCAGGCAAGGGACGAGCAGGGGGCTGCGGCCGAGGGTGGGGACGACGGCGGAGACCCTCACCGCCACTCCAGCTCCACCTTGTCCAGGATCGCCCCGTTCAGCGCCCCCGGCGGACTCGGCCCGCGCGCGGCGAGGACCAGCGGCTCGCCGGTCTTCCAGTCCACCGGCCCCACGTCCACCGCCTCCCAGACCCGCTCGCGCCCGGGAGTCCAGGAGGCGAGCAGCCGGTCTCCCTGCCGGACGTCGAGGACGAAGGGAACCGGCTGGTTGCGGATGAATTCCGCCAACAGACGGAGCTTCAGCCTCTTTCCCCCTGAAACCACCGGCGCCTCCAGCCGCTCGCCCACCCGCAGCACCCAGCCTCCGCGGTAGCGCGCCCGCTCGATCACCCAGCGGTCCGGGTGGAGGTGCCCGCCGCTCTTGCGCACCTGCGGGTCCTCCAGCTCGACGGTCCGGGTGGGCACGCGGGCGGCGGCCGCGGGGAGGAGGGCCGCCGCCCCGAGCATCAGGGCGACTCCCGCCAGCGCCGCCGCTCCGGCCGGCCGCCGGGACCTGCCCGGCAACCACCAGAGGAGCGAGACGAGCGGGATCGACAGCAGCGGCCAGGCCCAGGTGGCGGCGCGGGGGCGGATCGAGCTTGGGAAGAACCGCGCCACGTCCAGCCCCAGCCGGCCGCTCAGGGCGTCGAGCGCGTAGGTCCGGCCGTCCGCGAAGTTGTAGGTCCACCCCGGCACCGCCACCCAGACGAGCGTCAGCGCCAGGGTCAGCGCCGCCAGGCCACCCAGCAGCGCCCGGGCGCCCGGGCGGTTCCCGATCCCCGCCAGCAGCGGGACCAGGGCGATGCCGAGGAGCGGCATGGCGATCAGGGCGTAGCGGAAGGGCGGCGACCAGCCGCCATACCACTCGACGCGGGGGACCACGACCAGCAGGTAGGGCAGGCTCAGCACCGCCATGTGGGCCAGCAGCCGGCTCCGCCGCGCGGCGAGCAGCAGCAGCGCCGGCAGCAGGATCAGCCAGAGGGGCGCGCAGCCGAACAGGCCGAACGCGGAATCGAAGAAGAGCCCGGACATCCCCTTGAGGTAGGACGCCACGCCGTAGCTGGCGGGATCGACCTCCTGCCAGGTGTGGATCTTGAGCGGGTTCGAGTAGAGGAGCTGGTTGTAGAGCAGCATCCCGCCCGCCAGCCCGGCGAGCAGGCCAGCCAGGATCAGCAGCGGGCGTCGCGGCCGGCCGGCATGCTGGCCGGAATCCCGGCCGGCGTGCCACCAGCCGAGGACCAGCAGCGGCCCCGAGATCAGGATGAGCCGGATCTTGAGCAGCGGCAGCAGCAGCACCGGCAGCCCCAACCCCAGCCACTCCTTGGCCCCCCAGCGCCGGCCGTCTTCGATCGAGAAGGTACGGTCGAGGGCCACCGCGGCGAGCAGCGCCGCCGGCACCTCCACCCAGACCTGGTAGGAGTAGAGGAGGAGCGGCGGCGCGAAGGCGACCAGCGCCCAGGCGGCCAGCGTCTCGCCGGGAAAGTCCGGGACGTAGTGCCGGGCGAGCCGCAACGTCATCCAGGCGAGCGCCGCCGTCAGCAGCGCCATCGTGGCCAGCGCTCCCGTCTTGCCGGCCAGCCGGTAGGCCGGCGCCAGCACCATCGGCAGCAGCTCGTTGTGCCGCGAGTAGCGCTCGCCGCGCGGTCCCACCGGATCGCCCGGCTGCGGCTCGATCGGGCGATCCATGAAATGCCGCCAATCCCCCTGGGCGTAGTTGTTGGTCAGGTCGGCGTCGAAGTCGTAGGCCAGGCTGTGGGTCACCAGCAGATTGAACGGCTCGTCGCCGTCCGGCTGCCGGTGCCGGGCCGACCAGGGGAGGATGGCGAGGTAGACCACGAACGGCAGCAGGAAGAAGAGGATGGACGGCCGCCGCGGCAGCCGGTCGCCGAGCCCCCCCAGCAAGGGCCGGAGCGCCAGGGTCTGCCGCGCCACCCGGCTCGCCAGGATCAGCAGGAGGCCGGCGGCGAGGATCTCGTCCATCCCCGCGACCGACAGGCGGGGCCGGGCGAGGGCTCCCAGGACCAGAACGGAGAGGGCGCCCAGCTCTCCCGCCGTCGTCTGGACCCCGAGCGGCCGCCCGCCGAGCCGCGCTCCCCAGCGGTGGATCTCGCGCAAGGCCCCCAGGATCAGCGGCAGCACGGCGAGCGTCCCCCGGAAGGGGTCGTCCGCCGGCAGCGGGAGCCACCAGGCCACCAGCGCCGCGAGGGCGGCGGAGATCGCCAGGAGCGCTCCGCTCCGCAGGAGATCCTCCCGGGGACTCACTTCCGGATCTCCACCTGATAGAGGGTAATAACCAGCTCCGGCGGTACTCCGGGCGCCCGCTCGACGCGCAGTACAGAGGCCTGCCCCGTCCGTGGCGGAGTCCACTTCGAGCGGTAGCGCTGGGCGAAGAAGTCCCCCGCCACCCAGGAGATCCAGGGGGCCGGCGCCAGGGTCCCGAGCCGCGCCACGTCCGGCCGCCGGACCGACCACTCGCCGGTCTCCCGGCCGGCCCGCAGGCTCCAGTCGAGGCTCCCGCCCGCGTCCCGCAGGCGAGCGACGGCGACGGGTGTGCCGGGCGCCAGCCCGGCGCCGTTCGACAGGCTGGATTCGACGACCACGCTGCCCACCGCCTGCCGGGGGACTCGTGCTTCCCAGGCCGGATGAGCGGCGTCCAGCACCACGGGGAGCCCGGGCGGCAGGAGGGCCGCGCCGCGGCCGGGGAGCCCCGCCAGCAGGCCGAGCGCGACGCAGGCTGCCGCCAGCCCGGCGAGCCGGGCCGACCGCAGCGGCTCCTCCCACCTCCGTCCCCTCCAGACCCCGAGGCCGGCCAGCGCCAGGAGCACGGCGACCACCCCGGCCGCCAGCCACGGTCCGATCGGAAGCCCCGGCAGCCCGAGCGCGCTCGCCAGCGGCTCCTCGCGCAGCCAGGGATACCCCGCCAGCAGCGCCGTGCCGCCGAGCGCCGCGCCCGTCCACATCCCCTGCGGCACGGTGAACGCCGCGTCGCGCCGGAGCGACAGCGCGGCCAGGGCCAGCGGCGCCGCGAGGGCCGCGGCGCCCGGGACCAGCGGGACCGTGCCGATCATCAGGGCCGCCGCGATCACGGCCGCGATCCGCTCCCTGCGGGGGAAGACCGCCGCCGGCACCAGCAGGGGGAGGAGGAGCATCTGGAGGCCGACCCCGTGCCAGGATTCATGGAGAAACACAGCGAGACCGGCCGCCGCGGCCACGGCGATCCCCAGGGCGAGCCGAGGCCGCCAGAGGGCGAGCCCGCAGACCGCCGCCACGATCCCCGGTCCGGGCTCCCAGGCGATAGGGGCCAGCAGCGCGACCCCCGCCATGACCTTGACCAACGGGCGGGCCTCCTCCCAGGCCAGGAGATCGCCTGCCGCCAGGGCGATCAGCGCCAGCGTGCCGGCGACGTTGAAGCCCGGCGCCAGGGCGACCGCCGTGCCGCCGGCGATTAGGGCCAGGGCCATCCCATGCCGCCGCGCCAGCATCGACACCGCCAGGCCCCCTACGACCGGCAGGACCACCAGCGCCACCGCCGCGCGCACTGCCAGCGCCGGCTGGAACAGCAGCTCGCCGCGCAGCAGGACCTGGAGGCCCAGGGCGAGGGGGATGAACAGCTTCGGACCCTCACCCCCCAACCCCCTCTCCCGTCCCCTCCCCCCTCCCTCCCCGGGAGAGGGGGAGAGGGTGAGGACCCGCCCCGCCGCCACCGCCAGCGCCGCCAGCAGCACCGTCGTCACCGCCATCCCCCGTCCCGGTCCCGGCGGTAAGGCCCAGACCGCCGCCGTTGCGAGCGCCGATCCCAGGCCCAGCTCGAAAGCCGGCCAGGGGGCCAGGAATCCCACCGGCAGGAGCGCCGCCACCGCCAGCACCGCCAGATAGGCGCTCTCCGCGGCCCCCGCCGGATCGGCCTCCCGCGCGGCGAACGAAGCCATCGCCGCCAGCGCGGCGAGCGGGGTCAGGAGCCGGAGGAGGTCGCTCCGGAATGAGGATTGGGCGGGCTGATCGTTCACGCGAACCTGTGGGCGAGGCGTCTGCCGGGACGACGGCTGCCGGATGTTATCGCTGACTCGCTGCCTTTTCCTACGGACGCGGGGAGCGGAGCGTCGTCGAGGTTGCGGTAAACTCCCCCGCCATGCTCTCCCGAGACCTCCTCCGCGACGATTCCCAGAAGGTCCGCCAGGGCCTGCTCGACCGCAACATGAACCCGACGCCGCTCGACGCCTGGCAGATGCTCGACGCCGAGCGCCGCGCCGCCCTGGGCGAGTCCGAGGAGCTCAAGCGGCAGCGCAACGAGGCGAGCCGCGCCATCGGCGAGGTCAAGAAGCGGGGCGGCGACGCCGCGGAGGCGATCGCCGCCGTGGGCGAGCTCAAGGGCCGGATCGAGGAGCTGGAGGCCCGCCTCCAGACGATCGATCCCGAGCTGCTCGCCATCGAGCACACGCTCCCCAATCTGCCGCACGAGAGCGTCCCGGTCGGCAAGGACGAGTCCGCCAACCGCTGCGAGCGCACGGTCGGCACCCCCCGCGAATTCGGCTTTCCACCCAAGGCCCACTGGGATCTGGGGCCGGCGCTCGGCATCCTCGACTTCGAGCGCGGCGCCAAGCTCACCGGCGCCCGCTTCACCGTCTACTTCGGGGCGGGCGCCCTGCTCGAGCGGGCGCTGATCAACCTCATGCTCGACCTCCACACCCGCGAGCACGGCTACACCGAGGTCCTGCCGCCGTTCATCGTCAACGACGCCACGCTGTTCGGCACCGGCCAGCTTCCCAAGTTCGAGGCGGACCTCTTCAAGCTGGAGAAACACCCCTACTACCTGATCCCTACGGCCGAGGTGCCGGTCACCAACCTCCACCGCGACGAGACCCTGGAGGAGGCGCGCCTGCCCGTCCGCTACACGGCCTACACCCCCTGCTTCCGCAGCGAGGCCGGCTCCTACGGCAAGGACGTGCGCGGGCTGATCCGCCAGCACCAGTTCAACAAGGTCGAGCTGGTGCAGCTCACCACCCCCGAGACGAGCTACGACGCCCTGGAGGAGCTCACCGGCCACGCCGAGCGGGTGTTGCAGGTCCTGGAGCTCCCCTACCGGGTGATGGCCCTCTCCACCGGCGACATGGGGTTCGGCGCGGCCAAGACCTACGACCTCGAAGTCTGGCTGCCGGGCCAGGCCGCCTACCGGGAGATCTCCTCCTGCAGCAACTGCGAGGATTTCCAGGCGCGGCGGGCGAA
This sequence comes from uncultured Acidobacteriota bacterium, assembly GCA_963795735.1. Lineage (GTDB taxonomy): Bacteria > Acidobacteriota > Thermoanaerobaculia > Multivoradales > UBA5704 > DATARR01. Next base: position 619,956 of record CAWCIU010000008.1, on the reverse strand, counting down.
CCTGCGCTACCGTCCCGACGGCGGAGGCAAGACCCGCCTGCTCCATACGCTGAACGGCTCGGGGCTGGCGGTCGGCCGCACCCTGATCGCCATCCTGGAGAACTACCAGCAGGAGGACGGCTCGGTGGTGATCCCGGAGGCCCTGCGCCCCTGGACCGGGGGCCTGGAACGGATTACGGCTCCAAAGTAAGCTGTTGAACACCCCACGGAGGGGTGGCTGAGCGGTCTATAGCAGCGGTCTTGAAAACCGCCGGTCGTTCGCGCGACCCGTGGGTTCGAATCCCACCCCCTCCGCCATTTCGTTCGTCCAGTGCTTACTAGGTGTCATACTAGGGTTATCGACACGAGGTGGACAATGACCTTGAACCTATCTATCGACGAGCAACTCGCCCAAAGGGCCCAGCAGGTCGCCGAGAGTCAAGGGATGAGCCTGGACCAGCTCATCCGTCATTATCTGGAGGGTCTCACTGCCCGGCCCTCCATCGAGGAAGACATCGCTGAGTTCCGCCGTCTTTCCGGACAGGGGGACTCCCAAGGGTGGAGGTTCAATCGCGACGAGATCCATGAGCGCTCGTAGCTTTCTGGACTCCAACATCTTCGTCTATACCGACGACATGAGAGCCCCGCAGAAACAGGCGCGGGCCCTCGATCTCGTGGAGCGCTGTCAGGTCGAACGCACTGGCGTCATTTCCACCCAAGTTCTCCAGGAATACTTCGTTACAATAACGAAAAAACTCAAAGTTTCGACCGAAATTGCCAGACGAAAGACGGAGTTGCTGGGTCGCTTCGAGCTGGTTCGGATCGGATCCGACGACATTCTGGCCGCCATCGATCTCCACCGTCTTCACCAGATCTCTTTCTGGGACTCTTTGATCGTTCGGGCGGCACTTCAATCCGGATGCTCGATCCTTTTCTCCGAAGATCTGCAAGCCGGGCGAAGGATCGACGGCTTGGAGATCGTAAATCCTTTCAAGTAGCCTCAGGATCTTCCGGCCTCACCCGCATACCGTCATCAGGCGGACTCATATTTCTCGCCTCTCAGCCGCTTTGATCACCCGGCACGGATTCCCCACCGCGATCACGCCGGAGGGCAGGTCCCGGGTGACCACGCTCCCAGCGCCGACCACGGTATCGGCGCCGATCGTCACACCCGGGCAGAGAATGGCGCCGCCACCGATCCACACGTTGTCCCCGATCGTCACCGGCAGCGCGGATTCGAGCCCGGATCGCCGCGTCTCCGGATCGGTCGGGTGCTGCGCCGTGTAGATCTGGACCGCGGGTCCGATCTGCGCGTCGTCGCCGATCGTGATCCGGTTGCAATCCAGGAAGACGCAGTCGTAGTTCACGAAGACATTCCGGCCGATCAGGATGTTGTAGCCGTAGTCGCACCGGAAGGACGGCTTGAGAACCGAGCCGTGGCCGAAGTGTCCGAAGAGCTGCAAGAGAAGATCGAGCCTCTCCTCGAACGCATCGGCTCTGGTCGCGTTGAACTGATGGAGAAGCTCTTGCGCGTGGAGATGATCCGCGATGAGCTCCGGGTCCGCGGCGCTATACAGCTCGCCGGCGCGCATCTTCTGCTTTTCGCTTCCCACGGGATAGAGCGCCTCTCGCTCCCTCGAAGGTACATCAGAAAATAGCCTCAAACCCAGCTCACCTCAGCGGAGGGCCTGACCGCGACGAAGTTCCTTTCCGGCAGGTCGAGAAGATCCCGCGGCGGGTTCCCATGCAGGTCGCAGATGCGGTAGCCCGCGGCCGAGAACACTTCGACCACGGCGGAAGCGGTCGTGCCGGCGCGAGACAGGAACTCCGGATCCAGCTCGACCACAGCCAATTGAGGCCCCTCACTCAACCGGAGCCCGCGGAGAGCTTCCAGCTCGTAACCCTGCACGTCCAGGAGCAGCAACCGAAAGGGGTGCTCGTCCAGGAGCCCATTTACGGAATCGAGCGTCTTCACGGCGGTGAAAAAGCCTTCTCCTTCGTCGAGCAGGCTGGCGGCGCCGGGATTGTCAGGAAGGGACCAGGCCATGGGAATGATCCGCTCTTCGCTGCCGAGAGCGCACTGCAACAGCCGGACGCGCGCGAGCAGTCCGTTGAGCTCGAGATTCCGGCGCGTGCGAAGCAGGGCCGCCGGCTGAGGCTCGACGCCCAGCACCAGGCCGGTCTCCCCGACCGCGCCCGCCGCGATGGCCACATGCAAGCCGAAGTTCACCCCAGCCAGAATGGCGCCATCCCCGGGCCGCAGATTGGCCCGGAGGAAGTCGAGCGTGAGCGGCTCGTAATCATCGCCGCGCAACAGCAGATATTCGATCCAGTCCCGCGGATGTAAATAGAGGCTGAGGCCACCCCTCACCGGCGCCACGAGACCGGTCGCCGGCACTGCCCTCTTGCCGAGCCACCGCACCACCCGCAGCTTCCCAGGGTGCTCCGGTGCCCGAAAGTAACGCAAGAAGAGACGGTTGAACATCGAGATAGCTTGAGCCTCACCCACGATGACTCCAGCCGTTCCTACTTCCCCAGCAACTCCTCCGCCTGCTTCACCACATCTTCCGGCAGGAATCCGAACTCCTTCTGGAGGTCCTTGTACTTGGCCGAGGCGCCGAAGCGGTTGATGCCGTGGATGGCGCCATCGAGGCCGACGTACTTCTCCCAGCCGAAGGGGGAGGCGGCTTCGATGGCGAGGCGCTTGCGGAGCTTGTTGGGCAGCACGGACTCCTTGTAGTCGTCCGGCTGCATGTCGAAGATCTCGAAGGAGGGGAGGCTCACCACCCGGGCGCGGATGCCCTTGCCGGCGAGCTGCTTGGAGGCTTCGAGCGCCAGCCAGACCTCGGAGCCGGTGGCGATCAGGATGATCTCCGGCTCGCCGTCCGCCGGATCGGAGAGGACGTAGCCGCCCCGCGCCACCCCCTCGCGGGCCTTCTTCGCCGTCTCCTCCAGAATCGGCAGGTTCTGGCGGGTCAGGGCGAAGGCGACGGGGCCGTGCCGGTGCTCCAGCGCCACGCGCCAAGCCTCGGCCGTCTCGTTGGCGTCCGCCGGACGGAGCACCGTCAGGCCCGGAATGGCGCGCAGGGAGGCGAGCTCGCCGATCGGCTGGTGGGTGGGGCCGTCCTCGCCCAGGAAGATCGAGTCATGGGTGTAGACGAAGATCGACTGCAGCTTCATCAGCGCCGCCAGGCGCACCGGCGGGCGCATGTAGTCCGAGAAGACGAGGAAGGTGCCGCCGTAGGGAATCCAGAGCTTCGAGAGGGCGATGCCGTTCATGATCGAGCCCATGCCGTGCTCGCGGACGCCGAAGCGGAGGTAGAGGCCCTCGGCATTGGCGGCCTCGAAGTCGCTCCGGCCCTCGATGAAGGTGTTGTTCGAGGGGGTGAGGTCCGCCGAGCCGCCCACCAGCTGCGGCAGCTTGGGGACGATGGCGTTGAGCACCTTGCCGGAGGCGGCGCGGGTGGCGATCGGCTTGTCCTTGGGATCGAAGGCGGGGATGGCCTCCTGCCAGCCGTCGGGGAGCTTGCCGGAGAGGCGCTGGTCGAGCTCGGCGGCGTCGGCGGGGTGGGCCTCCCGGTAGCGCTGGAGGAGGTCGTTCCACTGCTTCTCCAGCTCCTGGCCGCGCTTGCGGGATTCATCGAAGGGAGCGCGGACGGCGTCGGGCACGTAGAAGGTGGGCTCCAGCGGCCAGCCGAGGTTCTTCTTGGCGGCGGCGGTTTCCTCGGGTCCCAGGGCCTCGCCGTGGGCCTTGGAGGTCCCCTGCCGGTTGGGGCTGCCGAAACCGATGATGGTGCGGACGATGACCAGGGTCGGCCGGTCCTCCTCGGCCTCGGCGGCCTGGATGGCGGCGGTGAGCCGCTGGAGGTCGTTGCCGTCCTCCACGCGCAGCACGCGCCAGCCGTAGGCCTCGAAGCGCTTGCCGACGTCCTCGGAGAAGGAGAGGGAGGTGGGGCCGTCGATCGAGACCTTGTTGTCGTCGTAGAAGACCTTGAGCCGGCTGAGCTTGAGGTGGCCGGCGAGGGCGCAGGCCTCGTGCGGGACCCCCTCCATCATCTCGCCGTCGCTGGTGTGGACCCAGATCCGGTAGTCGAAGAGGGGGAAGCCGTCGCGGTTGAAGCGCTGGGCGCTCATACACTCGGCGATCGCCATGCCGACGGAGTTGCTGATCCCCTGGCCGAGGGGACCGGTGGTCACCTCGACGCCGCGGGTCAGCTCGTGCTCCGGGTGGCCGGGGGTCTTGGAGCCGAACTGGCGGAAGCGCTTCAGCTCCTCGATCGGCAGGCCGTAGCCGGCGAGATGGAGGAGCGAGTAGAGCAGGGCCGAGGCGTGGCCGCAGGAGAGGACGAAGCGGTCGCGGTTCGGCCAGTCGGGGTTGTCGGGGTTGTGGCGCAGGAAGCGCGTCCAGATCAGGTAGGCGAGCGGCGCCTGGCCCATCGGCGCGCCGGGGTGCCCCGATTGCGCCGCCTCCACCATGTCGACGGAGAGGAACCGGATGGTATTGATGGCGAGCTGGTCCACGTTCTGCGGGTCTTGGTCGGCCATGATGAGCGCTCCCTCCACGAAAGGCCCCTTGAGGGCGCGGGTAGTCTATCGCGGGCTTTCGTGGGGAGGGCGTCCGTGCCCCCGGCAGCCCTTTTTTGACTCCCGGCCTCTCTCCCCCTACAATGTCCCCTCCCTGCCGGGCCCTTACGGAGAGGTGCTGGAGTGGCCGAACAGGGCTGCCTGCTAAGCAGTTGTCCGGGGTAAACCCGGACCGAGGGTTCGAATCCCTCCCTCTCCGCCATCCTTTCCCTTCCAAGACAGCGGCCCGGCCCGGAGGTTGCACGACTCCGAGCCGCAACGCGTTTCCCCCAGGCGGCCGCGGCCGGAGCGGGGAAGGAAGTGGAGGACTCCCATGCTGAAAGCCGTCAATCCCGCGACGGGCGAGCTGATCCGTCAATACCCAGAACACGACGAGCAGGAGGTCGAGGACCGGCTGAAGCAGGCCGGACGGGCCTTCAACTCCTGGCGCCGCTTCGACTTCGAGGAGCGGGCGCAGCACCTGACCGCCGTCGCCGACCTGCTGCGCGAGAGCTCGGACGGCTTCGCCCGGCTGATGACCGAGGAGATGGGCAAGACCCTCGCCTCCGCCCAGTCCGAGGTGGACAAGTGCGCCTGGGTCTGCGACTTCTACGCCGAGAACGCCGAGCGCTTCCTCTCGCCCGAGAGCGTGGCGACCGACGCCACCAAGAGCTTCATCCGCTACGACCCGATCGGGGCGGTGCTCGCCATCATGCCGTGGAACTTCCCCTTCTGGCAGTTCTTCCGCTTCGCCGCGCCGGCGCTGATGGCGGGCAACGTGGCGGTGCTGAAGCACTCGGCCAACGTCCCTGGCTCGGCGCTCGCCATCGAGGCGGTGTTCCGCGAGGCGGGGCTGCCGGACGGCGTGGTGACCACCCTCCTCGTCTCCTCCGAGCGGGCCAGGCGCCTGATCGGGCACCCGGCGGTGCGGGCGGTGACCCTCACCGGCAGCGACCGCGCCGGCCGCGAGGTGGCCGCCGAGGCGGGCCGGTGCCTCAAGAAGACCGTCCTCGAGCTGGGCGGCTCGGACCCCTTCATCGTGCTGGACGACGTCGATCCCGCCGAGGCGGCCCGGCAGGCGACGCGGGCGCGGACGATCAACTCCGGCCAGAGCTGCATCGCGGCCAAGCGCTTCATTGTGGAGGAGGCGGTCGCCGACCGCTTCGAGGAGGAGTTCACCCGCGCCATGGCGGGGCTCAAGGTGGGAGACCCGATGGACGCGAAGACCGATCTCGGCCCGATGGCGCGCGAGGACCTGCTGGACTCCCTGGACGACCAGGTGAAGCGCACGGTGGAGGCCGGCGCCCGGCTGCGCACCGGCGGCCAGCGGCTGGAGGGCAAGGGGTGGTACTACCCGCCGACCGTGCTGACCGGGGTGGAGCCGGGCATGGCGGCCTTCGACGAGGAGACCTTCGGACCGGTGGCGGCGGTGATCCGGGCGCGCGACTCCGCGCACGCCGTCGAGCTGGCGAACCGCTCCCCCTTCGGTCTCGGCGCCAGCGTCTGGACGGCCGACGCCGCCCGCGGCGAGGATCTCGCCGCCGAGATCGACTCCGGCTGCGTCTTCGTGAACGGCGCCGTGAAGTCCGACCCGCGCCTCCCCTTCGGCGGGGTCAAGAGCTCCGGCTACGGCCGCGAGCTTCTCCGCGGTCGGCATCCGCGAGTTCGTGAATATCAAGACCGTATGGATCAAGTAGACCTCCTCCCTCCTCTCCCGGTGAGGGAGGGCGGGAGGGGACGGGAGAGGAGGGCCGGGGAGGTGAGGGCCTACGCCGGCGGCTTGACCGCCCTCCCCTTGCTGCCTTGCTCGCCGGGGCCGAGGGCGCGGACGCCGCGGCGGGTGGTGAAGAGGAAGATGTGCTGGGCGGGGAGGGTCTCGATCTGGTTGACCAGCTCGAAGCCCGCGTGGTTCCACTCCGAGAGCACCTGCGGGACCGACATCCGGTGCTTGATGTTGATGTGCGAGGCGGTGTCCCCCTCGAGGCGGTACTCGACCAGGATGACGAGGCCGCCGGGGGCCAGGGTGTCGCGAAGGCTGGCGAGCATCGCCTCCGGCTTCTGGAACTCGTGGTAGACGTCCACCAGCAGGAGCCGGTCGACGCCGTGCATGGGGAGCTTGGGGTCGGTGTCGGTGCCGAGGACGGTGACGATGTTCCTGATCCCCTCCTTCCCGGCGCGCTCCTTGAGCAGGTCGAGCATCTGGGGCTGGATGTCCTCGGCGTAGACCTTGCCCGCGGGTCCCACCGCCTTCGCCAGCCGGCGGCTGAAGTAGCCGGTGCCGGCGCCGATCTCGGCGACGGTCATCCCTTCCTTGAGCTGCATCGCGTCGAGCACCACCTCGGGCTTCTCCTGCTGGTCGCGCCCCTCGCGCTCCAGCCAGGCCGCCCCCTCGTAGCCCATCACGTTGGCGGGCTCGCGCCGGGTGACTGGCGCGGTCTCAGCGGCGGGAACGGCGGGCGCGGCGGGCGCGGCGGGCGAGGGAGCGGCGCAGGCGATCCCGCTCGCCAGCACCAGGGCGATGAAAAGAGACAGGAAGGCGGGGCGATGGCTCATGGCGTGGGGGTCTCCTGGACGAAAAGCTTCCGATCCGACAACGGAAGCGACGGCCGGCCTCATTCCAACCGTACAATCCTTGCATGAACCGCCCGCGCTGGACCGCACCCCTCCTCCTCCTCATTCTGGCCTTCGCGCCGCGGCTCGCCATGGCGGCGGACCCGCGCCCCAACATCCTGGTCATCATGACCGACGACCAGACGATGGCGGACATGCGGGTGCTGCCGAAGACCCGCGCCCTGCTGGGGGCGAAGGGGACCACGTTCGCCAACAGCTTCGTGGACTTCTCGCTCTGCTGCCCGTCGCGCTCGACCTTCCTCACCGGCCAGTACGCCCACAACCATGGCGTGGTGGCCAACGGCGGCCCGAACGGCGGCTACGCGCACCTCGACAATACGAACACCCTGCCGCTCTGGCTCCAGGAGGCCGGGTACTACACCGCCCATCTGGGCAAATACCTCAACAACTACGGCGTGGACTCCCCCGAGCCGCCGCCGGGCTGGTCGCGCTGGTTCGGGCTGATCGATCCCTCCACCTACCGGATGTACGACTACACGGTGAGCCGGAACGGCGCGCCGGTGACTTACGGCGAGGCTCCCGAGGACTACCAGACGGACGTGCTGGCGGCCGAGGCCGAGGCCATCCTGCGTTCGCGGGCGGGCGCCGGCGAGCCGTTCTTCGTCACCGTGGCGCCGATCGCTCCCCACCTCGAGCGGATCGGCCGCGACCAGACGCCCCCGCGGCCCGCCCCCCGCTACCTCGGACGGTTCGCCGCCGAGCCGCTGCCGGCCAAACCCTCGTTCAACGAGCCCGACGTGACGGACAAGCCCGCCCACATCCGCCGCCGGCCGCTGCTCAGCCCGGCCAAGCAGGCCCACGTGCTGGAGATCTACCGGGCGCGCCTCGCCTCGCTGCTCGCCGCCGACGACCTCGTGGAGCGCCTGGTCAAGGCCCTGGACGACACCGGCCAGCTCGGTAACACGGTGATCGTCTTCACCTCCGACAACGGCTTTCTGCTCGGCGAGCACCGCGTCCCGGAGGGGAAATACCTCCCTTACGAGGAGTCGATCCGGGTGCCACTGATCATTCGAGGGGGAGGCTTCCCGGCGGGGGTCACGGTGCAGCAGCCGGTGTCCAACGTCGATCTCGCGCCGACCATCGTCGCCCTGGCCGGGGCTCATGCCCAGCGGGTGATGGACGGCCGGCCGCTCCTCCCCCTGGCCCTTGACCCGAGCCTGGCGAAGAACCGGACGCTGCTGATCGAGGGCGCCGGCCTGGGCTCCGACAAGCCCCCGTTCGCCGCGGTGCGCGATCCGCGCTGGCTCTACGTCGAGTACCAGACCGGCGACCGCGAGCTCTACGACCTCCAGAGCGATCCCTACGAGCTCCGCAGCCTCCACGCCTCGCCGGCCCTCGCCGCCGTCCGCCGCGACCTCGCCCGCCGCCTGACCCGGCTCCGCGTCTGCTCGGGCGGCGGCTGCCAGTAGCTTCCTCAGAAGGACTTCCACCACCTCCGGCTCGACCGCAGGAGCCGGTGGAGGTGCGTCCAGAACGCGAGACGGCGCTGCCGCCGCCAGAGCCGGAGATCTCTCATCGCGATGCTCAGGTAGACGGACCGGCGCCGGAATGTCTGATCCGCGGATAAAATGTCGCGTCAGGAGGATTCGAATGCGCGATGGCTACCCGCTGGTCGAGCTGCACCGCCATCTGGACGGCAACGTCCGGATCGAAACCGTGCTGGATCTGGCGCGGCAACACGGCCTCGAGCTGCCGGCCTGGACGGTGGAGGGGCTCCGGCCCCACGTGCAGATCACCGAGCGCGAGCCCAGCCTCGTCCACTTCATCGCCAAGTTCGCCCTGCTGCGCCGGGTGATGGTGGACTACGACGCCGTGCGGCGGATCGTGCGCGAGAACCTGGAGGACGCGGCCCGGGAGGGGATCGATTACATCGAGCTGCGCTTCAGCCCCTACTTCATGGGCGAGGAGCACGGGCTGGACACCTTCGGGGTGGTGGACGCCGTCTGCGACGCGCTGGAGGAGGCCCGCGGGAAGATCCCGGTGCGGGCGAAGCTGATCGGCATCATCTCCCGCCACTACGGGCCGGAGACCGGCGGGATCGAGCTGGCGGCGGCCATCCGCGGCCGGGACCGCGGCGTGGTGGCGCTCGATCTGGCGGGGGACGAGGCGAACTTCCCCGGCGAGCTGTTCGTGCGCCACTTCCAGGAGGCCCGCGCGGCCGGGCTGCATACGATCGCCCACGCCGGCGAGGCGGCCGGCGCCGCGAGCGTCCGCCAGGCGGTGCTGGAGCTCGGGGCCGAGCGGGTCGGCCACGGCGTCCGCGCCGTCGAGGACCCGGCCGTGCTCGACCTCCTGGCCGGGCGCGGCGTCCCGCTGGAGGTCTGCCCGACCAGCAACCTGCAGACGAGCACGGTGCCCGACTACCGCTCCCACCCGCTGCCGGCCCTGCTGCGCCGGGGGATCGCCTGCACCCTCAACACGGACGATCCGAGCATCAGCGGCATCGACCTCGCCCACGAGTACCGGGTGGCGGCTGACGAGCTGGGCCTCTCGCCGGCCGAGATCCGCCGCATGCAGGAGATGGCGATCGAGGCCGCTTTCCTGAGCCCCGCCGAGCGCGCGGAGCTCCTCGCGGCCTGCTGATAGGCTTCAGCAACGACTAGAGAGAAGGTGACTCATGCGAAAGCTCTCGTACCTGCCGGTCATCCTGATCCTCGTCGCCGTGGCCTGCTCCGCCGGCCAGGCGAACCGCCCGGCGCCCGAGCCGGGGAAACCGGGTCAGGGAGAGGAGATCGTCTGCGGCGGCCTCAAGGGGCATGCCTGTCCGAAGGGACGGTTCTGCGATCTCCCGGCCGGCCTGTGCCGGGCGGCCGACCTCCAGGGGACCTGCGCCGAGAAGCCCGAGGTCTGCACCAAGGAGTACCGGCCGGTCTGCGGCTGCGACGGCAGGACCTACGCCAACGACTGCGAGCGGCAGACCGCCGGCGCCCAGAAGGACCACGACGGCGGCTGCGCGAAGGAGCCGTAGGGCGGCTCAGCCCGCGCTTCACCCCGCGTTTTTACCCCGTATAAGAATCGTCCTGCTCGATCTTCGACAGCACCCAGTCGAACTCGCCGCTGGTGATCTTGGCGCCGCAGTGCTCGCACTGGCCCGCCATGTTGACGTCGAGCGGCGCGCCGCAGTTGGGGCAGCTCTTGTCGGCGCGCGGCGCGCCCTTGACCCCGGCGCCGCGGATCAGCGTCCAGTATTCCGAGTAGAAGCGATCGCGCTTGGGATCGCCGGAGACGACGTCCCCGGTGGTCTGGCGGACGGTGTAGTCCCGGCCGGAGCCCCAGACGCGCAGGGTCATCGCATCGTAGTGCCGGTCGCGCACCACCTTGACCGCCTTCCACTCGACGATCCGCATCCCCTCCAGGACGTTGCGCAGGCCCTGCCTGGCGTAGGCCGTCACCCAGTACTGGAGATAGTCGAAGAGCCCGTCCGACACGTAGGGGCGGGCGCCGCCGAGGTCGCCGCGGGACCATCCGGCGTTGAGCTCGCCGTAGAGGAGCTGGAGCCGGGCGTTGAGCCCCTCCTGGGTCACGCCGGGATCGTCGCGCACCAGCTCCGCCCAGCGGGCGTTCAACTGCGGATGGAAGATCGTCGGCCAGTTGGTGCCCACCTCCTGGACGTCGGAGGTGAGGGCCGGCGGGCGCTCTTCGGATCTGACCAGATCGATCGACTCCACGCTCCAGTCGAAGCGGCCCCCCGAGACCACCTGGCCGCAGTACTGGCAGCGGTCGCCCTCCTCGGGGACGAAGGGCGCGCCGCAGTTGGGGCAATGGAAGGAGGTCGCCTTGTCGGGCGGCTTGCTCTGCACCCCCGCGTCGCGCTCCAGCCGCCAGCGCTCCTCGACGTAGTGCGTGTGCTCCGCCCCCGACATGCCGACCGTCATGTTGGCTTCGAACTCCAGGACGACCACCGACCGCGGCGGCGGGCCGCCGGCGGTGGCGGTCCCGCCGGGCGTGCCGGGGGTGCCCGGGATCGACAGGTCCACGACGCGCATGGCCCCGATCACCACCGCGGAGACCGGCGCGCCCACCGGCAGGCGCTGGGCGAGGTGGCCCCGCGCCGCCGCCGAGAGGTAGGGGGAGAGCGCCTCCAGGTCCCGCTCGCTGGAGCGCGCCTCGTGGGCGCGGGCGAAGAGGGCGTAGGCGAAGTCCTCGAAGAGGACCACCGAGAACTCGGGGTCGAGCGCCCGCAGGCCGTCCAGGTCGCGCGAGGCCGGCTGGGCCGGGGGCGCCGCCGGCGGCGTGGAGTCCCAGTGCTGGGCGCTCGCCACGGCGTGGCTCTTCTGATACCGGATGAAGGCGTAGACGAGCGCGATCGTCAACGGGATGCCGATCAGCGGATGGTAGAAGATCAGCCAGAACAGCAGCCGGATCACCAGGAAGATGAGGCCGCCGCCCCCGCCGCCTCCACCCCCGCCGCTGTGACCGCCGCCGGAGTAGCTGTGGCCGCCCCCCGCGCGGGCGAACGCCACGGCGGGCAGGAGGAGGAAGGCGAGCGGGCCCAGCCAGGGGAGGACCCGCGAGGACCGGCGAAGCGATCGGAAGATCCTCACGGTCAGCACACCTCGTCCGGCAGCTCGTTGACGTCGTCCTCGCCGCGCGCCAGGACCGGGCTCAGCAGGGCGCCGAGGCCGCGGAGCCGCCCGGCCACCGCGGCGCCGTCCTCCCCGCGGCGGACCGCCGCCTCGATCTCCGCCACCGACCGTTTCCAGCCGTCCGTGGCGGCGAGCGCCTCGACGCCGAGGTCGACCACCACGGCGGCCTCCCGCTCGAGGACCGAGACGTAGAGGAGGATGCCCGTCCGCCCGGAGGTGCTGTGGACGCGCCGCTCGACGAAGGTGGAGCGGGCCGCGGTCTCCACCCGGGACCGGCGCTCGCGGGCCGGTGTCAGGACCCGCCGCGGCAGGGCGCCGCGGGAGACCAGGAGCGCGGCCAGCGCTCCCAGGATCACGGGGTCAACCAGGATCCAGACCGGCGCGAACGTCCAGTCGGCCCACAGGAGCACGGCCAGCACCGCGATCCCCGCCAGGAGGCCGGCCACCAGGTCCGCTTGCAGGTAGGAGCCGGTCCGCGCCCGGACCGCGACCACCACCTCGGCGCTGCAGCACGACTCGACCTCGCGCACCGCCTGGGAGAGCGCCGTCTTCGACTCCGGGGTGAGAAAGGGCTTGGCCATCGGAAAGACCAGTCTATAACGGCATAGGATCACCTGAATGAGCGCGCCCCTCCCTCGCTGGTCCGTCCCCCGGCGTCCCGCGTCCTGGAACCCCGTGGATCCCGGCGCCTGGAGATGGGAGGAGATCCCCACCCTGCCCCCCTTCCAGCTCGCCGGCGGCGGCGGCCCGGCCGCGCAGCAGACCCGGGCGCGCCTCTGCTGGGACGGCGACGCTCTCCACGCCCGCTTCGATTGCGAGGACCGCGACGCCTGGGGCACCTGGCGGGAGCGCAACGACCCGCTCTATGAAGAGGAGGCGGTCGAGCTCTTCCTGGCGCCGGGCGGGGAGGACCCCGTCCGCTACTTCGAGTTCGAGGTGAGCCCCCTCGGCACCCTGTTCGACGCCGTGATCCACAACCCCACCTCGCGACGGGCGGAGATGACGGCCGACCCGTCCTGGGACTGCCCCGGGCTGCGCTGGGCGGCGGGGCCGGGCATCCTCCGGCAGGATCAACAGGACCGGCAGGACCGGCAGGACTGGTGGGCGCTCCTCTCGATCTCCTGGCGGGAGATCTGTCCCGGCGGAGATCCCGGAGCCGATCCGCCGCGGATCTGGCGGGCCAACCTTTACCGCATCGAGCGCCCCCGCGACGGCGAGCCCGAATTCAGCGCCTGGTCCCCGACGCTCGTCCGGCCCGCCGACTTCCATCAACCGGCCCGCTTCGGCTTCCTGGAGCTGGACCCACCTTGCGCTCCCCCCGCCTGACGCCGGCCGCCGCCTCCCGCGTCGTCGGGGCGCTCTTCGCCGCCGGCCTGCTGATCGCCATCGTGATGCTCGTCCGCGGCCAGGTGGCGGGCGACCAGCTCAACCTCCTCGCCCGCGGCTGGCTGCTGGCGGCGCGCGGGCAGTGGATCTCCTACGGCAATCCGATGTCCACCGGCGGCAAGTCGCCGGGGGGGATCACCAGCCTGCTGGTCGGCCTGCCGCTCTTCCTCTGGCGGGACCACCGGGCGGCGAGCGCGCTCGTCCTGCTCTTCCACGTCCTCGCCTACGGCATCCTGGACGGCGCGCTCAAGCGCATCCTCTCCCCCGCCGAGCGGGTGCTGCTCGCGCTGCTCTACTGGCTGAACCCCTGGCAGCTCTACTTCGCCGCGTTCCTCTGGAACCCCAACTACCTCTACCTCTTCGGCGCCATCCACCTGTGGAGCGCCCTGGCCCAGCGCGAGCGCGCCCGGTTCTGGCCCTCCTTCCTGCACGCCGCCGGGCTGGTGCTGGCGTTCCAGGTCCACGCCTCCTGCCTGCTGCTGGCCGCGGCCTCCCTGCTGCTCGCCCTCCGCCGGTACTTCCGGGTGCACTGGCCGGGAGCCCTGCTGGGGGGAACGATCGCCGCCATCCCTCTCGTCCCCTGGGTGATCGACGTGATGGAGCATCCCGTCCTGGTGACCGCGGCCCGCAAGGGCTTCCCCGGCCGCGGGCTGCTCCTGGTCTATCCGCTCGCGCGCGGCCTGCTCTACTGGCTGCGCTACGCCTCGCTCTCGGTCGCCAACGACATGGCCGGTCTCCGGTTCACCGACCTCCTCCCCTCCGACCGCTGGCTGGGCCCCGCTCTCACCGTGCTCGCCAACCTGCTCGCCGTCACGATCGTCTTCGCCCTGCTCGCCAACCTCCGCCTCTGGCGGCGGGGCGGCGGGTTCCGGCGAGGGTCCTGGGGAGGACGATGGGGATGGCTCCGCTGGCTCTGGCGGGAGAAGCTCGATCCCGGCGCTTCCGGGCGCTCCTGGCTCGCCGGCTACGCGCGGGTCTGCTTCGTCGCGGCGGCGATCGTCTACTCGCTCGCGCCGACCACGATCATGATGTGGCAGGGGTTGATCCTGTTTCACGCCGCCGTCCTGCCGGTGATCCTCTGGGCGGGCGCTCTCGGCCGCTCCTGCCGGGCGGCGGAGGCGAGGACGGGGCTCCGGGTCTACGCCGCCGCGGAGATCGCGCTCCTCGTCCTCATGGCCTTCGGCGCCTCCCAGTACCGCTGCGGCGGCCACGACGGCGAGGACGGCTTCGGGTTCCCCCTGCGGTCCGACAGCCCCATGCTCCGCGACCTCCACATCCAGCAGACCTGCCCCTGGCCGGTGAACGTCCCCGGCGGCTGGTGGCCGGACGTGCTGCCGCCGGGGAGGTGAGATCGGACCGGAATCGCTCTATAGAGGAAGGTAGAGAACCTTACGAGCGGCGCGCCAGCAGCCGTTCGCGGATCCCCTGCCGGTCGAATCTCGCTTCGTCCTGCCGGCGGGCTTCCTCGGCCTGCCGTTTCTGCTCTCCGAGATAGGCCTCGACGTCTTCCCTGTGGCGGAGGTAGTAGCTGATGACCGCGTAGACATCCGCCAGCCTCAGGCTCGGATACTGCTCGAGGATCTGCTCCGCCGTCGAGCCTTCCTGAAAGGAGTAGACCACGGAGTCCAGAGTGACCCGTGTGCCCCCGACCCGGACCACGCCGCCGGAGTCCGGATTGAGGGGCATGGGTTCCATCGCGATGGCCAGAGTGCTCATGACAAGGTAATTCTAGCAGTTGGCGGGGCCGCCCTTGAAAGCGTGGCCCCGTCCGCACAACCTACTTCTTCCGCGGCCGGGCGATCTCCCGCTCCTCGAAGATGGTCTTGTAGAGCAGGCCGGCGGCGGCGCCGCCGATCGCCGGACCGACGAGGTAGACCCAGAGATTGGTGAAGTCTCCGGTGGCGATCGCGGGGCCGATGCTGCGGGCGGGGTTGAGGCTGGCGCCGGTCAGCGGGCCGCCCATCAGGATGCAGAAGACCAGCGTCAGGCCGATCGCCAGCCCCCCGGGGATCGTCGCCTTGCCGCTGATCCCGGCGTTCAGCACCGCGTTGGCCAGGAAGAAGGTGAGGATCGCCTCGAGCACCACCCCGATGAGCGGCGTGATCGTGATCGCCGTGTCGCGCACCGTGAGGCCGTGGGCGAGCTGCGTCAGGCCGAGCCCGGTGTCCGTGCCGCCGAGGACCCAGCGCAGTGCCAGGGCTCCCACGATGCCGCCGGCGATCTGGAAGACGATGTAGGAGCCGGCGCGGGCGGCGTCGATCTTGCCGGCCGCCCAGACCCCCAGGGTCACCGCCGGGTTGATGTGCGTGCCCGAGATGTGGCCGTAGGCGTAAGCGAAGCCGACGATGACGAACCCATGGGCCAGCGCCACCCCCAGCAGCCCGCCGATCCCCAGGGCCCCGGCGCCGGCGCCGATGAAGATCAGCGCGAAGGTGCCGATGAACTCGGCGAGCAGAGACGTCGAGAGATTGTGGTACATGCGAAACCCCCCTTATGGAAAGACCGACGACGGAAGACCGGGCGAAGCAAACGGGAACGAGAACTGTAGGCAGAGTCTAGCAGCCCGCTCCCGGAACCGGGTCTACCTCGCCGCCGCCTTCTCCTTCTCCGGCTCGAGCACGAAGGGCGTCCTCCGGATCTTGCTCACGCAGGAGAGGTCGAGCCCGTCGCCGGAGCCCTTCTCGATGAACTCCCGCTGGATCCTGTCTGTGCAGGGGTCTTCGCCGTTGTGAGTGCCGTAGGGGACCTCGATACGGACGGCGTGGGTCATCGCCGTGGTCAGCCGCCGGCCGAAGTCGGGGGGCGTCACCGGGTCGCGCTCGCCGTTGATCACCAGCACCGGGATGTCGGTGCGGACCGCCTCGCGGTGGCCCGGCTCGATCCGGGCGCGCGGCCAGACGCCGCAGGCCGCCGTCTGCTGCCTCACCCGGTAGTCCCCCAGGAAGGTGTTGGCCGTGCGCGCCGGCACCTCCGCGGGATCGATGAACGGGATGTCCTCGGCGCAGGTGACGGAGAAGAACAGACCCATGGTGATCCCCTGGATGGCGCCGAGACGCGACTGGATGCTCGCCTGGGCGAGCGGCGCGAAGTCGCCGGCCGCCGCCTGGTGGATCATCAGCGGCAGCCGGGCGCTGGTCCCGGGGGAGTAGAGCGCCCAGCGGACGCCGTCCGCCACCACGTTCCAGGCGATCTTCACCTGGACGGGCTTGCCGGTCCTGGGATGGGGGAACTCGACCGTCACCGGCTCCCGCCGCAGCCGGTCCATCACCGTCCGGAACTCCTGCCGGACCGCGGGGAACTTCGCGTTGCAGGCGGCGTCCTTCTCGCACCAGCCGAGGAGCAGGTCGAGCGAGCGCTGGCCGGCGGCGGCGTGGGTGAGCCCCAGCGGCTCGTCCATCGGCACCGCGCCGTCGAGGACGACCGCGCGCACCGACCCCGGGTGCCGCCGCAGATAGACCTGCGCCGCCCGCGTGCCATACGACCCGCCCGAGACGTTGATCCTGCCGTAGCCCAGCCACTCCCGCACCTCGTCGAAGTCGTCCATGCCGGGATCGGTGGCGTAGAGCGTCAGGTCGTGGGTCTTCGCCAGCCGTTCGCGGCACTCCCGGACGGCGGCGACGGGGAACATCTCGCCGAGATAGCTCTGGAGGTCGTCCGCATGGCCGCCGAGCTCGCAGGCCAGCTTGTCGGGCTCCCCGGTGCCGCGCTGATCGATGAAGACGAGATCGCGGTCCCGGCGCAGCTCGCTGCCGGCGAAGAAACCCGCCTCGCCGGCGATCGCCTCCCCCGGCCCGCCGCCGAAGAAGAACACCGGGTCGGGCTTCGGGGCCGCCGAGAGGGCGGGGAGGACGACGACCCGCAGCCGGATCCTGCGGCCCGACTTCGCCGTCCGGTCCTCCCAGACCTCGCGCAGGCCGCAGAGGGCGTCCACTTTGCCTTTCTCCCCTTCCACCTTGCAGGGCTGGAGCCTGGCCTGGAGCCTGGCATGGACCGGACGGGCCGGCTTCACGGCCGGCTTGGCGGCTGGCTTGGCGGCTGGCTTGGCGAGAGTGGGGAGGGCGACGGCCGCGAGCGCGAGGCTGCCGAAGACAGTTTTCATGAATCTCATGGGGGCCTCCTGTTCTCCCTGAGCTTACGCCGGAAGGACGATCCGGTTTCAGGTTGCGGATACAATCCCCCGCCATGGCACTGTTCCGGCGCAAGTTCCGCCTCACCGCCTGCGCGACCACCGGCGGCTGAGCGGCCAAGATCGGTCCGGGGGACCTTTCAACGATGATCTCTCCGCTCGTCCGGCTGTTCGGACGGGATGAGAGGATCCTCGTCGGCGCGGAGACCGGCGACGACGCCGGGGTCTACCGGTTCGGCGACCGCGCCCTGGTGGCCACCGCCGACTTCATCACCCCGGTCTGCGACGATCCGCACCGCTTCGGCCGGGTGGCCGCCGCCAATGCCCTGTCGGACGTCTACGCCATGGGCGGGCGCCCGCTCTTCGCGCTCAACCTCTGCTGCTTCCCCGAGCTGGAGGAGGAGGGCACCCAGGCGCTCGCCGGGGTCCTGCGGGGGGCGGCCGAGGCCCTGGTGGACGCCGGCGCGGTGCTGCTCGGCGGCCATTCGGTGCGCGATCCCGAGCTCAAGTTCGGCCTCTCGGTGGTCGGCGAGGCCGATCCCGGACGCCTGCTCACCAACGCCGGCGCCCGGCCCGGCGACCGGCTGCTGCTCACCAAGCCGCTCGGCACCGGCATCCTGATCAACGCCTTCAAGCTGGACAAGCTCGACGAGGAGGGCTTGGAGCCGGCCCTGCGCGAGATGGAGCGGCTGAACGACGTGGCGGGCCGGCTGGCCCTCGAGCACGGCGCCCGCGCCGCCACCGACGTCACCGGCTTCGGCCTCGCCGGCCACGCCCTCGGGATCGCCAGGGCCTCGCAGGTCGCCGTCCGCTTCGTCTTCGAGCGGCTGCCGGTGCACGAAGAGGTCTTGCGGCTGATCAAGGCGGGGGTGACGACCGGCTGCACGGCGGCGAACGAGGAGAACGTGAGCGCCGTCCTCAAGGATTACGGCGGGCTCGACAAGCTGCAGCGCGAGGTGCTCTTCGATCCCCAGACCTCGGGGGGGCTCCTGCTCGCCGCGCCGCCCGAAAACGCCTCCGCCCTGCTCGCCGCCCTCCTCGCCGGCGGCCACGGGGCGGCCGACGTCGGCGAGGTGCTCGAGGGGCCGGCGCGGATCGAAATCACCTGAGGTAGCTTCGTAGGGTGCGCTGTGCGCACCGTCAAGGGCCTTGATGGTGCGCGCAGCGCACCCTACGAAATCCTAAACCCCGAGCTGCTTCTTCAGCTCCTCCAGGTCCGCCGCCAGCCGCTCGACCAGCTCCTCCAGGCGCTCCACCCGCGAGGCGAGCGCCACGCGCGGCGCGGAGGGATCCGGGGCGGCGGTCTCGAACGCCTCCACCGTGACCGGCTCCGGGGAGGTTTCTCCGACCAGATGAATCCAGCGGGCCTCCTTGCGGCCGGGCCGTCGGGGGAGCTCCGCCACCAGCGGCTCGTCGTCCGCCGCCAGCCGGCGGAGCGCCTCCTCGGTCTCCTCCAGCGAGGCGAACGGGTGCAGGCGCTCGCTGCGGGTGCGCAGCTCCCCCGCCGTCTGCGGGCCGCGCAGCAGCAGCAGCGTGATCAGCGCCTTGCCTGCCCGGTCGAGCCCCCAGCGGCGCACCACGCTCTGCTGCCAGCGCTCGGTGCGCGCCCCCTCCGTGCGCCAGGCGAGCACCTCCTGCCGCATCCAGTCCAGGGCGTTCACCACCTGGTCCTCGGTGAGCTGCATCACCGGCTCGCGGTTGGTCTTCTGGTTGCACGCGGCGAGGAGGGCGTTGACGGTCATCGGCACGGTCTCGGGGTTCGTCTGCTCCTTCTCGAGCAGCGAGCCGAGCACCCGCACCTCCACCGGATCGAGTTTTCTGGGTATGCGGGTCGACATCCGCGGAATCTTACCGGACGGCGCGAGCGGCGTCCCCTTGATTTCCCTCTGGAGACATGCCATAGTCGCTGAAACAACGCTTGAGTCGGCACACAGAAGAGGTTGGACGCGGTTTCAAGAGATTGCCCCGCCATACGTTTTTCCCCCATCGCTACCGGTTCACCGTGCATACCGTTTTTCCAATAAGAACTGATACGGCCAGGATTGCCAGGCACCCAGGGAGACGCGAGAGAGCCTAGGAATCCCCGTACAGAACCGAAAGCGCGGCACGCTTCCGAGCGCGACTCCCCTCAGCATGCAGATCCAGCACGGGGTTGTCAGGAGAAGGCCATCGGGCTTCTGGAAGGATGAATTGGATTTGACCCCCTTCGTGGGGGTGGAGGATGCCGCCGTACGCGGCAAGAACAACAACCCTGTTTCATTGTTGCAAGGAGCAAGCGTATGTCTGAGCAAGGTACCGTGAAGTGGTTCAACGACGCCAAGGGTTACGGATTCATCGTGCGGGAGCGCGGCGCGGACGTCTTCGTCCACCACGCCTCGATCATCGCCGAAGGGTTCCGCACCTTGTCCGAGGGCGATCGCGTCAGCTTCGAGGTGGTCGAGGGCCCGAAGGGTCTCCAAGCCAAGAACGTCGTCAAGATCTCCTGACCCGCTTCGCGTCCCGATAGTCGATAACGCCCTGCCGGCCCTCCGGCGGGGCGTTGCCGTATTCGGCCGGTCCCTGGAGAGGCTGGTCCGTGGAGAGGTAGGATAGAGCTCACCCGAGAGGAGAGCCGATGCATCCCACCCTTCGCCATACTGTTTCATCCGCCGCCGCCCTGGTCATGATCATCGCGATGGCCACGATGGCCGGAGGCGTTGCCTTCGCCCAGAGCCCCGCGCCGCCCACCGACCCCGAGCAGCTCGGCGCCGTTCCGCGCTTCGATCCCTCGACCCTCGACCGCACCGTCCAGCCCTGCGACGACTTCTACCAGTTCGCCTGCGGCGGCTGGCTGGCGAAGAATCCCGTCCCGCCGGACCAGTCGCGCTGGGGCCGTCTCAACGAGCTGTCCGAGCGCAACCAGTACATCCTGCGCGACATCCTCGACAAGGCGGCGAAGCCCGATCCCAAGCGCGGGCCCATCGACCAGAAGATCGGCGACTACTACGCGAGCTGCATGGACGAAGCGGCCATCGAGGCGAAGGGCCTGGCGCCGCTCAAGCCCCGGCTCGGCCAGATCGACGCGATCAAGTCCAAGCGCGAGATCGCGGCGGTCCTCGGCCGGCTGCATACGACCGGCCCCGGGCTCTTCCACTTCGGCGCCCAGCCCGACTTCAGGCACGCCAGCGTCGACATGGCGGTGGTGGACCAGGGCGGGATCTCGCTGCCGGACCGCGACTACTACGTCAGCGACGAGCCGCGGTTCGCGGAGCTGCGCAAGCAGTATCCCGTTCACGTCCAGAAGATGTTCGAGCTCCTCGGCGAGCCGGCGCCGGCCGCGGCCCGGGACGCGCGGACCGTGCTGGAGATCGAGACCGCCCTCGCCAGGGTCTCGCTCGACCGCGTGAAGCGGCGCGACCCCGCGAACCGCAACCACCGGATGAGCCGCCAGGAGCTGGCCGCGCTGGCGCCCGGGTTCGACTGGACCGCCTACTTCACCGCCGTCGGAGCGCCCCCCTTCACCGAGGTCAACGTCGGCTGGCCGGACTTCTTCAAGGGAATGAACGAGATCCTCGACGCGAGGAGCCTCGAGGACTGGAAGGTCTACCTGCGCTGGCAGACCCTCCACGACGCGGCGGATCTCCTGCCCGCCGCCTTCGTCAACGAGAGCTTCAATTTCTTCGACAAGGCCCTGAGCGGGACCCAGCAGCTCAAGCCGCGCTGGAAGCGGTGCGTCGAGCTCACCAACCAGCAGCTCGGCGAGGCCCTCGGCCAGCGCTACGTGGAATCCCAGTTCGGGGCCGAGGGCAAGGCGCGGATGTCCAGGATGGTGACCGCGCTCGAGACCGCGCTCGACCGCGACATCCGCGAGCTGCCCTGGATGACGGAAGCCACCAGGAAGCGCGCGCTCGAGAAGCGCGCCGCCATCGCCAACAAGGTCGGCTATCCCGACCGCTGGCGCGATTACTCCACGGTGAAGATCGTGCGCGGCGACGCCCTCGGCAACGACGAGCGCGCCTCGGCCTTCGCGGCGGCGCGCAACCGGGCGAAGATCGGCCGCAAGGTGGACCCGTCCGAGTGGACCATGACGCCCCCCACGGTGAACGCGAACTACAGTCCGTTCGAGAACAACATCAACTTCCCCGCCGGGATCCTGCAGCCGCCGTTCTTCGACAAGACCATGGACGACGCGGTGAACTTCGGCGGCATCGGCGCCGTCATCGGCCACGAGCTGACCCACGGCTTCGACGACCAGGGGCGGAAGTTCGACGCCCAGGGAAACCTCACCGACTGGTGGACGGCGGAGGACGCCAAGGAGTTCGAGAAGCGCGCCTCCTGCCTGGCCGACGAGTACTCGGGATTCACCGTCGCCGGGGGCGTGCACCTGAACGGCCGCCTCACCCTGGGCGAGAACACCGCCGACAACGGCGGCCTGCGCATCGCCCTGATGGCGCTCGAGGACACCCTCAAGGGCTCGCCGCCGCCGCCGCCGCGCGACGGCTTCACTCCCGAGCAGCGGTTCTTCCTCGGCTGGGGACAGGTCTGGTGTGAGAGCTCCACCGAGCAGAGCCAGAAGCTGCGCGCCCAGACCGACTCCCATTCGCCCGGCCGCTACCGCGTGACCGGCGTCCTCCAGAACATGCCGGAGTTCCAGAAAGCCTTCAACTGCGCCCCCAAATCGCCGATGGTGCGCGAGAACGTCTGCCGGGTGTGGTGAGGATCGGGGCGTCGGCGCCCTAGCGCCGGCGCCTGGCCTGCTTGTTCATGAAGTCGGCCAGCGTGATCAGGGTGTGGTCGCCCGTCGCCATGGAGAGTCGCGCCATGAAGGGATCGGAATATGCGGCGAGGGTGCGGCGAATCCACCGGATCTTCTTCAGAAAGAAATCCGCCCGCTGTTTGTGGGTACCCTTGCCGACGATGACGAAAACCTTCACGCCATGAACCATCAACGCGGTCTGCTCTTCAGGATCGCCCCTCAACTGGTCCATGGTGATGGCGACCCAGCCCCTGGCTCCGACAAAGGACAGCCATTCCACGTCCGGGGCGGTCGGCGGCAGATGGTCCTGGAGCTGCTCGACCCTCAGGCCGGCCAGCCGTAGATGGGCGACGAACTCGCCCATGAGATTTTGATCGACGAAAAACGTCGGCTCATGCCGCGGCGCGTTCGTAGAAGAGGGCGGCGTCAATCTCGTCGAGCCCCAGGCCGTAATCACGAGCGATGTCGTCCGGCTCTTCTCCGGCGTCGATCCTGCCGACGATCGCCGATGTGCGAATCCCCTTGGACACCAGGATCGGCCGTCCGAAAGAAACCGCGGGATCGATCATGATGAGCCTCGGCGCCAGCTTCAACGCGCCAATGTCGTAGGACCCGACCGGGAACATCCTTTCGGGAAGACCCCGCGGATTGCGGTTGACCCTCTCCAGCACGGCATTGAGGAGCTGCTTCGCCGCCAGTTGCCCCGACAGGTTGAGATTGATCAGCTGTCCGAAGCGCTCCAGAAAGACGTTTCCGGGCGTGGCTTGGAGCTGCGTGCTCAAGAGCAGGCGAGGAATGTCGTACTCCCTCTGCGCATAGTCCAGCGCCTGCCGGACAGCTCTCATCCTTATACCGTGGTCGACTCTCAAAGCTCGCAAGACGCAGGCTTCGATCAAATTGTTGAACGACAGGAGCGAGTCGGCTTTGATCAGGGCCGGCCAGTGCTCGGTTCCGCCACCTTTGGGATAGGTCCGCCCTCGAACCCAGGATCGCAGCGTGGAAGGAGAGATGTGCAGATAACGCGCCGCCCGCGCGATGGAATAGCGCGGCTTTTCCTCCGGAGCGTTGCCTCCGTAAAGGAGCTGGAATGATTCCTCGCGGCTCGTCATGGGTCCACCTTCAAGACCGTAGGATACTGCATCGTTCAGGGGGAAATTTTACGCCTGTATTCCGCCCGCGTCAACGGAGTTCCTCCTTCCGGAATCCCCTTGCCCGGCTACGGGTTACAATCCCCATCCTATGGTGCAGATCGGCCCTCTCCGTATCGACCCTCCGCTCTGGCTCGCGCCCATGGCCGGGGTGACCGACCGCGACTTCCGCCTGATCGTGCGGCGGATCGCCGGCGTGGGGGTCGTGTCGATGGAGTTCGTCTCCTCGAAGGCGATCGTCAACGGCAACCTGCGCACCCGCGAGATGATGCACTTCAGCGCCGAGGAGCGGCCGCTCGCCATCCAGATCTACGGCTCCGACGCGGCCACCATGCGCGAGGCCGCCCTGGTGGTCGAGGAGCTGGGCGCGGACATCTGCGACATCAACATGGGCTGTCCGGCCAACAAGGTGCTCAAGGGGTGCGCCGGCGCCGCTCTGATGGGCGACCTCGATCTCGCCGAGTCGATCGTCCGCGAGGTGCGCGAAGCGATCTCGATCCCGCTCACCGTCAAGTTCCGGCTGGGGCTCGACGACTGCCGGCGCAACTACCTCGAGCTGGGGAGGATCTGCGAGGCCAACGGCGTGGCCGCCGTCGCCCTGCACGCCCGCACCGCGCGCCAGATGTTCAACGGCGAGGCCGACTGGAGCCATCTCGCCCGCCTGAAAGAGGCGCTCTCCATCCCGGTGATCGGCAACGGCGACGTGCGCGAGCCCGAGGACGCCCTGCGGATGATGGCCGAGACCGGCTGCGACGGCGTCATGGTCGGCCGCGGCGCCACCCGCAACCCCTGGATCTTCCGCCAGATCGCCGCCCGCCTGGAAGGCAGCCAGGTCGAGGAGGCGACCCTCGCCGACCGCCGCGACCTCATCCTCGATCACTTCCGCATGGTGGCCGAGCGGGAAAACTCCCTGTTCGCCCTGCACAAGCTGCGCAAGTTCACCGGCTGGTACACCCACGGCCTGCCGAACGGCCGCAAGCTCCGCCAGGCGATCAACCAGATCCCCGACGTCCCCACCTTCCTCGCCACCGTCGAATCGTTCCTCGGCGAGATCCTGGTCGAAGAAGAGGCCGCGGCGTAGCCCATCCCTTTCCGCTCCCGCCGCGTACCGTCCTCAGGAGGGAACCGCATGACGCCAAAACGGAGGATCGACCGCCTCCTCTTCGTCTTCAACGCCGACACGGGCTCGTTCAACGCCTTCCTCGACAGCGCCCGGAAGCTGCTGCGGCTCAACGGCTGCACCCTGTGCTCGATCACCCACGGCCTGGCCGGCGAGAAGTCCGAGTGGCGCGAGTGCAAGGAGGAGATCGGGGTGCCGGTCGACTACGTCCACCGCGACGAGATCTCCGCCGAGCTGCGCGGCGTCGTCGGCGACCAGCTCCCCTGCATCGTGGCGCAGACGGGGACCGACCTCATCCTCCTGCTCGCCCCGGACGTCCTCGAGCGCTGCCAGGGGAGCGTCGCCGACCTCAAGGGCCGGCTCAGCTACTTCGCCTCGGTGAACCGCCTGGAGTTGTAAACAACCCCATGGCCGAAGAGCGACCGCAAGAACACGCCATCGACCTGCCCCTGCCTCCCGAGGCGGCGATCGCGGCCCTCGGGCGGACCGCCGAGGACTGGGGGGCGGAGTTCCAGCGCGGCGGCGCGGGCGGGCAGCTCCATCTCCCCGTGCTCGCCGGCCTGCGCAAGGGGCTGGTGAGCGGCGGCGTGGAGGTGCGGCCCGAGGCCGGGGGATCGCGGGTGGTCTTCCGGCCGGAGCAGTCGGTCTACGTCGTCCAGACCTCGGCGGTGATGGTGCTGCTGCTCGCCACCGGGGGCGCCCTTCTCACTCTGCTCTGGCCCTTCTTCCCCAAGCTGCTGGCCGTGGCCCCCTTCGGCGCCGTGATCGCCCTGGGCGGCTGGTTCCTGGTCATCACCCGCCTGCGCACGAGCGGCCCCGACGACTTCCTGGCGGCCGTGGCGATGCAGGACGCTCCTCCCGAAGAAGCTTGAATCGCGCTGCCGAAGCTTCGCTGAGCTGCCGAAGCTTCGCTGCGCTGCCGAAGCTGCGCTGCGCTGCCGAAGCTGCGCTGCGCTGCCGAAGCTGCGCTAGGCTGCCGAAGCTGCGCTGAGCCGCCGAAGCTTCGCTGGGCCGCCGAAGCTTCGCTGGGCCGCCGAAGCTTCGCTGGGCTGCCGAAGCTGCGCTGGGCTGCCGAAGCTGCGCTGAGCCGTCGAAGCTTCGGCGTGGCTGCCGCAGCTTCGGCGGCAGGAATGTCCCCATCCCCGTCCTGGTTTATACTGGTGCGGCAGTACGGTTCTTTGGCAACTTGGGGGTGTACCGGTTTCGACGGGGAACAAAGCGGGGCAGGAGTGGCGTGTCGAGCTTCCGCTTGTAACACTGGAAAAATAACTGCGAACGATAACTTCGCCCTCGCGGCCTAAAAAGGGCTCGTGACGTTCCGATGGTGGGCCTTGATTCGCGGCGCCCACCGGAACGACGCTAAAGCGGATCAATGGGTGCGTATGCCTTGCGGCGCATCCTGATATAAAGCAAGGCTGGCTACCGTGCCAGGTTGGCCTTCTCCCGGAGCACGGAGGCGAGACTTAGGATAGAGGGATACACACGTAGATGCTTCTGTTACGCGTTTTCCGGACGTGGGTTCGACTCCCACCACCTCCACCAAAGCCAAGCTTTTCCCTTCCCACAGACAGACATCGATCCCTGCTCGCCGGAGGCGATCAGAGGAATCATTCAGAGCGAACCCTCTCTTGCAGTGGGCTCGGCGTGCGCTGCCGGACCTCTTCTACGAAGCGCCGCTCTTCCTTGATATCGCGCTGAATCTCATCCCGGTGATCGAAGTAATAAGCGAGGGCGGCATGAACGTCGTCCTCTGTGAGGCTCGGATAGATCGAGACGATCTCGTCCGGCGACATGCCCTGCTGTTCGTGGCAGACGACGATGTCCATGACCCGGATGCGGTGACCCGCGATCCTGGGCTTTCCTCCACACGTCCCGGGCGTGATCTCGACGCCAGTCATTCCCCACCAGTCCTTCAGGATTTCCCGAACGCCTCCGCGATACTCCGTTCATACGGCGGCCGCAGCACGCCGACCTCGGTGATGATCCCGGTGATCAGCTCCGCCGGGGTGACGTCGAAGGCGAAGTTGAGGGCGGAGGTGTCGTCGGGGGCGACGCGGGTGCCGAAGACCTCGGTGACCTCGCTCTCCTTGCGCTCCTCGATCGGAATGGCGGCGCCGTTGGGGGTGGCGCGGTCGATCGTCGAGAGCGGCGCGGCGATGTAGAAGGGGACCTGGTGGCGGTGGGCCAGCACGGCCACGACGTAGGTGCCGATCTTGTTGGCGGTGTCGCCGTTGGCCGCGATGCGGTCCGCTCCCACCACGATGCCGTCCACCAGGCCCTTGGTCATCAGGGCGCCGGCGCTGCTGTCGGTCACCAGCCGGAAGGGGATGCCCAGCATCTTGCAGCTCCCAGGCGGTGAGGCGCGCGCCCTGGAGCAGCGGCCGGGTCTCGTCCACCCAGACCTGGCTCAGCCGGCCGGTCCGCCAGGCGGACTGGATCACCCCGAGCGCCGTGCCGTAGCCGGCCGTGGCGAGCGACCCGGTGTTGCAGTGGGTGAGCACCCGGGAGTCCCTGGCGAAGAGCGCGGCCCCGTGCTCGCCCATCCGCTGATTGATCCGCACGTCGTCGGCGTGGAGCTCGCGCGCCCAGGCGAGGAGCGCGGCGGTGGCCGCCTCCGGCCCCTTCCCCACGTTCTCCTCGAACACCCGCCGCCCCCGCTCCAGCGCCCAGCGCAGGTTGACCGCCGTCGGCCGGGTGCTCCCCAGCAGCTCGGAGACCTCCTGGAAGCGGGCCGCCAGCCGCGCCGGATCGCGCTCGGTGCGCAGGCCCAGCACCAGCCCGTAGGCCGCCGCGACGCCGATCGCCGGCGCGCCGCGCACCGCCAGGCGGCGGATGGCGTCGGCGATCTGCTCGGGCGTCTCGCAGTCCATCCAGACCTCCTCGACGGGGAGCTTCGTCTGGTCGAGGAGCCGGAGCCCGGGGCCCTCCCAGCGCATCGGGGAGAACGGCTCGCGCGCGGCGGTGACTGCGGCGTCTGCGGCGTCTGCGGCGGGGGTCGTGGGTTCGCTCATGCGCGGGATCTTACCAGCCGCGGGTTCCAGTAGAATCCTCCCTCCGTCCCGCGGCGGCTCTCCCCGGCGCCGGTTTCCTTGTCTGACGTTCATCGAATCGAGGTCCCGAGTGAAAGGCGATCCGAGACACCTTGGCTTTTCCACCCGCGCCGTCCACGCCGGCCAGAAACCCGACCCGCGCACCGGGGCGGTGGCGGTGCCCATCTATCAGACGTCCACCTACGTGCAGGAGAAGCTGGGCGAGCCGGCGGAGTTCGAGTACGCCCGGGTCCAGAACCCCACCCGCCAGGCGCTGGAGGAGCAGGTCTCGGCGCTGGAGGGGGGACACTCCGCCTACGCCTTCGCCTCCGGCATGTCGGCCATCGCCTGCCTGATGACCCTGATGAAGGCCGGCGACCACGTGGTGCTCTCGCGCAACGTCTACGGCGGCACCTTCCGCTATCTCACCCGCATCCTGGAGCGCTACAACCTCTCCTTCTCCTGGGTCGACACCACGGACCTGAAGATCGTCGAGGCCGCCATGCGACCGGAGACGCGGATGGTCTACCTCGAAACGCCAACCAACCCGGTGATGGACATCACCGACATCGCGGCGGTGGCCGGGCTCGCCCACTCCCGCGGCGCGACCGTGGCGGTGGACAACACCTTCCTCTCCCCCTATCTCCAGCGGCCGCTCGAGCAGGGCGCGGACTACGTCGTCCACTCGACCACCAAGTTCCTCAACGGCCACAGCGATTCGATCGGCGGCGCGCTGATCAACGCGCGGCCGGAGGACGCGGAGTGGTTCGCCCTGGTGGCCAAGTCGGTGGGCGCCATCCTCTCGCCGTTCGACAGCTTCCTGGTGATGCGCGGCATCAAGACGCTCGCCGTGCGCATGGACCGCCACGAGCAGAACGCGCGCAGGATCGTCGACTTCCTGGTCGCCCATCCCAAGGTGCAGAGGGTGCTCTATCCGGGGCTGCCGGACCATCCGGGCCACGAGATCCAGAAGCGCCAGGCCTCGGGCTTCGGAGCGATGATCACGATCGAGATGGGGAGCTTCGCGGCGGCCAAGGCGATGCTCGAGCACATGCAGGTGATGAGCTTCGCCGAGAGCCTGGGGGGCGTCGAGAGCCTGATCTCGCACCCCGCCTCGATGACCCACGCCTCGATCCCGGCGGAGCGCCGCGCCGAGCTCGGCCTCACCGACGGGATGGTGCGCCTGTCGGTGGGAATCGAGAACGTGGAGGACCTGCTGGCGGATCTGGATCAGGCGCTGGCGGCGGTGTAGGGAGGGAGGAGGAGGATCCGCCCGGGATCAATTCCCGGGTCAAGTGCCCGGGGTCAATTGCCCGGGATCAGTCGTCGTCGTCCACCCCGGCGAAGGCGATCTCCTCGTCCTCCTCTTCGTCGTCGTCGGGGAAGTCCGCCTCCTTGTCGACGTTGCCGGCGATCCAGTCGAGGAAGCGGGCCTCGGCCTGGCTGACGGCGAAGGAGAGGATCTCCGGGAGCTCGTAGCTGTTGAGCTCGCGGATGGTGGCCGCCACCTCGTCGAACTCCCCTTCGAGGGTCTTGATGATCAGCAGCAGCTCCCCGTCCTTGCGGATCTTCCCCTTCCAGCGGTAGATCGAGCGGACGCCGGGGAGGATGTTGACGCACGCGGCCTGGCGCCGGGCGACGATCTCGCGCGCGATGAGATAGGCCTGCTCTTCGGTTCCGACGGTGGTGACGACGACGATCGCCTGCATGAAAGCACGGTACTGCACTCGTTCGGAGCGAGTCAATCACGCCAGAGGCGCCGCGCGGCGTCCCAGGTGAGCACCCGCACCCGGCCCGCCTGGTCCGCGACGCGCACCACCACGAGCCGGTTGACGCCGTCCGTGAGGTAGAGCGAGCCGGGCGTCGCGGTGCCGAGCGGGCTGAACGAGGCGAGATCGGACTGGTTGAAGCGGATCGGATCGCCCCGCTCGTCGAGCGGCCGCCCGGGCGAGCCGGGATCGGAAGGCGGCGGTCCCGGCGGAAAACCGAAGCCGACGCCGCGGCCCAGGGCGGTGAGCCGCCGCGGCGCTTCCACTTGCGGATCGACCCCGGAGTCGATCTCGCGGTTGAGCACGCCGTTGCCGTTGCCGTCCCGGTAGAGGGTGAAGGTGACCGTGCCGTCCCTGTCCGTGCGGAACTTCAGGGCCACGTTGGCGTCGTGCCGCACGGCCCAGGAGCGGGCCAGCCGCAGGGCGCCCACCAGCTCCTCGGCCGCCAGGCGCAGGCGCACGTCGCCGGAGATCTGGAAGAGCGGCGGCGCGCCGATCGTCAGCATCAGGAGGAAGATGGCGAGCACCACGAGCAGCTCGGCGAGCTGAAAGCCTTTCTGGGAAGAGCTCATCGGGAAATCCCCTCTGAAAAAAGACGCGGGCGGGACGGCACGCGATGCCGTCCCGCCCGGCGCCGTTTAGTGGGAGCCCTTCCGGTGGCCGGACTTGGAGACAGACCGGGAAGCGGACCGGGAGACAGACCTGGAGACAATCCGAGAGCCCGACTCCGAGACCGATCTGGGGGCTGGCTTGGGCGCCGCCTTGGAGCCGGACCGGGCGGTGGGCTTGGAAGCGGACTTGGCTCCGGACTTGGATCCCGACTTGGCTCCCGACTTGGACCGCGAGCGGCCGGCGTGCGGCTTCTCGTCGAGCGTCGACTCGCCGGAGAGCGCGATGTAGGGCTTGAGGACCTCGAACATCTTCTCGCCGATGCCCCCTACCAGCATCAGGTCCTCGGCCTTCTTGAACGGACCGTTCTCCCGGCGGTAGTCGACGATGCGGTCGGCGACCCGCGAGCCGATCCGCGGCAGCATCATGAGCTGCGAGGAGTCGGCGCTGTTGATGTTGACCCGCTTCCCCTCCGCCGCCTGGGCGGACGGAGCGGCGAGGAGGGAGGCCAGGATCAAGAGACCTGCGAGGACGCGCTGAGGCTGCTTCATGGGATTCTCCTTTTCGTGCGTTGGGTACGGCTCTGAATTTCCTGGTATCGGTTGCGACGCTTCGTTCGATCCCTTTCCGTCTGTCGTTTCCAGTTCCACCTCTCTCGGGCGTCACCTCCTTCCGGGTTGACGCCAGCCCTTAGATCAAGCCTGCTGCCAGGGTTGGATGGAATCGCAAGCTGTTGAAAGGAAATGGTTTATACAGAATGGCGCAAGCCGGCTCAGGCGGCGGACGACAGAGGACCAGGCGAGGGGGAGCGGAGGAGGGGAGAGAAAAGCCCAGCCAATCAAGGCTTGCCGGGCCGGTCAGAGGATTCAGCACCGGGCGCGACCTTCTGCCGCGCTTTTGCGGCGGGGCTTTCTTTCGAGTACAGTACCGGCGCCATGGAGGGAGAAAGGTCAATCTGGCGCGAATACCTCGAGGCGCTGATCATCGCCGCGGTATTCCTGCTGTTCACCAATACCTTCGTCGTCCAGACCTTCTACATTCCGAGCGGCTCGATGGAGGACACCCTCCTCATCGGCGACCACCTCTTCGTCAACCGGTTCATCTTCGGGCCGACGCCGACGGCGCTGGAGAAGAGCCTGACGCCGGGGCGCCCGATCCACCGCGGCGACATCGTCATCTTCCGCTCGCCGGAAACCCCGGCGCTCGACCTGGTCAAGCGCTGCGTGGCGGTGGGCGGCGACACGGTCCAGGTCATCAACGCGCAGCTCTACGTCAACGGCAAGGCGGTCAAGGACGCGAGCTACGCCGTGCACAAGAACCCCGACCTGGGCAACGGCCTCTTCGCCGATCCCCGCATGCGGTTCCGCGACAACTACGGCCCCTACTCGGTGCCGGCGGGCCACTACTTCTGCATGGGTGACAACCGCGACAACTCCTACGACTCGCGGTTCTGGGGGACGGTGCCGGCCCATTTGGTCAAGGGGCGGGCGCTGTTCATCTACTGGTCCTACGGCGGCAAGACCTCGACCGGCCAGTGGGAAGGGACGGGGCAGAAGCTCAGGGACCTGGCGGAGACCGCCCTCGGATTCTTCTCGAAGACCCGGTGGGAGAGGACGTTCCGCCTGATCCGCTAGCGGCCCGCCGGTATGTCCCCCGAGAAATCGCTGCTCCGGGAGTACCTGGAGGCCCTGCTCATCGCCGTCGTGTTCGCGACCTTCGCCCGCACCTGGGTGGTGCAGGCGTTCAAGATCCCCTCCGGCTCGATGGAGAAGAACCTGCTGATCGGCGATCACATCCTGGTCAACAAGTTCATCTACGGGCCGACGGTGTCACCGCTGGAGGAGAAGCTCCTGCCCATCCGCAAGGTGAGGCGCGGCGACGTCGTGGTGTTCAAGTACCCCGAGGACGTCACCCGCGACTTCATCAAGCGGTGCATGGGCCTGCCCGGGGACACGATGAAGATGATCGACAAGGACCTCTACATCAACGGCCGGCGCGTGAACGACTCCTCGTTCACTTACTACGTCGACGCCGAGAGCTATCCGCGCGACCTCTTCTTCCATCCCAAGCGCGTGCGCGACAACTTCGGCCCCAAGACCGTCGAGCCCAACCGCTACTTCTGCATGGGCGACAACCGCGACAACTCGAACGACTCGCGCTTCTGGGGGACGGTGCCCGAGGCCAACCTCAAGGGGCGCGCCTTCCTGGTGTACTGGTCGTTCGCCAGCCCCGACGAGGCGGTGGACTGGCCCGGCTACCCGGGAAAGCTGCGGCAGCTCGGCCGGGTGGCCCTGAACTTCTTCACCCAGACGCGATGGGATAGAACATTTCGCATCGTGCGATAAACTACACCTCCGACAAACCTGACACGGAGGAAGCCATGCCACGACGGAGGTCCGAACGGGGCGAGGGGAATCTCGGTTGTATTCTCTGGGTGCTCGCGCTCGCGGTCGTCTGCCTGATCGCCTGGAAGGCGATCCCGGTCAAGATCCAGAGCACCGAGTTCTACGATTACATGGATGAGCTGGCCAAGTTCTCGGCGGCCACCACGCCGCCGGACCAGCTCAAGAAGATGATCCTCGACCGCTCGCACCAGATGGGGATCCCGCTGGATAAATCGGACGTCAAGGTCGAAAGGAACGGGGACCGCATCTTCATGGAGCTCGACTACATCGTCCCCCTGGAGTTCCCCGGCTACACCTACCCGTGGCACTTCCACCAGAAAATCGACCGGCCGATCTTCATCGTCTGACGCGCGGCCCGCTGGCGGTCCTCGGGGGCGGCTTCGCCCCCGGGGCCCTGGCCGGCCTTCAGCTCGCCGGACTGATCTTCTTCCTCAATCCACGCCTGCCGTTCACTTTCGGCCCCGTGCTGCGCGGGTGCCTCGTCTATGGCGCCCTGCTGGGGCTCGCCAGCCTGCTCCTGCACCTGCCGTTCACCTGGGGCCGGCCGCGGCGGGCCCGGCGGGCCTTGCCCTGGAGCTTCACCGTCGCGCTCGCCGCCTCGGCTCTCCTCGACTGGTCCCACCGCTACTACTACGCCTTCTATCTGCCGCCGGGGATCAACGACCGCCTGATCAAGACGGCCCTCTGGCTCTCCCTCGGCACGCTGATCGCCTTCTACACCGCCCTGCTGCACACCCTCCACCGGCGGCGCTATGGGTGGCGCAGCCGCTGGGGGCTGACGCTGATCGCGGCGCTCTCCGTCTACGCCATGGTCGAACGGCGGGAGGCCTTCCACCCCCGGCCGCCGGCGGCGCCCCGGCCGGCGGCGGTGGAAGCCGGCCGCCGGCCCAGGCTCTGGGTGATCGGCATCGACTCGGCGACCCTCGACGCCATCCTTCCCCTGGCCGGCCAGGGGCGCCTCCCCTTCCTCGCCACGGTGCTGCAGAACGGCGCCTACGGCCGGCTCGGCACGCTGATCCCGACCCGGCGCGACGCCATGTGGACGACGCTCGCCACCGGCAAGTACCCGTTCAAGCACGGCATCAACGGCCGGCGGTCCTACCCGGCGGACTTCATCGCTCCAGGCGCCGAGCTGCGCCTGCTCCCCACGGGGCTCTGGTTCCAGCGCTGGGGGACTTTGGGCGCCAGGCCCCTGCCGCCGGACACCCCGGCCCGCGAGGCGCTCGCCCTCTGGGAGATCCTCCCCCGGCTCGGCGTTCCCGCCGGCGTGGTGGGCTGGCCGGCGGCCCGGCCGGAAGCGGGCGAGGCCACGTTCGATCTCCCGGAGAGCTTCTTCAGTGGCCGCGTCACCAGCGCGCGCGGGCCGGGAGCGCCCGCCGACCCGCTGAACGCCGACCTCCGGCGGCAGTCGGCGGCGCTGTCGCTCGCCGACCGCAATCCGCGGGTCGAGGTGGTCTTCCTCCTGCTCCCGGGGCTGCGGGAGATCTCGCATCGCTGGTTCGGGGGGTTCAACGCCGTGCAGTTCGAGGGTGAGCAGAGCGCCGGTGGAGCCCGCGCGGCCGCCGAGCGGGTGGCCGCCTACTATGCGCGGCTCGACGACCTGCTCGAGGCGCTCTGGAAGCGGAGCGAGGGCCCCCGCCTGCTCGCGGTGGTCTCCGCCTACGGGGTCGCCTCCCGGGGGGGCTCCCGGTTCTGGGGTCAGGTGGCGCCGGAAGCGGCGCTCGGCGGGGAGTTCCAGGGGGGACCGGACGGCGCCCTGCTGCTCTACGGGGAAGGGATCCGCCCCGGCGCCCTGCTGACCGGCGCCCGGCTGGTGGACGTGGCCCCGACGCTGCTCTACGGCCTCGGCTTCCCGGTCGCCCGGGACCTCGACGGCCAGGTGCTCACGGCGGCCTTCGACAAGGGCTTCCTGCGGCGCAATCCGCTCAGCTTCTTCCCCTCCTACGAGGGGCTGGCGCGTTGAAGGTCAGCGGTTCTCCCCCCGCTCGATCAGGGCATCGAACAGCCGCATCAGCTCCTCTTCCGAATGGAAGTGAATGCGCAGGTGCCCCTTCTTGCCCTGTCGTTTGATCTCGACCCGGGTCTGCAGGCGGCGGGTGAGGCGCTCCTCGGCGGCGGCGGTGTTGACGTCGGCCGGAGGGTCCGGCTTTTTCGGCTTCGGGCTCTCCTCCCGGGGCGCGGCGGCCAGCCGCTCGAGGTCGCGGGCGGAAAGCCCCTCGCGCACGGCGCGGTCGGCGAGCTGGACCTGCTCGTCAACGTTGTCGAGGGCGAGCAGCGGGCGCGCCTGGCCGGCGGTGAGCCGCCCCTCGCGCAGCAGGTCGAGGATCTCGTCCGGCAGCCGGAGCAGGCGCAGCGCGTTGGTGACCGTGGTGCGCGCCTTGCCGACCCGGGTGGCGACCGCCTCCTGGGAGAGGCCGAACTTCTCCTGCAGGGCGGCGTAGGCCTCCGCCTCCTCGATGGGGTTGAGATCGCTGCGCTGCAGGTTCTCGACCAGGGCGAGCTCCAGCAGCTCGCGGTCGTCAGCCACCGCGCGGACGACCACCGGCACCGTTTCGAGCCCGGCCTTCCGGGCCGCCCGCCAGCGGCGCTCGCCGGCGATGATGGCGTAACCGTCCCCCTCGGGGGTGACCACCAGCGGCTGGACGATCCCCTGGGCGCGGATCGAGGCCGCGAGATCCTCGATCGCCGTCTTGTCGAAATGGCTGCGGGGCTGGAACCGGTTGGGATGGAGGCGGTCGAGGGGGAGCGAGCTCACCGGCTCCTCCCCTTTCGCCTCAGCCTTCTCGATCAGCGCGTCCAGCCCGCGCCCGAGCCCCCTCTTCTTGCCTGCCGGCGTACCTGCGCTCATGCCGCCCTCCGCAGAACCTCGCGGGCGAGAGCGAGGTAGGCCTCGGCGCCGCGCGACTTGATGTCGTACTGGAAGATCGGCAGGCCATGGCTGGGGGCCTCGGCGAGCCGGATGTTGCGCGGGACGACCGTCTCGAAGACCTTGCCGGCGAAGTGGGAGCGGACCTCCTCGGCCACCTCCCTCGACAGGTTGGTGCGGTCGTCGTACATGGTGAGCAGGATGCCGGCGATCTGCAGGCCGGGGTTGAGGCTCCCCTGGACGCGCTGGACGGTGGCGAGCAGCTCGCTGATCCCCTCCAGAGCGTAGTACTCGCACTGGAGGGGCACCAGCACGCCGTCCGCGGCGGTGAGCGCGTTGATCGTCAGGTGGCCGAGCGACGGCGGGCAGTCGAGGAGGATCGTGTCGTAGCGGTCCGCGACCTCGGCGAGGATCCCCTTCAGGCGCCTCTCCCAGCCGGCCTCGCCGACCAGCTCCACCTCGATGCCGACGAGATCCCGCTGGGTGGGAACGAGGTCGAGGTTGGGGAAGCCCGAGGGGCGGATCGTGGCGGAGAGCGGGACCTCGCCGGACAGGGCGTGGTAGAGGTGGGGCGGGAAGGCCTTGGCCCCAAGGCCGCGGGTGGCGTTCCCCTGCGGATCGCTATCGACCAGCAGGACGCGGCGTTCGAGAGCGCCGAGACCCGCTCCGAGGTTGATGGCGGTGGTGGTCTTGCCGACTCCGCCCTTCTGGTTCGCGATGGCGAGGATCATTGTCTTTTTGCGTGACGGAACGCCAGGACGCGGCGCTTTTCGCTTCCCAGGAGCGGAACGCCGCCGCAAGGGACGAGCTCCGGAGGCAGCTCGGGATCGTACTCGCCCGCCCAGATCAGGACGCGCCCCTCCGCGTTCAGGCGTCCGGCGAGCGCTCCCCAGGTCTCTGGATCGAGCCGCAGGGCCCGCGAGGTGATCACGTCCAGGCTCTCCGGCAGTCCGGCGGGCAGCGGAAGGTGGACTCTAACATTGAGGCAAGGGCAGGGCAAAGCCGCCTTGCGGGCGGCGGCGGCGAGGAAGGCCCACTTGCGCTCCCGGGCTTCGACCAGGCTCATTTCGAGCTCCGGAACGGCGGCGGCGAGGACGATCCCGGGAAATCCGGCGCCGGACCCCAGATCGAGCCCCCGCCGGCAGCCGGGAGGCAGCAGGGGGAGAGCGGCGAGGGACTCGCCGTAGTGCCGGGAGAGGATCTCGCCCGCCGTCCCCGGCCCGATCAGGTTCGTCCGCCGGTTCCACAGGGCGAGCTCCCGGTAATGAGCGAACAGGGCGTCGATCGCCCGCTCCTTCAGCGGCTCCGGAGAGAGGCGGGAGATTCCCTCCGCGAATTGGGCACGGGAGATCTCGGGAAGGACGAAGGCCATGAGAAGCGGATCTTACCTGGAGGATGTTTCACGTGAAACGTAGCCGGCCGTTCCAGCCAGCGCCAACGCGAGCCCGCCAGGGCGGCCTTTCCATAGCCCAGGGTGTCAACCCTGGGAGGTGAAGCCGGCTGGGGTCCTTTAGTGCTTGCTCCGTGAATGTCTCAACCTGGGATCGAATGGATGGAGGGCAGCGGCTCGCCCTTTCGTCCCAGGGTTGACACCCTGGGCTATGGGAAGGCCGCCCTGACGGGCTCGCCGCGAAGAATCACGATGTTTCACGTGAAACATCCCCAAAATGAAAAACCCCTCCCGAAGGAGGGGCTGTAAAGCAAAGGGTGTAAAAGAGATCTACGCCGGAGCTGACGGCTTGACCATGATCCGCTTGAAGTAGCCGTCGCCATCGCTCTCGGTCGTCACGTTGGGGTCGTCCGCCAGGGTGGTGTGGATGATCCGGCGGTCGGCGGGGTTCATCGGCTCGAGCACCCGGGGCTTGCCGCCCTTGCGGACCTCCTCGGCGACGCGCTGGGCCAGGCTGCGCAGCCGCTCCTCCCGGATCTCGTGGAAGTTGTCGCAATCCACCCGGATGGCCATCGTCTCGCCGCTCAGACTACGGATCATGCGCGGCAGCAGGTGCTCGACCGCCATCAGGAACTCGCCCTCGTCGGCGAAGCACCAGTCCACGTCCTCCCCCGAGAGATCCACCTCCAGCCGCTCCTCCCCCTGAAAGACCCGCGGCGCCAGCTCCAGCCCCGCGAGGCGCAACAGCAGCGCCGCGCCCTTGGCCGCCGCCTCCGCCGCCGGACCGCTCGCGGCGGGGTAGCGCTCCGAGATCCCGCGCGGCTTCTCCGGCAGGGTCACCAGACTTCCACCGGCACCACCGGCGGCCTCCCCTTCCGAAGAGCGGAACGGCTCCACGCCTTCCAGGGCCGGGCTCGTGGCCCGCGGCGAACGGGGACGGTCCCCCCGGTCACCGCGATCACCGCGATCGCGCGGCGGCCGCGGACGGTCGCGGTCCCGCCCTCCACGGTCTCCTCCCCCTCGATTTCCCCGATTCCCCTCGGGGCGTTCCCGCGGCGGACGGCCTTCGGCGCGGGGCGCCGGCCGGTCGGCAGCCGGCACCGTTCGCGGTACCTGCGCTTCCGGCATTGCCGGCTTTTCCTGCACCATGGGCGCCAGGGAGTTCCCCGGCTGGGGACCTTCCGAATCCTCCGGCTCCGCCTCCGCCGGCCGCGTCAGATAAGCGGACGGCGGGGGAGGGGGGACGACGCGGCCGGCCTGCGGCACCGGCACCGGGGTCTCCCGCCGCGGGCTGTCCGGGTCCACCTCGATCACCACCTTGCGGCGGGTCTTGAGGAAGCCGTGCCGCTTCTCGAGGCTGCGGTAAGCCACGTAGCTGGGGTCGAGGTTGAAGTAGTTGGCGGCCTGCACCAGCGCCTGCTGCAGAGTGTCGCCGGAAAAGAAGCGTCTCTTGACGTCGTTCATAGGAGTTGCCTCTCGCGGGAAGGCGCCCTCACGCCTCCCTCGCCTTCATGCGGTTGTAAACCTGGAGTTGGATGATGGTCAGGACGTTGTTGGTCAGCCAGTAGAGCACGAGCCCGCTCGGCACGCCGAGGAAGAAGAAAGTCATCGCCACCGGCATGATCTGGAACATCTTCCGCTGCATCGGATCGCCCGCCTGCGGGCCCATGCGGACCTGGAGGAGCTGGGTGGCGCCCATGATGATCGGCAGCACGTAATACGGGTCGTGCAGCGACAGGTCATGGATCCACAGCAGCCAGGGAGCATTGCGCAGGTCCACCGCCGTCGAGAGCAGGCGGTAGAAGGCGAACAGGATCGGCATCTGGATCAGCAGCGGCAGGCAGCCGCCCGCCGGGTTCACCCCGGCCTCCTTGTAGATGCCCATCACCTCTTCGTTCATCTTGCGCTGGGCTTCGAGGTTGGGCTTGCCCGCCTTGTCGCGCAGCTTCGTCCGGTAGCGGTCGCGGACGCTCTGGACCTTGGGGTTGAGCTCCTGCATCTTGCGCATCGACATCGTGCTGCGGTGGGTCAGCGGCAGCAGCAGGATCTTGATCGCGATGGTCAGCAGGACGATCGCCCAGCCGTAGTTGGTGACCAGGTGGTCGTGGATCCAGTGCAGGGCGACGAGGAGCGGCACGACCAGCGGCTTGAGGCTGCCGAGCTCGATCGTCTCCTCCAGGCCCAGGCGGAGCCCCTTCAGCCGGTCGTACTCCTTCGCTCCCCAGTAGGAGCCGAGCGCCATCTGGTCCCCCGACGGCCGCAGGATGAGGAAGAACTCGCGCGGCAGGTCCTTTTGCTCGCGGGTGATCTGGTCCTTGGAGGGCACCGGCAGGAACTTCCCCGGCCCTCCCCCCTCCGGCGCCTGGATGAGCATGGGCAGGAGGACGGCGCGATCGATCCGCCCCTGGGGGATCTGGGCCGCCAGGTAGTAGGTGTCCTCGAGCCCGGCCCAGGTGAGCGAGCCGCCGGCGACCTCCACCGGATCGAACGCCCCCTGGGGATCGACCGTCGTCACGTCCCCCCCGGACCGGTAGACGGCCCGCCGGTGCTCGTAGCGGCTCTTCATCTCGTCGGCGGTGGGATTGCGGACGCCGGGGCCGATCAGCAGGCCCCAGTCCGAGCGGCCGGGCAGGCGCACGTCGACCGCCAGGAAGCCCTTGTCGTCGAAGCGGAAGCTCTTCTCGGCGACCCCGAGCGGGCCGCTGTACCGGAAGGTGACGGCGCGGCCGTCGGCGCCCTTCTCGGCCTGGAAGAGGGCCTGGTTCAGCGGGTGGGGCTGCAAGCCGGGAGTGGTGAGGGAGTAGGGGTAGGCGTCGCCCGCCCGCTCGTGCACCAGCTCCAGGGTGCCGCTCTTCGGGTCCGACTTCTCGGGCACCACCATCGACAGGAGCTGGGCGCCGCGGTTGGTGAGCACCGCGCGGCTGCGGCCGGACTGCAGGGTGACCTTCTCCTCCGCCGCGGCCTGGAGCTGCGGGACGGGCGGAGCCGGACTGACCGAAGTGCCCGCCACGGCGCCGGGGGCGGCCGGCGCGGCGGCCGCAGGGGGCGTGGCGGGCCCGCCGGGAGAGGTGCCCAGCGCGGGCGTGGGAGCCGACGCCGGCGCTCTCTCGCTCTGGGCCGGCAGGGGCTCCGGCGGCTTCGGCTTGGCCGCCGGAAAAAGGGAGTACCAGACCGCGATGACGGCCAGGGACAGCACGAAGGCAAGGAGCAGACGGCGATTTTCCACGGAGGTTCGGATCCTTTTCTTATGTCTGACGCGGGTTCCGCCGGCCGGGGCCGCTTACGGCAGGTCGATCCCGCCCGGATGGAAGGGTTGGCAGCGCATCAGGCGGCCCGCCGAAAGGAGGGCGCCGCGCCAGGGGCCGTGCTTGAGGAGAGCGAGCCGCGCATATTCGGAGCACGTCGGAGAGAAACGGCAGGAGCGGGGGAGCAGCGGCGAG
Organism: uncultured Acidobacteriota bacterium; assembly: GCA_963795735.1. Classification (GTDB taxonomy): domain Bacteria; phylum Acidobacteriota; class Thermoanaerobaculia; order Multivoradales; family UBA5704; genus DATARR01. The sequence continues at coordinate 580,174 of CAWCIU010000008.1, read as the reverse complement.
ATGCGGCGCTTGTAGACGCCGAGCAGGAAGACCAGCAGCCGGGTCGTCCGCTTCATGCGCTTCCCGCCGCCGGCTCCCGCCGCTCGCGCAGGCCCCCGAGCAGCCGCAGCAGCTCCGACCGCAGACCGTGGAAGTCGCTCTTGCTGGCCTCCGGCTTCAGATGGACGACCAGATCCAGGGCGGGAAGCTTGCCGCGGTCCTGCCATCGCCGGTAGACCTCCCGGATCCTGCGCTTGATCCGCTGGCGCACCACCGCCTTGCCCACCTTGCGGCTGGCGGTGATCCCGAGGCGCGGAAACCCGAGCTGGTTCGGAACGAAGTAGACGATGGCGAGCGAGCCGTGCCGCCGCCGGCCGGTCCGGTAGCACCTGAGGTAGTCCGTCCGCCGCCGCACCTTCTCTTCGGGGAGCAGACGCTCGCCCGCCACGCCCGCGAGGGGGCTGGGCGGACGATGGCCGTCCGCCATCAGACGCTCAGGCGCTTGCGGCCCTTCTGGCGCCGCCGCGCGATCACCGCGCGGCCGTTCTTGGTGCGCATCCGCACCAGGAAGCCATGCGTCCGCTTGCGCCGACGGTTGTTGGGCTGAAAAGTCCGTTTCACTTGGAACCGCCTTCTTCGAAGTCGAGGTCATGGGTTGCGGGACCGCCGGCTCATCCGGAGCCGCCCGCCAATTCGGACGAAACTCGTAAAGTAGTCCACCTGGAGCGGGAGCGTCAAGGACGCCCGCCCCACCGGGCGAGAACGAATGGCGGAGAGGGTGGGATTCGAACCCACGGACCGGTTGCCCGGCCAACGGTTTTCGAGACCGCCCCATTCGACCGCTCTGGCACCTCTCCGGTAAATCCTTCGTCGAGATCCTTGGCGGAGAGAGTGGGATTCGAACCCACGGTAGAGTTTCCCCTACACACGCTTTCCAAGCGTGCTCCTTAAGCCACTCGGACATCTCTCCGGATCTTGTCTTTTCCAAAGAACCCCGCTACGGCCTGCGCCGCAGCGACGCGAAAAAACCGCGCAGCAGCGCGGCACTCTCGCTTTCCAGCACGCCGGCCGTCACTTCCAGCCGGTGGTTGAGCCGCGGGTCCTGGACCAGGTTGCCCAGGGTGCCGCAGTAGCCGGCCTTCGGATCGGGCGCCCCGTAGACCAGCCGCTCGACGCGGCTGTTCACCAGGGCTCCGGCGCACATCGCGCAGGGCTCCAGGGTCACGTACAGCGTGCAACCCGAGAGCCGCCAACCGCCCATCCTCGCCGCCGCCTGCCGGATCGCCAGGATCTCGGCGTGCGCCAGCGGATCGCCGTCGGTCTCGCGGCGGTTGTGGCCCCTCCCCAGCGCCTCCCCCTCGCGGACCACCACCGCGCCGATCGGCACCTCGCCGATCCCGGCGGCGCGCCTCGCCTCGGCGAGGGCTTCGGTCATCCAGACCTGATCTTCCGGTCTTTCCAAGGAGATACCATCGCCACCCGCCCGGACGGGAACGCGTATGTTACCCGAGATGGGGATTCCCGCAAAGCGCGGGCGTTCCATCCGGCGGGAATTCGCGCCGGCGGGCCCCGGTTTCAGGGTATCGCGCCGCGTTCTTTACTTCGCCGGCCCCAGGACGTAGCATGAGGGCCTTGCAGTGGCCCACGAAGGGTTCGGGTCCTGTGCATCGACCAGTGCCGAACCTCGTCAGGCCCGGAAGGGAGCAGCGATAAGGCATGCGGACGAGTGCCGCAGCTTCACCGGAACCCTTCGTAGACCACTGTCATCTCTACATCTCCCATGACGTACCAGGTCCTCGCGCGCAAGTGGCGCCCGCAGAATTTCTCCAGCCTCGTCGGCCAGGAGCCGATCGTCACCGCTCTGCGCAACGGTCTCCAGGAGGGGCGGATCGCGCAGGCCTACCTCTTCTCCGGCATCCGGGGAGTGGGGAAGACGACGGCGGCGCGCGTCCTCGCCAAGGCGCTCAACTGTGAGCGCGGCCCGGCGGCCGATCCCTGCAACGAGTGCGCGGCCTGCGTCGAGATCACCCGCGGCTCGGACCTCGACGTCATCGAGGTGGACGCCGCCACCTACTCCAAGGTCGAGCAGGTCCGCGATCTCACCGAGAGCCTGAAGTACGGCCCCGCCCGCGACCGCTACAAGGTGGTGGTGCTCGACGAGATCCACCGCCTGTCTCGCCAGGCCTTCGACGCCCTGCTGAAGATCGTCGAGGAGCCGCCGGCGCACCTGGTCTTCATCTTCGCCACCACCGAGATCGACGCGGTTCCGGCGACGATCCTGTCGCGCTGCCAGGAGTTCAACTTCCGGCGCGTGCCGTCGCCGGTGCTGGCGGCGCACCTGCGGACGATCTGCGAGTCCGAAGGGATCCGCACGAGCGACGCGGCGCTGCGGCTGATCGCCCGCGCCGGCGAGGGGAGCGTGCGCGACTCGGTGGCCCTGCTCGACCAGCTCGCCACCTTCGGCTCGAGCGCGATCGCCGACGAGGACGCCGTGCGGCTCCTCGGCGGGCTCGACACCGCCCTTTTCTACACCCTGCTCGCCGGCATCCTCGGCGGCGACCCCCAGGTGGTGGGCGCCGCGGTGCGCCGGATCGAGGAGGAGGGCTGGGACCCGCGCCACGTCTACGGCCAGTTCCTCGCCTTCTGCCGCGACGCGCTCCACCTCGCCATGGGCGGCTCGCCCGAGCAGGTGGACCTGCCCGGCGAGGAGGCGCAGGCCCTCGCCGGCCTCGCCCGCGGGAGCGGCTACGAGAACCTGCTGCGGCTGATGAACCTGCTGCTGACCAGCGAGATGGTGGTGCGGCGCAGCGAGACCGGCGCGCTGGCGGTCGAGATCGCCTGGCTGCGCGCCGCGGAGCTGCCGAAACTCACCCGGATCGAGGAGATGCTCGCCGGCGGGACCGCCGAGCCCATGCCGGCGGCTGCTGCCCCTGCGAGCCGGCCCGCTCCGGCCCCGCGCCCCGTCTCTCCGCCGCCATCGCCGCCGCCATCGCCGCCATCGCCCTCATCGGCGCCGCCGCCGCGGCCGCAGCCGGTGGAAGCACGACCGCCGGCTCCAGCGCCGCCCGCGCCGAAGCCCGAAGCGCCCGCGTCAGCGCCCGCGCCGGGCCGGCCGCGCGACCCGGTCAACGTCTACCGGGAGGAGGTCGCCAAGCGGAAGCAGAACCTGGGTGGCTTCCTGGACGCCGCGGAGGCTATCCTCTACGAGAACGGCGGCGTGACCATCCTGTATCCGGTGGGGGACACCTACCTGCGGGGCAGGCTGGAGGCCAACCGGGCGATCCTCGAGGAGGCCGCCGTCGTGGTGTGGGGAACCGGCACCCGCGCCGCTATCATGGAGAGCCGCAACGCCCCGCCGGCCGCCTCGCGCGAGGAGAAGAGACCGGCGGGGAGCCAGGGGATCGAAAAGAACTCGGCGGTCCAGGCCGTCCTCGAGATCTTCAAAGGCAGCCAGATCGAAGCCGTCCAAGAGCACGGAAGCCCTACGGAGGATTGAACCGCGATGAGCAGCATGAAGAACCTGATGAAGCAGGCCGAAGAGATGCAGAAGCGGCTGCAGCGCGAGCTGAACGAGCTGGTGGTCGAGGCGAGCGTCGGCGGCGGCATGGTGACGGTGAAGATGAGCGGCCACAAGCAGCTCGTGGGCTGCACGATCGACCCGGAGGCCATGGACCCCAAGGATCCCTCGATGCTGGAGGACCTCATCGTCGCCGCGGTCAACGAGGCCGGCCGCAAGATCGAGGAGACGATGCAGGGGAAGATGGGCTCGCTGGCGTCGAGCATGCCCGGCCTCTTCTAGGCCCTGCCGGAGAAGCAGGCGAAGGATGTCCGATCCCCTGGCCCGGCTCGTCGGCGAGCTTCTCCCGTCTGCCGGGCATCGGCCCCAAGACCGCGACCCGCCTCGCCCACTACCTCCTCAAGGTGACCCCCGCGGAGGCCGAGGCGCTGGCGGCCGCCATCCTGGAGGTCAAGGAGAAGCTCTTCCACTGCTCGGTCTGCAACTCCATCACGGCCGTGGACCCCTGCCGCTACTGCACCGACGAGCGGCGGGACCGCGCCCGGATCTGCGTCGTCGAGGAGCCGTTCAACCTCGAGCCGATCGAGCGCACGGGCGAGTATCACGGCCTCTACCACGTCCTGCTCGGGGCGCTCTCCCCGCACCGGGGGATCGGCCCCGACCGCCTCGCCATCCCCGGCCTCCTCGAGCGCCTCGCCGGCATCGAGGAGGTGGTCCTCGCCACCAACCCCAACGTCGAGGGGGAGGCGACCGCCCTCTACCTGGCGCGGCTGCTGAAGGCCCGCGGGGTGCGGGTCACCCGCCTCGCCTTCGGCATGCCGGTGGGCGGCGACATCGAGTACACCGACGAGGTGACGCTGGGCCGCTCGCTGGCCGGCCGGCGCGAGATGTGACCTTCGGCGACCTCCTCCCCGGGATCGTCACCCCTCCGCCTGGGCCGCGCTCCCGGGAGCTGTCGGCCGCCCTCGGGAAATTCGAGGCCCCCGGGGTCAACACGATCGCCGGAGGTGAAAACGGCGGCGGGCAGCCGTCGATCGTCTGGGAGGAGGCGAGGGGGGCCAACGTCCGCGACGTCGACGGCAATCTCTATATAGATCTCACCTCCGGCTTCGGGGTGGCGGCGGTCGGCCACCGTCACCCAAGAGTGGTAGAAGCCGTGCGCGAGCAGGCAGGCCGCCTCCTCCATGCCCTGGGGGACGTCATGGCCCATCCGCTGCGCGTCGAGCTCGCCCGGCGGCTGGTGGAGATCGCCCCGGTGGACGATCCCCAGGTCTTCTTCGCCATCTCCGGCGCCGAGGCGGTCGAGATCGCCCTGAAGACGGCCCTGGGGGCCACGGGCCGGCCGGGGGTGCTCGCCTTCGAGCCCTCCTACCATGGGCTGACGCTCGGCGCCCTCGCCGTCACCTCGCGGGAGGAGTTCCGCGCCCCCTTCGCCGCCCACCTCCACGGCCACGTCCGCCGCCTCCCCTTCGGCGGCGATCTCGGCCGGGTGGAGGAGGTTCTCGGCACCGGACGGATCGGCGCCGCCATCGTCGAGCCGGTCGTCGGCCGTGAGGGGGTGCTGTTTCCCCCCGCCGGCTGGCTGGCCGGGCTGGCCGGGATCTGCCGCCGTCACGGCGCGCTGCTGATCGCCGACGAGATCTTCACCGGCTTCGGCCGCCTGGGGACCCTCTTCGCCGTCGAGCCGGAGGACGTCCGTCCGGACATCCTCTGCTGCGGCAAGGCCCTGGGCGGCGGATTGCCGATCGCCGCCGTGATCGCCCGCCGCGAGCTCTTCCGCTGCTGGGAGACTCCTGGCGAGGCGCGCCACACCGCGACCTTCCTGGCCAACCCGCTCGCCTGCGCCGCCGCCCTCGCCACCCTGGACGTGCTGCGGGAGGAGGACCTCCCGGCGCGGGCCGCCCGCCTGGGCGAGGGCCTCGGGAGGCGCCTCGCCACCTGGCCGGACCGCTTTCCGAAGGTCGAGGAGGTCCGCGGCAGCGGCCTCCTCTGGGGAATCCAGCTCCGGACGGCGGAGGCGGCGAAGAGGTGGATGCTCGGCGCGTGGTCCCGCGGCGTTCTCCTCCTCGCCGGGGGGCCGGAGGGCCGGGTCGGGCAGATCGTGCCGCCGCTGACGATCCGGGAGGAGCAGATGGAGGCGGCGGTGGGGATCCTGGAAAGTCTCTTCCGAGCTGGAACTACAATCCCCCGATGATCCCCACCCCCCGCTTCAAGATCGCCTTCATCGGCAGCCACGGCGTGGGGAAGACCACGCTCTGCTACGGGCTCGCGGCGCGGCTCAAGCGGCGGGACGTCGGCATCGAGGTGGTGCACGAGGTGGCGCGACGGTGCCCGCTGCCGATCAACCAGGAGACGTCGGTGGCGGCGCAGTCGTGGATCCTCCACACCCAGATCGCCGAGGAGCTGGTCGCCCAGGCGCGGTATCCGGTCGTGGTCTGCGACCGCAGCGTGCTCGACAATTACGTCTATCTCCTGCTCGCCGCCGGCCGCCAGGAGGGGCCGGAGCGGCTGGTCGAGTACTGGCTCCGGGGGTACGACCTGCTGGTCCACGTCCCCATCGTCGAGACCTTGAGCCCGGACGGCGTGCGCTCGCCCGATCCGGGGTTCCAGCGGGCGGTCGAGGAGCGCCTGGTCCAGGAGATCGCCGAGCGGCGGCTCCCCGTCCTGGGGCTCGATCCCGCGGCGCGCGCCGGCTGGCTCGACGCCGTGGAGCGGGCCGCCTGGGAGCGGCTGCGCCCGGCGCAGCTTTCCCTCTCCATCTAGCCAGACTGTGGACCGTGAGTGCCCTGGTTTGCTCCGCGCAGCCGACTGGCAGCGCCGCAGGCGCGCACACGAAGGAGGCGAGCAGGAGCAAACCAGGACGCTCACGGTCCACCTGAATCAGCCCGACCTCCGCTACAATGAGCGCCATCTTGGGAATCGAGAGCCTTCTTCGTCGGTGGGAGATCTTCTCCCACTTCTCGGACGAGCAGCTTGCCCTGCTCGCCCAGTGCGCCACGCGCAACCGCTTTCCGGCGGGAGCCACCGTGGTCAAGGAGGGGGAGGAGACCCAGGACGCCTACATGATCGAGAGCGGCGGCGTGCGCATCCAGCGGCGGACGCCCTACGGCCATTTCAGCCTGGCGGCCCTGGAGCCGGGGACCCTGTTCGGCGAGACCTCCTTCGTCGACCGCGTGCCCCGCTCGGGGGACGCGGTGACCACGGCCGAGACCGAGCTGATCGGCCTCAACCCGATGGCGCTCTCGACCGTCATGGAAGCCGACCCGCGCTTCAAGCTGGCGCTCTACTGGACGTTCTGGAAGAGCCTGTCCTCCAAGCTGCGGCAGACCAACGACAACCTCACCCAGTTCTTCTCCGAGACCGGCAAGCCCGCCAGCGCCGAGCCCGCCGCCGCCCGCGAGACGGCGAGCGAGTTTCACGTCGACCTCGCCTCCAAGCGCAAGCTCTTCCAGGAGCAGAAGCTCTCCAGCATGGAGATCAACTTCCTCTCCTCCCTGTCGAAGGAGCGCAAGTACGCGCCCAACCAGGTGATCTTCCGCGAAGGCGAGATGGGCAACGAGATGTACGTGGTGCTCGAGGGGCGGGTGATGATCAGCAAGTTCATCCCCGGGGCGGGCGAGGAGGCCCTCGCCTTTCTCGAGCGCGGCGGCTACTTCGGCGAGATGGCGCTGATCGACAATGCGTCCCGCTCGGCCGACGCCCGGGCCCACGACGGGGGGGCGGTGGTGCTCGTCATCTCCCGCGAGGTGCTGGAGGGGATCCTCGACATCCACAAGCTGTCATCGATCCGGCTGCTGACCATCCTCTGCAACCTGGTGGCGAGCCGCCTGCGCGAGCTGGATGACAAGATCATCGGCTGGTTCATCATCGCCGGCGGCTCCGGGATCTCCTGGCCGGTGCCGCCGCCGCCGCAGTAGCCGGCCTGGCTGCTGTAGCCGGCAGCGCTTTCAACACCTTTCCCACCAGCGACGACAGCGGCAGGCCGGCGCGCCCGGCTTCCTCGAAGAAGCCGGCGGCCCAGCCGTCCCGCACCTCGCCTCCCCAGGCGAGCTCCGCCCGGTGGACGTCCACCTCCAGGTCCCGGTAGGTGATGCCGTGCCGCACCCCGGCGGCCCGGGGGCCCAGGGTCCAGAGTCCGCCATAGCGGCCGGCGAGGGCGGCGGCGGGAGCCTCCGCCGCCGCGACGCCGTCCCGCTCGAGGGCGGTCCAGGGGAGCTCCCAGGTGCCGGCCAGGAGGGTGCTGTCCTCCGGGCGGCGGAAGAGGAGCACCCCGGCGTCGTTCTCGACCACGGCCACCAGCAGGCGGTGACGCTCGGCCTCGCGCTTCACTCTGGGGGTGGGATAGCGCTCGGGGTCCCCCTCCTGGGCCGCGCGGCAGCCGGGGAGGAGGGGGCAGAGGAGGCACTTGGGATTGCGCGGGGCGCAGAGGGTGGCCCGAGCTCCATCAGGGCCTGATTGCTGTCGCCCGGGCGGCGGGGATCGAGCAGCCCGGCGGCGGCGGCGAGGAGGCGCCGGCGGGGTCCGCTCGCCCGCGGGTCCTCCTCCAGGGCCAAGCAGCGGGAGAGGACCCGCTCTACGTTGCCGTCCATCACCGGCGCGGCGACGCCGAAGGCGATGCTCGCCACCGCCGCCGCGGTGTAGGCCCCGATGCCGGGGAGGGCGAGGAGCGCCTCGACGGTCGCCGGGAACGCCCCCGCCGCGGCGATCTCGCGGGCCGCGGCGTGGAGCTGGCGCGCCCGCCGGTAGTAGCCGAGACCGGACCAGAGAGCCAGCACCTCGGAGAGCTCCGCCCGGGCCAGATCCTCGACGGCGGGAAACTTTTCAAGGAAACGGGTGTAAAAAGGGAGCACCGTCTCGACCCGGGTCTGCTGGAGCATGACCTCGGAGAGCCAGATCTTGTAGGGATCGCTCGTCCGCCGCCAGGGCAGATCGCGGCGATGGCGGTCGAACCACGCCAGAAGGGCATCTACGCGCCGCATCGCGTCATTCTAACCGGTCGCGGACGGTCAAATTGGCAGGGTGGCAGGAGCAGGAAGGGTGGGATTCGAGGAGCCCGGAAAAGAAAAAGGCTCCCGGCTTTCGCTGGGAGCCCCTCCTCCCGTTGGGAGGAGGTTAGGGGGGGAGGCCCCATCTCTCCGGGTTGGCTATTGTGGCTGTACCCCTGTACCTAGGGGATTCGGGTCGGATCGAAAGAGGGTGAGATCTTTTATGATCTCGCAATCAGGTAGGACAAGTTTGGTTGGTCTGGAACCTCCCCCTCGTGTGTCCTGCCACTACCATCTGCAACAGCCGTGCCCGGTTTATCGTCCGGTGTTCAGGCAGGCTTGCCCCTGGCTTTCCCGAGCTTGCCCCAAAAAATGATGCCCCCCGGCGCTTGGGCGGCGGGGGGCTCAGGGAGGGAGGTTCCTGTTTCCGGGTTGGCTTGGTTGGATCTACCCCTGATGAGGGGAATCGGAAGGATTTCAAAGACGAGATCGCTTAGGATCTCCAAAGGATGGGTCTTCGGTTGGCTGGATGGAACCTCCCCCTCATTCCCAACTAATTTGTGTCCCTCTATCTGTGCAAGCAGCGTGCCTGATTTCGTGTAAGATCGCAAACCCTTATGGAATATGCTTTTCATCCCCCCTCCGCGGCTTCCACCGGGAGGGAGATCCCTTTTCTTGGTTTCATTCGTACAAATGCATCCCTCGGGGCTGGTGATTTCTACACCCACCGGACACTCTGGCCCGGAGAGGCCTGAAGCGGGCGCCCGATGCCGGAGCCTGGCGAGAACCGGACGGTGGGCTGGAAGGAGTATCTCGACCTGCCCGAGCTGGGAATCATCCGCCTGAAAGCCAAAGTGGACACCGGCGCCCGGACCTCGACGCTCCACGTCGACTCGCTCGCGGTCCTGGAGGTCTTCGCCGACGGCTCCGAGCTGGTGGAGATCGCCTTCGGGCCCGACCGCCGGCGGCCGGAGGCGCGGGTGCGGACCCGGGCGCGGGTGCTCAAGCGGGTCCGCGTGGTCGACTCCGGCGGCCATCCGGAGGTCCGCCCGGTCATCGAGACGGAGATGGTGCTCGGTCCGGTCCGCAAGAAGATCCTGATCACCCTGACCGACCGCTCCGGCATGCTGTTTCGTATGATCCTCGGCCGGAAGGCCCTGGAGGGGGACTTCCGGGTGGACGTCGCCTGCAAGTACCTGCTCCGCGAATGGCACCCCCGGAAGCGGAAGACCGAAGGCGGGAAGGAAACGGTCATCGGGTTATTGGATGAAGGGCGGATGAAGAGCGGATGAAGATCGCCATCCTGTCGCGCAAGGCGACGCTGTACTCGACCTCGCGCCTGATCGAGGCCTGCCGCCGGCGCGGCGCCGACGTGGCGGTGCTCGACCCGCTGCAGTGCGTGGTCAAGCTGTCGAAGAAGCGGCCGGAGGTCTTCCACAACGGCGAGCGGGTGGCCGGGGTGGACGGCGTGGTGCCGCGGATCGGCGCCTCGATCACCTTCTACGGCCTGGCGGTGCTGCGCCAGTTCGAGATGATGGGGGTCTTCCCCGCCAACGAGAGCCAGGCGATCTCGCGCAGCCGCGACAAGCTGCGCAGCCTCCAGCTCCTCTCCCGCTACGACATCGGCATTCCGCCGACCGCCTTCGCCCGCCGCCGCGAGGACGTGCGCTCCGCCATCAAGCGGGTCGGCGGCGCCCCCGTCATCCTGAAGCTCCTCGAGGGGACGCAGGGGATGGGCGTCATCCTGGCCGAGTCGGCCAAATCGGCCGAGTCGGTGCTCGACGCGATGAGCTCGCTGGGGCAGAACATCCTCATCCAGGCCTTCATCGAGGAGGCGCACGGCACGGACTACCGCGCCATCGTGGTCGGCGGCCGGGTGGTGGCGGCGATGGCGCGCCAAGCCGGCGAGGGGGAGTTCCGCAGCAACCTCCACCGCGGCGGGACCGCCACGGGCGTGGAGCTCGCCGAGGCCTACGTCTCGACCGCCGTCCACGCCGCCGAGGTGCTGGGGCTCAACATCGCCGGCGTGGACATGATCCCCTCCGCCGAGGGACCGATGGTCCTCGAGGTCAACAGCTCGCCCGGGCTGGAGGGGATCGAGGGGGCGACCGGCGTCGACGTCGCCGGCGCGATGATCGACTTCGTCCTCGAGCGCGCTCCGCAGGGCCACCCGCACACCCGGGGCCGCGGATGACGCCGAGGACGGACACCCCCGAGCCGCTCTCCTTCGCCGGCTCCTCCGTCGCCCCCGGGGAGACCACCGAGCTGCGGCTCAAGGTGGCCGAGTCCTACGCCGCCGAGCCGGTGACGGTGCCGGTGACGGTGGTGCGCGGCTCGCCCGGCCCCACCCTGTTCGTCACCGCCACCGTCCACGGCGACGAGCTCAACGGCGTCGGCATCCTGCGCGGCCTGCTGAACGACGCCGACTTCAGCGGCTTGAAGGGCACGCTGATCGCCGTACCGGTGGTCAACGTCCCCGGCTTCCTCAACCAGGACCGCCGCCTGCCCGACCGCCGGGACCTCAACCGCTCCTTCCCCGGCAGCCGCAAGGGGTCGCTCACCGCCCGCCTGGCCGACGTCCTCTTCCGCGAGGTGATCCGCAAGAGCGACTTCGGGCTCGACCTCCACACGGCCGGCGGCGAGCGCACCAACTACCCGCAGATCCGCGCCGACCTCTCGAACCCCGCCGTGGTGGAGCTCGCCGGGGCCTTCGGCTGCCCGCTGATCGTCGACGGCGCCGGTCCGGAGGGGTCGCTGCGCCGCACGGCGGTGGCGGCGGGGGTGCCGACGATCGTCTACGAGGCGGGGAGCGCCCGCCGGCTCGAGCGGCCGTTCATCGAGGTGGGCATCCAGGGGGTGCTCAACGTGCTGCGGTCGCTCCGGATGCTGCCGGGCGAGCCCGCCTCCCCGCCGCTGCGGCTGTGGATCGAGCGCACCCGCTGGATCCGCTCCCGCAAGGGGGGGATCCTCGATCTGCGGGTCGAGCTCGGGCAGCCGCTGAGCCGCGGCCAGGAGGTTCTCGGTCAACAGCAACCCCTTCGGGCGCGGGCGCAGCTCGCTCAAGTCGCCGCATCCGGGGATCGTGCTGGGGCTCACCCGGCTGCCGCTGGTCCATCCCGGCGACGCCGTCTGCAACGTCGCCCGCCTCGATCCGCAGAAGATGGACGCCTGGCAAGCCTACTGGGAGAGCCACCGGGAAGACAGCCGGGACGAGCACGGTAGGATGCGGCCATGAAGAAGCTGCTGCTCATCTTCCTGCTGCTGCTCGGCATCGCCCTGCTGGCGACCCTCGCCGGCATCCGGATGGGAAAGCGGGGGAACGCCCTGGGCGACGGTCCGACGGTGCTCGTCTGGCACCTCGCCGGCCCGGTGCTGGAGCAGCGGGCGCCGCGCCTCCCCTTCGGCGGCGAGGCCGAGCCGGGCAGCATCGCCGAGCTCTACCCGGCCTTCCGCGCCGCCCGCCAGGACCCCGCCGTGCGCGGCCTCGCCGTCTACCTCCAGAACGCCGAGCTCGGCCTCGCCAAGGCCCAGGAGCTGCGGCGCCAGATGATGGCCCTGCGGCGGGCCGGCAAGTTCGTGGAGTGCTACCTGGAGACCGCCGGCGAGGGGTCGAACGGCACCCTCCCCTACTATCTGGCGACCGCCTGCGAGACGATTGACCTCGCCCCCGCCGGGGACCTCAACCTGATCGGCCTGTCGATCGAGAACCGGTTCCTGCGCGGCGCGCTCGACAAGCTCAAGGTCACCCCCGAGTTCAACCGGGTCGGCCGCTACAAGAGCGCCGTCGAGACCTACACCCAGAGCCAGTACAGCCCCGAGGCCCGGGAGGCGATCGCCGCGGTGCTCGACGGCTACTTCGCCCAGATCGTCTCGGCGGTGGCCGAGGCGCGCCACAAGAGTGAGCCGCAAGTGCGCGCGCTGATCGACGGCGCCCCCTGGTCGGCCGAGGAGGCGCTGGCGCGCGGGCTGGTGGACCGGCTCTCCTACCCGGACCAGTTCAGGGACCACCTGGAGAAGCGGCTCGGGCGCAAGCCGAATTACCTGGCGATCGAGGACTACCGCCCGGGCGCCGTCCTCTCGGCCAGGCGCGTCGCCGTGGTCTTCGCCCTCGGCGAGATCGTCCGCGGCGGGGGCGGCACCGCCCCCTGGACGGAGGAGGTCTACCTCGGCTCGGACGACATGGCGAAGCTCCTGCGCGCCCTGGCCGGCGACGACGAGGTCTCGGCGGTCGTCCTGCGCATCGACAGCCCCGGCGGCTCGCCGCTCGCCTCCGACTTCATCCTGCGCGAGGTCGAGCGGCTCAAGGCGAAGAAGCCGGTGGTCGTCTCGATGTCCGACGAGGCGGCCTCGGGCGGCTACTACATCGCGGCCAAAGCCACCCGGATCGTGGCGGAGCCGGCGACGCTGACCGGCTCGATCGGCATCTTCGGCGGCAAGTTCGTCACCCGCGGCCTCGAGGAGGAGATCCTCGGGCTCGGCCACGACTCCCAGAAGCGGGGGGCCAACGCCGACATCTACTCCACCCTCCAGCCCTATACCCCGCAGCAGGAGGCCCGGATGCAGCTCCTGATGGACCATGCCTACCAGACCTTCGTCGGCCACGTCGCCGCCGGCCGCCGGATGAGCCGGGCGGCGGTCGAGGGGGTGGCGGGCGGGCGGGTGTGGACCGGCGCGGCGGCCCAGAAGATCGGCCTGGTCGACGAGCTGGGAGGGCTCGACCGCGCCCTGGAGATCGCCCGCCAGCAGGCCCGGATCGGCGCCGGCGAGACGGTCGGCGTGGACTTCTATCCGGCGCCGCCGTCGTGGCTGGACCTCGTCGCCGAAAAACGGCGGCCGCGCCTCCCGGCGGCCCTGGCGGAGGCCGTCAAGGCGCTCGAGATCACCTCTCCCCGCCTGCTCCAATTGCCGCCGGAGATCTCCCGGCTGGCGCGGCCGTTCTGACCCGGTAAATTGACCACAAACCTTTGACATGAATAAGTTTCAGGCACTTTTCCGGCACCCTGCGCCGGGGGCTTGCGGCGCCTTTCGGCTGTGCTATGATGAGTCAGGTCGCAGTCACCTAAGCCGCTCCAGGAAGCCAATCCTCTCAGGGCAAGGATTTCCACAGCCTGTGGAAATTCTGTGGAAATAGACTATCGCGCCGTTTCGAGGTCTCATGTCGCAATCCTTCTGGTCTATCCTCCAGAGACAGTTGCAGCAGCAACTCGACCCTGAGGAATTCGCCACCTGGTTCCGCCCCCTCAAGGTCGGCGACGAGAACGGCAACCGTCTCGTGCTGGTCGCTCCCAACTCGCGGTTCCTCCACACCCTGGAGGAGAGCTACCGGCCGATGGTGGACCGGGCGGTGGCGGGGCTGGGCGATCCGGGCTTCGAGGTGCTGTTCTCGCTGGACGATGTCCTGGTTCCCGTGGACGAGCTGCCGATCGCGCCGTCCAGCTTCAACCCGAAGTACACGTTCGGCAGCTTCGTCGAGGGCAAGTCCAACGAGTTCGCCCTGGCCGCCACCCGGCGCGTGGCCGAGAACCCGTCGCTCTCCTACAACCCGCTCTTCCTCTATGGCGGCGTCGGCCTGGGCAAGACCCACCTGCTGCACGCGATCGGCCATGAGATCCAGCGCAGCCGGCCGCAGCTGCGCGTGCTCTACCTGGCGGCCGAGCAGTTCGTCAACGAGCTGATCAACTCGATCCGCTTCGACCGCATGCCGGCCTTCCGCGAGCGCTACCGCACGATCGACGTGCTGATGCTCGACGACGTGCAGTTCCTGGCCAACAAGGAGCGGACGCAGGAGGAGTTCTTCCACACCTTCAACACGCTCTACACCAGCCAGAAGCAGATCATCCTCTCCTCCGACTCCTCGCCGCGCAACATCCCGACCCTGGAGGAGCGGCTGCGCAGCCGTTTCGAGTGGGGGCTGATCGCCGACATCACGCCGCCGGACCTCGAGACCAAGGTGGCGATCCTGCAGCGCAAGGCCTCGTTCGAAGGCGTGCAGCTCCCCGAGGAGGTGGCGGAGTTCATCGCCCAGCAGGTGAGATCTAACATCCGCGAGCTCGAGGGGCTGCTGACGCGCGTGATCGCTTTCTCCTCGCTGACCGGCAAGCCCCTGTCGCCGGCGCTCGCCCGCGAGACGCTCAAGGACATCCTCCCCGAGGAGGGGAAGCGGCCCGCCTCCGCCGAGATCATCAAGTTCGTCGCCCGGCACTACGACCTCAAGGTCTCCGAGATCAAGAGCAAAAGCAACTCGCGGCAGATCGTCATCCCCCGCCAAGTGGCGATGTACCTGTGCAAGCGGCTGACGGCGCTTTCCTACCCCGAGATCGGCAAACTTTTCAACGACAAGCACCACTCGACGGTCATGTACTCCTGCGAGACGGTGCAGAAGAAGCGCGACGCCGATCCGGACTTCGACCGTACCCTCCAGACGTTCGAGCAGCACTTCGCCTAGGAATCTCCTCGCCGCTCGACGGAATCCTCCTGGGTTCCTCTTTCCGGCACAATGCTTGCATTTCTTATAGGCTCATCCCGCGGGCCTTGGTGTGCCTGGGGAAAACCTGCGGAGCTCTCTCCGGAAGCGTTGTGGAGCCTCTGCGGATTTTTTCTTCGGGTTACGGGTTTTCCCCTGTCTCCTCAGACCCTCCACAGGTTCTGCACAGCCCCTACCCACCAACCTAAGGTTCTTCCATTGAGGAACTTAGACTCGTTTTCCCCGTTTCCGCAGCGCCTACTATCTACTACGGCTATGCTATATTCAGATGTCTTCTAGATAGAGAAGAGTGGGAGAAAAGTGAATGGAGATCCGCGTCACCCGTAGCGAGTTCCTGGGCGAGCTGGCCCCGATGCAGGGCATCGTCGAGCGCAAGACCACCATCCCGGTCCTCTCGCATCTCCTGCTGACCGCCGGCGGGGACAAGCTCCATCTGGCCGCGACCGACCTCGACGTCTCGCTCACCTCCTGGTGCGAGGCGGACATCAAGCGCGAGGGGGGGATCGCCGTCCAGGCCAAGAAGCTGATTGAGATTATCCGCTCGCTCACCGGGGAAGAGGTGCTGCTGGTCCAGGAGGAGCCCCGCGTGCTCACCATCCGGGCCGGCCGCTCGCGCTTCAAGATCCACGGCCTCTCCCCGGACGACTTCCCCACCCTTCCCAACGTCGAGGAGGGCCGCCGGGTCGAGATCCCCTTCGCCGAGTTCCGCCGGATGGTCGCCAAGATCCTCTTCGCCGTCTCGGCCGAGGAGTCGCGCTTCCAGTTGAACGGCGCCCTGCTGAAGCTCAAGGACGGCTCGCTCGAGATGGTGGCGACCGACGGTCACCGGCTGGCCCTGGTCGAGGGGGGGCTCGAGAGCGCCGGCGGCGAGGACTCCGTCCTGGTGCCGCGCAAGGCCCTCCAGGAGTTGCAGCGCTTCGAGGGGGACGGGAAGCTCTCCTACGGCCGCGGCGAGCATCACCTCTCCTTCGGCCTCGGCCGGCGCGAGCTGATCTGCCGCATCCTCGAGGGCACCTTCCCCGACTACGAGCGGGTGATCGCCAAGGACAACGACAAGAAGGTGCTCTTCGACCGCAAGAGCCTGGTGGAAGCCGTCCAGCGCGCCGCGCTGATGACCGGCGACCGGGCGCGCGCCGTGCGCCTGCAGTTCGCGACCGACCAGGTGGTGATCTCGGCGGTCAACTCCGACCTCGGCGAGGCCGTCGAGGAGGTCGCCTGCGACTACGACGGCCCCGAGTTCCGGGTCGGCATCAATCCGGACTACCTGTCCCAGTTCCTGGCCGCGGTCGATACCGAGAAGATCCGCCTGGAGCTCAAGGACGAGAACACGCAGTGCGTGGGCTATCCGCACGAGGGGCCGGACACCCGCTACCTCTGCGTGATCATGCCGATGCGGATCTGAGAGGTTCTCGGCGGTATAGCCGCCATTCCGGGGGATGCGACATGATCCCCCTCCGATGCTCACCCACCTCACCTCCCGCGACTTCCGCAACCTGGAGCCCCTCTGCTGGCAGCCCGGGGCGGGATCGCACCTCCTGCTGGGCGGCAACGGCGCCGGCAAGACGAGCCTGCTGGAAGCCGTCTACGCCCTCGCCACCACCCGGAGCTTCCGCGCCGCCCAGATCGGCGACTGCGCGCGGCATGGCGCCGGCTCCTTCCACGTCCAGGGCGAGGTCGAGACCGACCGCCGCTCTTTCCTGGAGGTCGGCTGGATGGAGGGGCAGCGGGTGCGGGCGGTCAACGGCAAGCTGACGCCGCTCGCCGAGCATCTGGGGGTGCTCCCCGTGGTGGCCTGGACGGCGGCCGCCGAAGCAGAGGTCCTGGTGGGGGCGCCCAGGGCGCGCCGCCGCTTCATGGACCGCGGGGTGGTGGGAATCCGCCCCGCCGCCCTGGAGCTCCTCGGGCGATACCGGGAAGCCCTGCGGCAGAAGCGGAGTCTCCTCCTCGCGGACGGCGCCGGCCTGGAGATCTGGAACGAGATGCTGGCCGCCACAGCGGCGGACGTCGTCGCCCAGCGCCAGCGCTATGTCGAGCTCCTCAAGGCTCAGCTCGTCAGGAAGCTGGAGGCCTCGGGCCTCCCCTTTCCGGCCGTGGAGCTCGTCTACCGTCCCTCGCCGGCCAACGGTCTCGAGGGGGCCGAGGTCATCGCCGCCGCGCTCGACAGGATCGCCGACCGCGAGCGCCGCCGCCAGATGCCTCTCCTCGGCCCCCATCGCGACGAGCTTGAGATCCTCTGGGGAGGGCACGAGATCCGCCGCGTGGCCTCGGCCGGTGAGCGCAAGGCCCTCTCCCTGATGCTCCTCGCCGCCCACGGCCAAGTCATGGAGGAGGCCGGCAGGCCTCCCCTCTACCTGCTGGACGACATGGACGCCGAGCTGGCGCCGTCGACCGTGGCCGCCGTCTGGGGGGTCTTCCGCGGCGCCTCCCAGCTCTTCGCCACCTCCAACCGTCCCCAGGTCTGGCTGACCCTCGACGTGGGGACGATCTGGGAGATGGAGCGGGGCTTGCTGACCCTGCTCGCGGAGTAGACGCCGGGAAAAAGGCTTCCATTTTCCGGAACTCCGCTTCCGGGAATCTTCTACCATCCTTTCCGGTTGAAATCGATACCCGAGGGTCCATATTGCGCCGTTTTCCGGGACCCTCGCCGGAGCCCGGTAAATCGAGCCTAAGCCGTTGAGTTTTCAGTAGTAAACGGGCTCGCAAAGCGACCTTTTTCGTGGTATAATTTTCATATTCTTCGAGGCCTCTCTCCCGAGGGGCGCAGCAAGCCCAGGAAAAGAATGGAGAATCCTGTTTTGGCAGATCCACAGGCGACGTATACGGCTGACAACATCCAGGTCCTCAAGGGTCTGGAGGCGGTGCGCAAGCGCCCCGGCATGTACATCGGCGATACCGATGACGCGTCGGGTCTCCACCACATGGTCTTCGAGGTGGTGGACAACTCGGTCGACGAAGCCCAGGCGGGATACTGCTCGCGGATCGAGGTCACCATCCACTCGGACAACTCGATCACGGTGGAGGACGACGGCCGCGGCATTCCGGTCGATCTGCACAAGGAAGAGGGGCGGTCGGCGGCCGAGGTCATCCTGACCGAGCTGCACTCGGGAGGTAAGTTCGACAAGAACTCCTACAAGGTCTCCGGTGGTCTCCACGGCGTCGGCGTCTCGGTGGTCAACGCCCTGTCCGAGACCCTGGAGCTGGAGGTCGCTCGCGACGGCCGGATCTGGCGCCAGACCTACCACCGCGGCTTCCCGGTCAGCCCGATCGAGCCGACCGGCGCGAGCGACCGGACGGGAACCAAGATCCGCTTCTGGCCGGACGCCGAGATCTTCGCCATCCTCGAGTTCAACTACGAGACCCTGGCGACAAGGCTGCGCGAGCAGGCCTTCCTCAACCGCGGGATCCACATCCATCTCAAGGACGAGCGGACGGACAAGGAGGCGGACTTCGTCTACGCGGGGGGCATCTCTTCCTTCGTCGAGCACCTCAACCGCAACAAGACGCCCCTCCATCCGCAGCCGATCCACCTGATCGACGTGCGCGACGACGGCACCGGCCCGGAGACGACCGAGGTGTCGCTGCAGTGGAACGACGCCTACCAGGAGCTCATCTACGCCTTCACCAACACGATCAACAACCGGGACGGCGGCACCCATCTGGCCGGCTTCAAGGCGGCGCTGACGCGGGCGATCAACGCCTACGCGACCGCGAGCGGCCTGGCGAAGAACCTGAAAGAGAACCTGACCGGCGAGGACGTGCGCGAGGGGCTCACGGCGGTGATCTCGGTGCGCATCAAGGACCCCAAGTTCTCCTCGCAGACCAAGGACAAGCTGGTCTCCTCGGACATCAAGGGCTGGGTCGAGCAGGTGGTCTTCGAGCGGCTCTCCACCTACCTGGAGGAGAACCCGCGCGAGGCGCGGCGGATCGTCGAGAAGTGCGTCGAGGCGGCGCACGCCCGCGAGGCGGCGCGCAAGGCGCGCGACCTGACACGGCGCAAGGGCGCGCTCGACGCCTCGAACCTCCCCGGCAAGCTCGCCGACTGCTCGGAGCGCAATCCCGAGCTGGCCGAGCTGTTCCTGGTCGAGGGCGATTCCGCCGGCGGCTCGGCCAAGCAGGGGCGCGACCGGAAGTTCCAGGCCATCCTGCCGCTCAAGGGCAAGATCCTGAACGTCGAGAAGGCGCGCTTCGACAAGATGCTGTCATCCGACGAGATCAAGGTGATGATCACGGCGCTCGGCACCAGCATCGGCAAGGACGACTTCGACATCAACAAGCTGCGCTATCACAAGCTGATCATCATGTGCGACGCCGACGTCGACGGCAGCCATATCCGGACGCTGATCCTGACCTTCTTCTACCGCCAGATGGAAGAGATCATCAAGCGCGGCTATCTCTACATCGCGCAGCCGCCGCTCTACAAGGTCTCGCACGGCAAGAACGAGACCTATCTCAAGGACGACCGCGAGTACCAGGTCTTCCTGGTGGATCGCATCAAGGACGCCTGGGAGCTCGACATCTCGCACGACGAAGGTCATAACGGCAATGGCGACGGCAGCCGCCTGACCGGCGTACGGCTGGCCCACTTCCTGGAGAAGATCGCCCTCTTCCGCCAGAACCTCGACAAGCTCGTCTCGCGCGGCTATCCCGCGGATGCCATCAAGATCGCGTTGCAGAACGGCGTCAAGGACAAGCTGTCGCTCACCGACCGGGAGAAGATCGAACGGATCGCCCAGGTGATCGAAGCCTCGGGTTTTCACGACGTGGTCGTCGGCCAGGACGAGGAGCACGGAACGCTCTACATCCGCTTTCTCTCGAAGCGCGACGGCGTCGAGCGCGAGATCCGCATCGACTGGAACCTGGTCACCGGCGCCGAATACCGCGCCATGGCGAACAATCAGCTCGGGCTCGACGCGATCTCCGCGACCCGCTTCACCCTCGCCAAGGGGGAGACGATCAACGTCCACAACACGCTGGAAGAGGCGATCGACAGCCTGTACGAAGGGGCCAAGAAGGGCCTCTCGATCCAGCGCTACAAGGGCCTCGGCGAGATGAACCCGACGCAGCTCTGGGAGACCACGATGGATCCCACCAAGCGCCGCCTCCTCCGCGTACACGTCGAGGACGACGTTGAAGCCGACGCCATCTTTACGGTCCTCATGGGCGACGAGGTCGAGCCGCGGCGCGCGTTCATCCAGAACAACGCGCTGGAAGTACGGAATCTGGACGTATAAACAAAGATGAGCGATAACGACGACCAGAATCTCTTCGATCAGCCGATCCCGGTCGGCATCGAAGACGAGATGAAGCGCAGCTATCTCGATTATGCGATGAGCGTGATCATCGGCCGCGCGTTGCCGGACGTGCGCGACGGCTTGAAGCCGGTGCACCGGCGCGTGCTGTATGGCATGTGGGAGAGCGGCAACCGCTCGGACCGCCCCTACAAGAAGTCGGCGCGCATCGTCGGCGACGTCATGGGCAAGTATCACCCGCACGGCGACTCGGCGATCTACGACACGGTGGTGCGCATGGCCCAGGACTTCGCCATGCGCTATCCGCTCGTCGACGGCCAGGGCAACTTCGGCTCGCTGGACGGCGACAACCCGGCGGCCATGCGCTACACCGAGGTGCGCCTGATGAAGCTCGCGGAAGAGATGCTCCGCGAGGACATCGACAAGGAGACGGTGGACTGGGCCCCGAACTACGACGGCTCGGAGACCGAGCCGCTGGTGCTGCCGGCGCGCGTCCCCAACCTCCTGGTCAACGGCGCCACCGGCATCGCGGTCGGCATGGCGACCAACATCCCGCCGCACAACCTGAGCGAGGTGGTGGACGCGCTGATGATGCTGATCGAAAACCCGGACGTCCTGGTCAAGGATCTGATGACCCTGATCCCCGGGCCCGACTTCCCCACCGCGGGTTTCATCCACGGCCTGGAGGGCATCCGCTCGGCCTATACCACCGGGCGCGGCATCATCCAGCTCCGCGCGCGGACCCAGATCGAGACCAACGCCCGCACCGACCGGCAGGCGATCATCGTCAACGAGATCCCTTATCAGGTGAACAAGGCGAGGCTGATCGAAAGGATCGCCGAGCTGATCCGCGAGAAGAAGATCGAAGGGATTTCGGACCTGCGCGACGAGTCGGACCGCGAAGGCATCCGGATCGTGATCGAGGTGAAGCGCGACGCGATCCCGGAGATCCTCCTCAATTCGCTGTACAAGATGACCCAGATGCAGACCACCTTCGGCATCATCCTGCTGGCGATCGTCGACAACCAGCCCAAGGTGATGACGCTGAAGGAGCTGCTCTTCCACTTCCTCAACCACCGCAAGACGGTCATCATCCGCCGCACCCGCTATGACCTGCGCAAGGCCGAGGAGCGCGCCCACATCCTGGAAGGCATCCTCAAGGCGCTCGATCACCTGGACGAGGTGATCGCGACGATCCGCGCCAGCCAGACTCCCTCCGAGGCGCGCGAGAACCTGATGTCGCGCTTCGCCTTGACCGAGGTGCAGTCGCAGGCGATCCTCGACATGCGCCTGCAGCGCCTGACCGGGCTCGAACGCGAGAAGGTGGTCGAGGAGTACAAGCAGCTGATGGTGCTGATCGAACGGCTGCGCGCGATCCTCGCCTCGGACCGGCTGGTGCTGGAGGAGATCAAGGGCGAGCTCGCCGAGCTCAAGGAGCGCTACGGCGACGCGCGGCGCACCGAGATCATCCCCGAGACGCACGACATCTCGATCGAGGACATGATCGCGGACGAGCCGATGGTGATCACCGTCTCGCAATCCGGCTACGTCAAGCGCTCGCCGCTGACGCTCTACCGGGCGCAGGCGCGCGGCGGCAAGGGGAGGACGGGGATGGTGACCAAGGACGACGACTTCGTCGAGCACCTCTACGTCGCCACCGCCCACAGCTACATCCTCGTGTTCACCGAGAGCGGCCGGATCCACTGGCTGAAGGTGCACGAGATCCCGGAGGCGAGTCCGACGGCGCGCGGCAAGGCGATCGTCAACCTGCTCAACCTCGAGCCGACCGAGCGGCTGGCGACGACGGTCGCGGTGCGCGAGTTCCGCGACGACCGCTATCTCGTCTTCGCCACGGCGAACGGCACGATGAAGAAGACGGAGCTCTCGGCCTACGCCAATCCGCGGGTGGGCGGCATCATCGGCATCAACATCGACGAGGGGGACTGCCTTCTCTCGGTGCGCGAGACGGACGGTCAGAAGGACATCCTGCTCGCCACGGCGAAGGGCTTCTCGATCCGCTTCCCCGAGAGCGACGTCCGGGCGACGGGCCGGGCCACCTACGGCGTCAAGGGCCTCGGGCTTCGCGGCGGCGACCGGCTGGTCGCCATGGAGGAGCTCGATCCGCACGGCCAGGTGCTCACCGTCACTGAGCGCGGCTACGGCAAGCGGACGCCGGTCGAGGACTACCGGCGGCAGGGGCGCGGTGGCCTCGGCATCATCAATCTGAAGGTCACCCCGAAGACGGGTGAGGTCGTGGGGGTCCGGTACGTGACCCCGGACGAAGGGCTGATGCTCATCACCCAGGAGGGAATGATCATCCGGCTCAACGTCTCCGGCGTCCGCGAGGTCGGCCGCTCGGCGCAGGGAGTGAAGCTGATGAACCTCGATCCGGAGGACCGCATCGTGGCGGTCGCCAAGCTCGCCGAGAAGGACGAGGAGACCGAGATCGAGCTCGCCAAGGTGGAAGGCAGCCCGGTGCCGGCCGAGCTGGAGCTCGAGGCGGCCGACGAGCCGGACGACTCTGACCAGGTCGACGGGCTGACGGTCCTCGACGAGGCCGACTTCGAGGAGGGGGAAGAGGACGGCGAGGAGGAGCCGGACGAGACGGTGCACTGAGCCCGGGTCTCCTCCGGCCATCCTCGGGGCGGGGCTTCGACCCCGGCCCTTTCCTTCAGTGGTAACCTAGCCCGGCCCCACGCTGGGGCGTGCAACGGACAAAAGGGGTTTCTTCATGCAATTCTTCCTCGACACCGCTGAGATGAAAGAGATCGAGACCGGCCTCGCCTGGGGCATGGTCGATGGCGTTACCACCAACCCGTCGCTGGTCGCGAAGGCCGGCCGGCCCTACCTGGGAACGGTCCAGGAGATCGCCAGGCTGGTCCCCGGCCCGGTCTCGGGCGAGGTGCTGGCGACGGAGTACGAGGAGATCCTCTCCCAGGGTCACCGGCTCGCCGCCCTCGCCGACAACGTGGTCGTCAAGGTGCCGCTCACGCCCGACGGCCTGCGCGCGGTGGCCGCGTTCAAGAAGGAGGGAATCCGGACGAACGTGACGCTCTGCTTCTCGGCGACGCAGGCGCTGCTCGCGGCCAAGGCCGGCGCGGCCTACATCTCCCCCTTCGTCGGCCGTCTGGACGACGTCGCCGAGGAAGGGATGGAGCTGATCGAGCAGATCGTGACGATCTATGACAACTACGGGTTCGACACCAAGGTGCTCGTGGCCTCGGTGCGGCATCCGATTCACATCGTGCAGGCGGCGATGCTCGGGGCGCACGTGGCCACGATCCCGTTCAAGGTGCTGGAGCAGCTCTACAAGCACCCGTTGACGGACGCCGGGCTCGACCGCTTCGCGGCCGACTGGAAGAAGACCGGCAAGACCTTCGACCAGTAGCGCCGCAGGATTTCTTGGAACCGCAGTCCTCCAACTCCATGCCGCCGGGCCGGCTCTACCGCTTTGCCTGGGGTCTGTACCTGATCCTGGCGCTGGCCGGGGCGATCTGGATCGGAGCGCGGCGCGGGGTGATCCCCCTGTCGCTGTTCTTCGATCCCAAGGGATGGTGGCTGGACCTCGGGGCTGGGGCCGGGGCGGGGCTGCTGCTCCTCGGCGCGTGGTGGGGGGCCGAGCGCGCCTTTCCCCTGGCGAAGGAGCTCGAAGCGCGGCTCGCGGCGACGCTGGGGTCCATCACCACCTCCGAGGCGGTCGCCCTCGCCGCGCTCTCCGGCTTCGCCGAGGAGCTGTTCTTCCGCGGCGCCGTCCAGGGGACGCTCGGCTGGGTGGCGGCCACCGCGCTGTTCGGCCTGCTGCACAGCGGGCCGGGCAAGGCGTTCCGGCTGTGGACGCTGTTCGCCTTCGTCGCCGGGGCGCTTTTCGGCGGGATCATGGTCTGGCGGGGCAACCTCCTGGGGCCGGTCGTCGGGCACTTTTTGGTCAACGCCGTGAACCTCCGGCGCCTCGCCGGCCGGGCGGAGGACTCTGCTAGACTGCCCCCGGGCGAAGCCCGGAACGAAAAGGAGATCTGAACGGGATGGGAAGCGATTCGCGGGACGTGCTCGGGCGCATCGACGCGGAGAAGGAGAGATACCTCGAGGAGCTGAAGGATTACATCCGCATTCCCTCGATCTCGACCGATCCGGACTTCAAGGACGAGGTCCTGCGCGCGGGCGACTTCCTGGTGAGCAAGATGCGCGAGGCGGGTCTCGACGCCGAGCGGATCGACACGGCCGGCCACCCTCTCGTCTACGGCGAGTGGATGGGCGCGCCGGGCAAGCCGACGGTCCTCTTCTACGGCCACTACGACGTGCAGCCGGTCGATCCGATCGAGCTCTGGCGCAATCCGCCCTTCGAGCCGACAGTCGAGGGGGACAAGCTCGTAGCGCGCGGCGCGACCGACGACAAGGGGCAGTCCTACGCTCACCTCAAGGGCGTAGCGGCGATGCTCGCCGAGCGGGGACGGCTGCCAGTCAACGTCAAGTTCCTGGTCGAGGGGGAGGAGGAGGCGGGCGGGCAGGCGATCGACGAGTATGTGAAGAAGGATGGCGGCAAGCGCCTGGCGGCCGACGCCGTGGTCATCTCCGATTCGTCCCTGTTCGCGCCCGGCCAGCCATCGCTGATCTACGGCCTCAAGGGCCTGTGCTACATGGAGATCAAGGTCACCGGGCCGAACCGGGACCTGCACTCCGGCACCTACGGCGGCGCGGTGTGGAACCCGCTCAACGCCCTCTGCCACATCGTCGACGGCCTGCGCGACGCCAAGACGGGGAAGATCCTGATCCCCGGCTTCTACGACGACGTGCGGCCGCTCGAGGCCTGGGAGCGCGAGGAATTCGCCAAGCTGCCCTGGAACGAGAACGAGTACCGCAGCGAGCTCGGCGTGCCCGAGCTGTTCGGCGAGGCGGGGTACACCACCCGCGAGCGCACCTGGGGACGGCCGACGTGCGACGTCAACGGCATCTTCGGCGGCTACATGGGCAAGGGGGCGAAGACCGTCCTGCCGTCCTGGGGCGGCGCCAAGGTGTCGATGCGGCTCGTTCCCGATCAGGACCCGAAGAAGATCGCGGAGCTGTTCACCGCTCATGTCCGCTCGATCGCGCCGAAGGGGGTCACCGTCGAGGTGACCAGCCTCCACGGCGCCGATCCGGTCGTCGTGGAGGCGGAGGGCCCGATCGTCGACGCCGCCCTCGACGCCATGCAGGAGATCTGGGGCGCGCGGCCGGTCCGTATCCGCGAGGGGGGATCGATCCCGATCGTCTCGACCTTCGCGTCGGTCCTGAGGTGCCCGGTCCTGCTGCTGGGCTTCGGGCTCAACGACGACGGCCTGCACTCTCCGAACGAGAAGTTCAACATCAGCCACTTCTACAATGGAATCCGGTCCGTGGCACGGCTGCTGGATCGTCTGGGCGGTCTATGAGGAGCAGAGATAATCTCGAGCGCGAGATCAAGTTCCCTCGTGTCGAGCTGGACAAGCTGCGCGACCGCCTGATCGAGCTCGAAGCGGAGCGGGTCGGGCCGTCGGCCTTCGAGGACAACTGGATCCTCGACCGGGAGCAGGAGCTGCTCTCATCGGGCCGCATCCTGCGGCTGCGCACCGACGGCGGCCGGGCCCGGCTGACCTTCAAGGGTCCGATGCGCATCGAGGGCAACGTCAAGGTGCGCGAGGAGCGTGAGATCGAGGTCCAGAGCGCCGAAGAGGCCATGGCGCTGTTCGAGAACCTCGGCTTCATCGTCGTGCGCCGCTACCAGAAGATGCGGGAGGAGTGGCAGCTCGGCGGCGTCACGATCGCTCTCGACCACACGCCGATCGGCGACTTCGCCGAGTTCGAGGGGGATGGCGCGGAGACCGTGGCGAAGCGCTGCGGCTTCGATCCCGGCAAGGCGGAGCGCCGCTCCTATCTGCGCCTCTACGAGGAGCACCTCAAGCAGCATCCGGATGATCCTCCCGAGATGGTGTTCCGCTAGGTCCCCGGTTTCGCGGTCGAGCCATGCAGGGTAGGAGGATCCGCGCGCTGGTGCTCGCGGCGGGGCTGGGCACGCGGCTGCGGCCGCTGACCAGCCTCACCCCGAAGCCGCTGCTGCCGGTGCGCGGGGTGCCCATCCTGGGGCACTCTCTGGCGCAGCTCGCCGCCGCCGGATGCGAGGCGGCGGCGGTCAATCTCCACTACCTGGGCGATCTCATCCGGCAGCGCTTCGGCGACTCTCACGCCGGCATGCCGCTCACCTGGTCGGAAGAGCCCGAGCTCCTGGGTACCCTGGGAGCCCTCCATCCGCTGAAAGAGTTCTTCGCCCCGGCCGACCTCGTGCTGCTGGTCAACGGCGACAGCCTCTGCGAGTGGCCGCTCCGCAAGCTGATCCGCCACCACCTCGCGAGCGGCTCCCGCTCCACCCTGCTCCTCACCACGCGGCCGGATCCGGCGCGGTTCGGCGGCGGCGTGGGGATCGACCGCGCCGGTCGGATCCTCTCCTTCCGGCCGGGCGATCCGGAGCGGGGGGAGGTGGTCCGGCGCCATGTCTTCGCCGGCGCTCACGTGTTCTCTCCCGAGCTCCTGGAGCGGGTGGGGCCGGGCCGGGCCGACATCGTGCGCGACCTCTACTCGCCGATGCTGGCGGAGGGGGAGGCGATCGATTCAGTGATTGATTCGGTCACCGACGCGGGACTCTGGCACGACATGGGAACTCCCCAGCGATTCCTCGACGGCGTCCTCGACTGGGCCAGGGCCGATTGGCCGGAACGGCTCTGGCAGCGGTCGTGGATCTCTCCCAAGGCGAGCCTGGAGGCGGGAGTGAAGGTGCGGCGCTCGTCGATCGAGCCCGGCGCCGAGGTGGGGGAGGGAGCCCGGGTCGAACGGTCCGTGCTGCTGCCCGGCGCGCGGATCGGCAAGGGGTGCGTCGTCCGCGAGACCCTCGTCGGCTTCGGCGCCTCGATCCCGCCGGGCACCTGGGTCGAGCGGCGGATCGTCATGCCCCAGTCCGCGGGCTTCGCCCCCGGCCTCGACGACTCGGTGGTAGGGGGCGCAGTCTATACGCCGTTCGGACCCGATGCCGGAGGTTGAACCGGCCGTTGCCGTCTGTCATCATGGGTTTCCGCGCGATGCAAGCCGACTCCAACTCCTTTCGCCTCCTCGTGTTCGACTGGGATGGGACCCTGATGGACTCCATCGGGACGATCGTGGCCTGCACGCGGGCGACGCTGCGGGAGCTGGAGCTGGGGGACCTGCCGGAGGAGAAGATCCGCGGCACCATCGGCCTCGGGCTGCGCGAGACGATCGAGACCCTGAGCCCCGGCTGCGACGAGCAGCTCTTCGGCCGCATCCTCGATGGCTACCGGCAGCACTGGCACTCGACCTACCGTGACATGCCGCTGCTCTTTCCCGGGGTCGAGAGGATGCTGCGGGAACTGGCCGGCGAGGGGTATCTGCTGGCGGTCGCCACGGGGAAGAGCCGGCGGGGGCTCGACTATGCCCTCGACCAGACCGGCCTGGGGGAGGTCTTTCACGTCACCCGGACCGTCGACGAGGCCTTCTCGAAGCCCCACCCCAAGATGCTGCTCGACGTCCTGGACGAGCTGGGGGTGGCGCCGCGGGACGCGGTGATGATCGGCGATACCACCTATGACCTCGAGATGGCGCGGAACGCGCGGACGCACGCGGTCGGCGTCTGCTCGGGCGGGCACGAGCGCGAGGAGCTGATGCAACTGGAGCCCCTCGCCTGCCTGGATCGGGTGGCGGATCTGGCGGCCTGGCTGGTGGAGCGCTCGGCCGCCGTCCCCACCTAGGCGTCTATTTTCCCTTCGAGCTGGCGACGATCCCTTCCAGGTCCTTGACCTGCTGCGGGTCCGGAGGCTGCTGGGCGGTCTTGGCCGCGGCCAGGGCTTTCGCGGCGTAGGCCGCCGCGCCCCGGTTGTCGTTCCTCTTGGCGAGCAGCATGGCCTTGGCGCGCAGGTTGGCGAAGTTCTCCTGCATGGCGATCGAGGCGTCGAGCCAGCGCGAGGCCTCGTCGGGGCAGGCGTTGTTCTGGATGCAATAGCTCGCCGCCTGATAGGGCGTCTGCCAGCGGACGGACTCCTTGAGCCTGGCGGTCACCAGCTTCGGGGTATCCACCTCGACGGTGAAGGGGACCTTGAGCTTCTCCCATTGCAGGGCGACCCTGGCCGTGGTGTCGGTCACGTCGTCGAAGTCGAAGGCCATGCGCTCGCGGAGCTCGGCCGGCTGCGGCTTGACCTGGATGCGGAGAGCGTCGTCCGCCTCCTTGTAGCTGAAGGCTCCCCACTCGTTGGCGTCCTTGCTGAAGATGACCGTCCAGTCTCCCGCGGTGGGGATGGCCTGCAGGCCATAGATGCCGGCCGGCAGCTCGTGCCCCTCCACCTTCACCGGGGTGCTAAACCGGATCGTGGTGTTCTCGTTGGCGCCCGCCCGCCAGACCTCGCCGTAGGGAACGAGCTTGCCCCAGACCTGGCGCCCCTTCACCCCCGGACGGCTGTATTTGATCGTGATCTCGGTGATTCCGACCGTCTGCGATACGGACGCGTTGGGGCTCGGGCGGGGGACGTCGAGCTGCTGCTGGGCGAGCGCGGCGCCGGCCGTCAGTTGCAGGGCCAGCAGGCCGGCGGCCGGCAAGGCCACACGGAGTCGAAGCGTTCTCATTGCGGCTCTCCTTTTCAGTTTGCGGGATTCATTGGAGCGGAACAGGAATCAGCTTCCATGGCCGGCGCTCTCGAGCACCGGCTCGGCCCTCTTTGTCTCGGCCCGCCGCCGCGATCCGGCGGCCTCCCGGCGCTCCCCCTCCTCGCTCCACTCCGTGGGCGTCTTCACCCAGCCCTGGAGGTTGCGCTGGATCAGGTCGGCGAGGACACGGATGTGGTCTGGCCGGTCGTTGAGGGCGGGGATGTAGCGGTAATGCTCGCCTCCGGCATGGAGGAAGATCTCGCGGTTCTCCTCGTCGATCTCCTCGATCGTCTCCAGGCAGTCGGCGGAAAAACCCGGGCAGACGACGTCGAGCTTGCCGATCCCGGCCTTCGCCATCGCCGTGATCGTCTTGTCGGTGTAAGGCTTGAGCCACTCCTCCTTGCCGAAGAGCGACTGAAAGGAGACTTCCCACTGCTCGCGAGGGAGCCGCAGCTCCTCGGCGGCCAAGCGGGCGAGCTTGTGGCACTCGCAGAAATAGGGATCGCCCGCCAGGAAGTAGCGCTTCGGGATGCCGTGGAAAGAGAACAGGAGCTTCTCCGGCGGCCCCTCCCGCTCCCAGACCTCCCGGATGCTCGCCGCGAGCGCCCGGATGTAGGCGGGGTCGTCGTGGTAGTGATGGATCGTGCGGATCTCCGGCACCCATCGCCAGGTGGTCAGCTCGGCGGCCACGGCGTCGATCGTCGAGCCGGTCGTCACCGCCGCGTACTGTGGATAGAGCGGCAGCACCAGGATGCGGCGGCACCCCTTGCCGGCGAGCTCGCGCAGCGCCGAGCGGACCGAGGGGTTGCCGTAGCGCATGGCGACGGCCACGTGGACCGGGGTGCCGATCTCACGCCCCAGCACCTGCTGGAGCGCCGCCGCCTGGCGGCGGGTGATGACGAGGAGGGGGGAGCCCTCCGGGGTCCAGACCTTCTTGTAGAGCGCTGCCGACTTGGCCGGCCGGGTGGTGAGGACGAACAGGTGGAGGATCACCCACCAGAGAGCCCGCGGCAGCTCGATGACCCGCGGATCGAGCAGAAACTCGCGCAGATAGCGGCGCAGCGCCGGCGCGTCGGGCGCGTCGGGCGTCCCCAGGTTCGCCAGGAGGACGCCCACCGCGGGCACCTCGCCATGCTGGAATTCTGGCTGGCCGAAGTACTTCATCGAGAGGCAGTCTACCCGAGAAGCCCGAAGACCTCTCGGACCTGCTCCCAGCCGATCCGCATCAGGAAGGTGTTGTTCCTCCCGTAGGATTTGGCGCCGAGGATGAAGAAGTTGGGCTCCGGGTTGGTCAGCGTGTCCGCCCCGTGGGTGGTCTGCGCCAGGCAGTCCGCGCTTCCCGCGCCGAGCAGCGCCGCCGAGAGCTTGATCGGGCCGCAGGTGGCGTAGCACTCGTGGACCTGGAGCTGGCGGTAGAGCCCGTGGTCGCCGACGGCTCCGGTCAGCGAGAGGACGCGGTCGACTGCGATCCGCTCGGGGCCGGCGCCGTTCCGCCTGCCGCGCAACATCACCTCGAAGCGGCCATCCGGCTTCGCGATCTCCTCGACGACCACGCCGCGCTTCGCCTCGATCGCAGGGGAGGCCCCGCCGGCGATCTCCGCGGCCGCGGCCGCCAGGTTTGCCCGGCCGGGAAGGGGATCGCCCTCGTGGGTACCCCAGACCGGCTTCGGGTTGCGTAGCGCCCAGACGACCCGGGTCCCCGGCGCCTCCTTTGCCAGCTCGGCGAGGGCGCGAACGGCCGTCTGCGCCGAGTGGCCGGCGCCGGCGAGGAGGATGGTCTTGCCCGCCCAGCCGGCCCGCTCGGTCGGAAAATCGGGGATGTCGCGCCGGATTTTCCCCGTCAGCGAGCGCTCGCCCGGAGCGGGGATGCCGCCGTCGCCCAGGGTGTTGGGGTGTCCCCAGGTGCCGGTGGCGTCGATCACGGCGTCCGCCGTCTCCGTCCATTCCCGTCCCGAGCCGTCGGCAAGGAGGAGGCGGAAGGGGCGCCGGCCGCGTTCCGCTGTCGCGATCTCTTCGTGCTTGAGGAGCCCTTCCCGGCCGACGTCGAGCACCCGGATGCCGAGCCGCAGGCTCGGCGCGATCTCCGGCAGCGCCGCCAGCGGCTCGAACAGGCGTTCCACGAGATCGTCGCCGGTCGGACACTCGGCACCATCGGGGATCTCGCGGCCGGCGGCTTCGAGGTGGCACCGCATGCGGGGGGAGACGTTCATCTCCCAGGGGGTGAACAGCCGGACGTGCCCCCAGTGGCGGACGTTGCCGGCGACGGAAGGGGCCGCCTCGTAGAGGTTGAACGGCAGGCCCGCCTCGGCGGCGGCGAGGGCGGCTTCAAGGCCGGTGGGGCCGGCTCCCAGGATGGCGATTCGGAGCTTTGACATCTCAATCCTCCTGGCTCAGAAGCGGGAGGCGGCCCGCTCGCGGGCCGGCAGGATCTCCAGGCAGGTCGTCCACCAGCCGGTGAGGATGGTCTCGACGAACTCCTCGGGCAGCCCTTCGGCCCGCATCTCGGCCGCCAGCCCGAAGTGATCGTAGGGAAGTGGCACGAGCTCCACTCCGATACCGCCTTCCCTCTCCTCGAGTATCGCGTACCAGATGTGGGGGCTGCCGTCGTTGGCCGGGCGGCCGATGACGCCGACGTTGACCACGTCCCGTCCCGAGGGGAGACGGCGGTGCCAGTGCAGGCCGGTGTGGGTGCAGAGGATGCCGTCGCAGCGGTTCTGATCGAGCAGCACCTCCAGGAAGGGCACCGGCGCGGTGCTGTGGAAGAGGAACTCGTTGATCCGCCGCGGCGAGCCGTGGACGAGGAGCAGCTCGCGGCCGCCGACCCTTACCCGGCGGCGGCGGGGAGCTCCCCCATCCAGGCCTTGAACCCGGGCGAGCAGCTCCGCGCCGTGTAGCCGTAGGAGATCTCGGCGAAGTGGTTGTCGCGCGGATCGGTGTAGCCGCAGTTGCAGTCCTCGCGGCCGGAGGCGAGCGACTCCTCATAGTTCCCCTGGATGGCGAGCACGCCCCCTTGGGCGAGGAGCGGCCGGACCTTCTCCGGATGGGGGCCGAAGCCGCCCAGGTCGCCCAGGCAGTAGATCGCCTCGGCGCCCCGGCGGATCGCGTCCTCCAGCAGCTCCGTCAGCGCGAGGTGGTTGTTGTAGACGCCGCCGAAGACCGCGATCCGCGACCAGGGGCCTTCGACGGGCGTGGGATCGTCGAGGGCGGCCGCGTAGGAGCGCGCCGCCGCCTCCCGCTCCTCGGGAGCCAGCGCCAGTCCCGCTGCGGAGACGGCCTGGCGGAAGGCGCCGAGCGGCACCAGCTTCTCCCCCCAGGTCGCCATGCCGCGATGGGCGGTGAGCTTGGCTCGCGCCTGGCGCGCCTGCTCGTCGAGATCCTTGGGGGGGCGAAAAGACATCCCTCAGGTCCGGCAGCTCACGCCGTAGACGTGGCAGGTCCAGCAGGCCGGGTGCTCCAGGGGAAAGGCGCCGAGCGTGTCGGCGAGGGTCTCGCCCATCTTCGCCGACGGCTCGTTGACCAGGATGGGGCAGACCCAGACCCCCTGGTCGGTCACCATCCGGGAGGAGCTGCACTGGAGGTGATCCCATCCCCCCTCGGGCGTATCCCCCTCGCGCAGCCGCTGCCAGCTCTCGTAGGCGCCGCCGCGCTCGGCCTCGGCGCCGATCCGGAAGACGGGCAGGATCTTCAGGCGGGGGCGCTCGATGCCCATCGACCGCAGCAGGGCGAAGAAGCGCTCCTTGCCGGAGTCGGTGGCCGCCCCTTCGCAGACCTCGGTCACCGTGATCACCGGGTTGAGGCCGGCCTGATGCAGGTTGCGGATGCCGGCGAGGATCTTCTCAAAGGTCCCCGCGCCGCGGATGGGGTCGTTGCTCCCGGCGTCCCAGCCGTCGAGCGAGACCCGGAAGTCGAGCGAGTAGTCCACCGCGTCCGCGAGGGTCTTCAGACGAGCGCAGCGGCCGGGATCGAGCAGCAGGCCGTTGGTCAGCACGGTGGCCGGCCCCACGGCCAGGGTGGCGGCGAGGATCGCCTCCATGTCGGGGTTCAGGAACGGCTCGCCGCCGGTGAAGTAGTACTCGCGCACCCCGAGCCGGGCGGCCTCCTCCAGGTAGCGCTCCACCTCGGCGAGGGTCAGCGTCTCATGGGTGTGGTTGGTGGGCGAGCAGGAGACGAAACAGTGGGTGCAGGCCAGGTTGCAGACGGTTCCGCCCACCTGGAACCAGAGGGTGTCCAGGCTCTTCAGCTCGACGCGGGGAGCCGGTGGCGGAGCGGGAAGAGGTGCGAGGTTCCTGCGCATGGTCCAAGAGAGAGTACGGTTGCCGTCTCCAACCGGATGAGGGAGGGACGGCATTCCAGTCTGTGAATCCAGTCTACAGCGGGCCCCCCTCAAGGCGGCAGGCGGGAGGAGGCGGCCGCGGCGCCCAGCACCAGGCCGCAGAGGGTGTAGAGGATCCACCAGGAGAAGGCCATCCCCCACCAGGGGCGGGGAGGCAGGCCGGCGAGCCCGACCACCGTCACCACCAGCAGCGGGCCGCGGAAGACCCAGGCGATCCACCCTGCGAGCAGGCCGGCCGTCCACCGCGATCCGCCGCGCCCCTGGATCAGCAGGTACAGGGCCGCGAGCCCCACCGCCTCCAGGAGCCAGGTGGCGAAGGTGACCCACCCCGGCAGGCTCACCACCTCCGAGCGCGAGAGGAGCGACGGATCGGGAGCCATCCTCAGCATCTCCTGCGCGAAGCGGAAGAGGCCCATGGTGAGGACGAGGAGCGGCAGGGCGAAGATCAGGAATCGTCTCAAAACGCGCCGATCATAGCGCAACCCCTTGAACCATCTCGGTGATCCCCTCGACTGGAGGAATGCCGCCCACGCCCGCCGCGTTGAACCGGGAGGCCGCAAGCCGTGTGCTAAATTTTCTTTTCAGAGAACCCCATTCTTGAAGATCGCCGCCGTCGGGAAGGCCCTACCCCCCAACTACTACGACCAGGAGACGCTCCTGGCGGCGCTCCGGCAGCGCTGGGCGGACCGCTATTTCAATCCGGAACGCCTGGAGCGGCTGCATCAGAACGTCCTGGTCGGCGGCCGGCATCTGGCCCTGCCGATCGGCGAGTACGCCGGCCTCACCACCTGGGGGAAGGCGAACGACGCCTGGATCCGGGTGGCGCAGGAGGTGGGGGGGCGGCCATGCTGGACGCCCTGGCGAAGGCGGGGCTCTCGACCGCCGACGTGGACGCCTTGATCTTCGTCACCGTGACCGGGGTCGCCACCCCCTCGATCGACGCCCGGCTGATGAACCGCCTGGACCTCCCCGCGCGGGTGAAGCGGATGCCGATCTTCGGGCTGGGCTGCGTCGCGGGCGCGGCGGGGATCTCGCGGGCGGCCGACTACGTCCGGGGCTTCCCGGACCAGGTGGCCGTCCTCCTCTCCGTCGAGCTCTGCTCGCTGACCCTTCAGCCGGAAGACCTCTCGATCCCCAACCTGATTGCCTCGGGCCTATTCGGCGACGGCGCCGCCGCCGTTGTGGTGACCGGCGAGGACCGGCCGGTGAATGGGACGAGCGGACCGAGGATCGTCGACACCCGTTCGGTCTTCTACAAGGACTCTGAGCGGGTGATGGGCTGGGACATCTCCGAGACCGGCTTCAAGATCGTCCTCTCGGCGGACGTGCCGGTGGTGGCGCGCGAGAAGTTGCGGCCGGACGTGGACGCCTTCCTCGCCGAGCATGGCCTGACGCCGGCCGACATCTCCTCCTGGGTCTGCCACCCGGGTGGCCCCAAGGTCCTGGAGGCCATGCAGGAGGCCCTTGAGCTTCCCGAGGGCGCGCTCGACGTCACCTGGCGGAGCCTGCGCGAGGTGGGGAACCTCTCCTCGACTTCGGTCCTGCTCGTCCTCGAGGAGACCCTGGCGAACCACCGGCCGGCGCCGGGAAGCTGGGGGATGGTGATCGCCATGGGACCGGGGTTCTGCTCGGAGCTGGTGCTGCTCCGGTGGTGAGAGGATGAGGTCGAGAGGGTGAGATGGCCCTGATCCTGGCGGGCCTCGACACCCGCGTCCTCTATACGATCCTGGTCGCACTGGTGGCCGCGGGCCGGCTGGTCGAGTTGCGGATCGCCGGCCGCAATCTGCGGGACCTGCTCGCCCGGGGCGGGGTCGAGGCGGCGCCGGGGCACTACCGCTGGATGGTGGTCCAGCACGCCGCCTTCCTGGTCTGCTGCGTCCTGGAGGTCTGGCTCCTCGACCGCCCCTTTCTGCCGGCGCTCGCCGTCCCGATGTTCCTGCTGGTCCTCCTGGCGACGGCGCTCCGGTATTGGGTGATCTCGACCCTCGACGGCCGCTGGACGACCCGCATCGTCGTGCTGCCGGGGTCATCTCCCGTGACGGGCGGTGCGTACAGGTTTCTGCGGCACCCCAATTACCTGGCGGTGATCACGGAGATCTTCGCCCTGCCGCTGGTGCATACCGCTTGGCTCACGGCGATCGTCTTCAGCGTCCTCAATGCCCTGCTCCTCCGTGTCCGCATCCGGGCCGAAGAGGAGGCGCTGGCGCGGGCTTCCGACTATGCGACCGTCTTCGCCCACCGTTCCCGCCTGATCCCGGGCATTCAGGAAAAAAGATGATTCCCGTTCGCCCCTCGCTTTGGATCGATGAGAATTCGCGAGGGCGCGACCGGACCCCGCGAGGGACACAGCGGCCCCGGTTTCGGGCATGTCCGCCTGGAGACATCTCCAGGCTCGGAACGTGCAGCCCATACCCTGGGAGTGGAATCCCGCGGCTCGTCAGCCGAATCAGCAGGCCCCTGGACCGATGAACGACAAAGCGATTCTCGCCGGCATCGCCGAGGTGGCCCGGCTCCATCTGGGATGGGAGGGTGGCCTCGCCCCGGAGATGCGGCTGGTCGAGGACCTGCGGCTCGACTCGATCCGCCTGCTGACCCTGGCGGCGGAGGTGGAGAACCGGTTTCGCGTCCGCCTGGACGAACTGGACGAGGGAGCCGTCGAGACCGTCGGCGACCTGGTGACGATCGTGAAGAGGAAAACCGGTGGCTGATTCCCAAGGAAGGACGATCAACGACTGGCTCTTCGCCGCGGGGCATCACCCCGAGGGGGGGCTCCGCTTCGTTGACCGCTCCGAGCAGGCCACCTGGTTCGGCTGGGGGGAGGTGCGGGAGCGGGCGCTCGCCGTCTGCGGCAGCCTGCGCAGCCTCGGAATCCGGCGCGGCGACCGGGTCGCCTTGATCTTTCCCACCGGCATCGAGTTCTTCGAGGCCTTTTTCGGCGCGCTCCTCGCCGGTGCCGTGCCGGTACCGCTCTATCCGCCGGTGCGGCTGGGCCGGATGGGCGAGTACCTCGGCCGCACCGGGCGCATGCTGGAGCGGTCCGGCGCCCGCCTGGTGCTCGCGGACCCCCGGGTGCGCCGCATCCTGGGTGAGGCGGTGGCCGCGGCGCGGCCGGACCTCGGTTGCCTCACGATCAGCGACCTGCCCAGCGATTTTTCTACATCGGCGGCGGAGCCGGTCCCCATCGGTCCCGTCGATCTCGCCCTGGTCCAGTTCTCCTCCGGCACGACCGTCGATCCCAAGCCGGTGGCCCTGAGCCACCGGGCGATCGCCGGGCAGGTCGAAAGCCTGAGCGGCTTCTGGCCCGACACGGCGGAGCTGCGCCATAGCTGCGTGTCGTGGTTGCCGCTCTACCACGACATGGGTCTGATCGGCTGCGTCTTCCCGGCCCTGGCGCGCGACGCCACCCTGACCCTCTTGGGGCCGGAGCTGTTCGTGGCCCGGCCGGCGCTCTGGCTGCGCACCCTCTCCCGCTACCGGGGGACGATCTCGCCGGCCCCCAACTTCGCCTACAGCCTGTGTGTCACCCGCGTCGCCGACGCCGAGATGGAGGGGGTGGACCTCTCCGGCTGGCGGACGGCCCTCAACGGCGCCGAGCCGGTGGCCCCCTCGGTGCTGCGCGCCTTCTGCGACCGCTTCGCCGGCTGGGGGTTCCGCCCGGAGGCGATGACGCCGGTCTACGGTCTCTCGGAGGCGGCGCTCGCCGTCACCTTCTCCGATCTCTCGGGTCCGTTCCGCAGCCGCCGCTTCGACCGCGAGGCGCTGTCGCGGGACCGCGTCGCCCGCGAGACCGGAGACGGCCGGGAGATCGTCTCCGCCGGCCGGCCCGTCCCCGGCTTCCGCCTTCGGATCGTGGACGAGGCCGGGCGTGACCTGCCGGAGGGAAAGGTGGGACGGGTCTGGGCTCGGGGGCCTTCGCTGATGGACGGCTATTTCGATGATCCAGAGGCCACCGCCCGCGCTCTGCGGGACGGCTGGCTCGACACCGGGGACCTCGGGTTCCTTCTTGCTGGGGGAGCTCTACCTGACCGGCCGCGCCAAGGACGTGGTGATCCTGCGCGGGCGCAACTACGCTCCGGAGGAGATCGAACGGGCCGTCGAGAAGGTCCCCGGCGTGCGCGCCGGCTGCGTGGTCGCCGCGAGCTGGCTGCCGGAGGATGCTCCCGGCGAGGCCCTGGCGCTGTTCGTCGAGATATCCCGCGCGGCCACGGCGGCGGAGCGCGCGGGCCTGCCGGAGGCCTGCCGCGAGGCGGTGCTGGGGGCGACCCACCTCTCCCCCGACCGCGTCGTGGTGCTGGCGCCGGGCACCCTCCCCCGTACCTCCTCCGGCAAGCTGCGCCGGGGGGAGGCCCTGCGCCTCCATCTGGCCGGGGAGCTGACCGCGCCCGATCCGGTCACCCCGCTGCGGCTCGCCGGGGCGATGGCCCGCTCCAGTATGGCTTACGCACGGATGAGGCTGGACAAGGGATGACCGGTCTGCCCGACCTCCTGATTGTCGGCGGCGGCCCGGCCGGGTTGGCGACGGCGATCCGGGCACGGCTCGCCGGGCTCGGCGTCACCCTCCTCGACCGTGCCCGGCCGCCGATCGACAAGGCCTGCGGCGAGGGATTGATGCCCGACGCCGTGGCGCGGCTGCGGGAGATCGGCGTCGAGCCGCGCGGGCTCGCCTTCCGTGGCATCCGCTACTTCGACGGCGGGTCCGAGGGGGTCCATGCCGAGGGGCTCTTCCCGCACTCCGCAGGGCTGGGCGTGCGGCGGACGGAGCTGCACGAGGCGCTCGTCCGCCGGGCGGAAGAGGTGGGGGTCGTCCTGCGCTGGGGAGTGAAGGCGGAGGGGATTCAGGAGGGCGGGATCGCGACCGGTCAGGGGACCCTCACCGCCCGCTGGATCGTCGGCGCCGACGGCTTGCGCTCGCCGGTCCGGCACTGGGCGGGGCTGGACGGCGGCGAGGCCCCTCTTCGCCGTTTCGGCGTCCGGCGCCATTTCGCGATGGCCCCCTGGAGCGATTTCGTCGAGGTCTACTGGGGGCCGGGCTGCGAGGCCTACGTGACGCCGGTCGCCCCGGACCAGGTGGGGGTCGCCTTCCTGTGGAGCGGCCGCAAGGCGGATTTCGACGATCTCCTGGAGAGCTTTCCCGCTCTGCGCTCCCGGCTCGCCGGGGTCCCGGCCGCCTCGCGCGATCGGGGGATCGGCCCCCTGCGCCAGCGCGCCCGGGCGGTCCGGAAGGGAAGCGTGGCCCTGGTGGGAGACGCCGCGGGCTACTTCGACGCCATCACCGGGGAGGGGCTGGCGGTGGCGCTCCACGAGTCGGCGGCCCTGGTGGAGGCGATCGTGGCCGGGGACCTCGGCCGCTACCCGGCGGCCCACCGGCGGATCAACCGGCTCCCGAACTTCATGACCGGCCTGGTGCTCGCCATGGAGCGGCGTCCCCGGCTGCGCGCCCGCGCCCTCCGTGCGCTCGCCGCCGAGCCGGCCCTGTTCTCGCGGTTGCTGGGGATTCACGCGCGCACGCTGCCGCCGCGCCGACTGGGGCTGGGGGCTCTGCGGCTGGCCTGGCGGCTGGTGGCTTGAAGAGAACCAGGGACCCAAGGGACTTCAGGGACAGCAGAGACAGGAGACCACGATCTCAGCAGTGTCTGGTGTCCCTGGCGTCCCTGGCGTCCCTGAAGTCCCTCGGGTCCCTGGTTCTCCCCTCTCCAGGAATTCCACCCTGCTCCGCCCCGGTTCTGCTCTAATGCACCCATGAAGAATTCCTCCGCCCATGACTGGTCCCCGATCCGCGCCGCCGAGCGGCCGGTGGAGAGGTTCTCGCCCCACGCCAGGCACCGTTTGGCGCTGGCGTACGGGAACACCTACCACGTGGCAATGTCCAGCCTTGGGTTCCAGCGGGTCTACGAGGTGGTCCACCGCACCCCGGAGTGGGCGTGCGAGCGCTTCTTCACCGACGGCGTGGGCATGCCGATCTCGGTCGAGACCGGCCGGCCGCTGAACGATTTCACCTGCATCGCCTTTTCGGTCTCCTTCGAGGAGGACTACGTCAACCTCCTCCAGATGCTCGACCGGGCGCGCATCCCGCTGCGCCGGCGGGACCGCGGCCCCTGGGACCCGGTGATCGTCATGGGCGGCTCCTGCGCCTCGATCAACCCGCTGCCGATGTCGGAGTTCGTCGACGTCTTCGCCATCGGCGCCGCCGAGAACGTGCTGCCCAATCTGCTCGCCGCCCTCGAAGGCGAGACGGACCGCGAGGCGGTGATCGAGCGCGTGGCCTCCCAGGACGGCTTCTACGTCCCCGCCTTCCACCACCCGGAAGAGGAGGGGGAGGGGATCTCCAAGCTCAACAAGCTGGAGCTGACCGAAGAGCAGATGAAGCAGCCGGGGTATCTGCCCACCACGGCGATCGTCACCCCCCACAC
Source organism: uncultured Acidobacteriota bacterium (assembly GCA_963795735.1). GTDB lineage: Bacteria > Acidobacteriota > Thermoanaerobaculia > Multivoradales > UBA5704 > DATARR01. The sequence goes on along the minus strand of CAWCIU010000008.1, from coordinate 540,562 downwards.
CGAGTTCTCGGAGAAGTTCCTGATCGAGATGTCGCGCGGCTGCCCCGAGAAGTGCCGCTACTGCTGGGCCACTTTCGGCATGGGGCGCTTCCGCTGGCACCCGACCGAGTACATCCTGGCCTCGCTGGAGCGGGCCCGGCCGGTCACCCGCCAGCTCGGCTTCGTGGCCACCGCCGTCGGCGATCACCCCGACATCGAGAAGATCCTGCGCGAGGCGAACTCGCTCGGCTTCCGCACCTCGGTCTCCTCGATCCGCATCCCGGCGGTGACCGAGGGAGTGCTCGCGGCCCTCCACGCCTCCGGCGACCGCTCGATCACGCTGGCCCCCGAGACCGGCACGGACGAGCTGCGGGCGAAGATGGGCAAGCCCATCCCCAACGCCTTCCTGCTGGAGAAGGTGCGGCTGATCTTCCGCCACGCCTTCACTTCGCTCAAGCTCTATTTCATCGTCGGGCTCCCAGGCGAGACGATGGAGGACGTTCAAGGCATCCTCGACCTCGCCGCCCAGGCGAAGGCGATCATGCTCGAGGAGCTGCCGAAGCGGGGGCTGATCGGCAACATCCATCTGGGGGTCAATGTCCTGGTGCCGAAGCCCTACACCCCCTGGCAGCGGGAGCCGATGGACGACGAGAAGAGCCTGAAGGAGAAGCTCGCCCTGCTGCGCAAGGGGGTGGCGCGGACGCCCAACCTCTCGATGGGCTCGGTCTCCGTGCGCCAGGCGGTCTGGCAGACCTACATCAGCAAGGCGGGGAGCGACGCGGGCGGGGCGATCCAGGCCGCGGCCCGGGGCGAGTCGGTGAGCTCGATCCTCCACCGCCTCGCCCCGCAGATCCACCCGGAGGTCTACCACCGGCTGGAGGGCGACCTCCGGTGGCACTTCATGCGGCAGGCTTAGTCGCGGGGCTACCGGTAGATCCCCCGGTCGGGGGTCATCGAGCGGTCGATCGACAGCCGGCCGCTCCCCTTGACCATGACGGCGAGCGCCATGCCGATCGCCAGCAGGTGGTACTCGAACCCTTCCCCCTTCTGGGTCCCCTCCCAGTTCATGAAGAAGCCGTTGTGGAGATGGACCGTGAGGATGGCCCCCACCATGACGCAGAAGATGCCGAAGGCGCTCACCCGGCCGAGGAAGCCGGTGATCAGGCCGAGCGCGCCGAAGAACTCGGCGAGGATCACCAGCAGGACGATCGCCGCCGGCAGCCCCATCGAGGTCATCCCCTGCATCGTCGCCGCGAACCCGTGACCTCCGAACATCCCCAGCAGCTTCTGGGCGCCGTGGGGGATCATCACGAGCCCCAGGAAGACCCGCACGATCAGCATCCCGACGTCGTCGTCCGTCTGCATCAGCTTCCTCAGCATCTCGATCCCCCTTGTCAATTCATCTTACGTTGAACGGGATTGTCGCACGGCTCAGCGGGCTTCCCCCGGCGCCGGGTCGGGCGCCAGCACCAGCAGCCGCTCCGGGGAGATCCGCACGCTCAACGGCAGCCGCTCCGGGCAGACGTCGCCGTCCACCTGGGCCGGCGAGCCGGCGGGGCCGGCGAAGGTGACCTCGCGGACCCGCCGCACCTCGACGTCGCGCCGGCGGACGTGGGCCGAGCGCAGCAGGTCGAGCACGAACCCCAGGGTGGCGGCCCGGCCGGCGCCGCGGAAGTGGATGAGCTCGAGCCAGCCGTCGTCGGTCCGCGCCCCGGGGGCCAGGCGGAAGGCGCCGGCGTAGTAGGGGGTGTTGGAGACCGCGGCGAAGGTGGCGTCGAGCCGCTCGCCGTCGGCGGTCACCTCCAGCGCGGGGTAGGGATACCGCCACCACTCGCGGACCCCCTGGCCGAGGATCGCCGCCTTGCCAAACCGCCACTTGAGCCGGGTGTCGAGGGCGGCCAGGAGGCTGGCGTCGAGGCCCGCCGAGACCATCATCAGGAACGGATGGCCGCCGGCCAGCCCGACGTCGAACGGCCGCGCCCGCAGTCCGCGGAGCGCGGCGGCGGCGGCCACCGGCTCGCGCGGCAGGCCGAGGGAGAGTGCCAGCAGGTTGGCGGTCCCCCCGGGGAGCACGCCGAGCGCCGCCGGGCTGCCGAGGAGCCCGGCGGCCACCTCGCGGGCGGTGCCGTCGCCGCCGAAGGCGAAGACCACCTCGGAGCTCTCGCGGCGCTCGCGCGCCAGGGCGGTCGCCTCCCCGGCGAAGGTGGTAGGGACGGGCTCGACGTCGAATCTCTCGGAGCCATCGGCACCCCCGGCGCGCAAGGTGGAGAGGATGGCGTCCAGCAGCCGGCCGTGCCGCTGGCGCCCCGACCGCGGGTTGTAGATCAGCGCGGCGCGGCGCATGGATGGAGAAGGAAGCTCAGAACAGCGTTCCCGTGGTGCCGGGACGCTGTTTATAGCCGAGGTGCTGATAGGCGCGGCGGGTGGCGATCCGGCCGCGCGGGGTGCGCTGGAGGAACCCCTCCTGGATCAGGTAGGGCTCGTAGAGGTCCTCGATCGTCCCCGTGTCCTCGCCGACCGAGACGGCGAGCGTCTTGATCCCGGCGGGGCCGCCGTCGTAATGCTCGATCAGCGTGCTGAGGATCTTGCGGTCCACCTCGTCGAAGCCGAACTCGTCCACCTCGAGCAGGGTGAGGGCGCCGCGGGCGATTTCCAGATCGATCGACTTCGAGCGCTCCACCTGGGCGAAGTCGCGCACCCGGCGGAGCAGGCGGTTGGCGACGCGCGGGGTCCCCCGGCTGCGGCGGGCGATCTCGCCGGCCCCGGCCGGATCGATCGGCACGCCGAGCAGCCGGGCCGAGCGCAGGACGATCTCCGTCAGCTCCTCCGGGCGGTAGAAGTCGAGCCGGTGGACGATGCCGAAGCGCGCCCGCAGCGGCGCGCTGATCAGCCCGGCGCGGGTGGTGGCCCCCACCAGGGTGAACCTGGGGAGCTCGATCTTCACCGTGCGCGCCGCCGGTCCCTGGCCGATCACGAGGTCGAGACGGAAGTCCTCCAGGGCGGGGTAGAGGATCTCCTCGACGGTGGGTCCCAGGCGGTGGATCTCGTCGATGAACAGCACCTCGCCCGGCTCGAGGTTGGTCAGGATCGCCGCGAGGTCCCCCGCCCGCTCGAGGACCGGCCCGGCGGTGGTGCGCAGAGGGGCCCCCATCTCGCTGGAGATGATGTTGGCGAGGGTCGTCTTGCCGAGACCGGGGGGGCCGAACAGGAGGACGTGGTCGAGCGACTCGCGCCGCTCCCGGGCCGCCCGGATGAATACCCGCAGGTTGCCGATGACCTTCTGCTGCCCGATGTACTCCTCGAGCCGCTGCGGGCGCAGCGAAGGCTCGACTCCCAGGTCCTCGGGATCGGGGACTCCGGAGAGGATGTGATCCTCGGCGGACATGGCGCCATTCTAGCCGTTCTCCCCCTCTCCCGGTGAGGGAGGGCGGGAGGGGACGGGAGAGGGGGCCGGGGGGTGAGGGCTACGCCCGGGATAGCCGGTTCAGGCTCGCCCGCAGCAGCTCGTTGAAGACGGAGTCCGGCTTCTCGCGCCGCGCCTCGGCCACGGCGCGCTCGGCGAGGCTCGCCTTGTAGCCGAGGTTGACCAGGGCGGAGACGACGTCCGGATCGGCGGGAGCGGCGGCGGTCTGATCGGGCAGCGTGGCGGCGAGCTCCCGCATCTTCTCCCGCAGCTCGAGGACCATCCGCTCGGCGGTCTTCTTGCCAATGCCGGGGATGGTCGCCAGGCGCCCGAGGTCCCCCGCGGCGATCGCGCCCAGCAGATCGTCCGGCGCCATGCCGGAGAGGATCACCCGCGCCAGGCGCGGCCCGATCCCGTTGACCCCGATCAGCTTTTCGAACAGGGCCTTCTCGCGCTCGGTCCAGAAGCCGAAGAGGGCGATGCCGTCCTCGCGCAGGTGGGTGTGGATGAAGAGACGGATGGTCTCGTCGCGCCGCTTCTCGATCTCGTACCAGGTGGAGAGGGGGACGTTGACCTCGTAGCCCACCCCGTGCACGTCGAGGAGCAGGCGTTCCGGGTCGTCCCGGAGGAGGGTGCCCTGGAGAAAACCGATCATGGGGGGGATTGTAGACCGGGGCGGCCGTGGCGGGCCGCCCCAGGGTGTGAGCCGCCTACCCGACCTGGGGAGGCGCGATGCCGAGCTGATCGAGGAACTGGCGGTCGAACTCGACGTTCAGCTCGCGGCGGCGCTGCTCGATCAGGGTCCCCTCGAGGCCCGACAGCTTCTGCTGCAAGAGGCTGGAGCGGGTCTGCTCGCGGTTGGTGGCGTACTGCTTCGGATCCCAACCCTTGTGGTCGGTCACCTGGAAGAGCAGCGCGCCTTGAGAGACCGGCACCGGGCCGCCGACCTGGCCGGTGGGCAGCGCCAGGGCCGCCTTGGTCAGCTCGGGGTTGTAGCCGAGGCCGGGGATCATCCCCTGGCCGCCGAACTCCGGGGTCTCCTGGACCTGGACGCTCAGGCCCGCGGCCACCTGGTCGAGGGTCTTGCCGGCGGCGATCTCCTGGCGGGCGGCCTCCAGCTTCTGCTGGGCGATCTGCTGGAGCTTCTGGCTGGTCACCGCCGCCCGCACGCGCGGCTCGACCTCGGTCAGCGTGGGGGCGTGGGCGGCGGTCAGGTCCTTGACGTAGAGGATGATCCACCCCTGCGGCACCTGCACCGCCTGCGAGACCTCCCCCTTCTTGAGCGAGAAGGCGGTGGTGTTGACGGCGGTGCCGAAGCCGGGCACCGGATCCTGGGCGCCGATCCTGCCGGTCTCGGCGTAGGTCACGGCCGGGGGCTGGGCGAGGGCCTTCAGCGCGTCGGCGTTCGCCGGCTTGTTGGCGGCCAGGCGGCTGGCGAGATCTTTGGCGCGGCTCTCGGCAGCCTGCTGGGTGCGCTCACCGGTCAGGCGGGCGCGGATCTGCGCCTGGACCGTGTCGAAGGGCTGGACGCCCCCGGCGCGCTTGTCGAGGACCTCGATCAGGTGATAGCCGAAGGAGGACTTCACCGGCCCCACCACCTTGTGCGGCGGCGCGCTGAAGGCCGCGTCCTCGAACTCCTTGACCATGCGGTTGCGGCCGAAATAGCCGAGGTCGCCGGCCTTCTCCTTCGAGGCCGTGTCGTCGGAGTACTGGCGCGCCACGGCGGCGAAGTCGGCGCCTCCGGCGAGCTTCTTCCGCGCCTCCTCGACGCGCGCCTGGGCTTGCGCGTCGTCGCGCTTGTCGTTGACCATCACCAGGATGTGGCGGGCGTGGAGCTGCTCCTCCTGGGTGAACTCCGCCTTATGGGCGTCGTAGTAGCTCCGGAGGTCCTGGTCGGACACCGCCGCCTGGGCGGCCATCTGGGCGCGGCTCACCAGGAGATAGGCGACGTCGCGCTGCTCGGGCAGGCGGAACTCCTGCGGATGGGCCTTGAAGTAGGCCTCGACCTCGGCCGGCTGGACCTGCACCTGCGGCTCGAAGCGGGCGCGGGGGAGCTGGATGTAGCGGATCTTCGCGCGCTCGACCTGGTCGCGGTAGGCCCGCTGGATCTCGTCCTCGCCGACGTAGAGGTTGGCGGAGAGGGCGTCGGTGAGCTTCTTCATCAGCAGCTCCTCGCGCACCTCCCGCTCGAAGTCGGCGACGGTGATCTTGTTGAGCTGCAGCGTCTGGGTGTAGGCCTGCTCGCCGATGAAGTTCCCCTTCTCGTCCTTGAACGTGGGGACCTCGAGGATGCGGTCGCGCACCTCGGCGTCGGTGACGGTCAGGCCGAGCCGCCGGGCCTCGGAGAGCAGGATCCTCTGGTTGACCGCCTGGTTGAGCGCCTGCACGTACATCTGCTTCTCGAGCTCCGGCGGGAGCTGGTCGCCGTAGACTTGGCGGTACATGCTGGCCAGGTTCTGGTGCGCGCGCTGGACCGCGGCGATCGGCACCGTCTCGCCGCCGACCGTGGCGGCCGCCGCCTGGGTACCGCGGCCGCGGACGCTGGCGCCGAAGTCGGCCGCGAGCGCGAGGACGAACAGGGCGATGATCACCCAGAGGATCCAGGCGAGGTTCTTGAGGTTGTCCCGAAATACCTTGAGCATACGAACTCCTTCTCCCCAACCGGAGGAACCCGACACTTTAGCAGCCTCCCGGGGGGCCGCACAACCCTGACGGGCCCGTTGTCCCTGCTCGCCTCCTTCGTGTGCGCGCCTTCGGCGCTGCCAGTCGGCTGCGCGGGACAACGGGCCCGTCAGGGTTGTGCGGCCGGGTCCTGTGACCTTTCGTGTTATATTGCCGTTCCTACATGAAAGGGATTTGAGTTGCCTGCCCAGCCTGCCCAGAGGGCTGATCGATCGCGATCGGGAAAGGACTGGTACAGCATTTCGTTGGAGACCCTGCAGAGCTGGGGCCTCCTGCTGTTCATCCTTGGACTGGTGGCGGTCGGCGTCCTCGTCTATCGCAATTGGGACCGCCGGTCGCTCGAGCGCGAGTCGGTGACGGCGATCGAGCAGGCCGAAGCGCTGCGCCAGCGGCTGAGCGGCGAGAAGCGCGTCGAGACGAGCTTCGCCGCCGAGTACGCCATGGCCCGCACCAGCCTCGAGACGGCGCGGACCCAGCTCGCGGCCAAGGAGTTCTCGGGCGCCCTGCGCAGCGGCCAGAGCAGCCGCGGCACCTTCCAGTCGATCCTCGACGCCCTCGCCCTGCGCAGCGGGGCGGGCCAGGCGCAGTTCGCCCAGATCCAGGGGGAGGTCGAGTACCGGCGCGGCGACGGCAGCGACTGGCAGGAGGCGCGCAGCCGCGTCCAGCTCCAGCCCGGCGACACCGTGCGGACCGGCGAGAGCGGCTCGGCCGACATCCTGTTCCAGGACGGCACCCTCTACACGGTGCGCCCCAACACCCAGTTCATCGTCTCGCCCGGCACCGGCGGCGCGGGCGGCGTGCCGGAGCAGTCGATCCAGATGGAGTACGGCTGGGTCAACCTGAGCACCGCGAAGAGCTCGAGCAACGTCAAGACGCCCGGCGCCGTCGCCCGCGTCAAGGAGTCCTCCGAGGCCTACGTCGCCGTCGACAAGGGGACCAGCCAGGGCCGCTTCGGCGCCTACAGCGGCGGCATGGAGCTGTCGTCGAACGGCGGCCTGAAGCGGGAGATCGGCGCCTTGCAGCAGGTGGTGCAGACCGGCGGCCTGCTCTCCGCGCCCAAGCCGATGCCCGCCCGCCCCGAGCCGCTCGAGCCCCAGGACGACCTGCTGCTCGACCTCGCCCAGAACCGCAAGCTCGTCCTCGCCTGGTCGCCGGTGCCGGGCGCCTCCCGCTACGCCCTCCAGATCTCCCGCAACCACCTGTTCGTCGACAACGTCATCGACGCCGAGAACCGCACCAGGGCGCGGGCCACCGTGGGCCTGCGCGGCGAGGGGACCTTCCAGTGGCGGGTCGCGGCATTCGGCGCCGGCGGCCTGCAGGGACCCTGGAGCGAGCCGCGGAAGTTTCGTGTCGTCCCCGCCTCGCAGAGCGGCGCCGGCGAGAAGCGGCAGGGCAATCCGCCGGAGCTCGACCTCGACGAGGTCAAAACCTACGGTAGTATCTTCATGGTCGCCGGCCACAGCCAGCCGGGTGCGCGGATCGAGGTCAACGGCGAGCCGGTCAAGCTCGGCGCCGACGGCTCGTTCAACACCCCCGTCCAGTTGACGAAGGAAGGTTGGAACATCATCGAGGTCCGCGCCCGCGACGCCTGGGGGAACGAGACCGTCCGCCGCCAGCGCGTCTTCGTCGAGAACCCCTGAACAGTTCTCTGAGAAAATCCCTGAAAAGGACGACCGCAATCCCGTAAACTCTCCCGCCGCCGGCCGTATTTCGCGGCGGGCCTGTTCGCGGCGGCCTAAAACGGCAAGACACAACCGGAAGGACAAAATGCCCCTCGCCTCGCTGTTACGCTACTTCTCCAAAGACCTCGCCATCGATCTCGGGACCGCCAACACCCTGGTGTTCGCCAAGAACCAGGGGATCGTGGTCCGCGAGCCCTCCGTCGTCGTCATCAACAAGATCACCAACCGGATCGAGGCCGTCGGCAGCGAGGCCAAGGAGATGCTCGGCCGCACGCCGGGCAACATCGAGTCGATCCGGCCGATGAAGGACGGCGTGATCGCCGATTTCGAGGTCACCGAGCGGATGCTCGAGTACTTCATCAAGAAGGCCCATGGGCGCAAGATGTACGTGCACCCGCGGATCGTCATCGGCGTCCCGTCGGAGATCACCCAGGTGGAGAAGCGGGCGGTGCGCGACTCGGCGATGCGGGCCGGCGCCTCGGAGGTGTTCCTGGTCGAGCAGGCGATGATGGCCGCCATCGGCGCCGGGCTGCCGATCACCGAGCCGTCGGGCAACATGATTGTGGACATCGGCGGCGGCACCACCGACGTCGCCGTCATCTCGCTCGCCGGCACCGTCTACAGCCGCTCGGTGCGCATCGCCGGCAACGAGATGGACGTCGGGATCATCCAGTACCTCAAGCGCAAGTACAACCTGCTGATCGGCGAGCGCACCGCCGAGCACATCAAGATCGAGCTGGGCTCCGCCTATCCGCTCAAGGAGGAGCTCAAGATGGACATCAAGGGGCGCGACCTGGTGGAAGGCGTCCCTAAGACCCTGACCATCTCCGACGAGGAGATCCGCGAGGCGCTCGCCGAGCCGGTCGCCACCATCGTCGAGGCCGTGCGCATGGCCCTCGAGCGCACGCCGCCGGAGCTGTCGGCCGACATCATGGACAAGGGGATCGTCCTCTCCGGCGGCGGGGCGCTGCTGCGCAACCTCGACCAGCGGCTGCGCGACGAGACCGGTCTGCCGGTCGTGCTCGCCGAAGACCCGCTCGCCTCGGTGGTGCTCGGCACCGGCCGGGTGCTTTCGGACATCGACCTGCTGCGCAAGGTCTCCATCCGGTAAGCCCCGCGACTCCGGACTGATCAAGCCGTGGACGAGCGCCGCACCGGCTGGGTGTTGATCGTCGTGCTGGTCGCCCAGCTCGTCTACCTGGCGATCCAGGGGTCGCGCGCCGGCGGCACGCGGTTCGAGGCGATCGGGCTGCGCCTGCTTGGGCCGATGGCGCGCGGCGTCTCCGCGATTCCGGAGGGGTTCGACGACGCCCGCGAGGGGGCGAAGCTGCGCGGCACCCTGCTGCAGGAGAACCGGCAGCTCCGGCGCGAGGTCGAGAGCCTGCGCCTGAGCCTGCTGCGGCTGACCGACGTCGAGGGGGAGATGCTGCGCCTGGGCCGGGCCATGCGCTACCCCACGCCGCCCGCCGGGGGCATCCGGGCGGTCGACATCGTCTACGTCGACCACGCCTCGTGGCTGCGCACCCTGATCCTCTACACCGGGCAGGCGCCGGCGCGGAAGAACCAGCCGGTGCTGTCGCCCGACGGCCTAGTAGGCCGGGTGGTCAGCGTCTCCGGCCCCTATGCCAAAGTCCAGCTCATCACCGACCGCGCCGCGGGTGTCGGCGGCATGATCCTGCGCAACCGCCGCCAGGGGGTGGTGCGCGGCGGCGGCAGCGGCGGGCTCGAGCTCGAGTACGTCCCCCTGCAGGCCGACGCGCGGCCGGGCGACCGCGTGCTGACCGCCGGCATCGACGGCGTCTACCCGCGCGGCATCCCCATCGGCACCATTGTCTCCGTCGAGCCGGGAGGGCAGCTCTTCCACCGCATCCTGGTGGCGCCGGCGGTCGATTTCGGCGCCCTCGACCAGGTCTACCTGCTGGAGTATCAAGCCGTGCCGCCGCAGACCCTCAAAGAGAGCCGCCCCGGTGCAAAGCCTTAAGCTCCTCGCCGGCATCGGCCTCGCCGCGCTGGTCCACTTCGTGGGCGTGCGGCTGTGGCCGGACTTCGCCCGCGCTACCGACATCTTCCTGGTGGTGGTGGCGCTCCACGGCCTGCGCGGGAACTCCCTTTCGGGGCTGCTGGTCGGCCTGCTGGTGGGGCTCCTCCAGGACACGCTGACCAGCGGCCCCTTCGGCCTGTTCGGATTCGCTGATACCATCATCGGATACGTCACGGCGCGCCTGGCGCAGCGGCTGGTCATCCAGCGGCCGACGGGGGTCCTGGGGCTGGTCAGCTTCGCCTCCGCGCTCCAGCAGGCGATCATCGTGGGACTCACGTTCGTGCTGCTGCCGACCCCGGCGCCCCTCGACCCCTTCTGGGCGGTGGTCCGCGCCGGGTCGTGCGGCGTCCTCGGGATGTTCCTGTATATCGCCGGGGGACGCTGGCGCAGCTCCTCGGAGACCCGCCGGCGGGGGCGGATGAGCCGACTCCGGCTCGACTGATTTAACTGATTTAAAGGAAAACGCCGAAGGAAAGCGCGGAAGGAAAGCAGGGAAGCATATGCAGGTGGTCCGCGAGCATCGAGACGATCTGGTCAGCCGCGTGCGCGTGCTGACCGTCGTCGTCACCAGCCTGATCGTGGCGATCGCCACCGGCTTCTGGTTCACCCAGCTCGTCCAGGGGGACTACTACCGCGAGCTCGCCGAGAACAACCGGCTGCGCAAGCTCCCGATCAAGGCCCCGCGCGGCCTGATCTTCGACCGCAAGGGGCGCCTGCTGGTCGAGAACGTCCCCAGCTACAACCTGATGATCGACCGCAGCCGCGCGTCGAGCCTCGACCACAGCCTGTGGTTCGCCTCCGGCGTGCTCGGCCGGCCGGTCGCCGACCTGCAGCAGATCCTCCACCAGTACCGCGGGGTGCCCCAGTTCAAGCCCGTGCTCCTCGCCGAGAACCTCTCGCTCTCCGAGGTGGCGCGCCTCGGCGTCGAGGGCCTCGAGTATCCGGAGTTCGAGGTCGAGGTCCAGCACCTGCGCCTCTACCGCCACCGCGAGCAGACAGCCCACACCCTCGGCTACCTGGGCGAGCCCACCCTGGAGGAGATCGAGAAGTCCAACGGCTACTTCCAGCCGGGGGACATGATCGGCAAGAAGGGGATCGAGCAGACCTACGACGCCGAGCTGCGCGGCAAGGACGGCGAGCGGGTGGTCGTCGTCGACAGCCGCGGCCAGCCCTTCGAGGAGTACAAGCGCATTCCCGCCGTTCCCGGCAAGAACCTGACCCTGTCGATCGACCTCGACCTTCAGCAGGAGGCCGCCCGCTGGCTCGACGGTCCGGAGAAGGTGGGCGCCGTGGTGGCGATGGATCCGCGCAACGGCGAGATCCTGGCCCTGGTCTCCGCGCCGGCGTTCAATCCAAACCTGTTCTCCCGCCGCCTGCAGCAGGCCGACTGGCAGGCGCTGATCGACGACCCCAACCATCCGCTGCAGAACCGGGCGATCCAGAACACCTACTCGCCGGGCTCGACCTTCAAGATCGTCATGGCGACCGCCGGCCTGACCGAGAAGACCTTCGACACCCACACCTCGGTGCTCTGCACCGGCGCCAAGACCTTCTACGGCCGCCCGTTCCGCTGCTGGAAGAAGGGGGGGCACGGCACGGTGGAGGCCCACTCGGCGATCAAGCTCTCCTGCGACGTCTACTTCTACACGCTCGGCCAGAAGATGGGGATCGAGAAGATCGCCCGCTACGCGCGCCTGTTCGGCCTCGGCTCTCCGACCGGCATCGACATCGGAGGGGAGAAGCGGGGGAACGTGCCCGATCCGGAGTGGAGCGAGAAGGTCCGCAAGCAGCCCTGGTACCCGGGCGAGACCATCTCGGTCTCGATCGGCCAGGGCCCCGTGCTGGTCACCCCGCTCCAGATGGCCGAGCTGACGTCCATGGTGGCCAACGGCGGCTACAAGGTCATCCCCCACCTGGTCAAGGACGCCAAGCTGCCGCCTCCCGAGCGCGTGGCGTTCGACGAGGACGCCCTGCGCACCGTGCGCGGCGGCATGTCCGGGGTGGTCAACGAGCCGGGCGGCACGGGCTACGGCTCGGCCCGCTTGCCCGGCGTCGAGATCGCGGGCAAGAGCGGCACCGTGCAGGTCATCGCCCAGGCCCAGCGCACCGAAGAGCACAACCTTCCTTTCAAATACCGCGACCACGCCTGGTTCACCTCCTTCGCCCCGGTCGACAACCCGGAGCTGGTGGTGACCGTCTTCGCCGAGCACGGCGGCGGCGGCTCCAAGGTGGCCGCGCCGATCGCGCAGGCTCTCTATGCAAAATATTTCGGCATCGATAACGGGAAGTCACCCGGTCCCTGAGGAGCGGCCGCGGCTGCGGCTGCTCTCCTCGATCGACGGCGGGTTGATCCTCTCCGCCCTCCTGCTGGCGGCCATCGGTCTCGCCACCGTCCACAGCGCCAGCTCCGAGATGGCGGTCGACTACTTCCCCCGCCAGGCCGGCTGGGTGGCGATCGGGCTGGTGCTGATCGTGATCTCGATGAGCGTCGACTACCACGTGCTGCTCGACCTCTCGGTGGTGCTGTACGGGCTCGGGCTGGTCTCGCTGGTCGCCGTGCTCGGCTTCGGCGTCGTGCACGGCGGCGCCGCCAACTGGCTGAAGATCGGCGGCTTCCAGTTCCAGCCGTCGGAGTTCGCCAAGCTCGCCACCTGCCTGTTTCTCGCCCGCTATCTCGCCGGGCTCAACCTGCGCGTGCTCGAGCTGCGGCAGATCTTCGTCGCCATCGGCATCGTGGGCCTGCCGATGGTGCTGGTGGCGATCGAGCCCGACATGGGAGGCGCCGCCATGTACGCGCCGGTGGTGATCGGCATGCTGCTCGTCGCCGGCGTCCGCATCCGCCTGCTGGTGACGGCGGCGCTGATCGGGGCGGTCCTGGTCTCGGGGCTGTGGATGTTCGGCCTCAAGGGGTACCAGCGCCAGCGCGTGCTCACCTTCCTGGCGCCGGAGACGGATCCCCTCGGCGCCGGCTACCAGGTGCGGCAGAGCAAGATCGCGGTGGGCTCGGGCGGATTCCTGGGCAAGGGGTACATGCAGGGGACGCAGAGCCAGCTCCGCTTCCTCCCCGCCCGCCACACCGACTTCATCCTCTCCGTGCTGGCCGAGGAGTGGGGCTTCCTCGGGGTGGTCACGGTGTTCGGGCTTTACGCCGTCTACATCTCCAGCGCGGCCCGCATCGCCATCCGGGCGCGCGACCGCGCCGGCATCCTGCTGGCCGTGGGGCTGGTCTCGATCACCTGCTTCCACGTGCTCTACAACAGCGCCATGGTGGTCGGGTTCCTCCCCATCACCGGCATCCCCATCCCGTTCCTCTCCTACGGCGGCTCCTTCACGATGATCAACTTCATCTCGGTGGGGATCATCCTGGGGGTGGACATCCGGAGGTACGTGAACCGGTAGGAAGGGCGACCGCAGGTCGCCCTTCCGGGGTCCGCCTCCTAATCCGCTACAATCCCCCTCGCCATGAGTCTCAAGATGCTCATCGAGAGCGATCCGCACCAGACCCGGATCGCCGTCCTGGAGGACGATCGCCTGACGGAGATCTTCGTCGAGCGTCACCGCCACCGGGGGCTGGTGGGCAACGTCTACAAGGGGCGGGTGACCCGGGTGCTCCCCGGCATGCAGGCCGCTTTCGTCGACGTCGGGCTCGAGCGCGACGCCTTCCTCTACGTCAGCGACGTCGCCGCCGACGTCGAGTCGATGGAGGACCTGGAGATCGACGACGGCCGCTCGGACGAGATCGGCAACAACCACAACAACCATCAGGTGACGCCGTCGATCGACGACCTGCTGAAGGCGGGGCAGGAGATCATCGTCCAGGTGGTCAAGGACCCGCTCCCCAGCAAGGGGGCGCGCATCAGCACCCACGTCACCCTGCCGGGTCGCTACCTGGTGCTGCTGCCGACCGTGCGCCACTTCGGCGTCTCCCGTCGGATCGAGGACGAGGCCGAGCGCGAGCGGCTCCTCGCCATCCTCCACCAGCTCCCGGCGGCGACCGGTGGGAGCGGCGGGACCGGCGGGGGCGGCGGGCTGATCGTCCGCACCGCCGGGGAGGACAAGGGGCGCGAGGAGTTCGAGAGCGATATGACCTACCTCTCGCGCCTGTGGGAGAAGGTCCGCCAGCGCGCCGGCAAGGTCTCGGCCCCCACCCTGCTCCACCAGGACCTCGACCTCGCCCTGCGGGTGGTGCGCGACCTGCTGCGGCAGGAGTTCGCCGTCCTCTGGGTGGACGGCGAGGAGACCTACGAGCGGATCGTCGAGTTCCTCGACCAGGTGCAGCCGGCCCTGGTCGCCAAGGTCAAGCTCTTCCGCCAGCAGCGGGCCACGCTGTTCGAGCAGTTCGGCGTCGAGGAGCAGATCGAGGCCGCCCTGAAGAGCAAGGTCTGGCTGAAGTCGGGGGGCTACATCGTGATCAACCCCACCGAGGCGCTGGTCGCCATCGACGTCAACACCGGCCGCTTCGTGGGGGCGACGAACCTCGAGGACACGGTGTTGCAGACGAACCTCGAGGCCGTCCAGGAGATCGTGCGCCAGATCCGCCTGCGCGACCTCGGGGGGATCATCGTCATCGACCTGATCGACATGGTGGAGGCCGTCCACCGCGAGCAGGTCTTCGCCAGCCTCGAAAGCGAGATCAGGAAGGACCGGGCGAAGACCAAGGTGCTCAACATCTCCGAGTTCGGCCTGGTGGAGGTCACCCGCAAGCGGAGCCGCTCCAATCTCGAGCGGCTGCTCACCCAGGGCTGCCCCTACTGCTCCGGGCGCGGGCGCATCAAGTCCACCGCCACCATCTGCCTCAACCTGCGCACCGAGCTGCTCCATCTGCGCGGCCGCATCGCCAACTCCGAGCTCCTCCTGCGCGTCCACCCCGAGATCGCCCGCGCCCTGCAACAGGAGGAGCGGGCCATCCTCGACGAGCTGGAGCGCTCGCTCGGCGTTCACATCCTGATCCAGAGCGACCCCGAGCTCCACCACGAGCGTTTCGACGTCGTGGAGGTCTGAAGATCGGGGCCGAGCCCTTCTCGATCCCCGGCTGGACCGGCGAGACGGCCCCCGGCTTCCGCCCGGCCGACCTGGAGGCGGCCGTCCGCGGCCTGACCGATCCCGCCACGGCGCTCAAGGCCCTCCACTGGGGACGCAACTACCTCTACGTGGCGCGGCTGGAAACCGCGGCCGGGCCGGTCGAGGTGGTGGTCAAGCAGTTCCGCCACCGCTCCGTCCGCGACCGCCTGAAGCGCCGCCTCCGGGAGAGTAAGGCCGGCAAGAGCTGGCGGATCGCCACGGCCCTCCTGGCGGCGGGGATCGCCACCCCCGAGCCGGTGATGCGGATCGAGTCGGTGGACGCGGCCGGCCCCGCTCTCTACGTCTGCCGCTACGTCGCCGGCACGGTCGAGGCGCGCTACCTCTTCCGTGCCATCAATGCCCGGGAAGAAGCCGAGCGCTTCCCCCAGGTGGACGTTCCCGCCTTCGTCATGGAGCTGGGCCGGTGGGCGAGGCGGCTGCACGACGCTGGCTTCTGGCACCGCGACCTCTCCGGCGGCAACCTCCTCCTCCGCTTCGGCGCCGACCGCCGGCCCTCGGCCCTCTACCTGCTCGATCTCAACCGGGCGCGGATGGGCCGCCCCCCCAGCGTCTCGGAGCGCCTCCGCGACCTCTCGCGCCTGGCGCTCTTCCGTCCCGAGCACCAGGAGCTGCTGCTGGCGAGCTACTGGGGGGAGCCGGCGGCCGGTCTCCGCCTGGGGATCTATCGGGCCTACCACCATGGTTTCCTGTGGAAGAACCGGTCGAAGCAGCGGGCGCGGGGCGCCCGCGACCGGGTCAAGCGGCTCCTGCTGCCCCGACCCGCCCACGCCCACATCCCCGCGGCCCCCGCGGGGGCCGGCGCGCGCGACAAGGCGGTGTGGGACCACCTCTCGGACCAGCCCCACCAGCACGCCGGCCGGCTGGACAAGCTGCGGGTGCGCCTGGCCGACGTCCGCGCCCATGGCGGGGAGGCGGCGGCAGTCGCCGCGGCCCTGCCGCGCATCTGGGGGAGGTACCGGGAGCTCAAACGGCGGCTGCACGCGGCGCCGGCCGATTTCTCCGGGATCGGCGTCAGCCTCCGCCCCTGGCCGGAGAACCCCGCCGCCCCGCTCGCCCTGGTGGAGGAGCTCGGGGTGCGCCACGTGCTGCTGCGGCTCCATCCCTGGGAAGAGGATCACGGCGCCCACGACGCCCACGACGCAGAGGAAGAGCTGGCCCGCGGGCTCCACGCGCGCGGCGTCGAGGTGAGCTTCGCCCTGCCGCAGAACCGCGAGCTGGTGCGCGACCCCGCCCGCTGGCGCCGCGCCCTGGAAGCGATCGCGCCCCGCTTCACCTCCTATGGCCGGCACTTCCAGGTGGGGCAGGCGATCAACCGCAGCAAGTGGGGGATCTGGAACCTCGGCGAGTACGTGGAGCTGGCGCGGGCGGCCGAGGAGGTCCTGCGCGCTTACCCCGGCGTTGAGATCCTCGGCCCCTCGGTGATCGACTTCGAGTACCACGTTACCGCCGCCGTGCTGAACCTCCGCCGCCCCGGCTTCCGCTTCGACGCGGTCTCGGCCCTGCTCTACGTCGACCGCCGGGGGGCGCCGGAGAACCGCCAGGCGGGGCTCGACACGGTGGACAAGGTCGTTCTGCTGCGGGCGATCGCCGAGACCGCCAGGAACGTCGTCCAGGAAAGGGCGGGCCGCTGCTGGATCACCGAGGTCAACTGGCCGCTGCGGGAGGGGCCCCACTCGCCGGCCGGCCGGGACGTCTCGGTGGACGAGGGGCCGCAGGCGGACTACCTCGTCCGCTACTACCTGCTGACCCTCGGCACCGGGCTGGTCGAGCGGGTCTTCTGGTGGCAGGTGGTGGCGCGGGGATACGGGCTGGTCGATCCCGCCGATCCGGCGAACCCCCGCCGGCGGGCGAGCTTCCGGGCCTTGCAGACCCTGGTGCGGGAGCTGGACGGCGCCCGGCTGGAGGAGGTGCTGCCCGCTCCCCCGCCCGCCCGGCTCTACCGCTTCCGCCGCGCCGGCGGCGCCGAGGTCGTGGCCGGCTGGAGCGCCGCGGACCGTCCGGTCCAGGCCCGGCTCCCGCGTCCGGCCATGGCCGTGACCGGACGCGACGGCGAGGCGCTGCCGGTGCCCTCCGGGGTGGAAGTCGAGGTGGGCGCCTCGCCGAGGTATTTCCGATTGCAGGATTGAGAGAAGAAGGGAGGCCCGGGGAGGCCGCCCTGGTGCGCATCTACTTCTCGAACGTCTGGGCGACCGGGACGATGTCGATCCGGGTCGGCTGGACCTTGATCGCCTGGATCGTCTTGTCGGCCTCGAGGACCTCCGGAGCCACCTGGCTGTTGTAGGTCTTGGCGCCGGGATCGTCCTTCTGCAGGGTGTCCTTGAGCTGCTGGGCGTTGGCGGTGATGAAGACGGCGTCGTAGCTCTCCGGGCTCAGGTACTTCTTGATCGCCGCGTTGACGTCGGCCACCGTCAGCTTGCGGAGCCGGCCCTCGATCTCATCGATGTAGTAGGGCATGCCGTAGAACCGGCTGTCCATGTGGAAGCCGAGCCGGTTGTCCAGGCCCTGGGCCCAGAGCTTGGAGTAGTTGATGAGGAATTCACGGGTGAGGTCGAACTCCGCCTGGGTGATCCCCTGGTCGCGCAGCCGCTTCACCTCGTAGAGGGCGTCGCGCAGGGCGAACTGGGCGTCGGGCGGCTGCACCGGCCGGATCCAGACCGAGAAGTACTGCTGCCGGCGCGGCACGTTGGGGCTCGGATTCGAGGTGAACGGCGGCGCGTCCCAGTACTCGATGTAGGCGTAGTCGCCGTAGTTGAGCCCCCGCTTCTCGCGCAGCTGCTGCATCAGCCGGCCGAACATGGTGCGGTGCTCGCCGAGGAAGCTGTTGGCCACCATCAGCGGGTAGTAGTCCGCGTCGGCGCGGTTGATCGGCAGCGGATAGCCGAAGCTGATCCCCACCGAACCCGTCTGCTTCTCGATCAGCGTCAGGTTGCGCCCCTCGACCCGCGGCGCGGGGGCAGGCTCCATCCTCCCCTTCTCCCCCTTCGGCAGGGCCGAGAGGTCCTGCTGGAGCTGGGCCACGTAGCTGCCGGGGTAGCCGCCGGCGACGCCCAGCATCAGGCTGCCCTGGGTGTAGTGGTCATGGTAGAACCGCTTCACGTCGTCGAGCGTGACGCTCTTCAAGCCGCTCAGCGTGCCGGCCGGCGAGTGCCCGTAGGGGTGGCCCTGGAAGACCTTCTCCTGGAGCATCTCGAGGCCGAGCAGCTCGTCGTTGCTGCGCAGGCCGTTGGTGAGGGCCGAGGTGAGCTGCTCCTTGTTGCGGTCGAGGTCCTGCTGGGAGAAGGCGGGGTGGAGCAGCGCCTCCTCGAGCAGGGCGGTGTAGTCGGCCAGCTTGTCGCGGTGGACCAGGCCGGAGATCAACGTCACCTCGCGGTCGGTGCCGGCGTTGACCGAGGCCGCCATCGGGTAGAGCGCCTCCAGCAGGTCGGTGTAGGAGCGCTTCTGGGTGGCCGCTTGGCCGATCATCAGCCCGGTGAGGGCGGCGAGCCCTTCCTTGCCCGCCGGGTCGTAGATCGATCCGGCGTTGAACTGGAGGCGGATGGCCACCAGCGGCGAGCTGGCGCTGGGCAGGGCGACCACCTCGATTGTCCCCGTGGAAGAGGAGCCTTGTTGGGCCATGGCCGCGGCGGCTGGTACCGCGAGCCCCATGGACAGGGCGAGCAGCAGGAGCCCGGCGGATCGGTTTTTCTTCAGATTCAGAGAATTCAAATCAATCATGGCGCGCGCCTCCCTGGGAGCCCTGGGCGGCGGGAGCGTCCGCCTTGTGCGACAGGGTCACGATGGTTTCGTTCTGCGGGCGGAAGATGTCGCGGGCGACCCGCTGGATGTCCGCCGGCGTGACTTTCTGGTACTCCGCGAAGCGCTGGTTGATCGCATCGACGCTGCCGGTGAGAGCGATCGCCTGCGCCACCTGGCCGGCGATGTCCCCCGGGGTGTCGAGCCCGAGGGCGAAGGCGTAGCGCTGGTGTGACTTGATGCGCTCGAGCCGTTGCGGATCGACCGGCTGGGCCTGGAGCTGCTGGACGTAGCGGTCGATCGTCGCCTTGACCTTGGTGACCAGGTCGTCGGACTTGGCGCGGGCGAGGACCATGAACAGCGAGGGGTCGCGGTTGAGGCTCGGGCCGCCCTGGACGAAGTCCACCCACTGGTTCTTCACCACCAGGTCCTGGTAGAGCGGGGCCGATTCGCTGAACAGGAGCTGCTCGATCAGGTCGAGCGCCGCCGAATCCACCGAGGTCGCCGAGAAGGCCGGGATGTGGTAGGCCACCAGCAGGGAGGGGTGCACCGGGTTCGGCCAGTCGAGGTGGGCCGTCTTCTGCTGGGTCTGCGGCGGCTCGGCCACGATGCTGGGCGCCTGGTACCCCGGCTTCCAGTCGCCGTAGTACTTCTTCGCCATATCGAAGACCTTCTGCGGCTGGACGTCGCCGACGACCAGCAGGGTCACGTTCTCCGGCCGGTAGAAGCGCTGGAAGAACTGCTTGCTGTACTCGTAGTAGCCGGGCATCGCCTTGATGTCGGCGATGAAGCCGAGCGTCGTGTGCTTGTAGGTGTGCTTCTCGAAGGCGAGGTCGTGGGCCTTCTCGACCATCGGCTCGAAGGGGTTCGAGACGCTCTTGTTGTACTCGCCGAGGACGGCCTGCGACTCGGTGCGGAAGGCGTCCTCGCTGTACTTCAGGCTTTTGAAGCGGTCGGACTCCATGTCCATCATCGTCGCCAGCTCGGCGGACGGTCCGACCATGTGGAAGACCGTCTGGTCGTCCGCGGTGAAGGCGTTCGAGTCCGCTCCCATCCGCTTGAGCAGGTCGTTGTACTGGTCCGACGAGTATTTGTCGGTGCCGCGGAACATCATGTGCTCGAAGAAGTGGGCGAAGCCGCTGTGGCCCGCCTCGACCTCGTCGCGGGACCCGGTGCGGACGACGCTGTAGTAGGCCACCGTCCCCGGGCTGTCGTAGGGGACGACGACGATCTTCATGCCATTGTCGAGGGTGTGCTTGAACACCTTGAAGGGGAAGAGCTCCCCGGAGGCCGCCGCCGTTTTTCCCGCGTGGCCGGCGGCGCCGGCCGCGCCCGCCAGGGCCAGCAGGCCGCAGAGCGGCAGAACGATTCTTCGGACGTGCACGGTGATGGATCTCCTTTGTGGATTCCCCCGCGGGGGATTCCCATATTACCCTAAGCGCCATGAGACGAAGCACGACGTTTTCCGCAGTTTTCCTGGCCGTATTCCTCGCCGGCGTCTCCGGCACTACGGGCGTCGCCGGCGCGCAGTCCGCGCAATCCCTTCAGAATCCCCGGCGCACCCCGCTGGTGGCCGTGGTCGAGAGGGTCTCGCCGGCGGTGGTCAACATCTCCGCCGAATCGACCGTGCGCCAGGCCGACCCCTTCTTCGGCTCCTTCGGCTACGGCACCGAGCGCCAGGCGCAGTCGCTGGGCTCCGGGTTCGTCATCGACCGCAACGGCGTCGTGGTCACCAACGCCCACGTCATCGAGGGGGCGTCGCGGGTCACCGTCACCCTGCTCGACGGCCGCGAGCTGGAGGCCGACGTGCTCGGCTCCGACCGCGACGCCGACATCGCCGTGCTCAAGGTGAAGAAGGGGTCCGGCCTGCCGGCGATCCCCCTCGGGCGCAGCTCGGACCTGATGATCGGCGAGACGGTGATCGCCATCGGCAACCCCTTCGGCCTGTCGAACACGGTGACCACGGGCGTGCTCTCGGCGGTGGGCCGCACCATCCCCTCCGAGCGCGGCGAGCGGCTGTTCACCGACTTCCTGCAGACCGACGCCTCGATCAACCCGGGCAACTCGGGCGGCCCGCTGGTCAACATCCAGGGGGACGTGATCGGCATCAACAGCGCCATCATCTCGGGGGCCACGGGGATCGGCTTCGCCATCCCCGCCGACCGCGCCCGCCGGGTGATCGACGACCTGCTGCGCTTCGGCGAGCTGCAGCCCTTGTGGACGGGCGCCCGCCTGGTCAGCGTCGATCCGGAGCTGGCGCGGCGCTCCGGGCTGGCGGTGCGGCGGGGCGCCCTGGTGCTCAAGGTCTACCCGGGCTCGCCGGCCGCCGAGGCCGGCCTGCGGGAGAAGGACGTGATCGTCGCCGTGGGGGGCCATGCGGTCGCCGCCCGCGAGGACGTGACCACCGCCCTCTACACGGCGGCGGCCGGGGCGGCGATCGAGGCCGAGGTGCGGCGGGGGGACCGGACCCTGCGCATCCGGCTGCGCGGGGTGCATCCGCCGCAGGGGCTGGGGCTCCAGGTGCTGGAGCGCTCGGTGGGCCTGTCGGTCGAGCCGGTCCGCGGCGGTCTCGCCATCCGCCGGGTGACCGACGGCTCGGTCGCCGAGCAGAAGGGGCTCCGCCCCGGCGACGTCGTCCTCGGCGCCAACGGCCAGCAGGTCGAGTCGGTGGAAGGGCTGGGCCGCGAGGTGCTGCGCGGCCTCGACCGCGGCGGCCTCCTCCTCGCCGTGCAGCGGGGGCGGTGGGTGTACAACCTGGATTTCCCGCTGTAGGGGGGACTGAGCGGAAGTTGCATCGAGAGGGGGGGGCGTTTAGACTGAAGCCATGGGCAGACCCGCCATGAAACCGACGGACACCGGAGCGATCGCCGATTTCGTCCGCGAGGCCTCGATCCGTCTGGGGATCTCTCAGGAACGACTGAAAACGGCGGTGCGCGCGTCACAATCCTTCTCGCAGGACGAGCTGAAGGTTGTCGATTCTCTGCTCGATCTCGCGCGCACCGGCGCCTCCCTCAAGAAGCGCTCTTCCCTTTCGCGCGGGATCGTGAGCGCCATCCGGACGGTCCAGAAGGCTGGAGACGATGATCCCCTGGCCGAGGTCGACGATCCGATGAGCCCCTCGGAAGCCGTGGAGGCGATGCTATGGGCCGAGTCGGAGATGCAGGCCCATCGCGAGACCCTCCTGAAGGATTCCATCAGCGCCGCCGAGGCCGCAACGCTGATCGGCCGGTCCCGGCAGTCGATCGAGCGGCTGCGTCGGGATGGCCGGCTCCTGGCCCTCCGGGTGGGAAGTCAATGGCGCTATCCTCGTTGGCAGTTCGAGCCGGACTCGCCGGGCGGCGTGCTTCCCGGCCTGGACAACGTTCTTCGGAACCTCCATCTCTCGCCCGCGGGCGCCGCTTTCTGGCTCCTCAAGCCCGCGGAGCGGCTGGGGGGGCTCCCTCCCGTCGAGCTGCTCCGGCGCCATCGCTCCGAGCCGGTGATCCAACTGGCTTGGGAGCAAAGCCTCATGCCTTGAGCCTTCCTCCCCCTCCGCGGGCACTGCCCGCCAATCCTCCCGCGCACGAGTTGGAGCCCGGGAGCCGGCTCGTCCGCTTCTACGATCCCGTCCACGGACCCTGGAACCGGCAGCGCTCCTACGGGCCTCTGCCCGGCATGCGCTTTGATCACCACCCGCCTCCTCCGAGACTCCATGTGGATCGATCAGTGTGGTACGCGGCAACGTCGCTGATCGGAGCGGTGTCGGAGGCCTTTGGGGACTCGGGTTTCCTCGATCGGGGCTCGGGACGGCGGATCTGCGTCGCGAGCCCACGACTCTCCCTCAAGGTGCTGGACCTCGTCGGAGTCGCGGCCCGTGCCTTCAGGCTCGACCAGCGGATCGGAACCGAGATGGACTCCTCGGCCTGCCAGGAATGGTCGCGAGCGTTCTACGACCGCTATCCTGAAATTCAGGGAATCCGTTGGCGCGGCCGGCAGGCGGGCTCGATCTGCATCGTTCTCAACGATCGGGTCGAGATGGATCTTCTGGAGCTGGTCCTGGACTACGACATCGCCCACCCGGACGTCTGGCCCCGGATCGCGGGTTCCGCTCGCCGAGCCCATCTGCGGCTGACTCCTCCGTAATAGGATCTTTCCCATGGCCCACCGCCTCGCCCTCCTCGTCTCCGGCGCCTCGGGGATGCTGCTCCCCCGGCACGTGCTGGGGCGGCTCGCCGCTCATCCGGAGATCGAGCGCATCCATCTGGTGGTCTCGGCGGGGGCGAGCCAGGTGCTCCGCCATGAGCTGGGGCCGGAGAAGACCGGCGGCGCCGACCTCCTCGACGCCGCCGGGCTCACCGGCGACCAGCGCGCCAAGGTGGTGGTCCACCGCGACAACGAGCTCGACGCGCCGGTCGCCTCCGGCTCTTACCGGCTCA
The DNA here is from genome assembly GCA_963795735.1 of uncultured Acidobacteriota bacterium. Classification (GTDB taxonomy): domain Bacteria; phylum Acidobacteriota; class Thermoanaerobaculia; order Multivoradales; family UBA5704; genus DATARR01. The sequence goes on along the minus strand of CAWCIU010000008.1, from coordinate 517,546 downwards.
CCGGCGCGGTCGTCCTCCCCTGCAGCGCCGGCACCCTCGGGGCCCTCGCCACCGGCTCGGCCCGCACTCTCGTCCACCGCGCCGGGGCGGTGGCGCTCAAGGAGCGCTGGCCTCTGGTGCTCGGGTTCCGCGAGACCCCCTACAGCCTGGTCCACATCGAGAACATGCGCCGCCTGATCTACGCCGGCGCGGTGATCCTGCCCCCCGTCCCCGCCTTCTACATCGGCGGCGAGGACCTCGGCCGCTTCCTCGACCACTACACCCTGCGGGTCCTCGACCGCTTCGGCCTCGCCGAGCCGGGGGAGCCGGGGCTGCGGTGGAGCTGAATTTTCAAAGGTCCATTCAGACATCCATGCAAGCCTTCAGGAGATCGTGATGCGAACCGGCCGGTTCCAGAGGCTGTTCCTGATGCTGTCCCTGACGCTCCTGGGCGCCGCGACGTCCGCCGGCGCGGCAGGCCGCGGGCTCGCGATCCGCCGGCTGGAAGCCGCTGCCGGACTATCCGAAGTACGCCGAGCTCGCCGGCGATCCGCGCTGGAAGTCGCTCACCCTGCTGTCCAGCAGCGCGCTCGGTGTGGCCGTCTACCCCGCGCTGGTCACCTAGGTCTTCGGAGAGACGCGGCTGCCTTGGCGGTGGGAGTACAACCCGCAGGGTCCGCCGCCGCCCGATAAAGCGGCGCCGCCGGCCGGCCCAAAACCCCCCGGCCGGTAGAGAAAAATCCTCCGGCGGCGGCCGTTCATCTCCCGGGACGCCGGAAATTCTCCACGGACGGCGGAAATTCTCCAGCGCCGGCGGACCGCCGTCCCAGGAGACGGTCCGTCTCCGGCGGCGACGGAAATTCTCCAGCGACGACGGAGCGCCATCCCGGGAGATGGTCTGTCTCCCCGGCCGGCGGACCGCCGTCCCGGGAGAAAGACCGTCGCCGCCGGAGATGGAGCGCCGTCCGCGGAGGATAAATTGAGGACGGCAACGTCCGACGTCCTCCGCAGAGGACATTCCGTGGGCTCCTTCTCCTGGGAGTATCCCTAACTCGTTTGCCTTCAACCCATTGATCTTCTGGCATCGCCCTTGCTCTATAGATCTGCGTCAGACGACGAGAATCGAAGTCTCGATCTATCCAAGGAGGAGCTCACCATGAACCCCATACGACACTGTTCGCCACGAGCATCCTGGCTCTCGCGCTCGCCCCCGCCCTCCAGGCGCAGGGGTACGCGCACCCGCCAGAGGACCCGAACCATCCTCAGGACCAGAGCCAGTACCAGCCCCAGTACCAGCCCCAGGACCAGCGTCCTTATCAGGACCAGGGCCAATACCAGCCCCAGGGCCAGTACCAGAACCGGGATCAGAACCGGGACCAGAACCAGTACCAGAACGACCGCTATCCGGACGCCGAGCATATCGACCGGGTCTCCGAGCTGGCGCACGCGATCGACGAGACGGCCACCTATATCCACCGCCAGTTCGAGCGCAACAACCGCCGCCCGAACGAGGCCGAGGCCCAGGCCATGGAGTATCTGCACGCGCTCAACGACCGCGCCGCCCATTTCCACGATGAGGTCGAGAGCAACCAGGACAACCCGCGTCACACCGTTCGCGACTTCGCGGCCCTGGAGGACGCCTTCAACGACGCCGTGCTGGCGTTGCGCCAGACCCCGCGCCGGTCCTATGTCGACCGCGGCATGGTACGGATCTACACGCTGATGAACGAGCTGGGCGGCTTCTATGGCCATCGCTCCGGCTACTACGGCACCTGGGGCCACGACCGCGACTGGAACCACGGCCAGGACCGCTATGACCGCAACGGCGGCGGCGACAACCATGACGGCCATGATCGTGACAACCGTGACAACGGCTACCGGCCGCCCTACAACCGGTAGGTCGAACCCCGCCTGAACGCCGGATGGGCCGCCCGGGAAGAGCGGCCCACCCGGTTCGTGTTTTGCATGATGAGAGGCTGCGCAGTGGCGCGGTCTTTCTCTTCTCCAAGGAGTTACATCATGCATCAGAGAACTCGTACCGCACTGTTCAGGACAGTGTTGCTCACCCTCGCCCTGACGCTCGTCGCGTCGGCGACCACCTTCGCCCAGCAGCCCCGGGGAGACCAGGGATATCAGTTCATGGCCAACCTGGTGGCTCCCGCCGGGCATTTCGGGCGGCGCAGCGGGACCACGGCGCCGGTCGTCATCCACATCGACCACTATTCGTCCGACGCCGAGGTCCAGCGGCTGACCGGCATCCTGGGCCAGAAAGGGCCGGAGGCCCTGCGCGACGCCCTGTGGAACGACGAGGTCGGCTACATCCGCGTCGGCGGCGGCCTCGGCTACCCGATCGCGGCGGCCCGCTCGCGGGAGACCCCCGACGGCCGGGTGGTCCGGATCATGATCGACCGGCCCATCTCCCAGCGCGAGGTGATCAACAACACCCGCACCGTGGACTATCCGTTCTCCTACATCGAGTTCAAGCTCGACCGCAACGGCAAGGGGGACGGGCAGTTCTTCCAGGCCGCCAAGGTGAGCCTGACCAACGGCACGCTCAACGTCGAGAGCTACAGCCCGCAGCCGCTCCGGCTGCTCGGCGTGCAGGAGCGGTAGGCGCCTCGATCTCTCCCGTTCATCCAGGAGGGTAGTGGCGGGGAACCGTCCCTACCCTACAATCCACCAACATGCGACCGCTGCGCACGCTCTCGACCGTGCTCGAGATGATCAAGATCGAGCACACGCTCTTCGCCCTGCCGTTCGCCTTCCTGGGGATGCTGCTCGCCGCCGGCGGGTGGCCCTCCTGGCGGACGGTCTGCTGGATCGTGGTCGCCATGGTGGGCGCGCGGAGTGCCGCCATGGCGTTCAACCGCCTGGTGGACCGCCGGATCGACGCCGCCAACCCGCGGACGGCCGGGCGCGCCCTGCCGGCGGGGCTGGTGACCCCCGCGGCGGTCGCCGCCTTCATCCTGGCCAGCGCCGCCCTGCTGGCGCTCGCCGCCTGGGAGCTCAACCCGCTGGCGTTCGCCTTGACCCCGGTGGCGCTCGCCATCCTCTTCCTCTACTCCTATACGAAGCGGTTCACCTGGGCCGCCCACCTGGTGCTGGGACTCTCGCTGGCCGGCGCGCCGCTCGGCGCCTGGATCGCGGTGCGGGGGGACGTCCAGGCCACCCCGCTGCTCCTCGCCGGCGTGGTGCTCACCTGGACCGCCGGGTTCGACATCCTCTACGCCCTCCAGGACGTGGACTTCGACCGCCGGACGGGGCTCTTCTCGATCCCCGCCCGCTTCGGGGTGGTGGGAGCGCTCTGGATCTCCGGCGCCCTCCACGTGCTGACGCTGACTTTCCTGGCGCTCCTCCCCGGGGCCTACCCCAGGGGCTGGGAGCCGCCTACTGGGTGGGATGGGCGGGGTGCCTGCTGCTGATCGCCTACCAGCACTGGGTGGTGCGGCCGGGGGACCTGTCGCGCCTCAACGGCGCCTTCTTCACCGCCAACGGAGCGCTGTCGGTCTGGCTCTTCGCCGCGACCGCCCTTGATATACTGGCTTCCTGATGAAAGAAGCGATGCAAGAAACCATGACTCCGATCCACCCCGAGGCCTTTCCTCAGCCTCTGCAAGACATCGCCGCCAAGGTGCGCGACGGCGTGCGCCTGGACGCGGCGGATGCCCTGACCTGCTTCACCACGCCGCACATCCTCCATCTCGGCCGGCTGGCCGACACGGTGCGCCGGCGGATCAACGGCGACGTCACCTACTTCAACGTCAACCGGCACATCAACCCGACCAACGTCTGCGTCTACACCTACAACTGCAAGTTCTGCAGCTTCGCGGCGATGAAGGGCGAGGCCCACGCCTGGGAGATGAGCCACGAGGATGTCTACGCCCACGCCGCCGACCAGGGGGGGAACGCGGTCACCGAGTTCCACATCGTGGGCGGCCTGCACCCGGACCTCTCGATGGCCTGGTACGAGGAGATGCTCCGGGGGTTGAAGCAGCGCTTCCCCGACGCCCACCTCAAGGCCTTCACCGCCATCGAGATCGGCTGGTTCGCCAAGCGCGAGAAGCTGTCGATCGAAGAGGTGCTGCGGCGGCTGCGCGACGCGGGCCTGGGATCGCTGCCGGGCGGCGGCGCCGAGATCTTCCACCCGAGGTGCGGGAGATCATCTGCGACGGCAAGCTCGACGCCGAGGAGTGGATCGAGGTCCACCGCGTGGCCCACCGGATGGGGATCAAGAGCAACTGCACCATGCTCTACGGCCACGTCGAGCGGCCGGAGCACAAGGTGGACCACCTGCTGCGCCTGCGCGCCCTGCAGGACGAGAGCGGCGGCTTCAACGCCTTCATCCCGCTCGCCTACCACCCCGAGAACAACTACATGGGCCTGAAGTACCACACCACCGGGGTGGACGACCTGCGCCACATCGCCACCTCCCGGCTGGTGCTCGACAACATCCCCCACATCAAGGCCTATTGGGTGATGGTGACCCCCAAGCTGGCCCAGGTGGCGCTGCGCTTCGGCGCCGACGACCTGGACGGCACGATCGTCGAGGAGAAGATCTACCACATGGCCGGCGCCGGCACGTCGCAGCAGCTCACCCGGCCGGAGCTCGAGCGCATCGTGCGCGAGGCGGGGTTCGTGCCGGTCGAGCGCGACACGCTGTACAACCCCATCGCCCCGGCCTCCGCGGCCCCCGCGATGGACGCCGCGGCGGCTCCCGCCCCTTGAAGCCGGACACCCTCGGTTTCCACTACCTGGCGGTCGACGGCCCGATCGGCGTCGGCAAGACCACGCTGGTGGAGATGCTGACCCGCAGGTTCGAGGGGGTGAAGATCCTCGAGGACGTGGACAACCCCTTCCTCGGGGATTTCTACCAGGACCGCCCGGGCGCCGCCTTCCAGACCGAGCTCTACTTCCTCCTCTCCCGCTTCAAGCAGCAGCGCGAGCTGGCCCAGCGCGGCCTGTTCGACCGCGTGCTGGTCTCCGACTACACCTTCTGGAAGAACCGGATCTTCGCCTACCTCAACCTCACCGACGACGAGCTGATGCTGTTCGACAAGCTCTACGCCCTCCTGGAGCCGCAGGTGCCGGTGCCCGACCTGGTGCTCTACCTGGTGGCCGACGTGGGCACCTGCATGGACCGCATCCGCAAGCGGGCGCGCAACATCGAGAAGACGATCGCCGAGGAATATCTGGCGGAGTTGATTGACGCGTACAATCACTACTATCATTACTACAGCCGGTCGCCGCTGCTGGTGGTGGATACGAGGCATCTCAACTTCCCCCAGCGGCCCGAGGACTTCGACGAGCTGCTGCACCGCCTGTCGAAGCCCATCAAGGGGACCGAGTACTTCCAACCGCTTGGATCCGCTGACGCGGGACTGAGACGGAGCACAGCGCCCCCTGCGGCGCGGCACGGCGAGCGAGGGCCTGATCCCCCGGCGGGGACAGCCACCTCACACCTCTCGCCCTGAGGCCGCGAACCCGCGGGCCCCGCCCGAGGCCCTTCCGTCTCTTGCCAGCGGAAGGGCTTTTTGCATTTGTCTGGACCAAAACGGACCTAGGAAAGGAGCTTCGGATGGCTGGTGAACCGAAGAGCGTCACGGTCCCCTGGGTGGCGGCGGCACCCGAGCGCGGCGATCGCCTGGTGATGGTGACCGCCTACGACTTCCCGCAGGGGCGCACGGCCGACGCGGCCGGAGTGGACATCATCCTGGTGGGCGACTCGCTCGCCATGGTGGTGCTGGGCCACCCCGACACGCTGTCGGTGACGATGGACGAGATGATCCATCACACCAAGGCCGTCCGGCGGGGGGTGAAGCGCTCCCTGCTGGTGGCCGACATGCCCTACGGCTCGTTCCACTTAGGGATAAGACCACGCGGTGGCCAACGCCATCCGCTTCGTCAAGGAGGCGGGAGCGCAGGGGGTCAAGATCGAGGGGCACCGCCCCGAGATGGTGGCCGCCCTCACCCGCGCCGAGGTGCCGGTGATGGCCCACCTGGGGCTCACCCCGCAGTCGGTCCACCGCCTGGGCGGCTTCAAGGTCCAGGGGCGGGGGGACTCGGCGCGCCGACCTCCTCCAGGCCGCCGAGGAGGCGGAGGCGGCGGGCGCCTTCTCGCTCGTCCTCGAGTGCGTGCCGTCGGACCTCGCCGCCGAGGTCACCCGGCGGCTCTCGATCCCCGCCCTCGGCATCGGCGCCGGGGCCGGCTGCACCGGCCAGGTGCTCGTCTACCACGATCTCCTGGGGATGGAGGAGCGGATCGCGCCCCGCTTCGTGCGGCGCTACGCCAGTCGGCAAGCTCTCCCGCGAGGCGATCGCGCGCTACGCCGACGACGTGCGCGCCGGCCGCTTCCCCTCGCCCGAGGAGGGCTATGGCGGCGGCGCTCCGCGGCCGGCCGATGAGCCGGCCAAGCTCTACGGATGATCATCGAGCCATGATCATCGCGCGGACGGTCGACGAGCTGCGCCGGGCGGTCGACGCCTGGCGGGCGGCGGGAGAGCGGATCGGGTTCGTGCCCACCATGGGCGCGCTCCACGCGGGACATCTGTCCCTTGTGAGGCTCGCCGGGGAACGGGGGACCCGGGTCGTGGCCTCGGTGTTCGTCAACCCGGCCCAGTTCGGTCCCCACGAGGACTTCAACCGCTATCCCCGCCAGCCGGAGGCGGACGCGGCGATGCTGGAGGAGGCGGGCTGCGGCCTCCTCTTCCTGCCGGACGTCGAGACGATGTATCCGCCGGGGAACGCCACCTTCGTCGAGCCCGGCGGCGCCGCCGAGGGGCTCAAAGGGGCCTGCCGGCCGGGGCACTTCCGCGGCGTGGCCACCGTGGTCTGCGCCCTGTTCAACCTGGTGCGGGCCGACCTCGCGGTGTTCGGCGAGAAGGACGCCCAGCAGCTCGCGGTGGTGCGGCAGATGGTGCGCGATCTCCACGTGCCGGTCGAGATTGTCCCCGCGCCGACCATCCGCGAGGCGGACGGCCTCGCCCTGTCCTCCCGCAACGCCTATCTCTCGGCGGAAGAGCGGCGGGCGGCGGCGGTGCTCCACCGCTCCCTCCGCGCCGCCGAAGAGGCGGTCGCCGGGGGCGAGCGCCGGGGCGACGCCGTCCGCGGGCGGATGCGGCAGGTGCTGGACGCGGAGCCCCTGGCGCGGGTGGAGTATGCCGAGGTGGTGGACGCGGAAACGTTTCAACCGGTCGCGATATTGAGCGGCCGGACGGTGCTCCCCCTGGCCGTGCGGATCGGGGGGACCCGGCTCATCGACAACATTCGCCTCGCGGTCGAGGACGCAAGCCCGGCCGCCGGAGGATCAGGATATGAAGCGGACGCTGCTCAAGTCGAAGATCCACCGCGCCACGGTGACCGACGCCAACCTCCTCTATCAAGGGTCGGTCACCATCGATCCCATCTGATGGAGGCGGCGGACCTTGTGCAGTTCGAGCGGGTGGAGATCTACAACTGCACCAACGGCGAGCGCTTCGCCACCTACGCCATCGCCGGCACCCCGGGCCTGGGGCAGATCGTCATCAACGGCGCCGCGGCGCACAAGGCCGGGGCGGGGGACGTGGTCATCCTCGCCACCTACGCCGACTACGAGGACGCGGAGTGCCGCGCCCATCAGCCGTCGCTGGTCTTCGTGGACGGCCGCAACCGGATCGTCGTCCAGTCGCACGAGCGGATCGACGAGGCCCTGCTGGCGGCGGTACGGTGAGCCGGGCGGCGGTCTTCGTCACGGTGGCCCTCCTGGCGCTCGCCTGCGCCGGGTCCGCCGAGCCGCCAAGAGGGCGGCGGCCCGCGCCGGCATCAGCGTCCGCTCTGGCGCCGGCCGCTCTGGAGACGATCGTCCAGCGGTCGGTCCCGGGCAGTCCGGCGGCGAGATCCGCCAGGTGGCGCGGGACGAGGCCTCCTGGCGGGCGCTGTGGGCGGAGCTGCGCCAGGGAGCCTCGGCGGATCTCCTGCCCAGGAGCCTCCGGCGGTCGACTTCAGCCGTGACATGGTGGTCGTGGCCGCGATGGCCACGCAGAGCTGCGAGTCCCGGCTGACAGTCCGCTCGGTCGTCCGGGATCGCGGCGGGGTGGTGGTGAGGCTCCTCGAAGCGCCGCCCGCCCCCAACTGCCGTTGCATAGTCTCTTCGCGTCCCCTCCACGCCGTCCGCCTCGCCCGCCTCGAGGGCGCTCCCCCTGTTTGTCGCCGAGCGCGGGCAGACCCCCTGCGGTTCGCCTCGGTCCTCACCCGCATGTCCTGATAATCGGATAGTCGGATGACCCGGAGATGCCCTCCTCTGGGCTGCTGGGGTGGTCGTGGTGCCGCTCGCCCTCGCCGTGCGGTGGGGAGGCAACGCCGAGCTGAAGGGCTCGCGCTTCCATCCCTGGCCCGATACGGTCGAGTTCGCCGCCGAGGCCCAGGCCCTCGCCCGCTCCGGCGAGGTCTTCCTCCAGATCGGCCCCTACCGGGCGCGCCGCGCTGACCGCCCGGCTGGCCGCTGCTGATCGCGCCCGCTATCCGGCTGGGGGTCCAGGGGGGGACCTCTGGCGGATCGACGCGCCTTCGGGGCCGCCCTGGCCTGGCTCCTCGCCATGATGGGCGCGGCGATGACCGGGGCGCTGGCGAAGGAACCTAGCGCCTCTACTCGTCCCCTGCCTCCGCCCCGGAAGGGCGAACTTTGACAGCCTGGGGTTTCAACCCCAGGGGGTCTGGCCCAAGGGAACGCAAACGGGGGTGACCGATCCGTCGGGGAGGCCACCCTTCCAGGGTTCGGATCTAGGGGAGGTTCCTGACCTGGGTTGAAACCCCAGGCTGTTCAAACTCTCGCCCTGATGGGGCGAGCCCCGGAGGGGCGGCTGGCTCCGCCCCTCGTAGCCGGCCCGCTCGCCGGGTGCCTGTGGGCGGTCGCTCCGGTGGCGGTGGATCTGGGCACCCTGATGAGCGACGAGCCCATGGCCCTGTGACCTTCGCCGGGTTGTTCCTCCGGGCGCCGCGCTCCTTCGCGGGTAGGCCGCGGCGCGGGGGCGCTCGCCCTGGGCGGGGGGATCGCCTTCGCGCTCGCGGCGGCCATGCGGTCGATTGTCGCCGTCCTGCTGCTCTTGCCGCTCGCCGTCCTCCTCGCTTGGCGGGCTGCGCCGGACCGGGTTGCGGGCCGCAGCTCCCCAGCGCCTTCGCCTGGGCGCTGGGCGCGCGGTATTCCCCCCGGCCCTGGTGGTGCTGATCCAGGGGCGGTCCGGCTGGCCCCTCTGGCAGTGGTCCGGCTACGGCTTCTGGATGCCCGGGCGCTTCGACCACTGGACGAGCACCTTCAACCTCCACTACGCCTTCCAGCCAGACTGCGACCTTTCCCCAGGGGGTCGGCGGCCGGCCGGTCTCCCATCTCGAGCTGGCCGTCCGGGTGCTCCTCGGGCTGCCCGGGCTGGCGGTGCACCACGACCTCGGCTACCTCTGGCCGCTGGCGGGCTGGCTCGCCGCCATCCCGCTCTACCGGATGGCGAGACGGCGCTCTCCCTTTGGATGTGGCCCCCTGGATCGCGGCGGCCCTCCTCCTCTGGACCCTGGCGCACGTCGCAGTCTTCTCGCTCTTCTTCTCTATCCCTCCTCGCGGTTCTACCTGGGGCCGCTGGCGCTCTGTCCCGTCCTGCTCGCGGCCGCCTGCGGCGTGGGGCTCTCGCGGCCGGACCGCCGGTCGCGACTGCTGGCGGGGGCCACCGTGGCCGGGGTGGCGCTGCTGGCGGCGGCGGGATTCGCCGAGCTGCGGCGCGAGCCCCTGCCGGACGTGGGGGACAGGAGCGGACGCGGGCGCAGTTCAACCGCTGGCTGCGGTGGAAGGGGGGGCGGCGGGCACAGCGGGGCCTGCCCTTCGACCCGGTGCAGGCCCAGGCGCTGGGGCTGCTGACCCCGGAGGTCGTCTCCCAGGTGCACGCCTGGGGGACTGCCGGACACGGTGCACGTCCGGCGGCTGCGGGCGAACGGCACCGTGCCCCGGGAAGGCGGCCCGGCCCCCGTGCGTTAGAATCGCCGAGGAGGTAGGATGACCGTCACGCTGGACACTCCCAAGATCCTACGAACCCCGACACCGGGGTCGAGCCGCTTGTCATCGCCGGCCGCACCTTTCGCTCGCGCCTCTTCCTGGGGACGGGCAAATATCCCGACTTCCCGACCATGGCCGCCGCCCTGGAGGCTTCCGGCACCGAGGTGGTCACGGTCGCGCTACGCCGGGTAAACCTTGGGGAGCGCGGGCAGGGCTCGCTGCTCGACTTTGTGGATCCCGGGAAGTACCTGCTGCTGCCGAACACCGCCGGCTGCTACACCGCCGACGAGGCGATCCGCACCGCCCGCCTGGCCCGCGAGCTGGGGGGTGGGACTGGGTGAAGCTGGAGGTGATCGGGGACAAGAGGACCCTGTTCCCGGACAACATCGAGTTCCTCAAGGCGACCGAGACGCTGGTGGCCGAGGGCTTCATCGTCCTGCCGTACACCAACGACGATCCGGTGATCTGCCGCAAGCTGGAGGAGGCGGGAGCCGCGGCGGTGATGCCGCTGGGCGCCCCGATCGGCTCGGGGATGGGCATCCGCAACCCGGCGACCTGCGGATCATCCTGGAGCAGGCCAAGGTGCCGGTGATCGTGGACGCGGGAGTAGGCACCGCGAGCGACGCCGCCCTCGCCATGGAGCTGGGGGCCCACGGCGTGCTGATGAACACCGCCGTGGCCGAGGCCAAGGACCCGGTCCGCATGGCGCGGGCCATGAGAGCTCGCCGTCGAGGCCGGCTGGCTGGCCGCGCACGCCGGCCGCATCCCGAGGAAGCTCTATGCCTCCGCCTCCTCGCCCGAGATCGGCCTCATCGAATGAAGAAGTTGCAAGCCGCCCTCGGGCCGCGTTAAACTTCCTTGTCCTCCCTTGAGGCATCGCGCAGCCATAGCTCAACTGGATAGAGCGACAGACTTCGAATCTGTAGGTCGGGGGTTCGACTCCTCCTGGCTGCACCACTCGCTTCTTCGCCTCCCCCGCCCCGCACGACCCGGCGGCCCCTCCGGCCCGGGGCTCTCCGAGAGGGGGTTGCGCGCCACGCGGAGCTGTCCTACAATCCGCTCTCCTTATGGGATTCCGCAGCCATAGCTCAATTGGATAGAGCAACAGACTACGAATCTGTAGGTTGGAGGTTCGAGTCCTCCTGGCTGCACCACCCGCTTTCCCTCCCCCGGTAGCACCCTTCTCAGGTAAAATGAGCATCAGTGAGCAGGTCAGAGACGCTGACGCTGACCCTACCGCCGGACATCGAAGAGCGCCTCCAGCATGAGGCGGAACGTCAGGGACTGCCCACAGCCGCTCTGACCCTCCAACTGCTCAACCAGCACCTCCCTTCCAAGGACCCCCGTTCGGGGCTGGTGAACCTGCTCCCATCCTGGATTGATGCACGGCGACGATCAGGAGCAGAAGGAGACAGGGGATTACCTGATCCAGGCGCTGGACGAAGACCGCCTTTCGGACCGCAGACTCTTTCCCCCGGAGCTCAAGGGCGTCACCTGGTGAGCCGTACCATCCTATTGGATGCCGGACCTCTCAGCCTCGTCACGAATCCCAAGCTCTCTCCGACTATGAGGTACGCCGCGAGCTGTTGCGTGCCCAGAAGACAAAGGGAATTGAGAGGCTGGACGCCTTGGCCAGTCTCCTGCAATACCTACCTCTATCGACTGCTGCCATTCGACAGGCGGCTATCTTGTGGGCGAAAGCTCGTCAGCAAGGACAGCCGACCGCAGCCGACAAAGCACTGGATGGGGACGTGATCCTCGCCGGTCAGGCGATCGCGCTCGAGGCTCCGGACGTTGTGATCGCGACGACCAATGTCGGGCATCTTTCCCGTTTCGTACCGTCTGAGCTGTGGGAAAACATCAAGCCTTAAGTGTTCGCATTTTGAGGAGCGGCATTGCGAGTAAAGACCGTCTTTCTGCAACGGTGTTACGGGTTACGTATGATGCGGGGGTAAGGCTGAATCGTGGATGCTGGCCAGTCCTACCGCATTCAGGTTCTGTTTCACGACGAGAGCTTGAACCGGTTGAATGCATTGATTCGAGCCAGAAGCTAGCTCGATCACGGCACCTCTTGAATCCGGCCGACAGCGTTCCGCAGGGCCACAGCCCGGATTGCCTTTGCCTCCGCTCCTCTATGAGAACCTCGCGGACCGTCTCGTATTCCTCCGCTGGGACCAAGACATATGACGCGCTCGTTCGGGGATCCACGACCTGTGGAGGCGTAGCTCCTGCCGCATCAATCGCCTGCTGCTGCTCTTTCGTCAATGCGATCGCCATGAGACACCTCCGGGAATTCTCTCTCCTAAGAGTATAGCGCCTCCGCCAACACTCGGCGGGTCAGCGTCCTACATTGTCCGGCTCTAAAGACGGCGGGCTCGCGCGTCAGCGAACCCGTCGGATAGCGATCAGGCGGCGAAAGCCAGGACGGGAGGCCCGCAGCCTTCAGAGACAATATCCGCGGGCACCTCGGCGCAACTCGGACACACCAGAATCTCGCGCACGATCTCGTAACCGACTCCGCCGGAATCGTCGGTTTTCTTCAGACGTCCCTCCTTCATGAACGGGTTTGCCTTCTCCCGGAAGGGATACTTCCGGCGTCGCGTTTCAACGACCTTTCGATGTGCGGGGGTGTTTGCGGGAACGACTGCGCTACAGAGCTGGCATCGGTACAATCGCAACAGCCTGCCGTTGGGTTCCAGGGTCGGCTGAATTCCCTGGAGGATTAGGTTGAGGCTTCATGGTAGGGAGGCTGATATCCCGTTGTCAACCTTCAGAGTCTCGATAAGTTGGGAGCGGACCGGGAGCGGCTCTCCGAGGAGAATGGCGAGAAGAGCGGAGGCGTCGATGACCATCAGCGGAAAGTGCCCTTCTCGTCGTAGCCCAGGATCTCTTCAGCATCCCGCGTATCGAGATCGGGCAGGGCACTGGAACGACGGCTGATCGCCATCAGGGTCTCGGCCAGATCGGGAGCGGACCGCCGTCCTTTGAGTCGCTCCAGACGCTCCTCCAAGGAATGGATGACGGCCTCGGTGAGGCTTTCCCCGGTTTCTGCCGACACCTGCCGGGCCAGCTTCTCCGCCCTGTCATTCTTGATGCTGATAGCCATGGAACACCTCCCTGCCGTATAGAATCTACTGCGAATTCTAGAATCGTCCCGCTCAGGTGGCAAGGCCTGGAGCGGCATCATGGAAACCCCAAGGAAACCCTGCGCCCCTCCTGAAAACGGTACCAGCCCCGATTCCTGGCCGAGATCCTCGCCGCGATTTTTCTCGGGACGGCCCTGGTCTTCGGTATCCGGGCGGCTTTTTGGGTTGGCCGGCCTCGTGTTTTAGCAGGACGGCTCTGTTTTTGATGGGACGGCGCCTTATTTTAGCCGGACGGCCGTTTTTTTGGCTGGACGGGCGTCCGTCTCTCTGTCCCGGCGGCCGTCCTGGAGTTTTGAGTCTCCGTCTTTCTTTCCGGGGCGCCGTCTTTCCATAAACGCCGCCGTCTTCGCAAGACGGTGGGCCGTCTTGCGACTTTCAGCCGTCGTCTTCGTTCCGGAGAGACCATCTTTCTTTGTGTGGGCGGGTCAGACCGACCACGGGTCGACGAGGACCAGGCCGCATCCCTCGAAATGGCGGGTGTTGCGGGTCGCGAGGGTCGCCTTGCGCAGGTTGACGATACCGGCGATCTGCACATCACGAATCTCGACGGTACGCCCGGCGGCGCGTTGCTCTGTGGCGATGCGGCCAGCGGCTTGGGCCGCAGCTTGGTCGAAGGGGAGAACCCGGCCTTCAAAGTCCTCTTCGAGCGCCTTCGCGAAGGCCTCTTCCAGTCGACGCCGGCGCCGGCCCGCCGCGAGGATCTCCAGGCCCAGACGGACCTCGAAGACAGTGATCGAAGTCGTCCAGATGGATTCGGGTGGCAGACTGTCGAGCCATGCCACCACAGCCGGCTCAGGCTCGACTCGCATCAGAGCCGAGATCACGTTGGTATCCAGCACAATCACGATTCGAGGTCGGCTGGGCGGGGCTGCTCACCCCGCAGCTCGGGAATGTCCTCCGTGAGACCTAAACCGGCGAAGCGGGCCGCGAGCCGCGAGCCGAGCGGCGCCAAGACGCCACCCTCGCCCCTCATCGCGTTTCGGAGGATCTCGCGGACTTCCTCTTCCGTGCTGTAACCCTGGCGGCGTGCGCGGCGCTGAAGCTTGGTCACGTCGGTCCTCACGGCATCCGCCCCTCCAGGATGGCGCAGAGCTTGGCGGCGTCGAGGTTGCCGCCGGAGATGACGCAGACGGTCTTGCGGGCTGCCGGAACGCCGGCGAGGGCCGCGGCGAGGGAGGCGGCTCCGGCTCCCTCGGCGATGACGCGGTGGCGCTCGGCGAGGAGGCGCACGGCGGCGGCCACCGCTGTGAGGGGGACGACACGGGCGCCGGCGAGCAGGGTGCTCGCGAGGGGCCACATCTCGGGGAGCAGGCTCTTGCCGCCGATGCCGTCCACGAAGCTCGGTTGATAGCTCACGGTCTGCGGCGAGCCGGCGGCGAGGGAGGCGGCGAGCGGCGCGGCGGTCTCCACCTCGCAGCCGAAGACGCGCGCCTCCGGACGCAGGGCGGCGAGCGCGGCCGCGATGCCGCAGGAGAGCCCGCCGCCGCCGAAGGGGACGAGGACGGTGTCCACGTCGGGCAAGTCTTCGAGGATCTCCAGGGCGACGGTGCCGTTGCCCGCGATCACCGCCCGGTCGGCCACCGGATGGATGAAGAGGCCGCCGAGCCCCGGATAGGAGTGCTCCTGGAGCACCTGCCACCAGCGGTCGAAGGGCACCTTCACGATGCGGCCGCCTAGGCGCTCGATGGCCGCCAGCTTGGTGGCCGGAGCGTGGTCGGGCACCACGACCGCCGCCGGCACACCGAGCTCGCGGGCGCTCCAGGCCACCCCTTGAGCCATGTTGCCGGCGCTCGCCGTGGAGACGCCGTCGCGCAAGCCCTCGGGGCCGGCGAGCCGCATGGCGTTGGCGGCGCCCCGCAGCTTGAAGGAGCCGATCGGCTGCAGGTTCTCCAGCTTGAGCCAGACCTCCCCCGGCGCGCCTTCGGCGTTCAGGCGCACCAGGGGCGTGCGCACGGTGACCCCGGCCAGGCGCCCGCGGGCGGCGCGGATCTCGTCGAGGGTGGGAGCGGTCAGCGGCTGCATCGCCAGAGCCTACCCCAATCCCGAGCCGTGCGGCGGATCGATCCCGGCCGGCATTCCGCGGTCTACCGGGAGATCAGGCACTTCGCGCCATCGAGGGCGTAGCGCTCCGTCATCGTCTCTTTGCTGGTGCCGTTGGCGTCCTTGTGCTCCTGCTGGACGGTCAGCGTGGCGCCGTTGCCCTCGACGACCAGCAGGCCGCCGGCCCGGATCTCCTCCGAGAACTGCGCCTCCGACTTCGACGTCTCCTTCATCATCGCGGACATCATCGCCCGGTCCTTGGCCGGCAGTGCCTTCCACCCGTCCTGCATCTCCCGGGTGCCGAGCTTGGAAGCCTCGTCGATCTTTCCGGCATGCACCAGCCCCATGTGCCGGACGGCGACCTTGCCACAGGGGTGATCGAGGATCGCGGCGCCCCGGATCTCGGTCTTCGGCGGCGCGGTTTCGGCGCGGCCGGGCAGCGGCAGGAACAGGGCGGCGCTGAGGAGAACGGCGAACCAGCGGCGAGCGTTCATCGATTGGACCTCCTTCAAGGGGTGAAGGTTGGCGGGAACATCGCGATATTCTATCCGAGCGCTCTCAGCGCGCAGTGTTCAATTCTTCTCTCGGCTTGGAGCAACCCGGCGGCAACGGGCGGCAACGAAGGTGTCGGGGCGGCGGCGCCGTCCCCCGCGGACAGGGAACGGATCGTGCTTCCACGAATCGGGTATGGAAAGGCCCGCGCCGCGCGCTGGCGACCGCCCATTTGTAAGATTTGTTAAAAAAGGGAGAAGATCGCGGGATCCGGGAAACCTCGGCCGGCTCTTCGCGTTCTAGACGAACATGGATCCATTGGAGAACAACCACAAGCAACGGCGCTGGCTGACGATCGCCATCGTGCTGGTCGTGGCGGTGCTGGTCGGGCTGTTTTTCCTGCGGCGCGGCAAGGGCGACGGCAGCGAGGCCTACCGCACCGAGGCGGTCGACCGCGGCGACGTCACCATGACGGTGAGCACCACGGGCACGGTCTCCGCCGTCATCACGGTGCAGGTCGGCAGCCAGGTCTCCGGCATCGTTTCCAAGCTCTACGCCGACTTCAACAGCCAGGTGAAGAAGGGGCAGCTCCTGGCCGAGCTCGACCCGACGCCGTTCCTCCAGCAGGTGGAGCAGCAGAAGGCCAACGTGACCAAGTCCGCAGGTGCGACGTGGCCAAGCCAACCAGGTCACCTACGGCCGCGCAGAAGCGGCTGGCCGACGCCGGGCTGATCGCGCAGTCCGACTTCGACGCCGCCGAGGCGGCCTACGACGCGCGGCGCGCGCCTCGCTCGCGCAGGCGAGCGCCCTCGCTCCACCAGGCGCAGGTGAACCTCTCGTACACCACGATCCAGGCGCCGATCGACGGCACGGTCGTCTCGCGTAGTCGATGTCGGCCAGACGGTCGCCGCGTCGTTCTCAGGCGCCGACCCTGTTCACGATCGCGCACGACCTGACCAAGATGCAGGTCCACACCAACATCGACGAGGCCGACGTCGGCAAGCTCAAGTCAGCGAGGGGCGAGCTTCACCGTCGACGCCTTTCCCGACGAGACCTTCAACGGCGAGTTCGCGCAGATCCGCCAAACGCCACCGTCACCCAGAACGTCGTCACCTACGCGGTGTCATCGAGGTGCCGAACCCCGAGGCAAGCTCCGGCCCGGCATGACCGCGAAGGTGACCATCAAGGTCGCGCCGAGCACGACGTCCTGCGCGTGCCGAATGCCGCCTTGCGGTTCAAGCCGCCGATCCCGGCCGGGAAGGGTGTCGGCGATCATCGGCGGCGACTGCCCGGCGGCGGGCGGCGGCGCCGGCGGCGGCTCGGCGACCGCCCCGGCGCCGCGGCGGGGCCGGCTCGGCGGCGGCTCAGCGGGTGGCTCCGGCGCCGAGCGGCGACGGCGGTGCGGCAGCGGGCGGGCAGCCCGGCGGGAGGTCCGGCAGCGGTGGGCGCGGTACCGTCATGGCCACACCGTCTACGTGCTCGGCGGCAGGAACGCGCTGAAGCCGGTTCGGATCTGCGTGGGCCTCTCCGACGGCACTGACCGAGGTGGTCCACGGCGAGCTCGACGCGGGCGACAAGGTCGTCATCGGCGCGGCGAGCGCTCAAGTCGCAGGGCCCCACCGACGGGGCTCCGGCGGGGCGCGCCGCGCATGGGCGGGCGGTTCTGAGCATGGCCGGCGCCGCACTACCCGTCCGCGGCCGCGCCGTCATCGCGGTGCGCGACCTGACCAAGATCTACCGCATGGGCGACGTCGAGGTGCGCGCCTTGCGGGGGGTCCACCTCGCCGTCGAGCGCGGGCGAGTTCGTCGCCATCATGGGCCCGTCCGGCTCGGGCAAGTCGACGCTGATGAACATCCTCGGCTGCCTCGACCGGCCGACCGCGGGCACGTACCTGCTCGACGGCATCGACGTCGCGCGCCTCGACCGCGACGAGCTGCGCGCGATGCGCAACCGCAGCTCGGCTTCGTCTTCCAGAGCTTCAACCTGCTGGCGCGCACCCGGCGCCTCGAGAACGTCGAGCTGCCGCTGCTCTACGGCGGCGTCGGCATCACCGCCCGCGAGCGCGCCCGCCGCGCCCGGAGCGCGCTCGACCGCGTCGGCCTCGGCGGCCGCGTCGACCACCATCCCACCCAGCTCTCCGGCGGCCAGCAGCAGCGCGTGGCCATCGCCCGCGCGCTGGTCACCGACCCGGCGTCATCCTCGCCGACGAGCCGACCGGCAACCTCGACACGCGCACCACGCGTGGAGATCATGCGCTCTTCCAGGAGCTCAACGACGCCGGCATCACCATCGTCCTCGTCACCCACGAGCCCGACATCGCCGCCTACGCCAGGCGCGTCGTCTTCGTGCGCGACGGCCTCATCATCCGCGATGAGGACCGCCACCGCGCCCCCGGCTCCGCGCGTTCCCCCGCATCGCCTTCCCGCCCGCGATGCGCCGCCTGCGCGTACTCGCCAATGCGCGCCTACCGTCGCGGGGCGCCGAATCGAAAAGTCAACCGATGAAGGAACCGTCCTTATGCGCCTATCGGTTCATCGCCCTGCTGCGTCCGATCGCGCTCTGCGCAACAAGCTGCGCTCGTTCCTGACCATGCTGGGCATCATCATCGGCGTCGGCTCGGTGATCGCCATGCTCGCGGTGGGCAAGGGCGCCCGAGCCCATGAGGCGAGTTCCCTCGCTGGGCACCAATGTCATCAACGTTTTGGCCGGCGGCGCGACCCGGGAACGTGCGCCAGCATGCGTCGGCGAGCCGTTTCTGACGGGGGACGATGTGGAGGCCATCAGGCAAGCTCCCGGTCGTGGCTACGCCGCGCCGCGGAGCGTGCATCAACGTGCAGGTGGTGTCCGGCGAGCAACTGGCGCACCAGCGCGTACGGCGTATCCGCGAATACCTGGACATCCGCAACTGGGCCGTGGCCGCGGGGCCTTATTCCCAAAGCGACGAGCGCTCGGGGGACAAGGTGGGCCTTATGGGCCAACGGTGGCCAAGAACCTTTTCGGCGCGGGAGCGCCGGTGGGCCAAACGATCCGGGTGAAGAACCTCCCCTTCAAGGTCGTCGGCGTGCTGGAGCCCAAGGGCGCATCCTGTCGGCCAGGACCAGGACGACATCCTCATCGCGCCCTACACGACGGTGCTGAAGAAGGTCATGGGCGCGCCACGATAGCCTGATCTAGGTCTCGGCGCGCGACCGCCGTCTGCCGAGCCGCAGCCCAGATCGATGAGCTGCTGCGCCACCGCCACCGCTGCCGCCGGGCGAGGACACGACTTCACATCCGCACCCAGGACCGAGATCGCCCAGGCCGCCGGCAGATGTCGCAGACCCTGACGTCCTGCTCGCTCAGCATCGCCGCCATCTCGCTGCTGGTGGGCGGCATCGGCATCATGAACATCATGCTGGTCTCGGTCACCGAGCGCACCCGCGAGATCGGCCTCCGCCTGGCGGTCGGCGCCAGGGCGGGACTCCTGCTGCAATTCCTGGTCGAGGCCATCGCGCTCTGTTCTCGGGGGGGTTGTCGGGGTTGCGCTGGGCTGCTGGTGCGTTCCTGGTGTTGCGGTTCGCCGGCCTGCCGTCCCAGCTCACACCTCGTTTGTCATCGCGGTCGGCTTTACTGCCGCCGTGGGGGTTTTCTTCGGGTTCTATCCTGCCCGCAAGGCCGCGCAGCTCGATCCGATCGAGGCGCTGCGTTATGAGTAGCTTAGAATCACCTCCGAAAGGAGGGCCTCCGATGGCCGAAGAGCCGACACCCTTCATCACTCTCCCCTCCGAGGAGGAGGTCCGCGCGCGGATGCCCCCGGGGAAGAAGAATCCCTACGACTTCGGGTTCATCGCCGGGATGTCGCGCCTGCTCTCCGCCCACGAGCGGATCGGCGCGGCGATGCGGGGCGCCTTCTACGAGATCATGTTCGCCCCGGGAGCGCTCGACCGCGCCGAGCGCGAGATGGTCGCGGCGGTCGCCTCCGCCGCCCAGGATTGCGAGTTCTGAACCGAATCTCACGCAGAGTTTCTGCGTGTCGAGAAGAACGATCCGGAGCTGGTCGCGGCGGTGCGGCATCGCCGCTGGCGGGAGCTGCCGAGCCTCACCCCCCGGCAGCGGGCGCTGTGCACGGTGGCCGAGAAGCTGACCCTGACGCCGAAGGAGATGACGGCCGCCGACTGGCAGCCGCTGCGCGATCTCGGGTTCGACGACCAGGGCCTGCTGGAGACGGCGCACCTGATCGCCATCTTCAACTACTTCCCGCGGATGGCGGACGGCTTCGGGCTGAAGGCCGATCCCCAGTTCCGCGAGGCCGCGGAGACCGGCGTACCGCTGCGGCGAGCCGGCTGAAGGCCGCGTCCCTCGCCGAGCTTTGAAAGAGTCCGGCCGGTTCCTTTCAAAGGCTCCAGAGATTTGTAAGCCGCCTTTCAAAGCTTTCGGAGCTTTGAAAAGATCAGGCTGTTTTCTTTCAAAGGCTCTCGATCTTTGCAAGTCCCCTTTCAAAGTTTCCCGACCTTTGAAAGAATCAGGCCGTCTTCTTTCAAAGCTCCCGGAGGAACGAGCCCGTGAACCCCGCCGACTTTCATGCCCCCAGCGCCGGACGGGTCATCCAGGCTCCTGGGGGATACGCGGCCTTCGTTCCCGCTCCGCTCCCGCCGGAGCTGGAGTATCCGCCTTCGCTGGTGCTCGCCCTCTCCCGCGCGGATGCCGCCTTGAGCGAGCTGTCGGGCCTCGGCCGGCAGCTTCCCAGTCCTCATCTGCTGATCGCGCCCTATGTCTGGCGCGAGGCGGTGCTCTCCTCGCGGATCGAGGGCACTCGGGCCAGCTTGTCGGACCTGCTGCTGGACGAAGCCGAGTCGCACCCGTCCGGAGACGCCGACGTGCGGGAGGTCCGCAACTATGTCGAGGCGCTGGAGCATGGGCTGGAGCGCCTGCGGGAGCTGCCGCTCTCCCTGCGCCTCGTCCGCGAGCTCCACGAGCGGTTGATGCGAGGGGTGCGGGGTGACCAGGCCACCCCGGGAGAGTTCCGCCGCTCCCAGAACTGGATCGGTCCGGCGGGCAGCACGCCGGCGACCGCCCCCTACGTGCCGCCGCCACCCGACGCGATGATGGAGAGCCTCGCGAATTGGGAGCGGTTCCTCCACGACCGCGAGAATTTCCCGGACCTGATCCAGTGCGCCCTGATGCACGAGCAGTTCGAGGCGATCCATCCGTTCCTGGATGGGAACGGCCGGGTGGGCCGGCTGCTGATCACGCTCTTCCTCGTGGAGCGCGGCCGTCTCGCGCAGCCCCTGCTCTACCTCTCCGACTACATCGAGGCCCACCGGCAGGACTATTACGACACCCTCCAGCGGGTGAGGACGGACGGCGACTGGCCCGCCTGGCTCCACTTCTTCCTTGCCGGCGTGGAGGCGACCGCGCGCTCGGCCCTCCGCCAGGCCAGCCGTCTCATGGACCTGCGGGAGCTCTACCGGCAGCGCCTGAGCAAGCGGCCCAACGCCCTGAGGCTGCTGGACGAGCTGTTCGTGAACCCCTACCTCACCGCCGCCCGGGCCGCCCAGGTGCTGGGCGTCACCAGTCCCACAGCCCGGCAGGCCATCGCGCATCTCCACGACGATGGGCTGCTCCGGGAGATGACCGGCCGGAGCTGGGGACGGATCTATCTGGCGCGGCCGATTCTGGAGGCGATCGAGGATCGGGCGTGAAGGCTCAGGCGCGATTACTTTTCCAGTGAGTCGAACGCCTACTTTGCTGGCGGCTCACTTCCAAGGAGCTCCTCAACTTTGGCGGCGAGCTCGGGTAGATGGCCTTCCAGGATTCCCAGACCACCTGGTTGGAAACCGAGGCGTACCCATGGATGAGGCGGTTCCGGAAGGCGATGATCCGGGGTGCCTCAGGGAGTTGGTATTCCATCTCGGGAAATAACCTGAGCATCTGCCCGAGAGCTTCACCGATGATCTCCAGCTGTCGCTCCACCGCGGAGCGAGTCTTCAGATCCGCGGCATATTTCGGGAGAGTCGTCCCCAAGGTGAATTGCGCGATGAGCTGACAGGCTCGCTGGATGTCGAAGAGGAACGTGCGCGCGTCAGGCCGCTTCATAGAGGATCTTGCGAGAGCGCGCGATGGATTCCCGGAGGTAGGGGTTCTCGATCGGCTCGGCCTCGAGGAGATCGATGCGCCTTCCGAACAGGCGTTGCAGATCCTCGAGCAGGCTGAAGAAGCTGTCCGCGTGCTTCACGGGAGGCATTGGCTCGAAGCTCACCAGAAAGTCGAGGTCGCTCGTCTCCGGATCGAAGTCTTCCCGGGCGGCGGAGCCAAAGAGGTCCAGGCGCTCGACCCGGTGCTTGAGCGCGAGCTCCCTGAGCGCTTCGATGTTGTTTTGCACGATGGCATGCATCCAGACACCTCCACGTTCAGGATAACCGATGATCGCCTCGGCGCACCCGGGCCGCCCCTCTACTGAGCCGGCTTCAGATCGTGCTCTCCGGGGTGCCGGGCGAGGATCAGGTCCTGCACCTCCTGGATCACCTCCAGCTTGCGGACGTTCTTGCCGGGGCAGGCGTGGGTGGTCAGCGGGTCCTCCCGGTGGAGCTTCATGGTGTGCGGGTCGAGGCCGAGGACGGCGGAGAGGGTCGCCAGGGCCGCCACCGCGTTGCGGCGCACCTTCAACCCGCGGCCGGCGCTGAAGTCCTCCCGCTCGTAGTCCCCCAGCATCTCCACGCCGAGCGACAGCTTGTTCCAGGAGGGGGAGTGGACGCCGGAGACGGTGAGCGGCGTGAAGACCCAGATCTGCCGGTCGTCGACGAACAGATGCGGGCCCGCCGACCACTTCTGGTCGTCGCGGTAAAAGACCTCCAGGTCCTTGATGTTCTGCTGGCTCAACCCCTTGGAACGTTGTGCCAGCGATGGGGCCCCGGTGTTGTGCAGGACGATGAAGGACGGCCGCCAGGCCAGCCACTGCAAGGTGTGACAGTAGGCGTCGAAATCATCCGGATTGAAGCTCTTCCCCACGATTCCCTTCCAGCCGGCATCGCTCGACCTCCTTGGATCTCCAGTCACGAGTCTCTTGGGTTCAAGGATCTGTACGTCTTTTGAAAACTGAATGCAGCCCCTTGATCAGCGCCATTGATCAACCGGAGAGGAACAGCCCCTCGATCGTCCCCTGGATCTGCATCGCCGCCTCGTAGGGATCGGCGGCGTTGCGGATCGGGCGGCCGACGACGATGTAGTCGGCGCCGTTGCGCAGGGCCTGCTCGACGGTGACCACCCGCTTCTGGTCGTCCGCCGGGCGGTTCCCGGCCGGGCGGATGCCGGGGGTGACGATCAGCGGCCCCTCGCCCAGGCTCTGGCGCAGGGCGAGCGCCTCCAGCCCCGAGGCGACGACGCCGTCGCAGCCGAGCCTCGACCGCTCCCCGGGCCCGCGACAGCACCAGCTCGTGGACCTCGGTCTGGATGCCCATCGCCCGCAGGTCCTCCTGGTTCAGGCTGGTCAGCACGGTGACGGCGAGGATCTTGAGGTCCCCCTTCTCGCCGCAGGCCGCCTCCAGGATGGCGGCGCTGCCGGCGTGGACCGTGGTGAGCGTGATCGGCCAGCCGCGGAGCTGGCGGACGGCGGAGCGGACGGTCTCGGGGACGTCGAAGAGCTTGAGGTCGGCGAAGACCTTCTTCTCCCGCGCCTACCAGCCAGTCGATCAGCTCGAAGTAGCCGCCGCCGGCGAACAGCTCGAGGCCGACCTTGTAGAACTGCACGGCGTCGTCCAGTGTGTCGACCAGGCGGCGGGCCTCGCCGGCGCCCGGCACGTCGAGGGCGACGATCAGCCGCTCTTCGGGGGGAATGGTCTTGCGGGAGAGGTAGAAGGGGTCGCCGGTTTCGGGGTGCTTCTTTTCTCGAAACCTTCGGAAACCCACTGTCGAAGGTGCTCATGGACGTTTTCAGGCCCTCCGGGGCCGCAACGCTAGCACAGACCCTCGCCGCCGCGGGCTCACCGCGCCGGCGTGCTGCGACGCGTTCCTGCCGCCGGAGGTCTCAGCGCCCCCCGCCGCCCGGCCGCTCCTGCAGCACCGCCTTGAGCTGGACCGGATCGACCGGCTTGGTCAGATGGAGGTCGAAGCCGGCCTCCTTGGAGCGGCGGCGGTCTTCGTCCCGGCCGTAGCCGGTGACGGCGATCAGCCGGGCCGAGCGGGTGGAGGGATCGCGCCGCAGCTCCTCGGCCACCTCGAAGCCGTTCATGCCGGGGAGCCCCAGGTCGCAGAGCACCACCTCGGGATGGAAATGCCGGGCGGCCTGGACGCCGTCCGCGCCGGAGGTGGCGAGCTCGACCTCGTGGCCGGAGAGCTCGAGGAAGTCGCGCATGGTGGCGGCGGCGTCCGGGTTGTCCTCGACCACCAGGATCCGGCGGGCCGCGGAGTGCGCCGCGGCGGCGGCAAGCTCCGGCAGCGCCTCGTCCGCGGCGATCGAGCGCTGGAGGAGCGGCAGCCGCAGCGAGAGCTCGGACCCCTGCCCCGGCCCCTGGCTGCGCGCGGCGACCTCGCCGCCATGCATCTCGACCAGCCCCTTGACCACGGCGAGGCCGACCCCGAGGCCGCCCCGGGCGCGGTCGAGGCTGTGGTCCCCCTGGGCGAAGACCTCGAAGACGTAGGGGAGATCGTCGGCAGCGATGCCGGCGCCGTTGTCGCGGATGACGATCTCCGCCCGCTTCCCCCCGGCGGCGCGCGACGCCCGCACGGCGATGCGGCCGCCCCGCGGGCGTGAACTTGGCGGCGTTGTCCATCAGGTTGGAGAGCGACTGGGAGAGGCGGAGCGGATCGCCGCGGACCCACAGCGGCTCGGTGGGCAGATCGAGCGCGAGCGCGATCCCGGCCTCTCCGAGGCTCTCCCGGTAGCCCTCGATGGTGACACGCACGAGTTCTGTCAGGTCGAGCTCCTGACACTGCAGCTCCACCTCGCCGCGGGTGACCCGGGAGGCCTCCAGGAGGTCGTCGATCAGCATCGCCTGATGGAGGACTTGGCGCTCGGCGGCGTCGATCGCCCGCGTAGTGGTCTCGTCCCCGTCCCCCTTCAGCCGCAGCACCTCGAGGGCGTTGCTGATCGTGCCGAGCGGGTTGCGCAGCTCGTGGGCGAGCATCGAGAGCAGTTCGGCCTTGGCCTTGTCGGCCCGCTCCAGCGCCGCGCGCTTCTGCGACAGCCGCAGGGTGACCTCCTCCAGCTTGGCCTCGCTGAAGCGGGCGCGCTGGAGCTGCGCCAGCATCCAGTCGATCCGCTCGTCCGGCGAGCGGTCGCCGAGCACCATGTCGGGCGGCTCGTAGAAGACGTTGGAGCAGATCTGGTCGCCCAGCACGGCGAGCGGATGGGTGTGCAGGGCGTGCTGGATCGCCTCGGCGGGGGAGGTTTCGCGGGAGTAGCGGCAGAGAGCGCAGGTGCGGCTGCCGGCCAGGAAGCGGTTGAGGTGGGCCTCGTACTCGATCAGCCGGTCGGCGCCGGCGATCCCCTCCAGCACCCAGCCCATGTTCCATGTCGCGCGCAGGCCGGAGAAGTCGTCGTCGAGCGCCTGCTGCTCGGCCTGGCGCAGGAGGTCCATCATCGCTCCGGGATCGAAGCGGCCGTTGGGAATCCAGCTCTCCCGCTGGGTGAGGAAGACCAGGGCGCCGCGGTCGCACTCGGCATGGACGTCCACCCCGGCGTCCTTCAGGGCGCGCTCCAGCCGCCTCGCACTGGTGCCGTGGCCGACGAATAGGCAGCGGTCGCCCGTCGCCGAAGCCCGCCCGGAAGAAGGGGATCAGCGCCGCCGTCTGCTCGGCCGCGCTCTCATAAATCAGACAGAGGTGGTCGCCCTGCCGCAAGCGGGCGATCCGACGCTCGAGCTCACCGTCCACAGAATTGTCCTCCCACGGAGAGAGCGAGGCTCGTTCGAGCCGCTGGGAACCTCAAGCTGCCGTTCGCTTCTCGTCGCAGCTCTCCGCCTCAGGTCCTGCATGATCCGGGCGCCGCAGAGAGACTCCACGGCGCCCGGCAGGGGCTTGTGCAAGATCCGTGCGCGGAGACTGGGAGAGCTTCAGCTCGCTTCCGGCTCGGGTTCGGGCTCGGCGGCGACGGCCGGGGAGACCGTCTTGTGGAGATAGCGGACGAGCTTGTGGAAGCCGTCGAGCATCTCGCTCAGCGCCTGCTCCTCCTGCGGCGGGAGCTGGCGGGTGAGGCCCAGGATGCGGTAGACGCTGAGCCCTCCCGCGGAGCCGACGTCCGGGGACGCGCCGGCGGCGTCCTGGCCGAAGGCCTGCCAGGTCTCGCGCATGGAGCCGGGCCGGCGGATCGAATCCGGCCGCTCGTTGACGATCTGCAGCGAGTTGTGCAGGTCGTTGAGATCGCATTCGAGGGAGGTCAGGATCTTCTCCAACGTGTCGAGCGACGGCTTCTGCTTGCCGGTCTCGTAGGCGGAGAGCATCGCCTTGGTGATCCCTGCGGCGTCGGCGACCTGGTACTGCCGTTTGCCCTGACGGTCGCGGAGCCAGCGTAAAGCCCTTCCAAGTCCGTTGAAGATTGACATGAGCGGAAATGTACCGTTTCCAGAGCCGTGTGGCAAGCACAAACTTATGTGTACCAATGACTTGGCGCAAAGAAAAAGATTCTGTAGAGGCGTATTTTTGTTCCGGCGTCAGGTGTTTAAGATCGAGCGTGGTTGTGGTCCCTGGCAACATTTGTTCTATAATCACCTCGAAACCTGGGGGAGCGGTTCCCGGTTCAAGTGACGGAAAGGAGCGGGAACCTGGAAAATCAGTAGACTGGCAGACGATCGTCCCGAAGACAACCCTCTGGAAGACGACCATCCCGATCCTGGCCTCCTCGAGCGCTTCATGCGCGGCGCGGCCAGCGGACCGGAGCGCCGCCGGGTGGTGCGCCACCTGCTCGCCGGCTGCGCGCGGTGCGCCGCGGTCACCCGGCGGCTCTGGGACCTCGGCGAGCCGCCGGCCGGACGGCCCGTCGCTCGGGAGCGCGATCCCGCGCGGCTGCGGGAGGATGCCGCCGCGTTGCACCAGGAGACCCGGCGACTGGTGGAGGCGGGGAGCGGGGAGGCGGCGCTCCACGCCCTCCAGCGGGCGCGGCGCCGGTACCAGCGGTTGGGGGACGGGCCCAACCTGGCCCGGCTCCGCCACCTGGAGGGGAAGATCGGCGAGGCTCCTGGGAGTGCCGCGGGAGGCGGAGATCGCCTTCGCCGACGCCCGGCGGGGCTTCCTCCTCGAAGGCCTGGGGGCGAGGCGGCCGAGGCCCTGCTGGATCTCGCGGTGCTCTACGCCCGGCAGGGGCGCTCGCCGGAGATCCGCGGGTTGACCGAGGACCTGATGCCCATCCTCCGCACCCGCGACCTCCGCCAGGGGGTCGGGGCGGCGCTGCTCTTCTTGCGCCGCCTGGCCGAGACCGAGCACGCCACCCTGGAGGCCCTCTGCGAGATCTCGCGCTACGTGAGACCGCTCGAGCGGCCGCAGGCCGCCCCTGCGCGGGGGACAGGGTAGTAAACTCCTCCCGGTGAGCGAAGCATCCTCTCGTCCTTCTTCCATCCTCTCCCAGGCAACGACGCAGGCGCTGGAGTTCCCCAGCCTGCTGGCGGTGGTGTCGCGCTTCGCGGCGAGCGATCTGGGGCGCGAGCGCGCCCTGGCCCTGCGGCCGTTCGAGGAGGAGGACGCCCTGCGGGCGCACCGCACCCTCTTCGAGGAGGCCTCCCGGCTGGTCGGCGAGCGCGCCCTGGTGCCGGACTTCGACGTCCCCCTGGGGGACCTGCTGACCGGGATCGCCACCGGCCGGCCGCCGGTCGAGGGGATCGACCTGGTGCGGCTGGCGGACCTGGGGAAGGCGACGCGGACCGCGGTGGCGCGCATCCGGGAGGCGGTCCCGCCCTGCCCGGCGCTGGGCGCGCTCGCCCGCGACCTGCCCGACATCGATTCCCTGCTGCACCGGATCGAGCGCACCCTCGACCGCCGCGGCGAGGTGCGCGAGGACGCCAGCCCCCGGCTTTCCGCCCTGCGCCGGCAGATCCGCACCGTGCGCGACCAGATCTACCGCGACCTCGGAGACTTCGTCTCCACCCACAAGGACGAGCTCTCCGAGGAGACCATCCCGATGCGCGGCGGGCGGCTGGTGGTGGTGCTCCAGTCCGGCGCCCGCGGCCGCAGCGGCGGCCTGGTGCACGGCCGCTCGGCCACCGGCCGCAGCTTCTACTTCGAGCCGCTGCACGTGGTGGAGACCAACAACACCCTGCAGCAGTCGGTGGAGGACGAGGAGGCGGAGCGCCGGCGCATCCTGATGGAGCTGATCGAGGCGGCCCGGGCCGCCCTCCCCGCCCTGCGGGAGCACTCCTGGTTCCTCGGCGAGCTCGACCTGCTCCAGGCGTCGGTGCGCTTCGGGGAGCGCTGCGGCGGCGCGCTCCCCGAGATCGGCGCCCGCCACGACCTGAAGCTCCTGCTGGCCCGCCACCCCCTCCTCGACCCCTGCTTGGCCGAGATCCGCGAGGAAGCGCTGGGGCAGGCCGGGCACTCGGGGGGCATCGTGCCGCTCCACGTCGAGCTCGGGGGCGAGCGGCGAATCCTGGTGATCACCGGACCCAACGCCGGCGGCAAGACGGTGTCGTTGAAGACGGCGGGCATCCTGGCGCTAATGGCCCAGTGCGGGCTGCCCATCCCGGCCGCGCCTGGCAGCCGGGTGCCCTTCCTCTCCCGGCTGGTGGCGACCGTGGGCGACGAGCAGGACCTGCTCGCCGACCGCTCCACCTTCAGCGGCCGGCTGCTCCGCCTGCAGGAGGCCTGGGACTGGGCGGGGCCGGACAGCCTCGTCCTGCTCGACGAGCTGGGCTCGGGGACCGATCCGGAGGAGGGGGCCGCGCTCGCCGAGGCCCTGCTCGAGGGGCTGCTGGAGAAGGGGAGCCTGGGGGTGATCACCACCCATCTGGCGCAGCTCGCCGCCGCCGCGCTGGAGCTTTCCGGGGCGTCGTGTGCGGCGATGGAGTTCGATCCGGGCACCGGCCGGCCCACCTTCCGGCTGGTCCCCGGGCCGCCGGGAGCGAGCGAGGCCCTGGCGCTCGCCCGCCGCCTCGGGCTGCCGGCCGAGTGGCTCGACCGGGCCGAGGCGCGGCTGGGCTCCGAGCACCGTGACCTGCGGCGGCTGATCGCCGAGGTGGAGCGGGTGCGCCAGGAGCTGGCGGAGACCCGCGAGCGGCTGGAGACCGAGCGCTCGGACGCCGAGAAGCTCGCCCACCGGCTTGCGGCTGAGCGGGAGGCCCTGGAGGACGAGCGCCGGAGCGTCTCCGGCCGGATGAAAGCCGAGCTGGAGCAGTTCCGCCGCGAGACCACGGAGCGGCTGCGCCGGGAGGAGTCCCGCCTGCGCGAGCGCTTCGAGGAGGGGCGGCGCAAGGGGCTCGCCGCCGAGGCGGTGGAGACCCTGTTCGCCGCAGCGCCGGCGTTCGGTGGGGAGGAGACGGCGCCCGGCGGGCCGCTGGTGGTGGGCGAGGCGGTGCGGCACCGGGGGTTCGGCTGGCAGGGGACGCTGGAGAAGCTGGAGGACGGCCGGGCGGAGGTCCTGGTGCGCGGCAAGCGGGTGCGCTGCCGTCCGGAGGAGCTGACTGCGGCGAGCGGCGCGGCCACCCTGCGCAAGGAGCGCGAGGCGCCGGCCCGCGAGGCGCGGCCGGCGTCGAGGTTGAGCGGGCGTAGCGACCTCGACGAGGCGGCCTCGGTGGCGCCCGAGATCAACCTGATCGGCCAGCGGGTGGAGCCGGCGCTCGACCAGCTCGACGCCTACCTCGACCAGGCGCTCCTCGCCTCCCGCCAGGAGGTGCGGGTGGTCCACGGCCACGGCTCCGGCCGGCTCCGGCAGGCGGTGCGCGAGCACCTCCGAAGGCACCGGGGGGTCGCCGACCTGCGACCCGGCGCCCCCAACGAGGGCGGGGACGGCGCGACGGTCGTGACCTTCCGCGGGGCCTGAGCCGATGCCGATCGGCAACGTCCACATCACCCCCCAGCTCGTGCAGGCGGTGCGCGACGCGATCGATATCGTGGCCATCGCGTCGGACCACACGCGGCTGCGCAAGGCGGGGCGCCGGTATTCGGGGCTCTGCCCGATCCACAAGGAGAAGAGCCCCTCGTTCAGCGTCGATCCGGTGCAGGGGCTCTTCTACTGCTTCGGCTGCGGCGCCGGCGGCGACGCCATCAAGCTCCACATGCTGACCACCGGGGACGACTTCCCGGCGGCGATCGAGAACCTGGCGATGCGCTACGGCATCCCGCTGCCGAGCCGGACCGAGGCGCGCTTCGCCGGCGGCAAGCCGGAGAAGGACATTGAGGGGGCGCTCGGGGCCGCGGCCGAGTTCTTCCGCGACCAGCTGCGCCAGTCCTCCTTCGCCCGCGACTACCTGGACCGGCAGCGGCGCATCCCGCCGGAGCTCGTCGACCGCTTCGGCCTCGGCTACGCCCCGGACGGCTTCCAGAACCTCCTGCCGGCCCTCCGCGCCCGGGTGTCGCAGTCGGACCTCGAGGCGGCGGGGCTCGTCGGGCGCTCCGAGCGGAGCGGCGATCTCTACGACCGCTTCCGGCACCGGCTGATGTTCCCCATCCACAACGCCGCCGGCCGCCTGGTCGGCTTCGGCGGGCGCACCCTGGGGGACGATAAGGCCAAGTACGTCAACACCAGCGAGACCGACCGCTTCCACAAGGGATCGCTGCTCTACGGCCTGCACCTCGCCAAGCGGGAGATCCGGGAGACCGGCCGGGCGGTCCTCTGCGAGGGGTACTTCGACGTCATCGGCACCGTGGCCTGCGGCCTCGAAGGGGCGGTCGCCGGGATGGGCACCGCGCTCACCCCCGAGCAGGCGAGGCTGCTGTCGCGCTATGCCGAGGAGGTGGTGGTGGCCTACGACGGCGACAGCGCCGGCGAGAACGCCTTCCGGCGGTCGCTGCCGCTGCTGCTGGCGGAGGGGCTCGGGGCGCGGCGGGCGCGCTTCCCCGGCGCGCACGATCCGGACTCCCTGCGCCTGGAGGCGGGGGAGGAGACCGTCCGCGCCGCGGTCGAGAAAGCCGAGGACGCGGTCAGCGCCGAGCTCGACCGCCTGATCCCCGCCGGGGCCGCGCGCGAGCCCCGCCTGCAGGCCAAGGCCGCCACCGAGGTCGGCGAGCTGCTGCGGCCGATCCCGGACGCGATCCTGCGCTACAGCTACGGGCGCATCGCCGCCGGCCGGCTGGGGATCCCGGTCGAGATGCTGGCCCGCCGCATGGGGGGAGGCGGCGGCGGTGCGGACGGCGGCCCGCGGCACGACCGCGCCGACCGGTCCTCCCAGGAGCCGCCGCCGCGCCCTCCGGGTCCCATCCCCGCCGACGAGGGCGGTCCCCGGCTGGTCCGCAGCCTGGAGGAGCAGGCGCTGGAGCACCTCCTCCATCCGGAGGCGTCGTCCCAGATTCCGCCTCCGGGGGAGCTCCCCTCGCCCGAGGTCTTCCTCGACACCGAATGCAGGAATATTTACGAGGCCTTCTGCGCTCTATATGCAGGAGCCGGCGCCCCTCCGGACTTCCAGAAGGTGAAGTCGCGGCTGGGTGAGGCCGAGGGAACGGTTGCCCGACTGGCGAAAATCATGCTAGAAAGGGAGGTTGCTTCCGGAAGGATCGGGCTTCTGGAATCCCTCGACAACCTGGCCGACCGCTGGCGGCGCCGGCGAATCAAGGAACTGCACGGAGAGATCAACGAGGCGCAGCGCAAGGGGGATCATGCGCTCCTGGACCGCCTCGTTGACGAGAAGACACGGTTGAGCCGCAGCTTGCATCGGGGGTCCCGGCAAGGAGCGAACCATGGGCTCGGTTGAGCCCTTTTGCATCTTGATCCCGGTCGGAGCTGAGAGGAGAGTAAAAAAATTGGCGATTTCCAGTCTGGCACCCGTCGAAGAGAAGTACAGCTCGGTCAAGCAGCTCGTCGAGCTCGGCAAGGAGAAGGGCTATCTCCTGTACGACGAGATCTACGAGATGCTGCCGGAGGAGGTGGTCAGCCTCCCCGATGAGCTGGATGAGATCTATCTCCGGTTCGCCGATCTCGGCGTCGACGTCATCGACCGGCCCGAGCGTTACCAGAACCGCGACGATTTCGAGTCCAGCGCGAACGAGTTCGACAAGAAAGAGGACGAGACGACGGAATTCGGTCTCGCCACCCACGAGAAGACCAACGACCCGGTGCGCATGTACCTGCGCGAGATGGGCACGGTCCCCCTGCTCGACCGCGAGGGGGAGGTGGAGATCGCCCAGCGCATCGAGCAGGGCGAGTGGATGATCTACGAGGCGCTGTGCGAGAACCCGGTGGTGCTGCGCGAGCTGCTGCGCCTCAACGAGATGGCGGCCAAGGACAAGCGGATCCTGCGCGAGCTGGTGGCGGCCGATCCCGATGAGCCGCTCGACCCCAAGGCCGCCGACCGCATCAAGGGCAACCTCAGGATCTTCGAGCAGATCGCCGCCAACGACCAGGAGATCAGCGAGCTGCGCAAGCGCCAGAAGCGCTGCAAGCCGGACGGCGAGAAGTACCTGGAGATCGAGCGCGAGATCGACCGCCTGGTGGCCAAGATCGCCAAGGACATCCGCACGGTCGACTTCAGCGTGCAGACCCGCAACCGGCTGGTCGACTTCCTGAAGGACATCGACAAGCAGTTCTCCCGCTTCGAGCAGGACATCAAGCGGGCGCAGACGGCGCTCAAGCGCGAGACCAACGAGGAGCTCAAGGCGCTCCACCGCCGGCGGATCGAGAAGTACCGCGGCAACCTGCGCGAGCTCGAGGAGCGCTACGGCACCACCCACGCCGAGATCGCCTCCACGATCAACAAGATCCGGCTGGGGGAGGCGACCTGCGAGCGGGCCAAGGAAGAATTGATCGTGGCCAACCTCCGGCTGGTGGTCTCGATCGCCAAGAAGTATACCAACCGCGGCCTGCAGTTCCTCGACCTGATCCAGGAGGGGAACATCGGCCTGATGAAGGCGGTGGAGAAGTTCGAGTACCGCCGCGGCTACAAGTTCTCGACCTACGCGACGTGGTGGATCCGGCAGGCGATCACCCGCGCCATCGCCGACCAGGCGCGGACGATCCGCATCCCGGTCCACATGATCGAGACGATCAACAAGCTGACCCGCACCAGCCGCTCGCTGGTGCAGGAGCTCGGCCGCGAGCCCACCGCGGAGGAGATCGGCGAGCGCATGGACCTGCCCGCCTCCAAGGTGCGCAAGATCATGAAGATCGCCCAGGAGCCGATCTCGCTGGAGACGCCGATCGGCGAGGAGGAGGATTCGCATCTCGGCGACTTCATCGAGGACAAGAACGCCGTGTCGCCGATCGAGTCGGTGATCTTCGCCAATCTCAAGGACCAGACCCGCAAGGTGCTGAAGACCCTGACGCCGCGCGAGGAGCTGGTGCTCAAGATGCGTTTCGGCGTCGGCGACGGCTCCGAGCACACCCTGGAAGAGGTGGGCCGGTCGTTCAACGTCACCCGCGAGCGCATCCGCCAGATCGAGTCCAAGGCGCTGCGCAAGCTGCGTCACCCCAGCCGGGCGACCAAGCTCAAGCCGTTCCTGGACAACACGGTGTAGGGCGCGGGGACCCGCCCGCCGCGTTGACAGCGGCGGGCGGTGCGCCTAAAATCCCGCCTCCGGTCCATCCGGAGCGTTTCTTTTCACGATCCTCGGTAGCTCAATGGTAGAGCGTTCGGCTGTTAACCGAAATGTTGGGGGTTCGAGTCCCTCCCGAGGAGCCAGTCTTCCGCCTATTTTGCCAGCCCCTGATACCGCGCCAGGAAGCGCCGGTCGATCCGGTCCTTGAGCCGCCAGGCCCAGGGGCTGTGGGAGACGATCCCCCGGTAGTCGAGCAGGGCGCGGCCGTCGCCCGTATTCAGGATCGAGAGGAAGCCCCGCTGGGGCTCGTAGCGGGGGGGCTCGCTTCCCCGGATCGCCGCCTTCAGGCTCTCCCAGAGGACCGGGCCCTCGCGCACGGCGTAGACGCCGGCCTTGGGGGTCGCCGGATGGCTCGCCAGGGTCCCGCAGTCGCCGGCGGCGAAGACGCTGGAATCGGCGATCGAGCGGAGGGAGTCGTCCGTCAGCAGGAACCCCCGCTCGTCGAGCGGCAGCCCTGAATCCCGGAACAGCGGCCAGGCGACCGCGCCGGTCAGCCAGAGGGTGAGGCGGGAAGGGACCCTGGCGCCGTCACTTGTCTCGACCTCTTCGGCGTGGACCGCCAGCACCCGCGTCCCGGTCCGCACCTCGATACCCCGGCCTTCCAGGATCTCGCGGGTCCGCTCCCGGAAACGGTCGCGATAGCCGGCCAGGATGCGCTCGCCGGAGTCCAGGATGGTGATCCGGTGCTCCCGCCCGGCCTTCTCGAGCACGGCGGCGGTGGCCAGCGCTACTTCGACCCCCGCCGCCCCGCCGCCGACCACGGCGACGGAAACGGTACCGCTCTCTCGGGCAAGCTCCAAAAGCCGGCGCTGGAGGGCGACGACCTTTTCCAGCGGCTTGATCCGTTGTGCCTCGCCGGCGATCCGTGGATTTTCGATCCCGGCCGTATTTGAGCCCACCGCAAAGGAGACGAGGTCGAAGGAGATCTCCTCGCTGCCATCCAGCCGCACCTTCCGCTCTCCAGGGTTCATCCCGACCGCCCGGCCGGCCACGAAGCGCCCTCTCGCCCGTGCTACCAGATCCGGCACCCGCACCGCGATCTCCTCCTCCCGATAGGTGCCCTGGAGATAGCCGGGCACCATCCCGGAGTAGTGGTGCAGGGGGGCCGCGGAGACCACCGTCAGCTCCACCTCCGCGAGGGGCTCCAGGATCAGACGGCGCAGGATTTCGAGGTGCGCGTGGCCGGCTCCGACCAGGAGCAGCCTCTTCATGCGTCCGCGAGGATGCGCCGCAGCAGGAGCACCAGGCCGAGGGTGGCGGCGAGGAGGATCATCGGTCGCATCCAGCGGCTCCACCAGGGACGGATCCGCGCCGGAGCGCCCCCCTGGCTGAGCTCGGCGGGCTGCCAGGGGTAGCTCAGCAGGCCGTCGCCCAGGGCCTGGAGATCATAGGCGGGGGCGGTCAGGGTTCTCGGGGCCGACCACCAGGCGGACCGGCGTCTCGGTTTCCGGCCAGACGAAGAGGAGGACGTCGCGGCGGCGCCAGAGCGCCGCGCCGAGGCTGGGGAGCGGCGGGTTGTCGCCGTCGTGGACGCTGACCTCGAGGACCGAGGGCGCGCGGCCGGGCAGCGGCAGCAGATCCTCGCAGGGGAGGGGCGGCTTGGGCCTGCACTCCCAGGTTCTCGTGGACCACGACCGGACGATCGCGCCGGCGGACCTCCCGGGCGGGGGTGGTGGCGGGCTCCAGGTAGCGCAGGCCGACGGCGCGCCGCAGCGGCAGAGCCGGCGTGCCGAGCTGGGCCTGGGTCAGCGGCAAGCCCGGCTCGGGCAGATGGATCTCGAGCGTGCTGTCCCCCGAGCGCCGGCTGCCCTTGAGGAAGTGGAGGCCCGCCTCCTCGGCGGCGAGCGCGGGGTCCTCCGGCGACCAGCGCAGGAAGGGGATCTGGTGGTCGCCGGCCATCACCCGCAGGTTGCCGAGGTCGGCCCGCGCTACCCCATAGACGAGGGCCGGCAGCTCCAGATGGACCAGCAGGCCGGGCTTCGCCGCCGGCGCCGCGACCCGCCAGGAGGCGGCCAGCCGGCCGCTCGCCAGCCGTACGGCCGGAGCGGTGGCGGCGGGCGGCAGGGCGGGCAGGCCATGCTCGCTCTCCGCTCCCGCCTCCAGCCAGACGGGCCGGACGCCGAGCGGCGGCCCCGGCCGCCGCGTCCTCCCCGGCGGGGCGCCGCCGTAGGCCAGGGTGTACCTCCCCGGCTCCGCGGCCTGGAAGAGGACCGTCTGCACGGTGAGATCGACGCCGTAGGACGCGAGCCGCGGCCGGGCGCCCAGGGCGTAGAGCTCGAGACGGAGGACGGCGCCTACCGGCTCCGCTCCACCCGGGATCAGGTGGCGAGTGCGGCCGCCGGCCGGCTGCCAGGTCCCCTCGGCCAGGGGACGCCAGCGGGAGGCGAGAGGCGCGTAGAGGCGGTAGCCCAGCACCCCCTTGCCCTCGATCTCGACGGCGAGGTTGCGCACGACCTGGCCGGCGGCCGGCAGGGCCAGGGTGCAGAAGGTGGCGCCGGGCGGCCCCGGCTCGCAGTCGGCGCTCGGGCTGGCGACCGACATCACCGGGCCGGTGACGGTCTCCACCGCGGCCGCCGAAATCCGGGGGATCTCCGGCCGGCGCGGCCAGTGGAGGCGCAGGTAGCGCTCCCCGGTCACCGGATAGGAGACCGTGGTCTCCCCCGACTCCCTCCCCGGCGCCCCCGCCGCGAGCGGCTGCCAGGCCGCGCCGTCCGCGCTGCCCTCGATCCGGTCGGGGGTGGGGAGCGGTGGGTGGGCCGCGGCGAGGAATAGGCGGTCGTGGGAGACCGGATCGGCACCCACGTCCACGAGCAGGAACCAGCCGTCGCCGGCCGGCTGGGCGCGGAAGGACTCGGCCGGGCGCCGCTCGCTGCGGGGCACGGCGGGCTCGATCCGCGGGATCACCTCGCCGCCCGCGGCGGAGAACACGCGGAGGTCCGCGCCTCCGGGCGCCATGTGCTGGACCGCCCCGAGGTCGAGCGGCACCTGCACCCAGCCCGGAGAGGGCACCTCGACATCGCGGGTGTAATGGAAGCCCTGGACCTCGGCTCTTCCCGCTCCGGGGGTCCCGAGGGCGAGCCCGCAGACGAGGGCGAGCAGGAGCGCCTTTCCGCGGGGCAAGGCTGCCGCCGTCCGGGGACGCGCCGGACCGGAGAGATGGGGCATGCAACCGAGGGAGAGCACTAGTTTAGCACGCCCTGGGCTGGACGCCCACGGCTCAAGCCTTTTGCGCGCGATGGTCGTCCACCAGCTTCTCCACCACCGACGGATCGGCCAGTGTGGTGATGTCTCCCAGCTCCTCGTACTCGCCGGACGCGATCTTGCGCAGGATGCGGCGCATGATCTTGCCCGAGCGGGTCTTCGGCAGCCCGGTGACGATCTGGATGCGGTCTGGCGTGGCGAAGGGGCCGATCGCGTGGCGCACCTGCTCTTTCAGGATGCCGACCAGCTCTTCGGCGTCCGTCTTCTCGTACTCCGGTTTCGGATGCACGTAGGCGAAGATGCCGGTGCCCTTGATGTCGTGCGGGAAGCCCACCACCGCCGCCTCCCCCACCGCCTCGTGGGCCACCAGGGCGCTCTCGACCTCCGCCGTCCCCAGGCGATGCCCGGAGACGTTCAGCACGTCGTCGACGCGGCCGGTGATCCAGTAGTAGCCGTCCAGATCGCGCCGGCAGCCGTCGCCGGTGAAGTAGAGGCCGGGGAACTGGGAGAAGTAGGTCTGCCGGAAGCGCTGGTGGTCGCCGTAGATCGTGCGCGCCTGCCCCGGCCAGGTGCCGCGCAGGCAGAGGTTGCCCGACACGTCGTTGCCCTGGAGCTCGTTGCCCTGCTCGTCCACCAGCACCGGCCGGACGCCGAAGAACGGCAGCGTCGCCGAGCCGGGCTTGCACGGGGTGGCGCCCGGCAGCGGCGTGATCATGATGCCGCCGGTCTCGGTCTGCCACCAGGTGTCGACCACCGCGCACCGCCCCTCGCCCACCACGTCGTGGTACCAGAGCCAGACCTCGGGGTTGATCGGCTCGCCGACCGAGCCCAGGATGCGCAGCGAGGTGCGCCGGTACTTCTTCACCCACTCGTCGCCGGAGCGGGCGATCGCCCGGATGGCGGTCGGGGCGGTATAGAAGATGTTGATCCCGAGGTCGTCCACCATCCGCCAGTAGCGCCCCGGGTCCGGGTAGGTGGGGATCGACTCGAACATCACCGTCGTCGCGCCGTTGGTCAGCGGTCCATAGAGGATGTAGCTGTGGCCGGTGACCCAGCCGATGTCGGCGGCGCAGCAGTAGATGTCGCCCGGGTGGTAGTCGAAGACGTACTTGTGGGTCATCGCGGCGTAGACGAGGTAGCCGGCGGTGGTGTGGAGCACCCCCTTGGGCTTCCCCGTCGAGCCCGAGGTGTAGAGGATGAAGAGCGGGTCCTCGGCGGCCATCCACTCGATCGGGCAGGTGGAGCGCTGCCGGGCCGTCTCCTCCTCCAGCCAGAGGTCGCGGCCGGTCCGCATCGGCACTTCCTTGTCGGTGCGGCGGACGACGAAGACCTTCTCGACGACCTCCAGCCCCTCGACCGCCTGGTCCACCGTCGCCTTGAGCGGGATGCGCCGGCCGCCGCGCATCCCCTCGTTGGCGGTGAACACCACCTTGCAGCCGGCGTCCAGGATGCGGTCGCGCAGCGACTCGGCCGAGAAGCCGGCGAAGACCACCGAGTGGACGGCGCCGATGCGGGCGCAGGCGAGCATGGAGTAGGCGAGCTCGGGGGTCATCGGCAGGTAGATGCAGACCCGGTCCCCCTTCTTCACTCCGTGGGCGAGCAGGACGTTGGCGATCCGCGCCACGTTGTGCTTGACCTCGCGGTAGGAGATGTAGCGGTAGTCGCCCGGCTCGTCGCCGGCCCAGAGGATGGCGGTCTGCTCGCCGCGCTCCTCCAGGTGGCGGTCGACGCAGTTGTAGCAGGCGTTGAGCCGCCCCCCCGAGTACCAGGAGAAGTCCACCTCCTTGGGGTCCACGTCCATGATGTTGCGGGGCGGGTGGTACCAGGAGAGGATTCCAGCGGCCTCGCGCCAGAACTCCTCGGGCGTCTCGATCGAGCGCCGGTACATCTCCTGATACTCCGCGAAGCTCTTGACGTAGGCGCGCTCGGCGATCTGGGGCTTGACGGGGATCATGGGGGCTCCTCCCGATGGTTAGGGCGATGAGGATTCTATACCCGGGTCCGCCGCCGGCATTCTCGTCTACAGCAGGTCGTCGAGCGACTCCCCCGCTCCCCGCTCCTCCGGCTCCTGTCCCCGCCGGAAGATCCGGGCTCCCCGCGTTCCCTGGACACCGCCCAGGGTGGCGCGGTCCCCTTCGACCCGCAGCCAGGACCCCTCGCGCAGGCCGACGACGGGGGTTTCGTTCTCCTCGTGGAACTCCCTGAGGCGCTGCTCGCGGGTCTCGCCCATGTGGGTCGAGCCGGGGTCCGGGTCCAGGTAATGGGGATTGATCTGGAAGGGGACGAGCCCGAGAGCCTTGAAAGAGGGGGGGCGGACGATCGGCATGTCGTTGGTCGTCCGGATCGTGGGGGCCGCGATATTGGTGCCGGCGCTCGACCCCAGATAAGGAATGCCGGCGCGGGCTCGCTCGCGCAGAATGGGAAGGAGGCGCGAGTCCTGGAGCGTCTTGAGCAGCCGGAAGGTGTTCCCGCCGCCGGTGAAGAACGCCTCGGCCCGCCCGGCGAGCCGCCGGCCCGCTTCGTCCGCCGCCAGCGTCTCCACCTCGACGCCGATCGCCGCCAGCCGCTGCCGCGCCTTGGCCCCGTACGCCTCCCGGTCCTTCAGGGCGAAGGGGACGAAGACCAGCCGGCGGACCGGTCCCAGGAAACCGTCGATCTCGGCCAGGACGTGGTCGAGATAGCCTTCCCCGTGGTTCGTGGAGTTGCTGATCAGCAGAAGCCGGCGGGACATCGCTCTCCTCGTCAGGACGGCGGCATCGTACGCCATCCCGCGGCCGTTTTTCCGCGGACGGGACGTTTTTTGTCTGGACGGCGGCCGTCTTTCCGATCCGAGCCGCCGTCCAAGAAAGACGGCGGCCGTCCAAGCCAAAAAAGAGGGCGTCCGACGAAAAAGCTCGCCGTCCCGGTGAAGACGGCCGCCGTCCAAGCCGGCCGAGAGGGCGTCCAACGAAAAAAACCGCCGTCCCGGTGAAAACGGCCGCCGTCCGGAGAAAAACGGCGGCGTCCTAGTAAGATCCGCCCATGCTCCTCTACCGCGTCGCTCCCCAAGGCCTCTGGGCCGCCGCCGATCCCGAGTCTCCGGGCCGTCTGCGACTCCTCGGCTCCGATCCGTTCGAGACCCTCCCCGCAAACTGGAAATTCAGGCGGGACGCCGATCCCGGCGCCGGGCTCCTGGCTCCCGTGCGTCCCAGCAAGATCGTGGCGATCGGGCGCAACTACGCCGAGCACGCGAAGGAGCTCGGCAACGCGGTGCCGGAAGAGCCGCTCTTCTTTCTCAAGGCGCCGTCGGCGCTGATCGGCCCCGGCGCGCCGATCGTGCTGCCGCCCGAGAGCCAGCGGGTGGAGCACGAGGGGGAGATCGCCGTGGTGCTGCGCCGCCGGCTGACCCGGGCCTCGGCGGCGGAGGCGCGCGACGCAGTCCTCGGCGTCACCTGCGCCAACGACGTCACCGCCCGCGACCTGCAGAAGAAGGATGGCCGGTTCGCCCGGGCCAAGGGGTTCGACACCTTCTGCCCGCTCGGTCCGGCGATCCGGGTGGGCGCGGACCTGGAGGACCTGGAGGTCATCCTCCGCGTCAACGGCGCCGAGCGCCAGCGCGGGAGCACGCGGATGATGGTCTTCCCCATCGTGGACCTGCTCGCCTACGTCTCGCGGATGATGACCCTGGAGCCGGGCGACGTCCTGCTCACCGGCACGCCTGCGGGGGTCGGCCCGCTGGTGGATGGGGATCGGGTCGAGGTCGAGGTGCCGGGGGTGGGGGTCCTGTCGAACCCGGTCGAGGCGCTCCGGGGCTAGGCCCTGGCCGCCCGCCAGGGGAAGCAGGCCAGTCCCGCCGCCAGCAGCAGGTGGACGGCCCCGTGCAAGGCGAAGCCCGAGAAGAGCAGCGCGAGCCAGGACGAGAACAGGACCAGCGCGAGCGCGGCGCGGACCAGGGAGGAGGAGCTCAGGGAGGAGCGCATCGCCGGGCAAGCTATCACAGCGCCGAGCCCGGGATTCTCCGCTATCCTGAGGCCATGATCCGGGCCGTCACCTTCGACGTCACCCACACCCTGATCCACAGCCCGCGCCTGGGCGAGATCTACGCCGAGGTCCTCCGCCGGCACGGCGTGGAGGTCGACGCCGAGGAGGCGCGGCGGCTGATCTCGGTGGTCTGGCAGGAGCTCTCGTGCAGCGCCGATCCCGGGCACGACCGCTTCGGCGCCCACCCCGAGGGGGAGCGCGGCTGGTGGCGGCGGTTCCTCGAGCGGATCTGCGAGCTCAAAGGAGCGCCGCCACCCTCCCGGTTCGCCGCGGCGGAGCTCTTTCACCGCTTCGGCACGGCGGCGGCCTGGGAGATCTATCCCGAGGTGACGAAGGTGCTAGCCGCGCTCGGCCGGCAGGGGCTGCGGCTCGGGGTGATCAGCAACTGGGACCACCGCCTGCCGGACCTGCTCAAGCGGCTGCGGCTCGCCAAGTTCTTCGGCTCGATCGCCTACTCGGGGAAGGTGGGGGTGGAGAAGCCCGACCGCCGGATCTTCCTCCAGGCGCTGGAGGAGCTCGGCGTCGAGCCCGCCGCGGCCCTCCACGTGGGGGACGGACGTCTGGAGGACGTCGAGGGGGCGGTCGCGGCGGGGATGAAGGCGCTCCATCTCACCCGCAACGTGGGGGGCGGCGACCTGCGGGACCTCGCCGCCCTGCCGGAGCTCGTCGAGGCCGAGCGGGCCGGCCGCGCCGGGCGGCAGTGGGCGGGCGGTATGCTAGACTTTTGATCCCGGAACACCATGAAAATTTCCACCAAAGGCGAGTACGGCATCCGGGCGATGCTCTACATCGCGATGAAGCGTGAGCTGGGTCCGGTGACGAGCCACGAGATCGCCCGCCGCCAGGGGATCCCGGAGCCCTACCTGCGGCAGATCCTCGCCCTGCT
Organism: uncultured Acidobacteriota bacterium; assembly: GCA_963795735.1. Classification (GTDB taxonomy): domain Bacteria; phylum Acidobacteriota; class Thermoanaerobaculia; order Multivoradales; family UBA5704; genus DATARR01. The sequence goes on along the minus strand of CAWCIU010000008.1, from coordinate 476,123 downwards.
CTCCAAGGACCGGCTGATCCAGTCCAACCGCGGCCCCCAGGGGGGGCACGTGCTCGGCCGGCCGGCCTCGCAGATCAGCTTGCAGGACATCCTGGTGACGCTCGAAGGGCAGACCACGGGAATCGATCAGATCCTCGCCCTCCCCTGCACGATCGACGTCGGCACCGAGCACTGCGTCATCCGCGAGGTCTTCCTGGAGGTCAAGAAAGAGGTCGAGCGCATCCTCTCCGCGATGACGCTGGAGGATCTGGCCACCCGCCAGCGCGATATCCTGACCCTGCGGATCTCGGTGCCGCTCGACTTGCCGTCCCCGGTCCGGTCGCTGTTTCCCATCATCCAGGACTGATCCCGTGCCTTCGCCTGCTTGTGAAGGTCTTCACAAGCTCGGGCAAACCTGCTAGACTCCGCCCGCGTTGGGAGAGGTGTGGATGTCCGGTGCCGGTCCTGGGTGACCGGCAATCCGCCGGGCTTATCCGAGATTCCAGCGAAAATCCGCGATGCCCGAGGAACCGAAATCCGGGAAGGACTCATCCAGGCTGTCCGGCATCGGGTTCGAATTCGTCGGGGCAGTGGTGGGGCTGACGCTGGCGGGCTACTTTTGGGATGGCCATTTCGGGACCAGCCCCTGGGGCATCCTGGCCGGCCTCATCCTGGGTCTGATCGGCGGGACATACAACATGATCCGTCAGTCGGCGCTCGCCAACCGGACTTCCGGTCGCGAGATCAAGAAAACGAACGGCGACGGCCCGCGATGACCGTCTCCCGATCGCCCGCCGCCGGATACCTGCGGTTCCTGGCGTGGGCGGTCGCGGTCGGTGCCGCGGCGGCCCTGCTGGGGTACGCGCCGACCCGGCGGCTGGGAGGTGAGGGCGCGCTCCCGGCGATGATGGCGGGGTGCGCCATCGGAGTGATCGCCTCGGCGGTGGGCGCGCTGCCCATCGCGCTCTCCCGGCGGCCGGGGGCCACGGCCTCGCCGCTCCAGGGGCTGATCTCGATGGGGGTGCGCGCCGCGACGGTGGTGGTGCTGGGGTTGTCGGTGGGGCTCTCCGGCTGGTTCGAGAGCCGCCCCCTCCTGATCTGGATCGCGCTGGGGTACGTGGCGCAGCTCGCGCTCGACGTCTGGTACGCGGTCCGCGGCTTTTGATCAAGACGGTTGATTCGCGCGTTTTTTGGATTCATTACTGGAGACGGCAAGCATGCTCCTCGCGTTTTTGGCAGAGAACCCGCTCGAGCACATCGTGCGGCATCCAATGATCCAGCGGCCGGCCAACCTCGGGTGGCTGACCCAGGACGGCAAGATCACGCTGCTGGACAGCCACATCGTGATGATGATGCTCGCGGGGCTGCTGCTGATCCTGCTGCTGCCGTCGTCGGTGCGCCGTCGCCGGGGGACGGGCGAGGTGGACTCGCTGGTGCCGACCGGCGCCGGCAACGCCGTCGAGGCGATCTGCGAATACCTGCGCAACCAAGTCGCGCAGCCGGCCCTGGGCGAATACACCGACCGCTTCATCAAGTTCATCTGGACGGTCTTCTTCTTCGTCCTCGCGATCAACCTGCTCGGGCTGCTGCCGATCGGCGGCATCCGGATCCTGGGCGCGCACATGGGCGGCGCGGCGACGGCAAACGTCTGGGTGACGGCGACCCTGGCCCTGATGACGCTGGGAATGGTGCTGGTCAACGGCATCCGGCTGGGCGGCAAGGACTTCTTCGCCCACTTCAACCCCGGTCCCTGGTGGCTGTCGTGGCTGCTGGTGCCGATCGAGGTCGTCGGCCTCGTCGCCCGCATCTTCGCGCTGATCGTCCGGCTGTGCGCCAACATGGTGGCCGGGCACGTGCTGCTGGCGGTGCTGGTGAGCTTCATCTTCTCGGCTGCGGCGAACGGTATCGCGACGGCCCTCGGAGTCGCCGTGCCGGTGGTGCTGGGCAGCGTCGCGATCACCCTGCTGGAGATGTTCGTCGCGTTCCTGCAGGCCTTCATCTTCACCTTCCTGACTACCCTGTTCATCGGCCAGTCGATCGTCTTCAATCATCACGACGAGCACGACGACCATGCCGCGGGGGCGCAGGCGCACTGATTGAAACCTACTCGCCCTGCCCAGAGGGAGCGGGGGCGGACCGACCTAGGAAAGGATCCTTTTCGATGAGCAAGAGAACGGCCAAACTCGCGTTGATGATGGTTGCCTTCGGTTTCGTGCTGATGTTCGCCAGCGTGGCCCCGGTCCACGCGCAGACGCCCGCCGGGACGGCCGCGGTGGACGGCGCCCACGACGGCGGCCTGCTGACCACCGACGGCGCCCGCAAGCTGGGCGGCTCGCTCGGCGCCGGGCTCGCCCTGCTCGGCGGCGGCCTCGGCATCGGCCGCATCGGCGGCAGCGCGGTCGAGTCGATCGCCCGCCAGCCCGAGGCGGCCGGCCAGATCAGCACCGCCATGATCATCACCGCCGCGCTGATCGAAGGCGCCATGCTGTTCGCGGTCGTCGTCGGCCTGCTGGCCTCCCGCTAAAAGGCGGGCGACATGATGATCAAAAGAGCATTGTTCGCCGCCACCGCTCTGCTGATGACGGCCCTCCCGGCGCTGGCCGCCGAGGCGGAGGCGGGGGAGCCCAGCCTGTTCGCGGGGGATCTCGGCAACTCCGTGTGGACGATCCTGATCTTCGTCCTCGTGCTGATCATCCTCGGCAAGTTCGCCTGGGGACCGATCCTCAAGACCTTGCAGACGCGCGAGAGCTTCATCCACGAGGCGCTCGCCAGGGCCAAGCGGGACCGTGACGCCGCCGAGGCGCGGCTGCGCGAGTACGAGGAGCGGCTGGCCACGGCGCGGGTGGAGGCGACGGCGATCGTGGACGAGGGACGGCGCGACGCCGAGGTGGTGAAGCGCCGGATCGAGGAGGCCGCCAAGGCCGAGGCCGACAAGATGATCGCGCGGGCCCGGCACGAGATCCAGATGGCGACCGACACCGCCACCCGCAACCTCTACCAGCTCTCCGCCAGGCTCGCGACCGACCTCGCGGCGCGGGTCATCGGCCGGGAGCTCACGGCGCAGGACCACGAGCGCCTGATCGCCGAGGCGATCGAAGGCATTTCTTCCGGCAATACGGCCGGCAATGCTGCCGGAGCGGGCGCGGAGCAGCGGCACTAGCCATGGCGAGCATCGACGAACGCGAACGGGAGGTCGGCCGTCTGTACGCCGAGGCGATCCTGCACGTCGCCGAGGAGGGCGGGCAGGCGGAAGCGCTGCTCGAGGAGCTGAACGGCCTCGTCGAGTACCTTGACAGGAATCCGGAGTTCGAGCGGTTCCTGGCGAGCCCCCTGATCGAGGAGGGGCCGCATGCGCAGGTGATCGAGGACGCCTTCCGCGGCAAGGCGAGCGACCTGCTGGTCGACTCGCTCCTGGTGATCAACCGCAAGGGGCGGCTCTCGGCGCTGCGCGCCATCGCGGTGGCCTACCGGGCGGCGCTGCGGGACCTGCGCGGCTGGATGGACGTCCACGTCCGCACCGCCGTGCCGCTCACCGAGCCCCTCCGCGCCCGTCTCAACCAGGTCCTCGCCGCCTCCACCAGCCGCCGGCCGACGTTGATCGAGAAGGTCGATCCGGCGTTGATCGGCGGCTTGGTCATCGAGGTCGAGGGCCGGAAGGTCGACGCCAGCGTGGCGTCCCGTCTGCACGATTTGAGCGAGGCGCTGCTGGCGCGCGCCTCGCGTGAGATCCATAGCGGCAAAGCCTACGTTGCCCAGTCGTAATCGAGGCAAGGAGCTTTCATTTCATGAGATTCAAAGTCGACGAGATCGCGTCGGTCATTGAAGAAGAGATCCGCAAGTACCGCACCGATGTCGACCACTCCGAGGTCGGCAAGGTGCTGGAGGTGGGCGACGGCATCGCCCGCATCTACGGCCTCACCGGCGCCATGGCGGGCGAGCGCCTGGAGTTCGCCAACGGCGCCCAGGGGCAGGTGTTCAACCTCGAGGAGAAGCTCGGTGGGCGCCGTCGTCCTCGGCGACTACCTGGGAATCAAGGAGGGCGACGAGGTGCGCCGCTCGGGCGAGCTGCTCTCGGTTCCCGTCGGCCCGGCGCTGATCGGCCGCGTCGTCGATCCGCTCGGCCGGCCGCTCGACGGCAAGGGGGACATCAACACCCCGCACCGCCGGCCGCTCGAGTTCAAGGCCGCCGGCATCGCCGAGCGCCAGCCGGTCACCGAGCCGCTGCAAACCGGCATCAAGGCGATCGACGCCATGGTCCCGATCGGCCGCGGCCAGCGCGAGCTGATCATCGGCGACCGCAAGACCGGCAAGACCGCGGTGGCGATCGATACCATCGTCAACCAGCGCGGCGGCGACGTGATCTGCGTCTACGTCGCCATCGGCTTGAAGGAGTCGACCGTCGTCGGCCTGGTCGACAAGCTGCGCGAGGTCGGCGCGATGGACTACACGATCGTCATCTCGGCCTCGGCGGCCGATCCGGCGCCGCTGCAGTTCATCGCCCCGTACGCGGGAGCGGCGATGGCCGAGTACTTCATGTACCAGGAGGGAAAGGCCACCCTCTGCGTCTACGACGACCTGTCCAAGCAGGCGCAGGCCTACCGCCAGCTCTCGCTGCTGCTGCGCCGCCCGCCCGGCCGCGAGGCCTATCCGGGCGACGTGTTCTACCTTCATTCGCGGCTGTTGGAGCGTAGCGTCAAGCTGCGCGAGGAGTATGCGGTGGTGCCGCAGGGCACGCCGGAGGACAGCCGCGACCGGGCGCTCGCCGTCAAGCATCCGCAGGGGCTCGCGGCGCCCGCCGACCAGCGTCCGGACGACGTCAACGGCGTCTTCCACCGGCCGCACGGCCGGCACAAGGCCGAGGCGTTCCTGGCGACGCTGGCCGACCGCGACAAGTACCGGGTCCACCGCTTCCCCGACAGCGGCGGCTCGATGACGGCGCTGCCGATCATCGAGACGCTCGAGGGGGAGGTGTCGGCCTACATTCCGACCAACGTGATCTCGATCACCGACGGCCAGATCTACCTCGAGCCCGACCTCTTCTTCGCCGGCGTGCGCCCCGCGATCAACGTCGGCATCAGCGTCTCCCGCGTCGGCGGCAACGCGCAGCGGAAGGCGATGAAGAAGGTCTCGGGCTCGCTGCGGCTCGACCTCGCGGCGTTCCGCGAGCTCGAGGCGTTCGCCCAGCTCGGCACCGAGCTCGACGTCTCCAGCCAGCGCCAGCTCGACCGCGGCCAGCGGATGGTCGAGCTGCTCAAGCAGCCGCAGTACCAGCCGTACAACGTCAACGAGGAGGTGCTGTCGATCTTCGCCGGCACCCGCGGCCACCTCGACGACGTGCCGGTGCGCGACGTCGCCCGGTTCGAGGCGGCGCTGCTCAAGTATTTCCGCGACCAGCACCCGGAGATCGTCGACGAGATCGACCGCACCAAGGACCTGTCGAACGATCTGGCGGAGAAGGTCGCCAAGGCGATCCGCGACTTCAAGACGCAGTTCAACCAGGCGGCCGCCGCTCCCAAGGGCCGCGAGGTCGCCGCGTAAGGCGGAACCGATGGCGAACCGGCGAGTCCTCGTCAAGCGCCGCAAGGCGGTGCGCAACATCCGCAAGATCACGCGCACGATGCAGCTCATCGCGACCGCCCGCTTCCAGGCGGCGTTCAACCGGGCCGTGGCGAGCCGGCCGTACACCGAGAAGCTGGCCGAGCTGGTGGCCGACCTCTCGCGCGCGGCCGGCGAGATCGACCATCCGCTGCTGCGGACGAACGAGGGGGTCCACCGCTCGGCGCTGGTCGTGCTGACCAGCGACCGCGGCCTCGCCGGCGGCTACAACGCCAACATCCTGCGCGCGGCGACCGGCCACCTCGACCAGCAGCCGGCGGGGATGACGGCCGACGTCCACATGGTCGGCAAGAAGGGGATCTCCTACTTCCGCTTCCTGCGCCGTCCGGTCGCCGAGCAGACCTCCGGGATCGGCGACCGCCCGCGCTTCGAACAGGTGGAGCCGATCGCCAACGCGCTGATCGACCGCTTCGTACGCGGCGAGATCGCCTCGGCCCACGTGGCCTACATGAAGTTCCTCTCCGCCGGCCAGCAGCGCCCGGTGGTGGTGCAGCTCCTGCCGCTCCAACCCGAAGTGAAGGCGGGGGAAGAGAAGGCGAAGCCGGTGGAGTACGAGTTCTCGCCCGACCCCCAGCAGCTCCTCGACGAGCTGCTGCCGGCCACCGTGCGGGTGCGGCTCTTCCAGGCGTTCAACGACGCCGCGGTCTCCGAGCAGATCGCCCGCATGGTGGCGATGAAGGCGGCGACCGACGCCGCGCAGGACATGATCAAGGCGCTGACGCGCGAGTACAACCGCGCCCGGCAGACGCAGATCACCATGGAGCTCCTGGACATCGTGGGCGGCGCCAACGCCCTGTCCTGAACCCACGAAATCCCGGAGCCCTTCAAGAGAATTGGAAAGCATCATGGAAACGATCCAGAACGCCAACTACGGCAAAGTGACGCAGGTCATCGGCTCCACGCTGGACGCCCAGTTCGCGGAGGAGCACCTGCCCCTGATCTATAACGCCCTCCGCGTCGAGGTGCCGCGGACCGTGCTCGGCGAGACGACGACCGACACCCTCTGGTGCGAGGTCGCCCAGCACCTGGGGGGCGGCCGCGTCCGCGCGGTGGCGCTCGGCTCGACCGACGGCCTCCAGCGCGGGGTGCAGATCCTCGACACCGGCGCGCCGATCTCGGTGCCGGTCGGCATCGAGACCCTCGGCCGGGTGTTCAACCTGGTCGGCGAGGTGATCGACGGCCTCGGCCCGATCGCCGCCACGGAGCGCCGGCCGATCCACCACGAGCCGCCGGAGCTCGACGAGCTCTCCTCGAAGACCGAGCTGTTCGAAACCGGCATCAAGGTGGTCGACCTGCTCTGCCCGCTGGTGCGCGGCGGCAAGGCCGGCCTGTTCGGCGGCGCCGGCGTCGGCAAGACCGTCATCATCCAGGAGCTGATCGCCCGCCTCGCCCGCTTCCACAGCGGCTACTCCTGCTTCGCCGGAGTCGGCGAGCGCACCCGCGAGGGCAACGACCTCTGGCTGGAGATGCAGGAGGCGAAGATCGGCGATACCGGCAAGAGCGTCATCGACCAGACCGTGATGGTCTTCGGCCAGATGAACGAGCCGCCGGGGGCCCGTCTCCGCGTCGCCCTGTCGGCGCTCACCATGGCCGAGTACTTCCGCGACCAGACCGGCGTCGACACGCTGCTGTTCATCGACAACATCTTCCGCTTCTCGCAGGCGGGCTCCGAGGTGTCGGCGCTGCTCGGCCGCATGCCCTCCGCCGTGGGCTACCAGCCGACGCTCGGCACCGAGATGGGCGAGCTCCAGGAGCGCATCACCTCGACCAGCCGCGGCGCCGTGACCTCGATCCAGGCGATCTACGTGCCGGCCGACGACTACACCGACCCGGCGCCGGCGACCGCCTTCACCCACCTCGACAGCACGGTGAACCTCGAGCGCAGCATCTCGGAGAAGGGGATCTACCCCGCGGTCGATCCGCTCGCCTCGAGCAGCCGCATCATCGCCCCCGAGTACATCGGCGAGGACCACTACCGGGTGGCCCGGCGCGTCCAGCAGATCCTGCAGCGCTACAAGGACCTCCAGGACATCATCGCCATTCTCGGCGTCGACGAGCTGTCGGAGGAGGACAAGGTCATCGTCCGCCGCGCCCGCAAGATCGAGCGCTTCCTGTCGCAGCCGTTCTACGTCGCCGAGCAGTTCACCGGCTTCCCGGGCGTCTACGTCTCGCGGGCCGACACCATCCGCTCCTTCGAAGAGCTGTGCGACGGCAAGTGGGACCACCTGCCGGACCAGGCGTTCATGTACGTCGGCACGATCGAAGAGGCGGCGGCGCAGGCGGAGAAGCTGGCGGCCCAGGGCTAGGGCCCGGCCTCCAGGCGGAGAGATCATGGCGCGGAACGACACCTTCCATTGCAGCGTCATCACCCCGGAGCGGGCGGTGCTCGAGGCCGACGCCACCTTCGTCGCCTTCCCGGCGCACGACGGTGAGGTCGGCATCCTGCCCAACCGCGCCCCTCTCCTGTTCAAGATGGGGGCCGGCGAGCTGCGGGTCGAGAGCCCGCAGGGCAACCAGACCCTGTTCGTCGACGGCGGCTTCGCCCAGATGGTGGAGAACCGCCTGACCCTGCTGACCGAGGTGGCCCGGAAGATCGAGGAGATCGATCCGGCGGCGGTCGACCGGCAGTTCGAGGAGGCGCACCGGATGCCGATGAAGACCGACGCCGAGTTCAAGGCCCGGCAGCGGGTGCTGCGCTCCGCCCAGGCGCAGCGAGAGATCCTTGCCCGGCACCGGGGACGCGCCGCCTGACCGAATGGGATGAGGATGTGGAAGGAGCGGCGTGGGGAGAGTTAGGCGGCCAACCCCGGCTCTTCCTCCTCGCCGTCTGTCGGATAAGTCGCCGACCCGCTGATCCAATCGCTCAGAGAGCGTCCGCCGAACGCGAGGAGGATGGGCAGTCCCGCCAAGGCGAAGGTCAGGATCGCTCCCAGCCAGCGCCGGGCCGTCTGGTCGAAGGTGAGTGGCTCGCCGTCGCGGTTGCGCGAGGTGATGCCCGCCCAGGTCATGCCCGGCGTGTGCCCCCAGAAGGCGAGAGGGAGCACGATATACAGGAAGGAGAAGGACAAGAGGAAGACGCCGAGGGCCGGGGCCTCCCGGAGCTCCGGCCGGACTCCCAGTCCGCGGCAGCCGAAGAGCGCCACCACCCCGAAGGCGGCGTGGATCACGAGATCGGCGAGGCCGGCGGCGATCCGGCGTCCCGGGCCGGCGAATTCGCCACGGGAGGCGGCGGGCTGGTCTTCCTCAAGCTCCTTGACCGCCACGGGAACGGGGCCCGAGCGGCGGGAAGGCGGCGGCCCGGCCAGCTCAGGCGCCACCCGGCGGGGTTCCCGGGACGAGCGCTTCGGCGCGAGGAGGGGCTCCTCCGGCTCTTCCTCGGGCTCGTGGCCGGACAGCGGCAGGTCGAAGAGCATCGGCTCTTCGGGTTCGTTCGGCTTTCCCGGGCGTCGCATCAGCGGTACGGCAGGTACTTGACGTAGATCCGGTACAAGAGGTCCTTGGGCCGTTCCTGATAGGTCTGGGCGAACACCATGGAGCGCTTCAGCGTCTCGTCGCCCGGCTGGAGGTTGAGCGCCTCCTTGAGCTTGTCCGCCGCCTTCTGGGCGTCGGCCCGCTGCAGGTCGCGCACCGCCAGATTGTAATAGCAGTCGACGATCATCTGGGTGACGTCCCGGTTCGCCGAATCGGTCTCGTGCATGCGCCAGAGGTCGGGGAGGATGACCTCCCATTCGTGCTGGCGGAACCCGTCGAGCTGCTTGGAGAGCGGCTCGAGCTTGCGCTGCGTTTCGGTGAGGAGCTGGGCGTCCGCCCCGTCGAGCTTGGCGATCGTGTTGGCCTGCTCCAGCGATCCGAGGGTCCTGACGTAGCTTCGCTCGGAGAACGCCTGCCGGGCCGAGGTGAGCGAGAGCTCCGCGCTTCGTCGTCGCGTCCGTCGCCGCGGGTGCCGCCGGCGGGCCGGCGCTGGCCGGCGTTCCCGGGGCGGGCGCACCGGAATCCAGGGCTGCCGAGCCCGGAGCGCCGGGCGCCGGAGCGCCGCCGCCCCATTCGGAGATCAGCTTCTGGGCCTGCGAGTAGTGGGGGTCCGCCGGCGGAATCCGCTTGAGCTGGCTGAGCGCAATGGCGGTTTTGCCCGCCTTGTGGAGCCGCTCGGCACGGGTGATCGCGTCGGCCTTCGCGGCGGCGGGGGCGGCCGCGGGCGCCTCTGTCTCCTGTGAATTGGGGAAGAGCTTTTCGCGGTTCTGCAGGTAGAACCAGACTCCCACCAGGGCGAGCAGCAGCACGGCGCCGCCGACGAGGAGAAAGAGGCGGCGGGCGCGGCTGCCGTCGCGCGACACGGCGACCATCCGGCGAGCCGGCTTGCGCTCGGCGTCGCCCTCCTGTCCGGGGGGCTCGGGCGGCACCAGGATCTCTTCCTTCAGGTCGTGCGCCGCCGCCGCGGCGACCGTTGCGGATGGCGTTTCGCGCGGGCCCGCGCCTCTCGGCGCCGGCAGGGCGCCGGCGTCGAGTTGCTGCAGGTACTCGCGGGCGGCGAAGTAGCCGGGCTGGATCTCGAGCACCCGCAGGAAGGCCTGCCGGGCCGCCGGGGCATCGCCGGCCTCCAGCCGCGCCACGCCGTCATGGAAGATCTCCTCGACCTGGCGCTCCGCCTCGGCCTTGAGCTTGCGGGCCGCTTCGATGCGCCGCGAGGCCTCCTGGTGATCGATGTCGATGAGGAAGATGCGCGACCAGGCGTCGATCGCGCCCTGGGGATCGCCGGAGTCGAAGGCCTTCTGCCCTTCGTCGAGCAGCTCGCGGATGCGTCGATCGCTCTCGGAGTCGCCGCCGCCGAAGGCGAGGCTGGCGGGCATGGTGGAGGTCCCCAAGGGGGAGGGAATCTCGAAGACCGGCGCTGCCGGGGCCGCCGGAGTCGTGGCGCGGGCGGGGTCGAGCTCGGCGAGGTCCGGATGGGTGGGGTCGAGAGCGCGCGCCTTGTCGAGCATACGGGCGGCTTCGGTGGCGTCGCCCGATTGCAGCGCCTGCCGGGCCGAGGCCAGGAACTTGAGGACGTAGGGCTCCGCCTCCATCCGCTCCTGGGCGGCACCGAGGATGCGCTGGAGCTCTGGATTAGCCTGGATCGCGGCGTGCTCGCGCTGGGCCGTGCTCATCAGCGCCGGGTAGCGGCGATGGTCGAGCAGGGCCTGGAGCTCGGCGCGGAGGCCGCCACCGGGGCCAGCTTCGGGGAGCAGGGTGGGGAGATCGAGGCTCAGGCTGTCGAGGTCGGCGAAGGGGTCGTCCGGCGCGGCGGTCGCGCCCCCGCGCAGGTCATCCACGGGGACCGGGCCGGCCGTCGACCGCAGCCGCTCCTGGAGCCGATGGGCGGGCTGGAACTGCGGGTCCATCCGCAGCACGAAGTCGCAGCCGAGGAGCGCCTCCTGGCGATTGCCCTCCTGGGCGAGCTCCAGGGTCTGATCGAAGGTGCCGAGGATCCGCTGCTTGACCTCGGAAGAAAGGGACGGATTACCGGAGTAGCTCATCGGCGGCTAGGACTTTCTTGTCGATTCTAAAAATCGAGGCGTATCCTAGCAGACGATCTCGCCTGGCGTCCAACGTCCGGCGTTGCCGTGATTTGAGCTGGACCGTCAGGCTATATTCCGGTTCCCGTGCTGCCGCTCGAGTGTGTCCCCAACGTGAGTGAAGGCCGGCGTCCGGAGGTGGTGGCGCGGCTGGCCGCGGCGGCCGCCTCGGTCCCCGGGGCGCGGCTCCTCGACGTCTCGTCCGATCCCGATCACAACCGCTCGGTGCTGACCCTGGCCGGCGAGCCGGAGGGGCTCCACCGCGCCCTCCTGGCGCTCTACGCGGCGGCCCTCGCCGAGGTCGACCTCACCCGGCACGCGGGGGTGCACCCCCGCGTGGGCGCCGTCGACGTGACGCCGTTCGTGCCGCTGGGAGACACCCCCATGAGCGCGGCGGTCGCCGCGGCCGAACGGCTGGCGGCGGAGGTGGCGCGGCGCTTCGATCTGCCGGTCTACCTCTATGAGCGGGCGGCGCGCCGGGAGGAGCGGACGAGGCTCGCCGATATCCGTCGAGGGGGGCTCGAAGGATTGGCGGACAGGATCGCCGATCCCGCCTGGGTGCCGGACTTCGGCCCCTCGCGGGTCCATCCCACGGCTGGCGCGACCGTGATCGGCGCCCGCTTCTTCCTGATCGCCTTCAACGCCGTGCTCGCTACGGGCGACGTGACGGTTGCCCGCGCCATCGCCCGCCGGGTACGGGAGTCAGGGGGCGGGCTGCCGGCGGTGCGGGCGATGGGGGTCCATCTCGGCAGCCGCGGGCTCTCCCAAGTGAGCATGAACCTGGTGGACTACCGGCGGACGCCGGTGCTGCGGGCGCTGAGGCGGGTGGAGGAGGAGGCCGCGGCGCTGGGGACGCGGGTCGTCGAGTCGGAGGTAGTCGGCCTGGTACCCGCGGAGGCGGTCCTCGGGGTGACCCCGGAGGCGCTGAAGCTGGCCGGGCCACCGCCGATTCTCGAAGACCGCCTCACCCCCCGACCTGCTCTCTGAGTGCCGCGATCAGCTTGTGCGGCATCCCCTCAAACGAGCCGGAGGACATCGTCACCAGCACGCTGCCGTCGCGCGCCTCCGCCAGGGCACGTCGCATCAGCTCGGCGTTATCGGCGCAAAGGTCGGCAGGCACGCCGGCGGCGGTGAGCGCCGTGGCGAGGGCGCCGAAGTCGAGCCGCTCCTCGGGAGCCAGGCGGCCGTTGTGGAAGGTGGGGGCGAAGAGCACGCGGTCGGCTCCGGCGAACGCCTCGCGGTAGGGCTCGAAGAAGAAGCGCCGGCCGGCGGTCAGGCTGCGCGGCTCGAAGAGGGTCACCAAGCGGCGGCCGGGGTAGCGCTGGCGCAGGGCGCCGAGGGTCTTCTTCGACCGCCGTCGGGTGGTGGGCGAAGTCGTCGACCACGGTGACCCCGCGCGCCGTGCCGAGATCCTCCAGACGTCGCTTGACGCCGTGAAAGCGGGCGAAAGCGGCGGCGGCGTCCGCGGCGGGGATGCCGTCGCGGCGGGCGGCCGCCCAGACCGCGAGCGCGTTCGAGACGTTGTGGCCGCCGGCGAGCGGGAGAGTGATCTCCACCTCGTCCCTGTCGCCGGTCTCGGAGTCGGCGTCGAGGACGCGGAAGCGGCTCGCCTCCGGCAGGGCCTCGATCTCCCCCAGCGGGTGGAGTTCGTTCGCCGGGTCCAGGCCGTAGAACAGCACGCGGCAGCGAGCCCCGGCGGCCAGCTCGCGCACCTTGGGGGTGTCGCCGCAGGCGACCAGGAAACCGTTCGCGGGCAGCAGCGCGATCAGCCGCGTGTAGGCCTCCCACAGCGCCTCCGGGGTCGGATAGAGGTCGGCATGGTCGTACTCGGCACTGGTGAGCAGCAGCGTCTCGGGCTGGTAGTGGAGGAACTTGGGACCGCGGTCGAAGTAGGCCGCGTTGTACTCGTCCCCCTCGATGATGAAGCGGTCGCCGGCGCCATCGTGGAAGCTGGCCGGCAGATCACAGGGGGCGCCGCCGATCAGGTAGCCCGGATCGCGCCCGCAGGCGGTGTAGACCCAGGAGGCGAGCGCCGTCGTCGTCGTCTTGCCGTGGGTCCCGGACACCACCAGAGGGCGGTGGTGGTCGAGGAAGAAGCGGGCGAGCGCCTGCGGCATCGAGACGATGGGCAGGCCCAGACGCTCGGCCGCCACCGCCTCGGGGTTGTCGCGGTGAATGGCGTTGCCGATGATGACGAGGTCCGGCCGCGGCTCCAGGTGGACGGGGTCGTACCCTGCGGAGGGCTGGATTCCGGCGCCCTCGAGCAGAGTGCTCATGGGAGGATAGAGGGGGCCATCGGTGCCGCGGACCCGGTGGCCCTGCTCTTGCAGCAGGCAGGCCAGCGGAGCCATTCCCGTACCACCGATCGCCATGCAGTAGATGTCTAGTTTTGGTGAATTCACAGGCGAAGGTTCTCGTTTAAGGGCCGGCAGTGTAGCATTCCCGGAGCTTTCATCCACTCGTTAGAAGGAGCAGGACGTATGCAACGTCACACGAAGACCGCCATTTTGGCACTTTGCGCCGCCCTTTTGGTCGCCGCCTCCCTCTGGGCCGCGGGCGCGCCGAAGGCTGCCGTCGTCGAACCGATGAAGGACGTGGGCAACGTGGCAAAGGGGGAGAAGATCGTCCACGACTTCGCGATCAAGAACGACGGCAACGCCGACCTGACGATCACGAACGTCCAACCCGCCTGCGGGTGCACGGTCGCCGAGTTCGACAAGGTCATCAAGCCCGGCCAGACCGGCAAGGTACACGCGGTGGTCGATACCTCGACCTTCAGCGGCGCGATCGCCAAGGGGATTAGCGTCTTCACCAACGATCCCGCCGCGCCGCAGATCGAGCTGACGCTGCGCGCCAAGATCGAGCCCTACATCTCGGTCAAGCCGGGTTACGCCCGCTACATCACCGTCCAGGGCGAACAGCAGGAGGGCCGTATCATGCAGAGCCTCTGGGCGCCGGATGGCTCGGCGTGGGACGTCACCAGCGTCGACTCTCCGTACCCTTATCTGAAGGTCACCTTCCGCGAGGCCAAGCCCGAGGAGCGGGTGCCGGACGCCAAGGGGAAGCAGTGGCAGGTCGAGATGAACCTGGCGAACGACGCCAAGGTAGGGCCGCTGTCGGACTATGTGACGGTCCACACCAGCCACCCGAAACAGAAGCTGGTGCAGATTCCCGTCTCCGGTTTCGTGCGACCGGTCATCGCGGTCACTCCGCCGACGGCCGACTTCGGCACCATCGAGCTCAAGGAGCCGCTGCGCAAGGCGCTCAACATCCGCAACTTCGCTACTGAGCCGATCAAGGTGACCAGCGTCGATCCGAACCTGCCCAAGGGGATCGAGGCCAAGCTCGAGCCGCTCCAGGAGGGGCGCGAGTATCAGGTGCGGGTCATCCTCAACCCCGAGCTTGGCAAGGGGCCGTTCCACGGCAAGGTCACCATCCACACGGACAGCCCCAAGGTTCCGACCATCGAGGTCGAGTTCAAGGGTATCGTGATCTAGGAATCCGTCGCCCGTCGACGGTATCCGCCTTGCATCAGGTTCTGCCAGATGAGAACTCCGAGCCTCGGAGTTCTCTCTGGAAGGAACCCGAGATGCACAGGCACCCCATCTCCTCTTCGGCCATCTCTTCCGTAGGATACGACGAGCGGTCCTCCGTCCTGGAAGTGGAATTCCGGAGCGGCGTCGTCTACGACTACCTCGAGGTGCCGCCCAGGATCTACCTGGATCTACTGAAGGCCCCCTCGAAGGGGAGCTTCGTCTCCCGGCGGGTGCGCGACCGCTACCCCTTCGTGCGAAGGGACTCTTGATCGGCAGACATTCAGGGGCGCCCCCAGAGGTCCTTCTCCGACTTCGCGGTCGCCGGCCGGCGGCGGTCGCGGGATAGGGCCTGGGTGGCCTCCTCGAGGGTTGAGGCGAGGACGGCGTTCTGCGCCGCCGCGAGCTCGCCGATCCCCTTGAAGGCGAGGTCCACCAGGGCGTCCATCTCCTCGCGGCGGAAGCTTCGGCGCTCCCCCGTTCCCTGGATCTCGATCAGCGCGCCGCCGGCCGTGGCGACGACGTTCATGTCGACCTCCGCCACCTGGTCCTCGACGTACTCGAGGTCGAGCCTGGGGATGCCGCCCACGATGCCGACCGAGACGGCGGCCATCTGGTCGCGGATCGGCCAGACGGAGATCTCCCGCTGGAGCGCCAGCCTGCCGAGGGCGAGAACGGCGGCCACGTAGGCGCCGGTGATCGCCGCCGTGCGGGTGCCGCCGTCGGCCTGGAGCACGTCGCAGTCGAGGGTGAGCGTGCGGTCCGGCATCGCCGTCAGGTCGATGGCGGCGCGCAGGCTGCGGCCGATCAGGCGCTGGATCTCGGCGGTCCGGCCCGAGGGCTTACCCTGCGAGACCTCGCGCTGGTTGCGGGTGTGGGTGGCGCGCGGCAGCATCGAGTACTCGGCGGTCAGCCACCCCTCGCCGCTGTCCTTCTTGAAGGGGGGAACCCGGTTCTCGACGCTCGCCGCGACCAGCACGCGCGTGTCACCTACCGAGATCAGCGCCGAGCCTTCGGCGAATTTGAGGACGCCGGTTCTCGATGCGGACCGGGCGGAGCGCGTCCAGGGGACGGCCATCGGGGCGGGGGGAGGGGGCGCTCGTGCTCATGACGCGGCATTCTATCCGCTCTCTCCGCGCCTTCGCGGCCTCGCGGAGAACCCGCCGCAAAGAATTTTCGCTCGCGTTCATCCATCCGGTGTCCCGGTTGCGTAATCCCCAGTGAAGGCCGGGTAGGTGCGGCGGCCCTCGTCGTCATCCCCGCTGTCATTGCCGCCGCCGACCGGCAGAGCCATCAACGAGATTGGAGAAGAGGAGGAGAATGTGAGGATTCGTTTCGTGTTCGCCCTGTTGATTTTGTCCGCTGGGTTGGGTCTGGTCCCCGCTCACGCGTCCAGCCATCGTGAGGCGCCCGGGATCACCAAGATGCCCAAGGTGGACAGCACCGATCTCTATCTGTTCAACAGCTATGAGAGCGGGCGTTCGGGTTATGTGACCCTGATCGCCGACTACCAGCCCTTCCAGCCGCCCTTCGGCGGTCCGAACTACTTCTTCCTGGACCCCGACGCCCTGTACCGCATTCATGTCGACAACACCGGCGACGGCGTCGAGGACATCACCTTCCAGTTCCGGGTGGCGCCGCGGCTGGTGGACCTCAAGGTCCCGGTCGGCGGACAGCAGGTCTCCGTGCCCCAGTACAACCTCGGCCAGTTCCAGAATGACGCGCCGGGCAACCGGTCGCCGAACCTGAACATCGTCGAGAGCTTCACCATGTGGGTGATCCGGGGCGCCGTTGGCGGCGGCGCGCATCCCGGCGGCAACGCTTTCGTCACCAGTCCCAGCGGCGGCTCCCGCTTCGCCAAGCCGGCCGACAACGTGGGCGAGAAGTCGGTCCCCGACTATGCCGCCTACGCCGCCAACTTCATCCAGGAGTTCAAGTTCCCCGGCTGCCAGGGTGGTAACGCGATCGGCCGGGTGTTCCTCGGCCAGCGCAAGGAGCCCTTCGCGGTCAACGTCGGCGAGATCTTCGACCTCGTCAACCTCAACCCGCTGGGCGCCCGCGACGCGCAGCCGAACCCGCTCGACCGGTTCAACATCACCACGATCGCGATCGAGGTCCCCAAGGTCTGCCTGACGAAGGACGCCAACAGCCCGGTCATCGGCGCTTGGCAGACGGCCTCCCTGCCACGCGAGCGCATGCTGAAGGAGAACCCCACCTTCACCAATCCGACCAATAGCAGTGGTGACTTCGTCCAGGTCTCCCGGCTCGGCATGCCCCTCGTCAACGAGGTGGTGATCGGCCTCAAGGACAAGGATCTGTTCAACGCCGCCTCGCCCCAGGGGGACGCGGCGCTCGCCACCTACATCACCAACCCGACCCTGCCCGCGATCCTCAACATCCTGTTCGGGGTCACGGCTCCCACCAACATCCCGCGCACCGACCTGGTCGCGACCTTCGCCACCGGCATTCAGGGGCTGAACTTCCTCTCGGACGGCAAGCCGCACGAGATGCAGCGCCTGAACACCTCGATTCCCGCCACGTCCGCCGTGCAGCAGAACAACCTCGGCGTGCTGGGCGGCGACATGGCCGGCTTCCCCAACGGCCGCCGGCCCGGCGATGACGTCACCGATATCGAGCTGCGGGTGGCGATGGGTGTGCTCTGCCACGCCTTCCCGGGCAAGTACTGCTCCCCGGCGGACGCGCCCTCGGGCAACCTCCCCTACACCGACCAGGTGCTCCAGGACGCGAGCCAGTTCGACGCCGTCTTCCCGTACCTGAGGCCGGCTCTGCCCGGCTCGCCGAACGGTCCCAACGGAGTGTCGGGGCCGCCCCTGCAGTAAGCTTCCCTCATCGGTTCTTGCCTGCCGGCGAGCGGTGCCCGCCGCTCGCCGGTCGGCTTTTCAGAAGACATTCTCAGGAGACACATGAATGATGCGGCACCTCGAAGCGCTGAGCCGCGTGGGAGTCCTCTGGGCGGTCTGCGCCCTGTGGGCTCCGGCGCTCCAAGCGCACAATTTCTGGATCGAGCTCTCGACGTTCACTCCGGCCGCAAGTCAGCGGGTCATCCTGCGGCTGCGGGTCGGGCAGGAGCTCAAGGGCGATCCCGTGCCGCGCGATCCGAGCCTGATCAAGCGGTTCGTAATGGTGGGTCCGACCGGCGAGGCGCCCATCCCGGGAGTGCCGAACACCGAGCCGGCCGGCTTCCCGGTCTTTCCGGCCGCGGGTCTGTATACGGTGGTCTACGACAGCAGCCGGTACGCGGTAGCGCTCGACGCCGCCAAGTTCGAGAGCTACCTCAAGGAGGAGGGGTTGGAGAGGATCGTCGCCCTGCGAGCCCGCCAGGAGAAGAGCGCGGCGGCGGCGAAGGAGGTCTTCTCGCGTTGCGCCAAGGCGCTCGTCGCGGTGGGTGGTGCTTCCGCTACAACGGGCCCCGGGTACGATCGGGTTCTGGGCCAGCGGCTCGAGCTGGTGGCGGAGAAGAATCCCTATGCACTCGCCGGGGGAGGGGAGCTGCCGGTGCGCCTGCTTTACGAGGGGAAGCCGCTCGCCGGCGCACTCATCATGGCGCTCCAGCGCGACCGGCCCGACAACCTGCCCGGAAAGGTGACGGCCCGCACGGATGCCAAGGGGCGCGTCACCCTGAAGCTCGACCGCCCCGGCTTCTGGCTGATCAAGGCGGTGAACATGATCCCGGCCCCGCCGGACGCCGGCGCCGACTGGGAGAGTTTCTGGGCCTCTTTGACGTTTACCCTGCCGGCGCGATAGCGTTCGCTCCAGGAGCGATGGACGAAAGGGAAACGGAGGATCGCGATCTCATGAGCCGGGCGGCCGCTCGGGACGGCGGAGCCTTCGCGCGCCTGTTCGAGCTGCACTCGCCGGTGGTGCTGGGTCTGCTCGACCGTATCCTCGGCAGGCGCGGCGAGGCGGAGGAGGTGCTGCAGGAGGTCTTCCTCCAGGTCTGGATGCAAGCCGACCGCTACGACGGCGCGCGCTCCACGCCGCGCGGCTGGATCCTGATGCAGGCCCGCTCGCGCGCCCTCGACCGGCTTCGCCGCCGGGACTCGACCCGGCGGCGGGAGGAGGCCGCCGGCGAGGAGGCGGGAGAGGCGGTCCGGCCGGTGGGCACCGAGCGACTGGAGACCCTCGAGCGGCAGCGCCAGGTCAGCTCGGCGCTCGGGGGTTTGTCGCCCGACCAGCGGCGCTGCATCGAGCTCGCCTTCTACGAGGGGCTCACCCACACCCAGATCGCCGAACGGCTCGAAGCGCCGCTCGGCACCGTAAAATCCCGGATCCTGCTGGGGATGAACAAGCTCCGGCAAGCGTTGAGCGCGCGCGTATGAGCACTCCCCACACTCCACCTCTCGAAGAGCTGCTCCCCGCCTACGCGCTGGGCGCGCTGGACGGCCAGGACCTCCGCGTGCTGGAAGAGCACCTGACTGGCGGCTGCGACGAGTGCCGCCGCCAGCTCGCCCTCTGGCAGGGAGACCTCGAAACCCTGGCGGCGGAGATCCCGCCGGTCCAGCCCGCGGAGACGACCCGAGCCCGGGTCCTGCGCCTGGTGGGCGGAGCCCCGGCCACAGCCCCGGCCGCGAGGCCGCGCCGGACCTCCCCGCCCTGGTGGATGGCTGCCGCGGCGGTCTTCCTGCTCGCTCTCGCCGTCTGGGGGCTCGCCGGCCGGGCGCGGCTGGCGGGCGAGGTGCGGCGGCTGGCGTCTGAGCGCGACCGCCTGTCGCGCCAGGTGGAGACCTTGAGCCAGGAGGTGACCCGCGCGCGGACCGACGCGGAACGGGCGGCGCTGGCGCTCCAGGTGCTGAACGCTCCGAGCGTCCAGGCGGTCTCCCTGGCCGGCCAGGGACCGGCTCCCGGCGCCGCGGGCCGCACCTACGTCAATCCACGCACCCGCGATGCCCTCTTCTACGCCTTCGATCTGCCCCGGCTGCCCGACGAGAAGACGTACCAGCTCTGGTTCATCGCGGCCGGCAAGCCCGTTTCCGCGGGAACCTTCGCCGTGGACCCGCGTGGCGCCGCCTCGCTGCGGATCGAACGCATCGCCGACGTACGGAGCATCCAGGCCTGGGCGGTGACCATCGAGCCGCGCGGCGGCGTCCCGCAGCCCACCGGCGCTTTCGTGCTCAAGGGGTAGGCGACGCAAAACCCACTCGAACGTCTGCGGGCGCGGGCCGCCGCGGCGACCCCGGCCGCGATCGTCCTCGCCGAGGGGGAGGACCCGCGCGTCGTCGCCGCGGCCGAGCGGGCAACCGTCCTCGGCCTCTGCCGGGCCTCGCTGGTGGGTCCACGCGCCGCGGTCGAGGCCGCCGCCCGGGCGGCCGGGGTGCCGCTCACGGTCCCCGTTCTGGAGCCGGCGTCCGATCCCGACCTGCCGCGGCTCGCCACTCACCTCGCGGAGCGCCTGGCGGCCCGTGGGCTCGATCCCGCTCTCGCCGTCGCTCTCGCTTTCGATCCTCTACACTACGCGGCCCTGCGGGTCGCCACCGGCCGGGCGGATGGGGCGGTGATGGGGGCGCTCGCCACGACTGCCGACACCCTGCGGGCCGCGTTGCGGGCGATCGGCCCCCGGCCGGGTCTCAAGACCCTCTCTTCCTGCTTTCTGATGGTCCTGCCGGAGGATCGCGGGGGGGGCGGGCTGATCTACAGCGACTGCGGCGTGGTGCCCGATCCCGACCCGGAGCAGCTTGCCGACATCGCCGAGGCGGCGGCGGCGAGCTGCCGCGTGCTGCTGGACGAGGAGCCCCGGGTGGCCCTGCTCTCCTTCTCGACCCTGGGGAGCGCCCGCCATCCGCGGATCGAGAAGGTGCGGACCGCCCTCGCCATCCTGCGGCAGCGGCGGGTCGGCTTCGAGGTCGACGGGGAGCTCCAGGCGGACGCCGCCCTGGTGGCCGGGGTGGCGCAGCACAAGGCGCCGGACAGCCCGGTCGCCGGCCGGGCGAACGTGCTGGTGTTCCCTGACCTCGACGCCGGGAACATCTCCTACAAGCTGACGGAGCGGCTCGGCCGCGCGCGGGCGGTCGGCCCCCTGCTGCAGGGCCTCGCGGCGCCGCTCAACGACCTGTCGCGCGGCTGCTCCAGCGAGGATATCGTCGATGTGATCGCGGTCACGGCCCTGGACGCGGCCGAACGGAGGCGGCAATGAAGGTTCTCGTCATCGGCAACGGCGCCCGGGAGCACGCCCTGTGCTGGAAGCTGCGGCAGAGCCCGCTGCTGACCGAGCTTTACTGCGCGCCGGGCAATCCCGGCATCGCGGCCCTGGCCGATCGGGTGCCGCTCGCCCCGGAGGAGGTCCAGCGGCTGGCGGACTTCGCCGCCGAGATGAAGATCGACCTGACGGTGGTCGGTCCCGAGCTGCCGCTGACGCTGGGGATCGCCGACGAGTTCGCCAACCGCGGTCTGCCCATCTTCGGCCCCACCCAGCGCGCCGCCGAGATCGAGGGGAGCAAGGTCTTCTCCAAGCTGTTCATGGAGCGGCACGGCATTCCCACCGCGCCGTTCGCCGTCGTCCACGACGCGGCGGCGGCGCGCGCCGAGGCGGCGCGCTTCGGCTATCCGGTGGTGCTCAAGGCGGACGGCCTGGCTTCCGGCAAGGGGGTGCTCATCGCCGCGGACGAGGCTGAGCTCGCCGAGGCCGTCCGCACCCTCTTCGAGGAGCGCCGCTTCGGCGCCAGCGGCGATCGGGTGGTGGTCGAGGCCTTCCTGCCGGGCGAGGAGGTCTCGCTGCTCGCCCTCTGCGACGGTGAGCGGGTGCTGCCGCTCGCCACCGCCCGCGACTACAAGCGGATCGGCGATGGCGACACCGGTCCGAACACCGGCGGCATGGGAGGGCACAGTCCGTCGGGGGGGCTGTCGGCGGAGACCGCCGCCGAGGTGGTGGAGACGGTGATGCGGCCGGCGGTCGCCGGGCTCGCCGCCGAGGGGCGGCCGTTCGTGGGCGTGCTCTACGCCGGTCTGATGCTGACCCCCGAGGGACCGCGGGTGCTGGAGTTCAACGCCCGCTTCGGCGACCCGGAGGCGCAGGTGCTGCTGATGCGGCTGGAGGACGATCTCCTCCCCCTGCTCGCCGCGGGAGCCGCCGGCCGGTTCGACGCGCGCCGGCTCTCCTTCCGCCGCGAGGTGGCGGCCTGTGTCGTCCTGGCCAGCCCCGGCTATCCGGGCCGGCCGCTCCAGGGGGAGGTGATCCGCGGGCTGGACCGCGCCGCGGCCCTGGAAGGGGTCGAGATCTTCCACGGCGGCACCGCTCTTCAGGAGGGTCAACCGGACGGCGAGCTGGTGAGCGCGGGCGGGCGGGTCCTCTCCGTGTGCGCCCTGGCGCCCGATCTCCACGGCGCGCTCGAACGGGCCTACGCGGCGGTTGCCGAGGTCGACTGGCCGGGCAAGGTCTACCGCCGCGACATCGGCCGGCGCCTGCTCGATTCCGAGGGTCCCGCGGCCGCGGGACCGTGATACCGTCCCGGGTAGCGTCACTTCGTGAAAGGCTGGTACTTTTCCTGCATGGATTTCACGTCGCTGCTGACGATGGAATGGAAGTGAAATGTCTGGATGTAGTGGTTGTGCTTTCAAGGGTATGTCGACGGCTGTCGAGAACACGTTCGTCGGCGTACGCTTTCGTGAAGAGACCAATCTGACGCTCTGCGGAACGGGCGGGCGGATCTACGCCCGGGGGGAGAAGGTGGTGGTGGATCTGGAGTCGGGCCCGGCGCTCGGTCATGTGGAGCAGTCCCCGATGCCGGTGTTCAAGCCGTGCCAGAAGTCGAGCGCCCGGCCGGTCCTGCGGCCAGCGGACGAGGGGGACCTCACGGCGTTCGACCGCCAGCGCCAGAGCGAGATGAGCGGCAAGCTCTTCGCCCAGGAGCGCGCCCGCGCGCTCAACCTGGACATGAAGATCTCCCTGGTCGACTTTTCGCTGAGCGGCAAGAAGGCGAATTTTTACTTCACCTCCGAGGGCCGGGTGGACTTCCGGCAACTGGTGCGCGACCTGTCCAGCCGGTTCTCCGTACGGGTGAAGATGGTGCAGGTGGGGGCTCGCGACGAGGCCGGCCTGGTCGGCGGCATCGGCATCTGCGGCCGGACCCTTTGCTGCTCGACCTGGCTCAAGGACTTCCGGCCGATCTCGATCCAGATGGCCAAGCGCCAGAACCTGAGTCTCAATCCCTCCAAGATCTCCGGCCAGTGCGGTCGTCTGCTCTGCTGCCTGGCGTACGAGGACGAGGGCTACAAGAAGGGGAACCCGGACAATCGGTCTGCGGAACCAGAAGCCACGGCTTGAGGATCTCATCGCATCCACGGAACCCAAAATGGCGAACCGCAAACTGATACGCCCGGACATGAACGAGCTCAAGAAGGAGCTCCCCGCGCGCAGCGTACGCCGCAAGCAGACGCCGCCCGAGCAGACCAACGCCGAGGAGTTCTACTACCTCAAGCAGATGGCGGCGAAGACGCCGATGGTGGTGATCCTCACCGACGGCGAGGAGCTGCGCGGCTGGATCGAGTGGTACGACAAGGGCTCGCTCAAGCTGAACCGTACCTCCGGCCCGAACCTGCTGATCCAGAAGCAAGTGATCCGCTACATGTTCAAGGAGGAGGAGCTGAAGCAGCGGCGGGGCCCCGGCAAGCGCGAGACGAGCGACTTCGAGCGTTGAGCCCCTCGCCCCGTCCCATCCTCGCTCTCACCCAGGGGGATCCCGCGGGCATCGGCCCCGAGATCCTCCTGAAGCTCCTCCGCGATGATTCCGAGCCCGCCGCCTGGCAGCCGCTCCTGGTGGCCGAGCGCGCCGCGGTGGAAGCCCTCCGCCCGGCCCTTCCCGATTTCCCCTGGGACCGCCTGACCTGGCTCGCCACGGCTCCGGCGCGGGGTGAGCTCTGTGGAGGAATCCCCGCGCTCGACCCGGTCGGCGGCCGGCGCGCCATCTCCTTCGGCCACTCCGGCCCCGCCGACGCGGCCGGCGCCATGGCGGCCCTCGACGCCGGGGTCGCCCTGGTCCGCGGTGGCGCCGCGGACGCCCTGGTGACCGCGCCGGTCAGCAAGGAGTCGATCGCCCGCCAGCACCTCCCCGGCTTCGTGGGGCACACCGACTATCTGGCCGAGATCTGCGGTCTCGAGCGCTACGGCCGCGACTACCTGATGGCCTTTCTCGCTCCCGAGCTCCAGGTGGCCCTGCTCAACGTGCACCTCCCCCTGCGCGAGGCCCTGGACGGCATCACCGCCGAGGCCGTGGGCGAGGCGCTCGACTGCCTGGGCCGGCACGCCGGCGGCCGCATCGCCCTCGCCGGCCTCAACCCCCACGCCGGCGAGGGGGGTCTGCTGGGCCGCGAGGAGGGGGAGATCCTCGCCCCCGCCGTGGCGGCGGCCCGCGGGCGCGGTCTCGACGTCCACGGCCCCGAGAGCGCCGACTCCCTCTTCGCCCGCGCCCGCCGCGGCGAGTTCGACTGGGTGCTCGCCCTCTACCACGACCAGGGGCTGATCGCGGTGAAGACCGCCTCCTTCGGCACGGCGACCAACTGGACGCTCGGCCTCCCCTTCCTGCGCACCTCGGTCGATCACGGCACCGCCTTCGCGCTGGCGGGCCGCGGCGTGGCCGATGCCGGCCCCATGGCGGCGGTGGTTGAGACGACGTTGCGGCTGATCTCGGGGGAGTTGCCGAAAGGGACCTGAGGGACCGCAGGGACACCGAGTCCTCGTCCCTGATGTCCCTGCAGTCCCTTGCGTCCCTTATCAGCCCTTCCGCGCCACCGCCAGCAGGGAGTCCCCGAAGGCCGGGGTGTGCACCACCCGCCCGATCATCCTCAAGGGCTTCAGGAACTTCGTCCCTTCGCCGACCGAGCAGAAGTTGGACTCGGTGATCAGGGTCTCGACCTCCAGCCCCGCCTGGACGAGCCCCTCCCGCAGCATGCGCGGGGTGAACATGTGGACGTGGGTGTCGTCCTGATACCAGGCCCAGCGCTTGCCGAGGAGAGGCCGGGCGAGGCTGTGGGCGTTCAGGGTGATGACGAACAGCTTTCCCCCGGGCTTCAGGCAGCGGCGGCAGCTCGCCAGGGCCGCGCCGTAATCCTGGAGATGCTCGATGACGTCGAGCAGGGTGACGGCGTCATAGTGGGCCTCGGGGAAGGGGAAGGGCTCCTCGGCTCCCTGCTGGACCACCTGGCCGTCCGTCCGCCGCCTCGCCTGCTCCACGGCGTGGGCGGAGATCTCCATGCCGTCCGCCTCGTACCCCGCCCTGGCCAGCGCCTCCAGGAAGAAGCCGTAGCCGGCGCCCACGTCGAGCACCCGGCCGCCCGGCACCCCGTGGGAGCGCAGGAGCCCCACCAGATAGTCCAGGTACTTGATCTTCCCCGGATGGAGCTGGAAGTACTCGCGCTCGAAGTAGGCGGTGTCGTGCACGGGCGAGGATGCTAGCACCGGCCCGCGGCCTGTGCTAACAATCCCGCCCATGTTCCTGTTCGATCTGATGGGCGCCGCCCTGACGCTCGTCGCGATCGGGTTCCTCCTGCTGGGAGGCTACCTGGCGGCCTTGCGCCTCCTGCGCGGGGAGGCCGCCCGCGATCCGCTGGCGCTCGCCATCGCGACCCTCCTGCTCGCCACCGCTGAAGGCGTGGGGATCGGGCTGCTGCTGGGCGGGCTCGGCCAGTTGCGGATCGACTTCGCCCTGGCGCTCCAGGCGGCGCTCTCCCTGGCCCTGCTGATCGGCTTCCGCAAGGCGCCGCCCGCGGGAGGGGTTGGGGGCCCGGCGCGCGCCATCGTCCTGCGCTCGTGGGCAATCCTCCGCGCCCGTCCCGCGCTCTCCCTGGTCACCCTGCACGCGGTGGGGAGCGAGGCCCTCCGCGGCCTGCTGCGGCCCCCCCTCTCCTGGGACAGCCTGATGTACCACCTGCTGCTCGCCGGGACCTGGCTGCGCGACCGCAACCTCAACCCCGTCTTCGGCAACATCCCCAACAACTACTACGGCTACGTGCCGGCCAACGGGTCGGTCTGGTTCTGGTGGTGGATGGCCCCGTCCCACAGCGAGTTCTGGATCAACCTGGCGTCGCTCCCCCACTGGGTGCTGCTGGGGCTGGCGACGGGAGGGATCGCCCGCCGGCTGGGCGCCGGGCGGCACTGGCCGCTCGCCTCGTTCCTGGTCCTGCTGACGCCGACCGTGGTGCGCTTCGCCGCCGCCCAGTACGTGGACATCTTCGTCGGCGCGGTCCTCCTCTCGGCCGCCTTCTTCGCCCTGCGCTGGATCGACGAGGCGGACTGGGGGGCGGCGGTCCTCGCCGGCGCGGGGCTGGGGCTCGCCGCCGGTGCCAAGGTGCTGGGGGTCTTCTATGCCGTGGCCCTGGCCGGCGCGGTCGTGCCGTTCGCCCGCGGGAGCTGGCGCCGCCGCGTGCCGCAGCTCGCCGCGGCGCTCGCCATCGCGGGCCTGCTGGGGAGCTTCTTCTATCTCCGCAACCTCGCCTGGGGAGCGGAGCCGCTCGCCCTGGTCTGCGAGCGGACGGCGAGCGGTCCGGAGAACGCCAACGTGCCGACGATCCCGCGCAAGAACTCGGTGATCGACCTCTGGCGGCCGATGATCCGCAAGGCCTGGCTGGTGGACGCCTTCCTGGGGATCACCCGGCCGGCGGAGCTCGAGCTGGGGGTGGGTCCGCAGGCCTTCGTGCTGCTGCTCGCCGCGCTCGTCCTGCCGTTCGGCCTCGGCCGCGAGCGCCGGCGGGATTCGCTGATCGTCGGGGCTCAGATCTGGGCCGAGCTCGCCTTCTGGCTGGCGGTCCCGTTCTCGAAGAACATGCACGTCTTCGCCAACGTCCGCTACCTCATCCCGGCCCTGGGGCTCGCCTTCGCGGGCGGCGTGGCGCTCGGCGAGCGGCGGGGGGTGCGCGACCGCTGGATGGAGGGGATCACCCTCGCTTTCCTGGTTCAGGGGCTCCTCCAGCTCCACGCCGAGATGCCGCACGGGGTGCGCCTGACGATCGCCTTCCTGGACCTCGCCGCCGTGGCGCTCGCCCTCTCGCCCGCCCTGCGGGGGCTCGCCGTCCGGCGGTGGCGCGAGGGCGCGGCGGCGGCCGCCGTCCTGGCGCTGCTGGCGGCGCCCCTCCTCACCCGCTTTCGGGTGGAGGACCGCCAGCGGGCGCTCGCCGAGGATCTCTCGGTCCACATGACCTCGACCCGCATGTTCGCCGGCGGCTGGGGGTGGCTCGACCAGAACGGCGGCGACGGCGCGGTGGCCTCGGTCCACTCGCCCAACAACTACTTCCAGTATCCGGCGATGGGGCCGCGCCTGGAACGGGAGTCCCGCTACGTCAACATCAACCAGGCCGATCATCACAACGCGGTCGAATATCCGGCATGCCAGCCGCGGGTCGATCCCGATCCCAGGGCCTGGGTCGCCAACCTGGCGAAGCAGCACATCCGCTGGGTGCACCTGAGCCGCTACCCGCAGTTCGACTTCCCCCTGGAGCGGCAGTGGGCGGACTCGCTGCCGCGGCTCTTCGCGTTGCGCTACTCCGACCCGACGAACCGGGTCTATGAGTTCCTGCCCGATTCACCGGGCGGCGTCCAGCCGCTGCTTCAGCCGTAACGCCGCCGGGTTTCCCGGATCCGCCTCCAGCGCCCGCCGGTTGAGCTCCCGGGCGCCCGCCAGGTCCCCGCGCCGGGCGTGGAGCAGGGTCTCGTTCTGGAGCGCCGGGAGATTTTTGGGATTGAGGGCGAGGGCGCGGTCGAGGTGCTCCTCGGCCCGCGCGGAGTCCCCCATTGCCAGATAGACGCCGCCCAGGTTGCTCTGCGCGTCGTCCGACCGGGGCTCGAGCGCCGCGGCCCGCTCGTAGAACCGGAGCGCCGCCGGCCAGTCGCGCCGGCGGGCGGCGAGGTTCCCCAGGTTCAGGCAGGCGAGGAAGTCCCGCGGATTGAGCGCGAAGGCGGCCTGGTAGTGCTCGCGGGCCTCTTCGGGAAGCCCCCTCTCCTCGGCCAGCCGGCCGAGGTTGTAGTGCACGAGGTCCATCCGCGGCTCGAAGCCGGCCAGGCGCGGGAGCAGGAACGCCGCCGCGCCGATCCCGAGCAGGCCGATCGCCCGCCGCCGCCGGGACTGCCAGGCCGCCGGGATCTCCGCGAGGGCCACGCCGCCCAGGATCAGGAGGGCCGGGCCGGCCGGCAGGCGGTAGCGCGAGAAGAGGAAGAAGATCGCCGTCGAGGCCATCCAGCCGAGGGCGAAGAGGAGGGCGGGAGCGAAGGCGCCGAGGCGCCGGCGCGCCAGGAAGAGCCCGGCGGCGAAGAGGATCGCCGCGCCGCCGAATTCGAGCAGCGGCAGCCGGAGGACGGGCGAGAGGGTCTTCACGTAGTAGTAGTCCACCGCGTCCGGCCACTCGTACCAGCTCCAGAACATCCCGAGCTTGCGGAGCTGGAGCCGCAGGAAATCTCCCGGGTGCTCCCGGGCCCAGTCCAGCCCCTGGTGCAGCCAGTAGCGGGAGACCTCGCCGGCGGAGAGCGGGCGTCCGAGCGCCTGCTCGGCCAGCCGCGCCGGCTCCTTGCGCTCCAGCTCCGGGATCTGCTTGCCGGGGACGATCGGCTGGTAGGTGCCGTCGGCCCGCGCGTTGTTGCCGATGTAGAAGTTGACCCCGCCCTGCGAGCTGGTGGGCAGGAAGTCGCCGCCGACGACGCCGTTGCGGAGCGCCACCGGCAGCAGCGCCAGGACGAGCCCGGCGATCAGGGCGCCGCCGCGGCGGGCGAGCCCCCTCCAGCGGTCCTCCCGCCTCCAGGCGAGCGGCAGCAGGAAGGGGACGAGGAGGAGCGCGTTCTCGCGCAGCAGCGCCAGGATGCCGAGGAGAGCTCCCGGCGCCCATCCACCCCCCGAGGCCGGTTTTCGACCGCGCCGCGGCCAGCGCCCACAGCAGGAAGCTGGCCGCCGTAACGGCGAGCGACTCCTTGAGGAGCTGCGCGTCGTAGAAGAGAAACGGGCCGTAGACCGCCGCGAGCAGCGCCGCCCCGAGCCCCACCCGCTCCCCTCCCATCTCCCGGCCGGCGCGGTAGAGCGCCCAGCAGCCGGCGACGGCGAGGAGGATCTGGAGCAGGTAGACGAGTGCGATCCGGTGTCCCAGGACGGCGTAGAGGACGCCCAGCAGGTAGGGGTAGAGCGGCGCCTGGAAGAAGACCCGCGAGCCCAGCCAGTCCCCCTCCGCGATCTGCTGGCCCCAGCGGTCGTACTCCTGGCTGTCCATCGCCAGCGAGGAGAAGAAGGGCTGGTCTCGCACCGCCTGGAGGTGGACGAGGCGCAGGACGAGCGCCAGCGCCAGGATGGCGAGCAGGAGCGGACGGCCCGGGGGGCGCGGGGGGCTCATGGACGGGGTACTCTGGCACAAATCCGGCACGGAGACGGCGCGTGGGCGAAGAGAGAGCCAGGAAGAAGCAGCGCGAGAAGCGGAAGATCGGCCGTACCCTGGTCAACCGCAGCGACCTCGAGGGGCTGCGGCGCGCCTGGGCCGAGAAGGACCTCGTGCTCTTCCTCGGTGCCGGGGTCTCCGAAGCCCTACGGCATCCCCACATGGAAGGACCTGGTCCTCGAGATCCTCTTCGATCAGACGGACGTGGCCCGCCGGCTGGAGCCCATCGACCTGCCGTTCCGGCGCGCCCTCGCCGCCTGGCTGGTCGACTACTACGAGTACGACCCGATCATCCTGGCCCGCGTGGTCAAGAACGAGATCCGCCGCCGGGCGAGCCGGCGGTCCGAGAGCCGGGACGACGCCCACGGCCTGTTCCTCGAAAAGGTCCGCGAGCACCTCTACCCCAAAGAGCCGCCGGTCCCCAGCGAGCCGACCACCCTCACCGCCGTGGCCGACTTCATCCGGCGCTCCGGCGACGGCGCCGGGATCTCCGCGGTCGTCTCCTTCAACTACGACGACCTGCTGGAGCGCAAGCTGGAAGGGTGTTTCGACTTCCGGCCGGTGTGGAGCCCCCGGCGCAGCCGCTCCAAGGCCCTCCCCATCCTCCATCCCCACGGCTTCCTGCCCCAGGAGGGGGACGCCCGGGAGTGCCGGCTGGTCTTCACCGAGGACGACTACCACGGCCTGACGGCGAGCGTCTTCCACTGGGCGCTGACCGCCATCGTCCACTACCTGCGGCACAACACGGTGCTCTTCATCGGCCTGTCGATGCTCGATCCCAACCTCCGGCGGCTGCTCGACGCGAGCTACGTCTTCGGCGACGTCCCGGCCCACTGGCAGCTCCAGAAGCGCCACAAGATCTCGCGCACCGAGATGCGCACCGTCCTGCGGGACATCCGGGACCGGGCGCGGCGGTTCCGCCAGGAGATGGAGCTGGACCCTCCGGAGGAGGTCCCGGAGCTCCAGGAGGCCGTCCTCTCCGTCCTCGAGCAGGCGGACTCCTACGACCGCAACCTCTTCGAGGCGATGGGCGTCAAGACCATCTGGGTCGAGGACTACGACGACATCCCCGCCGTGCTGGACCAGATCTCGACGGGCTGACCTTGCCGGAGGCCGTGGTACCATTTCGGGCCAGCCAGACCGAGGAACGACAACCGATTTCTCGCCGCGATCGCAGCATCCGGCGGCAGCATCCAGCGGAGAAAGACGCATCACCATGGCGACAGTCGAGTTCACGGGCAATTACGACGATCTCTCCACCGACCGGGGCTATCAGTTCAAGTTCTACTGCGAGAAGTGCGGCAACGGCTACATGTCGAGCTTCCAGAGCTCGAAGATGGGCATGGCCGCCTCGGCCGCCGAGGTCGCCAGCAGCCTTTTCGGCGGGCTCTTCGGTAAGGTCTCGGACACCGCCTACCAGATCCAGCGCGCCGTGGGAGGTCCGGCCCACGATGCCGCGCTGAAGGAGGCGACGGCGGAGATCCGCCCCCTTTTCAAGCAGTGCACCCGCTGCGGGCGCTGGGTGTGCGGGCCGGTCTGTTTCAACGACAAGGCGGGCCTCTGCGAGTACTGCGCGCCGGACCTCGACGAGGAGATCGCCTCCGCCCAGGCCGAAGCCGCCAAGGCCCAGGTCTTCGAGAAGGCCCAACAGATCGACTGGGTCAAGGACCGCAACCTCGGCCAGGTCACTGGGGCCGTCTGCAAGTCCTGCGGCGCCAAGACCGGCGGCGCCCGGTTCTGCCCCGAGTGCGGCACCCCGACGGCCCAGAAGAAGCACTGCGGAGGCTGCAACGCCGAGATCGACGGCAGCCCCCGGTTCTGCCCGGATTGCGGCCAGAAGATCGCGTAGTGGGAGAGCGCCTTTCCGTTTGAGGTCACGATTTGTGACCTCAAACGCGGCTCACCCCCGAGCGCGGCGGGCGGCCAGCCGGCGGGCGACGAAGGGGAGGGCGATGAGGCCGAAGAGGACGGAGAACCAGAGGGTGGCGGCGCGGATGACCAGGGTGATCGAGCCGGCGTCCGCCGTCTGGAGCCCCTGGCCGTGGAGGAGGGCGGCGAGCGACCCCTCGGCGGCTCCCAGGCCGCCGGGGAGCATCGAGAGCCCCCCGAGGACGTTCGCCGCCGTGTAGTTGAAGATCGAGACGAGCAGATCCGCCTTCGGCGCGTAGTTGCGCACCACCAGCCAGAAGCCCAAGCCCTCCGCCGCCCAGGCGACCGTGGCCACCAGCGTCGCCATCACGGCGAGGCCCGGCGAGAGGAGCTCCCGCAGCCGCTCGTGCATCTCGACCAGGTGCGGCACGCGAGGCCCCAGCACCGGCAGCCGCCGGAGGATCGCGAAGACCCATTCGGCGCCCCGCCGCCAGGTAATGAGGAGCACCACGGCGGCCACCCCGGCGAGCCCTGCGGCGGCGATCCACGGGCCGCCCGGAAGGGCGAGGGCGCACAGGGCCACCAGCGCCACCGTGCCGAGGACGTCGGTCACCCGCTCGGCCAGCACCACCGAGACCACCCGCAGCGCCTGCCCACCCCCCAGCTCCCGCACCAGCCAAGCCTTGCCCAGCTCGCCCGCCTTCCCCGGAGTCACCCCGAGCAGGAAGCCGACCAGGAAGACGGCCAGGCTCCGCCCCCGCGAGAGGGTCGCGCCGATCCGCCGCAGGTAGATCTCCCAGCGGATGTAGCGCAGCCCGTAGTTGAAGACGGAGAGCGCCAGGACGGGGACCAGGAGCCGGACATCGAAGTCCCGCAGGCTGCGGGCGAGCGCCCGCGGGTTCGCGGTCAGGGCGAGCCCCACGACCACCAGCAGGCCGAGGACCAGCGGCACGGCCATCCGCCGCCCCAGCCCCTCGAGGCCCGTGTCCCCTCCCTCCGCCGGTGCGGTGGGAAGAGGTTCCGGGCCGGCTCGGGGCGCTTCGGGAGCCTTGGGCGCTTGGGGAGGAACCAGAGTGGGGCTCAGGCGGCCTTCTCGGCTTCCTGGACGGCCTCCGGATACTGCTCGAAGAGGCGCATCCACTGGCTCGTCTTGGCGTACTGCTCGGTGCGGCGCTTGCCCACCGTCGGGTACCACGCGAAGTCGTGGTAGAAGTACGAGCCGAAGACGAAGAAGTAGACCAGCGGCGTCCGGAAGAACAGCTTCTGGAGCCCCTTGAGCGGCCCGAACCAGACGAGGTCGCCGAAGCGGGAGACCGTGTTGTCCCCCACCGAGAAGTGGAAGTTCCACTTCGAGACGTCCTCGCCCACCACCTCGATGTCCCGCGGATCGCCGAC
Organism: uncultured Acidobacteriota bacterium; assembly: GCA_963795735.1. Lineage (GTDB taxonomy): Bacteria > Acidobacteriota > Thermoanaerobaculia > Multivoradales > UBA5704 > DATARR01. The sequence goes on along the minus strand of CAWCIU010000008.1, from coordinate 443,821 downwards.
CCCCAGGCCCGCGTCGTGCGCCAGCCGGATGTAGGGGATCGACATCGGATCGAAGCCCATCATCTTGGCCGCCACGGCGTCGATCGCCACCTGGTCGCCGGAGGCCATCATGAAGTTCTTCTCGACCGGGACCATCGTCCGCGGCCCCGGGCCGTTGCCGCAGGTCGTGCCGTCCATCACCGCGAACAATCCCGAGTGGATCTCCTTCTGGATGGCCAGCAGATCGACCAGCGTCTCGTGGATGTGCGAGTGGGTGTAGTGCCGGCGGGTGTTGAGCAGGCCGCCGAAGGCGTTCTTCATCGCACCCGTCGTGGTGGTGTAGATGTGGCACTTCACCGTCGGCAGGTGGACGATGTTCTTGCCGAGGAAGAACTCGGGGATGGTGATCCCCTCGGGGAAGATCGACGGCAGCACCAGCATCTTCCCCTTCGGCTTGTAGGTGATCCACTTGAGGTCGTCCTCGAAGCAGTTGTAGCGCACCGGCATGCCGTACTTGTCGAGCACCGGCAGGTAGCGGTTCAGCCGCTCCCCCTTCTTGGGATCGGTGACGACGGTGTTGTTCTGTACGCAGACCTGGTCCGTGTAGCCGTCGGCGCGGAGCTTCTGGATCGTCCCTTCGAGCTGCCAGGGGGTGGTGTTCGCCGCGGGGAAGGGGAAGTGCCAGGAGATGTTGTCCTTGAGGATGGTGGTGGCGCCGGGGGCGAGGAACCGCTTGACGTCCCCCATCTCCATGGTCCGCCCGACGTCCTCCAGGATGGTCTCGGGCTTTGTCTTGAGAACGGCTACGCGCGCTTTGGCCATATGGGAAGTGCTCCGGTGGATTCGAATTCAGGATGCCGCCCTGCGGCAGGGCTGGTCATTATAGCCGATCGATGATAGCTGATCGAGGATAGCCGATCGATGAAACCGGCCGGACTGGCGCGTCGCGTCTTCCGATGATAGATTTCGCCGCGAAGACACCTTGGCAGCTCGGGACGCTTCGATCGGCTCTCCTCCGGCGTGTTACGATGATCCGCGACAGGAGGTTCACGCCATGGCTCTCCACGATCTCCCCCGCAAGCTGACCTATGAGGACTACGTCCTCATCCCCGAGGACGGCCAGCGCCACGAGATCATCGATGGAGAGCACTACGTGACGGCAGCGCCTTTCGTGCCGCATCAGGATCTGGTCGTCGAGCTCACGCTCCGCTTGGGAGGCTTCGTCAAGGCGAATCGCCTCGGACGCTTCCTCATCGCGCCTACCGACGTCCTCCTCTCCCCCTACGACATCGTTCAGCCCGACCTGCTGTTCATTTCCCACCAGCAGGCCGCGATCGTCGGGTTGAAGAACGTCCAGGGAGCGCCGGACCTGGTGATCGAGATCCTCTCCCGGAGCACCCGCCGGCTGGACGAGGGGGTCAAACTGCAAGCCTATGAACGCTGCGGGGTCCGGGCATACTGGATGTTCGATCCCTTTCGCAGAGGCGTCCAGCCCTGGGAGCGGACGGCCGAAGGCCTCCGCCCGCTGCCGTTCCTCTCCGCCGCGGCGGGGGACGTCCTGACGACGCCGCTCCTCCCCGGCTTCGAGCTGCCGCTGGCCGAGCTCTTCGAGGAGCAGGGACCGCAGCCTGCCTAGCTCTGCGCGGCCACCCGCTCGCGGATCTTGTTGAACCCCAGCCGCTTGAACAGCTCCTCGACCTTCGCCGGGTCGGCCCCGCGGTACTCCAGGCCCTTCAGGTCGGCGCTCACCCCCGGCACCTCCGGGGTGACGGTGGCGAGCTGCTTGGAGAGAAAGGCGATCTCCCGGCTGGCCGCCAGCTTGGCGTGGAGCGACTTGGCGCCGCGGAGGTTGGACCAGGGGAGCTCGTCCAGCCTGGCGTAGAGATCCTCCAGATGGCCGAAGCGGGCCAGCAGCTCGGCGGCCGACTTGGGGCCGATCCCCTTGACGCCGGGGATGTTGTCCACCGAATCTCCGGCGAGACCCAGGAAGTCGGTGATCTGGTCCGGCCGCACGCCGAACTTCTCGAACACGGCCTCCGGGCCGAGGCGGAGCCCCTTGGAGAAATCGAGGAGCGAGACCTTTCCGTCCACGAGCTGGGCGAGGTCCTTGTCCGAGGTGACGATCACGGCGCCGTGGCCGGCCTCCTCGAGCTCCGCGCAGAGGGCGCCGATCAGGTCGTCCGCCTCGTAGCGGTCGTCGATGAAGGTGGCCGCCCCGAGCGCCCCGGCGATCTCCACGCAGGCGTCGAGCTGCGCCTCCAGCTCCGGCGGCGGCAGCACCCGCTGCTCCTTGTAGGCGGGGTAGATCTCGTTGCGGAAGCTCGAATTCAGGTTGCGGTCGAAGGCCACCGCGAGATGGGTGGGCTTCTCGTCCGCGATCAGCTTGAGCAGGAACGAGGTGAAGCCGTAGGAGGCCGCGGCCGGGCTGCCGTCCGGCGTCTTGATGCTCCCCGGCAGCGAGAAGTGCGCCCGGAAGATGTACGGGCTGGCGTCCACCAGGTGGACGGTGGCCCTCGCCCCCTCTGCCGTCACGCCCCGAAGAACTCCCGCACCGCCGCCGAGACCGCCTCGACCTCCCCGTTGGTCAGCTCGGGGAAGACGGGGAGGCAGAGCACCTCCCGGGCGGCGGCGGTGGAGACGGGGAGGTCGCCGTCGCGCACCTCCACCAGCCCCTTCATCGCCGGCTGATGGTGGAGGGGGGAGGGATAGTGGACGGCGGAGGCGATGCCGCGCTCCTTCAGATGCGCCGCCAGCTCGTCCCGCCGGCCGGAGCGGACGGTGAACTGGTGGTAGACCGAGCGCACCCCGGGCGGCTCGGGGATCAGCCGCAGGTCCCCGACGCCGGCGAGGGCGCCGTGGTAGCGGCAGGCGATCTCGCCGCGGCGGGCGTTGTCCTCGTCGAGCAGCGCCAGCCGGCAGTTGAGGACGGCGGCCTGCAGGCTGTCCAGCCGGCTGTTGGTGCCGATCTCGTGATGGGTGTAGCGCACCGTCTGGCCGTGGTTGCCGAGGCTGAAGACGTGCTGCACCAGGGCGCGGTCATTGCCGGTCACCGCGCCGCCGTCGCCGAAGCAGCCGAGGTTCTTGGTCGGGTAGAAGCTCCAGGCGGCGAGCTGGCCGAAGCCGCCCACCCGCGTCCCCTTCCACTCGGCGCCGTGCGCCTGGGCGGCGTCCTCCAGCAGCCAGAGGCCGCGCTGCCGGCAGAGGCCGAGCAGAGCGTCGACGTCGAACGGCCGGCCATAGAGATGGACGCCGATGATCCCCACCGTGCGCTCCGTCACCCGCGCCGCGGCGTCCGCCGGATCGAGGTTCAGGGTCTCGGGATCGACGTCGGCGAACACCACCTTGCCGCCGAGCAGGGCGACCGCCTCCGCCGTGGCGAAGAAGCTGAAGGCGGGGACGATCACCTCGTCCCCCGGCTGGAGACCCAGGGCGCGCAGGCCGAGGATCAGCGCGTCGGTGCCGTTGCCGAGGCCGACGCAGGCCTCGACGCCGAGATAGGCGGCGAAGGCCGCTTCGAACTCCTTCACCTCCGGGCCGAGGACGAAAGAGGTCTGGTCGAGGATGCGCCGCCACCGCTCGTCGAGCTGAGGGGCGATGCGCTGGCGGACACGGCCGAGATCGAGGATGGGTACGTTCACGGCGCGGGATTGTATCCGTTCCGCGTCCACCGCGCGGCGTCCGCGAAGAGGAGGAGCGGCTGCTCGGCGAGGCGGAAGGTGGCGCCGGCGCCGAAGGGAAAGCGGTGGGCCATCCGGGCGCCGTCGAGGAACAGCCAGCCGGCCGCCATGGCCGACTCGACGACCAGCTCCCGGCCCTCCTCCACGAAGCCGGACTCCAGGGCCGCGGCGCGTCCGCCCCGCGCCCGGTAGAGCTCGCGGGCGCGGAACTGGAGCCGGCGGTCGCCGAGCGGCATCGGCTCGCCCCCGGCGGAGCGGATCCCGGCCGTCGAGCCGGCCGCCGACGCCACCCACAGCCCGGAGCTGCGGTGGTCCTCCGCCCGGCGGCCGAGGCGCAGGCGATAGCGGCTGGTCGCCGCCGGCTGCTCGTGCGCGAGGAGCACGTCGTTGAGCGCCGGCGGCAGCCGCTTGCCGTCGAGCTCGACCTCGATGCGGGAGACCGCCTGCGGCAGCAGGGTCCCCCGCTCGATCCGCCCCAGATCCCGCGCCAGGCTGGCGCGACGGGTGAGGGTCAGATATCCCACGCTCGAACGCGGCGCGGAGTTGACGCCCAGCAGGGCGGCCCCGGTGACCCAGTGCGAGGCGGCGAGCAGGGTGCCGTCGCCGCCCACCGAGATCACCAAGCGGGCGCCGGCGAGCGCTCGGCGCGCCTTGGCGTCGATGGCATCCACCGAGACCGTCACCGGCGCGACGCCCCGCTGGGCGAGGGCCTCTCGCAGGGTCTCGAGGGTGCGCTCCTGCTCCCGCGCCGCGTCCTCCACCTGCCCGACAAGCCGCCGCCCGGTGCCGGCCAGCCGGTCCGCCACCGGCTCGCGGGAGGCCACCGGCGTCTTGACGACCAGGACGCAGGGAGAGAGAAGGGTGTCAGCTCGCGGGATCGGCACGGGTGGAGACTATCGCGACCTCTGCTTGTCCACCAGCCGCCCCGTGCTCGGTAGAGCTCCAGCCTGGCGATCAATCCACGATGAAGAGCTTCGCGCCGCTCCGGGTAAAGGAGCGGTGGGGCTCCGCGTCGTCGGCGACCTGATAGCTCATGCCCGGAGTGAGGATGTGGGTGCCGCCGCCCCGCACCTCGACGTGCAGCTCCCCTTCCAGGCAGAGGATGACGTGCCCCTTCGAGCACCAGTGATCCGCCAGATATCCGGGCGTGTACTCGACCATCCGCACGCGGAGGTCGCCGAAGCTCCGCGTGCGCCAGAGCGCGGTGCCCGTCTCGCCGGGGTGCTCCGTCGGAGCCACCCGGGACCAGTCGGTCGTCTCGAAGGGGATGTCGGTCATTCGCACGGTGATGGCTCCCGGTCGTCTCGCCCCGAAGTCTACCGTGGCGGCCCTCCAGTCACGCATGTACGCCCATTGGTTCCGCGCCGGCGCCCCCGGAGCGCGCGACCGCGCCCCTTCTTCCCGCGTGTCTGCCCTGTGGTTTTTTGGTCCTGCCCCCTGGTTTTCCCGTCGCGCCCCCTGGTTTTCCGGTCCTGCCCTCTGGGTGTGCGGCTGTGCCCTCTGGTTCTCCGCCTCCGCCCTCCAGGTGGCAGGATGAAATTTCCAGGGGGCACGGCCGGAAAACCAGGGGGCAGGACGGCAGAGCCAAGGGGCGCGACGAGAAAACCAGAGGGCGCGACGAGGGAGCCAGGGGGCAGGACGGGAGACTCAGAGGGCGCGATCGAACACCCAGGGGGCAGGACCGGAAAACCAGAGGGCGGTGTCGTAATTCCAGGGGGCTGAAGCGCAATTCCAGGGGGCTGAGGCGCAATTCCAGGGGGCCGCATCGCGCGGCCAGAGGGCCGTCCCGGATTCGGCTATCCTGGTCTCCCGGCGGGCGCGCGCCGCGCCGCCGATCCAGGGAGGAGAGCCATGTTCGAAGATCCTCAGCAGGCGTTCATCCGGCTGCCCACGCCGGAGGAGCTGCGGGAGCGGGGAGGCCCGAAGCCCACCTCCTACGACTTCGGGTTTCCCTCCGGCATGGGGCGCCTGCTCGCCGCTCACGAGCGCATCGGCCGCGCCATGCAGGGGGCCTTCTACGAGATCATGTTCGCTCCCGGAGCGCTCACCCGCGCCGAGCGGGAGATGGTCGCCGCGGTCGCCTCCGCGGCCCAGGACTGCCAGTACTGAACGCAGTCTCACGCAGAGTTTCTGCGTGTCGAGAACAATGACCCCGCGCTGGTCGATGCCATCAAGCAGCGGCGCTGGCGGGATCTGCCGGACCTGACGCCGCGCCAGCGCGCCCTCTGCGCCGTCGCCGAGAAGCTGACCCTGGAGCCCACCCGCATGACGGCCGCCGACTGGCAGCCCCTGCGCGATCTCGGGCTGGACGATCAGGGCCTGCTGGAGACCGCGCACCTGATCGCCATCTTCAACTACTTCCCCCGTATGGCGGACGGCTTCGGCCTGGTGCCGGACCCCCACGTCCGGAACGCCGCGGAAACCGGAGTGCCCCTGCGGCCGGTGGAGTCGTGAGGGGATCGGTATTGAGTTGGTAGGCCCTCCTCAGACCATCGCGGCGAGCGCCGCGAGCGCGGCGTCCAGGTCGAGCAGCCGCCCGGGATCGCCGGTGGCGCCGGTCTCCCAGAGTTTGGCGGAGCGGGCGAAGGCCTCCTCGGCTCCGGCCTGGTCCCCCCGGACGCGCCGGGCGTTGGCGAGGTGAGCCCAGGCGTAGCCCTGGAGCCGCCGGCGCCAGCTCTCCCCTCCGGGCGCCCGCTCGGCGATCCGGAGCGCCAGCTCCGCCAGCTCGACGGCCAGGTCGGCGCTGTCAGCCGCGGCCTTGACGCTCTCCGCGCAGACCCGCTCGCAGAGCGCCCAGCTCCGGAACTCCCGCGCGTCCTCGATCAACACCCGCCGCTCGGAGGCCGTGCGGCGCGCGAGCGCTTCCCACAGGGCCGGCGCCTGCCGGCGGTCCTCGGCGAGCGGAGGCCCGGCCGCCTCCCCGGGGCCGGTCTCGAGCCACGGAAGCCCGTCGAGAGCCAGCGCCGTCGCGGAATGGAGGAGATCCGCGGCCCCTTCCGTGCAGCTCGCCGGCGATGGCCTCGATCATCCTCTCCCGGCTGTCCGGAGCGCGCGCGCTCTCCACGGCGGTGCGGGCCGAGCGGATCCAGGTGAAGACCCGGCTCAATCTCTCGAGCGGCAGGCCCACCGTCACCGCGATGCGCTCCAGCGCCCGGGGGGACACGGGGACGTCTCCGCTCTCATAGCGGGAGATGGAGCTGGCCGACAGCTCGGCGGCCGCCGCCAGCTCCTGCTGGTCCCATCCGCGCAGCGAGCGCAGGAAGACGACCGCCACCCTCCTATCCTCGGGGCTGTTCCGGCAAGGCATGCGATTTTTCTCCCTTTCCTGCACGTGGAATGCTTTCCGGGTGGAATTCAACACCTTTGGCAGGCACCATACTCCCTTGGGAGGTGGCCGCACGGCCATGACGGCCGCGGCGGAGGCCGCCTCTCGAAAGGAGCTTTCTCATGTCTCATCTTTCCTTCCGTCGTCCGATCATCGCTCTCGTCCTGGGGATGATCCTCGCCAGCTCCTGGGGCTCCGCCGCGGAGCTTCGGAGCCGCGCGGAACGCCGCCCCACGCCCACCGTCACGCGGGAGGTGCCGGGGGTTTTGGGGCAGCTTTGGGGGATGTTCGCCAGCTTCTTGAGCAAGGCGGGGGGCAGTGCCGACCCGGATGGACGTAGTCTGAACTCTGTGGTCACCGCCGACGCAGGGTGCTCGTTAGATCCCAATGGCCGCTGCCTCCACTCTATGGTCACTGCCGACAACGGATGCTCGATAGATCCGTTCGGACGTTGCGGAAGCTCAGCCGTCAATACAGATGCTGGGTGCTCTATAGATCCGTTTGGCCGGTGCCAAAGCGGGCATTGAAGCAAGACACTCTCTGGGGTCTCACCGGGCCGGCGAGGTGTCGATCCGGTCCGGTGGTTCACTCGCTCGCCTCGAACCGGAGTTGTGGATTGTGTTGCGCGCGATAGAGGTACTCCACAATTCGCTTGGCGAGCTCCACCGTAGCAGCCTCCTTCTCCGCGGCCTCGCAAAACAGCTTGAGCGCCGCGAGGGCTTCGCGGTGGACCCCCTGCGTCTGGAAGATTGGCGCCATCTGGCGCGCAAGTGCCTTCACATCCCGGGTGCGCCCCCGCTCCAACTGGAGGACTGCCAGCTCCAGCGTTACCAGGGCGGCGTCGTAGGCGATGGACTGCGCCGCGAACTCCGTCCTTACCCAGGACAGAGCTGATAAGGCCTCTTCTGTCGCTCCTAAACCGGCAGCAGTTCTTCCTTCCAGCCAGCGGAGCCGCACGGAATCCAGCCCGTTGCCAAGCCGGGCCACCAGCAACCGCACTTCCGGGAGGAACGCCTCGGCCTCCGCGTATCGCCCGAGGTGGCACAAGTTGACCGCCGAATTGAACCTTAATGAGAAGAGCAGCCTCGGCTCCTCTTGTTGAGAGACTCGGGAGGCCGCCTCCTCGAACGTTGCCAACGCGCCCTCGTAATCACCAGTCCGCTCCAGCAATCGTGCCCGATTGAGAAGGAGATGGGTCCTGAAGGAGCCCTTGTCCAGTGTCAGGGCACGGTCCAAAAGGATCGCGGCTTCCTCCAAACGGCACTGATTGATTCGCAAAGAGGCCTCAAGCCCAGGTACAAGCGCCTCATCCAGGAGCCCTGGATCGCCAACCGCGCCTGCCTCCCAGAGTTTGCCGGCGCGGGAGAACGCCCCGTCGGCTCCCGGCAGGTCGCCTCGGACGCGCCGGGCGTTGCCGACGTGAGCCCAGGCGTAGCCCTGGAGCCGCAGGCCCCAGTTCCCCTGCCCGGGCGCCAGCTCCGCGATGTGGAGCGCCAGGGCCGCCAGCTCGACGGCCCGGTCGGCGCTGTCAGCCGCCGCCTTGACGCTCTCGGCGCAGAGCAGCTCGCAGAGCGCCCAGCTCCGGAACTCCTGCCCCTCCTCCACCAGCATCCGCCGCTCGGAAGCCGTGCGCCGTTTGAGCAGCCTCCACAGCACCGGCGCCTGCTGGCGGGCGACCGAGGCCTGGCCCTGGATCGTGACCGCGTCCAGCACCGAAAAGACGAAGACCGAGGCAAGCCTCCCCGCCTCGGCGGCAATCGCGTCGATCCGCCGGCGGTCCCCGACGTCCGGTTCGTCGGGCTCGGCGGGAGTGCCGGGAGCCCGGGTCGCCCGGCGGACCGACTCTACGAACCGGAGAGTCAAATCGATGGAATGTCCGGTAAATCCCAGATAGCCGACCAGCTCTTCCAGACGCGGGCGGGTGAGCTTCTTGTGCCCGCGCTCGTAGTCCGAGATCACGGTCGGCCGCACGCCGGCCGCCCTGGCGAGCTCCGCCTGATTCCAATTCGCCGCCATGCGCAGAAGGGTCAACGCCAGGTTCAGGGAGGGCAGGGGTTCAGGGGTCATGAGGGTCTCCATTGTCGTGTTTCAACAATAGAGAGTGTAAAACAGGGTCGTGGCGTGACACAAAGAAGCGTCGTCGCGCCGCCGTGTGCTCTCGGAGCGGAAAACACCCTCCCGCTTCACGCCACTTGTTTCTTGCTTGAAAAGATACCCCGACGCTTGGATCGGCCCTTCCGGCTCCATAGCCTCTCCCTCCAACCCCAGCCTCCTCGCGAGGCTGGCAACCGAGAGGACGTGGACATGAACGACCCCGTGACCGCCGCCAGGGCGAAGCTCAGCGAGATCGCCGCCGAGCTGGAGATGATCCGGTTCCGGCTCCTGGGAGTGCAGGCGAGCCTGCCGGTTTCACCCGTGGAGAGCGACCCGCTTCGGGAAGACGACGCCATGGACGCCGCGACCGAGATCCGCTCGGCGATCGGCTGCGTGCTGGAAGACCGGCTCGGGGCCGCCATCCGGGACCTCCGGGCCACGGCCTCGGATGAGCCGGCGGGGGATTCCCGATGAGAGACCCGCTGCAACGAGAGCGCCCTTCCGAGCCAGCGGCACCCGCGTCCAGGGGGTCGAGTAGACCATGATCTCGTTGCCTCCCATGGTGATGTTGCCCTGGATGGGGAGGGTGAAGATCAAGTGGAAACGGGGATCGCGGCCGAGGGCGGGGAACCAGCTCGGGAAGATCACCACGTAGTCGGGGTGTTGTCGCTCCAGGGCGGCCATCATGGCGTCGTTCCAGGGGGTGCCGGCGGCGACGGCCTTCTGCACCTGGCGGCCGATCTCCGGGGTGGCGATGCTCGCCAGGTCCACGATGCGGTTGGGGAGCAGGTACTTGATGGCGCCGATGTCGTTGACCGCCAGCACGGCGTCCGGGGGCACGCGGCCGGCGAGCCACTGGGCGATGGCCACGTCGCTCTCCTGCACGTTGGCGACGTTCTGGACGTAGAACGTCTCTCCCTGGATCAGCACGGCGACCGTGGGGGCGAGAAGCACGAGGGCTCCCGCCGTCCCCAGGAGCGCCCGGAGAGGCGCCGGCAGGCGGAGGCGGGTCAGCGGCTCGAGCGCCAGCGCGGCGAGGACCGCCAGCAGCGGGAAGAGCGGGAAGTAGTAGCGGCCGAAGTTGCCCAGCATCTTGTTGGGGCCGGGGGTCAGCAGGGAGTAGGCGAGCGGCAGCCCGAAGAGCCAGAGGGCGGGGAGGAGCCCGCGGTCGCGCGGGGTGCCGAGCCGGCCGGCGAGCGAGGCCGCGCCCCCCGCGGCGAGGAGCGTCGCCCACGGCTGCGGCCGGAAGAAGAGGCCGAGCACGTTCGAGAGGTACCGCAAGTCCGGCAGCAGGTGCCGCACCGCGCCGCCCCCCTTGGCCGCGTAGGTGGTGGGCAGGACGGAACCGCCCGCCCATGCGTAGAAGAGACAGGGGCCGGCGAGCGCGCAGACGGCGAGCGCGGCTCCGGCGAGCAGCGGCCGGAGAGCAGGGCGGCGCCAGCGCGGTCCCGCCGCCGTCTCCTCGGCTGTCTCCTGGAAGACCAGCAGACGGTCGAGCCCGGCGAGCAGCAGGAGCAGCAGCCCCTCCGGCCGGGCCAGCACGGCCACCGCCAGGACGGCGAGGGAGAGCGGCGGGCGCTCGGGGGAGGCCCGCTCGCGCAGGTGGAGGATCATCCCCCACAGCGAGAGCAGGACGAAGAGCGGGATCTCCATCCCCGACAGGGCGGCCCAGACGAGCCAGCTCGTCGAGAGAGTGAGGCCGGCGGCGAGGGCGGCGAGCCCGCGCCCCAGGCCGAGCTCCCGGGCGAGGCGCCAGGTGGCGTCGATCCCGGCCAGGTAGAGGACGATGCCGAGGAGCTTCGTCCAGACGATCACGCTTCCCGGCAGCGGGAAGAGGGCCGCCAGCAGGGCCGTCCACAGCGGCGCCGTCGAGCCGGTCACCAGCTCGCCGGGGTTGTAGGAGAGGCCGGCGCCGGCCGCCAGATTGCGCGCGAACTGCAGATGAATCCAACTATCGTCCAGCGGAAAGCCGAGCCCCCCCTTGAGCCGGGCGACCTCGGCGAACAGGTAGCGCAGGCAGGCGACCAGGCCGGCCAGGAGCAGCAGCGCGCGCAGCGGCAGCCGCGGGCGCGCGCTTTCGGCGGGGGCGTTCATCGCGTCCTCATCAGTCCGGCGAAGCATACACAACCGGGGAAGTCCGGTTATCATCGCGGTCCTCATGATCCTGCAAAAACTCGAACGCCGGCGCCGGCAAGCGGCGCGGATCGCCCTGTACGGCAGCCTGATCCTGGTCGGGGGGCTCGTCTGGGGCGTCGTCAAGCTCCTCGACGCCCCCTTGCAATCGCGCCAGACCGAGCAGTGGGCGCGCCGCGACTACGCCAACCTGCCGGAGGTCAAGCTCCTCCAGCAGTACGCGCGGATCGACACCAGCGAGACGACCGGCGACGAGATTGCCGGCGCCGAGTTCCTCGCCCGCCAGTTCCAGGCCGCCGGCATCCCCTACCGGATCGAGAAGATCGGTCCGCGCAAGGCCAACCTCTACGCCTGGCTGGTGGGCAAGGACTCCCGGCCGCTGGTGCTGCACAACCACATCGACGTCTCGGACGTCGATCCCAAGGAGTGGTTCTCGCCGCCGTTCGAGGCGCGCATCCAGCTCCCCTGGATGTACGGCCGGGGCGTCTTCGACATGAAGAGCGTCGCCATCGCCCAGATGCTGGCGATGATCGACCTCAAGAAGAGCGGCGTGCCGCTCACCCACTCGGTCCTCTTCCTCGGCACCAGCAGCGAGGAGCGGGGGAGCCGGCTGGGCATCCGGCGCATCATCCTGCTCCACCCGGAGATGGTCCGCAACTTCTGGGCGGTGCTGACGGAGGGGGGCGTCGTCGAGGCGCGGACGCGCGAGGACATCAAGTTCTGGGGGACCGAGTTCGCCCAGAAGCGCTACGCCGACCTGATCCTCTGCGGCGACGACCGCCGGCGGCTGGAGGATCTGCGCAAGACGCTCAAGGAGATCGGCCCCACGGTGACCGACCTGCGCCTGACCCCGGAGGCCCGGGCGGTGCTCGGGTTCTACGGCACGACCCGCGACCGCAAGGACCTGCGCGGCCTGATGACCAACCTCGAGGAGTCGATGGGGGACATCGCCGCCTTCCGCAAGCTGCCGAACTACATCCAGTCGATGATGCGGAACGAGGCGGTGCCGTTCAAGGTGGAGCCGGCGCCGGGGGGCGGCTGGGAGCTGCTGGTCAAGCTCCAGCTCCTGCCGGGCGAGGATCTCGCGGCGGTGCGGGAGAAGCTGGTGCCCTCCTGGCTGACCTTCGGCCTGACGACGATGATCGACGATCCGCCGTCGGCCCGCGGCGGCAGCCCGCTCGACCATCCGGTCTTCAAGGCCATCCAGGCGACGGTCCAGGAGACCTATCCGGACGCGCCGGTGGGGCCGTACTTCCTGCCGTGGACGGCGACCGACGCCCGCTTCTTCCGCACCATGGGCGTGCCGGCCTACGGCTTCTCGCCCTTCCTGATCATGAACACCGACACCCTGCAGGTGGACCAGGCCAACGAGCGTTTCGCCCTGCCCGCCTTCGCGGACGGCGTCGAGCTCTACAAGCGGGTGGTCCGCCGTCTGGTGTCTGACACTTAGTGCTAACGAGCGGTGGCAAATTTTGTCGCGGCTGGATTTGAACGTACGGAAAACAAAGGACTTAGGCTCGCTGAACCCCTGGCATCGACCCTGCTATATCTCCTGATCGACACGCCTCACGGATTTTCCGGGGGCCCGCTTCAAAACCAGGGGGAGGAGACCCAAATGTTGAACAAGATCCGCAACCGTAACCGGCAAGGGGGCTTCACACTGATCGAGCTGCTGATCGTCGTGGCGATCATCGGCATCATCGCGGCCCTGCTGATCCCGAACTTCCTCGACGCTCTGCAGAAGGCCAAGCAGAAGCGCACGGTGGCCGACATCCGCAACACCGGCACCGCGATGTTCTCCTGGCTGACCGACCAGGTCGGTGCGGCCGCCGCCGGCGCCACCGCGACGCAGGTCGACCTCAGCACCTACACCACCTCGAGCTCCACCACGGTCTCGTCGGTCCTGGTGCCGCAGTACCTGCAGGCCGTGCCGGTCAAGGACGGCTGGAAGAAGCCCCTGGCGTACTGGCTGGAGACGACCAACGTGCTGCAGCAGCACGTGATGGCGATCGCCTCCGGCGGCCGCGACGGCAGCACCCCGTCGGGCACCTACACCGTCATCGGCTTCGACCCGACCGACTACGACCAGGACATCGTCTGGGCGGACGGCTTCTTCGTCCGCTGGCCGCAGAAGCAGTAACCGACAGTCCGCTTCGCCTGGCCCGCCGCATCCCGGGCCAGGCGTTTTTATTACAGTCTTCAGGAGACCTAAGGACATGTTGACTCAGTGGACCCAGTCCAGAGCGAAGATGGGGAACCGCCAGAAGGGCTTCACGCTGATCGAGCTGCTGATCGTCGTGGCGATCATCGGCATCATCGCCGCCCTGCTGATCCCGAACTTCCTCGACGCGCTGCAGAAGGCGAAGCAGAAGCGCACGGTGGCCGACATCCGCAACACCGGCACCGCGATGTTCTCCTGGCTGACCGACCAGGTCGGCGCGGCCGCCGCCGGCGCCACCGCGACGCAGGTCGACCTCAGCACCTACACCACCTCAAACTCCACGACGGTCGCGTCGGTTCTGGTGCCGCAATACCTCCAGGCCGTGCCGGTCAAGGACGGCTGGAAGAAGGATCTTTCCTACTGGCTGGAGACGACCAACATCCTGCAGCCGCACGTGATGGCGATCGCCTCTGGCGGCCGCGACGGCAGCACCCCGTCGGGCACCTACACCGTCATCGGTTTCGATCCGACCGATTACGACCAGGACATCGTCTGGGCGGACGGCTTCTTCGTCCGCTGGCCGCAGAAGCAGTAGCTCTCCAGGGCTCCAACCCTGCAGATCTCAAGCGATTCACGACCGGAAGCGATTCAAGCTCTTTCCCGCGGGGAGGTCCCCTCTTTGTATTTTCGTGCCGCCATGCCTGCGAAGCGCCTGATCCCTCCGCTCCTCGCCGCTCTCCTGCTCCTCTCGCCGTCCGCGCTCCGCGCCGGGGACCCCGCGCTCTCCGAGGCGGCGGGATGGCTCCAGCAGTACCTGCGGATCGACACCTCGAACCCGCCCGGCAACGAGGCCCGCGCGGCGGCCTTCCTGGCCGGCATCCTCCAGCGCGCGGGCATCCCGTCCCGCGTCGTGGCGACGCCGGAGGGGCGGGCCAACCTGTACGCCCGGCTCTCGTCCCCCCGCAGCGGCGGGCGGGCCATCCTCCTGCTCCATCACATGGACGTCGTTCCCCCGGGGCCGGGCTGGACCGTGCCGCCGTTCGCCGGCCTGCTCAAGGGGGGGCTGCTGTGGGGGCGCGGCGCGGTGGACGACAAGAGCCTGGGCATCGCCCAGCTCGCGGCGATGATCGACCTCCAGCGCCGGCGGGCGCCGCTCGACCGCGACGTGATCTTCCTCGCCGTGGCCGACGAGGAGAACGGCGGCCTGCGCGGCACGGGCTGGCTGCTCGCCAGCCACCCCGAGCTCTTCCAGGGCGTCGAGGCGGTGATCGGCGAGGGGGGGCGCAGCCAGACCGGGGCCGGCGGCAAGCTCCTCTGGTGGGGGATCGAGGTGGCGCAGAAGCGGCCGCTCTGGCTGGAGGTGGCGGCCTCGGGCCGGGGCGGGCACGGCGCCGGGCTCAACCCCGAGAGCGCCAGCCACCAGCTCATCCAGGGGCTCGCGCGCCTGCTGGCCGCGCCGCCGCGCTGGAAGGTGACGGCGCCGGTGCGCGACTACTGCCATGCCATCGCGCCGCTGCAGAACGACCGCTGGCGGCGGGTCTTCTCCAACATCGACGGCGTCATCGCCCCTTCGGGGCCGCGCGAGTTCCTGCTGCCGGGGATGGCCAACCTCTTTCTCGACACGGTGCAGGTCACCGTGCTGCGCGGCGGCGAGCGGATCAACGTGGTGCCCGAGCGGGCGTCCGCGCTGCTCGACATCCGGCTGCTGCCCGAGACCGACTCGGCCGCCTTCCTCGCCGACGTCAAGAGCCGGCTGGGTCCGGGCTTCGAGGTCAAGGTGCTGGTGACCTCCCCTCCCTCGCCGGCGTCGCCGGCCTCGGGCCGGCTCTACCAGGCGCTGCGGCAGGCCCTCGGCCCCGCGGGCCCGGTGGTGCCCACCTTCATCGCCGGCTTCACCGACTCGCGCTACTTCCGCGAGCGGGGGATCCCCGCCTACGGCGTGACGCCGTTCCAGCTCTCCCCCGACGACTCCAAGGGCATCCACGGCACCGACGAGCGGATCCCCGTCCGCGAGATCGACCGCGGGGTCGAGCGCATGCGCAGGATCCTCGCCCTGTATGCCGCGCCGGCCGCATCGGCCGCATCGGCTTCGTCGCGGGGCCGGTGACACGCCGTGCCCGGAGCTTGACGGTTTTTGTCAGGAAGACGTCTGTCTATAAGCAGAATCTCCATACCGGTCAAGGCTTTGCCGGAAATCCTGACGCTGGCATGTCCCTTGCCTTTTAGAGCTTCAACTCTTCTGGAGGGATCTGTGATGAAGCGTAGATTCGCGAGCAGACAGACGGGCTTCACGCTGATCGAGCTCCTGATCGTCGTCGCCATCATCGGCATTCTGGCGGCGATCCTGATTCCGAACCTGCTGGATGCGATGGAAAAAGCCAAGCAGAAGCGGACGGTGGCGGACATGCGGATCACCGGCACGGCGATGTTCGCCTGGCTGTCGGACGAGGTCGGGGCGGCGGCGGCCGGCGCGGCGGTCACCCAGGTCGACACCAGCCAGTACCAGGTGATCACGCTTTCCAATCTGCAGAGTCTCATCATGCCGCAGTACATCGAGACGATTCCGGTGATCGATGGCTGGAAGCATCCTTATCATTACTACCTGGACCCGGCCCATCCGCTCAACCAGCAGGTGATGCTGATCGGCAGCGGCGGCCGGGACAACAGCGCGATCGCGGGCAGCTACACGGTCGCGGGGTTCGATCCCACCGACTACGATCAGGACATCCTCTGGGCGGACGGCTTCTTCGTCCGCTGGCCGAGCAAGTAGGGCGGAGCGGCGGTCGTCTCGCGTCGGCGCATCGTCGAGTATCCTTCCCCGATGCGCCGCCGGTCCGCCGCGATCCTCTTTCCCGCCGTGCTGGCTGCGGGCTGGCTGTGGAGCCTGCTCGGGCCGCTGCTGTCGCCGGCGCGGGTGATGGCCAACCGCGACATCCCGCTGTTCCATCTTCCCCTGCGGCTGGCGTTCCGGGAGCTCGCGGTCCACGGGCTCCCGACATGGAATCCGTGGCTGCACGGCGGCCAGCCCCTGCTCTCGAACCCGAGCTACGCGGCGTTCTATCCGCCGAGCTGGCTGGTCTTCGTGGTGCCCCCCCACTATCTGTTCAACCTGCTGGTGCCGCTGCACGCCGCGATCGCTTTCGCCGGCGCCTGGCGGCTCGCCCGGTATTTCGGCTGCGGGCGCGGGGCGGCGGCGCTGGCGGCGGTGGGGTACGCCGGCTCCGGCGCCTACCTTTCCCTGCTCAGCGCCTATACGCTCTTCTCCAGCATGGCCTGGTTCCCCTGGGTGCTCCTGTGGGCGGACCAGGCGCTGCGGGCTCCCGCGGGGAAGAGCTGGTGGCGGCCGGCGCTCCTCGCCGGCGGCGCCCTCGCCCTGCAACTGCTCAACGGCGAGCCGTCGACGGTGGTGATGAGCGGCCTCGCGGTGCTGGCCCTGGCCGCCTCCGCGGCCGGCCGGCGGCCCGCGGCGGCGTTGCGGTCGGCGGTGCCGGTCCTCCTCGCGGTGGCGCTCGCCGCCGTGCAGCTCCTGCCGACCCTCGGGCGCCTGGCCGACTCGCCGCGCAAGGACATCCCCACCTGGCACGCCACGCTCTGGTCGCTGCCGCCCGAGCGGCTGGCCGAGCTCGCTTTCCCCCGCTTCCTGGGCGACCCGACGCGCAACCTGGAGGGCCGCTACTTCGGCTGGAAGCTCGAGGACCGCGACTATCCGTACATCGAATCGATCTATCCGGGGCTCCTGCTCGCCGTGCTGGGAGCGGCGGCGCTGATCCGCGGGCGCATCCCCCGGCGGTCCGCGTGGGCGCTCGCCGCCGCCGGCGGCATCTTCCTGGCGCTCGGGCGGCACAACCCGGTCTACGAGGCGCTGCGCCGGGCCGTGCCGGTGCTCGCGGTGCTCCGCTTCCCCGAGAAGTTCGCCATCCTGGCGGTCTTCGCCCTGGCGCTGGCCGGCGTGCTCGGCTGGCAGCGGCTGCTCGACGAGCGGGAGGCGGGGAGGACGGAGGCCGCGGACTTCCCCCTGGCCCTGGCGCTGGTGACCCTCGCCACCTCCCTCGGCCTCGTCCTCGTGCTCCGGTGGGCGCCGCGGGCCGCCCTCTGGTTGATCGCCACGCACGGTGCTCCCGACCTGTCCGCCGGCGGCCGGGCCACCGCTCTGGAGTACCTGCGCGGCGAGGGGTGGGCCGCCCTGGCGACCGCGGCGGCCGTCGCCGCCCTGCTCGCCCTCTGCCGCTGGCGGCGGCCGTCCCGGCGCCTGCTGGAGGCCCTGGCCGTCGCCCTGCTCGCCGCCGACCTCTGGCACTACGGCCACGGGATGATCCGCACCCTGCCGGCCGGCGCCTACACCGTGCCGCCGCCGCTCGCCGCGTCGCTGCTCCCGACGGAGAACCGGATCTACGTGCAGCCGCCGCCCCCGGGCGTGCTGGAGGTCGTTCCCCGCAACTGGGGGGAATCGCGGACGTTGATCTCCCGCACCTATCTCTCCCAGCTGGAACCCTACTCGGGGCTCCTCTGGCACCTCTCCTACGCCTTCCACACCGACTTCGACCTGATGCTCACCGGCGAGGGCCGCCGGGCGCAGAAGATCCTCGAGGAGGAGTGGGTCCAGCCCCAGATGGCCTACCGCTTCCTCGGCGTCTGGAACGTGGAGACCCTGCTGCTGCGGGTGCCGGGATCGCCCGCCGCGGCGCGCGATCCCGCGGCGAACCTGCGCAAGGTGCCCAACAGCTACGTCCTCCCCCGCTTCCGCTTCGTGCCGCGGGTGAGCTTTCATCCGGACGCCCCCGGCGCGCTCCTCTCCGCCCGCACCCTGGCCTGGCAGGTCGCCCGCCACGAGCAGTGCATCCGGCCCGGCGGGCCGGCGGAGACGGTGATCTACCGGCACCCGCCGCAGCTCCTCTCCTTCGTGGACGAGGGGGGCCGGATCCTGGTGCGCTACCGGGCGCCGGCGGAGGGGGCCTTCTTCGTCGCCGCGATGACCTTCGATCCCGGGTGGAGCGCCGCGCTCGACGGCGCGCCGCTCGCCGCCTGGCCGACCGCCGCCGGCCAGCTGGGCGTCCGCCTGCCGGCCGGCGAGCACCTCCTGGCGCTCCGCTACCGCGAGCCGCTCCTCGCCGCCGGCGCCGCCGTGACCCTGGCCGCGCTGCTCGCGGCGGCGGCGTTGTTGATCTGGTCCCATCGGGTGGACGGGCCGGCGCGATCAACCGGCGCAGGATCAACCGGCGCAGGATCAACTGGCGTAGATCAACTGGTTTAGATCAACTGGCATAGAATCCGGGCACCGTGCAGCTCCAGATCCTCCTCGGCATCTACGCCGCGGTCCTCGGCCTGATCGTCGGCAGCTACCTGAACGTGGTCATCTACCGCGTGCCGCGGGGGATCTCCACCGTGCTGCCGCGCTCGCGCTGCCCCCAGTGCGGCACCGCGATCCGCGCCCTCGACAACGTCCCGGTGCTCTCCTTCCTGCTGCTCGGCGGGCGCTGCCGCAACTGCGGGGCGCGGATCTCCTGGCGCTACCCGGCGATCGAGGCGGCGACGTCGGCGCTCTTCCTCGCCTGCTTCCTGCGCTTCGGGATCTCCCTCGCCTCCCCCGTCGCCGCCCTGTTCGCCGCCCTGATGCTGGCGCTGGCGATGATCGACCTCGACCACATGATCCTGCCCGACGTGATCACCTACCCGGCGATCCTGCTCGGCGTCCTCCTGCAGCCGTTCGCCGGCTGGGCGCGCCTGGGGGACGGCCCCTGGATGGCGATGGCGGGGGGCCTCCTCGGCGCCGCTCTCGGCGCCGGCCTGCTGCTCGCGGTCTGGATCGGCTGGTACCTGCTGCGCCACGAGGAGGGGATGGGGCTCGGCGACGTCAAGATGCTCGCCGCGATCGGCGCCTTCCTGGGCTGGAAGGGGGTGCTGGTGTCCCTCTTCTTCGGCGCCCTGTCGGGGGCGCTCATCGGCGTGGTGCTGATGGCGGTGCGGGGGCTCGACTTCAAGGCCAAGCTGCCGTTCGGCGTCTTCCTCGCCCTGGGCGGCCTCATCGCCCTGTTCGCCGGCGAGCCGCTCGTCCAGGCCTACGCGCGGCTCCTATGAAGGACCGCGAGCCGAAGGCGCCGCCGCCGCGCCGCCTGGGGCTGCGGCGCGAGGTGCTGATCCTGCTGCCGGTCGCCCTGCTGCTGCTCGTGGTGCTCTCCACCTTCACTCTCTTCTCCTACCGCAACGCCATCGGGCTGCTCGCCGCCGAACGGCAGCAGGAGGCGGCGCGCCTGGCGCGGGGGGTGGCCGACCGTCTGGCGGCGGCTCCGGCGGAGGTGCCCGGTCCGCTCGCCCTGCGCGAAGCCGCTCCGGGCGCTCGTGGCGTGGCCCTGCTCGATGCCAAGGGAGGGGTGATCGCGGAGATCGGCGAGCTCCCCGCCGGCGGCCTGCTGGACCCGGCCGCGGGGCAGCCGATCGACCGGCCGCTCGGCGTCGGGCCGGACGAGCCGGCGTCCGACCTGGTGACCGGCTTCGCCCCCTTGAGCGGCGCGGCGGGCCGGCGCTACGTGCGGGTGGACCTGGCGGCGGGGGTGCTGGCGCGGCAGCGCCGCTCGCTCTCGGTGCTCACGGTGGCGGTGCTGTCGATCAACGCCGGTCTCTCGGTGCTGCTGCTCTTCTTCCTGCGCCACCTGCTCACCCCCTGGGAGACGCTGCTCGCCCGCGCCCGCCAGATGGGCGGCGACGGCGAGGCGGGGGAGGACGAGGTCGAGTTCCTCCTCACCACCTTCGAGCACGCCCTGGCCGCCCTCGCCGGCCGGCAGGGGCGCAGCGTGGAGGACGACATCGCCGCGATCGAGCGGACGCTCTCGGCGAGCCTGCAGAGCGGCCTGCTGCTGATCGACCGCGAGGGGCGGGTGCTGGCGCTCAACGCCGTGGGCGCGGCGCTGCTCGGCGCCGGGCTCCCCGAGCCGGGAGCGCCGCTCGCCCAGGTGCTCGCCGGGCAGCCCGAGCTGCGCGAGGTCCTCGCCGCCGCCGTCGCCGAGGGGACCGCCCCGCAGCGGCAGGAATGCGCCGTGCGCCCGAGCGGCGAGGCCACGGAGACGCTGACCGTGGGCCTCACCGTCCACCCCTTGCGCCGCGACGACGGCGAGGTGCGCGGCCTGCTCGTGCTCTTCGCCGACCTGACCGAGGTGCAGCGGCGCGGCGAGGAGAGCCGCCTCGCCGAGAGCCTGGCCCAGCTCGGCGAGATGGCGGGCGGCGTCGCCCACGAGCTGCGCAACAGCCTGGCGACCCTGCGCGGCTATCTGACGCTGATCGAGCGGCGGCCGGACGAGGACTCGATCGCCGACTTCCTCTCCGAGATCCGCAGCGAGGCCGACCATCTCGAACGGGTGCTCGAGGACTTCCTCTCCTTCGCCCGGCCGGGGACCGCCCGGGTGGGGGAGCTCTCGCTCGACCGGCTGCTGCGGCGCGCCGCGGCCGATCCCTCGCTCGCCGGCGTCGAGGTGCGCGTCCAGGGGGAGGAGGCCGTCCTGCGCGGCGACCCCCAGCTCCTCGAGCGCGCCCTGCGCAACCTCCTGCACAACGCGGCGCAGGCCGAGCGGGAAGCGGGGAGGCGGGGGCCGATCGAGGTCTCGGTCTCCCTCGGGGCCGAGGGGATCGAAGTGGCGATCGAGGACCGCGGCCCCGGCCTGCCGGACGAGATCCGGGGGCGCCTCTTCCAACCCTTCGCCACCGGCCGGCGCGGCGGCGTCGGGCTGGGGCTGGCGCTCGCCCGCCGTATCGTCGTGCTGCATGGCGGACGGATCCGGCTCGAGGACCGGCCGGGCGGCGGGACCCGGGCCCTGCTCTCCTTCCCCCGCGACACGATCGTTACGATGAGTAACGAATCTCCATCCTCCTGATCTCCCGCGCCGTTGTCCTCGCGGCGCGCTAAGTACAGCTGAATCAGTAGTTAGGTCCATTCGAGGAGCTTCTGTGCGGGGTGGCACTGCCCTTGCTCTTTAGGGGCCTGCGATGAAAAACCCACAGTCCGGCCGCGGCCAGCGCGGCTTCACGCTGATCGAGATGCTCGTGGTCCTGGCTCTGGTCGCCATCCTGATGTTCATCTCGGCTCCCGCCATCTACAACGCGGTCCGCCAGTCCAAGATGAGAGGGATCACCCAGGAGGTCACGACGCTGATGCGGCAGGCGCGCCTGGACGCGATCAAGACCTCGGCCCAGGCGGTGGTGAGGATCGTCCCGGCGGATGCCACCAATCCCATCCCCTCGGTGCAGGCGTTCTCGGACCGCAACGCCGACGGCCTGCTGAGCGCGGGCGAACCGGTGCTGGCGACCTTTCCGCTGCCCAAGGGAGTGACCTTCACGGCGCCCGACCTGACGGTGGATGCGAACTCGGTCTCTGGGTTCAGCCCCGACCCGGGCGGCGCGGCTCTGCCGAAGGTCGCGCTCTTCCAGCGCGACGGCTCGATCGCCGCCGTCGGCGCGTTCCGTTTCGCGGATCAGAACCAGAATTTCCTGGAGGTCCGGGTGGAGCCCGCCGCCACGGCGCGCATCGAGGTGCACAAGTGGCAGGGCGGCGCGTGGATCTCCAACGGCGACGGCGGGAAGGCTTGGCAATGGAACTGAGACGGAGGAGACGGAACATGGCTCTGTGGACCCAGCGGCAGAGGAGCTCGGGCTTCTCGATGATCGAGGCGCTGATCGCCGCCGCCATCCTGCTGATCATCGCGCTCGGGCTGCTGCCGCTGTTCACGCGCTCGATCAACGACAACGTCAGCGGCAACGACGCCTCCCAGGCGACCAACGGCAGCCGCACCGAGGCCGAGGAGATGCTGCAGTTGCCGTTCAACAACACGCGGCTGGCGGTCCCGGCCGGCTCGACCCAGCTCCTGGCCCAGGATTTCTGGACGCGGGGCAACGCCCAGCAGACCGGCAGCGTCGACGAGGGGTGGTGGACCGCCCCGGCCGGCCACGGCACGGTGCTGTGGAGCCGCACGACGAAAGTCAACCAGTACAGCGTCAGCGACCTCAGCGACGGCACGCTCGACACTCCGCTGGATGGGAGCACCCTGCCGATCTTCGTCCAGCTCAAGCAGATCGAGGTGGCGGTGGCCAACCCCAAGAAAAACATCTTCGGCAACGGCCAGGGGATCACCCTGCGCGTCATCAAGTCCTTCTGAATCGGAGCGGCGACCATGATCGAGATCCCCCTGGCGCACCCGACGAACACTGCGAGGCAGCGCGGCTTCACCCTGGTCGAGGTCGCGGTCTCGCTCCTCGTCACCATCATCGTCCTGCTCGGCGTGCTGGCGCTGTTCGACTTCAGCAACAAGCTCTCCCGCGTGCAGACGAACATCTCCGACATGCAGCAGTCGCTGCGGGCGGCGCAGACCGATGCCGTCCGGATGATCCGCATGGCGGGCCGGGGAGGGCTGCCGCTGGGCACTCTCCCCAACGGCTGGGCGGTGGCGGTGCGCAACAACGTGGCGGACCCCTCGTACGTCGGCGACAACACCACTCCCCAGGTCGTGCCCGGCTCGGACGTGCTGACCGTCCGGGGGGTCCTGTCGTCGCCGCTCTACCAGATCAACGCCGGCAACCCCGCGGCGTTCACCCTGACGCCCGCGGCGGCGCCGACGACCGGCACCCTCACCATCAACGACACCACTCCGACGTCGATACCCCAGGATCTGACGGCGATCAAGGACGCCATCAGCAAGAACCGCCACGAGGCCCTCCTGCTCGTCAGCCAGCGGGACGCGGGGGTCTGGGCCGTCGTCGAGCTCAACCCGTCGGCCAGCGCGGTGAACGCCAACAGCGTCGTCGTGGGTTTCTCCATCACCGGCGGCACGTACACCAGCTCCTACTCGAGTTTCTCCTCCAGCGGCGGGGTGTTCCCGGCGGCGCTCACCACCGCCGGCCTGGTCGGCATTCTCGAGGAATACCGGTTCTATGCCCGCCGGGCGTACGCGATCGCCAACGACAAGACCTCCGACCTGACGCCGAAGCTGTCGCGCGCCCGCGTCTACCCCGGCACCCAGGTTCCCTGGGGAGGGGACGTCACCAACTGGCAGGCGGATATCGCCGACAACATTTTCGACCTTCAGGTTTCCCTGGGGCTCGACACCGCGGCCAACGATCCGGCCAAGCCCGCCTGCGTGTCGGGCAAGATCGCGGCGGACGACGTCAACTGCGGCATCTACGAGTCGGCTACGGGTGAAAACGACGACTGGATGTACAACGGCGAGGCGGTCACCGATCCCCTGGCCTTCGCCAATGCCGATCTCTACTACATCCGCCTCACCACCCTCGCGCGGACGGACCGCCGGGACAAGGACTATCAGGCGCCGACGCTGGTGCGGGTGGAGGACAACGCCTACAACCAGCCGGCGACGTCGGTCTTCAACTCCACCACCGAACGGATGTACCGCCGGCGCATCCTGCGCACCGTGATCGACATGAGGAATCTCGGATGACGACGCACCGCTCTCCTTCCCGCGCCGAATCGGGAAGCGCCTACATCATCACGCTGCTCGCGCTGGTCGTCCTCACCATCCTGGCGCTGGCGCTCTCCCTGATCACCCAGACCGAGGTCCAGGTCGGCGCCAACGAGAGGACGGTCAACCGGACCTTCTACGCCGCCGATTCCGGGCTGGGGATCGCCGCGGCCGAGGCGCTGGCGAGCGGCCGCTACACCGGCGTGACGGTGATCCTGAACAAGAACTCCGTGGGGCTCGGCTCCGCGACCTCCAACGTGGCCGACCGGGTGACGGTGACGGCGTTCGTCCCCATCCAGGTGGTGCGTTGCGACTGGTGCCCGGCCAACGCCGACGGCGTGCCGAAGTTCTTCAAGGTCAACCACATCGCCAATGCCACCGCGCAGCGGGTCGCCTGGACGGGCAGCGGCGCCCCGCCCGCCACCGCGACGCTGCTCGGTCAGAAGACCTTGAGCGCCATGTTCGAGTTCCAGCCCTGGCCTTCCCCTCCGGTGGAGTCGATTCCCACGGACCCCCAGGTGCTGGCCCAGATCAAATTCTAGACGCAGCTTTTCAGAAGGGGCTTTCCCTATGTCGCTCAGAGAATGGTGCACCCGCCGGACCGGGATCGTGCGTGCCGCCGTGGCGCTCGCGCTGCTGGCGCTCCTCGGCTCCGCCGCCACCCGCGGCGACGACCGTGACCTGCTGCACACCTCGACCGCCGATCCCTACATGTTCATCCTGCTCGACATCTCGGGTTCGATGAACTGGGCCCCCCCGGGAGCGGCCTGTCCGAGCGGCGACTGCGCCGTGCCCCTCAACGCGGACGATCCGGCCTCCAAGGCCTACCAGGCCCGGCAGGCGCTCTACGAGGTGCTGAGCGACCCGAGCCTGTCGAAGGTCTACATGGGGTTCGGGACCTACAACCAGGACGCGCTCGGAGTCGCGCAGAAGCACTGGCTCTACCAGGCGCAGGTCAACGGCGTGCAGCTCTCGAGCTGCCCCAACGTCTACTTCCCCACCGCCGGGGACCAGGAGGTCTTCGGCACCATGGGAACGTGGGTCTGCGCCAGCGGCGGCGCCGACGGCCAGATCGGCTGCACCGGCTCCACGCCGGCCAACCTCGCCACCGCCTGGGAGGCGACGCGGGTGCAGCGGGTCCCCAAGGGGGGCGTCAGCTACAGCCAGGCCCAGACGGTCTACGTCAAGAACGGCGCCATCACCTACAAGGCGACCTACACGCCGAGCGGCGGCTCCTACGGCGGGAACCTCAGCGTCCAGGTGGCCGTCGCCAAGTGCACCAACGCCAGTTGCTCGACGACGTCGGTGGTAGCCGGCAGTCCGGTGACCGTCCTCTACAAGCCGGTCAGCGACTTCGTCTCCTGGGAGTACACGGCGAACCGGACCCCCCCGCAATCCGGCTATTTCGACCAGACCATCTCCACCGACTCGGCCGTCAACGCCGCGAGCACCTGCAATGGCTGGGACCCGACCACCGACACCGCCACCGATGCGTACCTGGGCTATGACCTGCGCTGGCCGACCACCACGGACAGCCGGGGCGCCTCGTTCGACATGGGGGACGTCATCCCCCTGGATTGGACGAACGATCACAAGGTCGACATCCTGAAGCGGATGGCGCCGAACTACGTGGACGCCACCACCATCCCCGACTTCCGCACGGCGACCTACTTCAACGACAACCGCCAGGGAGCGGACGCCTTCCTCCGCCTCAAGGACCCCAACAAACGTCCGCTCATCGTCACCGGCGCGACGCCGCTGGGCTACTCGGTCAGGGATTTCCGCACCTGGTACAGCGGCTGCGCGGCGGCCTCCTGCAAGACCGTGGGCGGCTGGGCGGGCGTCGCCGGCGCGCAGGACAGCTCGTTCCAGTGCCGCCAGAAGTATCTGCTCATCATCACCGACGGCGACGAGAGCTGCGGCGGCGACCCCTGCAACTACACCTCGTTGCTGAAGAGCCAGTACGGCGTCACCACCTTCGTGGTGGCCTTCGGCGTCACCGCCGCTCCCGGCAACAAGCTGAGCTGCATGACCGATCCGGACAAGATCTTCTATCCGCAGAACAAGACGGAGCTGGTCACCGCCCTGAAGAGCGCCCTCGACAAGATCAAGGAGCAGACGAGCAGCTTCGCGTCCGCCGCCGTTCCCTCGGTACAGGCCGACGTCGCGGACTCCATCTACCTGTCGAGCTTCACACCCCTCAACGACGCCGCGTACTGGGACGGCCACCTCGACGCCTACCTCAAGCCGATCCCGCTCACCTCGACCGGCAAGCCGGATACCTCCAAGGCCTGCTCGGCCTCGCTGCTCTCGAGCTGCCATCTCTGGGATGCCGGCACGGTCATGATGGGACAGGCGCCGGCCGCGAGCGACATCGCCGGCGCCGGGACGCTCGACGCGGGGATCCTGCGCCTGGGTCCGAACGACAATCAGCGCCGGGTCTTCTACACTCAGGCGGGCACCAGTGGCGCGCTGCCATCCACCCTGCGCCTGTTCGCGCCTCCGACCGGCGATCCGAAAACGGATCCCAACTGGGCGGACCTCTTCGCCGGGTTCAATTTCACCACGCCGGTGACGACGGCGGACTACACCGCGGCCCAGACGCGCGCCAACAACATCATGGCGAACGTGCTGGAGATCAAGAGCTCCGTCATCCAGGTGACGGGCCAGCCGGACCAGCCGGTCTCCTACATCCTCGGTGACATCTTCCACTCGAACCCGGTGCTCGTGGACCGGCCCAACGACTTCACCCTTTATACGTCCAACCTCTACGCCAGCACGACGGCCACCAACTGCACCAACAATCCCGGCTATCAATGTTTCGCCCAGCAGCAGAGCCATCGCCGCAAGATGCTGCTGGTCGGCGCCAACGACGGGCAGCTCCACGCCTTCGACGCCGGGGTCTGGAACGGCACGACCCAGCTCTTCACCAGCGGCACCGGCGAGGAGATCTTCTCCTACATCCCCCGGCTCGCCCTGCCGCTCGCGCGCACCCAGGTGGAGAACGGTCACCAGGTCTTCAGCGTCGACGGCACGCCGCGGGTCTCCGACGTCTTCATCGATCCGAAGCATGCCGCCGGCGGCGCGGTGGCGACGGACCGCGAGTGGCGGACCGTGGCGGTCGGCGGCTTCCGTGAAGGGGGATCCATCGACAGCAGCAGCCGGGTCGGCGACTTCGTCAGCGGCTACTACGCCCTCGACTTGACGCATCCCGACAAGCTCGATTCGAGCAATAACCCGATCAGCACGCAGGCCGTTCCGGGCTGCCTCACCCTCGACAATTCGGTGGCGGGCGGGTGCGGCACGCTGCCCTTCCCCGCCGTCCTCTGGGAGTTCACCGATTCCGTCGGCACCTCGCAGCTCGACGAAGACCAGAACGGCTTTGGGGACCTCGGACAGACCTGGTCCGTGCCCACCATCGGGCGGATCAAGGTGATCGAGAACGGCCAGCCGGCCGACAAGTTCGTCGCCGTCTTCGGCGGCGGAATGGACGCCAACAACAAGACCAGCCCGAAGCGCGGCAACTGGCTCTACATGGTGGATCTCGAGACCGGCCAGGCGATCTACAAGCGCAAGCTCGTCGGCGCCGCGGCGGCGGACGTCTCCGCCCTCGACACCGATCTTGACGGTTATCTGGACACTCTCTATATCGGAACCACGGCGGGCTTCCTGTACAAGGCTTCCATCGGCTCGCCGGGGACGCTGCAGGCGGTCACGCTGACCAAGAACCAGGCGGTTCCCGCCCTCGCCGCCAACATCTCGGTCAAACGCATCACCGACACGTCGTGGGATCCCTTCCCGATCTTCGACACCCAGAACCGCCCGATCTACTTCTCCCCGACGATCTTCTATGTCGCCCGGCTCGGCAAGTACGCGCTCGGCTTCGGCACCGGCGACCGCGAGAACCTCTGGAACCTGGACAGCGTGGAGGGGCGCTTCTACATGATCATCGACGACGGCTTCACCTCGGCGATGACCTCCCTCGGCACCCTGCCGAAGACCGAGTCCAACTACCAGGTCATCGACTCCCTGGCCAGCAACGCGAGCGCCTCGGCCGACTTCGTGGTGAACCCTTCCACCGGCAAGGACCGGGGCTGGGTCCTGACGCTGGATCCCAACGAAAGAGTGATCACGCAGACCTTCGGCCTCTCCGGGATCGTCATCTTCTCCACCTTCCAGCCCCAGGTCATCACCACCAACGGCGCGTGCGCCCGGGGTGGCAGCAGTGACATCTACGTGGTCTATGCCAACACCGGGAACTCGGTGATGCAGGTGGGAGGGGCGCCGAGCCGCTTCCGCGCCGTCCCCGTGGTGGTCACCAATCCCTACGTCGAGCAGGGCTCGACCAAGAACGCGCCGAGCAGCGGCACGTCGAACACCGGCCAGCTCGACGCCACGCAGCAGCAGATCATGCAGGCCGTCAAGCAGTTCTTCCCCAAGGGGACCAAGTTCGCCAACTACTGGATCCGGGTGAGCGGCATCGGCTCGGATACGGGTCCGGTATCCTATGGGACGATCCCGGTCGGCATCGTCGAGAGAAACTGGAAGGAGCAATGATCGATGGATAACCGGCCGATACGCAACCGGCGCGGAATCGTTCCTGGGATCGCCCTCACCCTCCTCGCCCTGGGGGCCGCGGCGGCCCGCCCGGCGCACGCCGACTGGCTGGTGACTCGCGACGGCGGCCGCGTGGAGACCAGAGGCCCCTGGCAGCTCAAGGGGAAGCTGCTGGTCTTCACCCGCGCCGACGACGGCTCGCTCTCCTCGCTGCGCGCCGCGGACGTGGACCTCGGCGCGAGCGCCAGCGTCACCGCCGACGCGAAAGTCCAGGCGGCGGCTCCGCCCCCGCCGGAAGCGCCGAAGAAGAAGAAGCTCGCCGTGCTGACGGACGCGAGCTTCCCGAAGGCGGCGCCACCGGCAACGGCCGCGGAGAAGACGGCGGACAAGGACAAGAAGGCCCCGGCTCCCAGCGGCCCCGTGGTCGTCGGCTCCTGGCAGCGGTCCGGGGACGACGGCGGTCTGGTGATCGAGGGGACGCTCCACAACACGACCGGGATCGTCGTCGGCAATGCGTCGGTCCAGGTTCAGCTCTACAACGAGGCGGGGGATCGGGTCGGAGAGGTGGAAGGTCTCCTGGCCTCGACCTCGATCGAGCCCAATGGATCGGTCGGCTTCCGGGCCCGCTTCCCGGGCGTCTTCACCTTCGCCGACGCGAAGTTCCGGCCGCAGGGGGTACCCCTCAACCTGGCTCCTCCCCCCGATCCGGCGGACCAGCAGCCGGCGGACCAGAAGCCGGCGGAGAAAAGCCCGCCTCCCTGAACCGCGTCACTCCCTGTACTTCGGCACCCCTTCCAGGTCGTGCTCCTTGACCTTGCGGAGCAGGGTGCGGTAGCTCATCCCCAGGATTCCCGCCGCCTCGCGCTTGTCGCCGTCCGCCGCGACGAGCGCCTGCTTGAGCCGCTCCCGCTCCCCCGGGGCGGCCAGGGGGTGGAGCAGCGGCCGGAGATCGATCGCCCGGATCGCCGGACCGTCGGCGAGGATCACCGCCCGTTCGAGGACGTTGGCCAGCTCGCGGACGTTGCCCGGCCAGGGCTCCGCCATGAGCAGCTCGGCCGCGGCCTCCTCCAGGCGCGGCGGCTCCGCCTTGTGCCGGCGGGCGATCTCGGCGAGCAGGTGGTGGGCGAGCAGGGGGATGTCGCTGGGCCGCTCGCGCAAGGGGGGCAGCTCGATCGGAAAGACGTTCAGCCGGAAGAAGAGGTCGGCCCGGAACTCCCCGTCGTCCACCATCCCCGCGAGATCGCGGTTGGTGGCCGCCACCAGCCGGACGTCGGCGCGGAGCGTGCGGCCGCCCCCCACGCGCTCGAAGGTCCGCTCCTCGAGGACGCGCAGCACCTTGCCCTGCACCCCGACCGGCAGCTCGCCGATCTCGTCGAGGAACAGCGTCCCCCCCTCGGCCTGCTCGAAGCGCCCGGGCTGGCGGCGGTCGGCGCCGGTGAAGGCCCCTTTCTCGTGACCGAAGAGCTCGTTCTCGATCAGCGTCTCCGGGATCGCCGCGCAGTTCAGGGCGACGCAGGGCCCCCCCCGGCGCGCCGACAGCGAGTGGATCGCCCGGGCGAAGAGCTCCTTGCCGGTGCCGCTCTCGCCGGTGAGCAGCACGTTGCTCTCGGTGGGGCCGACCCGCTGGAGGAGGCGGATCGCGGCGCGCAGCCGGGGGTGGGAGCCGACGATCGCCGGCGCCCCGGCGACCCGGAAGACGGCCGCCTCGTCGCGCTCGCCGATCGCCCGCTCGATCAGGCGCGTCAGATCGTCGATCTCGAGCGGCTTCTCCAGGAAGTCGTAGGCGCCGAGCTTCATCGCCTCGACGGCGGCGCCCACCGTGCCGTAGCCGGTGAGCACCACGACGGGGACCCGCGGCTGGGCCGCCCGGCTCGCCTCCAGCACCTCGATCCCCGAGACGTCGGGGAGCTTGAGATCGGTCAGCACGAAGTCGAACGGGCGCTCCGCCAGCAGGCGCATGCCCGCCCGGCCGTCCGCCGCCGTCGCCACCTCGTACCCCTCCTGGCCGAGCGCCAGCTCCAGCATGCGGCGCAGCGAGTCGCGGTCTTCGACGATCAGAATGCGGCCGTCAGGCATTTTGGATCGCGACCTGGACGGCGGTGAGGAGGGCGCCGTCGTCCTCGGGGGCGACGGTCCGCAGGTCGAGGATCAGGCGCCCCTGGCGGAGGTAGCCGACGACCGGGGGATCGCCCTGGCGCAGGCGGGCGAGGAGGCCGTCGTCCCCGGGCAGGGCGAGCGCCTCGCCGGGGATCGGCGCCTCCGGGGCCGAGCCGCCGCCCAGGAAGGCCTCCGCCGGCACGATCTCGGCGATCTCCGCGCCGAGGCCGGCGGCGATCCTCTCCAGGCGGGCACGGTGGGCCTCCGGGGCCGGCCAGAGGCGGTCGAGCGGCAGGGGGGCGGCGGCGAGATAGAGGCGGAGCACCCCTTCGAGCGCCGCGAGCGCCGCGCGGTCCGGCCGCAGGGCCCGGTAGAGGGGGTGACGCCGGCAGCGCTCGATCAGTGCCGCGCGGCCCACCAGGAGGCCCGCCTGGGGGCCGCCGAGCAGCTTGTCGCCGCTGCCGGCGGCGAGGTCGCACCCCTGCTCGACCAGCTCGGCGAGGCTCGGATGGCCGGCGAGCTGCGGCGCGGGGTGGGGGCGCAGCAGGCCGCTCCCCTCGTCCACCAGCACCGGCACCCCCACGCGGGCGCCGAGCTCGGCGAGCCGCCGGGGCGTGACCGCGGCGACGAACCCGGTCTGCCGGAAGTTGCTGGGGAAGACCTTGAGCAGGAGCGCCGTCCCGGGGCCTACCGCCTTCTCATAGTCGGAGATCCGCGTCCGGTTGGTCGATCCCACCTCGACCAGCCGGGCGCCGGCGGCGGCCAGGATCTCCGGAATGCGGAACGAGCCGCCGATCTCGACCAGCTCGCCGCGCGACACCACCACCTCGCGCCCGGGGGCCAGCGCCGCCAGGGCGATCACCAGCGCCGCCGCGTTGTTGTTGACCACCAGGGCGGCCTCGGCCCCGGTGAGCGCCGTCAGCAGCCGCTCGGCGCGGCCGTTGCGCTGGCCGCGCTTGCCGGTGGCGAGGTCGAGCTCGAGATCGCAGTAGGCATCGAGCAGGGGGGGCAGGCCGCGCGCCACCGCCGCCGGCAGGGGGGCGCGGCCGAGATTGGTATGGAGGAAGATGCCCGTCGCGTTGAGCACGCGGCGGAGCGGCCGGCCCAGCGCCGTCTCGATCCGGGCCGCGATGCTCTCGGGGAGCGCGGCGACCGCGCCCTCCCGCTCGGCCTCGTTGAGCGCCGGCGCGGCCGCTAGACGGCCGCGCAGCGCCTCGACCTCTCGCCGCGCTTGGACCCTTACCTGATCCCGCCCGTATAATGGGATGAGACTCGCAACCGCCGGGTGGCTCAGCAGCCGGTCGAGCGGCGGCAGATCGCGTCGCGCGTCCAAGGAATTGGAGTCTTTCATTCTTTGGGTCTGAGCGTATCAGGCCCCGAGCATTCTAGGAGATCCGTGGAACCCAAGCGACCCCCGAGAGCCGGTGGAGCGTCCTTGCCGCCGCAAGGCTCGCCGCTCCAGCCCTCCAGACCCGGTGCCCCGGCTCCGGTGGCGCGCCCCGGCGCGCCCGCCGGGCGTCAGGCTCCGGGGCAGGTGGAGGCCCTCGACCGTCTCGGGCGCGACGTCCAGCAGCTCCGCGTGGACTTCGAGCGCTTCTTCAACGGCGCCCTGACCATCCCGCCGGAGGAATTGCGGGGGCGCGTTCAGGCGCAGATCCGCAACCTCCGCGCCGCGAGCAACCAGGCGACCGCTGTGGACAACTTCCGGCTGGCCGACTTCGAGGCCCGCTTCAACAGCTACAACGAGCTGTTCAACCGGCGTCTGCGCGGCCTCGAGGAGGGTCGCCTCCCCGCCGCCCGCACGGCTCCGCCCCCCGCCCCCCGGCGTTACGATCCGGCCCAGGGGATCGTCTTCGGAGATCGCATCGATCCGGAGGCGGCCGAAGCGCTGTATCAGGGGCTCGTCTCCGCTCCGGGGGATTCCCCCCGGTTCGATCTCGACAGTTTTCAGACCTATCTTGCCCGGCAGACGGCCGCCATCCGCGAGAAGACGGGCTGCGCCCAGGTGCAGTTCCGGCTGGCGGCCGAGGACGGCAAGGTCAAGCTCAAGGCTCGCCCCGTCGTGGCTCGCGAGGGCTCGTAGAAGGAGAACTCCAGTGCGTAGAAGGACTTCGTGGATCCTCGTCTCATCCCTCGCCGTCGTGGTGGCGATCACCGCCATCACCGCGATCACCGCCAAGGCGGCGGTGCCGCCGGCGAACCTCACCAAGGCGCTCGAGGCGCAGCGCCACCTGGCGTCCGAGCGGCCGCAGGACCCGGCCGTGCTCAACGACCTCGGCAACCTGCTGGTCCTGTCCGCCCAACCCGCGGAGGCCGAGACGGTCTACCGCAAGGCCATCGAGCTCGACGCCAACAAGTCGTCGGCTCTGTTCAACCTCGGGCTGCTGCTCCAGCAGCGGGGCCAGCTCCGCGAGGCCGAAGACCTCTATCACCGGGTGCTCAAGATCGAGCCCGGCAACGCCTGGGCGCACTACCAGCTCGGCACGGTCGAGGAGGGCCGGAAGCAGGATTCGAAGGCGATCGACTCCTACGCCAGGGCCTTCGCGCTCGATCCGCAGCTCGCCTTCCCCGAGGTCAATCCGCACGTCATCGAAAACAAGCTGGTGACGCAGGCGATGATGCGCGCCTACAAGACCGACTTCGCGGTGCCCCAGGTGCCCAAGGTCTACGACGATCCGCGCCGCATCGCCTCCATGCTGTCGCCAGCGGCCCCGGGCAAGGATCAGGCCGCCTCGGGCCAGCCGACGCAGGCGCAGAAGCCCGCCCCGGCTCCTCCGGGCGCCGCGGCAGGCCGGCCGCCGGTGAAGGGGATGGCGCCGGGGCAGCCAGGGGACAGCACCGTGCTGCGGGAGCGGGATCTCGACCGCGGCAACGCCGCCGGCCAGGCCGCGGCTCCGGGCGCGATCCGCAGCGGCACGGCCGTCGGCGGCGTGCGCCAGTCGCCGGGTGGAGCGCAGCAGCCCCGCGGCGTGCGCGAGTGGAACCGTCCGGAGCCGGTCATCCAGGAGGTCCCCGAGGAAGGCGGCGACGGCGCCCGGCCGCAGCCGGTGATCACCCCGACCCCGGGCGGCATCTACTACCGGCCGGGCCTCCAGAGCACGGGACGGCTGAACCTGCAGACGGTGCCGGAGCGGTCGCGGGTAGGCCGGGGGTAGGGAACGGACACGTAGGGGCGCAGTATGCTGCGCCCCTACACGTTGAACCGGAAGTGGGTCACGTCGCCGTCCTTCATCACGTATTCCTTCCCCTCCAGGCGGAGCAGGCCGGCGTCGCGGCAGGCGGCCAGGGTCTTCAGGCGGATCAGGTCGTCGCAGTGGACGACCTCGGCGCGGATGAAGCCACGCTCGATGTCGGAGTGGATGGAGCCGGCGGCCTCGCGGGCGCGGGAGCCGCGGCGGACCGTCCAGGCGCGCACCTCGTCCTCCCCCACGGTAAAGAAGGAGATCACCCCCAGCAGGTCGTAGCTCGCCCGGGTCACCCGGTCGATGCTCGGCTCGGCGAGGCCGAGATCCGCCAGGAAATCCTTCTGCTCCTCGGGGGAGAGGACGCTGATCTCCTGCTCGATCGGCGCGCTCACCGTGACGGCGCGCACCGCCGGCCGGACCGCGACGCCGAAGGCCTCGGGGGTCTCGGCGGCCCGGGTCTCGTCGGCGTTGACGATGATCAGCATCGGCTTGGCCGAGAGGAGCTGGAAGCCGCGCAGGCGCTTCTCGTCGTCTGCCTCCAGCTCGACCTCCCGCAGCGGCTTCTCGGACTCCAGCGCCGGCATCACGATCTCCGCCAGGATCTGCCGCTCGCGCTGCTCCTCGGGGTTCAGGCCCCGCTTGGTCGCCTTCTCCAGGCGCTCCAGGCGGCGCTCGACGATCGTGTGGTCGGCGAGGATCAGCTCGAGGTCGAGCGTCGCCACGTCGCGGGCCACGTCGATGCTCCCCTCCGGGTGGAGGATCTCCGGGTCGTCGAACGCCCGCACCACGTGGACCAGCGCGTCGACCGTCTTGAGCTTGGCGAGATCGAGGCTCTCGGCGCTCTCCCCCCGGGTGATGCCGGGGATGTCCACGTACTGCACCGTGGCCGGCACGTAGCGCTTAGGGTTGAACAGGTCGCGGAGCGTCTCCAGCCGGGTGTCGCGGACCTGCGCCGCCCCCATGTTCGTCTGGCTGGAGGTCGCGTACTTGTCCGTCGCCTGGTGGGAGGCGGTGAGCGTATTGAACAGGGTCGTCTTGCCCGACTTCGGGAGACCGAGAATGCCGAGTTGCACGGGTTTGCCCTCCGGAAAGGCCCATCGAGGCCGCCGGGGAGGTTATCCGTCCCGGCCCTTGGGGTCAATCCGCCGTCGATCCGGAGGGATCAGTCCTCCAGCGTCCGCCCCTTGGTCTCGATCGCGAAGGGAAGCAGGAGGAGCCCGGCGAGCGGCACGAAGCCGACGTAAAAGAGGGCCTTGAGGGCGCTGGTGAGCGAGTTGGCCCCCTGCGCCGCGATGCTCCCCACCAGGATCGGACCGGCGGCCGCGATCACCCGGCCGATGTTGTAGCAGAAGCCGGCGCCGGTGGCCCGCAGCCGGGTGGGGAAGAGCTTCCGGCAGGTAGTAGGTGAAGCTGCCGAAGACGCCGAACACGGTCAGCCCGATCAGAAAGTACATCGCGAGGCGCGCCTCCGGCTGGAGGTCGAGGCCGAAGGTGCAGAGGAGCGCCGCAGCCGAGCCGGCGAAGTAGAGGAAGAACATCGTCTTCCGTCCCAGGTACTTGGCGGCGGGGATGGTGAGCAGCGTGCCGATCAGCCCCCCGAGGTTGAAGTAGTTGGTGGCGATCCGCTTCCAGCCCTCGACCAGGGCGAGAGTGGCGGCGCGGTCCAGGTTGCGCAGCTTGGCGGTGGCCTGGGCGAGACCGGTCGAGACCACGGGGATGAAGGCGTTGCAGCTCCACCACATGATGAGAGCGACCACCGCCATGGCGAACCCGGAGAGGGTGATGGCGCGGTACTTCGGGGTGAAGAGCTCGGCCAGGCGCGGCGGCGGCGCCGCGGAGGCGGCGGACTTCCAGCGCTCCGGCTCGCGCACGAAGAGGCGGACGATGAAGGCCACCGCCGCCGGGATCAGCCCGGCGAGAAAGACATAGCGCCAGGAGGTCTCGGGCGATCCTTTCCAGAAGTTGCCGGCGATCTGGAAATTGACGAAGGTGGCAAGGAACAGTCCCACCGGCGCCGAGGTGTAGAGGAGGGCCCCGGCCTCCACTCGCCGGTGCTCCGGCACCACCTCGGCGACCATCGAAGCCCCCGCCGCCCACTCGCCGCCGATCCCCAGGCTGGAGATGATGCGAAAGAGCATCAGCACCCAGAGATTGGGGGCGAAGGCGCAGGCGGCGGTGCCCAGCGCGTAGAGCAGCATGGTGAGCATCAGGGTGCGGGTGCGACCGATGCGGTCCGCCACCTGGCCGAAGAGGATGCCGCCCACCGCCCAGCCGACCAGCAGGACCGAAGTCAGGATGCCCGTCCACTGCAGCGTCGCCGCCTTGGCCGCGGGCGAGCCGATGGTGAGACCCAGCAGGGTCGGCACGCAGTTGGGGGCGACGAAGTTGAACAGCAGGCCGTCGAAGACGTCGAAGCCCCACCCCAGCCAGGCGGCGAGCAGCACCGTCCACTGGTAGCCGTTCATGTCGAGGACGCGGCGTCCGCCGGCCATCGTCACCGGTTGAGGGTTCATGGGTTGGCGATGATAGCAGGACGGGCGCGCATCGAGTATTCGGGACGTGCCACAATCGCCCTGCCATGGCTGCCTCCGTCTCTCCGCCAAACCCCGCCCAGGTCGCCGTTCTTCGCGACGAGCCCGCCCGCGCCCGTCCCTCCCTGTTTGCCCGGGTGCCGCCGGGGGGTGCCGCCGATCCCGACGAGATCCTGGACCGGTTCGTGGACTGGGCGGCGGAGGCGGGGTTCGAGCTCTATCCGGCCCAGGAGGAGGCGCTGCTGGAGATCATGGCCGGCAAGCACGTCGTCCTCAATACCCCGACCGGCTCCGGCAAGTCGCTGGTCGCCCTCGGCCTCCACTTCAAGGCGCTCTGCGAGGGGAAGACCTCCTTCTACACCAGCCCGATCAAGGCGCTCGCCTCGGAGAAGTTCTTCTCCCTCTGCGACGACCTCGGCCCCGAGAACGTCGGCATGCTGACCGGCGATGCCTCGATCAACCCGGACGCGCCGGTGATCTGCTGCACCGCCGAGGTGCTCGCCAACCGCGCCCTGCGCGAGGGGGAGCGCCTCGACGCCCCCTACGTGGTGATGGACGAGTTCCACTACTACTCGGACCCCGAGCGCGGCGTCGCCTGGCAGATCCCCCTGATCACCCTGCCGCACACCCGGTTCCTGCTGATGTCCGCCACCCTGGGCGACGTCTCCTCGATCCAGGAGCACGTCGAGGACCGCACCGGCATCGAGGCGGTGCTGGTCAGCTCCGAGGACCGGCCGGTCCCGCTCGACTTCGAGTACCGCGAGACCCCCCTCCACGAAACCATCGAGAGCCTCATCGCGGTGGGCAAGGCGCCGATCTACATCGTCAACTTCACCCAGCGCGAGTGCGCCGAGCTCGCCCAGTCGCTCACCAGCATGCAGATCTCC
Organism: uncultured Acidobacteriota bacterium; assembly: GCA_963795735.1. GTDB lineage: Bacteria > Acidobacteriota > Thermoanaerobaculia > Multivoradales > UBA5704 > DATARR01. The sequence continues at coordinate 406,738 of CAWCIU010000008.1, read as the reverse complement.
AACCGCGAGGAGCGCGACCGGATCCGCGACGCCGTCGGCGGCTTCCGCTTCGACACCCCCTACGGCAAGGAGTGCAAGCGCTTCATCTCCTTCGGCATCGGCGTCCACCACGCGGGGCTGCTGCCGAAGTACCGGCTGCTCGTCGAGCAGCTCTCGCAGCAGGGGCTGCTGCGCGTCATCGCCGGCACGGACACTCTCGGCGTCGGGGTCAACATCCCCATCCGCACGGTTCTGTTCACCAAGCTGGCCAAGTTCGGCGGGGTGAAGACTTCCATCCTCTCGGTGCGCGACTTCAAGCAGATCGCCGGCCGCGCCGGCCGCAAGGGGTTCGACGTCCAGGGGAGCGTGGTCGCCCAGGCGCCGGAGCACATCATCGAGAAGAGGAAGAACGAGCGCAGCGGCAACAAGAAGGTGGTCAAGGGACCCGCCAAGGGGGAGGTCTCGTGGACCAAGGAGACCTTCGACAAGCTGATCGAGCGCCCGCCGGAGACGCTCAAGTCCCGCTTCCGCATCACCCACGGCATGGTGCTCAACCTCCTCCAGCGCGACGCCGAGCTGGACGATCCCAACCTCCGCAACTTCGACTCCCTGCGCGACCTCATCCGCCGCAGCCACGAGGAGGAGGGGGGCAAGGCCCGCCATCTCACCACCGCGGCGGTCCTGGTGCGCTCGCTCTACCGCTCCGGGATCATCCGGATGAAGCGCGACGCGGCTACCCCCTATCTCTGGGCGGTGGTGGCCGAGGACCTCCAGTGGGATTTCTCGCTGCACCAGGCCCTCTCGCTCTACCTGGTCGAGACGCTCTCGCAGCTCGAGCCGGAGTCCGAGACCTACGTGCCCGACCTCGTCACCCTGGTCGAGTCGATCCTGGAGGACCCGGACATCGTCCTCCGCAAGCAGGTGGACAAGCTCAAGGGGGAGCTGGTGGCGCGGCTCAAGGCGGAGGGGGTCGAGTACGAGGCGCGGATGGAGAAGCTGGAGGAGGTCACCCACCCGAAGCCGCTGTCGGACTTCATCTACGGCAGCTTCAACCACTTCCGCGGCAAGCACCCCTGGGTGGGGGGCGAGGACATCCGGCCGAAGTCGATCGGCCGCGAGATGTTCGAAGGCTACATGAGCTTCGCGGACTACGTGAAGCGCTACAGCCTGCAGCGCAGCGAGGGGGTGCTCCTGCGCTACCTCTCGCAGCTCTATAAGACGCTCGACCAGACCGTCCCCGAGCCCTTCAAGACCGAGGGGGTCTGGGATGCCCTCGGCTTCTTCCGCGCCCTGGTGGAGCAGACCGACTCGAGCCTGCTCGAAGAGTGGCAGGGGCTCCTCCACCCCGAGGTCCTGGTGCGCTCCAAGGAGCGCAAGACCGCCCGCGAGATCCTCTGGCTGGAGGAGCTGCTCGCCGATCCCAAGACCTTCATGGCCCGCGTGCGCGCCGAGATGCACCTGCTGGTCCGCGCCCTGTCGCTCAAAGAGTGGGAGGAGGCGCCCAACCTGGTCAAGCAGGACCCGGACGATCCCGACACCCTCTGGGACGCCGAGCGCTTCGAGTCGACCCTGGCCCCCTTCTTCGCCGAGTACGGAGAGCTCCTCTTCACCCCCGACGCCCGCCGCCATCAATGGACGCAGATCAAGAAGACCGGCGAACGTGAGTGGGATGTCACCCACACCCTCCTCGACCCCCAGGGGGACAACCTCTGGGCCATCCAGGGAATCATCGACCTCAGGAACCCGGACGAGGCCGAGGGGCCGATCGTGCGGGTGGGGCGGATCGGGGCGTAGGAGTCAGCGCACCTCGCCCGCCACCACCCCCGGCAGCTCGGTCACGAAATCCGCCCCGAAGGCCTTCGACGGCGTCCAGGCTCCGGGAGGGACCTTGCCGGCGAGGAGCCGCTCGACGCTCTCCACGGCGGCGAGGGCGGTGAAGCGGTAGGCCTCGGGCGTTTCGAGGGTGGAGGTGACGATCTTTCCGGCGGCGTTCTTCACCTCTCCCCAGAGATGGACTCGGGCCGTCTCCCGCAGCTCGGCCGAGGGGCCGGTCACCTTGCGCTCCACCCAGCTCTGGGCGAAGCGCTTGACCGGTCCCCAGCCGGCCAGGGGAAGGAAGGGGGCGAGACGCTTCATCCGCCGGATCGTCTTCGGCGGCGTGCCCGAGTAGACGCGGATGTTCGGGATGCCGGTCGAGTGGAAGGCCGTCGAGACGTCCCCCCAGGGGATGGTCATCGTCCAGCGCCGGCCGGCCTGACCGCCGAAGTCGATCTCCCGGGCGTCCCAGGCGATCGGCACCGGCACGATCCGTCCGCTCCTGCGGATCGCTCCGGCATGGGGAAGGCTCTCGATCATCGTCTTGAGGGTGCCCCGGCTCAAGGTCCCGTTCCCGGCGTAGATCGCGAGCACGAGCTCGGTCGCGCCGGGCAGGGCGCGGGCGAGCCGGGCGGCCAGGCAGTCGGTCGGCACCACGTCGAAGCCGACGCCGGGGAGCAGGGCGACCCCCGCCTTGCGCGCCGCCTCTCCCTGCGCCAGGACGGTCTCGAAGACCGGGATCTCGCCCGTGATGTCCAGGTAGTGGGCGCCGGTCGCCAGGCAGGCCGCGACCATCGGAGCGCTGGTGTGGACGAACGGGCCGGCGCAGTGGAGGACGGCCTTGACGCCGTACATCGCCTCCGCGGTCGCCTGCGGGTTGTCGAGCGAAAAGGCGCGGCTCTGGAGCCCCAGCTCCCGCGCCAGCCCGCCCACCGCCTCGGCGTTGCGCCCGGCGAGGATGGGCGCGAGCCCCTTCCGGACCGCCTCGCGCGCCACGAGGTCCCCGGTGTAGCCGTTGGCGCCGTAGATCATCCAATGCATGCCCCGCCTCCTCTCGTTCATCACATCGTACAATCACCCGCCATGTTCGCCGCCGCCACCATTCCTTATGACCCCGAAGAGCAGGAGCTGACCCTGGAGGATCTCCGGGAGCATCTGTCGGCCACCCTGTCCGTCGAGTGCACGCTGATCCAATGGCAGGGGTTCGACGAGACGGTCCCGCAGTTGCGGGTCGCGACGAGCACCCCCCTGACGATCCAGATCGAGGACGATCCCGAGTACGTGCCGGACGACCTTGCCGAGCTGGTGGACCTGGCCGAGGGGGTGCTGACCAAGGAGTGGATGGAGGCCCTGCGCCGGTGCGCGGCAAAGCTGGAGGTGATCGAGGCGGACCTCCCCATGCCCGAACCGGACGAGAACGGCGTCATCGAGCTCGCCGCCACCACCCGGCTCGATCCCAGCCTGCCGGACGTCGAGGCAGTGATCATCGAGATCGCCCGCTTCGTGGACAGCCTCGCCTACGACAACGTCAACGACGAGTGGCTGGTGCCGGAGGGGTGAGCGCCACCAGCGCCGCCCGCGCCGCCACCACCCGCTCCATCGCCTCCTCCACGGTCCCTCCCAGCGCCGTCAGGTGCCCCATCTTACGGCCGGGGCGGGCGGTGGCCTTGCCGTAGAGGTGGAGCTTGACGTCGGGGAAGCGGCAGGCGGCGGCCCAGTCGGGATCGCCGCCGGCCCAGAGGTCCCCCAGCAGGTTCGCCATGGCGGCGGGGCGGAGGAGCTCGGTCGAGCCCAGCGGCAGGCCGCAGATCGCCCGGAGCTGCTGCTCGAACTGGCTGGTAACGCAGGCATCGAAGGTGAGGTGGCCGGAGTTGTGGGGGCGCGGCGCCAGCTCGTTGACCAGCAGGCGGCCGTCCCGGGTCAGGAACATCTCGACGGCGAGCACGCCCACCACGTTCAAGCCTTCCAGAATACCGCGGGCGATCCCGACCGCCTCCCGCTCCACCCCGGCCGGCACCCGGGCCGGCGCGGTCGAGACGTCCAGGATGTGGTGGCGGTGGCGGTTCTCGATCACCCCGAAGTGGGCGAAGGAGCCGTCGAGACCCCGGGCGGCGACCACCGAGACCTCGCGTTCGAAGTCCACGAAGGCCTCGAGGACCGCCTCCTGCCCGCCGATCGCCTCCCAGGCGGCGGCCGCCTCTTCGGGAGACATGATCTTCACCTGCCCCTTGCCGTCATACCCCCAGCCGGCCGTCTTCAGCACCGCCGGAGCGCCGATGTCAGAGAGCGCCGCCTGCAGCTCCTGCAGCGAGCGGACGGCGGCGAAGGGCGCCACCGGGAACCCCGCGCCCGCCAGGAAGCCCTTCTCCCGCAGCCGGTGCTGGGTGGTGTGGAGCACCGAGCCCGCCGGCCGCACGGGGGCGTGCGCGGCGGCGGCCTCGGTAGCGGCGGCCGAGACGTTCTCGAACTCGAAGGTGACCACGTCCACCCCGCGGGCGAACTCGCGGACGGCGTCGAGGTCGTCGTAGCCGGCCCGGATCTCCCGGTCGGCCACCTGGCCGGTGGGGGTGTCGTAGTCGGGCGAGAGGGTGTGGACGCGGTAGCCCATCCGCCGGGCGGCGATGGCGAACATCCGGCCGAGCTGGCCGCTGCCGAGGACGCCGAGGGTGGAGCCCGGAGGGATGACCTGATGAATCAAGGCAGGGTTTCTTCCCGCACCCGGCGGGTCTGCTCGTCGACGAACCGGCGCAGCGCCTCCCGCAGCTCCGGGCGGGTGTTGGCCAGGATGCGGATCGCCAGCAGGGCGGCGTTGGCGGCGCCGGCCTTGCCGATGGCCAGCGTCCCGACCGGCACGCCGGAGGGCATCTGGACGATCGACAGCAGCGAGTCGAGGCCGTTCAGCGCCTGGCTCTGCACGGGTACGCCGAGCACCGGGAGCAGCGTCTGGGCCGCCACCATGCCGGGCAGGTGGGCGGCGCCGCCCGCGCCGGCGATCACGATCTCGATCCCCCGCCCCTCGGCGCCGCGGGCGAATTCGGCCATCCAGTCCGGGGTGCGATGGGCGGAGACCACGCGGCACTCGTGGGGGACGCCGAACCGGGTGAGCATCTCGTCCGCGTGGCGAAGCGTCTCCCAGTCGGACTTGCTCCCCATGATGACGCTCACCAGGGGCCTCGCCAGGGAAGGATCGTCGGGACTCATTTCAGGCCTTGGAAGAAAGATGGGATTGGCGGCGGCCAGCCCGGCAAGTATAATCCCGCCGATTCATCGGACCGCATTCGCGGCGCAGCTTAGCATAGGGAGCGGAGGGAGCCCGGCTGCCACGGGCCTGTCACGGGAAGGTCGCGCCGGAGGCGCGGGCGCCCCTCCGCATCAGCCATAGAATCCGCGCTTGAAATCTTACGCACTTCACAAGGAGGGCTTTACCTATGGTGCGTTTCTGTAAGTCTCGCTGGGCGTGTACCCTGGCGGCTCTGTTCTTCGTCCTCGGGCTGGCCGGCGCGGCCTTTGCCCAGACCGACGTCACCACGACCCGGATCTCCGGCACCGTGGTGGACTCCGCCAAGGCCTCCCTGCCGGGGGTCACCGTCGAGGCCCTCAACACGGAGACCGGTCTCCGGCAGATGGCCGTCTCCGACGCCAACGGCTTCTACGTGATCCTCAACCTGCCGACCGGCACCTACCGGATCTCCGCCACCCTCGACGGCTTCGCCACGGCGACCGCCGAGAACGTCCGCCTGCTCATCGGCTCGACGCCGTCGGTGAACTTCACCCTGCAGAGCGCGCGGGTCTCGGAGACGATCAACGTCACCGCCGAGACGCCGATGGTCGAGGTCACCAATACCCAGATCGGCACCACGATCCAGACTGAGCAGCTCAAGAACCTGCCGACCCCGGGCAGCGACTTCAAGAACCTGGTGCTGCTGACCCCGGAGACGCGCAAAGATTCCGAGCGCGGCAACCTTTCCATCTCCGGCCAGCGCGGCATCAACACCAACATCACGGTGGACGGCGTGGATTACAACAACGCCTTCTTCGGCGGCTCCACGGGCGCCGCGGAAGGGCGCGCGCCGCTCTCGATCTCCCAGGAGTCGATCAAGGAGTTCTCGGTGATCACCAACGGCGCCTCGGCCGAGTTCGGCCGGTCGGGCGGCGGCTTCGTCAACGTCATCACCAAGAGCGGCACCAACAGCCTGCACGGCTCCGGCTTCTACTACAACCAGCCGCAGAGCCTGATCTCCGACTTCTCCAAGCCCCATACGGCGCCCGGCCAGACCTTCACCGGGAACCTGAAGCCGGCCGACCAGAAGAAGGACGAGTTCGGCGCCTCGCTGGGTGGGGCGATCGTCAAGGACAAGCTCTTCTACTTCCTCTCCTACGACAACCAGAAGCAGGACACCACCGTACCGATCACCTCTTCGGTTCTCAACCCGGCCGTCTTCGCCAAGTATCCGGCGCTGGCCTCGCCGAACAGCTACGTGCAGACCACCGACGGCAACGTCTCTTTCGGCCGCGTCGACTATCAGATGAACGACGCCAACCGGATCATGGTGCGGGCCAACATCGCCAAGTACACGGGCGAGAACGGCACCTCCAACGCGCAGAACCGCGCCGCCAGCTACAACGGCGTCGAGGGGATGACCGCCAAGACCTACGTCGGCCAGTATTCCGGCCAGTTCGGCGCCAACCTGCTGAACGATCTCAACCTCAACTACGTCACCGAGGACGTTCCCCGCGAAGACAAGGGGCTCAACCTCACCGAGGTCCAGGTCGCCTCGCCGGGCGTCAACTACGGCGAGGTGAGCTTCCTGCCGATCATCTCGACCAACGACCGCAAGGAGGTCGCCGACACCGTCAGCTACCTGCTCGACAAGCACGTCTTCAAGGGCGGCTTCGACTATAACGATACGGGCATCAACCAGATCTTCAAGGGCAACTGGCGCGGCGTCTACATCTTCAACAACCAGACGGACCTGATCGCCGGGCGCTGGCGCGAATTCCGGCAGTTCGGCGGCTTGAACGGCCTGACCGCGGACCAGGCGGGCCAGGCGAAATTCCGGCAGAAGGAGCAGGCGGGGTTCCTGCAGGACCAGTGGTTCGTGGCGCCGAACGTCACGGTCACCGCGGGCGTGCGCCTGGAGCGGCTGGACAACCCGAACGCCCCGGTGCTCAATCCCAGGGACCGGAACGCCAACGGCTCGTTCAACCTGACCGGTCACATTCCCGACGCCAACAACCAGATCTCGCCGCGTTTCGGCATTTCCTGGGCTCCGGATGAGAAGACCGCCGTCCGCTTCTCGGCCGGCCGCTTCTGGAGCCGGACGCCGGCCATCCTCTTCGCCTCGCTGTTCACCTCGAACGGCATCCGCGGCACGCAGTACAACATCCAGGCGCCGCGCGACGCCTCCGGCAACGTGATCGGCCCCCCGACCGATCCGCTGTCTCCCGGGTGGGGCGACGCCTTCAACCCGGTGGGCGTGCAGCCGATCGACTTCAGCCGCCTCACGACCATCGCCAAGCCGGGCGTGTTCGCCATCAGCCCCAACTTCAACAACCCCTATACCGACCGCGTGACGATCGGCGCCGAGCAGGAGCTCTTCTCCCGCACCTCCGTGGCCCTCGACCTCACGTATGCCAAGGGCCACAACCTCGAGCGCCTTACGGACATCAACCGCGTCTACGACGGCACGACCTCGCCCAACGGGCTGCCGCACTACGACTCGAACCGTCCGGATCCCTTCTACAACCAGATCACCACCCTGGTCTCCGACGCGGAGTCGAAGTACGAGGCGGCGACGCTCACGGTCAACCGGCGCTTCGCCGACAGCTTCAGCTTCTACGCCGCGGTAACCTGGTCCTCGGACAAGGACAACGATTCCAACGAGCGCAACTTCTCGGGCATCCAGGCCGAGGACTTCAACAACTTGTCCAACAGCTACGGCTACTCGAACCGCGACCAGCGTTGGAAGGGCGTGGTCAGCAGCGTGTGGCAGAGCCCGTTCTGGGGCCTCGGCCTCTCCGGCTCGTTCCGCTACGCCACGGGTTCGCCCTACACGCCGCTCGCCGGCCGCGACCTCAACAACGACAACATCGGCGGCACCGACCGGCCGACGGTCGACGGCGTCCACCTGGCCCGCAACAGCTTCCGCCAGCCGGACTTTTACGAGCTCGACCTGCGGCTCTCGAAGGGGTTCAAGATCTGGGAAGGCAACCTCCAGCTCTTCGCCGAGTGCTACAACTGCACCAACGCGCCGAACCGCTCGGTCACCGGCGCCAACCAGGTCTATGGCGCCAACCCCGCCGTGGGCGTCAACCCCACCCGCAACGCCAACTTCGGCATCGAGGACGGAGTCGGCACTCCGCGCTACGTCCAGCTCGGTATCCGGTACGACTTCTAAGCGAAGAGGCGTTTCACGCAGGCAGAAAAAGGGGAGCGCGAGCTCCCCTTTTTCTTTGGGGTGGATCTGCCGGCAAGGTCAGGCGGTGGGGGCGCCGCCGCTGATGAACCAGGGCGTGCCGAAGCGGTCGACCAGCATGCCGAAGGCCTCGGCCCAGAAGGTCTTGTCCATCGGCATGGTCACCTTGCCGCCTTCGGCCAGGGCGTCGAACACCCGTTTGGCCTCGGCCACCTCGGGGTAGTACAGCGTCACCGAGAAGTTCTTCATCCCCTCGTAGGGCTCGCCGAGCATCCCGTCGGACGCCATCAGCGCGCGGTCTCCAATGACCAGGCGGGCGTGCATCACCCGGCCGGCGGCGCCGGGCGGCATCTGGCCGCCCATGGGCGACTCGCCGAAGGTCATCAGGGCCTGGAGCTTGCCGCCCAGGGTGCGCTCGTAGAAGCGCATGGCGTCGGCGCAGTTTCCATCGAAGATCAGGTAGGGTTCGAGCATGGCGGGGGGTTCCTCCGTTGTCGTTAGGGTTTCAGGTTAGCACTGGCAAGCTCCGCCGACGCAACGCCGGGATCGCGGACGGCCGGATGACGCTCGACCGTGGCAGCGCTCCCCACCCTTGTTTCCACTCCCCAAACCGGCGGCGGCGCCGCGCTGACGGCGGAAACTCACCGGGCGACCTTCCCCCGTGAGATCTTCGAGAAAAATCTCGCGGGGGAAGGCCGCCCTCCGAGTTTTCCTCCAAAAATCTGGATGGGGACGCCTCCCCCCTGAAAGATGTCGGGAAAAGTTGGGAGGGGAGGAGCTCCCCCTTCCAAATGTTTGGATGAAATCTGGGAGGGCGAGGCTCCCCCGCCAAAAAAGAGCGACGGCGAAGATCGAGGCGCCCCGGGCTCCTGACTTACAGGGGAACGGCTTCCGAAAGGACGCGATCTCGCAGGTAGGGGGAGAGGGCTCGCTCGGTCACGACATCCACCGGCCGGTGAACGAGATCCTCCAGGTCCTGCTTGAGCCCCACGAGGTCCAGGAGCGAGCGTCCTTCTTCAAGCGTCACGAGCAGATCGAGGTCACTGTCGCCGTTGTCTTCATCCCTGGCCAGGGAACCGAAGACGCGAACGGATCGCGGCCGGCCGGTCTGGACCGGCCGGCTCGAGTGGTCTTGTTCGTTCCGGCCCGGGTCCTGTTCAAGAAAGGCAGACACAGCTAACGTGGCAAGGTTGGTACACGCAGGTCCCGCCGCCTCCCTGGGCCTGGCACAAGGTGCGGCATTGAGCCGCGTTGCAACTTCCGGGGTCGTAACCAATGGGACAGGCATTGACCGGCCGAGTGACGATGGTCGCCAAGACGAGCAGCATCGCGGCACCGCCAAGAACGAGTCTCTTCATGGATCTCTCCTTCCTGTGGAGGACGAGGTGGTGTAGACGGAAGCTCGTGCAAGCTCCAGAATTTCCACCCGTTCTACAGAAAGGGGTGCCCTGAACGCCGGAAAGCGCGCTATCGGCCGGGCGCGGCAATTTCGGACAGTAATTTGGCAAGACCGGATCACCGGCCGAAGAGCAGAGACAGCGTTGGTATCGGGATCACCGCCGCTCGTCCGGATCGATCCGCTCCAGCTCCTCGGCAGCTACCGCGTCGACCAGCTCCACCTCTTCTGGCCGTGCCTGACCGAAGAAGCTTCTCCAGCCACGTTGCGACGAGACCGGCGGTCTTTCGGTTGAGATGTTCCTGGAGTGCTTCCGTTACAAAATCCTTGAGGCTTTCCCCTCGCATCGTAGCCGTGGCCTTGGCTTTCTTGAAAGGTCGTCTGGAATCTCTACGGTAATTTTCACCTGCCCAACTTTCCATATTTATAGATGTAGGTCAAGAAGGGTACTGCCAGTAGCCCCATTGTCTTTCAGTAAAGGGGAACCGCCGCCGGCCTCTCCTCTGTACACAGGATTGAAGGCGAAAAGGGAAAATGTCGTCATTCCAGAGGTAGAATCGGGGTCATGCTCTCTGGGTACACACGTCGTGAGGAAGGTTCCTGTGGCTAGGCTAGGCTTCGTTGACCAGACCGAACTCGCGCGTTGGGCTGACTCAATCGGGGCGCGGAGTGATCTACCGAGGTTGATCCGGCGGCTGGTCCTCGAGACAGGGCATGGCGTTGTGCAGCTCGGCTTTCCCGGCGGTGAGGGAATCGCGACAGGCGGTTGGGACGGCACTGCGCGAGCGACTGAGGCCAACGCCTTTGTTCCCGCAGGCCTGTCGCTATGGGAATTGTCGGTCGAGAAGAACGCAAATACAAAGGCGGATAAAGACTTCGCCAAGCGGCTCGCTACACCAGACGGATCCCCAACGAACGAATGTACCTATATAGCGGTTTCACTGCGACGCTGGGCGAAGCGGAGCGAATGGACTAATACAAAATCCTCCGAGGGACGCTGGAAGGTGGTTCGCGGTCACGGTGTCGATGACCTCGAGACTTGGCTCGAGTCAGCGCCCATCACGCATGCATGGCTTTCGGAGTTGCTTGGACTCCATCCGCACGGCCTTCTTTCTGCTGAGACTTGGTGGGCGTCTTGGTCAGCAGCGACGGAGCCTCTGTTCCCTGCCGCTGCGGTGCTCGCCGGACGAAAAAATAATGTTGATGCGCTTCGATCCAAGTTGGCCGGCCCTGGTCAGGTCATCACAATCCAAGGGGCCAGCTATGACGATGTCATTGCATTCATTAGTGCATTGGCATTGATGGACGCAGATATTGACGGGGGGCTCTTCCTGTCAAGGATGGCGCTCATTGACAAGGTCGAAGCTTGGAGAAGGCTCCGCGATCATCCGGTGCCGCTGGTTCTTGTCCCCAGAACGCAGGAAGTAATTGACGACCTCGGGCGAGGATCTGTGCATCACTTGATCGTGCCAATTGTGGGCGGGAGGTCTGCCGACATAACGCTGCAACCGATCGACTCCCAAGAAGTAAGTAAAGTACTTGCAGCAGTCGGTCTCAGCGAACGGCTCGCAAGAGAGACGGGAAACCTTGCGCGTCTGAGCTTGCTCGCGGCCCGCCGAAGGCTTGCGCGAAAGCCCGAGCTTCATCGGCCCTCATGGGCAATAGCTCCTGTTCCGCGTCTCCAACGGCGCGCTTTGCTCGTGGGAAGATGGGATGAGCGCTCAGCAGGGGATGTCTCGCTCCTTCACCCATTTTTTGGAACGGAATATGAGCCAGTCAGTGAAGAAATCTCAGCTCTTATATTAGCGCAAGATCCAATATTTGCTCGCTTCGGCTCATCCATTGGGTTAGTTTCGCACTTTGATGCTTGGCTCCTTTTGAAATATAATTTGCGCAAGGAAGACCTTGAAGCCTTCCAGGCAGCGGCATCTGCCGTTTTTGGCGAGCTTAATCCAGCTCTTGATCTCTCGGCTGACGAACGCTGGATGGCGTCTGTATTAGGCAAGGCGCCCACTCATTCGAACGATCTTCGTCTTGGTATGGCAACCGCTCTCGCCCTCCTCGGCGCTCATGGCAGTGAGGTCATTACGGGATCGACATTAACCGGACAAGATTGGGCATCTTGGACTCTGCAAAAAATTCTTCAATCCGCAAACCAAGATAATACATGCCGGCTCTGGATCTCGTTGCGAGATGTTCTTACGCTGTTTGCCGAGGCCGCTCCAAAGATATTTCTAGAGGCCGTGAGGGACGGCCTACAAGGCGAACCTCCGCTGCTCCGGCGAATGTTCACGGATGGCAAGGAGGTCAGTGCACCCTTTACTGACTCACCACATTCTAGTCTCCTGTGGGCTCTTGAGGTCTGTTCATGGTCGCCAGCTGATTTCGGACAGACGGTTGATGTTCTTGCGCGCTTGGCAGAAGTGGACCCTGGCGGCCGTCTTGCGAATCGCCCCTCAGCGTGCCTCGTGGCTATCTTCCGCCCCATATACCCTCAGTCTGGCGTAACTGTTGAAAGTCGTCTTGCTGCGCTCGATGGGCTGCGAACGCGACACCCATCTGTTGCCTGGTCATTAATGATTTCGCTGCTGCCCGAACGCAGGGGTTTTCCCATCAATCTGAGTGAACCGCTATTCAGAGATTGGAAGCCGCAAGAGATCAGTGTGACTTGGGAGGAATACTGGAAGCAAATAGATGAGATTTGCCTGCGGCTCTTGAAGGACTCCAGTGCCGATCCAGAAAAATGGGTGTCTCTGCTTGGACGGCTTCCAAGCTTGCCTTCCCTTCTGCGCGCCAGAGTTCTTGAATCGCTTCATGATTTGGGCTCTGAAGAGAGCCTCGATAGCCAAGCGCGTGATCAGATTTGGGAGTCGCTTCGCGCGCTAGCTTCTCATTACCGCGATTTCAATGAGGCAACGTCGGCTCTGCCATCTGCCGAATTGGTTCGTATAGAGGAAGTGACAAAAATATTTCAGCCTATCGCTCCTTCAAAGCAGCTCGCTTGGCTTTTCAACGAATACATGCCAGATATTCCAGATGTTAGACCAGGTAGCAGTGACTACGATTCGACACTTACTCAGCTTCGCACTCAGGCCGCGGCTAAGATCTCAAAATCGATGATTTGGCCTGAGATTCATAGTTTCGCCATAGGCATGAAGCTGCCCTGGTCAGTCGGTATAAGTCTCGCGCAAGCGGCTATTGCTACATACGACCGCGAGATGCTCGCTTTGTTAGATGCCAACGGTTTGGCAGATATTCAGTTTGCATCTGGCTACCTATCGAAGCGCTTCCAGGCTGAGGGTTGGTCATGGCTCGAACACCACATAAGCGAAGGAAACCCATCGCCGGAGCAGTCCGGTCGTCTTTTGCTGGTGACTGGCGACTTCCCGAAGGCTTGGGAGGTTGCGGAAGCGACCCATGCGGCCGTTGCCGCCGCTTTCTGGAAGCACTTTCAAACCTCCGGACTTGGGCCCGATTTCCCTTATGTAGAGACTGCGGCACAGCAGCTCTTACAAGTTGGGCGGCCAGCAGACTCCCTTCATCTTCTGGTTCTCTATGGTGAACAGGGCAGAGAGAATGAGCGTGCGGACCTTGTAGCAAGCTGCCTTGAAGAGCTACTTCGCTGCGATCCAGAAGGCTTCGATATCCAGGCACTCTCTCGCCACGATTTCATAGAGGCCTTCTCCTGCCTCGGACAGTCATCAATTTCCATTGAGCGACTTGCGAAGCTTGAATGGGCGTACTTGGGAGTCTTCGGTCATCATTCAAGCCCACCGGCTCTTAGCCGCCATCTTGCCCAGAGCCCCGGCTTCTTTGTTGATGTCGTCTCTGAGATCTATAGGCCTAGTACCCTGCAAGGAGAAGAAATCGAAGCACCCAACTCGGATCCCAAGGCGGAGGGGGACAAGTCACGAGGGGCCCGGAGGATGAATGCATATCAGCTCCTGTCTGGATGGAGGACCCTTCCAGGTGTGCGCGAGGATGGAACTGTTGACGGCGAGTTCCTCAAGCAATGGGTTGATGAGTCGAGGCAACTGCTTCGCGCAACTCATCGCCTAGCAGGCTGCTGAAAATCGGGCTTGATGGCAATTCTAGTGGTCCAGAGCGAGGCTTGGGGTACCTGAAGAGATGAGAGCCGGGAGCGCGAGCAGAATCCCAGAGTGCTCTGGGAGGGCTTTCGGCCTGGCTTCGGGTCGCTTCCGGCCCCTGTTCCTGCTGTTGTCATGCCGCCTCCGCCAAGTTCCGCATTCGGATCAGGTTGTAGGCCGCCGCGGCGAAGACAAACATCCAGCCGACCCGGTCCACCCCCTGATGCCGGGTCTTGCGCATCAGGCCGATCGTCTTCATCCAGCCGAAGACTTCTTCCACCCGCTTACGGATTCTCTGGCTGATCGCGTACCCCGGATGACGCGTCGTCCGGCCATCGATTGCGCTTTTGCGTCCAGCGGTGTTCTGCGCCACGTGTGGGGTGACCTCGAGATCCCGAGCCTGGGCCACAAAGTCACGGGTGTCATAGCCCTTGTCCGCACCCACTGTTACCTCTCCAGATCCTGCCGTCCGCGCCAGCATTTGCAACGCCGTCTCTCGTTCCGCGGTCCCCGTCGCCGACGTCAACTCGGCATCGACCACCAAGCCATGACGGTTTTCCATCAGAACGTGGCCCATGTAAGACAACTTGGCTTCGCGACCTTTGCCCTTCTTGAACAGCCGGGCTTCGGGATCAGTCGTCGACTGGTGGGTCGCGTTGGAACGCTTCTCCCCATGGAAATCCACCGTTGGGTTGCCAGGATCATCCGGCGGAGGGTCACCGCCTGGACGCTCTTTCGGCCGGAAGCTCTTCTGACCCGCCCACGCCTCGATCAAGGTGCCATCCACCGTAAAGTGCTCGGTCGACAGCAGATGCCGTTTCTTCGCCTGGGCGAGCACGCGGGTAAAGAACTCCTGGGCAATGTCGCCTTCCAACAGCCGGTCCCGATTCTTGCTGAACACCGTCGGCACCCACACCCCATCATCTATTCCCAGGCCGACGAACCAGCGGAACAACAGGTTGTAATCCAGTTGCTCCATCAGCATCCGCTCGCTTCGGATCGTGTACAGCACCTGCAGCAGCAACGCGCGCAGCAACTTCTCCGGTGGGATCGACGGTCGCCCCACCCTCGAATACAAGCCTTCGAAGGCTGCCGAAAGCTCCACCAGCGACTGATCGACCATGGCCCGGATGGGACGCAGAGGATGGTTCTCGGGCACCCGCTGCTCCAGAGAAACGTAGCTGAACATCGCTCCCTGCTGCCGGTCGTCTCCACGCATCTCTCAACCTCCCGGAATACGGTAATTTTACCGCGATCCGGGAGTTTTTCAGCAGCCTGCTAGAGGTAGGCGATCTGCATATCGGATTTGTTCTCGCCTCAAGTCCTCCCGCGCCAGATGGCATCTGGCCATGTATTGAGGTCCGTGATCTGCTGGAGGATATCCAAGCTGCCAAAGTCGAAGATGGCCTGGGGCAGCGACTCCATAACGACCGAGGCGTGACTATGCGAGGTATGCTCGACGGAGGTGATCAGGAGCTTGACTTAGCCATGAAGTACAGGGTGCAGGCGGATCAGTTTGTCGACCGGTGGCCTCGAATCGCCGCTGTATTGCGAAGCCTTGCAGGAGACTATGAGCGTGAGGCACGGCACTGGGAAGAGGGAGCTGAGAGGCGTCGGAAAGGGTTCGAAACCTAAAACTGGGGTGCTCGGAAATTCTCTGTGCCCTATCGCTCGCTCAGGAGTTCTTCGACTGTCTGACGTAGTTGTGGCAGGTTGTCCTGGGTAACCTGCCACACAGTTTCCACGTCCACCCCCATGTAGTTGTGAATGAGGACGTCGCGCATGCCGGCGATACGGCGCCAAGGGACTTCGGGCCGGCGCTCAGTGACTTCAAGGGAGAGCCGCTTGACCGCTTCGCCGATGATTTCGAGTTGACGGATGGTCGCGTCCTGCCAGTGGGACGCCGCCATGAACTCGTCATGTCCTATCCCAACGTACCTCTCGATCTTCTCAATAGCATCGAGGATATGCCGCAGATAGAGGTCATCCCGACTCACAGGGGAATGGCTTCCGAAAGGACGCGATCCCGCAGGTAGGGAGAGAGGGGCTCGCTCGGTCACGACATCCACCGGGTGATGTACGAGATCTTCCAAATCCTGCTTGAGCCCCACGAGATCCAGGAGCGAGCGCCCCTCGCCGAGCGTGACGAGCAGGTCGAGGTCACTTTCCTCGGTGCCTTCGCCCCGGGCCAGGGAGCCGAAGACGCGCACGTTTCTTGCCCCGTGTCGCAGGGCCAGATCGAGGATCTCCGCGCGGTATTTCTGAAGGATAGAGCTGCTCATCAAGGGCCAGTTTAGCAGCAGACCGTACAGTCCAGAAACACCAAGGCCCGCTCGCGCGAGATCGACTTCAGCTAAGCCACAGGGCTGCCACCATGGCCAGGCCGATGATGGCGTAGAGCGCGCGGTAACGGGATTGCAGGCGGCGGATGCTCTCGTAAGTGAGGCCCTCGGCCAGGGTCTTGAGCGACCAGCGCAGGTGAAGGGGGTAGAGGGCGACGAGGGCTGCCAGGGGATGGGGGAGGATGCCCTGGAGGGCCAGGAAGAGGAGGAGGGCGTAGGCCAGGGTGAAGAGGGCCAGGCTGGCGGCGAAGGTGCGGCGGGGGCCGAAGATCACCGCGTTGGTCCGGATGGCGCTGAGGACGTCGCCCTGGTGGTCGCGGACCTCCTGGGTCAGGTGGCCGGCGGCGAAGGTCAGGGCGAAGAAGGTGGCAATGGCGAGGCCGCGGCCGTCGATGGCGTTGCCCAGCGAGTAGCCGAGGAGGAAATGGAGGACGCCGCCGGCCAGGTGGGCCGCTGAGTTGAGGAGCGGCCTGCTTTTCCAATTGAAGCGGGGCAGGGAATAGAGGGCGCTCAAGGCGGCGATGGCCAGGGACAGCCCGAGGGTGCTCGGGCCGAGGCGGCCGAAGAGGAGGAGGCTCAAGGCCAGCAGGCCGGCCGCCAGCCCCCCGATCTCCTTGCGGCCTACACCTCTGGCGGTGAAGACGCCGGCGGCCTTGTTGGGGTCGGTGAGGTCGGCGGTCAGGCCGGACCAGTCGTTGAGCATGAAGACGTGCGCCATCAGGCAGACGTTGGCGGCGATGAGGATCGCCAGCGGCCCCACGGTCTCCGCCGCCGGGTGGCGGATCGCGAAGGCGGCGCCGAGCAGGGGCGAGCCCTGAAGAACGAGGATCTCCGGCAGGCGCAGGCAGGACAGGTAGCGGCGAAGGCGCTCGCCGAGGCGGCCGCCAGTCGAAGGGGCCGCCGGCATGGCAGGCGCCAATCGGGGCGGAGCCTGCCGGAGGGCCTGTTGGGAGGCCTGTTGGGGAACGGGCGCCGGCCTCGGTGGCGGCGTGCGATCCGTCACCGGTGGCTTGCGCCGCGCCGTGGAAGCTTTAGCCGTTCGGATGGGAGTGCCGGAGGTGCGCATATTCGTCAGCGAGCCTTAGCCAGAGCGCATACCCGACGTCCTCGGACCAGTAGTATCGAGGGACCGTCGCGGTGAGATCGTTGTGGTAGAGGAGCGGCGGATTCTTTCGCAACAGGGCAAAGTCGTCCTTGGCAAGCTGGTGCAGCACCGCCTGGATTTTCGCCGCGCCGGCCGCGTCGGCCTGCCCCAGGAGCCGGACGAGAGACACCCAGATCTCCTGGCCGGGGACCTGCGTCCGCAGCCGCGACTCGGGCAGCTCCAACTCGCAGCCGGCGCGCCGGAGGTCGGTCAGGCGCAGGATCGGGACCAGCGGCGTCCTTCGATAGTAGACCCAGACCCGATCCTGGTCGACCACCGGGCGGAGAGCTGCGCAGAGCGCGCGGCCGGCCGGCGGCTGCACTTTGGCGAGCAGCAGCAGCACGTGCATCTGGATGGCAATGTCGGCTGGGTCCGGATCGCTGCCGGGGTCGAGGCACTGGTAGGCCTCACGCGGCGCGAGCCAGGTGCGGTAGAGGCCCTCGCGAGTGCGATAGCGGTCGAGGGTCGCCAGGGCGGCCGGCAGCCGCCGGCGGTCGGGGTCGGGAGCGAGCCTCCAGACGAGCGCCGTGTTGTCGGCGTCCGGTGTGATGGCGCATCCCAGGGTGCCGATGCCGGGAGCGTCGGGGCGGCCGTGGTAGCGCACCAGCCCGCCGGCCTCGATCTGGCCGGTGAGGTGCTGGCGGGCGCGCTGCAAGCTGTCGCCGAGACCATCGGTGGCCGCCAGCGGATCGAGCAGGTCGAGCAGGAGAGCGGTGAGGAAGGTGTTCATCTCCGGGCGCGGCGCCTCGAAGCGCGCCGCGCTCGTATAGGCGGTGAGCCAGTAACCCGGCCCCTGCTGGTGCGCGCGAAGCCGCGCCGCCGCCGTCTTGAAGCCCTCGTTGAGATCCTCGCCGGTGGCCGGCTCCCCTTCTCCCGCCGCCGGTGCCCGCACGGTCAGCGTGCGCTCCGCCAGATAATATCCCTCTCCCTTCTCGGAGGCCCAGGCGAAGGCGGTCAGATGGTGCTCGCCGGGAGCGAGGCCGGCCGTGCCGAGCGGGATGCGCCAGCCGGCGGGGCTTGCCTCGTGCAGCACGCGGCGGACGTCAGGCCGGTCCAGGAAGGTGCGGGAGGCGATGGGCGGCTGCCGGCCGTCGATGACGACCGCCACCTGCCAGGGCGTCGCGTGGCCGGCCAGCGCCCAGCCGGTGGCGGCGACCTCCTGGCCCGCGGTGACGGTGGAGGTCGCGCGGCCGCCGGCCTCGATGGCGTCCGTCTCGATGGCACCAGTTTCGATGGCGTCAAGATTGCCGCGCATCTCGATCATCAGCTCCGCCGGCGCGAGACCATTCTGCAAGGAAGCGATGAAGGGTGCGTTCCGCCAGTCCCAGGCGGCCCGCATCTGGTGGGGACCGCTGGCAACGGCGAAGATCGCGGTGTCGGTCGCGCCGGTGTACCAGAAGGCGCCGATGGCCTCGATGGCGACCGCGGCGCCGACCGCGAGCAGGAAGCACGCCCGGCCGACGCCGCGCAGGGAGGCGGCCACCGGCACCAGCATCCACAGGAGCAGCGGCAGGAGGTCGGTCATATAGCGCGGCCCCCAGGAGATGCCGGCCCGCCAGTCGGTCTTGGCATAGAGCAGGACCTGGAGGGCGACGCCGGCGCTCATCGCCAGGGTGAGGGCGCGCTCGCCGCGGTCGCGCGGCAGGTGCCGCCAGGCCAGGACGAGGAAGAGCAGGAAGGGTGAGAAGACGAGCAGTCCCCGCGTCGGGCTGAACAGCAATCCGCCGAGGCCGGAAAGCAGGTCGTGCTGGAGAAAGCCGGGATGGGCATGGGCGCCCCGGCCGTAACCGCCGGCTAGGTTGTCGGCCACGCGGAGGTTGTAGAGCAGCACCAGGCCCACCGGCAGCGCCGCGGCGGCGGCGAGCAGCGCCGCCCGGCGGCCGGCCCAGAACAGTCCGTAGGCGCCCAGCGCCGCCGCGAGGATGGCATCCGGCGGGCGGTTGCCGGCGATGAGCCCGCACAGCAACCCCGCCGCGAGCGCCCGCGGCGCGGTGCACGGCCCGGTGAGGAGCAGCAGGAGGCCGATCACCAGGAGCTCGGCCATCCCGTGCTGCCACAGAGCCTGGCTGCCGATCACCCAGGTGGTGGTGCCGAAGGCGTAAGCCAGGGTGAGCAGCAGTGCGACCGGCGCCGCCGCCCGGCGCCGCAGCAGCAGGTAGAGGAGCGACGCGGAAAGCGCCGCAATGAGCGAGGCGGAGAGCTTCTCCATGACCCTCGCCACGTGGTCCAGCCGCACATCCGTCCAATCCCGCAGGTGCAGGTAGCCGACCGCGGGGAGGTAGAGCGGCGCGATGAGCACCGGCAGCTCCACGGGGTACAGCGAGATGATATGGCCGCCGGGCGCGTGCATCATCCAGAACGCCGTATTGCCTCGCCCCTGGGCGGCGAGCGGCGCGATCGGATCGAGAAGGACGGTGTGGTGCTGCCAGATCGCGAACGGCAGGTAGCGCGCCGGGTAGGTGTCGCCGGCGCTGATCGCCCGCCGGTTGGCGTTGTAGACCAGCAGACAGCAGAGCCCGATGAGCAGGCTCGCCCGCAGCTCACGCCGGCCGCCGAGGACGGAGATCATGGCTTCATGCTCACTGGCGCTGGCTTCCTGCGGGGGTCCATCTCCAGAAATACCAAAGGCCGCTCGCGCGGCCTCGAACGCTCCTTGAATTGGCTGGGAGGCAGGGATTCGAACCCCGATTCTGCGGGTCAGAGCCGCATGTCCTACCGTTGAACGACCTCCCAGCAGGACAGGGACGGAGGTTAGCCGAACCGGCCCCGGGAGGTCAACTCCGGGCGGGTCCGGCGGTATTCCTAGCCGCCCCTAGCCGCCGCTGACCTCGGTCCCCCTCAGGAAGGCGAGGAAGCGGTCGAGGTGGCGCAGGCTGGCGTCCCGGCCCATGGCCTCGACCAGGTCGAAGAGGGGCGGACCCTGGGCGGCGGCGGAGAGGGCCATGCGGGTGGGGTGGATCAGCGCGCCCGCCTTGATCCCCCGCTCCTCGGCCAGGGCGCGGAGGGCGGCGTCCAGGGAGTCCTTGTCGAAGCCCGGCAGGGCGGCGTAGCGATCCCGCAGGGCCTCCAGATGGGCCGGCAGGTCCGGGTCCTTGAGGAACTTGGCGCTCGCCTCGGGGTCGTACGTCACGTCCTGGAAGTAGGGGACGACCAGCTCGGCGAGGTCCTTGAGCGTCCGGGCGCGGGTGCGGTGGAGGTTCACCGCGGCGGCGAGACGGGCGGGGTCCAGGTCGCGTAAGCCGACTTGCTCCAGGAAAGGCTCGAGGTGGGGGCGCAGGGCCTCGAAGTCGAGGAGGGAGAGGTACTGGGCGTTCATCCACCAGAGCTTCTCGCGGTCGAAGACGGCCGGCGAGGCGTTCAGGCGATCGACGGTGAACAGGCGGATCATCTCGTCGCGCGAGAGGATCTCCCGGTCGTCGCCCGGGTTCCAGCCGAGGAGGGCCAGGAAGTTGTAGAGCGCCTGCGGCAGGATCCCCTCGTTGCGGAACTCCTCGACCGAGGTGGCGCCGAAGCGCTTGGAGAGGCGCTTCTTGTCGGTCCCCAGGATCAGCGGCAGGTGGCCGAAGGTCGGCACCGTGCCGCCCAGCGCCCGGAACAGCGGCACGTGCTTGGGGGTGTTCGACAGGTGGTCCTCGCCGCGGATGACGTGGGTGATCCCCATGTCGATGTCGTCGCAGACCACCGACATGTGATAGGTCGGGTTGCCGTCGGAGCGCAGGAGGATGAAGTCGTCGAGGGCATCCGGCGGGAAGTCCATGTCGCCGCGCACGAGATCGGTGAAGGTGATGTGCTCGTCCGGCATCTGGAAGCGGACGGCGAACGGCTTGCCGGCGGCGAGGCGCTCCTCGGTCTCCTGGGGCGAGAGCTTGAGGCAGGTGCGCGGGTAGCGGAAGGAGAGGCCCCGCTTCTCGGCCTCGGCGCGCTGGGCGTCCAGCTCCTCGGGGGTGCAGAAGCAGCGGTAGGCCTTGCCCGCGGCCAGCAGCTCCCCGGCGCGCTCCTGGTGGCGGGGGAGCCGCTCGCTCTGCAGGAACGGCCCCTCGTCCCAGGCGGTGCCGATCCAGGCCAGGGCGGACTGGATCTGGCGGGTCATCGCCTCGTCGGAGCGCTCCTTGTCGGTGTCCTCGATGCGCAGGAGGAAGGCGCCGCCCACGCTCTGGCGCAGCAGGTCGTTGTAGATCGCCGTGCGGGCGCCGCCCACGTGCAGGAACCCCGTGGGCGAGGGGGCGAAACGGACCCGGACGGGTCCTCGGATATCGGTCATCGCATGGGCTCCGGAAGTGCCCCGCGAGGGCGGGGGCATGGAGCGGAAAACGGTATCACAGGGTGGTGGCATCCCCAGGGGAAGGTCCCCCCGCCCATCCATGTTAAAGTCCGTGCGGCCGGGCGGGTCCGCCCGGTTTTTCCGCGTTTTAACGACTTTGGCCCTCCGGGGCTTGGGAGCTCTCCGCCGAGATGGCTACTGCCCCGCTTTCCCGCCGCTGGTCGCCGGCCGACTCCCTCGACCTCTACAACATCCGGGGTTGGGGGAACGACTATTTCTCCGTCAACGACGCCGGCTGCATCGTCGTCCACCCGGGCGGGAAGGGCGCGCCGGCGATCGATCTGAAGGAGCTGGTGGACGAGGTGCGCGAGCGGGGGATCAGCCTGCCGCTGCTGATCCGCTTCTCGGAGATCATCAAGGCGCGCGTCGTCGAGCTCAACGAGGCGTTCGCCGGCGCCATCGCCGAGTACGGCTACAAGGGCGGTTACCGCGGCGTCTATCCGATCAAGGTCAACCAGGACCGCTATCTGGTCGAGCGGCTGGTCGAGTATGGCCGCCCCTACCACTACGGGCTGGAGGCGGGATCGAAGCCCGAGCTGCTCGCCGTGATGGCGATGCTGGAGGATGAGGATGGGCTGATCATCTGCAACGGCTACAAGGACGAGGAGTACATCGAGACCGCCCTCCTCGCCTCGAAGCTCGGCCGGCACGTGGTCCTGGTGGTGGAGAAGCCTTCGGAGCTGCCGCTGATCCACCAGATCTCGCAGAGGATGGGAGTGCGGCCCCGCATCGGCATCCGCTCTCGCCTGTCCGCCAAGGGGGCGGGGCACTGGGAGGGCTCGGCGGGGGACCGCTCGAAGTTCGGCCTCTCGGGCCGCGATCTGCTGGGCGCCGTGACCTTCCTGAAGGAAAACGGCCTGCTCGACACCTTCGAGCTGCTCCACTTCCATCTCGGCAGCCAGATCTCCTCGATCCGCTCGGTCAAGGACGGCCTGCGCGAGGCGGCGCAGGTCTACGTCAACCTGGTGGAGCTGGGGGCGCCGCTGGGGTATCTGGACGTCGGCGGCGGCCTCGGGGTGGACTACGACGGCTCGCAGACGAACTTCACCTCGTCGCTCAACTACACGCTCCAGGAGTACGCCAACGACATCGTGTTCGGCCTCATGGAGGTGTGCGACGCCCGCGAGGTGCCGCACCCGACGATCGTCTCGGAGTCCGGCCGCGCCACGGTGGCGCACCACGCGGTGCTGGTCATCGACGTGCTGGGGGTCTCCGAGTTCGAGCTCGGCAAGCTGCCGCGCAAGCCGCCGCTGGACGCCGAGCCCTCGCTGCGGCACCTGTTCGAGACCTACCGCGAGGTCTCGCGCAAGAATCTGCTCGAGGCCTACCACGACGCGATCTCCTACCGCGACGAGTGCCTGAGCCTGTTCAACCTCGGCCATCTGTCGCTCGAGAACCGCGGGCTCGCCGAGGACCTGTTCTGGGCCACCTGCCAGAAGATCCTCCGCATCACGCGCACCATGCCGCAGGTGCCGGAGGATCTCGAGGGGCTCGAGCGGCAGCTCGCGGACACCTACTTCTGCAATTTCTCGGTCTTCCAGTCGGTGCCCGACTCCTGGGCGATCGACCAGCTCTTCCCGGTGGTGCCGATCCACCGCCTGCAAGAGGAGCCGGCGAACCGGGGCGTGCTGGCCGACATCACCTGCGACTCGGACGGCAAGATCGACCACTTCATCGACCGCCGGGACGTCAAGGACGTGCTGGAGCTGCACGATTTCCGCCCCGGCGAGCCCTATTACCTGGGGGTCTTCCTGGTCGGCGCCTACCAGGAGATCCTGGGCGACCTGCACAACCTCTTCGGCGACACCAACACCGTCCACGTCTCGCTGGACCCGGACGACGACTACAAGATCGAAGGGGTGGTGAGCGGCGACACGGTGAGCGACGTCCTCCGCTACGTGCGCTACAACCGGGAGGACCTGGTGGCCCGGGTGCGGCGGGCGGCCGAGCAGGCCCTGCGCTCCAAGCGCATCACCTTCGAGGAGTCACGGCAGCTCCTGCGCCGCTATGAAGAGGGGCTCTCGGGATACACTTATCTGGAGCAGGACTAGCCTGGAGCAGGATTAGCGATGGAGAGGCTCCGATGGAATCGATGACGAAGACGCCCGCGATCGTGGACCCCCTGATCGTCCGGCTGTGCGACGCGGTGCGTCTGAAGGACGTCCACGCCATCGCGGAGCGGATCAAGAACGATCTGGAATCCTTCATTCCCGACGAGGGGCTGATCCTGCCCGAGCGCTTCCGGCGGATGAAGCCGGACTCCTACGCCCGCCGTCTCCTCTACAGCGATCCGGAGCTGGGCTTCACGGCCCTGGTGATGACCTGGGGCCCGGGTCAGCGCACCGCCCTCCACGACCACGCGGGCATCTGGTGCGTCGAGGGGGTGCTGGAAGGGGAGATGGAGGTGCACCGCTACGAGCTGATGGAGGAGGGGGAGGACGGGGTCTGCCGCTTCGCCGAGCGCGACTCGGTGCGGGCGGTGGCGGGCACGGCCGGAGCGCTGCTGCCCCCCTTCGAGCACCACGTGCTGGCGAACGCCCGGCCGGACCAGGCCTCGCTCACCCTGCACGTCTACGGCGGCGAGATGACCTCCTGCGACATCTTCGAGCCGCTGAGTGGTCCCGGCGGCGGTTCCGGCGAATACCGCCGGAGCTTCGCGGCAGCTCTCCTACGACGAGTAGCCTGCCGGCGATGACCGCGTTCGACAAGCACCCCCGCCTGCTGGTCCGGCAGGAGGAGCCGTTCAACGGCGGCCCCCCCTCCGACCTCCTGCTGGACTCCTTCGCCACCCCCAACGAGCTGTTCTTCGTCCGCAGCCATGGCAACGTCCCGGAGGTGGACCGGGCGGCCTGGCGGCTGACGATCGACGGCCTGGTGGAGCGGCCGCTGTCGCTGTCGCTGGAGGATCTCCGGCGCTTCCCCCGGGCCTCGGCCGCCGCCACGCTCCAGTGCGCGGGCAACCGCCGCTCCGAGCTGATCGCGTTCGCTCCCATCCCCAACGAGCTCCCCTGGGGGTCGGAGGCGATCAGCAACGCCGGGTGGTCGGGGGTGCCGCTGCGCGAGGTGCTGGCCGCGGCCGGGCCGCGGGCCGGGGCGCGCCACGCCGCGTTCACCGGCCTCGACGAGACGGAGCGTCATGGCCACCGGTTCCAGTTCGGCGGCTCGATTCCCCTGGAGAAGGCCCTGCACTCCGAGGTGCTGCTGGCGGACACGATGAACGGCGCGCCGCTGCCGCCGGTGCACGGCGCGCCCCTGCGGGTGGTCGTGCCGGGCTACATCGGCGCTCGCAGCGTCAAGTGGCTCTCGCGGATCACCCTGCAGGAGGGTCCGTCCGACAACTACTTCCAGGCGAAGGCGTACCGCCTCTTCCCGGCCGCGGTCGGGCCGGAGACGGTCGATTGGGAGAAGGGGATGATGCTCGGCGAGTCGCCGGTCAACTCGGCGATCTGCTCGCCGCTCGCGGGGGAGAGGGTCGCGGCCGGAAGGGTTCAGGCGCGCGGCTGGGCGGTGGCGGGCGGCGGCCGGGAGGTCGCCCGGGTGGACGTCTCGGCGGACGGCGGCGGGACCTGGACGGTCGCGGAGCTGACGCGAGGGGACGGCTGGACCTGGGCGTTCTGGACCGCGCTGCTCGATCTCGCCCCCGGAGAGCACGAGATCCTCTGCCGCGCCTTCGACACCGCGGCGCAGACCCAGCCGGGCGACCCCTCTCAGGTCTGGAACTTCAAGGGGTACGCCAACAACGCCTGGCACCGGGTGCGGGTCGTGTGTAAGTAAAGCGGAGGACCACGCGTGCCGCCCGGGATTTCCCGGGCGGGTAAGCCCCTACTCCTGACCGTCGAACCAGGCGCGCAGGGGGCTGACGCCCTGCCGGCGCAGCACGCGCGCACGCATCTGGTGCCTGCGGACCGCGCGGACCAGATTCGTTCCCCACTGCTGCTCCATGACGAAGCCCGCGACGGCGCCGACCACCAATGTGCTGACAAACGTGACCATCATCCTACCTCGTAAAAAAGAGAAGAATTTTTCCCAGCTCGCCTCACCCCAGGGGACTTCCCAAGGGGGGCAGTGCAACTCCTACCCATACCCCTTTGGCTTTTTGTAGAACTAGTGTAACGCCGGCCGAGCCCCTCGTCAACGGGTCCACGGGGTCGAGCCCGGGTTTTTATACGGACCAGACGGCCGGTCTGTTGCGTCCAGACGTGCGGCACGGCGATTGCTCACCTTCCCCGAGCGGTATTCTTGGAAGAGACTTCCTGGAAGGAACTCCATGGCAGAGACGATTCCGTTTTCGATCCTTCGGCGCGCGCTGCGCCGCACCTTCGGCTTCCGGGAGCTCCGCGAGGGGCAGGAAGAGGTCATCCGCTCCATCCTCGCCGGCCAGGACACGCTGGCGATCATGCCTACCGGAGCGGGCAAGTCGCTCTGCTACCAGCTTCCGGGCTCGGAGCTGCCGGGCACCACGGTCATCGTCTCGCCGCTGATCTCGCTGATGAAGGACCAGGTGGACAAGCTGCACGACCTGGGCATCAACGCCGCCCAGGTCAACAGCACGCTTTCCGCCGGGGAGGAGAGCGAGGTCCTGGAGGAGATCGAGAAGGAGCAGCGGGAGTTCGTCTTCGTCACTCCGGAAAGGCTGATGCAGCCGGAGTTCCTGGACCGCTTGAAGACCAACCTGATCGACGTCTTCGTGATCGACGAAGCGCACTGCATCTCGCACTGGGGGCACGACTTCCGCCCCTCTTACCTGCACCTGCGCTCGGCGATCGAGGCGCTCGGCAACCCCCGTGTGCTGGCGCTGACCGCCACCGCTACTCCCGCCGTGGTGGACGACATCCGCCGCCAGCTCGGCCGCGAGGACATGGAGGTGGTGGACATCGGCGTCTTCCGCGAGAACCTCCGCTTCGAGGTGATCCCCACCGCGCGGGAGGAGGTGAAGCGCGAGACGCTCGCCCGGCTGCTGGGCGAGATCGCGGGGACGGGCATCGTCTACGTCTCCACGGTCAAGGACTGCGAGGAGGTCACCGAGCATCTCGAGAGCCTCGGCTTCGCGGTGGCCCGGTACCATGGCCGGCTGGGAGCGCGCGAGCGCAAGCGCACCCAGGACCGCTTCATGGCCGGAGAGCTGCGGGTGATCGTCGCCACCAACGCCTTCGGCATGGGGATCGACAAGCCGGACATCCGCTTCGTGGTCCACTACAACCTGCCGGGCTCGCTGGAGTCCTATTACCAGGAGGCCGGCCGGGCGGGGCGCGACGGCGAGCCCGCCCGCTGCGTCCTCCTGTACCAGGCGGAGGACCGGAACACCCAGATCTTCTTCCTCAACGGCCGGTATCCGAAGCGGGAGCACTTCCTCGCCGTCTACCAGGCGCTCGAGCGGCTGCGGGCGGACCGGCAGGAGGTCGCCGCCGGGGAGATCCAGAAGCGGGCCGCCGGGGTCGCCCAGGCCAAGGTGAGGGTCGTCCTCGCCATGATGAAGGACCTGGAGATGGTGGCCGAGCCCTCCCTTGGCGAGTACCGCCTGACCGCGAGCGGCCTCGGCGCCGAGGCGCTGGACGCGATGGCGGACCGCTACGAGAAGCGCTCCGAGGGGGATCGCGACCGGCTGCGGCGCATGGTGCTCTACGCCCAGACGGCGCTCTGCCGCTGGAAGATGATTCTCGAATATTTCGGCGAGGAGTTCGACTGGGACCACTGCGGCCACTGCGACAACTGCTCGCGGCCGATCCGCGAGCTGACCGAGCCGCCGCGGGCCGAGATGCCGGTCCGGCCGCCGCACGGCGCCGCCGAGGTGCTCCCCCTGCCGCCCATCCTCGGGGTGAAAGACCCGGCGACCTTGAAGGCGGGCGACCTGATCACCCTGTCGGTCTTCGGCGCCGGCGAGGTCCGCTCGACCGGCGAGCACAGCGTGATCATCGACCTCGGGGGTGGCGAGGTGCGGGAGTTCCGGCGGTAGGAGCCGGATAGGAGGCCCGGGGGTGAGGGTATGATCTCCGCCGGTCGACAGGCCTGCTGAAAGAGGAGACCTCATGCCGTTCACCGCCGAAGACTGCTCCCGGTGCCGCCGCGACTTCCCGTCCCTGTCGCGGACCGTCGATGGGATTCCCCTGGCCTTTCTGGACGGCCCCGCGGGCACGCAGGTGCCGGAGCCGGTCATCGAGGCGATCGCCGGGTACTACCGGACCTCGAACGCCAACAGCCATGGCGAGTTCCCGACCTCGCGGGAGACCGACCGCCTTCTCGACTCGACCCGCGAGACCGTGGCGGCCTTCCTCGGCGCGCCCAGCGGCCGGGAGGTTCTCGTTCGGCCAGAACATGACGACGCTCAACTTCTCGCTGAGCCAGGCCCTGGCGCGGGAGATGGCGCCGGGGGATGAGATCGTCATCACCCAGCTCGACCACGAGGCGAACCGGGGGCCGTGGCTCAACCTGCGCGAGCGGGGGATCGTCATCCGCGAGGTCGCCCTGCGGCCGGACGGCCGGCTCGATCCGGAGGATTTCGCCCGCCAGGTGACCGGCCGCACGCGCCTCGTCGCCCTGGGGCTGGCGTCGAACGCCCTGGGCACGGTCAACGACGCCGGGCTCGCCCGCGAGCTGTCGCGGCGGGTGGGGGCCTGGCTGCTGCTCGACGCCGTCCACTACGCCGCCCACTTCCCTCTGGACGTCACGGCGCTCGACGCCGACTTCCTCCTCTGCTCGGCGTACAAGTTCTACGGCCCGCACGTGGGGATCCTCTACTCCCGGCCCGGCCTGCTCGACCGGCTGCGCACGGACCGGCTGCGCACCCAGGAGGACGCGGCGCCGTTCCGGATCGAGACCGGGACCCTCAACCACGCCGCCCTGGCCGGCGTGAAGGCCGCCATCGAGTACATCGCCTCCTGGGGAACGGGGGGCACCACCCTGCGGCAGCGGATCGTCTCCGCCATGGAGGCGATCGGCGGCTGGGAGCACGGTCTCGGCGCCTACTACCACGAGAACGTCCGGCGAATCCCCGGCGTCGCCGTCCACGGGCCGGACTTCCCAGGGTTGGATTCCGCGGGGCAACGCGCCCCCACGGTGTCGATCACCCTCGACGGCGTCCGCCCCCTCGACGCCGCCCGGGCTCTGGGCGAGCGGGGCTTGCAGGTCTGGGACGGCCACTTCTACGCCGTCCGGGCCATCGAGGTCCTGGGTCTGGAGGAGCGCGGCGGCGTGCTCCGCACCGGGATCGTGATGTACAACACCCGCCAGGAGATCGACCGGCTGCTGGAAGGGGTCGAGGCGCTGGCGCGGCGAGCTTGAAGACCTGCTACGGCACCCGCCCGGCCAGCTCCACGCCGCCGGCCGCCGGTCCCAGGGCGACCTCCTGCGGCAGGTGGCGGCCGTCGAGCCAGACGATCCGCTGGCTGTCGAGCTCGGTCCGCAGGCGGTTCACCGCCTGCTCCATCTTGGCGAGGCTGGAGACGTCGTCGGTCCCACCCCAGGCCCTGGCCGACGGCGTCTCCGGCCCATAGAGGCTCCAGACGAAGAGGGGTACGTGGATCGTCCGGAGGTAGCGCCGCACGGTTGCCGGATCGTAGCGGCTGGAGTCGGCGATCTCTCTTCCCAGCACCAGGAGCACGGCCCGGCGGTGGTTCTCGGCCGTGGCCTGGAGCCCCGCCACCGCCACGGCGTCCGCGATGCGCCGCTGCCGCGCCGCCGACTCGTTCATCAGGCGCTTGTTGGTCAGCAGATAGAAGATGCCGCCGTCCGTCCAGGTGAGCGGCGGGGAGATCTGGAACAGATCCGAAGGCACCCGCGAATCGTGGAAGGGGATGCTCGACAGGGACATGTACTGGAATCCGTCCTGCGGGCCGAGCAGCATCTGGGTGCGCAGGTTGGGGAACGTCATCCCGCGCTTCTGGCCGGGCATCAGCTTGTCGACGATCTCATGGCCGGTGGGCAGGCAGACGACGGTCACCTTGCCCGGCCCCTCCTCGACGGCGGCGGCGGGGACCGGCTGGTCGCCGGCGGTGAACCATCCGCCGAGCTGGTCGGGAGCCGGCAGGGATCTCCCCGCGGCCGGCCGCACGGGCACCGCGGTCAGCTCGGTCGAGACCTCGCCACCGTACTCGCCGCCGTAGACCGCGTCCTGATGGGCCGTCACTCCCGGAGGGAACCAGAGGTCGGCGGTGAGGACGTGGAGGCTCTTGAGATCGCGGGGCGGGAGCGCGGCCCGCCCCGCCTTGCCCACGGTCAGCGGCTCGCCGTCGAGGGTCAGGTTGATCGAGGCGGGCTTGACGCCGCTGACGCTCTGCCAGGTGAGCCGCGCGTTCTGGGGCACCCCGTCGGCGTCCTTCTCCAGCAGGAGCTGGACCTCCGCCGGGGGCCGTGGCAGGTTGATCCACTGGGTCGCGCGGGCGATCTCGCCCCCTTGGGCGTCGAGGGCGCGGGCGACGAGCTGGTGGGGACGGAGGTCCGGCCCCAGATCGACGCGGACGATCCAGGGCGGACCCGTGATCCGGCCGGCCGGGGAGCCGTCGAGCGTCGGCTTCGACGGCGGCCACCGGGCCGCCGACCGCGACCTCGATCGGATAGACGCCCGAGATGAGACCGAGGAGCAGGGTGACGAAAGCAATCATGCTCGTCTCCTTTCTGAATCCTTCAGGGAGCGCCGGCCAGCTCCAGCCCGGCCGCGGCGGGCGACAGCGCGATCGACTGCGGCAGGCGCCGGCCGTCGACCATCACGATCCGCTGCGAGTCGAGCTCGTCCCGGATCTTCTTCACCGCGCTGTAGAGGTGCCGGGTCATGGCGACATCCTCGGCGCCCCAGGCCGCCGCCGTGGAGCCCGGCTTCGGATCGCCGAGCGACCAGACGAACAGCGGGACGCGGAGGGCGGCGAGGAACCGGCGGACCGCGGCCGCGCCATAACGGCTCGTGTCCCGCTCGTCGCCGGAGAGCACCAGCAGCACGGCGCGCCGGCGGTTCTCCGTCGCCGCCGCCAGACCGGCGGAGGCCACCGCGTCGGCGATGCGCGGCCGGGCCGACGTCGGCAGCAGGGTGTGCAGCATCACCCAGGGGAGGCCGCCCGCCGCGGAGGCGACCGGCGGGCTGATCTGGAACAGGTCCGAAAGCTCTCCGGAGCTCGAGATCCGCTGGGGGAACGAGGGGATGAGGTAGGTCTGGTCCTCGGGGCCGAGCCTCATCTCGTAATGGATGTCGTGGGGAAGGGGGCCGGTCCGCCCCATCTTCTCCGCCATCTCGAAGCTGGTGGGGACGCAGACCACGTAGAGCTTGCCCGGCCCTTCCTCGACGGCGTCCACGGTGAGCGGCTTGCCGTCCGCGGTGAGCCAGCCGGCGAGCTTGCCGGCGGGCGGCACCCGCCCCGAGCGGGCGTGCACGGGCACGCCGGTAAGCTCGGTGGAGACCTCGCTGCCGTACTCGCCGCCATAGGCCAAGTCCCGGCGCACGGACTTGTCCGGCTTGAAATCGACCTGGGCGGAGAGCAGGTGGATCGACTTCAGGTCGTGCGGCGGCAGGCTCCCGCGCCCGCCGGCGTCGAGCTTCACGGGCAGGCCGTCGAAGGAGAGGGAGACCGAGCGCAGCTCGTTTCCGGCGAGATTCGTCCACAGCACCCTGGCCGCCTTCGGGGGGCCGCCGCCTCCCCCCTCCAGGACGATCTCGACCTTGGCCGGCGGGTGCGGGAGGTTCACCCAATCGGTGGCCCGGCCGAGCTCGCGCCCCTGGGCGTCGAGGGCGCGGGCGACGATCTCGTGCGGCAGCAGGTCGGGGCCGAAGTCAACCGTGGCCTTCCAGGGCGGGCCGGACATGCGGGCGGCGGCGCGGCCGTCGATCAGGACCTCGACCGCGGCGGCGGGGCCATCGACGGTCAGCTCGACGGGGAAGGGTCCCGAGATCAAACCGAAGAAGAGGGAGAGAAAGGCGAGAGTCATGGTTTCACCAGCCTGTGAGCAACGGTTGTGCCGTCTGGCCACCGCCTTAGAACCCGCGGAGACCGTCTCCGCCGGAGGACGGAGGGGTCCTCCCGGTAAGACGGTGACGCCGTTTATAGAATACGGGAGACGAGCAGGTAGGCGGCCGCGGCGATTGCCGCGGCGATGGGAATGGTCAGCAGCCAGGCCCAGACGATGCGGCCGGCGACCCCCCATTTGACCGCCGAAAGACGCTTGGTCGAGCCGACGCCGATGATCGCTCCGGTGATCGTGTGGGTGGTCGACACCGGGATGCCGGCCAGGGTGGCGCCCATCAGGGTGAGGGCGCCGGCGGTCTCGGCGCAGAAGCCGCCGATCGGCTGGAGCTTGGTGATCTTGGTGCCCATCGTCTTGACGATGCGCCAGCCGCCGAAGAGCGTTCCCAGGGCGATCGCCGCGTGGCTCAGCAGGATCACCCAGAGGGGGACCTTGAAGCTCGCCAGGTAGCCCGAGGCGACGAGCAGGCCGGTGATGATGCCCATCGTCTTCTGGGCGTCGTTGCCGCCGTGGCCGAGGCTGTAGGCCGCGGCCGAGAGGAGCTGCAGCTTGCGGAACTGCCGGTCCACCCGGGAGGGGCGCCAGCGGCGCACGATCCAGGTCACCATCACCATCAGGGCGAAGCCGAGGACCAGGCCGATCAGCGGGGCGAGGACGATGAACAGCAGCGTCTTCGTCCATCCCGAGAGGAGGATGGCGCCGAACCCTCCCTTCATGATGGCCGCTCCGGCGTAGCCGCCGATCAGCGCGTGCGAGGAGGAGACCGGCAGGCCGTAGTACCAGGTGATCAGGTTCCAGGCGATGGCACCGAGGAGCCCGGCGAGGATCACCTCCCGGGTGACCACCGCGAGGTCGATCATGCCGCTGCCGATCGTCTTGGCGACGCCGGTGCCGAGCACGAAGGCGGCGACGAAGTTGAAGAACGCCGCCCAGATGACCGCCTTGTTGGGCGACAGCACGCGCGTCGAGACGACGGTCGCGATCGAGTTCGCCGCGTCGTGGAACCCGTTCAGGAAATCGAACGTGAGGGCGACGAGGATGATGAAGGCGACCAGGGCGGTGGCGGCGGTCATCTCAGGCGGTCACGCGTTCTTGACGATGACGTTGCCGACGATGTGCGTGTAGTCCTTGCACTGGTCGCAGGCGTTCTCGAGCCCATCGTAGATCTCTTTCCACTTCATGATCTCGAGGGGATCGCGGCCGTTGGCCCGGAAGAGGTCGGCGATGACCTTGTTGTAGAGGTCGTCGGCCCGGTTCTCCAGGTCGGAGATGCGGACGATCGACTGCTGGATCTCGCGCTGGTGGGCGAGGTTCCAGATCCGCTCGGTGACCTGCTCGATCTCGCCCGCCATCTCGACCAGGATCTCGGCGAACTGCCGCAGCTCGGCGGGGCTCTCGTCGAGGTCGAAGTTGATGAGCTGCTGGGCGACCCCCTCGATGTAGTCAAGCACGTCGTCGAGGTCGGTGGCGAGCGAGCGGATGTCCTCGCGGTCGAACGGGGTGATGAAGGAGGAGTTGAGCGCGTCGAAGATCTGGCGGGTGATGCCGTCCCCCGCGTGCTCGAGGTCGCGCAGCTGGCCCATGCGGGCCCGCCGCGTCGGGAGGTCCACCTGGACGAACTCGGCGAACAGCCGGGCGGCCTGGACCAGGTTCGCCGAATCCCGGTCGAACAGCTCGTGGAACTGCTCCTCTTTCGGCATCAACCAGCGGATGAGGGCGTCGACCTTCGGCATCCGGCTCCCCCCAGGGAAAAAAGACAGGACAGGGTGCCCGGCGTCGGCGCGACGCTGGGGCAGGGCGGATCGTAGCACCGAGGCCGCGATCCAGGAAGGGACGCGCTAGCCCGCGTCCGCCCGCAGCTCGAGACCGGTCGCCAGCACCGAGGGCGCGCCGATCATCCCGTCGAGCGGCTGGAAGATCAGGTCCCGCCCGACGCCGGCGATCCCCTTGAGGAAGGCGCCGAGGCCGCCGCACAGCCAGGTCCCGGCGACCGGGGCCCGCGCCCGCCCGGCTTCGACGGCGAAGCCGCAGACGGGGAGGGCGAAGCGGTCGGCGTTGAGGTCGAAGCGGCCGGGGCCGGTGACATCGATCAGATAATACCCCTGCGGGATCGAGCCGAGGAGGGCCGCCACCGGGGTGCGCGGGTCGGGCTTGAGATAGAGGTGGGTGGGGCCGGGCGCCGGCAGATCGCGCCAGCCGGAGCGGCGGACGCAGCCCGAGGTCTCCCCCTGCGCCGCCCCTTCCTGCCACCAGGCGAGCAGCGGCTGGCGGAAGATCCCCTCCTCCACCAGCACCACCTCGCGGGTGGGCACCCCCACGCCGTCGACCGGCGACTCGAAGACGCCGCCGGGGAGGCGACCGTTGTCGATCAGGGTCACCCGGTCGCTGCCGAAGCGGCCACGGGCACCGACCAGTCGCGCGCCCGGCCCGGGACCGACGAGGAGCGGCAGGAGGCCGGCCAGCAGCCGCGCCGTCACCACCGGAGCGAGCAGGAGCTCCCCGCCGTCCAGCTCCGGAGGCGAGCCTGCGGCGGACACGGCCAGGCGGTCGGCCAGCCGGCGGGCCAGCGCCGTGGGATGGAATTGCCGGGTCTCCCGGGCGGCGACGTAAAGGGAGGCGGTGGGCGCCGGGCGGCCCGGGCCGGCCACCCCGGCGGCCTCCAGGTAGAGGGTGGCGACGCGGCTGCGGGTGGTGGCCCGCAGGCCCCGGCTGTTGGCGAAGCTCCGCCTCGCTGGAGCCGTCTTCCAGCACGGCGCGCAGCAGGCGGGCCCGGGGCAGCTCGGCCTCCAGCTCGCGGCCGAGGCTTTCGAGGAGCTTGAGGCCCTCGCGCTCCCCCGTCAGCGGCGTATCGAAATCCGACGGCGGGTTCCAGGCCGGCTCCGGGGACGGCGGCTCGGGCAGCTCCAGCACGTGGCCGGCGACGGGCTCGGGCCAGGGGCCTTCCGGGGTCGGGTCGCCGGTGGCGGCGGCGAAGAAGGAGCCCCGGCGGTTGCCGGCGCGCACCGCCCAGGCCCGCTCCTGGCTGGTGGAGGAGGTCTCGGTGTGCGGGGTGCGCTCCAGGCGGCGGGAGCGCCCCCGCTTGACGTAGATCTCGGCGTCGGTCAGGTGGCGCTTGAGCAGCGCGCGCAGGATCTCGTCCAGGGGGGGGCTCACGGGGCGACCTCCACGCCGTCCAGGCGCAGCGACGGCGCCGTCGCCCAGACCGGGAGCTTCTGCCCCCCCTTGGCGCACCAGCCGGCGCCGGCCGGCCGGGCCTCGGCGCCCACCGCCACCACCCGGGTCAGCAGGTCGGCCACCCGGCCGCGCAGCACGCAGGGGCCTACCGTCTCGGCGAGGGCGCCGCGCCGGAAGCGGCGGGCATAGGGCAGGTAGAGGGCGAACTCGCCCGAGAGCGGATCGAGCGCGCCGCGGCTCGCCTCCGGCAGGAAGAGCCCCTCCTCGGCGCCGGCGAGAAGGTCCGCCTCGGAGGCCTCCCCGGGCAGGATCTCGAGATGGCTGGAGCGCGGTCCGGGCGGCAGGTGCCGGGTGCCGCGCCGGCCCGCCCCGGGGCTGAGCACCGGCGAGGTGCGGGCCCAGAGGGCGTCCGCCAGCGGTTGCTCGACGATGCCGCCGCGCAGCAGCCAGCGGCGGACGACGGACGCCCCCTCGTCGTCGGTGGTGCGGCGCACCCCCTCGGGTGCCGCCGCCGGGTCGTCCAGCACGTCCAGACAGCTCGCGGCCATCGGCACGCCCACCGCCGACTCGGGGTTCCCTCCCAAAGCGAGGGTGTCGGCCTCCAGGGCGTGGGCTACCGCCTCGTGGAGCAGCACGGCCACCGCCGCCGGTCCGAGCACGGCGGGCCCGTGATGGGGCGTCGCCGGCGGAGCGGCCCGGGTGCGGAACAGGGCCACCACGGCGGCGGCCACCTCCTCGGCCGCCCCGGCGGGACCGGCGGCGCCGAAGGTCAGTTTCGGCAGGAGGGCGCCGTAACGGCCCCAGGAGGAGTCGACCGTGCAGCTATAGAAGGACTCGTGCTCGGCGCCGGCCACCAGGCGCGGCCCCACCACCTGGACCCAGCGCCGGTGCCGGCGGACGGACACCCGCAGCGGGAAACCCACGTGGTGCGCCCGCACCGCCCGCGAGAGGGCGGCGGGAAAGTCGAGCAGCTCGGGCGCCGATACCGGGTCGGGAGGGGCGAGGTCGAGGGACGGCTCGGGGTAGCTGGCAGCGGAGATCGCCCGCGCCACCTGGCGCAGGGCCTCGGCGAACGGCTTGGCCTCGATGGCGTCCCGCGAGGCGAGCCAGGTGTGCCCCTCCCGCACCAGGCGCACCGCGAACCCCTCCTCCCGCCAGACCCGCAGGGCTCCGGCGTCCCCCTCGGGGGCGAAGCTCCACCTCCTCGCGCCGCTCGAAGAAGGCGTCCACCACGTCCTCGGGGCGCTCGGCGATCTGGGAGAGGGTGCGGGCGACGGCGGCGGTGTCCAGCTTCGAGAACGGCATGCGAGGCGGATTCTATCCCCAGCGGATGGAGGGATTGCGATAAGATCGCCGCCGCTATGGCTCAGGCCCTCACAGAACGCATCGAGGAATTGAAGCGCCGCCGCGCCGCGGCGGAGCTGGGCGGCGGGCAGGACCGCATCGACAAGCAGCACGCCGCCGGCAAGCTCACCGCCCGCGAGCGGGTCGAGCTGCTGCTCGACGCCGGCTCCTTCGTCGAGCTCGACGCCCTGGTCACCCACCGCTGCCGCGACTTCGGCATGGACAAGGTATCGATCCCCGGCGACGGCGTCGTCTGCGGCTATGGGATGGTGGCCGGCCGCCTGGTCTACGTCTTCGCCCAGGACTTCACCGTCTTCGGCGGCTCGCTGTCGGAAACCAACGCGGCGAAGATCTGCAAGGTGATGGACCTCGCTGTCGAGAACGGCGCGCCCGTGATCGGCCTCAACGACTCCGGCGGCGCCCGCATCCAGGAGGGGGTCGCCTCGCTCGGCGGCTACGCCGACATCTTCCTGCGCAACACGCTCGCCTCGGGCGTGGTGCCGCAGATCAGCGCCATCCTGGGCCCCTGCGCCGGCGGCGCGGTCTACTCGCCGGCGATCACCGACTTCATCTTCATGGTCGAAAGCACCAGCTACATGTTCGTGACCGGGCCGGAGGTGATCAAGACGGTCACCCACGAGGAGGTCACCAAGGAGGAGCTGGGCGGCGCCTCGACGCACGCGGCGAAGAGCGGGGTCTGTCACGTCACGGTGCCCAACGACGCCTCCTGCCTCGCCGCCATCCGCGAGCTGCTCTCCTACCTCCCCGCCAACAACCTCGACGATCCGCCGGCCGGCGTCAGCGAGGACGATCCGACCCGCGAGTCCGACGCGCTCGACACCCTGGTGCCCGAGGACCCGAACAAGCCGTATGACATCAAGCGGCTCATCACCGAGGTGGTGGACGACGGCCGGTTCTTCGAGATCCACGCCCAGTACGCGCGCAACCTGGTGGTCGGTTTCGCCCGCATCGGCAACCGCAGCGTCGGCATCGTCGCCAACCAGCCGGCCTGGCTCGCCGGCGTGCTCGACATCGACGCCTCGCTGAAAGGGGCGCGGTTCGTGCGCTTCTGCGACGCGTTCAACATCCCGCTGGTCACCTTCGAGGACGTCCCGGGCTTCCTGCCCGGCACGGCCCAGGAGTTCGGCGGCATCATCAAGCACGGGGCGAAGCTCCTCTACGCCTACGCCGAGGCGACCGTGCCGAAGGTCACCGTCATCACCCGCAAGGCCTACGGCGGCGCCTACTGCGTGATGTCGAGCAAGCACCTGCGGACCGACGTCAACTTCGCCTACCCCACGGCCGAGATCGCCGTGATGGGGCCGGAGGGCGCGGTCAACATTCTCTATCGGCGCGAGCTGGACGAGGCGGGCGCGGACGCCCCCCGGGTGCGGGCGGAGAAGGTGGCGGAGTACCGGGCGAAGTTCTCCAACCCCTACATCGCCGCCGAGCGGGGGTTCGTGGACGCCATCATCGAGCCGCGCCGCACGCGGCCGGAGATCGTGCGCGCCCTGCGGCAGCTCGGGTCCAAGCGGGCGAGCGTGCCGCCGAAGAAGCACGGCAACATTCCGCTCTAGCGGCCGCCCTCCGGGCCGCTGGAGCCGGAAGTCCTCTGTTTTTGTTGACATCCGGGCGGCGCGTGGGGCAAGCTGGCACCGCCCGAAAGCGAACGAGAGATGATCTGATCGGGAGGCCGGGCGGGTTCGGTCCAAGGAGAGGTCATGAGAGAGCGAGATCGAGAGCTGAAGCGCCGGCGGCACCGCCGGAAGAAGCAATTGAAGAAGCGTCCGGCGGAAGACGTGCGGACCGAGCGGCCGAGCGGCTCGAAGCGCGCGGTCAAGAAGGTCCCGCCCGCTCCGGCCGAGGCCGCCGCCAACAGCAACGCGGCCGTGGCCGAGGCTCCTCCGCCCGAGCCCGCCAAGAAGAAGCCGGCGGCGAAGAAGGCGCCGGCCAAGAAGGCCGCTCCCACCGCCGTCGCTCCTGCGGACGGCGAAGCCCCCACTCCCGCCCCGGCGGCCCCTGAGGACGGCGACTCCGGTCCGGAGGAGCCGCAGGGCGCCTGAAGCGCTCCTCCCTCCGCGATGTCCGACTACCGTTCGCTGAAGGCCGTGGACCCCGAGGTCCACCAGGCGATCGCCGACGAGCGCGCGCGCCAGAACTTCGGGCTGGAGCTGATCGCCTCCGAGAACTTCGTCAGCCGCGCCGTGATGGAAGCCGCCGGCAGCGTGATGACGAACAAGTACGCCGAGGGGTACCCCGGCCGGCGCTACTACGGCGGCTGCGAGTTCGTGGACGTCGTCGAGCGGCTCGCCATCGAGCGTGCCAGAGAGCTGTTCGGCGCCGAGCACGTCAACGTGCAGCCGCACAGCGGCACGTCGGCCAACATGGCGGTCTACTTCGGCTTCCTCAAGCCGGGCGACAAGCTGATGGGGATGGACCTGTCGAGCGGCGGCCATCTCACACACGGCCACCGCCTCTCCTACTCCGGGCGCGACTTCCAGGTGATCTCCTACGGGGTCGACCGCGAGACCGAGACGATCGACTACGACGAGGCCGAGCGCCTGGCGGTCGAGGAGCGGCCGCGGCTGATCGTCTGCGGCGCCTCGGCCTACAGCCGCGTGATCGACTTCGAGCGCTTCCGCGCCATCGCCGACAAGGCGGGCTCCCTGCTGATGGCGGACATCGCTCACATCGCCGGGCTGGTGGCGGCGGGGCTCCACCCCTCCCCCGTCCCGCACTGCCATTTCGTCACCACCACCACCCACAAGACCCTGCGGGGGCCGCGGGCCGGCATGGTGATGTGCAAGGAGGAGTTCGCCAAGGATCTCGACCGGGCGGTCTTCCCCGGCATCCAGGGCGGCCCGCTGATGCACATCATCGCGGCCAAGGCGGTGGCCTTCCGGGAGGCGCTGACCGACGACTTCCGCGTCTACCAGGGCCAGATCATCGCCAACGCCAAGACGCTCGCGGCCCGGCTCACCGCCCATGGTTTCCGCGTCGTCTCCGGCGGCACCGACAACCACGTCTTCCTGCTGGACGTCGCCAAGGCGGGGCTGACCGGCAAGGTCGGTGAGAAGGCGCTCGACGCCGCGCACATTACGGTCAACAAGAACACCATCCCCTACGACCCGAACCCGCCGCTGGTCGCCTCCGGCATCCGCTTCGGCACGCCGGCGATCACCACCCGCGGCATGAAGGAGCCCGAGATGGACCTCGTGGGCGACTTCATCGCCGAGGTCCTGCGCGCCCCCGAGGACACCGAGGTCCAGGCGGCGGTACGAGGGAAGGTGCGGGCGCTCTGCGAGCGGTTCCCGCTCTACGATCCCTTGATGTAGGGAGTGATGTCGAGGGGCGGCACCCCGAACCGCTCCCGCAACCCCTTCCGGATCTCCCCGATCAGGAAGATCGAGCCGCAGGCCACCAGGATCTCCCCGCCGAGAACGAGGGTGCGGTCGAGCGCCTGAGCCGGGTCCGGCTCGACGAAGACCCCCTCACGGTTTCCCAGCAGCGCCGCCAGCTCTCCCGGCGGCTTGGCGCGCGGGCTTGCCGGCGTGGTCAGGACGATGCTCCGGGCGTGGGGAGAGAGCGTGGCGAGCATCCCGGCGTAGTCCTTGTCGGCCAGGACTCCGAAAAGTAGATCGACGGGCCGGCCCACGGCCGCCAGGAACTCCGCCAGCGCCGCGGCGCCGTCCGCGTTGTGGGCCGCGTCCAGGAGGACGCGCTTTCCTCCCGGCAGATCGACGACCTCCAGACGTCCCGGCCAGCGGCAGGCCGCGGCTCCCTCGGCGATCGCCCGGGGATCGATCCCGCCGAATCCCAGATCGCCGAGGATCTCCGCCGCCCGCACCGCCAGCCCCAGGTTCTTCGCCTGATGACGGCCCAGCAGCGCGATCCGGAGGTCATAGGAACGCACGGGGGTGGCGAGCCGGACCCGCTGTCCTGACCAGCCCTCCGGCTCGATCGACTCGAGGCGGACCTCCTGGGACGCGAAGCGCAGATCCGCGCCGATCTCCCCGGCGGCCGTCCGCACCGCCTCCGCCGCTTCCGTCTCCTCGATCCAGACCACCGCCGGCCGTCCTGAACGCAGGATGCCGGCCTTCTCGCGGGCGATCGCGGCGAGCGTATTTCCGAGGTACTCCTGATGGTCGAAGCCGATCGGGGTGATCAGCGAGAGGATGGGATCACAGAGGTTGGTGGCGTCCAGCCGGCCGCCGAGGCCGACCTCGATCACGGCGAGGTCCACCGGGGTCTCGGCGAACCACTGGAAGGCGGCGAGG
This sequence comes from uncultured Acidobacteriota bacterium, assembly GCA_963795735.1. Lineage (GTDB taxonomy): Bacteria > Acidobacteriota > Thermoanaerobaculia > Multivoradales > UBA5704 > DATARR01. The sequence goes on along the minus strand of CAWCIU010000008.1, from coordinate 366,497 downwards.
GTCACCGCCTCGAAGTAGGTGGGGGGCTCGCCGGTCTCCCGCTGGGCGAGATCGACCAGCCCGGCCAACAGCGCGCCGAAGCGGCCGTGCTCGATCGCGCGGCCGTCGATCCGCAGCCGCTCCTCGACGAATTCCAGGTGGGGCGAGGTGTAGTGCCCGGTGCGGTAGCCGGCGGCGCGGGCCATCGAGGCCAGGAGCGCCGAGGTCGAGCCCTTGCCGTTGGTGCCGGCCACCAGCACGGCGGGGTATCGCCGCTGCGGGTCTCCCATCGCCGCGAGCAGCGCGCGCGAGCGCTCGAGGCCCAGCTTGATGCCGAGGGCCTCGAGGCGGGAGAGGATGGAGTCGGGAGCTACGTCAGGTGCCGCAGGCACCGCGCGATCGTCTCCTTCAGCTCCGCGCGCTTCACCACCAGATCGAGGAAGCCGTGCTCGAGGAGGAACTCGCTTCGCTGGAAGCCCTCGGGCAGGCTCTGGCGGATCGTCTGCTCGATCACGCGCGGTCCCGCGAAGCCGATCAGGGCGCCGGGCTCGGCGATGTTGAGGTCGCCCAGCATGGCGAAGGAGGCGGTCACGCCCCCGGTCGTCGGATCGGTCAGCACGGAGAGGTAGGGGAGGCGCGCCGTGCGCAGGCGGGCCAGCGCGGACGAGATCTTCGCCATCTGCATCAGCGAGAAGCACCCCCTCCTGCATGCGGGCGCCACCCGAGGCGGAGACCACGATCAGCGGCACCTTGCGGTCGCAGGCCCGCTCGGCCGCGCGGGTGATCTTCTCGCCGACCACCGAGCCCATGGAGCCGCCCATGAAGCGGTACTCCATGGCGGCGAGCACGACCGGGATCCCCTCGACCGTCCCCTGCACGACCATCACCGCGTCGCGCTCGCCCACCGCCTGCTGGTAGGCCTTGAGGCGGTCGCGGTAGCGCTTGGTGTCACGGAAGTTGAGCGGGTCCGTCGGCGAGACGCCGGCGAACAGCTCCCGCGGCTCGGGGTCGTCGAGGAGCAGGGAGATGCGGGCGGGGGCGTCGATCCGGAAGTGGTAGCCGCAGTTCGGACACACCTTCAGATTGCGGTCGAGATCGCGCGAGTAGACGATCTCCTTGCACCCCTCGCACTTGACCCACAATCCTTCGGGCACGGTGCTGCGCGGCCGGTCCATGCGGATCGGCTTGGGCTTCTTGGTCTTGCGGAACCAGGCCATGAGAGGTGAAGTGTAGCGGCACGGCGACCCCGCCGCTCAGCCGGCCGGGCCGGCGTCGAGAGATCGGAGGGGATCGCGCGAGCTCCTGGAATGGAAAACCGGTCCCGAAGCGGGACCGGCGCCGCCGACTCCGCCGGAGGTCAAGCCTCGGCGGAGTGTCCCTCTTCGGCTTCGAGATCGTTGGGGATGTTGAGCCGCATGCAGGCCGCGTCGTACATCTGGCGGGACGCCTTCTTGGCGTTCTGCAGCTCGGCGAGACGGTCCTTGACCTTCGCCAACTCCTCCTCGATCTGACGATCGAGCTCTTCCATCTCCTGCCGGGTCACGGCGAGCGTATTCTCGTAGAACTTTCTCTGCTGGTCGCTGAGGCTCATCGTCTCCTCTTCCTCCGAATCGCGCGGCCGGCCAGGAGCGGAATGTCCTGGCGCCGGCTCATAGCTTGAAAGGAATTCTCAGGCGGGTCCACATCTTGACCGGGACTCCGTCTTTCATCGCGGGCTTGTAGTGGGCGGAGCGCGCCGCCGCGAGGGCCGCTTCATTCAGGCCGGCCTTCTGCTTGATCGGCTCCGCCATCCGTACTTCCTGCACCTGGCCGTTCTCGTCCACCAGCACGGAGACGACCGCAACTCCTTCAACCCGCAGGGTCCGGGCCATCGGAGGATACTCCGGTTTCGGAAAGCTGACAAGTTGCGGCGGGGCGACTCCGGGACCCGCCGCGACCAGCTCGCCCGCCTTGACGTGCGGGACCGGCGCCGGCTCCCGTTTCGGCTCTGGAGCGGGCGCCGGCGCCTTCTCCTCCACCTTCGCGGGCTCCGGCTGGGGGATGGGGGCGGCGGCCGGCGGCGCCTCGGCGGGGGCGGGCTTGGGCACGGAAGCCGGCTCGCTGACCGCGGCGGACGTGGCGGACGCCGCCGGAGCGGGGACCGGCTGGCCCGTGGCCTTGGCCGCCGCCACCTGCTTCTCGAGGTCCTTCAGCTTCGCCTCGTTCTTGCGCCGCAGCTCACTCTCCTTGGCGGCGAGCTGCTGGTCCATCATCGCCTTGAGGTCGACCTTCGCTCCGGCCGGCGCCGGCGGGGTCTGCGCGGCGGGGATGGCGACCGGTGGCGCCGGGTTCGCGGCCGGAGCCACCGTCTGGGCCGGGGTGGTGGCGGCCGCCGTTGGCGGCGGCGGTGGCGCTCCTCCCTTGCGGCGGTTCATCAGGAAGTAGGTGAGGATCGCGATCACGATCAGGGCGGCGATGGCCGCGTAGAGCAGCGTGCGGCTCTTGCGCCCCCCCTCCTCCTCGACGGTGACGGTGCCGAGCGGCGCCACCGCGGCGACCGCCTCGGCCGGTTCCTCGGGCACGGAAGGGTAGGAGTAAGGCGCGGCCGGCGCGGGCGACGCGGCCACCGGCGGCTCCGGCGGGAATGCCTGCGGCGGGTCCGGGACCGCCGGAGCCGCCGGGACGGACGGCGGCACGACGGGAGCCCCCTGAGGCACCTGGGCCCCCTGAGCGATGGCGGGCTCGTGCCGCTCGACGGCCCTGGGCATCTCGGGCGTGTCGGGATCCAGGACCCGCTGGATGTAGGCGCCGAGGTCCGCCAGGCCGGTCGAGGGGAAGAGCGACGCGAGCGCCGCCTCCAGCCGCTGCTTCATCTCTCCGGCGTTCTGGAAGCGGTCCTGGGGATCGATCGCCAGCGCCCGGGCCACGATCTCGTCCACGGCGCGGGGAACTGACGGATCGACCTGGCTCGGCAGGCGGGTGCGCCCCTGGCGCACCGCCTCGAGTACGGACATCTCGCTGTCGCCGGTGAATAGGCGCTCGCCGGTAACCATCTCGAACAGCACCGTGCCGAGGGAGAAGACGTCGGAGCGGCCGTCCACCGGCCGCCCCCAGGCCTGCTCGGGGGACATGTACTGGAGCTTCCCCTTGAGCGCCCCCATCTGGGTCTGGCCCACCTTGGAGACCGCCTTGGCGATGCCGAAGTCGCAGAGCTTGACGTCCCCCTCGCCGGTGAGGAGGACGTTCTGCGGCGAGACGTCGCGGTGCACCAGGCCCAGCTCGCGGTCCTCGAAGTCCCGCTTGCGGTGGGCGTAGTCGAGGGCGCTGGCGACGCGGGCGGCGATCAGCAGGCTCAAGGACAGCGGCAGCGGCGTCCCCTTGCGGCGGCCGGCGTTGAGCAGCGACCGCAGGTCCTTGCCGTCGACGTACTCCATGGCGATGTAGTAGTCGCGGCCGATCTTCCCCAGGTCGTAGATGTGGACGATGTTCGGGTGCGTGAGCTGCGCCGCGAGCTTCGCCTCGTCGATGAACATCCCCACGAACTCGGCGTTGTCGGTCATGTGGGGGAGGATGCGCTTGATGGCGACCGTCTTCTGGAACCCCTCGACGCCGCGCATCCGCGCCTTCCACACCTCGGCCATGCCGCCGACGGCGATCCGCTCGAGCAGCGTGTACTGGCCGAAGCGCTCGCCGGCCTGGTCCCCAGACAGCTCTCCCGCCTCCTCGGCGGCGAAGACGGGGATCCGCTGCGTGGCGGCGGGGTTGGCCGCGGGAGCCACGGAGGCTCCCGTGGGGACCGGGATCGCCTGGATCGCCGGCTTCGGGGGAGCCGGCGGCGGCGCGGCGGGCGCTGGGAAGACGAGGGGCTCCGGCGGCGTGGCGGCCCTCGGGGCAGTAGGCGGTGGGGACGGCGGCGCGGGCCGGACCGGGGCCGCGGCGCCTGCCGTCGGAGTTGCCGCCGGCCGGGAGGAGGTGCGGGCCAGCTCTTCGAGCTCCGCGAAGTCGAAATCGCCCACCGCCCGCCCCTTGCGCGCGCCGGTTCCTTCCGCTGCCGGAGGGGCGGCCACCGGGCGGGCCGGAGCCGGCGGAGCGGCGGGGGACGGCGCGGCGGCCGGAGGGGCGGGACGCACGCCGGTCTTGGTCTTGCCCAGATCCATATTGGACAGCGTCTTGCTCAGCAGGGCGTCCACGTGATTGGCGGTATTGCTGGCGGCCGTACTGGCGGCCGTGCCGGCGGCGGTATCGCCCGCGGGCTCGGCGCGTCTCGGCGCGGCAATTGGCGCAACTGACGCAACCGGCGCGGGCGCCGCGGCCTGGGGAGCCGCCGGCCGCGGCCTGGGCTCGGGGGTCAGCATGCCGGACAGGGTCTTCTCGAGGCGGCGCTGGACGTCATCCTCGCCCACCGGCGGCGGCACCGGTCTCGCCACGGTGGCTACCGGGGGGGGCGGCGCGGCGGCCGCCCGCGCCGGCTGATTCCCTTCCACCTCGGCCAGCACGTCGCCGAAGATGTCGAGCGAGGTGAGCTTCTGCTCGGGCGTGACCGCGGGAGCCGCGGCGGCGCGGCGGGGCGCCAGCAGGGCCTGCCGGGCCGCCAGCACCAACTGCTGGTCGTTGAAGGGCCTGGCCAGGCGGGCGTCGGCGCCGTCGAGGCCGCCCCCTCCCTCGGGCTCGAGCCCCAGCACGCCGGGGCCGCCCGCCCGGCGGGAGAAGGAAAAGACGAGCACCTCGAATCCCGGCAGGTCGGTTCCGGCCACCACCAGGTCGGGCCGCTCGGCGGCCGCCGACTGCAGGGCCTGGTCGGCGCTCGGCACCAACCGGACGCTCCACCCCTCCGCGCCGAGGGCCGACTGGATCCGTTCGACATAGCGCGGTTCTTGCTCGACGACGAGGATGGACGGCATACCAATCTCCGGGAAGAAAACTTAACCATGCTTTTTAACATCCTCACCCCGCTCCCGTCAATCCGCAAAGCGCCCAAAGGCCCTGATTTTTGAGGGATTTAACGTCAGCGTCCCCGGGCGCCCCCCGGGCGCCGGTGGCGGAAGGGACCGGAAGTCCTATAAAATCATCGGCCTTCCAGGATCTCTTCTCGACCTTTTTCGTCAGGAGCGCCCGATGTCCGGTCACAGCAAGTGGAGCACGATCAAGCACAAGAAGGCGGCGACCGACGCCCGCCGGGGGAAGATGTTCAGCAAGATCCTCAAGGAGATCACCGTCGCCGCCCGTCTCGGCGGCGCCGATCCCAAGGGGAACCCGCGCCTGCGCGCCGCCCTCCTCGAGGCCCGCTCCAACAGCGTCCCCGGCGACAACATCGACCGCGCCATCAAGAAGGGGACCGGCGAGCTGGAGTCCGCGGTCTACGAGGAGATCCTCTACGAGGGGTACGGGCCCGGCGGCGTCGCCGTGCTGGTCGAGGCGGCCACCGACAACCGCAACCGCACCGCCGGCGAGATCCGCCACGCCTTCGCCCGCAACGGCGGCAACCTGGGGGAGGCGGGCTGCGTCGGCTGGATGTTCCACCGCCGCGGCTACTTCGCCATCGCGCGCGACGCCGACGCCATGGACGAGGAGAAGTTCATGGACCTCGCCCTCGAGCTGGGGGCCGCCGACGTCGCCATCGAGGAGGACGTCTACGAGATCTACACCTCGATGGAAGACTTCCTCTCCGTCCAGGAGGAGCTCGAGCGCCGCGGCGTGCCCACCGCCGCCAGCGAGCTCGCGATGATCCCCCAGACCACCGTCGACGTCCCGCGCGACAAGGTGAACGCGCTGCTGCGCATGGTGGATGCCCTGGAGGACCACGACGACGTCCAGAAGGTCTGGGCCAACTTCAACGTCGACGAAAAGATCCTCGAAGCGCAGTCCCGCTAGGGGAGGCCGGCTGAACGCCCGCCGGGAGGAAACCGCCGCGTGCTGATCCTGGGAATCGATCCGGGCAGCCTCCACACCGGCTACGGCCTGGTCGAGAAGCGCGGCTCCGCCCTCACCCCCATCGACGCCGGCCGCTTCTCCTGCCCGCGCGACCTCGACCTGCCCCGCCGGCTGGCGCACCTGGCCGCCCGCCTGGGCGAGCTGATCGACCGCCACCCGCCCGACCTCGCCGTCCTCGAGACCCCCTTCCATGGCATGAACGTCCATTCGCTCATCGTGCTGGCGCAGGCCCGCGGCGCCCTCCTCGCCGTCGTCGCCGGCCGCGGCATCGAGATCTGCGAGTACAGCCCGGCCGAGGTCAAGTCGGCGGTCACCGGCAACGGCCGCGCCGACAAGGACCAGGTCGCCCGCATGGTGCGCCTGCTGCTCTCCGCCCGCGGCGAGGGCTGGGCGAGCGACGCCACCGACGCCCTCGCCCTCGCCATCTGCTGCGCCCAGCGCCTCAAGCTGGACCGCCTCGCCGCCCGCGCTGCTAAGCCCTTGTGAATTCAAGGGCTTGACGGCGAACGCGCCGCTTGCTTCCATTTTTTGGGCTGTGCTACGATCGCTCCTCTATGGCCTTCCAGGGCTCGCTCAAAGAGCTGCCGCTCCCCGACATCATCCAACTGGTCTCCGTCTCGGGGAAGACCGGGGTGTTCTCCCTGCGCCGCAACGGCGATTCCACCGGCGAGATCTACCTGCGCGGCGGGCAGATCGTCCATGCCCACGTCGGCGATCTCCAGGGCGAGGAGGCGATGTACGAGCTCGCCATCTGGCCCGAGGGGGAGTTCGTCTTCACCCCCGGCCAGGAGACCGAGCTCACCACGATCCAGAAGTCGAACACCAACCTCCTGATGGAGGCGGCGCGCCGGATCGACGAGTGGCAGATCCTCTCCAAGCGCATCCCCTCGACCCGCCTGGTGCCGGTGTTCACCCAGCGCGCCGCCAACACCTCGGTCTCGCTGACCCCCCAGGAGTGGGGCCTGATCTGCAAGATCGACGAGCGCCGCACCATCGAGGAGGTCGCCATCGGCCTCGACATGAGCCCGTTCGACGCCTGCAAGCTCCTCTACGGGCTGATCACCTCCGGCCTGGTGACCCTCAACGAGGACCTCAGCCGCCTGCGCACCGACCGCCTGCGCTCGATGGCCCCCGAGGAGCTCGCCGCCGTGGCCGATGCCATCCACGGCCAGGCCCGCGGCCTGCTCAACGCCCACCCGCGGCAGGGCGAGCTCGAGGTCCCCTTCCGCATGAGCAAGGCCGAGATGGACTCCGGCCGTGGCGTCGAGGCCGTGCTCGACCTCGTGCGCGCCGAGGAGAAGGTGGTCTCCGCCGCCCTCGGCCCCAATCAGAGCAAAGTCTTCCTCGACCGGGTCGCCCAGCTCCTCAACCGGTAGGATCGCGCGGCAGGATTCATGCCCCCCATACGCTTTCGGGCGGGCCGGGGCTAGAATGCCCGCCATGACATCCCGCCGCCGCGCTTCCCTTCCCCTGCTCGTGGTGTGTCTGCTCGCCGCGTCGCCGTTGGGCGCGCAACCAGCCCAGGAACCGGCTCAGGGACCGGCGCCGCCGGCTGCCGCTCCCCAGGCGCCGGTCCCGGCTCCTCCGCCGCACGTCTCCGAGCCGTCGGGGGGCGGCGGCGAGCCCGAGGGCGCGGAGCTGCCCCAGAAGTCGCTCGAGGACCGGCTCCTCCCCAAGCTCGACGTCTACTTTCCCGAGGGGGACCTCAACCTGCGGATCAACCGGCTGGTCAACCGGACGTTCTTCGAGGGGCAGGTCAAGTACAACTTCATCAACGGCGACATCACGGCCTTCCTGCGCTACCGCTACTACAGCTTCAAGCGCACCACCCAGTTCACCGTCTTCGACGCCATCTCGTTCGACCGCATCGGCCAGAACGTGACCCAGGACTTCGACCGGGTGCGCGGCACCCTGCTGCTGATGGAGTGGCCCCACAGCTACAACATGCGCACCTTCTTCCACGCCGAGCTCGACCGCATCAGCACCAACCGGGGGGTGCACGGCAGCGAGTTCTTCGTCCGCCGGGACCGCACCAACACCTTCGTCCGGCTGGGCTACCAGTGGGGCACGCCCGACGAGGGGCGGTCGAGCGCGATCGTGGGCGAGACCCGGGCGCGCACCGAACGGATGTTCTCCGCCTTCCGCGAGTTCGGCCCCGGCGAATCGACGCTCACCGCGGCGCTGACCGACGGCTTCCCCTACGGGGTCGGCGACTTCAACTACCTCAAGTTCGAGGTCGAGGCGATCAAGCGGTTCGACGTCAGCGAGCGGACTTTCCTGATCGGCCGCATCCGTGGCGGCACCTTCCCCCATGTCGCCAAGGCGCCCTTGAGCACGCTGCCGCCGACCCCCGATCCGATCGACTTCTACGCCGTCCCCGCGTCCGAGGCCTTCAACCTTCAGGGACGCGAGAACCTCAAGGGGCTGAAGAGCCGCGACGCCCAGCTCGGCACCCAGCTCCTCTTTACCACCTGGGAGTATTTTTTTCCCTGGTTTCTCGAGAGCCACCACTCCTTTTTGAAGCTGGACTGGCAGAACTGGTACTGGGTTCTCTACACGGGATACGGCACGGTGGGGATCGACCGCAAGGTCTATACGGATTTCAGCACCTACATTCCTGATGTCGGCGTCGGTTTCGAATCATCCTTCAGCCTCCGGAAGTACAAGTTCTTTCTCTCCGGGATCGTGGCACAGGCTTTGAAAGGAAGAGGGGGAGTAGAGGCACGCTTCTCGATCAAGTCGTATCGCTAGGCTGTGTGCTCGGCGGGACGCCTTGGCTGGAAAGAGAGCCTCATGGGGTTGCCTCGCTGCACACAAGAAGTCGCAAAGGCGCTTGCCACAGCCTTGGCACGGACTGGCTTAAAGCCGGAGGAGAATGAATGAAACTAAAATGGTTAGGAGTTATCGCATTGGCGGGCCTCGTGCCGGCCATGGCGATGGCGCAAAATGGAGAGCAAGCGAACGCCGCCAGCGTCACGGGCGAGACGGGGCTGTTCAGCCTGCTGACCGGCGATACTTTGCCGCAGCACGGCTGGTCTTTCGGAGTTTATTACAACAACTGGGATCGGGTCATCGATCTCAACCGGTCCTTCAGCCTCAACGATAGGGGTCAGTTGAGCCTGGACCAGAACCGCCTAAGCGCCAGCTTCGGCTACGGCATCACCGACCGCTGGGAGGTGAGCGTCGCGGTTCCGTTTGACAAATACAAGTACGACGAGAACGACACGCGGGTCCACGTCGACACCAACGGCGGTTTCTCCCAGGCCAACGTCCGGGTGGGCACCAAGTTCCGCCTGACGGGCGCGCCGGGCGACGCGAGCACGCTCGCCCTCAACGGCTTCGTCGACCTGGCCACGGGCAAGAAAGAGGTTTCGTCCGGTGACACCGGCTTCGGCGTCGGCCTCGACTGGCGGCTGTCGCGCTGGGTCCTCGACGTCGGCTACGTCAACCTCGGCAAGCAGACGCTGCCGGTCCGCAACGGCCTCCTCGGCTGCGAGCCCTTCCCGCTCTGCGCGCAGTTCGGCGCCATCCAGTACAAGCGCCAGGCGATCACCGCCGGCATCGGCTACGTCATTCCGGTGAGCGCCCGGTTCGACTGGATCAACGAGGTCAACGCCGAATTCTCATCCGGCAACGACAGCCTCTACCGCAGCTGGTACGACTTCACCACCGGCGCCCGCATCTGGCTGGGTGAGGACGAGCACTGGGCTCTCAACCTCGCCCTGCGGACCGACCTGAACCAGCTCAACACGATCAGCGAGCACTGCCCGCTGGGCGGTCTGGTCGGCTTCACCTACTTCCCGCGGATGGTCCACCGCGAGGCGCCCGCGCCGCCGCCGCCGCCTCCGCCGCCGCCGGTCGAGGCTCCGCCTCCGCCGCCGCCGGCCCCCGAGGCTCCGCCGCCGCCGCCTCCCCCGCCGCCGGCCCCCGCGCCGAAGCCGGAGGTTCGCGTCACGGTGAACTTCACCCCGGGTAGCGCCCGTCTCTCCAACATCGCCAAGGCGAAGCTGGACGAGGTCGCTCTCCAGATGAAGCAGGATCCGTCGCTGCGGGCTCAGGTGCTCGGTTACACCGACAAGACCGGTTCGCCGGCCAGCCAGCAGAAGATCAGCGAGCAGCGCGCCCAGGCGGTGAAGAACTACCTGGTCACGCGGCACGGCATCGATCCGAGCCGGATCACGACCGAGGGCCGCGGCTCCGCCGACGCCACCGGCAACGGTACGGACGACCGCCGCGCCGTGGTGATCCTGACCGCGCAGTAGACCGCGCCGTCAGGGTTCGGGTTCGCCCCGAAGCATCGAGGCCCCGCCGCAAGGCGGGGCCTTTTTGTATTGGAGACGTCCGAGCGCCCGCTCGGCGGAGAGCCTGGATCCGCGGATCTCGCCGCCCCGGGCCCTCACTCCTGTACAGCCGGGGAGATGGGTAACAGTTTAGACCGGGGACATGGGTAACACTTTCGGGGTTGTTGGTTGATAGTCCACCCTGGTCGGTAGGGAGCGGCGGGTCCGAAGGGAGCCCGTAGGGCGACCGGAGGAGCCGCCGCCGTGCGACCAGTTACCCATAGAGTTTCCTCTCCTCTTCATCGAAGCGGGCCAACGGTACGGCTCCGAAATAAACCGTCCAGACGCCGTCGGCGGATTCTTCCAAGCCTACCCGCTCTCCCCTGAGGGCTTCGCTGAGGAACAGAAATTCGCCCTGCCACTTGATCTCTCCGTTGGGCCGTACCGAGCGCACCTCGAAGTGCCCCGGGTAGTCCGGTTCCGGCATCTTCGCGGGATACGGCCGCGAGGAGGGACGGTAAAGCTCGGCGGGAGTCTGCTGGGCCAGCGCCTCGTGAGGCCGCTGCTCGTTGTAGAGGCCCCGGAACTGATCAAAGCGCTCCTGCTGGGACGACCGGCTCGGTGCCGGCGGTCGCGCCGTCTCCTGCTTCAGCGTCCGGTGCATTCGTTCATGACTCCCATTCTGCTCGGGGTGGCCCGGCTCGATGCGCTCCAGAGAAATCCCCAACTTCATCCAGCGCACCGACAACCGAGACAGCCGGCCCACCGCCCGGATCGCAGCGAACGGACTGCCGTTATCAGTCCGGATCGCCCGCGGTAGCCCATACTCCCGAAACAACCGCTCGAACACCGGCCAAGCCTGCGATTCCGAAACCGAATCCAAGCCCTCGATGCCCAACAGGAAGCGGCTGTATCCATCCGCCACCGTCAACGGATAGCACAGCCGAGCATCCCCGGTGCGAAACTGACCCTTGAAATCTCCGGTCCACAAGTCCTTGGGAGCCTCGGCGTGAATCGAGGGGCGGCTCGAACAGGGCCAAGGCCGACGCCCACGCACTCGTGCCTCCACCAGTCCGTGCCGCTTCAAGATTCCTCCGGCGGTGCTCGCCGCCGGCCAGCTCACCTCCGGCTCCCGCTTGTGCAACCAGGCCAACAACTTGCGAGGACCCCACGTCGGATGCTGCCGGCGAAGCTCCAGCAGTTTGTCCGAAATCTCCTCCGAGGTTTGACGCGAACAGCTCTTCGGGGCTCGAGAACGGTCCTTCAATCCCTCCACCCCTTCTTTGACGTACCGATCGGCCCACTTGTAGCCCGTCCTGCGGCTGATCCCGTAGTGCTCGCACAGCTCCGTCATCGTGTACAGACAGCTATCCAGATCTCCGATGAATCGCTCTCGTTGTCCCATCCGGCTCGTCTCGTCCCAGGGCATCGAGTTCCTCCCTTCCAGAACTCCATGTTCCCTCTTCCCGAGACTGTTACCTATCTGGCCGGTCTGGTTGTTACCTATGTCCCCGGTCTGTACCAGGTGAGGGCCCGGCGGCACGGTCACCGCCACGCGTTGCGAGGATGACGGGATCGGATTCCCCTACAGCGACTCGCGCCGCAACGAAGCCACCGCTCCGAACAGTCCCGCCGCGCCGCCGAGGAGGATCAGGCAGGCCACCTGCCGGGGGTTCAGGAAGTCGAGCGTCAGCACCGAGGAGAAGAGCGAGCCGCGCGAGCGGGCGTGCAGAGCCTGGTAGGTTCCCCACAGGGCGCCGCTCGCCACCAGGCCGCCGATCAGCCCCTGCAGCAGCCCCTCGACGTAGAAGGGGCCGCGGATGAAGAACTCCGTCGCCCCCACCAGGCGCATGATCCCGGTTTCCTCCGAGTGGAGATAGGCGGTCAGCCGGATGACGCTGGCGATGGTGAAGATCGCCGCTCCGAGCAGCCCGGCGACCAGGGCGAGCCCCACCGTCCGCACCACCGCGACCACCGTGGCGAGCTGGCCCAGCCACTCCCGGTCGTCGTCGATCAGCGTCACCTCGGGGCGGCCGCGCCAGGCCGCCAGCCAGGGCTCGCGCCCGGGAGCGCTCCCCGCCGTCCGCGGGTCGAGGCCGATCTCGAGCGAGGCCGGCAGCGTCTCTTCCCTGGAGCCGGACGCGCCGGCGACCAAGTCGGAGAGGCTGGGGAAGATCTCCTGGAAGCGCTTGCGGGCCGCCCCGGCGGTGACCGGCTCCACTTTGACCACCCCCGGCGCGCGCGCGGCCTCGGCGGCGAGCCGCCGCAGGTCCGCCTCCGAGGTTTCCGGCTTGAGATAGATCACCACCCGCATCTCCCCCCGCCAGCGCTCGACCGAAGAGGCGAGGTTGTCGCTCACCAGCCAGAAGGCGCCGCCGATGAGCAGGCTCACCGCGATGGTGAGCACGGCGAGCAGGCTCACCTTCCAGCTCCGCAGCAGGTTGACCGCCGCCTCGCGGAAGAAATAGCGGAGCGCCTTGAGGAAGCTCAACCGGGGGGCTCCTCGGGCGGCGGCCCGGGTCTCCACCGGGCTTCCGCCGCCGCTTCGCCGTCCAGCGCGGGCTCGAACCTCTCGGGCGCCTCGTGCGTCTCGGGCATCTCGGGCGCCCCGTCCGGCGTCTCATGGGCCAGCGGATCGAGCGCCGGCGGATCGGTGCCGATCAGCTCCTGGTCCGCCACCAGCTGGCCATGCTCCAGCGTCAGCACCCGCCGGCCGATCCGCTGGATGGTGTCGCGGTCATGGGTGGCGAGGATCACCGTCGTGCCGCGCAGGTTGACCTCCAGGAACAGCCGCAGGATCTCCCGCGAGAGGTCCGGATCGAGGTTGCCGGTGGGCTCGTCGGCGATCAGGATGTCCGGCTCGTTGATCAGCGCCCGGGCGATGGCGACCCGCTGCTGCTCGCCGCCGGAGAGCTCCGGCGGGAAGGCGTTCAGCCGGTGGGCGAGCCCCACCCGGCGCAGCGCCAGGTAGGCCAGCCGCTTCTGCTCCTGGATGCCGGTGCCCAGCACCCGCGGCAGGTAGGTGACGTTCTCGAAGATCGTCTTGCGGCCGATCAGCCGGAAATCCTGGAAGACGACGCCGATCGTCCGCCGCAGATAGGGGATCTTGCTGCGCGGGATCGAGGAGACGTTGCGGCCGTTGACCAGGATCTGCCCGGTGGTGGGGATCTCCTCGCGGAAGATCATCCGCAGCAGCGTGGTCTTGCCGGCGCCGCTCGCCCCGGTGAGGAAGACGAACTGGCCGCGCGGGATGTCGAACGTGAGGTCGTCGAGGGCCGCCTGGCCCCCGGGATACCGCTTGGTGACGTGGAAGAACTGGATCAAGGTGAGGCGACCCGGCCTCTCTCTATTCGGACGGCCCCGCGACCGGTACCCGGTCGACCGGCTCCCGCTCGAGCGCCCGCCGCAGGAGCTGCTGGACGGCCTTCGGCTCGGCGCGCCCGCCCGAGCGCTTCATCACCTGGCCCACCAGGAAGCCGAGGAGCTGCGCCTTGCCCGCCCGGAGCTGCGCCACCTGGGTGGGATTGCGCTCGATCACCTCGTCGATCCAGCCCTCGATTTGACCGCTGTCCGAGACCTGCGCGAGCCCCAGGCGCTCGACCGCCACCGCCGGGTCCTCGCCGGTGGGAGCCACCGCCGCGAAGACCTCCTTGGCGGCGCTGTTCGAGAGCTCCCCTAAGTCCACCAGGGCCACCAGGGCCGCCAGGCGCTCCGGCGCGACCGTGCCGCCGAGCTCCACCTTGCGCTCCTTGACGTCGCGCAGCACCTCGCCCATCACCCAGTTGGCGATCCCCTTGGGGTTCCCCGGCAGCGCCGCGGCCGCCGCCTCGTAGTAGCCGGCCAGCTCGCGCGTGGCGGTGAGCCCCCGGGCGTCCGCGGCCGGCAGGCCGTACTGCTCCGCCAGCCGCGCCCGCCGCCGCCAGGGGAGCTCCGGCAGCTCCGCCCGGATCCCGGCGATCCGCTCCGGCGTCACCACCAGCGGCGGCAGGTCCGGCTCGGGGAAGTAGCGGTAGTCGTGCGCCTCCTCCTTGCTCCGCATCAGCCGGGTGGCGCCGGTGGCCGCGTCGAAGCTCCGGGTCTCCTGCATCACCCGGCCGCCCGCTTCGATCACGCCGATCTGGCGCTCGATCTCGTGCTCGATCGCCCGCGCCACGTTGCGGAAGGAGTTGACGTTCTTGACCTCGGCCTTGGTGCCGAGCTTCGTCTCGCCCCGCCGGCGTACCGAGACGTTGGCGTCGCAGCGCAGGCTCCCCTCCTCCATGTTGCCGTCGCTCGCCCCTGTATACAGGAGGAGCTGGTGGAGGGTCTGGAGATAGTCCTGCGCCTCGGCGGCGCTCGCCAGATCCGGCCGCGAGACGATCTCGACCAGCGGCACGCCGCAGCGGTTGAAGTCCACCAGGCTCTGCCCCGGCAGCGCGCCGCCGCCAGGCATCTCGTGCAGCAGCTTGCCGGCGTCTTCCTCCAGGTGCAGGCGCTCGAGGCGCACCGCCTTGTCGTGCTGGGAGAGCGGCAGCCGGCCCTCCTCGGCCAGCGGGCGGTCGAACTGGCTGATCTGGTAGCCCTTCGGGAGGTCCGGATAGAAGTAGTTCTTGCGGGCGAAGACCGAGGTCCCGTGGACCTCGAACCCCAGGGCCAGGGACAGCCGGATGGCGAGATCGATCGCGTGCCGGTTCGGTACCGGCAGGGTGCCCGGATATCCCAGGCAGACCGGGCAGATGAGCGAGTTGGGCGCCGCCCCGAACCGGTTCGGGCAGCGGCAGAACATCTTCGTCTCGGTCCGCAGCTGGACGTGCACCTCCAGCCCGATCACCGCCTCGTAGTCTGCGTGAGCCATGCGGGGTCGAGTTTACCGCAGGCGGGGACCTTGCGGGCTGGGCGGCGGCGACCTCTCGATCTCCACTTTGATCGGCGGCACCCCTACGATCTCGTAGGTGCCCGAGGCGATCGAGATGCCGGCCTTTTCGAGGCCGTCCAGGATCTCCCGGCTCATCTTGTCCTTGAGCTCCCGCACGCCGCGGGTCCTGGCCACGAACCGCACCGTCATCTCCAGCCAGTTGTCCGTCAGGCGGCAGTACACCTTGGGCTCCAGGTTGACCGAATCGACGAAGTAGCGCCGGCGCAGCTCCTCCAGGTCCTTCTCGGCGACCTCGCTGACCTTGACCGTATGGCGCTTGACGGCTTCCAGGAGGATCTGCTCGGCCCGGTCGCGGTCGGCGCCGTAGGGGACGGGCAGGTGCATCTCGTCCCAGAGGAAGGGGAACTCGCTGCTGTAGTTGTAGACCGGGTCCTCGAAGATCTTGTCGTTGGTCACCGTGACGATGCGCCCGGTGTACTGGCGCGACTCGACCCACACCGAGGGCTTGTCCCCCTGCTCTCCCGGCGGCTGCCCCATCTCCATGATGGTGGTGCGGACGAACCCGAGATCGATCACGTCCCCGCGCACGCCGCTCATCGCGATCCGGTCGCCGATGTGGAACACCTTCCCGCGCAGGATGACGAAGTAGGCCGCCACGGCGGTCACCACCCGCTGGAGGGCCACGGCGAGGCCGGCCGTCATCAGGCCCGCCATGGTGGTCAGGCGGGCGGGGTTGTCGAACCAGATGGAGATCACGCCCACCACCAGCACCACGACCGCCGTGAGCTTGGTGATCTGCTGGGTCCAGAACTGCACCTTGCGGTTACGCCGCTGGTGGAAGATCACTCCCGCGATCGCCTGGAGCCCCCGGCTGACCACCAGGGAGAGCACGATGAAGGCGAGCGTCAGCAGGAGCTTGCGCCCGTTCGCGGCGGTCAGTCCCACCATGTGCACGCCCAGAAAGTCGGTCATGGCGATTCCCTCCCGCGGGAAGCTCCATGCAAAGCCGTGCCACCTGTCGGCAGGAGAGGTGCTAGCATCCATCGCATGGAGAAACGAGGACAGGCCACGGACCGCCACGGCAGGGTCTGGGTGGCCCGGGTCGGCTCCGAGAGCGAGGCGGAAGAGGAGGACTTCCGCTTCTGGTATGAGGATCTGACTCCCGAGGAGCGCGTCCGGGCGGTCGAGGACTGCACCTTATCCGCTCTCAAGGCACAGGGTCTTCATGAGATCCCACGGGTACAAAGGGTTTATCGGATTGTTGAGGAAAGCGAAGCTGATTAAGGCTTCCCCGCTCCCGGTTTCGCCACCGGCACGCCGGGGATGAGGCCGTTCTTCCGCACGATTGGCCCGATCTGGTATCCGTTCTCGAAGATCTGGCGGTAGATCCATCGGTAGTGATCCGCGGCCCAGAACTGGCAGACCTGGAAGGCGCGCAACTCGCCCAGCAGCTCCTTGTCCGCCCGGCATTCCAGATAATTGACGATCAGATGGACGTAGCCGGACTCCTCGGAATCCGCCCCGTCGGGATATCCCACCGGAACCTTGGGGAACGCCGCGCGCAGCTCCTTTTGCGCGGCTTCGCTCCTGTCCTGGTGCTGCGAGAGAAAGTGATGCAGGTTCTCGTGGACGAAGGTCGAGAGCAGCAGATCGTCGTCCTTGAGATGCCGGGTGCTCAGCGTGAGGACGGGATGGCTGTGCGGAATCACCTTCGGCCCGCTGTCGATGATCACGGTCCGGGTGAAGATCCAGGGCTTGACGTCGTACGTCTTCAGGAGCCGCAGGAGCTGATCCCGGGTCTGCGCCTCCGCCGCGTCGCCATGCTGGAGCTTGATCTCGATCGGCGCGGGCGGCTGGGCCTGGAGCGCCGAGCCGGCGGCGAGCAGAGCCAAGAGTCCCATGGTCCAGAAAGCTTTCATCGGATCTCCTTGGAAGGCGACCGGTTCGTCAACCTGATGATAGCGCCGGTTCATGAGTTTATAAGCAGAGATGGTACCATCCAGCTCGGATCTAGGCTGATCTCCTCGATTTCAGGGCGAACCTCGGCGTTCGTCCGTCGGCCTCCGGAATTGCCCGAATCTCTCGACGAAAGGAGAACCATGGGAATCCTTCGTGTCTCGTTCCTGACGTGCATGGCCCTCGCCGCGACGGCTCATGCCTTCGCCCAGGCTGCGTCTGAGACTCAGACCTCCAGCGCTCACCCGCGCCAGGAGCTTTCCAAACGGGAGCGGATCTCGCTCTGCGAGAAAAAAATGAACGTTCCCATCGATCCTTCGGATCCCCAACCCTTGCGGGTCGAAGGAAAGGTCACCTCGCCGTTCGCCATCTACCAGCCCAAGCCCGACATCCCCAAAAACGGAGGGCAGGTGCTCCTGGAGGCGGTCATCGATGAGGATGGGTGCGTACGAGGGACCAAGCTCCTCAAGGGTGAGGGGTCTCCAGCCTCGGTCAGCCTCAAGTCCGCCTCCCACTGGGTGTTCAAGCCGGCGACCCTCGACGGCAATCCGGTGAGAGTTTTTTTAGTCCTGACCTTCAATTTTAAAATGGGCCGGTGACGGGAAGCTACAGGAATCCCAGCCTCCATAAAGCTTCACCGGATCTCCCTTTGGGATGCAGCCGGTGTTACGGGCAGGCGCCCAGCCGCCGGCCCTGCATGTGGGTGACGATCGCCGCCTCCCCGTCCTTCTTCGTCGTCAACACGCCCTCGGAGCTGTCGCCGCTGTAGGTCGTGCGGTCCGAGAAGGTGTAGCCGGCGCAGACCTGGGTATAGGAGAGGGTGTTTCCTTCCAATTTGAAGTCCTTGATCGTGCAGTGCCTCGCCGCGGCACTCTTCTCCAGAAAGTCGCGGTCGGCCTGGGCGTCTCCGTTGATGCCCTTGACATGGGCGGGAGTGATGCAATAGGTGCTCGTCTTTGCCTGGCCGTTGACCGTGGACTTGAACTCCCACTGTCCAACGTGCGCGCGTTCCGCCGCTTGCAGGGAAGAGGTCGCGGCGAGCGTCAGGGCGGTCAGTGCGAGCAGAGTCTTGCCGTTCATTGTCTTCATGGGGCGCCTCCTGGGCGGGGAATGCGGGTTGAGTGTCCTCCTCAATCTACTCTCCTGGACCTTGCGGCGCAAACGGGCGCGGTATAATCCTCGCTGCGAATCTAGGCTGACCTCCTCGAGCCAGGGCGAACCTCGGCGTCCGTCCGTCGGCTCCGGAATTACCCGAATCTCTCGACGAAAGGAGAACCATGGGAATCCTTCGTGTCTCGTTCCTGACGTGCATGGCCCTCGCCGCGACGGCTCATGCCTTCGCCCAGGCTCCGCCTGAGACTCAGACCTCCAGGGCTAACCCGCGCCAGGAGCTTTCCAAGCGGGAGCGGATCTCGCTCTGCGAGAAAAAAATGAACGTTCCCATCGATCCTTCGGATCCCCAACCCCTGCGGGTCGGAGGAAAGGTCACCAGGCCTGTCCCTCTCTACCAGCCCATGCCCGACAGTCCCGGGAACGGAGGGCAGGTTGTCCTGGAGGCGGTCATCGATGAGGATGGGTGCGTACGAGGGGCCAAGCTCCTCAAGGGGGAGGGGTCTCCAGCCTCGGTCAGCCTCAAGGCCGCCTCGCACTGGGTGCTCAAGCCGGCGACCCTCGATGGCAATCCGGTGAGAGTTTTTTATGTCCTGACCTTCAATTTTCGAGCCTCCGTAGAGGTGTCTGATCCACGGCCGCACCACCCGCCCTGAAGAGATAAGCCCTATCTCGACGTCAACACTCCGTTCTTGGAGGAGCTTCTCCTCGAACTCCGCATAATAGGCGAGCACCCTTCGCGGGTCATGCCCAAATTCAGCAGAGATCTGATGGCGAATTTCTCTGATCTGATCGATGGCCGGGGTCATCTTTATCTTGATCTTCATGTTTGTCTCCGAGTAATCATAAGGGAGTGACAAGAGAAGGGATAATAATTACTCGCTGACCTCCTCCTCCGCAAACTCCCCAGACCCGGCTAAAATCCCCCGTATGCCGAGCCTCCCCGCCCTCCCACAGACCGCCCCCCTCCTCCAAGGCCCCACCCTCCAGGCCGGCACCTGGGTCTGGCAGGCTCGCCACGGTGACGTCGAGGTCCGTTTCGCCGGCCGGGGCCCAGAGGGGGAGCGCGCGGAGGTGCTGCGGCGGATCGAGCCCGCGGCGCCGCCGCTCGCTTGGGCGAAGCAGATCCATTCGGCGGTCGCGCTGCCGGCTCAGGCGGGGTTCTGCGGCGAGGGGGATGCCCTGTATACGGAGGAAACGGGAATCGCGCTGTCGGTGATCACCGCCGACTGCGTGCCCGTCCTGGTCGCTGGACCCCAGGGGATCGCGGCCATCCACGCGGGGTGGCGGGGGATCGTGGGCGGGATCATCCCGGCGGCGCTGGAGAAGATGAAGGGGCGGCCGGCGGAGTGGACCGCCTGGGTGGGACCGGCGATCGGGGCCTGCTGCTACGAGGTGGGGGACGACGTGGCGGCGCAGGTCGTCGCCGCGAGCGGGCCGGAGGTCGCGATCCCCGGGCCGGCGGGGAAACCCCATCTGGATCTGCCGGGAGCCGCCCGCCTGCAGCTCGCCCGGGCCGGAGTCGGTGACGTGGTCGTTCTGCCTCGCTGCACAAGGTGCGACGAGGCGACGCTCTGGAGCTACCGCCGGGAGGGGAAGCAGGCGGGCCGGGACGTGGGGTTCATCTGGCGGCGGTCTGCGGTCTGATCCCGGGAAGCTTCGCGGACTCCTCGCCAACCTTCGTGGGCTTTCCGTGAAGCTTCACGCACTCTCCGCCAACCTTCACGGCGTTCCCGCGAAGCTTCACGGGCTCTGCGCGAAGCTTCGCGGCGTTCCCGCCAACCTTCACGGGCTCTGCGCGAAGCTTCACGGCGTTCCCGCCAGCCTTCATGGGCTCTGCGCGAAGCTTCACGGCGTTCCCGCCAGCCCTGGCGGCGTCTCCGCCAGCGTTCCCGCGGAGCGGCGCCGCGCTCAGGCGGGGGACTTGCCGCGCGCCCGCACCCCGCGCGGATCGCGGCCGAAGGCGCGGAGCTGGCCGCAGGCGGCGCTGACGTCGTCGCCGCGGCGGCGGCGGATGGTGGCGATCCAGCCGCGCTGGCGCAGGCGCTCCTTGAAGGCCTCGGCGGTGGCGTCGCCGGGCGGCATCATGGTTGGCCCGAGCACCGGGTCGGGGTTGACCGGGATCAGGTTGACCTTGGCGCGCAGGCCGGAGAGCAGGCGCGAGAGCTGGTCGGCATCGCGGAGGGAGTCGTTGAAATCCCGGATCAGGATGTACTCGAAGGTCAGCTTGCGCCCCTTCTCCAGGGGATAGCGCTTGAGGGCGGCCATCAGCTCGGCCAGCGGATAGGTGCGGTTGATCGGCATGATGCGGCCGCGGCGCTCCTCGTCGGGCGCGTGGAGCGAGATCGCCAGGTTCGGCCGGCGCTCCCAGCGCGCCATCTCCTCGAGGCCGGGGAGGATGCCGACCGTCGAGACGGTGATGCGGTGGGGGGAGATCCACTCGGTCAGGATGTCGAGCGCGGCCTTGACGTCCGGGAGGTTGAGCAGCGGCTCGCCCATGCCCATGAAGACGAGGTTCAGCCCCTCCATGGGGAGGCCGCGGTCGGCGCGGATGGCATTCACCTGGCCGACGATCTCGCCGGCGGTGAGGTTGCGCCCGGCGCCCCAGTAGCCGGTGACGCAGAAGGCGCAGGCGAGCGCGCAGCCGGCCTGGCTGGAGATGCAGAAGGTGCGGCGGCTGCGGTCCGGGATGTCCACCGCCTCGATGGTGGCGCCGTCGCGCAGGCGGAAGAGGTACTTGGCCGTCCCGTCCTCCGAGATGTGGCGCGAGGTGATCCCGGGGAGGCCGACGCGGAAGCGCTCGCCGAGGCGCTGGCGCAGCTCCCGGGGCAGCTCGGTGATCTCGGCGAGGTCGCGGATGGCCCGCTCGTAGAGGGCCGGATAGATCTGCTTGGCGCGGAACGGACGGTCGGCGACCGGAGCGAGGACCTCGGCCAGCCGCTCCCGCGACAGGCCCAGCAGGTCGATGCGCTCGTCCGCAACGGCCGGCTCCGCGGTTTGAAGGTCCGTCGTCGTTGGCGTCATGGGGTTGTAGGGTGCGCTGTGCGCACCTTCAGGGCGATCAGGGCCAGAGCGATCGGAGCGATTCGTGGTGCGCACAGCGCACCCTACCAGCGCCGGGGCGGCGGATCGATCGTAAGGAATCAGCCGGCGTTGGCCCGGCGGCGGCGCAGCCGGCGCGTGGGATCGATGCCGATCGACTTCAGGAAGTTCAGGTCGCGGCCGTCGATCTGGAAGGCGGGCTCGCCGGAGGTGGGCCAGCGCGGCGCGGTCAGCGGCACCGCGTCGGGATCGTTGATCTCGCGCTTGCAGTCCACCAGGAGGTAGAGCGAATAGCCCTCCTCGCGGATCTTGCGCAGGGTGCGGCTGACGTCCGAGGACTCGGAGATCGCCTCGGATAACGCGCGCCGCAACTCTCGCAGCATCAGGTGGAGCTTGTCGTCCAGCTTGAAAACCCTCCGTTCCGTTCCATGGAACCGTTGGCGCGTTCGCGATTATCCCTTTCGTCCAACGGGGTGTCAAACGACTCCGCTGCCTCCAACAACACGCGCCAACCCCTCATTCCCCGGGTCTTTCTTCGATGGTACCCTAGGCCGTTCCCGCCGGGATCAGCCGCCGGGAGGAGGATGGAACCGATGACCGAACCGGTCGAGCCGGTCGAGCTGGCGGCCTGGCTCGCCGCCGCGGGCCACGAAGCGGCGGAGATCCAGCCGCTGCCGGGGGACGTCTCCCCCCGCCGCTATTACCGCGTCCTCTTCCGGGAGGTCCTCCAGGAGGGCGCCGACGCGACCGCCATCCTGGCCACCTATCCGCCGGAGGTGCGGGCGACCTGCCCGCGGTTCCTGTGCACCACCGGGATGCTGCGGGCGGCGGGGGTGCGGGTGCCGCGCGTGCTGGCGAGCGACTGCGAGGCGGGCTGGATGCTGGTCGAGGACCTGGGCCCCGACACCCTCGGCGACTGGGGGCGGGGGCGCCCCTGGAGCGAGCTGGCCGGCTACTTCGAGCACGCCCGGGAGCTGGCGGACCGCATCGCGCGCCTGCCCACGGACGGCCTCGCCGAGCTCAATCCGCCGCTGGGGCGCGAGTTGCTGGCGCGCGAGCTGGCCCAGACCTGGGAGCTTTTCCTCGCGCCCGAGGGACTGGTGAGCGATCCCGCCCTGGCGGCGGACCTGCGCGCGGCGCTCGCCACGCTCTGCGCGACCCTGGGGGCGGAGCCGCCGGTGCCCTGCCACCGGGACTTCATGGTGCGCAACCTGATGCCGCTGCCCGGGGCGGAGGGAAACCATGGGCTGACGGTGCTCGATCACCAGGACCTGCGCCTGGGTCCCCCCTTCTACGATCTCGCCTCGCTGCTCAACGACACGCTGTTCCCGCCGCCGGAGGCCGAGGCGGCGCTGCTGCGGGCGGCGCTGCCGGCGCCCGCCGACCACGCCCGCTATCACCGGGCCGCGGCGCAGCGCACGCTGAAGGCGGTGGGCACCTACGCCAAGTTCGCCCGGCAGGGGGCGAACCGGCACCTGCCGCTCATCGCTCCCACCCTGGCCCGCTTTGTGAAACATTTTTCCTGCGTCCCGGAAGGCGAGAGCCTTGCGGCGCGCCTGGCGGAGGCTTGGTCCCCCGCCTTGGAGTCTCCGGCGGCCGGCGCGGTCAGCACGGCCGGCGCGGTTAGCACGATTGGCGGAGTCAACGGATCTGCTAGAATGATACGGCCCTGATGGGCCCTTGCGGGGCGCCCCGAGCGGCGACCCAGGAGAAACGACAATGGCTGGCCTCGGCGTTCCTGAGCTCGCGATCATCTTCCTCATCATCATCGTCCTGTTCGGCGCCAACAAGATTCCCCAGATCGGCAAGGGGATCGGCGAAGGGATCCGCAACTTCAAGAAGGGGATGCACGAAGGCGACGAGCCGCAGCAGATCCCCGAGAAGACGACCCCGAATCCGTAGGGGGGCTCGGTGCCGGGTTGGCGCGGGGGGCTGCCGGTCTGGCGCGCCCCGCCGCCCTCTCTACCGGGATCGCTCGATTCCGGCCTTCCGGTGGTACTCCTTGTACTGCGCGAGCACCTCGCGGACGTAGCCGCGCGTCTCGGGATAGGGGGGAACCCCCTTGTAGCGGTCCACCACGCCCGGCCCCGCGTTGTAAGCGGCGAGCGCCCGCTCGACGTCCCCCTTGTAATCCTTGAGCAGGCCGCTGACGAAGCGGCTGCCCACCTCCACGTTCACCGCCGGGTCCAGGAGATCCCCTTCGATGCCATAGTCCGCGGCCACGTCGGGGATGATCTGCATCAGGCCCTGGGCTCCCTGCGGCGAGATGGCGCGGGCGGAGAAGCCGGATTCCACGGCCACGATGGCGGCCAGCAGCAGGGCGTCCACGTGGTGCCGCTCGGCGGCCAGGGCAATGGCCTTGCCGTAGGGCATCCGGCGCAGGAAGCGGCGCTCCGCTTCCGGGTCGGCGCCGGGCTCGAACAGCGAGAGCTGGCGCGGAGCGGGAGGGACCGCGAAGTCGCCGAGATCGCTGGGACGGAAGGTGTGGAACCGTCCGTCGTATTGCCGGGAGCTGGCGCCGGCGATCAGGAAGTGGGTGAGATCGCGCGCGTCGGCGGCCGGGTCGCGGACCGGCCGTTCGCTGGGATCGGGAGTGGCGGGATCGGAAGGAGTGGGCTCGAAGGAGAACGCCACGAACAGGGCCGTCGCGAGGACGGCCAGAGGGATTTTTCGTCGATATCGTCGCTGCATGCGCCGGTTTTCCTCCCTGGACTCTCCGCGGCTCTCCCGGATCCACAGGGAAGCACGTCGCGGGGGTTGGCTTCAGAAACGCGTACACCCCCAGCCGACGGCCAGGGGAGGCGCCCAATGCTTTTGACAGCCAGATAAGCTTGCGAGATCGGTGCCAATCGCACCGATTCAGGGGGTGTTCAGGGAAGCCCAGGGAGAACCCAGGAGGGAGAAGAGCGGTCAGGAGACCGGCGTCTCGGGGGAGACGAGCCGTTCGTCCGGCCTTTCCGGCGGGGTTGCCGCCTGCCGGGAAGGTCGTAGTCTTCCGACCCGATGCCGAGATCGGAGACCTTGTTGCGGAGAGTGTTGCGATGCACGCCCAGGGAGCGGGCGGAGCGGCAGAAGTTACCGCGGTTGGACTTCAGCGAGGCGACGATGAACTGCCGTTCAAACTCCCGTCTCGCCTGCTCCAGGGTGACGCCACGGCATACGAGCTCGTCGACGATCTGGTACAGGCGTCCGTTGAGAGTCTGGTCGGCCAAGGGGCAAATTTCCTCGCAGCAGGAAGGGAGATAGCTTAGCACAGGCG
This sequence comes from uncultured Acidobacteriota bacterium, assembly GCA_963795735.1. Lineage (GTDB taxonomy): Bacteria > Acidobacteriota > Thermoanaerobaculia > Multivoradales > UBA5704 > DATARR01. Next base: position 342,106 of record CAWCIU010000008.1, on the reverse strand, counting down.
CCTGGGGGTCCCCAAGCGCCTGTGACGTGATGCCGCTACTTCGGATCGAGCCGGTCGCCGAGGCGGATCGGGTAGCGCGACTCCATGATCTTGGCGACCGAGAACCGCTTGTGGACGGAGAGCACGGCGAGCTCGCCGACGACGACCGGCGGCATGCCGGGCCGGCTCTCGCGGTAGATGGTGTACATGTCGCCCGGGGTGGTGTCCTGCTCGCCGAGGCTGATGTGGACCACGTGGTCGGCGCCGAGGGCGAGGATGTCGTCCTTGGCGTAGACGATCACCGGGGCCTGCGCCAGCTTGTCGGCGGCGGCCGGATAGTTGACCGGGCGCGGGGCGGTGCTGCGGCCGAGCGGCACCGGCTCGGGCTCGAACGGGGTCAGGAAGGAGCCCACGAAGATGGCGTCGCAGGTCTGTACGATCTCGGCCATCGCCGTCGTCTCCTGGACGGAGAGGATGCGCAGCCGGCCGAGGTAGCGGTAGTAGCGGCCGACCACGCTCTGGGTGAGCGGATGGGCCACCGGCTTGTCGGGAGCGAGGATGGTGAACAGCGAGCCGGCGGTCATCCCCCGGGCGCGGCCGCCGTCGACGTAGACGATGTCGCCCGACGCGAGGCCGATCTTGACGGTGTTCACGCCGCTGACGAAGCTGCCAACCCGCCAGCCGGTCCCCTTGCGCTTGTAGGGATCGATGGAGAGGGCCTCGTACTCCGAGCCGACGATCGCGTAGGGGAACGGCTCGTCGAGCTCGCCGATGTAGCCCTGGCAGTAGATGTCGGTCTCGGCGCCGAGCGGCATCGGCGAGCCGGCGGCCTCGTTGGCCCCCACCACGCCGGGAGGGGGCGCCGTCTCCCCGCTCCCCGCCTGGCCGGCGCCGCCGGTGGCGTTGTTCTCGGTCAGCGTCTGCGCCGGCGCCACGTTCAGGCCCAGCACCAGCGGATCGCCCGGATAGATCCAGTGGGCATCCAGGATGTACTTGTTCTTCTCCCAGACCTGCGGCCAGAGGTACGCGTTGCCGTAGTACTTGGCGGCGATGTCCCACAGGGTATCGCCCCTGGCGACGACGTGGACCTGCACGCCGGCATCCGGGGTGGGTGGATTCCACGCGGTCCAGTGGTCACCGACATGGTGGAGATCCTTGGGGGGGCGGTCCGCCGCCTGGACGGCAACCGCACCGGCCAAAAGGACCGCGAGCACGAAAGGGGTACGCCGCACTCTCATGAAGACCTCCTGCACACACGGGAGGAAACACATAGCTATAGTCGAGCTTCTATGGCCTAAAGTAGATGGTTCGCCTGGATCTGTCAAGTTTTACCGGCGGGTAGCTCAGGTGGCGCTTGAGCTTTGGAGCCCCGCAAGGGGCGCAGGCGTGTAGCCTGGGGCGTCAGCCCCAGGAAAAGGCCGGGCAAACAACCAAGCCCCGAAGGGGCGGCGGCGGCGTTGCGGGCCTCCGTCGCCCCTTCGGGGCTTGAACGTCGATTCCGACCTCTACCTGGGGCTGGCGCCCCAGGCTACATGCCTGCGCCCCTTCGGGGCGCGCTCCCCCTACGGCAGCTTGCCCCGCCGCTCCTCGGCCACGGCCGAGGCGGCGGTGCCGGGGAAGCGGCGGACGACCTCCCGGTAGGTGACGCGGGCGCCCTCGATGTCCTTCATCGCCTCCAGGCACTGCCCGGCCTTGAGCATGGCGTCCGGCACTTTGTTCCCCTTGGGGAAGCGTTCGACGACCTCGCGGAAGGCGGCGAGCGCCCCCTTCATGTCGTTGCGGGAGTAGCGGCATTCACCGATCCAGTACTGGGCGTTGTCGGCCAGCTCGCTCTTCGGGTTCGCCTGGAGGAAGCGCTGGAAGCTCGCCTCGGCGTCCACGAAGTGCCCCTGATGAAAGAGCGTGTAGCCGCGGTCGTAGAGCGCCTGGCTGGCCTGGGGAAGCATCTCGGGCGCCGCGGGCTCCACGCCGGGGTTGGCCGGCGCCGGCTGGACCGGTACGGGAGGGGGCGCCGTGACCGGCGGCGGCGGTGCCGAGGGCCTGGGGGCCGCCGGCTTCGACGCCTGCGGCTTGGGCGTTGGCTTCAGGGTCGCGGGCGGAGCGTGCCGGGGCGGCGGCTGCGGCCCCTTCTCCGGCAGCTCGATGTCCACCTCCTCGATCGGCTCGGCCGGCCGGACCGGCTCGCGCCGGACTTGTGCCGGTGCCTGCACCGGCGCGGGGGTGGGCTGCGGAGAGGCTTGAGCCGGCGCCGTGACGGGCGCGGCGGGGCGCGCCACCACCGATGGCACCGATGGCACCGGTGGCGGCACGTTCCTGGCGGTCGGTCTCGGTACCGGCGTGAAGGGAGCCGCTTTCCGGGGGGAAGGGGCCGGAGGCGGCGGGGCCGCCGCCGGGGGGGCGGAGCGCGTCACCGCCGGGCGCGGCGGGGCGCCGCCGTTGCGGACCTCCAGCTCGGCGACCTGCTGGCGCAGTTGCGCCATTTCCACCTGATTCATCGCCGACTCGCGCTGGAGCTCGACGATGCGGTTCTTCAGCGTCTGGATCTCCTGCTGCTGGGTGTCGTCCGGCCGCAATGCCGATCCGGCGCAGCCGGCGAGGAAGAGGGGGACGAGGAGGAGGGTGAAGCGCCTCATTTTCCTGCTTTGTCTCCTGTGCCGGCCTTCTCGTCCGGCTTGTCGCTGCCCTTGACGTCCGGAATCTGCTGGATGTACGCGCTCTGCGGGAACTCCTTGCGGAGGATCTCGAACGTCTTGCGGGCCTCCACCGGCTGGCGGTTCCCCTGGTAGGCGAGCCCGAGACGGAAGATCACCTTGTCCCGCTCCTTGTACTGGGGGTAGGTGCTGAGCAGGTACTCGAACCGCTCGGCGGCGGCGCGGGGGATGCCGAACCGCATGTAGAAGTAGCCGATGACGTACTCGTGCTCGGCGAGGCTGGCCAGCACCACCTGCGACTGCTGGGTGGACTGGGCGGCGTACTCGCTCGTCGGATAGAGCCGGATCAGGTCCTGGTAGGCCTCCAGCGCCTTGCGGGTGACCGCCTGGTCGCGGTCCGGCCGCTCCATCCGCTTGGCGAGGCTGTTGGCGATCTGGAACTGCACGTAGGCCGACTGCTCGCTGGTGGGGAAGCGGTTGAGGAAGTCGCGGTACTTGGCCTCGGCCTGGATGAAGTTGGCGTTGCCGCCCTGGAGGTAGTAGGTGTCGGCGGCGAGCAGGAGGGCGTCGCGGCCGATCGCCGAGTTGGGCTCCACCTCGAAGGCGTGGGTGAAGTAGGGCCGCGCCAGGTCGTACTTCTGCCGGGCCTGCAGCTCCTTGCCCTTGGCGAGCGACTCCTCGGCCGAGAGGCGCAGGATGGGGTCCTTGGAGGCGCGGCTGCCGGTGCTCTTGCAGCCGGCGCCGGCGAGAAGGAGACCGGCGATCGCCAGCAGGGGGAGGATTCTTTTCATGGGTTCTCCTTCATAGGTTCGCCTTCATACGTTGGCCTGGCCTGGCCGGGCCCGTTCGCGCAGCTCGGACATGGTCGCCACGGGATCGCTGGTGCCGAAGATCGCCGAGCCCACCACGCAGGTGTCGACTCCGGACGCCACCACCCGGGCAATGTTATCGCGGTCGATGCCGCCATCCATCTCAATCTCCACCCGGGCGCCACTTATTTCGATCATCCGCTTCAGGCGCCGGGCCTTGTCGAGGGTGTGGGGCAGGAAGGCCTGGCCGGAGAAGCCCGGGTTGACCGACATCACCAGCACATAGTCCAGCCGCGGCAGGGCGTCGGTCAACAGCTCGACCGGCGTCGCCGGGTTGACCGCCACCCCCGCCCGGGCGCCGGCCTGGCGGATGCGCTCCAGCAGGCGGTCGAGGTGCGGCGCCGCCTCCCAGTGCACGGTCACCTGCGCCGCGCCGGCGGCGAGGTAGTCGTCGAGCAGGCGGTCGGGGTTGGCGACCATCAGGTGCAGGTCGAGCGGCAGGCGGGTGCGGGCGTGGAGCGCCTTGACCACCGGGATGCCGAAGGTCAGGTTGGGCACGAAGTGCCCGTCCATCACGTCGACGTGCACCAGGTCGGCCCCACCCTTCTCGCAGAGGGCGAGCGCTCCCGCCATGTCGGCGAGGTCGGCGGCGAAGATCGAGGGGGCGAGCCGCATCAGGGAGCTCCGTCCGCCGTGGCCACCACCAGCGACACCGCGTCCTCGTGGGAGAGCGGATGGCCGGGCAGCGGGAACTGGCGCAGGATCACGCCGGCGGCCACCCCCTCGTAGCGCTCGAACTTGACGCTGCCGAACTTGAAGCCGAGCTGCTCGAAGTAGGGGCGCACCTGGTCGTAGTTGCGGTAGACGAGGTCGGGCATGACGTAGCGCTCGCCCGGCGTGGCCATGGCGAGCAGCAGGTCGACGCCGGTCGCCGGCGCCACCGCGGAGTCGGGATCGGGATCCTGCTCGAGGACCGAGCCCGGCGCCTCGTGGTTGGGGGCGAGCGCTCCCAGGATGTGGCCGAGGGCGAGGCCGGTGCCCGAGACGGCGGCCTGCGCCGCCGGCAGGGTCTTGCCCCGCAGGTCCGGCACCTTGACCCGCCGGGGGCCGAGCGACAGGACGACGGTGACCGGCCGCCCGCGCTTGACCAGGGTGCGCGGGTCCGGGGTCTGGCGGGCGACGCGGCCGGGCGCGACCTTGTCGTCGTAGCGGCCGACCCCCTCGCCGTCGCGCAGCGTCAGCCCCTGGTCGGCCAGCACGTTGGCCGCGTCGCCGCGCGCCAGGCCGACGACCGAGGGCACCGTGGTGACGCCGCTGCGCACGAACAGGCTGAACGAGGTGTAGGCGGCGAGGCCGAAGACGACGACGACGAACAGGAGGTAGGCCAGGTAGCCCAGTGCACGGAAAAGCCTCGGCAGCATGGGCCGCAGTCTAGCAAAGCCGGGGGATGCCCGGGGATGCCGTGAGACATCGGGGGAAATAGAATGCCGCGATGCCCTCCCGTCGATCTCCGCCTGGCCCTCCGCCCGGCCCCCCGCTCGGCGTCCACGTCTCGGTGGCCGGCGGCCTGCCGGCGGCGATGGAGCGGGCGACGGAGCTCGGCTGCACGGCCGCCCAGGTGTTCGTCAAGAACGCCGCCCAGTGGCGGTGGCGCGAGGTGGGGGAGGAGGAGGCGGCGGCCTTCCGGGAGGCCCACGCGGCGAGCCCGGTGGGTCCCCTGCTCGCCCACGCCAGCTATCTGATCAACCTCTGCGCCGCCGATCCCGTCCTGCTCGAGCGCTCGCGCGAGGCGCTGGTGGACGAGCTGAGGCGCTGCGCCCAGGTGGGGGTGGGCGGGCTGGTGGTGCACCCCGGGGCGCACCTGGGAGCGGGGGAGGAGTCGGGGATCGACTGCATCGCGGCTTCGCTCGACGCCGTGCTGGCCCAGTTGCCGGCCGGTCAATCGCCGGAGGGATCTACCCGCGTCCTGCTGGAGAACACGGCGGGCCAGGGGTCCTGCCTGGGTTACCGGCTGGAGCACCTGGCCGCCATCCGCGACCGCGTGGCCGAGCCCGGCCGGGTGGGGATCTGCCTCGACACCTGCCACGCCTTCGCGGCCGGCTACGCTCTCCACGAGCCGGCGGGTTACGAGGAGATGCTGGCGGAGATCGAGGAGCGGATCGGCCTCGCGGCGCTGGGGGGCCTGCACCTGAACGACTCGCTGCGCCCCTTCAACTCCCGGCGCGACCGCCACGCCCACATCGGCGACGGCGAGATCGGCCTCGACGCCTTCGCCCGCCTGCTCCAGGACCCGCGGCTCGCCGCGGTCCCGATGGTGGTCGAGACCGAGCCCGGCGACGGCATGGAGGGGCACCGGCGGGATCTGGAGACGCTGCGCGGGCTGGTGACGCCGAAGCGACGGCGGAGGAAGGCCGCGGCTACCCCCCCGGCCGCAGGCTCGCTGGCAGGGTCTTCATCAGGTCGAACCAGATCACCACGAACATCAGCAGCAGGATCATCACGAAGCCGACCTGGGTGATGACCTCCTTGAGGCGCAGCGACAGGTCGCGCCGGATCACCCCCTCGATCAGCAGGATGAAGATCTGGCCGCCGTCGAGGATGGGGATCGGCATCAGGTTCATCACCGCGATGCTGACGCTGATGAAGCCCATCAGCTGGAGCAGGTACTTGAAGCCCAGCCGCGCCGCGTCGCCGCTCTGCCGGGCGATCTCGATCGGGCCGGCGAGCGCTCCCTTGGCCGAGAGCTGGCGGGTGAAGATCTTGCCCAGGATCTGGAAGATCTGCGACACCGTCTGGACGCTGTAGCGCGCCCCCTCGGCAAAGGCGCGAGCCGGGCCGAAGCGCTGGTAGAAGCCGATCTGCACGCCGATCCGGCCGTTGCCGCCGTCGTTGCGCGGCACCACGGTGAGGAACAGCGGCTGGCCGTCGCGCACCACCTCCACCCGGATCGGCTGGCCGGCCCGCGGCGAGATGGCCTCCACGAAGGCCTGCTGGTCCATCACCGGCCGGCCGTCCACCGACTGGATCCCGTCGCCGGGCCGGAAGCCGGCGGCCTCGGCGGGCTGGCCGGCGATGACCTTGATGACCTGCGGCCGGATGCTGGGGTAGAGGCCGGCGAAGTCGCCCACCTCGTAGCGCGGCACCCGCTTCGGGGTGATCGTGGCGCGCAGCGTCTGGCCGGCCCGCCGCACCGTCAGCGGCACCGGCTTGTCGGGCGAGCCCATGAGGACCAGGGCGACGTCCTGCCAGTTGTCGGCCGCGTTCCCCTTGGCGTCGAGGATCAGGTCCCCGCGCCGCAGGCCCGCCTGGGCGGCCGACGAGCCCGCCTCGACGCCGCCGATCAGCGGCGGCATGTCGGGCAGGTTCATCACCTCGATGCCGACCATGAAGACGATGGCGAAGACCAGGATGGCGAGCAGGATGTTGGCCGCCGGTCCCGCCAGATAGACCAGGACGCGCTGCCAGCGCGGCTTGTTCATGAACTCGCGCGGGTCGGACGGATTGACGTCCTCGGGGGTCTCGCCCCCCAGCCGCACGTAGCCGCCGAGCGGCACCGCGGAGAGCCGGTACTCGGTCTCGCCCCGCTGGAAGCCCCAGAGGCGCTTGCCGAAGCCGACGGAGAAGGTCAGCACGCGGACGCCGAAGGCCTTGGCCATCAGCAGGTGCCCGGCCTCGTGCACGACGATGATCACGCCCAGCGCGAAGGCGAAGGCGAGGAGGGTTTGCAGGTTGTGGGTCAGAGCGGTCATTGCGAATTCAAGTCCAATCCGGCTCGACTCGAGCCGACAAGCCAGCCGTCGAGCCGGTGATTATACCAACGGAAGAAACGAACCCCTACTTCCCGGGGAAGCCCAGGCCGAGCAGCCAGAGGCCGAAGAGGAGGACCGGGGCGCCGAACAGCAGGGCGTCCACGCGGTCGAGCGCGCCGCCGTGCCCGGGGAGGATGTTCCCCGAGTCCTTGACCCCCGAGCCGCGCTTGATCATCGACTCGGCCAGGTCGCCGAGCTGCGCCGCCACGGCGGTGGCGGCGGCGACCGCCAGCAGCCCGGGCTCCAGGCGGCCGCGCCGGCAGACGTCCCAGACCGCGGCGGCGGCGAGCGCCACGGCGAAGCTGGCGGCGGCCCCCTCCCAGCTCTTCTTCGGGCTGATCACCGGCGCCAGCTTGTGGCGGCCGATTCGGGATCCCACGTAGTAGGCGGCGGTATCGCCCAGCCAGACGATGCAGAGCAGCAGGACGATCACCCAGGGGTCCATCCGCTGCAAGAGGTGGAGGCTGGTGAGCGGCAGGGCGAGGTAGGGGAGGCCGAAACCCAGGATGCCGAAGGCGGCGAGCGTCTCCTCGAGCGGCGTGCGGCTGAGCAGCAGGAGGGTGCCGAGCCCCACCGAGAGCAGCAGCGCGGCGCCGAAGAGGAGCAGGCGCAGCGTATCAATGTCGGCGGCATTGGTGCAGATCATCGCCAGGCTGAGGACGGTGGCGGCGGCCGGCACCAGGAGGAGCAGGAGGCGCAGCGGCGCCCGGGGAGCGCGGGCGCGGGCGATCTCCACGTACTCCCAGGCCGCCACCTCGACGACCAGGGCCATCAGGGCGAAGAACCACCAGCTCTGCAGCAGGAAGACCGCCGCCAGGACGAGCGGGGTCCCGATCGCCGCGGTCAGGAGCCGTTTCATCGCCGGGGCTCGGGTTCCGGAGGCTTCAGCCCCGCCGTCCGGAGGCGAAGACGTCCGCCGGCTCGGGCTGCGGGACGGCGCCGTAGCGGCGCTCCCGCTGCTGATAGTCGAGGACCGCCTCGTAGAGGTCGCGGCGCCGGAAGGCGGGCCAAAGGGTCTGGGTGACCCAGATCTCGGCGTAGGCGATCTGCCAGAGCAGGAAGTTGGAGACGCGCAGCTCGCCCGAGGTGCGGATCATCAGGTCGGGATCGGGCTGGCCGGAGGTGTAGAGATAGCGGCCGATCGTCTCCTCGTCGATGTCGGCCCGCTTGCCGGCGGCCCAGTCGGCGACGATGCTGCGGCAGGCGTCGACGATCTCGCAGCGTCCCGAGTAGTTGAGGGCGATGTTGAACCGCATCCCCCGGCACTGCCGGGTCGCCTCCACGGTGGCCTCGAGCTCGCGCACCACCGAGGGGTCGAGCTCGCGCCAGCGACCGATCACGTTGAAGCGGATGTCGTTGTCGACCAGCGCCTCGCGCTCCCTGCGGACGTACTCCTTGAGCAGGTTCATCAGGGTCCACACCTCGAAGCGGGGGCGCTTCCAGTTCTCCACCGAGAAGGCGTAGAGGGTGAGGACCTGGAGGCCGAGCCGGGCGGAGGTCTCCACCGCCTCGCGCACCGAGGCGACGCCGGCGCGGTGCCCCTCGACCCGCGGCAGGCCCTGCGACTTCGCCCAGCGGCCGTTGCCGTCCATGATGATGGCGACGTGGCGCGGCAGGCGGCCGAGATCGATCCGGCGCACGAGAAGCTCTTCGGGGGATCCCGGGTCTGCGAGTTTGGACAAATCGGCCATGGCTGGAGACCTTTAAGTTATCACAGGGCGCTGCCCGATCCTTCGACCGCCCGATCGCCTTCCGCTTTCCACTCCGGGGGATACAGCACCCGCCGCAGCACCAGGCCGTGGGCGGGGGCCGTGGGACCCGCCGCCGACCGCGGCCCGCCGGCGAGCAGCGTGGCGAAGCTCTCGGGGGATCGTCTGCCCGTACCGACTTCGATCAGCGTCCCCACCAAAGCACGAACCATGCCGCGCAGGAACCCCTCCCCGACGATCCGGAAGGCCATCCCGCCCTCCCCCTCCTCCTCCCAGCGCGCCGAGAAGATACGCCGGAACGGCTGTCCATGCGAGCCCCCGGCGAGGGCGAAGGCGGAGAAATCGTGCCGTCCTGGCAGGAGGTCCGCCGCTCTGGCCATCCGGCCGGGGTCGATCGCGGCCGGCGCGGCGGCCACGAAGGGGGCGTCGAGGGGCGAGAGGACGGCGGCGCGGCTCAGCCGGTAGAGGTACTCCTTCCCCCAGGCGTGCCTGCGGGCGTGGAACCCCGGGGGCATCCCGGCGGCGGCGAGCACCCGCACGTCCGCCGGCAGGTAATGGTTGGCGCCGTGGACCAGCGCCCGCTCCGGGAACGGGCGCGGCAGCTCCAGGTGGGCCGCCTGGCCGCGGGCATGCACCCCGGCGTCCGTGCGGCTCGCCCCCACCACCCGCACCGGCTCCCCGACGAGGCGCTCCAGCGCCTCCTCCACCACCTGCTGGACGGCGAGGGCGTTCTCCTGCCGCTGCCAGCCGGCGTAGGCGCCGCCGTGGTAGGAGAGGATGAGGCGGTAGGTGGGCATCAGGGGAGGCCCCCGGCCGGATCTCCGATCCCTGCGGATTCCGATCCCCGTCTACGCGAGCGCACGGCGTCGGCAAGGACGAGCGCCAGGAACGGCCCCCAGATCCCCAGATACACCCAGGGCCATAGCGCCACCCCGGCGAACTGGGGAAGGTAGGAGAGCAGGATCAGCCCGGAGAGGGCGAGCCAGGCGGCGTCGCGGCGCAGGGCCGCCCAGGGGAGCACCCAGAGCAGATACCAGGGGTAGACGGTGGCCGAGAGGAGGAGCAGCCGGCCGAGGAGGCGGCCGGTCCCGGCGGCCGGGTCGCGCTCGCGCAGGGAGAGGGCCACCGCCGCGGCCATCCCGGCCGCCAGGACCAGCTTGGCCAGGAATTGCGGGTAGAGATAAGGATAGAGGGGGTTCAGCCCCTGGTAGATCCCGGTCAGCTCCTTCAGCCGGTCGAGGCCGTGGGCGAGGGCCGGCGCGGCGCCGGCGGCGGCGAGCAGCCGCCAGAGGGGCTCGAAGAGCGGACCGTCGAACTCCCAGGAGACGCCGTAGATCACCAGGCCGGGCGGCACCCCGACCGCCATCACCACGGGGAAGGCGGCGGCGGCGATCAATCCCACGGACATGAAGAGGAAGCGCCCGGGGCGGCCGCTCTGCCGCGCCCACATCGGCAGCGCCGCGAAGGGGACCAGCTTGGCGAGCACCCCCGCCGCCGCCCATGCCGCGGACAATGCCGCCGCCGCCGCCCCCCGGCGTTTGCTGGAAGGCAGAACCCGGGGCAGCAGGAAGAGCACGGCGCCGGTCACCGCCGCCACCCCCAGGGCGTCCACGTGCCCCATGCCCGCCACCTCCAGCGCCACCAGCGGATTCCAGGCATACCAGGCCGTCCGCCCCTCGGGCACGCCCAGCCGCCGGGCGGCGAGCAGGAGCAGCCAGCAGGCCGCCAGATCGGCCGCGGAGATCATCAGCTTCCAGGCGGGCAGCGGAAACGGCAGCCGACTCGCTATACTGAAGGCCGCGATGGAGAGGGGCGGGTAGACCGTGGGGACCTGCCGGTGGGGCAGACGCTCCCAGATCTCGTCGCGGAGGGGGATGAGCTTTCCGGCCGCCGGCGCCAGGGCGTAGGGATCGAGCCCGGCCGACGCCACTTTTCCATCCCAGAGATAACGCAGCACGTCATCGGATAAAGTAGGCGGGACGGGTAAGAGCGGGAGCCGGAGCAGCAGGGCTCCCAGCAGAACCGCCCCGCCACAGGGAGCGCTTGCGGCCTCGAGCCGCGGCGCCGCGAACAGGAGCCCGAGGAACGCGGCCCCGAGAAGGGCCAGCGTCATCGCCAGGTGATGAGCCAGATCGAAGACGAACAGAAGACCCAGATTCGCCGCCACCAGCGGCAGGGAAAGGGCGGCCCACCGCAGCCGCCGGTGGCGGGGCGTCGACGATGAGCTTCCCCTGGGCGCCGGCCCTGCTGGCACTCTATTACTCCGTCCTGGTGGTGCTGTCGTTTTTCGGCCTCCACCGGCTGATGCTGGTGGTGATCTACCTGCGGACCGGAGGGCGCCGGCCGTCGCCGCCGCCCCCCGCGCTGCCGGCCGACCCGCAGGCCTGGCCCGTGGTCACGGTGCAGCTCCCACTCTACAACGAGATGTACGTGGCCGAGCGGCTGATCGACGCCGTCTGCCGCCTCGACTATCCGGCCGGCCGGCTGGAGATCCAGGTGCTCGACGACTCGACCGACGAGACCACCGAGATCGTCACCCGCGCCGTGGCCGGGTACCGGGCCAAGGGGATCGACATCCACCTCCTCCACCGCGTCGACCGCACCGGCTTCAAGGCCGGCGCCCTGGAGGCGGGCCTCTCCCAGGCGCGCGGCGAGCTGCTCGCCATCTTCGACGCCGATTTCGTCCCCACCCCCGACTTCCTGCGCCGGTCGGTCCCCCACTTCCAGGCCGATTCAAAGCTCGGGCTGGTCCAGGGGCGCTGGGACCACATCAACCGCTCCTACTCGCTGCTGACCCGGGTGGAGGCCATCCTGCTCGACGGCCACTTCATGATCGAGCACTCGGCCCGCAACCGCAGCGGCCGCTTCTTCAACTTCAACGGCACGGCGGGCATCTGGCGGCGGTCTGCGATCGAGAGCTCGGGGGGCTGGGAGCACGACACCCTGACCGAGGACCTCGACCTCTCCTTCCGCGCCCAGCTCCAGGGCTGGAAGTTCCTCTACCTGCCCGGGCTCAAGGTCCCCTCCGAGCTGCCGGTGGACGTCAACGGCTTCAAGAGCCAGCAGTACCGCTGGGCCAAGGGGGCGGTGCAGACCGGCCGCAAGCTGCTCGGCCGGGTGGTCCGCGCGCCGCTCCCCCTGAAGGTGAAGTTCGAGGCCATCGTCCACCTGACCAACAACGCCAGCTATCCGTTGATGGTGCTGCTCTCGCTGCTCATCTTCCCGGCGATGACGATGCGCCGCGGCACCTCGACCGCGCTGCTGCTGCTGGTCGACCTGCCGCTCTTCCTGTCGGCCACGGCCTCGGTGCTGACCTTCTACCTGATGAGCCAGTTCGCCGGCAACGACGACTGGCGGCGCGAGCTCCGCTACCTGCCGGCGCTGATGTCGGTGGGCATCGGGCTCTCGGTCAACAACGCCAAGGCGGTGATCTCGGGTCTCTTCCACCAGGGCGGGACGTTCGTCCGCACCCCCAAGTACCGCATCGAGGAGGCCGGGCAGAGCTGGACGGCCAAGCGCTACCGGGTCGGCTCGGACTCCACGCGGGTGGTCGAGGCGATCCTCACCCTCTACTTCACGGGCTGCACGATCTACGCGGCGGTGACGGGGATGTGGCTGTCGATCCCCTTCCTGCTCCTCTTCGTCCAGGGGTACGGCTACATGGCCGTGCTGAGCTACCTGCCGTCGGTGCTCGACTGGTGGGAGCGCGGGAAGGCCAAGGCGGCGGCGGCGGGGGCGGGGTAGCGCAAGGTTGAGCACGAATCCGCCCAGTTTCATGGGCGGGGGACTAAAATACACAGATGGCCGTCTCCGAGCGTCACTCCAGCCCCCAGGCGACGTTGCGGCCGGCGGCGCCGCGGGATGCCGACCTCCTGCGCCAGTGGCGCGCCGAGCCGAGCGTGCGGCGCTACCAGCCGCTGAACGAATTGCCCACCGCGCAGCTCCGCGCCGACGTCGCCAGCCAGCGCATCGCCGACCTCTACCGCGGCCGGGGCGAGAAGTTCCAGTGGATCGTGCAGGTGGACGGCCAGCCGGCCGGCTGGATCACCCTGGTGGTGAGCAACTGGGAGCATGGCCTGGCCGAGGTCGGCTACGCCCTCTCCACCGTCTTCCAGAGCCGCGGCGTGATGAGCGGCGCGCTCGCCATCCTCCTCGACGACCTCTTCCACAACACCCTCCTCGAGCGGGTGGAGGCCCGCTGCGCGGTGGAGAACATCGGCTCCCAGCGGGTGCTGGAGAAGAGCGGCTTCGAGCGGGAGGGGCGCCTGCGCGGCTACTTCAAGCTGCGCGGCCGGCGGATCGACAACTACCTCTACGCGCTGCTGCGGGAGGAGTACCTGGCCCGCGACGGGCGGGGCTGAGACGCCGCTTCAAGGGGGGGCAGGTCAAGGGGGCAGGGCGGCCACATAGGGCCGCCCCTACGGGTCTGCGTCCTACGGCGTCTTGACGTCCGCCTCGGCGGTCGCGATCTTGCCGCTCAGCGGGTCGTAGGCCGCCACCACGACGTGGTTGGCCCCGCCGCGCAGGGTGATCTTGGTCTCGTACCTCACCACCTTGCCGGGCGTGGGCGGCCGCTCGGACTTCAGGCTGACCGGCACCACCGGGATCTCGGAGCTGTTGCCGACGGCGTCCGAGGCGGCGAACCGCAGCTCGAGCTGGGCGGCGAACTTGCCGTCCACCGGCACCACCGTCATCAGGTCCACCGGCAGGCCGAGGGTGATCGGGATCTCCGTCTCGCCGCGCTTCGTCTTCACCGGCGCGCCCACCTTCATCGGCATCCTCACGCCCCCCGGAGGGGTGCCGAAGAGCAGGGCGCTCTCCACCTCCATCGACACCTCCGCCTTGCGCGAGAGGTCGAGGAAGCCGGTGCGCGAGCGCACCTGGAGGCCGGTCCGCCGCGCCTCCAGCCGGATGTCGTGGGGCTTGTCGTTGTGCTGCCAGCTTGGGGAGAAGCCCAGCCAGTAGAAGGAGCGGGTGTCGGACTCGGTCTTCGCCAGGGCCAGCGTGCGGTTGCTGTTGAGGATCGCCGCCCCTCCGGTCTCCTGGGCGAGGAACTTGAGCGAGCCCTCGATCTCCTGCTCGGCGGCGCTGCTGAAGCCGCCGGGGACCTCCGCCTCGGCGTCCACGGTGGCGGTCTGGATCCCGGGAAGGTCGACGGGATAGAGGGTATAGCCGAGGAGGTTGGCCGTGCGGGCCAGCGGGCTGAAGAGCTTGTCCCCTTCCGGGATCGCGCGCGTCGGCATCCCGCCGCCGCCGCCGCTGAGATAGCTCTGGATCGAGAAGGGCCAGCCTCCGGACAGCAGCAGCATCACCTTCCGCCCGTGCGGCGCGGCGAACCCGCGCATGGCGCTCACCGCCGCCTGGACGTCCCCCTGGACCTGACGGTACAGGGTGTTCCCGTAGGAGATCTGCCGCTCGTTCAATCCCTGCATGCGGCTGACGGTGTCCAGGGCGGCGCCGTCGCCGACCGTCTGCCCGGCGAACCCCTCGTCGGTGACGAGTCTCTTCGCCTCGACGCGCCGGTCGAGGCCGTGGGACGTGCGGGCCATGGCCTGGTCGAACGCCCGGGCGAGGTCTTCCCGCGAGGAGGACCAGCCCGAGAGCAGGGCGAGCCGGCCGCCGTCGTAGGCGACGATCGCCATCCGGTCCTCCGGCCGCAGGCGGCTGAGGTCGGCCTTCATCGACTTGAGCACCAGGTTGCGCTGCTGGGCGATGGCGAAGTAGTCGTCGACGAAGACCAGGTAGTAGGTCCCCACCGGCCCCTCCGTCAGGCCCTGCACGGCGGCCTCGGCCTTCTCCCCAGGTCTGGGCGCTGCGGCGGACGGGGCGGGCGGGGCGAGGGCGCGGCCGTCCTTCACCTCGCTGAAGTACTCGATGGGGACCTCCTTGCCGTCGACGCGCAGCCGGAAGTCCTCCGGCTTGAGGCCGGTGACGCGGTTGCCGCCGCGGTCGGTCACCACCGCCTCGAGGTTGACCACGCGCACGTCGATCTGCTCGCCGAAGACGGAGGAGTCCTGCGGGGTCTGCGCCTGGGCTCCGGCGAGGATGCCGAAGGACAGGGCGGCGAGGAGGAGGGGGACGGAAGAGGGGAGCGGGCGTCTCATCCCCAGATCTTATAGCGATTCTCCAGGCCGAAAACACCCAAGGCCCTCCAGAGGGAGGGCCTTGGGTGCCGCGCCGTGAGGCGATCGGCCAGATCTAGCGGCCAGATCTAAAGGCTGTAGCGCGAGCGGAAGCGGTCGGAGCGCACGATGTTCTCCACCACCTGGGCGACGTTGCCGTCGTTGAGCGTCCGCAGGTCCTGGCGCCAGGTGTCCCGGTCTGCCTGGTCGGGAGAGAGGCCGAGGAGGCTCTGGTACATCGCCTCCAGCCGCTGCTCGGTGGTGACGCCCCGCGAGGGAAGAGCGAACCGGCTCTCCTTGCTGTTGGCGATGCTGACCGCCGCGTCCAGCAGGGCGTTGTAGCCGCCGTTGCGGACCGAGTCCACCGTGCCGCTGGCGCCCGGGTCCAGGTCCCGCATCAGGATGCCCTGGTAGAGCACCCGGGTGAGCTGGGTGGCGCGGTCGCCGCTCCAGCCGTTGTTTCCGGACTGCCCGTGGTCGCGCTCGTGCCGGCCATTCTCGGCCTGTCCATAACCGCCGGCGCCCGGCTGCTGGTACCCGCCGTTGGACGAGGCGGCGGAGGCGACCTGGATGTTGAAGATCCCCGTCCGCATGCGGACCGGCACCCGGTTGTCGACGATCCTGTAGCCGATCCGCTGCAGGCGGCGGGGGTTGTGCATCGGCAGCACCTCGAGGTCGGCCGCCGCGTTGGCCGCGTTGCCGCGGGTGATGTGGACGCCGCCGCGGTCGAGGTCGCTGAACTCGGTGACCGGGTAGATCGGCGTGGAGGAACCGGCGATCTGGGCCTCTACGTTGACCCGCACGTGCGCGCCCTCGGCCACGGTCACCGTGCCGCCCGTCTCGATCCGCGCTCCGTCGGACTTGTCGCCGATGCTGCGCACCAGGATGGTGATCCCGGTGACCTGGTTTCGGCTGATCGACCGCTGCGCCTGGGCCGGCGGAGCCATCATCGGGCAGAGCAACGCCACGACGGCGGCTGACAGGATGGTTCGGCTGGCTATTCTCATGATGGACCTCTCGTCTCTCTTGGGTTTGAGGCTCGCCGGCTCTCCCGGCGGACCTGGTGTTTTGTGCTGCAATCCAGGAAAGAGCAAGAAAGGTGCCATGGGTCCAATTCACAGCCCCAGCTTCGACAGCGGCACAGGCCGGGGGCGCACCTGCTCGAAGGTGCACTGATCCGGCCTCTTTTCAGGACGCCAGCGCAGGAACTTGGTGCCGTGGCGGAAGCGGTCGCCCGAGAAGTGGTCGAAGCGCACCTCGCAGACCAGGGCGGGGCGCAGCGGCTCCCACTCGGTGGACCGCCCCCGGCTCCAGCGGCTGGGCCCGCCCGGCGCCCGGCCGGTGAAGCCGGGGGGCTCGCGCAGGGGCAGCAGGATGGGCTCGAGCTCCTCCGCTCCCCGGCGGTGAAGCTGGAGGAGAAGCCCACGTGGTCGAGCCGGCCCTCTTCGTCGTAGAGGCCGAGCAGCAGGGAGCCGATCTGCCCCTCGTTCTTGCCCCCCGCCTGCGCCCAGCGGAAGCCGCCGACCACGCAGTCGGCCGTGCGCACCCGCTTGACCTTGACCATGCCGTCGCGGTCCCCGGAGCTGTAGGGGAAGGCGGCCAGCTTGGCGATCACGCCGTCGAGCCCGGCCCCGCCCAGCTCCTTCATCCAGCGCTCGGCGACCTTGCGGTCCGCGGTGGCCGGGGAGAGGGTGACCGGGGTCCCCTCCGGGAGCCGGGCGAACAGCTTCTCCAGCCGCTCGCGGCGCTCGGCGAGCGGCCTCCCGACCAGCGACTTGCCGCGGTCGTCCACCAGGAGATCGAAGACGTGATAGCTCGACGGGGTCTCGCGGGCGAGCCTGGCGATGCGGCTGGCGGCGGGGTGGATGCGCTGGAGCAGGGCGTCGAAGTCGAGCCCGCCGCCGGTCTGGATGACGATCTCGCCGTCGAGCGCGAAGGTCTTCAGCGGCAGGGCGAGGAGGGCCGCGACCATCTCCGGGAAGTAGCGGTCGAGCGGCTGGCCGCTCTTCGACTGCAGGGCGAGGGTCTCGCCCTGGCGGAAGGCGAGGCACCGGAAGCCGTCCCACTTGGGCTCGAAGAGCCACCCCTCGCCGGTGGGCAGGCGCGCCGCCTGCCGGGCCTCCATGGGCGGGAACGGCGGCCGGACGGGCAGATCGATCTCCGGGAACTCCCCGGCCAGCGCCTCGGCGGGAACGGCGGCGGCTTCGACGCGGTCGGGTTTCTTCTGCTTCGTCGGCTTGGCGGCGGGCTTCCTGGTGGCCATGCCGGAGAGGGCTGCAAACGGCGCGCCCTCACCCCCGGCTAATTCACCGCGTGCGGCACCGACAGCGGGAACGGCGCGATCTCGGCCTCGAAGCTCTCGCCGTCCTCCAGCACCATCCGGTAGGCGCCGTGCATGGAGCCGACCTGGGTCGGCAGGGGGCAGAAGCTCACGTACTCGAACTCCTCGCCGGGCGCGAGCACGGGCTGCTCGCCGATCACGCCCGACCCCCGCACCCGCTGGACGTCGCCGTTGCCGTCGGTGACGATCCACTCGCGGCTGACCAGCTGCGCCGTCTCCGTACCGACGTTCGAGATCGTCACCCGGTAGGCGAAGAAGAAATAGCTGTCCTGCGGGGAGCTGCGCTCCTCGTCGTAGAAGCTCTGGACGCGGACCCGGATGCCGCGGGTCGTGGTTTCGCTCATGCGGGCGCATTATCCCTCAGGTACCCCTCAGGAACCTCTCGCGGGCTTCCCGAAGACCCCTGGGATAGAATCCGCCGGCCCTTGACCCAAGAGCAGCGAGGCGAAGAAGGAGGAGGAGCGCGATGGAGTGGCTGACCAACCCCGAGAACTGGGCCGCGCTGCTGACCCTGACGGTGCTCGAGATCGTCCTCGGCATCGACAACATCATCTTCATCTCCCTCCTGGTCGGCAAGCTGCCGGCGGCCCAGCAGCCGCGGGCGCGGCGGCTCGGCCTCTTCCTCGCCATGTTCCTGCGCATCGGCCTGCTCGCCTCGATCTCCTGGATGGCGAAGCTCACCGCGCCGCTGTTCACCGTGCTCGGCCAGCAGCTCTCCGGCCGCGACCTCATCCTGCTGACCGGCGGCCTGTTCCTCATCTACAAGGCGACGCGCGAGATCCACGAGCGGCTGGAAGGCGATGAGGAGGAGGCGAACGTCCGCGCGGCGCGCTCCTTCGTCTCGGTCATCGTCCAGATCCTGCTGCTCGACATCGTCTTCTCGCTCGACTCGGTGATCACCGCCGTCGGCATGGCCAACAGCCTGGGGGTGATGATCGCCGCCGTGGTGCTCGCCGTCGGCGTGATGATGTTCGCTGCGGCGCCGATCGGCGACTTCGTGGCCCGCCACCCGACGATCAAGGTGCTGGCCCTCGCCTTTCTCCTGCTGATCGGCGTCTCGCTGATCGGCGAGGCCTTCGACCGCCACATCCCCAAGGGCTACATCTACTTCGCCATGGCCTTCTCGGTCTTCGTCGAGATGCTCAACCTGCGGACGCGCAAGACGGCGGCGTAGCGTTTTGTAGATCGAGGGAGCGTCACGCTCCCTCGGGAAATGTCGCATATCCTCGGGAGGCGTCGCAAAGTATCTGGATATGTCGCAAACTCCCGGGAGCAACTTTTGGGGAGATGCCGCGAATTTCCTGGAGCTATCGCGAAATCGCGGGAGATGTCGCGACTTCGCGGCACGTAGAGACGCGACAAGTCTCCTCCCGGCCCGCCGTTTTCGATACGATGCCGCCGCCATGGCTCTGACCGTCGCCACCTGGAACGTCAACGGCATCCGCGCCCGCCAGGCGCAGTTCCTCGAATGGCTGAAGCGCGACCGGCCGGACGTCGTCTGCCTGCAGGAGATCAAGGCCGCCCCCGCCCAGCTCGCCGAGGACCTCTGCAACCTCGGCGACTACTGGTGCTACTGGCACGGCGCCGGCGGCTACTCGGGGGTGAGCCTGCATCTGCGGCGGGAGGTCTTCCCGGAGGAGCCGAAGTTCGAGCACCCGGCCTTCGACCTCGAGACCCGGATCGTGACGGCGGCGGTGGGGGATCTCACCTTCGCCTCGATCTACGTCCCCAACGGCGGCAAGGACTTCGCGGCCAAGATGGACTTCCTCCGCGCCCTGGAGCGCTGGGCCGGCGAGGAGAGCCGGGTCGGCCGGCGGCTCGTCCTCTGCGGCGACATGAACGTCACCCGCAGCGACCAGGACCTCCATCCCAAGGAGCGCAAGCCGTTCGTCATCGGCCAGCGGCCCGAGGAGCGGGAGCTGTTCGCCGGCATCCTGGCCCACGGCCTGGTCGACGTCGGCCGCGCCCTCGATCCGGACAACGACGGCCTGTTCACCTGGTGGGCTCCCTGGCGGAACATGCGCCAGCGCAACATCGGCTGGCGGATCGACTACGTCCTGGCGAGCCAGTCCCTGAAGCCCCTCGCCTGCAAGGTCCTGCCGGAGGTCGGCACCAGCGACCACGCGCCGGTGGTGGCCACGTTCGAGACCTGAGGGACGCGATATAGTTCTCAGGCAAGAGGACTTCCCATGGCCGAACCGGTCACCCTGCCCGCTCCCGCCCCCACCGCTGAAATCGCCAGGCTCGCGGCGCGCCTGAAGCACCCGTTCCTGTTCCGCGGCTTCCTGCTCGCCAAGCTGCCCCTGGCTCTCGTCGCCGGCCTGCGGGTGCGGGAGCTGGATGCGGAGCGCTGCGCCGTCACCGTCCCCTATGGCTGGCGGACCACCAACCCGTTCCGCTCCACCTACTTCGCGGCGCTCGCCATGGCCGCCGAGATGTCGACCGGGGCGCTGGTCATGATGGCGGCCGAGCTCGCCTCCCAGCCGGTGGCGCTGCTCATCGTCGACCTGGAGGCGAGCTTCGAGAAGAAGGCGCAGGCGCTCACCACCTTCACCTGCGAGGACGGCGCGCAGGCGTTCGCCGCGGTGGCGGAGACGGTCCACTCGGGCCTGCCGGTCACCGCCCGCATGGAGACGGTCGGCCGCTCGCCGGACCGCCTGGTGGTCGCCCGCTTCGCCTTCACCTGGTCCTTCCGGCGGCGGTCGAAGCGGTAGGCGTATGATGGCGGACATGATTTCCACTCCCAGGATCCGCCGGGCCGTTCTCCTCACCTCCCTCTCTGCCTTCATGGCGTTCGCCGCACCGCCCCTGCGAGCGGCCGATCGAATGATGGCGGGCCAGTACCAGTACACGATGACGACGGAGGGGAAGACGCAGACCTCCACTCGCTGCGTCACCGCGGACGAGGCGAAGAGCGTCAATGGTGACGCGAAGGCGGGTCGAGAGTATATGAACAAGGCCGCCAACGGAGCCTGCACGGTCAGCGCCTACGAGGTGACGGGGAACACCGTGTCGTGCACGATGGTCTGTGGCCCCGGCGTGGTGAGAGCGGCCACTGCGACGTACCACGGTGACAGCTTCGAAGGCGAGGTGACCACCACGGCCGGGGGCAAGTCACACACCGCGCACACCAAGGGCAAACGAATCGGGGCCTGCAAGTAGGTCCTTCGCGGTCGCCGTGCGGATCGCCCTCGCCCAGCTCGCGGCCTCTCCGGACCGCTCCGCCAACCTCGCCCGGGCGCTGGAGACGATGACCGCCGCCCGCGCGGCGGGCGCGGAGCTGATCGCCTTTCCCGAGGTGATCCTCGATCCGTTCTTCCCCCAGTATCCAGGCAACGAGAAAGCCCTGGCCCTCGCTGAGCCGATTCCCGGTCCCACGACGGAGCGGATCGCCGAGCGGGCGCAGGAGCTGGGCCTGGTCACCGTCTTCAACCTCTACGAGCTCGACGACCAGGGCCGCCGCTTCGACAGCTCGCCGGTGATCGACGCCGACGGCCGCCTCCTCGGCGTCACCCGGATGATCCACATCACCGACTACGAGGGGTTCCACGAGCAGGACTATTACCATCCCGGCGATCGCGGCGTGCCGGTCTATCCGACCCGGGTGGGGAGGATCGGGGTGGCGATCTGCTACGACCGCCACTATCCGGAGGTGATGCGGGCGCTGGGGGTGGCCGGGGCCGAGCTGGTGGTGATCCCGCAGGCGGGCACGGTGGGCGAGTGGCCCGAGGGTCTCTACGAGGCCGAGGTCCGCACCGCCGCCTTCCAGAACGGCTACTTCGTGGGTCTGGCCAACCGCGTCGGCCCCGAAGCCGGCCTCCACTTCGCGGGCGAGTCCTTCGCGGTCGATCCCGAGGGCAAGGTGATCGCGCGAGGCAAGAGCCTGGAAGAGGACCTGGTGATCGCGGACGTGGACCTCGGGGCGTGCGGGAGATCGACGGCCAGGAGGTTGTTCTGGCGGGACCGGCGGCCGGAGCTGTACCGGGAGTGGCTGGGGTGAGCTAAGCTAAGAGTATGGTCCGCATGACGATCGAAGTTCCCGAAGGCGCCCTGGCCGCCCTGCACGAAGATCCCCAGGGATTCGCGCGGGAGATGCGCCTCGCCGCCGCCGTCAAGTGGTTCGAGATGGGGACCGTCTCCCAGGGCCGGGCCGCCGAGATCGCCGCCCTGTCGCGGAGCGAATTCATCGACGCTCTCGGACGCTTCGGAATCTCGCCGTTCCAGTATGGAGCCGAGGAGATCATCGCGGAAGTAAAGGATTAGAAGAAGACGCAGATCGAGCCCAAGTTAATAGCCATGTCAATTTTCAGTTACATCTCAAAGTTAGACCAAAAATTTTAGTGGTCTTTCTTCGGGTTTTTGCTCGCTGTCATCTTTGGGGGAGTGACTATATACACTGGACTCATAAAGAAAAATGCACCCGATCTGATCTTTGAAATATTAAGCAATGCTAACGTTCTTGATGTTCACGAGAGCATCGGCAGTTTGGACATTCTGTATAAAGGCAGCAGCCTGAACCGGAATAATCAATCACTTAGGATAGTAGTGCTCAGGGTTGTCAACAATGGTGATCAGGCCATCCTTCCTTCGTATTATGACCCTGATGACCCGATTGGGTTCAAGATTTTAAGTGGTCAAATAGTTGAAAGACCTATAATTTTGGAGGCGCAGAGTTCGTACTTGCGTGACCAATGTAAGAATCTCACAAGGCAATCGCGGGGAAGTTACCTTTTCGAGGGTTATCTTGGAGCCTGGGGATTTTTTTGTGGTCAAAGTGCTTCTCCTGTATGGTAATGCTGAAGAACCAAGAGTTGTGCCAATAGGAAAAGTCGCAGGAATTAAGAGGATTTCGTTGACACGCCAGGATAAGGCTGATAGTAAGCGTGCTCTCGGGAAAGTCCTATTCGCCGGGGGCTTGTGGATTCAACTTGCCCGTGCCATCTTTTATTCCTTTGTATCATTGCTGACTATTCTGGTAGCACTGATGACGTCTGTTTCTCTTGCCGAAGTATTTTCAAAGAAAAAGCGGCGTGCTGCTGTTAAGGCGTTCAGGGAATATGCGGCGCCAAAATTAAAAGGGGATAGCGAGACGCTCTTAGCTGCCTTTGTAGATAATGATTTTTTTGACCTCATAAAGATGTATGATCTTCTTAGCAACGAGGGCAAGTTGAAGGAGGCGCAGAGGCTTGAAGTGAAGGACCTGCTCAATGAATCGAGGCCAGTTCGTTCTACACGAAATTACACTAGGATGCTCTTCCGTCGCCTTGTTGATCAAGGAATTATCATGCCATCAGGGTCTGACGTTAAGATTGATCCTGCGAGAAAAGAAGTCCTTGGCGAATTTATTGAGTTTCTCCGCAAGGGAGGCTTTGTTCCTTCTTCCCAATTCGCTGGGCTTCACGATATGTTCAACGGGGATTGAATAAAGGCGGACTAAAAACTGCTAAACCTTGCCAAGGTGGTTGTGCAAAATTTATTGGCGTCCAGATGACGCCATTGTGTTTATTCAGAGTTGGTATTCGGAAGAGCAAATCTACTCGTGACCATCGCTGCCTCGGCGGCGAGCAGCTGACCCAAGCCAAAGGCGGTGCCATCGGCAAGTGCACGGGATGCCCTCGGACGGCGGGATTTTCCCAGAGGAGCAGGTCGGTACCTAGTGTAGTGGGTCCGATGTTCGGCAACTTCTGTTATCCTTTCCTGGTAGGGAATACCTCCAGGAGGGAACATGAAGGTAGCTGTCTCGATAGTCCTTTCGCCTGAGGAGAGGGCTGAGCTTGAGAAGCTTGCACGTGGCCGTAGGGTATCCGTGCGCGTGGCAGAGAGGGCGAGAATCGTCCTGCTGGCTGCTGAAGGCAAGCAGAACCGAGAGATTGCTGAGATTTCTGGTGCAGCGCGACGGACAGTTGGTGTTTGGCGCCGTCGTTTTGCCGAGAAGCGGACCGTCGGCATCTTGAAGGATGCCCCTCGGGCCGGGAGGCTGCCTTCGATTGGCGAGGATGTAATTCGGGAGATCGTGCGCAAGACGACGCAAGAGACGCCAGTGGCGGGAACGCACTGGAGCACCCGTAGTCTGGCCAAGATGATGGGGCTGAGCCCGAGCACGATCGGTCGTGTCTGGAGACGTCATGGCCTGAAGCCTCACCTGACTCGAACCTTCAAATTGAGTCGGGATGCGAGGTTCGTGGAGAAGTTGGAGGATGTCGTCGGTCTTTACCTGAACCCTCCAGAGCATGCGCTGGTTTTCTCTGTCGATGAAAAAAGCCAAATTCAGGCGCTCGACCGCACCCAGCCAGGCCTTCCCCTTGTGCCGGGCCGCCATGGCACGATGACCCACGACTACAAGCGCCACGGAACGACGACACTGTTCACTGCGCTCAATACGCTGAACGGGAAGGTGATCGGGACCTGCATGCCGCGGCATCGCCATCAGGAGTGGATTAAGTTCCTGAGCCTCATTGACCGAGAGACCCCGAAGAGCCCGGAGATTCATCTGATCGCGGACAACTATGCGACTCACAAGCATCCGAAGGTTCAAGCTTGGCTGGCTCGCCATCCGCGGTTCAGGATTCATTTCACCCCAACCAGCGCCTCATGGCTCAACATGGTCGAAAGGTTCTTCCGTGACCTGACAGAAAACCGGTTGCGTCGGGGCATCTTTCGCAGCGTCGCAGATCTGGTTACGGCGATCCATGAGTATCTGGCTCGTCACAACGAAGATCCCAAACCCTTTATCTGGACGAAGACCGCAAGCGACATCCTTGAAAAGGTCACACGCGCTCGGCAGGCTCTGGTTAAGGACACATCTGTTTGACCCACTACACTAGTAGAAGGCTCCCTTTGACGTGCCTCCTCCAGCCAGCAAGGGGTAGAGCTGCCCCTTTCTTGGTATGACCAACAGTGCTACCATCTCTCCCATGAGCAGTGCCAAGATCGCCATCTCCCTCGATCCGGCGGCCCTCCATCAGGTGGATCAGCTCGTGGAGCGAGGGGTCTTTCCGAGTCGCAGCAAGCTCATCCAGGATGCGGTTGCCGAGAAGCTGCAACGCCTCGGGCGGGTGCGTCTGGCCCGGGAGTGCTCCAAGCTTCAGCCCGCGGCCGAACAGGCGGCGGCTGAGGAGTTCTTTCGCGGCGAGACCGAGTGGCCCGAATACTAAGGGGAGACATCCTCTGGGCCGACCTCGATCCTGTCCGGGGTCGGGAACAGGCTGGCCGGAGGCCCATTCTGGTGTTGAGCCAGGACGTCTTCAACGAGCGCTCGGGCACCGTCATCGCCGTTGCGCTCACCAGCCAGGAACCGTCCGTCGGATTTCCCCTGTGCCTCGAAATCCGCTCGGTCCCGCTGCCGAAGAGGTCCTGGGTCAAGATCAGCCAGATCCGCGCTCTCTCCACGGAGCGTCTTGGCGCTCCCATTGGGCGCCTGTCTCCCGAGGAGCTCCAGTGGGTAGTCGACGGCTTGAACGAGATCGTCGGCGGCTGACACAGAGCCACAATCTACCGCCCTGAACCCGATCCCCCCGTCCCCTGCGCCGCCGCCGGGGTTTTCACGTCTTCGCCGCGGTCCTGCTTGGGCGGTGGCGGGGTCGCTCCTCCCTTCCCCTTCTCCACGGTGTAGAGGATGTCCACCCCGGTCGCCTGGCCCTGGCCGCCGACCGCCGCTCCCTGCTGGGCCTGGAGGGTCCACTGGCGGCCGAGGAGGTAGCGGATGGTGAAGGTGTTGACCGGCTGGAAGAGGCCGATCCCGTAGTTGACGTAGAGCCTTGGGGAGAGGTACTTGCCCACCACCAGCGAGGTCTCCTTGACGCCGCCGGTCGTCTCCAGCCGCGCCTCCTGGAGGCCGAAGCGCGAGGCGATCTTCTTGGCCACCAGGTTCCCCCCCTTCAGCCCCAGCGAGGTGGCGGCGTTGGCGAGGAGGCTCCCCTCCTGCGGCGAGGACTGCCCCAGGGGGTGGCCGAGCAGCAGGTAGGCGAGGGCGTTGCTCTCGTCCATCGCCGGATCGGAGTAGAGGGTCGCCTGCGGCGCCCGCAGCGTTCCCGTGATGTTGATCCCCGCCACCGTGCCGTCGGTCGCCTTGCGGAAAGCCTTGAGGTCGAGCCCGGGGTTGTCGATCGGCCCGCCGGCGAAGACCAGCCGGCCATGGTCGAGCGTGAGGTCCTGGCCGTAGGCCTTGTAGACGCCGTCCTTGATCTCCAGCTCGCCGACCGCGGTGGTGGCCTTCTCCGGCTCCTCCGTCACCAGCAGGCTGCCGGTCAGGCCGCCGCTGAAACCGGTGACCTTGAGGTTCACCTTCTCGCCGAGGACGGCGCGCACCTTGGCGTAGAGCTGGCGCGAGGGCTTCGCGGGCCGGCTGGCCGCCTCCGCCGACGCCGGCACGATGATCACGTCCTTGGAGACGCCGACCGCCCCCGGCTTGCTCCGCTTCTCCTGGTTGATCTCCATCTCGGGGATCTCGATGTCGCCGGTGACGTCCATCCGCGGGCCGTTGAGCGCCACCACCATCCGGGGGGAGACGAGCACCTTGGCCTCGGCGGTGTTGGAGGCGAGGAAGTTCCTGCCGTCGATGGTGATCCGGCTGGGGGAGCCGTCGAGCGCGGCGGCGCCGGCGATCGTCACGGTGCCGGTGCCGGAGCGGGCGGAGCCCTGGATCTGCAGCGGTCCCTGGCCGGAGCTCTTCGCCGTCATCTGGATCTGCCGCACCTGGAGGTTGTACTGGGGCACGTCCACCTGGGCCTGCTGGAGCTGGGCGGAGCCGGTGACCGCCGGCTTGGCCACCGTGCCGCCGAGCGTCAGGTCGGCGTTGAGGGTGCCGCGGGGGTTGGCGAGGTCGGGCACGAAGGCCTCGACCAGGCCGAGGTTGGTGAAGCCGGCGACGATCCGGCCGCTCAGGGTCTGGCTCTGGAGCGGGGCGCCGATCACGTTGTACTGCGGCAGCCGCAGGTCGGCCCGCAAGGTCCCGGTGTTGAGGAAGGCGAGGTCGGCGTGGCCGGTGAGGCCGTCGGCGCCGGCCACCATGCGCACCGTCCCCTGGTCGAAGTGGATGTCCGCGGTGTTGCCCCCCTTGGTGGGATAGCGGATCTCGCCCGGACCGGGACGGAGGTCGAGGTTGGCGGTGACCACGCCGCGCGGCGAGCCGGTGCCGGCGAAGGTGCCGCCGACCGTGCCGGTGATCTGGAGGTCCGGTGGCAGGAAGGGCTTGAGCAGCGAGAACGGCACGGCGGCGATGGTGCCGTTGCCGCTCCAGGGACCGTTCTTGGCCCACTGGCCGTCGGCGCACAGGCGGGCGTTGCCGGAGGTCCAGCAGAAGCCCTTGAGAGCGGCCCGGGTGGTGCCGGCGGTCAGCCCGGCCGGGCCGGCCAGCTTCCAGGTGCCCGCTTGCGGGTCCACCAGGTCGAGGCGGCGGATCTGGCCGCTCCAGGTGGTCGTCCCCTGGAGGCCGCCGGCCAGGCCGAGGTCGAAGCTCCCGCCCGTCTGCCGCACGGCGAGGGCGATCTGGTGCGACGGCCGCGTGCCCTGGCTGGTGAGGGTGACGGTGTCGTACTTGCGGCCGCCGAAGCCGACGTTGGCGGCCTTGAGGTTGAGCGCCAGCGGGCCGCTGGCCGCGAGGTCCACGTCGGCCTGGAGGCTGAGCGTGCCGGCGGAGTAGGTCTGATAGGCCAGCGACTGCCCGCTCGCCTGGGCGGTGACCCGCGGCGCCTTCCACGGGCCGGCGAGGTGGCCCTGGGCGGTGACCGCGCCGGTGACGTCCGGCACCGCCTCGGCCAGGTTGGGCGCGGCGAGCCGGAAGTCGAGGTTGCCGGCGCTCTTGGTGAAGCTGCCGCTGGCGGAGAGCCGGGCCGTGCCGGAGCGCAGGTCGAGCCCCGGCAGGGTGTAGCTGTTCCCCGCCATCTGGAGATGGACGTTGCCGTCGAGCGGGTTGCCCCGCAGCTGGCCGCTGAGCTGGTTCAGGTCCACCCGGCCGTAGGGCGCGCCGTTGCGCAGGCTGCCGTCGGTGGCGGCGGCGAAGGTGATCCGGCCCGGCCAGGCGGCGTACTGGGCGAGGGCCGCGGGATCGAGGCCGTCGCCGTTCAACTGCAGCCGCCAGGCGACCTGGGGCTTCCAGGCGACCGACCCCACCGCCGCCAGCCGGCCGGTCAGGACGTCGCCGCGCAGCGAGCGGATGTCCATCCGCTCCTGGCTCCCCCGGCCGGTGAGCACCCAGTGCCCGGGCGGGATGCCGGGTCCGGCGAGCTGGGCGTCCACGTCGAGCTGGTAGTCGGCGAGGGTGCCGGTGACGTGCCCCTTGCCGGTCTGGCTCACCGCCACCGGGGATCCCCCCTGGAGGGGATAGGCGAGCCGGTTCCAGTCGGCCGCCACGTCCAGGCGGCCCCCCTTGGCGAGGCTGGCCCGGCCGCGGGCGTTCAGGGTGGCGCCCTGGTCCGTCCGCAGGCTGACCTTCTCGAAGGAGAAGTCGTCCCCCTTGCGGGCCACCTGGTAATCCACCGTGCCCGCGACCAGGTTGGAGTAGGAGCCGGCGACCCGGCCGTGGGAGGTGAACTCGCTGAGCTTGCCCTGGATGGCGACGTCCGCCTGGCGGATGCGCGCCGCCGGCCACTGGGGGTTGATCGCCTGGGTGTCGATCCCCCGCGCCTGGGCGGTGACGTCCAGCGCCAGCTCGCTCTTCGGGGTGGGGAGCGTGACCCTGCCGCGGGCGGCCAGGGCGGCCCCCTTCTCCGTTTTCAGGTTCAGGGACTCGAAAGTCAGGTCGTCGCCGCGGCGGGCCAGGCGGTAGTCGGCCTCGCCCGCGCCGTAGCTCTCATAGGCGCCGAAGATCCGGCCCTCGGAGGTGAAGTCGTTGAGCTGCCCCTTGATCGCCAGGTTGCCCTGGCGGATGAGGGCCAGCGGCCACTTGGGATCGATCGCCCGGGCGTTGAAGCCGGCCACCTGGGACTTGAGGTCCATCCCCACCTGGCGCATGGGGGTGAGGACGTCCCCCTGCACGTGGGCGTTGAAGGGCTGGATCAGGGTGGCATCGATCCCCAGCTTCTCCAGCGTGCCGTTGAACCGGCCGCCGACCACGAAGGGCGGGAGCTTGGGGTCCCTGTAGGTGGCCTGGGCCTGGAGGTTGACCGCGTAGTCGCCGACCGGGTTGAGGTCGCCGGCGGCGCGGAGCTGGAAGATGGGGCCGTCCACCGCCAGGCTGCGGACGTGGAGGACGTCGCGCGCTCGCTCGCTCCGGGCGTCGAGCGCGATGCGGTCCAGCCGGAAGGGGGGCTGGCCGGCGCGGGTGACCTCCAGGTCGCGGATCAGCCCGTCGCGCACCAGGATGTTGACCGGCAGGTGGATGTCCACCAGCTTGCCGTTCGAGGTCGGGTCCCCGCTCTTCAGGATGGCGACGCGGATCCCCTCGGCGCGGAGCTGCTCGATGTCCAGCATCCGCTGGCGCAGCCGGCCCGCCTTCCAGGCGAGATAGACGTGGCTCAGCCGCACGTCCATCGTGGCGGTGCGGTAATGCACGTCCCGCAGGTCGAGCGGACCGGTGAGCGGGCCGCGCTGGGCGCCGATCGTCAGCTCGCCGCCGGGGACCATGTGGCTCACGCGGGCGAGGAGCGCGCGCGTGCCGCTCTCGGTGGAGACGGCGTACCAGCCGAGCCCGGCGGCCAGCACCAGCAGGAGGACGAGCGCGAGCAGCAGGCCGAGGACCCAGCGCCGCAGCCGGTGGCGCTTTTTCGCTGGCTTCTGGGGGGGCGTCGCGGAGGGAGGGGGCGTTTCTGGCGTCATATCGTCTGCTTCACAAATCGGGTCCGATGTTGAGGTGAAACACGATGGAGTGGCGAGGGCCGGAGAGCCCGAAGCCCACGTCGGCGCGGACCGGGCCGATGGGGGAGCGCCAGCGCAGGCCGGCGCCGACGCCCTGGGCCAGCGAGCCGCCGAACTTGTGGAAGGCGTTGCCCGTGTCGTAGAAGGCCGCCACCCCCCACTTGGGAAGGAACCGGTATTCGTACTCCAGACTTCCCACCAGCAGGGCCTCGCCGCCGATCACGTTGCCGGCCTCGTCGTGGGTACCGAGGGCCTCGTAGCGGTAGCCGCGCACGCTCTGGTCGCCGCCGGCGAAGAAGCGGAACCGCGGCGGAAGCTGGCGGAACTCACTGGTGGCGGTGTAGCCGAGCTGGGCGCGGCCGATCAGCCGGTTGCGGTCGCCCACGGTGCGGATCGCCTTGGCGTCCGCCAGCCCCTGGAGGAACGTGGCGTCGGAGAGCACGCTCTTCTCGGCCCCCTGGAGGGTGAAGCGCAGGCGGTAGCCGTTGGTGGTGTAGATCCGGTCGTCGGCCCTCACCCGCTCCAGGCCGGCGCTGGGCACCAGGAGGTTCGAGGTCCCCTTGTCGAGCCCCACCTTGTAGTTCTCGCGCTGGAAGTTGAGCGCGTACGTCTCGCTCCAGCCGCCGCGGAGCTGGGCGTACTGGGCGCCGATCAGCCCCGTCTTGCTGTCGAGGGCGCGCGTGATCTGCCGGTCGTAGGCGAGGTTGTAGGAGAGGCTGTCGGTGCGCGGGAAGGCGCCCGGAATGATGTAGCTCGACAGGAAGCTCTGCTCGATCTGCGAGACGCTGACCTGCACCTGCCCCCGGTGTCCCCGGCTGTTGAGCCGCCGCAGGTCCCAGGTGCCCTTCACCCGCGGGCCGGTGTCCGTGCCGTAGCCCACGCCGCCGCTGAAGCGCATGGTCTTGGCCGGCACCAGGTTGACGTCGATCGGCACCTCGAGCCCCTCGGCGCGGTCCTGCCGGGTCACCACCTCGACGCGGCTCCAGTAGGGGCTGTCGGAGAGCGCGTTCTGCAGCTCCAGGATCTTGTTGACGTCGAGCGGCTCGCCGGGCGTGAACCGGATGTAGCCGGTCAGCAGCTCCCCCCTGAGGACGTCCTGGTGGAAGTACACCGGGCCGAAGAGGTAGCGCGGGCCGGTGTTGAAGTGGAGGACGACGTCGGCCTGGTAGCGCTGGAGGTCCACGCGTACCTGGTTCTCCTGGAAGGCCGCGTCGAGATACCCCTCCTCGGCGGCGAGGTCGGTCAGCGCCTTCTTGCCCCCCTCGTAGACCGGATGGTGGAGCACGTCCCCCGGCTTGACGGGGAAGCCGGCCCGGATCTCCTGGAAGCGCGGGTCCTGGGCGCCGGCGCCGGCGATCTGCAGGTCCACGGTGGCGATCTTGACCGGCGGCCCGGAGTCGACGTCGAAGTGGGCGATCCACTCCTTGCCCTCCTGGCGCAGGGTGGGGCGGACCTGGGGCTTGTAGTAGCCGTAGGGCTGGAGCGCCTCGCCGATCTCGTCGGGGGCCTGGGCGTAGAGATGGCGGATGCGCTCCTCGGTCAGCTTGCCGTCGTTCTCGCGCTGGAGGCTGAGGACCGAGAGGATGTTGGCCTTGAGCTCCCGGCGGACGCCGTCGACCTCCACCTTGACCTTGTCGGCGTGGACGGGGGGCGCGAGGAAGAGAAGGAAGGCCCCGCAGGCCAGGAGGCGAGAGAAGAGAGATTTGGCGTTCATGGTCCCTTTGCGGAGGAGGGGGTGGATTCGACGGCGGTGACGGCTTCGGCGGCCTTGACGGCTTCAACGGCCTCGACGGCCTTGACGGCCGCGGCGCTCTCCAGGGGGACCTGGATCGTCGCCACCCGCACGGCGCCCGGCGAGGCGGGCGCCCGCCCCTCGCGGTAGCGGCGCGAGTGGACGCGGGTGAACTCCGCCCCCAGCAGGAAGATGAGAGACGACAGGTAGACCCAGAGCAGGACCAGCACCAGGGAGCCGGCGGCGCCGTAGGTGGAGGTGACGCCCGTGCGCTGGAGGTAGAAGCCGATGGCGTACTTGCTGAGCGAGAACAGGGACGAGGTGATCGCCGCTCCCCAGGCCACGTCGCGCCAGCCGATCTCGACGTCGGGGAGGAGGCGGTAGACCATCGCCAGCAGCAGCGCCATCAGGAACCAGGAGAAGCCGACGTCGATGGCGCCGAGGAACTTCGAGAGGCCGATCTGCAACTGCGCCTCGAGCACGTGCTGCAAGGCGGCGGCTCCCGCGCTCACCGCCAGCGAGACGAGCACCAGGGCGCCCGCTCCCAGGATCAGCAGCAGGCAGAAGAGCCGCTTCTTGAGCAGGGTTTTCAGGAAGAAGCCCTGCCTGGGCGCCACCTCCCAGACGGTATTGAGCGTGTCCTGAAGCTGGATCAGCACGGCGGTGGAGCTCACCAGGATGGTCACGGCGCCGATCACGGCGGCGATCCACCCCGTCCGCGGCCTGGCGCTGGCGGCCACCAGCGCCTGCACCGCCGCCGCCGGATCGGCGCCGATGAACCGGCTGAGCTCGCGCTGGACCTCCCCTCGCGCCGCGTTGGCGCCGAAAGCCCAGCCGGAGACCGCGACCACCAGGATCAGCAGCGGCGCGAGCGAGAACATCGAGAAATAGGCCAGCGCCGCGCTATGGGTGGTGGCGTTGTGCCGGTTCCAGTTGGAGATCGTCTCCTGGAGGTCGTTCCAGAGTCGCTGGGGTCGGTGCATGGGGATTCCGCCCCCTCGACGGCGAGGTGGCGGACCCGACGCATACTGCAAAAGGCTTGCCGGGCCCGTTCAGGAAGGTGGTCTCAAGGAGCGGGGACCTGGGTTTCCCCGTAGACCGCGTCCTGGGGATGGGCCGCGAACCAGCCGCGCCAGTAGACCAGGTCGCCGGGGAGGCGGCGGAGCCGCTTGCCGTCGGGCAGGGTGAGCGCCTCGTCGCCGATCTTCCAGGGGTGGCCGTCCTGGTCGTTGACGAAGCTGGCGCCCAGGAAGGCGTGCCCGGAGCGGGTGAAGACGCGGTCCCCCCGCTCGTAGGCGCGGACCGTGCGGTGCCGGGAGTCGGACCCCGGATCGGCGACGACCACGATGGGGTGTCCCGCCAGCTCGTCGTCGATCACCCCTTCCCTGGCCGCGCGGTCGACCGGGTAGGCCTTCGCCGTGCCGTCGACGATGATTCCATAGACCCAGGCGGTCTCCGGCAGCGCCGGGCTCCGCCGGGAGACCGGCAGGACGGGATCGTCCTCCGGCCGGCCGCCGATCGGGTACTCCCGCTGGAAACCGGTCTCGAGGGAGAGCACCCGGGTCTCGGGGTGCTCTTCGAACCAGCTCCGCCAGATCGTCAGCACCACGGGCAGCGCCTGGAGCCGGATGCCGGAGCCGGCCAGCGGGCCCTCCACCGGCCGGCCGGTGAGCTGGCTCCAGAGCGTTCCGGTCTGCTGGTCGACGAGGAGCTGGTCCCCTTCCTGGAAGCGGCCGGAGGCGGCGAGGATCAGGATGCCCTTCGCCGTGTCCGTGCGGTAGAGGGCGACGGAGCCGCAGGGGCGGCAGTAGGCCACGGCGACGGGGATCTGGTGGACGGTCTCGTTGGCCACCCCGTGCCAGTCGAGAATGCGGAGCGGATAGGCCCGCGCGTCCCCTTCGATCTCCACCCCCAGGACCGGCTCCTCCGGTTTCAGGTAGGTCGCCGCCCGGGCCCGCAGGAGCGGGGAGTGGTCGAGGGGCGGCAGGACGGCGGTTTTCAAGCCCCTGGAGACCTGGGGGGCGGTGGTGGAGCCCGCGCAGCCGGCAAGCGCGAGCGACAGGAGGACGGCGGGGAGGGTCATGGCGCGCATGCCCTCCATCCTACTAAAGGATGCCACAGGCCGGGGACCACGGTAGACTTCCCTCATGGCACGTCCGGCGCCGATCTACCAGCCCCGTTATCCGGCCACTGAGCGCGACCTCGACGATCTGCCGGAGGACGCGATCGGGCAGATCATCGACGGCGAGCTGATCGTCCATCCGCGGCCGGACCCGCCCCACACTCTGGCGGCGTCCGGGCTCGGCGCGCTGCTGAGCCCTCCCTTCCACTTCGGCTTCGGCGGTGGGCCTGGAGGCTGGGTCATCCTCGACGAGCCGAAGATCCGCTTCAGCGGCGACCTGCTGGTCCCCGACCTCGCCGGCTGGCGGCGCGAACGCTTCATCCCCATCCGTAAAGGGCCCTACACGGTCGCGCCGGACTGGGTCTGCGAGCTGCTCTCCCCGAGCACCGCGCGGATTGATCGGATCCGCAAGCTGCCGATCTACGCCCGCGAGGGGGTCTCGTACGCCTGGCTCCTCGATCCGGGTTTGCGCACCCTGGAGGTCCTGCGGCTCCAGGACGGCCGGTGGCTGATCGTGGGAGTCTTCCAGAAGCAGGACAAGGTCCGGGCCGAGCCGTTCGAGGCCATCGAGCTGGATCTGTCGCTGCTCTGGGGGGATCTGCCGCCCGAAGAGACGGAAGAAGAAGATCGCGAGGAGATCGGAGAGGCTTAGGGCGGCCCCGGGGAGACCGCCCTCCCGGTCCGTCGTCCGGTCAGTCGTCCAGCAGGCCCTTGGCCTGCATCCAGTCCTGGTTGAGCTTGGAGAGATAGCGGTCGCCGCCGTCGGGGAGGAGGGTGACCACCAGGGCGTCCGCGCCTGAAGCCTCGGCGACCCGGCGGGCGCCGGCCGCGGCGGCGCCGCCCGAGGAGCCGGTGAAGATCGACTCGCGGCGGGCGAGCTCCATGGTGGCCCGGTAGGCGGACTTGTCGTCCACGGTGACGATCTCGTCGATGTAGTCCCACCAGACGGTCGAGGGCATGAAGTCCTCGCCGATGCCGTCGATCAGGTACTGGTGGATCTGGTCCGCGGGGGGCAGCTCGCGGTGCTGGTGGTAGTAGGCGTAGACGCTCCCCACCGTGTCGACCCCGACCACGTGGACCTTGGGGTTCTGTTCCTTCAGGTACTTGGCGGCGCCGCTGATCGTGCCGCCGGTGCCGACGCCGGACACCCAGTGGGTGACCTTGCCGTCGGTCTGGCGCCAGATCTCGGGTCCGGTGGTGCGGTAGTGGGCTTCCGGGTTGGCCTGGTTGTAATACTGGTAGGGGAGGAAGGCCCCCTCCTCGTCGCGGATGCGCTCGGCCACCTTGTAATAGGAGCGCGGATCGTCGGCCTCGACGTTGGTCGGGCAGGTGAGGACGGTGGCGCCCATCGCCTCCAGCATCGCCACCTTCTCCTTGGGGATCTTGTCCGCGCAGGTGCAGATCAGCCGGTAGCCGCGCAGGTTGGCCGCCAGGGCGAGCCCCACGCCGGTATTGCCGGAGGTGGGCTCGACGATGGTGCCCCCCGGCTTGAGCAGCCCCGCCCTCTCGCCGGCCTCGATCATGGCGATGCCGATCCGGTCCTTGACGCTGGAACCGGGATTGAACGATTCGACCTTGGCCGCCAGGATGGCGGGCCCGGAATGGAACCGGCCGAGCTTGACCAGGGGGGTATTCCCCAGGGTTTCGAGGATGTTCTCGTAGATTTCCATGGGATCTCCGGAATGGGAGGCGGGATGCTAGCACAGCCCTTGCCCGCCCTCCGTCGGCGCGGATGTTGGCCCCGACCTTGCAACTCATCCAGGGCATGCGCCGGAGACACCGGAGCACTTCATCTTCTGAGAGGAGATACACCCATGGACGAGAAATACGGCACCGGCGTCAAGGATACGGCGACGACGACGACCCCGACCACCGGCACGGCTCATGACGCCCACGACAAGGTTCATCCGGTCGGCAGCGGCGTCGGCGCGGCGGCGGGCGCGGCCACGGGCGCGGCGGTCGGCACGGCCGTCGCCGGTCCGGTCGGCACCCTGGTCGGCGCGGCGGTCGGCGCCCTGGCCGGCGGCCTCGTGGGCCACGGCATCGCCGAGGGTGTCAACCCCACCGAGGAGGACGCCTACTGGCGCGAGAACTACCGCAATCGCTCCTACGTGAAGGCTGACCGCAGCTACGAGGATTACCAGCCGGCCTACAAGTATGGCTGGGAGTCACGCGCCCAGCACGCCAACAAGAAGTGGGAGGACGTCGAGCCCGAGCTCGGCCGCAACTGGAACAGCTACAACCAGGGTGCCGCCCGCCAGCCCTGGGAAGAGGCCAAGCTCGCCACCAAGGATGCCTGGCACCGCGTCGAGGATCACATCCCCGGCGACGCGAACCACGACGGCCACTAGGAAAGACCGGCTCGATAGGGGCGGCCCGCGAGGCCGCCCCTGCCCCTACCCCTCCCAATCCCAGAAATAATCCTTGTTCGTGAGCGCCTCCTCCTCCTTGCGGGCGGTCTCCTCCTCGCTCAACGCTCCGGCCTCCTCGGGCGGAATCTCGCCCCGGATCACCGCCAGCTGCTCCTCCAGGTCCTGGGTCTCGCGCTCCCAGTAGTCGGGGGTGCCGAAGTGGGGCCAGGCGGCGGGGAAGGCCGGGTCGTGCCAGCGGCGGGCGAGCCAGGCGGTGTAGTGGATGATCCGCAGGGCCCGCAGCGGCTCGATCAGCGTCAGCGTGGAGCGGTCGAAATCCCGGAACTGGATGTAGCCCTCGAGGAACCGCTCGCGCAGGTTCCTGGTATAGGTGTCGCGGCCGGGCAGCGCCAGCCAGAGGTCCTGCACGGCGGGGCCGATCACCATGTCGTCGAAGTCCAGCACGTTCAGCAGGCCGTCGCGGAAGAGGACGTTGCCCAGGTGGAGGTCGCCGTGGATGCGGTGGGTGGTCATCCCGGCCATCCGGCGGTCGGCGAGGGCGGCGATCGAGAGCGCCGTGTCGAAGTAGCGCTCCCGCAGGTGGGGCGGC
The DNA here is from genome assembly GCA_963795735.1 of uncultured Acidobacteriota bacterium. Taxonomy (GTDB): domain Bacteria; phylum Acidobacteriota; class Thermoanaerobaculia; order Multivoradales; family UBA5704; genus DATARR01. The sequence goes on along the minus strand of CAWCIU010000008.1, from coordinate 306,078 downwards.
ACCGTTTCGTGCTCCTCCAGCCAGTCCAGGTTCTGCCGCACGTAGGTGTCGGCGTCGAGCCGCAGCCGGTGCGGCGCCTCCCGCCGGGCGCCGACCTCGTGCATGCGGCCCACCAGCATGCCCAGCCGCCGGGCCCCGGCCTCGTCGAGCTCGTCGGGCGCCCGGCCCCCCCGGCGGTCGGAGATGCAGTAGAAGATGTTGTCGATCCGCCGCAGCGTGCCGCCCCCGGGGAAGGGGCGCATGGTGCACACCGGGATCTCCTGCCAGTCGAGGTCCTTGAGGAACAGGTGCTCCTCGAGGATCTGCTCCTCGCTCCAGCGCCCCGGGCGGTAGAACTTGGCGACCACGCGGGAGCGGTCCGCCAGCTCCACCTCGTAGACCCGGTTCTCGAACGAGTTGAGCGGATAGCAGACCGGATTGCATTCGAGGCCCCCGGCCTCGACGGCCTGCAGCACCTTTTCGGGGGTGAGGGAGAGGAAGAGGTCGGTTCCGGTCTCGCTGGGCTCCTGCATGGAGCCAATGTAGCAAAAGATCGCGAAGTTCGGGTTTGGGCTAGAGTCAAGCCCGGAGGAACCCCATGCGCGTGATCGATCAGGGAACGATGAACCGACTCTTCGAGGTCACCGACGAGATCCCCCTCGACCGCGAGGCAATCCAGGTGCCGCTCGTGATGGAAGGGGAGGGGAAGGTCGCGAGGACGAAGAACGGCAAGATCGAGATCACCCTGCCGGACGCCGGCGATCTCGGGCCGTTTCTGACGGCGCTGCCGGAGAAGCTGCGAGCGCTGCGGGAGAGGGAAGCGGCGGGTTAGCTCGCGCGTTTCGCGGCGAGCTCGAGCCTGGACGTGTCGGCTCCCGCCGGCTTCGCGCTACGAGGGGGTCTCCCCCTCGCCCGGGATCGGATTGCCGTTCTCGTCGGACGGCGAGTTCTTCTTCTCCGCCTTGCGCAGCTTCTTCTCTTCCGCCTTCTTCTTCTTGGCGATGTCCTTCTGGCGCTTTTCGTGCTGGTAATTTGGTCTGGCCAACGTGCCGTCCTCTTGGTATATGCCGGGTGGTCCGGGGCCGGGTGGCGCACCGCTCTCACACCGCTTGGTTTCGCGTACGGAGAGACACGCTAACACAGATGCGGCCGGGATGGACGGTCCCGCCGTGAGCTATACTCCCCCTCTTCTGCGTCCGGTCGTCCGCTTCGTCCCGAATCCAGGAACCCGCGGCTCGCGTTGAATCAAGAGGAGTTGGATCCATATGTCCGAGCAATACATCTACGTCATGAAAGACCTGCGGAAGGTCTACCCGCCCAACCGCGAGGTCTTGAAGGACATCTGGCTCTCCTTCTTTCCCGGCGCCAAGATCGGCGTGCTGGGGCTGAACGGCGCCGGCAAGAGCACGCTGCTGAAGATCATGGCCGGCGAGATCAAGGAGTTCGTCGGCGAGGCCTGGGCGGCCAAGGGGGCCAAGGTCGGCTACCTGTCGCAGGAGCCGCGGCTCGACCCGGACAAGGACGTCCTCGGCAACGTCGAGGAGGGGGTGGCCGAGACCCGCGCCCTGCTCCACAAGTTCGACGAGATCAACGCCAAATTCGGCGAGGAGATGTCCGACGACGCGATGGACAAGCTGATGGCCGAGCAGGGGCGCGTCCAGGACGCCATCGAGGCCGCCAACGCCTGGGAGCTCGACCGCACCCTGGAGATCGCCATGGACGCCCTGCGGCTGCCCCCGGCGGACGCCGCGGTCGACAAGCTCTCGGGCGGCGAGCGCCGCCGGGTGGCCCTCTGCCGGCTGCTCCTGCAGCGGCCGGACCTGCTGCTGCTCGACGAGCCCACCAACCATCTCGACGCCGAGTCGGTCGCCTGGCTGGAGCACTTCCTGGCCGACTACCCGGGCACGGTGGTCGCCGTCACCCACGACCGCTACTTCCTCGACAACGTCGCCGGCTGGATCCTGGAGCTCGACCGCGGCCAGGGGATCCCCTGGAAGGGGAACTACACCTCCTGGCTGGAGCAGAAGCAGGAGCGCCTGGCGCTGGAGGAGAAGACCGAGTCGTCGCGGCGGCGCACGCTCCAGCGCGAGCTCGAATGGGTGCGGATGTCCCCGCGCGCCCGCCAGGCCAAGGGCAAGGCCCGCCTGACCGCCTACGAGAAGCTGCTCGCCGAGGACCGGGAGTACGACAAGCGGAGCGATCCGAACGAGATCCACATCCCGTCCGGACCCCGCCTCGGCGACCTGGTGGTGGAGACCCGGGGGCTGCGCAAGGGGTACGGCGACAACCTGCTGATCGAGAGCCTCGACTTCGCCCTGCCGCCCGGCGGCATCGTCGGCGTCATCGGCCCCAACGGCGCCGGCAAGACGACCCTGTTCCGCATGATCGTCGGCCAGGAAACGCCGGACGCCGGCACCATCCGGGTCGGCGAGACGGTAAAGATTGCCTACGTCGACCAGAGCCGGGAGAGCCTGGACGGCGAGAAGCTGGTCTGGGAGTCGATCTCGGACGGCCGCGACGTGGTCGTCCTGGGGAGCCGCGAGATCCCCGCCCGCTCGTACGCGGCGGCGTTCAACTTCAAGGGGTCGGACCAGCAGAAGCGGGTCAAGGACCTCTCGGGCGGCGAGCGCAACCGCGTCCACCTCGCCCGCACCCTCAAGGCCGGCGGCAACCTCCTGCTGCTCGACGAGCCGACCAACGACCTCGACGTCGACACCCTGCGGGCGCTGGAAGAGGCGCTCCTGGCCTTTGCCGGCTGCGCGGTGATCATCAGCCACGACCGCTGGTTCCTCGACCGCATCGCCACCCACATCCTCGCCTTCGAGGGGGAGTCCCAGGTGGTCTGGTTCGAGGGGAACTACGAGGCCTACGAGGCGGACAAGAAGCGCCGCCTGGGCGCCGAGGCCGACCAGCCGCACCGCATCCGCTACAAGAAGCTGGTCAAGGCCTGAGCCCCGCCTGGCGCGGATTGCCCAAAATTGGCACCGGAGTTGCACTTGATATCTGCCGTGAAGCAGCGGTGGGTGCGGGGGGCTCCGGCACGGCGCCAGACAGACTTCGAAGCAGCCGAGCCCCTCCGCCACATCGCAGAAAGTTAAAGTGGAGGGCGTCCGTCGGATGGCCTCCAGAAGAGAAATTATCGGAGAGGAGCTTTCTATGAAGCGTCTAACTCTTGCCACCGCGATCCTCGCCATGACGGCCGCTCCGGCCCTGTTCGCTCAGAGCACCCTGAACACCACGGCCCCGGGCCCCTCGCAGGAGACGAAGCCGGGCCAGACCAACAACAACCTGCAGAACCCCGGCTCCAACATGGCCGCTCCCAAGCAGAACGGCACCCAGAACGGCACCTACCAGGAGCACGGCACGGTCGAAGGATCGGCCAATGAGAGCGCGACCGGCACCAACCATATGAACAACCAGACCGGCACCTCGACCGGCACGACCGGCACGACGGCCACCGGCACGACCACCGGCTCCAGCACCGGCACGACCGGGACGACCACCGGCTCCAGCACGACCGGCACGATGAACAACGACACGACCGGCTCCGGCACCACCGGCTCCGGCTCGATGAACAACATGGACAACTCCGGCACGACCGGCTCGGGCTCGTCGTACAACTCCGGCACCACCGGCTCCGGCACGTCCGGCTCCTACAACTCCGGCACGACCGGCTCGGGCTCGACCGGCTCGTACTCGGGCAGCACCGACACCACCTCCTCCCGGTCCGGCCGTCTGCCGCGCACCGCGAGCGAGCTGCCGACCGTGGCGCTCGCCGGCCTGATGGCGCTGGCCGCGTTCTTCGCGCTCCGCGTCTACTCGAAGCGGAATGCCTAAAGGGTCCCCTTCGACGAAGCTGGTGACTTTCACCTGGCGCTCCGGCGCCAGGTGATTTTGTTTTCTGGACGATCGAACGAAGGAAACCTTGAAGATCCTCTTGAAGATCATGAGCGGTTCCAAGGTCGCCAGGAGCAAGAGAAGGCCCCGCCTGCGCTGGATCGAGCGCGCGCTGCTGCTCGTCGCCGTTCTCTGCCTCGGTTATTGGGGCTACGCCTGGCTCGACTCCGCCTACGTCCAATACCACGACAACCGGATCCTCGACGCGGCTCCGGATTCGGACGCGGCGGCCTCCTCTGCCCCGGCGGCTTCCCAGGGGATTTCCCAGGGAAATACCGCCGCATCCGGGACGGACCCGCTCACCGGCTTCCAGTCGCCGCCCGCCGAGGGCGGCCCCGCGCAGCCGGCGGCGAACGAGGGCTCGCTCGTCGGCCGGGTCGAGATTCCCCGCCTGGGGGTGTCGGCCATCGTGCTCGAAGGGGTGGAGGCGACGACCCTGCGGCGGGGCGTCGGCCACATCCCGGACACTCCGCTGCCCGGCAGCGCCGGCAATGTCGGGCTCGCCGCTCACCGGGACAGTTTTTTCCGGGCGCTCAAGGATATACGTAAAAATGACATCATCAAGGTCAAGACGCTGGCGGGCGGCGTCTTCAGCTACCGCGTGCAGTGGACCGAAGTGGTCAAACCCCAGGATACCGACGTCCTCGACGACGATGGGGCCACCCCGGAGCTCACCCTGGTAACCTGCTATCCGTTCTACTACGTCGGCTCGGCCCCCAACCGGTTCATCGTCCGCGCCCGGCAGATCCCGGGCTCTGACGCTGGTACCGCCACCGGCAGCACCGGCATTGGCGACGCCAAGCAGGACGACGCCAAGCAGGGCGGCGGCTAGAGCCCGGCGGCGAGCGGCAGCCGCACCTCCAGCTCGCTCCCCCGGCCCGGCCCCTCGCTGCGGGCCTTCACCCGCCCGCCGTGCGTCTCCACCAGGCTCCGCACCAGGGTCAGGCCGATGCCGAGGCCGGCCTCCGAACGGTCGAGCCCCTGCTCCCCCTGAGCGAAGAGGTCGAACACCCGCGGCAGCAGGTCGGCGGGGATGCCGATGCCGTCGTCGCGCACCCGCACCACGGCCTCCTCTCCCTGGCACCGGGCGGAGACCTCGATCGTCCCGCCGGCGCCGGTGAACTTGACGGCGTTGCGCAGGAGGTTCGAGAACACCTGCTCGAGCCGCGTGGCGTCGCCGTCGAGCGGTAGCGGCCCCGGGGGGATCTCCGCCCGCAGCGTCTGCTCCTTGGCCGCGGCCAGGGCGCGCGCCGTTTCGACCGCGTGCCGCAGCACCTCGGCGAGGTCGAGCCTCTCGCGCCGCAGCTCCACCTTGCCGCGGGTGATCCGCGACACGTCCAGCAGATCGTCCACCATACGCACCAGGTGCTGGATCTGCCGCCGGATGATGGCGACCGGCCGCGCCGTCCGCTGGTCGGCGGACCCGAGCTGCTCGAGCAGGTAGGAGGCGTTGCCGATCGCCCCGAGCGGGTTGCGCAGCTCGTGGGCCAGCATGGCGAGGAACTCGTCCTTGCGGCGGTCGGTCTCGGCGAGCGCCTCGGCCCGGGCGCGCAGCTCGGCGGCCAGGCGCTCGCTCTCGGCGGTGCGCTGGACGAGGCGGTCGCGCATCTCCTGGAAGGCGGCGGAGAGGCGGGCGACCTCGCTGATGCCGCTGCTCGCGCCGAAGGGGGCGGCGAGGTTGCCGGCGGTCATCTCGCCCACGGCGCTCGAGAGCTCGCCGAGAGGGCGGGCGATGTGGCGGGAGGCGTAGATGCCGGCGACCACCGCCAGCGGGATCACCAGCAGGAGCAGGCCGAAGGCCAGATCACGTCCCCGGCGGACGCCGGCCAGGGCATCGGCCCGCGGGCGCTCGATGGCCACGGCCCAGTCCAGCTTGGGAACCCGGGCGAAACCCGCCACCTCCCCCTTGACTTCCACCCGCCGGCCGGCGATCAGCGTCCGGTCCCAGCCGGGCGGCAGCGCGGATGGGGTCGCGACCGGCCGCACCCTGTCGATCGAGGCGATCGGCCGGCCCCGGCCGTCCGCCACGGAGGTGTACGACCCCCGCCGGGCGATCCGCCGTCCCAGCGCCTCGGCGTCGAAGGCGGCCACCAGCGCTCCGGCGATCTCCCCACCATCGTGGATGGGCGCGCCGAGCAGGAGGAGCGAGCGTCCGCCGCTCTGGACCGGAGTGATCTGGATGTGGCGGGGCTGCCGGCCGACCGCCGCCGCGGTGGTAGCGGCGGCGGCGTCCCGCACCGCCTGGAGGGGCAGGGGCGAGTCTCCACTGGCGGCCACCACCCGGCCGTCCGCGACCGTGAGCAGAGCGGCCAGGTCCGGGTAGATCTTGCGGGCGATCGCGAGGACTTCTTCCTGGCCCGCGGCCGTCATCGGCGCCTTGCCGACGAAAGTCGCCAGGGTGGCGGTGTGGGCGCTGTTGATCTCGACGTAGTCGAAGACGTTCTGCGCCACCGACTTCGCCTCGATCTCCTGGGTCTCGCCCGCCTGCTCCTTGGCGAGCTGCTCCTCCTGAGCGGTCGCCACGGCCGTGGCCAGGATCAGCGCCAGGGAGGTCGAGATCGCCAGCGTCAGGGAGAGGCGCGCCTGGAGGGCCGACGTATCGAGGGACGTCAGCCAGGGGCGCACCCAGGGGAGGAGAGCGACGACGATGCCGCCCGCGCAGTAGAGGGCGACCCCGGTCCAGGTCGCCGCCGGCAGGGAGATGAAGAGGCCGCGCAGGACGAGGGTCGTCCCGGCGAAGAGATGGATCATCCAGGCTTCGCCCCGCCGCAGGCCGGGGTGGAGCTGGGCATAGACGAGGAGCAGGCCGGCCAGCAGCAAGGCCGCGCCGAACAGCGGGAGATGACGCCCGTAGAGGCTGTCTTGGGACGGATGGAGGGATTCGGGGAATCCCAGCACGAGGCCCCCCGAACCGATGGCGGCCAGCCCCATGAGCAGGGCGAACAGGTCCCCTCCCGCGGTGGCCGGCCGGTCGCGGGAGAGCCGGCAGGCGAGGAGGATTCCCACCCCGAAGGTGGCGTACATCACGACTCCCGACACGGCGCTCACCCGGACGAAGCTGGCGGCGAGCGCGAGCAGCGTCAGCCCCGCCAGGAGGTGGACGGCGCAGCTCACCCATCGCGGCGGGCGCATCACCGCCACCGCCAGCAGCCCCAGGCCGGCGACGAGGGCGAGCGTCCCCCAGGCGAGCGCGTAGGGGAGCAGGGCCTCGTAGGGCCGGCTCTGGAAATGATGGGGGGAGACCAGCAGGAAGGCGCCGACGAAGGCGCAGAAGAGGCCCATCGCCCACAGCAGGACCTCGACCGAGAGGCCGGACAGTCTTTGGCTCAACCTCTGGTTCAAACGCTGGCTCAACGTTCTGGTATCTCTTCCGGCCGTCCCGCGGCGCTAGAATGCCCTTTTGAATCCTGACCAGGGCACGGAGCTTCCACCGTGCCGGGAGGTTCCGTCCCATGCCGAGAAGAACCACGCTCCTGATCGCCGCCCTGGGGGTTGCCCTCGCCGCCCCGGTCCACGCCGAGACTACCCCAAATCCCGCCACGCCGCTCCTGGGCTTCAGCACCGAGAACGCCGCCGCGCAGCGCTCGCTGGAATCCCGCTTCGACGCCACGCTGCAGGCCTCGAACCTGCGCGAATGGATGCGGCGGCTCTCCGCCCGCCCCCATCACGTCGGCTCCCCGTACGACAAGGACAACGCCGAGTTCATGGCCGGCCTTTTCCGCTCGTGGGGATACCAGACCCAGATCGAGTCGTTCAAAGTGCTCTTCCCGACCCCCAAGAGCCGCCTGCTCGAGATGGTGGCGCCGACCCGCTTCACGGCGACGCTCTCCGAGCCGCCGATCCCCGAGGACTCGACCTCCGGCCAGACCGCCGAGCAGCTCCCCACCTACAATGCCTACTCAATCGACGGCGACGTGACGGGCGAGCTCGTCTACGTCAACTACGGCGTGCCCAAGGACTACGAGGAGCTGGAGCGCCGCGGCATCGACGTCAAGGGGAAGATCGTCATCGCCCGCTATTTCGGCTCCTGGCGCGGCATCAAGCCGAAGGTGGCCGCCGAGCACGGCGCCATCGGCTGCATCATCTTCTCCGACCCTTCCGGGGACGGCTACTCCCAGGGCGACGTCTACCCCAAGGGGGGATACCGCTCCGACCGCAGCGTCCAGCGCGGCTCGGTGGCGGACATGCCCACCTACTCGGGAGATCCGCTCACTCCGGGGGTGGGCGCCACCGAGAACGCCAAGCGCCTGGACATCAAGGACGCCAAGACGCTGACCAGGATCCCCGTGCTGCCGATCTCCTATGGCGACGCCCTGCCGCTGCTCAAGGCGATGGCCGGTCCGATGGTCCCCGAGGAGTGGCGCGGCAACCTGCCGGTCCCCTACCACTTCGGCCCCGGCCCGGCGAGGGTCCACCTCAAGCTGGCGTTCAACTGGGACCTCAAGCCGATCTACGACGTGATCGCCCGGCTGCCCGGCGCCGAGCGGCCGGACGAGTGGGTGATCCGCGGCAACCATCACGACGCCTGGGTCAACGGCGCCTCCGATCCGATCAGCGGCATGGTGGCCGAGCTGGAGGAGGCCCGCGCCGTGGGCCTGCTGGCCAAGAGCGGCTGGCGGCCGAAGCGGACGATCGTCTACGCCGCCTGGGACGGCGAGGAGCCCGGACTGCTCGGCTCGACCGAGTGGGCGGAGACCCATGCCGACGAGCTGCGCCAGCACGCCGCGGTCTACATCAACTCCGACAGCAACTCCCGCGGCTTCTTCGGCGCCGGCGGCTCGCACAGCCTGGAGACCTTCGTCAGCCAGGTGATCCGCGAGGTGCCCGACCCCGAGAAGGGGATCAGCGTCGCCGACCGCGCCCTGGCCCGCGCCCAGCTCTTCGGCTCGCCCGAGGAGCAGCAGGAGGCGCGGACCGGAACGCTCCATCTGGAGCCGCTGGGCTCCGGCTCGGACTTCACCCCCTTCCTCCAGCATCTCGGCATCGCCGCGCTCAACATCGGCTACGGCGGCGAGGAGGAGTACGGTCAGTACCACTCGATCTACGACTCCTTCGACCACTTCACCCGCTTCGTGGATCCGACCTTCCAGTACGGCGTGGCCCTGGCCAAGACCGGCGGCCGGATCACCCTGCGCCTGGCCGACGCCGACGTCCTCCCCTTCGGCTTCGACCGCCTCTCGACCGCCATCGGCCGCTATGTGGACGAGGTCGAGAAGCTGGCCGGCACCCTGCGCAAGGAGGCCGAGGACCGCGGCCGCTTCCTCGACGACAAGCTCTATCAGGCGTTCGACGATCCCACCCAGACCTGGGTCGCTCCCAAGCGCCTGGACGCCGTGCCCTTCCTCAACTTCGCGCCGCTCCAGAACGCTGCGGCGGTGCTCAAGAAGAGCACCGGCGCCTACGAGAAGGCCTACGGCGCGGCCACGTCGGGCGGCCGGGTCCCTACTGCGGACGTCCAGGCCCGGCTCGACCAGGTCCTGCTCAGGTCCGAGCAGGCGCTCACCAGCACCGCGGGCCTGCCGCGGCGCCCCTGGTACGTCCACCAGATCTACGCTCCCGGCTTCTACACCGGCTACGGCGTCAAGACCCTCCCCGCCGTGCGCGAGGCCCTGGAGCAGCGGCAATGGAAGGAGGCGGAGCAGCAGATCGGCCTCGTGGCCGGAACCATCGAAGGCTTCGCCCGCGAGATCGACAAGGCCACGGCGTTGCTGGGAGACGGGGGGACAGCAGCCGGACGGTAGGAGGTGGGTCTTCCGGCTTGGCCGCCCGGGATTTCAATCCCGGGCGGCCTTCCCTACCTCCGTATCGAACACCCCCGTCAGCACCCGCCCGCCGCGCTTCACCTGCACCCAGAGGCGGTAGCGGCCAGCTTGCGGGAACTCGTAGGGGAAGGAGAGGACGCTGCTCTTCGGGCCATTCCCCATGTCCATTCCCGCCATCCCCGCCATCCCCGCCATCGCCCTACCCCCCTCCGCCTTCGCGAAGACCTCCTGGGCCGCCATGCTGACGGTGCCCATCGGGTGGAGGTGGATGAACACCCGGCCGTCGTCGCGGACGATGACGGCGTGGCTCGGCATCCCCATGTAGGGCTCCAGCGCGGCGGGACGGCCGTCCGGGCCGCGGACCTCGAAGCGCAGCGTGACCTCGCGGCCGGCCACCAGCGGCTCCTGGTGCCAGAGCATGGTGCCGCCGTCCTCCAGCAGGCCGAGCTGCGGCCCGGCGCTGGCGGCTTGGCCCAGCGGCTCCGAGGTGCGCCAGGAGTCATCCGGGTCCGGGTCCGGAGCAGGGCCACCTTTCGATGAGACGGCCTCCGGGACGGCCGGGATCTTCACCCGATCCACCAGGGTCTGTGGGAAGCCGCTCTCGTGGACGACGTCGGCATAGACCCTGTAGGTGCCCGCCGGCAGCGGCGGCAGGGCGGCGAGGAAGGTCTCCTTCCCTCCTTGGGCCACGGGATGGAGGTGGGCGAAGGCGTCGAGGCCGGGCTCGCGCATCAGGAAGAGGTGCATCAGCTTGCCGTGGTCCGGCATCAGGGGGGTCCAGTCCTGCGCGCGCTCGTCCTCGATCGCCAGGGCCAGCGCGGGCCGGCCCCCTTCGATCCGCGCCGCGGCGCGCATCCGGAACGGCTTGAAGAGGTTCGACTGCGCCGCCCCGTCCACGCCGTCCCACCAGCGCTTGCCCCCCCAGAGGGCGAGAGCGAGGAAGAGGGCCGCGAGGAGGGTGACCGCGCGCGCCCGGGCCCGGCGCCGGCGGTCCGCCGCCTCGCCCGGCGCGAGCGATCCCTCGCGCACCGCGGCGCCGAGGATGGTGACCGCCCCGGCGAACAGAAAGAGCCCGAGACCGGCCAGGACCGCGCTCAAGGTCCGGTCCATCCGCAGCACCCGGCTCGGCATGGCGGACACCGGCACCAGCGCCACCCCCTCCCCCCGCGCCCCATGGACCTGGACCCGCACGCTGTAGGAAGAGGGGACCATCAGCCAGAGCTGCCCGCTCCAGGCGTCCGGCGCGCCGGGGACCGGCACCGCCTCGTCCGGCGGCGGCGCCCCCTTGAGGCCGGTGTTGTATTGCACCGGCTGCACCGTGACCCGGTCGGCCTTGCCGCCGTCCCGCAGGCGCACGGTGATCTCGGCGAGACCGGGGATCACCGCCGGCGGGCGGACGATGACCCGCACCGGGTAGGGGCCGGCGTCGCCGTCGTAGAAGACGTTGGGGCTGCCCACGTGCGCCCGCGCCGGGACGGCCGCCAGGACCAGGGCCAGGGCCAGGAAGGCGGCCGCCCGCCTCACCGGCGGACCCTCGACATCCAGGCTCCCCACCAGAGCCCCAGCCGGGTTGAGGCGACCGCCCACAGCAGGGCGATGCCGAAGCGCCGTGCCGTCATCGGGTCCTCTTTCAGCTGCCAGAACTGGTAGTGGTACGGCCCCGGATGGGAGAAGTAGGCCCAGAAGCGGTCCCCGGCGAAGAACCCGTTGCGCGCCGCCGGCGAGATCTGGAACTCGGCGAAGGTCCAGTGGACGGCGAAGAACAGGACGAGGAACGCCGCCCCGATCGCCACGGCGTCCAGCCATCCGGCGCGCTTACCCTCCCGGCGCTGCAGGAGGAGATCGATCGCCAGCGCCGGGATCACCAGCAGCATCGGGAAGAGCGGCGGCGCCATGTGATCGAGCGGCATGTTGATCGGCCCGAGCCTGGGATGGGCCGGGAAGAGCGGCAGGATCCAGACCATCAGGGCGGCGATCAGCATGTAGAAGGCCGCGGTGATCGTGGCCGCCCAGCGCAGGCGCGAGGAGCGCGCCACGGCGACCAGCAGGAAGGGGAGAAGGGCCGCCATCAGCTCGTAGAAGAGCCCGCCGTGCCGGTGGTTGGGCTCGCTGTATTCGAGCAGCAGGGTGGTGATCATCAGCACCACGATCCCGGCCGCGTAGAGATGGGCGAGGCCGAGCCTGCGGACCTGCCCCGCGGGGGCGCGGTTCTGGGCGGAGAGCGCCAGCAGCATGGCGCCGAGCTGGATGGCGATCATGCCCGCCCCGAGCACGCTGTGCGGCGGCGAGAGCACCTTGACGTCCAGGCCGTAGGCGGCGTGCCACCAGTTGTCGAACGGCGCCGAGGTGAGCATGGCGAAGGTGCCCCAGATCGCCACCCAGGCGCCGAGCGGCGCGAGGAACCCCCAGAAGCGGACCGCCACCGCCCGCTCCGCCTCCGTGCCGGCGAAGGTCGTCTTGAGCGCCAGCGCGCCGCACGAGAGGCCGGCCAGCACCCCGCCGAGATAGATCGCCATGTGGGCCGGCGTCCAGAAGGTGTCCCGGCCGATCGTCATGTGCCACGAGATGTCCCACAGCAGGCCGACGATGACGCTGGTCGATCCCGCCAGCATCGCGGTCAGGTACCACGGCACGGCGGCGCCCTCCGCCCGGGGGCGGGCGACGGGCCGCTGGGCGGCGGGAGCTTGGGCGACGGATTCCATGCGGTTCTCCTCGTAAGACTCCTCGAAGGGTATACGGATTTCGGGAGCGATGTTGCACGACAAGGAGGCGATGGAGCCGGAGGAGGCGACCGCAGGTCGCCCCTACAACCTCCGGCCTGGGATAGCGGTGGGCGAAGGTTGTAGGGGCGACCTGCGGTCGCCCTCGCAGGCCACCAACCTCCCGGGATCGCTCCGGCCTCAACAAGATCCCGGCCTCGGGATACCATCTCCCCCATGATCCGCCCCTTCCGCGCCCCCACCCGCATCCTGATGGCCCCCGGGGCCGTCGCCCTCCTGCCGGAGATCGTCGCCGGCTTTTTTTCCGACCAGTCTCCCGACCGGTCCTCCGACCAATCTCCCGACCGGGTGCTGCTGGTCACCGATCCCGGAGTCGAGGAGACCGGCGGCCCCGAGCGCCTCTGGCAGGCTCTGGCGGAGATCGGGATCGAGGCGATCACCTTCGACGACGTCGAGCCCAACCCCCGCGCCGGGACCGTAGATCGCCTGGCGGAGTGGGGCCGCGAGGAGGGGGCTTCCCTGGTGATCGGCTTCGGCGGCGGCAGCGTCCTCGACGCCGCCAAGGCCGCCGCCATGCTGATGACCAACGAGGGCTCCGCCGCCGGCTACGAGGGGCGGGACCGCTACGCCGAGAAGCCCCTGCCGTTCCTCGCCGTCCCCACCACCTGCGGCACCGGCTCCGAGGTGACCTGGGTCTCCGTGCTCAGCGTCGAGGAGCGCCACGCCAAGATCAGCGTCAAGGGGGGGACCATGTTCCCCGACTGGGCGATCGTGGACGCCGACCTCCTGCGCACCCTGCCGGGCCGGCTGGTCGCCTGGACGGGAGTGGACGCGCTCACCCACGCCGTGGAGGCCACCACCTGCCGGCTCTCCAACCCGGTCTCGGACGCCCTGGCCGCCACCGCCGTCTCCCTCCTCCTGCGCTACCTGCGCCGGGCCGCCGCCGACATCGCCGGGGACGCCGAGGCGCGCGAGGCCGTGATGCGGGCCTCCACCCTGGCCGGCCTCGCCTTCGGCAACGCCGACGTGGGCGCCGTCCACTGCCTCTCCGAGACCCTGGGCGGGCGCTTCGACCTCCCGCACGGCCTCGCCAACGCCATCCTCCTGGCGCCGGTCACCCGCTACAACCTCTCCGCCTCGGCCGGCAAGCTGGCCACCCTGGAGGCGGCCCTGCCGCCGGGGAGCGGAGCGGGAGCGGACGGCGTGCTCCAGGCGATCGAGGATCTCCTGCGCGACCTCGGCATCCCCCGCTTCCGCGACCTCGGCCTCCCCGCCACGGACTTCCCCTGGATCGCCGAGCGGGCGGCGCAGAACGGCTCCAACCCCTCCAATCCGCGCGAGATGGGGCCGCCGGAGTACCTGGAGCTGCTCCATTCCCTGTCCCCCGTCCCTGTCGACCCTTGAGGTAGGATGAAGCTCCAATCCGCGAGAGGAGGGGGCATGGCCGAGCAGAATTTCGCCAATCACCGCAAGTTCGTTCCGGGGTACCACGTCGTCGCCTTCGGCATCCTGGTGATCAACCTGATCTGGTCGCTGTTCCGGCTGGTCCGCGGGCTACCCTACGTTGGGGTTTTCGATCGTCTGCTCAACGTGGCGGTGGCGGTCGCCCTGCTGCTGCTCGCCTGGTACCTGCGGGTGTTTCCGCTGAAGGCGCAGGACCGGGTGATCCGTCTCGAGGAGACGCTGCGGCTGGAGCGGCTCCTGCCGCCGGACCTGCGTCCCCGCATCCGGGATCTCCGCCCCGGCCAGCTCATCGCCCTCCGCTTCGCCAGCGACGAGGAGCTCCCCGAGCTGACCCGCACCGTGCTCGACCGGGGAGCCATGACTCCGGATGAGATCAAGAAGATGGCGCGGAGCTGGCGGGCGGATCACTTGCGGATGTAACAATCTGTTGGGTTATTACCTGTGTTAGGTAGTAAGGTTTCATGAATGGTCAACAAAGTCCCATTTCCTCTGCTCACTGACATAGCTGAAGGAAGGTGTCTTCCTTTTATAGGCGCGGGGTTTTCTTTGAACGCCAGGCTTCCAGAAGGCAAGGCAATGCCTGACTGGGCCGCTCTGACTCGTATCCTGGCACGTGATGCAAAGACGGTCGACGGCTTACAGCCTCCAGCAGTCGCTCAGCGGTATGAGCAAAGGTTCGGCCGTGTTCAATTGATAGAAGCTATAAGAAGATCTCTGCACTTTGACTTAGCGCGTCCGGGCAAAGCACACCTTGCCTTTGCTGCATTACCATTTGACACCATATATACGACGAATTTTGACTTGTTGTTGGAGGACGCCTGCGTCGCTATAGGTCGCCCATTCCGCTCATTGGTGGGAGAAAAGCAACTGCCATTTCATGCAGGCCAAACAGCATCAAGTATCATTAAGATGCACGGTGATCTTCGGCATGAGGAATATGTGGTCATCACAGAGTCTGACTACGCGGAATTTCTTAACCGGGATCCAGTTGTAGCGACACACTTGTCCGCTATGTTGATTACGCGGACTCCACTTTTCATTGGCTATAGCCTCAGCGATCCCGATTTCAACAGCATTCGGAGTGTTGTCCGCTCTCGTCTTGGTCAGTTTGAGAGGATGGCGTATGTTGTACAGTTTAATTATGCGGACGAAGCAATAGAAAAGGCCTTAGATGACAAGCTCCATGTAATATCGATTCAATCGGAATCCGGCGAATCTTTTGACGACCTGCTTGAAGGTGTATTTTTGGGCATATCCAAGAGTCTTGATGCGAAGACAGGAGTTAGCTTCCGGAACTCGCGACCAGATGCCTTTGAGCCGTTGGAAGTTAACATAATTGAACAAGCTGTCCTGAACTCGGAATATACAAAAGTGGTCGAAGCAACATCGGCTCTATGCTTTGTCATGATGCCGTTCGATGAGTCTTTTGACCGCGTTTATCGAACCTTAATAGCGCCCGCTGCCCGACGACTTGGCTTGGAAGTTGTGCGCGCGGATGAGATGTCGGCACCGGGATTTATAATGGAGCAAATACGAGCGGCTATTATGCAGTCGCGTCTATGCATAGCAGACATTTCTCAAAGGAATCCAAATGTCTTGTTTGAGTTGGGTCTTGCTCAGGCGAGCAATAAGCCCTCAATTCTGTTGGCGCAAGACCTCACTAATTTACCATTCGATATCGCTGGCCAGAGGGTCATACGGTATGGTGATGAGCCGGAGGCAGCACGCCATGAGTTGGAAGCTGCCATACAGCACGTTCTTTTGCAGGATAGCCTATTAGAGGCGGAAAGACTGCTGGAAAGCGGGCGCTTCAGGGCGGCAATAGGTGCAGCGTCAGTCGTGCTTGAACATGGCCTAAAAAATTTGTTGCTCCGGTCGGGTATTCCGTCAAGCGGTAGGCATTCGCTTGGGCAAATGGCGCGTCTGTTGCGGGAGCATGGTTTATTGCCTGAAGACATCGAGTCAAGACTTTCTGGGGCAATCAAGGTTAGAAACACGGCAGTTCATGAGATCGGAGAACCCACTCAGCAAGAAGCCGAGTTCGTTTTATCCGTAGCGCGAAGATTTGCCTGACCTTTGCCGAATCCCTGCGTGGATTCAAAGAGCTAAAATTATGTACCGTGAGATGAAGACCATTTTGGCGCTCGCCTTTGTGTTACCTCCTTGTCTTGCTTCGCAGGCCGACCCCACTTCCCGCTCCTGGAATTGGCCGGTCGAGCCGTACCGGATCATCGGCAACGTCTATTCCGTGGGAGCGAGCGACGTCACCTCGTTCCTGATCGTGACCCCCGAGGGGGACATCCTGCTCGACGGCGGCTTCGTGGAGACGGCGCCGATGATCGAGGCGAACGTCAGGAAGCTCGGCTTCAGGATTGAGGACGTCAAGATCCTGCTCAACAGTCACGCGCACTTCGACCACGCCGGGGGCTTGGCGGCCCTCAAGGCGGCGAGCGGGGCGAAGCTCGCGGCGAGCGCCAAGGACGCGGCGCTCCTCGCCCGCGGCGGCAAGGGCGACCTCCGCTTCGGCGACGACTCTCCTATCCGCCCGTCCAGGCGGAGCGGATTCTCCAGGACGGCGACCCTGTCACCCTGGGCGGCACGACGCTGATTGCTCACCTCACGCCGGGCCATACCATGGGCAACACGACCTGGACGATGAAGGCGAAGGAGGGGGACCGGGCCTACGACGTCGTCTTCGCCGGCAGCGCGACGGTCCTGCCCGGGGTGGTGCTCACGGACAGCCCGAAGTATCCGGAGATCGCGGAGGATTACGCGCGGGCGTTCCGGGTCCTGAGATCCCTGCCGTGCGACGTCTTCCTGGGGCCGCACGCGTCCTTCTACAACGGCCTGGACAAGGCGGACCGTCTGCGGAAGGGAGCGAAAGAGAACCCGTTCATCGATCCTCAAGGGTATCGGGATTACGTCGCACGCATGGAGAAGACGTACCACGATCAGCTCCAGCGGGAGCGCGATTCGCGCACCAGCGTCCCTCCGAAGCTTCCCCGCACGCCAATTTGAGAGGGCGAGGCTCCCCCGTGAGATTTTCGGGAAAAATTTGACGGGGGAAGGCCGCCCTCCGAAAGCCGCCGCGAAATTCTCGGAGGGGAAGGCCGCCCACTGAGAGATTTCCGGAAAAGTTGGAAGGGGAAGGCTCCCCCGCGAGATTTCGGGAAGAAATCTGGGAGGGCGGCCTTCCCCTTTGAAAAAAAACGTAAGACCTCGCCCTACCCCAATGCGGGCAAGCGCAGCGGTCCGGTCGGATCGGAGTCAGGGTTTCGGGAGAGTCACCGCGCCGGGATGCTCCAGGGCTCTGGAGGTGGCGCGCAGCAAGTAGCTCTTCGGCTCGACACCGCAGAGCTTGGCCGTTTCGATCAGGCTGTAGAACAGAGCGGCGACTTCGCAGCCACGGCTTGAGCGAGAGCCATAGTGATTCTTTCGGCCGACCACCAAGCCGCGCAAGGCGCGCTCGACAGGGTTGTTGTCGAGCGGGATGAGAGGATCGTTGAGAAAGCGGGTCAAACCGGCCCAGAGCTCTTGCATGTAGCCAATGGCTTGGCCCAGGCCACTCCGCGGTAGGACCTTCTGAGATTCGGCCCAGACCCGGATTTTTTCGATCAGCGCGCGAGAGCGTTCTGCGCGCAGCCGAGCGCGCAGCGCCAGTCGGGCCGCCGGTGAGTCTTCAACGTGGCGAGCGAGGACATCTCGCTCCACAGTGTAGAGCTCTCCAATCAGATCGAGAATCTCCTGAGCTTGTTGCGGGTAGTGCGACTCGATCTCGACGAATTTTCGCCGCACATGCGCCCAGCAGTGCGCCAGGGTGAAACCCGGACCGGCTCGGGCCAAGGCTCCATACGCGCCGTAGCCATCGGCGACCACCGTTCCCTGGTATCCCGCCAGAAGCTGTTGGGCCGCATCTTTGGCCCGATTGTCGAAAATCCGGCAGTAGACCGTGTCGGGACTCGTCAAACACCAAACCCAATATTTCTTGCGCTCGCTCTTGGCCATCAGCCGCCAGTGGGTCTCGTCAGCATGGACCAGGGGAGACGCCAGGGCTCGCCGCCCCAACTCCCGATAGGTCGGCTCGAGGTGCCCGGCCAAGGTGTCGAGCTGATCCCATAACGTCTGGGAGCCCACCTCCAGGCCTTCGCGCTGCATGATCCGGCTCTGACGCTCCAGCGGCAGGTGATCGAGGTACTTCGAGGCCGCCACCTCCACGGCAAACGCCGGCGAATAGCGTCCTCCCGGGATCAGCTTGCGAGGGCCGGGCGCCGTGACCACCGCACCGTTGCACCGGCAGCGGTACTTCTGGCGCAGGTGACGCGCCACGAGAAAGCGCCGCTCCACGACCGTGATCTCGTCGGAGATTTCCTGCTGATCCTTCATCTCCTCGAGAGGCCCACCACAGACCGGGCAGTCACGATTCGACTCGTCCAGCACGTGCAGCACCTCGGCGACCGGTAATTGCAGTTGCTCGCGCGGGCCGTGCCCCTGGCGCCGCTTCGGCTCCGGGGTGGACAGCTCCGGGTGGGGCCGCTTCTCCGAGGAGTCGCCAAACAGGGCCTTCTCCCGACGCGACAAAAGCTCCTTGAGCGCCTCGAGCTCGCCCTGCAGGGCCGAAGTCCCATCCTGGCCCTGAAGGCGGGCCAGGGTCAGCGTCAAGTGCTGGATTCTTTCGTGGAGACGACGGTTTTCCTGCTCGAGCAGAAGAGCCACTTCGCGGAGGACCTCCAGGCGGCTCTCTTTCTGGATCGCGATCACATGCCTTTTCTAGCAAAAAACACTGGTTGACGCAACAACGGCCGGCGGGCTCAGGGTCACTCGGCCTACCAGCTTGCTGCCCTCCAGGAACAACTGCAGCTCGTTGACCGTCAGGCGTACCTGCGAGGCGTCCTTCTGGCCCCACAGGCAGGCAAACCTCCCGCACTCCAGCCGTTTGGCATAGACGCACAGACCGGTGCCATCCCAAAGAAGAACCTTCGCCCGGCGACGAGTCCGACTGACGAACAGGTACAGGTCGCCCGACAGCTCGTCGCGCCCCATCGCCTCCCGCACCAGCGCGCTCAAGCCGTCGTAGCCGCGGCGAAGATCGGCCGGCTGGGAAAACGCATAGACCGTCACCTGGCGGGTGCTTCCGATCATTCCAGCACCCGCAAAAGCGAGACCAACTCCGCCGCCTCCAACCCTTCCACCCGATAGCCTCGCGGAGTGATCAACGCCACACCCCTTGCCGGCGGCCCCGGCACCTGCGCATATCCCGGCTCGACCTCGACCGGGCGAAAGCGAACGGGCTCACCCGGCTCAAGCCAGCGCTGCAAGCTCACCGTCGAGATGCCAAGATCCGCCGCCACCCGAGCCAGCGGCTCTTCTCTGCGATCCTCTGCCACCGCCACTGCCAGCGCTCGCAGCTCCGACGGATACCGCTTGCCAACTCCACTGCCTCCCTGGCGTGTCACCGCCTCGCGAAATCTCTTCACGCGTGCATCCATGGGCTCCTCCCTTTGAGAGGACCAGAATGACGTTTTCGGGGCAACGGCTACAAGACGGGGTAGGGCGAGGTCTTACAAAAAAACGGAGCGGAGTCAGGGCAAGCCCAGGGGCTCATCCCTCAACCTTCAATCCCTAAAAATATTGATGCCGCTCGGAGCCGTCGAAGCGGCCGGACTCCTGGCAGCATTTCTTGAAAGCGGCGGCCCGATCCGCAGGGACAGAGGTCGTTTCTGCCGAGTTTCTCGGCAAGATCCTTGTCGCCGTGCACGACACGATGACCGCGGCCGACCCGGGTTTCGGAGGGGAATCCCCGCTTGCGCTTACTGCTCGGCGTGAAAGCAGGGGAGGTCGTCGAATGCGTCGAAGTTCCTGACCATGGCGCACCTCCTGGGAAAGGAAGGACGATGTCCTTCGGGTGAGACGGCGATCTTACCAGAGAGATTGTCTTCTCACGGGCAGGAGGCGAAGGCGTTCGCGTCCTGCACCGGCCGGAAGGCGGTCCCTTGGGGGTTGTCGTAGGTCTTCACCGCTCCCGTACGGGTGTCGGTCACCGTCAGGTGGACCCGCACGTTGGTCAGGCCGCCGGCGAAGACCCAGTAGCGCTGGTTGAAGGTACAGGCGTCGAGGACCTTGATCACCGCCTCGACGTTGGTGGCGGCGAAGAACCAGAAATAGCCGGTGTCGGCCGTCATGGGAACGGCGTGGCCGGCGCCGCTGGTGCCGTTGGCCGTCCATTGCGCCTCGACCTGGAAGCGGCCGTCGTTGAGGCAGAGCCGTGTGTCGCCTGGGACGCAGGAGCCCGGCGGCGGCGGCGGCGGCGACGAGGGTTTCCAGCCGAGCTGGATCACCTCGAAGTCGCTCGCCTTGAGGCTGGCGAAGGCCGGGTTGAGCACGTCATTGTTCCAGCGTGTGTCGTAGGCGCCGGTGATGTAGAGGTTCGAGCCGTTGTCGGCCACGATCAGGCCGTAGGTCTTCATCGCCTGGAAGATCTTCTGCACCTCCGGCGGGTAGCCCGAGAGGTCCTTGGTTGCCTTGAGGCGCAGGCGGCCGCCCATGGGCAGGGCGCCGGTCGAGCCGCCGGCGTCGTGGGAGGCGGGGAAGGCGAAGCCGTTGCTCTCCTCGACCGTGAAGCGGAAGGCGTGACGGATCGGTCCGGGTCCGAAGGCCTCGTCGTAGCGCACCAGGCCGGGCAGGATGGCGAGGCCGGCCGCGTCGGCGCTCGTCCAGCCCTCGGGCCGGCGGAGGTTGGAGTCGAGCGGGAAGACCGCGCCGGAGCCCGCCTCCCAGCGGCCCAGGGTGGAATTCCAGTGGGCGTGGTAGAGCTCGAAGAGGACGTGGTGGTCGCGGTCGACGATCAGCATGTGGCGGTCGCCGCCGGGGCCGGCGTTGCCGGGATAGCCCCCCTCGATCCACTTGGCCTGGGTCCTCGCCTGGTCCGGAATGGGATAGCCGGCCGGCCGGCCCGGAGCGCCGGCGTCGCTCTCGCTGCCGTACTCCACGAAGGTGACCGGCACCAGCGGCTGGGTGCCGGGGACGCTGATGTAGACCATGCCGTAGATCTCGGGGGAGGGATCGGAATCCCCGCCGAAGTCCGGATGGAGGCCCACTCCGGAGCCGATGAAGCTGATGTAGCCAGCGCTGTGGGGATCGACCGGCGCCGAGCTGACGTCCGTGTTCCACCAGTTGTCGGCCGGGAACAGGACCGGGAGCGCTCCGCCGGTCTGGGCCGGCTGGGCGGATGCGGCGGAGGTGCAGAGGAGCGACAGAGACAGGAGGCGCAGCCCGAAACGCACGGCGGCGCCCAGCCCTGGCGAGGGGACGCGGATGTTTGTATTCATAGTTAAACGGAACTATATCAGCTCGGGTCGGCTGCACAGGTATAGATTCTCCCCATGGAGATCCGGGACTTCGCTCAGACCGTCGTCTCGACCGTGGACCTGGGCCTCAAGCTCGCGGCCCCGCCGGCCGGGTTGACGGACGAGGAGCCCGGACCGCCGTTGCGGATCGAGCGGCCGGGCCGGCCGCCGGGCTTGGAGTTCCAGCGGCGGATCGAGGTGCCGCCGATCGAGGGGATGCCCGATCCGGCGCAGCGGCCGCGCATCCTCCACGCTCTCGCCAACCACGAATTGCAGGCGGCCGAGCTGTTCGCCTGGGCTCTGCTCGCCTTTCCGGAGGCGCCGCGGGAGTTCCGGCGCGGATTGCTGCGCATCCTCGCCGATGAGCAGCGGCACACCCGCATGTACATCGCCCGGGTGGAGGAGGCGGGGGCGCGCTTCGGCGACTACCCGGTGAACGGCTACTTCTGGAGCAAGACCGGGGAGATCACCTCGCCGCTGCGCTTCCTCTGCGCGATGTCGCTCACCTTCGAGAACGCCAATCTGGACCACACGATCGATTACGAGGAGGCGGCGCGCCGGGCGGGTGACGCGAAGACCGCCGCGGTGATCGAGCGGGTCCATCGCGACGAGATCGAGCACGTCCGCTTCGGCTGGACCTGGCTGCAGGTCTTCAAGCGGGAGGACCAGTCCGCCTGGGACGCCTTCGAGGCGAACCTGGCCTGGCCGCTCCGCCCGGAGAAAGCCCGGGGCCGGATCTTCCACCGCGAGGGGAGGGAGGCGGCGGGGCTGGACGCGGAGTTCATCCGGAAGCTGGAGGAGAGCGGAGGATGAGGCGCATCCTTGCCAATCTCCTCGCCGAGGACGAGCTCGCCGGGCGGCGGACCTCGCCGCCTCGGGCGGTTCTGGAAACCGTCGCCCGGATGGCCCCGCTCCTGCGCGTCTTCGCCCGCGAGGGGGACCGGCTGTGGAGCCCCGCTCCGGCCGGTCCGGATCTCGAAGCGGGCCCCCTCCGCGATCTCCCTCCCGCCGGCGAGGTCCTCGCCTGGTGCGAGACGCCGGAGGCCTTGAGGCACCGGGGAGGTCCGCGCCGTCCCGAGACGATCGATTGGGACGCTCCTCTCCGCGACCTCCTCTGGCAGCTCCCCACGCCGCCTCCCGCCGTCGTCGCCGCCGTCCATCACCGCGCCTTCTGGCTCCGGATCGCGGAGGAGATCGGCTGCGCCCTGCCCGGAGCGCGGATGGTGGAATCCCTGGCGGAGCTGGATCAGGTCCTCCGGATGGCCCCTCCCGCCTGGATCGTCAAAGCCCCCCTCTCCGCCTCGGGACGGTCCAGGTATATAGAAAGGAAGGGACCCGGATTGACCGACCGGAAATCCCGCCGGACCGTGGAGCGGCTCTTCGAGCATCACGGCCCTCTCCTCTTCGAGCCCTGGATGGAGCGCACAGAGGATTTCGGAGTCTCCGCGCTCCTTGGGACGTCCGAGCTGCGGATCGTGGGGATTCATGGTCAAAAGGTTGACCGCAAGGGGCAGTTCTCCGGGATCGATCTCCATCCCGAGCTCTCCTCGCAGGAGCGGGATCGTTTACTGGAGACAGTCGAGGAGGTCGCGACGGCTCTTCGCCATGCCGGCTATGTCGGCCCGTTCGGGATCGATGCCTGGCGGTATCGAAAGGAGGACGGCGGGCTGGCCTTGAACCCGCTTGGGGAGATCAACGCCCGGATGACCTTCGGGCTGGTGGCGTGGGCGACGGCGGAGAGGCTGGCTTGGAATCCTCTTCAAATGGATCCGTCTGGGTAATCTCGCCGCTTGGAAGCTCGAAATACAGCACTCCGTCCTTTGAGTATACGTTCGGAACGCCGAGCCTCCGGCTTTCTTCTTGAGCGGCACGGACCGCGCGGTTCCCGATCCGCTGCAGCTCGGCGGCACGCCGGTAGGTCTCAATCTCTTCAGGTTTTTTGTTATTCATCGGAGCTGACATCCTTCAGAAAAACATGGAACGGCTCTTCATCAGTGATCTCGTAACCAGCCGTGTCCCCAAAAGCGACGAGCTGAAACACAACTCCTGAATTATAGAACAAAAACCAGGAGTTCACTTCATTTCTGTAGCGGTGCCAGAAGTTCTTCTTACTCCGAAAGAATCGTCGGCGAATGTCCGCCTCCGGCACGTCGTGTCCTCCCTTCTGGACGCGTTCTCTCACTCGGCGGATGCAAGTTTGGGCTGACTCGAGAAAGATAAAGACCACCGTAATCATGTAGCCCTCTTTCGTTGCTGTCCGTAGAACCTCCAGGATGCTTCTACCTGAAAGTGTAGATTCGATGACCAGACTTCTCCCAGATCGGATGGAGTCATCGAGCTGAGATGAAAATTCTCGTCCGGCCGCAATCTTTGCCAACTCAGGATGGTCTGGGGAGATTTTCCGGGCTATCTCGTCAGCACTCAAAAAAGAATGCGGGTGCTCCTGAAGGTAATCCAGTGCGAACGTGGTCTTACCCGCTCCGTTGGGGCCAGCCACGATGATCAGAGTTTTCGCCATTCAGATCGGAACCATCTGGCCTAACCCGCCGCCACGATCCCCAGGATCTCGGCCCCGTACTTCTGCACGATCGTGGGTCCGATGCCGGGAACGTTGAGGAGGTCGGTCTCGGTGCGGGGGCGGGTGGCGGCCAGGGCGGTCACCGCGCGGTCGGTGAGGATGCGGAAGGCGGGCACGCGGCGGCGCTGGGCCTCGGCGCGGCGCCAGACCTTGAGCGCTTCCACCACCTGCGGCGAGACCAGCTCCGGAGCCGCCGCCGGCGCCAGGCCCAGGGCCGCCCGGGCGGCGATCTTGACCCGCACCGCCCGCGGCTCGCCCTTGTCCGGCCGGGCCGAACGATCGCGCTTCTTCCGCGTCTTCGGCATCTCCTCGGCCATCTCCATCCGGGCGATCGCGCCGGCATCCCCCTGGTAGCCCTCCGGGGTGAGCATCGCCCGCTGGAAGCGGATGGTCCGCCCGTCCTTCTCGAACTCGTCCTCGGTGATCCGCAGCAGGCCGGCGCGGTTCATCCCGCCCAGGAGACGCTCGAAGGACTTGCGGTCGGAGAGCTCCTCGGGACAGACCTCGCGGTAGAGCTGGCCGTTGGACTGGCTGTCGCGGCCGCGCAGGGCGGTGAGCGTGCGGTCGACCAGCTCCCGCTCCAGGGCGTTGAGCGGCCGCCTGCGGCGGACCCCGCAATCCGCCGGCGCGCAGATGTCGCAGATGCCGCAGGGCTCACCGGAGTCCTCCTGGTCGCCGAAGTGGGTTACCAGATGGAGCATGCGGCAGCCGTGGGCCTCGGCGTAGCGGCTCATCAGCTCGAGCTGCTCGAGCTTGTGGTCCCGCTGGGCGAGATAGGGCTTCTGCCAGCCGGCGGCGCCCACGGCCACGTTGCCGTCCGGGTCCACCAGCGCGCCGCCGTGAATCCACAGCTTCTCGAGCGCCTTCTCGAAGATCTCCTCGTCGATCTTCAGGCGCTTGCGGATCTGGCCGTCCACCTGGGAGTCCGCGGTGAGCGCCCGGTAGATCCGCTCGAGCTCGCCCACGTCGGGGTAGTCCCGGCCGTGGAACCACTCGTGGTTCCGCCGGTCGGCGAAGGAGTAGAGGAGGATCGCCCGCGAGAGCTTGCCGTCCCGGCCGGCGCGGCCGATCTCCTGGTAGTAGCCCTCCAGGCTCCCCGGCATGCCGGTGTGGATCACCGTGCGCACGTCCGGCTTGTCCACTCCCATGCCGAAGGCAATGGTGGCGACGATCACCTCCAGGCGGCCGGAGAGGAACGCCGTCTGGATGCGGTCGCGGTCGGACGTGGTCATCCCGGCGTGGTAGGCGGCGGCGGGGAAGTCCTCCTGGAGCATCACGCCCAGGGCGTCCGCCTCCTTGCGGGTGGGGGCGTAGACGATCGCCGGCCGGCGCTCCGGATCGCCGAGGATGCGGCGCACGGCGTCGCGGCGCTCGGAGGGGCGCATCTCCACTACTTCGACGGCGATGTTGGTGCGCCGGAAGCCGTGGATGAAGCGTCCCTCGCGGGCGAGGCCGAGCTGGCTGGCGATGTCGTCCTGCACCCGCGGGGTGGCGGTGGCGGTGAGCGCGATCACCGGCGCCGGCCGCAGCAGGGGGAGGCGCTGGCCGAGCAGCCGGTAGTCGGGGCGGAAGTCGTGCCCCCATTGCGAGATGCAGTGCGCCTCGTCCACCGCGATGAGCGCCGGCTTGCGCTTGGCGAGCATCTCGGGGAAGCCGGGGACCGACAGGCGCTCCGGGGCGATGAAGAGGTAGTCGAGCCGGCCGGCCAGGTAGTCGATGCAGACCTGCCGCGACGCCGACCGCTCCCGCCCCGAGTGGATGCGCTCGGCGTGCAGCCCCAGCTCGCGGAGCTTTGCCACCTGGTCCTCCATCAGCGCGATGAGCGGCGAGACGACCAGCGTCGTCCCACCCCGGGCGAGGCCGGGCAGCTGGTAGCAGAGCGACTTTCCCGCTCCGGTGGGCATCACCAGGAGGACGTCCGTCCCCTCCACCACCGCCCGGCAGACCGCCTCCTGATAGGGGCGGAAGGAGGGGAGGCGGAAGGTGGCGCGGAGGAGGTCGTCGATGCCGGCGGCGCCCCCTCCCGGCCCCTCACCCCCCGGCCCCCTCTCCCGTCCCCTCCCGCCCTCCCTCCCCGGGAGAGGGGGAGAAGGCAGGGGGGCGGCGAAGGGGAGGGTGGGAGTCAGGGGCCTGCTCCCCTGTCCCATGCGAGCTCCGTTGCCGTCCGGCCCGCTCCCCACCACCTCCCGCACATACGCCTCGATCCCCCGCAGGAACTCCCCGAGATCCCCCTGGCCGCGCTGGATGCGCTGCAGCTGGGCCTCCCACTGGCCGGTCATCGCGGGGCTCTTGACGTGCGGATGGACGATCTCGATCAGCCGGATCCCCTTGTCCGTCGCCTCCAGGATCTTGCCCTGGCGGACGATGTACTCGCGGCGGAGCAGGGTCTCGATGATCTCCGCGCGGGTGGCGGGCGTGCCGAGCCCCGACTCCTTCATCGCCTCGGAGAGCTCGCGGTCGTCCAGGGTCTTGCCGGCGGTCTCCATGGCGGTCAGCAGGGTGGCCTCGGTGAAGCGCTTGGGCGGCCGGGTCTGCTTGGCGACGGCGCGGACGTCCCGCACCTCCTGGGGCTGGCCCTGGACGAGGCCCGGCGGCAGGTCCTGGTTCTCTTCCGGTGAAGCAATTTCCTCTTCTTTCTCCCCGTCCTTCGCCTCTTTGGGAGCTTCCTTCTTCTTCTTTGCCTTGCGGTCGATGTCGAGGACCTTCCAGCCCACCTGATCGACCAGCGTGCCGGTGCTGTGGAAGCGGTCGAGCAGCGGCTCGCCGACGCCGGAGGGCGGCGGATTGGAGATCGCGGTGATGACGGTGGTCACCGACCAGACGTGATCGTCGTGCCAGGCCGAGAGGAGGCGGCGGCAGATCAGGTCGTAGATCTTCTTCTCGTCGTCCGCCAAGGCGGCGAGGTCGAGGGAGGTGGTGGTGGGGATGATCGCGTGGTGGTCGGTGACCTTGGAGTCGTCCACGAAGCGGCGGCTCAAGGGTCGCTCGCCGGTGCCGGGGGCCAGCCTGTCCGCGTAGGGCTCCTGGACCGCCCGCACGATCTCGCCCAAGGTGGCGGCGATGTCGGTCGAGAGGTGGCGGCTGTCCGTGCGCGGGTAGCTGATCAGCTTCTTCTGCTCGTAGAGCGCCTGGGCGACCCCCAGGGTCTTCTTGGCGCTGAAGCCGTAGAGGCGGTTGGCGTGCCGCTGCAGCTCGGTCAGATCGTAGAGGAGCGGCGGCGGCATCCGCTTGGTCTCGGCGCGGATCGATTCGACCCCGGCCTTCCCCAGCCGGGCGCGCTGGACGATCCGCATCGCCTCGATCAGGTCCTCGCCGTCCTTGCCGTCCTTGGCTCCCGGCGGCGTCTTGATCCGCTTCGCCTCGGAGTTGGGAGATTCGCCGCGGAACCAGGTGCCCTTATAGGAGAGGTCCTGACCGGGCGAGAAGGTGGCGAGCACTTCCAGGTAGTCCTCGGGAACGAAGGCGCGGAACGCCAGCTCCCGCTCCACCATCATGGCGAGGGTGGGGGTCTGGACCCGCCCCACGGAGAGCTGCTCCTCGTTGAAGTCCAGCGAGTAGGCCCGGGAGAGGTTCATCCCCACCAGCCAGTCGGCGCGGCTGCGGCCGCGGGCGGCGTCGGCCAGCGGATCGAGGTCGCGGCCGTCGCGCAGCTTGCGGAAGCCCTGGCGGATGGCCTCGGGGGTGAGCGAGGAGATCCACAGGCGCTGGAACGGCTTCTTGCAGCCGGCGGCCTCGTAGATGTAGCGGAAGATCAGCTCCCCCTCGCGGCCGGCGTCCGTGGCGCAGACCACGCGCTCGACCTCGGGCGCGTTGATCACCCGGCGGACGGCCTCGAACTGCGCCTTGGTCTCCTCGGAGACGATCAGCGGCCAGTCCTGGGGGAGGATCGGCAGGTGGTCCCGCCGCCAGCGCTTCCACTCGGGGTTGATCTCGTGCGGCTGCGCCAGGGCGACCAGGTGGCCGATGGCCCAGGTGACCACGTAGCCGTTGCCCTGCAGGCAGCCGTCACCCCGCTGGCTCGCGCCGAGCACGCGGGCGATGTCCCGGGCGACGGCGGGCTTTTCGGCGAGGACGGCGATGGTGGTCGGGTGCATCTCCGGAGAACGGCGCGGTATCGGCAAGCCACGAGAATCTTACGTCAATTCGCGACCCGCCGCTGCTTGGGGAGGGGAGGAAGATTCGCCGCCGCCGGTCCACTCCAGGGGGGGACCCGAGGACCGGCGGCGGGACACGGCAAAGCCACAAACGACAGCATCAGCGCCTTCGAGATCAGAGGACTTCAAAATAATGTTCAACGCTGTCTGTAGAGTGTGCCCGCCGCCGGGAACCGGGACAGGTCGAAAGGGCGCCGCGTTATTTTTTTTCCGTGGACGACTCCGTGGCACCGCGGCCGAACTTCTCCGCGTTGAATTCGCGCGTCCCGCCGCGCGGCACGGAGAGGTTCTGCCAGTGGGCGGAGGCGAAGTGCTTGGCGAGCAGCACGATCTGGCCGGCGTGGTAGACCTGGTGGGTGAGCTGGCGGTCGATCGCCTTGACCACGCTGTGGGGCTCGGCGCGGATGAAGACGGTCCGCGTCAGGTCCGCCTCGGTAAGCGTCGAGAAGGCCTGGAACAGCCGGCTCCACCCCTCCTCCCAGCGGGCCAGCAGGGCCGCCCGGGTGGTCCCCTCCCTCACCTCGAACTCGGAGTCGCGGTCGCGGTCCGGCTTCTCGCCGTCGGTGGTGAGGAAGTCGGTCCAGCGCGAGATCAGGTTGCCGGCCACGTGCTGGATCAGCATGGCCAGGCTGTTCGATTCCGGGTCCAGGGTGACGAAGAGGTCTTCGTCCCGCACCTGCGCCAGGGCGCGGTCGGCGAGCTGCTTGTGCTTGCGGAACTGTTCGGCGACGTCTTCGAGGTAGAGAGCGGCGGGGGTTTGTTCCATGAGGGGAAATTACCACGAGCGAACGGACCGGACGGTCCGGCCGCGCTGGGGAGGGGACCCGCGCGGCCGGACCGGGGCCCGGGCTCGGTTCGGTATGGCACCGGACAGAGCCAACTCATGCATAATAGCGCATATCTTCAGAGTTGGTTACTGAATTCTCCACAAATCTGAAGCGCGGAAGGGAACGGCGATGGGGAGATCCATCGGGCTATAATCGCCCGTCCCGATCATTTAGCTCAAAGTCCGGAGAAGGAATTGCCCGTTATGCGTGCGCTTTTGCTGGAGGACGATGCCGCCCAGCCGCGGACTCTCGTCGAAACCGAGGAGGCCCTGCGGCTGACGCAGTTCCTGCTCGACCGCGCGGGCGAGGGGGCCTTCTGGGCCGATCCCAAGGGGCGCTTCTTCTACGTCAACGAGGCGGCCTGCTCGATGACGGGGTACACCCGCGAGGAGATGCTGGCGATGGGGGTGGAGGACATCCTCCCCCCGGAGAAGCGCAGCCTGTTCCTGGATCTGGCGCGGCAGATCCGCGAGGAGGGGCCGTTCACCTTCGAGGTGGTCCACCTGCGCAAGGACGGCGGTCTCTTCCCGGCCGAGGTGACGCTCAACCATCTCTCCTACCAGGGGAGGGAGTACTACTGCGCCTTCGCCCGCGACATCACCGGGCGCAAGCGGGCGGAGGCGGCGCTGCGCGAGTCGGAGGAGCGCTACCACGGCCTGTTCGAGGGGGTGCCGGTGGGGCTCTACCGCACCACCCCGGCGGGGCGGATGCTCGACGCCAACTCCGCCCTGGTGCGCACCCTCGGCTATCCGAGCCTCGAGGCGCTGCTCGAGACCAACGTCGGCGACATCTATCTCGATCCGGAGGAGCGCCGCCGCTGGCAGCGCATGATGACGGAGGGCTCCGGCTCGGTGCAGAGCTTCGAGGCGGCGGTGCGCCGCTTCGACGGCGCGGTCATCTGGGTGCGCTTCACGGCGCGCGCCGTCCGCGGCGAGGGTGGCGAGATCCTGCGCTACGAGGGGGCGCTCGAGGACGTCACCGATCGCCGGCGGGCCGAGGAGGGCCTGCGGGCGAGCGAGGAGCGCTTCCGCTCGCTGGTCCAGAACGCCTCGGACCTGATCTCCATCCTCGATCCGGACGGCGTCGTGCGCTACGAGAGCCCGTCGCACCGGCGGGTGCTCGGCAGCGAGCCGGAGGAGCACGCGGGCCGCAGCCTGCTCGACCTCGTCCACGCCGAGGACCGCCCCGCCGTCGAGGAAGCCCTGCGGCAGCTCCTCGCGAGCCCGGGGGAGATCGTCACCTTCGAGCACCGCCTGTGTCATCACGACGGCTCCTGGCGGGTGATCGAATCGACCGCCTCCAACCTTCTCGCCCAGCCGGCGGTCGCCGGCATCGTGCTCAACTCCCACGACGTCACCGACCGCAAGCGGGCGGAGGAGAAGCTGCTCCACGACGCCCTGCACGACGATCTGACCGGGCTGCCCAACCGGGCGCTGTTCATGGACCGGCTGCGCCAGTCGATGGAGCGGTCGCGCCGCGAGCCGGAGCGGATGACGGCCGTCCTCTTCCTCGACCTCGACCAGTTCAAGATCGTCAACGACAGCCTCGGCCACCTGGTGGGAGACGAGCTGCTGATCCAGATCTCCGCCGCGATCGCCCTGGCCCTGCGCCCCTCGGACACCATCGCCCGGGTGGGCGGCGACGAGTTCGCCATCCTGCTCGAGGGGGGGCGCGACGTCGGCGACGCCGTGCGGGTGGCCGACCGCATCCACGAACGCCTGGAGGCGCCGCTCAACCTCGGCGGGCACGAGGTCTTCGTCACCGCCAGCCTCGGCATCGCCGTCCACACTCCCGAGTACGAGCGGCCGGAGGACCTGCTGCGCGACGCCGACACGGCGATGTACCGCGCCAAGGCCTCGGGGCGGGCCTGCCACGTCGTCTTCAACCGGGTCATGCACCGCTTCGTCATGGCGCGCCTGCAGCTCGAGACCGACCTGCGCCGGGCGGTCGAGCGCGGCCAGATGCGGGTGTACTACCAGCCGTTCGTGGACCTGGCGAGCGGCGAGGTGGTGGGCTTCGAGGCCCTGCTGCGCTGGCATCACCCCAAGCGCGGCCTGCTGCCGCCCGACGAGTTCCTCGCCGCCGCCGAGGAGACGGGGCTGATCGTGCCGATGGGCCGCTTCGTGCTGCTCGAGTCCTGCCGGCAGATCCGCGAGTTCCAGCGCAAGCACCCGGAGGCCGGCGCCCTCAAGCTGAGCGTCAACCTGTCGAACCGGCAGTTCTTCCAGTCCGACCTCTTCGACCACATCGAGGAGGCCCTGGCGACCTCGGGGCTCGATCCGGGCTGTCTGGGCCTCGAGATCACCGAGGGGGTCATCATCCGCCACGCCGACTCGGCGGCCAGCCGCTTCTCGCGCCTGAAGAGCCTGGGCGTGCAGCTCTACCTCGACGACTTCGGCAAGGGCTACTCCTCGCTCAACTACCTCCACCGCTTCCCGATGGACATCCTCAAGATCGACCGCTCGTTCGTCTCCCGCATCGAGGAGGCGGAGGGGAACCACGCGATCGTGCGGGCCATCGTGACGCTTGCCCATCAGCTCGGCATGGAGGTGGTGGCCGAGGGGATCCAGACCGAGGAGCAGCGGCTGAAGCTGCGCGCTCTCGGCTGCGAGTACGGCCAGGGCTTCTTCCTCTCCGAGCCCGTCCCCGCCGACCGCGCCGAGGCACTGCTGATGCGGCGGACGTAGCGACCCGCGGTCGCCCTTTACGTCGCGGGAATGCGCGACAACCCGCCCTCCGTTGTCCCTTTCGATATGGAGATCGAGAACCCGCGGCCCCGGATTTTCCTCTTATCGCCCGCCAGCACCGAGGGGCTGCGCGCCGCGCAGCTCACCTCGCCACGCGCCCGCTTCGGCGCCGCCGAGCGCTTCCGCAGCCCCGAGGGGGTGACGGTCGGGGAGGCGTTCACCTTCATGAGCTCGCTCTACTTCCGGGGCAAGCTCACCTACGCCCGCCACTTCGCCGCGCCGCCGCCCGAGCTCGCCCTGGGAGGCCCGGAGGACGGCATCCTGGTGATCGCCCCGGGATTCGGGCTGGTCCCCCCGAGCTGGCGGATCACCGCCGAGGAGATGAAGAAGCTCCGCCGCACGCCGGTGGATCTCAAGAGCCGGTCCTACAGCAAGCCGATGAAGGAGCACGTGGTCCAGCTCCGCGATCTCGCCCCATCCGCCTGGGTGGTGCTGCTGGGGAGCGTCGCGACGGGCAAGTACGTGGACCTGCTCCTGCCCACCCTCGGCGACCGCCTGCTCTTCCCGCGCGACTTCGCGGGCGCCGGGGACATGAAGCGCGGCGGCATGATGCTGCGCGCCGCGCGCGAGGATCGCGAGCTGGCCTACGTCACCCTCGCCGCCCCCCGCCGCAGAGCCCGCGCCTGAACCTGCCCCAGCCCTTCCGCCCAGCAGGTGGAACGGACCTTGCACCATACCTTGGCATCGAAGTCACGATGGTTAAGAAGGCGAGCTTACGTCAAGGACAAAGGAGGATCTCATGATCCGGATTTCCAAACAGGCGGCCCTGCCGCTGCTGGTAGGCGCCACCCTGCTGACGGTCTCGACGACCGGCTGCAAGGTGACCAAGACCCAGGACGGCCAGATGCCGAGCGTCGAGGTGAGCACCAAGACCACGGGTGGACAGATGCCGAAGTACGACGTGAAGACTCCGACGGTGGACGTCTCGACCGAGAATCGGGAGGTCGCCGTTCCGAAGGTGAACGTCTCGACGGAGAAGCGCGAGGTCAAGGTGCCCAAGGTGGACATCAAGCCGCCGAAGTGAAAAAAACGTTTTGTAGAGTGATGGAAGGGCGGGGAGAGATCCCCGCTCTTTTTTGTGCTCACAATTTTGCGCTCAAAAGGCAACGGCGGCGTAGGCACGCCCCACGCCGCCGTTCCTGGGGAGAAAAAGGGTGTGCTATCTCAAAATCGGACAGGCGCGAAGGTAGCCGACGTCCTTCTGCGCTCCCTTATAGGAGAAGTCGGGAAGCTTGGTGACTGCGAGCCCCCGCTGGATGCGGGATTCAGGGCCGCGTCTGTCGCCGGGCGAGCAGATCCTGTAAGGCGGCTTCGGCCTGTTCCTCGGGGTACCGGGAGAGAAGGTTCCCGAAGACAGCCTTCTGCTTTTCGAGGTCGACAGCCGTCAACACCCGCGTCAACGAATAGACAACGTAGTGTTGCAGGGAGATCCCCTCGCGTGCGGCCTGTTCCGCCAGTTGGTGAAGGAGTGATTCCGGAAGATCGAGGGTTACTTGGCTCATGGCTGTTCTCTCCGAGCAAGTGCAATCAGGAACTCGGACGGTCTGAGGACCTGGAAT
The DNA here is from genome assembly GCA_963795735.1 of uncultured Acidobacteriota bacterium. Lineage (GTDB taxonomy): Bacteria > Acidobacteriota > Thermoanaerobaculia > Multivoradales > UBA5704 > DATARR01. Next base: position 273,048 of record CAWCIU010000008.1, on the reverse strand, counting down.
CCCAACTCACGCGATGCCGTTGCGAAGTCCTTGACGTTCTGGGTCACCAGCATGGAGCGACTGTTCAGGACGCAATCCACGACGAAGTCGTCCCCTGGATCCCGGCTTGCCGGGCGATAGCTGTAGTAGATCGGAACATATTCGCACCGCGCCAGCAATCCTTGAAGGGCATCAGGGCCGGTTCCCCGCGAGTTGGAACAAGTTTCCTCGCAAGCACGTCCTCGTATTCCAACGCCAGAGCCGTTGAAGCACAGGGCCTGAAAATTCGCGCGGTCCAGGCATCGATGACCTCGGCTGAAGAACCCAGGTGAGTCAGGCCCTCGAACAACACATTCGTATCGATGACGGCCCGGAGCACCAGGAAATTGTACCTTGGAAACCGGACCGGCGCCGTTCACGCCTCGAACTGCGTCCGGATCCCCTCGTCCGCATGGCCGGGACGGTCGAGCCGGAACAGGGGCTCGGGCGCGCCGCCCGCGAGGATTACGCCCGCGGCGTGCTCTCCCAGGGCGGGGCCGAGCTTGAAGCCGTGGCCGGAGCCGCCGCCGAGGAGCCAGACGTTCTCCGCCTGGGGGTGGCGGTCGAAGAGGAGGTGGCCGTCCGGGCTGTTCTCGTACTGGCAGACCCGCGTCTCGAGCACCGGCGCCCCGGCCAGCGCCGGGAAGCGGCGGGCCAGGAGATCCCGCGCCCGCTTCGAGGCCGGCCGGGGTGGGCAGCCGCTCACCGTTCGTGGGATCGAAGGGCTCGCCGCGGGTGTCGTCCGCCACCTTGAAGCCCCGGTGCTCGTTGCCGGGGATGCCGTAGAAGATCCGTTCGCCGCTCAGATCCATCCAGATCGGGCAGCGGTCCTCGTCGAACCGGGGATCGCCCGCCGGCGGGCCGAAGAAGTGGATCTCCTGCCGGGTGACCCGCAGGAGACGCTCGCCGACCGCCTCCGGGAAGAGGCCGCCGAGCCAGGGTCCGCAGGCGAAGAGGTAGAGGTCCGCCCGGAGCGCCGGGCCGTCTGCGAGATCGAGCCGCTCCAGCCGACCTTCCAGGCAAGGACCGGGAGCGGCCGCGGCGATCCGCACCTCCCCGCCCTCGGCGGCGACCGCCTCCGCTACCACCCGGCAGGCGCGCCGGGCGAGCAGGTATCCGGCCTCCTCCTCGAAGAAGGCCGAGCGCACCCCGGCGAGATCGATCTGGGGGAAGCGCGCGCGCGTCTCTGTCAGGGAGAGCTCGGCGATGGGCAGGCCGGCGTCCCGCAGCAAGGGGAGGGAATCCCGCACGTAGGCATTGCCGTCGTCGCCCCCCATCCAGAGCGCTCCCGTCCGGCGGAAGAGCCGGCATCGCCAGCGCTCCTCGGCCTCCCTCCACTGCCGGAGGGCGCGGGCGGTCCATTCGACGTAGATCGCGTCGCGCCCATAGACGCCGCGCAGGATGCGGGTCTCGCCGCCGGAGCTGGACCGCGAGTTGCCCGGCCCCCAGGCGTCGAGCAGGGTGACGCGCGCGCCGCGGCGCAGGAGATGGAGGGCCGTCCAGCCGCCGAAGGCCCCCGCACCGACCACGGCGACGTGGGGAGGGGTCATGCCGCCGCCCGTTCCCCCTGCGTCGAGAGCACGCCGTGCCGGCCGCGGACCGGAGCGTGGTGCAGGGGGTTCGCGGCGAGCGGCCCCTGGCGCCGGCGCTCGGCCAGCAGCTCGCCCAAGGGGACGCAGCGCAGGCCCACCGACCGCGCCGAGCGCAGGAAGGCGCGGAAGTCCTCGGCGTACGGCCCCCCCTCCAGCTCGGCGTGGAGGGTGAAGACGGGCCAGGAGGAATCTGCTGCGTCCTTTACCATGGCGGCGAAGTAGGCGGGGGCGCCGGTGAAGGTGTCGCCGAGGGCCTCGTCCAGGGTGGGGAGGGTGGCGGGCACCTGCGGCGTCGCCAGAGTTTTCCCGCGCACCACGGGGAGGAACGGCTCGGTGCCCCGGCAGTCGGATGCGTAGGCCAGGCCGTAGGTCTCCTCGTGCAGCAGGGCGTCGTCGTTGCTCAGCCAGGCGGGAGCGGCGTAGGTGCGCGGCGCCTCGCCGTAGATCTCGCGGTAGGCGCGGAAACCCTTGTCGAGCTCGGCGGCGGTCTTCTCCGGCGGGAAGCGGAGGAGGCGGTCCTGCCACTGCCGGTGGTCCCAGGCGTGGACGCCGGTCTCGTGACCCTCGTCGCGGGCGCGGCGGGCGATCGCCGGGAAGGCGGTGCCGATCGGCCGCGAGGGGAGGAGGGTGCCGGAGAGGACGGTGCGCCAGCCGTAGACGCTGGCCGCGCCGGTGCGGGTCATCTTGGCCAGGAAGCCGGGGCGCAGGGCGTTGAGCGCGGCGAGGCCGCTGCGGTCCGGTCCCATGGCGAAGTAGAAGGTGGCCTTCACCCCTTCCTCCGCCATCACGTCGAGCAGGCGGGGGACGCCGTCGCGCATCCCGTCATGGGTGTCGACGTCGACCCGCAGGCCGACTACGCCCGGCGGCATCTCAGGGCACCGCCGCCGGAGTCTTCCCGGTCCCCGCCCCCGGGCTCAGCCAGTCCTCGAGGAAGGCGTCGTAGGTCCGCTCGAGCGCCTCGTCGAGCGAGGTGGTGGGGTTCCAGCCGAGGAGCCGCCGCGCCTTTTCGATCGACGGCTTGCGGGCCACCATGTCCTGGTACCCCTTGCCGAAGTAGCCCTCGGCGCTCACCGCGTCGAGCTTGGAAGGGACGAAGCCCGGCAGGGTGTCGCGGTGGCCGTCGTGGATCACCGCCAGCTTCTTCGCCAGGTCCCGGATCGAGCAGTCGTTGTAGGGGTTGCCGAGGTTGAAGATCTCGCCGTCGCAGGCGCCGCCCGGGTTCTCGATGATCCGCATCAGGCCGTCGATGCCGTCCTCCACCCAGGTGAAGCAGCGCTTCTGCTCGCCGCCGTCCACCAGCTGGATGGGCTCGCCGGTCACCAGGTTGACGATGAACTGGGTGAGCACGCGCGAGGAGCCCTCCTTGGCGGCGTAGATGTCGTCGAGCTTGGGGCCGATCCAGTTGAACGGGCGGAAGCAGGTGTACTTGAGCCCCACCTGCTGGCCATAGGCGGCGATCACCCGGTCCATGAGCTGCTTGGAGCAGGCGTAGATCCAGCGCTGCTTGTTGATCGGTCCGTAGACCAGCGGGCTCGAATCCTCGTCGAACTCCTCGTCCGGGCACATGCCGTAGACCTCGGAGGTGGAGGGGAAGACCAGCCGGCGGCGGTACTTCACGCAGCAGCGCACGATCCGCAGGTTCTCCTCGAAGTCGAGCTCGAAGACCCGCAGGGGATCCTTGACGTAGGTCGCCGGGGTGGCGATGGCGACCAGCGGCAGCACCACGTCGCATTTCTTGACGTGGTATTCGATCCACTCCTTGTTGATCGTGATGTCCCCCTCCAGGAAGTGGAACTGCGGATGGCCGAGCGAGTGCTCGAGCTTCGAGGAGGAGAGATCCATCCCGTAGACGTGCCAGTCGGTCGTGGTGATGATGCGGTGGGTCAAGGCATTGCCGATGAAGCCGTTGACGCCGAGGATGAGGACGTTCATCGAAACCTCCGTCAGGAGCCGAGGCGCTCGCCGGGCGCGACGCCCGCGGCCAGCGCCAGAGAGACCGCGGGCAGCTCCGGCTGCCCGTCGAGCTGCAGGGTGATGAGGCGCACGGCGCCTTCGCCGGCCGCCACGAGAATGCCGTCGGGATCGACGGCGGTGACGGTGCCGGGCTCGGCGTCCGATCGAATCAACAAATCGCCGTCCAGGGGGAGGGCCCACCAGACCAGGAGCCGGCGGCCCCGCAGGGTGGTGAAGGCCCCGGGGTAGGGATGGGTGACGCCGCGCACCAGGTCGTAGATCCGGCGGGCGGGCCAGCTCCAGTCGATGCGGCCGTCCGCCGGCTTGCGCCCGCCGCGGTAGGAGCCCTGCGAGAGATCGAGCGGGACCGGCCGCGCCGTGCCCGCCGCCAGCGCCGGCAGGGCGCGGTCGAGCAGCCTCCCGGCCGCCGCCTCCAGCTTGCCGTAGAGGGTGAAGGCGGTGTCGGCGGGCGCGATCTCCACCCGCTCCTGGTCCACCAGATCGCCGGCGTCCGGCTTGGCCACCATGTAGTGGAGGCTCACCCCGGTCTCCGTCTGCCCCTCGACCAGCACCCAGTTCACCGGCGCCCGGCCGCGGTAGCGCGGCAGCAGCGAGCCATGGAGGTTGAGAGCGCCGCGGGGGGCCAGCTCCAGCACCTCGGGGGGGATCAGGAAGCGGTAGTAGAAGGAGAAGAGGAAGTCCGGCGCGCAGGAGGCCACCAGCTCCTTGAAGTCCGGGCCCTTGGAGCTTTCCGGAAAATGCACCGGCACCCCCGCCGCTTGGGCGCGGGCGGCCAGCGAGTCCCACCAGATCTCCTCCCGCGGATCGTCCGGGTGAGTGAGCACGGCCGCCACCTCGAAGCCGTGGCGGCGCAGCGCCTCGAAGCCCAGACACCCCATGGTGTGATAGCCGCAGACAACGACCCTCATGAGGAGGTCTCCGCGCCGCCGCGGATCACCCGCCGGACCACGTAGCGGGGGCGGTGGCGCACCTCCTGGTAGATCCGCCCCACGTACTCGCCCAGCAGGCCGATGGCGAAGAGCTGGACGCCGAGGAAGAAGAAGACCAGGGCGAACAGGGTGAAGACGCCGGACACCGCCCAGAGCTGGCCGTAGATCAGCCGGCCGGCGACCAGGACCAGGGCGACCAGGGTCGCGGCGATGGCCATGAAGACGCCGATGCCCATGGTCACCCGCAGCGGCAGCACCGAGAAGCTGGTCATCAGGTCGAACTGCAGGCGGATCAGCTTCCACAGGCTGTACTTGCTGGCGCCGTGCAGGCGCTCGCTGTGGGCGACGGGGATCTCGGTCACCCGGCCGGCGTAGAGGTCGGCGAGGACGGGGATGAAGGTGGAGATCTCCCGCGACGCGGCGAGCACCTTGACCACCGGTCCGGTGTACGCCCGCAGCATGCAGCCGTAGTCGGAGAGCTGGACGCCGGTCGCCAGCGCCGTCATCCGGTTGACGATCTTCGACGCCACCCGGCGCAGCAGGGAGTCCTGGCGCTGGACGCGGATCGAGCCCACCACGTCGTACCCCTCCTCCATCTTGGCCACCAGCTTGGGGATCTCCTCCGGCGGGTTCTGCAGGTCGGCGTCGATGGTCACCACCACCTCGCCGCGGCAGACCTCGAAGCCGGCGAAGACGGCGGCGTGCTGGCCGTAGTTGCGGTTGAAGTCCACCACCACGAGGTGGGGATCGCCGGCCGAGGCCTCGCGCAGCAGGGCGAGCGAGCGGTCGCGGCTGCCGTCGTTGACCAGCACGATCTCGTAGGACCGTCCCAGGGAGGCCAGCGTCGCCGTCAAGCGCTCGAGGAGCTCGGGAAGGTTCGCCTCCTCGTTGAAGACGGGGACCACCACCGAGAGGTATGGATCAGCCATGATGCCTTCTTCCCATCAGTCCCTGGCGTGCGCCAGCACGTCCTTGACGGCGTCCACCACGTAGCGGACGTCGTCCTCCGTCATGTCGGGGAACAGGGGGAGCGAGCAGATGCGGTCCGAGGCCCACTCGGCCTTGGGCAGGCTCCCCACCACACCGGGGTATTTTGACGCGTAGTAGGGCTGCGTGTGCACCGCCCGGAAGTGGAGACCGGTGCCGGCGTTGCGGGCGCGCAGGGCGGCCATGAAGTTGTCGCGCGAGATCCCCGCCGCGTCGAGCACCTTGACCACATACAGATGCCAGGTGTGGAAGTGGTCGTAGGCGGGGATCCCCGGCCGGCCGATCTCCGGGATCTCGGCGAACAGCTCGTGGTAGAGGGCGGCCAGCTCGATCCGCCGGGCGTTGAACTCGTTGACCGAGGCGAGCTGGTGGATGCCGAGCGCGGCCTGGAGGTCCATGAAGTTGTACTTGAAGCCGGGGAGGACGATCTCCACCTGCGGCGTCCCCCCCTCGGCGTAGCGGTTCCAGGCCTGCTTCTCCAGGCCATGGAAGCGCAGCGCGCGAAGCGTCTTCGCCAGCTCCGGATCGCTGAGGGTCAGGCATCCCCCCTCGCCGGTGGTCATGTTCTTGATCGGATGGAAGGAAAAGGCCGCCAGCTTGTCGAACAGGCCCACGTGCCGGCCCTTGTAGAGCGTCCCCACCCCGTGAGCCGCGTCCTCGAAGATCCACAGCGAATGTTTGCGGGCGATCGCCAGCAGCGGGTCCATGTCGCAGGGCGCGCCGCCGAAGTGGACGGGGATGATGCCCACCGTCCGCGGGGTGACCGCCGCGGCGACCGCCTCCGGGTCGACCTGCAGGGTGTCGGGATCGATCTCCACGAACACCGACGTCCCGCCCAGCGCCTCCACCATGTTGGAGGTGGCGGCCCAGGTCATCGGGGTGATGATCACCTCGTCGCCCGGCTTGACCCCGAGGGCGATCAGGCCGATGTGGAGGCCGCCGGTGGCGGAGGAGACGGCGAGCACCTCCGGCGCCCCCACGTAGGCGGCGAAGTCCTTCTCGAAGCGCTCGGCCTTGGGGCCGGTGGTGATCCAGCCCGAGCGCAGGGTATCGACGACCTCGTCGATCTCCACCTGCCGGATGCTCGGCCGGGAGAACGGGAGGAAGGTGTCACGCTTGACGAACGGCTTGGCCATGGATCTCTCCGGATCTTTCCCAGGAATCATTCTCGAACAGCATCAGCCCGCGCTCCGCGGGGGAGCCGGGCGGTTGGTCATCAGCAGATACTTCTCCCCGCGCACCAGGACCGCGCCCGGCGCCAGCCCGTCCGCCTGCATCTTCGGCAGCTTCTCCTTCTCCAGCACCAGATAGACGGTCTTGCCGGAGGACCAGAGCGGCCGGAACTGCGCCGCCCCGGGATAGCGCCGGACCCGCTCCTCCGGCGTCAGATGCTGGATGCCGAAAGCCAGCTCCCCCTGGTACTCGACGGCTCCGACGAGCCGCTGGAGGTAGACCGGCAGGGTCTGAGGATAGCAGCGATAGGCGTAGACCTCGTCTCCGGGGGTCAGCCGGGGGGCGAGGAAGCGGGCGATCGGCTCGGCGCTGAGCCGCCGGGCGGCGAGCGGCGCCAGCGACAGCAGGCAGATCACCAGCAGCACCGGGGCGATGGCGATTGGCGCCAGCCCCGCCAGGCTGCGGAACCTCCCCCGCCACCAGAGCCAGGCCGAGAGCAGGCAGGCGGCCAGGGCGGGCAGGGCGGAGGTCAGCAGGTTCGGCAGGATCCCCGTCGAGACCTGCCGCACCTGGCCGAGGGAGACCCAGAGCAGGGCGGCGGTGAGCAGCGCCAGCAGCAGGGCGCCGGCCGCGCCGCCCGCGCGGGCCAGGGAGCGGAGCCGGACGTCCTCCTCAGATTTCCCTTCTGCTTGGGCCAACCCCAGGGCGATCAGCACGGCGAGCGGCGGGATGGCCGGCAGGATGTAGGGCACCAGCTTCGACTGCGAGGCCGAGAAGAAGAGGAAGACGAAGCCCGCCCAGCAGGCGAGGAAGACCAGCCCGTGGCGGTCCCGCAGCCGCTCCGTCTCTTCCGTGCCCGCCGCGCCGCGCCGGAAGAGCCGCGCCACGGCCGGCAGCACGCCCGACCAGGGGAGCAGGCCGAGGATCAGGATGGCGGCGAAGAACCAGAACGGCTGCTGCCGTTTGGCCTCCGCGGTGGCGTAGCGCAGCAGGTGCTCGTGGACGAAGTAGAACCAGAGGAAGTCCGGGTTGCGCCGGGCCGCCAGCAGGTGCCAGGGGAGGGCGATCGCCAGGAACAGCGCCGTCCCGCCCACCCAGGGGACCCGCGCCAGCAGCCGCCACCGCCGGGTGATCAGCAGGTAGAGGAAGATCACCGCCCCGGGGATCAGGAAGCCGATCAGCCCCTTGGTGAGGGTGGCGAGCGCGGCGCAGGCGAAGAGGCCGTACCAGAGCGGCCGCTCCCCGGGTGCCCCGGTCTCCCGTTCCTGCGCCAGCCAGAAGCAGGTCAGCGCGGCGCTCAGGAAGAAGGTCAGCGTCATGTCCAGGATGTTGGCCCGGGAGAGCACGATCCAGAGCGGCGAGCTGCCGAGGACCACGCCGGAGATCAGCCCTACCCGCGCTCCCTGCCCGCGGTCCTCTCCGATGGAGCGGCCCAGCCGCCAGGCGAGCCCGATCCCCGCCAGGCCGAAGAGGGCGCCGGCCAGCCGGCAGAGCAGCTCGGGCCGCCCGGGTAAGGACAGGGCCGCCGCGTTCAGCCAGTAATGAAGGGGGGGCTTCTCGAAGTAGAGCACGCCGTTCAGGCGCGGCGTCACGAAGTCCCCCTGGGCCAGCATCTCGCGCGGGATCTCGGCATAGCGCCCCTCGTCGGGCTCGATCAGCGGATAGCTGCCGAGAGCGCCGAAGAAGAGCAGCAGCGCCAGGGCCGCCAGGACGAGCCGGGTGCGCGGAGCGAGGGTAGCGGAGAGCGGTGGGGGCATGGGATCGGACAGGGAACGGCCACCGGGACCGCGAGGTCCCGGGGGAGCGCCGGGAGTCTAGCGTATTGTTCCGGAAAGCCGGAAGATGCCGGAGGCCTCTTCGGGGCTTGTGCGTAAAGAGGATGGGTGGGGAACCCTGGACGCCCCCCGGTCAGCGGCGATCCAACTCCCGCCGCAGCCGCGCCAGCTCGGCCTCGGCGGCGTTCGCCCGCTCCTCAGCCTCCCGAACCCGGTCATCGAGCTCGCCCTCCCAGGGGATCGATTCCCCCGTCCCGGCGTCCACCAGCCGCAGCCCCGCCTCTTCCGGCCGGAGGATCAGTCCGGTCACGCGGCTGCGCAGCGCTCCGTCGCGGGCGGCGGGGATCCTCTGATACCGGCCTCCTTCGAGGCGGTATCCCTGAAGCCGGGGCTTCAGGTAGTCCCCCAGCGGATCGAAGAGGAAGTACTCCTCGATCCCCAGCTCCTCGTAGATCTCCTTCTTCTTGCGGACGTCTTCGTCGCGGGTGCTGTCCGAGGTGACCTCGATGACCAGGCTCGGCGCCTTTCCCTCTTCCCAGAGCTTGTAGATCCGCCGGCGGGGGGTCTTCGGCACGCCGCGGACCAGGAAGACGTCGGGGGAGACCACCGAGCGCGGGTCTCCCTGCGCGTAGTAGAGGAACATGTCGCCCACCACGTAGACGTCCGGCGCGTCGCGGTAGCGGCGCCGCAGTCCCTGGATCAAGTCGATCGTGACATCGAGATGGATCTCGGTTTCCGCCATCGGCTCGCCGTCTGATTCCGGATAATAGATATCGCGGTGCAGGGGAATCGCGGCCATAGATACCATCCTTTCTCCGCGAAGGCACGCCTGGAGGAGTCGCGGACCCGCGGAGTCTCGGCTTTCGGTGCTGAGTTTACCACCCCGGGCCGCCCATCTTCTGTACCATCCTGCCCACCATGAACGACGACGGGAACATCGGCCCGGCCCGGGCCTGCTGGGTCGCGGCGGACATCATCGCCTGGAATCCGATCGCCTGGAACCCGGCGGACGGGAACGTCGTCCTGAGCTATGCGGGCATCGCCGGCACAGTGATCCCGCTGACGTACGACCCCGCCGGGCTCTCCGCCGCCATCCGGGAGAAATTCCCTCACCTCGCCGGCTTTCCCGCCTTCCGCCTCCCGGCCGAGCGGCTCGGCGAAGTGCCCGAGGCCCTCAAGGGTCCGCTCGCCGTCGAGGCCCGGGACGCCGCCGGCGCTCTCCTGGAGGCCACGGGGCTCCAGATCCAGGGCGTGCTCGACGACCTCTATCCCTGGGACGGCCCGCTCGGCATCACCTTCGGAGCGGGCGATTCCAGCCGGACGCCCATCCTGAGGGTCTGGGCGCCGACCGCCCAGGCGGTCCGGCTCCACCTCTTCGACGATCCGCACCCGGCCACCCCCGCCACGGTCCACCCCATGGCGGCCGATCCGGCGACCGGCGTCTGGAGCGTCACCGGGACTCCGGACTGGTACGGCCGGTACTTCCTCTATGAGGTGAACGTCTTCGTCCGCTCGACCGGCCGGGTCGAGACCAACCGGGTCACTGATCCCTGGTCGGTCAGCCTGTCGTGCAACAGCCGGCGCAGCCAGATCGTGGACCTGGCCGATCCCGCCCTGAAGCCGGCCGGCTGGGACGATCTGGTCAAGCCGCCGCTCGACGCTCCCGAGGACATCGTCCTCTACGAGCTCCACGTCCGCGACTTCAGCGCCGCCGATCCCGAGGTGCCCGCCGGCCTCAAGGGGACCTTCCAGGCGTTCACCCTCCCCGGCTCGCACGGCATGCGCCACCTGCGCTCGCTGGCCGCCGCCGGGCTCACCCACGTCCACCTGCTGCCCTGCTTCGACTTCACCTCGGTGGACGAGGACCGGTCGCGGTGGCGCGAGCCCGAGGGGGACCTCGCCGGCTTCCCGCCCGACTCCCCGGAGCAGCAGGCGCGCGTGCGGGCGGTGGGGGACGCCGATCCCTTCAACTGGGGCTACGACCCCTGGCACTACACGGTCCCCGAGGGGAGCTACTCGACCGATCCGGACGGCCCCGCCCGCATCCGCGAGTTCCGCCGGATGGTCCAGGCGCTCAACGCAGCCGGGCTGCGGGTGGTGATGGACGTCGTCTACAACCACGCCAGCGCCGCCGGCCAGAACGACCGCTCGGTGCTCGACCGCGTCGTGCCCGGCTACTACCACCGGCTCAACGGCGACGGCGGCATCGAGACCAGCACCTGCTGCCCGAACACCGCCTCCGAATTCAACCTGATGGAGAAGCTCCTCCTCGACTCGGTGCTGACCTGGGCGAAGCAGTACAAGGTGGACGGCTTCCGCTTCGATCTCATGGGCCACCACATGCGGCGGAACCTGGTGAAGCTCCGCTCCGCCCTCGACGCCCTGACCCTGGAGGCCGGCGGCGTGGACGGCAAGAAGATCTACCTCTACGGCGAGGGGTGGAGCTTCGGCGAGGTGGCCGGCAACGCCCGCGGGGTCAACGCCACCCAGGCCAACCTGGCCGGCACCGGCATCGGCACCTTCAGCGACCGCCTCCGCGACGGCGCCCGCGGCGGCGGCCCGTTCGGCGGCCTCCAGGAGCAGGGCTTCCTCACCGGCCTGTTCTACGACCCGAACGCCACCCCTCAAGGACCGCCCGCCGCCCAGCGCGACGAGCTGCTGCGCAAGACCGACTGGGTGCGCGTCGGTCTCGCCGGGGCGCTGGCCGGCTACCCGCTGGTGGACCGCGAAGGCCGCCGGGTGACCGCCCGGCAGATCGACTACCACGGCCAGCCGGCCGGCTACGCCGCCGCTCCGGGAGAGGCCGTCAACTACATCGAGGCCCACGACAACGACACCCTGTGGGACGCCATCCAGGCCAAGGCCGCCCCGGCGGACACCCTGGAGGACCGGGTGCGCGTGCAGAACCTGGGGATGAGCCTCCTCGGCTTCAGCCAGGGCATCCCGTTCTTCCACGCCGGGGTCGAGCTGCTGCGCTCCAAGTCGATGGACCGCAACAGCTACCACTCGGGGGACTGGTTCAACCGGCTCGACTTCACCTGTGCCTCGAACAACTGGGGCGCCGGCCTGCCCCCGGCGCCGGACAACCAGGCGAGCTGGCCGGTCCAGGGGCCGCTGCTGGCCAACCCGGCGCTCCGGGCCGGCCCGCCGCACATCCTCGCCGCCCGCGCCCACTTCCTCGAGACCCTGGCGATCCGCAGGAGCACGCCGCTCTTCCGGCTGCGCACCGCGGCGGACGTCCAGAGCCGGCTGGGCTTCCACAACACCGGTCCGGGCCAGATCCCCGGCCTCCTCGTGATGAGCCTGGAGGACGCCGGCGGCGGCGTGGACCCCGCCCACCCGTGGGTGGTGGTGGTCTTCAACGTCACGGGCCAGACGCAGACCTTCAACATCCCGGGGTTCCAGGAGATCCACCTGACGCTCCATCCGCTCCAGAAGGTCTCGGAAGACCCGGTGGTGCGCGCCGCGAGCTTCAACCGCGGCCTCGGTGCCTTCTCGATCCCCGGCCGCACCGGGGCGGTGTTCTGGGCCGGCCGGTAGGCTTTTTCGCCATCCGGACGGCCGTCCCGCTGTCCCGGCCGCTTTTCCAGCTTCCCGAGCGTCCGTCTTTCTTCGACGGCCATTTTTTTGGTCTCCCGAGCCTTCATCTTTCTTCCCCGGCCGGCATCCTGGTTCCCGGACGCCCATCTTCCTTCCCGAAGCGCCATCTTTCTTCCCGAGCCGGCATCTTTACGACCCGGGCCGCCGGGTTTTCATCTGAGCCGCCATCCTGCTTCCGGAGCGCGCATCCTGCTTCCGGAAGCCTCATCCGGGCGTTCGAGGCGTTCATCTCTCTTCCCGAGCCGTTGTGCATCCGTAGAATCCAGGATCTTTGCTTTCCTGGGCGCAGCGTAGACAAGAATGGCCGTCGCAGGAACATCGTCATGGGAATTCCAAAAATGTTCGCATAAAGACTTGACACGGCCCGGGCGGGGATCTACCATGAGCGCCGTCGTCGAGGTACCCCAGCCCATACCACCCCGGCCGCGACTTGAGAGCGGCGGAAAGGAGGTCTTCATGACCTGAGAGAGGACGTGTGTCTTGTGCCTGTTGACCCTGAGAACCCAAGCAGGACGAGGGCGGGAAACCCTCGCAACCGACAAACCCGAAAAAAGGAGAAAGATCATGGCGACTTTCACGCTGGCAAAGTTGATCGCGGATTGGGAGCTGCTCCACACCGCTCTGCAGCCGCAACTCGCGGAGATGCCCTACCTCCAGGACAAGGCGGCCGAGCTCGAAGGGATCATCACGGAGGCGAAGGGGTTGGACACCCGGCAGCAGGACCTGCGCGGCAATCTCCAGGAGACCGTCCGGCTGCGGCAGGAGCTGGAGAAGCGGGGGACGGGCGCCCACCTCCGGCTCGCCGCCATCCTCCGCGGCAATCTCGGCTTCGACAACCAGACGCTCCTCGGCTTCGGCCTCAAGCCGCGCCGCCCGCGCCGCAAGAAGACCCTCGCCGTCGCTCCGCCGCCGTCGCCGCCGCCGGCCGCGATGCCGTAGCTGTAACCGGCTGGACCGGGCTCTTTGAAAACTGAATCTATCGAGGCAGGCCCTTCGACGGGGCTTCCGGGCAGGCCGCAGGCCGGGAGCCCCGTCTTTTGTCTGGGCGATTACCGCCTTCGCCCGGATGGGGACACAGAATTAAGCGGTTGGAGCTTACCTGGAGCTACGAGTTGAGGCCCAGTTGGACCTTGATCGCCTGTTCGACCTTCCCGATGTCGGCTTGGGACAACAAGCCCATCCTCTGCAGGAGCCGGCTCTTGCTGACCGTGGCCAGCTGATCGGCCATCGCCTTTCGCTGTTGCCCCTCGAGGGTGACGTAGGCTTCGCTCGGGTACAAACGATCCACGTTGCTGGTCAAGGGAACAACCTGGACCCGGTTGAGGAACTGGTTGGAGGCGTCGTTGCTGACGATGACCGCCGGCCGGCGCTTCTGGATTTCTCCTCCCACAGACGGCTCAAAGTTGACCCACCAGACCTCACCTCGCTTCATTCGCGATGTCCAGGGCCGTGGCTTCCGCCCACTCGTGCGCCTCAGCCTCACGCTGCTCGTCCGCCGCCATCTCGCGGTAGGCGTTCCCCAGATCGGGACGAACCACGTGGGGACGAACCAGGCTTTCGATGAACTGGCTGATCTTCTGCCGGCCGATCACGCGGTGCAGGCCCTCGTAGACGTCTTCATCAACCGTTACTGTAAGCTTCTTGTGCATGGCCTCTCCTACGTATGCTATACGTATGCTAGGGGATCGCGCCTTGCGCGGTCAAGAAGGGGTGGGATCTTCGCGCTCGAGGTCAGAGGTCACGCCGGCAGATCGGCCAGTCCCCAGTTCCGCAGCAGGAACGTGGCGCCGTGCACCGTGCCGGCGCCTGTGGCCAGAGTCAGCTTGCGCGAGCGGACGTCCGCCCGTATCTTCGGGTCCTTCGTCCGTGTTTTGTCGGCTACGGCATTGGCGACGATCACCCGCTTGTCCTGCTCGCTCCCGATTGGATGCAGGGCCAGTTGCTCCTCGATCTGTGTCCGGGCGTCGGGGCGCAGTCCGCCGTTCTGGACGTGGATGTCGAAGGCCAGCGCCCGCCCGGCTTCCGTAACGAGCCCGAGGGACGCTGCCGTCTCGAGGGCCGGCTGGAAGAACTCGCGGTCCGCCAGATCGAGCTGCGCCTCCTGCACCTCCGGGAACTCCCCGAAGGTGCGAAAGGCCGTGAGCCAGGGGGCTTGTAGCTGCTCCTTGGTCTTGCCCAGGCTGATGCTGTCCGCGAACGCGATCTGTTTGGCGATCGGCTCGGCCAGGATCTGGAGGAGTGGCCCCGCCAGGGAGCCGAACGCCTGCTCGATCCGCTGGGGATGGTTCGCCTGGATCGTCAGCAGGATCTTCTGGAGAGTGCCGCTCCCGAGGTTGAACCCGATGATCCCCCAGGTGAGGCCGGCGCCGTCGAAGTTCCCTTCGGCCAGGGTGAAGTCGTTTCCCTCGAAGGCGCCCGTGACCCCCAGGGCACGGTCCCGCACGGGAGGTACCGGCGTGCCCAGGAGGGCTAGCCAGGTATCACCATCCACCTCCCCGGTCGCGGCGAGCCCCTCGGAGTCCTGAAACGCCTGCAAGGCCCGGAACGTGTCGCCGGCGAAGATCCCGTCGATCCCACGGGTGTCGAACCCGCGCTCCGTCAGCCGGCGCTGCATGCGCCGGACGATCTCGCCCCGGATGCCTCTGGCAAAGAAAACTCTGGCCATGGGGACCTCCTGTTGGAAGAGTACGCCCACCGGTCCATCCCCGGAACGAGGGTAACGCTTCTTCTCTTTGGACGGACTCCGCCGCCGATTTCATGGGAATAGGTCCGGGATCGTCGGTCGGGTGGCACGTACTCGGGGAATGTGGCCGGGTGGCGCTTACCGTGGCGGCAGCTACGCGAGCGCTTCGGTGGGGCGGAGCGAGGGGTGAAGTGGGCCGGCCTGCCCGTGCCGCCGGCCCAGTGAACTAAGGGTACGCTGGGGTCTATTCGCCGTTAAAGGCGATGATGATAGGGCACTGAAAGACGTCGCAGCTTCCGGTGCAGGGAAAGGATTGGGGTGTTTGTCCGAGGCCTTTGACCTCGTTCAAGTGAAGGGAGGCGAGGTGGAGCAGGGTTTCACGATGGAGCTTGAGCTTAGGGCTGTTCTTCTTCATGGAGTCTCCTTCAAGTGGTGTTAAATGGCCCCCTTGGCTTCGATACGAGTGTACTGCACAAGAAGAACCTAGGCGAGTAAATCAAGGTCTTGTCGGCTTGGTCGTGCGAGCATATGCCTCGCATAGGCCGCTTCTGGCGGCCGGGAGGACATCGTGCAGCCCGAACGAATCGTGCGCCTCTTCCGGAACGGGAGCAACCAGGCGGTGCGCATACCGCGAGACCTCGAGCTCCCTGGCAATCAGGCGATTCTCCGCAAGGAGGGGAACCGGTTGATCGTCGAACCGATGCCCCGCCCCTCTCTCCTTGCCCTCCTATCGACCTGGGCACCTCTGGACGAGGAGTTTCCGGAGATCGACGACCTCGAGCCTCTCGAGGATGTGGACCTCTGAGGTGGCCGAGTTTCGCTATCTCCTCGACACCAACATCCTGTCGGACCTCCTCCGGAACCCTGGCGGTCGCGCGACCCGGAGACTTGCGCTCGTTGGGGAGGTCATGGCCTGCACGAGCATCGTCGTCGCCTGTGAGCTTCGGTACGGTGCCCTCAAGAAGGGTTCCCCGCAACTCTCGGAGCGCGTAGAGGCGATCCTCGGAAGTCTGGAGGTTCTCCCGCTGGACAAGGACGCCGACCGCCGGTATGCCGAGATCCGGTCGCACCTCGACTCCCTGGAAAGGCCGATCGGACCCAACGATCTGCTGATCGCCGCCCATGCGCTGGCGCTGGATCTCATTCTGGTGACTCACAACGCCGAGGAATTCGCCCGCGTACCGGGTTTGGAAATCGAGGACTGGCTGGTCTCCTGAGGTTGGCGGGGGGGCCCGGAAGGAGGGTATTTACCTACCGATTCGCCGGATCCTCAGGAAGACCTGATCCTCGTCGACTTCGCTCAGCCACCTGACCACGTTGAGGTCAGGTGCCGGCTTCACCCATTCCGAGACGACGTTGGTATCGAGCATGAAGCTCATAGGTCGAGATCGCGGGGGCCGTCCTGAGGGCGCTCGATTTCCAGGCCCGATTCCCGCAGGGGCGAGGCCGCGAAGAAGTCTGCGAGCGTTCCCTGGCGCTGCGTCTTCCGCTCCCACTCTTCGGCGGCGACAACGACCACAGCCTTCCGACCGTGGCGGGTGATGGCCTGTGGCCCACTCTTCAAAGCGCCTTCCACCACTTCGCTCAGGTGCGCCTTCGCTTCGGAGAGAGTCCAGGCTTTAGCGATCGGGCCATGGGAGTTCCTACCTGAATTGGTCATACTGGTCATCCTAGATCTCTGGCTCCATCTCGACAAGGGAAGCGCCCGGGAGTTGGTCCCGCGGCGGCTCCCTTCGAGAGCACTTGAGATTGACCGTGGCGCGGCTGCCAAGGAGGGGTCGAGGCTACGAAGCCTACGTGGTATTCTGAAGCTCTCGAAAGGAAGGCGTATGAGCGGACTTACAACCCGGATGACCGTCGAGCTGCCTCTGGAAGTGAAGGAGCGTCTCGCGGGACTTGCACGAGCTACGGACCAGTCAGAAGCCCGGCTCGCTACGGAGGCTATTTCCTCCTACGTCGAGCTCCAGGAGTGGCAGATCCGCCAGATCGAAGAAGGACTCAACGAGGCGGACGCTGGGGACTTTGCCAGCGACGAGGAGGTGGCTGCGGTCTTCGCCAGATGGACGAATGCGCGTTAGATGGACGCGCAGAGCTCTTCGTTCTCTGGAAGCCCTCGCCGAGTACATCGCCAAGGACCGCCCCTCAGCAGCCGAACGGATGGTGGAACGCATCCGCGACGCGGTCGATCTTCTCGCCAGAAATCCCGATCTCGGACGGGTGGGACGGGTTCCTGCCACCCGCGAGCTGATCGTCGGGGGAACTCCCTTTATCGTGCCCTATCGGCTTCGCGAGGATGTTGTGGAGATCATCACCATCTTCCATGCGGCCCGAAGGTGGCCCGATCGCTTCTAGCAGGCTGCCGAGTTCTACCACGTTAGCCAGTACAGGTGAAGACAATCGCCATGGCACGTCTCAAAACGTCGCTTGTATTCGAAACTGCCTTTTCTACGTACACCGCCGATGAAGTAATCGGCGAGGGAGGTGCGGGACGTGTCTACGCCGCGCAAGCGGCGGACGGTTCACAGGTTGCGGTGAAGCTGCTTGCCGAGGAGCGAGCGTCAAAAGAAAAGAGAGGCCGTTTCAAAAACGAGATTGCCTTCCTGGCAAAAAACAAGCATCGTAATATTGTTACTGTAATCGACTATGGATTAATAAGAACGTCAAATGCATCTGGTCCGTTCTACGTAATGCCAAGGTATGGATGTAGCTTGCGCGACTTGATGCGCCAAGGAATAGCGCCCGATAAAGCGTTTCCATTTTTTGCCCAACTCCTTGATGGCGTCGAGGCTGCGCACCTGCAAAGTGTAGTGCATCGTGATCTCAAGCCCGAGAATGTCCTGTTTAATCGAGAAACGGATACTCTAGCCGTTGCTGATTTCGGCATCGCCCGCTTTACCGAAGATCTCTTGGCAACTATGGTTGAAACTGCACCGACGCAAAGATTGGCAAATTTCTTGTATGCTTCCCCTGAGCAACGCTCTCAAGGCCAGTCGATCGAAAAAACCGCTGATATTTATTCCCTCGGCCTCCTCCTTAATGAATTATTCACCGGAGTGGTACCGCATGGCACGGACTATAAGCAAATCGGTAGCGTCTTGCCCGCTCTCGCGTATCTAGATCAGCTCGTTGCCCAAATGATCCGGCAAGCCCCTCGTGAACGTCCTGAATCCATCGGAGAACTCAAATCCCGGATTCAGCAGTATCAAGCGGAAGCCGTCTCGCTTCAGCGACTCAGTGAGATCTCGGGCACTGTCGTACCTACCACATTGGTAGACGATCCGCTCACCATTACTCCTGTAAAGATTGTTGCCTTCGATTGGAACGGTCGCATTCTAACTTTAACTCTTGACAAGGCTGTATCCCAGCCCTGGGTCGAGGCTTTGAACAACATGGGAAGCTACAGCTCGGCGTGGAACTGCGGGCCAGAGTCTTTCTCGTTCCTAGGAAATTTGGCCAAAGTCAACGCCGACGAGAGCCAGATTCAGTTGATCATCGATAATTTTAAGGCCTGGATGCCAAAGGTTACAAGTACTTTAAAGTATCGGTTAGAGCAGGCCGCTCAACGTGCGGATAGTGAGCTGAGAGAGAAGTTACGCCGCGAGAAAGAGGCTGAAGAGAAGCGTCTTCGCGTTCTGCGGGATATAAAAATCTAGCCGCTAATCGCAGCGAACAAATCATGTAATTATGTAGGGTGACGGCTAACTCTCAGAGCGCGAACGAGGTACTGCGCGATCCAAGAAGCCCCGCTCCATCCCTGGAGAACGAGGTGCCATGCTCTCAATAAGCTCTCCGTCTCTCCTATCACAAGTGCCACGTTTCTGGATAACCGGACTTTTGGGCAACTACCTAGGTTTGCCTACTAGCCTTCCCCGACCCATCTCACCGAGCAGAAGGAGCCACGAATGGAGCAAGCGAGCGAGCAACTCAACCCCTATGCGCGATTTCTTGGCGAAGCGGACCTCTTCGCGGTCCTGGAGAGCACTGCGAGCCACCTGTCGAGTCTCGTGGACGGGCTGAGCGTTGAACGCCTCGTCCGCCGACCGGCACCGGAGAAGTGGAGCGCGCGCGAGATTCTCTGCCATCTCGCCGATACGGAGATGGTGTTCGCCTGCCGCTTGCGGCAGACGGCCGCCGAGGCGCATCACGTGATCCAGACCTTCGACCAGGACCGGTGGGCGGCGCCGTACGGCGAGCTCACGGCGCAGGACGCGCTCGATGCGTTTCGCGCCGCGCGCTGCTGGAACCTGCTCTTCGTGCGGGCGATGGGCCCGGCGGTGCTGACCCGGCCCGTGACCCATCCGGAGCGCGGCGTCATGACCTTTCAGGCCATCCTCGAAACCATGGCCGGACACGACGTCAATCATTTGAATCAGCTCGCGGCGCAAGGCGACCGAGCTCGACGGGATCATTAGGCAGCGGCATGGAACCAGATCGCCAGACCTCCAGCGACCTCCTCAGCATCCAGCAAGAGCTGTGCGACCGGGAGCCCATCTTTCACCGTCCGGAGCACGGAACGACGCGCAGCGCGTTCGAGGCGATGACCGCGGAGGACTTCTGGGAGGTCGGAGCGTCCGGCCGGCGCTATGGCAGGCAGTATGTGCTCGACACCTTGGAACGGCGCCACTCCGAGCCGCACACAGACGACTGGCAAACCGAAGATTTCTATTGCCAGGAAATAGCTCCGCAAACCTACCTGCTGACCTACACTCTTCGGCAAGGCCCGCGGATCACCCGGCGCGCCACCCTCTGGCGGCGCGCTCCTCATGGGTGGGTCATCGTCTATCACCAGGGCACGGTCGTTGAGGCGGCTGGATAGCTGAATAAAGGACCCGTCATGCGGGTGGTCACGGTCTTACGACATTCACGGGAACCTCCAGCCCTCGAGGCCGTCAGGGCGTGGTCGGCCTTGCGCTCTGGCTTGGTCTCGACGGCCTTCCTATGTTATAGATGTCGCGGTCACGACTTGTCTTAAGAAGGAGGTTCTGGTGAAAAAGCATCGAGCCAAAAAGCTGACTCTTCATCGTGAGACGTTGCAACGGCTGACTCTTGGGAGTGGGGTCATCCTGGGCGGCATTAGAACCGGTATCGCAAGCTGCGGCAACCCTCAAGGTGGATGCCTGAGCGAGGCCGGCCTGTGTGGGACGAATGAGGCCACTTGCAACGACAGTTGTGCCTACGGCTGCACAAACATGACATGTGCCCCGGATACGGAATACGCATGTTGCGCTTAAGGGCGACCAAGCGGCAGCCGATCTGGACGTGCAGAGACGGGTGCGCTTCGCCAGGCACGCTTCGGCCGTAGGCCGCGAAGTCTGCAGAGAGGCCCGTTTCGGCCTCGCCGCGCACCTTTGATCTCAGGAGGACTCAAACATGAGGGTCAAAGGTTTGAAGTGCGGATTGGCTCTGTCGTGCGGTCTGTTGGCGGTCTCCGCGAATGCCGCCACCCTGGAGAAGCGGGCGGACAAGCCCTTCGCGGACGCGGACCATGTCGTCTACTCCCTGGCGCGCGGCGGTGCGGGGATGCCGCTGCCGCTCAAGGCGATGGTGAACCACGGCGGCGGCGTGCTCAGCCATCCCAAGGTGGTCTTCATCTTCTGGGGGCCGAGCTTCAACAACGCCGCCTCTCCGGACTACTCGTATGCCCGGACAGTGCAGGCGGACCGCAACCAGTTCGGCTCGACCCCGGAATGGGCGGTGCTCCAGCCGTACGGGGTCTTTGCGACGAACCTCGGCTCGGGAACGCCCGACGGGTTCGACACCTCGACACCGCCGAGGAACGTGACCGACTCCGTGGTCCAGGGCGAGGTCAACCGCTACATGGCGAGCCACGCCTACAATTCCAGCACGATCTACGAGGTCGTGATCCCGAGTGCCTCCTACTCCTCAAGCGGCTCGAGCACCTCGTGCGGCGGCCCTGGCCTGGCTTACTGTGCTTATCACGGCTCGTACAGCGGTAGCTCCGGGACAGTCATCTATTCGATCCAGCCCTATCCGAGCTGCGGCGGCTGCAAGGTCTCGGGCTGGTCGGACACGCTGAACCAGGAGCACTTTTTCTGCCACGAGACCCGCGACGCCGCGGTCGACCCCGTAAACGGCTGGTATGACAACACGACCGGCGAGGAGCCCGGCGACAAGTGCGTCTGGTCCCCCCCGCCGTTTATCGGCACCGGCGGCTACGCTTACGAGTATTTCTGGTCCCGAATCACGATGAGCTGCGTCAAAACAGGCTGAATCGAAAGGAGGCGCCGGAGATCCGGCGCCTCACTCCGCTTCGTCGCGGCCCAGGATCTCGGCCAGCTTGGATTTGATGAAGGGCTTCGCCTGGGAGGGCGTCTTGTGGCGGAAGGGGTGGGAGGAGGGCTTGACGCCGTGGCGGAGGCTCTCCAGGAACTCGGCCATCACGTCCCGGTGGGGCAGCGCGGCGGCGGAGCAGAGGAGAGCCCGCTGGAAATCGTTCAGGGGCGCGTCGGCCGCCGCCTGCACCTCCTCGGGGTCCGGACTGTAGGGCGGGAGCGGAATGAACTCGGGTCCCATGTTGACCACCTCGTTCTCGAACGCGAAGGCGAGGCTCGGGGCGGCGGCGTCCCGCTGCGTCAGCGCGCCCAGGGACGGCGCGAAGCGCTCGCGGACGGTCTTGATCAAGGTCGTATGGTCGAACGGCGGCCACTCCGGGGTGGGGCGGAGGGGCTGGGGAGACGGCCGCAGATAAGGCGAGATCAGCAGCGCCGGCACGCGCGCGCCGTAGCGGTTGAAGGTGAAGCCGTGCTGGCCCCGCTTGGGAGCGCGGCCGTCCGGCGGCTGGGCGCGCGGCGGTGGGACGTGATCGTAGCAGCCGCCGTGCTCGTCGCTGAGCACGATGAGCAGGGTCTTCGTCCAGTAGCGGCTGGCGCGCAGGGTGTTGTAGACGTCGGCGACCAACTGCTCGCCCAGGAGGACGTCGTGGGGCGAGTGATGGTCGTTGGGAAGGAGACGATGCTCCTTGTGGGGGAAGTAGCGCGGCTCGATGAAGGAGTAGGACTGGAGATGGCCCTTCGCCACATCCTCCTGGAAGCGCCGGTAGCCGTGGAAGTGGTCGAGGTGGCTCCAGAGCCGCGACAGGAGGATCGACATCGGCATGTCGTGGAAGTAGATGCGCCAGCCCTTGTCGAGGTTTCCGGGTTTGTGGTGCGCGCCGTGATGGTGGATCTGGTTGAAGATCGTGGGCATGTCGAAGGGGAGGCGCTTGAAGATCTCCCGGGGCGGGGTCGGCAGGTTGTTGACGTAGCCGCCGGCCGTGGCGGCGTGCACGAAGAGGCGGTTGGGGAAGGTCTGGCAGGGAGCCGAGGCGAACCAGCGGTCGGCGACCCGGAAGCTCGCCGCCAGGCGGCTCGTCACCGGCACCTGTTCCGGAGCGAAGCAGTGCATGACCCCTCGCGGATCGTGGGGGGGCTGCCGGGGGTGGACCGGCTGGCGGGCATAGTTGCGCACGAAGCCGCCCATGGTGGCGCGCTCCGGATCGATGTCGTCAGGGACCTCGGCGCTCTCGAAGAGCTGCTCGTTGATGTCGGTGAACAGCTCGCCGGGATCGGGGTTCGGCAGCGTCGTCGCCCGGTGGGCCGTCTCTCCGGGGTGGAGGCTGTTCCAGACGGGGATCCGCTCGCCCTGCAAGTCCAGGTTGAACTTCTCCCGCAGGATGTCGGCTTCGAACTGCCAGCCCAGCAGGTTGTCGAAGGAGCGGTTCTCCTGCATGAGGACGACGATGTGCTCGATCTGCTCCAGGCCGTTGGTCATGCGCGGCAGGATATCCCGCGCCGCGGGATCGCGCGAAGGGGATCTCAGAACGGCTTCGGCGCCTCCAGGGCGGCGAACAGTTGGGCGAGGGTGATGTCCGCGGGGCTGGTGACGCCGGTGACCCCAGCGGCGCCGGCGGCGCCCGCGGGGGGCCGCAGGCCCTCGATCTCGTAGAGGCTCTTGATCGCGTTGGTGCCCAGCTCGCGGTAGCTCTCGAACTGCGCCTCGGTGTAGAGCTGGTTGGCGGTGGACTCGTGGGGGAAGTCGGGGTGCGACTTGGCGTAGTGGAAGACGTCGATCGGCTCGGTGCCGTTGAGCGACGCCTTGAGATAGATCAGCAGGCCGTCCGCCTCCGGCCCCAGGTCGCCCGGCGTTTCCAGATAATCGACGCAGGAGTAGCCGATGCGGCCGACGGCGAAGTAGGCCAGCGGCGGGATGGGGAAGTTGCCGAAGCTCTCGTCGGTGGCCCGGGCGCGCATGGGCACCTTGTCGAAGCGGATCGGCACGCCGAGGTCGATGCGGATCTTGCCGATCGCGTTCCCCAGGTCCTCGAAGGCGAGCTCGGAATCCGCCCCGGCGTCGCTGACCACGATGTAGCGGCAGCGCCGGAGCACCATCTCGTAGAGCCCGAGGTTCTCGAAGTGGCCGCCGTCGGAGAGGTAGACGTAGGGGCTCTCGTCGTCGGTGCGGCCGAAGGCTTCGGCGATCAGCGGCGCGGGGGCGAAGCGGGGTCCGGGGGTGTTGAAGGTGGAGTCGCCGTGGGGGCCGGGGTTGCCCAGCCACCAGCCCAGCCGGACGTTGAACAGGGCGAGCAGGAAGGTCACGAAGGGGGAGGAGTGGTACCCCATGTTGGGGCTTGCCGCGGCGCCCGAGATGGCGGCGGCGGTGCCGAGGGTGATCGAGCGGCCGAGGCTCTTGTTGAGGCCGTACTCGGCCGCGTCCCGGTAGCCCAGGCACCAGTTGCCGGCGTGCAGCGGCGTCACCGTGAACGGCTCGGCCTTGCGGTCCTGCCAGGCGAGGTCCTTGCCGCCCACCAGGTTGAGCGTCAGGTTGAGCACGGGGAAGGGCCGGTTGCCCCGCAGCTCCTGCATCGGCAGGTTGTCCTCCTCGTCGAAGCCGGTGAACGGGTTCGGCTTCCGCTCGGCCACCGGGCGGGAGGCGCCGAGATAGGCGCGGATCAGGCGGTCGCGGTAGGCGGCGTGGAGGGAGAACCGGTTGATGTCGATCAGCCGCCCCATCAGCAGGCTCACGGCGAGCAGGCCGGCCGCCGTCAGCAGCACCGCGTGCCAGGGCGTGTAGTGGATCACGTCGAGCAGGTGGTAGTCGTCGAGCGGGAACTTCTCGCGCGGATGCGGGTGGCCGAGCGGCCAGAATTGCAGGAGCAGGCTGGTCCCCAGCGAGAGGAGGACGAGGAGGAAGAGGGCGAAGAGGGGCGCCGCCAGGGAGAGCGCCGCGCGGGCGGCGAGCGAGCCCTTGCCGCTCTTGTCGCCCGGCTTCTTCGCCGCCGGGGTCCGGGAGCTGCCGCCGAGGAGCAGGGTGGCGAGGCCGGAGAGGCCCCCCAGGGAGGAGATCCAGACCGGTCCGTAATGGAGCAGCACAACCGGCCCGAAGACCACCACGGCGCTCAGCACGCTGCGCGCGACGATCAAGATCAGGATCCAGGAGCCGCAGCGCGCCCACCACTCGCGGTCGGCGTCGGTGGTGAAGTAGCTCGACAGGCCGATGAAGATGGTCGTCGCCAGCAGGAACATGGTGAGGATCAGCGGCGCGCCGGCGCAGACGTAGACCTCCGTCGCCGGCAGCACGGTGAGCTCGGCGTAGAAACGGGAGATCGCGAGCGAGCAGAAGAGGCCGCCCAGGGCGCTGCTGGCGGTGACCAGCAGGCCCTCGAGCAGCCCCGGCTCGCGCACCAAGATCCGTGACGCCAGGAAGCCGCCGAGGCCGAGGACGGCGCCGAACAGGACGAAGGCGAGCCAGAGGGGGACCTCGTAGCCGAAGGCGGTGAAGTAGACGGGGATCCAGGCCCAGGCGGCCGCCACGGCGACGGCGAAGAGCCAGAGCGGCAGCAGGCAGAAGAGCAGGAACCACCCCTGGCTGCGGAACCGGCGCGGGAGGCGGCTGCGCGGCGGGCTCACGTCGGTGAGGCTGGGGCGGTTGGCGATGATGTAGGCGATCGCCAGCCAGCCCATGGCCATCGCCACCCCGAGCGCCCAGGCGCTCGCCCGCGCCTGCCCGGGGAAGGGCACCGCCATGATGACCGACGTGCTGAGGCGGGGGAACATCAGCGCCGCGGCGATCATCGGCAGCAGCACCAGCCAGTTGAGCAGCAGGTTGCGCAGGAAGATCCCCACCAGGGTCCAGGTGTCCGCCGAGAGGAACCCCGGCTTCGGGCTCATGTAGCGGCTGTAGGTGCGCAGATGGCGGACCGGCTCCGGCTCCGGGCTCATCGGCTGCTCGGGGCGCCGGCGGAGCTCCTCCTCCACCGTGGCGAGCCCGGCGCGGCGGATCCAGGCCGACAGCCAGCTCCCCAGATAGCCGCCGCCGGAGACCGTGGAGAGGAAGTCGAAGGCGCCGAGCAGCTTGCGGTGGGCGAGGCCCTGCACGATCCCCAGCCCGAAGGTGGCGCTGCGGATGCCGCCGCCGGAGAAGCACAGGGCCGAGCGCCCAGCCTTTCCCCGGTGCACCCAGCGATAGAACTCCTTGACCAGCTCGGAGTCGATCCGCGACGCCCGCTTCCCGGGGTCCGCGATGGCGGCGAAGCGCTCCTCGCACCGGCCGCGCAGTCCCGCGACGTAGTCCGCCGGGAGCCGCGGCTCGATTCCCTGGGCTTCGAACTCCGCGAACAGCACCTGGTAGAGCGGGATCGCGCCGTTGGCGGTCGCCGGTTTGGCCATGGATTACCCTCCGATTACCCTTCAAGGGTACTTTCAATCATTATACGGCGCTGATATATGGCGCTGAATCGTGGGCTGCCATTGACAGGTGTCACCGGCCTGCCGAGAATGACACACATGACGAAGACCCAGGTGTACTTGCGCGAGGAGGAGCTCAACGCTCTCCGGGCGGCGGCGAAGCAGTCCGGACAGAGCGTCGCGGAGCTGGTGCGGGAGGCGGTCCGCCGGGTGTGGCTCCGTCCGGCGGGGCAGGGCCCGGTCGGTCTGTGGGAAGGTGAGCCTCGCCGCGGCTCGCTCGACCACGATTCGATCTACGACGAGCCCTGATGCGCGACGGCGATCCGGTGTTCGTCGATACCGGGGCCTGGATCGCCCTGGCGCTGACCCGCGATCCGCTCCATGCGCAGGCCCGGGAGATCTGGGAGGATCTCCAGGCTCTGGGCTCACGGCTCCACACCTCGGTGCCGGTCCTCCTCGAGACCTTCACGTTCCTGGACCGCAACACCCGGCGGGACGTCGCCCTCGTCTGGAAAGATTCCCTGGACCAGATCCCCGGCCTCCAGATCCTCACCGTGGGGCCGGCCGACCTGGAGCAGGCCTGGCCCTACTTCCAGCGCCGCGACCTCCACAAGCTGTCCGCCGTCGACGCGACGAGCTTCGTCCTCATGGAGCGCGAGCGCATCCGGACCGTCTTCTCGTTCGACCATCACTTCGCCATGGCGGGTTTCCGGCTCGCGGGTTGAGGGATGCACTGTAATAAAAGAACCGGGAGGAGCGTATCCATGGGCGAAGGAGAAAGGAGGGCAGGAGGCGTGCAAGCCGCAGCTTACGACCAACCACCGATCACCAGCCCCCCGGGCGCCCTGGAGGCACTGTTCAGGGAATACCACGGGGCGGTCTACCGCGCGGCGTACCGGATCACCGGCAACGCCATGGACGCGGAGGATGTGCTGCAGACCGTTTTCACCCGTCTACTGCGGCGAGAGGAGCAACCGGATCTTTCCGGCAACGCGGGGAGCTATCTGCACCGCGCGGCGGTCAACGCCGCGCTCGACCTGATGAGGCGGCGCAAACGGGCCCGCAAGGTCGACCTCGAGGAGGTCGGCGACGACCTGGTGGACACCCACGACCCAGGCCCGGAGCGCACGCGGGGCAGCCGGGAGATCCGGGTCCGGCTGCGCGAGGCGATGTCGCGCCTCTCCCCCCGTCAGGCAGAGATCTTCACGCTTCGCTATCTCGAGGGCTGGGGCAATCTGGAGATCGCCACCCTGCTCGGCGCCTCGCAGACCTCGATCGCCGTCTTACTGCACCGCGCGCGGCACCGGCTCCAGAAAGAGCTGGGCTCGCTTGAAGGAGAAATGTCATGAGCCTGTTCAAGAACCACTCCGACCTCCTGGACGAGGCGGTCCATCAGGTGGCCGACGAGCCGATCGACCCGCGCCAGGTCGAGGAGGCCGCCGCCCGCGTCTGGGCCAAGCTGTCCCAGGAGATGACCGCCGGAGCCTCCTGAGGCTTCCGCCCCGGCTCCGGCGCCCCAGCCGGCGCCCCAGGTCACCGGCAGCCTGCACGGCTGCGACGACTTCCAGTCCCTGATCCCCGCCTACCTGCGGGGTGAGCTCTCCCCGGCCCGCGCGCTGCTCCTCGAGGACCACACGCGGAGCTGCGTCCCCTGCCGCCGGGCGCTCCGCGAGGCGCGGGAAGGGCACGCGGCCGCCGCCAGCCGCCCGGCCGCCAGGGTCGCCCGGCCCCAGAACCGGGCGATCTGGATGAGCCTGGCGGCGATCCTCGCCATCGCCCTCGGCTTCGGCCTGTTCAACCTGGCGCAGGACATGCTGGCCGGCGGCGCCCGGATGGCCCGCATCGAGTCGGTGGAGGGGACCCTCTACCGGGTGGCCGGCGACACCAGCCGGCCGATCGGCGCCGGCGCGTCGATCGCCAAGGGGGAAGAGATCCGCACCGCCAAGGGCTCGACCGCCCTGGTGCGGATGGCCGACGGCTCGCTGATCGAGATGAGCGAGCGGGCCGGCTTCTCGCTCGACGCCAGCCGCCAGGGGAACACCATCCAGCTCGAGCGCGGCCGGATCATCGTGCAGGCCGCCAGGCAGCGCCACCGCCACCTCTACGTCGCCACCCGCGACGCGCTGGTCTCGGTGACCGGCACCATCTTCTCCGTCAACAGCGGCACCAAGGGGTCGCGGGTGTCGGTGGTGCAGGGCGAGGTGCGGGTGCAGCAGGGGCCGAAGGACAACCTGCTCCACCCCGGCGACCAGGTCACCACCCATGCCAGCGTCGAGCGGGTGCCGGTGAAGGAGGAGGTCGCCTGGAGCCGCAACGCCCAGCAGTACGACCAGCTCCTGGCCGAGCTGACCGCGCTGGGCAAGGACATCGACGCCCGCGTCGCCCGTCCCGGCCTGCGCTACTCGACCAAGCTGCTCGACCTCGCCCCGGCGGGGACGACGGTCTGGATCGCCCTGCCGAACCTCTCGAAGAGCCTGTCGCAGACGCAGCAGATCCTCGACCAGCGGATCGCCGAGAGCCCGTCGCTCGCCCAGTGGTGGAGCGAGACGCTGCGCTCGACCGACAACGAGCAGAAGTTCCACGACCTGGTCGCCAAGCTCGGCGCCCTGGGCCAGAACCTGGGGGACAAGATCGCCGTGGCGATGAACGTCGGCGGCGGTTCGGGGAGCGATCAGAAGAGCCAGCCGGTGCTGCTGGCCGAGGTGACCAACGAGGCCTCCTTCCGCGCCACGGTGGAGCAGGAGATCGCGGCCAACGCGGCCGGCAAGCGGCCGGTGCAGTTCATCGACGATCCGGCGAACGCCCCCGAGGGCCAGGCCATCCTGCTGTGGCTCCACGACGGCCTGCTGGTGGCCTCGCCGAGCGGCGCCGAGATCCGCCAGGTCGCGGCTCTGGTCGCTTCCGGGGCCGCCGCCAACCCGTTCACGGCGACCCCGCTCCACGCGCGGATCGCCCAGGACTACCACGACGGCGCCGGCTGGCTGTTCGCGGCCGACCTCCACACGATGATCGCCAACGGGCATCCCGGGGCCCCGGACGAGCAGCAGACGGCCGAGAAGCTGGGCGTGCTCGACCTCGACCAGTTCATCGTCGACCGCCGGGAGATCGACGGCCGGGCCGAGAACCCGCGCCGCCCTCACCTTCAACCAGCCGCGGCGGGGCGTCGCCGCGTGGCTGGCCGCGCCGGCGCCGATGGGCGGCCTGCGCTTCTTCTCGCCGGACGCAAACTTCGTGGCCGCTTTCGCCGTAAAGAGTCCGGTGAACATCCTCGACGAGCTGCTGAGCGTCAACCCCAAGCTCTCCCAGGAGCTGGCGGACGCCCAGGCGAAGACCGGCATCGACCTGCGCAACGACCTCGCGGCCCCGCTCGGCGGTGAGCTGGCGATGGGCGTCGACGGGCCGCTGCTGCCCACCCCCTCCTGGAAGCTGGTGGCCGAGGTCTACGACCCCGCCCACCTGCAGCAGACCTTCCAGAAGGCGGTGGCGGCGTGCAACGCCCAGTTGCAGGCGCAGGGCAAGCCGGGGGTGCAGCTCACCAGCGAGACCGCCGGCGGCCGCACCTACTACGCGATCGTTCCGGGAGACGGCAAGCCCTCGATCCACTACCTGTTCGAGGACGGCTACCTGGTGGCCGGCCCCAGCCGGGCGCTGCTCGAGCAGGCGATCCAGCTCCGGGATTCCGGAGTGACGCTCGCCACCACGGCCAAGTTCCGCAATCTCCTGGGCCCCGACGGCCAGGTGAACGTCTCGGCGCTGGTCTACACCAACATCGCGCCGATCGCCCAGGCGGCGCAGTCGGTGCTGCCCAACGGCGCGTCGGGTTCTTCCAATCACCGTGGAGCGCGCGGCCCGGCGGGGCTCGGCAAGCTGCTGGCCTCGCAGGGTCCGACGCTCTACTACGCCTACGCGGAGCCGGACCGCATCGTCTTCGCGGGCAGCAACCAGAACCCCCTGGGCCTGAACCTCGGCACGCTGACCAGTCTGGGCGGCATGCTCGGGGCGATGCACCAGGCGGAATCCGTCCAGTAAGACCGCGCCCAGGCCCTGGAGACACGACCATGTCGAATTCACCCGTCATCGAGCTCCAGGGCCTGGAGGTCCAGTTCGGGGGGCGTCCGATCCTCAAGGGGTTGAACGCCTCCCTCTCCGGCCGCTGCATCGGCCTCCTGGGGCCGAACGGAGCCGGCAAGACCACCCTTCTCCATACGCTCCTCGGCTTCCACCCCCCATCGAAGGGGACCGCCCGCATCTTCGGCAAGGACATCCAGACCGAGGCGCGGGAGATCCGGGAGCTGATGGGCTACATGCCCGAGAGCGACGCCTTCATCGGCGGCATGACCGGGGTCCGGTTCGTGCGGCTGATGGGGGAGGTCTCGGGGCTGCCGTCGGAGCGGGCGCTGGAGCGCGCCCACGAGACGATGTTCTACGTCGGCCTGGGCGAGGCCCGCTACCGCAAGGTGGAGACCTACTCGCTCGGCATGAAGCAGCTCGCCAAGCTCGCCCAGGCGCTGGTCCACGGGCCGCGGCTCCTCTTCCTCGACGAGCCGACCAACGGCCTCGACCCCTCCGCCCGCGAGCGCATGCTGCGGCTGATCCACGACATCCGCGATACCGGAGAGGTGAACGTGATCCTCTCCTCGCACCTGCTGCGCGACGTCGAGGAGTGCTGCGACGAGGTGCTGGTGCTCAAGGCAGGCAACATCGCCACCTACTGCAACCTCGAGGAGGAGCGCCGGGCCAACCGGCGCTTCCTCGAGCTCGAGATCCGTGGCGGCGACGACGCCTCGTTCACCGCCGCCGTCGAGGCCCTGGGGGTCGAGATGGCGGACGGCGGCAAGCAGGGCAAGCAGACGATGAAGCTGGTGCTGCCGCCAGGGGTCGAGGTGCGCGACCTCTACCGGCTGGCCGCCGAGCGGCAGGTGCAGATCCGCCGGCTCGACTACAAGAAGGACTCCTTGCAGGACATCTTCCTCAAGGCGATGGAGACGGAGGTCGCCGCCAATGGCCGTATATGAACGCAACTACGGACGCTACCAGGGGGAGCTGACCCCCTCCCGGTGGCGCTTCCTGATCCTGCCGCGCTACGCGGTGAAGGACGTCTTCGACAGCCGGATGTTCGCGGCCTTCTTCGCCCTCTGCTTCCTGATACCGTTCGCCGGGTTGCTGATCATCTATCTGCACCACAACCTGGCGGCGCTCAAGTTCATGAACCTGCCGCTCGAGCAGCTCAACCAGGCGCTGCCGATCAACGCCAATTTCTTCCTCCGGGGCCTGGAGTCCCAGGGCTGGCTCTGCTTCCTGATGGCGCTCTTCGTGGGGCCCGCCCTGGTGGCGCCCGACCTGCGCAACAACGGGCTGCCGCTCTACCTCTCTCGCCCGTTCTCGCGCACCGAATACGTGCTCGGCAAGCTGACGGTGCTGGTGGGGCTGATGTCGCTCGTCACCTGGATCCCGGGCCTGCTGCTCTTCTTCTTCCAGGCCTACCTGGAGGGAGCGGGATGGCTGGGCCAGAACCTGCGGATCGGGATGGCGATCTTCGTCGGCAGCTCGGCGTGGATCCTGGTGGTCTCGCTGGTGGCGCTCGCCATCTCGGCCTGGGTGAAGTGGAAGCCGGTGGCGCGGGTGACGCTGCTGATCGTCTTCTTCGTGCTCTCCGGCTTCGCGCGGGCGCTCAACGAGACGCTCGACACCTGGTGGGGATGG
This sequence comes from uncultured Acidobacteriota bacterium, assembly GCA_963795735.1. Taxonomy (GTDB): domain Bacteria; phylum Acidobacteriota; class Thermoanaerobaculia; order Multivoradales; family UBA5704; genus DATARR01. The sequence goes on along the minus strand of CAWCIU010000008.1, from coordinate 241,932 downwards.
CTGCTGTCGCTGTCGAACGCGATGAGCAACGTGTGGGCCAGCCTGTTCGGCCAGGAGCTCGACGACCGCCACGTCTCGCCGCTCTGGGCCGCCTGGCTGACCATCGCGCTCGGCTGCCTGGTCTCGCTCTGGCTGCTCTCCCGGCGCATCCGCGCCTACGAGGTGGTGCGATGATTGGCCTTGAGAAGGGCGCCCTCGAGAAGACCGGCCTCGAGAAGACCCGCTTGGCGACGGCGGCCGATCACCCGCGGGGCGACGGGCGGGTGGTGTTCGAGAACGTCTCCAAGTTTTACGGCGACGTCCTGGGGGTCAACCGGGTCAACCTGTCGATCCCGCCGGGGATCACCGGCCTGGTGGGACCGAACGGCTCGGGCAAGACGACCCTGATGAATCTGATGGTGGGGCTGATCCGCCCGTCGCGGGGCCGGGTCTCGGTCTTCGGCCTGACGCCGGAGAGCCCGGAGGAGCTGTTCCGCCTGGTCGGCTACGCGGCGCAGTACGACTCCTTCCCGCCGGGGCTGACCGGCTTCCAGTTCATCGAGTCCTACCTGCGGGTGGCCAGCTTCGGCGCCGGGGAGGCCGAGGCGCTCGCCTGGAAGGCGATCGAGCGGGTGGGGTTGATGGAGGCGGCGGGGCGCAAGGTGGCCGGCTACAGCAAGGGGATGCGGCAGCGGGTGCGGCTCGCCCAGTCGCTCGCCCACGAGCCCTCGGTGCTGGTGCTCGACGAGCCGCTCAACGGGCTCGACCCGATGGCCCGCGCCGAGGTGATCGCCCTCTTCCGCCAGCTCGCGGACGGCGGCCTGCACGTGATCGTCTCCAGCCACATCCTCCACGAGGTGGACCTGATCTCGGACCAGGTGGTGCTGATCAACGGCGGCTACATCGTGGCCGAGGGGGAGATCGGCGACGTGCGCGACGAGATGGAGGAGGAGCACCCGGTGCAGGTGCTGGTGCGCTGCGACCGCCCGTCGCTGCTCGCCTCGCGGGTCTTCGAGTCGGACCACGTGGTCGAGGCCCAACTGCTGGAGGACGGCAAGGGGCTGCTCGTGCGCACCCGCGACGCCGACCGGTTCTATCTCGCCCTCAACGAGATCGTGCTCGCCAACGGTCTGGCGGTCGAAGCCGTGTCGCTGGCCGACTCCGACGTCAACGCGGTCTACCAGTACCTGATCGGCTCGAATGGAGAAAAGTCGTGAGCGACATCAGCGATACCGTAACAGCGGCCACGGCCGCGCCCGCCGCCCGCTCGGGTCCGGCCTGGGGGCGCTGGTGGAGCCAGACCCGCGCCGTCGTCCGGCTGGAGCTCCGCAAGGGGTTCCGCCGCCCCTTCGGCCTGCTCCTGCTGGCGCTCGCGCCGCTCTTCATCCTCACCCTGCGGATGGTGGTGCCGGGGGGCGTGCGCGACCCCAGTGACATCGCCGGGGCCACCCAGTTCTACGCCGGCATGTACCAGGCGTTCATCCTGCGCATCGTGATCTTCCTCGGCTGCGTGGCGATCTTCGGCAACCTGATCCGCCGCGAGACGCTCGACCGCAGCCTGCACTACTACTTCCTGTCGCCCATCCGGCGGGAGGTGCTGGTGGCGGGCAAGTACCTGACCGGGCTGATCGTCTCCTTCGGCCTCTTCGGGCTGACCACGGTCCTCGGCTTCCTGCTCGCCTACCTGCCGCACGACTCCACGGCGGTCGGGCACTTCTTCTCCCATGGGCCGGGGCTCGGGCACCTGGCGGCCTACCTGCTGGTGACCTTCCTCGCCTGCGTGGGCTACGGGGCGGTCTTCCTCTTCTTCGGGTTCTTCTTCAAGAGCCCGGCGCTGCCGGCGCTCGCCGTCTTCGGCTGGGAGGGGATCCATTTCCTGCTGCCGCCGCTGCTCAAGGAGATGAGCGTCGTCCACTATCTCCAGTCGCTCTGCCCGGTGCCGGTCTCCGAGGGGCCGCTGGCGACGCTCGCTGACGCCCCCGCTCCCTGGGTCTCCGTCGCCGGCCTGCTGGCCCTCGCCCTGGTGCTGGTCGCCGTCTCGGCATGGAAGATCCGGCGGATGGAGATCAGCTACGACGAGTCGTAGAGGTGGTCACAGATTGTGACCATCTCGGCTTCCGGGAGGAATAACCTTCCGCCCTTTCGTGCGTACAACGCAGAGGCGTCGCGTGACGTTCGCGCGCGACTCCGTTATCCTGGCCCCGTTCTCAATCTGACGGACCTCAAAAACGGAATCGAGGAGGATTCATGATTCGCAAGACTTTCGCGTGGTTGCTCGTGGCCGGACTGGCGGGCGCCGCGGTGCAGGCCCAGACCGCCGACGAGCTCATCGGCAAGAATCTCCAGGCCCGGGGCGGCAAGGACAAGATCAAGGCCGTCCAGTCGGCACGCATGACCGGCAAGATGGTCATGGGCCAGGGCATGGAGGCCCCCTTCACCCTGGAGATGTCGCGTCCGAACAAGATGCGCATGGAGTTCACCATCCAGGGGATGACCGGGGTCCAGGCCTTCGACGGCAAGACGGGCTGGTCGGTAATGCCGTTCATGGGCAAGAAGGATCCGGAAGCCATGTCGGCCGACGAGGTCAAGCAGGCCGCGGACCAGGCGGACATGGACGGCGTGCTGGTGGACTACAAGGACAAGGGGCATCAGGTGGAGTACGCCGGCAAGGAGGACGTCGAGGGCACGCCGGCCTACAAGCTCAAGGTGACCAAGAAGAACGGCGACGTCGCCAACGTCTACCTCGACGCCGAGTCCTATCTGGAGATCAAGGAGGCCGGCAAGACCAAGATGCGCGGCCAGGAGATCGAGGGCGAGACCACGTTCGGCGATTTCAAGACCGTGGACGGCCTGGTCTTCCCCTTCTCGATCGAGCAAAAGGCCAAGGGCATGCCGGCGGGCATGACGATGACGATCTCGAAGATCGAGGTCAATCCGACCGTCGAAGGATCCCGCTTCGCGATGCCCGCCGCCGAGAAGGCCACTGAGAAGAAGCAGAGCCCGGCGCCTCCGAAGCCGCCGCAGCCGTAACCGAAGTCGACTGAAGGGGGGCTGCCCGCGAGGGGCGGCTCCCCCAGCCCGCGAGCTCCTTTCATCCCTGCCTGGATTCTTTTCTCGGGAGACGTGTATGCAACGCACATTCAAATCGCTTTTCTGCTTGGCGGCCGCCACCCTGGTGGCCGGAGCCGCCGCGGCGCGCGCCGCCGAGGTGGAGATCGATTCCAATACCTTCGGCGGGCTCACCGCCCGCTCCATCGGTCCGGCCAACATGGGTGGCCGTATCGCGGCGATCGACGCCGTGGGCCAGGACCCGCTCATCATCTACGTCGGAGCCGCCGGCGGCGGGGTCTGGAAGTCGAACGACGGCGGCCTTACCTTCAAGTCGGTCTTCGACGACTACACCCAGTCGATCGGCGCCATCGCCATCGATCCGAAGGAGCCGAAGAACGTCTGGGTGGGCACCGGCGAGTCGTGGACCCGCAACAGCACCTCGGTCGGCGACGGCCTCTACAAGACGACCGACGGCGGCGACTCCTGGCAGCGCATGGGGCTCGAGAGCTCCGAGCGCATCGCCCGCGTCCAGGTGAGCCCGGCCGATGGCAACACGGTGTGGGCCTGCGCCACCGGCCACCTGTGGAGCAGCCATCCGGACCGCGGCGTCTACAAGACGACCGACGGCGGCAAGACCTGGAAGAAGGTCCTCTACGTCGACGCCGACACCGGCTGCTCCGACCTCGCGGTCGATCCGCAGGACCCGTCGATCCTCTACGCCGGCATGTGGCAGTTCCGCCGCACCCCCTCCTCGTTCAGCTCCGGCGGCAAGGGGAGCGGCCTCTACAAGTCGACCGACGGCGGCGAGACCTGGCGGCAGGTCAAGTCGGGCCTGCCCACGGGCGACAAGGGAAGGATCGCGGTGGTGGTCGCGCCGTCGCGGACGAGCGTGGTCTACGCGCTCGTGGAGTCGAAGGACACCGCCCTCTACCGCTCGGACGACACCGGAGAGAGCTGGCGGCAGGTCAACAACTCGTTCAACGTGCAGGTGCGGCCGTTCTACTTCGCCCGCGTCGTCGTCGACCCGGCGGACTACAACACGGTCTACAAGCCCGGCCTGATGCTCACCGTCAGCAACGACGGCGGCAAGTCGTTCAACGCCGCGATCAGCCTCGGCAACGGCTTCGGCGGCGGCCCCCACAGCGATCATCACGCGCTGTGGATCAACCCGAAGAACCCGAACGTGATGCTGCTCGGCACCGACGGCGGCGTCTACATGTCCTACAGCCAGGGGCGCCAGTGGCACCACATGGGCACGCTGCCGGTGGCGCAGTTCTACCACGTCAGCTACGACATGGCCCGGCCCTACCGGGTCTACGGCGGCCTCCAGGACAACGGCTCCTGGTCCGGCCCCTCGGCGGGGATCGGCGGCGCCATCCTGAACAAGGACTGGTCCAACATCGGCGGCGGCGACGGCTTCTGGGCCTTCGCCGACCGCACCGATCCCGACGTGGTCTACGCCGAGTACCAGGGGGGCGAGGTGGCGCGCCGGCACCTCTCGACCGGCGAGGAGAAGTCGATCAAGCCGCTGCCGCTGGCCGGCGATCCGCCCTACCGGTTCAACTGGAACACGCCAATCCACCTGAGCCCGAACGATCCGAAGACGATGTACATCGGCGCGCAGTTCCTCTTCCGCTCGCGCGACCAGGGGGACTCCTGGGAGAAGGTCTCCCCCGACCTGACCACCAACGACCCGAAGCATCAGCAGCAGGGGAAGTCGGGCGGGCTCACGGTCGACAACTCGAGCGCCGAGAACTTCACCACGATCTACTCGATCAGCGAGTCGCCGAAGAACGCCAAGGTGATCTGGGTGGGGACGGACGACGGCAACCTGCAGGTGACCCGCGACGGCGGCGCCACTTGGACGAACGTGGCGCCGAGCGTCGCTGGCATGCCGAAGGGGACGTGGGTGTCGTACGTTGACGCCGGCCACTTCGACGAGGCGACCGCCTTCGCCACCTTCGACGGCCATCAGTCCGGGGACATGAAGACGTACGTCTACAAGACGGCCGACTTCGGCAAGACCTGGAAGCCGCTGGCGACCGACGCCATCTCGGGCTACGCCCACGTGGTGCGGCAGGACCTCGAGGACCCGGACCTGCTGTTCGTGGGCACCGAGTCGGGCCTCTTCATCTCGGTGGACGGCGGCACCCGCTGGGCCCGCTTCACCGGCAAATTCCCGCGGGTGGCAGTGCGCGACCTCGCCATCCACTCCCGCGACTCGGACCTGATCATCGCCACCCATGGGCGGGGGGTCTACATCGTGGACGACATCACGCCGCTGCGGAAGCTGACCCGCGAGGCGCTCGCCGCCGACGTGGTGATGCTGCCGTCGCGGACGGCCGCGATGACGATCCCGGCGAGCGTCCAGGACTTCCCGGGCGACGACGAGTACGTCGCCTTCAACCCCGAGGAGGCGGCCTCGGTCACCTACTACCTGAAGAAGCGGCACATGTTCGGCGATCTCAAGCTGGAGGTCTTCGACGACAAGGGCCAGCTCATCTCGACCCTGCCGGGCGGCAAGCGCAAGGGGATCAACCGCGTGAGCTGGCCGATGCGCCTGGCGCCGCCCAAGCTGCCGCCCGCGAACTCGCTGGTGATCGGCTCGGCGTTCGCCATGTTCGGCCCGCGGGTCCCCCCGGGCACCTACACCGTCAAGCTCACGCAGGGGGACAAGACCTACACCGGCCAAGTGCAGCTCGTTCCGGACCCCCGTTCGCACCACTCGGACGAGGACCGGGCCGTGCAGCACGAGACGGCGCTGAAGCTCTACGGCATGCTCGGCCGTCTAACCTACGTGGCCGAGACGGTGAAGAGCCTCGAGGACGAGGCGCAGGGCCGGGCGGGGAAGCTTCCCGCCGGCGACCGCCTGCGCCATCAGCTCGACACGCTCGCCGGCTCGCTCGAAGGCTTCCGCGCCACGCTGGTCGCCACCAGCGAGGGGGGCTGGATGTCCGGCGAGGAGCAGCTCCGCGAGAAGATGGCCAAGGTCTATGGCAACGTCAACGGCTACGACGGCCGACCGACCCGGTCGCAGATCGATCAGATGAAGGTGCTGGGCGACCAGCTCGACAAGGCGGAGGCCCGGCTGGCGTCCGTTGAGAAGGGGGAGGTGGCGGCGGCCAACCGGGAGCTCGAGAAGCGCAAGCTCACGCCCCTGAAGGTCAAGAGCCGGGACGAATGGGAGAAGAAGGACGGCGCCCGCACGGCGGCCCTACCGGTCTTCCTGCCCTTCACCCTGCTGCCCGTGGAAGCCGCCGCTGCGGACTGAAGCGGCGGCCCTGCCCTGAAAAACGAAACGGGAGGAAGCCTTCCGGCCTCCTCCCGTCTGAGGGTCGCGCGATGGACCCGAGCTGCTGATTCCGAACGGTGACTACGCCAGACCCTGGCGGCGCTCTTCCAGCAGCTTGCGCATGATCTTCTTGCGGGCCTGAATGGTCTTCCGCTTGCGCTTCACTGAGGGCTTCTCAAAATGCTGCCGCTTGCGGAAGCTCGGTCAAAATCCCCGACTTCTCGACCTTACGCTTGAAACGGCGCAGGGCGTTCTCGAAGCTCTCCTCTTCGCGCACATGCACAACGGGCATCCGGTACTCACCTCTTTTCGTTAAGGATGGGAAGCGCCCCCCGGAATTTCGAGGGGCACAAGGAAGGCAATTTCGCTCAAAGCGACGAAAAAGTCAAGTCGAGCTCTTCGCGCCGGGAGCGCCGGCGGGCGCCGCCTGCGGCTGCACGGCGTCGAAGTCGGCGAGGTAGACCGTCAAGCGGCCGTCCTCCTTGTGGAACCAGACGGCGGCCGCGGCGCCGCTCGCGTCCCGGGGATAGAACCAGCCGACCACTCCCTGGTCACCCTTGCCGGCATAGGAGCGCACGTTGTTCAGGTTGGGAGATCCAAGGAGGCGGCGCACGGTATCCTGGTCCATCCCCTTCTGCACCTGGACGAAGACTTGGCGCGCGACGTAGCGCCGCGCCTGGGCGCGGGCGAGCTCCTGCTGGAGGCGCGGATTGCCGGGGTCCACCGTCAGGGCCTCCTTGTAGATGTCGACCGCGCGCTGGTAGTCGCCCCCCTGCTCGATGAAGGTGCGGGCGAGCTCGATGTCCTCGTCGCTCTTCAGGCGGAGGGCTGCTTTCTGCCGGGAGCTCAGCGGCTGGCCCTGGACCGGCGGATCGGCGTTGAGGAATTCCACCAGCCGGCGGTCGAGCTCCTCGGCGAGGGCCTGCGTCTGCCGGGCGAGCCGCGGTTCGGCGGGATTGCGGGCAACTCGAGTCCGCTGCTCGTCGAGCGCGGTCTTGGTCTGTTGCAGCCAGGCCCACTCGGTCTCCGCGGCCGGGCTCCGCCGCGCGGCTCCGGGCTCGCCGCTCTTACCACCCCCGCAGCCGGTGGCCCCGCCGGCCAGCAGCAGGGCGGCGCAGAGGACGGCTCCGCGACGGCGACTCAGACTCAATCGAAGATCTCCCAGAGCTGGATTTCTATAGGGCACGCGCGACCGTACCATAGGCCCGCAGGAGCGGACAAGGCGCCGCCCGCCGGGCTTAAGCCCTTGTCACAGAGGGCTTTTCTTGACACCGCGCGGCGGGTTCCAGAATAATCAGGGTCCCTTAGTCGTTATTGGCTTCTCAGAGGACGGCCGCGGAGAGCAACGGATGTCCCTTTCGGAAAAAATTCACCAGTTGAATCGCGAGATCGGCGACTCGGTCGAGCGTGCGCTCGCCGAGCTGCGCCAGGAGATCTCCCAGCGCCTGCAGACGAGCAACGAGGAGATCCAGCAGCGGCTGGAGGCGTTCACCCCCTCGCTGCCCTCTTCCTATCTCTCGCATGAAGACCTGGCCCCCGCCGCCGAGCGGGAGCTGGGGCCGAACGCCCGGCGTAGCGCCCTGCGCGATCTGCGCGACTCGCTGGCCGGGATCGACCGCGCCCACTCGCAGGCGGACGTCCTGACCGCGCTGCTGCGCGAGTCGGCGCGCTACGCCTCGCGCGCCGCCGTGCTGCTGGTGCGTGGCGGCGACCTCCAGGGCTGGGGAGGCCAGGGCTTCGGTGACTCGAGTGACTCGGGTACTGGCACCGACGCAAAGTTGCGCGGTCTCACTCTCGACTCTCCGAACGGCGCCTGGGGACGTCTCGCCCAGGCGCAGGGCGCGGTGCGCCTCAGCGCCTCCGACTGCGCGGCGCTGTGCAGCCGCCTCGAGAGCCCGCTGCCGCAGGACGGCGTCCTGGTGCCCATCGTGCTGCGCGACCGCGTGGCCGCGGGCCTCTACGCCGACCGTCTCGACGACGGCGAGCTGGGGATCGAGGCGTTGCAGATCCTCGCCCACGCCGCGGCCCAGGCGATCGAGACGCTCCCCTTCCGCGAGCGCGCCTCCACCCCCACGCTGGCCCTGGAAGGCGAGCAGGAGGGACACGGCGAGCCTGCGAGCCCCTCCGGCGACACCACGGGCGGCACCACGAATGCCACCCATGCCGCGGTCGAGGAGGCCCCGGCGCCCGAGCCCGCCGAGCCTGAGCCCACGCCGGAACCGGAGCCCGAGCCGCAGGCCGCCGCTGTGCCAGAGCCCGAGCCGCAGACCGCGTGGACCGCCGCGGAGCAGGCTCCGCGCTCCGTCACGGGTTGGGAGGCCGCTTCGATCCCACACGTCACCGAGGCGATGCCGCTTCCCGGGATCCCGCTTCCGGGTGCCCCGGCGCCGGCCGAGAACCCGCTCTCAACCCAGCGCGCGCCCGGCGTCTCCAGCGCCCACGAAACCCATCAGGCAATGGCGGAGGAGGTCCCGCGCTATCCTCGCTCCGTCGAGCCGGAGCCGAGCCCGGACGCGACCGTGCTCCTCCAGCGCTCCAGCCTGCAGTCCGCCGAACCCGCCGCGGCGCCGGCGCCGCCTCCCCAGCTCCGTCCGGTGCCGGCGCCGGAGGAGCCCGCGGGCGCGTTCGACCGCGGCGGCGCCGGTCTCGCCTCGGGCACGCCCGAGGTGAGGCCGCCGAGCGACGTCGAGGGTCCGGGCTGGGCCTTCGCCACCACCCGCGTGCCGGTGTCGCCCAACAACGAGGCCCTGCACGAGGAGGCGCGGCGGCTCGCCCGGCTGCTGGTCAGCGAGATCAAGCTCTACAACGAGGACCAGGTCGAGGAGGGCCGGCGCAACCGCGACATCTACGAGCGGCTGAAGGAGGACATCGACCGCTCGCGCCAGATGTACGACGAGCGGGTCGACCCTCAGATCCTGCGCTCGACCGACTACTTCTACCAGGAGCTGGTGCGCATCCTGGCCGCCGGGGATTCGAAGGCGCTGGGGATCTGACCCCGGCCGCCTTCCTGGAAAGGGTTGTCGCGAAGGGCCGCGGATTTTTCCGCCGCCGCTGTCTTGTTGTCTTGGAGTACCGTGAGAAGTAAAACGCCGATTCGGCACCGCGCCGCGCTCGTCCTGCTCTTCCCCCTCCTGCTGGGTTCCGCCACCGCCTCGCCCCCGCGCTCCGGCGCCGCCGGACCTCTCCCCGGCCACTCCGACCGCGCCGCCCTCGCCTATGCCGAGGCGGCTTCGGCGGTGCGCCGGAAGGACTGCGCCGCCGCCTACAAGGCGCTGGCGCCGGTGATGGCGGGCCGGGACTCGGAGGGCGCCTTCGCCCGGCTCCTCCTCGGCTTCTACGCCCACTCCTGCGAGCAGGTGGGCTACGCCGAGGAGCGCCTATTCGCCGGCCGGGATCCCGACGGACCGCTGGAGGACTGGCGTCTCTACATCCTGAGCGACGCCGCGGCGGCGAGCGGGCACGTGCTGCTCGCCCAGACCTCGCTCGCCACGCTGCTGGGGGACTACCCCGGCTCGGCGCTGCGCCCGCGCGCCCTGCTGAAGGCGGCGACGCTCGCCTGGGCTCGCGGTGACGCGCCGCGCGCCCAGGAGCTGGTCGGCGCCGCGCGCAGCGAGGAGCTGCGCGGCGACGAAGCGTCGCAGCTCGAAGCGCTCGCCTGGCAGATGGGCGTCCAGCTCGGCGACCGCCAGGCGCAGGCCGAGGCCGCCCGCCGCCTGCTGGTCAATTTTCCCCTGAAGGCCGCCGATCTCAAGGTGATCGATCTGTTCCGCGGCCCGGACAGCTCTTTTGCCTGGACGGACGTGTTGACCGGCGACCAGCTCAAGCGGCGGGCGAAGGCCCTGCTGGATCTCAAGCTGGAGCCGAACGCCCTGGCGACCCTCGACGCCGTGCCGGTCGGCGGCCGCGACCTCGAGTGGAACCTCCTCGAGGCCCAGACCCTGACCCGCCTGCACCGCGGCAGCGACGCGCTCGAGCTGCTCTCCGGCCGCGAGGCCGCGGAGCCCCGGCAGGGAGCGGCGCTCGCCTGGGCCCGCGCCCAGGCGGCGGAGGACGCCGCCACCGCCCAGCGCGGCCGGGCGAACCTCGGCTCGGCCGACCGCCAGCAGCTCCGCCTCCTCTCCCAGCAGTACCTCGACAAGGTGGGCCAGGGCGCCGACCCCGAGCTGGCGGCCAAGGCCCTGAAGTCGCTCTACGCCGACTACCAGTCCGAGGAGATGTTCGACCGCGCCCTGGAGTCGCTGCGCCGGCTGCGCCGCCTCGATCCTCACGACACGACCGGTGCCACCAACCTCTGGCAGAAGGGGTGGCAGGAGTACGGCAGGCGGAACTACACCGGCGCGATCGGCCTCTGGACGGAGCTGTTCTCGCTCTACCCGGAGGACGCCGCCGCCCGCCGTGGCCGGTACTGGACGGCGCGGGCCTTCGACTCCCTGGGCGAGGGGGAGCGGGCGCAGCAGATCTACAACGAGATCGCCCAGGCCGATACGGCCGATTTCTATCTCCGCAATGCCCAGGCACGGCTGCGCGGCAAGCCCACCGCGCTGGCCGTCGCCGCTCAAGCCCGGGACCCCTGGCCCGTCGACCCGGCGCTCGACCGCGCGCGGCTGCTGACCGACCTCGGGCTCGACGACCTGGCGCTCTCCGAGGCCGAGCTGGTGCGCGACAAGGCGCAGCCGCGCTCACTGCGCGCCCTGGAGGCGGTGATCCTCGCCAACCGGGGGGATCGCCGCAAGAGCGTACTGGTGATCCGCGACGCCTTCCCGGCCCTCGGCGGACCGTTCCAGGCCACCCTGCCGGACGAGGCGCGCCGGCTCTACTATCCGCTCGACTACCAGGAGCCGATCCGCGCCTGGGCGAAGATGAACCACCTCCCGCCCTACCTGGTGCTCGGGATCATCCGCCAGGAGAGCGCCTTCGACGCCAATGCTCAGAGCGGCGCGGGCGCCCGCGGCCTGATGCAGCTCATGCCGGCCACCGCCCGCGAGCTGGCCGCCAAGAACGGCCTCTCCTGGACACGGGACATGCTTGCCGACCCGGCCACCAACGTGCGGCTGGGCACTTCGTACTTCCGCCAGGTGTTCAGCATGTTCAACGAGAACCTCGAGCTATCGCTCGCCGGATACAACGGCGGCCCCTACCGGATCAAGCGCCTCTGGCAGGAGTCCGGCCAGGGGGAGATCGACCGCTTCCTCGAGGGGCTCGGCCTCGAAGAGTCGAAGACCTACGTGAAGCGGATCCTGGTGCTGTCCGACAGCTACCGCCAGCTCTATCCCACCGCCGGGTGAGACGCCTCGCCGCCCCGCTCGCCCTGCTGCTGCCGCTGCTGCTGCCCTCCTGCCGGGCCGTCCCGGCCCCCGGGGGGCGGCAGGAAGCGGTTCCTATCGTCCTCATCACCTTCGATGCCCTGCGCGCCGACGCCGTCAACGGGGAGCTGACGCCCAACCTGGACGCCCTGCTGCGCCAGGCCGACTGGGGAGGCCGGGCGATCGCGCCATCCGGTCTGAGCGCCTCCGCGATGGCCTCGCTCTTTACCGGGCTGCGGCCCTGGCAGCATCGGGTGCTCCAAGGGAAGGACCGCCTCTCCCCCGCGCTCTTCACCTTGCCCGAGGCTCTACAGGCGGCGGGGTATGAAACCACGGGCTTCACGGACGAGCCCATGTTCTCCAAGGACGGAGGGTACGATCAGGGGTTCGACCGGCTCGAGGGGCTCGGCAAGGGGATCGACGCCGCCCAGCGGCTCGAGACTCTCGGCAGCGGGGACCGCAAAAGGTTCGTCTGGATCCATATCCCCGAGCCCGGGGTGCCGTACATTCACCATCCTCGGTTTGACGACAGGATCGGCGCCGCGGGGCTCGACCTCCCGGATCGGATCCAGCCGAAGGAGCTCGCGCTCTACGCCGATCCCGCCCACCCCCTTCCCCCTGCCCGGCGGCGCCTGTTCCAGATGATGTACCGCTCCAATGTTGCCTGGGCCGACGACCGGCTGGGCCGGCTGCTCCAGGCCCTGCGGGCGAGCGGTGAGTGGGATCGCACGCTGCTGGTGGTGATCTCCACGCGCGGCGAGGATCTCGGGGAGACGGGACAGATCCTGACCCGTGGAAGTCTCGGCCGCCCGCTTCTGGAGGTGCCGTTCGCGGTCAAGCTCCCCCGTGGCTGCCGCCTCCATGTGGTGGAGCCGAAGGAGAGGCGGGTGGCCGCCGCCCGGCTCTGGGCCACCCTGGTCGAGGTCGCCGGTGGGGAGACGCCCCCGGCTGTGGCGCCAAGCCTGTTCCGGCGCGCTCCGCAGACCGTGCTCTCGGAGCTCTACCTGACCGACGCTGCGAACCGGTTCTCGCTCGTGGACGGCGACGACCAGCTCCTCTGGGAGTCGCGCTTGGCGCCGCCGCTTGCCGGCCGCGAGTCCCGCCGGCTGACGCTCGAGCGCTGGGAGCCTGGCGGCGGCAGCCGGCCGGTAGAGGACGGCCGGCGGACGGCGGAGCTGGCGCGGCTCCTGGCGCGGACCTGGAGCGCCTTCGTCCCGGCCGAACGGCGGCCTGGAGAGGAAGCTCGCGAATGGTATACTGCCGAGTCGCCCTGATTGGGGGCTCTCCCGGGTCCATAGCTCAGCGGTGAGAGCATCCGGCTCATAACCGGTTGGTCCCTGGTTCAAATCCAGGTGGACCCACTTCGAAGCGCTCCGAGCCATGAAGAAGAGGACGCGGCGGTCGCGTGGCGGACGCAAGAGGTATGCGATGGTTTTCCTTTGGAGAGGAGCGGACGTCTTCCCATGAACCAGAATCTTCAGAACATCCTCGAGTTGCAGGCCGCGCTCGTCGAGCTTCGCGAGGCGGAGCAGCGGCTGCACGGAATCCCCGACTGGATGCGCGAGCTCCACGACGAGCACACGGCGCGCCGAGGGGAGATCGAAGCCCTCGAGGAGACGGCCGAAGAGGCGGCCCGGCAGCGGCGGGCGGCGGAAGCGGCGGTCCAGGACGCCCAGGAAAAGCTCAAGAAATACCAGCAGCAGATCAACAAGGTCAGCAATCAGCGCGAGTACGGCGCCATCCTGCAGGAGATCGACACCGTCAAGGGGCAGATCACGACCAGCGAGGAGCAGGCTTTCGCCGCGCTCGATCAGCACGAGAAGGCGGACAAGGAGCTCGCCACCCTGCGCGAAAGCTTCCGCGAGACCGAGGAGCGCTACGCGGCGGAGCTCGCGCGCTGGGAGGGGGAGAAGCCCGGAGTCGCCCGCCAGGTCGAGGCGCTCCAGGGGCGCATCGGCGATCTCAAGCAGCGGCTCCCGCGCCCGGTCGTCTCCCAGTTCGAGCGCATCCTGCTCCGCTATCCCAACGGGGCGATCGCGCCGGTGCGGCCGCTCGAGCGCCCCGGTCAGAAGCAGCGCGAGTGGCACTGCGCGGCCTGCAACTACCGCGTGCGCCCGCAGGTGGTGGTCGAGATCCGCAACGGCAGCGGCATGATCCAGTGCGACTCCTGCAAGCGCATCCTCTATTTCGAGGAGGAGTCGGCCTGAGCGAGCCGTCTTCCGGCCAGACCGCCGACTCGATCGCCGAGCGCCTGGGGCGCATCCGGACTCGCATCGAGGAGGCCTGCGGTCGCTCCGGCCGGCCTGCCGGCAGCGTGACCCTGGTCGGCGTCAGCAAGACTCAGCCGGCCGCGGCGGTCGCCGCGGCCTTCCGGGCCGGGATCCGGGTCTGCGGTGAGAACCGGGTCCAGGAGGGGCTGGCGAAGAGCCGCGAGCTACCTCCCGAGGTTGCCTCCGGAATCGCCTGGCATCTGATCGGCCCCCTCCAGTCCAACAAGGTCCGCGCCGCGCTCGACCTCTTCCACACCTTCCACGCGGTTGACCGCCCCGCCATCGCCGAGGCGATCGACCGCGAGGCGGGCGCGCGCGGGCTCGCCGTCTCCGGCTTTCTCGAGGTGAACCTCGGCGGTGAAGCGAGCAAGCACGGCTTCCCGGCGGACGGGCTCGCCGAGGCGGTGCGGCCGCTCGCCGGCCTCCGCCACCTGCGGCTCGCCGGCCTCATGGCCATCCCGCCCCAGGGGAGCTCCCCGAGGATTCCCGCCCCTGGTTCCGCCGCCTGCGCGAGTTGCGCGACGATCTCGCCGGCCGCCCGGAATGGGCGGGCTTCCCCGGCTGGCTCTCGATGGGGATGAGCGACGACTTCGAGGTCGCGGTCGAGGAGGGGGCCTCCCACGTGCGGGTGGGGACGGCCCTGTTCGGGCCGCGTCAAATCGTCCGGGTGTAATGAATTGCTCCCGCTACAAAGCGTCCCGGCATCAACCCGCTCTTTGTTCATGCTAAGATGGCTATCTCTTTTCAAGGCTGATCATCAAGGATTGCAGGGCCGTAAGGAGGTCCCCAGATGGCCATCACTCCGCTCGAGATCCAGAAGATGCGCTTTTCGCAGAAGATGCGGGGGTACGACCCGACCGAGGTCGAGGGTTTCCTCTCCCTGCTGGCCGAGGAGCTCTCCACCCGCATCGCCCAGACCGACAAGCTGGAGCGCGAGAACCGCTACTACCGGCAGCGGCTGGAGGAGACCGAGCACCGCGAGCACCAGCTCCAGCAGACGCTGCTGCGGGCGCAGAAGGTCTCGGACGACATCACCAACAACGCCCGCCACGAGGCCGAGCTGATGGTCAAGGAGGCGGAGATGGCGGCTGACAAGATCGTGCAGCAGGCGATCGAGCAGTCCACCCGCTTCGAGGCCAAGATCACCGACCTGCGCACCGCCCGCCGCGAGCTGCAGCTCAAGTTCAAGAACACCCTCGACCTCTTCGAGCGCATCCTGGAGGCCGAGATGGAGGACGAGCGCAACACGGCGACCGTCCTCACCCTGCCGCGCAAGCGCCGGGAGGCTTCCGGGGCGTGAGCCTGCCCGCCGGAACGCGCCGCCTCTTCGCGGCGTACGCCGAAGAGGACCTCGACGCCGAGCGGGCTCCTTCCCTGCGGCTCGCCCGCCTGCTCGAGGACGGCGACGCGGCCGATCTCGCCTGGCTCCTCGCTACCACCCCGGAGCCGGAGATCGCCGCCTGGCTCGCCCGGCACGGCGGCCGCCAGCTCTCCACCCGCAGCCTTGCCTTCTGGGAGGTCGTGCTGGGCGTCGCGGCGAGCCCGGCGGCGCCGGAAGCCAAGGCCCTGTGGCCGCTCTGACCCTCGCCCACCCCGAGTCCCTCTCCCCGCGCGCGCAGGAGCTGCTTCCGCGCCTCGCGGCCGGCCCATGGGCCGAGGAGTTCTACCTGGCCGGCTCGGCCGCCCTCGCCCTCTACGTCGGCCATCGCCCGGTGGCCGACCTCGACCTGATGAGCAACGCCAACCGTCTCGCCAGCGCCGCCCGGCGCGATCTCCTGGGTGAGCTGCTGGCGGCGGACCCCTCCACCGAGGTCGAGACCGCCCGCGACGGCTATCTCTCCACCCGGCTTGCCCGCGGCGCCGTGGGGCTCCGGCTCTTCTACTACCCCTATCCACTGATTCAGCCGTTCGAGGAGATCTCGGGGCTGGCGGTTGCCTCGGCGGTCGACCTCGGCCTGATGAAGCTCGGCGCCATCATCAGCCGTGGCTCCCGGCGCGACTTCGTGGATCTCTACCTGCTCTGCCGCCAGCTCCCCCTCGCCACCCTCTTCGCTCTCGCGGAGGACAAGTTCGGCCACGTCCGCGACTTCCCCCTCCAGGCTCTCAAGGGGCTCGCCGATCTCTCCCAGATCGAAGGCGAGCCGATGCCGCGGCTGGCCCGGCCGCTGGAGTGGAGCGAGGTGGAGGCGTGGTTGCGGAGCGAGGTGCGCGAGCTGGGCAGGGCGCGGGTGGGGTTGGGCCACGGCCAACCAGGGACCTGAGGGATCCAGGGACTCCAGGGACTCTCCAGGGAGGGAACACCCTGTCCCTGCCGTCCCTGGAGTCCCTCAGGCCCCTTTTCCCCTACAATCCCGCTCCATGGCCGACCTCCTGATCCACAACCTCTCCGAAGTCGCCACCCCGGAGGGCTCGGAGCCCCGGCGCGGGGCGGACCAGGGGCGGGTCCGCCGGATTCCTGATGCGGAGGTGGTCTGCCGCGACGGGCGGATCGCCTTCGTGGGCTCCAGCGAGGAGCGGCATCGCCAGTTTGGCGAGATGCACGGGGCGGAGCGGCTCGATGGCCGGAGAGGCACCCTGATCCCCGGCTTCGTCGATCCCCACACCCATCTTCCCTGGGCCGGCAGCCGGGAGGAGGAGTTCGCGGCCCGGCTGGCGGGGAAGACCTACCAGGAGATCGCGGCGGCCGGCGGCGGCATCCTCTCCACCGTCGCCGCCACCCGCCGGGCGAGCGAGGAGGAGCTGGCCGGCAACGTCCTGCGGCGGATGGACCAGATGCTCGCCTGGGGCACCACCACGGCCGAGGCGAAGAGCGGCTACGGCCTCAACCAGGACGATGAGCTGAAGCAGCTCCGCGCCATCCGCCAAGCCTCCGAGCGGCATCCGGTGGACCTCGTGCCGACCCTGCTCGCCGCCCATGAGGTCCCTCCGGAATATCGCCGCGAAAACGGCGGGGACCCCGGCCGCTGGGTCGACCTGATCTGCGACGAGATCGTGCCGGCCACCGCCGCGGCTGGGCTCGCCCGCTTCTGCGACGTTTTCTGCGAGCAGGGGGTGTTCTCCGCGGAGGAATCGCGCCGGGTGCTGGAGGCTGGCGTCCGCCATGGCCTCGCCCCCCGCCTGCACGCCGACGAGTTCGTGGATTCCGGGGGCGCCGAGCTCGCCGCCGAGTTGGGCGCGCTTTCGGCGGACCATCTGATGGCGGTCTCGCCGGCCGGTGTCGAGGCGCTCGCCGGCTCAGGCGTCACCGCCGTGCTCCTGCCCGGCACCAGCTTCTTCCTGAAGAAGCACGTCTACGCTCCCGCCCGGCGGCTCGTCGAGGCCGGCGTGCCGGTGGCCCTAGCCACCGACTGCAATCCCGGCTCCTCGTTCACCGAGTCGATGCCGATGGTGATCGTGCTGTCCGTCTTCGAGCTCGGGCTCACCCTGGAGGAGAGCCTCACCGCTGCTACCCTCAACGCCGCCTGCTCTCTCGGGCTCGGGGCGCGGATCGGCTCGATCGAGCCAGGCAAGCGGGCGGACCTCGTCCTGCTCGACGCTCCCAACCTGCTCCACCTCGTCTACCACTACGGGATCAACCCGGTCGCCGCCGTGGTCAAGGGGGGACGGGTGGTGCGGAAGCCGGCTTGACGCGCTACTACGAGCTCGAGCTTCTCGCAGTGCGGTAAGCTCCCCCGCCAAGGAGGAACCGACTCATGGCAGACCCGCAGGGAAGCAATCAGGAAACCACCACCGCCTCCGGGCTCAAGGTCACCGACCTCCAGGCCGGCGACGGTCCCGAGGCCAAGGCCGGCCACCAGGTGACCGTCCACTACACGGGGTGGCTGGAGAACGGCACCAAGTTCGACTCCAGTCTCGACCGCCGTGATCCCTTCAAGTTCGTGCTCGGCGCGGGCGCCGTGATCCGCGGCTGGGACGAAGGGGTCGAGGGCATGAAGGTCGGCGGCAAGCGCCGCCTCACCATCCCCGCCAGCCTCGGCTATGGCGCCCGCGGCGCCGGCGGGGTGATCCCGCCGAACGCGACGCTGATCTTCGAGGTAGAGCTGCTCGGGGTGAAGTAGGGGCTTGGGCGGCGGTGGTCCCGCCGCCGCCCATCCATCGGTTTACTTGTCTCCCGCGTAGACCGGCCGGATATCCACCGGCACGTCCTTCAGCCGGCCGATCGCGTCGCGCAATGCCTGGCTCGGCTTGCCGTAGGTGTCGAGGAAGCTCCTGGTCCCGGCATAGTCCCCTCTCGCCTGCAGCGTCAGCATGTCGTGCAGCAGGTCGCGGATGGCTCCGGGGAACTTCTCGGAGACGGCGCGGACGCGCCCCTGGGGGTCGAACTGGAGCGCTCCCTTCTTCTCCAGGTAGTTGAACTGGGCTACGACCCCTTGGCCATGGGCCTCGTCGACGCCGAAGCGGGCGGCCCGGAAGAGGCCCGCCACGTAGGTCGGCTCGAGCGACTGCCGCAGCGCGGCCGGCATGTCCCCCTGGCCGATCAGGGCCAGGATGTTGTGGACTCCCATCACGTCCGCCTTGGCCTCTTCCAGGGTGGCGAACAGGTCCTTGAGCTCCAGCCGCACCTCGGTCTTGCGGCCGTTGACGGTGATCGTGCCCGGTCCCAGGCCGTGGGAGAGCTCGTGGTGGAGCACCTCGTTGAAGTAGGCGTCGAAGGAGACGTCCTTGACCTGCGCCGGATCGAGCACCTGCCTGGCGATGGGGATCAGCATCTGGTCGTACTTCGCCCGCATTACGTTGTGCAGCAGCACCTTCTTCGAGCCCTTGGCCTCGCGGACCCGCTCGTCGTTCGGCAGGTTGAAGGCGACCGTCTGCACGCCGGCCTGGTTTTCGCCGCCGCCGTAGACGCTGTCCACCACCCGGATCGGGCTGTCCGTGCCACGGTGTAGGTTCTTGTCCGCCTCCGGGATGGGCAGGTTGCGCTCTAGCCAGGGCAGCCGCTCCTTGTAGCGGGCGAGGGCGGCCGATTCCTTCGGCAGGTTGACGGTGACGAACGCCTCGAAGGCCGCCTTGTAGCCGAAGAGGTCGTCCTCGTAGGTCTCGTAGGGGCCGATGGTGACCTCGACCGGCGCATCGAGGTCCATCCAGGCGACGTCGCTCGCGTAGTAGTCGTCGTTCTCGAAAGCGGCGGCCCGCAGGTCGAGGAACTTCTTGAGCGAGGCGTTGCTCGTCAGGGCGGCGGCCTCGCGCAAGAGCCGGGCCGCGGGTTTGAGCCACTCGGCGTATTCCTGGGAGTAGGGGACGGCCTTCAGACCGCCGTCCGGACCGCGGCGGATCACCGTCACGGTGGAGGTGAACGCCTCCTTGTCGCCGGGATGCTTGGCGATCCAGGCCTCGAAGTCTTCTTTCTTCAGGTCCTCGGGGTAGTAGCCCGCGCCGGCCGGGCGGGGCTTGTCGCCGAGGAACGGCCGGCGCTCCGCCAGGCGGTCCCAGGGGCCGTAGTTCATCGCGAAGTACTGGCGGGCCGCCTCCGCGTGCGGGCCGTCCAGGCTCTTCAACTGCTCGCGGAGAGCTGGATTGCCGGCCCAGGTCTGGCGCAGGAAGATCTCGTTCATCAGCTTGGCGGCCTCGACCAGCTTGTCGAGCACCTTGCGGTCCTCCGGCATGAGCGCCGAGAGGTCCGCGGTCAGCGGGGTGGGGACGAATTGCGCGACGCGCTTTTCGATGTCAGGCACGATCCGCGGCCCCCCTTTGGGTTCCGTGGAGGCCCTGGTTTCCGCTTTGTCCGGCGCGGGGGTACAGGCCGTGAGGCTCAGGGCGGCGAGCCCGGCCAGGCAGATCAGCGTGCGGCGCATTCCTTCTCCTTTCGGTGGGTTCCATTCGCGGCATCGGCGTAGGATGGCACACCGCTCGCATCACGGCCAAGCGGGCGCGTCTCCGCTCCTGGAGGCCCGCGGGTCGGAAGAGGGGTCGATCATGGCCGAGCGAGTCAAGCCCGAGCAATCCGTGAACAACTACTGGCTGCTGGCGACCGATCCGGACGAGTACAGCTTCGGCGATCTGGAGCGGGATACCGAGACCGTCTGGGATGGCGTCACCGATAGCCCGTCGCTGAACAACCTGCGCGACATCGAACCGGGCGAGGAGGTGCTGATCTTCCACGCCGGGACCGAGATGGCGATCGTCGGCATCGCCCGCACCACGTCGGACACCTATCCGTCCCCCCGGGGCGCCAGCGTCGAGGAGGTGGCGGTGGACCTCGTGCCCGTGCGGCGCCTGGAGCATCCAGTGGCGCTGGCCGAGATCGAGGACCTCCCCGAGCTCCAGGACTTCGACCTGATCGCCGATCCCGATCTCTGCGTGGTCGAGGTCACGCCGGCGGTCTGGAACCGGATCCTGGAGCTGAGCCAGGCGGCGCTGGCCTACTCCACGCAAGAGAACCAGGAGTAGAGAAGGGCGGCTACCGCCGCACCGCCGCCCGCGCGGCCATCTCCAGGTACTTCTCCCCGTCAATCAGTTGGGTGTGCTGTGGATCGGCGACGAAGACGAGGGCGATCTCCGGCCGGGGGTCGTCCTTCTGGATGAGCTGCCGGAGAGCCGGCGGCAGCTCCTCGACCGGGTAGATCCAGGACTCCAGCGGCAGGCTGTGGGTCTGGACGGCGGAGGGGGAGCCGGGATGGCCGGGGTCCCAGGCGGGAACCTTCTTCTGGCCGTAGCGCAGCACCGGGGGTGGCCCGAGGAGGGTCAGCGCCCGGCCGCGGTCGGTGAGGCTGCCGCGAACGCCGCCATCGCCATAGAGACGGTCGGCCGCCTCCACGCGCTCGTAGAAGGTCTTCGCGAACTCGTTGCCCGGCGTCGCGGGGTCCGGGTCCCGCCGGAGCCAGAACGCCTCCACGAAGTCGATCACCTCGCGGGAGGTCCGCAGGCGCCGGTACTGCTTCTCCTCCTCGGGCAGCATCAGCCAGCGGGTGGGGCCCTCGTCCAGGCCGGCCGCCCCGCTCGCCGGACGGCGCGGCGGCCCCGACCGGCAGCTCAGGGCGAGCCCGGACAGCACGGCCAGAGCGGCGGCGAGCCGCCATCGCGAGCGATTGCCTGCAGCCATTTCGATCCGGCCGCCTCCCTCCTGGTCAGGCGTCTCTCCCCGGCAAACGGCCCGGGTCGTCAGTGCACGCTGTTGTCCTCGAACGGCTCCGGCACGTCCTGAATCACGCCGTAGATCTTTTCGTAGCGCTCCAGGTTCACGCTCAACGCCCGGAGGATGCGCTTCAGGTGCCCCGGGCTCGCCACCACCCGGGCCGTGACGATTCCCTGGGGCGGGACGAGATTGATGAAGTCCAGGATGAACTCCTCGCGCGTGTGGGTAATCCGGAGCAGGTTGGAGTAACGGCCTTTCAGCTCGTCGTCCGTAATCTTGACGTTGAAGCCTTCCGCGGCCTCTTCCATGGAGATCCCCCTGTCGTGCGTTCCCCGCGATGCTACCCCAACGCGGGGGAGTTGGTCATACCGCCGGGGAATGGGAGCTACGGCTCCAGATCCTTCCACTCCACCCCGCCCGAGAACTCCCACCGGTGCTCGGGAGCGTAGACCCCGACCCCACCGGCCGCCGCCGTCACCGTGAAGGCGAGGGCCCGGCGGTGGTAGTCGTAGGGGGCTCCCTCCTTGGAGTGGATCGCCACGTCCACCACGTACTCGCCGGGGGCGAGGCGGAGGGCCGGGCAGGTCAGGCGCACCGTGGCCTCCCCCTCGAGACGGCCGGACGCGTAGCCGGCGAGGTCGGTGTTGGTCCCCCAGACCTCGAAGTCCCGCGGGGTGGAGATGGCGACGCCGAAGTGGAAGTCGTCGAGCGGCCGGGCGGCGCGGGCGCGGATCTCGAAGATCAGGTCCTCGCCGGTGGTGACGTGGTAGCGCTCCTCGACCCCGGCGACGTCGGGGGCCCCCGCCAGCAGCCGGACGGCGACGATCTCCGCCTCCCGCGATCCCCAGCGCAGCTCCTCCGAGACCTCTTCCCCCGCACGCTCGCGCCGCTGCTTGTCCTCGCGGTGCTCCTCCCCCTCCCGCGCGGCCACCTCCTGGCGGTAGGCGTCGATCACCCGCCGGGGCTCGCCCACCAGGCGCTGGCGGCCGTTGTCCAGCCAGAGCACGCGATCGCAGACCCCCTCCACCAGGTCCAGCGAGTGGCTGACCAGGAGGAGCGTCTTGCCGGAGGCGAGGAACTCCTCGATCCGCCGCAGGCAGCGGTGGGCGAACGCTTCGTCTCCCACGGCGAGCACCTCGTCCACCAGCAGGACGTCGGGCTCGGTGTAGATCGCCACCGCGAACCCCAGGCGCACGTACATCCCCGAGGAGTAGTTCTTCACCGGCTCTTCCATGAAATCGCCGAGGCCGGAGAACTCCACGATGTCGGCGTAGCGGCGCTCGATCTGCTTGCGGGCGAGCCCCAGCACGGCGCCGTTGATGAAGACGTTCTCCCGCCCCGAGATCTCGGGGTGGAACCCGGCGCCCAGCTCGATCAGCGCCGCCACCCGGCCGGCCACCGCGATCCTCCCCGTGGTGGGCTTGAGCATGCCGGCCACCAGCTTGAGCAGGGTGGACTTCCCCGAGCCGTTGCCGCCGATCACTCCGAAGGCCTCCCCCTGGTGGACGGCGAAGTCCACCGCCTCCAGGGCCGCGATCGACTCCTCGGGCTTGAGGCCGCTCGCCAGGCTGCGCCCGACGAGCGCGCTCTTCAGCGTGCGCAGCCGGTCCCCGGGCAGGGTGCGGCGGTAGAGCTTGGAGAGCCCTTCGACACGGATCGCCTCCGGCGGCCCGGTGCGCTCTTCCATCAGGCGACCTCCACCAGCGTCTCGCGCAGGCGGTCGAACAGCCCCGCCCCGAAGGCCCAGGCGACCAGGCTCACCAGGCCCATCTGCACCCACAGCAGGGGATCGGGGAACCGCCCGCGGAACAATACGTCCTGATAGGCCAGGATGAACGGCGTGAACGGGTTGAGCCGCACCGCCCACCAGACCGGGGCGAGGTGGCGGATGGAGTCGAGGGAGAAGAGGATGGGAGTAAGGAAGAACATCAGGGTCAGCAGGTTGGCCAGCAGATCGCGCACGTCCTTGAAGTGGACGGTGAGCGCCGCCAGCCCCAGCGCCAGCCCGGCGACCATCGGCAGGTGGAGGAGGATCACCAGCGGCAGCGCCAGGACCGGCAGCCCGCCGACCGGATAGCCGAGGAGGCGCCCGGCAAGGATCGCCGCGATCACGATGGGGAGCGCGAACAGGAAGTGGACCAGGTTCGAGAGCACCGAGACCATCGGCAGCAGCTCGGCCGGGAAGACCGCCTTGCGGATCAGCCCCGAGTTGGCGATCAGCGACATCGACCCCTCGAGCAGCGAGGCCGAGGTCCAGATCCAGGGGAAGAGGCCGCTGACCAGGAACAGCGCGTAGGGGGTCATCCCGCCGCGGTCCCCCGGCTTGAAGACGACGCTGAAGACGAAGGTGTAGACGGCGAGCAGCAGCAGCGGGTTGGCGAGCGACCAGAGGAAACCGAGCACCGAGCCGCGGTAGCGGGCCTTGAGCTCGCGCGAGGTCAGGGTGGCGAGGAGTCCGCGGAAGCGGAAGAGCTGGTAGGCGACCCGGAACATGCCGGGCAGGAATCTATCATCCATCCCCCGGATCCCCCTGCTACACTGCCGCCCCGTGGCCGACTGGAGTCCGGTGGACCTGCTGCCCGGCCTCTGGGTGGGGCTGCTCGGAGCGCTGCTCGCCTCGGCGCTGCGGCGGTGGTACGACCCGGTGCCGGTCCGGGTGCTCGCCATCTTCGCCCTGGTGCTCCTGGTCCTCTTCGGCACGGTCCTCTTTGGCGGCGGTCTGCTGCTGCCGCTGGACAACCTCCGCGGCGCGGTCCCTTTCCAGCGCCTCCCCCCCTCCTCGCCGCACGGCAACCCCCTGCAAGGGGATCTGATCCAGCTCGTCACCCCGTCGCTCTCGGCCGTCCGGGAGGCCTGGTCGGAGGGGCGCTGGCCGCTCTGGAACCGCCGGGCCGGAGCCGGCATGCCGTTGCTCGCCGATCCGCAGGCGCAGGGCCTGCAGCCGCTGGTGCTGCTGAGCTATCCCCTGCCGCTGCTGCGGGCCGCCGGGGTGGTGGCGGCGCTGCGGGTGCTCCTCGCCCTGGTCTTCGGCTTCCTCTGGATGCGCCGGCAGGGGCTGGGGGAGGCTCCGGCGCTCGCCGGCGCGCTCGCCTTCGGACTCGGCGGCTTCCTCCTCCTCTGGCTGGGCTGGCCGCTCGCCAACTCGGCGGCGCTCCTGCCACTCCTGCTCTACGCCGGCGCCCGCTGCGACGATCCCGGCGGCCCCAGGGACGCGCTGCTGCTGGCCTTGGCGACCCTTGCCCTGCTGCTCGGGGGGCATCCGGAAACAATCTTCTACTCCCTCGCGACGGCCCTCCTCTTCCTGCTGGACCGCCTCCGCCGCCAGCCGCCGGGACCGCGCTGGGCGCTGGCGCGCCGGGCGGGGGTGGCGCTGGCCGTGGCCGGCCTGGTCTCGGCGCCCGCGCTGCTGCCGGCGATCGAATACCTCCCCAAGACGATGCGGGCGGCGCGGATGGGGGAGCCCTCACCTCCCCGGCCCTCTGCCCTTGGGGTCCGGGCGGCGCAGACCTTCCTCCCCCTGGCCGCTCCCAACGCCTTCGGCAACAACCGTTTCGTCGGCTATTGGGGGCGGACCAACTCCAACGAGGACGCCAGCGGATTCGTCGGCACGGCGACGCTGCTCGCGGCGCTGCTTGCCGTGGGCTCTAGGCGGCGGTTCCCGCAGGAGCGGCTGGCGCTGGGGATCGCGGCGGTCTGCCTGCTCCTGATCGCGCCATTTTTCCCAGGGAGCCACCGTCTCCTGCTGCCGCTCTCGCTCTGCGTGGCCTATCTCGGCGCCTGCACCCTGGAGAGGTTCCGGCTCGGGGAGGTCCGCCGGGCGCCCCTGCTGATCGCGGGGGTGGGGCTCGGCCTGATCCTCGTCTGGGGGTATCTCGCCCATCCGGACCCCGCGGACCCGGCGCGGCTCGCCATCTTCCGCTTCGGCTGGCTGCGCTGGCAGCTCCGCTTCCTGGGGCTCGCCCTCCTGCTGCTCGTGGCGGCGGCATCCCCGGGGCGGTGGCTGCGCTGGCGGTCTCTCGCCGTGGCAGGCATCGCCGCGGCGATCGCCGCCGAGCTCCTGCTCCTCCACGGCTCGGCGAACCCGCCGATGCCCCGCCGGCTGGCCCTGCCGGTGAACGGTCCGCTCGATTTCCTGCAACAGAAGCTGGGGAAGAGCCCGCCCCAGGGGCCGGGCTTCCGGATCGCGGCGCTCGGCGAGGACCTGCCGCCCAACCTCGCGGCGCTCTACCGGCTGACCGACGCGCGGATCTACAACCCGATGGCCCCGCAGGCCTACGTGGAGAGGATGGCGCCGATCCTCGCCGGCTGGCGGGGGGAGGCGCCGGAGCTCGGCGCGCCCGGCCACCCGCTCTACGGCCGCCTCGGCGTGCGCTATCTCCTGGCCGCCCCGGACGCCCTGCTGCCTCCCCCCCTCGAGCGGGTGTTCGCCGACGCGGACGGCTCCGTCTGGAAGCAGCCCGGGGCGCGGACCCGCCTCTTCCTCGACGACGCGTCCGCCGGCGGGCATATCGCGATCCCCCGCTTCGAGGACTCCTGGATCACCGCCGAGGTCGGCGTCCGCGTCCGCCGCGGCCAGCGGCTGGGCTCCGTCCTCTACCAGGACGGCGGCTGGCGCCTGCTGGTGAACGGCCGGGCGCACCCGTCGGAGGTGGACGAGGGCGTCTTCCTCTCCGCGCGGCTGACGGAGGGAAAAAGCCGGGTGGACATCCTCTACCGGCCGGCGGGTTTCCTGTGGGGTTGCGCCCTGGCGGCGCTGGGGCTGGCGGCGGGGGCGGCACTGCTGATGCCGGCGCCCCGCCCTACATCCCCAGCCGGTCCGCCGCCGCCTGGAGGGCCTTGATGACGTTCTCGATGTGCTCGTCGAGCGGCAGGCCGATCTCCTCGGCGCCGTTGTAGACGTCCTCGCGGTGGACGCCGCGGGCGAACGACTTCTCCTTCAGGCGCTTCCGGACCGACGGGAGGTCCACGTCGGAGAGCGACTTGCTGGGCTTGATCAGGGCCACGGCGGTGACGAAGCCGGCGAGCTCGTCGCAGGCGTAGAGGGCCTTGGCGAGCCGGGTCTCCCGCGGTGTCCCCGTATAGGGAGCATGCCCCAGGATGGCCGTGCGCATCACCTCGGGATACCCCTGGGCGGCGAGGATCTCCACCCCGCGGTAGGGGTGGTTCTGCTCGTCGGGCCAGCGCTCGTAGTCGAAGTCGTGGAGCAGGCCGGTGAGGCCCCAGAGCTCCTCGTCCTCGCTCCACAGCCGGGCGTAGTAGCGCATCGCGGCCTCGACGGCCAGGGCATGCTTGCGCAGCCCTTCCTTTTCCGTGTACTGGCAGAGGAGGTCCCAGGCCTGGTCGCGGCTGGGGAGGCGTTCGGTTTCGGACATGCGGCGTACGGTAGCAGAAGCGGCCCCATGAGGCCATAATGACGCCATGGCCGACGAATCCAGCAAGCTGACCGTCCGCTGCCCCGACTGCGGCTCCGATCTGGTGATCGATGCCGCCACCGGCGCGGTCCTCTCTCATCGCAAGGCCAAGCAGCCCCTCGCCGGCGGCAAGGACTTCGACTCCCTGCTCAAGGGGATCGACGACGACAAGAACCGCGCCGAGGGCGTCTTCCAGCGCGAGGTCGCCGCCCTCAAGGACCGCGACCGCATCCTCGAGGAGAAGTTCCGCGAAGCCCTGCGCCGCGCCGAGGAAGATCCGGACCAGGGGCCGCCCCCCGGCCGTTCGATCTCGATTGAGGCTTGATTGAGATCGAAGTCCAAAAATTTGTAGGCCTCCCGGACCGTGCTAGAATCCATCCCCGGCCTGTCGGTCTTTCCTCCCGCCGTTAATGGCGCCGTTCTGGCCCGAGCTTCAACCCCCGGTCGTTGCCGCTCGTAGCAAGTCGCCGTGAGCTTGCCCTGACATGACCTGATGACCGACGACGAGCCCTCCCCGGGCTCGCGAAGAAGAAGGAGCCAAACCTTGAGTCCATGGTGGATGCGCCCTACGGCTGAGGGCCTCGAAGAAGAGAACCGCAGCAAGCCGAAAACCGAAACCCCGCCGGCGGAGAAGCCTGTCGAGACCGCCGCCGCGGCCCCCCAACCCGACCCGGAGCCCAAGCCCGAACGCCCCGCCTTCGCGGAGGGCCCGCGCGAGTGGCGCCACAACCTGCCGCCGGAGCCCGTCTTCGCCGAGGTGGAGGAGCCCGCAATGTCTGCGTCCTCCCCGGCAACGCCGGAGATGTCCGCCCCGGCGGAAATGGCGGCCACGCCGTCGGTCGCCTACGCCCTGCCGGCCGCGGAGCCGCTCGACGAGGAGTCCGAGGAGCCCTACGACGACGACGAGGAGTCCGAAGAGGAGCTCGAGGCGGCCGACTCTGACGCCGACACGGACGCCGACGCCGATTCCGCGGAGACCGAAGACAAGGAGGGCGACGAGAAGGACGCCGAAGGGCGCCGCCGCCGCCGCTCCCGGGGCCGCCGCGGCGGCCGCCGCCGCAGCAACGGCAAGCCCGCCGCGGGCGCCGCTGCCGCCACCGCCACCGCCGCCGAGCCGGCCGAGGAGGACGACGAGGAGCCCTGGCGCGAACCGCCGGCCGCCTTCGAAGAGCCCGCCCCCCGCCGCGTCGCTCCGGCCTCCGCCGCCTCCCCCTCCCGCTACGTGATCTCCCCCTCCGAGGTGGAGTCCATGGCGCGCGAGATCATCATCTCCGTCCCCGACAGCCGGCGCGCCGACCACGAGCGCAAGATCGCCATGTTCTGCGACTTCGAGAACATCGCCCTCGGCGTGCGCGACTCCGAGATCAGCAAGTTCGACATCACCCTGGTGCTCGAGCGGCTGGTCGAGAAGGGGAAGATCATCGTCAAGAAGGCCTACGCCGACTGGGAACGCTACAGCGACTACAAGCGCCCCTTCCACGAGGCCGCCATCGAGCTGATCGACATCCCGCAGAAGTACTACTCGGGCAAGAACAGCGCCGACATCAAGATGGTCGTCGACGCGATGGACCTCTCCTACTCGAAGGAGCACCTCGACACCTTCGTGCTGCTCTCGGGCGACAGCGACTTCTCGCCGCTGGTCTCCAAGCTCAAGGAGAACAACAAGTACGTCATCGGCATCGGGGTCAAGAACTCCTCCTCGAACCTGCTGGTGGACAACTGCGACGAGTTCATCTACTACGAGGACGTCTGGCGCGACTCGCAGAAGGGCCCGAAGCTCGACGGCCTGAACAAGAAGACGGCCGAGGCGTTCAGCCTGATGATCGAGTCGATCCAGGCGCTGATCCGCGAGAACAAGGACGTGCTCTGGGGCTCGATGATCAAGCAGACGATGCAGCGCAAGAAGCCCTCCTTCAACGAGGGCTACTACGGCTACAGCACCTTCTCGGAGCTGCTGGAGGACGCCGAGCGCAAGCAGATCATCAAGCTGAAGAAGGACCAGCGCTCCGGCACCTACATCGTCACCGGCTTCGCCAAGACCGGCGAGGGGATGACGGCGACCTCCCGGCGGTAAGACGGAATCCCTCTCGACGGACGGGACGACGCCCGGCTTCGGCCGGGCGTTTTCTTTTTCTGTTCCCTGGCGCTCTCCCGGCTGTCCAAGCCGATGTGACCTCCTCCGCCGCCCTCGCCGTTCCGTTCTCGCCGTTCTCGGATATCCTTGCCGCCGAGCCGTTTCGCGTTTCGCGGCGCTTCTCCCAAGTTTCTCCCCGCATGGATCTCGACCGCCTGAGCGACGAGGAGCTGATCGAGCGGGCGCGGGCCGCCGCGGGAAATACCGCCCAGGCCGACGCCTGCCTCGCCCTCCTCTACCGGCGCTACTACCCGAAGGTGGCCGCCTGGTGCCTGCGCATCAGCGGCGACCGGCAGGAGGCGGCGGACCTCGCCCAGGAGGTCTTCCTCCGCGTCCATCAGCGCCTCGGCTCCTTCCGCGGCGACAGCCGCTTCTCCACCTGGCTCTACACGGTGACCCGGAGCGTCGTGATCAACCGCGGGGTGGCCGCCCGGCGGCGGGAGACGGACCCGCTCGACGAGGAGGGAGCCCCCGAGCCGGTCGAGCCCTCCCCGGGCGCGGACGAGGTGGTCGCCAGGGACCAGATCCTCGGCGCCTTCCGCGAAGCCATGGAGCGGGACCTGGAGCCGCTGGAGGCCAGGGTCCTCTACCTCCACTACGTCGACGGGCTGCCGCTCGCCGGCATCACCGATCTGCTGAAGCTCGAGAACAAGTCGGGCGCCAAGGCCTACATCGTCAGCGGCGGGCGCAAGATGAAGCGCCGCTTCGGGCGCTGGCTCGCCCGGCAGTCCGCCGGGTCCACCGGAGGAAGCAAGTGATGAACGAGAACGATCCGCGCCTGCCGCTGGAGGACTGGCTCCGCGCCGCCTACGCCGGGAAGGACGCCGGCTGCCCGCCGCCCGAAGCCTTCCTCGAAGCCGGGACGGCGACGCCCGAGGAGCGGCGGCGGCTCGACGAGCACGCCGGCCGCTGCCCGGCCTGCGCCGCCGAGCGGGACCTGGCGCGGCTCTTCGCCGCCGCTCCGGAGGAGGCCGGAGTCTCCGGCGCGGACCTGGACTTCGTGGTCTCCCGCCTGGAGGACGCCTCCCCCGTCCGGGCAGCCCGCCCGGCCGGCAAAGTGGTCTCCTTCCCGGTTCCGGCCCCAGTCCGGGTCCAGGCAACCCGTCCGGCGGCGCGCCCCGCTTCCAGCCAGCCCTGGGCCGGTCAGCTCTGGAAGATCGCCGCGGCGCTGATCCTGGTCCTCGGGGGAGGTCTCCTCTTCCAGCTCTCCCGGTCGCCCCAGAGCGGGCCTCCCTCCCTGCCGGCGCCCCAGGTGGGCGGACCCGTTCGCGGCGGTGAGATGGAGACGATCTCCCCGTCCGGCGACGTCGGCGAGATCCCGGTGGAGCTGCGCTGGACCCCGCGGGAGGGGACCCGGCTCTACCGGGTGCGGCTCTCCGCGGTGGACGACACGGTGCTGTGGGAGGGCACGGTGCCCGCCCCGCCGGCCCGGCTGCCGGCCGAGGTCGTGGCCAAGCTGCACCGGGCCGTGGCCTACACCTGGACGGTCGAGGCGCTGGACGCCTCGGGAGCCCGGACCGCCGCCTCCGAGCCGGTCCGCTTCCGGGCCCGCCCGCGGCCTTGAGAGATCCTGCGGCCAATCTTATTTGTATAATGCTATTTTTAACGCTCACACCCACATTGACCTGGACATTCACGACGCCCGCGATCCGGAGGTCCTCTTGACGACGCAACGCTCGCGCTTTCTCGTTCCCGCCCTGTTGTTAGCGGCGCTCCTGCTCCCCACGGCTCGTCCCCTCCAGGCTTCCGGCGGCACCGGC
Source organism: uncultured Acidobacteriota bacterium (assembly GCA_963795735.1). Taxonomy (GTDB): domain Bacteria; phylum Acidobacteriota; class Thermoanaerobaculia; order Multivoradales; family UBA5704; genus DATARR01. The sequence goes on along the minus strand of CAWCIU010000008.1, from coordinate 211,660 downwards.
GGCACCGGCGGCACTGGCGGCACTGGCGGCACTGGCGGCGGGGGGACCGGCGGAGGAGGCGGGACGGGCGCCGAGAAGTCGCTCGTTCTGCGGGTGAACCCGGCGATCGGCGCGCCGGGCGGCGTCGTGGACGTGGTGCTGCGCACCTACGCGCCGCGGCCGATCAAGCAGGGGCAGGTGGTGGTCAAGGTGGTCCGCCGGCCGGCCCCGGCGGCGCTGGCCCAGCTCGGCTCCGCCCATCCCGCCGGGCTCGCTCTGGCCGGGCTCACCCTGAAGAGCCTCACCCAGCCCGTCCGTCCCCTCACCCTGCTCAGTGTGGTGGTCTTCAGCCCCGCCAACGACTCGTCGTCCAAGGCGGTCCTCACCGGCCTGCCGGACAGCCAGGCCATCCAGGTGAGCTTCCAGTCGCCGTCCGGCTCGATCAACTCCGCCGACGGTCCGCTGGCCGTCTTCCGTTTCCAGCTCGATCCGTCGGTGGCGCCCGGGGACACCTTCGACCTCACCCTCGATCCGGTGCAGACCAACCTCAAGGACCCGGCGGGGCGTCCGATCACGATCACCCCCAAGAGCAACGTGCTGACCGTGCGGGCGGCCTCCGATCCGGTCCTGGCGCAGGCCGCCGACGCCGTGGTGCAGCCCGGAACCGTCACGCCGGAGCTGGGAGTGATCACCTTCGAGCCCTTCCCGGTGAGCGCCGGACGCTTCACCCTGACCTGGGACCCGCAGCTCGCCGACGGCCCGCCCACGGTCAAGCTGGACCCGCGCTACGGCCTGGCGACTTTCACCGCCGACGCCTCGCAGCCCGGTCGGCTGGTGGTGGACTTCACCTCCCCCGACGCGTCCTTCAACAGCGTGCCCGGCACCATCGTGGCCGTCACCCTGCCGATCGCCGCCGGCGCGCCCTCCGGCACCGCCTCGCCGTTCACCCTCGATCCCGGGGGGACCTGGCTGCTCGACCCGCAGGGGGGGAAGATCCCCCTGGCGCTCCAGAACGCGACGATCAAGGTCCAGTAGCTAGGCGGGGACGTTCGGGGCGACCCAAGGGCGACCGCAGGTCGCCCCTACAACCGCGGCCCAAGTCTGTTGTAGGGGCGACCTGCGGTCGCCCTTTTCCAGGACCAGACCGCCACACCCGCCGCCGCAAACATCGCCGCGCCGCAGATCCAGATCCACCCCGGCCGCCGCCGCGGCGCCAGGGCGGGGGCGTCGCCCACCTGCACGTAGGCCGCCCAGAGCGCCGGCCGGTCCCAGCGCGGATCGGCCCGCAGCCGCCGCTTCGCCGCCCGCAGGGCCTCGGCCGGCGGCAGACCCTCCCCCAGCTCCCAGTAGAACTGCTCCATGAAGGCCGCGGTGGCGGCGTCGTCCACGTCCCAGAGGGTGGCGACCACCGCGCGCGAGCCCGCGGCCAGGAAGGAGCCGGTCAGCGAGGCGAGCGCCTGGCCGTCCGCCCCCGCGCCCAGGGCGGTGCGGCAGGCGGCGAGCACCGTCAGGTCCGCGCGGTCGTCCAGCCGGGCGATCTCCTCGGGAGAGAGGAGGCCGTCGTCGTCTCCGGAGGCGTCGGCGGCGGTCAACAGGATGGCGGCCCCCCGCCCCGGGCGCTCGTCGATCACCGTGTGGGTGGCGAGATGCACCACCCGGGCTCCCCGGGCGACCGCCTCGCGGAAGGCCCGCTCGGTGGCCCGCGCCCCCGTGAACACCGCCGACCTGCCGCCGAGGAGGCGCCCGGCCGCCGCGAGCTCCCGCCCCGCGGCGGGCAGCGGCGCCAGGCCGAAACGCCCGACGAGGAGCTCGCGGGGCGTCGTGCCCTCCTCTCCCGGCCGGCGGACGAGGGGATCGCCGAAGCCGAGGAGGCGGACGCCGCCCTCCGGCCGCGCCCCGCTCTGCGCGCCGAGCGCCGAGGCGCTGGGCAGGTAGCTCACCGCCATCGTCTCGATCAGCGGAGCGCCCGGCGCCGCCGGGTCCTCCAGCAGCTCGAAGGGCAGGTAGTGGAGCGCCCCGTCGGGAGCGATCCGCAGCGGCCCGCCCTCTCCCGGCAGCGGTCCGGCCGGGCCGAGGAGGGCGTGGGAGAGGGCCGCCACGGCGCCGGCCGGCGGCTCCTGATCCCCGGCGAGAGCGCGGTGCAGCCCGGAGACGGCGTCGAGGATCGGCCCCCGGGGTCCCAGATCGTGGAAGCGGACGCCGCCGGAGCGGATCACCCAGAGATAGAGGTTGGACTCTCCCAGGAGGTACTCGAGGACCACTCCCTGGCCCGTCTTTGCTTGCAGGGCGGCCGCGTCGAGGGGGGCCGTCCCGCGGCCGCCGCCGAGCGCGTCGAGGAGGTCCCGCGCCTTGGCGCGCTGGGCGATCCCCAGGGCCCGCTCGCCCCAGCCGCTCCCCGGCTGGCGGCGCTCCAGCCCGGCGAGCGTCTCGATCGTGGCGGCGTAGACGGCCCGCTTGTCGCCAAAATATCCGGCTCGCCGGACCCCCCGGGCGAGGCCGGCGCGCACCCGCTCGATCTCCTCCAGGGCGGCCTCGAAGTGGCCGAGGGCGCCGGCGAGGTCCCCGCGGGCGCGGGCGATCCGTCCCAGGCCCTCGCGGGCCGACCACGTTCCCTCCGCCGAGCCGCTCGCCGCCGCGGCCGCCAGGCAGCGCCGGAACGCGGCCTCCGCCTCCGGCAGGCGGTTCTGGCCGAGCAGCAGCCGGCCGAGATAGAAGAGGTCCTGGATCTCCTCCGTGCGGTCGCCGCTCGCCTCCGCCAGCCGCAGGGCCTCCCGGTAGGCGGCCTCCGCCTCCGCCGGCCGCTCCAGGTTGAGGTGCAGGGCGAGCGCGAGGTTGAGGTTGGCGTTGGAGAGCCCCGCGGCGTCCCCGGCCCGGCGGTAGACCCCGATCGCCTCCCGGAAGATCTCCACCGCCCGCACCGGATCGCCCAGATTGCGGTAGATCACCCCGGTGTTGACCAGCAGCGCGGCGCGGCGGTCCGGCTCCAGCTCCCCCCCGGCGGCCAGCACCTGGCGGTCGAGGTCCAGGCCTTCGCGGTACGCCCCCACCTTGTCGAGCACCACCCCCTGGTTGATCCGGGCGATCCGGGCCTGCTCCGCCGCCCAGGGCTCGCCGCGGTGCCGCGCCGCCAGCGCCGCGGCCCGGGCGTGGAGGTCCAGCGCCGCCGTGTAGCGCCCGGCGCTCACGGCGAGCGCCCCCAGGTTGGAGAGATTGACCGCCTCCGATTCGGCGTTCCCCGCCTTGCGGTTGAGCTCCAGGGCCTCGCGGAACCGCCGTTCGGCCTCCGCCGTCTCCCCCAGCGACTGGAGCGCCAGGCCGAGGTTGTTGAGGGCGCGGCCCACCGTCTCCGGATCGTTGACGACCCGGCTCAGCTCCAGCGCCCGGCGGCAGTCGGGGAGCGCCGCCCGGTAGTCCCCCAGGTCCATCTGGATCACGCAGGCGTTGCTGAGCGCCGTGGCCGCGGCCGCCGGATCGGCGCCCCCGGTCGCGGCCGCCACCGCGCGGTACTCCGCGAGGGCCTCCTTCAGCTTCCCGGCCGTGTGCAGCGCGGTTGCCCGGTCGAGGGCCCGGTCGAGAGACGGACCCGCCGCCAGGGTGATGGCCGGGAGGAAGAGGAAGCAGAGCGCGGGCAGGGATCGGGACCGGCGAAGCACAGGAGATTCTAGGCCACACGGTCCGCAACCTCCGGCCTCCCGCCGACGTAGGAGATGCTGGGAGCGAAGGAGGCTCCCCGCAATGCTCAAGATCCTCGTCTGGCTCCTGCTGTTCATCGTCTGCTGGCCGCTGGCCCTGCTGGCGCTGATCCTCTACCCCATCGTCTGGCTGCTCTCGCTGCCCTTCCGGCTGGTGGGGATCACCCTGGAGGCGGTCTTCGCCCTCCTCAAGGGCCTCCTCTTCCTGCCCGCCCGCCTGCTCGGCGGCGCCCGGCCCGCCGGTCCGGTCCGGTAGGCTTGAAACGTTCTCCCGCCGCCTCCGTCTTCTGCTCTGGATGCTGATGGCTTTCGAGGACACCGCTCAGAGGTACCAGCGCCGGGTCTACTCCTTCGCCCGCTACCTGCTCTCCAGTCGGGAGGAGGCGGAGGATGTGACCCAGGAGGTGCTGCTCCGCCTCTGGCGGCACCGCGAGGGGGTGGACGAGGAGCGCCTCGGCCCCTGGCTGCTGCGGGTCACCCGCAACGCCTGCTACGACCTGCTGCGCAAGCGCCGGTCGGAAGCCGCCGCGGGGCTCCTCGGCGCCAGCCTGGATGACGGCGGGACGGCGGAGGTGGCGAGCGCCGAGCCCGATCCGCTGGCCAACGCCGAGGCCACCGACTTCCGGCGCCGGCTGCTCGCGGCCCTCGAGGAGCTCGGCGAGCCCTACAAGAGCGTGGTCATCCTGCGCGAGGTGCAGGGGCTGGCGCATCGGGAGATCGGCGAGGCCCTCGGCATTCCGGAGGTCACCGTCCGCGTCCATCTCCACCGCGGGCGGCTGAAGCTGCGGGAACGGCTGAAAGAAGGATATCCATGATGACGACCGACCTAATGACCTGCGACGAGGCCCTGGATCTCCTCGATCCTTATCTGGACGGCGACCTGCCGCCGGAGGAGGCCGGCCGCCTCCGGGCCCACCTCGACCGCTGCCCGGCCTGCGCCGCGGAGCTCGCCCTGGCCGGACGCATCCAGCGGGAGCTGCGCGCCCTGCCGCGGCCGGACTGCCCGCCGGAGGTGATCCAGCGCGTCGTGCGGACCGGACGGGGAGAGGTGGTGCCGTTTCCATCGTCAAGCCGGAGGGTGACTCGCCCGCGGATCGCCGCCGCCGCTGCCGCCGCGATCATCGCCCTGACCGTGGGCGGCGGATCGCTCTTCGTCCATCTCCAGCATCAGCGGCAGGACCAGGCGGACCGGGAGCGGATCGCCGAGGCCACCCGGGAGGCGCGCTTCGCCCTCGCCTATCTGGGCAAGGTGACCCGCAAGGCCGGCCTCGACATCCGCGACGAGGTCCTCGAGAAGCGGCTGGTGATTCCCGCCGCCCGCAGCGTCTCCCGGTCGCTGGGAGAGATCCCGGCCGCGGAGCCGCGGAAGGAGCTCTCGATCATGCGCAAACTCACTTTCATCGTCACCCTGTTCTTCCTGGCCGCCGCGGCCGGCCGCGCCCAGAAGCTGGAGAGCCTGCCCGGGTACGTTCCGATCGAGGAGCTCAACCTCTTTCCGCCGGACGATCTGAGCGTCGAGGTGAACCTCGACGGGCCCTTGCTGCACATGATCGCCGCGTCGGCGAAGGGGGACGACCCCGGCTTCTCGGCGGTGATGGCGGGCCTGAAGTCGATCAAGGTCCAGGTCTACCCGCTCAAGGGGGTGGACGCCGGCGCGGTCAAGGCCAGGATCGGGCGGGCCGTCCACTGGCTGGAAGGCCACGGATGGAAGTCCTCGATCCGCGTCCGCGAGAAGGGGGACGAGACCTACATCTACCTGAAGCAGACCGGCGACCGGATCGAGGGCCTGACCCTGCTCTCGCTCAGCGCCGGCGACGAGGCCGTGGTCATCAACATCGTGGGCAAGATCGATCCGGCCGAGCTCGGCCGCCTCGGCAAGAACCTGAACCTGCCGCAGCTCCGGAAGGCCACCGCCCGGGATGGCGCCGGCAAACCCGCCAGGAAATCCGAAGGAGGAGACCCGCCATGAAGCCAAATCCGTTCGTCCTGGGTTCGTTCCTGACCCTCACCGCTCTCCTCTCCGGTTGCGGGGGAGCCCCCTCGGTCGAGGAGGTGCGCTGGGAGATCCAGCACCGCTTCCCGGAGGCCCGCTTCGAGCGGGAGGATCACGTGCATCTCGGCCGGTTCTCGATGGCCTTCGTGCACGGGATCGTCCGGCTGGCCGCCAGAGACGAGAAAGACCAGGAGGGAGCGCGGATCGTCTCCGCCATCCACAGCGTCGACGTGGCCACCTACAAGGTCCACGGCCTGCCGGACTTCGCCCGGCTCACCGGGGACACCCGCTTCGAGCGCCAGCTCGCCCGCTCCGGCTGGTCCACGATGATCCGCACCCGGGAGGGAAATGGTGACCGCACCTGGGTGTTCACCCACGCCGGTTCCCAGGGGGCGCTCAGCAACCTCTTCGTCGTCACCCTGGAAAAGAACGAGCTGACCCTGGTCCGCGTCGACGGTCGCCTCGACCAGGCGATCGCCGCGGCCCTCGCCGAGCACCCCAGGTCGGCCCTGGGAGGGCGGCACCGGAGCGGCGAGAAGACGGCGGCGGCCGCCGTGACCGCGGCCACCGCCGGAGAGCCGTAGCCGGCGGGAATCCTCTCGCGTATCATCCGGGCAAACCCGTCTTGCCGGAACACGAAGGAGGAGTCATGCCGAAGGCCGCGATCGCCGATTCCTTGTCCGATTGGGAGGGGCTCCTCGCCAGCGCGGGCAGTCTCTCGCTCGACGACGCCCTGCTGGGCGAGAACCTCGAAGAATTGCGAGCTCTCCTCGAACAGGCGAAAGAGCTTCACGCGCAGGGGATGCGTCTGGAAGGCGAGCGCCGGGCGGCCGCCCGGGCGCTCGCGGAGACCACCGGGCAGGCGAAGACGCTGGCCGGCCGGATCCGCTCCAAGCTCAAGGGCGTCTACGGTCACACCAGCGGTCAGCTCATCCGCTTCGGCGTCAAACCGCGGCCGCTCGCCCGCGGCGACTCGCCGCCGGAGCCTTTCCTGGAAGTCTTCAAAAAAGAGTAGATCCGCGCCAATTTTTTGGGAGGGGAGCCCCGCCCTCCCAAATCTTTCCCAAAAATCTCGAGGGGGAGGCTTCCCCCGCGAACTTTTCCGGAAATCTTTCAGCGGGCGGCCGTCCCCCGCCAAAATTTTGCCGTGGCTTTCAGAGGGGAGGCTTCCCCCGCGAGATTTTTCGCGAAAATCTCACGGGGGAGCCTCGCCCTGTCAAATTGGCGCGGCGAAGTGGCTCATCGGGAGTTGACGGGGTCTACCGGCAGGACATCGGTCCTGGAAAAGTCGTTGCCCTTGAGGAGAATGGCCGGGAGGGCAGAAGTGTCGATGACCTTCAGCGGAAGGTGCCTTTTTCGTCGTAGCCAAGGATCTCGTCGGAAAATCGTGTGTCGAGGTCGGGCAGGGCGCTACAACGCCGCCCGATGGCCATCAGGGTCTCGGCGAGTGCGGGAGCGGTTCGGTACCTTTCGAGCCGCTCCAGGCGCTCCTCCAAAGAATGGATGACGGCGTCGGTGAGGCTTTCACCCGTCTCTGCGGCCACCTTGCGCGCGAGCTCTTCCACGCGGTCATTCTTGATGCTGTTAGCCATGGAGACTCTCCCGGAGTATCGGGTCCTCCGGGATTCTAGACTCCCTTCAGGGAGCATGTGGGCCTTTGCTTGGCTGGGAGAGGTTGGAGGCTTCCGTGTATATACGGGTATATACTTCTGGCGGAGGAACGCGAATGCCCAGGGCCAAAGTCTTTCAGAGCGGTAACAGTCAGGCCGTCCGGCTCCCCAAGGAGTTCCGGTTCCCCTCTGGGGTCGAAGAGGTCACCATCCGCCGCCAGGGTGACCAGCTCATCTTGGAGCCTCTCGAGCGTGAGAAGTGGCCGGACGATTTCTGGAAGGCCTTCGAGGGGATGAGCCCCGACTTCGAGCGCCCGCGGCAGGAGCGCCAGCGGCGGGAGAGCCTGGACTCGTGACCTACCTCCTGGACACGAACATCTGCATCTACGCCCTGAAGAACCGTCCACCCGAAGTCCTCGAACGGCTCCAGGCCGTCGGGAGAGAGGCGGTTGCCCTGAGCGTCATCACGGTCTTGGAATTGCGTCAGGGAGCCGAGAAGAGCCAGCAGGCCACCGCGAACCATTCCCGGCTGGATTTCTTTCTCTCCCCGATCAAGATCCTCCCCTTCGACGAAGACGCTGCCGTCGTCGGAGCGCGCATCCGGGCGCATCTGGAGCGACGGGGAACCCCGATCGGAGACCTCGACAGCCTGATCGCGGCGCATGCGCTGGCCAGGGATCTGATCCTGGTTACGAACAATCTGCGGGAGTTCGAGCGGGTGCCGGGGCTGCAGACGGAGAACTGGGCCGGGTAGATCTGGCGTTATCACTGCAGGTGTGAATCGGTGCTGCCATCCCTCCCCGGAAACGATGATTTAATATAGAGGTATCATTTTAATATGAGACTTAGTTGGAACGAGATAAGAGTTCGGGCGGCCCACTTTGCCGAAGCATGGAAGAGTGCAAGATACGAAAGGGGGGAAAGCCAATCATTCTATAATGATTTTTTTGAAGTTTTTGGTATTACGCGGCGCCGCGTTGCTAGCTTTGAAGAACCTGTCAAGAATCTCGGAGGAAACCGCGGCTTTATCGACTTGTTCTGGAAAGGTGTCCTTCTCGTAGAGCAGAAAAGCGCGGGCCGGAGCTTGTTTCGCGCTAAGCAACAAGCGCTCGATTATTTCCCTGGACTGAGAGAGAGCGAACTGCCGCGCTATATATTGGTGAGCGACTTCCAGACGTTTGAGCTTTACGACCTTGAGGAGGACTCTGCGCTTAGATTTTCGCTTCACGAACTTTCGCGCCACGTCGAGTCTTTTGGCTTTATTGTTGGCGTCCAAAAGCGAGCTTTCCGAGATCAGGATCCGGTCAATGTTGAGGCTTCCGAGATTATGGGGAAGCTCCATGACGCCTTGAAGGCATCTGGCTATGAAGGACACGATCTAGAGCGATTCCTGGTCCGTTTAGTATTCTGCCTTTTTGCCGATGATACAGGCATTTTTGAGCCAAGAGATATTTTCTTCACACTCATTACTCAGAGAACTAACTCTGATGGCAGCGATACGGGCTTGTGGCTCAGTCAGCTATTTGAGGTCTTGAACAAGCCCGTGAAGCAGCGCCAGCATGCACTTGATGAAGACTTGGCGCAGTTCCCATACATTAACGGGGATCTGTTTAAGGGAAACTTGCCCATACCCTCGTTTGATTCCGGCATGCGCTCTCTTTTAATTAATGCTCTCGATTTCGGCTGGGACGCTATTTCGCCGGCGATATTTGGATCACTGTTCCAATCGGTCATGGACAAGCGGGAGCGCCGATCTCAAGGGGCTCACTACACAACAGAGAAAAACATTATTAAGGTAATAGAATCTCTCTTCCTCGACGACTTGCGCGCCGACTTCAAGCGTCTGGCTGAGAGACGTGACGGAGGGCGCCGTAAGGCGCTTGAGGCATTCCATAGCAGGCTGTCTACGCTCCGGTTTTTCGATCCAGCATGTGGCTGTGGGAACTTCTTAATTATCGCCTATCGCGAACTGCGACTTCTCGAGATCGACCTCTTAAAGGCTCTCCGCAAGAACAGCCAATTAACCCTAGATGTCACCCAGATGTGTAAGATTGACGTAGATCAATTCTACGGGGTTGAGATTGGAGAGTTTGCTGCTCGTATAGCAGAAGTAGCACTGTGGATGATGGACCATATAATGAATAACCGACTCTCTCTTGAGTTTGGCGAAAGCTATGCTCGGATCCCCATAGAAAAATCTCCGCACATTTACCATTCGGACGCGCTCGAGATCGATTGGGAAAGCCTTCTAGCTCCTGAAGCGTGCTCGTTTATTCTGGGTAATCCCCCTTTCGGTGGCGCTAAATACCAAAGCCTAACGCAAAGGAGCCAAGTGCAGCGCATCGCCCAGCTCGGCGGCAGTGGAGGGACGCTCGATTATGTTGCAGCTTGGTTTATCAAGGCGGGAACTTACTTGCGGCAATCACGCGCGAGCATAGGTTTTGTTGCCACAAACTCGATTACTCAAGGCGAGCAGGTGGCGCAATTATGGCCAATTCTTTTTCAGAGATGCGGGCTTGAGATAATCTTCGCTCACCGCACTTTCGCATGGGGCAGCGACGCTCGTAACAGGGCACATGTTCACGTAGTAGTGATTGGTCTTTGTCGCCAAGACCAGGAAAAACCTGTAAAAAGGCTATTCAGCTACAGTGACATCTACGGTAATCCCACCGAAAGCGCGCACGGCGCACTAACACCCTACCTGTTTGACGCGGGCTCCGTCGTGGACCGGCATCTTGTCGTAAAAGAAACGAGTAGACCTTTATGCGACGTTCCGCCGCTCGTTATAGGCTCCAAGCCAATTGATGATGGCAATTATATTTTTGACGCTCAAGAGAGGATCGCGCTTTTACGCCTTGAGCCAAAGGCCAAGAAATATTTGCATCCCTTTGTCGGTTCCAAGGAATTTATCAGGGGTGTTGATCGTTGGATTTTGGCGTTAGAGAGTGCTTCTCCCGAAGAACTCCGCTCGATGCCTGCCGTGATGGAGCGCATTGCTGCCGTCAAGCGCTTCAGGCTCGGCAGCATAAGTCCTGGGACAGTAGCGCTAGCGCGTAACCCAACGCGCTACCACGTTACTGTTATTCCTAGCCATCCCTTCCTGGTTATTCCTGAATCCAGTTCCGAACGGCGAGAGTATCTTCCTATTGCTTGGCTGAAGCCGCCCACAATTCCCAGTAGCCTTGTACGTGTTATTCTCGATGCCGATTTATGGCATTTCGGTATTCTTACTTCAGCCATGCATATGTCTTGGTTGCGCCAGATCGGGGGACGACTGAAGAGTGACTATAGGTACTCAGTAGGTATCGTTTACAACACATTCCCTTGGCCTGAGGCTACCGAGCAACAACGTCACAAAGTGCGGTCCTTTGCCCAAGCAGTGCTCGACGCTCGCGCGCAGTTCCCAAGCGCGACGCTTGCTGATCTCTACGATGTTGATGTCATGCCAGCGCCGCTTAGGAAAGCACATCGAGCACTCGATAAGGCAGTAGACAAGCTTTACCATGCTTCTGCTTTTACGGGGGATAGCGACCGAGCTGAGCATTTATTCGGCCTTTACGAAAAGCTTGTTAATCCTTTAATCGTTGCTACGTCCTCGCCAAGAAGACGTCGCCCAACATAAGGGCCTAACCGATAGAGAAGCACGTTGTGTTTAAGGGGTGCTCATTGTCTGAGTGTTGTTCCGGACCGGTTGCGTAATGGAACCGTTGAGAGCGACCGCAGGTCGCCCCTACAATCAGCCTCGTAGGTTGATCCAGGATCAGGTCGGGAAGAGAGCCCGTTGGGCCTGAAGATCCCTACTTCCCCGAATTCACCCACTCCCACCCGAACCTCCCCTTGATGCACAGGTGCCCGCGGGTGACGTCGTTGTCGGTGGGGGAGGTGACCTTGACGATCTTGTCGTCCTGGACGTGGACGGTGAGGGTGCAGCCGACGCCGCAGTAGGGGCAGATGGTGTCGGTGGCGGTCTGGGCGGGCTCGTTCCAGGCGCCCTGCTGGCGCAGGTCGAACTCGCTCTTGAACATCAGGGCGCCGGTGGGACAGACGCCGATGCAGTTGCCGCAGTAGACGCAGGCCGAGTCGGTCAGCGGCACGTCGTACTCGGTCGAGATGCGGGCCTCGAAGCCGCGGCCGGCGAGCGCGATGGCGAAGGTGTTCTGCGCGTCAGTGCCGCAGGCCTCCACGCACTTGTAGCAGACGATGCACTTCGAGTAGTCGCGGACGTAGAGGTCGTTGTCCACCTTCACCGGCTGGTGGACGGTGGCGGCCTCGCCGTCGTGAGGCGGATGGTGGTGGCCGGGCCGGGTGGCATCCCGCTCGCCGGCTTGAGAGGGCGGGGCCGGCGGGCCGAAGCGCTCGGGGTGGGCGTCGTAGCGCTCCATGTAGCCTTGAATCTGCGGCGCGGTGGACAGGTCCACCGAGGAGGCCAGCAGCTCGAGCACCATCCGCCGGCTGAGGCGGACGCGCTCGGAGTCGGTCTTCACCACCATCCCCGGCTCGGCTTGGCGCGAGCAGGCGGGGACCAGCACCCGCGAGCCCTCCACCTCCACCACGCAGATGCGGCAGACGTTGACCGGCGTCAGATTCTCCAGGTAGCAGAGGGTGGGCGTCTCGATCCCGAGCTGGCGGGCGGCTTCGAGCAGCGTCGCCCCCTCGGGCACCGCGACGCTCTGGCCGTCGATGGTCAGCTCCACCGCCCGCCGGGGGCGGGGCGGCGGCAGCACCGGCAGCGGGCCGCGGGGGACGGGGGTCTTGAGATCGGGCGCGTCCTGGCCGTTCATCGCGTCTCCTGGGTCTGCTGAAGGATGGGGAAGCGGGCGAGCGCCGACTCGATGGCGCCCGAGGCGGTCTGGCCGAGGCCGCAGATGGAGGCGTCGCGCATCGCCTGACCCAGCTCCTGGAGCAGGGCCACCTCGGCGGCCACCGAGCCCAGCGGCCGGCCGGTCGCCAGCCGGTGGAGCAGCTCCTCCTGGCGCACGGTGCCCACCCGGCAGGGGACGCACTGGCCGCAGGACTCGTCGCGGAAGAACTGGGCGATGCGGCGCAGGATCTGGCGCAGATCCACCGTGTCGTCGAACGGCATCACCACCGCCGAGCCGAGGGTGGCGCCGGCGGCGCGCGTCCCCTCGAAGGTGAGGGGGATGTCGAGCTGGTCCGGGGTGACGAAGGCGCCGGCCGCGCCGCCCAGCAGGATCCCCTGCAACCGGCCGCTGCCGCCGATCCCTCCCGCCAGGTCGAGCAGCTCGCCGAGGGTGATGCCGAAGGGCGCCTCGTAGAGGCCGGGGCGCTGCACGTGGCCGGAGAGGCAGAAGAGCTTGGTGCCGGTCGAGCGCTCGGTGCCGGTGGCGGCGAAGGCCTTCCCCCCCTCGATCACGATGGGGAGCACGTTGACCAGGGTCTCGACGTTGTTGATTACCGTGGGCTTGCCGAACAGGCCGGCCTCGGTGGGGAAGGGCGGCTTGTTGCGCGGCTCGCCGCGGCGCCCCTCCAGCGAGTTCATCAGCGCCGTCTCCTCGCCGCAGATGTAGGCCCCGGCGCCGCGCCGCAGCTCGACGTCGAAGCGCACGCCGTCGCCCAGGATGTCGTCCCCCAGGAGGCCGCGGTCGCGGCAGCGGGCAATGGCGTTCTCGATCCGCGCCAGCGCCAGCGGGTACTCGCCGCGCAGGTAGAGGTACCCCCGCTCGCAGCCGGTGGCGAAGCCGGCGATGGTCATCGCCTCGATCAGCGCGAAGGGATCGTGCTCCATCAGGATGCGGTCCTTGAAGGTGCCGGGCTCGGACTCGTCGGCGTTGCAGACCAGGTAGCGCGGCAGCGTGGCCCCGCGCGCGCCCTGCCACTTCACCCCGGTGGGGAAGGCGGCGCCGCCGCGGCCCACGAGCTTGGCCTCGACCACCTCCTTGACCACCGCCGCCGGTCCCATCTCGAAGGCGCGGCGCAGGGCGAGGAAGCCGCCGGCGGCCCGGTAGCCGTCGAGGCTCGCGGGGTCCACCCGGCCGACGCGGGCCAGCAGCTTGAGGCCCGGCTGGCCGATCTGGGGCACGGAGAGGGAGAGCGGCGGGGGCAGCGCGGGCTCGCCGGCGAGCACGGCCAGGACGTCGCCGCCGGTGGCCGGCGCCAGGTCGCGGTCGCGCGGCGGCTGGCCGGCGATCACGGCGAGCGCCGCGGGCGCCCGTTCACAAAGGCCGAGGCAGGGGCTGCGGTGCCAGGTGGCATGCCCCTCCCGGCTCTCCCCCTCGGGGCCGAGCGCCGCCGCCACCTCCGCGCAGAGCGCCTCGGCGCCGCGGGTCCGGCAGGCGATGTCGTCGCAGACGTGCACGGTCACCGGCGGATGGGGGCGGGTGTGGAACAGGGAGTAGAAATCGGCCACGCCGAAGGCCTCGGCCGGCGGCACCTCCAGCCGGCGGCAGGCGTAGTTCAGCGCTCCCGGGCTGATCCACCCCTTGCGGTCCTGGATGGCGTGGAGGACGGGGAGCAGGTACTGCCGGGAGTGCCGGCGGTCGCCGCTCAGGGACTGTCCGAAGACCGCGGACAGGCAGCCGTCGACGGCCGCCATCTCCTCCAGGTCGGGCTCGGCGGCGTTGAAGTGCAGGTCCATCGGGTCTCCAGGCTTTTTAAGCCGGCACCGGCGCCGGCACCGGCTCGATGCGCACCGCGGTGGCCTTGAACTCCGAGGTGCCGGACTGGGGATCGACGGCGTCCACGGTCAGCTCGTTGGTGGCGACCTGCCCGGGGAAGTGGAGGGTCATGAACGCCAGGCCGGGCGGCAGCCCGTCGTCGAAGCGCACCGGGGCCACCACCGCGCCGCGCCGGGAGACCACGCGCACGAAGTCCCCGGCGGCGAGCCCCAGGCGCCGGCCGTCCTCGGGGGAGAGGTCGATCCCCCCGGGCCGGCGGTTGGGCGAGGAGTAGAGCCCGGTCTGCACGCCGGTGTTGTAGGAATCCAGGTGGCGGCCGGTGGTCAGGCGGAGGGGGAACTCGTCGGTCAGCTCATCGACCGGCGGATCGTGATCCACGCAGGCGAAGGGCGCCCGCGGCCCCACGACCGGCCGCTCCCAGAGCCGGCCGTGCAGGTACATCTCGCCGGGGTGGGTCTCATCGTAGCAGGGCCACTGCAAGCCTTCCTCCGCCTCCAGCCGGGCGTAGGACATGCCGGCGTGGACGGGGGAGAGGGAGCGCAGCTCGTTCCACAGCTCCTCGGCGGTCGGATTGCCGAGGTCGCGGCCCATGCGGCGGGCGAGGTCGCAGAGGATCTCGAGGTCGTCGCGCACGCCGGGGGGCGGCGGCAGCGCCTGGCGCACCCGCTGGACGCGCCGCTCGCTGTTGGTCACCGTGCCCTCGGACTCGCACCACCCGGCGGCGGCCGGCAGCACCACGTCGGCCAGCTCGGCGGTGGCGGTGAGGAGCATGTCCTGCACCACCAGGCATTCGAGCCCCCGCAGGCGCTCGAGGGTGCGGTGCTGGTCCGCCTCGGAGTTGGCCGGGTTCTCGCCGATGACGTAGAGGGCCGTCAGCTCGCCGCGCTCCATGGCCTCGAACATCCCGGAGAGGTGCCAGCCGCGCTGCGGCGGAACGGGAACGCCCCAGACGCGCTCGAACTTTGCTCGCAGCTCCGGGTTCTCCACGTGCTGGAAGCCGGGCAGCCGGTCGGGCAGGGCGCCCATGTCGCCGCCCCCCTGGACGTTGTTCTGTCCGCGCAGCGGGCAGACGCCGGAGCCGTAGCGGCCCACGTGGCCGGTGAGCAGGTTGAGGTTGATCAGCGCCCGCACGTTGTCCACCGCGTTGTGGTGCTCGGTGATGCCGAGCGTCCAGCAGAGCTGGGCGCGGTCCGCGCGGGCGAAGGAGTGGGCGAGCTCGCGGATCTGCGCCGCGGGCACGCCGGTGATCGCCTCGCCGCGCTCCAGCGTCCAGGGCTCGAGATGGCGGCGGAGCTCCTCGAAGCCGCTGGTCGCGTGCTCGATGAAGCTGCGGTTCTCGAGGCCGGCGGCGAGGATCTCCCGCGCCACGGCGTTGGCCAGCGGGATGTCGGTGCCGACGTGGAGCTGCAGGTGCCCCCCTCCCGGGACCGCCCACTGGGCCGACGAGCTCCGGCGCGGGTCCACGACGAACAGCCGGGCGCCGTTGTGGATCCCCTGCAGGACGTGATGGAAGAAGATCGGGTGCGCGTCCCGGGCATTGCTGCCCCAGAGGATGACGAGGTCCGTCTCCTCCATCTCCCGGTAGGAGCTGGTGCCGCCCCCCATGCCGAAGACCGTCGCCAGACCGACGACGCTGGGAGCGTGTCAGGTCCGGTTGCAGCTATCGATGTTGTTGCAGCCGATCACCGTCCGGGCGAACTTCTGCGCCAGGTAGTTCATCTCGTTGGTGGTCTTGGAGCAGCTGAACAGCCCGAACGTGGTCGGGCCATGCTTCTCCACCGCCGAGCGGAAGCCCGCCGCCGCGCGGTCGAGCGCCTCGTCCCAGCTCGCCGGACGCAGGGCGCCGTTCTCGCGGACGAGCGGAGTGGTGAGCCGGACGTTTTGCTGGGAGTGCTGGCTGGAGTGCTTGGATTGCCTCGATTGCCTAGGCATAGGGGGGAGTCCTCCGGTTGCAGAGTATACAACGCGGTCCGGGAGGAAGATGTTGGCGTCGAGGGAAGGCTGAGGAAGGCCGTGCCGATGGGCAGGGAAGGGGAGCCGGGGAAGCGTCCCACGGCTCCCCTCCTCGCCTGGAAACTCGGTTTACTGAAGGTGGCGCGTGCCGCCGGCCTTGATCTCGGACCAGCCGCTGGCGCAGGTCCGGCGCTCCGGCACCTGCAGGCAGAAGCAGACGCTGGAGTCCCCCGAGTCGATAGTCACGCTCTGGCCGGCCTCGATGCTGGCCGTCTGAGACTTGGGCTTCCCCTCGCAGGAACCCTCGCCGTAGCGGGTATAGGCGTAGATGTGGTGATTGCTGCCGTTGACCAAGGTCACTCCGGTGCCGGTGCTCGGGGTGTCGGCGGCGAGAGCCGCTACCGTGAGCGCCACGCCGGCGATGAGACCGAGCGCGGACACTCTCCTGGAAACCTTACGCTGCATTGCGACCTCCTTGTGGCGTTTGAAGAGATGGGAACCAGACGGTTCCCTCCAGGCGGAATTTCGAGGCAAATTCCGCGCCAGCGCCGATGCTCTGGCCCTGAAACCAGGATTCCGATAGGCTCCCCGGCAACGACATGAGAGCGCCACAATGGATCGTCCGGAGCGTCCGGCAGACAGCCAGGCCCCGGAGTTGCATAGGACTGTTTCCCGACGCCGGACCTGCCCGCGTGGAGTCCTGACCCGCGTCCACTAAAGCGTCTCCCAAAGAAACGAGCGATGCCCTTTCTCTCCAAGCACACGAGCACCTTGAGCGCTCCAGTCATCGAGTACGTCCGGGTCGAGCGGCCCGGGGATCTGCCGCCCGCCGATCCACGGATTGTCGACGTCGCGGTGCTGGACATGAATCACGGCTGGCCGAACCTCGGCCACGACTGCCTGGTCCACGCCGTGCTCGACGCCGCCAGCGAGCTCGTGCCGGTCGCGGCGGAGACCGGCGTCCGGGTCCGCGCGCTCTCTTTCGACGTGCGCCGCTGCGGCATGATCCCGGAGCCGCCGGGCGAGCGCTTCTCGGTCTACCTCGGCACCGGCGGCCCGGGGCACATCGACCCGGCAGCCAACGACGGCATCTCGGAGGCGAGCCAGGGCATCCGTGAGGATGCCTCGTGGCAGGCGCCGCTCTACCGGCTCTTCGACCGCATCGTCGCCGACGAGAACGCGGCGCTGCTCGCCGTCTGCCACACGTTCGGCGTGATGTGCCACTGGTCGGGGCTGGCGGCGCCGGTCCTCCGCGGCCCGGAGAAGGGGGGCAAGAGCACGGGCGTGCTGGAGAACGTGCTCACGGCCGAGGCCTGCGCTCATCCCTGGTTCCGCCGTTTCTGCGACGAGCTGGCTCCGGACCACCGGCTGCGGGTGCTCGACAACCGGCTCTTCGACCTCATTCCGATCGGCGGCGCCTTCCCGGAGGGCGTCCTGCCGATCGGCTGGGAGACGCTCGGCGTCGGCGGCCCGGTGGGGGACGCGATCACCATGATCGAGTTCGCCCGCGACGCCGGCGGCTCGATGCCGCGCGTCTTCGGCGTCAACCATCATCCGGAGATCCTCAACCGCGCCGGCCAGCTCGCCATCCTGGAGCAGAAGCTGGCGCGCGGCGAGGTGAGCGCGCAGTGGGTGGAGGAGCGCCGGGAGGTGCTGACCCGCAGCTACCCGGGCGAGGACTCCGAGAAGCTCCTCCAGCTCACCTCGGACTTCACCCTGATCCGGCCCCTGCGTTTCCACCTCCGCCGCCAGGTGCGGCTGCAGGCGGAGGCGCTCGGGCTCTCGATCGACCTGCACGAGGACAGCGTGACGGCGGCGCCCCTTTTGGCGGGAGGCGCGTCGCCCCTGCACGTGGTCGGCCCGGGTTGAGCCGCGTCGGAGCCCTGGAGATCGCCGCCTCGTGATCCCGAAGCCGCCGTTCCCCGTGGACCTCACCCCCGAGGCCGAGCTCGCCGCGTTCCGGGAAGCTCCAGACCCGTCTGGCATCGGTGTGGGAGGCCCTCACCATGGCCGACGAGGAGCCCCACACCTCGGTCGTGGTCCCCTCGATGACGCTCGATCAGAGCGAGCTGCGCAAGCTCGCCGGCGCCAGCTTCTACGAGGAGCGGCTGCTCTTCCTCCTGATCCGGCTGCGCAATCCGCGGGCGCGGGTGGTCTACGTCACCTCGCAGCCGGTGCACCCGATGATCCTGGACTACTACTTCCAGCTCCTCGCCGGCATCCCCGCCAGCCACGCCCGGTCGCGCCTGACGCTGCTCTGCGCCTACGACGCCTCGCCGCGCTCGCTGACCGAGAAGATCCTCGAGCGGCCGCGCCTGATCGAGCGCATCCGCGAGGGGATCCAGGACCGCTCGCGCGCCTATCTGACCGTGTTCAACTCGACGCCGCTCGAGCGCAAGCTCGCCGTCCTCCTCGGCATCCCGCTGAACGGCGCCGATCCCGACCTCGCCGACCTCGGCACCAAGTCGAGCAGCCGCAAGGTGTTCCGCCAGGCCGGGGTGGCGCTGCCGGAGGGGTTCGAGGACCTCCACAGCCAGGACGAGATCGAGGAGTCGCTGGTCGAGCTGGCGGCGCGCCGGCCGGGCATCCGGCGGGCGGTGGTCAAGCTGAACGACAGCTTCTCGGGCGAGGGGAACGCCGTCTTCCGCTATCCGGAGCTGGGCGGGCGCGCCGCGGTGCGCGAGGCGCTGCGCCGGGTCGAGCTGCCGGTGCCCGACGAGACGTTCGACGCCTACTGCGAGAAGTTCTGCCGGATGGGCGGCATCGTGGAGGAGTTCGTCGAGGGCCGGGAGAAGGTCTCGCCGAGCGCCCAGCTGCGCAGCAATCCGCAGGGCCAGGTGCTGCCGATCTCGACCCACGACCAGATCCTGGGCGGCCCGAGCGACCAGGTCTTCCTCGGCTGCAGCTTCCCGGCCCGGCAGGACTACCGGCAGCGCATCCAGGAGGCCGCGCTGCGGATCGGGGAGGTGCTCGCCGCCAACGGCGTGGTGAGCCGCTTCGGCATCGACTTCCTGCTCTGGCGCGACGATCCGGCCGAGGAGTGGAGCATGGCGGCGCTGGAGATCAACCTGCGGATGGGCGGCACCACCCATCCCTACCTCGCGCTCCAGTTCCTGACCGGCGGCCATCTGGACCGCGAGACCGGCCTCTTCTTCTCCCCCACCGGGCTCGCCAAGTATTACCGGGCGACCGACAACCTGCGCTCCGACTCCTACCGCGGGCTGCTCCCCGAGGACCTGATCGACATCCTCACCGAGAACCGCCTCCATTACAGCCACGCGACCGACTCCGGCGTCCTCTTCCACCTGATCGGCGCCGTCTCCGAGTTCGGCAAGCTTGGGCTCACCGCCATCGGCAACAGCCGCGAGGAGGCCGACGGGCTCTACTACAAGACCCTGGAGGTGCTCGACCGCGAGACCTCCTACGGCCGGCGGCCGGGGTGAGCCTGGAGATCGAGGACGCGGTGCGGGACCTCCTGCGCTCGCGCTCCCCGCTCGGGTGGAGCCGCGAGCTGCCCGCTGTTTTGCCGGATGATCTGCGGCTCGGCGCCGGTGGCCTGGGACTGGACTCGATCGCCCTGGTCGAGCTGCTGCTCGACTGCGAACGGCGGTTCGGCCTGGCGGGCGTCGCCGAGCTGCTCGCCGGCCCGCCCCTCACCGTGGGCCTGCTCGTCGCCCACGCCCGCGCCGTGGCAGTGGAACGTTGAGCCGGGCCGCGCGCCGTCTCTTCGATCGGCTGGAGCGCGGGTTGACTCCGCTGGCGGCGCGGCACCCCCGGCTGGCGCTCCCGGCGGCCTCGGCGCTCGGCTCCCTGCGCAACCGGCTGTCCCGCCGCTGGCCGAGCCCGGAGCAGGTCCAGACCCTCTTTCCCCATCTCGATCGCCGGTCGGCGGCGCGCGTCGCCTGGAGCATCGGCGGCCTTGAGGCGCGCAACCGCCTCCTGATCGACCGCCTTCATCGTACCGGGATCGAGCAGGTGCGCCCCCTGGTACGAACGCCCGCGGGGCTCGCGGCGCTCCGCCCGCCCCTCGTCCTGGGGTTCTTTCACGTCGGAGCCGTGCAGGCCCTCGGCGCGGCGATCGAGCGGCTCCCCGGTCCGGTGCTCCTGTTGCGCCAGGGCTCGCCCTATGTGCCCGGGCCGCCGGTCTGCCTGGAATCGACGGAAGGGGACGGCCAGCGCCGGGCGGCGGCGTTCCAGCGCGCCCTCACCCATCTTGCCGCCGGCGGCTTCGTCGTCGTGGCGCTCGACGTGGTGGCCGGTCCGGGTTTCCGGGTGCCCTGCCTGGGCCGCGCGATCCATCTGGCCCGGGGTCCCTTCGCGATGGCCCGGCTCGCGGGCGCGCCGCTCGTGCCGCTGGCGGCTCGCTGGCGGCGCAGCGGGGTGGAGGTCGAAGTGGGGGAGGCGCTCGCCGTGGCTCCCCCCTGCGGACCGGCGGAGGTCTGGGAGACCGCCCTTGCCGCCGCCGCCGCCCGCTGGCTCGAAGGGTATTTGCTGGCATCCCCGGAGGAGACCGGGCTGGGTCTGCTGCGCGATCTGCTGGCCGCCGGGCTTACCCCGGAGACCGGCGGGCGCTGAACAGCACCGTCCCCCGCCGTTCGAGATCCCCTTCGATCAGCTCGCGGCGCAGCACCGGATGGCGGATCTTGCCGTTGGCGGTGCGCGGGATCGCCCGCGGCGCCAGCACCATTACCCGGTCCGGAGCGAAGCCGACCGCCGCCTCGATGGCCGCAGCCACCTCCGCCGCGAGCTGAGGGAGCGCGGCGGCGGAGGCCGGCTCGGCCTCGATCGCCACGGTGATCTCCTCGGTCGCCGCGCCGCCGGCCGGCGGCAGTCCGACCGCGGCGGCGAGCCGCACGCCCGGCACGCTCCCCGCGGCCTCTTCGAGCTCGCGCGGCGCCAGCGGAGCGCCGCCGCGCTTGAGCAGGGCCCGCCGGCGGCCGAGGACATAGAGGTGACCGCCGGCGTCCAGCCGGCCGACGTCGCCGGTGCGCAGCCAGCCTCCGCGGAGCGTCTCGGCGCTCGCCTCCTCCGCCTCGAAGTAGCCGGCGAAGACGGCGGGGCCGCGGACCAGGATCTCCCCCGGATCGTCCGCCTCCTCGGCGATGCGCACCTCGACTCCGGGGAGCGGCCGGCCGCAGGAGACGTTGCCGCGGTCGTCGACCCGCAGCGGCTCGCCCGGCCGCAGGGCGGTCACTCCCAGGGTCGCCTCCGCCAGCCCATAGCCGGGGCGGAGGACGCCCGGCACGCCGAAGCGCTCCTCGAAGCCGGCGATCGTGCTCCGCCGCACCGGCTCGCCGCCGTTGGTGGCGCAGCGCAGAGACGAGAGGTCGAGCCCTTGGGGGTCCACCAGTCGGGTGGCGAGACGCCAGGCGAAGTCCGGCGCGCCGAGGAGGGTGGCGCGGACCTCGGAAGCCGTCCGGAGCCACAGGGGAAGGGTGCGGATCGCGGGCGGCACCAGATGGCAGGGCGCCCCGAAGTAGACGGGTCCGAGCACGAACCGGAGCAGGCCCAGGTCGTGCCACGGGGGAACCCAGCTCACCAGGACGTCCCGGGGACCGGCGCCGAGCATCTCGCGGGCGGCGCGGAGCGAGGCGAGCGCGTTGGCCTGCGTGATTATCGCGGCCCGCGGCTCGCCGGAGGTCCCCGACGTAGGTTGCAGGAAGGCGACGTCCTCCTCGCTGCACGTCAGCGGCGGCGGCGTCCCCAGGGGCAGATCCGCGAGCGCCTCCGCCGTCAGGACGAGACGGGGCCGTATCCGGGCCGCCCGGCGGGCCGCCGTCTCCGGCGGGGCTTGCGGATCGAAGGCGCAGGGGACCGCCGCGAGATGCTGGAGGGCGAAGAAGGCGCGGATGAAGTCCAGTCCGGCCGGCAGGAGGAGCGCCACGCGGTCCTGGCGGCGCACCCCGAGGCGGGCCAGCCCGCCCGCCAGCGCCCGGGCCTCCTCCTGGAGCCGCCCGTAGCTCAGCGTCGTGGAGCCGTCCGCGAAGGCCAGCGCGCCGGGAGCCTGCGCGGCCCGATGGGCGAGCGTCGCGGCGAGAGTGAGGACTTCAGAGCCCAGAGGAGTGAGCTTCCCCCGCGCTTCCGTTTGTGGGCTGTGCGTCGCGAGTACCACCGGCGGATGGTACCTGTTTCTTGCCGGGCGGAGGTGAGCGCGGGGCCGCGTCAAAGCGGCCCCGCGCCGAGAGTTGAGGACTATGCCTTCATCGCCTCCGAGATCAGATCGGCGATGCCGAACTTCTTGCCGCCCGGGGTGAAGACCTCCAGCGGCTTCCAGTCCGGATCCTGGTTGAGGAAGGAGTGCTTGTCGCCCAGCAGCAGACCGACGAACACCTCGCCGACGATCCGTCCGCCCACGCGCCCGAGATGGATCGGGGTGTCATTCTTCTTGAAGTGCTGCTGGGCCTCCGCCAGGATGTAGTACCAGAGCGGAGCGTTGTCCTTGAAAATGGGCGCGATGTCGACCAGCCGGGTGTTGTTGGCGCTGTCCGCTTCCGTCGCCTTGCCCACCCGCAGGTCGTCGTCGGAAATCGGCTTGATCCCCATCTTCCGCGCCACGTCCTGGCCGGAGGGCAGGCTCATGCGCCAGCCGCGCAGGAGGTTGCGCTCGGGGAGCGAGACCATCTTGCCGCCGATCGAGGCGGGGAGATGGGCGAGCGGATTGACCAGCGACGAATCGATCTTGTACGCCGGCTGGACGCGGCCCGGGCCGTGCTTCGGCGGATGGTTCCCGAAATCGAAGAAGAGCGTCCAGTCGATCGCCCACGGGGACGGGAACTCGCGGAAGCCGGTCAGGCTGGTGTTGGGGTCCATCGAGAAGATGGCGAAGCGGTCCGGGAGCGTCGAGTTGAGCCGGTAGATCGGCCGCACCATCGAGTGGCCGAAGCGGTAGGCCGCGACGGAGAACTCGACCGGAATGAACGGGTCGTTATCGAAATGGTAAAACTGCAGGTTGGGCTTGTCTTCGTAGATCGAGCTCTTCTTCTTCAGATGCGGCAGGATCTTCTCCAGGGTTTCCTGGCCGAGGATCGTGGGCAGGAAGTCGTGCAGCACGACCCACTGGTAATGCCAGCGAACGTAGCGCTGAACGTCCTCGAAGGTGGCGTCGGTGCCCTGCAGGACCTCCACCATCCGGTTGTGGAAGCGCAGGAAGATCCCCTGGAGCTGCGAGACGATCACGTTCTCGTCGTTGCGGGGATCGCCGATGAGGGCCCGCTTCGGACCGGACCCGGGGACGTTCCGGGGCAGGTCGCGAGTTTTCGGATCGTGCGGGTTGCCGGTCAGCGGCCGGCCGAGGAGCATGCGCAGGCCGCCGTCCTCATAGAGGTACGGTTGATCGTCGGGACCGCGGCCGTAGACGGAATCGAGATCGAAGCGCGGCGTGCGGTAGTCCACCAGGGCGTTGGGATCGTTCTGCTTGTCCAGGCTGCTGTTCGGATCGAACGTCAGGTCGTGATCGATGAATTGACCGAGATAGGTATACCCCGCGCTGATGCCGCTGTTCTCCTCGTCGTCGTCCTGGTCCTCCGGGGTTGGCGCCCCCTCGGCCGCCGCGGTCATCGCGGCGGCCAGCTTCTTCAGCTCCTCGCCGTCGCGCGAAACGCGCGCGGGCGGCAGCGTGCGGAAGATCCGGCCGAACCGGCCTTCGAATTGGGGGGACGACGCGACCCCTTCCAGGCCGCGGACCAGACCATGAAAACGTGGTAGGACGCCAACCATGATCCACCATTCCTTTCTCGACGCGCCAGGATGGGCACGTCCATTGTTTTACGATCCCCGTCAAGCCAAGGTCACTCCCGTCAGCGACAACTCTTCGCGGGCGCGCCGGTTTGGCCATTCGACGTGATCGTTTCTCATCTTAAAGAGGATCTTCGCGCGCCGTCAAAGTTTCTGACAATGTTGCATAACTCATTTCGGGAATGGAGAAGGGACTGCGTTCCTCTCTCCCCCACACTGCTTCAGGCGCGGTGGAAAGAAAAACGTTACGGCTGCCGCCGCCCGGCCGGCCCTGGCGAGGGAAGAGACGGACGGAATCCTGGAATTCGGAGAGACCGAGAGGGTTCCCGCGGTTCGGCGGGCATGGAGCGAGACTCAGCGAGCGGCGGCGGCGTTCCCCTTCTTCCGATCCTTTCTCTGATAGTGAATCGGCCAGAGAAGCTTCCACGTTTTGCCGTCGTCGGCGGAGGACTCCCAGCGCCAGTCGAACGAGTCCGGCTTGATGTTGGAGAAGACCATGCGGGCGATGCGCGGTTTGCCGTCGGGGCCGACGGCGTGGCGCTGGAGCCGCATCTCACCGTCTTTGAATTCACCCGTCAGATCGAGATACGAGCCCTGGTTGTCCACCCAGGTCTGCTTCCACACTTTGTCCTGCGCGCTCCAGGTCGAGACGCTATGGCCGACGAGCGCCTGCGGTCCGCTGGCGGCAAAGCTCTCCTGGACCACGCAGCCGTCCAGGATCTTCTCGATTCGGTTGGTGCCGCGGCCTCCGGGATTGTTCCCCTGCCCGGGCCAGGTGAGGTCCCATTCCCCGGCCCAGAAGTCGAGCTGATGGAACTCGGGCGCGCTGCAGGGAGCGGGTGGCGTCGGCGGTGCGCTCTGCGTCACCGCCGGAGCCGCCAGGGTGGCGACGAGGAGGAAGGAAATGACGTTCATGCCGGGAGTCTGACGTTCCCGTAGCGGGAACGCTATCGAAATCTTGCCGAGCCGTCGTCCGGGCCGGTTGCAGTAGCATGCCGTCCATGAAGCGACCCCCGAATCTCGCGACCGCCGCCGTATCCCTTGCTCTTTTCTCCCTGCTCGCTGTCCCCGCTCTTCGCGGCGCCCGCGCGGAGCCGGCCGGGCGCCCGATCCTGATCTCCGTCGACGATCTGCCGGTCGCGGCGGGCGATCTCCATACAGATCCCGCTGAGCGGGAGCGGATCACACGGGATCTGCTCGCGGCGCTGGACAAGCATCACGTTCGCGCCGTGGGCCTGGTGATCTGGGGCAACGTGAAGACCGACGCCGACCGCGCCATCCTGCGCCGCTGGCTCGCGGCCGGCCACGAGCTCGGTAATCACACGGCTCACCACCTCGACCTCACCAAGACCGCCGCCGACGCCTATCTCGCCGACGTCGAGGCCGGCCGGGCGGGGCTCGCCGCCTTCCTGCGGCAGGAGGGGGACCGGAAGGTCCGCTTCTTCCGCTACCCCTTCCTCGACGAGGGGGACACGGCGACCAAGCTCGACGGCGTCCGCGCCGCCCTCGCCCGCTCCGGGCAGCGGAACCTGCCGGTGACGATCGACGATCAGGACTGGTCCTTCGAGACGCCCTGGGTCGAGGCGCGCCGGAAGGGGGACCGCCCGGCGATGGAGCGAGTGGGGGAGGAGTACCAGGAGTCGCTCCACGTCGAGGTCCGCGACCAGGAGGCGCGGGGGGACCGGATCCTCGGGCACCCGGCGCCGCAGATCCTCCTGCTCCACGCCAACGAGGTCGGGGCCGCGCAGTGGGGCCGCCTGTTCACCTGGCTCGAAGGCCAGGGGTACCGGTTCGCCGCGGCCGACGAGGTTCTCGCCGATCCAGTCTTCGCCGAGGACTCGCGCTACGTCGGCCCCTCCGGCTTCGGCCTCTGGGACCGGATCGTGGCCGTGCGGCGCGCCCGGGACGCCCAGAGCGCCGTCGAGGCGCTGCTCAAGACGCAGTCCGACGCCTGGAACCGCGGCGACCTCGACGCCTTCACCTCGGTCTACGCCGAGGATGCCTCCTTCCTCTCGCCGACCGGCCTCACCCGCGGCCGGCAGCAGGTGCTGGAGCGCTACCGCCGCCGCTACCCGGACCGGAAGGCGATGGGGACGCTGAGCCTCGAGGTGATCGAGACGCGTCCCGTCCAGGGGGTCGAATTCACCGCCCTGGGCGATGCCCGGCCAAGCCGGGTCCACGGCCTCTCGGTCGCCGCCCGCTGGAAGCTCGCCTATCCGGACCAGCCCGGGAAGAAGGCCGCCGAGGGGCTGACCCTGCTCGTCCTGCGGCGGCACGGGGATTCCTGGGAGATCGTGCAGGACGCCTCGATGTAGCAGGGAGTGCCATGAGCGGAGAGGACTTCATCTCATGAGACCGGCATCGCCGACACCGCCGCGGGAGGGCGGCTTCGGCTTCATGGTGCGCGCTCTGCGCCACCGCAATTACCGGCTGTTCTTTACCGGCCAGACCGTCTCCCTGATCGGCAGTTGGATGACGCGGATCGCGACCAGTTGGCTGGTCTACCGGCTGACCGGCTCGGCGCTCCTTCTCGGCCTGGTCGGCTTCGCGGGGCAGATCCCCTCGTTCCTGCTGGCCCCCCTGGCCGGCGTGCTCATCGACCGCTGGGACCGCCACCGGCTGCTGGTCGTCACCCAGATCCTCGCCATGCTCCAGTCGGCGGCTCTGGCGGGGCTGGCCCTGGCCGGCGTCATCAACATCTGGCACGTCCTGGGCTTGAGCCTCTTCCAGGGGCTGATCAACGCCTTCGACATGCCGGCGCGCCAGGCCTTCGTGGTGGAGATGGTCGAAAGGCGGGAGGACCTGCCGAACGCCATCGCGCTCAATTCCTCGATGGTCAACGCCGCCCGCCTGCTGGGGCCGTCGATCGGCGGAGTGATCATCGCCGCGGTGGGGGAGGGGTGGTGCTTCGCCCTCGACGCCGTGAGCTACCTCGCGGTCATCGCCTCGCTCCTGCTGATGCGGCTCGCGGCGCGGCGGCGCCCGGCATCCAAGGGCGCGAAGGTGCTGCCGGAGCTCCGCGCGGGCTGGAGCTACGTCGCGGGCTCGGTCCCGATCCGCAGCATCCTCCTGCTCCTCGCCCTGGTGAGCCTGGTCGGAATGCCCTACACGGTGCTGATGCCGATCTTCGCCTCGACCGTGCTGCACGGCGGCCCGCACACCCTGGGGTTCCTGATGGCGGCGACCGGCGTTGGCGCGCTCCTCGGCGCGGTGTTCCTCGCCAGCCGCCGGTCGGTCCTCGGCCTGGGGAGGGTGGTCCCCCTGATGTCGGGCCTCTTCGGCGCCGGCCTGATCGGCTTCTCGCTGTCGCGCTCCCTCTGGCTCTCGCTCGCCCTCCTCCTGGTCACCGGGATCGGCTTCATGGTGCAGATGGCGGCGAGCAACACCCTCCTCCAGACTCTGGTCGAGGACGACAAGCGCGGGCGCGTGATGAGCTTCTACACCATGGCCATCATGGGCGTCACCCCCTTCGGCAGCCTGCTGGCGGGCGCCCTGGCGCACCGGCTCGGCGCTCCCCACACCCTCCTCTTCGGCGGCATCGGATGCATCGCGGCCGCCCTCTGGTTCGCCAGCCTCCTGCCCGACCTGCGCCAGCGCGTCCGGCCGATCTACATCGAGAAGGGAATCCTTCCCGCGGTGACGGAGGATCTGTAGACGATGGAATAAAGCCGGAAAACTTCAGTCTAGGACGAGCGAAGGCAGTCCGGACGGCGGCGGCGCTCGCCGCCGAACCGGGGCCTCGATCCGCCGCGAAAAAGCGGCCAAAGGAGAGCCATGAAGATCCATCGCCTCGTCCTCGCCCTGTTCCTACTCGTCACGGCGCTCGCCGCATCGGTCTATGCCGCCGATGCACCCGGCGGCGCGAGCATCCAGATCCTGAAGCCGGCGGACCATGCCCAGCTCGACGCCGGAGAGTCCTATCCACTCGATTATCAGATCGCCCTGGGGCCGGGCGATGACCACTTCCACGTCTGGGTGGACGCGGAGCGCAGTCCGGGGATCCACGATCTCAAGGGGACGTACATGTTGCCCAAGATGACCCCGGGCGTGCACGTGATCACCCTCAAGCTGGTGGACGCGAAGCACGTCCCGACCGGCCCGCAGATGTCGATCCAGGTGACGGCGAAGTAGGCCGCAGGCATCTGACGCCTGGGGACCCCATGGCTCCGTATGTCCAGGTTGCCGGCGGCGGGTATACCATCGCGGAGACAGAACACCCCGCGATGCTGAACAAGTTACGCGATCGCCTTTTCGGGCAGGACGACCGGCGGAGCCGCTTCGACCGGACCGTCCTGCCGCATCTCGACGCCGGGTACGATCTG
The DNA here is from genome assembly GCA_963795735.1 of uncultured Acidobacteriota bacterium. Lineage (GTDB taxonomy): Bacteria > Acidobacteriota > Thermoanaerobaculia > Multivoradales > UBA5704 > DATARR01. The sequence goes on along the minus strand of CAWCIU010000008.1, from coordinate 183,742 downwards.
GCTCGCTGGCTCACCCGCAACGATCAGGACGCCGAGGACGTGCTGCAGACCGCGGCCCTGCGGGCGCTGCAGTTCTTCGACGGCTTCCACGAGGTGAACGCCCGGGCCTGGCTGCTCACCATCGTCCGCAACTCTTTCTACAACTGGCTGGAGCAGCGGAACCGCGGCCACGAGAGCGCCGATCCCTTCGATGAGGAGATTCATTCGGCGGCGGGCGGCGGCGCCGATCCGGAGGTGGAGCTGCTGCGTCAGGTGGACAGCCGGCTGCTGCGGCAGGGCTTCGAGTCGCTGCCGCTGCCGCTTCGCGAGGTGATGGTGCTGCGTGAGCTCGAAGGGCTGTCGTATAAAGAGATCGCGGCCATCGCCGCGGTCCCGATCGGCACCGTGATGTCCCGCCTGTCGCGCGCCCGCCGCCAATTGCAGGATTTTTTGATCGCCCACGGGGTCAAGGAGAGGCGGCCATGAGCTGTCCGCACACCGAGCAGGAGGTCGGGGCCTATCTCGACGGCGAGTTGGACCTGGCGAGCGCCCTGGCGTTCGAGCGTCACCTCAAAGAGTGTCCGGATTGTGCCCGGGCCCTCGCCGCGCAGCGGGCCCTGCGCGAGGCGATCGGGGCCGCGGACCTGCGCTTCCGCCCCTCGCCGGCACAGACCCGGCGCCTGCGCCGGGCCGTGGTTGCAGAGCCGGCGGCCGGCGCGTGGCCATCGTGGCGGTGGCTTCAGGCGGTCGCCGCCCTGCTGCTGGTGGCGGTCGCCTCCTGGAGCCTGGGGCGCGTCTGGCCGCCGCGGCCCGCGCCGGACTTCACGGACGAGGTCGTGGCGAGCCACATCCGCTCGCTCCTCGCCGGGCATCCGGCCGACGTGGCCTCGACCGATCAGCACACGGTCAAGCCCTGGTTCGCCGGCAAGCTCGATTACGCCCCGACTGTCGTCGACCTCGCCAACCGCGGCTTCCCCCTAGTCGGCGGCAGGCTCGACTATCTCGGACACCATCCCGTCGCGGCCCTGATCTACGGGGCCGATCGCCACGTAGTCAACGTCTTCACTTGGCCCAGCGCGTACGACCTGGACGGCGCGGGGGCCGATCTCGTCGCCGCCTCGCGCCAGGGTTTTCACCTCCTCCACTGGTCGCAGGGGGGGATGACCTACTGGGCGGTTTCGGACGCTTCGGAGGACCGGTTGCGGCAACTCGCCCGGCTGCTCGGCTCTGCTTGATCAAAGAAGGCGGGGGAAGATCCGGTCCACTTCCAGCCGCAGGCCGGGCAGGAGGGCGGAAGTGACCGCCTCACCCGGTCCGAAGAGGCCGCGCTCGACGTACTCCTTGCCGTCCGGGTTCAGGGCGAGCACCTGGAACCGCCGCGGCATGGGGTCGGCGAACCAGACCTCCGGGACTCCGGCGTCGCGGTAGGCCGCGAGCTTGACCGTGCGATCGAACCGCCGGGTTCCCGGCGAGAGGACCTCGACGACCAAGTCCGGCACGCCCGCGAAGCTCCCGTCGCCGGGCCGCGGCTGGTTGGCCGTCCTTACAAAGGCCAGATCGGGCTGGATGGGGCTCGCGATACCGCCGGGGAGGCGGATGTCGAAAGGGGCCAGGAGGAGAACCCCCAGATCGTTCTCGACCACGAAGTTTCCGAGCAGGCGGCTGAGCTGCCAGACGGCGAACTGATGATCGTAGACAGGAGCCGGAGTCACGTAGAGGTACCCCCGAATGACCTCGTAGCGCCGCCCGTCGTCCGGCAGGCGGCGGTACGACTCGTACGTCCAATTCCCCTGGCCGGGCCAGCTCGGCCCGTCATCTTTCTCGGGAAACGCCAGAGGGTACGCGGGTTCGGTCATCGGTGCCTCCAGGATGCCGAAGACGAGGGTAGCGGGTGCGGCGACACTCCGTCAATCGCACTCCCGTCGCGGCATAGGATAACCGGTCGTCGCCAGAAGGTACAGCGTAGGGGCACGGCATGCCGCGCCCCTACGGCTCAGTCTTCGAGGAAGATCCCTTGCCCCGGCGCCAGGAGGGCGTCCGGATCGAACTCCTCCTTGGCGGCCAGGAACTGAGGCCAGCGGGAGCCGAAGTGGCGGCGCCAGTCCGCAGGGCTCATCGGCACGGAGTCGACCGGGTAGAAGAAGCCCCCCACCGCCCGCGCCTGCTCGTAGAGCCTGCGATTGGCGGCGACCAGCTCCGCCGAGCGCTCCGGCGTGGGCGGGACGGCCGTGCGCAGCAGGCCGAAGAGAAAGAAGGTCTCCCCCTCGGGCACGCGGAAGTTGGGCGCCGTGAAGCGGCTCCCGAGATAGGGATAGACGAGGATCGGACCCTGCCCCACGTCCGCGGGATCGAGGGCCGCCAGCGTGCTGGCGATGAAGCTCTCCGCCCGGCTGGTGGGCACCAGCAGATCGACCCACGGATGCGGGAAGTACCAGACCCCGATCTGCTTGAGGAACTCGACGGTGGGTCCCACGCGGTTCAGGTAGTCGAAGTAGGAGATGTCCTCGGCGGTCTGCTGGCCCGGCAGGAAGCGGAGGCCGGCGAGCAGGGCCGCGTCGTTGGGTTCGTGGCCCGGCGCGAAGTTCTTCGTCACCTCGAGGGTGTAGTTCCAGCCGCCGCCCGGGAGAGCGTTCACGAAGCCCTGAACGGTGTCGAAGCGGCCGTCATGGACCAAGAGCAGCAGATCGGCCAGAAAATTCGGGAGGTCGTCGTAGGTCGCCTTGTAGTAGCGCGCTCTGGGCAGGGCGGGTACCAGGCGGAGCCGGGCCTGCACGATGACGCCGAACTGGCCGAGTCCCGCGCGGACGGCGTCGAAGAGCTCCCGGTTCTGGGTGGACGAGCAGGTCGCGAGCTGCCCGCGGCCGGTGACGACCGTGAGCTCCAGCACGTTGTCCACCTGCGGACCCCGGCGGAAGGCCTGCGCCCCCACACCCCCCACGGAGAGAGTGCCGCCGATGGAAAGGTCGATGTAGTCGTTGAGGGTCGGCGGCGCGAGCCTCAGGGGCAGCGTCTGACGCAGCAGGTCGCTCCAGCGCAGGCCGGCGTCCACCAGGGCGTCGTTGGCGTTGATCTCGTGGATGGCCGCGAGGGTGGACATGTCGATCACCACTCCGGCTGTCACCTGGGCCTGCCCCCGGGTGCTGTGCCCCTGGCCGCGGGCGGCGACCCGGATGCTATGCCGGTGGGTGAAGTCGAGCAGGCGGACGATGTCTTCGATCGAGCCCGGCTCCAGCACGGCCATCGGCCGGCGGTGGATGGCATGGCCGAAGTCGTCGGCTGCGGCTCTTAGGCTGGCCCGGTCGGTGAGGAGCTGGCCGTCGAATTGGGGAAAGCCGTCCACGGCCCTGGCGCGGCCGGAGGCGAGATCCGCCGCCGTGGTCCAGCTCTGCAGGTGGACGTCGAAGCCCACGACGGCGGCCGCCGCCAGCGTTCCACGCAGGAAATTGCGGCGGGAGACCTCGGAACACTCCGCCTTCTGACGATTCGCGGTATCGGCCATGACATGTCCTCCGGAAGACTTGTCCATAGGATACTCGAAGGGGACGGCGGAGCCCCCTCAGGCCTCCTCTCGCTCCCCGCCGGGAAACGGGGTACCCTCCGGGGATGCTGGAGCCCGACCTCGTGCGCCGGATCGAGGCGGCCGTCCTGGTTGACCGCCGGGGGACGGTGTGGACACCCGGGCTGATCGACGTCACTCTCCGGGTGGCTCTCCCGGGGGGCGACCGGATGGTGCTCGCCGAGTCGCCGCCCCCGGGCGTAAGGGAGGATCTCGCGCGGGCGCTGCGGGACTCCGCGGCCCGCATGGCCGGAGCCCGAGGTTCCTCCGGCGCGTTCACGGTGTCGTTCCTCGCCGATCCCGAGCGCGGCGAGCACCGGTTCCTCGGCACCGCTCCCGGCCTGCCGGCGGCCGTGGCCGTGGTCGAAGCGCTGAACGAGATGGATCTGCCGGCCCTGGAGAGCCACCTCTCCCGCGGCGGCACGCTCGACGGCGACCTGCCGGAGGCCCGCGGGCACGCCGCGCAGGCCCGCCTCTCCGCCTTGGACCCGGAGGACGGCTTCGCGCCGTGCCGGGGCGTGGTGGAGGCCCTGCGCCTCCCTGCCGGTCCGGGCCTGCGGGCCGACGCGGTGGTGGAGGAGGGGGAGGAGCGGTCAGCGGGCGTCGAGGATGGGGAGATCGCCCGCGTCACCGCCCATGGGCGGACCCGGGCCGAGGCGCTCGACCGCCTCCAGCGCGGGGTCGCCCGGACGGAGATCTCCGTGCGCGGGGGCACCACCGACAAGGCCTTTCTCACCGAGGTCCTCGACCGTCCCGAGCTGACCGCCTTGCGACCCGCGGCTCCCGGCTGGCTCGACCGGTTGGTGGCGAGCGGCGAGCACCTGCCGCGCCGGGGCGCCGAGGCGGCCCTGCTGGCGTCGGCGGTCGCCGGTTACGAGGCCGAGCTCGCGGTTGCCCGGTCCCGTTTCTACGCCTCGGCGGCGCGCGGCCATCCCGGGGTGCCGCGGGAGATCGGCCGCGCCGTCGGGCTGCGCCACCGGGGTCACGACTACCTCTTCCACGTCTCCCGTCTCGGCCGGCGGCTCTTCCGCGTCGAGGGCGAGGGGGTTCGCCTGGAGGTGCTGGCCGAGCGCCCGGGGCGCACCGGCCGGACGATCGCCTGCGGCGGACGGAGCTGGCGGGTCTCCCTCGCCGTCCAGGGGAGCCGCCAGCTCGTCGAGGTGGACGGCATCCCCCACCGGATCGACCGCGACGCCGGGGACGTAGAGCGCTCGCCGGTGCCGGGAGACCGCGCCGCAGCGGTGCCCGGCCGCCGGGTGCGGTTCGACTCGCTGATGCCGCCCGCGGACCCCGAAGCGTCCACGGGCTACCGCGACGAGGTCCTGGCCGAGGCGCGCCGGCTGATGCTCGGCTACGACGCCGACTCCCGGACGGTCCAGACCCTGATCGCCGGGGAGGCTGGACCCGGGAGCCCGGCGGACCTCCGGATCGAGGAGGAGATCCTGCGCGCCTTCGCCGACGTCGCAGCGATCTTCCGCCGCCAGCCAGCGGACGGCGCTGAGGGCCGGCACAGCGACGAGGAGTACCTCTTCACCTATCTGCGCGACCTCGACGCGCGGGGCGCGGGTCTCCCCGCGGCCTTCTTCGACAGGCTCCTCCACGCCCTGTCCCACTACGGGGTTGCCAGCCTCGACCGCACCCCCGACCTGGAGGAGAGCCTCTTCCGGCTCGCTATCGCCCGGCGATCGCCGCAGCAGGTGCCCGCCGTCCTCGCCCTGCTGGAGGGGTGGCTCGAGCGGAGCAATTTTCCCGAAGACATCGGGCTGCGGGAGCTGCTCGACCGGATCGTCGCCGAGACCCAGGGCCGCGAGCCCGCGGTGCACGATCTCGCCCGCGAGGTGCGCTACCGCGCCTTCGACCGTTCCCTCCTGCTCGCCACCCGCGAGCGGATCTACGCCGCGGCCGAGGCCGACCTGGCGGTGCTTGCGGCGCCCGCGGTACTTGCGAAGCGGGCCGAGCGGGCGGAGCGCGTCCACGCCCTGGTCGAATGCCCGCAGCCGCTCCACCACACCCTCTCGCGGCGGTTCGCGAGCGCCGGTCCCGGGCTGCGCGAAGCCTTGCTGGAGATCATGGTGCGGCGCTACTACCGCATCCGCGAGTTGGGGGAGATCGCGATTTCTACCCTCGATGGCCAGACCTTCGCGAGGGCCGGCTACGAGTACCAGGGCTCTCACGTCCACCTGATCGCCACCCACGCCAGCGCCGATCGCCTCGCCTGGACCGTCGACGCCCTGCGCCGCCTCGCCGGCGAGGCTCCTGCCGGCGCCGAGATCGTGGCCGATCTCTACTTCCGGCGAGATGATTCCCCTGGACCGGAGGAGGCGGCCGCCGAGGAGATCGCCGCGCTGCTGGCCGCCGCCGGTCTGCCGGCGGGAGTGAGCCGGGTGGCCGTGGCCCTCGCGGATTCCGCGGGCATGCGGCACTTCACCTTCCGGCGGGCCGTCACCGGCGCCGGCGCAATAGAGTTCGAGGAGGAGCGGGTCTACCGCGGCATCCATCCGATGCTGGCCCTGCGGCTGGAGCTCTGGCGGCTGCGGAACTTCCATCTCGACCGTCTGCCGGCCCCGGAGGCGGTCTACCTCTTCCATGGCGTCGCCCGGGAGAACCGCCGGGACGAGCGCCTGTTTGCCGTGGCCGAGGTGCGCGATCTCACCCCCGTGCGCGATGATGCGGGCCGGGTCGTCCACCTGCCGCAGCTCGAGCACATGCTGATGGAGGCGTTGGCGGGCATCCGCCGGTTCCAGTCGCGCCGCGCCACCGGCGAGCGGCTGCAGTGGAACCGGGTGCTGCTCAGCGTCTGGCCGCCGGTCGACCTGCGGCCGGACGAGCTCGATGGTCTCGTCCACCGCCTGGCGCCGCTCTCCGAGGGGCTCGGCCTGGAGAAGGTGGCGGTCCGCTGCCGCATCCCCGACCGCGACGACCGTAATCAAGACCAACGGGAGCTGCGTGACCTGGTGCTGGAGATCTCGAGCTTCGAGGCGGCGGGGATGGTCGTGCGCTTCCGCAAGCCGTCGGCGGCGCCCCTGAAGCCGCTACGGGAGTACGCCCAGCGGGTGGTGGACCTGCGTCGCCGCGGGCTTCCCTACCCTTACGAGGTGATCCGGCGGCTCGCCCCCTCGCCGCGCGAGGCGCCGCCCGGTTGGCCCGCCGGCGAGTTCGTCGAGCACGACCTCGACGCCGAGGGGCGGCTCATCGCCGTCGACCGTCCCTACGGCGGCAACTCGGCCGGTGTGGTGGTGGGGATCGTGCGCAACTTCACCGCCCGCTACCCGGAGGGGATGACCCGCGTTCTCCTCCTCGGCGATGCCAGCCGCGGCATGGGCGCGCTCGCCGAGCCCGAGTGCCGGCGGATCCTGGCGGCCCTCGACCTCGCTCGTGAGATGGGGGCGCCGCTGGAATGGTTCGCCCTCTCCGCCGGTGCCCGGATCTCGATGGACAGCGGCACCGAGAACCTGGACTGGATCGGCCGCGTCCTGCGCCGTCTGGTGGAGCTCACGCAAGGTGGCGGCGAGGTCAACCTGGTAGTGCCCGGCATCAATGTCGGCGCCCAGGCCTACTGGAACGCCGAGGCCACGATGCTGATGCACACCCGTGGCATCCTGATCATGACGCCCGAGGCTGCGATGGTGCTCACCGGCAAGCAGGCGCTAGACTCAGCGGGCGGCGTCTCGGCCGAGGACAACTTCGGGATCGGCGGCTACGAGCGGATCATGGGTCCCAACGGCCAGGCGCAGTACTTCGCCCGCGACCTCGCCGAGGCCTGCGCCCTCCTGCTGCGCCACTATGAGCACGCCTACACCGCTCCGGGCGAGCGCTTCCCGCGCCCCGTCCCCACTCTCGACCCGCGCGACCGCGACGTCCGCGACTTCCTCCACGGCGGCGAGCTTCCGTACGGTGGGCGAGGTCTTCTCGGACTCCGCCAACCCCGGCCGCGAGAAGCCGTTCGAGATCCGCCGGGTGATGGCCGCCGTCGCCGACCAGGACCACCCGCCGCTGGAGCGCTGGTACGGCATGCGCGACGCCGAGATCGCCGTGGTCTGGGACGCCCGCCTCGGCGGGCACTCCGTCTGCCTGCTGGGCTTCGAGTCCAAGCCCCTGCCGCGGCTCGGCTGGGTGCCGGTCTACGGACCAGACTCGTGGACCGGCGGCACCCTTTTCCCCCTCGCCGCGAAGAAGGTGGCGCGGGCGATCAACACGGCGAGCGGCAACCGGCCGCTGGTCGTGCTCGCCAACCTCGCGGGCTTCGATGGCTCGCCCGAGTCGATGCGCCTCGGGCAGCTCGAGTTCAGCGCCGAGATCGGCCGCGCGGTGGTGAACTTCCACGGCCCGATCGTCTTCTGCGTCCTCTCCCGCTACCAGGGCGGCGCCTTCGTGGTCTTCTCGAACGCCCTGCACGACAACCTGGAGGTGGCGGCGCTCGAGGGCGCCCATGCCTCAGTGATCGGTGGCGCGCCGGCCGCCGCCGTGATCTTCGCCCGCGAGGTGGACCGGCGGACGCGAGAGGACTCCCGGGTGGTGGAGCTCGAGCGGGAGATCGCCGAGCCCGAGCGCGGGGACCGGGGGCTCCTGCGCGCCCGCCTGGAGGAGATGCGGGAGGCCGTGCGCGCCGAGAAGCTGGCCGAGGTGGCCGGGGAGTTCGACCGTGTCCACAGCCTTGAGCGCGCCCGGGAGGTGGGCTCGATCCACCACATCCTGACGCCCGGGCGGCTGCGCCCCTACCTGATCGAGGCGGTGGAGCGGGGGATGGAAAGAGAGCTGAGAGAGTTGAGAGAGCTGGCCGATTGACCCGTCAGGACGCGACCGTCTCGTTGCCGTCAAAAGGAGGCGCCGGGTCCGCAGGCGGCTCATCGATCGTCGGCGCTGGCCGCATCGGCGCTCCCCGACCTCCGTGGCTCTTCTGCTCCTGCACCTCGCGCATCTGGGCGACCACCTCCTGACCGCTGTAGAACAGGGCGGAGAGCTCGCTCTCGGTCTCGCCGAGAGCCTCGCGGTCCGTCTCGGTGGCGTAGATGCCACGCGAGGTCAGCACGTAGAACCGCACCTTGTCCGGCTCGGGGAGCGGGTAGGTGGTGGTCCGCCGCATCCTGGGGAGGGCCTTGCGGGCCAGGGTGGTGAACTCCTGGGCGGCCTTGCGAACGTTCTCGTGGCTGATGCCGCCGATCATTCCGCCGCCCGTCTTGTAGTAGAGGCTGGCATTGCCGTCGGCGAAGCAGGCCAGCGTCACCACCGAGCTCGGAATCCCCATCTCCATCAGGGCGCCCCAGGGCTCGTTGGGCTTGAGCTCACCTTGCAGGGCGAGGTTGCCGGCGGTCGTTTCGAGCGCCTGCCGGCGGAGGTCCATGAACATCTCCTCGGGGGTTTCCTTGACCTTTCCCGCCTTTTTGGCACCGGCCACGCCGGCCGGTTTCGTTCCCTTGCCGTCTTTGGCGGGGTCCTTCGCGGCGGGCTCTTTGGCGGCTCTCTTGCGCCGGAAGTAGAACAGGACCCCGGCGAAGATGACGACGCAAAAGATCTCCCAAGGGTAGATGTGTAAAGATTCCAGCATCTGCTCTCCAAGGAATCGAGAACGGTATTGGGAATGATAACGGCCAAGCCAATGGGGCTGAGCGAGGAGTCGATTCTAATCTTTTACGGTTCGCGGGTCACGCGGTCGGTCCGCCGGCCGGTTCCAGGAATGAGTCCCGGTCCGGCGGCTCGCTGGCACTGAGGAACTACCACGAGATTGTAATCCGAGCTTCGATCATCGAGACCATGCCCGTAGAGAACACCTTTTCCCCGTAGGAGGAGAGCCTTGAACCGATCTCTGCCGCCATCCCGACAAATCCCCCCCCAACCTCCATCCACCCCGGCTGGATGGCCGGCGCTCCTCGTCCGCCGCTGTGCCGGCGGAGCTTCTCCTGGCCTTCGCGATGATCGTCACGGCCCTGCCGGCGCGCGCCGCGGACACCGAAGCGTTCGGCTTCGGCGGCGCCTGGAAGGCGCAGGGACCGGCGCCGATCGTCGGCGACCTGGTCAACGTCGATCCCGACGGCTCGGTGGACGGCGCCATCCAGGCCGTGGTGCCGCATCCGACGCTGCCCAACGTCCTCTACGTGGCCTCCGTCAACGGCGGCATCTGGGTGACCCTCAACGCCACGGACGCGACGCCGAGCTGGCGGCACCTGACCGATGGCCAGGCCTCGCAGTCGATCGGCGCCTTCGAGCTCGATCCCACCGACGCCACTCACCGCACCCTGATCGCCGGGTTCGGCACCTATAGCAGCTTTGCCGACTTCGGCGACCTCGCGGGTCTGCTGCGCTCCACCGACGCCGGCAACACCTGGAAGCGGCTCACTGGCGGCGGCGTAATGCTCAACAAGAGCACCTCGGGAATCGCCGAGCGCGGCCGCTACATCGTGGCGTCCGTGGACGTGGCATTCCCCCGCGACCTCTCCACAGTGGGCATTTTCCGCAGCGCCGACTTCGGCGCGACCTTCACCCAGATCTCGCGCTTCAACGGCAGGGCTACGGGTCTGCCGTCCGGCGTCAGCTTCGACCTCGCGGGCGACCCCGTACGGCCCAGCCGCCTGTTCACCTCGGTGACCACCGGCGGCCTGGCCGGGGCGGGGAAGGGCCTCTTCCGCAGCGACGACACGGGAGCCACCTGGACCAAGGTGAGCTCGCCGGCGATCGATGCCTTCCTCGAAGGCTCCACCAACGTCGAGTTCGCCGTCGGCCGGCAGAACAATGTCTTCGTCGCGATCGTCAACCGCCAGTGGCAGCTCGCCGCCGTATTTCGCTCTGGTGACGGTGGGACGACCTGGGCGCAGATGGACCTGCCGGTGACCATCGAGGACGGGACGCCGATCGGCATCCACCCGGGCCAGCAGGGGGACGTCCACCTGTCTTTCGTCGCCGACCCGACGGACGCGAACATCGTCTACATCGGCGGCGACCGTCAGCCATCCCGGAACGAGGCGGACCCCAACGCCACCCGGGCCATCTTCCCCAACTCGATCGGCTCCACCGGATTCTGGGGGCGCCTCTTCCGCGGCGACGCCAGCCGGCCCGCCGGCAGCCAGTGGGTCCACATCACCCACTCGAACAAGCTTGGCGCTCCCGGCGGCGGCACGGCGCACGGCAGCGCCCCCCATGTCGATTCGCGCGACATGGCCTTCGACGCCGCCGGCAACCTGATCGAAGGAGACGACGGCGGCGTCTACAAGCGGACCCGGCCGCGCAAGAACACCGGCGACTGGTTCGCGCTCAACGGCAACCTGCAGGTGACCGAAGTCCACGACGTGGCCTTCGACCGCGTGTCGCGCGTCCTCGTCGCCGGAACGCAGGACGACGACGTGGTGGTGCAGAACCTCCCAGGCTCGCTCGACTGGGGCTTCCTGCTCTACGGCGACGGCGGTGACGTAGACGTCGACGACACGTCGAAGGCGGACGAGTCGGTGCGCTACACCAGCGTCAAGTTCCTCCGCTTCTTCAACCGCTCCTTCTGGGACAAGGACGGCGCCTTTCTGGGCATCGACCTGCTGGCGCCCACCGTGCTGGACGGCGGCGATCCCCTCAAGGCGCAGTTCTACACACCCTACCGTCTGAGCGGCGGCGCTCAGAAGCATCTGGTCATCGGCGCGCTCAACGGCGTCTACGAATCCCTGGATCGCGGCGACACCGTGCGGGAGATCGGCCCCGGGATCCGCACCAACAGCTTCGGCTACGAGGGGGTCGCCTACGGCGTGCCGGCGAATCCCAACGCGCTCTACATCGGAGGCTCGGACGATCCGCACACCTTCCCGGGCAACAAGCTCTGGGTGCGGACCGCTCCCGCTCCGGCGCCGCTCGTCCGCTCACTGTCCTACCCGGGGACCGGGCCGATCCGCAACATCGTCATCGATCCGCGCAACGGCAACCATGCCTTCGTGGTCGATAGCGGGGCCATCTATCAGACGTCCGACGCCGGAGTGACCTGGTCGAACGTCACCGGCGACCTGGGCCACTTCAATCCCGCGACCCTGCCGGCCGTCCTCCGCTCGCTCGCTTACGTCAGCACCCCCACCGGCGACGCGCTGACGGTCGGCACCAACCGTGGGATCTACCTCGCCACGGCCAGGAGCGGCTTCACCACCTGGAGCCGGCTCGGCCGTCTCCTCCCCACGGCTCCGGTGATGAACCTGCGCTATGACGCGAAGAACGATCAACTCATCGCCGGTCTGCTGGGACGCGGCGTCTTCACCCTGAGCCACGTCGGCACCGCCGCCCTGCTGGCGAACTAAAGGAGGACGCCATGCAATTGAATGAACTCTACGGAGACCGAACCATGAGCACCCCCCCGACCTTGAGCCGCGGCTTCCTGCGCGGCGCGTTCGCCATCCTGCTGGCCGCCTCCGCCATCTTCGCCACTTCCGCGCGGGCGGCGGGGATGCCGAACGGCGCCGCCCTGCGCGATGGCGTCGTAATCGACATCGCGCACTCCGTTGCCTACGTGATGCATCCGCAGGGAGGGATCCAGGCCCTCGACCTCGAACGGGGGACCTTCCTGTGGCGTTCCACCGAGGGGGAGCGCCCGCTTCTCCTCACGGGCGATTTCCTGGTCGCTCAGGGCCGGCCGGGCGAGCACGGCGAGCTGCGGGTCGTGGCGCTCGACATCCGCCGCGACGGCGTCCGCAGCTCGGAGGCCGATCTTCCGATGCCCGCTGGCGTCCGGGCCGACGCCGTCGAGACCGTCCAGCAGGAGTTCCGCGTCACCGCCGTGCCGTCGGCGCAAGGGATTCTCGTCGCTTGGGAATCCCAGGTGCGTCCGGTCCTCGCCGGCCACTCGGCCGTCGAGCCGGAGGCGGAGAGCAAGGCCGCCGTCCAGGGGGAGGCTGGAAGCCTGCAAGGGGCCGCCCTGTTCGATCCGCGCGCCGGGCGCCTGATGCCCCTGGAAGCCGCCGACGCCCGGCAGGTCGCGGGCGTGCGGACGGCCCCCGGGGTGAGCCCGTCTTCCACGCCAGGCGAGCAACGCTTCGCCTCGGCCGACGGCCGGCACATCCTCGCCAGCCGGCTCCTCGAGGATGGCGTCGCCACCCGCTACCTCTGGACGATCTCGGACGCGGCGACCGGCGCCGTGCTCGGGACCATGGACTCCGCGGTATCGATGTCCCCGTTCGTGGTGGCCGGCACGCGGCTGATCCATGTCGCCCAGCCCGGCAATCGCCGCGAGGGGACGAAGGTGATCGACCGGCCACTCCGCCTCCGTGCCGTGGACCTCACGACCGGAAGCGAGCTGTGGACGCGCGAGATCCGTGACACCGCCTTTCGCGGCCCCTTCCCGCGCTGATCGGCCGCGTTTCCAAAAAGAAATGGGCCGGGGAACATCGCATCCCCGGCCCATCGTTCCGCCTGAACCGGGCGCTAGACTGGTCGCGATGGACGCCCAGCTCCTCCTCATCTTCGTTCTGACCTTCCTCATCCATCTGATCGGCACCCTCGCCTACTCGGTGCGGATCGCCGGCACGCGGACGGGGCGGATCGCGGTCTCGTATGCCCTGTTCAATCTGCTGATGCTGGTCTCGCGGACGTCGAACTCGTTCCAGGCGCCGCTGCTCGCCAAGCGGATCGAGATGAACCTGCGGCATGGGATCGAGGGCGGAGTGGTGGCGGACTTCCGCTGGCTGATCGTGGCGGCCACCCTGGCGACGGCCGCGGGGGCGTTCCTCATCCCGACCTTCCAGCGGGTGTTCGGCCGGGCGGTGCGGTCGTTCAGCGAGCACCGGTCCGTGCCGCGCCTCCTCTGGCTCGGGCTGTCGCGGGCGGGTCTCGCTTCGCTGCGGGAGTCGCTGCGCCTGCCCGCCTCCGGCAATGTGACCCGGCTCGCCGGCTCGCCGCGCCTGCCGGGGAGGGTGATCCTCTCGAACGTCCTCGCCACCGCGGTCTGGACGGTCGGGGTGTTCGCCTCCCTCTACGCCGGATATCTCAATCCGGATCTGCGGACGACGTCGAGCAACCTCTCGTCGATCATCAACGGGGTCGCCACGATCCTGATGTTCGGGTTCATCGATCCGTACCTCTCGGTGCTGACCGACGACGTGGTGGAGGGTCGGATCAGCGACGGCTACTTCCGCCGCTCGGTCGTCTGGCTGGTGGGAGGGCGCCTGGCCGGGACGGTGCTCGCCCAGCTCCTGCTGGTGCCGGCGGCGCTGGCGATCGTCTACGTGGCGGAGCGGCTGTAGGCCCCCGGCGCCGCCTCGACTTCGGCCACGAACTCGTCCAGCACCCGGTTGAAGGCCTCCGGCCGGTCCATCATCAGCCAGTGGCCGGTGCCGGACATCAGGTGCACGGGCAGGTCCGGGACGAGGTTGTGCAGGCTGTAGGGGAGCCGGTTCATGTCGCTGATCACCGACCGGCGCGGCCCCTTGTAGCGCTCGAGCGCGGGCAGGGGCTGGTACTCGATCGCGCCGGCGACCGCGCCGGTGACCGCGTCCTCGTGGGTGAGGCGGAGGTCTTCGAGCACCCAGCGGGCGGCGTCGGGATCGCCGCCGACGACGAGCTGCCGGAAGTAGGATTCGAGCTCGCCGAGCGGATCGGCGCGCAGGGCCTCCAGGAAGGGCGCGACCTCGGGTTTGGGGACGCGGCTCTGGTCGCCGTTGGGATCGACCAGCAGGAGGCCGGCCACCCGTTCGGGATGCCGGCCGGCGTATTCGATCGCCACCGCCGCTCCGAGGCTGTGCCCGGCAAGGACGAAGTGGCGCAGAGCGAGCTGGTCGGTGGCCGCGGCGACGTCCGCCGCGAGGCCGGGGATCGAGTAGTCGCCGTCGTCGGCCGGATCGGACTCGCCGTGACCCCGGAAGTCGAGGGCGACCGTCCGGCGGTGCCGGCGCAGATGGTCGAGCTGCAGGGACCACTGGCCGCCGTTGCCCGCCAGGCTGTGGAGGAGGAGCACGGGCAGGGCACCGGGGTGCTCGCGATCCCGGGAATCGCCGGAGGAGCCACCGTCGCGGACGTAGAGGTTGCCTGCCGGGCCGGCGATCCACAGCGACTCGCCGGCGGGGGCCACCGGCTCGCGAGGCTCCGGTTCAGGACCGCCGCCGCGCCGGGGGGCGGGCTCTGCGTCCTCTGGGAAGACCGGCCGCCGGCTGACCAGAACGGTGGCCAGCGTGCCCAGGGTGAGCAGGCCCAGCAAGGTCCAGAGGAACCCCTTCCGCCGCTGCGGGCGTGGATTGCCGGACCTCCGAAGCCGCCTTGCGCTCATCGCCTCTCCCTTCCGATTGAAAAAACTAACATGCTCCGTCTGTAGATGCTACGCGGTAGAGGGCGGAGAGGAAAACTCCGGTTTGCAGCCGGAAATACGAGGACGGAGCTGCCCGCCGAGGGGCGGTTATCAGGCGGCAGGGTTGACATCCATATTGAAGATTGTGTATCTATTGCCTTGCCCAGCCGGCAACACTCAAGGCGAGGAGCAGCGTAGCCTGCTCGTCCAAGATGTTAGAGCGACCCAGACGGGAGGCACGCGTGGAGAGGAAGTCAGCTATTCCCACCGTCGTAGGCTCGATCCGTTCCCATCTCCGGCAGATCGGAAAAGGATCCAACACACTCTGTGTGGGCGTCTTCGCCCTCGGTCTCGTCAACCTCGCGGCCCCCGGGCCTCAAGTCTCCGGAGTTCTGCAAACATCGTTCCAACCGCCAGCGGCGGTCTCCCCGGCGCTCCCTGCGCTCAAGGTCCCCCTGGAGGCGGTCACGCCCGAAGCTCCGAAGACGCCTGAAGCTACAAAGCCCGTGACCCCGGTCCTGACCCAGGCTCCGGCCTCTGCCCCGGTTCCGGCGGCGGCGAGCAAGACCGAAACCCCCGCTCCGGCTCCTGCCCCCCTTCCGAAGGCGACGCCCGCCCCTCCCGCCGCGCCGAGCCTCAACGATCAGGCGGAGCGCCTGCGCAAGGCGGCCGACCTGATGGTCCAGGTGAACGACCAGCTCGGCGTGCCGCAGTCTCCCTACGGGCAGATCATCTACGACATCGCCATCCGCCACTCGATCAACCCGCACCTGGTGGCGGCGCTGATCCACGTCGAGTCGGCCTTCAACGCCCGGGCGGTCTCGCCGAAGGGCGCCTATGGCCTGATGCAACTTCTGCCGGAGACGGCGCGGCGCTTCGGGCTGAACAAGAAGAAGGACCTCTTCGATCCCAAGAAGAACCTGGAAGCCGGCGTCCGCTACCTCGAGTGGCTGACCACCCGGTTCGACGGCGACGCCCAGAAGATCCTCGCCGCCTACAACGCCGGCGAGGGCGCGGTCCAGCGCTTCGGCGGCATTCCGCCCTATCAGGAGACGCAGAACTACGTCTCGAAGATCTTCGGGCTCCTCGGCTTCACGGCCACGGCTCCCGCGGCCCAGCAGCCCCAGCCGGCCGCCGCGAACGTGCAGGACACGATGGCCGCGGCGCGCTAGCGCGCCCGAGTCCCGCAACCTTTCCCCGTCTCCTTTCGTATCCGACACGGGCTCCCTCCGGGAGCCGGTGTATCGTCGTGCCTGAATTTTTGATGGGGAGGTCCTCGATGCGAAAACTCGCCGGTCTCGTCCTTGCTGTCGCCCTGCTCACCCTTCCAGCGGCCGCCCGCGCCGCCATCGATCCCGGCCTGCTCGCCGGGATGAGCGCCCGCTCGATCGGGCCGGCGGGCATGAGCGGCCGGGTGGCCGCCATCGCGGCGGTCGAATCGAATCCGAACGTGGTGTACGCCGGCGCGGCTTCGGGCGGCGTCTGGAAGTCCACCAACGGAGGGCTCACCTGGACCCCGGTCTTCGACGACCAGCCGGTGGCCTCGATCGGCGCCATCGCCGTCGATCCGTCGAACCCGGATGTCGTCTGGGTGGGCACCGGAGAGGGAAACCCGCGCAACAGCGCCTCGATCGGCAACGGCGTCTACCGCTCGCCGGACGGCGGCCGGACCTGGGTCCATCTCGGGCTCGAGAAGACGGAGCGCATCGACCGCATCGTGGTCCACCCCACGAACCCGGACGTGGTCTGGGTGGCGGCCCTCGGCCAGGAATGGGGGGAGAACCCGGAGCGGGGGGTCTACAAGACCGAGGACGGCGGCAAGACCTGGAACCGGATGCTCTACGTGAACCCGCGGACCGGCGCCGCCGATCTGGTGATCGACCCGCGCAATCCCGACAAGCTGTTCGCCTCGATGTGGCAGTACCGCCGCTGGCCCTGGTTCTTCCGGTCGGGCGGTCCGGGCTCGGGGCTGTTCGTGACTTACGACGGCGGCCGGACCTGGAAACGGTTCTCGGAGGACGACGGCCTGCCCAAGGGGGATCTCGGGCGGATCGGCCTCGCCATCTCGCGCTCGAGCCCGGACACCGTCTATGCCACGGTGGAGGCGGCGAAGAGCGCGGTCCTGCGCTCGGACGACGGCGGCCGGACCTGGCGCACCGTCAACAGCCAGTTCGACGCCAACCCGCGCCCCTTCTACTTCGCCCACCTCCAGGTCGACCCCGAGCTGCCGAACCGCCTCTACAGCCTGGACTTCAACATCCGGGTGTCGGACGACGGCGGCCGGACCTTCAACGATCTCTATCCGGGCGTCCTGATCCACGGCGACTATCACGCGATGTGGATCGCCCCCCGCGACCCGAGCTGGTTCTACGTCGGCAACGACGGCGGCGTGGCGTTCAGCCACGACCGCGGGAAGACGGCGCAGTTCGTCACCACCCTGCCGCTCGGCCAGTTCTACCACGTGGCGGTGGACGACCAGACGCCGTACAACGTCTACGGCGGCCTGCAGGACAACAGCGCCTGGCGGGGTCCGAACACGGTCTGGCAGCAGGGGGAATCCGCAGCTACGAATGGAAGACCCTGGTCGGCGGCGACGGCTTCGACACCCGGCCGGACCTCGCCGATCCCAATCTCGTGTACTCGATGTCGCAAGGGGGGGAGATCCTCCGCTACGACCTGCGGACGGGGGAGCAGCGCGCGATCAAGCCGAGCCCGCCCGCCGGGGGGAAGCTCCGCTTCAACTGGAACGCAGGCTTCGCGACCGACCCCCTGGAGCCCGGCACGATCTATCTCGGCAGCCAGTTCCTCCACCGGTCGGCCGACCGCGGAGAGACCTGGACGGCGATCAGTCCGGACCTGACGACCAACAACCCCGACTGGCAGCACCAGGCGGAGAGCGGCGGCCTCACCCGCGACGTGAGCAACGCCGAGAACTACACGACGATCCTCGCGATCGCCCCGAGCCCTCTGCAGAAGGGGGTGATCTGGGTGGGGACGGACGATGGCCGCCTGCACCTGACGCGGGACGGCGGCAAGACCTGGGCGAGCCTGGAGAAGAACGTCCCGGGCGTGCCGGCGAACACCTGGATCCCGCACATCCTGGCCTCGAAAGTCGACGCCGCCTCGGCGTTCGTGGTGTTCGACAACCACCGGCGGGAGGATTTCAAGACCTACGTCTACCGCACCGACGACTGGGGGAAGACCTGGAGGAGCCTGGCGACGGCGGACCTCCGCGGCTACGCCCACGTGATCGAGCAGGACCCGGGCGACCGGGACCTCCTCTTCCTCGGCACGGAGGTGGGCCTCTGGGTCTCCAACGACGGCGGCCGGCAGTGGATGAAGTGGACGCACGGGGTGCCCACCGTGCCGGTGATGGGCCTCGCGGTCCAGCCGCGGGAGCTCGACCTGGTGATCGGCACCCACGGGCGCTCGGCCTATGTGATCGACGACATCCGGCCGCTGCGGACGCTGTCCGAAAAGACCCTGGCGGAGCCGATCCACCTCTACGAGTCCGGTCCCGCGCAGCAGCACTGGAACGCCGGCGAGCCGGGCGGCTTCGGGCTGGGCTCGGCCGAGTACCGCGGTGAGAACGAGCCCTACGGGGCGATCCTCAGCTTCTCCCTCAACGCCCCGGGCCTGCCCTACCCCGACGAGAAGAAGGAGCGCGCGCGCAAGGAGAGCGAGCGGGAGGCGCAGCTCCGGCAGGCGGAGGGCAGGCCGGACCCGGGAGTGCCGCGGAACGCCGGGGAGCTGAAGGAGAAGGAGGGCGGCGGCGGTGGGGGTGGCGCCAAGCCTGCCGCGGAGGCGAAGGGAAAGGGGCCGAAGGAGCCGGAGAAGACCGGGAAGCCCAAGCCGGAGGGCAAGGAGCACGAGGTCGAGATCCGCATCGCGGACGCCTCGGGCAAGACGATCCGCACCCTCACCTCCCCGGTCCAGCAGGGGCTCAACCGAGCCGTCTGGGGCCTGCAGCGCGACGCTCCGAAACCGTCTTTCCCGCAGCCGGAACCGCCGCCGCCGCACCCGGCCGGGCTCCAGGTGCCGCCCGGCTCCTATGCGGTGACGATCAAGTACGGGGATCACGAGGCCAAGGGGACCGTGCAGGTGCTGCCCGATCCGCGGTCGCATAACACCGAGGCGGATTGGCGCGCCCGCGAGGCGGCCTCCCGGCGCGGCGAGGCGTTGATGCGGGCGCTGGCCGAGGCGGTGGAGCGCGTGCGCAACACCCGGTCGGACGTCGACGCGGTCCTGGCGAAGCTCCAGAGCCGCAAGAAGGACGAGGAACCCGCCAGGCCGGATGCCAAGGCGGACACCAAGCCGGACCCGCTGGTCGAGTCGGCCGGCAAGCTGAAGGAGGGTCTCGACAAACTGGAGCGGCAGCTCTGGCAGCCCTACGACGTGGTGGGCATCCAGCCGGAGACCGACGCGCTGACGAAGGTCGGCAACTCCGTCGGGTATGTCCTCTCCTCCTGGGCGCCGCCGAGCCCGACCCACCTCGAGTACCTCGGGCAGGCGGAGAAGACCGTGGATGCCGCCCTGGCCGACGTCAACCGCTTCTTCGAGACCGACGTCGCCGCCTTCCGCAAGGCCGCGGACGCGGCCGGGGTGCGGCTGCTGCCGGACCTGGGCAAGGTGGAGGTGAAGCGGCCGTAGGACCCAGGGAGCACGCAGGAGACCACTCCGGCGGATAGGATCCGGCTGCGATGGGCGAAGCTGGACCCGCCGCCGGATCGCTCCGGAGATCACTCGAACAGAAGGAGTAGCGAATGGTAGCGAGTCGCCGTGATTTCTTTCGTCTTGGCCTCGGGGTGGGGGCGGGCTGGATGGCGACGGCGTGCGAGACCGCCGCCGTTCCCAAGGCGCTGACCCGGGCCGTGGCGGATCACCTCCCCGGCGGCCCGCTGCTGCCTGTCGAGACCCCCGACCTGCCCAAGCTTCCCTGGACCTGGGATGGCGAGGTCAAGGTGTTCCAGCTCACCCCCGAGGTGGTGAAGAGCCGTTTCGTCCCCTGGAGGGAGCTCAACACCTGGGGGTACAACGGCTCCACCCCCGGCCCCACGATCGAGGTGACGGAGGGAGACCGGGTGCGCATCGTCGTCGAGAACCACCTTCCCGAGGCCACGACCGTCCACTGGCATGGGCTGGAGATCCCGCATGAGATGGACGGCGCGGAAGGGATCAGCCAGGACCTGATCCCTCCCGGAGGGAAGTTCGTCTACGAGTTCACCCTGCGCCAGCACGGCACGTTCTTCTACCACTCCCACCGCCCCATGCAGCAGATGATGGGTATGGTGGGCCTGTTTCTGATCCACCCCAAGCGTGCTTACGAGCCCCGGGTCGACCGCGACTTCGCCTGGATCCTCCAGGGCTGGGCGACGCTGCCCGGCAATCCCACGCCCAACAGCATGGCCATGGAGTTCAACTGGCTGACGATGAACGGCAAGGCGGCTCCCGCCACCACGCCGGTGCTGTGCAAGCTGGGCGAGAGGGTGCGCTTGCGCTTCGTCAACCTCAGCATGGATCACCACCCCATGCACCTCCACGGCCACACCTGGGTGGTCACCGGCACGGAAGGGGGGCGCGTCCCCGTGGCCGCCTGGACGCCCGGCAACACCGAGATCGTCGGGGTGGCTCAGGCGCGCACCATGGAGCTCGTGGCCAACAATCCGGGCGACTGGATGATCCACTGTCACCTCCCCCATCACATGATGAATGCCATGGCCTCCATGGTCGGCCCCCTCACCCAGCCAGGCCCCGGCCTCCCGGCGGGCGGCCGCATGGAGGACGGCATGGGGATGGCCACCCGCGGCAACGCCCTTGCTCCGGAGATGGGGCCCAGCCTCGGGCGGACGACCGGCGTGGACACCGAGCAGCAGGTTTCCCACGGCGTAGGACCGGAGCACGCCCATCACCACCACGAGGGCATGAAGATGGGGACCGGTAGCGGGTCGATCGCGCCGGGTGCCGGCGCTTCGCCCGGCTACCCCCAGGACATGTTCATGGCGATGGACGACCAGGTCGCCAAGCCGGAGACCCACGACCTTCGCCCGACCTGGACCGGCGGCATGATGGGGATGATGAGCCTGCTGCGCGTCCTGCGTCCGGAGAAGTACGAGGAGATCCAGGCCCTGAAGGCGAGCCGGGAAGGGAAGGCTGGACGGTGAAGGCCCCGGGATGCCGTCTCGCGCTCGCGCTGTTTCTCTCCTGCGGCGCCGCCAACGCCGCGGAACCCCCGGCTCTCCCGGCCGTTCACCTGGCGGATCTCGAAAGCCGTGCCCTGCGGCACAACCCGGCCATGGCAGCCGCCGAGGCCGCGCTCTCTTCCGTCGACCAGCAGTCGCGGAAGGCCGCATCGGATCCCGCTGTCGCCCGCAAGCTGGCGCGGACGCGGAGCGAGCTGCTGGTCGAGCGGCAGCGCATGCTGGTGAAGTTCCGCACCCTCTTCTTCCATACCCTGTCCAACCAGCGGCGGGTGGAATCGCGGGAGCGCCTCGCCGGCCTGGCGCGGGAGGCGATCGGGGTGACCGATCAACTGTTCAACGTCGGGGCGGCGGACGTCCCGGACCGGCTGGCGATCGAGAACGAGTCGCGGCTGCTCGACGCCGCTCTCACCGACGCCCGCTTCGAGCTGGAGCAGATGCGTGCCCTGCTCAAGGAGGCCGCCGGCGAGCCGGGGATGGAGCTGGGGCCCCTGGTGGGGGATCCCGCCGCCGAGCTGCCCAAAATCGACCCCGAGGAATGGCTCCAGCGGCTCCTGCGCGAGAGCCCGTCCCTGCGCGAGGCCCGCGCCGAGGTCGTCCAGGGCGAAGCGGCGCTCGCCCGCGCCCCCCATGCCGGTCAAGGGGCCGCGACGGCCGAAGCGGCGCTGGCCCAAAGTCGCCTGCGCGCCGAGCAGATCCGCATCACCCTGGAGGTCGGCTTCGCCGAGACCTACGCGGTCTACCGGTCCGGGGTCCAGCAGCTCGAAATGTACCGCGGCGGCGTCCTCGAACGAGCGGAGCGCGCCTACCGGGAGAACCTCGATCACTACCGGCAGATGACGGGCGCCTATCCGCAGGTCCTGATCGCCCAGCGCAACCTGTTCCAGATGGAGGACGCCGCCCTCGACGCGGAGGTGAAGGCCTGGTCGGCGGCGATCGATATCCAGGCCCTCCTGCCCTACGAGCTGCCGCAGAACCTGGCGCCCCCGATCGCCGCGCCTCCGGTCCCGGGCGGCGGCGGTTCGGGAGTCCGCTGAAGCCGGGTGCCCTTGCCCGCCCAGAGGCTCCGGCGGCTACAGGGGCATCCGGCTCTCCGCCTCGGCGGCGAAGAGGTCGTCCGCGAGGCCGCGTTGGTGCCGCAGCAGGGCGGCGTGGGCGATCATGGCCGCGTTATCGCCGGAGTAGACCAGGGGGACGAGCCGGAGCTCCACGCCGCGGGCGGCGGCCCAGGCGGGGAGCTCGCGGCGCAGCAGGCGGTTGGCGGCGGCGCCGCCGGAGACGGCGAGCCGCTCGAAGGGGAGGCGCCCCTGGAGACGCTGGAGGCGGTCGAGGACCTGACCGATGGCTGCCGCCCGGAAGGCGGCGAGGAGGTCGAGGACCTCCCGAGGAGGATCGTCGTTCGCTCCGAGGTTCCCGAGATCGATGGGGCCCAGCCGGCGCTCCAGCCGCTCGATCTCCAGCAGGGTCTGGCTCTTCAATCCCGAATAGGAGAAGTCGAGCGTGTCGCCCAGGCGGGCGAGCGGGAACCGGCGGAGGCCCTGGACATCCGGGACACCCCGCTCGGCGAGCTCGTCCACCTTCGGCCCCTGGGGGTAGGGGAGGCCGAGGCGCTTGCCCACCTTGTCGAAGACCTCGCCGAGGGCGTCGTCGCGGGTCTCGCCGAGGGTGGTGACGGCGCCCTCCTCGACCGCGAAGAGCGAGCTGTGCCCGCCGGAGAGGACGAGGCCCACGAACCGGCCGGGCGGCGGCCCGGGAGCCTCCGGATCGCCCGGCGGCCGCAGGAAGGGCGAATAGAGATGCCCCTCCAGGTGGTGGACGGCATGGAAGGGGAGGAGACCGGGCGAAGGCGATCGCCTTGCCGATCGAGAGGCCCACGAGCAGCGCCCCCACCAGCCCGGGGCCGCGCGTCGCCGCCACCACGTCCACCTCGCGCAGCGAGACCGCCGCCCGCTCGAGCGCCTCGCCGCTCACCGCGGACCAGTTGGCCAGGTGCTCGCGCGAGGCGATCTCGGGCACCACCCCGCCGTACGGGCGGTGCGCGGCGAGCTGGCTCGACACCACCGACGACAGCACCCGCCCCGCGCCGTCCAGCACGGCGCAGGCGGTGTCGTCACAGGAGGTCTCGATGCCGAGGACGAGAGGGTGATCCATGGGCCCAGTGTACCCAAAAGCAAAACCCCCAAAAGCAAACCCCGCCGGAGCGGGGTTTTCGCACGGCGTGGAGAAGGGGGGCGGCTCAGCCGTTGGTCGCCGCCGTCTCGGCGGGCTGATCGGCGGGCTGGTCGGCGCGCTTGATCTCGATCGGCTCGTAGACGGGGATCTCGAAGGCCAGCTCACCGTGACAGAACTGCTTCCACTCGTCGGTGACGTTGTCGAAGATGATGTTCTGGTCCTTGAAGATGCCGTCGGTGACGATGTAGTTCTCCTGGAGATAGAGGATCGACTCGTCATCGAGCACGCGATCGACCTCGATCTCCTTGCCATCGACTTCCTTCTTCTCCTTGCGCACGTTGGCGGCGTTCTCGGTCCAGCCCGGATACGCCCGGAACTGCTTCGCCAGGTACGCCTTGCAATACTTTCCCATTTCAGCCATGGGTCAATCCTCCTGCTTCGGTATCCTCAATTGGTTTCAGCGCTTGAGACGGGGTTCAAGCCTGGAGAGTAGCGTACTCCACTGTACAAGTGCCAGAAATCCACGGAACGTGACACCGCTGCTACACTAGGCGGCCCGGCGCCGGGCTCCCGGACGCCCCAGGGACTACGAGGAGAGAGCGAAGAGCATGGCAGACCTGTCGACCCTGGACGATCTTGACCTGGAGACCTTGAGCGGCAAGCGCGTCTTCGTGCGCGTGGACTTCAACGTCCCGCTCTCCGAGGACCACAAGGTGGTGGACGCCACCCGGCTGGAGGAGGCGGTGCCGACGATCCGCGAGCTCGCCGCCGCCGGGGCCGTGGTGATCCTCGCCTCCCACCTGGGGCGCCCGAAGGGGAAGCGCGACCCGCGCTACACCCTGCGCCCGGTGGCGGAGGCGCTGGCGCCGATCCTGGGCCGGGACGTCCGCTTCGCCGGCGACTGCGTGGGCGAGGAGGTCGAGGCCCTGATCCGCGACCTGGGCCCCGGCGGGATCGTGCTGCTCGAGAACCTCCGCTTCCATGCCGGGGAGGAGAAAAACGAGCCCGCCTTCGCCGACCGGCTGGCGGCCCTGGCCGATGTCTACGTGGACGACGCCTTCGGCAGCGCCCACCGCGCCCACGCCTCGGTGGTCGGGGTGCCCGAGCGGATGAGCGGGCCGCACGCGAAGGCGGCCGGCCGGCTGATGGCGCGCGAGGTGGAGGCTCTCGGCCGGCTCCTCGGCGAGCCCGAGCGCCCGTTCGCGGCCCTCCTGGGCGGCGCCAAGATCGAGGGGAAGATCGACACGCTGGAGAACCTCCTCCCCCGCCTCGACCTGCTGCTCCTCGGCGGCGGCATGGCCAACACCTTCCTCGCCGCCCAGGGGCACGAGCTCGGCGCGTCGCTCTTCGAGCCCGACCGGGTGGAGCTGGCGAAGGAGATCCTCGAGCGCGCCAGGGCCCGCGGCACGGAGGTCCTGCTGCCGGTCGACCTCGTGGTGACCGACGACCTCGCCAGCCCGGGAAGGATCGAGACCGTTCCCGCCGGCCAGATCCCGGCCGGGCTGAAGGCGGTGGACATCGGTCCCGGGACGCGGCAGGCCTTCGCCGCCGCGGTCGGCCGCGCCCGCACCCTGTTCTGGAACGGTCCGCTGGGCGTCTTCGAGAAGCCCCCCTTCGACGCCGGCACCCGCGAGGTGGCGCAGGCGCTGGCGAGCTGCCCGGGCTTCTCGGTGATCGGCGGCGGCGAGACGGTGGCCGCCGCCAAGCAGGCGGGGGCCGTGGACCGCATCGGCCACGTCTCGACCGGCGGCGGGGCCTCGCTGGAGTTCCTGGCCGGCAAGACCCTGCCCGGCGTGGCCGTGCTGGAGCGGCGGCGATGACCGCCGAGCGGCGCCGGCCGCTGATCGCCGCCAACTGGAAGATGAACCTGCTCAAGGCGGACGCGGCCGAGTGCTGCCGCGAGCTGCGGCGCGGGCTCGCCGCCCCCCCCGCCGCCGACGCGCGGGTGGTGATCTTCCCCTCCTTTCCCCTGATCCCGGTCATCGCCCGCGAGCTGGTGGACAGCGAGATCGAGGTCGGGGGCCAGGATCTCCATCCGGAGGACCGCGGCGCCTACACCGGCGACGTCTCGGGGCTCCAGCTCGCCGACGCCGGCTGCTCCTGGGCGCTGTGCGGCCACAGCGAGCGGCGGCAGCACCACGCGGAGAGCGACGAGCTGGTCGGCCGCAAGGCGGTGGCGGCGGCGCGGCACCGGCTGACGCCGATGATCTGCGTCGGCGAGACGGGCGCCGAGCGCCGGCAGGGGCGGACCTTCGAGGTGCTCGAGCGCCAGCTCAGCGCCGCCCTGGCCGGCCGGCCCGATCCCTTCGCCCTCGCCTACGAGCCGGTCTGGGCCATCGGCACCGGCGAGACGGCCACCCCGGAGGTGGCCCAGGAGGCCCACCGTTTCCTGCGCCGGCGCCTGGGCGAGGCGCTGGACGAGCGGTCCGCGGCGGCGGTTTCGATCCTCTACGGCGGCTCGGTGACCCCCGACAACGCCGCCGATCTGATCGTCCAGCCGGACATCGACGGCTTCCTCGTGGGGGGGGCGAGTCTTGACCCACAGAAATTTCTCGCTATCATTCGGGGTTCCGGCTAGCGCCGGAGTTCCGGCGAACGGGCCAACCTGACCGAGGAGCCCCGAGTCTGATTCGCGCCCGTTTGGGAGACTTCGCACCGTGATCTATCTGTTGTACGTTGTCCACGTCCTGGTTTGCGTGTTCCTGATCCTCGTCGTCCTGCTCCAGCAGGGCAAGGGCGCGGATCTTTCGGTCTTCGGCGGTGGCAGCACCCAGACCGCCTTCGGCGCCCGCAGCGCGACGACGATGCTGCACAAGCTGACGGTGGCCTCGTTCGTGATCTTCATCCTGACCACGATCTCGATCTCCCTCATCAAGGGCGGTCCGGGCGGCACGGTCATGGCGGGTCGCGGCAAGGCCAGGGCCGCCAGGACGGCTCCGGCGAAGCCGGCGCCCGTGGTTCCGGCGCCGGTAGTGCCGGCAAGGCCCGCTTCGCCGGCCATCCCGGCGCCCGGCGGCAAGACTCCGCGGTAGCTGGCGCCCCTTCGCGGCAGTCGGATCTCCCGCCCGGGGCACCCTCCCCCGGACCGGGTCAGTGGCGAGACGGTTCTTTGAGCCCAAGTGGCGGAATTGGTAGACGCGCACGTTTGAGGGGCGTGTGGGGCAACCCGTACCGGTTCGAGTCCGGTCTTGGGCACCATCTCTCTTTTCAGTTTCTTTTTTTGCGATCCGGACGGCCGTCCTGCTTTCCCGGCCGGATTTCCAGCTTCCCGCGCGCCCGTCTTTCCTGGACGGCCGTTTTTTTGGCCTCCCGGGCCCTCATCTTTCTTCCCGGAGCGGCATCCTGGTTCCCGGACGCTCATCTTCCTTTCCGAAGCGCCATCTTTCTTCCCGAGCCTCCATCTTCGGAACCCGGGCTGCCGGGTCGCGGTCCGAGCCGCCATCCTGCTTCCGGCGCGCGCATCTTTCCTCCGGAAGCCTCATCCGCGCGTCCGAGCCTTCATCTTTCCTTCCAGCCTGACACGCCGGGCGCTGTAGAGAGAGGCAGGGGCGCGGACGTGCTGCGCCCCTCTATCGAGCTCCGCGGGAAGCCTGCGGCTCTACGAACGGGGGGCGGACGACGCCTTCTCGATCACCACCTGCTCGACGGGGACGGCCTCGGAGATGCCGCCCGAGGCGGTCTTCACCTTGGCGATGCGGTCCACCACGTCCATCCCGTCGATCACCTTGCCGAAGACGGTGTAACCCCACCCCTGGGCGTTCTTGCCCGTGTGGTTGAGGAATCCGTTGTCCTTCAGGTTGATGAAGAACTGGGCGGTGGCGCTGTGCGGATCGCCGGTACGGGCCATGGCGACGGTCCCCCGCTGGTTGGGGAGGCCGTTGTCGGCTTCGTTCTGCACCGGCGCCTTCGTCGGCTTCTGCTTCTGCCGGGCGTCGAACCCTCCCCCCTGGATCATGAAGTTGGGGATGACGCGATGGAACAGCGTGCCGTCGAAGAAGCCGGCGTCCACGTACGCCAGGAAGTTCTCGACGGTCTTGGGCGCCTCGGCGGCGAACAGCTCGAGGACGATCGTCCCGTGATTGGTGTCCAGAGCGACGGTCGGATTCGCCATGGCAGTCCCTCCTCTCGCTTCTCGGTTAGTGTTTCTTTTTCGCTGCGGGCTTGGGAGCGGAAAGCACCGTGACCTTCTGGATCACGACCGGCTGGGTGGGCACGTTCTCGTACATCCCCTTGGTGGCGGTGGGAACCTGGGCGATCGCGTCCACCACGTCCATTCCCTCGACGACGTTGCCGAACACCGCGTAGCCCCAGCCCGACGGGGTCTTGCCGGTGAAGTTGAGGGCGCCGTTGTTGACCAGGTTGATGAAGAACTGGGCCGTGGCGCTGTTCGGATCGCCGGTGCGGGCCATGGCGAGGGTGCCCCGCTGGTTGAGCACGCGGTTGTCCGCCTCGTTCTGGATGGGATCCCGGGTGGGCTTCTCGGTCATGTCGGGGGTGAAGCCGCCCCCCTGGATCATGAAGCCGGGGATGACCCGGTGGAAGATCGTGTTGTTGTAGTGGCCGGCCTTGACGTAGGCGAGGAAGTTCTTGGCGCTCTTGGGGGCCTTGTCGGCGTAGAGCTCGATCACGATCCGGCCCTTGTTCGTCTCGAGCGCCACCCGCGGGTTGGCGGCTGGAGCCGTGGCCGTGGCGGCGCCCGCGCTCTTCGGCGGCGCGGCCGGCTTCGGGCTCTTCTTCGCCGGCGCGGCCGGGACGAGCAGCGCAAGCAGGCAGACGAGAGAGGCTACACTCACGTTCATTGAAGAATTCTCCTTTAGCAATGAATACCGCGACGGATGGTAGCACGGGGCCGCTTCCCGCGGCCCCGGTGGGGGTCGTCCTGGCCGGCGGCGCTTCGCGCCGCATGGGACGCGACAAGGCGCTCCTGGCGCTTCCCCATCACTCTGGAGAGGTCGGGGACGAAAGCCTGCCGGCGGCGGCGGCGCGGCGGCTCGCCGCCGTCTGCGTGGCGGTCGTGGTGGCGGATCGCGGCCGGCGCCTGCTGCCGGGACTCCCGTCGCTTCCCGATGGACCGGGCCGGGGGCCCGCCGCCGGGATCCTCGGCGCGGCGGCGGCCCATCCCGGGCGCCGGCTGCTGGTGCTGGCCTGCGACCTCCCCCGGGTGCCGGACGGCCTGCTGGCGGAGCTCGCCGGTCCGGTGGCAGGGGAGGGGGCGGACTGGGCGGTGCCGCGCTGGGCCGGGCGCGTCGAGCCGCTCTGCGCTCTCTACGGGCCGGCGGCCCTCGCCGCCCTCGCCGCCCGGGTCGAGCGGGGGCTCTTCGCCCTCCACGAGCTCGCGGGGGAGCCGGATCTCGCCGTGCGGTATCTGGAAGGTGACGCGCTCGCCCGCTTCGGACCGCCCGAGGACCTCTTCCTCAATCTCAACACGCCGGAGGACTGGCGGCGCTACGGAGAGATCTGGCGCAGGAAGTCGTAGCGGTAGATACCGGTGCCGTGGCCGTCCGAGAAGGCGATCGAGATGGCGTAGTTGCCCACCGGCTGGATCGACGCGATGGTGACCGGCTGGGCGGGAGGGTGGTATTGGATCTTGAGGTTGGAGTGCCCCTGGCAGCCGGCGCACGGGCACCAGCCGCGCAGATCGTCGTACGGGTACTCGGCGGCGTAGCCGTCGCTCCAGGTCAGCCGCAGCCGGCGCTCTTCGGGCAGCCTTCGCGCCTCGGTGAGAACGGGGTCCATGCGGTCATCGTAGCATCGGGCCGGCGACGAGCGGGAAGACGCGGTTGCGCCCTGCCTCCTTGGCCGCGTAGAGCGAGCGGTCGGCGGCGGCGATCAGGTCGCGGCCGGTGACCTTCCCCCGCGCGCCTGGCAGGACGTCGCTCAACGACCCGAGGCCGATCGACACCGTCGCGTGGATGGCCGCGCCGCTCTCCAGCGGCACCGGCGTCCCCTCGACCAGGCAGCGGATCTTCTCGGCCACCGCGGCGGCGCCTTCGATGCCGGTCTCGGGGAGCAGCAGCAGGAACTCCTCACCGCCATAGCGGCCGATCCAGTCGGTGCCGCGCAGGCCTGCGGCGAGGACCTGCGCGATGCGCCGCAGCAGCGCGTCGCCCGCCAGATGCCCGTGGCGGTCGTTGACCCGCTTGAAATGGTCGAGATCGGCCATCGCGAGGGTCAGGGGGCGGCCGTAGCGCAGGGCGCGCTCGATCTCGCGGTCGAGCTGCTCGAGGATCGCCTCGCGGCGGAGCAGGCCGGTGAGCCCCTCGTAGGTGGCCGACTCGAAGAGCCGGGCGTTCTCGAACACCGTGGCGACGTGGTGGGCGAGCAGGTTCAGCAGGTCCAGCTCCTCGGCCGGGTAGGCCCCTCCCCCCTCCTTGCCGCCGACCAGCAGCAGGCCGATCAGCCGCTCCTGGCTGAGCAGCGGCACCGCGAGGTCCCCGGGCTCGGGACCGTCGCGGGTGAAGGCCGCGAGCTGCGTTGCGGGGAGCGGCCGGCCGGCTCGCCGCAGGTGCTCGACGCCTGGATCCCCGAGCGCGAAGAGCGGGGAGGCGTCCATCCCATCCCGCCCGCTCCGCGTGGAAGCGAGGACGCCGAGCAGACCGGTCTCCGGATTGGCGATCAGCAGCGCGGCCGAGCGGGCGAGAAAGATCGCCTTCAGCCTGGCGACCAGGTGCTCCCCCATCCGCGGCAGCTTGCCCAGCGCCGGCAGCTCGCCGGCGAGCGCGATCAGGCGGCGCCGCAGGGCCTGGCGCTCGGGGAAGAACCGCCGGTCGATCAGCCGCTGGAGCGCGCGGCGGAGGGGGGCGAAGAGCAGGCCGAGCAGGAGCGTCGCGCCCGAGGCGGACCACGCCGGCTCCCGCTCCCCGGCCAGGCGCGAGAAGACCACGCCGCCGGCGCCCAGGGCGGCGTAGAAGACGAGCACCAGGGCGCCGGTGAGCGTGGTGTAGACCAGGCCGCGGCGCACCGCGAGCTCGAGATCGAACAGGTGGTAGCGGAAGATGGCGGCGAAGAACGCCACCGGATAGCCGAGGAGGATCAGCGTTTCGAGCGGTCCGGTCCAGGCCGGCAGCTCGTGGCCGGAGACCTCGAGCGCCGCGCCGGCGACGGTGAACAGCATCCAGGGGATCGTCGCCGCCAGCACCAGGCCGGCCTGGTGGCGGCCGCGGGGCGCGGCATGGCGCAGCGCCTGGGAAGCCAGCAGCAGGGTGACGGCGAGCGCCCAGCCGGGGAGGACCGCGTGCTGCAAGAGCCGGTCGACGCCGCTCATCGTCCAGGGGAAGATCCGGCGGCCGAGGGCCTCCTCGGTCAGGGAGGTGGCGCAGCTCACGCCCCCCAGGCCGAGGCCGAGAACGTAGTAGAGCGGCACGATCCAAGGCCGCCGGCGGAGCCAGCCGGGACGCTCCGGGATCAGCGAGGCGAGATGCATCTCCACGCCAATCTGGAGGCCGGTCAGCAGGTAATAGGCCGCGATCGAGACGGCGCCGGCGGGCAGCGCGATCTCCAGGGCCGCGGCGGCGGAGAAGGCGAAGAGCAGGCTCGCTCGCAGCTCCCGGCCCTGGAACAGGGCGAGGAGCGCCACGGCGAGGAAGCCGAGGGCCGCAACGCCGTTCATCGCGAACGGCGCGAAGGAGAGGAGCCCGTGGGGCGAGGCGGCGCGCACGACCTCCCGGCCCTGGAGGCAGAGGAGGCTCGCTACCCCCAGGGCGGTCGCCCATACGAGGGCGGCGCGAAAGGCTCGATCGGCATGCAAGAGGGCGAAATGTTATCGCAAGACGTGCCGGTCGGCGCGCTCGTCATCCGGCGATCCGCCGCCGCGAGTTGCGGTAGGATCTGCGGGCTCTAAGGGAGTCCTCGTATGCCTCGCCATCCACGCTTCTCGCCCTCCGTCCAGGACATCTCCGGCGCGGTCTACTCGGCGCTGGCCCACCGGCTCGCCAGCCACCGTGGCGAGGTCTACCCCCTGCACGTGGGGGACACCTGGATGGAGCCGCCGGAGGGGTGCCGCATGGAGGACCTGCGCGTGGCCGAGTATCCCGGCATGCACCGCTACGCCGCTCCCCAGGGGATGCCGGCGCTGCTCGACGCGATCGTCGAGCGGGTGCGGGAGCGCACGGGCGTGCCCACGGAGCGCGACAACGTCCTGGTGGCGACCGGTGCCACCGGCGCGCTGGGGGCGGTGGCCGGGGCGATCCTCTCCCCCGGCGACGAGGTGCTGCTGCTCGCTCCGCACTGGCCGCTGATCACCGGCATCATCCAGTCGTTCCACGGGGTGCCGGTCGACGTCCCCTTCTTCGGCGCCGCCGACTCCCCCGAGACCGCCGTCGAGCTCGTCCGCGAGCGCCTGACGGAGCGCACCGCCGCCCTCTACCTCAACACGCCGAGCAACCCCGCCGGGCGGCTCATCCCGCGGCCGTGGATCGAGGCGCTGGTGGAGTGGGCGGCGCGCGAGGACCTCTGGGTAATCGCCGACGAGGTCTACGAGGACTACGTCTACGCGGGAGAGCACACCTACACCCGCCCGCTGGCGCCCGAGCGCACCTTCGCGGCCCACTCCTTCTCCAAGGCCTACGGCATGGCGGGCAACCGCTGCGGCTACGTGGTGGGGCCGGTCGAGGCGGTCAGGGAGCTGCGCAAGATCGGCATGCACAGCTTCTACAGCACGCCGACCGCCGCGCAGATCGCCGCCGTGCGGGTGCTGCAGGGGCCCGGCGACGCCTGGATCGCCCGGGCGCGCGAGCAGTACAGGGCCACCGGCGAACGGGCGGCGGCGCGCCTGGGGCTGCCGGCGCCGGAGGGGAGCACCTTTCTCTTCTTCGACGTCGCCCCGTTTCTCGACGAGACGGGTCTCGACGGCTTTCTCGAGCGCTGCGTCGATCGCGGCCTTTTCCTCGCTCCCGGGCCCAGCTTCGGCCCCTATCCGACCCACGTCCGGCTCTGCTTCACCGCCGCGCCGCCCGACGTCATCGACCGCGGCGTCGAGGCGCTGGCGCCGCTGCTCGGCCGCTGAGCAGGCCGAGGACGCAGAGGGCCAGCGAGACCGCGCCGGCGGCGCACCCCGCCACCAGGCCGGGCGG
Source organism: uncultured Acidobacteriota bacterium (assembly GCA_963795735.1). Classification (GTDB taxonomy): domain Bacteria; phylum Acidobacteriota; class Thermoanaerobaculia; order Multivoradales; family UBA5704; genus DATARR01. The sequence goes on along the minus strand of CAWCIU010000008.1, from coordinate 151,531 downwards.
CAGGAAGCGCAGCTCGACCCGCGAGGGGCCGGCCGGGAGCCGGACCCCCACGAAGGCGCCGTCGGTCTTCAGGACCGGCAGGCTCCGGCCCCCGGCGCGGGCCGACCACCCCTTCGACCAGACGATCGACGTGGCGAGGAGCCGCTCGCCGGCAATCGAAGGGATCTCCAGGATGATGTGGCCCGGGGAGGTGAGGAGGGGGCGGGGCGGCGGAGACTCGCCGCCGGCCGGCCGCCAGGAGCCGGCCTCTTCCCGCAGGATCGCCACCCGCCGGGCGTCGGTCATGGCCGCCACCCAGCGCTCCACTTCGCCCGCTCCGATCGTGTCCACCGCCCGGGGGAGGAACCAGCGCGGCAGGGGGGCCGGGTTGCGCAGCAGGGTGAACGGCGCGAACCGGCCGCCGTCGATCGCCTGCAACGCGCGGCCGGGGGGGACGGAGGGGCTGCCGGCGACCGCCCGCACGCCCAGGAAGTCGAGCAGCGGGTGGCCGAGGTTCCCCAGCGGGGAGAAGTAGCTCGTCATCGTCGGGTGGAACCCGAAGGCGGCGTTCAGCACCCGCAGGTAGCGGGCGGGAGCCAGCGGGTTGTGCGGCCGGAAGTCCGCCACGCCGTAGACGGAGAGCAGGTTCGGGTAGAGGAGGTAATCCCCCCCCGTGCCGCGCCACACCGCAGGATTCCCGGCCTCGCGCGCGAACGCCTCCGTGTAGGGCGTCCGGGGGTAGAACAGCGAGGGGTGCCCCGCGGGGAGGAGGCTCCGGGACCAGGGGACGAGGTCGGCGAGGAGGACCGCGGCGAGCGCCAGCACCCCCCAGCGGGGACGCCACCGGGCCGCCAGGACGGCCGCCGCGAGGAGCGCCCAGAGGGTGAGCGTCCATCGGTCCGCCGCCGCCGCCAGGCTCAGGGCCGCGGCGAGCCCGAGCCCCGCCCAGGCGCGGGCGGGGAGGCGCTTCGGCGAGAGGAGGAGGTCGAGGCCGAAGGCGCCGGCCAGGCAGAGCGCCAGGGCGCCCGGCATCAGGCAGCGCGCGTAGGCGGGTACCCGCAGCGGCGGGACCCTCCAGAGCAGATGGGCGAGCGGCAGGAACCGCGCCGCGAGCAGCAGGCTCAAAGCCGCGAAGATCAGGAAGGGACGGGCGCGGCGGTCGCGGGCGGCCAGCAGGGCGACGAAGGCCCCGGCGAGCGCCACCAGGCCGGTGTAGCCGGCCTCGGAGTCGGGCCAGTTGAAGGGGCCGCGGAAGGGGTCCTGGTAGGGCCGGCCATAGGCATGCGGGCTGAGCGGCGAGAGGACGAAGGCCGCGAAGCCGTAGTCGAACCAGGAGGGCGGGAAGAGCGGGGACCACGGCCCGGAGCCGAGAGTCTGCGTCAGCGTATCGCTGGCGCGCTGCGAGTCCGGCACGACCTCCAGGAAGGGCAGCAGGTGCGGCGCGGCGAGTCCGAAGCCGAGGAGGGCCGCCGCGGCCGCCGCGCCGAAGCTACGCAGGAGACCTGCGGCCCGCCGGCGCAGGCCGACGCCGCAGACCGCGGCGAAGAGCCCGCCGAAGGCCGCCGTCTCCGGATGGCCCGAGAGCAGCAGGGCGGCGGTGATCGCCGCCGTGGTGGCGATCACCCGGGGGCTGGGACGGCGGAAGAGCCGGATCACGCCGGCCGCGAGCCAGGGCACCCAGGCGACCGCCGCGGTCACCGGGAACAGCGCCCACGAGAAGAGCCCGCCGCCGAGGGAGAAGCCCGCCGCGGCGAGGAGCGACGAGGCGCGGCCGCGGCCGGTCAGGCGGGCGAGCAGCCAGGTCCCCTGGAAGGCCACGAGCAGCTTGAGCGCGAGCGACGCGAGCAGATGATGCTGGATGGGGAAGGCCCGCGCCGCCATCTGCAAAGGGGAGAGGACTCCGGCCTGGGGGTTCGCCCAGGGGGAGCTCCCTCCCTCGAGCGTGTCCGACCAGAAGGGGAGGCGCCGGTCCGCCAGCGCGTGCCGGACCTCCAGCTCCCAGGGGAGGATCTGGTAGAGGATGTCGTTCAGGACGTCGTGCTGGTGGGAGCGCTGGATCTGGGGAGCCCCGGGAATCCCCGCGCTCAGCAGGTCGCAGGGGACGAGGAGCTCGCGCCCCACGAGCCAGGGGGTGAGCGCGATCAGCGGCGCCAGCCAGCCGCAGATCACGGCGCTCCTCTCCAGCCTCCGCCCCAGGCCGCGCGCCAGCAGCCAGCAGACCGCCTGGACCAGCAGCATCACCCCCGCCAGCGTGGCCAACAGCCTGCCGTCCATCCCGGGCATTCACGCCTCCCCTGATCCGCCTCCTCAGTCGTCCACGTGGCTGGCCGCTCCCGCCGGGCCGAGGGAGAAGGCGGGCCGGTCCTTCTGCCAGAAGAAGGGCTCGCGCTTGTGCGGGCTGGGCGCGAGCTGGTCGAGGGTCAGCGAGTCGTAGACGCGGCCGTTCTGGATCACGTAGCGGATGTGGTCCGAGTTGTGGATGTCGGCGAGCGGGTTGTCGTCGAGCACCACCACGTCGGCGAGCTTGCCGGCTTCGAGCGAGCCGAGATCCTTGTCGAGGCCGAGATAGCGGGCGCCGTTGATCGTCGCCACCCGCAGGATCTCCATCGGCGTCATGCCCCCTTGAGCGAACATCCACATCTCCCAGTGGGCTCCCAGGCCCTCGCGCTGACCGTGGGCGCCGAGGTGCACCTCCACCCCGGCGCGCGACAGCTCGGTCGCCAGCCGGGCCTCGCTGACGTGGTTGTACTCCTCGTCCGGCGCGGTGACCCGGCGCCGGGCGCGGGGGTCGATCACCTCCCGCGGCACGAAGCGGAGCAGGCGGTCGTTCTCCCAGACGCGGGTCTTGTCGTACCAGTAGTTCTCGCCCGAGATGCCGCCGTAGGCCACGATCAGCGTCGGGGTGTAGCCCACCCTGGTCCCCTTCCAGAGCTGGCGGACGTCCTCGTAGGCGCGGGCGACCGGGATGGTGTGCTCGATGCCGGTGTGGCCGTCCACCACCTGGGTCATGTTGTGCTCGAAGAGTGAGCCCCCCTCGGGCACCACCATCATGCCGAGCTCGCGGGCGGCGGCGATCACCTGCTGGCGCTGATCGCGGCGCGGCTGGTTGTAGCTCTTGACGCTGAAGGCGCCGGCGGCCTTCAGCCGGCGCAGGTGCGAGCGCGCGTCCTCCAGGCTGTCGATGGTGGCGGTGAAGGGGGCGTTGGCGCCGTAGAGGATGGTGCCGGTCGAGAAGATCCGCGGCGCGGTGATCAGGCCGGCGCGCTGGAGCTCGGAGGCGGCGAAGACCGTGTCGGTGTCGTTCGACGGGTCGTGCAGCGTCGTCACTCCATAGGTCAGCGAGGCGTAGGTGACCCAGTTGCGCTGCGGCACGATGCCGTCCGAGCCGAACGTGCCGTGCCAGTGGACGTCGATCAGGCCGGGGATGACCGTCTTCCCCCTGGCGTCGATCACGTAGGCGCCGGCCGGCACGGCGACGCTCCCCCGCGCGCCCACGGCTTTGATGCGGTTGCCTTCGATCACTACGGTGCCGTCCTCGATCACCTCGTCGCTCTGCGCGCCGCCCATCGTGACGACGCGCCCGCCGACGATGGCCACCGTGCCCTTCGGCGCGTCGCTCACCGTGCGGAAGCCGATGTCCACCCCCTTGGCCGGCGGGTCCGGGAGGGTTCTCGGGAGCGCCGGCGAGGAAGGTGAAGGCGTTCTTGAGGTCGAGGGTGTAGAGCTCGGGGCCGAGCGACCAGGTGAGGCTCTTCGAGTCGCCGGACCAGCGCAGGGACTCTCCCGCGTCGCGGGTGACCCGGCGGATGGGCAGGGCGGACTCCTTCGGCCCCACCTCGACCGCCTTGCCGGTGGCGACGAACGGCATCACGTAGGCCTGGAAGCGCTCGGTGAAGGCCAGCCAGCGGCCGTCGGGGGAGACCTGGAACTCGGTGGCGTTCTCGCTCGAGACGTGCGTGCGCTCGTCCTTGCCGTCGAGGCCGAGGGAGACGAGCTGGCGCTTCCCCTCGTCAGCCTCCCGGAGGAGATAGAGGCGGTCGCTCTCGGTGCCGAAGTGGGGCTGCTCCCCCTCTTCGGTGATCAATACGGGATCGCCGCCGGAAACCGGCGCGCGGTAGACCCCCGGCTCGACCGACCAGGCCGCGGTGCGGATGTAGCCCCCCTCGATCTTGCGGAAGACGATCTGCTTGCCGTCGGGCGTGAAAACGGGTTCCACGTACTGCCCCGGCTGCTTGACCACCACGCGACCCTCGCCGCCGCCGGCGGGGACCACGCGCACGGTGCCCAGCTTGTCGTCGTCCCAGGTGGCGTAGACCACCTGGCGGCCGTCGCGCGAGAAGGAAGGGAAGATCTCCCAGGGGTCCTCTTTGGACGAGGACGGCCGGGTCAGCCGGCGCGGCGTGCCGTTGGGCAGGTCGCGGATCCAGAGATGGCCGAGCGCTTGGTAGACCACGCGGTCCCCCTTGGGGGAGACGTTCACCCAGCGCAGCATCCGGGTCTCGAAGCTCTTCGGCGCCACCTCGACGGGGAAGCGCACGGCCTGGGCGACCTGCCGGGTGGTGCGGACGTGGAAGGGGATGTCGGCGACCTTGCGGCTGGCGACGTCGATGCGCCGGATCTTGCCGCCGGCCCAGAAGACGATCGACTTATTGTCCGGCGTCCAGGCCATCGCGGGGTAGACGCCGTGAATCGACCAGGCCTCCTGCATGTCGCGGTCGAGACCGTCGTAGATCGGCCAGGTCTCGCCGGAGCGCAGGTTCATCAGGTGGAGCGTGCTCTTGCCGCGCACGCGGCGGATGAAGGCGAGCGTCTTGCCGTCCGGCGACGGGGTGGGGCGGATCGCGCCTCCCGGACCGGTGACGAAGCGCTGGGTCTTGCCGGTCTTGCGGTCGAGGCGCTGGATGACGAAGATCTCGCCGTTGGAGTCCTTGTTGTACTCGAAGACCGGTCCCGGGGTGGTGTCCTGGCTGTAATAGAGGTAGCGGCCGTCGGGGGAGAAGGCGGGCTCGCCGGCGTCCTTCTGGTCATTGAGCTTCTTGGTGAGCTGCAGGCCGTCGCCGCCGCTGCGGTGATAGAGCCACATCTCGCCGGCGCCGAGCGAGCGCTGAGCGGTGAAGTGCTTGCGGGCGACGATGTACTCGCCGTCCGGCGACCAGGCCGGGCTGTTGAGCAGCCGGAACGACTCCTTGGTGACGGCGTGGACGTTGGAGCCGTCGTGGTTCATCACCCAGATGTTGTCGCCGCCCCCCTGGTCGCTGGTGAAGGCGATCGTCTTGCCGTCCGGGCTGTAGCGCGGCTGCATCTGCCAGGCGACGTCATGGGTGAGCGCCTTGGCCTCGCCGCCGGCGATCGGCACGGTGTAGAGATCGCCCAGCAGATCGAAGGCGACCTCCCTGCCGTCCGGGCTGACGTCGAGGCTCAGCCAGGTCCCCTCGGTGACGTCGATCGGCACCTCGGTCGAGGGTCCGGGGGGCTTGTTGACGTCCCACTTCTCCTCTTTCTTGTCGGAGATCTCCTTGGGAGCGCCCTTGCCCCCCTCCTTCTGCTCCTTCTTCAGCTCGGTCGCGTTCTCCTCGGGCTCCCGCTCGCGCTTCTGCTTGTCCTTGAGATCTTCGTCCGGCGGTTTCTGCTGGGGAGCCGGCGCGGGGGCCGGGGCAGGCGGCTGCTGGGCGAACCCTAAGCCGGAGGCGGCGAGCAGCAGGCTGAAAAGAAGGGGGCGGATCGGTCTCATGCGATGTCTTCCTGTCGAAAGAGAGGTGGAAAACGGCCCGGGTGAGCCAGGGCTCATACGCCGCGCCGGGCCGGAGGTTGCAGGAGGGGGCAGACTACGGAGGGGAGGCGGGAGGTGTCAAGGCAAGCCAAGGCAAGACAAAGCGGGGCGCGGTCGGCCGCGCCCCCTCCCGCCAGGGCGAGCGCCGGCAGGAGACGGCGCCGCCGTTCCGGCATCGCCGTCAGGACGGTCCGGCGCATCTCGCGAACCTCCTCCGTCCAAGATCGCGCTCGTGGTCAGCAGTGCGTTCACACTTAGGTAGACGCGCCAGCCGGGAAAAGCGTTGGGCGCGGCTTTTGCTTTACTTGTTCGATGTCCCGGCCGAACCGGCCGGGTCCGGAATTCACATCAGGAGGTAGCACCGATGAAAGACAACAAAGAAGCGTTGCGTCCCTACGTCGCCGACATGGTCGCGGTCGAGAAGCACATCCTGGAAGCGGTCGAGCGGCAGCGCAACGATGACGACATCAAGCAGTTCCCGGACGCCCTGCAGCTCGTCGGGCGCCTCGAGAGCGTTCTCAAGAGCCACGTCCAGGCCCTGGAGAGCCACGCGCAGAGCTTCCCGGGCGGCGGCGCGGCGTCCACCGTCAAGCAGGCGGTGACCGGCGTGCTGGGCGCCATCGCCGGCATCTACGACAAGGTCCGCAAGGACACGGCGAGCCGCGCCCTGCGCGACGACTACACCGCCCTGTCGCTCGCCTCGGTCAGCTACGGCATGCTCCACACCACGGCCTTGGGGCTTTCCCAGGGGACGACGGCCGAGCTCGCCAAGAGCCACCTGGAGGAGATCAATCCGCTGATCATGGAGCTGGGGCTGACCCTGCCGCGGGTCGTGCTCAAGGAGCTCGCTTTCGAGGGTTACCAGGTCGAGACCGGCGCGGCGGACCGCGCGGTGAAGAACCTCGAGGAAACCTGGCGCAGCAGCGCGCAGCGCGAGAAGGCCGGCGTCACCTCGACGCTCGGAGCGAACACCCCGACCGGCTCTTCGACCGGCGGCTCGTTCAACCGCTGAACGCGGCGGTTTCCGTTTGCGGGAGCCGGTCCATGGTGGGCCGGCTCTCGGCGCGTTCGGCGGCGGTCGCGCCCCGCGCCTCGTCCAGCAGCGCCCGGGCGGAGAGCGGCTCCCCCACGGCGCCGCGCATCCAGGCATCCGGGGAGACGCGGCCCTGCCGGGTGATGCGCTCCACCTCGGCGCCGAAGTCCCCCTCCCGGAGATGCCTGGCGATCTGGAAGGCGATGATGTGCCCGATGGCGTAGTCCGGCAGGTAGAGGCCGTAGACGATCATGTGGGAGTAGATCGCCAGGATCTCCGAGTCGCGGACCCCGAAGACCGGGGCGAAGTAGCGGTTCCAGACGTCGCGGGCGATGGCGAGCGCCGCCTCCCGCAGCTCCGCCGGCGTCGCCTCCGGATGCCGGTACATCCAGTTCCACACTCCCATGTCCACCAGCGACACCCCGGCGATCTCGTAGGTGTTCCAGAGAACCGCCAGCGTCTCCTTGCGCCAGACCGCGTCATCCATCGCTCTCAGGCCCAGCATCTCGAGGTCGCGGTGCTGGAAGATGAAGGCGAACGCCTCGGTGCAGGCGGTGTTGGGGACCCCCGCGAGCGGCCAGCGGTCGATGCCGTTGAGCGAGAAGACCTGCTCGACGTTGTGGCCGAGCTCGTGCATCGCCACGTTGTACCCCTGGTAGTCCATCCCCCCCCGGGGCACCCGGGTGCGCAGATGGGCCTTGTCCTCCCGCCGCAACGCCTGGCTGGCATGGCCGGCCCCGCGCGCCGGATCGACGGCGATGCGCTCGGAGAGCCAGCGCGACCGCTCGCTGGAGAAGCCCAGGCGCTCCAGGAGGTCGGGCATGCCGTCCGCGAAAGCCTCCAGATTGGAATAGCGCTCCCGCACCCGCCGGTCGAGCTCCGCCTCGGAGTGCTCGCCCCGCGACTTGAAGCCCGAGTACCAGATGTCGAACGGCTCGAGCGGCCGGCCGAGCCGGTCCGCGATCAGCCGGCCGAGCTCCGCCACCTCGGGAGCGGCCAGCACCGAGACCAGGAGCTCCTCGACCTCCCGCTCGGGGATCTGGCGCTCCCGCTCGAAGCGCCGGGCCACGAAGGTCGGCTCGGACGGGCTGTAGGGATCGATCTGGCGGACCGCGTGGAAGATCTTCAGCAGGGTGGCATAGCGCGTGTCGGGCTCGCGGGCGGCGAGATCCTGATCCGCCTGCCCTTCGACGGGACGGACCGTGTTGCTCTCGGGATCCCAGAGAAGGTTGGGATTGTCGATCACCGCCGCCGGAATCTCCTGGCGGACGATGCGCTCCATGATCCGCAGGATCGTCCGCTGCCGGGCGAGCCCGGCGGGAGCGGGATCGGCGTAGCAGGAGGCGAGCTCGTCGCGCAGCCCCCAGTGGCTGATCAGGCGCAGCCCGTCGCGGAAAAGGCGCTCGCCGCGGGCGTCCACGACGCGGTCCAGCCGCAGGTTGTACCCCGCGACGTACTCCTCGGCGGCGGTGGAGACGCGGGTGGCCTCCTGCTGCACGGTCGCGGGGACGCGCGAGGCGAAGCGGTCCATCAGGCGGGAGCGCGCCCAGGTCTCGCGGTCCCAGGCCGCTCCCTCCGCCAGCCGCTCCGCCAGGGTGTGCACGGGGAAGTTGAGCAGGGCGAGGAAGGCCACCCGGGTGCGGAAGAGGTCCTCGTCCACGTGGGCCGCGAGGTCGAGGTTCGCCAGCAGGCGGTCCGCCGCCGTCAGCGGCCCGGTGTCCACGTCGATCGGCCAGGTCAGCTCGCGGCGCACCTCGTGGAGGTGGCCGTCCACCTGCTCCAGCACCCCCTCCAGGCGGTGGAAGGTGGCGGCGAGCGTCTCGGGATCGGCGATGAAACTGGTCGAGCAGAAAGCGGCGAATTCGTCCGGTCCGCCGTCCTCGGGCCACCAGCGCTGCGCCGCCTGCCCGACGCCACGGCGGATGCGCCCGGCTTGTTCCGGACCGTGCCGCTCGATGAGCCGGCCGGTGGTGGACTGGAGGACTTCGGGGTCGATCGCTGAGGTGCTCATCGCTGAATTCTTCCGTCAGACCGCCGGCTTGAGCGCGTCGGTCACCAGCTTGTCGTCGATCACCAGCCGGTGCGGGCCGCCGTCGCCGTTGACCGGCCGCACCTCCTGCCGCGAGAAGGGATCGAACTCGAACGGCTTGATGATCCGGCCGTAGACCGACTTGAGCGCCCGGGCGCCGATGCGGCTGCTCTTCGAGGCCTCGTCGGCGATCTTCTGCACGGCGTCGTCGGTGATCTCGAGGTCGATGCCGTACTTCTGGAAGAAGTTCCGGGACGACTGGAGCACCCCCTCGGCCGGCTCCTTGAAGATGCGGGCGAGGGTGCCGGCGTTCAGATCCTCGAGGATCACCGCGTTGTCGAAGCGGGAGAGGAACTGCGGCTGCATGCCGTACTCGAAGAGGTCCTCCGGCCGGAAGTGGTGGCGCAGGGTGAAGTACTCGCGGATGGTGATCTTGCCGTTGACGTAGGTCGTGGTGGTGGGCAGCTTGATGCCGCTCTTCGGCGAGGTGACCCGCTGGAAGACCTGGTCGTACAGGGTCTCGAACGCTCCGGCGCACAGGAAGAGCATCTTGCCGGTGTCCACCCAGACGGTGGTGGACTCCAGGATCCCCTCCGCGTTGGGCGCGGTGATCCGGTGCGGCACGCGCTCCCCCTCGATCAGGGTCAGCACGGCCTGCTGGATGTTGATGCCGGTCACATAGGGCTTGCCGCCGATCATCCCGGAGACCTTGTCGATCTCGTCCAGGCAGACGGTGGCCCGCTCCATGGAGCGGCCGATCTGCTCGGCCGTGGCCCCCACGCCCAGCACCTGGCGGGTGCGCTCCTCCAGGCGGGAGAACAGGCGGCTGGTATCGACCGCGCCCTCCTCGGTGGCGAAGGTGTTGGCGTTCATCAGCAGGACGACCCGGTACTCGGCGAACTCCTCGTGGGCGTTGTAGAGCGACTCGATCCCCCGCATGATGGTGGTCTTGCCGGTCCCCGAGTTGCCGATCAGCAGGAGGTTGCCGTACTTCTCCCCCTGCAGGTGCTTGAAGATGGCGACCGAGACGTAGCGCAGGCTCTCCTCCTGGCCGATGACGCTCTGGGACAGGAACTCGTGGACCTCGACGGGCTTCATGGACATTTCTGGTCTTCCTCGATCCTTGAGACGGCCGCCGCTTCGTGGCCGGGATTCCTTCTACGGATGAGTCGGGGCGGACGTCGGCTCTCCAACCTTATCCTAAGCGGATCCTGAGGGTCGGGCATTCCCTCGGCAACCGGCCGCCTTGCCTTCCTCCGCCCTCTCGGACAAACTCCCGGCGTGAAGAAGCCCGTCTCCCAAGAGCTCGAGCGCAAGCTCAACCCGGAGCAGATTGCGGCCGTCACCCATGGCGAGGGGCCGCAGCTCGTTCTCGCCGGTGCGGGATCGGGCAAGACCCGGGTCATCACCTACCGCATCTACTGGCTGATCGAGGAGCTGGGGGTCGATCCCGGCACGATCGCCGCCATGACCTTCACCAACAAGGCGGCGGGGGAGATGCGCGAGCGGGTCGAGGACCTCCTCGACCTCCATCCCCTCCCCACCTCGGTCGGCACCTTCCACCGCTATGGGCTGCTGATGATGCGCCGCTACGGCGAGCGGGTGGGGCTGCGGCGCGACTTCCACGTGCTGGACACCAGCGACCAGATCGGGCTGGTCAAGGAAGCCCTCACCGCCGAGGGGCTCTCCGAGACCGCCTTCTCCCCCCGCTCGGTGCTCAGCCAGATCAGCTCGGCGAAGAACCGGCTGATCGACGCGCCGGCCTACGAGGCCCGGGCGCAGAACTTCTTCGAGAAGAAGGTCGCCGTCCTCTACCGGCGCTACCAGGGGCTGCTCGGCGCCGCCTCCGGAGTGGACTTCGACGACCTGATCGCGCTGCCGGTCAAGCTCCTGTCCACCGACCCGGAGCTGAAGGAGCGGATCCGCCGCTGGACCCGCTTCCTCCTCGTCGACGAATACCAGGACACCAACCACGCCCAGCTCCGGCTGATCCAGGAGCTCATCGGCCCCAACGGCAACCTGACCGCCGTCGGCGATGAGGACCAGGGGATCTACCGCTGGCGCGGCGCCGACATCAACAATATCCTGGAGTTCGAGAAGGCCTTCCCGGACGCCGCCGTGCACAAGCTGGAGCAGAACTACCGCTCGACGCAGACCATCCTCGACGTCTCCGGCGCGCTGATCGCCAACAACGTCAACCGCCGCGGCAAGCGCCTGTGGACGGAGGCCGGCGCCGGCCAGAAGGCGGAGCTCTACCGGGCGAGCGACGAGGGGGACGAGGCCACCTGGATCGTGCGCACCCTGCAGCGCCTGCGGCAGAGCTACAAGCTGGGCGACATGGCGATCCTCGTCCGCACCAACGCCCAGACCCGCGCCATCGAGGACGAGCTGCTGTCGCGGGAGATCCCCTACTCCCTGGTCGGCGGCGTGCGCTTCTACGACCGCGCCGAGATCAAGGACCTGGTGGCCTACCTGCGCGTGCTGCGCAACCCGCGGGACAACTTCTCCCTGATGCGCGTCGTCAACCAGCCGCCGCGGGGGATCGGCAAGTCCACCCTGGAGCTGCTGCGCGACCGCGCCTCCCAGCTCGGCCAGCCGCTCTGGGACGTCCTCTACCTGGACGACCTCGGCAACCTCCCGGCCCGCAGCGCCACCGCCCTGCGCAAGTTCCGCGACCTGATCGTGGGGCTCCAGCAGGCCGCGGGCGACCTGCCGCTGCCGGCCCTGCTCGACCGTCTGCTGGAGGCGACCGCCTACACCGACCTCTACAACAAGCAGGACGATCCGGACGACCAGGCGCGGCTGGAGAACATCCGCGAGTTCCTCTCCGCCGCCCAGGAGTTCACCGAGGGGAACAGCTACAACTCCGGCGACCAGGATCTGCTGACCGCCTTCCTCGACCACGTGGCCCTGGTCTCGGACCTCGACTCCCTGCAGTCCGAGAAGGGGGTCTCCCTGATGACCTTCCACAGCGCCAAGGGGCTGGAGTTCCGGGCCGTGGTGGTGGCGGGCCTGGAGGATGGCCTGCTGCCGCACTTCAACTCCCAGGGCGCGCGGGAGGACATCGAGGAGGAGCGCCGCCTGCTCTACGTCGGCATGACCCGCGCCCGGGAGCGGCTGTTCCTGACCTGCTGCCGCCGCCGCCGCATCGCCGGCCGCTACCAGGACCAGGCGGAGTCGCCATTCCTCTCCGAGCTGCCGGACCAGCTCCTGGACGTCTCCCAGAGCCCGGACCTCTTCAGCTCCGAGCGGATCGACCAGCGCGCCCAGGGCGTCTACTCCTTCTTCGGAGGGGGCGGCGGCCGTCCCAGCGCCTCGCCGTCCGCTCCGGCGACACCCTTCCGGCCCGCTGCCGCCCCGGTCCCTCCTCCCGCGAGCTATGGCCGGCCTGCCGCGCCGCCGCGTCCGTCCACACCCGATCCGACGGCCGGTCCGCCGCGCCGCCCGCTCAAGCGTGGCAGCCGCGTCCGTCACCCCACGCTGGGTCCCGGAGTGATCCTGGAGATGGAAGGGGACGGCGACGAGGCCCGCCTCACCGTCTTCTTCGAGAAGTCCGGGAAGCGGAAGCTGGTGGCGAAGTTCGCGAATCTGGAAATGCTGTAGGGCTTTCCTTACTTTTCCCGCGGGCGCGGGGAGCCGGCACGACTTACACCTTTGATCGCGTGCTGGCCCATCACGAAGGCTTTTCGCACCTCCGCTGACCTGCGCTGAGGAATTGGCAATGAGAGCGTTTCCGGCTTGAAGATTGGCTGAATCCTTCGCTCTCACAGCAGAGCCTTGGGAGAGGTGTGCCGAAGAAGCTCGGAGCTTCAATTTCGAGCTCGTCGAGCCAGCACCTCGTTCCGGGTACAATGAGAGAAGCGATCCAGTACGATCATCCGAAGTTCCCGTATCATCAAGGCAGGCCGTGGGAGGTGGTTTGACCGAGACTCTGGAAGTGCGGGACCGGTCGCTGCCGCCGTTGCGCTGGCTCGCTGCCGGACTGAACAGCGACGGCGCGCTCTATTTCGCCCTGCTCCTTCTGGTCTGGGGGTTGACCGTGCCGATGCGCGGCCTGTGGCAGGACGACACGCTGCTCCTGCGGTTAGCGCGCACCTTCCAAGGCCATGGTTTCATCGCCGCCCTGACCCCCGTCGGCGCTCCCCTGCGGCGTCTCTATTCCCTGCCGTTCCGCCTGGCGCTCGCGACACCGCAGCCCGTCTGGACCCTGCACCTGGTCTTCGGCCTGACCTGGCTCGGCCAGGCCCTCGCCGCCGGCTGGATCGTCCGGCTGCTGCTGCCGGGATGGCGGCTCACCCGGTTCCTGGCGATCTGCCTGACGCTCACCGCGACCAGCGACTATCTGACCGACAACCTCACGTCTCTGGGCTACAACCTCGCCGCGCTCATGCTGCTGCTCGCCGTCGGCTGCTGTCTGCGCTACCTGACGGGCGGGCGCGCCGGCTGGATCGCGCTCGCGTGCGCCGCCATCGCGGTCAGCATCTGGACGCTCGACATCGCGATCCCCGCCCTGCCGTTCGTGCCGTTGCTTCTGCTCTGGCGGAGCGGTCCCCAGGCCTGGCGGCGGATTCTGCTCCTGCTCGCGGCCCTCGGCCTCACCCTGGCTCCCGCAATCCCCATCGAGTGGCGGTTTCTGCACGACGCCCGCGGCTACGCCGCGGTGGCCATGCGGCCGATGTCTCCCGACGAGCGTCTCGATCGCATCTCCAGCCTGTGGGGGGAGAACTTCGCGCCCTGGCGCTGGGCCTTCGCGCGCCCGGTCTGGTATCCCCGGCCGCCGGCGGCGATCCCCCTGTGGGCCATGGGACTCGGCGCGGCGGCCGCAGCGGCGTGGTTCGCCTTCCGCGCGCTGCGTGCCCATCGTCTGGATCCGCCGGATCCGCCGGAGCGTACCCCCCGGATGCTCCTGCTGGCCGGGATCTTCGCCGGGATGGCCCTGGCGGCGAACGCCGCGTATGCCGGGCTTCAGATGGCCGAAGTCCACTATCGCACGCACATCCTGTCGCGCACCTGTGCATCGCTGGCGGTCGCCGTCCTGGTCGGCTGGGCGGTGCAAAAATGGCCTCGCCGGCGGGCGGGTTTCCTGCTCGTGCCGGTCCTCTTCGTGGGTCTCGGAGTCTGGGGAGGCCTGGAGCGCCAGGACCTGTGGGCCTCGACCTGGCGGTTGCACCAGAAAGAGCTCCTGTCGATCGTCACCAGCGCCCCCGCGTTGACGCCCGGCACCGGGATCATCCTGCGCAGCGGACCGACGCCCAATCTGTATCTCGCCACCGAGGCCGACTATCTGGCGCAGAGCTGGCTCATCCTGCTCTACGATGCCCCCGGCTTTCACGGCCTGCGCCTGGCCCCCGACCGCGGGACGGGCTGCCGTGCCGCCCCCGAGGGGCTCGACTGCTGGCACGAGCAGCAGGCCGAATGCTTCGCGGCAGGCACCTGCGCGGCCGACCGCTTTCCCTACGAGAAGCTGGTGCTCCTGGACTTCGACGATCGGAGCGGGACCTGGCGGCTGGTTTCCCAGCCGCAGGGCGACCCTCTGTTGGGCGGCTCCGGCCCAGCGCTGTCCGGCTATCGGCCCGCAGACCGGATCCTGAAACGCCCGCTGACGCCGCGGCAGCGCGCCCTGTTGCTCCAGTAGATCGCCGAGAGCCTATGCCCCCGGATCTCTCCGTCGTCGTCCTCTGCTACCGCTCCGGCGACGCAGCGCGCTCCTACGCGGCACGCCTCGGCAAGGTGCTCCTCGATGCGGGCATCGACAACTACCAGCTCGTGCTGGTGGGCAACTATGTCGCCGGCAGCGGCGACACGACCCCGGACGTCGTGCGGGAGCTGGCGGCCGGCGATCCCCGCATCGTGTGCTCGGCGGTAGAGAAGCAGGGAATGATGGGCTGGGACATGCGCACCGGGTTGTCCCTCGCCACCGGCGAGCACCTGGCGGTCATCGACGGCGACGGCCAGGTTTTGGTCGAGGATCTGGTGCGGATCTACCGGCTGCTCCGCGAACAAGGGCTCGACCTGGCGAAGACGTACCGCACGCGCCGCGGCGACGGCCTCAAGCGCAAGCTCTTTTCGCTGGTCTTCAACGGGCTCTTTCATCTCCTCTTCCCCGGGCTCCCGGCGCGCGACATCAACGCCAAGCCGAAGATCCTGACCCGCTCGGCCTACGAGCGGCTGGACCTGCAATCCGACGACTGGTTCATCGACGCCGAGATCCTGATCCAGGCCCGCCGTCTGGGATTCCGCATCGGCGAGATGGAAACGGAGTTCCTCGGCCTGACCGGCCGGCGCTCCTTCATCAAGATGGCGTCGGTCGTCGAGTTCCTTTACAACCTCCTGCGCTACCGGCTCCGGGAGCTCCGGCGGAAATCCACGCGATGAGGGTCCTGGTGACCGGCCCCGGGCGCCTCGGCCGTCCGCTGCTGGCCGAGCTGCACCGGCGGGGCCTCACCGGCGCCGTCCTGCATCGCAGCCCCGGGGCCTCCCTGCCGCCCGGCTGGCGGTCCATCCGCGCCGACGTGACGCGGCCGGAGAGCCTTGCCGGGGTCTGCGCGGACATCGATCAGGTCCTCCACCTGGCGGCCGTCACGCACTCCAATCGGAGCGCCCACTACGCCGAGGTCAACGCCTCCGGCACCCTGAACCTGGTCGCCGAGGCCCGGCGGGCCGGCGTCCAGCGGTTCACCCTGGTGAGCACGCGCGCGATCTCCCCCGCGGGCGGCGCCTACAGCCGGTCCAAGATCCGCGCCGAAGAGATCGTCCGGGACTCTGGGCTGGCGTGGAACATCCTGCGGCCCGCCGAGGTCTATGGCACGGAGGGGGGCGAGGGCATCTCGGAGTTGATCGAGCGCTGCCGCCAGGGCCGCTGGGTCCCGGTCGCCGGGGACGGCAGCCCGCGGCTGGCGCCGGTCTATCTCGACGATGTCATCGAGGGCCTCTGCCGCGCCGTGACGGCGCCGGGCCAGGGCGGTGTGCACATGCTCGCGGGGCCTGAGGAGATGACCTACCTGGAGCTGATCCGGCGCCTGGCGGCCTATTTCCACACCCGTCCGCGGACCCTCGGCGTGCCCGCCGGCCTGCTCGCGTTCGCCGCCCGGGCGTTCGCGCTCCTGCCGCTCGACAAGCCACCGCTCTACGCCGACCAGGTGGCGCGCCTGTTCAGCCCGAAGAGCCACGACACCGGGAGCGCGTTTCTGGCCTTCGGTTTCACCGCCCGGCCGCTCGAGCAGGGCCTGGACGCCCTCTTCCCTCCCGCGCCGGGAGCCCCCGCTTGAGCTTCGACGAGCACAGCGCGGACTATTCGCAGAAGATCGGCCGGGCCTTGACGGTGGTCGGCCTCGAGCACGACTTCTTTTTCGAAGCCAAGGTGCGGCAGATCCTGGAAGCGCGGCGCCGGCTGGCGGCCAACGGTCCGGTGCGGGTGCTCGAAATCGGCTGCGGCATCGGCTTGCTGACCCAGCGCCTGCGCCCGCTGCTCACCGCCGTCTGGGGGATCGACCCCTCCATCTCCAGCCTCGGGTGGGCCGCCGCCCCGGACGGCCGGCTGATCGCCGCCGACGGCCTCCGCACCCCGTTCGCCGAGGAGAGCTTCCACCTGGTGATCGCCGTCTGCGTCCTCCACCACGTGCCCGTCGACCAGCGCGCCGCCTTCCTGGCCGAGGCGGCGCGCATCACCCGGCGCGGCGGCCTCGTCCTGTTGTGCGAGCACAACCCGTGGAATCCGCTGACCCGCCTCGTGGTGGGCCGCTGCGAGCTCGATCACGACGCCGTCCTGCTGGCGCAACCCGAAGCCCGGCGCCGGCTCACCGCCGCCGGCCTCTCCAACGTCCGCTCCCGCTACATCCTCTTCTTCCCCTGGCGCGGAGCCCTCTGGCGCTGGCTCGAAGCGCGGCTCGCCTGGCTTCCCCTCGGCGGCCAGTATGTGATCGACGCCGTGCGGACGTGACGCGCCGGCTTCAACTTCTTTACCCAGATCCTCGACCCGTACAGCGCGCACGTGCTCGCCCGGTGGAGCTTCTTATACACTGACGGTGAAATGGCGGTCATCGTCTTCATGCCCTTCCACTGGGCTGCCAGCCTCAACGCGACCTTCGCGCTCGCGCGGCGCCTCCGCCAGCGCGGTCACCGCGTCCTCTACCTCGGCATTCCGGACATCGCGACGCGAGTGCGGAGCCAGGGCTTCGAATTCCTCCCGGTGTTCGAGCCGGTCTTTCCCCAGGGTGCGCTCGAGGAACAGTACGCGAGTGAGGCGAGCGGCCGCTCTCTCGGCCTGCCCGACTTCCGGCGGCGGGTCCTGGAGACCTGCGAGCTCCTGGAGCGAGGAGAAGCTCGAGCGGGCCCTGGGCGGGCTACGCCCCGACCTGTTCGTCGTGGCGAGCGAAACGCCCTGGGTCGGGATCGGAGCGTGGAAGACCGGCGTCCCAGTGATCACGTTTCCCTGCAGCCTGATCTCCGTCTGGGACCCGGCGGTGCCTCCGTTCTCGACCGCTTTGATTCCCGGCCAGGGCCTGTTGCCGCGGCTCCGGATCCGGTGGGCCTGGCGCCGGCTGTTCCTGATGCAGAAGCTGCTGGCGCCCCTGCGCCTCAGGGTGTTCGACGACGTCAGGGAATTCGCCCGGCGCTGCGGGTATCCGCCCGAGGCGATCGATTTTCACGTCGAGACCTGGCCGGCCCTCCGGCTTCCCAACTTGATCTTTTGCCCGCCGGACTTCGATTTTCCCCGGCAGCGGCTCCCCGCCGATACGGTGTTCGTCGAACCCTCCGTGGACACCGAGCGGCGCGACGGCGAGGTCCGCTGGGAGCGGCCAGGCGACGACCGGCCCCTCGTCTATTGCGCCCTGGGCACCGTGGCCCCCTTCAAGGTCGCGCGGCAGGCCCTGCCGGTCTATCAGGCCTTTCTCGATGCGCTCGCCAGCCGTCCGCACTGGCAGGGGGTCCTGGCGATCGGCCACTACGTGGACGCCGGCGCGCTGCGCTGCCCTCCGAACGTCCTGGTGATCCCCGAGGCCCCTCAGCTCGAGGTCCTGGAGAGGGCCTCGCTGATGGTGACCCATGGCGGGTTCAACAGCGTAAAGGAGTGCATCTTCCAGGGAGTGCCGATGGTGTTGCTGCCGATCTTCTACGACCAGCCGGGCAACGCGGCGCGCGCGGCGCACCATGGCCTCGGGGTGATGGGAAGCTTCGCGGGCGTCTCGGCCTCCACGCTGGGAGCGTGGATGGACACCGTGATGGGCGATTCCGGCTACAAGGAGCGCGTACAGCGCATGTCGCGCCTCTTTCGTGACTGGGAGGCCCGTCTGCCCGGAGTCGAGCTGGTGGAACGGATCGCCGGGCGACCTCGTTCGGGCTGAGCCGTAGCCGTTCGGATGGCACCTCGCACCTCGGTTCGGATGGCACCGCACCTGGCACCGCACCTGGCTCTTGGACTCGCCGGCCGAAGCGCGGATTCTGCGGCCGCTGATTACACGGGAGATCGTCTACCGGCTGCTGATGGGGGAACAGGGAACCCCCCCGCTCCGCGCCCGTTCGCGGCAGCGAAGGCCAGAGGGCGATATCATTGTTTCGGGCCTTCCCTTAAGATCCGAGTTCCATGTCTCCGTATCTCTCCATCCTCGATTTTGACCAGCCCGGGCATGCCGTCGAGATAGCGGGGGCCGCTGAGAGCCTAGGCTATCGACGCCTTTGGTTGGGCGAGCATCACAGTGAGGAGCAGTGCAACAACCCTCTGCTCCTGGGCGCCCTCCTCGCTGCCGCCACGAAGGGGCTCCGCTTGGGAAGCGGCGGCGTCTGCCTTCACTACCAGAGCCCGATACGAATCGCCGAAGACGCCCGGCTGATCGAGTACCTGGTGCCCGACCGCTTCGACCTGGGAGTGACCCGAGGTCTCAACAACCAACCCTCTTGGCAGCAGGAGGCTCTGCTCGACGGACGATCGGCTCCGACGAATGAGGCCTTCGAGGCACGCCTGCGAGAATTGCACGCGCTCGTCACCCGCCGCCTCCCCGCCACCCATCCGATGCGAGGTATGCCGTCGCTGCTCGGCCAAGGCCCACGCCTTTGGGTTCTTGGCCTTTCCGAGGGTAGCGCCCGCCTCGCAGGCCAACTGGGCGTCGGATTCTGCTATTCGTTGCACCATGCGGGTAAACGGGTGGATGGGCCAGCGGTCCTTGCCGCTTACCGGCGCCACTTCACGCCGAGCCAGGAGTTCTCAGAACCCACCGCACTCCTGGGGGTGAGTGGCATCTGCGCTCCAACGGCGGCGGAGGCCGACGCCGCGTTCAACCGCGCCCGCGCCGAGATTTCCGCGGAGCACCTCGAGAAGGTTAACTATCATAACCTCCTGATCGGTCCGCCCGAGCTTTGGTGCGAGAAGCTGCCGGACCTCATCTCCCCGTATGGCGTCGATGAAGTCCTCGTCCTCGATCTCCTCACCGGATTGTTGAGCCAGCGCCTTGAAATGTACGCTCTGCTCGCCAAATATTTCAGCCTCCCGGCGCGGGATGGGGAGCCAGTGGGCTTGGCGGTATAGAAGGGGAACCGGGACGGGCCGGTTCCCGGAAGTAGCCGCGTCAGCAGCAAGTAGACATGCAGCTACAGGTGCGGCGGCAACTGTCGCACGAAATCGTCGGAAGCCCCCCAACCGGCTCCTTGAGCTCATCGGTCGCCAGCGTACGCAGGGTCTCACGATTCAGGACGATCTTCGCAAGCTTCTCTTTCTTCATCGATGCTCTCCATCTGCTTAGGAGCCCCGCCGCGTCAGTGCGGCTGGCTAGTCTCCAAGGTACTATAGATTGATCCTGCTCAATACAAGCTTCTTCGTCTTCCCATAGCATCCGTTCGGATCCCCGTAACCGGTAACCATTCGGATGGCTCCTCGTTCTGGCGTCCTGACCTCCGACCTCCGGAGGTGGGCTTCAACGCCGCGGTTCTGCCTCGAGAGCTGATGGACCACGGCTACACAGGCTCGTATCCGACGGTGGTGCGCTACCTTCGTCCTTGGCGGGAGGAGGCGGTGCGGGACCAGCGGTCGACGGTGCGGTTCGAGAAGGCTTGCTCGGTGCCGCTCAGAGCCGTTTGCCGCCAGCCCTCCACCGTTTACGGCTGGACGCCAAAACGACGGCTCGTGGCTAACCCCCGGTCCCATGCTGGTGACTAGTGACACCCAGTGGGGTCGATCAACAGCCGCTCGTTCTCCCCTTCGAGCCATTCGTAGCGCCCGAACACCCGCAGGTGTCGTACTCATAGGTGATGGTCGTCGCGCCGCCGGCAACCCGTCTGACCTCCTCCGCCTCGAGCAGGCGAAGAGTTTCACGGGTGAGGGTCAGGCGGGAGCTCGGCTTCATCTTTTTCATCGTCGTCTCCTTGGGATGTGGCCGGAATAAAGACCGGCCATCTATAAAGAGTGCTCCGAGACCTGCAGGGCGAGCCCCCCTCAACCGCCCCATAGCCGTTCGGATTCTCGTTCGGTTCGGCACCTCGTTCGGGCGGTTCGGTTCGGCCTGTAGCCGTTCGGCTGGCGCCTCGTTCGTTCCGGCTTCTATGAGTCGGTCGGTCCGGTCAAGTAGGACATCCCAGAGCGGGGCGTTTTCCCTTTCCTACCTGTTCTTCCTTCGACTGGTGCCTTCCACTGTCTAGTCAACGAAGCTACGACTCACGAGGACTAGCTTCTATTCGCACTCTTTGGAGGTCCTCTCACGAGGACCGGTGCAGGTTGAGCTTTACGTCGAGTCGTTCTGAGGAGCCCCCAGCTGGCACACGGAGTCTGCGCTCCAACCCGAATGGCGGGGTCACCTACCTCAGCTTCGTCCTATCCATCTGCCAAACCTCTCAAACCTCAGCGCCGGTACCCTGGATCAGGTGGCCTTCGGAAAGGCCTGATACGAAGTCCCCGTCACCCAGAGCCTGTGCAGGAGCACCGCCAATTTACGCGCCAGCGCCACCACGGCCTTGCGTTTGCCGGCCCGCTCGGCGACCTGATGGGCCCATCGCTTCAAAGTGCTGTCCCGGTGACAATTCAGGGCGGCGTGAGCCGCTTGCACCAGAAGCCGACGCATCTCGCTGTCGCCTTCCCGCGTAATCGAGCCCCTCCACTGCTTCTCTCCAGAATCCCGCATCATCGGCCGCAGACCCAGACAGGCCCCTACATCGCGACTGCGCTCAAACCGCTCCGGGCGATCGACCCAGCCGATGAACGACAGACACACCAGGGGACCCACTCCGGGAACCTCCTGAAGCCGATGCAGGAGCTCATCGGCACGGGATTCTTCGACCAAGTCCTTCTCGAGTCGCTCGATCTGTTCACTCAGTTGCCCGATCATCTCCACCAAGGGGTTGAGCATTTGACGCAGATCCGGCGCGAGCTTCTGCTCGTGGAAGCGCTCGACGAAGCGAGCCGCCACGCACGAGCTCATCCGGTACCCTTGCGACCGCAGGGTACCCCGCACGCTGTTGATCAGCGCTGTACGAGCTCGCACCAGGCTCGTGCGTACCCGCAAACGCGTCCGCAGTTCCATGGCCGCTTCGCTGCGCTGGTAGACGGGGCGCACTAAGCCCTTGTCCTGCAGGCTCAGCCAGGCCAGCACCTCGGCGTCGGCCCGGTCGCTCTTCCGAGTCGATTCCGCGATCAGCCGGACCCGCCGAGGATTCACCACCACCACTTCGTGCCCCATCTCCTGGAGCAACCGGGCGGCCCAAGCCGTCTGGCAGCCGCTCTCGATCACCACCCGGGAGGCCTTTCTTTTCCCGAACACTCGGCGGAAACTGGCTTCGCTCGTCGTCACCCGCTTCTGGTAGTTCACCCGACCCTCTCCATCAAGACCACAAATCTCGCTGTGCTTCTGGTGCAGATCGATGCCAAAATGCTCCACGGTCGGTCTCCTTTCTCGGCAATGCCGTTTCTGGTCCCCACCGAGACAGCTTGCCACAGCGGGGAGACCGACTCATCTCATCTGGCACCTCGTTCTCGGCTACTTTCTCAGGCGAATCGCTGAATCAACCCAATCCGAAATATTCTCAGCTATGTAGTTATACACGTTGAGGCTCGTAGAATACGGAGGTTCGTACATCTTTGCATAGGAACTAATGCTTTCCCCATTAACGGAGACGTTCCCAAACGGGCTCGTTCCCTTTGTAGACTGGTTACCCTTCACATCTTTCAGGTTGTGGATATAGATGCCCATCACCCCAATGCCCTTTTCGCACGCACGCTTAATCTCATACTTCACCCACCTACGGCTACTGGTATGGGTGCCGACTAGAGCTATCAGACATTCCTTTCCACGCATATTGCTCTCAATCCAGCCTTTGATCGCTTCATCACCCTTTTTCTTGATCTCCTCCCATTTGTTGGCAGTCAGAAGAGGCTGTTCCTCGATAGCGCCGATGTTCTTCACCTGAGATACACGCCAGTTGTCTTCGTTGTAGTAGAAGCTCATAAAGCATTTCTTGGCCACGCTTATCTCCTTAGACGTCTTGGAGGAAACGCTGCGTCCCGAGTGCCGTCTCACCGTGCGTCCGACCCATTAGCCTGGTTGTAGCTTGTGGCGGAATAGACTTGAGAACGTAAGATTTGTGGCGAACTCGGAATCGAACGTACCCGCACTATACATAATCGCTGCCGCCGCGCCGGTTGAGGCGAGCGGCAATATATCAGCCCGAGGATGAATCTGAGAAAAAAGCTCGACTTCTTCGAATACGCCCTCCATCCCTCCTATGACGACTGCGGCTACGAACCTGCGGCTAGCAATCATGTCTCTACGCATGCGTGTGAGGCTCGCTTCACGGTCATCATTCACCGCGGGAACAATCCGAACGTCTGCGAACTCAGCGTTCTCAATCGGCATACTCCCTGCGAAAAGTGCGCTCTGGAAAATAGTGAGCCTGTCGGGCCCGAGCGCCGCATCACGCACGAAAAGCGACAGCAACGGAGTGATAGCGGGGTGCCCGCCCGATGTAATTCTTCCGACTGGAAGAACGACCTCAACCAACGCCTTCACAGCCTCTCTAATCAGCAGCACATCGGCTGTATCAAAGAAGCGACGGTCCCTGCTAGGCAGAGGAACGCTGGCGGACAGGAATACATCGATCATGGTAAAAGGCCTCTCAGCATGTCCGGCACCTCTGACATCCGTAAGGCACGAATTGGCAAGTGCGAGTTGAGCCAGTCCAGATGCATGAGCCAAGTGGTTAAGAGGCCCCGGTTGTCATAGATTACCCAGAGGTCGCGCATATTCGATGAGGTATCAGCTATAGCTTCAAAGACCGCATTGAGGCGGTCTGCAGTCGGTACGCCGACTGCTGGAACAACAGCGAGGGTACGGCCGTTTGATTGTGCGATCGCGATCCACCTCTCGGGCTGAACTGATGGGGTCATCCCTAGATCCCTGGCAGCATCGCAGAAGTTGTCCACCAGATATCTGTGCCGCGCGGCAATCGCCCGCGCACGTAGTCGCTCGGCCTCGGAGCAGATCCGCGCAAGTGTATCCGTCGTGACCTCCTCACCTCTACCGATTGTTCCTCGAAAGTCAGTCGATTCAAGCTTCACAAAATGGCTGAACGATGAAGACGCATCCTCAGACTGGCCCGGCCAGAGCAGGTGGAGAATCTGTATATTCGTGGCATTGGCTTGTGCCAGTTCAGCTGTTGTCCAGCGACTAATACGAAAGCCGGGTGTGTCAAGGAGAATGACAACGTCGGAGTCAGACATCCTGTGCCAGAGCTCTGCCTGAAAATCGACCGCCGGTGGGACTGATCGGACGTCAATGAAAACGTCAAAACCTCTCGCATCGAGAGCGTCATAAAGTCGTTCCGCGAAGGGCTGTGCGTCATCTCGGCGGTAGCTGATGAAGAGTCGGCGTTCGGCGCGCAGAAGCCGGAATGTCTCGAGCACAAGCGAGACCAGTCGATCAAGTCCTGAGCCATCATGGCCGTACTCTAGGGCATTCACATGACGCAGCTGCGGTGGTAGTTCTTGCGAAGCACGACTGATGGATGACACGATCGGGGCTATGATTACTGAATCGGCAATCAGTTGCTCGATGAGCACAGAATCGCTAACTGGCGAGTCACCGAAGAAGAGGGCCATGGCAGGGAACCGTCGATCCCAATTAGCGGCGAAGTCTCGCTCGATAAAGACCACGGCGCGAGGGTCCATTCCGAGTTCTTCCAAACGGTGTTCCACAGACGTTCGCACCGCATCCGCTCGTGGATCGAGTGCTCCGAGCAGGATAACTTGGTAAGAGGACGATGGGATCATATAATCAGTAGTACCAGCTACTTGAATTGTATTGAAGTTGCAATCCCGGAGAACTCATCCGATAGAGAATAACCTGCCTTCAGGTCGATCCTTAGGGCATAGTATTGCCCGGTATTCGAGCGGCTTCCGCTCAGAAGGTGAGCGACGGCATCAAAGCATTGCGATATTTGCATGCGCATCTCCGCCGGCCGCTCCAATTCTACCTCGAACGCGTCAATAAGAACAGAGCGCGAGGACTCTCCGCTGAGGAACCTTCGAAGGAGCCGCCAAGGGCGAGCATCAGTGCCACCGCTATTCTGATTCGGCTATGGATCCTACTATCGAATTTGATCCAAGGCGCCGTGTCTACTTGCGAGCATCCTGGCCTCCTCGATTTCTCGCCTTGCTTTCAATGGATGACCGGTCAAGGCATAGGCTATTGCTAGCTTTCGCTTGGCTCTTGCAAGAAAGCCAATACGCCGGCTCTCCTGAGACAACAACTTCACGCCTTCTTCTAAGAGCTCACGCCCACGAAGGAGGCGCATGCAGAAAAGATAACCAAATCCGAGTTCAGACAGTGCCTCACCTATCTGAGCTTCAGATGCTCCGGCATCCCTTCGTCTCCGAAGGACGTCTTTGTAATCTTCAACTGCTGCCGCGTAGCGTCCATTCTGTCTGTATATACTTCCACGGATTGCGTACAAGTTGGCAGGGTCTTCACTACCCTCGGACAGCTCCCGATCAATATCTCTGATGGCAGCACTCAACAGCAGTTTCTTGAGCTTGCCGGGCCTGACCTTTCGTGCGATCGAGTACCTGGAGCTAGCAAGAGCTCCACCAGGGTACTTTGTCACCTCTTCCATCCAGCTACTGGATCGTAGACGTTTCATTCTTTCGCGTACCCGGGCTTGTGTTGTAAGAGCAGAGAGAACGCCTAGATGAAGATGGCCGTGCAAGCCGTACCAAGAGCCTGCAGACGACCATGCTCCAAAAAATGAGTTCCAGTAGGGAAGAAACTCTGCATCGTGAATATTTTCTATTCTGCTGCCGCTCAGCTCTCGAAAGGCTAGCCAAAGACGTGAAAGCCGCCGCTCTTCGTCCTTTAAGTCTTGGACCGATTTCAATATACTGGCGGCGACTCCAAGGTTTGGCTTAACAGTCTCGTCGTATAGATAGCCACCCAAGAACTGCAGGCTCTCCTCGGGAGCTAGTCCACCCACTGCATCGAGGCCTCGGTGTGTAAATAGTGCCTCAATAAGTTTTGGGAGTATTCTCAGACCTTTGCCGCTACTACTATGCTCCGCTGACAATAGGTATTCGCGGACTGCTGAGACCACTGTTTGGCGCGAGTAGGGCCCAGCCCAATCCTCTTGCGGCAGGGCAAACTGAAGAATTTGAAGTAGCGACCTGAGCCGAGGCTCCGGCTCAGATTGTAGATGTGGTTCATCGTCAATTAGGAAGATCTTTATTCGCCTCCCCGTCAGTGCTGCGTAAAAAAGCTCAGCTTCCCAGAAAGAGGCGTGGGCTTGCTGCCGAGAGATTATAAGAGAAGTGCCGTAGCGCTGCCTTGCAAGCAGGACGAGGAAGATTGAAGACTTCCGAATTAGGCCAAAGAGGTCGTCCAATATTTCAAAGTGGTCGTCGGGGAGGTATTGCCGGTCTATCTCATCTACCCAAACGATATTTCCATTAGGGAGAGCCAAGTCATGAATGCGATGCCGCACTTCTTCTAACCCTTCGACAGGGGATGAAAGGAAGGCGTAGGGAGCGTTAACAGCACTCAAGGTAGTTCCTCCCAAGTGCGTACCAGCCGATTATCCAGGTGTACACTGCGCCGATTACGAGCGCGCTCTCTGGCTTAGCCAGCTTTTCGTAGCGGCGGAATCGCTTTCCTGGGACGGTTCATCGCCAAATCATGGTTTGTCTGAAGACTGATCCAGAACTCTGGAGTCGTATCGAAGGCTTGGGCCAGAAGCCAAGCGGTGTCCGGGGTCACCCCACGCTTGCCGCGAACGATCTCGTTAATCCGCTGTACCGGGACTCCGAGGTGTTCTGAGAGTGCCACCTGTGTGAGTCCCAGAGACACAAGAAACTGCTTTGGAGTATCTTTCCTGGATGGCTTGGGATTCGGTTCTCGGGTACCATCTTGTTGCCTCTTAGCCGTGATGGTAACCCATAATCTGGACTTGGTGAGCTTCCGCAGCCACCAAAGACGAGGCGCCGCATCGCCTTACCGGTATCCGGCAAGACGGTGACCTCTGATTCTAACCTGAGGACCTACGCGACCTCATTCCGTGGAGGAGCCATGAAATTCAAGGTCGTTTTAGAGCCCAGCGATGAGGGGGGCTACACGATCTATGTCCCCTCTCTGCCGGGCTGCGTCAGCGAAGGGGATAGCGTGGAGGAGGCGATGGTCAATATCCGTGAGGCCATCGGTCTCTACCTTAAAATTGTCGGGGACGACATCCTGAACGGAGAAGGGCTCGAGGTCCTGGAACTCGTGGTGTGAGCCGCTCACCAGAATGCCAGCCTAGTAGCACGGGAGCTCCCGACGCCCCTTCGGGGCTTTTGAATCAATGGTTTCGCCATACCTGGGGTTGAAACCCCAGACTTTATCCCTGCGCCCCTGCGGGGCCTGGAGTGGAAAGCCCGCCCCCGATCGATCCGCCGAGCCCGGAGGGTTCTTCTTGTCGTCGACGGCGCTTGACATCCAATAAGCCCTGACTTATAAATTCCTCCGTGCAAGGCGAGGACGCTATCTTCCGCGCCCTGGCGGACCCCAGCCGGCGCGCCATCTTTGAGTGCCTCACCCGTGGCGAGAGCGCGGTGAAGGATCTCACGGCGCGCTTCGACATCTCCCAGCCGGCGGTGTCCCAGCATCTGGCCGCGCTGCGCGGCGCCGGTCTGGTGTCCGAGCGGCGGGAGGGCCGCCTCGTCTACTACCGGATCGAGCCCGAGGGGCTCCGGCCGCTCATCGATTGGATCGCGCACTACCAGGGGTTCTGGCTCGAACGCCTGGACCGCCTCAAAGACCTGCTCAAGGAGATGGATGAATGAACGCCAAGACCGAAACGCAGTCGATCTCTCTGGAGTACGACCTGCCTCACCCGCCGGCGAAAGTGTGGCGCGCGCTGACCGAGCCCGAGCTGGTCGCCAAGTGGATCATGGCCAACGACATGCAGCCTGTTGTCGGGCACGGCTTCACCTTTCGGGCGGAGCCGATGCCGTGGTGGGACGGGATCGTGCACTGCGAGGTGCTGGAGATGGAGCCGCACAAGCGCCTCCAGTATTCGTGGCGGAGCGGCCCGGAGTCCTCGCCCCTGGATACCGTGGTCACCTGGACGCTCACGCCGACGCCGTCCGGCGGCACGCGGCTCGCGCTCGAGCACTCCGGCTTCGTGCCCGGCAATGCGTTCGCCTTCGACGGCGCGCGCCAGGGCTGGCAGCGCATGGCCGGCGAGCGCCTGGGCGAAGTGCTGGGGCAGCTATGAGTATGAAGGCACGGACCGTCGGCTATTGGGTCTGCACCGTCCTGATCGCGCTGGCGTTTCTGTCGGGCGGGGTCGGCCAGTTGCTGCGCTCACCGCAGACGGTGGAGGGGATCACCCACCTGGGCTATCCGGTCTACTTCCTGATCATCCTGGGCGTCTGGAAGATCCTGGGCGGGATCGCGATCCTGCTCCCGGGCTTCCCCCTGCTCAAGGAGTGGGCCTACGCCGGCATGATCTTCGATTTGACCGGAGCCTCGGCCTCTCACGTCGCCGCGGGCGACGACGTGCGGCACATCCTCGTGCCGCTGGTGCTGGCCGCGCTGGTCGTCGGGTCCTGGGCGCTTCGCCCCGAGGGCCGCAGGCTGCAGCGGGCCTGAGTACCCGCCAGATCTCTGCGGGAAGTCAATGATCCTTGACATGGTGTCAATGACGCTTTACAGTCTTGGTCATGGAGAGAGCAACTCTTTCACCTCTCCAGAAGGAGCAAGACGGATGAACCGCACACTCTCGAACCTGGGCCCAGCCCTCTTTCTGGCGGTCGTGATCCTGGTGGCGGCCGCGTTGGCCGTGGCGGCGCCCCGCGCGTCGTGGACCGCTGCCGCCGGCCCTCTGCTGCTCGTGCTCGCGCTGATCGGCACCGATCTCGTCCAGCGCCGCCGTTCGGGCCGCCGTTTACTGCCTTCGCCGGGCGTTCTGCTGGTGTCGGCAGCCATCCTCGTCGCCTGCGGCATCGTCGCTTCCCGCGATCCCGGTCGGCTTGCCGGGATGATCCCGATTTTCGGGAGTTGCGCCGCGTTCCCCATTCTGCGCCACCAGGACGCGCGTACATCGTGCCGGCGAGCGGCCGGGCTGGAATCCGGGGGCTGATCGTGGACCCGGAATGCGGCGGCTTCTATACCGCGCGCGACGCGCGGAACCAGCGCCGCTTCAATCTCTGGGTGCTGGCCGCGGCGCTCGCCTATCTGGGTGCGACGGCGGCGCTGCGCTGGCGGGAGTCGATCCCCGGGGCGCTCCCGTGGCTGCTCACCGGCCTTACGCTGGTGCTTGCCATCCAGGCGATACAACACTACCTGGTCTTCCTGCGCGGGGCGGACGAGCTGCTGCGCAGGATCCAGATGGAGGCCCTGGCGCTGGGTTTTGGCTCGGGCGCGGTTTTCTCGCTGCTCTACCCGCTGCTCGAAAGGCTCGGCGCGCCGGAGCTCGACGGGCACGCGACCGCCGTGGTCATGATGCTCTCCTGGAGCGCCGGCTCCTGGCTCGGCACGCGGCGGTATTCTGGGAAAGACAGCGCTGGAAAAAACAGCGCCGGAGGCAGCGCCCCTTGACGAACCGCCTTCGCGTGCTGCGCGCGGAGCGCGGCTGGTCGCAGGCTGAGCTCGCGGAGCGGCTCGGCGTTTCGCGCCAGACCGTCAACGCGATCGAAACCCGCCGGTACGATCCGAGCCTGCCGCTCGCCTTCGGTCTCGCCCGCCTTTTCGGCGTCGCCATCGAACAGATCTTCGAGCCTGAGCCCGACGCCGGGCCGTAGCTGGGATAGAAGGAAAGATGGCGCCTCGAACGCGCGGATAAGGCTTCCGGGAGGAAGATAAGCGCTCCGGAAGCAGGATGGCGGCTCAAGGCGAAACCCGGCGGCCCGGATCACGAAGAGGATGGTTCGGGAAGAAAGATGGCGGCCCAGGAAGAAAGATGGCGCTTCGGGAAGGAAGACGCCCGTCCGGGAAGCCAGGATGGCGGTCGGGAAAGAAAGACGGAGGCCCGGGAGGCTAAAAAAACGGCCGTCCAGGAAAGACGGGCGCCCGGGAAGCTGGAAAAGCGGCCGGGAGAGCAGGACGGCCGCCCGGATGGCAAAAAACCGGGCGGGATGAGAAAAACGGTGGCGGGGAGACGGTAAAAACCGGTATCCGCGCTTCAGCGGGCCGCGGGATGGCCTATTTCCAGGCTCCCAGGGCATGCCGCACCGAGACGATCTGCCCGAGGTGGTAGGCGTTGTGGTCCGCCAGCAGCATCGCCTCGCGAAGGACCGTCTGGCCGTCTCCCCAGGGGAGCTTGGCGTAGAGATCGGTCTGGGGATCGGCCACCAGGTCCTGCATGGCCTGGAGATCCTGGTGGAAGGACTCCACGCTCTTCTCCCAGGCCGCGTCGTCCGTGGGCGCCGCGTCCTTGGGCCAGTACCCCTCCGGCCAGGGAGGGGAGACGTGGCCCGGGTCGCGGCTGAACTCCAGGAGGTCCCACTGGGCGAGCCGCAGATGCTCCAGGAGCTGCCAGGCGGTGTGGGGAAGGCCGTCGGCCCTGGCGCCACGGAGCTGCGCCGGCAGGCCCTCGATCGCCTTGTCGAAGGTGGCGTGGCCGTGGCCGCCGCGCAGCAGCTCCAGGAGATGATCGCGGAGGGCCTGCGTCTGATCCTGGCTCATGAGGCTCCCTCCACCAGGCCGTCCACCAGGGTCTTGCTCCCCTGCACGGCCACTCTCTGAAGGTAGAGCTTGACGCCGACCAGACCGCCCAGCTCCTCGCCGCCGCCGGCGCGGCCGGGGCCGCCGTGGAGCGTCTGGGGGAGGGCGGCGCCGGAGCCGGGGGCGTCCGCGGCGGAGGCCTCGGAGCCGAGGTAGATGCGGCCGGTCTCACCGCCGCCGCGGGCCACGAAGTCCCCGGCCCAGGCCGCGTCGTCCGTGTAGGCCGAGGTCACCAGCGTGCCGCCGCCCAGGGCGACGATCTCCGCCGCCTCGCCGGCGCTGCCGTCGTAGGGGAGGAGGGTGGCCACCGGGGCGAAGACCTCCCGCTGGTGGACGGCGCCGGCGTTGCGGGCGTCGTCGCCGCGCAGGAGGGTGGGCTGGAGGAAGAAGCCCTTGCCCGCGGAAGCGCCGGCTCCCTCCGCGCGCTTCCCCGTGCCGTGGACGATCCGCGCTGATTTGGCGAGCTCCGCGATGCCGCCGAGGGAGTCCTCGAGCTGCTGGGCGGTGGCGACCGGCCCCATCCTCACCGAGGCGTCCGCCGGATTGCCGATCACCACCGCCGCCAGTCGGGAGACCAGGGCCTCCTGGGCGGCGTCGATCCGCCCGGCGGGGACCAGGATGCGGCGCACGGCGGTGCACTTCTGGCCGCTCTTCTGGGTCATCTCGCGCACCACGTCCTTGAGGAACAGCTTGAAAGTGGGCGAGCCGTCCGCCACGTCCGGGGCGAGGACGGCGGCGTTCAGGCTGTCCGCCTCCACGTTTACCCGGGTGTTGGCGGCGAGCAGGTTGGCCCGCGAGCGCAGCCCCCGGGCGGTGTCCGCCGAGCCGGTGAAGGCGAGCACGTCCTGGGCGCCGAGCCGGTCCAGCAGGTCGCCGGTGGAGCCGACGATGAGCTGCAGCGCGCCCTCGGGGAGGAAGCCGGCCTCGACGATCAGCTCGATCGCCCGCTCGGTCACCATCGACGTCGAGGTGGCGGGCTTGGTGATCACCGGCGTGCCGGCGAGCAGGGCGCAGGCCGCCTTCTCGGCGAATCCCCAGATGGGGAAGTTGAAGGCGTTGATGTGGACCGCCACGCCGTGGCGCGGCACCAGGATGTGCCGGCCGTAGAACCCCTCGGTCTTGGCGAGCTGCACGCCGTCCCCCTCGGTGAGGAACGCGCGGTCGCCGAGCCCCTTGCCCAGCGCGAAGTAGTAGGCGAGGGTGCCCGAGCCGCCGTCGACGTCGAAGGAGCCGTCCGGCTTGGTGGTGCCGGTGTTGCGGGCGGAGAGGTCGAGCAGCTCGTCGCGATGGTCGCGCAGCACCTTCGACATCTCCTTGAGCAGCATCGCCCGCTGGGCGAAGGTCATCGCCCGCAGGGCCTTGCCGCCCCGCTCGCGGGCGTAGTCGAGCACCGCCCCGAAGTCGATCCCGGCGCTCGACGCCTGGGCGATCGTCTCCTCGGTCGAAGGGTCCACCAGCGGCACGAAGCCCGACGTGGCCTCGTGCCAGTTTCCACGGACATAGCTCCTCAGCGTCTTCATCGCTCTCCTTCTCTCGGGTTGGGCCCGCCGCCTTCTGAAACGCCAGGGCTCGCGGGCAGGGGAGATCCTATAACGCGCAGCATTGCGTCCAATCCGCTCCGGGCCTCGACCAGACCGGGCCGCAGGGCGAGCGCCTCCCGGTACTGCCCGGCCGCGCCGTTCCAATCCCCTTGGGCCGTCAAAGCCTTGGCCAGTCCCAGGTGGGCCAGGTAGTTGCCGCGGGTCACCGCCAGGGCGTGGCGATAGAGGGCGTCGCTGTCCTTCCAGGAATCGGCCTGCCTCCAGGTGCCCGCCGCGAGGAGGGCGATCACTACCGCCATGGCCATGGCGAGGACGGCCCGGTGGTGTCCCGCCAACTCGGCGACTCCCCAGACGATCGCCAGGAACAGTCCGATCGAGGGGAGATAGGTGTAGCGGTCCGCCATCGCCTGACGGCCGACCTGGACGAGGCCGATCACCGGCACCAGCGTCCCCAGAAACCAGAGCCAGCCGACCAGGAGCCAGGGCGCCCG
Source organism: uncultured Acidobacteriota bacterium (assembly GCA_963795735.1). Classification (GTDB taxonomy): domain Bacteria; phylum Acidobacteriota; class Thermoanaerobaculia; order Multivoradales; family UBA5704; genus DATARR01. The sequence continues at coordinate 119,521 of CAWCIU010000008.1, read as the reverse complement.
CCGGGCCTTCCAGAGAGAAAAGGCGGTGATCATGGCGAGGAGGGTGACGGCCCCGAGGATCTCCCAGGCCGGGATCTCCAGTGGGACCGGATAGAAGACCGCCAGGTTCCTGGGAAGCAGGAGCTTCCCCAGATAGGCGACATAGGAGACCGCCGCGCCGGCCAGGCGGAAGCTCCAGGGGAGGACGTCGAGCGGCGCCAGGCTCGTCTTCTGATAATGGAGAGTGATGAGGCCCGACGCCGCGGAGAGCGCGAAGAGGGGGAGCTTCTCGATCACCAGACGTTTCCAGCCGAGATGGAGGCGGTCCAGCGGCCAGACGTCCAGCAGCAGGAGGACGAAGGGCAGGGTGACCACCATCGGCTTCGCGGCGAGGCCCAGGGCCATGGCCAGGGCGACGGGGAGGTACCGGCCGGAGGAGGGCCGGCGGGCGTAGCGCTCGTAGGCGGCCATCGCCAGGAGCCAGCAGAGGGCGCTCAGCACGTCCTTCCGCTCGGCCACCCAGGCCACCGACTCGACGTGCGCGGGGTGGACCGCGAAGAGCGCCGCCACCGCCGCGCTCCGCCAGGGGGCTCCCGTCATCCGCGCCGTCATCTTCGTCAATACCGCGAAGAGGAGGAGGACGTTGGCGAGGTGCAGGAGGAGGCTCGTGGCGTGATGGCCGGCCGGATCGAGGCCGAAGAGCTGGACGTCGAGCAGGTGGGAGAGCAGGGTGAGCGGGTGCCAGTTGTTGGCCACGTTGGCGGTCAGCGCCCAGGCGAGGCTCGCGCGGGTGAGCCCCTGCCGCACGTGAGGGTTGCCGGTGACGTAGAGGCCGTCGTCCAGGTTGACGAAGCCATTGCAAAGGGTGGGGACGTAGGCGGCGAGGGTGAGGAGGGCAAGCAGGGTTCCCAGGGTGCCCAGGAGAAGGGCCTGGCGGGCGGCGCTACCAGTCCTCACGGGGAGGGCCGCCCTCCTCGAGGCTCTTGCGCAGCAGGAGGGCGCGCCGCTTCTCCACCGCCTCGACCCAGAGCGGGACGAAGGCCACCAGGTCGCGCAGCACGGTGTCGATCTCGGAGAGCTGGGTGCCGATCCGGCGGCCGAAGGCGGCGTGGCACCAGATCAGGTCGCGCACCCCCTGCTCCTTCGCCGCCGGCGAGGCGCCGACCCCCGCCTTGATCCCCTCCACCGCCTCCAGGGCCGCCTCGTGCAGATCGAGCACCCCGCGGCAGCGGTGGGGGATCTCGAAGGCGTGGCGGTCCAGGATCTCCATCTCGTAGAAGCGGACGCCGCGCAGGGCGAGCACCTCCTTCAGCTTGGGGGTGAGGCCGTTGAGCAGGATCTCCAGGAAGTCCGCGGTCGGCTCCCAGGCGGCGAGCGAGGGGACCGCCTCGTCCCGCCGGATGCCCCCGGCCACCGTGGTGAGGTGGCGCTCCCGGGCCTCTTCCAGTCCGGACAGGTATTCGCCGAGCCGCACCAGGGTGGAGTGGAGCCACTCGGCCTCGTCGATGTCGCGCGGGAAGCGGCGGGAGAGGAAGTAGTCGGCGTCGTGGAGGCTGCGCGGATCGCTCGCCATGACCTCGCCGAAGGTGTCGTGCAGGAAGGAGTGGATCTGGCCGATCGAGACGCAGAGGAGCTTGCGCACCTCCATGAGCTGATCGGCTGGCACCTCGTCCGGGAAGCGGTCGAGCCCGCGCAGCACGTGGTCGTTCAGCATCAGCAGGGCCATGCCGGCGCTCTGCCGGGCCTCTTCGAGACGGGGGATGCGCGACGGCGCCTCCAGCAGCGGCGAGAGCTGGGTCCGGATCTGCGAGGCGACCTGGCGGACCTTGCCCCAGATGTCCAGCAGCCGCTCGGGAGAGCAGTGGAGCAGGGCATAGTTGCTCTCGAGCACCCCCTCGATCAGGCGGATGCAGCCCAGGTAGGAGCGGATCCGGGGGTTCTGGGAGTTGACCCGCTCCAGCCCCCAGTCGAGCGCCGTGACCCCTTCGGGAAGGGCGACCTGCTGGTTGCCGACCAGGATCACGTGGCGGGGTTTCGTAGGGCTCATGCAAGGGCTCCGCGGGAGAAGGTACCACCGAGCGGGGGGCGGCGGGGAGGATGACGCCGAACCTCCCGGTCAAGCGGGACCTTGGCGCCGCCTCGAGCCCCTCACTCCCCTCCCCCAACCCCCTCTCTCCCACCTCCCTCCCGCCCGCCGGGAGAGAGGGGGCTCATTCAGTCTATTTTCAGACGAACCACTCCCTCTTCTCCCGGTGGGAAGGGAGGGAGGCTGGGAGAAGAGGGCCGGGGTGATGAGGGCGCGACGGCGCGGAATCGTTCCCAGCCGTCGAGATCCTTGGGATCGGTAACGACAATGCCGGGCTACGCCTTCCTCTCCTTCCGCCCGCCCGCCGGCCCACCCCCCTGCAAATCCTCCACGTAAGCCCGCAACAGCTCGGCGACGCTCCACGCCCGCGCGGACCAGACCTCCGTCTCGGCCAGCCGGGGTTTCAGCGCCTCGAGGGCGGCGAGCCCCCGCTTGCGGCCGGCGGCGCCGTGGACGCGCACCAGCGCCGTGAGGTAAGACCCCAGCCAGGGACCGGGTGTGGAGATCTCCCGCTCGACGGCCGCCAGCACCCGCGTTGCCTTTGGTTTCGGCAGCAGCGGAAAGGGGAGGCTGAGGGTGAAGATCTGGCTGGGCTGAGGCGAGCCGTCCCGCCCGAGACATCCCCGCTCCTCGTCCCAGAACGCCTCCTGGAAGCTCTTCTGGACCCGCCGCGCCCGCTGGATCAGCCGCTTGGCCTCGGCGGAATCCCCCAGCCGCGCCTCGAAGTCGGCGAGGATCGAAATCGTGTTGTACCAGAGCGCGTTGACCTCCACCGCCTCGCCCTCAGGAGCCGTCAGCAGGCCGTCGGCACCTTCCTGGGTCTTGCCGTACCCGTGGACGATCTTGCGCAGGGCGGGCAGCAGCGTGTCGCGGCAGAACGCCTCGTCGCCGGTGGCCTGGAGGTACTTCCAGGCGGCCACGGCCAGCCAGAGCGAGGCGTCCGCCGAGGCGCGACCGGAGTTGCCGCCCTCGGGAAGCATCCCCTGGCGGAGGCTCTTCACGGCGGCGCGGAGGATCTTTTTCGCGTCCTCGTGCCGGCCGGTGACCAGGCAGAGGCCGGGCAGCGCCATCATCGTCTCCCGCATGCTCTCGTGGGATTCCTCGCCGGACCTGAGATCGCCGGCGATCACGGCGCGCCCCTGGGGTCCCCGGCGCACCACGAAGCGGTCCGCCGCGAGCGCCAGGTGGCGGGCGAAGCCGTCCTGTACCGGCAACGCCTTGACGATCTTCTCCCGGCGCTTGCGCTCCTTCTCGAACAGGGCGAAGGCGTCGCGGCCGCGCGGGTCCCGGGTCGAGATCACGATGCCGAGCCGGTCGCCGGCGGCCAGCTCCCGGCCCAGGACGCCGGGGGTCCAGAGATCCTCCTGGAACTCCAGCCCCCGCCGGCGGTCCCCTTCGTACTCGAAGCGGTACCACCACTGCGGATGGGGGCGCAGCTCCGCTCCCGGCACCCGCAGGAAGATCTCGGGGCTGTCCGGATCGGCGCGCAGCCGCAGGGTCTCCTCCTCGAACGACGTCTCCTGGAAGATCCTGGGGTCGGCGGAGGTCAGGGCGTGAGGATCGCGGGCGGCGAGGAACGGCCGCAGGGAGAGGAGGAAGGGGCCGGGGGCCGCCAGCACCTCGTAGAGCACGAGGGTGGTGTGCTCGCCATCCACGGCGGCGACGGTCTTGCGCAGCCGCACGCCTCCGGCCTCGAACTCGAAGGTGGGGAACAGATCCCTGCGGAACGTGGCAAGGTGCTCGAAGCCCCGGGGCACCACGATGCCGGGAAACTGGTTGCAGCTCAGCTCGAAGCTGCCGCCCTCCACGTGGAGGGTCTCGTCCAATCTGGAAAGCAGGACCGTGCGGCCGGCCGGCGACTCCATGGCGGCGGTAGCGGCGGTAATGGCGGCGGTGGCGGCGAGCAGGCCGTGCTCCCGGCGGCTGTGCGCGCCGGCGACGGTGGTCCCGGCCCATCCCCCCAGCCCGTTGGTCTCCAGCCACTCGAGCCCGAGGGCGCGCTTGAAGTCCTGGGTGATTTCGCGGTCGATCTCGATCATTGAAAGTTTCTCCTTCCGGCGGTTCCTTCCGGCGAACCACGCCGTTTCAGCGGGCGGGGAGTGTAGCAGGTGCGGAAAAGCGTTCCGGTAACGGCGGGGTTCAGCCCCGGTCCCGGAGCTTGCGGATGGCGAGGAGCTGGTCCAGATGCTCCCGATCTTTCGGCTGATCCAGGGCCGACTTTGCCCGGATGAGCTGATCGAGGCTGAGGATCGGAATCTGGAGGTCGCCGATGGCGATCAGGGTCACGCTCGGGAAGATCTCTTCGTACGTGCCCAGCCCTGGCACCGAAGCCATGACGTCGAGGCGGCCGGCCCGGGTCCGCAGGTGAACGATCCGGTGGGTCTGAAGGAGCTTCCCCGGTGATCGGGATGGAGACGGAGCGGGTCGGGAAGATCTCCGCCCCGAGGGGTTCTACGGATTGCGCGAGGCGCTCGCAGTTCTCCTCCGTCTGCCGGAAACAGATGTCCGTATCCAGCGTGACGAGGCTGGCGCCGTGGGCCGTCGCCGCCAGGCCACCAACGAGAACGTACTCGACGCCGTGCTCAGCCAGGCTTTGAAAGATCGCTTCGGGTTGCATGATCGCTGGTGGCCGCCTGGAGCTTCTCGATCCAGGCGGCCATCTCACAGTTCCATGTGATGCGCTGGGCAGCCGTCAGCATCTGCATCTCTTGGAGAAGCGAGAGGTCGTGTCCCCGGGGAGTGCGGTCTGGCTCGTTGCCCGGGAGCCTTGAGTTATTGAAATCCATGGGATCAATCCATTATCGACCAAATATCGATCAAAGCCGCTGTCGAGAAGATAAGGCGCCTGCCTACCGCGCCACCTCCAGCATCCCCACATTCTGATATCCCCGCGGCAGCTTGTTCCCCCGTAGCGCCCGGGCGCCGGCGAACTCTTTCCAGTCGGAGGGCTTCAGGTTGAGGTAGCGCTTGCCGGAGTGGACGAGGAGGTGGGCTCCCTCGGTCATCACGGCCAGAGCGGTGAGCGATTCGGGCTCGCCCTTGGTGAAGAGGGTCAGGATCTTCACTCCCTTGCCCCGGGGGAGCAGCGGGAGGTCCTTGACCGGGAAGACCAGCAGGCGGCCGGCGTCGCTGGCGGCGGCCAGCAGCTCGGTCTCCGGATTCATGATCCGGATCGGCGTCAGCACCTTGGCTCCCTCCGGCACCGTCACCACGGCCTTGCCGGCCTTCTGGCGGGTCTGCAGATCCCCCAGCTTGGCGAGGAAGCCGTAGCCGGCGCTGGTCGCCATCAGGTAGAGGTCCTCGTCGCCGCCGATCATCACCCCCACGAAGGTGGCGGCGGGCGGCAGCGTGACGTGGCTGGAGAGCGGCTCGCCCTGGCCGCGGGCCGAGGGGAGGGCATGGGCGGCCAGCGAGTAGGTGCGCCCCGTCGAGTCGAGGAAGACCGCCGACTGGTTGCTCCTCCCCTTCACCGCCAGGAAGAAGGCGTCCCCCGCCTTGTAGGAGAGCTCCTTGGGATCGAGCTCGTGCCCCTTGCCGGCGCGCACCCACCCTTTCTCGGAGAGGACGACGGTCACCGGCTCGGTGGGGATCAGCGCCGTCTCGTCCATTGCCTTGGCGGCTCCGCGTTCGACGATCGGCGAGCGCCGGACGTCACCGAACTTCTCGGCGTCGGCCGTCAGCTCGTCGCGCACCTTGCGGCGCAGCTTCCCCTCGGAGCTGAGGATCTTCGCCAGCGCGTCGCGCTCCTTGGCGAGGGCGGCCTGCTCGGTCCGGATCTCCATCTCCTCCAGTTTGGCGAGGTGCCGGAGCTCGAGCTCCAGGACGGCCTCGGCCTGGACGTCCGAGAGGCGGAAGCGCTCCATCAGCCGCGGCTTGGGGTGTTCCTCGGTGCGGATGATGCGGATCACCTCGTCGATGTTGAGGTAGGCGATCAGGTAGCCGTCGAGGACGTGGAGACGGGTGAGCACCTTGTCGTAGCGGAACTGCAGCCGCTTGCGGACGGTCTCGACCCGGAAGCGGAGCCACTCGCTCAGCAGCTCGCGCAGGTTGAACTGCCGCGGCCGGCCGTCGAGGCCGATCATGGTGAGGTTCACCCGGTAGGTCCGCTCGAGGTCGGTGGTGGCGAAGAGGTGGGCCATCAGCCCCTCGAGATCGATCCGGTTCGAGCGCGGCGTGATCACCAGGCGGGTCGGATTCTCGTGATCGGACTCGTCCCGCAGGTCCTCGACCATGGGGAGCTTCTTCGCCTGCAACTGGGCGGCGATCTGGGTCAGCACCTTGCTGCCCGAGACCTGGTAGGGGAGGGCGGTGATCACCACGTCGCCGTCCTCCACCTCCCAGGAGGCGCGCAGGCGCAGGGAGCCCGAGCCGGTCTCGTAGATCCGCCGGATCTCCTGGCGGGAGGTGATGATCTCGGCGTCGGTGGGGAAGTCGGGACCGGGGATGGCGTCGTAGAGCGCGTCGTCGGCCAGCTTGGGATCGTCGAGGAGCTGGATGCAGGCGCCCACGATCTCGCCCACGTTGTGGGGCGGGATGTCGGTCGCCATGCCCACGGCGATGCCGGAGGCGCCGTTGAGCAGCACGTGCGGCAGCCGGGCCGGCATCAGCTTCGGCTCCTGGAGGGTGCCGTCGAAGTTCGGGCCCCACTCGACCGTCCCCTGCTCCAGCTCGGAGAGGAGCACCTGGGAGAACGCCGTCAGCCGGGACTCGGTGTAGCGCATGGCGGCGAACGACTTGGGATCGTCCTGCGAGCCCCAGTTCCCCTGGCCGTCGATGAGCGGGTAGCGCAGGCTGAACGGCTGCGCCATCAGCACCATCGCCTCGTAGCAGGCGGAGTCGCCGTGCGGGTGGTACTTGCCGAGCACGTCGCCCACCGTGCGGGCCGACTTCTTGTACTTGGCGTTGGCCGACAGGCCCAGCTCCGACATCGCGTAGACGATGCGGCGCTGCACGGGCTTCAGGCCGTCCGCCAGGCTGGGCAGGGCGCGGTCGAGGATGACGTACATCGAGTAGTCGAGGTACGCCTTCTCGGTGAACTCGGCGAGGGAGAGCTTCTCGATCTCGGCGAAGGCGGGACGGAAGAGCGAGTCCGCGCCGTTGCCGGATTTTCTGCGGGAGGTTCTGGGCATAAACCTGATCAGAGCGGGAATCGAACGAAACCCGGCAAGTCGAAATGACGGTCGAAGGAAAAAGCTCGAAGGATCTTCATGTCGTGCATCAGGGCGAAAGAGATGCAGTCTGTAAAGCCGACTTTCTGGTCCGCATACTTTCTCAGCAGATCGATCGCGACGACTTCATGCTCTTCCGTCGGGCGGATGATCCTGAGATTTTTCGAAGAGTAGAGGGACTCCGCCACGTCCGCCGCGAAGCGTGGGCTCACCCGCCGTAACAAATAATTGATCCTCTCGTTCAGGACGAAACTGGTCGTGATGCAGGGCGTACGTTCATTCGCCAGCGCCTTCCAGGCGTCTACGGCCAACCGGTGATGTTGATCGCGCTTCAGATATCTTGCGATGAATGCGCCAGCGTCAACGAAGATCAATCATCCTCTCCATGGAGGTAGTCTTCATATCTCTCGGAGGAATCGGCAGGCACCGGGCCGTCATAGACCAGAACGTTCTTGAACAGAGGATCTTCGTCCCGCGGGAGTTGCGCGTTCCTTTCCCGCTCTTCGAGAACCCGACGAGCGAACTCCCCAGCTTCCCGCATGACCACATCGAAGGGGTGCTCGTCTTCGGGAAGTGGGACGGTGTTGCGTTTCATGGCGTTTTCCTCCTGCTTCCAGAAAGTCTAGCATCCGCGGAACGAGGGCTCAAACCTCGACCTCGGCCCGGTCGCCGATCGCCATCAGCCAGTCCTTGCGGTCGCCGGAGCGGGCCTTGGCGAGGAGCATGTCCATCACCTTGGCGGGATCCTTCGGCGGGTCGCTCCCGTCCTCGAGGACGAGCTGGACGAGGCGGCGGGTCTCGCGGGCCATGGTGGTCTCGCGGAGCTGCAGCGGGTTCATCTCGCCCAGGCCCTTGAAGCGCTGCACGTTGGGCTTGCCCCGCTTCCCCTCGGCTTCGAGGCGGTCGAGGATCCCCTTCTTCTCCCGCTCGTCCAGGGCGTAGTAGACCTCCTTGCCCAGGTCGATGCGGTAGAGGGGGGGCATGGCGACGTAGACGCGGCCGTCTTCCACCAGCGGCCGGAAGTGGCGCAGGAAGAGGGCGCAGAGCAGCGTCGCGATGTGGGCGCCGTCCGAGTCGGCATCGGCGAGGATGCAGATCTTGCCGTAGCGCAGGCCGTCCTTCTTGTCCGAGCCGGGATCGACCCCCAGGGCGACGGCGATGTCGTGCACCTCCTGCGAGCCCAGCACCTGGGTGGGGTCCACCTCCCAGGTGTTGAGGATCTTACCGCGCAGGGGGAGGATCGCCTGGTACTCCTTGGTCCGCGCCTGCTTGGCCGAGCCGCCGGCCGAGTCCCCCTCGACCAGGAAGAGCTCGGTCAGCCCGAGGTCCTGGCTGGTGCAGTCGGCGAGCTTGCCGGGGAGGGCGGGGCCCGCGGTCACCGTCTTGCGCTTGATCTGCTTGCCGGAGCGCAGGCGGGTCTGGGCGCTGTCGATGGCCAGGCGGGCGATCCGCTCGGCGTCCGCCGTGTGCTGGTTGAGCCAGAGGGCGAAGGAGTCCTTGGTGACGCCGGAGACGAAGGCCGCCGCCTCGCGCGAGGAGAGGCGCTCCTTGGTCTGGCCGGTGAACTGGGGCTCCTTCATCCGCGCCGAGAGGACGTAGCAGCAGCGGGCCCAGACGTCCTCGGGAGCCAGCTTCACCCCCCGCGGCAGCAGGTCGCGGAACTCGCAGAACTCGCGGATGGCGTCGGTCAGGCCGGCGCGGAAGCCGTTGACGTGCGTCCCCCCCTGGGTTGTGGGGATCAGGTTGACGTAGCTCTCCCCCAGCACGTCGGAGGTCTCTTCCTCCTCGGCGAGCCATGCCACCGCCCAGTCCACCTCTTCCTCCTTGCCGCGGAAGTGGCCGAGGAAGGGCTCGGCGGGCGCCGTCTGGCAGCCGTCGAGCTCGCCCATCAGGTAGTCCCGGAGGCCATCCTCGTAGTACCACTCGTCGTTGTCGTCCGGATGCTCCTCGTGCACGAAGCGGATGCGCAGCTTCGGGCAGAGCACCGCCTTGGCCCGCAGGACGTGCTTGAGCTTCGGGATGCTGAACTTGGGGGAGTCGAAGAACTTCGGGTCCGGCCAGAAGCGGACCGTGGTCCCGGTGTTGCGCTGGCCGACCGTGTCCACCACCTTGAGGCCCGAGGTCTTGGCGCCGTCGGCGAAGCCCATGTGGTGGACCTGGCCGCCGCGCCGGACCCAGACCTCCAGCCTGGAGGAGAGGGCGTTGACCACCGAGACGCCGACGCCGTGGAGGCCGCCGGAGAAGCGGTAGCTCTTGTCGGAGAACTTGGCGCCCGAGTGCAGGCGGGTGAGGATCACCTCCACCCCCGGCACCTTCTCTTCCTTGTGGATGTCGACCGGCATGCCGCGGCCGTTGTCCGCCACGGAGAGGGAGCCGTCGTCGTGGAGCGTCAGCAGGATGTCGTTGGCATGGCCGGCCACCGCCTCGTCGACGGCATTGTCGATCACCTCCTGGGCGAGGTGATCGGGCCGGTCGGTGAAGGTGTACATGCCGGGGCGCTTGCGCACCGGCTCCAGTCCTGTCAGGACTTCGATGGAAGAAGCGTCGTAAGCCATAGATTCATCGCCGGTCGGTATCTTCAAAGGGAGCGACCCATGATACAGGACCGGATTCCCCGCCATCAGGGCCGGAAAACGGTGAATTCCGTCATGAGTTTCCCAATTGACGCGACCGAAACCGGGTGCTATCTTATGCAGTAACGAAGCGTAATTCAAGGGGCCTTCTTCCGGTACATCGCCCCTTTCGCCGCCGTTCCGCTGATTTCGTCCATCCACGTCCATGGATCTCAAAGGAGGAACTCGATGAAGGCAAGAACGTTCGCCGTCACGCTGACCCTGGTCGCCCTCGCGGCGATGCCCCTCATTTCCCAAGACAAGCCGAAGCAGTCCGCTCCCCCCGCCATGGGTGGCCCGGAGATGGAGGCCATGATGAAGGCCATGGCCCCGGGGGAGCAGCAGAAAAAGCTCGCCCGTCTCGCGGGGGACTGGACGTTCACCAACCGAGCCTGGATGGCTCCCGGCCAGCCGCCGATGGAAGCGGCCGGCACGATGCACGGCGAGATCCTGATGGGCGGCCGCTACGTCGAGCACACCTGGAAGGGCAATTTCATGGGAATGCCCTTCGAAGGGCGCGGCACCGACGCCTACGACAACGTCGGCAAGATGTACGTCAGTTCCTGGGTGGACAACATGGGGACCGGCATCATGCATATGACGGGGACCTGCGACGGGGCTGTCAAGATCTGCACGTACACGGGGGACGTGTGGGACCCCATGACCAGCAAGAAGACCTCGATGAAGCAGGTCATCACCTGGATGGACGACAACAACTTCAAGAACGAGATGTACGGCCCCGATCCGTCCGGCAAAGAGATGAAGATGATGGAGATCGTGGCGAATCGGAAGTAGCCGGTCAGCCTTCGCCGACCTCGAAGTCGCGGGCCAGCGAGTCGGTGACGGCGAGGCCGGCGAGTGTGGGGGTCAAGAGGTCCCCTTCGATCCGCAGGAGACCTTCCCGGATGAGCCGCTCGACGAGCGGCTCGTTGCGTTTCCACAAATCCATGCCGTAGCGTTCCCGGAAGGAATCGAGATCGATCCCGTCGGCCGTCCGCAGTCCCAGCATCAGCGCTTCGAGGGCGAGATCGTACCGAGTCAGATCCTCGCTTCCTGAGATCGGCCGCTCTCCACTTTCGATTCTCTGCTCGTAGGGACCGAGCTTGCGCTCGTTCCACCAGCGCCGCGTACCGGAGAAGGAGTGGGCCGAGGGGCCGAGGCCGAGGTAGGGCACGTGATGCCAGTATTTCTGGTTGTGGCGCGAGCGGTGCTCGGGTGAGCGGGCGAAGTTCGAGACCTCGTAGGCCGGATATCCATGATCGCGGAGAAACTCGTGGGTGAAGAGGAAGATCTCGCCTTGGGATTCCTCCGGCAGCTCGGTCATCGTTCCCTTCGCGAGACGGAATCCGAAGGGCGTCCCTTCGTGGAACGTGAGCTGATAACAGGAAATGTGATCGGGGTGTAAGGCGACCGCCTGCTCCAGGGTTCGCCGCCAGATCTCGAACGGCTGGCCCGGCAGGCCGTAGATCAGATCGATCGAGATCGTATCGAACCCCGCCGCGCGGGCGATTTCCACGCTCCGCCGGGCCTCTTCGGGGGTGTGCCGCCGGCCAAGGAACTTCAAGGCATCCGCGTCGAACGATTGAATCCCGAGCGATAGGAAGCGGACGCCGAGATCGCGCCATGCACGAACGCTCTCCGCGTTCACATCTTCGGGATTGGCCTCGAAGGAGACCCAGGAGCCGTCCTGGATCGAAAGGTTTCCGCGGGCGGCTGCGAGGATGCGCGCGATGTCCTCCGGCGCGAGTGCCGAAGGGGTGCCGCCGCCGAAGTAGATCGTATCGATCGCCTCGAAGGCCGAGCGGTCCGCAGCCCACAGGGAGATCTCGGAGATCAGGTGATCGGCGAACCGCCGCCGCTTCTCCGGCCCGCCGGTCAGGACCGCGAAGTCGCAGTAGGGACAGATGGCGGAGCAGAAAGGGATGTGGAGGTAGAGGCCGGGGTTCGACAACGTGGGCGTCTTCAGATCCTACCCTTCCAATAGCCTGGCTTCCGGCTCTGGTGGGCCACGGCAACGACGACGATGGAGTAGGGTTCTATCTGGTAAACGACGTTATAAGGAAAGTCTTTCAACCGTGCTACTCGCAGTCGCCTTGAGAGCTTCGGGCCTGACTCGGGAAAAGAGCCGAGACGCTCCACGAGCGTCAGGAAGTCTCTGATGAGGCGATCTCCAAGAGATGGGCTTTGATGATGATAGAACTCGGCCGCTTCCTGAAGCTCCCTTTCGGCCACCCGCAGCAGCCTGAACGGCTTCATCGAAGGGTAGTGCGGATCCTCCGGATTGCCTCCTCACCCGGGACCGCCTCCTCCTTCCCATCGAGGTAATTCTGATATCGCCGTTCCGCCTCTTCGGCCCAGAGCCGCTCAAGCTCGGGATCGTCCCAGTAGCCGGAGGGCAAATCCGCCTCTTCTTGAGGCAGCTTGGGGTTTTTGAGTGGCATGACGATGTCTCCTCCAGACGTAATTCTACGACGGATTCGTCGGGGCTGCCACCGACTTCTGTCCCTCCTCCCCATACGTCTTCATCAGCGGCTTCTCCCGCCCCAATCGCTCCTCGGCGGCGTGGATGAGGCCGGCGAGGCCCTGGCGTTTGGCGGCGCTGACGGCCACACCGCCGAAGCGGCGGGCGAGGGCGTCGGCCTCGTAGGGCTCCAGGAGGTCCGTCTTGTTGAGGACGATGAGGCGGGGGGCGTCTCCCAGGTGGAGCTCGGTCAGCAGGCGCTCGACCGCTTCCAGCTTCTGTTCCAGACGGGGATCGGCCGCGTCCACCACGTGGAGGAGGAGGTCGGCGTCGGCCAGCTCTTCGAGGGTGGCCCGGAAGGCGGCCACGAGGTCCGGCGGCAGGTCGGCGATGAAGCCCACCGTGTCGGTGACCACCACCTCCCCCTCGCGCGGGAAGCGCAGGCGGCGGCTGGTCGGGTCGAGGGTCATGAAGAGCTGGTCCGCGGCCTCGACCTCGCTGCCGGTCATCGCGTTGAGCAGGGTGCTCTTGCCGGCGTTGGTGTAGCCGATGATCGAGAGCACGGGCACGTCTTCCTCCCGGCGGCGGCGCCGGCGCAGGTCGCGCTGGCGCGACAGCGACTCGACCTGCTTCTCGAGCGCCCGGATGCGGTCGCGGATGCGCCGGCGGCCGATCTCGACCACGGTCTCGCCCGGCCCGCGCCCGCCGATGCCGCCGGCCAGGCGCGAGAGGCCGGCGTCCTTCTCGGTCAGGCGGGGGAGCGAGTACTTGAGCTGCGCCAGCTCGACCTGGAGCTTGCCGTCCCGGCTGCGCGCCCGCTGGGCGAAGACGTCGAGGATGAGCTGGGTGCGGTCGATCGCCTTGAGGCCCGTGGCGTCCTCGAAGGCGCGGCTCTGAGCGGGCTTGAGGTCGATGTCGAAGATGGCCACCGTCGCCCGCCCGCGCATGGCTTCCAGCACGATGTCCTGGAGCTTGCCGCTGCCCACCACCGTCCGCGGGTGGACCTGCGAGCGCTTCTGGCGCACGGTGCCGGCGATGGCGACCCCCGCCGAGCGCACCAGCTCCAGCATCTCCTCGAAGTGCTCGTCCTCGGGGGTTATGCCGATCACCAGGGCCCGCTCCTTCTTCGTCTCGCCCGCCGCGCTGCTGAGCCGGGCGAACTCGTCTTCGAGCGCCCGCATGGTGGCTTCGACGTCGAAGCTGAGCTGATGGACGTCCGGTGCCTGGAGGCGCTCGAAGGGCTCACTCTCATGACTGTCACCCTCTGGTCCCAGAGGCGCCAGATGCGCGAGGTCGATCCTGCCGGGGAGGCCGGTGTCCAGGACCTCGATCGCCGCCACCAGGTCGAGCCGTAGCAGGGCGAGGTCGTTGAGGTCGTCGCGGGTGAGCGGCTCGCCCTTGAGATGGGTGTGGACGAGCCGCAGGCCGCGGAAGCGGCCGACGCCGCCGCGCAGGCGGCCGATGTCGGGCAGGGTCAGGCTATGGGCGTTGCCCACGATGACGTTGCGGATGATGCCGTCGCGCCCGAGCAGGACTCCGACCTGCCGGTTGAGCCGGCGGGAGGTTCTCGGTCAGATGCCGGGCGAGCTCGGGGGAGACCACCTGCCGCGGGTCCACGCGGCGGCGGTAGGTGCGCTCCAGGGCGCGGACTTCGGAGGCTTTGATCCCGCGGATGTCGCCGTCGAGCTGGGAAATGGGTGATCTCCTTGGAGTCAGTTGAGGACTGGGGGCGAGTAGTACTCGTCGGTCGAGAGGGGCTCGATCCCCATCCCCATCAACGTCAGCAGCAGCTCTTCTCTTACGGCCGGATCGGACGCCTCGAGCAGGGCCTGCTTCTCCGCCGGCCGGAAGGGGAGGGCCACGGAGAGGCCGTTGAGCAGCGAGATGCCGGGCACGCTCGCCAGCAGGTCGTAGTCGAACTCCAGCTCGTGCTTGTCGCCGAAGGCGTGCAGGGCGCGCATCAGTTGCAGGGGATTGATGAAGACGTTGAGCTCGTCGGCGTCGCGGGGGAACTCGGAATAATCCACCCGGACCCGCCGGTAGGCGCGCGGGCGCGGCAGCTCCTCCCGGACGCGGAACCTGGAGACGCCGCGCAGGACGATCAGGTAGCGCCCGTCCTCCTGGAGCTCGCACTCCTCGATGCGGCCGAGGCAGCCGATCGGATAGATCTCGGGGTCTTCGGGGTTCTCGGCGCTTTCCACCCAGTTGTCCTGCCGCGGGGTGAAGGGCTGGATCATGCCGATGTGCCGGTCGCCCTCCAGCGCATCGGCCACCATGTTGCGATAGCGCGTCTCGAAGATGTTGAGCGGCAGGAGGTTACCCGGCAGCAGCAGCGAGCCCGTCAGGGGGAAGACGGGGATGATGTCGGGCAGGGTCGTGGTGGCGGCCATCATCTCTAAAACAGGACGCGCAGGGAGGGGCATTCCCCGGCCTGGCTATTCACCGGGTCCCGCCTTGAGCACTGCCAGGAAGGCCTCCTGGGGGATCTCGATCGAACCCACCATCTTCATCCGCTTCTTGCCCTCCTTCTGCTTCTCGAGCAGCTTGCGCTTGCGCGAGATGTCGCCGCCGTAGCACTTGGCGGTGACGTCCTTGCGGTAGGCATTGATCGTCGAGCGGGCGATGACGTTGCCGCCGATGGCGCCCTGGATGGCGATCTTGAAGTTCTGCCGCGGGATGGTGTCCGCCAGCCGCTCGCAGTAGTGGAGGGCACGCATGCGCGCCTTCTCGCGGTGGACGAGCTGCGAGAGGGCGTCCACCTTGTCGCCGTTGACCAGGATGTCCACCTTGACGAGGTCGGTCTGGCGGTAGTCGGTGATGTCGTAGTCGAACGAGCCGTACCCCTGAGTGATCGTCTTCAGCCGGTCGTAGAAGTCGAACAGGATCTCGGCCAGAGGCAGCTCGGAGGTCACCTGCAGGCGCCCGACGGCGAGGTATTCGAAGGCGATGTTCTCGCCGCGGCGGTCGCGGCAGAGCTCCATCACCGCCCCGAGGTAGCGCTCGGGGATCATGATCGACGCCTTGATGTAGGGCTCGCGGATGAAGTCGATGCTCCCCGGGTCGGGGAAGAGCGACGGGTTGTCCACCGTGGTCTCCTCGCCGTTGGTGAGCACCAACTCGTACTGTACCGAGGGGGCGGAGAGCAGCAGCGCCAGGTCGTGCTCGCGCTCCAGCCGCTCCTGCACGATCTCCAGATGGAGCAGGCCGAGGAAGCCGCAGCGGAAGCCGAAGCCGAGGGCGGTCGAGGCGTCCTTCTGGAAGGTCAGGGCGGCGTCGTTGAGCTTGAGCTTGTCGAGCGCCTTGGCGAGGTCCTCGTAGTCGTCCGAGGAGATCGGGTAGATCGACGAGAAGACGACCGGCTTCGCCTCCTTGTAGCCGGGGAGCGGGTCGGCGGCCGGGTTGCCGACCTCGGTGATGGTGTCGCCGACGTTGATCTCCGATACCGCCTTGACGCCGGCGATGACGTAGCCCACCGAGCCGGCCTCCAGCTCGTCCGCCTCCACCCGCTTGAGCTGCAGCAGGCCCACCTCCTCGACCTGATACTCCTTGGCCGTGTACATCAGGCGGATCTTCTGCCCGCGGCGGATCGTCCCCTCCTTGACGCGGCAGATCAGGACCACCCCGCGGTAGGCGTCGTACTGGGCGTCGAAGATCAGGGCGCGCAGCGGTGCCGCCGGATCACCGCTCGGCGCGGGGATCCTGGCGACCACGGCTTCGAGGACGTCGTCGATGCCGATCCCCTGCTTGGCCGAGCAGAGCACGGCCTCGAAGGGATCGAGCCCGAGGTCGGCATCGATCTCCTCGCGCACCCGCTCGACCTCGGCCGAGGGGAGGTCGATCTTGTTGATCACCGGCACGATCTCGAGGTCGTACTCCAGCGCCAGGTAGAGGTTGGCGACGGTCTGCGCCTCGACCCCTTGAGAGGCGTCGACGATGAGCAGCGCCCCCTCGGCGGACATCAGCGACCGCCGCACCTCGTGCGAGAAATCGACGTGGCCGGGGGTGTCAATGAGGTTCAGCCGGTAGGGCCTGCCGTCCCGCGCCGTGTAGCGCAGGGTGATGGTGTTGCTCTTGATGGTGATGCCGCGCTCGCGCTCGATGTCCATCGAGTCGAGGATCTGGTCGCGGAAATCGCGCGCCTCCACCCCGCCGCAGCGCTGGATGAGCCGGTCGGCCAGGGTCGATTTCCCGTGGTCGATGTGGGCGATGATGCAGAAATTACGGATGTCGTCCAAGACAGTCTTCCTCTTTGCGGGTGCGGAGCGCCGTGCGAAGATCCTACAACGCGCGGGGTCCAGGACGGCATTCCGGAGCGCTCAACCAGGAAAAAGGAGAGCCGTGAAGCCGAAAGCGGGCCGGACGGTCTACTCGACGGAGATCCCCGTCCAGAAGAAGAGCTTCTCCTCGCGGGGCGAGCCCGACGAGCCGGGAGTGAGCCTGCCACCGTCCGCGCAGTCTCCCCGGGTACGCCGGGAACGGGGCGGGCGGGGCGGCAAGACGGTCACGGCGGTGGGTCCGCTGGTGCTGACGCGGCCGGAGGCGGAGGCACTGCTGGCCGCCTGGAAGAAGAGGTACGGTGGTGGGGGGGCTTTGAAGGCGGTGAAGACGCCGGACGGCGCCCCGGCCTTCGAGCTCGAAGTCCAGGGCGACCATGCCGACCGGCTGCTCGCGGAGTTGGTCCAGGCGGGTTACAAGGCCAAGCGCTCAGGCGGATAGGGTCCTTCCTCGGACCTATCCCTCGCCCATCCGGTGTCCCGTCCTCTTATAGAGGTAATCGTACCCCTCCTGCGTGAGGACGAAATCCTCCCCCTCCTGGCGGACGAGATTCCCTTCCTGTAGCGACTGCATGGCGCCGTCGAAATCGACGCCGGGGCTCTCGGCCGCGGCCTCCTCGAAAGCGTCCTGGGCAAGGCGGTCTCCGGGCCGCGCTCCGACGCGGTCCCCCTTCTCTTCGTGGAACTGGACCAGGAGAATCTCGGCCCCCTTGGACAGCAGGATCATCGGCATCGTCGTCGTCTCCTTCCTTGTCAGTCAGCGGGGAGCCGCAAGCGGCGATCCCCGGCCGGTATTTCCCTGACGAATCGTAGGAGCAACGGACGTGCCATGAGCGTGGAGAGCGGCCCGCGCGGGCCGCCCCGGCAGGCTCACAACTTCAGGACCATCTTGATCATGTCGTGCTGGTTGCCGTCGGGGTCCGTCCCGTAGCCGGGGACGGTGTACCCCTCGAAGCCGAGGTCCTTGAGGGTCTGGACGGCGTCGGCCTCGAAGTCGGAGACCAGCATGCAGGTGAGATGGCGCAGGCCGTCGGCGTGGGCGGTGGCGATGAAGTCGTTGATCAGCAGCGTTCCCAGGCCGACGCCCCGGTACTCGGGGTCGATGAGCCACTTGACGCGGCCGACCAGGCGCAGGGGGCTCCCCACCCGCCGGTGGAGGGTCGCGTCGGCCACCACCCTGTGGCCGTCCCAGGCGAGCAGCGGCAGCACCTTCGAATAGTCGAGCTCGCGCCCCCAGCCCTCGACCAGGGTGCGGTTGTCGATGCGGTCCCAGGCGAAACGGCGGACCTCCTGGGGCAGGCGCAGGAAGAACTCGTACAGCGGATCGACGTCGTTCTCTGTGAACGGACGGATCAGCAGGCGGCGCCCATCGCGGAGCACGGCTTCCTGGGGATAATGAGTGGTCATCTTCCCTCCTCCGGGATAAAAATCGAATAGGCAGACTAGCACAGCCCCCGGAGCACGGAATCAGCAGTTCCCCTTCCACGTTAGACTCCCTGCATGGCCGACCCGGTTTGGGAGGAGCTTCTCCCGGATCCTGCGCAGCAGTGCGCCTTACAAGTCCCTCGTTGAGGGGCTTGGGGACGTCGTGCGCCTGCCGTTGCCCGCTGCGGCCTGGGTGGGGGAGCTGCTCGCCCGCGATCTCGGCCGGCCGATCCTGGTGCTGGTGCCGCGCGAGGCCGACGCCCTGACCTGGATGGAGGCGGCGCGCCTCTTCGGCCGTGAAGAGGGGGTGGTCTACTTCCCCGCTCCCTCGCTGACTCCTTATCAAGAGGCCGAGACCTCCCTGCTGGTGCGCGCCCAGGAGGCGGTGGCGCTCGACTGCGTCGCCTCCGGCCGGCTGACCACCGTGGTCGCCACCCCGCGCGCCCTGTTCCGCCGCCTGCCTACCCGCGAGGCGTTCCGGGGCGCCGCGCTCGACGTCCGCCCGGGGGAGGATCACCCGATCGAGGCGCTGGTCGCCCACCTTGTCCGCTACGGCTTCCGGCGCACCGACCTGGTCTACGAGGTCGGAGACTTCGCCGTCCGCGGCGGCATCGTGGACCTCTTCCCCCCGGGCGAGGAGACCCCCATCCGGCTCGACCTCTTCGGTGACACGGTCGAATCGATCCGCTGGTTCGATCCCCAGTCGCAGCGCTCGGAGGACACGCTGGACTCGGTCTGCATCCTCCCGCTCTCGCTCTTCCCCATCGGCGCCGGGGAGGCGGGGCGCCTCGCCGACCTCCTCTCCGGCGGCCAGGCGGCCGATCCCGACTGGGGGCCGGAGGCGGCCGGGATGCTCGAAGGCCTGCGGACGCGCGGCGAGTTCCCCGGCTGGGAGAACTACCTGCCGCTGCTGGCGGAGCGGACCGTTTCTCTGCCCGAGGTGCTGGGCGATCCGCTGGTGTTCGCGGTCGATCCGCCGGCCCTGGAGGCCGAGGTCAACCACCACGCCGAGCGGCTGGAGGCGGACTTCACGGCGCGCCGGGAGCATGGGCGTCTGGCCGTGCCTCCCGAGATGATGGAAGGGCCATCCGAACAGGTGCGCGAGACGCTGGCGGCGGCGGAGCTGCGGCTGCGCGACCTGGTGGGCGAGGCCGCCGGCGCCGATTTCCGTGGCGTATTGACCGACCTCTTCCATGGCCAGCTCCCGCGCTTCCCCCAGGAGGTCGCCACCGCCCGCTCGCGCGGCGAGCGGTGCATCGTGGTGGTCTCCGCGGTCCACCGGCGGCGGATCGAGGAGCTGCTGGAAGGGCGCGAGGTGCCGCTGGGCCGGGGGGGCGTCGAGCTGGTGACGGGGGAGATCGGTCGCGGTTTCCGGCTGCCGCCGGCGGGCGTCGTCCTCTATGGCGAGCAGCAGCTCCTGGCCCAGGCGAAGCTCCAGCGCCGCCCGGCGCGCTCGCGCTTCGGACCGTTCCTGTCGAGCCTGCGCGATCTCAAGGTGGGGGACTTCGTGGTCCACGTGGACCACGGTATCGGCCAGTTCGTGGCGCTGCGCTCGGTGGGGGGGAGCGGCGACGGGGCGAGCGCGCTGCCGCCGGCCGTGCGCGATCTGGCTGGGATGGCGGCGGCCGCCTCCCTGGAGACGGAGGTCATGGAGATCTCCTACGCCACCGGCAAGCGCCTGCTCCTCCCCCTCTCGCGCATCGATCAGGTGCAGAAGTACAGCGGCATCGAGGGGGTCGCCCCCCGCCTCGACCAGCTCGGCGGCACTTCGTGGAACAAGACCAAGGCGCGGGTCAAGAAGGGGATGCGCGACATGGCGGGGGAGCTGCTGAAGCTCTATGCCGAGCGCCAGATCGCCCGCGCCCCGGCGATGCCGCCCGACACCGACCTGCTGCACCAGTTCGAGGCCGCCTTCCCCTACGAGGAGACGGCGGACCAGCTCGAGGCGATCGCCACCATCCGCGAGGACCTCCAGCGCGAGCGCCCGATGGACCGCCTGCTCTGCGGCGACGTCGGTTACGGCAAGACCGAGGTCGCTATGCGGGCCGCCTTCAAGGCGGTGGACGGCGGCTATCAGGTGGCGGTGCTGGCGCCGACGACGATTCTGGCCGACCAGCACCAGGAGACCTTCAAGAAGCGGTTCGCCGGCTTTCCGGTGAACGTCGAGATGGTGTCGCGCTTCCGCTCGCCGGCCGAGGTGCGGGAGCTGAAGAAGCGGCTCGCCGACGGCAAGGTCGACATCCTGATCGGCACCCACCGGCTGCTGTCGAAGGACATCCAGCTGCCGCGGCTCGCCCTGATGATCGTCGACGAGGAGCAGCGTTTCGGCGTCGCCCAGAAGGAGCGCTTGAAGCAGCTCAAGAAGAACGTCCACGTGCTCGCCATGTCGGCCACCCCGGTGCCGCGGACGCTCCAGCTCTCGCTCGCCAACGTGCGCGACCTGTCGGTGATCGAGACGCCGCCGCGCGACCGGATGGCGGTCGAGACGGCGATCCTCCCCTACCGCGACGAGCTGGTGCGCGAGGCGATCGAGGCCGAGCTCGAACGCGGCGGGCAGGTCTACTACGTCTACAACCGGGTGGAGTCGATCGAGGACCGGCTGGCCAAGCTGCGCCAGATCGTTCCCGGCATCCGCGTCACCGTGGGGCACGGCCAGCTCGACGAGGAGGAGCTCTCCCGGCGCATGCACGCCTTCACCCGCGGCGACTTCGACGTGCTGCTGGCGACGACGATCATCGAGAACGGCATCGACATCCCGAACGTCAACACCATGATCGTCCACCGGGCGGACCGCTTCGGCCTGGCGCAGCTCTACCAGTTGCGCGGCCGGGTAGGGCGGAGCAACCAGCTCGCCTACTGCTACTTCCTGGTCCCCGAGGACCGCGTGCTCTCCGAGCAGGCCAGGAAGCGCCTCGCCGCCCTGCGCGAGTTCTCGGACCTCGGGGCTGGCTTCCGCATCGCCGCGCGCGACCTCGAGATCCGCGGCGCCGGCAACCTTCTGGGGGGTGAGCAGAGCGGCAACATCGGCACGGTGGGCATCGAGACCTATCTCAAGCTGCTCGAGGAGACCGTGCGCGAGCTGCGCGGCGAGACGGTCGAGGAGGCGCCGTCGGTGGCGCTCGACCTGCCCGTGCCGATGTCGATCCCGCAGGACTACGTGGACGACGCCAACCTGCGCATGGAGCTCTACCGCAAGATCGCCGAGGAGCCGGAGCGCGAGATGCTCGCCGAGCTCGCCGACCGCTTCGGCCCGCCGCCGCCGATGGTGGAGACGCTGGTCGAGGTGGCCGCCCTGAAACGGCTGGCCGAGTCGCTGCGCGTGCAGTCGATCTCCGCCAAGTCGGGCGAGCTGGTGATCCGGCTGCGGCGCGACGCGCGGGTCGACGTCGAGCGGCTGATCGAGATGGTTTCGAACCTCCCCGGCGCCAGCTTCAGCCCCACGGGGGTGCTGACCCTTCCAGGCGGCGGCGGCCGGCAGCTCGTCGCCACCGCCCGGCAGACCCTGGAGTCGCTGGCGCAATGATCTGGTCCAGAAAGCCCGGAGCCGCTACAATGTCAAGGTTTATGAACGGAATCGACCGTTCGGATGGAAGGTTCCCACGGTGAGACCCATGTCAAGAAAACTCGCAAGCCTGTCCCTTCTCCTCGCGCTGGCGCTCGCTCCGGCGTTGTCGCCGGCGGCGCGGGCCGAGGTGCTCAATCGCATCGTCCTGCGGATCAACGACCAGATCGCGACGCTCCACGACTACCAGCAGCACCGCGACGAAATGGTGCGCGACATCATGAACCGCGAGCGGGAGTCCGACGAGCGCCAGCGCCTCCTCGGCTTCGCGGGGGAGATGGCGTATGCCGACCTGTTCCGCGAGCTGCTCCTCACCTCGCGCGCCGACCAACTCGGCATCGAGATCACCGATGCCCAGATCGACGCCTCCGTCGCCCAGCTCAAGCAGGGCTACAACCTCAAGAGCGACCAGGATCTCCAGGCGGCCCTGGCGCAGTCGGGCATGACCCTGCCGCAGCTCAGGGCCCAGCTCCGCAACCAGCTCCGGGTGCAGGAGGTGCGGGGGCGCGAGGTGCAGAGCCGGGTCAAGGTGGACGAGGAGGACCTGCGCCGCTACTACCGGAAGAACCTCGAGACGTTCCGCCAGCCCGAGCAACTCCAGCTTCGCGAGATCGTGGTGCTCGAGGAGGGGGGCTTGCCGGGACCAGCCGAGCGGCAGCGCGAGGCCGAGCAGATTCGCGGCAAGGTCCAGTCCGGCTCCTCCCTCCCCGATGCCGTCGCCGACTCCTCGAAGAAGGGGGTCACCAGCGGCGTCATCGAGCTCGGATGGGTCTCACCCGGCGACCTCGACAAGAATCTCGAAGCCGCGGTCTGGAAGCTCCCCAAGGGAGCGGTGAGCGATCCCGTTCAGGCGCGCGGCGGCCTCCACCTCGTCCAGGTGATCGACCGCCGTGAGTCGCGCGTCCCGCCCTTCTCCGAGGTCTCGGCGGCGATTCAGACCAAGGAGCAGGAGCGGGTCTTCCGTCAGGAGACCACGAAGTACATGGTGGAGCTCGAGAAGAAGTCTCTGGTGGTGGCGAACCCGCCCGCCGAGGCCGCGAACTTCCGCCGCCAGCTCAGCACCGCTCCAGCCGAAGGGATCGAGGGGCTCGGCGCTCCCGCTTCCGCCGCCACTGCCGTAACCGGTGCGCCCGCGGCCGGAGACCTCCGTCGGCCCCCACACCTCCGGTGGTGGTCGGCACGCCCTCCCAGGGAACCGCTCCGGTGCCCGGCAGGACCGATTCCGGCGCGCCGGGCTCCCTGCCCACCCCCAAGCCGGTCGATCCCACGCCGTCGCCGGTGGTGCCGTCGTCTCCGCCGCCGACTCCGCCCCCCGGCGCCTGATCTCCCTCGCGTCCTCTCAGAACGCCCGCGAACGACCTCGCGGGCGTCTTCATTCACCCTCGCCGAATCTCTTCCGCCTCTCTTCCGCTCAGTTTTTAATGACTGCGGGAGAGCTGGTGGTCGATGGTGGAAAAAAATGGACAAAAGTGGAGTGAGCTGCTAGGCTTTGCCCCGCAGTA
Organism: uncultured Acidobacteriota bacterium; assembly: GCA_963795735.1. Classification (GTDB taxonomy): domain Bacteria; phylum Acidobacteriota; class Thermoanaerobaculia; order Multivoradales; family UBA5704; genus DATARR01. The sequence goes on along the minus strand of CAWCIU010000008.1, from coordinate 96,452 downwards.
ATCCCTTTTTTCTGGGGGCGGGTCATGTTCCGCGGAAGCGCTCCAACCAAGATCGACGACAAGGGCCGCCTGAAGATCCCTACCGATTTCCGGCGGGTTCTGGAGGAGCGTTACGGCCCCGATCTGTTCGTCACGTCGGTCGAGGGGACTTCGGCGCTGCTTTATCCCCTGCCGGTGTGGGAGGAGATCGAGCAGCGGCTGGCGCAGATGCCCTCCACCGACCGCATCAAGATGCGGTACCTCGAGCGGGTCAACTACTTCGGGCAGCAGGTGCGGCTGGACGTGCAGGGCCGGATCCTGATCCCGCAGATCCTGCGGGAGAGCGCCAGCATCAACGGCGATGTGGTGGTGAGCGGGCAGCTCAATCACCTGGTGGTCTGGAACCATGAGCGGTTCGTGACGCGGCTTTCGGAGCAGCCGTTCACGGACGAGGATTTCCGTGCTCTCAGCACGCAGGGAATCTGAGCGGGTCCGCGGGCTCGCGGAGGGAGGACGGTCGCGCCTTTGGACGTCCAGCATCAACCGGTCATGGTCGCCGAGACCCTGGAGGCGCTCGCGCCCGGTCGCGGTGGGCTTTTCGTCGACGCTACGGTGGGGCTGGGCGGACACGCCGAGGCCCTGCTCGCGTCGTCTCCGGACGTCCACCTCGTCGGGATCGATCGCGACCCGGAGGCGCTGGCGCGGGCCGGTGCCCGGCTCGCTCCGTTCGGCTCGCGGGTGCGCCTGGCGCACGCGAATTTCCACCAGTTCGAGCAGGCGCTGCACGGCCTCGACATCCGCGGCGGCGTCGCGGGGGTCCTGGCCGATCTCGGCGTGTCTTCGCTGCAACTCGAGACGCCCGGGCGGGGCTTCAGCTTCCGCTTCGACGGGCCGCTCGACATGCGCATGGGATTGAGCGACACAACCGCTGCGGACCTGGTCAACGAGACCTCGGAGGGAGAGTTGGAGACGATCTTCAGGGAATATGGTGAGGAGCGGCAGGCGCGGCGGATCGCCCGGGCGATCGCGCGCTCCCGGGAGGAGAAGCCCATCGAGACCACGGGAGAGCTCAAGCGGCTGATCGGTCAGGCGAAGGGGCCGCGTGGGTTCCACGGGGAGCGGATCGATCCCGCCACCCGGGTCTTCCAGGCTTTGCGGATCGAGGTCAACCGTGAGCTCGCGGGGCTCGACCGCTTCATCGAGGAGGCCGTCCGGCTGCTCGAGACGGATGGCCGGCTGGTCGTCATCTCCTACCACAGCCTCGAGGACCGGATCGTCAAGAACACGCTGCGCGACCTGGCGCGCGGCGAGATCGATCCGGTAACCGGGCGCTCGCGCTCGGAGAGCCAGTTGATCGAGGTGATGACGCGCAAGCCCATGCGGCCCACCGAGGCCGAGGTCGACTTCAACCCGCGCTCGCGGTCGGCCCGGCTGCGCGCGGCCCGGAGGCTCTGAGGGTTGCGGAACGCCTATGCCTTCTCGCGGCCGGTGGCCAACGCCTATCTCGTGCGCGAGCGCGACCGGCGCCGCGTGCGCGAGCTGGCGGTCGTCCTGCTGGTCGTGCTCGGCCTCGGCGGGGCGCTCCTGGCCTACACTGGGATCCATCTCGAGGTGACCCGCACCGGCTACCGGATCGACGCCCTGGAGAAGGAGCTCACCGAGAGCACGCGCCAGGAGCGCCGGCTCCGGCTGGACGCCGCCTACCTCGCGAGCCCCGCGCAGATCGAACGGCGGGCGGTCGGCGAGCTTCGCATGCAGCCGCCGGCGATGGAACAGGTGATCTTCTGGGAGGAGCTGCCGTGAGGCGCCGGCTCTCCATCGTCGCCGGCTTCGGGATCGCCTGGATGCTGCTGATCGGCGGCCGCTTCTACCATCTGCAGGTGTTCCGCTACGACCACTACGCGAACAAGGCCGAGCGCCAGCAGCAGCGGGTGATCACCCTCGATCCGCCGCGGGGAACGATCTACGACGCCCAGGGGCGCGAGCTCGCCGTCTCGATCCAGGTCGACTCGCTCTATGCCGTGCCGACGGAGATCGACGATCCGGCCGCGGCGGCGCGCGACCTCGCCCAGCTCGTGCCCGGGCTCGACGCGGCGAAGCTCGCCCGCCAGCTCGGGAGCGGCCGCGAGTTCGCCTGGCTGGCGCGCAAGCTCGATCCGCCGGTCGCCGACAAGGTCCGGGCGTTGGGCCTCAAGGGCCTGTACTTCCTGCCTGAGACCAAGCGCTACTACCCGATGGGCGAGCTGGCCGCCCAGGTGCTCGGCTACGTCGGCACCGACAACCACGGCCTCGCCGGTCTCGAGCTGGTCTACGACCGGGAGATCACCGGCAAGCCGGGGAAGCGGACCGTGCTGCGCGACGCCCGCCAGGGCACCGTGGCGGCGCCCTACCTCGCCTCCGCCGAGCCCGAGCCCGGGCACGACCTCTACCTGACGCTCGACGCCACCATCCAGCACATCGCCGAGCGCGAGCTGGCCAAGGCGATCGAGGAGCGGCACGCCAAGCGCGGCAGCGCCATCTTCGTCGATCCGGCGACCGGCGGCGTGCTGGCGATGGCTTCCTACCCGTCGTTCGATCCCAACGATTTCGGCAGCTACCCGGCGGAGAGCTGGCGCAACCGGGCGATCGCCGACGTCTACGAGCCGGGCTCGACGTTCAAGATGATCACCGCGGCGGCGGCCCTGGAGGCGGGGGTGGTGCGGGAAGAGGAGATGATCGACTGCGGGATGGGGATCATCACCCTCTTCCGGGACATCCGCGTCCACGACCACAAGCCTTACGGCATGCTCACCTTCGCGCAGGTGATCTCGCACTCGAGCAACGTCGGGGTGATCCGGGTCGCCCAGCGGATCGCCGACCGCCGCTTCTACCAGAACATCCGCGATTTCGGCTTCGGCCGGCCGACCGGGATCGACCTGCCCGGCGAGAGCGGCGGCATCCTGCGCGCGATCGAGCGCTGGGGGCTGCTCGACAAGGACTACATCGCCTTCGGCCAGGGGGTCTCGGTGACGCCGATGCAGCTGGTGGCCGCGGCCGCCGCCGTGGCCAACGGCGGGACGCTGCTCAAGCCCCACGTGGTGGCCGCGGTGAGCCGGGGAGAGGCGCGCATCGCGAAATACCCCATGCCGCCGGTGATGGGGCGCCCCATCTCGCCGGCCACGGCCGGCCGGCTGACCCGCCTGCTCGAGGGGGTGGTGCTGGAGGGGACGGGCAAGTCCGCGGCGGTGGCCGGCTACCGGGTGGCGGGGAAGACCGGAACGGCGCAGATCCCGGTGCATGGCGGCTATCGCGGCTACCTGCCGAGCTTCGTCGGCTTCGCCCCGGCCGACCGGCCGGCCCTGGTGGGGCTGGTGGCGATCGCCGAGCCGCAGGGCAACGAGTACTACGGCGCTCAGGTGGCGGCGCCCGCCTTCGGCGCCATCACCCGGCAGGTGCTGCTCTACCGCGGTATCCACCCCGAGCGCGATCGCCTCGCCGTCTGGCCCGGGCAGATGCCGGGGCTGGTTCCGGGATTGATGATGGCGAGCCTCCCGGGCGCCGCGCCCGGCCACACGGTCCGGCCCGCGGTCCTGCCGGACGAGCTGGGCGACGGCGATGAGCAGGCCGCCGAAACCGGCGCGGCCCCGGCGCCGGCTCCACCCGTGGTGCCCACAGCGGTCAAGGATCCCAAGAGCGATCACTCCGCAGCTCCGGGAGGCCGCCCCCATGCGCCTTTCTGAGCTGGTCCGCGGGCTGCCGGTCACCGGCGCTACGGGCGCCGATCCCGAAGTCATGGGCGTCGAGCACGATTCGCGGCGGGTGCGGCCGGGCGACCTGTTCGTGGCCCTGCCGGGCGAGCGCTTCGACGGCCGGGCGTTCGCCGCCGCCGCGGTGGCGGCCGGAGCGGTCGCGGTCGTCGGTCCCCAGCCGGGCGCCGCGGCAGCCATGGGCCTCGCCGTTCCCTGGGGGGTGACGGACGATCCGCGCTCCCTGCTCGGGCCGCTCGCCGCCCGCGCCTACGGCCACCCCGACCGGGAGATGATCCTGGCCGGCGTCACCGGCACCAACGGCAAGTCGACCGTCGCCACCCTCGTCGCCGCCATCCTCGACGCGGCGGAGCGGCCGGCGGGGTTCATCGGCACCCTGGGCTACCGCTTCCACGGCCGGAGCTACGCGGGCGGGCACACCACGCCGGAGGCCTCGGACCTCTTCCGCATCCTGCGCGAGATGCGCCGCGACGGCGCCGCGGCGGTCGCCATGGAGGTCTCCTCGCACGCCCTCGCCATGGGTCGAGTGGGCGGCGCCGCCTTCGACGCCGCGGTGTTCACCAATCTCACCCGCGACCATCTCGACTACCACCGGGACTTCGAGGATTACTTCGCGGCGAAGCGGAGGCTGTTCGACCTGCTGAAGCCGGGGCGCCGGCCGGCGGTGAACCTGGACGACCCCTACGGCCGGCGGCTCGCCGCGGAGCTGCCGGCCGCCCTGACCTTCGGCGAGGGCGGGGAGGTCTCTGTCCGCGAGGTCGCGCTGACCACGGCCGGCATCCGCGGCGTCCTGGTGACGCCGCGCGGCGAGCTGCCGTTCTCCTCCTCCATCCTCGGCCGCTACAACCTGTCGAACCTGCTGGCGGCCGCTGCGGCGGCCGAGACCCTCGGTCTGCCGCACTCCGCGGTCGCCGCGGCCTTCGCCGCCCAGCGTCCGGTGCCCGGGCGGATGGAGCCGGTGGACCGCGGCCAGCCGTTCCCGGTCTACGTCGACTACGCCCATACCGACGCCGCCCTGGACGCTGCCCTGCGCTCGGCGCGCGAGGTAGGCGGCGGCAAGGTGGCGGTGGTCTTCGGCTGCGGCGGCGACCGCGACCCCGGCAAGCGGCCGCTGATGGGCAGGGTGGCCGGCGAGCTGGCGGACCTGGTGATCGCGACGTCGGACAACCCGCGCGGCGAGGACCCGCTCGCCATCCTGGCGGCGGTCGAGGAGGGATTGAAGGCGAGCGGCAACCGGTCCTACCGCCTGGTGCCGGACCGGCGGCAGGCGATCCGCGAGGCGATCGCCGCGGCGGAGCCCGGCTGGGCGGTGCTCGTGGCCGGCAAGGGGCACGAGGAGACGCAGACGGTGGGAGACAGGAAACTGCCGTTCTCCGACCTGGAGGAGATCGGCAAGGCTTTGGAGGAGCGCTTTGGCTCGGCTGTCGGTCGGTGAGGCGGCGGCGGCGGTCGGCGGCCGGGTGACGGCCGGCGACCCACACGCCATGATCGAGGGAGCGGCGATCGATTCGCGCGCCCTCCGCGGCGGCGAGGTCTTCTTCGCCTTCGCCGGGGAGCGCACGGACGGCCACCGCTTCGTTCCCGACGCCCTGGCGCGGGGAGCCGCCGCGGCGATCGTTCAGGAGGAGGTGGATCTTCCCGCGCCGTCCGGCGCCCTGATCCGGGTGGCGGACACCTTCCAGGCCCTCCACGACCTCGCCCGCTTCGTCCGCGCGCGGACGCCGGAGCGGCTCGCCGGCATCACCGGCTCGGCGGGGAAGACCACCACCAAGGAGCTGCTGGGGGCGATCCTCGCCTCCCGCTTCCGGACCGCCTGGACCCCCGGCAACCTGAACAACCTCTACGGCTTTCCCCTGTCGCTGCTCAACGTGCCGGACGGCGCGCAGTGGATGGTGGCCGAGATGGGGATGTCCACGCCGGGCGAGTTGCGCCAGCTCTCGCTGCTCGGCCGGCCGGACGCCGCCGTCTTCACCGTCGTGCGCCCCGTCCACCTGGAGTTCTTCGGCACCCTGGCCGCGATCGCCGAGGCGAAGTCCGAGATCCTGGCCGGCCTCGCCGCCGGCGGCTTCATCGTCGCCAACGCGGACGATCCCGAGGTGACGCGGATCGCCCGGCGGCACGGCGCCCGGGTCGTCTGGTACGGGCTGCGTTCCGCAGCAGCGGACGTCCGGGCGCGCGATCTCGCCCCTGAGCCGGACGGCGCCGTCGGCAGCCGCTTCGTGCTCGAAGCCGGAGGGCAGTCCGCCGAGGTCCGCCTCCCCCTCCATGGCCTCTACAACGTCGAGAACTGCGTGGCCGCGGCCGCCTGCGCCTGGGCGCTCGGCCTGCCGCTCGAGGAGATCGCCGCGGCGGTGCGCGGCGTCAAGCCCGCCTCGATGCGCGGCGTCGTCCACCGGACGGAGGGGGGATTCCTGCTGATCGACGACTCCTACAACTCGAACCCGGACGCCGTGGACAAGGCGCTGGAGAGCGCGGCGGCCCTGTCTGGAACGGTCGGCGCCGGCGGCTCACGGCGGGTCGCCGTGCTGGGCGACATGCTGGAGCTCGGGCCCGAGGCGCCGCGCTTCCACCGCGAGGCGGGCGAGCGGGCGGCCCGGCTCGGCTTCTCGCCGGTGGTGGCGGTCGGAGAGCTGTCGCGGGAGCTGGCCGCCGGGGCCGCGGCGGCCGGCGCCGAGGCCGTCTGGCTGGCCGATGCCGCCGCCGCCGCCGACTGGGCCGCCGGCGAGGTCCACCGTGGGGACGTGGTGCTGGTCAAGGGCTCGCGCGGGGTGAAGCTCGACGGGGTCGTGAGACGCCTGATCGGGGAAGGGAGGCACTGATGCTCTCCTGGCTCCTCTCGCCGTTACGGGACTTCATACCGGCCTTCAACGTCTTCCGCTACATCACCTTCCGGGTGGCGGCGGCGGTGGTCACGGCGCTGATCCTCTCCTGGCTGCTCGGCCCCTGGTTCATCCGCCAGCTCCGCCGGCTGTCGGTCGGGCAGAACATCCGCGACGTGGGACCGCAGGCCCATCAGGTCAAGGCGGGCACGCCCACCATGGGCGGCCTGCTGATCCTCTTCGCCACCCTGGTGCCCACCCTGCTCTGGATGGACATCGGCAACGTCTACGTCTGGCTGGTGATGCTGGTGACAGCGGCCTTCGGAGCGATCGGGTTTGCCGACGACTACCTCAAGGTCCGCAACCGGCGGAACCTCGGCCTCACCGCCAAGGCCAAGTTCTGGCTCCAGGTCCTCGTCGGTATCGCCTTCGGGATCGCCTTGCTCGTCCTCCCGGCGGAGAGCGGGTTCAACCCGACGCTGACCTTCCCGTTCATCAAGAAGCTGGTGCTCCACCTGGGGTACTTCTACATCCCCTTCGTGGCCTTCGTGCTGGTCGGCTCCTCGAACGCCGTCAACCTGACCGACGGGCTGGACGGCCTCGCCATCGGCGCCACCTCGGTGGCCGCCGCCACCTACGCCGTCTTCACCTACGTCGCCGGCAACCGGGTGATCGCCAACTACCTCCAGATCTCCTACGTGCCGGGGGTGGGCGAGGTGGCCGTCTTCTGCGGCGCCATGGTCGGCGCGGGGATCGGCTTCCTCTGGTTCAACTCGCATCCGGCCGAGGTGTTCATGGGGGACGTCGGCTCGCTTTCCCTGGGGGCCGCCATCGGCAGCGTCGCCGTGATCGCCAAGCAGGAGATCCTGCTCGCCCTGGTGGGCGGCCTGTTCGTCATGGAGGCGATGTCGGTCATCATCCAGGTCGCCTCGTTCAAGCTGCGCGGCAAGCGGGTCTTCCGCATGTCGCCGCTCCACCATCACTTCGAGCTCTCCGGCTGGGCGGAGCCCAAGGTCATCGTGCGCTTCTGGATCCTGTCGATCCTGTTCGCGCTGCTCTCCTTGTCCACCCTGAAGCTGCGATGAACGGACCCTGGGGCAGCGTTGCGCGCGCGCTCGTCTACGGGCTGGGGCTCTCCGGCCGGGCCGCGGCACGCTTCCTGCTAGCCCGCTGGGTCACAGTGATCGGCGTGGATGAGAAGCCGGCGGAGAAGCTGGACCTTGGGGATCTCGCGGGAAAGATCGACGTGCGGATTCCCGGCGATCTCCCGGGAGATCTGGACCTGGTGGTCGTCTCCCCCGGCGTGCCGCTCGACAAGCCCCTGCTCGAAGCGGCGCGGCGCGCGGGCCTGCCGGTGATCGCCGAGGTGGAGCTCGCCTTCCCGTTCCTGAACGGTCCGGTGATCGCTATCACCGGCAGCAACGGCAAGAGCACCACCACGGCGATGGCCGGCGAGATGATCCGCGCTGGCGGCTTCCCGGTGGAGGTCTGCGGCAACATCGGCGAGCCGCTGGCGGACAAGGTCGAAGGCTCCCCGGGGCGCGTCTTCGTGGTCGAGCTGTCGAGCTTCCAGATCGAGGGGCTGGTCACCTTCAAGCCCAGGGCGGCGGCGTTCCTCAATCTTTCGGAGGACCACCTCGACCGCTACGGCAGCCTCGCGGCCTACGGCGACGCCAAGCGCCGGCTCTTCCTCCGGCAGGACTCTCAGGACATCGCCGTGCTGAACGCCGACGATCCCGAGACCCTGCGGCTCGACACCCGCGCCTCCCGTCGCCTCTTCTCCCGCCTGCGCCGGGTCGAGGACGGCTGCCATGTCGAAGATGGGCGGGTGATCGAGGTCTCTCCCGGCGCCCCGGACCTCGAGCTGTTCGCCGCCGCGGACGTGCCGCTCGCCGGGGTGCAGAACCTGGAGAACGCCATGGCGGCGGCCCTGCTCGCCCGCGCCATGGGGGTCGAGCCGGCGGCGATCCGCGCCGCCCTGCGCTCGTTCCAGGGGCTGCCGCACCGCTTGCAGAAAGTGGGGGAGCGCGGGGGCGTCACCTTCTACGACGATTCCAAGGGGACCAACCCGGGCGCCACGATGAAGGCCATCGAGGGGTTCGCCGACGGCACGGTCCACCTCATCCTCGGCGGGCGCAACAAGGACGCCGACCTCGCGGCCCTGACGCCGATGGTCCGCCGCAAGGCCCGCCACGCCTACCTGATCGGCGAGGCCGCGGCGGAATTCGCGGCGGCGCTCGGCGGGGCCGTCCCCTGCGAGATGGCCGGGACCCTCGACCGCGCCGTGCGCTCGGCGGCCGAGCGGGCTCAGAGCGGCGAGGCCGTGGTGCTCTCGCCGGCCTGCGCCAGCTTCGACCAGTTCAGGAGCTTCGTCCATCGCGGCCAGGTCTTCCAGGAGCTGGTGAGGAACATCATCGGAGGGCCGGATGGCGAAGAAGCTCGCGTTTGACAAGGTGCTCTTCACCATCGTGGTGCTGCTGATGTTCTTCGGCCTGGTGATGGTCTACTCGGCGAGCTCGGCCCAGGTGCGGGACGCCGGCCTCAATCACTTCCTGCTCAAGCAGGGGGTTTCGGCCGGCCTCGGCCTGGTGCTGATGGCCTGGCTGATGCACTTCGACTACCGGCGCCTGCGCAACCCGGCGGTGATCTACACCCTGATCGGCACCGCCCTGGCGCTGCTCGCCGGCGTGCTCTTCTCGCCGCAGCTCAACGCCACCCGCCGCTGGTTCTTCGTCGGCGGCATCTCGATCCAGCCCTCGGAGCTGGCCAAGCTGGCGCTGATCCCCTTCCTCGCCTACCTGATCGAGAAGAAGGAGGAGCGGGTCAACGAGCTCTCGTTCCTGGTCCCGGCCGGCTTCTTCACCGTGCTGACGGCGGCGCTGATCCTGCTCGAGCCCGACATGGGGACGGCGGTGCTCCTCTGCGCCACCTTCTTCATGATGATCTTCCTCGCCGGACTCTCCTGGCGCTACATCGTGGCCGCGCTGGCCCTGGTCCCCCCCGTCCTGATCGGGATGGTGATGATGGAGCCCTACCGGCGGGCGCGCCTGTTCACCTTCCTGGATCCGGAGCGCGACCCGCTGGGCAACGGCTTCCAGGCCCTGCAGTCGCTGATCGCCGTGGGCTCGGGCGGCGTCTTCGGCCTCGGGCCGGGCAAGAGCGTGCAGAAGCTCTTCTTCCTGCCCCATCCGGAGTCGGACTTCGTCTTCTCGATCGTGGCCGAGGAGCTCGGCATGATCGGCGCCCTCGCCGTGGTGGCCGCCTTCGGCGTGCTCGCCTGGCGGGGGCTGCGCGCCGGGGCCAAGGCGCCGGACGCCTTCGGCCGCTACCTCGGCTGGGGATTGACCGGGGTGCTGGTGATGCAGGCGCTGATCAACGTCAGCGTCACCATCGCCCTGCTGCCCACCAAGGGCATCCCGCTCCCCTTCATCTCCTATGGCGGCTCGTCGCTGGTGGTGACGCTGTGCATCTGCGGCGTCCTGCTGAACGTCTCCCAGCATGCGTGATGGCGGAAACGATGAGATGGCAACCCCGACACGCGCTCCCCTCCACGTCCTGCTCGCCGGCGGCGGCACGGGCGGCCACGTCTTCCCGGCGCTCGCCGTGGGCGAGGAGCTGCAGGCCCGGGGGTGGCGCGTGAGCTTCACCGGCATGGCGGGAGGGATGGAGGAGCGTCTGGCCGGCGAGCGGGGCATCCCGTTCCATGGGCTCGCGGCGAAGCCGCTGGTGGGGCGCGGCCCCCTCGGCAAGGCCCGGGCGCTGGCGACCCTGGCGGGCTCGACGCTGGCGGCGCGCAGACTGATCCGCGAGCTCGGTCCCCGCGTCGTGCTCGGCACGGGCGGCTACGTCTCGGCGCCGGCGGTGCTCGGCGCGCGCCTGGCGGGGCGGCCGGTCCTGCTGCTGGAGCCGAACGGCCGCGCCGGCGTCGCCAACCGCTGGCTGTCGCGCTGGGCCACCGCGGCGGCGGTGGGCTACCGGGAGACGGCCGCGGACCTCAAGTGCCCCTGCTGGGTGACCGGCGTGCCGGTGCGCGCGGCCTTCTTCGCCGTCCCCCCGGCGCTGCCGCCGCTTGGGCTCCCGCGCCTGCTGGTGCTCGGCGGCAGCCAGGGGGCGAAGCAGATCAACGAGGCGATGCCGGCGGTGGCGGCGCGGCTCGCCGCCCGCTTCCCCGGGATCCGCGTCGTCCACCAGGCCGGTGCGCGCAACCTGGAGGAGGCGCGGGCGGGGTACGAACGGGCGGGAGTGGGCGCCCCCCACGTCGAGGTCGTCCCCTTCCTCGACGACGTGGCCGGGGCGATGGCGGCCAGCCACCTGCTGGTCTCGCGCGCCGGCGCCATCACCCTCGCCGAGATCTGCGCCGCCGGCCGCGCCTCGCTGCTCCTGCCGCTGGCGATCGCCCAGGGGCATCAGGTGGACAACGCCCGCCTGCTCGCCGAAGCCGGCGCCGCCGAGATGGTCATCTGGGACCAGCGTTCCAACCAGGTGTCCGCCGATCAGCTCGCCGACCGCCTGGGAGAGCTGCTGGCCGACGGCGACCGCCTGGCCGCGATGGGCCACGCCGCGCGCTCCCTCGCCCGCCCCCGCGCCGCGGCGGAGATCGCCGGCCACGTCGAAGAGTTGGGAGGCGCGGGCTGATGTTCAACCGCTTCACCGACCTCTCGCGCATCCACTTCGTGGGCATCGGCGGCGCCGGCATGAGCGGCATCGCCGAGATCCTCCTCGAGTACGACCTCGAGGTGAGCGGCTGCGACCAGTCGCTCGGCGAGGTCACCCGGCGGCTGTCGGATCTCGGCGCCCAGATCTCCCAGGGGCACTCGCCCGACCATCTGGAGGGGATCGAGCTGCTGGTGATCTCCTCCGCCGTGGCCGAGGACAACGCGGAGGTGCGCGAGGCCCGCCGGCGCGGCATCACCGTGGTGCGGCGGGCCGAGATGCTGGGCGAGCTGATGCGCCTGAAGTACGGCATCGCCGTCGCCGGCACCCACGGCAAGACGACCACCACCTCGCTGGTGGGCACCCTGCTGACCGAGGCCGGGCTCGACCCGACGGTGATCGTCGGCGGCCGCCTGCGCCTGCTCGGCACCGGCGCGCGGCTGGGCAAGAGCGACTACCTGGTGGCCGAGGCGGACGAGTACGACCGCAGCTTCCTGCGGCTCACCCCGGTGATCGCCGTGGTCACCAACATCGACCGCGACCACCTGGACACCTACGGCAACCTGGAGGCGATCGAGGACGCCTTCGTCGAGTTCGCCAACCGCGTCCCCTTCTTCGGCCGGCTGATCGTCTGCCTGGACGACGCCAACGTCCAGAAGATCCTGCCGCGCGTGGCCGACCGCCGCATCATCACCTACGGCCTCACCCCGCAGGCCGACCTCTCGGCGGTCAACCTCGAGCCGCACGGCGGCGGCAGCCGCTTCGGCGTGCGCCTGCGCGGCGACCGCCTGCTCGGCCGCATCGACCTGGGGGTGATCGAGCTGCCCATCCCCGGCCGGCACAACGTGCTCAACGCCCTGGCGGCGGTGGGCGTCGGCCTCTCGCTGCGGATCGACTTCGACACCATCACCCGCGCCCTCGCCGGCTTCTCGGGGGTGCACCGCCGCTTCGAGCTGCTCGGCACCTGGCGCGGCGCCGTGGTGGTGGACGACTACGCCCACCACCCCACCGAGGTCACGGCGACCCTCCAGGCGGCGCGCCAGACCTTCCCCGACGGGCGGGTGTTCGCCGTCTTCCAGCCGCACCTGTTCACCCGCACCCAGGACCAGGCGGAGGAGTTCGGCCGCGCCCTGCTGGGGGCGGACATGGCGGTGATCACCGACGTCTACCCCTCCCGCGAGCAGCCGATCCCGGGGGTCACCGGCGAGCTGGTGGTCGAGGCGGCGCTGCGCAGCGGCCACCGCAACGTCCACTACTGCCCGGCCTGGAAGGACGCGCCGGCCCTGCTGCGCGACGAGGCCGGCCCGGGCGACGTGGTGGTGACCATGGGAGCGGGGGACGTCAACCGCCTGGCCCAGAGCCTGGCCGAGGAGGGGGGAGCATGACGGGCGCCGCCACCGCCTCCGTGATGCCTCCCGGCGCCGGCGGCCGGGTGCTCGACTTCCGCCGCCGCGGCACGCCGCCGCGCCGCCGGCGCAAGAGCCGCCTGCTCAAGCTGCTCAAGCCGCTCGCCGCCGCCGTGGGAGTGGTGGGAACGCCGGCCGCGCTGGTCGCCTGGGTGCTCACCGCTCCCCTCTTCCAGCTCCGCGCCGTGGACGTCAGGATGGCGAAGGGCTCGTCCGGCCGCGTGCCGGAAGCCTGGGTGCGCCAGGCGCTGGCGCCGCTCCGCGGCCGCAACCTGATGCAACTGCCGCTCGCCGAGGCCACCGCGCGGGTGCAGCGCAACCCCTGGATCGCCGCGGTCGAGATCACCAAGGAGCTCCCCGGCCGGCTGCGGGTGAAGTTCGCCGAGCGCCGGCCGGTCGCCATGATGCTCGCCGGCAGCGAGCTCGTCTACGCCGACTCCGCGGGCCGGGCGATCGCCCCGGTCTCGACGCCGGCCGAGCTGGCGGCGGCCCGCAAGTCGGGGCTCCTGGTGGTGAGCTTCCCGGGCGAGCCGCATCATGCCAGCGGGGCCGGCGGGGCCGGCGGGGCCAGCGGCATCAGCGGCATCTCCAGCATCGGCTCCGCCCTCCAGGTGGCGGCGGAGCTCGGCCGGGTGGAGCCCAACTGGGCGGCGAAGCTGGCGCAGATCGAGGTGCTGGGCGAGGAGGACTTCCGGCTGCGCACCGACGCCCTGCCGTTCCCCATCCTGGTCCGCGGCGGCGAGGTGGCCCCCAAGGTCGAGAAGCTGATCAAGCTTCTCCCCGAGCTCGCCACCAGGTATCCCCGGATCGAGGCGGTGGACCTGCGCTTCTCGCGCCGGATCGTCGTGCAGCCCGCGAACGTGAATTCTGCTCCGACTCCCGCGGCGGCGGGCGCCGGGGCTGGAGCTTAGGGTCAACTTTTTTTCGAGAGGGTCAGCTATGGCCAAAACGGAACCTTACTTCGTCGGTATCGACATCGGGTCCTCCAAGGTGGGGGTCCTCATCGGCCAGCGCGACGACAAAGGCGGCATCGAGGTGGTGGGCAAGGGCCTCGCTCCCAACCGCGGCACGCGCAAAGGGAACATCGTCAACGTCGAGGCCACGGTGGAGGCGCTCAAGGCGGCGAGCGAGGAGGCCGAGGTGATGGCCGGGGTGGAGATCTCCCGCGCCTACGTCGGCGTCGCCGGGGCGGACATCCGCAGCGTCAACTCGCGCGGCATGGTCAGCGTGGCCCGCAAGGACCGCGAGATCACCCGCCAGGACATCCAGCGGGTGCTGGAGGCGGCGCAGTCGGCCGCGCTCCCCTCCGACCGCGAGATCCTGCACGCCATCCCCCAGGAGTTCATCGTCGACGAGCAGGGCGGCATCGACGATCCGCTCGGCATGCTCGGCACCCGCCTGGAGGTGATGGTCCACCTGGTCACCGGCAACATCACCCGCTCGCGCACCCTGCTGACCAGCGTCAACCGCGCCGGCATCGAGGTCATCCAGATGGTCTTCGAGCCGCTCGCCACCGCCGAGACCGTGCTCACCCCCGACGAGCGCGAGCTCGGCGCCCTGCTGATCGACGTCGGCGCCGGCACCACCGAGTACGCCCTGTTCGCCGAGGGGGAGATCCAGTACAGCGCGGTGGCGCCGATCGGCGCCGGCCACTTCACCAACGACCTCGCGATGGTGCTGCGCACGCCGTTCGCCGAGGCCGAGCGGATCAAGGTCAAGCAGGGCTGCTGCCTGCCCAGCATGGTCACCGACGACGAGGGGATCGCCGTCCCCACGGTGGCGGGCGGCACCTCGCGGATCGTCCCCAAGCGCGAGCTCTGCGAGATCCTCCAGCCGCGCGCCGAGGAGCTGTTCACCATGATCCGCGAGGACTTCAAGCGCCACGCCTCCGACGAGGGGCTGCGCGGCGGCGTCGTGCTCACCGGCGGCGGCGCCCAGCTCGACGGCCTGCTCGAGATGTCCGAGCAGATCTTCGACGCCGGCGTGCGCTACGGCCTGCCGCGCGGCCTGGGCGGCCTGGTGGACGTGATCAGCAGCCCCACCTGGGCCACGGCATCGGGCCTCCTGCTCTACGCCCGCAACGCCGAGGAGAGCCAGAACAAGACGCAGAAGAAGGCGGGTTTCAGCATGCGCGGGATGGTCGGCAGCCTGCGCGGAATGTTCTCGGATCTGCTCTAAAATCGGACTTAAGCTCAACCCAAAGGGGGTAGACATGATTCTCTTCGAAGACCAGGACGGTACGGAGGCCGGGAAGGAAAAGGCTCTCCGCATCCAGGCGGCGATGGACTCGACGCCCGCCCGCATCAAGGTCATCGGCGTCGGCGGCGGCGGCGGCAACGCGGTGAACCGCATGATCGACGCCCAGTTGCGCGGCATCGAGTTCATCGCCGCCAACACCGACCTCCAGGCGCTCGCCAAGTGCCGCGCGCCGATCAAGCTGCAGATCGGCCACATGCTCACCAAGGGCCTGGGCGCCGGCGCGGACCCCGAGGTCGGCCGCAAGGCCGCGCTGGAGGACACCGACAAGATCCTCGAGACTCTCGAGGGGGCGGACATGGTCTTCCTGACCGCCGGCCTCGGCGGCGGCACGGGAACGGGAGCGGTGCCGGTCATCGCCTCGCTGGCGGCCGAGCTCGGCGCGCTCACCGTGGCGGTGGTCACCAAGCCGTTCGGCTTCGAGGGCCGGCGGCGGCTGCAGTACGCCGAGCGCGGCGTCGAGGAGCTGCGCAACGCCGTCGATACCCTGATCACCATCCCCAACGAGCGGCTGCTCAACTTCGTCGAGCGCGGCACGCCCCTCTTCGAGGCCTTCCGCATCGCCGACGACGTGCTGCGCCAGGCGGTGCAGGGCATCAGCGACCTGATCACCATCCCGGGCGAGATCAACGTCGACTTCGCGGACGTGCGCACGATCATGACCGGCATGGGCATGGCGCTGATGGGCACCGGCATCGCCAAGGGCGAGCACCGGGCGCTGGAGGCGGCGCAGCGGGCGATCTCCTCGCCGCTCCTGGAGGAGACCTCGATCCAGGGCGCCCGCGGCGTGCTGATCAACATCTCGGGCGGCCACGACCTGACGCTGCACGAGGTCGCCGAGGCGGCGCGCATCATCTCCGACTCGGTGGATCCGGACGCCAACATCATCTCCGGCATGGTGATCGATCCGAACCTCGAGGAGGCGATGAAGGTGACGGTGATCGCCACCGGCTTCGACCGCAGCGCCGACGACCGGCAGCGGATGCCGGCGGCGTCCTATCTCTCCCGTCCCACGCCCGTCCCGGCGCCGAGCCTGGCCGCGGTGCCGGCGATGGAGCGCGAGCGGGACCGTGAGCGGGAAAGGGAGCGCGAGCGCGTCGAGGAGCCCGCCGAGAAGTCGGCCGCCGACGTGCCCTTCTACCGCAAGGCGATCGCCCACATCCGCGGCGACGACCCCAACGGCTTCGGCCCCAACTGGTCGAACGTGGACGACTACGACATTCCGACGGTGTTGCGGAAGCAGATGGACTGATCCCGGGAGACTGCCATGATCTCCCGGGACGGCCGGCCGAATCCGGGCAGGCGGCGTGGGCCTCTTAGAGGCTGCCCACGCCGCCTGCCGATAGGACCACGGTCTATTCCTCCACTTCATAGCTGGAGACTTGTCCCATGCCTTCCGATCCTCTGACTTGGCGTGTCCCTTTTCTCACAATAGTAACTGTCCAAGACTATAAGAGTATTGGAGAGACATTGGTTCATCTGAGCCCTCTGTCGGTGTTGGTTGGGAGAAATGGGGTTGGGAAAAGCAACTTTATCGATGCTCTCAAATTCGTAGCGGATAGTCTACAGACTTCTTTGGACCATGCGATTAGATCGAGAGGTGTTATTTACGGGATCAGTCGCAGGGGCGCTGAATCTCCGAGATTCACTGTCGGCGTAGCTATACGTTTGCCTAATCTTCAGACTGCGTTTTATGCAATAACCGTAAGTGTGCGGCAGAGTGGAGAATTCGGAATTTCCACAGAGAATTTGGAGATACGGTCGAGTGATGGAGAGATCGTAGGTGGTTACGAAGTGGCTGCCGGGGAAGTTATTACAGCTTCAATTGATCAGCCGCCTCCTGCGCGACGGGATCGATTGTATCTTGTGAGTGCTTCCGGATTCCCGGAATTTCGCCCTGTCTACGATGCATTAAGCGGTATGAGGTTTTATGATTTCAATGCGGAGGTTATGAAAAAAACCCAAGCTCCGGACGTTGGTGGTTGGCTTCGTCCAGACGGTAGTAATGTAGCGAGCGTGGTGGCGCGGCTTAGTAATGAGCAGCCAAGTATTATGAGCCGTATAACTCAATACCTGGCTGCAATAGTCCCCGGTATAGTTTCCATTGAGAGAGTTTCTCTCGGCCCTGTAGAGACGCTGAAATTCTTCCAGCAGAGTAGCGATTTATCGAAGCCGCATGAATTTTTTGCGTGGAACATGTCGGATGGAACTCTTAGAGCGCTCGGCTCTTTAGTCGCAGTGGCTCAACTCGCTAACCGAGGTGGGTATGCCAGTCTGGTTAGTATTGAGGAGCCGGAGACATCGCTGCATCCAGCCGCGGCCGCGGCTTTGATGAATGGGTTGCGAGAGGCCACGACCCATACTCAGGTTATCCTCACTAGCCATAGCCCCGATCTTCTCGACCAGATGAACCTAGAAACCGACACCCTCTTGGCGGTGGCGATGCAAGAAGGTGTAACAAAGATAGCTCCGATCGATAAAGCCAGCCTCGATGCCATTCGGAACCACCTGTATACGCCGGGTGAGCTGCTCCGGATGGACCAGCTCGAACCGGATCAGGGTGATCTCGCCAAGCAGGAGTCTTCCTCGAGAGGTAAGGAAGAGGCTTGAGTCGCCTGCGGGTCTTGCCCATCGTCGAGGGCCACGGTGAGGACAGCTCCATCCGCATCCTGCTTCAGCGGATCTGGACCGAGCTTCTGGGCGGCGAGTACCTCGAAGTCCTGAAGCCGATTCGCGGAAAGCGGCACAAGCTGGTCAAGGCGGCTGAGTTGGGCCGGGCTCTGAATCTGGCGGTCCCGAAGCTGCGGGCCGCGGGCTCGCCAGGGCTGATCCTGGTGCTTTTGGATGCGGACGACGACCTGCCGTGCATCTTGGGTCCCAGCCTCCTGGCTCTGGCGAGAGGAGTCCGGGCTGACACCGACATCTCCTGCGTAATCGCCAACATCGAGTACGAAACCTGGTTCGTCGCCGCGGCGGAATCTCTCCCCGGGTTCCTCGACTTGGCGACCGATCTTGCCGCCCCTGACGATCCGGAGCGGGACCGACACGGTAAGGGATGGATCCAGAAAAGATTCCAGGGCAACCGCTACAGCGAGACGATTGATCAGCCCGCCATGACCCAGGCGATGGATCTCGCCCTCTGCCGGCAGCGTTCCCCTTCCTTTGACAAGCTCTGCCGTGAGCTCGAACACCGCTTCCAAGGAACGGCTGGCTGACGCCTCAACTCCACCGCCGTACTTGAGCCTGTAGTCTGTCCAGGCTGCCGAGCCCATCTCCAAAGTCTCCCCGCGTGAAAAGTTGAGAGGGCGAGCCTCCCCCGCGAGATTTTCTCGAAAGATCTCACGGGGGAAGCTCGCCCTCCGAGATCCACACGGAAAATCTCGTGGGGGAGGCTCGCCCCCTGAGAAATTCCCGGAAGATTTGGGAGGGGAAGGCTCCCCCGTGAGATTTTCTGGGGAAATCTCGCGGGGCGGCTCTCCCCTTCCAAAAAAGAGGGACGGCGGAGAGCTGAAGCAGCGGGGATACGAGGCGACCGGCCCGGGAGCCGCTCGTTCAGGCGGGTCGAGCTCTTCCGATCCTCAGATCCACCGCCGCACGCGGGCCTTGTAGCCCCGGTACTCGTCGCCGAACTTCGCCTCCAGATATCGTTCCTCGCGCCCGATCACGGTCCGCTGGACCGTGAAGAGGACGAACGGCAGGAAGAGGAGCGGCCAGAGCGTGTCCACCCAGAGCGTCACCCCCAGGTAGGCCAGCGCCAGGCTCACGTACATCGGATTGCGGGTGAACCGGTAGGGCCCGGCCGCGACGATCGCCGTCGTGGGGTTGACCGGAATCAGGCTGGTGCGGGCCCGGCGGAAATTGAACAACGCGGCGGCGAAGAGGGCGATCCCGAGCGCGATGAGGAGCACGCCGGCGACGATCGCGATCCCCCGGGGAAGGATGGCGATGGGATGGAACCAGTGGATCAGGAGACCGGCGGCGAGCGGAACGACGTAGAGCAAGGGCGGCGGAATGAAGACGCCGGCGTGATCGGGCGGATTCGTCGTCATGTCGGGTCTCCTGGGGAAGCAGGGCTTGGCTGACCGGGCGGCCATGGAGGCCGCCCTTCAGGATGGGCTCAGGACGGGCTCAGAGCGGCGGCCGCTGGATGCTGCTCGGCGGAATGGCGATCGTCGAGTCGCCGTCCATCCGCTCCACGGTCAGGCCGCTGGCCGGGTAGGGAGCCGGCGGGCGGTAGGCGGCGCCCGGCCTCTGCTCGGCCTCCAGCTTGGCCTGCCGGACCTCCTCGGCTTTCCGCTGTCCCTGCTCGATCCAGCGCCGCATGTGCTCGCCGGCGAGGTCGCGGCAGCCCAGGCCGAAGGCGAGGCCGGCCGCCAGCGCCGCCGCTCCCAGCAGCAGGGTGAAGGCGGTGCGGACGATGTCCGGCGCCACCCGGAGCTGGTCGAGCGCCATGAAGATGGCCAGCGCCACGATCGCTCCCTTGGCCGACTTGCCGAGCACCGAGAAGCCGGAGACGCCGCCCATCGAGGCCGCGATCACGTCCTTGACGAACTCGCCCAGCACCATGCCGAGGATCACGATCAGCACCGCCACGATCACGTTCGGGATGTAGGCGATCAGCGAGTGGAACATCGCCGAGACGGCGGTCAGGCCGAGGGCGTTGCTCGCCATCAGGATGGCGATCAGGGCGACCGTCCAGAACACCAGCCGCGCCACCAGGCTCGACGGGTCCAGCTTGGTGCCGGCGCGGGCGAGGGCGCGGTTGACGCCGCCGCGGTCGAGCGCCTCGTCGAAGTGGAGCTTCTCCAGCAGGGCGTCGGTCGCCTTTTCGAGCAGCTTGGCGATGATCAGGCCGATCAGCAGGATCAGGATGGCGCCGAACAGGCTGGGTAGAAAGGCGATGATGCCGGCCCACATGACCCGGGAGCGCTCCGCAAAGTCCATTCCGTGGTCCTTTCTCGAAGATGTGAGCCCCCGCGGCTCCGGAGCGGCCGCAAGGCTCGGAGAGCAGCCGTAAGGCTCTGGGAACAGCCGTAAGGCTCTGGGAATAGCTACAGCAAGAAATCTGCCATTCTCGATCCCTTCACCCGCGCGGCTTGGGGACGTAGTGCCCGGGCTCGATCCGTCGGGTCTCGATGACCTCCGGGTCGTAGGGCTGCCCCAGCTTGAACATCCGGGCGGCGAACCAGGCCAGGGTGAGCGTGGGGATGGGGGCGGAGATCGGGATCAGCGCCTCGATGGTGGCCACGTTGCGCAGGGCGTGCAGGCCGAAGCGGTTGAGGATCATCCAGATGATCGGCGCCGAGAAGACGTCGAGCGCCAGGTCGAGGAGATCCAGGCCGACGACCAGCGCCAGCGGCACCGCCCGCACGGTGGTGAAGAAATCGGCGTTCGCCGGCACCCGCACCTTGCGCAGCAGGCGGAAGGCCAGGGCCAGCGCGATCCCGGCGAGGATCAGCGCCACCACGGCGACGACCGTCACCACCTTCAGCACGGCACCCCAGTCCACGTGCATGTTCATGCGAGTCTCCTTGGGATCTCTCCCGGACATCCCGGTCTTCTGCAAGATCCATGATAGGGGAGAAAGCGCGCCGGCCCCGATTCTGCATGAGCCCCGCGCGAGGAAGACGACGGTGCCCGCAGCGAGCCACGACCCCAGAGCCCCCGAGAGACGACGCCGGTCCGGCGCGGTCCGCGCCGCGTTGGCGGTTTTTTTGGGCATGCTCCTCTGGGGGATGCTCCTCGCGAGCCCTCTGGCCTCGGGCCTGACCGGCGATCCGAAGCCGCCGTCCTCTCAACCCTGGAAGAAGCTCTCCGAGCGCGAGGCGCGCTATCTCCAGGGAGGGCTCGAGCAGATCCGGCGGATGCAGGGGAACTTCGACTTCATCGGCTGGCAGCCGCTGGCGTCCGGAGCGCTGGCCGCGGCGGCGCTGGCCTCGCAGGGGGGGCCGGAGGCGCCGAAGCTGCGCGAGGAGGCGGCCCGCTTCACGGCCGGGGCGCTCGACGGCTGCGCCGGCAAGTGGTCCCTTCACGAATGCCCGCGCGCCCAGCTCCCTCTCCAGCGGCTCGCCCTGCAATACCCCGGAGAGCTGCCGCCCGCCCTCCTCGCCCGGCTGCGCGGGGCGGTCGCCGACTCCGCTCCCCCGCCGGGCGAGGGGCTGATCCAGAACCCCTGGTCCTTCGCCGACACCGAGAACCAGCGGATGGTCACCCTGGCCCGCAGCCTCGTGGGGCAGGTGGTGGCCGGGACGCCGGACTCGCCGGCCGCCCGAGGCTGGGGAGACTTCGCCGAGGCGTTCCTCCAGGCCCACGAACGCGACGGCTGGTACGAGGCGGAGAGCCCGGGGTATCTGGCGCTCTCGATCACCGGCCTGCTGCAACTGGCGGATTTCGCTCCCCGGCCGGCGGTGCGCGAGCTGGCCCGCCGGCAGCTCGACGAGCTGTTCACCGCCTGGGCGCAGGAGCAGGTGGGCGGCTTTCCCGCCGGGGCGAAGAGCCGGACGTCCAGCGCCTGGGCGCTCAGCCGGCAGGCGAGCCCGTGGCAGGCCTGGGCCTGGCTGGCCGCCGGGATCGGCGATCCTGGGGAGATCAACTTCATGGACCGCCCGGAGCTGCCGGTCAGCCGGTACCAGATCCCCGAGGCGACCGTCCGCCGGCTGGCCGACCGGCGCCGGCAGCCGCCCTACGAGATCCGTGCCCGGCGGAAGATCACGCCGGCCAAGCGCCGTGCCTACGAGGCCGCGCTCTACGCCTACGCGACGCCGGACTACATCCTCGGGGTTTCGCAGTCGGTGGGGGACCTCGCCCTGCGCGTCTCCGGCGGCCAGGAGATCGTGGCGACGCTCTACGCGGAGAGCCCGGCGTTCGCCCCGCTCTATCTCTGGAGCCGCACCCGGATGCCGGAGAGCGACGAGGGGCAGACCGTCACCCGCGACCAGGCGGTGGCGGACAAGAACGTCGCGCTCGTCCGCCTCGACACGCCGGAGGCCGGGGTGGGGCACGCCTTCCTGGCGCCCGCGTGGTCGGCCCCGGAGCGGATGGGAGACGTCGTCGTGTCGCGCTGCGGCGACACCTACGTCGCCCTGGTCACCCAGGGGGGCTGGGACCTCGCGCCGGCGCTGGCGAAATACCCCGATTCCTACGGCGCGGGCAACCGGCGGCGCCGCGACCTCGCCGGCTCCTGGGTGGCGGTGCCGCGCCGCCAGCCGGCGAGCGTGGCCCTGGTGGCCGGCCGCCGGGCCGAGGACGGCGATTTCGCGGCCTGGAAGAAGAGGGCCGCGGCGGCCCGCCTCACCGTCGGCGAGGACGGGGAGATCCATTTCACCGGCAATCCCAAGGGAAGCAATCCCGGGGAAGGCGCCGGCGCCCGCTTCGACTTCCTCCCCGGCGTCCGCGCGGCGGTCGCCGGCAAGACTCTGGACACCGCCTATCCGCGGCGGTCCGAACTTCGATGACGACTCCAGGAGATGCAGCCATGAACGTCAAAACCGGATTCGACATGATCAAGGAAAGCTTCAAGGGGTGGATAGACGACGGCGCCCTCGACCTCGGGGCGGCGCTCGCCTACTACGCCATCTTCTCGCTCGCTCCGCTGCTGCTGATCGTGGTCGGCGTCGCCGGCCTGGTCTGGAGCCGCGACGCGGTCCAGGGCCAGCTCGTGGGCCAGTTGCAGGGGATCGTGGGCGAGAAGGGGGGGCAGGCGATCCAGGCGATGGTCGCCAACGCCGGCAAGCAGGCCTCGGGAGGGGTGCTGGCCACGATCATCGGCGTGGTGACGATCCTGTTCGGCGCCACCGGCGTCTTCGTGCAGCTCCAGAACGCCCTCGACCGCATCTGGCACGTCGAGCCCAAGCCGGGCGCCGGGATCTGGGGCTTCGTCAAGACCCGCATGCTCTCCTTCGGCATGATCCTGGGGATCGGCTTCCTGCTGCTCATCTCGCTGGTGGTGGCGACCGCGGTTACGGCGGTCAGCACGTGGGCGACGGGGCTGATGCCGGCAGCGAAGGTGCTCACCGAGGGGCTGACCTTCGTCGTCTCCTTCGGCCTGACCACCCTGCTCTTCGCGATGATCTTCAAGGTCCTGCCGGACGTGAAGATCACCTGGCGCGACGTCTGGATCGGGGCCGCCGCCACGGCGCTGCTGTTCACCCTCGGCAAGTTCCTGATCGGCCTCTATCTGGCCAAGAGCAGCGTCACCTCGACCTACGGCGCGGCGGGGTCGCTGGTGATCGTGCTGCTCTGGATCTACTACTCGTCGCAGATCCTCTTCCTGGGGGCGGAGTTCACACGGGTCTACGCCAGCCGCTACGGGTCGAACATCCGCCCGAGCAAGCACGCGGTGCCGGTGGTGCGCAAGACGGAGGTGGCGAGCGCCCGCGACTGGCCGCCGGCGAAGGAAAAGGAAAAGGGGGCGCCGGAGCGCCCCCCCAAGAACTCCAGCCCGGATAACCGGAAGACCGGCAGAGCCTAGAACCGGACCCGCAGACCGAGCTGGGCCAGGCGCTGCTCGCCCTGCAGGGGATCGCCCGAGTAGAAGGTGGGCTTGAGCCCGATCGAATTGCCGTTGGCATCGACCTGGTTGATGTAGCCGGCGGGGTTCTTCTCGTTGAACAGGTTGAACACCTCGCCGATGAGCTCCAGCCCCACGGGGCCGATGTTGAACACCTTCGACAGCCGCAGGTCGAGCTGCGAGAAGGAGCTTCCCCGCACGGCGTTGACGTGCGACACCCCCGGCGGCAGGTCGAACCTGAAGCCGTCGTGGTTCGGGTCGTTGGTCACGTAGGCGGTGTAGGGCGTCGCCGAGCGGTAGCGCAGAATGCCCGAGACGTTGATCCCCCACGGGGCCTGGTAGACGGTGCTCAGGGTGAGGCGGTGCCGGGCATCGGTGTTGAGCGGGCCGATGCAGGCATGGCACAGCGGGTTGAGGGGATCGACCGAGACGTCGCGGGAGCCGCGCAGGCTGGGCTCGTAGTTGAGGTCGGTCAGGCGGAACTCGTCGGCGCCGGCGAGGACGTTCCCCGTGATGTGGGAGTAGGTGTAGAAGCCGAGGATCTCGAGCTTGTCGGTCGCCCGGGCGCGGAAGCTGAGGTTGGCGCCGTTGTAGTCCGCCTTGCCGTTGCCGTCCCAGATCCGGAAGTTGCCGAACTGCGGGAAGCGGTGCTGGCCGGTGGCCGGATCGATCGGGTTGGCCCGGAAACGGAAGGGGATGTCGCGATAGGCGATGTTGGCCACCTCGAAGTTGAGGCCGAGCCAGTTGTTCACCTGCCAGGAGTAGCCGAGCGAAGCCTGGCGCGAGAACGGGGTCGCCAGGGTCGGCGAGGCCACGTCGTTCGGCGCTCCCGTGGCGAGGCCGGGGAGCTGGTTGGGCGGCAGCGGATCGCCGGGACGGAAGAAAGTGCCGTTCGGGTTCCGGATGCCGTTGGGATCGTTGTAGTTGTACGCCACGCCATAGTTGGACTGCACGGAGATGGCGGGGAAGAGGATGGTGGCGTTGGTGTACGGGAAGTCGTAGTAGATGCCGTAACCGCCGCGCAGCAGCTGCTGGCCGTTCCCCTGAGTGTCCAGGGTGAAGCCGACCCGCGGCGCCCAGTTGTTCTTGTCGTTCTTGAGGACGCCGCCCCCACCCCCCTGGAAGTCGCGCAGGTAGGACTCGTTGTACCGCGTCTGCTGCGACAGCGCCTGCCAGATCGGGTTCGACCGCTGGTCGAGGTCGAAGCCGGTGAAGTAGTCGTAGCGCAGGCCGACGTTGATGGTCAGCCGGTCGTTGACCAGGATGTCGTCCTGGAAGTAGCCGCTGTACTCGTTGACCGGCGTCGATTCACCGGAGAACCCGCCGAAGAAGGTGATGTCGGTGATGGGCGAAGCTCGGGTCGTCGCGCAGGAACGAGTACTGGCCGGTGGTGCCGGTCGTATTGTCGCCGCCGAGCACCGGCTCGTGGATGTAGTTGAAGCCGGTCTTGAAGTTGTTGGCGCGGCCGGCGATCGTGCGGGTGAAGCTGAAATCATCCTTGTACTGATACTTCGTCTGGTTCGTGCTCTGCGGGGTGTTGATGTTCTGGCCGGTGTGCGCGCCCGAAGGGAAGTAGAGGTACGGCAGGGTGGAGTCGGCGGTGATGATGTTGTTGAACTTCGTGTACTGGAACAGGATCTCGTTCAGGCTGTCCGAGCCGATCTGCAGGCTGTGGCCGACGAGCAGCGAGCTGTACTTGTTGGTGACCGTGCCGAGCGAGCTGGGAGCCGCCAGCGAGCTCGCGCCGTACTTGTCGGTGTTCTTCTGATAGCCGTAGCGCACCTGGAGGTACTGCTTCGGCGACAGGTTGTCGGTGATCTTGGCGGTCAGCAGATCGTCCTTGAAGGGGATCTCGACCGACTGGCCGTTCTCGGCCAGGACCGGGGTGGCGATGTTGTACGAGGTCTTGCGGTCGGTCTTCTCGTAGGTGGCGAAGTAGTGGATCTTGTCCTTGATGATCGGGCCGCCCAGGGAGAGGCCGTACTGCTTGCGGTCGTAGGGCTGCTTGCCGGCGCCGGAGAGCTTCTCGGTCTCGGTCTCCGAGTTCAGGCTGTCCTTGCGGAAGAAGCCCCAGCCGCTGCCGGAGATCTGGTTGGTGCCCGTCTTGGTCACCACGGTCAGCACGCCGCCGGTCGAGCGGCCGTACTCGGCCTTGTACTGCTGGGTCTGGATGTTGAACTCCTGGACGCTCTCCAGGTTGAAGTTCTGGAGAGCGCCGCCGATCGTGTCGTCGGTGTTGTCGCCGCCGTCCACCAGATAGTTGACGTTGCGGCCGATGCCGCCGTTGAGCGCCACGGTGAGCTGCCCCGGCTTGGTCGGGTCGGAGTTGTAGGAGAGCGACGTGCCGGGGGCGAGGACGGCCAGGTTGGCGAACTGGCGGCCGTTCAGCGGCAGGTTCTCGAGCTGCTTCTGATCGATCACCGCGCCGACGGCGGGCGTGGTCTGCACCAGCGGCGCCTCGGCGGTGACGGTGATCGCCTCCTGGAGGGTCGACGGGCTCATGTCGATGGTGAGCTCGCGCTGGGTGGCGACGTTGATCTGCACGTTTTCGGTGGTGACCGTGGCGAAGCCGTTGAGCTCCGCCACCACGACGTAGGTGCCGACCGGCAGGGAGGGCAGCCGGAAGGTGCCGTCGGTCTCGGTGGCGGTGGTGCGGGTGAGGCCGGTCTCCTTCTGCGTCGCGGTGACGGAGACGCCGGGCAGCGGCGCTCCGCTCTTGTCCTGAATCCGCCCGATGAGGGTACCGCCCGAGGTCTGCGCCTGGACGGCCGGCAGCAGGGAGAGCCCCCAGGCCAGCGCGAGCAGGGCCGCGACCGCGAGCTGGCGGATCGCCGACGTTGTCCTTCCATTCATGACTCGTCTCCTTTGAAAAAATATAGATACAGAACGAACATCGATTCGCCTGTCGCAGGCAACGCGCGGGCGCTTGGGCGCCGGCGCGGCGGTGGAGCGGTCGATCACCTCCTCCTTCCGGCCGGCGCGCCCGCCGCGGTCCGGCTGGCGAGCCGGCCGAGGAGCTGCTGCGCGACGCGGCGCTGTTCGGCGAACTTCGGATCTCCCGCCGTCGCGGCCAGAAAATCCTGATAAGCGCTCAGGGCGTCCTGGGCGTCGCCCGCGAGATCGTGCGCGATGGCCTGGTTGAGCCGGACCTCATGATATCCGGGGGCGAGGGCCAGAGCGCGCTCGAAATAAGCAAGTGCCGCTCGCGGCCGGTCGCGATCCACCTCCAGGGTGCCGAGGCCGTTGAGCGGCTCGGCGTAGCGCGGCGCCACGGCGGCGGCGCGCCGGTAGGCGCGCTCCGCCTCGTCCGGCTTCCCCTGCGCCCGCAGGACGTTGCCGAGGTTGTTGAGCGCGGTGGCGTGGCGCGGATCGAGCGCGGTGGCGATCTCGAACTCGCGCCGGGCGTCGTCGAGCTTGCCGTCCCCCAGGTCGATGATCCCCAGGGTGTTGTGGGCCTCGGGCATGCGGGCGTCGAGCTTCAGGGCGCTCTGGGCCGCCTGCCGCGCCGCCGGGACCTGGCCCGCCTCCCGCAGGGCCGCCGCCAGCTCGTACCAGGCCTCGGCGTCCGCGGGAGCGTCGGCGGCCGCCTGCCGGTAGAGCGGCAGCGCCCTCGCCACGTCTCCCCGCTCGCGCCAAGCGGCCGCCAGCTTGCCGCGGAAGACCGGATTGGCGGGATCGGCGGCCACCAGCGCCGCCAGCTCGCCCGCCGCCCCTCCGGCGTCGCCGCTCTCCAGCCGCGCGTTCGCCTTTTCGAAGCGCTGGAAGAGGGCCACCGCCGCCCGGGGATCGGGCGCGCTCCCCGCGGCGGCCCTGGGGCGCGGCGCGGGCGTCCCGCCGGAGACGTAGCCGAGGCTCGCCAGGCGGGCCCGGGTTTCGCCGGTTTCAGCGGGAGAAGCCGGGCGCGGTCCGGCCGCGGCGCCCGCCTCGATGGCGGCCAGCCGCTCCGCGAAGCCACGCGCCGGATCTACGGCAGGCAGGGCAGCCGCGGCGGGCTTCGCCAGCAGGTTCGCCGCCTCGCGCGGGTCCCGGCGCAGGTCGTAGAGCTCCGGCCGGGGCGCCGAGATGTACTTGAGGTCGCGCCGGCGCAGGGCGGCGAGCGGGCTCCAGCCGAAGGTCGCGGGGTAGCGGGTCTCGGCGTACACCTCGCCGGCGGCCGGCTCGCCGCCGGCGAGCAGGGCTTTGGAGAGGTCGCGCCCGTCGAGCGCTGCCGCCCGGGGAAAGGGTTGGCCCAGCAGGCCGGCCAGCGTCGGGGCGAGATCGACGAGGCTCACCGGCGTCTCCACCACCCGGGGCTTGAGCGCCCAGGGGGCGCGCAGCAGGAGCGGCACGCGCAGGGTCGGCTCGTAGAGGAGCAGCCCGTGGGTCAGCTCGCCGTGCTCCCCCAGGCCCTCGCCGTGATCCGCCGCCACCGCCACGACCGTCCTGCCGGCGAGGCCGCGGCGGCGCAGCTCCTCCAGGATCCGGCCCACCTGCTCGTCGACTTCCGAGATCTCGCCGTCGTAGGGGCGGCCGGGGTGGCGGGCGGCCCAGGCGGGCGGCGGCGTGTAGGGGGCGTGGGCGTCGTAGAGGTGGACCCAGAGGAAGAACGGCCGCGCGCCGGCTTTCCCGTCTTCCTTCCCCGGTTCCTTCCCCGGTTCCTTTCCCGGTTCCTTCTCCAGCCAGGCGAGCGCCCGGTCCACCACCTCGCGCCCCGGCCGCTCCGCCTCCAGCACGGCGCCGGCCTTGGGATCGCGCTCGATTTCGTCGTCGTAGACCTCGAACCCGGAGGCCAGCCCGAAGCGGTGGTCGAGCACGAAGGCGCCGACGAAGGCGCCGGTGCGGTAGCCGGCGCCGCCGAGCAGGGTGGCCAGGGTGGCCGTGCCGGGGCGAAGCGCGCCGGCCCCGTTGTTGCGCAGGCCGTGGTGGGGCGGCAGCAGGCCGGAGAGGAGGGTGGTGTGGGAGGGCAGGGTCAGCGGCACCGCCGACGAGGCGTTGGTGAAGCGCAGCCCCTCGCCGGCCAGGCGGTCGAGCTCGGGAGTGATCGCCTGGCGGTCGCCGTAGCACCCCAGGTGGTCGGCCCGCACGGTGTCCAGGGTCACCAGCACGAGGTTGGGGCGGCGGGGGGCGTGCTTGCCCGAGCAGCCCGCGATCCCGAGCAGGAGGCTCGCGAGGACCAGCGCCTGCCGGAACCTGTAGGTGGGACCTGCCAATCTATGTTGAGCAATCAAAAAACTGCCTCGCCTCGGGAATTCCTGCCGAAGGATAACGGAATCCCGCCGGGGCTGAAAGGGTTTGCCGGCGCCGGTCATCTATAGATGGAGATAGAGCGGGCGGGAAGGCTCTCCGTCCGGGGTTGCGGTAGGATGGCTCGGGAAACTGCGGGAAGCGCACGACAGAGGAGGCAGCGGATGACCAACGGCTACGAAGAGGCGCGGGGACAGCGCAACTGGCTGGAGCGGCTGGGCGAGAAGATCCCCGGTTACCGGGGCTTTCAGGACCGCGAGCTGCGGCGCGACGTGGACCGCCAGCTCCGCGAGCATCTGTCGGCGGAGCTCGGCCGGCTCAAGGGGCTGTCGCGGGACCACGCCCGCGGCTGGGTGGACGCCGGCAAGATCGGCGCCCTCAACGGCTTCGACCGGCTGGACCGCCAGCTCGACGGCCTGTCGCAGGCGATCCGGTTCAGCGACTATGGGGCCACGGGGCTGTTCGATCCGGTGAAGATCGGCGACGCCGAGCTGCAGCGGCTCTACGAGTTCGATCTCTCGGTGCTGGACGATCTGGCGCAGCTCGAAGGCGAGCTCGCCGCCCTGCCGGCCCCCGGCGGGGACGATCCCGCCCCGGCGCTCGACCGGCTGCTCCAGGGGGTGCGGGCGCTCGACGGCAAATGGCGGCAGCGCGAGCAGGTCATCGGCAACGTGATGCAGGGCGCGCCGCCCGCCGGCGCCTGACGGTCCCTGAAAGACAAGGAGATTCGATCATGGACGTGATTCAATATCAGGACCCGACGGGCCAGACGATGGTGTCGCGCTGGCCGGCGAACGGCACCGCGCCCATCCCCGTCGGCAGCCAGCTCATCGTCGAGGAGAGCCAGCAGGCGGTCTTCTTCCGCGACGGCAAGGCCCTCGACACCTTCGGCCCGGGGCGTCACACGCTCGCCACCCAGAACGTCCCGATCCTCACCAGCATCCTCAGCCTGCCGTTCGGCGGCCATTCGCCGTTCCAGGCGGCGGTCTTCTTCGTCTCCACCAAGACCTTCCTCGACCTCAAGTGGGGGACGAAGGAGCCGGTGATCTTCCGCGACCACGAGCTCGCCATGGTGCGGCTGCGCGCCTTCGGCAAGTTCGCCGTGCGGATCGCCAACGCCCAGCTGTTCGTCAACACGGTCGTCGGCAGCCGCGGCCTCTACAGCTCCGCCGGGGTGGAGGACTACTTCCGCGACGCCATCGTCGCCCGGCTGACCGACGTGCTGGGGGAGAACCTGACCTCGATCTTCGACCTGCCCAAGCTCTACGACGAGCTGGCGATGGCGCTCAAGTCGCGGGTGGCGGACGACTTCGGCAAGTACGGCATCGAGCTCGTCGACCTCTTCATGGGGGCGATCACGCCGCCGGAGGAGGTGCAGAAGATGATCGATGAGCGCAGCGGCATGGGCGCGCTCGGCGACATGAACGCCTACATGAAGTTCAAGACCGCCCGGGCGATCGGCGACGCCGCCCAGCAGCCCGGCGGTGGCGCCGGCGGCACGGTGGGGGCCGGGCTCGGGATCGGCATGGGCGCCGGCCTCGGCGCCATGCTCCCCGGGATGATGCGCGAGGCGATGCAGGGCGGAGCGGCTCCGGCGGCCCCTGCGGCTCCGGCTCCGGCCGCCGCAGCACCGGCTCCGGCACCGGCGGCGCCGGCGGAGAGCCCGGTCGCCGGCCGGCTCCGCCAGCTCAAGGGGCTGCTCGACGAGGGGCTGATCTCCCAGGACGAGTTCAACGCCAAGCGGCAGAAGCTGCTGGAAGAGATGTAAGCCTCTTCCCGTCCCGTCCGGTTACAATAGGCACCTCTTCAGCACGGAGGTGCCTTTTTTGAGCTCGCGGGAGCCGGGGTCCATCCTCGACGGCAAGTACGAGATCGTTCAGCGCCTGGGCAGCGGCGGCATGGGGGAGGTCCACCTCGTGCGCCATCTCCATTTGCAGGAGCTGCGGGTGATCAAGATCCTGCGCCAGGACCTGGCGGCCGATCCGTCGGCCCAGAAGCGGTTCATGCGCGAGGCGCGCCTCGCCACCCAGGTCAAGCACCCCAACGTCGCCATCCTCTACGAC
The DNA here is from genome assembly GCA_963795735.1 of uncultured Acidobacteriota bacterium. Taxonomy (GTDB): domain Bacteria; phylum Acidobacteriota; class Thermoanaerobaculia; order Multivoradales; family UBA5704; genus DATARR01. The sequence goes on along the minus strand of CAWCIU010000008.1, from coordinate 65,798 downwards.
TTCTCGACCCTGCCGGACGGCAGCTTCTACATGGTCTGGGAGCACATCCAGGGGCAGGACGTGGGCGACCGCCTCCGCCGCCAGGGGCCGTTCCCCGTGAGCGCCGCCGTCCGCCTCGGCATCCAGGCGCTCCACGGGCTGGAGGCCGTCCATGCGACCGGGGTCATCCACCGCGACCTCTCGCCGGACAACCTGATGATCACCGAGGACAAGTCCGGCAACCTGCGGCTCAAGATCATCGACCTCGGCCTCGCCCGCACCCTGGAGGCGGACGCCAACTTCGAGATCACCCAGGTCGGCATGTTCATGGGCAAGCTCCAGTACTGCTCGCCGGAGCAGGCGAGCCCGGGCGACGTCGCCCTCGACCACCGGAGCGACCTCTACTCCTTCGGCCTGGTGCTCTACGAGATGATCGCCGGCCTGCCGCCGTTCGTGTCGGAGAACCAGCACGGCTTCATCTTCAAGCGCCTGACGGAGGATCCGCTGCCGCTGCGCGGGCGCAATCCCGCGATCGAGGTGCCGGTCGAGCTCGACCGCGTGGTCCGCCGCGCCCTCGAGCGCGACCGCGAGCAGCGCTTCGCCGATGCCAGCGCCTTCATCGCCGCCCTGGAGCGGGTCGAGAAGTCGCTCACCGCCGTGGAGACCAAGGAGATCCCGATGTCCTCCTATGTCTCCCCGGCGCCTCCCGCCTCTTCTCCGTCCCCGGCTTCTCCCCCTCCGCCGCCGCGCCAGCGCAGCTCGAGCGAGCTCTCCCGGGTGGAGCGGCTGGACCTGCTGGCCCAGATCGAGCGGGCTTCGAAGCGGGTGCAGGAGAAGCTCGGTGGAGCTCAACCGCGCCGAAGCCGTGCTGGCCGCGGGCCGGCTCGACGAGGCGGCCGAGCTGATCGAGCGGATCGAGATCGCGGCCCCCCGGACGCAGGGGCTCGACCGTCTGAAGGACCGGCTGGCCCAGGCCCGCGAGAGCGCGAGCCGCGCCCGCCGCGCCGCCGAGACCGAGCAGGTGCTCAACCAGTATCTCCAGCGCAAGCAGCTTCCGCTCGCCCGTCTGGCCCTCGAGACCCTGCTGGAGATCCAGCCCGACCATCCCAAGCGCGCCGACTACTCCAGCGGGATCGAGCACCTGGCGGACGAGGCCGGCCGGGGGAAGCGGGCCGAGGCAGCCCTGTCCGCCGGGCGGGCCGCGCTCGAGCGGAAGGACTTTCAAGCGGCCCGGCGCGAGCTGGAGACGATCGCCCGCAACGATCCCGAGGGCAAGCGGACGGCATCCTTCCGCGACGAGCTGGAGCGGGCCGAGCGCGAGGTCCAGGAGAACGCCGAGATCGAGCGCCGCCGCCGGCGCTTCGAGGAGCTGATCGCCGCCCACCGGGTGGTGGACGCGAAGGAGGAGCTGGACGCTCTCGCCAGGCTCGACGTGCCCCGCGTCACGCTCGACTTCTACCGCGAGCAGCTCGCCGAGGCGCGCGCCGGCATCCAGCGCGAGGAGCGGGAGGCGGTCTTCGAGCGGCGCTACCACCAGAGCCTCCAGGACCACGACTGGCCCGCCGCCCGCGAGGCCGCCCAGGAGCTGGGCAAGACCCCGGCGAGAGGCCGGCGCGCCTCGGACATGTTCGCCGAGATCGACCGGCAGGAGGCCATCCAGCAGCGCCAGCAGGCCCTCGAGCAGGGGGTGCGCCAGGTCGAAACCTTCCTCGCGCAGGGGGACGCCGCCAAGGCCGAGCTGGCGCTCAAGATCCTGGTGCAGATGGACCCCGAGAACCGTCATCGCAAGCGCCTGGAGAAGGCGGTGAGCGGGATGCGGCGGTGAGGCGGGCTGGTCTCGTAGAGGGGCATAAAAACCATCCTTTGATAGAGTTTCGGTCCTTATGACCGTTCACTCCCCCGAACCGACCACCATCGCCGCGCCGGCCGATGCCCGCGCGCGGCTCCTCCGTTACGCCTTCATGAAGCTCACCCGGGACCTCGACTCCCGGTTCGAGGCCCTGCTGCTCACCGGCCGGGTCTCCAAGTGGTACAGCGAGGTGGGGAGCGAGGCCACCACCATCCCGGCCGGCCTGGCGCTGGGCCCCGGCGACGCCCTCTGCACGCTCCACCGCGACCTCGGCGCCATCCTCGCCGTCTATCTCGATCCGGCCCGCGCCTTTCCCGGCTTCGGCTTCGGCGAGCCGGACGGCCATCAGGCAGACCACAGGCCCGATCCCGATCATCTGATGCACCGCCTCGCCTGCCAGCTCCTGGGCAAGGGCGAGGGCTTCTCGCAGGGGGTCGAGCGCTCCTTCCACTACGGCTACCTGGCGCCCGAGCAGGGCATCCTGCACCTCGGCATGATCAGCCACCTGGGAGCGATGATCCCGGTAGCCGCCGGCTGCGCCTTCGCCTTCCGCCAGTCGGGGAGCGACCGGGTGGCGGTCAACTTCATCGGCGAGGGGGGCACCTCGACGGGAGACTTCCACGAGGGGCTCAACATGGCCGCCGTCTGGAAGCTGCCGCTGATCCTGGTGATCGAGAACAACCGCTACGCCTTCTCGACCCCGGCCCGCCTCCAGTACGCGGCGCGCCAGCTCTCCGACCGCGGCCCCGGCTACGGCGTCGCCGCCGAGACGGTGGACGGCAACGATCCCGACGCCATGGCCGCGGCCTACGCCCGCGCCGTGGCCCGCGCCCGCGCCGGCGAGGGGCCGACCCTGATCGAGGCGATGCTCGGCCGCATGCGCGGCCACGCCGAGGGGGACGACTCGCTGAAGGTGGTGCCCGCCGACGAGCTCGCCGTCTACCGCGCCGCCGATCCGGTGCCCGCCTACGCCCGCCGCCTCGAAGCGGAGGGGGTGCTGGACGCCGCCACCCGCGAGCGGCTGGAGGCGCGGATCGCCCAGATGGTGGAGTCGGCCATCACGCGGGCGATCGACGCGCCGCCGCCGGCCGATGAGATCGCCCTGCGGCCGGCCTTCGCCCCCGATTCCCCCCAGCCGGTCATCGAGGCGCCGGCGGTTGTTTCCGGTACCGGCATCACCAGCCGGCCGAAGGGTGAGGTCACCTACGTCGACGCCATCAACCGGGCGCTCCTGGAGGAGATGGAGCGCGATCCGTCGGTCGTGCTGATGGGGCAGGACATCGGCGCCTTCGAGGGGGCCTTCCGCACCACCCGCGGCCTCTACGCCCGCTGGCCGGACCGAGTGCTCGACACGCCGATCGCCGAGAGCGGCACGATCGGCATCGCCATCGGCGCGGCGCTGCTCGGCTACCGGCCGGTGGTCGAGATGCAGTTCGGCGACTTCATCACCTGCGGCTTCAACCAGCTCGTCAACGTGGCGGCCAAGCTCTACTACCGCTGGCAGGTGCCCTGCCCGATCGTCATCCGCCTGCCCACCGGCGGCGGCGTGGGCGCGGGCCCCTTCCACTCCCAGAACCCGGAGGGGTGGTTCGCGCAGACCGCCGGCATCAAGGTGGTCTGCCCGGCCACGGCGGCCGACGCCATGGGTCTGCTCAAGGCCGCCATCCGCGATCCCAATCCGGTGATGATGTTCGAGCACAAGTTCCTCTACCGGCGGATCAAGAGCGCGCTGCCGGAGGGCGACGGCGTGGCCCGCCTCGGCGAGGCGAAGGTGATGCGGACGGGGAAGCACCTGACGCTGATCGGCTACGGCGCCTCGACCTGGACCTGCCTGGAGGCCGCCGACGAGCTGGCGAAGTCGGGCGTCGAGGCCGAGGTGGTGGATCTGCGCACGCTCGTCCCCTACGACGAGGAGACGGTGCTCGCCTCGGTGAAGCGGACGGGCCGGGCGCTCGTCGTCCACGAGGCGCCGCTCACCGCCGGCTTCGGAGCCGAGGTGGCCGCCCGCCTCGCCGACGCCGCCTTTCCCTGGCTCGACGCGCCGATCCGCCGCGTCACCTACCCGGACCGGCCGGTGCCGTACGCCAAGAACCTGGAGAAGGTGCTGCTGCCGGACAAGGGGAAGGTGGTGCAGGCGGCGCGGGAGTTGATGGCGTTCTGAAGCCCGAAAGATTTCCGTAGGGGCGCCTGCGTGGGCGCCGCCCTGCAATCTGAGACGAACAGGGCGGCCACACAGGGCCGCCCCTACATTCGCCCTACTGCTTCCTGAGCTGCTTTTCCAGCTCGGCGATCCGCTTCTCCAGCTCCTTGAGCTGCTTCTCGAAGCTCGGCCTCGCGGGGGGAGGCGAGCCGGCGGCGGATCTGCATGTCCTTGCCGTCCCAGCCCTCGGCCGGCATCTTCTCCTTCAGGTTCTTCATCTCGTCGGCGTTCATGTGGAGCATCAGGTGCTGGCCGTCCCCTTCCTTGAAGAAGAGGGGACCCATGTCGAGGCTCCGGCCGCTCCTTGAGGACGATCGCGGCGGTGACGTTCTGGGCCTTGCCGTTGCGCCAGATCTCGAGGGGGATCTGCTGGCCGTCGTCGAGCTTGCGGACCTTCGCTGTCACGTCCCAGCTCGATTTGACCGGATTGCCGTCGATCCGCGTCAGGATGTCCCCCACCCGGATGCCGGCCTTCTCCGCGGGGCTTCCGGGCTCCACCCTGGCGACCATGATGCCCGCCTCCTCCGGCACGCCGAAGTGGGTGCGCAACTCGGGGGTCAGCTCGGTCAGGCCGACGCCTAGATAGCCGCGGCGCATCATCGGGCCGTCCCCTTCCCAGACCTTCTGTTTGCCGTCCTTGTCGACGAGCACGATCCGCTTCTTGATGACCGGCTTACCCGGCTCATTCCCGTCGGGGTCGGCGTGGACCGCCCCGGCCGCTCCGATCACCGCCGCGAATCCGAGAGCGAGCCCCCAGACCGTGGCACGGAAAACCTTTCGATTCAACATCGCGACATCCTCCTTATGGGTCAAGAACCGGTTTTGTTTCAATACGTCTCGTCGTGGTAGGCGGCGGGTTTGGCGCCTTCCGTCCCGCGCACCCTGCCAAGATCGAGAACGAGGTCGACGTTCTCGTTGCCGCCGAGATACACCACGGAAGGCTGGTCCAGCTCCTGGATTTCCCGCTCCAGCCTCCCGTGCTCGGCACGGATGTCCTGGAGAACCTGCAAAGCCTGTTGCGCCCGGGCGGTCTCGATCGCGTCCCGCCGCGTCTCCACCCGGACGCCCGCCGCCACCGTCACGGTCAGCGCCAGGGCTCCGGCCAGCGCCAGCCGGGGGCTGAAGCGCCGCTCCCGCCTCTCGGGCTCTTCGATGCGTCGCAGAACGCCCGCGGTGAAGCCCGGACGGGCCTGCTCGCGGGGCAGCTCGCGCAAGAGGTTCCCTAGCCGGTGGTCTTCCATGCCGCGCCTCCGTTCCAGTAGGGCTCGAGCCCTTTCTTCAGTTGTTGGCGTCCGCGATGGACGCGCGACTTCACCGTGCCCTCCCGGCACCCGATCTCCCGGGCGATGTCCACGTAGGACCACCCCTCGATCTCGTGGAGCACGAGCGGCACCCGGTAGCGCAGGGGGAGCCTGGCCACCGCCGCCGTCACTTCCCGGTGCAGCTCGCGGCGGAGGAGGCCCGAGGGCGCCGCCGGCTCGGCGTGCTCCTCGCGCGGCAGGAAGGGCATCAGCAGCCGCAGCCGCTGCGCCCGCCGCTCCTCCGAGCGCACCAGGTTGGTGGCGATGCGGAAGAGAAAGGCGCGGAGGTAGCCCTGCTCGGTGTACTCCCCGGCGGCGCGGAAGAGGCGCAGGAAGGTCTCCTGCGCCAGGTCCTCGGCGCGGTCGCGGTCGGCCGTCAGCCGGGCGACATAGCTCACCACCGCGTCCTTGTGCCGTTCGACCAGATCGGCGAAGGCCTCCCGGTCCCCCTCGCGGACCCGCGACATCAGCTCCGCGTCGCTCGGCGGCTCCAGCACCATGGGTTGGCTCATAGGTCTGCTCGTCGTCTCCAGACCTACATAACGCGGCAAGGAGGGGAAGGTTCCCGAAGTTGTGAAGGAGAGGCTCTTCGCCCGGCGTTACTTCTGGTTATACTTTTCTTTCAAAGCCTTCAACTGGCTCTCAAAGTCCTCGTCACTGATGCCTCCATCGTCGTAGAGGCTTTCGAGAGGGCGGTACGCTTCCTGGAAGTGGTAGTAGTTGTCATCCCTTTCTGGTTCCCTCTTGGGACCGGCGGGAGAGTAGGCCGACGGCGGTGTGTAGGATCCTCCGCCGTATTGCGTATAGCTGAACCGGACGTTGACCGGCTGAACATGTTTCATTCCGCCGAGCCCATCCCCAAACTCGCCGTTTGGAATCAGGTTCAGGCGGTTGCATGCCGGAGGATTCCACCCCTTGGGCCAATAGAGATTGACGTCCCACGTCCCCCCAGACCTGTAGACATACCTGGCCAGGTTCTGTTCCTCGGCAACGGCGGACACACCCTCGTTTTTGGTCGCCGGCGCCGCCATTCTCCAAAAGGCGCGGAGTCTCCGGTGGGAAGGTGGGCATCGACGACCGCCCATGCGACAGGAGGCTGCCCGGCGGAGATCGGCAGATCCCCCAGGATCTGGTTCAGCCTCCGGACCGTCCGGACTCCCGCGGCATCGAGCACGCCCAGATCCCCTATCAACATCTCGCGGAATTCGCGGAGCCGGTCGTGATTGACCCGGTCCATGACGTTTATGTATTGACCGATGTCGAACTCGTCCGCCGTGTCGAGTTTCCTCCCGAACATGTCGTAGATCTTCCCCTGGACGACGCCCCGGTGAGGGTGGCCGGGCGTGGGGTGAAGCCGAAGGTGGGATGCTGGCTGTGGATGAACGGCCCGCGTCATCTGCACGACGTGCGGCGCGGGAGGACGGTAAGGGAGCGGAGGAGGTCCCGTCCTTTGGCCGGCGACGGCTCCTCTCGCCGGTGCCATCCTCGGCTGAGCGGCCACGGCGGTCCGTCGAGGGACGGGAGCCGGAGGCGGCGCCGGAGTCCGTGAGACGGGGGGCGGCAGCTGAGGAACGGGCAGCACCCTGGCCCCGGCCGGGTTCCGTTGACCCGTCGGCCGGGGTGGTTGCACGGGTGGAATCCGCGGCTTCATCGTCGCCTCTACAGGAGCACGTTTTCCCTCAGGCTTCCGATGCGTTTGAGGCCTTGAGGACGGATTTCCCATTTCCTTGGAGCATAGCTCTCAGGATCAAAGGAATGAACAATCTTTTGTGCTTGCTGTCGTCTCTCTTCTTTGTGACCAAGCTCAAAGCTAGTATGTCGGTACTTTGGAAATGGACGCTCTTCCGTAGCTTCTCCCGTACGCTTCAGGCCGCGATTGTGCACGGCTTCGGCAATATAGGGATATCGCTTGGCCAACTCGCCATGCCCCATGCTTTTGTAAGCCCCCAGGGGTTTTCCCACTCCGAAGCCATAGTGCATCAGCGTCGCCGAAGTCCCAAAGGTCCCGGCATAAGGGTCTCCTTCCTCCTCCTCTTTGTACAGGAATCGCACTCCCTTCTTTCTGCCCGTGATGAATCCTCCCTGGATGTCCATCACCAGCGACCAGAGCGAAAGCTGATCCATTTCAGGGGTTGTGATGACGTAAGCAGGATTCAACATCGCTCCAATGAGCGCTTGATAGCTCGTCTGCAACCCCGTCGTTCCATAGAGATACCGGTACTGGTACATGTCCGAGACGAAATGGAGCTGCATGGAGTGCTCGTACTCGCCGTGGTGGAGCCCCGCCGAGACGTCGTGGAACGGACGATTCCTCAGTTTGTTCGCCGTTTCCAGGAAGGGAATCTCGCCGGTGGTGACTTCGAACAGCTTGGAGAGCTTGGTCGGAGAATCCCCGCCTCCTTCCACATGCCCCCCCACGATCGAGGCCAGGGCTCGCATGGGCGACACGCCCATCGTTTCCACTCGATCCTTGACCCATCTATTGGTGAATCCGAAATAGATGTCAGCTTTCGCCGGATTGTTGAGGGTGTCGTGAACGATCTGTGCGTCGTGCAGGATCGCAGGATGAGGCGTGATGTCCTTTCCTAGTTTCTCGACATAGCGGCTGTAGATCGTCCCGATGTTGTAGCGCTGGATGACCCCTGACCGCCCGACGTCCCGGGCTGTTTTCGCCTGCAGGGCGCCGGCTGGCCGCGAGGTTTGGGGGGACGCCGGAGCCTGCCGCGGGGCGGTTGGAGAAGGCGCGATCGCCGCTTTCTGCTGCACCACGTGCGCCGCGGGCGAGCGCGGAGCGGGGATGGGGGGAGCGGCCTGCATTTTCGGCTGCGCGATCGGAGACGGCCGGCCGCCGGGCTGGACCGCCGGCCGCGATGGGGTCTGCGGCAGCGGCACCGTCCTCGGCGCCTGCGGGGCGTGCACGCGAGGCGCGGCCGGATTTCTCTGCGGCTGCGCGGCCTGCGGTCTCGAGGCGTGCGGAGCCGGGACCGGCAGGATCCTGGAGGCCGGCCGCAGGACCTGAACGGGGGGAGCCGGCAGGATCCGGGCGGGAGCGGTCGCTCTTTGGATCACCGGCGGGCTCGACCAGACGAGGGCGGGGGCCGAGCCTGATGAGCCGGCGGGGGAAGGGCGCGTGGGCTTCGGCACTGACCTGTCCATCGGATATCCCCATGTTTCAAGTTGCTGCGCTTCAATGAAAATGTTACTCCTGGAACGCGGGCATGTCCATTGAAGGCGCCGGATCTCATTCCCGGGTGGCTGTGAGAAACTACGCCGTCCGTCCGAAGGAGATCCAACGTCATGAGCAAGACCGCCGTTCTCGAGCCGCGTTTCCTGGAGATCATCGCCGCGGAGGTGGGCTGCCGGCCGCACCAGGCGCAGGCCGCCTCCGAGCTGTTCGCCGAGGGGGCCACCGTCCCCTTCGTCGCCCGCTATCGCAAGGAGGCCACGGGCGGCCTCGAGGACCTGCAGCTCGAGACCCTGTTCAAGCGCCGGGAGTACTTCCTGGAGCTGGCCGAGCGCCGCGACGCCATCCTGGAGAGCATCCGGGAGCAGGGCAAGCTCACGGCCGAGCTAGAGGCCGCGATCCGCGCCTCCCTCTCCAAGCAGGACCTCGAAGACCTCTACCTTCCCTATAAGCCCAAGCGGCGCACCCGCGCCCAGATCGCCCGCGAGAAGGGCCTGGAGCCGCTGGCCGACGCCCTGGTCGCCCACGCCGCCTCGCGCGACTTGCCCGAGGAGCTCGCGGCTTCGTTCGTCAATGCGGAGAAAGGGGTCGAGGACCCGGCGGCCGCCCTCGCCGGCGCCCGCGACATCCTGGCCGAGCGCCTGGCCGAGAACGCCGCCGAGCGCGCCGAGCTGCGCCGGGTGCTGGCGACCGACGGGCTGCTGCGCGTGCGCGTCCTCCCCGAGAAGCAGAAGGACCCCGAGGCCGCCACCTACCGCGACTACTTCGAGCACGACGAGCCGGGGCGCGACATCCCTTCCCACCGCCTGCTCGCCATCCTGCGCGGCGAGCGCGAGGGCTTCCTGATCTCCGATCTGCGGATCGACGACGAGCGCGAGGTCGAGCGCCTGGGCCGCTCCTGGGGCCTGCCGCTCGCCACCGCCTGCGGGCGCCCGCTCGCCGAGGCCACCGCGGACGGCTACAAGCGCCTGCTCCGCCCCTCGATCACCAACGAGGTCCGCTCCGAGATGCGCGAGCGGGCCGAGGCGCAGGCGATCGCCGTCTTCCGCGCCAACCTGGAGGCGCTGCTCCTCCAGGCCCCCTTGGGGCAGGTGCCGGTGATGGGGCTCGATCCCGGCTTCCGCACCGGCTGCAAGCTCGCCGTGGTGGACGGCACCGGCCGCGTGGTGGCGACCGACATCCTCCACGCCGTGCCGCCGCACGCCGACGAGGCGGGCTCGGCGCGCACCGTAGTCGCGCTGATCCGCAAGCACGGCGTCCACGCCGTGGCGGTGGGCAACGGCACGGCCAGCCGCGAGACCGAGGCGTTCGCCCGCAAGGCCGTGCAGGAGGCGGGGCTGGACAAAGTGGTGGTGGCGATCGTCCCCGAGACGGGCGCGTCGGTCTACTCCGCCTCGGCGGTGGCCCGCGAGGAGCTGCCGACCCTCGACGTCTCCCTGCGCGGCGCGGTCTCGATCGCCCGCCGGCTCCAGGACCCCCTCGCCGAGCTGGTCAAGATCGAGCCGCGCTCCCTCGGCGTCGGCCAGTACCAGCACGACGTGGATCAGAGATCCCTCGACCGCGAGCTGGACACCGCCGTCGAAGGCGCGGTCAACCGGGTGGGCGTCGAGCTCAACACCGCCTCGGCGCCGCTGCTGCGGCGAGTCTCCGGCCTCTCCGAGCGGATCGCCGGCGCCATCGTGCACCACCGGGACACCAACGGGCCGTTCCGCTCGCGGCAGGCGCTGCTCAAGATCGCCGGCCTCGGCCCCAAGACCTTCGAGCTGTCGGCGGGCTTCCTGCGCATCCGCGAGGGGGAGAACCCGCTCGACCGGACCGCCGTCCACCCCGAGCGCTACGAGGTGGTGCGCCGGATGGCCGAGGGGCTGCAGGTGCCGGTGGGGAGCCTGGTGGGCAACTCGGACCTGGTCGGAAAGCTCGACTTCAGCCGCTTCGCGGACGCCGAGCACGACCTCGGCAAGTTCACCCTGGAGGACATCCGCAACGAGCTCCTCCGTCCGGGCCGCGATCCGCGTCCCGAGTTCAAGACCCCCGAGTGGCGCGCGGACGTGACCTCGGTCAAGGACCTGCAGCCGGGGATGGTGCTCGAGGGTCGGGTCTCGAACGTGGCCAACTTCGGCGCCTTCGTGGACATCGGCGTCCATCGCGATGGCCTGGTCCACGTCTCCGAGCTGACCCACCGCTGGGTGGCGGATCCCCGCGAGGCGGTGAAGGTGGGGGAGATCGTGAAGGTCAAGGTGCTGGAGGTGGACCACCAGCGCGAGCGCATCAGCCTCTCGATCAAGGCCCTCCAGCAGCCGCCGGCCGAGGGGAGGCCGGTAACCGGTAGCGCCGGCAGCGCGGGGCGTGGCGGCCGCCCCGACCCGGCCCGGGGCGGGAGCCGTCCCCCGGCACCCAAGCCGGTCAAGCCGCAGCCCCCCAAGCCGCAGGCGAGCCTCGATGACCTGATGAAGAAGTTCAACCGGCCTGGAAAATAGCGCAACACGGCACCGGAGTTGCACCGATCTGAGGAGCGGCGAACCTCGCCGTCCTCCTTGGATCGCTCCATGGAATCACCCACTCTGAATCAACTCCGGGAGACCGCAGCATGAAGAACAGTTCACTCCAGAAAAAAGAATTCCACATAGGACGGGCCACCAGGATCGCGCGCGACGTGGCCTGCCTCGAGCTCTCCATCGTCAACGTCTTCTTCGTCGGCCCGTCGCGGGCTGGGGACCGGGGCTGGGTCCTCGTGGATACGGGGCTCCCGACCTCCCACAAGGCGATCGTCCGCGAGGCCGAGCGCCGCTTCGGGGCTGGGGCGCGGCCCTCGGCGATTGTCCTGACGCATGGGCACATCGACCACGTCGGTTCCGTTCGCGAGCTGGCGGAGCTCTGGGACGTCCCCGTCTACGCCCACCGGCTCGAGGCCCCGTACCTCACCGGACGGTCCGATTACCCGCCGGGCGACACCACCGTGGGCGGCGGCGCGATGACCCAGTTGGGCCCCGCCTCTTCTCCCGGCGCGCGATCGATCTCGGCTCGCGGTTCCATCTCCTGCCCGAGGACGGGACGGTTCCCGGAATGCCCGGCTGGCGCTGGATCCACACGCCGGGGCACACGCCCGGGCACGTCTCATTCTTCCGGGACGAGGACCGCGTCCTGATCGCCGGCGACGCCTTCGTGACCACCCACCAGGAGTCCTTCTGGGCCGTGATGACCCGTTTCCAGGAGGTCTGGCATCCGCCCGCCTACTTCACCACCGACTGGGAGGCGTCCCGGACCTCGGTCGAAACCCTCGCCGGTCTCCAGCCCGCCGTGGCCGGAACCGGACACGGCATCCCCATGTCGGGCGAGCCGCTGCGCCGGGAGCTGAACGACCTGGCGCGGAATTTCGATCAGAAGATGCCGGACGACGGCCGCTACGTGCGCCAGCCGGCCCTGGCCGACGAGCGGGGCGTGTTCAGCGTGCCGCCACCGCGCTTCGATCCGGTGCCGCTCGTGCTGGCCGGCGCCGGACTGCTCGCCCTGGTCGGCACGAAGATGCTCCGGGGGCGCTCGGCCGAATCGCACTCCGGTGCCCGGCACCAGTGGGCCTGAGGGAGCGCCTGACGCTCAGCCGCGCCGCATCTCGGCGATGAGGCGCGGCGAGGTCGCGCGGTCCCAGGGGCGGCGGTCGTAGTCCCCCCAGAGATAGGTGATCCGGAGGCTGGCGGCGCGGGCGCGGTGCTCCAGCTCCTCGCGGGACCATAGGCGGGCCGGAAACGAGGCCTTCTCCACCCTCCGGCCGTTCTCGAAATATTCATAGCTGGCGGTGCAGAGGCGGGCCTCCGGGTCGCAACGCCAGGTCTCGCGCACCTTCAGGCCATGGCCGGAATGCTCCTTGACCAGGCCTTCCGCGCCGCCCGCCGCGTGGCGCTGGTCCGGGGAGAACCAGGCCGCGTCGAGGAGAAAACGCCCGCCGGGAACCAGATGATGGGCGGCCGTCGCGAACGCGCGGTGGCGGTCCTCGTCCCGGGTCAGGTGGACGAAGGGATCGTCCACCGCGACGACCAGATCGAAGCGCGGCCGGAACGGGACGTCGCGCATGTCCGCGGCCACCAGCCAGACGTTCGAGAATCCGACCAGCCGCCGGCGGGCCACCGCGATCATCTCGGGGGTCAGCTCGAGCGCCACCACCCGGCCCGCGGTGCGGGCCAGCGAGGCTGTGGCCCGGCCGCTGCCGGCCCCCAGCTCGAGCACCCGGCACCCCAGGGGCGCGCTGGCCGCCCAGGCCCACAGCTCCCCATCGTCGCGGTCCGCCAGCTCGAGATCGTAGAAGGGGAGGATGCGGTGGTAGTAGCCCCGGACGCCCTTGGAATCCGCCTGGGTGTCGCCCGTGTCAGCCATGAAGAGGATTGTAGTCGCAGCCGCTAATCCGGCTTCGCGATCCCGATCTGTTCGGCCAGCCAGAGATGGCGGTCGCGGGTGGCCTGCTCGTCGAGAAAGTGATCGGTGTCGTACCACTCGATGGTCTTGGGCTCGCTGCCCGCCGCCTGGTAAGCCTCGGCGCTGGAAGGCGGGACCAGCCGGTCGCGGCGGCCGTTCTGGAACAGGAGGTGCGCCGGAGAGGCGCGGCCGACGAAGCGGAGGGGCTCGATCGGCTCCATGGCCGCGAGCCAGCGCTCCCGGGCGCTCCGGGAGAGCCGCTGAAAGTCCGGATCGCCGCTGGCCGTGACGTGGCTGACCAGGCCTCCGTCCCCCACGGCGAGCGCATAGGCCCGGATCCGCTTCTCGACTCCCGCCAGCAGTCCGCCCATGGCGCCGCCGTAGCTCTGGCCCACGTAGGCGAGGCGCTTCGGGTCCACGTCCGGCCGGGAGGTGAGGAGGTCCACGCCGCGGCGCCAGTCGACGATGAGCTGCACCTGCTGGTCCCGGTCACGCCGGGTGAGCTGGACCGGCTCGCCGCGGCGCCGGGCGAAGGGGGCGTCGATCGACAGGGTGACGGCGCCCCGCCGCGCCAGCGTTTCGGCCTCGGGGAGCGTGGCCGCGCGGGTGCCCGGCATGCCGTGCATGAGGAGGATGCCGGCGAAGGGACCGGCGCCGTCCGGGACGATGAGCGTCGCCGGGACCCGTCCCCCCTTGGGGCTCGCGTAGGTGATCTCCTGGACCGTCAGCGTCCCCAGTTTTCGCTTGGAGACGATCCGCAGACCGACCGGCGCTCTCGCGTCGTACGCGAAGAGCCGGAGGGCTTCCGCGATGGGGACCACCGGCCGTGGAGCCACGGCGCCCCCGGCGCCGCAGGCGGAGAGGACCGGGATGAGAAGCCGCGGGAGGAGAGCGCGTCGGATCTTCATGGGGCGGTACGTTCCGGGCCGGAGGAAGGTTCGCCAAGCGGGCCGATCCTATACCATGGCCTCGCGGTCCTTCAGGACGGAAACCCTATGCGCCTCGCCGACCTCGTCGCCACCTCCCGCCGGGTCACCGAGACCCGATCCCGCCTGGAGAAGACCGCCGCTCTGGGGGATCTCCTGCGCCGGCTCGGCGCTGAGGGGGCCGAGGAGATCGACATCGCCGTGGCCTTCCTCTCGGGCCATCTGCGCCAGGGGCGGATCGGCCTCGGCGGCGCCGCCGTGCGCAACGCCAGGCCGGAATCGGCCGCCGCGGAGCCCTCGCTCACCCTGGCCGAGGTGGACGCGGCTTTCGAGCGGATCGGCTCCATCGCCGGCTCCGGATCCACCGCCGAGCGGGCGCGCCTCCTCTCCGGCCTCCTCTCCCGCGGCACTCGCGACGAGCAGGAGTTCCTCGTGCGCCTGATCCACGGCGAGCTGCGCCAGGGGGCCCTCGCCGGGCTGATGGCCGAGGCCCTCGCCGCGGCGGCGGAGGTGCCGGCGGACGAGGTGCGCCGGGCGCTCATGCTGGCCGGGGAGCTGCCTCCGGTGGCCAAAGCCGTCCTCACCGAGGGCCGCGCGGGGCTCGCCCGCTTCCATCTCCAGCTCTTCCGCCCCCTCCAGCCGATGCTCGCGCAACCGGCGGAGGACGTCTCGGAGGCGCTCGAGCGGCTCGGCGAGGCCGCCCTGGAAGCTCAAGCTCGACGGCGCCCGCGTCCAGGTCCACAAGGCGGGGGACGAGGTCCGCGTCTACTCCCGCCGCGGCAACGACGTCACCCCGGCCGTGCCGGAGCTGGTCGAGACTGTCCAGGCCCTGCCCGCGAGCCAGCTTCTGCTCGACGGCGAGACGATCGCCCTGCGACCGGACGGCTCTCCCCTCCCCTTCCAGGTCACCATGCGCCGCTTCGGCCGCAAGCTCGACGTCCCTCGCCTGCGCGGCGAGCTCCCCCTGACCTCCTTCTTCTTCGACCTCCTGCACCTCGACGGCCAGGACCTGATCGACCGCCCCGCCGGCGAGCGTTTCGCGGCTCTGGCCGAGGCGGCGCCGGGGCTCGCCGTGCCGCGCCTCGTCACCGCCGACGCCGAGGAGGCGGACGCCTTCTTCGCGGAGGCTCTCGCCCGCGGCCACGAGGGGATCATGGCGAAGGCGACGGACGCTCCCTACGAGGCGGGCCGGCGGGGCTCTTCCTGGCTCAAGGTCAAGCCCGCGCACACGTTGGACCTGGTGATCCTCGCCGCCGAGTGGGGTCACGGCCGGCGCCACGGCTGGCTCTCGAACCTCCACCTGGGAGCCCGCGATCCCGACAACGGCGGCTTCGTGATGCTCGGCAAGACCTTCAAGGGATTGACCGACGAGAGGCTCGCCTGGCAAACGCAGAAGCTCCAGGAGATCGCGCTGGGAACCGACGGCTGGACCGTCTACGTAGCCCCTGAGCTGGTGGTTGAGGTCGCCTTCAGCGACGTCCAGGAGAGTCCGCAATACCCCGGCGGCATGGCCCTCCGCTTCGCCCGCGTCAAGCGCTACCGCGAGGACAAGACGGCGGCGGAGGCGGACACGATCGGAACGGTAAGGAAGATCTTCACGGCTGGCCAGGGAGCGGCTCCTTCAGGAACTTGACGCTCCGCTCCGAAGATTTGGCTTGGGAAATGTCTGGCGAGCCTTACGTGGTGCGGTACTCGACGAAGTCGTTCTGAATGCCCGTGCTGTAGGTGTCGAGAAGCTGCTGGTTGCGGCGCCTGACTTCCGGCGTCGTCAGCCTTGAGCGCCGGACTTCCTGCTGCAAATTGGTAATGTCGCCCGTCCACTGCCCGTAGTTGCCCCGGGGCACGTTCAACAGATCACCCCGATCCGAGACGGTGGCGTACCCGTCCACCCCACGAACCACGATTCTGAATCCCAGCAGATTCGAGAGGACCTGGAGCTTCGCGGTCAACTGGCTCGCGATGTTCACCTGATTCACCCGGCTGGAGGCGCTGTTACAGGAGATCAGGTTGATCTCCCGGATTCGCCAGTAGGACCGCAGGATCCTCTTTTTTCCTCCCTTTCCTGCACCGAGATGAACTTCGCGACCACGTTTTTTGCCAGCGTTTTAAAGAGAGTGTCGACATCGATCATTCCGACAGTGCCCGTGCCGTCGTCGCCGTGGCCGATGATGTTGAGGGTCTCCACGCCTTGCAAAGTCTCCGCCGGGATCGGCTGCGGGTTGAGGTCGTCCAGCTTGATCAACTTCGCATGGGGGTACTTCGTCCGCAACCGCTTGAAGTTGTTCCGGATGATGACGTCGTCGTTCGACAAAATATGGAGGTTGGGGTGGTCGAGATCAAAACCCGTGATTGTCACGATGGCCACGGTGGGGCCGTACCAGCGGGAGTACGCCTCTTCCGCCAGCCATCCCGCGGCCCACCCTCCAACGGCTCCCGCGGTGGTGTACAGGGTCGTGGCCAGCGTAGTGGCGGCCGCCCCTGCGACGTTATAGCCGATCGCTCCCCCGAGCGCAGCCAGCCCGAGCATGGGGAAGAACGGCTGGACGACGGGCTCACCCGCGCCTGAGCCCGTCGGCAGGGTTCGCAAGGCAGGCGCGGGAGTCTGGACGACTGGAGCGGTGCCGCGGCCGGGGTTGCGCGGAGGGATGATCCTGCCCTTCGCCTGGACCGCGGCGGGATGGGGAGGCGGTGGCACCGGTCGTCCGGCAGGCCCTCTGGAGAGAGCGGGAAGGGTTTTCGCCTGAATCCCCTGGCCGGTGGCCTTCTGAACGTGCGCCGCCGCGGAGGAGACCACGGGGGAAAGGTGAGCCATCGCGCCCTGGACCGTCGGAGGAGCCGCCGCCTGTCGCGGGGCCATCACCGGGAGCGCTCGCCGAGCCTGGGTGGCGGCCACGTGAGGCGCCAGATTGCGGGGACCCGGAGCCATGGAGGCCTGAAGGGCGATCGCCACGTGGGGCGCGACGAGCCCCCCCTTGGGTCGATGTCCAGGCGGTAGCATACGCAGATCTCACGTTACACCTTCCTCGGGAGCCCACGCAAGATCCTGTGGCCGGTCCTTGAAAGCGGAAAATTCCGGCGCAGAAATCCGGTAGAAGCGCGTCGCCGGACCGCATAAGGTTCTCTGAACAGCGGCCAAAACCCATCCCAGGGCCGCGAAGGAGAAACATGATCTACCGTGTCATCGCCATCTCAGACGATCTCGCCCGGAAGGTACGCACGACCTTGAAGGCCCCTGGTTACGGCCACCCGGCCCACGTCGAAGTCGCTTCCGGCTATGGCCCCTGCCGCGCCTGCCTGCGCAAGTTCCGTGAGGGGGAGGAGGACCGCATCCTTTTCACCTACGACCCGTTCCACGGCCTGGACCGGTACCCGTCGCCTGGACCGGTCTTCATCCACTGGGACGATTGCCCGGAGTATGCCGGTGAAAGCTTTCCCGAAGATCTCCGCGACCTGCCGCTGACCCTCGAAGCCTACGGCCCCGACCGCTGGATCGTGGCCCGGGAGCGGGTGGCGGACGGTGAAGTGGATGTTGCGATCGGCCGGCTGCTGGCGCGGGAGGAGGTCGGGTACATCCACGTGCGGAACACGGAGGCGGGGTGTTATATCGCGCGGGTGGAGCGGGGAACTATTCAATAACAGTTGTTCGCGTTGTTTTAGCGAAGATTATAGGGGCGACCTGCGGTCGCCCTTCGACATCGAGGATGCCGGAACGTTGAGGGCGACCGCAGGTCGCCCTACAACCTTCGCTGGATGAATGGCTGGATCAGGATGACAGTCAAGAGGGCTGGACGATTCTCAGCGGCTCCTCCTCCCGCCAGGCCGCCTCGCCGTCCGCGTAGTGCTCGCGCTTCCAGATGGGGATCTCCGCCTTGAGCCGTTCCAGGGCGGTGCGGCTGGCGTCGTAGGCGGCGGCGCGGTGGGGAGAGCCGATGGCGATCACTACGCTCGCCTCGCCCACGGGGACCTCGCCCAGACGGTGGACGATCGCCGCCCGGAGATCCTCGTGGGCGGCTTCGAGGTCGGCCGCGATCCGGCGGAGGCCCTCCAGGGCCATGGGACGGTAGGCGCTGTAGGTGAGCTTCGCGACGGGACGCCCGGCATGGTGGTCGCGCACCGTGCCCAGGAAGACCACCACGGCGCCCCGGCCCGCACCGGAGACGGCGGCGGCGATCCGATCCGTAGCGATGGGCTCGTCCGTCAACTCCCCGCGGAGGGAGTCGTCGGCGCCTCCCGAGACCGGCGGCAGGAGGGCCACCTCGGCGCCTTCCTGGAGAAGCGTGTCGGCGGGGACGATCCGGCCGTCGAGGGCCACGGCGAGGCGGGACCAGAGGGGGGCGATTCCCGGATGATCCCGGTCGAGCCGCCGGCGAAGGTCGGAGATCCGGCTGCCTTCCGGCAACTCCATTTCGGTCTCCCCGGTCCCCAGGGCGTCCGCGGCGCTGGCGAAGGCGAGGAGGCGGATCTTCATACCGACATGCTACCAAACGAAAAGAGCGGCCCTCCGGCCGCCCTCCTCCCGTCTTCAGCCGATCCGGAGATCTCAGCTTTTCTTCGCGTCCGGCTCTCTCGTCTCAGCGCTCACGGAGTCCACCCAGGCGTCGAGCTTCGACTGGGCCTCGGTCTTCTCCCAGCCGTAACGCTCCTGGAGGGCGCCGACCAGCTTGTCCCGGTTGCCTTCGGCGCGGTCCCAGTCGTCGTCGGTGAGCTTGCCCCAGGTCCGCTTGGCTTCACCTTTCAGCTGCTTCCAGCGTCCCGCGAGGATGTGGTGGCTGGCCATGATGGCTCCTTTCAGAGGTTGGTATTCGACGCCTGAGGTAAGAAGCAAAGGCCATGCCGCATCGCGGCGCGGAGACTCCGGCGGTCCTCCCCGCCGTCACTCCCCATATAATCCCCCCGCTTCGACTACTTGGGAGGGCTTCGTGGCGATCCTGGAGAGCAAGGTCAATCGGGGGGAGGCGTTCGAGCGTCAGGCCGAGCACTGGCGGCGGCGGGCGGAGGAGATCCGCGAGCAGGAGGACCGCATCCGGCTCGGCGGCGGCCTCAAGGCGCAGGACAAGCAGCGGGCGCAGGGCAAGATGACCGCCCGCGAGCGGGTCGAGGCGCTGTGCGATCCGGGAGCGGACTTCCTGGAGCTGGGCCTCTGGGTGGCCGAGGGCTTCTACCAGGAGTACGGCGGCGCTCCCGCGGCCGGCGTCGTGGTCGGCATCGGCAAGGTCCACGGCCGGGACGTGGTCGTGGTGTCCAACGACGCCACGGTGAAGGCCGGCGCCTGGTTCCCGCTGACCGCCAAGAAGGTGCTGCGCGCCCAGGAGATCGCCCTCGAGAACCACCTGCCCATCGTCTATCTGGTGGACTCCGCCGGGGTCTTCCTGCCGCTCCAGGACGAGATCTTCCCCGACAAGGAGCACTTCGGCCGGGCCTTCTTCAACAACGCCCGCCTGTCGGCCGAGGGGATCTTCCAGATGGCCGCCATCATGGGCTCGTGCGTGGCCGGCGGCGCCTACCTGCCGATCATGAGCGACGAGTCGCACATCGTCGAGGGGACGGGCTCGATCTTCCTCGCCGGCGCCCACCTGGTGCAGGCGGCGATCGGCGAGAAGATCGACAACGAGGAGCTGGGCGGCGCGCTCGTCCAGTGCGACGTCTCGGGGGTGGTGGACCATCGCCATCCGGACGACGCCTCGTGCCTGGCCAAGATCCGCAGCCAGTTCGCCCAGCTCGCCGAGCCGCCTCGCGCCCCCTTCGCCCGGCGCCAGCCGGTGGAGCCGCTCTATCCCGCCGAGGAGCTCTACGGCCTGATGCCGATCGACCGCTCCCGGCCCTACGATACCCACGAGATGCTGGCCCGCCTGCTCGACGGCAGCGAGTTCGACGAGTACAAGGCCACCCACGGCCAGACGCTCGTCTGCGGCACCGGGTGGATCGAGGGGCACGCGGTCGGCATCGTGGCCAACCAGCGCTCGGTGGTGCCGAAGCGGACGGGCACCGGCGCCTCCGACCGCGAGCTGCAGATCGGCGGCGTCATCTACTCGGACTCGGCGGCCAAGGGGGCGCGCTTCGTCGAGCTGTGCAATCAGAAGCGGATCCCCCTCCTCTTCATCCAGGACGTGACCGGCTTCATGGTCGGCAGCCGCGCCGAGCGCGGGGGGATCATCAAGGACGGCGCCAAGATGGTGAACGCCGTCGCCAACTCGACGGTGCCCAAGATCACCCTCTTTGTGGGCAACTCCTACGGCGCGGGCAACTACGCGATGTGCGGCAAGGCTTACGGCCCGCGCTTCCTCTACGCCTGGCCCTCGGCCTCGATCGCGGTGATGGGAGGGGACCAGGCGAGCAAGACCCTGCTCTCGATCCAGCTCAAGAACCGCGGCGCGGAGGTCTCCGAGGAGGAGAAGACCCAGCGCCTGGAGGAGATCAAGGCGCGCTACGCCGCCACCGCGGACCCCCGCTACGCCGCCGCCCGCCTCTGGGTGGACGCGATCATCGATCCGGCGGAGACGCGCAAGGTGATCGGCCGGTCGCTGGCCTGCGCGGCGATGAACCCCGAGATCCCGGAGTTCAAGACCGGGGTTCTGCAGACATAGGGGCGCCTGACCCCATGCTATCTTTGCGCCCTCTATGAAGACGATCCGGATCGGCAACGGGCAGGGGTTCTGGGGGGACAACGTCGACGCTCCGGTGGAGCTGCTGCGCGGCGGCGCCATCGATTACATCGGCATGGACTACCTGGCCGAGGTGACGCTGTCGATCATGATGCGGCAGAAGCTCCGCAACCCGAAGCTCGGCTACGCCACCGACTTCATCGGCTTCATCCGCCGGGTGCTGCCGGAGCTGAAAGAGCGCAACGTGCGCGTGCTCACCAACGCCGGCGGCCTCAATCCCAAGGCCTGCCGCAACCGGATCTTCGAGGTGGCGCGCGAGCTGGGGGTCACCGGGCTGCGGGTGGGCGTCGTCGAGGGGGACGACCTGCTGCCGCGCCTGAAGGACCTGATCGCCGCCGGCCACGCGATGAAGAACATGGACACCGGCGAGCCGCTGGCGCCGGTGGTGGATCAGGTGATGAGCGCCAACGCCTATCTCGGAGCGCAGCCGATCGTCGACGCGCTGGATCAGGGAGCGCAGATCGTGCTCTGCGGGCGGGTCACCGACACGGCGCTGGCGCTGGCGCCGATGATCCACGAGTTCGGCTGGAGCGCCGAGGACTGGAACCTCCTCGCCGCTGGCACCATCGCCGGCCACATCATCGAGTGCGGCGCCCAGTGCACGGGCGGCAACTTCAGCCGCTTCTGGGAGGTGCCCGACCTGTGGAACGTCGGCTATCCCGTCGTCGAGGCGCGGGAGGACGGCTCGTTCGTGGTCACCAAGCACGAGGGCACGGGCGGCATGGTGACGATCGACACGGTGGCCGAGCAGCTCGTCTACGAGATGAGCGACCCCACCGGCTACATCACGCCGGACGTGACGGCGGACTTCACCTCGATCCGCCTGCGCCAGGACGGCAAGGACCGGGTGGAGGTCTCCGGGCATCCAGGGGAAGGCCAACACGCCGTTCCTCAAGGTCTCGGCCTCCTACCTCGCCGGCTACAAGGCCTCGGGGCAGATCACCCTCTCGGGCCCGCGGGCGATCGAGAAGGCGAAGCTGGCGGCGGAGATCGTCTGGAAGCGGCTCGAGCGCGCCGGCGTCACCTTCGCGCCGGAGGACCGCGAGACCGAGCTGATGGGCACCGGTGCCTGCCTGCCGGGCATCCTCGCGGCGCCGGACGACCTGCCGGAGGTGGTGCTGCGGCTCGGCGTGCGCGACTCCGACTCCGCCCGGGTGGAGCGCTTCGGCAAGGAGATCGCGCCGCTGGTCACCGCCGGCCCGCCGGGAGTGACCGGCTTCGCCGGCGGCCGGCCCAAGCCGCAGGAGATCGTCGCCTACTGGCCGGCGCTGCTCGCCCGCGAGGAGGTCGAGAGCCGCATCGAGGTGACGGTGGAGGAGGTGTGAGCGCCGGTCCGTCTGCTCAACCGCCGTCCGGCTCGCTCGCCCTCGCCTGGTACGGCGGTGTGTTCGGCGGGCTCCTCCCCATCCTCCTCCTCGGTTTCCTCTACAGCGCGATCGCGGACCGCACCGTCTTCGCCCTCTGGGCGCTCGCCGTCGGGGCCTGCTGGGTCGTGCTGCTGCGGCAGGGGCTGACCCTGGGCTGGAGCCGCTTCCGGCGGCTCGCCGCGCTGGCCCTGCTGCTCGCCGCGGGGCTCGGGGTGTTCGCCGTCCTCGAGTGGCAGCACCACGAGATCCTGGACCTGGGGTTCCGCGCCGTCTTCCCCACGCTCTACCATCCGCTGGCCACCGCGCCGCGGACGATCGCAATCCTCGCCGGCGTCTTCGCCCTGGCCGGCGCCGCCCTGTTCCCTCTCTCGCGGAGATCGGAGATTCGATGAAAGTGAAGCTCGAAGAGATCGCCCACGCCCGCTCGGGCGACAAGGGGGACGCCTCGAACGTTGGCCTGATCGCCGGCAGCCCCGAGCTGTACGAGGTGATCCGCGCCGAGGTGACGGCCGAGCGGGTCAAGGAGCACTTCCGGCAGGTCTGCCGGGGAGCGGTGGAGCGCTACGAGCTGCCGAACATCCTGGCGCTGAACTTCATGCTCCACGACTCGCTGGGTGGTGGCGGCACCGAGAGCCTGAAAAACGACGCCCAGGGGAAGACGCACGCGCAAGGGTTGCTGCAGATGGAGATCGAGCTGCCCGAGGCCCTCGCCGGGAGCCGCCGGTGACCGGGAGCCTGCTCGAGACGCGCCGCGAGGGGGATCTCCTCTGGGTCACCCTGAACGATCCCGCCCGCGCCAACGCCCTCTCGCCGGCTTTGATCGGCGAGCTTATCGAGCTCTACCGCCGCCCCTGGCGCGAGGAGGGGGTGCGCACCCTGCTGCTCGCCGGCGCGGGGAAGAACTTCTCGGCCGGGGCGGACCTCGAGCACCTCCGCTCGCTGCGCGACGCCGGTCCGGAGGAGAACCTGCGCGACTCGCTGCGCCTCAAGGAGCTCTTCGAGTCGGTGCTGCGCCAGGACGCGCTGACCATCGCCCTCGTCCACGGCGCCTGCGTGGCCGGCGGCTGCGGCCTCGCCACCGCGCACGACTTCGTGGTGGCGGCCGCGGACGCCCGCTTCCTCTACAGCGAGGTGCGGATCGGCTTCGTGGCGGCGCTCGTCGCCACCTACCTGCCGTTGCGCCTGCGCGGCTCGGACATCCGCGAGATGCTGCTCAATCCGCAGCTCATGGAAGCCCCCAGGGCCCTGGAGATCGGCCTGGTCAACCGGGTGGTGTCCCCGGAGGAGCTGCGGGAGGCGGGCGAGGCGCTCGCCGCGCAGATCCTGGAGACCGGCAGCTCGGAGTCGATCGCCCGCACCAAGCGCCTGCTTCTCGACGTGCTCGGCCGGCCGCTCGGCGACGCCCTCACCCATGCCGCCGAGGTCAACGCCGCCTCCCGGGCCACGGAGGACTGCCGGCGGGGCATCGCCACCTTCCTGGAAACCAAGAAGCCGCCGAAGTGGCGGTGAGGGTCAGTTCATGAAGCTGGTCCTCTTCGACATCGACGGCACCCTGGTGAACTGCGGCCCCCAGGTGCGGCCGCTGTTCACCGCGGCGCTGATCGAGGTCTTCGGCACGGCGGGCGCCGTGGACGCCTACGACTTCGCCGGGCGGACCGATCCCGCGATCGTGTTCGAGCTGATGACCGGGGCCGGCGTGCCGGAGAGCGAGGTGCGGGAGAAGCTGCCGCGGATGCGGGAGCTGTATACCGCGAGGCTGGAGGCGGCGCTCGACCGGCGGGGGATGGTGCGGCTGCCCGGGGTGGTGGAGATCCTGGACCGGCTCGCGGTCCGCGAGGACGTCGTGGTCGCCCTGCTGACCGGCAACTGGAAGCCGGGGGCGAGAGCCAAGCTGGCGCGCTTCGATCTCAACCGCTATTTCCCCTTCGGCGCCTTCGGCTGCGACGGCGCCGACCGTTCGGACCTGCCCCCCGTGGCCCTGGCCCGCGCCGAGGAGGAGACCGGTCGCCGGTTCCTTCCCGCGGAGACGCTGATCGTCGGCGACAGCGTGCACGACGTCTCCTGCGCCCATGCCCACGGCATCCCCTGTCTCGCCGTCTGCACCGGCCGCACCCCGGCCGCCTCCCTCCAGGCCGCCGGCGCCGAGTGGATCGTGCCGGACCTGCGCGCCGCCGCCGATCACGTCCCCTGGCTGGGATAGCTGGCGTAGGGTGCGCTGCGCGCACCTGGTACCGTCGAGAATCTCGAGGTGCGCGCAGCGCACCCTGCGGGCTCAAGGGCTGGCGCGGGCGCTCCGGGTGGGGAATCTCGAGACCCGGGCCAGGGCCGGCGCTCCGCGGTCCGGATCGGGCCGCATCGCCGCCTCCTCCAGACCGCGGAGCAGCGTCTGCAGGTGCTCGCTCCGGGAGATCTCCTGAAGCAGCCGGGAGCACGTAGGGCACCGCCTGAGAAGATGCCTGACGAAGTCGCGGTTCTCCTGCCGCGACAGCTCCGACCGGAAGAATCGTGCGAGCGTCTCCCTCGAGAAGTGTTCATCCGCCATGTCATTCCTCCCCAATAGAGATCCAACCTCAGTTAGACCTTCATTAAGTATGGTTGCCGGTGGGAGGAATTTTGGGACAAAAAA
Organism: uncultured Acidobacteriota bacterium; assembly: GCA_963795735.1. Classification (GTDB taxonomy): domain Bacteria; phylum Acidobacteriota; class Thermoanaerobaculia; order Multivoradales; family UBA5704; genus DATARR01. Next base: position 41,297 of record CAWCIU010000008.1, on the reverse strand, counting down.
TAAGTACGAACTTCTTTTCCGGGATGACGGGGACCGTAATCCGGGGAGAGATCCGGTGGTTGACTCGGGACTGGCGGTAGACTGAGGGCATGACGACCCCGCCCGTGATCCCCTCCGCGACCACCGCCCGCCCGCTGCCGCTCGCCCGGCTCCACGAACGCCTGGGAGCGGTCCTCGCTCCGATCGACGGCGGGGCCTCGGCGGCGATCCATTACGGTTCCGTCGGCGAGGAGTACCGCGCCCTGCGCGAGGGGTGCGGCCTCGCCGACCGTTCCTGGATGGGCCGCGTCGAGATCCTCGGCGCCGACCGCCTCCGCTTCCTCAACGCCTATGTCACCTGCGAGGTGAAGACGCTCACCCCCGGCGAAGGAGCCTACGGCTTCCTCACCAACCCCCAGGGGCGCATCCTGGCCGATCTCGTGGTGATGGCGCACGAGGACCGCCTCTGGCTGGTGGTGCCGCCGGGCACGGAAGAGACGGTCGCCAGGCATCTCCAGAAGTACATCCTGGCCGACCGCGTGGAGGTGAGGCCGTTGGAGGACATGCTGCCGATCAGCCTGATCGGCCCGCGCGCCGCCGCGGCGCTGGGCGGCGCGGAGCTACCCCCAGATGGAGACTGGAGGCACGTCCGCTCTCGGGTCCACGGCACCGAGGTGGCGCTCCAGCGCTCGGGGCGCCTCGGGGCCGAGGCCTACACCCTCTGGGTTTCGGCGTCGAGCGCCGGGCCGCTGATCGACGGTCTGCTGGAGAGCCCGGAGGTGAAGCCGGCCGGCTTCGAGGCGCTGGAGACGCTGCGGGCGGAAGCGGGGATCCCGCGCTTCGGGCGCGACTTCGGCCCGGAGAACTTTCCCCAGGAGACCGGAGCGGAGGAGGCGGCGGTGAGCTACACCAAGGGGTGCTACCTCGGCCAGGAGGTGGTGGCCCGCATCCACTACCGGGGGGGCGTGCAGAAGACCCTGCGCGGACTGGTCTTCGATGTCTCCGACGGTCCGGCCCCCGCGCCCGGTGCGCCCCTCCTCCACGATGGCCGCGAGGCCGGCAAGGCGACCACCGTGGTGAGCTCGATCGCGCTCGGCAGCCCGATCGGCCTCGCCATCCTCCACCGCCGCGCCACCGCGCCGGGGACCCGCCTGGAGGTCGCGGGGGGCGGGGCGGCGGAGGTGCGGGAGCTGCCGTTCGTCTCGATTTAGCCGGCCGTGAAAAGCGAAAGGCCGGAGGGCAAGCGCCCCTCCGGCCGTTCATTCATTCCAACCCCCTGGCGGAGGTTCAGACTTGGGTTCAGACCGCGAACGAGGAACCGCAGCCGCAGGAGCCGGCGGCGTTGGGGTTGTTGAACTTGAACCCCGCGCCGGCCATGCCGAGTGAGTAGTCGATGCTGGTGCCCTGCAGGTACCGGGCACTCACGGCGTCGACGAAGATCTTGAGGTCGCCCTGCTCGTAGACCCAGTCGTTGTCCCGGGCCTCGTTGTCGAAGTCGAGGGCGTATTCGAAACCGCTACAGCCGCCGCCGCGCACGGCGATGCGGAGCCCGTGGGAGGCGTCGATCCCCTCCTGCTCACGGGTGATCTTCACCATCTCGATCGCCTTGGGAGTGAGCGTGACGGGCATCTCCTCCTGCGGCGGCTCGGAGTGGAGGGGTTCACTTTGGGTCTGGCCGATGTTTTCCATTGGGATGCTCCTTGCTTCCGGCAGTTCGCCGAGCATTTGTCAAGATACCGGGGGACGATCGGCTTGTCAAATGCCGTCCGGCGGGCGCGGTATGATCCCGGGGTGCTGCGGGCCGTCCTTTTCGATTTCAATGGGGTTCTGGTCGACGACGAGCCGATCCACCTGGAGCTGTTCCAGCGGGTGCTGGCCGAGGAGGGGATCGCGCTCTCCGCGGCGGACTACTTCGCCCGCTACCTGGGGCTGGACGACCGATCCTGCTTTGCGGCGGTGCTGGCGGCGGCGGGTGAGGCGGCAACCGTCCCCCGTTTGATGCGGCTGGGCGCCCGCAAGGCCAGCTACTACCAGGAGCGCATCCGCCGGGAGGGCTACCCGTTCTCCCCCGGCGCGGCCGGGCTGGTGCGCGATCTCCAAGCGGGCGGGACGATGCTCGGCGTGGTGAGCGGCGCCCTGCGCGAGGAGGTCGAGGGGGCTCTGCGGCAGGAGGGGCTGCTCGACCGCTTCAAGGTGCTGGTCACCGCCGAGGACGTCGAGGAGGGGAAGCCCAGCCCCGAGGGGTACCGGCTGGCCCTGGAGGCCCTCAACGCCCGCCCCCCGCTGCCGGAGCGCCTGCTCCATCCGCACGAGGTGCTCGCCGTGGAGGACAGCCCGCTGGGCGTGGCCGCCGCCGCCGAGGTGGGTCTGGCGACCCTCGGCATCGTCCGGGCGTACTCCGGCGAGACCTCCCGCGACCTGCTCCGCGGGGCGGACGCCGTCGTCGAGGGGCTGGGCGAGCTGACGCCCGGGCGCCTGGAGCGGCTCTACGCCGAGGTCAGCCGCCGCTGACGCGCGGCGGCTCGAACGGCTTCACTCGAACGGCTTCAGTTGATGGGGATGCGGCCCGCGAAGCCTTCGTCGTAGGTGTGGAAGAAGGAGATGGACTGCTCGGGGTAGCGCCAGCAGTAGTAGCCGTCGCCGCTGTCCCAATCGACCAGCCAGACCCCCTTGACCTCGGCGCCCACGGAGGTCACCTCGCGGGCCCAGGCGCGGACGATCCTCTCCCGGTCCTCCTCCAGCTCTTCGCGGCGGGAGTCGAGCTCCTCGCGGCTGCCGACGCTGCTGGTCAGCGCCTCGATCTGGCGCACGGCGGCCGCCGTCAGGTCGCGCACCAGGGGGAAGGTGTTCAGGGCGTCGTCGTAGGTGAAGACCCGCTTTCCGGATTGTCGTTTCGGCTCTGAGATAGACATAGGACCAGGAATGATACCAGACGCTCCATCGCCGGCCGTCGGCGGCCGGGCTTGGCGCGGCGGCCGGGGTGCTGCTAGATTCCGTGCAGTGAACGCGCTGGACAGCATCGGCGGGATCGGCGAGCGCTCCCGCGAAGGCCGGATCGAGGCGATCAGCGGCGGCATGTTCTCCGGCAAGAGCGAGGAGCTGGTGCGGCGGCTGCGCCGGGCCGCGATCGCCCGCCAGCGGGTCCAGGTCTTCAAGCCGGCCGCCGACACCCGCCACGCCCCCGAGCGGCTGATCACCCGCGACAACCGCGAGCTGGAGGCGGTGAGCGTCGTCTGCAGCTGTGACATCCGCGAAAAGCTGCTGCCGGGAGTCGAGGTGGTGGGGATCGACGAGGCGCAGTTCTTCGACGACGGGCTGATCGACCTGGTCTCGGAGCTGGCCGACTCCGGCGTGCGGGTGATCGTCGCCGGGCTCGACCTCGACTACCTGCGCCGTCCGTTCGGCCCGATGCCGCGGCTCCTCGCCATCGCCGAGTACGTGGACAAGGTCCACGCCGTCTGCATGCGCTGCGGGGCGCCCGCCCAGTACAGCCAGCGCATGGCCGGCGGCGGCGAGCAGCTCCAGGTGGGCGACACCGACGCCTACGAGGCCCGCTGCCGCCGCTGCTACGAGCCTTTCGCGCCCTGACTCTTGCTTTCGATCGGCACCGGCTGGCTCTCGCGGTTGACGTGGACGTAGACCACCTCCGCCTCGGTGACCTTGATGCGGCCGGAGCCGGTGGAGCGCTCGGCCTCGACGGTCACCTTGACCGTCACCGAGGTGCGGCCCACCCGCAGCGTCTCGGTGAAGAAGCTCACCAGGTCGCCCACGAAGACGGGGGAGTGGAAGACGACCTCCCGCATGGCGACCGTGACCAGCCGGCCGGGCAGGGGGACGTGGTGATGGGCCTCGACCGCGCCCGCCTGGTCGATGTACGACAGGATGATGCCGCCGAAGATGGTGCCCAGGGCGTTGGTATCCTTGGGCATCAGGACCACGCGGATCGCCGGCTGGCGGGGGCCGGCGCCGCGGATCGGCTCGGCGCCGCGGCTCGAAGGTTCGTCCATGTGCGCTCTCTCTTCCTTTCTTTCCAGCCCTTTCCGGGGCTCGCGGGGGCTTCATGGTATCCTAGGCCCGCCTTTCGAGGTCCCTCGACCGGCTCCCAATGAACCCTATCTCGCCAACCAGCTCCGTGGAATCTTCGAGCGACGGGGCTCTCCTGCGCCAGGTGACCGACCGCCAGCCGGAGGCGCTGGGGATTCTCTACAACCGGTACGCGTCCACCCTGCTGGCCCTGGGCCGGCGCATCCTGGGCAGCGTCTCCGACGCCGAGGAGATCCTCCAGGAGGTCTTCCTCCACGTCTGGAACCATGCCTCGCGCTACGATCCGGCGCGCTCGTCGGTCTCCACCTGGCTGATCCTCATCGCCCGCAGCCGCGCGATCGACCGCCTGCGCACCCGCAAGGTCGTCGAGCGCACGCACGAAAGCTCCGCGCAGGCCAATCCGGTGGAGCATGCATCCCCCGAGGGCGTGGAAACCGTATTCCTCCAGGAGCGGCGGGAGAGGGTCCAGCAGGAGCTGAGCAAGCTCCCGCCCGAGCAGAAGCAGGTGCTCGAGATGGCCTTCTACCAGGGCCTGAGCCAGAGCGAGATCGCGGCCCGGGCCGATCTGCCCCTGGGCACCGTGAAGACGCGGACGCTGCTGGCGATGAGAAAACTGCGCAACGCGCTACGCGACGAGATTCGACAACTGCTGTGAACGGCGAAACCTCCTCGGAAGACCTGACCATCCTGGCGACCCTCGAGGCGCTGGAGACCGGAGCCGGCGGCCCCGGCGGCGGAGCGCATCCGTCCGAGACCTCCGAGGCTTCCGAGGCTTCCGAGATGATGGCGCGCCTCTATCGGGAGGCCCTGGGGCTGGTCGCCTACGAGCTCGAGCCGGTCGCGCCCTCGCCCGAAGTCAAGACGCTCCTGATGGCGAGGATCGTGAGTGGCGCGGATGCCTCCGAGGAAGCCGCCGCCGACGGGGACGACACCCAGCCGGCCCCCTTGGCCGCGCCGGAGCCCGAACCCGTTCTGGCGGTTCCCTCTGTCCCGCCGCCTCCGATTCCTCCGCCGATCCCGATCCGGCATTCCCAGGAGATGCGCCCGGTCCGCCCGCCCATGGCCGGGGCCGCGGCGGCCCGCCGGCCCCCCCGCCGGTGGCCGCTCGCCCTGGCGGCCTCCCTGGCCTTCCTGCTGCTCGGCCTCTCCGGTTATCTCTACTCCCGGTCGCTCCAGGACCGGGCGACGATCGCCCGGCTCGACCGGGACCTCGCGCGGGAGCGCTCCCAGGCCGCCCAGGCCTCGGCGCAGGCGAGCCGGCTGGAGTCCTACTCGCTCAACCTGCGGGAGAAGATGGCCCTGGTGACCTCGCCGACCGTAGCGGTCAGCGCCCTGCGCCCGATGGGACGGCCGCCGCTCCAGCCGGCGGCGCGCGGGCTCCTCTTCGTCGCCGCGGACCACCAGCACTGGTATCTCTCGCTCCGGGGGCTCCAGCCCGTCGAGGGGGGCAGGCTCTACAAGCTCTGGTTCATGGCCGATCAGGGGCCGGTGGATGCCGGCTCCTTCACCGTGCTGCCGGGAGCGCCCATCGAGATGAGCTCGAAAGAGATGCCCGCCGGCACCCGCACGGCCGTGATCACCCTGGAGACCGATCCGGGGTCACGGACCCCTTCGGGACCCGAGATCCTGCGGGCCGGGACGATCGCTCCGATCAGCTAAGGAAAAGGGACCCAAGGGACGGCAAGGACAGCAGGGACAGCCGACAAAGGTCGCTGGAGTCCCTGCCGTCCCTCGGGTCCCTCGTTTCAAGCCGGTGCCACCGGAAATGCGGCCCCGGCCGCGGCTGTTTTCACCGGTGAAAGGGGTGATCGAAACCCATGTTCTACTTCGACCCGAAGTACTTCCTCTTCCTCCTGCCGGCGCTGGCGTTCTCGCTGTGGGCGAGCTGGCGGACCCGGGCGGCGTTCAACAAGTTCTCCCGGGTGCGGACCGCCCGCGGCCTCACCGGGGCGCAGGCGGCCCAGGAGATGCTGCGCTACGCCGGCATCTCCGACGTCCAGGTGGTGCCGACGAGCGGTTTCCTCTCCGACCACTACAACCCGGCCAACAAGACGCTGGCCCTCTCGCAGGCGACCTACGCGTCGAACTCGGTGGCGGCGGTGGGCGTCGCCTGCCACGAGGCGGGGCACGCCGTGCAGCACGCGGAGCACTACAAGCCCATGTGGCTGCGCTCGGCCCTGGTGCCGACGGCCAACATCGGCTCCACGGTTGGCTACTTCGTGATGTTCGCCGGGGCGCTGCTGCTCCATTCGGCGACCATGATCTACTTCGGCGCCCTGCTGTTCTCGGCCGTGCTGCTGTTCCAGATCGTGACCCTGCCGGTGGAGCTCGACGCCACCGCGCGGGCCAAGCGGCTGGCCGTCGATGCCGGGATCGTGCAGCCGCAGGAGCGGGTGGGCATGGACCGGGTCCTCAACGCGGCGGCGATGACCTACATCGCCGCCGCGGCCTCGACGCTGATGACCCTGCTCTACTACCTCCTGCGGGCCTCGTCGATGTCGCGCCGGGGCTGAGGTCCGGTTCCAGACGGCCCAAGGCCTACTCCGCCGGGTGCCCCAGGATCTCGAACAGCTCCTTCTGGCGCGTCTCGAGCTTCCTGGGGCGTCTTGGCCTCCATGACCAGGCGCAGGAAGGGCTCGGTGTTGGAGGGGCGGACGTTGGCCCACCAGTCCGGATAGCTGATCGTGATGCCGTCCAGGTAGTCGATCCCGGCATCTGAATAGCGGCGGGCGAGCTGGTCGATCTTCCCCTGCTTGTCCTCCACCTCGAAGTTGATCTCCGGGCTCTTGGAATAGCGCTGCAGCGGCTTGATCAGCGCGGAGAGCGGCTGCCGCGTCTGGCGCATCAGGTTCAGCACCTCCACCACGGAGAGGAGCGGGCAGTCGGCGTAGGAGTGGTCGCGGAAGTAGTAGTGCCCCGCCAGCTCGCCGCCGAAGATGGCCTCGTGCTGCCGCATGGTGGCCTTGATGAACGAGTGCCCCACCCGCTCGCGGATGGGGATGCCCCCCTTCTCCCGGAGGTACTCGGAGACCGCCCGCGACGAGCGCAGGTCGTAGACCACCGCCTTGCCCGGCTCGCGGTCCAGCAGGATGCCGCCGATCAGGCCGGTCATCAGGTCGCTGCCGATCGGCTCGCCGGTCTCGTCGAGGAAGGCGGCGCGGTCCGCGTCGCCGTCGAAGGCGATGCCGAGATCGGCCCCGGCCTCGCGCACCGCCCGCTGGAGGTCGCGCAGGTTCTCCTCCTTGAGCGGGTTCGCCTCGTGGTTGGGGAAGGTGCCGTCCAGCTCGAAGAAGATCGTCTTCAGCTCGATCCCCATCGCCTCCAGGATCGGCCGGTCGATCGTCGCCATGCCGTTGGCGGCGTCCGCCACCACCTTGAGCCGCGGGCCTTGGCTGTCTTGGCGCAGGAAGGAGAGGATGTGCTGCAGGTAATCCTGGAAGACCTCGCCGCGCGTCACCTTGCCGGGGGTGGCGGCCTTCGGCAGGTCCCCCTCCTGGACCTTCTGCTCCATCAGGGCGATGCCGTGATCGCCGGAGACCGGCCGGGCGCCGTGGCGGCTGAACTTGAAGCCGTTGTACTGCGCCGGGTTGTGGCTGGCCGTCACCTGCACGCCGCCGGCGGCCTTGAAGTGGCTGATGGCGAAGTAGTTCATCGGGGTGGCCGCGAGGCCGATGTCCAGCACGTCGAGCCCCGAGTCGGTCAGGCCGCGCACCAGGGCCTGCTGGAGCCGCTCGCTGTGCTCGCGCATGTCCCGGCTGACCACCATCGTGTTGCCGTTGGCGCGGTCCTCCGCGTCCAGCACGTGCTGGAAGGAGAGCCCGATCTTGTAGGCGATCTCCTCGTTGAGCTGCGAGGGGACGATCCCCCGGATGTCGTAGGCTTTGAAGATTCCCGCCATGGTGTCTCCCCTGTTCTCCCGCTCAGATACGTTCGATACGGATGGACGGCTCGCCGGCAGACCCGGCCTTTCCGGCGATCTCGACCGCCAGGGTCTCCCCCTGGATCCAGTCGCGGTGGGCCTCCACCGCCGCCGTCATCCCGGGATCGGCCTCGAAATGGACCCGGATGCGGTCCGCGTAATCCAGATCCTGTTTCTTGCGCTCCTGCTGCACGTAATGCACGAACTCGCGGGCCAGCCCCTCCGCCTCCAGCTCGGGGGTGAGCTCGGTCGCCAGCGCCACCAGCAGCTCGCGGTCCCCCTGGGTCGCCGTGCCTTCCCGCTCGACCAGCCGCACCTCGACCTCCCCGGAGGAGAGATCGGCGGGGCCGTCCGCGAGCTGGAGGGTGATCTTCCCGGCGCGCTCCAGCTCGGCGGCGAGGGCGTCACCGTCCGCGGCGTCCAGGGCCTTCTTCACCTCGGGCATCCGCTTGCCGAAGCGCGGGCCGGTCCTGGGGAAGATCGGCTTCACCTCGTGATGGACGTAGACCGTGCGGTCGGCGGCCCAGCGGACCTCCTTGACGTTCAGCTCGTCGCGGAGGATGTCGAGGTAGGGCTCGACCAGCCGCGGCATCGCCTCGTCGGCGGTCACCAGCGTCACCGCCGGCAGCGGCTGCCGGGTCTTCAGGCCGTGGAGGTTGCGCGCTGCGTGGCCGAGGCCGACGATGCGCTGGACGGCGGCCATCCCCTTCTCCAGCGGCTCGTCCCGCCGGTCGGCTGGTGATGCGGGCGGCGCCGGCCAATCTTCCAGGTGGACGCTCTCGGCGGCCTTCTCGTACTGACTGCGAACCAGGTGCTCGTGGAGCACCTCGGCGACGAACGGCGTGAACGGCGCGATCAGCCGGGCGAGGGTGGTGAGCACCTCGTAGAGCGCCTCGTAGGCGCTCGTCTTGCCCGTCCGGCTCTCCTCGCCATCCTCTGAGCCGTTGGCCCAGAACCGGCCGCGGCTCCTGCGGATGTACCAGTTGGTCAGGTCGTCCAGGAACGCCTCGAGGGCGCGCGCCGCCGCGGTCGGATCGTAGGCGTCGAGGCTCGCGGTCACCTCCCCGGTCAGCCGGTCGAGGCGGAGCAGGACCCAGCGGTCGAGCGCCGGCCGCCCGGCAAAGGCGAGGGACGCCGCCCCGGGCCGCCAGCCGTCGAGGTTGGCGTAGATGGTGAAGAAGGAGAGCGCGTTCCACAGCGGCAGCAGGAACCGCTGCGCCGCCTCGCGCACCAGCCGGGCGGAGAAGCGCGACGGCACCTCGGGGTTGTTGACGCAGAAGTACCAGCGCATGGCGTCCGCGCCCGTCTCGGCGATCACCCCCATGGGCTCGACGACGTTGCCCAGGCGCTTCGACATCTTCCGCCCCTGCTCGTCGTTGACGTGGCCGAGGACGATGCAGCTCTCGTAGGCGACCGAATCGAACAGCAGCACCCCGAGGGCGTGCAGGGTGTAGAACCAGCCGCGGGTCTGGTCCACGGCCTCGGAGATGAAGTCCGCCGGGTACTGCAGGCGGTCGTCGATCAGCGCCCGGTTCTCGAACGGGTAGTGATGCTGGGCAAACGGCATGGCGCCGGAGTCGAACCAGGCGTCGATCACCTCCTCCACCCGCCGCATCGTCCCCTGGCCGCACTCGGCGCAGGGCCAGGTGAGCTCGTCGATGAAGGGGCGGTGCGGGTTGAACTGCGCCGGGTCGTAGAGGTCCGCCGGCTTTTCCCGTCCGGAGACCGCGAACAGCTCCTCGTAGGAGCCGATCACCTTCTGGTTCGCGCACTTCGGGCAGCGCCAGATGGGCAGCGGCGTGCCCCAGTAACGGCGGCGTGACAGCGCCCAGTCCACCACGTTCTCCAGCCAGTTGCCGAACCGCCCCTCGCCGACGTGCTCGGGGTGCCAGTGGATCTCGCGGTTCCTGGCGACCAGGGCGTCCTTCTCCTCGGTGGTGCGGATGAACCAGCTCGTGGTCGCGTAATAGAGGAGCGGCCGGTCGCAGCGCCAGCAGAAGGGATAGCTGTGGCGGTAGCGGTCGTTGTGGAGCATCAGGCCGCGGCCCTTCAGCTCCTGGATGATCCTGGGATCGGCGTCCTTGAACCAGAGGCCGGAGAAGGGGCCGGTCCCGGGCACCATCTTCCCCTCGCCGTCCACCGAGAGGATCATCGGCAGCCCGTAGCGCCGGCCGGTCTGGTAGTCGTCCTCGCCGAACGGCGGGGCGGTGTGGACGAGCCCGGTGCCGTCGGTGGCGGTCACGTAGTCGCCCAGCACCACCCGGCCGGGGACGTCCGGCTCGAAGAAGGTGTAGAGGCGGTCGTAGAGCAGCCCCTCCAGGTCCCGGCCCCGGAAGCGGGCGAGGGCCGGAGCCTCGCGCAGATCGATCTGCCTGCGCTTGCCCTCCTCCTCGATCACCACGGGGACCGGCGTGCCCAGGTCCTCCCCGAGCAGGATCAGATTCCCGGGCTTTCCCGGGTGCTCGACGACCTTATAAATGAGGTCGGGATGGACGGCGAGGCCGACGTTGGCGATCGTCGTCCAGGGGGTGGTGGTCCAGGCCACCAGGTAAAGGTTGCCCTCCACCTCCCACGATTCCCCCGCGGTCGTCGTCTGGACGGACTGCCCCGGGCGGGCGTGGAAGAGGGTCCAGATGGAGGGATCGTCCGCGTCCTTGTAGTTCTGGGCGACCTCATGGCTGGAGAGGGTGGTGCCGCAGCGGGCGCAGTAGGGCTGGATCTTGTAGCCCTCGTTGAGCAGGCCGCGCGCGGCGAGCTCGGAGAGCGCCCACCAGACCGACTCGATGTAGGTATTGGTGTAGGTGAAGTAGGCGTGGTCGAGGTCCACCCAGTAGCCGACGCGCTCGGTCATCGCCCGCCACTGCTTCTCGTAGGTGTGGACGCTGTCCAGGCAGGCCTGGTTGAACTCGGCGATGCCATAGGCCTCGATCTGCTGCTTGCCGGAGAAGCCGAGGCGCTTCTCGACCTCGATCTCGACGGCGAGGCCATGGGTGTCCCACCCGGCCTTGCGGGCCACGTGGTAGCCGCGCATGGTGCGGTAGCGGGGGAAGAGATCCTTGACCACCCGGGTGACCACGTGCCCCACGTGCGGCACGTTGTTGGCCGTGGGCGGCCCCTCGAAGAAGACGAACTCCCCCTCGGGGGAGGGCTTCTCGAGGCTCTTCTCGAAGATCCTGCGCTCCTTCCACCGCTCGAGCACGCCGAGCTCGAGCTGGGGGAAGGGATATCCACCCGGAACCTCCGGGAATCGCTTGTCGCTCATCAGGAAGAGATCCTCTCGCGCGCCGCGGTCCCCCGTCTCAACCGGCGGGGTGCGGCAAGGATGGGTATTGTAGCGGAGTGGTCAAGGGGAGGAGGGACCGGAGCTTTCCCAGGCCTCCCCCTAGCATTGGTCCCTGCGCCCGAGTTATCGTTCCCCTGCATTTGCGCTTCCAAACAGGCACGCACGCGCCGCATTGAGCGGTGGGGCACTTCTGCGTGCAAGGAGAGAGACCCGATGAGCTCGAGATGCTGGTGGCCGATCCTCGGAGTGGCCGGACTGCTGCTTCTTCATCCCTCGCCGTCGCGGGGCGCCGACGCGACCTGCTCGGCGGACGGGACGCAGCCGATCGAGACGGCGAAGCCCGTCACCGTGAAGCCGGTCTGCAAGGAAGGAAGCCTCCTGTCGTTCGACCAGGAGGGTGTCCACCGGTATGCCTGCCTCAACCTCCCACGGCAGGCGCAGGGGACGCCGCCCGCCGGAGCCAAATGGCCCCTCCTCATCTATCTCCACGGCTCGCTCACCACGCCGGACAGCCTGTACAAGGAAGGCAAGGCGCTGTTCGATCTCCATTCCAGCTACCCGCTGTCGAGCGATTCCGCCGTCAAGGGCTTCATCATCCTGTCCGTGGAAGGCCGGCGGGCGACTCCCTACACCTCGACGGGACCGCAGACCGGCACCGGATTCCACTGGGACGAGTGGTACCGCAACTCCACCGAAAACCTGGACGCCAAGGCCGTCGATCACTTCCTGGACCAGGTGATCGCGGCGGGGAAGGTGGATCCGCAGCGGATCTACGTCTTCGGCTGGAGCAACGGCGCCTACATGTCCGCTCTCTACGGCGTCTGGCGCAGCGGCCGCATCGCCGCCATCGGCCAGTATGCCGGAGCCGATTCCTGGTCTCGCGAACCCTGCCCCGTCGATTTCAAGTACACCCGGAAGGTTCCCCTGTTCCTGATGCGGAACCTCTGCGACGCGCTGGTTCCCTGCGCCACGACGAGCGCCTGGATCGAGACGCTGCACCAGCAGGACTGGCCCTTCGGATACCAGAACGTGGCCTTGAAGGGAGACGCCGCCCCGGCCGGCAGCGCCTGCGCCCAGGACTGCTCCAAGGCGCGGGGCCTCTACGAGCACGTCCGCTGGCCGAAGACCGCGGTGCTGACCGAGATGCTGGACTTCCTCAAGCAGCATCCCCTGCCGTAGGCGCCGCTGCCCAGAGGCGGGCCGGTTCCATCTCCAGCGGCGACGGCCTTTCTCCGCGGCCGACGCCCCGTCTCTGGAGAAAACGTTCCGTCTCTGGAGAAAACGCTCCGTCTCTGGAGAATATGGTCTGCCTCCGCGGATGACGGTCCGTCTCCGGCGACGGCGGATCGTCGTCTCCAGAGATGGGCCGTCTCCCGGGACGACGGAAATTCTCCAGCGACGGCGATCTGTCTCCCGAGACGGCGGTTTTTCTCCACGGACGGCGGACCATCTCCGGAGAAAACGTTCCGTCTCCGGCGGCGACGGAAATTCTCCAGCGACGACAGAAATTCTCCGGCGGCGACGGATCGCCGTCGCGGGAGAATTTCCGTTTCCCGGGAGACAGACCGTTTTGCGGGGAGAAAAACCGTCGCCGCCGGAGGCGGAACGCTCTCGCTTCAGCCCGGCAGCTCGGCCAGGAAGCGTTCGAGCGCCCGGCAGAATAGGGCCGGGGCCTCGGCCTGGGGCAGGGCTCCGGCGCTCTCGAAGACCTCTAGCTGGGCTTTGGGTTGTGTGGCGGAAAGATTGCGCAGCCAGAGATCGGCCTGTCCGACCGGCGGCAGCTTCGCCTGCCGGCCCCAGGCGAGCCAGACGGGGGTGCGCAGGCGGGGAGCTCCCCGGTGACGTCGAGCGCCAGGTCGCCCCGCAGGTAGGCGGCGAGCGCCGCGCGGGCCTGGGGAGCGTGGCTCGCCCGGTAGTGGTGCTCCAGGAGGGCGGCGTCCACCCGCTCGGGGGCGGCGTAGACCTCGCGCCGGAGATGGTGCTCCAAGGCCGCGCGGGTGGTCAGCGCGTCGAGGATCGGCGGACCGACGAGGGGCAGGCCGAGGAGATTGCCGACGAAGGCCTGGCCCCCCGCGACGCCGTCCGCCGCCAGCCCGAGGGGGGAGACCAGGCCGAGGGCGCGCACCCGGCCGGGGTGGTCCACGGCGGTGTGCACCGCGTAGGCCGCGGCGAGGCCGGCCGCCACCACCACGGCCCGCTCCCGCACCACGCCGGCCAGGAAGTCCTCGATCAGGTTGAGATAAGGGTTCGGACGGTGCGCGCCGGCCAGCGCCCGCGTCCGGCCCCAGCCAGGGAAGTCGGGCACGAAGACGCGGTAGCGCTCGGCGAGGATCTCCGCCACCGCCCGCCACTGATCGGCGCCGTAGCCGGGGCCGAAGGAGTGCAGCAGGACGACCGCCGGCCCCTGCCCCAGCTCCTGGAAGACGACCTCGCGCCCGGAGCGCCCCGCGTAGCGGTGGGCGCGCCCCCAGCGCAGGGGGTGGGGGGGCTCGGCCCGGCGGCGCAGCAGGGCGCCCGCCAGGACCGGCAGGCCGACGGCGGCGCCCGCGAGCAGCAGGCGGGTGGCCACCCGGCGCCCGCGATCGCTCTTCAGGGACCGTCCCGTGCCGCTCAAAGCGCTTCTCGTCATGGCCCGGGAGCATACCATTGAGGAAGCACGGGGGCTCACGCCGGCGCCTCAGGCTGGGACCTCACGCTGGGACCTCAGGCTATAATCCCCGGAGATGCCTGTCCGCCCCATCGTCCGCCTCGGCCATCCCGCCCTGCGCACCCCGGCGCTGCCGGTCCCCCCGGGCCGCATCGCCGGGCCGGAGGTCCAGGCGCTGATCGACGACATGGTGGAGACCATGCGCGAGGCCAACGGCGTGGGGCTCGCCGCCACCCAGGTGGGCGAAGGGGCGCAGATCTTCGTCTATCAGGGGGCTGGCCAGGGAGCCGGCCCGCCGGAGATCCCGCTGCACGTCGTGATCAATCCCCTGATCACGCCGCAGGCCCGGGAGATGTCCTACGACTGGGAGGGGTGCCTGTCGATCCCCGACCTGCGGGGTCTCGTGCCGCGCCACCCACGAGTCCGGGTGCAGGGGCTGGACCGCGAGGGGCGGCCGCTGGACTACGAGGCCGCCGGCTTCGAGGCCCGCATCGTCCAGCACGAGTACGACCATCTGAACGGCGTCGTCTTCCTGGACCGGATGCGCGACTTGAAGACCCTGGCCTTCTTCGACGAGTGGGAGGCGTACCTCGTGCGCCACTCCCCGCGGGACCTCGACGACACCGCCGTCGGCTGAAGCCGTCGGGTCGAGAGAGGATCGCCGGAATGGGACGCGAGCTCGCCGTCCTCTGGGCCGGACGCCACCAGCGCTCCAACTGGGAAGAGATCTGCGCCGACTACCGCAAGCGCATCGCCCGCTTCGCGCCGGTGCGCGACGTGCCCGTCCGCGCCCGGGCCGGAGCGGACGATCCGCAGCGCCAGAAGCTGGAGGGGGCGGCGCTCCTCGCCGCCCTGCCGCCGTCCGCCTGGAGCTTCGCCCTCGACAGCCGGGGGGAGATGCTCACCTCCGGTCAGCTCGCCGAGCGGCTCGCCCGCCTCAAGGAGGAGTGGCCGCACCCCATCGCCTTCCTCATCGGCTCGGACCTCGGCCTCGACCGCGCCGTGCTGGAGGGGGCCCGCGCGGTGCTCTCGTTTGGCCCCCTCACCCTCTCCCACGAACTGGCACGGGTCGTGCTGTATGAGCAGCTCTACCGTGCGCTCTCGATTGAAGCGGGAATGAGCTATCATCGCGAGCCCTTGTAGAGGCGGATCAGGGATTTTTCAGCTCGCCTGGTGAAAGGAGAAGCAGCGTGGCCAGAACAGAGAAGGCCAAGCCGGCCGCCGAAGTGCCTCAGGAGAGGTTCGATGCCCTTCGTGCCCGGTTGCAGGTTCAGAGGGATGAGATCGTCAACATGTACAAGCAGGACCTCCGGGCGGGGCAGGAGTCCACGGACGACGGCACGGAAGACATCGTGGACCGCGCGAACAACGCCTACAACCGGGAGCTGATGTTCTCCTTGTCGGACGCGGAGAGGAACACGCTGCTGCAGATCGAGAACGCGTTGCGGCGGATGGAGGAAGGGGGGTATGGGCGGTGCGCGAACTGCGGGCAGAACATCGCGGTCCCGCGCCTCGAGGCCCTGCCCTGGGCGCGCTTCTGCGTCGATTGCCAGGAGCTGGCCGAGAAGGGGATGCTGGAAGTCGAGGCTTCGTAACAGCTCTGTAGGGGCGGCCCTGTGTGGCCGCCCTGTTCTCTACCCAGGGCGGCCACACAGGGCCGCCCCTACAGGTCGTTTTCGCGCATGGCCGATTCCGTCGAGACCTTCCTCGCCCGTCTGATCCGCGACGGTCAGCCGCCCCAGGTCTGCCTGGTCCACGGCGACCTGGTGCTCGCCGAGCCGGCCGCGCGCCGGATCGCCGAGGCGGTGGCGTGCGCCGCCGGGGTGGACGCCGCGGCGATTGAGGTGCACCGCCGTCCCGCCGCGCTCTCCCCCCTCCTCCAGGACCTCCGCACCTTCTCGCTCTTCGCCTCGGGCAAGGTGATGCTGGTCTTCGACTCCGCCGTGTTCGCGGACCGCAACGCCGCGGGTGAGCTGATCGAGGACGCCGCCGAGGTGGTGCCGCTGTCGTCTGGTGAAGAGCGGGGCCTCTCCGCCCGCGAGCGGCAGGCGGCGTCGCGGCTGCTCCAGGCGCTCCGCCTGTTCGACGTCGATCCCTACGCCGGCGAGGCCGAGCGGGCGCTCTCCGAGCTGCCGGCCTGGGTGCTCGAAGGGGGCAAGTCGCGCAAGGGGGGCGGGCGGGCGCGGGGGAAGAAGCAGGTGGAGGAGCTGCGGACCTCGCTCGCCGGGCTGCTCGACGCCGCCCGCCGCGAGGAGATCCAGGGGACCGGCGAGGGGGACCTCGCGGAGCTGTCGGAGGTCGTCCGCGGCGGCCTCCCCGGCGGCCACGCCCTGGTGCTCGCCGAGAGCGCGGTGGCGGCCGACCACCCGCTGGTCCGTCTCCTGGAGGAGCGCGGCGCGGCGCTGGCCCAGGGGCGGGTCGGCTCCGACCGGGGGAGCTGGCAGGGGATCGACCTCCTCGCCGGCGAGCTCCAGCGGCAGACGGGGGCCGCCATCACCCCGGACGCCCTGAGCGAGCTCGCCCGCCGCACGCTGCGCCAGGAGAACGACAACCGGGGCCGGACCACGGGGGGCGTGGACTCCGACTCGACGGCGCGCTTCGCCGGGGAGTACCGCAAGCTGGCCAATCTGCTGGAAAAGGGGGCCTCGGGGAAGATCGACCGCAAGCTCGTCGAGCAGTCGGTCGAGGACCGCGGCGAGGAGGACGTCTGGCAGCTCCTCGACGCCATCGCGGCGGGCCGCGGCGGCGAGGCGCTCGACCGGCTGAGCCGGCTGCTCGGCGGGGCGGAGGACCTGCTGGCCGCGCGGCTCTCCTTCTTCTCGCTGCTCTCCTCGTTCTGCCGCCAGCTCGTCGCCGTGCGCGGCATGATGCGGGTGGCGCGGGTGCCCGCCGGCGAGGCCAACTACGCCCGCTTCAAGAGCCAGCACGCGCCGGGCCTGCAGTCCGAGATCCCCACCGGCGGCAAGAACCCGCTCGCCGGGCTCCACCCCTTCCGGCTCCACCGCGCCTATCTCGCCGCCTGCCGCATGCCGGAGCCGCTCCTCGCGAGGCTCTCCGCCGACCTGCTGGAGACCGAGCTGCAGCTGAAAGGCGAGAGCGGCGAGGCCGACGTGGCCCTCGCCCGCCTGGTCGCCCGGCTGAGCGGGGCGGCGGGGCGGCGCTGAAAAAGGGACCCAAGGGACAGCAGGGACGGGAGAACGGGCCGGCAGGGAGCCTCCTGGTTTTTGTCCCTGGAGTCCCTGAAGTCCCTTGGGTCCCTTGTCACTCCCTTGGTTAAGATATGCTCTTCTGGCTCCATGCAAGAAACCAGCGCCGAGCTTCTGGCTCGCCTCCGGCCCGTCCTGGAGGAGATCTTCGCCGCCTATGGGATCTCCGGGGAAGAGGCGCGTCGAATCCTGGAGGAGACTCTGCTCCTCCTGATCGGCAAGCAGTGGGACCGGCAGAACCCGGGGCGCTGGCTGCTGCGAAGGGTGATCGAGGAGTGCCGGCAGTCGTCGAGGATCAACGAACGGCGGCGGAACCCTAACCCCGACCCATGAAGCTGCGCGGGAACCCGTACTCCAGGCGCAGCCGCTGGACGGTGTCCTGGAGGGCGGCCCTCCCAGACCGGCCCGCGCGGCCCATCGCGCCGGTCTCGATCTCCACGTCGTGGACCTCCATCTCCCGGGCCTCCTCGAACAGGAACCGCAGCTCCTCCTCGATCCGGCGGTCCGAAGGAGCCACCGTGGCGACCGCCAGGAGGAGGACCGTGGTGATCCCCTCGGAGGCCAGGCCGTGAGCGGCCCGCAGCCGCGGTCCCGGGTCCAGGGTGGAGGGGACCGGCACGACCACCTTGACCGTCACGGAGTGCCGCCGGTCCAGCTCCGCCAGCAGCTCCAGCTCGCCCAGGATGCGCGGCGAGGCGGTGGCGATCGAGATCTCCAGCCCGTCCCCGGCGGGGAGGAGCTGCCGCAGGGGGCTCTCCCCCCGGCCGGCGGGCTCATAGGGCTCAGCCGCCGTGCCGAGGACGACGGGCTCGCGGCGGAGCGCCGCGCGGTGTACCCTGCGCTCGATCGCCTGGACGGGATCGGACTGGAAGCTCGGGGAGAGGACGAAGAGGAGCGGGAAGGTGGCTTGGCGAATCATGTTACGCTCTTTTTACGCCAATCGGCCCAAGCCTGTCAAGAGGCTTCGCGAGCCAGAATCCAAAATCGCCAATCCAAAATAGAATCCTCCCGATGCCCGAGCTACCCGAAGTCGAAGTCCTGCGCCGGAGCCTGGAGCCCCACCTGATCGGGGACCGGATCGAGCGGGTGGAGGTGAGCAATCCCGCCCTGCGGGAGCCGGTGGACGGGGCGCGGCTGCGGCGGGCGGCGCGGGGCGGGGAGGTGGCCGCTCTCCGCCGGCGGTCGAAGTACCTGCTGATCGATCTCGACGGCGGCTGGACGGTGGCCGTCCATCTCGGGATGAGCGGCCGGCTGACGCTGGTGCCGGCGGGGACGCCCGCGGAGCCGCACGAGCACGTGGCCTTCCACCTGCGGAGCGGGCGGCGGCTGCGCCTGCGGGACCCCCGGCGCTTCGGGGTGGTCTTCGCGGTGAAGACGGCGGAGCTGGCGGCGGACCCCCACTTCGCCCATCTGGGGATCGAGCCGCTGGAGCCGGGGTTCTCCGGCGAGACGCTCGCCCGGGCGGCCGCGGGACGGCGGGGGCCGGTCAAGGCCTTCCTGATGGACGCCCAGGTGGTGGTGGGGGTCGGCAACATCTACGCCTCCGAGACGCTCCACCGCGCCGGGGTCCATCCGGGGCGGTCGGTGGCGCGCATCTCCCGCCAGCGCTGGGAGCGGGTGGCGGAGGCGGGCATGGCGGTGCTCCGGCAGGCGATCGCCCAGGGGGGGACCACGCTCAACGACTTCGCCGACGGCGAGGGGAGGAGCGGCTACTTCCAGGTCTCGCTCACCGTCTACGACCGCGAGGGGGAGCCCTGCCTGGCCTGCGGCCGGCCGGTGCGGCGGATCGTCCAGTCCGGCCGCAGCACCTTCTACTGCCCCGGCTGCCAGAGATGAACCGGCGGAGGCTGAGGACGGATACAATCCCCGTCCGACGCCGCCCGCCGCCCTGGGTTGAATGTCGCTGAATGCCGCTGAACGCCGCTGAACGGAGCTGAACGGAGCCCAAGCCCTATGTCGATCCTCGAGACCGCGCCCCTGCTGGACCCGCTCCTGGCGGCGCTCAAGATCAGGCCCTGCGTGCTGGGGGTTGCCGGCGGCACCGGGTCGGGCAAGACCACGGTGGCCCGCGCCATCCTGGACGCCGTGGGCGAGGACCGCATCGCGCTCATCGAGCAGGACAGCTACTACCGCGACGTCGACTGGCGCAGCGAGACCGAGCTGCTCCAGCACAACTTCGACCACCCCTCGGCGATCGACGACGAGCTGCTGGTCTCCCACCTCGCCGCCCTCAAGGCGGGCCACCCGGTCGAGGTGCCGATCTACGACTTCGTGCGCCACCGCCGGACGGCGCGCACGCGGCGCGTCGAGCCCCAGCCGGTGATCCTCCTGGAGGGGATCCTGATCTTCGTCGAGCCGGCCCTGCGCGAGCTGCTCGACTTCAAGATCTACGTGGACACCGACGCCGACCTGCGGCTGATCCGCCGCCTGGGCCGCGACATGGCCGAGCGGGGGCGCACGGTGCAGGACGTGCTGCGCCAGTACCTGCAGACGGTCCGCCCGATGCACCTGGAGTTCGTCGAGCCCTCGAAGCGCTGGGCGGACATCATCATCCCCGAGGGGGGAGAGAACCGGGTGGCGCTCGAGATGGTCATCGCCCACGTCCAAAAGCTCCTGGGGAGGTGAGGCGATGGCGTCCTACCGGCTGCGGGTGATCGCCCGCTTCGAGGCGGCGCACCACCTGACCGCCTACCGCGGCGCCGCGGAGCCCGTCCACGGCCACTCCTGGCGGGTGGAGGCGGTGCTGGAGACGGCCGGGCTGGACGCGGAGGGGATGGCCTATGACTTCGTGGCGGTGCAGGGGGCGCTGCGCGAGCTGGCGGCCCGGCTCGACCACCGCGACGTCAACACCGTGCCCCCCTTCGACCGCGCGAGCCCGACGACCGAGCGGATCGCCGCCTGGTTCTTCGAGGGGCTCGCGCAAAGCCTCCCGGGCGCGCCGCTCGCCGAGGTCACCCTCTGGGAAGGGCCGGACTGCTCGGCGACCTACCGGCCGTGAAGATCCGATCAGCGGCCTGGTTTGCCCCGCGCAGCCGACTGGCAGCGCCGCAGGCGCGCACACGAAGGAGGCGAGCAGGGGCAAACAGGACGCTAGATCGGGGGTTGCTTGACAGCGGCCCCTTTCCATCGCTAGCGTCTCTTCGCGCTACGTTCTCCCCTACCTTATGAAAATGAAAAAGATCTTCCCGCTGATCGCGCTCGCCGCCGTCTCGCTCGCCGCCCTCGGGCTCGCCGGGTGCGGCAAGAAGACCCCCGTGGCCCGGGTGGAGATCGATCCCCATCAGGTGACGCTGCCGTTCTCGCAGATCCAGACGGTCCGCCTCACCTGGACCCCCTCGGCGGCGCTCGGGGACGAGCGGCCGACGGTCTTCGTCCATCTGCTCGACGGCAAGGGGAGGGTGGCCCGCACCTTCGACCATGCGTTCCCGCAGCGCTGGAGCGAGGGCGCGCCGGTCGCCTACGACCTCAAGCTCTATCAGTCGGCCCTGGCGCCGCCGCTCTTCCCGGGCAAGTACCGGGTGACGATGGGCCTCTACGGCAAGGACGGCAAGCGCTGGCCGCTCGACGGCCTCGGCGAGCCCGCGGGCCGCGACGAGTACAACGCCTTCGAGGTCGAGGTGCCGAATTCGAACCCCAGCCCGCGCTTCGCCTTCGCCCCCACCTGGATGGACGTCGAGTCCGGCGGCGACCGCCAGGTGCTCGCCCGGCGGTGGCTGGTGGACCGGGGGGCGATCCGCCTGGTGGACCAGCGCGCCGCGGGGTCGGTCTGGATGATCCTCCAGATCCCGCCCCTGAACGTGCCGGGGTACAAGCTGGCCCTCGGCGCGGGGGCGAGCACCCCGGGCGTGCTGATCCGGGGCAACTGCGGCGGCACGGAGACGAACGTCACCGGGCCGGGGCTCCACGAGGTCGAGGTGAACGTGGACGCGCCGGCTCCCGGCGACTTCTGCCAACTGCTCCTCGCCTCCAACTTCACCCTCGAGCCGCTCACCCCGGAGGGCAGGAAGCGCTCCGCCTCCCTGGAGAACATCGCCTGGCGGCCGGGCGGCGGCCGGCCGCAGGGGCAGCCGGCGGGGGACCACTCCACGCCGACCTCGCAGTAGAAGGCGGTCAACCGATGAAGCGCGGCCAGTCCCCGATCCTTCACCCCCGGCAGGAGGCCTATCTCGATCGCCTCCTGCCGCCGCGCGACCCCCTCCTGCGGGAGATGGAGGAGCAGGGGGCGCGGGAGGACGTGCCGATCTCCGACCCGGAGGTGGGGAAGCTCCTCGGCATCCTCGCCCGTTCCACCGGCGCCCGCCGGATCCTGGAGATCGGCGCCGCCATCGGCTACGGCGCGCTCTGCCTGGCTCGCGGCGCGCCGGAGGCCCACATCGTGACCATCGACAAGGACCCCGAGCGCCTGGCCACGGCGCGGGCCTACCTCGAGCGGGCGGGCGTCGCCGGCCGGGTGGAGCTGATCGAGGGGGCGGCGCTGGACGTCCTGCACCGCCTCGAAGGCCCCTTCGACCTCGTCTACATCGACGCGGTGAAGACGGAGTACCGGCGATACCTGGACCTCGTCCTGCCGCGGCTGCGGGTGGGCGGCCTGATCGTCGTCGACAACCTGCTGTGGGGCGGCCGGGTGGCGGAGCCGCCGGAGGAGCACGACCCGGACGCCGACGCTCTCCGCGCCTTCAACGGCTACCTGATGATGCACCCCCAGCTCCAGTCCGTCCTCCTCCCCCTGGGCGACGGCGTGGGGATCGCCACCAAGATCAAGCCCACGATCATGGAGATGGGCGGGCCGTACTGAACCCTCACTCCTGAGGGCCCAGCCCCTCCCGGATCTCCTCCAGCCGCTCCTTCATCTCCGCGGCGCTCGCCGGGCGGCGGCCGGGGGAGCGGTGGAGCGCGGCGCGGAAGAACTCTCCCAGGGTGGCGTCGTGGTCCGGATCGATCTGGGAGAAGTGCGGCACCGCCGCCGACCGGATGCGCTCCATGACCTGCTGCTGGGTGCCGACGAAGACCTTGCGGCCCAGCAGGCACTCGTAGAGGACGATCGCCAGGCTCCAGAGATCGAACGTCGAATCCGCGGGCTCCCCCCGCAGCGCCTCCGGCGAGAGGTAGGAGAGGGTGCCGGCCAGGCGGTGGCGGGCGAGCTCCGCGGCGGCGAGCTCGTCGTCCTCGAGATCGCCCTCTCCGGGCTCCGGCTCCTCCTCGTCCGCGAGGTCGAACATCACGCGGGCGATGCCGAAGTCCATCAGCTTGGGGACCCGGTCCCGGGTGTAGCCGATGTTGCTCGGCTTGATGTCGCGGTGGAGGATGTCGGCGGCGTGGAGCTGGGCGAGCGCTCCGGCCATGGCGCAGCCGAGCTCCACGGTCTCGCGGGGCGAGAGCTTCTCCTCCCGGGTGACGCGCTGGGCGAGCGTCCCCCCCTCCAGGAGCTCCATGACCAGCAGCGGCATCCCCTGCCAGGTCTCCATGCCGTAGATCGGCGCCAGGTGCGGGTGGGAGACCGCCGCCGCCGTGCGGGCCTCCCGCCGCAGCCGCATGGCGTCCTCCGTGGAGACCTGGCGCAGGGTCTTGATCGCCACCCGGCGGCCGAGGGCCAGGTCGGCGCCGGCGTAGACCACCCCCATGCCGCCGGCGCCGATCCGCCGCTCGAACCGGAACCTCCCCGGCAGGATGTAGGGGATGGCCGAGGTCTCCAGCCGCCGGCTGCAGGTGCTGCAGAAGACGGTGTAGGAGGGGTGGAGCGCGCCGCACTTGGCGCACTCCTTGGCCGGCTCGGCGGCCGGCGGCGGCGAGGGGAGCTCCCGCGGCGTCGGATCGTCCGGCTCCAGCCAGTCGCGCCCGGCGCGCCGGGTGGGGAAGGTGCTCTCCTGCTCCAGCTCGAGCACCCAGGCGGCGTTGCTCGCGATCGCGTGGAGGAGCTGGCGGTCCTCCTTGAGGAAGGGAAGGCCGCTCTTCTTCTCGCCGAGCGCGATCAGGCCCAGCAGCGCGCCGTCGCGGGCCAGGATCGGCACCAGCAGCCGGAAATTGTGCTCCGCCAGGCACTGCCGCTCCTTCTCGGGCAGCTTGCGCAGAGGCGAGTGGGGGTTCTGGAGATCCACCTCCAGCGGGGCGCTCGACATCGCCAGCACCAGCGGCGAGGACGGATCGAGGCGCAGCGTCCGGTGGCGCGGGTCGACCAGCAGCCCCGAGCGGGCGTCGAGCGCCAGCAGGGAGACCCGCTCGAGGTGGAGCGCGAGATCGATCTCCCGCGAGACCAGGTCGGCGAGGCTCGCCGAGTCGCGGATCGAGCGGATGCGCTCGACGAGCAGGGTGAGGATCTGGCGGGCGTCGTACTGCTCGCGGAAGTATCGCCGGTCCACGGCGTCGAGGAGCGGCTTGCGGTAGCGCAACGCCGCCGCTCCGGCCAGGATGGCGGAGAGCAGGACCGGCACCTGAGGACCCGAGAAGAATCGGGTGATCTGCCAGTCGCTGTGAACGAAGATGTAGACCGCCAGCGCCCCCAGGGGGATGGTGACGAGCCCCGTGGCGAGCGAGCGCGCCAGGGCGTGCTGCAGCGCCCGCCGGGCGATCAGCCGCACGTCGAGCACGCGGTGGACGAGCACGGCGTAGGGCACCGTGACCGGCAGGGCGAGCCCGGGCACCAGGACGGCGGTGACGACGCCCAGCAGCAGGCGCGGACGGGAGTCCAGGATGTGCCGCACGCTGGGCGTGAACATGTAGAGGGCCAGGAAGGTCAGCATCGGCCCGAACGTGCACCCGAGGAGCTGCAGGAACACCCGGGCCCGCCGCTGATCGCTCCCTTGAGCCTGGCGCTCCTTCCAGGGCAGGACGAGGAAGGCCGCCCCGGTCAGGGAGATCACCACCGGGTAGAAGATCCCGCCCGCCCTCGCGGCGGCGAGCGGGTCGAGCAGGCCGGCCAGCCGGGGCAGGGAGAGGAGCGGGAGCCTCAGCAGGTTCAAGCCGAAGAGCGACAGGCCGGCCACGGCGCTCAGGCGCACCCCGATCTGGAGGCGGCGGCGGCCGGCCGGCGAGGGCAGGAGCGCCGGGAACTCGCGCGCGAAGACCCAGAAGAAATAAGGCAGGAAGGCGTCCAGCGCCAGCGCGCCGGCCAGGGCGAAGAGCCCGCGGCCCGGACCGCTCGCCGCGAAATTCAGCAGCGGGCGGTTGCACCACGCGGTCGACGCCGAGAGGAAGAAACCGCCGAGCGCCAGGGCCCGGCGGTCGCCGCGGCCGCCGAGCAGGAGGAGAGCGCCGGTCGCCGAGAAGACGGCGGCGAACAGGAGGTAGTAGGCGTAGGGAAAGGCGGGGTTCCGCCCGGCGGCGCTCCCGTACGTGGCGCAGAAGGCGATCAGCCCCAGTGCCAGCTTAGTGGTGGCGAGCGGCGGCACCAGCCGCGCCGGCAGCGAGAGCCTCAGCACGCGGCCACTCCGGCCCGCCGGGCTGGGTCAGCGGCGGCGGCTCCGGCGGGCACAACGGGGTCAGCGACGTGCCCTGCACCGTGGCCGCGGACTCGTAGACGTCCTGGGGCTTGATCACCGTCGAGCCGGCCAGGGCCGCCTTCAACGCGGCGAGCCTGCCGATCGCGCGGATCCGGTCCAGCACCTGGACGGCGCCCGTCTTCCATTTCTCTTCGACGACCTCCGGCGTGATCGCGTCGTGGTACCACCGGCGAAGCTCCAGCGCCGCCTCCTGAGAGACCCGGGTCGAGCCGGCGCCCTGGCCGAACGCGATCCAGATCTGGGCCATGATCCCTTCCTGTGTATACATCCTTCTCTCCCGGGGCGGGAAGCGCCCTGTCATCGACCGCCGTCACATCGGAGAGCAAGATACGATCACGCCCAGAGAACCGACCTTCAGCAGTATAGACGACCCGAAATCGGGATTCCCCGTCCGCCCGCCGCTTGTCAGGGGAAGAAACGAAAGGTGGAGCGGGTGTTTAGTCGGAGGCGGCGGGGCGCGGCCGCAGCGCGGCGAGCCGCTCCCGGATCTCGCGGGCGCTCGCGGGCCGCCGCGAGATCGTCTTGTGGAGGGCCGAGCGGAAGAAGTCGCCGAGCAGCGCCTCGTGCTCGGGGCAGACCTGGGCGAAGTCGGGGACGCGGCCGTTGCGGATGCGGATCATGATCTGCTGGACGTCGCCGCCGCTGAAGATCTTGCGGCCGAGCAGGCACTCGTAGAGGACGGCGGCGAGGCTCCAGAGGTCGAAGGAGGTGTCGGCCGGCTGCCCGCTAACCGCCTCGGGGGAGAGGTAGGCGAGGGTGCCGACGAGCTGCTTCGACACGGTCTCCGAGCTGGACGTACGGTTCCACACCGAGGTCGGCGGCAGCAGGACCGAGTCCTCGTCCAGGCTGGCGGGCGGCGGGACCTCGGCGTCGCGCCGCAGGTCGAACATCACGCGGGCGATGCCGAAGTCCATCAGTTTGGGCGAGCCGTCGCGGCTGAATCCGATGTTGCTCGGCTTGATGTCGCGGTGGAGGATGTCCGAGGCGTGGAGGTGCTCGAGCGCCTGGGCCATGGCGATGCCGAGCTCGATCGTCTCGGCCGCGCCGAGCGGCCGCCCCTCGACGCGCTCGGCGAGCGTGCCCCCCTCGAGCAGCTCCATGACCAGCATGGGGGTCCCCTGCCAGGTCTCCATCCCATATACCGGGGCGAGGTGGGAGTGGGAGACCGCCGCCGCCGTGCGCGCCTCGCGGCGCAGCCGCATGGCGTCCTCGGGCGAGACCCGCCGCAGGGTCTTGACCGCCACCGGCCGGCCGAGCGCGATGTCGATGCCGCGGTAGACGACGCCCATGCCGCCGGTGCCGATCCGCCGCTCGAAGCGGAACTTGCCCGGCAGCACGAAGGGGACGTGGGAGGGCTCGAGCCGCCGGCCGCACGAGGCGCAGAAGACGGTGGAGGCGGAGTGCAGCCGGCCGCAGTTGGGGCACTCCCTGGCGAGCCCCGCCCCGGGGGCGGCGGGGTCCGTGGAGGGGAGGGGGGGATCGCCGTCCGGCTCCCGCCCGCTTCGCGGCGAGGAGCCCGTCGAGCGGCCCGGCTCGGCCTCCAGCACCCAGGCGGCGCTGCTCGCGATGGCCCGCAGGAGCTGGCGGTCCTCGCGGAAGAAGGGCAGGCCGCTCTTCTTCTCGCCCAGGCCGATCAGGCCGAGCAGCGAGCCGTCGCGCGCCAGGATCGGCGTGATCAGCCGGAAGCCGCAGTCCACCAGCCAGTGCCGCTCCGGCTCCGCCAGCCTGGTGAGAGGGGAGCGCGCGTCCTCCAGGGTGACCGTCAGCGGATCGCTGGCGCTCGCGATCAGGGTGGCGAGCGCCGAGGAGGTGTCGAGCCGGCGGCTGCGGATCTTGGGATCGACCAGCATCCCCGAGCGCGGCTCGAAGGCCATCAGCGACACGCTCTCGGGGTGGAGGGCGAGGTCCGCCTCGCGGCAGAGCAGGTTGGCGAGGTCGGCGACGCCGTGGGTGGCGCGGATGCGCTCGACGAGCAGGGTCAGCGTCTGCCGGGCGTCGTACTGCTCGCGGAAGAAGTGCCGGTCGATCGAGTCCAGCAGGGTCCGGCGGTAGCGCAGGGCCGAGAAGCCCGCCACCACCGAGGAGCCGAGCAGCGGCAGGTTGGGCCCCGAGAAGATCTGGTTGACCGTCATCGTCGGATGCCGGACGAAATAGAACGCCAGCGCCGCGAGCGGCACCACGGCGAGCCCGATCGCCGTGTAGCGGGCGAGCGCGTACTGCAGCGCCCGGCGGGCGATCAGCCGGACCTGGAGGACGCGGGCCACCAGGACCGAATAGGCGGTGGTGAGCAGGGCCAGAATCAGACAGGGGAAGATCACGAAGCTCGCCAGCGCCTCCTGGGTGGCGGGTCCGTCGATGATCCGCCTGGTCAGCGGCACGACGTCCAGGACGATCACCACGAACTGCGGCACCAGGCCCGCCACCAGGCCGGCCACGAACAGCCGGGCGCGCCGCCCCTCCTCCCCCGCGGCGCTGCGGGTCCGCCAGAACAGCATCCCGAGGGCGAGGGTCACCAGCAGGAGCAGGGGACCGTAGTACTCGGAGCTGGGCTTGACCGGAGCGACGAGCTCCGGAGCCGCCGCCGAGCTGGCCCGTGCCCAGCTCACCACCAGCCGGAGCACCTGCCACAGGAACCCGGCGGCCCCGGCCCCGAGGCTCACCCGGCCGCCGAGGGTCAGCAGCCGCTGGACCTTGAAGGAGGAGACGCTGTTCGGGAACTCCTGGGTGAACTCCCAGGCGAAAAAGGGCAGGAACGCGTCCACCGGGAGGACGAAGAGGAAGAGCGCCGGCCAGGCCCAGTGCGGTGGACTGACGTTCACCAGATCCCGCAACGGCCGGTTGGAGTACGCGGAGGCCAGCAGGAAGAAGAACGATCCCAGGTGGACGGCGCGGCGGTCGTCCCGCCCCGAGCCGAGGAGGAACAGCCCGGTGAGGGCGAAGGCCAGCAGCAGGAGACAGCGGACGAGGGGAGGATAGGCCGTCTCGTCCCCGGGCTGGCCGGCACCCAGCCCGATGGCGAAACCGATCACCCCCCCCAGCAGCTTGAGGGCGGTCAACGCCAGCAGGAAGTGCGTCCAGGGACTCTTCTTCACGGCACCGACCGCCCTTTGCGCCGGCTCAGGGTTGGATGGGGCACCACGGACAATCGGAGGCTTTCTCGATAGTCTCGGCGGCGCCTTGCAGCATGGCGGCCGTCATCGTCCCGCCGCTCACCGCCTGCCCGATCTCCCTGAACTTGCCGAGGAATTTCTTTCCCTGGGTGTCCCATACATCCAGAGGGCTCGTCCCATTGGCGTCAGGGTGGGCTTTCTTGGTGTCGATCCAATCGTAATAACGCCCGTGGAACCAGCCCGCCACATCATCACTGATCTCGGTCCCATTGAATCCCTGCGTGAACGCGTGGACGATCTGCACCAGCAACACGTCTTTCCTGTCTGCCATAGATCCCTCCAGGTTCTAAAAGGTGAATGCCTGGATCGCTCACAGCGACGGCCATGCAGATCAAAGAAACTTCAAGACATCAAATGTTTTGCGGACAGAAGAATTATAGCATGGGGTGTTACGGGACCTGAGACGAGGGCGCGGGGGGCGCGGCAGGCCGCGCCCCCCGGATGACTTGCGGGGGAGGACGGCCCTACTGGTACTTGACGCTGCAGCCGTAAGGCTTGGTGGACGCCGGGTCCGGGCTGGCGCCCTTCTTCTCGGCGTCGAGGCCGTGGCCGACGTAGTTGAGCCGGTCGGCCTTGGACTTGCGTCCCGGCGGATCGTCGTCAATGGCGCCGTTGTAGGCGATCTTGCCGTCCGCGCCGACGATGAACATGTGCGGCGTGGTCCGCGCCTCGTAGGCATGCCCCACCTTGCCGGTCTCGTCGTAGAGCACGGGGTAGTTGATGCCGGTCTTCTGGTTCCAGGCGAGGTGGTCGGCGGGCTTCAGGTAGTCGCCGCTGCCCGTGCTGGTGCTGTTGATCCCCAGCCAGACGACCTCGCCGTGCTGCCTGGCGAGCTCGATCATGGTCTTCTCCCGCGCGTGGCGGCCGGAGACGGGGCAGTTGGGGTTGATCCACTCGAGCACCACGACCTTCCCCTTGTAATCGGCCAGCGAGTAGCTCTTGCCGTCCACTCCCTTGAGGGTGAAGCCGGGGGCGGCGTCGCCCACGCTGCTGCCGGCCAGGGCGGGGACGGCCGCCAGGGTCGTCAGGGCCAAGGCGGCGAGCGAGAGGAGCGTCGTGCGGAGAATTCTGCCGTTGCTGCGATGACTGCGCATGTCAACCTCCTGAATTCGGGTTGGGTGGTGAGTTGATCGACGTCGAGGCGCGAGCCGCGACCGGACGCGGCGCGAGACGGTTGTGGTCGGCCAGCCAGAGCGCCCCGGCGGCGCAGGCCGCGAGACCGAGGGCGAGGAAGAGCCGCGTCGCCGGCCGCGTCGTTCTTTCCTCCGGCAGCCGCGCCCGCAGCCAGGCGAAGAGGCCGACACCGAGCAGGGCGAGCTCGATGCCGGCGAGCCCCTCCGGGCTCACCTGGCGGGAGAGGGCGTAGAGCAGCCAGAGGGCGCTCCCCCCGGCGAGGAAGCCGAGCCCCTCGCGCAGACGCGGCAGCCACGCTCCGGGGGCGGGCAGCGCGCGGGCCGCCGCGGGCGCCAGGGCGAGGACCAGGTAGGGAAGGGCGAAGCCGAAGCCGGCCACGGCGAAGACGGCGCACACCGCCGCCGGCCCGCGGGCGAACGCGGCGCCGATCGGCTGCTGGAGCAGCGGCACGGGCCAGGCGAGGGCGAGCGGCGCGGTGAACAGGCCAGCTACCAGATGGCGCAGATGGCGGCCGGTGCCGGCGCCGGGCGCCGCGGGAGCCGGGGCCAGGGGAAACTTCAGCAGGCCCCACAGGTTGAGCGCCAGCACCAGCGCGGCCAGCGCGAGCAGGGCGCCCACGCCAGGCTCCTGGAGCTGCGCCGGCCAGGGAGCCGTCCATCCCATCCGGCGGGCCAGGAGGGCGAGCCCGGCGATCCCCCAGCAGGCGCCGACCACGCCGGTGACCACCGCCGCCGCCCCCTCGCGGACTCCGGTCTTCGCTCCCTCCGGACCGGATCCCCGCAGCGAGAAGACCTCGGCCAGGAGCAGGGCCAGCACGGCCGGCGCCAGGTTCATCAGCGCGCCGCCGAGAAAGGCCCCGAGCAGGAGCCGCGGGAAGCGGTCGGGAGCCCGGCCGGGGTTCGCCCGCAACGGGTCCGGAGCCCGGGAGCCCGCGTCCGTCCACACCTGGACCTCCCGCCGGGCCTCCAGGCTGAAGGGTTTGCCGTCCTTCGCCGTCAGCCCGGAGACGGTCCAGGCGATCGCGGTCCTCTCCGGCAGCGGCCGGTTGGCCGCCTTGGGCTTCATCGGCACGTGGAAGACCACGCCGTCGGCGGTGGCCCGCATCCTCGGCCGGCCGGCGTCGAACGTCTCGTGGCTCTCCAGGAAGAGGTCGGTCTTCCCCGGCGCGGCTTTGGCGCCGAGGACGCCGAGGACGCGGACCTCCAGCTCGGGCGTGCCGCCGCGGCTCGCGTCGAGCACCGCGCCGGTCTGCACCCCCGGCATCTCCCGGACGATCCGCGGCAGGCGTTCGACCCAGCTCTGGAGGAGCGCCGCGGTCTGCGGGTCGGCCGCGGACGGCTCACCCAGCGGCTGATCGAGCGCCAGCGTATAGCGGTAGGGGATGCAGTCGGCCTGGCAGACCAGGTAGTCGAGGTCGGCCTTTATGTGGAGGACGTCGGCGGCGGGACTGTCCGACGTTCCCCCGGCCGGAACGGCGGCGGCCGGCTTGAGCTCCGTCCGGATGGGATAGATCACCTCCCCTTCATAGCCGAAAGCGACGAGGTTGCCGGGGAGCTCGAAGCGGCGGGGGGTGGGCCAGAGGATCTCCGGCGTGCCCAGCGCCGCGGCCGGCTGGAGGGTGATGGCGGGGGGGAAGCCCGCGTCGCCGCTGTTCTTCCAGTAGACGTGCCAGCCGGGGGAGAGGCGGAACTGCAGGCCGAGGATCAGCTCGCCGTTCCCGGGCGCTGTTTTCCAAGGTGTAATCAGCCGCACGCTCGACTGGGGATTGACTGACCACTCGCTCGCCGCGCCCCAGGCATGGCTTGGCGCCAGGAGGAGGCTGAAGGCAAGGAGGAGGGTCTTGGGTGCGGTCATGGCACGATCTTCGTGATCCAGCGTAACCTGTCGGCGCCCGGCGGGAATTTCCCGGGGCGCGCCGCCGCCTCATCTGTCACAGTAGACACCATGCGCGTCCACCTCACCAACCTCGGCTGCAAGCTGAACCAGGCGGAGATCGAGCGCCTGGGCCGGGACTTCGAGGCGGCCGGCCACGAGGTGGTGGGCTCGCTCGCCGAGGCGGACCTCCACGTCGTCAACTCCTGCACGGTGACCCAGAGCGCGGCCCGGGGCTCGCGCCAGGAGGCCGGGCGGGCGCGGCGCGGCGGCCTGGCCGTCCGCACCGTGCTCACCGGCTGCTACGCGACCGGCTCCTCCGGGGAGGCCGCCCGCCTCGCCGGGGTCGACCTGGTGGTGCCCAACGCCGACAAGGACCGCCTGGTGGAGCGGATCCAGGCGGCCTTCCCCGAGATGGCGGACGAGCCGGTCCCCTGCTCGTCCCTGCCGGTTGGACATCTCCATGGACATGCGCCTGG
This sequence comes from uncultured Acidobacteriota bacterium, assembly GCA_963795735.1. Lineage (GTDB taxonomy): Bacteria > Acidobacteriota > Thermoanaerobaculia > Multivoradales > UBA5704 > DATARR01. The sequence goes on along the minus strand of CAWCIU010000008.1, from coordinate 10,068 downwards.
AAATACGCGCGCCCTGGTCAAGGTGGAGGACGGCTGCAACATGCGCTGCTCCTTCTGCATCATCCCCTTCACCCGCGGAGCGCAGCGCAGCCGGTCCCTTGCCGAGGTGGTCGGGGAGGTCGGCGCGCTGGCCGCCCGGGGGTATCGCGAGATCGTCATCACCGGCGTCCAGATCTCCGCCTGGCGCGAAGAGGAGGCCCGCCTGGGGGACCTGGTCCGCGCGATCCTGGAGCAGACCGGCGTCACCCGCCTGCGCCTGACCTCGATCGCCCCCTGGGATCTCGACGAGCGGCTCCTCGATCTCTGGCAAGACCGCCGTCTCTGCCGCCACCTCCACCTCTCCCTCCAGAGCGGCTCGACGGCCACCCTGCGCCGCATGCGCCGCCCCTACACGGCGGAGGGGTATCTCGCCCTGCTCGGCCGGGTCCGCGCCGCCGTGCCGGGAGTGGCCGTCACCACCGACGTGATCGTGGGTTTTCCGGGCGAGACGGAGGCGGAGTTCGCCGAGAGCCTCGCCACGGTCGAGGCGGCCGGCTTCGCCCGGGTCCACGTCTTTCCCTACTCGGTCCGCCCCGGGACCGCCGCCGAGCGGATGCCCGGGCAGGTCCCTCCTGAAGCCAAGCAGGAGCGCATGGGGAGGATGCTCGCCGCCGCGGAACGCGCCGAGCGCGCCTTCCAGGCCGCCCATCTCGGAACGCGGGCGACCGTGCTCTGGGAGAAGCCGAAGGGCGGGATCGGCCAGGGGCTCACCGACAACTACCTCCGGGTGGTCAGCGAGGAGGGCGCCGGCCTGTGGAACCGGTTCAGCGAGGTCGAGCTGGTGGGGCTGGCCCCCGGCGGTGTGGTGGGACGGATCGTCGGGTAGGCACCGGGTGCTAGAATCCACCCATGGCTCAAAGTCTGCGCGTCCTGCAACATCGGTACGTCGTAACCGATCCGGAGATCCTCGGAGGGGAGCCGATCGTGGAGGGGACCCGCACCCCTGTACGGGCCGTCGTCGAGACCTGGCGCCTGGGGGTGCCGCCGGAAGCGATCCCGGGCCGGCTGCCTCACCTCAGCCTGGCGCAGGTGTTCGACGCGCTGAGCTACTACAGCGACCACCAGACCGAGATCAACGCTCACATCGAAAGGAACCGGATCCCTGAAGATCTCGTCGATCCCCTCGTGAAGGGATCGTGACCCGGATCTTCATCGAGGTCTACCTGGACGAAGACGTCGACGTCCTCCTGGCCGAGCTGATACGGGCTCGCGGCTTCTCGGTCGTCACCACGCGCGATGCCGGCCAACTCCGCAACACCGACGCCGAACAACTCGCCTATGCCGTCCGGGGGCGGAAGACGCTGCTGACTCACAACCGGCAGGACTTCGAGATGCTGGCCCGGGAGTACCTTGCCGAGGGACGTTCACATTCCGGCATCCTCCTCGCCACGCGGCACTCTCCTTATGAGATCGCCCGGCGTCTGCTCCTGATCCTGAACCAGGTGACCGCCGACGAGATCAAGGATCAGGTCCGGTACATCTGACCCGCTCCAGAATCTGATACAGCCCGAACTTCGGCATCCGCAGGAAGCCATACCAGGCGGCGGCGGCGAGGGTCCCCTCGTTGAGCCACTCGCGCAGCCAGTAGCCGGCGTGGAGGGGGTCGCGTTGCTTGAGGCCCGGGCCGTTCTCGACCGCCCAGCGGCGGTTGTAGCGCTCGTGGATCCCTACCGGCGGCGAGAAGATCAGCGGCAGCCCGAGGGCGGAAAAGAAGGTCAGCTCGCTCGGCTTGGTCCACAGGACGTCGGTCCGGCCGAGGATCTCGTTGAAGCGGGGGAAGTACTCCTCGAGGCTGCCGGCCAGGAAGACCTCCACCCCGTTCCCCAGCCGGGGCTCGAGCCCGGCGTCGCGCACCCAATCGCAAAACTTCGCCGCCACCTCCGCCCGCACGCCGGCGGCGAGGCAGAGGCGCAGCCGGTCCTCCTCGATCAGCGCGCGCACACCCTGGAGCAGCGGCCGCGCCAAGTCGGCCTGCGCGCCCGCTCCGCCCACGGTGTAGGTGAGCAGCGGCGGCTTTCCCTCTTCCTCCTCCGGCAGATCGCCCAGGAAGTGGTGGATCTCGCCCCGCGCCTGGTCGCGGAAGACCCGCTTGCGGTCCAGGCGCACGAGCCGCCCTGCCAGGTTCCGCCGCAGCACGGTCAGCCCGGGGCCGCCCACCAGCTCGTGCGGCAGCGGGAAGCCGGTGAAGGCGATCTGCTCGTGGGGCACGCCGTAGGCGCGCAGGCGGTGGAGCGCCCGGTAGCTCGGGGTCAGGTAGTGGATCTTCGTCCGTCCGGGATCCAGGGGGACCCAGGCGCGGTTGATGTCCGCGTCCGTCACCAGGCAGTAGACCCGCTCGCAGCCGTGACGGTCGGCACTGATGGCGGGCGCGAAGAAGGTGGTGAGGAGCGGCGCGCCGGTCTCCCGCAGCAGGTCGGTCAGCCCCCGCCCCAGCCCCTTCTCGATCAGCCGGTGCAGGGAGCGGGCCTGGAGGGTGGGCGCGGAGAGGTCCCGCTGCGGGTGGAGATGGGGGATGTCGGTCAGCGCGTCGAGGACCGAGCGCAGAGGCGCTCCCACCACCGGGATCTGCGATGCCCGCGAGGTGAGCTCGTAGAGCCGGCGCGAGGCACGCCAGAGGCGCTCCTCCTCAGGGGAGACGAGGGGCGGCCGGTCGACGTGCAGGATCTCCACACCGAGCGCCGGCGCCAGGGCATGGGCTGCCCGCAGGTGGCCATAGCCCATCTCGACTGAGGCGAGGACGGGCCGCGGCCCCCCGGGACCGTCTTTCTCTCTCAGGGGATCGCGCTCGCTCAGCTCGCTCAGGAGATCGCGGCCAGGCTCGCATATCCCGCCAGCTTGAGCAGCGGGAACAGGTAGACGAGCAGCCGGGCGGCCACGCCGGAGACGGCGCCCACCAGCACGCCCGCGGCCACGTCCAGGGGGTAGTGGGCGCCGAGATAGACGCGGGAGACGGCGATGCCCACGGCGAGTGCCAGGACGAGCCCGCCGAGCATTCCGGAGTGGCCGGCGAAGGCCACCGCCACGGCGAAGGCCACCGAGGTGTGCCCGGAGGGGAAGGAGAAGACGTCCGGGTTCTCGGCGAGGGCGGCGAAGCCGCCGATCCCGCAGCTCGGCCGCTGGCGGCAGCAGAGGCGCTTGAGCGGCTGGGCGATCAGCAGGGCCACCCCCGCCGCCGTGCCCAGCAGCGCGCAGTAGTGGGGGCCGGAGCCGCCGGAGAGCCCGAGCGCCAGCCCGATGAGCACCCAGCTCGCCGGGTCTCCCAGGTGGGTGAGCGCCCGCATCAGGCGGGTCACGAAGCGCGATTCCCAGCGCCGCACCGAGAGGAGCAGCCGCTGGTCGATCGAGGCCACCCGCTCCCAGACGGTCTCGGCGCGCAGCGGGATCAAGCGGCCTTCCTCGCCAGCTCGGCCGCCGCCTCGCCGCCCGGCGTCAACGGGGTGAGAACGCTCCCCGGGCCGACCCGCAGGGGGTGGCCGCGCCAGCAGATCGTGCGCCGGAAGATGCCGACCGCCCAGACGCCGGCGATCAGCAGGTCCTTGACCGGGATCCAGGCGAGCGAGCGCAGCGGCAGGGCCTCGCCGCGCAGGCGGCGGGCGAGCAGGGCGTCGGCCGCGACCTTGGCCGCGACGCCGGCGATCGCCAGGACCGCGGCGGCTCCGCCGCGCGCCAGGGCCGTGGCGAGCAGGAACGGTACCGGGTTGAGCAGCGGCTCGCCGAAGTAGGCCGGGGAGATCCGGCGCCGCATCTGCGACCAGCGCAGGTGGCGCTCGAAGAACTTGGTGACGGTCCGCCGCTCCTGGATTACCGGCAGCACGTGCCGCGATAGCGCGACGCCGAGGCCGGCGCGGTGGAACGCCTGGCCCAGCACGTAGTCCTCGGCGAGGACGTTCTTGACCGCCTCCCAGCCGCCCAGCGCCGCGAGGTCGCCGCGGCGGAAGAGCATCGACTTGCCGACCACGCACGGCTGGCGGAAGAGGTGGGCGCAGCAGACCGAGGCGGCCACGAACGAGTTGAGGTGCAGGTTGTCGAGCAGCGCCCCCAGGCTCCGCTCGCCAGCGCCGGCGAAGACGCTCGACACCAGGCCCACCCGCCGGCTCTCCATTTCCTCCACCAGCGCCCGCAGGTAGCCGGGGCGGGCGCGGACGTTGGAGTCGGAGATCAGCAGCAGCTCGTGGCGGGCGTGCGGGTCCATCGAGGCGAGGTTGGTCACCTTGGGGTTGTAGCCGAGCGGCGCCGCGCCGCGGACGAGGGTGATGGCCGCCGCGGGGAAGTCGGCCCGCAGGCGCTCGGCCACGGCGAGGGCCGGATCGCCCGGGTCCTCGACCCCCAGCACCAGCTCGAAGCCGGGGTAGTCCTGGCGGGCGAGCGAGGCCAGGTTCTCGTAGAGCCCCTCGTCCACCCCCTTGAGCGGCTTGAGGATCGAGACCGGCGGCAGGTTTTCCTGCGGTCCGGCCAGGGATCCCGCCAGCCGGCCGGCCGGCCGGCGGCGGCCGAGGAACGCCAGGGCGCCGGCGGTCACCAGCAGCGTCAGGCACAGGGAGGCCGCCGCGAGAAGGGTGAGGAGAAGGGTGAGAGTCGCCAAGAGGTCGGTATCTTCCGCCGACAGAATCGCATTTCCAGGTGACCGGGGGGTCACACGGAGGTCAGCAGTATGCTACAAGAGATCGCCATGTTTCTCGCCGCCGCCGTCCAGCTCACGTCCACTTCCGACGAGGAAGGCAACTGGGAGAGCGCCCGGGAGCTCATCGAGCGCGCCGCCTCCCACGGCGCCCGCTTCGTCGCCACCCCCGAGAACACCAACTATCTCGGGCCCCACGAGGAGAAGGTGCGGCGCGCCGAGCCGCTCGACGGCCGCACCGTCTCCCGCTTCGTCGAGCTCGCCCGCCGCCTCGGTATCCACCTGCTGCTCGGCTCCTTCAACGAGCGGAGCGATGAGGCGGCGCGCTGCTCCAACACCAGCGTCTTCTTCTCCCCCCAGGGGGAGATCCTCGGCGTCTACCGCAAGATCCACCTCTTCGACGTCGACGTGCCGGGCGGGGTGCGCTTCGCCGAGTCGGTCACCTGCAAGCCGGGGACGGAGGTGGAGGTGGTGGCGACGCCGCTCGGCCGCTTCGGCCTCTCGATCTGCTACGACCTGCGCTTCGGCGAGCTCTACCGCCAGCTGGTGGACCGGGGGGCGGACGTCCTGATGATCCCCTCGGCCTTCACCCTGGCGACGGGCAAGGACCACTGGGAGCCGCTGCTGCGCGCCCGCGCCATCGAGACCCAGTGCTGGGTGATCGCCCCCGCTCAAGCTGGCCGGCACGACGACGGCGGCCTCTCCCAGACCTGGGGACACGCGATGATCGTCGATCCCTGGGGGATTCCGGTCGCCACCGCCGCGGACGGCCCCGGCCTCGCCCTGGCCGAGATCGACCTCGACCGCGCCGCCAGGGTCCGCCAGGCGATCCCGGTGGCGCGGCACCGGCGGTTGTGAGGGTTCGGGGCGGGATGCGGTACGCTATCTCCAGGCTATGAAGTCCAACTATCAGCTCTTCAAGCTCTGGGTGCTCGCGATCATCCCGCTGACCAAGGACGCGATCCACATCTACGTGGGCTTCGCCGGCCTGCTGGTGGCGCTGATCCTTTTCCGGCGGCGGCTGTCGTCCTACCAGGCGCTGATCCCCGGCTTCCTGGTCTCGGTGGCGATGGAGGCCCTGGACCTGCGGGACGGCTACACGCTGGCGGCGAGCGTCCACGACATCATCAACACCAACCTGCTGCCGTTCGTGCTGGTGACGTTCGCACGGCTGCAGAGCTTCAACGTGTAGCGGGATTCAGCGGGCGGCGGCCCGCTTCCGGCCGCCGCGGTGGCGCGCCTCGCTGAGGAGCTGCGCGAGCACCGCCGGATCGACCGGCTTGACCAGATAGCAGTCGAAGCCCGCCTGCAGCGCCCGCCGCCGGTCCTCGGGCTGGCCGTAGCCGGTCATCGCGATCAGCGAGATCTCCTCGCCGCCGAGGACCGAGCGGACGCGGCGGGCCACCTCGTTGCCGTCCATCCCCGGCAGACCGATGTCCACCAGCGCCACCTCGGGGCGGATGGAGAAGGCCATCTCCACCCCCTCCGGGCCGTTGCCGGCGACGGTGACCTGATGCCCCCAGATCTCGAGCAGCTCGCGCAGCGACTCGCGGCCGTCCTCGTTGTCCTCCACCACCAGGATGTGGAGCCCGGCCGCGGGCTCGGGCGCCTCGACGGGCCGCGCCGGCTTGCGGAACTTCGTCGGCTTGACGTCCTCGGCCAGCAGCGGCAGGCGGACGACGAACTCGCTCCCCTGGCCCGGCCCGCCGCTCAGCGCCTCCACCCGGCCGCCGTGCATCTTGGCCAGGCTGCGCACCAGCGGCAGCCCCAGGCCGAGTCCCCCCTCGGAGTGCCGGCGCGAGCTCTCCACCTGGGCGAACGGCTCGAAGATCGTCTGCAGCATCCCGGGCGACAGGCCGACGCCGGTGTCGCGTACCCGCACGACCGCCTCCTTCCCCTCGGTGCCCACGGCGACCCGCAGCCGCCCGCCGCGTGGCGTGTACTTGATGGCATTCTGCAGCAGGTTGCACACCACCTGCTCCAGACGCACCGGATCGCCCATCACCGCGGCCGATTGCGTCTCGACGGCGAGCTCGAGGCCGTTGTTGCGGGCGAGCGTCTCCATCCCCAGCTCGGCGAGGCACCGCTCGGCGGTGTCCCGCAGGTCGACCGGCTGGCGCTGGAGGCTGATCTTGCCGAGGGTCACGCGGGAGACGTCCAGCAGGTCGTCCACCATGCGCACCAGGTGGCGGGTCTGGCGCACGATGACCTCCCGCTGGCGCACCTCCTGCGGCTCCTGCGAGCCGATCTCGTCCAGCACCCACAGGGCGTTGCGGATGGCCGCCATGGGGTTGCGCAGCTCGTGGCCGAGCATGGCGAGGAACTCGTCCTTGCGCCGGTCGGCCTCGGCCTGGCGGCGCAGCAGGTCGCGGATCTCGTACTGGCGGCGGCGGGCGCGCAGGGCGGCCTTGACGGCGCTGGTCAGCGTGCTCAGGCGCACCGGCCGCTCGAGGATGGTGGCGTTGCCGCGCGGCACCAGACGCTCGAGCAGGGTCTCGCTGCTCTCCTGGCCGCGGGTGAAGACGATCAGCGGCAGGTCCGACCAGGGAGGCTGCTCGCCCAGCCTTTGCAGCAGGCCGTCGCTGGTCTCCGGCTGGAGGGCCTCGTCGGCGACGATCACGGCGCCCGCTCCGGCTCTCCATCTCCCGGAACAGATCGGCGGCGCTGGGGCAGGGGACGCCCGGCACCTCCATCGTGGCGAGGAGCTGGCAGGCGAGCACGGCGTCGCGGCCGGTGGGGGCCAGCACCAGGACGCGCTCTTCCAGCGACGTGATCTCAGGCAAGGCCGGGGCCTCCCCGGCCGTTGCCGCCCTTGGCTTGGCCGTCGTGCAGCAGCGGCTCGACCTCTCCCAGGTACTGGAGACGTCCGCTGAGCACCCCCTGGAACTCCTTGATCTCGCGCCCGACCTCCAGTCCGGCGTCGCCGGCGCGCAGCTCGCGCACGGTGGTCTCGTGGGCGCCGTTGCGCCGCTTGACCAGCGAGATCGCCTTACGGACCTCGCCGAAGGCCTCGAAGTAGCGCAGCAGGATCACCGTATCCGTCAGATAGGAGAGGTCGACCGGCGACTCCAGGGTCTCACCCACCAGGCCTGCCTGGGCCATGACGAGCAGGGTCAGCACCCCCTGCTGGTTGAGATAGGAGAGCAGCTCGTGCAGGTGGAGCACCAGGAAGCGCTCCTCCGGCATGGCGTGGCGGTAGCCGTTCAGGCTGTCGAGCACCACCATCCGGGTGCCGGCTTCGACCGCGCGGCGGATGTCGAAGGCGAGCTCGCCGGGCGAGAGCTCGGCGGGGTCGATCTGGCGGATGACGACGCGGCCCTCCTCGACCTGGCGGCGGATGGAGAGGCCCAGCCGCTCGGCGCGGCCGATCCAGTTCTCCACCGACTCGTCGAAGGTGTAGATCAGGGCGCGGTCGCCCTGCGCCGCGGCCGAGGTGACGTACTGCGCCGTCAGGGTCGACTTGCCGACGCCGGCCGGCCCCAGGAGCATGGTGCTGGTGCCGCGGTCGAGGCTGCCGCCCAGCATGGTGTCCAGCGTCGGCAGCCCGCTCGTCACCGTCCCGGGAGAGAAGCCGTGGGGATGGGCTCCGGCCACCAGCCGGGGGAAGACCTGCAGGCCGCCGGTCCCGATCCGGTAGTCGTGGTAGCCGTCGCGGAAGGCGACGCCGCGCACCTTCTGCACCCGCACGCGCCGCCGCTGCCCGCCGTACCCCGGCGCGAGCTGCTCGAAGGAGACCACGCCGTGGGTCAGGCTCTGGAGCTGGAAGTCCCCGGTGGTGGAGCCGGTGTAGTCGAGCAGCAGCACCGTGCAATTCTGGCCGGTGAAGTAGTGCTTCAGCGCCAGGATCTGCCGCCGGTAGCGCAGGGAGTCGCGGGCCAGCAGCCGCATCTCGGAGAGCGAGTCGAAGACGACGCGCCGCGGCTTCACCCGCTCGACGGTGTCCAGCACCGCCCGGGTGGTCTCCGAGAGCTCGATCTCCGAGGGGTGGAAGAGGGTGTACTGCGAGTCCGCCTTGAGGCTCTCCTCGGCGGTCTGCAGCTCGCAGATGGTGATGCCGTCGAGCGACCAGCCGTGAGAGCTGGCGACGTCCCGCAGCTCCTCCTCGGTCTCGGAGAGGGTGGCGTACACGCCGGCCTCCCCATCGCGGGCGCCGGCGAGCAGAAACTGCAAGGCGGTCGTGGTCTTCCCCGCCCCCGGATCGCCTTCCAGCAGGTACATCCGGTTGATCGGAAAACCGCCGTCAAGAATGTAATCGAGCCCCTCGATTCCCGTGGAAGCCCGGACGAAGCCTTTGAAACCCTGGTCGCTCATCTCGTCTGCCTCATGGCCAAGTATCCAACGGGCGCGTCACTTTGCAAAGTAGATGCCCGCATGCCGCCGCTGCCGCCGCCGCAGGCCTGCGCGGGCTCCGCATCTGGAAAGGTGCGCGTCCGTCACGGCGACGTGACGCATTTTTCGCCATTCGCCGGTTACACTTTCCCGTCTTTCTTGAAAGCGCTGTCCATGCCGTCTCACGGCTGGAGCTTCACCTGGAGGGAAACCGCGCATGCTCCTCGTCCGCCGAATCTCGTTCGTCCTGGCTCTGGCCGCCCTGTCCGTATTGCCGGTCCGCCAAGCCGCCGCCCAGTGCGTCAGCCTGACGACCCTCGGGTCGGCGGCGACGCAGAATTTCGACACGCTCTCGAACGTGGCCGGGAGCACCACCAACAACCTGACGATCCCCGGGTGGTTCATGACCGAATCGGGAGGCGGAGCCCGCGACAACGAGCAGTACGCCGTCGACACCGGAGGCAGCACGACGGGCGACACCTACAGCTACGGCGCCGCGGGCAGCACCGAGCGCGCGCTCGGCAGCCTGCGCAGCGGTACCCTCATCCCGATCTTCGGCGCCTGCTACACCAACAACACGGGCGCGACGATCACCAGCCTGGCCGTCGCCTACAACGGCGAGGAGTGGCGCCTCGGCACCGCGGCGCGGACCGACCAGCTCAACTTCGAATACAGCACCAACGCGACCGACCTGGTCACCGGCACCTGGACCGGCGTCGCCGCCCTCAATTTCGTCACTCCGGACACCGCCACGACGGGAGCCAAGAACGGCAACGCGGCGGCCGACCGGACCGCGCGCTCCTCGACGATCTCGAGCTTGAGCATCGCCAACGGCGCCACCTTCTGGATCCGCTGGACTGACACCGACGCCACCGGCGCCGACGACGGCCTGGCGGTGGACGACTTCTCCCTGACGCCGAACGCGGTGCCGCCGGTCAACCTGACGATCAACGACGTCTCGCTCAACGAGGGTAACGCCGGCACCACCAGCTTCACCTTCACGGTCAGCCTCTCCGCCCCGGCGGGGCCCGGCGGGGTGACCTTCGACATCGCCACCGCCGACGGCACGGCGACCGCTCCCT
>CAWCIU010000007.1:0-26701 GCA_963795735.1 uncultured Acidobacteriota bacterium | reverse complement strand
GGCAGGCCGAACTTGCTACAGTCGAGATCCGTTCCCCGCGACCGCGGGGATGCTCCGCGGGATGCTGCGACCCACGTTGCCCCCTTCGATCGTTCCCCGCCGTCGCGGGGATGGCACCGCGGTCTCCTTGCCGCTCTCGTGCGACCCCTGTATCGTAGGGGGGACATGATGGACGGATTCTCCCGCCGGCTCCTCGCCGCCGCCCTCCTCTCGATCGGGCTCTCGGCCGCCCCGGCGACTGCCGCGCCCCTCCCGGTGCGCCTCGTGGCGCCCGGCGAAGGGGCGGTCCTCGAGCCCGGATCTTCGGCGACTCTGGAGTGGGCGCCGCTCGCCGGCCTGCGGCAAAAGGAGTGGGAGGAGTGGGAGGCCTTCCTCTCGCTCGACGGCGGCGCAACCTACCCCGTCCGCATCACGCCGCACCTCGACCGCGACCTGCGCCGCTTCAGCTGGAAGGTCCCCGATCTTCCCACCGGGAACGCCAGGCTGCTGCTGCGGGTCGGCGACGAACGCCAGGAGCTCGCCTTCGAGCTGCCCCAGCGCTTCGCCATCGCCCGGCCGGCGAGGGCGAACCTGTCGCCAATGTCCCCGATGCCGGCGATGCCGGCCCTCTCGCCGGGGAACGCCCTCGACCTCAGCCGCAAGGTCGGGCGGCGGGGCGAGCCCGCCCGTCCCGGCGAGCCGGGGGTGCTCGCCTGGGTCGAGGGATCGCGCCGGGGCGGGGGGCTGCGCGAGGTCGTGGCCGAGGAACCGGCCCGCGCCGTGCCGGGCGTCTCTCTCCCCGCCGGGGTCCCGGCACTGCCCGCCGTGGCTGCCGAGGTGCCCCCCTCCGGAGCGCCCGCCGCCGAGCCGGGCGTCCGCTCCTCTCCTCGGCCGGGAGCGGCCCGAGGCACGGCGAGCGCGCGGGCGCCCCGCCCGCGGTCCGCCGCCGACATCCTTCTCCTCATCCAGCGCCAGAACGAATAGACCGCGGCCGCTCGCGCGTGCTTCGAGCGCCGGCCGCGGGGCCTCTCGCCCGCGGTCCGGATTCGGTCTCTGACTCTGGACGTCCTTCGCGAGAAGGACAGTGGAGAAATTCGGATGAACCTCCTTCATGATCCCTGGCTCCCGGTGCGCCGGCGGAGCGGGGTAGCGGAGCGCATCGCGCCATGGCAGGTGGCGGAGCGCCTGGCGGAAGATCCCGTCGTTGCCCTGGCCTCGCCCCGAGCCGATTTCGACGGCGCCCTCGTCCAGTTCCTGATCGGCCTGCTGCAGACCGCGCTCGCCCCGCAAGACGAGCGCGAGTGGCGCCGAGGCTGGGAGGAGCCCGACCCGGAGGGGTTGCGGCGGGCCCTCGAACCCTTCGCCCACGCCTTCGAGCTCTTCGGCCCAGGCGCGCGATTCCTGCAGGACCTGACCCTCGCCGACGAGAGCCCGGGCGAGGAGCCGATCGAGCGCCTGCTGATCGATGCCCCGGGCGAGAACACCTCCCGTCTCGGCAAGGATCACTTCGTCAAGGCCGGGAGGATTCAACGCCTCTGCCCGGCCTGCGCCGCGGCGGCTCTCCTCACTCTCCAGATCAACGCCCCGAGCGGCGGGCAGGGGCACCGGACCGGGGTCCGCGGCGGTGGGCCGCTGACGACTCTGGTGGTCCACCCCCGGGATCTCTGGTCGACCCTCTGGCAGAACGTCCTCGCGAACGGCAGCCTCCCCCCCGGTCCCCCCGAGGGGAGCCGGCTCGAGGACTGCTTCCCCTGGCTCGCGCCGACCCGGACGAGCGAGAAGGGGACGGGGCAGGCCACCACCCGGGAGGACGTCGACCCGCTCCAGGTCTACTGGGCGATGCCGCGGCGGATCCGGCTGCTGGCCGATGCCGGAGACACCAGGGACGCCCGGGATGCCGAGCCGACCTGCGACCTCTGCGGCGCGCCGGCACGCCCGGCCGTCGCGCGCTTTCTCGTCCTCAACCTGGGGATCAACTACACCGGCCCCTGGGAGCACCCCTTGAGCCCACACGGGATCGACGCCGGCGGGGCCCTGTTTCCGGTCAAGGGCGGCCAGGCGAGACCCTCCTACCGGTACTGGCTGGGGCTCGTCCAGAGCTCCCCGGAGCTGCGGCGGCATCCGGCGCGGGTGGTGACGGAGCTGGCGCATCGCCTTAGCCACGAGGAGCCGAGCGACGGGACCGACTATCAGCTCTGGGCCTTCGGCTACGACATGGACAACATGAAGGCCCGGGCCTGGGTCGAGGGCAGGCTGCCGCTCCCCCGGGTCCCGCCGGGGCGCGCAGCGGAGTACGAGCGGCAGGCCGCCGCGCTCGTCCTCGCGGCGAGGCAGGCCGAGGGGGCGCTCGTCCTCGCCGCCAGGGAGGCGGTCTCCGGCCGGCCAGAGGACCTGGGAGGCGATCCCGGGGACCTGACCGTCCGCTTCTGGCAGGAGACCGAAGCCGCCTTTTTCGATCATCTGGGGCAGCTCCGTCAGGCGCTCTCCCTGGGGAGCGAATCGGCGGCATCGGTCCGCGCCTCGTGGCACCGCTGCCTCGTCGGGACGGCCCACCAGGCGTTCGAAGGCTTCTGCGGCGGCGGCTTCGTCGAGGCGACCGAGCCGCGGCGGATCGCTCTCGCCTGGAAAGGCCTGGAGCGAGCTCTACAGGGACCGCGGATGCTCGCCGTCCTCGACCTGCCCAGGGCCGGACGCGGGGCCACGACAACCGCGAGCGCCCCGTTGAATGTTCCATTCCTACCGCGGGAAGGAGACCTCCATGAGCCGATCCCTGTCGTTTCGTAGAGACCCGGAGGCAGCCTCGGCGCTCCTCGCCTGGTACCGGGAGCTCCAGGGCGATCCGGCGGCACGGGCGAGGTTGCGGCGGGCGTCGATCCCGGTCGAGGTCAGTTACGAGCCGGCCTACTACCGGCTGCTCCAGGCGCTCGCCCCCTGCGGGGAAGACCGTCTCGAAAGCAGCCTCGGAGCCGCGGCGGTGGCCGGCCTCGCCGCCCACGTGCGGGAGCACGTTCCGGGCACCTCGGTCGCCGCCCAGCTCGCCGGCGCCGGTCGCCGGGGAGGGGCTCCGAAGGTGAGCGAAAACCGCTTCCGCCGCCTCCTCGCGGTGGAGGACCCGGCCGAGCGCTACGCCCACCTGGTCCGAATCGTCCGCCTGCTCGGCGAACGGGTCGACCTCCTCGCCCTCGCCGACGCCGCCTATCGCTGGGACCCCCAGACCCGCCAGGCCTGGGCCTACGACTACTATGCCAACACCTTCGTCACCACCCGGACCGCCAGAGGAGCCAAGGTCGATGAGCGAGTTCCTGCAGCTTCACCTGCTGACGTCCTATCCACCGTCGAACCTCAACCGTGACGACCTGGGGCGACCCAAGACGGCGGTCATGGGCGGGGTCAAGCGGCTCCGGATCTCGTCGCAGAGCCTGAAGCGCGCCTGGCGGACCTCGGAGGCGTTCGAGAGCGCCCTGGGCGGCCGGATCGGCACGCGGACGAAGGAGCTCGGCAGCCGGGTCTTGAAGGATCTCCTCGCCCAGGGCGTGCCGCGGAAGACCGCGCGGGCCGGGGCCGAGAAGATCGCCGGGGTCTTCGGCAAGCTCAAGGCTCAGAAGAAGGGCGACAGCGGCGAGGTCGAGACCGAGCAGCTCGTCCACTTCAGCCCAGAGGAGCTGGCGGCGGTCGAGAGCCTGGTGGCGGTCCTCGCCAGGGAGCGCCGCGAGCCCGGGGAGGCCGAGCTCCAGCTCCTCAAGAAAGACCAGCGGGCGGTCGACATCGCGCTCTTCGGCCGCATGCTGGCGGCGGTGCCGGCCTACAGCGTCGAGGCCGCCGTCCAGGTCGCCCATGCCCTGACCGTCCACCGGGTGGAGGTGGAGGACGACTACTTCAGCGCCGTCGACGACTTGAACACGGGGGAGGAGGACCGGGGGGCGGGGCATATCGGGGAGACCGAGTTCGGGGCCGGCCTCTTCTATCTCTACATCTGCGTCAACCGCGACCTCTTGGTCGAGAACCTGGGCGGCGACCGGCAGCTCGCGGCGAAGACCCTCCGCGCTCTCGCCGAGGCCACGGCCAAGGTGGCCCCGGTCGGCAAGCAGGCGAGCTTCGCCTCCCGCGCCTACGCCTCCTACGTGCTGGCCGAAAAAGGGGAACAGCAGCCGCGCTCCCTCGCCGTCGCCTTTCTCGCTCCGGTCGAGGGCCGGGACTATCTCAAGGAGAGCGTCTCCCGGCTCGACTCACTGCGCGGCCAGCTCGACCGCGCCTACGGCCCCACGGCGGAGGCGAGCTACGTCTTCGACGTCTCGGCGGGAGGCGGCTCTTTCGGCGAGCTCCTCGACTTCCTCGGCACGCCCTTGAGGGCCGGGGAATAGAGCGGATGCGGTTCCTTCTCTTTCGCCTCTATGGACCGCTCGCCTCCTGGGGGGAGATCGCGGTCGGCGAGGAACGGCCGTCGGCCCTCCATCCCACCCGCTCGGCGCTCCTCGGGCTCCTCGCGGCCGCGCTTGGTCTCCGCCATGAGGCCGAAGAGGAGCACCGCGAGCTCGGCCGCACCCTCCGCTTCGCGGTGCGCGTCGAGAGCGCGGGGATTCCTTTCGGCGACTACCACACGGCGCAGGTGGCGGCGCCGCGGCGCGGCAGGGTCTACGCCACCCGGGAGGCCCAGCTCCGCGGCCGGAGAGACGAGCTCGAAACCATCCTTTCCCGGCGCGACTACCGCGCCGACGCGCTCTACAGCGTGGCGGCCTGGCACGAGGGGGAGCGCCCCCGCTGGGAGCTCCCCGCCCTCGCCGGCGCTCTCGAACGCCCGGTCTTCACGCTCTATTTAGGGCGCAAGTCGTGCCCCCTGGGGCTCCCGCTCTCCCCGCGGGTGATCGAAGCGCCCTCCGCCGCGGCCGCCCTCGAAGGGGCGGAGCTCCCCCTCCCCTTCCCCCTGCCGGTCGAGCGGATGCGGGGGGGCAGCCGGGTGAGCCTCGGGGTGTTCTGGGAGGGCAGCCCGGAGACGGTAGGCCTCAAAGCGGAGCAGAGCGCCCTCCGCCGCGACGATCCCGGCTCGCGCCCGCGCCAGGAGTACCGGACGAGGCGCGAGCTCTTCACCCCAGCTATCCCGACGAAAGAAGGGGACGAGAGGGGATAAAGATGTTCCTCAGTCGAATCAGCCTCGCCCACGAAACGCCGGGCGCTCCCGTCCTCGGCCGGATGTTCGCCAACCCCTACCGCTTTCACCAGGAGGTCTGGGCGCTCTTCGCGGACGGCCCGGAGCGCCGGCGCGACTTCCTCTACCGCCTGGATCGCGAGGGGAGAGAGCCACGGATCTTCTGCCTGTCGGAGCGGGAGCCGCGGGCGGTCCCCGGGGTCTTCCGGGTGGAGAGCAAACGTTTCGACCCGGTGCTCAAGGCCGGCGAACGCCTGCACTTCGCCCTCCGCGCCAACCCGGTGGTGAGCCGCCAGGGGGCTCGCCACGACGTGGTGATGGATGCCAAGCGGGAGCTCCAGGCCCGCGGCGTGCCCAGGAGCGAGCGGCCGACCGTCGCCCAGCTGGCGCAGGAGCGCGGCACGGCCTGGCTTCTGGAACGGGCCCCGAAGCACGGTTTCACCGTCGAGCCCACGGCCGTGCGGGTCGATCGTTACGAGATCGTCGATCTCACCAAGCCCGGGGGAACACGGGTACGTCTCGCGACCTGCGACTTCGCCGGAACGCTCACCGTGACCGACGTCCCGGCCCTCCTCCTCGCCCTCCAGCATGGGATCGGCCCGGCCAAGGGGTTCGGCTGCGGTCTCCTCCTCTGCAAACGAGCCGGTTTTTGACTGGACGCCCGTTGCCCGCCGACGCGGGCATGCACCGCCTCGGGCGCTTTTGACGGCGCTTAAGTGCCGATCTGTTCCCCGCTCGCGCGGGGATGCTCCGGAGGCGCTATGAAGCGTCGAGCCGCGAACCTTCCGTTCTCCCCGCGGGAGCGGGGATGCACCGGTTTGGCGGCAGGACCGAGCGCTAGAGCCCTACCGTTCCCCGCCGACGCGGGGACAGGATCGGGATCGCAGGTCAGCTCTCCGCCGGCTCCCGCTCGAAGAAGCTGTAGAGGAGCGGGAGCACGAAGAGGGTGAGGAGGGTCGAGGTGACGAGGCCGCCGACGATCACCACGGCGAAGGGGCGCGAGGTCTCCGCCCCCACCGCGTGCGAGAGAGCGGCCGGGAGGAGGCCCAGGCTCGCCATGGCGGCGGTCATCACCACGGCGCGCATGCGGGTCATCGCCCCCTCGCGGATCGCCGCGGGGAGGTCCTCGCCGCTCCGGCGCAGCTCGCGGATGCGCTCGACCATCAGCACCCCGTTCTGCACCGCGACACCGAAAAGGGCGATGAAGCCGACCAGGGCGGAGACCGAGAGAGTGAGCCCGGCGACCGGCAGCGCGAGGATCCCGCCCACCGCGGCGAAGGGAACGTTCAAGAGGATGAGGATCGCCAGGCGCACCGAGTCGAAGGCGAGAAAGAGGAGGAAGAAAACGGCGATCAAGGTGAGCGGCACGATCAGCAGGAGCCGCGCCAAGGCCCGCTGCTGGTTCTCGAAGGCGCCCGTCCACTCCAGCTTGTAACCGGTCGGCAGGTGGACCGCGGCCGCCACCTTCCGCTGCGCCTCGCCGACGAGCGAGCCCAGATCGCGGTTCTCGACCGAGAACTTGACGTCGGTCCGGCGGGCGTTCTCCTCGCGGAAGATGCGCGCGAAGCCGGGGGCCACGGCGACCCTGGCAAGCGAGCCCAGGGTGAGCTTCTCGCCGTTGGGCCCGAGGACGGGAAGGGCGCGGATGGCGTCCAGGTCGGCGACCGCGGCGGGCGCCATCTTCACCACCAGGTCGAAGGTCCGCTCCCCCTCGAGCACCTGGGTGGCGACGGCGCCGCCCAAGGCGGTCTCGATCACCGACTGGACGTCGTTGACCGTAAGGCCCGAGCGCGCCACGGCGAGCCGGTCGACGGCGATCTGCACCTGCGGCTGGCCGGCCAGCCGCTCGGCGGCCACGTCGGCGCTGCCGGGGACCCGCTTCACCACCTCGGCCACCCGGTCGGCGATCTCTTGAAGAATCTTCGGATCGTGTCCGAAGATTTTCACCGAGAGCTCGGCCTTGATCCCCGAGACCGCCTCGTTGACGTTGTCCTCGATCACCTGGGAGACCGTGAGCTCGATGCCCGGGATGGTCCCCAGGCGCCGCCGGATCGCCTCGGAGAGCCCCTCGCGGTCGGGCGCCGTCGTCCACGCCTCGCGCGGTTTCAGATCGACGAAGAACTCGGCGGTGTCGAAGCCGTTGACGTCGGTGCCGTCGTCCGGCCGGCCGAGCTGAGAGACCACCACCTTGGCCTCGGGGAAGCTGCCGAGGAGCCGCGCGCACCCGGGTGGCGATGCGGTCGGCCTCGGTGGGCGAGATGGAGCCGGGCATGACGACCCGCACCCAGAGCGAGCCCTCGTCGAGCTTGGGCAGGAACTCGGAGCCGAGGATCGCGCCCACCCAGCCGGAGACGGCGAGGAGGGCTAAGGCGAGGACGAGCGAGAGGGTGCGCCGGGCGAGGGCGAAATCGAGGGCCGGCCGGTAGAGCCGCTCCAGCCAGGTGACGAGCCGGGCGTGGTGCGCCACCTGGGTCCCCTTCAAGGCGAACGAGAGGAGGGTGGGCACGACGAAGATGGCGAGGACCGTCCCGGCGAGGAGGGCGAAGGTCAGGGTGAGCGCCATCGGGCGGAAGATCTTCCCCTCCACCCGCTGCATCGTGTAGAGGGGGAGGAAGGCGGTGAGCAGGATCGCCTTCGAGAAGAGGATGGGCTTGCCCATCTCGGCGACCGACTGGGTGATGGCGGCCCCCAGCGAGCGCACCTTGTCGCCGCGCTCCTCCAGGATGCGCAGGAGGTTCTCGGTCACCACCACGGCCGAATCGACGATGATGCCGAAATCGATCGCTCCCATGGAGATCAGATTGGCGGGGATGCCGCGGAGATCGAGGAGGAGGAAGGCGCCGAGGAGCGACAGCGGCACGACCGCGGCGACGATGAGCGCCGAACGCCAGTTGCCGAGCCCGAGAAAGAGGATGAGCACCAGAAGAACGAGGCCGATCCCCTCGGCCATGTTCTTGCGCACGGTGTGGAGAGTGCGTTCGATGAGCTCCGTCCGATCGTAGTGGGGGACGATCTTCACCCCCGGCGGCAGCTCGTCGCGGTTGATCTCCTCGATCTTCGCCCGCACCCGGGAGAGCACCTCCAAAGCGTTTTCCCCCTTGCGCAGGAGGACGGTCCCCTGAACGACGTCGTCCTGGTCGGCGGGGTCGAAGCGCACCAGGGTGAGGAGCTTGCCCACCCGCCCGAGGCGGAGCGCCGCCCCCTGGATCACCTTGCCCACGTCCTTGATCAGGACCGGGGTGCCGCCGCGGGTGGAGACGGCGATGGCGCCGATGTCCGCCAGGCTCTGCACCATGCCGAGCCCGCGCACGACGTACATCTCGCTGCCATGCTCGATGTAGGCGCCGCCGGCGTTCCGGTTGCCCGCCGAGAGGGCGTCGAGCACCTGCTTTAAAGAGATGCCGTACGACTTGAGCTCGATGGGGTCGACCAGCACCTGGTACTGCTTGGTGGGGCCGCCGAAGCCGACCACGTCGACGATCCCGGGGACCTGGCGGATCTTGCGCTCGACGACCCAGTCCTCGAGCGACTTGAGCTCGAGCGGCGACATCCCCGTGGGGCCGACCAGGGTATAGCGATAGATCTCGCCCACCGGGGTCGAGTCGGGCGACAGGCCGGGCGCCGCGCCGGGCGGGAAGGACACCGCCTGCAGGCGCTCGAACGCCTGGTTCCGCACGTAGACCGAGTCGGCGTCGTCCTCGAAGACGATGGTGACGACCGAGAGGCCGAAGAGCGAGATCGAGCGCAGGGAGGCCCGCTTGGGGATGCCGTTCATCTGGTTCTCGACCGGGATGGTGACCAGCTGCTCGACCTCCTCCGCGGCATGGCCGGGGAAAAGGGTGATGATCTGCACCTGAACGTTGGTGACGTCCGGATAGGCCTCGACCGGCAGGTGGCGGAAGGCGGCCACCCCGGCGGCGGCGAAGAGCGCGAGCACCAGGAGGACGATCGCCCGGTTGCGGAGCGCATAGGCGGTGAAGGTTCGAAACACGTCAGCTCCGAGAGTCGAGAATGGACTGGAGGAGAAGGCCCCCTTCCACCACCACGCGCTGGCCCTCGGCGAGGCCGCCCAGGATCTCGGTCTTGCCCGAGCGCTCGGGACCGGGGGTCACCGGCTGGCGCCGGAAGCGCCCCCGGCCCTCCTCGACGAAGACGAAGCGCTGCTCGCCCGAGGAGACGACCGCCGCCGAAGGCACTTCCAGGCTCGGCGCGGCGGAGGGGTCGCGGAGCTCGACGTCGACGTACATCTCGGCCTTGAGCAGCCGGTCCGGGTTGTCGACGCTGCCGCGCACTTTGACCGTGCGGGTGGCAGGGTCCAGGGTGTCGCCCACGACATCGACCCTGCCCGCGAAGGTACGGTCGGGATAGGCCGCGCTCCCGAGCTTGAAGACCATCCCCGGCCGAAGGTGGGCGATGTCCTTCTCGTTGACGTCCAGATAGACCCAGAGGTGGCGCGGGTCGGAGATCGTGAAGAGCGGCGTCTGGCCGTCGGGGCGCACCTCCAGGCCGGGATTGAGCGCCCGGTCGACCACCACCCCCGAGATGGGGCTCTTCAAGGCATAGTGCTGATCGACCTGGCCCAGCCGGCCGCCGAGGAGGGCGAGACGGCTCTTCGTCCGCTCGCTCTCCACCCGGGCGCGGTCGCGGTCGGCCTCGGCGGCGTCGAGCTCCTTTTTCGGCGCAGCGCCGTGCTCGTAGAGGAGCCGGGCGCGCTCCAGGTTGCGCTCGGCGGCGGCGAGGTCGGTCGCGGCGCGATTGGCGTCGGCCTGGGCCTGGCCGAAGTCGGACGACTCCAGGGTGGCGAGCGACGTCCCCACTCCCACCCGCTGTTCGAGGCCGGCGAGCAGCCGGCCGACCCGGCCGCCGACGGGCGGGAAGACGCGGGCCGTCCGGTCCTCGTTCCAGGCCAGGCGGCCGGTGGTGCGGACGGCGGCCGAGGCGGCCGGCTCGACCGGCTGGAGGGAGAGGGTGTCGAGCTCCTTGGCGTTCGCCGCGTACTGGATGCGGTCGCCGGAGAGCCGGGGACCGGCCGCCGCGGCCGGTTTCTGCTTGGAGCTGCAGGCCGTGACCCAGGGGAGGACGCCGGCGAAGAGGGCGAAGAGGGCGAAAAGGAGGAGGGCGTGACGTTTCATGGTTTCTTTCTCTAGGCTCTACGGGTTCTGCGGGTTCTATGGGCAAGGGGAAAGGGAGATCGAGGGCGGAGGAGAGGTCGGCGGCGGCGCTCACCAGGTCGGAGGCGGCCTGGGCGGCGGCCAAGCGGAGATCGTTGGCGTTTCTTTCGGCTTCCAGGAGCTCCAGAAGCGAGGCGCCGCCGTTCTGGTAGGCGTAGACGACGGTCTCCCGCACCTCCAGGGCCTTGGGCAGGATCTCCCGCTGGTAGTCGTTGAAGCGCTCGGCGGCGTTGTCGAAGGCGGTCCGCGCCGTGGCCCGCTCGCCGGCGATCCCGGCCCGGACCCGCTGCC
Source organism: uncultured Acidobacteriota bacterium (assembly GCA_963795735.1). Lineage (GTDB taxonomy): Bacteria > Acidobacteriota > Thermoanaerobaculia > Multivoradales > UBA5704 > DATARR01. The sequence goes on along the minus strand of CAWCIU010000007.1, from coordinate 16,117 downwards.
GCTCCCGCGCCGCCTGGTCGCGCGCCACGGTGGCGGCGGCGATCGCCCCCTGGTGGCGGTTCCACACCGGCAGATCGATCGAGATCCCGACTCCCAGAGCGCTCGTCTTGTCGGGAGGGATGTGGTCGTAGAGTAGGAGGAGCGTCGGGTCGGGCACCCGGCGGGCCTCTTCGAGCGCGAGATCGAGCTCCGAGCGGTGGAGGGCAGCCTCGGCGGCGACGAGGTCGGGCCGCGCCGGAGCCTCCCCCGCAGGAGCGCCGGTCGGGAGCGACACGGCGGCCCGGGCGAGCTCCTCCAAGGAGTCGGCGGCGTGCCAGTTGCCGGCCGGCGCCGGCATTCCCAGGAGGATGTCCAGGGCGATGCGGGCGTTCCTCGCCGTCGCCTCGCTGGTCCGCGCCTCGAGAGCGAAACGCGCCGCCTCGACCTCGATCTGCTGGCGATCGGAGGCCGAGATGTCCCCCGCGGCGAAACGGGCGCCGGCGATCCGCGCCGACTGGGCGAGCGACTGGGCGGCGAGCGCCAGCAGGCGGCCGTTCGCTTCCGCCAGGGCGGCGGCGGCGTAGTCCTTGGCGACCGCGGCGTCGAGCACCCGGCGGGCGTCCGCGAAGCGGGCGCGGGCGGCGTCGATCCCCGCCGCGGCCGAGGCGCGCCGCAGGCTGCGTTTGCCGGGCGCTTCCAGCAGCTGGCTCACCACCAGCTCGGTCTGGTAGGAACGCTCGAAGAGGCCGTTGCCCGCCGGGGTGCCGGCCGGGCTGCCGTCGATCGGGATCTGGCTGACGGTCGAGGAGAGGCTGGGGTTCTGGATCTCGCGCGCCAGGATGGACTGCGCGGTCGCCTGGTCGAGGTCGCTCTTCGCCGCCAGGAGGTCCCAGCTGTGGGCCAGGGCCTGCTGCCGCGCGGCGGCCAAGGTCAAACCTGGCGTCTCCTCCGCCGCCACCGGAAAGTGACAAAGCCCGAGGGCGAGGAAAAAGACGAACAAGGAGAGTTGCGCGGCTCTATGTTTGCTCCGGCTCATCCCTCGTCCCTCGGCTGGCAGGAAGATAGCGGGAAGCGCGTTAAGCGCGCACAAAGATGGAGGGGGCGAGCGTTAAGAGTTTACAAAGCCATTTCCGGTGTCCCACTCCCCGATCTCCTCTTCCGGGAACGAAGCGGAAGGCAGGCAGAGGGTGAAGACGCTGCCGCCCCCGGGACGCTCGGCGTAGACCAGGGTCCCCCCCTGGGCCTCCGCCAGGCGGCGGGCGATGGCGAGGCCGAGCCCGGCGCCGCCGGCGTCGGGGGAGACTCCGACCGGCCGGTAGAAGGGGGCGAAGATCCGCTCGCGTTCGGCCTGGGGCACACCGCGGCCGCGATCGGCGACCGAGAGGGCGAGCCACTCCCCTCGCCGCGCCACCTCGACGTCGATCGGGGTCTCCGGCGGCGAGTACTTGAGGGCGTTCTCGATCAGGTTGACGAGGATACGGAGCGAGTGGACGAAGTCGAAACGGCCGAGGGGGACCGGCTCCGACCAGGCGAGGGTGGTGCGCAGCTCGCGGCCGTGCAAGGCCCCCGAGACCTGCTGGAGGGCCGCCCCCACGAGATCCTCGGCGGCGTTGATCTCCGGCTCCATGGGGAGCCCGCCGGCGTTCAGGCGCGAGAGGTCGAGGAGGTCGGCCACCATGTGGTTCAGCCGGTCGGCCTGCTGCTCGATGATCGCGGCGCGCTCGTCGCCGGTGCCGGCGATCTCGGCGAGACCGGCGAGGTCGTGGGCGAGGGCCTTGATCGTCGTCAGCGGGGTGCGCAGGTCGTGGGAGACCGAGGCGAGGAGGGCATCTTTCAGGCGGTCGGCCTGGCGCAGGGCCTCGGCGTGCTCGGCCTCGGCGATCAGGCGCACCCGCTCGGCGGCCAGGGCATCGATCTCGGCAGCCCGCCGCCGCGCCGCCTCGGCCCCCGCCTCGGCGCGGGCGAGGAGCTGAGTGGCGACCGTGGCCGTCACCAGGAAGGCGAGGAGCACGAGCCAATCCGGTCCTTTCTCGATCGCCAGCGTGCCGTAGGGCGTCTGCAGGTAGTAATCGATGAGCAGGAAGGAGGCGCAGGCGAGGACGAAGCCCAGGGGGCGCCCACCGGAGGCGCTGCCGCCGAGAACCACCAGGAGGTAGATGAGAGTGATGTGCGCCGGATCGAGGTCGCCGCGCACCCGCACCAGCCCGTAGGTGACCGCGGCCAGGATGGCGAGCCAGAGGAGCCAGCGGCGCCGACCGTCCCCAGTGCCCCCAGCCGAGTGTTGCAAGCGGTCGAAGAGCGTCCCGGGCATCAGCGGGGCAGCTCGAGCCGGTAGCCCACCCCGGGCTCGGTGAAGATGAGACGCGGGCGCACGGCGTCCTGCTCGATCTTGCGCCGCAGGTTGGCGATGTGGACCCGCAGGTACTGCTGCGGATCGCCGAAGGAGCGCCCCCAGACCGAGTCGAAGAGCTGGCGGTGGGTGAGCGTCCGGCCCGCCTGGGTGAGGAAAGTGCGCAGGAGCTCCCATTCGATGGAGTGAGATGGACCGACTCCTCCCCCGCCGCACCGTGCGCGCCGCGAGATCGACGGTCAGGTCGCCGAGGGTGAGAGGCTCGGCGGCCCCAGGCTCGCCGGGGCGATCTGCGCCCGGCGCAGGTGGGCGCGGACGCGGGCGGTCAATTCCAGGGCTGGAAACGGCTTGGTGATGTAGTCGTCGGCCCCGGCGTCGAGGAGGAGGCCTTCTCCTGGTCGGCGTGGCGGGCGGAGAGGACGAGGATGGGGGCCGTCGACCACTTGCGGATCTCGCGGCAGACCTCGATTCCGGGCATGTCGGGAAGGCCGAGATCGAGGACGACGAGCGCCGGGTGCTCGGCCGCCGCGAGGTCGATCCCCTCGCTGCCGGTCGCCGCCTCGATCACCCGCGCCAGCCTCCCCTTCGAGGGCGTTCCGGACCACCCGCCGGATCTGCGGCTCGTCGTCGACGATCAGTCCTGTTCCTTCGTGCATGGCGGTAGATCTTACCTGTTAGGATTACCGGCGCCGAATCCGAGGAGACGCGATGAAAAAAACCTTCCTGTTGCTGACCGTACTTTCACTTGCCCATGTCGCCCATGCCGCCAATACCGCCCATGGCGCCAATACCGCCCAGCGCGTCCTGATGCCGGACGACGTCTATGCCTTGAAGAGCGTCGGCGACCCGCGGCTCAGCCCCGACGGGCGGCTCGTGGCCTATACCGTCAAGGCCTACCAGCGCAAGGAGGACGGCGCCGACACCGACGTCTACATGGTGCCGCTCGCCGGCGGCGAGCCGCTGCGGCTGACCGCGAGCCCGAAGCCCGAGACCTCCCCGCGGTGGAGCCCGGACGGCCGCTATCTCGCCTTCCTCTCCGGCCGCGAGGGGAAGAAGACCCAGGTCTGGCTCCTCCCCCGGGTGGGCGGCGAGGCCGTCCAGCTCACCCACTACCCCGCCGACGTGCAGAATCTTGCCTGGTCGCCGGACGGCAAGCGCCTGGCCCTGGTGGTCGGCGACCGCGATCCCGACGACCCCGATGCCCCCGACGCGGCGAACGGCGCCAGCACCACCGACGTCGTCGGCGGCGCCATTGTGAAGGCGAAGGTCTTCGTCGCGGCGCTCGTGTTGCCTACGAACACCACCGAGTGCGAGCCATTTTCGAGACCCAGACGGCACCGTGAAATTGTAAGTAACAGCCCCGGTGCTGCTCGCGGTCGATGTCGTCAGCGTCTGCGACGTCGAGTGCAGGGTGACCCCCACTGACTCGCCAGCATTGAAGCCACCTGCCGTGATCGTGATCGACTGACCAACCTGCAGCGTTGGGCTCGTCGACAGCGCGGTGCCATTGGCGTCGACCGCCGTAACGGTTGCACTGGTAGTCGCCGTCGCCGTCGCCGTCGCAGTCGCAGTCGCAGTCGAGGATGCGGTCGAAGTGGCCGTCGACGTTGCCGTCGACGTCGCCGTCGACGTCGCGGTCGGAGTCGCGGTCGAAGTGGGCGTCGGAAGTACCGCGGTCGCTGGGTAAACCTGCTGCCACGTCCCCGCGGTCGAGTTGATCAAGATATCGGCGGCGTCATACTGGTCGTGTCGGTCCGGCACCGTTGTGCGTCGTGATCATTCGGATTTGATAGAGGTTTTGCCAGGCTGCGTCTGTGTTCGTGTTCGGAAACGTCGAGATCATCGCATTGACCGTGAGGTCGCCCGAGGCACCAGTGACCACCGGAATGCCGGAGTTGCCTAGGGCAGCTAGATTCGACGGCAGTCCACTGGGAGCAGGCGAGTAGGTCGTGAGAGCGTCCATCTGGCCGCCCTGCCAGTTCGCGGGATCGACGCCCTTGACGGGGTTCTTGTAATACAGGACGGCCTTGGTGTCGCCGGAGTGTGCCGCGACGGAGCCAACCGCGTAGGCAGCGATCGGAGAATCGCTGAGATGTCCGCTCGTGATCGGTGTTCCGCTCGCGTTCGTGAACGTGATCGTGCCAACCTCGCTGGGAGCTCCCACCGGCTCATAAGGCACCGCCGTGTCGGCGAATGCGCTGTGGGCACCGACGCCGGACGTGCTCGCGACGACGAGAGCCAGCAGTGGCGCCAGGGCGACCAGAAGGCCGGCAGCGAGCCGAGCCTGCTGCCGCGTTCTGTGTGCCGGATTCGTCGCGCCGTGAGTGTTACCCATGTCGCTGATGATGTCTACTGCGTTCACGCGTCTGTCTCCCGAGATTGCGGCTGCCGGATACTTGCCGGTCCACGTGGATTCGCCAACCTCTCCGAGGGTCGTGTAGCCGGGCAAAGGAACGTGCTCGACCGCGCGAACGCCGGACGGAGCGCGGGTGAACGAACAGTGTCCGCGCTACCGACACGGCTATGTGCCCCCACGCCACCATGTGACCGTCGCCAGAACCAGCCTCCAGCAGCCGTTGCGGCCGCGACGACCACGACGATAATCACCCGCGATGAGAGCTACGTCGCTGTGTTTGCGTTGGAGGGGGACTGTGAGCCCGCCAGCGCGACTGCACCTTCGGAGGGCGACCCACTCTGCGCCGGCGCCGGAGCACCGACGGCCTTCGCAGCGACCGCCGAGAGGGGCTGAGGTGGCTGCAGCCCCGTCGTGTTGGACGAGGGGATCCCGGCCTCGGCCGATATGACGGGCCCGCCGGCGTTGCAGATCGACCTTGGCCCCATTCAGCAGAGTCCACGTTGTCCCCGCGATCCGAATGTCAGCCGCGGGATACGCCGAGGCCGACACGGGCGTGTGCAGCGCACCGAAATAGATGCGCAACTCGACCAGCCTGTCCCATTGCGGCGGGAAGTTGTTGAGGTAGTCCGACAGTGCCGGGTCGCGATCCGTCTGCTGAGCAACGGGGACGGTGGTGCTGGAGTACGCAGATGCCGCGCCGAGCTGCTGGCCGCTCCAGTTCGCCGGATCGACGCCCTTGCGCGGCTGGTACGCGTACAGCGTTGCCTTGCGACCGGGGCCACCCAACGCGCCTGACGCCGCTACCGCGCTGACGGCTCGCCAAGCGAACGGCTTGTCGTAGACGCTGCCGTGACTGATGTTGTTGCCCGGCCTTGTCGCACAACCCGATCGAGCCGTGCGCGTACTGGTCGTTGTACGGCAATCCACTCGAAGCAACAGCGTCAACGATCGGGAAGCCTCCGGCAAGCACTGCGACGATGCCGACGGACGAGACGGCCCACCAAGTGACCCCAACTGTTGGTCACCGATACGCCACCTGGAGCCGCACTAGGCTGCTGCCCTGCGCCCATGGCGGGCGACGAGCCTCGACGGCGCCGGCCACCTCCGCCTGGCGAACCGTGGCGGCCACTCGAGCGACGCTTGCGCTTTCGCATTTGCCACCACGTCACGCCAGCAAGAACAACGATTCCGAGCAACACCCAGGGCACGGCCCAGAAGTGCTTCTTCGCGTGAGTGATGACGAGACCAGGGTCGACGCTTCCCGACGGAACGAGCGGGGTCACAGTTACGTGCGTCGTCATGAGGAACTGCGGGAAAACACCGCGCACCGGCACCGTCATCAAAACCGAACTGCGAGGGAGCAGCACCGGGACGTCCGCAACTGTTGCATGGACCGAGCCGAAGAGGCCGCTGATCGAAACCTGTTGATGACCGCCGAGGTTGACGTTCCTGTGTTGTCACGTCATAGGTCACGGTGGCGCCGACCGTCCACCTACCGGGTCCAGGTCCTCGCGATACGACGTCTTCAGAGCCTGTACTGCCAGATTCGGGTGAATGGGGCCCGCGACACGGATCTGAACCGGAACGGCCACGCGTTGTTCGAGGTTCGGGTTGACGGTCTGGTTGCCGTTGCTTGCAGTCGCCTTCGCGGTCAGGGAGGTGATGATGCCCGCCGTGTGGTCACCTGGAGACGCATTGCCCGGCACTCGCAGCGAGATGGGGACGATGACGGTGGACGGGCCGGCACGGTCACGGTCGGGGCTTGGCAGGAATCTCGAGAGTGATCCACGTTCCAGCGTCCGTCGGGGCCACGCTCTTGGCTTGCATGGTCAGCGCCCCACTGGGAGCGTTCACGGCGTCCCGTACGTACAGATCGAGCGTCAATGCTTGGGTGCTGTAGTTCACCAGCGGCGACATGGTCGCTGAGTGTCCCCGAAGGCGTGACCGACCAGACGAACGTAGGTCGGTCATCGAGAGCCTTGGCGGTGGAGGGCCCAAGGCCGAAGGCCGCAGTCTTCGACAGACGGCGCCGGGCTCGCCGCCCGCTTCCGCAGGCGTCGTCGGTGCCGGCGACGGCGAGGCCGCGCTCGCGACCGCCGGAGACCACAAGAGCACCGCGACCGCGAGCGATCCGAGCGCCATGGCATGCGCGCGGGTCAGGGGCCGGACGCGGAATCTCAGCAGCAGTTGTTGCACGGCTAGAGCCAACCTTTAGTGGGTGTACGACGGGCAAGTTCGAGGTGAACGCCGAACGACAAGAACCGGGCGGGCAGCTTGGCTGCCCGCCCGGTCCTTCCTTACGCTTACTTAGCTGCGTTCACTCAGTGGCCGGTCGCTGACGATCGAGCCCACGAGGGTGAAGGTGATGGTGCCGGTGAACTGGCCAGCCTCGGTGGAGGACGGCGCGTTCAGTGTTAGCGTCCCGATCAGGCCAACCGAACCGAGACCGTGCTGGGCCTGGGCGAAGTCATGCGCTTCGTTACCAAGTCCAGCTAACCCAGCGTCAGTCGGACCAACCGGCGGCTTCGCAGCGCCGTTGGCGACGTGGTGAAGTTCGCCGCAGTACCGTTGAAGCCGTTACCGGAGACCGGCACGACCGTCAAACTGGTCAGACCCACGTTCTCACCACTGATCGACGAACCAGGATTGACCCCACCATCGGTCAGGTTCGCTGCCTGGGCCTGCGCGGTCCACGGCAAGTTACCCGCACGGGTGTCGGTGATCAGGATGTCCTGCGTCGGGTCAGTGCGGCTGTTACCGAACTGCTTGGCCGCGGTGAAGTACGTGTCGGTCGGGTCCAACGCCAACGTACCCAAGTCCAAGCGGCGTGAGCGCTGTGTACGGGGTAGCTATCGACAGCACGCCAATCGGGACCTTGCCCGTGATGGTCTGAACATCGGTGCATTGGCCGCCACTGCGGGTCACACGGGTTCCAGGGTGGAGACTGGCTGAAGGTCGCCGGTGGCGCCGACGAGACTCCCAGGAACTGACCCGACACACCCGAATAGACCGCCACGATCGAGTGCGAACCAGCCGACGCGAACGTGTTGCTGTAGGTGTATGCGCCTGCGGTAACAGGAAGCGGGGTTGGGTTCAACGCTGCGGAGGACCGTTGTCGAACAGGTTCACTGTGCCGGCGTTGACCACTGTGGCGGGCGTGGTGGTGTCGGTCACGGTGCCGCTGTAGGTGACGTTGTCACCCGCGTGCGGACCAGCGGTCACACCCAGCGTGATCGCTGTGGTGTCAGCAGGCGCTTCCACCACGATACGGCACTGTCGGCGAGGCCGATCCTACGAGCGCGGAGCCGTTGTCGGGGTAGAACGTCGCGACGTAGTTACCCGAGCTCGGGTTCGCCAGCGACAGCGGTGTCGTGACGTGGTACGGCGCAGCAGTGCCGGGTGCGATGGACACCGTCGCCACAATCGCAGCACCGTTCTTGATCTGAACCACACCGGGCGAACCGGTGAAGCCAGCCGGCAGCGAACCGGCCGGGGTAACCACCGTCGACAACGAGACCGACGCCGGGTTGCTAGCGGTGATGTCCGGGCTCGCCGGGGTTGGGGTAAGCGTCGTCGTGGTCGTCACAGTCGCAGCAGGCTGCGGCTCCAACACCCACGTCGAACCGGTAACCAAGATGTCGGCGGAGTCATAGTTCGTGTTCGTGCCCGACGCACCGTTGGTCTTCAACCGTATTTCGTACTGGTTCTGCCACGTCGGGTCGCTGTTCGACCGTGGAGTCGTTCGGGAAGTTCGTCACCATCGTGCTAACACTGGCGGTGCCTGAAGTGTCGGTGTTCACCGGGCGGCCGGTGCTCGCCAAGTTCGGCGGCAGCGCCGTTCCCGGTGAATACACCGTCAGTCCATCGACCTGACCACCGTTCCAGTTCAGCGAGTTAACGCCCTTGACAGGAAGGTAGTAGAACAGCACTGCCTTCGTGTCGCCGGTGCGTCCTGGCGTCGAACCGAGAGCGAAGTTCGCGATCGGCGAGTCGCTAACGTTGCCGCCCGTGATCGGAACGCCGTTCGCGTCAGTGAATGTGAGCTGACCCTGTGCGTTCGGGTCGGGCTCCCACGGCGCGGGCCCGCGGCCAAAGCGCTACCTGCGCCAGCCAGGGCCAAACCGCCTGCGATAACAAGGGCACTGGCCCCAGCTAGCGCACGCTTCGGGTAAAGCTTCATCTGGTTATCTCCTTCAGGTCTGTTTTGGATTTCTGCCTCTCGACTTTGCAGCGATCTGTGCGCGAGCCCCGTTGCTTGTCGCCGACCCAAGTAAGCGGCCGGCGACAAGCGGCCGGAATGCTTAGTTAGCAGACGTTGGCGTTGTCCAAGCCACAGTCCTTGTAGCTGTAGACGAAGCCGGCGTCGGTGATGTCCGCACCGCCACCGAACGCGCTCGCCATGTAGCCACCCGGGCCGAAAATTGCGTTCACCCAGTTCTGGCGTCCTACCGGGCTGCCACTTAGTCAAGCTCTGCTGGTCGACGTGACGCACGTTGAAGTACATGCCGCGCGTAAGGTTGTACGCGGAACCGCCGGTCACCAGGCTGACCTGGTTGGCTGCGACGTTGGCGTTGGCGAAGTAGCCGGCGTTGATGAGGTTGACGCGTGCCAACGAGAACGGCTCGATCGCGTCCTGAGGAGCGAGGGTCGTGCCACCGAAGACGTGAGCCGCGGTGATGCCCGCCGGGTCGTGCTCTTGCGCCGTCTGAACGCAGGTCGTCGTGTTGATATTGACCGCGTGCTGCCCAGGCGCGGCAGTCAGGCTTGAGATGAAGTCGTTCCGAGTGCCCGAACCGCTCTGCGGAATGATCGGGATAATCGTTTCGGTGGAAGTTCCGCCGATGCCCGAGCCGTTCCAGGTCGTGTAGCCGGGGTCGCACTGGTAGATGTGCGCCAGCTGCAACGCGGTGAGCTGCACGGTGTCATTGGACCCGCTGAACTTCTTGGCGATCTGTAGGCTGTCGGTGCCCATGCCGGTAGATGTTGAGGCCACCGCAACCGGTTGCGTTGCCGTCACACAGGCTGGTCTCCGAGCCGGTACCGGTCTTAGGAAGCCGCGACGACCGTGCGTACTGGATCGACTGGGTTGGCAGCACCGTGGTACCCGGCGGCGCCCGCCGAGTCGACGATGAGCGCAGGGATTCCGGCGGTAGACCCGTCCGGGTCTTCTACGGGCGTTTTGCCCCGCCCGCAGGACGACCGCGGTAGTCGGTGAGTCCGTGTAGAACTGAGTGGTGTCATTGTTGTACAGCGCGCGGCCAACTGCGTCTCCGGTGGCGTCGTATGTTGATCGACCCGCCACTTGTTGCCGGTCCCGTTGTAGCCCGGGTCGCTCGTCGAACCGTCAGCGAGGAAGTCCCCTGCGAACTGGGTGGTGTCCGAACCCACGCCGACGACGTCGCCGGTACCAGTTCCCACGAAACTTCCCTGCGCGGCCTCCACCGGGGCTGGCGATGGCCGGGGAGCCGACGACCAGCGCCGCACCGAGCCCCGCCACGCTCAGTACCGCGACGGCCCTTGCTTTCTTGAACATAGGTCCTCCTGCGAGGTGCAAGCGGAGACCACCTCCGCGCTGCCGAAACTAGGAGAGCCAAAACGACGCGACGGGCAGGCGAGGTTGAACGCCAGACGAACACAGTTCGGCTACAGCAGCGGTGGGACTTGCCTAGAGCAGGTTCGGCAGCAGCCGAGTCGCCGTCTCCGTGACGATCCACACTGTCGCGACCAGCAGTGGCGCGCCGGCCAGCCACACCTGCCAGCCGCCCCAACGGCTGCGCGCCCATGTGACACCAACGGCGACGATCGCCATTACCTCGAGCCAGAGAGCGAGCGAGTAGAGCGCGCTGCTGCCGGAGCCCATCGCCTGCTGCGCAGCCGGCACCTGCGTCGGACGTCCCGGAGGCGCCGTCTGCCCGGTGCCTTGCAAATTCGCGTCGACATAAACCAAGCCCGGTCGGCGCCCAGCCAGAGCGCCACCCCGACCCGACCGCGGCGACGAGCGTGAGACGTCCCTGGCCGGCCGAAAGCGGTACGGGCAACGGATCTCCACCGCGGCGGACATCGGTGACGACGTAGTGCGCGACACCTTGCACGGTTGTCACCGTTATCGAATTCCCCATATGGAGCTTAGGAATCTTGGCGAACGGACCTCCAAAGGTCACGCTCTTGCCAAATATCGCGCTCACACCCGCCTGACCAGGCAGCGCGGTATCGGCCAGATGACCGGGGCCGTCCTGCAGGGTCGCCGACGACGTTCCCTCGACTATCACCACACCGTGCATGCCGACGTCCGGAGCGTCGAGCAACGCGACGGGTTTGCCCGGCTTGATCACACCGCCTGCTGGCGCAGTCTCTGCCGCAAGCTGCGCGCGCAACGCTGCATACAGTCCGTGCTGCGTGCGCTCCTCCTGGAGGCCGCTGAAAACAACGGCGTACAGAACCAACCACAGCATGAGCAGACTAAAGAGGCGTCAGCACGGCCTTGGCAACGGCCAGCACCCGCGGGCAGCTCAGGACGCACTCGCCGCACCGCGGTCGATCGCAGGTACAGGTCCGCGGCTCGGCAGCCCGATGCGCACCTGGACGACGTGCGAGCTCGGTCTCCTGACGGCTCAACGAACAGTGTTGCGGTCACCGTCTTAGACCGACCGATTCGCCGCCGGGCGCGAACGTCACCGACCGCATCAACGACCAGCGACGCGGTACCGCCAGCGGCGGCAACGATCAGCAGCCCTGGTACAAGGCCGCCGATGGCGCCAACCCTCGACGTCGGCGTCGTACCAGCAGCTACCGCTTATGTCGGGGTGGCCGCGGCGCTCGACGGCACGTCCTGCGCCCCAGAGCCCGCGACGCCTGGAGTCGGCTGACCCGGCGTCGCGGCCGGTGCCGACTGATGGCCCACCGCCGCCGGTTGACCTGCGGCTGGACGGGTGGGTCGCACGGGCGGAGGTATGACGCCGCCACCGCTCGTCGGCGTCGAGGGCGATGGAGATGACGACGCCGAGGGCGATGTGGACGGCGATGGCGACGGGGAGGGGGTTGGACACCCCGCGTACGTCGAGACTGTCACGTCGGTGTCTGTGAGGTCGGGCACCTCACATGCCTGGTTCGTCACCGCTGTCGCAGCACGATTCGCGTAGTTGGCAAGCTGCCCGAGCCCGTCGGCGGCAGTCATGGGAAGGTATCCCGCAGGCAGTTGACCGAAGCCAGTACCGGAAATTTGACCACTGCCGCCCGCAAATTTCAGCAGCTGGCTGTATCCGGTGGCGTCGGCGGCGGAGAGCCCGAACGTGGGCACACTCATGGACACCAGCATCGTGCCGGGGTAGGCGTTCGCACCCGTCGTCGTTGTGCGGAGCTTGGTGTAATTCATCGTCCACGTTCCCGCCGCCGGGTCGGCATCCAGCATGTCCGCGGCGGCTCGGACGGTTGTAGGGGTCGGGGCGGCAAAGGTGAACTTGCTCGGATCTGCGGCGTCGGAACTGGTGAACTTGGTGGCAGGTCCGGTGGAGGATTGCGTCTCTAGCGCTGCGGTATCGAGGCCGTACAGATGAGCCTCGGAGAGCGAAACGAGGCCAAGGCCGAATCGAAATCCCGGTGTGCCACGGGAGTCCGTTGTCAGCTGCGGCACTCCGCTGTCCGTGGCAGGCGGCACGCAGACGTGGTGGAATTTGGCAGGCCGAATTCCATGTGCGCCGTGACATCTCGAAGGTAGAGAAGTGGCGCGGCCACTAGTGGTAGATACGGCACTTGCAGTTGCGGGGAGGCCCAGCACGGATCTCCGACCGTCGGCCGCTAAAACGTGTCCTTCAAGTCCCAAAAGTTCGTCGGCAGTGCGATCCCCTTGTATGCAGGATTGACGACCATCCCCCACGGGTCGGGTGTTCCATTCGAGGAATGCCCGCGCAGCCGGATCGGCGTTGATATAGGACGTGAGCGCGTATATGACATCAGAGTTTGATGACAGCGCCATCAGCTCGGCCGCGCGAGCGTCGCCTGAGAATCCGATCGTCTTTCCCTGAATCGTCGGGTTCAGTGCCAGAAACTCTGGATCCTCCAAGATGTCGAGTGGGTTGTTTGCCATGGGGCCAGGTGTCGCCACGTCCGATTCCTTTAGTGCGCGTTCTCGACGTTAGACTACTCGGATAGGACTCCGTAAGCAGCTTGGCCAGCAGCCGAGCGTCGAGCCGCACACTTGTATCTTCATTCCGCTTCTGATCGTCGATGAGGGTTGCTATTGCGAACCCACTGATGGCTACGGGTGATTCACTATCGGAGGCGAGGTAGCGGGCGTTCTCGATGAAGGCCGGCGGTGGTGCACTGTCGTCTCGAAAGCGGCTTCGGTCGATCCTCCCGCGAGAGTGTTAACGGCTGCCGGCTCCGACTCGGGGATGTGAGAGAACGGGTGTGAGATTCGGGTCGGTGCAAAAAGTCGGCGCCCATTGTTGAGCCGCCTCGGTCATCAACTCGGAGCCGTAGATTAGTACGGGATTCTTCGTCGTGACCGTCCTGCAGAAGCTTGCGGGGGCGCAAAGCTCAGCGGTATCGAGATGCGATTATTCCAGTTCGAGGCCGCCCACCAAAGCTGCCCGGTGACAGCCCGACTTGGCGACTTGTTGCTGATCGTGTCACCGAATACACCCGACTTCGGGTCGGCATACTCGCATTGAGCAATATCTGCGGCCGTCGCCCCCGCAACGGTCGCGTCACAGTTGATGCCCATGACGGGAATGGCTACGAGGCTGCACACCACAGTCGATGAGCAACCCAACGTTGCGTTCGTTTCGTCCGTCCAGACCACGAAGCTTGTGCGGCCGGTCCCGTCGGTATCCGTGGCGGCGAAAGTCGCATTGTCAGGCAGCCCGGCGCCAGGCGATCGTTGCTGCTCGGGCGCTCGAAGCCCGTTCGGGCACCTGTATTGGTTGTACACGGTGCCGCCCGCGCCAACCAAAGGGACGATGTGCGTCGCCCCACTGTCCGTGACTGGCGGGCAGCCGCCACCTTGCGGCTCAGGATTGGGCTCGTTTACGTACTGCCCACGATCCGCCGCCGCCGCAAACTTGTCGAGGCGCCACGGAGGGTAGATCGTGTCGCTCGACATCCCTCGCTCGAGGTCGTATTGAGTCCAGCACGTCTGTGGGCTCAGCTGCTGATCGGCTGGCTTTGTCGAGTCGTCGACGCCGCGGCACTCAAGCAAGACCATCGGGTATTCCTGGATCGAGCTAGCCAGGTCGGAGTTCGGATCCGGATATGTGAAGTTGCTTGGCCGAGCACCAGACCAAGTGACCGTGAGCTGCTGATCGGTGAGTAACCCCGTTGTCACGTCTACCGAGAGCGTCACGTTCCGTTGATCAACCTGGTCGTCGCAGCCGGCGGCCTGAGTGCATGTCGTACCGTCATGAAGTATCCCGTTATTTGGCACGAGGTTGACGCGCGCGATCGTCTCCGACTTCGTGAATGCGGGCGTCGTTGACGACGTCGTGTCAGCTTGCGCGGGACGCGTTCCAACGCTGCCATGTGACAGCGGAGCAGTCAGGATAGCGGCGATGGCGGCAACCGGGGTGAATATTCGCACCGCAACCACCCAGGTGCGCACGCGGCGACGAAGCAATCGATGCGAACTCATCGGGCGCCGCCTCCGGGCGCGCGCCACCGTCTGGCCAACCACGGGGGTGCGATGAGGGCAGTAAGCAACAGGAGCGCAGTTAGGATAGCCAACCCCGCGTTAGTGCCCTGCCCAGCGCTCACATTTGTCGCCGCATAGGCGACCGGACTGGCACCGCCGTTGCCGTCGGCTGCAGCCGATGCCGCAGGGTCGCCGCCTCCGCTGCCCCCGACGGCCTGGCCCGTGATCGGGTCGACAGACGGCGCCGTCGTAGGACCACTGCCGGGTGCACCCTGTGAAGCTGACACGCGGGGACCCGCCGTACTCCCCGGCGTTGTGCTGCCGTTCCCGCCGGTGCTGCCAGGGGTATTCGTCTTTCCCGGTACTGACGTCGGACCCTTAGCCGTGGGCTGCGCGCCCGGTTTCGTCGTCGCCGTGGGATTGGCCGGAGTCGTCGGGTTGGTGCCGGTGGACGAACTCGCGCTCGCCGTCGGAGTTGGCGCCACGACAGTGGCGCCGCACGGGCCTGCACCCGACTTGTCACAACCAAGCGGCTGCGGCGCAATCTGAGCGAGGTGGTTCTCGTTCAGGTTGCCGGCGACGAACGTCGGGTTGCCGCACGTAGTGACGTCCCTATTCGTGAGGTCGACGTTCGGATCGGCGGTTTGGAGGAGCGCAATCTGCTGAAATCCTGCCTGCACGAGGTTCAACGGCAATGCCGAGTACCCGATGCCGCCGACAGCGGCCTGCCCCGTGCATATCGAGTTATAGAGGAAGTCCGCAAGGGTCTGCCGCTTGCCGGTTGTCATGGTGCCGTCGCTGGCGGCGGTCGGAATCACGCCATACGAATACGACGACATCGGATACGTGCGTGGATCGCTGTAGTCGTAGACGTTCTTCAGGTCCTGCAGCAAATATTGGGCCGGATCGGTCTTGTCCTGGTTGATGATGGCCTGCGTGAGCGCTACCGCAACGTTGTACTGACTCGGCAATGTGAAGTAGCCCGCCGAGTTCTCGATCTTGGCCACCGGGAAACCTTTAGCGAGGCCGTAGCGAGTACTCGTCAACAGTGATGGTGCCTTGGCCTGCGCTCGACGCTACGTAGTTCATGACTCCGTCAGACCCGTTCTGCGCAATCTGTTGCCCCTTGCCGCTCGGCCAATACTCAGTAGCCTTCGTAAGTCCCGAGAACTGACTCCAGATGCTCGGGAAGTCATGCGCCAGGTACGCGGAGAACTGGTAAGTCGTTCCGGATCCTTCGGAGTGCACCACTGGCACGATCGGAATCGATGGCAGCGCCTGCCCGTTGTTGTCGGCGGTAATGGCTGGGTCATTCCAGTTCGTGATCTGGTTGGTGAAGATTTTCGCGAGGGTCTGACCGGACAGCCGCAGATTCTTGACGAGTTGCCCGCGCACGCTGATGTTGTAGGGAAACGCCGTCCCACCTGCAACCAGCGGAACGAACGCATACGGACGACTTGAGGTGTCGTTCTGGCCGGTTCGCGTGTCGACGCCCTGATAGCCAATGTCACTGATGGCGTAGTCGACCGTGCCAAGCGCGAAGTTTTGCCGGCCTTGCGCCGAGCCAGTACCAGTAAAGGTGACCCGAAGTCCCTGTGAACTGACCTGCCCAATCCACGCGTTGACCGCGTTTCCGGCCCACGTCGACCCCGAGCCGTTGATTTGAGAGTGCGTGACCGCAGAAGCAGGTACCGCCGGACAACATCGTGCCGGCGGTCGCTGCCAGGAGCAGCGCCACGCCGCCACCGTACGCACCGCGGTGGACGTCCTTGGATGCCCGAGCGTACTCACCGCGAGCAATACATGA
>CAWCIU010000006.1:0-23645 GCA_963795735.1 uncultured Acidobacteriota bacterium | reverse complement strand
GATCTCGACGGCGAGGGTCACCGGCGGCGGCGCGCCCCACATCTTCCACGCCGGCTGGGGCTCGAAGGTCTTCTCCATCACCGGCCTGGCCTCCCCGTTCTGGACCACCTCGACCCGGACCTTCTCGACCCGCTGGGGGTCCTCGATCCGGATCTGGATCGGCGTCCGCCGGCCGATCCCGGGGAAGGCGGGCTTGACCGTCACCTTGGGCGCGGCTCCCGAGTAGAAGCCGGCGAACGCTCCGACGGCGATGAAGACGAGAACCAGCACCAGCAGCACCCGCAGGAAACAGCCCGCGGCTTTCCGATTGTCACGATCCCGACGCACCATCGACGACCTCTTTCTTGGAGTTTGCCTGCAACCGAACGGCGGACCGGCGGCCCGCGGCGGGCGATCGCGCCATGGGTGTCGCCATCATAACCCGTCCTGGAAACCGGTCGGCCAGGAGGCCTGGTCCAGGCGCCGGGCAGGATCGACACGGAAACGGCCCGGTCCGCGGACCCCGAAGGATCACGAAAACGGCAGTTCTTACAAACCATGGAAAACCCTGAGCGAAACTGGCCACAAAGATGAATTTCAAGTGCAAAAAGGTAGACGATCGGGGAATGAGCCCCGCATACTAGGGGTTAGCAGAGGTGGGGAAACCCGACCGACGTGGAAGGCCCGAGGCTCTAAGGGCGGCCTCGGAGTGGAATTTTCAACCTTAGCAGTGACTACCCTTGAGTCGGCCCGGAGGTGTGGTGGTGTCGAAAGTCCGCGCTGTCGTCGTCCTTCTCGTCCTCGTCTCCTCGCTGTTCACCGTTTCGGTGCTGATCAGCTCTCCGCAGCCTACCGCCGGCCTGACGGTCAAGCCCCAGGGGGCTTGGCGGCAGCATCCGGCAGAGAACCTGTACGCTCCGGCCGCCGAGGCCCTGCGCAAGGGAAATTTGCAAGACGCGCGCCAGCATCTCGATTCGGTCGCCGCCGAGCACCCCGAGCAGGCTGCGCAGGCCCGGGTCGTCGCCGGGCTCTACGCCCACGAGTCGGGTGACCTGGAGCAGGCCGAGAAGCTGCTGTCGACCGCCGCCATCCCCGGCGGCGAGCTCGAGGACTGGCGGCTCTACCTGCTCGCCGAGAGCGCCGGCCGGCGCGGCGAATACGAGACCGCCCGCGCGACCTACGCCCGCCTGATCGCCGACCACCCCGCTTCGCCGCTGCGGCCCGCCGCCTCCCTGGCGGCGGCGCAGCTCGCCGCCGATCACAACCAGCCGCAGCTCGCCCTGAGCCTCATCGAAGAGGCGCGCAAGGGAGAGGTCAAGGGCAAGCTGGCCGAGGACCTCGACCAGCTGGCCTGGAAGATCGCCCGCCGGCTCGAGGACGAGCGGGCGCAGCGCGCGGCCGGCCTGCGCATCCTGGTGGAGGACCCGCTCTCCTCGGCCGCCCTGCAGGTGGTCCACACCTTCCGCGCTCCGGACGGCGCGGTCGACTGGAACCGGCTGCTCTCGCCGCAGGACGTGCTCCGCCGCGCCCAGTCGTTCCTCGACGGCGACAGCTCGCGGGCCGCCAGCCTCACCCTCGACCAGGTCCCCGACGAGGAGCGGACCTTCCAGTGGCACCTGCTGCGGGCGCGCACCCTCATCCGCGGCGGGGCGGGGCGGGAGGCGCTCTCCCTGCTCGGCACGCTGATGCCCTCGGATACCGGGGAGCGCGCGGCGCTCGAATGGGAGCGGGTGCTGGCGATGGCGGAGGCCGGGCAGCCGGACGCCGCGTCGATCTCGCTCGCCAAGCTGGTGCGGTCACACACCACCCTGCAGCTCTCGGCCGACGCCTTGCGCCGTCTCTACAAGGACTTCCTCAACGCCGGCCTCTTCGCCCCGGCGGAGGACACGCTGCGCCTGCTGCGGCGGATCGACCCGATGGACCAGACCGGCGCCGCCGCCCTGTGGGAGCGCGGCTGGAAGGAGTACCAGGGGGGCAACCCCGCGGGAGCGGTGAGCCCCTGGTCGGTGCTCGGCGAGATCTACCCGGAGGACGGCGACGCGCAGCGCGGGCGCTACTGGCAGGCGCGCGCCCTCGAGGATCTCGGGCAGGGAGACAAGGCGCGCGGGATCTATCAGCGGATGGTGACGTCGTCGGACACCAGCGACTTCTACAACCGCCAGGCCCTGACCCGCCTCGGCGAGACCCGCCCGGGCGAGACGGCGCCGGCCGCGCCGGAGCTGCTCGCCCAAGCGCCCGCGGGCACTTGGCCGCCGGAGCCGGAGCTGCGCCGGGCGAAGCTGCTCAGCGATCTCGGGCTCGATCAGCTCGCCAGCCGCGCCATCGAGCTCGCCGCGGGCCGGACGAACCCCCGCGACGCGATGGCGCTCAAGGGGCTGATCCTCTGCCGCAAGGGGGAGCAGCGCACCGGCATCGTGCTGCTGCGCGAGGCCTATCCGGCGCTGGGCGGCCCCTATCAGGCGAGCGTGCCGGCGGAGATCCTCTTCGCCTACTACCCGCTGACCTACGGCGACGAGATCCGCGCCTGCGCCAGGGCGACGGGCCTGCCGGCCCCCCTGATCGCCGGCATCATCCGCCAGGAGAGCGCCTTCGATCCGCGCGCCACCAGCCCGGTGGGGGCGCGCGGCCTGATGCAGCTCATGCCGGAGACGGCGCGCGAGATGTCCCACAAGGTGGGGGTCCCCTACGCGCCGGACCGCCTCTACGATCCAGCCAACAGCGTGCGGCTGGGCGCCGCCTACTTCCGCGAGCTGATGGACGACTTCCACGGCAACGTGGAGCTCGCCCTCGCCAGCTACAACGGCGGGCCGAACCGCATCCAGCGCCTGTGGACGAAGTCGGGGCCGAACCCCCGGCTCGACGACTTCCTCGAGACCCTCAATCTCGACGAGTCGCGCAACTACGTCAAGCGGATCCTGGTGCTGGCCGACAGCTACCGCCAGCTCTACCCCTCTCTCGGATGATCCCTCCCCTCTCCGGGGCGGCCCCGCCGCCCCGGGCTCCCCGGCTCCAGCCCTCCGTGCGATCTCCTGGCGATCTCCTGAAGGAGAAGAAAGCACCTGCACAGGCAAAGTTTTTGCTTGCGTTTCCTGCGTACAAGACATTGCCACAAAGGAGACCGCGATGAATCTGTACGTGGGCAACCTCCCCTACCGGATTACCGAGGATCAACTGCGCGACGCGTTCGGGGAGTTCGGCCAGGTCACGTCGTGCACCATCGTCAAGGACAAGGTCACCGGGCAGTCCAAGGGGTTCGGTTTCCTGGAGATGCCGGAGGGCTCGGAGGCCGCGGCCGCGATCGCCCAGTTGAACGGCCGCGACCTGATGGGGCGCAAGATCAACGTCAACGAGGCGCGGCCGCGCGAGAGCCGCCCGGCGGGCGGCGGCCAGCAGGCCTACGGCGGTGGCGGCGATCGCTGGTAGAGGGAGAACCGGGTAGAGCGCTGGACGGGTAATTCTTTCCCGCGCCGATCTTCTTTTTTGCGCGATACCACGCGATCGCGCGATCGGATCAGGTGCCGGCGGCCGCCTTGCGCGCGGTGCAGAACACGCCGAAGGCCAGCCGGTGGGCGCTGCGTTTGCGGCCGAGCCAGCGGTCGAGGAACTTGAAGGGATAGAGGAGGACGGAGAGCAGGAAGAAGACTCCCGTCGACAGCGCCCGCGCCAGCCGGCTCTCCCCCTCGAACAGCATCGCGCCGTAGTAGGCGAGCATGGTGATGACCGTCACCGTCGGGCCGATGTGACACCCCGAGTTGACCGCCGCCAGCCCGACGCGCTGCATCTCCCGGCGGAGGCCGTCGACGGTCAGCCGCCGGCAGTCGATCGGATCCTCGTGGTGCTGCTGGAGGAAGGGCAGCTCGACGTGGGCGGTCCCCCCGGGGCGGAGCACCCGCGAGATCTCGCTCAGCAGTGCGCGGTCGTCCTCGACGTGCTCCAGCAGGCCGGTGGCGAAGACGAAGTCGACCGAGCCGTCCCGGATGGGCAGGCGCTGCACGTCCGCCACCAGGCCGGTGTGGGGAAAGGGCACGAAATCGACGCAGAGGACGCCGGGACCGATCCGCCTCCCCCCGGCTCCCAGGTCCAGGATGCGGGCTCCCGCCGGCGCCCGGCGCAGGACCGCCTCGACCTGCGGATCGCTCTGCCAGGTGAGCGAGGGGAAGAAGCGGAGATAGCTCTCCTCGTTCCAGGGCAAGCTTCAGCCCCCCCAGCCTGGTCCGGTTTTCGCAACCTTCGATCGCTTCATCATGAAATGGCTCGCGCTCCCTTGCCTCGTCCTCGGGGTTCTGCTCCCCTGCCTCGTGGCCTGCTCCGCGCCGGAGAACGCTTCGCTGGCCGCGGGAACGGAGCAGGCCGCTCCGGCACTCGCCGCGGCCCCCGCGCCCAGCCCTGACGCAAAACCCGTTCCCGCCCGGATTCCCCTGACCGTGCGCGAGACGGCCGGGGTGGCCCGCGCGGGCGAGGTGCTGCGCTCCGGAGTGCCGCTCCCCCGCTCGCTCGGGGTGCGCGACGTCCGCGGGCTGGCGGTCCTGGACCCGGCGGGAAAGCCGGTGCCGGCCGAATTCCACGTGCTGGCCCGCTGGAACGCGGGGAAGGACGACGCCGCGGCTCCCGTCCAGTGGCTGCTGGCCGTCTTCCCCGCCACGGTGGCCGCGCGCGGGAGCGCCGTCTACACCCTGCTGACCGACGGCTCCGCCGGTCCGAACCCGCCGCCGGCCACTCCTCTGCGGCTCACCCGCCAGGACCGGCAGGTGACGGTGGACACCGGCGCCGCCGTCTTCAAGCTCGGGGGGAACGCGGGCGCGCTCTTCGACGAGGTGGACCTCGCCGGCGGCCGGAAGATCGTGACCGGCGGCGGCATGGCGCTGCGGACCGGCGGCGCCGAGGGGGGGCACTCGGGCGTGCGCGGAGTACGGATCGAATCCGTCGGGCCGCTCTCGGCGGTGGTGGTGATCGATGGCGCCTGGGACCTTCCCCGGGTCGGCAACGGCGGCTTCGGCTCGCGGCGGCGGTACGTCTTCACCGCCGGCTCCCCCACCGCCGTGGTGCGCCAGGCCGTGGCCTGGGAGGGGGACCTTGAGTGCACCGGCTGCCTGAAGACCAAGGACGGCAAGCCCAACGCCGTCCTGGTCGAGCGGGCGCGCGACGTCCTGGGGCTCGACCTCGGCGGCCGGCCGGCCGCGGTCACCGAGGTGGGAGCGTTCAAGGAGCCCGCCCTGGAAGCCGCGCTCGCCGGACCGGAAGAGAACCGGCAGGAGAAGAATCCGCCGGACCTCGCCTGGGTGAGCCAGCGCCAGCGCGACCGCCGCCTGGCGCCGCTGCGCTTCGAGATGGCCGCGGCCGGCAAGCGCCGCGAGGGGAGCAAGGCGGACGGCGGCATGCTGGCGGTCTCCGGACCCGCCGGATCGGTGGCGGTGGCGATCAACCACATGCACCGCTACGAGCCGCAGTCGCTGCGCCTGCTGGGCGACGGGCGGCTCGCCCTGGACCTGGTCGACGGCAAGGCCTGGCTGGCCAACCACCAGGGGACCTTCGCCACCCTCGCCGTGAGCGCCCTGCCGGGACCGGCCAGGCGCGCCGACCTCGACCGCCAGCTCTGGGCGCCGCTCAACCGGCCGCTGCGCGCCTGGCCCGACGCGGCCTGGTTCACCGCCTCCCAGGCGGTCGACGAGGTGCCCGCCGGCCCCCTGCCGAAGAGCCTCGCCTCCTACGACGGCCTGATCTCCAGGACGCTCAAGCGGACGGTCGAGGGGGTGGACGCCGAGGGGCTGGCCGGCCTGATGACCTTCGGCGTCTATCCCCGCTACTGGGGGGAGCCGGGGTCGCCCGGCGAGATCGAGTGCAAGGACGACCCGACGCCGGGCGAGGACTGGGACAACACCTTCTGGTGCGGCACCTGGACGGACTACCACAACACGGTCGAGACGTCGGCGGTCTGGGCGATGCGCTCGGGCGAGGTCGACTGGCTGGACGAGCTCGCCTTCCCCGGCGCCCTGCGCACCCTCCACACCCAGATCATGCAGTGCGGCCCGGAGGAGAAATGGTTCTACTGCGGACAGGCGCCGACCGGCTACGGCGCCTACCGGGCCGACTTCAACAGCTCCCACGCCTACTTCGAGAACCTCTTCCTCTACTACTGGCTCACCGGCGACTCGACGGTGGTCGACCTGGTGCGCCGGGGAGGCGACGACATGCGCCGGCTGGTCTGCCCCAGCCGCGGCCCGACGCCGGTGACCGCGCCGCACGGCCCGGACGGCCCGGCCTGCGCCGCCGACCGGCCGCCCGACAACGACTCGTCCACCTTCACCGGCCGGGTCCCCTCGCAGTGGGCCGCCGCCTTCCGCTTCCTGGGCCTGGCGAGCGACGACGCCAGCTTCCTCGAGGACTACCGCTCGGGAATCGCCCGCGCCGTCACCCTGCACTACGCCGAGCTCGAGCGCGGCGGGAAGCGCTACGGCTTCCTCGGCGAGAAGGCGATCGGCGGGCCGGGCGTCTACGAGGCCGGGCCGGCGTGGACCAACGGCTTCTACGACGCCGAGAACCTCTACCGCCTGCAGCGCGACACGGACGACGCGCCGGTGGGCAAGCCGCCGCTGGCCCCCAGCCGCGTCCTCGCCGCCCTGGCGCGCACCATCGCCGAGCTCGGTCCCGGGCCGGGCAAGTCCGCCGACGCCAACCCCGACGCTCCCTGGCCGCGCATCCTCGCCGTCACCTGGAGCGGTCCGCGGATCGGCGGCACCTTCACCACCGTCGAGGGCAAGGACCGCGAGCTCTACAACCCCGAGAAGTTCGGCACCGTGGCCCTGCTGGTGCGGGCCGGCCGGCAGACCGGGGATCCGGAGCTGATCAAGGCGGGGAATGAAATGGTCCACCTGATCCTCAGCCGCGCCCATGGCGATTCCGGCGAGGTCCTGCCCCTGTGCAAGATCCAGGGGCAGACCCTCACCCGCCTCCACGCCGCCGTGGCCCTGGAGGCCGCGGCGCCGCCGGCGCGCCACTGAGGGCGCCCGCCGCGGAAGGGATCGACGGCAGCGTTCTTGCACAAAGCGCGGGCAGATTGCGTCAAGCCTTCCGGCTCCGGCGCGTAGCGCAACCCAGGGAGACGACCACCGACATGGCTGCCAGTGGAGAGGGCCTTTCCATCCCTCTGAACGCGCCGGGAGCATCCGACAAGGATCTCGCCGGCCAGGATCTCAGCAGCCAGACGCGCACCCGGCTGGTCCGCGGCGGCGCGCTGTTCGGCCTCTGCCAGTTCGTGGGGATGGCGCTGGGATTCCTGAGCGGCATGGTGCTGGTGCGGATCGCAGAGAAGTCCGCGGTGGGCTCCTACATGCTGCTCCAGCAGGCGATCATGGCGCTGGGGATGGCCCTGCAGCTCGGCCTGGGCGCCGCGGCCCTGCGCTTCGCCCCGATCAGCCGCGGCCTCGGCGGGACGCGGGCCACGGCGGTGCTGCGACGCCGCCTGTTCGGGCTCCAGCTCGGGCTCTGGGCCCTGGTGGTGCCGCCGCTGGTGCTCATCTGGCCCTGGGTCGCCCGCAAGCTCGACGCTCCCGAGCTCGGCCACGCCACCGGGTTCCTGGTGGCGGCGGCCGTCCTCGCCTCCTTCGGCAATCTGGTGGACAGCTACCTGCGGGCGTTCCGGCTCTACGGCTTTTCGGCGCCGCTCACCCACCTGGTGCCGCGCGGCCTGATCCTCGCCGGCTTCCTGGTGCTGCTGTTCCTGCCCAGCCGGGAGGAGCCCTGGGAGATGCTCGCCGCGGTCTACCTGAGCCTCGATGATCGCCTCGTCGATCGGCTACGCCTTCGCGCTGCTCGCGACGACGGCCGGCGAGAGCTCCGAGCCGCGCACCGCGTGCGTGCCGCCGGGGCTGCGGGAGATCCTCGGCACCTCGACGGCGATGGGCCTGCGCAGCGCCGCCTCGGTGCTCTTCGTCTCGTCGAGCCTGTGGGTGCTCTCCTGGGCCCGCCCGCACGAGGAGGTAGCGGTCTACGGCGTCGCCGCCACCCTGCTGCAGGTGATGGCGGCCATTCCGAGCATCGCCAACTTCGTCGTGCCGCAGGAGTTCGCCCTGATGTACGCCGACGGCCGCAAGTCCGAGATGGAGCAGCTGGCGCGCACGGCGGCCACCCTGGTGGCCATGCTCTCCGGCGCCTGCCTCCTCGGCCTGCTCCTCGTCGGCCGGCCGCTGATCCGCGTCGCCTACGGCCACTCCTACGTGGGCGCCTGGGGGATCCTGCTCGTCCTGGCGTTCGGCACCTTCTGGGACTCGGCCTCCGGCGGCGCCGGCTTCGCGCTCCAGATGGCGGGCCACCACGTGCGGCTGCTGCTGCTGACGGTGGGCGGCGCCGTCCTCAACGTGGTCCTGAGCCTGCTGCTGGCCCCGAAATTCGGCGGCTACGGCATCGCCGCCGCCACCACGGTGACGCTGATCGGCCTCAACGTGGCCATGGTCCAGTCGGCGCGCAGCCTGCTCGGGGTGCGCACCTTCGTCTACACCCAGCCCTCCGAGTGGCGTCGCGTCCTGACGCTGGTCCGCGAGAGCAAGTTCTTCCCCAAAGCGAAATGACCGGCGAAATGACCGAAACCACCTGGATCGTCGGCGGCGAGCAGCGCGTCCTCTTCTACCGTCCGCAGGAATGGGCGCAGTACAAGAAGGCGCTGGTGGTGAAGCTGGAGAACGGCCGCCTGGAGCGCGCGCTGGAGTACGAGTCCCCTCCCGGGCACTGCCCGGACGACATGCCGTCCCAGGTCTTCAAGGCGGCGACCTTCCAGGGCGACAAGGCCTATCTCTGCACCCAGACCGAGGTGCTGGTGTGCGATTTCCCCAGCTTCGCGATCCGCCGGGTGATCTCGCACCCCTGCTTCAACGACCTCCATCACGTCGCCCCCGCCCCGGACGGCCGGCTGTTCGTGGCGGTGACCGGGCTCGACGCGGTGGCCGAGCTCGCCCCCGGCGGCGAGCTGCTGCGCCTGGTGAGCGTCCTCGGCGGCTCTCCCTGGGACCGCTTCTCCCCCACCACCGACTACCGCAAGGTGGCGACCACCAAGCCCCATCACGCCCATCCGAACTACGTCTTCTTCCTCGACGGCCGGCCCTGGGTGACCCGCTTCCAGCAGCGCGACGCGGTGCCGCTGGACGGCAACCGGAACGGCCGCCCGCCGTTCGAGGTCGGCACCGAAGGCATTCACGACGGCCACCTGCTGGAGGGGGGGCTCTACTTCACCACGGTCGACGGCTGCGTGGTCCGCTTCGATCTGGCGACCGGCCAGAAGAGCGCCCTCGACCTCAACACCCTGCGCCTGCCGGACGACGACCGGCCGCTCGGCTGGTGCCGCGGCGTCCTGCCGGCCGGCGGCGGCCGGGCCTGGGTGGGCTTCTCGCGCATCCGCTACACCACTCTGCGCCGGAACCTGAGCTGGATCCGCCACGGCTTCCGCGAATCCGAGGACCACCGGCAGCATCCGACCCGCATCGCCCTCTACGATCTGGCGCGGCCCGCCCTCCTCGACGAGGTGGATCTCGAGCCGGTGGACATGGGCGCCGTGTTCAGCATCCACCAGGCCGGCATCCACCAGGCGTAGCGCGCCTCCGATGCGACCCCTCCACGACTCTCCAGACGGCGAATCCGGCCGGGCTCCGCGGATCGCCCTGGCGCTGGTGCTGCTGCTGGCGGCGGCGATGCGCGCCTGGGCGATGCGCCACGACCTCCCCTTCTCCTACTACGGCGACGAGCTCCACTTCGTGCGCCGCGCCATGGCCATGGGCACCGGCGACCTCAACCCCCACTGGTTCCACAAGCCGGCCTTCCTGATGTACCTGCTGGCCTTCTGCTACGGCCTCTACTTCCTGCTCGGCAGGCTCCTCGGCGGCTTCGGCTCCACCGCCGAGTTCGGCGCCCACTTCCTCTTCGATCCCGGCCCCTTCCTGCTGATCGGCCGCCTGGTGGTGGCGGCCTGCGGCGTCGCCACCGTCTACGTGGTCTACCGGATCGGCCGCAAGGTGTTCGCCAATCCCTGGGCGGGGATCGCCGCGGCGCTGGTCACCGCCGTGCTGGCGCCGATGGTCAACTCGTCGCGGACGATCAAGAGCGACACGCCCTGCGGCCTGTGGATGGCCCTCTCGGTCTGGGCCTTCCTGGGGACCCGGGAGAACCCGCGCCTGCGCCCGCTGCGCCCTCTGGTCATCGCCTCGCTGCTCGCCGGCCTGGCCATGGGCACCCACTACTACGGCGTGGTGCTGGTGCCGGCCTACCTGGCCTTCGAGGCCGCGCGGGGGTTCTCCCCCGGCGTCCCCTGGAAAGTGGTCTTCCAGCGCTGCGCCCTGGTCCTCCTCCTCTTCGTCGCCGGCTTCTTCATCGCCTCGCCCTACAACTTCCTCGATCCCACCTGGGGAGGGGAGACCTGGGGGAAGGTGGCAAAGACCTTCGGCCTCGGCGCCGCGAAGGGCGGCCCGCCGGTCCAGAGCTACGATCCGGACAGCGCGCGCGAGTTCGCCCCGGGCGCGGCGACCACCCGGGGGGCCGCCGGAGCGTTCCTGGCGCTGGTTGCCTCCCCCTCCGTGCTGGGGATCGCCCTCTCGATCCTGGCCGCGCTGGGGCTGGGGGCCACCCTCGTCCGCCGCGAGACGCGATGGTACGGGCTCCTCGTCCTCATCCCGTCGCTCTTCTTCTTCCTGGCCGCGGTCACCGTCGCCGCCTACCATGCCCAGCCGCGCCATCTGAACGCCCTCTACCCGCTGCTGGCGACGCTCGCCTGGCCGGGGGCGCTCGCCGTCCTGCGCCCGTTCCGCCTGCACGAGCCGCGCGCCCGCGCCGCCGCCCTGCTGCTGATCGCCGCGGCCTCGATCCCCACGCTGATCCAGACCGTGCAGCGGAACCTGCGGATCAACCGCCGGGACAGCCGCCTCGCCGCCTACCGCTGGATCCTGGCGAGCCTCCCCCGCAACACGCGCCTGCTGCTCGACGACTACGGCCCGCCGCTCAACCCGAACCGGCAGGCGGCCGGCCGGCTGGCGGCGCTCCTGCGCGAGCTGCCGCCGGGTCCCTTCACCCAGCACCAGGGGCTGCGGATCGAGCTCCTCCAGCGCTATCCGCCGCGCGACGGGTTCAACCTCGACGAGTTCGGCCAGCAGTGGTGGCTGCCGCGGGAGAAGAGCGACGCCGAGCTGCGCAGCAACGCCGTGGACATGGACATGGCCAACCCGCTGGTCTCCCGCCAGCCCCGGCCGCTCGCCGAGTACCGCCAGGAGGGGGTCCGCTACGTGGTGACCAACAGCCTGGCGCGGGACCAGTTCTTCATCGGCGACGGCCGCGGCGAGCGCTTCCCCTCCTTCGTCCGCTTCTACCGGGAGCTGGAGGGGACGGCGCGCATCCGCACCTTCGATCCGGCGGCCTGGGGGGGCAAGGGGCCGATCCTCTGGGTCTACGACATCACCCGGCCGCTGGCGCCGGGGCAGCCGCCGCTGCCGGACGGGGCCACGGCGCCGCCGGTGGATCCCGAGGAGCTGGATTAGCCAGGGACCTCAGGGACAGCAGGGACTTCAGGAACGGGTTCTATCGTCCCTGGTGTCCCTGCTTGTCCCTTGCGTCCCTTTTTCAGTGCAGCGGGCAGCTCGCGCCGTTCGCCGCCTCGAGGTCGTGGGCCAGGGCGAGAATCCCCCCCACGTCGTGGCTGAGCAGGGCGGTGTCCACCCGGCCGATCACCTGGGTCCTGGTCAGCGGATACTCGACGCGGGGGTGGCCGGCGTTGAGGATCGCCGCGGTGCCCGCCTGCGCCAGCTCCTTGGCCGCGCCGAGGAGGCCCGGCCCGCCGTGGAACCGCACCGCCGTGCTCAGCAGGGCGACGCCCACCGGTCCGTAGGGGGCGGACTCCCGGAAGACGTCGCGGACCCGCTCCTCGGGATGGTCCCCCGCCTGGATCCAGACGTCGCGGCTCAGGCCGCTCCAGATCGCCGCCGAGCAGCCCGCCGGCACCGGCAGCGGCGCCCAGAGGGCCGCCATCTCCCAGAGCAGCGCGTCCGGGTTCTTCGTCACCGGCTCCGAGAAGAGCTGCACCGTGGTGGCGCCCGCCCCGATCGGAAGATCGACCGGGAAGCGCCTGGCGTCCCAGGCCGCCCCCGAGGAGCCGGTCAGGGCGTTGAGCAGGCTCGGGTTGTTGGTGATGTCGATCCGGTCGGGGCGCAGGCTGGTGGCGTTGCCCGCGAAGATCACCAGCTCCCCGTGGCGGACGGAGGCGTGGGCCGCGCCATGGTTGAAGGTGATCGGGGCGGTCACCTCGGAGTCCCCGGGGGTGAAGTCCTCGCCGTAGGCGAAGTCGAGCCCGTGGTAGACGATCACCCGCGCCGCCGCCGGCTTCGCCGGATCGCTGTAGACCACCAGGAGGCCGGCGCCGTCGAGCTCCGCGAGGTTGTTCCCGCGGTCGCCGTCCGCCACCGTGAAGGAGAGGCTCCCCGTCCCCTTGGCGCGCACCTGGGAGGTGACGTCGGCGAAGTAGCCGATGTTGTCCACCGCTCCGGCGTGGGCGTACGGCTGGCTCTCGTTGCCGGTCCGGACGCCGGTCACCGGGAGCGTGTCGAGCGTGAGCACCTGATCCTTGTAGGGCTCGACCGGGATCGTGCAGCGGCCGCTCCCCGGCTCCTCCTCGGGGCAGGGGTAGTCCCTCCCCGCCCAGTAGAGCAGCGCCAGCTCCACCGGCCCGCTCACGGTGACGGTCAGGGTCTGCGACCGGCCCGTGGGACCCAGCATACCCGCGCCGGCCACGGCGATCGAGAGCCCCGGCCCTTGCAGATCGTAGGCGGGATGAAGCGGCGTCGAGCCGGCGGAGCTGGCGGAGAACACCGTGGCCGCCAGACAGGCGGCAGGACCCAGGATCGAACGGACCGTCATCATCCCTCTCCCTTGGTAAAATCTACCCGGAAGGGAAGCAAATTTTATGCCGTCTTATTCAGGGATCTGTTTATGGAGATAAAGCACCCAGTCGCCGGGGGAAGGGGCGGCGAAGGCCTTGATCCGCCCGCCCCTCGCCGGCGGCGCCGGATGGCGGCTGCCGTCCCGGGGATCGAACCACTCCACGGCGAACGGTCCGGAGCCCGCCCGCAGGTCGATCCGGGCGGTCCCTCCGTCATAGAGGTAGAAGACGTAGCATTGTCCCCGCGCCGCCAGGGCGTAGGCGTTGGCGGAGAGGACCAGCGGATCGTCCGGCGCCAGGGTGGCGAAGGGGACGCGGGCGGCGAGCTCGCCGAGATGGGCCAGCGAGGCGCCGGTCCCCACCCCGGCGGCCCCGGCCATGAAGGCGCCCCAGGCCTTCCGGCGGTTCGCCGCGTCCTCCTCGCCCATGCCGAGCTCCTCCTCGATCAGCGGCTTGGCGGCCCTGGCGCGGTTGGCCAGCCCCAGGGCGTGGACCGCCGGAAGATCGGCCGAGTTGCCGGCCTGGAGATCGAGGTAGTCCACCCAGGGGGCGGCGGGGAGGGCGAAGTCGCCGGTCAGGCCATGCACGCTCACCAGCCGGCCCCAGGGGTTGCCGGCTTGCAGATACGCGCCGTCGGCGTTGACCTGGAGCTCCGACCACCCCTCCTGCCATTCGAGCGCCAGGGTGAACATCGTGTTGACCGAAGCGGAAAGCCGGGCCATGCCGTAGCGCAGCAGCCGCCGGCGGTCGGCCTCGGGCAGGGCGCCGAAGTCCGAGTCGTCGGCGAAGAACCAGAGCTGCGCCACCAAGCCGGCGTCGCGCAGCCGGCCGATCCACTCCTCGTAAGTGCGCCAGCGCCGCAGGTCGAAGCGCCGCTTGTCGCTGGCCTCGGCCGTCCCCAGCCAGGGGGTGGTGGGCAGCGCGCCGCCGTAGTCGCCGCGGTTGGCCAGGTAGACGTTCATCTTGTTGAGCCCCAGCGCCACGTGGCGGTCGAGCATCGCCTGCCGGTCGGCGTCGGAGAGCCGCTCGGAGAGCAGGGTGTGGGAGAACTGGAGCGGGCTCGGGGCCGCGGCGTCGAGGAACTTGCCGAGCAGGAACACCGGCCCGCCCGCCGCCTGCCGGAAGAAGCGGCGCGAGGCCTGGCCCGCCACGATCGGCCCCTTGGCGAAGAAGCCGGGAAGGCGTCCGGCGGCCTCGAAGGCGCCCGAGCGGCCGTCGAGGCCGGGCACGCCGCTGTCGATCCGCCAGCGCCAGACGCCGGTCTCGCCGGCCGCCACGCGGACCTTGAAGATCCTCCCCGCCTGCCCCCCCTCCCCATCGCCGTCGAAGAAGCCGGGGACGGTGAAGCGCCTGCCCGACGGGGCGGTGACCTGGGCGGTCACCTCGAGATCGAACGGATCGGGCTCCCCCGCGGCGCCGTCGTAGCTGGAATCCGCGGCGAGCGCGATCTCGGCCGTGCCGTACAGGGGAACCTGCCCCTCCGTCGCCAGGGCCGGCAGGGCAGGCAAAGCGAGCGCCGCCAGGAGCCCCGCGATCCCCACAAAACGCCAGATCATCTTTTATCGATTCCTAGAGGATATCCCTCGGCCCGGTACCACTCCGCCGTGCGGCGAAGGCCCTCGTCGATCCCCACCCGGGGCGCGTAGCCGAGGTCCCGCTTCGCCTTGTCGATCTTGAAGGCCCGGTTCTGGCGGTACCAGTCCACCCGGCGGGGGAAGATCGGCGGCGTGATGCCGAACGGCCGGCAAATCTTCTCGACGACGTGCCCGGCGGCGACCACCGGCCAGACCGGGTAGTGCGGCACCTTCACCTCCACGCCGAGCGACTTGCCCACCCGCCGCACCAGCTCCTCGATCCCCAGGTACTCCTCGTCGGCGATCAGGTAGGCCTCGCCGTCGCCGGCCCCGTCCGCCATCGCCAGGACGAAGGCGTCCACCAGGTTGTCGATGTAGAGCGGGTGATAGAGGGTCTTGCCGTCGCCGAACATCGGGAAGCTGCCGCGGGCCACCCGGCGGTAGATCATCAGGAAGCGCTCGGGGTCGCCCGGCCCGTAGATGGCGGCGGGGCGCAGGATCACCGACGGCAGGCCGCGGCGGTGAAACTCCTGGACCACCGGCTCCGCCTCGTACTTGGTCCGCTGGTAGTAGTCGGCGGGCTGGATCGGCGCGTCCTCGCCGCCGGGCGGCCGGTCGATGTTGCCGTGCACGCCGCAGGTGCTGCAGTAGACGAGCTTGCGCACCCCCGCCGCCAGGGCGGCCTCGAGGACGTTGCGCGTCCCCTGGACGTTGACGTCCCAGTAGTGGCTGTCCGGCACGTTCATCTCGCGGAACGCCGCCGCCAGGTGGTGCACGGCCTCCACCCCCCGCATCGAGCGGCGCACCACCTCCGGGTCGGTGACGCTGCCGAGGACCACCTCGGCCCCCCACTCCCGCAGCTCCCGGGTCTTCAAGCCTTCCTTGTAGTCGAGGGCCACCACCTGGTGCCCCTGGTCGAGCAGGCGCCGCACCAGGGCCTTGCCGCTGAAACCCGTCCCTCCGGTCACCAGGATCTTCATGCCGCGGAGCCTTCCTCTCGTCGAACGCGCAGGATGACCGGCGAGCCCAGCGCCCAGGTCAGCCCCAGCCCGGCGCTCGCCCGCTCCATCGCCCGCGAGACGCCCACCCGGCCCACCGCGCGGTGGACCACCATGGGCACGAAGAACTGCCGGCGGACCGTGGGCCGGCCGAAGCCGTGCCGCGCGCACTCGGCGGCCACCTCGCCCGGCCGGAAGCAGCGGAAGGAGCGCGTATCCCCCTCGACCGCCCGCTTCCAGGCGAAGAGGGCGCCGTAGAGCCGGTTGAAGCTGCGGGTGTCCGGATAGTCCACGATCACCGCGCTACGCGCCACCCGGCACATCTCGGCGAGCGCCTGGCGCCATCCCTCCAGGTGGGTGAGCAGCCGGACCGCCAGGACCACGTCGAAGGAGCGGTCGGGAAATGGCAGCCGGCCGGCGTCGCAGACCTCGAAGCCGAAGCCGCCCGGCGGCAGGGAGCGGTCGAGCCGCTCCCTGCAGGCCTCCTCGCTGCCGGTGACCGTGACCCGGAAGCCCCGCCCGGCGAGCGGCCCGGCGAGCTGCGCGTGGCCGCCCCCCACCTCCAGCACCCGCCCTCCCGGCCAGGGGGCGAGCAGGTCGAGCACCGTCGCCGCCTGCACGGCCAGGAAGTGCTCCCCCACCTCCCCGGCGAAGCGCCCGGCGTAGGAGTCGGAGGCGGTCTCGACGTCCGGCGTCTCGCGGATCTCCCGGATTTCCGGGGTGTCCGGGGTCTCCCGGGAAGAAGACCGGTGCGGGAGGGGAACGCTCATCCGGCCATCTCTCTCGACCTGAACCCGCGCCAGCCCAGCGACTCGCAGAGGCGCGCCGCCGCCTCGGCCGCCCGGGGATCGATCCCCCAGTCCGTCCGCCGCAGCAGGAGATCCTCCAGGTGGATCACCGACTGCCGCTCGACGATCCCGCGCAGGTGCTCCCGCGCCGCGTTCCAGTCGTGCTCGGCCAGCCGCGTCAGCTCCGTCAGTGACAGAGGGGGATCGGCCGCCGGCCTTTCCACCTCGGCCGGAGCGGCGGCCGGCAGGTGGCCGCCGGCGGCGAGCGCCTGGAGCGTCCGCTCCCCCAGCGCCCGCGCCGTCGTCAGCTTGACCCCCGAGACGCTGACCAGCCCTCGCGGCCCGCCCCGGCTCCCATGGTCGTGGATCACCGGCCGCGACGCGGGGGTCCGGGAGCCCTCTGCGGCGGCCGGCAGCCTCCCCCAGAAGACCCGCAGGACCTCCTCGCGCTGGAGGTCGAACCCGGGCAGGGCGGCGTTGCAGCTCGCGGAGGAACTCCGCGATCAGCGGCTCCCCCGGGGTGCCGGGGGTGCCGTCCCGCAGCATCTCCCCGGGGATCGGAGCGTAGAAGGTGCCCGCCAGGGTCCCGCCCTGGAACGGCAGCAGGAACCAGGTCTGGGCGCCGGGCTCCCGGGAGGCGACCGCCACCGCGCTCCTCCCGTCCTCGGCCGGCGGCTCGCGGTCGAGCAGCAGGTTGAAGGCGAGCAGCGGCTGGAACAGCTCGGGGACGTCCTGGTCGAAGCGGCGGGCGACCCGGCGCGCCCAGGGTCCGGCGCAGCTCGCGACCGCCGCCGCCCGGATCTCGAAGCTCCGCCCCGACTCGCGGTCCACCGCCCGCACCCCCCGCACTTGGGCCCCCTCCACCCGCAGCTCCGCCGCCTCCACATAGTTGAGGGCGCGCGCCCCCGCCCGGCAGGCCCAGCGCAGGAGCTCGATCACCAGCCGGTGGGAATCGGCCACCACCGCGTCGTGCCACAGCGCGCTACCGCGCAGGCCGTCGCGGTCGACCCCCGGGAAGAGCTCCACCGTCTCGGCGTGCCCGAGGAGCCGCCCGGGCGGGATCATCCGGTCCTCTCTCACCCCTTCGTTGCGCCGCCGGCCGAGCAGGGCGTCCGCCGCCAGCGCCGCCCGCAGCGGAGCGCGCCGCCGCAGCCGGCCGCCGCGCGGCGGAGCGTAGAGCGGCAGCAGGCAGGGGAGCGGCTCGACCAGGTCCGGGAAGTGCCGCAGCAGCCAGCGGCGCTCGGCGACCGATTCGCGGTAGCGCGGCAGGTCGAGCTGCTGGAGATAGCGCAGGCCGCCGTGGACGATCCGCAGGCTGTTCCAGGTGGTCTCGCCGCCGAAGTCCCCGCGCTCGAGCAGCAGGGTGGCGAGCCCCCGGCGGGCCGCCTGGAGGGCGAGCGTCACCCCCTGGATGCCGCCGCCGACGACGAGCAGATCGTAGGATTGGGAAGCCGCGGCCCGCGGATCCCGGTCGATGTCCGGCGAGGTCAGCGCGTCCATGGAGAGTAGACCGCGGCGGTCCTCTCCACCGGCCCCGCGAGCGCCGGTCGGGGCCGGTAGTGGCGGAACCGCAGGGTGCACTGGTCCTGGAGGAAGGGGGCCAGCTCGCGCAGCCGCCCAAAGGTCCGCGGCGGCGAGGAGAGCGCCCGCAGCGCCCGCCGCAGGCTCTCGGCCGGCCGGCCGGCGTCGAACCCCTCCTCCAGCAGGAAGCCGTAGGAGCCCGCCCGGTCCACCTGCTCCGGCATCGGCAGCGGATCGCTGCCGCGGAGCACCGGGATGCCGCGCTCCTCGGCCTCGCGGAACAGCCGCGGCCGGCCGGCGATCTCGGGACGGCCGGCGTTGTCGCCCAGGCAGATCCCCGGCCGCTCGGAGCGGCAGACCACCTTCTCCACCAGGGCGCCGCGGTGGAACCACCACTTGCCGAACCCCCAAGGGATCACGGTAAGGGCGCCGCTCCACCGCACCCGGGCCAGCGCGTCGTTGAACGGCAGGCCGTCGGGGAACTCCTCGGTCGTCGCCAGGCCCAGCACCTCCATCCCCTCGCGCGAGCGCACCTGCCGGCCGGCGACGACCAGCAGGCTCTCCCCATCCGCCCGCCGCCGGGCGGTCAGGACCGCCGGCTCCGGTGTCGGCTCGAAGTCCCAGGCGCCGAACTTCACCCCGTCCTCCTGCCGCTGCCAGCGCAGGAACCACCGGGCGCTCGCCGGCTCGGCCAGCATCAGGCAGCCGGCGGCCGGACCGGGAAGCCCCAGCTCGGCGGCCCCGCGAGCGAAGTTGCGCGCCGCGGCGTCCAGGAAGGTGTCGCGGTCGAAGCACGCATGAAAATGGGCGTGCGCGTCGATGAGGAGCGGGGCCGGGAGAGGCTGCTGGAGGTTCGCGTTCATAGTTGGACCGCTCTTCCCTGGAGCAATTTCCGTGCCCCGCCTGGGTGAAGCCGTCGCGATCTCTCTTTTTTTGCGGCAGCGAAGCCGACGTTGCGACAGCGCGGCTTCTCTTGCGACAGCGCAATCAACTTTGCGGCAGAGCAGCTTCGACGCGACAGCGAAGCTTACTTTGCGACAGCGAAGCTTCTACGCGACAGCGCGGCCGGCTTTGCGACAGAGAAGCTTCGACGCGGCAGCGAAGCTTACGTCGCGACAGCGCAGCTTACATTGCAACAGCGAAGCTTCTACGCGACAGCGAAGCCGGCTTTGCGACAGAGAAGCTTCGACGCGACGCCGCAGCTTACGTTGCGACAGCGCAGCTTCGGCAGGGCGCCGGGGAGTCGATTTTCCGGCGGGGTTGCTCTAGAGTAGCGGCCGTCCCACCATGGAGGCTTTCGCATGCTGCAGGATCTGACGCCGGAGTCGTTCGAGGCTCATCAGGGAACGCCGTTCCGGATCGAGCACGGAGGGGAAGCGCCCCTGGAGCTGGTGCTGCGGACGGTGAGGCGGCTCGAGCCCCATCCGGGACCGCGCGTCCAGCCGTTCTCGGTCTACTTCCAGGGCCCTCCCGGCCCCCTCCTGCCGCAGCGGACCTACCGGATCGCGCACGACGGAATGGGGACGCTCGAGCTCTTCCTGGTCCCCCTCGGTCCCGACCCGAAGGGCGGGGGAATGCTCTACGAAGCCGTCTTCAACTGAGGAGGGCGCCACTCCATGAGCCGGTAGGGTCCCCGCTCCTCGATGGGCGAGAACCCCAGCCGCTCGTAGAGCCGCATCGCCGGATTGAAGGTCTCGACGTGGATCGTCACCGGCTTGCCCGCCGCCTCCCCCTCGGCCAGCAGGTCCCGCAGCAGGGAGGTCCCGAGCCCGCCCTGGCGGAACTCGGGGAGCAGCGTGATGTCCACCAGCCGGATCTCCGCCGGCCGGCGGTGCACGTAGAGCCGCCCGGCCGGGACGCCGTCCACCAGGATCACGTCAAACTGTGCCCCCTCATAGTGGTCCCGGTACCAGGCGTGCTGGGCCTCGAACTGGTGGCGGACGAAGGCGGCCTTCTGCTCCGCGGTCCAGTCGATCACCAGGGCCATCTCCTCCTCGCGGGTGCTGCCATACACCCGGAGGAGGAAGTCCATGTCGTCCGGCCCGATGGGCCGCAGGGTGATGCGGGAGTCCAAGGCGGTTCCTCCGGTCAGGCGGCCGGTCAGGTGGCCGGGACGGCCTCCGGCTCGATCGAGACGAGCACCGAGAACATCTCGGCCGGAGCCACCCGGGCGAAGTCGGCGAGCCGGGCGCTCTGGTCCCAGACGCCGGGGTTGAGCCCGAACACGTAGACCCCCCGGCGCAGGCGGGGCCGGCCGGGCTCGCTGTCGAGGGTGAACCTGGTCCGCAGCACCTGCTGGGTGCCGTCGGCCCCCCGGACCCGCAGGATGAACTGCGGCAGCACCTGCCAGTCGAGGGGGAAACGGAAGCTCATCGGCGGGCTGGGGTCCCAGCCGTACTTCTGCCGCAACCCCCAGAGGTAGGTGCGCAGCGGCGCCGGAGCCGCCGGATCGTTCGACGGGAAGACCGCCTCCAGATCGATCGCCGGCGGCGCCTCCCGGTGCCGCTTGGACTCCAGGGCGACCGGCGGATACAGGCCGTGCACGTGGATGCGCAGCGGCCGGCCGGGCAGCGACGTGTCCGCCTGGAACAGGCTGGCGGCGGGAACGATGACGAGCGGGTCTTCGGAGCTCTTCTCTTCGGCGGCCACCAGGGGCCGGCGCACCTTGCGGGGCAGCCACTTGAGATTGCGGAACGTCTCGCTGCCGTCGATGTAGCCCACGGACATCGGCTGCGGGGCGGCCGCCGCCGCGGCCGCCAGGGGCTCGGCCCAGGCGAGGCTGCCGAACAGCGGCATCAGCAGTCCCGCGGAGCCGAGGGTGAGGAAATCGCGCCGCCGGAGCAGCGGAGGTGGGTCAGACTCCAACTTCGTTGAGCAGCCCATCGTACACCTCCATCCAATAATATTTCAATAAGCAAAATATAAAAACACGCGCCGGCCGCACAGGACCGGCGCGGGTTGTACAACCTCAGGTCCGGGGCGGGTAGACGCCCTGCAGCGCGATGCAGAAGTTGAGCGTCAGGTAGGGCTGCATGTTGTTGTGCGGCTGGTCGCCGCCGGCGGGAGCGATGATGTTGTCGCTCATCGTGACGAGGCCGGCGTTGCTGGCCTGGTAGAGATTGGCGCCGACCGAGCGGGCGAACGACTCCCCGGCAGCCTGCGGATCCTCTCCCGGCTGGTTGGACGCCATGAGGTTATGCGAGTGGGAAGGGATCTCCGACTCGAGGAGCGTCACGGTCTGGGAGCCCCCCGTCTCGCCCAGGCTGTGAAGAGACAACCCAGGACCCTGGCCCGGATGCATGGGAGCGTTCCCCTGCATGTTGGGCAGTGCGAAGTTGGACTTGCCGTCCCCGCCGTAGGTCGTCCCGAGCAGGGAGAACAGCGCCGTGTTCTGGGAGAGGGGCAGAATCTGGCCGTCGCAGAACGCCCACCCCTTGGGGGCGAAGTTGAACGGGAAGATGCGAATCTCGGCGACAAATGGATCCATGGCTCTCTCCTATGTCTGCGACGGGAAGATCCCGAACAGCGAGATGATGAAATCCACGCACAGATACGGCTGGAAGTTGTTGTGCGGCTGGCTGCCGCCGGTCGAGCTGACCGATTGAGCGTTCATCGCCGTATTGGCGTTCGCAGCGATATAGGGCGTGTAGTTCGGCGTCGTCGCCGGAATGTTGCCCGCCGCGTTCGTCGTCGTGGCGTTGTTGGTACTCGCGAGAAAGGGATGACTGTGAGCTGGGATCTGTGGCACGGTCAGGGTCACCGTTTCGACACCACCCGTTTCGGCGAGCGTGAAGCCGTTGCCGAAGTGGAGAGGCAGGCGGCCTCTCAGGTCCGGCAGCGCGAAAGTCGACTGGCCGTCGCCGCCATACGTCGTTCCAATCAGGTTGAACAGAGTCTCGTACTCTGAGATGGGAAGAAGCTGGCCTTCGCAGAACATCCAACCGGCCGGGGCGAAGTTCCCGGCGAACATCCGAATCTCCCCTACGTAAGGTTGTGCCATCGTCGTCCTCTCTCTAGGTCTGCGAAGGGAAAATGCCCTGAAGCGCGATGGAGAAATTCAGCACGAGGAACGGCTGCATGTTCAGGTGCGCCTGGCTCCCCCCGACGGTCGCGAGGGTCGTCGCGTTCATCGCACCGAGCGCGCTGGGAGGGGTGTACGTCTGGGACAGCGGACTGGCAAGAAAGTTCCCCGTGGGGATCGCGACATTCGTATTGTCCGATTGCGGCGAAGCCTTGGCCGAGTGGACGTGAGTCGGTATCTCGCTGATCGAGAGCGTGTGCGCCTGCTCTCCTCCTCTCTCCCCCAGCGTGTGCCCGCTGCCCATGTGGATCGGCGCCCGGCTCTGCAGATTGGGGAGCCCGAAGTTCACCCGGCCATCCCCTCCGTACGTGGTCCCAAGCAGCGAAAAGAGCGCCTGGTTCTGGTTGATGGGCAAGAGCTGGCCGTCGCACAGCGCCCATCCCTTGGGCGGAAAGCCAAAGGACATGATTCGAATCTCCGATAGGAACGGTTCTGCCACGTCGCACCTCCCTCTGAATGAATTAGCTCCGCCTGCAAACTCTTTCGTCAGCCATCCTACGGCGTGATCCCACAGCTCCCAGCGGCGACGCCGGTAATGGTGCCGGTAACGGTTCCGTCACTGCTGACCGTTGCCGCCGCCGGGTTTTGCGATACCAGGTAATTGTGAACGGTCGGCTCCACCTGCGGTCCGGAGTTCAGACCTTCGAGGTTGAAAGTCGACGTGTTGGCCCGCCGAACCTGCATGCCATAGAAGCCGGAGCCGCCGGCATCGGTGGTATTGCCGCTCATCTTCGCGCAGACCGTGCTGGTGTTCCGGGCCTGGACGCGGATGGAGTCGAGGGCGGTGCCGCCGGCGGCCACCGAAGCGTTGTTGCCCGTGACCGCGATCTTCAACAAGCCGCCGGCCCCGGAGGAGTTCGACGACTCACCCAAGATCGGATAGGCGTTGTCGATCTTGCTGACGGTGTTGTTCGCCACGTTCACGTTGAGAGTGCCCTGTCCGACAACGCTCGTCCCGGAGTTGAAGACCCGGATTCCGAACTGGTTGCCGCCGACGCCGGTCCCGGTGCAGATGTTGTTCTTGACGTCGCCGGTGCCGGTCCCGGGACCGCTGCCGCTGAAGACGTTGATCAACGTGCTGGGCAGACCGTTGACCGTGTTCCCGTCGATGTCGAAGGTCAGCGTCGAGGTGGCGGCCCGGGAAACCTGGATCCCCTGATTGCCCTGGTTCGGCGAACCAGCGGTAATGGTGTTGTTCAGGAAGGTCGCGCTCAACGTCGAGCCATCGCCGGAGTCTGCGCTCAGGGAGATCGTGCGGTTGCCGTTGAGAGTCGAGCTCTGGACCGTGCCGGTCAGGTTACCGGTCGTATTCGTCTGGAAGAAGATACCGTTGTTGCCCGAGGCGGTGCTGTTGTCCTTGACCGTGCAGTTGCTGAAGGTGACCGTGCCGGTGACCGCCGAGTTGTGGACCCGGATGTTGTCCTCGGTCGAGCCGCTCACCTCGACCCTCGTCACCTGGGAATTCGCATCGCTCAGGTCGTTGAGCAGAATGCCCGCCTGCTCTCCCGTAGCGTTCGTGTTGTTCTGAATCAGGCAGTCGGTCAACGTGAACCCGGAGACTGTCGTCCCCTTGATGCCGCTGTTCGCGTTGTTCTTGATCCACATCAGGGCGAGGTTGGCCTTCGCGCTGGTGAGAGAGATCCCGTCAGCGGTCGTCTTCTGAATCGTCCCACCGCTGCAGGTCGTCGTACCGGTCTTGCACGAGTTCGCCGCACCGCTGCCAGTCACCGTAAAGACTCCGGACCCCGTGTTGCTGAGCAGGATGCCGTTCGCCGGCCCGCTGGCCGCCGTACCGGCTGA
>CAWCIU010000005.1:0-300741 GCA_963795735.1 uncultured Acidobacteriota bacterium | reverse complement strand
TAGACTTCCGCCCCGCTATGCCCAGAAGGAACGATCTCCGCTCCATCCTCGTCCTCGGCTCCGGGCCCATCGTCATCGGCCAGGCCTGCGAGTTCGACTACTCGGGCACCCAGGCCTGCCGCGTGCTGAAGCGCGAGGGCTACCGGGTGATCCTGGTCAACTCGAACCCGGCGACCATCATGACCGACCCGGAGTTCTCCGACGCCACCTACGTCGAGCCCCTGGTGCCGGAGGTGGTCGAGAAGATCCTGGAAAAAGAGCGCCCGGACGCTCTCCTGCCGACCGTCGGCGGGCAGACCGGGATCAACCTGGCGATCGCCCTGGAAGAGCGCGGCGCCCTGGCCCGCTACGGCGTCGAGGTGCTGGGCGCCGGCATCGAGGCGCTGCGCCTGGGGGAGGACCGCCTCCTGTTCAAGCAGGCGATGGAGGAGATCGGCCTCGAGGTCCCCAGGAGCGGCTACGCCGGCAGCCTGGAGGAGGCGCGGGAGATCGTCACCGACGTCGGCTACCCGGTGATCATCCGTCCCAGCTTCACCCTCGGCGGCGAAGGGGGCGGCGTCGCTTACAACCGCGACGAGCTGGAGGAGGTGGTGGCCACCGCCCTGCAGGCGAGCCCCTCCCACCGGGTGCTGATCGAGCAGTCGGTGCTGGGCTGGAAGGAGTTCGAGCTGGAGGTGATGCGCGACGTGGCGGACAACGCCATCGTCGTCTGCTCGGTGGAGAACTTCGACGCCATGGGGGTGCATACCGGCGACTCGATCACCGTGGCGCCGCAGCAGACCCTCTCCGACCGCGAGTACCAGGCGATGCGCGACGACGCCTTCAAGGTGATCCGCCGCGTCGGGGTGGCCACCGGCGGCTCCAACATCCAGTTCGCCGTCGATCCGAAGACCGGCGCGCGGGTGGTGATCGAGATGAACCCGCGGGTCTCGCGCAGCTCGGCCCTGGCCTCCAAGGCGACCGGCTTCCCGATCGCCAAGATCGCCGCCCAGCTCGCCGTCGGCTACACGCTCGACGAGATCGCCAACGAGATCACCGGCAAGACCTGCGCCGCCTTCGAGCCGACGCTCGACTACACGGTGGTGAAGATCCCGCGCTGGGCCTTCGAGAAGTTCCCCGAGGCATCGACCACCCTGGGCACCTCGATGAAGTCGGTGGGCGAGGTGATGGCCATGGGCTCCACCTTCAAGGAGGCGCTGATGAAGGCCCTCTCGGCGCTGGAGCTCGACGGCAGCCAAGCGGCGCGCGAGCGGCGGATCGCCGACCCGGTGCGGCTGCGGCGGCGGCTGTCGATCCCGAACTGGGAGCGCCTGTTCGCCGTCTTCGCCGCCCTGCGCCAGGGGTGGACGCCGGAGGAGGTCTCGGAGGCGTCGCACATCGATCCCTGGTTCCTGCGCGAGATCGCCGAGATCGTCGCCCTGGAAGCCGAGCTCGCCTGCTGGGACCTCGCCTCGCTGCCCAGGGTCCTGCTGCGCCGCGCCAAGCTCTTCGGCCTCACCGACGCCCGCATCGCCGGCCTCGTCGACTGCCCGGAGACGGAGCTCGCCGCCCTCCGCCTGCGCGAGGGGCTGCGGCGCGTCTACAAGCGGGTGGACACCTGCGCCGCCGAGTTCCCGGCGACCACCCCCTACCTCTACTCGACCTTCGGCAGCGAGGACGAGAGCGATCCCAGCGACCGGCCGAAGGTGGTCATCCTGGGCTCCGGCCCCAACCGCATCGGCCAGGGGATCGAGTTCGACTACTGCTGCGTGCACGCCGCCTTCGCCCTGCGCGAGATGGGCTACGAGACGGTGATGGTCAATTGCAACCCGGAGACCGTCTCGACCGACTACGACACCTCCGACCGCCTCTACTTCGAGCCGCTCACCCTGGAGCACGTGATGGAGGTCCTGGAGCGCGAGAAGCCGCTCGGGGTGATCGTGCAGCTCGGCGGCCAGACCCCGCTGAAGCTCGCCCGCGGCCTCGCCGCCCGCGGGGTGCCGATCTGGGGCA
The DNA here is from genome assembly GCA_963795735.1 of uncultured Acidobacteriota bacterium. GTDB lineage: Bacteria > Acidobacteriota > Thermoanaerobaculia > Multivoradales > UBA5704 > DATARR01. Next base: position 298,749 of record CAWCIU010000005.1, on the reverse strand, counting down.
CCCCGCCGGACGCCATCGACCTCGCCGAGGACCGCCGCCGCTTCGGCGACCTGCTGGCCGAGGAGGGCATCCTGCAGCCGGAGAACGGCAGCGCCACCTCGCTCGACGAGGCGCGGGGGGTGGCTCGGCGCATCGGCTTTCCCGTCCTGGTGCGGCCGAGCTACGTGCTGGGCGGCCGGGCGATGGCGATCGTCTACGACGAATCGACCCTCGAGCGCTACATGGCGGCGGCGGCGGACGTCTCGCCGGGGCACCCGGTGCTGATCGACCGCTTCCTGGAGGACGCCTTCGAGGTCGACCTCGACCTGCTGTCGGACGGCACCCGGGCGGTCGTCGCCGGCATCCTCCAGCACATCGAGGAGGCGGGCATCCACTCGGGCGACTCGGTGGCGGTGCTGCCTCCCTACAAGGTCTCGGCCGAGGACCAGGACCGCATGCGCGACATTGCCCGGCGACTGGCGCTGCGGCTGGGGGTGGTCGGCCTGATGAACGTGCAGTTCGCCTTGAAGGACGGGGAGGTCTACGTGCTGGAGGTCAACCCGCGGGCCTCGCGCACGGTGCCGTTCATCGCCAAGGCGGTGGGGGTGGCGCTGGTGAAGATCGCCGTCGGCGCGATGGCGGGGCGTAGCCTGGGCGAGCTGGGCTTCACGGCGGAGCCGCGGGTGCCCGGGGTGTTCGTGAAGGCGCCGGTCTTCCCCTTCCGCCGCTTCCCCGGGGTCGATCCGGTCCTCGGCCCGGAGATGAAGTCCACCGGCGAGGTGATGGGGGAGAGCCTCACCTTCGGCAACGCCTTCGCCAAGGCCTGGATGGGCGCCGGCCACCAGTTGCCGCTGGAAGGGGCGGCCTTCCTCTCCGTCCACGACCGCGACAAGCCGGGCCTGCTGCCGGTGGCGCGGCGGCTCGCCGAGCTCGGCTTCGAGTTGACGGCGACCGCCGGCACCGCCGGATACCTGCGCGGCCAGGGGCTCGAGGTGCGCACGGTGCTCAAGGTCCACGAGGCCCGCCCGCACATCGTGGACCTGCTGATCAACGGCGAGATCGCGCTCGTCGTCAACACCCCGCTCGGCCGCGAGTCGCACGAGGACGACGGCATCATCCGCCGCACCGCCCTGAAGTACGACATCCCCTGCATCACGACCCTTTCGGGAGCCATGGCCTGCGCCGAGGGGATCGCGGCGCTGAAGAAGGACGGCCTCTCCGTGCGCTCCCTGCAGGAGATGCGGGCGGAGTAAGACAAAGGACGGGGCTGCCGCCTGGGTGGGCGGCGAGCCCCGTCGAGCCCGCTCCGTTTTTCCTTCGATTCAGTTGTCAAAGAGCCCGGCGGAGCGGAAAAACCGCTCCGCGAACCTCATTCCCCGTCCTCGCATCGCGTTCCCTCCCCTTCGCGGCTCGTTCCCGGGAGGGAATGGGCTCCGCTCGCCACCACGGGACCCGTTCCCCGCTCGACGCCTTCCACGATGGCGGCTCCAGAGCCGTTCCCTCCAGGGAACGCTGTCCGCGGACGGGGAACCGGTGCTTCGCTCCCATTTTACTATGCGCATCAGCAGGGAAGCAATGATTCCCCCTGGGGAACGCTCCGCCGGCGATGGGGAACGGGTCATTCCCCGTCCCTCCCTCTCGTCCCCCTGGTGAATACGAGCTGTCTCCTAGGGAAGACGGCGCGAACCCGTGCTTGACAGGCCGGCTCGTCTCGATCATTCTATGTACATCAAAACGAGTTGTCCAGTCGGGGCGGGAACGCCCGGAGGCGGCTCGCGTTCTTTGACAATCGATGGAAATGACCCGGAGGGACGGAAGCGGGGCCGTTCCCTCCGGGGATTCTTTGCGTCCGCCTCGATCTGGTACACTTGTAGATCCTGCTCCCTGGCTTGGCCGACAATCCGCTGCAAGAGCGACTCGGCGCAACAATGACGATGACGGCGGAAGGGAACGGCGGAAGGGAAGGGAACCCATGTGTGAAAAACAGGTCAGTCTCTGTGGCGCGGTCCTCGATCGCCATCGGCACATCTGCGCCTTCTTCAACAGCCGGGAGGAGGAGTACCGGATCCTGCTTCCCTTCATCCAGGAAGGCCTGGAGCAGGGTGAAAAGGCGTTTCACATCGTCGACGCCCGGCATCGTCCGGAGCGCCTGCGGCGCATGGAGGAGGCCGGGGTCGACCTGGCCGAGGCCGAGCGCCAGGGCAAGATCGAAGTCCGCGTCTGGGAAGAGGCATACCTGCAGGGCGGGCAGTTCGATCAGGACGCCATGCTGGCCCTGATCGAAGAGGTGCTGCAAAGCGGGAAGGCGGCGAATCACGGCCTGACCCGGTTGTGGGCCAACATGGAGTGGGCGCTGGAGGACCGGCCGGGGGTCGACGACATCGTGGAGTACGAATCGCGGCTGAACTACGTCCTGCCGAAGTACGACGATGCCGTGGTCTGCACCTACGACCTGGCCAAGTTCAGCGCCACCGTGGTCATGGACATCCTGCGCACCCACCCGATGGTGATCGTCGGCGGTATCCTGCAGGAGAATCCGTTCTTCGTGCCGCCCGACGAGTTCCTGAAGGAGTTGCAGGAGCGCCGGGAGCGGCAGGCGACGAACTGACCGCGAAGGCCGGGAGCGGGAGTTGCACGCCCTGCTCCGGCGGGATCACGATGCCGCCCGCACCTGACGAAACCCAGAGCCTGCGCCGCTGTCTCCGGGAGCTGGTGGCCCTTTCGGCGCTGTCGGTGGTGTGGGACCTCGCCGATGCGCAGGAGGTTGCCGGCAGCCTCGCCGACGTCCTCCTGCGCAGCCTCCAGGTGGAATTCATCTACATCAGGGTCCGGGAGCTGGCCGAGGGCGTCGCCTCCGAGGTCGTGCGTGTGCAGTCAGGAAACGCGCACTCGGGAAAAGAGACGGCCGGCCTGGCCCGGGAGGTCGGCGGCGCGCTCGAGCCGTGGCTCGGGTACCGCCTGGGCTCGCCGCCCGCCACGGCGAACCCGGTCGGCGACGGCACGGTGCGCCTGGCCGTCATCCCGATCGGCTACGACGGCAGTTGCGGGTTCGTCGTCGCCGGCTCACGGCAGCCCGACTTTCCCCTCCAGACCGACCGGCTGCTCCTCGGCGTCGGCGCCAACCAGGCGGCGGTCGTTCTCCAGCACAAGCGGACCGCAGCCGCCTTTCAGGAGCTGGACCGCCGCAAGGACGAGTTCCTGGCCATCCTCGCCCATGAGTTGCGCAATCCACTGGCGCCGCTCAGCAACTCCCTGGAGGTCCTGAAGGTGGCGGAGAACAGCTCCGAGCTCATGGAGCAGACCCGCGGCGTGATGGAGCGGCAGGTCCGGCAGATGGTCCGGCTGGTGGACGATCTGATGGACGTATCGCGGATCACCCGGGGCAAGATCGAGCTGCGCCGGGAGCCCACCGAGCTGGCGGCGGTGCTCGAGTGCGCCGTGGAGACCGCTCGCCCGGCCATCGAGGCGTCGGGGCACGAGCTGACGGTGACGCTGCCGCCCGAGCCGGTCTCTCTCGACGCCGACCTGAACCGGTTGGCGCAGGTGTTCTCGAACTTGCTCAATAACGCCGCGAAGTACACCGAGCCGGCCGGCCAGATCCGGTTGAGCGCCGAGAGACAGGGGAGCGAGGTGGTCGTGAAGGTCCGGGATACCGGCATCGGCATTTCCGGGGAGGTGCTGCCCCGCGTCTTCGACATCTTCACGCAGGGGGACCGGTCGCTGGAGCGGGCGCAAGGGGGCCTCGGCATCGGCCTCTCCCTGGTCCGTGGTCTGGTCGAGCTCCACGGCGGGAGCGTCGCGGCCCACAGCGCCGGTCTGGGGCAGGGCAGTGAGTTCACCGTCCGCCTGCCGGTCCTCGCGTCGGCGGCCCGGGAGATCCGGACCGCGGACGGTGACGGCGAGCCGCCGGCCGTTGCCGCCGCCCATCGCCGCATTCTGGTGGCGGACGACAACACGGACTCCGCGGAGAGCCTGGCCCTGCTGCTGACGCTGCGGGGCAGCGAGGTCCGTACGGCGCACGACGGATGGGAGGCGGTGGAAACGGCGGCGGCGTTCGGGCCGGACATCGTCCTGCTGGACATCGGCATGCCCCGGCTGAACGGCTATGAGGCGGCCCGCAAGATCCGGGAACAGGCGCGGGGCAAGCGGGTGGTGCTCATCGCCCTGACCGGCTGGGGCCAGGACGAGGACCGGCGGCGTTCGACCGACGCGGGGTTCGATTTCCACCTGGTCAAGCCCGTGGACTTTGCCGCGCTGGAACAGCTCCTGGCCTCGCTGGAGATTCCGGCACGCCCATAGGTTGTTGCGTTGGGCTCCGCGAGGCACTCCTAAGGAGTGAGGGGAGACAAGGGACGAAAGGGACATCAGGGACGAAAGAGACAATAAAACCTCAAGGACGCAGTCCTCAGTCTTTCGTCCTTGCTGTCCCTTTCGTCCCTCAGGTCCCTTGAATCTCCTCCGGCAGACCCACCATCCCGGCGCTCACCTTCCACAGCCGCCTGGCCAGCGCCTCGTCCCGCGCCAGGGGAGCCGGGGTCACGGCCACGCCCTTCTCGAAGTAGTTTCCGGTGACCCCCTCGAGCTCGGGGGCCGACGCCAGTTGGACGATGGTCGCGGCTCCCTCTTTGGCGCTGAGGAAGAAGGGACGGAACAGGATCTGGATCAGCGGCTTCGCCCAGGCCGGGGCGCCGGACCAGATGTTGGTGGCCACCGTGCCGGGGTGCAGGCTGTTCGAGGTGACCCCCGTGCCCGCGAGGCGGCGCGCCAGCTCGGCGGCGAACAGCACGTTGGCGAGCTTCGAGCGCGAATAGGCCCGCATGATCGAGTAGCCGCGCTCCAGCCCGAGGTCGCCGAAATCCAGGGTGCCCTGCCGGTGGGAGGCCGACGCGACGGTGACCACCCGCGCCGGCGCGCTGCGCACCAGGAGATCCAGCAGGAGGTTGGTCAGCAGGAAGTAGCCGAGATGGTTGACGGCGAAGGTGGTCTCGATGCCGTCCACCGTCAGCCGCCGCGCCTTGTTGACGCCGCCGGCGTTGTTCACCAGGACGTCCAGCCGGTCGAGGCTGGAGACGACGGACGCGGCGAGCGCCCGGATGGACGCCTGGGAGGAAAAATCGCAGAGCAGGTGCGACACGTCGCCCGAGCCGCTCCGCGCCGCGACGTCGGCCACCGCGGCCTCGGTGCGCGCCGGATCGCGGCCGACCATGACCACCCGGGCGCCGCGCCGGGCCAGCTCGACCGCGGCTTCGAGCCCGATGCCGTTCGTGGCGCCCGTGATCAGGATGGTCTTGCCGCGCATGTTCCCCCTCCCTGTCGGATAGGACGGACGCTACCCCGGGGGCCTCCGGGGAGTCAAACCCGGATAGAACTGGAGTAAAGTTCGAGGGAATTACGAGGGAACCTCATGCGATCGAGACACAAACGCAATGTGGCGGTCGGCCTCCTGGCGGCCCTCCTGGCCTTTTCGGGAATCGCCGGAGCGGCGACGCTCCAATTCTCCGGGTACACCTGGGAGGTGCGGTCCGGCGACGGCGGCCCCGGACCGTGCCACTGGAGCGAGTCGAACGCCTGGGTGGATGATTCCGGGCAGCTCCACTTGAAGCTGTCGAAGGATTCCGGGACGTGGTCCTGCGCCGAGGTCAGCCTGGCCGAGACCAACCGCCTGGGCTTCGGCGTCTATCAGTTCGAGGTGATCGGCCAGATCGACAGGCTGGACCGCAACGTGGTGCTCGGAATGTTCAATTATCCGCCTCCGGACGTCGGGCCGGACTCGACCAACGAGATCGACGTCGAGATCGCCCGCTGGGGAAATCCGAGCTATCCGAACCTCAACTTCACCGCCTGGCCGACGCGGGACAACCTGCTGCAACAGGGAAAATCTTTCGAATTCTCGCTCGACGGCACGTACACCACCCACCGCTTCACCTGGAGGAGCAGCAGCATCCTCTTCCAGAGCCTGAACGGCCACCGCGACGACAATCAAAACCAGATCGCACGCTGGAAGTTCGTTCCGAAAGCGCCGCGGAGATACATTCCGCAGCACCCCTTGCCCGTCCACATCAACCTCTGGCTGTTCGACGGACATCCGCCGGCGGACGGCCGGGAGGTCGAGATCGTCGTCTCGAAGTTCTCCTACCGTCCCTGATCTCGATGGAATGCCCGGTCTGCCATGAGGCGATGCGGCCCCTCTTTCTCAAAGATGGGTACGAGATTCTCGGCTGTGAGGGGTGCGGTCACCGGTCTGCGGATGTGGGAGGCCGGCCGGGGAACATCCCCTTGCCCTACCCGGGGGACGACCTCTTCTGGATGCTGCTGCGGAAGCAGGGGTAGATCTGGCCGCCCGCCGCCGCTCTCCGATACGATGAGCCCGGGCGTCAAGCCCCGTCCTTTCCTATCGAATCAGGAGATCTTCATGGCGGATACGCGAATCGAGAAAGACAGCCTCGGCGAGATCGAAGTGCCGGCCGGGGCGTACTACGGCGCGCAGACGGAGCGGGCGCGCCGCAACTTCCCCATCTCGGGGCTGACGCTGCCGAAGCGGTTCATCGCGGCGGTGGCGATGATCAAGGGCGAGGCGGCGGCGGTCAACGAGGAGCTGGGCGTGGTGCCGGGCGAGATCGCGCGGGCCATCCGGCAGGCGGCGGCGGAGGTGATCGACGGCAAGCTCGACGGCCAGTTCCCGCTCGACATCTTCCAGACCGGCTCGGCCACCTCGACCAACATGAACGTCAACGAGGTGCTGGCCAACCGGGCGATCGAGATCCTCGGCGGCGCCGTCGGCTCGAAGAAGGTGCATCCGAACGACCACGTCAACGCCGGGCAGTCGAGCAACGACGTGATCCCCACGGCGATCCACGTCTCCGCCTATCTGGCCATCGTCGAGCAGCTCGAGCCGGGGCTGCTGCGGCTGGCCGACGCCCTGGGTCGCAAGGCGGAGGAGCTCGACGACGTGATCAAGATCGGCCGCACGCACCTCCAGGACGCGGTGCCGGTGCGGCTCGGCCAGGAGTTCTCGGGGTATGCCCAAGCGGCGAGGAACGCGCTCGCCCGGCTGGAGTCGGTGAAGCCGCGCCTCGCCGAGCTGGCGCTCGGCGGTACGGCGGTGGGCACCGGGCTCAACGCGCCGCCGGAGTTCGCGCCGCGCGTCATCGCCCGCCTCGCTCAGCGGACGGGAGCCCCGTTCGTGGCGGCGCCCAACCGCTTCGAGGCCATGGGCGGCAAGGACGCGGCCGTCGAGACCTCGGGAGCGCTGAAGACGATCGCCGCCTCGCTGACCAAGATCGCCAACGACATCCGCTGGCTGGCCTCGGGCCCGCGCTGCGGCATCGGCGAGATCTCGATCCCCAGCCTGCAGCCGGGGAAGCTCGATCATGCCGGGCAAGGTCAACCCGGTGATCCCCGAGGCGGTGCTGATGGTCGCCGCCCAGGTGGTGGGCAACGACGCCACGATCACCCTCTGCGGCATGGGGGGGAACTTCGAGCTCAACGTGATGATGCCGGTGATCGCCTACAACCTGCTGCAGTCGATCGAGATCCTGGCGAATTCTTCGGGGCTGCTGGCCGAGAAGTGCGTCGAGGGGATCCAGGCCAACCGCGAGCGCTGCGAGGAGCTGGTGGAGCGCTCGCTCGCCATGGTGACCTCGCTGGTGCCGAAGATCGGCTACGACGCCGCCGCCGAGATCGCCAAGGAGTCGGTAAAGACGGGGAAGACCGTGCGCGAGCTGTGCGTCGAGAAGGGCGTGCTGCCGCCGGCCGAGCTCGCCGAGGCGCTCGATCCCCGGGGGCAGACCGAGGGGGGCGTCCACGCCGGCGGGGGAGCGGGGGGCTGATCCCCTCAGCCGCCTCTCACGACCTCGACCTCCAGGGGAGAGAGATCCTCGGGCCCTCTTCCGGGAGCCGTTCCCTGGATCCGGATCTCGTATCTACCGTCCGGGAGCCGGTCGGCCGGCAGATCGATCACGAGGACCCGCGCGCCGTCCAGCGTCCTCGGTTTCAGCCCGGTTTGAGCCGCGGAAGTCTCCGCTTTCCCGTTCCGCAGGGTGACGTGGAAGGATTGGAAGCTCGTCCATCCCTGCCAGCGCGATCTGGAGCTCGACGACGTCCGTGCCGGGCGGGACGCGGAGCTTCCCGGGCGGGCTCGGCCCCTCGCAACGCCTTCAAGGCGAGCGGGAACACCGTCTTGGAGAGGACCGAAGGGGACGGCGGCGCCGGCGCCTTCACGGCGTGCGCCGGGGCGGGCCGCTCCTGGGCGATCCAGGGCGCCGACTCGCCTCCGTGCGGCCTCTCCAGGGCGTACCAGGAGAGGCCGGCCACGGCGAGGAGGCCCGCCGCCAGGGCGGCGGCCCAGCGCAGCGCCGGCCGCGCTGACGCCGGAGTCCGCCGCTGAAAGGGGACGACCGTTCCCCGGACCGTTCCCTGGAAATCCCGGGCGGCCGTATTGGCGGCGGTATTGAGGGACTGGGCGAGCGCGAGGCGCTCCCGTCCCTGGGGAGAGGAGGCGAGCCGCTGGAGGACCCGTTCCCTCTCCGCGGGGGCGAGCTCACCCCGGTCGCAGGCGGCGAGCAGATCGGCCTCGACGGCCTCAGCCAGTTCGAAGAGATCGTCCTCGGCGAGCAGGCGCCGCTCCAGGCGCTCCGACTCCTCGTCGGGAAGCTCTCCGAGGAGATGGCTCCTCAGCAGCTCGTCGTCGGTCGGGTTCTGTCGCATCGGCTCCTGTCTTCCTCCCTCTCGGTCTTCACAGACGAGTGTCCGGCTGCCGGGAAACGTTTCCCACAAGAGTGAAAGTCAGCGGCTCAGGGCCTCGTGAACGCAGGACTCCAGCTTGCGGCGCGCCCGGTGGACCCGGATGCGGAGCGCGTTCAACGGCACCCCGAGATCGCGGGCGAGCGCCTGCCGGTTGCGGATGTTGTGTTCTTCCTGCTCATTTTTGCCCGAGTCGTTCTTGCCCTGGTAATACCGTAATACCAGGTCCCGCTGGTCCGGCGGCAGGCGCTGGAGGCAGCGGCGGAGGGGCTCGAGCCGGGGGTCGGAGGGCTCGTCGTCCTCCGTCAGGGAGGGGGAAGGCCAGTCGCCGCTCTCGATCGCCCGGTGCTCCCGGGCGGCGCGGCGCAGGACCTCCTTGTAGAGCAGGTGGGCGACGCCGCAGAAATAGCCGTAGGGGTCGTTCGACCGCAGCTCGACCCCCTCGGCCAGGCGCCGGGCGACGCGGTTGATGGTCTCGTCCGCCAGGTCCTCCGGGGAGACGCAGCCGCGCCACTCGAAGAGGCGGACCAGCTTGCGGCGGATGGTTTCGTAGAGCTCGCCGGCCCGCTCGCGGTCGGGGTCGAGCTGGGCGAGGAGCCGGTCGAAGCTCTCGGCGGTCAACCCCTGGGCTTTCTGCGTCGTGGACATGGGAGAGGAGCTCATCCTGGTAGCAAAAAGAAAACGCAGCTCATTTTACCGGTTGAACCCTGGCCGTCCAGCGAAGAGTGCTTTCAACGCTCTTTCGCGGCGCTCTTCCGGGTTGAGCCGGCAGGCGGAAACGCGGCGGGTTTCGCGGTAAGCTACGCTATGTGCGACCCCCGGAGGCTGCCGTGGAGCCGGAGCGGAGCCGGCGCGTCCTGCACTGTGACATGGACTGCTTCTACGCGGCCGTGCACATGCGGGACGACCCCTCGCTGCGCGGCAAGCCGGTGGTGATCGGCGGCCGGCCGGAGAGCCGGGGCGTGGTGGCCGCCGCGAGCTACGAGGTGCGCCGCTTCGGCGTCCACTCGGCGATGCCCTCCTCGCGCGCCAAGCGGCTCTGCCCGGACGCCATCTTCATCCCTCCCGACTTCCGCCGCTACTCCAAGGAGTCGGAGAAGATCTTCGCCATCTACCGGGAGATCACCCCGCTGGTGCAGGCGGTGTCGATCGACGAGGCCTACCTCGACGTGACCGGCCATCTGGGCGCGGCGGGGAGCGCCACGGCCGTGGCGAAGGAGATCCGGCGGCGGGTGCGCGAGGAGCGGGGACTGACGGTGAGCGTCGGGGTGGGACCCAACCGGCTGGTCGCCAAGATCGCCTCCGACTTCGACAAGCCGGACGGCCTGACGGTCGTCCGCCCGGCCAGGGTGCAGGCGTTCCTCGATCCCCTGCCGGTGCGCCGGCTGCATGGGGTGGGTCCGGCGACCGAGCGGGCGCTCCTGGAGATGAAGGTGCAGACCATCGCCGACCTTCGCGCGCTGCCCGTCGAGGAGCTGACCGAGCGCTTCGGCAAGCACGGGCGCCTGCTTCATGAATTCTCCCGCGGGATCGACGAGCGGCCGGTGGAGACCCACCAGGAGAGAAAGAGCCTGGGGACCGAGAACACCTATGCGGAGGATCTCACCAACCTCGCCGAGATGGAGGCCGAGGTGGACCGGATGGCGCAGGAGGTGGCCGACTCCCTCGGCCGCTCCGGCCTCGCCGGCTGCACGGTGACCCTCAAGGTGCGCTACGAGGACTTCACCACCGTGACCCGCTCCCGCACCTTCGCCGTGCCGGTCTACGATCGCCTCACCCTCGCCCTCTGCGCCCGCGACCTGCTGCGCCGCACCGAGGCCCCCCGGCGGCCGGTGCGCCTGCTCGGGGTCACCGCCTCGAACCTGGTGCGGGAACGGATCTCGCAACTGCCGTTGTTCGAGCTTTCCTGGGACCGGTGAGAGGACGTTCCGTCAGGTCACCCGCCACCAGGGGGTAGCGAGCACGCCTTTGGCGATCCAGGCCGTTTCGGTCCCGGTATGGAGGAGGAGAGCGGCCCGGGCGAGGTCCGGGTACTCCTCCAGGAAAGTGAGCAGCCCGCGGGCGTCGGCGAGCCGCGGCTGCGCGGTCGCCTTGACCTCGACGGGCAGCAGCCGCCCCTTCCACTCGATGACGAAGTCCACCTCTTCGCCGCTCGATGTCCGCCAGTAGAGGACCTCCGGGCGGGGGACCTGGGAGTCGCGCCAGGCGATCAGGTCCGCGAGCACCAGGTTTTCGAGGTGCGCGCCGCGGGGCTCGGACTCGCCGGAGAGATGGAGCGCGAGCCCCGTGTCACACCAGTAGAGCTTGGGGGTCTTGAGCAGGCGCTTCGTGCGGTTGACCGCGTAGGCCGGCACCCGCACGAGCTGGTACGAGGTCTCGAGCAGCGCGAGGTGCCGGTGGACGGTCGGTTGGGGCAGTCCCACGTCGCGGCCCAGCTCCGTCTGCTGCACCAGGTTGCCCAGCCGCAGGCAGGCCGCCCGCATCAGCCGCCGAAAGTCGACCAGCGAGGTCACGGTAGAGAGTCCTGGAGGTCCCGCTCCAGATAGGTCCGGGTGTAGCCGTCGAACCAGAGGGCGCGCGTCTCCGGCTCGGCCAGCTCGTGGGAGGGAATCGGGTAGCCGCCCCGGCGGGCGAGCCGCGCCAGTCCTCGGGTCCGGCGCTCTCGGCCTCCAGGAGGTCGCGCCAGGAATCCTCCGCGGAGTCGAACAGGCGCGTCCAGGCCCCCGCTGTTCCGGCTCCGAGCTGCTCGCGGCGGGTCAGCGGCCAGAGGGTCAGATAGGCTGCCCGGCCGGCGAGAGATTCGGAGATCCGCTGCATCAGCAGGAGATTGGCCGATCCGGTGAGGATGAACCGGCCCGGGGCCTTCCGCTCGTCGACCGCCCGTTTCACCGCCAGCAGTAGATCCGGCGAGCGCTGCACCTCGTCCAGGATCATCCGCTCGGCGCTGCGGACCAGCGCCTCCGGTTGCTGCCGGGCGCGCTCCAGGGTCTCCAGGTTGTCCAGCGTGAGATAGGGCCACTGCGGCTCCTGGATGATGGACCGCACCAGCGTGCTCTTGCCGGTCTGGCGCGAGCCGGTGACCACCACCACCGGGAACGAGCGAAGGGCCAGCTCCAGGGGGGTCTCCAGCAAGCGGGGGAGGACTTGCAATCCATTCATGTCGTGGATGATTATCATTCGCGCCGTGAATGATCCGCAACAGCGGTCCCGGAATCTCCTCCTGTGCCCCGACGACCGCGGTCTCTTCTGCGAGGCCGGAGGGTTCTACATCGATCCCTGGAAGCCGGTCGAGCGGGCGGTGATCTCCCATGGACATGGGGATCACGCCCGGTGGGGGAGCGCGGCCTATCTGGCGGCGGCGCCGTCGGTGCCGATTCTGCGGCGGCGGCTGGGAGAGGCGGCGGTGATCGAGGGGGTGCCGTTCGGGGAGACGGTGCGGATCGGCGACGTGGCGGTCTCGTTCCATCCGGCGGGGCACATCCTGGGATCGGCCCAGGTGCGGGTGGAGCGCAAGGAGGGTGACGGCGAGGTCTGGGTCTTCTCCGGGGACTACAAGCGCGCGGCGGACCCGACCTGCGAGCCGTTCGAGCCGGTCCCCTGCCACACCTTCATCACCGAGGCCACCTTCGCCCTGCCGATCTACCGCTGGGACCCGACCTCCGAGGTGGCGCGCGAGATCTGGGAGTGGTGGGAGGCCAACCGCGAAGCGGGCCGGTCGTCGGTCCTCTTCTGCTACGCCCTGGGAAAGGCCCAGCGGATCCTGGCCGAGCTCGCCCGGCTCACCGACCGCACGGTCTTCGTCCACGGCTCGCTCGAGCCGCTCAACGAGGCCTACCGCCAGGCCGGAGTGGAGATGCTCCCCACCCGGCCGGTGGCGGAGACGGTCCGCGGGCAATCTTTCGCCGGCGAGCTGATCCTCGCTCCCCCCTCGGCCGGGGGCTCGACCTGGATGCGCCGCTTCGGCCCGGCGGGCACCGCCTTCGCCTCCGGCTGGATGCGCGTGCGCGGCACCCGCCGCCGGCGCGGCTTCGACCGCGGTTTCGTCATCTCCGACCACGCGGACTGGCCGGACCTGCTGCGCACGATCGCCGACACCGGCGCCGGGCGGGTGCTGACCACCCATGGCTACTCCGACTCGCTCGCCCGTTATCTGAGGGAACAGGGAAGAGCGGCGGGGACCCTCGCCACGCCCTTCCAGGGGGAGACCGAGGATTGAAGCGCTTCGCTTCCCTCTACGAGGCGCTCGACCGCACGACCTCCACCAACGAGAAGGTGGCGGCGCTCGCCGGCTACTTCTCCTCGGCGCCGCCCGAGGACGCCGTCTGGGCGGTCTGGTTCCTCACCGGCCGGCGGCTCAAGCGGTTCCTACCCGGGCGGCTCCTCGCCGGCTGGGCGATGGAGGAGGCCGGCGTGCCGGACTGGCTGTTCGAGGAGTCCTACTCCAGCGTGGGAGACCTGGCGGAGACGATCGCCCTGGTGCTGGACGGCCGCGGCGAGGCCGCGCCGGCGCCGGAGGTCCCCCTGTCACGGTGGATGGCGGAGCGCCTGCTGCCCCTGCGCGGCCTGCCGCCGGAGGAGCAGCGGCGGACGGTGACCGGCTGGTGGCGCGGCCTCCCGCGCTGGGAGACCTTCGTGCTCGACAAGCTGCTGACCGGCGAGCTGCGGGTCGGCGTCTCGCAGACGCTCGTCGAGCGGGCGCTGGCGCAGGCCGCCGGCGTGCCCCAGCCGGCGCTCGCCCACCGTCTGATGGGAACCTGGGAACCGACGGCGGCCTTCTACGAAAGCCTCTTCTCCCCCGGAGAGGAGGAGGAAGAGGACGCCTCCCGCCCTTACCCCTTCTACCTGGCCTCGCCGCTCGAGCAGACGGTCGAGTCGCTCGGCGAGCGGGCGGAGTGGCTCGCCGAATGGAAGTGGGACGGCATCCGCTCGCAGCTCATCCGGCGCGGTGGCGCGGTCCACCTCTGGTCGCGCGGCGAGGAGCTGATCACCGAGCGCTTCCCGGAGCTGACCCGGGCGGCGCTGCCGCTGCTGCCCGACGGCACGGTGCTCGACGGCGAGATCCTCGCTTGGCGCGACGGCCGGCCGCTGCCGTTCGCGATGCTCCAGCGGCGCATCGGCCGCAAGCGGATGACCGACAAGGTGCTGGCCGAGGCGCCGGCCGCCTTCATGGGGTACGACCTGCTGGAGATCGAGGGGCGGGACGTCCGCGAGCGCCCGCTCGCCGAGCGGCGGGAGGACCTCGAGCGGCTGCTCGGGCGCGGCCGCCCGTTCTTCCTCCTCTCCCCCGGCATCGAGGCGGCCACCTGGGAGGAGCTGGCGCGGGCGCGGGGGGAGGCCCGCGAGCGGGGTGTCGAGGGGGTGATGCTGAAGCGGCTCGCCTCGCCCTACCGCACCGGCCGGCGGCGCGGCGACTGGTGGAAGTGGAAGACCGACCCCTTCACCCTCGACGCCGTGCTGGTCTACGCCCAGCCCGGGCACGGCCGGCGGGCGAACCTGTTCACCGACTACACCTTCGCCGTCTGGTCCGGCGGCGAGCTGGTCCCCATCGCCAAGGCGTACTCGGGGCTGTCCGACGAGGAGATCCTGACCCTCGACGGCTGGATCCGCCGCCATACCGTGCAGAAGTTCGGGCCGGTGCGCTCCGTCGAGCCGGAGCAGGTCTTCGAGCTCGCCTTCGAGGGGATCGCGCTGTCACCGCGCCACAAGTCGGGGATCGCCGTGCGCTTCCCCCGCATCGCCCGCTGGCGCACCGACAAGCGCCCGGACCAGGCCGACACCCTGGAGGGGATCCGGGAGCTGCTCGCCAGCTCCGCCGGAGGATCCGGACCTCATGGCACAGGCATTGCTTAGTACCGGAGACAGCCAGAGGCGCTGACATCCAGTGACTCCCTCCCATGTGTGCCTCTGGCCCTTTTCGATCTTCTCCCGGCCTGGATCGGTCCGGCCGGCAACTGGAGGGAAGCGACCATGTTGCGATGGGCCTTGATCTTCCTCATCGTCGCGCTGATCGCGGCCGTCTTCGGGTTCGGCGGCATCGCTACGGGCGCGGCGGGGATCGCCAAGATTCTCTTCGTGCTGTTCCTGGCCGTCTTCGTGATCTCGCTCGTCATGGGTCTGGTCCGGCGGGTCTGAGTCCGGCGCACCTGAGCCCGGCGAGCGAGCGAAGAGATTCGATGAAGCGGCTGGCGCCATCCCGGCGCCGGCCGCGCTGAGCTCTGTCTGGAGCTTGCCGAGGTCCGCATGCTGGAAGCGATCCGCAAGGAGACTCCCGACGAGGAGCTTCCCCGTCCCAACATCAAGAAGCTCCGCGACCTCCTGGAAGGTCCGTTCGGCGTCAAGTCGCTCGCGCTGAGCGGCCTCTTCATCCTGGCCCTGTTTTATACCCTCTACTTTGGCCGGGCCTTCTTTCTTCCCATCGTGCTCAGCCTGCTGCTCAGCCTCTTGTTGAGCCCGGTCGTGCGGGGTTTGAAAAAATTCCACATCCCGGAAGCCCTGAGCGCTGCCCTGATCGTCCTGGGCATGCTCGGGCTGCTCGGCTTCGGCATCGTCCAGCTCGCCACTCCCGCCTACGAATGGATGGGAAAGGCTCCTCAGAGCCTGCGCAAGATCGAGAGCCGGATCCGCGATCTGAAGCGGCCGGTGCAGACGATGAGCCAGGCGACCCAGCAGGTGGAGAACATCACCAAGGCCGCGGGCGTGCCGGACACCGCCAAGGTCCAGGTGACCACGGAAACCCTGGGGCAGCGGATGCTCAGCCGGGCGACCGAGCTCGTCGCCGACGCGGTGGTGATGTTCATCCTCCTCTACTTCCTGCTTGCCTCCGGGGACATGTTCCTGCGCAAGCTGATCAAGGTGCTGCCGAGCCTTGGAGACAAGAAGCGGGCGGTCGAGATCGCCCGCCAGATCGAGACGGAGATCTCGACTTACCTGGTCACGATCACGCTGATCAACGTCGTCCTGGGGCTGGCGGTATGGGGGCTCCTGGCCCTGATCGGCGTCCCCAACCCGCTGCTCTGGGGGGTGCTCGCGATCTTCGCCAACTACATCCCTCTGCTCGGGCCCCTCCTCATGATCTCGGTGCTGATGATGGTGGGGCTCCTGACCTTCCCGGACTTTCCGCATGCGCTGATGCCGCCGGGCGCGTTCCTCGGTTTGCATTTCCTCGAAAGCTATCTGCTCACCCCCATGATCCTGGGGCGGCGGCTGACCCTCAATCCGGTGGTGATCTTCCTCGGCCTCATCTTCTGGGGCTGGTTGTGGGGAATCGCCGGCGCCCTCCTCGCGGTGCCGATCATGATGGTGCTCAAGATCTTCTGCGAGCACAGCGAGCCCCTCGCCCCGATCGGCGAGTTCCTGGGGAGCTAGCCGGCGACGCGAATAAGCTGTCTAGAATCTGTCCAGATCTTCGCTCAGGAACCAGGGAGATCCGAGATCAGCTCGCGAGGCCGTCGCCGGTCTCGGGCGGCCCGGGATGGGCGCGCAGGGCCTGGAGCTCGCGACGCAGGCCGGCCAGATCCTCGACCACGACGGCGCCGATCTCCTGCAGGACGCCGGCGTAGGCTGGGCAGGCGCGCCCGCCGACGACCAGCGCCGTGTGGGTTCCCAGCAGGCGCCGCAGGCGCCGGAGGTCGTCGACCAGGAGCGGGTCGTCCGGCGGATAGGTGAGGCTGACGGCGACCGTGCGTGCCCCCTTCTGCAGGGCGGCGGCGGCGATCTCCTCGGGCGGCAGGTCGGGGCCGAGATAAGTTACCTGCCACCCCTCGCCGGCGGCGGTGGCGGCGGCGAGCAGGGCGCCGAGCTCGTGGCACTGGCGTGCCGGCGTGGTGACGACCAGATGCGGCGCGGAGACCTCGGGGTGATAGGCGCCGTACATGCCGCCGAGGAACGAGCGCACCACCGCGGAGGCCATGTGCTCGTGGATGGGGCGGAGCGTCCCCTGATGCCAGAGATCGCCGATCCGGCGCATCAGGGGGGCGAGCACCCGCTCGATCAGGTGGGTGCGGCTGAACGCCACCGAGGCGCGCTCGATCTCGATCTCCATCCCGCGCACGTCGAGACGCTGCGCCGCGGCCACGCAGCGGTTGAGCACCGACTCGGCCACCTCGTCGATCTCCTCGCCGGCGGCCGGCGAAATGGGCTGCAGGTAGGCCGCCGTGGCCGGCTCCCGCTGGATCAGCGCCTCCAGCTCTTCATTGGAGAGCCCCGCCACCTGGCTGATGCCGCGGCCGGTGCCAACCACGCGCCGCAGGAGCAGCAGGCGCTCGATGTCCGCGTCGGAGTAGAAGCGGCGCCGCGTCTCCGAGCGGCCGGGCTCCACGGCGCCGTAGCGCCTCTCCCAGGCCCGGATCAGGTCGGGCTTGAGACCTGTTCGGCGGGCCACGACGCCGATGGGGTGGCGCAGAGAGCTGGGACTCGAGCTGTTGGTCGGCATTGAAGGGGAGAGTAGCAAGATGTCTATAGGGCGTCAAGGAAGCCGAGCTAACATAATGGACAAAGAGTTGACAAAATATTTCTGACGATCTAGGCTGCGCCTGTATTTCCCCTCAGGGCGGGGTTGAGGGGCTACCCTCCCCCGCCCCTTTTTTGTGATCTACGGCTCCTCCCCGTCTTCCCAGCGATCGATGTCCCGGCGCTCCTTCTTGGTGGGCCGGCCGGCGCCCTTCTCGCGCTGGACCGGCGGGCGGCGGAGCAGCCGCTGGAAGGGGTCGGACTCTGGGCGCGGCGGGCTCAGGTCCTCGTAGAGGGTGCGGGCCTCCTCCTTCGAGACCGGCTTGTCCCGCAGCTCCTTGACGACCAGCACGCGGGTCCATTCGCCGATCTCCACGTCCAGCCGGTCTCCGGGAACGAGATTGCGGTGGGGTTTGGCGGTCTGGCCGTTGACGCGCACCCGGTTGAGGTCGACCGCGTGGGTCGCCTGGGTGCGGGTCTTGAACACGCAGGCGACGTGCAGCCATTTGTCGAGCCGGACGGACATGGGCGAAGTCTACAGCGACTGGGAGACCGCCCGGATCACCAGCGAGGCCCGGCGCAGCGCGCCCGCTATCTCGCCCGGACCGGGCGGGCGCCGGAGCAGCGGCGCGTAGTCCCCCAGCCGCTGCGGCCAGGGAGCTTCCGGAGGAGGGGGCGCCAGCCCGCCGACGGCGGCGAAGAACAGGAGATAGCCGAGCAGGGCCGCCGCTGCCGCCACCGTCCGGCGGATCGCCACCCGTCCCCTCCCCAGGAACGCCGCGAAGCCGATGCCCAGGGCGGGGAGGGCATCGATGAGGAACCGCTGGCCGTAGCCGCCGGCGTTGCTCCACTCCGACCACCAGCCATAGAGCACGGCCACGGCCAGGAACCAGACGGCGGCGATCGTCCCCCAACCGATCGAGCGCCTGGCGATCTCCCGACCGGTGGCGATTCCCAGTCCCGCCGCCGCGAGCAGCAGCGCCGGATGGAACAGGAAGAGTCCGTGCACCGGCGAGAAGAGCACGTTCCAGGGCGAGGCGGCCGAGATCGTCCAGACACCGCCGTACGGAGGAGCCCAGGCCTGGAAGAGCCAGCGCCACCAGAAGGGGAGCGGCAGGAGGAGAAGGATCAGGCCGGCGGCGAAGGCGAGCCAGGGCCGGAAGCGCGGCGCCCCTGATCGCACGGAGAGCGCCAGCAGGGCCGGCGCGGCGAGCGCCACCGAGCCATAGCGCAGGAGCGCCGCCCCGCCGACGATGGCGCCGGCCGCGAACGCCAGCCGCAGGCTCCCGGACTCCCGCTGGTGGACGAGCGCGAGGAGCAGGAGGGCCGCCAGGGCGAAGACCGGCGCGTGGGTCATTCCCACCAGGGAGTAGAAGATCAGCGGTCCGCCGAAGAAGGTGAGAGCGGTCGCCGCCGCGGCGGTCCCCTCCGGCGTCCCCATCCGGCCCAGGGCCCGGGCCAGCCAGAGCAATCCCAGCAGGGTGACGGCGTTGCGGGCCAGGACGATCATCGCCGCCGGGAGGAACACCCCGCGCGGTACCCGGCCCGCCGGCGGCAGCTCGGCACCCGCAGCCAGCCCGCCCGCCGGCAGCAGGCGGTCGGCCGCCCTGCCAGCCAGGAACGGGAGGGCGTCCAGGATCAGTACTCCGGGCGGGTACTGCATCACCAGGCGCCCATCGGGCGTGCGCACCAGCCCGTTTATCACCCCGCGGCTCTCCTGCTCTACCCCGAGGTCTCCATCGCCGGCCAGCGACTCGAGGGTGGCGAAGCTTGCCCAGCCGTCGCCGCCCAGGCCGCGGTCGAAGACCAGCATGTGCAGGGCGGCGAGGAAGAGAACGGCGGCGAGGGGACGAAATCGGAAGCTCACACTTGGTAATCTATCCCTGATGCGCATCCCGCCCGAAGAGTTCGAGGCCCTTGTCGAGCAGGCCCTGGAGGGATTGCCGGAGGAGTTCGCGGAGCTGCTGGAGAACGTGGCCGTGATGGTCGAGGAGGAGCCGGCTCCGGAGGATCTCGAAGAGCTCGGCATGGAGCCGGACGAGGAGCTGTTCGGCCTCTACCAGGGGGTCCCCCGGGCGCAGCGCGACACCTTCTATCAGGCCGCCATGCCGGACCGCGTCTTCATCTACCGTGGTCCCATCCTGCGCTTCTGCCAGAACCGCCGGCAGGTCCTCCGTGAGATCCGGGACACGGTGGTCCACGAGCTGGGCCACCACTTCGGGCTGGACGAAGAGGACATGCCCTACTAGATTCGCTCCAAGGGACGGAACGATCCCGCGCTACCCCTGGCGCAGCTCCTCGACTTTCCGATCCCGCTCGTCTTCGATGCGGCGGCGCTCGCGGAGGTACTCCTCTTCGTCCTCTTGCCGCTTGGTGGGATCGTAGGCCGATTTCATGCTGTTCTTGTGGAGGATCTCGAGCTCGGCGAGCTTGGCTTCGGCCTTGCGCCGGGCCTCCGCGATCTTCTCCCGCAGCTCGTCGCCGAAGCTCTCCTCGCGAGGGCGTTCGATCCCCTGCTTCTCCATCCGCTCCAGCGCCAGCTCGTAGGCCGACTTCATTCCCGAGGCCCTGTCTTTGTCTGCCATGGGAAACAGGATAGCATCGGCCCGTGCCTCCATGCCAAAGTGGCACGTCCGAGGAGAGTCCATGATCGAAGCGCAGAACCTCAGCCGCCGCTACGGCGACTTCACCGCCGTGGACGGCATCTCCTTCTCCGTCCGGGAGGGGGAGATCCTGGGCATGCTGGGTCCGAACGGCGCCGGCAAGACGACGACCATCCGCATGATCACCGGCTTCCTGCCGCCGACCGGCGGCCGGGTGACGGTGGATGGCAAGGACCTGTTCGACTCCCCGCGCGCGGCGCGCCGGCAGGTGGGCTACCTGCCCGAGAACGTGGCTCTATACCCCGAGATGCGGGTGAGCGAGTACCTGGCCTACCGCGCCCGGCTCGAAGGGCTCTCCCGCGCCGAGGCGCGGCAGGCGATCCCGGTCACCCTCGAGCGCTGCCTGCTCGCCGACGTGCGCGACCAGATCATCGGCACCCTCTCCAAGGGATACCGCCAGCGGGTGGGGCTCGCCACCGCCATCCTGCACAACCCGCGCGTGCTGGTGCTCGACGAGCCGACGGTGGGTCTCGATCCACGGCAGATCATCTCGATCCGCGAGCTGATCCGCGAGCTGGGGCGCCAGCACACCCTGCTGCTCTCCACCCACATCCTCCCCGAGGTCGAGCTGCTCTGCGACCGGGTGGTGATCATCGACCGCGGGCGCATCATCGCCGAGGGGACGCCCGCGAGCCTGCGCGCGAGCTGGACGGGAAATCCCGCCCTGCGGGTCGTCCTCAAGGGCGCTCCCGGGGCCGCAGGCGCCGCCGAGGTCCTCGGCCGGCTCCCCGGCGTCGTCAGCGTTGTTCCGGCGGAGGGGGACGCGTGGCGGCTGGAGTGCGAGCCCGGCGCCGATCCCCGCGAGGAGGTGTTCCGGGCGGCGGTCGAGCACGGCTGGGTACTGCTCGAGCTCGCCCGCGACCGCGGCGCCACCCTGGAGGACATCTTCGTGCGGCTGACGACCCACGACGCGGCCGGCGACGCTTCAACCTCGGAGGTGGTTTCGTGAACGGCGCCCTGGCGACCTGCCGCCGCGAGCTGCGGGCCTACTTCTTCTCGCCGCTCGCCTACCTCGTCCTGTTCTTCTTCCTGGCGGTCAACGGCGTCATCTTCGTCTTCCTGGTCGGGCAGCTCAACGATCCCCGCTCGGCCGGCGGGCCGCCGCTCGGTTACTTCTTCCGCGCCACCTGGCTGATGCTGCTCCTGCTCGGGCCGCTGCTGACCATGCGCCTGGTGAGCGAGGAGCTGCGCTCCGGCTCGATCGAGGTGCTGATGACGGCGCCGGTCACCGAAGGCGAGGTGATCGCGGGCAAGTTTCTCGCCGCGCTCACCTTTTACGCCTTCCTCTGGCTCCCCACCCTGGCCTACGGAGCGATGATCTCGGCCTACGAGAAGGTGGACTGGGGGCCGATCGCCGCCGGCTATCTGGGGGTGCTGCTGATCGGCTCATTGTTCCTCGCCATCGGCACCTTCGCCTCGGCGACGACGCGCAGCCAGCTGCTGGCGGCGATGATGACCGGCGCCATGATCTTCGTGCTCTTCCTGCTCGGCGTGTTCGAGGAGATGATCAACAACGACGTGGCGAAGAAGGCGCTCGGCTACGTCAGCCTGTGGAACCACATCGACGAGTTCGCGAGCGGGATCGTCGACACCCGCCGGCTGGTCTTCTACCTCTCGGGCACCCTGTTTTTCCTGTTCCTGGCCGCCCGGGCGCTCGAGGACAAGAAGTGGAGATGACGCCCATGCCGCAGATGCCGCAGACGCCGCAGGAGAACCGCCGCCGCCAGTGGTTGAGGACCGGCACGCTGTCGGCCGGCGTCCTGCTGCTCGCCGCCCTGCTGCTCATCGTCAACTACTTCGGCTGGAAGTACTACAAGCGCTTCGACTGGACGAAAAGCCATCTCTACAGCCTGTCGGCGAAGACCCGCAACGTGCTCCACGGGTTACGGCGGGATGTCGAGTTCGTGGTCTTTCTCTCGCCCGAGCAGCAGCGCGAGCTCTACCAGCCAACCACCGAGCTGCTGCAGCGCTATGGGGCCGTCTCGCGGCGCGTCCACGTGCGCGCCGTCGACTTGGAAAAGAACCCCGTCGAGGCCCAGCAGCTCGTCCAGAAATACGGCGTGACCACGACCGGCGTGGTGGTGGCGAGCGGCAACGACCGGCGGGTGATCAACAGCAACGACCTTGCCGAGATCGACTTCCGCGGCCAGGAGGCGGGCGGGCCGCCGCAGATGACCGGCTTCAAGGGGGAGCAGCTGTTCACCGGCGCCATCCTCCAGCTCTCGGAGGGGAGGAAGCCGAAGATCCTGTTCACCACCGGTCATGGCGAGCACGCGCTCGACGACGCGAGCGGCCACGGCTTTTCGGGGGCGCAGGAGCTCCTCGGACGCGACAACTTCGAGCTCGCCGAGTGGGCCTCGCTCGGCAAGCCCGCGGTGCCGGAGGGAACCGACCTGGTGGTGATCGCCGGTCCTACCAGCAGCTTCGTCCAGCCGGAGCTCGACGCCCTCTCGGGATTCCTCAACAACGGCGGGCGGATGCTCGTGCTGCTCGATCCCACGCTGCAGGGCACCGGGCTGGTCAGCACCAATCTGGAGGCCTGGCTCGCCCGCTACGGCGTCAAGGTGGGGGCCGACATCGTGGTGGACCCCTCGAACCCGCTGCCGTATTTCGGCCCCGAGACGATCTTCATCAAGAGCTACGGCGACCATCCGGTCACCCGCGCGCTGGCGCAGGGCAACGTGCCGGTGCTGGTGAGCCTCGCCCGCTCCATCGGCGCCGGGAGCGCGCCGGGCATCAAGGTCACCGAGCTGTTGCGCACCACGCCCGAGGGGTGGGGCGAGACGGACCTCGCCCATCTCGACAAGACCGGGCGCGACGCCCGCGACCTGGCCGGCCCGGTGCCGGTCGGGGCGGTGGCCGAGAGCTCGGTCACCGCGCCGGGGCGGCGGCCGATGCGGCTGGTGGTCTTCGGCGATTCCGACTTCGCCACCAATCAGCTCCTGCAGGCCAACACCCCCAACGCCGTGCTGCTGTCGAACACGCTCAACTGGCTGGTGGAGCGCGAGGCGCTGCTCGACATCCCGGCGAAGAAGACGGAGCAGGTGCGGCTCACCCTGACCGGCCCCGAGATCCGCAACATCTATCTGCTGGCGGCGGCGCTGCCCCTGCTGGCGATCGCGCTCGGGGGGGCGGTGTTCGTCCGCCGCCGCAGGAGGGCTTGAGATGCGCGAGGAGACGACGGCATGAAGCCGCGCACCCTGCTGGTCCTGCTCGTCCTCGTCCTGGGGCTCGGCGCCTTCATCTGGTTCTATGAGCGCAAGCTGCCGTCGAGCGAGGAGCGGGCGGAGATCGGCAAGAAGATCTTCAACCAGCTCCAGAAGGACGAGGTGACGGCAGTGGCGATCGAATCCGCCAAAGGGACTGTGCGGCTGGAGCGAGCCGGGCCGGCGAAGCCCCCGACGACGAGGAAGGGGGGCGTGTCGCCCGAGCCGGCGGTCGAGTGGCGGATTGCCCGGCCGTTTGCCGCCCGCGCCGACTCCTTCGCCGTGGACCGCCTGCTGCAGGCGGTCACCGGGCTCGAGAAGACCCGCACGCTCGACGCGGTGGATCAGAAGGCCGTTGGGCTGGACAGGCCTCGGGCCACCGTGCGCCTGACCACCGGGGCCGGCGAGAAGGTGCTGCGGCTCGGCGCCGAAGTGCCGCCTGGAGGCACCCTGATCGCGGGGGTGGAGGGGAGGAAGGGGGCCTATGTGGTGAGCGACTCGATCCTCGCCGAGATGGAGAAGCCGCCCGGCGAGTGGCGGGACCGCCTGGTCTTCCGCGGCGACCGCGAGGCCGTCCAGCGCATCGCGATGACCGGCGCCGCCGGGGGGCCGGTCGTGCTGGTCCGCCGGCCGGACGGTTTCTGGCTGGAGCATCCCTTCGCCGACCGCGCCGACCGCGATCTGGTGGACGGTTTGCTGTCGGACCTGACCGGCTTGACGGCGGAGCGCTTCCTGGACGGACCTCTTGCCGCGGATTCCGGGCTCAATCCTCCACGGGGAACGGTCGAGGTGGCCTTCTCCGGGGGGGCGGCGCCGGTGCGGATCGAGCTGGGAGGGCCGGTGACGGGCGGCGCGGCGCCGGAGGGGCAGCCGAGCGGCGAGCTGAGCTACGCCCGTGCCGGCGACACCGTCTTCGAGGTCCGCACCCGCCTGGCGGAGGCCGCCCGGCGATCTGCCGCCGCCTGGCGGTCGCTCCAGCTCTCCGCCTTCCAGATCCACCAGATCGACTCGGTCACGGTGCGCGACGGCGGCGGAGCGATGGAGCTCACCCGCGCCGGCACCGACTGGAAGCGGGACGCCACGGTGATCTCCTACCTGCCGGTGAGCGATCTGCTCTTCGCTCTGGTGGGAGCCCGGGCCGACCGTCTGCTGGGCGCGGTGGAGGCGCCGCGTGCCGGTCCCCTGGCGCCGGCACCGGCCCTCACCTTCGAGCTGCGCACCAGGGATGCGGGGAAGGAGACCCTGACCCTCTATCCGCCGGGGCAGGGCGGGGTGCCGGCCCGGGCGAGCGGCCGGGAGACCGTCCTGATGCTGCCGGCGGACACCTTCCAGAAGATCCAGGCCAGGGTGAAGGAGGTCCGCGAGGCCAGGCCGGTCAAGCCGGTCAGGTAGGAGGACCCTACGGAGGCGCGTCCGCTCCCTGCCCTGCCTCTCCCTGCCTTCGCTGCTGCCGCATCCGCCGCTGTCGCATCCTCTCCAGCATGGCCGCCGGCTTCTGCTGGGGCTCGGCGCTGGGGTTCATGATCCCGGGCCCGGGGTTCGGCACGCGGAGGCGCCCGACGATCTTCAGATACTCCGCCTCCTTCTCCGGGCCGAGCAGCTCGCGCGTGGCGAACACGTTGTTGACCAGCGACCGCTCCAGCGCGAGGTAGAGGCGCGACGACTCGGCCAGCAGGGCCTCGACCCGCTGCCGGTCCGGATCCGGACGAGTCAGCTCCTTCCGCAGCGCCCGGTGGACCTCTCCCAGGTCCAGCCGCAGCCGGGTCGTCTCCTGATAGAGGTTCCACTGGATGTCGAGGAACTTGCGCCGCGGCTCTCCCTCGAGCTTCAGGCGGTCGGCGAGGCGGGCCAGCCGCGGCACGGGATCGTTGTTCGCCGGCTTCGCCGGGTCCACCGCGCCCTGCTGAGATCGCGCCCCCTGCGGCCCCGGCATGGCGGCCCGCCGGGCGCCGATGGCGGCGAGGATGCCCACGTTGAGCCCCACCGAGAGGAGCAGGGCGATGACCAGCCACCAGCGGCTCATCGCCGGATCTCCGCGCCCGCCGAGGGCACCGAGGGCACCGTGGCGTCCTCCACCCCGCCCCAGTAGCTCTCGGCGAGATTGAATTCGGGTCCGCTCAGCGAGGAGGAGTCCTGGAGCGCCTCCGGCGCCGACCAGATCCGGCCGACCTCGATGCCGGCAACGGCGCCGGCCATCAGCGCCGCTGCGGCCGTGGCGCGCACCCAGCGGGGCGCCGCCGACCAGGAGAGCCGGCCCGGCGCCGGCCGGCTGCGCACGTGCGCCATCACGCGGCCGGCGAACCCCGCCGGCGGCGGCGCGGCCGGCGGCAGGGAGAGGCCGTTCCAGGTCTGCTCCAGGCGGCGGTAGTCCGCGGCCAGCCCGGGGTCGCGCAGCATCCGCCCGTGCAGCTCCTGGGCCGCTGCGGGCGGCAGCTCGCCGTGCAGCAGACGCATCAGATCGTTGTCAGTCGCGCGTGTCATCGTCTCCTCTCCCCAGGTGAAACCCCCGGATCGCCCGCTTCCTGCGCCGCCTCCAGGTGACGCATGGCCCGGACGAGCCGGCTCTCGACGGCCCCCTCGGTGACGCCCAGCACCTCGGCCGTCTGTTTATAGGACAGACCTTCGAAGCGGACCAGCACGACCACGGCCCGCTGATTCTCCGGCAGCTTCGCGATCGCCCGCCGCGTCGCCTGCCAGCGGCGGCGGGCCTCCAGGGCGGCGGCGGGATCGGCGCCGCCGTCGGGAGGGTCGAAGGCGGGGGCGTCCCGCTCCCCCGGCTCCTCCCAGCGCAGGAAGCGCACCAGCTTGCGCCGCCGCAGCTTGTTCAGGCAATGGTTGACCGCGATGCGGTAGAGCCAGGTGTAGAGCTGCCCCTGCGGTCGCGCTTCGCCCGCCTTGCGGTAGGCCTTGAGGAAGACCTCCTGAGCGGCGTCGCGCGCTTCCTCGACATCCCCCAGCAGACGCTCGCAGAGCCGGAGCAGCCGCTCCTGATGGCTGTCGACGAGCGTCGAGAAGGCCTCAGCGTCCCCCGCGGCCACCCGCGCGAGCGCCTGCCATCCCGGATCGACGGCCGCTGTCAAGGAATCGGTCGTCACCTGGCTGGAACCCTCCGGGAGGGGAAATCCTGCGGAGCCCGGGCTCAGGAGCAGGGAGAAGACCGCTGCCGCAACCGCCGGAGGCAGGCCCGGCGGAGGGTCGAGAGCAGCCAGGTCTCCCGGCTGTCGATGGTGTCCCAGCGGTAGATGGCGAGGAGCAGGATCTCGCGCAGGAGCTCCCCGGCCTCCTCCTCGCTCAGGCGGAAGCGGGAGAACAGGGCGTCGATCTCGAGCGCCAGCGTCGCGGCGACCGCCGCGATGGACTCGGGCTCAGACGTCTCCAGGTGGCTGCGACTCTCGTGGAAGTCGGTCATGGCGCGAAGGCTCGGAATCCACCAACTCTAGCAGAAAGCGGCATGGGCCTCTCCCCTGGAACCGTGACAAAATCCCGCCCGTGATCGTCGACCGCGTAACCCGCTTCCTGACCTCCCCCGAAACCGAGTCCTTCGAGGCGCTGGCGCTCGATGCCTTCGCCTGGCAGTTCGAGCGCGTCGAGCCTTACCGCCGCCTCTGCGAGCGGCGGGGCGTGAACCCCCGGACGGTGACCGACTGGCGGCGGGTGCCTCCGGTTCCCGCCGCCGCGTTCAAGACGCTGACCCTGGCCGCGGCGCCGGACGCCGTGATCTTCCGCAGCAGCGGCACGACCGCCGGCGAGGAGCAACGGAGCGTCCACCACCAGCCGTTCCCGGACCTCTACCACGCCGTGATCGACGCCTCGTTTCCGCGCTTCTGCCTGCCGCACGGAGCGGGGGTGCCGATCCTCTCCCTGATCCCCACGCTCGAGCAGATCCCGGACTCGAGCCTCTCGTTCATGGCCGACCACATCCTCGCCCGCTTCGGCGGCCCGGAGAGCGCCACGGCTTTCGGTCCCCGCGGGGTCGAGGCGGCGAAGGCGCGCTCCTGGGCCGGGGCGCGGCAGCGCGAGGGGAGGCCCGTCCTGGTGCTCGCCACGGCCTTCGCTCTGGCCCAGTGGCTGGAGTCGCTGGAGCGGCTGGGCCTCAAGTTCCGCCTGCCGGCGGGCAGCGCCGTCTTCGAGACCGGCGGCTTCAAGGGGAAGACGGCCGAGGTCACCCGGGAGGATCTGCTCGCCCGCCTGCAGGCCTGGGCCGGCGTGCCGGCCGGGTCGGTGGTCCGCGAGTACGGCATGACGGAGCTGACCAGCCAGTGCTACACCGGCGCGCTGCTGGGCGAGTCCCCCGATCTCTTCGTCCCTCCCCACTGGGTGCGGGTCCGCATCCTCGATCCGGAGACGCTGGAGGAGGTCCCCGCCGGCACGCCCGGCCTGATCTGCATCTTCGACCTCGCCAACCTGGGCTCGGCCGTCCATCTGCTGACCGAGGACCTGGGCGTCGCCGAGGCGGGGGGCTTCCGCCTCCTCGGCCGCGCCGCCGGGGCCGAGCTGCGGGGCTGCTCGCTGGTGGTGGAGGAGCTGCGGGGGTAGGAGCGCCGTCATGCTGCGCGATGCCTTTCTGCCCGCCTCCGCCCGGATGCCGGTCTTCCGCGCCGTCGAGCGGCCGGGGATCCGGTACAGCGCGGCGCGGTGGACGCCCGAAGCCCTGGGCCGGGTGGTGGGGGCGCTCCGCGAGGGGGCGGCGGCGCTGTGGCAGATTCCGGACGACGAGCTGCTTGCCGCCTGGGGGGACACGGTGGCGATCTTTCTGCGCACGGGGTCGCTCGAGCGGCGGGCGCTCGATCCGCCGCTCGCCCGACTCTGCGGACTCTCGCGGGAAGGGTTATGGGCGGGGCTGGAGGCGGTGCTCGGCGGGGTGCGGCGGGAGCCGGCGGCGGCGCTCCTGGCCCGCGCCCGTCGGGCGCCGTCCGGCGCCGGGCCGGTGCTGGCCGTCCTTGCCTCGAACCTGCCGGGTCTCGCCGTCCAACCCCTGCTGCCGGCCCTGCTGACGCGGCGGCCGGTGCTGCTCAAGTCACCTTCCGCCGAGCCTCTCTTCGCGCCGGCGTTCCTGGCCGCCCTGGCCCGGCGGGAGCCGCGGCTGGCCGGCGCGCTCGCCGCCGTGACCTGGCCGGGGGGAGAGGCGGAGCTGGAAGCGCCGGTGCTGGAAGGGGTCGGTACGGTGCTCGCCTATGGGGAGCGGGCGACGCTGGACGACCTCGCGCGGCGGGCGCCGGGCAAGGTGATTGGCTACGGCCCGCAGATCAGCCTGGGGGTTGTCGGCGCCTCGGCGGACCTGCGCCGGACGGCGGAGGGGCTGGCGCGCGACGTAGCGCTGTTCGATCAGCGGGGGTGCCTCTCGGTCGCGGCGGTCTACACGGCGGGCAGCGCGGAGGAGCTGGCCGGGCGGCTCGCGGGAGAGCTGGCGGAGCTTCTCCGAGCGGTGGCCTCCGGGTCCGCGGACCCCGTCCCTCTCGGCGGCGGTCCAGCATCTGCGGCTCGACGCCGAGATGCATGCTCTCTGGCAGTCCGCGCTGTCGCTGCGGGAGGGCACGGTGATCGTCGATCCCAATCCGGAGCTCCGCCCCTCGCCGGGGCTGCGGACGGTGCGGGTCCACCCGCTGGAGGATCTCGCGCATCTGCCGGAGATCCTGGCGCCCTGGCGGGGCAGGCTCCAGGGGGCGGCCCTGGCAGGGGAGGAGGCCTGGGCGCTGGAGCCGAAGCTGGTGGAGCTGGGGATCTCCCGCTGCGCTCTCCCCGGCGCGCTCCAGTCGCCGGACGCCACCTGGCACAACGGCGGGATCGATCCGCTGGCCGCGCTGGCTCCGGCTTTCCCCTCTACTTCGTCTACTTTCCCTTCGCCGCCGCCGGCGCCGCGGAGCCGCTGAGAATCTTGGCGAGCTGCACCTCGGGCGAGGTCCACGCCGCCCCCTCGATGCGTCCGATCTCCTTGCCGTTCATGTAGACGATCCCGGTCGGGATCGCCTTGACGCTCAGCCGCTTGACCTCGGGGTCCTGCCAGCCGTCCGGGGGGGACTGGATCCCGTAGTACTCGAAATTGATCTTCGGGTTCTTGAGGTCGTTCTCCACCCGCAGCAGCAGCGGTACGTGCTGCCGGCAGTGCGGGCACCAGGAGCCGAAGACCACGTGCACGGTCACCGGCCGGGTGGCCTTCTTCAGCGACGCGATCGAGGCCTGGTTGGGCGTATAGCCCTTGGAGGTGCGGACGTACTCGGGGAGCCGGGTGAGCAGCTCCGAGCCCTTGTGCAGCCCGGTCAGCGCCGGCCGGGGATTGAGGCTGACCTTCTTGCCCTCGACGGTGAAGACGATGTTCTGGCCGTCCACCTGGAACTGCCCGAGCGGCGCCAGCTTGGCGTCGGCCAGCAGGTCCACCGAGCCGTCCTTCTGCTTGGCGACCTTCATCAGGTTGACCGTCTCGACGCTGCGGGAAGCACCCGCCGTCAGCATCACGGGCGAGGAGAGCGCCGAGGAGAGGATCAGGTAGGCCGGGAGACTTTCGTTCTGATAGATCTCGGCCGCCGGGACCGCCTTGCCGTTGACCAGGAGGACATAGTCGCCGCTCGGCTGGAAGCCCCGCAGCGTGCTGTCGGACGGCATCGCCTGGGCGCGCGAGACGGCCGGCGCGGCCAGCAGGCCCATCGCCAGCAGAAGGACCGCCGGCAGGGCGAGGACTGCGGATCTCATGTGCGTCATGTCGAGGACCTCACTGGAGTGTCTTGAGAGTTCGCCGCCGGAGAGAGCGGCGGCAGCCCCCCGAACGTGCGGGTCACCCGCCCGTCCTTCACCTCGAAGGCGCGGGGCAGGCGGCGGTAGAGCGGGCGCAGCAGCTCGGGCGGCGCCTCGCGGATCTGGAACTTCGGACCCCATTGCCAGAAGAAGGCCCGCTGCTGATCGGCGGTCGCCGCGGTGAGCAGCCAGAGCGTCGGGTGGCCGGAGTCGCCGGCGTAGGCGTTCAGCGCGCCGACCGCTCCGGTCAGCGCCGGGTCGTCGAGCTTCGCCATCACCACCAGGCTCTCCCCCTGTCGGAGCTCGGGGATGAGCCCGTCCAGGCAGACCTGCTGGGCGCCCTCCCCGGCGCAGATCCCGCCGACCTGGATGCCGGGACGCAGGCGGGTCGCCAGATCGTCGAGCGGCAGCCCGGGGGCCTTCCAGGCGAAGACCACGGCGGCCAACGCGCCGAGCGCCGCCACCGCGGTGCGGACCGGCGGGAACGCCGGCGGCCGGCGCTCGCGCCCTACCCAGGCGAGGAGCAGCGCCGGCACGAACAGCGCCAGGTCCTGCCAGAAGGCCTGCCCCGGAGTGCGCTGGACGAGGTTGCCGAAACAGCCGCAGGAATCGCCTGCGCCGGCCATGCCGTGCGCCGCGAGCCACCAGGCGCGGCCGGTGAGGAACAGGAAGAAGGCGACGAGGAGGGTTGTGGGGACGAGCACCCAGCGCTTGCGCAGGCCGAGGAGCAGGGCGAGCCCGAGCCCGGCTTCGATCGCCAGCGCGATCAGGGCCACGGCGCGGGCGGGGAGCAGGAAGTCCAGCCCCTGAGTGTGGATCTGGTCCACGAAGGCCGACGGATCGATCGATTTGGCCCAGACGGCGAAGAGGAGGACGCAGCCGATGAACGCGCCGCCGAACGTTCCCACCCACCAGAGGATCGGGTGGGGGGAGACGCGCGGCGCCTCTCTCCGGTTCAGGTCCGCCTGCTGCAGGGCCGTGGGGGTCTGGGTCGATTCCATGGTCGAGCGCTCATCCTAGCGGCCCGGGGCCGCCCGCCGCAACGTCGGGTTCTCCGGCGAGAACAGACCGCCGGTCCGGAAAAATCCCCGCCGGTCCGGTCTTCCCAGGCAATCTCCCCAGGGTCTTCAGGCCGCCTCGTCCTCCCAGTGCAGATGCCGCCGCAGCTCCCCGGCCGTGGGGCCTGCCCCGTGATCGAGGAATCCCTCGAGCGGGCCCGAGTAGAGCATCTCCCCGCCATGGACGCCGCCGCCGGGGCCGAGGTCGATGATCCAGTCGCAGCGGGCGATGAGGTCGGGGCTGTGCTCGACGATCACCACGCCGTCCCCCCGCTGCACCAGCCGGCGCAGCGTGTGGTAGAGCAGATCGATGTCCGCCATGTGGAGACCGGTCGTCGGCTCGTCGAAGAGGAAGAGCCGCCTCCCCTCGGCGGCGGGGCGGTCGAGGAAGCTGGCGAGCTTGAGCCGCTGGGCCTCGCCGCCCGAGAGCGTCGAGGTGGACTGCCCGAGCCGCAGGTAGCCGAGGCCGACGTCGAGCAGGACGCGCAGGCGCTTGACCAGCCGCTTCTGGTCGGCGAAGAAGCCGATCGCGTCCTCCACCGTCAGGTCGAGCACCTCGGAGATGTTCTTGCCGAGGCTGGCCTTGCCAGAGTTGCTCTGGCCGAAGTTGTTCTGGCCGAAGTTGCTCTGGCCGAAATACCGGACGGCGAGCACCTCCGGCCGGAAGCGGTGCCCCTGGCAGGTCTCGCAGGAGACCGTCACCGGGGCCATGAACTGCATGTCCACCTCGGTGACGCCGGTCCCCTCGCACGCCGGGCAGCGCCCCTTGTCGACGTTGAAGGAGAAGTTGGCCGCCGTGATCCGCCGCGCCTTGGCGTCGGCGGTGGCGGCGAACAGCTTGCGGATCTCGTCGTAGGCCTTGATGTAGGTGATCGGGTTCGAGCGGCTCGACCGCCCGAGCGGCCGCTGGTCGACCAGCGTCACGTCCACGAGCTCCTCCAGCCCCCGCAGGCTGTCGCACTCGCCGGGCTCGACGTTCACCACTCCGCGCGAGCGCTGGTAGGTGCCGTAGACCACGTTCTCGATCAGGGTCGACTTGCCCGAGCCGGAGACGCCGGTGACGGCGACCATGGCGCCGAGGGGAAAGTCGACGTCCACGTTCTTGAGATTGTGGGCGCGCGCCCCGCGCACCGAGATGCGCGGCAGGCCCGAGAGCTCCTCGGACAGGGTCTCCCAGCCCTGCTCGCGGCGGAAGCGGGCCATGTGGCGGCGCGCCTGGGTCGGTGGGCGCTCCCGCAGGTAGCGGCCGGTGAGCGACTCCTCGCTGGCCAGGATGGTCTCGATCGGTCCCTCGGCCACCACCTGCCCCCCGCGCTCGCCCGCGGCCGGTCCGAGGTCGATTACGTGGTCGGCGCCGCGGATCAGGGTCCGGTCGTGCTCGACCACCAGCACGGTGTTCCCCCGCGCCGCGAGGTCACGGAGCAGCAGGAGGAGCCGCTCGCTGTCCTGCGGATGGAGGCCGATCGTCGGCTCGTCGAGCACGTAGAGGGTGCTGGTGAGGCCGGAGCCGAGAGCGGCGGCGAGGTGGATGCGCTGCGTCTCGCCCCCTGAGAGCGTGCGCGCCTGCCGGTCGAGGGTCAGGTAGTCGAGCCCCACCCGGTGGAGCACCTCGATCCGCTCGGCCAGCTCGTCGAGCAGGTGCCCGGCGACCTCGCGCTGCCGCGGCGTCCACCGGCGCTCGCGCAGCCAGCCGCGGAGCTGCTCGACGCTCATCGCCGCCAGCTCCGGCAGCGTCCTCCCCTCCAGGTGCACGGCGACGGACTCCGGCCGCAGCCGGGTGCCGAGGCACTCCGGGCAGGAGTTGTAGGAGCGGTAGCGGGCGAGCAGCACGCGGACGTGCACCTTGTAGGTGCGGGCCTCCAGCCAGGCGAAGAAGTCGTCCAGGCTGGAGGGGTTTCCCTGGCCGCTCCAGATCCACTCGCGATCCCTCTCCGGGAGGTCCGCCCAGGGCACGTCGAGCGGGATCTTCCGCTTGCGGCAGGCGGCGAGGAGCCCGGCGTAGAGCTCTTCGTAGGCCGGGGTGTTCCAGGGCGCGATCGGCCGCTCGGAGAGGGTGCGGCGGGGGTCCGGGATCACCCGGCCGCGGTCGACGCCGATCACCCGGCCGAACCCCTGGCACTCGGGGCAGGCGCCGAGGGGGGAGTTGAACGAGAACAGGGCCGGGGTGGGCCGCCTCGCCGTCTCGCCGCAGACCGCGCAGGAGAGCTCGCGGCTGTAGAGGCGCACGCCGGCCGTCCCCCGGGCCTCCACCCGG
Organism: uncultured Acidobacteriota bacterium; assembly: GCA_963795735.1. Classification (GTDB taxonomy): domain Bacteria; phylum Acidobacteriota; class Thermoanaerobaculia; order Multivoradales; family UBA5704; genus DATARR01. The sequence continues at coordinate 265,670 of CAWCIU010000005.1, read as the reverse complement.
CCGCCGTTCATGCCGCTGTTCATCATGCGATACCCCTGCTCCAGCGTGTCGAGGACGCGCGCCTCGGCCGCCGACCGCGCCGAGAAGCGGCCGAGGACGAGCGGCAGGGGATCGCGCTTGGCCGGCCACTTCTCGCCCGGCTCCATGCGCGCCACCTCCTCGCCTTCGAGGCGGCGCTGGAAGCCCTGGCGGATCAGCTCGGCGAGGGCGTCGTCTGCGCCCTTCTTCGGCCGCGGCAGGCGCACGACCAGGGTGAAGGCGTCCCCGGCCTCGCCAGCGGCCAGATCCGCCATCGCGTCTTCCGGGCTGTAGCTGCGGACGGGGCCGTGACCGTTGACGCACCCCACCTCCCCCAGATGGGTGAAGAGGAGGCGCATCACGTCGAGCGTCTCGGTGATGGTGCCGACCGTCGAGCGGGCGTTGCGTGTGGCGTTCTTGGCCTCCAGCGCCACCGCCGGCAGGATGTTGTGGATGGCGTCCACCGGCGGGCGCTCCATCTGGTCGAGGAACTGCCGCGCGTAGGTGGACATCGACTCGACGAACCGGCGCTGCCCCTCGGCGAAGATGGTGTCGAAGGCGAGCGACGACTTGCCCGCCCCCGAGGGACCGGTCACCACGGTCACCGCCCGGTGCGGCACCTCACAGTAGATCCCCTTCAGGTTGTGCGTGCGGGCGCGCTCGACCTGGATGGCTGGCTGCTTGGAGTTGGACATTGTTTCTAGGGGCTGTCTCTTCGGAGGCGCATGGGACGGAGCCGATCATCATAACGCAGGGATTTCCGGGGGATTCCCTGTCGCTCCGGGACGGCGCTCGTACGGATAGACTTCGTCCGTGAATCGCCTATCGAGGCTTCTTCGCGGCCTGCTGCTGGGTCTCTTCGCGGCGGCGCTGCTGCTGGCGGCGGGGGAGGGACTCCTGCGCGTGACCCTGCGGCTGCGGGACGGCGCCTGGCCGCGGACTCGGGGCGCGGCCTTCCATGACCAGATCCGGTTGCTGCGGCGGATCTACCGCTCCCACGCCTATCTGAACACCGGGCCGCGCGAAGGGGGCGAGGCCGCCGTGTTCGGCAAGCGGGCGACCCTCGACCGTCTCGGCTACCGCTCGCCGGAGCGCCCGCGGGCCAAGCCGCCGGGCACCGTGCGGGTCCTGCTCTCCGGCGGCTCGACGACCTTCGACGTGCTGGCGCCCGACGACGCCGCGACCTGGCCCTGTCTCCTGGAAGCGCGCTTGCGCGCCGGAGGAAGATCCGTCGAGGTGTGGAACGCCGGCTTTCCCGGCTGGACGAGCCAGGAGAACGTGATCTCGCTCGCCATCCGCGACCTCGACCTCTCCCCCGACCTCGCCGTCTTCTATCAGGGAATCAACGACCTCCAGCCCGCCTCGCACGCCCCATTCGATCCCCAATACGAGCGCGGCCACGCCGAGCTCGCCCGCCGCGCCCTGGGCCTCGAGCTGCCGCCCCCATCCTGGCTCGGCCGGTCGCTGCTGGCCGAGAAGCTCCGCGAGCTGGGTGGTGGGTCCGCCGATCCCTGGCGGGCGCTGAGCGGGCCCGCCGGCGCCAATCCCCGGCGGGCGCGGATCGCGCCGGAAGGGATCGCCGCCTTCGAGCGCAACGCGCGCTCCTACGCGGCGCTCGCCCGCTCGCGGGGAGCGGGGGTCCTGCTGGTCACCCAGCCGGTCCGCCTCCGCGCCGGGAGCCGGGCCGCCGACCTTGCCTATCTGGAAGGCTGGTATCCGGAGCTGCTCCCGGCGGCGGTGCCGGGTGAGCTGGAACGGCTGAACGGCGTCCTGCGGCGGCTGGCGGGTGAGGGAGTGGGAGGGCTGGCGGACGCGGCGCGCGAGATCAGGTGGACGGATGGGGACTTCGGCGATCCCCTGCACTACACCGACGGCGGGCGGCGGAAACTGGTGGATTACCTCGCGCCGCGGATCTCGAAGCGGCTCGCGGCGTTATCCGCCGCCGCCGCCGCCGCCGTTCCGGTGCCCGAAGATCCGCCGTAACCAGCCCCGGAAGCCGTGGGGCCTCTCGCGCTCCGCGGCCCGCTCCTCGCGGGCCTCGGCGGCCTTCTCCTGCCGTTCCTCCAGCGCGGCGACCTGCGTCTCGGACGCGCCGCCGTGCCGGTTGCAAGCCTCGGCCGGGACCTCTCCCTCGCGGAAGACCTCGGTGAGGGTGGTCGGACAGAGCTCGGTCGCCAGCCGGCCGGTCGTGGGATCGATCGACGCGGTGGTGATCCCCGGCGGCTGGGTGAAGGTGGAGTAGCCGCCCGGCGGGGCGACCCGGGCCATGAAGCGGACCCAGATCGGCAGGGCCGCCCGGGCGCCGGAGAGGCGGGTCTTGCCGTTGTCGTCGTAGCCCACCCAGACGACGGTGGTGCGCTCCGGGGCGTAGCCGGCGAACCAGGCGTCGCGCTGCTTGTTGGTGGTGCCGGTCTTGCCGGCCAGCTCGCCGGGGATCCCCTCGGCGGCGCCGGCGGCGGTGCCGCGCTGGAGCACCCCTTCGAGCAGAGAGGTCACCAGGTAGGCGGTCTGCGGAGAGAGCACCCGCACGGGCTTCGGCAGCGGCGCGCCCTGGACGCTCTTGCCGGCGTGGCTGAGGACGGCCACCAGCTCGTGGACCGGCGGCCGCGAGCCCCCGGCGGCGAGGGTCGAGTAGACCGTGGTCATCTCGAGCGGAGTCACCGCGGCGGCGCCGAGAGCCATGGCGGGGAAGGGCTCCATCGGCGTCGTGATCCCCATCTCGTGCGCCAGCTTGACCACCTGGGGCATCCCGACCTCCATGGCGAGGCGGGTGGTGGCCGGGTTGTAGCTCTTCTCGAGAGCGGTCCGCACGCTGACCCAGCCGTGGTAGGTGCCGTCGTCGTTCTTCGGGCTCCAGACCTGGCCGGCGGTCTGCACGGTCAGCGGCTCGTCTTCGAGGAACGAGGCGGGGGAGGCCTTGCCGGCCTCGAAGGCGGCGGCGTAGACGACCGGCTTGAAGGAGCTGCCCGGCTGGCGCTGCGCCCGGCCGGCGCGGTCGAACTGGCTGGCGTCGTAGCCGCGGCCGCCGACGTAGGCGAGGACTCCCCCGGTGGCGGGGTCCATCGAGATCAGGGCCGCCTGGAGCGACCGCCCCTTGCGCCCGCCGTCGATCTCCTTGAGCCCGCTCTTCGACCGCCTCCTGGGCCGCCTTCTGCCCGGCCCAGTCGAGGGTGGAGAAGAGCACGTAGCCGCCGTCCGCCAGGTCGTCGACGCCGAAGCGCCGCGACGCCTCCAGGGCCGCCGAGTCGGCGAAGTAGGGAGCGCGCCGGCGGACGACCGGCTCGGGCGCCACGGCGGCCGGCTCGCGGAGGGCCCGGTCGATGCGGGCCTGGGGCACCAGGCCCAGCTTGGCGAGGCGGCCCAGCACCCAGTCGCGCCGCTCCCGGGCGCGGTCCGGATGGGTGATCGGCGAGTAGTTGGCCGGCGAGGGGATCATGCCGGCGATCGTCGCCGCCTCGGCGAGGTCGAGCTGCCCCGCGTCCTTGCCGAAGTAGGCGCGCGAGGCGGCGCCGACGCCGACGAGCGAGACGCCGTTGCCGCCGCCCAGGTAGATCTCGTTGAGGTAGGCCTCGAGGATCTTCCTCTTGGGGTAGCGCATCTCGAGCAGGAGGGCGAGGAGGACCTCCTGGCCCTTGCGCGTCAGCGTCCTCTCCTGGGTGAGGTAGAGGTTCTTGACCAGCTGCTGCGTCAGCGTGCTTCCCCCCTGGCGGACCCCCTTGCCGCGCAGGTCGACCCAGAGGGCGCGCGCGGTGCCGGTGAGCGAGATCCCGGCGTGGCCGAAGAAGGTCTCGTCCTCGGCGGCGAGGATGGCGGAGACCAGGTCCGGCGAGACCTCGGAGAGGGTGACCGGCCGGCGCTCCAGCATGTTGGGGCCGTAGTAGGAGGCGAGGAGCGGCGGATCGAGGATCACCGAGTCGGTTGCCGTCCCATCGCGGCGCAGCCCGGCGACGCGCCCGCCCTGGTAGGAGACCTCGACCAGGCCGCCCCCCCGGCTGCCGTCCGGCAGGGGGAAGCTCCGCAAGTGGACCGCGATCCCCTCGCGCGTCCGGCGCCAGCGGCCGGCGGGGAGGTCGGGGGTGGCCTTGTCCTCGCGGTATCCCTCGTCCGCGAGCCCAGCGATCAGCAGCTCCGGCGGGAAGTTCCGCCCCTCGTAGAGCCGGGTCGCCCGGCCGTAGAGCCGGGACGGCTGGCGGAAGGTGACCTCGTCGAAATGGCCCGACAGGCGCCAGAACGGCCGGATGACCACGGCCGCCGCGACCAGCAGAAGGGCCGCGAACGCGGGGAGGAGCCACCACAGGCGCTGGCGGCGCTTTATCTTCGAGGGAGCGGGCTTGGAGCTGCGAGTTGCGGGCATGTCAGATTGGACGGATTCCTGAACCGAGGCGGTCAGCGAGGGGCTTCCTGCAAGTGCCGATCCAGAAGACCGTTCGAGAAGAATATCATCTATTCGCCCCCTCTTCCGCCGGAATACCGCGCCCGGGTTCCTGCTATCATTCTCGGCCCTATGATCGCCGTATCCGACCTTGGCAAATCCTTTGGCCCCCAGACGCTGTTCGAGGGGGTCTCGATCCAGTTCAATCCCGGCAACCGTTATGGCCTCGTGGGGGCCAACGGCTCGGGCAAATCGACCTTCCTGAAGGTCCTCGCCGGCGACGACATCCCGAGCGAGGGGACGATCGCGATGCCCAAGCGGCTCAAGCTGGGCGTCCTCAAGCAGGACCACTTCCGCTACGAGCACATGCCCATCCTCGAGGTGGCCATGATGGGCAACCACGACGTCTGGGAGGCGATGGTGGAGAAGGAGCGCCTCCTCGCCGACGCCGAGAACGAGTTCGACGCCGACCGCTATGCCGAGGTGGAGGACCTGATCCTCCGCAACGACGGCTACACCCTCGAATCGCGGGCCGGCGAGGTGCTCGAAGGGCTCGGCATCCCTACCGAGGTCCACCGCCAGGCGCTCTCCACCCTCTCCGGCGGCTTCAAGCTGCGCGTGCTGCTCGCCCAGGTGCTCGCCTCCGAGCCCGACGTGCTGCTCCTCGACGAGCCCACCAACCACCTCGACATCCTCTCCATCCGCTGGCTGGAGAAGTTCCTGGTGGAGACCTACAAGGGCACCGCGATCGTCATCTCCCACGACCACCGCTTCCTCGACAACATCTGCACCCACATCGTGGACGTCGACTACGAGACGATGATCCTCTATCCCGGCAACTACAACGCCTTCCTGGCCGCCAAGGTGGGCAACCGGGACCGCAAGGAGGCCGAGATCGAGAAGCGCGAGGCCGAGATCGCCCGCCACAAGGAGTTCGTCGACCGCTTCAAGGCCAAGGCGACCAAGGCGCGGCAGGCGCAGAGCAAGATGAAGATGATGGAGAAGATCGTCATCGAGCGCCTGCCCCAGACCTCGCGCCGGTACCCGACCTTCAAGTTCAAGCAGGTGCGGCCGAGCGGCCGCATGGCGCTCGAGCTGGAGGGGATCTCCAAGGCCTACGGCGACAAGGAGGTCCTCCGCGACGTCACCCTGCGGGTGGAGCGCGGCGACCGCGTGGCCATCATCGGACCCAACGGCATCGGCAAGTCGACCCTGCTCAAGATCGCCGTCGGCGAGACCGAGGCGGACGCCGGCAAGATCGACTGGGGGTACGAGACCTACCGCGGCTACTTCTCGCAGGACCACCACGAGCTGCCCAAGGGGAGCAAGCAGAGCGTCGAGGCCTGGCTCTGGGAGGCGGTCCCCATGGAGCCGATCGGCTTCGTGCGCGGCAACCTCGGCATGGTGCTGTTCTCGGGCGACGACGTGAAGAAGCCGATCGGCAGCCTCTCCGGCGGCGAGGCGGCGCGGCTGGTCTTCTGCAAGCTCTCGGTGACCAAACCGAACATCCTGATTCTCGACGAGCCCACGAACCACCTCGACCTCGAGGCGATCGAGGCCCTGGTCGAGGGGCTGAAGTCCTACGACGGCACGCTGATCTTCGTCTCCCACGACCGCTGGTTCGTCTCCCAGCTCGCCGACCGCATCTTCGAGATCTCCCCCAAGGGGATCAACGACTTCCGCGGCACCTATGAAGAGTACCTGGAGCGTCTGGGCGACGACCACCTCGACGCCGAGGCGGTGCTGCGCATGAAGCGCGAGCAGAAGAAGAAGGCCGCCGCCACCGCCGCGGCGCCGGTGGCGGTCGATCCCGCCGAGGCCCGCCGCCGCCAGAACCGCCAGAAGGAGCTGGCCAGGAAGCGCGACCTGGTCACCTCCCAGGTCGAGAACGCCGAGTCCCGCGTCAACGCCATCAACGAGATGTTCTGCGACCCTACCTTCTTCGACCGCAACCCCCGCGAGCAGGTCAAGAAGCTGGAGGCCGAGCAGAAGACCCTCTCCGGCAAGGTCGAGGAGCTGATGGCCGAGTGGGAGCGGATCGAGAGCGAGATGGCGGAGCTGGGAGCGTAGACCGGGGCCAGACGGGCGGACCGGAAGGTTCCCGGCCCGCCCTACATGAGGCTCAGGCCACGCAGTGGCGATTTGGACAGGGGGTGCAGGCGACGGTCGACCCGAGGTTCGTGCATTGCGCGGAGAAGGCGGCGGCGGCGACCTGACGGAGATCCTGCGGATCGATCACCGCCATCTCCGACGGATGGGCCGGCAGGCCGGCCCGCTCTTCCTCTGTGAGGCTCAGGTAATAGTCCTCGTCACGAAAGGCGCGGGCGAGTTGGATCTTCTTCATGCTGCTTCTCCTTTTCAGAACACCCGCCGCGAGGAGATCTCGGGCGGGATCTCGGCTCCGACGGAGCGGAGCGGAAGCGGTGGATCGAGGGTGAGCACGGAGGGGACGCGGCCGGGAGCGGCGAGCCGCAGCAGCCCGTAGCCGATCCCCGCGAGGCCGATCATCATGCCCGGAGGCTCGGTGGTGCCGGGGATGCCGAAGACCGGCCCCCGCTCCCGCAGCGCGGCGAGGACCCCGCCGGCGATCCGGCCGGCCCGCCGGCGCAGATCCGGGCGGTTCAGGGCGTCCGCGGCCCGCAGGACCGGCTCCAGGTTGCCGAGGTCGCCGTGGCAGAGGCTGTGCGTCCTGCCGAAGCCCCGCGCGAGCGTCGTCTCGACGGCGATCCCGATCTCCTCCCGGGTCGCGGCATCGTCGAGCAGCGGCAGGCTGTCCAGGCGGGCGAGGGCGATGCCGGCGGCGCCGTGGCACCAGGCGCTCATGAAGTGAGGGCGGCCGGCGTCGAGGCCTCCAGGGTCCCGGTTGCTCTCCCGCAGATCGGGCCAGTTGCGCTCCGCGGGCGAGTAGAGCGACCGCTCGTACGCCAGCCCCTCCAGGGCGGCCTCCCGGAAGCGGCCTTCTCCCGTGGCGGCGGCCAGACGCAGGAGCGCCCAGGCGATGCCGGCGGCGCCGTGGGAGAAGCCGGCGAGGGGGGTGGAGCCCGCCAGCGGCATCACCCAGCCGAGGCCGCGCTCCATCCGTTGCCCGTGGGCGAGGACGTGCTCGCCGCAGCGGACGGCCGCGTCCAGGGCCGCCCCGCCGGGCCGGACGGCGTGGAGCCCCAGCAGGCCCACGAGGCCGCCGGCCGCTCCCGCCACCACGTCGAAGGCGTCGTCTTTCTCCAGCCGCGCGAGCAGGCGGGGAACGCCGGCCTCGGCCTCGTCGAGGAGCGCGGGGTCGTCCCACAGCGAGCCCAGGTGGGCGAGGGACCAGACGACTCCGCCCCACCCCGAAAAGGCCCCGACGGTGCCGAGCAGCTCTTCGCCGAACTGGAGCTGATAGCGAAGGGTGACCACGGCCTCCCGCGCCAGCCGGGTGAAACGCGGCTCGCCGGCGATCTCGCCGAGCCAGGCAAGGAAGAGGGCGATCCCCGGAATTCCGAGGTGGAGGTCCGGCTTGGCGGGCTGGAGCGACCAGTCGCTGCCGCCCCCTTCCGTCGACGCGCCGAGCCAGTGGGCTTCCCGCCCGTTCCGCAAAGCCAGGGCGGCCAACCGCCGGCCGATCCCGATCGCCGCGTCCAGGATCTCGTTCCGTGCGGGCGTCCGGTCCCCCTCTCCCAGGATCGGGGCAGGGGAGTCCCGCTTCCCGATCTCCAGAGCTCCGAGGGAGTTGTCGAGAATCCAGACCTGACGCGCGATCTCCTCGGCGTCGAGGCGGGCCAGGAGATCCCGCGTCCGTTCCAGGCCTGGAGAGGGGAGGAAGCCCGGGATGCGCTCGCCGCCGCTCGTCCACACGTCGCGGGAGCCGGCCCGGGTGGTGAACATGGGGACGTCGCCTCTCGCCAGGTCCTGGTGCTCGAAGCGGATCAGCTCGGCGAGGCCGGGCCGCGTCTCGGCCGCCACCCAGAGGTGATCGAGGAACCGGTCGCGGTCCAGGGCGTCGCCGAGGAAGAAAGGGTGGAAGCTCTCGGTCAGCAACAGGCCATAGGACCGGGTCGGCCGCAGGATGACCCGCACCTCGGCGTCCGCGAAGGAGGCCAGAGGGCCGTCCGGCGCCGCGAGCTCCTCTCGCCCGGCCTGGAGCAGCCGGAGCATCCGGTCGAGACCGCCCGCGATCGCCGCCGTGTAACCGGCCAGCGGGACGTCGGTCCCGTTCAGCGTCGGCCGGTTCTGGGATCCCGGAAGCTTCACCTTGCCGCGCGCGAACCGCATCCGGTCGGTCCCCTGCTCTTCCAGTTTCAGGACCGGCTTCGGAAGCACCTGCCCGCCGGTGGCGGCGAGACCGCTGAGGTCCACCCCGGCGTTCGCGGCGTCCCCCCAGCTCCGCGCGGGCAGCAGGCCGATGCGCAGGAGAGAGTCCTGGAGCGGCCGGCCGACCGGCTCCTCTCCTGGAGGCACCCCAAGCTCCTCTCCCCAGGGATGGAACAGCGCCTCCAGGTCCACCAGCACGGGGTGCTCGCCGGCCGCGATCAGGTTTTCGTAATGGATGTCGGTGGCTCCCAGCGCGTAGAGGAGCGCGAGATACCCCCCTTGCCGTTCGTAGAAGCGCCGGACCTCCGCTTCGGCGGCGCAGGGCGCCGCCGCCACGAACTCGACCCAGCCGTGGTCCCCGCCATCGACGACCCGCAGCCGGCGGAAGGCGGGGGTGAAGCCGCGCGCCTCCACCCAGGCAAGGAGATCCTGGAACGCCGCCTCCACGGCGAGCGAACGCGGCTTGTAGACGAGCTTCAGGCCTGACGAGAAGACGGCCACCTGCACCGACCGGCCGCCGCGATGGGAGTCCCCCAGCCCTCCCTCGACCTCCGCCAGCCTTCCCGGGTCTCTCCCGGGGGAGAAGGTGTCGCGCAGGGCCTCCCGGTCCGCGGCGAGGTGCGCGAGGAATTCGAGGCTGAAGCCCACCCAGCGCTCCACGGTCTCGGCGGCCAGGCGAGCGAGGACGGGATACTGCGCCAGCACGGCGAGCGCCACCGCGGGCCGCCGCAGCTCCCTCACGAACGCCTCGAATCGCTCCTCGGGCGTCTCGCCCGCGAGCCCCTCCTCCTGGGCCGCCAGGTTGAGCTCCAGCACGAGCGCGCGGCTCAGGATCTGGAAGAGCCGGACGCGAAGCTGCGGCGCGAAGAGCTCCGGAGCGGTCTCCGGATCGAGCGGCGCGCCGGGCCGGCGCGCCGCCAGGTCGCGGACGCCGGCGCGGAGCCGGACCCAGCCGGCGTCCATCAGCGGGCGGACGGCGTTGAGCAGTCCGAGCCCGCCGTGCTCGTCCTCGGGCCGGGGAGCGGGGAACGGATCTGGCGCGGGATGCCGGAACGCCTCGGCGAGAGTCGAGAGCCAGGCGGGCCGCCCCTCCACCCGGCTCGCGACGGACTCGTCCGGCTCGCCGAGGAGCGCCAGGAGGTCCTCCTCGCGCAGCTCCTCGAGAGCCAGGCGCCGCGCGAAGAGGCCGTCTCCGCTGAATGGCTCCTGCGCCTTCCAGCGCGCCAGCCGCCGCCGCGCCCGCTCCGGATCGGCGCCGCCGGCCGCCGGATGCCTCCCCAGGGTCCGCGCCCGCTCCCCCAGCTCCAGCGCTCGGCACCAACCGCGGGTCTCGAAGGTTGCTTCCGGAAGATCCGTCATCCAGTCGGCTCCTGACAGAGCATGCTAATCTATAGTGGATATTCTAATTTAGCAATACGTCGCCACCCGGCGGCTCCACCTGCCCGCCGCCCCGCCTGACATTCGTCACCCCGAAGTCCTGACATCCCACCCTGGGGTCCTCCGGCTCCAGCGTCCAGAATGATCCTGGAAGCAAGAACGGAGGATCCCATGACGAGAGACCTACGAAACCCAGGAAGCACACCCTTTGACGAAGACCGCCCGGTCGCGGAGCTGCGGCGGGCGGTCAAGCGGTACGGCGCCGTCACGGCGCTCGCCGGCATGGACTTCGCGGTCCGGCCCGGCGAGGTCGTGGCGCTGCTCGGCCCCAACGGCGCCGGCAAGACGACCGCCGTCCAGCTCCTGCTCGGCCTCGCCCGGCCGAGCGCGGGGGAGGCGCTCCTCTTCGGCGTCGAGCCCCGGCGCACCGAGGCGCGCGTCCGCACCGGCGCCATGCTCCAGATCTCCAAGGTGCCCGAGACCCTGAAGGTGCGCGAGCACGTCCACCTCGTCTCCAGCTACTACCCCCACCCCCTCCCGCAGCGCGAGGTGATGGCCGCCGCCGGTCTCGCCGGGATCGAGGACCGCCTGTTCGGCAAGCTCTCGGGCGGCCAGCGGCAGCGGGTGCTCTTCGCCCTCGCCCTCTGCGGCGATCCGGACCTGCTGTTTCTCGACGAGCCCACCGTCGGGCTCGACGTCGAGGCCCGGCGCGCCTTCTGGACGGTGATCGCGGAAAAGGCGCGGCAGGGGCGGTCGGTGCTGCTGACCACCCACTACCTTGAGGAGGCCGACGCCCTCGCCGACCGCATCGTGATGATCGCCCAGGGCCGGGTGATCGCCGAGGGCACCCCGGCCGAGATCAAGTCCCGGGTCGCCGGCCGCAAGGTGCGCTTCCGGACCTCCCTGCCGCTGGCGGAGATCGCCGCCCTCCCCGGCGTGCGCGACGTCCGCCGCCAGGGCGGGCTGACCGAGCTGTTCGCCACCGAGGCCGAGCGCGCCGTCTTCGCGCTGCTCTCCCGCGACCCGGCGCTCTCGGCGCTGGAGGTGCGGGGAGCCGACCTGGAAGAGGCCTTCCTGACGCTGACGAATTCCAACCACAGAGAAGAGGTGGCGGCATGATTTCCCCGCTCGCGGTTCCCACCGCCAAACGCAACCTCTGGCGGATCTACGCCCTGGAGGCCAGGTACGAGTTCCTGAAGCAGCTGCGGCTGCCCGCCTACGTGGTGCCGACGCTCGCCTTCCCGCTGGTCTTCTACCTGCTCTTCGGGGTGGCGCTGAACCATGGCGCGGGCGTGTCCACCTACATGCTCGCCACCTACGGCGCCTTCGGGGTGATGAACACCGCCCTCTTCGCCTTCGGCGTCGGCGTCGCCGCCGAGCGCGGCCAGGGGTGGATGCTGTTCAAGCGGGCGACCCCGATGCCCCCCTTCGCCCACTTCGCCGGCAAGCTGGCGATGAGCCTGCTGTTCGGCACGATCATGATCGGCGCCCTCTTCCTCGTCGGCGCCACGGCCGGCGGCGTGCGCCTGCCGGCGGCCACCTGGCTCTCCCTCGCCGGAGCGCTGATCGTGGGGACGCTGCCCTTCGCCGCCTTCGGGCTCGCCGTGGGCTACTGGGCGGGACCCAACTCGGCGGTCGCCGTGCTCAACCTGGTGGCGCTGCCGTCGGCGTTCGGCTCCGGGATGTGGATCCCGATCCAGATGCTCCCGGCGGTGGTGAAGCGGATCGCCCTCTTCCTGCCCCCCTACCACTACGCCCAGCTCGCGCTGCGCACCCTCGGGCTCGACCGCGGCGAGTCGCCGGCCGGCCACGTCGCCTTCCTCGCCGCCTTCACCGCCGTCTGCCTGCTGCTCGCCTGGGCCGGCTACCGGCGCGACGAAGGCAAGACGTTCGGGTAAGGTAGAGGTGATGAGGATGATGCGCCTGCTGCCCAAGGATCGCGAGATCGGCTGGCTTCCCTACGCCTGGCTGGTCTATCTCATTCCCTTCCTGGCCGATCCCGGGCTGCGGCGGGCGTCCGCCCTGGTCTGGGCGCTCACCGCGGCGGGGTTGGCCGCCTTCCTCTTCCTCTACTTCCGGGCCTACTGGCTGAAGGGGACGAAGGGTCTCGGGTGCGCCGCCGGGATCCTCCTCATCGGCGTCGTCCTGACGCCGTTCAATCCGGGGGCGTGCGTCTTCTTCATCTACGCCTCCTCCTTCATCGGCTACTCGGTCGGCCCGCGCTACGCCTGGGCTCTCCTCGGCGTCCTGCTGGCGGTCCTGGGGCTGGAGACCCCGCTGGCCCACCTGTCGCCCTACACCTGGGGTCCGGCGGCGGGCTTCTCCCTGATGATCGGCGCCATCGCCATCCACGGCGCCGAGGTCAAGCGGGTCAACGCCCGGCTACGGATGGCCCAGGAGGAGGTCGAGCGGCTGGCGAAGACCGCCGAGCGGGAGCGGATCGCCCGCGACCTGCACGACGTGCTGGGCCACACCCTGTCGCTGATCACCCTGAAGTCGGAGCTGGCCGGCAAGCTCCTGCAGCGGGACCCGGAGCGGGCCGGCCGCGAGATCCGGGAGGTCGAGCGCATCTCCCGCGAGGCCCTGCGGGAGGTGCGGACGGCGATCGCCGGCTACCGCTCCGAGGGGCTCCAGGCGGAGATGGGCCGGGCGCGGCTGGCGCTGGAGTCGTCGGGGGTGCGGCTCGAATACTTCGCCCAGCCGGTCGAGCTGGACCCGGCGCAGGAGACGGTGATCGCTCTGGCGCTGCGCGAGTCGGTGACCAACGTCGTCCGCCACTCCGGCGCCGGGAGCTGCCGGATCACCCTGGAGCAGACGGGAGAAGAGACGCGCCTGGAGGTCCACGACGACGGCCGGGGAGGGTCGGCCCCGGAGGGGATCGGCCTCGCCTCGATGCGCGAGAGGGTCGAAGGGATCGGCGGGCGCCTGGAGCGCCACGCCGAGACCGGGACCTCGCTCCAGATCACCCTGCCGCGCCGGAAGCTCCCTGCCTCTCCCCCGGCGGAGCTGAAGGAGCTGAAGGATTTGAGGGAGAGGCCGGCTTGATCCGGGTGCTGATCGCCGAGGACCAGGGGATGGTCCTCGGGGCGCTCGCCGCGCTGCTCGAGCTGGAGCCGGACATCGAGGTGGTCGGCCGCGCCGCCGACGGCGAGGAGGCCCTCGAGATGGCCGGAACGGCGAAGCCGGACGTGGTGCTCACCGACATCGAGATGCCGCGCCGGACCGGTCTCGAGCTGGCGGCCGAGCTCAAGCGGCGGGGGAGCCCGGCGCGGGTGGTGATCCTCACCACTTTCGCCCGCGGCGGCTACCTGCGCCGGGCGCTGGACGCCGGCGCCGCCGGCTATCTGTTGAAGGACGCGCCGTCCGAGCGGCTCGCCGAGGCGATCCGGCGGGTCCACGCCGGGCTGCGCGCGATCGATCCGGAGCTGGCGGCGGCGGCCTGGGAAGAGGCCGACCCGCTGACCGACCGCGAGCGCCAGGTGCTCCGCCTGGCCGGCGAGGGGTATCCGAGCTCCCGCATCGCCGCCGAGCTCCACCTCTCCGAGGGGACGGTGCGCAACTACCTCTCCGAGGCGATCAGCAAGCTCGGCGCGGAGAACCGCGTCGACGCCGCCCGCCTCGCCCGCCGCAAGGGCTGGCTGTAGATTTCCGCGGATCGGCTTGACGCGCCCTCCATTTGGAGTAGGATTCCTCTCAAAGGTTGACAGATTGTTTTTGACCGGTCGTCCCCCCCGGCGAGCCGCGGCGGGCCTCCTTGCGAGGCCGTTGCGCTCGCCAAAGGCGCGGGACCACGGGTTTTTTTCTGGAGGAGGGTGTCTCATGTCCATGCCGAGAGCTCCGTTCTGGCGCCGGTTCCTCGTACCGGCGTTCGCCCTGTCCATGGCGCTCGGAGGCTCCGGCCTCGCGAAGGCGCAGGACAACCCCGAACCCATCGACGTTCCCGCGGCCTCCCCGGCGCCGGGGACCGGGCGCATCCCGGTTCTGGTCGAGCTGACCGAGCTGCCGGCGGCCGTCGCCTACGGCAACGCGCTCAAGCAGAACGCGGCGCTGGGGCCGCAGCAGGCGCGCGCCCTCGCCGTCTCCGCCGGGCAGCTCCAGGTCCAGCGGGTGAGCGCGGAGCAGGACCGGTTCGACGCCGCGCTGGCGGCCCTGCCCGTCCAGACGAACGAGATCTACCGGGTCAAGAAGGCCCTCAACGGCGTCGCCCTCCAGGTGGACGTCAGCCAGGTGGCGGCGCTGCGCCGGCTGCCCGGCGTGCGCGCGGTCTATCCGATCGAGCCCGAGTACCCGACCAGCTCGAACAGCGTGCCGTTCCTCGGCACCCCCAAGGTCTGGGCGAACACCATCGGTCTGCCGATGGGCGCCGACGGCGCCGGGATCAAGATCGGCATCATCGACACCGGCATCGACTACCTGCACGCCGACTTCGGCGGCTCGGGGCAGGCGGCCGCCTACACGGCCAACAACACCACCGTGGCGCCGGACGCCTACTACCCGTCCGCCAAGGTGGCCGGCGGAACCGATTTCGCGGGCGACGCCTACGACGGCACCAACGCTCCCGCTCCCGATCCCGATCCGATGGACTGCTTCGGCCATGGCACGCACGTGGCGGGCACCGCCGCCGGCTTCGGCGTCAACGCCGACGGCAGCACCTACACCGGCCCCTACACCCCGGCGGCGAACTTCGCCGCCCTGCGCATCCAGCCCGGCACGGCGCCCAAGGCTCTGCTCTACGCCATCCGGGTCTTCGGCTGCCACGGCAGCACGAACCTCACCGTGCAGGGGATCGACTGGGCGATGGACCCGAACGGCGACAACGACCTCTCGGATCACCTCGACGTGATCAACATGTCGCTCGGCTCCTCCTACGGCAGCCTCAGCCAGACCTCCTCTCTCGCTTCCGAGAACGCGGCCGCGGCCGGCGTGATCGTCGTCACCTCCGCCGGCAACAGCGGCGACACCTACTTCATCGCCGGCGCTCCCGGCTCGGCCACCCATGCCATCGCCACGGCGGCCTCGGCGGACGACAGCCTGGCGGGCCCGGGGGTCAAGGTCAACGCTCCGGCGGGGGTCGCCGGCTTCTACGTCGCCGGCACCGCGGCCTTCGGCGGCCCGCCGCCTCCGGCCGGCCTCACCGGCAACGTGGTGATCGGCCTCGACCCGGCCGACGCGGCCGGCCCCTCGACCACCGACGGCTGCTCGCCGCTGACCAACGCCGCCGCGATCGCCGGCAACATCGCCCTGATCGACCGCGGCACCTGCGGCTTCGTCGTCAAGGTCAAGAACGCGCAGAACGCCGGCGCGGTGGCCGTGATCATCGCCAACTCGGCGGCCGGCGCCTTCGGCAACATGGGCGGCGTCGACGCGACGATCACCATCCCCTCGGTGATGGTGACCTTCGCGGACGGCAACACCTTCAAGGCCAACATCCCGGGCCTCAACGTCACCCTGTTCACCGCCGCGGACACCCTCGCCAGCTTCTCCTCGCGCGGTCCCCGGCGGCTGACGCCGTACGCCCTGAAGCCCGACATCACGGCGCCGGGCGTCTCCATCACCTCGGCGCAGACCGGCAACACCTGCAACGGCACGACGACGACCGGCTGCATCAGCCCGGCCGCCACCGGCATCATCGCCGGCAGCCAGTCGCTCATCCTCAGCGGCACCTCGATGGCCAGCCCCCACATGGCCGGCATCATGGCGCTCTTGCGCGAGCTGCACCCCGACTGGACGGTGGAGGAGCTCAAGGCGCTGGCGATGAACTACGCCAACCACGACGTCACCCTCTTCCCCGGCGGCGGCGCGCCGCGCTACGGCCCGGGCCGGGTCGGCGCCGGCCGCGTCGATCCGTCGCTCTCCGCCCTGGGCTCGGTCGTCGCCTTCAACGCCGACGATCCCGGCGCGGTGAGCCTCACCTTCGATCCCGAGATCGTGGGCACGGCGACCCGGACCCACAAGCTCCGCCTGGTCAACCAGGGCGCCACCGCCCAGACCTACGACCTCGCGGTCGATACGCTCGCCGACGCCCCGGGCGTCGCCTTCTCGTTCCCCGGCGGCGCCAGCGTCACCGTGCCGGCGGCGGGTTCGGTCGAGATCGACGTCCAGATGAGCGCCGACGCCACCCTGATGAACCACACCCGCGACGTCACCGTGGCCGCCACCCAGGTATCGCCGGCGCCGATCGCCGGTCTCGGCAACGTCGCCCGGCACTGGCTGACCGAGGAGGCGAGCTACATCACCCTCAGCCAGGGCGGGAGCCTCAAGCTGCGGGTGCCGGTCTACATCTCCCCGCGGCCGGCCTCGACGCTCGCCGGCCCCACCTCGATCCCCACCGGCGGCAGCCCCACCGGCAGCACCACGATCCCGCTCGCCGGCACCGGCGTCTGCACCGGCACGCTCGGAGCCGGCCCGGCCTGCTCCGGCTCGTTCCCGCTGAACGAGGTCTCGCTGGTCACCCCGCTCGAGCTTCCAGGTGGTCTCGCCGGTCGATCCGGCCAACGCCGTCCCCTACGCCGACCTGCAGTACGCCGGCGTCGCCTACAGCGCCGCGAGCGGCGTCTTCATGTTCGGCGTCTCGACCTACGGCGACTGGGCGACCCCCAACGACGTGGCGTTCGACGTCTGCGTCGACAACAACAACGACGGCACCTACGACAAGATCCTCTTCAACACCAACGCCGGCACGCTGGCGAACCTGCTGGGCGGCGCCAACAACTCGCAGCAGGACGGCTACATCGATGCCATCGTGACCACCTCCACCAGCGGCGTCTCGGCCGGCGGCGCCGGTCTCTACGTCAACCGCCTGAGCTCGGCCGCGGCCGATTCCGCGCTGATGCGCAACAACGTCCTGTTCCTGGCGGCCACTCCCGCGCAGCTCGGCATCACGGGAGCCTTCCGCTACAAGATCGTCACCTGCCCGGGGTCCAATCCCTTCTGCGCCTGGAACGGGGCGAACAACTGCACCCCGGCCGCGGGGAGCTTCTACGATCACGCGGACGGGCCGTACTCCTGGAACAACGCCGCCCAGGGGCTCGACTTCGGCGGCGCCAACCTGGCCCAGGACCTCAACGGCGCCTCGCTGCCGGTGACCTGGAACACCGCCAACCTGACCGCCAACGGCTCGCTGGGCGCCCTGCTGCTGCATCACCACAACACCGCCGGCACGCGGGCGCAGGTGATCCCGCTCCAGGGCACCGGCACGGCGGACCTCGCGGTCACCAAGGCGATGGCGCCGGTCAGCCCGAGCCTCGGCCAGAACGTGACCTTCACCCTCACCGTCACCAACAACGGCCCGAGCGCCGCCACCGGCGTCCTGGTCAATGACCCGCTGCCCTCCGGCCTCACCTACGTCTCGGACGACGGCGGCGGCGCCTACAGCCCGGGCCTCGGCCTGTGGACCGTCGGCGCGCTGGCGAACGGCGCCACGGCGACGCTCCACATCGTCGCCACCGTGGACACCACCACCGCGACGACCAACGTGGCGTCGATCGGCGGCTCCTCGCCGCTCGACCCCAACCCGGCCAACGACCAGGCCCAGGTGACCGTCTCGGCGCCGAGCTCGGCGGACCTCGCGATCACCCTCACCGCCAGCAGCCCGACCGTGCTGGTGGGCGGCTCCGTGACCTACACCCTGAAGGTGACCAACAACGGCGACGACACGGCCTACGGCCTCAACGTCAACGACGTGTTCCCCGCCTATCCGACGCTCCACGCGACGAGCTTCACGGCGTCGCGGGGCAGCTTCAACCCGTCGACCGGCCTGTGGAACCTCGCCAGCCTCGGCAAGGGATCGATGGCGACGCTCGCCATCACGGTGACCGCGCCGAACATCGCCGGAGCGCTCACCAACAACGGCACGGCGGGAGCGGGCCAGGCCGACCCGAACAGCGCCAACAACACGGCGAGCGCCACCGTCACCGTGCTCTCGCCCGCCACCATCACCGCCACCAAGACCGTCTCCGGCAGCTTCGTCGAGGGGGGCTCGGTCACCTACACCGTCGTCCTCTCCAACAGCAGCAACTTCGACCAGCAGGACAACCCGGGGCACGAATTCACCGACGCGCTCCCCGCGCAGCTCACCCTGGTGAGCGCCTCGGCGACCTCCGGCACGGCCGTGGCCACCGCCGGCACCGGCACCGTGACCTGGGACGGCGTCGTGCCGGCCAACGGCTCGGTGACGATCACCATCAACGCCACCCTCAAGACCGGCACCGCCCTGCAGACGGTCAGCAACCAGGGCACCGCCAGCTACGACGCCGACGGCAACGGCACCAACGAGTCCTCGGCGATGACCGACGATCCGGGGGTCGCCGGCGCCGCCGATCCGACCTCCTTCAAGGTCGTCTCGCCGTCCTCGGTCGGCACCCACAGCAAGACGGTCTCCGGCAGCTTCCAGGAGGGCGGCACGGTGACCTACACGGTGATCATCTCGAACCCCAGCGCCACGGCGCAGCTCGACAACCCGGGCGACGAGTTCACCGACGTGCTGCCGGCGACCCTGACGCTCGTCAGCGCCAGCGCCACCACCGGCACGGCCACCATCGACAAGCCCGCCCGGACCGTGCACTGGAACGGCTCGATCACCTCCGGCGGCTCGGTGACGATCACCATCGTCGCCATCGTCAACAACGGCGCCGGCGGCCAGTCGATCTCCAACCAGGGCACCATCTTCTTCGACGCCGACGGCAACGGCACCAACGAGTCGTCGGTCCTTACCGACGACCCGGCGACCGGCGCCGCCGGCGATCCGACGACGTTCCGGGCGGCTTCGGTCGCGCAGGTCCCGACGCTCTCCGAGGTCGGTCTCGCGATCCTGGCGCTGCTGCTGGCGAGCGGCGCCCTGCTGACCCTGAGGCGGCGGCGGGCCTAGAGGGCCGGCGTCTCCAGCAGGCCGGCCGCAAGGCCAACGCGAGGGCGGGGAGAATCTCCCCGCCCTTCTTTGTTTTTCCCGGAATCCCTGTCCTTCCCGTCCTCGCGCCCCTACCTCCCGATCCACGCCGCGATGTCGGCGATCACCGCTGCGGAGACGTGGCCCGGGGTTTCGTATTCCGCCGGGGTGCTCTTGCCTTCCCCCTCGATGAAGAGGTGGTTGAGCTTGGGGTAGGTCTTGAAGGTCACCCCCGGCCGGCCGGCGAGGCCCCGCTGCCAGGCCCGGAAGTCATCCATCGTCGCCTGGTAGTCGCGCTCCCCCTGGAGGATCAGCAGTGGCTGCCGGAGAGCCTTCGCCGCCGCGGGCGGGTCGTAGCCCCGCAGATCGAGCCAGTAGGAGGCCGGCGCGCTGAGCGCGACGCTGGTATCGCCGGGCTTCAGCGCCTTCACCTTGGCGACCTCGCCGCGCCAGTATTCGAGCTGCTGCCGCCGCGCCTCGGCGGCGACGCCCCCGGTTGAAAGCGAGCCGAGGTAGGCGGCCTGCTCCAGGATGATGTCCTCCAGCGGCCTGCCGCCTCCCGCCATCACGATCAGGCCGGCGAGCCGCGGATCGCGCCGGCCGATGCGGGGGACGAGCATGCCGCCCAGGCTGTGGCCGAGGACGAAGACGCGCCGGGGGTCGATCCCCGGCGTGTGGCGCAGCAGGTCGGCGGCGGCGACGGCGTCGTCGACCGTCTCCTCCTGGACGGTGAAGTTCTTCACTCCGCCGAGCTTGTCCGGGTGCTGGCGGGTGCGCTTCTCGTAGCGGAGGACGGCGACGCCGCGCGAGGCGAGCCCCCAGGCGAGGTCGCGGAAGGGCTTGTTGCCCTCGATCGTCTCATCGCGGTCGTTCGGCCCCGAGCCGTGGACGAGCACCACCGCCGGAAAGGGACCCGGTCCCGACGGCACCGCCAGCGTTCCCGGCAGGGGCCACTCGCCGGAGCCGCCTGCGTCGACCGTCACCTCGCGCTCGCCGAAGAGGTCCCGGTGGACGTAGGCGGGCGGCGCGTATTCGGGCTGCGCGGCCTGGCCCGCCGCCGGCTGGGGCGGGACGATGAAGAAGCCGGCGATCTTGCCGGCGCCGTCGATCGACACCCTGAAGTCCACCGTAGCGCGCTCGAACTCGGCGGTCACGAAGACGATCTCGTAGGCCCCCTGCTTCTCGGCGCGCACGGCGCCCCGCCGCTTGTAGGCGCCGATCTGGCTCTGGATCGCCGCCCACACCACGGGGAGCTGCCCGGGCGGGATCGCGGCCTTCAGGGAGTCGGCGAAGTGCGCCGTGGCGCCCTGGAAATCCTTGCCGGCGAGGCGGTCGACCAGATCGGTCGCCAGCAGGGCCGGAGTCCTCTCCGGACTTATCTCCTGAGTCACGGCCGGGGCCGGAGCCGGCGCCTGAGCCGGCACCTGGGCGGAGAGGGACCCGGGGAGCAGCAGCAGCAGCAGGAGCAGGGACCCGGGGAAGGAGCGGATGGAAAGGCGAGGTGATTTCATCGGTGTCTTCCTTTTGGGGATGCCGGCCGCGAGGGCCGGACGAAGCTATTTCTCCTCTTCCCGCTTCGGGCGCGGCGCCCGCCCCGCTTCCCGCAGGGCGCGCGCCAGGAGGAACTCGATCTGCGCGTTGACGCTTCGCAGGTCGTCTTCGGCCCAGCGCCGGAGGGCGTCGTAGACCTCCGGCGCGAGGCGCAGCGGGTAGCTCTTGCGTTCCGCCAAGGTCCCGGCCTCAGTGGTACAGGCTGCCGACGTTGACCACCGGCTGCGGGTGGCCGCCGCCGCAGAGCACCACCAGCAGGTTGCTCACCATGGCGGCACGGCGCTCGGGGTCGAGATCCACCAGGCCGCGGGCGGCGAGCATCTCCAGGGCGTTCTCGACCATGCCCACCGCTCCCTCGACGATCTTCGCCCGCGCCGCCACCACCGCGCTGGCCTGCTGGCGCTGCAGCATCGCCGAGGCGATCTCGGGCGAGTAGGCCAGGTGGCTGATGCGCGCCTCGATCACCGCCACCCCGGCCTGCTCGAGCCGCTCCTGGATCTCGCGGGCGAGCCCGACCGACATCTCCGCGGTATGGCCGGAGAGGTCCATCTCCCCCTCCACGTCGGCGACGTAGGGGAAGTGGGTGGCCAGGTTGCGCAGCGCCGACTCGCTCTGCACCTGGACGAAGTTGATGTAGTCGTCGACGTTGAACAGCGCCTCCGCGGTGTCGATCACCCGCCAGACCACGATGGCCGCGATCTCGATCGGGTTGCCCGCCTTGTCGTTGACCTTGAGCTTGGCGGTCTCGAAGTTGCGGGTGCGCGCCGAGACCCGCTTCTTGCTGTAGAAGGGGTTGGCCCACCGCAGGCCCGGCCGGCGCGCCGTCCCCACGTAGTCGCCGAAGAACTGCAGCACCTTGGCCTGGTTCGGGTTGACGATGAACAGACCGCACTCGCCGAGGATCGCCGCCCCCATCAGCAGCGCGGAGGCGAGGCACGCCGCCAGGCCATGATCGGCCGAGTAGACCAGGCAGGCGACCGCTCCGAGGAACAGCGCGAAGAACAGCAGCAGCATGCCGAGCCCCGGTATGCCGTTGTACTCCCGTTCGCGAATCATGACGTTCTCCCTTTCTTGGATCCCGGAGTGGGATACCAAAGTGATATCACTCTGATCTCTGATACGCAAGCGGGAGAGGAAGGTTGCAAGGCCGCCAAGCTTCGCGCGCTCCGCGCCAAGCTCCACGCGCTCCGTGTGAAGCTTCACACCCTCTGCGTGAAGCTCCACGCGCTCTGTGCGAAGCTTCACACCCTCCGCGCGAAGCTCCACACCTTCCGCGCCAAGCTTCACACCCTCCGCGCGAAGCTTCGCACTCTCCGCGCGAAGCTTCACGCGCTCCGCGCCAAGCTTCACGCCTTCCGCGCCGCCCGTCAGCGCCCCGGTTTGGCATCTCCGCCGACCTCTGCTAAACTTACCCGCCTTTGCGCTCCGGCCTCACGGCCGTGGTCTGTCCAGCGCCTAGCCTAATCAAGGACTTGGAGGTCTTCAGATGCTGATGATTCGGTTGCGCCGCATGGGCGCCCGGAACAACCCGTTCTTCCGCGTGGTGGTGTCGGACTCGCGCAACACCCCGACGGCCGCCGCGGTAGAGGAGATCGGTCACTACGATCCGACGAAGAACCCCGCGCAGGTGACGATCGACGCCGCCCGCGCCGAGCATTGGGTGAGCAAGGGCGCCCGCCTGTCGCCCACGGTCAAGAAACTGCTCGCCCAGGCGGCGAAGAAGAGCGCCTGAGCGTGTCCGAGCTCGCCGACGATCTCAAGGAGCTCGCCCGGCTGCTGGTGGACCAGCCCGACGCGGTCGAGGTCCAGGACATCCCGAGCCGGCGCGGCGGCGGCGTCCTGGAGCTGAAGGTGGCCCCGGACGACCTCGGCAAGGTGATCGGCCGCCAGGGGCGCACCGCCCGGGCGATGCGCACGCTGCTCGACACCCGCGAGGAACGGCGGGGAGTGCGCTATGAGCTCGAAATCCTCGAAGACTGAAGCGGTGGAGGAGGAGGCCGTCCCGCGCCCGCGGCGCGACGACCTGCCGGAGAGCGTCGCCGTGGGGCGCGTTCTGCGGCCGCACGGCGTGCGTGGCGAGGTGTCCGTCCAGGTGCTCTCGGACGTCCCCGGCCGTTTCGACAAGGGGAGCCGGGTCGTGGGCGTCCGCGAGGGCGCGCCGCCGGTCACCCTGGTCGTGGCCGCGAGCCGCCCCCACAAGACCGGCGCGGTGGTCCGCTTCGAGGGGTTCGAGGACCCCGACCAGGCCGAGGAGCTGCGGGGGCTCGATCTCGAGGTGCCGCGCTCGCAGGTGCCCCCGGCGCCCCCCGGCACCTACTACCAGTACGAGCTGCTCGGCTGCCTCTGCCGCCATCAGGGAGAGGAGGGCGAGGAGCTGCTGGGACGGGTCGTCGAGGTGGTCGAGGACGGCGGCGGGCTGATGCTGATCGTGGCGGGGGAGGGGCGGCGGGTGCCGGTGCCGTTCGTCCAGGCGTTCCTGCGCGAGGTGGACGTGGAGTCCGGCAGGATCGACCTGTCGCTCCCGCCGGGGTTCCTCGAGGCGTGCGAGTCCAGGTCCTGACCATCTTCCCCGAGCTGTTCGAGCCCTTCCTCTCGACCAGCCTGATCGGGAAGGCGCGGGAGAAGGGGCTCCTCGAGGTGCGGGTCCACGACCTGCGCGGGTTCAGCGAGGACCGCCACCGCAGCGTCGACCACGAGCCGTATGGCGGCGGCGGCGGCATGGTGATGGCGGCGCCGCCCTGGATCCGCGCCGTCCGCGCCGTCAGCGGGGAGACGCCGGGAGAAGAGCGCCCCTGGCGGATCCTCCTCTCGCCGCAGGGGGCGCGGCTGGACGAGGCGAAGGTGCGCGGGCTGGCCGCGCGGGCCGCCGGGAGGGGTCTGATCCTGCTCTGCGGGCGCTACGAGGGGATCGACGAGCGGGTGCGCGAGACCGTCGTCGACGAGGAGGTTCTCGATCGGCGACTACGTGCTGTCGGGCGGCGAGCTGCCGGCGATGGTGCTGATCGAGGCGCTGTCGCGGCAGGTGCCGGGGGTGGTGGGGCTGGCCGACTCGGTGGCGAACGACAGCTTCCGGGCCGGCCTGCTGGATCATCCGCACTACACGCGGCCGCCGGTGGTGGAGGGGCTCGCGGTCCCCGCGGTGCTGACCTCGGGGGATCACGCGGCGATCGAGCGCTGGCGGCGCGGCGCGGCGTTGCGGGCGACGCGGGAGAAGCGGCCGGACCTGCTCGAGGCCGGCCCTGGTGAGACCGGCCCTTGTGAAATCGGGGCGAAATCGAAATAATGACGGCACTGTCCCTTAGGGCTTGTCCGTCGGGCAACGAGGTGAGTGATGAATCAGTTGGATCAGGTCGAGAGTGCGTACGTACGTCAGAACGTGCCCGAATTCAAACCGGGGGACTCGGTCCGCGTCCACGTCCGCGTGGTCGAGGGCGACAAGCAGCGGATCCAGATCTTCCAGGGGGTCGTGATCTCCCGCCGCGGCGGCGGCACCCGGGAGAGCTTCACGGTCCGCAAGATCTCCGGCAGCGTCGGCGTCGAGCGCATCTTCCCGATGAGCTCGCCGAACGTCGACAAGATCGAGGTGGTGCGCCGGGGCCGGGTGCGCCGGGCGAAGCTGTACTACCTGCGCAATCTGCGCGGCAAGGCGGCCCGCATCGAAGAGCGCCGGGAAGACAAGGGCCGGACGTAGGAAGCGGTCCGGCGGACTTGGCGGGGCCACGGGCTCCGCGGGTCGCTCAGAAAGGAGTCGCGGTGACCAGGGCGGCGCAACCAGTCCGGCCGGCCCGGGCGATGATCGAGCTGTTCGTCGAGGCCTATCGCCTCCACCTGCTCCGCGGCCTCGAAGAGGGGCTGGCGCGGTGCGGCTACTGCCGCGTCGCCGGGGTGGACGAGGTGGGCCGCGGCTCGCTCGCCGGCCCGGTGGTCGCCGCCGCGGTGGTCCTGGACGGCCGCTGCCTCGTCCCCGGCGTGGACGACAGCAAGTGCCTCACCCCTCTGGAGCGGGAGCGCGCGGCGGAGGCCATCCGCCGCCACGCCGTGTCCGTCGCCGTGGCCGCGGTCTCCCCCGAGATCATCGATCGCATCAACATCCTCGAAGCCACCCGGGCCGCGATGGGCGAGGCGCTCTCGCGCCTGCGTCCGGCGCCCGACTGCGCGGTGGTGGACGCCGTCCGGCTCTCCGGCTTCGGCTTCCCCTGCCTGCCGGTGATCCGCGGCGACTGTTTCAGCTACGCCATCGCCTGTGCCTCGATCGTCGCCAAGGTGGAGCGCGACCGGATGATGGTGGAGCTCGGCCGCGAGTACCCCCAGTACGGCTTCGCCGAGCACAAGGGCTACGGCGTGCCCGAGCACCTGGAGGCGCTGTCCGCCTACGGGCCGAGCCCCGTCCACCGGCTGACCTACAAGCCGGTGCTCCCCCGGCTGGTTCCCCGGGTGCTCTCCGGGCAAGAGGCCCCCTGCTGATGGCCGTGCAGCGCGAGCAGGTGGTGCAGACGGCCGAGAAGTACGTCTCCC
The DNA here is from genome assembly GCA_963795735.1 of uncultured Acidobacteriota bacterium. Classification (GTDB taxonomy): domain Bacteria; phylum Acidobacteriota; class Thermoanaerobaculia; order Multivoradales; family UBA5704; genus DATARR01. Next base: position 240,663 of record CAWCIU010000005.1, on the reverse strand, counting down.
GGGGCAAGATCGAGCCGGCGATCCGGGAGTACCGCAAGCTGCTGACGGACAATCCGAACGACATCAACACGCTGAACCGGATCGGCGACCTCTACGCCCGCATCCAGCGCATCGACGAGGCCGTCGACTTTTTCACCCAGATCGCCGAGCAGTACTCGCGGGAGGGGTTCTTCGTCAAGGCGATCGCGATCTACAAGAAGATCATCAAGCTCGATCCGACGCGGCTGGAGGTCTACGAGAAGCTCGCCGAGCTCTACCACCGGCAGGGGCTGGTCAACGAGGCGCGCACCCAGTACCAGGTGCTCGCCGACTACTACCAGAAGCACGACAACGCGGCCTCGGCGATCGCCATCTACCAGAAGATGGCCGACCTCGAGCCGAACAACCCGAGCTACCACGTCAAGCTCGCCGAGATCTACCAGTCGCAGCAACTGCTCGAAAAGGCGATGAACGAGTACCGCCTGATCGCCGAGATGATGATCGCCCACGGCCGCCCGCAGGACGCGGCCCAGGTCTACGAGCGGGCGCTGGACATCGACAGCAGCAGCGTCGGCTTCATCAACGACGCCGTCTTCAAGCTCAAGGAGTCGGGCAACACCGCGGCGGCGGCGCGCTTCCTCTCGATCGCCGTCGAGCGCAACCCGCAGGCGGCGCGCATCGGCCGTCTGGCCCAGGTTTCGGAGCAGGTATCGGAGCGGGTATCGGAGCAGATCCCGGAGCCGCCCCCGGCGAGGACGCAGGAGCCCGCGCCGGCCGCCGCCGAGCGGCCGCGGCCGGTGGCCGTCCCGGCTCCGCCGCCGGTCGAGGAGGACGAGGAGCCCGAGGTCCCCTACGGCGGCGGGCTGCTGGACCAACTGGACCAGGAGAGCTGGGGAGGCGAGGACGACCTCGCCGCCGCCCTGCGGGCCGCCGTCGCCGCGACGGCGCAGCCAGCGCCCCAGGCGCCGCCGGTGCCACCGATGTCGATGCCGCGGATGCCGGAGCCCGAGCCCGCCGCCGATCCGGTCGATCTGGAGGAATCGCTGGCGGCGGCGCCCGTGGAGCAGGAGTTCGACCTCGACCTCGACGAGGCCTTTGTCCTCGACATGGACGCGGACGACGAGCCGGCGAGCCTGGTCAAGCCGCCGCCGGACATGCTCTCGGGCACCGGCAGCCGCCTCGGCTCGGCCTGGGCCCGGGGCGGCGAGGCGCCGGCGGCGGCCCCCGTTCCGCCGCCCGTCCGGCCCGCCTATCAGCCTGCCGATGAAGAAGAAGAGCTGGAGCTCGACCTCGGCGAAATCGGGGAAGACCTGGGGCTGGAAGACCTGGGGCGGGAGGCGGCGGCGAGCCCCTCGCCGGGAGCGTTCGATCCCTCCGGGCTCCCTTCGGACGGCGAGATCCTCCTCGAGCTCGAGGAGGCGGAGCCGCCGGCGGCCGATCCTTCCCTCTGGGCGGTGGAGCAGGCGCTCCCGCCCCTGGACCTGGAGACCCTGCCGCCGGATCTCGGCTCCGCGGAATCCGCGGAATCCCCGGTTTCGGCGGCCCCCTCATCAGGCATCGACGCCGGTCTGCTCGAGCGGACGGCGGCGGAGCTGCAGCCGCGGGCGGCGTCGGCGCGCGACGAGGACCTGGTCAGCGAGGCCGAGGTGCTGGCCAAGTACGGCCTGGAGGACAAGGCCCTGGAGCGTCTGCGCGAGGCGCTGCGGCTGCGGCCGCAGAACGTCGGGGCCTATGCCACGATGGTCCAGATCCATCTGGACAAGGGGCGCCACGAGCGGGTGGTCGAGCTGGCCAACGCCATGTCCCGGGTGGCCGCCGAGGTGCGCGACGCTCAGCACTGGCCGAAGACGCGCCGGCACCTGATCGAGGCCGGCTACCGGCTGGACGGCGACCGCGTGGTCGCCGATCCGTACGCCCTCCGCGAGGCGGAGCCGGCCCCGGCGCCCGCGCCGCCGGCGCCGGTCGCCGCGGCTCCCCCGGTCCCCGAAGCAATCCCCGAAGCCGTCGAGGTCCCTGCTGTCCCTGAGGTCCCCGCCGCCCCTGAGGTCCTCGCAGCCAGTACGCCGGAGCCCGAGCCGCCTCCGGCCGCCGCGCCTCCCGCGCCTCCGGCCTCTCCCGCCCAGCCGCGCAAGCGCTCCTCCGGCGAGATCGACCAGATGCTGCGCGGCCTGCTCGATCCCAAGCCCAAGCGCCCGGCCGCGCCGGCCGTGAGGCCGCCGGTATCCGCCGCTCCGGAGCCGCCGCCCGCCGTTCCCCCGCCCGCGCCGGCCGCCGCGGCGCCGGCGGGACCCACGATGTTCAACCCGCTCGAGATCGGGGAGATGATCGAGAGCGAGGACTTCGACTGGGAGCCGCCCATCGCCGCCGCCGCCGCTGCTGCTGCCGCTGCCGCCGCCTCCTTCGCGCCGCCGCCGCCCCCCAGGCCGCCCGCCGGGCAGAGCCTGCCGCAGAACCTGGACGACACCGGGGGCTTGAGCTGGCTCGACGAGGCGGACAAGGACCGCCCGGCGAAGCAGGCGCGGACCGAGAGCCTGTTCGACGACGAGGACGACTTCTTCGATCTCGCCGCGGAGCTGGAGCAGGAGCTCTCCCAGGAGGACCTGTTCAAAGCCGGCGAGGCCATGCTCGCGCCGCAGGCCGAGCAGTCGCTGGAGGAGATCGTCGAGGGGTTCAAGAAGGGGGTCGCCGAGCACCTCTCGCCGACCGACTACGACACCCATTTCAACCTGGGCATCGCCTACCGCGAGATGGGGCTGCTGGACGAGGCGATCGGCGAGTTCCAGATCGCCGCCAAGGACGCCGGCCACCTCGTGCTCTGCTGCTCGATGCTCGGCCTCTGCTTCCTCGACAAGGGGCTCCCCGAGCTGGCCGTCAAGTGGTACCGGCGCGGCCTCGAGGCCCCCGGCCTCGCCGAGGAGGACCACCTCGGCCTGCTCTACGACCTCGGCTGCTCCTACCTGGTGCTCGACGACAAGGCCTCCGCCTACAAGGCTTTCGTCGACCTCTACGGGATCAACAACGCCTACCGCGACGTGGTGGCGCGGATCGAGGAGCTGGGGCGGTAACAAAAAAGCGGGAAACGATTTGTTATACCGTACGCTGCCATGAGCAGCGCCCACGACAACCGCCTCCCCCACAACGTGCACCTCCAGTCGCGCCGGCGGGTCGAGGTCCGCCGGGTGGACGAGTGCCGGACGCTGGGCGAGCTCTTCACCTCCTGCCTGCCGGCCTTTGGCGGCGCCTACCTGCGGCGGGTCTACACGCTGCTGGACCAGGCGATCGGCGCCGGCTGCCCGCTGACCATCGCCATCGCCGGGCCGGTCACCGTCTCCGGGCAGCACCAGGCGTGGCTGATCCCCCTGCTCGAGACCGGCTGGGTGGCCTATCTCAGCACCACCGACGCCGTCTGCTACCACGACGGCCACCGCAGCCTCGACGAGCATCCCGATCCCATCTTCGAGGTCCCCATCTTCGGCGACGACGGCGTGCTGCGCGACGAGAAGACGATCCGCGTCACCGACATGGCCTTCGACGAGGACGTCCTCTTCCAGCAGGACCGGTTCATGACCGCCTGCCTGCTGCGCCCCGAGTTCCAGAAGGCGATGACGGGGACCGAGCTGCGCTACCTGCTGGGGCGGATCTACGCCGCCCAGGAGGAGAGGAACGGCGTCGCCGCCGGGCTGCTCGCCACCTGCTGGCGGCTCGCCCTGCCGGTCCTCGTCGGCGCGCCCGGCGACGGCAGCCTGTTCCTCAACTCGATGAAGCTGTGGGCGATGCGGCAGGCGGGGCTGCTCGAGAATTACGAGTTCTCGCTCGACCTCCACGCCGAGGTCTTCGAGTCCTGCGCCTACCATCACTGGGGGCTGTTCACCCACCCCGCGCATTCGCTGGCCACCCTGATCCTGGGCGGCGGCGTGCCGAAGAACTACAACCTGCAGCCGGAGCCGGCGCTGGGCCAGGTGCTGGGGCTGGAGGGGATCCGCGGCTATACCTTCGACGTCCAGATCGTCAGCGCCCCGGTGACCGAGGGGTCCCTCTCCTCCTGCCCGCCGGCCGAGGCGGTGACCTGGGGCAAGGTGGACCGCGACACCTACCAGCAGACGACGGAGAGCGCGCAGGCCGACTACTCGATGGTGATGCCGTTCCTGGTCAAGGCGCTGCTGGAGAACCGCGAGCGCTACGCGCGGCGGGCGGCCGAGATCGGCGAGGCGGCCCTGTTCGAGGAGGAGCCGAAGGCCGCCGGCTACCTGCGCTCGCGCGACGGCTACCGCCTCTACGAGCAGCGCGGCGGGCTGGTCGCCGAGCTCTCCCGCGGCGTCGGCGAGAACGGCGACTGGCTGCGCAAGACCCTGCGTTATCCGCTGGCAGTTCCTGGTCAGTAAAAGGGAGTCCGAACCGATGAGCAAGACCATAGTGACCCTCCTGCCGGGCGACGGGATCGGCCCGGAGGTCGCCAACGCCGCCGTGCGGGTGCTCGAGGCCGCGGGCGCCGAGATCGAGTGGGAGCGCCACATCGCCGGCGCCGAGGCGCTGGAGAAGTACGGCAACCCGCTGCCGCCCGAGGTGCTGGAGTCGATCCGCCGCAACTGCCTGGCGCTGAAGGGGCCGATCACCACCCAGGTGGGCAAGGGCTTCAAATCGATCAACGTGCAGCTGCGCCAGGAGCTCGACCTCTACGCCAACCTGCGCCCGGCGCGGTCGCTGGAGAGCATCCCCAGCCGCTTCCAGGGGGTGGACCTGGTGGTCGTGCGCGAGAACACCGAGGACCTCTACGCCGGCCTCGAGCACATCGTGGTCCCCGGGGTGGTGGAGAGCCTGAAGATCATCACCGAGAAGGCGTCGCTGCGCATCGCCCGCTTCGCCTTCGACTATGCCCGCCGCCATGGCCGCAAGCGGGTGACCGCCGTCCACAAGGCGAACATCATGAAGCTCTCGGACGGCCTCTTCCTCGACTGCTTCCGCCGCGTCGCCTCCGAGTACCCGGAGATCCAGGCGGACGACAAGATCGTCGACGACATGTGCATGCAGCTCGTCATGCGTCCCGAGGAGTGGGACGTGCTGGTGATGGAGAACCTCTACGGCGACATCCTCTCCGATCTCTGCGCCGGGCTGGTCGGCGGGCTCGGCGTGGTGCCCGGGGGGAACATCGGCATCGACGTGGCGGTCTTCGAGGCGGTGCACGGCAGCGCGCCGGACATCGCCGGCAAGGACTTGGCGAACCCGCTGGCGATCATCCGCTCCAGCATCATGATGCTCTACCACATGCACAAGGACGAAGTGGCCGAGCGGGTGCGCCGGGCGCTGCGCAAAGTGGTGGTCACTCAGAAGATCCGCACCCGCGACCTGGGCGGCGAGGCGAGCACGACGCAGTTCACGGACGCGATCGTGAGGGCCCTGGAGAGCGAGGGCGGCGGGGAGCAGCAGGAACAGCAGGAACAAGGGACATAAGGGACTCCAGGGACATCAGGGACAGGAGAGTCCCTGGTTCCTGGCGTCCCTGCTGTCCCTCAGGTCCCTGGTTCCCGGCTACAATCTCTCCATGACCGAACCCCTCCTCTCCTCCTCCCCAGAAGTCCTCGCCAGCGCCTGCCCGCTCGACTGCCCGGACGCCTGCAGCCTGGAGGTGCGGGTGGTGGACGGCCGGGTGGTCAAGGTGGACGGCAGCCGGCTCAATCCGGTCACCCAGGGGTACATCTGCGCCAAGGTGCGGCGGGTGCCGGAGCACCTCTACGGCCCGGACCGGCTGCTCTATCCGGCCCGGCGGGTGGGCCCCAAGGGGGCGGGCGGGTTCGAGCGGATCTCCTGGGAGGCGGCGTACGATCTGGCGGCGGAGAAGCTGCGCGAGGCCAGGGAGCGCTGGGGGGGCGAGTCCGTGCTGCCGTTCTGCTACGGCGGCTCGAACGGCCTGCTCACCCAGGACACCACCGATGCCCGCCTCTTCCACCGGCTGGGCGCTTCGCGGCTGGCCCGCACGGTCTGCGCCGCGCCGTCCGGGCGCGCCGCCACCGGGCTCTACGGCAAGATGGCCGGCGTGGCGCTGCCGGACTTCCGCCACGCGCGGCTGATCGTCCTCTGGGGGGTGAACCCGTCGGCGACCGGCATCCACCTGGTGCCCTTCCTCCAGGAGGCCCAGAAGGCGGGAGCGCGGCTGGTGGTGATCGATCCGCGCCGGACGCCGCTCGCCAAGCGGGCCGACCTCCACCTCGCCGTCCGGCCGGGGGGCGACCTGGCGATCGCTCTGGCCGCCATCCGCTGGCTCTTCGAGGAGGGCCAGGCCGACCTCGACTTCCTGGCCCGGCACGCCACCGGCGCCGAAGAGCTGCTGCGGCGGGCGCTGCCCTGGACGTTCGAGCGCGCGGCGGAGGCGTCGGGCGTGCCGGCGGGGGAGATCGAGCGGTTCGTCCGCCTCTACGCCGAGTTCTCGCCGGCGGTGATCCGCACCGGCTGGGGGTTCGAGCGCAACCGCAACGGCGGCTCGGCGGTGGCCGCGGCCCTTGCCCTGCCGGCCGTGGCGGGCAAGTTCGGCGTCCGCGGCGGCGGCTACACGATGAGCAACTCCGGCGTCTGGGGGAGCTCGGTCGACCGCGACGCGGCGGTGATGGAGCCTGAGCCGGCCACCCGCACCATCAACATGAACCGGCTGGGCGAGACGCTGCTGGAGGCCGAGCCGCCGGTGCTCGCCCTCTTCGTCTACAACTGCAATCCGCTGGCGACGATGCCGAACCAGGAGAAGGTGCGCCGCGGGCTGGCGCGGGAGGACCTGTTCACCGTCGTCTTCGACCAGGTGTGGACCGACTCGGCCCGCTGGGCGGACCTGGTGCTGCCGGCGACCCACTTCCTGGAGCACTCCGACCTGGTGCGCGGCTACGGCGCCTACGCGCTCTACCGCACCCGCCCGGTGGCGGCGCCGGCGGGGGAGGCGCGGCCCAACATGGAGGTCTTCGGCGAGCTGACCCGCAGGCTCGGCCTCGACCGGCCGGAGGACCCGCGGACCGACGACGAGCTTCGCCGCGGCGCTGCTCGGCCGCGCCGGACGGGTGCGCGGCGAGATCGAGCGCGACGGCCTCGCCGCGCCCGACTGCGGCACGGCGCCGGTCCAGTTCGTCGACGCCTTCCCGCTGACCCCGGACCGCAAGATCCACCTCGTCCCCGAGGCGCTCGACGGCGAGGCGCCGCTCGGCCTCTACGGTTTCCAGGCCGATCCGGGCAGCGAGCGCTATCCGCTGGCGCTGATCTCGCCGGCCACCGCCCGCACGATCAGCTCGACCTTCGGGCAGCTCGCGCGCGAGCCGGCGGCGCTGGAGATCCACCCGGGCGACGCCGCGGTCCGCGGGATCGCGGGGGGCGACCCGGTGCGGATCTGGAACGACCTCGGCGAGGTGCGGGTGGCGGCGCGGCTCAACCCGGACCTGCGGCCCGGGGTCGCCTGCCTGCCCAAGGGGCTGTGGAGCCGCGGCACGCTCTCGGGCACCACGGCCAACGCGCTCGCTCCCGACACCCTGGCGGACCTCGGCGGCGGGGCCTGCTTCAACGACGCGCGGGTGGAAGTGGAAAAGCTCGCGTGAAGGGCGACCGCAGGTCGCCCCTACAACCACGTCCGCAGCAGGTGTAGGGGCGACCTGCGGTCGCCCTTCGGAGCCCAGATGCCCCGGACCCTCTTCGACGACCAGGAGTCTGCGTCCTCTTCCGCGCCACGGGACGACGCACCAGGCGTCGCCCCGCTCGCCGAGCGGATGCGCCCGCGCAGCCTGGAGGAGGTCGTGGGCCAGCGGAAGGTGGTGGGGGAGGGCGGCTTCCTGCGCCGGGCGATCGCCGCCGACCGCGTGCCGTCGCTGATCTTCTGGGGTCCGCCGGGGACCGGGAAGACCACCCTCGCCCGCATCCTCGCCACGGCGACCGCGTCGCACTTCGTCCCCTTCTCCGCCGTCACCTCCGGCATCAAGGAGGTCAAGGAGGTGATGGCCGAGGCCGTCCGGCTGCGCAAGGCCCAGGGGCGGCGCACGCTCCTCTTCGTCGACGAGATCCACCGCTTCAACCGCGCCCAGCAGGACGCCTTCCTCCCCTATGTCGAGAGCGGCGACGTGGTGCTGGTGGGGGCCACCACCGAGAACCCCTCGTTCGAGCTCAACGCGGCGCTGCTCTCCCGCTGCCGGGTGATCGTGCTGGAGGGGCTCGGCCCCGAGGATCTGGTCGAGCTGCTGCGCCGGGCGCTCGCCGACCCTGAGCGGGGGCTGGGGGTGTCCGGGATCGAGGCCGACGGCGAGGCGCTGGCCGAGCTGGCGCAGCTCGCCTCGGGAGATGCCCGCAAGGCGCTCAACCTCCTCGAGCTGGCGGCGGCCGACGCGGACGGGGGACGGATCGATGCCGAGGCGGTCCGCCGGGTGGCCCAGCGCAAGGTGCTGCTCTACGACAAGTCGGGCGAGGAGCACTACAACCTCATCTCGGCCCTCCACAAGTCGCTGCGCGAGAGCGATCCCGACGCCGCCCTCTACTGGTTCGCCCGCATGCTGGCCTCCGGCGAGGACCCGCTCTACGTGGCGCGGCGGATGATCCGCTTCGCCAGCGAGGACGTCGGGCTCGCCGATCCCCAGGCGCTGCCGCAGACCCTCGCCGCCCGCGACGCCTATCACCTGCTCGGCTCGCCGGAGGGTGAGCTGGCGCTGGCGCAGGCGGTGGTCTACCTGGCGCTCGCTCCCAAGAGCGTCGCCGTCTACGAGGGTTACAAGGCGGCCCGGCGCACGGTCGAGGAGCGGCCCGCCGATCCCGTGCCGCTGGCGATCCGCAACGCCCCCACCGGCCTGATGAAGGAGCTGGGCTACGGCGCCGGCTACGTCTACGCCCCGCACACCGAGGAGGGGGTGGGAGGGCTCGACTGCCTCCCCGAGTCCCTCCAGGGGACCCGCTTCTATGAGCCGAAGGGGGAGGGGGCGGAGGCGGAGCTGAGGGCCCGGCTGGAGAGGTTCCGGGCCCTCCGGGAAGAGGTCAGGAAGAGGCGGCCTACTTGAACAGCTTCAGGAACACCAGGTAGAGCACGAACCCGTGGTCCGGGCCGGCCACGGGTTTGCCCACGTCGAGGTTGACCAGCGTCTCCCGGGGGCCAATGAACGACCCCGCGACGCCGACGCCGGCCAGCAGCTTGCGGTCGAGCCCGCTCTGCCGGTCGGTGGCGAGAGCGGCGTCGGCGACGCCGTCCAGGCGAAACGCCTCGCCGACCTCGAAGCCGTAGGAGGCGTGACCGGAGTAGACGCTCGACGCCCGCACGCTGTTGCTCTTGTAGCCGTGGACGCGGGTGCCGCCGAAGAAGCCGAACTGATACTTGCTGAAGCGGTCGAGGTTCGAGCCGGAGGCGTAGTCGAATTCGAGCCCCACCTTCTGAAACCTGGGCAGATACCAGTTCTTGCTCGCCGAGGCGTCCCAGCGCAGGAAGTCTTTCTGGTCCTGGTTGAACTCGGTGTTCCCGGGGAGCCCCCAGAAATCCCACTGCGAGCGCAGGTTGTAGCTGCCGGAGGCCTCCAGCCGGTAGCCCGAGCGGGCGTAGGTCGTCTGCAGCGAGAAGGAGTGGGTGAAGTTGTCGCTCGGCAGCACGAAGTCCTTCGCCGCGTCGGCCGCCCTGCCGTAGTGGAAGTAGAGGATCTGATACTCGCCGTCGATTTTGACGAAGTTGCCGATCGGGTGGCCGAGCTTGAAGCCGACGTTGGCCGGGAGCTGCTTGACCGCCTCGGCCTTCACCTCGCGGCCGTTGCGGAAGAACGTGTCGGTGAACGGCACGGCGAGGGCGAAGGCGCTGGCGCCGACGTCGAACCGGCTGCCGAAGAGGCGCGGCTGGGCGGCGCTGGCGAGCAGCAGGACGCCGCCGTAGAAGACGTTGACCTGCTGGCCCGTCCCCTTGAAATCGAAGGAGAAGTAGTTGATGCCGGCCAGCGGCAGCGGATAGCTCAGGGCGTCGTCGTAGAACAGGCCGCCGGCGCCGAACAGCTTGCTGACGGCGAACCCCTCCTTGACCACCCGTTCCCCCTGCTCGTTCTTCACCAGGTAGCGCAGGCCCTTGTCCGTGTCGCGCACCATGGTGACGTCCGAGGCGTCGACCTGCTTGCGGGCCTCCACGAAGTTGGGGCCGTTGATCTGCACGCCGGTCAGGCGCGTCTCGCGCTCCACCACGGTGGCGTTGTTGACCACCGAGAGGATCTGCTGGGCCTCCAGCCGCAGCGGCAGCACGTAGCTCTGCGCCGACCACGGAGCGGTCTGGCCGGCGGCGTCCACGGGCGAGTAGAACAGCGTCTCCTCGTTCGACAGGACCTCCCCCTGGAGACCGATCTGCACCGCCCGGGTGCGCAGCCGGGAGTAGAGCTGCTTGTCGATCCAGACCGTCCCCTGGTAGAGCCGGCCGCTCTGGTCGGGGCCGGCCGGCGCGAAGTCGACTACCCAGGCGTCGCGGCCGTCGAGGGCTGCCGAGCCGCGCAGGCGGTAGCGGTACTGCTTGGTGAAGTGGATCTCGAGCGGCAGGGCCGCCGCCTTCTCCGGCTGGATCAGCGGGATCTCGGGCAGGGTCTTCCCCCGCCAGCGGACGCCGTTGACGTAGAGCGTCTCCCAGGCCCAGTCCGAGCCCGTCTTCGGATCGAAGAAGAAGGGCCCCTGGAGGGTGGCCTCGATGGCGTTGGTCCCGGCCGCCGGCTGGAAGCGCAGCGACGTGGTGTTGACCGCGCTGTAGTGCTCGAGCCGCCGGCCCTGGGCGTCCTCGAAGGCCTGCAGCCGCCGCAGGATCTCCTCCACCGGGATCTCGCGCTGGGAGGAGACGCTGACCTTCTCCGCCACCCCCTTGAGCTCGGCGGCGGTCGGCCGGTCGAGGCCGAGCACGGCCACCCGTCCGGGGGAGGGGACCTGGAGCTTCGAGCGCGTCGCCGGCCACCTGGCCGCTCGGCGGCAGCACCCGCTGGCGGCCGATGGGGAAGCGCACCGGGCGGCGGAGCTGGGGGTCGGCGAAACGGAGGGTCAGCGCCTCGATCCGGGGAGCGGCCAGCACGATCACCCGCAGCGAGAGGTCCTTGCCGCGGACGAAGCTCCACGCTCCCTCCGCGCCCGACGGCGACGAGCCGGGATCATAGGAGAGGTCGCCGCTGAACTCGCGGGCGAGGACGACCAGCGGGGAGAGCACGGCGGCGAGCCGGGCCGTCTCGAGACCGGGCGCCCGGAACAGGGTCAGGTCGATGCCGCGGGCGGCGTTGCGGGCGGCCTCGGCCAGCATCTCGGCGGGATCGCCGGCACCCGGCGCCGGGACCGGCAGCGCGTCGAGCACGATCGTCCGCCCGGGGTCGAGGCCCTGCACCGTCTTGATCGCCGCGTCGAGCGCCTCCGGCGCGGCCGGCTGGAGGGCCACGGCCTCCAGGTAGGCGGCGATCTCCTCGGCGTAGAGCGCCTGGAGGAGCTTGGGATCGTCCGGCATCGTCTGGGTGACCACCCTGGCCTGGGTCTGGGCGCCGGTCAGCGTCACCGCCGCCCGCTTCAGCAGGAACGCGTACTCGGAGGGCGAGAAGTCGCCGCTCTCCGGCCGCCAGACCACCTGGAACCAGGTGCCGGCGGGCGCCTTCGCGGCCACCTCGGCCGCGGCGCGCAGCTCGGCCTGGAGCCGCTCGGCGCCTTGAGCGAGCGGCGGCGGCGTGCGGAAGATCAGCGAGATCCAGGGCGTCGCGCCACTGTCGCGGACGGTGGCCGCGGCGGTCGTGTCGATCGGGGTGGCGGCGGCTGCTGCTGCGTCATGATCCGAGGGCGCCGAGAGCGGAACCTCCCAGGCCACCAGCAGCGGGCTTCCAGGCTCCAGGCCGCCGGGCTTCAGGGCGCGGGCGACCTCCGCCGGACCGGCCAGCGACTGGGAAGGGGAGGCGGAGGGCGAGGAAGAATCCGTAACCGGCGGAGCGGCGGGCACGGGATAGAGACGCAGGCCTGCGCAGGGCCGGCACGGCAGCTCGGCGGCTCCCCCGGGGAGCGGCAGGAGGAGCGCGAGGGTGAGGCAGAGCAGGAAACTGCTGGCGGGGATCGGCTTGGCGCGGTGCATGGCAGGAAGCATAACAGCCGGCTTCCAGGAGGAAATTCTCGTTCGATCCTGCTAGAATCGCGATAGCTCCATTATGGAATTTTCAGGAAGACTGACCGCCTTTCCTCTCGGCGACCTGCTGCAGTGGGCGAAGAACGACCGCTGCACGGGCGCGCTGGTGATCCGCCGCAGCGAGCGCGAGAAGCGGATCTACTTCCATTCCGGCGAGGTCGTGGGCTGCCTGTCGAACGACCCGGCGGAGTACTACGGCCAGCATCTCGTCCTGCACGGCTATCTGAGCGACGACCAGCTCTTCCAGGCGCTGAGCCACTGCGCCACCCACGGCGTTCGCCTGGGCGTCGCCCTGCGCGAGCTGGGGATGCTCGACCCCGAGGTGATCCAGCAGACCCTGCGCGAGCAGATCGAGGACGTGGTCTGCGACCTCTTCCTCTGGCAGCGCGGCATCTTCTACTTCCAGTCCGAGCTGCCGCAGGAGGAGGAGATCCTTCCCGAGCCGATCAACGTGATGAGGCTGGCGCTGGAGGGCTCCCGCTGGCTCGACGAGGTCGGCCGCATCCGCCGCGTCCTGGTGCACGACGACGTCGTGCTCCGCCGCGGCGAGCACTGGCCGGGATCGGAGGACCTGAGCCCGGTCCAGCGGCGCCTGGCCGAGCAGGTGGACGGCCAGAAGACGCTCGGCGAGCTCCACAAGAAGATCCGCGGCTCCTACTTCCGCTTCCTCGAGGCGGCCTTCCGCCTCTGCGTCGGCATGGTGCTCGACATCGCGGAGGTGCGGGAGGCGGCCGAGGGCGGCACCCAGGAGCTGAGCGTCTACGACCTGCTGCTCGAGCAGGCGACGGAGGAGCAGGTGCTGGTGGCCCGGCATCACATGGCCGTGCCGCTCGACCTGCTGGAGCGCTGCTATCCGGTCTGGGTGGAGGAGCCCGCGGAGGACGAGCAGGCGCGGATGCCGGCGCGGGCGCGCGACTTCTACGCCCGCTTCGACGGCCAGACCTCCCTCGGAAACGCCTTCTCCGGCGACGCCCGCCTGCGCGGCCGCGAGATGGACCTCCTGCTGCTGCAGCTCAAGAAGGGGCGCCTCGCCCTGCTCCCCGCGCCGGTCGAGCACCTCGAAGAGCAGGCCGAGAGGCGGGGCCAGTCCGCCCACCAGCGCTGGTGGCGGCGGGTGTTCCGGCAGGCCTCCTGAGCCTGCCTCCTGATTCTGTCTCCTGAGTTCGCCTACTGCCCGGCCGCGACCTGGTTCAGGGGGGTCACGGAGAGCGAGGGCATGCCCATGCGCTCGCGGATCTTGGTCTCGATCTCGTCGGCGAGGTCGGGGTTCTCGCGCAGGAACACCTTGGCGTTGTCGCGCCCCTGGCCGAGGCGGATGTCGCCGTAGGAGTACCAGGCGCCGCTCTTGACCACCAGCTTGTGGTCGACCCCGAGATCGACCAGCTCGCCCGCCTTCGAGATCCCCTCGCCGTAGTCGATGTCGAACTCGGCCTGGCGGAACGGCGCGGCCACCTTGTTCTTGACCACCTTCACCTTGGAGCGCGAGCCGGTCACCACCTCGCCGTCCTTGATCGAGGCGATGCGGCGGATGTCGATGCGCACCGAGGCGTAGAACTTGAGCGCCCGTCCGCCGGTCGTGGTCTCCGGGTTGCCGAACATGACGCCGATCTTCTCGCGGATCTGGTTGATGAAGATCAGGCAGGTGTTGGACTTGGCGACGATGGCGGTGAGCTTGCGGAGGGCCTGCGACATCAGGCGGGCCTGGAGGCCGACGTGCGAGTCGCCCATCTCCCCCTCGATCTCGGCCTTGGGGACGAGGGCGGCGACCGAGTCCACCACCACCACGTCCACGGCGGCGCTGCGCACCAGCATCTCGGCGATCTCGAGCGCCTGCTCGCCGTTGTCCGGCTGCGAGACGAGGAGGTTGTCGATGTCGACCCCCAGCTTGCGGGCGTACTCGGCGTCGAGCGCGTGCTCGGCGTCGATGAAGGCCGCGATGCCCCCCCGCTTCTGCGCCTGGCCCGCCACCGAGAGGGCGAGCGTCGTCTTGCCCGAGGACTCGGGGCCGTAGACCTCCACCACCCGGCCGCGCGGAAAGCCGCCGATGCCGATGGCGTGGTCCACCGAGATCGAGCCGGTCGAGATCGCCTCGATCGCCAGTGTCTCGCGCTGGCCCAGGCGCATGATCGCCCCCTTGCCGAACTGCCTCTCGATCTGCGACAGCGTGCCGTCGATCGCCTTTGAACGGTCCAATTTCGTGTCTGCCATGTGCCTTTTTCGCTCCTTCAAGTCCGGGGGGATCCCTGGGCTCGTATTCTACGTCGCTTCTCCCGTTACCAGGGTGAAGCCGCCGCCGCCGATTCTGCTCCCATCTTAGAAGACGGTAATGCGGCGGTCAAATTTCTCCGGGATATACTTTTCCGCGCCGGCAAGGTCCCTTGCCCAAAAACAAAGATCTTTCTCTATAATCGCAGTCTCAACCCCGTCATCCGGAGCGAGCGTAGGACAGCACGATGGAATCCATCGCCGTCGAAACCAGTGACGCGCTTCACGCCGCCGAGCCGATCCGTCTGCTCGAGGAGAACGTCGCCCGTGTCATCCGCGGCAAGCGCGAGGTCATCCGCCTCGCCACGGTCTGCCTGCTCGCCCGCGGGCACGTCCTGCTCGAGGACGTCCCCGGCGTCGGCAAGACTACCCTGGCCCAGGCCCTGGCCCGCTCGCTCGGGCTCGCGTTCCAGCGCATCCAGTTCACCAGCGACCTGCTGCCGTCCGACATCATCGGGGTGTCGATCTACAACCAGAAGAGCCAGGCCTTCGAGTTCGTGCCCGGCCCGCTGTTCGCCAACGTCGTGCTGGCGGACGAGATCAACCGCGCCACCCCGAAGACCCAGTCGGCCCTGCTGGAGGCGATGAGCGAGCGCAAGGTCTCGGTCGAGCGCAAGCGGTTCTCGCTCCCCGAGCCCTTCGTCGTGCTGGCGACCCAGAACCCGCTCGAGTACCAGGGGACCTTCCCCCTGCCGGAGTCGCAGCTCGACCGCTTCCTGATGTCGCTCTCGCTCGGCTACCCGCCGCGGGCCGACGAGAAGGACCTGCTGCTGTCGGGCGGCGTCGAGGACCTGCTGGAGCGCCTGGAGCCGGTCCTCACCCACGAGGGTCTGGTCGACCTCCAGGCGCGGGTGGCGCGCGTCCGCGTCGCCGACAAGCTGGCGGACTACATGCTCTCGCTGGCCGAGGCCACCCGCCACGGCGGCGATTTTCTCCTCGGCGTCTCGACCCGCGGCCTGCAGTCGCTGTTCCGGGCCGCCCAGGCGCTGGCCCTCTGTGAAGGCCGCGGCTACGTGATCCCTGACGACGTGCAGCGCCTGGCCGCGCCCGTGCTCTCGCACCGCATCGCCCTCAAGCGCGGGTCGGCCGACCTCGACCAGGCCCGCAAGGCGGTCGAGAGGGTGGTGGCGGCGACGCCGGTGCCGCTGTGAAGCTGCCGCGGCGCCCGGGCGGAGGCACCTCCCGCCGCGCCGTTCCCGAGGGGATCCGCATCACCACGGTGGGGCTCTGGTACGTGCTGTTCACCGTGCTGGTGGCGATCGCCGCCACCAATACCGGCAACAACGCCCTCTACATGGTGCTGGCGCTGATGTTCGCGGTGCTGATCCTCTCCGGGATCGCCTCGCGCCAGAACGTCCGCGGCCTCGCGGCGCAGATCGATCCGCCGGGCGAGGTCTTCGCCAACCGGCCGTTCGCGGTGGGGTTCACGCTGAAGAGCCGCGCCCTGGTCTTCCCGCGCTGGTTCCTGCTCTTCACCCTGTCGCGCGCGGGGCAGCCGCTGCTCATCCCCTACCTGCCGCGCCGGGGCAAGAGCGTCGGCCAGCTCGAGATGATGGTGGGCGCGCGCGGCTTCCACCGTTTCCCCCACGTCCACGTCTCGAGCCTGTTTCCCTTCGGCTTCTTCCGCAAGGGGGTGCGCTACCGCGTCGACTTCGAGACGCTGGTCTTCCCGGAGCTGTTCCCGGCCGGCGGCAGCCGTCCCGAGGAGTCCGAGCAGATGGGCGACGACGCCAGCCGCCGGCGCGGCTGGGGGCACGACCTCTATGCCCTGCGCCCCTTCCGGCGGGGGGACGATCCGCGGGGGATCCACTGGAAGCAGACGGCGCGCACGGGCGAGCTGGTGTTCACCGAGCGGACCGCCGAGCGCAGCCGGCGGCTGTCGATCCTCTTCGACAACGCGGTGGGCGAGCTCGCGGACCCCGCCGAGCAGGGGCGGTTCGAGCGGCTGATCAGCGAGGCGGCGACGATCGCCGTCGATCACCTGGCGCGCGGCTACGAGGTCGAGCTGGTGACGCGCGAAGGCTCCCTGGGTTTTGCCAGCGGACCGCGCCAGCGCCTGGCGGTGCTCGAAGCCATGGCCGTGATCCAGCCCCGGCAGCGGACCGGCGAGCCGCTCGCCTCGAGCGATCCGCGCGCGCCGCAGCTTCGCGTCCACCTGGACTCCGACGCGCCGGCGAGGCTCGCCGGATGAGCTTCGCGCGGCAGAAGCGGCTCCTGCTGGGGTGGCTGGCGCTGCTCGCTCCCCTCCCGCTGCCGTTCAACGGCGTGGTGGGCTGGCCGGCGGTGGCGCTCTACCTGGCGGGCATCCTGTTCTTCCTGCGCCGGGCGAGCGTCGATCCCGCGGGCTGGCTGCCGGCCTGGGGGATGAACGTTCTCGGGCTGGCTTACCTGCCGCTCTTCTTCCTCGACATCTTCGCCGTCTCCCACTCGCTGGTGGGACCGGTGATCCATCTCTGCCTGTTCGCGCTGCTGGTCAAGCTCTTCGCCATCGTCCGCGAGCGCGACAAGTGGCAGGCGTCGGTCGGCATCTTCTTCCTCTTCCTGGCCGCGATGGGCACCAGCGTCCATCCGACGATCGTGCTCTACCTCGTCGCCTTCCTGGTGCTGACCCTGGTGCTGCTGACGCGCTTTGCCTTCCTGCACGTCCTCTCCGGCTTCGGCCGCGAAGACCCGGCGCTCGCCACCATCCCCCTGCGCGGGTTCCTGCTGCTCGCCACGGCGGGCACGCTGGTGATCGCCGTGCCGCTGTTCCTGCTGCTGCCGCGCGTGCGCTCGCCGTTCATCGTCGGCCGTGGCGGCGGCTCCGGCGTCACCCTGGAAGCCGCGGGCTTCTCCGATCAGGTGACCCTCGACTCGATCGGCCGCATCCGCGGCAGCCGCGAGGTGGTCATGCGGGTGCTCGACCCGTCGCCCGCCGCCGCGGACCGCGAGATGCGCTTCAAGGCCGCCACCCACGACGTCTACCTGGGCGGGACCTGGCGGCGCTCGCCGGGCCGCGGGCCCCTGCCGCGCGGCCAGGGGGTGCGCTTCCGCCTGGGGCCGGGGAGGCCCGCGCGGTGGGTGACGATCTGGCTCCAGCCGCTGCACAGCCCGAGCGTCCCCCTGCCGGTCGAGACCGCCGTGGTCGAGCCGCGCTCGTCGTCGCTGTCGATCGACGCCGGCGGCGCCATCTCGTTCCCGATCGCCCCGCTCGAGGTCTCCGAATACCGGGTGGGCCTCGCCGCCACGCCGGTGCTCGCCGGCTCGACCCCCGCCGGCCCCGCTGATCCCGCGCTCGATCTCTCCGGCGTGACGCCCAGGATCGCCTCCCTGGCCTCCCGGGTCATGGGGCGGGGGACGGCCGCCGAACGGGCCCGGCGGCTGGAAAATCACCTGCTGGACCACTACTCCTACACCCTCGATTTCATGGGACGGACGGCCGACAACCCGATCGAGGACTTCCTCTTCCGTTACCACAGCGGGCAGTGCGAGTACTTCGCCTCGTCGATGGTGCTGATGCTGCGCTCGCAGGGGATTCCGGCGCGCCTGGTGACCGGTTTCCTCGGCGGCGAGTACAACCCCTTCGAGGGCTACTACATCGTGCGGGAGAACAACGCCCACGCCTGGGTGGAGGCCTACCTGGCCGGCGAGGGGTGGCGGATCTTCGATCCCACGCCCGCGGCCGGCCGGCCCGCCGCGGGCAGCGAGGGGAGCATGCTCCTGGCCCAGCAGGCGTGGGATTTCGTGATCTTCCGCTGGGACCGCTACGTCCTCACCTTCGGCCTCTACGACCAGCTGCGGATCTTCGGCGGCCTGCGCGAGCTGTGGACCGACTTCTGGTCGATGTTCAAGCACCCGGAGAAGGCGGGAGCGGTCCGGCCGTCCTCGACGGGTCTCGACGCGCTCGCTCCCGGCGCCGCCCCCTCCACCGGGCATCGGGGGCTCCCCGACGTCCCCCTCCCCCTGGCGCTCGGCCTCACGCTGGTCGCCGCGGCGGTGTGGATCCTCTATCTCCGCCTGCGCCCGCCGCTCACCGCGACCACCGCCTATCGCCGCCTGCGCCGCCGTCTCGGCCGGTCGGGCGCCTCCCTGTCCGATTCGGTGCCGCCGCT
Organism: uncultured Acidobacteriota bacterium; assembly: GCA_963795735.1. Taxonomy (GTDB): domain Bacteria; phylum Acidobacteriota; class Thermoanaerobaculia; order Multivoradales; family UBA5704; genus DATARR01. The sequence goes on along the minus strand of CAWCIU010000005.1, from coordinate 222,228 downwards.
CGCGGTACGGCGGGAGGCGGAGGCCCGCTATCCCGCCGCCGCCGCTCCCACGGCCCGCGTCATCGACTTCTACCTGCGCGAGAGCTTCGGCGGGCAGGCGCTGGAGGACGAGGACCTCGAGGCGCTCAAGGCGGCGCTGAGCGAAGCGGAGAAGAGCATGCGCAAGGCGGGCTAGAGAGGAGAGCCGGGATGAGCGTGATCGGGCTCTATGAGATCCCCACCGTCTGGCTGGGCCTGCTCGTCGTCGGGGCGTTCGTGGCCGCCTCCCTGGCGGGGCTCTGGGCGACCCGCCCCCTGGCGAGGAGGTTCTGCCGCGCGCAGAACGACTTCGCCAACTTCTTCCTGGCCGTCGCCGCCGTGTTCTACGCCGTGCTCGTCGGTCTGATCGCCGTGGCCTGCTGGGGGAACTACACCGGGATCGCCGGCGTCGTCTCCAACGAGGCGGTCTCCGCCTCCGACGTCTACCGCGACGTCGAGAGCTACCCCCCCGCCGTGCGGGACGAGGTCCGCGGTCTGTTGAACGCCTACGTCCGCCACGCGATCGGCGACGAGTGGCCGACCCAGCGCCAGGGGCTCGTACCGTCGTCCAAAGGCGACGAGATCCTGCGGCGGGCCGGCAGGGACCTGGCCACCTTCGAGCCGGCGACGCCGGGGCAGCAGGTCCTCCACGGCCAGACCCTGCACGACCTCGACGATCTGTTCTCCAACCGCCGTCTGCGGCTCGAAGCGGTCGACAGCCATCTGCCCCGCCTGATGTGGCTGGTCGTGCTCGCCGGGGCGGCGATCACGGTCTTCATGACCTACTTTTTCTGCGCCGAGAGCGACCGTCTCCATTCGCTCTTGACCGGCGCTCTCGGCGTGCTGATCGGGCTGGTGATCTTCCTGATCCTGGCGCTGGACCGGCCGCTCGTAGGGCAGGCCGGGGTGGACGCCCGGAGCTTCGAGGGAGCCCTGGCGACCATGGAGGGGAAGGCGCGCGAGACTCCTACCGTAGGCTCGACGGCAGGCGCGGCGAAGAGATGAGCCGGGTGAACTCCTCCCAGCGTTTCGCGGGATGATCGGCCGTGCCGCCGCGCCTCTCGATCGACTGCCGCACGAGGTCCTGGCCGAGGTTGTAGTTGATCACGTAGCTCCGGTATTGATCGATGAAGCGGACCCGCTGCGCCGCCCGCTCGGGCGACATCAGGGCGTAGCGCACGAGCCAGGCCTCGGCGTCCCGGCGGGAGATCTCGCCGTTGAGGTATTTGCCATCGAGATAATGGCGGGCCGCCTCGTTGCCCGCATAGCCCAGGCCCTGGAGCAGCCGCTGGACCTCGGCGTAGCGCGCGGCCCCGGCGGGGTCGAGACCGGCCAGCGGATAGAGCCGCTCGCGTTCGAACGCGGTCCGCTCCTCGCCGGGGAAGGCGACGTCGATGCCGAAGTTCGCCGTCCCCTCGGCGATCAGCGACTGCGGTGAGAACAGCGGATAGACCGAGAACTCCACCCATCCGCGGTCGCGCACCAGGTGCTTCTCGAGCAGCGAGTTGTAGACGTGGTGCCCCGGGTATCCCTCGTGACAGGCGAGGTCGATCGCCCGGTCGATGAAGATCGGCAGGTCCGTGTTGACCTGGATCAGGCTGTGGAAGTTTCCCTTGTACCAGTTGTAGCCGCTCCACGACTTGCCGGTCACGTACTCGACCACGAAGCTCTCGCCCGGCGGCAACTCGACGTGCTGGAGCGTCCGCCGCCGGCACTCGTCGATGGCGGCCTTGAAGACCGCGTCGAGCCGGTCGCGGGGGATGACGAACCCCTGCCGGAACGCCTCGACCCGGGCGGCGAGGGGGCCGTCGCCGGGGATGGCGGTCTCGAGCTGGTCGAGGATGCGCTGGAAGTAGGCGGCGTCGTGGGTGGGAGCGACGGCGTCGTAGAGCGCCTTGGACTCCTCGTCGAAGGTCATCTTTCTACCGGAGACGACGTCGATCCGCGCCACCATCGCCTGGAGCTGCCGTAGCAGGTACTGGTGGCGCAGCCGGACGATCTCCTCTCCGGCCGCGGGCGGATGGGCCGCGAGCTCGGCGATCAAGGCCTCGGCCTCGGCGCGGATCTCGGCGAGCGGGCGCTTCTTCGCCTCGGCCTCGACGCGCCATGCCGGCGGGCCGTAGTAGGCGTCCACATAGTCGGCGTCGTGCTGCCCGACGGCGAGCACCAGCTTGACGTAGGCTTCGGCGGTCCGTTGCATCGGGTCTTCTTTCGTGGGCGTCGGGGGAGAGAGCGGCCGCTGGGAGGCGCAGCTGGCCAGCAGGAGCAGGATGATCACCCGGAGAACCGGCAGGAGAAGCAAGCGGCGCATAGGCCCGCGAGCTTAGCTCAGAACCTGTACGACAGCCCGACCGCCACCACCGGGTAGACCGTGTAGTCGGCCACGTCCTTCTCGATGGTGCGCTCTTCGCGCTGGAGGAGGATGTCGAGGGCCTGGCGCGCGACCGGCGAGTTGAGCGGGCTGTCCGCCGGGATGACCGGCGTCAGCGTCACCCGGCCCCTGCCCTGGAACATCGCCCCGGCGTCGAGGAAGAAGCGCACCCGGCTGCCGGGCGCCACCGCGTTGCCCCAGCCGAGCCCCACGTAGGGGACGGTCGGGTTGAAGTCGATCTTTCCCTCCAGCGTGCCGACGAGGCGGACCGGCACCGGGACGCCGCCGATCTCGTAGACGCCGGAGGCGGGAGCCAGGCTGGTGCCGTCGATCCGCGAGCCGTTGTAGACCAGGCCGCCGGTGAGGCGGAAGGCGCTCCCTCCGGGGTGCCAGTCGAGCAGGGCCGTGGCGTTCCGCAGCTTCGCCGTGGCGTCGTACTCGATCTGGCCCACCCGGCGATGGTTGTCCGTGTAGTTGAAGCCGTTGGCGCCCAGCCGGACGTTCCACTGCGGCGAGAGGCCGGCCGTCAGCTCGGCTCCGAGGCCCAGCGAGCCGGCCTTGGCCGCGATGGCCACCTCGGCCCGGCCGGGGGCCGCCAGCAGAATGCCCATCGAGACCGCTCCCAGCACCCATCCCTGTTTCCGTCGCCGTTGCAGTCGCATCACCATCCTCCTGGGGACTCGTCCTTTGCAAAGCCGGGGCCGGGGCGCGGGTATAGACTGTCCGCGGCCCCCGGATCGGGGACCAATCGAGGGCGAATCGTCAGAACCACAAGGTAACGACAAGGGAGGTAGTCATGCAGATCGGCATGATCGGCCTGGGCCGCATGGGGGGCAACATGGTGCGCCGCCTGCTGCGGGGTGGCCACGAGTGCGTCGTCTACGACCTCAATCCCCATGCCATCGCGGAGCTGGTGGCGGACGGCGCCTCGGGCGCCGGCACGCTCGACGAGTTCGTCGCCAAGCTCAAGGCGCCACGCACCGCGTGGATCATGGTGCCGGCGGGCGAACCCACCGAGGGGATGGTGCGGGAGCTGGGCCAGCGCCTGGAGAAGGGGGACGCCATCATCGACGGCGGCAACTCCTACTTCAAGGATGACGTGCGGCGCGCGCAGAGCCTGGCGGAGAAGGGAGTCTATTACATCGACGCCGGCACCAGCGGCGGCGTCTGGGGGCTCGAGCGCGGCTACTGCCTGATGGTCGGCGGCGAGAGCGAGGCCGTCGAGCGGCTCGACCCGATCTGGAAGACGCTGGCGCCCGGCCGCGGCGACATCCCGCCGTCGTCCGGCCGCGAAGGCAAGAAGAGCACCGCCGAGGAGGGCTACCTGCACTGCGGGCCGGTGGGCGCGGGTCACTTCGTCAAGATGGTTCACAACGGCATCGAGTACGGTCTGATGCAGGCCTACGCCGAGGGGTTCGACATCTTCCGCAACGCGACCTCGAAGGAACTGCCCGAGGCGCACCGCTACCCGCTCGATCTCGCCGATATCGCCGAGGTCTGGCGGCGCGGCAGCGTCGTCTCCTCGTGGCTGCTCGACCTCACCGCGAGCGCGCTCGCCGAGACCCCCGACCTCGCCGAGTACACCGGCTTCGTCCAGGACTCGGGCGAGGGGCGCTGGACGGTGATCGCCGCCCTCGAGGAGGCGGTGCCCGTGCACGTGCTCGCCGCCTCGCTGTTCGACCGCTTCCGCTCGCGCCAGGAGCACACGTTCGGCGAGAAGGTCCTCTCCGCCATGCGCTACAAGTTCGGCGGTCACGTGGAGCTCCGTCCGCCAGCTTCCCCGGCAGATAAATCCCCGGCGGATCAATCCCCGGCGGAGAAGAAAGAGGAGAAGCCGTGACCTCCCCCGTCGCCGCCGAAGATCCGCTGGAAAGAGCGGACGAGGGGGTGGGCCGGCCGGCGCCGCCGTGCGCGATGGTGATCTTCGGCGCGACGGGGGACCTCACCAAGCGCAAGCTCGTTCCGGCGCTCTACAACCTGATCGTGAACGGGCTGCTGCCGGAGGGATTCGCCGTGATCGGCGTTGGCCGCTCGCCGCTTCCGGACGACGAGTTCCGGCGCCGTGTGGGGGAAGATCTGAAGCAGTTCGCCACCGCCGAGGTGGACGGCGAGAAGCTCGAATGGCTCTCCCGGCGGCTGCGCTACGTCGCCGTCGATGCGGAAAAACCCGAGACGTTCCAGGATCTGGCCGGCACGCTGGCGAAGGCCGACGAGGAGCTGGGCACGAGCGGCAACTACCTCTTCTATCTCGCGGTGCCGCCCAGCATCTTCGAGGACTACGTGCGCCAGCTCGGCGAGGCGGGGCTGCTCAAGGAGCAGGAGGGGCGCTGGCGCCGCGTCATCATCGAAAAGCCGTTCGGGCACGATCTCGAGTCGGCGCAGGCGCTGAACCGCCGGATCCGCGAGGTGCTGGACGAGCGGCAGATCTACCGCATCGATCACTACCTCGGCAAGGAGACCGTGCAGAACATCATGGCGTTCCGCTTCGCCAACGGCATCTTCGAGCCGATCTGGAACCGCCGTTATATCGATCACGTGCAGATCACCGTCGCCGAGACCGTGGGGGTCGAGGGGCGCGGCGGCTACTACGAGGAGGCGGGGGCGCTGCGCGACATGGTGCAGAACCACATGTTCCAGCTCCTCGCGCTGATCGCCATGGAGCCGCCGGTCTCGTTCGCGGCCGACACGGTGCGCGACGAGCGGGTGAAGGTGCTCTCGGCGATCCATCCGTTCTCGCCCGAGGACGTGCTGCACCAGGCCGTGCGCGGCCAGTACGGTGAAGGCACCGTCGACGGCAAGCCCGAGCCCGCCTACCGCGCCGAGAAGTCGGTCGGCGCGGGCTCGAACGTCGAGACCTTCGCCGCGCTCAAGCTGGTCGTCGACAACTGGCGCTGGGCCGGCGTGCCGTTCTATCTGCGTACCGGCAAGCGATTGCCGAAGCGGGTCTCCGAGATCGCGATCCAGTTCAAGTGCGCGCCGCTGATGCTGTTCCGCGAGACCCCGATCGAGCGCCTGAATCCCAACCTCCTGGTGATCAAGATCCAGCCGGACGAGGGGATCTCGCTGCGCTTCGAAGGCAAGGTGCCCGGCCCCACGATGCGCCTCGGCACCGTCAGGATGCAGTTCCAGTACGAGGACTACTTCGGCCGGCAGGCGCACACCGGTTACGAGACGCTCCTCTACGACTGCATGCTGGGCGACTCGACGCTCTTTCATCGCAGCGACATGGTGGAGGCGGGGTGGCGCGTGGTCACCCCGGTCCTCGACCTGTGGAAGGCGCTCGTGCCGCGCGACTTTCCCAACTATCCCGCCAACACATGGGGACCGAAGGATGCCGACGAGCTGATCCGGAAGGACGGACGGACATGGCGAGCGTGAGCGAGGTCCGGATCTTTGACGACGTCGCCGCGCTGACGCGCGCGGCCGCCGGAGAGGTCGAGCGCGCCGCGCGGCAGGGCGTGGCCGAGCGCGGCCGCTTCGCCTGGGCGCTCGCCGGCGGCTCGACGCCGCGCGACCTCTACCGTCTCCTGGCGGGCGAGCCCTACCGCTCGCGCCTGCCGTGGAACGCGATCCATTTTTTCTGGGGCGACGAGCGCCACGTCCCGCCGGACCATCCGGACAGCAACTTCCGCATGGCGCGCGAGGCGATGCTCGACGCCGTGCCGGTGCCGCCGGAGAACGTTCATCGCGTTCCGGCGGAGGAGCCCGACGCAGAGCGCGCGGCGGCGGAGTACGAAGCGACGCTACGCTCCTTCTTTCAAGTTTCGGCGGGCGATTGGCCGGTCTTCGATCTCGTGCAGCTCGGCCTCGGCAAGGAGGGTCACACGGCGTCGCTGTTTCCCGGCAGCCCCGTGATCGCCGAGCGCGAGCGGCTCGTGGCGGCGCCCTGGGTCGAGGCGCAGAAGACCTTCCGCGTCACGCTGACGCCGCCGGTGTTGAATCACGCCCGGCAGACGATGTTCCTCGTCGTCGGCGAGGAGAAGGCCGAGGCGCTCCACGCCGTGATCGAAGGCGCGCGCGAGCCCGAGCGCTATCCCGCGCAGATCGTCGAAGGGAATGTCGTGTGGATGGTGGATCGTGCGGCGGCCCGCTTGCTGAGCGGGGGCTGAAAGCCGCCCGAGCGAGTCTTTGAAGGGCCGGCACGACGTTCACGCCACGGGGCGGAGGCGGTTACGCCGTGCTGGGCGACGCTGGAGAAGCAGCAGCAGAGGTCGACAAAAACAGAAGCCCCGGAACAGATCCAGAACGTCGCCTCCTGAACATCTCTCTTCGAGCCTGCCGGAGACGGCTCTCTTTACTTCTTGGCCGCGGTCTTCTTGGCGCCGCCGGTGGACTTCTTGGCGCCGCCGCCAGCCGGCTTCTTCGCGGTGACCTTCTTCGCCGCCGTCGCCTTCTTGGCCGGAGCCTTCTTGCTGGCGGTCACGGTCTTGGTCTTCTTCGCCGCGCCCGAAGACTTGGCGGCCGTCTTCTTCGCACCGGAGCCGGAAGACTTGGCCGCGGTCTTCTTGGCGCTGCCGGCCGCCTTGGTCGCGGTCTTCTTGGCGGCCGTCTTCTTCGCCGCACCCGCCGAAGCCGTGCCCGCGGTCTTCTTCGCGCCGGAAGATTTGGTCGCAGTCTTCTTGGCGCCCGTCGAATTGTCGTTCGTAGCCATTGCCTTCTCCTTTTGAGTTGCCCGCGATCCGGGGCTTTGGTTGATGTCGTTTAGGTTACGCCCACCAGATCTTGTGCGTCAAGAGATTTTACGCCGCAAGAAGTAGTGTGCTCGATGGAGGCAACGGTGGCGAAAGCCTGTGGCCCGTGCGGGCGCGCCGCCGCGCGGCGGCGCGCGACTTCGCGGCTCGCCGCAAAAGCCCGCGGAATAAGGATTTGACGAGAAGAGCGGAGGAAGGGAGCTAGTACGCGTTGAGCCGCAGCGCGTAGCGTAGGGTCATCCAGAGAATCTTGAAGTCGAGCGAGAGCGACCAGTTCTGGATGTAGTAGAGATCGTACTGGATGCGCTTTTTGATCGACGTGTTGCCGCGCCAGCCATGCACCTGGGCCCAGCCGGTGATGCCCGACTTCACGCGGTGGCGCAGCATGTAGCGCGGGATCTTGTGCTTGAACTCGCGCACGAACGTCGGCCGCTCGGGGCGCGGACCGATGATCGACATGTCGCCGGTGAGGACGTTCCAGATCTGCGGCAGCTCGTCGAGCGACCAGGCGCGCAGGAAGCTGCCGACGTAGGTGCGCCGCGGATCGTCCTTGATCGCCCACACCGGGCCGCTGCTGGCTTCGGCGTTGACGCGCATCGAGCGGAACTTGAGGATCATGAACGAGCGGCCGTCGAGCCCCATGCGTTCCTGGCGGTAGAAGATGGGGCCGCGGTCCTCGATCCAGATGGCGAGCGCGATCAGCGGGAAGAGAGGCAGCAGCACGATCAGCCCGGCGAGCGCGATCGCCAGATCCATCCCGCGTTTCATCATGCTGTTCCAGCCCTGCAGCGGCATCTGCGAGAGATTGATCACCGGCGTGCCGTCGACGTCCTCGAGCGCGGCCTTGAGCGTCGCGTACTGGAGGATGTCGGGCACGAGCTTGATCTCGACGCACTCGCGCGCCATCAGATCGAGGAGCTGGAGGATCTTCTTGTGCGCCTCGAGCGGCAGCGTGAGGAAGACCTGATCGATGCGCTGCGCCGCGAGCACCTCCTCGGCCTGGCGGGTGGTGCCGAGCACGGGGACGCCGCAGACCAGGGTTCCGGTCTTGCCGGCGTCGTCGTCGAGGAAGCCGACGACCTCGAAGCCCATCTCGCGGTGGGCGAGGATCTTGGTCGTGATCTCGCGGCCGAGGAGCCCGGCGCCGACGACGAGGATGCGCTGCAGGTTGTGGCCGGAGCTGCGCACGCGCCGCAGCACCGTGCGCACCACCATGCGGGTCGTCGCGACCAGCCCGAGGTCGGCGAGCGCGAAGAGGCCGAGGAAGGCGCGGCTGTAGGTGAAGTACTCGTGGCTGCCGGGCGCCGCCGGCGGCCGGTACCAGGCGATCACCACCGACAGGAGCACGGTGGCGAGCAGGACGGCGAGGACGATGGTGAGCACCTCGTCCACGCGGCTGCGGCCGCGCCGGCTCTGATAGAGACCGTGGAAGTAGAAGACCACCGGCCAGAGCACGAGCACGAACGGCACGAGGTGCAGGTACGGACCGAACTCCGGCACGTTCTTGGTGACCGGGATGACTTCCGCCTCGAAGCGCAGCAGCCAGGCGGCGACGAAGGCCGTCAGCGTCGCCGCCAGATCGGAGAAGAAATAGAGCCCGGCCGTCTTGCGATGGCGTTCTTGGATCAAAGGAGAGATGCCCTCAACTCGCTCAGCCCGGAAAGCGACGAGACAGAAGAGATCGGATGCGATCGGTGAATCGCGCCACGGAAAAAGACTCCGCCCGATCGCGCAGGTCCAAAACATTGAATCCGATCCGGCGGGCTTTGTCAATCGCCGCGCAAAGGGCGAGGGGCCCCTCCCAATCCGGATAGAGCACCCCGTGGCGGCCGTCGTCGACCACGTCCATGATGCCGCCGCGGGCCACCGCGACCACCGGCGTGCCGCAGGCGAGCGCCTCCACGGAGGCGATGCCGAAGTCCTCGACCCCCGGCTGGAGGAAGAGGAGGGCGCCGCGGTAGAGGCCGCGCAGCGTCTCCGCGTCCACGTTGCCGAGGAACCGGGTGCGCGGGCCGGCCATCCCTTCCAGCCGCTCGCGCTCGGGGCCCTCGCCCACGATCCGCAGCTCCAGGCCCAGCTTCTCGCAGGCCGCCATCGCCACCTCCACCTTCTTGTATGGGGCGAGCGCCGAGACCGTCAGGCAATATCCATCTTCGCTCGTGCGTCCGCTCGTCGCTCCGGGGGTGAAGAACTCGACGTTCACCGGCGGGTGGACCACCTCGGCCGGGCGGCCGTAGTAGGTCTGGATGCGCCGCGCCACGAACCGCGAGTTCGCCACGAAGTGGTTGACGCGCGCGGCCGAGGAGACGTCCCAGGCGCGCAGGGCCGAGAGCGTGAGGGATCTGACCCGCGCCTTGAGCCCCTTGCGGTTGGGGAAGTAGGCATGCTCCTGGTCCCAGGCGTAGCGCATCGGCGTGTGGCAGTAGCAGAGGTGGAAAGCGTCGGGCGGCGCGATCACCCCCTTGGCCACGCAATGGCTGGAGCTGACCACGAGGTCGAACCCCGAGAGGTCGAACTCCTCGATCGCGGCGGGGAAGAACGGCAGGTAGCTCCGGTAGTGGTTGCGGATGCCCGGCGCGCGCTGGAGGAAGCTGGTCCGGATGGCGTGCGATTCGATCGCCGGGCTGACGCTGCCGGGAAAATGGAAGAGGGTGAAGAGGGGGGCTTCCGGGAAGAGCCCGCCCAGGGTCTCGATCACGTTCTCGCCCCCCCGCATGCCGGTCAGCCAGTCGTGCACCAGCGCCACCCGCGGCGGGCGTGAAGCGGGGAAGGGGATGGGGGCCGTGGGCGCGATCATCTTTTCTCGCCGCCCGCTGCGCCTTCTGCGCGTTGCCGCGCGGGCGCGGCGGACCTTCCCTCGATGACCGAGAGATAGATGTCCAGCGTCTGGCGCGCCGTCTGCTCCCAGCGGAACTGCGCCGCGCGCTCGGTGCCCCGCTCGGCGAAGGCGGCGCGGCGTTCGGGGGCTCCCATCAGGTGGGCGATCGCCTTGGCCATGCCGTCGAGGTCCAGCGGGTCGACCAGCAGCGCGTATCCCTCCGCGATCTCCTTGAGCGCCGAGGTGTTCGAGGTGATCACGGCCACCCCCGAGGCCATCGCCTCGATCACCGGCAGGCCGAACCCCTCGTAGAGCGTGGGGTAGAGGAAGAGGATCGCTCCCTGGTAGATCGCCGGCAGCGCCTCCTGCGCCACGTGGCCGAGCAGGCGGACCTTGTCGCCGATCCCCAGGTACTCGGCCCGCTGCCGGATCTTGAACTCCGACCCCTGCCGGCTGCCGACGCAGATCAGCGGCGCGTCGAACTGCGCCATCCGCCGCGCCCGCGCGTAGGCCTGGACGACCGTGTCGAGGTTCTTGTGCGGCTTGGCCGGATTGCCCACGAAGAGGAGGTAGGGCTGGGAGATCCCCAGATCGCGCAGCCAGCGCTGCAGATCCTCCGGCGCCAGCGGCTGGCGGAAGGCGTCCTCGACGCCGTTGTAGACCACCTGGATCTTGCGGCCGTCGACGTCGAAGTGCTGCATGAGGTCCGCCCGGGTGGTCTGCGACACGGCGACGATGCGGTCGCCGCGGCTCAGGCTGCGGCGGATCATCCTCTGGGCATAGAGGAACGCGAAGTTGCTCGGCAGGAACTCCGGATAGAGGAGATGGATGATGTCGTGGATCGTCACCACCACCTTCGAGCCCACCCAGGCCGGCAGCACGTAGTGGGTGGAGTGATAGAGGTCGAGCTGGTGCCGGTAGAGCTGCCAGGAGAGGGCGAAGAGCTCCCGCAAGGAGTAGACGGGCGAGGTCTCGAGCGCCACCTGGAAGTTGGCCGGCAGGTCGCTCAGCCCATCGACGTCCTCGGGCTTGGCGAGCAGGATGTAACGGTTCTCGGAATCGATCGTGGCCAGCGAACGGACCAGGTTCCGCACGTAGGTGCCGATGCCGAAGTCCTGGATTTTGCGCGCGTCGATGCCGATCGTATAGGGCAAAAGCTGGCTCTCCCCGGGGTGCCGGAAGCCGGGATTCTAGCGTAGGGTGCGCTGTGCGCACCGTTTTTGGCGTCCGATTTCGCGGTGGGCGCAGCGCACCCTACGCCAGCGCCTCCGAAAACACCTCCTCCATCTCCCGCGCCGCCCGGTCCCAGCGGAAGCGGCCGGCCCGCTCGACGCCCCGCCGGCCGAGCTCCGCCGCCCGCTCGGGGCTGTCGAGCAGGGCCTTGATCCGCCCGGCGAGCGCCCCGGCGTCCTGCGGATCGGCGAGCAGGCCCGCGTCGCCCACCACCTCCGGCAGGCTGGAGGTGTCCGAGGTGACGACCGGCAGGCCGCAGGCGAGCGCCTCGGCGGCGGGGAAGCCGAACCCTTCGTAGAGCGAGGGGTAGACGAAGACGCGGGCGGCCTGGAAGATCCGCACCAGCCGCGCGCGTTCGACGCGCCCGACCGCGATCAGTCCCTCGGGAGCGAGCGCGGCGATCCGCCGGGCCAGGCGCTCGCTCCCCCAGCCGTAGGGGCCGGCGAGCACGAGCGGCGGCACGGCTTGGCGGTCGGCCGCCCGCAGGGCCATCCAGGCGTCGATCAGCTTGCCGACGTTCTTGCGCGGTTCGAGCGTCCCGGCGTAGAGGAGGTACCCCTCCGGCGCCCCCAGCTCCCGGCGCGTGGCCGCGATCTCTCCGGCCTCGCCCGGCCGGAACTCGGGATCGATCCCGGGATAGACCACGCGGATCTTCTCCGCGCACTGGGGGAAGTGGAAGGCGAGATCCCGGGCCGTCGACTCCGAGATGGTGACCAGCCGCCGCGCCCGCTCGAAGGAGGGGCGCAGGAAGGGCAGCAGGCTCCACCGCACCTTGAGCGTGTGCGCCTCGGGGAAGAGCAGCGCCGTCAGGTCGTGCACCGTGGCGACCGCCGGCACCGGACAGCGCAGGGGGAGGGTGATCAGCGGCGACCAGAAGAGATCGACGTCGCCGAGCGCCAGCCGCTGGGGAAGCCGGAGCTGCTGCCAGAGCACCCCGAGCGGCGCCTCCTGGCGCTCGAGGCCGATCCCCGCCGCCTCCAGCTCCGCCGCCTCGCGCGGCGGGCGGTGGGCCATCCCCACATAGCACATCCCACCCCGGGCGGCCAACGCGAGCAGCAGCGAGCGGGTGTAGACGCCGATGCCGGTCGCGGCGGGGACCAGGGCGCGGAGGTCGACCGCGATCTTTGGCAGGTCTGGCGGACTCGGCATCGGCGGATTCCTATCCCCGCCCCGCTGGGTCCTTCGCGGGCGGGGGCGGCGGCGGGACCAGGCGCCAGATCTCCACCTCCGGGTCCGCCCAGGCGAGCGCGAAGTCGTCCGGCCGGCGCACGATCCAGCGCCGCTCCGGGTCCTCCCACTCCGAGCGGACGATCACCACCAGAGTGATCCCCAGCTCCTCGAGCGACCGCCGCCACCGCCGGTAGGAGACGACCTCGTAGGGATTGCCCAGCTCGCTCCCCCAGGAGTAGTACCGGGCGTCGAGCTCGCGGGTCCGCGGCACGATCTCGAGATCGTTCTGGAAGCGGCTGCCGAAGAAGAGATAAGGCTGGTTCATCCCCGCGTAGGCCACCCGCGCGCCGTCCGGCCCGGCGAGCTCTTCGAGGGCGAGCGGTCCGGCCAGGTTCGCGAGCTTCAGATCCTGATACTTGCCGACCATCCACCCCAGCCGCAGGGCCGCCATCGCGATGACCACCAGGGCCGCGGCCCATCCCCATCTCCAGGAACGCAGGGCCGGGGCTCGCCGCTTTCCCCACCGCTCCCAGGCGATCTCACCGAGCGCTCCCGCGGCGAGGACCGCCAGAAAGGTGAGGACCGGCCGCGAGCCCGTCCATCCGGCCCGCCGGGTCGCCTCCCAGGCGATCAGCAAGAGCAGGATCGCGCGGAGCGGGAAAGCCCGGGGGCCGATCTCCGCCAGCAGCCAGGCGAAGGCCACGGCGGCGAGGGCGATCGCGGGAAGGAAGTAGCGGATGTCCCGGTGGTCGTGCATCAGGAAGAGGAACTGCAGGAAGAAGACGGCGGGCAGCGAGAACGCCAGGGCCGCCGGCCACCGGCGGCGCCAGAGCGCCAGGAGCGGCGTCAGCAGGGCCGCCGGCAGCAGGGAGTACGGGAAGTAGGAGCCGAAGAGCCGTGCCTGGCCGGTGAGAAAACCCCAGACGTCGATCTGGAACTCGGGCGAGGCGCTCCGCTCGCGGATCGTGGTGCCTCCCCAGCCCGGGAAGACCTCGGTCCCGAAGATGCGTACGGGCGCGGGAAAGATCGGATTGCCCGTGGTGACGGCGTTCCGCAGGTAGGTGTAGCCGCCGGTGGCCAGGAGGACGGCGGCGAGCAGGAGGACCAGGCCGGCGAGCTTCCGCAGCGGCGCCCTGTCTTCCGCCGCTCGCCGTTCGACGAGGACCGCCAGAGCCAGCAGGGCGAGGACCACGGGTGCGAAGAGGACGCCGATGTACTTGGTGGCGAGCAGCAGCCCCAGAGCGGCGCCGGTCACGGTGGCCGTGCCCGCGCGAGGGCGGCTGGCGAAGGCGAGCGCGCCGTCGATCCCGGCCAGGGTGAAGAAGCCGGCGCTGTGATCGTTGCCCGCTCCGAGGGCGAGGACGGGGAAGACGTGGTGGATTCCGGCGTAGGCGATCGCCGCCAGGGCGGCATCCCGGCGCGAGAGGCCGAGCCGGCGGGCGATCGCGGCCGCCGCCAGGAAGGAGAAGAGAGCGAAAGGAATCTGCGACCACCGCGCCGCCACGTCGCTGTCGCGGAACGGCGCGATCAGCACCCACGACGCCATCTCTCCCAGCACCGGGTAGAACGGGGTGCTGGCGTCTCCCATCGAGAAGCGGAGCATCCGCAGGTCGCCGTACCGGATCCAGGTGGCGACCTCCGACAGGTGATAGGAGACGTCGTCGTAGCCGTAGGCCCCCGCCGGGGCCCAGCGCAGGCGGGCCATGTCGTCGAGGCCCACCCAGGCGATCGCCAGCCCCGCCGTGAGCAGCAGGGCGGTGTCGATCCGGGTCCGCCTGGAGCCGGGCTCCGATCCGCGCGGGGGAACGATTTCCGCGTTCTCCGGCGGCGCGGTTCCCGCCGGCAGCAGCCGGCTGAGCAGGAACGCCGCCGCCGTCCAGATCAGGAAGGGAGCCGGCCGCAGCCATCCGAAGTGGCCGAGCCAGGTCGCGGGCACCACCGCGATCCCCACCGCGAAGGTGAACGCGGCCACGCCGTGGGATTCCGGCCCGAAATCCGGCGCCAGCCGGCGGGCCAGGCGGGACCCCGCGCCCCAGAGCGCCGCGAGCATGGCCACGAAGACGATCGCCTGGAAGGAGCGCGGGGCTGCCGGAAGCGCCGCTCCGGCGAGGAGGACCGCCGCGATCAGAATGGGAAGGACGAGGATCGCCGCGCGATCGGTACGGCCCATGGACACGGGCGGAGTCTACTTCACGGAAGAGAGCTGGAAGCCTCCGCGAAGGCCCCGGCCGTCTCCGCGGCGGCGCGGCGCCAGTCGAAGAGCTTCGCCCGCTCTTTCCCCTTCCGCCTCAGCTCCTCCCGCAGGCCGCCGTCCGCGAGCAGGGCCGCGATCCGGTCCGCCCAGAGGTCCGGCCGGTCCGGCGGCGCGTAGAGGGCGGCATCCCCGGCGACCTCGCGCAGCACCGGCAGATCGCTCGCCACCAGCGGCGCTCCCGCCTGCAGGGCCTCGATCGCCGGCAGGCCGAACCCCTCGTAGAAGGAGGGGAGCGCTACCAGCTCCGCTCCCTGATAGAGGGCGGCGAGCTCGCCCGCGCCTACATAGCCGAGGTGGATCACCCACCCCTCCCGCTCGGCCGCGGCGATCTCGCGGCGGACCTCCTCCGCCTTCCACCCCCAGCCGCCGCAGAGGACGAGCGGCGGCGGAGCCTCACGGAGACCGCGCGAGCGCATCAGCCGCCAGGCCGCCAGCAAGGTTGGGACGTTCTTGCGCGGCTCCACCGTCCCCACGTGGAGCGCGTAGCGGGGGGGCGTCCCTGGCGGCGGCGTTCTGGCCGCCATTCCGTTCCTCGTGGTCATCGTGCCCGTGCCGTGGTGGATCGCCCGCACGCGGCCGGGGGAGACTCCCCTCTCGATCAGCTCCCGGCGCACCGCCTCGCTCGGGGTAAGCAGGAGATCCGCCTCGAAGAGGGTGCGCTCCAGCCGCTCCCGCAGGGCTTCCGCCGAGTCAGGGCGCACCGCCCAGGGGACCTTGAACAGCCCGAGATCGTGGACGGTCGCCACCCGCGCGCCGCGGGCGAAGCGGAAGAGCGGGGGAAACAGGTAGTTCGGAGCGAAGAGCACCCGGTTGCCGTCCGCCGCGGCGAGGAGGGGCGCGAGACGGCGGAGGATCTGGTTCGCCCGCCACGAGGGGACGACCAGCCCGTCCGGCGCCTCGTGGACGACCCGCTCGATCGCGGGGCCGTCCGGGAAGCCCACCACCGGCCGCGGGGCGCCGGGATCCGCCTCGACCAGGCTCTGGCCGTAGAGGCGCAGCCGGAGGTCGTCGCGGTCCGCCAGGTGGGCCAGGATCTGGTGGAGATACCAGCCCACCCCGGTCAGCTCCTCGTAGAAGGAGTTGACGTCCACCGCCACCGTCCGCCGCGGCTCGGCGCGCCGCCGGCGGATCTCCCGGGCAAGCCCGCGCAGCCAGAGGAACGTCCGGCGCAGGCGCCGGGGGGAGCCGAAGCGGAGCAGAGCGCGCAGAACGCTCGATTTTTCCCTCATGCCGCGAAGAGTGTATCTTTACCCGGTTCCACAACTTCCCGGCCCCTGCGAGCGATGCGCCTCCGAGCCCTCCCCATCCTCTGCCCGGCGCTGCTCCTCCTCGCCCTGGCGTGGTCCCTCTCCGGCGCCCGCGCGCCGTTCCCGGCCGGCGACGAGGCCACCTCCGTGATGATGGTCCAGAGCCTCTGGCACGACCACGACCTTGCCTACCGCCCGGCGGACCTCGACCGCGCCCGGCGGATCTGGGACGGCGGCCCGGCGGGGCTCACCCTGTTCACCGACGACGGCGGCAGGACCCTGCGCTACGGAGCGCCCCTCGCCTATCCGCTCGCGGCCCTGCCGTTCTATGCCCTGCTCGGAGTGCGGGGAATCGCCCTCTTCAACCTGGCGCTCTTCCTCGCCATGGCGATCTCTGCCCTCTGGATCTCCTCCGAGGAGACCGGCGCCGCGCCCCTCTTCGCGGCCGGCTTCTTCTTCGCCTCGGCGGCGCTCGCCTATGCCTTCCGGCTGGAGCCCACGGTATTCCTCATGGCCTGCGGCTTCTTCCCGCTGCTCGTCTGGCAGCGCCTGCGGAAAATTCCGGAATGGCGGCGCGGCCACCTCGCGGCCTTCGCCGGGTCGGGCCTGCTGCTCGGCGCGGCAGTGACGTCGAGCCCGCTCCTGGCGCTGCTCGGCCTGCCCATCCTGATCGACCTCGCGATGAATGGCGCGGCCCGCCGGCGCCGGCGCGGGCTCGCGGCGCTCCTCGCCGCGGCGCTCCTCGCGGCCGGGCTCCTCGCCCTGATCCAGCGCGCCGGCACGGGCCAGTGGACCGCCTCCGGCGGCGCCCAGCGCCGCTCCTTCGATACCGATTTTCCCCTGGAAAGCCCGCGAGACCTCTGGCAAGGGTACCCGGCGGAGACCGCCTCTCCGGACCTCCCGGCCGCCCTGCGGCTCCTGCCGCGCAATCTCGGATACCTCCTCGCCGGCCGCTCCACGGGGCTCCTGCCGTACTTCCCCTTCGCCCTCTTCGCCCTCGCCTTGTATCTCCTGGGGCTCCGGCGGACGGCCGACCGCTCGCGTCACCTCCTCGCGGCCGCCCTGCTGGTCTACGGGCTGCTCGTCCTGCTCGCCCATCCGCACGACTTCGCGGGGGTCTCCGGGTTCCTCGGCAGCCGCTACCTGGCGCTCGTCTATCCGGCCTTCTTTTTCCTGCCGGGCCGCGCCGGCGCCCGCTGGAGTCTGGCGCTGCCCTACGCCGCCGCCGGGCTCTGGACCGCCGTCATCGCTGCCGGCGCCCTGCCCCGGCTCGATCCGGCGGCCCAGCCCCCGGCCGCGCTCCACGTCTTCCAGCGGCTGCCGCTCGAGCTGACCCTGCTCCCCGGCGACCACCTGCCGGGCTTCGCCGCGCAGACCTGGAACGACGCGGTCTGGATCGTCCCGCGCTGGTCCTTCTTCACCGGGGAGCACCATCCCCACGGCGTCTGGGTGCGGGGTGGAACGCGCTCCGAGGTGATCGTCGTCTCGCCGAAGCCGCTCGCGCGGCTCGCCTTCACCGCCTACTCGCTCTCACCCGGCAACGTGCTGACGCTCGACGGCGGCGGGGACCGCCTGATCGTCCGCTTCGACACCGAGGGCAAGCGCAACGGCACTCCGGTCGAGCTCGCCGTTCATCCCGTGGCCCGCGATCTCGGCTTCTTCCCCGAGTCTTCGGTAAAAAGCGCTCACGAGCTCTTCTATCGCTTCACCCTGGACACCTCGGCCGGCCTCGTGCCCGCCCGCGTCGATCCCAAGAGCCACGACCCACGTAACCTCGGCGTCTTCCTCGACTTCACGGGCGAGGGGCCGTAGGCATGGCGAATCCAAAAGCCAAAATCTAGAATCCAAAATGATGTCCGATCCCTCTACCCCTCCCATCCCGCCTGAGGACCTCCGCGTCGCCGAGGTCCTTCAGAAGGTCCGTTCCGGCGTGCGGCAGCGCCTCGCCGAGTCGACTACGCTCGCCGGCGGGGGAGAGGAGACGCGCAACGGCCTCCTCGCCCTGAAGGCGCGGGAGTACGTGCAGGAGCCGGTCGCCTTCTCTCACCGTCCGGGCCTGGGGCGGCTGATCGTCTTCGTCCGCAAGGCGTTCCACAAACTGTTCCTCAAGGGGTTCACCCGGCCGGTGCTCGAGCAGCAGAACGGCTACAACCAGGCGGCGGCGCGGCTGATCGAGGACCTGGTGGAGGCGCAGGAGAAGACCGCGCGGGAGTTGCGCCAGCTCGGCGGCCGCATTGAGGCCCTGGAGCGCCGCCTGGAGGAGAAGGACGGGCCCGGCGCGTGAAGCCGCGGATCGTCATCTGCGCCACCCAGATCCCGTTCGCCTACGGCGGGGCCGAGATGCTCGTCGACTCCCTGCGCGACGAGCTCAAGTCCCGCGGCTTCGAGGTGGACGTCGTCGCCCTGCCGTTCCACTGGCCCACGCGGACCGAGCTGCTGAAGAGCAGCCTCGCCTGGCGGCTGGTGAACCTCGAGGAGGCGGCCGGCAAGCGGATCGACCTGGTGATCGCGACGCGCTTTCCGTCCTATCTGATCAAGCATCCCAACAAGGTCGTCTGGCTCATCCACCAGCTCCGCCAGGCCTACGATCTGCTGGGCACGCGCTACAGCGATTTTTCCGCAGCCCAGCCGCCGGACGCCAGGGCGCTGGAGATGATCCGCGCCATGGACCGGCGCACCCTTTCCGAGGCGCGGGCCGTCTACACCATCTCGGGCAACGTGGCGGACCGCCTGCGCCGCTTTAACCAGGTCGAGGCCGAGGTGCTCTATCCGCCGCCCAAGCTCGATCCGCTCTACCACGCTGGGGATTCCGGGGATTTCATCTTCTCGATCGGCCGGCTCGATCCGCTGAAGCGCTTCGATCTCCTGATCCGGGCCATGAAGCACACCGAGACCCCCGTGCGCTGCCGCATCGCCGGCACCGGTCCCGAGCGCGAGAACCTGGAAAGCCTGATCGATCGCCTGGGACTGCGCGAGAGGGTCGAGCTCCTCGGCTGGGTGGACGACCGTGACGTGGTGGAGCGCTACGCGGGCTGTCTCGGGGTCTACTACGCCCCCTACGACGAGGACTACGGCTACGTCACCGTCGAAGCCTTCAAGGCCGCCAAGCCGGTGATCACCACCACGGACGCGGGCGGCGTCCTGGAGTTCGTGGAGGACGGGGTGAACGGTTTCCTCTGCTCTCCCGACTCCCCGAAGGAGATCGGCGCGAAGATCGACCTGCTCTACAAGGATCGCGAGCGGACCCGCGCCATGGGGCTGGCGGGGCAGGGAAGGGTGCGGGAGATCACGTGGGACCGGGTGATCGCGAAGCTGACGGGGGTGGCGGGATGACGTTCAAGGGCGTCAGTTATACTGAAACCTTCTGAGGATCGTGACCATGGCTCGAACTTTACCCCTCCCCCCGCCGGGATTCGACGAACTCTCGACAGACGAGAAACTGGACTACGTTCAGTCTCTCTGGGATCGGGTTGCCGCCCATCCGGAGGAGGTTCCGGTGCCCGATTGGCATCGGGAGGTGCTCGAAGAACGCATGAAGGCCTATCGAGCCAACCCCACGGAAGGAAGACCTTGGGAAGAGATTCGCGATGAGATCCTGGATAAGCTCCGGGGTCTCCGCCTGGAACAATGAGTCGGCGCCTCGTCGTCCGGCCCGAGGCGCAGCTCGATGCCGAGGAGGCGGCTTTCTGGTATGACCACCAGCAGCCCGGCCTGGGGAATCGGTTCACGGATGAGCTTGGACAGCTTCTTCTGCGGATCTCTCAGCAGCCCCTCCATTTCCCGGAAATTGATCGAGAGACTCGGCGCGGTTTGCTGAACCGGTTCCCGTACTCGGTGTACTTCGCGATCGGGGAGGAGACGGTAACCGTGGTGGCGGTGCTCCATCAGCGTCGACGGCCGGGCGTCTGGAAACTGAGACTCTAGGCTTGGCAGCGCGCGCGATCCCCAACCCTCAGCTCACCGTGTGCGGGGTCTGGAGATCGAGCCAGCGGTCTTCCGGCAGGACTCCGTCGTCCTCGGCGCCCGCCTCCCAGAGCTCCCGCGCGCGGGCGAACGCCTCCTCGGCACGGAAGGCATCGCCGGCCGCCCGCTGGGCGTTGCCGACGTAGGCCCAGGCGTACCCTTGCAGCCGCGAGCGCCACTCCTCGGTGCCCTCAACCCGCTCGGCGATCTCCAGAGCCAGCTCGGCCAGCTCCAGGGCCAGATCCGCGTCGGCCGCCGCCGCCTTCTCGCTCTCGGCGCAGAGCCGCTCGCACAGCCTCCAGTTCTGGAAATCCGGCACCTCCTTCACCAGCATCCGCTTGCGCTCCATCGGACGCGTCTCGAGACTGCTCCAGAGCGCCTCCGCCTCCGCCTGCTCCTCTTCCGAGTCCTCGTCGAGCGACGGCGTCGTCCTGCCGGAGTAGATCAGCAGGTGCGCCACTTCCCGGGCGACGGCGACCTGGACGGTGGTTCCCACGACGCGGGCCAGCGAGGTGGCGAGATCGGTGGTGGCCTCGTCCGTCCCTCCCGCCCAGTACCGGATCAGGCGGACCAGGTGCAGGATGCTCTCGAAGGCGGAGAGCGGGAGCTTGACCGCGGCCATCAGCCGGCTGAGGGTCTTCGGGGTGGGCACCGTCTTCCCCTGCTCATAGAGGGAGAGCAGGCTCTTGTGCACCCCGGCCGCCTTCGCCATCTCCTCCTGAGTCCAGCCCCGGAGCAGGCGAAGGACGCCGATCGCGATCTTCACGTCTTCCGGTGATCCCAGCATTTGCATGTCAAGTACCTCCCTGAAAATTCTTCCCTGACGGTTCCCGGAGTAGATTATTCGATCTCGAATCCCGACACTAGTTCCCTGAAGAGAAGCCCGCACGGCCAAGGAGGCCGTCCCGGATCGCTCCTCTCCAAGGAGATGTCATGACCCACTCCCCGCTTTCGAAGGTAGTCCTCGCCTCGGTTCTCGCCCTCGTCCTCACGGTCCCGGCGCTCTCGGCGGCCCAGCGCCGGGCGCCGGGAAGGGTCCCCGCCACCCGGGCGTCCCATCCCGTAACGGAGGCTCTCCTGCAGTTCTGGGATTCCGTAACCGGTCTTTTGACCAAAGCGGGATGCGGGATTGATCCCAGCGGACTCTGCGGGACAGCGACCAAACCGCCCGCCGAGCCATACGCCGGCTGCACGATCGACCCCGACGGTCATTGCGTGCCCCGCGGGAGCCTCCCGGCGAGCTTGGATGCTGGCTGTGGAATTGATCCCGACGGCCGCTGTTCGAGCGGTCACTAACAAGGAGCGGGCGGAGCGGCCGGAGTTCGTGTGACTCCGGCCTGCTCAGCCCTGAAACTTAAGCCCTCGATCGTACCGGGCGCGGCAGAGGTATTCGACCACTCGCCGCGCCAAGTCGACAGTCGCGGTCTCACGCTTGGCGGCATCATGGAAGAGCTCAAGGGCAGCCAAGGCCTCGCGGTGAACGCCTTGAGAGCGAAAGATCGGAGCCATTTGCCGGGCCAATTCCCTGACTGTCACCGTCCGGCCTTCTTCCAGGTAAAGCACGGCTAGCTCCAAAGTGGCCAAGGCCACGTCATAAGAGAGTCCCTGATTGGCGAACTTCGACCGGACGTGCTCAAGAGAAGAAATGGCTTCTCCGCGTCGCCCCAAACCGGCCGCAATTCTCCCCGTCAACCAAAGTGACCGCACTTGATCCGGCTCGTTTCCAAGACGGCTAGCCAGCATCTGCACCTCCGGCAGTATCTCCTTCGCCTCTGGGTGGCGTCCCAAATGGCAGAGGTTTACCGACAGATTGAACCGCAAGGCAAAAAGCAGTCGCAGGTCACGATGCTCGTCGACCAAGGGAGCAGCTCGTTCCAGTAATACGATCGCGCTCTCGTAATTCCCCATCTGCTCCAAGGTGAACGCTTTCTTCAGCAGGATCCTGCCTTCCATCTCGCTGCTCGGGTTCCGCTCCAGGGCCTGGTCGAGCAATCCCAGCGCTTCCGGAAGCCGACGCTGATCGCGCCGGAGCGAGGCCTCGAGGTCCAGCAGGCGCCACTCCGCCAGCGGTCCCTCTTCACCAGGAGAGGCCGCTTTCCAGAGCTCCCATGCCCGGGCGAACGCCTTCTCAGCTCCAGGCAGATCGCTCGCCACCCGCCGTGTATTGCCGATAAACGCCCAGGCGTATCCCTGGAGACGCGAGCGCCAGCCTTCCGGACCGGGGATCTGGGAGGCGACGCCCAGCGCGAGATCCGCCAGCTCCAGAGCCCTTCCGGCATCGGCCGCCGCAGCTCTCTCGCTCTCGGCGCAGAGCTTCTCGCAGAGAGCCCAGGTCCGCAGGCTCCGCCCGTTCTGCACCAGGAACCGCAGGTCCTCCGCCGGGTAGAGCTTCAGACGCTGCCAGAACGCCTCCGCGCCGTCGCGGTCGCGGAGGATTCCCTCCTCCCGCAACGAGCGGGTCATCTCCTCCCGGGTCACGTCCGACGACAGGTGACCCACCAGGGTCGCGCTCCGCTCGATGTGCTCGCACTCCCTGCGGGTCGGGCTCAACGGGAGACCGGACGGCTCCTCAACCGTTTGCAGGGAGCGGAGATAGAGGAGCGTGGAGTCTATCTTTCCGGGATCGATCCCCAGGATCTTCGCCAGCGCTTCGAGCTTCTCGCGGGTGAGGGGACGCCTCCCCATCTCGTAGTCGGAGAGGATTCCGCCGGGCAGGCCGCTCGCCGCGGAGAGCCTCCTTCTGGCTCCACCCCCGGGAGGAGCGCAGGACGGTCAGGGCCAGGTTCAAGGGGTGCGGGAGCGGTCGCGGCATCATCCTCCTCGTGTTTTCAGCAGCGGACATAGTAATGCCTTCCGAGCTTTTGCGGTGACACTCCGGGACGATTTCCCGCCGCGCCGTTCCTTTTTGGCGGGAAAACAACGCCGGCAAGCGACACCGTTGAATTTTCCCTCCCCGCTCTAGCCGCCGCCCGGTCCGGTCCCTACGCTCCTTCGTTGTCCTCGCGCCCGCGGAGACCGCAAAGCAGAAAGGGGAATCTATTCAAATGTCCAAATATGAAGGTGAGGCCCAGGAGCAGCTCCGCCAGATCGCCCGCGAGCTGAGATCGGTGCACTACCGGCTGCTGGGGATCGTGGCGACCCTGCCCGCCCCCCCGAACGAGGAGCCGGCGCCGGAGGATGAAGACGCGGACGTCGCCACCGAGATCCGCTCGGCCGTGGAGTGCGTGCTGGCCGACCGGATCCGTCCAGCGATCCAGGGCCTGCTCGCCGCCGCGGAGTACGGGAGCGAGGAGGCCGGGGAGGACGAACGCGTCAGGGCGGCTGGGGAGGAGCGGTGAGCCGCGCCTGAGGGGTTTTCATGCCGCGGCGACGGGAAGGGCTTCCTCTTCCTCCACCTCTTCCACGCCGGCCAGGATGCCGCGGGCGCGCTCGACGTCGAGCTCCCCCTCCCAGCGCGATACGACGACGGTGGCCACCCCGTTGCCGATCAGGTTGGTGATGGCGCGGGCCTCGGACATGAAGCGGTCGATGCCGAGCAGGAGGGCGAGGCCGGCCACCGGGATGTTGCCGACCGCCGACAGGGTCGCGGCGAGGGTGATGAAGCCGCCGCCGGTCACCGCCACCGCCCCCTTCGAGGTGAGCAGCAGCACCGTCAGGATCTCCAGCTCCTGGGTCAGCGTGACGTGCGTGTTGGTCGCCTGGGCGATGAACAGGGTGGCGAGCGTCAGGTAGATCGAGGTGCCGTCGAGGTTGAACGAGTAGCCCATCGGCACCAGCAGGCCGACCACCGACTCCGGGCAGCCGAGCCGCTCCAGCTTGCGCATCAGGAGCGGCAGCGCCGACTCGGAGGAGGAGGTGCCGAGCACGATGAGGATCTCCTCGCGCAGATAGCGCAGGAACCGCAGGATGCCGAAGCCGGCCGCGCGCATCACCACCCCGAGCACGACGAGGACGAACAGCAGGCTCGTGGCGTAGAAGGTCGCCATCAGCTTGCCCAGGCTGAGCAGGCTGCCGATGCCGTACTTGCCGACGGTGAAGGCCATGGCGCCGAAGGCGCCCAGCGGCGCCAGGCGCATGACGATCGCCACGATGCGGAAGAGGACGTGCGACGTCTCCTCCACGAAGCGCAGCACCAGCGATCCCCGGGCCTGGAAAGCGGCGAGCGCCACGCCGAAGAGGATCGAGAAGAGCAGCACCTGGAGGATGTCCCCCCGCGCGAACGCGTCGGCCACGTCCTTGGGGATGATGTTGAGCAGGAAGTCGGTGGTGCTGAGCGAGTGGCCGGACGAGGTGTAGGCGGCGAGGGCCCGGGTGTCGAGCGCCGCCGGATCGACGTTCATCCCCGCCCCCGGCCGCACCAGCTTGCCGACGACGAGGCCGATGGCGAGCGCGAAGGTGGTCAGCACCTCGAAGTAGACGATTCCCTTGAGGCCGATCCGCCCCACCCGCTTCAGGTCGCCCATCTTGGCGATGCCGGTCACCACCGTCGTGAAGACGATCGGCGCGATCAGCATCTTGACCAGCTTGATGAACCCGTCGCCCAGCGGCTTCATCGCCGCGCCCAGCCCGGGGTTGAGGAATCCCAGGAGCGCCCCGAGGGCGACCGCCACCAGGACCTGCACGTAGAGGCTGCGGGCGAATCTGCTCAATCGGGGGGGCCTCCGGGGTCGTCGTTCGTTCGGAGAAACTCTAGCAGGCCGCTGATATAGTCGTCGTTCCGATGCGAACGGCTCCCCTCGTCACCCGGTTCACCCTGGGCCTCGCGCTGTGCGGCGGCCTGCTGCTCCCGGCGGCGGCCCCTGCAGCTACGTCTCCGCGCTCGCCGCTCCCCCCGATCGTGATCATCCCCGGCGCGCCGGGCACCGAGCTGGTGGACCGCGTGACCGGCCGGCGCGTCTGGCCGAGCGCGCGGCAGATGGCCTGGAGCTGGGACGGCAACGCCCGCCTCGCCCTGCCCCTCGACGATCCGGAGGGCACCTCGGTCGTCCCGGGCAAGCTGCTGCGCGAGGTGCGGGTCGGCCGGATGAAGTTCCCCATCCACGTCTACGACGGGCTGGAAAACCGGCTTCGCGAGATGGGCTATCGCGAGGGGGACTGGAAGTCCCCCTCCGGGTCGGGGGAGTACTTCTACTTTCCCTACGACTGGCGGCAGAGCGTCGAGAGCAGCGGCCGCCGCCTCTTCCGCGAGCTCGAGGCGCTCTACCGCCGGATGCCGCCGGACACCCCCCCCGCGGTGGTGCTCGGCCATTCTCTGGGCGGGCTGGTGGCGCGCTACGCGCTGATGTACGGCGACGCCCCGCTGGGGGAGACGGGGCCGCTGCCGCCGGTGACCTGGGCCGGGGGGCCGCGCATCCAGACCCTCTTTCTCGTGGCGACGCCGAACGAGGGCACCTTCACGGCGCTGAAGTGCCTGGAGCAGGGGAGCTTCTACTTCTGGGGCCATGGAGCGTTCTCGCCGGCCACGCTGTTCACCTTCCCCTCCATGTTCGACGTGCTCCCCGACCGCATCGAGCCGCTGATCGACGCCCATGGCAAGCCCCTCCCCTTCCGCCTCGACGATCCGGCGGACTGGGAGCGCCTCGGCTGGTCGGTGATCGGTCCACGGCGCGGGTCGGCTGCCTCCCAGGCCGCGCTGCGCGCCCACCTGGAGCGGGAGCTCGAGCGTCACGCGCGGTTGCAGGCCGCCCTGGCGCAGGTGGCCGCCACCCCGCAGCCGGCCGCTCTCTACGTCGTCGGCAGCCTGTCGCAGAGCGTTCAGCGCACGGCCCTGGTCACCCAGCGGCGCGGGCGGATGGAGATCCGTTTCGAGCCCCCCTCCGGAGAGGGCCGGGAGCTCGCGCCGCTGCTCTTCGAGCCGGGCGACAACATGGTCCCGGACCGCTCGCTCACCGCCGAGGGCTCCCCCCACGATCCGGCGAGCAGCCTGTGCTTCCGCTCGGTGCGGCACTCGACGCTCTCCCACCAGGCGCTGCTGTCCAGCCCCGAGATCCTGGCGGCCCTCGACGAGGTCCTCGGGACCGGCGCCTCCACCCGCACCTCCTCCGTGACGGTGGCGGCGGCGTCCTGCGCCGATCCGGACAAGGCCCGGCCCTCCTCTCTGCAAGGCGTCCAGGGCCAGCGGAATCACCCCTGAGGTTTCGGAGAGGCCCTGGCGTATGCTCCTGCCATGAGGAGTGACGCGCCGTTCCGCCTGGGTGTGCTCGATCAGGCGCCGGTCTCGGAGGGCTCGACCGGGGCCGACGCGCTCCGCAACACGCTCGACCTCGCCCGCCTCGCCGACGAGCTCGGGTACCACCGCTACTGGGTGGCCGAGCACCACGCCTCGCCGATGCTGGCCTGCCCGAGCCCGGAGGCGCTCATCGGCCCGATCGCTGCCGCCACCTCCCGCCTGCGGGTGGGCAGCGGCGGCATCATGCTCCCCCATTACAGTCCGTTGAAGGTCGCCGAGACGTTCAGCCTGCTGAGCGGCCTCCATCCGGGGCGGATCGACCTCGGGGTGGGCCGGGCTCCCGGGAGCGACCCGGCGACCGCCTTCGTGCTGCAGAGGGACCGCCGCCAGCGCGCGCCCGACGACTTCCCGGAGCAACTGTCCGAGCTGCTGGGCTATCTGGTGGGCAACCTGCCGCCGGGTCATCCTCTCGCCCGGCTGGCGGCGACGCTGCCCGGCCGCCCTCATCATCCCGAGATCTGGCTGCTGGGCTCCTCGGAGCAGAGCGGGATCTGGGCGGCGGAGATCGGGCTGCCCTACGCTTTCGCGGACTTCATCCAGCCGGTGGGCGCCGGGATCGCCGCCCGCTACCGGGAGGCCTTCACCCCGTCCCCCTGGACGGCGGCGCCCCGCTGCCTCGTCGCCGCCTGGGTGCTCTGCGCCGGGACCGACGCCGAGGCCGAGCGGCTGGCCGCCAGCTACCGCATGGCGGTGGCCCTCGTGCACCGCGGCCTCCTGGTGCCCATCCCGCCGGTCGAGACGGCGCTGCGCTTCCTCGCCGAGGAGGACGGCGCCGCTCTCTTCCAGGCCGGCCGCCGGCGGGTGATCGCCGGCTCTCCCTCCACCGTCCGCGCCGGCCTCGAAGCCCTCGCCCGCGAGTACGGCGCCGAGGAGATCCTGGTGGTGACCCTCACCCACGACCACGCCGCCCGCCGGCGCTCCTACGAGCTCATCGCCGAGGAGTTCGGCCTGCCGCGCATCCAGACCTCTCTGGAAGCGGGCGCTCACCACGGATCGAAGCAGTCGTAATTCCCCTGCCAAACGATCTTGCCGCCGCGGAATTTCAGGAAGATGGCGAACCGGGCTCGCATCTCGCCGCCGGCGGGGATCGTCCCGAAAGGGATGGCGAGCGTTCCCGTCCATTGGACCTCGACCGCCACCTGATCGCCGCTCGCGACGGCGTTCAACTCCTCGTAGCGCTGGGCTGTCATGACCTTGCGGCCCTGCTCCGCCGCCTCCCGCAAGGCCGCGAGATCGCGCGTCGCTCCCTGCTGCATCAGCCGGTTGGGGAACTCCTCCTGCACCACGTCCTCGGCGAAGAAGGCGAGGAGGTCTTCCGGCTCCCCGCGCTCGATCGCCGCGAGATAACGCCGGGCGATCGCCAGATTGTCCAACTCCGTGGTTTGCCGGGATTCCATGGTCAGCGGACCTCGAAAACGGCCTCGACCTCTCAGCTCCTCACCGTCAAGCAGAGCCCCGCCGCCAGCTCGCGCGTCAGCTCGCCGGCGGGGATCTCCTTGCACCCGGTCGGGTTCTGGCCCGACCACAGGGGCGAGAAATCGCCGCTGCCCTGGCTCTCGGCCCGGGCGCGCAGGGGGGCCACGGCGGCGGCGGCCAGCGGGAAGGCGGGCGTCGCCGGGCTCATCGGGCCCAGCTCCCGCATCAGGCGGTTGACGATGCCCCGCGCCGGCCCGCCGGAGAACAGGTTGGTCAGCGCGGTGTGGCGGGCGGCCTCGCTCTTCAGCGCCGCGCGGTGCACCGCGCTGGTGGTGGCCTCCGGGCAGAGCAGGTAGGCGGTGCCGACCTGCACCCCCGCGGCGCCGAGCGCCAGGGCCGCGGCGACGCCTCGCGCGTCCGCGATGCCGCCGGCGGCGATCACCGGGACCTTCACCGCCGCCGCCACCTGCGGCAGCAGCGCCAGCGTTCCCACCTGGGTGGTCAGGTCCTCCGAGAGAAAGAGGCCGCGGTGCCCGCCCGCCTCGAGACCCTGGGCGATGACGGCGTCCACCCCCCGATCTTCCAGCCAGCGCGCCTCGTCCACGGTGGTGGCCGAGGAGAGGATCTTGGCGCCCCAGGCCCGGACGCGGTCCAGCAGGGCGGCTGACGGCAAGCCGAAATGGAAGCTCACGACCGCGGGCCTGAATTCGTCGAGCACGTCGGCGGCCGCGGAGCTGAAGGGCACCCGCCCCGGCCCGGCGGCGATGGCGCCCGGATCGATCCCGAGCTTCCGCGTAGTAGGGCGAAAGCGCCGCCCGCCAGGCCGCCTCGCGGCCGGCGCTCGCCGCGGGCTCGGCGTGGCAGAAGAAGTTCACGTTGTACGGCCGGTCGGTCCGCTCCCGGATCGCCGCCAGCTCATCGCGCATCTTGTCCAGGCTCAGCATGGCGCAGGGGAGGGCGCCCAGGCCTCCGGCCTCGGATACCGCCACCGCCAGCGCGCTGCCCTGCACGCCCGCCATGGGGGCCTGGAGGATCGGCAGCTCGATGCCGAAGAGCTCTTGCAGGGTCTTCATGGAAGATACCGGATGCCGGTGATCGCCACCGTCCTGGCGATCACCGGCGGAGAAAGAAGCTTAGCGCTGAACCTAGTAATACCGGCAGGCGTTGTAGGCGTCGATGCAATTCAGGCGGCAATCGGTGTTGCCGCCGCACTCGGAGAGGCAATACTGATAGTTGCTGTAGCAGTTGTTGTAGATCTTCGTGGAAGGGGGAACGCCCTTGATCGCCGCGTGCGAGGCGGCCACCGTTCCGAGAATCGCGACAGCCAGCACGGCACCGAATCTCTTCATGGCTCAATCTCCCTGGGTAGCGGAAGGTCCGATCGAGAGGCCTTCCTGGTTTGGCGAGCCATCTTAGCTGATATGCAATGAATCTCTAAATCGAACGGACCCGTGCGACCTGGGGTCTACTGGGAGAGCACGCGGGCGAGCTCGAACAGGCTGAGGTCGAGCGGCTTGCGGTTGGCGACCACCTCGTCGAGCGGCGTGGTGGCGATCTGGCCGCCGATCATCCCCACCAGCATCCCGTCTTCGCCCTCGACCAGGCGCTGCACGGCGGCGGCGCCCAGCCGGGAAGCCAGCAGGCGGTCGGCGGCGCCGGGGGTGCCGCCGCGCTGCACGTGGCCGAGGATGGTCGCCCGCAGCTCGAAGCCCAGCCGCTGCCGGTGCTCGGCGAAGTGCCGGATCAGCCGGTCGGCGTTGAACTTCGATCCCTCGGCCACCACCACCAGGGCGTGCGGCTTGCCGCGCTGATAGGCCCCGCGCAGCTCGGCGGCGAGAGTCTCCGGGTCGAGCTTCCATCTCGGGGATGATCACCGCCTCGGCGCCGCCGGCCACCGCCGCCGCGAGCGCCAGGTAGCCGCAGTCGCGCCCCATCACCTCCACCAGGAAGGCGCGCTGGTGGGAGGAGGCGGTCACCTTGAGCCGGTCGATCGCCTCCAGGGCGATGTTGAGCGCCGTGTCGAGGCCGATGGTGATCTCGGAGCCGTAGAGGTCGTTGTCGATGGTGGAGGCGACGCCGACCACGGGGAGGCCCATCCGGGAGAGCAGTTGGGCGCCGGTCTGCGAGCCGTTGCCGCCGATGACCACCAGGGCGTCGATGCCGTGGGCGCCGAGCTGGCGCAGGGCGTTGATCCGCCCGTCCTCGGTGCGGAACTCGGGGCAGCGGGCGCTCCCCAGCAGGGTACCCGCCTGCTGGAGGATGCCGCCCACGTCCCGCGTCTCCAGGTGGACGAAGCTGCCGGCGATCAGCCCGCTGAAACCGCGGCGGATGCCGAAGACCTGCAGGCCCTCGTGGATTCCGGCGCGCACCACCGCCCGGATGGCGGCGTTCATTCCCGGGGCGTCCCCCCCACTGGTCAACACGGCGATCCTCTTCATGCGTCCTCCGACATCGCGGGTAACCTTACCGAATGTGGGGCGATTGCGCACGCATGCCCAACCTCGCTTGACACCTCCCGCCGCTTCCTGAATGCTGCGGAGCGTGAACGTCTCGCCGCAGCCGGAGCCCGGCCAGACCCCGTCGCTCTCGGAGGTCCACGGCTCGGTCGAGATCCCGAAGCATCTCTCCTTCTGGCGCCGCTTCTTCGCCTTCAGCGGCCCGGCGTACCTGATCAGCGTCGGCTACATGGACCCGGGCAACTGGGCCACCGACATCGCCGCCGGCTCCAGGTTCGGCTACCGCCTGCTCTGGGTGCTGGTGATGTCGAACGTGATGGCGATCCTGCTGCAGAGCCTCTCGGCCCGCATCGGCATCGTCACCGGCATGGACCTCGCGCAGGCCTGCCGCGCCATGTTCTCCCGCAAGGTTTCCTGGGCCTTGTGGATCCTGGCCGAGATCGCCATCGCCGCCTGCGATCTGGCCGAGGTGCTGGGCTCGGCGATCGGCCTCCAGCTCCTCTTCGGCATGCCGCTGCTGCTCGCCGTCTTCGTCACCGCGCTCGATACCTTCGTGCTCCTGCTCCTGCACCACCGGGGGGTGCGGCTGATGGAGTCGTTCATCATCGCCCTGGTGGTGACGATCGGCGTCTGCCTCGCCATCGAGGTCTTCCTCTCGCATCCGAGCTGGGGATCGATGGGGGCCGGGCTGGTGCCGGCGCTGCCGGGCGAGGGGGCCCTGTTCCTCGCCATCGGCATCCTCGGCGCCACGGTGATGCCGCACAACCTCTACCTGCACTCGGCCCTGGTGCAGTCCCGCCGCGTGCAGCACACGCCGACCGGCATGCGGCAGGGCATCCGCTTCAACACCATCGACTCGGTGGTGGCGCTCAACGGCGCGCTGCTGGTCAACGCGGCCCTGCTGGTGCTGGCCGCGGCCACCTTCTTCAAGGCGGGCCTGTTCAACGTCGCCGAGATCCAGGACGCCCACCGGCTCCTCGATCCGCTGCTCGGCCACCGCATCGCGCCGATCGTCTTCGCCGTGGCGCTGATCGCCGCCGGGCAGTCCTCCACCATCACCGGCACCCTCGCGGGCCAAGTGGTGATGGAGGGGTTCGTCCACATCCGCCTGCGGCCGCTGGTGCGGCGGCTGCTCACCCGGGCGCTGGCGATCATCCCCGCCGTGCTGACCATCGTCTTCTTCGGCGAGCGGGCGACGGGGAACCTCCTGGTGCTGTCGCAGGTGGTCCTCTCGCTCCAGCTCTCCTTCGCCGTGATCCCGCTGATCCAGATCGCCTCCGACCGCCGCTGGATGGGGCAGTACGTGGTCAACCGCTGGATGCAGGCCGCCGGCTGGGTGGTGGCGGCCGTGATCGCCGTGCTCAACCTGAAGCTGGTCTTCGACGGCATCGTGGACTGGCTGCACGGGGCGGGACGGTACGCCTGGCTGTTCGGGCTGCTGACGCTGCCGGTGGTGCTCGGGCTGGTCTGGCTGCTGGGCTACGTGATCGTGAAGCCGATCCTGGAGCGCCGGCGCAACCAGCCGGTGGGAGCGCTCGAGGGGGTGCACGGGCCGAGCACCATCCCGGAGATCGAGCCGCCGCGCTCGCCCCGCCTGATCGCGGCGGCGCTCGACTTCTCCCGGGCCGACAAGCTGGTGCTCTCCTACGCGGTGACGCTCGCCCGCGCCGCCGGGCGCGGCGCCAAGGTGCTGCTGTTCCACGTCGTCGAGTCGGGCGGCGCCCTGGTGATGGGCGGCGAGTCGCGCGACCGCGAGGCGCAGGCCGACCAGGAGCGCCTGGAGCTCTACGCCGGCGAGCTCCGGGAGCTCTCGGTGGACGCCGAGTACGACCTCGGCTTCGGCGATCCCCCCGAGGAGCTCGCCCTCCTCGTCGAGCGCCACAAGCCCGACCTCATCGTGCTGGGCAGCCACGGCCACCGCCGCATGGGCGACATCGTGCACGGCACCTCGATCGAGCGCCTGCGCCACCGGATCAAGGTGCCGGTGATGGTGATTCCGGCGGAGTAGAGCTTCCCGGCGCCTTCCGGACGGCGCCGGGACGCGTTTTCGCCAAGATCTCGTTGCGGGAAGAAAGATCGCGGCGAAAACGCCAGGATTACGGCCGCGGAAGAAAGACGGAGCTCGGGAAGGCCAGGATTGCCGCCGTCCAAGAAAGATGGGCGCTCGGGAAGCAAAAAAATCGCCGTCCAACGAAGATGGACGCTCGGGAGGCTAAAAATTCAGCCGTCCAGGAAAGACGGAGGCCGGGGAGGCTAAAAAACCGGCCGTCCGACGAAGACGGAGGCCGGGGACGTCAAAAAAGGCGCCGTCCAAGGAAGATGGCTGCCGGGGAGGCTGAAGACAGCCCCGGGAACGGCGGGGAACGATTCAGTGGCCGGCGGCCACGGGGGCGGCGGCTTCGGGGGCGTCCGTTCTCGGCTTCTCCCGGTGCAGCGCCACGTACGCCGAGGGCACCGCGAACAGCGTCACCAGCGTGGAGAGGCCGAGGCCGCCGACGACGGCGAGGGCGAGCGGTTTCTGGAGCTCGGCGCCGGCGCCTAACCCTAAGGCGAGCGGCAGCAGTCCGAAGAGGGTGCAGAGGGTGGTCATCAGGATGGGCCGCAGGCGCACCCGGGCGGCGGCGGCGACCGCGTCCACGAAGGGCTGCCCCTCGGCGTGCAGGCGGTGGGCGTAGTCGAGCATTACGATGCCGTTCTTCACCGCCAGTCCCACCAGCAGGATCAGCCCCATGGAAGAGGAGACGTCGAGCTCCGAGCCGGCGAGGCGCAGGAGGAGGAAGGAGCCGCCGAAGGAGAGTGGCGCGGCGAGCAGCAGGATCAGCGACGGGGTGAGCGAGCGGAACTCGATCACCAGCACCAGCAGCACCAGCGCGGCCGCGGCGCCGAAGACCAGCATCAGCTCGCGGAAGGCTTGGCGCTGCGACTCGTACTGGCCGCCCACCTCCACCGAGTAGCCCACCGGCAGCTTGAGGCCGCGCACCTTGGTCTGGATCTCGGTGGCGGCGCCGCCGAGGTCGCGCCCTTCCAGCCGCCCGGTCACCAGGGCCACCTGGCGCAGGTTCTCGCGGATCAGCTCGCCGTCCCCCGTGGACACCACCGGCCGGGCCACGGTGGAGAGGGGGACGGTCCGGCCGTCCGGGGTCTTCAGGGTGAGGGCGCCCAGGCGGGCGGGGTCGAAGCGGTCGGCGTCGGGGTAGCGCACCCGCACCGGGATGCTGCGGTCGCCCAGGCGCAGATCGGTGGCGGTCTCGCCCAGCCAGGCGGTGGCGAGCTGGTTCTGCACCTGCTCGGTGGTGAGACCGGCCCGCCCGGCGGCCTCCGGATCGATCCGCCAGGTGGTCTCGGGGGAGCCCTGCTGCGGCCCCACCAGGTCCACCACACCCTTCACCCCCTCCATCTGGTGCTGCACCTGCCCGGCGAGGGCGGCGAGAGTGGCCGAGTCGTCGCCGAAGATCTTCACCTCGATCGGATTGGCGGCTCCCTCGAGGTCGCCGAGCATGTCCTGGAGGAGCTGGACGAACTCGGTGTCCATGCCGGGGGCGAGATCGGCGATCTTCGGCCGCAGGGCGGCGATCACCTCTTCGGCGCTGCGGCTGCGCTGCGAGCGGGGCTTCAGCCGCACCAGGATGTCCCCCTTGTTGGGCTGGGTGGCGAACAGTCCCAGCTCGGCGCCGGTGCGGCGGGAGAAGGCCGCCACCTCGGGGGTGTGCGCCAGCAGGTCCTCGACCTTGCGCACCAGCCGGTCGGTCTCGGCGAGCGCCGTGCCCGGCGGGGTCAGGTAGTCGACGACGAAGCCCCCCTCGTCCATCGGCGGCAGGAAGCCGCTGGGAATCCCCCGGTAGAGGAGGTAGCCCGCCACGGCCAGGATGAGGGCGGCGATCACCGCCAGCCACGGGCGGTGGACCGAGGCGCCGAGCGCCCTGGCGTAGCCGCGGTCCAGCCGGCCGGCCTTCTCCTCCCGGGCGTGCTCGCCATGCTTGTAGGCGAAGCGGGAGAGCAGCGGGATCAGGGTGAGCGAGAGGACGAGCGAGATCAGCACCGAGAACCGACAGGGTGAGCGACAGGGCGCGGAAGAACTGCCCCACCACGCCGGAGAGGAAGCCGAGCGGGGCGAGCACCACCACCGTGGTCAGGGTGGAGCCCACCACGGGCGCGAACAGCTCGTCCGTGGCCTCCTCGATCGCCGCCTCGCCGCGGCCGCTGCGCAGCCGCCGGTGGATGTTCTCCACCATCACCACCGCGTCGTCGATCACCAGGCCGATGGCGACCGCGAGGCCGCCCATCGACATCAGGTTGATCGATTCGCCGAACAGCTTCATGAACAGGAAGGTGGCGAGCACGGTGAGCGGCAGGGTGATCGAGGCGATGATCGTCACCCGCCAGTCGCGCAGGAAGAGGAGCAGCACGATGACGGCGAGCGCGCCGCCGATCAGGATGGCGTCGCGCACGTTGGCGATGGCGGTGGCGACGAACTCCGCGAGGTCGTAGACCTTGGTCAGGCGCAACCCCGAGGGGAGGGTATGGGTGAGATCGGCGAGCGTCTGGTCGATCCCCGCCTTGACCGCCAGGATGCTCGCCCCGGGCTGCTGCGAGATGCTGATCACCGAGGCCTCGCGGCCGTTGCCGGTGACCAGCGAGGTGCGGTCCGGGGAGCCGGGGAAGACCTGGGCCACGTCGGCGACGCGGATCGTGGCGCCGTTCTTCACCGCGATGGTGGCGCGGGCGACGTCGGCGGCGGAGCTCATCAGCCCGGAGGCGAGCACCAGGTGCTCGAGGCCGCCGGCGGCGTAGTGGCCGACCGGCGCCAGGCGGTTGGCCGCCTTCAGCGCGGTGATCACGTCGTCCACGGTGAGCCCGGCGGCGAGCAGGCGGGCGGGGTCGGCCACCACCTCGATCTCCCGGGTGTCGGTGGCCGAGACCTCCACCCGGCCGACGCCGGGGACCCGCGCCAGCGCCGGGCGGACGACGTAGAAGCCGTAGTCGTTGAGGTCGGGCGTCGGCAGGCCGCCGGTCAGGTTGAGGCTGAGCATGGGGAAGGAGGAGACCGTCAGGCGCTCGACGGAGAGCGTGGTCTCCGGCGGCAGGTCGGTGTGCGCCTCGGCGACCCGGTTCTGCAGGTTCTGCAGGGCCGCCGCCATGTCGGTCGAGGGATCGAACTGGGCCGAGATCTCGGTCGAGCCGCGGAAGGTTCGCGAGCGCACCCGGCGGATGCCGGGCACCTCCATGGTGGACTGCTCGAGCGGCCGGGTCACCGAGGTCATCATCGAGCGGGCGGGGAGCGAGCCGCTGTGGGCGATCACCAGCAGGCGGGGGAACTGGAGCGGCGGATAGATGTCGGAGGGCAGCGACGAGACCACGAGCGCCCCGGCCCCGGCGAGCAGCAGGGTGATCAGGACGACGGCGCGCCCCTGGCGCTCGGCGAGGCGGGCGACGTTCATTTTTTCGCGTCCGTCCCGGCGGCGGGCTCCGGCTTGTCGGTCTCCGGCTTGTCGGTCTGCGGCCTGTCCACCTCCGCGATGTCCGTGGCCTCCACCGTGGCGCCGTCCGGCAGCGCCGTCTGGCCGCGCACCACCACCGGCTCGCCGGCCGTGACGCCGGAAATGATCTCGGCCTTGCCGCCGGCCGTCACGCCGACCCGCACCGGGCGGCGGTGGGCCTTCTTCTGGGCATCGACCACGAACAGGTAGGTGTCGGTCCCCTCCTGTACCAGGGCGTCGGCGGGCACCAGGACGGCGGCGCGGCGCTCCGGACCGTAGATCTCGACCTCCGCCGCCAGCCCCGCCGGCCGCCGGGTGGGGGAGTCGAACGCCAGCCGCACCAGGGCGGTGCCGGAAGTGGGATCGACCGACGGCGGCCGGGCGATGAGGTGGGCCGCCTCGTCGGGGAAGCCGGCGCCGCGCACCCGCGCCGGGCTGCCGTCGGCGAGCTTCCCCAGCTCGCCCGCGGGCACCGCGGCCTCCACCTGCAAGCGGGAGGGATCGATCACGCGCAGGATGGGATCCGGAGCGCCGGGCGAGACGACGTCCCCGGTCTGGCGCGAGCGGCCGACCACCACGCCGTCGAAGGGCGCGCGCACCACCTCGCGTCCGGCGAGCTGGCCGGCGGCCGCCGTGGTGCTGCGGGCCTCGGAGACGGTCGCCTCTCCCTGGGCGACGTCGCGCTGGGCGTCCTCCACCTCCTTGCGGGAGGCGATGCCGCGCTGGAGCAGGCCGGAGAGGCGGTCGAGGTTCTTGCGCGCCGTCGCGAGCTGCGCCAGGGCGCGCGCCAGGTCCGAGCGCCTGGTGGCGGCGTCCGCCTCCAGGCTGGGGATCTGGAAGCGGACCAGCAGCTCGCCGCGGCGCACGCGGTCGCCCGCCCCCTTGGTCAGCTCGGCGATGCGGGCGTCCTGCGGCGGCACCACCAGCAGCTCGGCCCCGGCCGCCGGCTTCACCTGCCCGGTGGCGGCGACCACGGCGCGGATCGGACCGGCTTCGGCCGTCGCCGTGGTGACCGGCACGGCCTCCACGGTGGCCACGGCCTCGGGGGAGGCCTTGTGGCAGGCGGGGAGGGCGAGGAGGGCCGGGAGGAGAAGGAGGCGGGAGGCCCTGGAAACGAGGGAAGCTCTCACGGCAGCGGCGCTCCAATCGCCCGCTCCAGGTCGGCGAGCGCGTTCTGATAGTCGGTCCCCGCCTGCACCGCCTGGAGGCGCAGGTCGTGCACGGATTGCAGGCTCTGGAGCAGCGCCACGAGGCCGGTCTGGCCCGAGCGGTAGGAGTCCTCCGCCATGCGCTCCACCTCGGCCGCCCGGGGGAGGATCTCGTCGCGGTAGCGCAGGAACGCCCGCCGCTGGGTATCGGCGGCGGCGGCGGCGGAGAAGACCTCGCCGCGCACCCGGGCGGCCGCGGCATCGCGCTCCGCCTGGAGGCGGGCGAGCGTCGCCTGCTCCAGCCGCACCTGGGCGCGGCCGCGGTTGAACAGCGGCAGCGGAATGGTGAGCGAGGCGCGCCAGCCCCAGTCGAAATCGGGCGGCGAGTGGTGGGTGACCCCGGCGCCGGCGGTCAGGTCGCGGTAGGTCTCGGCCCGCGCCACCTCCAGTTGCGCCCGCTGGGTGGCGAGGCCGAGGTCGAGCACGGCGAGCTCGGTGCTCGAGGCGAGCGCCAGGCGGACCGCCGCGTCCGGCGCCAGCCCGGCTCCGCTCTCCAGCCCGGCGCTCACCGCCACGGGGCTGTCGAGCGGCCGGCCGAGCAGGGCGTTGAGATCGGCGCGGGCGCCCGCCAGCAGGCCGCGGGCCTTGTCCGCCTCGTTCGCCGTCTGGATCGCCGCCAGCTCGGCCTGGAGGGCGTCGAGGCGGGGCACGTCGCCGGCCTCGAAGCGGGCGCGGGCGGCGTCGCGGGCGCTCTCGGCCAGACGCTGCAGCTCGGCCGCCTCCGCCGCCCGCCGCTGCGCCGCGGAGAGGCCGAAGTAGGCGCGGCGCAACTGGTTGCGGGTGGTGGCCACCAGGCGCGCCAGCTCCGCCTCGCCGCTCCGGGCCTGAGCCTCCGCGAGCTGGATCCGGCGCTGCCGCTTTCCCCCGCGCTCGATGGGAACGGAGAGCGTCGCCGCGTCGCGCGGGAAGTCCCTGGCCTCCTCGAGCAGCAGCTCCGGATTGGGCCGCTGGCCCGCCGCGTCTCCGCGCGCCCGCGCCTCCTCCCGGCCCAGCCGGGCCGCGGCGAGGGCCGGATTCGCCGAGAGAGCGGTCGCCATGGCTGCGTCCAGGGTCAGGGCAGGGGGCTGGGGAGCGGCCGGAGCGGCGGGTGCCTGGCCGTGGAGGGGCGCGCCGGACGCGAGGAGGGCCGCCAGCAGAATGGGAAGGGTGCGTGGGATCATCGCTGGGCGTGAGGGCAAGGTCCGGGCCGTGGGCCGGCCTTGGGCCGCAAGCATATGGTTTTGCCTCTCTCCGTGGAAGACAGAAAACCCCGGCCCAGCCATTTCGGCCGGACCGGGGCAGGTCTGACAGGTCTGCCGGTTGGACTTCAACGGCCGGAGTGGTGATCCTTCGCCGCCTCCCGGCGCTCGGAGGCCGCGCTCTCGTGATGCTTGTTGACCACCTTGCCGGTGATCGCATTGACGTTGACCTCTTCGATGCCCGACTTGCCCGGCACCGCGATGTCGAACGAGTAGATCAGCTTGCCGTGCTCCTTCTCGAGCTCCTCGGAGCGGACCGCGCCGTTCGGAACCTTGGCGAGAGCCGTGGTGCGGGCGGTGTCCAGGCTGACCTTGGCCTTCTTGGCCAGGTCGGCCGGCACGTCCGAGCGCACGGCGGTGGTGGTCTGGGTGGTCTGGGTGGTCGTGGTCTTCGCCACCGCCTTGGAGCCGGAGGCGAAGAGGCTGCCCGCGGTCAGCAGGGAGGCGGCCGTGCAGGCAACGATCAGGGTACGTTGAAGTTTCATGGACGTTTCCTTTCGGTTAAAGCGCCGCCCCAGGGATCTCGAAGGGAAGACCAGTTGAAGGCGGCGCAAAACCATGAATTGCAAGGGTGCTGCCATGGCTCCGCCGCCGTAAGCGCCCGCGGAACGTCCTCTCGAGAGGACAATTCGATCTGCTTTCAGGTCTGCTTTCAGAAGAACAGGCACGCGATCTGCATTTTCGAGCCTCGCCCGGGTCGGCCGCCGCCCACCCGGTTCCCCAATGAAAAGGAGGGCTTCATGAAGATCATCCGGGGTACTCAGCCTGTCAGTGTCCTGCTCCTTGTCTCGCTCCTGCTCGGCTCCGCCGTCCACGCTCAGGAGACACCTGCTCCTCCATCATCTGGAATCCCCGACACTCCGGTAGCTACCCCGCAGGCCCCCCCGTCCAGCTTTCCCCGCCTGGTCCTGATCGACGCGCGGGACGTGCTGGGGGCGCCGCTCTCCTGGCGGGGTCCGCAGTGGGGGAAGTTCTCCCTCGCGGTCGCCGGCGTCGGCGCGGCGGCCCTGCTGGACCGGACGGTGCGGGACGCGGAGCGGCGCGACCACAACCACTTCGCGGACCAGGTCGCCAAGGGTTTCGAGCCGCTGGGCAGCGCCGGCGCCTTCGGGGTCCTCGGCTCCTTCTATCTGGTGGGGCTGGTCCGGGACGACACGCGGGCGCGGTCGGTGGGGGAGGACGGCCTGATCGCGAGCGTGATCGCGGGGGGCATCGTCACCCCGGTGTTGAAGTTCGCCACCGGCCGCAACCGCCCCCGGGACGCCGCCAAGACCTTTGAGTTCAAGCCGTTCAGCGGCGCCTCTTCGTTCCCCTCGGGGCACACCACGGAAGCCTTCGCGGTGGCCTCGGTGATCGCCACCCACTATCCCTCGGGCTGGGTCCAGGGGGTGGCCTACGGCTCCGCGGCGCTGGTGGGCTTCGCCCGCATCCACCACCAGGCCCACTTCCTCTCCGACGTCACCGCCGGGGCGATCATCGGCACGGTGACCGGGAAGGCGGTCGTCCACCGCAACGAGGAGGAGCGCCACCGGTTGGCCGTGATGCCCCTGCTCGGCCCCAAGGACCAGCCGGGGGTGGGCGTGGAGGTCAGCTTCTAGGGAGGAGAGAACAAGGGACCCAAGGGACAGCAGGGACATCAGGGACGACAGGAAAAGCTGTTCTGAAGTCCCTGCTGTCCCTGAAGTCCCTTTCGTCCCTTTTACAGCAGCACCCGGGCCAGCAGCGAGATCGCCACATCGAGGTGCTCGTCCTTCAGGCCGGGACCGAGGATCCGGCTCCTCGACGGGCTGTTGGCCAGCCGCTCGCTGAAGCGGACCTCGGGGAGGATCTGGCGCATCCGCCCGATCAGGTGGGTGAAGTTGGCCTGCACCGACGGCTGGAGGGCGGCGCCGAACGAGCGGTAGTCGAGCGCGCCCGAGCGGAACGCCAGGGGCGGCCGCCCCTCCGCGTAGAGGTGGAAGAACTCCTCCCGGTTCGCCGTGGTCACCTTCTCGGTCTTGCGGACGGTCTTGGTCATCATCAGGCCCTGGGTGAGCAGGGCGCGGCCCATGCTGAACTTCCGCTGCTCGGTCGTCTTGAGGTCCGTCTTCTCGCTGGTCCGCACGCCGCGCAGGAAGAGGCGGAGGTCGCGGTAGGCGATCTCGGTGGACTCGCCCCGGCGGGAGGTGGCCGTGAGCCCCCGCTCTCCGAGCTCGAAGCCGCGGACGAGGAAGCGCCGGGCGTCCGTCTCGACGTCCTCGGGGGTCAGCAGGATGGGGGAAATGCCGTTCGCCCGCAGCCGGCCGGTGCAGGCCCAGGCGGGCTCGATCTCCCCGTAGCGGGCGACCACGGCCGGCCCCCCCTCCGGATCGGACGTCCGCGCCCGCGCCTCGTACATCGTCAGGTCGAGCGCCTCCGCCAGCGGGGCGGCCAGGGCCTCGCCGCCTCCCGGAGCGTAGTGGATCGCGATGACGTGCACGGCTCCACTCTAAGGGAGAGAGGCTGGCGTTGTCTCTTTTCCTGCCGCTTCCCCTGCCGCTTCCCCTGCTGCCTGGGGGACCGGAGCCTTGCGTTCCCGCAGGCGGTGATAGAGAAAAATGGCGCCTCCGAGTACGAGGATGAACAGGATGGCGTACTTCTCGACCACCACCGCCT
This sequence comes from uncultured Acidobacteriota bacterium, assembly GCA_963795735.1. Taxonomy (GTDB): domain Bacteria; phylum Acidobacteriota; class Thermoanaerobaculia; order Multivoradales; family UBA5704; genus DATARR01. Next base: position 181,805 of record CAWCIU010000005.1, on the reverse strand, counting down.
GGCCGAGCACCCGCTCGACCGCGCGGCCGAAGAAGAACCCGAGCAGCCCGATGACGGTGGCCCAGAGGGCGCAACTGAGCGCCTGGTAGAGGAGGAACTTCCGGCGGCTCATCTCCGAGAGGCCGAAGACGATGGCCGAGGCGACCCGCAGCCCGTAGAGGTACTGGGTGAGGAAGATCGCGCCGGCGCCGTGGCGCTCGATGAGGGCGAGGCTGCGCGCGATCTGCCGCTCGAAGCGCGGGAAGCGGCGCACGATGCGGGTGCCCTGGCTGCGCCCGAGCCAGAACCAGAAGACGTGACCCACGTAGGCGCCGCCGGCGGCGGCGAGCAGCACAAGCGGCAGCGCGAGCTTCCCCCGCGAGGCGAAGAAACCCGCCAGGACGAGGATCGTCTCCCCTTCGAGAAAAGTGCCGACGAAGACGGCCAGGTAGCCGAAGTGGTGGAGGAGGGCCGCCGGATGCAGGTGCATGGGCGGCATTGTGCTGCAATCGGCGGACCTACGCCTCGTCTTTCGGCTTTCGCCGCTGGACCGAGATCAGGGTCAGCCCGAGATCGTGGATCTTCCGCAGCACGGAGAGGAGGGCGCACTGGTCGGGCACGCGGCCGGAGAGGACCGTCTCATCCGGAGGTTCGGTGGTGAGCTTCAGGCCGCCGCCGAACCAGCTCGTCCAGTGATCGTCGAGGCACCCCTGGAGCCGGATCTTGTAACAGTCCTCCGCAGGCTCTTTCTCGCCTGCCATGGGTTCTCCCGCGGTCCCGCCGTTCCCGTCCTTCATGCGTTCAGGGTACGATGGGGGCACGAATCGAGCCATTCGCCGAAAGGCGGATTTCCAGGCGTATTCCAGGAGGAGACGTTGAGCGACGTGTTGTTTCCGAGACCCCTGGCGCGGCGGTGGCTGGCCGTGCTGCCGATCTTCGCGCTGCTCCCGCTCGGCGCGTTCGCCGCTCCGGCCTGCGCCGCCGTTCCCGCGGCGGAGCGCGCCGCGCTCAAGGCCCTCTACAGCGCGACCGGCGGCGCCCACTGGACGAACCGGCTCGGCTGGCTGGGCGCGGTGGGGACCGAGTGCTCCTGGTCCGGCGTCCAGTGCGACGTCGCGGGCTCGACGGTCGCCGGGCTCGACCTCGAGGGCAACGGCCTCACCGGCAGGCTGCCGGCGGCCCTCGGCAGCCTGCCGAACCTCCAGACCCTCCACCTCGGCCTGAACCAGATTTCCGGCGCGCTCCCCCGCGAGCTGGGCAACCTGCGGAGCCTCCAGGTCCTCGACCTCCCCTTCAACCAGATCTCGGGCGGCCTCCCCGCGGAGCTGGGCAACCTCGCCGCCCTGCGTCTGCTCAACCTGGGCGGCAACCAGCTTTCGGGGAGCCTGCCGCCGCAGCTCGGGAGTCTCCAGGCCCTGACCTATCTCGACCTCTCGTCGAACCAGCTCAGCGACGCCATCCCGGCCGCGCTCGGCCAGCTCGCCAATCTCCAGACCCTCTATCTGGATGACAACCAGCTCACCGGCGAGATCCCCGCCGCCCTGGGGAGCCTCGCGGCGGTCCAGCAGCTCAGCCTCAGCGGCAACCAGCTCGCCGGCCGCATCCCCCGCGAGCTGGGGAACCTGCCAGCGCTGATGTTCCTCAACCTGGAGGGCAACCAGCTCGGCGGCTCCGTCCCTCCCGAGCTGGGCAACGACGCGGCGCTCGTCGGCCTGCTGCTCTCCTCGAACCGCCTGGGGGGGACCATCCCGGGCTCGCTGATCAATCTCGCCAACCTGGAGACGCTCTGGCTGGATCACAACCGGTTCACCGGTCCCGTCCCCTTCGAGCTGGGGGCGCTCCCCGGGCTCGGCGACAACGGCGGGCTCGACCTGCGCTTCAACGCCCTGGCGACCGACACCGAGCCGGGCCTCCTGGCGGACTTGAACGTCAAGCAGTTGGGAGGGAACTGGACCAGCTCGCAGGCGGCCTCGGCGGTGTTCGATCCGCAGTTTTCCCTCGACGGGCTGGCCGACCGCCGGCCGGGCGGCTTCATGGTCTGGACGCTGACGATCGGAGCGGGCGCGCCGCCGCTGGCCTTTTCGACCAACTTCGGGACGGGCGACGTGGATCTCTACGTCCGTTTCGGCGCGCCGCCGACGGCGACGCAGTTCGACGCCTCCAGCGCGAACACCGGGAATCTCGAATCGATCACGGTCGACTCGCCCAGGGCGGGGACCTGGTACGTCGGCCTGCGCGCCCGCACCCCGTATACGGGAGTCACCCTGCTGGGCGGATCCCAGCGCGGGGTCTGCCTGCCGGGGGACACCCGCCTCTGCGTCAATGGCGGGCGTTTCTCGGTCGATGCGACCTGGCGCACCCGCGACGGCCGCACCGGCCAGGGTCATGCCGTGGCGCTCACGCCGGACACCGGCTACTTCTGGTTCTTCGATCCGGCGAACGTCGAGACGGTGGTGAAGGTGCTCGACGGCTGCGCGGTGAACGGCAAGGTCTGGGTGTTCGCCGGCGGCCTGACCGACGTCCAGGTGGACCTCGCGGTGACCGACACCCGGGCCATCAAGGGCCGCGTCTACCACAACCCGCAGGGCACGGCCTTCCAGCCGATCCAGGACACCTCGGCGTTCGACGCCTGCGGCGCGCCGCCGCCGGTCTCCGCCCAGGCGGCGGTCCAGACCTTGGAGGTCAGGATGGCGGCGGACCGGGCCGCCGCGGACCTCGAGCGGATCGTCGAAGCGGCCGCCTCCTGCGCCGCCGGTCCCGCCAGTCTCTGCCTGAGCGGCGGCCGGTTCCGGGTGGACGTGACCTGGAAGACGCCGGACGGCCGCACCGGAGCCGGCCAGGCCGTCCCGCTGACGGCGGACACCGGCTACTTCTGGTTCTTCGCGCCGTCCAATGTGGAGATGGTGATCAAGGTGCTGAACGCTTGTGGGTACAACAGCCGCTTCTGGGTCTACGCGGGAGGGTTGACCAACGTGCAGGTCAACGTCACCGTGACGGACACCCAGACCGGAGCGGTCAGGACCTACGCCAACCCGCAGGGCACGGCGTTCCGGCCGGTGCAGGACACGTCGGCGTTCGCGACGTGCCCGTAAGGGCCTGACCTCAGTCGGCCGCCGGCGCCGGTTCTCTCACCACCGCCTCCTGAGGGCCGGAGCGCCGGAACCGGTTGCGCACCCGCGAGAAGATCCGCGCGCCGGCCAGGTCGTCGAAGATGCTGTAGGCGACCGGCGTGCCGATCAGCGTCAGCACCAGCGACATGAGCTGGCCGCCCAGGATGACCGAGCCGATCGCCCGGTTGGTGCCGGCCCCGGTGCCGCTCGAGGCGACCAGCGGGAGCATGCCGGCCACGAAGGCCAGCGTGGTCATCAGGATCGGCCGCAACCGGTCGCGGTTCGCCTCCCGGATGGCCTCCGCCCGTGGAATCCCTTGAGACCGCAGGCCGTTCGTGTGATCGATCTGCAGGATGGCGTTCTTCTTCACGATGCCGAACAGCACCAGGACGCCCAGGCACGAGAAGATGTTGAGCGACTGGTTCAGCACCAGGATCGACAGCAGCGCGAACGGCACCGTCAGCGGCAGCGAGAGCAGGATGGTGATCGGATGCAGCCAGCTCTCGAACTGCGCCGCCAGGATCAGGTACATGAAGATGATCGACAGCAGGAAGGCCGTGGCGAAGGCGGCCGCCGCCTTGCCCTGCTCGCGCGACTGGCCGGTGAGGCCGAAGGAGAAGGCCGGCGGCATCTTGAGATCGGTCGCGGTCTTGTTGAGCGCGTCGATCGCCGCCTGCTGCGAGAAGCCGGGCCGCATGTTGGCGGTGACCATCACCTGCCGGCGCCGGTTCAGGCGATTGATCAGCGACGGGCCGGTGTCCTCCTGGAGGCTGACCACGTCGCGCAGCGGCACCGTGCCGCGGGTGACCGCCGGCACCTCCATCGAGGAGATCGCCGCCGGGTTGTTGCGGTCGGCCTCGCCGGCCCGCACGTGCACCTCGTACTCCTCACCCCCCTCGAAGTAGGAGGTCGCCTTCTGGCCGCCCACCAGGACGTTGAGCGAGCTCGCGATGTCCTGCACCCGAACCCCCATGTCGGCCGCCTTGTCGCGGTCGATCCGCACGCCGAGCTCGGGCTTGCCGACGATGAAGTTGGTGTCCACGTCGGTGGTGCCCGGCACCTTGATCAGCGCCGCCTTGAGCGTCTGCGCGTACTGATCGAGCTTGGCGAGGTCGGGGCCGCCGATCCAGAACTGGATGTCGTTGTTGACGGCGCCGCCGAAGGCCGACACCAGCACCACCTGGGCGCGCAGCTTGAGCGCCTGGTACTGCGGCAGGACCTCCGAGCGCACCCGCTGCATGATCTGGAACTGGTTCTGCTGGCGCCGCTTGGGATCGGAGAGCTGGACGTAGATCGAGCCCAGGTTGAGCGTGCGCTGCGGGTCGTCGCCGATGGTGACCACGGTGGTGGCCACGCCGGCGAGCCGGCGAACTCGGGCCGCGATCGATTCGAGGATCGTCTGCGTGGCGTCGAGGTTCGCCCCCTCGGGCGCGCGCACAATGACCTGGAACTGCGATTCGTCGTCGTTGGGCAGGAAGTTCTTGTTCACCGCCATGAACAGGGGGACGATCGAGACGAACACCAGGATCATCGTCACCACCACGATCCAGCGGTGGGCCATGGAGAAGTCGAGCAGGCGCAGGTAGCCGCGCTCGACGCGGGCGTAGAAGCCCTTCTGCCGCGAGCCGTGCCCGGGCTCGGCCACGTCCTTCGCCCGCAGCCAGCGCGAGGCCAGCATGGGAGTCAGCGAGAAGGCGACCAGCAGCGATACCGCGATGGCGAAGGCCATGGTGACGCCGAAGGAGTACATGAAGCGGCCGACGATGCCGCCCATGAAGGCCACCGGCAGGAACACCGCGATCAGCGACAGGCTGGTCGCCAGCACGGCGAGGCCGACCTCGCGGGTGCCCTGGATGGCCGCCTCGCGGGGGAGAGCTTCTTCTCCTCCATGAAGCGGAAGACGTTCTCGAGCACCACCACCGCGTCGTCGATCACGATGCCCACCGCCAGGGTCAGCGCCAGCAGGGTGATCACGTTGAGCGTGAAGTTCATGTACTTCATCGCCGCGAAGGTGGCGACGAGCGAGCTCGGGATGGCCACCGCCGAGATCAGCGTCGGCCGGAAGCGGCGCAGGAAGATGAAGACGATGAAGGCGGCGAAGATCGAGCCCAGCACCAGGTGCTCCTTCACCGCGTCCACGGCGGCGACGATGAACTTCGACTGGTCGCGGACGATCTCCGCCTTCCAGCCCGGCGGGAGCTGGCTCTTGAGCTCCAGGAACCGCGCCTTGATCTCGTCGACCACGGCGATGGTGTTGGTGCCCGACTGCTTGCGGATCTGCAGCACCACGGCGGGCTTGCCGCCGACGCTGGCGATCGACTGGGCGTCCTCGACCCCGTCGTCGATGCGGGCCACGTCGCCCACCTTCACCGGGTAGCCGTTGCGGGTGGTGATCGGCAGGCGGGCGAACTCGTCGGGTGAGCCGACGCGGCCGTAGGTGCGCAGGGTGAGATCGCGCTGGGTCTGGGTGACCTTGCCGCCGGGGATCTGCACGTTCTGGCTCGCCAGCGCGTTGACCACGTCGGCCGAGGTCAGCCCCAGGCCGTTCAGCTTCTGGGTGTCGGTGACCACGTTGATCTGGCGCAGCCGCTGGCCGACGAGCTTCACCTGGCCGACCCCCGAGACGGTCTCGAGGCGGCGCTTGAGCACCCGGTTGGCATACTCGGAGATCTCCCGCTGCGAGGCCGGGCCCGACAGCGCGATCGAGATCACCGGGTCGGCGTCCGGATCCAGCTTCTCGATGATCGGCGGGTCGGAGTCCTTGGGCAGGTCGGAGAGGATGCGGTTGATCTTGTCGCGCACCTCCTGGGCCGCCACGTCGGGGTCCTTCTCCAGCGCGAACTGGATCTGCACCAGCGACACGCCGTCCGACGAGGTGGAGATCAGTTGCTCGATGCCGCTGATGGTGTTGACCGCCTCCTCGAGCTTGTCGGTGACCTCGGTCTCCATCTCCTCGGGGGCGGCGCCCGGCAGGGTGGTGGTGACCACCACGAAGGGGAAGTCCACCTTGGGGAAACGGTCCACCCCGAGCTGGTTGTAGGCGAAGAAGCCCACCACCACCAGGGCGAGGACGAGCACCGTCGCGAAGACCGGACGGCGGATGCAGAGCTCGGCGAGTTTTTGCATGGCTGGTTGACTCCTATTTCGCTCCGAGATCGACGCGGGCGAACAATCCGGGGCGCAGCCGTCCGTCCGCGTTGGAGAACTCGGCCTCGGCGAAGAACGTCCGCGTCGCCGGGTCGATCACGCCGCCCACCGTCTTGATCCTTCCGGTGAAGGTCTCGCCGGGGTAGGGATCGACGCGGGCGGTCACCGTCCGCCCCTGCCGGACCTCTCCGAGATAGCGCTCGGGGAGGCTGAAGCGCAGCTTGAGCGGCGCCGTCTGTTCGATGACGAAGGCGACGCCGGCCTCGCCGAGGCGCTGGCCCACGTCGGTGCGGCGCTCGGCGACCACGCCGGTCATCGGCGAGCGCATGACGGCGTCCGCCACGTGCTGCTTCGCCAGCGCCAGCGAGGCCTCGGCTGAGGCCACCGAACCTTGAGTCTGCTCGTAGGCGGCCTGCGAGCGGTCGTAGGTGGCCTGCGGGATCGACTGGTTGCCGAGCAGCCCCTTCTTGCGCTCGAAGTCGCGGCGGGCGTCGGCCTCGGCGGACCGGGCCCGGGCGAGATCCGCCTCGGCCCGCTGGACCTCGATGCGGAAGTAGTCCGTCTCCAGGGTGAGCAGCGGCTGGCCGCGGCTCACCCGCGCGCCGGCATCCACGTAGACCGCCGCCACCCGTCCGGGCTCCTTGGGAGCGACCTCGGAGCGCGACGGCGAGACGAACTCGCCCGTGGGCTGGAGATCGGCCAGGCTGGTGACGGTGCCGCCGGTGCCGCCCGCCCGGCCGGCAGGGGCCGGAGAGGCGGTGGCCGGAGCGGCCGGCTCCGGCCTGGCGAGCTGTGCCACGTCGGCCGGCAGCGGGGGAGCGGGCTTCTCCGCGGACGTCGCGGTGGACGGCTCGGCGGACGCCTTGCCGGCAGGCGGATCGGTTTTTTTTCCAGCGCAGGCGGCGCACGCGACAACCAGCAGCACGGCCGCGGCGAGCGCGAGGTTCTTCGCGGTTCTCATTTCGCCCCCTCTTCAGTGAGGATCAGGTTCTTCAAGGTTCCAGCCGCGGACCAGACGTTCAGCTCGGACAAGTCGCGGTTCACGGTTCCGTTCACCACCGCCCGGCGTGCCGAGGCGAGAGCGGTCTCGGAGGTCTGCAGGTCGAGCGACGTCGCCTCCTGCGCCCGGTAGAGCTCGAAGCTCTGGCCGTACTCGGCCTCGGCCGCGGCGAGCTGCTCCCGGGCCAGGGCGAGGTCCGTCTCCGCGGTCTTCAGGTCGAGCAGCGCCTGGAGCACGTCCTCTCGCACTTGCCGGCGGGCCTCCGCCAGGGCGATCTCCGCCTGCCGCTGCTGCTCGCGGGCCACCGCCACCTTGGCGGAGATCTCGCCGCTGTCGAAGATCGGCACCGTCAGGCGGAGGGTCAGCGCCGCGGTCTGGTTCGCCGGGAACGTCGTCCGCTGGCGGAGCACGTCCCCCTCGGCCCGCACCGTGGGCAGCCGGGCCGCCCCCTGCTTGCGGGTTTCGAGCTGGGCGATCTCGAGCGCCAGCCGGGCTCGCAGCACCGTGGAGCGGTTCGCCTCGGCCAGCGCCACCAGCGCCTCCGCCGCGGGCAGGGGCGGGAACTTCAGGTCCGGCGGCTGCACCCGGACCGGCACGCCCGAGAACTGGTCGAGCGCGAGGTCGAGGCGCAGCCGGCTGGCCGCGAGGTCCCGGCTCTGCTGGGCCGCCACCAGCGCCCGCTCGGCCGCCTTGGCGTCGGTGTCGGCCCGCAGCACGTCCACCTTGGTCTGCTCGCCGGCCTCGTAGAAGGCCTGCGCCTGCTTGCGGCGGCGCGCGGCCAGCTCCAGGTTCTTCTGCTCCACGCTCACCAGGTCCTCTCCCTGGACGATGCCGAGATAGTTGGACGCCGTCGACAGCAGGACCATGTCCTCCGCCGTCCGTACCGCGGCCTGGTTGCTGGTCACCGACAGGCGGCCCTGGCTGAGCGCCATGTGCTCCCGCTGACCGGCGTAGATCGGCTGGCTGAAGTTGATCCGCGCGCTCCAGTCGTTCCGCGGCAGGAGCGTCGCCCGGAAACCGTTGACGTCGAAGGCGACCTCGCGGCTGTTGCGGGTCACCGCGCTGTCGAAATCGAAGTGGGGCAGGATCGACGTGCGGAGCTGGCGCACCTGCGCCTCCGAGACCGCCACCTGCGAGCGAGCCGTGGCCGTGCTCGCGTTGGCCTCCAGGGCCCGGCGGAGCGCCTGCCGCAGCGTGATGGGCTGGGAAACCGGCTGAGAAGCGGGCTGCGGGAGCTCCTCGGCGCGGGCCGCGAGGGGTACGAGCGTCAACAGCGAAAGGGTGAGAGCGATTCCTGCCCGCTCGCGGCGATTTCTGGATGTCATGGGGCTTTATCTCCCGACGTCTTCTTTTCCATGCGCCTTTCCATGCAGCTCAAGGGTATGGAGGGGACCGGCGTACTTCCCATTCGCCGAACGGCGGATTTCGCGGCGTATTGCCGAGAACGGACGCCTGCGGCGACAACGTCACAGGATCGCCACCCCCCTCGCTTTGCCGCAGGAGTTTGCCGCAGGAGATGGATAGATCAACGAATCTGCGTTACCATTAAAACCTAAACCAACCAGCCGCCGAGGCTCCACGCTTCCCCGGTGATCACCGCCCAAAGCTGTCGCGCACCACGAATAGCACCAGAACAAGGAGGTTGCATGCAAGAGAGAAGGAAGCCCCGCGCCCTCGAGCTCCACGCCCTCTGGGCCGCCATCGTCCTCGCCTTCGTCCTTCCCATGGCCGCGAGCGCCGTCGCGGTCGAGAGCTTCGTTCTCCAGTGCAACCCGGGGTGTGATGCCCTGGCCGCCGCCGTTCGCCAGATTCCGGGAGCGCGCGTCAACCAGGTCTACCAGAACGTCGCGGGGCTGGCCGTCACCCTGCCGGTTCTCGGCGGTTCCCTCGATCCAGGGCCGCTCCGACGTCACCGGCATGGCCAAGGACCTCACCGTCGGCCTGCCGATTCCCGCCGAGGTACAGAGCCTTCCCGCGGCGGCGAGCACCCAGGTGGTTTCCGCCGCGCAGATCCCGACGGTCCTCGGCGCCCGCTCCGCCGACTACAGCTTCAACAACCTCCTGATCAACGCCACCCCGCTCCAGAACCAGGGGATCCTGGGCAACGGCGTGGTGGTGGCGGTCATCGACAGCGGGGTGGCCAACAATCCCACCGTGGTTCCGGCGCTGGCCGGCAGCGTGATCGGCGGCGAGAGCTTCGTTCCCACCGACGCGGTGGTCTCCGCCACCTCGACCCACAACGGCAACCATGGCACCTGGGTGGGCACCACCATCGCCGGGCATGCCATCTTCCTCTTTCCCACCAGCTCGGTGCTCGTCCAGTCGCTGCTGGCCCATGCGCCGTCGAGCGTGATCTCCTGCGCGCAGCTCGGCTGCCCGTCGAACCTGTCCGGCGTGCCGATGGTCGGCACCGCCCCGGCGGCCAGCCTCTATGCCCTCAAGGTCTTCCCGTCCACGAGCGGCTCGACGACGACCTCGCGCATCCTGGCCGGCATGGACCGCGCCCTTACCCTGCGGCGCAACTTCAACAACGGGGTGCCCTCGGCGCCCACCAACCCCGGCTGTGGCGGCGAGGACAACCCCTGCGTGTACAACTCGCTGCCGATTCAGGTGGTCAACATGAGCCTGGGCGGCGGGACGTTCTACGCCGGCCATGACCTCGAGGACCAGCTCACCACCCAGATGCTGCAGGCCGGGATCACGCTGGTCGTGTCCGCCGGCAACGACGGCCCCGGCGCCCTGACCATCGGCACGCCGGGCACCGGCTTCGGCTCGCTGACCGTCGCTGCGGCCTCGACCGCCGCTCACGAACGGGTGCTGCGCGACGTCCAGTTCGGCCTCGGCATCGGCGATCTGTACCGGCCCTTCTCCGGCCTGCAGACCGCCACCTTCAGCTCGCGGGGCCCGCTGCCCGACGGCCGGGTCGGCATCGCCGTCTCAGCCAACGGCTTCGCCACCTTCGCGCAAGGGGCCGGAGGCGCCATCTCGCTGGTCTCGGGAACCTCGTTCTCGTCTCCCATCACCGCCGGCGCCGCGGCTCTCCTGCGCCAGAAGTTCCCCGCCGCCACGGCGACGCAGATCCGCAACGCCCTGGCCGGGTCGGGCAACCCCGGCGCCTTCGCCGACGGCTCGGGCCTCATCGACCGGGGCTCCGGCCTGCTCGACGTCGCCGCCGCTGCCGCCAAACTGACGGTCGGCAACGTCAGTCCGTTCCTGCCCTTCGGCCTCGGCACGCCGAGCATCCCGCTGAACCTCCTGCCCCTGGGGATCGCGCCGGTCAACTTCATCGGCAATACCTCCACGACCCACCTGAGCAACCTGAAGCCGGGCCAAGTGGCTCAGCTCTACGTGCTCACCCAGGACAACACCGACGACCTGAAGGTCACCATCAAGAACGTCACGCCGGCGCTGCCCCCCGCGCAGCAGAACCAGTTCTTCAGCGACGACATCTTCCTGACCGTGGACGACGCCTTCACCTCTTTCGCCGTACCGCGGGTCATCGACTTCATCTCCACCGACACGACCGAGGACATCCCCCTGCCCCTGGCGGGCCTGGTGCGGGTCGCCGTCCAAGGCGACAGCACCAACGCCGGCACCGTCTCCTGTGACGTGGTCGTGCAGCGCCACAACGCGCCGCTCACCACCCCGACCGCGGTGGGCAAGATCAAGCAGGGCCAGGACACCACCGTCCGCATCCAGGTTCCGCCGGGCACCAGCCAGCTCTCGTTCACGCTGTCGTGGCTGCTCGAGCTGGGCGCCTTCCCCACCAACGACATCGACCTCGTGCTCGAGGATCCGAACGGCAACCTCAACTTTGACGGGGCCACCATCAACACCCCCGAGCGGGTGACCATCACCAATCCCACGCCGGGAGTCTGGACCGCCCACATCCAGGGCTTCCAGATCAACTCCCTCTACAACGTCTTCAACGCCGACATCTACACCCTGCGGGCGACCGCTGACGGCCACGCTCTGCCGGCGCTGCCCTGAGCCGCCTGAGATAGACCGTTCTTCTGTACTCACCCGGAGGCCTCGCGGCCTCCGGGGCCCGGCGGAATACGGTAGAATTCCGGCTTGACCCTCCACGACCTCGGCTGGAACGACTTCTTCGCGGCGGCTTTCGCGCCGTACGCGGAGCAGGGGCTCGCCGCCGCCCGCGTGGTGGCGCAGAAGGGGCTCAACCAGATCTCGACCGGCGATGCCGAGCACTATGCCGACATGGCCGGCAAGCTCCGGCACGAGCTGAAAGGTCCCGGCGGCACCCATCCGGCGGTGGGGGACTGGGTGGCCCTCCGGTTGCCCACGGGCGAGGGGAGGGCGATGATCCACGCCATCCTCCCCCGCAAGTCCAAGTTCTCCCGCAAGAGCGCCGGCCAGCGCACCGAGGAGCAGGTGGTGGCGGCGAACGTGGACACCATCTTCCTCGTCTCCGGCCTCGACGGCGACTTCAACCCGCGCCGCATCGAGCGCTACCTGACCGCCGCCTGGGACAGCGGCGCCCATCCCGTGGTGGTGCTCAACAAGCTCGACCGCTGCGAGGACCCCGAGGGCTGCCTGCTGGAGACCGAGGCAGTCGCCATGGGCGTGCCCGTCCACCGGGTGAGCGCCCGGACCGGCCAGGGGTGCGAGGATCTCGCCGCCTACGTCGTTCCAGGGCAGACTGTGGGCTTCCTCGGCTCCTCGGGCGTCGGCAAATCCACCCTCATCAACCGCCTCCTCGGCCGCAAGGCTCAGGCCACCGGCGAGGTGCGCGAGGGGGACGACCGCGGCCGCCACACCACTACCCACCGCGAGCTGTTCCTGGCTCCCACCGGCGGCCTGCTCATCGACACCCCGGGCCTGCGCGAGATCCAGCTCTGGGAGGGGGAGCAGGGGATCGAATCCGTCTTCCCCGAGATCGAGGAACTGGGCGGGAGCTGCCGCTTCGGCGACTGCCGGCACCAGGGGGAGCCCGGCTGCGCCGTCGAGGCGGCGGTCGCGAGCGGCGGGCTCACCGCCGAGCGCCTGGAGAGCTACCGCAAGCTCCAGCGCGAGCAGCACCACCTCCACATCCGCCAGGACGAGCTGGCGCGCCTGCAGGAAAAGAAGAAGAACAAGGTCATCCACAAGGCGCAGAGAGAGCACTACCGCCTGAAGCCGAAGGGGTAGGTGGTTTCTTGACAATCCCGCGACGCCGCTGTTACGGTAGGCGACTGTAAACGCTTACATCATCACTATGGACCGCCGTCCCAAAGCCGCCGCGCACACCTTTCCCGACCGGCTGAAGCTTTGGGAGCCGCTCCGGTGAGCGCCTCCATCAAGGAGGTCGCCCTGCGGGCGGGGGTGTCGATCGCTACCGTTTCCCGGGTGCTCAACGACAAGGGGCCGGTTGCCCAGGAGACGCGGCAGCGCATCCTGGAGGCGATCGAGAAGCTGCGCTATGTCCCCCACGGCGCGGCCCGCAGCCTGATCACCAACCAGACCGACACCATCGGCGTGTTGCTGCCGGACCTCTACGGCGAGTTTTTCTCCGAGGTCATCCGGGGGATCGATCTGGCGGCCCGCCGCAGCGGTTTCCACGTCCTGATCTCGGGCTTCCACAGCGACCGCGCCGAGATCGAGGCCGTGCTGCGCGCCCTGCGCGGCCGTGTCGACGGGCTGATCGTGCTCTCTCCCGACGTGGACGCCCAGGGGCTGCGCCGCAACCTCCCCGAGACGCTCCCGGTGGTGCTCCTGAACACCCGGGTGGATGGGCAGGCGGACGGCGCCGCGTTCGACGCGATCAATCTCGACAACCACGGCGGGGCGTTCGCCATGGTACGGCACCTGGCGGGGCTGGGGCACCGGCGCATCGCCCTGATCCGGGGGCCGGAGGAGAACGCCGACGCGCGCGAGCGCTGCCGCGGCTACCGCGACGCTCTGCGCGCGGAGGAAATCGAGCCGGCGCATGCCTTGGAAATCGAGGGGGACTTCAGCGAGGAGGCGGGCTACCGGGCGGGCCGGCGGCTGCTCGCGCTCTCGCCCCGGCCGACGGCGGTGTTCGCCGCCAACGATTCGATGGCGATCGGCTGCCTCTTCGCCCTGCGGGAGGCGGGAGCGCGGGTGCCCGGCGATATCGCCCTTGCCGGCTTCGACGACATTCCGATCGCCCGCTACATCACCCCCTCGCTCTCTTCGGTGCGTGTGCCCATCGCGGAGCTGGGGACGCGCGCCATGGAGCGGCTGCTGCACGCGGTGGAGGGCAAGAACGGGCACGAGCGGCGCCAGGAGACCGTGGCCACCACGCTGGTGGTGCGCGGCTCCTGCGGCGGCGCGGCGGCGCCCGGCTTTGGAGAATCAACTGGATCATGAGCTGGAGAGTCGAGAAGATTGTGAAACCAAGGAGGGAAGTCATGAGACGGACGTTGAAGCCTTTTCTGTTCGTACTGCTCGTCGTCGCCTCGGCGGTCTCGGCGGCCGCCCAGTCGTCGACGGCGAGCATCCGTGGCAAGGTGACGAACGACAGCGGGGCGCTGCCCGCCGACGCCAGAATCGAGGCCGTCGGCACCACCTCGGGATTCGTCAGGACCACCACCCCGGGGCCCGACGGGGCCTTCCAACTCGGGGGTCTCACCCCGGGCGAGTACAACCTCACGGTGTCGGCCACCGGTTTCGAGCCGCGGACCCAGAAGGTGACCGTGCTCGTCGGGCAGAACGTGACGATCAATTTCGCCATGACGCCGACCACCGTCGTCAACGAGGCGATCACCGTCACCGGCGAGCAGCCCGTCGACATGAGGACCTCGGAGGCGTCGACCAACGTCACCACGCAGCAGATCGAGAACCTGCCGCAGGACGACCGCAACTTTCTCAACTTCGCCACCCTCGCGCCCGGCATCCGGCTGTCGACCGATCCGCAGCGCAAGGTGATCTCGAGCGACGCCCAGCCGGCCGAGCAGACCAACGTGTTCATCGACGGCGTGAGCTTCAAGAACGACGTGCTGCAGGGCGGCCTGGTCGGGCAGGACGCGAGCCGCGGCAACCCGTTCCCGCAGAACGCCGTGCAGGAGTTCCGCGTCATCACGCAGAACTACAGCGCGCAGTACGAAAAGGCGGCGAGCGCGATCATCACCGCGGTCACCAAGTCGGGCGGCAACGCGATCCAGGGGCAGGTCTTCTGGTTCTACCAGCCGAAGCAGTGGGTGTCGCAGCTGCCGAAGAACTTCCAGTACTCGACGCTGTCCACCAACAAGAGCTATGAGCGCAACCAGCCCGGCATCTCGATCGGCGGACCGATCGTCCAGGACAAGCTGCATTATTTTCTCGCCTACGAGGGGGACGACGAGAAGGCCACGACGCCGGTCACCCTCGGCAATGCGAGCTTTGCCAACCGGTTCGGGCAGTACCTCGGCTCCTTTCCCAGCCCGTTCAAGGAAACCCTGGGATTCGGCAAGCTGAGCTGGCAGCCGGCGCTCAACCAGATCGTCGACTTCAGCGGCAACTATCGGTACGAGCACGAGACGCGCGACTTCGGCAACCAGACGTCGTTCCAGTCGGCGACCGACCTCAGGAACGCGGTCTACGGCTCCACGCTCCGCGACAGCTGGAACAACGACAAGGCCCTCAACCAGGCGACGCTCAGCTACCAGGACTACTACTGGAACCCGACGCCGCTCCATCCCGAGCTCGTCGGGCTCAACTACGAAGGGGTTATCCGCCTCGGTGGCAACAGCACGACCCAGAAGTTCGAGCAGAAGCGCCTCGAGCTGCGCGACGACTACAGCCTCGCCGTCTATCAGTGGGGGGGCGACCACAACTTCCAGGCCGGCGGTAACCTCGACTACCTGCGCTACAACGTCAACAAGAGCCTGACCGGCAACCCGGTCTACAACTTCCGCAACGACCCGGCGAACGGCTTCACCTTCGATCAGCCCTACGAGGCGCAGTTCGGCTTCGGCAATCCGCAGCTCTCGGCCAGCAACCAGGAGTACGGCGTCTACGGGCAGGACAGCTGGATCATCAACCAGCGGCTGACGGTGACCCTGGGCCTGCGCTGGGACTACGAGTCGAACCAGCTCGACACCGGCTACGTGACCCCGGCGAACATCGCGGCGGCGCTGGCCGGCAAGGTGGACCCAAGCTACTTCTCGAACGGCAACAACCGCTCGCAATACAAGAACCAGTTCCAGCCGCGCCTCGGCTTCTCGTACGACCTGAGCGGGACCGGCCGGTCGATCGTCTTCGGCGGCGCCGGCCGTTACTACGATCGCCTCTTCCTCAACGCCACGCTCGACGAGCGCTACCGCCTGCAGTTCCCGGTCTACCGCATCGAGTTCTCGCCCGACGGCCGGCCGGGGACCATCCGGTTCGACCCGAGCTATCTGACGCCCGCCGGCCTGCACGCGTTGATCGCGTCGGGCCAGACCAGCCCCGAGCTCTACCTGCTCAACAACAACACCAAGCCGCCCTACTCGAACCAGTGGAACCTCGGCATCCGGCAGTCGTTCGGCAAGTGGACCGGATCGCTCAGCTACAACGGCGTCCGCGGCTACAACGGCTTCACCTGGCTGTCGGCGAGCGGCCTCTGCTGCCAGGCGCTGGTGCCCGGCTACGGCAACGTGATCATCTCCGACCCCAGCGGCAAGAAGTACTGGTACGACGCCGCCTTCCTGACGATCGACCGGCCGTACTCGTCCGGCTGGGGAGTACACCTGGCCTACACGCACGCCAAGGCCGAGCAGACAGGCAACGACCTGTTCAGCCTCGACTACCCGAGCGCGGCCGCCTATGGACGCCACGCGGTGCCCGGCTCGGAGAAGGACCGCATCGTCGCCGTTGGCACCTTCGCGATCCCCTGGGACGTGCGCTTCGCCACCACCATCTCGCTCGGCTCCGGCGCCGCGTTCAACGTCCTCGACTTCTCGCAGGGATTCGATCTGCCGGCGCGCGAACGGACGCGTCCGTTCGACCGCACGATCTATCCCGAGAAGACCTGGGGTTTCGCCGACCGCACGGTCGACTTCCGCCTGGAAAAGGATTTCCGCGTCGGCGGCAGCTACTCGGTCGGCGTCATTGGCGAGGTCTTCAACGCCTTCAACTGGGCGAGCTACGGCTGCCTCAACAACTTCATCGGGCCCGAGGGGAACCCGAGCTTCGGCCAGCCGGGCTGCGTGAGCAACCTCGGCCGCCGCGAGCAGGTCGGGCTCAAGATCAACTTCTGATCGGGTCTGATCGATACGGTGAACGGCGAGGAGGGCTTTCATGAGACGCAGAACCGTCGCGCTTCTCCTCGCCGTTCCGTCCCTGCTCGCGCTGCTCTCCTGCATGGCCACCTTGCCGCTGGGACGCACGAAGCCGGCCGGTCCCGCCGGCTTTTCCAGCCCCGCCGGCGATCTCGCGCTCCTCGACGACGTCGAGCGCCGCGGCTTCAACTTCTTCTGGGACCTCGCCGATCCACGCACGCTCCTGATCCCCGACCGCGCGCCGACGCCATCGTTCTCGAGCATCGCCGCCGTCGGCTTCGGCCTCACCGCCTACGGCATCGGCGCCGAGCGCGGGTATGTCCCGCGTGGCGAAGCCGCCAAGCGGACGCTCGCAACGCTGCGCTCACTGCTGGCGATGAAGCAGGGCTCCGGGCCGCGCGGCGTTTCCGGATATAAAGGCTTTTTCTACCACTTCCTCGACATGCGTACGGCGGAGCGATTCAAGACCGTCGAGCTGTCGACCGTCGACACCTCCCTGCTGATGGCCGGCGTCCTCTTCGCGCAATCGTTTTTCGATCGCGGTGACGCCACCGAGTCGGCGATCCGCGCGGCGGCCGAGGAGCTCTACGAGCGCGTTGACTGGCCCTGGGAGCAGGCGCGGAAGCCGGCGATCAGTATGGGCTGGACGCCCGAGGAGGGCTTCCACTCCTACGACTGGCGCGGCTACAACGAGGCGATGATCGTCATCGTTCTCGCCTTGGGGTCGCCGACCCATCCGGTCGACGCGAGCGCCTGGGGCGAGTACACGAAGACCGACCGCTGGGGGACGTTCTACGGCCAGGACCACATCCTGTTCCCGCCGCTCTTCGGCCACCAGTACTCACAGGTCTGGATCGACTTTCGCGGCATCCGGGACGAGGTGACGCGCGCGCACAATATCGATTACTTCGAGAACTCCCGCCGCGCCACCCTCGCGCAGCACGCCTACGCGCTCGACAACCCGGGCCGCTACCGCGACTACGGCGACCGCGTCTGGGGGCTCACCGCCTGCGACGGCCCGATGGACGCCACGGTTACGATCGACGGCCGCCGGCGCCTGTTCCATAGCTACACCGCGCGCGGCGCGACCGCGGGGGAGATCCTGGACGACGGCACCATCGCGCCCACCGCCGCCGCCTCGTCGATCGCCTTCGCGCCGGAGCTGGCGATCCCGGCCATGCGCGAGATGAGCCGCCGCTACGGCGCCAATCTCTACGGGAAATACGGTTTTCTCGACGCCTTCAATCCGACCTTGCGGACGAGCCAGGGGGTGACCAGCGGGCGGATCGATCCGGCGCAGGGCTGGTTCGACGTCGACTATCTCGGCATCGATCAGGGACCGATCGTCGCGATGATCGAAAACTACCGCAGCGGACTGGTCTGGAAGACTATGCGGACCAATCCCCACATCGTCCAAGGGCTGAAGCGCGCCGGCTTCACCGGCGGCTGGCTGGAGGAGGCGACCGCGCCTTGAGCGGCCACGGGACCAGGCTCCTGGGGCTCGTCCTCCTCGTCTATATGGCCTCCTCCCTCGCCTCCTGCGCGCCGCGAACGGACGGCGCCGTCACCCTCCGCTTCTGGGCCCTGGGCCGGGAGGGGGAGGTGGTGAAGAACCTGATCCCCGAGTTCGAGCGCCGCAACCCGGGCGTCCGGGTCGAGGTGCAGCAGATCCCCTTCCTCAACGCCCACGAGAAGCTCCTCACCGCCTGCGTGGGCCACTCCACCCCGGACCTCGCCCAGGCGGGCAACACCTGGATCCCCGAGCTCGCCAACCTGGGGGCCATCGCGCCGCTGGACGAGCGGGTTCGGCGCTCCGGCGTAGTGGCGCCGGCGGACTACTTCTCCGGCATCTGGGACACCAACGTCGTCGGCGGTTCCGTCCAAGGCATCCCGTGGTATGTGGACACCCGCCTGCTCTTCTACCGCTCCGACCTGCTGGCCGCCGCCGGCTTTCCGGAGCCGCCCCGCACTTGGAGCCAGTGGCTGGAGGCGATGCGGCGCGTCAAGGCCCGGGCCGGCCCGGGGCGCTTCGCCATCCTCCTGCCCATCGACGAATACGAGCAGCCGCTGATTCTCGGCCGCGAGCTCGGCGCCGGCCTGCTGCGCGACGGCGACTGCCGCGGCGACTTCCGCTCGCCCGCCTTTCGACAGGCCGCCGGCTTCTATGTCGGCCTCTACCGCGCTGGGCTCGCTCCGCCGTGGTCCAACAGCCAGATCTCCAACGTCTACCAGCAGTTCGCCGCCGGCGACTATGCCTTCTACATTACCGGCCCGTGGAACGTCGGCGAGTTCCGCCGCCGGCTGCCGGCTGGGATGCAGGATAAATGGAAGACGGCTCCCATGCCCGCTCCCGACAATGCTCACGACCGGCCCGGCGTCTCGCTCGCCGGGGGCGCCAGCCTGGTCCTGTTCCGCGCCTCCCGCCATCCGGAGGAGGCCTGGAAGCTCGTCGAGTTCCTCTCCGAGCCCGCGGTGCAGGTGCGCTTCCACCAGCTCACCGGCGACCTGCCCCCGCGGGCGAGCGCCTGGACCGCTCCGAGCCTGGCCGGTGACCCCCAGAGCGCCGCCTTCCGCGTGCAGCTCCAGCGGGTGGCGCCGGCCCCCAAGGTGCCCGAGTGGGAGGAGATCAGCATCCAGATCTGGCAGAGCCTGGAGCCCGCCATCCGCGGCTGGGAGACCGTCGACGAAGCCCTGGCCGACCTCGACCACCGGGTGGACCTCATCCTGGAGAAACGCCGCGAGGTGCTGGCGGGGAGGCGGGCCCATGGCCGGTGAAGGAAAGGCCGGTGAGGGGATGGCCGGTGAAGCGAAGGCCGGTGAAGCGATGCCTGCCGAGTCGGCCCGCCGGGCGCTGCCGAGCGAGGTTTGGGCGGCCTGGCTGTTCGTGGGCCCGGGGCTCGCCATCATCTTCCTCTTTTTCCTCCTCCCAATCGCCGCGGCGCTGCTCCTCAGCCTCACCGACTTTGACCTCTACGCGGTCGCCGACTGGCGCAACCTGCGCCTCGTCGGCTTCGAGAACTACCTCCACCTGCTGCGCGATGCGATTTTCTGGAAAGCGATGCGCAACACCATCTACTTCGTGCTGGTGGGCGGTCCGCTGACCGTAGTGGTCTCACTGGCGGCGGCCCTGATGATCAGCTCGCGGCTCACCCGCTTCCCGGGTCTCTTCCGCACCGCCTTCTTCGCTCCGGCGGTGACCACGCTGGTGGCGGTCGCCACCGTCTGGCGCTACCTCTACCATCCCCGCTTCGGGCTGCTGAACCATGCCCTGGGCTGGATCGGGATCGCTCCCATCGATTGGCTGGGGAACACCCGCTGGGCGATGCCGGCGATCATCCTGCTGTCGATCTGGAAGAACTTCGGCGCCAACATGATCATCCTGGCGGCGGGGCTCCAGAGCATCCCCGAGTCGCTCTACGAGGCCGCCCGCCTGGAGGGGGCCGGCTGGTGGCGCCAGCTCCGCGACGTGACGCTGCCGATGCTCGCGCCCACCTTCCTCTTCGTGGCGGTGATGACCTGCATCGGCTACTTCCAGCTCTTCGCCGAGCCCTTCGTGCTCACCCGCCAGGGGGAGCCGCTCAACAGCACGCTGAGCGTCGCCCTGCTGATGTACAAGCAGGGCTTCCGCTTCTGGCACATGGGCTATGCAGCGGCCGTGGCCTTCGTCCTCTTCCTCGTCATCCTGGCCGCCACCACTTTGCAGGTCCGCTGGTCGAGGCGGGGGGAAACATGAGCCGGAAGACGCTCGCCAGTCTCTTCCTCCACGCGGCTCTGGCCGGCGCGGCGCTGCTCACCATCCTCCCGCTGGTGTGGATGGTCCTCGCTTCGCTGATGCCGACGGGGGAGGCGAGCGCCGAGCCGCCCCCCTTCTTCCCGAGCCACGTCACCTTCGAGCACTACCGCGAGCTGTTCGTCCGTCTCAACCTCGGCCGGGTGCTGTTCAACAGCGCGCTGCTGGCCACCTCGGTCACCGCCCTTTCGGTGCTGCTGAACGCGATGGCGGGCTATGCCTTCGCCAAGCTCCGCTTTCCCGGCCGGGGGAAGATCTTCGGCTTCCTGCTCGGCGCCCTGGTGCTCCCCTCGCAGGTGGCCATCCTGCCGCTCTTCCTGCTCATGCGGCAGTTGGGCCTGATCAGCAGCTACTGGGGGGTGATCCTTCCCGGCATGGCGACCATCTTCGGCATCTTCCTGGTCCGCCAGTATGCCCTCTCCATTCCCGACGAGCTGCTGGACGCCGCCCGCATCGACGGCGCCAGCGAGGTGCGCATCTTCGTCGAGATCATCCTGCCGCTCTGCCGGCCGATCCTGCTGACGCTCGCCATCTTCACCTTCCTGGGAACGTGGAACGACTTCTTCTGGCCGCTGGTCGTGCTCACCGACGACTCGAAGTACACCCTGCCCGTGGCCCTCGCCAACCTCTTCGGCGAGCACGTGCAGGACACCGAGCTGATGATGGCCGGCTCCGTCCTCACCGTCATGCCGGTGCTGGTGCTGTTCCTCGCCCTCCAGCGTCACTACGTCCAGGGTCTGCTGATGGGGAGCGTGAAGGAGTGAGATCCGGAATCGTCCTGCTGCTCCTTCTCCTGATCGCCTGCATGCCGCTCGCGGCGCAGACGCAGACACTGGACGATTTCGCCACGGTCTCCGCCTGGACGGCGGCGCCTTCGGACGGCGTCCGTCTCGATCTCTCCCCGGATCAGGGCGCCCTGCGCCTCGACTTCGATTTCCATGGCGGCGCCGGCTACGCGGTGGCCCGGCGGCCGCTCCCTCTCGACCTCCCCGCCAATTGGGAGATCTCCTTCCGTCTCCGGGGCGACGCGCCGGTCAATAACCTGGAATTCAAGCTGATCGATCCCACGGGTAAGAACGTCTGGTGGATGAACCGCCGCGGCTTCGAGTTTCCCCGCGAGTGGCGGACGCTGAAGATCAAGAAACGGCAGCTCGAGTTCGCCTGGGGACCGGCCGGCGGCGGCGAGATGAAGCGCGTGGCCGCCCTGGAGATCGCCGTCACCGCCGGCACCGGCGGCAAGGGATCGGTCTGGATCGACGACCTGAAGATCACCGAGCTGCCGCCGGCTCACCCCTACAACCGCGCTCCTGCCGTCACGACGTCCTCGGACGCGATCACCTACGACTTCCTGGAGCCCCGCGAGTATGGGGGCCTGGTGATCGATTGGGAACAGCCCACCTCCTATGCCGTCGAGATCTCGGACGACGGGAAGGATTGGACGGCGATCCGCGAGGTGGCGGGCGGCAACGGCGGCAGAGATTATCTCTATTTGCCGGAGACCGAATCGCGATATCTGCGGCTCCGGCTCCATGCGCCGCACGGCCTCCGCAACCTCGAGGTCAAACCCCTCGCTTGGGCGCCGTCGATCAATGCCTTCTTCGAGCAGATCGCCAAAGACGCCCCCCGCGGCTCCTACCCCCGCTCCTTCTCCGGCGAGCAGGAGTACTGGACCGTGGTGGGAGTGGACGGCGACACCGAGGAGGGGCTCCTCGGCGAGGACGGCGCCCTGGAGGTGGGGCAGGGGGCCTTCTCGATCGAACCCTTTTTGTTCCTCGACGGCGAGCTGGTCTCCTGGAGCGGCGTGACGACCTCTCAGTCCCTGGCGGAGGGATATCTCCCCATTCCAACCGTGATCTGGACCCGTGGCGACCTCTCCTTGGAGATCACCGCCCTGGCCTCGGGAACGCCGGGAAGCTCCGTGCTCCACGCCCGCTATCGCGTCCGCAATCAGGGGAAGGCGAAGCGCCTGCGGCTGTTCCTGGCGCTCCGCCCGTTCCAGGTGAACCCGCCCACCCAGTTCCTCAACCTGCCGGGAGGGGTCTCCGCGATCCATGAGATCGCCTGGGACGGTCATGCGGTCATGGTGAACGGCCGGCGGAGCGTGATCCCCGCGAGCCCGCCGTCCGCCTTCGGCGCCACGACGTTCGACGGCGGCGGGATCTCTGAGCATCTGCGGAAGGGGGAGATTCCCGGGACGGCCCGCGTTTCCGACCCCTTCGGGTACGCCTCGGGCGCCTTCGCCTGGGATCTGGATCTCGCTCCGGGGGCGGCGCGGACGGTGGACCTGGTCGTTCCTCTGCATCAGGAAACGGGCGGCCCGCTGAGCTTCGACGCCGCGCTCGCCGCCACCCTCCAATCCTGGCACGAGCGCCTCGACCGGGTGGAGATCCACCTGCCGCCCGTCGCGGACCCGCTGGTCAAGACCTTCAAGACCGCCCTCGCTCATATCCTGATCAACCGCGACGGCCCCGCCATCCAGCCGGGATCGCGGTCCTACGCCCGCACCTGGATCCGCGACGGCTCGCTCACCTCTTCGGCCCTGCTGCGCTCCGGCCTCTCCGATCCGGTCCGCGAGCTGATTGAATGGTTCGCCCCCTACCAGTTCGCCAGCGGCAAGGTCCCCTGCTGCGTGGACGCCCGCGGCGCCGATCCCGTGCCGGAGAACGACAGCCATGGCGAATTCCTCTTCCTGGTTGCCGAGTACTGGCGCTACACCCACGACCGGGTCACCGTGGAGAAGGTCTGGCCGCACGTGGAGAAGGCTGTGGCCTATATTGACGAGCTCCGGAGCCAGCGCCGCACGGATGAGTACCGGCAGCCGGCGAAACTACGCTACTTCGGCCTCCTCCCCGAATCGATCAGCCACGAGGGGTACTCGGCCCATCCCGTGCATTCCTATTGGGACGATTTTTTCGCCCTGAAGGGATTGAAAGATGCGGCCAATCTCGCCCGCGATCTGGGGAAGACCGCCGAGGCGGAACGCTGGGCCGCCAGCCGCGACGAGTTTCGTACCGATCTCTATGCCTCGATCAACCGGGTGATGGCGGAAGCGAAGATCGATACCATTCCCGCTTCCGCCGATCTGGCCGACCGTGACCCCACCTCCACCACCACCGCGCTCAGCCCCGGCGGCGAGCTCGACGACCTGCGCGGCAAGTTGCCGCGGCAAGCTCTGGAGCGGACCTTCGAGTCCTACTGGAAAGAGATCGAGCAGCGGAAGACCGGTGACTGGAAGGCCTACACGCCTTATGAGCTGCGCGTCGTCGGCACCTTCGTGCGACTGGGTTGGACGGAGCGCGCTCGCGAGCTGCTCGACCTCTTCCTGAAGGATCGCCGGCCGCCGGGCTGGAACCAGTGGCCCGAGGTGGTCTACCGCGATCTTCGCGCGCCCAGCTTCCTGGGCGATCTTCCCCATACCTGGGTTGCCTCGGACTTCATCCGCTCCTTCCTCGACCTCCTTGCCTACGAGCGGGACTCAGACCAGGCGCTCGTGCTCGCCGCCGGAGTCCCCACCGAGTGGATCGCGGCGCCGGAGGGAGTCACCGTTCGGCGGCTCCCCACGCCCTGGGGGCTGCTGGATTACTCGCTGACGGTGGCGGGAGGTTCGGTGCGGCTGCGGGTGGGAGGCGGGATGACGGTGCCGCCCGGGGGGATCGTGTTCGGTGACCGGGTGATCCGGAAGGTGCCGGCGGATGTTGTGGTGAAGCGCTGAGGACCTATCCCAACACTCCTCCGTTCGTCCGGATCACCTCTGAATAGAACCGCGCGCTGGCCTTGGGAGTCCGCTTCAGCGTCTCGAAGTCCACGTGGACGATGCCGAACCGCTTGGCGAAGCCGAGGCTCCACTCCAGGTTGTCGAACAGCGACCAGGCGAAGTAGCCCCGCAGGTCGACCCCATGGTCGATGGCCTCGCGGGCGGCCCGGAGGTGCGCCCGCAGATAGTCCACCCGCAGCGGGTCCTGCACCTCGCCGTCCGCCGTGGGCGGATCGTAGAAGGCGGCGCCGTTCTCGGTGATGTAGAGCGGGATGTCGCCGTATTTCTCCTTCACCCAGACCAGCGTGTCGGTGAGCCCCTGGGGGTAGACCTCCCAGGCCGTCTCCGTGTAGATGTGGCGCTTCTGCCGCACGGCGCCCGCCTGGACGGGGAGCGCGGCGGCATCGAAACGGGTGACGTTGCGGGTGTAGTAATTGATTCCGAGAAAATCGATCGGTTGGCGGATGCGCGCCAGATCCTCCGGAGAGAAATCCGGCCAGGCCTCGCCGAAGATCTCCCGCATCTCCTCCGGATAGCGGCCGTGGATCACCGGATCGAGATACTGCCGGTTCATGTAGGCGTCCGCCCGGCGGGTGGCCGCCACGTCCTCGTCGCGGTTCGAGGCCGGATACTTCGGCTCGATGTTCACCACCAGGCCGATCCGGTGCTTGCCCTCCGCGCGGTAGACCTCCACCGCGGCGGCGTGGGCGAGCAGCAGGTGGTGCGAGGCGATCGGCGCTTCGAAAAGGTTTCGATGTCCGGGCGCGAGCGCGCCGTGCAGATAGCCGCCGTCGGTCACCACCCAGGGCTCGTTGAGCGTCGCCCAATTCTCGACCCGGCCGTCGAGGGCGCGGAACATCACCTGGGCATATTCGGCGAACCAGTCCGCCACGTCGCGGTTGAGCCAGCCGCCGCGGTCGTCGAGCGCCGCCGGCAGGTCCCAGTGATAGAGCGTCGCGAACGGCCGGAT
The DNA here is from genome assembly GCA_963795735.1 of uncultured Acidobacteriota bacterium. GTDB lineage: Bacteria > Acidobacteriota > Thermoanaerobaculia > Multivoradales > UBA5704 > DATARR01. The sequence continues at coordinate 156,855 of CAWCIU010000005.1, read as the reverse complement.
GCCCTGCTCGAGCAGGGCGTCCACCAGCCGGCGGTAGAAGTCGAGCCCCTTCTCGTTGATCCGGCCGCGCCCCTCCGGCAGCACGCGGCTCCACGAGACGCTGAACCGGTAGGCGCTTAAGGCCAGCTCGCGCATCAGCCGCACGTCCTCCTCGTAGCGCCGGTAGTGGTCGCAGGCCACGTCGCCGGTGTCGCCGCTCGGCACCAGCCATGGCGTGCGCACGAAGCGATGCCAGATGCTCGGGCCGGCGCCGTCGGCGAGCGGCGAGCCCTCGATCTGATAGGCCGAGGTGGCCGCGCCCCAGAGGAATCCGTCGGGAAAAGAAAAGGATTTCGGCATCGTCAGTGTCCCCGATCGACTCTATCCCAGCCGGAGAGGCGCCGATAGGATGAAAACGCGTTTACATCGATGATCTCGGGCCATGATGCCGGGTGGCCCACTACGAGCAGCCGGTATTCGCGTGGCGGTGAGGCTCAGTCAGACCAGTAGGAGGTGGAACCCTGTTGCGCCAGCTTCTTTCTAAGGGGCCTATCGAAGGTGGCCACCGCATCGTAGTCTTCTTGGGCCGCAGTAGCGGCGAGGATGGCATCGCCAAAATTTGAGATCACGTCAGGCCAGCGCTCAAAAACCAAGCTCCAGGAGACCTCACCCGTGGAAACGACTCCAGGCAAGCCCAGCAACTGACGCATGGAATCGGCGATCTCCTGTTGATCGGCTTTGTACAGGTTACGCAGAACGTAGATCGTCTCCGAGACGGAGACCGTGTGGATAATCAGCGAGTGCTCTCGCTCGCGTGCGGCGGAGAGAAGCATGGCGGCTTTCTCCTGCTGGTCCTTGTCTCTGTCGGTCAGAAAGGAGACCAGCACATTGGCATCGACGAGAACCGTCTTCATCGATCCTCGGTTCCCATCATCTCTCGCGCTCTACGCACATCTTCAACAGGATCGCCCGCTCCAACCTTGAATCTTCCCTGCAGACCCAGGAAATCCGCAGGCGCGACCGTAACGCGCGCATGATCCCCGATCACCTCCCACTGGAGGACGTCGCTGGGTCCTACCTTCAGCCTCTCTCGAACCTCTTTGGGCACCGTCGTCTGATATTTCACCGTGATGCTCGACTTTGTCATGGACGATCTCCTTACCAAATAGTAGATCTGGTAAGGATCAAGGTCAAGCCGTGGTTGTCCGGAGCCTCACCGCCTCCCACGCTCCGGCACACCGGATCAGCACGCCGGAAGACCGTCCGAGCCCGGCCTCGCCGAAACTTTCCCCATCCTCCCGCCGTAAACCCTCTTGACGACAACTGTCGTCACGCCTATGATGACGACAGCTGTAGACAAGGCGGCGAGGAGCTGACGAGACCCATGAAACCCAAGTCGATCGGAGATCAGGAGCTGGCCCTCCTGCAGTATCTGGCGGAGCGGGGCGGCGCGAGCGCGGGGCAGGCGGCGGAGGAGTTCGGCGCGCCCCGGGGGCTCGCCCGGTCCACCGTGCTGACGATGATGGAGCGGCTGCGCGCCAAGGGGCGGCTCGACCGCCGGCAGGTGGAGGGGGTCTACCGGTACACCTCTCCCACGGGGGCGGGGGAGGTGATGCGGGACGTGGTGAAGTCGTTCGTCGAGAAGACGCTCGGCGGCTCCGTGTCCCCCTTCGTGACCTACCTGACCGAGGAGGCCGAGGTCTCGGCCGAGGACCTGGCCGAGCTCGAGGAGATGGTGGCGAAGCTGCAGTCGAAGCGCAAGGAGGAGGCATGAGCGTCCCCGGGATCGTCGAGACGCTGGCGCGGGCCTCTCTCCAGGGCGCCCTCTTCGTCGCCGCGGTGTGGATCGTCTGCCGCCTCTTCCCGCGCCTGCCGGCCGCGCTGCGCTGCGCCCTGTGGTGGGCGGCGTGCCTGAAGCTGCTGCTGGGCCTCGTCGCGCTGCCGGCGGTGCGCCTGCCGGTGCTTCCGGCGACCCAGGCGCCGGTGGCGGAGACCCGGCCCCTCTATCTAAGGAATGGGGGCGGCGCCCCCGCCCGAGCCCTCACCCCTGGCCCCTCTCCCGTCCCCTCCCTTCCTCCCTCACCGGGAGAGGGGAAGGGGACCGATTTTTGGAGGATGGGAGAGCTGGCCCTGGCGGGCCTGTGGCTCTCGGGGCTCCTGGTTCTCGCTGGCAAGGCGGTCCGCCAGTTCCGGTGGACGCGGCGGATCGTCCGGTCGGCGGAGCCGGTGCGGGAGGGGTGGGTGCGCTCGGCGTTCGCGGAGATCTGCGCCCTCCTCGGGCTCCGCCGGGCGCCGGACCTGCGCGGGTCGGCGGACGTCCGGACGCCGCAGGTCACGGGACTGGCGCAGCCGGTCGTGCTGATCCCGCGCTCCGGCCTCGAGCGGCTGACCCCGGCCGAGATCTCGATGACGCTCTGCCACGAGTTGGTCCACCTGCGCCGCAAGGATCTGTGGCTCGGATGGGTGCCGGCCCTGGCGCACAGGATCTTCTTCTTTCATCCGCTGGCGGCGCTCGCCGTCCGTGAATACGCGATCGCCCGCGAAGCCGCGTGCGACGCGGAGGTGCTCCGAATCCTGGGGACGGCGCCCCAGGCCTACGGGCGCCTGCTCCTCCGGTGGGGTGTGGCCCCGCGAGAGACCGGTCTCGCCGCCGCGGGCGCCTCGCCCTCCCTGCAGAACCTCAAAAGGAGACTTCAGATGCTTCAGCAGACTTCAGAATCCAAACGCCGTCTCTCCGGCTGGTGGTGGATCGCCGCAGCGGTGGCGCTCGCCGGTCTCGTGCCGCTCCAGATCGTGGCCCAGCCGCGGACCCCAAAGGCGCCCGAGGCCGCCCAGGCTCCCGAAGCCCCCGAGGCCCCCGAGGCTCCCCAGGCGGACACGCCGGAGGCCACTCCCATCCCCGCGGAAATCCCCGAGGCTCCCGAGCCTCCGGAAGCCGGGGAAGGAGACGTTCCCGTGGTGGCTCCCGTCACCCCCCTCCCTCCCCGGGCTCCTCGCGCGGCCCGGACTCCTCGCGCCCGGCCGGCCCTGGCCCCCCTGGCTCCCCTGCCGCCGGTGGGGGCCACCCCCCGGCCCGGAGCGGGTCCGCGGCCGGTGGCGAAGCTGGCCTACGCGCCGCCTCCCCCGGTGCCGCCGGCGCCTCCCGCGCCGCCCCGCCCGCCGGTTCCACCCAGGCATTCCAGCTACTCCTACCGGCACGGCGACGGCGGCGGCGATGACTACGTGCTGCTGTACGGCGGCGATGATTCGACCACGACCACGATGAGCGGCTCTATGGACGAGCTGAAGAAGGTGAAGCGCCTGCGGGGCGACTCCAGGGGGGGCATCCTCTGGTTCCGTCACGGCGGCAAGGAGTACGTCGTCCGCGATGCCGCCCTCCTGAAGCAAGCCGGAGAGCTGTTCAAAGCCCAGGGGGAGGTGGGAGCGCGGCAGGGTGAGCTCGGCGGCCGTCAGGGCGCGCTGGGTGCAAAGCAGGGAGCTCTCGGAGCCGAGATGGGAGCCCTCACCGCCGACCGTGCCCGCCGTGGCGACGGTGGCGATAGCGCCGGCGACCGCGATCTCGAGAAGCGCGAGAAGGAGCTGGACGCCAGGATGGAGGCGCTCAGCCACCAGCAGGAAGAGCTCGGGGAACAGCAGGAAGCGCTGGGCCGCCAGCAGGAGGAGCTGAGCCGCAAGGCCGAAAAGGAGCTCCGCACGCTGATGGACCGCGCGCTCCAGAACGGCCAGGCGCAGGAGGTGAGGTAGGCGGATCCTTCGGCGCCAGCCCGGAGGGCGGCCTTCCCTAGCCCAGGGCGTGAGCCCTGGGGATCGGAGCCCCAGTCCCAGGGTTGACACCCTGGGCTAGGGAAAGGCCGCCCTCCGGGCTGATGGCGGAGGACTGCCGAGGAACTCTGTTGACGACAAGGGGTTGAAGCCGGCCCCTTTACAACACCCCCGCCGACCGGGCCCGGGCGATCGCCTGGGTCCGGTTGCGGGTGCCGAGCTTGGCGTAGATGTTCTCCAGGTGCTTCTTGACCGTGCTCGGCGCGATGAAGAGCCGCTGGCCGGCATCGGCGTTGGAGAGGCCGGTCGCGATCAGCCGGAGCACCTCGACTTCCCGATCGGAGAGCGGCTCGGCCAGGGTCTCCACGGTTTCCGCCCGCGGCGGGGACGGCGGGGGAGGGACCGGCGCGGAGACCCTGGAGGCCCCGGCCGGTCCGAACGCCTCGGCGAGCCGGCGGGCGTAGCCGGGGGAAGCGGCCCCGGGCGCCGCCCGCTCGATCAGCCCGGCGAGCTCCGGCCCCTCGTCGACGAAGATCCGCACGAACCCCTCCGGCTCGGCGAGCGCCAGCGCCCGGCCGAGGGCGGCGAGCGCCTCCTCCCGCTCCCCCCGCGCCTCCCGGGCCAGCGCCTCCAGGACCAGGATCTCGATCGAGGAGCGGACGCGCCCGCTCCTCTCCGCCATCCCGCGGAGGCTCGCGAGCAGCTCCAGGGCGGCGCCGGTCTCCCCCTGGGCGAGCAGGACGCGGACGGCGACCAGATAGGGGAGCTCGCGGCGGTGGATCACCGTCAGCTTCCCGCCGGGCGGGTCCAGGTCCAGGTCCAGGCCCAGGCCGCCGTCGAGCAGCCCCGAATCCCGCAGCCACCGCCCGGCCGCCTCCAGGGCCTCCCGGTTCCCTTCGGTCCGGCTCTGGTCGAGCTGGATGCCGGCCCGGCGGGCATGGATGATCACCACGAAGCTCGGCTGCCCGGCCCGGCTCAGGATCTCCTCGGCCCGCCCGAGAGCCGCCAGTGCCCCGGGGTAGTCCCCCAGCGACTGCAGCACGTGCGCCATGGCGAAGCTCCCCACCAGCAAGCCGTTGGCGATCTCCCCCTGCTTGCCCAGCTCCCAGGCCCGGCCGGCGAGCTCGACGGCGGCGGGCAGGTCGTTCCACTCCCGCCGGATCTCGGCCAGGATGCCGTGCGCCATCGCCGCTCCCGGCGCCGGCCGGCCGCCGGGCGCGTCCCCCTCGGCCAGCCGCAGCGACCGGCGGGCGAGGTCGAGGGCCTCGCGCAGCCGCCCCTGGGCGATGCGGATCTCGGCCAGGTTCCACTCGGAGATGAGGACGACGAAGGTGTTGCCGGCGCGGCCGTTCGCCGCGCCGGCCGCCAGCAGGGACTCCTCGGCCGCCGCCAGCTCGTCGATCATCAGATGAGCCATGGCGAGCTCCAGGAAGAGGAGGCCGCGGAGGAAGTGGCCATCCTCCGGCAGCCGTCCGAGAGCGCTGCGGTAGAGATCGATCGCCTCCCGGGGCCGCCCGGCGGTGCGGGTGAGCAGCCCGCGCAGGATCTCGACGCCGAGGTCCGGGAGGCCGGTCTTCACGCCCGGCCGCGCGCCCGGATCGGCGCCCGGAGCGGCCGCGATCACCCGCTCGGCGGCCTCCACCTGCTCCTCGGCCCCCCGCAGCTCGAGCTGGCTGACCAGCGCCCAGGCGTAGGTGAGGCGCAGCTCCGGCCGGCGGTCCAGCCACTCGGGCGGCAGCGAGCGGATCCAGCGGATCACCGTCCCGGCGTCGGCCCGCATCAGCCGCGGCCGGGCGTGCTCGGAGATCAGCTCGGTGGCGCGGTCGAGCGCTCCGGCCGCCAGGGCATGCTCCAGGGCGTCCTCGGGGTAGCCGTGGGCGGCGTACCAGTCCCCGGCCCGGCCGTGCAGCGCCGCCACCCCGGCCGCTCCCTCCCGGCGCTCGAGCTGGTGGCGCAGCAGGGTGCCGAAGAGGTGGTGGTAGCGGTACCAGGTCCGGGTGTCGTCGAGCGGGATCAGGAAGAGGTTGGCGGCGTCCAGCCCCTCGAGGATCGCCCGGCCGTCTTCTCCTCCGGCTCCTCCCCCGGCCGCCGGACCGGTGACGGCGTCGCAGAGCGGGGCCGAGAGGCGGGTCAGGATCGAGGTGCGCAGCAGGAACTCGCGCACCGGCTCCGGCTGCCGGGAGAGCACCTCGTCGGTGAGATAGTCGAGGACGAAGCGGTGGCTGCCGGTGAACTGGGCGATGAACGCCTCGGCGTCCCGCCGCCCGGCGAGCGACAGGGCGGCCATCTGCAGCCCCACGGCCCACCCCTCGGTGCGCTCCTCCAGGGCCTCGACGTCGGCGGTCGAGAGCGCCAGGCCCATCGCCTGGTTGAGGAAGTCGGCCGCCTCCTGGGAGGTGAAGCGGAGGTCGCGGGCGCGCAGCTCGCAGAGCTGGCCGCGGGCGCGCAGCCGGGAGAGGTGGAGCGGCGGATCGACCCGGGTCGAGAGCACCAGGTGCAGGCAGGGCGGCAGCCGGTCGAGCAGGAACTGCACCGCCTGGTGGACCGCCGCGCCGTCCACCGCGTGGTAGTCGTCGAGCACCAGCACGATCTCCTCGCCCGCGGCGTGGATCTCGTTCAGCAGCCCGGTCAGGACCGGCTCCAGGATCGATTCCAGGATCGATTCCAGCCGTTCCGCGGCGGGGCTCCGCAGGTGCCGCAGCAGGGTCAGCGCGTTTTCCCCGAGCCCGGAACGGACCTTGCCGAGCGCCGTCACCACGTAGCCGAGGAAGCGGACGGGATCGTTGTCCCCCTCGTCGAGCGACACCCAGGCGACCGCGCGGCCGCGCCCGCCAGCCCCACCGTCCCCGCCATGAATCCACTCCGAGAGCAGCGTCGACTTGCCGAAGCCGGCCGGGGCCGAGACCAGGGTCAGGGGACCCGCGGCGCCCGCCTCCATCCGCGCCGTCAGCCGCGGCCGGGGCACCCGGTTGGGGCGCGGGGCCGGGATGTAGAGCTTGGTGGCGAGCAGCGAGCTGGAGTTCGCGGAGGCTTCGGGCATCGTGGGCGGCGCAGGAGTTCCCCGCAAGCATACCAGAGGGTGCGTTCCCAACTTTGCAGGGTTGTGGTAACGTATTCACACCGAAGTCCAGGTCTCTGCCCCGCCCGGGTACGTAGGCACAAGTCCGTCCAAGTGGACACACCAGGGGGATCGAGGCAGAGGGTTTTGTAGCTCGTACTGGTTGTAGATCTTACTGGTGATGCCGTTCGCTATCGTTGATCTGTCTGCCCGTCGTAGCCCGTCCTCCGTGGGGAGGAGGGGCGCTTGACGTTCCTGCGAGGAGCTCTCCAATGAATTTCTTGAAATCCACTGTAGTCAGGATCGTTTTCGCCTCTCTGCTGCTGGCGGTGGGCCTCGCGCCCGCGGCCTCGGCGATCGCGGCGGCCGCGGCGCCGTCCACGACGTCGACGTTCCAGATCCTGATGGACCTCGACAACCACACCAATACCGGCTGCAACGTCACCGCCCTGTCGGGGACGTTCCCGGGGGTGGAGCAGATCCTCAACACGACGGTGACCGTCACCGGCGTCACGGCGCAGGTGACCGCGGTGACGGTGCAGACCTGCACCGGGGTCTCCTTCGGCGCTCCGGTCGCGGTGATCCCGCCGCCGGGGCACCCGCTGCCGTGGACGATCGGCTCCAGCAACGGCACCGGCGGCTCCAGCGTCATCGAGACCTACTATCCGCTGACCCTGCTGCCCGCGGGCCTCAAGGTCAACACCGTCCGCCTGGGGGTGCTCGCCTTCGACGGCGGCAACGTCCTGCGCGACGAGCTGCTGAAGGCGAAGGCGACCCCCGGCAACGGGCCGCCGATCTTCCTCGACGCGGCGAGCCTCGCCGACGTCCCGACCCTCTCCGAATGGGGCCTGATGCTGCTCGGCCTGCTGCTCGCCGGCTCCGCCGTGGTCCTCCTGCGCCGCCGCACGGCCTCGGCGCCGGCCTTCCTGGTCGCCTTCCTGCTCCTCGCCGGGACCGGGCTCGCCTGGGCCGCGGCCTTCGACCTCGACGGCACGACCAAGGGTGAGTGGACGGCGGGCACGCTCTCGGCGGTGGACGGTCCGGATTCGCCGCCGGCACCGGTCGGCACCGACATCGTCGCGCTGTACAGCGCGCGCAGCGGCAACGCCTTCTACTTCCGGATCGACGCCAACGTGATCCCGACCAACCAGGCGCCGGTGGTCACCCCGGCGACCTTCTCGATCCCGGAGAACAGCCCGAACGGCACCAACGTGGGGACGCCGGTGGCGTTCACCGACGCCGACCCGGGCCAGACCCACACCTACGCGATCACCGCCGGCAACTCCGGCGGCGCCTTCGCGATCAACGCCGCGACGGGGCAGATCACGGTCGCCAACTCCGCGGCCCTCGACTTCGAGGTCACCCCGACGTTCAGCCTGACCGTGCAGGTGACCGACAACGGCACGCCGGTGAAGTCGGGCACCGGGACGATCACGATCAACCTGACCAACGTCAACGAGAAGCCGGTGGTCAACCCCGCCACCTTCGCGGTGACCGAGGGCTCGCCGAACGGCACCAGCGTGGGGACGCCGGTGACCTTCACCGACCCCGACGCCGGGCAGACCCACACCTTCGCCATCACGGCGGGCAACACGGGCAGCGCCTTCGCGATCAACGCCGCGACCGGGCAGATCACCGTCGCGGACTCGACCCAGCTCAGCTTCTCGACCACCCCCACCTACTCGCTGACGGTGCAGGTGACCGACAACGGCACGCCGGCGCTGTCGGGCACCGGGACGATCACGGTCAACGTGACGGCGGTCAACCACGCGCCGTCGTTCACCAAGGGTGCCGACCAGACGGTGCTCGAGGACGCCGGCGCGCAGACGGTCAACCCGTGGGCGACGGCGATCTCCGCCGGTCCGGCCAACGAGTCGGGCCAGGCGCTGACCTTCAACGTCACCAACAACTCCAACCCGTCGCTGTTCTCGGCCGCTCCGGCGATCTCCTCGACCGGCGTGCTGACCTATACGCCGGCCCCGAACGCCAACGGCACCGCCACCCTCACCGTCGTCCTGATGGATGACGGCGGCACCGCCAACGGCGGCCAGGACACCTCGGCGCCGCAGACCTTCGTGATCAACGTGACGGCGGTCAACGACGCGCCGTCGTTCACCAAGGGCGCGGACCAGACGGCGCTGGAGAACGCCGGGCCGCAGACGGTCAGCCCCTGGGCGACGGCGATCTCGCCCGGCCCGGCGGACGAGTCGGCCCAGACGGTGGCCTTCCAGGTGACCGCCAACACCAACGCGGCGCTGTTCTCGGCCGGCCCGGCGATCTCGCCGACCGGCGTGCTGACCTACACGCCGGCGGCCAACGCTTCGGGCTCGGCGACGATCACCGTCGTCCTCAAGGACAACGGCGGCACGGCCAACAGCGGCGTGGACACCTCGGCGCCGCAGACCTTCGTCATCAACGTCACCGGCGTCAACCAGGCGCCGTCGTTCACCAAGGGGGCGGACCAGACCGTGCTCGAGGACGCCGGAGCGCAGACGGTGCCCAACTGGGCGACGGCGATCTCGCCCGGCCCGGCGAACGAGTCCGCCCAGACGGTGACCTTCCAGGTGACCGGCGACACCAACGCGGCGCTGTTCTCGGCCGGTCCGGCGGTCTCCTCGACCGGGACGCTGACCTACACGCCGGCGGCGAACGCCAACGGCACGGCGACGATCACCCTGGTCGCCAAGGACGACGGCGGCACGGCCAACGGCGGCGTGGACACCTCGGCGCCCCAGACCTTCGTGATCAACGTGACGGCGGTCAACGACGCGCCGTCGTTCACCAAGGGCGCCGACCAGACAGTGCTGGAGAACGCCGGGCCGCAGGCGGTGAGCCCGTGGGCGACGGCGATCTCGCCCGGCCCGGCGGACGAGTCGGGCCAGACGGTGGCGTTCCAGGTGACGGGCAACACCAACGCGGCGCTGTTCTCGGCCGGTCCGGCGATCTCGCCGACCGGCGTGCTGACCTACACGCCGGCGACCAACAGCTTCGGCGTGGCCACGATCACCCTCAACCTCAAGGACAGCGGCGGCACGGCCAACGGCGGCGTTGACACCTCGGCGACGCAGACGTTCACCATCACGGTGAACAACGTCAACCAGCCGCCGTCGTTCACCAAGGGCGCCGACCAGACGGTGCTCGAGGACGCCGGGCCGCAGACGGTCAATCCGTGGGCCACGGCGATCTCGGCCGGCCCCAACGAGGGCGCCCAGACGGTGACCTTCCAGGTGACGGGCAACACCGACGCGGCGCTGTTCTCGGCCGGTCCGGCGGTCTCCTCGACCGGCGTGCTGACCTACACGCCGGCGGCGAACGCCAACGGCACGGCGACGATCACCCTGGTGGCCAAGGACAACGGCGGCACGGCCAACGGCGGCGTGGACACCTCGGCGCTGCAGACCTTCGTGATCAACGTGACGGCGGTCAACGACGCGCCGTCGTTCGTCAAGGGCGCCGATCCGTCCGTGCTGGAGAACGCCGGACCGGTGACGGTGAGCCCGTGGGCGACGGCGGTCTCGGCCGGCCCGGCGGACGAGGCGAGCCAGACGCTGACCTTCCAGATCACCGGCAACACGAACGCGGCGCTGTTCTCGGCCGGGCCCGCGGTCTCCTCGACCGGCGTGCTGACCTTCACCCCGGCGCCGAGCGCCTTCGGCTCGGCGACGATCACTCTTGACCTCAAGGACAGCGGCGGCACGGCCAACGGCGGCGTGGACACCTCGGCGCCGCAGACCTTCACCATCACGGTGAACAACGTCAACCAGGCGCCGTCGTTCACCAAGGGCGCCGACCAGACGGTGCTCGAGGACGCCGGTCCGCAGACGGTCAACCCGTGGGCCACGGCGATCTCGCCGGGTCCGGGCGAGGGCACCCAGACGGTGGCCTTCCAGGTGACCGGCAACACCAACGCGGCGCTGTTCTCGGCGGGACCTGCGGTCTCGCCGACGGGCGTGCTGACCTACACGCCGGCGGCCAACGCCAACGGCACGGCGACGATCACGCTCGTCCTCAAGGACAACGGCGGCACGGCCAACGGCGGCGTCGACACCTCGGCGCCGCAGACCTTCGTGATCAACGTGACGGCGGTCAACGACGCGCCCTCGTTCACCAAGGGGCCGAACGTCTCGGTGGTCGAGAACGCCGGCCCGCAGACGATCAGCCCCTGGGCGACGGCGATCTCGCCCGGCCCGGCGGACGAGTCGGGCCAGACGCTGACCTTCCAGGTCACCGGCGACACCAACGCGGCGCTCTTCTCGACGGCCCCGGCGATCTCGCCGACCGGCGTGCTGACCTTCACCCCGGCGACGAACACCTTCGGCACGGCGACGATCACCCTCGTCCTCAAGGACAACGGCGGCACGGCCAACGGCGGCGCGGACACCTCGGCGGCGCAGACCTTCACCATCACGGTGAGTAACGTCAACCAGGCGCCGTCGTTCACCAAGGGCGCTGACCAGACGGTGGTCGAGAACTCCGGAGCGCAGACGGTCAATCCGTGGGCCACGGCGATCTCGCCCGGTCCGCCGAGCGAGTCGGGCCAGACGGTGGTCTTCAACATCACCGGCAACACCAACCCGAGCCTGTTCGCGGCCGGTCCGGCGGTCTCGCCCACCGGCGTGCTCACCTACACGCCGGCGGCGGGCGCCTTCGGCACGGCGACGATCACCCTGGTGGCGATGGACAACGGCGGCACGGCCTTCGGCGGCCAGGACACCTCGGCGCCGCAGACCTTCACCATCACCGTGACCCAGGTCAACCAGGCGCCGAGCTTCACCAAGGGTCCTGACCAGTCCGTGCTGGAGAACTCCGGCCCGGCGACGGTGAACCCGTGGGCGACGGCGATCTCGCCCGGTCCGGCCAGCGAATCGAGCCAGACGGTGGCCTTCCAGATCACCGGCAACACCAACGCGGCGCTGTTCTCGGCCGGTCCGGCGGTCTCCCCGACGGGCGTGCTGACCTTCACCCCGGCGGCGAACGTCTTCGGCTCGGCGACGATCACCCTCGTCCTCAAGGACGACGGCGGCACGGCCAACGGCGGCGTGGACACCTCGGCGCCGCAGACCTTCACCATCACGGTGGGCAGCGTCAACCAGCCGCCGTCGTTCACCAAGGGCGCCGACCAGACGGTGATCGAGAACTCCGGAGCGCAGACGGTCAATCCCTGGGCGACGGCGATCTCGCCCGGTCCGGCCAGCGAGTCGGGCCAGACGGTGGTCTTCAACGTCACCGGCAACACCAACCCGAGCCTGTTCTCGGCCGGTCCGGCGGTCTCGCCCACCGGCGTGCTCACCTACACCCCGGCGGCGGGCGCCTCCGGCATGGCGACGATCACCCTGGTGGCGATGGACAACGGCGGCACGGCCAACGGCGGCCAGGACACCTCGGCGCCGCAGACCTTCACCATCACCGTGACGCCGGTGAACCAGGCGCCGAGCTTCACCAAGGGTCCCAACCAGGCGGTGCCCGAGGACTCCGGCGCGCAGGTGGTCAGCCCGTGGGCGACCGGCATCTCGCCCGGTCCGGCCAACGAGTCGGGCCAGACGGTGGCCTTTGTCGTCACCGGCGACACCAACCCCGGCCTGTTCTCGGCGGGTCCGGCGGTCTCGTCCACCGGCGTGCTGACCTACACCCCGGCGGCGAACGTCTCCGGCACGGCGACGATCACGCTGGTGGCGATGGACAACGGCGGCACCTCCAACGGCGGCCAGGACACCTCGGCGCCGCAGACCTTCACCATCACCGTGAGCTTCGTCAACGACGCGCCGTCGTTCACCAAGGGCGCGGACCAGAACGTCCTCGACAACGCCGGCGCGATCACGGTCAACCCGTGGGCGACCGGCATCTCGCCCGGACCGGCCAACGAGTCGGGCCAGACGGTGGTCTTCAACATCACCGGCAACAGCAACCCGGGGATCTTCGCGGCGGGCCCATCGGTCTCGCCGACCGGCGTGCTCACCTTCACCCCGGCGATCGTGCCGGCCGGCACCTCGACGGCCACGATCACCCTGGTGGCGATGGACAACGGCGGCACGGCCAACGGCGGCGTCGACACCTCGGCGGCGCAGACGTTCACCATCGCGATCACCCACGTGAACCAGGCGCCGGTGCTGACCAACAACCCGATCACCTACACCACGCCGGGCAACACGCAGCTCCACGTGGCGGGCGCCACCCTCCCCGGCGTCGCCGCCTGGACCGACGCCCAGGGCGCTCTGGCGAAGTCGGCGCCGACCGACGCGGACGGTCCGTCGGCCCCCGCCGTCGTGCCCGCCTCGGGCAGCTCGACCAACGGCGGCAGCTACTCGATCGCCGCCGACGGCTCCTTCACCTACGTGCCGCCGGCGGGCTTCACCGGCACGGATTCCTTCACCTACCAGGTGACGGACTCGCAGAACGCGACCACCGGCACGATCAACATCACGGTCGGCCAGCGGGTCTGGTACATCCGGGACATCGTGGACGGCAACAACGCGGCGGGCGGCGACGGCCGCTCGACCAACGCCTTCGACAGCATCGCGGCGTTCAACGCGGCGACCACCAACAACGGCGACATCATCTTCATCTTCCGCGGCAACACCGGCACGACGCCGCTCTCCGGCGGCATCACGCTCAAGGACGGCCAGAAGCTCTGGGGCGAGGGGATCGGCCTGACCGTCCCCGGCTTCGGGACGCTGGTCCCGGCCGGCTCCAAGCCGAAGATCACCAACGGGTCCGGTGACGCCGTCTCGGTGCCGGCCACGGCGGGCAACCGGCAGAACGTCGAGGTCCGCGGCCTCTCGATCGCGGCGAGCGGCAACGCCGTCAAGGTGAACTCGACCGGCGCCAACCTGGTCGGCGTCACCATCAGCGATAACGACATCACCGGCGCGGGCCTCACCGGCGTCACCCTCTCCGAGGGCAGCACCGGCGCCTTCACGGCGGTCCTCAACAACGACGCCATCGCGGCCACCGGCAACGGCTTCGATGCCCGCACCACGGCCGGCGCCGGCACGATGACGCTCGCCTTCAGCAACAACGCGGTGGTCTCCAACGCCACCGGTGTCCTGGTCGACGGCTCGCTCGGCGGCACCACCTGGATCACCAACTTCGCCAACAACGCTGTGAGCCAGAACACGGTGGGCACCGGCGTCTCGATCACCAGCGCCAAGTTCGACGCGGTGCCGGGCGGCGGCTACGACACCGTCTCCGGCGGCACGACGGTGATCGGCGTTTCGGGCAACGGCGTCGGCGCCTCCGGCATGGTGCTGGCCAGCGTCTCCGGCGACCTCGCCTTCACCGATCTCGACATCTTCGCGGACGGCGGCGCCGCCCTCAGGGTGACCGGCACCGGCGCGGTGAACACCGGGGCGGGCACCGGCACGCGGGTGACCGTGGGCGCCGGGGTCGCCACCTTCGAGGCGATCGGCGGTCCGGCGGTGGACGTGACCAACGCCACGGTCGACCTGCAGCTCTCGAGCCTCAAGAGCACCAACAGCGCGACCACCGGGGTGAGCCTCGACACGGTCACCGGCACCTTCTCGGCGCCGTCCGGCAGCACGATCACCAACGCGACCGGCACCGACTTCAACGTCAACGCCGGCAACGCCGCGGTGACCTACGGCGGCACCATCACCGACACGACGGGCCGCCTGGTCTCGGTGACCAACGCCACGGGCGGCACGAAGTCCTTCACCGGCGCCATCACCGATACCGGCAGCGGCACCGGCCAGGGCATCTTCCTCAACGCCAACACCGGCGCCACGGTCAGCTTCTCGGGCGCCCTGACGCTGAGCACCGGCGCCTCCGACGCCTTCACGGCGACCGGCGGCGGCACGGTGACGGCGACGGACGCCACCAGCACGGTGGTGACGACGACGGGCAGGGCGATCAACGTTGCCAGTACGACTATCGGCGCCGCGGGCCTGAAGTTCAAGAGCGTCTCAGCCGGTACGGCGGCCAGCGGGCCGGCGAACGGCATCCTGCTCAGCAACACGGGGTCCGGAGTCTTTACGGTGACTGGCAGCGGTGCGGCGAACTCGTGCAAGACCGGTACGACGACCTGCAGCGGTGGGACGATTCAGAAGACGACCGCTGACGGGATCTCTCTCACCAGCGCGAAGGCCAACCTCGCCCTGATGTGGATCAAGAACAACGCGAACAGCGGCATCAAGGGGACGACAGTCTCCGGGTTCACGTTGACCGACTGCCTGATTCAGAACAACACGAACGCTACGGGAGAGCAGGCGGGCATTCTGCTCAACGACCTGAGCGATGCGAATTCCCAGGTGACGAGGGTCGAGGTGAGCGGCTCGACCGAGGACAACATCCGGGTCCACAACTCGGCGGTCACCGGCACGGTCACCTTCAGCAACTGCACGGTCAAGGACAACAGCACCGCCTCGGGCAACAACGGTATCTTCTTCCAGACGAATACGACCGGTAACCTGACCGGCACGGTCCAGACGCTCGACTCTCAACGGCAACCGCACGATCTCCCTGAGCGCAGACTCCGGCGATGGCTCGACGTTGAGCGCGACCTTCCTGAACAACACCATTACCGCTGGTTCGCCGAACCAGGGCAATCAGGGGATCCAGGTCTCCCGGGCCGCCCCTCCCGGCCCCACCTCGACGCTGACCTTCGACATCGACGGGAACACGGTCAACGGTCTGCCCAGCACGTTGATCAACGTCTTCAGCGGCAGCGGTCCCGGGACCGGCACCGGCGACGTCAAGAACAACATCTGCACCGGGACCGGCGTCGGCGGCAACCAGTTCGGAATCCGGGTCTTCAACTCCGGGACGAGCGTTGTCGGACAGGGCACTCTCAACGTGAACGTGGCGAACAACACCGTCAGCAAGATCGACAACGCCTATCCGATCTTGGGTGAGTCGTCGAACTCCTCCGGGGCCGGCGGCTTGTTGAAGATCGCGGTCACGGGCAACAACGCTTCGGTGGCCGCCGGCGGCACCGCCCTCGACTCCATCCGCGTCCAGGCCCGGAACACCAGCACGGTCTGCGCGAAGATGAGCGGCAATACCACCGATGCCGGCGGCTCCGGCTTCTATGGCATGCAGGTTCGGCGGGCCAACACGTCGACTTTCAACCTCGAAGGTCTGAACTCCGGACCGCAGGTGGAGCCGACCGTTCACAATTACCTGGTATCGCAAAACCCGGCGGCGGCAACGGTCAGCAGTGACGGAACCGTTACCGGCACCATTACCGGCGTCGCCGCTGGGAGCTGTGGGATCACGCCGTAGGATGGCTGACGAAAGAGTTTGCAGGCGGAGCTAATTCATTCAGAGGGAGGTGCGACGTGGCAGAACCGTTCCTATCGGAGATTCGAATCATGTCCTTTGGCTTTCCGCCCAAGGGATGGGCGCTGTGCGACGGCCAGCTCTTGCCCATCAACCAGAACCAGGCGCTCTTTTCGCTGCTTGGGACCACGTACGGAGGGGATGGCCGGGTGAACTTCGGGCTCCCCAATCTGCAGAGCCGGGCGCCGATCCACATGGGCAGCGGGCACACGCTGGGGGAGAGAGGAGGAGAGCAGGCGCACACGCTCTCGATCAGCGAGATACCGACTCACGTCCACTCGGCCAAGGCTTCGCCGCAATCGGACAATACGAATGTCGCGATCCCCACGGGGAACTTTCTTGCCAGTCCGCTGTCCCAGACGTACACCCCTCCCAGCGCGCTCGGTGCGATGAACGCGACGACCCTCGCGACCGTCGGGGGGAGCCAGGCGCACCTGAACATGCAGCCGTTCCTCGTGCTGAATTTCTCCATCGCGCTTCAGGGCATTTTCCCTTCGCAGACCTAGAGAGAGGACGACGATGGCACAACCTTACGTAGGGGAGATTCGGATGTTCGCCGGGAACTTCGCCCCGGCCGGTTGGATGTTCTGCGAAGGCCAGCTTCTTCCCATCTCAGAGTACGAGACTCTGTTCAACCTGATTGGAACGACGTATGGCGGCGACGGCCAGTCGACTTTCGCGCTGCCGGACCTGAGAGGCCGCCTGCCTCTCCACTTCGGCAACGGCTTCACGCTCGCCGAAACGGGTGGTGTCGAAACGGTGACCCTGACCGTGCCACAGATCCCAGCTCACAGTCATCCCTTTCTCGCGAGTACCAACAACGCCACGACGACGAACGCGGCGGGCAACATTCCGGCGACGACGCCGAACTACACGCCCTATATCGCTGCGAACGCCAATACGGCGATGAACGCTCAATCGGTCAGCTCGACCGGCGGCAGCCAGCCGCACAACAACTTCCAGCCGTATCTGTGCGTGGATTTCATCATCTCGCTGTTCGGGATCTTCCCGTCGCAGACATAGGAGAGAGCCATGGATCCATTTGTCGCCGAGATTCGCATCTTCCCGTTCAACTTCGCCCCCAAGGGGTGGGCGTTCTGCGACGGCCAGATTCTGCCCCTCTCCCAGAACACGGCGCTGTTCTCCCTGCTCGGGACGACCTACGGCGGGGACGGCAAGTCCAACTTCGCACTGCCCAACATGCAGGGGAACGCTCCCATGCATCCGGGCCAGGGTCCTGGGTTGTCTCTTCACGACCTGGGCGAGACGGGGGGCTCCCAGACCGTGACGCTCCTCGAGTCGGAGATCCCTTCCCACTCGCATAACCTCATGGCGTCCAACCAGCCGGGAGAGGATCCGCAGGCTGCCGGGGAGTCGTTCGCCCGCTCGGTCGGCGCCAATCTCTACCAGGCCAGCAACGCCGGCCTCGTCACGATGAGCGACAACATCATCGCTCCCGCCGGCGGCGACCAGCCGCACAACAACATGCAGCCCTACCTGACGCTCAACTTCTGCATCGCGCTGCAGGGCGTCTACCCGCCCCGGACCTGAGGTTGTACAACCCGCGCCGGTCCTGTGCGGCCGGCGCGTGTTTTTATATTTTGCTTATTGAAATATTATTGGATGGAGGTGTACGATGGGCTGCTCAACGAAGTTGGAGTCTGACCCACCTCCGCTGCTCCGGCGGCGCGATTTCCTCACCCTCGGCTCCGCGGGACTGCTGATGCCGCTGTTCGGCAGCCTCGCCTGGGCCGAGCCCCTGGCGGCCGCGGCGGCGGCCGCCCCGCAGCCGATGTCCGTGGGCTACATCGACGGCAGCGAGACGTTCCGCAATCTCAAGTGGCTGCCCCGCAAGGTGCGCCGGCCCCTGGTGGCCGCCGAAGAGAAGACTCCGAAGACCCGCTCGTCATCGTTCCCGCCGCCAGCCTGTTCCAGGCGGACACGTCGCTGCCCGGCCGGCCGCTGCGCATCCACGTGCACGGCCTGTATCCGCCGGTCGCCCTGGAGTCCAAGCGGCACCGGGAGGCGCCGCCGGCGATCGATCTGGAGGCGGTCTTCCCGTCGAACGATCCGGCGGCTCCGGCGCCGCTGCGCACCTACCTCTGGGGGTTGCGGCAGAAGTACGGCTGGGACCCCAGCCCGCCGATGAGCTTCCGTTTCCCCCTCGACTGGCAGGTGCTGCCGCAGTTCATCCTGCGGGTCCGGGGGGCCGACGGCACCCAGCAGGTGCTGCGGACCAGGTTCACCCTCGACAGCGAGCCCGGCCGGCCCCGCCTGCGCCGGGGGGTCTACGTGTTCGGGCTCAACCCCGGCGTCTGGGACCAGAGCGCCCGGCTCGCCGACTTCGCCCGGGTGGCTCCGGCCGAGATGTTCTCGGTGCTCGTCTCGATCGAGCCGGAGGCCGTCCCGGCCACCTGACCGGCCGCCTGACCGGAGGAACCGCCTTGGACTCCCGCATCACCCTGCGGCCCATCGGGCCGGACGACATGGACTTCCTCCTCCGGGTGTATGGCAGCACCCGCGAGGAGGAGATGGCCCTGGTGATCGACTGGACCGCGGAGCAGAAGGCCGCCTTCGTCCGCCACCAGTTCGAGGCCCAGCACGCCTGGTACCGGGACCACTATGAGGGGGCACAGTTTGACGTGATCCTGGTGGACGGCGTCCCGGCCGGGCGGCTCTACGTGCACCGCCGGCCGGCGGAGATCCGGCTGGTGGACATCACGCTGCTCCCCGAGTTCCGCCAGGGCGGGCTCGGGACCTCCCTGCTGCGGGACCTGCTGGCCGAGGGGGAGGCGGCGGGCAAGCCGGTGACGATCCACGTCGAGACCTTCAATCCGGCGATGCGGCTCTACGAGCGGCTGGGGTTCTCGCCCATCGAGGAGCGGGGACCCTACCGGCTCATGGAGTGGCGCCCTCCTCAGTTGAAGACGGCTTCGTAGAGCATTCCCCCGCCCTTCGGGTCGGGACCGAGGGGGACCAGGAAGAGCTCGAGCGTCCCCATTCCGTCGTGCGCGATCCGGTAGGTCCGCTGCGGCAGGAGGGGGGCCGGGAGGGCCCTGGAAGTAGACCGAGAACGGCTGGACGCGCGGTCCCGGATGGGGCTCGAGCCGCCTCACCGTCCGCAGCACCAGCTCCAGGGGCGCTTCCCCTCCGTGCTCGATCCGGAACGGCGTTCCCTGATGAGCCTCGAACGACTCCGGCGTCAGATCCTGCAGCATGCGAAAGCCTCCATGGTGGGACGGCCGCTACTCTAGAGCAACCCCGCCGGAAAATCGACTCCCCGGCGCCCTGCCGAAGCTGCGCTGTCGCAACGTAAGCTGCGGCGTCGCGTCGAAGCTTCTCTGTCGCAAAGCCGGCTTCGCTGTCGCGTAGAAGCTTCGCTGTTGCAATGTAAGCTGCGCTGTCGCGACGTAAGCTTCGCTGCCGCGTCGAAGCTTCTCTGTCGCAAAGCCGGCCGCGCTGTCGCGTAGAAGCTTCGCTGTCGCAAAGTAAGCTTCGCTGTCGCGTCGAAGCTGCTCTGCCGCAAAGTTGATTGCGCTGTCGCAAGAGAAGCCGCGCTGTCGCAACGTCGGCTTCGCTGCCGCAAAAAAAGAGAGATCGCGACGGCTTCACCCAGGCGGGGCACGGAAATTGCTCCAGGGAAGAGCGGTCCAACTATGAACGCGAACCTCCAGCAGCCTCTCCCGGCCCCGCTCCTCATCGACGCGCACGCCCATTTTCATGCGTGCTTCGACCGCGACACCTTCCTGGACGCCGCGGCGCGCAACTTCGCTCGCGGGGCCGCCGAGCTGGGGCTTTCCGTTCCGGCCGCCGGCTGCCTGATGCTGGCCGAGCCGGCGAGCGCCCGGTGGTTCCTGCGCTGGCAGCGGCAGGAGGACGGGGTGAAGTTCGGCGCCTGGGACTTCGAGCCGACACCGAGGAGCCGGCGGTCCTGACCGCCCACCGGCGGCGGGCGGATGGGGAGAGCCTGCTGGTCGTCGCCGGCCGGCAGGTGCGCTCGCCGCGAGGGGATGGAGGTGCTGGGCCTGGCGACGACCGGAGGAGTTCCCCGACGGCCTGCCGTTCAACGACGCGCTGGCCCGGGTGCGGTGGAGCGGCGCCCTTACCGTGATCCCTTGGGGGTTCGGCAAGTGGTGGTTCCACCGCGGCGCCCTGGTGGAGAAGGTGGTCTGCCGCTCCGAGCGGCCGGGGATCTGCCTGGGCGACAACGCCGGCCGTCCCGAGATCGCCGGCCGGCCGCGGCTGTTCCGCGAGGCCGAGGAGCGCGGCATCCCGGTGCTCCGCGGCAGCGATCCGCTGCCGATGCCGGAGCAGGTGGACCGGGCGGGCTCCTACGGCTTCCTGCTGGAGGAGGGGTTCGACGCCGGCCGGCCGGCCGAGAGCCTGCGGCGGGCGCTGCGGGCGCTCTCCTCGCCGCCGCGGACCTTTGGGCGGCTGCGCGAGCTGGGCCCCTTCCTTCCGGCCAGTGCACCCTGCGGTTCCGCCACCCGTCACCGGCCCCGACCCGGCGCTCGCGGGGCGCCGGTGGAGAGGACCGCCGCGGTCTACTCTCCATGGACGCGCTGACCTCGCCGGACATCGACCGGGACCGCGGGCCGCGGCTTCCCAATCCTACGATCTGCTCGTCGTCGGCGGCGGCATCCAGGGGGTGACGCTCGCCCTCCAGGCGGCCCGCCGGGGGCTCGCCACCCTGCTGCTCGAGCGCGGGGACTTCGGCGGCGAGACCACCTGGAACAGCCTGCGGATCGTCCACGGCGGCCTGCGCTATCTCCAGCAGCTCGACCTGCCGCGCTACCGCGAATCGGTCGCCGAGCGCCGCTGGCTGCTGCGGCACTTCCCGGACCTGGTCGAGCCGCTCCCCTGCCTGCTGCCGCTCTACGCTCCGCCGCGCGGCGGCCGGCTGCGGCGGCGCGCTCCGCTGCGGGCGGCGCTGGCGGCGGACGCCCTGCTCGGCCGGCGGCGCAACGAAGAGGTGAGAGAGGACCGGATGATCCCGCCCGGGCGGCTCCTCGGGCACGCCGAGACGGTGGAGCTGTTCCCGGGGGTCGACCGCGACGGCCTGCGCGGTAGCGCGCTGTGGCACGACGCGGTGGTGGCCGATTCCCACCGGCTGGTGATCGAGTTCTGCGCTGGGCCTGCCGGGCGGGGGCGCGCGCCCTCAACTATGTGGAGGCGGCGGAGCTGCGGGTGGAGGGGGCCCAAGTGCGGGGGGTGCGGGCGGTGGACCGCGAGTCGGGGCGGAGCTTCGAGATCCGGGCGGCGGCGGTCGCGAGCTGCGCCGGACCCTGGGCGCGCCGGGTCGCCCGCCGCTTCGACCAGGACGTCCCTTCCCGAGCTGTTCCAGCCGCTGCTCGCCTTCAACCTGCTGCTCGACCGCGAGCCGCCGGCCGAGGACGGGAGGAGTCGCGGTGGCGGTCGCCTCCCGGGAGCCCGGCGCCCAGACCTGGTTCCTGCTGCCGTTCCAGGGCGGGACCCTGGCGGGCACCTTCTACGCTCCGATCCCCGCGGGGTGCTTTTTTAGCGGGATTGTCGGCACCCCCGGTCACCCCGGGGGAGCCGCTGATCGCGGAGTTCCTCCGCGAGCTGAACGCCGCCCTGCCCGGGTTCGACCTCCAGCGCGAGGAGGTCCTGCGGGTCTTCTGGGGGAGGCTGCCGGCCGCCGCAGAGGGCTCCCGGACCCCCGCGTCGCGGCCGGTGATCCACGACCATGGGGAGCACGGGGCGGGCCGCGAGGGCTGGTCAGCGTCTCGGGGGTCAAGCTGACGACGGCGCGGGCGCTGGGGGAGCGGACGCTCCAGGCGCTCGCCGCCGGCGGCCACCTGCCCGGTCCGCCCGCTCCGGCCGAGGTGGAAAGGCCGGCGGCCGATCCCCCTCTGTCACTGACGGAGCTGACGCGGCTGGCCGAGCACGACTGGAACGCGGCGCGGGAGCACCTGCGCGGGATCGTCGAGCGGCAGTCGGTGATCCACCTGGAGGATCTCCTGCTGCGGCGGACGGACTGGGGGATCGATCCCGGGCGTCCGAGGCGGCGGCGCGCCTCTGCGAGTCGCTGGGCTGGCGCGGGTTCAGGTCGAGAGAGATGGCCGGATGAGCGTTCCCCTCACCCTCGACACCGAGTCCTTCTTTCCCCAGGAAACCCCCGGACACCCCGGAAATCCGGGAGATCCGCGAGACGCCGGACGTCGAGACCGCCTCCGACTCCTACGCCGGGCGCTTCGCCGGGGAGGTGGGGGAGCACTTCCTGGCCGTGCAGGCGGCGACGGTGCTCGACCTGCTCGCCCCCTGGCCGGGAGGGCGGGTGCTGGAGGTGGGGGGCGGCCACGCGCAGCTCGCCGGCCGCCGCTCGCCGGGCGGGGCTTCCGGGTCACGGTCACCGGCAGCGAGGAGGCCTGCAGGGAGCGGCTCGACCGCTCCCTGCCGCCGGGCGCCTTCGGCTTCGAGGTCTGCGACGCCGGCCGGCTGCCATTTCCCGACCGCTCCTTCGACGTGGTCCTGGCGGTCCGGCTGCTCACCCACCTGGAGGGATGGCGCCAGGCGCTCGCCGAGATGTGCCGGGTGGCGCGTAGCGCGGTGATCGTGGACTATCCGGACACCCGCAGCTTCAACCGGCTCTACGGCGCCCTCTTCGCCTGGAAGCGGGCGGTCGAGGGGGATACGCGCTCCTTCCGCTGCTTCCGGCCGGGCGAGGTGGCCGCCGAGTGCGCGCGGCACGGCTTCGGCCGGCCCACGGTCCGCCGGCAGTTCTTCGTGCCCATGGTGGTCCACCGCGCGGTGGGCCGGGTGGGCGTCTCGCGGGCGATGGAGCGGGCGAGCGCCGGGCTGGGGCTGACCTGGGCGCTGGGCTCGCCGGTCATTTTCCTTTGCGCGTTCGACGAGGAAGGCTCCGCGGCATGAAGATCCTGGTGACCGGAGGGACGGGTTTCAGCGGCAAGGCCCTGGTGCGGCGCCTGCTCGACCAGGGGCACCAGGTGGTGGCCCTCGACTACAAGGAAGGCTTGAAGACCCGGGAGCTGCGGGAGTGGGGGGCCGAGGTGGTCCTCGGCAGCGTCACCGACCCGGAGGTGGTGCGCCGCTCGATGCGGGGGGTGGAGGCCGTGCACCACCTGGCGGCGGCGTTCCGCGAGATGAACGTGCCGGACAGCCACTACTGGGACGTCAACGTCCAGGGGACGCGCAACGTCCTCGAGGCCGCCCTGGCGGCCAGGGGGTGCGCAAGCTCGTCTACTGCAGCACCTGCGGCGTGCACGGCAACATCGACCGGCCGCCCGGCGGCGAGGACGCGCCGATCCAGCCCGCCGACTACTACCAGCGGACCAAGTACGAGGCGGAGCCGGTGGTCCAGGAGTTTCACCCGCCGCGGCCTGCCGTCGGTGATCCTGCGCCCCGCCGCCATCTACGGGCCGGGCGACCCCGAGCGCTTCCTGATGATCTACCGCCGGGTGGCCCGCGGCAGCTTCCCGATGTTCGGCGACGGCAAGACCCTCTATCACCCGCTCTACATCGACAACCTGGTGGACGCCTTCGTCCTGGCGATGGCGGACGGGGCCGGCGACGGCGAGGCCTACCTGATCGCCGACGAGGAGTACCTGGGGATCGAGGAGCTGGTGCGGCGGGTGGGCAAGTCGCTCGGCGTGGAGGTGAAGGTGCCGCACTACCCGGTCTGGCCGGTGGTCGCCGCCGGGCACGTCGTCGAGAAGATTTGCCGGCCGTTCGGCATCACGCCGCCGATCTTCCCCCGCCGGGTGGACTGGTACCGCCAGAACCGGGCCTTCAAGATCGACAAGGCGAAGCGGGACCTCGGCTACGCGCCCCGGGTGGGGATCGACGAGGGCCTTCGCCGCACGGCGGAGTGGTACCGGGCCAAGGGATATCTCTAGGATAAAAAAATGTTTTTGTTTTTGTGGGGGTGCTGCGGGTGGTGGTGGCGTTGGCTGTGCCGGCGGCGCCGGCGATGGCGGGGGAGGTGCACGTTTACCTCTGGGCAAGGCCGAGCTCGCCCCGGACGCGAATTACGGCGGCGACGGGGGGGAGGGGGAGCCCTGATCTGATGGCGACGTCACCGGTCAGGGCCCCGTCCGGTAGGGGCTGCACCGCACCCGGCCTCGCCGATGGGGAGGGGGTGGGGGGGGGGGGGGGGAGGGTCTGATATTTAAGGTTGGCGGGGGGGGGGGCGGGGTCGCGGCGCGGGCTGGCCGATCGCCGGGTGCGGGCCCGGCGGCGGCTGGCGCGCCGTCGCGGTCGCGGGCCGCGGTCCCCTCCTCTCGTCTTGGGGAAGGTGGTGGTGGTGCCCGGCTCGCGCCGCTTCTTCCGGCAGGCGGCGGGCGGGCCGGTGTTCCTGCTCGGCAAGTTCCTCGACGCCGCGGCCCCGAGCCCGCTCCAGTTCTCCCACACCCTGCTCTCCGAGCGGCTCTCCGACGCCGACCGGCAGGCGATGCTCGACCGCCACGTGGCGCTGGGGCTCAACAAGATGAACGTCTACCTGGCCAACCGCGGCGACTACGGCGGCGCGCTGCCCACCACCCCCTGGCTGGGGACGGCCGAGGCCAGCGACAAGCGGCGCTTCGACCTGCGGCGCTGGCGCACTTACGAGGAGTGGATCGGCCGGCTGCGCGACGCCGGCTTGGTGGCGCAGCTCTGGTTCTTCGCCGACGACTCGGACTTCGGCGCCCTGCCCGAGGCCGACCGCCGGCGGCTGCTGCGCTACGGCATGGCCCGGCTTTCCGCAGATGAGGATGTTGACGCTGGAATGGGAATAGGGGGGGGGGAGATCAGGGCTACGGGGAAGGGGCGTAGGTGCGTATCGGCAACCCCGGGGGCCCGGGGGTCAGCTGGTGTGGGCGGACGGCCGGCTGGCGCCCTCGGCCGCCCCCTGGCTGGATGAGCGGAATCTCCCGGTCGGCAGCTCGGCAGCTCGGCCCATCTGTCCGCGCTCCGGGGCCTGGGGACGGCCACAGGGGCCACGGGCGGCAGATCGATGATCAACTAGAAATGGGCATGGACGAGGAGGAGGAGGGGAGGAGGGGGGGGGCTGGGCGTGTTCAGGGCCGGGGGGGTGGGGGTGGGCGCCGGCGCTTCCCGGGCCTCTCTGGGAGAACTCGCCGCCCGCGTCCCCTTCGCCACCCTGGCGCCGGACGATCCGCTGGTCCTCTCCGCCAACGCCTACGCCCTGGCGGCGCGGGGACAATGCTACGTCTTCTACCTCTATGACGGAGGGACCGCCCGGATCGACCTGCGGGCGGGCTCCGGACCGTTCGCCGTGGAGTGGTTCGATCCCCGGGACGGCAGCCGCCATCCGGCGCCGCCGGCGAGGGGCGGGCGGATCAAGGCCTTCGCCGCCCCTTCCCCCGGCGACTGGGTGCTTTATCTCCATAAACAGATCCCTTGAATAAGACGGCATAAATAAATTTGCTTCCCCCTTCCGGGTAGATTTTACCAAGGGAGAGGGATGATGACGGTCCGTTCGATCCTGGGTCCTGCCGCCTGTCTGGCGGCCACGGTGTTCTCCGCCAGCTCCGCCGGCTCGACGCCGCTTCATCCCGCCTACGATCTGCAAGGGCCGGGGCTCTCGATCGCCGTGGCCGGCGCGGGTATGCTGGGTCCCACGGGCCGGTCGCAGACCCTGACCGTCAACCGTTGAGCGGGCCGGTGGAGCTGGCGCTGCTCTACTGGGCGGGGAGGGACTACCCCTGCCCGAGGAGGAGCCGGGGAGCGGCCGCTGCACGATCCCGGTCGAGCCCTACAAGGATCAGGTGCTCACGCTCGACACGCTCCCGGTGACCGGCGTCCGGACCGGCAACGAGACAGCCGTACGCCCACGCCGGAGCGGTGGACAACATCGGCTACTTCGCCGACGTCACCTCCCAGGTCGCGCCAAGGGGACGGGGAGCCTCTCCTTCACGGTGGCGGACGGCGACCGCGGGAACAACCTCGCGGAGCTCGACGGCGCCGGCCTCCTGGTGGTCTACAGCGATCCGGCGAAGCCGGCGGCGGCGCGGGTGATCGTCTACCACGGGCTCGACTTCGCCTACGGCGAGGACTTCACCCCCGGGGACTCCGGAGGTGACCGCCCCGATCACCTTCAACCATGGCGCGGCCCACGCCTCCGTCCGCCACGGGGAGCTGGTGATCTTCGACGGGCAACGCCACCCAGCCTGCGCACCCGACCGGATCGACATCACCAACAACCCGAGCCTACTGCAACAGCCCTGACCGGCTCCTCGGGGGCGGCCTGGGACGCCAGGCGCCTTCCCGGTCGTCTTTCGATCGGGGCGGGCGCCACCACGGTGCAGCTCTTCTCGGAGCCGGTGACGAGAGAACCCGGACGCGCTGCTCTGGGAGATGGCGGCCCTCTGGGCGCCGCTGCCGGTGCCGGCGGGCTGCTCGGCGGCGATCTGGAGCGGCCTGAGCCCGCGACGTCTGATCCAGGCGGGGGACCATCCCGAGGAGCGGGTCCGCGACGTCTTCCGGGAGTCCGCCCCCTACGGGCCGGTGGGCGTCGCCCTGCTGAGCACGGCGGTGCGGTTCCACGGCGGGCCGGGCCTCCTCGGCGCGCCAAGGAGCTGGCGCAGGCGGGCACCGCGGCGATCCTCAACGCCGGCCACCCCCGCGTCGAGTATCCGCTGACCCGGACCCAGGTGATCGGCCGGGTGGACACCGCCCTGCTCAGCCACGACGTGGGGGGGATTCTCGCCCTGGCCCACGACCTCGAGGCGGCGAACGGCGCGAGCTGCCCGCTGCACTGAAAAGGGGCGGAAAGGAAAAAGAGGGGCAACAGGGGAGGTGGGACCCGTTCCTGAAGTCCCTGCTGTCCCTGAGGTCCCTGGCTAATCCAGCTCCTCGGGATCCACCGGCGGCGCCGTGGCCCCGTCCGGCAGCGGCGGCTGCCCCGGCGCCAGCGGCCGGGTGATGTCGTAGACCCAGAGGATCGGCCCCTTGCCCCCCCAGGCCGCCGGATCGAAGGTGCGGAGGCGCGCCGTCCCCTCCAGCTCCCGGTAGAAGCGGACGAAGGAGGGGAAGCGCTCGCCGCGGCCGTCGCCGATGAAGAACTGGTCCCGCGCCAGGCTGTTGGTCACCACGTAGCGGACCCCCTTCCTGGCGGTACTCGGCGAGCGGCCGGGGCTGGCGGGAAACCAGCGGGTTGGCCATGTCCATGTCCACGGCGTTGCTGCGCAGCTCGGCGTCGCTCTTCTCCCGCGGCAGCCACCACTGCTGGCCGAACTCGTCGAGGTTGAACCCGTCGCGCGGCGGATAGCGCTGGAGGAGCTCGATCCGCAGCCCCTGGTGCTGGGTGAAGGGACCCGGCGGCAGCTCGCGCAGGAGCACCGCCAGCCGGCCGGCCGCCTGCCGGTTCGGGTTGAGCGGCGGGCCGTAGTCGTCGAGCAGCAGGCGCGTGTTCGGGGGAGGCTCGCGATGATCCAGCGGTAGGCGGCGAGGCGGCTGTCCCGGCGGTTGATCCGCAGGTTCCGCTGCACGGTCTGGATCAGCGTGGGGATCGAGGCCGCAGGCGATCAGCAGCAGGGCGGCGGCGCGGGCGCGCGGCTCGTGCCAGGCGGAACGGGCGCAGAGACGGCGAGCGCCCCCGGCCAGGCGAGCGTCGCCAGCAGCGGGTAGAGGGCGTTCAGATGGCGCGGCTGGGCATGGTAGGCGGCGACGGTGACCGCGGCCAGGAAGAAGAAGAGCAACGAGATGAGGGCGAGGAGAAAGTACCATCGCGTCTCGCGGCGGACAAGGGTGGCCCCCAGCCCCAGCGCGGCCAGGATCGAGAGGGCGATCCCCAGCACGGAGGGGGAGGCAACCAGCGCCAGGAACGCTCCGGCGGCCACCAGGGTGGTCGCCGCGCCCGGGAGCGAACTCGCGCGCGCTGTCCGGATCGTAGCTCTGGACCGGCGGGCCGCCCTTCGCGGCGCCGAGGCCGAAGGTCTTTGCCACCTTCCCCAGGTCTCCCGTTTTCCAGGTCGAGATCGAGGAAGTTGTAGGGCGAGGCGATGAAGAAGCCGAGCGACGAAGAGGAGGAGGACCAGGGCGCAGCGCTGGAAGACCACTCTCCACAGGGGACGCCGGGGGAGAACCCCCGCGCGGCCTCGAAGGCCAGGTAGGCCGGCACCAGCACCACGCCGTAGTAGTGGGTGCCCATGGCCAGGCCGGCGAGCAGCGAGGCGATGACCAGAGGGCGCAGCGGGCGCAGGCGCGGGTTCTCCCGGGTCCCCAGGAAGGCCCAGACCGAGAGGGCCATCCACAGGCCGCAGGGCGTGTCGCTCTTGATCGTCCGCGACAAGTTGACCATCGGCGCCAGCACGGCGGTGACCAGCGCCGCGGCGATCCCCGCCCAGGGATTTGGCGAACACCTTGCGGCCGATCCGGTAGACCACGTAGACGGTGGCGACGCCGCAGGCCGCCACCACCAGGCGGCCGATCAGCAGGAAGGGGCCGGGATCGAAGAGGAAGTGGGCGCCGAACTCGGCGGTGGAGCCGAAGCCGCCGAGGAGCCTGCCGAGCAGGAAGTAGAGGCCGTAGCAGAAGGCCAGCAGGTACATCAGGAAGGCCGGCTTGTGGAACCAGTGGGGGTTGAGGTCGCCGGTGCCCATGGCCATGGCGCGGCGCACGAAGTGGAAGCCGTCGCCGTAGTAGGAGAAGGGGAGGTCGTGGCGCATCGCCCAGGCGCGCATCGCCGCCGCCAGCAGCAGCACCCAGCGCCAGGGCGATCCGCGGGAGCCCGGCCGGATTCGCCGTCTGGGAGAGTCGTGGAGGGGCGCATCCGTTGAGGCGCGCTACACGCCTGATAAGTGGATGCCGATAAGCCTGGTGGATGCTGAACACGGCGCCCATGTCCACCGGCTCAAGATCCACCTCGTCGAGGAGGGCGGGCCGCGCCAGATCGTAGAGGGCGATGCGGGTCGGATGCTGCCGGTGGTCCTCGGATTCGCGGAAGCCATAG
This sequence comes from uncultured Acidobacteriota bacterium, assembly GCA_963795735.1. GTDB lineage: Bacteria > Acidobacteriota > Thermoanaerobaculia > Multivoradales > UBA5704 > DATARR01. The sequence continues at coordinate 127,828 of CAWCIU010000005.1, read as the reverse complement.
CGGGATACCAGCTCAGGTTCCGGCGCAGAGTGGTGTAGCGGATGCGCGAGAAGCCCACCCAGGCCCGGCCGCCGACGCCGGCCGGCAGGACACCCAGGCACCAGCCGAGCGGCCGGTCGTCGTCCGGCAGGCGCAGGGTGTTGAGGTCGAGGGCGCTCTTCTGGCCGGTCGCCAGATCGAAGCGGACCACGCAGCCGTCGACCGTGGTGAAGTAGAAGCCCCCCCTCCAGCAGGTGGCCGTCGTAGATGCCTTCGGTGCCGACCTCGAACGGCGGGCGGCCGTTCCGGTTGCCGTCCAGCGGCACCGCGTCGCGCTGCTGGAGGCGGGTCACCCAGGGCCGGCCGTCGAGGAAGAAGACGTAGTTCGGATGGGCGTGATGGGGCTTGGTGGTCGCCACCTTGCGGTAGTCGGTGGTGGGGGAGAAGCGGTCCCAGGGAGAGCCGCCGAGGACGCTCACCAGGCGCAGCAGCTCGCCGACCGGGGGCAAAGCTCGGCCACCGCGTCGAGCCCGGTCACCGCCACGAACAGCCGGCCGTCCGGGGCGGGGGCGACGTGATGGAGGTCGTTGAAGCAGGGGTGCGAGATCACCCGGCGGATCGCGAAGCTGGGGAAATCGCACACCAGCACCTCGGTCTGGGTGCAGAGATAGGCCTTGTCGCCCTGGAAGGTCGCCGCCTTGAAGACCTGGGACGGCATGTCGTCCGGGCAGTGCCCGGGAGGGGACTCGTACTCCAGCGCGCGCTCCAGGCGGCCGTTCTCCAGCTTCACCACCAGCGCCTTCTTGTACTGCGCCCATTCCTGCGGACGGTAGAAGAGGACGCGCTGCTCGCCGCCGACGATCCAGGTGGTTTCGGTCATTTCGCCGGTCATTTCGCTTTGGGGAAGAACTTGCTCTCGCGGACCAGCGTCAGGACGCGACGCCACTCGGAGGGCTGGGTGTAGACGAAGGTGCGCACCCCGAGCAGGCTGCGCGCCGACTGGACCATGGCCACGTTGAGGCCGATCAGCGTCACCGTGGTGGCGGCGGCGATGCCGTAGCCGCCGAATTTCGGGGCCAGCAGCAGGCTCAGGACCACGTTGAGGACGGCGCCGCCCACCGTCAGCAGCAGCAGCCGCACGTGGTGGCCCGCCATCTGGAGCGCGAAGCCGGCGCCGCCGGAGGCCGAGTCCCAGAAGGTGCCGAACGCCAGGACGAGCAGGATCCCCCAGGCGCCCACGTAGGAGTGGCCGTAGGCGACGCGGATCAGCGGCCGACCGCGAAGGAGCAGGCCGAGGAGGCAGGCGCCGGAGAGCATGGCCACCAGGGTGGCCGCCGTGCGCGCCAGCTGCTCCATCTCGGACTTGCGGCCGTCGGCGTACATCAGGGCGAACTCCTGCGGCACGACGAAGTTGGCGATGCTCGGAATGGCCGCCATCACCTGCAGCAGGGTGGCGGCGACGCCATCAACCGCTACCTCCTCGTGCGGGCGGGCCCAGGAGAGCACCCACAAGCTCGACAAGACGAAGAGCACCGAGGCGGCGCTGCGCAGGCCCATCGCCGTCGAGGTGCCGAGGATCTCCCGCAGCCCCGGCGGCACGCACGCGGTGCGCGGCTCGGGAGCTCTTTCGCCGGCCGTCGTCGCCAGGAGCGCGAAGGCGTAGCCGATGGACGAAGGCGATCATCGAGACCAGGTAGACCGCGGCGAGCATCTCCCAGGGCTCCTCCCGGCTGGGCAGGAACAGCAGCACCAGGAAGCCGGCGAGGATCAGGCCGCGCGGCACCAGGTGGGTGAGCGGCGCCGAAAAGCCGTAGAGCCGGAACGCCCGCAGGTAGCTGTCCACCAGATTGCCGAAGGAGGCGAGGACGGCCGCCGCCACCAGGAACCCGGTGGCGTGGCCCAGCCCAGGGAGTCGAGCTTGCGGGCGACCCAGGGCCAGATGAGCACCAGCGGCGGCACCACCAGGGCCCAGAGCCCGAGCTGGAGCCCGAACAGGCGGCGTCGCAGCACCGCCGTGGCCCGCGTCCCGCCGAGGCCGCGGCTGATCGGGGCGAAGCGCAGGGCCGCGGCGCCCAGGCCGAGCTGCAGGGCCATCCCCAGCGCCATGATCGCCTGCTGGAGCAGCATGTAGGAGCCCACCGCGGACTTCTCTGCGATCCGCACCAGCACCATGCCGCTCAGGAATCCCAGCGCCATCCCCACGAACTGGCAGAGCCCAACGGCGCCCAGCCGCGGACCAGCCGGGTGCGCGTCTGGCTGCTGAGATCCTGGCCGGCGAGATCCTTGTCGGATGCTCCCGGCGCGTTCAGAGGGATGGAAAGGCCCTCTCCACTGGCAGCCATGTCGGTGGTCGTCTCCCTTGGGTTGCGCTACGCGCCGGAGCCGGAAGGCTTGACGCAATCTGCCCGCGCTTTGTGCAAGAACGCTGCCGTCGATCCCTTCCGCGGCGGGGCGCCCTCCCTTTAGTGAGCCTTAGCGCCCGGCGCTTAGCGCCCGCGGCCTCCAGGGCCACGGCGGCGTGGAGGCGGGTGAGGGTCTGCCCCTGGATCTTGCACGGGGGCGGGGCCTCAGCCGGAATCGCCATGGGCGCGGCTGGAGGATCAGGTGGACCATTTCATTCCCCGCCTTGATCAGCTCCGGATCCCCGGTCTGCCGGCCGGCCCGCACCAGCAGGGCCACGGTGCCGAACTTCTCGGGGTTGTGGAGCCGCGGTCCTTGCCCTCGACGGTGGTGAAGGTGCCGCCGATCCGCGGACCGCTCCAGGTGACGGCGAGGATGCGCGGCCAGGGAGCGTCGGGGTTGGCGTCGGCGGACTTGCCCGGCCCGGGACCGAGCAGACCGGCGATGGTGCGCGCCAGGGCGGCGAGGACGCGGCTGGGGGCCAGCGGCGGCTTGCCCACCGGCGCGTCGTCCGTGTCGCGCTGCAGGCGGTAGAGGTTCTCGGCGTCGTAGAAGCCGTTGGTCCACGCCGGCCCGGCCTCGTAGACGCCCGGCCCGCCGATCGCCTTCTCGCCGAGGAAGCCGTAGCGCTTTCCCGCCGCGCTCGAGCTGAGCTTGGCGTAGTCCAGGGTGACGGCGCGGGCGATTCCCGAGCGGTAGTCCTCGAGGAAGCTGGCGTCGTCGCTCGCCAGGCCCAGGAAGCGGAAGGCGGCGGCCCACTGCGAGGGGACCCGGCCGGTGAAGGTGGACAAGTCGTTGTCGGGCGGCCGGTCGGCGGCGCAGGCCGGGCCGTCCGGGCCGTGCGGCGCGGTCACCGGCGTCGGGCCGCGGCTGGGGCAGACCAGCCGGCGCATGTCGTCGCCTCCCCGGCGCACCAGGTCGACCACCGTCGAGTCGCCGGTGAGCCAGTAGTAGAGGAAGAGGTTCTCGAAGTAGGCGTGGGAGCTGTTGAAGTCGGCCCGGTAGGCGCCGTAGCCGGTCGGCGCCTGTCCGCAGTAGAACCATTTCTCCCCAGGGCCGCACTGCATGATCTGGGTGTGGAGGGTGCGCAGGGCGCCGGGGAAGGCGAGCTCGTCCAGCCAGTCGACCTCGCCCGAGCGCATCGCCCAGACCGCCGACGTCTCGACCGTGTTGTGGTAGTCCGTCCAGGTGCCGCACCAGAAGGTGTTGTCCCAGTCCTCGCCCGGCGTCGGGTCGTCCTTGCACTCGATCTCGCCGGGCGACCCCGGCTCCCCCCAGTAGCGAGGGATAGACGCCGAAGGTCATCAGGCCGGCCAGCCCCTCGGCGTCCACCCCCCTCGACCGTCCCGCTTGAGCGTCCTGGAGAGTCAGGCCGTCGTCAGAGGGCGAGGCTCTTCGGCAGGGGGCCGGCGGGCACCTCGTCGACCGCCTGGGAGGCGGTGAACCAGGCCGCGTCGGGCCAGGCGCGCAGCGGCCGGTTGAGCGGCGCCCAGAGCTGGCGGTCGAGGTCGGCGCGCCTGGCCGGTCCCGGCAGGGCGCTCACGGCGAGGGTGGCAAAAGGTGCCCTGGTGGTTGGCCAGCCAGGCCTTGCCGTCGACCAGGTCCAGGGCGAGCCGCCCGTCGCCCAGCAGGCGCAGCGACTGCGGCTCGTAGCGGTGCATGTGGTTGATCGCCACCGCCGCCGTTCCGGCGGGTCCGGAGACCGCCAGCATGCCGCCGTCCGCCTTGCTCCCCTCGCGGCGCTTGCCGGCCGCGGCCATCTCGAAGCGCAGCGGCGCCAGGGCGGCGGTCGCGCTGGCGCTGGCTCACCCAGGCGGGGTCCGGCCGGATTCTTCTCCTGCCGGTTCTCTTCCGGTCCGGCGAGCGCGGCTTCCAGGGCGGGCTCCTTGAACGCTCCCACCTCGGTGACCGCGGCCGGCCGCAGGCACGCCGAGGTCGAGCCCCAGGACGTCGCGCGCCCGCTCGACCAGGACGGCGTTGGGCTTGCCGTCCTTGGTCTTCAGGCAGCCGGTGCACTCGAGGTCCCCCTCCCAGGCCACGGCCTGGCGCACCACGGCGGTGGGGGAGCCGGCGGTGAAGACGTTCCGCCGCCGCGAGCCGAAGCCGCCGTTGGCCGACCCGAGGGAAGGTCCCAGGCGCCATCGATCACCACCACCGCCGAGAGCGGACCCGACGGATTCGATCCGTACTCCGCGCACGCCCGAGTGCCCCCCCTCGGCGCCGCCGGTCCGCAGCGCCATGCCGCCGCCGGTCACGATCTTCGGCCGCCGGCAAGGTCCACCTCGTCGAAGAGCGCGCCCGACGTTCCCCCCCCGAGCTTGAAGACGGCGGCGCCGGTGTCCACCGTCACCTGCCGGTCCTGGCGGGTGAGCCGCAGAGGGAGTGGCCGGCGGCGGGTTCGGACCGGCGGAGGCCTCGGTCAGCCAGGGTGTAGACGGCGCTCCCGCGCGCGGCCACCGTGGCGGGGAAGAACGGCCAGCAGCCACTGGACGGGAGCCGCGGCGTCGTCCTTCCCCGCGTTCCAGCGGGCCAGCACGTGGAATTCGGCCGGCACCGGCTTTCCCGCCGGGTCCCAGGACCGCCAGCCCGCGGGACGTCGCGCACCCCGGGCGAGCGGGGGAGCGGCACTCCGGAGCGCAGCACCTCGCCCGCGCGGGCCACCCCGGCCGTCTCGCGCACGGTCAGGGGAATCCGGGCGGGAATCCTTTTTTTGGGTTTTTTTTTTTTTTTTGCGTCAGGGCTGGGCGCGGGGGCCGCGGCGAGTGCCGGAGCGGCCTGCTCCGGGCGTTCCCGCGGCCAGCGAAGCGTTCTCCGGCGCGGAGCAGGCCACGAGGCAGGGGGCAGACCCCACGAGGACAAGGCAAGGGAGCGCGGCCATTTTATGGTATGAGAGCGATCGAAGGTTGGAAAACCGGACCGCTGGGTGGGGGGGCTGGCGCAGCCTTGCCCTGGAACGAGGAGAGCTATCTCCCCTTCTTCCCCTCGCTCACCTGGCAGAGCGATCCGCAGGTCGAGGCGGTCCTGCGCCGGGCGCCGGCGGGAGCCCGCATCCTGGACCTGGGAGCCGGGGGGAGGCGGATCGGTCCCGGCGTCCTCTGCGTCGATTTCGTGCCCTTTCCCCACACCGGCCTGGTGGCGGACGTGCAGCGCCTGCCCATCCGGGACGGCTCGGTCGACTTCGTCTTCGCCACCGGCCTGCTGGAGCACGTCGAGGACGACCGCGCACTGCTGAGCGAGATCTCGCGGGTGCTCCGCCCCGGGGGGACCGCCCACGTCGAGCTGCCCTTCCTCCAGCAGCACCACGAGGATCCGATCGACTGCCGGCGGCTGACCGTCGACGGCCTCCGCCGGGAGATGCAGCGCGTCGGGCTGGCGGCGGTCAACTCGGGGTGTCACATCGGCCCGACGGTGACGGTCATCACCATGCTCGCCTACTACGGCGCGATGCTGTTCGAGGGGGAGAGCCGGCTGGCGCGGGCGCTGTCGACGGGAGTCTTCTTCCTGCTCTCCGTCCTCCTCTATCCCTTCAAGTTCCTCGACCGCTGGCTCGGCCGCAAACGCAGCGCCCACCGGCTGGCCTTCGGCGTGTTCTGCACCGCGCGCAAGGCGGCCGCCGGCACCTGATCCGATCGCGCGATCGCGTGGTATCGCGCAAAAAAGAAGATCGGCGCGGGAAAGAATTACCCGTCCAGCGCTCTACCCGGTTCTCCCTCTACCAGCGATCGCCGCCACCGCCGTAGGCCTGCTGGCCGCCGCCCGCCGGGCGGCTCTCGCGCGGCCGCGCCTCGTTGACGTTGATCTTGCGCCCCATCAGGTCGCGGCCGTTCAACTGGGCGATCGCGGCCGCGGCCTCCGAGCCCTCCGGCATCTCCAGGAAACCGAACCCCTTGGACTGCCCGGTGACCTTGTCCTTGACGATGGTGCACGACGTGACCTGGCCGAACTCCCCGAACGCGTCGCGCAGTTGATCCTCGGTAATCCGGTAGGGGAGGTTGCCCACGTACAGATTCATCGCGGTCTCCTTTGTGGCAATGTCTTGTACGCAGGAAACGCAAGCAAAAACTTTGCCTGTGCAGGTGCTTTCTTCTCCTTCAGGAGATCGCCAGGAGATCGCACGGAGGGCTGGAGCCGGGGAGCCCGGGGCGGCGGGGCCGCCCCGGAGAGGGGAGGGATCATCCGAGAGAGGGGTAGAGCTGGCGGTAGCTGTCGGCCAGCACCAGGATCCGCTTGACGTAGTTGCGCGACTCGTCGAGATTGAGGGTCTCGAGGAAGTCGTCGAGCCGGGGGTTCGGCCCCGACTTCGTCCACAGGCGCTGGATGCGGTTCGGCCCGCCGTTGTAGCTGGCGAGGGCGAGCTCCACGTTGCCGTGGAAGTCGTCCATCAGCTCGCGGAAGTAGGCGGCGCCCAGCCGCACGCTGTTGGCTGGATCGTAGAGGCGGTCCGGCGCGTAGGGGACCCCCACCTTGTGGGACATCTCGCGCGCCGTCTCCGGCATGAGCTGCATCAGGCCGCGCGCCCCCACCGGGCTGGTGGCGCGCGGATCGAAGGCGCTCTCCTGGCGGATGATGCCGGCGATCAGGGGGGCCGGCAGGCCCGTCGCCCTGGCGCAGGCGCGGATCTCGTCGCCGTAGGTCAGCGGGTAGTAGGCGAAGAGGATCTCCGCCGGCACGCTCGCCTGATAGGGGCCGCCCAGCGCCGGATAGGCCTCGCGCAGCAGCACGATGCCGGTGCGCTGCTCCCCCTTGCGGCAGAGGATCAGCCCCTTGAGCGCCATCGCGTCGCGGGGGTTCGTCCGGCCCGCGGCGAGCTCGATGGCGCGGCTGGCGAGCTGATCGAGCCCGAGATCGCTGAGCAGCTTCGCCCGGCGCAGCTCCGGCTCCGGCGGCCAAGTGCCCGCGGGCGCTTGGGCGAGCAGCTCCGGCGCGGCCGGCGCCGTCTCGCCCGGGCGGGTCTCGCCGAGGCGGGTCAGGGCCTGGCGGTTGTAGAAGTCGCTGGTGTCCGACGACGTCACCATCCGCTGATAGATCCCGCGCGCCTTGTCTCCCTGCCCGAGATCCTCGAGGGCGCGCGCCTGCCAGTAGCGCCCGCGCTGCGCGTCGCCGTCCTCCGGGTAGATCTCGCCGAGCACCGACCAGGGGCTCACCGCTCCCGCGGGGTTGCCCCCCTGGTACTCCTTCCAGCCGCGCTCCCACAGGGCGGCGGCGCCGGTCTGGTCCATCGGGTCGATCCGCCGCAGCAGGCGCAGCGTGTCCTCCGCCGGGGCGAAGAGGCCGGCGTTGAGGAAGTCCTTGTAGAGACGGCGCAAGGCGTCGGCCGAGAGCTGCAGGGTGGTGTGTGACCGCACCAGCTTGGCGAGCGAGATCGACGCGGCGTCCGGCTGCCCGGCCTCCGCCATCGCCAGCACCCGCTCCCATTCGAGCGCCGCGCGCTCCCCGGTATCCGAGGGCATCAGCGTGCCGAGCAGGGAGAGCGCCTCCCGCCCCGCCCCGCCGCGGATGAGGGTGCGCGCCCGCAGCAGGTGCCACTGGAAGGTCCGCTCCTCGTCGGGGACCTGGTCGAGGGTGAGGCTGGCGGCCCGCGAGCTGTCGCCGTCGAGGAACGACTGGGCGCGGCGGAGCACGTCCTGCGGCGAGAGCAGCCGGTTCCAGTCGACCGCGCCGTCCGGAGCGCGGAAGGTGTGGACCACCTGCAGGGCGGCCGAGGAGAGCGGGTCCTCCACCAGGATGCGCAGGCCGGCCGCGCGCTGCGCCCGCTCGTCCTCGAGCCGGCGGGCGATCTTCCAGGCCAGCTGGTCGAGGTCCTCGGCCAGCTTGCCCTTGACCTCTCCCTTGCGCGCCTCTTCGATGAGGCTCAGGGCGAGCTGCGGCTGGTTGTGATCGGCGGCGAGCTGCGCCGCCGCCAGGGAGGCGGCGGGCCGCAGCGGCGAAGCGGGGTGGTCGGCGATCAGGCGGGCGTAGGTCGCGCGGGCGGTCTCGTATTCGCCGCGCCGGCCGGCGCTCTCGGCGAGCAGGTAGAGCCGCCAGTCCTCGAGCTCGCCGCCGGGGATGGCGGCGGTCGACAGCAGCTTCTCGGCCTGCTCCAGGTCACCCGACTCGTGGGCGTAGAGCCCGGCGACGACCCGGGCCTGCGCAGCCTGCTCGGGGTGCTCGGCGGCGACCGAATCGAGATGCTGGCGCGCGTCTTGCAAATTTCCCTTGCGCAGGGCCTCGGCGGCCGGAGCGTACAGGTTCTCTGCCGGATGCTGCCGCCAAGCCCCCTGGGGCTTGACCGTCAGGCCGGCGGTAGGCTGCGGAGAGCTGATCAGCACCGAAACGGTGAACAGCGAGGAGACGAGGACGAGAAGGACGACGACAGCGCGGACTTTCGACACCACCACACCTCCGGGCCGACTCAAGGGTAGTCACTGCTAAGGTTGAAAATTCCACTCCGAGGCCGCCCTTAGAGCCTCGGGCCTTCCACGTCGGTCGGGTTTCCCCACCTCTGCTAACCCCTAGTATGCGGGGCTCATTCCCCGATCGTCTACCTTTTTGCACTTGAAATTCATCTTTGTGGCCAGTTTCGCTCAGGGTTTTCCATGGTTTGTAAGAACTGCCGTTTTCGTGATCCTTCGGGGTCCGCGGACCGGGCCGTTTCCGTGTCGATCCTGCCCGGCGCCTGGACCAGGCCTCCTGGCCGACCGGTCTCCAGGACGGGTTATGATGGCGACACCCATGGCGCGATCGCCCGCCGCGGGCCGCCGGTCCGCCGTTCGGTTGCAGGCAAACTCCAAGAAAGAGGTCGTCGATGGTGCGTCGGGATCGTGACAATCGGAAAGCCGCGGGCTGTTTCCTGCGGGTGCTGCTGGTGCTGGTTCTCGTCTTCATCGCCGTCGGAGCGTTCGCCGGCTTCTACTCGGGAGCCGCGCCCAAGGTGACGGTCAAGCCCGCCTTCCCCGGGATCGGCCGGCGGACGCCGATCCAGATCCGGATCGAGGACCCCCAGCGGGTCGAGAAGGTCCGGGTCGAGGTGGTCCAGAACGGGGAGGCCAGGCCGGTGATGGAGAAGACCTTCGAGCCCCAGCCGGCGTGGAAGATGTGGGGCGCGCCGCCGCCGGTGACCCTCGCCGTCGAGATCGGCCGCGAGACGGTCCAGGGCCTGCGGGCCGGCGAGGCGACCATCCGCGTCACCGCCGAGCGGGCGGGCTCGCTCTTCCGCCGTCCCGATCCGGTGGTGGCCGAGATCAAGCTCCCGGTGCGTCTGGCGCCGCCGGCGCTCCAGGTCACCTCGAGCTTCCACTACGTCAACCAGGGAGGCGCCGAGGTCGTGGTCTACCGGGTGGGCGAGGGGGCGGTCAAGGATGGCGTCCAGGCGGGCGACTGGTGGTTCCCGAGCTTCCCCCTGCCCGGCAACGACAAGCAGATGCGCTTCGCCCTCTTCGCCGTGCCCTACGACCTGTCGGACCCTTCCAAGGTGCACCTGGTCGCCGAGGACGAGGTGGGCAACCGCGCCGAGGTCGGCTTCATCGACAAGTTCACCCCACGGCCGATCCACACCGACACCATCCAGGTCAGCGACGCCTACATGAACACGGTGGTGCCGCCGATCCTCTCGCAGTCGCCCGAGATCGCGGACAAGGGGGACCTCCTCCAGAACTACCTGCAGATCAACCGCGACCTGCGCAAGAAGAACGCCGAGACGCTGAAGCAGATGGCCCAGAAGTCGGAGCGGAAGTTCCTCTGGAACCAGCCGTTCCTCCCCATGCGCAACGCCAAGATCACCGCCGCCTTCGCCGACCGGCGCACCTACGTCTACAACGGCAAGGCGATCGACCAGCAGGACCACCTCGGATTCGACATGGCCTCGGTCGAGCACGACGCCATCCAGGCCTCCAACACCGGCAAGGTCGCGCTGGCGCGCTTCTTCGGGATCTACGGCAACGCGGTGGTCATCGACCACGGCTACGGGCTGTTCAGCCTCTACGGCCATCTCTCGTCGATCGGAGTCAAGGAGGGGCAGGCGGTGCAGCGCGGCCAGGAGATCGGCCGTTCCGGCAAGACCGGCCTGGCGGGAGGCGACCACCTCCACTTCACCCTGCTCCTCCAGGGGCTCCCGGTCTCGCCGGTCGAGTGGTGGGACCCGCACTGGATCCAGGACCGCATCGCGAGGAAGCTGGGGCCGGCGCTGCAGTACCAGCCCTAGGGCAAGCGAATCCTCACCCCCGGCGGGCGATCTCGGTTTCGATCTCGGGGATGAGGGCGGGGTTAGCCGCGAGCAGCCGCGTCAGCAGGGGCCTCGCGCGGTTGAATCGGGTCTCCTCGGGAGCGCCGGTGACGATGGCGCCGCCGGCGGCGAGGACGAGGGCGACGCCGGCCGCCACGTCCCACTCGTGCTTCGGGGTGAGGGTCCAGGTGGCGTCCACGAGGCCGGCCGCCACCAGCCCCAGCTTGTAGGCGACCGAGCCCATCGGGCGGATCTCGAAGAGGTCCTCCCGGTAGCCCCGCCACTCCCCCCGCTTCACCTCGCTGCGGCTGGCGACGACCCGCGCCCCGGCGAGCGTCGGACGGCCGCTCACCCCGGCCGGCCGTCCGTTCAGGGTCACTCCCAGGCCGCGGGCGCCGACGATCGTCTCCCCCGTGACCGGGTTGCAGATCCCCCCGGCTACCGGCTCGCCGTCGACCACCAGCCCGATCGAGACGCACCACTCGGGGATGCCGGTGACGAACTCGCGGGTGCCGTCGAGCGGATCGACCACCCAGACGCGCCGCCGCTCGAGGCGGACGTGGTCGTCCCGGGTCTCCTCGGAGAGCCAGCCGTCGCCGTCGCGCGGCAGGAACTCGCGCAGCAGCGTGTCGACCGTGGTGTCCGCCTCGGTCACCGGATCGTCCCCCGACTTGTGCCGGGCCTCGATCTCGCCGGGGGTGAAGCGCTGGAACGCGGCCTTCGCCCGCTCCAGCGCTTCCCCGATGTGCAGCAGATCCTGCCGCAGATCCTCAACCTGCGAGCCGCCGCTCACTTCGCCTCCAGGCCCCCACCGACGTACCCCTCGCGCTCGAGGTAGAGCAGGATCTCCTGCGCCGACTCCTCGGGGGTGAGCTTGGTCGTGTCGAGCACCAGCTCGGCGTCGGTGGGCTCCTCGTAAGGGTCGGAGATGCCGGTGAACTCCTTGAGGATGCCGGCGCGGGCCTTGGCGTAGAGCCCCTTGCGGTCGCGCTCCTCGCAGACGTCGATCGGGGTGGCGATGTGCACCAGCAGGAAGCCGCCGCCCGGCTCGACCGTCGCCCGCACCTCCTTGCGCACGCTGTCGTAGGGGGCGATCGGGGCGCAGATGGCGATGCCGCCGTTCTTGGTGATCTCGGCGGCGACGAAGCCGATGCGCCGGATGTTGATGTCGCGGTGCTCCTTGGAGAAGTTGAGCTCGGAGGAGAGGTTCTTGCGCACGATGTCGCCGTCGAGCAGCGTCACCGGCCGGCCGCCGGTCTCCATGAACTTGACCAGCAGCGCGGAGGCGATCGTCGACTTGCCGGCGCCCGAGAGGCCGGTCAGGAACACGGTGAAGCCCTGCTGGTGGCGCGGCGGATGGGTGCGCCGGAGCTCCTCCGCGACCTCGGGGAAGGTGAACCAGGCCGGCAGCTCGCGCCCCTCCTGCAGGCGGCGGCGCAGCTCGGTGCCGGAGATGTCGAGGGTGCGCGACCCGGGCGGGATCTCGTCCTGGGGCATGTAGGTGTCGAGGTCCTCGACGTAGGAGACCATCTTGAACGGCACCATCTCGACGCCGAGCTCGTCCTGGTGCTTCTGCATCAGCTCCTGGGCGTCGTAGGGGCCGTAGAAGGCGCGCCCCTGGCGATCGGTCCCCGGGTCCGCGTGGTTGCGGCCGACGATGAAGTGGGTGCAGCCGTAGTTCTTGCGGATGAGGGCATGGAGCACCGCCTCGCGCGGACCGGCCATGCGCATGGCGAGCGGCAGCAGCGAGAGCTTGGCGGTGTGCTGCGGCATCCGCGGCAGCACGGCCTGGTAGCAGCGCACGCGGGTGTAGTGGTCGATGTCGCCCGGCTTGGTCATTCCCACCGTCGGATGGATCAGCAGGTTGGCCCGCACCTCCTTGGCGGCGCGCAGGGTCAGCTCGCAGTGAGCGCGGTGCATGGGGTTGCGGGTCTGGAAGGCGACCACGCGGCGCCACCCCTCGCGGGCGAACTCGGTCCGCAGCTCGGCGGGCGTGTGGCGCAGGGCGCGGAAGTCGTAGTGGATCGGCAGCTGCACCCCCTCGACCCGGCCGCCCACGGCGACGCTGTTGCTCTTGTGGAGCAGGTGGGCGACGCCCGGATGATCGTTGCTCAGGGTGCCGAAGGTCGCCTGGGCGCTGGCCTCGCGGTTGGGCTCCCACATCTCCTCGACGTGGATCGCCGCCAGCATCACCCCTTCGGGATCACGCAGGGCGAGCATGCCGCCCACGCGGAGCTTCTCGGCCATCTGCGGGGTGACGTCGAGCACGATCGGGATCGGCCAGAGGGTGCCGTCGGCCAGGCGCATGCTCTCGCACACGGCGTCGTGGTCGGCCCGCTTCATGAAGCCGGTGAGCGGCGAGAAGCCGCCGTTGAGCAGCAGCTCGAGGTCGCAGAACTGGCGCGGGGTGAGATCCCAGGAGGGCCAGTCGCGCGAGGCGGCCTTGAGCTCGGTGGAGCGCTCGGGCGCGGCGAGCAGGTCGACGAGCTCGCCGCCGTGCGGCGCGATCAGATGGCTCGCGGCAAGACCCTCGGCGCCGCGGTCGCGCTCAGGGGCGGGGGTCGGGAAGACGGAGACGTTGGACATGAGGTTTCCTCGTGAGAATCGGATCGTTGTGAAGCCCGGGGTTGCGGATCGGACCGCGGGGCTGATTCAGGAAGAGCGCCAGACCCCATCGCGGGCGCGAGAGCGCCCGCTGTCAAGGGTGTCCTGCGGAGCCCAAAGGGTGACAGAAGATTATGGGCGCGAGGGGGAGGGCTCCGGCGGGTGGTCGTTGATGAGGATCCCGCCAATGCCGGCGACCACCGGGATCAGCACCGCCTTGCGCTGCCACCAGGCGATGACGCAGGCTCGGCAGACCTCGTCGGACCGCCGCACGCCGGCATAGTTGACGCGGGTGACGACGCCGTCACAGAGGAAGCCCAGCACCCTCTTGCCCTGCTGCTGGGGTGAGGTCTCGCCGACCGTCAGGTTTTCGGCGACGCCCTGCTCCCTGGGGTCGAGCTGGACCCTGCAATCCTGGGTGACCGGCGTGAGCTGGCTCTCGGAGCGGGCGGCCACCTTGCCGGTGGGATCGACCAGGGCGGCGTAGTACTCCACCGACTCGTTGCGCTTCTCCGGCTTGGGCGGGACCGCCCAGAAGCGGCCTCCGGACTCGGGCTCCAGGTTCACCCAGTAGAAGTCCTCGTGACCCCTCCAGCGAAAGTACAGACGGGGAGAGAGGCCGGGAGCCGTGGAGGAGAGGGTGGCCCGCACGAGGCCGTTCTCTTCCATCGGTATGCAACTTGCCTTCTCGACCGCGATCGACTGCGCCGTGGCGGCAGTGGACGTGGCGAGGAGGCCGGTGGCCAGCAGGCCGACCCATGTCGAATAGGCTCTCATCTCGATTCCTCCGTTGGGATCTTCTTCATTCTACACCGAAAACCCGGCCTTTCCCTATTGCGGCAGGATCTTGTGCGTGTAGGAATCCACGTAAGGGGTGCGCTTGAGATTGGGCAGCGAGCGCCGGAGGGCGGCGGCGGCGGCCGGAGCGTCTCCCGATTCGTAGAGGGCAACGGCCATGTAGAAGAGCCGCTCGGGTTCCTCATCGCCGGGATCGCCGCCGCGCCGGAAGTAGGTCGCGGCGTCGCTCCAGCGGGAGATGCGGTATGCCCCTTCGGCGGCCAGCAGCTGCGCCTCTTTCGAATCCGGATGCGCGTCGGCCACCGCCCGGGAGAGCTCGAAGGCCTGCCGCAGCTCCTTCGCCGTGCGCCGGTCGCCGAGGAGCTTGCGCGCCTGGTCGAGCTTCTGGCGCTCGGCGTCGGTCAGCGGCTTGGGCGCGGGCGCGGACGCGGACATGGGCGCGGTCACGGTCATCGGGGAGGGGACCGGCGGGGAGGGAACCGGTGCCGGCTTGACCGTGGCGGGAGCGTGAGCGGCCGGCGGCGCGGCGGCTCCCTTCCGAGCCAGCGCGGAGCGGAAGGCCGGCGCTCCGGCCAGAGTGGCGGCGGGGATCCGGGCGGTGAGCCGGGCCTCGAGAGCGGCGCGCAGCTCGGGCGCCATCTCCGCCTGGCTGTACCCCTTGAAGCGGTCCTCTACCTCGGTCAGCCGCCGGAAGGTCTCGCGGAATCCCTCGATGTCGCCGGCGCCGTCCTGCGCCAGGGCGAGCCGCGACAGGCATTCGGCGAGGGGCCGGGGCTCGTCGAGCATGCCGAAGCAGGCGAGGCGCAGGTCGCGCGCCGCGGTCGCGTACTCCTTGCGGTCGAAGGCCTGCTGCCCGTCGCGCAGCAGGCTCTGGTAGAACGGATCGCCGGCGGCCCGCGCGGCCGGGGCGGAGATCGCCACGAAAAATGAGAGCAGGAGGGGCAGGGCGTAGGGCTTCGTCTTCATACGGCTTCCGGCAGCGGGCGGTCCTCGACCACCGCCCGCGGATTGTCGGTGGTGAGACGGCGCGCCGCCTCCTCGCCCCAGCGGCCGGCGACCATCTCGTGGGCCCGCCGCAGGCCGGGCGGGCGGCGGTGGGGATTATGCGCGTCGCTGGCGAGGAAGTGGACGAGCCCGGAGTCGAGCAGGGCGTGGGCATCGGCCTGGGGCCGCCGCCCGAAGTCACCGGTGACGCTCATCGCCGTCACCTGGGTAAAGGCGCCGAGCGCGACCAGGCGGGCGACCAGGTCGCGGTCGGCCACGAGCCAGGGGATGAACTCGGGGTGGGCGACGACCGGCCGCCAGCCGGCGACCACCAGCTCGTGGACGAGGTGGATGGCCTGGCGGGGGGTGCCGTTCGAATCGAACTCGATCAGCAGGTAGCGCGAGCCGGCCAGGGGAAGGATGCCGCCCCCCTGGGGCAGCCTCTCCAGCTCGGCGAGGAGCTCCGCTTCCGAATCGACGTGGATCTCGCCCCCCAGGTGGACGCGCAGGCCGTCGCCGACCTGTCCCTGGAGCTCGTCGGCGAGGGCGGCGAGCTGGTCGCGGTCGGAGTTCCACCATTCGCCCCGCCGCTGGTGAGGGGTGGCGACCATGGCCTCGCAGCCGTCCCCGGCGGCCAGGCGGCAGATGGCGACCGCTTCGGCGAAGCTGCGGGCGCCGTCGTCGACGCCCGGCAGGATGTGGCAGTGCAGGTCGATCATCGTTCAGGCGGACATCCAGGCGGACATCGGGCGGCCGGACATCAGGCGGCCGATCCGGCCTTGCCGGCCTTCTTCGGCTCGCTCTCCTCGGTGCCGTAGGACTCATAGTACCGGTAGCGCTTGCCGAGGCCCGTCTGGAGAGAGCGGTAGCGGTTGAGCACCGCGCCCAGGATCTTGATGCCGGCCTGGCGCAGGCGGTCGCGGCAGAGCCGCGCCTCCTCACGCGTGACCTTGCCGCTGCGCAGGGTCAGCACCACGCCATCGGCGAGCAGGCCGACGATCGTCGCGTCGGTCACCGCCAGGGCGGGGGGCGTGTCGAGGACGACGAAGTCGAACCGCGCGCGCACCGCCCGCAGCCACTCGCGCATGCGGTCCGAGGCGAGCAGCTCGGAGGGGTTCGGCGGGATCGGTCCCGAGGGAGTGACCCACAGGTTCGGCACCTCGGTCGGCAGGAAGACCGCGTCGGGATCCCCGGTGGCGGTGAGCTGGTTGACCAGGCCGGAGCGGTTCGAGACCCGGAAGACCTCGTGGAGGCGCGGCTTGCGCAGGTCGCAGTCGACGATCAGCACCTGCCGGCCGAGCTGGGCGAGCACCACGGCGAGGTTCGAGGCGGTCGCGGTCTTCCCCTCGCCGGCGACGGCCGAGGTCACCGCGATCGCCTTGAGCTCGCGCGCCGAGGAGAGCAGCAGGGCGGTGCGCAGCGAGCGGTAGGACTCGGAGAACAGCGTGCGCGGGCGCTCGTGGGGCACGAGCTCGATCTGGCCGGGCGCCGTGGCCGGGGGCGGCGCCTTCTTCTTCTCGTTCCGCTTCTCGCGCCAGCCCACGGCGGCGGGCTTCGCCGTCCGCGCCGCGACCTTCTCCCCTTCGCTCTCGCCGTAGCCGTAACCGTAGGCGGAGTAGCCGTAGGTCTTGCCGCTCTCGGAGAGGTCCTGGATCACGGCGAGCGTCGGCAGTCCCAGCTTGCGCTCGATCTCTTCCGGGTTCTTCACCGTGCGGTCGAGGAACTCGACCAGGATGGCGCAGGCGACGCCGAACAGCAGGCCCAGCAGCAGGCCGTAGCTGAAGTCCTTGCGCATCGACGGCTGATAGGGGCCGCCCGGCACCAGGGCCTTGTCGATGATGCGGATGTTCGACTGCCGGGTGTCCTGCAGGCGCACGGCGACCTCGGTCTCCGACTGCTTGCGCATCAGCTCGTCGAGCAGGTCGCGGCGGGTCTGCACCTCGACCTTGAGGTTGGTGTACTCGACGGCGGTCGAGTTCTGGTCCATCGCCTGGTGCTTCAGCGAGTTGAGCTCGCTCTCGAGCTCCTGCTCCTGGCGCAGCGCCGTCTGGTAGCCGGCGAGGGCGTTGTTGCGGGCCTTGTCCACCTGCTCCCCGATGACCTGGTTGAGGTGCTGGCGGGCCTTCTCGATCTCCGCCTTGAGCGCCACCATGTCGGGGAAGTCGGGCTTGTAGGTCTTGAGCCGGGTTTCGTAGTCGCGCTCCAGCTTCAGGAGCTGGGCCCGCTGGTCGCTCACCACGCCGCTCGACAGGCTGTCGGACATCGATCCCTTGGGGCCGTTGAGCGACTCGTGGTATTCGGCCTCGCGCTCGATGCGCAGCTTCTTGGCGTCGATGTACTGGCCGTTGAGCCCCTCGAGCCGCTTCATGGTGACGTTCGCTGCCGGGTCCATCGAGACGATGTCGCTGCGGCGGCTGAAGGCCTGGAGCTGGGTCTCCTTGTCCTGGATCTCCTGCTTCAGCGTCTCGATCTGCGAGGAGAGGAAGGTGGAGGCCTTGCCGGCGGTGGCGAAGCGGTCCTCGACCCCCATGTCGATGTAGGCCTCGGCGAAGGCGTTGGCGGCCTTGGCGGCGAACTCGGGGCTGGAGGCGCGGAAGGAGACCTGCACGAGCTGGGTGCTGCGTACCGGCTCGACCGTCAGCCCGCCGCGGATGCGGTCGGCGAGCGCGCCGAGCACCGCGTCGTCCCCCTCGGCCGAGGCGCCGCGCTCGCGGTCCCGTCCGGCGCCCGGGTTGAACGCCGGGTCCTCCATCAGGTCGAGGCTCTTGACCACCCGCTCGGCGAGCCCCCGGCTCTGCAGCAACTCGTACTGGGTGGGGTAGAACTCCATGTTCCAGTAGTTCTCGAGCCAGGGGTTCTGACCGTTGCCGAGCGGCGTCAGGTTGCGGCGCTCGATCTGGATGGTGGTCGTCGCCAGGTAGGCCTTGGGGGTGATCGCGTAGTGGATGCCGGCGCCGGTGAGACCGAGCGCGCAGCAGACCAGGGCGAGCTTCCAGTGCCGCCGCAGCATGCCGACGTACTCGGCAAGGTTGAACTCGGATTCGGGCTCGGCGCCGACTTCCGGCTCATCATCGATCGGAACGGAGACGAGAGGGCTCAAAAGAAGGACTCCTTGGCGACGATCACGTCACCCTGACGAAGATCGACGTCCGGCTCCTTGCCGGCGAGGATCCTCTTGTAATCGACGGTGATCTCCGCGGGACCGTCGCCATGGACCGCCCGCTTGACCAGGATCTTGTTCGACGCGCGTTCCGTCAGGCCGCCGGCATGGGCGATGGCGGCGAGCAGGGTGATCCGCTCGTTGCTCTTGAAGAGGAGCGCCCCGGGCTTCGCCACCTCGCCGAGGCAGTAGATGGTCACCTCGACGGTGACCGGGACGTTGATCAGGTCGTTGGCGAAGATCGGGACGTTGACCGCCTGGTCGCCCCGCACCAGCAGGTCGTCGAGGTCGATCGTCACCTGGTCGGACAGGCCGTTTTCCGACCGGCGCAGCACGTAGACCACGTTGCCGTGATTCTCGGTCAGCCCGCCCGCGGCGGTCAGCGCCTCGAGCAGCGTCCAGCGGCCGGAGAAGCCGAGGTTGCCCGGCTGCTTGACGGCGCCGATCACCGAGATCGGGCGCGAGCGGAACTCGATCACCTGCACGTCGACGGAGGCCCGCTGCATGTACTTGTCCTCGAGGAGCTTCTTGACCGCCTGGGTGATCTCGGGCGTGGTCTTGCCCAGCACGGGGACGTCGCCGAGCACGGGCAGGTTGATCGTGCCCGCCTCGGAGACCCGGCGGTCGCCGTTGAGCTTCGCGTCCTCGTCGACGTGGACGCTGATCAGGTCGCGCGGACCGACCCTGTACGCCGGGTCCCTGCCCTGCGCGCCGGCTGCCGTGGCACACACCAGCAGCAGGATCGTCCAACGAACGGCTATCTTCTTCATGATGCTTATTACTGGCTGACTATCCTACCGCAAACGCGCGCCGCGGTCCAGCCACGGCGCGTCCGGCCCGCCGGCCCGGCTACTGGAAGCCCACCAGGTTGATCGTCGCTCCCACCGAGGTGTAGGCGCGATCGCCGCCGGCCAGGTTGGATTTGAACTGGGACCGCACGCCCTGGAGCCCCAGGGTGAGCCCGCCGCGCAGGCCGAAGACCAGCGAGCCGCCGTAGGAGGAGACGTCCTCGCGGCGCTGCGGCGTGCTGGGGGAGAAGGCGGTGTAGTCGTCCCTCGCCCCTTCGACGAAGAGGCGCCCGCGGGTCCGCCGGCCGAGGCGGAGGGTCAGGGCGGTGCCCAGGCGCTGGTCGCTGAGGTAGGCGTAGAGCGGCGAGAGCGAGTAGACGAGGTTGCGGCTGGTGTAGATCGTCGCGCCGAGGTGCCCCTCCGACCCCAGCAGGAGCGCGGCGTTGCCGGTCACCTTGTGGTAGGGGACGAACTCCGCCCCCCGGCGTGCTTCCAGCGAGCGGGCGGCGGCGTCGGCCTGGAAGCCGGCGTGCAGCCCCTGGAAGCGGATCTCGGTCACCGGCGCGGTGCCGGCGTTCGAGCGGTCGAGGGTGCCATGCAGGAAGTCCACCTGGGAGCGCTCGGCGCCCAGCGCCACCGACCACTGCGGGTCGGGATGCCAGCGCACCCCCGCCCGCGCGGTCCGCTCATCGGCATCGAGGAGGCGAAGCGCCTGGGTGCTGGGCACCCCCAGATCTTCCACCAGGTGGTTCTGCCGGTTGAACGAGGCGGCGGCGAAGGCCGAGAAGGCGCCGGAGATCTTCATCTCGGTGCGCGCCTCGCCGCCGTCGCGCCGGGAGCTCACCGGCACCGTCACCTCGGGGTTGACGAACTGCTGCTGCTGTTCCCGGCCCGCCCGCACCTCCAGGGTGACGCGATTGAAGAAACCGGAGTAGCTGAGCAGGTAGCGGCCGTTGAGCCGCCGGCGCCCCGCATCGCGCTGCCACCAGACGTACTCGGGGAGCACCTGCGCGGTCCAGATCGCCCGTGGACCGTTGTGCAGGTAGGCGCGGAAGCCGGCGCCGGCGGTGGCGGTGAAGTCGTTGGGCAGGCTCTGGCCGGTGCTCAGGATGCTGCGGACGTAGGCGAGGTCGTGCAGGGCGACCCAGGGGGCGATGCGCACCGGCCCCAGGTGGTAGCGCGCGTCCTTGATCTCGCGCTCGAGCTGCGTCTGGCGCGACTCCGGCTTCTCCTCCGGTCCCCCGGGCGGCGTATACTGGAGAAACTGGGCTCCGGCATCCCGCGTCAGCAGGATCAGCGCCGTCAGGCAGAGGATCAACTTCATCGAGACTCGGATCTTGAGGCGCATGATCTCCCCTGGCGGGCCTTCCCGCATCCTGTGAGACTCTGTCGTCGAACACGCTCGGATTCCCGACATGATACGTCATTCCGCCCGTCTCCACGCCGCTTTCCTCACTCTGACCTTGCTCTGGGCCCCCCTGCCGTTCGGCAGCGTGACCCCGTGGGCCGCGGCGTTGCTGGCGGCGCTCTGCGGCGGCGCGCTGCTCCTCGCCGCCGCGGCGCTGGAGCGCCCCGCGGCCTTGCGCCCGGCGGCCCTGCCCGCGGCGGCGCTGGCCTCTCTCGCCCTGCTCGGCCTGCTCCAAGCGGCGCCGCTCCCGGCCGCGCTGGTCGCCGCGCTCTCGCCGGAGCACGCGCGGCTCGAGCGGCAGGCCGCGACGCTGGGCGCCCTTCCAGCCGGACAAGCTGGACAGGCCGAACAAACCGGACCTGAACGACCCGGCCCACCGGCCGAGCCGGCGCGGCTGACGCTCGCCGCCGCGCCGACGCGGAGCGCGGCGCTCGGCTGGGCGGCGGCGGCGGCGGCCTTCCTCGCCGGGGCGGTCGCCGGCCAGCGGCGCGAGCACCGGCGCTGGCTGGCCGGGGCGCTGCTGGCCGGAGCGCTGTTCCAGGTCCTCTTCGGCGCGCGCGACTGGTTCGCCCGCGCGACCAGCCTGTGGGGGGTGGAGCTGCACGCCTCCGCCACCCGCCTGCGCGGCACGTTCGTCAACCCCAACCATCTCGCGGCCTACCTGGAGATGGCGCTGCCCGTCGCCTTCGCCTGGAGCTGGTGGGCGGCCCGGCGGGCTCGCGACCAGCAGCAGTTCGAGCGCCGGCTGCTCCTGGTGGCGCCGCCGGGGATGCTGTGGCTCACCCTGTTCGCCGGGCTCTCCTTCACCGGCTCGCGCGGCGGGCTGCTGGCCGCGGTGGTGGCGGTGGCGGTGCAGGGAGTGCTCGCGGCGGGCCTGCGCCGGAGCTGGTGGCTGGCGCCGCTGGGCGTGGTCGTGGCCCTCGGCGGCCTCGCCGTGGTGGCCGCGATCGGCCGGCAGGAGGGCCTCGGCCGGCTGCTCACCACCTCGGCCGCCGACGGGAGCTGGGGCGCCCGCCTCCTGGAGTACCGCGCGGCGCTCGGGCTCTGGCCGCGCTTTCCCTTCACCGGCTCGGGGCTCGGCACCTTCCGCGACGCCTTCCCGCTCGTGCAGCCCCTGGAGCTGCAGGGCACCTGGTGGCATCCCCACAGCGACGTCCTGGAGATGCTGGTGACGGCGGGGCTGGTGGGGACGACGCTGCTCGCGGCAGGGCTCTGGGGGGTGGCGCGGCGGCTGGTCGCGGTGCTGCGCCAGGGGAGCCGGTCGGAGGACCGGGCGGCGGCGCTGGCGGCGCTGGGCGTCCTGGTCTCGCTCGGCATCCACGAAAACCTGGATTTCGGCCTCAGCATGCCGGGCAACGCGATGACCCTGGCGGCGCTGCTCGGCGCCGTCGTGCTGACCAGGACGCGCCAGGGCTCAGCGCAGCTCGACCGCGCCGGGCAGAACCTGACCGCCGTCCAGGCTGTCGAGCTCGAGCAGGTGGAGCCCGGGGGCAAGCGGCGCCACCAGCCGCAACGCCGGCACCGCTCCCGCCATGGGGCGGACCGGAAAAGCTCCCAGGGCCGTGCCGTCGAGCCGTAGCTCGATGAGCGAGCCCTGGGCCGGCATCGAGTCGAGCGCCACCGTGAAGCCGGCCGCCGGCGCGGCGGTCTCCATCTCCAACCGGGCGGTCCCCCGGTGCCACGCCCAGTCCCGGGAAGCCCAGGAGGCCCGGGCGAGCCCGGCCAGCCGTGCCTCGGCCTCCGCCTGTCCCCCGGCGTCGGCGGCCGCGCGCGCCACCTCGCCGCGCGCCTGCCAGTAGAGGGGCCGGCTTTGCCAGGAGAGGTTCACCAGCCCCAGCGCCTCCCGGGCGTCGTCCAGCCGGCCGCGGGCGGCGAGCACCCGCGCCTTGGCGATCAGATAGGGCGCCCAGGCCTCCGCCCCCAGCCCCTCGGTGCGCCGCTCGTAGACGCCCGCCCGCTGCAGGTCGCCGGTGAACAGGGCGGCGAGGGCCGCCTGCGGGGGGGCCGGGTCGTGCACCAGGTGAAAGAGGCGCTTGAGGGCGACCGGCTGCATCTCGCAGCTCGCGTAGAGGCAGCGGTCGAGAGCGCGGTCGAGGTGGGGGACCAGCCGCTCGGCGGTGCGGGCGTCCACCGGGCCGGGGGGGCAGCGCTCGAGGGTCTGCTCGAGGAAGTCCAGATAGCGCGCCTCCGGCCGCGCCCGCTCGGCGACCGTCAGGTAGAGCGCCCGCGCCTCCTCGATCCGGCCGTCGCCGCGCAGGCGGTCCGCCTCCAGCAGGTCGCGCCGCAGCGCCGCGAGCAGGGATTCCTCGTGCCGCTGCCGCGCCGCCGCGTACCCCGGGAGATCGCGGCGCTGGGCATAGGCTTTCTCCACCCGGTCCCAGGCCGCCGGATCGTCCGGCAGCACGGCGAAGGCCTCGCGCCGGTCGGCGGCGGTGTCCAGCCAGGGGTCGAGCAGGCGGTTGAGGTCCTCCGGATCGCGGAAGACCTCGGCGAGCAGGGTGTGGGCGATCTCCCGCTTGCGCGGCGAGAGCGCCGGCCAGACCTCGAGGTAGGCGGCGGCGAGGAAGCGGACCGGCTCCCGCTTGGCGGGGGCGAGGCGCAGGGCCGTCTCCAGCGGCGCCTCCCACCGCCGGTAGGCGGTGAACAGCCGCGGGTCCCGCGACTGCGACCATCCGAGGTAGGTGGCGGCGCCGGTCACCAGGGCCGCCTCCCAGGAGGCCGGCCGCCGGGCCAGGATCTCGCGCCCGGCGCGGGCCGCCTCTTCCATCCTCGCCGCGGTCCGTCCGGGGGAGATTCCGCGCCGCTGGGCGGGATCGAGCTCGGCGGCCAGCAGGGCCTGGGCGGCGCGCAGGCGGACCCGCTCGGGATCGGGCTCGCGGCCGAGCTCCGCCGCGTCCGGGGTGATCCCGGCGCGTCCGATCCAGGCGAGCGCCCCGGCCCGGGCCGCCTGCAGGGTCCGGTGCTCCGCCGCCGCCGCCAGGGCGAGGAGGATCCCGGCGAGGGCGAAGATCGCGCGCAGGGCCGGCGCGGCCCAGCCGCGCCCGGCGGATGAGGGAGATGGCATAGGGACGTTAATATTACCTTCGATAGCGTCAATATTACTCATATGCCCGCGTCGATCCGTTTCCGCCCGCCGCCGCTGGCGATCTCCCCCGAGATCCGCTGGATGCTGCTGCGCGCCTTCGGCCCCGCCGGCGCGCCGGCGCCGGCCCCTGCGGCGGCGGCCGAGCCCGCGGCGGCGCTCGCCCTGGCGCGCCGCTTCGAGGTGTCGGCGCGGATCGCGGCCCGCCAGGGGCGGGAGCGGCTCGCCGCCGAGATGGGGGAGGAGGCCGCGGCCGGCTTCGCCCACGACCGGCGCGCCGCCGCGGCGACGGGGATGCGGCTGATGGAGGAGGTGCGGCGGGTCGCCGCCACGGCGGCGGCGCTCGACATCCCCCTCGCCCTCCTAAAGTTCGCCGCCCTGGAGGCGACGGGGCTCCTGGCGCCCGGCAGCCGGGACGCCTGCGACGTCGATCTGCTGGCGCCAGGCCCGCGAGCCCGCGAGCTCTGGGAGGCCCTGGTCGCCGCGGGCTTCCGCGGCTCGGGGCTCCCCGAGGCGGAGCACCAGCTCCCGGCGCTGGCTTGGCCGGAAGGGGGAGCGGTCGAGATTCACCTCCACCTCCCCGGGGTCCGCCTGGAGGGGCGGGCGGCGGCCCGCCACGAGACCCTGGCGCGGCTGGGGATGCTCCACCCATTGCCGGAGCTCCCCGGCCGCTGCGCCGCGCCGCCGCCGGAGGTCCTGGCCGCCCACGTCCTGGTCCATGGGCTGGGGCAGCACGGCTGGTGGCCGGGCTCCTACTCCCTGCTCAAGATGGTGGCCGATCTGCTCGATCTCGGGGCCGCCGCTCCCGACCCTCTCGGCGGCCGCGCCCTCGCCTGGGTGGCGCGGGACGTCTCCCCGGTGGAGGCCGCGGCGGTCCGCCGGCTGACCGGGCGCCTGGCGGCGGGGGAGGACCCCGCCGGCTGGCAGGGGCCCGAGGAGACGCTGCTGCGGCACATGCTGGCCGGGCGGCTCGACGCGGGGTACGAGCAGTCCCTGCGCCTGGGCCTGTTCCGGCCCCAGCCGAGCGAGCGCCCGCGCCCGGTCCAGCTCGCCCGCGCGGTGCTCGCCGCCACCCTCCTTTCCGACGTCCAGGTCGCGGCGGTCTACGGCGTCCCCCGCCACCGCCTCGGCTACCTCGGCCGGCGGCTCGCCCGGCCGTTCGACCTGCTCTGGCGGCTGGCGGTCTACGGGGCGCGCTGGGCGTGGGTCCGGATGCCGCGCAGGCCGCGCAGGTATACTCCTCCGCCGTGAAGCCCGCCCGGTCCAGCCCCCGCCGGCCCCCGGCGCCGCCGTCGGCGTCCTCGTTGTCCCCGTCGCCGCCGGGGCTCCGGCCGGGAATGTTCTTCCTCTGGCTCCTGGTGATCGCGCCGCCGTTCCTGCTGGCGCCGCTGGCCGCCGAGTCGTTCCGCCAGCCGAAGCTCCTGGCCAGCGAGTGGCTCGCGCTCGCCTCGCTCGCCTGCCTGGCCTGGGGGCTGCGGCGGGCGGGGGAGATCGGTCCGGCGGAGGTCTGGGCGCTCCCGGCCGCGCGGCTCGCGCTGCCCGCGCTGCTGGTGGCGACGGCCGGGCTCGCCTTCACCCGCCACCCCTTCCACAGCCGCGACGCCCTGACCGACCTCTGGATCGGCGCCGCCGCCCTGGTGGGCTGGAGCGCGGCGGTGCCGGGCCCCCGTCTGGAGCGCCTGCTCCACGCCCTTCTCTGGCCGGCCACGGCCCTCGCCGCCTTCGCCATCCTGCAGTTCCACGGCCTCTGGCAGCCGCTGCGGTTCCTCGGGCTGGCGTCCACCTCGCGCCTGGCCGTCACCTCGCTGGCCGGCAACCCGGGGGATCTCGGGGCCTTCCTGGTGCTCCCCGCCCTGCTGGCGCAGGAGGCGCTCCGGCGGCGCGGGCGCGCGGCGGCGGGGGAGCGGGAGCCGGGCGGCTGGGGCACGGCGGCGGCGCTCGCCGTCTGCGTCTATGCCCTCTTCCTCACCCAGACGCTCGCCGCCGTGGCCGCCCTGCTCGCCGGCAGCCTGCTGCTCTGGGGGACCCGGCTGCCGCGCCGCCGGGTGCCGGCGCTGCTGGCCGGCGGCCTGCTGGCGACGGCCCTGCTGGTGGTGGCGGTGCCGCCGCTGCGCCACCGCGTCGCCGAGAAGGCGCGGGAGGCCGCCGCCGGCGATTGGAACTCCGTGCTGACCGGCCGCCTCGACGGCTGGCGCGCAGCCGTCTGGATGCTCGCGGAACATCCCCTGACCGGGGTCGGACACGGCGGCTACCTGCCGGAGTTCGTGCCGGCCAAGCTGGCGCTGATCGACCGCGGCGCCCACTTTTTCCCGGATCCGACGCTGAGCGTCTTCGCCAACGCCCACGACGAATTCCTCACCGTGGGGGCGGAGTGGGGCCTCCCCGGCCTGCTCGCCGTGGCCTGGGGTCTCTGGATGCTGCTCGGGGCGCTGCGCCGCCTGGAGCCGGAGGAGCGCGTCCTCGCCGGCGCGGGCACCGCGGCGCTCGCCGTGCTGGCGCTGGTCGACTTTCCCTTCCACGTGGCGCTGGTGGCCTATCCGGCGCTCCTCTTCCTGAGCTGGGCGTTGCGCCGCCGGGCCGGAGAGCCGGCCGGAGCCCCGGAGCCGCGGCGGGGTGGAGCGCCGGGAACCCTGCTGGCGGTGGCCCTCACCGCCCTTCTCTCCCTGGCCCTGGCGGCGCAGACCGTGCGCTGGCGCGACATCTCCCGGGCGAGCCGGCTGCTCGGCGCGGTCCAGCAATTGAGCCTGGCGCTGGTCCGCGCCCACCAGGCGCCGCCCCAGGTCGTGGCGCAGAACCTGGCGGCCCTGCGCGAGGCGGCGCCCCTCAACCCGGTCGAGGTGGGTATCCCGGTCGCCCGCGGCGGGCAGTATCTCTTCTTCCTCGGCCGTCCGGAGGAGGCCGCGCTGTCCTACCAGGAAGCGCTGCGGCTCGAGCCCCACCCGGAGGCCTACATGGGCCTCGGCAAGGCGCAGTGGATGGCCGGCCGGCGGGAGGAGGCGCAGCGGAGCTTCGACCTGGCGCTGCGGCTCGACCCCCTGCTCGCCCGCGAGATGCCGCAGGGACCGGGCGGCCCCGGAGCCCCCGGCGGATGACCGGCCCGCGGCAGCCCGCCCCCGGCGCCGCTCCGGAGCCCCGGGTCTTTGCGGCCCTGCGCAGCCTCGCCCGCGAGGGGCCGGTCGAGGTGTGCGTGCGGGGGGACTGCATGGCGCCCCTGCTCGCCGACGGCGAGCGGGTCCGGGTCGCCGCCGCCCGGGTCTACGCCCCCGGCGACGTGGTGGTGTTCCGCGCCGCCGACGGCCGGCTGGTGGCCCATCGCCTCCTCGGCTATCGTCTCCACGCCGGCGCGCTGGCCCTGGTGACCCGCGGCGATGCCTGCCCGGTGCACGACGCCCCGGTGCCGCTCGCCGCCGTGCTCGGCCGTGTCGCGGCGGTCCGTCCCACCCTCGCCGCGCGCGGGGCGGCGCTCCTGCGCTTCTCCGCCCTCGTCTTTTCGCGCCTCCAGCGATGAGCTTCGGCGACGCCTTCCTCCGCTTTCCGGACCTCTTCCCGGGCCGCCCGAGCGGCGAGCCCTGGGGCGAGCGCGCCGTCGCGCTCGCGGTGCCCGGCGGCCCCTACCTCTTCTCCGGCCTCGCCGCCAGCCAGGAGGAGGCCCTGCGCCACCGCTTCGGCCCCCTCTGCGGGCCGGCGGCGGGCGGCGGGGGAGCGGCCACCGCCGTCTTCCGCGCCCCGGACTCCGACTTCCTCGCCATCGATACCCGCGGCTGGGAGTACTCGCTCGACCTCGATCACGCCCCGGGCTCCCTGCGCGTCGCCGGCATGCGCCTGATGGCGCGCCTGGACTGGACCCCGGGGCTCGCCGGCGGCCTCTGGACTCCCGCCTCGGCGGGGGAGGACTGGGCGTCGATCTGCGAGAACTACCTCCGCCTGCTCGTCGCCTACCGCCTGCTCGCCGGAGGCGGCGCGCTGCTGCACAGCGCGGGGGTGAGCGACGGGGAGTCGGCCTGGCTCCTCCTCGGCCCCTCGGGGGCCGGCAAGACCACCGCCTCGCGGCTCTGCCTGGCGGCCGGAGCCGACGTGCTCTCGGACGACCTCAACGCGGTTCTCCTCTCTGCGGACGGCGGCTTGCGTCCCACCCCACCCATCGTGGCGCGCCTGCCGTTCACCGGCGACCTCGGCGAGCGGCAGGGCGGCCCCGGCGGCTGGCCGCTGCGCGCCGTGCTCCGGCTGCGCCAGGGGCCGGCCGACGCCCTCCGTCCCCTCTCGCCGGCCTCCGCCCTCGGCGCCCTGGTCGCCGCCGCGCCCTACGTCAACCGCGACCCCTGGCGGCGCGAGCCCCTGCTCGCCGCGCTCGAGCGGCTGGCGCTCGCGGTGCCGGCCTGGGAGCTGACCTTCTCGCTGGGCGCCGATCTCTGGTCTATACTCAGAGAGATTCCTCGATGAGCGACATCAATCTATCGACCGTGCTACGCCGGCCTTCGGACGTGCGCTACCGCCGCATCGAAGGCGAAGCGGTGGTGCTGCGCCAGTCCGTGGCCGAGGTGCTGGTGCTCAACGGCGTGGGGGCCAGCGTGCTCGACCTGGCGGACGGCCGGCGGCCGGTGGGAGAGTGGATCGACGCCCTGGTCCGGGAGTATGGCGCGGACCGCGAGACGGTGGCGCACGACGTCCTGGAGTTCGCCGGCGAGGCCGCGGCGGCGGGACTGCTGGAGCCCGTGCCGGCAGAGACATCGGCGGAGGATGGCGGATGAGCCTCGCCCGCCTGATGGCCACCACCTGGCGGCGCAACCTGCTGGTCACCGTCCTGGTGGAGCTGACCTACCGCTGCAACCTCGACTGCTTCTTCTGCTACAACGACGTCGGCCTGGCGGGCGAGCCGCTGCGCCGCGAGCAGTACTTCGACCTCTTCGCCGAGCTGCGCGACCTGGAGGTCCTGCACCTCACCCTCTCCGGCGGCGAGCCGCTGGCCCACCCGGACTTCCTGGCCCTGGGCGCCCGGGCGCGGGAGCTGGGCTTCGCCGTCCGCATCAAGTCCAACGGCCACGCCCTGCGCGGCGAGCTGGCCCGGCGCGTCCGCGACGAGGTCGATCCCTTCCTGATCGAGATCAGCCTGCACGGCGCCACCGCCGCCACCCACGACCGCCAGACCCGCGTGCCGGGGAGCTTCGAGCGCCTGCTGGCCAACCTCGCCGGGCTGCGCGCCCTGGGGCTGCGGGTGAAGCTCAACAGCACGCTGACCGCCTGGAACGAGAGTGAGATCGCGGGGATGTTCGCCCTGGCCGATTCCCTGGGCCTGCCGTTGCAGGTCGACCCCGAGGTGACGCCGCGCGACGACGGCGGCCGCGAGCCGTTGACGGTCGCTGCCTCGCGCGAGGGGGTGCTGGGCCTCTTCCGCCTGCAGGCGGAGCGCGCCCGCGCCATCCACGCGGTGGAGGGGGACCCCGCCCCGGCGATCGGCCTGCGCGGCGCCGACGAGAACGTTCCGGCGCCCACCGGCAAGCACTGCGGCGCCGGCTCCTCGGGGCTCGCCATCGACCCCTACGGCAACGTCTATCCCTGCGTGCAGTGGCGCCGGCCGGTCGGCAATCTCCACTCGCAGAGCCTGCGGGAGATCTGGCGGGGCTCGGCGGGCCTGGAGGAGGTGCGGGATCTCACGGTGCGCGCCCGCGAGCTGATGGAGGCCCAGGGACCGGGAGCATCCCTGCTCAACTTCTGTCCGGGGATGGCCGCCGTCCACTCCGAGGGCGATCCGTTGCGGATCTATCCGTCGGCCGTGCAGCGCAAGGAGTTGCTGGAGACGATTCTGGGAGAAGAAGAGACGGCGCGGCGGCCGCTCCTGCCGGTGATTTCCTGAAGTTGAAACCTTCCTGAATTCAGGACGAGATCGGCCCCGAGGGGCAGACGCCGGGATTGCCCTTGGCGATACCCGGCGGCGAGCAGACGGCCGCCACCGCCTCGAGCGGCTCGCGGGAGAGGATCCGCGGCCTTTCGTAAGGGCGGCCGGACGGTCCGGCGCCGGCTTCGTCGTCCCCACCGGCGGGTCGGGTCTGTCGGTTTTCCATGCTTTCAGCCTTTCGGGGCGCTTACCCCTTACCTAAACCTCGACCTATGCAAGCTCCGGGCTTCTTCTCAGAGTAAGCCCGCGCCGCCCCGCTGTCAAGCCGCCTGTCCGCAGCAAGTGCTTGTTTACGTGATCTTTACCGGCTTTCTCCCCGCGGCCGAGTGATCGATCCCGGTGGATTTCGGATAGACTGATTGGCAACACACCGCAGTTGTACGCCACATCGATTGCAGCCCGAAAGGGCAGGGGAGGAGACCGCATGGAATTGCGTGGACGACTCGTGGGTGGAGCTATGGGATGGCTTTTCTTTGGGCTGGCGGTCGTGCTGTCCGCGGCTCCCGCGGCGCCGGTGAACGATCCGGGAGCCTTGCGCGCGGCGCAGTCGAAGCTCGCGGAGCTCGCGGCGAAATTGCCGTTGCGTTTCGAGCCGAACGTCGGTCAGGTGAAGGACGCGGAAGTCCGCTATTTCGCCCGGGGGAGGGGATACCGGCTGTCCCTGGGGGCGGCGGAGGCGGTGTTCAGCCTCGGCGACGCCCGTCCAGGCAAAGCCAGAGCCGGTGAAAAGACCGTGCGGCTGCGCCTGGCGGGCGCGGCGGAGCGGCCGGTCCTGGAGGGGATCGACCCACTGCCGACGAAAAGCAACTATTTCCGCGGCAACGACCGGCGCGCCTGGCGGACGGGGGTAGCGAGCTTCGGCGGGGTCCGCTATGAAAAGGTTTATCCGGGAACCGATCTCGTCTTCTCGGGCAACGACCACCGGGTCGAGCAGTCATTCTTCCTGGCCGCCGGCGCGGAGCCGCGGCGGATCCGCCTGGTCTATGAGGGAGCCGCGGCCGCGGAGGTCGGCGGCGCGGGGGAGCTCATCCTGCGCACGCCGGGGGGCGAGCTGACCGCCGACCGCCCGGTCGCCTACCAGGTGGCCGGCGGGGAGCGGCGGCCGGTGGAGTGCCGCTACGAGCTGCTGGCCGCGGGCAAGGGGGCGCCCGTGGTGGGATTCGCGCTCGGCGCGTACGACCGCGGCCTGCCGCTGGTGATCGATCCCGTGTTCAGCAACGGCATGACCCCGCTCAACGGCGCCGGCAACGACATCGGCCACGCCATCGCCGTCGATGGGGCCGGCAACGTCTACGTCGCCGGCAGCACCTCCTCGACCGATTTCATCGGCACGGTCGCTCCGGGCGGCGTGCAGCCGGCCAGCGCCGGCGAGTTCGACGGCTTCGTGGCGAAGATCGATCCCACCGGCACCACGCTGCTCTACTCCACCTATCTCGGCGGCAGCGGCACCGACGAGGTGGAGGGGATCGCGGTGGACGCGGCCGGCAACGCCTACGTCACCGGGTACACCCTGTCGTCCGACTTCCCCGGCGTGACGCCGGCGTCGCTGCAGAGCGCCAGCGGCGGCGGCAGGGACGCTTTCGTGGCCAAGCTGAGCCCCACCGGCGCGGCGCTCCTCTACTCGACCTACCTGGGCGGCAGCGGCAGCGATTCCGGCAACGGCATCGCGGTCGATTCCTCCGGCAACGCCTACGTCACCGGCTCGACCGGGTCGGGCAATTTTCCGGGCGTGACCGCCGCCTCCCTGCAACCGGCCAACGCCGGCGGCGAGGCGGACGCCTTCGTGACCAAGATCGGCGCCACCGGCGGGGCGATCGTCTACTCCACCTACCTGGGGGGGAGCGCCGACGACCAGGCGACCCACATCGCCGTGGACGCGGCCGGCGGCGCCGTGATCGTGGGCGGCACCTGCTCGGCGGCCTTTCCCGTCACCGCCGGAGCGCTCGCGCCGGCGAGCCCGGGGGTGGACTGCGGCGGTTTCCTGTACGACGCGTTCGCCGCCAGGCTCAACCCGGCCGGCACGGCTCTCGTCTATTCGACCTACCTGGGCGGCGCGGGAAACGACATCGCCCGCGGCGTCGCGCTGGACGCGGCCGGCAACGCCTATGTCGCTGGGTACACCGATTCGGACAGCTTCACGGGGGTGACGGCGGGCTCGTTCCAGCCGGCCCATCCTGCCGGCTACGCCGCCTTTCTGACCAAGATCAACGCGGCGGGCACCGCGGCGGTCTATTCGACCTTCCTGGGCGGCGGCGGCTCCTACGGCTGGGGGGTGGCGGTGGATACGGCGGCGAACGCCTACGTGACCGGCGACAGCGACGCCGGCTACCCGGTGGTGAACGCGGGGACGCTCGATCCCACGTTCTCCGGCTTCGCCCCCAACCCCTTCGTGACCAAGGTCGACGCCACGGGGGCCGTCCGCTACTCCACCTACGTGGCGGGGCCGACGGCCACCGGGTACGCGGTCGCCGTCGACAGCGCGCGCAAGACGGTCTTCGTCACCGGGGCCCGGAGCGGCTCCGGCGGCGGCGACGCCTTCCTGGTCCGCATCGCGCCGTCCGCCGTCCTCTCCATCACCAAGGCGGCGGACGTCTCGACCGTCGATCCGGGCAACAAGATCACCTACACCCTGACCTACCAGAACTACGGAGAAGCTCGACGCGGCCGGGGCGAGCCTGGTCGAGACCGTTCCCGGGAACACCACTTTCAAACCGACGAGCTCCACGGCCGGCTGGAGCTGCTCGCCGAGCCTCGAGGCCGGCTCCACCTGCACGCTGCCGCTGGGGACGGTGGCGGTGGGAGCGGGCGGCACGGCGACCTTCGCGGTGAAGGTGAAGACCACCGTGTCGTCGTCGGGCGGGCACATCGACAACAACGCCTGCGCTCAGCCCGGACCCAACTGCGCGTTCGTCTCCACGCCCACCACCGCGGCGCCCATCCTCTCGATCACCAAGACGGCGAACTTCAACGACGCCAAGCCGGGCAACGTGCTCCGCTACACGATCAAGGTATCCAACATGGGCAATCAGGACGCCGACCCCGTCTTCGTGACCGACACGGTGCCGGGCAACACGGTCTTCGACCCTGCAACCTCGACGGCGGGGTGGACCTGCACGCCGGACAACTCGGCGGGCTCCGTCTGCAAGTTCCCGGTGGGGAACGTGGGGACGGGCGCGCACGCCACGGTCGTCTTCGCGGCCACCCTGTCGGCGCTGTTCTCCAATACCGCGTGCGCCCAGGTGGTGGCTCCCGTCCCTGCAGCTCCACACCCGGACGGCGGCCGTCCCGCCGGTATGCTCTACCGCGACGACGCCGCTGAAGTGATGTAGGCACGGACCCAACCTCGCCGGGGGAGGTTTTTACCATTTCCGGCGAGCGTTGGAGCAGTTTTTCTATCGATGGCTCGCGAAAAGCTCAGGAATCTATATCTCTCCAGGATCTACGTAGAAGCAGCCCCCTTCCCTCCGGCCTTGGCCCGGCCCTTGCACTGACAGATTCCCGGCTTCGATCAGGGCACACCCGCCGCGAGGCGGGGCCGCAAAGCCAGGGGTCTCCGCAGCTCACGCCTTCCGAGATCGCCCGGTTACCGAAAAGCTCCCAACGGGTAAGTCGTCGAACGCAGTTCAACGGGGGCCGCTTCATGGTAACGAGTCTGCTCGCGCTTTCCTCTCTCCCTTCGCGTTCTTCGCGCCAATCTCCGTCGTCGATCCGGCCCAGGGGGCGGGTCTGCCGTACGTTTTTGATAAATGAATAGGTTTTTCGAACACCGATTGGAACACCACACAAGGAGAAAACCGACATGAATTTCCATCGGAAACTGACACTCATGATTCTGGCGGGGCTGCTGGCCTGCGCCACGGTGGCTTCCGCCACCCCTCTTTCCCTGTTCTTGGATCGCACCGAGCGGGGCCTCACGCTCAGCCATGACGGCAAGGGCCTGATGGATTGGGGCGGCGGCCCGGTGAACCTCGACGTCACCATCAACGGTCCGGTGAGCTTCGCCTATCTCTACTGGGCGGGCCGCGACCGGCCGTGCACGCTCGACGCGAGCGGCACCACCTGCCCGCCCACGACGAAAGATCAGCTGATGATCTTCAACGGCACCCCGCTCTCCGGCGCCGAGATCGGCACCGAGACCCAGCCGATCAGCGGCGGCGGACCGATCCGCAACGTCGGCTACTTCGCCGACGTGACCTCGATCGTGGCCGCGGCCGGCACCGGCTCCAAGAGCTTCACCTTCGAGGACGGCGACCGCTCGGACAACCTCTGGCGCCTCGACGGCGTTGGCCTGATCGTCGGCTACCGCGACCCCTCGGACCCGACCTCCTATCGCGTCATCCTCTACCACGCGCTCGATTTCGCTTACGGCGACGATCCGACCCCGGGCGAGACGCGCGTCACCACCCCGGTCACCTTCAACCACGGATCGAGCCCGGTGAGCCGCCCGGCGGTGCTGCAGATCTTCGCCGGTGACGGCGAGGTCGGCCGTCCGGACGACGTGACGATCAGCAACAACCCGACCGTCTACAACTACCTGCGCCAGGCGAACGGACCGGAGTGGACCGCCACCCCGATCGACATCACCATCCCGGCCGGCGTCTCGACCACCACGGTGCAGTTGAACTCCGAGCCCGCGGGCCAGAACCCCGACTCGCTGCTCTGGGAGATGGCGGCCCTGCGCGTCGCCCAGACCGACACCACGCCTCCGACCTGCGTCGGGCGGGTGGTGGGCGGACCCCCCACTCAGCTCATCATCACGCTCCAGGATGCGGATTCCGGCCTGCAGAGCATCGTGGTGACGCAGTCTGACAACGCCGACACTCCGGTGCCTCCGTTCACCACCGGCACCAACGACCCGGTGACCGTCACCGCCACCAAGATCAACCAGTCGCAGAGCGCGCACGTCACCCTCCAGGCGACCGACGTCGCGGGCAACGTGACCACCTGCGATCCGGTCATCACGCTGGTCCAGCGCAACGCCCAGGCCGATCCCCAGGACTCCCGCTTCAAGGTGCCCGCGGCCGAGAACCGGATCCTGGTGATGAACGGCACGCCGGGCCTCAAGAACTTCGAAGCCACGGTCAACGGCATCAAGTTCAAGGTGGCCGGCCTCAAGGACGGCGAGAACCGCACGATCAACGTCGCTTCGGCGATGCACGCGGGCAACAACATCGTGACCGTCAAGGGTCACGGGCCGAAGAACAGCTCGGCCACCGTGGTGATCTCGGACAGCAGCGTACAGTAAGGCTTTTCAACAGGAGACCGCTCATGATCAAGAAGACCTACGTCAAGCCGTCACTGCGGCGCCTCGGCCTGCTCCGTCAGGTCACCCGGTTCAGCTTCTAGCCCGCTCTCCGGGCCATCCGCGGCGAGGTCCCTCGGGACCTCGCCGTTATTTATTTATGGTTCTCGATGCCTCTCGGTGCCTATCCAATCAAGCCCCGCTGTCGTTGGCCCACCTCTTGCATTTGGGAATAATCGGCTTGGATCAAGGCACACCCGCCGTGAGGCGGGGCCGCAAAGCCAGGGGTCTCACGCGAGATCGCCCGGCCGCCGAAAAGCCCTCAACGGACACGTAGCAACGCGTAGTTCAACTGGGGGGCGGTATCCATGTCGTCAGGCGTCTGTTCATTCCTGCTGTTTGCCTCCTCCAGATCCCCGTAATCTCCGGCGTCCAGGCGGATTGCCGATCAAGTCGAAGTCTTTTCGATTCGATGGGATGTCAGGAACCAGATTCACCAACCGGATTCACCAGTTGCTGTCAACCGTATGTTGTAACCAATTGGAACTACTTGCCAAGGAGAACACCATGAATTTCCAGCGGAAGTTGATGCTCACGATTCTGGGTTTGCTGGCCTGCGCGGCGGCGGCCAATGCCACGGCGCTCGCGCCGTTCATCGACCTCACGGAGAAGGGGCTCTCGATAACCGATGACGCCCACGGGCTGATGAACTGGAGCGGCGGCCCGGTGACCTACACCGTCACCACCAACGGCCCGGTGCGCTTCGCCCTGCTCTACTGGGCGGGCCGCGAGCGCCCCTGCACGCTCGACGCGTCCGGCACCAACTGCCCGTTCACCCAGCCCTACAAGGATCAGGTCCTGAACTTCAACGGCACGCAGATCACCGGCACGGTGATCGGTCACGAGACCCAGCCGACCAGCGGCGGCGGCCCGATCCTCAACATCGGCTATTACTATGACGTGACCTCGATCGTGGCCGCGGCGGGCCCCGGCACCCATTCCTTTACACTCTCGGATGGCGATACATCGAGCAATCTATGGCGTCTGGACGGCGCCAGCCTGGTCGTCGGTTACACGGACCCCACCGAGAACCGGATCTTCCGCGTCATGATCGGCGACGGTCTCGACTTCGCTTATGGTGACGATCCGACCCCGGGCGACAACCGCGTCACCGCCCCGTACACGTTCAATCACGGCGCCAACTTCGTGAGCCGCTCCGCCGAGCTCATGCTGGTGGCGGGCGACGGCGAGGCGACCCGTCCCGACAACACCACGATCAGCAACAACCCGACCCAGTTCAACATCCTGAATCAGGCGCAGGGGCCGGAGTGGAACACGCCGATGATCCCGATCAACATCCCGGCCGGCGTCTCCACCACCACGGTGCAGATGAACTCGGCGCCGGCGGGGCAGAACCCCGATTCGCTGCTCTGGGAGGTCGCGGCCCTGCGCGTCGAGCAGATCTCCGACACCACGCCGCCGGTCTGCTCGGCCCGGGTGGTGGGCGGACCGCCGACCCAGCTCATCGTCACCCTGCAGGACACGAGCTCGGGCCTCTCCAGCATCGTGGTGACCCAGTCCGACAACGCCGACACTCCGGTGCCGCCGTTCACCGTCGGCACCACCGATCCGGTGACCGTCACCGCCACCAAGATCAACCAGTCGCAGAGCGCGCACGTCACCCTCCGGGCGACCGACGTCGCGGGCAACGTGACGACCTGCGATCCGGTCATCGCGCTGGTCCAGCGCAGCAACCGGGATCCGCAGGGCTCCCGCTTCCAGGTGCCGCAGACCGAGAACAAGGTGCTCGTCATGAACAGCACGCCCGGCCTGCGCAACCTCACGGTCTGGGTCAACGGCAATCCGTTCAAGCTGACCGGCCTCAGGGACGGCGAGAACCGCACCCTCGACGTCTCGCGGGCGATGCACGCGGGCAACAAGAACGTCGTCACCGTCCAGGGGCACGGGCCGAAGGGCAGCTCGGCCAACGTGGTGATCTCCGACGGCAGCGTGGAGTAAGCGCGGAGTCGAGCGGAAATCGGCACGAATCTTGAAAGGCATCCGGCATGCATCCACACCCGGAGTCGTATGCCGGGCGCCTTTCCAACGAAGAGGAGCGATCGATGATCAAGAAGGCGTACAGGAAGCCGTCCCTGCGGCGGCTCGGCCTGCTCCGTCAGGTCACCCGGTTCAGTTTCTAGCCTGTCGTCTGGGCTCCCCCCGCGCCGGCGAGGTTCCTTCAGGGGCCTCGCCGGCTTCTCTTTGGTAGTAATCTTGTCGGAATCTTGGCGGCGGGGGCTTTGCCGCCTTTGGGAGGGGATCGATGATCGAACGGGAGAGCCGTCCCCGGCGCCGCGACCGCGTGCTCACCCAGCGCGCGGCCGGAACGGTGGTGCTGCTGGACCTCGACGGCGGGCAGTACTACTCCCTCGACGAGGTGAGCGCCCGGGTCTGGGAGATGTGCGACGGCGAGCACGAGGTCGGCGGCATCGTCCAGTCGATCAGCACCGAGTACGACGCGCCGGTGGAGACGATCCGCGAGGACGTCATGGCCTTCCTCGAGGAGATGCTCGATGAGAAGCTCCTGGTGGCCGGCGGCGCTTGAGCCCGCGCGGGACCGCCTGTTCCCGCTCCGCGTCCTGCTCTTCGCGTCGCTGGCGCCGCTGATCCTCCGTTTCCGCAAGCTCCCCGACCTGCCCGGCTGGATCGAGCCGGCCATCGACTCGGTGGGAAGGCTCCCGCCGCCTCCCTCCCCCGAGACCGTGGCGGCCCTGGTGCGGCGCATCGACGCCCTGCTCGTCGCCGGCCGCCCCGTCGTCCGCACCGGCTGCATGGTCCGCGGCCTCACCCTCTACCGCTTCCTCCGCCGCGCCGGCGCGGAGGTCTCCCTGCGCTTCGGGGCCGGCGCCGTCCGCGGCGAGTTCGCCGCCCACTGCTGGATCGTCTACGCCGGCGAGCCCCTGGAAGAGATCGTCGATCCGCGGCCCATCTTCGCCGAGACCTGGCGGATCGAGCCCTCCGGGCGAGGAGGAGAGGCGTGAACGGCCGCGGCTATCTGCTCCACGGCGTTCGCCTGGGCGTCCTGGCTACGGGAACAGAGGATGCCGAGCGGGCCGCCGCCGGGCTCCACGCGCGTCTGGCGGGACTGCCGAGCGTGCCGGGCGTGTCAGGCAATGGCGGGCCGCCCCACGACGCGACCTTCGAGATCCACGCCGGCGAGCGGCACCTCTTCGAGCGGCCGGCTTCGGCCCGGCCGGTCTACGACCCGCCGCTCGGCGAGGTGGTCTACGACGACGCGGCGGACCGCCTCTACATCGCCTACGGGCCGCGCCTGCGGGTGCTCTGCGAGCCGGGAGCCGGGCGGTCGCGGGCCTCGGCGGCGGGGATGGCCGAGGAGGACCTCTGGAGCCTCTCCCATCCGCTGTTCACCCTGCCGCTGGTCGAGCTGATGAAGCGCCGCGGCCTCTACGGCCTGCACGCCGGCGGCGTCTGCCGCGACGGCCGGGCCCTGCTCCTGCCCGGCACCAGCGGCTCCGGCAAGTCGACCCTGACCCTGGCCCTGGCGCGCGCCGGCTTCGGCTTCCTGGGCGACGACACCCTGTTCCTCTCCCGCGGCGCCCAGGAGCCGCCCGGTGGCGCTTCGGAGCTGCCCGGCGGGATCCGCATCCTCGCCTTTCCGGACGAGTTCGATCTCACCGATCAGACCGTGGCGTTCTTTCCCGAGCTCGCCTCCCTGCTGGACGCCTCCCGGCCCGCCGGCTGGCGCAAGCGGCAGGTGCGGGCCGAGGAGCTCTACGGCGCTCCGGTGGTCTGGGAGTGCCGGCCCGCGGCGCTGGTCTTCCCGCGGGTCTCCGGGGAGCGCGCGAGCGTCCTCACCCCCTTGAGCCCCGGCGAGGCGCTGCTCGAGCTCGCCCCCAACGTCCTGCTGACCGAGGCCCGCTCCTCGCAGGCCCATCTCGACATCCTGGCGGAGCTGGTGGAGCGGAGCGATTGCTACCGCCTGGCGACCGGCACGGACCTGGGCGGGGCGGTCGAGCTGCTGGGCGGGCTCCTGGAATGAACCGCGAGGACCGCATCCTCTGCCTGGCGGCCCGTCAGGAGCTGCTCCCCGCGCACCGCCAGGCCATCGAGAGCCTGAGCCGCGGCGCGGCCGTCCGCTGGGAGCGGCTGGCCGCGGCGGCGGAGCGGCACGGGGTGCTGCCGATCGTGGGAGCCAACCTGCGCAAATGCGATCCGGCGGCGACCGGCCTGCCGGAGGCGCTCGCCGGCCGCTTCGAGCTCGCCGTGCTGGAGAACGCCGCCATCCGCGAGCGCGACGCCGACCGCCTCGCCTACGGCCTCGCCCGGCTGCGCGAGGTCGAGCTCGAGGCCATGCTGCTGAAGGGCGCGGCGCTCTCCCTCTCCGTCTACGAGGAGCCCTGGGTGGTGACCTCGCAGGACATCGACCTCTCGCTGAAGCCCGGGCCGGGCTGGGAGAAGGGGAAGGGGGAGGAGAAGAAGGTTCGCTACGCCCTCTACACCCACGGCGTGGAGTGCGACCTCGAGGCGCACCACGACGTCACCATGAACGGCGTGCTGCCGGTCGACTTCGCGCGCGTCTGGCGGGAGGCGCGGCCGGTCTGCTTCCGGGGGGTGGACGCCTGGGTGATGTCCCCCGAGGACCTGCTGATCTCGCTCGCCGTCAACTGCTGCCGCAAGCGCTTCCGGCTGAAGGGGCTGTTCGACGTGGCCGAGACCCTGCGGCGGGGCGGCCCGCTCGACGCCGCGCGGCTGGGCCGCATCGCCCGCGAGGGGCACTGCGAGGGGATCGTCTACACGGCGCTGGTGATGACTCAAGCGACGCTCGGCGCCGAGGTGCCGGCGGGGCTGCTGGAGCCCTTGCGGCTGTCGCGGGCGCGGGCGGCGCTCCTGCGCGGCCTGGTCCGCTCCTTCCTGCGCGCCGCCGGCTCGTTCACCCGCCGCGGCGGCCGCTCCGTGGCCCTCACCCTCGCCTACGCCAGCCTGCGCCCGGCCGATTCCTGGCGCTCCCTCACCTACAGCCTCACCCATCCTCCCAAGCACAAGGGGGAGGACCCGCACGCCCCGGAGCCGGGGGCGGCGGCGGCGTAGACAAGGGACGAAAGGGACTCCAGGGACTTCAAGGACTCCAGGGGCGCTCCCGTGTCCCTGACGTCCCTGATGTCCCTTGGGTCCCTTGTCCCTGCTTTTTCCCCTACTCCCGCGTTCCCGACCCCGTCCCGGTCACCGCCGGCGGCGGCGGCGGCTGGAGGCGCAGGGCGGGGTCTCCCAGGATGCCGTAGAACCGCGGCAGGTCGGGATCGCCGCCGAGCGTGCGGAACTCGGCGATCGCCCGCAGGACGCGGTCGCCGAGCCGCGCGTCGGCTCCGGTGCCGCTGCCGTCGCCGGTGGAACGATAGAAGCGCTCGCCGAGCAGCCGCGCCTCGCCGCTGGCGGAGAGCCCCGTGGGACCCCAGACGGCGGCGGCGCCGCCGGCCCCGCTCTTCACCAGCAGCTCGCCGAGCGACGCGTAGCCCGGCACCGCGAAGCGGTTGATGATGCAGGTCATCGCCGTCATCACCGGCAGCCGCCCGCCGTTGGTCAGCCCCGGCACGTCGGCGCCGGTGAGCAGGCCGCCGGAGGACAGCCGGTCGATGCCGCCGTGCCCCGTGTAGTGGACGAAGGCGGCGCCCTGGCCGAGCGCGCCCAGGAGCTGCGAGCGGGCGTCGGCGAGCGGCAGCGTGGTCAGGTCGATCCGGTTCAGCGTGTAGAGCGGGGAGAGCTGGCCGGCGATCCGGTCGCCGTCGGCCGCGAAGTCCGCGCCGTGGTCCGGGGCGTCGGAGACCAGCACGGCCCGGCCCGTCCAGTCCGCCGCCGTGGCCCCCTCGTAGGCGGCGAGCTTGGCCGTGTAGGCGTCCAGCTCGGCCGCCGAGAGCACCGGCAGGCGGCCCACCGCCATCTCGGGCTGGCCGTCGCCGTCCACGTCCCCCAGCAGGTTGTCGGACGGGAAGAGCCCGCCCGGGCTCTGCACCATCAGCGGCGGCACCAGGTCGTCGCCGTAGCCGAGGAGGTTGCGGTAGTCGACCGTCCCGGCGCCGGCGAGCGCCACGTAGCGCGGCGGCAGGCTCCAGTGGCCGTAGGCCCAGGCGAGGAAGGCGCGGATGGCGTGCGGGTCGGGCGATCCGGCGTTGAACTCGTCCATGATCTGGTCGAGGTCCACCACCATCGCCTCCAGCCCCTGCGCCCGCCGCAGACTGGCCAGCCGCTCGGCGGCGTCGCGCAGCGCGGGCGGCGCGATCACCAGGTAGGCGGCGCGGTTGCCCGGGGCCTTCAGCGCCGGCGCGCTCCAGGCGCGGTCGGCGGCGAGCGTCGTGACGGCGGCCGGCCCGGCGGCCAGGTACTTCGCCTGCGCCGAGGGCGCGAAGCTCACCTGGTACCCCCCGGCGCCGTCCGCCGCCACCGCCGCGCCGGTGATCCAGCGCGGGTGGAGCGGGTCGGCGACGTCGAGCAGCGGGACGGTGGGGGAGGAGAAGCCGCCCACGGTGACCTGCTGCGCGGCGGCGGTGAAGGCCAGGCCGTCCCCGGCGGCGTGGAAGGTCCGCGGATAGGCGAGGTCGAAGCTGTCGAGATAGAAGAAGCTGTAGGGAGCGCCGGCGCCGGTCTGGGCGGTCACCGTCACCTGGTTGCCGGCCGCCTGCAACAGGCCGGAGGGGACGGCGAAGGTGGCCTGCCGCGCGGCGATCCCGGTCCAGCTGGTCTCGCCGAGCGCCGTGCCGTTGAGCGCCACCAGGGCATGGTGCTCGCCCGTGACGCCGCTCGTCGTGGCCCCCTGGAGGGAGATGGTGAGCGCGCCGGCGCCCGCCGCCACGCCGGGAGCGTCGAGCGGGAAGACGCGGTGGCCGCTGGTGGGATCATCCCCCTGCAGGTACTCCCAGAACCAGTAGTCCGATTCCGGATCGAGCGGCAGGACCGTCGCCGCGAAAACGTCGCGCTCGGCGTGGAGCGCGGCGGGGAACGAGCCGCTCCCCGCGCCCGGACCGGCCGCCACGGGGGTCACCGGGGCCACCGCCATCAGCAGGCCGTCCCCCTTCTGCAGCCGGTAGATGGTGGCGTCGGTGTAGAGGCTGTCCGGCGCCTGGCCGTAGAAGAACAGGCCCTGGGCCGAGGGCTCGCCCGCCGGCCTGGCCTTGGCGCCGATGCCGCCGGCGGCGCTGCCGGCGCTGCCGGCCATCAGGTCGGGATACCAGGCCACCGGCTGGCCGCCCCGGGTGAGGGCGAGCTTCCCCTTGGCGATCAGCTTGCCGGTCTTGTCGAGCGGCAGGTCGAGCCAGGCCGCGACGTCGGCGGCCCGCACGTAGGCGAGGCCGGTCTGGCGGACCGGCAGGTGGACGCCGTCGCGGGCCGGCGAGAGCCGGGCCTTGGCGAGCGCCTCGACCTCCGCCGCCGCCCTCTTCGTTTCCGCGGCCTCGCCGCGCCCAGGGGATTCGTGAGCGGTCCGCTCGTAAGCGGCTCCGTCCCGGCGGGGATCGCGGCGGCTCCAGTCCACGGCGGCGGCGAAGGGGCCGTGGATGCGGCGCCCGCCGCCGGCCTCGACCTCCTCCAGCCGGTAGGCCCGGGGCTCGCCCGGAGCGGCGCCCTCGTCCACGAAGCGGTAGACGCCCCCCTGCGGCGCGTGCACCAGCCCGGCGAGCAGCTCGCGGTTCACCCGCGTCCAGCGGCGCGCCGCGGCGTCCCAGCGCTGCACGTTGAAGCCCGCGGTGCCCGCCTCCGAGGCCGTCTTCCACTCGAGGAGCACGCCGCCGCCGTCCGCCGGGGAGGCGCGGAAGGAGGAGACCACCGCCTGCGTGATCACGCTCTGGGTCACCGCCAGCTCGCACAGCGGGCCGAAGGTGAAGAGGGCCCTGGCTTGCGTCGCGTTCCCCGTCTTGTCCACGTAGACGGCCTTGGTGCCGTTGGCCGTGGGGGTGCCGGTGACCGGGATCCGCTGCCCCGCCGAGGTGGGGGTCACCTTCACCCGGTAGGCGAGGAGCTGGGTGGAGCTCGCCGCCACCGTGCCGGGGTTCCAGGTGATGTTGCCCGTGCCGCCCACGGCGGGCTGGCTCACCACCGTGCCCTGGCTCACCGCCGGCAGGCCGGCATAGACGGCGCCGGCGCCGGGGATGTTGGCGGTCACCAGGTTGGTGGTCGAAAAGGTGACCGCCTTGGCGGCCGGGTTGACCAGCCGGACGGTGACCGTGTAGCAGCTCGTCTGACCCACCCCGGCCGGGTTCGGCCCGTCGTTGCCGGCGCCACAGCCGCTGTAGGTGAGGAGCTGCTCCAGGTAAGGCTTCACCGGCGCCGCGCCGGCGTCCGTCGGCAGGTACATCCGGAAGCCGTTGGTCACCGGATTGGCGGTCGGCGGGTTCGCCGCCGCCGAGGAGTTGGCCAGATAGATGTCGGTGTAGTTGCCGTTGATCCCGTTGCCGTTCGTATAGGAATCGATCGTGAACACGCCCTTCCAGATCCCGTATTCGGTCGACTTCTGGTCCGAGGTCCAGCGATTGATCGTGGTCCGGGCCCAGACGTTGTTGGCGGAGAGGCTGGCGCTCGCGATCGTCTGGGTGAAGGCGGCGGTGCGGCTGGAGAAGACGAGCGAGCCGACCGTGCCGGCGTCGCTGTCGTAGTCAAAGTCGTTCTCCAGGGCGGTGCAGCCGGAGGTGACGTAGGGATAGAGCGTGTAGCTGCGCGAAGCCGTGCCGCTCGCCGGCGGGTTCACCCCCAGGGAGACGAGCGAGTCGATGTAGACGGGCAGCTCGGTGCCTCCGGAGGTGGAGTCGCCGTCGTGCGCCCGGATGCCGATCGCGTTGATGTCGTTGCCGCCGTTCCCCATGGCGACCCGGAGCTTCCCAGTGGCCGGCGGCGGTGTTCTGCGCCGTCGTGCTGTCCAGGATCGCCTGCCAGCCGTTATCGGTGCAGGTCGTGGCGCTGCAGCCGGCGGTGGTCGCGGCCGTGGTCCCATCCGGGCGCAGGAGGGTGTAGGTCGTCGTGGAGGAGAAGCCGTCGCCCCGGTCGCGGTCGCGCCCGGCGGCGGCCTCCGCCGTCCCCCCACGGCCGACGTCCGCGTCGAAGACCTCCACGACCAGCCTCGCCAGGCCCGGAGGGACCTCGACGAAATAGCGGTAGAACGTATTGAGGCCGCCGGCGTCGGAGACGTAGTCGCCGTCGGCCGTCCCCGCGGCGCTCCCCTGGGGCGTGTGGAGCTTCTCCCGCGTTGGTCGACCCCGCGCGCAGCGGCAGCGGGCCGGCGAGCATCGCCGTACCGAGCAGAACCGTGCCGAGCAGGGTGGCGGGTGACAGGGAGCGTCGGGTATGGATCGGGCGCATGGCGTACCTCGCAGAATCGACAAGGGAAGGGACAGATTTACGATACCCGGAAAATTGCCCCGCGTCAACGACTTACGCCCGGCTCTCCCCTGTGGTCGTTCTTACATTCACCTCACACGCCGCGCGAGGTGAGGACGATCTTGATCGTCCGCAGCAGGATCGAGAGGTCCAGCCAGAGGGTCCAGTTGGCCATGTAGGCGAGGTCGTAGCGCAGCTTGTTCTGCGGGCTGGAGTGGTAGTCGCCGTTGACCTGGGCGAGGCCGGTGAGGCCCGGGGCGAGGGAGAAGCGCTCGGCGTAGCCCGGCACCTCCCGCAGATAGCGCTGCACGAAGCCGGGGCGCTCCGGCCGCGGGCCGACCAGGCTCATCGTCCCCTGGAGCACGTTGAGGAGCTGGGGAGCTCGTCCAGCCGGAACCGCCGCAGGAAGGCGCCGATCGAGGTCAGCCGCGGGTCCTCCAACTGGGCCAGCACCTCGCCGGAGTCCGCCTCGGCGTCCGCCCGCA
The DNA here is from genome assembly GCA_963795735.1 of uncultured Acidobacteriota bacterium. Taxonomy (GTDB): domain Bacteria; phylum Acidobacteriota; class Thermoanaerobaculia; order Multivoradales; family UBA5704; genus DATARR01. The sequence goes on along the minus strand of CAWCIU010000005.1, from coordinate 83,427 downwards.
TGGTGCGCAGCTTGTAGAGGGTGAACGGCTTGCGGTCGCGGCCGACGCGCGTCTGGCGGTAGAGGACGCCGCCGGGGGAGGTGGCGCGCACGGCGAGCGCGCAGGCGGCGATCGCCGGCGAGGCGGCGAGCAGCAGGAGGGAGCCCACCGTGAGGTCGACCAGGCGCTTCAGCGGCCAGTTGATCCGCCACTCCGTCTCGCGCACCACCTCGATCAGCGGCAGGTCGTGCACCCAGCGGTAGCGCATGCGGCCGATCAGGCTCTCGAAGGGTCCCGGCAGCAGGAGGACGCTGGTGTGGTCCGGCCGGGCGCCGGCGAGGGCGTCGATCAGCCGGGTCTGCCAGGAGTCGCTGCTGCCCACCAGGAGGATGTCGTCGATGCGGTCCGCCGCCAGCAGGTCGGCGAGGTCCTCGGTGGAGCCGAGGCTGGGGCCGAGGGCGGGCTCCTGCTCCGGCGGGACCGCCTCGCCGGGAATCGCCACCCAGCCCACCACCTGGAGGCCGTGCCAGGGCTCCAGCGCCAGGGTGCGGGCGAGCTCGGCCGCCGCCGCGCCGCCGCCGGCGATCGCCACCCGCCGCTCGCGCCCCCGCTCCGTGCGGTCGAGCGCCACCCGCCAGAGGAGCAGCAGGGCGAAGTCGAGGGCGACGAACAGCAGCACCACCGAGCGGGGGAACTCGCGGTTGGCGAGGAACCACCAGGCCATCAGCGCCATCGCCTGGAAGGCGGCCGCGGCGGCGAGGCCGCGGGCGAGCTCGGTCCGGCCGCGCGGCCGTGGCGGGTCGTAGAAGCCGAAGAAGTAGAGGGTGGCGAGCTGCAGCAGCACCACCACCAGCCACTCCCGGGAGAGGAAGCGCAGCCGGTCCCCCGGCATCAGCCCGCGGGTGAACGGCAGCCGCACGTGCAGGCGCACCAGGAACGCGCCCCACAGCGCGGCGACGGCCGCCGCCCCGTCGCCCGTCAGCCGCAGCCACCTCCGGCGGGAGTTCATGGGGGGACTCTACAACGACGGGGGACGGCGCCTTGACGCCGGCCCTTCTCTGGTTCGCGGCTTCGTCCGCCGCTCCGAGCCCTCACTCCCCCAACCCCCTCTCTCCCACCTCCCCCCCATCCCGCCGGGAGAGAGGGGGCTCAAAGCTCCCCTTCTTCTCCTTCATTTTTCTCTTTCAGACTAACCACTCCCTCCTCTCCCGGTGGAAGGAGGGGAGGTGGGAGAGGAGGGCCGGGGAGGTGAGGGCTTGGGCGGCACTGCCGAGGCCCCGGTTTCCCGGATCTTCGGGATCGGCCCGTCCCGCCTTGACCCCCCGTCCCCCTGCCGGTACGCTGCCGCACCAGGATCGATAAGGACGTCTTGACGATGAAAGTCACCGAGCATCTGGCGAACGCCACCCATCCGCTGATCAGCTTCGAGATCATCCCGCCGCTGCGTGGCGGCGACGTCCAGGGGCTGCTCGGGCTGATCGACGACCTGATGAAGTACCACCCGCCGTTCATCGACATCACCAGCCATGCGGCGGAGGTGATGTACGAGGAGACGCCGGCCGGCATCCAGCGCCGGGTCAAGCGCAAGCGGCCGGGGACGCTCGGGGTCTGCGCGCTGATCCAGAACAAGTACCACGTCGACGCCGTCCCCCACATCCTCTGCCAGGGCTTCACCCGCGAGGAGACCGAGGACTTCCTGATCGAGCTGCGCTACCTGGGGATCGACAACGTCCTCGCCGTCCGCGGCGACGACAGCGGCTTCAAGAAGCCCCTCCAGTACGGGCGCAGCGCCAACGGCTTCGCCTGCGACCTGGTGGGGCAGATCGCGGCGATGAACCGCGGGCGCTACATCGAGGCCGACCTGCTCGACGCCGAGCCGACCAGCTTCTGCGTCGGCGTCGGCGGCTATCCCGAGAAGCACTTCGAGGCGCCCAACCTGCAGCTCGACGTCCGCCGGGTCAAGGAGAAGGTGGACGCCGGGGCCCACTACGTGGTGACCCAGATGTTCTTCGACAACCGGCACTACTTCCGCTTCGTCGAGGCCTGCCGCGAGCAGGGGATCGACGTGCCGATCATCCCCGGCCTGAAGATCCTGACCTCCCAGAAGCAGCTCACCTCGATCCCGCGCAACTTCTACGTCGAGATCCCCGCCGTGCTGGCCGACGAGGCGCTCGCCAACCCCGAGCGGGTCTCCGAGATCGGCGTCGAGTGGGCGTTGAAGCAGAGCCAGGAGCTGCTCGACCGCGGCGTCCCTTCTCTCCATTTCTACGTCATGCAGAGCGCCACCGCCCTCAAGAAGCTGATGGCGAAGCTGAAGCTGTAGGCGCGCTTCAAGACCCGTCGCCGCGGTTTCCGCGCGCGTCCCTGCGGAAAATTTTGGGAGGGCGAGCCTCCCCCGCGAGATTTTCGCGAAAAATCTCACGGGGGAGCCTCGCCCTCCGAGTTTTCCCGCGAAAATCTGGGAGGGGAAGGCCGCCCGCTGAAAGATGCCGGGAAAAACTCGTGGGGGAAGCCTCCCCCGTGAAATTTTTGGAGGAAATCTCGAGGGGCGGCCTTCCCCTGCCAAAAAAAGAGGCCGGCGCGGCGGCGGCGCGCCTTGCGCCGGAGCCGGACAGGACCTACACTCGGTTCTTCCGTTCCTACATTCTTTTTTTTGGAGGACTGCCATGTCCAAGACCGCGAAACTCGCCCTGCTCGCCGCCGCCGCCATCCTGCCGGCCGTCTGGAGCGCTCCCGCCCAGGCCCAGTGCAACGCGCCCACCACCGTCACGCTCTACGCCGGCCGCACCATCAACGCCGGCACGGTCTCGGTGTCCAACGACGGGAGCAATCTCTACGTGCAGTACTCGACGGCCAGCCCCTGGGTGCTGACCGCGGCGCACCTCGCCGTCGCCGACTCGCTCGCCGGCATCCCGCAGACCAAGACGAAGAACCCGATCCCCGGCCGCTTCCCCTATAGCGCCACCTTCGACCCGGAGGTCACCTCGTTCACCTTCACCATCCCGCTGGGCAGCTACAGCCCCGGCCAGACCCTCTACATCGCCGCCCACGCGGTGGTCCTCGCTCCCTTCCAGGGCTCCGGCGGCGGCACCCAGACCGGCTGGGGTTATGGCCCCGGCTTTCCCGGCGCCAACTGGGCGACCTACTTCCAGTACACCGTGGCGAGCTGCGGTCCGGAGTAGGCGGAGCCTGCTCAGAGCTCGAGTGACTCCCTGGGGAGCGTGCGCCCGCACGCTCCCTTTTTGCGTTCAGCGCCCGCCCTGTGGGGGAATCTTGCATAGAGATTTTGCTATGTGCTATTTTCTCCTCTCTTTGGAAAGGAGGATGTATGGATAGCTGCCGAACGGCGCGTTCCTTCGTATCTCTGTTCCTCTTGGGCCTCGCCCTGCCGGCGATGGCGATGGCGGCGTCGGGCGGCCGTCCGGCCACCGTCTCGGGGCAGATCGTCAGCCTCTCGACCGCGGCGCAGACGCTCACCGTCCAGACCGGCGACGGCACCCAGGGCGTCTTCCACGTCACGCCTGCCTCGCATCTTTGGCGCAACGGCTCGTCCGTGGGGCTGGCCGACCTCGCCCTGCGGGACACCGTGCTGACCGCCCAGGTCGATCGCCGGACCCTCCGGGTGGCGACCCTGCGCGCCCGCGGCCCGGCGGTGACCACGACCCGCGGCGGCCTCGCCGCCATCGATCCCACCTTGCAGAGCCTGAGCGTGAGCACGCCGGCGGGTGCCCGCGACTTCCTGCTCACCCCCGCCACGCTCTTCGTCCGCAACGGCCACGCCGCCACCGCCGCCGACCTCACCGCGAGCGACTCGCTGCTGGTGCACGCCCTCGTGGGCGCCACCGCCGAGCCGGTGGCGGCGGACGTCGAAGCCGACGGCCCCGAGGCGGCGGAGGTCGAGGGCACGATCTCCGCGGTCTCCGGCGGCGACGTGACGATCACTCCTGAGCATGGGGCGGCGGTGACCGTCCACGTCAACGACTCGACCCTGATCCGCCTGCACTCCGCGGGCGGTGAGACCACGGGCACTCTCGCCGATCTCAAGACGGGCCTCAAAGCCCAGGCGGGCTTCGACCCGGTGAGCTTCCTGGCGCTCCGGATCGAGGCCGAGCCGGCGGAGGGCGGCGGTGGTGGTGGGGAGCCGGCCCACGTCGAGGGCACGGTGGGCGCCGTGGACGGCGGCGCGGGGACGATCACCATCAATCCCAGGGACGGCGGCGCGGCGGTGAGCCTCACCACCAGCACCTCGACGCGGATCACCCGCAACGGCGCCGCCGCCACCCTGGCCGACCTCAAGGCCGGCGACCAGGTGGCCGCGGAGTACGACCCCGCCACCAGGATTGCCACGCGGATCGAAGCGGAGAGCGAGACGGAGCACCAGCCGTCCGAGGTCGAGGGCCAGGTGACGGCGGTGTCGGCGACCTCGATCACCATCGCCCCCCACAGCGGCGACCCGGTGACCCTCACCCTGGACGCCACGACGGTGATCTACCTCAACGGCCAGCGCGCCGCCGCCGCGGACGTCAAGGTCGGCGACCGGGCCCAGGCCGAATACGACGCCGCCACCAAGGTCGCGGCGAAGATCGCGGTCGAACGCGAGACGAATCAGGAGCCCGCCGAGATCGAGGGTCAGGTGACGGCCGCCTCGGCGACGTCGGTCACCATCGCTCCCCACGAGGGCAGCCCGGTGACGCTCACCCTCAACGATTCCACCCGGATCATCGCCAACGACAAGCCCGGCACCGCCGCGGACATCAAGGTCGGCGCCCGGGCGCAGGCGCTCTACGACCGCACCACCCTGGTCGCGCTCGGCATCCGGGTCTCGACGGGGCACGACGGGAGCGGGGGCGGCGACTAGGTCCGGAACAGCGGAACAGCGTCCCGTCCCCAAAGGGAGCGTGCGCCGCACGCTCCCTTTTTGCGTTCATGGTCGTCTGGGCCCTGGGGATCGCGCGGCTCTCTCCGGCGCGTGTGGGATCCTGACCTCGGGGAACGCGACCCGGGAACGGGAGAATGCGACCCGTGGGTCAAGGAGCGTGACCTGAGGGTCAAGGAGCGTGACCTGTGGGTCAAAGAGTATGACCTGTGGGTCAAAGAGTATGACCTGTAGGTCAAAGAGCATGACCTGTGGGTCAAAGAGTGTGACCTGTGGGTCAAAGAGCGTGACCCGTAGGTCAAGGAACGTGACCTATGGGTCAAGGAGCGTGACCTGTGGGTCAAGGAACGTGACCCGTGGGTCAAAGAGCATGACCTGTAGGTCAAAGAGCATGACCTGTGGGTCAAGGAACGTGACCTGTGGGTCAAAGAGCATGACCTGTGGGTCAAGGAGCGTGACCCTTAGGTCAAGCAACGTGACCCGAGGGTCGGTTCGCCCACGGCCTGAAGCCCCTGGACCGCGAGGCAGGTCGGCTCGGGCCTGTCCGAAATTCTGTGTGTGAGATATACATGACCTGGAAGGAGGCAGTATGTCTCGCAAGAAGAGTTTTTCGTCGTCGGGTCCGGAGATACCCTCGGAGCTGCTCGATGTTTTGGTGAAGGGTCCGATGACGGTTGAGGGGGTGGGCGAGCTGATGTTGAGCTTCAAGAAGGCGCTGATGGAGCGAGTGCTGAGTGGGGAGCTAGTGTAGTGGGTCAAACAGATGTGTCCTTAACCAGAGCCTGCCGAGCGCGTGTGACCTTTTCAAGGATGTCGCTTGCGGTCTTCGTCCAGATAAAGGGTTTGGGATCTTCGTTGTGACGAGCCAGATACTCATGGATCGCCGTAACCAGATCTGCGACGCTGCGAAAGATGCCCCGACGCAACCGGTTTTCTGTCAGGTCACGGAAGAACCTTTCGACCATGTTGAGCCATGAGGCGCTGGTTGGGGTGAAATGAATCCTGAACCGCGGATGGCGAGCCAGCCAAGCTTGAACCTTCGGATGCTTGTGAGTCGCATAGTTGTCCGCGATCAGATGAATCTCCGGGCTCTTCGGGGTCTCTCGGTCAATGAGGCTCAGGAACTTAATCCACTCCTGATGGCGATGCCGCGGCATGCAGGTCCCGATCACCTTCCCGTTCAGCGTATTGAGCGCAGTGAACAGTGTCGTCGTTCCGTGGCGCTTGTAGTCGTGGGTCATCGTGCCATGGCGGCCCGGCACAAGGGGAAGGCCTGGCTGGGTGCGGTCGAGCGCCTGAATTTGGCTTTTTTCATCGACAGAGAAAACCAGCGCATGCTCTGGAGGGTTCAGGTAAAGACCGACGACATCCTCCAACTTCTCCACGAACCTCGCATCCCGACTCAATTTGAAGGTTCGAGTCAGGTGAGGCTTCAGGCCATGACGTCTCCAGACACGACCGATCGTGCTCGGGCTCAGCCCCATCATCTTGGCCAGACTACGGGTGCTCCAGTGCGTTCCCGCCACTGGCGTCTCTTGCGTCGTCTTGCGCACGATCTCCCGAATTACATCCTCGCCAATCGAAGGCAGCCTCCCGGCCCGAGGGGCATCCTTCAAGATGCCGACGGTCCGCTTCTCGGCAAAACGACGGCGCCAAACACCAACTGTCCGTCGCGCTGCACCAGAAATCTCAGCAATCTCTCGGTTCTGCTTGCCTTCAGCAGCCAGCAGGACGATTCTCGCCCTCTCTGCCACGCGCACGGATACCCTACGGCCACGTGCAAGCTTCTCAAGCTCAGCCCTCTCCTCAGGCGAAAGGACTATCGAGACAGCTACCTTCATGTTCCCTCCTGGAGGTATTCCCTACCAGGAAAGGATAACAGAAGTTGCCGAACATCGGACCCACTACACTAGACCACCCTTTGGGCTACGGCCGGGGTGAGGCGAAGCCGGAAGCGACCCCAACCACCGCAATGGGACCAGCGGCAAGACCGTATTGACGGACTCTGGGGCGGTACGAATCGAGGTTCCGCGAGACCGGGCGGGCACGTTCGAGCCTTTGCTGATCGGCAAGCACGAGCGTCGGTTCCAAGGCTTTGACGACAAGATTCTGGCGCTGTATGCGCGGGGGATGACGGTCCGGGAGGTCCAGGGCTACCTGGCAGAGATGTACGCGGTGGAGGTGTCGGCGGATTTCATTAGCAGCGTTACGGATGCGGTGATGAGCGAGGTGACGGGGTGGCAGTCTCGGCCTCTGGAGAGAATGTACCCCGTGGTGATGTTTGACGCCTTGCGGGTGAAGATCCGAGACGAGGCCGTGGTGCGCAATAAAGCGGTGTACCTGGCCTTAGCAGGCTGCTGAAAATCGGGCTTGATGGCAATTCTAGTGGTCCAGAGCGAGGCTTGGGGTACCTGAAGAGATGAGAGCCGGGAGCGCGAGCAGAATCCCAGAGTGCTCTGGGAGGGCTTTCGGCCTGGCTTCGGGTCGCTTCCGGCCCCTGTTCCTGCTGTTGTCATGCCGCCTCCGCCAAGTTCCGCATTCGGATCAGGTTGTAGGCCGCCGCGGCGAAGACAAACATCCAGCCGCCCCGGTCCACCCCCTGATGCCGGGTCTTGCGCATCAGGCCGATCGTCTTCATCCAGCCGAAGACTTCTTCCACCCGCTTACGGATTCTCTGGCTGATCGCGTACCCCGGATGACGCGTCGTCCGGCCATCGATTGCGCTTTTGCGTCCAGCGGTGTTCTGCGCCACGTGTGGGGTGACCTCGAGATCCCGAGCCTGGGCCACAAAGTCACGGGTGTCATAGCCCTTGTCCGCACCCACTGTTACCTCTCCAGATCCTGCCGTCCGCGCCAGCATTTGCAACGCCGTCTCTCGTTCCGCGGTCCCCGTCGCCGACGTCAACTCGGCATCGACCACCAAGCCATGACGGTTTTCCATCAGAACGTGGCCCATGTAAGACAACTTGGCTTCGCGACCTTTGCCCTTCTTGAACAGCCGGGCTTCGGGATCAGTCGTCGACTGGTGGGTCGCGTTGGAACGCTTCTCCCCATGGAAATCCACCGTTGGGTTGCCAGGATCATCCGGCGGAGGGTCACCGCCTGGACGCTCTTTCGGCCGGAAGCTCTTCTGACCCGCCCACGCCTCGATCAAGGTGCCATCCACCGTAAAGTGCTCGGTCGACAGCAGATGCCGTTTCTTCGCCTGGGCGAGCACGCGGGTAAAGAACTCCTGGGCAATGTCGCCTTCCAACAGCCGGTCCCGATTCTTGCTGAACACCGTCGGCACCCACACCCCATCATCTATTCCCAGGCCGACGAACCAGCGGAACAACAGGTTGTAATCCAGTTGCTCCATCAGCATCCGCTCGCTTCGGATCGTGTACAGCACCTGCAGCAGCAACGCGCGCAGCAACTTCTCCGGTGGGATCGACGGTCGCCCCACCCTCGAATACAAGCCTTCGAAGGCTGCCGAAAGCTCCACCAGCGACTGATCGACCATGGCCCGGATGGGACGCAGAGGATGGTTCTCGGGCACCCGCTGCTCCAGAGAAACGTAGCTGAACATCGCTCCCTGCTGCCGGTCGTCTCCACGCATCTCTCAACCTCCCGGAATACGGTAATTTTACCGCGATCCGGGAGTTTTTCAGCAGCCTGTTAGGAGTCCTGGCCGACGGTTCGAAGGACATCCTGGGGATCTGGATCGAGACGACGGAAGGAGCGAAGTTTTGGCTGAAGGTCTTCAACGACTGAAGACCCGGGGCTGCCACGACATCTTGATCGCGGTGACGGATGGGCTTGTGGGCATGGAGGAGGCTTTGGCGGCGGGCTATCCGGCGACGACGCTTCAGACGTGCATCGTGCACCTGATCCGCAACAGCTTGAGCTATGCCTCGTGGAAGGACCGCAAGGAGCTGGCCGCCGCCCTCAAGCCCATCTATACGGCGGCCAGTGCGGAGTCGGCCGAGCAGGAGCTCGAGAGGTTTGCCCAGGGAGCTTGGGGTAAGAAGTTTCCCACTGTCGCCCCGTCCTGGCGGCGAGTCTGGGACAAAGTCATCCCCTTTTTCGCCTTCCCCCCCGAAGTCCGGCGAGTGATCTACACCACCAACGCCATCGAGAGCGTCAACGCCAGACTGCGCAAGATCCTCAAGACCCGTGGCCACTTCCCTACGGATGCCGCCGCAACCAAGCTCATCTGGCTGGCCCTGCGCAACATCACCACCACCTGGACCAAACCTGACATCCACTGGAAGCCCGCTATGAACCAGTTTGCTATCCTCTATGACCAGCGGTTTACCCACGCCGCCGAGGGACGCTGAGAGCTAACACCCTCACACACAAAATTTCTGACACTCCCGTCGGCTCGCCCGCTCCTTCTCGCCTTGAGCGAACAACGAGCGCTGAAGCGACGATTCGCCGTTCTCCTTCGGCCCATCCTTCGGTCAAGTAGAGCTGTCGCCCGATCTGCCTACACCTTGCGGGCCGGCACCGCAAGCGGGAGCGACCCCTCACAGGGATCGTCTAGATTTGATCCGCCTCGAACCGGGCGGGCATGAACCAGTGGCGGCGGTAGTACTCTCCGATCTGCGCGAAGACCTTTCCAACCGTCTGTCCCTGAGAGAGAGCGTCCTCGAACACGAGCCAAGCCGCGCGAGCGTCCTTGTGCAGGCCCCAGTTCTTCATGATCGAGTGGCACTCCGCCGCGAGCTGCGCCGCGCGCGCCGTCTCTCCCTTGGCCGCGAGCACCTGCGCCAGATCGATCGTGACGAGAACCACCTCCTGATTGAGATTCCGCGCCCGGAACTCGTCCCAGAGCTGGCCGAAGATGCTTTCGGCTTCCACATACTCTCCGAGACGGTAGGAGATCCTGGCTTCGAGCCAATGCAGGCGGAGCTGAGTCAGATCGTCCCGGAACCGCCGGTAGAGAGGACGGGATCGCTCGAGAACGACGAGAGCTTCTTCGGGTTGGCCGCCGTCGTTCAGGAACCATGCGAGAGCATGCTGCGCGCAGATCTCCAGGCGTGGCTCCTTGGCCGCCTCGATGAGGGCCAGGGCATTTTGGATATGACGGATTCCCCGGTCTGGGTCAATGTGCCCGATGATCTCGCCCATTTGAACCAGGACTCTGCCTTGCTGGTGTGGGTCGGCAATCCTCCGGCAAATCTGGAGAGCTGCCTCAAGGGAAGACTCCGCCAGCTCGAATTCGCCGATGTCCTTCATGTATGAGGCTTCAAGGCTGATGAGACGCACCTCCTCGAGAGGATCGCCCGTCCCACTCTCCAGGAGCCGCCAGGCTTCGTTGAACGCCCGGCGGGCTCCCTCGAAGTCGTCTGCGATCCGCCTGGCGTTGCCGAGTGCCGCCCAGGCAGCTGACCTGAAATCATTGATGCGCGCTTCGCCGAGCGTCGTCGAGTCGAGTTGCTCAGCCACCACGATAGCGAGGCGAAGGATGTCGACCGCCTCCGCGGGTTCTATCCGACGATACCAACTCGCTGCTTCGAGGAGCCGTTCGTAGAGACCGTAGGTATGAAAGCGGCGATCAGACTCAACGGCGACGAAACGCACTTGGGGACTCATCGGTTCGAGCTCCGCCCACTGTGCCCATCCCCGCAGTTTCTCCAGGGCCAGCCGCTGCTCCTCCTCGCTCGCGAAGGCGAGCATCCGGGAGAAGGCTTCCTCATAAGCCTGTTCCCAGCCCGCCTTTCCGCCCGGCTTCCCGGGAGAGAAGACGCCGGTTTCTGAGGTCAGCCGGAAAGCCAGATCCGAGCACTGGGTGCATCCGCTCAGGAGATGACGCACCAATTCCTTGGACTCTCCCCTCGACGCTTCCAGGCGAAGAAACCGCTTCAACAACTCCTCGGGGATGTGCCACTCTGCCATGAGATCCCTCCCTGATCGTCCGTTCGTAGGCCCTATCTTACTTCAGGAAGACGCCTGTTGAAGACAAAAAAACCGCCGGGACGTGCCGGCGGTGATTCGAGGCAGGATAACCCCAGGCCTAGCCGTCGGGGTCAATCGTCCCACGGCCGTCTGTTCCGCTCCCCGTGGGAGCCGTGGTTCCGGGCGGCGGCGGTGGAGATCCATTGGGGTCGACCGTGCCGCGGCCCTTGGTGAACGCCGGGAGGAGCCCGTCCAAGGCGTGCCAGAGGGGGCCGAAGAGGCTATGGACCTCCGCGGGCGGGATCGGGCTATGACCGCGGGCGAGGGCCGGCGCTGCGGACAGGGCGGCGGCGAGAAGCAGCATGGACGCACGGAACCGTGTTCTGCGGCTCATGGCAATCCTTCCTGAAACGACATCCGCTCCGGTCTCATCGCGGGACGGAGGGGCCGTTCCTGCTTCTACAGTGCGGCGGGAATGCGTCACCCGGTCGAAAATCGCGGGAAGCGAGAATTTAGGGTTCGTTTCCGCCGAGGAGACGATTGACCTTCAGGCGAGGGGGGGCCCGTTACGGGCGGCGATAACAGGCGAAACGGGACCGCCCGTTCTCTCCGGCCCCTCGAACCGCGCGAGGGGATTGGATGGGGAGGGCCCGCCCGCCGGTGTAGCCCTCAGCGCTTCAGCAGAGGCATGACTCCGGCGCGGAGTTGTCGTTGGGTAGAGATCCGAAGGCCAGTTGTTGATGATAACTGAGATTATCAGATGGCCAGCAACCTACTGGGAACAACAGATAAGCCAGGATATATAGGTTGTCGGCATCTCGCAGGAGATGTGCACACCAATAAGATCTGCGGACGGCTGCTATGGACGAAGGGAGTCTTCCAGGCCCGGATCTACGATCGGCTGGTCTGGCCCTGGCAGTACCGGGATGTGGAGGTGCAGGGGAAGATCTCGGGCCGGTTCGGGATCTACCAAGGGGACGACCGAGGACAGGAGACGCGAAACAACCACGTCCATTCCCTGGTGCATCTCCCCACCCGCCGCATCATCGCGACGCTCTCCCACCATCGCTCTTGCAGAGCGTTCGCTGGCGAGCTGGTCTACCTCTGGATCAACTGGGACCAGGACGACCCCGAGACGCTCGTCCAGGGCCAGCCCGACCAGCCTAAGATGAAAGAGATCGTCGCGAGGTGGAAGCGTAGGGACCCGTAGACCTCTCCGGGCCGGTCCCGCCCGGGATCGGCCCATGTTACCTTAAGGGGTATGCCAATGCGCCCCAAGCGGTCCAATGATCCCGTAAAAGCTGCACACCAACTTTATTTAGAGATCATAGGTGAAGAGTCCCCACAGCCGATGCCGGAGAACACCCCGGCGGCGGTCGTCGTGCGCCGGGGTGCGGCTGAGGGGGGCGAGAAGCGAGCGGCCAAGCTCACCCCCGAGCGCCGCCGAGAGATCGCCCAGAAAGCCGCTGCGGCTAGGTGGCGCACACGAGGTTAAGCTCAGCGATGAGCTAGGTGCATTGACAGCAGCGGTTCGCCCATGAGAGGGTTCTCGCGTGGCAACCAAATATGACTTGCTCGACGCGTCCACTCAGCTTGAACAAAAGCTGACTCTCGACCTCGTCGCGGCGCTTGAGGGTCGCGGCTGCAAGGTCATCCACAACGGAACTAACAGCGGCGGTCGCCATGCTCCGGGCGGCAAGGCTGACATCGAAATCCACGACGACGCCAACAGCCGGCTACTCTTAGTCGAGGTCACTCGGCGACGAAACAGCTCGGCTGACGACGAGTTCATCGCCGTAATTGACCATCTACAGCGGGCTATCAAGGTCGGAGGCTATTCCGACTACGGCGTGCTCTACGTCTCGCCGGCCACTTCGCCTCGACTCTCGGCTGCTTTCCGCGACCTCTGGAATCGAGGTCGCGAACGAGAGCGCAAGAAGGGGCGCGTGATCGCCATCGACTTCGCGACCGCTGAACTCATGCTGATCAAGCTGGCCCAGGCGCCCTCCGAGCTGTATCCGGCTGCACGCTTCGGAGATCTGTTCACCCGCTGGGATGAAGCCATAGACGACGCGCTGACGCGGCTGCTCGTACAGCAGACGCTCTTTCCAGAGGATTACGGCCTCAAGCTTGAGCTAGAGCAGGAGGCCGACGAATTCAAGGCCGAACGCGAGCTACGGCTGAAGAAGCAACTCGAAGGGATCGAACATGACCTGCGGGATCGCGGCGTCACTGGCGAGAATGCCAACCGCGTCCTCGTCTACTTGGCATTCCTCCGGCTATACGAGGAACGCCGTCAGCGGCTACACGGCAAGCCCAACCGTTTCACCGGGCCGGGCTTCAGGGAGTGGTGCGAGAGTGCTCAGGCCGCGACCAAGCGCCGTTACAGCGGGCGAATGGTCGAGGCTTTGCTGCATGAGATCGCCGAGGACGAGGACTTACAGGGTGCCGGCCTCCTGCGCGATGCAAAGGGCAAGCCGCACTCACTCCACGACGGCGTGCGCGACACGTTCCTGACCGACAAGCTACTGCCGGTCTTTGACGAATACGACTTCCACGCTGGACGTGTTGACGTACTCGGTGCGGTGTTCGAGACGCTCGCACGGCGAGCCGAGAAAGATACGCGAGTCGGTCAGTTCTTCACGCCGCAACCCGTGGTTGACTTCTGCGCCGAGGTCATTCCGTTGCGGGCGCGCGACGTGGTGCTCGACCCGGCAGTCGGCACAGCTCGATTCCTCATCCGCGCCATGCTCACGATGATGAGCCGGGCCGAGCAGTCAGAGGTCAAAGCGATCAAGACCCGACAGCTTCTAGGAAGCGACATAGACGCCTGGGTCGCCACAATCGCCAAGATGAACATGTACATCCACGGCGACGGCAAGACCAACATTCGTGACGCCAACGGCCTGGCGCTCGGTGACCGCGCAACGTTCGCGCAGTTTCCGAAGGGGCTCAGTGGGTGCGTCGACGTGGTGCTCACGAACCCCCCGCTCGGCGACACCAGCCACGGAGTTGCGGTCGAGCACTGGCAGCGCAGCGCCGGAGCCGGAGCCGAGGTTGCCCCGGCCGTCCTGCTCGACCGTCTCGGTGTCGTGCCGATGCGAACCGTCGAGGAGAGCCAGCTTGAAGCCGCCGAGCAGGCAATCGAGAAACTCGGCGCGGAGATCGAGGCGCTCGAAGCCGAACTGCCGGAGCCGTCCGCTCAACGGCGCTTGCGCAGCAAGCGCGTAGCGCGAGACCGGCAGGCACAACGCGTCGCCACGCTGCGCGCTGCGCTGGCAGCCGGGAAAGTCGAACGCATACCAGGCAATACGTCCATGAAGGGCGGCGCTCTTTTCCTTGGTGCGATAGCCGATTACCTGAAGGCAGTCCGGGACCCAGACGCGCGGCTCGAATGGCGCGGCGGGTGGGCGGGAATCGTCGTCGACGAAGCGATTCTCAACACTCCCGACTACGGCCCGACGCGCGCCTTTATCCGCGACCGGTTCTACGTAAAAGCGGTAGTTAGTCTCAGCCGCGAGGCGTTCCAGTACCTAGCCCACACAACCGCCAAGACCTCAGTGCTGTTCCTCGTTCGCAAGCCGGAGCCCGGCAAGGTGCAGACCGAACCAGTCTTCTACGCCCACGCCGAGAGGGCCGGCTACAGCCGGAACGGCGAATGGGTCGGCGATGATTTGCCGCAGATCAAGGATCTTCTTGATGCGGTCAAGTCTGCGGTGGACCGGCAGTACCAGCGCGCATGGTTGGACCCCGCGGCAGCCCAGCGGGCAGTCGAGGGCTTGCCGGGCTTCGGCAAAGACTTCTATGCCATGCCCATAGGGACTGACGCGGCACGGCTGGACTTCTTCAACGCGCGCTATCTACAGCGGTGCCGCGAGCTACGTGAGCAGTTCGGCGTCCTCGGCGTCCTCGGCGACTACATTGAAGTGGCGCCAGTTGAAAACCCGGCGCCGAACCGTAAAAGTGAATATCCGTTCGCACAGGTCAGTCGCGTCGCGGCGGTTGTCCAGCCCAAGGGTATCGAGCACACGAGCTATGGGCCACCCGACCTGTGGGTGGTTCGGGACGGCCACTTGGTCGTCTCCGGCATCGACGCCGTTAACGGATCGGTTGCAGTCGCCGAGTCAGACGTCGACGGCATGGTCATGAGCTTGGAGATGTATGCCTATCGGGTCCGCGCAGGGGTGTCGGCCTCACCCGTCTATCTCGCGCTACTCCTACGCTCGGAGCCAGCCCGGGAGTTGCTCATGGGGATGGTCACTGGCACGAGCAACCGGACCCGGTTAGAGAGTCCCGAGCAGCTCCTCCAACTCCCGATACCGCCGCTCCCCGATATCGATGACCAAAGACGAATCGCCGAGCAGTTCGCCAGAGCGATCAACAGCCGCCGGGAGGCCGAGGTAGCTCGGCGCAACGCCGAGGCGGCGGCGGCGCTCGTGTGGCCTCCCCAGCAATAGGCGGTAGGAGGCCCGTAAAACGGCGCCGGAGGGCTTCCCCGGCGCCGTCGCCGAGGGGGATGGACCCGGCCATGCCCTCCGTCCTCGCGTTGACGGTCACCTATCGCCTGCCCTATACTGAATCGCCTCCCCTGGCATTTTGGCTCCGTCGGCCAGATCCATCCATAACTCGCCTTCCGGGCGACTTCCCGAGCACCGATGAAAAAAGTTCGCTCCTTCACCGCCTCCGTCTCCTTCAAGCAGAACGGCTCCAGCGAAGAGCATGAATGGCCCGTGTACACCTGGACCCACGAGATGGCGACAGAGATGGCCTTCGCCTACGTCTTCCAGGTGCTCAAGATCCAAGGCGACTTCGAGCTGCGGGTCGTCGGTTCCTGAGCGGAAGAAGTTGAGAGCGACCGCAGGTCGCCCCTACAACCTCCGGCAGAGGTCAACGCTGATCGAAGGTTGTAGGGGCGACCTGCGGTCGCCCTCAACGACGGCCGCCTAACGGCTCGGGTTCGCTCGGGTCACGTCGTCCGCGGCCTCCGCCGCAGCTCCCACTCCTTGATCATCGTCCAGAGCACCGGGGTCACGATGAGGACGTGGACGAGCGAGGAGGCCATGCCGCCCAGCACCGGGGTCGCGATCGGCTTGGCCACCTCGGAGCCGGTCTCGGTGGACCAGAGGATCGGCAGCAGGCCCGCGATCACGGTCAGGACGGTCATCAGCTTCGGGCGGAGACGGAGGACCGCGCCCTCCATCGCCGCTTGGCGGATCCCCTCGCGGGTGACCGGCTCTCCCGCCGCGATCTTCCGGCGCAGGGCCTCCTCCAGGTAGACGACCATCACCACCGCCGTCTGCACCGCCGTGCCGAAGAGGGCGATGTAGCCGACCCAGACGGCCACGCTGAGGTGGAACTCGGTCCTCCAGCCGTAGTGCGACGCGGCGGCGTGGAGGGCCCAGAGCAGCAGGTTGCCGCCGGTGAGGGCGAACGGGATCGCCAGGATCACGTGCGCCGCCTCCCGGGCCGAGCGGTAGATCCGCCAGAGCAGGGCGAAGATGATCGCGAGGCAGGCCGGCACCACGATCAGCAGCCGGTCGCGTGCCCGCGCCTGGTTCTCGTACTGCCCCGACCACTCGAGGAGATAACCCGGCGGCAGCGGCACCCGCTCCCCGACCACCCGCTTGGCCTCCTCGACGAACGAGCCGACGTCGCGCCCCCGGACGTTCAGGAAGACCCGCTCCCGGAGCAGGCCGTTCTCGGAGGAGATCATCGACGGGCCGGGACGCAGCCGGAAGGCCGCGAGCTCCCCCAGGGGGACCTGGACCATCCCGCCTCCGGAAACCCCGGAAACCCCGGGGGCCCCGGGGACCGGGCCGGCGGCGGAGCGCACCGGCACCAGGATGCGCCGGATGGCGTCGAGGTCGTTGCGCAGCTCGCGGGCGTAGCGCACGCGGACGGCGAAGCGGTTGCGCCCCTCGATCGTGGTGGTCAGGTCCATGCCGCCGATGGCGGTCTCGACGACGTCCTGCACGTCCCCCACGGTGGCGCCATAGCGGGCCACGGCGTCGCGGTCCACCTCGATCTCCAGGTAGGGCGTGCCGAGGATCTGCTCGGGATAGACGTCCGCCGCGCCGCGCACGCCGCCGAGGGCCGCCGCCACCTCGCGCGCCTTGCGCTCCAGCACGGCCAGGTCCGGCCCGAAGATCTTCACCCCGACTTGCGTGGGGATGCCGGTCGCCAGCATGTCGATGCGGTTGCGGATCGGCTGCTGCCAGATCGTGGTCACCCCCGGCATCTGGCTCTTCTCGGTCATCTCGGCGATCAGCGCGTCCTTGGTCAGCCCGGGGCGCCATTGCCCGCGATCCTTCAGCTCGACCAGGGTCTCGTACATGTTGATCGGCGCCGGATCGAGCGGGCTCTCCACCCGCCCCACCTTGCCGATCACCGAGGCGACCTCCGGGAAGGACCGCAGCACGGCGTCCTGCTTCTTCATGATCTCGACCGCCTCGGTGAGCGAGATGGCATTCGAGGTCACCGGCATGAACATCAGCGTCCCCTCGTCGAGCGGCGGCATGAACTCGCTCCCCACGCCGGCGGCGAGGTGGGCGTCGAGCCACTGCTGACCGCTCGCCAGACGGTCGGCGATCCGCCGCGCGCCCTCCGATCCGGCCGCCGACGCGGCGAGGAAGGGGAGCTTCACCGGCGTCAGCAGCAGGCCCGCGCCCCCCACCAGGACCAGGGAGAGCAGGAGCGCTCCGGCGGCGCCGAGCAGGGTCGCGACGCGGTGGCGGAGCGCCCAGCCGAGGACCGGCTCGTAGAGGTGGCGGGCGCCGCGCATTACCGGGTTCTGCGCCTCGCGGCGGACCTTCCCCCGGATCAGGAAGCTGGCGAGCACCGGGACCAGGGTCACCGACAGGAAGGTGGCCCCGATCATCGCGAAGGTCTTGGTGAAGGCCAGCGGACGGAAGAGCCGCCCCTCCTCGCCGGTGAGGAAGAACACGGGGCAGAAGGCGAGCACGATGATCACCATCGAGAAGAAGATCGGCCGGCCGATGCTCTGTGTGGCGTCGCGGATGGAATCGATCAATGGCCGTGGCGTTCTTTCCAGAGAACCTCCGCGTTCGCTCTCCCGCTCGATCTGGCGGAAGCAGTTTTCGGTGATCACGATCCCGGCGTCCACCAGCACGCCGATGGCGATCGCGATGCCCATCAGCGACATGATGTTCGAGGTAAGGCCGAAGACCCGCATCAGCAGAAAAGCGATCAATACCGCCACGGGCAGCGGCGCGCTGACGATCAGCACCGAGCGGAAGTGCATCAGGAACAGGATGTGGGCGAGCACCACCAGGATCGTCTCCTCGATCAGCGAGCGCTGGAGGGTGCCGACGGCGCGATCGATCAGCGCCGATCGATCGTAGGCGGGCACGATGTCGCACCCCGGCGGGAAGGCCGCGCTGGATCTCCCGGATCTTCGCCTTGACCCGGGCGATGACCGCGGGAGCGCTCTCGCCGTAGCGCATGGTCACCACGCCGCCCACCACCTCCCGGCCGTCCTTCTCCAGGGCGCCGCGGCGGAAGGCGGGGCCGAGCTGGACGGTGCCGAGGCTGGAGAGGAGGACGGGGATGCCGCCCGAGGCGCCCACCGCGATGTTGCCGATGTCGTTTGAGGTCCGGATCAGCCCGACGCCGCGCACCACGGACTCCATGCCGTTCTGCTCGATCACCTTGCCGCCGACGTTGTTGTTGCTGCGCCCGACCGCCTCCATGACGTCGCGCAGGGAGACGCCGTAGGCGGTGAGCTTGTCGGGATCGAGATCGATCTGGTATTCGCGGACGAAGCCGCCGATCGAGGCCACCTCCGCCACCCCGGGCACGGCGTTCAGCTGGTAGCGGACGAACCAGTCCTGGAGCGCCCGCAGCTCGCCGAGATCGTGCCCCGTCCCCTTCCAGCGTGTACCAGAAGACCTGGCCGACGGCGGAGGCGTCCGGCCCGAGGACCGGAGTGACCCCCTTCGGCATCAATCCCTGGATCAGGTTCATCCGTTCGAGGATGCGCTGGCGGCCGAAGTAAAGATCGGTCCCATCGTCGAAGATCACGTTCACCATCGCGAAGCCGAACGCCGACGAGGCGCGCACGGCCTTGACGCCGGCCAGGCCCTGGAGGTTGACCGTCATCGGATAGGTGATCTGGTCCTCGACTTCGCGCGGCGACCGTCCCGGCCAGTCGGCGAAGACGATGACCTGCCGTCTCCGAGAGATCGGGGATGGCGTCGATGGGGTTGGTGCGCGCGGTGTAGAGCCCCGCGGCGGCCACCAGCAGGGTCAGCGCCAGGATCAGGAAACGGTTGCGCAACGAAAAATCGATCAGCCGCTCGATCATCGCGGCAGCTCCGTCTTTCTTGACCTCGGGACCCTCGGAGGCGCCGGTCCACTGGATCGCCTGGCCGGTCGCGAGCTGCGACTGCGAATCGATCAGGAAGCTGGCCGAGGTCACCACCCGCTCCCCCTCCGCGAGCCCGGCGACGACCTGGACCAGGTCCCCCGCGCCGGGCCCGAGACGCACCTCCCGGCCCACGAAGCGGCCGGGGGCCTGCCTGGACGTAGACGACCTGCCGCATTCCGGTGTCGATCACCGCGCTGCGCGGAATGGCGAGCCCGCGGCCGAGATCGACCTGCAGCTCGGCGTTGGCGAACATCCCCGGCTTCAGCAGGCCGCTGGGGTTGGGCAGCTCGATGCGCACCCCCACCGTGCGGGTCGCCGGATCGAGGACTGGGATCGATGAAGCGGACGCGGCCCTGGAAGTCGCGCCCCGGAAAGGCGGAGAAGCGGGCGACGGCGAGCTGCCCGATCTTGAGGCCGTCCAGCTCCTGCTCGTGGACCTTGGCGGAGAGCCAGAGGTTCGAGAGGTCGGCGAGCAGGAAGAGGTCCTGCCCCTCGGTGACGTACTGCCCCTGGACGACCTTCTTCTCCAGCACCGTGCCGCTGGACGGGCGAGCGCACCACCAGGTCGATCTCCGGCCGTCCGGTGCGGGCGAGGCGATCGATCTGGCCGGCGTCGAGCCCCCAGAGGGCGAGCCGCTCGCGCGAGGCCGCGGCCAGCGAGATGGCGGACTCGCATGTACCCGGCGTCTCCGCCTTTGCGCGCCCGCCCCAGGTTCTCGATCGCCAGGACGTAATCCCTCCCCGAGGCGACCAGGTCCGGGCTATAGATGGAGTAGATCGGCTCGCCCCGGCGGACCGCGGCGCCGGTGAAGTCGAGGTCGAGACGGTCGAGCCGTCCGGCCACCCGGGCGGCGATGTGGACCAGCCGGGTCTCGTCCACCCCGAGCGTGCCGACGGCGCGGATCGCTTGGTAGAGCGCGGCCGGCTTCACCTCCGCGGTGGCGACTCCGGCCGCGCTCACCGCCTGCGGGCTCAGCTCGACCGTCGCCGCTCCGGCCGGCGCCTCCGCCGTTGGCGCTCCTCCGCGCCGGTGTCTCGTCCGCGTACTTCGGCACCAGCTCCATGTCCATGAACGGCGACTTGCCCGGATGATCGAAATGAGTCCCGGGCTGCATCGGGTCGAACCAGTAGAGGACCTTGCGGGCTTGCGGCTTGCGCGCCTCGCGGGCTCGGGCGGCTGCTTTTTCCCGCAACCTGCGAGGAGCCCGCCGGCCAGGAGCAGGGCGGTGGCGAGAAGAAACCTTTTATTTCTCGCCATGGCGTCTCCTCCCTCGGGGGTCCCCGCGATCAGCGGCAGGCCGGAGGCCCTCTGCAACGCCGCCAGGGCGCGGCCGATCCCCGACGCGCGTATTGCGGCTTCCCGCTGATAGGACTGAGGTTGTTGGCGGCCCGCGAGAGAGTCATGAAATCGATCTTGCCGACGATGTAGGCCTCGCGCGCGGCGTGGTAGTTGATCTCGGCCTGAGGCAGGATCGAGTCGCGGTAGAGCCGCGCCTGCTCCAGGTTCTTCTGCAGGTCCGCGGACGCCATCTCGATCTCTCCCTGAAGCTGGTTGCGGACGGCCTCGACGCCGGCGCGGGCCGCGGCCAGCGCCGACTCCTTCTCCGCCCGCCGCTCGTCGAGCCGCCGGCGGTGCGCCCACGGAAGGTTGATCGACACGCTCACCCCGGCGAGATCCTCGAACCGCTCGCGGCGCCCGTAGTAGCCCATCAGCATCCAGTCCGGACGGCTCTCCAGACGGGCCAGCTCCAATTCCTGCTCGGCGCGGTGGACCCGCGCCGAGGCGGACGCCACGGCCGGGCTCCGCTCGGCGGCCCGGCTCGCGAGATCGGCCATCGCGGGCATCGCCGGCGCTTCCTCCCCGGGAGCCACCGGGCCGAGCGGAGGTACCGGCTCGCCGGCGGGGAGCCCCTGGAGCGTGTTGAAGCGGGCGGCCTGCGCCCGCCGTTCCGCCCGCAGGGAGGAGAGCTGCTCGTCGAGGCTGGTCTTCTCCAGGCTGGCCTGCAGGACGTCCCCCTGGCCGGCCTTGCCGACCTTGTAGAGCTCGGTGGCCGAGGCGGCGGCGTCCTCCAGCCTGCGGCGGGCCTCCTCCAGCAGGGCGAGGCCGCGGTCGATCGCCGCCAGTTGGAAGAAGGCGTCGGCGGTGTCGGCGGCGATCTCGACCGCCGCGCGCTCGCGCATCGCCACGGCGTCCTCGACGTCCGCCTGGGCGGCGGCGCGCTCGGCCGAGCGCTTGCCGCGAGCGGGGAGGCGCTGGCGGCCGGTCACCATCTCCATCGTGAAGTCGCTTCGCGCGAGAGAGGGATGGAGGACCGGGGCGTCCTTGAGGCCGATCTCGATCTCGGGATCGGCAAGCTCCGCCGCCTGGTTCCCGCGGCGCCGGGCGGCCTCGGCGCGGGCCTCGGCCTCCAGGACGTTTGGGTTCCGCGCGGCCGCCCGGCGGACCGCCGCCGCCAGGGTTTCCCGCCACGGAATGTCCGGATTATTTTCCGGATGATGGGCCAGATGATCGGCCGGCGGCGCTTGCGCCGCGAGCGCGATCAGGAGAGCGCTGAAAATCGAACGAAACATCGGGCTCCTCCAGAGGAAATTGGCCGTTCACCGCGAGCCTCGAAGGCCGCGGCGGGACACACTTCTCCTGGGGAACGCTTAAATCAGGAAGACGGCGAAGAGGGTGAAGAGCCCGAGACCCTGGAGGACCGCGGGAGCGGCGCCGATCTCCTGGGAGAGGTCGCCGAAAGCCGCCGTCTCCACCGCGGGAACGGCGAGCGCCAGGGCCGCGGGGACGGCGGCCAGGGCGAGCGCGGGCGCCGCCGGCGCGTGCGACACCTGGCCGCCCCGGGTCCCGCAGCACTCCCGGCCCATCGCCTTGCAGGCCGCCCGCTCCGCGCCGCTCATCGGGCAGGCCGAGGAGAGGCACATGGGCACGCCCAGGAAGGTGATCAGGAGGGCGATGGTGGCGAACGCGGTGAGCGCGGCGGTGGCGCGCGGGAAGCTCTTCACGGGTTCATTCTAGCAGGGTCACGAGAGCGCGTAGGAACCGCGTAGGAACAGGTCCGCCCTGTTGTCTTTCGTAGGGGACCTCTTTTCGGATCTGGCTTAGGATGAGGCGAAGAGAGGAGGGAGGTATGGGGAGTACGGTATGAACGAACACGAGCGCCGACCCTCACCGCCGTCCGCCGGGGGGGCCGCCGTCTACACCTGCCCGATGCACCCCCAGATCGTGCGCGACTCTCCCGGGAGTTGCCCGATCTGCGGCATGGCGCTCGAGCCACGGACCGTGACGGCCGGCGAGGAGGAGAACCCCGAGCTGCGGCAGATGACCCGCCGCTTCTGGGTTGGCGTCGCCCTCACGGTCCCGCTGCTGCTCCTCGCCATGTCGGCGATGCTCCCGCTCGGCGGCCGGCTCGTGCCTATGGGTAGCCGCGGCTGGATCGAGCTCCTCCTCTCCACCCCGGTCGTCCTCTGGGGAGGCTGGCCGTTCTTCGTCCGGGGCTGGTCCTCGATCGTCCATCGCAGCCTCAACATGTTCACCCTGATCGCGCTCGGCACCGGGATGGCCTACGTCTACAGCGTCGTCGCCCGGGTGGCGCCGGGAATCTTCCCCGTCTCGTTCCGCGGCGCGGACGGCGAGGTTGGAGTGTATTTCGAGGCGGCGGCGGCCATCGTCACCCTCGTCCTGCTGGGACAGGTGCTGGAGCTGCGGGCGCGCAGCCGCACGGGAGCGGCGATCAAGGCCCTGCTCGGCCTCGCCCCCAAATCCGCGCGACGCCTCGGCGAGGACGGCCGCGAGGAGGACGTTCCGCTCGATCAGATCCAGCCCGGGGATCGCCTGCGCGTCCGGCCGGGCGAGAAAGTCCCGGTGGACGGCGCCGTCGTCGAGGGTGCCAGCGCGGTGGACGAATCCATGGTGACCGGCGAGTCGATCCCGGTCGAGAAGCGGCCCGGCGACCGCGTGATCGGCGCCACCGTCAACGGCCGCGGCGGCCTGGTGATGCGGGCCGAGCGGGTGGGCGCGGAGACGCTGCTGGCGCAGATCGTCCGCATGGTGGGGGAGGCCCAGCGCAGCCGCGCCCCCATCCAGCGGCTGGTGGATCAGGTGGCGGCCTGGTTCGTCCCGATCGTGATCCTGGCGGCGATCGCGACTTTCATCGTCTGGATGGTCGCGGGGCCGGCCCCGGCCGTCGCCTACGCCATCGTCAACTCGGTCGCGGTCCTGATCATCGCCTGCCCCTGCGCCCTGGGCCTGGCGACGCCGATGTCGATCATGGTGGCGACCGGCAAGGGCGCGGGCGCCGGAGTCCTGTTCCGCAACGCCGAGGCGATCGAGGTCCTGCGCAAGGTGGACACCCTGGTCATGGACAAGACGGGGACGCTCACCGAGGGCAAGCCCCGGCTCGTCTCCCTGCAACCGGCGGCGGGTTGGAGCGAAGGGGATCTCCTGCGCCTGGCGGCCAGCCTGGAGCGCGGCAGCGAGCATCCGCTGGCCGCGGCGATCGTCGGCGGCGCCGAGGAGCGCGGGGCCGTCCTCGCCGCGGCGTCCGACTTCCAGTCGGTGACCGGCCAGGGGGTGAAAGGCTCCGTCGAGGGGCACCAGGTGGCGCTCGGCAACCGGACGCTCCTGGACGGGCTGGGGATCGACCTCGGGGATCTCCCCGCGCGGGCCGACCAGATGCGGCAGGACGGCCAGACCGTGATGCTGGTCGCCGTCGACGGCCGGCCCGCCGGGCTCCTCGGCGTCGCCGATCCGGTCAAGGAGAGCGCGGCGGAAGCCGTCCGCCGCCTGCGCGATCTCGGGCTGCGGCTCGTCATGCTCACCGGCGACAACCGGACGACCGCGGAGGCGGTCGCCCGGCAGGTCGGCATCGACGAGGTCATCGCCGAGGTCCTGCCGGACGCCAAGGCCGAGGCGGTGAAGCGGCTGCAGAAAGAGGGCCGCGTGGTCGCCATGGCGGGCGACGGCGTCAACGACGCGCCGGCCCTGGCGCAGGCGGAGGTGGGCATCGCCATGGGTACGGGAACGGATGTCGCCATGGAGAGCGCGGGCGTGACCCTGATCAAGGGAGACCTGCGCGGTATCGTGCGGGCGCGGCGTCTGAGCCAGGCCACGATCGGCAACATCCGTCAGAACCTCTTCTTCGCCTTCGTCTACAACGTGCTGGGCATTCCCATCGCCGCGGGCATCCTCTATCCCGCCTTCGGCATCCTCCTGAGCCCGATGATCGCCGCGGCCGCGATGAGCTTCAGCTCGGTGTCCGTGATCGCGAACTCCCTGCGGCTCCGGAGCGTGGAGTTGTAGCCGCCGGAAAAGCAAGAGCCCGGCGCGAACGCCGGGCTCTCGGTTTCAGGGCTGAAGGAGGGGACTACCGGCGCTGCGGCGGACGGTGGTCGTCCTGGTTCTGGTCCTGATTCTTCTTCTGGTCCTGCTCCCGCTGCTTGCGGGCCTGGTTGCGCTGTTCCTGGGTCTGGCCCTGATTGTCCCCGTTGCGGTTCGGAGGAGGCTGCCGCTGCTCCGCCTGGGGCGGACGCTGCGGGTCGTCCTGACGCTGGCGCGCCCGGTCCTGCTGCTGCTGGCGCTGGGCGTCGTTCTGACGCTGACGGTCAGCCTGCCCCTGGTCCTGCCGCTGCGGATCGTACTGGCGCTGGCGGTTCGCCCGGTCCTGCTGCTGCTGGGCGTCCTGCTGGCGCTGACGGTTGGCCTGGTCCTGCTGCTGCTGCTGGCGCTGGGCATCGTTCTGACGCTGACGGTCAGCCTGCCCCTGATCCTGCCGCTGCGGATCGTACTGGCGCTGGCGGTTGGCGCGGTCCTGCTGCTGCTGGCGCTGGGCGTCGTTCTGACGCTGGCGGTCAGGCTGGACCTGATCCTGCCGCTGCGGGTCGTACTGGCGCTGACGGTTGGCGCGGTCCACCTGCTGCTGGCGCTCGGCCTCGGTCTGGCGCTGCTGGCGGCCGGCCTGGTTCGGGTCCGGCTGCTGCGGGTCGTACGGACGCACCTGACGACGGTCCTGCGGCTGCTGCTGTCCGTTGTATTGCCCGTTGTACTGCCGGCCCTGCCGGTCGGGCTGGCCGCCCTGCACCTGCCGACCCTGGTCACCCTGGAACTGACCCCGGCCCGGCTGCACGTTCCGCTGGCGCTGCCCCGGAGGGGTCTGGCCGACGGCCTGCGGGTTCTCCCGCTGGAACCGCTGCGCGCGGTTGGGATGAGCGACCTGGAACTGCTGCGCGCTCACCACCGCCTGGCGAGCGGCCGGACGCGAGACCGGCGGCGCCACCTGGGCCTGCCTCACCTGCGGCCGGAAGATCTCGAGCCGGTTGCCCTGGATCCGCGCCGCGCGCTGCTGATAGCCGCTCTGCATGTCGGCGATCTGGTAGCGCGGCACCGGGCGGCCGACGACCTGCTGAACCCGCTCGACCGGAATACCCTGGTTGATGAACCGGTCGCCCTCTTGGCGGTAGTGGGTGTAGCTGCGGGTCCGCGGCAGGATCGTCACCACCTGCTGCACCGGCACCACGTACTCGACGATGCGCGGCGCCAGGATGTAGCGCTCCTGCACGAAGACGTAGGACGACGCCAGGATGCCGTAACGGTTGTAGCCGCCGCCGTAGCTGCCGGCATAACCGTTGTTGTAACCATTGTCGTAGCTGTTGTTGTACCCGTCACCGTAGCCGCTGTCGTAGCTGGCGTTGATGTCGTACGAGGGGGGCAGGGGAGCCCAGCCGACGTAGTCGTTCCCTTCCTGCCAGTCGACCCAGGCCGGAGCCCAGTCGTTGCCGGGGACCCAGGACCAGCCGATCTCGGGGTCCTGGTACCAGCGGCCGTAGTGGTAGGTGGCCCAGCCGTAGGGCTCGTCGGTGATCCAGGTCCACCCCTGGTCGGTCCAGACCCAGTGGCCGTCCTGGTAGGGGCGCCAGCTCGTGGAGACGTCGCGCGGCGTCCAGACCCAGCCGTAGCTCGGGCGCTCGATCCAGTTCCCGTAGGAGGCCAGGTTGTCGTAGAAGAATCCGAGGTCGACCGCGGCGCGGCCGCCGGAGCCGATCTGGATGCCCGCCGAGATGGAGATCTGGGCTGAGGCGATCCCGGCGGTACTGCCTGCCAGGAGCAGGGCTAAAAGTACGTTGCGTGTGGTTTTCATAGTTACCTCGCCGTTAGGGTTGGTCCGTGCGGATACTCAAAGGTTTTCAGTGGGTGAATCGTCCACGCGGACACCCATCTATAGGGCAAGAGCCGTGCCATGCCTCCGCCCTAAGGGAGCGCCACCGGCGGGACCCCCGGTGAGGACGGTCGCGGGGCTGGAAGCGGACGGTTGAGGGATTGGAATCCGCCGGCAGAAAAGAAAAGAGCCCGGCGGAATCCGCCGGGCTCTCGTCGTACGGCCTTGACCGAACGTCAACCGTTGCCGTGCTGCCGGCGGTTGTCCTGGCTGCGTCCCTGGCTGCCACCCTGGCCGCGGCCTTCATTACGGTAGGACCGCTGCTGCTGCTGCGGAGCCCGATACTCCCTCTGCTGCTGCTGAGGAGCCCGGTACTGCTGCTGCGGAGCCCTGTACTCCCGCTGCTGCTGGGGGGCCCGGTACTGCTGCTGGGCCCGGTACTGCTGCTGAGCCCGATACTGCTGCTGAGGGGCCCGGTACTCCCGCTGCTGCTGCTGAGCCCGGTACTGCTGCGGGGCCTGCCGACCCTGCCCGGGCTGGACGTTGTAGGAACGCTGCTGCCGGCCGCTCTGGAAGGCGTCCTGCCGGCCGCCCTGGTACGCGTCCTGCCGGCGCTGGGCGTTGTTGTCGTAGGGACGGACCTGCCGTCCCTGCCCCTGGAAGCGCTGGGCGTTCTGACCCTGGAAGGTCTGCCCCTGGAAACCGCGGCCCTGCCGGTTTTGCCCGTTCGGATAAGCGATCCGGTTGTCCCGGTTCTGGACTCGGTTGGGGAAGGCCGAGCGGAACTGGTCTGCCCGCATCACCGAGCGCCGGGCTTCCGGACGGTCCAGCGGGGAGATCCGGCCGTTGTTGCGGACCTCGGGCCGGAACATGGAGATCCGGTTCCCCTCGATCCGGGGCTCGTAGCCACGGCCGTACCGGCCGCCCTCGTACCCACCCAGCTGGTAGCGCGGCACATGCCCGTAGTAGCGCTGCACGTGCTCGAACGGGATCCCGCGGTTGAAGTAGCGGCCGCCGGAGTAGCCGTAGTACGTGCAGTTGTGGGTGTAGCGGAAGAACGTGCTCACCTGGCCCCAAGGCAGGTAGTAGTCGAAGAGGCTCGGCGCCAGGAAGTAGCGCACCGGCACGAAGAGGTAGGCCGCGGGACCGATCCCGAAGCTGAAGCTCACGCTGGCGCCACCGTAGCCATAGCCGCCACCACCGTAGCCGTAGCCGCCGCCGTAGTAGCCGCTGTCGTAACCGTAGCCGCCGCCGTCGTAGCTGTTGTCGTAACCGTTGTCGTAGCCATAACCGTTGTCATAGCCATTGTCGTAACCGTTACCGTTGTCGTAGGCGCCGTAGCCACTGCCGTAGGCGCCGTAGCCGTCGTTGCCGCCGTCATAGCTGGCGTTGGTGACGTTGGCGCCGGGGGGGAGGGGAGCCCAGCCGACGTAGTCGTTGCCCTCCTGCCAGGAGACCCAGGCCGGCCCCCACTCGGTGCCGGGCACCCAGGCCCAGCCGATCTCCGGGTCCTGGTACCAGCGGCCGTAGTGGTAGGTGGCCCAGCCGAAGGGCTCGTTCGAGAGCCAGGTCCAGCCCTGGTCGCTGTTGACCCAGTGGCCGACCTGGTAGGGGCGCCAGTTCGCGGCAACCGAGCTCGGGGTCCAGACCCAGCCGTAGTTCGAGCGCTCGATCCAGTGCCCGTAAGACGCCAGATTGTCGTAGAAGAAGCCGAGATCCACCGCGGCCCGTCCATACGAGCCGCTTTGGACGCCCACCCCGACCGAGAGCTGGGCGGAAGCCGCCCCCGCGACGCTGCCCAGAAGGGCCAGGCCCAAGAGTACGTTGCGTGTGGTTTTCATGGTTTACCTCGCCGTTGCTGCGTTGCGCGCGTGTTGGATATCCGTGATGGAGATTACAGCGCTCATCCTCATATATGGCAAGCGCCGTGCCAGGCCTTTCCCCAGGGAAGAGGGGGGTTTCGGGACCCCTGTGGAGGACAGTCGTGCGATCTGAAATGGACGCTCGCGCGAGGGTGTCGAGAGGAAAAAAAGAGCCCGGCGGGATCGCCGGGCTCGGTTTCAGGGACGATGGGCTCGGCCTACCGGCCGCCCGGACCGTGCGGCGGCCGGTTGGGATTTCCCCGACCCTGGCCGCCGTTCCGCGGCCCTTGCCCCTGCTGCTGGGCGGCCTGGCGTTGCTGCTGGCGCTGGGCCTGCCACTGTTGCCGCTGAGCGGCCTGGGCCTGCTGGCGCTGCCCCTGCCACTGTTGCCGCTGGGCGGCCTGGCGCTGCTGGCGCTGAGCGGCCTGGGCCTGCTGACGCTGCCCCTGCCACTGTTGCCGCTGGCCCTGGCGGGCCTGCTGCTTCTGCCAGGCCTGGGCCTGGTTGCGCTGAGCCACCTGCTGGCGCTGGGCACCCTGCCGCTGTTGCCGCTGTTGCCGCTGCTGAGCGAACTGCTGCTGCTGGCGCTGGCCGCGGGCCTGCTTCTGCCAGGCCTGAGCCTGGTTGCGTTGCGCCATCTGCTGGTGCTGCTGCTGGCGCTGGCCCTGCCGCTGCTGCTGAGCGACCTGCTGCTGGCGCTGGCCCTGCCGCTGCTGCTGAGCGACCTGCTGCTGGCGCTGGCCCTGCCGCTGCTGCCGCTTCAGATCGGCTCCCCGGAGCTGCTGCCTCTGGCCTTGAGCCTGCCGCTGCTGCCGCTGGGCGGCCTGGAGCTGCTGCCGGTTGGCCTTCTGGAGCTGTTGCGGCTGGTTGGCGGTCCGGAACGGCTGGCCTCCCCGGACTCCCTGGCGGTTACCGTTCTGGAATTGTTGCCGGTTGCCGTTCTGGAACTGCTGGCGCTGCGCCATCTGCTGGCGGAACCCCGCGCGGTTCGGATGGGCGGCCTTGAACTGGGCCGCGCTCATCACCGCCTGGCGGGCGGCCGCCCGCTGGATTGGCGGCGCGATGCGGCCCGTCTTCTGGATCTGCGGACGGAACATGGCGACGCGGTTGCCCTCGAAGCGGGGCTGGCGCCAGCTCTTGCCTTGGCCGTAGCCGAGGTCGGCCACCTGATACTGCGGCACGCGGCCGGCGAACCGCTGGATGTGGTCGATCGGCACGCCCTGGTTGAACACCTGGCCGCCGTTGAACCGGTAGTTGGTGCAGTTGCGGGTCCGGCCATAGATGGCTCCGACATCCTGCGGCCCCACGAAGTAGGTGGCGACGTTCGGCGCCAGGAAGTTACGCTCCGGCACGAAGGCGTAGTCCTGGGGCGCGATCCCGTAGGCATAGCCGCCGTAGCCGCTGGAGAAGCCGACGCTGACGTTCACGCCGGGGGGCAGGGGAGCCCAGCCCACATAGTCGCCCCCCTCCTGCCAGGAGACCCAGGACGGGCCCCACGTGTCGCCGGGGACCCAGGACCAGCCGATCTCGGGGTCGTCGTACCAGCGGCCGTAGTGGTAGGTGGCCCAGCCGTAGGGCTCGTCGGTGATCCAGGTCCAGCCGGCGTCGGTCCACACCCAGTGGCCGTTCTCATAGGGACGCCAGCTCGTGGCGACCGCGCTCGGCGTCCACACCCAGCCGTAGCTGGGGCGCTCGATCCAGTTCCCGTAGGGAGCGAGATCGTCATAGAAGAATCCGAGGTCCACCGCGGCGCGTCCCGACGAACCGATGTGGATTCCGGCCGAGACCGCGGTCTGGGCGGAAGCCACCCCGGCCACGGAGCCCGACAGGAGCAGAGCGAAGAGTACGTTGCGTGTGTTTTTCATGTTGTCACCTCGCCGTTGTCTTGATTCCGCGCCAGTATGGGACTGCGATAGGGAGATCGGCAGCGCGGTCACCCAGGTATAGGGCAAGAGCTGTGCCAGACCCTCTTTCCCCAGGGGAAACGGGGCCGGCGGGACCCTTGGGGGGACGGTCGTGAGTCCGGGAGCGGACGGTGGGAAGGACGGGAATCCAACTGGAAAGCAAAGAGCCCGGCGAACGGCCGGGCTCTCCTGAAGGATTGGGACGAGGCGCTACCGCGGGGGCGGGGGCGGAGGCGGCTCCCGGCGCTTCTTCTGATCCTCCGGCGGCGGCTGGCGCTGCGGCTCCGCCTGGGGAGGCCGCTGCTGGCGCTGCGGCTGCGGTTCGGCCTGAGGGGACCGCTGCTGGCGCTGTGGCTGCGGTTCGGCCTGAGGGGGCCGCTGGCGCTGGGGCGGCTGCTGGTCGGGAGCCTGGGTGCGCGGCTGCCGCTGGCGGGCCTGCGGCGGCTGTTGCTGCTCCTGAACCTGCGGTTGCCGGGGCTGACGCGGCTGACGCGGCTGCTGTTGCGGCTGGGCGGCGGGGGGCTGGGACTGACCCTGGCCGGTCTGGGTGCGCGGCTGGCGCGCCGGGCGCTGGCCCTGACCCTGATTGCCTTGGTTCTGGCTGCCCTCGACCTGAGCACCCTGGCCCTGGCGACCCTGGCCCTGACGACCCTGGCGCTGATAACCCTGATCCTGGTTGGGCCGGGGCTGGACCGCCGGGCGGCTCGCCTGCGGCTGGGCTCCGGCGGCCTGAGCACGGCCGGCCCGGTCGGGATGGCTCGCCCGGAACTGGCTGGCGTCCACCACCGCCTTGCGGGCGACCGGACGGGTGGAGGGCGGCTGGACGTTGGCCGTCTTCTGCACCTGGGGCCGGAAGAACGCCACCCGGTTGCCCTGAATCTGCGCCCGGCGTCCCCCGGAGCTTCGCCCCGAGGTCGGCGAGCTGGTAGCGCTGCACCGGACGGCCGACCACCTGCTGGATGCGGTCGACCTGCACGCCCTGATTGAAGATGCGGTTGTTGACCGAGCGGTACGTGGTGATGTTGCGGGTGTCACGGAAGACGGTCACCACCCGCGTCTGCGGCACCACGTAGTCGACGACGCGCGGCGCCAGGAAGTTGCGCTCCTCGACGAAGACGTAGGTCGTGGGCGCGATCCCGTAGGCGTAGTTGCCGTAACCGCCGCCGTAGCTGGCGCTGTAGTTGACGCCCGGGGGCAGGGCGGCCCAGCCGATGTAGTTGGAGCCCTCCTGCCAGGAGACCCAGGCCGGCGCCCAGTCCTGGCCGGGGACCCAGGACCAGCCGATCTCGGGGTCCTGGTACCAGCGGCCGTAGTGATAGGTGGCCCAGCCGTAGGACTCGTCGGTGAGCCAGGTCCAGCCGTCGTCGGTCCACACCCAGTGGCCGTCCTGGTAGGGGCGCCAGTTGGAGGAGACGTCGCGCGGCGTCCACACCCAGCCGTAATTCGGGCGCTCGATCCAGTTCCCGTAGGAGGCCAGATCGTCGTAGAAGAAGCCGAGGTCCACCGAGGCGCGTCCCGACGGGCCGACGTGGATTCCCGCCGAAAGCGAGCTCTGGGCGGAGGCCGCGCCGGCGGCGCCCAGGATCAGCAGGGCCAGCAGAGAGATGCGTGTCAATTTCATGGGTCCACCCTTTCAAGGTTGGGCACGGAACAGATGCTGGCCAAAGTAATGGCAAGAACCGTGCCGCAGAGAGCCGGGGGACGCGTTGCCAACCTGCGAGGGGCGCGATAGCATCGCCCGGCCCTTTGCCAAGGGCCCTGAGAGGAGAACAGACCGTGGATTTTTCCCTGACCGAGGAGCAGCGCGCCATCCAGGAGACCGCGCGGGAGTTCGCCCGCCGCGAGGTCGATCCGATCGTGGACGAGATCGACGAGCAGCAGAAGTTCCCCCGTGAGGTGATCCGCAAGGCGGGGGAGCTGGGGTTCTTAGGGATCATCTTCCCCGAGGAGTACGGCGGCGCGGGGCTCGGCTACACCGAATACGTGATCGTGGTCACCGAGCTGTCGCGGGTGGACCCGTCGGTGGGCATCAGCATCGCCGCCCACAACTCCCTGTGCTCGAACCACATCTACAAGTTCGGCAACGAGGAGCAGAAGCGGCGCTGGCTGGTGCCGCTGGCGAAGGGCGAGAAGATCGGCGCCTGGAGCCTCACCGAGCCCGGCGCGGGGTCGGACGCGGCCGGCACCCGCACCCGCGCCGAGCGGGTGGACGGCGGCTGGGTGCTCAACGGCGCCAAGACCTTCACCACCCACGGCAGCGTCGGCGACGTCTGCGTGGTCTTCGCGGTGACCGATCCCAACGGCACCCGCGGCCACAACATCTCGGCCTTCGCTCTCGACAAAGGGATGGAGGGGTTCCGCCCCGGCAAGAAGGAGAACAAGCTGGGCATCCGCGCCTCGGACACCGCCGAGGTGGTGATGGAGAACTGCTTCGTCTCCGAGGACCGGCTGCTGGGCAAAGAGGGGGACGGGTTCGTCCAGGCGCTGCAGATCCTCGACGGCGGCCGGATCTCGATCGCCGCCCTGGGGCTCGGCACGGCGATCGGCGCATATGACACGGCGCTCGCCTACGCCAAGGAGCGCGAGCAGTTCGGCAAGCCGATCGCGCAGTTCCAGGCGATCCAGTTCGCCCTCGCCGAGATGGCGACCCGCATCGCCGCGGCCGAGATCCTGACCTTCGCCGCGGCTGGAGCGATGGACCGCGGCGACAAGGTCTCGCGCCTGGCCTCCGAGGCCAAGCTCTACACCGGCGAGGCGGCGGTCTTCTGCTCCGAGCGCGGCGTCCAGATCCACGGCGGCTACGGCTTCATCAAGGACTACCGGGCGGAGAAGTACTACCGGGACGCCAAGATCTGCACCATCGGCGAGGGCACCAGCGAGATCCAGCGCCTGGTGATCGCCCGGCAACTGCTGAAGGGGCGTTGATGAACCCTCACCCTCCGGAGGTGAGGGCCCGGTCGGCCTCCTCCCTCGACGAGCTGATCCCGCGGGTGCTGCGGCGCAACCCGCGGGCGCTCGGGCGGGCGATCTCGATCCTCGAGGACGGCGGCGGCGGGCAGCGCGAGCTGATCCGCCGCGTCTACGCCGAGACCGGCAAGGCGCGGGTGGTGGGGGTGACCGGCCCGCCCGGCGCCGGCAAGAGCACGCTGGTGGACCGCATGGCGCGGCTGATCCGCCAGCGCGGCCAGACGGTCGGCATCCTGGCCGTCGATCCCACCAGCCCGTTCACCGGCGGCGCTCTCCTCGGCGACCGCATCCGCATGCAGACTCTCTACACCGATCCCGGCGTCTTCATCCGTTCGATGGCCACCCGCGGCGCCATGGGCGGCCTCGCCCGCGCCTCGCGCGACGCCGTCGACCTGCTGGACGCCGCCGGCTTCGACTGGGTGCTGGTCGAGACGGTGGGCGTCGGCCAGGACGAGGTGGACATCGTCCGCACCGCCGACACGGTCGTCCTGGTCACCATCCCCGGCCTGGGGGACGACATCCAGGCGATCAAGGCGGGGATCCTGGAGATCGCCGACGTCTTCGTCATCAACAAGGCCGACCGCGAGGGGGTGGAGCGGACGGCCAAGGACCTCCAGATGATGCTGTCGATCGGCGAGCATGGCGAGTGGCTGCCGCCGATCCTCAAGACGGTCGCCTCCCGCGAGGAGGGGATCGACCGGGTGCTCGGCGAGATCGAGCGGCACCGGGAGTACCTGGCGGCGAGCGGCGAGATCGAGCGCCGGCGCCTCTCGCACCTGCGGCTGCGGGTGGAGACGATCCTCAAGGAGCGCGTGGTGGCCGCCGCCGACCGCGTGCTCGGCGTCGACCGCGAGGTCGAGCGCGGCCACCAGCAGAAGACCGATCCCTACCGGGTGGCCGACCGGCTGTTCACCGGCGTCCTCGCGGACGCCCGCGAAGAAGGACGCGAGGAGGAGGCGCTCGCCGGGGACGACGGCCCGGCCGGACCCACCGAGGAGAGGATGGCGTAAATGAAAACCCTGGGACCGCCTTTTAGGGAAACAAAATGATCGGCAAGATCGACCACGTGGGGATCGCGGTCCGCTCGATCGACGAGGCGAAGGGGCTCTGGGAGGCGATGGGTCTCCGCGTCGAGGCGATCGAGGAGGTGCCGCACGAGGGGGTGCGGGTGGCGATGCTCGCCTGCGGCGAGTCGCGTATCGAGCTGCTGGAGCCGACGAGCGAGGAGTCGCCGATCGCCAAGTTCCTGGAGAAGCGCGGCCCCGGCATCCACCACCTCTGCCTGGGGAGCGACGACGTCCGGGCCGACGACGCGCGGCTGCGCCAGGCGGGCTACCAGGTGCTCCGCCCCGAGCCCACCCGCGGGGCCGGCGGCTGCTGGGTGCAGTTCGTCCATCCGAAGAGCGCCGGGGGCGTGCTGCTGGAGCTGTCCGAGGGGGACCCGCACCACTCCGGCGGAGAAGGCTGATGATCCGCGCCGGCTCGCTGGTGATCGTCCACCTGATCAACCCGACGGAGAAGTTCTGGGGGGTCCTCCAGGAGCTGGGGGTCGCCGGCGTGATGCTGCGCGGCATCAACGTCTCGAGCTTCGACGACTGGATGGCGCAGGCCGCCCGGCCGGGGGATCAGACGCTGGGCCTGTCGACCATGTTCGTCCCCCTCTTCCGGGTGGAGCGGATCTTCCTCGACGAGGCGGTGGGGGAGGTCGAGAGCTACCGCCAGCGCTTCCAGCAGCGCGTCGGGGTCGGCGTCGAGCGCTACCTGCGGCTGGGCGACGAGGAGCAGGGCGGGGAAGAGGAGTCCGAGGTGCCGTCTTGATGTAGGGGAATGCGAAAGGGCGGGGACTTGTCCCCGCCCTTCCGAAAACGATTCCGAAGTTTTCTTACCGCCGTCCGGCGATCGCTACCACTTTCGAATCATCGTCCTCCAGCGACTTGCCGGAGTGGTCGAGGCCCATGACGTTGAAGATGTGGTCGCGCAGGCGCCGGCACGCCGGGTCGTCCAGGTTGCGCGGCCGCGCAACGTCGACGGTGACGATGTCGCGGATGCGCGACGGGCGCTTGCCCATCACCACCACGCGGTCGGCGAGCTGCACGGCCTCCTCGACGTCGTGGGTGACGAAGAGGACGGTCTTGCGCTCGCGCTCCCAGATCTGCATCAGCTCGTAGCGCAGCTTGATGCGGGTGAGATAGTCGAGGGCGCCGAACGGCTCGTCCATGAAGAGGAGGTCCGGCTCGGCGGCCAGGGCGCGGGCGATCTCGACCCGCTGCTTCATGCCGCCGGAGAGCTCGCGGGGGAAGGCCTTGCCGAAGCCGGTCAGGTTCACCATCTCGATGTAATGGGCGACCAGCTCCCGCTTCTCCGCCGGGTTCGACCGCTTGACCCCGAAGCCGATGTTGTCCTCGACGGTGAGCCAGGGGAAGACCGAATTTTCCTGGAAGATGAAGATGTGCCGCGGGTCGGGCTCGGTCACCTTGTGGCCGTCGATCTGGATCTCCCCCTGCGTCGCGGCGAGGAAGCCGCCGGCGATGTTGAGCAGGGTGGACTTGCCGCAGCCCGAGGGGCCCACAAGGCAGACGAACTCGCCGTCACCCACCTCCAGATTGATGTCCTCGAGGACGTGGGTGGTGGTCTTCGCCTTGTCCTTCCCGGTGAAGGTCATCCAGACGTCGCGGACGGTGATCTTCGAGCGCATGCTTCGGTTCCCGTTGGAATGCAGTCCCTTGAGGTTGCTCATCGGTTTCCCCTCCAATAATAGATGAAATAAAAGTCAGGTGAATCCTACCGTCCGCTGAGACCCCAGCGCACCTCGTCGAGGGTCTCCATCCGGCGGACCAGGAAGTCGAGACCAAGGCCGATGAGGCCGATCAGCGCCATGCCCGCGACGACCAGGTCGTAGCGCTTGCCGGCATTGCGGGCGTCGATGATCAGGTAGCCGAGCCCGGAGTTGACCGCGATCATCTCGGCCGCCACCACCACCAGCCAGGCGATGCCGAGGGCCAAGCGCAGGCCGGTGAGGATCTGCGGCAGGGAGGCCGGGAAGACCACCTTCTTGAACAGCTCGAGCCCGGTGATGCCGAAGTTCCGCGCCGCGCGGATGTAGTTGAGCTGGATGTTCTGCACCGCCGCCATCGCCGCGGTGACGATCGGGAACAGGCTGGCGAGGAAGATCAGGAAGATCGGCGCCGCGTCGCTGACCCCGAACCAGAGGATGGCGACCGGGATCCAGGCGATCGGCGAGATCGGCCGCAGCACCTGGAGCGCCGGGTTGAAGGCGGCGCGGGCGCGGCCGAACCATCCCATCAGCAGGCCCGCCGGGATGCCGACGAGCACCGCCAGCATGAAGCCGCAGCTCACCCGGAACAGCGAGGCCACGATGTACTTGAGCAGGACCCCCTTGCGCGCCAGCTCGACCGTGCCGGCCAGCACCTCCTTCGGGGTCGGGAAGATGTCGCTGCCCGACACGCGGACGGCGAGGTGCCAGCCGAGGACGAAGCAGATGGCCACGGCGAGCGGCAGCAGGAACGATTCGATTCTGGACTTCATTGGTCTCCCCCCATCATGAGGCGGTCGAACCCTGTCCGGCGTTACCGGCAGGCGACCGCGAAAATAAATCGACCTCAGTTGCGATACAAGTGTGGGTGGACGGGCGATGCGGGACAGCGCCCGGATTTCCCCGGTTCACCCCCGGTTCAGAGCGATCAGATCCCCTTCCAGGGATAGGCTCCGGCGCCGGTCGTGTTCTCCGAGAAACGGGTGTCCGCGTACTCGTCGAAGGCGATCGGCTTCTTGAGGATGCCCGCCTCCAGCGCCAGTTGCGAGATGTATTCGAACTCCGCCTTCGCCAGCCGCAGGTTGCCGTAGGTGACGCGGTCCGGCGGCTTGCTGAGCACGAACTTGAGCAGGCGCGGGTTCTGGTTGTAGTACTGGGTGGCCACGGCGACCGCCGCCTTCATGCGGTGATCCATGCCCCCCTCGAGCCAGAGGCCGCTCTTGGCGATGCCGGTCACCAGGTCCTGCACCTTGTCCGGGTGCTCCCTGGCGAACTTGTCGTTGACCACCATGACGCAGGAGATGAAGTTGGGCCACAGCTCCTTGGCCTGGTAGAGCACGCGGCCGTAGCCGTCGAGCTCGGTCTGCCCCATGAACGGCTCGCCCGAGATGATGGCGTCCACCGCCTTGGCGTAGAGGGCGGCGGGCATGTCCGGCGGCGGCATCTCGACGAGCTGGATGTCCTTCATCGTCATGCCGCGGTCCTTCAGGGCCTTGAAGATCAGCAGGAACTGGTTGGAGAACCGGTTCGGCACCGCCACCCGCCGGCCGCGCAGGTCCTTGAAGTCGTGGATGTCGGAATCCTTGCGCACCATCAGGGCGGAGCCGTCGCGGTGGCCGAGGAAGACGATCTTGCTCGGGATGCCCTGCTGGCGCAGCGCCATCGCCATCGGCGCCAGCATGAAGGTCGCCGGCGTGTTGCCCGAGATGTGGGCCTCCTTCAGCTCGGGCCAGCCGCTGAACCGCACCGGCTCGAACAGGCCGCGGCCGTTCATGTTCTTGCGGATCCAGTCGGAGACCGGGCAGGTGAGATGGCAGGTCACGGGGAGGAAGCCCACCTTGAACTTGACCTCCTCGACGACCTGCTTGCGGAGCCCGACGGCGCGGAGCGGGTCGAACCCCAGGTTCAACCACGCGTGGGTGAAACCGAGGGCGACGGCGATGATCACCGCGCCCACCATGATTCTGGTCAGCTTGCTCACTTCGATCCCCCTTCAGACCGGGAGAGGACATCCTACGCCGGAGCCGGCGTATTTAACCTCCCACGAAATCATAAGAAAACGACGTCTGAAAGGTGCGACCCACCCCTGAATGCGGGACAAACCCAGGATCAATGGTTCCAGGCGTACTGGGTGGCGCCGGCCGTCTGCTCGGAGAAACGGGTGTCGGCGTACTCCTCGAACGCCAGGGGCCTGGTCAGCACGCCGGCCTCGAGGGCCAGGTCGGCGATCTGCTGGAAGTCTTTGCGGGCGAGCCGCAGGTCGGAGTACTTCACCCGGTCCGGCGGCTTCGAGAGGACGAAGCGGAGCAGCCGCGGATCCTGGTTGTAGTACTGGGTGGCGACCGCCACGGCGGCGTCCATCCGGTGGTCCATGCCCCCCTCGAGCCACATGCCGCTCTTGGCGATGCCGGTGACCAACTGCTGCACCCACTGGGGGTGCTCGTCGATCGTCTTCTGCGAGACCACCAGCACGCAGGAGATGAAGTTGGGCCAGATGTCCTTGGCCTGGAACAGCACGCGTCCGTAGCCGTCGAGCTCGGTCTGCGCCATGAACGGCTCGCCCGAGGTGATGGCGTCCACCGCCTTCGAGTAGAGGGCGGCCGGCATGTCCGGCGGCGGCATTTCGACCATCTCGATGTCCTTGATCGACATCCCCTGGTCCGCCAGCGCCTTGCGCAGCAGCAGATACTGGTTGGAGAACCGGTTGGGGACCGCCACGCGCTTGCCGCGCAGGTCGCGGACGGTGTAGATCCGGGAGGCCTTGTTCACCATCATGGCCGTGCCGTCGCGGTGCCCGAGGTAGACGATCTTGATCGGCACCCCCTGCTGGCGCAGCGCCATCGCCATCGGCGCCAGCATGAAGGTGGCGGGCAGGTAGCCGGCGATCAGCGACTCCTTGATCTCCGGGAAGCCGTTGAACCGCACCGGCTCATAGAATCCCTTGCCGGCCATGCTCTTGTTGATCCAGTCGGTGACCGGGCAGGTGAGATGGCAGGTCACCGGCAGGAAGCCGACCCGGAACCGGGCCGTCTCGGCGACCGCCGCCGTCTTCTTTCCCAGGCCGAGCGCGCGGGCCGGATCGAAGCCCAGGTTCAGCCAGGCGTGCAGGAGCCCCAGCGTGAGAGTCGCCGCCAGAGCGGTACAGAGGATCTTGCCCAATTTGCCCATCGTACGTCCCCCCTCAAAAAGATCGGAAAGAAAAGCAGCTTTCTTCAGGAGTGTCGTCGGGCGATGTTATCGTGACACGAGTAAATAGGGCGGCAATTTTGTAGGGGCGGCCACGCGGGGCCGCCCTCCTAGAACTGCACGTTCTTGAGGAAGAACGAGGTGACTTCGACCTTTTTGGCCACCAGGTCGCTCGCCATCTCGGGGGTGAGCACGAACTGGCCGGCCCGCTCGCGCGCCGGGGTGGTCAGCAGGAGCTCGAAGACGGGGACCTTGCCCGGGGCGGTGTCGCGGACGTGGAGCAGCGCGTTGGCCACGGTGGTGAGCGCCTTGAAGACCGAGCCCTCGGAGTTGGTGGTGATCTCGATCATCGGGCGGTCGGCCTGCGTCCCCTCGTAGATCTCCACTTCGTCGATCCCTTGGCCGTGGAAGAACTGCTGCAGCTCGGTGGTGACGTCGGCATGGGCGTAGGGCTTCCTGGGCAGGGTGGCGAGATCGAAAAAGCCCGCCCTGGTCTTGCCGAGGCGGCCGGCGACGGCGTCACCCTTGTCGCGGCGGGTCTGCGGCAGATCGCGCGGCGCGGCGGTCTTGGTGGTGATCAGGTCGGCCAGGGTCTTGTCCTTCTGCGGCTGGGCGGGCACGGTGCCGACGTCCTGGGGGGAGCCGGGGATGATCACGGCGCTGCCGAGGCCCTCGCGGTTGGCCGCCTCGGTGCGGGCGACGTCGATCTGATCGGCGCGCACGAAGGTCTGGATGCCGTTGAGCTGGGTGATCACCGCCTTGCCCTTCTCGATCCTGTACTTCTCCTTGGCGATGATGGTGGCGCCATCCTTGAGGACGATCGTGTAGCCGGTGACCGCCGCCAGGGAGGCCGCTCCGAACAGGACGAACAGGGCCAGGGTGACCGGGCGCAGGTGCCGCATGCCGTTTCTCCTCCGTTCTCCGCGTGGACGAAATCGATGCATGATACCTTGTCCCGGCTCTCCGGGGGAATGCGCCCGGAGGGATGTGCATTCCAGCGATCTCGAAAAAAGGGCTCCAGAGCTTGCAAGCCACCGTTCCGCAATCCGGCCTCCTCGTGCTCGAGGACGGCTCCATCTTCGAGGGCGAGGCCGTGTCGCCGGGCACCCGCTTCGGCGAGGTGGTGTTCAACACCTCGATGACCGGCTACCAGGAGGTGCTCACCGACCCCTCCTACCGCGGCCAGATCGTGGTGATGACCCAGCCGCACATCGGCAACTACGGCACCAGCCCCGAGGAGGCCGAGTCGGACCATCCGTGGGTCGAGGGGTTCATCGCCCGGCAGTTCACCCTCCAGCCCTCGGGCTCCACCGGCGACGAGAGCCTGGTCTCCTACCTGCGGCGCTACGGCGTGCCCGCCTTCCAGGGGATCGACACCCGCGCCCTGGTGCGCCGGCTGCGCGACCGCGGGTCGCTGCGCGGGGTGCTCACCACCGAGCGGTCGGACGTGGCCGCCCTGGCCGCCGAGCTGGCCGACTTTCCCACCATGGCCGGCCGGGCGCTGGTGGACGAGGTGACCTGCGCCGCGCCGTACGAGATCCCGGCGGTGGGGGAGGAGCGCCGCCACCTCGCCGTCTACGATTTCGGGGTGAAGACCAACATCCTGCGCTCGCTGAGCGAACGGGGGGCGCGCCTGACCGTGCTGCCGGCCCGCACGCCGGCCC
Organism: uncultured Acidobacteriota bacterium; assembly: GCA_963795735.1. GTDB lineage: Bacteria > Acidobacteriota > Thermoanaerobaculia > Multivoradales > UBA5704 > DATARR01. Next base: position 42,799 of record CAWCIU010000005.1, on the reverse strand, counting down.
GCGACGTGCTGGCGCTCGGGGCCGACGGCGTGGTGCTGTCGAACGGGCCGGGCGATCCGGAGCCGCTCGGTGGGATCATCGACAGCGTCCGCGAGCTGATCGCCTCCGAGCTGCCGGTCTTCGGCATCTGCCTGGGGCACCAGCTCCTCGGCCTCGCCCTGGGCGGGCGCACCTTCAAGCTCAAGTTCGGCCATCACGGCGGCAACCAGCCGGTGCGCGACGTGGAGACGGGCAGGGTGGCGATCACCAGCCAGAACCATGGCTTCGCCGTCGACGCCGGCTCGCTGCCCTCCTCCTGCGCGGTGACCCAGGTCAATCTCAACGACGGCACGGTCGAGGGGTTCGCCGTCACCGGCAAGCCGATCTGGTCCGTGCAGTACCATCCCGAGGCCGCCCCCGGCCCCCACGACGCCTCGTTCCTCTTCGACCGCTTCCTCGACGCGACGACGCGGCGGTGAGCCCTCAGCCCGCAGACAAGGGCCTGCCTGCGGGTCCTCTCCCGTGGGTGATCGCCTGGCGCTTCCTGCGCGGGCGGCACAGCCGGCTGCTCGACGGCACGGCGCGGGCGGCGCTGCTCTCGACGGCGCTGGGGGTGATGGCGATGATCATCGCCATGGCCCTGATGACCGGCTACCGGGAGGATCTCCAGAGCAAGCTGGTGCGCGGCAACGCCGCGGTGATCGCCTATCCGGCCGGCGGCGAGACGGGCGCTCTCCCGGCGGCCCGCCAGCGGGCGCTGCTGGCCATCCCGGGGGTGCGGAAGCTCGGCCGCGTGGCCTACGGGCAAGGATCGCTCGCCGGCGGCAAGGCGCCGCAGGGGCTGGAGGTGGTGCTGCGCGGCGTCGACCCGGGGAGCGGCCAGCTCACGGCCACGCCCGAGCAGCTCCGCGCGTCGCCCGGCGGGATCCCCTCCGGCGTGCTGGGCAAGGACCTCGCCGACCGGCTCGGCGCGAAGACGGGGGACGTCCTGCGCCTGGTCTCCCTCGGCTTCCAGGAGGGACGGCCGCGGTTCCGTTACCAGAGCGTCCGCGTCTCCGGCACGTTCGCCACCGGCTTCGCCGAGTTCGACCGCGCCTGGGTGCTGCTCGATCGCTCCCTGGTGGAGCGCCTGATGGGCGGGGAACGGCCCTCCGACCTGCTGGAGTTCACGGTGGAGGATCCCGACGAGGCGCCGCGCATCGCCGCGGCCGCGGCGCGCGTCCTCGCTCCGGATTTCGTGGTCACCGACTGGCAGCATCTCAACCGCGAGCTGTTCACCGCGCTCAAGCTGCAGCAGGTCGTCCTCTTCTTCGTCCTCGGATTGATCGTGATCGTCTCGACCTTCAACGTCGCCTCGACCCTGGTGGTGCTGGTGCGCGAGCGGATGCGCGACATCGGCCTGCTGGGGGCGCTGGGGCTGCCTCCGGAGGCGTTGCGGCGGGTCTTCCTGGCCTACGGCGGGTTTCTCGGCGCCTTCGGCACCCTGCTCGGAGTGCTCTTCGGGTGGGGGATCTGCTGGGTGCTCACCACCTTCGAGCTGGTGCGCTTCGACCCCGAGGTGGCGGCGATCTACTTCATCGACTCCGTCCCCTTCCACGTCGAGCCGCGGGACGTGCTGGCGGTGGTCGGCTTCGCCCTGCTGGTCACCGTGGCCGCCTGCTTCGTCCCGGCTTGGCGGGCGGCGCGGGTCGACCCGTCGTCGGCGCTGCGCTACGAGTAGGGGCGACCTGCGGTCGCCCTCCTACGCCGACACGCTCTCGTTCCTCTCGCCGGACATGATCCGCCAGCCGATGACCTTCTCGTCGATCTCGCGCAGGCGGTTGGCGACCAGGCGGCAGAGGAGCTGGAGGAACTCGAGGGCGGCGTGGGGGTCCATGGCGAGCACCTCGCGCACGGTCCCCTGATCGAGGGCGAGCACGGTGAGCGGACCGCCGTGGGCGCGGGCGTCGGCCGAGCGCGGCTCGCCGTCGATCAGCGACATCTCGCCGAAGAAGTCGCCGCGCTCGAGGATGGCGAGCGCCTCCTCGCCGGCGCCGGGGATGAACTTGGAGATCATCACCCGCCCTTCGAGGATGATGTACATCTCGGTCCCCTCGTCCTCCTCCTGGAACAGGGAGGCCCCGGAGACGAAGCGCTTCTCGCGGGAGAAGGTGGCCAGGGTGAGCAGCTCGCGGCGGGAGAGCCCCTGCTCGCGGAACAGGCGGATCTTGTCCGATTGCTCCACCTGCACGTTCGAGGGCACCCCGGCGGCCTGCTTGCGCAGGCGCAGGAAGTTCTCCGGCATCGACTCCGAGGCGAAGAACGACTTGAGCTGGTCGTTGGTCGCCCGCAGCTTGCGGGCCAGGCTGTGCCAGAGTGTCCAGTAGACCTGGACCCCGATCTCGGGTGAGGCCTCCATCAGGTTGTCGAGGACGGCGGAATCGATCCGGAACACCTGGCTCGCCGCGGCGGCGAGGGCGTCCGAGCTCCGCTCCTGGCCGGTGATGAAGCTCGCCTCGCCGAAGAAGTCTCCCGGCTCGACGACCCCCAGGGCGAAGGTGCCGTAGGAGGTGGTGCGCTGGACGGTGATCTCTCCGCGCTCCAGCATGTAGAGGTCGCGCCCCTGGGTGCGGTGGCCGAAGATCAGGCTGCCGATGTCGTGGACCTCCTCGCGCACCGCCTGCGTCAGCCGGAAGATCTGCTCGTCGGAGAAGTGGGCTAGCGGCTTGATGCGCCGCAGGCGGGAGGCGATCTCGAGCTGCCCGCCGGCGGCGTCCCGGCGCTTCGGCGGCGGCGGGTTGAGCGGGATGTGGGCGCCCGGCAGCCCCCCCTGCTCCAGGAAGCGCTCGCGCTGCCACTCCAGGCGGTCGAAGGCGGTGTGCACCTGCTCCTGGCGCTCGCGGAAGAGCCGCGACAGCTCGCGGTTGCCCCAGCCCAGGATCTGCTTCAGGGTCTGGATGCGCCGCCGCAGCCGCCGCACCCCCTCCTCGTCGCCGTCGTTGAGCAGCAGGAAGGCGTGCACCGTGGCGCCCAGGGCCGGCTCGAACTGCTTGCGCTCGTACTCGGCCCGGCCCAGGCTCTCGGCCGTCTCGCGGTCGAACGGGTTGTAGCGCAGCGCCCGCCCGAACTCCTCGGCGGCGCCGTCGAAGTCCCGGCGCCGGAAGAGGAGCTTGCCGTGCAGCTTGTGGTTGGCGGGGTTCGCCAGGTCCTTCGCCTTGGCGACCTCGATGCACTCGATGGCCCGGGCGTTCTCCCCCTTTTCGGCGTAGAGGTAGGCGAGGCCGAGGAAGTGGGCGGCGTCGATCGCGTTGCGCCGGAACCCCTCGCGCAGGATGTCGCGCAGGCTGCGCGAGCTCGTCCCCTTGTACTGCTGCTGGAGCTTGCGCACCTCCGCCAGCCCCAGCTTGACGCTCAGATTCTTCGGCTCCAGGCGCAGGGCCAGGAGCAGGAGGTCGGCCGCCTCTTCGTAGCGTCCGGTCTCGCTGAAACGACGGGCCAGATCGGTCAGCTCCTGGACCTCCCCGGTCGTCGACGGGTTTTGCGGGTTGCTCATTCGCCGCGCTTCCTTCTTTGCTGTTATCACTGGAATCGGAGGGACGAGTGTAGCACGGGGGTGGGAGTCATCCGGCTTGTACACGGATGTGCTTTTATATAGATTCCGCTATTAGATTCCACTATGCTTTTCCTTTCCTGCGACAGGTCCGGTCCGCTTGCCGGGGAGGTGTTTCGAGAATGGCCCTGAGCGCCGAGGTCGCCGACGCCCTGAAGCTCGGCATCGATTGCTGCCGGAGAGGGGATTGGAACGAGGGGCTCCGCCATCTGGGACGGATCGCCGAGAAGGAGGAGGCCGCGGGCGGCCTGCCCGGGCTTTTCTACTCCTACCTCGGCTACGGCATCGCCCTGCGGGACCGGCGGGTCCGCGAGGGGATGAAGCTCTGCCGGCACTCGATCGAGGTGGAGTTCTACCAGGCGGAGAACTATCTCAACCTGGCCCGCACCTGCATTCTGGCCCGCGACCGCAAGAAGGCCGTCCAGGCGGTCCGCGGCGGTCTGAAGGTCGACCGCCACAACCCGCAGCTCCTCGCGCTCTACAAGGAGCTCGGCATCCGCAGCCTGCCGGTGCTCCCCTTCCTCGACCGGGCGAACTCCCTCAACCAGCTCCTGGGCCGCCTCCGCCACGCCCTGCGCGGCGACCCGGGCGATCCGTAAGGACCTCCCATAAAAGCCCATAAAAACAAATCCCCCTCGGCCCGGAAGGGACGAGGGGGAAGGAGTGAGCGCTGGATCGGTCCTGAGGCTTAAGGGGCCGCTCCGGCGGGGGCCGCGGCGGCTCCCGCGTTCTTCAGGTCGTCGAACACGATGCCGAGGTTCTCGGCGCCGTTGTTGCGGACCAGGTCCATGAAATCCACGACCTTGTCGAAAGACAGATCGCCGTCGGCGGCGAAGAAGACCACCTTCTGTGAGCGTCCGGTCATCGCCTGATGGAGCGCGCCGCCGAAGTTGGCGTAGGGAACGGGCGTCTTGTTGATGAAGGTGTTGCCCTGGGCGTCCATCCGCACGATGATCTGGTCCTCGTTCGGCGTCGGCACCGCGGACTCGACCTTCGGCGGCACCTGCGCGCCGTAGCCCATCTGGAGCAGGGGCACCGAGACCATGAAGATGATCAGCATCACCAGCACCACGTCGACCAGCGGCGTGATGTTGATGTCGCTCCGGACCCCTCCCGTGCTACTCGTGTTCATTGCCATGCTTGAGCTCCTTCGGGTTGGCTGCCGCTAGGCGGCGCCGCCCTTCCGCTTCTCGGTGATGAGACCCACGTGGCTGAAGCCGACCTCATTGACGACCTGCATCAGCGAGCGGACGTCCTTGTATTTGAGGCGCCGGTCGGCCTTGATGACCACGTCCTTGTCCGGCGTCGAGGTGTGCACCTCGGTGAGCGCGGCCTTCAGGTTCTCCTTCGGCACCCAGTTCTGGCCGACGAAGATCGAGCCGTCCTGCCGCACCGAGAGCGTGAGCTGCTTGGCGTTCTCGGGCATCTTCTCCGGATTGGTCGTCTCCGGCAGGGTGATCCCCACCCCGTTCTGCAACATGGGGGTGACCACCATGAAGATGATCAACAGCACCAAGCACACGTCGACGAGAGGGGTGACGTTGATGTCACCCTTCACCGCCTTGACGAGGTTGGGCTTGTTGTGTTTAGGCAGCATGCTTGCTCCTCTGGCGCTTCATGAAGAAGTCGACCAGCTCGGAGGCCGAGTTCGACATCTCGATCTGCAGGCGCTCCAGCACGTTGGTGAAGTAGTTGAACATCCAGGCCGCCGGGATGGCGACGCCGAGACCGAAGGCGGTCGCGACGAGCGCCTCGGCGATACCGGCCGACACCGCGCCGATGCCGCCGGAGCCGGTGAGGGCCATGCCGTGGAAGGCGTTGATGATGCCGATCACGGTGCCGAACAGGCCGATGAAGGGGGTGATGGTGGCGATCGTCGCCAGCGAGCCGATGCCCCGCTTCATGTCGGAGGTGGTCAACAGCGTGGCGCGCTCGACGGCGCGGGAGGCCGCCTCGACGACCTCGACCTCGGAGAGCGGGCTCGTCTGGCTCTCGAACTGGAACGCCTGCAACCCGGCCGAGACGACGCGGGCCAGGTGGCTCTGGGGATACTTCATGGCCGCGTCGATGGCCGCCTGCGGGCGGTCGTTCTTCAGGTGCTCGGTGGCCTGGCGGGCGAACTGGAGCGACTGCTTGCGCGCCTTGCTGAAGACGATCAGCCGCTCGACGCAGACGTACAGCGACCAGATGGACAGGCAGATGAGAATGAGAATGACCCCCTTGTTGAGGATGGTCATCTGTTCCCAGAGCTTGAGAGGATTCAGATCCATGCGCTTCTCCTTTTTTCTGAAATCGAGTCTGAAAACTAGGCGCTCACTGCACCTGGAAGTTGACCGTCAGCACGTAATACACCTTCACCGGCTTGCCGGCGAGCATGGCGGGCTTGAAACGCCACTTCTGCACCGCCTCCACGGCGGCCCGGTCGAGACCCATCGGCAGGCCCTTGAGGACCCGCGCGTTGGTCACGTTGCCCTGCTGGTCGATGATCGCCTCGACGATCACCGTGCCGGTGACGCGGGCGCGGCGGGCGAGCTCGGTGTAGACCGGCTTGGGCTGGGAGATGGCCTCCGGCTTGGTCACGTCGCCGCCGACCCGCAGCGGCGCGTCATCGCCCGTCGAGCCGACCACGCCGCCCACCTGGCCGCCGACGACGCCGCCGACGACTCCACCGACCACGCCGCCCTCGACGCCGCCGACGACGCCGCCCTCGACACCGGCCGGCTCAGGATTGTTGGTCGGCTCCGGCACCTTGTCCGGCACCTGGACCGGCTGCACCGGGACCTTGGACGGGACCTGCATGACCACCTTCTGGGTCACCGGCTTCGGCGTCGCCTGGGCCGGCGGCGGCGCGGGAGGGGGAGGCGGGGGGGGCGGGGGCGCGGCGTTGACGAACACCACGTTGATCGGCGGCTCCGGCACCGGCGGGACGTTCCAGTACTGGGCGAACAGCAGCGCGCCGCCGGCGATGAGATGCATGATGAGCGCGACCGGCAGGATCCACCAGCGCAGCCCACGCTTCGTCTTCTTGTCGAGATCGACTAGCGAATTCTCAAACATGGTTCACCTGTCCGTTTCAGGAATTGGCCGGGGGCGGGGCCGGGGCCGTCGGCTTCTGCGCCGCCTGCGCCGCCTGCTTCTTGCGCAAATCGTTCCCCTTCGTCGCCCATTCGTTGGCGGCCTTCTCGTCCTCCAGCCGCTTGGCGCCGTCGGTCTCGAGCTTGCTCTTCTCGCGGAAGAGCAGGCCGTAGTAGAACATCGCGTCGCTGTAGTCGGGCTTGAGGTCCATCGCCTGCTTCTCGACGCCGAGCCCCATGTCGATCAGCTTGTTCTTGGCGTCGGCGTTGAGCGTCCCCTTGTCCTGGTAGACCTTCTGCCAGGCCGCCGTGCCGATCGAGTAGAGGGCGGCGGGCTTGTCCGCCGGGGCGAGCTGATTGGCCTGTTGAAGCGCGTCGTCGAGCCGGCCGGCCTTGGCCAGGATGTTGAACCGGGCCTGCTGGAATTTCGGCGCATCCTCGGGCTTGCGCTGGTCCCGCTGATCGATGTACTTGAGCGCCTCGTCATACTTCCCCGCATTGACGTAGGTCGCCATCAGGTAGTCCTCGATCTTGGTGTCTTCCGGGTTCTCGGCCAGGAACTTCTGGAACGCGTTGATCGCCGTGTCCGCGTACTCCTGGTTCTTCTTTTCCGCCTCGCCCGGACGGTAGAGCGCGAGGGCCGACAGCCCCAGCGAGCGCCAGGCGAAGCTGGCGTCGGGGTCCAGGTGCAGCCCCCGCTTGTAGGACTCCATCGCCTTCGAGTACTGCTCCTGCTGGTAGAACGAGTTGCCCCTCTTCAGCTCCGCACGGGCTTCGATCTTGCCGCAGCCGGCCGCCGGCAGGATCAGGAGAGCTGCGACGGGAAGGATCAAGATTCTCTGCATAGTCACCTCTCCACCTCTTAGAAGGGGGGAACCCCGAAGAAGTTCCCGGAAGATGCGGCCCGATTCGAAGAAGGCGCTCAAAAGGGGCGAGTCCCTGGGAAGCTGCCCCTCAAGCGTGGACGCAATGCAACAGTTGTACCGGATTCACCCATTTCCCGGCTCCGGGGGCGGAATCCTAGAGGAAACCGCCGCCGATGACAAACGGACGGCGGGCGGGCGGGAAGCGCGTTGCGCCCCTCCCCTCCGCCGTGTCAGACTCCCCGCCGCTCGTCCATGACCCATGCGCGCGGGCCGGCAGGGGCTCGCGGGGAGGAAACCTTTGCTGCAGGGCATCTTCCGCACCAAGTCGCTGAACGCGATCCTGGCCTCCGCCGAGAACCCCGAGTCGCAGCTGCGGCGCTCGCTGGGCGCCTTCCAGCTCACCCTGCTCGGCGTCGGCGCCATCATCGGCGCCGGCATCTTCTCGACCGTGGGCACCGCCGCGGCGGGCGGCGCCGAGCACCCCGGAGCCGGGCCGGCGATCGTCGTCTCCTTCATCATCACCGCCATCACCTGCGGCTTCGCGGCGCTCTGCTACGCCGAGTTCGCCTCGATGGTGCCGGTCTCCGGCTCGGCCTACACCTATGCCTACGCCACCCTCGGCGAGCTGGTCGGCTGGATCATCGGCTGGGACCTGATCATCGAGTACGCGGTGGGCAACGTGGCGGTCGCCATCTCCTGGTCCGGCTACTTCCAGGAGCTGCTGCGCAACGTCGGGATCAATTTCCCCGACTGGCTGTGCACGGACTACCGCTCGGCGGCCCAGGCGGTCCAGCAGATCGCCGAGACCCGGGCCAAGGGAGGTAGCATCGAGGCCCTGGGCACCGCCGTCGCGCAGGCCGCCCATGCCCTCGCCACGGCGCCGCACCTGCTCGGGATCCCGATCGTCTTCAACCTGCCGGCCTTCCTGATCGTCATGCTGATCACCGTGGTGCTGGTGGTCGGCATCCGCGAGAGCGTCTGGTTCAACTCGGCGATGGTGCTGCTGAAGCTCGCCATCATCGCCTTCTTCATCATCATGGGGTTCTTCTACGTCAAGACCGCCAACTGGCACCCCTTCGCGCCGAACGGCTACCGGGGGGTGTTCACCGCCGCGGCGATCATCTTCTTCGCCTACATCGGCTTCGATGCCGTCTCCACCGCCGCCGAGGAGACGAAGAACCCCAAGCGCGACATGCCGATCGCCATCATCTCCAGCCTCATCGCCTGCACCCTGATCTACATCCTGGTGGCCCTGGTGCTCACCGGCATGCTCCCCTGGCGGCAGCTCGACACCGCCGAGCCGCTGGCGACCGCCTTCTCGGCGCTGGGGATGAAGTGGCCGACGATCATCATCTCGCTGGGCGCCGTCTTCGCCACCACCTCGGTGCTGCTGGTCTTCCAGCTCGGCCAGCCGCGCATCTTCTTCTCCATGGCCCGCGACGGGTTGCTGCCGCAGTGGGCGGCGAAGGTCCACCCGAAGTACCGCACCCCCTACGTCACCACCTGGCTGACGGGGATCGTGGTGGCGGTCTTCGCCTCGGTCGCCAACATCAACGAGGTGGTGGAGCTGACCAATATCGGAACGCTGTTCGCGTTCGTCCTGGTCTGCGTCGGCATTACCATCCTGCGCTACAAGGACCCGGGCCGCGAGCGCCCGTTCCGGGTCCCCCTGGGGGCCTGGCTGATCCCGATGCTGGGCGCCGGCTGCTGCATCTTCCTGATGTTCTACCTGCCTCCCACCTCCTGGTGGCGGTTCATCGGCTGGCTGGTGCTCGGGATGTCGATCTACTTCTCCTACGGCTACACCCACAGCGTGGTGGGGCGCGAGAGCGGCCGGCCGGCGAAGCCGCCGGGGCAGAACCTGGCCGGTCTCGGCTTCCTCCTCGCCGCCGTGGGCCTGTTCACCATCCCGCACGACGCCGGGCTCCCCACGCTCGTCCACGAGGCCCTCACCGGCGGGGTGGAGGATCACCTGCGGTCGCTGATCGGCCTGTCGCTGATCGGGCTCGGCCTGATCGCCGGGATCGCCGGCACGGTCGGCGCGCGGCGGGCGGAGAATGCCTGAAAATGCCTGAAGAAAATCAGGGACCCAAGGGACTCCAGGGACCTCAAGGACCCTCAGAGGCTGTCTCTTGCGTCCCTGGTGTCCTTTGGGTCCCTTCAATCTCTTCCCAGCCGCCGCTTGATCCCGAACCAGGCGTTGCGCAGCTTCCAGAAGCGGCTCGCCTGCATGGCGGCGATCCGGGTCTCGAGCCGGTCGATCACGCCGTGGAGCCCGTCGATCCTCTCCCGCTCCCGGGCGAGCTCGGCGGCGCGGTCCTGGAGCTGGAGGCCGGTGGCGTAGAGGTCCAGCCGCGCCGAGCGGAGGAGGGCGGCGAGGAGCGGATCGGCGTAGAGCTTCCGACACTTCCCCGGCCGCGTCCACCCCCTCGATCGTCAGCAGAGAGTTCCTTTCCAGGGCATCGGCGGGGAGCTGCATCTCGCAGCTCCAGCCGTAGCCGGTCACCTGCTCGTAGGGGAACAGGGCCCCCACCTCCGGACGGGGCTGGAAATCGCGAAGGGTGAGCAGGCCCTCCAGGCCGATCTTCATCCGCAGCTCGCGCGGCGGCTCGCGCCGGGCGCGGTCCGCCACCCAGCCGGCCAGCCGCAGGCGATCGCCCGGGGCCGAGCAGTGCTCGACGAAACCCTCGGGCTCCGCCCGCAGCCGCAGCCCCGAGAAGTCGCGGCCGGGCTCCGCCGCCACGACGTAGAGGTCCTGGAAGTTGAGCAGGCCGCGGGGGATGCGATGGACCGAGGCCTCCGGGGCGAGGTCGGCCAGCACCCGGCGGACGAAGGGCTCGTCCACCCAGGTCGTCCCATACTGCTCGCCGGGCAGCGAGCCGCTCTCGCTGCTGGCGTCGAACAGGATTCCCGAGGGCGGCAGCTCCCGCCCGGGCGCCAGGAGGTCCTCGCCGTGCACGCTGAAGACCAGCACGCCGCCGGGGCGCAGCAGGCCGTGGAGCCGGCGGAACCAGGCGCGGAAGGTCGCTTCCGGCAGGTGGGTGAAGAGCGAGGAGACGAGGACGGCGTCGAAGGTCTCCCGGCACTCGAAACGGGCCGGATCGGCGTGCGAGACGAGGCCGTGGACGCCGAGCTCCGCCTCCTGGAAGCGCACGCCGCGCTCGTAGATGTCCGCCACCCAGATCCGCTCCGGGGGGACGTCGCGCACCGCGAAGCGGGTCATCCGGCCGTAGCCGCTGGCGAAGTCGAGGAGCTGGAGCGGCCGGTCCGGACTTCGCGGATCGCCGAACCGCCAGCGCAGGATCGTCCGCATCGTCTCCCAGATCCGGCGGCCGGAGTCGAAGTAGAGGACCAGCGCCCGGTCGCGGTCCTGGCCGCCGAGGTTGAGGTACTGGATCAGCATCTCGTCCCCGGCGTCGACGTTGAGGCTCGCCGGCGCCTTGGGGCCGGCGGCGAGGCCGAAGGCGGCGAGGAGGGGGTTGTTCTCTTCCTGCTGGTAGGCGAGCGCCATCAGGATCTCAGGGCTTCCGGGGGGCCGCCGGCCACTGCGCCGCGGCGGCGCGGGCCATCGACCGCATGGAGTCGCGGGCGAAGCGCTTCTGCAGCCGGCGGGCGAGCGGCTTGCCGAGGGAGGCGAGCGCGTGGTTCGGCCGCGAGAAGGCGAACAGGTCGTACCAGACCGCGCCGCTCTCGTGGTGCCACTCGACGGTGAACCGCTCCTCTCCCTGCTCGGCGTGGTCGGGCAGCGTCCCGTAGGCGAAGCCGCAGCGCACCACCGGCCCCTCTTCGTCGAGGGTATAGACGATCCGGCAGGCGTTGAGCGACCAGAGGCCGAAGTGCCGGGCGCGCACCGCGACCGTCATGCCGGGCTCGAGCGGCGCGGTCGGGGGGTGGGCGGTGACCCACCCGAGGTCGAACGGCTTCCAGCTCCGCAGCCCCTCCACGGCGCGGGAGAAGGCCGCCCGCCCCTCGCCGATCTGGATCCGGTTGTGGTCCACCTGGTAGCCGGCGGGCGCGTTGGGGGAGACGGACACGGTGGGCGCCAGCCGGCGGGAGGCGCCCACCTCGCCATAGGAGAAGGCGCGGTTTCGCTGCGCGGCGAGAAACCGGTCGATCTGCTTGCGGTCTGGTTTGGTGAGGAGAAACACGGCGGCGGGGGAGCGTACCACGGCCTTTCCTCAGACTAGAATGACCGCCATGGGCCGATTCCTCTGGATCTGTCTCGGCGGCGGCGCCGGCACGGGCGCGCGCTATCTGATGTCGGGCTGGCTGCTGCGCGCCCTGGGGCTGGGGTTCCCCTGGGGAACGCTGGCGGTCAACGTCCTCGGCTCGTTCCTGCTCGGGCTAATCATGCAGGTGGCGCTGGCGACCACCCTCATCTCGCCAACGCTACGCCTGGGCCTCACCACCGGCGTCATGGGCGGGTTCACCACCTATTCCGCCTTCAACTACGAGACTCTCCAGTTCCTCCAGCGGAGCGCATGGCTGCCCGCTTTCGCCAACCTGGCGGCGACGGTGCTCGTCTGCCTGGCGGCGGGAGCGCTGGGCGTCCTCACCGGGCGGCTGGTCGCGGGGAGCTGAGATTGTTCCCCGAGACGAACCCGGCCGCCGCGGAGACCGCGCGCACCCGTCTGCTCTGCCTCGCCCTGGCGCTCCTGGTGGCGGCGGCCTTCTTTCTCGGCACGCACCGGTACTGGACGCCGGCCGACCCGGGGATGGACGAGAACGCCTATCTCGTCTCCGCCCGCCTGCTGGCGCAGACCGGCTCGCCCGGCTTCGCGGCGCCAGACCCCTACTCCTTCGTCGGACCGATGTGGATCCGCACCGTGGACGGGCGGTTCTATCCCAAGTATCCGCTGGGCCAGACGCTGCTCCTGGCGGCGGCGTTCAAGGCCGGCGGCCTGCGGGCGGCCTTCCTGGTCGATCCCCTCCTGATGACCCTGGCGCTCGCCGGGGTCTTCCTGCTCGTCCGCCAGGTCGCGGGCTCGCCGGCGGGCCTGCTCGCCCTGCTGGCGATGGCGGCGAGCCCGGCGCTGCTCGTCGAGACCAACGCCTCGGACAGCCACGCGGGCTCCCTCGCCTTCACCACCTGGGGAATGTTCCTGCTCCTGCGCTGGTGGCGCACCGGGAGGCTCCGCCACGCCGCGCTCGCCGGGCTCCTGCTCGGCCTGTCGACGATCACCCGCTACACCGAGGGTGTCCTGCTGCTCCCCGCGGCCCTCGTCGTCCTCTTCCGGCTCGGCTTCCGGTGGGAGCGGTGGGCTCGCCGCGACCTCGGCGGAGCGGCGGCCCTGGGAGTGGGGTGGCTGCTGCCGGTCGGCGGGCAGCTCGCCTACAACCTGCGGACGCTCCACGGCCTGACCGGCTACGGCTCCACCCACGAGAGCACCGCCTTCTCGGCGGAGTACTTCACGCGCAACGCCTGGCCGGCGGTGAGCCATCTCTTCCTGCACGGCCTGCCCCTCCTGCTGCCGCTGGCCGTCCTGGGTCTGGCGCTCCTCACGTTCCGCGAGCGCCGGCTGGGGCTCGTGCTCTGGGCCTGGGCGCTGCCCACCCTTCTCCTCTACATGTCGTACTACTGGGCGCGGGACACCGTCGCCTACCTGCGCTTCTTCCTTACCGCCTTCCCGCCGCTGGCGCTTGGGTTGGCCTGGCTGCTGACGCGGCCCGTGCCGGGAGCGCAGCGGCTCGGCCGGTGGTTCCAGCCGGCGCTGGCCCTCGCGCTGGTCCTCGCCTGCGGCGTGTTCGGCGTGCGGGCGGCCCGGCCTCTCCTGAAGAGCGACCAGCAGGACCAGCAGGAGGCGGAGAGCGCGGCGGAGGTCGTGCTCGCCCGCGCTCCCGCCGGCTCCGCCATCTTCGGTCCCCAGCCGGCGCTGCTCTTTCTCCAGTTCGCGGGCGACTACCGGCTCTACAACCGCGCCCTCTTCCAGCCCCGCTTCGTCACCCGGATGGGGAGCCTGGATCCGCGGGCGCCGAACCCCCTCCAGCCCGAGCGGGCCCACGCGCTCTACGAGCTGCTCAAGGACCGCGACTTCGACCAGCTCGCGAGGGTGCAGCGCGACCTGACGGCGGCGGCCCTCGCCCAGAAGCGGCGCGTCTTCCTGATCGCTCCCGCCGCCAACGCCGGCTGGAGGCGCTTCGCGGACCCGTCTTTCGATTCCCTCGATCACCGGAGCTTCGATCTCCTCCCGGCCGGCGGCTGGATCGGCTGGCAGGGGGAGGCGGACGAGCGGGGCGAGAGGGACCTGCGGGATTGGGAGCTGCTGGAGGTGAAGGCGCGGCTGGCGGGAGGAGACGGCTCGCCGCTCCCGCCGGCCCAGAAGCGGGACGCGACTTGAGATCTTGACCTTCGAGACGACCCCCGCCGCCGCGGAGACCGTGCGCACCCGTCTCCTCTTCCTCGCCCTGGCGCTCGCCGTGGCGGGTGCCTTCTTCCTCGGCATGCACCGGTACTGGGTACCGGCCGATCCGGACGTCGACGAGAACGCTTATCTCGTCTCCGGCCGGCTCCTCGCGCAGACCGGCTCGCCAGGCTTTCTCCCGCCGGACCCCTATCACTTCGCCGGACCGATGTGGATCCGCACCGTGGACGGGCGGTTCTACCCCAAGTATCCGCTGGGCGAGACGCTTCTCCTGGCGGCGGCGATCAAGGCCGGCGGCCTGCGAGCGGCCTTCCTGGTCAACCCTTTCCTGATGATCCTGGCGCTCTTCGGGGTCTTCCTTCTCGGCCGCGAGACCGCGGGCTCGCCGGCGGGCCTGCTCGCCATGCTGGCGATGGCGGCGAGCCCGGTACTGCTGGTCAAGACGGACGACTATGACAGCCACGCGGGCTCCCTCGCCTTCACCACCTGGGGGATGTTCCTGCTCCTGCGCTGGTGGAGCACCGGCAAGCTCCGCCACGCCGCCCTCGCCGGTCTCCTGCTCGGCCTGTCGACGATCACCCGCTACACAGAGGGTCTCCTCCTGCTCCCGGTGGCTCTCGTGGTCCTCTTCCGGCTCGGATTCCGGTGGGAGCGGTGGGAGCGGCGCGACCTCGCGGGAGCGGCGGCGCTGGCGGCGGGGTGGCTGCTGCCGGTCGGCGGGCAGGTTGTTTTCAATCTGCGGGCGCTCCACAGCCTGACCGGCTATGGCCCGACCCACGAGAGCACGGCCTTCTCGGCGGCCTACTTCGCGCGCAACGCCTGGCCGGCGATGAGCCAGCTCTTCACGCTCGGCCTGCCTCTCCTCCTGCCGCTGGCGATCCTCGGCCTCGCCCTCCTCACGCTCCGCGAGCGCCGGCTGGGCCTCGTGCTCTGGGCCTGGGCGCTGCCGAATCTCCTCCTCTACATGTCGTACTACTGGGCGATCGCCGGTGTTTCCTACGTCCGCTTCTTCCTGACCGTCCTTCCCCCGTTGGCGCTGGGGCTGGCCTGGCTGCTGACGCGGCCCCTGCCGGGTCCGGAGCGGCTCCGCTGGTGGATCCAGCCGGCGCTGGCGCTCGCGCTGGTCCTCTCCTGCGGAGCGTTCGGCGTGCGGGAGATCCTGCCGGTCCTGAAGAGCGGCCAGCAGGACCAGGAGCAGGCGGCGAGCGCGGCGAAGACCGTGCTCGCCCGCGCGCCCGCCGGCTCGTCCATCTTCGGTCCTGAACAGGCGCTGCTCTTTCTACAGTACGCGGGCGACTATCGGCTTTACAACCGGGCCATGTTCCAGCCCCGGCTCATCGCCCGGCTGAGGACCTTCGATCCGCGGGCGCCGAACTCTCTCCAGCCCCAGCGGGCCCGCGCGCTCTACGAGCTGCTCAAGGGGCGCAACTTCATCCAGATGTGGTGCCTGGAGCGCGATCTGATGGCGGCGGCTCTCCGCCAGGGGCGGAGAGTCTTTCTGATCGCCCCCGCAGGGAACGCCGGCTGGCGGCGATTCGCGGCCTCGTCTTTCGATGCCCAGGACCATCGGAGCTTCGAGCTGCGCCGGGTCGGCGGCTGGAGCGGCTGGGAGGGGAAAGCGAACGAGCGTGGCGAGCGGGAGACGCAGGACTGGGAGCTGCTGGAGGTGACGGCGCGGGAAGCGTTATAGTTGTTCTCCTGGTGTGCACGGTGCGCCGCCGCGCCGCCACGTGAAACACGCCATGAGACTTCGCTCCATCGCTCTGTTCCTGCTGCTCGCCCTGGCCCTGCGCCTGGGCGTTGGGCCGCATCCGTGCCACGCGATGGCGATGAAGATGGCGATGGCGGCGGGCGCGGCGAAGCCGGGTTCCTGCCATGGCGGCGGGCAGCGCTCGCCCAAAGCTCCCCTGCCGGGGGAGGACGACTGCTGCAAGGGGGGGCACATCCTCTGTGAGCGGGGCTGCCAGACGGCCGCCGTGCTCCAGGTGGCTCTCCCCGCGCCGGCGGTCCTGCCGTTCGAGGAGCAGGTCTCCTTCCTGGAAGACCTCTCCACGCCGCTGTTCGTCTTCCCGATCGACCACATCCCGCTGGCCTGAATCCTCGACGTCGCGCAGCCTGCCCGGGATTGAAATCCCGGTCTATCGACGAACGTCCCTGATGGGACTCTACGGGGATTTTTTCATGCAACGAAAGACATCGCTCTTCCTGGGCGTTCTCGCCCTCGCTCTCCGGATCGCCGCGCCCGCGGCGGCCCAGGACCATGAACAGCACCAGCACGCCGATCCGCCTCCGGCCAAGCAGCCCCACGACATGCAGGACATGCCGGGCATGAAGGATGCTCAGGACAAGGACAAGAAGGACGCTCAGGACATGCAGGACATGCCGGGGATGGAGAACATGCCGGGCATGGAGGGGATGCATCACGGCATGCACGCGATGCGCGGCATGCTCGGCAACTACCCCATGTCGCGCGAGGCCTCGGGCACGGCCTGGCAGCCGGAGTCCACTCCGCACATGGGGGTCCATGCGATGCGGAACGGCTGGGACCTGATGATCCACGGCTACGCCGACCTGATCTACGACCACCAGAGCGGTCCCCGGGGGGGCGAGAAGAAATTCAGCGAGAACATGCTGATGGGCATGGCCTCGCGGGACCTCGGCGCTGGCCATTTGGGTCTGCGGGCGATGGTCTCGGCGGAGCCCTGGACGATTGGCGCCAAGGGTTATCCGCTGCTTCTGCAGACCGGCGAGACGGCCAACGGCGTCACGCCGCTGATCGACCGCCAGCACCCGCACGACTTGCTGATGGAGCTCGCCGCCACCTACAGCGTGCCGGTGGGGGCGCGGGATTCGGTCTTCGTCTACGCGGGCTTGCCGGGGGAGCCCGCCCTGGGTCCCCCCACCTTCATGCACCGCTTCTCGGGGATGGACAATCCCGAGGCGCCGCTCGGCCATCACTGGCTCGACTCGACCCACGTCACCTTCGGCGTCGCCACCCTCGGCTGGATCCACGACACCGTCAAGCTCGAGGGCTCCCTCTTCACCGGCCGCGAGCCGGACCAGCACCGCACCGACATCGAGAGCCCGAAGATGGACTCCTGGTCCGTGCGGGCTTCCTGGCAGCCGGCGCCCGACTGGTCGCTCCAGGTGAGCCACGGACATCTCCACAGCCCGGAGCAGCTCGAGCCGGAGGTCGACACCGACCGCACCACGGCCTCGGCGATCTACAACCGGCCGCTCCCCGGCGGCGACTGGCAGACCACCCTGGCCTGGGGGCGCAACGTCCGCAAGCCCGGCAGGACCACCGACGCGCTGCTCCTCGAATCCACCGCGACGTGCGATCGCCACACCCTCTTCGGACGGGTCGAGCGGCTGCAGAACGACGAGCTGTTCGGTCACGCCGACCCGTTCGGTGCCGGTGACTTCCGCGCCGGCCAGGTGTTCCAGGTGGGCAAGGTCTCCCTCGGCTACATCTACGACTTCCTCCACCGCGACAACTGGCGGACGGGGGTGGGGATCCTGGGCAGCGTGGCGCTCCTGCCGGGCGAGATCAAGGACGATTACGGCGACAACCCGATCTCCGGGATGGCGTTCCTGCGCGTGCGGATGTAGGGCGTTCGGAGATCTGACGCGAGCGGCGCTCGTCCCCGACGGGACGAGCGCCCGTCGATCCGCCGGCGCGCCCTCGCGTAATTTGTCCCTTCGCGCTTGACCTCCGCGTCTGATTTTTCTAGGATTCCGCGACGAGACGTAACGCTTCCCCACGATCCGGAAGGAGGTGCCGCGCGTCCGACCGGACCTGCACTCACATCAAGGGCCGCGGGTCAATGTCAGGTGTGAAAGGGCGGCACCGTGGAGAAAGCCTCGCTAAAAGCGCTACATGCCGAAGGCTCTTTGAGCCATCCGAAATTGATCACCTCCGGAAGCTCTCGACGGAGGATTTGATCGATTCGTTACGTCCGGGAGAACCTGGCGCTCTCAAGGTCAAGCCAGACGGAACTATAATGGATGGGCACCACCGCATCTATGTTCTCCGGGAGCGAGGTGTGGACGTCGATGCTCTGCCGCGAGAATCCATGGAGTGAATGCCGCTGAGAAAGGTCGCCCGCGATGAGGACTGAAGTGTACTGGGTGCCAGGTCCCTGGCCGGGCCGGCTGGGTGTCGTTCCCCGGCCCCGCGGCGGCGACTGGCTCGCGGATGAGGTCCGGTCGTGGAGAGCCTCGGATGTCGACGTCGTCACTTCACTGCTGACCGCGGACGAAGCCAGCGAGCTCGAGCTCCAGGAGGAGGCGGCGCTTGCCCGTGAGGAGGGGCTGGAATTCCATGCCTTTCCAATCCCTGATTACAGCGTGCCCCGATCCCGGGCGGACCTGGCCGGGCTCCTCGGCCGGTTGGAGAAAGCGCTCGCGTCGGGGAAGAACGTTGCGGTCCACTGCCGAGCTGGCATCGGCAGGTCTTCAGTGGTTGTCGCTTCCCTGCTCGTCGCCGCGGGCGTGGAGCCCGAGGAGGCCTTCCGTCGAATCGAGAAGGCCCGTGGAAGGCCGGTGCCGGATACCGCCGAGCAACGGGAATGGGTAGCGGAGAGTG
Organism: uncultured Acidobacteriota bacterium; assembly: GCA_963795735.1. Lineage (GTDB taxonomy): Bacteria > Acidobacteriota > Thermoanaerobaculia > Multivoradales > UBA5704 > DATARR01. The sequence goes on along the minus strand of CAWCIU010000005.1, from coordinate 24,341 downwards.
TGCCTGTGCCCGAACGTTTCGCAAGCTTGAGAAGGAGTCGTGGATGAGCGGAGTACGAGTATTGGTTGGCACCCGCAAGGGCGCGTTCGTCCTGTCCTCGGACGCCAAGCGCGAGCGCTGGGACGTCAGCGGCCCCCATTTCGCGGGGTGGGAGATCTACCACGTCAAGGGCTCGCCGGTGAACCCGGACCGGCTGTACGCGTCGCAGTCCAGCGGCTGGTTCGGGCAGCTGATCCAGCGCTCGGACGACGGCGGCAAGAGCTGGCAGGCGGTGGGCAACCAGTTCGTCTACGACGGCGTCCCCGGCACTCACCAGTGGTACGACGGCACTCAGCACCCCTGGGAGTTCAAGCGCGTCTGGCACCTCGAGCCGTCGCTGACCGAGGCGGAGACCGTCTACGCCGGGGTGGAGGACGCCGCCCTGTTCCGCTCGACCGACGGCGGGCAGACCTGGGAGGAGCTCTCCGGGCTGCGCCAGCACGGCTCGGGGCCCCGCTGGCAGCCGGGCGCCGGCGGCATGTGCCTCCACACGATCGTGCTGGACCCGAGCAAACCCGAGCGGATGTTCATCGCCATCTCGGCCGCGGGCGCCTTCCGCACCGACGACGGCGGCAAGACCTGGAAGCCGATCAACCAGGGCCTGCGGTCCCAGGGCATCCCCGATCCGAAGGCCGACGTCGGCCACTGCGTCCACAATCTGGCGATGCATCCGTCGCGTCCGGGCGTGCTGTTCATGCAGAAGCACTGGGACGTCATGCGCACCGACGACGCCGGCGAGTCTTGGCGGGAGGTCAGCGGCAACCTGCCGAGCGACTTCGGGTTCCCGATCGAGGTGCACGCGCACGAGCCGGAGACGATCTACGTGGTTCCGATCAAGAGCGATTCCGAGCATTTCCCGCCGGACGGCAAGCTGCGCGTCTACCGCAGCCGGACCGGCGGCAACGAATGGGAGGCGCTCACCCAAGGACTGCCGCAGAGCGACTGCTACGTCAACGTGCTGCGCGACGCGATGGCGGTGGACACGCTGGATTCGTGCGGCGTCTACTTCGGCACCACCGGCGGCCAGGTGTACGCGTCGGCCGACGCCGGCGACACCTGGGCTCCCATCGTCCGCGATCTCCCGGCCGTCCTCTCGGTCGAGGTGCAGACGCTGCCATGATCCGCGTCACGCTCCCGCCCCATCTGCAGAACCTGGCGGGCGTCGGCGACGAGGTGGAGCTCGCGGTCGAGGGGACGGCGACCCAGCGCTCGGTGATCGATGCCATCGAGGCCGCCTATCCGGTGCTGCGCGGGACGATCCGCGACCACGTCTCGCAGCGGCGCCGGCCGTTCGTCAGGTTCTTCGCCTGCGAGGAGGACCTGTCCCACGAGTCGCCGGACGCGCCGCTGCCCGCGGCGGTGGCGAGGGGAGAAGAGCCCCTGCTGATCGTCGGCGCGATGGCCGGCGGCTGACCGCTCCCTCCCTCAACCCAAAAAAAGAAGGCCGCCTCGTGGCGGCCTTTTCCTCATCCGGGAGGTCGGGAGATCAGAAGTTGTAGACCGTGTAGACGCCGATCTCGCTGAACTTGCCCTTGAAGGCGGAATTCGTCGAGCCGACCGGGCCGGCGTCGCCGGTCGAGAAGGAGCCGCCCTTCACCTCGTCGTACTTGTAGACCAGCGAGGCGGCGAAAGCCTTGTTGACGGTCCACTGGAGGCCGGCGTTGTAGTAGGTCTCCTTGAGGCCCGGCTTGAGATCCTTGCTCGGCTTGGCGTCGTCGTAGCGGCCGAAGAGGGCGAATTCCGGGGTGAAGGAGAACATCGCCCAGCCGGAGAAGCCGTCCGACTTGTCGGTGGTCGCGGTGGTGACGTTGCTCCAGTTCTTCGCCTGGAAGTACTCGCCGCCGATCCGGAACTTGTCGCTGACGTAACCCACCACGGCGTCGGCGCGCTGGGCGGTGTGCAGGGCGGGGAGTTGATCGGTGTCCTGCCCGCGCTTGCCGCTGTAGCCGCCCACGCCGAGGCTCAGGCCGGCGGCCGGAGTGATGCCGACGCGACCCTCGAAGTCGACGCTCTTGCTGCGGGTGGGGTTGCTGTAGCCGCGGCCGTTGCCGACCGTGACGGCGTAGTTGAACAGCGGGGAGTTGCCGAACGCGTGGAGGCCCCACTCGGCCGAGGAGCCGAAGCTCAAGCGGTCGATGAGGGTCTGCTCGATGTAGCGCATGCCGTAGAGGTTCTCGACGTAGGGCACCCAGGGAGTGTCGGCGGCGCCGAGGCGGAAGGTGGCGAGCGGGGTGAAGGCGGCCTGGATATAAGCCTTTTTCACGAACACGTCGTAGCGCTTGGCGCCGATGTCGCCAATGTCGGACTGGAACTGGGCGCTCCACACCTTGTCGAACTGGTGGGTGAAGGTGAAGTAGGTGCGCTTCACGTCGATGCCGACGCCGCTGTCGGCGCTCTTGGCGCCGGTGAAGTCGTCCTTGTTCTCTTTGCTGCTGAAGTCGGAGTAGACGCGGATGCCGAACTTGTTGGCCGGGTAGTCGGCTGCCTTTGCCGTCTTCGGCGTCGGCCGGTCGTAGCCCGGCAGGTTGTGCTTGAACAGGTAGAGGTCCATGGCGGTCTCATTCTCGGCCACGATGGTCTCGCCGTTGGGGCCGCGGCCGACCAGGGTGACGGCGGTGCCCATGTCGTCGCTCTGCTGCCAGGACTGGTACCGCTCCGAGGTGTTGAAGACGTAGACCCGGCCGTCCTTCTCGACCTCCTGGTAATAGAGGCCCGTCACCTGGGCGCGGGTGACGGAGGCCGCCGACAGCGCCAGCACCAGCGCCAAGAGGGCTGCCTTGAATAGAGCCTTTCTCATCCTGCTCTCCTTTTGATTCGATCGATAGGTTATGAAGATCGCCTCGCGCGGTCGCGACCGTGCTCCGGCATAGCAAACTCGTCTTAGTCGGAGGTCAGGATAGGAAGCGCGGCGAGCGACGCTGCGACGGCGCGGTGACAGCCCTGCGACAGGCCGTTTGGCAGGGCGTTTGTCGGCGGATATTGCAGAGATGCACAACGATGAAACAGGAAAGGAAACAGAAAAGAAGGCTTTGTCACGCCGTTGTCACAGAGAGGTTGGGTGGCTGCCAAACCCTTCTGCGAAAGTCTCCATCGCGGACTCGGGGAACCGGTCCGCCCCAAGGAAAGATCAAACGGGTCAAACCCTTAAAGGAGGGATCGAATGAAGCTCAATCTCATGGCGGCTCCGCTGGCAATAGCCGTGGCCCTGTGCGGCAGCGGCGCCGCATCGGCGCAGGCGACGAAGGTGGACGCGGCAATCCCTTCCTATAGCAAGACGAGCGGCGTCTCGGGGTCCTTGAGCTCGGTCGGCTCGGACACGCTCAACAACCTGATGACGCTGTGGGCCGAGGGGTACAAGAAGGAGTATCCGAACGTCCGCATCCAGATCGAGGGCAAGGGCTCCTCCACGGCGCCGCCGGCGCTGATCCAGGGCACCTCGCAGCTCGGACCGATGAGCCGCACCATGCAGGTGGCGGAGATCGACGCGTTCGAGAAGAAGTTCGGCTACAAGCCGACCATGTTCCGCGTCGCGGTCGACGGCATCGGCGTCTTCGTCAACAAGGACAACCCGGTCAAGTGCCTGACCATGGCGCAGATCGACGGCATCTTCTCCAAGGGCCATGCCTGCGGCGGCAAGGCGATCGGCAACTGGGGCGCGGCCGGCGTGGCCGCGGGGGGCTGGGCCAACCAGCCGATCAGCCTCTACGGCCGCAACTCGGCCTCCGGCACCTACGGCTACTTCAAGGAGCACGCGCTCTGCAAGGGCGACTACAAGGACACCGTCAAGGAGCAGCCGGGCTCGGCCTCGGTGGTCCAGGGCGTGACCGAGGACAAGTTCGCCATCGGCTACAGCGGCATCGGCTACAAGACCTCGGGCGTGCGCGCCGTGCCGGTCGCCGCCAAGGGCGGCGCCTGCATCGACGACGATCCGGCGAACGTGATCTCGGGGAAGTATCCGCTGTCGCGCTTCCTCTACGTCTACGTCAACAAGGCGCCCAACAAGCCGCTCGACCCGATGATCCGCGAGTACCTGAAGTACGTGCTCTCGCAGCAGGGCCAGCAGACGGTGGTCAAGGACGGCTTCATCCCGCTGCCGGCGAAGATCGTCGACGAAGAGCTGGCGAAGCTGCGGTGAGAGACGGGTCGCCCAGCGGGTCCCGCGAGAGCCGCCGCCAGACGCCCCGGCGGCGCCTGCTCGCGGACCGCGCCGCCCGCTGGGTGGTCTCGGCGGGCGGCATCACCATCATCGTGAGCATCCTCGGCATCCTGATCTTCATCCTGGCCGAGGTGGCGTCGCTGACCTTCCACGCCGGAGTGCGGGCGGGCCGGAAGGTGGCCGTCCCCGGAGTCGGCGCCCTCGGGACGATCGAGGCCGTGCTCTCGGACGACTACCGCACCCACGTCTCCACCCTCGACGACCGCGGCACGGTGCGGGTGGTGCGGATGAGCGACGGCAAGGTGGTCTACACGTCGAACGTGCTTGGGACGGGGATGGAAAAGGCCCCCACCCTGCTCGCCGCGGCCGTGCCGCCGCAGAGCCACGCCTTCGCCGCCGCGACCTCCGACGGCCGGGTGCTGGTGAAGAGCATGGGCTTCGGCGTCTCCTTCCAGGGCTCCGAGCGGGTGGTGACGCCGGACGAGACGCCGCCGGTAATCCTCGATCTCGATCCGCAGAAGCGGCCCCTCGGCGCCTTCGCGGCGCAGATCGACGGGGACGGCAACACCCTGGCCGCGGCGGCGCTGGCGGACGGCCGGCTGGCCGTGGCGCGGCGCGCGGTCGAGAAGAACGAGATGACCGGCGAGGCCACCGCCGCGCTCAGCCGGGCCGAGGTGAGCGCGCCCGGCCGCATCACCGCCCTGGTGATCGACGCCCCCCAGAAGAACCTCTACGCCGGGACGGCGGCGGGCGACCTGCTCTGGTGGACGCTGGTGGACGGCCAGCCGGGCGAGCTCCGCGCGTCCAACGCCGGAGCGCCGATCTCCGCCCTCAACCTCCTGCTCGGCGGCCGTTCCCTGGTGGTGGGGCAGGAGAACGGCGCGCTGTCCGTCTGGTTCGCCGTCAACGAGACCGGGGACGCGGTGCGGCTGGCGCGCACCCACGAGCTCCCCCGCCACCCCGGGGCCATCCGCCGGATCGCCCCGTCGCAGCGCGACCGCAGCTTCCTCGCCGCCGGCGGCGGCCGGCTCGGGCTCTACTTCTCGACCGCCGACCGCACCCTGTGGACGGGCGCCGTGCCGGTCCCCGACGTCTCCGCGATGTTCTACACCCCCAAGGCGGACGGCGCTTATCTCGCCGGCCGCGGGGAGGTGGCGGAGGTCGACATCCGCAACCCCCATCCGGAGGTCACGCCGCGGTCGCTGTTCGGCAAGGTCTGGTACGAGGGGTATGCCGCTCCCGCCTGGGTCTGGCAGTCGAGCGGCGGCTCGGACGACTTCGAGCCCAAGCTGTCGCTCACCCCGCTGCTGGTGGGCACGCTCAAGGGGACCTTCTACTCGCTGCTGCTGGCGATCCCGCTCGGCGTGCTGGGAGCGATGTACATCTCGCAGTTCATGCACCCGGCCTACAAGCGCTACGTCAAGCCGGTGATCGAGATCATGGCCTCGCTGCCCAGCGTGGTGCTCGGCTTCCTGGCCGGCCTGTGGCTCGCGCCGCGCATCGAGCGGGTGGTGCCGGCCCTGGTGCTGATGGCGTTCGCCCTGCCGCTCTTCATCCTGCTCGCCGGTTTCCTGTGGACCCGGCTGCCCCGCGCCTTCCGCGGCCGCTTCCCGGCGGGCACCGAGGCGCTGCTCTTCGTCTTCGTGCTGGCGGCGGGGATCGCCGTCTGCCTGCGGATCTCGGCCGGTTTCGAGCGCCTCGCCTTCGCCGGCGACTTCAAGACCTGGCTGCTGCAGGTCACCGGCCTCGGCTTCGACCAGCGCAACGCCGTGGTGGTGGGGCTCGCCATGGGCTTCGCGGTGATCCCGATCCTCTTCTCCATCGCCGAGGACGCCTTCTCGAACGTGCCGTCGAACCTGGTGGCCGGCTCGCTCGCCCTGGGCGCCGACCGCTGGCAGACGGTGACCCGCGTCGTGCTCCCCTCGGCCTCGCCGGGCATCTTCTCCGCCATCATGATCGGCTTCGGCCGCGCGGTCGGGGAGACGATGATCGTGCTGATGGCCACCGGCAACACGCCGATCATGGACTGGAACCCGTTCAACGGCTTCCGCACCCTCTCGGCCAACATCGCGGTGGAGATCCCCGAGGCGCCGCACGGGGGGACCCTCTACCGCACGCTGTTCCTGGCCGGCCTGCTGCTGTTCATCATGACCTTCCTCGTCAACACCGTGGCGGAGATCGTGCGGCAGCGGCTGCGCGAGAGGTACACCCAGCTTTGATCAACGCGATCGACCGGACGGCGCGGCGGGAGGCGGTTCATTCAGGGAGCTACCGCCGGCGCTCGGGCGCCGTCGGCCAGGCGCTGACCTGGCTCTGCGGCGGCGCCCTCGCCCTCAACCTCCTGCTGGTGATCGCCATCCTCGGCCTGCTCGCCTACAACGGCCTGATCTACTTCTGGCAGAAGGACCTGATCGAGCTCGACCTCAAGGACGGCCGCAAGGTCCTCGGCGAGGTCTGGAGCCAGGAGAAGGCGGCCGCCGAGACCGGCACGCGGGCGGCGGGGGCCATCGACCGCCTCCGCCTGAAGATCGGCAACCGCGACGTCGGCGGCCTCGACTTCGTCTGGATCGACGCCAAGGACATCGCCCGCCGCTCGCGCCCCCGAGGTCTGGTGATGCTCGAGCGGCTCGAATGGGGAAACTTCTACGGCAGCATGGCCGAGCTGCGCGCCGGCGGCCGGGTGCTGGCCGCCGGTCCCGAGGCGGTCTGGCGGGCCTTCGGACCGCTCCACGAGCGCAAGCGCCGGGACCTCGAGCGCATCGAGGCCCTGGAGAAGGGGCCGATCGGCGACGTCAACGCTGCGATCGAGCGCCTGCGTCTCGACGAGAGGAAGCTGGATCTCGAAAAGGTTTCCGAGCTCGGGCGCGCCCGCCGCAAGGCGGAGATGGAGAGCGAGATCGCCGCCGCGCAAGGCCGCTACGAGCGGCTCGCCGCCCGCCTCACCCGGATGCGTGAGAGCTTCCAGGCCGAGACGCTGGTGATGAGGACGGTCAACGGCGAGACCAAGGAGATGCCCGTCGGCACGGTGGTGCGCGCCATCCGGCCCAACGAGATGGGCGGGCTCGCCAAGCTCCGCCTCTACGGCTCGCGGGCGGCCGAGTTCGTCAGCGGCGATCCGCGCGAGTCGAACACCGAGGGGGGGATCTTCCCGGCGATCTTCGGCACGGTGATGATGGTCTTCCTGATGTCCTTCGCCGTGGCGCCGCTCGGCGTGCTCGCCGCGCTCTATCTGCGCGAGTACGCCCGGCAGGGGCCGCTGGTGCGCCTGGTGCGGATCGCCGTCAACAACCTGGCGGGGGTGCCGTCGATCGTCTTCGGCATGTTCGGCCTGGCGTTCTTCGTCTACCTGATCGGCGGCACCATCGACCGCATCTTCTACCCCGAGTCGCTGCCGGCGCCGACCTTCGGCACCGGCGGCATCCTGTGGGCGGCGCTGACCCTGGCGCTGCTGACCGTGCCGGTGGTCATCGTGGCGGCGGAGGAGGGGCTGGCGGCGGTCCCCCGGGTCGTGCGGGAGGGATCGCTGGCGCTCGGCGCCACCAAGTTCGAGACCATCCGGCGGGTGGTGGTGCCGGCGGCGGCGCCGGGCATCCTCACCGGCATGATCCTCGCCATGGCGCGGGCCGCCGGCGAGGTGGCGCCGCTGATGATCGTCGGCATGGTGAAGCTCGCTCCCACCCTGCCGCTCGACGGCCGGCCCCCCTTCCTGCACCTGGAGCGCAAGTTCATGCACCTCGGCTTCCACATCTACGACGTCGGCTTCCAGAGCCCCAACGTGGAGGCCACCACGCCGCTGGTCTTCGCCACCGCCCTGCTGCTGATCCTGGTGGTGACGGTGATGAACCTGGTGGCGATCGCGCTGCGCAACCATCTGCGGCGAAAGTACGCCGGCAGCGCCGTCTAGGCCCTGCGAGAAAAGAGAGAGAGATCATGACGGAAACCCTTTCCAAACCCGCCGCGCCGGCCGCGCCGCCCCGCGACCCGGCCCTCGAGCCGCGGATCGACAACCCGATCCTCGGCATCGAGGACCTCTCGCTCTGGTACGGCGAGAAGAAGGCGCTCAACGAGATCTCGATGAAGATCCCGGAGAAGCGGATCACCGCCTTCATCGGCCCCTCGGGTTGCGGCAAGTCGACCCTGCTGCGCTGCATCAACCGGCTGAACGACCTGATCGACAACGTGCGGATCGAGGGGGACATCCGCTTCGAGGACGGCAGCATCTACGACCCGAAGATCGACATCAACGCGCTGCGCAAGCGGATCGGCATGGTGTTCCAGAAGTCGAACCCGTTCCCCAAGTCGATCTACGAGAACGTCGCCTACGGCTGCCGCATCCAGGGGATCAACAGGAAGCGGGACCTCGACGAGATCGTCGAGCGCAGCCTGCGCGGCGCGGCCCTGTGGGACGAGGTCAAGGACCGCCTGGACGAGAGCGCCCTGGGGATGTCCGGCGGCCAGCAGCAGCGCCTCTGCATCGCCCGGGCGATCGCCGTCGAGCCCGAGGTGATCCTGCTCGACGAGCCCTGCTCGGCCCTCGACCCGATCGCCACCGCCCGCGTCGAGGAGCTGATGCAGGACCTGAAGACCCAGTACACGCAGGTCATCGTCACCCACAACATGCAGCAGGCCTCGCGCGTCTCGGACTACACGGCCTTCCTCTATCTGGGGGAGCTGGTCGAGTACGGTCCGACCGAGAAGATCTTCATCAACCCGATGAAGAAGCAGACCGAGGACTACATCACGGGGCGGTTCGGGTAGCCGCCTCTGCTTCGCTCAACTCCGCTCAACCGGCGCGGAGCAGATCGCCGCCCTTGGAGTGGCGGATGTCGCGCCCCTCGACGTAGTAGATGACGTCCTCGGCGATGTTGGTGGCATGATCGGCGATGCGCTCCATGTTGCGCGAGATCAGCAGCAGGTGGAGGGCGCGGCTGACCGTCTTCGGGTCCTCGATCATGTAGGTCAGCAGCTCGCGGAAGATCTGCTTGTAGAGGCCGTCCACCGCGTCGTCGGACTCGCAGACCATGGTCGCCAGCTCGGTGTCGCGGCGCACGAAGGCGTCCAGGCTCTTGCGCACCATGGCCTGCACGAGCTGCGAGAGGTGGGGCAGGTCGATGTAGGGCTTGAGCGTCGGCTGATCGTTGAGCTGCTCGACCGACTGCGCGATGTTCACCGCCGAGTCGCCGATGCGCTCGAGATCGCTGTTGATCTTCATCACCGCGACCAGGAACCGCAGATCGATCGCCGTCGGCTGCTTGGTGCCGAGAATCAGGTGGCAGGCCTCGTCGATCTCGATCTCCAGGTGATCGACCTGATGATCCCCTTCGATCACCTCGGTGCAGAGCAGATTGTCGCGCTCGAGCAGCGCCTGCGTCGCCTTGGCGACCATCCCCTCCACCATGCCGCCCATCCTGAGCAGCGCCTGGCGCACCCGGTCGAGATCCTGATCCAATCGTCGTTCCATATCGCGTTCCTCTCAATCTCAATACCGCATCTTACGCGTCCGGCGCGGGAATCCCAAGCGAAACACGGGGCGTGATTGTTACAGGTTGCCGTCGGCGATGTGACGGCGGCTTTGACGACCCGGACGTGGAGAATCGGACCCATGGGTCGGAGAGCGTACCCTGTGGGTCAGAGAGCGTGACCTGTGGGTCCAAGAGCGTGACCTGCAGGTCAAAGAGCGTGACCTGTGGGTCAGAGAGCGTACCCTGTGGGTCAGAGAGCGTGACCTGTGGGTCAGCGAGCGTGACCTGTGGGTCAGCGAGCGTGACCTGCAGGTCAAAGAGCGCGACCTGCAGGTCAAAGAGCGCGACCCGTGGGTCAAAGAGCGCGACCCGTGGGTCAAAGAGTGCGACCTGTGGGTCAGAGAGCGTGACCTGTAGGTCAGAGATCGCGACCCTTGGGTCAGAGAACGCGACCCTTGGGTCAGAGAACGCGACCCTTGGGTCAGAGATCGCGACCCCTGGGTCAGAGATCGTGACCCTTGGGTCAGAGTTTCCAATTCGCAGGTCGGAGCTCGCGACCCTCGAAATCTCACTCCGGGTTCAGGCGGTTCCATTCGCGCGCGTCCTGGCGAGGGTGCGCTGCACCTCTTCCAGGCGCGCCAGAGCCTCGGTGTGCAGGTGGTCCATCTTCTCGTGCAACTGCGCGATCTCCAGCTCCGCCTTGAGGTTGACCTCGTACTCGATGTCGGACCGGATGCGGTCCTTCGCCGTCTGGCGGTTCTGGCTGAGCAGCACCAGCACCGAGAGGATGATTGCTTCGAGCGACACCACCATGGTGAGCAGGCCGAACGGGAAGGGATCGAACATCGGCGGTTTCCAGCCCGGCAGCCAGCGGACGTTGAGCAGGATCCACACCGCGAAGATGACGACGTGCAGCACCAGGAAGGGGATGCTGCCGGAGAACTCGGCCACCCAGTCGGCCGCCCGCTCCACGGCGGTGCGGCGGTCCTCCGCCTCGACGTTGACGTTGCGCGCCGCGGTGCGCCGCAGCAGCTCCACGGTGTGGCGCAGCCGCTTGCCCATCGCCGCGATGATGTCGAGCCCCGCCTCCGGGTGGACGCGGAAGAGGTGGCTGAGGTCGTCGCGGTCCACCGCCAGCGCCTCCAGGTCGTCGACGACCAGGACCGAGGCGGTGCGGGCGCCGCCGTCGAGAAAGGAGATCTCGCCGAAGACCTCCCCCGGCCCCGGCCGCTCGAGCACGATGCGCTCGCCGGTATCGTCCTTGAAGAAGACCTCCACGCAGCCCTGGCGGACGACGAACAGGGTGCCGCCGGGGTCGTTGGCGTGGAAGACGATCTGGCCGGCCGGGATCCGCACCACGTCGAGCTGCCGGGCGAGGACCTCGCGCTCGTCCTCGTCGAGATACTGGAAGAACGGTACGCCGGCGAGAAGCGCCACGTCGGCTGGCATCGGCAAGCCTCCTGCTGGTTGAGCCCGGGAGAGGGCGGCGTCACTCTAGCATCGCTCCCCGGTAACGAATCCGCTCCCCCGGCGCCCATAGAGGCGAACCGCCGGCGAGGCTCTCCGGACCGGCTCATTCCCATCAAGGAGGGAAGCGATGCGCTCGAATTGGAAATCCGTCTGGACCCTGGCCGCCCTGCTGCTGGTCTCTTCCCTGGCCTCCGCCCAGGTGATCACCGTCAGCCCGGTGCCGGGCAACGACACGGCCTCCGGAACCAGCCTGCTGAATGCCCTGGCCGGGATCACCGACGCCACCGCGACCAAGCCGTACGTCGTGCGGCTCGACCCCGGCCTCTACGACGTCGGGAGCACGGCGCTCGCCATGAAGCCGTACGTCGACATCGAAGGCTCGGGCCAGCAGTCGACCATCATCCGTGGCTCGGGCAACAACTCGGGGTACCTGACCGCGGTGGTCCTGGGAGCGAATTCGGCCGAGCTGCGCAACCTGGAGGTGCTGAGCGTCGGCAGGGGTTACTCGTACTCGATGGCCGTTCTGCTCAGCCAGGTCAACACCAGCGTCCGGGACGTAACGCTGATTTCGAGCGGTGCGACTGGGACCACCACCTGGGGGCTCCGCAACCTCGGCGCCAACTCGACGGTCCAGAACGTGACCATCAACGTCATGGGCGGCACCTACGGCTATGGCATCTCCAACACCGGCGCAACCAGCTCAGCGCCGGTGATCCGGCGTGCCGTCATCTCCGTCAGCGGCGCGACCAGCGGTTACGGGATCTTCAGCGACGAGGACGCCTCCCCCAGGGTCCGTGACGCCGAGATCACCGTCAACGCTGCCAACGGCTATGGCATTTCGTATAACTACGGCAGCTTCCTGAGCGGCGCCTCCCTGGAGGTGAGCAACGCCAGGATCAACGTCACGGCGAGCACCGGTGACGCGACCGGCATCGACCTCGTCGCCAACGACACCGTGACCGTCAGCCACACCAACATCACGGCCACCTCCACCCAGGGGCACGGCAGCGGCCTGAGGGCCAGCACGTATTACTCCGGCGTGTTCCTGGCCGACCATTGCGACGTCATGGGCTCGACTTACAGCGTCTCGGCGCCCATCCATATCGTCCGGGCCGGCGCGTCCAAGCTCGACGGACCGGCGAACATCGGCACGCCCACCTGCGCCGCCAGCTTCAACGGCTCGTATACGCCGCTGTCCGCGAGCTGCCTGTAGGGCAGGCCCGCTGAGAGGCGCGGGAGGATCACCCTTCAGCGCCTCTCCTCATCACACCGCTTGCAATCCAGCTCGGCGCCCAGCCACCGCGCGCGCCCCTCGGGGGTGACCACCCAGGGACGGAGCGTCCAGGGCGGGTCGTGGCGCACGTGCTGCCCGTGCCCGCACTCCAGGTCGGCGACCCAGTCGAGCCGCTCGTCCTGGTGAAAGCCGACGATCTTCCGGTTCAATCTTGTGTCTCCACGCCGGATTCTCTCCGAAATCAGTCGCCCCGCCTCTCCCTCTCCTCGATCAGTGCGTCGAGCTCCATCAAGTGGGGCGTCAGGCGCGGCAGGACCGCCTCGACGATCGCCCGGTCCAGCCCGGCCGCCAGGTCCCCGGCGAGGCCGCGTCCGGCCGTGCCGCCGGAGGTCTGCCGTCCCTCCACGGCGAGGCGGGCCGCCCGGAAGGCCGGCAGGAGGGATTCGACGAAGGGGAAGGGGAGGCCCACTCCGGCCGCCAGCCGCTGGAGGGTCCTGGTCCTGGGGGCCTTGACTCCCAGCTCGTAGTCGGAGATCAGGCCCCGGTCGACGCCGGAGGCGCGCGAAAGCTCCTCCTGGGTCCATCTCCGGAGCGAGCGGAGAAACGTCACGATCAGCCGCAGGTCGGCCGGCTCTCCCTGCCTCGCCATCCATCCTCCTCAAGGATAAGCCGCGCCTTGCGGCTCTTCGGGTAAGTTTCCGGACTACAGTACTGGCATTCTGTACTTCGGAGACGCCCGCGCGGCCATGGCGGCCGATCCGGCGCGCTCTCCGCGAAAAAGGAGCTCCCCATGATGACCTCGTTGTCTCGCAAGGCGTCCGTCCTCCTGGTTGCCGTCCTCCTCACGACCACCGCCGCCTCGGCGGCTCCCCTCCGGGCCTATCCGGCCTTGATGCCGATCGACCCCTGGGCCCAGATCTGGAACGCCCTGACCAGCCTCTGGACCAAGAACGGTTGCCAGGTCGATCCGGATGGCCGGTGCCTTTCAGGATCGACGGGGACCTCAAAGAATGGCTGTAGCGCCGATCCGGACGGCCGGTGCCTGTCAGGCTCGACAGTGACCACGGATAACGGCTGCCAGGTTGACCCGAGTGGCCGATGCCTTCCAGGCCCGAAAGCCACGACGGTGATCCCGAAAAATGGCTGCCAGGTTGACCCGAACGGTCGCTGCCTTCCAGGATCGACTGCAGCGGTGACCACGGATAACGGCTGCAGCGCCGACCCGAACGGCCGATGTGTCAAGTAGGAGCGGTCCCCATGTAGCCGCCCTGTTCCCCGCCCAGTGGCGGACCTCCCGCTTTCGGAGGGTGTCTCAAAAGTCAGCCCCGAAGGGGCGCAGGAATAAAGCCTGGGGTTTCAACCCCAGGTCAAGACGTCCTCCCCTCTCCAGAAGCCCCGAAGGGGCGCAGGCAGCCAACCGATCGGTCCTCGCTCCCTACGCCCCTTCGGGGCTCGATGGGCAGGGGGGACTCGCTTCCTGGGGTTGAAACCCCAGGCTTTATTCCTACGCCCCTTCGGGGCTGATCTTCCAGAAACCTCCTCAGGCATCGAATCGCAGCCCGGGGTTGTTCCGCGCCTCCTCCAGATAATGGACGACTCGCCGGGCCAGATCGGCGGTCGCCTCCTCTTTGCGCGCGGCCTCGTAAAACAACCGGAGTGCGGCGAGGGCCTACTTGTGAACTCCCTGGCTCGCTCGCGGCTTTCGGCGATCCGCCCGTCCGTTCCGGCGGGCCCGGCCCTACCCTCGCGCTCCATGAGACTCGGTGAAAGTCGGGAGCTTCGGGAAAGCAAGGACGAGGAGGACATAAAGGACCACAAGGACGTACGAACGGAATCGGGAGCTCTCGTCCTTGATGTCCTTTGTGTCCCTTTCGTCCCTTTGTCCTTGCCTCGGCATTTCTGCCGCGCAAGCTCCTGGGCTTCAGGCCGCCAGCGGCAGCCGGACGCGGAAGGTCGAGCCGTGGCCGACGCGGCTTTCGACGTCCACCTGGCCGCCGTGGGCCTGGGCGATGTGCTTGACGATGGCGAGGCCGAGGCCGGTGCCCCCCTCTTCGCGGGCGCGCCCCTTGTCCACCCGGTAGAAGCGCTCGAAGATGCGGGAGATCGACTCCGGAGGGATGCCGATCCCGGTATCGCTCACCTCCAGCAGGGCGTCGCCGCCGCAGCGCCCGACGCGGACGGTGATCCTGCCGTCCGGCCGGTTGTACTTGATCGCGTTGTCGAGCAGGTTGAGCAGCAGGCGCTCGAGGTTGCCGGCGTCGCCCGGGACGGCGGGGGCCGGCTCCTCCACGAGCTGCTCGATCGCCACCCCCTTCTCGCGCGCCGCCGGCGCCAGCAGCTCGACGGCGTGGCGGGCGATGGCGTCGAGGCTCACCGGTGCGCGCTCCAGTGTGGCGTCTACCCCCTCCAGGCGCCCTTCCAGGCGGGAGAGGATCAGCAGGTCGTCGAGCAGCTCCTGGAGCCGCCGGCACTGGCTGAGGATGCGGTCGGTGAAGCGGCGGGCGGTGGGGGGCTCGTCGAGGGCGCCGTCGCGCAGGGTCTCGGCGTAGCCGCGGATGGCGGCGAGCGGGGTCTTGAGCTCGTGGGAGACGTTGGCGACGAAGTCCCGCCGCATGTCGGCGACGCGGGTCAGCTCGGTGGTGTCGCGGGCGGCGACCACCGCGCCGCGCTCGCCGCCGGAGAGGACGGCGCTCGCCAGCAGCAGCGTCCGCCTCTCGGGGGTGGGGAGGCCGATCTGGGCGCTCTGCGGCTGGCCGTGGCGCAGGGTGTCCTCGATCAGCCGGGCGAACCCGGGGTGGCGGATGATCTCGAGCGCCGGCCGGCCGGTGAAGTCCCCCATCAGGTCGAAGAGGCGGTAGAAGGCGGGGTTGATCATCTGGGCGCGGCCGTCGCGGTCGATCACCAGCACCCCCTCGGACATGCTGGCGAGGATCTCCTGGAGGTGGTCGCGCTCCTGGCTGACCGCGGCGAACTGCTGCTCGGCGGTGGCGGCGAGGCGGTTGAGGGCGATGGCGAGGGCGGCGAGATCCTCCTCCTCCGGCACCGCGACGCGGGAGACGCGGCCGCGCGCCAGGTCCTGGGCGCCGGCGATCAGGCGCGAGGCGGGCTCGAACAGGCGGCGGTCGAGCCAGAGCGAGGTGAAGAGGATGGCCACCCCGGCGGTCAGCAGGGCGAGCGCCATCGCCGCCGCCAGCCGGGCGCGCAGGGCGCTGAGCTGCTCGAGCGGCTCGGCGAGGCGGAGGATCATCACCTCGCCGCCGGGGCCGGAGAGCGTGCGGGCGACGTAGACGTAGGTGTTGCCGGTGGTGGCGCTCCGGCGCACGTTCATCCCCCGGCCGCGGGCCAGGGCGGAGCGGACTTCCGGACGGTTGCGGTGGTTCTCCATCGCCCGGACCTGGCCGGGCTCCACCGAGCTGTCCGCCTGGACCACGCCGTCGCGCCGGATCAGCGTCACCCGGATGCCGCTGTCGGCGGCGAGCTGGACGGCCCAGGTCTCCAGGTCGCGGCGGGGATCGGCGAGCCGCTCGCGGGCGATCGGCGCCAGCAGGTCCAGCATGTCGTAGAGCTGGACGGCGGCGGTGCGCTCGAGCAGGCCGGGCAGCATCGCCCAGAGCAGGGCGGCCGCGGTGGCCAGGGCGGCCAGCGCGGGCCAGAGCGGGGCGAGCCGGAGCTTGGGCGGGAGCCGCACCGGCTCAGGGCCTCAGCCGGTAGCCGACGCCGATGACCGTCTCGATCCGCTCGGCCTCGGCGCCCAGCTTGCGGCGCAGGCGCCGGATGTGGGTGTCCACCGTGCGGCTGTCGATGTCCTCGGCATACCCCCAGACGTCGGAGAGGAGCTGGCCGCGCGTCTGCACCCGGCCGCCCCGCTCCATCAGCAGCCGCAGCAGCCGGAACTCGGTGGCGGTCAGCGGCACCTCCTTGCCGCGCAGCCGGAGCTGGTGGCCGGAGATGTCGAGCTGGATGCCGCCGATCTCCAGCCGCTCGCCGTCGCTCTCCTCGGGCTGCCGGCGCCGCAGCACCGCCTTGACGCGCAGCACGACCTCGCGGGGGCTGAACGGCTTGCTGATATAGTCGTCGGCTCCCAGCTCCAGCCCGACGATGCGGTCCACCTCCTCGCCGCGGGCGGTCAGCATCACGATGGGGAGACGGGCGGTCGCCGCCTCCCGCTTGAGGATCCGGGTCAGCTCCAGGCCGTCCACCCCGGGCAGCATCAGGTCGAGCAGGATCAGGTCGGGCGGCTGACGGCGAAGGGCCTCGAGACCGCTATCCCCCCGGTGGGCGAGCTCCACCTCGAAGCCCTCCTTCTCCAGGTTGTACTGCAACACCTCGGCGATGTCGGGCTCATCTTCAATGAGCAGAATACGTTCTCGTGCCATGGCCGGAGGCTACCACGGAGTCTTCCACACGGAGTGATGAAAAACCTGTGGAAAACCCCCCTGTGACCCTCGCCAAAGCCCCTGTTTACGGGCCTTTCCCCTGTTTGACCAAGAGGATGTGCAACGTGGTCCAACTCACTGATAACAATACACTTTCGCCTCGGTTACCCCTCTGTGACAAAGCGTTCGGGGGCTTGACATGGCGGGTTTTCCACAGAGTCGACGTGAACGACCGGTGAAAGTTCTGTTAACTCTTTGTAACGGAGCCTTTTACCAGGGTGGACCGGGGACCGGGGCGGGCGGGACGGGGTGGGATATTTTACCAACTGTGCTGTAAAAAAGAAGTATTGCTACGAGCGTTGGCGGGGTGGCTCACTCCTCCGCGGCTTCCAGCCCCTGGCGCAGGCGCAGGTCGCAGCCGAAGACCTTCTCGAAGAAGCGGCCGTGCTCGCGGGCGGCTTCGAGCTCGAGGCCGACCGAGTAGCGGGAGAGGACCTCCAGGGTGACCTTGCGGCCGCCGCGGCGGATGGCGCAGTAGATCTCCTCGACGCGCGAGGCATGGGTGCGGTCGAGGGCGTCGGCCACCCGCAGCAGGGCGGCGAGCTTGCGGATGGTGCGCTGCTGCCAGGGCTTGAGGGCGGCCATCGTGGGGTGGCTCGCCTTGGGGGTGGCGCCGCGGTGATAGCGGGCGACGTTGGCGAGGATCTCGATCTCGCGCTGGTCGAAGGCGTCGAGCACGGCGTTGGTGATCAGGTAGTAGGCGTGCTTCTGGTGCCCCTTGTAGTGGATCGAGTAGCCGATGTCGTGGAGCAGGGCGGCGTACTCCAGCCACTCGCGCTCGCGGCCGCCGAAGCCGTGGAGCGAGGCGGTGACGTCGAACAGGCGCACGGCGAGGCGGGCGGTCTGCAGGTTGTGCCGGTAGACGCTCTCGGAGCGCTCGGCGAGCTGGAGCACCTGGCGGCGGCGCAGGTCCTCGGGCTCGGCGGCGGGCGGGATCGGCTGGCCGAGGGCGGCGAGCAGCAGCCCCTCGCGCAGGGCGCGGTCGGAGACCAGGAGGCGCTCGACGCCGGCATGGGCGACCAGCGCCTGGAGCAGCAAGGCCCCGGCGAGCAGGCTGTCCGAGCGGGGGCCGCCCACCGGGGGGAGGTCGGCGATCTGCCGGCGCTTCAACGGGCGCAGCCGCTCGACCAGGGCGGCGAGGTCCCGGGCCCGCACCTCGCGGGCGCCGGAGACCTCCTTCCAGGGGCGGTCGGCGAAGTGGTCGATCAGGTCGGCGCAGCAGACCGCCGTGCCGGAGGTGGCGACGAGCCGCTCGACGGCGCCGCGCGGCACCGCCTCGGCCAAGCGCTTGTCGATCCTGCGGCGCAGCCGGTCGAGGGAGGCGGCGCTCGCCGGATCGCCGGAGAGCTCGGCGGCGCAGCGCAGCGATCCCAGGGGGAGGCTCACCACCTGGTCGAGCTCGCCGGCCTCGGCGGTGATCCACTCGGTGCTGCCGCCGCCGACGTCGACGATGACGGCGGTGTCCGGCCCGAGGTCGACCACCTCGCGCACGGCGCGGTAGATGAGCCGCCCCTCGTCGACGCCGGTGAGGAGCTGGACGTCGAGGCCGGTCAGCGCCTTGACCCGGGCGAGGAAGTCGGCGCCGTTGGCCGCCTCGCGCACCGCGCTGGTGGCGACCGCCACCACCCGCTCGGCCCGGCGCAGGCGGGCGATGCTGGTCATCTTGGCCAGGGCCTCGAGGCCGTCCTGCATGGCGGCCTCGGAGAGGGCGCCCTCGCTCAACCCCGTCTTGCCGAGGCGCACCATCTCCCGCTCGCGCCCCAGCAGGCGGTAGCCGCCGTTGGGCTCGGCCTCGGCCACCACCATGTGGATGGAGTTCGAGCCGATGTCGATCGCCGCCAGCCGCTGGCGGCCGGGGACGGTCCCCGGGGGAGGGTCGAGGGTCTGGACGACCACGGTCGGGATCGCGCTCACCGGGTCATTCTAGACCGCGGGCCGGCGCCGCGATCGACTTGTCACACGGTGGTCACTCGGGCTTTCGCCCGGGATGTGACAGACTTTTGAGCACTTTTGCCGTCGGGCAGAGCTCTCTCTGCCGATCCGCCGGAGGCCCAACGTCCGTGTCCGAACCGAATCTTGCCCGTATGGAGCCGCTGAAGAAACTCGTCGAGGCGGCCGACCTGCTGAACCGGGAGCTTCTCCTGGCTGGAGTTCAACGCCCGGGTGCTGCACGAGGCCGAGGACCCGGCCAACCCGCTGCTCGAGCGGCTCAAGTTCATCGCCATCTTCGACTCCAACCTCGACGAGTTCTTCATGAAGCGGGTGGGGGGCTTGAAGCAGCAGCTCGCCAGCAACGTGCGCGAGCTGGACCCCGGCACGGACGGCACGCCCCTCCAGCAGCTCGCCGCGATCAATGCCAAGGCGCGGCCGATGGTGGCGCGCCAGCGGCGGCTGCTCAACCACGAGCTGCTGCCCGCCCTGCGCCAGCACGGCCTCGAGATGCTGAGCTGGGACGAGCTGCGGGCCGGCGAGCGCCGCCAGCTCTGCGAGGAGTTCGACCGCCAGTTCTTCCCCGTGCTGACGCCGCTCGCGGTCGACCCCGCCCACCCGTTCCCGTTCATCTCGAACGTCAGCCTGTCGCTCGCCGTGTCGATCAAGGCCCCGGGGGACGCGGCGCCGCGCTTCGCGCGGGTCAAGGCGCCGCACATCCTGCCGCGCTGGGTGCAGGTGCCGAAGACGCTGCGCTTCGTGCCGCTGGAGGAGGTGATCGCCCACAACCTCGACCGGCTGTTTCCCGGCATGGAGGTGGTCGAGTCCTACCCCTTCCGGGTGACCCGCAACGCCGACGTCCAGCGCAACGAGGAGACCGCCGAGGACCTCCTGGAGGCGATCCAGGAGGAGCTGCGCGAGCGCCGCTTCGCCACCGTGGTGCGGCTGGAGGTGGCCCGGGGGATGCCGCGCTGGATGCTCGAGCTGCTCTTCGAGGAGCTCGAGATCGTCGAGTCCGAGGTCTACGAGGTCGAGGGTCCGCTGGCGCTGCGCGACCTGATGTCGCTCGCCGGCCAGGTCCCCCTGCCGTCGCTGCGCTACCGGCCGTGGACGCCGGCCACCCATCCGCGCTTCTCCCACTCCGAGGACGAGGAGGCGGGGGTCTCGGGCGGCGTCTTCAGTGCCATCGCCGCCGGGGACATCCTGGTCCATCACCCCTACGACTCCTTCGCCACCAGCGTCCAGCGCTTCATCGAGGCGGCGGCGGACGACCCGGCGGTGTTCGCCATCAAGCAGACGCTCTACCGCACCTCGGCGGAGTCGCCGAACATGCAGGCGCTGATCCGCGCCGCCGAGGCGCGCAAGCAGATCGCGGTGACGGTGGAGATCAAGGCCCGCTTCGACGAGGCGGCCAACATCGAGTGGGCGGAGGCCCTGGAGGGGGTGGGCGCCCACGTCTGCTACGGCGTGGTGGGCCTCAAGACGCACGCCAAGATCGCCCTCGTGGTGCGCCAGGAGAAAGAGGCGCTGCGCTCCTACGTCCACGTGGCGACCGGCAACTACAACCCGGAGACGGCGAAGCTCTACACCGACCTCGGGCTGTTCACCGCCGACCAGGAGATCGCCCAGGACGTGGCCCAGCTCTTCAACATGCTGACCGGGTTCGTCTACCAGCCGCAGTTCAAGAAGCTCCTGGTGGCGCCGGCCGGCATGCGCCAGCGCTTCCTGGAGATGATCGCCCGCGAGGTGGAGCACCAGCGGGCGGGGCGGGGCGGGCACATCATCGCCAAGATGAACGCCCTCGACGACCGGCCGATGATCGACGCGCTCTACGAGGCCTCGGCGGCCGGGGTGGAGATCGACCTGATCGTGCGCGGCATCTGCCGCCTGCGGCCGGGCCTGCCCGGCAAGAGCGAGACGATCCGCGTCATCAGCATCGTCGGCCGGCTGCTCGAGCACGCCCGCATCTTCTACTTCGCCAACGGCGGCGACCCCGAGTACTTCATCGGCTCGGCCGACTGGATGACGCGCAACCTCGATGCCCGGGTCGAGGCGGCGGTGCCGATCGAGGATCCGCGGCTGCGCGAGGAGATCAAGGCGATCCTCGACCTCCAGCTCGCCGACGACTGCAAGGCCTGGGACATGCGGTCCGACGGCTCCTACCACCAGCGCCGCCCGGCGTCCGGGGCCGAGGCCCGCTGCAGCCAGGACGTGCTCATGCAGCGGGCGCTGGAGCGGGCGGGCCGGTCGGCGTAGAGTAGGCGCATGGCCGATGATGCAGATGTTGCCGATAACGGGGATCACGAAGGCCGTGAAGATTCCCGGCCGGGCGGACTCTCCCGCCGCGATTTCCTGCGCGGCGGTGCCGTGGCCGGGGCGCTCGGCACGGCCGGGCTGCTGGCTGGCGAGATCGCGGAGGCCGCGAAGAAGCCGGCACCTCCGCAGGCGTCCGCCGGCGACGGCATGGAGGTCCTGGGGCCGGGTCCCGTCCCCGTGCGGCTGCGGGTCAACGATCAGCCGTACGACCTGCGGCTCGAGCCGCGACGTCACGCTGCTCGACGCCCTGCGCAACTACCTCGACGTCACCGGCTGCAAGCGCGTCTGCGACCGCGGCACCTGCGGCGCCTGCACCGTGCTGCTCGACGGCAAGCCGGTCTACTCCTGCACCATGCTGGCGCCTGGAGGCCCAGGGCAAGGAGGTCAAGACGGCCGAGGGCCTGGCCGCCGACGGCAAGCTCGACGCGGTGCCGGCCGCCTTCGTCGAGCACGACGCCCAGCAGTGCGGCTTCTGCACGCCCGGCTTCGTCGTCGCCATGCGCGCCGCGCTTCGACAAGAACCCCAAGCGCCACGCCCGCCGAGATCGAGGACGCGCTCTCCGGCAACATCTGCCGCTGCGGCACCTACGAACAGATGCGCGCCACGCCGTCGCCGCCCTGTGCGACAGGACGCAGCGAGGAGGAAGGGAGAAGCTCAGAAAGGGGAACGGCCATGGCGACCCACCTGGCCCGACGAAAAACCGCCGCCTCCTCGGCACCAGCGGATCTCCCGCCTCGACGGCCCCGACAAGGCCACCGGCCGGGCCAAGTACAGCTTCGACATCAACCGCCCCGGATGCTGCACGCCCGCATCCTGCGCTGCCCCCACGCCCACGCCAAGGTCAAGAGCATCGACACGAGCCGCCGCCGAGAAGTGCCCGGCGTCAAGGCCGTCCACGTCATCGCCAAGGCCGGCGCCGAGCTGTTCTACGCCGGCGACGAGATCGTCGGCGTGGCCGCCGACACCGAGGAGCACGCCGACGACGCCCTCCGCGCCATCAAGGTCGAGTACGAGGTCCTGCCGACTTCGTCGTCCGGAGGAGGACGCCCTCAAGCAGGACCGCAAGACGGTGCCGCCGGTCGGCTGAGGAAGGAGCACGAACAACGTCCGCCGCCCGCGAGGACAAGACCGACGACTTCGACGACGGCCTGGAAGGCCGCCGAGGTCGTCGTCACGAGGGCGACTACGGCGCTGCCGGTCATCAGCCACCAGTGCCTGGAGCCGCACGGCCTGGTCGCCGAGTGGGACAAGGACGGACGGCCTGACCGTCTGGGCCTCGACGCAGGCCGTCGCCGGCACCGCGGCGACTGCCAGGTACTTCGCCGGCAAGTACCAGATCGACCTGCCGGCCACAAGGTCAAGTGCATCACGCACTACATGGGCGGCGGCTTCGGCAGCAAGTTCGGCCCCGACGTCCAGGGCATCGTCCGCCCGAGCTGGCCCGCAAGGCCGGGGCGCCGGTCAAGCTGATGCTCGACCGCGCCGACGAAATCGACCGCGCCGGCAACCGGCCCTCGGCCTTCGGCAAGGTGAAGATCGCCGGCACCAAGGACGGCAAGATCACCGCCTACGAGTGTCGAATCCTACGGCTCGCCGGGCGTCGGCAACACGGGGCACCGTCGGCCGCTGCCCTACGTCTATCCCGATCCCGAACCAGCTGGAGCAGCACACGTCCGTCCGGACCAACACGGCGAGCTCAGCGGGCCATGCGCGCGCCCGGCCACCCGCAGGCTGCTTCCTGACCGACTGCGCGCTCGACGACCTCGCGGCCAAGCTCGGCATGGACCCGATGCAAGTTCGGCTGAAGAACCTGCCGCCAACGACCGGCGCCGCTGGACGACACGACGCTACCGCGCAGAAGACTTCGAGATCGCCGACCGAGCTCATGGACTGGAAGAAGAGCTGGCACCCGCCGGGCGACCGGCAAGGGGCCGGTCAAGCACGGCATCGGCATGGCCCTGCACACCTGGGGCGGCCGGCGGGCACCGCAGCAACTGGACGTCACCATCCATCCGCGACGGCTCGGTCGAGGCCAAGATCGCACCCAGGACCTCGGCACCGGCCAGCGCACCGTGACGGCCATCGTCGCTCGCCGAGACGCTCGGCCTGCCGCTGGACGCATGTCCAGGTCAGCATCGGCGACAGCCCCTATCCCGGCCTCCGGCGGCTCCGGCGGCAGCACCACGGTGGGCGGCGTCTCCGCGGCCACCCGCCGGGCGGCGCGTGATGCCCGCGACACGATGTTCGCCAAGGTCGGCGCCAGGCTCGGCGCCAAGCCGGAAGAGCTGGAGGCCAGAGGCGGCAAGATCCGCGTCAAGGCCGAGCCCGCCAAGCGACTGACCTGGAAGGAGGCCTGCGCCAGCTTCGGCCAGCACGCCGGTCACCGGCAGCGCGGCGCCAACCCCGGCAGCCCGAGCGAGCTCACCAGCAGCGGCGTCGGCGGCGTGCAGATGGCCGAAGTCTCGGTCGACATCGAGACCGGCGATCGTCCAGGTGCAGAAGATCGTCGCCGTGCAGGACTGCGGCCTGGTCGTCGACCTGAAGACGGCCGAGAGCCAGGTGTACGGCGGCTGATCATGGGGATCTCAACCGCGCTGTTCGAGGAGAAGGTGACCGATCCGGTGACCGGGATCACCCTCAACGCCGACTTGGAGTTCTACAAGATCGCCGGCATCGACGACGTCGGCGAGCTCATGGTCCACATGATGACCGGCCCAGGCTACGACGAGCGCGGCGTGATCGGCGTCGGCGAGCCGCCGATGATCTCGCCGGCCGCGGCCCTCGCCAACGCGGTCGCCAACGCGATCGGCGTGCGCGTCCCCTACCTGCCGCTCACCCCCGCCGGGTGCTCGACGCCCTGGCGAATGCCGGAAAGACGGTCGCCTGATGCGCCCCATCGAATACGCCTCGCCGAACACCCGCGAGCAGGCCGTCCGCCTGCTGGGCACCGAGCCGGGCGCCGCCGCCCCTCTGGCCGGCGGCAGCGATCTGCTCGCCCTGATGAAGGACGACGTCGAGACCCCCGGCGGCTGGTCAACCTCAAGGGCCTGGAGGGGCTCGCCGGGGTCCGCGCCGAGAACGGCGGCCTGCGGGTCGGCGCTCTGCCACCCTCGACGACCTGGCCGCCGACGCGGCGCTCGGCTGGGAGTACCCTGCCGTCACCGCCGCCCTCGGCCGGGTCGCCGGGCCGCAGATCCGCAACGTCGCCACCCTCGGCGGCAACCTCTTCCAGCGCACCCGCTGCTGGTACTACCGCAACGGCTACGGCCTGCTCGCCCTGCGCGACGGCAAATCGATG
>CAWCIU010000004.1:0-345160 GCA_963795735.1 uncultured Acidobacteriota bacterium | reverse complement strand
CCGACGGCGTGACGACGGCGACGCCGGGCGGCTCGGTGACCTACACGATCACGGCGAGCAATGCCGGTCCGAGCACCGACGCCGGCGCTACGGTGGCCGACACCTTCCCGGCTTCGCTGACCTGCACCTGGACCTGCGCGGGGGCCGGCGGCGGCACCTGCACGGCGTCGGGCTCGGGGAACCTCAACGACACCGTCAACCTGCCGGCCGGCGGCAGCGTCACCTACACGGCGGCGTGCGCGGTCAACCCGGCGGCGACCGGCTCGCTCAGCAACACCGCGACGGTCGCGAGCGGCACGACCTCGGACTCCAACACGGCCAACAACAGCGCCACCGACACCGACACGCTCACCGCCCAGGCGGATCTCGCGGTGACGAAGACCGACGGGGTGACCACGGCCACGCCGGGCGGCTCGGTGACCTACACGATCACCGCCTCCAACGCTGGTCCGAGCAACGCGCCCGGCTCGACGGTGGCGGACACCTTCCCGGCTTCGCTGACCTGCACCTGGACCTGTGTGGGGGCCGGCGGCGGCACCTGCACGGCGTCGGGGTCGGGCAACATCAACAACACCGTCAATCTGCCGAGCGGCGGCAGCGTCACCTACACGGCGAGCTGCACGATCTCGGCGGCGGCCACCGGCACGCTGAGCAATACGGCGACGGTGACGGCTCCGGCCGGGGTCACCGATCCGGTACCGGGCAACAACTCGGCGACCGACACCGACACGGTGACCGTGCCGCCCGGCTCTACCCTCTCCGGCACCAAGACGGCCTCCGGCCCCTTCACTCCGGGCAGCACGGTGACCTATACGGTGGTGCTCACCAACTCCGGCACCGGCACCCAGGGAGACAACCCGGGTAACGAATTCACCGACGTCCTGCCGGCCGGGCTCACCCTGGTCAGCGCCACGGCGACCTCCGGCACGGCCACGGCCAACGTGGGGACCCGCACGGTGACCTGGAACGGCTCGCTCGCCGCGAAGGCTTCGGTGACGATCACCATCACCGCCACCATCAACGCCAACGTCGCCGCCGGCACGACGATCACCAACCAGGGGACCTTCAACTATGACGCCGACGGCAACGGCACCAACGAGTCCTCGGGCGTGACCGACGACCCGGCGACCCGGGGTGCCGATCCCACCTCCTTCCAGGTCGCGGCGGCGCCGGTCGTGCCGCCGATCCCGACCCTCGACGGGATGGGCCTGGCGGTGCTGGCGATGCTGCTGGCGATGGCGGGGGCGTGGGTGATGCGGCGCCGGCGGGCGTAGCTCAGGCGGTTTCCAGGGGTGAGGCGTCCATGGACGCCTCACCCCTCTATGCTCTCCGCTATAATCCCCCTCCAGGCAGCGCCACCGCAGGTCCCGATCCCATCGTTCAACCCCGCTGCAGGAGATTGTCTTATGGCTCGTTCCCTCTTCCGCTCCCTGCTCCTCGCCGCGCTCGTCGCGGCCGGCGCCGCGGCCACCGCCCACGCGGGCACGGTCTACGTGCCGGTCCCCGGCCTCGGCACGGTCGGCACCGCCAGCTATCAGGTGCAGGTCTCGGTCACCAACACCGGCGCGCAGACGGACACCGTCAACCAGGTGCTCCTCACCACCGACACCGACGGCACCGTGCGCGCGACCCCGCCCACCACGTCCCAGGTCCTGCCCGGCCACACCATCGTCGTGCAGCCCGGCGCCGCTTTCCGCGGCCTGCTCGAGCTCTCCGGCGACAGCACGGCCAGCTATTCGGCGCGCCTGGTCGGCTCGGGTCCGGGGCGGATGGGGGTCTACCTGCCGGTGATCACCTCGAGCAACCTGATCCCCGCCGGCCAGACCGCCGACCTCCAGGGGCTCCTCTCCGGCGCCGGCCGCACGGCCGATCTGACCCTGGTCAACCTGGCCCCGGCGGCCTCCCAGTGCACCGCCTACCTGCTGCGTTCGGACGGCAGCATCCTGGCCGGCCCGGGCACGTTCAGCCTGAAGCCGCTCTCCACCCGGGTGATCTCCGACCTCTTCGGGGGCGGCGCCGCCGCCGAGGCGCGGGCCTCGGTGAGCTGCACCGGCGCCTTCTTCACCTATGCCCTGATGTCCGACGCCGCCACCGGCGAGGTCTCCTACGTCGGCCCCGCCGGCCTGGGCACCTCGACCCTCACCGTTCCCGGCCCGCCTGGAGCCTGCCCGGCCGGCGCCATCTGCTTCGACGCCAAGGGGATCGTCCACCAGCCCACCCCCGCCGTGCCGGTCAAGCGAGTCAGCTTCCCGGCCCCCGCCGGCATCGCCCGGCGGCTGCACATGTCGCTCGACGTCACGGTCGGCCCCTGGTACCCCGCCGACCCGATGGGTAAGCACCTGATCTACTGGTTCGTGATCGACCGCAACTTCAACATGGCCGGCATGCTCTACTTCCGCGGTCCGGACGCCTACACGGCGCTGGTGCGCCACGGCATCGGCCTGACCCATCCGCAGAAGCTCAAGATCGAGAAGCCGTTCCAGGCGATTCCGGGGCACACCTACCACTGCGACAACGACTACGACATGGCCCGCGGCGTCTACACGGTGACGATCACCGATCTGACCACCGGCCTGCTCGCGGTGCAGCTCACCGGCGTGCCCAACGTCTCCTCGTTCGCCCTGAAGTCGACCGACAGCTTCCTGATCGACATGGGTTTTCCCGAGAGCGTGAACCCCGACGAGGTCCCCACCTTCGGCTGGACCTACGCCGACGTGCATCTGGAGGTGTACGAGTAGGAAGGACGGAGCCGCCCGGTAGCGGCGAGGTCAAGGCGAAGTCAAAGGGCGACCGCGGGTCGCCCCTGCAACCTCCGGCGGAGATCCACGTCGATCGAAGGGTGTAGGGGCGACCCGCGGTCGCCCTTTTTGTCCGATGGGGTGATGCGGGGCCTCAGGCTCCGCCCTGGATGGCGGTCTGCAAAGCCTGGAGGTTGATCGGCTTGGTGAGGTGACGCTCGAAGCCGGCGGCGAGGCTCTTGCGCACGTCCTCCTCCATGCCGTAGCCCGAGAGGGCGATCCCCCGCACGCCGTAGCGGCAGCGTAGCTCGGCCATCAGGTCGAGCCCGGTGCCGTCCGGCAGGCCGAGGTCGCTCACCACCAGGTCGAGGCCGCCGTCCAGGGCGTGGCGCTCCGCCGCGGCGAGCGCCTCGGTCACGCAGCCGGCCACCGTCACCCGGTGGCCCAGGTCGCGGAGCAGGTCGGCCATGGCCTCGGCGGTGTCGGCGTGGTCCTCGACGAGGAGGATGCGGAGCGCCGCGGCCTTCGCGGCATTGGCGGCCTGCTCGGCATGGCCCCCGGACGCTCCGCTCGCCGGCGAGGCCGCGGGCGTGGAGGGCGCCGCGGCGGCCGGGCGGCTCTCCGCCGGCTGGGCCGGCCGCAGCTCGCCGACCGGCAGCCGCACCGAGAAGACGGAGCCCCGCCCCAGGCCCTCGCTCGCCGCGGTGAGGCTGCCGCCGTGCAGCTCGACGATCGCCTTGCTGATGGCGAGCCCCAGCCCGAGGCCGCCGAAGCGCCGCGTGATCGTCTGCTCCCCCTGCTGGAAGGCGTCGAAGATGTCCGCCAGCACGTCCGGCTCGATGCCGATGCCGGTGTCCGCCACCTCGACGCGGAGCTGGCGCCCGTCGGGCGACTCCTCGCTCCAGGAGCGCACGGTGATGGCGCCGCCCGTGGGGGTGAACTTGACGGCGTTGCTGAACAGGTTCCAGAACACCTGGGTCAGCCGCGGGGTGTCCGCCCAGACGGCGTGGTCGTCCCGCGCCAGGTCGAGGACGAGCCGCAGGCGCTTGTGGAGCAGGTCGCCGCTCGCCGTCTGCAGGGCGTGCTCGAGGATCTGCCGCAGGTCCGCGGTCTCGCGGCGCAGCTCGAGCTTGCCGCGCGCGATGCGGGTCAGGTCGAGCATGTCGTCGATCAGCCGCGCCTCGAGCTCCACGTTGCGCCGCACGATCGCCAGGTGGGCGCGCACGTCGGCCGGCAGGCGGCCGTCCTCCTGCAGCCCGGAGACCACCGCGAGCACCGGCGTCAGCGGCGTGCGCAGCTCGTGGCTCAGGGTGGCGAGGAAGTGGTCCTTGGCGCGATTGGCGCCCTCGGCCTCCTGGCGCGCCCGCTCCACCTCCAGCTCGGCGCGCCGCCGCGCGGTGACGTCGGTCAGGGTGATCACGCAGCCGAGCACCTTGTCGTCCGGCGCCAGCAGCGGCCCGGCGCTCACCTGGAGCCGGCAGCTCTCGCCGCCCTCCAGGATCAGCGCGGCCTCGATCCTCTGCACCACCTTGCCCGCCAGGATCTCCGTGAAGGGGATCACCGGCTGGCCCTCCGGTCCGTCCCCGGCGAGCTTGTAGGCTTGCGAGAACCGCTCTCCCACGGCGTTGCAGGCGCAGAGCCGCCGGGCGGCCAGGCTGGCGCGCACCACCCGCTCCTCGGTGTCGCAGACCACGATCGCCTCGCTCGCGTGCTCGAGGATGGAGCGGGCGAGCTTCTCGTCGGCCACCAGTTGCTCGTTGCGCTTCTGCAGCGCCAGATCGGTCACCACCAGGCAGACCGCCTCGACCTCCCCCAGCGGCAGCGCGCTGGTCGACAGGTAGACGGGCGCCGGCTCGCCGCGGCTCAGCAGCTCCAGCTCCCCCTTGCCCGAGCCGCCCGACCCGGACAACCCGGCGCGCAGGATGGAGTCGAGCTCCGCGTGGTCCGCCTCGCGGGCGAACTCGAACATCGAGCCGCCGATGACCTGCTCGAGCGGTCTCCCCACGATCTCGGCGAAGCGGCGGTTGCAGTAGAGGATCACGCCGGCGGCGTTGAGGGTGGCGGCCCCCTCGTGCATCTCCTCGAGGAAGATCCGGTAGGAGTGGTCGGCGCCCTCCAGGGTGAAGACCTGCTCGCCCCGCGGCCCGTCCACCACCAGCGCGTCCACCTCGCCGCCGCTGATCGCCCGCAGGGTGTCCTCGGCCTCGACGAGGCGGGCCCGCAGCTCCTCGACCTCCGCCGTCATCGCCGCCAGTGCCGTCATCGCCGCCGGTGCCGCCGGCGCCGTCCCGTCCGTGTCTTCTTTACCGATCCCGTTCACTTCAAGGCACTCCCGCGGCCGGCCGCAGCTCGAGGCCCGCCAGGATCCGGTCCCGATCCGAAAGGTTTCCGATCAATTTCCGTAACGGCCCTGGAGACCTGCGGACCAGGGTCGGCGTCACCATGATGTGGTCACCGCCGGCGAGCGCCGGCTGCTGGTACATGTCGACGACCTGGAGCTGGTAGCGTCCGAGGAGGAACTCTTCGCAGACCTCGCGGACCTTGCTGATGGCGCGCAGCGAGTTCGGCGCCTTGCCGGTGACGTAGAGCCGCAGGACGTACGGATCGGACGCGGAGCCGGCAGGAAGAGGGGTCTCGTCTGACTCCCCCACGGCTCCGGTCCCGATTTCATTCATGGTAAATCAGAGAATAGTGCAATTTTCGAGCCGGATCGCGTCAGCGCCGGCGGTCCTCCTGGAATGGCGCCTGTTGGAACGGCGCCTGGAGCGCCGCTCAGATCTGCGGCGCCACGTCCAGCCCGAGCAGTACGCGCTCGGTATTGGAGAGGTCGCCGATGATCCGCTTGAGCGGCGACGGCAGCTCGCGGACCAGGGTGGGGATGGCGACGATCTGATCCCGCCGGGCGAGCTGCGGGTTCTCCATCAGGTCGATCACCTCGATCCGGTACTGGCCGCTCATGTACTCGTCACAGATCCGCCTCAGGTTGGCGAGCGCCACGATCGACTTCGGGGTCTGCCCCGCGACGTACAATCGCAAGTTCCATTTCTTGGCGTCTGTGTTCACGATTGCTGTCTCCGCCTGGAGCGCGGGCTCCCTGTCGAGGGTACCGGCGTTCTCTCCTCCGACGCGGTAAAAACTTCTTTGATCGTACCACTTTCATCCTGGCGGGAGGAGGCCATGGCCGCGCGCTGGAGGATCCGGTCCTGCTCCTGCCGCGCCGCCTGGCGGACCCGCTTGGCCGTCTCCTCCTCCTCGGCCTCGAGCTCGGCGCGCAGGCTGGCGATCTGCGCCTCCACGCCGGCCTTCCGGCGGTCGAGCCGGCGCTGCAGCGCCTCGAGCTCCTCCCGGCGCAGGGCGGACTCGGCCCGCTCGCGCGCCTCCTGGCCGAGCCGCGCCGAGCCGGTCAGGATCCCCTCCGCTCCCACCGCCACGTCCACCAGCTCCACCCCGTGCTCGGTGAGCAGGAACTCGCGGATCTGGTTGGAGTGCTTCATGCCGCGCGACTTCAGCACGTAGAGCCCGCGGTTGCGCTCGCCGTTGCTCTCCAGGTTGCGCAGCGACAGCCAGGTGTCCATCAGCGAGGAGACCCCCAGCTCGGTGGCGTTCTCGGCGTCGCCGTTCCCCGTCAGGCTGACGAACAGCGCGGTGACCAGGCGCGATTTCAGGAAGTCGACCAGGCGCAGCAGCGCCGCCATCACCTCGTTGTCGGAGCCGACCGCGGCGAGATTGGACAGCGGATCGACGATCACCACCTGTGGATCGAGCTCCTGGACCGCCCGGAAGATGGTGACCAGGTGCATCTCCAGCCCGAACAGCGTCGGCCGGCTGGCGTGGAACTCCAGCAGACCCTGCTCCACCCAGCGCTCGAGGTCCAGGCCCACCGAGCGCATGTTGCGCATGATCTGGGCCGGCGACTCCTCGAGGGCGAAGTAGAGGCAGCGCTCGCCCCGCCGGCAGGTGGCGTCGGCGAAGTGCGCGGAGATGGTGCTCTTGCCCGTGCCCGCCGTGCCCGAGGTCAGGATGCTGGTGCCGCGGAAGAACCCCTGGCCGCCGAGCATCGCGTCCAGCCCCGGGATGCCGCTGGAGATCCGCTCGGTCGAGGCGGAGTGCTGGAGCTGGAGGGCGGTCACCGGCAGCACGTCGAGCCCCAGCCGGTCGATGATGAACGGGTACTCGTTGGTGCCGTGGGAGGAGCCGCGGTACTTGACGATGCGCAGCCGCCGGGTGGACACCTGCTCGTTGACCCGGTGGTCGAGCAGGATCACGCAGTCCGAGACGTACTCCTCGAGCCCCTGGCGGGTGAGCTGGCCGTCGCCGCGCTCGCCGGTGAGCACCACCGTCACCCCCCGGTCTTTGAGGAAGCGGAACAGCCGGCGCAGCTCGGCGCGCAGGATCGCCTGGTTGCTGAAGCCGGAGAAGAGCGACTCGATGGTGTCGAGCACCACCCGCTTGGCGCCCACCGAGCTGATGGCGAAGTCGAGGCGCAGGAACAGCCCTTCGAGGTCGTACTCCCCCGTCTCCTCGATCTCGCTGCGCTCCACGATCACCGTGTCCATGGAGAACAGCTCGCGCTCGATCAGGTCGTCGAGATCGAAGCCGAGGGAGGCGACGTTCTTCGCCAGGTCCTCGGAGCTCTCCTCGAAGCTCATGAACACGCCCGGCTCGCCGTACCGGGTGGCGCCGCTGACCAGGAACTGCATGGCGAAGAGGGTCTTGCCGCAGCCCGGTCCGCCGCACACCAGGGTCGGCCGGCCGGCCGGCAGCCCTCCGGAGGTGATCTCGTCGAACCCCGGGATTCCGGTGGGGACCTTCCGGATGCCTGGAATGGAGACCGCGGTGCCGCTGCCGAGCTGGGTTTCTTCCATGGGTCCGCCTATGGCAGGAATTCTTAGAGGTCAAGTCCAAGCTATCACGCCGCATTCAAGATTGTACGTCCTGTCTCCAGGGGAAGGAAGAGCCGTCGCCCGCCGACCCCGGTTGCGTTTCGCGGGTACGGGGGTTGCAAACCATTTTCAATGTGGACGGCGTCGTTCGCCGTCGGCGAATCATCAAGGAGGCATCATGGCAGTCGATCTCAAACCTCTCGACCAGCAGGTCATCGTCATTACCGGGGCTTCCAGCGGCATCGGCCTCACCACCGCCGAGTCCGCCGCCAAGGAGGGCGCCAAGCTCGTCCTCGCCGCCCGCAGCGGGCAGACGCTCGACGAGGTCTGCCAGCGGATCAACGCCGGCGGCGGCCAGGCGATCTATGTGGTGGCCGACGTCGGCGACCGCCAGCAGCTCGAGCACGTCGCCGAGGCCGCCCTCCAGAAGTTCGGCCGCATCGATACCTGGGTCAACGACGCCGGCGTCTCCATCTACGGCCGGCTCGACGAGGTCAGCGAGGAGGACAGCCGCCGGCTGTTCGACACCAACTTCTGGGGCGTGGTCAACGGCTCGCTGACCGCGCTGAAGTATCTGAAGCAGCAGGGGGGCGCGCTGATCAACGTCGGCAGCGAGGTCTCCGAGGCGGTGGTGCCGCTGCAAGGGATGTACTCGGCGTCCAAGCACGCGGTCAAGGGCTTCACCGACGCTCTGCGGGTGGAGATCGAGGAGGTGGACGAGGCGCCGGTCTCGATCACCCTGATCCAGCCGACCGCCGTCGATACGCCCTATCCGCAGCACGCCAAGAACTACATGAGCGAGGAGCCCAAGCTGCCGACGCCGATGATCGACCCGCAGAAGGTGGCGGACGCGATCCTCAAGGCGGCGGTCAAGCACCAGCGCGACGTCAAGGTGGGAGCGGGGGCGGTGCTCAACACCACCCTGGGCAAGATCGCTCCGGGGCTCGGCGACAAGGCCTCCGCCATGCAGGCGGACCGCCAGCAGTATCACGAGCCGCCGCGCGCCCCCGAGGGGACGCTCTACAAGCCCGGCGAGTCGGGCGAGACCCACGGCTCCGGCGGCGTGGAGAAGGAAGCGGACCTCGAAAAGGCGGGGAAGGGGAAGTAGGAAAAGGGACGTAGGAAAAGAGACGAAAAGGACGGCAGGGACTCCAGGGACGAAAAGGCCTGCCGTCCCTGCCGTCTCTTGGGTTCCTTATTCCTTCGCCTCGTAGAGATAGACGTCCCAGGTGCCGTTGTGGTCTCCGGGAAGGAGATCCGTGGCGTCGGTGGTGAAGGCGACCTGGCGGCCGTCGGCGGAGAGCCGGGGGAAGAAGGAGATCTCTCCCCGGACGGGTTTAGCGGGTGCCCCGGCCGCGCGGACCCGGCCGGCCAGGGTCCGCGCGCCGCTCACCCGGTCCTGGAGGACCAGGCGGACGATCCCTTCGCCTCCGGTCTGGCCGGCCGTCAGGTCGGTCGCGGCGCTCAGGAAGGCGATCCGGCGGCCGTCGGCGCTGATCCGCGGGCTCTCGGCAGGGCGGTTGGCGGCCCTGGCGGGTGAGCCGTTCGCATGGCTGACCAGGGAGCTGGCGCCGGTGACCCGGTCATAGAGGAAGACCTGGCCGCCGTCGCCGAGATAGACCAGCCAGCGGCCGTCGGCGCTGATCGAGACGGCGCCGTCCTGCGCAACGGTATGGCCGATCCGGGCCGCGGTACCGGCCGTCCGGTCGTAGAGGAAGAGGCCGGGCCGGGGGCCGGCACCGCTCCGGAAGAAGATCCAGCGGCCGTCGGCGCTGATCCCGGCCCCGGAGGCCTCGCTCGCGATCGGAGCAACCGCGCCGGTCGTCCGATCAAAAAGCAAGACCTTCGACGGCTTTCCGCCCAGGAAGACCACGAAGCGGCCGTCGGCGCTGATCCGCGGGCTCCCGGCATCGCCGGTCCCCTGGCTGACCCGGAGGCCTGCGCCCGTCGCGCGGTCATAGAGAAAGACTTCATCGCCCGGCTCCCGGGAGCACCCCCGGCAGGCATAAGCGAGGTAGCGGCCGTCGGCGCTGATCGCCGGCTCGCGGGCGGTCCCGAGGATGCGGCGGGCGTTCCGGGGTCCGTGGTTGACCAGGACCGGTTCCGTCGTCCCGGTCAATTGGCGAAGGATGAGCCCGGAAGCTCCCGCGGCGTCCGGGAGCGTCACGAAGGCGACGAAGCCGCCGTCGGCGCTGAGGACGGGGGAAACCCCGCCCTCCGGCCGGCTGAGCAGCCGGGTCTCGCCGGTCGCGCGGTCGCGGAGGAAGACGTTCCATCTCCGCCCCTGCCACTGGACCTGCCCGGGCGTCACCCCTCCGGCCTCGCTGACGAAGGCGACGAGCCGGCCGTCCGCCGAGAGGTCCCCCATCGAGCTGGCGCCGTCGGGAGTGAGGGAGGAGAGGTCCGGATCGGGCGGCGCGAGGGGGGAGACCTCCCGCGAGAGGCGGTCGTAGACGAACAGGCCGTCGTAGCCGTTGGGCTCCACGGCCCCATCCCCCAGGTCCGGGGCGGGGCTCTGGAAGAGGACGGTGCCGCCGTCCTCGCTGACCAGGGGGTACGACGACTCTCCCCTGGCGGCCCGGGTGAGCGAATCGCGGCCGTGGCTCGCCAGGGCCGCGATTCCGGAGACGCGGTCGTAGAGGAAGATCTGGCCCTGGCCGGCCCGGTAGGCGAGGAACCGGCCGTCCGCGCTGAGGCTGCGCAGCTCGATCTCGCCGGGATCGGCCGGCGTGGTGGCCGGAGAGCCGGCCGGGGAGCCCGGGACGTGGGTCACCAGCGACGTCTCCCCCGACTCGCGGTCGTAGACGAACAGGTCCTCCCGGCCGTTGGCATCCCGCTGGCCGGCGACGAGGTCGGGGGCCGCGCTGGTGAAGGCCACGGCGCGGCCGTCGGCGCTCATCGCCATCCAGGAGCCGACGCCCACCCCGGTCCCGGGCGAGCCGCTGCGGTGGCTCACCAGCCGCGTCTCTCCCGAGCTTCGGTCATAGAGGAAGGCGTCCTTGCGCTCGCTCCCCACGCGGGTGAAGGCGATCCACCGGCCGTCGGCGCTGAGGAACACGGCGCCCAGGGCGCCGCCCGTCGCGGTGAGCGGGGAGAGGGTCCCAGCGGAGCGGTCGTAGAGGAAGACGTTTCCCCCGGGGCTGGCGGGAGTGAAGCCGGGGACGAGATCGGTGGCCTCGCTGAGAAAGGCGACGAAGGCGCCGTCGGCGCTGATCGCTGCCGCCCAGGAGCTGCCGTTGGCCGGCACGGAGGGGGAGCCGTTCCTGGCGCTGAGCAGGGTGAGGGTGTCCGCGGAGCGGCGCCAGAGGAACAGGTTGGTTTCCACCCGTCCGTCCGCGCCGGAGCTCCCGGCCCCTCCCTCCAGCAGGTCGTCCGCGCTGCTGGTGAAGACGACGTCGCCGCCGTCGGCGCTGATCGCCACCGGAGAGGAGGCGCCGTCCGCGGCGGCGGCGGGCCGGTTGGCGGCGTGCGACACCAGCGTGGTGGCGCCGGTGACGCGGTCCCAGAGAAAGACGTTGCGGGAGCCGGTGTCGATCCTGCCTGGCACCAGATCCACCGCCGCGCTGGCGAAGACGACGTAGCGTCCATCGGCGCTGATCCTCCCCTCCACGAAGGCCCGGGCGTCCGCGTAGGAGGCCGCGGTGACGGGCGAGCCGCTCGCGTGGGTGATCAGGGTGGTGATGCCGGCGGCGCGGTCGCGGAGGAAGAGGTCGGGAGCGTTGTTGCGGTCCACCTGCCCCGGCACCAGGTCGGGAGCGTTGCTGGCGAAGACCACGTAGCGCCCGTCGGCGCTCAGCGAGGGGAGGGTGGCCGGCGCCCCGTAGGTCGGGACGTGATAGGCCCGGGAGATCAGCTCGATCTGGCCGGCGCCGGCGACGCCGGCCAGGATCATCGCCAGCAGCAGGACGAGGAGCAGGACCAGGAGCGGAGCGCGCTTTCCCACGATCCTGATCCTACCCTGCTGGGCGCGTGGACCCGATCCGTCCGTTCAAGGATGGAATCCCGCCGCCCGGTTTCCTGTTATTCTCCTGGGGTCTTCCGCTCTTCTTTCACCACTCGCTACCGATCGCCGCCATGCCGCTCGCCAACTTCCACCCCGCCGTCGCCGCCTGGTTCGAGCGGCGCTTCGGCGCGCCGACCGAGCCGCAGGCGCGCGCCTGGCCGGAGATCCAGGCCGGGCGGCATACGCTGATCGCCGCCCCCACCGGCTCGGGCAAGACGCTGGCGGCGTTCCTCTCCGCCATCGACGACCTGGTGCGCCGGGCCCTGCTCAGCGAGGACGGCCTGCCGGACGAGACGGCGGTGGTCTACGTCTCGCCGCTCAAGGCGCTGTCCAACGACGTCGAGAAGAACCTGGAGGAGCCGCTGGCCGGCATCCGCCGCGAGCTGGCGGCCATGGGGCTGCCGGACGCCGCCATCCGCACCCAGGTGCGCACCGGGGACACCCCGGCCGCGGCGCGGACGGCGATGGTGAAGCGGCCACCGCACATCCTGGTCACCACCCCGGAGTCGCTGTTCATCCTGCTCACCAGCGAGGGGGGGCGGCGGATGCTGAAGACCGTCCGCACGGTGATCGTGGACGAGATCCACGCCGTGGCGGACGACAAGCGCGGCTCTCACCTGTCGCTGTCGCTGGAGCGGCTGGAGGCCCTGGTGGGATGGAACCTGAACCGGGTCGGCCTCTCCGCCACCCAGCGGCCGATCGAGGAGGTGGCCCGCTTCCTGGTCGGCACGGCGAACGTGGAGCCGGACGGCACCCCCCGCTGCGCCATCGTGGACGCCGGGCACGGCCGGCGGCTCGATCTGCGGGTCGAGGTGCCGCCCTCTTCGCCGCTGGAGGCGGTGATGCCGATGGAGGTGTGGGCGGAGATCTACGACCGGCTGACCGGCCTGATCCGCGAGCACCGGACGACCCTGGTCTTCGCCAACACCCGGCGGATGGCCGAGCGGGTCACCCGCCATCTCTCGGAGCGGCTGGGGCCGGAGCGGGTGGCCTCCCACCACGGCAGCCTCTCCAAGGAGCAGCGGCTGGAGAGCGAGCGCCGCCTCAAGGCCGGCGAGCTCTCCGCCCTGGTGGCGACCGCCTCGCTGGAGCTGGGGATCGACATCGGCTCGGTGGACTTGGTCTGCCAGCTCGGCTCGACGCGGTCCATCGCCACCCTGCTGCAGCGGGTCGGCCGCTCGGGGCACCACCTGGGGGGCCTTCCCAAGGGGCGGCTCTTCCCGCTCACCCGCGACGAGCTGATCGAGTGCGCGGCCCTGGTGGACGCCGTCCGCCGCGGCGAGCTGGACCGCCTGATCATCCCGGAAAGGCCGCTGGACATCCTGGCCCAGCACATCGTGGCCGCGGTGGCCGCGGAGCCGGAGGTGGGCTGGACGGAGGACGGCCTCTTCGCCCTCGTCCGGCGCGCCTGGCCCTTCCGCGACCTCGAGCGGCGGGACTTCGACGCCATTGTCGAGATGCTGGCCACCGGCTTCACCACCCGGCGGGGGCGGCGCGGGGCCTATCTCCACCACGACGCGGTGAACGGCGTGCTGCGCGCCCGCAAGGGGGCGCGGCTGACGGCGGTGACCTCGGGCGGGGCGATCCCCGATCTCGCCGACTACCAGGTCGTGCTCCAGCCCTCCGGCACCACGATCGGCACGGTCCACGAGGACTTCGCCGTCGAGAGCCTGGCCGGGGACGTGTTCCAGCTCGGCAACGCCTCCTGGCGGATCATCAAGGTCGAGCAGGGGCGGATGCTGGTGGAGGACGCCAAGGGGCAGCCGCCGAACATCCCCTTCTGGCTGGGCGAGGCGCCGGCGCGCACCGACGAGCTGTCGGCCGCCGTCTCCCGGCTGCGCGAGGAGGTCGACCGGCGGGTGAGGGAGGGATCCCGTGAGGAAGCGGGCGCCTGGCTGGAGGACGAGGTGGGGCTGCCGCCGGCTGCCGCCGCGCAAGTGGTGGACTACCTGGCCGGCGCGGCCCTGGCGCTGGGAGCGATGCCGGCGCAGGAGACGCTGGTGGCGGAGCGCTTCTTCGACGAGGCTGGGGACATGCACCTGGTCCTCCACGCGCCGTTCGGCAGCCGGCTCAACCGCGCCTGGGGTCTCGCCCTGCGCAAGCGCTTCTGCCGCGCCTTCAACTTCGAGCTGCAGGCGGCGGCCACCGAGGACGCCATCGTGCTCTCCCTCGGCCCCACCCACAGCTTCCCGCTGGAGGACGTCTTCCACTTCCTCAGCTCGAATACGGCGCGGGACGTCCTCACCCAGGCGGTGCTCGACGCGCCGCTGTTCGGCGTGCGCTGGCGCTGGAACGCCGGCCGGGCGCTGGCCATCCCCCGCCAGCGCGGCGGCAAGCGGGTCCCCGCGCCGCTGCTGCGCCAAGCGGCGGAGGACCTGGTGGCGGTGGTCTTCCCGGACCAGCTCGCCTGTCTCGAGAACATCGTGGGGGAGCGGGAGATCCCGGACCACCCGCTGATCGCCCAGACCCTGCGCGACTGCCTGGAAGAGGCGATGGACATCGAGGGCCTGGAGCGGCTGCTGCGCCGGATGGAGGCGGGGGAGATCCGGATGATCGCCCGCGACGTGGTGGAGCCCTCGCCGCTCGCCCACGAGGTGCTGAAGGCCCAGCCCTACGCCTTCCTCGACGACGCGCCCCTGGAAGAGCGCCGCACCCAGGCGGTCTCGCTGCGCCGCTGGCTGGACCCGGAGACCGCCTCGGACCTGGGCGCGCTCGACGCCGACGCCATCGTCCGCGTGCGCGCCGAGGCCTGGCCCGACGCCGAGACCCCCGACGAGCTGCACGACGCCCTGCTGACGCTCGGCTTCATGACGACTGCTGAGGGCGAGATCTCTGGATGGGAATGCCTCTTCGACGCCCTGGCCGCTGCCCGGCGGGCGACCCGGGCGGTGCTGCCGGACGGCCCCGCCGAACATCGGTTCTGGGTGCCGGCCGAGCGATTGCCGCAGTTTCAAGCGGTCCATCCCAAGGTGAAGCTGGAGCCGGAGATCGCCGTGCCTCCCCGCTTCGCCCGCGAGTGGACCCCCGAGGAGGCGCTGATCGAGATCGTGCGCGGCCGGCTGGAGGCCCTGGGGCCGGTGACCGCCGAGTCGCTCGCCGCGGGCATGAGTCTGGGGCGGAGCGCGGTCGAGATCGCGCTCGCGGCGCTCGAAGCGGAGGGGTTCGTCTTCCGCGGCCGGTTCACCCCTGGAATCGCTGGCGAGGAGTGGTGCGAGCGGCGGCTCCTCGCCCGCGTCCATCGCTACACCCTGGACCGGCTGCGGCGCGAGATCGAGCCGGTCTCGCAGACCGACTTCCTGCGCTTCCTCCTCTCCTGGCAGCGGGTGGATCCCGACGAGCGGGCGGAGGGGCCGGGGAGCCTCGACGCGCTGCTCGGCCAGCTCGAAGGGTTCGAGGCCGCGGCGTCCGCCTGGGAGGGCGAGGTGCTGCCGGCGCGGATGAAGGAGTACGACCCGTCCTGGCTGGACGCCCTCTGCCTGGCCGGCCGCTGGGTCTGGGGACGCGGCGCGGCGCCGTCCGCCGAGGGCTCCCGGCGCTCCGGCCCGGTGCGGGCCACGCCCATCGCGCTCCTCTCCCGGGGGAGCCTGCCCCTGTGGCGGGAGATCGCGCCGCCCTCCGATCCCGCCCTGCTCGACCTCTCGGCGCCGGCCCGGGACGTCTACGATCTGTTGCGGAATCGCGGCGCCTGCTTCTTCGGCGAGATCGCCCATGGCGCGGGGCTCCTCCACACCCAGCTCGAGGTGGCGCTCGCCGAGCTGGTCGCCTGGGGGCTGGTGACCTCGGACAGCTTCACCGGCCTGCGCGCCCTGCTCACGCCGGCCCACAAGCGCCCGTCGGTTGACCGCTCGGGCCGGCGGGGCGGGCTGTCGATGTTCGGCATGGAGAACGCCGGGCGCTGGTCGCTGCTCCATCCCTCCCAGGAGAGGGGTCCGGCGGTTCCGGCGCCATCCGCGCCATCCCCCTCGCGGGACGCCGCCGAGGCCGCCGCCTGGACGCTGCTGCGCCGCTACGGCGTGGTCTTCCGCCGGCTGCTGGAGCGCGAGACGCTGCTGCCCCCCTGGCGCGATCTGATCCAGGTCTTCCGCCGGTTGGAGGCGCGCGGGGAGATCCGCGGCGGTCGCTTCGTGGACGGCTTCTCGGGGGAGCAGTACGCGTTGACCGAAGCGGTGGGCCAGCTCCGCGCTCTCCGCAAGCAGCCGCGCAAGGGGACCCTGGTCTCGGTGAGCGCCGCCGATCCGCTGAACCTGCTCGGCATCGCCACCCCGGGAGACCGCCTCCCGGCCCTCGCCGGCAACCGCCTCCTCTACCGCGACGGCCTGCCCATCGCCGTCCTCGAAGGCCGCG
Organism: uncultured Acidobacteriota bacterium; assembly: GCA_963795735.1. Classification (GTDB taxonomy): domain Bacteria; phylum Acidobacteriota; class Thermoanaerobaculia; order Multivoradales; family UBA5704; genus DATARR01. The sequence goes on along the minus strand of CAWCIU010000004.1, from coordinate 329,192 downwards.
AGCCCCGCTTCCTGGTCGAGCTGGACACTGCCACCCGCTGGCAGGCGCAGAGCGCCCTGGTGCGCCGCAGCGTGGCGCCGAAGCTCAAGGCGTATCTGGGGAAGTCGGCGTAGAACACCCTCATCGACTCTCTCTAAATTGGCGGGAGAACCTCTGGCTCTGGCCATATTAAAAAAAGCGGATATTTGCCGGTAGCCCTTGACGGGTCTGTTCAAACGATCAGTACTGCGATAAAATGGTTGTTTGCGGCGGAAGGCGGGACCTGCTTTCCAATCCAGGGCCGCCATTCTCAAGCGAAGCGCCCGCCTTTCTGGATGCCGTTCATTCCAGCAAGGAGGTGTCTCGATGTCAGCAGACCCCGTGCGCCAGAAGAGTCCTTGGAAATCAATCCACGATCCAAAGTTGGACATCGAAGGAAGGCTGGCCCGGCTGGCTCAGTTCCATCTGGAGGACGTCCGGGACCAGCAGGCGTTGCTCAGTAAGTTTGGCTTCCAGCAAGCCATCTTCAAGCGCCGGGTCTTGCCCGCTGCAACTGTTTGGTTGCTCGCATTTGGATTTGTTGCAGGGGTTGGGTGGTTCCGCAAATATTATGGTGCACCCGACGATTTTGCCACCGCCATCGTAGCAATGTGTGCTTTCGTTTTTGGGTACTATCAATGGCGTTCTTCGCATCATGAGAAGGCGATGGAGGATTTCTACTCCAGGCTGAATTTGGCGAATCAGAGGAGAGAGAGTGCAAGGCTGGTCTCCAGTCTTCTTGGTCACCCTTGGGAGGAGAATGCAAACGATGAAGATACTCCATCTCTTCAGGGATATAATGATCATCGGTGGACAATGTATGTATATTCAGAGCTGGATAACCTGGAATATGTAGTGGAGAAGTACAACCTCGGCTACATGGAAGCGCGGCACGCGCTCAGGGGCCTGAGGACATTTTATCAGCGATGCTTTCGCAAACCTTTTCGTGACCGTGCCTGGAAGTGCGCTTTATTCATGGCCTACAACAAGAGTACGATCAAGGTCGTGGAGAAGGTATGCCAAGATATTGAGGAGCAGAGAAAAGCGCCTCGGAATCAGGGACCGCAAGGTCCAGGGCGTATGCCACGAGGACTGAGGCTGGCAGATCAGCTGGCAGACAAAGCCGCCCTATGAGGTGATGAGCGGTCGCCGCGGATGCCACGGTGACACGGCTCAGCCTTCGAGCCCGGAGATCAGCGCGCCGAAGCGGTCGGGATCGACGTTGCCGCCGGAGAGGACGACGCCGATCCGCCGGCCCGCGGCGTCCGGCACCTTGCCGTGGAGGAGGGCCGCGAAGGCGATTGAGCCGCCGGGCTCGACCACCAGCTTCATCCGCGCGGCGAGGAGGGCCATGGCGCGACGCATCTCCTCGTCGCCGGCGGTGAGGATGCCGCGGGCAAGCGCGCCGACGATGGCGAGCGTCCGCTCGGCGGGGCGGGTGGTCTGCAGGGCGTCGGCGATGGTGGCGGGTAGGGGGATGGTGACCGGCTCCCCCTTCTCGAGCGACCGCCTCATGTCGTCCCCGGTCTCGGGCTCGACTCCCCAGACGTGGATCTCCGGGCGGAGCCCCTTGGCGGCGAGGCAGATGCCGGAGAGCAGCCCGCCGCCGCCGCAGGGGCTGACGATCAGGTCGAGGTCCGGCACCTCTTCGAGCAGCTCCAGGGCGAGGGTGCCCTGGCCGGCGATGACCGCGTCGTCGTCGAACGGCGGCACCAGGACGGCGCCCTGCTCCTCGACGATCCGGCGGGCGATCTCCTCCCGGCTCTCGCCGCCCAGGCGGTCGTAGAGGATGACCTCGGCGTCATAGCCGCGGGTGGCGGCGACCTTGAGGGCGGGGGCGTCCTTCGGCATGACGATGGTGGCGCGCATGCCCAGCTCCCGGGCGGCGAGCGCCACCGCCTGCGCGTGGTTCCCCGAGGAGAAGGCGACCACGCCGCGGGAGCGCTCCCCGGCCGAAAGCAGCGTCAGCCGTGAGAACGCCCCGCGCGCCTTGAAGGCGCCCACCCGCTGGAAGATCTCGCACTTGAAGAAGACCCGGGCGCCCACCCGCTCGTCGATCGTCCGCGAGGTCAGCACGGGCGTGCGATGGACATAGGGAAGGATGCGCTCGCGCGCGGCCTGGAGGTCGGCGAAGGTGACGGGGAGAATTTCATGGGCCGGGACTGTACCCGATCCGGCTCACCCCTTCCCAGCCCCCGCCGCGACCTTCTCTTCCTTCCCTTCCTGCGGCCGTCCTTGCAGCGCCCGCGCCTCGATGAAGATGCGCTGGATCTCGGGGTGCCGGCGGCGGATCTCCTGCTCCAGCCGGTTGATCGACTCGGTGATCCGCCCCGGCGGCAGGGCCTGGTGGAAGTCGATCTCCAGGTTCAGCAGCACCTCCTCGGGACCGAGGTGCATGGTGAGCGGGTCCTTCACCCCGACGACGGCCGGGTCGGCGGCGACGATGGCGCGGATGCTCTCCAGGATCTCGGGGTCCACGCTCTCGCCGAGCAGCAGGCGCCGGCTCTGCCCGATCAGGAAGGTGGCGACCCCGGCGAGCAGGAGGCCGATCAGGATCGAGGCGATGCCGTCGGTGACCGGGGTCTGCCAGAGGTGGCCCAGGAAGATGCCGAGGAAGGCGACGACCAGGCCGACGAGCGCCGCCGAGTCCTCGAAGAAGAGGATGATGATCGACGGGTCCTTGCTGGTCCGCAGGGCCTTCCAAGCCCCCTTCTCGCGGATCATCGGGCGGAGCTGCCGCATCGCCAGCAGCCAGGAGATCCCCTCGAAGATGAAGGCGATGCCGAGCGAGGCGTAGTTCCAGAGGGAATCCTCGAGCGGGTGGGGATGGAGGATGTGGGTGATCCCCTCGTAGACCGACAGCCCGCCGCCGACGCCGAAGAGGAGCATGGCGACGATCAGGCTCCAGAAGTACAGCTCCATGCCATGGCCGAAGGGGTGGGACGCGTCCGGCGGCTTCTGGCTGCGCCGGATTCCCAGCAGCAGCAGGAGCTGGTTGCCGGTGTCCACCACCGAGTGAATCCCCTCCGAGATCATGACCGAGCTGCCGGTGAGGCCGGCGGCCACGAACTTGGTGGCCGCGATCGCCAGGTTGGCGAACATGGCGCCATAGATGGCGATGGGCTTTTCGTGCGCGGGCATTGGATTCGGTGAGAGGCGGTGGAGCGGCGCCCCGGCGGCCGGGGCGCCCCTGGCGAATGGGAGGCCTACCGGCCGTGGGGAACGGAGCGGTCCAGCTCGCCGGTGATTTCCTGATCCGGCTTCCGGTCGGGCTCCCGATCCTGCCGGCCTGGCGAGGCGGGCTCTCCACGCCCCGCCTCGAGGCCGGCCCCGCTGGCGCTCCGCCGGCGGGGGGCGTAGAAGCGGTCCTGGTCATAGAGGTCGTGGGCGTAGAAGTCGTGCTCGGTGGAGTGGGCGTAGCCGCGGTCGAACCGCTGCCGCAGCCCGGTCTCGTAGTCGCGGCTCACGCTCTGGCCATGGTAGTCCGGCAGACCCAGAGCGTCGGCGGCGCGCAGCCCCTCGGCCACGACGCGGTCGTGCTCCGGGTCGAGCCGGGCTTTGCCGATCGGCAGCAGGACGTGGCGGGTGTCGTCCCCGCGCTGGCTCTCCCGGGTGAGCTCGTTCTCCGTCGCCGAGAGGGTGCTCCGCACGAACGCCTCGGAGATCGTGGACGAGCCGCCCATGGTGTCGGCGGGGTTGAACAGGGGCAGGCCCCCGGCCGCGGCCGCCGGCTCGCCGATCCCTGCCGTCGCCGCTTCGGGGATCGGCGCGTCGCCCAGGAGGTCGGAGTCGAGGGTCACGTCGAGGTAGCGGACCCGCAGGGCCTCGGTATCCACCAGGAGGTCGTCCACCTCCCCGATCTTCCGCCCGTCGGCTCCGAGCACCAGCCACCCCCGCACGTCCGGGTCTCCGCCGGCGACGCGGTAGCCGTGCAGCCGCCGCAGGGGGGTGAGGTGCGAGCTGGGCACCGCCTCGTCGAGCTGGCCGGTAGGGGTGCGGTCGAGGTGTAGATCCGCCCTGTCGTCGTTCATGGAGTTCCTCCTTGGCTGGGTCGCAGGCCCGGCCGGGACCGCGCCTGCCGGAGATCACTGCAAAGGACGGGCCGGAAAAGCGAAAGGCCCGGAGCCGAAGCCCCGGGCCTGGTGGGATCCCGCGCGGAGCCGCGGGCTAGAGCGCTTCGAGGCCGGCCCGGGTGGCCGGCTCGTTTTGCAGGCGCCGCAGGATGCCGCCGACGAGCCGGAGGATCTCCAGCGTCGCCTGGTCGCGCTCCAGGGCGTCCTGCAGCAGGTGGAGGGCGGAGAGGGCTTCGCGCTCCACGCCGAGCATGCGGAAGGTGGCCATCATCTCGGGCACCAGGCCGCGCACCTCGGCGGTGCGCTCCTGGCGCAGCCAGACGCCGGCCAGGTCGAGCGAGGCGAGGGCCGCCTGATAGGGAAGGCCGGCGTCGTCGAGATCCTGGCGGATCTGCTGGAACGTGGCCTCGGCGGTCACCAGATCGCCCAGCCCGGCGGCGATCTCCCCTTCCAGACGGTGCAGCTTCACCAGATCGAGCCAGCCCGAGTGGGCGGCGTACAGCGGGCGCATGCGCTGGAGCTGGCGCTGGGCCGCCTCGTACTCGCCGAGCTCGACCCGGAAGAGGAGGATGTTGTGGAGCGTGCGGAAGACGAGGTCGGCCTCGCGGGCCCGGTCGATCATCGGCAGGCCCTGGACGAGGAGCTGCAGCCCCTCCTCGGGCTTGCCGGCGTAGCCGGTGAAGAGCCCCTTGAGGATGAGCACCCGGCCGACCTCGTGCGAGCCGCTGTGCCGGCGGTGCACCGCGAGGGCGACGTCGAGCATCCGGAACGCCTCCTTGAAGCGCCGCTGGTCGCAGAGCAGAGAGGCGTTGAGGTCGGCGACCCGGGCGTAGAGCAGCGGATCGCCCGTCCCTTGAGCCCGCAGGTCGAGGGCGCACGCCATGGCCGCCTCGGCCTGGGGGAGGTCCTCGGTGAGGCGGTAGGCGTTGGCCAGTTCGGCCCAGGCGCGGGCCTGCATGTCCGTGCGCCGCTCCTCGCCGTAGATCTGCGGGCTGAGCCGGTCGGCCGCCAGCCGCGCCAGGTTCGCCAGGTAGAGCATGCCCCCAGGATCGCTCTGCCGCAGCTCCCAGCTCCGCTCGATCAGGGCCTCGCACAGCCCCCAGGAGGCGGGTCCCTCGGGCAGCGCCGGGGTCTCCGACCGGCGCAGGGAGCGGGAGAGCTCCTCGGCCTTCCGCTCGCCGGCCTCGCGCTCGAAGGCGAGCGACCGCTCGCGCTCCAGGGCCTTGCCGAAAGCGGCCGAGATGGCCTGGTCGTAGGCGTCCTCCTCGGCGGAGGACAGGCGCGGCTCGGGAGCGCCGTCCGGCGTGAACATCGCCGCGGCGAGCGGCGACATCTCGTCCTGACAGCGGTCGCAGCCGCCCAGCAGATGACCCAGCGTGTCCTTCATCTCGCGCGCCGGCAGGCGGCTGAACAGGAAGCCCTCCAGGCTGTCGCGATGTGGATGATGCTCGCTCATCCGTCTCTCCTCGAAATCGGTTCGGCAGGTTGCCTTGATTGTCTCATATCTCTCTCGTCAATTGCCCCCGGCGACGGTCGTGGGAGGCGTGGTCGAGCTCACCGTGTTCCCGTTCGGGTCCATTCCCCACCCCTTGTCGGGCGAGGCGGGCGGCGGCGCGGACACCGCCTTGGCCGGGACGCCGCCGAACCAGCCGTTCAGCTTGTCTCCCATCCTGTCCAGGAATCCCGGCGCGGCGCTCGGCGCGCCGACGAAGGACGCCCACAGCAGGTGGAAACGGTCCAGGGCGCCCAGCTCCCTGGCGGCCGCCGGACGCGCCCCGGCCAAGGCCAGGGAGGTAACGATCGCCAGCGCTACAACTCCTCGGTGAACAGTGGTACGCCGCATCTCCATCCTCCTTTTCGAGTCATCGCAGCTCTCCTCGCCGGCGGGACGGGATCCCGCTCAATCTCGCTACGGCCGGAGGAGTGCTCTGTATTCAAGGGTGCGACGAACAACGAAAAACGAGCCGTCTTCGCGCAATGGTTGCGCGGTTTTGCGCGGCGGCCGCTCACCCGGGGAGCACATAGGGCACCATGACAAAACCGTACCGGTCGGGCGGAAAATCCCGCGTGTTGCGGGTGACGAGCTCCAGCGAGTGGTAGCGCGCCAGGGCGGCTTGCAGGGCGTCCGGCATCTTCCAGCGGTGCTCCCGGCGCAGCCGGGCCGCGAGGTCCGCCACCGGCGGGTCGATGATCAGCGTGGGGAAGCGGTCGAGCAGGCCGAGCGCCGCCGCCATTGCCGCCGGGTCGAACCCCGCCAGGACCTCGGCCCGGGTGATCACCGACAATGCCGCCTCGGGGCCGATGCGGGCGAGGCAGCGGGTCGCCGCCTCCCGGCCGTTGAAGTGATCGATCAGGATGACCGAGTCGATCAGGAAGCGGAACGCTACCCTTCCCGCTTCTCCGGGCCGGTCTCCCACTCGCCGCGGACCTCCCGCTGATAGGCGAGCCCGTCCCCGCCCGGCCAGATCCCCGCCGTCCGCCCCAGGAGCTGCTCCAGCGACGCCTGCCCCCCCGCCGCCTCGCACTGCTCCCGGTACCGCTTCACCGCGCTGCGCACCAGTTGCGTCATGGTCAAATCCTCCTCTTTCGCTCTCCGGTCGAGCCATTGTTTGTCCTCGTCTTCCAGGCTGATCAGGGTACGGATCATGAGGACCTCCGATATCGATCGCAAGAGAACGATATCACGGAGCGAGGCCCTCTGCCTAGATAAACGTAAAATCGCCCGACTCCGTACAAAAAATCTTCGCCGGAGAGAAAAAAAGCTGGAAGGACACCGCTCTACAGCTTGACCACGGCCGACTTCCGGCGCAGCTGGAGCACCTTGACGTCGGGGTCCACGACCACCCGTTCGGGCTGGAAGGAGCAGGAGATCTCCACCGTCCGCTCCTCGCCCGCGCCCAGGATCACGGTCCGGCGGGCGTCGCGGTAGGCGGGACCGGGCTTGTTGCCTCCCGCCAAGCGGCCGGTGAAGCGGTCGCCGCGCACCGCCGCAACTTCGACCGGCATCCTCCCGGTGCCGGCGTTCTTCACCCGCACGGTGACCTTCCAGGGCTCGCTTCCCGGTCCGCGTCCGGCGCGGGCGTCGCTCAGCCGGTACTCGGGGACGACGACCTGGTGGAACCACTGCCGCACGAAATCGTCATAGGCGGCCGGATCGGAGGCGAACGGGCGCATGGCGGCGGTGAAGTCCTGGAGCACGGGGTAGTCGGGGCCGTTCCCCCAGTCGGCGATGAACTTGCGCAGGCCGGCGAGGGTGCGCTCCCGCCCGAGCTGCTGGTAGAGCATCCAGAAGACCCAGCCCCCCTTGTCGTAGGTCACCGTCTGGTCGCCGTCGTGGGAGCCGTCCACCCGGACCAGGGGGCGCTCGGCGTCGGCGCGGCGGGACTGGCCGTAGTTCTCCTCGATCCGCTTGAGGAACTCCATGCGGCCTTGCGCCCCCTTGACCTGTTCGGTCAGCAGGGCGGTCGAGAAGTGGGCCATCCCCTCGGAGAGCAGATTGCCGCCCGGACCCTTGCCGGGGGTGAGCAGGTTGCCCCACCACTGGTGGGCGCTCTCGTGGGCGGTCACCGTGAAGACGGCGTCGGTCTCGATGTCGCTCTTGGTCAGGAAGCCGATCCCCTCCGAGAAGGTGATGTCGGTGGGGAAGCCCTGGGCGTAGCTCGCCAGGTTGGGGAACTCGGAGAGCTTGAGATCGCGCCAGGGGAAGGGCTTGAACCACTCGGAGTACCAGCGGCGGGCGGCGTCGAGCGCGCCCGACATCGCGGCGACGTTGTAGGAGTGCCCGGGGTGGTAGTAGATCGCCGTTCCCTGGCCGCGCCGCACCGCCCAGCGGCCGCCGACGACGTTGAACAGCCGCACCGGGTAGTCGCTGCGCCAGATCACGGTGCGGCGGCCCCCGGCGACCCGCTCGCTCTCCTTGACGCCGACCGAGTTGAAGGTGAAGTCCGCCGGCCCGGTGACGGCGATGCGGGTGGTGAACGGGTGGCCGGCGCCGAAGGCGACCTCGGTCTTGCCCTTGTAGAAGTCGTCGGGATAGACGCGCGGCTCGTAGTCGTTCTCGTCCTTCTTCCGGCCGATCTCCTCCATGTAGCCCACCACCGGCGCGAAGGTGGGGGTGAAGCTGGTGAGCACCACGCCCGAGGGGAGGACGAACTCCTGGACGCCGCCGCCGTTCTTCGTGATCCCGGGCGGGAAGACCCCCTCGAGCTGGAAACCGACCCGCGCGCGGCCGCCGGGCGGCAGGGGAGCGGGCAGGTTGAAGACGTAGAGCCCGGAGCGGTTGTCGGGCTTCCAGGGCTTGCCGTTCAGCGTCCAGCTCACCTTCTGCCAGTGCGGGCCGCCGGTCAGCGCGAACCGCTCGATCGCCGCCTCGTGGTCGTTGAGCAGCTCGTAGCTGCCGCGGTCGGAGAGCCAGCGGCGGGCGGGCTCGATCCGCAGGTCGAGGTCGACGTCCGCGATCGCCGGCTGCGGCGCGTCCTTCCAGGTCGCCAGGTTCTGCTTCCAGTAGTCCCGCTCCTTCTTCTCGAACCCCTTGCCCTGGAACCCGTCGTCGACGGCGACCTGGAGGGCGACGCCGGCCACCAGCGGCACCAGCGCGAAGGGGGCGAGCCGCAGCGCCCGCCGCCAGAGCGGCCCCGGCTGGAGCCGGTGGATCGTGCCGATCGCGTCCGCCTGCCGGCGGCCGAAGGCCTGGACGGCGATCACGGTGAACAGCCCGGCGAGCCCGAGCGCCAGGATCCGGCTGAGCACGAGGGCCTTGCGGTCGAGCTCGAAGGTCCCCATGTCGCTCCAGCGGGCCACTCCCCAGAGCGCCCAGTTCCCCACCCAGTTCAGGTTGTCGGTGAGCTGGAGATAGAGGGTCAGGCAGATCACGCCCAGGCCGACGCCGTAGGTGACGTAGCGCTGGCCGGTCGCCGACTGGACGGCGAGGATGAAGCAGGTCCAGACCAGGAAGGTCGGCACCAGCAGCAGCCCCCAGACGAGCAGGAAGGGGCGGGGATCGGGCGCCAGCCTTCCCTGGATGAGGATGGCGATGGCGCACCCGACATAGGTGGCGACCGCCATCAGCACGCCGATGGCGCTGTTGGCGAGCGCCTTGCCGAAGAGGAGCGAGGCGGTGCGCGCCGGGGTCGAGAAGGAGATCGGGGCGAGCCCGGTGGCGCTCTCGCGCTCGACCGACTCGGCGGTGTAGAACATCAGCAGCAGGCAGCCGAGCGCCGAGAGGAACCCCATCGCCTGCACCGCGGCCGCGCCCGGGGTGATCAGCACCTCGGTCTGGAACGGTCCCAGGGCCACCAGGTTCGACCCCAGCATCTGCAGCAGGATGAGGGCGCCGAACAGGTAGATGCCGGGGGAGGCGAGCAGGTTGCGCAGCTCCGCGCCGGCGACCGCGAGGATGGCCGCGACGAGCCCGACCGGCCCCGAGCGCATCCCCAGCTCCGCCAGCGCCCTGGGGGGGGCCACGACCTTCGCGGCCGCGGTGACCGCCTCGATGGCCGGCTCGCGCGTCCCGGCGTCCGCGGCGGTCCGCCGGCGGCTGCGCCGCCCGCCCGCGTCCCCCTGCAGGTGGGCGGCCAGGTGCCGCTCGGCGAGCGCCACCCCGCCGAGCCCCAGCCCCAGGAAGGCCAGGCGCGAGAGGACGAACGGCCAGTCGAGCCCGATGCGGGTCTGGTTGTAGAACGCCGCCCCGCGGTCGGGCTTGAGCCAGGTCTCGCCGAGCCAGCGCACGCCGGCGGGATCGACCAGCATCAGCAGCTTGTTGAGCCGCAGGTCGAGCCAGGTGGGCGACCAGTTCCAGAGAAAGAAGCCGCAGAGCATCAGCAGGGCGATGGGGAAGAGGAAGACGGTGACCGGCCGCCGCCAGCGCTCCCCCAGGTAGAAGGAGACCCCGAGATAGAAGACGAGCGTCGGCAGGCCGAAGACCAGCGCCGGGCGCAGGTAGTTGAGGAGCTCGAACGGCCCGCGGATCTCCACCGCCGCCGGGTTGGGCACCAGGTGGTTGAAGAAGATCGCGAGCAGGACCTGGATGCCGAGAGCCCCCAGGAAGCAGGCGAGGATCGCCAGGAACTTCCCCCAGACGTACTCGGCGGGGCGCAGCGGCGTCGACAGCAGCATGTCACTGATCCTGGCCTCGTCGTCGGAGATCACCGCCATCCCCGCCGCGATCGAGGCGAAGAAGCCGTAGAGCAGGGCGATCATGGCCGCCAGGGCTCGGGCGAAGCTGAACTCGGAGGTGATCCAGGCCTTGGTGCCGCCCACCGAGGAGTCGCCCGTCCCGATCTGCATGTGCCCGGTCGAGAGTCCCCAGGTCATCAGGAACAGCAGGAAGACCAGGAACCAGAACAGCGGGCGCTTGAAGGTGCGGCCGAGCTCCTGGCCGAAGACCGCGCCGGTGCGGGCGAAGCTCATGCCGCGCCGCCGGCGACGAGCGCGGGCGCCGCTTTCTCGGCCCGCGGCGTGTGCGCGTCCTGCATCAGCAGGAGATAGGCATCCTCCAGATTGGCCTGTACTGGCTCGAAGCCGAGGAGCGAGGTGCCGTCCGGCTGGTAGACCCGCACGCGGTTCTTCCCCTCGACCAGCACGGACTGGATGACCCTCAAGCCCCGGCGATGGATCTCCGCCAGCTCCTCGCCTCCCAGCCGCCCCTCGAAGACCTTGCCGTCGATCGCCCGGCGGGCCTCGGTGGGTGAGGTCTGGGCCACCAGCCGCCCCTGGCGGATCACCGCGAAGCGCGGGCAGAGCACGGCCACGTCCTCGACGATGTGGGTGGAGAGCAGCACGATGCGGTCGGCGGCGAGCTCGGCAAGGATCTTGTAGAAGCGCAGCCGCTCTTCCGGATCGAGGCCGGCGGTCGGCTCGTCGACGATGATCAGCCGCGGATCGCCGGCGATCGCCTGGGCGATGCCGAGCCGCTGGCGCATGCCGCCCGAGTAGGTCTTCACCCGCCGCTTGGCGGCCGAGGAGAGGTTGACCCGGTCCAGCAGCTCGGCCACCAGCGCCTTGAGGCCCCCGGGCGCCTCCACCCCCTTGAGCCTGAGCAGGTAGGTCAGCATCTTCTCCCCCGTCAGATGGGGATAGAAGCCGAACTCCTGGGGGAGGTAGCCCAGCCGCTGCCGGATCCGCTCGGGGCTGGCGAGCACGTCCTCGCCGTCGAGGGTCACCGACCCGGAGGTCGCCTCGAGCAGCCCCGAGAGGATCTTCATCAGGGTCGACTTGCCGGCGCCGTTGGGGCCGAGCAGACCGAACATCCCCGGCGGGACGTCGAGGTGGATGCCCTGCAGGGCGGTGACGGGGCCGGGGTATACCTTCACCAGATCGCGGATGGTCAGCATGGGGATCGCTCCTTTGACTCGGGGGCGCCGAGCCCCGTCCAGCAGCAATACGGCGAAACGTGGGGAAAGGTTACGGATTCCCCTTCGCGCTGCACCTGGAAGAAGAAGCTATACGGTTGAGTTATTCTCTTCGTCCGATCTGGAGGTCCGACCCATGATGATGCTGAAAGCTCGCCGCCCCGCCGTCACGCTTCTCTTCACCGCCCTGTTCGCCGGAGCCGCCGGAACCGCGCTCTGGGCGGCCGCCGCGCCGGACAGGCCCGATCCCGCGGTCTGGCGCAAGCAGGTCGAGACCTGGCGCCAGGAGCGGGTCGCCGGCCTGAAGAAAGAGAACGGCTGGCTCACCCTGGTCGGGCTCTACTGGCTGAAGCCGGGAGAGAACCGGTTCGGCAGCGATCCGGGCAACCCGGTCATCCTCCCCCGGGGCAAGTCCCCGGCCCTGGCGGGCACCCTGGTCCTCGCCGGACCCACGGTCCGCCTGACCGCCCAGCCCGGCGTCCCGCTGACCGTCGACGGCAAGCCGGCGGCCCCGGGCATGGTGCTCAGGGCGGACGCCGACCCCAAGCCCTCGGTCGTCGAGCTCGGCTCGCTCAACTTCTACCTCATCAAGCGGGGCGACAAGCTCGGCGTGCGGATCAAGGACAAGCAGAGCCCGCTGCTCGCCAGCTTCAAGGGGCTCGACGACTATCCCCTGCGGCCGGAGTGGCGGGTCGTCGCCCGCTTCGAGCCCTACAAGGACAAGAAGATCTCCATCGCCAACATCGTCGGCCAGGTGTCGGACAACAAGTCGCCGGGCGCCGTCGTCTTCGACTGGCAGGGGAAGACCTACCGGATCGATGCCTTGGAGGGCGGCCCCGACGGCAGCCTCTTCCTGGTCTTCGGCGACCAGACCAACGGCAAGGAGACCTACGGCGCCGGCCGCTTCCTCGACACCGATCCGCCGAAGGACGGCAAGGTGGTGGTCGACTTCAACACCGCCTACAACCCGCCCTGCGCCTTCACGGCCTTCGCCACCTGCCCGCTGCCGCCGGCGCAGAACAAGCTGGCGCTCAAGGTCGAGGCCGGCGAGAAGAAGTTCGCCGGCGGCCCGCACCACTGAGGGTGCGGAGCTTCACCGCCCCTGCTTCAGGACCGGGTAGGGGTTGAGCGCCTCTCCCTGCCACCACTTCTTGTCCGCGTTGAGGCGGGTGATGGCGAAGTGCAGGTGGGGGGCCTCCGCCGAGGCGTCCCCGGTCGCGCCCACGTAGCCGATCACCTGTCCGCGGGCCACCTGCGCGCCCTCCCGGAGATCCGGAGAGTAGTGGTCCAGGTGGGCGTAGTAGTAGCAGAAGGTCTCCGTGGGATCGAACTGGTAGATGGTCAATCCCCCGAGCTTGCTGGTGAACAGCTTGGCGATGCGGCCCGCCTCGACGGCGATCACCGGCGTGTTGCTGGGGGCCATGATGTCGATGGCGTCATGGACCCGCCCCTGGCCGCGGGCGTCGTCGAAGGTGTCCTGGAGCGCCGCGCGGGCAATCCCCTGGACCGGCACCAGCAGGTCGCGCTGGAGCAGATCGGCCGGCGGCCTCGCCAGGCCGGGCGGCGGCGCCGCGGCCTGGGGCGAGCCGGGCGCCGTTGCCGGGGGAACGACCGGCGGGGTTACCGGCCGAGCCGAGATCGGCGGCGCCGGAGCCGCCGGCAACGTCCCCGGCGCCTGCGGGGTTGGCGTGGAGGACGTCCCGCGCAGGTTGCCGCCGTAGAGCCAGACGATCAGCAGCACCGTGGCCGCGCCGAGCGCGAATCCGGCGAGTCCGGCCAGGGAGACCCGCCAGCTCTTTCTTTCCGGAGCCAAGAGTCGTCTACTCCGTGAAGTGGACGGGCGTCCCCGCCCGCACCATTCCGGCCACGGTCACCGCGTCCCAGTTGGTCAGCCGGACGCAGCCATGGGAGGTCGTCTTGCCGATCGTCTTCGGCTCGGGGGTGCCATGGATGCCGTAGTGCTCCTTGGAGAGATCGATCCAGACCAGCCCGACGGGATTGTTGGGGCCGGCCGGAATCCTGGCCTTCTCGTCGCCGGGCTTGGCGTCCCAGAAGAGGTTGGGATTGTAATTGAAGGTCGGGTTGCGCGAGATGCCGGTGACCTTCCAGTCGCCGATCGGCAGCGGGTCGTGCTCGCTGCCGGAGGTGACCGGGGCGAAGTAGAGGAGCTTGTCCCCCTGCTTGACCATCAGGCTCGCGGCGCTCTTCGAGACGTACACCTCGGTCCCCGCCGGCGCCTCCACCTTCTCGTTCTTCTCCGGAATGTGGACCGGCCGGGCGTTGGGGACCAGGATCCGCTCGCCCGCCGCCGCGAACTGCCCCTGGGGATTGAGCTGCTTGAGGAACTCCGGCGTGGTGTGGAACTTCTCGGCGAGCAGCTCGAGCGGCGAGGAGTAGCCGAGCGCCGGCAGCTTGGCCTTCTCGTCCATGTTCTCGGGGATCTGGTAGAAGGGCCCCTTCACGTCGTCCGGCGAGATCACGTAGGCGCCCAGCGCCAGGTTGGTGCCCGCCGCGGCGAGCAGCTTCTGCCAGGTGGCCGGGTCCACCTTGCCGGTCGCCGGCAGGCCGTTCGCCGTCTGGAAGGCGGCCAGCGCCCGGCGGGTGTTCGAGCCGCCGCGGCCGTCGATGACCCCGGGCGAGAACGCCGCCCGGTCGAGCAGGACCTGGACGTCGCCCGCCGACCTGGGATTGGGGCCGGGCCGGCCCGCCATCGGGGTCAGAGCGGCGGGCGGGGCCTGTCCCGGAGCGGTTTCAGGAGCCTGGGGTGACTGAGGCGCCTGAGGTGACTGAGGCGCCTGAGGCAATGGAGCCGGAGCGGGCTGGGGTGCCTGTGGAGCCGGTGGTTGAGCCGGCGGCTGAGCCTGTGGAGCCGGTTGCTGAGCCTGCGGCTGGGTTGTCTGGGTCGTCTGTGCGGGGGCCGCGGGAGCCGGCTTCTGCGGCTGCGCGGGAAGAGGTCTTGCCTGAAGAGCCAGCGGCGCCAGCGGCGCCAGCAGGAACAGGAGCGAGATCTTGAGCGTGTGCTTGGGCATGTAGTTTTCTCCCCGGCCCACCTTCAGCGGGCCGTGCCCCGGGACAATGCAACCGGCGAGCCACCCTCGGTTTCACGGCCGTCCGCTCGCCACCTCGCCCTCTGGCGCTTCTCCTTCCGGCGCTTCTCCTTCCGGATAGATCACCACCCGCCGGTAGGGCTCCTCCCCCTTGCTCGCGGAGGAGAGGCCGTAGCGCTCGATGATCTGGTGCTGCAGGCGCCGCAGGTGATTGTTCCGCGGCGAGAGCTCGACCGGGTGCCCCTGCCCGGTGGCCGCGTCGATCCCCTCCTCGACCTCGCGCAGCGCCTCCTCGTCCCCGGCCTGGGGATCCTCGACGCCGAAGACCGCGCTCAGGAAGTTCTCCATCTGGGTGATGGTGTTGCTGCGCACCACGTAGAAAGGGATGCCCCGGGCGTGAGCGTCGCGCAGCCGCCGGGGCTGGCGGCGCTCCTGGGCCTTCAGGGTCACCACCATGTCGGCGGCGTCGAGGTCCTCCACGATGTAGGCGGAGACGCGGAACTTGCGCAGGGCGCGCTCGAGCTTCGCCTTGCTGACCGCGTAGGGGAAGATGCGCACCGCCTTGCCGCGCACCGCCTTGAGAGGCGGCCCGGTGGCGGCGGCGATCCTCTCTTCCTCCCCGTTCGTCCTCTCTCCGGCCTCCTCTCCGGCCTCGTCCCCGGCCACCGGGTCCGCCACCGGGTCGGTCACCGGGGCGGCGAGCCAGGGTGAGGCCAGCCGCGGGGACCGCGACCGCGCCGGCGGCAGGCGCTCGGGACGCCCGCGCTCGCTCCGGCCGGCGCGCTCCGCCCGCTCCGCCCGCTCCGCCCGCTCCGCCCGCTCCGGACGCTCGGCGCGCTGGATCTGCACGCCCCCGCCCTCGGTCCGGGTGCGCAGCTCGGGCCGCGGCGGCACGTCGCGCAGGAAGCGGTCCACCACCTCCGCGACGTCGTGGTGCACCGCCAGACGGTCCTTGTCCTGGATCTCGATCAGCACGCCGAAGGTCGGCGGCGCCTTGCGCTCGAGCACCGTCTTCTGGGTGCCGCGCCGCCGCGCCTCCTCGTCGGAGAGGGTGACCGCCTGGATGCCCCCCACGAGGTCGGAGAGGGTGGGGTTCTGCAGCAGGTTTTCGAGCGTGTTGCCGTGGGCGGTGGCGATGAGCTGCACGCCGCGCTCGGCGATGGTGCGCGCCGCCAGCGCCTCGGCCGTGGTGCCGATCTCGTCGATGACGATCACCTGCGGCATGTGGTTCTCCACCGCCTCGATCATCACCGCGTGCTGCTCTTCGGGCGCCGGCACCTGCATGCGGCGGGCGCGGCCGATGCCGGGGTGGGGCACGTCGCCGTCGCCGGCGATCTCGTTCGAGGTGTCCACCACGATCACCCGCTTGCCGAGCTCGTCGGCGAGCACCCGGGCGGCCTCGCGCAGGATCGTCGTCTTGCCGACGCCCGGCCGGCCGAGCAGCAGGATCGAATCCCCCGCCTCGATGACGTCGCGCAGGATGTCCACCGTGCCGAAGACGGCGCGGCCGACCCGGCAGGTCAGGCCGATGACCTCCCCGGCGCGGTTGCGGATGGCCGAGATGCGGTGCAGGGTGCGCTCGATCCCCGCCCGGTTGTCCTTGCCGAAGCGGCCGACGCGCTCGACCACGTAGGCGATGTCCTCGCGGGTGACCGTCAGCTCGGAGAGGAATTCGCCCGCGTCGGGAAAGCGGGCCTCCGGCAGCCGGCCGAGGTCGAGCACCAGCTCGACCAGCTCGCCGCGCCGCGGGTGCGCCTCGACCACCGCCCGCACCGCCGGCGGCATCACTTCGAGGAGCAGCTTCAGATCGTCCGTCGTCGGTCGTCCCACCACGTCCAGCGCCTCCAGGCGGAAAGGCTACAACGTTTCCCGGCCGGCGGGGGTGCCGGCCCGGAGCCCCCCCAGGAGCAGAACGGTATCGGCGGCCGCAACATTTCTTCCCGCGCCTTCCCGCGCCCGTCCGCCGGCTCGGAGGACCGGTACGGTGCTTGCAGTTGAAACCGCTGAATGTGGTTTTTCAACGAAGGAGGCACCATGGATAAACAAAAATGGTCTCTGGTCGGCAGCGCCGGCCTTGGCGCCGGGCTGGGAGCCGGCCTCATGTACCTGCTCGATCCCCAGGGTGGGCGCGGCCGCCGGGCCGTCGCCCGCGACAAGACGGTGTCCGCGCTCAAGCAGGGGGGCGAGAAGGCCGCCAAGACCTCGCGCCATTTCGGCAACAAGACCCGGGGCCTGGCCGCTCAGGCGAGCTCGAAGCTGCGCAAGAGCGACTTGGCGGACAATCTTGCGGACAACCTGGAAGACCTGAAGAACGGCGGCCAGGCTCTGCTCGACAAGGTGCAGCGGAAGGTCCGCCGCGCCGTCTCCCACCCCAGCGCGATCGACGCCATCCTCGAGGAGGGCCGGGTGATCCTGCACGGGCTGGTGCTCGCCTCCGAGCTGGCCGGGCTGCTGGCGGCGATCCAGGCGGTCGAGGGGGTCACCGAGGTGCAGAACCATCTCGAGATCCACGAGTCGGCGCAGGACCTCGCCGCCTTCCGCGACGGCAAGGGCTGGGTGGCCCCGGCCACGCGCGTGCTGACCGGCACCACCGGCAGCGCGCTGGTGGCCTTCGCCGGTCTCAAACGCCGCGACCGGCTGGGCGTGGCCCTCGGCGCGGTCGGCCTCGGGCTCCTCGCCCACGGCCTCGCCAATCCCGACGTCAAGGGCCTGGCCGGCCGGCTCGGCCGCCGCGCCAAGAGCGGCAAGGGCGGCAAGGGCTCCGTGGCCGATTTGTCGGGCGGCGCGGAGACCTCGCAGGGCGAGCTGAGCCCGGAGCTCTAAGACAGCAAGGGACCCAAGGGACAGCAGGGACAGCAGGGACACCAGCGGGAACTTCTCCCTCTGAAGTCCCTGAAGTCCCTGATGTCCTTCGGGTCCCTTTTCTACTCAGGAATCAAGAGATCCCAGCACCGCCTGGAGCTGCTCGAGCTCGATCGGTTTGACCAGGTGCCGCTCGAAGCCCACGGCTTCGGCGCGGCGGCGGTCCGCCTCCTGGCTGTAGCCGGTGACCGCGATCAGCCGCAGCGACGCCAGGCCCGGCAGCGCGCGCAGGTGGCGGGCCAGCTCGTAGCCGTCCATGACCGGCAGTCCGATGTCGAGCAGCGCCACGTCGGGACGGAACTGCGCCGCGATCCGCAGGCCGGCGGGACCGTCGTGCGCTACCTGCGCGAGGTGCCCCATCATCTCGACGCTCGTCGCCAGCAGGTCGGCGGCATCGGCGTTGTCATCCACCACGAGGATGCGGAGCGCGTCGGGCCGCGTGGCGACTTCGTACCCCCTGCCGGGCGCGCTCGCGGCCGCGGGATCGCCGGCCCCGGCGGCGGCCAGCCGGACGATGAACTCGCTCCCCCGGCCCTGTCCCTCGCTGCGCGCTTCGACCGTGCCGCCGTGCAGCTCGACGAGGACGCGGACGATCGCGAGACCCAGGCCGAGCCCCCCCTGCGCCCGGTCGATGGCCTGATGCTCCTGCACGAAGAGGTCGAAGACGCGCGGGAGCATCTCCGCGCTCAGCCCGATCCCGGTGTCGCGCACCCGCAGGGCGATGCGGCCGCCCTCCTCCGGGGTGGCCGCGATGGTGAGAGTCCCGTGGGGCTCGGTGTACTTGGCGGCGTTGTTGAGCAGGTTCGCCACCACCTGGCCCATCCGCACCGAGTCGGCTTCGACGGCCAGGCCGAGGCGGGGGACGTCCACCACGAGCTGATGCTGCCGCTGCTCGATCAGCGGGCTGGCCATCTCGATCGCCTTGGCAACGATCTCGGACATCTCGATCCGCTCGCGCTTGAGCTCGATCTTGCCGCGGGTGATGCGGGAGACGTCGAGCAGGTCTTCGACCAGGCGGATCAGGTGGTTGACCTGCCGTTCGATGACCGTGCGCTCCTTGTGCAGCGTGTCGTCGCCGCGCAGCCGCATGAGCTGCAGCGCGGTGACGATCGGCGCCAGCGGGTTGCGCAGCTCGTGGCCCAGCATGGCGAGGAACTCGTCCTTCGAACGGTTGGCCACCTCGGCCTCGGCGCGCGCCTCGCGCTCCCGGACCAGCAGCTGCCGGTTCCTCTCCTCGATGCTCTTGCGGTCGGTGATGTCCGAAAAGGCGTTGACCGCCGCCACGATCCGGCCGTCCGAATCGTAGACCGGCGCGGCGCTGGCGGACAGGACCCGCTCCGAGCCGTCGGGACGGCGGTAGTGGATCTCCTCGTCGAGGATGGACTGGCCGCCGAGCGCCCGGGTCAGCGCGTACTCGTCGGCCCGGAACGCGCGGCCGTCGGGGTGCACCGCCGTGTAGGCGGCGAAGTCCTCGATCGCGCGGGTGGGCAGCGCCGGAGCGCCCAGGATCGAGCGCACGCGCTCGTTGGCTAGCAGCGTGCGGCCCGACGGCGCCTCGGCGATGATCACCCCCGCCGGCATCTGGTTCACCACCGCCTCGAGCAGCTTGCGGGCGGCCTCCACCTCGCGGCGCGCGCTCACCTGCGCCGTGACGTCCACGGCGACGGCCATGACGCTGAAGATCTCCCCGGCCCGGTCGCGCATCGGCTGGGCGGTGAATTTGAAGAAGACGTCCTCGACGACGCCCGTGCCCTGGCGATCGAGCGGGACCCGGTATTCGTCCGCCGTGAAGGGCTCGCCGCTGGCATAGACCCCGCCGAGCACCTGGAAGATCGGGGCGTCCCGCGGCAGCTCGGGGAACACCTCGCGGATCGGCTTGCCCTGGATCCCCGAGCGGCCGACCATCTGCTCGTAAAGGGGATTGGCGACGTCGTAGACCAGCTCGGGGCCCACCAGGACGCAGACCGGGACGGGCGCCTGCATGAGCTGCGAGTAGAGCCGCGCCCGGGCGCGCTCGGCTTCGGTGCGCAGCCGCGAGATCTCCAGGCGGGTGCCGACGCGGGCGAGCAGCTCGCGCGCCGAGAAAGGCTTGACCAGGTAGTCGTCGGCGCCGGCGGAGAGGCCCTCGACGCGCGCCTCCTCGCCCGCCCGCGCCGAGAGGAAGATGACGGGGATGCCGCGCGTCGGCTCGTCGGCGCGCAGGGCCTGGAGGAGCTGGTAGCCGTCCAGGCCGGGCATCATGATGTCGGCGAGGAGGAGGTCGGGGGGCGCGGCCCGCGCCCGCTCCAGCGCCGCGGCGCCGTCGGCGACCACCTCCACGGTCCAGTGATCCCGCAGCAGCCGCGCCACGTACTCGCGCATGTCGGCGTTGTCGTCGGCGAGCAGGATGCGCGCCGGGCCGCTCCCCTCTGCGCCGGAGGCGCGCCGGCAGTCCCCTGGGAAGTACCCTGAAAAGCGCCCTGGGAGGTACCCTGGGAAGTGCCTTGCGGAAACCAGCGCAGCGCCTCCTGCACGAACGGCTCCCTGCCGGCGGCGTTCGAGCCGGGCTCGCGCGGCGCCGCGATGCGGTCTGGAGGCAGGTGCGCGGCGCCGAAGGGGATCGCGACCGTGAAGGTCGTCCCCTGGTCCACGGCGCTCTCGACCGTCACCGTCCCGCCGTGCAGCTTGACCAGCTCCTGGACCAGCGCGAGCCCGATCCCGGTGCCCTCGTGGGTGCGCGACCGCGCGCCCGGCACGCGGTGAAAGCGGTCGAACAGCAGCGGCAGCTGCTCGGCGGCGACGCCGGTGCCGGTGTCGCGCACCGTGAGCACGGCCTGGCCGCCGCGGCGGCGCAGCGCGACCTCGATCTTGCCTGCGAAGGTGAACTTGAGCGCGTTCGAGAGCAGGTTGAGGACGATCTTCTCCCACAGGTCGGGATCGACGAAGACCGGCTCGCCGAGCGTTTCGAGATCGCAGCTCGAGACGCAGGCCGGCGCTCTCGACCGCGGACTGGAAGGCGCTGGCCAGGTCGCGCGTCAGGCCGGCGAGATCGGCGGGCTCGTAGGAGGCCTGGAGGCGGCCGGCCTCGATGCGGGAGAAATCGAGGAGGGTGTTGACCAGCTTGAGCAGCCGCAGGGCGTTGCGGTGCACGAGCTCCCAGCGCTGGGCGTCGGACTCGGGCAGCGCCGCCGCCTGGCCGAGCGCGTCCCGCGCCGGCCCGAGGATCAGCGTCAGCGGCGTGCGGAACTCGTGGCTGACGTTGCTGAAGAACGCCGTCTTGGCGCGGTCGATCTCCGCCAGCGCCTCGGCGCGGGCCTTGGCCTCGGCCAGCGCGCGCGCGCTGGAAATGGCGGTGGCGATCTGGCCGGCGACGAGCTCGAGGAAGCTGCCGTAGTTCTCGTCGAGCAGGAGCCGCGGGCTGGTCGCGGCCACCAGCACGCCGGTCGGCCGGCCCTCTCCCGGCTGGGAGATGGGGATCACCGCCACCCGCCGGGTCGCCAGGAGCCCCGCCCCGGCGGGGAGCTCCTCGACCACCCGCGTCGCGCCGGTCTCGACGACCGCCGCCAGCGGCCAGGGCGGATCCTCGCCGGTCAGGTCGATCCGCGCCGGACTCGCCGGGGTCCCCGGCTCGATGCCCGACGGCTCCGGCGAGCGTCGCCCGGCTCCCCTCCGCGTCGAGGAGGTAGAGGAGGGCGAAGGGCAGATCGGCCGGGTTCTCCGCCAGCACGCCGGCGGCGGTCTCGCAGGCCGCCTCGGCGCTGGCGGCGTTCTGCGTCCGGGCGGAGAGCTCCTGCAGCGTCTTGAGGCGCCGCGCGCCGAGCACGCGCTCGGTCGGTCTCCGTGACGGTGACCAGGACGCCGCCGACGTCGCCGCCCTCCTCGCGGATGGGGCTGTACGAGAAGATGAAGTAGCACTCCTCGACGAAGCCGTGGCGGTCGAGCGGCAGCAGGAAGTCGACCAGCGTGGTGGCGGTCCCCTCCATCACGCCGTGGAACATCGGTCCGATGATGTTCCAGATCTCCGCGAAGGTCACCCGGGTGCTGAGCCCCATGGCGGCGGGATGCTTGGTGGAGCCGAGGATCGGCCGGTAGCCGTCGTTGTAGAACTGGATGAACTCGGGTCCCCAGGCGATGTACATGGGGAAGCCGGTCTCGAGCAGGATGCTGAGCGCGGTGCGCAGGCTCTGCGGCCAGGTCGGGACCGCGCCGACGGCGGTGCGGGACCAGTCGATCGATCGCATCAGGGCGCCCATCTCGCCGCCGCCCAGGAGCGGATCTGTCTGTCGCCCGGCGCCGTTCCCCATCGTCCGCGAGTCTATCTCTTCAGGGATCTACCGCGGATAGCCCAAAGCCCGGAAAGCGTCTCCTAAGGGACCGGGCCGATCGGCGGCACCGGTCCGGTGCCGCGGTGGAAGTGCTCCGTGGTCTCCGCCAGGATCACCCCGAGCTTGCTGATGGTGACCCGGTTGATCATCGTCTCGCCGTCCGCCTGCAGGTACATCCAGAGCTTGAAGCGGATGTGGGTCAGCGGATTTCTCGGGCTGAGGGCGATCGTGTACTCCCAGTGGAAGGTGTTGCCGTACGCCACGCCGCGGGAGACGCCGACCATGTCGTTGGCGGTGGCCTCGTAGCGGTGCTCGTCCACCCGGCGCACGCGGAACACCCGCTGCTGCTTGCGCCCGTCCTCGAAGGTGAAGTCCTGGGTGATCACCAGGACGTCCCCCTCCCGGCGCCCCATCATCTCCGTCCGGAAGCGGCTCTGCGGCTGCCCGGAGCGGCTCTCGATCACCCCCCAGGAGCGGGTGGGACCCTCGAAGAACTTCTCCGGCTCGAATCGGGGCTCGTTGCCGGCGAAGCTCTCCGGCTGCAGGGTGCGGCAGCCGGCGGCCCCGGCCGCGAGGACGCAGAGGGCGATCAGGGCGGCGGAGGCGAGGGGGCGGAGAGAGTGCCGGTACATCATGGCCGGAGACTACCACTCCGCTCCGATCCCTCCTTGACGTCCCTTGGGCTCCCTTAAGTCCTCGCCCGCTCGGGACGCCGGAGCGCGTCGAGGCTCCACGGCCCCGGCCCCGCGGCGGAGAGGTAGAGGAAGAGGAAGCAGAAGAGGATGGCGGCCACGCCCTGATTGACCACCGGCCAGAAGCCCTGCGGCGCGTGCGCCATGAAGTACGCCACCGCCATCTCGCCCGAAAGGAGGAAGGCGACGGGGCGGGTGAACAGGCCCACCAGCAGCAGCAGGCCGCCGACCACCTCCAGGATCCCGGCGACGCCGATCAGGGACGCGAGCGGCGCCGTGCCGCCGCCGGGCATGGCCATCGGAAAGGCGAACAGCTTGACGGTGCCGGATTGAATGAAGATGAAGGCGGAGATGATGCGCAGGATGCTGAGCAGTTGGGGCGCCCAGGAGCGCCAGCGGGCGAGGAGACCGGAATCGTTCATCGTCCCTCCTTGGAGGTTGTTGGTTGGTTCACTTCGTGGCGCACGCCGCGGCGCGATCGAGCAGCAGCCCGCGCTCGCGGGCATTGCGCGTCAGCGAGGCCGCGCGTTCGAATTCCTTCCCCGCCTCGTCCCGGCGGCCGAGCTTGGCGAGGAGGTCGCCGCGCACGCTCGGCAGCAGGTGATAGCCGGCGAGCGCGGGCTCCGCGGTGAGCGCGTCCACGATCTCCAGGCCCGCCGCCGGACCGAACGCCATGGCGATCGCGATGCCGCGGTTCAGCTCCACCACGGGGGAGGGCGCGGCCTGGGCGAGCGCCGCGTAGAGCGCCGCGATCCGCGGCCAGTCCGTCTCCTCCGGGGTCCGCGCCCGGGCGTGGCAGGCGGCGATGGCGGCCTGCAAGGCGTAGGGCCCCCGGACGCGGACACCGCTCAGGCGCTCGGACCGTTCGAGCGCCGCGAGGCCCCGGCGGATGAGGACATGATCCCAGCGCGCGCGGTTCTGCTCCATCAGCAGGACCGGCTCGCCCGACGGACCGGTCCGCGCCCGCGAGCGCGACGCCTGGATCTCCATCAGCGCCACCAGGCCATGCACCTCCGGCTCCCGCGGCGCCAGCTCGGCCAGGATGCGGCCGAGCCGGAGCGCCTCCTCGCAGAGCGCCGGCCGCATCCAGTCGTCCCCGGCGGTCGCCGCGTACCCCTCGTTGAAGACGAGGTAGATCACCTCGAGCACCGACGACAGTCGGGCGGCGAGCTCGGCGCCGCGGGGGACCTCGAAGGGGACCCGCTTCTCGGCCAGTGTCCGCTTGGCCCGCACGATCCGCTGGGCGATGGTCGGCTCCGGCGCCAGGAAGGCCCGCGCGATCTCCCCGGTCGTCAGGCCCCCGAGCAGGCGTAGCGTCAGCGCCACCCGCGCCTCCCGGGAGAGCACCGGATGGCAGGCGGTGAACACGAGACGCAGGAGGTCGTCGCCGACGTCGTCTCTGGCGGCCTCCGCGGCATCGATCGCGGCCTCGAGGTCCGCCACGGTCTCCGCCTGCCCGGCCTCGATCTGGCGCCCGAGCTCCGCGTGCTTGCGCTCCAGCAACCGGCCGCGGCGCAGCCGGTCGATCGCCCGGTGCCTGGCGGCGGCCATGAGCCAGGCGCCCGGATTGCGCGGGACGCCCGACTCCGGCCACTGCTCCAGGGCGGCGACGAGGGCGTCCTGCGCCAGCTCCTCGGCCACTCCCACGTCGCGCACGATCCGCGCCAGACCGGCGATCAGCCGGGCCGACTCGATCCTCCAGACCGCGTCGATCGTGCGATCAATCTGGGAAGCCCCGGCAGCCGTCACGGCTGCCGATTAGACCGCCTCCGCTCCGCCCGCGCAAGCCGGGCGGCGCTTACGACGACTGCTGCCGGGCCATCTGCTCGCGCAGGCGCTCCTCCTGCTCCCGCAGCTCGGGGGTGAACTCGGCGCCGAAGTCCTCCGCCTCGAACACCTGGCGGATCTCGATCTCGGATTCCCCGTTGTCGAAAGGGTTGGGGCAGCGCTTGACCCATTCGATCGCCTCTTCCCTCGACTTCACCTGCCAGAGCCAGTAGCCGGCGATCAGCTCCTTGGTTTCGGTGAAGGGGCCGTCGATCACCGTCCGCTGGTCGCCGGAGAACCGGACGCGCGCCCCCTTCGAGCTCGGCTGCAGCCCCTCGCCCGCCAGCATCACGCCCGCCTTCACCAGCTCTTCGTTGTACTTCCCCATCGCGGCCATCAGCTCCTCGCTCGGCATGACGCCCGCCTCGCTCTCCTGGGTGGCCTTGACGATGACCATGAATCGCATGTGACGTTTCCTTTCCTGGTTGCCGGTTGGGAGCCGGGCTGCCGGTCGCTCCGACCGGGCGTGAGCCCTGGCTCTACTCTGACGTCGAACGAGGATCTCCGAAATCGACACGCCGGGCCGATTTTTTCATACAATTTTTTTCATAAAAAAAGCGGCGCCCCGTCCGGGGCGCCGCCTCGCGGGATCTCTCCGGTCCACCGGCGCGTCCCCCCAGAAATCCACGACGGCCCCATGGATCGCCGCGTCCGACCTCCAGTTTTGCGGCTCTGCCCATCAGTTTTCCGGGAGCGCCCCTCCAGGGGGCGTTGCTGCCCTTTGGCTCGCTCGGTCCGCCCTCTGGTTTTCCGGTAGCGCCCGGTGAGTGTGCGGGTCTGCCCTCTGGTTCACGCGCTCTGCCCATTGAGATTACGGCCGCGCCCTCCAGCTCTGCGGTCCGGCAAACCAAGGGGCGCTGCCATACCCTCAAAGGGCAAGGCCGCAGAGCCGGGGGGCAGGACCGTAAAACCAGAGGGCGCGGTCAAAAAACCAAGGGGCACGACTGGCCAACCAGGGGGCCGGACCGCCAGCCTGGAGGGCGCGGCCAGAAAACCAGAGGGGAATGCCGGAGAACCAGGGGGGAGACGTCCGCGCTCGGAGGGCCCGCCGGTAAAACTGACGGGCCGGGCCGCCGTTCCGTGGGGCCGGAGCGGCTCGTGAGCTCCTCACGCGGAGATCCTTACTTCACCGACATCTTGGTGAGGCCCGGCACTTTCAACCGAAGCTCGCCGTTCGCGGGAAGCGAGCCGCTGACGCAACGGTCGTGGGGCACGATCCCGAAGGAGAGACCCGCCCATTCGGACGGCAGGGCGAGGCACGCCTGATACGGGCCCGGCTCCAGGTTGGGGATGATCGTGCGCCCGGAGCCGTCCTGGGGAGATCCGGAGGCGATCGCCCAGCTCATCAGGATGGGAAGCGGCTCGACCGATCCGCCATGCAGCAGGTACACCATGGGAGCGTTCGGGTCCGTCAGATCGAGCGGCGGCTCTTTTTCCACGATCAGGCTCCCCCCGGTCTGCTCGAGGCTCACCACGATCGCCGGATTCTCCGGAACGGCGACGCGCAGCATGCGGAAAGAGAATCCAGGGGCGCTGGCGCTCATCAGGATCTGCTGCGTCTTCCGCGGCAGACGGAGCTCGAAGTGGCCTTGCGCGTCCGAAGTGAACGAACGGGCCGTGATGTAGGGCATATCGGCGGGGACCGCCTTCACCCGGGCTCCCGGGACCGGACCCGCCGGCGAAACGACCGTGCCGGAAATCTTGAGCTGAGCTCGCGCGATGAGAATCCAGGATTTCGAATCCTCGTCTCCCTGGACGTCGACCGTCACGGGGTCTGACGTCCGGTCCTCGCCGGCATCGGCTTCGAGGAGGGTCGGCCCGGGGAGCATGCCGCGGATCTCGAAACGCCCTTCCTGGTTGGTCCGCACCTGGATCTGCCCTTCCTGGACCTCGCCGTCGCTCATCGCGCTGACGATCGCTTCCGGGATCGGGTTGTTCTGCTCGTCCACCACGGACCCCCGAAGCACCGTGTCGGGTAGCCGCAGCTCGATCTCCGCCACGTGCGTTCCCGGCGGGGGTTGGATCTTGACTTTGGGGAAGCTCCCGCTCGACTTTCGGGTCCTCCGCGGAGACGTAGGCTTTCCAATCCCCCGGACGGGGAAGGAACGCTTCGAATCTGCCCTTGTCGTCCGACTGTGCCTCGATGCGGGTCGCGCCGAAACGTCCTCCGAGGTCGATCTTTGCGGAAAGGGGCTTCTTGCCGAAAAAGACCCTTCCCTTGACCCTCACCACGTCCATCCGGACGTAGAGTGGGGCTGGATTCTCGTCAACCTTGAGATCTCCGGTCCACCAGGTCTCGCCGCCCGTCCGGGAAACACGCAGCAGATACTGACCGGTGGGAACTCCCGGCTTTTTCCAGGAGCCGTCCGGGGTCGCGGCCGTCTCCGCCAGGGTATCGACGACGGAAGAATCCCGATCCATTCGTTGCAGCTTGACCGACCAGGGCTGGCCGGCCGGATCGGCGGGAGGATCGATGAAGACCTCCAGGAGCTTGGGGAGGTCCAGGAGCAGGGGAGGATTCGCGACCTCGGTGACCTCTCCGGGAACGACCCGCACGGAGGTCACCGCCGGGGCGTATCGCGGGTGCCGGGCTTCCAGAAGATAGGCTCCGGGCGGGACCCCATCGACCTGGAAGAACCCTTTGGTGTTGACCTGGGCTTCGAAGCGCAGACTCTCCAGCCGCTTCCGCTCGCCAGGATCGCGGACCGCGCCACTGATCCGTGGCCGGAGGCTCACCTTCGCCCCCTCTCCCAGCGGAACCCCGTCCGCGGTCACGATCCATCCCTGGACGGCCGAGCCTCGCCGAAGCTCAAGCCGGCCCGGACGAACGGTCCCGTTCGGCTGGACCTGAACTCCCCAGAGGTAGCGGGGGATGAAGCCCGGTGCCTGAAAGCGGAGATCCAGAACCCCCGCCGGAACTTTGCACTTCCAGGTCTCGCGGTCCACGAGACAGGCCGCTTTGGAAGCCGGCGGCGCCGGGGACGGAGTCGAGCTGCCGGCGGGGGAGCGGAAAAAGGCGGCCAAGGTGGCGGGAGGTTTGACCTCCTGGCCGAGAGAGAACCCGCCTTCGATCATCCCCGCGGGCCAGAGATCCAGGGCCACCGCCGCCCCCGTTTTCGCCAGCTCCAACTGATAGGGGGCTCCCCAATAGCCGGGAGCGTCCGCCTCCAGGACCCACCGGCCCGGCGGCAGCTTCACGGTCGAGAGGCTCCCGGTCTCGGTGGAAAAGGAGACTGGAGCGACCTTCCCCGGTCCAAACCAGGTTGCCGTGCCCTGCGGCTTCAAGTGGATAGGCTGTCCGTTCCCCGCGTGAACCTGAAGAGTGACGGTAACGGGGATGGTTTGAGCCGGAGTCTCGTCCCCTCGGGCGGATCCCACGGTTCCGGCCGACAGGAAGCAGGGGAGGAGGAGAGACAGGAGGGGCCGGATGGCTGATCTGAGCTTCATTCTTCGACTCGCCTCCCCCAAATTCAGTACCAGAAAACGGTTTGGCACGATTGGCACTCCGCCGGGCACCACCCCCCAGGAGCTACCGAACAGCTCCCCGGGTCATTGCCGCCCCCACCTCCACCCCCACCTCCGCCGCTCCCTGTGTAGGTGCAGGCCCCTTCGAGTAGGCAGAACGACGGGGTCTGTACGTCGATCGAGCAACTGCAACTCGCCGAATAGGCCACCGCCAGGCAGGAGGCGATGCCGCGGCGGTTCTGCTGGCAGTCTGCGCAGGACTTGCTGGAGCAGTCCGCGTTCGCGGTCCGAGGCGCGAGCATGGGGAGGATCAACAGAAGGGAGAGGAGCACCGCGTTGCGCCATTTCATCGCCGTGCCTCCCTAGTAGAAGAAGACCGTAGTGCAGGAG
This sequence comes from uncultured Acidobacteriota bacterium, assembly GCA_963795735.1. Taxonomy (GTDB): domain Bacteria; phylum Acidobacteriota; class Thermoanaerobaculia; order Multivoradales; family UBA5704; genus DATARR01. Next base: position 301,165 of record CAWCIU010000004.1, on the reverse strand, counting down.
GAGCAATCGGCGGGGCACCACTGGCCCGGAACCCGGCTGCAACCCGGGTCGTTATTTCCTCCACCTCCACCGCCTCCTCCACCGCCTCCGGGTGCATACGTGCAATCTCCATCGACCGCGCAAGTCGGACTTCCGCCGAAGCTGGAGATCTCGCAATGGCAGGAGGCGTTGGAGTTCACGAATTTGCAGGTCAGTGAACCGGAACGAAGCGACTCACAATCCGTACAGCCGGTTGATGACGTGCAGGTGCTCGCCCCTGCAGGCGGAAAGCCCGCAGTCAGGACCAGGGCCAGAAGAATCAAAATGCGGGAAACCATCCTCAATCCCATGCCTCTCCTCCTCTAAAGCGCGAGTTCACGCAATACCCTCATTAGCGTGAGTGCTTCAAGAAGAGGGAAACGAGCCGTCCTAAGTGAAGTTGCTACTTATAGTTGCCCGTAAATTCACACCTCAAGCGTCCTACAAGTTGTCCCGAAACGCAACCTCCAGGTCGCCGGATTCAACAACGGATAGCCGGCAAGTAGTATTTACTGGTTGCTATAAAGCGGGTCTTGATCTCTGGATGTCTGAAGCGGAGCATCCCCGGCCTGCTGCTCTCATGCCTTCATTGTGTCCGCCGTTGTAGAGGTGTAGTCTCTGGAGTATGAGCCAGGACATCGATGAAGAGGAAGTCCGGCGCCTTCTGAACCTGCTCCGGAGCCTCATGCGCCTGCTCGGCTTCTCCAACCGGGAGATCGAGCGTCGGATGGAGCTCAACCAGGGCTCGGTCAGCCGGGTCTTCAGCGGCCACATCGAGGCGAAGCTTGCCCTGGTGCTGGGAGTGGCCCGCTCGATCGGGATGCGGTACGACGAGTTCTTCGCCTTCGCCTACCCCCAGGAGAACCCGCCCCAGGAAGAAAGCCCCGCCGCCCGGAGCGTCCGGTTACTGCTCGAAGACATACGGCCTTCCGGCAACCGGCTGGCGAGGCCTGTGCCGGAGCCCTCCCCGCGGGCGGAGCCCATGAGCCGCGAGGAGCTGGTCGAAGACCTCCGGAAGGTGGTTCGAGAGATGATGAGCGAGCTGCGGCCCGGTGAGGAAGGCCCCAAAGCGGGCAAGGGCCACAAGTAGGAGGAAGCCCGGCGCTGCGCCTACTTGATACCCAGCTCGATCTGCTTTCTGCGGAGGAAGCGGACGGTGCTTTCAAGGAGAGACAGGCTCGCCGTCTCCGCACGGAGAGCTTCCTCAAGAAACAGCACAGAGCCGATGAGCTCGCGGTGGATGTTTAATCGCACGAACATCGCCGTCGAGTCCAACCCCTCCTGAATCGCTTCTCTTGTGCGACCCTGACGCATTAAGGTCATTGCCAAATCAAGTCCCTCGATGGCACATGCGAAGCTTAGCCCCGCTTTATGGAAGCCATTCTTAACTTCTCGGAAAGAGATTTCGGCGCTTTCGAGTTCTCCCAATCCGTAGCTAATACGGCCCTCAATTCCTCGGAGTCTCAGTGCCAGCATTTGGCCACCTTCACTGAGCCGAGCCCGATTTTTAAATAAGAATTTCCTTGCTTCTTTGAACTGGCCGCAATCTTCCATCAGAAGGAGCTGATTGAACGCAGTAGCGATCATTAAGGATGGATCTCGATCTTTGTCGGTCAGGGCCATTCCTTCTATCAAGGTTTGATAAGCTTGGTGAGAGTCGCCTCTATAATAGAGGTACAAAGACTTCGTGATCAGAGTTCGGCCCGTCATGTGGTCTTCTCCTGCGACCCTGTAGAGCTCGGCGAGAGAAGTGAGTCGATTCAGCGCAAGATCGAATTCCCGGATGGCTCCAAGGAAAGAAGCTTCGAGGTCCATCAGGCGCATCAACAATCTGCGGTCGCGGGAGCCCTGCTGAAAAAATTCATAGGCCTTTCCGAACGCCCTTTCCGACCTGCGATACCTGTTCGCGACCCGGTAGGCGTTCGCCAACTCGCCCCAGGCGCGAGCCGCCCAGTCCGCCACCTTCCAGGCGCCGTGCGTCTGCGAATTTAGGCGATGCGTGACCGCCACCGCCGCCTGGGCGAGATTGCACATCTGCCGCGGGTCGTCGTAGCGCACGGCCCAACTACTGGCGAGCAGGGCTTCGCAGACGCCCAGGCCCGCGAGCTCCATGTCTCCGGTCTCCGCCAGGTCCAGCACGTCGCCCCCCGCGCGCAGGAAGGAGAGAGCCTCCTGGAACCGCGGCCGCTCTTCAGAAGGAAGGGCCGCCGCGCGGCGAGCGAAATCCTCGGCCCGCTCCAGGGTGGAATCGTAGGCGGCGCTCAACTTCAGAGGAAGGGAGAGCTCCTCGGGGAGCCGTCAAGAAAAGGTCCTCCCGGCGGACGGCATCCTGGCATTCCAGGCAGCCATGAAGGAGATGGCGAAGGATCTCCCTCGACTTCTCCTTCGGCAACCGGCCGCTCAGGCCTTCCTCGATCTCCTCCGGAGAATAGTGCTCGCCCATCCACGCCCTCCTGTCCATGCAGTTCGGAGAGAATTATAGAAGAAGGAGGGTGTGCGGTACACCTCCCCGGGAGGAGAAAGCGCCAACAGAGTCGATGGCCCCAACGGACATAGGGAGAGCTAGAAGCTCCCTATGCCCTTTTAGAGCTGAGGAAGTGGAAAAAGGATCAAGACCGTCCGCTGGGATCGAGGCCAGCGCCCGTGTCTGTACAGGTGGCACAGGAAGGCGCCAAGGAGTTCGGGTGGGGCGATCCGTTCGGGTCTACTCCCAGTCCTTCTTTCTGCAGCCTCCCTACATGGCGAGGATTCCGCGCGGCCGGCGCGCTCTGCCCGTTCCATAAGCTGGCGACGCTCTGGGACCAGACTTCCTGGAGCCATCCCCAGGCGCCGCCGGAGCTGAGAACCGCGGGCCTGGACCGAGCCGGCTCCGGCCATGGACAGGACCACCGCCAGGGTCCCCACCATCGCGAAGCGTCGAAGCATCTGCTGAGTCATATAACACTCCCCTCACGCGGAGCGGGCCGGACCTTCATGGCCCGGCGGTCCGCGAGCTGTACACCGTCGCGTGCCGCCCCTCCAGACTGCGGGAAATTCTCGCATGAGCGCGGGACGAGGTTACGGGGCGCTCAGGAGCGAGCCGAATCCCTGAAATCCGATGTCGTGCAGAGAGATCGGGATTCTGGATCGCCGCGCCGGAATCAAACGTTGGAATACGCCTGCACGATATCAAACGGCGGGAGAGTCGCGACGAGGCGCATAAAGACATCGAAGAAAGAAAATTCGCGGCTAGGAATCTTTCAGGGAAACTGATGGAGATCCGGCGAATCAATCAAAGATTCACCTTGACAACCAGAGCTTCACTTGTACAATCACAGCCACGCAGCCGGAGTCGTTCAACGGGGGCCAGATTTGTCGGATCGATCTTCCGGCGCCATGAAGGCGCCGGATTTCATGACCCAAGGAGGTCATCCATGCAGTCGATTGTGATCATGCACACCGAAGTGAAGTTGAGGCGTCCGCCGCACCGGCCGCAGCCCCCGGACGAGGAGCTCGAAGCCCGAGAGGGTGCAGGAGGAGCTGGCGGCCATGCCGGGGTGGGAGTTGCTGGCCGGCGGCAAGTCCATCGGCCGCAGCTTCCGGTTCGCTTCCAAGCGGGCGGCCGCCGCCTACGCGGCGTTCGTCTCCTCCTCGGCGGGGGACGCCGGACAGCCGGTGCGTCTGCAGGTGGACGGCCGCCGGCTGGAAGTGAAGCTGTTCTCGCCGCCGTCGCGGAACGGCAGCCGCGGCCAGCTCACCATGAGGGTGCTCGAGTTCGCCCGGAAGATGAACTGACGACTCAACGAAGATCAACCAAGAAAGGAAAGAAAATCATGCCGAAGACATCTCTCGCCGATTTCGTGACCGACTGGGAGGCGCTGCTCAAGAACGTGGGCTCCAACGCGTCGGAGCTTCCCGACCTGGACGCCTACCGTGCCCCCCTGGAGCAACTCCTGGAGAGCGCGAAGGACACGATCGCTCTCTCGCACTCCCGCCGTGGCGTCAAGCAGGAGGAGACCAGAACCCTGCGGACCATCATGACCGAGGGAAAGGACGCCGCGGTCAAGCTCCGCTCCGCGATCAAGGCTCACTACGGGCCGAGGAGCGAGCGGCTGATCGATTACGGAATGAGGCCGCGCCGGAGCAAGCCGCGGGCCTCGACGGCGTCCACGCCACCGCCGACGGCGAGTCCGCCGCCCCATTCCACTCCGCCGCCAACAAACGAAAAGCCGAAACCGGAGACTCCGGCTTCGGCTTCCCACCCTGAGACGACCCCGCAAGCGTCGTAAGCTGTCCGGGGAGGGCGTGGTGCAACACGCCCTCCCTTTTCTCAGATTCTCTGCATGATACCTCGTCCGGGTGGCGCGAGGGAATGGCCGGCTCCGGTGAGCCGCCCCGCAGGAAATCGCCGCTTCCCGGGTTCCACCGGCAGGAGGAAATGACGCCATGTCCGTGAAGCCCAAGAAACTCATGAAACGTTCCATCGCCTCGACCGTCGCCCTGATGATGCTGTTTTCCGTCCTCGCTCTCGCTCCCTCCGCCTGTGTCAGCGCCCGCGTCGGGGTAGGGTTCGGGATCCGGGTCAACGTTCCGCCGCCTCCCCTGCGGGCGGAGGTGGTGGTGGTCCAGCCTGGGCCGGGGTACGTCTGGGTGCCCGGCTACTGGGACTGGGACGCCCCTCGGGGGGAGTATCTCTGGATCGCCGGCGCCTGGACGCGGCCTCCCCACCGGCACGCCGTCTGGGTGGGACCCCGCTGGGAGCGCCGCGGCCGCGAGTCGTTCTTCCTCCGCGGCCACTGGAGGCGCTGACGGGCGACAGGCTGCTCGGCGATGTGCTTGACCTTTGTGCACAAAAGCATAAAGATGCGGCATGAGAACCACAATCGATCTCCCGGACGAGCTTTTCCGCCGAGCGAAGTCCAGGGCCGCACTGGACGGCATGAGACTCAAGGATCTCATCGCCCGCTTCGTGGAACAGGGGCTGCGGCAGGACGTGCAGGCGTCCGCGGCACCCCTGAGGCGCCGGCGTAGCGAGCTTCCCGTGACGCGGTCGGCGACGGGCAGGATGTTGCCCGACCTGACCAGCGCGGAGATCCACCGTATTCTGGAAGAGGACGAGGCCGCCGGTGGCCGCCGCGATTGATGGCCTCGATCTTCTTCAACTGGAACCCTAGCGCCCCACGATCTCCCTTTTCCATCCGGCTCGCCTGGCCTTCGGCCCGCCGGAGTCTCCGCGGCGCGCCGGCAGGCTCCGGTGACCGGGCTCAATCGAGGGTCAGCAGGCAGGGCAGCTCCGCGGGCCGGGCGAGCCGCAGCAGGGTGTATCCGATCCCCGCGGCTCCCTGGAAGAGGGAAGGGGCATAGAGGTCCGTACCGCGGCCGCTGCTGAACCTGAACCCTCCCCGGCTCCGGGCGCGGTCGAGGACTCTGCCGGCGAGCTCCCGGGCCTCTTCGCGGAGACTCTCGTTTCCCAGCCGGTCGGCCGCGACCTGGAGGACGGCGATGCGGCCGGCATGTCCGCAGCAGAGATCGTCCCTCTCCTCCGCGGCGAAATGCCTGGGCTCCGAGCAGGACCGGATCAGATCCAGGCCGGCGGCGATCTCCTGCTCCGCCTCGCCGTCGCGCAGGAGGTCGAGCGCGGCCAGGCGTCCGAGGAGGATGCCCGTGGCGCCGTGGCACCACATGCCCAGGAAGCTGCGCTGGGGTCGCGCCGCTGCCGCTCCCGGCGGGCCTTGCGTGGGGAGCGGCGTCAACTCGCCCCCGGACTTCCACCAGTCCTTCCAGTCGCCGACCTTCGGACCCGCATAGCCCTCCAAGGACAGGGTACGGATGTCCAGCCAGGCGCCGAATTCCGCCGAGAAAAGGCTGCGAATGAAATCAAAGCCCTCCCGCGCGGCCGCCAGGAGACGCTCATCGCCCGTCGCGGCATGAAGGCGGAGGAGCGCATAGCAGATTCCCGCGGCGCCGTAGGAGAAGCCGACCAGAGGCGGCTTTCCCGCCGCCAGCAGCCATGCCGCCGGCCGGCCGTCGAAGCTCGTGCGCCGCTCGAGGATCCGCTCGCCGCAGCGGCGGGCGATCTCCCGCGGCGTCGCGCCGGACCGGTTGGGCTCTGGCGCTTCGCGTTCGAGCGCCAACAGGCTGAGCAGCGCGCCGGCGCTGCCGATCTGGACCCAGACGCGCTCGTCCTGCGCGATCCGCTCGGGGGTGAGGAAGCAGGTGATCCGGTGCGCCTCTTCGATCAGGGATTCGTCGCCCAGCAGCGAGCCGATCTTGAGGAAACCATAGAGGATCGAGGAGAGGCCGATCAGGCCTCCGATCGGCAGGTGGGAGAGGCTGGCGGGATCGGCGGCCCGCAGGATCAGCTTGTGCCGCAGGGAGGCGATGGCCCGGAGCGCCACCTCTCCATACTTCCCGTCGCCGGTGGCCCGGGTGAGCGCCGCGAGGAAAAGAGCGATGCCCGTCTTCCCGTTATAGAGGAAGGGATCGGCCGGCTCGAGCCGCAAGGGATCGAGCCGGGTGTCGTAGCCGACCGGCTGGAGCCATTCCGGCCCCCCGGGCTGCTCGGTCCGCCGGTCGAGGATCTCTTCGCCGAGGCCGACCGCCGCGACGATCCACCCGGCGTCTCTTGGATCAAAAGACAGGGGAGCTCCCGTCCGCTCCGCAAAGGCGCGAGGTCCGGGAAGCTCCGGAAGGGAACGGATCCATCATCTTCCTCCGTCATGGAGTGACCTGGGCATCCGGAGCAGCACCTGGAGCCACACTCCTTGACGCAGGACTTTCGGCCGATCCCTACTCGATACCCAGACCGCAACCGCAATTGTAATTGCCGCCTCCGCTCGCGCGCTCGAGCTCATCCTTCTCGAGCTCATCGGTCTGGACGTTCGGCTGCTTCGGCTTCTGCTCTCTCTCCTCGGGCGTCTGCTTCTCGTTGTCGGCCATGTTCAATCCTTTCCGGGTCCCCAACCCAAAGGGGGCCCTTGCTATCTCCCCGCCGTCGCGGTCGGGGAAGGATGAGCGATTCCGATTCAGGCGCCTTGCGCCTGCTCCGCCGCGCGCTCACGTTGCCGGGTTTTGTAGGTTTCGAGAAGACGTTCCTTTGCGTTGAGCCTGGTCGGCGTGCAGGGGGAGCGGTGCTCTTCCATCCGCACCAGTGGACAATGCATGCCATGGCAGAGCGGCAGCACCACGCATTTCTGGCATTTGCCGTCGCTCTCGAAGGCGGGCTCGGTCCACAGCGCCATGCGGTCCTGATGCAGGACCAGCTCGCCGTCCGCATCGATGGAGCCGACGACGTTGTGATCTTCCTTGTCGAGCACGATCGTGCATTTCATTAATTTTCCGCTCGCTCCGACGATCAGGTTGTAGGGCCGGGCGGCATAGCAGACTTCGCTGCCGAAGGAGTTGATCTCCAGGAAGCTGTCGGCCGCCTTCAAGCCGCGCCGGCGCGCCTCGTCTTCCAGTTGCTTCTTCACCTTGTGTTTCTCGTCACTGCCGCAGACGTCCAGGTTGGCGTCATTGGCGCCGCCCCACCGGCCGACCGCGCGGAATCTCAACCGGTACCGCGGATCCGCCTCGAGCTCGCGCGCGACGATGTCGAAGAAACGGCTCATGTTGGAGTGGTTCTTGCGATCGAAGTTCACGCGCAGATCCACCCGGTAGGGCTCCGGCCGCTGCTTGAGCGATTTCAGGTTGGCGAGGATGGTTTCGAAGGTGCCGCGGCCGTCCCGGGCCGGGCGGCTGCAGTCGTGATCCTCCGGCGCCCCATCCACCGTGATCTGGTAGTGGTTGACTCCCCAGGCGAGCAGTTTTTCCGCCACCTCCGGGGTGAGCAGGTAACCGTTGGTGGTGATGGAGGAAGAGAGCGTGACGTCGTGCTCCCGGGACATCTCGATGAAGTAGGGAGCGAGATCCTCGATGGCGGGGAAGCCGTAGAGGGGCTCGCCGCCGAAATAACTGACGCTGAAGTATTTCAGCTCCTGGATCCGCTTGCGCAGGAGGTTCTTGACGCCCTCCCGGACCCATGGCAGCATGGTTCCCCGCGCGAAGTCCTCATAACAATAGGTACAGCGGAAATTGCAATCTTCAGAGGTGAGCAGGATCAGCTCGAGAGCGTCCGAGCGATACTGCCTCTGGCCGAAGGCGAGCTGAACCTGACGGAACTCGTTGGCGCTCTCCTCGATCAGGTAGCCACGATCGATCAGGTATTTGATCAGCCCTTCCCGCGGCGCCGCGAGCCCCGGCTTGCGCAGCGCTTCCCGGACCTCCTCCCCCTGGGCGCCCTGGAACAGGTTCATCGAGCCGCTGAGGCTGTTCCACAGGAGCAGGTCCCCTTCGGCCGTGGTGGCCCGGACCGTGTACCGGGAAGGGACCCACTTGCGAACGGCGTTCGAGGACGAGGGCTCGTGATGCCAGGCGGACGCGGACGTCGAATCGAGGGGGGATTCCTTCAGGACGTTGAGAGGCATGCGCAGACCTCCATGGATTGGGCAGGACGCCCAAGGCGGAAAGCGATGCATGATAGAAACCGGCATCGCGTGCATGAAGTAAGTGCAAAAACAATGCCTAAATCTGAAACCTGATCGATCGTTCCCAGCGCGGCCGATCTCTCCTCGGAGAAGCGTTCGGACGCCCTCCGTCCGGCGTCCAGAGCGGGCCGGATTTGGTGGCATTTCGGAGGCAAGGTTTACAGAGGGCGTGAAAAATTGACGACAATTGACGCCCCATTGCAACGTTCTCGGGAAGGCGTATTCTGTAGAGGCTGCGGAGTTGCAATCCGCGTAAGGAGGCCCCCATGCCCATGGCTCCTGAGGACGGGACGAACGGTCGTGTCAAGGACGCGGGAGAGCATTCGGGCGGCGCCACCTGGAGCGACGATCTCCGCCGCGACGTGCGCTTCGGCCTGCGCTCGCTCGGCCGCTCGCCCGGGTTCGCGGCGGTGGCGATCCTCTGCCTGGCGCTCGGCATCGGCGCCAACGCGGCCATCTTCAGCGTGGTCAACGCGGTGCTGCTGCGCCCTCTGCCTTATTCCGAGGCGGATCGCCTCGTCCGCGTCTACGAGTCGTTTCCCGGCGGGATGTACGGTTCCGTCTCGGTCCCCAACTATCGGGACTGGCTGGCGCAGAGCGACGGCTTCGAGCAGCTCGCGGCCTGGCGGGTGGGGAGCCGCAACCTGCGGGGGAGCGGCGAGGCCGAGCACCTCCGGGTGGTGGAAGCCACGCCGAACCTCTTCCCCATGCTCCGCGCCGCTTCCCTCCTGGGCCGCACCTTCCTTCCCGGACAGGATGAGCCCGGCAAGGCCCAGGTGGCGGTGCTGAGCGAGAGCCTCTGGAGGCGGCGGTTCGGCGGCGACCGGTCCGTGCTCGGCCGCGCGATCGAGCTCGACGGCTCTCCCCATACGGTGATCGGCGTCATGCCCGCTTCGTTCGCCTTCCCCTCCAGATGGGCCGAGACCGATGCCTGGACGCTCTTCAAGCCGAGCCCGCAGCAGGAGAACGATCGGGGCAGCCACTTCCTGTCGGTGACCGGCCGCCTGAAGCCGGGGACGTCCCTCGAGCGGGCCGGCGCTCAGCTCAAGGGGATCGCGGCGACCCTCGAGAAGGAGTACCCCGAGCACCAGGCGGGGCGGAGCGTGGTGGTTCAGCCGCTGCGCGAGGCATTGGTGGGGAAGACGCGGCCGGCGCTCCTCATCCTGCTCGGCGCCGTCGTGCTGGTGCTCCTGATCGCCTGCGCGAACGTGGCCAACCTGCTCCTCGCCCGCGCGGCGGTGCGCCGGCGCGAGGTCGCGATCCGCCTGGCCCTGGGCGCCAGCCGCGCCCGGCTGATCCGGCAGTTCCTCATCGAGAGCCTCGTCCTCGCCCTGGCCGGCACGCTGGTCGGCGCTCTGCTCGCGCGGTGGAGCCTGGCGATCCTGGCGCCGCTCGCCGAGAGCGCGTTGCCGATCGCGGGCGGCATCCCGATCGACGGCCGGGTCTTCGGCTTCCTGCTCCTGGTCGCCGTCCTCTCCGGCCTCGCCTTCGGCATCGTGCCGGCGCTTCAGGCGTCGCGCGAGGACATCCGGGACACGCTGGGCGATGCCAGCGCCAAGGCGACGTCCGGAGGGCGCCAGCAGCGCTTCCGCAACGCCCTGGTGATGGCGGAGATCGCGCTCTCGCTCGTCCTGCTGATCGGCGCCGGGCTCCTCCTGCGGGGCTTTCTGCGCGTGAGCGCGACGGCGCCGGGACTGGAGGCCCGCAATGTGCTCACCGCGCACGTGACCATCCCGGACTCCCAGCGGGACGGGGCGACGCCGCGGCTCTTCCGGCCGCTGCTCGAAAGGCTGCGCCACATCCCGGGCGTACGCTCCGCCGCCGTCACCTCGCTGCTACCGATCCAGAGCTTCGGGATGAACGGCACGTATGTGGTCGAAGGGCGTCCGGCGCCGGCGGCGGGGCAGGAGCCGCTGGCCGAATACCGCGTGGCGAGCCCGCAGCTCTTCGCTTCGCTCGGCATCCCCGCCCTGCGCGGACGCGACTTCGAGGAGCATGACGGAGAGCCGGGGGCGCGGTGGGTCATCATCAACGATGCGCTGGCACGCCAGCAGTTCCCCGGGGAGAACCCGGTCGGCCGGCGGTTGCGGATCGAGGACGAGGGATCTCCGCACACCGTCCTCGGGGTCGTCGGCAATGTCCGGGAAGCGGGGCTCGACCGCGAGCCATCTCCCGAGATCTACTTTCCCTACTCCGAGGCCGGTGCCCCGGCGCCGCTTGGAGACGCCACCCTGGTAGTCCGGACGGTGGTGCCTCCCGCGAGCCTCGCCGGCGACGTCCGCGCCGCGGTCCGCGGCGTCGATCCCGGCCTGCCGGTCCATCAGGTCGAGACCATGGAGGAGGTGATCGCGAAGTCGCTCGCCGGCCGCCGGCTCAACCTCTGGCTGCTCGGCATCTTCGCCGGCATCGCGCTCGTCCTCTCGGCCGCCGGGCTCTACGGCGTCATCTCCTACCTGGTGGCGCAGCGCACGCGGGAGATCGGCGTGCGCATCGCCCTCGGGGCGCAAACCAAGGACGTGGTCGGTCTGGTGATGCGCCAGGGAGCGCGGCTCACGGTGGTGGGGATCGCGCTCGGGCTGCTCGGCGCGCTCTTCTTCACGCGGGTCCTGGAGAGCCTGATCTACGGCATCAGCGCGCGCGACCCCCTCACCTTCATCGCCATCGCCGTGCTGCTCGCCGCGGTGACGCTCCTCGCCACCTGGATTCCGGCCGAGCGCGCCGCCCACATCGATCCCCTCCTGGCGATCCGCAAAGAGTAGGGGCGGTCAGAAGCTCGACGTCGTCCAGCGAGACGAGCCCCTGCTTGAGGGCATAGATCACCGCCTGGGTGCGGTGATTGAGCTGGAGCTTGGAGAGGATGTTGCCGACGTGGGTCTTCACCGTCTCGTCGCCGACGTGGAGGGCCAGGGCGATCTCGCGGTTGGTGCGGCCATGGGCGAGCTGCTGGAGCACCTCTTTCTCCCGCTCGGAGAGCTCCTCGGCGAGCGGGCCGCCGCGCACCAGGTCCTGGAGCACCGAGCCGGCTACGGCGGGATCGAGGACCGACTGGCCGCGGGCGGCGCCGCGCACGGCGGCGACCAGGACCTCCGGCTCCGAGTCCTTGCGGACGTAGCCGATGGCGCCGGCCCGCAGCGCCGCCACCACCCGGGCCTCGTCGGTGTGGGCGGTCAGCACCACCACCTGGGTGTGGGGAGAGAGGGCGCGGACGCGGCGGGTGGCCTCGATGCCGTCCATGCCGCCGGGCATCCGGAGATCCATCACCACCACGTCGGGGAGCCACTCCTCGAGCTTCGCCAGAGCCTCCTCGCCGCTCGGCGCGGCCCCCACGACTTCGAGGTCCGGGAACGATTCGAGATAGCTGCGCAGGCCGGTCTGCACCACGCGGTGGTCGTCGACGAGGATGACGCGGGTCGGGCTCATTCGGCGGCTCCTTCGGTGCGCCGCTGGCGCGAAACCACGTAAGGGAAACTGACACCAATAGCCAGCAGGAAGAGGGCCTCGGAGGCATTCAGCGCGAGTGGCCTGGGCCTGGAAAGAGCCGCGACCAGAGCCAGCAGGATTCCCGCTTCCACCGGCAGGACCAGCCAGAGCCAGATCCGGTCTCCTTTCCGCCAGAAGCGCCGCACTTCGCTGATCCGATGGAACCAGACCAGGGCGCAGGCGGTGCACAGGGACATCGCTAGCGGTACCCAGAGCCAGGGTGCCATGGGGATCGTTGCGTCCTTGGCCAGCTCCAGCCACAACCCACCTAAGTACAGGCCGCCGAGGACATTCATTTTGTGCCTTACGAAGCGCTTGGCGTCACGCGGGGTGAAAAAACCCACGCGCCACGAGATCAGAGCGAGCATGACGAGACCGAGTGCCCAAAGGGACGCGAGCAACGATACGGTCTCATTATTGGCATCGACTGAAAACCCCATCGCGGCCACCGTCAGGAGGAGCGCCGCTTGCGTGATCGCGGAAAGGAATTCCGAGAGGAACATCCGTCTCCCGTCAGTCGGTGGGGGAAGCGGCGGGGAGACCAGCGGAACGCGGACGGTCAAGCCGGCTCCCGCTCCCGGAGCGCTGGCGACCTCCAGTTTCCCTCGCATCGACGTGGCGCGCTCCCGCAGATTCCGCAGTCCCATGCCGGAGACCTTCGCCGCGGGATCGAAGCCCTGGCCATCGTCCACGATCCGTAGCATCACTTCCCCGTTCTGACGTCCCAGCCAGAGCCGGACGCGCCGGGCCCGCGCGTGCCGGGCCACGTTGGCCAGCATCTCCTGCCCGATCCGGAAGAGGGCATCCTGGGCGCCGGGCGGCATGCGGTCGTCCGGGACCGGCTCGCCGATCTCCAGGGTGACCTCCGCGCCGGTCCGGTAGCCCAGGGCCTCGCACTGCTCCCGCAGGGCCTCGATGAGCCCGGCGGTGCCCAGGGCCTCCGGCCGGAGCTGGTGCAGCATGACCTGCATCTCCACCATCGCCTCGCGGGCGGACCGGCGGACGTCCGCCAGCGCCTTCCTGGCTCCTTCCGGGTCGCTCTCCCAGCGCTCCTGGGCGGTGGCGGTCCCCACGTTGATGCTGAACAATTGCTGCTTGATCGAGTCGTGGAGATCCCGCGCCAGCCGGTTCCGCTCCTCCTGGGCGGCGGCCTCGCCGACCTGCTGGAGCAGGGCCCGGCGGATCTCGTCGGGGATTTTCAGGCTCTCGACCTCGGCGGCGATCTCCGCGGGCCGCAACGGCCTCCACCCCATCCAGGCCAGGGCCGCGGCCATGGCGAGGGGGGCCAGGATCAGGAGCCACCCCGCCGGGCTGCCACCGAAGGCGATCTGCTCGAAGAAGGCCATCAGGGAGATCAGGCCGTTGGCGAGGCCCAGGGTGAGAGCGAGCCTGCGGGAGCTTCTCCGGTCAGGGAGAGCCGGCTCTGCATCATCACGACGGCGGCCAGCCCCGCCAGGGCCATGGCCAGCAGGTGCACCAGGGCCAGCGACTGATAGGGCTCGCCGACCTCGTACTTCACCGGCAGGGAGAGGGGAGGATTGAAGGCGATCCCGATTCCGAGGGCGAGCAGGATGGCCGCGTTGGCGAGGATGAGCCGGCGGAGCGATTTCATGGGGGAAGTCTACGAGCGCCCGCTCCCCCGGTCATCGCCCGAAGGGTGGATTTTCCGTTCCCCCGAACGGGGGAGACCGGCCTGTGGCAGAATCCTGGGCTTCGGCAAGGGACCTGCAAAGGGAGGACGGATTTGTCGCGGAGAGTCGGAATTTTCGGTTGGGGCGTCGTGGCGCCCCGTTCGCCCAATATCGATGCGTTCGCGGAGAACCTCGGGTCCACCGGGAGCTGGCTCGGGACCTTCAACGGCTTCGGACCGGACAACTTCCTGGTCGGCGTCCCGGAGTTCCGGTTCGCCGACTACCGCGACTGGATCGCCTCCCGGTTCCCGCCGGCCCGCTTCCACCAGCTCGAGGAGAAGATGGACCTGCCGGTGCTCTACGCGATCGGCTCGTTCATCCAGGCCCTGGGGCAGAACCCGGGGCTGGAGGCCGAGCTGCGGGCGCTGGGCACCGCCGCCCACGTCTACATGGGGACGGGCCTCGGCTGCGTCCAGACGATCGCCAGCAGCACGCGCTCGCTCGACCGGGCGCAGCGGCGGTGGGACCGCTTCTGGGCCGAGCGGAATCCGGCCTTCCGCGAGCATGCCTCAGGGAGCAGTGAGCCGCCCGCGGGTCTGCCGCCCCACCCGGAGACGGTCGCCGACCCCGAGGACCGCTACGAGGCCGAGGCCGCCTGGTGGCACTACTGGGCCGCCTCCTCGCCGGAGCTCCACGTCTATCTCCAGGAGCTGGCGGAGATCGAGGGGCTGAACGTCCAGGGGGACATCGAGAAGAGCAAGGTGAGCGTGATGAAGGAGAAGCAGCGCCGCCTCAAGCACCTCCACGAGAGGTGGAAGGAGCCCACCCCGCCCTGGCAGTCGGTGTCGGCCAACCTGGTGTGGAACATCTGGAACACGCCGGCGGCGCAGATCTCGATGATGGGCCACATCACCGGCCTCGCCTTCGCGCCGGTCGCGGCCTGCTCGACCTTCGGCGTCTGCCTGAAGCTCGGGATGGACGCCATCCGCCGCGGCGAGGCCAAGGCGGTGGTGGTGGGGGCGACCGATCCGCCGCCGCTGGCGCTGAGCGTCGGGGCCTTCTACGCCGCCCGGGTGATCTCGGCCGACGCCGCGGTCTCCAAGCCCCTGACCGGCCTGCGGGGCACCCACGTGGCCGGCGGCTCGGTGCTCTGGATCCTGGGGGACCTCGACTACATGCGGGAGAAGGGCTTCAGGCCGCTGGGCCTGGAGCCGCTCGCCGTCGGCGTCAGCTCGGACGCCGACCACATCATCACCCCCTCGATCCACGGGCCGACGGCGGCGATCCGCAACGCCTTCGAGGAGGCGGGGGTGCGGCCGGAGGACCTCGCCACCTGGGATCTCCACGCCACCGCCACCCCGGGGGACTACCGGGAGGTCGAGACCCTGCGCGGGATCGTCCCCGATTCGGTCGTGGTGACCGCCCGCAAGGGGACCTTCGGCCACGGCATGTCCGCCGGCGGCGGCTGGGAGCTGACGGCGCAGTACCTCGGCTACGAGCGCGGCCGGCTGTTCCCGACCCCGCTCCGCCGCGAGGAGCTCAACCGGGAGATCGCCGGCGTGCACGACCTCTACGTCTTCGACGAGCCCTGCGCCGCCACCCGGGGGGTGGCGGGCAAGCTGTCGATGGGGATCGGCGGGATCAACGCCTGCGTGCTGTCGCGGCCGTTCGGGGAGTAGCTATCCCGCCTTCGAGCCCTCTCTCTCCCGCTGCGGGAGGGCGGCAGGGGACGGGAGAGAAGGGGTGGGGGGAGCGAGGGTCCGGACGGGCCCGCTCCCCACCGCGTTCAGCTCCTCCGCCAGCTTCGCCTCGGTGACGTAGCGGGCGGACTGGGTCTTCTGGTACGTCTCCGCCTGATGGATCAGCCGGTTCAACAGGCGCGAGTGCCTGACGTCGTGGAAGGCCTTCTTGATCTCCGGGTAGAGAAGGCCGATCAGCGCGGCGAGAAAGGCGATGCTCTCGTCCCAGATCGGGATGAAGGGGGCTTTCCAGATCAGCCCGCCGATCAGCAGGCCGAGAAGGCCGAAGAGGATGCGGGCGAAGGGGTCCCCCTGACGCCAGATCCCATAATTGGTCTTCTCCTGCCGGTTCTGCTCGATCGCCGCCGGAATGTACTGCGGCAGGGCGGTCTCGACCACCTCCCGCTCGATCTCCTGCCAGTAGCCCGGAGCGCCGCCGCACTCCTCGTAGCTCTCCCGGATCTCGGCGAGCTTGCCGCGGGCGATCTCCTTGAGGCGCGCCTCCGCCTCGTTGGGCAGCAGGGCGCGCCGCTTGTGCTCGCACTCCTGGAGCACGGCGAACAGGATGGTGCCATAGTCGTAGGACGATCCAGCCAGGTTCAACATGGTGTTTCCCTTTCGCCGCCTACGGCTTGCGCGGCGGCGGCGCCTCCTCTTCCTGGTTCTGCCGGTTGATCTCGTAGCGCAGGACGCCGAGCTGCTGGAGGAGCTTGTTGCCGTCGATGATGACGTTGCCGCTGGGCAGCTTGGGGATCTGGCGGATCTCCTTCTTCTGCAGCGCCTCGATGAGCTGCAGGTTGACGTAGGCGTCGCCGGCGCTGCTGTTGAGGGCCGACCGCTCCTTGCGGATGCCCTCGGCCTGCGCCGTCTTCTCGGCGAAGATGGCCTGCGCCCCCTGCTGGCGCTGGACGAGGTAGGCGTCGGCGTTGCGCTTGGTCTGCTCGAGCTCGCCCTCGGCGCGGGTCAGCGTCTCGGTGAGCAGGGCGACCTTCGACTGCAGGTGCGCCTGGTTGGCCTCCCGGGTGGCCAGGATCTCGGCCTCCAGCTTCTCGGCCGTCTTCTCCGCCTCCTTGCGGGCGTTGATCAGGCGCTGGTACTCGGGCTTGAAGGAGAAGTCGCCGAGGATCACCTGCTCGACAATGATGCCGTAGCGGCCGAGCTGACGGGCCAGGAGCTGCGTCGCGTCGTTGGCCGCCGCGAAGCGCAGCGCCGGGTTGTAGAAGTCCTCCGAGTTGAGCCGGTTGAGGACGTCGCGGACGTAGGCCCGCGCCTGCGGCCGCACCAGGCGGTCCTGGACCTCGTCGGTGCTTGGGCCGACGTATTTCCAGACGTAGTCCACCCGCGTGGGATCGATCCGCCAGCGGACGGTGACGTCGGTCTCGATGTCGTTGCCGTCCCGCGTCTTGAAGCGCAGGTCGTCCTTGCCCCTGCGGTCCCCCGATTCGACGTTGGCGGTCATCACCAGGTTGCGCAGGGAGATGTCGTACTTCCGCCAGTCGTTGACGATGGGCAGGAAGAAGTAGTTCGCTCCCGCCTCCTTGATCTCGACGGATCTGGTCAGCTTGTTGAACTTCACGCCCACCTCGGTCGCCTCCGTCGTGTGCGGGGTGCACCCGGAGAGGGCGCCGGCCGCGAGCAGCAGGCCGCCGGTGAGGATTGAAAAACGTTTCATGGCGTTATCGTCACTTTCTCGTCGCTGAAAGGAGTTCAATGTTTTTCCGGCTTTTCCGAGCTGATCTTGCCGAGGTCCGTGGGGTCCTCGGTGATGTAGATCGGGCCCTTGATGCTGTTGAGCAGGGCGAGGCCGCGGCGCAGCTTGAGGAGTTTCGCCGAGCCGGCGCCCTCGAGGGCGCGGTTGATCTGCTCGGTGCCGTTGGCCTCCGCCGACTTGATCAGCAGGTCGGCCTCGGCCCGCTTCTGGCGCTCGTAGAGGTCCCGGCGGGCGGTGATCTCGGTGACCTGCGCGTTGAACTCGGCGGTCTTCACGTTGATCAGGTTCTGCCCCTCGGCGGTCGTCTGGTTGAGCCGCGTCTGCACCTCCGCCTGCTTGGCGAGCTCGCGGTTGGCGAGCACCGACTGGTCCTGGATCTTCTTCTGCTCGGTCAGCGACTGGAAGGTCGGCGGATAGTCGTACTGGCGGATCAGCACGTCGGTCAGCAAGAGGCCGTTGGCCGCCAGGCGCTGGGTGAGATCGGCCTTGAGGGCGGTCACCTTGGCGAGCCTCGCCTCGTGGTAGAACTGCTCGGCCCGCAGCTCGCCCAGGTACCGCTTGACCAGGAAGTCGGTGAAGCGGATGACGACCGACTCCTCGTACCCCTTGCTGAACCCGAACTTGGAAGCGACCTTGTAGGGGTCCTTGAGCCGGTAGAGGACCGTCACGTCCACGTCCACGGGATAGCCGTCCACCGTCGGCACCTTGATGGCGGGCATCTGGCGGTGGCCGGCGCTCGACTCCGAGGGGCTGTTGGTGAACTCCACCACCTGGATGTCGCGCGGGAAGGTGTGGACCCTCTCGTAGCCGGCGATCTCCCGGCGGTAGCCGAGGATCACCGCCTCTTTCTGCAAACCCTTGCCGGGGCCATAGGAGATCTGCCGCACGCCGATCTGGTCGGGCGGCACGTAGGTCAGCACGCAGGCGCGCAGCAGGAGCAGGGGGATCAGCACGAGCAGCAGCCGGAAGGCGATCTTGCCGAGCCGGCCGCGGAACTTCTGAACCAAGGGGAACTGCACGCGGAAACGGGGAGATTTCAGGGATTCGACCATGGTGGTTCCAATCTGTCGGAAGGGTCCGTATCCAGGATACGAAGCGCGGCGGTCAAGGTTTGTTGAGTTGCTTTCGGATGGTAGCACGGGGGGAAAATACGCCGGCTCCCCGCTATCTGTAAGTGATCTGCCAGGGGGATTCATTTCAGATGGCACGGGCCTTGCGGCCTTCTCCGGGTGCCCCGGAGAGCCCGGGCCCCGAGCGGGCCGCGCTGTTCTCCGGGGAGCCGTCCCAAGGGAAAGGAGAGTGGAGCATGCAGGTACCTTTGGAGATTTCCACCCGCTGGATCGATCTTTCCCCGCCTCTGGAGGCCGAGCTGCGCAAGCGCGCCGGCCGCCTGGAGCGGCATTCCGACCGGATCACGAGCTGCCGGATCGCCGTCGAGCGCCCCACGGGCAACCATCACCAGGAGGGGGGCCCCTTCCGGGTGCGGGTCGATATCACCGTCCCCGGCTCCGAGCTGGTGGCGAACAAGGAGGCGGAGGAGCTGTTCGCGGCGGTCCGCGAGGCCTTCGATGCCGCCGAGCGGCAGGTCGAGACCTGGTCGCAGCGCCGGCGCGGCGACGTGAAGACCTCGGTGCTCCCGCCGGAGGGGCAGGTGGTCCGCGTCTTCCCCGAGGAGGGCTTCGGCTTCATCGCCGTGCCGGACGGCCAGGAGGTCTACTTCCACCGCAACGCCGTGCTCGATCCGCCGGGGTTCGACAAGCTGGAGGTGGGGGCGCGGGTCCGCTTCGCCGAGGAGCAGGGGTTCGAGGGGCCGCAGGCGAGCACGGTCAGCCTGATCGGTAAAGAGGAGTAGCGGAGGAGAGGAGTCGCGAAGGGGTAGAGGAGGGCAACGGGATGCTGACCCTGATCGAGAACGGCGAGATCTATGCTCCCGAGCCCCGGGGGCGGCAGCCGGTCCTGCTGATCGGCGACCGGATCGCCCGCATGGGGGAGGCCGACGCCCGCAAGGCGGCCTCCCTCCTGGGGCTGGAGCTGGAGGTGATCGACGCCTCCGGCTGTTTCGTCACCCCGGGGATCATCGATCCGCACAGCCATCTGATCGGCGGCAGCGGCGAGGAGGGGTTCGCCAGCCGCACTCCCGATCTCCAGCTTTCCGAGATCGTGACCTGCGGGATCACCACCATCGTCGGGGTCCTGGGGGTGGACGCCACCACCCGGCCCCTGATCAGCCTGCTGGCCAAGGTGAAGGGGCTGCGGGAAGAGGGGATGAGCTCCTACCTGTACACGGGGCACTACGGCATCCCGCCGGCGACCTTCAGCGGCTCCATCCGCAACGACCTGATGATCGTGGACGAGGTGATCGGGGTCGGCGAGATCGCCATCTCCGATCACCGGGCGCCCCAGCCTTCGTCCGAGGAGCTGGCGCGGGTGGTGGTGGACGCCCACGTCGGCGGCATGCTGTCGCGCAAGGCGGGGGTCACCCACTTCCACGTCGGCGAGGGCAAGCGGCGGCTGAAGCCGCTGTTCGACCTGCTGGAGGCGTACCCGGAGATCTCGCCGGGCTGTCTCTACCCGACGCACCTCAACCGCAGCCCCGAGCTGCAGGACGAGGGGATCGAGCTCGTCCGCCGGGGCTCTTTCATCGACATGGACTCCGCCACCGAGGACATGGGCGGCTGGGTCCGCCGCTACTTCGACCAGGGGGGGATCCCGCCCGGCTGACCCTCTCCTCGGATTCGGACAGCAGCGCGCCGCGCCAGCTCTACCAGGTCGTCCAGCAGTGCGTCCTCGAGTACCGCATGCCGCTGGAGAAGGTGCTCGCGCTGGTGACGGCCAACACCGCGAAGGTCCTGAAGCTCGCGGGCAAGGGGCGGCTCGCGCCGGGCAGGGACGCCGACCTCCTGGTGCTGCGCAAGGACTCGCTGGAGGTCGTGGAGGTGATCGCCCGGGGGCGGCGCCTGGTCAAGCAAGGGAAGCTGGGGATCGTGGAGAAGGTCGTCGAGACGAGCTCGCGGGAGCTCCACATGGTGGGTGAGAAATGATCTTGGAGGAAGACGAGCCATGACTCAGAAGACGCGGAAGACGCAGACGCAGCGGAAGACTGAGAAGACGGCGCGGAGCAAGCCGCGCCCCGTCAAGGGCCCCGCCAAGGTCGAGGCCAAGCAGGGCACCCTGATCATCATCGGCGGCGGCGAGCGCAAGGACGCGGAGCGGACGGTCCTGCAGGAGGTCGCGCGCCGGGCGGGGACGGGCAAGCTGGTGGTCGCCACCATCGCCACCGCGGAGCCGGAGGAGACCTGGAAGGACTACCGGGAGATCTTCGGCAAGCTGGGGGTCAAGAAGGTCGAGTGGCTGGACGTCCGGATCCGTGAGGAGGGCTTCAAGGAGGAGGTCGTCCGCATCCTGGACGGCGCGAGCGTGGTCTTCTTCACCGGCGGCGACCAGTTGAAGATCACCAGCCAGCTCGGCGACTCCTACGTGTACCGGCGGATCGAGGAGATCTACGAGCAGGGGGGGACGATCGCCGGGACCTCCGCCGGCGCCTCGGTGATGAGCGAGACCATGCTGATCTCCGGCGACGGCGACGAATCCCACAAGGTCGATACCGTCCTCGGCATGGCGCCCGGCCTCGGCCTGATCCGCAACGCGGTGATCGACCAGCACTTCGCCCAGCGGGGCCGGCTCGGGCGGCTGCTCGGCGCGATCACCCAGAACCCCCGCACCCTGGGGATCGGGCTCGACGAGAACACCGCCATCATCCTCACCGACAACGAGTGGTTCGAGGTGGTGGGCGCCGGCGCCGTCTACGTGCTCGACGGCAGCAAGGTTTCCTACTCGAACCTGGCGGAGCCGCAGGAGGAGCTGGAGAAGACGATGTCGGTGTTCGACGTCAAGCTGCACGTGCTGAGCGCCGGCAACCGGTTCGATCTCCAGGAGCGCCGGCCGGAGGTGCCACCCAAGCCCGAGCGAATCGCGGAGAGGAAGAGCGCCTGAGGGGCATACATGTTGCAGCTTTTCCGGATGACGCCTTCGGCGTCCGGTCATTCAACAGGAATCAACAGCAGTAGAAGGGAGTTGCAGCATGGCGAATCAAGATCCGAGGGAGACCCTCATCGGCTGGCTCAATGATGCCTACGCGATGGAGAAGGGGCTGGTGCAGGTGCTCGAGAACCACGCGAGCGACGTCAAGGACCGCCCTGAGATGTACCGCAAGATCGCCCAGCACCTCGAGCAGACCAAGATGCATGCCGAGCGCGTCCGCGAGTGCGTGGAGCGCCTGGGCGGCAGCACCTCGTCGGTGAAGACGGCCATGGGGTCGATCTCCGGCTTCTTCCAGGGGCGCTCGACCGGTGTCTCGCCGGACGAGCTGGTCAAGAACGCCCTCTCCGACTACGCGGCCGAGCACTTCGAGATCGCCTCCTACAAGGCGCTGATCGTGGCCGCCCGCGCCCTGGGCGAGAGCCAGGTGGTGCAGGTCTGCGAGACCATCCTCCGCGACGAGGAGGAGATGGCCCGCTGGCTGGAGCAGAGCCTCCCGACCGTCGTCCAGGAGTACCTGGGCCAGCACGCCACCACCGGCGCCGGCACCGGCACGCCCGGCTCGGGCACCGTCCGGTACTAGTCCGTCGTCCCTCCGCCCCTCGAAGCCCCGGGGAGACCCGGGGCTTTCGCTTGTCTGCTTGTCCCTTCCGGACGAAAAAAGTGGCACCCTTTGCGTTAGCGGCCCCCGCCACGACCATGGAGGTTGCGGCTGTGGGCCGCGGGAGAGGAGAGGAGTGTCATGTCTCGAAAGATGATTTCCCTTGCCGCCATCCTCGCGTTTCTGTCGATCGTGACCGCCGGAGCCGCTGAGGCCCGGCCGCTCGCCGCCGGCCCATCCGCGGGAGCCTTCGTCCAGGAGCTCTGGGCCTGGGCGGCCTCCGGCCTGGCGCCCATGCTGACCAAGGACGGTTCCGCTGCGGATCCCAACGGGCTCAAGCGCCACCCCGTCCACTCCAGCCGCCCGGTGGACGCCGGTCGTCAGGCGACCGGAGCGATGTCGCGGGGGATGTAGCCACGGGCGAGCCCCGGCTCGCAGGCGTTCTATGCCGGTTCCGCGGGAGCCGGCATACTTATTCTTTCTTCAGCATCCAGAGCTGTTCTCCAAGGAAATGTTGCCGCTTGGCGAAAAGCGTCAAAAGGTTCAAAATTCCATCAGGATGATTTAACGGACCGCTGCCAGCGTCGACCGGCGAGAGGAGGAACCAGTGAAGATCCATCCGAGTGACGAGGTCCTGGAGGGTCTGTTGCAATCGCTGGACGAGCCGGGCCGGCGGGCGCTCCGGCACTTGGCCGAGTGCGAGCCCTGCCGATCACGTTTCGCCGGTCCTTCCAGCCCCGGCGATCCGGCTCCGGCGCTGCCGATCCGTCCGTCGAGATCCATCGAGTACGACGCCGCGTTCGAGCGGAGCTGGGGCGCCGCCGCCGAGTGGATCCTGGTCGTGGCGCGGGAGCGGGGAGAGGCGCGGGGCCTGCTGGCCGAGTTGCGGGAGCACACGGGAGAGCAGCGCGAGATCCTGCTCCGGAACAGCCGGCGATTCCATACCTGGGGCCTGTTCGAGTTGCTGGTCGAGGAGAGCCTGAAGGCGAGCCTCGAGGACCCGGGCGATGGCGAGACGCTGGGACTTCTGGCTTTGCGGCTTGCCGATTTCCTGGCGGCCGAGCGTTACGGCGCGGAGCGGCTCGAGGACCTGCGCGCCCGCGCCTGGGCCCACGTGGGCAACGCCCGCCGCATCCGCTCCGACCTGCAGGGGGCGGAAGAGGCTTTCCGCAAGGCATGGGAGCACCTCGAAACAGGGTCCGAAGACCTTTTCGAGAAGGCGATCCTGCTCGATCTGGACGCCTCGCTGCGCAGAGCCCAGCGCCGGTTCGACGACGCTTTCCGGCGGCTTCGGCGGTCCGTCTCGCTCTTCCTCCAATTGGGCGAGCGGCACCGGGCGGGAAGGGCGCTCGTCAACCTGGCGACCGTCCATCAGTACGCCGGCCAGCCGGAGCGCAGCATTCCCCTGCTCCACC
The DNA here is from genome assembly GCA_963795735.1 of uncultured Acidobacteriota bacterium. Lineage (GTDB taxonomy): Bacteria > Acidobacteriota > Thermoanaerobaculia > Multivoradales > UBA5704 > DATARR01. The sequence goes on along the minus strand of CAWCIU010000004.1, from coordinate 278,028 downwards.
AGGCGCTGGAGCTGATCGACCCGGAGCAGGAGCCTCGCCTGCTGCTCGTCGTCCGGCACAACCTCGTCGATTGCCTGGCCATCTCCGGCCGCTTCCTGGAGGCCCAGCGGGCTCTTCGCGAGGCGCGCCCGCTGTACGAAGAGTTCCCGGACCCCCGGATGCGGAACCGGCGCAAGTGGGTGGAGGGGAAGATCGCCCGGGGCTTGAGCCAGCTCGAACGGGCCGAAGCGCTGTTCCTGGCCGCCCGGGACGGCTTTCTGGCGGAAGGCATTCCTTACGAGACGGCCCTGGTCTCGCTGGACCTGGCCCTGCTCTATGCCCGCCAGGGGAGGATGGAGGAGCTGAAGAGCCTGGCGGCGGGAATGGTGCCGATCTTCGCCTCGCGCCAGATCCACCGCGAGGCGCTCGCCGCGCTGGCGATCTTCCAGCGGGCCGTGGAGGCCGAACGCGCGGGCGTCGAGACGGTGGCGGAGGTCGCGGAGTACCTGCGGAAGGCCCGGCACGCTCCGGACCTCCGGTTCGAGGCGGGGTCGTCGCCTACGCCTGGTCCCGGAACTTGAGGTGGGGGTTGCCGCGGGCTTCCTGGAGATAGGCGGCGATCTCCTCGATCAGCCCGGCGGTGAGCTGCTCCATCCCGGCCGCCTGCTGGAAGAGGATCAGGGAGGCCAGGGCCTCGTGGTAGATCTCGTGGGACTGGAAGATGGGGATCAGCTCGGCGGCCAAGTGCTTCGTCTCCTCGGGCCGGCCCTGCCCCAGATAGAGCGTTGAGAGGTCGAGCGAGACCAGGGCGGCGTCGAAGGCCATCCCCTCCTCGACGAAGTGGTCGCGCACCTCGAGCAGGGCCGCCTCGGCTTCCGCCGGCCGCCCCAGGGTGACGAGCACCCTCCCCTCCGTCCAGCGCAGGCGGGGCAGATAGGTGAGAGCGCCCACCTGCTCGTACAACCGCCTCGCCCCGGGGATCAGCGCCGCCGCCTCGGCACTGCGGCCGGCTGCGTGGAGACAGCCGATGAGGTTGTGCCGGCCCATCACCATGAGCCGGGGCTCACGGGTGGCATCGAGCAGCAGGAGGCTGGCGCGGAAGTCGTCCGCGGCGGCCTCGAGTTCCCCCTTGTACTGCAGCGCGAGGCCCTTGACCATCAACGCCCGGCCCTGGAGATGGGGCTCGTTGACCTCGCGGTAGATGGCGACCGCGTCCTCGAGCAGCTCCACGGCTTCGTCGAACCGGCGCTGGGCGCGCCGCAGGGGGGCCTTGAGCTCCAGGATCAGCGCCTCGTCCAGGGGATCGAGCCAGCTCCGGGAGAGGTGCAGCTCCGCCGCCTGGAAGGCCAGCTCGGCCTGCCGGAAGTCTCCCAGCAGGCGCAGGGCGTTCCCCAGCCAGGCCCAGGCCCGGGTCTTGGCCGCCGCGCTCGATCCCGGCCCGTGCTCTTCGGGGCTCAACCGCTCGGCCACTTCGAGCGCCAGCCGCAGGAGATCCTCCGCCCGGCGGGGGTCCTCGAAGGTAGCCTGGCGCGAGCGGTCCAGGAGGAGCTCGAAGAGGCCCCAGCTTCGGAAACGGGCGTCCCCTCCGATCATCGTCCGCCGCCGCGTGGCGGAATGGGGCTCGATCTCCCGCCAGAGCCTGGAGGCGTCGCGCCGCTCCTCCGCCAGCTTGCGGCGGTGCGCGGCGAGCTCGGTGCGGCGATCTCGCAGCAGGTGTTGAATCAATTCCCCATAGCCCCGGCCTCCGTAGTCCCGATCGGAGCGGGCGGGGTGCGGGGAGGCCGCGGAGCCTGGGAGAAGAGCGGCCAGGCGCTCTTCACAGACCGGACAGAGGAAGAGGTGGCGCTGGAGGACACGGCTCTCGCCCTCGGGCAGGCCGCCATCCAGGAACCGTTCCAGAGCTTTGCGATCCAGGTGCCGATCGGTCATCGGTCCCGAGTCTCCCCCTTCGTTATCACGGAACTCCCAAGTCCGCCTCGAAGCTTTCCGCAGCCTTCGAGCCTCACATCCCCCGGTAAAAGATTACATGTGGCCGTGCGGGCAGGCCCCCGGGCCCTCCTTGTTGCCGGGCTTGTAGGGATCGTGCCCGCCGGCCGGCAGGGCTGGAGCGTCCTTGAGCATCCCCCAGAGGCTCTTCACCGCGGCGAGAAGGCCGGGGTTGAAGAGGCTCTCCTGGACGGTGAGTCCGGCGCGGTGAGGACCGCTCCGGGCGGGCGCCGCCTCCGCCCGCGGAAGCGACAGCGCTCCCGTCGAGAAGAGGAGGGCGAGGACAAGAGTACGACGGTACTGACGACTGGACATACAACTCCTTCGCGGCAGGTCAGATCGGCGGCCACCACGGCCGGCGATGCCTGCCGGACCAGGACCGCCACGATGCGGGCCCTGTGGTCTAGAAGGTGCTCGAAGTTGCTTAACTGTAGCCGAAGCGGAGGGAGGGAGAAAAGGGTGGCGTTGGCGACGAAAGTTGAAGATGATACGATTGGTCACAAATTGTTGGGGACCTTTGCGGCAAGAGCGAAAGGAGACCTGAGGTGAGCGAAATCGAGAGCCGTGGCTATGTCCATCCCGAGGTGCTGGTATCGACAGAGTGGGTGGCGAATCATCTGAACGATCCGGGGATCCGGATCATCGAATCGAACGAGGATCCCCTGCTGTACGCGACCGGGCACGTCCCCGGCGCGGTCGAGGTGGACTGGACGCGCGACCTGAACGACCCGGTGCGGCGCGACTATCTCGGCAAGGAGGGGTTCGAGGCGCTGATGCGGCGCATCGGCGTGACCAAGGACACCACGGTCGTCTTCTACGGCGACCGCAACAACTGGTGGGCGACCTACGCCTTCTGGGTGTTCCAGCTCTTCGGGCACGACAAGGCGAAGGTGATGGACGGCGGACGGATCAAGTGGGCCAACGAGGGCCGGCCGCTGAACAAGGATGTGCCGAGCTACCCGGCGAGCGAATACCGGGCCGCCGAGCGGGACGACAAGCGCATCCGCGCCTACCGCGACCAGGTGCTCGAGCACCTTACGGGCAAGAAGCCGCTGGTCGACGTGCGCAGCCCCGACGAGTACAGCGGCAAGAAGCTCCACATGCCGGAGTACCCGAACGAGGGGGCGCTGCGCGGCGGCCACATCCCGGGAGCGGCGAGCGTTCCCTGGGCCAAGGCGGTCAACCCCGACGACGGCACGTTCAAGACCGCCGAGGAGCTGCGCTCCCTCTATGAGAACGACGCCAGGATCAAGCCGGGGGACGACGTCATCGTCTACTGCCGCATCGGCGAGCGCAGCAGCCACACCTGGTTCGTCCTCACCCACCTGCTGGGTTTCGACAAGGTGCGGAATTATGATGGGAGCTGGACGGAGTGGGGCAACCTGGTGGGAGTTCCCATCGAGCGCTGAGCCCCGGAGAGCACGCGTATGGCCGTACCGGAAAAGTTGACCGAAACGCTGGAGGCGCTCGAGATGGTCCCCGACCGCAACGAGCGCATCCAGCTCCTGATCGACATCGCCGGCCGTTTCGAGGAGGTGCCGCCGCGGCTCGCGCGGCGGCCCTTCGCCGCGGAGCACCAGGTTCCCGCCTGCGAGTCGGAAGCCTACGTCTTCGGCGAGGAGCGGCCGGACGGCACGCTCGACTTCCACTTCGCGGTCGAGAACCCGCAAGGGATCTCAGCCAAGGCCATGGCGGTGATCCTGGGGGAGGCCCTCTCCGGCGCTCCTCCAGGGCAGGTGGCCGAGGTGTCGCAGGATGTCGTCTACCAGGTCTTCGGCCGCGCTCTCCATGGGCAAGTCCATGGGGCTGATGTCCATGGTCGGGATGGTGGCGGCGATGGCGAAGAGGCGTGGGGAGGCGAAGCCGGCCTAGCGCCCGCCTCCGGATTCTGCTTTGTGCCAAAAAGTGCTTGACGACCGCTGAGGCGCGGGCGTACATTGGAGCGGTGATGACCGATCCGCAGCCCACCCGTCCCCGGCTCGTGCCTCCTCCGGCGCTCCATCTGCGGGCGATGGACAACCTGCGGTTCATCCGCGAGACGATGGAGGGGGCCGCCTTCTTCACCGCGGTCTCGGGGCTCGGCGAGGTGGCGGTCGGCGTGACCGCGCTGCTCGCCGCCTGGGTGGCTTCCCGGCAGCAGACGACCTGGGGCTGGCTGCAGGTCTGGCTGTGGGACGCCCTGGTCGCCTTTCTCATCACCACGGGCGCCATCGCCTGGAAGGCGAGCCGGTCCGAGCAGAGCCTCTTTTCCAAGCCCGGCATCCGGTTCGCCCTCGGGCTCTTCCCGCCACTGATCGCGGGGGCGCTGCTGACGCCGGTCCTGCTCTTCTCCGGCAACGCGGGTGTGCTGCCGGGGGTCTGGCTCCTGCTCTACGGCACGGGCGTGGTGACCGGCGGGGCCTTCTCGGTGCGCATCGTTCCGGTGATGGGAATGGCCTTCATGGCTCTCGGCGCGCTGGCGCTCGTGGCGCCCACCGCTTGGCGGGACCTCCTGCTGGCGGCCGGCTTCGGCGGGCTGCACGTGATCTTCGGCGCCGTCATCGCCTGGAGGCACGGTGGCTAAGCGGAGCGCCTTGAAGCACGACGACGGCGGCGCCGCCGAGGAGGCGGACGTGGCCGTTCATGCCCCCGCTCCCCAGACGGCGCTCGACCTCGACCGTCTCATCCACGAGCGGATGCGGCTCGGGATCGTCAGCGCTCTCGCGGTCAACGACCGCCTGGGCTTCAACGATCTCAAGAAGCTGCTCAAGACGACCGACGGCAACCTGAGCGTCCATGCCCGCAAGCTCGAAGAGGCCGGCTACATCACCTGCGAGAAGTACTTCGAGGGGCGGATGCCGAAGACCGAGTACCGGCTGACCTCCGCGGGCCGCCGGGCGCTCGAGCGCTACCTGGATCACATGGAGGCGATCATCCAGGCCACCCGGGAGGGTTGAGGTGAGGTTCCTTCGCGTCCATTGACTTTGTAAAACAAAGTCATTTGTCTGTCGTTTGTTTGAGGAGGAGGGCCCAACGTGAAGATCCGGATTCTGGCTTCAATCGCCCTGGCGCTCGCGATCCTGACGGCGGTGGGGCTCTGGACGCTCACTTCGCTCCTGCCGCGGCCGCGCCCCGAAGGGCCGGTGGAGGTGGCGGTGGCGAGCGGGTCCGTCGAGGAGCTGCGGCGGGAGCTGGCGGTCCATCCGGCCGACATCGAGGACTCGCACGGCTTCACCGCCCTGGACTGGGCGGCCCGGACCGGCCGGACGGATGCCATCCGGACGCTGATCCAGGCCGGGGCGAACCCTGAGGGGCGTGACCATGGTCCGAACGGCTGGACGCCGTTGCTGCATGCCGTCCACAAGGGCGAGCTCGGCTCCGTCCGGGCCCTGGTCGCCGCCGGGGCCGGCGTGAACGGGGCGAATCGACGGGGAATCACCCCGCTGATGCTGGCCTGCTCTCAAGGGGAGGAGGAGATCGTGGACGAGCTGCTGGCCGACGGCGCCGATCCGTATCTCCGGCAGCGCGGGAACGAGACGGCGCTGACCTACGCGGTGACGGATGGCAACGAGAAGGTCATCCGGGCGCTGCTCCGGAAGGCGCCGGACCTCCGGCTCACGGCTTCCTGGAAGGGGCATCTGGCCCGGCTCCTCGCCCGGGTCCGGGGGCAGTCGGACATCCTGGCCCAACTGGACCACCCGCGTGCCGAGGGAGCCGCGCGATGAGCGCTCCGCTGCGGCTCGCGCCCGCTCCCGCCGTCCGCGCTGCCAGGGGCCTGCACGTGGCGATCATCATGGACGGCAACGGCCGCTGGGCGGTGTCGCGCGGCCGGCCGCGGACGGCGGGGCACATGGCGGGAGTGGAGGCCGTGCGGCGCGCCGTGGAGGCGGCCGCCGACCTCGGGGTCGGCACGCTGACGCTCTTCGCCTTCTCCTCGGACAACTGGAAGCGTCCGGACATGGAGGTCCGCGCCCTGATGCGCCTCTTCCGCGGCTATCTGACCGCGGAGGCGGGCAAGTGCGCGCAGAACGGCGTCCGCATGTCGGTGATCGGGCGCCGGGACCGGCTCTCTCCGGGGCTGGTGCGGGTGATCGAGGAGGCCGAGGCGCGGACGGCGGAGGCGGACCGCTTCCTGCTCCGCATCGCGGTCGACTACTCGGCGCGCGACGCCATTCTCCGCGCCGCCGCCCGTCTCCAGAAGGAGGAGCGACCCTCCCGGGAGACCTTCGCTCGCCTCCTGGCCGAGCCGCGGGACGGTGAAATTCCCGTGCCGGACGTCGATCTCCTGATCCGCACCGGCGGCGAGAAGCGGCTGTCGGACTTCCTGCTCTGGGAGTGCGCCTACGCCGAGCTGGTCTTCACCGACCGCCTGTGGCCCGACTTCGGCGGCGCCGACCTGGCCGAGGCCGTGAGGGAGTTTCACCGTCGGGAGCGCCGGTTCGGGGAGGTGCCGGAAAAAACGCCGGAAGCAAAACAAAAGGGCGGCCTCGCGGCCGCCCCTCGATCCGCACTCCTGGAGGTCGGGTCCTAAGAGCTGCGCGTCATCAGGTCCGCCACGGCGCGGTTGAACCGTACGGGGTCGGGCAGCTCGCCACCCTCGGAGATCAGGCCGTAGCCGAAGAGCAGCTGGGCGTAGTCCTCGAGCATCGGGTCGTCCTGGTTCTTCTCGAAGCGCTCGGTCATCCGGGAGAGGATCTCGTGCTTCGGGTTGAGCTCCAGGATACGGCGCTGCTTGGGGCCGCCCCCCTTTCCCTTCTGGAGGAGCTTCTCGAGCTGCGGGCTGTAGTCGTGCTCGGCGCCCACCAGGCAGACGGGCGAGGCGGTGAGGCGGTTGGTCAGGCGCACCTGCTTGACCCAGGTGTCGAGCTTCTTCTGCAGGTGCTCCAGGAGCGGCTTCATCTGCTCCTCCTGCGCCTTGAGGTCCTCTTCGGCCTGCTTCTTCTCGTCCTCGTTGCCGAGCGACACGGTCCCCTTGCCGACCGACTTCAGGCGCTTGCCGCCGTACTCGTGGAGCGACTGCGTCAGCAGCTCGTCCACCGTATCGACCAGGTAGAGCACCTCGTAGCCCTTCTCCTTGATCGCCTCGAGATGGGGGGAGTTCTCCACCTGCGAGCGCGACTCGCCGGTCAGGTAGTAGATCTCGTTCTGCCCTTCCTTCATCCGCGAGACGTAGTCCTTGAGCGTCGTCAGTTCCTCCGGATGGTTCGAGGACTGGAAGACCAGCAGCTCGAGCAGGCGCTCCTTGTTCTCGTAGTCGGAGCTGACCCCCTCCTTGATGGCGCGGCCGAATTCCGCCCAGAACTTGCGGTAGGTCTCGGCGTCCTTCTCCCGCATCTCGTCCAGGACGTCGAGGATCTTCTTGGTCAGGCCCTTGCGGATCAGGGTGATGAAGCGGTCCTGCTGCAGCATCTCGCGCGAGACGTTGAGCTGGAGATCCGGCGAATCGACCACGCCGCGCACGAACCGCAGGTACTGCGGCAGCAGGTCCTCGCACTTCTCCATGATCTGGATGCGCTTGACGTAGAGCTGCAGCCCCGGCTTCGAGGCGACGTAGTAGAGGTCGTACGGCGCCTGCGACGGGACGAACAGCAGGGCCTGGTACTCGATCCGCCCCTCGGCCTTGTACTGGATCACCTTGAGCGGCTCGTTCCAGTCGTGGGAGATGTGCTTGTAGAACTCCTTGTACTCGTCCTGGGTGACCTCGGAGGCGGGACGGGTCCAGATCGGCTTCATCGAGTTGAGGACCTTCTCCTCGAGCGGCATCTCGGGCTTCTCGCCGGTCTCCTTCTCCTTGGCGAGGTCCTCGATCTCGGGGTCCTTCTCGGCGGTGAGGATGATGGGGTAGCTGACGAAGTCCGAGTAGCGGCGGACGATGCGGCTGACCACCCAGCGGTCGGAGAAGTCGTCGACGCCGTTGTCCTTGTCCTCGGGCTTCAGATGCAGGGTGATCGAGGTGCCGCGGCGGGGGCTCTCGGTCTCCTCGATGGTGTAGGTGCCGTCGCCGGTCGACTCCCAGCGGGTGGCGGCGGTCTCGCCGGCCCGGCGGGTCACCAGCTCGACGCGCTCGGCGGCCATGAACGAGGAGTAGAAGCCGACGCCGAACTGGCCGATCATCTCGGCGATCGACTGCTGGGACTCGCCCTGCTTCAGCCGCTCGGCGAGCTCGCGGGTGCCGGACTTGGCAATCGTCCCGATGTTGTTGATCACCTCGTCGCGGCTCATGCCGATGCCGTTGTCGTAGATGGTCAGCGTGCGATTCTTGCGGTCTGCCGCGAGGCGGATTTCTAGTTTTTCGTCCCCCTCGAGGAGCTCCGGCTTGGTGAGCGCCTCGAAGCGGAGGCGGTCGAGGGCGTCGGACGCGTTCGAGATCAGCTCGCGGAGAAAGATCTCTTTGTTCGAGTACAGCGAATGGATCATCAGGTCGAGGAGCTGCTTGGTCTCGGCTTGAAACTGCAGGGTCTCGACGGTCGCGGTCGTCATGAATGTCCTCCTGGTCTTGGGATCTCGGCCCGGCACCGAAACGCGGAGGGACCGTGTCACCTCCTCGAACGCTCGCGCCGGCCTGGGGAATTCCCCTGAAAGGCTTCCAGACCCGAAAGCCTGACAACGAGGGAATCAACCAGATATTAGTGCGAAGCGCGCAGTTCTGCAACCACTGCCAGGAATCCGCTGTCAGCCGATCTCGATCCGCACCGTCTGGACCCCCTCCTCGACACGGATCTCCAGGATCCTGGGCTCCTGCTTTTTGATCACGCTGATCTTGCCATTGCGCTCGAAGCGGGCCTCCTTCACCTTGCGGCGATCGTCCAGGCGGCCGTTCAGGCGAAAGGATTCGTCCAGGTCCCCCTCCGAGAGCAGGCGCCGGCGCAACTCTTCCGGGAGGATTTCACCGTCGCGGACCAGCATCCGGGGACGTCCCTTGAAGAACTCGCCCAGGGATCTGGACTTGAAGGTGGCCCAGGCCAGGAGATGATGGACCCCTACCAGGAGCGTCGAAGCCACCAGGGCCAGGAGGATCGGGCTCGATCCGTTGATGGCCCGGCTGAGCGTCGATCCCAGGACGAAGCCGAGCACCACGTCGAAGACGGTCTCCTGGCCCAGGAAGCGGTTGCCGCCGATGCGCAGGATCGCCCAGCCGAAGAAATAGATGAGCAGGGCGCGGAAACAGACCTGCAATGCGTCGATATTCTTGGTTTCCTGTCCCGCGCCCACCAGCCACTGTAACCCGTGCCAGAGTTGGTCCATGACAGTTCCTCCTGTCCCGCAGCTCTCTGCAACCGCCGAGCCTGTAAGATGAGACAGGAGAAGGAGGAGGAGGATGGGAACTGATGCCGACCCGGTCACCGAGGCCAACGACTTCCTCGCCGCGGCCGCCCCGGCGGTTTGGGCCGCCCTGTCGCCGCTCGGCCGGCGGGCGCTCCAGCCGGCGAGCTTCCTGCCGCTCCAGACGGCCGAGGCGCGGGGCAAGCCGTTCAACGCCACGATCGGCCAGATCACCGACGGCCACGGCACGGCGGTCCCCCTCCCCTCGATGGCCGCCGCTCTGTCCGGGCTGGAGGAGGCGGAGCGCAGCCGGGCCTTCCTCTACTCGCCGGTCGAGGGGCTGCCCGAGCTGCGCCGCGCCTGGCGCGAATGGCAGCGCCGGGGGGTAAAATCCGAGATACCGTCGTCGCTGCCGCTCGTCACGGTGGGCACGGTCCACGCCCGGTCGCTCGCGGTGGACCTGTTCGCCGGCGAGGGGCGCACGGTCCTGCATCCGGGCGGTGAGGAAGACGTCTCCCGTCCTCTCGCCGGCCTGCCGGAAGGGGAGCCGGCGGTCGTGCTGCTGGAGTTTCCGCGCGCGGCGAACGGCTACGCGCCATACGCGCCGGTAACCCGCGAGCGTGCGGCCCTGTGCGGCGCGCTCACCGCGGCGGCGGAAAGGCGCCCCCTCGTCGTGCTGGTGGACGACACCTGGGAGGGGCTGGGAACGCCGAGCGCCTCGCTCTTCTGGGGGCTCGCCGGCCGGCATGCGAACCTGATCCCGATCAAGCTCGACGGCGCCGGCGGTCAGCTCGGCTTCCCGGGCGGCCGCGTCGGCTTCCTCACCTTCCCCTTCGAGCCCGACAGCGCCCTCGCCAGATCCCTGGAGAGCAAGGCCAAGATGCTGCTGCGCGCCCAGGTGGGATCGCCCCCGGCGATGACGCAGGTGCTGCTGCTGCGGGCTTTGCAGGCGCGGCTGGGATCAGCGTAGCCAGTCTTCCAGCTGCACCCGCTCATCCGTCGAAGCGTCGCGATACTTGACGATCACGGGGGTATAGAGGCTGAGCCCCCACGCCTTGCCGGCCCCGCGGGTGACCGCCCGGGAGCCGGGGACGACCACGGCCTCCTCCGGGATGATCAGCGGCAGCTCGTCGGTCGCCCGGTGGACCGTCTCACGGACGAGGTCGTAGACGGGGGTCGAGCGGGTGAGGATCGTCCCCGCCCCGAGCACCGCCCGGCGCTTGATCACCGTCCCCTCGTAGACGCCGCAGTTGCCGCCGATCAGGACGTCGTCCTCCACGATCACCGGCGAGGCCCCCACCGGCTCCAGCACGCCGCCGAGCTGGGCCGCGGCGGAGAGGTGGACCCGCTGGCCCACCTGCGCGCAGCTCCCCACCAGGGCATGCGAATCGATCAGCGAGCCGTCTCCCACCCAGGCGCCGACGTTGACGTACATCGGCGGCATGCAGATCACCCCTCGCCCGAGATAGCAGCCGTCGCGGACCGCCGACCCCCCGGGGACGATGCGGACCCCCGCCGCGGGATCGAGCGCCCGGGGCGGATAGGTCGACTTGTCCAGGAAGGAAAGCCGGCCGCCGGGGCCCCCCTGAGGAACGACGCCCACCGACATGTCCACGATCTCCCCCATGCGGAAGCCGGCGAGGATCCCCTGCTTGACCCAGGGGTTCACCCGCCAGCCGGTGGGAGAGGTGGGGTCCGGCTCGGCGGCGCGGATCTCACCGCGGTTGAGCGCCGCCTTGAAGCGGTCGAAGGTGTCGCGGTGCTCCGGTTGGTATCCTGCGGGGCCGGAAGGCGGCTCCGCGTAGAGCCGCTCGATCGCTTCCCGCAGGGGGCGCAGACCGCCGAGATCAGACGGCAAGCCGCTGCTCCACCGCCGTCTCGGCCTCCGGGCTCTCCGGGATCAGCCCGAGGCCGAGCAGGATCGTCTCGATCTTCTTCACGCTCTCCGGCTTCGGGTAGACCGCCGGCAGGCGGAAGACCGGCTCGAGCAGCCCCATGAGGGCCATCGCCGCCTTGACCGGCCCGGGGTTCGACTCGATGAAGTTGATCTCCATCAGCGCGTGGAGCCGGCGCTGCATCTCGCGCGCGGCCGGGAAGTCCCCCTCCAGGCAGAGGGAGGTCAGCCGCGCCATGGCGAAGGGGACCTCGTTGGAGGCCACCGAGATCACTCCGACGCCGCCGAGCGCGATTACCGGCAGGGTGATGGCATCGTCACCCGAGAGCACGGAGAAGTCCTGGGGGACCGCCTGGAAGATCGCCGCGATCTGCGAGATGTTCCCCGACGCCTCCTTGACCCCGACCACGGTCTCGATCTCCGCCAGCCGCGCCAGGGTCCCGGGATCGACGTTCACGCCGGTGCGGCCGGGAACGTTGTAGACCACGATCGGCAGCCGCGTGGCGCGCGCCGCCGCCCGGTAGTGCTGGTAGAGCCCCTCGGGCGTCGGCTTGTTGTAGAAGGGGGTGACGACCAGCAGGCCGTCCGACCCGAGCCCCTCGAGGTCACGGGCGAGCTCGACCACCTCGCGGGTGTCGTTGCCGCCGCAGCCGGCGAGCACGGGGACCTTCCCCTTGGCCTCTTCCAGGGTGATCTCCACCACCCGCAGGTGCTCCTCGCGCGTCAGGGTGGGGTTCTCGCCCGTAGTGCCGCAGGGGACCAGGAAGTGGATCCCGCTTTCGAGCTGGCGGCGGACCAGCCGGCGCAGCCCCTCCTCGTCGAGCGAGAGGTCGGACCGGAACGGGGTGACCATCGCGGTGCCGCATCCTTGAAACATGGCTTCTCCTGGGCGCGCGGTGAAAGGCGCGCGTACGGTTCATTTTACGGCCGTTCCTGGACGATCGTCTCCCAGACCTGGCTGAACTCGTAGAACCCCCGGCGGCCGATCATCCAGCGGGCGGCGCGCAGGGCCCCATGGGCGAACCCGGAACGGTTGCGGGCACGGTGCTCGAGGGTGATGGTGTCCGCCTTGGAGTCGAAGCCGATCTGGTGGGTGCCGGGGATCGCCCCCGCCCGGTTGCTCGCGACGTCGATCGGCCGCGAGTAGCCCGCCGCTTCCATCACCCGCAGGATCTGCAGCAGCGTTCCGGACGGAGCGTCCCGCTTCATCTTGTGATGGATCTCATAAGCCCAGGAGTCGTACGCCGTCTCCTCCGCCAGCAGCCGGGCCGCTGCCTCCGCCAGACGGTAGAAGACCTGGACACCCACCGAGAAGTTGGCGCCATGGAGGAGCCCGGCGCCATGGCGCTCGACCGCCTCGCGGACCCGGGGCAGCTCGCTCCCCCAGCCGGTCGTCCCCACCACCAGGGGAACGCCCAGGGCGGCGATCCGCCCGGCGTTCACCGGCACCGCCGCCGCGGTGGAGAAGTCGATCGCCACGTCGATCCCCTGGAAATTCTCGGGCGTGATCTCTGGGTCAATGCGGGCTCCACCCTCCGCGCCGTGGAGCCGGAGCGCCACCTCGAAGCCGTGCTCCGGGGCGAGCTGCTCGACCAGGCGGCCCATCCGCCCGTAGCCGATGAGCGCCAGCCGGTTCATTCGACCACCTCCTCGGGGCTGCCCGGCAGCAGCTCCCGGTGGAGCCGCGCGATCAGTCCGGGGAGGTCCTCCTCGTCGGCGAGCACCCGGACGGCCGGCGCCGCCACCCCCTGGAGGACCAGCCGTGCCCCGAGCTCCCGCCCCGCCGCCAGGGTCCGCTCGGCCAGCTCCGGGTGCGTGGCGAGGTCTTCCGAGATCAGGGAGACGACGGTGCGGCCGCGCGTCACCCACAGCTCCGCCGACCCGCCGACGGCGGAGAGCAGCGCCGAGTGGATCTCCGGGAGCCGGTCCTCGTGGTCGAGGGCGAGCTCCACACCGCCGGCGCTCGCCTCGAGCACCAGGAGCGACGGGCGGAAGCGCTCGCAGATTTCGAAGACGGCGCCGGGCAGGCCGTGGCCGTCGGATGGGCTGTTGGCGCGGATCGAGATCAGGTGGGCGTTGGAGCGGCAGGCGATCGACTTGACGGTGGGTGAGGTCTGGGGGTTGCGCCGGCCGATTACCGTCCCCTGCGCCTCGGCGTGGCGGGAGTCGAGGATGCGGATGGCGACGCCCGCCCGGCTCGCCGGACCCAGGGTGCCGTAGTGGGGCTTCTTGGCCCCTGAGCAGGAGAGCTCCAGGGCCTCGGCGAAGGAGAGGGTGCGGATCCGGCGCGCTCCCGGGTAGAGGCGCGGATCGGCGGTGCGCATGCCGTCGACGTCGGTCCAGATCAGGATCTCCTCCGCCCCCAGGGCGGCACCGACGATGGCGGCCGAGAAGTCCGATCCCTCCTTGCCCAGCGTGGTGGTCACTCCTTGGAGGGTCGCCCCCACGTAGCCGCCGAGGACCGGCACGCGCCCGGCGCGCAGCAGTGGCAGCAGGGTCTCGCGCAGGCGGGCGTCGGTCGGGCCGTAGAGCGGGCGGGCGCGGGTGAACTCGTGGTCGGTGACGATCACCCGCCGGCAGTCCACCCAGGCGGCATCGACGCCGGTGTGGGTGAGGGCGAAGGAGAGGATCTGGCTCGCCAGCAGCTCGCCGCAGCTCGCCACGGCGTCCGCCGAGCGCGGCGTGAGCGCCCGGGTGGAGAGGATCTCGTCGAGCTGCGTCCGGAGCTCGTTGAAGAAGGGGTCGAGCACCGCGTCGAGCGCCGGCCGGCCCGCGGGGGGGACCAGGCCGTGGGACTCGCGGCGGTGGTAGGTCTCGATCTCGTCGTAAGCCGCCAGCGCGCCGTCCCGGTCTCCCGCCGCCGCGGCGTCCGCGGCCTCCAGCAGCCGCCGGGTGGTCCGGGCCATGGCCGAGACCACCACCACGGGCCGGCGGTCGAGCCGCTCGCGCACGATCCCCGTCACCCGGTCGATCGCCGCCGCGCTGTCGACCGAGCTGCCGCCGAACTTCATCGCGATCATCGGTCGAGCAGCCCCTCGCTCTTCATCAGCTCGGCGTTGAGCAGGGCCGCGCCGGCGGCGCCGCGCAGGACGTTGTGGGAGAGCGCGGCAAACTTCCAGTGAAAGAGGCTGCACTCGCGCAGTCGCCCGACGACGGTCGCCATCCCCCGCTCGAGCCCCGCGTCCTTGCGCGGCTGTGGGCGGTCGGCCGCCTCGGTGAAGTGGATCGGCCGCTTCGGCGCCGAGGGGAGGCGCCGCTCCTGCGGCACTCCGGAGAAGGCCGCCAGAGCCTCCAGGATCTCCCCGCGTTCCGGCCGGCGCTCGAACTCGACGCTCGCCGAGATCAGGTGGCCGTCGACCGACGGTACCCGGTTGCAGCTCGCGCTGACGGTGAAGGGGAGCGGCCGGATGTGGCCTCCTTCCAGCTCGCCGAGGATCTTCTGCGGCTCGCTCTCGACTTTCCTCTCCTCGTCCCCTCCGATGTAGGGAATGACGTTGCCGAGGATGTCGAGCGACGGCACGCCGGGGTAGCCGGCGCCGGAGACGGCCTGGAAGGTGGTGACCGCCACCTTCCTGATGCCGAAGCAACGGAGCGCCGCGAGCGGCATCACCAGCACCATCGCGGCGCAGTTTGGGTTGGTGAGGATCGCCCCCTGCCATCCCCGCTCCCGCCGCTGGACGGCGAGCAGCCCCAGGTGGCCGGGGTTGATCTCCGGCACCAGCAGGGGCACGTCCGGCGTCATCCGGTAGTGGCTGGAGTTGGAGACCACGATGTGGCCGGCGGCGGCGAAGTCGCGCTCGATGTCGCCCGCCAGGCTGCCGGACATCGAGGAGAAGACCAGCCGCGGCCCCCGGCCCGGCAGGCACTCCTCGACGGTCCGCTCGGCCACGCCGGCGGGAGGCGCCCCCTCGAGCTGCCAGGAGGCGGCCTCGCGGTAGGGCTTGCCGGCGCTGCGGTCGCTCGCCCCCAGCCATTTGAGCTCGAACCAGGGATGGTCCTCCAGCAACCGCACGAAGCGCTGGCCCACCGTACCGGTCGCTCCCAGGATGCCGACCTCGATCTTCGTCTCCATCGCTCTCCTCAGTCTACCGGTCCGACGGTCTCTTCAAGAGCTGGCGGACCATATCCTTATAGTGCCGGACGGCGTCCATGAGGTGTCGCTTGGAGACGCGTTCTTCGGGAGTGTGGGCAACGTGGATGCTCCCCGGCCCGAGCAGGAAGGGCTCGCCCCAGCTGCCGAGCCGGGGGATGTCGGTGGTGTACTTGACGATCGTGGTCTCGAAGTCGGGCAGGGAACCGAGATGGACGGCCGGCGTCTCCCGGATCTCCGCGATCCTCACCCCGGGGACGGCATGGACGGTGGCGGCGATCCGCCGCTTGAGCTCCGCCGTATCGCCGACGGTGCGCAGCGTCACCTCGGCCCGCGCCTGGTCCGCCACGACGTTGGGCGCCCGGCCTCCGGAGAGGGTGCCAACGTTGAGGGTGGTCTCGCCGAGGACGGGATCGGCGGGGTGAGGCAGGTCCCGCAGCCGCGCCAGGACGTCCAGGAGCTTGTCGATCGCCGAGTCGCCCAGCTCCGGATAGGCCGAATGGGCGGCTTGCCCGTGAGCCTCCAGGGCGAGGTACAGGAATCCCTTGGAGCCCAGGGCGAGCCGGTTCTCGGTGGGCTCGCCGTCGATCAGGTAGCGCGACCCCGGAGGGTGGCGGTTCGCCACCTGCGCGCCGAGGCTGTCCGTCTCCTCGCCCACGACGAGGAGCAGGCCGAATCCGCGGACCCCTTCGTCCAGCAGCTCGGCCGCCGCCTGGAGCATGGCGGCGATCCCGCCCTTGGTGTCGCACGCTCCCCGGCCGTGGATGTGCTCCTCGTCTTCCGAGGAGGGGAAGAACGGCGGCACGGTGTCGATGTGGGTCGAGAGGACGGCCACCGGCTCCCCCCAGGCGGCGAAGAGGTTGAAGCGGTCCGCCTCGACCGGCATGCGCTCGACAGTACCCTCTCCCACGCGCTCCACCAGCTCCTCCAGATGCCGGAAGAGGAGGTCGCCGATCTCCCGCTCGCGCCCGGTGGTCGAGTCGATGTCGATCAGGGCGCGGGTCAGCTCGAAGAGGTCCATGGGCTCGGCCGCGATCATACCCCGAGGCGGATCGTTCCTGGAGGAGTTCGGATAACATACCGCCCCATGATCGAGATCGACCTCAAGGGCAAGCGTGGACTGGTGATGGGCGTCTCCAACGGGCGGAGCCTGGGATGGGCGATCGCCGAGCGGCTCGCCGCGGCCGGGGCGGAGCTCGCCTTCAGCTATCAGGGGGAGCGGCTCAAGGCGGACCTGGAGAAGCTCACCCGCGACCTCCCCGGCGCCCGCCTCACCCAGTGCGACGTCACCAATGAGGAGGAGCTAGGGCCACCTTCGCCGGTCTCAGGGCGGCCTGGGGCGGCCTCGATTTCGTGGTCCACTCCATCGGCTTCGCCCCCCGGGCGGCCATGGACGGGCGCTACATCGAGACCACCCGCGACGACTGGCGGACGGCGCTCGAGATCTCCGCCTACTCCCTGGTCTCCGTCGCCCGCGAGGCCGAGCCGCTGCTCAATGAGGGGGGCGCCCTCATCACCCTCACCTACTACGCCTCCGAGAAGGTCATCCCCAAGTACAACGTCATGGGGATCGCCAAGAGCGCCCTCGAAGCCTCCGTCCGCTATCTGGCCTACGAGATGGGCAAGAAGGGGGTGCGCGTCAACGCCGTCTCCGCCGGACCGGTGCGCACCGTGGCTGCGCGCAGCATCCCCGGCTTCATGAAGATGTACAACCGCGCCGCGGGGATCGCTCCGCTCGGACGCAACGTCACCCACGAGGAGGTCGGCAACCTCGGCCTCTTCCTCCTTTCTCCGCTGTCCTCCGGCATTACCGGCGAAACGATCTATGTCGACGCCGGCTATCACATTATGGGGATGGAGCTGGGTGAGGAGTAGGGGCGGCGAATCGCCGCCGTCCACCGCCTAGCTTCCGGAACCGGGATCGCCAGCGGCCGGCGCCGTCGCGCCCGACGTGCCGGGCCCCGGCCCGCAGAGCGGCTGACCCTGCGGATCGATGCCGCAGCCGTTTTTCACCTGGAGTCCCTGGCGTCCCGCCGGCCGCGCCCCGGGCGCGTGCCTCAGGCCGGTGAGGAGGTCCCACCCCTGCGCGAGCTTCGCGATGGCGTCCGGTCCCGGCAACCAGCTCAGGGGCATCGCCTGCGAGCGGCACGGAGAAAAGAGCGCTAGGCAGAGGATGATCGCGGAAACGACGACTCTTTTCTTAAGCATCTCAGTTCATCTCCCAAATCAAAATTATCGAAAGGTTTCAACGAAAGTGAGTGACCTTTGCCATAGTGCGGCCGAAACGAAAAACCGGGGCAGGGTGCGCAGCTTTCGTGGGAACGGGCCGGGTATACTCCCGCCGCCATGCGGAAGAACGGAAAGATGACGCAAGGATTTCTCGCGGAGGGCCTCGCATGCAGGCTTTGATCCTGGCCGGCGGCAGCGGCACCCGCTTCTGGCCACTGTCGCGCAAGGCGCGGCCGAAGCAGCTCCTCGCCCTGGAAGGGGAGCGGACGCTCCTGCGCGAGACGCTGGAGCGGCTGGCGCCCGCGATCGGCCCGGGGTCGGTCTGGGTGTGCACCACGGAGGCGCTGGCGGAGGAGATCCGCCGGGACCTGCCGGAGGTGCCGGCCGGGCAGATCCTCCGCGAGCCGCAGGGGCGCAACACGGCGCCGGCCATCGCCTGGTCGGTGCGCTCGATGCCCGAGGCGGCCCGCCGTGGCGTGGTGGCGGTGCTCCCGGCGGACCACCGGATGGGGGACCCCGCCGCTTTCCGCGACGCCCTGGAGCGCGCCGCCCGGGTGGTCGAGCGCGAGGACCGGATGATGACCCTGGGCGTCGTGCCTCGCTGGGCCGAGACCGGCTACGGCTATCTGGAGCTGGAACCCGGAGCGGCAGGGGACGACGACTCGGGGGTGCGCCGGGTGCGGCGCTTCGTGGAGAAGCCCTCGGCGGAGAACGCGGAGCGCTTCCTGGCCTCCGGCAACTATCTCTGGAACGCCGGCATCTTCCTCTTCCGCGGCTCGACCCTGCTCGACGTCGTGGCCCGCCTGCAGCCGGAGCTCGCCCGCGGGCTGGAGGAGATCGCCGCCGCCCCGGACCGCCTGAGCGAGCTCTACGGCCGCCTCCCCGCCGATTCGATCGACTACGCCATCATGGAGAAGCTGGACGGCATCGGCACGATCCCCCTCGACTGCGGCTGGAGCGATCTCGGCTCCTGGGAGGCGCTCGACGAGCTCCTCCCCAGGGATGCGCAGGGGAACGCCGGGCGGGGGGATACCCTGGCGGTGGACGCCCGCGGCAACCTCCTCTTCGCCGACCAGGGGACGATCGCCGTGCTGGGCGTCGAGGACCTGGTGGTCGTCCGCACCGGTGACGCGGTGCTGGTAATGCCGAAGTCCCGCTCCCAGGAGGTCCGCAAGCTGATCTCGGAGCTCGCCGCCCGCGACCGCAAGGACCTGCTGTGATCCAGCCGGCGACGATCTCGACCGCGGCCGGGGATCGAACCTTGACCACGGTCCCGGCGCCCCTCCCCCTGGACGAGCTGGTGCCGGGCACCGGTTGCCAGGAAAATGACTGGGAGGTCGAGATCGGCTTCGGCAAAGGGCGCTACCTCCTGCGCCGCAGCCGCGAGGACGCCGGCCGCCGCTTCCTCGGCCTCGAGGTGGCGGGGGAGTACCACGGCATCTTCGTGGATCGTGCCCGCCGGCACGGGTCGGCCAACTGGATGGCGATCCGCGGCGATGCCCTCTATCTCGCCTCCGCCGTGCTGCCGGCCGGCTTCGCCTCGGCGCTCCACGTCTACTTTCCCGACCCCTGGCCCAAGGTCCGCCACCACAAGCGCCGCCTGTTCGATCCCGAAACGGTGGACCTGGTCTTCCGCCTGCTCCGCCGGGGGGGCCGCTTCTCCTTCGCCACCGACTTCCTGGACTATGGCGAGAGGGTGGCGGAGATCCTCTCCGGCTATCCCGCCCTGCGGTTCACCCGCCGCGACCGCCCCTGGGACGAAGGGCCGCGCACCAACTACGAGGCCAAATACGAGATCGAAGGCCGCCCGATCCTCCGCCTCGAAGGCATCCTGGAGGTGGACGGCCGCGATGCCCCGCTCCACCCGCGGGGAGCCCGGGCCGTGCTGGCGGCGACCTGGGTGGACGAGGACTTGGCGCACGAGCCCTCCGTCCCGCGGGTGTAGAATCGGCTCGAAATGGCCTGAGAGGTTTCCATGCAAGCCAACAAAGTCATCGTCATCACCGGCGCCAGCGCCGGCATCGGAGAGGCTCTCGCCCGCGAGCTGGGGAAGGCGGGTCACCGGCTCGCGCTGGCCGCGCGCCGTCCGGACGAGCTCGAACGGGTGGCCCGGGAGACCAGGGAGGCCGGCGCGGCGGCGGCCGTCCCCGTCCCCACGGACGTCACCCGGCGCGCGGAGATCGAGCGGCTCCGGGACGAAGCGCTCGAGGCGTTCGGCCGGATCGACGTGTGGATCAACAACGCCGGCCGCGGCATCAGCAAGCCGGTGCTCCAGCTCACCGACGCCGACTTCGACGAGATGATGGCGGTCAACGTCAAGTCGGCCCTCTACGGGATGCAGGCCGTGGTGCCGCACTTCCAGGAGCGGCGGGCCGGGCATCTGATCAACGTGTCGTCCTTTCTCGGCCGCGTCCCGCTCGCCAGCATCCGCTCGGTCTACAGCGCCGCCAAGGCGGCCCTCAACTCGCTGACCGCCAACCTGCGCACCGACCTCGCCGCGGAGTACCCGGAGATCCACGTCTCGCTGGTGATGCCCGGCATCGTGAAGACCGGGTTCGCGCGGAACGCGCTGGGTGCCTCCGACGGTCCGGCCGCCGCCCCGCCGTTCCGCCCGATCGGCCCGATGCAGCCGCAGACGGTCGAGGAGGTCTCGGCCGCCATCGCCCGCCTGCTCGAGGACCCCAGGCCCGAGCTCTACACCAACCCCGCCTCGCCTGCCCTGGCCCAGCGCTACTACGCGGACGTCGCGGCCTTCGAGGCCCAGGCCGCGGCGCTGCTGCGCTCCGGCGGGGCGGCCGGCCATGAACAGGAGAAGGCTTGATGACCACGACCTCCGGACGGACCTCGATCGCCATCCTCTTGTTCCTGGCTCTCGGCTGGGGTGCGCCGCCGGTCCGGGGCGAGGCCCCCGCCGCGGCCGGCCCGTCCGGTCAGGCCGTCGAGCAGGCCATGCGCGGTTACGCCGCCACCCTGAAGGACGGCAAGCCGGAGGCGGTCGCCGGGTGGTACATGCCGGACGGCGAGCCTCCTGCTGCCCGGCCTCGCGCCGTTCCACGGACGCGAGGCGATCCGCGCCTTCCTCGCTCCCCTGGTGAGCGCGGTCGACGTGGAGTCGGTGGAGGTCAATACCGATCTGGTCGAGGTCCACGGCGACTCCGCCGACCTCTGGGGCACCTACCGCCAGCTTGCCGGCGAGAAGGGCAAGCCCAAGGAGATGCACGCCGGCCGCTACGCCGCTCTCTGGCGCCGGGACTCCGACGGCAAATGGCGCCTCGCGCGGCTCATGATGCAGCCGGTTCCTACGGACGCCCACTGAGGCGTCCCGGGTCTTTTTCCGCAAGCGTCCTCTCCAGAGTACAAAGAAGACCCGGTTCGCAGGGAAGAGGGCTGGAACGGAAATTGATACCTGCCGTAGGAAGACCGCCCCATTCGGGTTTCAGGGGCAGGAGGAAGAACATCATGAATGCCAAACGAACCGTCCTTCTCGCGGTCGCTCTGACGATGCTGGTCTCCACCTTCGCCTTCACCCCGGCGGCCTCCGCCAGGGTCTGGGTTTCGGGGGGAGTCCAGGTGTACGGGCCGCCGCCACCGCTCCGCCATGAGATCGTCATCGCCCGGCCCGGGCCGGCGTACGTCTGGGTGCCCGGGTACTGGAACTGGGCGCCCGTCCGCCACCACTACGTCTGGGTCCCCGGCGTCTGGTCGAGGCCGCCTCACCCGCGCGCGGTGTGGATCGGGCCGCGGGTCGCCTACCGCCATCACCACCGCTACTACTACCGCGGCTACTGGCGCTAACCGGTAGGGTCTCTCTCGAAGCGGGTTTCCGGGGGGATGGTATCCTTCGCCCCGGGAGCCCGCGTCCGTGTTCAAACGACTCAAATACCTCTGGCCCTACCTCCGGCCCCACCGCCGTAAGCTCTTCCTGGGGCTCGCCGGCGTCATCGCCTCGGTGCTGCTGGGGCTGGCGAGCCCGCTGCTGGTGGGCCATGCCATCGACGCCGTGCGCCACCGCGCCTCGCTGCTGGCCCTGGCCGGCTTCGGCGCCCTGATCGTCGCCTTCTCCCTCTTCCAGGGGGTGTTCAGCTACCTCCAGCGGATGATCCTGGTGGGGATGAGCCGCGACGTCGAGTTCGATCTGCGCAACGCCTACTTCGAGGCGCTGGAGAAGCAGCCGCCGTCCTTCTTCCAGGAACACCCCACGGGGGACCTGATGGCGCGGGCCACCAACGACCTCCAGGCGGTGCGGATGCTCTGCGGACCGGCCATCATGTACTCGACGGGCACCTTCATCACGGGCGTGGGCGCGCTCTTCTTCATGACCCGGATCAACGTCCTCCTGATGCTGATCGCTCTCGCTCCGATGCCGCTGGTGGTGGCCTCCACCACCGTGGTCGGGCGCAAGATCCACGGTCTCTTCACCAGCGTCCAGGCGAAGTTCTCGGACATCACGGCCAAGGCGCAGGAGAGCCTGTCCGGGGTGCGGGTGGTGCGGGCCTACGCCCGGGAGGCGCGCGAGGAGGCCGAGTTCGCGGCGGTCAACCAGGAGTACCTGACCGGCAACCTCCGGCTGGCCGTCTGGGCGCAGGCGTTCTCGCCGCTGTTGCAGGCCCTGGTCGGCATCGGCTTCGTGGCGGTGCTGTGGTACGGCGGCGTGCTGGTGATCCGCCGCCAGATCTCGATCGGCCAGTTCGTCACCTTCCAGCTCTTCCTTAACCGGATGATCTGGCCGATGATCGCGATCGGCTGGGTGGCCAACCTGGTGCAGCGCGGCACGGCCTCGCTCGCCCGCATCCGCGAGGTCCTCGACACCGAGCCGGCGATCCGCGACGAGCCGCCGCTGCGGGATCCCGGCGAGATCCTGGGCGACGTGCGCTTCCGCAACCTGACTTTCGCCTACCGCGAGGGGACGCCGGTGCTGTCGGATATCGACCTCGACGTGCCGGCGGGCCGGACGGTGGCGGTCGTCGGCCGGACGGGCTCGGGCAAGAGCACGCTGCTGGCGCTGATCCCCCGGCTGATGAATCCGCCCGAGGGCGCGCTGCTGGTGGACGGCACGGACGTCCGGCGGCTGCCGCTCGCCCGGCTGCGCGGCGGGATCGGCATGGTGCCGCAGGAGACGTTCCTGTTCTCGGCGACGATCCGCGAGAACATCGCCCTGGGGAGCCCCGGCGCGCCGGTCGAGGCGGTGATCGAGGCCGCGCGCCTGGCCGGCCTCGGGCCGGACCTCGAAACCTTCCCCAGCGGGCTGGACACCGTCGTCGGCGAGCGTGGCCTCACCCTTTCGGGCGGCCAGAAGCAGCGGGTGACGCTCGCCCGCGCCCTGCTGCGCGATCCGCGCATCCTGCTGCTCGACGACTGCCTGTCGGCCGTGGACACCCAGACGGAGGAGGAGATCCTCGCCAACCTGCGCCAGGTCTTCCGCGGGCGCACGGTCTTCCTGGTCTCCCACCGGGTGTCGACGGTCAAGGACGCCGACCTGATCCTGGTGCTCGACCAGGGGCGCATCCTCGAGAGCGGCACCCACGCCCAGCTCACCTCGCGGGGCGGCCTCTACGCCGAGCTCCACCAGCGCCAGCTCCTGGAGGAGGAGCTGGCGGCGGTGTAGGAGCGGTTCCTTCAACCAGGAGGCTACACAGCCATGCGGGTCGTGATCACGGGCGGGTCGGGTCTCATCGGCGGCGCGGTGGCGAAGGATCTGGGGAGCGCGGGTCACGAGGTGGTGGTGCTGACGCGCGATCCGTCCCGGGTGAAGTCCCTGCCGCCGGGCACGCGCGCGGTCCGGTGGGATGGCAAGACCCCCGAGGGGTGGGGGACGCTCCTCGACGGCGACACGGCCGTGCTCCACCTCGCCGGGGACCCCGTCGCCGAGGGGCGGTGGACCGACGAGAAGAAGCGGCGCATCCGCCAGAGCCGCGTCGAGTCGGGGCGGGCGGTGCTCGCGGCGATCCGCCAGGCGAAGTCCCGGCCGCGGGCGCTGCTCCAGGGCTCCGCCGTCGGCTACTACGGCGCCTGCGGCGACGAGGTGGTGACCGAGGCGCACGCGCCCGGCGACGATTTCCTGGCGCGGGTCTGCGTCGATTGGGAGGCCTCGACGGCCGAGGTCGCGGCGCTTGGGCTTCGCCGGCCCGTGCTGCGCACCGGGATCGTGCTCAGCCGGGAGGGCGGCGCCCTGCCGAAGATGTCCCTTCCCTTCCGGATGATGGCGGGGGGACCGATGGGAGGCGGCCGCCAGTGGGTCCCCTGGATCCACATCGCGGACGAGGTGGGGGCGATCCGCTTCCTGCTCGAGCGCGAGGACGCCGACGGCCCGTTCAACCTCTCCGCCCCGGAGCCGCTGACCAACCGCGACTTCAGCCACGCCCTCGGCCGGGCGATGACGCGGCCGAGCTTCGCGTCCGCCCCCGGCTTCGCCCTCCGCCTCCTCCTCGGCGAGATGGCCGACGCCCTCCTCCACGGCCAGCGGGCGGTGCCGCAACGGCTGCTCGACCTGGGGTATGTGTTCCGGTATCCCGAGGCGGCGGGGGCGTTGCGGAATCTGGTGGGGTGAGAGCAAGGGACGAAAGGGACCTCAGGGACGGCAGGGACGCCAGGGACGGCAGGAGCCCTGTCCCTGAAGTCCCTGTTGTCCCTGGAGTCCCTTCCTCAACCGTTCGCCGGCCACATCTCCCGTAGAGCGGCAGCCACCTCGTCGCGCAGAGGCGGCGGCGTATACACCCGGTAGCGGTCGATCCGCGACAGGTGGCGGATGAACTGGCTCGCCTGCTCCATGGGCTCGAGGGTGCCGTCGAAGCGGCGTACCAGGACGCGGCTCCTGCCCAGGCGGTGGGGGTCCTTGGCCGAGTTCGACACCAGCAGGCTCCCCGGCCCGAAGCGGGCGCGCAGCTCGGGGAGCAGCGCCTCGAAGCGCTCCTTTTCCTCGCGGGAGAGGTGCTCGCGGGTCTCGAAGGCGACGGGGAAGTGGTGGCGGCCGACCAGCGCCCGGGCGTGGACGCTGTCCGACGTGCGCAGGGCCGACCAGACGGCGACGTCGTCCTGCAGCAGGAACTCCGCCGGCTCCGCGGCCCAGCGGATCCCCCGCTCCTCCAGCCATTCGTTCAGATGCAGCTCCAGCGCCTTGCCGGTGGCGTTGAAGTAGACCTGGGTAAACATGTAGTAGCGGGCCATCACCAGCGCCTCGAGGGCGTGCACTCCCCCCTCGTCGACGCCGATCCCCCATTCGCCGGTCTGCGGATCGGCGATCGGCTGCATGGTGTCGAGCAGCCGTTCGAGGTCGTAGGTGCCGTAGCGCACGCCGCAGAACAGGCTGTCGCGCAGCAGGTAGTCCATCTTGTCGACGTCGAGCTCGCCGGAGACGATCTTGGCCAGCAGCCGCTCGGTGGGGGTGCCGCCGCCGTGGAGGATGCGGCGCACGTCGGCCGTCCCGAGGCCGTCGCCGTGCCGGGCGAAGATGGCCTCGATCTCGGGGCTGTCGAGCAGCCGGCGGGTCATCTCCTCGTGATCGATGCCGCCGGCGAACAGGTCCTCGGCCGAGTGGCTGAACGGCGCGTGCCCGAGGTCGTGGAGGAGGGCGGCGGCGCGGGTGAGCCGCCGCTCGGGGCTCTTGGCGCTATTGACGCCGCCGGGGAGCAGGCCGCCGCTTTTCGAGCAGAGGGCGTCGTAGACCCTTCCGGCCAGGTGCATGGCGCCGATCACGTGGCCGAAGCGGCTGTGCTCGGCGCCGGGGAAGACCAGGAAGGTGAAGCCGAGCTGGTGGATGAAGCGCAGCCGCTGCACCGGCTGGCTGTTGATCAGCGCCGCCTCCAGCGCGTCGGCGCGGACGAAGCCGTGCACCGGATCGCGGATCGACAGCACGCGGGAAGAGGCCGGCGGGGTCAGTTGCGCTCCGGGTCGGTCCCCCGGCGGCGGTAGGGGCGCAGCAGGTCCACGACCTGCTGGCGGCTGCGCAGGATCGAGAGCACCGAGAGCCCCCGCTCGGGGAGCGACTCGGTCAGCAGCTGGAGCTTGCGCACCGCCGGCACGTCGACGCGGGCGGCGACGCGGTTGATCAGTTCCTCGAAGGCGCAGTCGTTGGCCGCCAGATCTTCGACGTCGAGCGGCAGCTTGTCCCCCAGCTCGCGGGTAAGCGAGCGCAGGAGCCTGAGGATCCCCTGGCGCACGGCGACGATGCCGGCATCGCGCTCGTTGAGCCAGGGCTCCGCGACCGGGCGCACCACCGCCTGGCGGTAGGGACCCTCGACCTCCCGCTCGAGCTCGAAGCGGAACTCGCCGTAGAGCAGCAGGTCGGCGTGGCCGTCGGCCTGGGTTTCGAGGTCGAGAACCCGGGCGGCGGTGCCGCCGGGGAAGATCTCGGGGCGCCCCTCGGCGTCCATCCGCGGCCCGGGCTTCATCAGGACCACCCCCAGCCAGCGGGAGTCCTCGTCGAGCGCCTCGAGGTCATGGACGAGCCGGGAGTAGGACGGATCGATGACGTGGAGCTTCAGCTCCGTGCGCGGGAAGTGCACGACGCTGGTCAGCGGGACGAGCGGGAGACGGGTGTCGTCGCCGGCCATGGGGTCCATGAGGAGATGATAAGGGCGGACTGCCTCAAAGGGCAATCCACCTGTAGAATCACCCCCATGCGCCAAATCCTGGCCCTTCTCCTCTTCCTCTCTCCCCCCACCGCCCTCGCCGCCCAGACCGACCCGGCTGCCGCGATCGCCGCCGGGGACGCCGCCTGGGCGCGCCGTGCGGAGGGGCATCAGGGGGGGCGGGCGCTCCCCGGGCCGGTGGACGAGGCGATCGCCGACTACACCCGGGCGGTCAGGGAGCAGCCGGACCGGCTGGAGGGGAGCTGGAAGCTGCTGCGCGCCCTTCATTTCAAAGGGGATTTCACCACCGACGCTCAGGAGGCCCGGCAGCAGGCCTTCGCCCGCGGCAAAGAGGCGGCCGAGGCGGCGCTCGACCGGCTGGCCCGGCGCACCGCCGGCGGCCGGCAGAAGCTCGACGCGATGACTCCAGGGCAGGCGGCGAAGGCGGTGGCGGGCGTGCCGGAGGCCAAGCCCCTCTTCCTCTGGTCGGCCGTCCACTGGGGGCTGTGGGGGGACGTCTTCGGCCGCATGGCCGCGGCGCGCCAGGGGGTGGGGGACCGGGTGAAGCGCTACTCGGAGATCCTGATCGCCCTCGACGAGCGCTACGAGGACGCCGCCGGCCACCGCATCCTCGGACGGCTCCACACGCTGGCCCCCAAGGTGCCGTTCGTCACCGGCTGGGTGGATCGCGGCAGGGCGGTCTCCGAGCTGCGGCGGGCGGTGGCGCTCGGCCCCGACAACTTCGACAACCACGTCTTCCTCGCCGAAGCCCTGCTCGAGCACCAGCCGGAGAAGGCGGCCGAAGCGCGCGACCTCCTGCGCCGCCTGCTCGCTCGCGCCCCCTCTGCGGAGCTGGCGGTCGAGCAGGCGAAGAGCCTCGCCAACGCGCGGGCGTTGCTCGCCAAGCATCCGGGCTGACCCCTTCATCTCTTTCGTCTCGCGGAGAGCACCGCTTGAACCCGAGCCCGAGCCGGACTCCCCTGATCGCCGTCGCGGCGGCGGCGTTCCTCGTCGCCCTCAAGGGGACGGCCGCCTGGACCACCGGCTCGCTCGCCCTGGGCTCGGCGGCGCTCGATTCGCTGATCGACGTCTTCATCTCCGGGGCGAACTTCCTGGTGCTGCGGCGCAGCGCCCTGCCCCCCGACGAGGACCACGCCTACGGCCACGGCAAGTTCGAGAACCTGGCGGCGTTCGCCCAGGGATTGTTCCTGGTGGTCGCCGCCGCGGGCCTGGTGTGGACGGGAGTGCGGCAGTTGATCGTCGGCGGCGCGCCGGAGGAGACCGGCTGGGGGATCGTGGTGCTCGCGGTCTCCCTGGTGGTGTGCTTCGGGGTCGCCCGCACCCTGGAGCGCGCCGCCATCACCACCGGCAGCCCGGCGCTCAAGGCGGACAGCCTCCACTACGCCGCCGACCTGTGGGTGAACGGCGCCGCCCTCCTCGCTCTCCTCATCGTGCGCTTCACCGGGTGGGCCGCCGCCGATGCCCTGGTGGCGCTGGTGGTGGCGACCTACGTCTTCAAGACCGGCGCCTCGCTCGCCCTCGAAGCGGCCGGGGACCTCTCGGACCGCGGCCTGCCCGAGGAGGAGCTGCGCCGCATCGAGTCGATCGTCTCGGCCTTCGCTCCGGAGGTGGCGGGGATGCACGACCTGAAGACCCGCCGCAGCGGCGGCCAGCGCTTCATCGAGTTCCACCTGGAGATCCCGAGCGCCACCTCGTTCCAGGACGCCCACGACCTGACGGTGAAGGTCCTCCGCGCCGTGGAGGGGGAGATGCCGCGCTCCAAGGTGTTCGTCCACGGCGACCCGGTGTGAATTATCTGGAAGGCGGCAGGGAGGGCATTGGCGGCGGTGGCGCGGCCGAGAGCTGTTCGGAGAGATGCGCCACCTGACTGAGCCAGAGCCCGGCGAGGAGGGTGGCGGCGAGGAGGGCGGGGCGGCGCAGGGAGGGGGGAGCCAGCGGGCGGCGAGGAAGAGGAGGGCGGCGGCGGCGAGGGGGAGCCACTGGAGGTGCCGGGCGAGGGCGTGCGCCAGGGAGGCCGGGAGGAGGAGCGCGTAGAGCGGCAGCGCCAGCCCGGCCGCCGCGGCGAGGAGCGGGCGGCCGGGGGCGAGCGCCTCGGCCGCGCCCAGGGCGAGCAGCGTCCGCAGGAAGAGCAGGGCGAGGAAGGCCTGGGGAGCGCTCCCGGGACCCTCGCCGACCCGGATCAGCTCGGCGGTCCAGGAGGCGGCGAGCAGGAAGGCGAGGCCGAAGCCGGCGGCGATCCGCCAGCCGGCGCTCTCCAGGCCGCGCGATCCGGCCGCCAGAAGGGCGCCGGCGAGGACCAGGGCCGCGAAGAGCACCGCCAGCGCCCGGCCCAGCGTCGAGGCGCCGAGCGGATAGAGCCCCTGGACCACGGCGGCGTCCGGATGGGCCTGGAGATGGCCAAAGGCCGCCAGCGCTCCGCCGACCAGCAGCGGCAGGAGGGCGAGCGCCCAGCGCCGCCGCCGCTCGGGCGCAAGATCCCCCAGCCGCCCGAGCCGCCAGGGCACCACCGCCTGCGCCCCCCAGGCGAGCAGCATCCCCGCGAGCAGGAGGCCGTCGAGGATCGGGCTCATGCCCCCTCCCATCCGATCCGCTCCACCGCGTCCTCCTCTCCAGGATCGCCCAGGCGGGCCAGGAGCTCGCGGACGGTGGCGCCGTCGGGGGGCACGGGGAGATCCGGGGCGATCTCGGCCAGGGGCGCGAGCATGAAACGACGCTGGCGCAGGCGAGGGTGGGGGAGGGTCATCTCGGGATCGTCCGCGCGGCGGTCGCCGTAGAGCAGGAGGTCGACGTCGAGCGGGCGGGGGCCGAAGCGCTCGCCGCGACGCCGCCCGGCGGCGAGCTCGAGCGCCTTGGCCAGGGCGAGCACGCCGTCGGCCGGGAGCGTGGTGTGGACGAGGACGGCGGTGTTGAGGAAGTCCGGCTGCGGCCGTCGCAACCCGGGGGAGACCGCGCGGGTGCGGTAGAGGGAGGCGGCGCGCAGCGGGCCCAGCGAGGCGGCGAGCTGCCGCAGGGCCCAGGCCAGCGTGCGCTCGACCGGGCTCGTCCTGCCGCCGATGTTTCCCTCCACGTTGCCGCCGAGGGCCAGCGCGACGAGGACCGGCCCGGCGTCAGGCCTCGTCGTCGAGATCCTCCTCTTCCTCTTCGATGTCGGCGTCGTCGAGCTTCCGGCTCGACCATCTCGTCATCGCCGGCGACGACCGCCACGTCCTCGACCGGCTCATCCTCTTCGATGTCGACCACCTTGGCGACCTCCGCCTTGCGCTTGCGGCGGGCCGCCTGGCTGACGGCCGGCGAGTCCGACTGTACGGCGTCCTTCTGATTGGCGCCGCACTTCGGGCAGATGAACTCGGGCTTGCCGAGGTCGTAGAACTTCGTGCCACAGTTGTAGCACTCGTGTTTCGTTCCCAGTTTCAGCTCAGGCATCAAGGACTCCAATCCGTCGAGAGCGAGGGGCGCTTTTTGAGGGGGGTGAACGTAGCATCGGCCCGGGGGACTGTCAACCGGGATTCTCCGGGAGCGGTGCCCTGTTGCCCCGCGCAGCCGACTGGCAGCGCCGCAGGCGCGCACACGAAGGAGGCGAGCAGGGGTAACAGGGCACCGCTCCCGGAGAATCCCCCCGCGCCTTGCGCCTGGAAGAAACGGGAGGATAGGATCGTTTTCTCTGGCGCAGCGCGTCCCCTTCGGGCCCGCCGTTCATCCGTTTCAATCGATTGGCGGGAAAATTTATGAAAAAGCTAGGCATCGCCCTCTTCGCGCTCCTCCTCGCCGCCCCGGCGCTCGCCGCCAGGAGCCAGGCGCCCCCCGATCCCATGGCCGCGGGGCTGACCGGGCCGCAGCGGCTCACCGCCCTGGTCGACCGCGTCCGCTTCGAGCAGAAGCAGCTCAAGACCCTGGAGGCCCGCTTCACCCAGCAGCAGGAGAAGCTCGATGCTGGCGGCCCCCGAGGCGTCCAAGGGGATCTTCTCCTACGCCGCCCCCGACAAGGTGCGCTGGGAGTACTCCTCGCCCAGCCCGATCACCGTCGTCATCCGCGGCGACCAGATGACCACCTGGTACCGCGACCTGAAGCGCGCCGAGACGCTCAAGGTCGGGCGCTACTCGAGCCAGGTGTTCAAGTACCTGGGGGCGAGCGGCAGCCTGGACACCCTGCTCGAGTACTTCACCGTGCGCCTCAAGCTCCCCGAGAAGAAGGGGGACCCCTACCGCATGGAAGCTCGACCCGAAGTCCGCGCGCATCGCCAAGCGCCTCAAGTCGATGACCCTGTGGGTCGACGGCGAGACCTTCTTCCCCCAGCGCCTCAAGTACGTCCAGGCCGGCGGCGACAGCGTCGAGTACCAGTTCAGCGACGTCAAGCGCAACGTCCCCCTGCCGGACGACCGGTTCGCCCTCAAGCTGCCGCCGGGCGTGTCGAACCGGGTGATCGACATGAGCCGCGAGGAGAACGCGAAGGGCAAGCCCTGAGAGCGGCATGCCCCTGACCTTCGACCTGCTCGCCGCCGACGGCCCGGCGCGCCGGGGGCGGCTGACCACTCCGCACGGGGTGGTCGAGACGCCGGCCTTCATGCCGGTGGGCACCCTCGGCGCGGTCAAGGGGGTGACCCCCCAGGAGCTGGAGGCGGCGGGGGCGTCGGTCATGCTCTCCAACCTCTACCATCTCGCCCTGCGGCCGGGGGTGGACGCCATCGAGCGGCTGGGCGGCCTCCACGCCTTTACCGGCTGGCGCGGGCCCATCCTCACCGACAGCGGCGGCTTCCAGGTCTGGAGCCTGGGGGGCCTGCGCACCGTCGATGCCGGGGGGGTGACCTTCCGCAGCCATCTCGACGGCTCTCCCCTGCGCTTCACCCCCGAGGACGTCGCCGGCTTCCAGGAGCGGATGGGGGTCGACGTCGCCATGGTGCTCGACGAGTGCACGACCTGGCCGGCCGAGCGGCCGGCGGCCGAGGCCTCCTGGGAGCGCACGCTCGCCTGGGCCCGCCGCGCCCGCGGCGCCTGGCGGGGAGACCATGGCGGAGGTCTCTTCGGCATCGTCCAGGGGAGCGTCTACCCGGAGCTGCGGCAACGGGCGGCGGCGGATCTGGCGGCGCTCGATTTCGACGGCTATGCCATCGGCGGCGTCTCGGTGGGGGAGCCCGCGGCCGAGCGCCGGGCGGTGGTCGAATGGACGGCCCCGGCGCTGCCCGCGGCCAGGCCCCGCTACCTGATGGGGGTGGGCTACCCGGAGGACATCCTGCACGCCGTCGCCCAGGGCGTGGACCTCTTCGACTGCGTGCTGCCGGCGCGCAACGCCCGCCACGGCGTGCTGTTCACCCGCCAGGGGGTGCTCAAGATCAAGAACGCCCGCTATAAAGAGGACGAGCGGCCGATCGATCCCGAGTGCGGCTGCCCGGCCTGCCGGCGCACCTCGCGCGCCTTTCTCCACCATCTGACCCGCGCCGGCGAGCTTACCGCGCCGGTGCTCGCCACCCTGCATAACCTGCGCTTCTACCTTGACTTCATGGCCGACATCCGGCAGGCTATCGAACTCGGTACGTTGAATCAGATGGCGAGCCTCGCCTGCCGTACCGCCGGCGGAGACCCGCCGGAGGGCCCCGGATTGCGGAGCCGTCCGGCTTCTTCCGATCCCCTAGAGCAAAGGAGCTCCTGAGCCAGCAGGGAATCCCTGCAGGGTTCATTCTGGATACCTGCCCATGAATCTACTCTCCATATCCCCGACGCCCCTCGCGCTGCAGCTCTTCCCCTCGGGAGGAGGCGGCGGCCTGATGGGCGCGCTGACCGGCCTCGCCCCCATGCTCCTCATCTTCGTCATCTTCTATGTCGTGCTCATGCTGCCGATGCAGAAGCAGCGCAAGGCGCTGCAGCAGGTGATCGCGAACCTGAAGAAGGGGGACCGGGTGCTCACCTCCGGCGGCCTCTACGGCGAGGTGACCGCGGTGGAAGGCCCGACGGTGATGCTGCGCATCGCCGACAACGTCCGCGTGCGGATCGCCAAGTCGGCGATCTCGGGGCTCGAGGGAGAGAGCGACAAGAGCGATAAAGGGAGTCAGTCATGAAACGGAACCTGCTCTGGCGCGGGCTGCTGATCCTGACGGTGGCGGTCGTCGCCATCGCCCTGGCCTACCCGCCGAAGAACAAGATCAACCTCGGCCTCGACCTCCAGGGCGGCATGCACCTGGTGCTGCAGGTCCACACCGAGGACGCCCTGCGCGCCGAGACCGACTCGGACATGGCGCGGCTGATCGACCTCGGCAAGGACAAGGGCGCGCCGGGCCTCAAGGGGCGCCGCACCGGGGACTCGGTCTTCGTCGTCACCGCCCCGCCGGAGACGCGCGACGCGGTGAGCGATCTGGCCGCGAAGTACCTGCCGCGCTGGAAGGTCAGCCGGCCGGGCGAGGATCTCGTCTTCACGATGAACGCCAAGGACGTCAACGAGATCCAGAACTCCGCCGTCACCCAGGCCAAGCAGACGATCGACAACCGAGTCAACCAGTTCGGCGTCACCGAGCCGGTGATCCAGCCGCTGGCGACCGGCCACCGGATCCTCGTGCAGCTCCCCGGCGTCGACGATCCCGAGCGCGTGCGCCGGATCATCAAGAGCACCGCCTTCCTCGAGTTCCGCATCGTCCGCTACCCCAAGGGGGGCGGCGGCGTTCCCACCCGCGAGGAGATCCTCGCCAGCTACGGCGGCAAGCTGCCGGACGACGTCGAGATCCTCGACGGCGACGCCCGCGACCGGCAGACCAACGAGGTCACCGGCAAGACTTACTACGCGGTCGACAAGCGGCGCACGGTCACCGGCCGCGACCTGAGCAACGCGCGGCCGAGCCACGGCCAGTTCGGCCAGCCGAACATCGAGTTCACCCTGACGCCCGCCGGCGCCGAGGCGTTCTCGGAGCTCACCGGCAAGAACGTCCACTCCGGCCTCGCCATCGTGCTCGACGGCCGCGTGGTCTCGGCGCCGGTGATCAACTCGCGCATCTCCGACCGCGGCCAGATCGAGGGGGGCTTCACCGAGCAATCGGCCCAGGACCTCTCGTTCGTGCTGCGCTCGGGCGCCCTGCCGGCCGGCATCACCTACCTGGAGGAGCGCACGGTGGGCCCGTCGCTCGGCCGCGACGCGATCCAGGACGGCCTGAAGGCGGGCATCGTCGGCACCCTGCTGGTGATGATCACCCTGCTCGCCTACTACCACCTCTCGGGAGTCAACGCGATCCTGGCGCTGGTGCTCAACATCCTCATCCTGTTCGGCGGCATGGGCGCCTTCCACTCGACGCTGACCCTGCCCGGCATCGCCGGCATCATCCTGACCATCGGCATGGCGGTGGACGCCAACGTCCTCGTCTTCGAGCGCATCCGGGAAGAGCTGCGAGCCGGGCGCACCGTCCGCTCGGGGATCGACCAGGGGTTCGACCGCGCCTTCACCTCGATTATCGACACCCACGTCACCACCCTGATCTCGGCGCTCTTCCTCTTCCAGTTCGGCACCGGGCCGATCAAGGGGTTCGCGGTGACGCTGATCATCGGTCTGCTCGCCTCCATCTTCACCGCGGTGTTCGTCAGCCGCTGGATGTTCGACCTGGTGCTCTCCCGCCGCCGGGTGCAAAGGATCTCGATCTGAGGCCGCCGCTGGGCTGGCACTAAGGAGCACGCCATGGAGCTGTTTCGCGATACCAACATCGACTTCATGAAGTACCGGAGGTTCTGGATCATCCTGTCCCTCCTCCTGGTCCTCGGCGGCCTCTACGCGATCCTCGGTCCCCACCGGCTGAACCTGGGCATCGACTTCGCGGGCGGCACGCAGATCACCCTCGGCTTCAACCAGACCCCCGACGTCGACCGGGTCCGCCGCGTGCTCGAGCGCGAGGGGATGCGCACGGCGGTGATCCAGCGCTTCGGCAAGGTCGAGGAGAACGAGGTGGTGATCAAGACCACGGTCGCCAAGGGCTCCGAGGAGGGCAGCCGGGACAAGATCGTCAACGCGCTGAACCAGGAGTTCAATCAGGGCAAGCCCGGCCTCGACCTCAACCAGGCCGGCGCCGACAGCCTCACCGCGTACCTCGTCCAGAGCGATCCCGACCACGTGGCGCCCCAGGGTCCCCCCGCGGCGCTCGCCCACTACTCCGCCGTCGCCGACGCCATCCTCAAGGAGCGCAAGAAGACCGGCCTGTTCAAGTCGCTCGACGGCCTGACGCGCACGCCGGGGGTGAGCCCCGCGGCCGCCTCCGCCCTGCAGACGCAGGCCCACCTCGGCAACTTCTCCGTGCTGGCGGTCGAGAACGTCGGTCCGCAGATCGGCAGCGAGCTGCGGCGCCAGGGCTTCCTGGCGGTCGTGATGTCGCTGCTCGGCATGCTCTGCTACATCTGGTTCCGCTTCGAGCTGCGCTTCGGCATCGGCGCGGTGATGGCCTCGCTGCACGACGTGGTGGTCACCCTGCTGTTCTTCTGGGCGTTCCGCATGGAGTTCAACCTGACCACGATCGCCGCCTTCCTCACCCTGATCGGCTACTCGGTGAACGACACCGTGGTGATCTTCGACCGCATGCGCGAGAACATGCGGAAGAGCCGGCGCAAGCCGCTGATCGAGGTGATGAACGACAGCATCAACCAGACGCTGTCGCGGACGATCATGACCTCGGGTCTGACCTTCCTCACCGTGCTCTCGCTGCTGATCTTCGGCGGCGACGTGCTGCGCGGCTTCGCCTTCGTGATGACGGTCGGCATCATCGTCGGCACCTACTCGTCGATCTACGTCGCGAGCCCGTTCGCGCTGCTCTGGGAGAGCCTGTTCGGCGCCCAGGGGCGCTGGCGCCGCGACAAGGGCATGGCCCCGGCGCGCGGCGCCGAGGGCCTGCGCGCCGAGTCGCGCATCGACCGCACCGGCGGCGATCCGCGCGGCCCCCGGCCCGACCAGCGCGAGCGCCCGGCCCGCCGGCGGGCCTGAAGCCTTACCCGGATCACCCGGACCCTCGCCCCCGTGTGAGGGTCCGGGAATCTCCCTCCCCCCGTTTCCCCTTATAATCGGTAACCCGCCGCGGGCCGTTCTCCTGCAGCCTCGCGCGGGGCACGGCCATGTCTCTCTCCAGCAAGAGCATCGCGCCCCCGGTCACCACGCCGGGCGCGGCGCAAATCGACGACATCATCGCGTGCCTCTCCGCGCACGGGCGTCCGGTGGAGCCGGAGTTCCTGCGCTCGGTCTACGAGTTCTCCGCCCGCATGCACAAGGATCAGGTCCGCCGCTCCGGCGAGCCGTACATGATCCATCCGCTCAACGTCGCCTACCTGCTGGCCGACCTCAACTTCGACCAGACCTGCGTCGTGGTGGGGCTGCTGCACGACGTGCTGGAGGACACGCTGACCAGCCGCGAGGTGCTGGAGGGCGAGTTCGGCGCCGAGATCACCGGGCTGGTCGACGGCGTCACCAAGATCGGCCGCCACGAGTACGTGCGCCGCGACGAGGCCCAGGCCGAGACCTTCCGCAAGATGATCCTCGCCTCGGCGAAGGACATCCGGGTGATCGTGGTCAAGCTCGCCGACCGGCTGCACAACATGCAGACGCTGGAGCACATGCCGGCGGAGGCGCGGCGGCGGATCTCGCGCGAGACGCTGGAGATCTACGCCCCGATCGCCCACCGCCTCGGCATGGCCCGCGTCAAGGGGGACCTCGAGGACCTCGCCTTCTATCATCTCTATCCCCACCAGTTCGCCGAGCTGCACCTCAAGATCGCCGAGAAGATGAAGCTCGGGCAGGCGACCATGGACCGCATCCGCGAGCGGCTGGCCAAGAGCCTCGCCGGGGCGGGGATCGAGGCCGAGATCAGCTTCCGCGTCAAGCGCTTCTACTCGATCTACGAGAAGCTGCGCCGGCAGGGGATCGACATCTCGCAGCTCTACGACTTCCTCGCCTTCCGCATCGTCACCGCGAGCGTCAAGGACACCTACGCGGCGCTCGGCGTCGTCCACCAGAACTGGCGCCCCATCCCGGGCCGGTTCAAGGACTACCTGGCGATGCCGAAGCCCAACCTCTACCAGTCGCTGCACACCACCGTGGTGGGGGACCAGGGGCAGCCGTTCGAGGTGCAGATCCGCACCGGCGAGATGGACGTCGTCGCCGAGGAGGGGATCGCCGCCCACTGGCGCTACAAGGAGGGCCGGGTCGAGGCGCGGGCGACCGATCCGAACATCCTCTGGCTGCGCCAGCTCCTGGAGTGGCAGAAGGAGGTGCAGGACCCGCGCACCTTCCTCACCACGCTCAAGGTGGACCTCTACCCGGACGAGGTCTACGCCTTCACCCCCAAGGGGGAGGTCTTCTCCTTCCCGCGCGGGGCGACGCCGCTCGACTTCGCCTACCGGGTGCACACCGACCTCGGCCACCACTGCGCCGGCTCGCGGGTCAACGGCAAGCTCGTCCCCCTGCGCACGCCGCTGTCGAACGGCGACATGGTGGAGGTGCTCACCAACCCGGCGCGCAACCCGAGCCGCGACTGGCTCAACCTGGCGGTCACCTCGCGCGCCAAGAGCCGGATCCGGCAGTGGCTCAACACACAGCAGAAGCAGCGGGCGATGGAGATCGGCCGCCGGCTGTTCGACAAGGAGATCCGCAAGTACGGCCTGTCGCTGCGCAAGGTGACCGAGGGGCGCGAGTTCGCCGACTACCTCGCCGGCGAGGGCCTGGCCAAGCTCGACGACCTCTACAGCCGGATCGGCTTCGGCAAGACCGAGCCGCGCCAGGTGCTCGAGCGGGTGGTCAGCCTGGAGAAGCTGGAGGAGCCGGCGGAGAAGCCGGGGCGCCTGCGCCAGGCGGTCAGCAAGATCCTCCCCTTCGGCGCCGCCGGCCCGCTCACCGTCAAGGGGCACGGCGACATGCTGGCCTACCTCGCCAAGTGCTGCAACCCGCTGCCGGGCGAGGAGATCGTCGGCTACATCACCCGCGGCCGCGGCGTCTCGGTCCACCGCGTCGACTGCCCGAACGTGCAGAACCTGCTCTACAACCCGGAGCGCGAGATCGAGGTCAAGTGGGAGCAGGGGAAGAACGACGTCTACCAGGTTCTCGCTGCTGATCGAGGTGGAGGACCAGCAGGGGATGCTCGCCAAGCTGACCGAGGCGATCACCCGCGCCGGCAGCAACATCACCTCGATCGAGGCGGACACCCACCGCGAGACCGGCCGCGGCACCATCAGCGTCGTCTGCCAGCTGCGCGACCGCAAGCACCTCGACAAGCTCCTGCGCGAGATCCGCGGCATCTCGGGCGTCCTGCGCGTCGGTCGCCGGATGAGCACCGGCGGCGGCGACCAGCTCGAAGCGCTGAGCTGAGCTCTTGAGCTTTCTTCCCCCTTCTGCTATCTTCACCTGCCCTTCGGGGCAGTTTAGGAGACGAAACTCATGGCCAAGCAATGCGAGCTCTGCGGCAAAGGAACGACCTTCGGCCGCAACGTCAGCCACGCCCATAACGTCACGTCGCGCACCTGGGAGCCCAACCTCCAGAAGGTCCGGGCGCTGATCGACGGCGGCGTGCGCCGGATCCGGGTCTGCACCCGCTGCCTGCGCAGCGGCAAGGTGGTCAAGGCGCCGGTCCGCAAGTGGACCCCCGAGAGCGAGGCCGCGAATACCGCGAAGACCGCGAAGAGCTAAACCAGCTCCGCTCTTTCCTTCCCGCCCCAACCCATCTCATCCCCCCGTTCCGTTCTGGTGCTCCCCCTGGCGACCGCGCCGGGGTGACGACCCCTGTCCGCTTGCGGTTTCTTCCGCCGAGCTCCCCGATTTGATTCGCCGGGAAAAGAGCCTCGGGGCTTGTACCTTTTGCCCGGATTTGCCTGGAAAAAGCCCTCCTTTTGAGGTCCTTTGAGGAACTTTGAGCCGGTTTTTCATCGGACTTGAGGACACTTTAGAGATTGCCCCCCTACACTGCGCAGTGTCGGAGGCTGGCGAAGGCGAAGGGGAGGAGAGAGGGAGGCACCGGAGGAGAGGGGAGAGCAGCTCATACCTTGAAGTTCTTTTTTGCAGTCCTGTTGAGGGGAGTTCTTTTGAAGGGTTGGTGAAGTTCTTCTTTTGCAGTCTTGTGGTCTGAGGGGAGTTCGTTTCTTTTGTTGTACTGCCGTTTTGAAGTTTGGGGAAAGGGGAGCCCGGGTGAGACCCGGGCTTTCTCTTTAGGGCAGAGAGAGTCGTCCGGGGGGCTGCGAGTCCTTTCACTGGAGACGAACCGGATCACGGGCGCCCGGACCATGCCGGTCCAGGCAGGCTCCGCTGACCCAAGGAGGTTTCCTGATGTCTCAGCAGCTTCGACGTGTCCTCCTCGCGGCAGGGCTGATGGTGGCCCTGCTCCTGGCGCTTCCGGCGCCTTCCCGGGCCGCAGGGCTCCGGGAGCCCGGGATCTCCTGCGGCTTCATGGACCGGGTCTGGTCCTGGCTGGAGGGCCTGCTGCCGGCCGCTCCCGCCTCCCAGCCGGCGCGGCCGCGGGGTCCCGCCGGCCGGAAGACCCTGGGCACGGCGCCGCCACCGCCGCCGCCCACGGCGGACCAGGGGAGCATGATCGACCCCGACGGCAAGCATTGAAGATCTCCTCCGGGGCGGTCCGTGGCGGCCGCTCCGGGGTTCTCCCGGAAACCGGGAATCGAATGTCGTGTCTTTGATCGGAGAGGAGGCCCCCGCGTGAACGATTTTTCGGATCATCATCCGACCCCGGCGGAGCTGGAAGGCTATGTGTGGAACCGCGTCCCCTCCGGACGCGCCCGCGCCATCGTCTCGCACCTCGTCCGCGGCTGCGCGCAGTGCCGCGCCTCGATGTCCCCCCACTTCGCGGGGCTGACCGGGCTCGCGGAGCCTCCCGCCCGCCTGCTCACCCCCGAGGAGAACGCCGGGTACGACGCGGTGATCGGGCGGGTCTTCGCCAGCGTGCTCCAGCGCGCCCGGGAGCTCGAGGCGGCGCGGCGGCGCGAAGCCCTGCCGCTCGCCGGTCTCGAAGCCGGTCCCGGTCCCGGCGCTGGCATTGGCGCCGAGGAGCTGCCGGCGCCCCTCGGCTCGCTGGGCCGGGTGCCGCGGCTCGCCGATCTCCTGCGCCGGAGCTGGAACCTCCGTCACCACCGCCCCGCCGAGATGCTGCGGCTCGCCCTTGAGGCCCGCGACCTCGCCGAGGGGCTCGACGCCGCGGCGCTGGGCGCCGCCACCGTGGCCGACCTGCGGTGCCGGGCCTGGGTGGAGCTGGGCAATGCCTACCGGGTGTCCGACCTCCTGGCCGAAGCCGATCTTGCCCTGGGCGGGGCGACCGAGCTGTTCCTGGAGGGATCGGAGGACGAGCTGCTCGCGGCGCGCCTGTTCAACGTCCAGGCCTCCCTGCTGGGCGACGCCCGCCGCTTCGACCTGGCGGAGACCGCGCTCGACCTCGTCTTCGCCATCCACCGCCGGCGGGGCGACAAGCACCAGGCCGGCCGGGCGCTGATCAAGAAGGGGATCTACGCCGGCTACCAGGGGAGCTCGGACGAGGCCCTGCTGCTGATGGAGCAGGGCCTGGACCTCGTCGACGAGGGGCTCGATCCCCGGCTCGTCTACCTGGCGCTCCACAACCAGGCGCGCCTCCTGCTCGACGCCGGCCAGCTCCGCGAGGCGCGCATGGCGCTGTGGAAGGCCAAGGCGCGCGGGCTCGATCCGGGCGGCCGGGTCAACGAGCTGAAGGTCCGCTGGCTGGAAGGGCAGATCAACGCCGCCCTGGGCGAGCTGGACCGCGCCGAGGCCGCCCTCGCCGAGGTCAAGCAGGGCTTCGAGGCCGAGGGGCTCGGCTACAAGGGAGCGCTCGCCGCTCTCGAGCTGGGCGCGGTGCAGATCCGGCAGGGGCGCTCGGCCCAGGCGGCGCGCGAGATCGCCGGCGCCGCCGACGCCTTCATCGCCCTCGGGGTCGGCCGCGAGGCGGGAGCCTCGGTGCTGCTCCTCCGCCAGGCCGTCGAGCAGCGGATCGTCGACGCCGCCCTGCTCGAATACGTCACCGCCCTGCTGCGCCGGGCGGAGACCTCCTCCGACGTGGCGCTCGAATCCCCTCCTGGGGAGTAGTGCCCCGGGGAGTAGCCCCGGCGCCGGAAGATGCGGAAATAGCATAGAATCGTCCAGGCGGTCTCTTCTCCAAAGGAGGGCATCCTCATGCCGATGAGGACCTGGACGTTCATCCTGGCGGCGTTTCTCTTCCTGCCGGTCGCTCTCGTACCGGTCCTCGGCGCGGCGGCGGCGGCCGGTCCCGCTTATCTGGTGAAGGACCTGCGGACCGGTCTGGACCCCGTGAGCCCCGACCGCGGCGCGGCCTTCTACGACTACACCGCGGTCAACGGCCGCGTGGTCTTCTTCGGCCTCCTGCCCGAGGGGCCGCAATCGCTGAACAGCGTCCAGTGCGGTCTCTGGGCGACGGACGGCGGCAGCGGCGGGACCGAGCGGCTGACCACCGATCTCTGCGGCGTCACCGATCCCGACACCTCCCGGCTCCGCCTGCTGGCGACGAACGGCGCGGCGGCCTTCTTCTCCGACCTCTCCGGCCGGCTCTGGCGCACGGACGGCACCGCCGCGGGCACCTATCCGCTCGGCGACGTCCAGATCCAATGGATCGGCAACCCTCCTCTCCTCGGTCCGGACGGGCGGACTCTCTTCTTCCGCGGCTGCGAGCCGGCCGGCGGTTGCGAGCCCTGGAGCAGCGACGGCACGCCCGGGGGCACCCGGCAGATCCACGACCTGCTGCCCGGCCCGGGCTCCTCCAACCCCTCCGGCTTCACCCTCGACGGTGGCCGGGTTCTCTTCACCACCCCCGGCGCGCTGTGGTCGACGACCGGCACGGCCGCGGCCGCGGGCACGGTCCCGCTCGTCCAGGCGCAGGCTCCCGGTGGGCTCGGCCAGCCCGTCGTCTACGGCGGGCGGGTCTACTTCGTCGCCTACGGCGGCGGCATCGCCGATCTCTGGGTCTACGATCCAGCGACCCGCAGGGCCGCGAAGCTCAGGAGCTTCCCGGTGACCGGGCAGGACCAGGGCCTGATCCTCAAGCCGGCGGGCGGGCGGCTGCTGATCCAGCGGTTCGACTTCAGCGGCGGCGTGCAGACTCTCTGGGAGACGGACGGCTCGCGGGCCGGCACCCGCCAGATCGGCCCCCCCTTCTCCTTCGCCGCGATGAGCCCGCCCTACGAGGCGGGAGGACATGCCGTGTTCGCGGCGGTCCAGCGGGAGCCCAGTATCTTCATCCTGGGGCTCTGGAGCCTCGCTCCGGGGACGCGGCGTCCGCTTCCTCTCACCGGCTGCCCCGGGGGGTGCCCGACGTTCGACACCGATCAGCCCCAGGCGGCGACCTTCGGCGACCGCCTCTTCTTCGCCGGCCAGGACTTCGGGCACGGCCGCGAGCTCTGGGTGACCGACGGCACCGGCCCCGGCACCCGGCGGGTCAAGGACCTCTGCCCCGGCCCCTGCGACGGCGCTCCCGTGCAGTTCCGCTCCCTCCTGGGGATTCTCCTCTTCGAGGACGCCCGCGGGGGGCTCTGGAAGACGGACGGCACGCCGGCGGGAACGGTCCTGCTGACCGCCGCCTCGGGGATCTCGCCCCTGTTCCGCAGCGGCCTCGACGTGGCCCCGCTCGGCGGCCACCGGATCGTCTTCACCGGTTTCGACGCCGTCGGCGGCCCTCAGCCCTGGGTCAGCGACCTGACTCCGGCGGGGACCTATCCCATCGACGCCGGCGGCCTGATCGGCGGCAACCTCGCGGCGAGCTCCTGGCCGATGGGCCTCACCGCCCTGGGCGGCAAGGTCTTCTTCGCGGCCTGCGACACCGGCACCTCGGGCGGGCTCTGGTGGAGCGACGGCACCGAGGCGGGCACGGCCCTCCTGCCCGGAACGGAACTGGGGTCCTGCGCGGAGGCGCGCGTCGAGGCGCCCTTCCAGCGGGCCGGCGGCTTCGTTTTCTATGACTGGCAGGGGAAACTCTGGCGCAGCGACGGCACGCCGGGCGGCACCCTCTCCCTGCTCGACTTCCCGGGCTCGCTCTTCGCCCGCGACAAGACCGGGCTGGGCGGCAAGCTCCTCTTCGTCGTCGATCCGGCGTCGTTCCCCCCGAGCCCCAACGGCTGGGAGTGGAGCTTCTGGACCAGCGACGGCACGCCGGCCGGGACCCGGGAGGCCTTTCCGGTCCGCTTCCACGGCACGCCCGGCCCCTTCACCTCGACCGGCGGCGAGGCCTTGTTCACCGCCGAGTCGCCCGACGCCCCGTATCCGGTCCAGCTCTGGCGCACCGACGGCACCGAGGCGGGGACCCGCCCCCTCCTCTCCGGCCTGAGCGGCACCCCCGGCGTGGCGCCCCCGGCGGTCCGCCTCGGCGGCCGCACCTTCTTCCTCGCCGAGCAGGCGGGCCGGGGAGTCGGCGTTGAGCTCTGGTCTACGGACGGCACGGCCGCCGGCACGGCGGCGGTCTTCCCCGACCCGGCCGGCGAGCGCCCGCGCCAGCCGCTCGCCCCGGTGACTTTCCGGAACGCCCTCTACTTCTTCGCCCTTTCCTACCACCCCGGCGAGATCCACTGGGCGCTCTGGACGTCGGACGGCACCGCCGCCGGCACCCGGATCCTGAAGACGCTCGGCCTGCCGCCCGCGCCGGTCGCCGGCGGCGTCCTCCCCCCGGAGCTGACGCCGGTCGGCGATCAGCTCTACTTCCGGGCCGACGACGGCGTTCACGGCCTGGAGCTCTGGAAGACGGACGGCACCGACGCGGGGACGGTCCTGGTGAAGGACATCGTCCCCGGCCCCGCCACCTCGCGGCCCGATGCCCTCACCGCCGCCGGCGGCGCGCTCTATTTCACCGCCACCGACGCCGAGCACGGCTACGAGCTCTGGCAGAGCGACGGCACCGGCGGCGGCACCCGGATGGTCCAGGACATCCAGCCCGGCCCCGCGCCCTCCAACCCCGACCAGCTCACCGCGGCCGCCGGCATCCTCTATTTCACCGCCAACGACGGCGAGCACGGCCGCGAGCTGTGGGCGCTGCCGCTGCCGCGCTGAGGCGGCGGCACCGTTTCACCGTTCCGGGAAGTCGGTCCGTCTCCCGGGACGGCGGTTTTTCTCCGTAGAAAACGGCCCGTCTCCAGCGGGGATGGTTTTTCTCCACGGACGACAGAATTTCTCCGGCGGCGGCGGAGTTTCTCCAGCGGCGGCGGTCCACCGTCCCGGGAGATGGCCCGTCTCCGCCGGAGAAAAACCATCCTCCGCGGAGATGGACCACCGCCGCTGGAGAAACTCCGTCGCCGCTGGAGAAAAACCGCCGTCCGGAGACGATGGAATGAGTCCGGGGAGCCCGCAGACAAAAAAAGGGGGGCGTGACGGGCACGCCCCCCGAAAGAAACCGGATTGGGATGGAAGGGACTACGGGGTCGTGGACTGCGGACCCGGGTGGGGCGTTCCGGGAGTGGGCCCCGGCGTGCCGGGCGTGCCGGGGGTTCCCGGTCCCGGCGTGGGCGAAACCTTCTTCGCCCGGCCGCGGAACGGCTGCACGCCGTACGCGGTGAGCTTCTCCTCCTCGATGCCGTAGTGCTCCTTCAGCGCCGAGCGCACCACCGTCGCCAGCCGCTGCCCCTGGGTGGTGAGCTTGCGGAGCTGCTTGGACATCGCCTGCTTGCTGGCCTTGAGATCGGCCTGCTGCTTGGTAACGTCCACCGCCTCGTTCAGCATCCC
Organism: uncultured Acidobacteriota bacterium; assembly: GCA_963795735.1. Classification (GTDB taxonomy): domain Bacteria; phylum Acidobacteriota; class Thermoanaerobaculia; order Multivoradales; family UBA5704; genus DATARR01. The sequence goes on along the minus strand of CAWCIU010000004.1, from coordinate 234,351 downwards.
CCCCAGCTTGGTCCGGAACGGCTCCAGCTGGGGAATCTCGGCGCTGTGCAGCTCCAGCGTGGCCAGCAGGCGCTGCCAGTCGCCGATCATTCCCGTGTACGTGTTCTGCTTAGCCATGGTCTTTCTCCTCTTTCGTGAGCCCTTTCGAGGCTCGTTCATCCGGCGCCTGAATGACGCCGGAATTCCCGTCTCTGCGAATCCCTCCAGCCCGTTCCGAATCCCGCGGAGCGCCTGCCGGCCGGAGGGTTGCTGCTGTCCTCCGTGAATGGAGGAGGTCCTTTATGCGACGAACTTGCGGCATAGTATTCATCGAAATCGGGCTTGTCAAGAGGTTTTTTGACATTCTCCGATTTCTACCCATATACTATGTGTGATCAGAGAGGGGGAGCCATTGCCGCGGGCATCCTCGCCGGCGGCGGTAGAGAGATTGCCTGAGCCATGCGCGTCCTCTTCGACCACCAGATCATGGGCGCGCAGACCCGGGGCGGCGTGTCCCGCTATTTCTGCGAGCTGATCTCGGCGCTGCGGAGAGCCCATCTGGCCGAGGTCCGGCTGCCCAGGATCTATGCCGACAACGAGCATTTCCGGCCGGTCCTCCCCGCGCCGCCGGTCCTTCAGCCCGTCCTCCGGACGATCCGCCGGGCGAAGCCGGCCCGGAAGGTGGTCGAGAGCGTCTGGCGGCGGGCGAGGGCCCGGCTCAACCAGCGGGCCAGCCTCCAGGCGCTGCGGCGGCAGGATTTCGACGTCTTCCACCCGACCTATTACGACCCCTACTTCCTCGGCCCGCTGCAGGGGAAGCCCTTCGTCCTGACGATCTACGACATGATCCACGAGATCTATCCGGAATACTTCAGCCCCGGGGATCCGACGCGGGAGCACAAGGCGATCCTGGCGGGGGCGGCGGCCCGGATCATCGCGATCTCCGCCGCCACCAAGTCGGACATCGTGAGATACCTGGGCATCGATCCGGGAAAGATCGAGGTGATCCATCTGGCCAACTCCCTGACCGGCGAGAGCGAGGAGCTGGCCATCCCCGGGAGGTACGTCCTGTATGTGGGCGGGCGCGGCCGCCGCTACAAGAACTTCAGCGATTTTTTCCGGGCTTTCGCGAAGCTCGCCGCCGCCCTGCCGGATCTTCACCTGGTCTGCGTCGATCCGCAGGACTTCAGCCCAGCCGAGCTGGATCTGATCCGCGGGGCCGGGCTGGAAGACCGCTGCGCGAGCCTCCCGGCGAACGACCGGCAACTGGCGTTCCTGTACGAGCACGCCTCCCTCTTCGTCTACCCCTCCCTGTGCGAGGGATTCGGCCTGCCGGTCCTCGAGGCCTTCGCCTCCGGCTGCCCGGTGGCCCTGAGCCATACGAGCTGCTTTCCGGAGATCGCGGGAGAGGCGGCCCTGTACTTCGACCCGGCCGACGGGGCCTCGATCGAAAAAGCCCTCGAAACGGCGCTTTTCGATCCCGCGTCGCGCCAGGCGCTGGTCCAGCGCGGCCAGGAGAGGCTGAAGAGATTCTCCTGGGCCGCCACCGCCGAGCGGACGGCGGCGGTGTACGAGTCCGTCGTGGCGGGTTCGAAGCCATGAGGAGCCTGAAGGTCCGGATCTCCGCCCTGAAAGGGCGAAATTTGAATAGCCCGGCGCTTCAGCGCCGGGTCGGCAATCCCCGCATCCTCAATCCGCCCCGAGGGGGCGGTGCCTTTGGTCCAAGCCAGGACTCCTCGGAGGCCGGTTCCGCCCCTTCAGGGCGGGTGGGATTTTGGGGGGCGCCTACCTGGCGCTGAAGCGCCAGGCTAATCAAATTCCGCCCCTTCAGGGCGGGACAAAGCTCACCCTTCGGGATGCCATAAACTTCAGGCCATGGAACTCGCCGACAACCCGCTGATCCGCCGGACCCTGGCCAAGCAGCCAGGGAAAGATAAAGACGCCAAGCCGCGAGAGCGTCTCTGGAACGCCCTGCTCAAGCTCCGCGAACGGGCGGAGGTGCTCGCCAACGAGATCCATCGTGATCTACCCGACTTCACCGACCACGGGCTCGTCCATCTGGACGCTCTCTGGGAGATGGCGGCCCTGATCGCGGGTCCAGACTACCCGCTCAATCCTCTGGAGGCGTTCGTGCTCGGAGGGGTTTTCCTGATCCACGATCTGGGACTCGGCCTCGCCGCCTGGCCTGGGGGAGCCGCCGAGATCAAGAAAGGCGACGGCTGGGGGGACGCTCTGTCTACTCTCCTGCGAAAGCGCCTGGGGCGTGTCCCTACCGCGGAAGAGCTCGCGAATCCCCCGGCGGACATCGAGAAGGTGGCGATCCGGGAACGGCTGCGCATGCTGCACGCTGAGCAGGCGGAGCGGCTGGCCCTCGCCCCCTTCCCGGCCAACCCACAAGAGGGTGAGGCTGTATATTACCTGATCGAGGATGCCGATCTTCGGCAGCAACTCGGGTCACTTCTGGGGAAGATCGCGCACAGTCACTGGTGGTCGGTTTCGCGTCTGGCGAACGAATTCGGTACTACCCGCGGTGCCCTTCCTAATTGCCCTGGAGATTGGACGATCGATCCGCTGAAGATTGCCGTCCTGCTCCGCACGGCTGATGCAGCACACCTGGATGCACGTCGCGCTCCCGGATTTCTGCTGGTGCTCCGTCGCCCCGAAGGATTCTCCCGGGACCACTGGACCTTTCAGAACCACCTTCTGAAGCCTCGGGTTGAAGAGGATCGGCTTATCTACACGACAAACCGCCCCTTTCTTCCGGAAGAAATTGATCCTTGGTGGCTTTGCGAAGAAACCCTTCGCATGGTGGAACGCGAGCTTCATCAGGTAGACGCATTACTTGCGGACAGAGGTCGTTCTCCCAGGCTTCGTGCTCGTGGGGTTGCAGGGGTTGAGAACCCAGAGCGCCTTCAAAATTACATTGAGGTATCTGGATGGAGACCTATTGATGCGAGGCTTCATGTTTCAAGCGTCGCCCAACTTGCAAGAAAGTTAGGAGGCGAGTCTCTTTACGGAAAAAATCCAACTGTACCTCTTCGGGAGCTAATCCAGAATGCAGCCGATGCAGTACGTGCTCGGCGGCTTCAGGAGGGCCGTCCTAACCACTGGGGGCGAATTAGTGTTCGGCTCGGTTTTGATAATCACGGTGCATGGATTGAAGTTGAAGATACAGGAGTTGGAATGTCCGAGGACGTGCTGCAGGGACCCTTGCTCGATTTTGGTACAACATACTGGGGATCAGATCTAATGCGCGAGGAGCACGAGGGGCTTTGGGCCAAAGGATTTGAGCCCACAGGCCGATTTGGGATCGGCTTTTTCTCTGTCTTTATGTGGGGTCGTCGAGTTAGAGTCACGACTAGGCGGTACATCGATGGCCCGCGGGATACTCGGATTCTGGAATTTCGCACCGGTCTTGACACCCGCCCGTTCGTTCGTCCTCCTCTGCTGACCGAACAACTCGGAGATGGAGGGACTAGGGTTCGCGTTTGGCTGCTGAGCGATCCAAGAAGCAGGGGTGGATTGCTTTTTGACAACCAGCTTAGTAGCTTGGCAGGTCCTTTGGAGCTTGGGGCGCTCTGTGCGTGGCTCGCCCCTGCGCTAGATGTAAGCCTCTATGTAGAAGATGAGAGCGGTACTTGTAAGCCCGTCGTTATAGCTAACGATTGGCGAACGATGGATGAGCTAGATTTGATAAGCCGAATGAATCTTCGGTCGTATGAGGTTAGGGCCCATGATTCCAGGCCTTTTCTGCGGGCTATCCTGGACTCGGAAGGTCGCGTTCTGGGAAGGGCTGCTATTTTTGATTCGACCTCTGGTATAAAGAAAGCCGGAAGCTCTTACGGTCGGTGGACTTAGGGCTAATGACTTGGATGGTGTTGCGGGGATTTTGGTCGGCTCGGCCGGTAGGGCTGCGCGTGACGTGGCAGTCCCCTTGGCAGATCCTTCCTTAATCGCAATGTGGGCATCAGATCAGGCTGTTCTATTGTCAGAAAGTGTGGGAAGCTCCCGCTATCAGTTGGCATGCTCGGCATGGATAGTGTGTTACGGCGGAGATCCAGGGGAATTGCCGATTGCGCTTCAGAACGGTGGCCTTCGTAGTCGGAAGGATATTGAGCAATGGTCGCATTCGTCAGATGAAATAATGATGGTCAATGCCGTTCGCTGGCTACATTCGAGCAAGGAAGTTTTCACTGACCCCAACGTACTACTTGTCTATATCCCTGCGCATCGCGAAGTGATCGCCGAATTTATTGCCAAGGCTTTAGCCAGCGCATGGAATTGTTCACGTGAAGAAGTGGGTATCAGAAATAGTTATGATTGGGTAAGGGTCGGACTTTACGAAGACAGATCGCCTGCCATGGATTGGGATGTGACAATATTTAGGCTGAAGCAGAGCGCCGGCTCCATTTTTTGACCTGGAGCAATAATGCAGCAGATGAGCATGACCACCCTCCACCCCACCACCCGCGCCGACTGGCGCTCCTGGCTCGCGGCGAACCACGACCGCGAGACCGAGATCTGGCTCGTCTACAACAAGCGCCACACCGGCGAGCCGCGGGTGGAGTATGACGAGGCGGTGGAGGAGGCGCTCTGCTTCGGGTGGATCGACAGCATCGTGCGGACGATCGACGAGAACCGCTATGCCCAGAAGTTCACGCCGCGCAAGGCGAAGAGCAAGTGGTCAGAATCCAACCTGAAGCGTTTCGCGAAGCTGGTGCGGGAAGGAAAGATGACGGAGGCGGGGCTCGCCAAGGCACCTCCGCAAGAACGGGAAGAGGCCGTTGTCCCGACGCCGGCCGTGGAGGACTCCGTTCCCGCCTACATCGAGGAGGCGTTGCGGGAGAACGGCGCGGCGTGGACCAACTTCACCCATCTCGCCGCTTCCTACCGCCGGCTGTACGTCCGCTGGATCGAGGACGCCAAGAAGGAAGAGACCCGGCGGAGGCGACTGGCGGAGGCGGTCGGGCGCCTGGAGCGGAACGAGAAGCTGGGACTGAAGTAGGGGGGCTTCTTCTGGGGACATATATAGAGGACGCCTGAACCCCGGGTTCCCACACTTGTAAAAAAAGTCTCTCCCCCGCATCCGGGGGTCCGCCTCCCCGCGACCCCCATATGTAGAGGACGTTTCCCCCAGACACCTCTTTTTCGCCTCTTCGGACACCAAGCCGGCGCTGGGTCTCCCTGCCCCCGGCGGCGATCAAACCCCGATGGAATCTGGAATTTTGGTGAAAAATACCTATTGCAACCGCAAAGAGAGAGGTGTAGAGTTCCGGCACTGGACAATATAGACATAGATGCATGGGCGTCTTGACAGGGGTGTAGCTTTGCTGGTAGGTTCCAGCGAAGCTTTAAGTAACACCCGGTAAGTTGCCTTGAACGTTGGACTTTGAGGGAGTTCAAAGTGCTCTTCTCTCGTACCAAGAAAGGCGTGGTCGGTCTCGACATCGGCAGCTCGGCCGTCAAGTTGGTGGAGCTGCGCGAGCGCAAGGGGGAGTTCCATCTCCAGCGCCTGGGAGTCGAGCCGCTGTCCCCCGAGGCGATCGTCGATGGTTCGATCATGGACTCGTCGCTGGTAGTGGACGCGATCCATCGCCTGAACGATCAGACCAAGGTCAAGGGCGCGAGCTATGCGACCTCACTGTCGGGCCACTCGGTGATCATCAAGAAGATCCAGCTGCCGGCGATGAGCGAGGAAGAGCTGGCCGACTCCATCCAGTGGGAGGCGGAGCAGTACATCCCGTTCGACATCAACGACGTGCGGCTGGACTACGTGGTGCTTTCCGAGGGCGAGCCGGGGCGGGACAACATGGAGGTCCTGCTGGTGGCGGTCAAGCGCGACAAGGTCAACGACTATGTGTCGGTGATCAGCCAGACGGGCAAGACCCCGACGGTGGTCGACGTGGACGTCTTCGCGGTGCAGAACGCCTACGAGGCCAACTACGAGCTGGACACGCGCAAGGTCGTGGCGTTGATCAACATGGGCGCCGGGGTGACCAACATCAACATCCTGGCGCGCGGCGGGACGGTCTTCTGGCGCGACATCTCGTTCGGCGGCAACCAGTTCACCGAGGCGCTGCAGCGGGAGTTCAACCTCTCGTTCCAGCAGGCGGAGGGGTTGAAGCAGGGGGAGGCGGTGGACCGTTATTCGCCGGCGGACGCGCGGCCGGTGCTCGACGCGGTGTCGGCCGAGATGGCGTCGGAGATCCGCAAGACGTTCGATTTCTTTTCCGCGACGTCGTCGGAGGGGCCGGTGGACGAGCTGGTGCTCTCGGGCGGCTGCGCGCTGACGCCCAACCTGCAGCAGGTGCTGCGCGAGCGGTTCCAGGTGCCGACGGAGCTGATGAATCCGCTGCGCCGGATCCAGTTCAAGGAAGGCGACTTCGACGGAGCCTGGCTGCAGTCGATCGCGCCGATGATGGCGGTCGCCGTGGGTCTCGGCATCCGCAAGGCGGGGGATTAGGCCGATGATCAAGATCAACCTGCTCTCCGAAGGCAAGCGCCCGGCGGCGGTCCGCAAGGCGAAGGGGGCCGGCCTGCCGGTGGGAGCCAAGGATCTGGCGCAGTGGATGGTCGCCGTCGGCGTGCTGCTCGGCGTGCTCGCGGTGGTCGGCGCCTGGTGGCTGCAGAGCAAGAAGAACGAGGCCAAGGAGGCGGAGGTCGCCGCCGCCCAGCACGAGGTCGAGCAGATGGCCTCGGTGATCAAAGAGGTCGAGGACTACAAGACGAAGAAGTCGGAGCTGGAGCGCAAGATCGGCGTCATCAACGATCTCAAGGCGAACCAGCGCGGGCCGGTGCGGGTGATGGACTACGTCTCGCGGGCGCTGCCGGAGCTGCTCTGGCTCGACCGCATGAAGATGACCTCCAGCTCGATCGAGATCGAGGGGCGGGCGTTCAACACCAACGCCGTGGCCAACTTCATCGAGAACCTCGACAAGGTGCCGGAGTTCGACGAGCCCACGCTGAAGAGCACGGAGCAGCAGACGGGCGGCGTCTACAAGTTCTTCATCAACTTCAACTATTCGTTCGCCGCGCACGCGAAGCCGGGGGCCGTGGGTAGCACCGCGACCACCCCCAAGACTTCGTTGCCGGCGGCGGCGACTCACCCAGCGTCGGCGACGTCGGGGTAGGAGGCGGGCCCGTGGCGCTCAAGACGGGACTGGAAGGAAAGCCCTGGTACGTCGGCCTGGGGGTCGGCCTGGGGGTCGGCGTGCTGCTGTTCGGCGCGGGGTACTGGCGCCTGCTGCAGCCGATGCGGGAGGACTACGACCGCGCGGACGCGCAGCTCGCCGGCCTGCAGAACAAGATCCAGGAGGGCCGGGCCGCCAAGCAGGAGCTGCCGAAGTTCCGCGAGGAGGTGCGGCAGCTCGAGCTCGAGCTCGACAAGCTGCTGCGCATCCTGCCGGCGCGGCGCAACACGCCGGACCTGATGCGGCGCATCCGCTCGCTGGCCGAGCAGGGGGACTTCTCGCTGAAGAAGTTCAACCCCGGCACGCTGACCGACAAGGAGTTCTTCAGCGAGTGGCCGATCGCCGTCGAGATCGATGGGTCGTACCACAACCTGGCCCTCTTCTTCGACCGCATCAGCCGCTTCTCGCGGATCATCAACATCGAGGAGCTGGAGATCAAGGCGCTGCCGCCGAAGGCGCCCACCGGCAACGCGAAGGAAGCGCAGAACGCCGCCAGCCAGCACACGATCGGCTCGTCGTTCACCGCCAAGACCTTCGTCTACAAGGAGCCGGAGCCGGAAGCTCCGGCCGACAAGACCGGCAAGGACAAGAAGGCGGCGCCCGGGGCCAAGCCCGGCGCTCCCGCCGCGGACGGCGAAGGCCCGGCGGCCCGCATCAAGTCCGGCGGCGCCCCGGCTGGAGGACCCGACTGATGCGCTTCCTGAAGCCCGCGATCCTGCTCGTTTCTCTCGCCCTGGCGCTCGCCTGGACGGCGCTCGCCCAGCCGCAGAAACAGGCGCCGGCCAAGGCTCCGGCGGCCGCGCAGTCCGCTCAGTCCGCTCAGTCGACGACGCGGACCACCACGCAGTCGGCCACGCAGTCGACGACGCGTTCGTCCGGCAAGCCGGCCGACAATCCGGGGAACAAGCCGGGAAGCAAGCCGGGGGACGCGGGTTCGGCCGGTTCGGTAACCGGACAGCCGCCCGGACCCGACACCGGCAAGATCGACGACATCCTGGCCGGCGAGGAGGAGGTGCTCTCCGGGAGCGGCTTCTCCTACGACCCCGGCAACCGGCGCGACCCGTTCAAGTCGCTGCTCGCCAAGTCGGACGCTCCGGCGTTCCGCGGTCCGCGCCCCGAGGGGGTTCCCGGGCTGCTGATCGAGGAGATCGACCTGACCGGGATCTTCCGGACCAGCAAGGGGTTCGTGGCGCAGGTGGTGGCCACCAACCAGAAGAAGAGCTACCTGTTGAAAGAGGGAGACCAGCTCTACGACGGCGACGTCGTCAGCATCAACAAGAACGAGGTGGTCTTCAAGCAGATCGTGCAGGATCCGACCGCTCTCAAGCCGTTTCGCGAAGTGGTCAAGAGCCTGAACCCGTCTTGAGCAGGGTTCGGCCGTTTTCGTCGCAAGTCAGGGAATCAGTGGCCCGTAAGGGAGGCGAGTTGCCATGGGAGATGTGGTCATGAGAAGTCGGAGCGCCGTCTGGCAGCGGTGGATCGCTACGGTGGCGGTGGGCGCTGTCTGCGCCGTTACCAGCTCTGCCTACGTGGCGGAGGCGGCCCCCGCCCCTTCCCGGGCGGACGCCGCCGGCTCCGCCGTCACCAGACCCAAGACCGAGTCCAAATCGGCCCAGTCATCCACCGAGATCCGCTCGCTGGATCTCCGGGAGGGAGCGCCGGACATCTTCGTGGATCTCGAGGCGAGCGCTCCCCTGGTGTGGACCAGTTTCCGCAATGCCGACGGCCACGTGGTCGTCGAGCTGCCCAATTCCGTCCCCGGCCCCAGGCTCGCCGATCTCTCTCCGGGCGAGGGGCTGGTCTCGTCGGTCGCCGTGCAGAAGAGCCAGGAGGGCTCCCGGCCGCTGACCCGGCTGGTGATCGCCACCCGCCAGGAGGTCGAGCACACGGTCACCGCCGACGGCGCCAAGCTGCGCATCCAGCTCTCGCCGGTGGAGACCAAGACCGTCACCGCGCCGAGCGCCGCGCAGAGCAAGGGCAAGCTCGCCTTCGAGCCCCTGGCCGAGCAGCCGGTGGCGAGCGGCATGAACGCTCCGGCGCCGTCCGCGGCCAGGGCCCCGGCGGCCGCCAGCCCGCAGCCGACCCAGGCGACCCAGATGTCGCAGGCGGCCCCCGCGCCGTCCGCCTCCGCTTCTCCCGCGGAGTCGCCGGCGCCGATGGTCGCGGCCGGCACGCCGGACAAGCCGATGGCCGGTCCGGCGCCGAAGGGGTCGCGCGCCTCGCGGCTCGACAGCATCGAGGTGCTCGCCTCGAACGGCGGCGCGGTGGTCCGCATCGCCGGCGACGGCGAGTTCCCGTACTCGACCTTCGTGCTTTCGGAGCCGCGGCGCTTCGTGATCGATCTCGACGGCGTGCTCAACCGCGCCTCGCGCTCGAGCCAGCAGGTCGAGGGGAGCGTCGTCGAGCGGGTGCGGGTGGCGCAGTTCAAGCCGGCTCCGAAGCCGGTCTCGCGGGTGGTGTTCGACCTGCACGGCGACAGCCTGCCGACGATCGAGCGGACGGGTGACGCGCTGGTGGTCTCCTTCCCGTCGGCGTCCGGCGGGATGGCCCCCGCGGCCCCCGCGGCTTCGGCGGCTCCGGCATCTTCGGGGTCCTCGACGTCCTCGGCGCCGGTCGTCTCCAACGCGACGATGGCCGCCGAGCCGGCGCCGGCTCCGGCGCCCGTCAAGGTCAGGAAGTCCAAGACCTCGAAGTCCACCCGGACGACGACGACCACCACCACCTCGGGCGCGGCGCCGGCGAAATCGCAGGAGCCGCGGATCGAGGAGCGGCCGAGCATCGCGGCGCAGGCGTCGCAGCCGTCGGACCTGGCGCTGGCGCAGCGCAATCCGCCTCCGGCGCCGCGCGTCGCCAGCGCCCGGATCGAGAGCGAGGACGTGTCGCCGCTTCCCGCGCCGCCGCCGCCGTCTGCGCCGGCCGGCTCGTCCTCGTCGTCCTCCGCGTCGTCGGTCAAGGTGAAGCCGGCGGCGCATCCGGGAACGGGGGGCGCCGGCCCGCTCGGCAAGAAGCCGCAGATGGGCAAGCCGGTGGACGTCACGCCGCCGTCGACGCCGCTGCAGGGTCTGGCGCAGAAGGCGGCGGGCACGGGCCGGGAGAAGAGCTACTTCGGGGAGCCGATCGATCTCAAGGTGACCAACGCCGACGTGACCGACGTGCTGCGCACCTTCGCCCAGATCAGCGGCCTGAACGTCATCGTGCAGCCCGGCGTCACCGGCACGGTGACGGCGGAGCTGGAGAACGTCCCCTGGGACCAGGCGCTCGAGCAGGTGCTGAAGATCAACGGCCTGGACTACGAGCTCGACGGCAACGTCATGCGCATCGCGCCGACGGACACGTTGAAGAAGGAGGCCCAGGACCGGCAGCAGCTCTCGGCGGCGAAGTCGCTGTCGATCCCGCTGCGCACCATCTACCAGCGGCTGAGCTACGCCGACGCCGCCCAGGTGTCGCGCCTGCTGAAGAGCGGGCAGTCGGGCATCCTCAGCCAGCGCGGCAGCGTCATGGTGGACTTCCGCACCAACGCGCTGATCATCAAGGAGCTGCCGGGCAACATGGACGCGGTGCTGTCGCTGATCGACCTGCTCGACGCGCCGGAGCCGCAGGTGATGATCGAGGCCCGGATCGTGGAGGCGACCAAGCGCTTCAGCCGCGAGTTGGGGGTCAAGTGGGGGGTCAACGCCCTCGCCGACGCCGCTCACGGCAACACGACGGGGCTGGTGTTCCCCAGCAACGGCTCGCTGGGCGGCGGCGTCAACCTCGGCGGCAACGCCAACAACGGCACGCTGGAGCTCAAGCTGGGCAACGTGCTCAACACCTTCAACCTCGACGTCGCCCTGGCGGCGGCGGAGAGCGAGGGGCTGATCACCATCCTGTCGGCCCCCAAGGTGGCCACGCTCAACAACCAGCGGGCGGAGATCCAGAGCGGTCTGCAGATCCCCATCCAGACCATCCTCAACAACACCGTGACCGTGCAGTTCATCAACGCCACGCTGCGTCTCGACGTCGTGCCGTACGTGACGGCCGAGGGGACGGTGCAGATGGACATCGACATCTCGAAGCGTGAGCCCCAGCTCGCCTTCCTGGTGCAGGGCGCCACCAACGCGCCGATCAGCACCAAGGACGCGCGCACCCGGCTGATCGTCCGCGACGGCGGCACGGCGGTGATCGGCGGCATCTACCGGGTGACCGGGCAGAGCGGCGAGGACCGCGTCCCGGGCCTGTCCAACATTCCGCTCATCGGGCACCTGTTCAAGCACAAGACGCGCACGGAAGAGAACGAAGAGCTGCTCATCTTCATCACCCCGCGCGTCATCAAGATTTGACTTGGGAGCGATCATGAAGAATCACCGCACCGTCCTGTTCCTGCTGCTCGCCGCCGCCCTGCTGGTGGCGGGCTGCCGCAGCCGCACCGACCGGAGCCAGGGCTCGGTCATCCTGTCGGTGTCCCATTTCGACGGCCTGCCGGTCAGCGTCAGCCTGAGCTCGACCGACACGGCGCCTTTCCAGGTGAAGACCATCACCCTGCGCAACTTCCCCAAGGACCCGACGGGGACGACGAGCGATCTGCAGTCGATCGAGCTGCGCAGCTACCAGATCACCTACCGGCGGCGCGACACCGGCACCCGCGTGCCGCCGCCGCTGGTCAACGGGATCTTCGGCCTGGTGCCGGTCAACGGCAACCTGGACCTGTCCAATCTGCCCTTCCTGACCCGCGACCAGATCCTTAGCCCGCCGCTGCGGGATCTGATCGACTTCGGCCGGGATACCGAGACCGGCACCGCGGTCATCGTGCTGGACGTCACGTACCAATTCTTCGGCCGCACGCTGTCCGGCGACGATGTCGCTTCGGCGCCGTCCACGTTCACGATCGACGTCACACCTTGAGGGATGTAGGAGCTAACGTATGAAACTCTTCCGGAACGCCTCGTTGTTGCTGGCCGCGTCCGTCCTCGCGGCGGCTCTCGGCTGTACCTCTTCGCCGACCGAGCCGAAGGGCAGCGGCCCCGTGGTCACGCCCAAGCCGCCGACCCCCCAGACCGCCTACGCCGTCACGGTCACCGCCAACCCGCCGGACATCACGTCCGGCAGCACCGGCTCGAGCACCGTCACGGTGGACGTGCGGCGCACCGACACCGGCCAGGCGCCGGCGGACGGCACGGCGGTCGCGCTCACCACGACCCTCGGCGGCTTCAACGCGACCGGCGGGCCGCAGAGCGTGCAGCTCCAGCTGGTCAACGGGCGGGCGTCGGCGTCGCTGTTCGCCGGCACGGAGGTGGGCACCGCCACGGTGCGCGCCACGGTCGGTCCCAGCTCCGGCGCGGCCAGCGTCCGCATCGGCCAGGCGGCCACCTTCTACGTCTCCTCGGTGCAGCCCAATCTGGGCGACCCGGCCGGCGGCCAGACGGTGACCATCCTGGGCGGCGGCTTCACCGCGCCCGTGCGGGTGACCTTCAACAACGCGGCGGCGGTGGTGCGCTCGGTGAGCCCCAACCAGATCGTCGTCACCACCCCCTCGGCGGCGGCGGCGGGCGTCGTCGTCGGCGTCGGCCAGACGGGCACGGCCACGATCACGGTGACCAACAACACCGGCCAGCCGAACGCGGCGACCGACGTGCTGGCAGCCGGGTTCACCTACTCCTTTGGCGGCGGCCCCGGCGGCCAGCCGCAGATCTTCTCGGTGCTTCCCGCCTCGGGCACCAATGACGGCGGCACCCAGGTCACCATCACGGGCACCGGCTTCCAGGCACCCGTCCAGGTGCTCTTCGGCAAGGGCACCAGCGCCACCAGCTTCAACGGCATCGAGGCGACCGTGGTGTCGGTGACCGCCACCCGGATCATCGCCATCACGCCGTCGGCCCGCGGCTTCGGCCAGAACCTGTCCAACTCGGTGGTCGACATCCTGGTCAAGAACGCCAGCAGCGGTTTCAGCACCCTCAGCTCCAGCCAGTTCAAGTACGGCACCAACGTGCAGATCACCGCCCTGCAGGGTCCGGGGTCCGGCCCCGCCGGCGGCGGCACCACCCTGACGGTGCTCGGCAACGGCTTCAACTCGCCGGTGACCGTGTCGCTCCACTTCCTGACCGCCGGCGTCAACGTGCCCCAGCTCGTGCTCAACACGACCGGCACGCAGGTGGTGTTCCAGACCTCGGCGGCGCCGTCGCCGACGAGCTGCCCGCCGGGCGGCATCATCACCGCGGACTCGATCACCGTGACCAACGTGGACAACGGTGACACCGCCACCGCCAACATCGGCTTCAACTTCCTGCTGCCGCTGCCGCAGATCACCAGCCTCAGCCCCTCCAGCGGCGGCACCGGCTCGACCCTGACCCTGACCGGCCTGAACTTCCCCGGCAACCCGAACGTCATCTTCGGCGACCCGTCGAACGGCAGCTCGGCCACGATCCAGCAGGTCTCCCCGGGCTCGGTGCGGGTCACCGTGCCCAACCCGCCCCAGGGCTTCTCGTTCCAGACGCAGACCTGCGGCACCGGCGGCACCCAGAACCTCCCGACGGCGATCAACATCACCGTGAAGGACTTCGCCACGGGGTGCCTGTCGACCTTCAACAACGGGTTCCTGCTGATCCCGAGCGACAGCTCGTGCCGGAACCAGACGCCGCCGCCGTCGCCGACGGCGAGCTTCACCTCGCAGACGGTGAGCGGCCTGACGGTGCAGTTCACCGACACGTCGTCCGGCGCCCCGACCTCCTGGTCGTGGGACTTCGGCGACGGCGGCACCAGCACCCAGCAGAACCCGTCGCACACCTACGCGGTGGCGAACAACTACTCCGTCAAGCTGACGGTGAGCAACTCGGGCGGCTCCAACCAGACCGTGAAGGTGATCACGGTGCCGTAAGGGCTCCGCCCTTCCTTCGTCCTTTTTTCGGGGCGGCCGTCTGGACGGACGGCCGCCCCGGTTCGTATACTGGGTTGCTATGAACTACCGCGCTGTTGCTTCCATGTTGTTTTTGACCTCTCTGCTCCCCCTGGCCGGCTGCGACAAGGCCACGCCGGTGGCACCTAGCGGCACGATCCTGGTGATCAGCGCCAACCCATCGCAGATCAGCCTGACGGGCAGCTCGACGATCACCATCGTCGGCCGCAAGCCGGACGGCAACCCGCTCAACCCCGGGACCGAGATCCGTCTGAGCACGGACGTCGGAACGATCACCCCGATCGTCACCACGAATGCGACGGGGACCGCCACGGCCACCTTCCAGGCCGACGGTCGTGCGGGGACGGCGACGATCACCGCGATGACCGGCGGCGGCACGACCATGGTCACCGCGAAGATCCAGATCGGACAGGGACCGGGCTCGAAGCCGGGCACGCCGCTGGTGACCGTGAGCCCGAGCAACATACCGGTCAACGGCTCGGCGACCGTGACGGTCGTCGCCCGCAACTCGGACGGCTCGCCCGCCGCGGCGGGCCAGCCGGTGATCCTGACCACCACCCTTGGCACGCTCAGGAACCCACGGCCGCTCACCCGGGCCGACGGCACGGCGACGACGACGCTGGACGCAGGGACGCAGGCGGGCTCGGCAACCGTCACCGCCATCTTCGGCTCCAGTGACGCGGGGACGGCGACGCTCACCATCCGCGACGCCCCGACCCTGCTCAGCCTGCAGGCGGACCGCACTTCAGTTCCGAGGAACGGGACGACCACGGTCAATCTGACCGCCTTCGTCGCCAATTCGCAGGGGCTGCCGCTCCAGGGCGTCGCGGTGCAGTTCAGCGCGAGTATCCCCGGGCTGGCGAGTACCGTGGTCTTCACCGACAATACGGGTCAGGCCAAGAACACGCTCATGGTAACGCCGGGGAACATCCCGGGCGGCACGAAAACCATCACGGTCACGGCGCAGGTCGCCTCCGGCACGGGAGGGCCCCCGTTGAGCTCGTCGGTCGTCATCACGGTTACGGAGAATTGAGGCTGACGAAGTCTTCTGCTCCTCCGCGGCTCCGGCATCTCGTCGAGCCGCGGGGGAGCCGCCTGCCGGTACCTGCGCCGGCTATGTGACTGCTATATAATGCGGCCACTTTGCCGTCACCCTTAATTCCTCCCGTCCGCTCCCAGCGCGCCCAAGCTCCGTCCGAGGTGTCCGCGGAGGTGTTTCCGGATGACTGACGGCGCGTTCCCCGACCGTCTGACCCAGCTCAAGAGCCGCTGGGAATCCGACCCCTCCTCCCGTGTCTTTCTCCAGCTCGCGGAGGAGTATCGTCACCAGGGGCGGGTCAAGGAGGCGCTCGACGTGCTGGACCGCGGACTGCGGGAGCACCCCGGCTACCTCTCCGCCCTGGTGGCGAAGGGGCGGTGCCACTTGGAGCTGGGCGAGCCCGAGCCGGCCCGGACGGCCCTGGAGCGCGTGGTCAAGCAGGACGCCACGCAGATGGTGGCCAACAAGCTGCTGGTGCGGGCGTATCTCGACACCGGCGAGCCGGAGAAGGCTCGCGAGCGGCTCGACCTCTATAGTCTGCTGACCGACAGCGATCCCGAAATCGAAGAGCTGCGCCGGAGGCTGCGCGCGATGGAACAACCCCCACAGGCTTCCCCGACGTCGAACCCCTTTCCGGACGCCGCGCCGCCGCCGCGGCCCAGCCCCGGCGGGGACATCTTCGACCTCGGCCTCGCGGCCCCGCCGGCGCCGGCGCGGCGCGCCGAAGAGGAGGATCTCTTCGGGCTGAACGTCCCGCCGCCGCGGCCGGCACCCGCGCCTACGGCTGTCACGCCGCCTGTTACGCCGCCCCCGGCTCCCGCCGTGGCGGTCGCGTCCCCCCCGGCCGAGGCGCCGCCCGAAGCGCTCGAGCCGCCCGAGCCGCCCGAGGGAATGGACGTCCTCTTCCCGGGGCTCGCCTCGCGGGAGAGCCGGGGCCGGTATCTCCGCGCGCTCTCCTCGGAGGGTCTGTTCTTTCTCGATCTGACCCCCCCGCCCGCCGCCGGGGAGCCGGAGCCGGCCGTGGAAGCTTCGGAGGTCTCCTGGGAGGCGATCGAGGAGGTCGTCCCGGTGCTTCCCGTCGCCGAGCCGGCGTGGCGGGAGCCCGAGCCGCTCGCGGCGTCCGCGGAACCGGAGTGGACGGCGCCCGAAGTTTCCACAGAGCCGCCCGCCGCCGAGGAGACCCCCGTCTTCGATCTCGAGGAGCGGACCCCCTGGACGCAGCAGCCCGAGCCCCTGACGCCCGAGCCCGAGCCGGTCCCCGCCACGGCTACCGGTGCCACCACCGCCGCCGCCGAGACCGCCACCGCGACGCTGGGCGAGCTCTACCTGCGCCAGGGGCACCACGACGAGGCGGAGCAGATCTTCCGCGAGGTCCTGCGCCGCGAGCCGGAGAACGCCACGGCGCAGCAGGGCCTGGCGCGGCTCGCCCCGGCGCCGGTCCAGTCCGTTGAGCCGAGGCCGGCGGCCGGGCGTCCGCTCGAGCGTCGCGACCTGCTCGCCGGCTACGAGCCGCGGGGGGAGGGGGACGTGAAGGCCCGCCGGGTCTTCCTGCTCAGCAGTTACCTGAAGCGCTTGCGGCGAGGGGGACAGCGCGATGTTTCTTGACCAGTTGAGCCGGATCAGCGACCGGATCGGCGGCGTGATCGCCCTGTCGCTGGTGGCCAAGGACGGCATGCGGGTCGAGTCGTTCAACTCGGACCCCGATCTCGACCTCGAAGTGCTGGCGGCGGAGCTGGTGGCCCAGGTGCGGTCGATCAGCGAGAACCACCGCGAGCTGGACGTCGGCGACGTCCAGCAGCTCTCGGTGACCACCGACCGGATGACCCTGATGGTCAGCGCGGTCGCGGCGGACTATTATCTGCTTCTCGTGCTGGGCCCGGACGGCAATTACGGGCGGGCCCGGTTCGAGCTCCGGCGAGCGCGTCTGCTCCTGGAGGGAGATCTCTCCTGATCCAAGGGGGCTTACGTGTTGACGTTTGAACAGATCAAAGAGCTCATCGGGCTGGTGTCGCAGAACCGGCTCCAGGGTCTCGAGCTGGAGCGTTCGGGATTCCGCCTGAAGATCGACGGCCAGCAGGCGCAAGGTCCGGCGGCGGCCTATCCGGCCGAGGCCGCGGCGCCGCTCGCCGCGCACCTCACCGCCGCCGCGCCGGCCACCGGGTCCGGGCCGGCCGTGCCGCCGCCGTCCTTCGCGGGCATGGCCGCGGCCCCGGCCGCTACTGGTTCCGGTCCGGCCGGGCCGCCGGCCGCCGCCGGTCCGCCGGCCGGCAGCCACATCCTCACCTCCCCGATCGTCGGCACGTTCTACCGCGCGTCGTCGCCGGATGCCCCGCCGTTCGTCGAGATCGGCTCCCGGGTCAAGAAGGGGCAGGTGCTCTGCATCATCGAGGCGATGAAGCTGATGAACGAGATCGAGTCGGACGTCGACGGGGTGATCGCCGAGGCTTACCCGCAGAACGCCCAGGCGGTCGAGTTCGGCGAGCCGCTCTTCGCGATCCAGCCCAGCTAGGCCCCTGAAAGGCGCCGATGTTCAAGAAGATCCTGATCGCCAACCGGGGCGAGATCGCGCTCCGCATCATCCAGGCCTGCAAGGAGCTGGGGATCCAGACCGTCGCCGTCTACAGCACGGCCGACCGCGACAGCCTGCACGTCACCTACGCGGACGAGGACGTATGCATCGGTCCACCCCCCTCGAAGGGGAGCTATCTCAACATCTCGAGCATCATTTCCGCCGCCGAGATCACCGGCGCGGACGCCGTCCATCCCGGCTACGGCTTCCTGGCCGAGAACGCCCACTTCGCCGAGGTGCTCGACGAGTGCAAGATCCGCTGGATCGGGCCGCGCCCCGAGGTCATCCGCCTGATGGGCGACAAGGCCAAGGCGCGGCAGACGGCGAAGGCGGCCGGGGTGCCGGTGCTGCCCGGCAGCCAGGAGCCGCTGGAGGACGCGCGCCAGGCGGCCGCCCTGACGGCGGAGGTCGGCTATCCGGTCATCCTCAAGGCGTCGGCCGGGGGCGGCGGGCGAGGCATGCGCATCGTGCACGCCGAGGAGGACCTCGCCGGGCAGCTCGCCGCCGCCCGCGAGGAGGCCGAGCGGGCGTTCGGCGACGGCTCGGTCTACTTCGAGAAGTACCTGACCGAGCCGCGCCACATCGAGTTCCAGGTGTTCGGCGACTCCCACGGCAAGGTGGTCCACCTGGGCGAGCGCGAGTGCTCGATCCAGCGCCGCCACCAGAAGCTGATCGAGGAGTCCCCCTCGCCGGCGCTCACCCCCGAGCTGCGGGCCGAGATGGGCGCCGCGGCGGTGCGGCTGTGCGAGACCGTGGGCTACGAGAACGCCGGGACGATCGAGTTCCTGCTCGACGGCGACGGCCGCTTCTACTTCATGGAGATGAACACCCGCATCCAGGTCGAGCACCCGGTGACCGAGATGGTGACCGGCATGGACCTGGTGAAGATGCAGATCGAGGTGGCGGCCGGACGGCGGCTGGAGATCCCGAACGGCCTGAAGCCGCGCGGCCATGCCATCGAGTGCCGCGTCAACGCCGAGAACCCGGACACCTTCGCGCCCAGCCCCGGGCCGCTCAAGACCTTCCACCTCCCCGGCGGCCCCGGCACCCGGGTGGACACGCACGGCTACGAGGACTACGTCATCCCGCCCTACTACGACTCGCTGGTGGCCAAGCTGATCGTCCACGACCGCACCCGGGAGTACGCCATCGCCCGCATGAGCCGGGCGCTCGACTTTTTCGTGGTCGAGGGGATCCAGACCTCGATCCCGCTCCACAAGCGCATCCTCCGCGATCCGGACTTCATCGCCGGGCGGCTGTCGACGCGCTTCATGGAGCGGTTCCTGCAACGGAACGAGCGGGCCGCGGGCGGCGACGAGAAATGACCGGTCCCCTCTACGCCATCGCCGACGCCGAAGCGCTGGCCGCGCATCCCTTGCCTGCGGCGGTCGCCGAAATGGCGGAGTCGGGCGTGCGCTGGATCCAGGTACGCGCCAAGAAGCTCTCCGGGAGCGCCTGGTACGGCGCCCTCGAAGGGTGCTGCCGGGCGCTCGAAGGGAGCGGCGTCGCGCTCTGGGTGGACGACCGGGCGGACCTCGCGGCGCTCTTTCCGGTGGCGGGGCTGCACGTCGGGCAGCGCGACCTGCCGCCCGCGGCGGCCCGGCGGGTGGTGGGCGGCGGCGTACGGATCGGCCTCTCGACCCACGGCGAGGAGCAGCTCGCCGCGGCGGACGCCGACCCGGAGGTGGACGTGATCGCCGTCGGGCCGGTCTTCCCGACCGCGAGCAAGGAGCGGCCCGATCCGGTGGTGGGGCTCGACTTCGTGCGCCGGGCGCGGGCGCGCACGGCCAAGCGGCTGGTGGCGATCGGCGGCATCGGCGAGAGCAACGTGGCCGAGGTGCTCGCCGCTGGAGCCGACGCCGCGGTCGTGCTGGGGGCCGTCTGTCGAGGCAATGACATCCGGGCCAACTGCCGCCGGCTGCTGGCCGCGGCGGGCCGGAGGGGATGAGGATCTACCTGACGGGGTTCATGGGGTGCGGCAAGACCACGGTCGGCCGTCTCCTGGCCGGGCGGATGGGGGCGCCGTTCGTGGATCTCGACGACGAGATCGAGCGGCGGGCGGGGATGACGGTGCGCGAGATCTTCGAACGGCAGGGCGAGCCGGCCTTCCGGCAGCTGGAGGCCGAGGCCCTGCGCGGGACCCTGGCGCTGCCGGACGTCGTGGTGGCGATGGGCGGCGGCACGATGACGTTCGAGGCGAACGCGCGGCTGATCCGCCCGAACGGACTTTCGGTCTGGCTCAATCCCACGTTCGCGACGATCGTCGCGCGCATCGGGGGACTGGGCAAGGCCGACCGGCCGCTGTTCAAGGACGAGGCGCAGGCCCTCGCTCTCTACCGCGAGCGGCTGCCGGCCTACCGCCAGGCGGATCTGGCGGTGGATGTGGCCCCGGACGAGGGGCCGGAGGAGATCGCGGCGAGAATCGCCCTGCGGATCGGAACCGACACGTGCGCTACCTGATCCTCTCCGACATGCACGCCAACTGGGACGCGTTCGAGACCGTCCTGCGGCGAGCCCGGCGCAAGCGCTACGACGCGGTGCTGGTGCTGGGCGACCTGGTGGGCTATGGCGGCGCCCCCAACCAGGTGGTGGAAGCGGTGCGCGCTCTCGGCCCCCGGCTCTACGTGGTGCGCGGCAATCACGACAAGGTGGTGGCCGGGATCGACTCCGGCGGCAACTTCAACCAGACCGCCCTGACGGCAGCGCAGTGGACGACCGGCCGGTTGACCGCCGCCAACCTCCGCTATGTGCGCGAGCTGCCGCAGGGGCCGCTGCGGGTGGAGGAGGGGCTCGCTATCTGCCACGGCTCGCCGCTCGACGAAGACACCTACGTCTTCTCCGACGTGGACGCCTGGGAGATCTTCTCCCGCTTCGAGATGCCGGTGACCTTCTTCGGCCACACCCACATCCCGTCGCTGTTCTGGCTGGAAGGAAGACTGCTGGGGGTGAAGGCGCTGCGCGGCACCTCGGGGCGCATCGCGCTCTCGCCCGGCGGCCGCTACCTGATCAATCCCGGCTCGATCGGCCAGCCCCGCGACCGCGACCCGCGCGCCGCCTACATGATCTACGACAGCGCGCGGCGGGTGGTGAACTGGTACCGCGTCCCCTACCCCATCGACGAGGCCCAGCGCCGCATCCGCAAGGCCGGCCTGCCGAACAGCCTGGCGGACCGCCTGGCGATCGGGGCGTAGTCTAGGCCTCCTGCTCCTCCAACCGCTCCAGCGTCCGCATCTGCCGGAAGCGTTGGATCAGGGTCAGGATCCCGCCGATCAGCACCACGTAAAGGCCGCCCCAGACGAGCTGGATCAGCGGCTTCCTGGTGACGTCGATCGAGATCTTCGCCGGATTGGCGATGCCGTTGGTGTCGAGCTGCACGGCGCCGGTGCTGGCGTTGATCCCCGAGACGAAGACGGAGCCGCCGCCCGGGAGGGGGGTGGGCGGAGCCTCGACCGAGCCGGTCTTGGCGTTGAGGCGGTAGATCGGCGTCACGTTGAGGGCCTTGCCCGCTTGCCCCCCCTGGGGGGTCTTCTGCAGGATCGCCAGCTCGGCGCCGATCGTCACCGGCCGCCCCTCGCGCATCGCCACCAGGGCGTTGCCGTCCATGTCGAGGTTGAAGCGGACGAAGCGGACCTCCAGGTTGCCCATCTGCGCCGACTGCCCCTTGGCGAGCTGGATCCGCGGCTGGCCCGGGTCGTACTCGATGGGCGAGACGTACAGGTCCTGGAACGGTGAGCTCTTGATGTCGGGGTTGACCATCATCTGGCGGGTGCGCTGGTTCATGAACAGCTTGGGATAGACGAGGAACGGCGTCTGGCCCGCCCGCGCCACCTCGATCTCCATGCGTTCCTTCTCGCGCCCCTGGCGGGGGATGAACCGCTTGAAGGTGAGCTTCATGTCCTCCATCTGATGGGGGACCCCCTGGGTGAGCGTCACCTTGGTGCTCTGGTCGTAGCCGGAGGAGGCGATGATGCCGAGCAGGATGACGCCGACGCCGACGTGCGTCAGGTAGCCGCCCAGGGCCTTCAAACCCCCGGCCCGGTACTTGTCGATCGTCTTCTGGAGGTTGGTCGCCAGCGCCAGCGACGCGAGCAGGATGAAGACCAGGTGGAACAGGTCGTGGACCCGCCAGACCGCCGCCGCGACCGTGACGGCAACGCAGAAGGCGATCGGCAGGACCATCTTGCGCAGCAGCTCGCGCGCCGGGTTCCCCTTCCAGGTGAGATAGGGGACGAAGGAGAGCAGGAAGGCGACGAGCATCGCGATCGGCAGGTTCACCTTGTTGTAGAAGCTGGGGCCGACCGGGCTCTGCTCCTTCATGAAGCGGGTGAGCAGGGGAGCCGAGGTGCCGGTGGCGATCAGGATCGCCGCGGCGAGGATGGTGATGGTCCCGAGCACCAGGAACATGCCGCGCGACAGCAGCGGGTCCTCGTTGGGCTCGGTAGGGATCTCCCGCCAGCGGGTCACGATCAGGTAGAGCCCGAGCAGCATGAAGCCGCCGAGCAGCATGGTCAGCCAGCCGGAGATGCCGAGGTCGACGAAGCTGTGGACCGAGAAGTCGGCCAGCACGCCCGAGCGGGTGAGGAAGGTCCCGTAGAGCACCGAGATGTAGGTGAGGAAGGTGAAGACGTAGTTGGCGCGGCGGAAGCGCCCCTTGGTGCGCTCGAGGTAGAGGCCGTGGATCAGCACCGTGCCGAACAGCCAGGGGATGAACGAGGCGTTCTCGACCGGATCCCAGCCCCAGTAGCCGCCCCAGCCGAGGGTCTTGTAGGCCCAGTAGCCCCCCATCAGGATGGCGGTGCCGAGCACCAGGAAGCCGCCGAGCGCCCAGGGGAAGGCCCGCGCCGCCCAGCCGTCGTACTTGCGCCGCCAGAGCGAGGCCATGGCGAAAGAGAAGGGGATGGCGCTGGCGGCGTAGCCGATGAACATGATCGGCGGATGGATCACCATCCAGTTGTCCTGCAGCAGCGGGTTGAGGCCCTGGCCGTCGACCGGGGTCTGCTTCAGCATGACGAAGGGGTTCTCCCGCACCAGGATGAGGAGCAGGCCGAGCAGGGTCAGGGTGTAGATCCCCATCACCGCCGGCTCGCTACGGCCGGCCGTGCGCCGCACCAGCAGGCCGAGCATCGTCCCCCAGAAGAGCCAGATCATGAAGCTCCCCTTCTGGCCGGCCCAGAAGGCGGCGAACTGGTAGTAGCCCGGCAGGTCCATCCCCGAGTACTGGTAGACGTACTCGACCCGGAAGTCGCGCGTCACCAGGAGCAGCGCCAGCACGGCCGCGGTGAGCAGGATGGAGAGGGCGAAGAAGCCGTAGGCCCGGCGGGCGAAGGTGAGGGCGGCAGGGGCGCCGATGCCGCCTGAGAGCGCGAGCGCATACCCCCACATCGTGGCCAGGGCGAAGATCAGGGCGCTCCACAGGGCGACCGCCCCGGGCAGGTAGATATGGGAGAGGAATTCCACTCGGGTCTCCTAACTGTAGGTCTTCTCGACCTCGGCGCCCTGATATTTGCTCGGGCACTTCACCAGCAGCTTGTTGGCCTCGAACTCCCGGGCCCGCTCGTCGTAGTTGCCGATGGCGACGATGCTGATGGCGTCCTCGAAGTTCGCCGGCTTCAGCCCCTTGTAGCGCACCCGCAGGGTCTGCCTCGTCTTCGGGTCCTGGAGGGTGAAGAAGAGCGACTCGCGGGCGGCGGCGTAGGAGTAGCTCCCCTTCTCGAGCGCCCCGGCCACCTGCACCATGCGGCCCCCCTCGCGGGCGCGGTCGTAGGAGACGTAGGGGGTCATGGAGTCCTTGAACGCCGTGAAGGAGAAGCCGGCGAAGGCGAGGAGCAGCAGAGCGCCGAACAGGTAGAGGCGATTCTTTTTCATGGCTCTTTCTCCATCTCGCGCAGCCGTTTGCCCAGACGGAACAGGTAGAGGAACAGGCCCGTCCAGATGATGAGGTTGACGGCTACGACCCAACCGATCCCACCGTTGACCATAGTAACCCCTACTCCAGAGGTGCCGATTTCCGCTCGGAGTGAGCCTGGAGCCGGCACTGCAGGTTGTGAATCCAGAAAAACAGGGCGGTGAAGCCCATCACGGAGGCATACAGAACGATCTGCATGCGCGATTCCATGTTCACCTTGCCTTGCGTGTTGACCACCGGGTCCGGGTGGAGGGAGTAGGTGATCCGGGGGACGACCCAGAAGAGGAACGGGGTCACGGCCATGCCGAGCAGGGCGTAGGCCGCCGAGAGCCGGCCGCGCGTGTTCTCGTCGTCGATCCCCGACCGCAGGGCGAGGTAAGCGCCGTAGAAGAGCAGGGAGATCAAAATCGAGGTCTGGCGCGGGTCCCAGTTCCAGTAGGCACCCCACATGATGCGTGCCCAGAGCGCCCCGGTGATCGTGGCCAGCACGCCGAAGGCGAGCCCGAGCTTCGATGGCGACCGCGGCGGCGCGGTCGTGCCGCGGGTTGCGGTCACCGAAGAGGTAACGGGCGCTCCAGACCGCCGCGGCGATGAAGCCGACGAACGAGACCCAGGCCATCGGCACGTGGAAGAAAAGGATGCGGCTGGACTGGCCGATGAAGCCCTTGGCCAGGGGAGCCCAGAGGAAAGCCGCCGCGATGACGACGGACATCCAGAGCCACAGCAGCCAGGCGAGGAGGTTCTTCATGGGTTCCACACTGCGGGGAAGAGCATCAATCCGGCGACGGTTACCGAGCCATCATACAGAAGAAGCTCTGGCAGGGCCACGCCGGCCGCATCGCCGGCGGCGGCGCGGCGGGTCAGCTCGACGGCCAGCAGCAGCAGCGGCAGCAGCACCGGGAAGGAGAGGACGGAGAACAGGGTCCCCTTGCTGCGCGCCTGGGCGATGATCGCCGCCACCAGCGAGCTGCCGGTGGCGAGGCCGTACCCCCCGGCCGCCAGAGCGAGGGCCAGGAGGCCGGGCGAGCGCACGGTCATGTTGGTCATCGCCACGTAGATGGGGGTGACCAGCGCCTCCAGGGCGAAGACCAGGGTGAGGCCGTAGAGGAGCTTGCCGCAGAACAGGGCCGACGGGGTGGCCGCGAGACGCAGGGCGATCGCCGTCTGCGTCTCCTCTTCCTGCACGTAGGTGCGGGGCAGGCCCGCGGCCACGGAGAAGAGGAGGATCACCCAGAGGAGAACGGGCAGCACCGACGTCCCCTGGGCGAAGGAGACCCCCAGCGGCCCGAGGCTGACGCTGACCACGACCAGCGTCGTGAAGGCGAAGAGGGCCAGCGTGTTGAGGGAGTAGCGGGTGCGGAACTCGCACCGCCACTCCTTCACGAACACGGCGGCCGCCTCAGCCGCCCAGGTCGAGGCGCTCGGCATGGTCGAAGTCCAGGGCGGAGGGGTTGGCGACCACGGCGAGGCCACCGCCGGCCAGGTGCTCGGCGAGCAGCTCGCGGGCGATGCGCTCGCCGGGGGCGTCGAAGTTCTGGAACGGCTCGTCGAGCAGCAGCAGGCGCGGCGAGTGGAGCACCGCCCAACCCCAGCGCAGGCGCTGCCGCATGCCGGAGGAGAGGGCGCTCGCCATGCGGTCCAGGGGGAGCCCCATGCGGTCGAGGGCGGCGAGCCCCTTCGCCGCCGGGACCCGGCGGAGGCGGGCGAAGAACTCCAGGTTCTCCCGCACGGTCAGCTCGCCGTAGAAGGCGAGGTCCGGCGCGACCACCCCCACTCGGCGGCGGCGTTCCGCGGCGTCGAGAGGCGAGCCTCCCTCCTCCTGGTACTCGATGGTCCCGGCGTCGGGCGCCAGCAGGCCCGAGAGGCAGCGCAGCAGGGTGCTCTTGCCGGAGCCGTTGGGGCCGGTGACCAGCAGCATCCCGCCGGGGCCGACGGCGCCGGAGACGCCGTTCAGCACCGCCAGCCGGCCGAAGCGGCGGCGCACGTTGGCGAAGCGGAGGGTGGACACGGGAGGACTATAACCGCCCTTTGGGCTAGCATGCTTCCATCATGCTCAAGGCCCTGCGCTTCGGCGGTCTCGCCCTCCTCCTGGTCTGCCTGGTCTGCGCCTGCTCGTCCGTCTCTCATCCAAAGACCGCGACGGAGCGGCCGGAAGTCCAGGTCCCCGACCTGGAGCTGCGGGCCCTCCTGCTGCTCCTGGTGGACCGGCAGACCTATGACAGCTTCACCGTCCAGCAGGCGCTCAAGGGGGGGCCGGCGTTGCGCGAGGAGCTCGCCGTCTCGCTCGGGCGGATCCCCGACCCGCAGGGCCTCGGCCCCCTGCGCGGGCTGCTGATCGACGACGAGCCGGCGGTGCGCCGGGCGGCGGCCTTCTCCCTCGGGCTGCTGGGGGACCCGGAGGCCCAGACGGCGCTCTTCGCCGCCGCGCGGGACCCGGACCGGGAGACGGGCGTGCTGGCCGTCGAGGCGCTGGGGCGGCTCAAGGCGCGGGCGGTGGACGTGCTGGAGGCGCTCCTCCCCCTGCCGGAGCCGGAGCGCTGGGCGCGCCTGCTCCCCCATCTCTTCCGCTTCAAGGAGGAGACCATCGTGTCGATCGCCGAGCGCGGCCTCTCCCAGACCGACCCGGCGCTCCACGCCCGCGCCGCCTACGCCCTGGCGCGCGATCCCTTCCCCCAGGCCCTGCCCACCTTGCGCAAGCTGCTGGCCGACCCGCAGGCGCGGGTCCGCGCCTGGGCCGCCCGCGCCCTGGGGATCGTGGGGACGGCTGAGGACCTGGCGGCCCTGCGCCCATTGCTCGACGATGCCGATCCCGGTCCCCTGATCCAGGCCCTGCGCTCGGCCCGGGCGCTGGCGGCCGGCGGCAAAGCCCAACCGATCGCCGGATGGACCCCCCGGCTGCGGGCGCTGCTCGACGATCCTCGCCCCGGCGTGCGGGTGAGCGTGATCGACGCGGCGGGGGTCTGGGGCTCGGCCGAGCTCGCCGAAGTCCTGGCGGCCCGGGCCTTGGCCGGCGAGACCTGGGAGCGGGGGACGGCCCTGGTGGCCCTGGCGGCGGGCAAGCATCCGCGGGCGGCCGGGCTCGCGGCGGCCGCCGTGGATTCCAAGGACGACGCCCTGCGGGCGCGCGCCGCCGAGGCGGCCGGGGAGCTCGGCCTGCCGGCGGGCGCGGCGGTGATCGGCCGGCTGGCCGGGGACGCCAGCCCGCGGGTGCGCGCCGCCGCCCTCACGGCGGATCTCGGGGCGCTGGGGACCGGTCCCGGGGCGAAGGAGGTCGCCCGCAAGGCGCTCAAGGACTCCGACCCGGCGGTGCGCGGCACCGCGCTCGGCTGGCTGGAGGAGCATCCGGTCGTGCCGCTCGACGATCTCGGGGCGGCCCTGCCCGGGGTCTACCGGGACGCGACCGAGGAGGCGGGCCTCGCCGGGGTGCGGGCGGTGGCCGCCCGGGCCAAGGGGGAGCCGCTGGAGACCGGGGCCGCCATCGCCCTGCTGGAGAAGCTGGCGGGGGGCGGTCCCTACGTGCTGCGGCGGGAGGCCGGGGAGAGCCTGGGCAAGCTGGGGCGGAAGGTGCCCGCGCTGGAGCCGGTGGAGGGGGGCAAGGGACCCGAGGTCTACCGCGCCATCGTCCAGCGCACCCGCCAGCCGCGGACGGTGGAGATCCGCACCGCGCGGGGGACGATCACCGTGCGGCTCGCCTGCCCGCAGGCGCCGCTCACCTGCCTCAACTTCCTCAACCTTGCCGCCCAGGGGTTCTACGACGGCTCCACCTTCCACCGGGTGGTCCCCGACTTCGTCGTCCAGGGGGGCGATCCGCGCGGTGACGGCACCGGCGGCCCGGGCTACGTCATCCGCGACGAGATCAACCGCCTGCGCTACGACCGCGGCACGGTCGGCATGGCGCTGTCCGGTCCGGACACCGGCGGGAGCCAGTTCTTCGTCGCCCTCTCCCCGCAGCCGCACCTCGACGGCGGCTACACCGCCTTCGGCGAGGTGACCGGCGGCGCCGAGGTGCTCGACCGGCTCCGGCTCGGGGACCGGATCGAGAAGGTGGTCGAAGTCAGGCAACGGAGGTGAGATAAACTCGCCATCATGACTCTCAAGACCCTTCTCCTGGCGCTCTCCACCGTCCTGATGCTCACCGCTCTCGCCGGGGCCGCCGCTCCTCCGGCGCAGGAGGAGGCCGTCGCGGTCGGCCCGGTGACCCGGGAGACGGTCGAGGCGGCGCCCGAGTGGGTGCAGGCCGAGGTCGACGCGAAGCCCGATCCCGAGGCGGCGAAGGCGCTCGCCGCGGTCGAGCCGGGCGCCGAGGTGACCGTCTTCCTCGGCACCTGGTGCAGCGACAGCCGGCGCGAAGTGCCGCGCTTCTGGAAGGCCCTCGACACGGCGGGCGGTGGCGTCCCCTTCCAGATCCGCTACATCGCCGTCGACCGGCAGAAGAAGGAGCCGGCCGGCGACCTGGCGCAGGAGGGCGTCCGCTACCTGCCGACCTTCATCGTGCGCCGCGGCGGCCAGGAGGTGGGGCGCGTCGTCGAGACCTCCCCCAAAGGCATCGAGTCCGATCTCCTGGCGCTGCTCACCGGCAGGGCGCACGGCGTCCTCAGCACCCGCACCGACCTCGCCCCGGCGAGCGCTCCGCGTCCCTGAAACCTTGCCCGCGAGCCTGCGTATCCACCGATGACGTTATGACGCGGGGCGCGGAGCAGCCGACCGACGAGGAGCTGGTCGCCGCGGTCCTCGGGGGAGATCGGGAGCGCTTCGGCGACCTGATCGAACGCTACCAGGGCCGCCTCGTCAACTATCTCTTCCGGCTGCTGCGCAACGCGGACGACGCGCACGACCTCGCGCAGGAGGTGCTCGTCAAGGTCTACCAGGTGCTGGATCGGTACGACCCGCAGTACAAGTTCTCCACCTGGCTTTTCCGGGTGGCGCAGAACGCGGCGATCGACCAGATCCGGCGGCGGCGGTTGAAGGTGGTCTCGCTCCGCCAGGAGGACGACGAGGGCGAGGGGCGGGACTGGGACCTGCCGTCGCCCGAACGGGGACCTTACGGCGAGCTGCGCAACCGGGAGAGGGGGGCGGCGATCCAGGAGGCGATCGACTCCCTCCCCTGGGAGTACCGGGAGCTGATCCTGCTGCGTCACTTCGGCGAGCTGCCTTACGAAGAGATCGCGCAGCTCAAGCAGATGCCCCTGGGGACGGTGAAGAACAAGCTCTTCCGTGGGCGGCAGATGCTCAAGGAGAAGCTCCAGGACTTTCTGGTCGACTGACCGAGCGACCGATGGATCGAATGCTCGAATGATGGATGGGACCGGGGGACAGTCATGAACAGGCCCGATCACAGCACCTACCGCGAATGGCTGACTCTGGACGCAGACGCAGACGCCGACGGCGCCCTCGACCGCGCCGAGCGGGCCCGTCTCGAAGAGCACCTGGCCGCCTGCCCCGAGTGCCGGCATCTGAAGGAAGAGATCCAGGGGGAGGTCCGCGCCCTGAACACCCTGCTGCGCGGCGCCGCGGTCGAGGTGCGGCCGGACTTCCAGACCTCGGTGATGGCCGCGCTGCCGACCGCCGGCTGGGAGTCCCGCTCGCCGCGCGCCTGGCGCTTCACGGCGGCGGTCATCCTGCTGCTGGGCGTGGCGGCGGGCCTGATGGTCGCCGGCTCGTCGGCCGCCCCGTCGGGTCTCGGCGCCCTGTTCGCCGTGGGCGGGATGCTGCGCGCCGCCGTCGTGGCCGGCGCGGGCCTCGCCGGCGCCTCCTGGAAGGGGCTCGGGCTGATCCTCAACCGGGTGATCGCCTCGCCGTTGAGCCTCGGCGCTTTCGGCTTCCTGGTGGTGGCCCTCAACCTCTTCCTGTTCTCGCTGATCCGCCGCCGGCGTCCGGCGGTCCAGCCTTCCGGCAGGGATCCGCGGACGTAAGTCCTCGCTTAAGATTCCCCTTGTGAGAGCCCTGCTGTCCCTGTTGCTGCTGGCGCCGCTGGGGCTGACCGCTCCGGCCGCCTCCCGGCCCATCTCCCCGGCTGAATCCACCGAGCCGGCGCTGCGGCTGGAGGCGGGGAGCGTCAGCCGGCAGCAGATCGTGTCCCTGGGGCGGGACGTGGTGGTGGAGGGCGAAGCCCTCTCGGACATCGCCGCCATGAACGGCTCGGTGGACATCTCGGGCAAGGTGGACGGCGACGTGATCGTGCTGCGCGGCGACGTGCGGCTCGCCCCCACGGCCCGGGTGGGCGGGGACATCTCGGTGATCGGCGGCACCATCCGCGCCGCGCGCGGGGCGCACACCGGCGGGCGGATGGTCTCCTACCCGAACGCGCCCAACGCCTGGCTGACCCTGCTCGAGGCGCCCACGATCGGCGCCGGTTTCGCCTCCCGCCTGATGCTGGGGGCCAAGCTGGCGGTGGTCGCCGCCTGGGCCGCGCTGCTGCTCCTGTTCTTCGCCGCCAGCGGCCGGCAGCTCCTGGAGACGGCCGAGGGGGTGCGCCGCGAGCCCTTCCGCAGCTTCTTCGTCGGCCTCACCGGGGTGGTCTGCCTGGTGCTGACCGCCCTCTTCCTCGGCGCCTTCGCCCGCGGCGTGGTCGGCGTCCCCTTCGTTGTGCTCATCGTGCTGCTGGGGCTCGTGCTGAAGCTCTGGGGGACGGTGGCCGTCTTCTACGCCCTCGGCGACTGGCTCTCCCGCCGGGTCTTCCGCCGCCGCTTCGCGCCGCTCAACGCCGCCACCATCGGCCTGCTGGTGCTCGGCGCGGTCAAATTCCTCCCCTGGCTGGGCGTGCTCGCCTGGTACGCGGTCACCCTGATCGGGGTCGGCGCGGCGCTCTCCACCAAGTTCGGGCGGCGCGAGCCCTGGTTCGAGCTGGCGTAGGGCGGCTCCCCAACCTCTGATACCTTACCCCCAGCTTTTTCTTCCAGAGGGGGTCTCTTCCATGCGCTCCGCCACCGCGCGAGTCGGGCTGCTGCTCTTCGCCTCGGGCTTCTGCGCCCTGGTCTACCAGACCGCGTGGCTCCGGATGTTCCGCATGATCTTCGGCGCCTCCACCGCGGCGTCGGCGGCGGTTCTCGCGATCTTCATGGCCGGACTCGGCTTCGGCGGCCTGCTGCTGGGGCGGCGGGCCGACCGCCACCCCTCGCCGCTCGGTCTCTACGCCGCCCTGGAGGCGGGGATCGCGCTTTCGGCCGGCCTCTCCCCCCTGCTGCTCGCCCTGGTCCAGGGGCTCTACGTGGCGATGGGCGGCAGCGCCCGGCTGGGGCTCGCCGGGAGCAGCGCCGTCCGCCTGCTGCTCTCGATGGTCGTGCTCGGCGCCCCCACCTTCCTGATGGGCGGCACGCTGCCCGCCGTGGCGCGGGCGGTCGGGCGGCGGGCCGACTCCGGCCGCCGGACGGTGGGCCTGCTCTACGCCGTCAACACCCTGGGAGCGGTGCTCGGCGCCCTGCTCACCACCTTCTTCGCCCTGGAGACGCTCGGGGTGCGCAAGACGGTCTGGATCGCCGCCCTGCTCAACCTCCTGGTGGTGCTCGCGGCGCGCGGCCTCGCCCGCGAGCTGCCGGTGGAGACGGCCGGTGAGCCGGGTCCGGACGCCGAGGACGAGGAGACCGCGGGACCGCGGACGGGTCTGTTCGCGCCCTTCGCGGCGGCGCTCGTCGGCTTCGCCTTCCTCTTGATGGAGCTCGTCTGGTACCGCATGCTGGGGCCGCTGCTCGGCGGCTCCTCCTACACCTTCGGCCTGATCCTCGCCGTGGCCCTGCTGGGGATCGGCCTCGGCGGCCTGCTCTACGGAATGGGGGAGGGGGGGCGCCGGCCCACCCTGACGTCGTTCGCCGCCACCTGCGCGCTCGAAGCGCTGCTGATCGCCCTCCCCTTCGCCCTCGGGGACCGGCTGGCGGTGCTCGCCGCCCTGCTGCGCCCGCTCGCCAACGCCGGCTTCCTGGCCCTGGTCGGGGGGTGGACGGCGGTGACGGCGATCGTGGTGCTGCCGGCGGCCGTCGTCGCCGGCTACCAGTTCCCCCTGCTGATCGCCCTCCTGGGGTCCGGCCGGCGGCGGGTGGGGCGCGAGGTGGGGGTGACCTACGCCGCGAACACCCTGGGAGCCATCGTGGGCTCGATCGCCGGCGGCTTCGGGCTGATCCCGCTGCTGACCGCGCCCGGCGTCTGGCGGCTGGTGGCGCTCCTGCTGCTCGCCCTCGCCGCCCTGGCGATTGTGGCGGCCCTGCGCTCGGGCGCTCCCCGCCGATCCGCCCTGACTCCCATCCTGATGGGGCTCCTCGGTCTCGCGCTCTGCCTCGCCACCGGCCCCACCGCCTTCTGGCGCCACACGCCGATCGGCGCCGGCCGGCTGCAGACCGCCGACTGGAAGGGGCCGAACGACATCCGCAACCGGATCGAGGAGATGCGCCAGCGCGTGGTCTGGGAGGCGGACGGCGTGGAGAGCAGCGTGGCGCTCGACCTCACCGAGGAGTACGCCTTCATCGTCAACGGCAAGTCGGACGGCAGCGCCCTCGGCGACGCGCCCACCCAGGTGATGAGCGGCCTGGTCGGCGCGCTGGTCCACCCCAATCCCCGGCGGGTGCTGGTGATCGGCCTGGGCACCGGGAGCACCGCCGGCTGGCTCGCCCGCATCCCCTCGATCGAGCGGGTGGACGTCGTCGAGCTGGAGCCGGCGATCGTGCACGTGGCGGAGGTCTGCTCGACGATCAACCAGGACGTCCTCCACAACCCCAAGGTCCACTTGACGATCGGCGACGGCCGGGAGCTGCTGCTGACCACGGGGGAGTCTTACGACCTGATCTTCTCCGAGCCCTCGAACCCCTACCGGATCGGCGTCGCCAGCCTGTTCAGCCAGGACTTCTACCGGGCGGCGCTGCGGCGGCTGCGCCCGGGCGGCATCTTCCTCCAGTGGCTTCAAGGGTACGAGGTCGATCCCCAGGTGGTGCGCACGGCCTATGCCACGCTCGGCTCGGTCTTCCCCGCGATCGAGAGCTGGCAGGTGCACTCGGGGGACCTGCTGCTGATGGCGAGCCGCCAGCCCCTGGTGCACGACCTCGACCTCGTCCGCTCGCGAGTCCAGACCGAGCCCTACCGCGCCGCCCTCAGCCACACCTGGGGGATCGAGGGGGCGGAGGGGTTCTACTCCGCCTACGTGGCCGCTCCGGCGTTCGCCCGCGCCGTGCGGACGGCCGAGGCGGGGGCGGTCAACACCGACGACCATCCCATCCTGGAGTTCGGGTTTGCCAGGAACGTGGGCCGCTTCGGGCTGTTCCAGATCGAGGACCTCGCCGCCCTGGCCAGGGCCCGCCACGAGGACCGCCCCGCCACCCGCGGCGCGCCGCTCGACGGGTCGCGGGTGGGGGAGATGCGGGTGGCGCGGGCCGCCTACTGGGGGCAGGGGATCGCCGATCCCGAGCCGGGCGGGGAGGCCGGGGCGCGGCTGCGCAACGCCGCCCGCAACTCCTGGCTCCGGCGCTCGCTGGCGCAGTCCTGCTCGGCCTGGTTCGCCCAGCCCGAGCCGCCGCGCACCCACGCCGACCGGCTGCTGGTGGCCGAGTGCCTGGCCGAGTCGGGCGACCCCCGGACCCCCGATTACGCCGCCCGGCTCGCCGCGGACCAGCCGATCGAGACCGACCTCGTGCTGACCCGCTGGCTCGCCCGCTCCGGCCAGTCCGCGGCGGCGGGCGAGCGCCTCCTCGCGGCGCTCGCCGCCTACCGCCGGGACCCCATGGTCTACCGGCCGCTGATGGGCCGCACCCTGCCGCTGGTCACCAGCCTCGCCCAGGCCGACGCCGCGCTCGCCCCCCGGCTCTTCGACGCCCTCGGCCAGCCCTTCTCGGCGCGCATGTTCGAGCACGAGCGGCTGCTGGCGCGGGTCTGGCTGGCCCAGGGAGCGCAGTCCCCAGCCCTCTGCGCCCGGGCGATCGCGCCGCTGGAGCCGCACGTCCCCTGGGAGGGGCCGTTCCTCGCCTTCCGCGCCGATTGCTACCGCCGCCTGGGGCATCCGCTGGCCACCCGGGCGGCGCGGGACGCGGAGGCCTTCCAGGCGGACGTGCCGCCCGGGCTGGCCGACCGCCTCCCCGCCTCGCCTTGACCCCTCCCCCCGATCTCATACATTCGATCGACCGCCGCTCCCCGAGCGGCGAGGGAGGGTATTTATTCTATGGAATCCAGCGTGCATTCGATTCGCACGATCGGCGTCGTCGGCGCGGGCACCATGGGGCACGGCATCGCCCAGGTGGCCGCCCACAGCGGTTATGAGGTGGTGCTGGTCGACGCGGCGCCGGCGGCGCTGGAGCGCGGCCGCACCCAGATCGGCAAAGGGCTGGAGCGGCTGGTGGCCAAGGGGAAGCTCGCCGCCGAGGAGCGCGACCAGGCGCTCGGCCGCCTGACCACCGGCGGCGACCTCGCGGCGCTGGAGCGCGCCGACCTGGTGGTCGAGGCGGTGGTCGAGCGCTACGAGGTCAAGCAGAAGGTGCTCGCCGAGCTCGACCGCCTCTGCCCGCCGGAGGCCATCCTCGCCACCAACACCAGCTCGATCTCGATCACCAGGCTCGCCGGCGCCACCGCGCGGCCGGAGAAGGTGATCGGCATGCACTTCATGAATCCCGTGCCGGTGATGCAGCTCATCGAGGTCATCCGCGGCCTCGCCACCAGTCAGGAGACCTACGACGCCGTCGAGGCGGCGTCGCGGAAGATGGGGAAGACGCCGGTCGAGGTCCACGACGCTCCCGGCTTCGTCTCCAACCGGGTGCTGATGCCGATGATCAACGAGGCGATCTTCTGTCTCCACGAGGGGGTCGGGAAGCCGGAGGCCATCGACGAGGTTATGAAGCTGGGGATGAACCATCCCATGGGACCGCTGGCGCTTGCCGACCTGATCGGCCTCGACGTCTGCCTGGACATCCTGCGCGTCCTGCAGCAGGGGTTCGGCGATCCCAAGTACCGCCCCTGCCCGCTGCTGGTCAAGATGGTCGACGCCGGCCGCCTGGGCCGCAAGTCCGGCCGGGGTTTCTACGAGTACGAAGGAAGATAAGCCGGAATGTACTGCCAAGTCTGTGGCGCGCCGAACCGGGACGACCACGAGTTCTGCGTCCGCTGCCACCAGAAGCTGCTGGTGCTCTCGGGCTCCCTGCGCGAGGAGGAGGAGTCTTACGAGGAGGGCGGGGAGGAGAGCTTCTCCTTCGACGAGCACCTGCTCGAGCGGATCTCGATCCTGGAGGAGGCGGTCAAGCGCACCGCCGAGACGGTCCGCCAGCTCCTCGGCGCCCTGCACAAGCAGGAGAAGAACATCCTGATCAACCAGACCGGCGTCTCGGCTCTGCGCGAGCTGCTGGAGCAGAAGAAGTACATCGGCTGGGAGGAGTGGAGCGAGCTGTGGGAGTCCAAGATGGACTACCAGCTCCTGGCGCTGGAGAAGCGCGAGCGCTTCCTGGCGATCAAGGAGCGCATCGCCGGGCTCTACCACGGCGACAAGCGCAAGCTCTTCCTCCAGTACCTGGAGGACGGCGAGTACGCCCTCTTCGCCTTCGACATCGAGCGGGCGGTGGCGGCGCTCGAGGCGGCCTACAAGCTCGACCGCGGCAACTACGAGCTCG
Organism: uncultured Acidobacteriota bacterium; assembly: GCA_963795735.1. Classification (GTDB taxonomy): domain Bacteria; phylum Acidobacteriota; class Thermoanaerobaculia; order Multivoradales; family UBA5704; genus DATARR01. The sequence continues at coordinate 199,210 of CAWCIU010000004.1, read as the reverse complement.
CCTACTTCCTCGGCGAGACCCACTTCAACGAGGGCAACAGCGAGGCGGCGCTCACTTACTTCTCGCGCGTCCTGGAGGTCAAGCCGGACCACTACGAGGGCCTGGTCTACAGCGGCGTCATCCACTACGAGAACGGCGACCACAACCGCGCCGAGGAGTCCCTGAAGCGCGCGGTCGCCATCTATCCGGACAGCTTCCTGCCCCACTTCAGCCTGGGGGCGGTCTACGCCGGCAAGGGGGACCTCGCCAAGGCCGTCCTCTTCCTCGAGCGGGCGGTCGGGGTGGATCCGGTGCCGCAGGCCCTCTACCTGCTGGGGAGCTGCTACTACGAGATGGGCAAGCTCTCCTCCGCCGTCCACTTCCTCCAGGAGGCGGTGCGGCACGATCCCGCCTTCGAGGAGGCGCACCACCTGCTGGGGCTCGCCTATCTCGACCGCCACTGGACGCGCAAGGCGCTCGACTCCTTCCGCCAGGCGCAGCGGCTCAACCCGAAGAAGCTGCAGTACCAGGACCTGGTGCGCTACCTCTCCGGGCACGACGGCACGCCGCTCCCCGAGGTGGAGGGGGACGCCGGGATCTGGTTCCACAAGGGCGAGGAGATGCTCGCCCGCGACAACCTGAAGCAGGCCCACTCCTGCTACCGCCGCGCCCTGGCGCTCGATCCGGACAACCCGACCCTGCTGATGTCCTACGCCCTGCTCTGCCTGCACATGAACCGCAGCCAGGAGATCGAGGCGGTGACCCGCAAGGTGCTGGACCTCAACCCCGGCGAGACGCTCAAGGCGACCGCCTACGCGGCGCTGATCGAGGCGCTGCGCAGCCAGGGGAAGTTCCGCGAGGGCAACCGCATCGGCGAGCGGCTGCTGGACGAGGGGAGCTCGAACTTCACCAAGTCGATCGCCTACTACGAGATGGCGTACAACCTGGCGGAGATGGAGGAGGACCTCGACGAGGCGCTCGACTACGCCCGCCGGTCGGTGGAGCTGTCGCCGGACGAGATCAAGCAGTTCCCGCTGGCCGCCCTCGGCTGGGTGCACTACAAGCGCAAGGAGTTCGACAAGGCGGTCGACTTCCTGTCGCGGTCGAGCGAGCTGGGGCCGTCCACCGTCACCCTCACTCACCTGGGGATGGCGCTCCTCGCCTCCGGCGAGGAGGACCAGGCGCGCTCGGTGCTCGCCCACGCCCGGGCCATCGGCGACCGCGGCGAGGCGCTCCAGGAGAAGATGATGGAGTGCATGAAGGACTCCGCGCGGCTGATCGAGCGCGCCCGCCGGGTGCCGCGGAAGTAGCCCGGAGAAGGTCCCGGAGAAGGTACCCAGACAAAAACTTGCCGTGGGCCGCCCGACGCGGCCCCGGCGTTGCGATCCGGATTGGAGGCGCTGATGCGCTGGAGCCGCTATTACCTGTACACCACCCGCGAGGTGCCGAACGACGCCGAGGTGATCAGCCACCAGCTCATGGTGCGCACCGGCATGATCAAGAAGACCGCCGCCGGCATCTACACCTACCTGCCGTTCGGCTGGCGCAGCCTGCAGAAGTTCATGGCGATCGTGCGCCGCGAGATGAACGCCGCCGGCGCCATCGAGCTGATGATGCCCGCCATCCAGCCGGCCGAGCTGTGGCAGGAGTCCGGGCGCTGGCAGCGCTACGGCAAGGAGCTGCTGCGCATCAAGGACCGCCACGAGCGGGACTTCATCTTCGGCCCCACCCACGAGGAGGTGATCACCGACACGGTGCGCCGGGACGTCAAGAGCTACCGCCAGCTCCCGTTCAACCTCTACCAGATCCAGACCAAGTTCCGCGACGAGATCCGTCCCCGCTTCGGCCTGATGCGCGGCCGCGAGTTCCTGATGAAGGACGCCTACTCCTTCGGCGCCACTCCCGAGAGCCTGGACGAGTCCTACGAGGCCATGCGCGCCGCCTACTGCCGGATCTTCGAGGCGTGCGATCTCGACTACACGATGGTCGAGGCCGACTCCGGCGCCATCGGCGGCTCGGCCTCGCACGAGTTCATGGTGGTCGCGGAGACGGGGGAGAGCGCGGTCGTCCGCTGCCCCTCCTGCGGCTACGCCGCCAACGTCGAGCGGGCCGAGACCCGGCGCGTGGAGGCGGCCGGCGAGGCCCATCCGCAGCAGGAGATGCAGCGGGTGGACACCCCGGGCAAGCGCTCGATCGAGGAGGTCTCCCGCTTCCTCAAGGTGTCGCCCAAGCGGCTGGTCAAGACGCTGATCTACGAGACCGAGAAGGGTCTGGTGGCGGCGCTGGTGCGCGGCGACCGCGAGATCAACGAGGTCAAGCTCGCCAACCACTTCGACGTCCAGCACCTGGCGCTCGCCAGCGAGGAGAAGGTGCAGGCCGCCACCGGCGCGCCGGTCGGCTTCGCCGGTCCGGTGGGGCTCCAGGGGATCGCCCTGGTGGCGGACATGGGCGTGCGCTCCCTGACCAACTTCGTCACCGGCGCCAACCAGGGGGACGCCCACTACACGAACGTCAACTGGGGGCGCGACGTGGACCTCGCCGACTGGGCCGACCTGCTGCTGGTCTCGGGCGGCGACCCCTGCCCGCGCTGCGACGGCACGCTGGAGCCGTTCCGCGGCATCGAGGTAGGGCACATCTTCAAGCTCGGCACCAAGTACTCGGAGGCGATGGGCTGCGTCTATACCGACGAGGCGGGCGAGGACAAGCCGATGATCATGGGGTGCTACGGCGTCGGCATCGGCCGCACGGTGGCCGCCGCCATCGAGCAGAACCACGACAAGGACGGCATCATCTGGCCCCGTCCGCTCGCCCCATTCGAGGTGCTGCTGATTGCCGTCAATCCCGAGGACGAGGCGGTCAAGCGCACCGCCGAGGAGCTCTACGCCCAGCTCCAGGAGAAGGGGATCGACATCCTCTTCGACGACCGCGACGAGCGCCCCGGGGTCAAGTTCAAGGACGCCGACCTGATCGGCATCCCCGTCCGCGTCACCGTCGGCGCCAAGTCCCTCGCCGACGGCAAGGTCGAGGTCTCCCTGCGCCGCGACCGCGAGAAGCGGATGGTGGCGCCGGCCGAGGCGGTGGGGAAGGTGATGGAGCTGCTGGCGGGGTAGGGGGGGAGGGCGACCGCAGGTCGCCCCTACAACCTTCGCTCAAGGTGAACCTCTGCCGAAGGTTGTAGGGGCGACCCGCGGTCGCCCTCCCACGGTCAGTCTTTCCGCGCCTCTGCCGGCACCAGCAGATCCGCCAGCCGGTCGTAGCTCACGGCCACGCCCTTCTCCATTCCGGACTCGAGGGCGCCATCGCGGATTTCCTTGGAGTCGAAGCGCAGGGTGAGCGTGAGGGTGGTCCTGCCGCCCTGCTCCGTCAGGCGGTTGGTCACCAGCGCCTCTCCGGGAGCTCCGTCCATCCTTTCGGTATGGACGAGCCGCTCGGGCGGGAGGATCTCGCGAAACACGCCGCCCGTCCCGAATTCCTTGCCGCCATCGTCCTGCCGCCATCCATAGCGATAGGCGCCGCCCACCTGGAGATCGATCTCGCAGACGGGCATCGACCAGCCGGGCGGTCCGAGAAGCCAGCGCTTCACCAGCTCGGGGGTCGTCAGGGCTTCGAAGACCAGGTGGCGCGGCGCGTCGAAGACGCGCGTCATCACGATCTCCCGGTCGGACGGCGTGGTGACCTGCAGATTTCCAGGGGTCGTCATCGGGGTTCTCCTTGAGCGTTCCTGCGTCCAGGGTTCTCTTCTCGGGCCTTGAGCTCGTCCAGCACACCGTCGAGGCGCTGGAAGTTGCTCTCCCAGAACTGGCGGTAGGGCTCCAGCCATTCGTTGGCTTCCGCCAGCGGTCTGGCCTCGATCCGGCACGGCCGCCGCTGCGCGTCACGGCCGCGAGTGATCAGGCCCGCGCGCTCCAGCACCTTGAGATGCTTGGAGATGGCCGGCTGGCTCATCGCGAACGGCTCCGCCAGCTCGGTCACCGACGCCTCGCCGGACGCGAGGCGAGCGAGGATCGCCCGCCGCGTGGGATCGGCGAGCGCGGCGAAGGTTGCGTCGAGGTGGTTGGAGGGCGTCATGTATAACCTCGCAGTTCCAGAACCATATGGTTATACAATGTGCCGGGATCGCCGTCAAGAGCCCCTGACCGGGATCGTCAGGTGCGGTCACGGAGGGTGTAGGGAGACCTGCGGTGGAGCTGCCCGGCAGCGGCAACGTCGAGGGCGACCGCAGGTCGCCCCTACAGCCTTCGATCCACGTGGATCTTTGCCGGAGGTTGTAGGGGCGACCTGCGGTCGCCCTTCAACCTCGAGACCGCCTCAGCGCCTATGCCGCCGTCCCTGACCATGGCTTGATCCTGTCAAGGTCCGCCGCCAGGGCCTCCTGGGCGACCTCGGTGTCGTGTGCCACCTGGGCGCGCAGCCAGTAGCCGTTCGACAGACCGAAGAAGCGGCACAGGCGCAGGTCGGTGTCCGCCGTGATGGCGGCGACGATCTCGCCGATGCGCTGGGCGGGCACGCCGATCTCCTTGGCGAGCCGGTACTTCGAGATTCCCATGGGGCGCAAGAACTCCTCGAGCAAGAGCTCGCCGGGGGTCACTGCTGCAAGCTTGGCCATCTTCGTCACCTCTAGTGGTAGTCCACGATCTCTACGTCTTCGGGGCCGACCGGCGTCCAGGTGAAACAGACCCGGAACTGGTCGTTGATGCGGATGCTGTGCTGGCCGGCCCGATCTCCTTTGAGCGCCTCGAGACGGTTTCCGGGAGGGACCCTCAGGTCGTCCAGACGCCCGGCGATCTCGAGCTGGCGGAGCTTGCGGCGCGCCACCGACTCGAACGCCGGATTCGCCACCCGCTCGCCGCGCCGGCCGAATCCGCTGGCGCTGACGGTCGTCGAGCTCCTGCGGCGCGAAGGCCGGATTCTCCATCTCCGCGGTATCGACATGCTCGACGGCACGCCGATGCTCGATCTCAAGCCCTATCTCTCGAACGTCCCGGCGGATGCACTCCGCCGCGGCTGGCTGGCGCCGGCTGGAGGTTCCGCACGAAGAGCGCGGTCATGAACAGCGCGGCCGGCAGGACGAGGAGCAGCTCCGTGGTGGCGATGGTGCGCTTGCGGAGACTGGCTCGCTTTCGTTGCCCCTTTGGCTGCTCTCTCCATAGTGGTAGAGTCCTATTGAACGCGACTTCATGATAGGCAAAGGGGAAGAGCATGAGGGCAGCTGTCTCCGCGGTTTCCATGGTGCTGGCACTGCTGCTGCCCGGGAGCTTCGCGCTACCCGCCGAGCAAACCGCCAAACCGGTCGCCCCCACCACCGCACAGCCAACTCGGCCGGCCCTCAAGATCCTGTCCGACGTCGTGCTCGGCCAAGCGCCGCTGAAGAGCGCCATGGACGTACGTTGGGCGGACGATCACTCGGTGGCGCTCGCACTCAATAGGAACGGAGTGGTCGAGTACGATCTCTCTGGCAAGTCGGCGCCCAAGACGATGATTCCCGGTGAGGGATTGCCGGGGGGATTCTGGCAAAGCCAGCACGTCGCAGTTTCGTCCCAATACCTCGTGGCTGGCGCCTGGCTCTTTGCCATGACCTGGCGTCCCCTGGATTCGCCACTACGCAAGGAAGAGTCCTTCGATGCGATCCACGATCTCGACGTTCATGGCAACCGGGTCGCGGTGGTCGGGGCGCGACGCAATGCTCAGGGAGACTACTCGCCGGATGGCGCGATCGCCTGGATCGGCTCGTTGGACAAGAATCTTTCCGATCTCAAACCGTTGATTTTCGATGCCCGAGGACCCGGGGCACCTACAATGGCCGCGTGCGGCGCTTTCTCACTTGGAGAGACGCGGTTCCTGGCAGATGGCTCGCTCCTGGCGGTTCCCGGAGTCCAGCCCGGTATTTTTCGGTTCGACCTGCAAGGCAAGCCGCTTCAGACCTTCGATACCGTAGCGCTGGGCATCGATACGGACTGCGGTGGCATCAGCAAAGAGATGGCGTCGAACATGGCGCGCGATGTCCCCCTGCGTCTGGCCTGGATCAACCAACGGCGGATCGTGGATGACGTTCTCCCCCTGCCCGCCGGCCCGGGTCTCCTGGTCCGGAGCGTTCAGCAGGGCGAGCTGCGCTGGACCCTCAAAGTACTGCACCCGGACGGTAAGGTTAGCGTCTACGCTGTTCCGGTCCACGCTCCGAACCTGTTCTCGCATCTCAAGGGAGACCTCCGTCAGGGCCGGCTGGTCCTGTTGCTCTGGGGGTATCCTCCGGATCGGAATCCCGAACACACCCCTCTACCGCGTCTCTTGATCGCCTCACTGCCGGCCTCTTGACCGGCTTTTCAAGTAATGATTTCCACGCCTTACCAATGGCAGGAGGAAGAATGCGCAGAAGAGTTCGTTGGGCCGCTTTCCTGGTCGCGATGGTACTATTCGCTGTTGCGGAAAACAAGGCGATGGCTGGCTGTATCAACAACAGAAATTCCGAAATGTACTGCGACGCCTCCGGCAACAGCTGTTATTGCGCCGGTCGAGGCGATGGCTGCAGCGCCTGCTTCAACACGGGCGGCGGCGGGTGGAGTCTTTGCTACTACGACGTCAGGACCGGGGACATGAACTGCACCTACCAGAACTAGGGCCAGGCGGAAAGGCTAATGTCCGTCGCCCTTCTCCTGACCGTCTGGTTCCAGCTCGCGCTCGGCCGGCCGCAATGGCTGGCTCTCCACCATGACGGCCAGGTGACGGGGGGATGGGGGCTGAGTAGCCTCGCAACCGAGGCGTCCCAGGCTCCGGCGCCCTCGATTTGGCTCTGGTCCTGGCGACACGCTCCCGTCGCCTTGGCGGCGGGCGGCGCGCCACCGACACGAGCCTTGAATGGCGAGGGCCCTTTCTGGCTGGAAATCCGAGGGGTGCCGCCCACGCGCAACCGGGCTCCGACCGCCCGCCTCATCGCGGCACCGGTCGAGATGTGGCGTGCGATCCCGGAGAACAAGCTTCCGAGTTGGCCCGTCCCCGCCGGAGGCCGCTTTGCGGTGCCGGTGGATGGGATTCACGCCTGGCGCGTCCGGTGGGTTGCGGAGGGACAGGGTAGCTGGTGGGCCGAGGTTCCGCCCGGCCGGCGGTCGGTGGTCCTGCGCGCCCTCGAGGCGCGCGGCATCGCGCTGACGATCCTCGAACCCGGCGGCAAGCCGGCCGAAAGAGTCCATGTCTCCGTCAGCGAGGCGACCGTGCGCCAGGGTGGAAGCCGCACCTGGGCGCTCCTCTCGGATGCGGCGGGACGGATCGTAGCGCCGGGCCTTCCCGACGATCAGGAGGTCGCCCTCAGTCTTTTCCAGGCCGGGTCTCCTCCTCTGGTGATCCGAGGATGGCCGAGCACTTTGCCGCGGCAGGTGACTCTCTCTGCGGGAGCGGAGATCAAAGGCCGGATCACCGACTCGGCGCGGCACGGGATCTCGAACGCAACGGTGGAGGCCGAGGCCTGGATCGGGCGCTCGCCCCAGCTCATCCGCTTGTCGGACAGGACCAGGGCCGACGGGTCCTTCGTCCTTCGGGGGCTGCCGCCGGGGCGCTTGAACTTGACTTTGCGCGCTTCGGGCTACGTCCCACGGGTCGAGCCGCTTACCCTCACCGCGGGAGAGCGCCGAGAGCTTGGCGTTCGGGCGCTTGAACCCGGAACCCGGCTGCGGATCGAGGTCGTGGACGAGGTGGGCCAGCCCATCCCGGGAGCGGCCGTCGAGGCTGGCCCTGGCCTCTCCACCACCGCCGACTCGGCTGGGCAAGCCGAGCTCGCGGGCGTCCCCCTGGCGCCTCTCGAGGTGCGCGGCACGGCGCCTCGGCACCAGCCGGGTGCGCAGCGTCTCCAGACGCCGCTTCCCGCTCTCGCTCGACTGGAGCTGCGCCGGGTCTTCACCGTGCGGGGGCGCCTGCTGGACGGCTCCGGGAGTCCCGTCTTCGCTGGGACTCTGGTGATCGAGGGGGCCAATTGCAGCAGCGAAGGGGCTCTCACGGCGGACGGCCGCTTCGAGGAGGATTTCCAGACCGGCCAGACAGCCCAACTGATTCTCCGCTCGCCGGCGACCCGGGAGCTTCGCCTGCCCCTCGCCGCTGGCACGGCTGGAGAAGTTCGGGACCTGGGGGATCTGACGGCGCCGATCGGTCCGGAAGTAACAGGAACCGTCGTCGATCGAGAGGGCGGGCCGCTCGCGGGGGCGCGGGTTTGGCTACCCCGGCCGGGGCCGCAAGGGGCCGCCATGGCCTGGGCCTCTCATGATCTGGTGGAGGGGACCAGCGGCGAGGACGGCCGCTTTCGCCTCTCCGGTCTCGCCGCCGGTCCCGCGACCTTGCGCGTCGAGGCGGCGGGTTTTGCCCGCGCCACGCTCGACGTGATGGTGCCCGATGGAGCCGGCGGCACGGGGGGCCTCGACGTAGGCAGCATCACGCTTTCGGACGGCGCGATCGTGCGCGTGCACGCCAATCCGGCGGGCCTTGGCCGGGATTCTCCGGGGGACGCTGTGGCGCGGATCGATCTGCGCCGGCAATGGCTCGATGCTGACCTTCTGAGCGCGCAGGTCTGGAACGGGGAGGCCGAGGTCCCGGACGTGCCGCCGGGCGCCGCGCGGGTGTCGGTCGCCGTGGGGCCAAAGATTCTCTGCGAAAAGGACATCAACGTCCCGGGAGGAGGCGAGCTCGACGTCGAGTGCGCTCCGGGTAACCTGCTGGTTTCGGGACGGGTCCTGGTGGGCGGTGCCGTTCCAGGCTCCGGGACTTTGGTTTGGCATTCGAGCGAGGCTCAGGGGTGGTCCCGCATCGACAATCAGGTCTCGCCGACCGGCCTGCGCCAGCAGCAAACGTCCAACGCCGGCCGGCCGCAGGTCGACGCCGTGGTCGAGGGAGATGGGACGTTCCAGACCCGTGACCTGACGCCTGGACCCTGGAGGGTCTCCTTTCAACCGCAGCAAGGCTTGTCTTCCCCGGAGCTGGCGCTAGACATCCCTCCCGGCGATCACTTCGAAACCGTCCTCCTCTTTGCGGGCCTGAATGTCGCCGGCGTCGTGGTGACCAAGGATGGAAATCCGGCCGGGGGAGCCAACGTCACCGAGCTGACCGGTGGCGCCTTTGCCATCGCGCGGAGCGACGGCGGTTTCGTGCTGACCGGATTGGCCCCGGGCACACTGGCGATCCAGGCGCGGCAGGACGAGCTGGCGAGCGCCGTCGCCACCGTCGAGCTCGCAGCCGGCGGAGTGCCCCAGCCGCTACGACTGGTAGTCCAGGCCGCGGCTCCTCCTCAGGTGACGGTGACGGTTCTCTCCGGTGCGGGAGCGCCGCTCCCGGGAGCGATGGTCTTCTTCGAAGAAGAGGGGAAAGGGATGCGGCTCCTCGTCACGGCGTCGGACGGCAGCGCCGCGGCCGGGATCGAGGCGCCGCTCGCGCCGCGGGTGCGGGCCGGAGCGTTCGCGGCGGGCGGCTTCGCGCTCGGCGACTGGACGGATCTCGAGACGGCCCGTCAGGGCCTCGCCCTTCACCTCGGAGGCACCGGCAGCCTCCTGCTGCGGACTGAAAAGAGCGAGGGCGCCGCTCGGGTGCTTTCACCCAAGGGTTGGGACATCTCCTGGATGCTGCGGTTCCTCGGCGGCGGCACGGAGGTCACTCCATCGCTACCGCTACACGTCGATGGCCTACCGGCAGGCGACTACACAATCACGCTCGGCTCTGCCACCGCCAAGGTGAGCGTCGCGCCCGGCACCGTCGGCGAGGCGACGATCGAGTGAGAATGCGCTCGGAGCAGCGTCGGGGGGAAAACGCTCGCCCGGAGGTCCGCGCTCGGTGGTCGGCGGGTCCTTTCTCCTCCGGGTCAGTATCGCGCTTGGTATAACCAAGAGCCCCTGACCGGGATCGTCAGCCTGCATCGCGCGCGCGATGCCTCATGCTCAGGCTTGGCCTTTCCCCAGAACCACGAGATCCAGACCACGGAACTGACGGAACGCCGCGTCCGTCGTCACCAGCGAATATCGACCCGCCCGCGCGAAGGCGGCGAGATAGGCGTCCCTCCAGAGCTTGGGTGAGGCGGTCCTCCCCACCGCGAGCTCTTTCCAGGAGGGTTCCACTCCCACCGGCTCGTCCGCCCGGCAGGCGATCCGGTCATCGGCGAGGAACGCCTCGTAGGCTGACCACGCCTCACGGTTCGTCAGCGGAGGATTCCCGTAGGGGGCCAGGACCGAGGCGTTGGTGAGCAAGCGGAGAAAAGACTGCTGCGTCGCGCGGCAAAAGAAGACCGACGCGGGCTCCTCGATGGTACCCAGCCAATCGCGCGCGGCGGTATGGTGGGTGTGTTTGGACAGAGCCAGGGCAAGCCAGACGTTGCTATCGCAGAGGATCACGGTGTACCCCCGCTTCCTCTTCGAGCAGCACCTTGGCCACGCGCTCGGGGGTCATCTCCTCATCAGGACGGGCCTCGTGAGCGCACTCTATGAGTGGCAGGTTGAGGCGTCTGCGGGCCGTCGAAGCCGCGCCACGCTTCTGAGAGAGGCCGCGCTGCAGAAGGTCGGCCATCATGTCCTTGAGCCTTCTGTTCTCCTCGACAGCGCGGATCTTCACCGCGCGCACGAGATCGTCGGGCAAATCGAGCGTCGTCTTCATGGGGCCATTATACCAGCAAGCTGGTTTTCTGGGTCGGGATGATATGCTGGGCCTTGGCTACTCTCCGCGAGTGGCGGCTTTCCCTCGATCTTCCGAGACCAGCGCGTCGACTTGGCGGCGAAGCGTTGCTACGCATGACCGACTGCTCGGCTGGCACCTGCCGGCAAGGGTACCTCTGCGGATGTTGACCACGATGAGAAAGCTGTCTGGGATAAGAGTGCGGCGAGATAGCACCTGCTCTCCACTGCAACCACTATGGAGGGCTTATCTGTTTGGAAGAGGCACCTCACAGGTTGGAGAGCCACTCACAGGCTAAAGGAGCATCTCTGATCCAGGTTCTCCAATTCTCTGGACTCGAACCGACTGTGGGTACCTCATGAGTTAGGAAGATCGTCGATGAGAGCCCACAATAGGCCGGGGTAGGAAATCTGGCTTCTCCCCTTGCATTCCTTAACTGACTGCGCTATAGATTGTCCTGACTTACCAAAGCACATCGAGGTATTGATTACGCATGCAGCATTACGAGCGCAGCTATCTGAATCTTGCCGATAATCGGGGTAGTCGCTTCGGTGCGGTGATAGCCGAGCTTAGCGACCTTGCGGCCCTTGCCCTTGAGCCTGAACGTGCCGCAGCGATAATTGTATATCACAACGAAATTTTGGGGCGAGGTTACTGCACTCGGTTGCCTTACGACGCATCGAAGCAACAGCATTCCGCGAAAGATAGTTTCGAAAAAAGGCTTCAAAGCGCAAGAGCTTTGCATGCCGAAGTAATGGCCATAATAGATGTTCTTCGTTCTACCAAGACGCCCCAGAGCTTTGAGTCTTGCGAAGTATTCACTACTCTGGCACCCTGCGCTGGATGCGCACAAGCACTGGCCCTATTGGGAGTAAAAAATATATACTACTTAGAAGAATTCGAAAATAACTTCGGTCTCCTGATCCTTGATGCGGCCGGTATTTTATGCCGCAAGTTCGACCCTAAGGGAATCAAGAATGGAGATTTATAGCGCGAACAAGCTTGGCCAAGCCATCCAATTCGGCTACGTTCATTTCTGCCACAATCATGTCTCAGGATACTGCTTTGTCCCTTACGCACTTATACGCCCTGGAACAAGTCAGCCGAAATACCTGTTAGTACGGCCCTTTTACGTTAGGAGCAAGCGCTTCGACAATTCTCTGAGGCAGGGTAAATTCGCAAAAAAACACTAAACCACGCTGAATACTATTCTCTTGGCTACAAGGACAAGGGCGGCAGGCGAATTGCCATATCAGATTCGGAAATGCGCTCGTTCCTAAGTTCCGTCTTGGGTATCTCCCCCCCTACTTGGTGCCCTAGCCTACCGCTCTTTTTAATCCCAATGTCGGCGATAACCGATGTCATCGAGCCAATTCCTTTGCGCTCTCTCCCTGAGGATCAACTGTTACTATCAGAGCTTGACGGGCTGAGTGAAGCATTTAGCTGCCTAGGTGAGATTTACTCTACAGGGTCCTTATTGATAGAAGGGAGTCCACAGCTTTCCACCCCGCTCCACGATCTTGATATAGTCGTTAAAATTAAAACAGAAGATGTCCCTTCGTTTCTTAGCGCATTGCGTCGCGTCAAGAGAGTGCGCGAGTTCGGAAGGCTTTGGCCCGTCCGCTGGCAAGGGGTGTCTACAACATTGTGCCCGTTTTTTCAGCGCACAGAAAATATTATCTATACCACCGACCTAGAAAAGATGCTCAGCCATAAGGCACTGGACAATCCAATACTAGTCCGGGTAAAAGACGATCTGGAAGGGCTCTACGTACCCGCACGACTGCAGTGCCAAGATCGAAGCGGAAACAATCTCGAAGTATTAATCCACAACACCCTTGGGGTTGGACTAATGAAGAGGGATAAATGCTATACGTTGAAAAACACAATAAAGGAGAGATTCGGTGATCGAGAGCGATATCACATTACAGAACCCATTGAACAGATTACAAGGAGCCAACACTGAGAGAGCATGTATCCACATCACACGCTTCTGCAACTTAAGGTGCCGCTACTGCTTGAGCCGAAGCGGACCTGAGATTCCGCACGCCAAGCCTAATTTAGGCAGCATAATCAAAGCTATTGAGTGGCTAGGAGTTCGAGGAGTTACAGTGTCTGGCGGTGAACCCCTGCTCGCGCCTGAATTGAGCGATCTAATCCGTCTCCTCCATAACTCCGAGAAAATCGAGACTATCAAGATAACTACAAATGGAACCGTACCTGCAGGAGACGACATTATCGAAATACTAAACAGTACTGATGAGCTAAACGTTAGCATAGATGAGCCCTTTGGGCAGGTAAGCTTACACAGAAACTACCGACTGAGCCAAAAGCTTAAAATTGCAGATTTTTTCGCGCAGATAAAAAATAAGGACTTCCGAAAATCTGTAAACATCGTGGTCTCAAAATCAAATGTCACTCAGATTCATGTTCTTGTCGGAGAAATACTAAAAATGGAGCCTAATCTGGCTCTTGTCGCCCTGCTCCCACTGTCTAAGCTAGGTCGCGGCGAAAGCATATCTAGTGAGGAGTTTCTTCCCGAACATGAGCTAATTGATCTCACCATACGACTAGGCGATCAGTACCCTATTGATTTTAGATTACTGTCCTTCCACAAGGCTAATAACGACTACGTCGTAGTTGACTCAGGTGGTCGAATGCACTTACCCGGAAGGACTGACGCAGAATCCTTGGAAATTTTAATCCCATAATACTGTTATGATCTTGGTTATTATCCCCTCATTTGTCAGAGATCGAGATCGATTTGAAAGATTCTTGCGCGAGAACTTGAAATGCGCCCTCTATCTAGTTGATTTTTGCGATCTCATAAAATCGAATAACCATCCACCGCAACAAGAGAAAGCTAGAACAGCACTGAAACAGCTCGGAATAAGAGAGCATATTTTGTTTTATTCAGGATGCGTTCCGCTCCCCTTAGGAGAGTGGATAAAGGTCGAGAGAGGACTGATTCTTGATGCAGCTGACACCCGAGACATTACAAATGCCATCCGAAGCACCGCACAAGCAGCTTATTTCAATCTGAACGGAATTATTGACAAAATCTGCCCCCAATCTATACTCATATGGGGAGCCCGAAACCTGGTCAACAAAGTTGGATTGATTCTCGCCCAAAGACATTGTATGAGAGTGATATTTTTCGAAAAAGGATTTTTCCCGAATAGCTACATAGCTTCTTTTGATATACCATACTACCGTACTAATAGCAATCTGTGGCAGGCCACCAAGCTTTTTAACCCCGCCGTAGCCAAGGAATTTGATGCTGGCGCAGGCTGGCATTTCCTGCAATCCTGGCTATCTGCAAAGGAGTCCAAGTATCCAAGCACCCTTACTGAAGAAATTCATAGTATCCGCGCGTCGCACCTCCTAATAGGGCAAGTGCGTAGCGACTTGCAACTCAAATCATTTGGACGAAGTCCAGATCAAGAACTCTTCAAGTGGTTCTCCTCGGAAAGCCGTAATGATCCTGACATGACGGGGATCTTCAGGCTGCACCCTTATTCTGCCCAAGAGCAACGCAAGGCAATAGCCCGAACGGTATCTAAGCTTCCAAAGCTTAGCATTAATGAAGGAGAAAATTTATTCTCCGTGCTGCAGCGCGTAGATAAAGTAGTCACAATAAACTCCACGGTTGGCTTAGAGGCATTACTAACAGGCAAGGAGGTAATCGTGCTAGATAATAGCGCATTCTATCGGCCTCTACTGAGGCTTAGCTCGTGGGCCAAAGCCGCCTACACTGATTTTCTAGTAAAAAAAATCCTTTGGTGGTCTAGCGAGGGCGCTCTATGACCCCCTTAATGTACGTTTTGAACATGCTTGGCAAGACTGCTTATTCGCCCGTAATGCCAGAGTCAATATTTAAGATGATCTTACGCTTACTCTTTCGAATTTTTGGACGGCTCAGGATTGTTCGTCACCATATGAATGTTCCTGCCCCAGGCAGTTTGAACTACGATATCATGATGGAAATTTATTTTACCATTGCGATTTCCTTATATATAGTTTCATATTGGTGGCTGCCAAACGTATCAAATGCTCGATTCTCAGTTTTATGCTCACGCGATCTTATAACTGGATTTTTATTGGGTTTTGTCTTGTTGAGAACTTTTGAAATGGTTGTGAGAAAGGTTCGCGCAGGACTTTCAGGGTAAGACCTCGCCCTACCCCAATGCGGGCAAGCGCAGCGGTCCGGTCGGATCGGAGTCAGGGTTTCGGGAGAGTCACCGCGCCGGGATGCTCCAGGGCTCTGGAGGTGGCGCGCAGCAAGTAGCTCTTCGGCTCGACACCGCAGAGCTTGGCCGTTTCGATCAGGCTGTAGAACAGAGCGGCGACTTCGCAGCCACGGCTTGAGCGAGAGCCATAGTGATTCTTTCGGCCGACCACCAAGCCGCGCAAGGCGCGCTCGACAGGGTTGTTGTCGAGCGGGATGAGAGGATCGTTGAGAAAGCGGGTCAAACCGGCCCAGAGCTCTTGCATGTAGCCAATGGCTTGGCCCAGGCCACTCCGCGGTAGGACCTTCTGAGATTCGGCCCAGACCCGGATTTTTTCGATCAGCGCGCGAGAGCGTTCTGCGCGCAGCCGAGCGCGCAGCGCCAGTCGGGCCGCCGGTGAGTCTTCAACGTGGCGAGCGAGGACATCTCGCTCCACAGTGTAGAGCTCTCCAATCAGATCGAGAATCTCCTGAGCTTGTTGCGGGTAGTGCGACTCGATCTCGACGAATTTTCGCCGCACATGCGCCCAGCAGTGCGCCAGGGTGAAACCCGGACCGGCTCGGGCCAAGGCTCCATACGCGCCGTAGCCATCGGCGACCACCGTTCCCTGGTATCCCGCCAGAAGCTGTTGGGCCGCATCTTTGGCCCGATTGTCGAAAATCCGGCAGTAGACCGTGTCGGGACTCGTCAAACACCAAACCCAATATTTCTTGCGCTCGCTCTTGGCCATCAGCCGCCAGTGGGTCTCGTCAGCATGGACCAGGGGAGACGCCAGGGCTCGCCGCCCCAACTCCCGATAGGTCGGCTCGAGGTGCCCGGCCAAGGTGTCGAGCTGATCCCATAACGTCTGGGAGCCCACCTCCAGGCCTTCGCGCTGCATGATCCGGCTCTGACGCTCCAGCGGCAGGTGATCGAGGTACTTCGAGGCCGCCACCTCCACGGCAAACGCCGGCGAATAGCGTCCTCCCGGGATCAGCTTGCGAGGGCCGGGCGCCGTGACCACCGCACCGTTGCACCGGCAGCGGTACTTCTGGCGCAGGTGACGCGCCACGAGAAAGCGCCGCTCCACGACCGTGATCTCGTCGGAGATTTCCTGCTGATCCTTCATCTCCTCGAGAGGCCCACCACAGACCGGGCAGTCACGATTCGACTCGTCCAGCACGTGCAGCACCTCGGCGACCGGTAATTGCAGTTGCTCGCGCGGGCCGTGCCCCTGGCGCCGCTTCGGCTCCGGGGTGGACAGCTCCGGGTGGGGCCGCTTCTCCGAGGAGTCGCCAAACAGGGCCTTCTCCCGACGCGACAAAAGCTCCTTGAGCGCCTCGAGCTCGCCCTGCAGGGCCGAAGTCCCATCCTGGCCCTGAAGGCGGGCCAGGGTCAGCGTCAAGTGCTGGATTCTTTCGTGGAGACGACGGTTTTCCTGCTCGAGCAGAAGAGCCACTTCGCGGAGGACCTCCAGGCGGCTCTCTTTCTGGATCGCGATCACATGCCTTTTCTAGCAAAAAACACTGGTTGACGCAACAACGGCCGGCGGGCTCAGGGTCACTCGGCCTACCAGCTTGCTGCCCTCCAGGAACAACTGCAGCTCGTTGACCGTCAGGCGTACCTGCGAGGCGTCCTTCTGGCCCCACAGGCAGGCAAACCTCCCGCACTCCAGCCGTTTGGCATAGACGCACAGACCGGTGCCATCCCAAAGAAGAACCTTCGCCCGGCGACGAGTCCGACTGACGAACAGGTACAGGTCGCCCGACAGCTCGTCGCGCCCCATCGCCTCCCGCACCAGCGCGCTCAAGCCGTCGTAGCCGCGGCGAAGATCGGCCGGCTGGGAAAACGCATAGACCGTCACCTGGCGGGTGCTTCCGATCATTCCAGCACCCGCAAAAGCGAGACCAACTCCGCCGCCTCCAACCCTTCCACCCGATAGCCTCGCGGAGTGATCAACGCCACACCCCTTGCCGGCGGCCCCGGCACCTGCGCATATCCCGGCTCGACCTCGACCGGGCGAAAGCGAACGGGCTCACCCGGCTCAAGCCAGCGCTGCAAGCTCACCGTCGAGATGCCAAGATCCGCCGCCACCCGAGCCAGCGGCTCTTCTCTGCGATCCTCTGCCACCGCCACTGCCAGCGCTCGCAGCTCCGACGGATACCGCTTGCCAACTCCACTGCCTCCCTGGCGTGTCACCGCCTCGCGAAATCTCTTCACGCGTGCATCCATGGGCTCCTCCCTTTGAGAGGACCAGAATGACGTTTTCGGGGCAACGGCTACAAGACGGGGTAGGGCGAGGTCTTACCTTTCAGGGATCCCGAAGAACGAGGATCGTGTCCTGAGGAGGGCAAGACTATTTGTTATTTCCCTAGTACATGCAGGCGAGATGGCAATATTCCTGAGCATTCTAAAGCTCGTCATGATATGGATCTCCGACAGCTATGGCCTTCACTTCAACAATCTCTATTCTATGTCTCCCGGCAGTAGCGGGAGCTTAAAAAGGCTAATCTTCTACAGAACTATCGCGACAATGAGCCCTGCTGGATCTAGCGAGATCTCACCCATTCACTGGATCAGCCAAGGCCTTACCGTCTTGGACGCTATTGCTGGGTTGGGTATCATCCTGGCTTTTTTCAACATCCTATTTTCACGGCAAGAGTCTTGAAGGGCGTACGACGCGGAACGGGAACGAGAAACAAGGTGTGGGCTCGGGGCGGACGAGGTGCTGCTGCTGGCTGGGGACCCCGGAGCGAGGTGCCCGGAGCGAGGTGCCAGGTGCTCAGATAGGACGTTGGAGAGGCCCTCCTTGAAGCCGTTGGCCAGGAGGTCCCTAACTCTTGCTCGGAAGTTCAAGTCCTCCTACCTACACCGCCTCTAAATTCCGCGCTGACATGGACTTAGGTGGTCTCAGCCAGTGGCCGGGGTTCGGGCTCCCCGGCGGGCGGGAAGAGGTGCCACGTCCTTAGATAGGTAGACACGCTTTCGCCCGGTCGAGGCCGAGCCGGGATATATACGCAGGTGCCGAGGACGCCGGCAAGGGTGTGGCGTTGATCACTCCGCGTGGCTATCGGGTGGAAGGATTGGAGGCGGCGGAGTTGGTTCTCGCTTCTGCGGGTGCTGGAATGATCCGGGTCAAGGAAAGGATCTCCATCGTCTAGCGAATAGACATCCTCCTCCGGAGCTTCGAGGTCGCGGAACACGGGATTTCGAGCCGCGGCTTGCAGCCATTCGTCTTCGTCCATCCCGTCGGCCACGGGGTACAGCACGATGACGCGCACTCGCATCGGGCCGGAAACCGGCAGGGCTTCGTCGAGCATCAGCCGATGATCCGCGTCCACCGTTCCGGTTGTCTCGATCGCTGTCATGGCGGCTTCCATCTCGTGACCTTTCTTCCCGAGGGCAGCTCGAGGCGGTCAGGCATGACCAAGGCGAACCGGCTCAAGGGAAGTCTAACGCAAGTAGTCCTGGACGAATGCTGCGGCGGTGGCGGCGAGAGGTTCCCCGTCAGTCCGCGGCCATGTGCAGGGCAACCACGGCCAGGCTGCCTCCGGCGATCAGGGTGGCCCCGGCGATGAGCAGGGTCGCCAGCTGGGCGCGGAGGGCGACGAGCGTCTCCCGCGTGGTCCGCCGGAGCTCCGCGTCGCTGCGCCAGCCGTGCAGCAACGTTGCGCCGCCGAGGACGAACGCGGCGAAGGGCAGCGCGATCAGGAAGAGCTGGAGACCCAGGGGCGGGTGAGCGCTGAACCAGTCGACCAAGCGCCGGGCGGTCTGCGCCGGCTCATGGGGCGCCGGCTGGAGGTTCCGCACGAAGAGCGCGGTCATGAACAGCGCGGCCGGGAGGACGAGGAGCAATTCCGCGGTGGCGATGGTGCGCTTGAGCTTGTTCATTTTCCCTTTGTACCGCAAAGTACTTGTCGCGTCAAGATCGTCGGCCAAAAAAAGACAGGACCCCCCGGCCAGCGACCGCCGGGAAGCACTGCCGTGCGAGGTGCCGGCCTTTTCTCCTGGCGGCACCTCGTTCGGCTCTTCGGGCACCGGGCCTTGTTCTACATCAAGCTCTGGAATAAGCTTCGGGAGTCAATCCCGGCCTCTCCGGGAAAGGCTGGTCCCAAACAGGTTCATCTCCAAGGAGAACGCCCGATGAAAAAGAACCGCAAGGATTTCAAGCTGACTATCAACCGCGAAACCCTGCTCGCCCTGGAGCATCCGGAGCTCCGGCCTGTCGCGGGCGGCTTAACCTTGGTAAATTGTCCCAGTGTGGAGGCGAGCAACTGCAACACCTGCGAGACCAGGTGCTGCTGAGTTGATGTTGGGAGGCTGGTGGCCGGGGTCCATCAGCCTCCCACTTTGGTTTCGAATGCGCCTAAACTGGTCGGACGGTACTTCGTTCGGATCGCGACGCCGGCGGATGACCGGCCGCACGGTGTCTTCGCCACCCGCTCGCCGCGCCGGCCGAATCCGCTGGCGCTGACGGTCGTCGAGCTCCTGCGGCGCGAAGGCCGGGTTCTCCAGGTCCGCGGGATCGACATGCTCGACGGCACGCCGGTGCTCGATCTCAAGCCCTATCTCTCGAGTGTCCCGGCGGATGAGCTCCGCCGCGGCTGGCTGGCGGACGCCGAGGCGCGCAAAAAGGCCTGAGAGGATTGATCCCTATCTGGAACCGGACGATATCGCCGCTTGCCTCGTCGCGACATAAGCTCCCATCGCGGCAGATCCAGAGCTTTGTCGCAATGTCAGCCGACATTGTCACAATGTCAGCGGATCTCCGCCGATGGCGGCTTATCTGTCGCAAAATAAGCTCCCATCGCCGCGGATAGCGGGAAGTCGTCAGAGATAAGCCGACATCCCGGCAAACTCCGCGGATCTGCGCCGACGTGAGCTCATCTCGCGCAAAATAAGCTTCCATCGCGGAAGATAAGGAGACATCGTCAGAGATAAGGCGACATTCCCGCGATGTCTGCCTATCTCTGCCGATGGGAGCTTATGTTGCGACAGATCAGCTCCCATCGCGGGAGATATGGAGGTTTTGTCGCAATGTCAGCCGACTTTGTCGCAAAGTCCGCGGATCTCCGCCGATGGGAGCTGATCTCGTCGCGACGCGAGTTTCCGTCGCGCGAGATGGTGGAGTAGGGAAGAGGAGGAGGAAAAAAGCAGGGCGTGCCGGAGCATGCCCTGGAGGGGAAGGCTAAGCGGTTTCAGGGGTTGCGGCGTGGGGGACCGGGCCGCCGGTGCCGCCGGTGGTGGGAGGCGGCGGGGTGGTGGTCGGCGGGTGGGGTGTCGGCCCAGGGGCCGGGGCCGCCTTGCGGGGACGGCCGCGGAAGGGCTGCATGCCGAACTCGGCGAGCTTCTCCGCCCGGATGCCGTAGTGCTGCTTGACGGCCAGTTGCAGCACCGTCCCCAGCCGCTCCCCCTCGGTCAGCAGGGTCTTGAGCTGCTGGCTCGCCTCCTGCTTGACCGCCGTGGCGGCCGCCTGCTGCTTGGCCATCTCCTGCGCCTGGGCCAGCAGGGCCGCGAGCTGCGCCCGGCTCCCCTCGAACTGCGGCAGGTCGGCGCCGTTGGCGTTCAACGCCGCGGACAGCCGCTGCAGCTTGCCCAACTTTCCCGACTTCGTGTTCTCCTTCGCGATCATGGTCTTTCTCCTCTTTCCGGGGCCCTTTCAGCCCCTTGAACCTGACCGGCGCCGAAAGTGGCGCCGGCAGGGTGATGCCGGTCTCTTGCGCCCTGGCCGGCCCGCTGGTTCCCGTTCCCGCGATGCCCGCCGTCCAGGTCCCACGACTTCAACTACGGTGCGCATAGAATGCAGAAATCCCAGATTATTTGTCAAGACCCGTTGACAAGAAATTTTTCGTTCGTCAGACTAACGCATATCAGGAGGATACGGATGCCGATCGACCGCGCGTACCAGGACAGCCGCCGCCGGGCCATTCTCCAGCTCCTGGCGGAACGGCCGATGACCCGGCAGATCGAGATCGGGCGGGCGCTGCGCAAGCAGGGGTTCAAGGTGACCCAGTCGAGCGTCAGCCGCGATCTGCAGGCTCTCGGCATCGTGCGCCGGGAGGG
Organism: uncultured Acidobacteriota bacterium; assembly: GCA_963795735.1. Taxonomy (GTDB): domain Bacteria; phylum Acidobacteriota; class Thermoanaerobaculia; order Multivoradales; family UBA5704; genus DATARR01. The sequence continues at coordinate 178,328 of CAWCIU010000004.1, read as the reverse complement.
GGTCTACCACCCGCCCAGCCCGCAGGGGGACGAGAGCGGGATGGGGAAGATGGAGGAGTTCATCCGCCGGGTGCGCACCGCCGGGCCGTACCTGCTGGTCTTCGATACCACCCCCGGGATGGCCAAGGCGGTGGCGGTGGCGCTCAAGAACGCCGCCTGGCCCGAGGTGCGCGGGGTGGTGGCGGAGGACGACACCCTGTTCGTCGCCACCGACAACGTCTACGACTCGCGCCTGCTGATGCAGCGGCTCAAGCGGATCGTCCAGGAGTGACCCCGGACCGCCGGCTCCGGGGCCGCCGCGGGCCGGGCCGTCCGGTTTGACAGAACCCCCCGCTTCGGCTTCAATACGGCCACGACAAGAGGGAGGAGCGGCGGCATGTCCTTAGAGGTTCTCAATCGGCGCTCCTTCGGGGAGACGATGCGGCGGGACGCCTGGTGGGCGCAGCCGCTGGTGGTCTTCCTGGCGCTGTCGACGTTCATCGTCTACTCGACCTGGGCGGCGTTCCAGGGCGCCCACTACCACTTCGGCAACTACCTCTCGCCGTTCTACTCCCCCGAGGTCTTCGGCGATCCCGCGACGAGCTGGTTCGGCGGCAAGCCGGGGTGGTGGCCGGGGCTGATCCCCTGGTCGGCGGCCTTCTTCATCCTCTGGGCCCCCGGCGGCTTCCGCCTCACCTGCTACTACTACCGCGGCGCCTACTACAAGGCCTTCTGGGCCGACCCCCCGTCCTGCGCGGTGGGCGAGCCGCGCAAGAAGTACCTCGGGGAGCGCTCCTTCCCGCTGATCCTGCAGAACGTCCACCGCTACTTCCTCTATCTCGCCCTGCTCCTCCTGGTCTTCCTCGCCCACGACGTCTGGAAGGCCTTCTGGTTCGCCGATCCGGCGACCGGCCGGGCGTCGTTCGGCCTCGGCGTCGGCACCCTGGTGCTGGCGGCGAACGTGGTCTGCCTGAGCGGCTACACCTTCGGCTGCCACTCCCTCCGCCACCTGGTGGGCGGGGTCCTCGACCGGCTCTCGGGATCGCCGGCGCGCCGCGCCGCCTACAACTGCGTCGGCTGCTTCAACCGCCGTCACATGATGTGGGCCTGGATGAGCCTGTGCACGGTGGGGTTCTCCGACCTCTACGTCCGCCTCTGCTCGATGGGGATCTGGACCGACTGGAGGATCTTCTAGGTGGCCGACTTCCCGCGCTTTCAATACGACGTGCTGGTGATCGGCGCCGGCGGCGCCGGCCTGCGCGCCGCCATCGAGGCGGCGGCGGCCGGGGCGAAGGTGGGGGTGCTCTCGAAGTCGCTGCTGGGCAAGGCCCACACGGTGATGGCCGAGGGCGGGGTCGCCGCCTCGATGGCCAACGTGGACGACCGGGACAACTGGCGGGTCCACTTCTCCGACACCATGCGGGGCGGCCAGTATCTGAACCATCCGCGGATGGCCGAGATCCACGCCCGGGAGGCTCCCGAGCGGGTGCGCGAGCTGGAGGCCTGGGGCGCTCTGTTCGACCGCACGCCGGATGGCCGCATCCTGCAGCGCAACTTCGGCGGCCACCGCTACCCGCGCCTCGCCCACGTCGGCGACCGCACCGGTCTCGAGATGATCCGCACCCTGCAGGACCACGGCATCCACCTGGGCATCGACTTCCAGATGGAGTGCACGGTCAACACCCTGCTCAAGGACGGCGACCGGATCGCCGGCGCGTTCGGCTACGACCGCGAGCGCGGGCGGTGCCGGGTCTGGGAGGCCGGGGCGGTGATCCTCGCCACCGGCGGCATCGGCCGCTCCTTCTCGATCACCAGCAACAGTTGGGAGTACACCGGCGACGGCCACTCCCTGGCCTACGACGCGGGCGCCGACCTGATGGACATGGAGTTCGTCCAGTTCCATCCCACCGGGATGGTCTGGCCGCCCAGCGTCCGCGGGCTCCTGGTGACCGAGGGGGTGCGCGGCGAGGGCGGCGTGCTGCGCAACCGCGAAGGGCGGCGCTTCATGTTCGACGACATCCCGCCGCTCTACAAGGAGCAGACCGCCGACAACGAGGAGGAGGGGTGGCGCTACTGCCAGGGGGACAAGAACGCCCGCCGCCCGCCGGAGCTGCTCACCCGCGATCACGTGGCTCGCTGCATCGTGCGCGAGATCAAGGCGGGGCGGGGCACCCCCCACGGCGGCGTGTATCTCGACATCTCCTGGATCAAGGAGAAGATCGCCAACGCCCCGGAGCACATCAAGAAGAAGCTTCCCAGCATGTACCACCAGTTCAAGCAGCTGGCGGACATCGACATCACCAGGGAGCCGATGGAGATCGGGCCGACCACGCACTACATGATGGGCGGCGTGCGGGTGGACCCCGAGAGCCAGATGTCCACCGTGCCCGGCCTGTTCGCCGCCGGCGAGTGCGGCGCCGGGCTGCATGGCGCCAACCGCCTGGGCGGCAACTCGTTGTCGGACCTGCTGGTGTTCGGCAAGCGGGCGGGTGAGTACGCGGCGCGCTTCGCCCGCGAGGGGGGAAAGACGGGCCGGATCGACGAGGCGGCGGTCGAGGCGGCGGCCAAGCGGCTGCTCGCCCCCTTCGAGCGCGGCGGCGGGCCGGGCGGCGAGGGGCCGTACCAGATCCAGCAGGAGCTGCAGGGGATGATGCAGGACCTGGTGGGCATCGTCCGCACCGAGGCGGAGATGGAGCGCGCCCTGGAGGGGATCGGCCGCCTACGCGAGCGGGCGGCCAGGGTCGGCGTCACCGGCAACCGCGAGTACAACCCGGGCTGGCACACCGCGCTCGACCTCCCCAACCTGCTCACCGTCTCCGAGGCGGTCACCCGGGCGGCCCTGGAGCGCCGGGAGAGCCGGGGCGCCCAGTTCCGCGACGACTACCCGGCGAAGGACGCGGCGTTCGGCGCCTTCAACATCGTGGTCCGCAAGGGGCCGGACGGGGAGATGGGGATCTCCCGCCAGCCGCTGCCGCCGACCAGCCCGGAGCTCCAGGCGATTATCGAAGAGATGAAATGATGGCGAGGAGATGAAATGACGGCTCAGGCGTCTCAGGCATCGCAGGCGACCTTCAGGATCTGGCGCGGGGATCAGGGTGGCGGCGCCTTCACCGACTACGCGACCGGGGTCTCGGAGGGGATGGTGGTGCTCGACGCGGTGCACCAGATCCAGGCCGAGTCGGCCCCGGATCTCGCCGTGCGCTGGAACTGCAAGGCGGGCAAGTGCGGCTCCTGCTCGGCCGAGGTCAACGGCAAGCCGCGGCTGATGTGCATGACCCGCCTCAACGACCTGCCGCTGGCCGAGCCGGTCACCATCGAGCCGATGAAGGCCTTTCCGATCCTCCGCGACCTGGTGACCGACGTCTCCTTCAACTTCGGCGCCAAGCAGAAGATCCGGAAGTTCAAGCCGCGCCCGCCCGACGCCGCGGACGGCACCTGGCGGATCGCCCAGGAGGACGTCGACCGGGTGCAGGAGTTCCGCAAGTGCATCGAGTGCTTCCTCTGCCAGGACGTCTGCCACGTGCTGCGCGAGCACCACCTGCACGACCGGTTCATCGGCCCCCGGCTGCTGGTCTACACCGCCGCGCTGGAGATGCACCCGCTCGACGTCGAGGACCGGCTCGGCGACCTCAAGGACTCCCAGGGGATCGGCTACTGCAACATCACCAAGTGCTGCACCAAGGTCTGCCCCGAGGGGATCACCATCACCGACAACGCCATCATCCCGTTGAAAGAACGGGTGGTGGACGAGTTCTACGACCCGCTGAAGCGGCTCTTGCGCGTCTTCCGCAAATAGACCGGATCGAAGGAGGCCAGGCGATGTACGAGCTCAAGCCCCTGTCCCGCGAAGCCATCCCCGCGGCGCTGGAGAAGGCCTACCGGTACCGCCTCCTCAACGAGCCGCTGGAGGCCGAGAGCATCTGCCGGGACATCCTGGAGGCCGATCCCGAGAACCAGGAGGCCACCGTCATGCTGCTGCTGGCCCTGAGCGATCAGTTCGAGGAGCGCCCGAGCCCCTGCCTGGAGCAGGCGCGGCAGGCGCTCGCCCGGATCCGCGACGAGTACAGCCGCACCTACCACGCCGGCATCGTCTGCGAGCGCCGGGCCAAGGCGCAGCTCAAGCGCGGCGGCTCGCACGCCGGCCACATCGCCCACGACTGGTTCAAGGAGGCGATGGCCCACTTCGAGAAGGCCGCCGGGATCCGTCCCGCCGGCAACGACGACGCCTTCCTGCGCTGGAACACCTGCGCCCGTCTCCTGATGGCCAACCCCCGCCTGGTGCCCGCCCCGGAGGAGACCTCGCACTCCTGGCAGGAGTAGGCCATCATCAAAGTGTGCCGGTGTTGTGGTACACTATCGTCATGGCCCCCCTCCTCCGTATCGATCCCCGCGACGCCCGCCCGATCTGGCGGCAGATCGAGGAGGCGGTGCAGCACCTGGTCGCCCGCGGCGCGCTGCCGTCCGGGGCGGTGGTGCCCTCGGTGCGGGACCTCGCCCGCGACCTCCAGGTCAATCCGGCCACGGTCTCCAAGGCCTACCAGCGGCTGACCGACGCGGGCGTGCTCACGGTGCGCCGCGGCGAGGGGACGTTCGTCTCCGCGACGCCCCCGCCGGCGGGGGACGCCCGCCGCGACGACCGGCTGCGCGAGGAGGCGGTGCGCTACTCCAGCCTGGCGGTGACCCTGGGGGCCGGCCGCGAGGAGGCGCTCGCCACGGTCGAGACCGCCTGGCGGAGCCTTACCGGTGGAAACGGCAGCCCGGAAGACACGGAAGGAGACCCGGAATGAATCCGATCGCCCTGCAGGACCTCACCGTCCGCTACGGCCGGCGGCTCGCCCTCGACCAGGTCACCCTGGAGGTGCCCGAGGGGTCGGTCTACGCCCTGCTCGGCAGGAACGGCGCCGGCAAGTCGTCGCTGGTCCGCTGCCTGCTGGGGGAGCAGAAGGCCACCGCGGGCCGGGCTCAACTGCTCGGCCACGACGCCTGGGGGGAGCGGGCGCGCGCCCTGGTCGAGGTCGGGGTGGTGCCCGAGGAGCCCAACGCGCCGCCGGGGATGACCGCCCGGCAGCTCTCCCGCTTCTGCTCCCGGCTCTATCCGCGCTGGGACGCCGCCGGGGTCGAGGCGCGGCTGGAGCGCTTCGGCGTCCCCCCGGACACCGCCTTCGCCAAGCTCTCCAAGGGGCAGAAGGGGCAGGTCTCGATGGCGCTCGCCCTCGCCAGCTCGCCGCGCCTGCTGGTGCTCGACGACCCCACCCTGGGCCTCGACGCGGTGGCCCGCAAGGCCCTCTTCGAGGAGCTGATCGGCGAGTTGGCCGACCGTGGGACGACGGTGTTCATCACCACCCACGACCTCGCCGGGGTGGAGCGGATCGCCGACCGGGTGGGCATCCTGCGGGCGGGCCGGCTGGTGCTCGACGAGGAGATGGAGACGCTCAAGCACCGGTTCCGCCGGCTCAGCTTCCCGCGTTCCAGGGAGTCGGCGGTGGCGCGGCTGGAGGCCCTGGCGCCGGTCGCCGTGGCCTCGCGCGGCTGGGAGGTGGAGGCGGTGATCTCGAACTACGACGAGGAGCGCCTGCCGGCGGCGGACGATCCCGAGGTCACCGCGCTGACGCTCGAAGAGATCTTCATCGCCCTCACCGGGGCCGGGGAGGTGGTGCCATGAGGGGATTCGTCGCCGTTCTCGAGCGCGAGGTCTTCGACCGCCGGCTGCTCGCCCTGGTCGCCTTCATCCTCGGCCTGGTGCCGCTGGCGCTGCCGCTGATGCCGGGGCTCCTGCCGGGAGGGTTCTCGGCCGAGGACCTGCGCAGCGGCCTGGCGATCGGGCTCACCCTGCTGCTCACCGCGCTGCTGGCGCTCTTCCTCGGCGGCTCGATCATCGCCGGCGACCTGGCGGAGCGCCGGCTGGGCTTCTACTTCGCCCGCCCGCTCTCCGGCGCCGCCATCTGGGCCGGCAAGATCGCCGCCGCCCTGGTGGTGGTCCTCGGCTGCGGGATTCTGGTCCTGGCTCCCGCGGCGCTGCTGGGGATCGACTCCAACCCCTTCGGCGTCCAGGCGATGGGGCTCGGCTGGGCCGCCTCCGCCGTGCTCTGGAGCGTCGGCCTGCTCGGCCTGATCCTCGCCGCCCACGCGGCGAGCGTCATCGTGCGCTCGCGCTCGGCCTGGCTGCTGCTCGACCTGGTGGCCCTCGGCACGGTCGCGGGGCTCTGCTGGAGCGCCTCGCGCCGCCTGACCCTGGCCGGGGTGGGAGCGCTCACGCCCTGGAGGGGGGGCCTCGTCACCGATCCCCGCCAGGAGATCGCCGCCGGAGGCTTCCTGGTGATCCTGCTGGCCCTCGCCCTGGCGGGCGCTCTCCAGGTCGTCCGCGGGAGGACGGATCTGCGCCGCGGCCACCGGGTCCTCTCGCTGTCCCTCTGGGGGCCGCTGATCGCCGCCGCCGTTCTCCTCGCCGGCCTCTCCTTCTGGTGGATCGGCGGCGGGCCGGGCGACCTGCGGAACGTCGACGAGGTCCTCGGCGCTCCGCAGGGGACCTGGGTGGCGCTCGTCGGCTCCTCGTCGCGGATCTCCGGCTATCAGCAGGGCTTTCTCTACGACCTGCGCTCCGGCCGCTCCGTCCCGGCCGCCCTCGGGACGGGTTCCATCGAGCTCGGACCGCAGGTCCGCTTCTCGGCCGACGGCCGGCGGGCGGTCTGGCTGGCCTACGACGGAGTCCCGTTCAATTCCCCCTTCGCGGTGTTCCGGCTGGACCTCGACCGGCCCGGCGCCAGGCCGGTGCGGACGCTGATCTCCTACCCGGGGATCCCCAGGAGCCTCGCCCTGTCGGCGGACGGACGGCGGCTCGCCGACTACGGGTACTACGCGCAGAGCCGGGTGACCGTATCGGACGTCGACACCGGCCGCCTGCTCGCCGCGGCCGAGCTCCCCACCCCGATCGAACGTCCCCATCTGGTCTTCGCCGATGCCGGCCATCTCCGGCTCTACGAGGCCTTGCTCTACGACGTTCGGGGCTTTTCGACCGCGGAGAGGCGGGCGGACCCCGAGATCCTCGAGTTCGACCTCGCCTCCCGCGCCCCGCGGTTCGAGGTCACCGGTCACCTGCGGGGCGGCCTGGGCTTCAACGGCCTGAGCCTCTCTCCGGCGGGAGACCGCGTTCTCCTGGGGGGGCATGAAGGGCTGCGCCTCTCCGACGCGAGGACGGGAGAGGTGCTGGCGCCGCTGGGCGACCGCAAGTCGATTGGCTCGTTCCTCGCCGACGGCCGGATCGCCGTGATGAGCCCGGTGGCGGGGGGGCGGGAGCTGAGGATCCTCACTCCCGACGGCCGCGCCGAGCTGCGCCGGTTTCCCTTCCCGGGAGTGCGCGCCGTGGTGATGGCGGATCAGCCGGAGGCCAATCTCCTGCGGGTCGCCCTGTGGTCCCCGCGGTCCCCCTGGGAGGTCCGGCTCCTCGATCTGGCCTCCGGCGGCTCCCGGTCGCTCGGCTTCCGCAAGCTCGTCTCCCCCTGGAGAAAGCGGAATTCCTCGCCGGGGTCGATGCTGGCGCGGGCGGACGGGTTGCTCAGCTTCGACCCGATGAGCTTCCGCGAGCGGGTGGTGCTCAAGGGGCCTTGAACCAGGCGCTTCAGGCCTGGTCGAGGACGCGCCGCAGCAGCCGGCGCACCCCTTCGGTCGCGCAGCCGTAGACCAGGTGCGCCCCCAGCGCCCGGGCATGGACTGACGGCGGGCTCTCCCAGGGCGGGCCGGAGAGCCCGAAGGCGGGGACCGAGACCTCGTCCGCGGCCAGCCAGACCGCCGTCCCGAACGGCGCCCCCGCCCCCAGGGTGACCGCGGGGACGAGCTCCGCCAGCACCCCGTAGGCCACCCCGGTCAGGGCGCCGAAACCGTAGTGCAGGGCCGGGCCGGCCTTCTTCTTCTCCTCCCGGCTCAGCTCGTGGTGGAAGAGCCCGCGGGAGAGGGCGGCGGCGGCCTTCACCGTCGCGTCGTCGCCCTTTCCCTCGCCCTCGGTGCTCTCCTCCGTGCCCCGCTTGGCGGAGTGCTGTGGATGGCGCGAGTCGTCTTCATCCTCCCCCTTCAGCCTCTTCTCCAGCTTGCCGGAGAGCTCCTGGAAGCGGGTCATCACGTAGGTGGCGGCGAGCCCGGCCACCAGTCCGGCGACGGCTCCCTTCCAGGGATTGGCTTGTGGATTCTGCATGGCGGTCCTCCTCCCGCCGATAAATTGAGCAAGCGACGTGCCCGTCATCTGTTGTCCATATTGCAGAAAGAATATACAGAGATATTTCTTGACAAAACCAACTTTGTCCATATAATGTCCACCTTGTCGGAGGTTGCCCGGCGCCGGAAGCGGGGAGCGGGGAGGGTGGAAAGGGAGCGGGGAGGGCGGGCCGGGAGGGCGCGAGGGCCGTGTCGTACAACGGTTCCGGAGGCCGGGCATTCTTCGACCTGCTTCATCTCATCCACTCTCATCCGCCGGACCGGGCGCCGCCGTAATCTCTCTGGAGTCCATCAGGAACCTATTTCCAGCCGGCGGGGTCTAACGGGGTGAGGGGCCTGGATGGTCGGGACCGTCTATCCGTAGACGAAGAGAGAAAGGGGGCCGTCATGCGGCATCGTTCGATGGACAATCCGGTTCCGCGGAACCTGGGACACGGCACCTCGCGGCGGATGGCCGTCGACGTGATCCTCGAGCACCTCCATCCCCTGAAGGCGGACGCCGACCTGCGCAAGGTCTCGGAGATGCTGGGCCGCCGGCGGCTGCAGGATCAGCCCTGGCGGCGGGTCCGCCGTCCCGGCGCCGAGAGCGCCTCGACCATGGAGCTCATCCGCCGCTTCGAGGCCCGCCAGAAGGCGCACTGAGGAAACCGTCACCCCGGGATTTCAATCCCGGGTGGCCAGGCGATGAGGTCGCAGGTCACGGCGCTCTGTGTCAATATGCCCCGCCATGGACGCCCGGCCTTTCTCCCCCTTTCCTGTCACCCAAGAGCTCGACGGCTGGGACCTCTTCTGGGGCCGCCTGGAGACGGCGCCCGGGCAGGAAGCGGCGCTGGAGGCGTTGCGGCGGCGGGCCGGCGAGCGGGCTCGCTCGGAGCATGACGCGGAGAGCCTCTCCGCGCATCCGACGGTCGCCGCCCTGCGCGCCCTGTTCCGCGCCGCGGGTTGCGATCCCACCCGCTACCGCCCCTCCTCGGAGGCGCTGCTCCGGCGCCTGCTCAAAGGGGACGAGCTGCCGGCGATCCACCCGCTGGTCGATCTCAACAACGCCCTGTCGGTGGCGCTCGCCGTGCCCTGCTGCATCGTGGCCGAGGGGAGCTTCACCCCGCCGGTGGTGCTGCGGGCGGGGCGGGCGGGCGAGAGCTACGAGTCGCTGCGCGGCCCGTTCAACCTCGAAGGCAAGCCGCTGCTCGCCGACGCCGAGGGACCCTTCGGCACCCCGATCACCGACAGCCAGCGGGTCAAGGTAACGGCGGGGACCCGCGGCGCCTGGATCGTGGCCTACCTGCCGGCCGGCGTGGTAACTCCCGAGACGGCGGCGAGGGTGCTGGGCGATCTGCTGGCCGGGTTTCCAGTGGCGACGATCCAGTCGATGGAGGAGAGCCGGACATGACGATCACCCACCTGTTCACCGACCTCGGCGGCGTGCTGCTGACCAACGGCTGGGACCGCGGGCTGCGCAAGCTGGTCGCCTCGCAGTTCCAGATCGACGCCGACCAGATGGACGAGCGCCACCACCTGACCTACGACACCTACGAGGCGGGCAAGATCAGCCTCTCCGTCTACCTGCAGCGGGTGGTCTTCTGGGAGCCGCGGAGCTTCACCGAGGACCAGGTGGTGGACTTCATGCTGTCGCAGGCCCGGGGCTTCCCGGAGATGATCGAGCTCTACAAGCAGCTCAAGGCGAAGCACGGCCTCAAGGTGGTGGTGGTGAGCAACGAGGGGCGGGAGCTGACGACGGACCGCATCCGCCGCTTCAACTTGAAGGAGTTCGTGGACATCTTCGTGGTCTCCAGCTACGTCCACTTCCGCAAGCCGGACGAGGACATCTTCCGCCTCGCCCTCGACGTGGCCCAGGCCGACCCCGGCGAGGTGGTCTACGTCGACGACCGGCAGATGTTCACCGAGGTGGCCTGCCGGCTGGGGATGCGGGAGGTCTGGCATCGCGACTACGCCCGGACGCGGTCCGCGTTCGAGGCCCTGGGACTGACCCTTTAGCGGAGAAGGAGAGCGAGCGTGGGGACACGGACGACCAATCCGACAGCTTTCGTGATCTTCGGCGGCGGCGGCGACCTGGCCTGGCGCAAGCTGATCCCGGCCCTCTACAACCTGTGGCTCGACAAGTCGCTGGTCGAGCCGTTCAAGGTCTTCGCCCTCGACATCAAGGAGATGGAGCCGGCGGTCTACGCCCAGCACCTGCGCGAGGGGGTGGACCAGTTCAGCCGCCAGGGGAAGGCGGAGGAGCAGCCCTGGCAGGCGTTCGTCGGCCACCTCGAGTACCAGCGGGCCGACTTCGCCGACGCGGCGGCGTTCAAGAAGCTGGCCGAATCGCTGGCCGCCTTCGACACCCTGGCGGGCAAGCCGGCGACGCGGGTCTTCTACTTCGCGACCCCGCCCACCGCGATGCAGCTCATCGCCAAGCAGCTCCACGACGCGGGGTGCCTCGCCGATCCCCAGCGGTCCCGCATGGTCTTCGAGAAGCCCTTCGGCCACGACCTCGACAGCGCCCGCGAGCTCAACGCCTTCCTCGCCGGCCTGTTCGACGAGTCGCAGATCTTCCGCATCGACCATTACCTGGGCAAGGAGCCGGTGCAGAACATCCTCGCCTTCCGCTTCGCCAACTCGGTCTACGAGCCGCTGTGGAACCGCCGCTATATCGACTCGGTCCAGATCACCGTCGCCGAGGAGGAGGGGGTGGGCACCCGGGGCGGCTACTACGACCACTCCGGAGCCCTGCGCGACATGGTGCAGAACCACCTGACCCAGGTGCTCTGCCTGGTCGCCATGGAGCCGCCGGTCAGCTTCGACGCCGACGAGCTGCGCAACAAGAAGGTGGACGTGCTGCGGGCCGTCCGCCGCCTGAAGCCGGAGGACGTGCACAACTTCGTCGAGCGCGGCCAGTACGGGCCGGGGCTGATCGGCGGCGAGAAGAAGGTGCCGGGCTACCGCGCCGAGAGCGGGGTGGACGTCCACTCGACGACCGAGACCTTCGTGGCCCTCAAGATGTTCGTCGACAACTGGCGCTGGCAGGACGTCCCCTTCTATCTGCGGACCGGCAAGCGGATGCCGGTCCACGCCTCGGAGGTCTGCATCCAGTTCCGGCCGGTGCCGCACCAGTCCTTCCCATCGTCGGCGATCGGCGAGATGGAGCCGAACCGGCTGGTGCTGTGCATCCAGCCGCAGGAGGGGATCTCGCTGCGCTTCCAGGCCAAGCGGCCGGGCTCCAACATGCGCCTGGCGGCGGTCGAAACCCACTTCAGCTACAAGTCGGCGTTCAAGATGCCGGAGCCCGAGGCCTACGAGACGCTGCTGCTCGACGTGATGAACGGCGACGCCTCACAGTTCATGCGCCGCGATCAGGTGGAGGAGGCGTGGAAGATCGTCATGCCCATCCTGGAGTACTGGGACGAGCAGGGGCACTCCGACCTCCCCGTCTATCCCGCCGGCACCTGGGGACCCGAGGCCGCCCACTTCCTCGCCGCCCGCGACGGCCGCGTCTGGGTGGAGCCCAAATGCGCCAACGGCGACGAGGAGGAGGGCGACCCGGGGTAGGGGAAGAGATCGGGACCGGGCCTACCGGTTCACCGTCTCCAGCATCGCCTCCGGGTAGCGCGTGCCGGCGGCGACTCCGGGAGGGGCGATCTCGTCGATCCGCTTGAGGTCGTCCACCGTCAGATCGACGTCCAGGGCGCCCACGTTCTCCTCCAGGTACTTGCGCCGCTTGGTGCCGGGGATGGGCACCAGGTCCTCCCCCTGGGCCAGCACCCAGGCGAGGGCGAGCTGCGCCGGCGTGCACCCCTTGGCGTCCGCCATCTCCCGGATCCGGGCCACCAGGTCGAGGTTCTGCTGGAAGTTCTCCCTCTGGAATCGGGGGGAGTGGCGGCGGTAGTCGTCCGGTTCCAGGTCCTCGAAGCGCTGGATCTGGCCGGTGAGGAAGCCGCGCCCCAGCGGGCTGTAGGGCACGAAGCCGACCCCCAGACTCCGGCAGGCTTCCAGCACGCCGTCCTCGGGCTCGCGGCTCCACAGCGAGTACTCGCTCTGCACCGCGGTGATGGGATGGACGCCGTGCGCCCGGCGCAGGGTCTCCGGGCTGACCTCCGAGAGGCCGAGGAAGCGCACCTTCCCCTCCTTCACCAGCCCGGCCATGGCGCCCACCGTCTCCTCGATCGGCGTCGCGGGGTCCACGCGGTGGAGGTAGTAGAGGTCGATCGTCTCCACCTTGAGCCGCTTCAGGCTCGCCTCGCAGGCCGAGCGGACGTAGTCCGGGCGGCCGTTGACCCCCCGCACCTGCGGGTCGGTGGGCGAGCGAACGATGCCGAACTTGGTGGCGAGCACCACCTGCTCGCGTCGCCCGCGATCACCCTGGAGGAAGCGGCCGACCAGCTCCTCGTTGGTGTAGGGGCCGTACATGTCGGCGGTGTCGTAGAACGTGACGCCCAGCTCGAGGGCGCGCTCCAGGGTGGCGAGCGACTCGGCGTCGTCGCGTCCGGCGTAGAAGTCGGACATCCCCATGCAGCCGAGGCCCATCGCCGATACGGCGGGGCCGTTCTTTCCCAGTCTGCGTTCTTTCATCAGGTGTTCATTCATGGTGCCGTCTCCTTCTTTTCCTGCTGGGTGGCGGGTCGCTTCGGCGGCGCCTGCGGCAGCGGCTTGCGGGGGAGGAGCCTCCGGGCGCATCGCGGCGTCGTAGAGGAAGGCCGCCATCAGGACCGAGGCCTGCATCATGTCCCGGGACGGGACGTGGTCGTAGGTGTCGAGATCCGTGTGATGGGTGTGGGTGAAGTAGTCCAACTGGTCCTGGATGAACTGGAAGCCGGGCAGGCCCACCCCGTCGAACTCCACGTGGTCGGTGCTGCCGGTGTCGCGCAGGGTCACGGTGTCGGCCCCGAGGTCGGCGAAGGGGGCGAGCCAGGCGGCGAAGATCGGCTTCACCGCGGCGTTCTCCTGCGCGTAGATGCCGCGGACGCGGCCGCCGCCGTTGTCGAGGTTGAAGTAGGCCGAGAGCCTGGCGTGCTCGGGCCTGATCTGGAGCGGCCAGGTCTCCTCGCGGAGGAACTCGGGGAGGTCCTTCTCTTTTTCCTTCTCGCCCGGTTTCTCGGGGTGGGCCGCGAAGTGCTTCTTGACGTAGGCGTGGGAGCCCAGCAGCCCCTCCTCCTCGCCGCTCCAGAGGGCGAAGCGGATCGTTCGCCGGGGCTTGACGCCGAGGCTCTTGAGGATGCGCGCCGCCTCCATCACCACGGCGCTGCCGGCGGCGTTGTCGGTCGCCCCGGTGCCGGTGTGCCAGGAGTCGAGATGGGCGCCCGCCATGACGATCTCGTCCCGCCTGTCGGTGCCGGGGATCTCGGCGACGGTGTTGTAGGCCTGGGAATCGTCCTCGTGGAAGCGGGCGGCGACGTCGATCTCGAGCTCCACGGGCTGGTCGTGATCGAGCAGGCGCAGGATCTCGTTGTAGTGCTCGGCGGCCATCACCAGCCCGGGCACGCTGGCGGCCTTTCCCGGCTCCCAGGTGCCGCCGCCGGCGACGCCCAGGATGCCCTCGTTGCGCGGGCTCGCCTCGATCGTGGCCAGCACCTTCTCCTTCGCCACGAACTCCTGGATCGCCATCCGCAGCTTGTAGCGCTGGATCCCCGCGGCCCGGCGGGCGGGATCCCGCTCTCCCCGGATCTCGAAGGTCGAGAGCTTCTCCAGGTCCTCGCGCGAGTAGCGCTCGGGCAGATCGGCGGAGAACGCCCCCAGGTCCGGCGGCGTCTTGGGACCGCCCGGCTCCGCCGGCGGCTTGAACTCCCGGGTGTCGCTGAGCAGGAGGATCTTGCCGGCCACCTTGCCGCGGTAGGCGTCGAGATCCTGGGGGGTCTCCGCCTTGATCCGCTCCACCGGGCCGCGCAGGGGGCCGTTCGTCCCCGGCGCCCAGGCCTTGGGCAGGGCGAGGAGGACGGCCGTGCGGGGGGCGACCATGCGCACCTGGCAGCCGCTGAACGACCAGCCGCGGCCGAAGGGGTAGCCCTCCAGATGGGCGTTCGCCAGCCCCCAGCGGGTGAACTGGTCGCGGGTCCACTCGTTGGCGGCCTTGAGCTGCGGCGAGCCGGTGAGCCGGGGGCCGATGACGTCGGTCAGCTGGAACAGCGTCTCCATGACCTGCGAGCGGTGGAGCCCCTCCTCGCGGATGCGGTTCATCATCGAGAGGTCCACCGGCTCCTCGGCCAGCAGGGGAAGGGTGACGAAGGCGGTCATGAAGGCGGTCATGACGATGAGCGCGAGCGTTCGCTGCATGCAGGCTCCTTCCGTCGAGCGACGGAGCGATGGGACGTCCGGCAGTTTATCCGAATCCCTCCAGGGCAAGGGTCCTGCTAGGATCTCTCCATGAACCGATCCACGACCCTCCTGGCCGGCATCGCGCTGGCCGCCCTGCTGACCGCCCAGGTGAAGGCCGCGGGATCACTCGCGGGATCACCCGCGGGATCGCCCCGGCCCCTGCGGGTGGACGACATCTTCTCCCTCAAGTCGGTCGGCGATCCCCAGCTCAGCCCGGACGGCCGCTGGGTCGCCTACACCGTCCGGTCGCTCGACCCCAAGGCGGACACCTCCGACTCCGACCTCTACATGCTCCCCTTCGCCGGCGGGGAGACCGTGCGGCTGACCGCGAGCCCGAAGTCGGAGTCCCACCCGCGCTTCAGCCCGGACGGCCGCTACCTCGCCTTCCTTTCGGGGCGGGAAGGAAAGAAGGCCCAGGTCTGGCTGCTCGACCGCCGGGGGGGAGAAGCCGTCAAGCTGACCGACTACAAGGCCGACGTCTCCGACCTCGCCTGGTCGCCGGACGGCAAGCGCCTGGCCCTGGTGGTGGGCGATCCCGATCCCGACGATCCGGACAACGGGGCGAACCCCGATAAGGCCGAGGGGAGCGCCGAGGGGGGAGCGGCGAAGACGCCGAAGCCGATCGTCATCCGCCGCCTGCAGTTCCAGCGCGACGGCGAGGGTTTCCTGCGCGAGCTGCGCCAGCACCTCTACCTCTTCGACGTCGCCACCAAAGCGAGCGCGCCGCTCACCTCCGGCCCCTATGACGACAACGAGCCCGTCTGGTCGCCCGACGGACGCTGGATCGCCTTCGTCAGCAACCGCACCAAGGATCCGGACGCCAACGACAACAGCGACATCTTCCTGGTGGAGGCCAGGGCGGGGGAGGCGGGCCGTTCGGCCGGCCAGACCCCGCGCGCCCTCACCACCTCCCCCGGCTCCGACCGGTCCCCCGCCTTCAGCCCGGACGGCCAGTGGATCGCCTACGTGGCCGGGGGAGAGCCCAAGGACATCTGGTACGCCACCAACCACCTCGCCGTGGTGAAGGTGGCGGGCGGCGAGCCCCGTGCCCTGACGAGTGAGCTCGACCGCAACGTCGAGCGCCCGCGCTTCTCGCCGGACGGTGGGTCGGTCTACTTCCTGGTGGAGGAGGGCGGCAACCAGCACCTCGCCCGGGTGCCCGTCTCGGGTGGACCGGTCGAGCGGGTGGTGGACGGCGAGCGCACGCTCCAGGCCTACACCCTGGGCCCGGGGGGCGAGATCGCGGTTCTGGAGAGCACCCCCCAGCGCCCCTACGAAGTTTCGGCGGTGGCGGGGGCCGGGGGAGCCGCGGGTTCTCTGCGGCGGCTGACCACGACCAACGACGGCTTCCTCCAGGGGATCCGCCTGGGCGAGGTGAGGCGGTTCCAGGCGACGAGCGCCGACGGCACGAAGATCGACGCCTTCCTCACCCTGCCGCCGGGCGCGCGGCCCGGGGTGAGGCTGCCGGCGATCCTGCGCATCCACGGCGGGCCCACGTCGCAGTACGACACCTCGTTCCAGACCGAGTGGCAGATCCTGGCCGCCGGGGGGTACGCGGTGGTGGCGGCGAACCCGCGGGGATCGATGGGCTACGGCAGCGCCTTCAGCCGGGCGATCTGGGCCGACTGGGGAAACAAGGACTACCAGGACGTGATGGCCGCCGTCGACGGCGCCATCGCCCTGGGGGTGGCCGACCCCGACCGCCTGGGGGTGGGCGGGTGGAGCTACGGCGGCATCCTGACCGACCACATCCTGACCCGGACCGGCCGCTTCAAGGCGGCGACGTCGGGGGCGAGCGAGGTCAACTACCTCGCCAACTACGGCACCGACCACTATCAGAGGGAGTGGGAGGCCGAGCTGGGCCTGCCCTGGCAGCACCCCGAGCGGTGGACGCGGATCTCCCCCTTCTTCCAGGTCGAGAAGATCACCACCCCCACCCTGATCCTCGGCGGCTCGGACGACGTCAACGTGCCCCTGCTCAACGCCGAGCAGCTCTACCAGGCGCTGCGGCGGCTCGGCCGCGAGACCGAGCTGGTGATCTACCCGGGCCAGAACCACGGCATCTCGAAGCCGACCTACCAGAAGGACCGCTACGAGCGCTACCTCGCCTGGTACGGCAAGTATCTGTTGGGGGAGAAGGGGAAGCAGGAGACGGCGAAGGCGCGGTGAGCGTATAACCTTGGTGAGAGAGTCTCCGTAACGATGTACGACCAGTTCTACGGCTTCCGCGAGCCGCCGTTCAACATTACGCCCGATCCCCGTTTCCTGTTCTTCAGCGACCGGCACCGGGAGGCGTACAACCACATCCTGTTCGGCATCCGGGAGCGCAAGGGCTTCATCCAGATCACCGGCGAGGTCGGTGCCGGCAAGACGACGCTCTGCCGGGCGCTGCTGGAAGAGCTGGGGCCGAGCTACGTCACCGCGCTGATCCTCAACCCCTGCCTCAACCCCACCCAGCTCCTGCGGTCGATCCTCACCGAGCTGGGGCTGGAGCCGGGCAAGGCGGACCGCGCCACCTGCCTCGCGATGCTCAACCGCTTCCTCCTCGACCAGCTCGCCGCGGGCAACGACGTGGTGCTGCTGATCGACGAGGCGCAGGACCTCTCCTCCGAGCTGCTCGAGCAGGTCCGGCTGCTCTCCAACCTGGAAACGGATCAGCGCAAGCTGCTGCAGATCGTGCTCATCGGCCAGCCCGAGCTGCGGGAGAAGCTCAACGACCGCAGCCTGCGCCAGCTCCGCCAGCGAATCACCGTCCGCTACCACCTGACGCCGCTCTCGCGCCCGGAGATCGAGCGCTACATCCAGCACCGTCTCCAGGTGGTCGGCGCCAACGGCCGCCCGGCTTTCACTTCCTGGGCGATCCGCTCGATCTTCCGCTACTCGGGCGGCATCCCGCGGCTGGTCAACGCGGTGTGCGACAAGGCGCTCCTGGCCGGTTTCGTGGAGGGCAAGGACCTGCTGACCTGGTGGCAGGTGCGGCGGGCGATCCGCGAGCTGGAGGGGCAGATCCCATGAGTCTGATCAGCGACGCCCTGAAGAAGGCCCGCCAGGAGGCCGCCCGGCAGGATTCCCTCCGCCAGGGGCTGCCCTACGCCATGGGAGCGGTCGACCCTCCGGTGCGCCGCGACCCCTGGATCTCGCTCCTGGCGGGCCTGGGCGCCGGCTGCATCCTGGCGGTGGCGATGTTCGCTTTTGCCTACTTCGCCGGCTGGGGTCCGTTCCACAAGCCTGTTATAGAGACCCGGGTGGCGGCGGCCCCCCCGCCCGCCCCGGCTCCCATCATTCCTACTCCTCCCGCGGCGGCGGCCCCGGCAATCCTGCCGGTCGCGCCTCCCGCCGCTCCGCCTCCCACGCCTGTCGTCGCGAAACCGCCTCCTGTGGCGCGGGCCGCTCCGCCCCCCGCCGCTCCCGTGGCGGAACCCATCGTCAGCGTCCGTCCCGCGCGCCCGGAGCCGAAGGCGGCCCCTCCTCCTCCTCCTCCAGCGGCTCCTGAGCCGGCTTTCGTGGAGCCGCGTCCCGCGCCCTCTCCTCCCGCGCCGTCAAATCCGGCTCCCGCCGGAGACTCCGGAAGCCTGGTGGACGGCAGGGTCTATGTCGGGGAGGTCCCCATTCCCGGGGGAGGCAGCGTCAAGCTGAACGGCATCGCCTTTTCCCAGGATCAGCCCGTCGCGGTGCTGGACGGGCGGGTGATGGGTCCCGGAGAGATCGTCGGCGGGTTCACCCTGGTGGCGATCGAGTCCGGCCGCGTCAAGCTCCAGGGGCACGGCGCGACGGTGTACCTCTCTCCGAAATAGAGGAACCGCGACACCCTCGGCCGAGGATCTCGGCGACGGTGAAAAAAGGACGGCCCTCGACGTTTCCGGAAAGACGAATCTTGGAGATATCCTGACGCCGCTTTGGCGGAGACGCCTGGGGAGAGACGGCGATGACACGATCCATGACGGAGCTCGACCGGGAAGAGCGCTGGACCCGCGCTCTCTTCTTCTTCCTGGCCCTGCTCTACGTTCTCCCGTTCTGGATCGTCCACTATCTCCCTACCGTGGACGGACCGTGCCACACCTACAACGCCTGGATCCTCCGGCAGTACGGGAACGGCCAGGGCTACCCACTGTTCCACCGGTACTACGAGATCAACGCCGCGCCCTACCCGAACTGGATCGGCCACGGGATCATGGCGTTGCTGATGTTCGTCGTGCCGCCGCTGGTGGCGGAGAAGATGCTGGTGAGCGTCTACGCGCTGACGCTTCTCGCGGGGTTCTGGTACCTCGCGGGATCGGTGCGGTCCGGCGGCCGCTGGCTCGCCTTCCTGGCCTTCCCGTTCGTCTTCAACTTCATGTTCCAGTTCGGGTTCTACAACTTCTCGATGAGCCTGGCGCTGTTCCCCTGGGTGCTCGGCTTCTGGTGGCGGCATCGGGAGCGGCCGGCGAGCCTCCGCTACGCGGTGGGCGTCAACCTGCTCCTCTGGCTATGCTACCTGTCGCACATCCTCTCCTTCGCGCTGGCTCTGCTCGCCATCGCCTTCCTGTGGCTGGCGACGTTGCGGCGCGACAACTGGCGGCGGCATCTGTGGCACATCCCGGTCCTGGCGCCCCAGATCCTGCTGCCCCTCTGGTACTTCTCGAAGGAAGGGGGGGACACCCTCGCCTCCGACTGGCCGTTCCGGCGCCTGCTGCACTACTTCATCCATCTGGGAGCGCTCGATCCCTTGGGCGGACGGCAGGAACAGCTCGCCCGGGGGCTGGCATGGGTCTTCCTCCTCCTTCTCGCCCTCACCCTCTGGCGGGACCGCCGGGAGCTTCTCCGCCCCTGGCGGGACGCGCAGCCGTTTCTGCTCTTGGCCGTCGTGTTCACCCTCCTGTACTTCCTGAGCCCGGAGGGGATGTCGGGTGGGACGATGCTGAAGAACCGGCTCTGCCTCTATCCCTACCTGGTCCTGATCCCCTGGCTCTCTCCCGGCTTCGGCGAGCGGACGCGCCGGATCGCCGTGGGGGCGCTGGCCGTCGTCGCCCTGCTCAACCTCGGGTACGTGGCCCAGCGGTACCGGCTGCTGAGCGGTGGCATGGAGAGTTATCTCGCCGGCCTCGACCCGGTCCGCCCCAACACCCGGGTGCTGCCGCTGCTCTTCCCGCACGAGACCTACGGCGCCAAGCTGGACGTGCTCGGCCACGCCATGAGCTACCGGGCCCTCGAGCGCGGACTGGTCGACTGGGACAACTACGAGGCGGCGTCGAGCCACTTCCCGGTCCGCTTCCGCGACTCGGCGCCGTGGCCGCCGATCGAGGACATCGAGGCCCATCCGGGTCACCTGCGCTTCGGCGCCTGGCAGCGCCGGGCGGAGTACGTCTACACCTGGCAGATGTCGCCGAACCGCCCTCTGAACGGCCGTCTGGGAAGGTTCTACCAGCCGGTCGCTCAGCCGGCGACCGAAGAGGGTGGCGGCGTCCTGTGGCAGCTCCGGAACGAGCCGGAGCCGCCCTTCGTTCGAAACCACGGTTGACTTCGCGGTATGCGCAGGCTACCCTCCACCAGATCCATTCCGATGTTGAATGCCGATGTCTGCGGGGCCGCGTGGCCGCGGTTCCCCGCCCGGACGGGAAGATACTGACGCCGTGCTTCGGGTGCTGATTCTCGATGATGAGTCGATCGTGGTCGACACGCTGGCCGCCTGTCTGCGGCTGCCCGGCGTCGAGCTGACCACCTGCATGGAGATCGAAGCCGCCGAAGCGCTGCTCCGGTGCTTCCGCTTCGACGTGGTGATCACCGATCTCTCCGTCTCGCAGCTCGGCGGGCTGGACGGCATGCGCCTCGTCCGTTTCGTCACCGCCAACTTTCCCGACACGGCGGTCTACGTGCTGAGCGGGTACGTCGATCAGGCGGTGCGCGATCTGTGCTCCGTGCTCGGCGTCACCGCGGTGCTGGAGAAGTCCGAGGGGCTCACGCGGCTGCGGGGGTACCTGCTGGACCGCCGCGCGCGGCTCTCCTCCGGCCTTGTCTTCGAAGGAGAAGGGGAGGTGCAGCACGTCGAGCTGCTCGAGGAGTTCATGGCGGCCAACCCGATCCGCGCCGTGCTGCAGCCGGTCGTCCGGCTCCAGGACGCCACCCGGTTCGAGGTGTTCGGCGTCGAAAGCCTCGCCCGTGGACCGGCCGGCTCGGTCCTGGGAAGCCCCGCGGTTTTCCTCGCCTACGCGGCGCAGAAGGAGCTGCTCTTCGAAGCGGACATGATCTGCATCCGCGCCGCCCTGACCGAGGTGGTCCATCTCGGCAACTCGATCGCCACGTTCCTCAACGTGCAGCCCCGGTCGCTGACCAACCCCGAGTTCGCGGCGCGGCTCTGCGACGCGGTGCACTCGGCGGGTTTTTCCGAGAAGGACATCGTCCTCGAGCTCACCGAGCAGCAGACGATCGTCAATCCGAGCGCCTTCGCGGCGACGCTGCAGCGGCTGCGCGAGCGAGGGTTCCGCATCGCTCTCGACGATTTCGGCGAGGGCTCGTCGAACCTCAATCTGTTCCAGGATCTGCACCCGGATTTTCTGAAGATATCCGGCACCTTCTGCCGCGGCCTCGCCCACGATCCGTTCAAACAGATCATCGTGCAGAGCACGGCCGAGATGGCGGCGCGCGCCGGCACCGCCACCGTCATGGAAGCCGTCGAGACCGCCGAGGACGCGGAGGTGCTCCGCCTGCTCGGCATCGACTATGCGCAGGGATATTTCTTCCAGCGACCCCTGCCCGGCCTGGAGCTCGCCCAGATCCTCAAGGGCGGCTCCTCGGCCAACAGCGGCGCCGTCCTGGAGCCGCTCGGCGCCGTCCGCTCCGCTCGCTAGTGTAGTGGGTCAAACAGATGTGTCCTTAACCAGAGCCTGCCGAGCGCGTGTGACCTTTTCAAGGATGTCGCTTGCGGTCTTCGTCCAGATAAAGGGTTTGGGATCTTCGTTGTGACGAGCCAGATACTCATGGATCGCCGTAACCAGATCTGCGACGCTGCGAAAGATGCCCCGACGCAACCGGTTTTCTGTCAGGTCACGGAAGAACCTTTCGACCATGTTGAGCCATGAGGCGCTGGTTGGGGTGAAATGAATCCTGAACCGCGGATGGCGAGCCAGCCAAGCTTGAACCTTCGGATGCTTGTGAGTCGCATAGTTGTCCGCGATCAGATGAATCTCCGGGCTCTTCGGGGTCTCTCGGTCAATGAGGCTCAGGAACTTAATCCACTCCTGATGGCGATGCCGCGGCATGCAGGTCCCGATCACCTTCCCGTTCAGCGTATTGAGCGCAGTGAACAGTGTCGTCGTTCCGTGGCGCTTGTAGTCGTGGGTCATCGTGCCATGGCGGCCCGGCACAAGGGGAAGGCCTGGCTGGGTGCGGTCGAGCGCCTGAATTTGGCTTTTTTCATCGACAGAGAAAACCAGCGCATGCTCTGGAGGGTTCAGGTAAAGACCGACGACATCCTCCAACTTCTCCACGAACCTCGCATCCCGACTCAATTTGAAGGTTCGAGTCAGGTGAGGCTTCAGGCCATGACGTCTCCAGACACGACCGATCGTGCTCGGGCTCAGCCCCATCATCTTGGCCAGACTACGGGTGCTCCAGTGCGTTCCCGCCACTGGCGTCTCTTGCGTCGTCTTGCGCACGATCTCCCGAATTACATCCTCGCCAATCGAAGGCAGCCTCCCGGCCCGAGGGGCATCCTTCAAGATGCCGACGGTCCGCTTCTCGGCAAAACGACGGCGCCAAACACCAACTGTCCGTCGCGCTGCACCAGAAATCTCAGCAATCTCTCGGTTCTGCTTGCCTTCAGCAGCCAGCAGGACGATTCTCGCCCTCTCTGCCACGCGCACGGATACCCTACGGCCACGTGCAAGCTTCTCAAGCTCAGCCCTCTCCTCAGGCGAAAGGACTATCGAGACAGCTACCTTCATGTTCCCTCCTGGAGGTATTCCCTACCAGGAAAGGATAACAGAAGTTGCCGAACATCGGACCCACTACACTAGCGGAAATTTCAAGTTCGATCCGGAAACCGGCAGGTCGCTGTCCCGCTCTCTTCGTCTGGTCACACTAGAGAGCACGGACGTGCACGCTCCTGCGTTTCCGTTATGTTGTTTTCTTTAATTTCGATGGGGGGTTTTACATGACAGCCTGCCTCACCTGACGGTTCCGACACCGTCCTTCTCTTGTTGTTTTCTGTTTAAACCAACTAACCGTTTGACGGAGGGATCTGCGTCCCTCCAGAGGGAGAGCTACGCCAATGCACATTCATGATTTTCATTCGAAGCTCACGTCCGGCAGCGAAGAGGGTCACCTCTTTCAGGCGCTGCGCACCTTGAGCCTGGTCGAGGATGTCCAGTTCATGTCGAGCGGCGATGTGACGATCGACGTGGACTGGGGCTCCTGGCCGCCGGGTGGCGACGGCTCGCTCGTCGCCGTGCACGCCTGAAGAGAGGGTGCTTTTGCAGGCATGAAATCTGCTTGATCATTTCGTGCCGATCCTGAAGCAGTGTCCGGACCCGGGGCCGAACCCCGGGTCCGATCTGAAAGGTTTCGCAAAGAGGAGTTGTTTGCGATGCAATTCGATGAATTGAAATCCCGGGTCCGCAATCTCGAGATTGTCGCCTCCTGGCCACAGATGCTCGGATTGGTCGAACGGATGGTCCACAAGGAGTCGCTCTCGGTCTGGGAGCATCCGATTTCCGCCTGCCTGGCGGTCGGCGGCGGCGAAGCGGCGGCCCTGCCGGCGGCGGCGGCCGTATTCTGCTCGGTGATCAGCATCCATCTGGTCGACGACATGCTGGACGACGATCCCCGGGGCGATTACCGGGTGCTGGGAATCGGACCGGCGGCGAACCTGGGGCTGGCCTTCCAGGCCGCGGGTCATCTGCTGCTCGAGCAGGCCGATGCCTCCGCGGAGATCCGCGCGGCGCTGCAGGCGAGCTTCGCCAAGATGTCGCTCGCGACCTGCTATGGGCAGAACCTCGACGCGCGGGAGCTGGCGAGCGAGCAGGAATACTGGCGGGTAGTGGAGACCAAGACGCCGCCGCTGTTCGGCGAGGCGCTGCGCATGGGCGCTCTGCTCGGCGGCGCCTCGCCTGGAACGGCGGATCACCTGGCGCGTCTGGGGCGGATCCTGGGCCTCTTCATCCAGGTCAGCGACGATCTCACGGACGCGCTCGAGACGCCGGCGCGCGCGGACTGGCAGCGGCGCTCCAACAGCCTGCCGCTGCTGTACGCGATGACCGCCGAGCACGCCGACCGGGAGGACTTTCTCCACCTGTCGGCGCGGACCGAGGACCCGGAGGCGCTCGCCGAGGCGCAGAAGATCCTGTTCCGCAGCGGCGCGGTCAGTTATTGCACGTTGAAATTGATCGAATTTTCGCGAGAGCTGCGGGAATTGTTCGCCCGCGTTCCGCTCCGCAATCCGGAACCGATCGAGCGTCTGCTCGAGATCCATACGCAGCCGTTGTACCGGTTGCTGGAGAAGGTCGGCGTCGAGGATCCCATGGCGCTGGTATTGCGCTGAGAGGTCCGGTTTTTCATCGCGGCGTATACTTGCAGCGTCCGCCCGGGGATACCGGAAGACGCTCGAGGGAGTTGAAATGCTCACGTTCTGCTTCGGTACGTTGAGCAGCGCAGTCAAGGTCCTCCGGCCGCCCTGGCCGAGCGAGAATCTTCCTGCGGTCCCGATCTCTTCGCCCCGCGACATCCACGATTCCGTGCCGCCCGCGGCAGGGGCCATCCCCGCCGGGCGGACCTCCGCGCGCGGCCCCCCCAAGGCCTCCTCCCGTCCCGTTCTTCTCGAATCGAACCCTCAAGCCTTGAAAGGTTTGAACTTTCCCCGTAGGAGGGATGATCATGTCAATGACTGAATTCGTGTCCCGTTTCGCGGCCAAGAACGAAAAGACTTTCCTGTTCGAGATTCTGCACCGGCTGGGAGGGCTCGACCTGAAGGCGGTGCAGGACGCCTCGCCGTCCGGCTGGATGGAGTGGCCGCCGGCCGACGATGCCGGCGGCTCGAACCTCAGGATCGCGAACGCTTGACCGCCCGTCGGCGGTCGGGCCCGGTCCTCACGGTCTCCCTGTCAGTGTCCGCGCGGCCCCCGGGCTTTTTCCCGGGGGCTGGCGGCCGTTACGCCGTCTTCCGGCTGGACCGCAGCCGGCCAAGCCTGCTATAAAGGCGCAGCGAATCGCGGTTTCAAGGAGATGGCGCGGCAAGGGGCGCGATGGAGCGCGCCGCTGGCGTTCCGCCCTTCGACGCGTTTTGTCCTTCGACGATCGACGATCATGGATGCCCGGAATTCCTCCTCCTGGAAGACCCTGGACCTCTTCCTGGTCCTCGTCTCCCTGCTCGTCCTGCTGCCCTGTCTGTTCTACTCCTACGTCTCTTCCTTCCCCGATCTCGGCTTCACCCTGAGCGCTTCCGACTGGAAGGTCGTCTCCGCCCCTCCCTGCGAGGGGCCGCCCCAGACCTGTCTCGAGGTCGGCGACGAGGTCCTCTCGATCGCGGGGGTCGATTACCAGCAATTCATGCGCGACCGCCGGCTGTCGGTCCCCGATCTGTTCGACGCCCGGGGCGTCGCGCCGGTGCGGCTGATCCGGAGGGGGCAGTTGCTCGATCGCGTCATCCGCGTCCGGGCGGAGCGCGTGGAGATCTCGCAGCTGCTCTACTCCATATTCGCGCCGATCATCTTCTGGCTGATGGGAACGATCGTCATCATCTTCCTGCGCCCCCGCGACGAGCGCTGGCTGGTGCTGATCCTCTTCAGCTATGTGACCGCGCTGTGGATCGCGTCGGGGTTCGCGGCGCGGACGAGCTACGCGTCCTACGTCTTCCACGTCGCGATCTGGTTCTTCCTGCCACTGGCGGTCCACCTCCATACGATCCTGCCCAGCGATCTGCTGGGGAGACGGCTGCAACGGGGGGTGCAGGCCTTCTTCTACGCCGCGGCCCTGGTCCTGACGTTCCTTGATTCCCTGCTGCTGCTCCAGAAGCTCGGCTATCTGTTCGTCTGGTACACCGCGGCGGCCGTCCTGCTCTCCGTGGGTCTGCTCCTCGTCCGTCTCTTTCTGCCGGTCGATCCGGCGACCAAGGTCGCCGTGCGCATCATGCTGTATGGCGTCACCCTGGGGCTGGTGCCGTTCGTGGTGTTCCACGGCGTGCTGCTCGTCTGGTTCCGGCACATGGCCCTGGAGGGGAAGGACTTCCGGCCGTTCTATCCCTTCATGCTGGGCATCTCGGCGGCGTCGATCCCGATCCTGCCGATGAGCTACATCTACGCCATCTACAAGCACCATCTCGGCGCGCTGGAGCTGCGGGCCAACCGCTTCCTGGGCACCTACACCTTCTCGGCGCTCCTGTTCTCGTCGTACACGATCGTCTTCTTCGCCATCTGCAGCCACTGGAAGACCATCAGCGTCGACTTCCTGGCCACCCTGCTGGCGGTTTCGCTGGTGTACATGGCGGCCGTGCCGCTCCTGCGCGACCGGTTCCAGGCGCTGGTGGACCGCTACGTCTTCGGCATCAAGCACTCGCCGGAGGAGGTGATCGGCATCGTCTCGGAGCGCATCCCCACCGCCTTCGACCGCGAGGCCCTGGGGCGCGTCGTCGCCGAGGAGATCCTGCCCACCCTGCTGATCCGCCAGTCGGCGCTCTACCTGCTGGAGGAGGGGCGCAAGGAGACCCTCTACGAGCAGGCCGTGCCGGCCGGCGCGGCGGAGCCGACGCGGGAGACCCTCCAGGTGCTGCTCGCCCAGAGCGGCCGCTACCTGGGGCAGGGCCCCGGCGACCCCGCCCTCTCCTGGGTGCGGCTGGTGATCCCGCTGGTCCTCCAGGCCCAGACGGTCGGCGTCTGGCTGATCGGCCGGCGCGATCCGGACGATTTCTTCCCGACCAGCGACATCCGCCTGCTGTCGACGGTCGCCAACCAGATCGCCCCGATGGCGGAGAACGTCCGCCTCTACGAAAAGGCGCAGCAGGAGATCGCCCAGCGCAAGGCGGCCGAGGAGGAGATCCGGCGCAGCGAGGAGCGCTTCCGCACCCTGTTCGAGGCCACCCTCGAGGGGATCGCCATCGTCCGCAACGGCGTGGTGCTGGAGGTCAATCAGGCGCTCCTCACGATCTTCGGCTGCCCGCCCGACGAGCTCCTCGGCCGCCGGCTCTCCGACCTGGTCGCCGACGAGGTCGATCTCGAGGGGGTGCCGCGGGAGAGCGTCGGCTTCCAGCGGGACGGCGCGACGGTCGACATCGAGATCGCCGGCAAACGCTATCTCTTCCAGGGCGAGGAGGTCTCGGTGGTCGCCATCCGCGACATCGCCCAGCGCAAGCGCGACGAGGCCGAGAACAAGACGCTCCAGCGCCAGCTCCTGCACTCGCAGAAGATGGAGGCCATCGGCCGCCTCTCGGCCGGCGTCGCCCACGACTTCAACAACTGCCTGCTCGCCATCTTCGGCTATAGCGACCTGCTGCTCGAGCACTACCAGGAGGACCCGTTCCTCTCCCGCAACCTAACCGGGATCAAGGAGGCGGGCCAGCGGGCGGCCGCCCTCACCAAGCAGCTCCTCGCCTTCGCCCGCCGGCAGCCGATGGAGACCCGGGTGATGAATCTGAACGGGGTGGTCACGGGGCTCGAGAAGATGCTCCAGCGGCTCCTCGGCGAGGACATCCACCTGGGCGCCAACCTCCACCCGGAGCTCGGCAAGGTCAAGATCGATCCCGGGCAGCTCGAGCAGGTCATCGTCAACCTCGCCGTGAACGCCCGCCATGCCATGCCCGCCGGGGGGCGCCTGATCCTGCGCACCGTGCCGCTGGAGGTCACGTTCGACCACCCCGCGCCCCATGACGACGTGCCGCCGGGGTCCTACGTCCTGCTGACCGTGACCGACACCGGCGCCGGCATGGACGCCGTCACCCAGGCGCGCGTCTTCGAGCCTTTCTTCAGCACCAAGGGCGAGGGAACGGGGCTGGGCCTCTCGACCGCCTACGGCATCGTCCGCCAGAGCGGCGGCCAGATCTTCGTCAACAGCGCGCCGGAGCAGGGGGCCTGCTTTTCGATCTACCTGCCGGTCACCCGCGAGATCGAGGGGGTGCGGGCCGGCGTGCCGGCCGGCATCTCGGACCGCGGCTCGGAGACGGTCCTGCTGGTGGAGGACGAGGACGAGGTGCGGACGGTGCTCCACCAGATCCTGGTCAGCCGGGGGTACCGGGTGCTCCAGGCGGGGTCCGGCGAGGAGGCGCTGGTCATCTCGCGCCTCCACCGCGGCGCCGTCCACCTGCTGCTGACCGACGTCACGATGCCGGAGATGAAGGGGACGGAGCTCGCCCAGCGGCTGCGCGCCGAGCGTCCCCTGACCCGGATCGTCTTCATGTCGGGCTACAACGACGAGCAGCTCTCCGACGGCGGACCGGGGTCACCGGTCTGCCTGCAGAAGCCGTTCTCTCCGCAGACCCTGGGAGAGACCCTGCGCGTGGTCCTCGACCAGGCGGCCGAAGAGCTGCGGGCCGCCGGCTAGGGCAGCCAGGCGGGCGCCCGCGCTTCCGTCTTCCGTCCGGGGAGTCTCACCGCGAGGGTGTGCAGGCGGCCTTCCACGGGCGGCGAATCCGGCTCGGCGATCGAGATCATCCAGCGGCGCGGCAGCTCCGCGAGAAGCGCGGGAAGCTGGACGCCATAGCCGATCATCGCGCCCGCCGTGGTCGAGCTGAGGACATGGAGGGTAGCCATCTTGGGATCGGTGAAGAGGTCGATCACGCGGGGGTAGGCGAGCGCCGACCGCTTCTGCCCGTGGGCATGGAAGACCGGCGGCGGGCTGATCGTGTGGCCCGACGGGCCCGCTCCTTCGCGAAAGAGGTCGATTTCCGCCCGGGGAGCGACCGGAGCCCCCGGGTTGTCCGGGCGCACCGCCATCGGGACGGCGATCCATCCGCGAGCCGCGAGGAGGTCCGCGGCACGGTGAAAGGCGGCGCTGCGGGCCTCCGTCGCCAGGTCGGCGCCGTCGGCCACCAGAAAAAGGACGCGCGGCCCCGAGGGACGGCGGGAGGCGACGAAGGCGAGCAGCTTTTCGAGCTGCCGGCGGACCTGGACGTCGGAAGGCGGTTGGGGCTCCGCGCCGCGGCCGCGGTCCCGTTCGAGCCGGTCGGCGCCGGCCAGCCCGGCGAGCGTCTGCCCGATCTTCCGCGCCTCCCGGGTGGGGGAGAGCCGGGTGCCGGGGTCGGAGCGGGCGACGGCCACCTCGACCATACCCAGGCGGGCCAGGTCCCCGGCGTGCTCGGCAAGGGCTAGCTCCGAGTAGAAGGCGGTGCCGGAGCTCGCCAGGACGCGGTCGACGTAGATGAGGAAGGTCCAGGGCGCGGGGCCCTCCCGGGAGACCGGCGCCGCTCGCGTGACCTCGCGGGGCTGTCCGTCCACCAGCACCTGGAAGTCCCCTGGTCGGAGGGGCTTGCCGGAGACGTTGTCGGGGAGGTCGACCACGATCTCCCGCTCGCGGACGACGAGCTGGCCGGTGAACGTCTGCGACGTTGGTGACGTTTGCGGCCTCTGCGGCGGTTGAGCGGCGGCGGCAGCGGCGAGAGCCGCCAACGCGAGAAGCGCCCTCGCGGCGGGCCAGAGATTCGGTTTCGGCGGCATGGCGCGTAGCCTCCTCCAGGCTCTACCGCAAAGCGCGTGCCGCGCCGGCTCCCTGGGAGAGCCTCGGGCGGGCTGTCCGAAAAAATCTACGCCGCCGTCAGCGTTCCGGGTCGACCACCCCTCCGATCCCAGTGCCTCGCGGGTCGGAGGCGGCCTCGACGCGGCCGTCCGGGAGGAGATGGACGGCGTGGATCTTGGCGGTGCTGGTGCTGACCTGGACCGTGTGGCCGCGCCGCTCGAGCTCGGCGCGCGTCTCGGGCGAGAGGGCGTCGGGCTCGGCCTCCACGCGGTCGGGAAGCCACTGGTGATGCAGGCGCGGGCGGTCGAGCGCGGCCTGCAGGGGGTCGCCGTCCACCAATAGGTTCAGCAGCACCTGGAGGGTGTTGGTAGGGATTCGAGAGCCGCCGCGCCCGCCCAGGGCATACGCCTCCTTCTCTTTCCAGGCGATGACCGGGACCATCGAGGAGAGCATCCGCTTGCCCGGGGCCACGGCGTTGGCTTCCCCCTGGACGAGGCCGAAGAGGTTGGGTTTGCCCGGAGCGGTGGTGAAATCGTCCATCTCGTCGTTGAGGAAGAACCCCGCTCCCGGCACCCACAGCCCGGAGCCGAAGAGGTTGTTGAGCGTGGTGGTGAGGGCCACCAGGTTGCCGTCGCGATCGACCACCGAGAGGTGGGTGGTCTCGCTGCCGCCGGCCGGAGCCGCTTCGGTGCCCGGCCAGGGTTTGACCTCGGTGGACGGCGTCGCGCGCCGGGGGTCGATCTGCTCCGTCCGCCGGGCGATCCAGGCGGGGGCGAGGAGCTGCGCCGGGGTCGCCCCGGTGGTCGCCGGATCCCCCAGCCGGAAGCGGTCGGCGAAGGCGCGCCGCAAGACCTCGGCCAGCAGGTGGTCGCGGTCGGCGCCAAAGCGGGGAAGCTTGCCCCAGCCGAGCCGCTCGAGCATGCCGAGCGTCTGGTCGAGGATGACCCCTCCCGAGGAGGGGAGGGGCATCGAGACGAGCTTCCAGCCGAAGGCTTCGAAGGTGAGCGGCGGGCGCCATTCCGGACGGTAGGCGGCGAGGTCGGCGGCGGTGAGCACGCCGCCGTGCGCGGCCGACGCCCGCTCGATCGCGCCGGCGACCGGGCCGGCGGTGATCGCCTGCGGCCCCCGCGCGGCGTAGCGGTCGAGCGTCGCCGCGAGATCGGGCAGCCGCAGCAGGCTGCCGATCGCCGGCGGCCGGCCGCCCGGTAGCCACACCCGGGCGCTCTCGGGGAAGCCCTGCAGGAGCTTGCGGGTCTCCTCCAGGCCGAGGAGGTCGTGGAGGTGGCGGTCGACACGGAAGCCTTCGGCGGCGAGCCGCCGGGCCGGGGCCACCACCCGCGCCCAGGGGAGCCGGCCATAGCGCCGCTGCAGCTCGTAGAGGCCGGCGGGCGAGCCGGGCACGCCGGCGGAGAGCGGCCCCACCAGCGAGGCGTTCTCGACCGGCTGGCCCTGGGCGTCGAGGTACATGTCGCGCCGCGCCTTCGCCGGCGCCGTCTCGCGGAAGTCGAGCGTGGCGAAGTCGCCGCCCATCCGCAGCACCGCGAACCCACCCCCCCCGAGGTTGCCCGCCTCCGGATAGACCACCGCGAGCACCAGGGCGGTGGTCACCGCGGCGTCCACGGCGTTTCCTCCGGCGCGCAGGCTCTCGAGCCCCGCCTGCACGGCCAGCGGGTCGGCCGCCGCCACCGCGCCGCCGGTGCCGGCAGGCGCCGGCGCGGAGGCGGCCCGGGCGGGGGGCGGCAGGAAGAGTGCGAACGTCAGCAAGGTCGGCAGGATGATGGGGGATCTGTTCATCTTCATCCGGTCTCCTTCATCCGGCCTCCCTCTCCAGGGACGGCCGCCGCAGCTCACGCCGCCGCACGGACGCCGCGCCGACGATCCGGAGCCATTCTTTCATGACATCCCCCTTCCAAAAGACAACCCGCAACGCAAGGGATGCGGCGGGAATCAGGGCCGGACGCCCTCCCGACGGATCGACTCTTGCTCGGCGAGCACCCGCTCCAGGAGCTGGGTCTCGCCGACCTGCCGGTAGCGCGCCGCCGCCTGCTTCAGCAGGGCGGCCGCCTCGCCGCCGCGCCCCTGCGTCCGGCGCACCGCCGCCTCGAACTCCAGCAGGCGCGCCTCGACGAGCAGGTCGCCCGTGCCATGGGCGAGACAGGCGGCGGCGGCGCGGAGCGCCTCTTCGGCGCCGCTCAGATCCCCCTGCCGCCGCCGGGCCTCGCCGAACGCCGCCCAGGCCCGCGCCTTCAGGTCGCCGACCACCGGCGGCGGGTGGCGCGCGGGATCGAGCCGCTCCGTACCGGCGAGCGCCAGGGCGGCGAGGGAGCCGGCGGCGGGCTCCTCGGCCTCCAGGCTCTTCGCCAGCAGGAGCTCGCATACCCCCCAGGTATGGAACCGGGGGTCCCGGCGCAGCCGCTTTTCGCGGAGCTCGAGGGGTAGCGCGAGCAGCTCGCCCACCAGCCGGGGAGCCGCGGCGCGCTCGCGGTCGAGCTCCGACCAGACCCGGCTCAGGCCGGCGAGCAGCGCGCGCGCGCCGCCGGCGTCCTCCCCGGCCAGGAGGGCAGAGGCCGGCTTCGCCGGCTCCACGATATGGAGCGCACCGCCGCGATTGTCGTCGGTCATTCGTCTCGCCCGGCCCCGCGGCCGGCACGGCAACATCAATCCTTGAGAGAGGTTCCCTTGTTTCCCGAGTGTGGGAAGCCGGTGGAACCGGGACGCTCGCCGGAACTCTAGGCGGGCGCCTCGGCGGCCGCGAGACGCTCCGCCGTGGGCGCGTGCAGCACCTTGCCGGCGTGGGTCAGGAGCGCCCCGGCAATGACCTCGTCGTCGAGGTTGACCGCCAGGTTCCCCTCCTTGTCGAGGAGGAGCTGCAGCAGGGAGAAGGCGTTGCGGGCGTAGAGGAGGCTGGCGTCGTGGGGCATCGCGGCCGGCAGGTTCGAGGGGGCGAGGATCAGGACGCCGTTCTCGATCACCTCGCGGTCCGCCTGCGAGAGCTCGCAGTTCCCACCCTGCTCGATGGCGAGGTCGACGATCACCGAGCCCGCGCGCATCGCGCGCACCATCTCGGCGGTGACCAGGCGGGGCGCGGGCCGGCCCGGCACCAGGGCGGTGGTGATCACGGCGTCGGCCTGGGAGAGGTGGCGCTGGACGATCTCGCGCTGGCGGCGGAGGAAGTCCTCGCCCATCTCGCGGGCATATCCTCCCTGTCCCTCGCCGCTCTCGGCGAGTGGCAGCTCGATGAACTTGCCGCCGAGCGACTCGACCTGCTCCTTGACCGCGGGCCGGATGTCCGACACCTCGACGACCGCCCCCAGCCGCTTGGCCGTGGCGATCGCCTGCAAACCGGCGACGCCGGCGCCCATGATCACCACCCGGGCCGGCTTGATGGTGCCGGCCGCCGTCATCAGGAGCGGCAGATACTTGGGGAGCCGCCAGGCGGCGAGCAGCACGGCCTTGTAGCCGGCGATCGACGCCTGGGAGGAGAGGGCGTCCATCGATTGCGCGCGGGTGACCCGGGGGACCAGCTCGAGGGAGAGCGAGGTGACGTTGCCCGCGGCCAGGGTGCGCACCGCGTCGGGATTGTGATGCGGGGCCAGGAACCCGATCAGCACCGCGCCGGGCTTCAGCCCTTCGGCTTCGTGCCCGGGCAGCTCCGGGAAGGCTCCGGGGGGCGTCACCTTGAGCACCACGTCGGCGTTCTCCCAGGCCGCGGCGAGGTCGTCGGTCAGATGGGCGCCGGCCGCCTCGTACTCGGCGTCGTGGAAGAGGGACGACTCCCCCGCTCCGCGTTCGACGGCGATCTCGAGACCGAGCTTCGCCATCCGGCGCACGGTTTCCGGGGTGGCGGCAACACGGGTCTCCCCCGGGCGGCGCTCGCGAGGGATGAAGACCTTCACCATGGGCAGGGCCTCCAAGCGGCTTAGTTTTCCGAGCGAATCCTATCCGCTTCCTCCTCGATCTCCAACTCCCGGGCCGCCGGCGATTGCTGGAAATCGGTCTCGGCGTTTTCTGAAGGGTCGCGGAGGATCTCCTCCTCTTCCTGGGGGAGCGCCGGGCGCAGGAGCGAGGCGCCGACGGCCACCGCCAGGATGCCCAGCACGACGGCGAGGGAGATCCCCGGGCGGATCTCGATCCAGGGGGATGCCAGCATCTTGCCGCCCACGAACACCAGCACCAGACCGAGCCCGTAGCTGAGGAAGCGGAACGTGCCCATCAGTCCGGCGAGCAGGAAGTAGAGCGCCCGCAGGCCGAAGATGGCGAAGATGTTGGAGGTGAAGGCGATGAAGCCGTTGAGCGTGACGCCGAACACCGCCGGGATCGAGTCGACGGCGAAGACCACGTCCGTGGCCTCGACGACCACCAGCACCAGCAGGAGGGGGGTCGCCCACCGGCGGCCGCCTTCGCGCACGAAGAAGCGCTTGCCATGATACTGGCCGCTGAGCGGCACGAAGCGCTGGAAAGCCCGCACGACGGGGTTCTTCTCGGGGTGGACCTCCGTCTCCTCGCCGCGGAAGATCTTGATGCCGGTATAGACCAGGAAGGCGCCGAACACGAGGATCAGCCCCGCGAAGCGGGAGATCAGCGCCGTGCCCATGCCGATGAACAGGCCGCGGGAGATCAGGGCGCCGAGGATGCCCCAGAACAGCACCCGGTGCTGGTGCTCCGCCGCCACCGCGAAGTAGTTGAAGATGACGACGAAGACGAAGAGGTTGTCGAAGCTGAGCGACCGCTCGATGATGTAGGCGGTGAGGAACTCGATGCCGACCTGGCGGCCGAAGCGCTGGTAGATCCAGAGGTTGAAGGCCAGGGCGACGGCCGTCCAGACGACGCTCCAGAAAGCCGCCTCGGGCAGCCCGATCCGGCGCTCCCGGCGGCTGAAGATCCCGAGGTCGAGCGCCAGCATGCCGAGGATCAGGGCGAAGAAGAGCCCCCAGTGGAAAGGCGTGCCGGCGGCCGGTTGCATGAGTCGGTGAGCGGCGGGCTCGTGGGCGGAGGGCGGAGGTAGGAGCGCAGCGGCCTGCGCGCCCCTACCCGGCGCCTCCGTTCAACCCTTCATCACTTCTTCAGGTGGGCGTTGACTAGCTTGGTCAGCTCGAACATCGTGACCGAGTCCTTGCCGTCGAAGATCGCCTTCAGCTTGGCGTCCGCCTTGATCGTCCGCTTGTCGTTGGGATCCTGCAGGTTGTTCTCGCGGATGTACTCCCAGATCTTCTTGGTGACCTCGGTGCGCGGCAGGGGTTCCTTGCCGACCACCGCCGCCAGCGCCGCGTCCGGGGTCAGCGGAGCCATGAAGGCGCTGTTGCCCGCTCCACCCTTGGAGCCGCCTTTGGAACCGCTCGATTTCTTGGATGCGCCCGCCGCACTCGACTTCTTCTCGGCCATTGGATGCTCCTCCACAACTGAAGTCTGAAGGTTAAAGTTCACGACAGCCTTAAAAACCCGCCGGAAAGCGATGCAAATCTCCGGCCCGTGCTCTCCCTGATTTCCCCCTCCGGACGGAGGGACCTCACCCCTCTATCGTAGCCCGGTTTTCTCCAGCCCGCACGGGTGGTAACGTTCCTCCTTCATGCCGCCCCTGTTCATCACCTTCGAAGGGCTCGACGGCAGCGGCAAGTCGACCCACCTGCGGCGCGCCTCCGAGTGGCTGGCGCAGCGCGGGATTCCGCACCTGGTCACTCACGAGCCGGGCGGGACGCCGCTGGGCGATGCCCTGCGCGCCGTCTTCCTCGACCGGCGGTGGGGCGCGATGGACGGCGTGGTCGAGCTGCTGGTCGTCTTCGCCAGCCGGCGTCAGCACCTGCTCGAGGTGATCGAGCCGGCGCTGCGCGAGGGCCGGCACGTGCTCTGCGACCGCTTCACCGACTCCACCCGCGCCTATCAGGGGTACGGGCGGGGGGTGCCGCTCGCGGTGATCGACCAGGTGGACCGGCTCGCGACCGGAGGGCGGCGGCCCGACCGGACGCTGCTCTTCGACCTGCCGGCCGAGGCGGCCCGGTCCCGCGGCCATTCCCTCTCCCGCCAGGGGCGCGGCGAGGCCGACCGCCTCGACGCCGAGGACCTCGCCTTCTACGAGCGGGTGCGGCGGGGATTCCTGGCCACGGCCGAGGGGGCGGCGGCGGAGGGAGACGGCCGCTTCCGGGTGATCGACTCCGCGGGGCCGGTCAAGGCGACCGAGGAGTTGCTGCGCCGGGTGCTCGGCGAGCTGTTTTCGCCGGCAGAGTCGGCGGAGCCGCCGGGAGGGGAGGGGTCATGAACCTGCCCGCCGCTCTCGACTCCGCCCGCAAGGGAACCCTCTACCCGGCGGTGATCCTCGACGGCGGGGACGCCGCCGGCCGCCGGAGCGCCGCCCTGGAGCTCGCCCGGGTCCTGCTCTGCGAGGCCCCGGCGGCGGCCCGGCCCTGCGGAGTCTGCCGCCACTGCCGGCGGATCGTCTGGCCCGACACGGCCGGCGCCGGCGGGGAGGGGACGCAGTTCCACCCCGACTTCCAGGTGCTGGAGCGCGATCTCAAGGCCTCCACCTCGGTGGACGCCACCCGCGAGCTGCTGCGGACGGCCCAGGTCTCCCCCTTCGAGGCGCGCGGGCAGGTGTTCGTCATCGGCAGCGCCGAGAGCCTCACCGGCGAGGCCGCCAACGCCCTGCTCAAGAACCTCGAGGAGCCCTACGTCTCCTCGCCGCGCAACTTCTTCCTGCTCGCCCCCTCCCGGCTCGACCTGCTCCCCACCCTGCGCAGCCGCTCGCTCGCCGTCTTCCTGGGACCCGCCGAGCGGGTCGACCCCGCGGCGGTGGAGCCCCTGGCCCGCGCCTTCTCCGCCGCGGCCGCGGCCTGGACCGCCAGCGGCTCTCCCGTCTACCTGCTCTCGGCGGCAGCGGCTCTCGCCGGCGCCGGCGGCTGGGAGGACCCGCGGTCGGGCCGCCCCTGGGGGATCGCCGCGGCGGCGGTGCTCCGCTCCCTCGAGCTGGAGGAGGGGCCGGCCGGCCGGCGCGCCCGGCTGGCGCTCGCCGAAGCGCTCCTCGAAGGGCCGGCGATGCGCCTGCGCGGGATCCCCGCCGAGCGCATCCTCGAAGGGCTGGTGGCTCGCCATCTGGCCGTTTGAGCACCTGTCTCCTTGAAGGGTGGGCCGGCGACGGCCCGGGAGGGCCTGTGAGGGCCCTGTGCTAAAATACCCATCCGATTTTTCAAGGGCGACCGGAGTCGATCGGAATCTATTCCCATCTTTTCGTGTTTGCAGCCTGTGATCCACCGTCCATCTAAAGGAGTCAGACCGATGAACGCATGTTTTAAACCTTTGATCCCGGGCGCTCTGCTGCTGTCCTTCACGCTGGCCGCCCTGCCGGCCTGCGCGCAGCAGAAGGCGGGCGCCGCCGGCTCCGGCAGCTCGAACCAGGTGCTCGCCGTCGTCAACGGCAAGCCGATCACCGAGGCCGAGATCCGCGAGGCCAACGCCGACCAGTTCAAGGCCATGGACCGCGAGTACCAGCAGAACGTCCACCAGCTCATCGAGAACAGCCTGAACCAGCTCGTCCAGGACCGCCTGCTCGACGCCGAGGCCGCGTCGCGCCACATCACCAAGGAGCAGCTCCTCGCCGAGATCAAGCCGGCCGTGGTGACCGACGCCGAGGTCAACGCCTTCTACGAGCAGAACAAGGCCCAGATCCCCGCTCCGAAGGAGCAGGTGGCGGACAAGATCAAGACCTACCTCGAGCAGCAGGGACAGCAGAAGTCCCGCTCCGAGTACTTCAAGACCCTCCAGGCCAAGTACAAGGTCGACTACAAGATCGAGCCGGTCCGCATCCAGGTGGCCGCCACCGGCCCGGCCAAGGGCCCCGCGAACGCTCCGGTAACGATCGTCGAGTTCTCCGACTTCCAGTGCCCCTACTGCTCCCGCCTGATCCCGTCGATCCAGGAGGTCGAGAAGAAGTACGGTGACAAGGTGCGCCTCGTCTTCCGCCAGTACCCGCTGCCGATGCACCCGAACGCCCAGAAGGCGGCCGAGGCCTCGCTCTGCGCCAACGACCAGGGCAAGTTCTGGCAGTTGCACGACGCCATGTTCGCCAACCAGGGCGCCCTCGCCGTCGATCAGCTCAAGACCAAGGCGGCCGAGCTGGGCCTGAACGCCGACAAGTTCAACAAGTGCCTCGACTCCGGCGAGAAGGCCGCGACCATCCAGGCCGACCAGAAGGCCGGCCAGGAGGTCGGCGTCAGCGGCACTCCGGCGATGTTCATCAACGGCCGGTTCATCAACGGCGCGGTGCCGATCGACCAGATCACCACGGTGATCGACGACGAGCTGCGCCGCGCGGGCAGCAAGACCGCTTCGAAGTAAGCGCGACGGGGTCTCGACGACCTGGCGGGAAGGGCGGCCTCCGGGCCGCCCTTTTTGCGTTCTCGGGGTATATCGTTTGCCCCATGTCCAAAGACCTCCCCGCCGACGAATTCCGGGCCGCGATGCACCGCGCGGCCGACCTGGTGGCCGACTACCTGGAAGGAGTGGGGAACCGCCCCGTGCTCCCGGGCGTCAAGCCCGGCGAGGTGAAGCGCGCGCTCCCCGCCTCGCCGCCGGTGGAGCCGGAGCCCCTCGACGCTCTCCTCGACGACTACCTGCGGGTGATCGAGCCCAACGTCACCCACTGGAACCACCCGGGATTCTTCGCCTACTTCGGCATCACCGGCTCCGCTCCCGGCATCCTGGGCGAGACCCTGGCCGCGGCCCTCAACGTCAACGCCATGCTCTGGCGCACCTCGCCGGCCGCCACCGAGCTCGAGGAGCGGGTCTGCGAGTGGCTCGGCCAGATGATGGAGCTGCCCCCGGAGCTCCGCGGCCACATCAACGACACCGCCTCGTCGAGCAGCCTGGTGGCGCTCGCCGCCGCCCGGCACCGGCTCCCCGGGCTCGACGTCCGGGTCCGCGGTCTCTCCGGCCGCCCGGACGCGCCGGCGCTCACCGTCTACGCCAGCGATCAGGCCCACTCCTCGATCGACAAGGCGGCGATCGTCCTCGGGATCGGCCAGGAGAACGTCCGCCGGATCGCCAGCAACGAGGCCTTCCGGATCTCCGTCCCGGCGCTGGCGGCGGCGATCGCCAGCGACCGCGCCGCGGGCAAGCTGCCGATGGCCGTCGTGGCCACCCAGGGCAGCACCTCGACGACCAGCGTCGATCCCCTGCCGGAGATCGCCGACCTCTGCGCCCGGGAGGGGATCTGGCTGCACGTGGATGCCGCCTACGCCGGCTCGGCCGCGATCTGCCCGGAGTACCGGGCCGTCATGCCGGGGCTCGGGCGGGCGGACTCCCTGGTGGTCAACCCTCACAAGTGGCTGTTCACCCCGGTCGACTGCTCGGTGCTCTTCGTGCGCGATCCGGCGCTGCTGCGCGCCGCCTTCTCGCTGGTGCCGGAGTACCTGCGGACGAGCGAGGACGCCGAGGTGACGAACCTGATGGACTACGGCTTCCAGCTCGGCCGCCGCTTCCGCGCCCTCAAGCTCTGGATGGTGATCCGCGCCTTCGGCGTCGAGGGCTTGCGGGAGCGCATCCGGGAGCACTGCGCCTTTGCCCGCGAGCTCGCCGGCCGCGTCGAGGCCGATCCCCGCTTCGAGCTGGCCGCCCCGGTCCCCTTCAGCGTCGTCTGCTTCCGCGCCCGCCTCGCCGGCCCTCCCGAGAGTCAGGACCGCTTCAACGAGCGGCTCCTCGACCGCGTCAACGCCGCCGGCCCGGTCTTCCTCTCCCATACGGTGCTCAAGGGGCGCCACACCCTGCGCGTCGCGATCGGCAACCTGCGCACCGAGCGGCAGCATGTCGAGGCGCTCTGGGAGTTGATCGGCCGTACCGCTGAGGAGCTCCGGCGGGAGGAGGGGGCGTGAGCGGGCCTCCGTTCATCCCCTACCGTCCCGAGCGGCTCCCGGAAAGTGAGACGCTCCGCCGGGCGCGGGACTTCCACGCCGAGATGGACCGCCGCCGCAGCGTCCGCTCCTTCTCGCCCGATCCGGTCCCGCGCGAGCTGATCGAGATCGCCATCCGCACGGCGTCCACCGCGCCGTCGGGCGCCCACCGCCAGCCGTGGAAGTTCATCGTGGTGGGGGACCCGGGGCTGAAGCGCGAGATCCGCGCCGCCGCCGAGGACGAGGAGTACGAGAGCTACATCGGCGGCCGCATGCCCGCGGAATGGCTGGAGGCCCTCGCCCCGCTCGGCACCTCGTGGGAGAAGCCGTTCCTGGAGACCGCCCCCTGGCTCGTCGTCGTCTTCGAGGAGCTGTACGGCATCGGACCCGACGGCGGCAAGCGCAAGAACTACTACCCGAAGGAGAGCGTGGGGATCGCCTGCGGCCTGTTCATCGCCGCCCTGCACCACATGGGTTTCGCCACCCTCACCCACACGCCGAGCCCCATGGCCTTCCTCTCCCGCCTCCTCGACCGCCCGGTCAACGAGAAGCCCTTCATCCTCTTCCCCATCGGCTATCCGGCGCCGGACGCCGAGGTACCGGACATCAGGCGGAAGGGGCTGGAGGAGGTCAGTGTCTGGTACGAGAAAGGATAGCCATGACCAAAACAGTCGTCTATGGTGTGGATATCGCTGTTATCACGCTAGGTATAAACGGCCAGCCCATCGGAAGGAAAAAGTTCGCTTGGGCTCGGCTCGCTCCTTCCCTGGAGTCTGGGGCAATAGATCCCTTAGCGCTTAATATGAGCCGGAGCTCAGGAACAGATCTGAACATATTGGCTTCCAGTATCGCCGACGATCTCAGAGCAGGCACCGGGGTTGCTTTGGGATTCGAGGCTCCGATGTGGACTCCCGCCCCCTCGGCACTCCCTGACAGTGGCAGGCTCTTCACGCTTCGTTTTGAACATGAAGTTGGCTACGCATGGTATTTGCAGTCTGGCGCCGCCGCAACGATGAAAGCTTTGACGCTTGGCAAGATTCTGATTTCCCAACTTGACCGGATGGGACTCCGGCCCCAATTTTTGACGGATCGAAAGCCTCCAGATTCCGGACAACTTTGCCTGTTTGAGGCTTTCGTAACGGGTGCATATAGAACTACCCCGCCCATCCGATCTTCGCAAGACGAATGGGATGCCGTCACGGCAGCTCTAGCCTATGCTGGAGTGATTTTAAGTACCCCGGTTCAGGGCTATCTCGCGATTGAGTTCGGACCTTCGACTAATTCACTAAACGAGGTTTTCTCGCATTGGGCAACAGTGATTGCGTCTTGCGGTCTGGACGCAAAGAAGTGCCTTGGGCCTTGTCCAGTCGTGGCATTGCGGCAGATTCAAGCCGTCTAGGTTGTTGACAGGCCAGGCTGAATCGAACCTCATTCGCACCAAAGATCTTCACATACTCGGACAACGGCCCCATCCGGAGGTTTTTCCTGCGCTCATCGACGGTTTCCGGGAGCTCGAGTCGGCAGCACGATCGGTTGACCCGCCGGATCTTTTCCCATCCGCGTACCGTAGAGTTGCTTCTCACCTAGAAGGAGCTGAATACGATCGTACAAGAGCGCGTAAGTATCCCCTTCCAACCGGCGAGTTTCGATCTCCTCTTTGATCTTCGGCAGAGCTGCCAGCATAAGGGGGATGTCCTGGCTGTGCTGCGCCAGGAGAAAGGCGTAATCCGCGGCGATGGAGCCAAAGCGCCGCGAATCGATCCAGCCGATCTCGGCCACGAGGTCTTTCAAGAATTTGGTGTTTTCCGCTTTGACGGCGATCATGTTCAGGGTATCGAGATCGTCCGGTAATGCCTGTCCCCTGGGTGACCGCGCTCCCCCGATTCCCCACATCTGTTCGAAACGTGACTTCTGGGCCTCCTGGTCGGCTCGCACACGTTTGCCAGCTTCCCCTCGATATTCTGGGCTCTCTCGGCGGTGACCGGCAAAGCCTCGGGGAGCTTGAGGGGCGAAATCGTCAGCTCTCGCGGCTTGCTCGCCAATCGGTGCAGGTGATGCCTTTCGCTTGTGCGTGGGTCCAGGATCGTAAGCTTGTCCAAGTTCAGGAAGAGCTCTCGCGTGGCTTCCTGGCCATCCTGGCAGAGGCGTAGATGCGAGTCCAGGGGATCGAGAATGGCCGCGACCTTGCGGACTTGGCCATTGAAAGAGACGACGACACGCTGGTCCTCAATGTCAACCAGATAATCGGCGTGTTCGTCGTCTTGCCAGAAGCCTCGAAATGACTCCGGAGGATTGCTTGATATCCGGCGCGGCAGGCTATCGGTGGTGGAGTGGCTCGAGCAACTCCACAATCCTAAAAAAAGAAGAAGGGCCGAGAAGAGGCCAATGCGCTCTCTTTGTCGGCAAGATTTACGAAATGGCCACTGCATCACAAAAGGAAACTAACACCGCGATTCTTGCGATTGCAAGGCAGGACCCTCCGGTTCATCGCGACGGGAACCCGGCAGGACAGGCGTCAGGCACCACGCCGCCATTCCCGCCAGCGCCAGAGCCGCCAGGACCAGTCCCGGAATCAATCCCGGCGCCCTGTAGAGCATCTCCAGCCGGTGGTCGCCGGCCGGCAACCAGGCCGCGACGAAGGGGCCGTCCGCCACCAGGGTGGGGTGGAGATTGCCGTCGAGGAGGAGACTCCAGCCGCCGTCCTGATAGACGCTGGAGGCGAGGAGGCGCTCTTCGGTCAGGTGACCGCGGGCGGCGAGGCGGGCGGGCTGGAGGGCGAGGAGATGGAGGACCGACTCGTTCGGCCGGGCAGCGGCCCATGCCGCCGGCCGGCCCGGCGCCGGCGCGACCAGCGCCAGGGCGGCGAAGTCGGGGTTCGCGGCCAGCCACTGGGGCCAGGGCGTCTCGCCGGCGCTCTCGACCGCGTCGGGGAGGAAGAGCCGGGGGAGCACCTCGGTACGCTCGAAGATCCGCGCCGTGGGATCGTGGAAGGCCGGCCGCAGGCCGGGGATCGATCGCATCCGCGCCGGCGCCACCACCCAGCGCACCCCGAGGAGCTGATAGAGGGGGTGCTCGGCCTTCCTCAGGACGTGCTCCGTGGCGCGGGTCGAGCCGCTGACCGGCCCTACCGCCTGCACGTAGAGATAGGGCTTCATGGGGTTGGAGATCCGGATGTCCGCCAGACCGTAGACCGCCGAGGCGTTGGGCAGCAGCCGGTTGGCCAGGCCGGCGATGCGGAATCCTCCCGCGTTCTCCTGGAGGAAGCGAATCGCGGGGGTCGTCGGATAATAGGTGCTGCGCGGCAGCGACGGATTCGCCGGGAGATGGATGACGATCAGCTCGAGGGCGGCGAGGCCGCAGA
The DNA here is from genome assembly GCA_963795735.1 of uncultured Acidobacteriota bacterium. Classification (GTDB taxonomy): domain Bacteria; phylum Acidobacteriota; class Thermoanaerobaculia; order Multivoradales; family UBA5704; genus DATARR01. The sequence goes on along the minus strand of CAWCIU010000004.1, from coordinate 135,968 downwards.
GAGCCCAGACCGACCAGGCCCGTTTCCGCAAGAGCAGCAGCCCCGCCGCGCCCGCCACCATCGCGAGCTGCGCTCCCATCCAGAACCAGCGCAGGGCCCGCAGCGCCTCCACGTCGGCCGAGAGCAGGTATCCCCAGGCGACGAGGCCGAGGAGGATCGCCGCGCCGGCGAGGACGGCCACCCGGCCCGGTCCTTCGCCGTCGCGCCAGCGCTCCACCGCGCAGGCTCCCAGATAGGCCAGCGAGAAGGCGAGGACCAGGAGCAGCCGCCGGTTGGCGGTGATCGACTGGTTGAGCAGGGGGAGCTGGACGACGACGCGGGTCACGGCGGGGATGTGCGCCGCGATCAGCAGGCTCAGCGGCGCCAGCGCCAGGAACAGCCGCTCCTCGCGGAACCGCCGCGCGGCCGGCAGGAAGGCGAGCAGGGCGGCGAGCATCGCGCCGCCGCCCACGAAGGCCGAGGAATCTTCGTTGGTGTTGGAATCCCCCCAGTAGTAGCCGTAGCGGCTGTTGCCCCAGGCGTTCGGCGCGAAGACCGCCACCACGCGCTTCTCGATCCCCAGCGCCTGCTCCTTGCGCTCGCGGCGGATCTCCCAGGGGATGAAGTCGGAGGGGTCCGCCGCGATCCGCTCGTTGCGCACCTCCACCCGGTGGTGGCGGAGGGATTGGGGGATCAGCCGGGCCGCCGGGAGCAGAGCGGGCGCGGCCAGGCCGCAGGCGATCGCTCCGGCGAGCGCCCACCGGGCCGCCAGCCTCGCCCGCTCCCCGGCTCTTTCCCGGAACGGACGGCGGAGGAGCCGGGAGAGCGCGAAGAGACCGCCCACGATCGCCACGTAGAGCGCCGTCTCGGGGTGCCCTCCCACCAGCAGGGAGAAGAGCGCCCCGACGAGCAGCAGGAAGTCCCGCCGCGCGCCCCGCTCGGCGGTCACCACCAGGGCGTAGAGGACGAGCGGCAGGAGGGCCGGCGAGTTGCCGATCGGCCAGTTGAGCCAGAGCAGCAGGAACCCCCCGAGCCCGAAGGCCAGGCTGCCGAAGAGGGACGACTCCACCGAGAGCCCCTGCCGCCGCAGGAGCAGGAAGAAGAAGACGAGGGCGATCGTCACCCGCAGGGCCGCCGTCACCCCGACCGCCGCCGGCAGGGGGAGCGGCAGGGCGGCGAGGACCAGCGGCTCGAAGGTCTGCGACTGCGGATCGGCCAGCAGCGGCATCCCCGCCCCGGCGAGGTCGTTCCACAGCGGCCACTCCCCGGCCCGCACCGCCCGCCGCACCTCGGCCTGCAAGGGGACGATCTGGGTCACCAGGTCGAGCTGCAGGACGTTGCCGCGGGGATCTTCCCCCACGTCCTGAGGCTGCGCCACCCCCGGGAGGATGTCGGTGGGCAGGAGCACCCTTCCCAGGAACAGCGCCGGCCCGAAGAGGACCACCAGCACCAGCCCGAAGGCCGCCCAGACGCGCCCCGGTACCGGCTCCCACCAGCGCCGCAGGGCGCGGTCGAGGAGAAAGCAGAGGAGAGCGAGATAGAGGCCGGGGAGGAGGATCACCCGGGGAGTTTATCCAGTTCCGTGTTTCCCTTACGTCCCCTTCCGCGCCGCCAGCTCCTGGCGCATCGCCGCGCGGACCATCTCCGCCAGCTCCTCGGGCGTCGGGGGTGGGGTGGTGGCCGGCGGGGGCGTGGAGGTGGGGGCGTTGTCGGGGGGGCCGATCCAGTCGGTCAGGCGGTGGGTGGCCGCGGCGCGGGTCTGCGGGCAGCCGGCCTTCAGGAGGTCGCCGGGCGGGATGCGCAGGAGGCGCGCCAGGGCCGTAAGGTGCTCGACCCGGAGATCCAGGCTGCCGTCCAGAAGCTTCCCCAGGCTCCCGTTGCGCAGCTTCAGCGCCCGCTCGACGTCGCGGCGTTTCAGCCCCGAGGTGTCGATGGCCCGGGCAAGGACCTGGCGTAAGGAACGGAGGTCATCTTCGAACATGAGGTATTAGAACCCGATGGGACCACGGATCAAATTTGGGGACGATCCTGAACAACCCGGGACAGTCCCAGGAAAAATGGGACAGGATAAGTAGAAATGGGACAATCCTGGAAAGACGGGGACATGGCTGAAGAGACGGGGACATTTGCGAAGATTCTGGGACGGTCTTCCAGGAAATGGGACCGGCCTCAGGATTTGGGGACAGGATCGGGCTCGGAGGGTTGCTCCCGCCCGTTCAGCTCGCGGCGGACCGTGTCCCGGATCAGGGTCTGCAGGTCCTCCGCCGGGGAGGCGCTCGCGAAACGGGGCCGGGCGGGATCGATCCAGTCGGTGAGCCGCAGGCCCGCCGGCGAGCCGGCGTCCGGCAGCCCGGCCTCCAGGAGGTCCTCGGGCGGTACGCTGAGCAGACGGGCGAGCGCCAGCAGGTGGCGTACCCGGAGCACCCGCCGGCCGGAGGCGACTTGTTCCCATCCCCCGGGCGGCAGGGCCAGAGCCTGCTCGATCGCCGGCCGCCTCAGCCGGGCCGCGGCAACGGCGCGCTGAAGGACCTCGCGCAGAGGTGCGAGCTGGCGGGACATGATCGAGCAGTCTACGGCGGGCCGTGCCCGGCCGCAATCCCGGAAACTTGTTATCCTCCCGCGGGAAGGGAGCACGTTCATGCCGCGAATCACCCGGGTCTACACCCGGACCGGAGATGATGGAACCACCGGCCTCGGCGGCGGGCAGCGGGTGCCGAAGGACTCGGTCCGCATCGAGACCTATGGGACGGTGGACGAGCTGAGCTCCGAGATCGGCGTCGCCCTCGCCTTCGGGCTCGACGCCCGGCTGGCCGAGACGCTGGCGCGGGTGCAGAACGAGCTCTTCAACGTGGGCTCGGACCTCTGCATCCTGGAAGCGGACAAGGTGAGGATGCCGGTGCCGGTGGTCGAGGCGAGGCACGTCGAGGCGCTCGAGCGGCTGATGGACGAGCTGTCGGCCGAGCTGCCGCCGCTCGACAACTTCATCCTGCCGGGGGGCTCCCCAGGCGCCGCGCAGCTCCACGTGGCCCGCACCGTCTGCCGGCGGGCGGAGCGCCTGGCGGTCGCCCTGGCCCGCGAGGAGCCGGTCGGCCCCTTCGTCGTGAAGTACCTGAACCGCCTCTCGGACGCCCTCTTCGTCATGGCCCGTTACGAGAACCTGAAGCGGGGAATGGCGGACGTACTGTGGAACAGCCGGGCCTGACCGTTCCGGATGCCGGGAAGTTGGCTCGCGTTTTGAATTGATCCAGACGAGCGGCGGCCGGAGCCCGGCGGCCTCACATCCTGGAAAACAGGGGGAGAGCAGGAATGTCATCCTCGTTCGGCATCTATCTGGTCGGCTTCATCATCCTGGTCATCGGGCTGGCGCTGGGGGCTCATCTGGCGCACGTGCCCTCCGGGTGGATCGCCGCCGGCGTGATCTGTCTCGTGGGCATCGGCATCCTGAGCGCGGTCAAGAAGACGCAGGGCCGGCCGGGTGGTCCGGGTGCCGGACGTCCGGGCGGACCGCCGGCGAGCGGCCCCCGGATCTAGCTCTCTCTTCCCGTATCCGTTTCCCGCAACCGGGAGACGCCGTGTGATAAAACTCCGCCTCGCATGACGCGACAGGAGAAGGCGCGGCGCATCGCCGGCATCCTCGACGAGCTTCATCCCTCGGTCGACATCCCCCTCGATCACCGGGACCCGTTCACCCTGCTGGTGGCGGTCGTGCTCTCCGCCCAGACGACGGACAAGCTGGTCAACGAGGTGACCCCCGCCCTGTTCGCCCGCGCCGCGACGCCGGAGCGGATGGCGGCGCTGCCGGTCGAGGAGATCCACGGTCTGATCCGTCGCATCGGCCTCGCCAACACCAAGGCGAAGAACCTGCAGCGCCTCTCCGAGCTCCTGGTGGAGAGGCACGGCGGAGAGGTGCCGCGGACCCTGGAGGAGCTGGAGGCGCTCCCGGGGGTGGGCCACAAGACGGCCTCGGTGGTGCTGACCCAGGCGTTCGAGACGCCGGCTTTCCCCGTGGACACCCACATCCACCGTCTGGCCACCCGCTGGGGTCTCACCAGCGGCAGGAACGTGGAGCAGACCGAGCGCGACCTCAAACGCCTCTTCCCCGAGGAGACCTGGGGCAAGCGCCACCTCCAGATCATCTACTTCGGCCGCCAGCACTGCCCTGCCCTCTACCACGACCTCGACGCCTGCCCCATCTGCTCCTGGGCGGCGAGCAAGAAGCGCAAGGAGAAGGAGGGAAGGCGGAATCTGGCCTTGCGCCGGCGAGGGGTATGATCCCCCCATGGACCGTTCCGCCCGTTCCTTCGCCCCTTTCTTCGCCCGCTATGCCTGGCTCACCCTCGCCTTCAACGTCGCGGTCGTCCTCTGGGGGTCGATCGTGCGGGCTACCGGCTCCGGGGCGGGGTGCGGCAGCCATTGGCCGCTGTGCAACGGCGAGGTCCTGCCCCAGTCGCCGCGGCTGGCGACGATCATCGAATTTTCCCATCGGCTGACCAGCGGCGTCGCGCTGCTGCTGGTCGCCGGTCTCGTGGTCTGGGCTTTCCGGGCTTGCCCCCGGGGGCATGCGGCGCGCAAGGCGGCCGTGGTGGCCATGCTCTTCATGGTGGGGGAAGCCGCGGTGGGCGCCGCCCTGGTGCTCTTCCGGTTGGTGGCGGACAACCCGTCCATGGCCCGGGCGATGTTCATGGCCACCCACCTGGTCAACACCTTCCTCCTGCTGGCCGCGCTCACCCTCACCGCCCACTTCGCCAGCGGCGGCGCGCGGTTCCGGCTCCGCGGGCAGGGCCTGCTGGGCGGCGGCTTCGCCCTGGGGCTCTTCGGCCTGCTTCTCTCCGGAGTGAGCGGCGCGACCGCCGCCCTGGGGGACACCCTCTTTCCGTCCCGGTCGCTCGCCCAGGCCCTCCGGCAGGACCTCTCGCCCACCGCGCACCTGCTGATCCGCCTGCGCCTCTTCCACCCGGGGATCGCCATCGCCGCGGGTCTCTTCGCGCTCTACCTGGCGTTGACGCTGATGAAGCGGCGGCTCGGCGGGGAGACCCGGCGGTTCGGCGGCTGGACGGCGGGACTGGTCTTCGCCCAGATCCTGATGGGGACGGTGAACGTGCTGCTGCTGGCGCCGGTCTGGCTCCAGGTGATCCACCTGCTGGTGGCCGACCTGCTGTGGATCGCCTTCGTGCGGCTGGGTGCCTCGGCGCTGGCGGCCGTCGACCGAGCCAACCGAGAAGCGGGCGAGGCACCGGCCGGCGCGTCCCTTGTCGCAGGAACCGCCGGACCGGTGCGGGTTTGAAGCCGAGCTAGAGAACCGTCTCGCGCACGACCTCTTCGACCGTGGTCATGCCGTCGCGGATCTTCTGCAGGCCGCTCATGCGCAGGGTCATCATGCCGTTCTGCACGGCCTTCTGGCGCAGCTCGAAGGCGCTGCCGCCGGAGAGGATCATCTCCTTCAACTCGTCGTCGACCTCCAGCACCTCGTAGAGACCGACGCGCCCCTTGTAGCCGGTGTTGCTGCAGCGGTCGCAGCCGCGGCCGCGGAAGAGCTTGAGCGTGCGCGACTCGTGCTCGGAGAAGCCGGTCTGGACGAGCGCCGCGGGCGGCATCTCGAGCGGTTCCTTGCAGAAGGTGCAGATGCGGCGCACCAGCCGCTGGGCCACGATCAGGTGCACCGAGGTCGCCACCAGGAAGGGCTCGATGCCCATGTTCATCAGGCGGCTGATCGACGATGGCGCGTCGTTGGTGTGCAGCGTCGAGAGCACGAGGTGGCCGGTCAGGGCGGCCTTGATCGCCATCTCGGCGGTCTCGAAGTCGCGGATCTCGCCGACCATGATGATGTTGGGGTCCTGGCGCAGGAACGAGCGCAGCGCCGCGGCGAAGTTCAGGCCGATCTGCTCGCGCGTCTGGACCTGGTTGATCCCCGAGAGGTTGAACTCGACCGGGTCCTCGGCGGTCATGATGTTGACCTCCGGGGTGTTGATGCGCTGGAGGGCCGAGTAGAGCGTGTTCGTCTTCCCCGAGCCGGTGGGGCCGGTGACCAGCACCATGCCGTAGGGCTTGAGGATGGCGGTCTCGAACTTGCGCAGCGACTCCGCCTCGAAGCCCAGCTTGGTCATGTCGAGCATGAGCTTGTCCTTGTCGAGCAAGCGCATGACGATCTTCTCGCCGAAGAGGGTGGGCAGCACGGAGACGCGGAAGTCGAGCTCCTTGGACTTGCCGGAGATCTTGGTCTTGATCTTGATGCGCCCGTCCTGCGGCAGCCGCTTCTCGGCGATGTCGAGCCGCGCCATGATCTTGGCGCGGCTGGTGATCGCTTCCTTGAGCTTGAGCGGCGGGTGCATCATCTCGTAGAGGATGCCGTCGATGCGGTAGCGGACCCGGTACTCCTTCTCGTAGGGCTCGATGTGGATGTCCGAGGCGCCGCGCTTGATGGCGTCGGTCAGCACCAGGTTCACCAGCTTGACCACCGGCGCCTGCTCGGACTCCTCCTCGAGCGTCGCGAGGTCGAGATCCTCCTCCTCCTCGAGGACCTCGAGGTCGCTCTGCGACTCCTCGGTGAGGTCCTCCATGACCTTCTTGAGCTCGATGGCGTGCGTCGAGCCGTAGTAGCGGTCGATGGCGGCGCGGATGCCCGACTCGGAAGCCACCACCGGCTCGACCCGGTAGCCGGTCATGAACTTCACGTCGTCCATCGCGAAGACGTTGGTGGGATCGATCATCGCCACGGTAATCGTGGCGCCGGTCTTGGAGACGGGGATGATGGTGTACTTGCGCGCCAGGTCGGCCGGGATGATCTTGAGGACGGCCTCGTCGACGTCCATGCCGTTGAGGTCGACCGCCGGGACCTTGAAGTGCTGCGCCAGGGAATCGACGAGCTGCTTCTCGGTGAGATGGCCGAGCTTGACGAGGTTGGTGCCGACCCGGCCGCCCTGATCCTTCTGGAGGGTGAGCGCTTCGCTGAGCTGTGCCTGGTTGATCCTGCCGCTGCGGACCAGCAACTCTCCCAGCTTGTCGGGACCGCTCGGCTGGGCTTGCGGCCGGCGCACCGGTTCCGCGGATGATGCCATACGAATCACCTCTCGGCCCGGACCCCGGGCCTGTCCTTCTCGTTGAAGCGAGCTGCTTGAAAGCTGTAGAACGGCGAGAGTCTAGCAGCCCACGGGAAAGGGGGTCAACGCAACAGCTCCGCCGCCCGCGCCGCCACCAGCCGTGGCGGGACCTCGAGCAGGCAGGCCTTGGTCTCCGCGAGGCGCTGGTAGCAGAAGCTGCAGGCGAGGCGCTTGAAGAGGGCGCTCTCCGGAGCGCCGTAGGGACCGTGGCGCTCGGGGTCGGTCGGCCCCATCACCATGAGCGACGGCGTGCCGAGGGCGCGGGCGAGGTGGGTGGGGCCGGTGTCGCCGCCCAGCATCAGCCGCGCCCGGCGGATCAGCGCCGCGAGAACCGGCAGGTCGGGCGCCGGGACGGTGCGCGCGGCCCCCTCGCTCGCGGCTTCCACCTCGGCGGCCAGGGTTTTCTCACCCGGAGCCACCGCCACCCAGGTCGGCAGGCCGGTATCCTGCTGAAGGAGGCGCGCCGCCTGTCCCCACCACGCCGGCGGGTAGCGCTTGTTGCCCCAGCCGGCCCCGGGATGGAGGAGGGCGAAGGGCTCGGGGTCGGTCGCGAAGAGGTCCCGCGCGGCCTCCGGCTCCTGGCGGAAGAGCTTCTCGGGGCCGAAGTCCGCCGGCTCGGGAGGGAGGCCGAGGCCGTCGAGCAGGGAGAGCATGCGGTCCACCGCGTGCGTCCCGCGCGGCACGACCGGCCGGTTGATCCAGAGGGCGCTCGAGGGCTCCCGCCGCTCTCTCCGGGCGAAGCCGATCCGCCGCCGCGCGCCCGAGAGGTGGGCGAGGACCCCGGCCTTGTGGTTCCCCATCAGGTCCAGCGCCACGTCCGGGGCGAAGCGCCGCAGTGCTTTCAAGAAGCCGCCCAGCTCGCCGACCCCCTGACGGGAGAGCTTCCGCCACTGCCGCAGGCGCACCACCAGCAGCTCGTCGAGATCGGGATGGCCGGCGAGCACCGGGGCCATCCCCGCCTCGACCACCCAGCCGATCTTCGCTTCCGGGAGATGCCGCCGCAGGGCGGTGAGCACCGGCAGGGCGTGGACGACGTCGCCCAGGGCGCTGGTGCGGAGGATGAGGATCCTCATTCTTTACGGCAGCGCTTTCACGCGGGCGATCAGATCGCTGGTCGCATGGTCCTTGGGGTCACCCACCAGCGCCGTCCGGCCGCCGTAGGCGCGGACCACCTCGTACTCGGGCACCCGTTCGGGAGAGCCGTAGTCCGTCCCCTTGCAGTGGACGTCCGGTTGCAGCTCGGCGAGCAGCGGAGCGGGAGAATTGCCCTGGAAGATCACCACGAAGTCGACCGGCTCCAGCGCCGCCAGCAGCTCCGCCCGCTCGGCAGCGGTCACCACCGGCCGGCCGGGTCCCTTGAGGCTCGCGACCGAAGCGTCGTCGTTGATTGCCACCACGAGGGCGTCCGCCTCGGCGCGGGCGTCGCGCAGGTAGCGCAGGTGCCCCACGTGAAGGAGATCGAAGTGGCCGTTGGCGAAGGCGACCTTCTGACCCCGGGCCCTGAGCTCCCGCAGGCGCTCGCGGAGCTCCGGGACGGTCAGGACCAGCCCCACCGCAGCTCCTTCAAGGGGCGTGGATCGGTCTCGACCGCCCGCTTCAGCTCCTCGGGCGAGCAGGTGGCCGTCCCCATCTTCATCACCACGAGGCCGCCCGCGTAGTCGGCGAGCAGCGCCGCCTCGAGCGGGTCGGCCCCGGCGGCGAGGGCGAGGGCGAAAGTGCCGATCACCGTGTCGCCGGCGCCGGTGACGTCCGCCACCTGGTCCGTCCCCGATACCGGCAGGTGGGCCGAGACCTCGGGCTGGAAGAGGCTCATCCCCCGGCTGCCGCGGGTGATCAGGAGGAAGCGGGCGCCGAGCCGCTCGCGCAGGCTCCGCCCGCCCTGCTCCAGACGGTCCGGATCGTCGTCGATGGTCGAACCGAGGAGCGCCTCGGCTTCCTCCTCGTTGGGAGTGGCGCCGTCGAGCCCCGCGAACTCGTTGAGGCGGTACCGGCTGTCCGCGATCAGCGTCGCCCCCTCGCCGAGGGCGTCGCGCACCTGGGGAAGCATCGCCGGCTCGACCGCGCCGTAGCCGTAGTCCGAGAGGATGGCGACGCGCGCCGCGCCGGACCAGCTCCGCAGCAGCCGGGTGAAACGCTCGCGCTCGTCGCCGGTCAGAGTCAGCGTTTCCTCGATGTCGTAGCGTACGATCTGCTGCTTGATCGAATGCTTGCCGCCGCCGAGGATGCGCACCTTGGTCGGCGTCCGGTAGCCGGGCCGCACCGCGATCCCCTCCGTCGTCACCCCCCGTGCCGCGAGCTCGGCGAGCAATCCCTGGCCGTGGGGATCGTCGCCCACGACGCCCAGCGGCAGCGGGCGCCCGCCGAGCGCTGCCACGTTGGCCACGGCGTTGGCGCCGCCGCCGGGAGTCAGCCTCTCTCCCTGATAGGAGAGGATGAGGACGGGAGCCTCGCGGCTGATGCGCTTCGGCGTGCCGGTGATGAACACGTCCGCCACCAGATCGACCAGCATGGCCACCGGCTGGCCGGCCATGGCGTCGATCCGCTCGAGAAGGCGCTCGGTCGTGGGGAGGGCCTGGGCGTGGGGCATTTCGGGGCGGATTCTACCCTTTCGCGCGCCCCATCGCCGCCTTGATGACCTCCTGCGGCATGCCGGCGTCCTTCCACTTCACGAGGTCGTCCGCCGAGAGCGCCCGGGTCAGGGTCTTCTGGTTGACGTAGTCGACCAGGAGGTCGGTGGTGAACCCCTGCTTCTTGAGCTTGACGAGGTCGGCCAGCAGAACCGGCGGGGAGACGCCCGCCGCGTCGGCGGCAGCCGTGGCGGCGGGAGCGGAGGAGGTGGCAACCGGCTTGCCCTTGCCCGCCCAGGCGCCCTGGAGGCCGGCGTCGTTGAACGCGTTGGCGTAAACCTCCTCGATGGCACTGCTCAGCACCTCGTTGGCGTTCTCGGCGCTGCGCTCCTTCCCGTAGCGGTTGGCGCTCCCCTCGATGGGGCTCTCCCAGAGGGTGCGGCCCCGCGAGTCCGCGAGGGTGAAGGTCATCTGGATCTGCGCGTTGTAGGTCGAGCCGAAGGCCTTGGTGCTGCCGACCAGGCGGAGCTGGGTCAGTTTGCCGGTGAGCGAGAGCGGGGCGTCCGGCGAGACCTTCACTCCCCAGGCGGTGGCCTCCTTCGTGAAGACGTCGCTCGCCCAGGCGATCGCATCGTTCGAGGCGCGCACCGGAAAGAGCTTGTCGGCGTGGTCCGAGATCTCGCCGATGACGGCCGGCTCGCCCCCCGCCCGGCCGTCGACGACCGACAGCCTCACCGCCCGGTCGCTCATCCCCGGAGCGAGCTGGGCGCTCGTCCCCTGCGGTATGTAGCGGAGCCCCATGGTGAAGGGGCCGGATTCACGCGCCTCGGCCCGCAGGCCCATCAGGACGCTCGCGGCCACCAGAAGTCCGATCTTCCAGGATTTCGCGTTCATGTCTTCCTCCGAAGAGCTTGAAGATTCATTGGATGCTTTGCGGCAAAGCCCCGAGTCTAGCAGGAGCGCCGGAGCCCGCCTGGGAAGGGAACGCAGGAGAGGGCCGGGCCCCCTCAGCTCGGCCGCGTCACTTCGCGATGGGGACTTCAAGGTCCTTGCAGATCTTGCGGGCCAGGAAATCGTCGACTTCCCGGTGTCTCGGGATCGCGGAAGCTCTTCCGGGCGGCTCGGTTCACGTAGACGGAATGACTGCCGCCCTCACGAAGCAGCTCACAGCCATGACGTTCGAGATGCCGCAGGAGGTCGACTCGCTTCACGCCGTCAACTTGAAAGGCTCACGGATCACGTCGGCTCCGTGAAGCTCCTCCTCCGCGAGGGTCCTGTTGGCCTCGAGCACGAGCGCCACGGCTTCCTGCAGGTTCGCCCGCGCCTCCTCGAGGGTCGATCCCTGAGTGTTGGCGCCGGGAAGCTCCTCCACGAAAGCGATGTAGCCCCTTGAGGTCTGGCGAAAAACGGCGGTGAGCTGGATCTGCATCTCGGACCTCCTAGCCTAAGGATAGTACGAAGCCGGAGGTCAGCAGGATATCGCGCTACCTCTCCCGTCGATCCAGGCCCCGCAGCCTCCGGTACGCCCGGGCCAGCGGGGTGATCCGCAGGAGCCGGTCGCGCAGCCTCCAGGTGGCGGTGGACTGGAGCACCTGGACCTCCCCTCGCAGGAGGTTAGCCTCCGCGCCCAGGCGGGTCTTCTCCGCATCCAGGTGGGTCTTCTCCGCGTTCAGGCGGGCTCCCTGCGTCTCCAGGCGGACCACCTCCAGGCCCAGCCACTCTCGTTTGTCGAAGTAGGGGGAGAGCCAGCGCAGGTAGGCGGAGGCGGCCCGGCTCTCCTCCTCCGGCGAGGGATCGCCCTGCTCCCGGTGCTCGGCGAGGATCTCCCCATAGAGCCCGATCATCCGGTCGACTGCCTCCTCGATCCCCGCCGTGGCGCGGATCCGCCGCGAGACCTCGGCGGCGTCCGCCGGGTCGTAGCGCTCGATCTGGCTCGCCAGGAAGTCCGGGGTGACCGGGTTCCGCAGCGTCCGGATCCCAAAGTTGAGGGGGCGGAGCCGGTCGAGATCCCCGCTCGTCACCAGCGGCCCGGCGCCGGCCTGGTCGCAGAGCACGACCGCCGCGCCCACCGCCATCGCCTCGAGCGCCGCGCGGGCCTTGGCGAAGACGAGGTCGTAGCCGGGCAGCAGCTCCTCCGGCCGCTCCACGGGTCCCCCCGAAGCGACGCCGATCACGTCGACGGCGATGCCGAACCGTGAGCACGCTTCTCGCACGACGGGGAGGAACGTCCGTTCGCTCGCCTGATTGCTGAAGACGAGGGCCCGCTCCGGCCGCGGCGGCAGGGGAGGGCGGGGCTTGAAGCGGTCGAGGTCGACGAAGTTGAGCACCACCTCGACCCGCTTGGGAGGGATGCCCCGCTCCGAGACCAGCCGCTCCCGGGTGGTGAAGTCCACCGCCACGTAGCGCAGGAAGCGGGGGAGCCGCGGCGGGGTCTCCTCCCAGGGCTGCCAGCCGTGGCAGACGAAGACGCCGGGGACGCGCGGGAAGTGGAGCATGGCGGTCATCGCCGTCAGGTGATGCTGGCCATGGATCACGTCCGGCGGCTCGCCGATGGCGTCGAGATCGTCCACCGCGGGGATCGTGGCCGACCGCAGCGCCTCGGCCACCCGGCCCAGGCGGGGGCTGAAGGCGATGGGGGAGTGTCCCCGCGCGAGGAGCCGCGTGGCGAGCTCGAAGAGGTAGAGCTCGGAGCCTGCCCGCTGCTCGAGCGAGCGGTTGGTCAGCAAGATCCGCAAGCGATCAGGCTCCCCCGAGCGCGCTGTCCGAGCCCCTCCGCCAGGGGGGCCATGTGCTCCCGGAAGCGGATCACCTCGCGATAGATCCCGGCCGCGACCTGCTTTTCTCCATAGCTCTCGTAGTAGGGAGGTTGCTCGAAGCGACCGGCGATGGCGCCGATCCCGAGGCCGTAGCGGACCGGGCGGAGGCATTCGACCCCAAAGGGAGCGTGGCCGTGATGGGCCAGGGCGCGCTCCACCTCGGCGGCCATCTCCGGGTAGGAGGCCGCCGCCTGGAGCTTGCGCCGGAGGGCGTCGTCATCGAGCTTCAGCAGAATCGCCTCCGGCAGATCTTCCGGCGGGCACTCCTGGGGTGGCGCTTCGAGCGGGAACTCGAAGTTGGCGAGGTGGCGGCCCGTTCCTTCGAGCCGCAGGAGGGCCGCGTTGAGCAGCAGCCGGCAGGCGTCGTGGCCCGGGTTGAACCCCTCGACGGCATCGCCGGCGACCTGCTCGATCCCGGCGGCGTCGAGGGCCGCGGCGAGCTCGTCGGCGAGCGCGGCGAAGAGGTCCACGTCCCGGTCGAGGATGGCCCGGTAGAGCTCCTGGTCGGAGAGCCGGCCGTAGAGGGCTCCCGGCGTGGCGCCCGCCCGCTCCAGGACCGCCGTGGTGGAGTCCAGCCGCGAGACGCCGGTATGGCCGGAGCCGTCGGTGAGGACGAAGACCCGTGGACGGGTCCGCTCGACCCAGTGATGGACCCGCAGCTCGTGGCCGGGGTGGGCGATCACCAGGGCCGAGCGGCGTTCACGATCGGTGGGAATGATGGGTTACCTCGCCGGAATTCTCTGCCACCGTCGGCAGTTTTCGGGGAGCCTCATCGTGGCTCGACATCGGCCGGGTGTCAATCGGCGTCTCGCGGCGTTCCTGCCGGGCTCCTCCCGTGGGCTAAACTGCGCGGGATGATGGGCACGACCGGAGCGGAAGACGGGGCGCGGGAGGTGGGACCGGAGACCGGAGAGGACCCCCTCGCCGCAGCGCTCCGGGAGGAGCTCGGAGAGGCGATCGGTTCGGCGCGGACGCTCGGTGGAGATCTGACGCTCCAGGTGCGGCGCGAGGACATCGCCGAGGTCTGCGCCGCGCTGAAGGAGGGGCACGGGTTCACCTGGCTGGTGGACCTCTGCGGCGTCGACTTTCCCGGCCGCGAGCCGCGCTTCGAAGTGGTCTACCACCTCCACAGCTTCGCGGCGAACCGCCGGGTCCGCCTCAAGGTGGCGACGGACGAGGCTACGCCGGTGCCCTCCGTCACCCCGGTCTGGCGCGCCGCCCACGGCCCCGAGCGGGAGGTGTGGGACCTTTTCGGCATCCGCTTCGAAGGACACCCGGACCTGACCCGCATCCTGCTCCGGGAGGGGTTCGAGGGCCACCCGCTGCGCAAGGACTTTCCCGTCGAGGGGCCGGGAACAACGGGGGTAGAGCCGGATGACTGAGGAGCTGGAGCTCCGCTTCGGTCCGCGGCATCCCGCGATCCATGGCGTGCTGCTGCTGAAGCTGCGGGTGGACGGCGACCGGGTAGTGGACTGCCGCCCGGAGATCGGCCATCTCCACCGGGGGATCGAGAAACTTTTCGAGCGGCATTCCTTCGCCGGCAACCTCGGCTCTACGGACCGCCTGGACTTCGTGGCGGCGGCCGCCAACCTTGCCTATGTGGGAGCGGTCGAGAAGCTCCTCGGGCTGGAGGTGCCGCTCCGGGCGCGCCAGGTGCGCACGATCTTCGCCGAGCTGCAGCGGATCGCCTCCCACCTCTACTGGCTGGCGACCCACGCCTCCGACGTCGGCGCCACGGCGCCGTTCTCCCCGGCCTTCCGGGCACGGGAGCGGGTGCTCGCTCTGTTCGAGCGGTATTGTGTCGAGGGGTATTGTGTCGAGCGGTCTGGTGGAGACCGCGGGGCCCGGCTGACGCTCGGCGCCATGATCCCCGGCGGGCTCCCTCACGACCTGCCGGAGGGCTGGGTGGAGAGCTGCCGCGAGCTCGTGGAGAGCCTGCCGGAGGATCTCGACGGGCTCGAGGGGCTGCTCACCGAGAACCGGATCTGGAAGAAACGGACGGTGGGCCTCGGCGTGCTCTCCCCGGAGCTGGCGGTCGACTGCGGGGTGACCGGCCCGGTGCTGCGCGCCAGCGGCGTTGCCTGGGACCTGAGAAAGGCCCTGCCCTACGAGGCCTATGGCGAGGTGGACTTCGAGGTGCCGGTGGGCCGGAACGGCGACACCTACGACCGCTACCGGGTGCGGATGGCGGAGATGCGGCAGGCGCTGCGCATCGTCGCCCAGTGCCTGGACCGGCTCGCCGAAGGTCCGGTCCGGTCCGATCTGCCGCCGGAGCTCGTGGGGCCGCGCGATGCCGAGGTCTATCACGGCATCGAGGGACCCAGGGGAGAGATCGGCTTCTACATCGTGGGCGACGGGACGCCCAACCCCTACCGCTGCCATCTTCGCGCGCCCTCGTTCGCCAACCTCCAGGCCCTGCCGGACCTCTGCCGGGGGGAGCTGGTGGCCGACCTGCTGACCCTGGCGGGCACGCTGGACCTGGCGATGGGAGAGGTGGACCGCTGAAGCTTGAGGGCCAGCCGGCGCAACGTTCGCCGCGCTCGCCTCGTAGAATGAGCCGGTGGCCAATCCATTTCCGCGGACCCTGCGCTCCCTCGACGGCGAGCGCTCGACGGCCCCTCTGCTGCTGCTGGGGGCGCTGCTCCTCCTGCTCGCCGCCTGGGGGGGCTGGTTCCTGCGGTCCGCCCTGCCCGTCTATGTCGTCAGCGCGACGGCGCGGTTGGAGGCCCAACGGGCGGTCTACCCCATCTCCGCCCAGGTGGGCGGCCGGGTCCGGCGCCTCGCGGTCACCGTCGGCCAGGAGGTCGCTCTGGGTGACGTGCTCGTCGAGCTGGACGCGGAGTCGGACAACCGCCGGGTGGAAGAGGAGCGGGCCCAGACCTCGGCGCTGGTGCGGCAGCTCGCCAGCCGGCGGGCCGAGCGGGAGAGCCAGGCCGCGGGTCTCGCCGCGGCCGAACGGGCGGCAGGCCTCTCCCGGCGCGAGGCGGCGGAGCGGTTGCGTTCGGCCGAGGCCAGCGCCACTGCCGCCGAGGGGGATCTCCGCCGCAAGGAGCGGCTCCAGGCCGGGGGGCTCCTGCCGGCCTCCGACCTGGACCAGGCCCGGGCCGAGGCGGAGCGCCGCCGTGCCGCCGCGGCGGAGATCCGGCTGACCCTCGACCGGATGGCCCAGGAGTGGCAGCGGGATCAGAGCGATCGCCGGGCGCTGCTGGAAGGGGTCGACCGGGAGATCGAGCTGCTGAAAGGTGGTCTCGGTGCCGGGAGCGCCGCCGTCCGCCGGCTGGCGGCGGAGGGGCAGTGGCGCACGCTCCGGGCGCCGGTGGCGGGGCGGGTTGCCGAGCTGGCGCGGCTCGACACCGGTGCTCTGATCCAGGCGGGGGAACGGCTGGGGACGGTGGTTCCTACCTCACCGCTGAAAGTCGTCGGCGGGTTCGAGCCCGCGGAGGCTCTGGGCCGCTTGCGTAGGGGGCAGTCCGCCCAGGTACGGCTGGATGCCTTCCCCTGGACCCAGTACGGTCCGTTGCGGGCACGCGTGTCGAGGGTCTCGGGAGAGCTGCGGGACGGGCGAGTCTGGGCCGATCTCGATCTCCTGCCGGATCCGGGCTCGCGGATTCCGCTGCAGCATGGCCTGACCGGCGCGGTGCTGGTGGAAGCCGAGCATCTCTCCCCCGCCCGGCTGTTGCTCCGCACGCTGGGAATGGCGCTCTCCGGCCACGCCGGGAGCGGGGCGCCCGGCTCTTGAGCGGACCCCGGCTGTTCGCGCCCGAGGTGGTGCAGAGCTCTGCGATGGACTGCGGTCCCGCCTCGCTCAAGTGCCTCTGCGAGGGATTCGGCGTGACGGTCGGCTACGACCGCCTCCGGGAAGCCTGCCAGACCGATCTCGACGGGACCTCGATCAACACCCTGGAGGCCGTGGCGGTGCGGCTCGGCCTGGATGCCGAGCAGGTGATGCTGCCGGTGGATCACCTTCTCCTGCCGGAGGCGGCGGCGCTGCCAGCCCTGCTCGTGGTCACCAACTCGCTCGGGGTCACCCATTTCCTGATCGCCTGGAGGCGTTGGGGCTCGTGGATCCAGGTGATGGACCCGGCGGTGGGCCGGCGGTGGGTGCCGGCGCGCCGGCTGTTCGACGAGGCCTACGTTCACGCGATGCCGGTGCCGGCCGGCGCCTGGCGGGAGTGGGCGGGCTCGGAGGAGTTCCTCGCCGTCCTGCGGGCGCGGATGAAACGGCTCGGGATACCCGCCAGCGCCCGGGAACGGCTGCTGGGCGAGGCTCTCGCCGATCCGGGGTGGCGGCCGCTCGCCGCTCTCGACGCCGCCGTCCGGATGACCGCCGCCCTCGTCCGCGCCGGCGGCCTGCGGGCCGGAGAGGAGGCGCACGGACTCGTGCGCGCCCTGCGGGCCGGGGAGATCCCCGACGTCTACTGGTCGGTGACCGCCGCCGGGTCTGGAGACGAGCTCACCCTCCGCGGCGCCGTCCTCGTACGGGTGAAGGGACGGCGTCCGGCAGCCCTCGCCGGCGGAGAGGCGGCGGTGGAGGCTCTCGTCCGACCTGCGGGCGGCCCTCGAAGAGCCCGCGAGCCGGCCCGGCCGCGAGCTGCTGCGGCTGCTGCGGGCCGACGGCCGGCTGACGCCGCTGTCGATCGCCGTCGCCCTCGTCGTGGGTGCGGCGGCGACGGTGATCGAGGCGCTGTTCTTCCGCGGGCTCCTGGACCTCGCCGCCCGGCTGAGGGTGTGGGAGCAGAGGGCGGCGGCGAGCGCCGCCCTGCTGGTCTTCCTCGCCCTCGTGCTCCTTCTGGAGTGGGCGACGGCGGCGCGGGTCCTCGCCCAGGGGCGCAGCCTCGAAGTCCGCCTGCGCCTGCGCTTTCTGGAGAAGATCGCCCGCCTCGGCGACCGCTACTTCCGCAGCCGTCTGAGCTCCGACATGGCCGAGCGCTGCCACAGCTCCCATCGCCTGCGGCTGATGCCCGAGTTGGGAGCGAACTTTCTGCGTTCGGCCTTCCAGCTCGCCTTCACTGCGGCGGGGATCGCCTGGCTCGATCCGGGCGTGGCGCCGCTCGCCGCCCTCTCGGCGCTGCTCGCCTTCGCCCTGCCGATGGCCGCGCAGCCGGTGCTGCTGGAGCGCGACCTGCGGGTGCGCAACCACGCGGGAGCCCTGGGCCGCTTCTACCTGGACGCCCTGCTCGGACTGATCCCCGCGCGCAACCACGGTGCCGAGATCCCCTTGCGGCGCGAGCACGAGGGGCTGCTGATCGAGTGGATGCGCTCGGCGCTCCGCCTGGAGTCGGTCTCTGTGGTCCTCGACGCCTTGCAGTCGGTCTCCGGTTACGGGCTCGCGGTCTGGGTGTTGTTCCGCCATCTGGCGGGACCGGGGGACCCCTCGCGCGTCCTGCTGCTGAGCTACTGGGCCCTCCAGCTCCCCATTCTCGGCCAGCAGATGGATATCGCGGCGCGGCAGTACCCGCTCCTCCGCAATACTGCCTCACGGCTCCTCGAGCCCCTCGGCTCGGCCGAGGAGGAAGTTCCGGGGGATACCGCGGGCGCGGATCGTGAGCCCGGCGCGCCGGGCGTCGCCATACGCTTGGAACAGGTGGACGTAGTGGCCGCGGGGCACGCCGTGCTGGAAGGCGTGGACCTCGCGCTCGCGGCGGGGAGCCGGGTGGCGATCGTGGGGCCGTCCGGAGCCGGCAAGTCCAGCCTGGTCGGCCTCCTGCTCGGGTGGCACACACCCGCGGCGGGCCGGATCCTCGTCGACGGCGAGCCGCTGACCCCGGAGCGGCTGAAGGAGCTGCGGCGGCAGACCGCCTGGGTTGATCCGGCGGTGCAACTCTGGAACGAGCCGCTGTTCGACAACCTCGCCTACGGTGGAGGAGACGAACGGTGGATTGGGCGGGCCCTCGAGTCGGCCACCCTGAGACCACTCCTGGAGGAGCTCCCGCAGGGGCTCCAGACCTCCCTGGGAGAGGGGGGAGCCCTGGTTTCCGGCGGCGAGGGACAGCGGGTGCGGTTCGCGCGTTCGCTGCTCAAGCCCGGAGCGCGGCTGGTGATCCTGGATGAGCCCTTTCGCGGACTCGACCGCGAGTCGCGCCGGCTCCTGCTGGCTAGAGCCCGGGACTGGTGGCCGGGCGCGACCCTGCTCTGCGTCACCCACGACGCCGGCCAGACGCTCTCTTTCGACCAGGTGGTAGTCCTCGAAGGGGGGCGCGTCGTCGAGCACGGCGCGCCGGACGAGCTGGCCTTACGGTCCGGCTCCCGCTACCGGTCCTTGCTGGAGCGGGAGGCGGGCCTCCGGCAGCGCTTCGGCCCCGGCGCGGGCTGGCGGCGGCTGCGGTTGACGGCCGGGCGGCTGGAGGAAGCCGTGGAGGAGCCGGTCGATGATTGAGAACCTGGAGAGATCGACCTGGCTGGAGAGCGCGGCCGGCGAGGCGCTGGAGGCTCTGGCGCGCCGGGCCGGTCTGGTGGACGGGTCCGGCGAATCTGCCTCCATGGCCCGCGAAAACGCCGGAACGGTCGACCGGCGGCTCGCCCAAGCCGGCGGCCGCCTCGGCCTCGAAACCGAGCCGGTCGAGGTTACCGGCGGCGGAGTCGTGGACGCGCTCCGCGCGTGTGGTCCCGCTCTTCTGCGTCTGCCCGGCGGTGGTCTGCTGGCGATCCTTCACTGCCGGAGAGGGCGTCTGCTCGCCCTCGGTCCGGATCTGCGCGCGCGCCGCCTGCCGGCGGCGGCCGTCGCGAGCGCGATCCTGGCGCCGGCCGCGGTGGCCGTGGATGCGCCGCTGGACGGATTGCTGACAGCGGCTGGAATCGGCGGTGCGCGGCGGGAGCGAGCGAGGCAGGCCCTGCTCGCCGAGCGTCTCCAGCGCGCCCGGATCGGCGGGCTCTGGCTCGTGCGGCTGCCGCCGGGGAGCGGCTTCCGGCGGCAGGCGAGGATGGCGGGCCTGCCGCGGAACCTGCTCGGATTTCTCACCTGCTACGCCGTCTCCTACAGCCTGCTGCTTCTCTCCTGGGGGGCTCTGGGGGTGGGAGCCCTGCAAGGGCGGCTCGTGCGCGATGCGCTGATCGCCTGGGCGCTCCTGCTCCTGACGCTGATCCCCTTCCGGATGGTGAGCGTGTGGTCGCGGGCGAAGCTAGCCGTCGGCACCGGGGCGCTGCTCAAGCGCCGCCTGCTCGCCGGAGCCCTGAAGCTGCGGCCGGAGGAGATCCGTCATCAGGGAGCGGGGCAGCTCCTCGGCCGGGTGATCGAATCGGAGGCGGTCGAGACCCTGGCGCTCAATGGCGGCTTTCTGGCTGTCGCGGGGCTGATCGAGACCCTGCTGTCCGCCGGAGTCGTCGCCGCGGGCGCGGGCGGCGCGCTGCACGTGCTGCTGCTCGCCGCCTGGCTGCTGGTCACCGGCGAGCTGGCCCGCCGGTTCTTCCGGCGGCGGAAGACGTGGACCCGGCATCGCCTGGACATGACGGATGCTCTCGTCGAAGGGCTGGTCGGCCATCGGACCCGTCTCGTCCAGGAGAACCGGGAGCTCTGGCACCAGGAGGAGGATCGCTTCGCCGAGTCCTATGTCGAGAGCTCGCGACGGCTCGACCGGAGCAAGGCCCTCCTGCTCGCCGTGGCGCCGCGCGGCTGGCTGCTCGTCAGCCTCGGCGGCTTGCTCCCGGCGTTCCTGGCGGGAACGGGCTCGTCCACGCTCCTGGCGCTGGGGGTCGGCGGCACCCTCACAGCCTACCGCGGGTTCAGCAAGATGTCCGAGGGCTTTTCTCATCTCTCGGGAGCGATCCTGAGCTGGGGCTATGCCGGCGAGCTGTTCGCCGCGGCGTCCCGCCCCGAGTCCCTGGGGGGCGCCGCCGCGTCTCCACCACCGCCGGACGAGCCGGAGGTCCGCGTGGGCGGACCGCCGGTGCTGGAGGCCCTCGATCTCACCTACCGTCACGCCGGCAGGAACCGGCCGGTCCTCGACGGCTGTACCTTGCGCCTGGCGCGCGGCGACCGCATCCTGCTGGAAGGCCCCTCGGGAGGCGGGAAGTCGACCCTGGCGGCACTGCTCACCGGCCTGCGCGATCCCGAGGCCGGTCTGATCCTCCTCGATGGGCTCGACCGCCGCACGATTGGCGACCCGGCCTGGCGGCGGCGGGTGGTGCTGGCGCCACAGTTCCACGAGAACCATGTCTTTACCGAAACTCTTGCTTTCAACCTTTTGATGGGACGGCGTTGGCCGCCGGAGGAGGAGGATCTGGCCGAGGCGATCGAGGTCTGCCGCGAGCTCGGCCTGGGAGGGCTGCTCGACCGCATGCCCTCCCGGCTGCAGCAGATCGTGGGAGAGACCGGCTGGCAACTTTCCCACGGGGAGAGGAGCCGGCTCTTTATGGCCCGGGCGCTGCTCCAGGAGGCGGAGGTCGTGGTGCTCGACGAGAGCTTCGCCGCTCTGGATCCCGAAAACCTCGATCAGGCGCTCGACTGTGCCCTCCGCCGGTCTCCGACCTTGATGGTCATCGCTCACCCGTAACGCCGAGAGGATCTGGATGGCAACGATCTTGATAGAGTAAACGCATACTGAGGCTGTAATCTGGACGAAAGGAGGTAAGCAAGATGAAGATTCAGACGGACGTCAAGGCTGGAACGCGTTCCCACATCGTCGATCTCGGATAGCGCGGGCTCTCAATTTGGCACCCCTATGTGCCGAATCGGCGACAGGCTCCCTCGCAAGATTAGAGGGGCTTGATTCATTGAATCCCATTGATCGCGTCCCTTCGGGAGTGTCATCCCGAGGGGACGCGCTGTTCGATTTCCCAGCCAGATTCTTTGTCGAAATAGGGGCGGGTGGGGCAACTTTCGATGTAAACCGTTGGCATCGTCTGTGCGTATCCACTAGGCAGGGGGGAGAAGTCCCCGAAGGGGGTAAGCATGCCAAAGATCAGCGTCGACCACCAGAAAGGGTGGAACTTCGAAGCGGCGGCGATGCCGTTCGTGGACGCGCTATATAACACGGCCTACAGGATGACCCGCAATTCCGAGGATGCCGAGGACCTCGTGCAGGAAACCTATCTGAAGGCCTACCGGTACTACGACAAGTTTGAAGAAGGGACCAACTTCAAGGCGTGGTTGTTCAAAATCATGAAGAATACCTTCATCAACAACTACCGTAAGAAGCAGCAGGCCCCGACCCTGAGCGATTTCGCCGAGATCGAGGAGTCGTTCGAGAACCAGGTGAGCGAGGACGCCTCGAAGCAGATGAAGAACCCCGAGGACGAGCTGCTCGAGAACGTTCTCGACGAGGACGTGCAGCAGGCGCTGGACAAGCTGCCGCCGGATTACCGGATGGTGGTTCTCCTGGCGGATCTCGAAGGGTTCTCCTACAAGGAGATCGCCGAGATCCTGGACGTCCCGGTCGGCACCGTGATGAGCCGCCTCTACCGTGGCCGCCGGCTCCTCGAGGCCGCGATGCTGGAGTTCGCCCGCGAGCATGGCTACCTGCGTGAGGGCGAGCCGGTCAAGATGCGGAGCAGGAGCGTGAGCCCCAAGTAACACCGGTTTCCGGAAATATCCGCCCCCAAGCCCCAGTTGAACAGGGCGGGGTGAAGACACGTGGGCAAGTCACATTAGACTGTTCCAGAGTTTGGGTTCCGGAGGAAGGACGATGGATTGTAAAGAGGTCAGCACAGTACTGTTTCTGTTCTTCGACAACGAGATGGGAGAGGAGATGCTGACCCCCTTCCAGGACCATGTTGGCCAGTGTGGCGGCTGCGCGAAGAAGGTGGACTACACCCGCAGGCTGCTGCTGATCGTCCGCCAGCGGACCATCCGTTGCACCGCTCCCGAAAGTCTCCGTCACCGCATTCTGACCCACCTGCCGCATCGCCGCACCGCTCCCGGGCCGCACTCGGCTCCCAGAAACTCCATGACAACCGATTCCGTTTCCCGACGCCGCCCGAGGCGCGTCCATCTCGGACACCTCGGAGCAGCCGCTCTCCTCGCCGCGGCCCTGCTGCTGCCGGCGCTCGCGAGCCCCGCTCGCGGTCAGGACATGAACCTGTCCTGTCTCGGGGGAGGACGCCTGGGTGAAGCGGACCTGTCGCGGGGGACGACGATCGTGGTGGTCTGGGCCTCCTGGTCGCCTCGCTCGCGCGACATCGCCGAGCGGGTGAGCGCGCTTGCTGGCCGCTGGGGTGGACGGGCCCGCGTCGTGACGGTGAACTTCCAGGAAGACCGTCAGACCTTCGAACGTTTCCTGGCCGGCAAGAACCTCGGAGCTCCAGTCTGCCTGGACGCGGACGGCTCTTTTTCGCGCAAGTACAACGTCGCTACTCTTCCCGGCCTGCTCGTCGTCAAGGACGGCCAGGTCGCCTATCACGGCAAGCTGCCCGACAACCCCGATCAGGTGATCGGGGACCTGCTGCACTGAAGCCGCACTCGATCCGCCCAACCGCTCGCAGCATGACGCTTTGAAGGTTGCGCCGTTCGCGCCTTCCTGTGTACTATGCCTCAGCGTAGTCGTTTGAGTCCGTTCGTCGACCACCCCCCACCTGGGAGGCCTGCACGGGATGCAGTCGAAGAGGGTATCTCTAAGCCCGGCCATTCTCCGTTGGCTTCTACCGCTGGGGTTGATCGCCCTCGCCGCAGGGCTCTTCCTCAGCACGCGAAACCTGGAAGCCTACAACCGTTCGCTCTACCCTCTCCCTTCGCCTCCCCGGTTCAACGCCCGCGTCACGCTTCCTGACGAAACCACTCCGCTCCTCGGCCGGGCGCGCGTACCCGTCGAGTCGAAGCTCCTCCGTGGCGAGACCGCCGCGGACATCTTCGCCAAGCTCGGGCTCCAGGGAGGGGAGCTCCGCGAGGCGACCAGCTCCCTGGCGGGCAAGGTGGATCTCCGCGGCCTCAAGGCCGGCAACCGGTACTCGGCGTTCTTCAACCCGGACTCGACCCTCGCCTCCTTCGAGATGATCCTCGACGGCAGCGGCCGGGTCGAGATGCTCCGCAAGGGGAGTGTCTGGCAGAGCGACTGGCAGCCCTTCCGGCGCCACGTCGAGGTCCGCGCTCTTCAGGCCACGCTCGCGGGCTCCCTGGAAGAATCGATCCGCGAAGCCGGCGGACCCGCGACGCTCGCCTACCGCCTTGCCGACGTCTTTCAGTGGGATCTCGACTTTACGAAGGATCTGAAGCGGGGGGACCGGTTCGAGGTTCTCTATCAAGAGGTTCGCCTCGACGGCCAGTTCCGCGAGGTCGGCACGGTCCTCGCGGCGATCTACGACAACCATGGACGGCTCCATGAGGCGTACCGGTTCGGCGACTCCGGCGTCTACTACGACGGCGACGGCCAGCCGATGAAGAAGATGTTCCTCCGCTCGCCGCTACGCTACTCGCACATCACGTCGGCGTTCAGCCTGCACCGCTTCCACCCGGTGCTCCAGGAGTACCGGCCGCATTACGGCGTGGACTACGGCGCGCCCGTGGGCACCCCCGTTCAGGTGACGGCCAATGGGACCGTGGTTTCGGCCGCTTGGGACAAGGGTGGCGGCAACGTGGTCAAGGTCCAGCATCCGAGCGGCTACGTGACCGCCTACCTCCACCTCTCCCGTTTCGCCTCGGGCATCCGTCCAGGAGCTCGGGTGCGGCAGGGGGACATCATCGCCTACACCGGCGCTACCGGTCTCGCCACCGGGCCTCATCTGGACTACCGGGTGAAGCTCCACGACGGCTGGATCGATCCGCTGACGCTCAAGGGTGTCCGCGACGAATCCATCCCCGGCTCCCGGATGGCCTCCTTCCGGGCCTGGCGGGACGACCTGCGGACGGGTCTGCGCGCGGGCGTCCTTCCGCACGGTCTCAAGAGGCCGGATACCCTGCTCGCCACGGCTCCCATCCCGGCCGTACCCAGGACGTCACACGGCGCGCTCGCCCGCTGAGCCGTTCAGTTACGGGATGTTTGTAACCGCCAAGGCGTGGTGCCGGGTCGATCTGGCCGGTGGCACCCTCGACATCTGGCCCCTCGGCCTGTTCCACCCGCAGGCCTGTACAATCAACGTGGCGGTGGACCTCGCCGTCTCGGTCCGTCTCCGTCCGATGGCAAAGGGGTACCGGGTCCTCCAGGGCGAGAGCGTGGTCGACGCCGGTTCAGCCGCGGAGTTGGTAAGCCATCCCGAGTCCGCCCTGATCGGAGTCGCCGCAGCGGCGTTGGACCTCCCCCCCTTCGAAGCGGTCCTGGCGAGCGAGTCCCCCCGTGGCGGCGGTCTCGGGGCCAGCTCCGCCATAACCGTTGCCTTTCTCACCGCGGCCGAGGAGGCTTTCGACCATCCCCGTTCCCAACCGCACGAGCGGGTGGCCATGGCGCGCGATCTTGAGGCGCGGCTCATGGGGCTTCCCACCGGAATCCAGGATCACTACCCGGCGCTGCTCGGCGGTGCGCTCGAGATTCGTCCGGCGCCGGGCGGCGAACGGGTGCGGCGATTGGACGTCGATCTCGCAACGCTCGCGGCGAGCCTGGTGGTGGCCTACTCCGGACAGAGCCACTTCTCGGCCGGTAACAACTGGCAAGTCGTGCGCCGGCGTCTGGAAGGGGAGCCCGAGATCACCGGTCTGTTCGAGGGGATCGCCGCCGCCGCGGCCGAGCTGAGGCCGGCCCTCGAAGCGGGCGAGCTGCCGCGGGTGGGTGAGTTGATGAGCCGCGAGTGGAGCTATCGGCGCCGTCTGGCGGAGGGGATCTCGACGCCAGTGCTGGAGGATCTCCTCCAAGCCGCGGCGGCGCAGGGCGCTTGGGGAGGGAAGGCCTGTGGCGCTGGTGGCGGGGGTTGCCTCGCCATCCTCGGCCCTCCGGAGCGGAGGAGCGCGATCGTCGCGGCGTTGGAGAGAGCGGGGGGGAAGGTCCTGCCGGCGAGCCCGACCGGGCTGCCGTTGGAAATCTCGAAAAGCGGTTTGTAGGGGCGTTGCAGGGCGGCCTGTGGGACCGCCCTGCAAACCCCGCGATCAGTGGTTGCCGAGACGCTGACCGAGGATCTGGTACGCCTTGTTAACGTCCAGATTGTTCGAGAAGATGAGCTGCTTCGGATCGCTCCAGCTCCCGTCGCCCCGGACGTTGCGGTAGAACACCCGGTCCGACTGGGCCCAGGAGACGATCAGGTTGTCGCCGCTCTGCGAAGAGAACAGCTTGACCGTTCCAGGACCAACGCGGGGCACCGGCAGGTTCGACGCCACCCGGAACTGGAACAGGTAAGCCGAGGAGCTGTTGGCCGGGTCCGGAGTGTCGCTGACCTGAAGGATCTTGGAGAGGTCGGTGCCATTCGTGGAGCGCAGACCCCAGCCCGACAGCCTGGATCCAAGGTCGACGATGTGTCCGCGAGCCTTTTCGGCCAGCGCGTAGAGATCCAGCCCTTGAGCGCCATCCGTCAGGATCTCCGTCTTGACCTGATCGGCGATCGACTGAATGACCTCAAGGTGGAAAGCGACGCCGAGATTGATGATGTCTGCCCGGATAGCGTCTGCCAGAGAAGGAAGGTTGGCGGGATAGCCGCCCTGCTTTCCGAGGTCGACGATGTGACCTCGCGCCTTGTCGGCCAGTTGGTTGAGTTGCTGCGGAAGGACGTCGATCTCGATCGAAGCCAGTCGGGATAACGCCGAGGAGGTGTAAGCCACGACGACGGTTCGCGCGTCCGGGCCGCTTTGGAGAAGCGGCGAGCTGACGAGCGAGGCCTGGGAAGGAACGGTGGCGACCGCCGCTGCCGGCGGAACCGGCAAGAAATCGTCAAGGTTGTAGATCGGATTCCAGCCGATGTAAACGCCGTCGTTGAAGATGATCGGACTGTAGAAGGTCTCGAGCTGGTTCGCCGAGTTCTGCTCCTGCCACACCAAGTGGAGAGTCGTGCGGTAGCGCGTCGCCGCCGTGCCGTCCGGGTTGGTGTCCTGGTAGGAGTCGCGCGAGATCGTGAACTGCGGCGAGGTCTTCACTGCGAAGGGATTGCCCGTGACCTGGATCACCTTCGACCAGTTGTGCCCGTCGAATCCGGCCAGTTGGAGGAGCGGATGGACGTTCAGCTCGGTCTCCCAGAGGAGGAAGATCGTTTGGGAATCGTCCGCGAAGACCACCGAAGGCAGACTCTCGGTCTCGGGTCCGGCGGTCCCGGGAACGAGGAGCCGCTGGATGGTGCCCCCGGGAGCCGTTACGTCGAGCGCGATGACCTGATTGGCGGGATCGGTGTCTCTGCCCTGCGGGAAGAGGTTGCCATAGGTATCGGAGTGCACCTGATAGATGGTTCCATCCGCGCTGAGGGCCAGGTCGTGACCGTCAGCCTGGGCTGTGGCCGAGGCCAGGAAGCCGATCGCCAACGCTCCGAGAAAAATCCGACTCTTCTTCATTATGCTCATGTCTTTGGCCTCACGCGTGCAAATTGACCAGCTTGCGGATGTCGACCGCGAGCAGGAATTCCGGGAGATAGCCCGCTTCCGGGAAGAAGTCTTGCTGCAGCCGCGCGAAGTATCCGCGGGCGCCCTCGAGGTCCCCGGTCAGGTTTGCGGCCTCCCCCAGCAAGTAGAGGGCATTCTTGATCGAAGCGTTGTCGCCAATGGACTCGGCCAGGGCCAAGGCCGCCGTTCCCTGTCGGAGAGCCAGTCGGTAGCGACGGGTCTCCAGGTGGGCGAAGCAGAGATCAACGCGGACCAGCACCTCGTACTTGCGGGCTCCGGAGCGCCGCAGCATCTTCAAGCTTTCATACAGCAGCCGATAGCCCTCTGCATGGCGCCCCTGGAGAACGCGGCAGTAACCAATGTTGAACAAGATCGTTGCCTTTGGCGGGGTCGGTTCGCTCGGAATGCGCTCGAGTGCCTTTTCGTACTCGGCGCAGGCTTCCTCGACGAAGCTTTCCGCGAGGAGCGTGTTGCCGATCAGGTTGTGGCTGGAAGCGAGCCAGTCCCGGCGGTCCAACTGCTCTGAGCGGCTGAGAGTGATCCGGGCGTAGAACAGCGCCTTCTTGTAGTTCTTGGTGAACTCGTAATGCCGCGCGATGGTGTACGCCGCGATGCGGCAGTTTACCGGATCGCTATTGCGGACCAGGATCTCGCGCAAGCGGGGAAGCTCGCCCTCGCCCTTGCCGATCTCGATCATCGCCGCCGCCCGGTTGCAGATCGTGGTGTCGACCAACCGGGGATCGCCTTGCTGGACCGCCAGATCGACGGCCGTCTGCAGGATCTCCACCGCCTGCTCGAGGCGGCCGGCATCGATCGCCTGCTGCCCCCGGTGCCTGATCTCTTCGAAGGCGGTCTCGACCCGCCCCGTTTCCTCGCTCCTCATTCAGGGTCCCTCCCGGTTGCCGGCCTCTCAGTCGTCCTCGTGCCGGTACTGCGCCTGCTTGAATGCGATGAAGTCCTCCACCTCGCGCTGAGCGTCGTCGGAGAGGGCATTGAAACCTTGGACCAGGCGGACGTCGCGCGGCGTGATCGACTCCTTCGCGACACCCTCGAAGAATTCGCCGATGCTCAGCTTGAATTCGGCGAGTATGCGGAAGAGGGTATCCAGGCTGACCCGGTACTCCCCCTTCTCCATGCGGGAGAGATCGGACTGCTGAATGCCCAGCCGGGCCGACAGCTCGACCTGGGTCAGCTTGTGCTCCTTGCGGAGGTCACGGATCTTGCGTCCCACCAACTGCACTTGACGGATCTTCTCGGCGGCCATGATGACATCTATGGAGCGCTGTCTATGTCAGAATGGCATAGCAGGATTGTCTGGGATCGATAGTAGTCTCCCGCCTGGAGGGCTGTCAATGGAGCGGGCGAAGGAGGTCCCTGCATGCAGCCCTGAATATAGAGGAATGGGGCATAATCCTCCGCCCCCTCCCGGAGACTGGAGACCGCGTGCGCCGACATCACTTGTTCCTGCTCAAAGAGCTCGTCCGGCGGGACTTTCAAGGACGCTATGCCGGCTCTGCGCTCGGCCTGGTGTGGTCCTTCGTCCAGCCGCTCTGGATGCTGCTGCTGTTCACCTTCGTCTTCTCGACCGTGATGAAGATCTCGCTCGCGGGCTCGCGTACCGGCAGCTTCGCCGTCTTCCTCTTCTGCGGCCTGCTGCCGTGGATGGCGCTGCAGGAGGGGGTCATGCGGGCGGCGACCTCGATCACCGACAACTCCAGCCTGGTCAAGAAGCTGCGCTTCCCGGCGGAGATCCTGGTGCTGGCGGTGGTGCTGGCCGCGCTGCTCCACGAGGCGATCGCGGCGCTGATCTTCCTCGGCGTGCTGGCGTTCCTGGGGCAACTCACCTGGAGCGGCCTGCCGCTGCTGCTGCTCGCGGTACCGCTCCAGATCGCCCTGACGCTAGGTCTGGGCCTTCTCCTCGGCTCGGTCAACGTGTTCTTTCGCGACACCGCCCAAGTGCTGGGAATGGTCTTCAGCGGCTGGTTCTACCTGACGCCGATCGTCTACCCCGCGACGCTCGTGCCGGAGCGCTTCCGCGGCTGGTTCAAGCTCAACCCCCTGACACCGCTGGTGGGGCTCTACCGCCAAGCCTTCCTCGGCGGGCGGATGGCGCTGGTGCCGGGGACCGGCACCTTGGCGCTCGCGGCGGCTGTGCTACTATGCGTCGGATTTCTGCTCTTCGGACGCCTGAAAACCGCCTTCGTGGATGAGATCTGAAGGGTGGTGCGGTTTTTGCTGGGCGCGGTCTTGCCGACATACCTGAAAGGAGCCCTTCGACATGAAGTTGATCTCTGGATTTGCGCGGTGCCGCCCCACCCGGTGGACCCTGGCGCTGCTGATGGTCGCCGGGGCGCTCGCCACCGGTGCGCGTCCTTCCTTCGCCGCGACCGCTCCACCGGCCAGGCCGCCGGTCGTGCCGCCGGTCGTGCCAACCGCGCCGGCCGAGGGCGCCAAAGCGGCGCCTGTCACTTCGGCCCCCCAGCCGCCCAACGGCAAATGGCTAAATGACAAGGAGGGGCGGCAGTACTTCGTCGAGAAGCTCCCGAAGGAGGGGCTGCGCTATATCCGGCTGAACGACCAGACGATCCGTACCGGCTGGGGGGTCGCCGTCGACATCGTGAAGGAAGATCCCAAGTACTTCTACTACAAGGTCTATCGCGCGCAAGGGACGGGTCCGTCTTCGGTGCAGGGCGCGATGGCGCCCGAGGACGTCAAGAAAATCGCCGCGACCTATGAGGTGGACACGCCCGAGAGCCGGCGGCTGAAATTCATCCCGTTCTCTACCGGGCTGCCGACCGGCGGCCAGTGGCGCAACGGCTTCGACATCGCCGACATGAACGAGGATGGACATCCCGACATCGTGCACAGCCCGGCGCGCAAGTCACCCGGCATCCCGGCCAT
Source organism: uncultured Acidobacteriota bacterium (assembly GCA_963795735.1). Lineage (GTDB taxonomy): Bacteria > Acidobacteriota > Thermoanaerobaculia > Multivoradales > UBA5704 > DATARR01. The sequence continues at coordinate 106,231 of CAWCIU010000004.1, read as the reverse complement.
CTTCCTCGGCGATGGTAAGGGCAACTGGCGGCGCTGGAGCGAGGCCCGTTTCCCTCCGCTGCCCTACGACTACGGCGACGCCGCCGTGGGGGACTTCAACGGCGACGGCCACATGGACATCGCCCTCGGCGTCCACCTGAAGGGCCTGATGGCCTTGCTGGGCGACGGCAAGGGGCACTTCACCGACAGCGGCAAGGGCCTCGACTTCCAGATCCCCGGCAAGGGTGGAGACGCTAGCGGCTTCTCCTCACGGACCCTCACGGTGGTCGACTGGAACCATGACGGGCGGCCGGACATCGTGGCGGTTGGCGAGGGCCCGCGCCTGAACCTTACCGGCCGCGACCAGGCCCATCCCAACAACAACACGGAGTCGTATGGCGTCGTCGTCTACGTCAACCAGAAGGATGGCACCTGGGTGCGCAAGGACCAGGGGACCTCGAGTCACGAGATCTTCTCCGACGCGCTCGCCATCGGCGATTTCAACGGCGACGGCCGCAAGGACTTCGCCACCGGCACCAGCATCATGGGCCGCACGAGCCTGGTGGGCTACGGCCGCGAAGACGGCGGCTGGAATATGACCGACGTCGACGGCGTGCGTCCCCGCAGCTACGTCGAGTCGGTCGACGCCGTGGACCTCAATGGCGACGGCCTGGACGATCTCGTCGTCGGCTACATCAGCTATGAGGCGCAGACCTGGCGGACCGGAATCGACATCCTCTACGCGCACAAGGATGGGACCTGGACGCGCCGCGCGCTGGCGATGATCGAGGGGCGGACGGCGGTCACCGCGCTCTCCCACGGCGACCTCGACGGCGACGGCAAGACCGACCTGGTCGCCCTGACGGGGGAGGGGGAGACCTGGGTCTTCCTCGGCGACGGCAAGGGCTTCTTTACCCGCGAGACGGCGACCGGAATCCAGCCGATCCCCGGCGGCTGCAAGGGATACCATGTAAGGCTTGCCGACCTCGACGGCGACGGCAAGGACGAGATCGTGGCGGACTTCGCCGGCGAGAACTCGCCGATGAACGATCCCGACCGCTGCCCCTCCGGCGGCGCCATCCAGGCCTGGCACCTGGCTCCGGCCGGTTCTCACTGAAGGCATGAAAAGAAGCAAAACGCCTCTTGACAGCCCTGGAATAGACCCCTATAGTGCAGAAGCATAAAACATCGGAGAGGGCGGAGGGCTATAGCCTTCGGGCCTTCCGGCCGTAGTCGCGGTTGATTCGCGGTTGACGCAGCGATGAGGGTAGCGATTGATAGCAACGACCCGTCCAGGGCCGCAGATCGGCAAAAAGAGCTGACAATCGGCCCTGGATGTTATAAAGTTCGCCGCACTCTATACTTTGAACAGGAGGTGATTTTTTCCCGAGGAGAGTGGAGAAACGGTTTACCAAATCGTTTCGCTTGTTCAGCTGTTCAGTTTCAGCGTAGAAAACTAACTCTAGGAGATTGTCTGTCATGAAGAAGACCGCACTGTGTCTCGCTCTCTTGGGCCTCCTGGCCCTGGGCGGCCAGGCGCTTGCCGTGATCTGCACGATCGATGAGGTGCCGGCGGCGACGCTGCTGCTGCCGTACTTCGACGTGGATCTCAGCAACCCGAACGGGGAGACCACCCTGTTCTCCATCAACAATGCCTCGGCCACCGCAGTTCTGGCCCACGTCGTGGTCTGGTCCGACCTCTCGGTTCCGGTCCTCGACTTCAACATCTATCTCACCGGCTATGACGTCCAGACGATCAACCTGCGCGACATCCTCGTCGGCGGCGTGCTGCCGCGGACGGCGTCCGCCGGCCAGGATCCGAACGACAGCATCAGCCCGAAGGGCCAGTTCTCGCAGGACATCAACTTCGCGAGCTGCACCGGCCTGCTGCCGCCTCCCAACCTGCCGTCGAGCTTCGTGTCGCACCTCCAGTTGTCGCTGACCGGCCAGGCTTCGCCGGTTCTCGGCGGCCGTTGCGCCGGCCGTGCCCTGGGCGACAACATTGCCCGTGGCTACATCACCGTCGACACGGTCAACAGCTGCACCCTGCTCTTCCCCGGCGATCCCGGCTACTTCGCGGCCGGCGGCACGGGCATTGCCACCAACCAGAACGTGCTCTGGGGCGACTACTTCTACGTCAACCCGGGCGCTAACTTCGCGGACGGCAACCCGCTGGTCCACATCGAGGCTTCGGCGACCAACCCGCAGACCTCGACCTCCGGCCAGTACACCTTCTACGGCCGTTACGACGGCTTCACGGCCGCGGACAACCGCGAGCCCCTGTCGACGAACTTCGCCATCCGCTTCCTCAACGGCGGCGTGTTCAGCGGTGGTACCGACCTGGTTGTCTGGCGTGACTCGAAGGTCAACCAGACGCCGTTCACCTGCCCGGCCACTCAGGGCCGCCCGGCCTGGTATCCGCTGGGTCAGGAAGGCATCGTGATCTTCGACGAGCAGGAGCAGCCGCAGGTCCCGCAGACCTTCCCGGTTTCGCCCCAGCCGCCGTCGTCGGGCATCACGCCGTTCCCGGCCGAGGCGCAGTCCACCCACGTCGGTGGTGCCGATTTCCCGGTGCCGTTCGACTTCGGCTGGCTGTACCTCGACCTGAACACCTCGGTCGCCGCGGCCGGTGCCGTTCCGCCGGAAGATCCGGCGGCCGCCCAGGCCTGGGTGACGGCTCGCATGACGGCTCAGGGCCGGTTCAGCGTCGGCTTCGACGCGATCCAGCTCGACAGCGCCTGCGCCGCCAACCACACCGTCCCCGGCGGCGGTTAGTCGTCTCGGGATCAACGGGGTGGGTCCGGTTTTCCGGGCCCACCCTTTCCTTTCTCTGGTCCTCCCGCCTTTCTCGGCTCCTGCAAGCTGCCTCTCCCCTCTCCAGGGCGACAGCTTGGAAGAGCTGAGTTGAATTGCCTGAGCTGTCAAGATCCTTGTCCTCGCGACGATCGCGCCTCTTGCGGTCCGCGTGATTTGGGTCTAGACTTATACTCAAAGTTCGATTTAGCTTCAGGGTTTTTTAGTCAGGTGGCGCGAGCCGGTTACGGATCGCAAGTCCACCCGCTCTAAAGGTTTTGTTTCACCCATAGCGGTAGGAGGAGTCATGCCGAACGCCCGTTCCTTTGCCCCCCGTTCCAAACCTCTTGCGTACCGGATGCTGGCGCTGCTCGTGCTGGCGATCGTGTTTTTTCTGGCCCATCCGGTCACGGCGCAGGTGGACTGCAGCGATCGTAGCGGGTGCGGGCCGATCCGCCAGGGCCTCGGCGGCAGCAGCCGCGTCGTCTGCTTCACTCCGGCCACGCCGGCCCCCTCGACGCTCTGGGGCGAGTTGCAGCCCGCGGACGCGGGCCGGCTGCCGGCCGAGCGCGACACCACGGACTTCAACGAGCTCACCACCGGTTATTTTCAGAGGAACTGGTTCTTTGGGGTGGACATCCAGAACGGTTACATCCTGATGGGTTTGGCGCACGGCATCGGCGTTTGGGATGCCCGGACGGACCCGGCGAATCCGGCGTTCGTCTCGGCGACGCGTTATCTCCCCGGCTCGCCCGGAGCGTTCCCGTACATCCCTGGAGGCGAGTCGTCGAAGATCGTTTTCGGCGCCATCTCCGCTCCGGACGACACGGTGGCGGCGGTGGCGGGCTACAACGGCGCCGGCATCCTGGTCTTCGATCTTACCGACAAGACGAAGCCGCGGCCGGTCTATCAGAACGTGGACAAGACCTCCGAGTCGGTCTATACGGCGAAGATCGGCGGCACCCGGTACGCCTTCCTGGCCTCCTCGCTCCCCAGCGGACTGTTCGTCTACAACCTGGACCGGGCGGTCGCCAACAACGGCTGCATGGAGGATTCCTCGAGCACCGGATTGTCGTGCCCCGGGGTCTACGTGGGGCAGATCCCGACGGCCGGGACGCCATACGCCGTGCACGGCGTCGGCAACTACATCGCGGTGGGTTACGGCTCGTCGCAGGGCTTCCAGATCTTTGACGTGAGCAATCCGGCCTCCCCGCAGCTCAAGCTCACCGGTCTGCATGCCGCCGACGGCCGTCCGGTGCAGGGGGTGGCGCTCTGGAGCCAGGGTCAGTCGTACTACCTCGGCGCTCGCATGGGCACGAGCCTCACCATCCGGCAGCCGGAGACGGGGATCTTTGACGTGAGCTGCATCACCAGCTCCTGCTCCGGGCTTGGAGCGCCGCTGTCGCACGGCGTCTACGACACCCAGAGCACGTCCGATTACCTCACCTTCTCGCGCAGCGGCTCGACCCCCTACCTGTATGTCGGCGGCGACGCCTCCTGCGCCAACTCGGACAGCCAGCACGAGTGGCTCCTCGACGTCAGCAATCCCTCCGCGCCGCGGGACATCACTCCGCAGGGCACGATACAGGGGACCGCGATCTACAGCGGCGTGAGCCTGACGAAGTCGATCAACTACTGGAGTTACTACTACCGCACGAGCCCGACGGGGTTCAACCTCGTCGCGCCGCGCGCCGGCAAGTTCAATGGTGACTACTTCTACCGCGCGGGCCGCGCGATCTTCGACATCCACAAGCATGTGGGCAACATCGCGCCATCGGCGGACTTCCTCTGGAGCCCAACCGAGATCTACCCCGGCACGCCGGTGACCTTCACCGACCGCTCCACGGGAGTGCCGACGAGCTGGAGTTGGACGTTCCAGGACGGCGTGCCCGCGAGCTCCGGGCTGCAGAACCCGCCAGTGACGTTCAGCTCGGCCGGCACCAAGTCGGTTTCGCTGACCGCCAGCAACACCACGGGCCCCGGTTCCGTCACCAAGAGCCTCGTGGTGCTGAGCCCCACTCCGCAGGTCGGCGGCATCACGGTGAGCCCGGCGAACCCGTTCGTCTGTCAGCCCGTGACCTTCACCGCGACCGGCGTCACCGGCCAGCCGACCCTCGGCTACGCCTGGAGCGTCAAGGACGTCGCCAACAACTCGGCACCTGGCAGCCCCGGCAGCACCACCTCGTCGCTCGACTGGTCGGGTACGAGCCAGGTCCAGGCGAACGGCACCTATACCGCGACCGTGACGGTGAGCAACGGCGCGGGGTCGGCGAGCAAGAGCGTGCCGGTCACCTTCCAGGCCCGGCCGACGCTCGGCTTCAGCGGTCCGCCGACGAACGATCCGTTCACCGCCGGCACGGTGAAGTTCCACGCCAACTCGACCGGCGCCACGGCGTGGAGCTGGGACTTCGGGGATGGCCAGGGATTCCGGCCTTACACCTCCGATCCTGTAAACGGTCCCGATCCGACGTTCACCTATACCGAAGGGCAGCGCGATTACACCGTACAGGTGAAGATTAGCGCCTGCGGCCAGGAGCTGCTCCCCACCACGTCGCTGAAGATCCACGTCGCGCAGGTCACGCCGCTCGTCGCAGGTTTCCAGGCGGGGCTCTTCTGCCAGTTCCAGCAGTGCTTCGCGACCGCCGGGCAGGTGGTCACGTTCACCGACCATTCGACCGGCGCGCAGCTCTGGGACTATGACTGGAACCACGCGGACGGGAGCTCGGCGACGTGCAGCTTCACCGACGCCGACCACACGTCGCCGGTGACCTCGCACACCTACGCGACCGTCGGCGACTTCCATCCTTGTCTGCGGGTCCGCCGCGGCACGAGCGAGCAGAACGTCTTCGTCTACAGCGACATCAACGTCGCCAGCGCCAGTGGCGGCGGTGGTGGTGGCGGTGGCGGTGGGGGCAGCTCCTCGCTCTCGGTGAGCGGCACGAGCACGGGGCAGATCAACCAGGCTTACAGCTACGCCGCCTCGTCGTTCGGCTGCACTCCGTCCGTGACCGGCTGGGGTTGGAGCGTGAGCGGCGGGACGATCTCGGGCGCCTCCAACGGTGCCACGATCTCAGTGACCTGGTCGACGGCCGGCACCAAGGCCGTGACCGTTTCCAACAGCGGCTGCAGCGGCGTCCAGGGATCCCAGAACGTCACCATCACCGATCCGAACGGTGGGGGTGGCGGCACAGGTGGTGGCGGTGGCGGCGGCACGCTTCAGGCGGTGTTCACCTTCTCGCCCTCCTCGCCGAAGCCGGGTGACGTGGTGACCTTCAGCGGCGGCGGCTCCACGGGCAGTCCGACGACCTACCAGTGGAACTTCGGTGACGGCTTCTCGAGCAGCAGCGCGACCGCGACGCATACCTATGCGTCCGCCGGCACCTACATGGTCTCCCTGGATGTGTCGAAGCCCTCCACCGGCTGTCCGTTCGCGCCCTGCCTGGCCGATTCGAAGACGACTCAGACGGTGATCGTGGGTGGTACGCCGCCCCCGCCGCCGGTCTCGGCGGACTTCTCCGCCAACATTACGTGCGTCAACGTCGGCGGTTTCGATCAGTGCTCGGCGCAGACCAACCAAGCGGTGACGTTGACCGCCGCGGTCACAGACGGCACGAGCTACAGCTGGGATTTCGGCGACGGAAAGACCGGCGGCAGCGCTTCGGTGACTCATGCCTGGTCGAATCCGGGCTCCTACTTCGTGACCCTCACGGTGACCAAGGGCACGACCGCCACCAGGACGCGGACGTTCGTCGTCACCGGCGTGCCGACACCGACGGTGAAGTCGGTGGTGCTGCCGTGGATCGCGCAGACCCGCGGCGCGCTGGTGCAGTCGAGCGACCTCTACATCCACAACCCGAGCGCGAACCCGATGAACGTCTCGCTCGAGTTCCGCAAGCGGGGTCTGCCGGAGTCGAACCCGCCGAAGGTCAGCAAGACGATCGCGCCCGGCGCCACGCTCTACGCGGCGGACGTGCTGCACGAGATGTTCAACCGCGACAACGTGGCTGGCTTCATCTCGCTGGTGGTGGATCAAGGCGACGTCGAGCCGGTCATCACCTCGTACAACACCACCACCCAGACGGACGGCAAGCAGTTCGGCCAGACGATCGGTGGCATCTCGATGAGCCACACCGGCAGCGCCGTGGGCTCGGACCCGGGCACGCCCCAGGTCCAGCACCTGGTCGGCCTGATCAGCGACGCGGACCGGCTGGCCTACTTCGGCGTCAGCAACCCGAGCGAGAATCCGGCGACCTATCACCTGCGGTTTTTCGACAAGTCGGGCAAGATGATCGCCGAGTCCAGCCAGGACTTCACGGTCTCCCGCTTCGGACAGCGGCAGTTCCAGTCCGGCGAGATCCAGGACACCTTCGGCATCTCGAACCAGGACGACTACCGGGTCGAGATCACGACGGCGGCGGGCGGCGGCGGGGTCATCCCCTACGCCTCGAACCTCCGCCTGGCTTCCCAGGACCCCTCGTTCATCGAGGCCGGATCGTCGAAGAACGCGAAGTCGTACCTGCTCGGCGTGCTGAGCGCGCCGGGCTCCAACAACACCGTCTGGCAGAGCGACCTGCTGCTGTCGAACATCGATGGCCAGGCGATCGCGGCGAACGTGACGTTCACCAGCATCGGGCTCACTTCGACGCCCACCAAGCCCTTGCAGGTGACCTTGCCGGCGGGCGGAACCCAGCGGCTGCAGAACGTGGTCGCCGGCTCGCTGGGTGTGCCGAACGCAATCGGCGTGCTGACCGTCACCAGCAGCTCGCCGGCCGGCGTCTTCCCGATCGTGCAGGCGGAGAGCTACGACAACTCCACCCCCACGAAGCGCTTCGGCCAGTCGATGGCGGCGGTTACCGATGCCGATGCGGCAGGCCCCGGCCAGACGCAGCACATGGTTGGCCTGCGGCAGGACGCCACTCACCGCACCACGTTCTGGCTGTTCAACCCGGGGACCGACATCGCCCAGTACGACGTCATCTACCGCGGCCTCGACGGCTCGGTGATCGGTAGCACCAGGAACGTCCAGCTCGGCGGTGGCAAGGTCCGTCAGTTCAGCCCGAACCAGCATCCGCTGCCCGCGGCCGGGGTTCAGGACGGGTTCACCGTTCAGATCGTGGTCAAGGCCGGCAGGGTGCTGAGCGCGGCGCAGGTGGTCAACAACGTCACCAACGATCCGTCGTACATCCAGGGTGCGGTGCGCTAACCGGACAGGGCGCTCTTCCCTGCGGATCTCGGGGCTGCCGGTCGTTCGGCCGGTAGCCTCTTTCCTTTCCAGGGCGAGCGGATCTCCGCGCAAGATCTTCCTCCTCGCGGCGATTTCGGCGTTGTCAGCGATCACCGCCTGCCGGGTTCCCGTCGCCGATTCCCGATCCGCACCGAATCAGGCCGTCATCGCCCCGTCGAGGGTGAGGGCGGCGGCGACCGACGACGATCCCGCTCAAGGGAAATGGCGGCCTGCTCGCGGCGGGAAGGCCGTCCAGGGGCCGGTCTACCTCCTGAGGCTACCGCGGCGGACGTCAAGGCGATCCCCTATCTCCAGGGATACCGTCCCGCGCAGGACCACCCGGAGGTGATCGAGCGTGATCCGAAGGCGGTCTTCGGCGGGCTCAACTTCTACATCTCCGGCCAAGCGGCGGAGGCCGTGCTCATGGACATGCACGGCCGCACCCTCCACCGCTGGCGCTACCCCCTGCGCCGACTTTGGCCGGATCTCGCGGCCGATCCGGAGATGGCGAAGCTCGAGTACTGGCGCCGCGCCTATCTCTACCCGAACGGCGACCTGCTGGGGATCTACGAGGGGCAGGGACTGGTCAAGCTGGATGCCCACTCCCATGTCCTCTGGGCTCATCGCGGGGGCACCCATCACGATCTGTTCGTCACCGGCGACGGCATGATCTATACCCTCGACCGGGAGGGGAAGATCATCCCCCGCATCAATGCGCAGAAGGGGGTGCTCGAGGATTTCGTCACCGTGCTCGACCCGCAAGGCACCGTGCGGCGGAAGATCTCGATCCTGGAGTGTTTCGAGCGATCTCCCTATGCCTCGCTGCTCCAGCGGATGCCGCGCGAGGGGGACATCTTCCACACCAACACGCTCGAGGTGCTGGACGGCCGCTTCGCCGGCCGCGACCCCGCCTTCCGCAAGGGGAATCTCCTCGTCTCGGTGCTCAAGCTCGACACCCTGGCGATTCTCGATCCGGACCGCCGGACGGTCGTCTGGGCGCGCACCGGCGGCTGGCGGCGGCAGCACCAGCCGACCTTCCTCGACAACGGCGACCTCCTGCTCTTCGACAACACCGGAGCGGGCGGGAACCGCTCGCGGGTCCTGGAGATCGATCCGGTGACGGGCAAGGTCGTCTGGCGGTTCGGCGGCACGCCCGAGGTGGACCTCTTCTCGAAGACGCTGGGCTCCTGCCAGCGGCTGCCGAACGGCGACACGCTGATCACCGAGTCGGAGAACGGCCGCGCGCTGGAGGTGACCCGCGACGGCCGGGTCGTCTGGGAGTTCTACAACCCCCACCGGGCCGGGACGCGCAATGAGCTGGTGGCGGTGCTGTTCGAGCTGGTGCGCCTGCCGCCGGACTTTCCGTTCCGCGGTATCGGCGAAACGGGCGGCTGACCCGTAAGGGATACAATCGCGACGATGCGGGACCTCACCGTCAAAGCCGAGCGGCTGACCAAGACCTACAAGGCGTACAACACGCCGTGGGACCGGCTGGTGGAGCTGATCGTTCGCCGCCGCCGGCACCGGGAGTTCCACGCCTTGCAAGACGTCAGCTTCACGCTGCCGCGGGGGGAGGGGCTGGCGCTGATCGGCGAGAACGGCGCCGGCAAGAGTACGCTGCTCAAGATCCTGGCCGGCATCGCGGCCCCGACCTCCGGCGCGTTCCAGGTGACCGGCAAAGTGGCCTCGATCCTCGAACTGGGCTCGGGCTTCCACCCCGAGTTCACGGGGCGGCAGAACATCGTGCTCAACGCGGCGATGCTCGGGCTCTCCCAGGAGGAGCTGCGGCAGAAGATGCCGGGCATCGTCGCCTTCAGCGAACTCGGCGAGTTCATCGACCAGCCGGTCAAGGTCTACTCGACGGGCATGGCCATGCGGCTCGGCTTCTCGATCGCCACCCAGGTAGAGCCGGACGTGCTGATCATCGACGAGGCGCTGTCGGTGGGGGACGGCTATTTCCAGAAGAAATGCATGGACCGCCTCCGCGTCTTTGTCGACGCGGGCGGGACGCTGCTCTTCTGCTCACATGCCATGTACTACGTCTCGGCCTTCTGTCAGCGGGCGCTCTGGCTCCGCCAGGGGCGGGTCGAGGCGCTGGGCCCGGTCTCCGAGGTTGTGCGGGAGTACGAGAACTTCCTGGTGGCGAAGAGCGCGCATGCCGCGGAGGCGGGTCCCGCGATCGCGGGACCCGGAGCGGAGAGGGGCGCGATGCCGGCGCGCATCGTTTCGGCGCGGCTGCTCGATCCGGAGACCCTCTACACCCAGGGAGATCGCTGGGAGCTGGAGGTGGAATGGGAGGCGGCGGACCCCCGGCTTGCCTTCCATCTGGGGGTGGGAATCAACCGCGCCGACGGCGTCGAGGTCTGCTCGTTCGCCACCCATCTCGACGGCCTGCCGCCGGTGACGGGGGAGAGGAGATACACCGCGCGCCTGGCGATTCCCCGCCTGCCGTTGGTGAAAGGGGAATTCACCCTGTATATTTTCCTCTTGGATGAGGAGGGGCTTCACATCTACGACCAGCGGATGATGCCGGGCGCCTTCAACGTCCGGAGCCCCGCGTACGCCTTCGGCTTGGTCCAGGTCGAGCACGCCTGGGACCTGGACGTCCGGAGCGATTCAGCCGTACAACGCAGCGTAGCCCGGGGTTGATCCCTTCCGCGAGCCCTTCCAGCGAGACGAAGCCCAGAATGAAGACCGCCAGCCAGCCCGTCCTCGTCGAGCCCATCGTCCCGGCGTCTCCACAGCTTACGGAGCGGCCGGAGCTCCAGGTCAACCCCTTCCTCCATGTAGGGCCGGACCGCGTCTACAACCCGCTGACCGACCGGACGCTGCTCGCCGGCGAGCCGGGATACGAGGAATTGCGGAGCCTGCTCGGCGGCGCGCTGGCGCTCGACCGGCTGCCGCTGGAGGAGCGGAAGCGTCTCGCCACGGAGGGGTGGCTCCTGCGCGGAGACACCGAGCCGGGGCGCGAGTTCCGGCTGAAGTACGTCTCGTTGGAGGCGCACACGGTCTGCAACCAGTCCTGTTACTTCTGCCCGGTATCGATCGCGCCGCGCGAGGACTACTTCATGCCGACCGAGCTCTACGAGCGGATCGTGGGCGAAGCTCGCGGCCTACCGGGACACCATCGAAGCGGTCTTCATGATCAACTACAACGAGCCCACGGTCGACCGGCGGTTCGTCGAGCAGGTGGGGGCGATCCGCGCGGCGGGCCTGCCGCCGGCGGTGCTGACCAACGGCTCGGGCCTCACCCCCGGCCGAGTCGACGCCCTGGTCGCCCTCGGGGGGCTCCGGTTTCTCTCGATCAACCTCTCGACGCTCGACCGCGAGCGCTACCGGCGCGAGCGCGGTGGCGACCATCTCGGCCTGGTGCTGCGCAACCTCGATTACGCGAAGGACCAGCCGCTCGCCGACCAGATGGACATGGTGGTGCTCGGCACCGGGAACGAGGATCACAAGCGCGATTTCGAGGAGATCTCGCGGTACTTCGCGGGCAGCCGCTTCGAGGTCAAGTACTTCGAAGTGATGGACCGCGCCGGCTACCTGCAGATCGGCCACAAGCCGGCGATCCCCAACCAGCGACTCTGCGGTTGCGAGAACGTCGGCTCGCGCCCGCTCCAGCACCTCCACATTACCCCCCGCGGGACGTGCGTCCTCTGCTGCGAGGACTACGACGCCAAGTACGTCGTGGGCGATCTGACGCGGGAGAGCGTCGAGGGCGTGCTGACTGGTCCAGGTCTCGCCCGGATGCGGCGCTGGGCCTACGGACTCGAAGAGGCGCCCCGGGACTTCCTCTGCCGCGGCTGCACCTTCGCCCTCACCCGGCCGTCCTGACACAGCCGGAGCGCCGATGCGCCTCGCGGTTGTCCTGATCCACTACCACACGCCCGATCTCGCCGCGGCCGCCGTCGAGGCCTTACGGCGGGATCTCGCCGGCTCCGGCCTCGATCTCGGCACTCAGGTCGATTGGCTGCTGGTCGACAACGGCAGTGACGCGGCGGAGCGGGAGCGCCTTGCGGGCCTGCCGGTCCGCCGGATCGATCCCGGTCGCAACCTCGGCTACGCCGGCGGGGTGAACCTCGGGGTCGCGGAGACGACCGCGGAGCTGATCCTGCTGATGAATCCCGACGTGCTGGTGCTGCCCGGGTGCCTGCCGGCGCTGGTCAACCGCCTGGGGAACGGCGCCGCGGCCGCGATTGCCGGACCGGCGTTCTTCTGGGACCAGGGCCGCCGGATGCTCCTGCCGCCGGCCGAGCGCCGGAGCCGCCGGGACGAGCTCCTGTCCGTCCTCGCCGGCCGGGGGGAGCCCTGGGCCGCGCCGGCCCGCCGCCGCTGGCGCGGCCACGCCCGCCGCTGCTGGCAGGCCCGCTCGCCGCTGCCCTGCCACGCGCTGAGCGGCAGCCTGCTGGCGCTGTCGCGTCCGGCCTGGGAGGCGGTGGGACCCTTCGACGAGGGGTTCCAGCTCTTCTTCGAGGAGACCGACTGGCTGCTGCGCGCCGCCCGCCGGGGGGTGGCCTCCTGGTACGTCCCCGGCGCGGAGGCGGTCCATCTCTACAACCAGAGCGCGGTCCGCGAGCCGCGGGCGAAGGCCTGGTTCGAGGAGTCGGCCCGCCGCTTCCGGCGGCGGCACTACGGAGCCGGCTTCACCGCCGCGCTGGAGGCGCTCGACCGCCGGCTGCCGCGATCCTCAGGGGTGCCGCCGCTCCCGCCCGTCCCCGCCGGCGGGATCGACCTCGCCGGGTTGAAAGCGCCGTTTCCCCTCTGGGTGGAGGTATCGCCCAATCCGGAGGGGTTCCCCGCCGCCGCCGAGCTCGTCCAGGCGCCGCCGCCGGAGCCCTGGCGTTTGCCGGAAGAGATCGCGGAACGGCTGCCGGTCGGAACGGTCCTCAATCTCCAGGTCACGGACGCCGGGGGACGGGAGGTCTTCCGTGGCTGCCTCATGGAGCAGGGATGAGGATCGCCTACGTTCTCGCCCGTCCCGAGCTGGGAGGCGGGCCGAAGGTGGTGTTCCAGCACGCCGGCCTGCTGCGGCGGCGGGGGGACGAGGTGACGGTGCTCGGCGAGGGGCCGCGGCCCGGCTGGATCCGGGTCGAGGCGCGGTATCTGGATCTGACCGCGTCTCCGCCCGCGCTCCCATCGCAGGACCTGGTGATCGCGACCTACTGGACGACGCTCCCTGCGGCCCGCCGGCTGGCGCTGGGTCCCCTGGCCCACTTTTGCCAGGGGTATGAAGGCGGGCTCATCCATCTCCGGCCGGAGCTTCTCCCGGATCGAGGAGGTCTACTCCTGGCAGATTCCGGGCCTGACGGTCTCGCCGCACTTGGCCGGTTTCCTGCGCGAGCGCTTCGGGCGGGAGAGCCGGGTGGCCCCGCCGCCGCTCGATCCGCTCTTCCGGCCCGCGTGGCGGTTGCGCCCCCGGCGGCGGCCATGGATCGCTATCCCCGGCCTCTTCGAGGCCGAGGTGAAGGATGTGCCTACAGCCTTGCGGGCGGTCCGGCGGCTGCGTGCGGCGGGGGTCTCCTGCCGGGTGCTGCGCTACTCCATCCTGCCGCTCTCGGCCGCGGAGCGGGCCCTGCTCGCGCCGGACCGTTATCTTCACGGGGTCCCGCCCCGGGAGATCGCCCGGGCGCTCCGGCGTTGCGATCTCCTGTTCTTCCCCTCGCGCGCCGAGGAGGGGTTCGGCCTGCCGCTCCTCGAAGCGCTCGCCGCCAAGGTGCCGGCGGTCGCCTCGCGCATCCCGTCGACGGTCGACATGGCCGAGGGGGCGGCGGCCCTGGCGCCGCCGGGGGACGACGAGGCGTTCGCCCGTGGCGCGCTCGATCTCCTCGCCGAGCCCCGGGTCTGGCGGCGGGCGCGAGAGCTGGGGTTCCAGGCCTCCCGGGAGTTCCTGCCGGAGGCGGTCGCGCCGCGCCTCTACAAGGCGATAGACTGGGCGCGGGAACGCGCTTTGCAAAGCACAACGCCGTCGTCTTGACCGTTTTTCCGATCGAATGAACGAGAACAGCATCGAACTGTCCGTCGTCGTTCCCGCCTATAACGAGGAGGCGCGCCTGGAGCCCGGGCTGCGCCGGGCGCTGGACTATCTGGCTCGCCGGGGAGCGCCCTACGAGCTGCTGGTGGTGGACGACGGCAGCCGGGACGGCACCTCGCGGGTGGCCGCGGCGTTCGCCGGCGAGGGGGTCCGGGTGCTCCGCCACGAGCGCAACCGCGGCAAGGGGGCCGCGGTCCGCACCGGGCTACTGGCGAGCCGGGGGAGGAAGGTCCTGGTCTCGGACGCCGACTTTTCCACGCCGATCGAGGAGGTGGAGAAGCTCGAACGCTTCCTGCAGGACGGCACCCCCCTGGTGATCGGCAGCCGGGGGCTCGCGGACTCCCAGGTCCGCCAACGGCAGCCGTTCTACCGCGAGATGATGGGGAAGACCTTCAACCGGCTGATCCGGCTGTTCGGGGTCCGCGGCATCCGGGACACGCAGTGCGGCTTCAAGCTGGCGCGCGGGGAGGAGGGGCGCCGGCTGGCCGCGGAGCTGAAGGTCGACGGCTTCGCCTACGACGTCGAGCTGATCTGGCTGGCGCGTCGGAAGGGGTACCAGATCGCCGAGGTGGGGGTGATCTGGGTGAACTCCCCCGACTCGCGGGTCGATCCCATCCGCTCCTCGTTCTCAATGTTCCGCGACGTGATCACCATGCGGCTCCGTCACCGGGGCGAGAGGTGAGGCCGGAGCTCGCTCTCCGCCCCACCCGGCCGCAAGACCTCCCCGCGCTCGCCGGTTTCTTCGCAGACCGCTTCGGCCACCCCTGGACTGCCGAGGAGTGGACCTGGAAGTACCGCTCGCTTCCCGGCGAGGCGCGGAGCCTGGTCGCCGTGGATGATGAGGGTGCCGTCCTGGCCCACGCCGGAGCGCTCCGCCTGCCGGCGCGATGGCGGGGAGGGGGGGCGGGGATCTGGCAACTCGTGGACTGGGCCGGCACCACCCGCCAGCGGGGGCTGCGGCCGGCCCTGGTCGAGCTCGGCCGGCTCCTCCTCGCCGACCTCCCCCGCGGCGGCGACGCCCCCTGGATCTTCGGCTTCCCCAGCGAACGCCACTTCCGGCTGGGCGAGCGGGTCTTCGGCTACCGGCCGCTGTCCATTGTCGAGGAGTTCGCCGGTCCTCTCCCTGAGATGCCGGTTCCAGCGGGAGTGGCGATCGGGACGGAGGATTTCTGCGGCGACTGGGCGGAGGCGGCCTGGGAAGCGTGCGGCGTGGATGGAATCCGCCGCTCGGCCGCCTTCCTCAACTGGCGCTACTACGCTCGCCCCCATCGCTATTACCGTTTCTATCGGCTCGCGGGGGACGGCCTGGCCGTCTTCGCCTTCGTGGGGGAGGAGGCCTGGGCCGCGGAGCTGTGGCTGCCCCCGGGAACGGAGTGGTACCCTTCGCTGCTCGCCGTAGCCGCCGATCTCCGCGCCACGGGGCTCCGGCGGTGGCGGTTCTGGCCGCCGCCCCCGGGGCTCGGGCTGGAGGCGACCCTCGCCGGGCTGGGGCTCCGCCCAACGGGGGAGCGCCGGTTCATCGGCTGCCGGGGCCGGCCGGGTGACGGCGAGGCGGACCCGGTCGAGGTCGCGCGGGGATTCTTCTACGCGATGGGTGACTACGATCTGGTCTGAGCTGGCTTAAGACGGCTTGCGGCCGGCGGCGGCGATCGTGGTGGCGGGGAGCCAGAGCTGGCGGTGCCGCCAGGCGGCCGGCAGCGGGCGGCCGAGCTTCTCGCCGATCAGCTCCAGGGAGAAGGCGCTGGCATAGGGCAGGGCCTGCACCTCGCCGAGGCCGGCGCGCCCGAGCAGCGCCGCGAGCGAGCGCCGGTCGAGGTAGGTGACGTGCTCCGGGATCTTGAAGAAGGGCCAGCGGTAGCGCAGCAGCGGACGCCAGAAGCTCCCCATGTCGGGGGTGGCGAGCACCAGCCAGCCCCCCGGCCGCAGATGCCGGGCGAGCGTGCGCAGGAAGGTGACGGGATCGTAGATGTGCTCGATGACGTGGATGCAGGCGATGCAGTCGAAGAGCTCCCCCGGCGCGAGCTGGTCGGCGCCGCCCAGCAGGAGCCGGTCCGCCCGGCCCCGCGCCCGCTCCAGGGCCGCGGGCGAATAGTCGGTGCCGGTGCGGTGGTCGAAGAAGCCCTTCGCCTCATCGAGGAAGAAGCCGTAGGCGCAGCCCACCTCGAGCAGCTTGCCGCCAGCGGCCATGCCACGGCGGGAGAGCTCGCCGAGGAAGCGGCGGAAGGTAGGCCGCAGGGTCGCCTCCTGGGCCTGGTAACTGGAGTAGCCGGCCTCGCCTCCCTCGAAGTATGCGTCGTCTGCGTAGCTCGCGCGCATCAGCGGCTCGGTCAGACGAGGGGAGAGGTACCAGAGACGGCAGCTCCGGCAGCGCGCGACGGCGAAGGGCGGGAACTCGTAGACCCTCTCGCGCCGCCCTTCGCCGCCGCAGAGCGGACAGGCGGGACGCTCGAGGGCGTCCGGCGGAGCTTGGAGGGAGGGGGTTTGAATCGGAACCATCAGGAGCGCTCGCTAGTCTACCCTGCGGAACCGGCCGCGTGAACCCCGCCCTCCCCCTCCTCGCCCTCCTCTCGCTCGCCGGGCTGCTGCTGCGCCGGCGGGAGATTGGAATCGGTATCGGCATCCCTTGGGCCGCCTGCGGCCTGCTGGGGATCGCCCTGCTCTGGCCGGCGCTCCGCCTGCCCGACGGCGTTCCCAGCCCGGCCGCGACGCTGGCCGAAGAGGTTCCCTGGCAGGGGACTGCCGATCCCGGGGCGGGCAATCCCAACCTGCGGGACATCACGTATCAGGTCCAGCCCTGGCTCCTCTTCCTCCGCCACGAGATGCGCGCCGGCCGCCTCCCCTTCTGGGACCCCCACCAGTTTTCGGGCAGCCCCTACTGGAGCAACGGCTCCGGCGCGCCGCTCTTCCCCCTTCATCTCCTCTTCGCCCTGCTGCCGCTCCAGCTCGGCTGGATCCTGCTGCCCTGGCTACGCGTCGTCCTCGGCGGCTGCGGCGCTTGGTGCCTGGCGCGCGAGCTGGGTGCCAGCCGCCCGGCGGCGCTGCTGGCGGCGCTCGTCTTCCCCCTCTCGGGGATGATCACCAGCTTCCTGCTCTTCCCGATGGGGAACACCCACGCCCTGGTGCCCTGGGTGCTCCTCGCCGTGGAGCGCCTGGCGAGCGGGCGGGGGAGCTGGCCGGGCCTGGCGGTCGCGGGCGGCCTCCAGATGCTCGGCGGCCATCCGGAGACCCCGGTGTTCACGGCCCTGCTGGCCGGGGTCTACCTGCTGGTCCGCGGCGCCGCCCGGCCGCTCGCCGCCTGGGGGCGGTTCGTGGCCGGCTGGGGGGTGGCGGCGGCGATCTCCGCCATCCAGCTCCTGCCCTTCTTCCTCACCCTGCGGGAAAGCGGCAAGTGGCTGCACCCGGAGACCGCTCCGCCTGCCCCCTTGAGCGCGGTGGGATCGGTGCTGTTGCGGCTGGTCCTCTCCGATCTCTTCGGCAACCCCGCCCGGGGCACCTGGTGGGGGCCGTACAACTTTGCGGCCACGGCGGTCTACGCCGGCGCCCTGACCCTTCCCCTCGCCGCTGGCGGCCTCGCCGCCGCCCGGGGAGACCGGCGCTGGCGGGCGGTGGCCGCCATTACCCTCTTCGCCCTCGTTGCCGCCTACCATCTCTTCGGTATGCGGCAGGTGCTGCTCGCCCTGCCCCTGATCGGCCGGGGGCTCCACCACTACATGAAGTTCGGCGTCGAGCTGGGGCTCGCCCTCCTCGCCGCCGCCGGCTGCGACCTCTGGCTGGCGGGGCGGGGGCGCGGGCTGCTCGCCGGGGCGGGCCTGACGCTCGGCCTGCTGGCCGTGGCCTGGTGGAAGTTCGGTGACGGCTTCCGCGTCCACGGGCTCCTCGGCACCGAGGCCGCCTGGACGCTCTGGATCGCCGGCCTGATGATCCTCCTTGCGCTCTCGCTTCTGCTGCCCGCGGAGCGGCGCTGGACGGTCCTGCCCCTCCTCCCCGCGCTACTCGCCGTCGACCTCGTGGCCGCCCACGCCCGCACCAACCCCGGGCTCTCCAGCTCCAAGCTCTACCCGGTCACTGGCGCCGTTCGCTTCCTTCGGGGAAAGCCGGAGCGGGTGGCGGGGCTGGGCGATGCCCTCCACCCCGACGCGGCGATGGTCTACGGCCTCTACGACGTGCGCGGCGACAGCCCGGTCAAGCTCCAGCGCTACGAGGACGTCTACGCGGACTTAGGGCCGCCGGACCCGGTCTACTTCCATCCGGTCCGCAACTGGTCGAGCCCCTGGCTCGACCGCCTGGGGGTGCGCTGGGTGATGGCGGGGCCGGTGGAGGAGCCCCCGCCGGCCCTGGGCTGGCGGCTCGCCTACGCGGGGCGGGACGCCCGGGTCTACGAGCGGCCGGGGGCGAGCCCCCTAGCGCGTCTGGAAGGCGCCGGACAGGCGCGGATCGAGCGGCGGGTCCCCGGCGAATGGCGGCTCGCCTGGCGGGCTCCGGCCCCAACCCGGCTGGTGGTCGCCGAGACCTGGGACCCCGGCTGGAAGGCCGCGCTGAACGGCCGGCCGGTCGCCGTCGAGCCGCTCCAGGGGGTGCTGATGGCGGTGCCCGTGGGCCCGGGATCTGGTGTGGTCGAGTTGCGCTACCATCCCGATGGTTTCGTTCCGGGCATGGCGCTGAGCGCGTTGGGTCTGTGCGTGCTGACCGCCGGGATCGTCCTGGGACGGCGACGTCTGGAAAGCGGGCAGGCTTGATCGATCGTCGGCGCTTCGTCTGGCTGGTCCTCGCCGCCCTGGGAGCGGCCGGCTGTCACCGCTCCCTGCCCCGGGAGCTCTCCCTTCGCGAAGCGGTCGCCGCCCGGCATTACGCAACCGGGGACCGCGCGGCGGACGCCGGGCTTTTGTTCCGCCGCCCGCCGGAGGTCCTTCCCTTCACCTTCGACGGCGAGCGCCGCACCGCCGTGCTCACCTCGGCGGACCCCTGGAGATGGCGGGGGATCGTCCCGCGCGGCGGTGAGCTCCACGCCGGGGTGCAGATCCTCCCCGACGCCTGGAAGGTGATCCGGAGCCTGCGCGCCTGGGTGGTGGCGCGCAGCGGCGGGGAGCGCGAGGTGATCGATGTCATGGCCACCTCCGAGCGCCGGCGCCCCCGCTGGCTCGACTTCACCGCCGACCTCTCCCGCTGGGCCGGCCGCGAGGTCACCCTGGAGTTCCATGCCGCCCTCGACGGCCTTCCCCCGGAGCACCGGCACACCAACCTGGTGGCCTGGGGGCCGGTCCGGCTCTCGGCCGTCGATCTCCAGGGCCGGGACCGGCAACGCCCGAATGTCGTCTTCATCCTGGTCGACACCCTGCGCTTCGACCACCTGACTCCCTACGGCTACCGGCGCGACACCTCGCCCAACATCGCGCGCGCGCTGGCGAAGCCGGGGGCGGTGGTCGAGTCCGCCTACTCGCAGGCGCCGTGGACCCTCCCCTCGGTGGTCTCCTTCCTGACCAGCCGCTATCCCGGCGAGGTGCTGGGGGACGACGCCGCGGCCTACGGCATCCCGTCCGGAGTGCCGACCCTGGCCGAGGCGATGGCGAAACGGGGCTACGAGACCGGCGGCTTCTTCGCCAACGAGATCCTGCACGCGGGGAACGGCTTCTCCCGCGGCTTCGACACCTTTTTCAGCCCGCCCTGTGATCCTGACGTGACCGGGGATACCCGGCCGGACGCAGCGGCGCTCACCGTCCGGCTGCTCCCCTGGCTGGAGGCCCACCGCAACCAACCGTTCTTCCTCTACGCGCACTACATCGATCCCCACGATCCGTACGACAATCCGGAGATCGTGGACAACCGGTCCCCCTTCGAGCCCCCCTGCCCCGGCTGCGTCTCGGGCCGTCACATCCAGGGGGTCTACGCGGGGAAGATCCCGCTCCACGACCCGGAGCGGGACACCGAGCACCTGAAAGCCCTCTACGACAGCGAGATCCACTACGCCGACCGCTTCATCGGCCGGCTGATCGACTCGCTGCCGCCGGAGGTGCTGCGCAACACCCTGATCGTGCTGACCGCCGACCATGGCGAAGAGTTCCACGAGCACGGCGGGTGGAAGCACGGCTTCACCCTCTACGAGGAGCAGATCCACGTGCCGCTGCTCGTGCGGTGGGACGGCCACGTCCCCGCCGGCTCCCGGCTGCGCGGCACGGTGCGGCTCCTCGACCTCGCCCCCACCCTTGTCCGGGCGGTGGGAGGCCGCCCCGATCCCTCCTGGGAGGGGGTGGACCTGCTGCCGGCGCTCACCGGCAAGGCGCCGCTCCCGCGCCTCGCCGCCTTCGCCCAGCACATGATGATCGGCCCCCTGCGCGCCGCCGCCGTGCTCGATGGCCGCAAGCTCATCCTGTTCAACCCGCGGACACCTTACACGCCCGCCAACGAGTTGGAGGCCCACCTCTGGACGCAGGATCTTCAGCGCCTGCACCGCGTCGAGCTGTACGATCTCTCCCGTGATGCCCAGGAACGAAACGACCTCGCCCCCTCGAATCCGGGAGAGATCGGCGTTCTCCAGCCGATCGTCCACCGCCAGCTCGACCGCGAGCTGCCGGGTCTGCGCGTCTTCGCCGCCGGGTTCCCGGCCGGCTCGCGGGTGCAGGGCTCGCTCGTCCTCGACCGGCCGCCGGCGCGCTGGGACTCCTGGTTCCTGGTGGAAGGCGACCACGTCGCGATCGCAGGGGACCGCGTGAGCTTCGACCTCGGCGGCGAGACGCTGGAGAAGGGCTTCCGCCTGGAGGGGGACTTCGGCGGCGTCCGCGCCGTCGAGGCCCGGCTCGACGGCCGGCCGCTTCCGGCCGGCCAGGTTCTCGTTGGTCGCGGCGCGCCCTATGCCGGCGGGCCATTGAGCCCGGCGGCCCTTACCTCGGGCGATCTTCCGGCGGCCAACGGTCCGGCGCTGCTGGTCTGGCTTCCCGGCCGGCAGCGTATGCCGGCCGCTCACGCGGCGAACCGGGAAACCGAGCAGCGCTTGCGCGCTTTGGGGTACATCCAATGAATGGAACCTTGCAGCCACCCGGCTGGACCGAGCGCGTGCGGGCCGAGAGCGCTCTCGTGCTCGCCCCCCACTACGACGACGAGGTGCTGGGCTGCGGCGGGCTCGCCGTACAGCTCGCGGTGGCGGGCGCGGCGGTGCGCGTCCTCTTCCTCACCGACGGCGGCGGGGGAGCGGAGGGGCAGGGAGTAAAGGACCGCGAGGCCTACCACCGGCGGCGGCGGGAGGAGTCGGGCGAGGCTTGCGGGATCTTGGGGCTCGCCGGCTGCGATCACCTGGACCTCCCCGACGGCGCTCTCGACCGGCACCTGGACGCCGCGGTGGAGGGGATCCGCCGGGCGATCCTGACCCAGCGGCCCGAGCTGCTGCTGGTCCCCTCGCCGCTGGAGGTCTCGCGCGACCACCGCGCTGCCTTCGCCGCTCTCCACCGCCTGCTCGCCCCCCTGCGCGACGGCCAGCCGGACCAGGAGCCCTTCCGGGGCCTCCGCGTCCTCCTCTATGAGGTCAACCATCCGGGGTATCCCGACCTGCTGGTGGATGTCGGCCCCGAGCGTGAGCGGCTCGAAAAGGCAATGGCCGCCTATGCCAGCCAGGAGGAGCGGCACCCCTACTGGAACGCCGGCCTCGGGCTGCGCCGGTTCCGCACCCTGAGCCTGGCGCCGGGGGTGGAGCTGGCCGAGGGGTACCGCCGCCTGCGGGTCGAGGACTTCACCACCCGCAGTCTCGCCCAGCTCGTCCGCCATCTCGGCGGGCTCCCCGAGATCCACGAGATTCGCGAGGGGCCGAGGATCTCGGTCGTCGTCCGCACCCGCGACCGCCAGCGCCTGCTGACCGAGGCCCTCGACAGCCTCGCCGCGGGGGAGTACCGCCGCGCCGAGGTGGTGCTGGTCAACGACGGCGGCATCCCGCCGGCCGTCCCCGAGGGCTTCCCGCTGCCCGTGGTCCGGGTGGACCTCGCGGCAACCCGCGGCCGGGCCGGCGCCGCCGAGGCGGGGATCGCCGCCGCCACCGGCGACTTTGTGACCTTTCTGGACGACGACGACCTCGCCGCCCCCGAGCACCTGGCGACCCTCGCCGGGCTGGTCTCCGCCACCGGCGCGCGCGTCGCCTACACGGACGCGGCGGTGGCCCTCTACGAGCTGGACACCGAGGGAGGCTGGACCTGCCGCGAGCGCCGCCTCCCCTACAGCCGTGACTTCGATCCGGACGTCCTGCTGGTCGACAACTACATCCCGTTCAACACCCTGCTGATCGAGCGCGCCCTGTTCGCCGCGGCCGGCCCCTTCGATCCCTCCCTGCCGTTCTTCGAGGACTGGGACTTCCTGATCCGCCTCTCCGCCCTGGCGCCGTTCCAGCACCTCGCCCGGGTCACCTGCGAGTACCGGCACTTCCGGGGCGCGGCCCATCACATCTTCGGCGAGCGGCCGCGCGAGCGCGCCGACTTCCTGGAGGTCAAGGCGCGGGTGCTCGCCAAGCACGCCGGCCGCCTGCGACCCGAGGCGCTGGCCCGCGCCGTGGACACCCTGCGCGGCGAGCTGGTGGCCGAGCGCGAGGGGCGGGCCGGCGCCCGGCGCGACCTCGCCGAATCGCGGCGTGATCTCGCCGCCCTCGCCCAGGACCACCAGGAGCTGGCCCGCCAGCGCTTCCTCTGGGAGGAGCGCTACCACTCCGCCAATGGCGAGGCGGCGGCGCTGCGCGAGGAGCGTGAAAACCTGCGCCTGGAGATCCGGCGGCTCTCCGGCGAAATCCAGCGTTTCTCCGCCGAGATCGAGCGGCTCTCCGCCGAGACCCAGCGCCTGTACGACGACGAGGGCCGCCTCCGCGCCGCGGTGGACGACCAGACGGCCCACCTCGGCCGCACCTATGCCGAGATCGAGCGCCTGAACGGCCTGATCCGGGAGATGGAGGCGACCCGGGCCTGGCGGGCTCACCAGTGGCTGGGACGCGGCGCCAAACGCCCATGACCCGCGTCGCCCTCCTCTCCAGCGAGCCCGTCCGGCCCCTGATGGCGGGGATCGGCATCCGCTATCTCGAGTTCGCACGGCGGCTGCCGGCGGCCGGGGTGGACGTGGTGCTGGTCTCGCCCGCGGCGCCGGAGGAGACGGCGGGCTTGAGCGGGCTCGGGGGCGTCGAGGTCCGCCGCTTCGAGCGCGGCCGGCTCGCCGCGAGCCTGGGGGATTGCGACGCCGCCGTGGCCCAGGGGCAGCTCGCCAACGACCTCCTGCTCGAGATGCCCGGCCTGCCGGTGGCGATCGATCTCTACGATCCCTGGCTGATCGAGAACTTCGCCTACGTCCCGACGCTCGGGCTCGATCCCTACCGCAACGACCACGCGACCTGGGCGCTCCAGATGTCGTGCGGCGACTTCTTCCTCTGTTCCTCCGAGGAGCAGCGGACCTTCTACCTGGGCTTCCTCGCCGCCCTCGGCCGGGTGAACCCCGAGCGGACCGCCGGCGACCCGGACCTCGCCACCCTGATCGCCCCGGTCCCCTTCGGCGTGCCGGAGGAGCTGCCGCCTTTCCGTCCGGTGCTCCCCCCCCGCGCGGCGGGCGAGCGGCGGCTCCTCTTCGGCGGCCTCTACGACTGGTACGACCCGGCGACCCTGCTCGACGCCCTGGCCCTCCTCGACCGGCCCGGCTGGACCCTGCTCCTCATCCGCAACCCCAACCCGGCGAGCACGCCGCAGCGGCTGTTCCCCGAGGTCGAGGCGCGCTGCCGCTCGCTCGGCTGGTGGGGGAGCCGGGTCCAGGTCCACGACTGGGTGCCGGCCGAGCGGCGCTACGACCTGCTGCGCGACGTGGACCTCCTGGTCGCCCCCCACCGGCCCAGTCTGGAGACGCGCCTCTCGCTGCGCACCCGCTTCCTCGACGCTCTCGCCGCCGGCTGTCCGGTGGTGACCAGCGAGGGGGGCGCCATGAGCCGCCTGCTGACCGAGCACCACGCCGGCTGGGTGGCCCCGCCCGGCGACGCGCCCGCCCTGGCGCACGTCCTAGGCGAGGCGCTCGACGATCCCGCCTCGCGTGAAGCCGGCGCCCGCGAGCTCGCCGCCGCCTTCCGCTGGGACCGCGTGCTGACCCCCCTCGTCCGCTTCTGCCGCGAGCCCTGGGTGGACGCCACCAAGGAGCGATTCGCCCATCGACCCTCGACCGTTGCCCCGCCGGACCGCCTTGCCTTCCGCCTGCGCCGCAGGCTGCGGGTCTGGAGGGGGAGCGCTTGACCCGCATCCGCAAGGTCACGGTCGCCATCCTCTCCTGGAACGGCCGCCAGCACCTGGAGACCTGCCTCGCGGCCCTCGCCGCCCAGCAGGACCCCGGCGTGGACTGGGAGATCCTGGTCCTCGACAACGGCTCGACCGACGGCACCGCCGCCTGGCTGCGCGAGCGCTGGCTCGGCGAAGGGATGGGTCATCGCCTCCGTCTGGTCGAGAGCCCGGTGAACCTCGGCTTCTGCGCCGGCAACAACCGCCTGGTCGCGGCGGCTGACGGCGACGCGATCGCCCTGCTCAACAACGACACCCGTCCCGAGCCGGGCTGGCTCGGTGCGCTGGTCGAGACCCTGGCCTCCGCCCCGGCGGACGTGGCCGCCGTCTCGGGCAAGATCGTCGACTGGAACGGCGAGCGGCTCGATTTCGGCCGTGGCCTGATGACCTTCGACGGTCACGCCTTCCAGCTCGACTTCCGCCGCCCGCTGAAGTCGGCGCGAGTGCCGGCGGCGGGAGAGGAGCTCGCCTTTGCCTGCGGCGGCAACCTGCTGATCCGCCGCGATTCCTTCCTGGCGGCCGCCGGCTTCGACGAGAGCTACTTCGCCTACCTGGAGGACGTGGACCTCGGCTGGCGCCTCTGGTCCGGCGGCGAGCGGATCGTCTTCGCTCCCGGCGCGGTGGTCCACCACCGGTCGAGCGCCACCAGCGACCTGCTGGGGCTCTACAACCGCGGCTTCCTGTTCGAGCGCAACGCCTTCCTCACCGCCTGCAAGAACTACGAGCCCGGCCTGTGGGAGAAGGTGCTGCCGGCGGTGATGCTCACCCTGCTCTCGCGCACCCAGACCCTCCTCATGGCCAATCCGGGGACGGAGACCCTGCGGATCGACCCCTACGCCGGCCACATCGCCAATACTGCATCGGAAAAACCGGCATCGGAACAACCGGCGCCCGCGCCGTCCGGGACCGAGCTGCCGCCGGCCACCACCTGGGAGGGGTTCAGGATCCGCTGGCAGGGTTACGGCCCGCGCGACTTCCTCCACCGCGGCCTGCGCAAGCTCGGGATCGCCCCGCCGGCGCCGGCGAGTCCCTTCGAGGGGCCGCGGCTCACCGACGAGCGCACTATCGCCCAGTTCCGCGCCCTGCACTGGCTGACCGGCCACCTGGACGCCGCCGCCGCCGCCCGCGCCGCCGTCCAGAAGCGGCGGCAGCGCTCCGACCGCGAGATCTTCGAGCGCTTCCCGGTCTACCTCGTTCCCACCTATCCGGGAGATCGGGAGCTGTTCGCCAGCCCGGGGTTCCAGGCGTGGCTGCCCGAGGAGCTGCCGATCCGGCGGGCGGAGATCGGGGAGATCATGGAGGCCGGGTAGTCCGACCCAAAATAGCGGGAGCCAAAAAAAGAGCGGTCGGATGGGGGCCCCACCCGGCCGCTGTGAACCCGCGGATGCGGGGATTCCTTGGGACTATCTCGTGTTCACGTTGGCCGGCGAGCTGTAGGCCACGTGGCCGGCGGCGTCGGACACCCTGACCCGGAAGGTGTAGGAGGCGCCGCTCTTCAGCCCGGAGACGTTGGCTATGGTGGTGTTCGCGCCCACCACGGACGCCGCCGTGTAGACGCCGTTGATCATCCGCTCGACCGTGAACTGGGTTTCGGTCGAGGAGTTGTCCCGCCAGGCGACCTGCGCGATGCCGCCGCCGAGCCACTTGATCGAGGTGATCGTGGGCGCGGCGAGGGATGGAGCGGGAATCACCGTGACGGCGCTCGCGGTGTTGCTGGCGAGCGACGAGCCGGCGCCGTTGACCGCCCGCACCCGGAACGTGTAGAGGATCCCGGGGGTGAGCCCGCCGATCCGCGCGGAGGTGACGTTGGCTCCCACCGAGAGCACCGCCTGGAACGAGGTCTCGGCCTGCCGGTTGATCCGCTCGATCTGGAACGAGGTCTCGTTGGTCGAGCCGTCCCGCCAGGCGAGCAGGATCTCCGTCGACGAGACCGCCTGGGCGGTGAGCCCCGCCGGCGCGGCCGGGGCCTCCTGCGCCGGAGGAGGCGGCGGCGTGTTGTCGAGGGTGATCACGGCCGCCGTGTTGCTGTAGCCGGAGAAGCCGGCGGCGTTGGCGGCCCGCACCCGGAAGAGGTGGGTGGAGGCGGCCGCGAGGCCGGTGACGTGGACCGAGGTGACGTTGCCGCCGACCGAGAGGATCTCCTGGAAGGCGCCGTTGATCGAGCGCTCGACGCGGAAGGAAGTCTCGTTGCTCGAGTTGTCCTGCCAGGTCGAGCACCACCTCGCCGGCGCTGACGGCCTGGCCGTTCAGGCCGCCCGGCGCGGCCGGGACGTTCGAGGACGGCGGCGGTGGCGGCGCCGCGGCGGCGGTGGTGGCGGCCGCCGTGTTGCTGTAGGCGGAGAAGCCGGCGGGGTTGGCCGCCCGCACCCGGAAGGTGTAGGTGGTCGCCGGGAGGAGGCCGATGATCTGGACCCGGGTCGCGCCGGCGGTGAGGACCTGGACCTCCTGGAAGCCGCCGCTCACGAGCTGCTCGACGCGGAAGGTGGTCTCGTTGTTCGAGTTGTCCTGCCAGGCGAGATTGATCGCGGCGCTCGAGGCGCCCTGCGCTGTCAGCCCGCCCGGCGCGCTGGGCCCTGACGGCCCCGGCGGAGGCGGCGGCGGCGGCGGTACGGCGGCCTGGGTGGTGGCGGCCGCCGTGTTGCTGTAGGCGGAGAAGCCGGTGGCGTTGGCCGCCCGCACCCGGAAGGTGTAGGCCGTCGCCGGAGAGAGGCCGGCGATCTGCGTCTGGGTGGCGCCGGCGGGGAGGCTCTGGACCTCCTGGAAGGCGCCGCCCACGAGCTGCTCGACGCGCAGGGAGGTCTCGTTGCTGGCGTTGTCCTGCCAAGCGAGATTGATCGCGGAGGTCGAGGCGCTCTGCGCCGCCAGCCCGCTCGGCGCGCTGGGCGCGGATGGGCCCGGCGGCGGGGGAGGTGGCGGGGGAGGTGGCGGGGGAGGTGGCGGCGTCGGGGTCGAGCCGCCCTGGTTGGCGATCAGCGCCACGGCCGGGTGGAGACGGGTCAGGTCCTGGCCCATGAGCTTGCCGAGCGGCGCGCCCTCACCCGTCGCTGAGGCGATGGTGAACACCGTCAGCGCGCGGCCGTAGGCGACCAGCGAGGCGTCACCTTCCTGCTGGCCGGCGCGGATCAGCACCTCCGCGGCGCCGGTCTTCTCCGGGTTGTAGAGCTCGCGATCGGACTCGATCACGGTGCCGAGCGTGCCGCCGAGGCGGGGGCCGGACCAGGTGTACTGGAGCAGGCGCGCCCAGAAGCCGCCGACCGTGCCGTCGCCCATCACCATCGGCTCGATGTCCTTGTAGGTGTGGGCGATCGACGAGATCACCTGGCTCGGCTTCAGGGCGGGGATGCCGAGCGCGGCGTCGCCGCTGTCCCGCTGGTAGCGGTTCAGGTAGTGCATGTCGTACATGCCGATCGTCCACTGCGAGTCGGTGAGATCGGAGTTGTTGCTGCCCGTCGCGGGCATCAGGTCCGGGCCGCCCCAGAAGCCGTAGGTGACGCCGTTCTTCACCGGCGCCGCGTACTGCTGGGTGATTGAGCGCGCGAAGTTCAGCCGCCAGTCGTCGAGGAAGCTGGCGTCGTTGCTCGCCAGGCCCATGAAGCGGAAGACGTTCTGCCACTGCTGGCCGACGCGGCCGGTCAGCGTGGCGTTGATGTTGACCGGATAATCCGCCGCGCAGGCCGGACCGTCCGGGCCGTGCGGCTGGGTCACCGTGCCGCCGCGCGTTGGGCACTCCCAGCGGCGGAAGTTGTCGGCGCCCCGCTGGACGATGTCGAGCACCGTCTGGTCGCCGGTCAGCCAGTAATAGAGGAAGAGGTTCTCGAAATAGGCGTGCGAGCTGTTGAAGTCGGAGCGGTAGGCGCCGTAGCCGGTGGGCGACTGGCCGCAGTAGAACCAGGGATCGTTCGGGTTGCACTGCATGATCTGGGTGTGGAGCGTGCGCAGGGCGGCGGGGTTGGCGATCTCGTCTAGCCACTCGACGGCGCCCGTCCGCATTGCCCAGATCTGGGCCGTGCTGGTGGTGTTGTGGTAGTCCGTCCAGGAGCCGCACCAGAAGAGGTCGTCCCAGTGGTCGTTCGGAGTCGGGTCGCCCTCTCCGTTGGGGCCGCAGGTGACCTCGCCGTCCTCGCCGTCCTTGCCCCAGTAGCGGGGGAAGACGCCGAAGGTCATCAGGCCGTTGATGCCGACCTGGTCGATCTTGCTCACCGTCCGCGCGAGGACGCTGGTGACCAGCGTGTCGTAGGCGGCCAGATCGGGCGGCAGCTGGCCGACGGGGAAGTCGTCCAGGGCGTCGGAGGAGGCGAACCACTCCGGCTGCGGCCAGGCGCGCAGCGGGCGGTTGAGCGGCGCCCAGGTGGTGCGGTTCAGCTCGTCGCGCGACGGAGCGCCGGCGGTCGCCGTCACCGCCAGGGTGGCGAAGAGCCCCTGGTGGTTGGCGAGCCAGGCCTTGTCGTCTACCGCGTCGATGGCGAGGTGGCCGCCCGGCAGCAGGCGGAGGGCCTGCGGCTCGTAGCGATGCATGTGGTTGAGGGCGATCGCCACCGTGCCGGCCGGGCCGCTGGCGGCGAGCAGGGCGCCGTCGGCCTTGGGGCCCGCGGCGACCGCGCCCGCGACGTTGACGTCGAACTGCAGCGGCGAGGTGCGGGTCGGCCGGAGTTGCTGGCGCACCCAGGCGCTCTGGGCGGCGGGGACCGCGGCGGAGACCGCCGGAGCCGAGAAGCTGCCGATGGCGGTGACCGTGGGCGTGCCGCCCACCTCGATCGCCAGGTCGTCGCGCAGCTTGTCGATGCGGATGCCGTTCGGCGAGCCGTCCGGGTTGGCGACGCAGCCCTCGCAACTGAGGTTCCCCTCCCAGTTGGTGACGTGGCGGACGATGGCGGTCGGGGAGCCGGCGGTGAAGACGTAGCGCCGCCGCGAGCTCACTTGGCCGTTGCCGATGGCCGGCACGTCGTAGGCCCCCTGGACCACCACGATCGCGGTGAGCGGCCCCTGGTGCTCGATCCAGACCCGCCGGGTCGTCGAGTGGCCGTAGGTGGAGCCCCCGGTCTGCACCGAGAGGGCGCCGCCGCCGATCAGCCGCTGGCCGTTGTCGAGGTCCACCTCGTCGAACAGGGCGCCGGAGCCGGCGCCCAGGTGGAAGGTGGCGACGCCGGTGTCGACGGTGACCGCGTTGCCGCTCTGGGTCAGGGTGAGCGGACTGGCCGGCGCCGGATTGGCGACCGAGCCGTCGGTGACCAGCCGGTAGGTGGCCGTCTGATTGGCGCCCACCGTCGCCGGGAAGGTGACGAGCAGCCACTGGACGGGCGCTGTCGCGTCGCTCTTGCCGGCGTTCCAGCGCGCCGTCACCTCGAACTCGGCGGGCACCGGCGCGCCGGAGGCGTCGAGGACGGCCAGCCGGCTGGTGTCGAGGACATTGAGGCTGCGCGGCAGCGGCACGCCCGAGCGCACGACCTCGGCGCTGCGGGCGATCCCCGCGGTCTCACGAACGTTGAACAGGAGCTGGGACGGGACGGGAAGCGTGGCCGCGGCCGAGCCGGCGTCGAAAGGGCCCGCGAAGGCGGCGATCAGGATGGCGAGGACGAGAAGAACGAAACGGCGCGAGCCCTCCAGAAACATCTGCCAGCTCCTTTGAGAAGAACGATCCACCCCACCCCCACGCACCCAGTTGATAGAGATCCCCCTTCGCGCGAGGAGTGGATTTACCCGCGCCAGGAGGTGACGAGCCGGCCAGTCGACCTGGTCGGTCCGTCGGCGACTTCTGTCAGGCGAGCTCTCGCTCACCGTGGTTTATGCACCAGAGGCTATAGAGTAAAAGAGGGCTAAGTCAACGCTTTGGTATAAGAATTCTTTCAACGGACTTGTATTTCGGGAATCGCCCCCGTTGGAGCGCCCAATGTCCGCTCTACGGACGAATTCAACCCGGAATCAAGAGGGAGGGATAGTTTTTATGGCTTGGCGCCATCGGGTACTGCGCATTCCGTGAGCATCTACCGCTCTGGCTCTGCGCAGGATCAAGGAGGCTAGTTTTACAAGGGGTTGAGGGCGACCGCAGGTCGCCCCTACAACCTGCGATCCGAGTTGACCTCTGCCCGAGGTTGTAGCCCTCGGAAGGGAAAAGGCCGGCCGCCCCCTTGACAGGCATTTTCCGTCTCTCTATATTGTTAGCAGTCAACGCTGCCGAGTGCTAACAGCCGGCTGCGATGAACCCAATCTGAAGCTCCAACTCTTAGTCTTCAAGGAGGCAAACACGTGAATATTCGTCCGCTACACGATCGGGTCCTGGTGAAGCGCATCGAGCAGGAAGAGCAGGTTCGGGGAGGCATCATCATTCCGGACAGCGCCAAAGAGAAGCCGCAAGAGGCCGAGGTGGTCGCCGTCGGTCCGGGCAAGCTCAATGACGAGGGCAAGCGCGCGCCGATGGACGTCAAGGAAGGCGACCGCGTCCTCATGGGCAAGTACTCCGGGAGCGAGATCAAGCTCGATGGCAACGACTACGTGATCCTCCGCGAGGAAGAGATCCTGGCCGTCGTCCCCTCGAACGGCAAGAAGTAAGGGTTCCTTTCCCCCATCCGAATTCGCAGACATCCAGCAGACATCCAGATACCGATCAGCAATCAGGAGGCATGGAAGATATGGCTAAGCAGATCACCTACTCCGGAGACGCCCGCGCGGCGATCCTCCGGGGCGTCAACAAGCTCGCCGACGCGGTCAAGGTGACCCTCGGTCCCAAGGGCCGCAACGTGGTCATCGAGAAGAAGTTCGGCTCGCCCACGATCACCAAGGACGGCGTCACCGTCGCCAAGGAGATCGAGCTCTCCGATCCGCTCGAGAACATGGGCGCCCAGATGGTGCGCGAGGTCGCTTCGAAGACCTCCGACGTGGCCGGCGACGGCACCACCACCGCGACCGTTCTCGCCCAGGCGATCTACCGCGAGGGCTCGAAGAACGTCACCGCCGGCGCCAACCCGATGGAGGTCAAGCGCGGCATCGAGATGGCCGTCAAGGCCGCCGTCGAGGCGATCGACAAGATGTCGCGTCCGGTCGAGGGCAAGGACATCGCCCATGTCGGCACCATCTCGGCCAACAACGACGTCGAGATCGGCCGCATCATCGCCGAGGCGATGG
Organism: uncultured Acidobacteriota bacterium; assembly: GCA_963795735.1. Lineage (GTDB taxonomy): Bacteria > Acidobacteriota > Thermoanaerobaculia > Multivoradales > UBA5704 > DATARR01. Next base: position 74,817 of record CAWCIU010000004.1, on the reverse strand, counting down.
AGAAGGTCGGCAAGGACGGCGTGATCACCGTCGAGGAGGCCCGCGGCCTCGAGACCACCCTGGAGGTTGTCGAGGGCATGCAGTTCGACCGCGGCTATCTCTCCCCCTACTTCGTCACCGACGCCGAGCGCATGGAGACGGTGCTCGAGAACGTCAAGATCCTGCTCAACGAAAAGAAGGTCAGCTCGATGAAGGATCTCCTCCCCGTGCTCGAGCAGGTTGCCAAGCAGGGCCGGCCGCTGCTCATCATCGCCGAGGACGTCGAGGGCGAGGCGCTGGCCACCCTGGTGGTCAACAAGCTGCGCGGCACGCTGCACGTGGCCGCCGTTAAGGCCCCGGGTTTCGGCGACCGCCGCAAGGCCATGCTCGACGACATCGCGACGCTCACCGGCGGCCGCATGATCACCGAGGACCTCGGCATCAAGCTCGAGAACGTCCGCTGGGAGGATCTGGGCGACGCTAAGAAGGTCGTGCTCACCAAGGACGAGACCACCATCGTCACCGACTCCGACGATCCCAAGCGGCACGAGGCGATCGCCGGCCGGGTCAAGCAGATCCGCAACCAGATCGAGGAGACCACCTCCGACTACGACCGCGAGAAGCTCCAGGAGCGCCTGGCCAAGCTCGTCGGCGGCGTCGCGGTAATCAAGGTCGGCGCCGCGACCGAGACCGAGATGAAGGAGAAGAAGGCCCGCGTCGAGGACGCCATGCACGCCACCAAGGCGGCCGTCGAGGAGGGGATCGTCCCCGGCGGCGGCGTGGCCCTGCTGCGCGCCGTCAAGGCCGTCGACGCTCTCAAGGCCGAGGGCGACGTCCGCGTCGGCATCAACATCGTCCGCCGCGCGCTCGAGGAGCCGGCCCGCCAGATCGCGGCCAACGCCGGCGAGGAGGGTTCGGTGGTCGTCAAGCAGCTCCTGGCCGACAACGGCACCAGCGGCTACAACGCGGCCACCGGCAAGTTCGAGGACCTGGTCGCGGCCGGCGTCATCGATCCCGCCAAAGTCACCAAGACGGCGCTGCTCAACGCGTCGTCGATCGCCGGCCTGATGCTCACCACCGAGGCGATGGTCTCCGAGATCAAGGAGAAGGACGAGAAGGGTGGCGGCATGCCGGGCGGCGGCGGCATGGGCGGCATGGGCGGCGGCATGTACTAAGACCGGATTCCCGGCGGCTAGCCGCCGCCGGTTGGAGATACTTGTGGTCCCTGGGCCGGTTCGCGCGGGCGGGCCGGCCGTTTGTTTTCGAGGGGTGGCTTTCACGAGGGCGTCAGGGCGCGCGCGCCCTGCGATACAATCACGGGGTTCCGAGAGGCCACATCTTGAGCAAGCTCCGAGAGCGCCTTTTGGGGGAACCGCCGCTCATCCCCCTGGCCGGCCGCGCCGGCGCCTATCCCCGCCTGCGGGAGGGGTGGGCGAACGCCCTCGGCGGCACCGTCCACCTGACCCTGGTCGCCGGTGAGGCGGGGGCCGGCAAGAGCCGGCTGATCGGATCGTTCCTCGACGCCGTCACCTCCCAGCGTCGCGCCGGCGTGGTCAAGGGCGCGAGTTACGAGCTGTCCCCGCTGCTGCCCTACCGCCCGTTCCGCGAGATCCTCCACGAAGCGCAGGCCGGGGAGAGCGGGCCTCCCGGGGAGCGCCGGCGGCTCTTCGATGCGGTGGGGCGCTTCCTCGAGGGGCTCTGCCAGGAGGGCGATCCGCTGATCGTCTTCCTCGACGACCTCCACCTCGCCGACCGCGACAGCCTGGACCTGCTGGCGTTCCTTTTCGCCAGGCTGGAGGGGCCGGTCTGGATCCTCGCCGCCTGCCGGACGGAGGAGATGGACTGGGAGCATCCGCTGAACCAGATCGTCCGCCGTGGCGAGAAGGAGGGGAGGGCGACGCGGGTGGAGCTGGACCGCCTGGACGCCCCGGCCCTGCAGGAGATCGCCGGGTCGCTGGTCGGCGAGGCGCAGGCCGCCGAGCTCGCCGGCTTCCTGGAGGAGAAGAGCGGCGGCCTGCCGCTCGGCGTGACCGAGCTCGTCGGCTATCTCTGGGAGCTCGGGGTCCTGGCCGCCCGGGGGCCGGGACGCTGGGCGCTCGACTCTGCCTTGGGCGCGTTGGGCGAGGTCGAGATACCCGTGGACCTCGACGAGCTGGTCCGCCTGCGCATCCGCCGCCTCCCCAACTCGACGCGGCGCCTGGCGACCATGGCGGCGATGATCGGGCAGAGTTTCGACGTGGAGCTGCTGCGCGAGGCGGAGGACGAGCACCCCAGGGTGGTCGAGATCGGCCTCGGGCTGATGCTGGAGCGCCGGCTGATCCGGCCGTCCCCCCCGAGGTGGAACGGCGAGGCGCCCCACGGCGGCTTCGAGTTCGCCCACCCCCGCCTCCGGGAGGCCATCTACCAGGAGAGCAACCCGCTGCGCCGCCAGGCCATGCACGGCCAGGTGGCGGAGGCTCTGGAGGGTCTGCGCGGCGGTGGCTTCGATAATTACCGGGACTATGGCGATGACTGCGGGACCTGCGAGGCCCTGGCCTACCACTTCGCCGCGGCGGGCCTATGGGAGCGGGCGATGCCTTTCCTCGAGCGGGCGATCGAGCGGGCGCTCGCGCTGCCGGCGGTGGACGCCGTCCGGCGTTACCGCGAGCAGGCGATCGAGGGGTTGGGCCGGCTCGCGGCCGGCGCCCGCAGCGAGGCGCAGGCCGAGCGGTGGCGGGATGAGCGGGAGCGGCTGCGCGAGCTGCGCGACGGCGCCCCCGCCTGAGGCCTAGCGGGCGATCCGCCGCAGGCCGCCGGCCAGCGCCCGCTCCGGGACGCGGGCGAGAACCTCGGTCTTGATCTCCTCCCGCTGCAGCCGCGAGAGGTGCCGGGCCTCCATGGCGAGCCCGGTCTGGCGCATGGCGAGGATGACCAGGAACTCGAAGCCCACCAGCGCGACGCCGAGCGTCGTCTCCCCGGTCGTCGCCACCAGCAGGGCGAGCGAGCAGAAGGAGAGGACGACGCCATAGATCACGGCGACGATGCGCGAGCGGTTGCCGCCGAAGTGGGCGAGCAGATGGTGGAGGTGCTGGCGGTCGGCGTGGAACATGCGCAGGAAGCGGCCGGTGAGCGCCCCCTTCGGGCGGTCGAGGAAGCGGACGGCCATCACCAGCAGGGTGTCCATCACCGGCACGCCGAGAGCCAGGATGGGCACCAGGATCGCCACCGCCGCCGGTGCCTTGAGCGAGGAGTGGAGGGCCGTGGCGGCGAGCAGGAAGCCCAGGGTCAGCGAGCCGGAGTCGCCCATGAAGACGCGCGCCGGCTCCCAGTTGTGGCGCAGGAACCCGACGCAGGCGCCGGCCACGCCGGCCATCAGGATCACCGTGCCGGCATTCCCCTGGAGCACCGCGTAGCCGAGGAAGCTCACCGAGATGATGGTGACGACGCCGCCGGCGAGCCCGTCGAGCCCGTCGATCAGGTTGATGGCGTTGGTGACGCCCACGATCCAGAGCAGCGAGACGAACCCGCCGAACAATCCGAGATGGATCTCGCCCACCAGCGGCAGGCGCAGCACCTCGAAGGCCCAGCCGGCCTGCACCAGCGGCCAGGCCGCCACGAGCTGGAAGAGCAGCTTCTTGGCGGCCGAGACCCCCACCAGGTCGTCGACGACGCCGACCAGGAAGACCACCGCCGTGCCGAAGGCCAGGGCCAGCAGCTCGCCGCGGCCGATGGCGGTCCCCAGCCTCCCCCACAGCGAGACCGCGGCGACGCCGCCGCCGAGCGCGAGGCCGATGAAGATGGCGACGCCCCCCAGGCGGGGCACGGCGCCGGTCTGGAGCTTGCGCTCGCCGGGATGATCCAGGGCGCGCAGGATCACCGCCAGCCGCGCGATCGGCGGCACCATCAGGTTGGTGGCGAGAGCGGCGACAAAAGCTGCGCCGATGGCATACGGCAAAATTCCGTCCATACAGAATACTCCCGGAGCGATCGGTCGCCCTGCGGCGTACCCGAAAATGCACTGTTGATCGCTAGTTGTGGGGGTATCTTACAACAAACCTTGGAAATTGCTAGATGGGCTGGCAAAGAAATCGCGAGACGGAGTCCACGGCCGCGAACCGGGCCGGCGACACCGGGGTGCCGGCCAGATCGAAGACCCCGTAGCCGAGCTCGGAGAGAAGGAGCGAGAGCTCCTGGATCGATCCTCCCAGCTCGGCGATCCGCGCCGGGTGGATCTCGAGGAAGAGGAGCGCCCGGCTCTCCCCCAGGGTCTCGCGGGCGCCGCGCAGCACCGCCAGCTCGTAGCCCTCGACGTCGATCTTGACCACATCCGGACGGAACTCCGCTTCCGCGCAGAGGAGGTCGACCGTGCGCAGGGGGATCTCGACGGCTCCCGGCTCTCCGGCGGCTTCGGGAGAGGCTTCGAGGTGGTGCCAGGAGTAGCGCATGGTCAGCCTGCCGGGGGCGGCGCCCACGGCGGCCTGAACGGGCATCACCCGCGCCCCGGGGTTGCGGTGGAGATTGGACTCCAGCACCTCCCAGGCGAGGGGAGAGGGCTCGATGGCCAGCGCCGCGGCCGCCGGCCGGTCCTGGGCGAAGGCGAGCGAGAAGAGCCCGTGGCAGGCGCCGACATCGAGGAAGCGGTGGCGGTCGCCGGAACGCGCCAGGAAGGCGTCGAGCTCACTGGCCATCTCGGGGGAGCGGAAGCAGAACCACTCGAAGGGCTCGCGGGCCCGCGGATCGACGGCCAGGCGCAGGCCGGGGCGGAGGACGATCTCCCCTGCCGCCGCTTGCCGGTTGAGCCCGCGGAAGACGCGCCGCCGGTGGAGGCGGCGGGGGTCCAGGCGCTGGGCGCGATGCCAGAGCCGGCGCAGCGCCTCGACCGGGCGCCCGGGGAGAAGGGCGGCGAGCAGCCGGCTGGCCTTTCCCGCGGCGCTCATCGGGCCATCTCCTCGAGCGCCCGGGCGACCGCCGCCGGGTCGCCCACGTTCGCCCGCCAGTAGCGTGCCGGGATGCCGGGAGGGGCCGCGCGCGCGCAGAGGAGGTGGACGTCGGAGGCGGGGCTGCCGACGTAGAGGATGCCGCGGCCGGACTGGACGCAGCCGTAGACCTTGGAGGGGAGCACGTAGCCCACGAAGCCGTCGCGCAGGGTGATCAGATGGGCGTCCGGGGTGACCAGGAGGCGGGGGAGCAGCTCCAGCGGCACGGGGCGGCCGCGGTGGACCGGCAGGCCCTCCCGGCGCAGGATCTCCTCCACCCGGTCCGCCTTGGCGCCGGTGGCGTTGAGCCAGAGCGCCACCCGCCCGGAGCCCTCCCGGTGATGGCGGCGGTACCCCTCGACGAAGGTCTCGTGGTCGTGGGCGACGCCGAAGTTGCCGGAGTAGAGGAGGACCGTGCGGCCGCGCAGCTCCTCCGGGATCGCGAGCGGCGGGGTGCCCGGTGGGATCTCGACCGGCGAGGCGTCGCGCCTGAGTTCGATCCGCTCCGGGGGGATGCCGATCTCCTGGAGCCGCCGCCGCTGGTCCTCCCCCAGCACCTCGAAGCGGTCCACCCGGCGGCGCAGCGCCACGGTCCAGCGGTGGAAGAGGCGGAGCGCCGCCGGGGTCCGCCCCTCCAGCTCGGCCATCAGGCATTCGGGGTGGAAGTCGGTGATCCGGTAGGTGAGCCGCTTGCCGAGCAGCCGGCCCAAGGGCACCAGGAGCTGGATCAGGAAGGGGGGGCTGCCGGTGAACAGGATCTCGTCCGCCCGCCGCAGCTCCCGCCGCAGGCGCCAGACCAGCCGGAGGCCGGTGCGCGCCGTCCACAGCGCCCGGGTGCGGAAGTCCGCCCGGTCGTAGAGCGGCGCCCGCAGGCGGACGATCTGCAGCCGCCCGTCCCCGGGCAGCTCCTCGGCGACCGAGCCGGCGATCGAGGAGAGGCCGCCGAGGACCACTTCCTCCCCGCCGGCGGCGCGCTCGCGGGCGGCCAGCAGGGCGTACTGGCCGACCGCGCCGAAGTCCGGGGGGAGCCAGTCGCAGAGGTAGACGAGACGGTGGGGCATCACGGGTGTACGCTCCGATCCATGCTCTACTTCTCCTCCGTCCGGGCTGTTGGGATGGTCGGGTTAGTGTAAGCGGGAAGAGAGGAATGCGCAAAACTCTACGCGAGCCGGTGCGGGTCGCCACCCTCCTCGGGCACGCTCACGTGGAGATGGCTCTTGCCTGCCTGGGAAGCCTGCTGCGCCATTCGGCCGACCCGCTCCGTCTGCGGATCCACGAGGACGGCTCGCTCGGTGAGGAAGACCGGGAGCGGCTGGCGCGAGGGCTGGGAGATCCCGAATTCGTGCCGCGGGCCGAGGCGGACGCCCGGGTGGAAGACCTCCTCGCCGGCCGGCCGGCCCTGCGGGCGTTCCGGCAGAGGAATCCCCTGGCGCTGAAGCTGATTGACATTCCTTTCCTGGCGGGGATGGAAGCGGACGATGGCCTCGATGACCTCGCCTACTGTGATTCGGACGTCCTCTTCCTACGCCCCTTCGCCGGCCTCTTCCGCTTTCCGGGGCCGGAGACCGGAGCGGAGACCGGCGCCGTCTTCATGAGCGACCGCCAGAACGCCTATTCGGTCCGCTCCTGGCACCTGCTGGCCCGGAAGCGGCTGGCTCTGCCCTGCCGGGTCAACACCGGGGTCCTCCTCTTCCGCACCCGGTTCTTCGATCCCGACCTCCTGGAGTGGTACCTCTCGCGGCCGGAATTCGGCTTCGCGCCCGTCTGGGTCGAGCAGACCGCCTGGGCGTTGCTGGGGCAGCGCGCCGGCTGCCGCCTCTGGGACCCCCGCCTCCTATGGTTGCCGGAGGTCGGAGTGGACGCCGGAGACGCCGTGGCGCTCCACTTCGTCAGCCCCCTGCGCGGCCTGCTTTCGGAATTCCTGGAGCGGGCAGGCGACCGGACGGGCGAGCCGCCGGTCCCGGTGGGAACGATCCCGGCGCGGCGGTGTCGCTCCTGGGACTTGGCCTGGACCGAGGCGCGGCGGCGGCTGGCCAGGCTGTAGGAGAAAGGGACCTGAAGGACACCAGGGACGCCAGGGACAAAGAGTCACTGTCCTCCTTGGTGTCCTTGAGGTCCCTGCTGTCCTTCAGGTACTTGCTCCACCCTCCAGCCAGGAAGGGACCTGCCGCAGATCCTCGAACAGCGCGTCCGGCGACCAGAGCGCCAGCAGGGCTGGCGTGCGGATACCGCAGCCGAGGGCGACGGTGCGGAGCCCCAGCGCCCGGCCGCTCGCCACGTCCACCTCGGTGTCCCCGACGAGGACCGATCCCGGTCCCCAGGAGATCCCGGAGTGCCGCAGCAGCGCCGCCTTGGCCTCCGGCGTGCCGTCCCCCGGGCCGGCGACGACCTCGCGGAAGAACAGGTGGAGGCCGAGGGCTTCGAGCTGCCGGTCGAGCCGGTCGCGGTGCTGGCGCAGGGTGACGAGCCCCAGCCTTCCCAGATCCAGGAGCTCGTCGAGCACCTCCGCCATCCAGGGCCAGGGCTCGTCGAGCTTGAGGTGGCGGGGGCGCTCGATCTCCAGCCGCCTCTGGGCGTCGGCCTCCCGGGCCGCCTCCGGCGAGAGGCCACAGCGGAGCAGGATCTCGGCTTCCGGAACGAGGTTCCGCTTCGCCTCCCAGTAGGCGGAGCGCGGGAAGGGCCAGCCGCCATGCCGCTGGACGACGATCTGATGGACGTGGTGGTAGCGCGCGGAGACGTCGAGCACCGGGCCGTCGAGGTCGAGGAAGATCCAGCGCTCGCTCAATCCGGGCGGAACCCCTTGCCGTCGAGCCGCGCCCGCAGCCAGGGCTCGAGCATGGCGTACCAGTCCCGGCCGGGGCGGATCTTGGAGTAGCGGCCGGCTGCCGGATAGCGCATGGTCACCGGCACCTCCACCCGGCGGAGCCGCCGGCCGAGCAGGACCTTGGCGTAGAGGTAGTACTCGAAGCCGTAGGTATGGAGCCGGGGGGCGTGCCAGTCGAACTCCGCCCGCCGCAGGAGGTCGAGCCGGAAGGCGCGGAAGCCGCAGGTGGCGTCGCTCAAGGCCACGCCGGTGGCGAGGCGGACGAACGCGTTGACCAGGGGGATCGACCGGCGCCGGAACTCCGGCAGGTTGGGCGAGCCGCCGCCGGGGAGGAAGCGGCTGCCGTTGACGTAGTCCGCTTGGGCCTCAAGGATCGGCGCCAGCAGGCGGGGGATCTCGGCCGGCAGCATCTTGCCGTTGGCGGCCATGGCGCCGAAGATCTCATACCCCTGCTCCAGCGCCCAGTCGATCGCCCGGATGTAGCCGTAGCCCACCCCCAGGTTGCGCGGCAGGTCGAGGAAGGGGTGGCCGCTCTCGCGGACCAGGAGCTCGGAGCCGTCGCTCGAGCCGTTGTTGACCAGGAGCAGCTCGACGCCCGGCGGCGCGGCCGCGGCGAATTCGGCGAGCACCCGCGGCAGCTCCCGGGCCTGGTTGAAGACGGGGGCGAAGAAGAGGACTTTCATCACGGCGCGAGACACTATAATCCCCGGCTCATGACGCCACGACGCATCCTGGTGACCGGCGCGGGCGGCTCCCCCTCCACGAACTTCGTGCGCTCGCTGCGCGAGTCGGGGGAGACGTTCCATCTGATCGGAGCCGACTGTAACAAGTATTACCTCCAGCGCGCCGAGACCGACGAGTGCCACCTGATCCCCGAGACCTCCGACGCGGACTACATTCCGATCCTCCAGGGGCTCGTCGCGGAGACCGGCGCCGAGCTGATCTACAGCCAGCCCGACCAGGAGATCCTCGCCATCTCCGCGCACCGCGACGAGATCGGCGCCCGCACCTTCCTGCCCGCCCACCGCACGATCGAGATCTGCCAGGACAAGTACGAGTCCTTCCGCTGCTGGAAGGCGGCCGGCCTCACCGTGCCGGAGACGATGCCGGTGGCCACCGAGCAGGACCTCGACCGCGCCTTCGCGGCCTTCGGCTCCCCCATCTGGCTGCGGGCCGTGGTCAGCCCGGGGGGCGGCAAGGGGAGCTTCCGCGCCGAGAGCCCCAAGGTGGCCCGCGCCTGGCTCGACTTCTGCGAGGGCTGGGGGAACTTCACTGCCGCCGAGTGCCTGCGGCCGGACTCGATCACCTTGACGGCGCTCTACAAGGAGGGCGAGCTGATCGTCGCCCAGGGGCGCAAGCGCCTCTACTGGGAGTTCGGCAACCGCGCCCCGTCCGGGGTGACCGGCATCACCGGCACCGGCGTGACGGTGACCGACCCGGAAGCTCGACGAGCTGGCCCAGGCGGCCGTCGCGGCGATCGATCCGCGGCCCAACGGCATCTTCGCGGTCGACCTCACCTACGACCCGCGCGGGGTGCCGAACCCGACCGAGATCAACATCGGCCGCTTCTTCACCACCCACCTCTTCTTCACCCGGGCGGGGCTGAACCTCCCCTATCTCTTCGTCAAGCTGGCCTTCGGCGAGCCCTATCCGGAGCCGGCGAGGAAGCTCAACCCGCTGCCGGTGGATCTCGCCTGGGTGCGGGGGATGGATTTCCTGCCGGTGCTGACCGACGTGGCGGCGATCGAGGTGGCCGCGGCGGATCTGGCGGCGCGGCGGGCGCGGCTTCCGAAGTAAGGGCTTTCAGCCAACGGCCCGCCGCAGCGCCTCCGCCACCCGCTGCTGCTGCGCCTCGGTAAGGTGCGGGTACATCGGCAGCGACAGGATCTCCGCGGCGGCCTGCTCGGCCACGGGGAAATCCCCCGCGCGATAGCCGAGATCCTTGAGGGCGCCGTGGAGGTGGAGGGGGACGGGGTAGTGGATGCCGGCTCCGATCCCTTCGGCGTTCAGCTTGGCGAGCACTTCGTCGCGGTTCGGGACGCGGACCACGTAGAGGTGCCAGACGGGCTCGTTGCCGGGCAGCGTTTTCGGCAGCTCGATGCCCGAGAGGCCGGCGAGGAGCTGGTCGTAGCGGGCCGCGGCCTGGCGGCGGGCCTGGTTCCAGGCGTCGAGGCGCTTCAGCTTGGCCGAGAGCACCACGGCCTGGAGGGTGTCGAGGCGGGAGTTGAAGCCGATCTCGGGGTGGTGGTACTTCGTCTCGCTCCCCCAGTTGCGGAGCTTGCGCAGGTGCCCGGCGATCTCGTCGGAGGCGGTGACCACCGCTCCGGCGTCGCCGTAGGCGCCGATGTTCTTGCCCGGGTAGAAGCTGGTCGCGGCGGCGACTCCGAAGGCGCCGCTGGGCCGGCCGTTGCGCCGCGCCCCCTGCGACTGGGCGCCGTCCTCGATCACGGCGAGCCCGCGCGCTTCAGCGACTTCGGCGATCGCCTCCATGTCGGCGATCTGGCCGAAGAGGTGGACGGGGAGCACCGCCCGGGTGCGGGGGCCGATCGAGGCCTCGATCCGGGCGGGATCGAGGAGCTGGTACTCGTCGCAGTCCACGATCACCGGCCGGGCGCCCGCCCGCACGACGCCCAGGGCGCTGGCGATGAAGGTGTTGGCCGGCACGATCACCTCGTCGCCTGGGCCGAGGCCCAGTGCCCGCACGGTGAGCTCGATGGCATCCGTGCCGTTGGCGACGCCGACGCAGTGGGGGGCCTCGCAGAAGCGGGCGAACGCCGCCTCGAACTCGCGCACCTGGGGACCGAGGACGAACGCGGTGTCCTCGATCACCCGGGCGAAGCCCTCCGCCACCTCCTCGGCCACCTCGGCGTGCTGCGCTTTGAGGTCGACCAGGGGGATCTGCGGGCCGCTCATACGGCCTCCTTGGCGCCGCCGTTGCGGATCGAGCGTGAGATGGCGTCGAGCACGCGCACCGCCGCGGCGCCGCTGCGGCCGTCCGAGATCGGTCTGGCGCCGCTCGCGACGCACTCGAGGAAATGGTCGCACTCGGCCTTGAGCGGCTCGTTCATCGCCACCTTCGGGATACGGATGTCCCCCTCGCGGATGCTGGTGCGGAAGGAGCCGAAGGTGTCGATGAAGCCGGGCGTGCTGCGCTGCTCGGTCACCTGCTTGTCGTAGAGCCGCAAGGGCTCGGAGAGGTTCATGTCGTCGAACGTCAGCATTCCCTTTTCCCCCACGACGGTGATGTCGCGGACCTTTCTCGGGCTGAGCCACGAGACGTGGAGATTGACCATCACGCTGTCCGGATACCAGAGGTTGGCAAAGACGGCGTCCTCGATCCCGGGGTTGATCCAGGAGCCCCCCTGCGCGGCGGCGTGGAGCGGGGCCGCGCCCAGCCAGTCGTTGGCGATTGCCACGTCGTGGGCCGCGAGATCCCAGGCGGCGTTGACGTCCATGCGGATGGGACCCAGGTTGGTACGGATCATCGAGAGGTAGAAGAGGCGTCCGAGCTGGCCCTGGTCGAGGTACTCCCTGACCCGCCGGATGGCGCCGTTGAACAGGAAGACGTGGCCGACCATGAGGACGAGGCCGCGCCGCTCGGCGAGCTCGCACAGGGCGTCGGCCTCTCCGGAATTGGCGGCGATCGGCTTTTCGACCAGCGCGTGCTTGCCGGCCGCGAGCGCCGCCGAGGCGAGGTCGTGATGGGTGACGGTGGGGGTGGAGATCACCACCGCGTCGACCGCGGGGTCGGCGAAGGCGACCGACGGATCGGCGGCCACCCGCACCCCCGGGTAGCGGCTCTCGGCGAGCTTCAGCCGGGCCTGGTCGCGGTCGATCACCCAGGCGACCTCGCTGGTCGTGTGGTTGTGGAAGTTGCGGATCAGGTTGGGGCCCCAGTGGCCCGCGCCGACGACGGCGATGCGCAGCATGCGTGCTTCCTCGCAGTTGAAGGCGGAGCATATCCGAATCGCCCGGCGGGGTTACAATCGGTAGGAACGAGAGATCCATCGAACATGAAATCAATCCCAGGATCGCGAGGATCGCGCCTGCGCCGCGCCGCCGCGCGAGCCGTGGTGGTGCTGGCGTCCTGCCTGCTGACCCTCGGCCTGCTCGAGGCGGTGATCCGGCTCTGCGTGCCCGGGAGCCTCTGGCGGCAGCGCGACGCCGCCGCGGACTGGCGGCCGGACCCCGAGCTGGGCTGGGTGCAGCGCCCGGACCTTGACGTCACCACCCGGACCGAGCAGGGCTGGCTCGTCCGCTACCGGACGAACCCGGACGGCATCGCGCCCGCCGGGGCGCGGCGGCCGAAGCCTCCGGGGACGATCCGCATCCTGCTCTTCGGGGATTCAACGGTCGCCGGCCGGAGCGTCCCCCCGGACCGCGCCATCCACCGGGATCTCGAGCGCCTGCTGCGCCGGACGGGCCGCCGCGTCGAGGTGCTGAACGCCGGGGTCGAGGGCTACTCCACGGACCAGGAGCTGCTCCTGATGCGCCGGCTGATCCCCCTCTACCATCCCGACCTGGTCGCCTATGGCTTGTGCGACAACGACTTCGGCGGCAACGAGTCGCGGGAGGCGTACGGACTGCCCAAGCCCCGTTTCACCCTGGCGGCGGACGGCGGGCTGACCTACGTGCCGCCTCCGGCGGGATCTCCGAGGCCGGCGGCAGGCGCCGGTGGCCCGCGGCAGTTGGTTCAGCGGTCGGCCCTCTACCGCCTGCTCCAGCCGCGGATCGCCGTCCTGCGCGCCCGCTTCGGCGGCTGGCGGGACCGCAACCTGCTGGGGATCGCTCCCGACTTCTACTACGCGCCGGAGCGGCTGGACGCGATCGACTGGAAGCTGTTCACCTCACTGCTGACCGCGATGGACGGCGCCGCCCGGAGCGGCGGCGCGCGCTTCTTCTTCTACGCCCATCCGGCGATCGCGGAGGTCTGGGATCCCTACATCTGGGACACCGAGAGGCGGCTCGGCCTGCCGCCGGGGCGCTACGACCGGTACGCCCTGGAGCGCCGCCTCCGGGCGACGGCGGCCGGCGCGGGCCTCCCCTACTGCCCGCTGATCGACGCCTTCCGGGCCAACGCGGCCCGCGGCCCCTTCCACCTGCTGCCGCGCGACCCGCACTGCAACCCCGTGGGCTACGAGGTCACGGCCGAGGCGCTCGCCCGCTTCCTCTTGTCGTCCGACCTCCTCAAAATCGAGCCAGCGGCAGAAGCCGCCGCGCCACGGCGCGCACCATCTGCTTGATCCGCTCCCGCGGGCTGCCGTAGTCCTTGTACCAGTGACCCGCCATGCCCCGGTAGCGGGGCTCGACCGGGAAGCGGCAGAGCACCCCCGGCTCGCGGTCGAGGGTCTTGAGGACCTCGTAGTAGGCCGCCTCCAGGTTGAGCTCCCCGGCCCGGCCGGCGGCCTCGCGGTGGAGCCCGCGCAGGTGGGCGTCGAAGAAGGGCCGGGTGAAGAGAAAGAACCGGGTGTCGCAGTAGCGGCCGGCCGCGGGCAGGCCGAAGCGCTCGTAGAAGCCGTGGTCGCGCAGGTCGCAGAGGAAGCGCACGTCCGCGGGGACCCGCGCCAGTAGGGCGGTGAGGTTGTCGATCCGCTGCCGGCCGGTGAGCTTGGCCACGTGGCTCGCCCCGGCGAGGAGGCGCGAGGCGCCCAGGGCGCGGTCGATGAGGAGCGCCTCGCCGTAGCCCTTGCCGAGGTGGCCGGGGAAATCGTTGCAGTCGAGCTGCACCAGCTCGACCTCCTTGCCCAGGGGGTTGTCGCTGGCCACCTCGCGCAAGCGGTCGAGCGGCCAGCCGGAGTTCTCGGCGAGGACGATCCGGCAGACGCGCGGATGGTGGTGGAGGTGGTACCGCAGGTTCTCCGCGTACTCCGCCTCCCGCTCCTCGGCGGAAGGGGCGGTCACGCCGGCGACGCCGCGGTTGACCCGCACGGTCGCGGTCAGCAGCAGCGCCACGCCCCCGGGATCGAGCGGCCGGTTCATGGCGGGGCGGCCATGGTGAGCACGCCGATGCCGTAGCCCTGCTGGTCCGGGCGCTCGACCAGCTCCGCCGAGGGGAGACGGGCGGAGATCTCGCGCCAGAAGCGGTTCACCTCCATTCCCTCCTGGCCGGGATCGGGCACGATGTCGTGGAAGGCGACCAGGCCGCCGGGGCGCACCAAGGGGGAGTAGGCCTCGAAGTCGGCCTTCACTCCTTCATAACGATGGTCACCGTCGATGAACAGCACGTCGACCGGGCGGCCGGCGAGGGCGCGGCGCAGCCGCGCCGCCATCGCCGGATCGTGGGAGTCGCCGCGCAGCAAGACGATGCGCTGGCCGTCGCGGGCGAACGAGCGGTAGAGCGGCTTGCGCCAGGCCTGGTAGCCGCCGCCGAAGGAGCCGCCGGGGAGGTCGAGGCTCACCAGCAGGGCGTCCGGCGCGGCGGCGCGGGCGAGCAGGAAGAGCGTGCCCCCCGAGGCGGTGCCGATCTCCACGACCACCCGCGGCCGCAGGGCGGCCATGCGGGAGAGGAAGGCGGCGATCTCCGCCGGGCGCTGCATGGCGAAGACGGGCTGCCCGGGCCCGAGCGGGCGGTCCACCATCAGGGAGATCATCTCGCCGAAGTCCGCCGACGGGGGGAGGCGGCGCAGCCGGCGCCACAGGCTGGCCGTGGTCACCACCCGGGAGCCCAGGAAGCGCAGGAAGAAGCCGGGTCCGTTGGACCTCAGGATGCGGAGGGCCTGACGCCAGGAGTCTGCCATGTCGCCTCGGCGGAGGGTGTGGGGACCGGCGCGGGGGTGAGCCGCCGGGTCGTGGGTTCGATCGACAGGATCACCGACAGCGCTCCCACGGGGAGCCAGACCCAGGCGCGGGCCGGGAGGAGCCGGCGGTAGACGAAGAACAGGGGCGGCAGCGCCGGCACCAGGAAGCGGGGGAAGTCGTGGAACCCCCAGAAGCCGCCGATACACACCACGTAGAGCATGTTGGCCAGCAGCCAGACGGCGGCGACGGTGGCGAGGCGGCGCTCGGCGTTATCCGCGGGGTCTGCCGGCTTCCGAAGCTGCCGGACGGCGAGCACGCACCCCCCGAGCACCGCCGCCAGGTGCGCCGCCACGAAGGCCAGCTTCCAGGCCGGCACCGGCGAGGTGAGCGGGATGGTGATCAGCGCTCGGAAGGGCCAGGTGAAGATCTGGCCGTCGTAGGCGGCCGCGCCCCGGTAGTGGCGCAGGCTCATCAGGGCATCGCCGAAGCGCCAGTGGACGGCGGCGAGCCCGGCGGCGACGACGAGGCCGGCCACTGCGGTCATCGCCGTGGCCCGCCGCCGCCGTCTCTCCCGGAGCTCCGCCGCCACCACGCCGAGCAGGGCGAACACGGCGACCGGGCGGAACAGCCCGCCGAGACCGAACGCCAGGCCGGCGGCGAGCGGCCGCTCCCGCCGGGCGAGGACGAGCCCGGCCATCGAGCCGAGCAGGCACATCGCCTCCGAGCAGATCAGGGCGCCGCTGAACACGTAGGACGGGGTGAGCGCGGCCATGGCCCAGCCGACCCGGCGGTCGCCGAAGTAGAGCGCGCAGAGGATCGCCACGATGCCGGCGGCGAGCCAGGAGGGGAGCAGGGCCGCCGCGGCCAGCGGCACGCCGGCGCGGTGGAGGCCGGCGATGAGCATCGGATAGCCGGGGAAGAACCGGCCGTAGTCGGGGTGGGCGGCGAACTCCGCGTCGGGGCCGAGCCAGGCGCGGGCATAGGCGATGTACTGGTAGCCGTCCGCCGTGCCGGCGAAGTCGGTGAAGGTGGCATGGGTGAGCCCCGTCGCCACCAGGAACAGGGCGACGCGCAGCCCGACGGCCAGCACGGCCATGGCCAGCAGCTCGCGGCGGCCCGCCTTCATGTCCGGGTCACCACGAGGTCGCCGAGCACCAGCCGGTCCATGCGGGTGCGCAGGAAGCAGTCGAGCGCCTCGGCCGGGGTGTTGACGATCGGCTCGTTCTCGTTGAACGAGGTGTTGACCACCATCGGCACGCCGGTGCGGCGCTCGAAGGCGGCGATCAGCGCCCAGTAGCGGGGGTTGGTCCGCCGCGAAACCGTCTGCAGCCGGCCGGTGCCGTCCACGTGGGTCACCGCGGGGACCAGCGGCCGCTTCTCCGGCCGGATGGGGTAGACCTTGATCATGAACGGGTCGGGGTAGTCGAGAGTGAACCAGTCGCCCGTGCGCTCCTCCAGGATCGAGGGGGCGAAGGGGCGGAAGGACTCCCGGCGCTTGATCTTCAGGTTGAGCACGTCCTTCATGTCCGCCCGCCGCGGGTCGGCCAGGATCGAGCGGTTGCCGAGGGCGCGGGGACCCCACTCGGAGCGCCCCTGGTACCAGCCGACCACCTCGCCGCCGGCGATCGCCTCGGCGGTGCGGTCGGCCAGCAGCTCCTCGTCGTGGACGGTCTCGACGCGGAGATTCTCGCCGGCGCCCCAGTCGCCGTCCCGGCCGCCGGAGCCGGGGATGGCGTCGGCGAGCGCCCGCCGGATCGCCTCCTCGCCGTAGGCCGGTCCCCAGTAGGAGTGCTCCATGACGAAGCCGTTTCGCGGCGCGCCGAGGATGGCGTGGTGGACGTAGAGCGCCGCCCCCAGGGAGGTGCCGGCGTCACCGGCGGCGGACTGGATGAAGACCTCCTCGACGTCCGTGCGGTCGAACAGCTTGCCGTTGGCGAGCGAGTTCATGGCGCAGCCGCCGGCGAGGGCCAGGCGCTTCAGGCCGGTGCGGCGCTGGAGGGCGCGTACCAGGGCGAAGAAGCGCTCCTCGTAGACGCTCTGCAGGGAGGCCGCGAGGTTCATGTGGCGCTGGGTCAGCTCCTCGTCGCGCCGGCGCGGGGGGCCGAGCAACTCGGCGAGTGCCGGGGCGTAGACCCTCCCCAACTCGGGCGAGCCCTCCTCCCAGGTCATGTCCACCCCCTCGGAGAGGTGGCGGAAGTAGCGCAGGTCGAGCGCGAAGGTGCCGTCCGGCAGCGCCGGGACCATCCTCCCCAGGTGCTCGGCGAAGGTGGGCTCGCCGTAGGCCGCGAGGCCCATCACCTTGTACTCGTCGCCGAAGCCGAGGAAGCCCAGGTACTGGGTGACCGCGGTGTAGAACAGGCCGAGCGAGTGGGGGAAGTGGACCCGCCCGAGCACCTCGATCGAGCCGCCGCGCCCCACCGCCATCATGGTCGAGACGAAGTCGCCGAAGCCGTCGACCGTCAGGCACATCGCCTCCTCGAACGGCGAGCAGAAGAAGGCCGAGGCGACGTGCGCCAGGTGGTGCTCCACCGCGTGCAGCCGCGGCGCCCGGCCACCGAGGGCGGTCGAGATCCGCTCCTCCAGGGAGGCGACCTGCCGGAGGTTGCGGGCGCGGCCCAGGGCGCGGCGCAGGCTGCGCGGGTGGGAGAGGGCGAGCAGCGCCTTGCGCGCCAGGTAGGCGCGCGGCTGGCGGGCCACGGCGAGGGCGGTGAGCCCGCTGAGACCCTCGGGGCCGCCGCCGTTCATCTCCTCCAGGCAGAAGCGGATCGCCCGCTCGGGGAAGCCCGCCCAGTGCTTGACCCGGCGGAAGCGCTCCTCCTCGACGCCGGCCACGAACCGGCCGTCCACCACCGCCGCCGCCGAGGCGTCCGCGTGGTAGACGCTGAGGCCCAGGATGCGGCTCAAGCCTTCTCCCCCTCTCCCGGTGAGGGCTCTTTCATCATCTCCTCCAGGCGGATGTCGATGACCAGCCGGAACCAGAACGCCTGGAGGAAGTGGAAGACGAACCCCGTCTTGCCGTCCAGGATGCCGAGCAGGAAGAGGTAGCGGTAGAGGAAGTAGAGCATGGGACGGACGAACAGCGGCATGCGGTAGTAGTGGGTCTTGAGCCAGAGGATTCTCTCGTCCGGGGAGCCGAAGAGGCGAGGGGTCGCCTTCCACGGCAGGGCCCGCCGCCGGCGCTCCAGCTCTTCCCGGGCGAAGGCCTCAGCATAGCGGAGATGCTTGTGGAGATAGAACTGGATCGAGTCCTCCTTGAGGTTCCACTCCTCGAGCGGTGCCCGCAGCCGCCCGACGGGGCCGCGCACGTAGACGCGCGTGTCCTGCTCGACCGGATCGAGCCCGGAGCGGCTGCGCCGGAAGAGCTTCAGGATCACCTTGCTGCCGTAGCCGCCGAAGCGCAGCGGCCTGCCGCGGAAGATCTGCCGGCGGTGGATGTAGAAGCCGTCCTCGCGCACCTCGTCCGGCCGGGCGAGCAGGGCCGCGAGCTCGGCCTGGAGCCCGGGCGTCACCGCCTGGTCGGCCTCCAGGATCAGCACCCAGTCGTTGCGCAGGGGGAGGTTGTCGAGACCCCACTGGAAGATCCAGGGGATGATCCGGCTGTGATCGTAGGCCAGGGTCTGGACCTCGGCGTACCTCTGGGCAATCTCGACCGTGCGGTCGGTGCTCTCGGAGTCGAGCACGAAGATCTGGTCCGCCAAGCCGTGGACGCTGCGCAGGCAGCGCTCGACGTTCGCCTCCTCGTCGCGGGTGGTGACGATGACGGAGAGGGGGATCATGACGGCCTCGCGACTCTTTCGACCGCTTTCAAGAGGTTGTGCCAGGTGGCCGGGTAGTCCCAGCGGGCGAGGATCGCCGCGCTTCGCCCGCGCACCCGCTCCAGGGGAAGGGCGAGCGCCTCGCCGATCTGGTGGGCCAGCAACCCGTCGTCACCGACCGGATAGACGAAGCCGTTGCCGCCGGCCTCGACGAGATCGTAGCCGGCGCCGACCCGCGAGGAGGCGACCACCGGCAGCCCGCAGGCGAGGGCCTCCTGGATGGAGACCCCCCAGCGCTCCTCGCGGGCGGGATGGACGAACAGGTCCGCCGCCGCGTAGAGGGCTGGCAGCCCGGGGTAGGGGACGTAGCCGGGGAAGCGCGCCCGCGACAGCCCCTGCTCGCGGACGAAGCCCTCCAGCTCCGGCCGGGCGGGGCCGTCCCCGGCGAGCACCAGCCAGAGGTCCTCGGGTCCACTACGGCAGAGACGGGCGAAGGCGCGGAGGAGATCCCAGGGCGCCTCCCGGTGGTTGAACTTGGCGAGCCCCAGCACGACCCGGGCGCCCACGGGCACGCCGAGCCGCTCCCGGACGGCGGCGCGCTCCCCGGGGGAGAGGCGGGAGCGCTCCGCGAAGCTCTCCACGTCCACGGCGTAGGGGAAGAGGCCGGTGCGCTCCTGCGGGACTCCGTGGGCGCGGAGGTAGTCGAGGGTCAGGCTGCCGGTGCCGAGAAAGAGGTCGTAGGTCCGTTTCATATAGGTGGCGAAGAGGAGCCGCTTGGCAAGCTGGCGGGGGTAAGAGGTGTCCCAGAGCACCGAATCGAGCCGCAGGGCAGCCGCCACTCCCGCCCGCCGGGCGGCGCGGGCGCCCAGCCGGTAGATCCCCTGGGTGTAGCCGTTGGCGATCAGCAGGTCGCAGCGCCCCGGCCGGAGCCGTTCCGCCAGCCACGGGGCGGCATCCGCCGGCGGGCAGACCTCGTGAGGATAGCCACCGAGCAGGTCGATCCCCCAGGAGACCGGGGTCGCCGAGCTCCGGATCCCAGACCGGCTCCGCCACGTCCTTGCCGGTGAAGAGCACGCGGAATTCGTGCTCCGGGTCCCGGGCGGCGAAGCGGTAGAACGGCGCC
The DNA here is from genome assembly GCA_963795735.1 of uncultured Acidobacteriota bacterium. Lineage (GTDB taxonomy): Bacteria > Acidobacteriota > Thermoanaerobaculia > Multivoradales > UBA5704 > DATARR01. The sequence goes on along the minus strand of CAWCIU010000004.1, from coordinate 55,443 downwards.
TCGAACTGCGTCGGGCGTTCGACGAGAAAAGCGATCTTCACGGAGCGGCGATCCTCTCGTAGACCGCTTCCATCTCCTCCGCCACCGCCGCCCAGCCGAAGCGCTCGCGGACCGTCGCCGCGCCCCGCCGGCCCATCTCGTCGAGCCCGGCGGGATCGGCGAGCAGGTCCCGCAGGGCCGCTCCGAGATCGCCGTCCGCCACGATCCCCGCGCCGGTCTCACGGACCGCCGCCGCGAGGCCCACCTCGGGCGTGACGGCGACCGGCCGCCCCGCCGACCAGGCCTCCAGGACCACGTTGCCGAAGTTCTCCGAGCGGGAGGGGAGGACGAGCGCCGCCGCCCGGTGGAGCAGGGCCGCCTTGTCCGCGCCGTGCACCGGGCCGAGGAAGCGGACGCGTTCGGCCACTCCGGAATCGCGGGCCAGCCGCTCCAGCCCAGGGAGGATCCCCTCCTCGTCGTTGCCGGCGACCGCGAGGAGGGCGCCGGGGACCCGCGCCAGGGCGGGGATCAGCCGGTCGAGCCCCTTCTTCCAGGAGAGGCGCCCGAGGAAGAGCAGGAACGGGGTGCCTCCCCCCCCTCCACGACGGCGCGGACGGTGGCGGAGAGGGCGGCCGGGTCGCCGTCCCAGGGGGCGGGGTCGATCCCGTTGGGCACCACTTCGCAGGGGGGCAGCGGGAGGTCCAGCCGGGCCGCCTCCCGGGCTTCGAGAGCGCTCGTCACGTGCAGGGCCGCGGCGCGCTCGATCGTCCGGCGCTCGGCGAGGAGCATCCAGGCGAGCTTGCGCCGGCGGCCGTGGGCGCGGATCAGCTCCGGCACCAGCATCCCCCGCGGCGAGAGGAGGTAAGGCACGCCGGCCCGCTCGGCCGCCCGCGCCGCCGCCGAGGTGGGCCAAAGGAAGACCGAGTGGAGGTGGACGGCGTCGAACCGCGCGGCTTCCGCCCGCGCCGCCGCCGCCAGTCCCGGGGCGATGTAGAGGCGGCGGAAGGGGAGGACCGGAAAGTACCGCACCTCGACTCCGTCCACGTCCACCGGCCGGGCGAGGGGGACGTCGAGCGTTCCCTCCCCATGGACGCTGGTGGTGAAGACGGTCACCTGGTGCCCGCGCGCCGCGAGCGCCTTGCACAGCCCGTGGACGGCCAGGATCGGCCCGCCGTGGCGCCAGGCGGGCAGGTAGGTGGGGACCACGTGGAGGAGCTTCACAGGATCTCCTCCAGGAGATCCACGAACCGTCGATGGTAGGCCGGCCAGGTGGCGGACTCCGCCGCCCGGCGGCAATCCGCCCGCATCGCCCGGACGTCGTCCGGATGGCGAGCGCACCAGTCCATCCGCTCGGCGAGGGCGGCAACGTCGTCCACCGGCACGATCCAGCCGGTCTTCCCCCCGGTCACCAGGTCCTTGGCGCCCACCATCTCCGTGACCAGGACGGGGAGACCGGAGGCGAGCGCCTCCGCCACCACCATGCCGTAGGAGTCGTTGCGCGAGGGGAGCACCAGGAGGTCGGCCCGCCGGAGCTCGGCGGCCAGCTCCGGCTGCGGGACCGGCCCCAGGGGATCGATCCCGTCCGATCCTCGCCCGTCCAACCCGCGGCGATCCAGCAGGTGGGCGGAGTCCCCCCGGGGGCCAACGAGGCGCAGCCGGGCGGCGGGGTTCCCGGCCCGCACCCGGTCGAACGCCGTGAGCAGCAGATCGAACCCCTTGCGGTGGATCGTCGCGCCGGAGAAGAGAAAAATGAAATCGGCGCCGGCCTGCCGCTCTGCCGGCGAGAACAGCTCGAGGTCGGCCCCCAACGGCACCGCGTGGACCTTCTCCGGCGGCACGCCCGCCTCGACGTAGGTTCGCCGGGCGAGCTCCGAGACGGTCAGGATGGCGTCGGCGAGCGCGATCTCCGCCTCCTTGACCGCCACGATCCGGTGGTGGAGGCGGGGAGGGTCGGTGGTGCCGTGCAGGCGGTCCTGGGCGGCGTGGTGGATGGACGGCGCGTCGAGCAGGGTCCGGATCCCTCGCCGGCGGGCCTCCCGGAAGGTGGCGAGGGCCGAGATCTCGCAGGCGATCACGGCGTCCAGCTCACTTCGGCGGCTCCGGTGCAGCCCGCGCGCCACCCAGCGGTCGAACAGCCGGCAGGCGGCGAAGTCGCTCCAGGCGGCGGCGCCCGCCGGCAGCAGGGCGTCGCCGGTCCGCCGCAGGGCCGGGGTCCAGGGGTGCCAGCGCGCCCGCCGGGGATCGAGCGGCACCGGGGCGTAGCGGGCGAAGCGCGAGCGGAGAAGGGCGGGCACCCGCCGCGCCTGCTCGGGCGTCGCCGGCACTCCCGACCAGTAGCCGGCGAGCATCCCCGCCTCCTGGAGCGCCAGCGCCGCCTGGTGGGAGTGCTGCCGGCCCGGATGGGTGACCAGGGTCGATCGGCTCATCGCGGCTGCGCCCGTGGAGGGCCGAGCGGGAGAGCAGCGTCCGGCCGGGGGGGCTGGATCGTCGTCTGAGCGGTCTGCGCGGCTTGTGCGGTCTGTGCCGCCAGGACGCGCTGGCGGTCGAGCCGGATGACCAGGAACAGCATGCCGACGAAGAACCAGTAGAGCAGGCCGGTGGTGACGTCGAACACGGTGCCGGCCGGGAGAGCGGCGAGGAAGACCAGGAGTCCCGCCACCGCCAGGGAGCGGTGGAAGAGCGTCTTCAGCCGGAAGACCTGCTGGAAGGCGAACAGCGCCAGCATCACGCGGCCGAGATAGACGAGCAGGAAGCCGAGGGGGCCCATCTCCAGCATCACGCGGCCGCTCTCGACCTCGACGAGGTGGCCGTCCAGCCAGCTGTAGGGGACGAGGTTCGGGGTGACCGCCGTGGCCGCCTGATGAGTCGCGCCGATGCCGTAACCGAAGGGGCCGGCGTCCGGCAGGGTCGAGAACGGCGCGGTGAACGGCAGGGAGATGCGGCCGGCGACCTCCTCCCCGGCGGCGGCGGCCGAGCGCCCGCGGAAGGCGCCGAACGCGTCGCGTCCGACCACGCTGACGAATCCGGCGAGCAGAACCACCCCGACCGCCAGCCGGACGATCGTCGTTCCGCTCCCCCTCTCCCGCGCCACGGCGAGCCACCAGTAGAGGGGAAACAGGGCGGCGAGGATCACCACCGGCCCCCGCGAGCCGGTCATCAGCATGCCCAGGATCGACAGCCCGAGGGCCAGGTAGACCATCAGGTTGCCGCGGAAGCGCCAGCGCGTGGTGGCGAGCACGGCGAGCGCGAGCATCACGATCCCGGTGAGGTAGGCGGAGTAGCCGCTGATGAAGGAGAAGGTCCCGGTGACCCGCACGAAGCTCGAGCTGCCGAAGGTCACCGCGCTGATCGGATCGTTGGTGGGGCGGGCATAGGTGTTCAGGATGCTCGAAGCCGGGCTGAAGAACTGCGCCACCGCGAGCAGGCCGACCGGGATCGAGAGCAGGAGGAACCGCTGGAGGAACCGGGCGAGCGCCGCGTCGCTGGGGAACACGGCTGGCAGGACGAACAGGAGCGGCACGTACAGGAAGTAGGACTTGAAGCCGATCAGGCCGACCCAGAGGTTGGGCAGCAGCGGATTGGCGATCTCGAACACGCCGTAGACCGCGGCGGCGGAGAGGATGATGTAGAGCGCTGGCGCCGGCGGGAGCCAGCGGTCGCGGATCCGCCGCCGGTCGGCGAGGAACCCGCCGTAGGCGGCGAGGAGCAAGATGTCCTTGCCGAAGTAGATGATGTCCTGCGCCTCGACGAACAGCCACTTGCGGACGGCACCCTCGAGGACCAGGACAATCATGGCGAGCTGGACGGCCGCCCGCCAGTGGCGGAAGGCCCACACGGCGGAGACGATGCAGGCGAGGGAGAGCAGCACTCGGACGTTCATCATCGCCGGGCTCCTTTCAGGGCGTGGGTCAGGACGCCGGCATAGGCGGCGCCGACGCTGGCCTCCCGGTGGGCCGCCAGGTGCGCGGCCGCGTGCCGCGTCAGCTCGTCGCCGCCTTGGGGGTCGCGCAGCAGCCCGGCGAGGATGTTCGCTAGGGCCGCGGCGTCGCCGTTGGGAAAGGTCAGGCCGCACGGCCCGATGGCCTCGGGAAGGCCGCCGCCGCTGGAGCCCACCACCACGCACCCGCAGGCGATCCCCTCCAGGGCGACGATGCCGAACGGCTCGTTGTAGCGCGAGGGGACGACCAGGACGCGGTGCTCGTTGAGTAGGCGGACCAGCTCCTCGCCGGTGCGCAGGCCGAGGAAGTCGACCCGGTCCGCGAGGCCCAGCCCGGCCGCCTGAGCTTCGAGACGCGCCCGCTCGGGGCCCTCGCCGACGACCGTCAGGAGGGGCGCGAGGCCCTCGGCTGCCAGCCGCGACAGGGCCTCGATCAGGATCTCGACCCCCTTGTCCGACACCAGCCGGCCCAGAAAGATCAGGTCGCGCGTGCGCTCCACTCCCGGCATCACCCGGAAGAGGTCGTCCCGGTAGGCGTTGGGGATCACCGTCGAAGGGGTGTCGAGGTCCGCGGCCATCGCCCGGCTGACCGAGATCGAGGCCGCGGCGTGGCGGAGAAGCCGGCGCTTGAGGCGGTCCGCCCAGGCGACGCGGCCGTCCGGCCGGCAGTACCAGCTATGGTGGGAGACCACCCAGGGCCGGCGCGCCAGCAGGAGGGGCCAGAGGCCGCGCAGGCTGACGTTCGCCTGGTAGAAGAGGTCGCACCAGCGGACCCAGCGCAGCAGCTCGGCCGGACCCGGCCGGCGGACGACCCGGAACGGGAATGCGTCCGCCCCCTCATCCTGGACCGTATTCGCGGTCGTGGTGACGACGACCACCTCGAACCCGTGGCGGACCAGCGCGGCGGCGGTCCTGGCGACGTTGATCTCCAGGCCGCCGATCCCGGGCAGAAACGCCGGCGAGTAGACGAGCACCTTCACTCCCTGTCTCCCGCCAGCAGTCCGCGGTAGATCTCGGCTTGGCGGGCGAGCGAGTGCCCGCGGTACCAGGCGAGGGCGGCGGCGGCCACCCCGCGGGGCTCCCCGGCGTCGCTGGGCCGCCAGAACGGCGGCGCCTCGCCGCCGCCCTCCTCCCGCTTCCAGGCGCAGACCGGCAGCAGGCCGTGGGCGCAGTAGGCGGCGAAGATGGTCGACTTGGCGAGGAACCGGGGAGGGTAGGCGAGGAACCCGGCCCGCGCGGCCAGCAGGGCGGCGCCGGCCGCGGCCTCCGGCAGGACGCCCAGCCGGCGCACCGGCAGGCCGTCCAGCGAGCCGGGGGCGCCCGCGTCCGGTCCCACGTCGAGGATCTCCTCGATCCCCAGCTCCCGGCAGGCCGCCGCCAGGCTCGGCCGCCACTCGCCATAGGCCCGGCCGCGGACGCCGGCGCCGCCGAAGACGGCCAGCGCGGGGGGGCGGCCGCCGGCTTCCGGCATCTCGGCGGGCTCGCCGACCGTGGAGAACACGGGCAGGACGGCAACCCGGACGCCGGGAGCCAGCCGCCCCAGCAGCCCGGCATACAGCCCGAGGGGAGTGAGGACGCGGTCGCTCAGAGCCGCCAGCCGGGCGGCCAGCCGCCGCTGCCACGGGTTGAGCCAGAAGGAGCTGCGCCAGGGGGGGCCGGAGGCGTAGACCTCGTGGAAGACGGTGACCAGCCGTCCCCCGGCCCGGGCGGCCCGCCACCGCTCCAGGCCGGCGACCAGGCCGGCGGGGCAGCCGCGCCGCGCGTAGCCGTAGTTGGCGTAGTGCAGCAGGATGGTCTCCTCCCCGGCCAGCTCCCGCTCGAGCCGCCGGCCGTCCCGCGCCAGTGCCCCGGGAGCAAGGAAGCGGGTGGCGAGGCCCGCCCGCTCCAGGGCGCCGGCCAGGGCGGCCGCGTATCCCGCCACGCCGCCGATCGCCGGCGGGAGCCTCCGGAACGATCTGGACGATCCGTACCCCGTGGCCGGCGTTCACGCGGCCCCCTCCAGGAGATGCTCGCGGAGCGCGCCCATCGCCTCCTCGGGAGTGGCGATCCCCCGCGATCCCGGCTCGGGGCCGAGGCTCCACGAGGTCCCCGGGTATCCCCATTGCGCCTGATGCGCCCGCGCCGAGGGGAACGCGGCGCCGAGCAGCGCCAGGGTGGGCCGGGAGAAGGCGGCGGCGGCGTGCAGCAGCAGGCTGGAGTTGCAGACCACGCCGTCGGCGGCGGCGATCAGGGCGAAGGTCTCGCGCAGCCCGAGGTCCGGGAAACAGCGGCTGCCGGGACAGGCCGCCGCCAGCTCCACCGCCAGCTCCCGCTCGCGCGGGCCGCCGACCAGGGCGATCTCCAGGCCCGGGATCTCCGCCAGCCGGCGGAGCAGCGCCGCGAAGCTCTCCGGCGGCCAGCACTTCGCCGGCAGGCCGCCGCCGGGGCCCACGGCCAGGCGGAACCCCCGTCCCTCAGTGCGTCCCTGCGTCCACAGGCGCTCGCCCGCCGCCCGCTCCCCGGCGTCCAGGAAGAGCTGCGGCCGCGCCGGCGGCAGCTCGGCCGCGCCGAGCAGCTCGGCGAAGCGCAGGGCCGCCCGGCCCACCTGCTCCTCCGGCTGGAAGCGCACCGTCCGCTGCGCCGCCCGGTGGCCGCCGGCGTACCCCTCGACCCCCAGCCGCCAAGGGATGCCGGCGCGCAGCAGCAGGAGAGAGCCCCAGACGCTGCCGAGCACGTCGATCCCCACGGCGAAACGGCGGCGCGCCAGCTCCGCCGCCTGCGGCGAGCGGGCCATCCAGAGCAGCCGGCCGAGCGCTCCCCGGCGGGCCGCGTACTTGTTGAACCAGGGGGCGTCGACCGTCAGGACCTCCGACAGGTGGGGGTTCCCCCGTAGCGCCTCCCGGCTCCAGGAGCCGACGCCCGCCGCGATCCAGGCGCGCGGGAACCGGCGCCGCAGCGCCTCGAACAGCGGGGTCACGATCAGCAGGTCGCCGAGGTCGTTGTTGCGCAGCACGAAGATGGACACCGGGTCCGCGGGCGGCGAGGCGGCGTCCCGCCGCGCCCGGGCCACCCCCCCGGCTACCCCTTCGAGTGCCCAGCGGCCGGGCAGCTCCAGCGCCCGGCGGGCCAGGCCGCCGAGCGTCCGCACCGCCGTCATCCCGGTCATCCCGGTCATCGCAATCATCGCGGCCTCCCGGCGATCGCCCGCAGGCGCTCCGCGTGGAGCTCGGGGACGGCGCAGAGGAGGTTGGCCGATCCCCCCTCCCGCAGGCCGGCCAGCTCGGCGGCCGGATCGCCCAGGAGCCTCACCTCCCCCTGCAGGTGGTAGAAGGCGCCGTATCCCAGGCCGGAGAGGAGGCTCACCACCTCCTCCGGGCCATGGCCGAAGGCCCGCGCCCACTGATGGGAGACCTCCAGATGCAGGAGGGGGTGATCCCGCGCCAGCAGGCCGGCGCCCCCCTGGAGCACGCCCAGCTCGGCGCCCTCGACGTCGCACTTGACGAGGTGGACGGCATCCACGTTCCGCGCCGCGGCGTAGGCGTCCAGCGTGGTGACCGGCACCGTGAACTCGGTCACCCGCGGCTCTCCGGCCCAGGAGCCCCCGGTCTGCGGGGCGAGGGAGGCCTGGCCGTGGTCCTCCCCCGGCAGATAGAGGCTCACTGTGCCGGCCGCCGCGCCCACCGCCGCGCCGTTGACGATCAAGTTGTGGAACCGCCCCTCGCTCTCCAGGCGGCGGACGAGGGCCGCGAACGTCGGGGGGGCCGGCTCGAAGGCGTGCACCCGCCCGGTCCGCCCCGCCAGGTGGGAGAAAAGCAGGGTGTAGAGGCCAAGGTTGGCGCCGACGTCGAAGACCACGTCCCCCCGGCGGACCAGGCGCAGGAACACCCGGCGGTCGAGATCGTGGCCCCGCCGCAGGCGCAGCAGCCGTTCGTAGAGGGCGGGCCAGCCGGTGAGCAGGAGCTCGGCCTGGGAGCGCAGCGGGCGCGGTCGCCTCATCCCTGGGCCTCCGGCAGGGCGGCGAGCACCTGCTCTTCGTAGGAGCGGGCGACGGCTGGCCAGTTGAAGCGCGCGTGGTAGCCGTTGGCCTCCAGGTCCTCGGCGGGGGGGTGGAGGTCGAACCGCTCCGGCGGCGGAAACGGGCGGAGGGCTTCGGGGAAGTAGGGGCGCAGGTCATCCACCCCGCCGGCCGCGGTGGCGAACACCGGCAGGCCGGACTCCAGCATCTCGTTGAGGCAGATCCCCCAGCCCTCGATCTCGCTGGTGAACAGGCCGGCGTCGTGCCCGGCGAGCAGCTCCGGCAGCTCGTCGCGCCGGAAGTCGGGGAGCACGCGCACCCGTCCGGATTCCAGCCATTGCGCCGGCAGCTCGCGCTCTGCCGCCGGCCCGCAGCCGGCCAGGGTGAAGCAGTCGGCCGATTCGGCCCGCGCGGCCCGCGCGCCGAGAAAGGCCATGAGCGCCGCCGTCCCCTTGTGGGGCGCCCAGCGCCCGATCCAGAGAAAGCGGGTCCCCTCCCGCTCCCGCTCGAAGCCCGGGCGCCGGCGCCGCCGCACCGCGGCCAGGGCCTCCTTCTCGGCGTCCGCCAGGGCGGTGACGTAGCACCGCAGCTTGGGCTCCCAGCGCGGAAAGGCGCCGGCCATCCAGGCGCGCTCGCGGCTGCCCAGGCAGAAGATCAGCCGCGCCCGCCGCCAGCCGGCCATCAGCGCGCCGGCGAGCAGGCCGCCGCCCAGGGCGTGGAGCGCCGTCCGCGGCGAGGGGAGGACCCGGGCGCCGAGCTGCCGCCCCAGCTCGTGGCCGAGATAGAGCAGCTCCGGCTGCACGTCCCGCACTACCAGGGCGCCGGCGCGCGCCAGCCGCCGGGTGGCCGAGACGGCCGGGGACTCGATCACGTCGAACGGTCCCTCGGTGACGGCGAAGCGCTCGATGGCCCGCCGCTGCCGCTGGTGCAGGTTCCACCAGCGGGTGTCCGGCGGCAGCGGCTCGGGCGACCAGGCCACCGCCTCGTGGCCTCGCAGGCAGAGCGCCGCGGCCAGGTTGAGGGCGAGCTGGGCCGCGCCGGACTCCCGCTCCAGCGCGGGGTGGCTGACGATCAGAATCCGCATCCCGCGTAGGCCTCCAGGCAGCGGTCCACCACTCGCGACCAGGTGAACCGCCGCTCCACCGTTCCGCGGGCGCCGGCCGACAGGCGCGCCCATAGGTCCGGCTCGCGGCAGAGGCGGAGGATGGCCTCCCGGATCGCCTCCGGCCGGTTGGGCGGCACCAGCAGGCCGCCGACCTCCGGCTCCACGATCTCGGGGAGCGACGCCGCGTCGGAGGCGATCACCGGGCAGCCGCGCGCCATGGCCTCCACCAGCGCCAGGCCAAACAATTCGTGCGCTCCCGCCGAGCCGCGCTCGTCGAGCGGCGTCGGGTGGACGAGGGCCATCGCCCGCCCCAGCCGCTCGATCACCTCGGCGTCGGGGAGGGTGCCGTGGAAGCGGACGTCCTTCCCGGCGGCGAGCCCGCGCAGGCGTTCCAGGTAGGCCGCGTCCGGGGTGGGACCCACCACGTGGAGGGGGACCTCCGGCGGCAGCCCCTCGATCAGGAAGTGGATCCCCTTGTGCGGCAGCACCCGGCCGAGGAAGACGACCGAGCCGTCGTGCCCGGGCGCGGACCGCGGCGCTCGCGGAGGATACCGGTCCAGGTCCACCCCGCCGTGGATCACCCGGTGCCGCCGGTTGCGCCCCTGGATTCCCCGCGCCGCGTACTCCGAGATCGGCAGATGGGCCTCGATCCACCGCGACTGATCGATCTGGTAGCCCGGCGTCCAGCCGCCGCCGCCGAGGTCGGAGACGAAGACCCGGCTCCCCCGCAGGCGGCCGAAGAGGGCGGCGAGGAAGGTGGGGAGCACGAAGAACTGGTGGCAGTGGACGACGTCCGCGTCGCGGATCTCCCCCAGCAGGCCCGGGGCGAACGGGGTGGCGCGGTCGCGGGTCCAGCTCTCCAGGATCACCCGCTCGTAGCCGGGCTCCGGGGACTCCCGGAACGCCCGCGGCCCGAAGCTGACCAGCTTCACCCGCTCCACCCGCTCCCGGCCGGCCATGGCGCGCGCCAGCTCCTCGGCGAAGCGCTCGCCGCCGCCGAGCACGGACTCGGGAGCGAAGTAGGTGGGGCTCACATGGACCACGTTCACTTCCAATGCACCCACTCCGGCCGGGTGAAGCCGACCGCCAGGATGGCGAGCTGCCCCACCAGGGCCGCGGCGCCGCCCAGGAGGTTGAAGGTGAGCACGCCGGCCGTGGTGGAGAGCGGCAGGAGCGCCACGAGCAGCGCCTGGACGGCGATCAGGCTCCCCACCGCCAGCCCCTGCCAGCGGGTCCACGAGCGGGCGAGGTTGACGCTGACCGCGTAGCCGTCGAGCAGGCTGAAGGCAGCGCCGCCCACCACCAGCAGCAGCTCGCGGTGGAGGCCGGAGTAGTGCTTCCCCAGCAGGAACAGGAAGAGGCCGGGGGCGATCGCGGCGGCGGCGAGCATCGCCAGGGCCACGGCGGCGAGGGCGCCGCCGAACTGGAGGAAGCGCCGGCGGTAGAGGCGGTCGTCCGTCACCCGCGCCAGACGCGGCAGGAAGACCACTCCGGTGAGGCTGGAAAAGATCCCCACCAGGAGCCCCAGCCGTCCCAGCGCTCCCACCTCGGCGATGTTGCGCGTGGCGCCGAAGGTGGCCGCCAGCCAGATGGTGAGCGGCCCCTGGACGGCGAAGTACAGGGCGCTCGGCAGGGTGGGAAGGAGGTACCGGAGGATCTTTCGCCGGTAGGGCCGGAGGTCGAAGCCGGCCGCGCCGGCGAAGTCCGCCCGGGCGAAGAGGACCACAACGGCCGAAGCCACCGCCGAGGTGAGCACCCCGAGCCAGGCCTCCAGCCGGGCCGCGGCGACCAGCGCCGCCGCCAGCAGCAGACGGGTCAGCCCGCCGGCGATCTCCGCCCGGTAGGAGACGCCGTAGCGGTCCGCGAGGCGCAGGGCGAGCACGCGCAACGAGGCGCCGATCTGGAACCAGACGCAGAGCAGGATGCCCCCGGTCACCAGCAGCGACTCGGTGAGCCCGAACCCCTTGGCGCCCGCCGTGCGGGGGAAGACGGCGACGACGGCCGCCGCGCCCAGCAGGAAGGCCACCCGGCGCAGCGACAGCACCGCCGCGAGATGGGGGCGGAAGTCGCTCCCCTCCTTGCGCGTCTGGTGGAAGAAGTAGACCAGCGAGGTGGTGCTCCCCAGGTCGGAGACGAAGTTGAAGAAGGTGACCACCGAGAAGGCCAGCGTGTAGAGGGCGAACTCCCGCACCGGCATCAGGTTGACGAACAATAGCCCGGCCGCGATCCCGGCGAGCTGGGTCAGGGTCTGGGCGGTGAAGTAGGCGGAGAGGATCTTCGTCCAGGTGGCGACGCGCTGGCGGAGGACGCCCGCCCCTTGGGAGGGGACGGGAGAGGGGGCGGGGGTGAGGGCCCGGGCGGGGGTCTTCATCGCGCCACCATCCGCGCCACCATCCCGGGCACTCCGAACTCCTCCAGCACCCTCGCCGCCAGCCACCGCGACCGCTCGCCCGGCCGCCGCGCCGCCAGCTCCGGCCGCATCCACTCGGCGACCGGGATGTAGAACCCCGTCTTCGGCCGCCCCAGGACCGCCTCCGGCAGCTCGGGGGCCGCCCGCCGGACGAGCGCCGCCTTGCCGGCGCTCCGCGCCGGCTCGAAACGGTTCGCCGCCAGCCGCCGGCGCAGCCAGGCATCCACCAGGGGGACCCGCAGCTCGACCGACCAGGCCATCGAGGCCCAGTCGGCGTCGCGCAGGAGCTGGTTGCGCATGTAGCGGGCGGTCTCCAGGACGTGCACGGCCGTCCAGGCGTCCGGGACCTGACCGTTGCCGGCGGCGAGCGCCTGGGCGGCGTCCGCCACCGGGTCGTAGCGTCCGAGCCCCTCCGCCGCGGCGTCGCGGCCCATCAGCCCCGGCAGCTCCCCGGGCAGGAACAGCCCCCGGCGCAGGAAGTAGGCGCCGGGCAGGGTGCCGCCATAGCGAAGCAGCCCGGCGAGCTTGGGGCGGTCTCTGGCGAGGGCTTTCGCCAGGGGAGGCCAGAGCGCGCCGAGGCCGGGGATGCGGCCCGCCCGCCGGGCCGCCCGCTCCAGCCGGGGGACGCCGGCGAACGAGGGGTAGCCGCCGAAGACCTCGTCGCCGCCGAGGCCGGAGAGGACCACCTTGAGGCCGGCCTCGTGGGCGGCCCGGCTCACCACCCAGGTGTTGAACCCGTCGATGCTCGGCTGGTCCATGGCGGCGATCGCGCCCGGCCAGAGCTCCGCCAGGTCGGCCCGGCCCATCCGGCGCTCCACGTGAAGGGTGCCGAGCCGCTGCGCCACCTCGGCGGCGAGCGGCGCCTCGTCCTCCGGCGTCCCTTCCAGGGCGTCGAAGCGGAGCGTGAAGGTCCTGGGCGGCTCGGGGAGATGCCGCCGGGCGAGCGCCGCGATCAGGCCGGAGTCGAGCCCGGCGGAGAGGAAGACGGCCACCGGCACGTCGGAGACCAGGTGCGCCCGCACCGAGTCCTCGACCGCCTCCGCGGAGGTCATCGCCATCGTCTCCATGGTCCCAGTCATCTCGAGAGCGCCGATCGGCACCGGCTCACCGATCCGTCCGTCGCGGACGGTCAGGCAGTGCCCGGCGGGGAACGCCCGCACCGCCCGGCGGATGGTGAACGGCTCGGGGACCGAGCCCCAGAGGAGGAACCCCGCCACTCCGGCCGGGTCGGTCTCCAGGGAGATGGCGCCGCCGCGCTCCAGCGCCTTCACCTGGGAGGCGAAGCGCAGGCAGCCCCCCGTGGTCGAGAGGTAGAGCGGCTTGATGCCGAGCGGGTCCCGGGCCAGCAGCAGGGTCTTCTCCCGCTCGTCCCAGATCGCCAGGCCGTACATCCCCCGCAGGCGGGGGAGCATGGCCGACCCGTCGCGGGCGTAGAGGGCGAGCACGACCTCGGTGTCGCCGCGCGAGCGGAAGCGGACCCCCTCCGATTCCAGCCCCCGGCGCAGCTCCCCGAAGTTGTAGATCTCGCCGTTGAGCACGATGCGGAACCGGCCGTCCTCCGAGGCCATGGGCTGCGCGCCCGCCGCCGAGAGGTCGAGGATCGCCAGCCGGCGGCTCGCCAGGGCCACCCGGCCGTCCTCCGCGATCCAGTCCCCGGCGCCATCCGGGCCGCGGGAGGTCATGGCGTCGCGGGTGCGCAGCAGCTCGCCGCGGTCGATCGCGGGGGAGGAATCCGCGAGACGGACGATGCCGTTAATTCCACACATGAAAAATCCCGCGCATCAGCTCACCAGTCTCTCGAGCAGGGGAGTGAGCCGCTCCCGGAACCGCTCGACGCCGAACTCCCTGCGCCAGCGCTCGTGGCCGGCCTCGCCCATCCGCCGGGCCTCGCCGGGCCGGCCGGCCAGCCGGGCGAGGCCCTCCCGCAGCTCTTCCCGGTTCTCCGGATCGACCAGCAGGCCGGTCTTTTCGTTCACCACGATCTCCTCGGCGGCGCTGCCGCGGGCGGCGAGCACCGGCTTGCCCGCCCGCATCGCTTCCAGGTAGACGAGCCCGAACCCCTCTCCCCGGCTGGGCATGACGAAGCCCGCGCAGCGCCGGTAGAGCTCGGCGAGGGTCGCCTCGCTGAGGAAGCCGGTGAAGGTCACCCGGCCGCCGATCTCCAGGGCCGCCGCCTTCTGCTCCAGCCGGGGGCGGTCGTCGCCGTCCCCCGCCACCACCAGCCGGACCCCCTCGACTCCCTTCAGCGCCTCCAGGACCTGGTCGTGCCCCTTGTAGCGCTCGCGGGGGTCCATGCGCCCGGCGATGAGGAGGAAGCCGCGCTGCAGGCGGCCGAGCAGGGCGGCGTCCACCGCCCCCTCCGGCCGGCGCTCCTCCAGCGCCAGGGGGAGGACCGCCGCGCCGCCGAGGGGAGAGAAGGGCCGGGCGCGCTCCAGCGTGTGGGCGGAGACCGCGAAGGCCAGGGTGGCCCTGGCGAGCGCCCGCCGGCGGTCCGGCTCGAGCGGCCGCCAGACCTCGATGCCGTGCAGCATGATCAGGTAGGGGGAGCGCAGCGGGGCGGGCAGGTACGCTTGCACCCGCGCCAGCCCGAGCAGGTCGAAGACGTACGCCGAGCCCCTCTCCTTCAACTGGCCTTTCCAGACCGCGAAGGCCAGCGCCCGCCGATTCCCCGAGAAGCCTTGGACGGGCACGCCGGTGTCCGCGTCCGCGTTCGCGTCTGCCTCCGGGAGCCCGGCGCCATCCAGGGAGAGGATGCGGAATCCCAGGTCCCGCTCCCGGGCGAAGGCGGCGCACCCGCCGGCCAGCAGCCGGCCGGCCGCGGCGCGCCCTCCGCCGTCCAGGCCGAGACCGGCGGAGACGAAGACGAGATCGCGTCGGGGCTTCAGATGCGAAGGGAACAGATGGGCTTCGCGCTTCAGGATGGGCACGTCGGGTACGGCTACTCCAGGGTCAAACCAATTTTTTCTACCAGGGGCGCGGGTAGATTGTTGCAGAAGAGGAGTTTGGAGGCAAGAAAAAGACGGCCGCCGGGTGCCGGGACTCTCCCGCCAGGCGCCCGGACGGTCACCAGGGAGGGGGCCTCATTCCTGATGGACGATCGGATAGCCGTCGGAATCCAGCTCGAGGCGGGTGCCGTCGGGCAGGGTATGCATCGAGATGATCTCCCAGTGCCCTCCCGCCGGGCGGATCTGAAAGAACCGCCCGTCGCCGCTCGGCGTCTGGGCGTAGAAGGTCGCGCCGCCGTCCGCGTCGGCCGTGATGCGGATCGGCGCCAGATCGCCGGAGGTGAGATAGCAGACGGCGCTGAAGCTCGCGCTGGCCGGCGCGCTCGGCAGCAGGGCGAGCGGCAGGATCAGGCCCGAGACCAGCAACACAAACCGAAGCATCTTCGACATTTCAGGCTCCTTTTACAGTCGGTCCGCGTCGACATGACGAAGACCCGGCGGAATTAAGGCCGGCCTGAGACGAAGCTTGCAATAAACGTGACCGAGATGGTGCCAGATTGGTCAAGGACCAATCTACGCATGACGGTATATGCACTTATGTGATTGAGACTGCTACTGACGGGACGGCAAGCGGGATCAGACGGATCAGGAGGTCCGCCGCGCCATCTTCCCAGGCTTCTTCCCTCCCGTCATCGCCGTCCGGGCCTGCAGCAGCGCCGGCATGTTCTCGCCGATCCAGCGCTCGGCCCGGGGGAGGTTGCGGTACAGGCGCTCGCGGCGGCGGAACTCGGGGGTGTGGAAGTAGCGCTTGCCGCCGCGCACCTCGGGGGGCATGTCGGCGTGGAGCATCTCGTGGTAGACCACGGCCTCGACCACGTGACGCGGCACCTCGGGATGGTCCAGCACGCGGTGGAGCCGGATCAGCCGGTCCTCGTAGGAGTAGCTGCCGAGCTGGAGGCTGGCGCTCCGGCGGCGCCCGCAGCGCAGGTTGACCGAGGACTTCCCCCAGGTGATCCCCGCCGCCAGCCGCCCCTCGAAGTAGCGCTCGTTCAGCTCGGCGAAGACCTCGCGCAGGTCGAGCGCTACCCCCTCCGGCCGCAGGACCACCTTGCGGGAGCGGGCGGCCGAGCGATGGACGGAGAAGTGCTCGCGGATGACCACCAGCGCCTCCCGGGCGCGGTCGCTCCCCCGCTTGCTCTCGACGAACGAGGCGACCGCCCGCAGCACCTCCTCCGGCGCCTGGGTGAAGGAGTGGTGGATGCGCAGCTCGAGCGGCGCCCGGCTCCCCAGCTTCCCGGCGCGGACGCTCAGGATGGTGCGGCGGTTGTCTGTCAGCTCCAGGGAGCGGAGCCGGCCGCCGGTCAGCCGGTTGAGCTGCCGGAGGAGCTGGAACCGCAGGGTGCTGGGATCGGCCGGCGGCGCCGGACGCGCGGCCGGGAGGACCGGCACCGGCCGCAGCCCGAACAGCTCGAGCTGCACCGGGCGGCCGGCCTCGGAGCGCCCGGGCCGGCTCCGGCCGGGCGCGGTACGCTTGGAATCTCGCGGAATCTGCTGCGCCGAGGATCTCATCGTGCCCGAGCTTCCCGGGAAACCCCAGGACCCCAGAAACGGGGGAGAACGAACTGTACCATAGGGCTCCCCGGGCGGAATCCAGGCAAGACCTCGAAGTTTTTCTACAGGACGGCCCGCGGATTCCATGGGACTCGAGAAATTTACCGGAAACCCCCCTGGGTCCAGCGCAAAACCGCGCGGGAATCTTCTCGATCCTCGCCGGGAAGCCTTGGACCGCGCTCCGTCCACGGAAAAATCGGCGAGGTCTGTGTAAATTTTCAGGGCGTCAGCACTGAACGGTCGTCTTCCAACGCTCTCCCACGGCCATCGTCCGTACCCGGCCGCGGTCCGCGCCGGTCCGCTCGAGGACCTCCTCCAGCACCTTGGGGGCGAGGTCGACGGGCTCGTCCGTGAGGTCGAAGCACCCCCAGTGCATGGGGATCATGGTGCGGGCGCCGAGATCGAGGAAGGCGCGGTAGGCCTCCTCGGGGTCGGCGTGCTGGGGGCGCATGAACCAGCGGGGCTCGTAGGCGCCGATGGGGAGGAAGGCGACGTCGAGGGGAGGGAAGCGGCAGCCGATCTCGGCGAAGCCGTGGAAGTAGCCGGAGTCGCCGGCGAAATAGTAGCGACGGGTCCCGGAGTCGAGCAGCCAGGAGCACCAGAGGGAGGCGTTGCGCTTCACCCCCAGCCGGTTGGACCAGTGCTGGGCGGGCAGGCAGGTGAGGGTCCACCGGCCGTGGCGGGCGCTCTGCCACCAGTCGAGCTCGGCGACCCGCCGTCCCCGGTCGCGGAAGAACCCGGCGAGCCCCAGGGGGACGAACCAGGGGATCGTCGCCGGCAGATGCCGGACGCTCCAGTCGTCCAGATGGTCGTAGTGGTTGTGGGAGAGGACGGCGAAGGCGTCCGGCGGCACGGCGCCGAGGGGGATGCCGGGCGGCGAGAGCCGGCGGGGGAGGAGGGCCCGCGGCCCGAAGTGGGGGTCGGTCAGGAAGACCTCTCCGCCGTCCTGGACCGCGAAGCTCGAATGCCCGATCCAGGTCACCGAATCCGGCTGCCCCCTGTCCTTTAGATAGGTGCCGTCGTTCTGGACCACCGGGATCTGGAGCGGAGCGCTCTTGTCGTACTCCCTGCCCTTCCTTCCCAGCTTCCACCGCAGCAGGTCGGTGAACCGGCTCCGGGACGGCGCCCAGGGGTTGAAGAAGCCCCCCGGCTCGCCGTGCGGGGCGTAGAGGAGGTCTGGAGAGGGTTGGGAGTTGTCTTGGGTCATTGGAATGC
Source organism: uncultured Acidobacteriota bacterium (assembly GCA_963795735.1). Lineage (GTDB taxonomy): Bacteria > Acidobacteriota > Thermoanaerobaculia > Multivoradales > UBA5704 > DATARR01. The sequence goes on along the minus strand of CAWCIU010000004.1, from coordinate 38,247 downwards.
TGGTAGAATGCCGCAGGAGGAGCATTAAGATGATCCTGATCGACCTTCTCCAGGATCAGAACCCCTGGTGGCGGGATGCCGCGATCCGCCGCGCCCGAGGATATCCCGTCCGGCGCGACCTGGAGCCTGAGATCCTGCGCCGCGTCCTACGGACAGACGATCGCCGGGCCACCCTGCTCCTGGGGCCTCGGCAGGTCGGCAAGACGGTGCTTCTCCTGCAACTGGCGGACGAGCTGCTCGAACGGGGCTGGCCGCCCCAGAACCTCACCTACTTCGATTTCTCGGATGAGCGGATCACGGGCGAGATCTCGGCCCGCGACGTCGTGGACGCTCAGCCGTTCGGCCTGAGCCCGGATTTTCCCCGCGTCTTCCTGCTGGACGAGATCCGTGGCGCCGCCATTTGGGATCGCTGGCTCAAGCAGGCCGTCGATGCCCGGATCGGCCGGATCGTCGCCACGGATTCCGCCGCGGGCCTGCTGCGTGCCGGCGCCGTCGAGTCGGGCCAGGGGCGCTGGGACGAGATCTACATCGAAGGGCTCTCCTACCGCGAATTCGTTCGTCTCCACGCGGTTTCTGGGGAGGAGGGTGCCGAGATGACGCTCCGCCGCGCCCCGAACCTCCACGAGCGGTATCTGACCCTCGGAGGGTTCCCCGAGTACGCGTTGAGCGAGGACTTCCCGGAAGTCCGTCGGCGTCTGCGGAGCGACATCGCCGAGCGGGCGATCCTGAGGGACCTGACCGGCCTCGGGGTCGACGTGGCGAGGGTGAAGGACCTCCTGGTCTACCTCCTCCAGGATTCCGGGGCGGAGTTCAACGCTGAAGCCCGGGCCCGGGACCTGGGAGCCGATGCCCGTTCGGTCCGGGACTGGGCGCGTCTCCTCGCCGATACCCTCCTGGTCTCCCCGCTGGAGCGGTTCATTCGCAACGCGGCCGCCGGCCTGAGGTCCAAATCCAAGATCTTCGCCGCCGATCCCGGGCTGGTCGCCGCCTTCGCGCCGCTGCCCGTCCAAGACCCCGCCGTCCGGGCCCGGGCCTTCGAGGCGGCGGTGTTCCGTCATCTGAGGGAGGCGGCCCGGGAGCTGGAAGGACGGCTGACCTATTTCCGCCACCGGGAGGATCTCGAGATCGACTTCGTCCTGGAGATTCCGGGCCGCCTGGTCGCGGTCGAGGTGACGAGTGCCCTCCGGCTGAGGGGCGACAAGGTGGAGCGCCTCCGTCAGGCGGCCCGGGAGCTGGGTGCGGACCGCCGACTCCTGGTGCACGGCGGCGTCATCGAGGAGAGCGCCGAAGGGATCGAAGCGGTGGCCCTCCAGCGCTTCCTGCTCGATCCTGTGGCCTGCTTGCGAGGAGAGCCGTGATGAGCGACGACATTCCGCTCGGACAGAGGGAAAGCCTGTGGCTGGAGTTCAAAGGGGCGGATGTCCTCAAGGACCCCGAGAAGATTGCCCGGGAAGTCGTGGCCATGCTGAATGCGGAGGGAGGCGAGGTGTGGGTGGGGCTGCGGGAGGAGGGGGGGAGGGCGGTGGCGGTGGAAGAGATCCCCTATCCCGAACGGGAACAGCGCCGCCTGAGAGCCTACCTGCTGGACGTGACGGAGCCCCCACTGACCTCTGGCGAGTTGGACGTCCACAAGGTGGAGAGCGGGGAGGGCTCCATCCTGCGGGTCATCGTAACGCCTCGGATGGAGAAAGCGCCGTACGCCCTCGTCAGTAAGGGCGGTCGTTACTTCGTCACCAGGACTGGAGGCCGAACCCGTCCAATGTCACGGGCCGAGCTTTTTTCCCAACGAACCGGATCTGATCCTGCGGCGTCCGTCACATTGAAGTTGCTCGAAGAGCGGAGGGCAATTCAGGAGAGCAGCCGTGGATTTTTCTGGCTGCGCTTGCAGCCCGTTCGGGGATTGACGATTGATTTCACACGGTATCAAGAACACTTGACGAACCCATCGCTGAGCGAAAACCGGCGCACCGGATGGAATTTCGTCAGCGCTGACCGCCTGCCGATCGTCCGGCCAGACAAACTCACCACGGACCCTGAAAACCATCGGAGGGTCGAGATCCGTCGCGATGGTGGTCTCCTCTTTGAGGTTCCACTGGAAGATCTCAGCTTGGGGCGTGCCAGGCAGGAACGAGAGATCTGGCCGTTGGCATTGCTTGAATTCCCAACCTCCGCATTCCGCTTGGCGAAGACGGTCTACACCGGTGCGCTGGAGTCTGGCGACCAGGTGATCGCCGACTTGGCGATCTTCGGAGCTCGAGGCTGGATCTTGCGGGGAGGAACACCCGGCCAGGTCGTCGCCCTCAATACTCCTCATGGGTATGACTCGTCGGATGACCTCCTGTCGGAAGGGCCCTTTGGGTTCGACTTCAGCGAGATCAGCGCCAATCCAGACGCGTGCGCCTATCGGATCGTACGATGGGTCTACGATGCCTTTGGCTTCGGTGAGAACGCTATACCGGACTGGTTCGATCGGGACAGCCGGCGCCTGGTCATTCCCGAATAGGCAGGAAGATCTCCCGCAGCCGCGTCTCCCTGTAGGCGAAGATCTTCCGCACGTCCCGCGCTACCAGCAGCCGGTTCGCCAGGGCGCCGAAGGGGACGGCGTAGCGGACGAAGTCGATGACCACCGTGCCGTCGCCGTCCTCCTCGAAGGTGTGCTCGTGGATCCAGAGGCGGTAGGGACCCTTGAGCTGCTCGTCCACGAAGCGGCGGGGGGGCTCCCAGGCGGTGATCTCCGTCCGCCATCTCATGGGAAAACCGCGCAGGCGGATGCGGTAGTCGATCAGCGCCCCCGGCCGCATCTCGACCGGCTGCGGAGTGAGGATCTGGAAACCGAGGAAGGGCGGGGTCAGCTCCTCGAGGTTGCCGGCGTCGGCGAAGAAGGCGAAGACCTCCGGCCGCGGACGCGGGACGCGGGTGCGGGCGCGGAATTCGAAGACCCTCATCCGGTCCCGCCCGCCAGGAACCCGGCGCGGATCTCCTCCATCCGCCGGCGGTTCACCCCGTAGTCGCTACGGCCCAGGCGCGAGGCGGAACGGAAGTGGATCCGCTTCGCCGCGTCCACGAAGAGGATCTCCACGTCGTCGACGAAATGGAACACCGCCGAGCGGCACTCGGCTTTGAGATAGTCGGGCTCCTCGCGCACGATCCGCGTCCGCGGATGTCGGCGCAGGACCCCCAGCATCCGCTCCCGGGCCTGGGCGAGCGGGCCGGCGTAGGGGATGGCCTCCATGTGCTGCGGTCCGGGCGGCGCCTGGGTCGAGACGCAGTTCGGGGTGCGCGGGCAGGGGGCCAGGCGGGCAGGGCGCTTCATGAGCAGGCATTGTAGGACTCTTCCGCACCTGCCTTATTATCTGGCGCTCCGAAGGGAAGGAAGGGAGTCACGACGTGCTGAAGCTGGATGCTCTGATGCTGGACGAAAAGACCCGGGGCGAGCTGTGGAGCCGCCTGATCGAGGCCATCGAGGGGTATGCGAAGGGGATCGGCGAGGCCCGGGTGGCCCCGGTGCTCGACCTCGAGCAGATCCGCGCGGCGCTCGTCCCCTTCGACTTCGAGCGGCCGGCCGATCCCCTGGCGGCGCTCGACTTCGCCGTGGAGAGCCTCTGGCGGTGGCAGGTGCATACGCCCCACCCGCGCTACTTCGGGCTGTTCAACCCGGCGCCGACCACCATGGGGATCGCCGCCGACGCCCTGGTGGCCGCCTTCAATCCGCAACTCGCGGCCTGGAGCCACAGCCCGATGGCGGCCGAGATCGAGCAGCACCTGGTCCGCGCCCTGGCCGGGCGCTTCGGCTTCGATCCGGAGCGGGTGGAGGGGACCTTCACCTCGGGCGGCGCCGAGGCGAACCACACCGCCCTGCTGACGGCGATCGCCCGCGCCTTCCCCGAGGCCGGCCGCCGCGGCCTGCTGGCCCTGCGCAGCCAGCCGGTGCTCTACGTCTCTCCGGAAGCCCACCACTCCTTCCTCAAGGCGGCGCGCCTCTGCGGGCTGGGCACCGAGGCGGTGCGCGAGGTGCGGGTGGACTCCAGCCTGCGGATGATCCCGGAGGACCTCGCCGCCCGCATCGAGGAGGACCGCGCCGCGGGATGCTCCCCCTTCCTGGTGGTGGCCACCGTGGGCTCGACCAGCGCCGGAGCGGTGGACCCGGTCGCCGAGCTCGCCCAGGTGGCGGACGAGGCGGGAGGCCTCTGGTTCCACGTCGACGCGGCGTGGGGCGGGGCCGCGGCCCTGGTGCCGGAGCTGCGCTGGCTCCTCGACGGCGCCGCCCGCGCCGACTCGCTCACCTTCGACGCCCACAAGTGGCTCTCGGTGCCGATGGGCGCGGGCCTCTACGTCACGCGCCATCCCGGGATCCTGGAGCGCACCTTCCGGGTGGCGGCCCGCTACATGCCCCGCGAGGGGGAGGCCCTGCCGGTGGCGGACCCCTACGCCCACACGATGCAGTGGTCCCGCCGGTTCATCGGCCTCAAGCTCTTCCTGTCGCTGGCCGTGGCGGGCTGGGAGGGCTACGAGCGGGCGGTCCGCCGGATGGCGGCGATGGGGGACCGGCTGCGCCAGCGGCTCGGGGAGGAGGGGTGGACGGTGGTCAACCACACCCCGCTGCCGGTCGTCTGTTTCACCGGTTCCGGTCCGGAGGGGCGCTCGGCGCCATTCCTCGAGCGGATCGCGGCGGACGTGGTGGCCTCGGGGGAGGCCTGGCTCAGCACCGTGGGGCTGGGCGAAGGGCCCGCCCTGCGCGCCTGCGTCACCAACTACCGGACGGGTCCGGAAGACGTGGACGCCCTGGTCGCGGCCCTCGGCCGGGCGCGGGCCCGGGGTAGGAGCGGCGGCCTACACGGGCTCTCTCCGAGCTGCTAAACTAGGTCCCCCTCGTAAGGAGACTGTCCCGCCTGCGGCGTTTCCGGCACTTATGAGGTGGAACGGTTCCGTCCCGGTTTGGGGTACCTTGCCCGCCGGGAGAGAGAATCATCCGAACCAGAGGAGATACCCATGAGCTGGGAAGACAGAGAAGACAACACCATCTACAAGGTAGTGGTGAATCACGAAGAGCAGTATTCGATCTGGCCGGCCCACCGCGAGAACCCCCTCGGCTGGAACGATGTCGGCAAGTCGGGCCCCAAGCAGGAGTGTCTCGACTACATCAAGGAAGTCTGGACGGACATGCGTCCTCTCTCCCTCCGCAAGAAGATGGAGGAGATGGAGCGCAACCGGCAGACGGGCCAGGAAGCCAACTAGCCGCCGCGGCTTGCGGCGGACTGACTGGAGTCGATCCTGCGTTGAAGCCCAGCGGCAATCCCCTGGAGCGGTGGCTGGCCTACCGCGAAGTGAATCCCCGCGCGCGGATGCGGATGTTCTGCTTCCACCATGCGGGGGGAGGCGCCTCCACCTACCGTGGCTGGGGGGCCTCGCTCCCCTCCGACCTGGAGGTCTGCCCGGTGCAGACCCCCGGCCGGGAGAACCGGCTGCGCGAGCCGGCGTACCTGGACCTGAAGCCCATGGTCCCGGTCCTGGCCGACGCGCTCAAGCCCTACATGGACCTGCCGTTCGTCTTCTTCGGGCACAGCCTGGGGTCGCTCGCGGCGTTCGAGCTGGCGCGCGAGCTGCGCCGGCGCGGCTGGACCCCGCCGGTGCACCTGTTCGTCTCCGGCCGCTGCTCGCCGGAGCTGCCGCCCCGCGAGGAGGTCATCCACGGCCTCCCCGAGGCGGAGTTCATCGAGAAGATCCGGGAGATGAACGGCACGCCGGAGGAGGTGCTCCAGCACGCCGAGCTGATGAAGCTGCTGGTCCCCATCCTGCGGGCCGACTTCACCGTCCACGAGACCTACGAGTACGTCGAGGAGGCGCCGCTCGACGCGGGGATCTCCGCCTTCGGCGGGCTCGCCGACCCGGACGTCCTGCGCGAGGACATGGAGGCCTGGAGGAAGCACACCCGCGGGAAGTTCCGCCTGCGGATGCTGCCGGGCGACCACTTCTTCATCAACAGCAGCAAGGACCTCCTCCTCGAGTCGGTGGCGCGCGACCTGGCGGAGATCTCCGCCACGGCGCTCCCCGGCCTGCGGTGACCGGCTTTCCGCCGCGCTCCCCGGCGCCGGGGGAGGAGCTGAGGCCGGGCGAGATCCACGTCTGGTCCGTCCGGCTCGATCCGGACTCCGCCGCGGTCGAGCGGCTGGGGCGCACGCTCTCCGCCGACGAGTGGGAGCGCGCCAACCGCTTCCGCTTCGACCGCCACCGCCGGCAGTACGTGGTCGGGCGCGGCGCCCTGCGGGCGCTGGTCGCCGCCTACGCTGGCGGCCGGCCGGAGGCGGTCCGCTTCCGTTACGGCCACCGCGGCAAGCCCTTCCTGGAGTCGCCCGCTCCCGGCGGCCTGCAGTTCAACCTCTCGAACTCCGACGAGCTCGCCCTGGTCGGTTTCGTGAACGGTCCCGAGATCGGGGTGGACGTCGAGTACCTGCGGCCGATGCCCGACTGCGAGCAGATCTCCGAGCGCTTCTTCTCGGAGAGCGAGCGCCAGGTGCTGCGCAGCATCCCGGGCCGCGCCAAGGAGGAGGCCTTCTTCAACTGCTGGACGCGCAAGGAGGCCTACCTCAAGGCGGTGGGGGAGGGGCTCGCGGCGCCGCTGGACTCCTTCGACGTCACCCTCGCCCCGGGGAATCCGCCGCGCATGCTCACCCTCGAAGGGGACCCGGAGCGGGCCGCCCGCTGGTTCTTTCGCCACCTCCTTCCCGCCGAGGACTACGTCGGCGCCGTGGCGATCGACGGCGGGGAGTGGGCGGTGAAGACGTGGAGCTTCGCGGGATAGAACGCGGGATCGCCAAGCCGGTACGGAAAGCCGTAAAATGATCCGTTCACAGGCTTTCTGAATGAAAATCCTCCTCGTCACCTCCCGCTACCCCTGGCCGCCGCGCCGTGGGGACCAGATGCGGGCGGTCCAGATGCTCGATTTCCTCTCGGACGAGCACGAGGTGACGCTGCTGGCGCCGGCGCCGGGCAAGGATCAGCCGCCGCCGCCCGGGGACGCGCCCTACCGGGTGGAGCTCTACCGGCCGGGGAGCGCGGCGATCTTCTCCGGGCTGGCGCGCGCGGTGGTCAAGCGCCTGCCGCTGCAGACCGGGCTGTTCTACCAGCCGGACCTCGGCCGCCGTCTCCGCGAGCTCGCGCCGCGGCACGACCTCGGCATCCTCCAGCTCGTCCGCCTGGCCATCCACGTCAACGACTTCGGGGATACGCCGATCGTCGTGGACCTGATCGACAGCCTGTCGCTCAACTTCTCGCTACGGGCCGACGTGGACCGCCCGTGGATGGTGGCGCCGCTCAAGATCGAGGCGCGGCTGCTGGCGGTGGCGGAGCGTCGGCTGGCCGAGCGGGCGGCGGGGATGATCGTCGTCTGCGAGCGGGACCGCCAGGCGCTCGCCAACCGCCTGCCGCCGGAGCTCGCGGCCAAGGTCTCGGTGGTGCGCCTGTCGGTGCGCGAGCGCAAGGTCGATCCGCCGCTCGACAACGAGAAGCTCTGGCGCGAGGGGGACAAGGGGCCGGTCCTGGCGCTGACCGGGAATCTCGGCTACTTCGTCAACGTGGACGCGGTCACCTGGTGGCTGCGCGATGTCTGGCCGCAGCTCCGCCGGGTGCGGCCGGACGTGCGCCTGGTGGTGGCCGGCGACCGGCCGACGGCGCGGCTGCGCCGGGAGGTGGAGGCGGCCGGGGCGCGGCTGATCGAGTCGCCGCGCGACCTGCGCTCGGTGATCGCCCAGGCGACGCTCTCGATCGCCCCGATGCGCTGCGGCTCGGGCGTGCCGATCAAGGTGCTGGAGGCCTGGGCGGTGGGCGTGCCGGTGCTCGCCTCCTCCTGGGCGGTGGCCGGCACCTCCGGCCGGCAGGGGGAGGATTTCCTCCTCGTCGGCCAGCACCCGGTCGAGTGGGTGACGGCGGTCACCGATCTGCTGGGAAACCCCTCCGCCCGCCGCTGGCTGATCGAGAACGGCCGCCGCCGCCTGACCGCCGACTACTCCCGCGAGACCGTGCGGCGGCAGTTGCTCGATACCATCCGGGCGATCGCGCCGGTCCCGGCCGAGGCCGGGATGCCGGTGCCGGACGGCGTCGCGCGGCGGGCTTGAGGCCCTAGCCTCTCCTCAAGGCCCGTTTTTTGCTTTATCCCCCGGCAGGCCCCGGTGCGTCCGGGCTCAGGCATCTATCTGGAGGGGTTCGTCATGTGCGGCATCGCGGGGATCTACAACTTCCGCTCGGGACGGCCGGCCGCTCCGAGCGAGCTGCGGGCGATGGGCGCCTGCATGGCCCATCGGGGGCCGGACGATGAGGGCTACTTCGAGGAGGGCCCCCTCGGGCTCGCCCACAAGCGCCTCACCATCCTGGACACCTCGCGGCGCGGGCGGCAGCCGATGTTCACCGAGGACGGCCAGCTCGCCATCACCTACAACGGCGAGGTCTACAACTACCTCGAGCTGCGCGCCGACCTGGAGGCCCGGGGGTACTCCTTCCAGACGCAGACCGACACCGAGGTCATCCTCCGCCTGTACCAGGCCGAGGGCGAGAGCATGCTGGCGAAGCTCAACGGCATGTTCGCCTTCGCCATCTGGGACCGCCGGACGAAGCGCCTGTTCATCGCCCGCGACCGGCTCGGCATCAAGCCGCTCTACTTCACGGTGAACGCCGACGGCGTCGCCTTCGCCTCCGAGATCAAGGCCCTCTTCGCGGTGACGCCGGAGCGGCCGAAGGTCAACCTGGAGATGCTCGACGCCTACATGAGCGTCGGCTACGTGCCGACCGAGCGCACCCTGTTCCAGGGGATCGAGAAGCTCCAGCCGGGCTGGTGCATGACGGTGGACAGGGATGGACCCCACAGCCGCCAGTACTGGGACCTCGAGCCCGTGACCGAGGAGATGAGCGAGGACGACTGCGTGCACCGGTCGCTCGGCCTGCTGCGCGACTCGGTCCGCCTGCAGCTCCGTAGCGACGTGCCGCTGGGGGTCTTCCTCTCCGGCGGCGTCGATTCGAGCGCCGTGGTGGCATTGATGCACGAGATGGGGATCCGCGACATCCGCACCTTTACCGTGGCCTACGACTTCGGCCCCGAGTTCGACGAGACCCGCTATGCCCGGCAGGTGGCCGAGAAGTTCGGCACCCTCCACCGCGAGATTTTCGTCACGCCGCAGGAGTTCCGGGATTTCATTCCATCGCTCGTCTGGCACATGGACGAGCCGGTCACCGAGTCGGCGGCGATCTCCCTCTTCTTCGTCTCCAAGCTGGCGCGCGAGGACGTGGTCGTGGTGCTCTCCGGCGAGGGCTCGGATGAGGTCTTCGGCGGTTATCCGATCTACAAGTACATGGCCGCTCTCGAGCGCTACCGGCTGCTCCCCGAGCCGCTGCGCCGGGGCATGATCAATCCCATGCTCAACCGGCTCGGCGGCAAATGGAACAAGTACACCGAGCTCTCCAATCAGCCGCTCGCCAGCCGCTATACCGGCGTCTCCTTCTACGAAACGAGCCCCAAGGACGCGCTCTACCGGCCGGAGATCAAAAACCTTTTCAACGGCAGCGCCATGCCGGGCCTGGTCGGCCGTTACTACGACAAGACCGAGGGGCTTGACCCGTTGCTGCGGATGATGTATCTCGACGTCAAGAGCTGGCTGCCGGACGACCTCCTGGTAAAGGCCGACAAGATGACGATGGCGACCTCGGTGGAGCTGCGCGTGCCGTTCCTCGATCACCGCGTGGTCGAGCTCGGCGGCCGCATCCCGCCGCGCTTCCGCATCAAGGGATGGGAGACGAAATACATTCTGAAGAAGGCGATGGAGCCCTATCTTCCCAAGGAGATCCTCTATCGCGGCAAGATGGGCTTCCCAACGCCGCTCGCCCGCATGTTCCAGGGCGAGCTGCGCGGCTACGTCGCCGGGGTGCTGGAGAGCGACCGCTGCATGGACCGCGGCTATTTCCGCCCGGAGGCGGTGCGGACCCTGGTGCGCGAGCATGCCGCGGGCGAGCGGGACCACCACCGCCTCCTCTGGCAGCTCCTGGTGCTGGAGGAGTGGCACCGGAAGTTCATCGACGGCGAGACCGTTCCCGTGGGCGCGGGCTGACACCCGGGACACGCCTGACACGAAAAAAGGCCCGGGATCGAGATCCCGGGCCTTTACCGCGGACGCGAGGAAGAAAAAATTTTTACGCCGGCTGCTGAACCATCGGGTGCTGGCTCTGCTGCGCGGCCTCCATCTCCGCCACGGGGGTCGCGGTCACGGTCTCGCCTTCGAGCTTCCTGCGACCCAGCACCGCCAGCATGTGGCGCGCCTCGTTGTCGAGCGTCACGTCCCGCAGGTCGGTGTAGCCGTCGCTCTTGAACAGATCGAGGATCTCCGGCACGGTATGGCGGTACTGGAAGCGCGGGCTGTAGTTGTCGAACATCTGGACGGCGCGCTCGCGCGCGGTCGCCTTGGGCGGAGCGGGCTCGCCGCGCAGAAAATGCATCAGACGGGAGGCCCCGGCGTGCAATGGCGTCATCGCGTAGCAGAACCCATAGAGCAGTGCCATCGGCAGGCGGGTGGTCACCGCCCGCAGCGAGACGTTGATGGCGTGGATCCACGCCGGCCGGCGACGGTAGAGCTGCACGTAGAGCTTGCCGCCCGGCTTGACCGCCCGGCTGATCGAGCGGAACGCCCGGTAGGTGCTCGGCGTGTGATGGAGCACCCCGGAGGTGTGCACCAGGTCGAAGCTCCTGGCGAGCAGCGGAAGCTCGAGGATGTTCCCTTGCAGGTAGTGGACCTTGTGGGAGACGGCAAACCCCTTCTCGAACAGGCGGCGGCGCGCCGGCTCGACGCTGCGGCTGAAGTCCATCGCCACGATCTCAGGGCCGTACTCGGCCACCGCCCGGGTCAGCTCGCCGTTGCCGCAGCCGCCGTCGAGCAAGGTGGCGCCGCGCAGCTCCTCGGGGGTGGTGTCGAGGTTGTAGAGGAACTCCCGCTTGCGCAGGCCGGCGTCGTCCTTGAACCAGGTGTGATCCCCCTCCTGGTAGACGGTCCACTGCAGGCCGAAGCTCTCGGAGCTGCGGCCGTCCGCGATCGGCGCGGTAGCCGCCGGCGCACCGGCGGTGGCCGTCCGCTTCTGCGCGCCGGCGAGGCCATGGCGAGCGAAGAAGTCGGGGTACTCCTCGCGGGCGTTGGTGAGCATCCGGGGGACGCCCGCGATGACCGGGTAGACCAGCCCGCAGACGCACGACAGGGCCGCTTCGAGGATCTCTTCCTGATAGCAGGAATTGCAGTCCGGCGCGGGCGTCATCTCCGCCGGCCGGAACACGCCGTGCCGGCCGCAGTAGAAGGCGCAGGCCGGCGGCGATGCCACCGGTGATGGAAGCTCCACTCTCTCCTGCTGGAAGACGTCGAGCCGCGGCCGTTCCCCGCAGTGGGGACAGAGAATCCAATCGAGCAGGCGCTTCTTCATCGTTCAGGCCCTCCCCGCGTGCGCGGGCACCTTCGCGTGGTTCGCGTGGGTCGTCACCGCCGGTCGGCTCCCGCATGGGAACGGCTTTCGTGGAACGACCGCAAAAAGACAGTACAGCGAGCGATTGATATGCAACCGCCGCGCCATCTCCTGGTCGCGCCGGGAAGGGCTCGGCGCGCTTCTTGCAATTTCACGCTCGGCAGCTGTCCGTTCACCGGGTGGTTTCCTACGCCCAAATCTGGAGAAGATCGTGGAGGAAACGATGGGGATGAAGACCCTTGCCATATGTAGAATCACCGCTGCTGCCCTGCTTGCCCTGATGCTGGGCCAGCCGGCGATCTCCCAGGTCACGCGCACCAGCGAGGACCCGCCGAACGCCTACGCCATCGGCATCAGCGACGTGCTGGAGATCACCGTCTGGAAGAACCCGGAGCTCTCCGCCACCGTGCCGGTGCGCCCGGACGGCCGCATCTCGGTGCCGCTGCTGGGCGACGTGCAGGCGGCGGGAATGACGCCGCTCGCGCTCAAGCAGACGCTGACCGACGGCTACAAGGACTACGTCACCGCTCCGGGCGTCTCCGTGGTGGTCAAGGAGATCCACTCGCGCAAGGTCTTCGTCACCGGCGAGGTGGCCCATCCCGGGACGTTCGACCTCGAGCCGCGGATGAAGGTGATGCAGGCGCTGGCCCTGGCGGGGGGGCTCACCCCCTATGCCAAGGGCCGGGTTGTGGTGCTGCGGGACAACCGGGACGGCCGCGAAGACAAGCGCTACGAGATCGACATCAACGACATCGTCAAGGGCAAGAAGCCGCAGGACAACCTCAGCCTGGTGCCCGGCGACACGCTGATCGTGCCGTAGCCTCTCCTCCTTCGCTTTCCCGTCACGCAGGCACTTTTCTCCAGTCTCCGGGCGGGGTACCGGCGGTGCCCCAGCCCGGTACCCCGGTGACGAAAAGGTTTCGGCCCTGGGCTGTTGGTGACAACCTTCAATTTCTCATATTGAGACTTGTCGATCTCTGGTTATGAAACGGTTCCAGGAGCGGAAAAACCTACACGGGCGAGTTGGAGAGTTCGCCCGGGCGTTTGGCAGGAACCGGGCACAACGGGCCTCCAGCCGCAGGAGAAATCGATTCCCGGGTTCAGGAAGGCGCCGACTGGCACCCCTCTTGCACTTTGGCCCTGCGACGCATACGAGGGACCGGTACGAGGCATACAACATGGAAAAGGGTCTCGACGGCCGGATGTCGATTCCAGCCGGTTTTCATATCTCAGGGAGGCAGAGGACGGGTTTATGACGGGACGTTCCGCATCGGAGTGGAGTCGCATCGGCCTGCTGGCGCTGGTGCCGCTTCTGCTCGCCCGGCCGGCGGAAGCGCAGGGACAGCTCCGGCTGGTGGTCGAAGGCGAGGCAGGCCTGCGCAACGACGGCGACTACGGCCTGCAGCAGCAGGATCAGGCGGTGCGCCGGAACCAGGATCTGGCGCGCGCCGGTCTCGACCTCCAGCTCTCCTATGCGGCCCGTGAGCGGTTGAACCTGGCGCTCGGCTACTCCCCCTCCTACGAGCGCAGCCTGCACGACTCCACGCTCTCGGGCACCACCCAGCGCCTCGACTTCGGGCTGATCGGCGACCTCACCCGGACCCTGCGATTGAACGTCCGTGACCGCCTCCTCTCGACCCCGAGCCTCGACCTGTACGCCCCGGCCACCACTCCGGCGACAACGGTGGTGACGCGCAACGGCTCCCAGTTGAACAACACGGCGGACGTGGACTTCGAGCAGGTCTTCAGCCATCGCGCCTCGCTGGTGCTGGGCGTCACCCACGACCTGCACCGGTACCAGGACGCCAATCTCTACGATTCCGAGACGCTCGGCGGGCGTATCGGCGCTTCCTTCGAGCTGGTGCGCGGCCAGCGGCTCGAGGCGCTGGCCGGCGACGCCCGATTCGATTACAAGCAGCGCGGCAACGCCGACATCCGCACCCTGGGAGTCGCCTACTCGACCGATCTCGGCCGCGGCAACCATGGGCGGATCGAGGGCGGAGTCTACGCGGCGAGCTCGACGGTGCAGCAGGTCGGCGGGCCGGCGGCGGAGCGCTTCACCGACCAGGGCTGGCGGGGCGCTCTCCAGTTCGACCAAGCTCGGCGCCTCTTCCACTGGAACCTGGGGCTCAGCCACGACATCTCGCCCGGAGCGGGCCTGGGTCGGGCGGTGACGGCGGACAATGCCTTCCTCGGTATCTCGACCTCCGTCGGCCGGCGGCTGACGCTCGGCCTCGACGGCAATGGCTCGCGGCAGCGCACCCTGCCGGGCGACCGGCTCGCAATGCAGGGCAATCCGAACGACGCCGCGCTCACCGAGTTCGCGGCCGGCACGGCGCGCTTCGGCTGGAGCTTCGCGCCGGCATTCCGCCTGGACGGCGGCTACTCCCGGGTCTGGCAGCGCTCCCGGGTGGCCTCCTTCGCCAACCTTTCTTATGGCCGTTATTTCCTGAACCTGGCCTTCCGGATCTACAGCACGGGGGAAACCCCAGTGGCGCCGGAGAACCTGGGGAGGACCTCCACGAATGAAAAACCTGACGCTCACTGATCTGGCCCGGGCCGTCTGGCGCCGCCGCGTATGGTTCCTGGTGCCGCTGGTGCTCGGCCTCGCGGTGTCGATCGCGGCGCTACGCGTGCTGCCCCGCACCTACCGGGCCGTCACCACCGTGCTCGTCGAGCCGCAGAAGGTGCCCGCCGACTACGTCAAGCCGACGGTGACCAGCAGCATCGAGGAGCGGCTGCGCACGATCGAGCCGCAGATCAAGAACCGCGACAACCTGGAGCGGATCGTCTCCGAGATGGACCTCTACCCCCAATTGCGGAGGCGGGGAGTCCCGATGGAGCAGTTGATCGCCAAGGTGCGCGACGACCTGACGGTGCGCCTGCAGGGCGACACCTTCCTGATCTACTTCGTGGAGCGCGACCCGGTGAAGGCAGCCCGCACGGCCAACCGGGTGGCCGAGCTGTTCATCGACAGCAACCTGCAACTGCGCGAGAACCAGGCGCAGGGGACCTCCACCTTCCTGGAGAGCGAGCTGCAGAAGACCAAGCGCCGCCTGGAGATCCAGGAGGCCAAGATCGCCGACTTCAAGCGCCGCAACATGGGGAACCTCCCCGAGCAGCGCGACACCAACCTGCGCGGAGTCGAGCAGTTGCAGACCAAGCTCGAGATCAACATGGACGCGGTCGACAAGGCGGAGACGCGCCGGCTCCTGCTGCAGACCCAGCTCACCGAGATGCGCAACCAGCCGGTCTCGCGCTCGTCGCGACGCTCGGCCGTCGCCGTTCCGGGGGCTCCCGCGGCGGCCGACCCGCCGACGCGCCTCGAGCAGCTCCGGGCGCAACTCGCCGAGCTGCGCGCCCGCTACACCGACCGCCATCCGGACGTGATCCGTACCCGGTCGGAGATCGCCCAGCTTGAGATGATCGAGAAGAGCCAGGCCGCCGCCGCGAAGGCCGCGGCTCCGGTGGCGACCGACGCCGCGCCGACGGACATCGCGGAGAACGACGCGCCTCCGAAGCTCGATCCCATGCTCAAGGCCGACCTCGCTTCGGTCGATCTCGAGATCCGCAGCCTGAGGGCTGAGCGCGAGCGCATCATGGCGGACATCTCACGCACCCAGGGACGGCTCGAGAACGTGCCGACGGTCGAGCAGGAGCTGCTGGGGCTGACCCGCGACTACGACAACATCAAGAACTCCTACGACTCGCTGCTCGACAAGCGGTTGAACGCCCGCCTCTACGAGAACCTGGAGAAGAGCCAGCAGGGCGAGCGTTTCACCATCCTCGAGAAGGCGCTGGCGCCGACCGTTCCTTACGGCCCGAACAAGCTCCTGGTGCTCGGCCTCGGGCTGATCGCCGGTGCCCTCCTCGGGCTGCTCTCGGCGCTGCTGCGCGAGCGCTCCGATCCGACCTATCTCGACGCCCAGTCGCTGCAGCAGGCCTTCCCGGGTCTGCCGCTGCTCGCCACCATTCCCGTTTTCCACGGCGCCGAGAGCGCCCGCCAGACCAGGAGGAGATGACCATGGATGTGTCGCTGAGGACCGAGAGACCGCCGCGGATCCCCCGCGAGGTCGCGCCGTCGCGTCGGATGCAGCTACGCGACGACGCGCCGGTCATCAACCACATGGACCCGCCGTCGTTCCCGGCCGAGCAGTACCGGGGGCTGGCGGTGCAGGTCGAGGAGCGCATCAACCCGCTCGGCACCTGGGGCTACACGGTGACGGTGACCAGCCCGGAGGAGGGCGCCGGCAAGACGCTCACCAGCCTCAACCTGGCGCTGACCCTCACCCGCGGCGAGGAGCGGCGCGTGCTGCTGCTCGAGGGGGACCTCTGGCGCCCCCAGCTCCACACCTATTTCCTGCCGGAGCGGCCCGACCGGCCGGGCCTGCAACAGGTGCTCGAACGGCGGACGACCCTGGCCGACGCCGTCGTCTCGCTGGAGGGGAGCAGCCTCGACGTGCTGCTCGCCGGCGCCTCGGCGGTGCCCGGCGACCTGATGTCGGGCCGGCGCATGTCCGAGGTGCTCAGCGAGGCCCGCGCCGCCTACGAGGTGGTGGTGATCGACTCGCCGCCGATGGCCCTGCTGGCGAGCGCCCGCTCGCTCGCCGCCCGGTCGGACGGCGTCGTGCTGGTGGTGCGGGCGGGACAGAGCAAGCGGCACGACATCGAGAAGACGCTCGCGGCCCTCGGGCCCGAGAAGCTCATCGGAGCGGTGCTCAACGGCGCGCGGATTTCGCAGCGGGGCTACCGCGAGTACTACTAGCGGGAGACAAGCGCGATGATCCGACTGTTCAATCGTTACTGGGCCGTACCGGCCGTAGTGTCGCTCGTCATCGAGGGGCTGCTGCTGTACGCGGCGGTGCCGCTCGCGACGCACCTGCGCCTCGGCATCGTCGGCCCCGGCACTCCGCCGCCGAGCTCCACGGTGGTGGTGGACGCCCTGACCTTCTCGATCATCGGGCTGCTGTGTCTCTACGGCAACAGTCTCTACGACTTCGGCGAGCGGCTGTCGAGCCGCGACCTGATGATCCGCCTGCTGCGGACCTTCTCGATCCTTGCCGTCGCCTCCTGGGCGCTCTACTTCGTCGTTCCGATGGTGCAGACGGGACGCGGTGTCTTCGTCCTGTCGCTCTTCTTCGGCATGTCCTTCATCCTCGGCTGGCGCGTGGTGCTGCGCTGGATGCTGCGGTCGGAGGGGTTCGCCGAGCGCGTGCTGATCATCGGCGCCGACGAAAAGGCGATCGACATCGCCCGCGAGACCCTGGCGCGCCGGCACCTGGGCTACCGCGTCGTCGGCTTTCTCGACGACGATCCGCGCCTCCAGGGGGTGAGCATCCTCAACCCCCGGGTCATCGGCACCACGGCCCAGGCCTGCCAGCTCGCGCTGCAGCACGGCGCGACGCGCGTCGTCGTCGCCGCCATGGACTACCGCGGCCGGCTGAGCATGGACGCCCTGCTGACCTGCAAGACCAGCGGCATCCGCGTGCAGGAGGGTTCCTCTTACTACGAGCAGCTCACCGGCAAGATCATGATCGAGGGGCTGCGCAAGTCGTGGCTCATCTTCTCGGACGGTTTCGTCGTCTCGCGGGGCACGCTGTTCGCGAAGCGCCTGCTCGACATCCTGGTTGCCGGGGTGGGGCTGGTGCTGGCACTGCCGTTCATGCTGCTGGTCGCCCTCGCCGTGCGTCTCGACTCGCCCGGTCCGATCTTTTTCAGTCAGGAGCGGGTGGGCCGCGGCTGGCGCTCTTTCACTGTCTGGAAGTTTCGTTCGATGCGCACCGACGCCGAGGCCGGGGGTGCGGTGTGGGCCGTCCAGGGGGATACCCGAGTCACCCGCGTCGGGCGGTTCATCCGCAAGACCCGGCTCGACGAGTTACCGCAGCTCTGGAACGTGCTGAACGGCGACATGAGCCTGGTGGGACCTCGCCCCGAGCGCCGGATGTTCGTTGATCAGCTCCAGGAGCAGTGCCAGTGGTACGAGCAGCGGCTGGTCGTCCGCCCGGGCCTGACCGGCTGGGCCCAGATCAAGGCGCCCTATGCCTCCACCTTCGAGGAGTCGATCGAGAAGCTGAAGTTCGACCTGTATTACATCAAGAACCTGTCCCTGTTCCTGGACATCTCGATCCTGCTCTCGACGGCCAGGATCGTGCTTCTGGGACGAGGTGCCCGATGACCGAGCCCACCCACACGAACGACGCGGCGCCCTCCGTGAAAGCCTCGGCCCCGGTGGATCTGTTGCGGCATGCCGCGCCCCCGCGCTCGGGGTTGCGCATCCTCTACCTCTGCCACCGCCTGCCGTATCCGCCGGACAAAGGGGAGAAGATCCGCGCCTTCCACCAGATCCGGGCCCTCTCCCAGCGCCACCAGGTGAGCCTGCTGGCGCTGTCGGACGGCGACGTTCCCGATCTGGCTCCGCTCAAGGCGATGTGCGAGCGGGTCGAGGTCTTCCCCCTGAGCCGGCCGGCGGGATACGTGCGGGCGGCCCTGGGATCGCTACGCCCGCGTCCGCTGACGCTCTCCTTCTTCGAGTCGGCGGAGCTGGCGGACCGGGTGCGCGAGCTCGCCCGCCGTGAGCGCTTCGACGTGACGGTCGTCTACTGTTCGGCGATGGCGCCCTACGCCGCGCTGGCGACGGACGTGCCGGCGGTGCTCGACATGGTGGACGTCGACTCGGAGAAGTGGGCTCAGTACGCGCGCTTCGCGCCGCTCCCCCTGCGGCCGATCTACGCCCTGGAGGCGCGGCGGCTGCGGCGCTACGAGGCGTCGCTCGCCGGCCGCTTCCAGCGCATCATGCTGGCGACCGGCAACGAGACCCGGCTCTACAAGGCGAACGCCCCCACGGCGCGGACGGCCACCGTGCTCAACGGCGTGGACGTCGATTTCTTCCAGCCGTTCGATCTGCCCAAGTCGCCGCATCCGACGCTGGTATTCACCGGCCAGATGGACTACTTCGCCAACGTCGACGGGGTGGGACACTTCGCCCGCGAGGTCTTCCCGCGCCTGCGCGCGCAGTTCCCGGATCTCGAATTGCTGGTCGTCGGCCGCTCGCCGGTGGCCGCCGTGCGCGACCTGGGGGAGCTGCCGGGCGTCCAGGTGACCGGCGCCGTGGGGGATGTCCGTCCCTTCCTCGCCCGCGCCTGGGTGTTCGTGGCGCCCTTGCGCATCGCTCAGGGGGTGCAGAACAAGGTGCTCGAGGCCATGGCCTCGAACGTGCCGGTGGTGGCGAGCGAGCGCGTGCTCGCCGGGATCGCCGACGGCGGCTTCCGCAGCGGCCGGGACCTCCTCGCCGCCTCGTCGGACGAGGAGTACGCGCGCGCCGTCGCCACGCTGCTCGCCGACGAGCGCGAGCGCGAGCGGCTGGCCGGGAGCGCGCGCCAGCGGCTGCTCGCCACCTACCGCTGGGCACCCAACCTCGACCTCTTCGAGGATCTGGTCGGCGCGGCGGCGCGCCCGCCGGCGGGCTCGTCCCTCCTCCCGGCCGGCGGGGAGCGCGAGGAGGGCGCCGCGGCTCTTGCCGCCGCGGCCGGAGAGGCGCGGCGTGCGTGACCTGATCGTCCTCGGGGTCGTCTTCGCCTCGCTGCCGCTGATCGTCTTCCGCCCGTACTTCGGGCTGCTGGTCTACGGCTGGCTGGCCTACATGCGGCCGCAGGACATGGGCTGGGGGACGACCCGGATGCTGCCGCTGTCGCAGTGGGTGGCGGTGGCGCTGGTGCTCGGGCTCGTTTTCTCGCTCGGCCGCGAGCGGTGGCTGGTGCTCAAGGTCCAGACGGTACTGATGATGCTCCTCGCCGCCTGGATCAGCGTCACGGTGATCACGGCCGTGCTGCCGGACGTCTCGATCGACATGTACGGCTACTACTGGAAGGCGATCGTGATCAGCATCCTGACCACCGGCCTGGTCAGCGACCGCAGACGGTTCCGGGTGCTGCTGATGCTGATCGCCTTCTCGATCGGCTTCCTGGGCGCCAAGCGGGGGCTGATCGGGCTCCTGCACGGCGGCGCCCGCTACGACGACGGGCCCGGCGGCTTCATGTCGGACAACAACAGCTTCGCGCTGGTCCTCAACATGATCCTGCCGCTGCTGGTCGCGATCATCCTGACCGAGAAGAGCAAGCTGCTGCGAATCGGCGCCGCGGTCGTCGCCGTGCTCTCTACGTTGACGATCCTCTTCACCTTCTCGCGCGGCGGGCTGCTCACCCTGGGGGCGATCGTGCCGGCCCTGATCTGGCGCTCGCGCCACCGTCTCCTGGTGACGGGGCTGATCGCCGCCGGCCTCGCGGGATTTCTGTTCTTCACCTCCGATGCCTTTACCAAGGCCTACGTCGAGCGGGCGGGGACGATCTCCGACTACCACGAGGACCGCTCGGCCATGGGACGGCTCAACGCCTGGGACACCTCCTGGCGGGCGTTCCTCGACTATCCGGTCTTCGGGGTCGGTCCCAACAACCTCGAGGTCGTCCACCGCACCTACTCCCCCGAGCCGGACCGCTTCCGGGTGTCGCACAACGCCTTCCTCCAGATCCTCTGCGAGTGTGGCTTGCCGGGGCTGCTGCTGTTCGTGAGCGTCATCGTCTCGGGCTTCCTGGCGCTCGGCCGCGTGCGGCGGGAGACGGCGCTCCCCTGGGTCGAGGTGTACGCCCGCATGCTGCAGATCTCGCTGGTCGCCTACGTGGTGGGCAGCATGTTCCTCAATACGGCCTACTCCGAGCTGCTCTATCAGATCGTCGCCATGAGCGTCAGCCTGCAGGTGATCGCGCGGGCCTCGGCGCGGTCTGTTGAGGGGGAGCCCGCCGAGACGCCGGTTCTTGCCGCCGGCGGGGAGCCGTGGTGGAAGCGGCCGCTTCCCTCCTCGGCGGCGGGCTCGGCCTCCTCAACCTCGTCGGTCTCCTCACCGGTGGCTACGGCCTGGCCACGGAGAGCCTGACCCGATGTGCGGGATCGCCGGCCTGTTCAACTACTCCGAGCCGCGCCCCGTGGCGCGGGACGCGGTCGCCCGCATGGTCGCCCCCCTGCACCACCGCGGGCCGGACGACCAGGGGGTCCACCTCGCCGGTCCGCTCGGCCTCGGCCACGCGCGGCTGTCGATCATCGACGTCTGCGGCGGCCATCAGCCGATCTTCAACGAGGACCGCTCGGTGGCCGTGGTCTGCAATGGCGAGATCTACAACCACCGCGAGCTCCGCCGGGGCCTCGAGGAGCGTGGCCACCGCTTCGCCACCCGCTCCGACTCGGAGGTGATCGTCCATCTCTGGGAGGAGCTGGGCGCCGGCTGCGTCGAGAAGCTCGCCGGCATGTTCGCCCTGGCGGTGGCGGACTTCCGCCAGCGCCGGCTGCTGCTCGCCCGCGACCGCGTCGGCAAGAAGCCGCTGTTCCTCGCCGACGACGGTCGCCGGATCGGTTTCGCTTCGGAGCTCAAGTCGCTCCTCGCCGCCGGCCTGATCGAGCCGGAGGTCGATCCCGACGCGCTCGACCTCTACCTCGCCTACGGCTACGTGCCGGCGCCATGGACTATCTTCCGCGGCGCGGCGAAGCTCCCGGCGGGACACCTCGCCGTGGTCGACGAGCGCGGCGCGCGCATCGAGCGCTACTGGGACGTGCCGGTCGACGGCGTGCAGGACCTCGGGCCCGCGGCCGACGAGCGCCTGACCTCGGAGCTCGAGCGGCTGCTCGCTTCCGCCGTGCGCGACCGCCTGGAGAGCGACGTTCCCCTGGGCGCCTTCCTCTCCGGGGGGCTCGACTCGGGGACCATCGTCTCGCTGATGAGCGAGGCGATGAGCGATCCGGTGCGCACCCACACGGTGGGCTTCGCCGACCGTGCCACCGACGAGCGGGAGGACGCGGCGGCGGTGGCCCGCGCCCTCGGCACCGATCACGTGGCGACCGAGGTGCGGCCCGACTTCGCGGACGTGCTGCCGCGCATCGCCTGGCACCTCGACGAGCCGTTCGCCGATCCGTCCGCCGTGCCCACCTGGTACGTCTCCCGCGAGACCCGCCGGCGGGTGACGGTGGCCCTCTCCGGGGACGGCGGCGACGAGCTCTTCGCCGGCTACGGCGAGAAGTACCGCATGCACCTGTTCGAGGAGCGGCTGCGCGGCTTCCTTCCCGGCGCCTTGCGCCAGGGCCTCTTCCCGGCTCTCGGCCGGAGCTGGCCGCGCTCGCCGGGCCTGCCGCGGGCGCTGCGCCTGGGCGGCCTGTTCCGCAACCTGGCGGTCGAGGCGCCGCGCTCCTACGACTTCGACCGCCGGCTGATCCCTCCCCACCTGGAGGAGCGCCTGTTCGGCGAGGGGCTCGCCCGGCGGCGGCGGCGCTTCGATCCGTTCGTGGCCATCGAGCCGCACCTCGCCCGCGCGCCGAAGGAGCCGCTCGCCCGCGCCCTCTACCTGGACCTCAAGACCTGGCTGGCGGACGACGGCCTGGTCAAGGTGGACCGCATGAGCATGGCCCACGCCCTGGAGGTGCGCTGCCCGCTGCTCGACCACCGGATCATCGAGTTCGCCGCCCGCCTGCCCGCGCGGTTGAAGCTCTCGGGCGGCACCACCAAGGTATTGCTGCGCCGGGTCGCCGAGCGGCGGCTGCCGGCAGAGATCCTGACCCGCCCGAAGCGGGGCTTCGCGCCGCCGGTGTCGCGCTGGCTGCGTGAGGACCTGCGGGATTTCTCGCGCGATCTGCTGCTGGCGCCGGATGCCTTCGGCGGCGGCCTCTTCGACCGGCGGGAGGTCGAGCGCCTGCTCGACGATCATGCAGCGCAGCGGCTGGAGGCCGGCTGGGCGCTGTGGACCCTGCTGATGCTGGAGGTCTGGGGACGGGAGGTGGCGCGCCCGGCATCCGTCTCCCCTGTCACGTTCATTCCGGAGGAGGTCCCGTATGCCGTCGGAGTTTGATCGTGAAACCGATCGGGAAACCGATCGGGAGACCGGTCCGAAGCTCCGGGTGCTCCTCTTCAGCACCGTGTTTCCGAACTCCGCGCAGCCGCACCACGGCGTCTTCGTGCGTGAGCGCATGCGGGGGATGATGGAAGGGCCGGGCGGCGTCGAGGTCCGCGTGGTCGCTCCGACCCCCTGGTTCCCGCTCGTCTCCGGCCTGCGTCCCGGTTTCCGGCCGTCGATGCCGCGCGAGGAGTCGCAGGATGGAATCCAGGTGCTCCATCCGCGGTTCCTCTCCGTCCCCGCCATCCTCAAGTGCCTGGACGGCCTCCTGATGTTCCTGTGGACGCTGCCGACCCTCTTGCGGCTGCGCCGTGAGTTCCCCTTCCATGTGATCGACGCCCACTTCGCCTACCCCGAGGGGCTGGCGGCGGTGCTCGCCGGCCTCGTGCTGCGGGTGCCGGTGACGATCACCTTGCGGGGGACGCTGCCGCACTTCATCCCCTTCCGTCTGCGCCGGCCGCAGCTCCGCTTCGCCCTGCGCCGGGCCGCCCGGGTGATCGCCGTCTCCGAGTCGCTCCGGCGCGACGCCGTCTCGCTGGGCATCCCGGCGGAGAAGGTGCGGGTGATCGGCAACGGGGTCGACCCGGAGGTCTTCCAGCCGGTCGATCGGATCGAGGCGCGCCGGGCGCTCGGCCTGCCGAAGTACGGCCCTCTCCTCGTCTCGGTCGGGACGCTCGCCCCACGCAAGGGCTTCCACCTGGTCATGGAGGCGATGGCGAAGCTGGGGAAACGCTGGCCGACGCTGCGCTTCGCCATCGTCGGCGGCGACGGTGCGGAAGGGGCGATGGAGGCCGAGCTGCGGGCGCTCGCCACGCGGCTGAAGATCGAGGACAGGGTGGTCTTCGCCGGAACGCGTCAGAGCGGGGAGCTGGCCGCCTGGTACGGCGCCGCGGACCTCTTCGTACTGGCGACCGCTCACGAGGGTTGCCCCAACGTGGTGCTGGAGGCGCTCGCCTGCGGCACGCCGGTGGTGGCGACGCCGGTGGGGAGCATCCCCGAGCTGCTCGCGGGCACCGCTGAGGCGCCCGAGGTCGGCCTGCTGGTCGAGCGCATGGCCGAGTCGATCGCCGCCGGCATCGATGCCGCTTTGAGCCGCTCCTGGGATCGCGACCGGGTGCGCGCCCGCATCGCCTCGCGCACCTGGCGCGTGGTGGGGCGCGAGCAGGCGGAGGAGTTGCAAGCAGCCGTGGGGCGCGCCGTGCGCACCGTGGAGCCCGCAGGTGCGCACGCCGCACCCTGTGCCTCGATGCAGACGGTCCAGGAGCACGAGCTCGTTCCCGAGGAGGTCGCACGGTGAAGATCCTCTACCACCACCGCACCCGCGCCGGCGACGCGCAGGGGATCCACATCGCCGAGATCCAGCGCGCCTTCCGCCTGCGCGGCCACGAGGTGCGCGAGGTGGCGCTGGTCGAGGCCGGCGCCGAGGCGAAGGCGGACGCCGAGGGGGGCGAGGCCCGCGGGCTCGCCGGACTCGCTTCCCGCGCCGCTTCCCACATGCCCGCCGCGGTCAAGGAGTCGCTGGAGCTCGCCTACAACGCGATCGCCTACCGCCGCCTGTCGCGGGCGATCCGCGACTTCCGGCCGGACTTCGTCTACGAGCGCTACGCCGCCAACACCTTCGCGGGCCTCGCCGCCGCCCGCCGCCACGGCGTTCCCTTCGTGCTGGAGGTCAACTCGCCGCTGGCGCAGGAGAAGGCCGAGCACGACGGCCTCGCCTTCCGCGGCGTCACCCGCGGCATCGAGCGCCGGCTCTGCTCCCGGGCCGACGTGACGATCGCCGTCACCCGGGTCCTCGCCGGCATCCTCGAAGCCGAGGGAGTGCCGGAGGGAAAGATCGTGGTAATGCCCAACGGCGTCCGCACCGAGTTCGGTACCAACGGCCATGGAGAGGCCTTCCGCCGCAAGCTGGGGATTCCGGCCGGCGTGCCGGTCGCCGGCTTCGTCGGCTGGTTCCGCGCCTGGCACGGCCTCGAGCGGCTGATGGAGATCGCGGCCTCGCCCGAGTGGCGGGAGGCGGACGTCCATCTGGTGCTGGCCGGGGATGGTCCCGCGATGCCCGTCCTGCGCGAGATGCGGGCGGCCTCGCCCGATCTCCAGCGGCGGGTGGCGCTCTGCGGCCCGGTGCCGCGCCAGGAGATCGAGTCGGCGCTCGCCGCCTTCGACGTGGCGGTGCAGCCGGCGGTCACCTCCTATGCCTGCCCGATGAAGATCCTGGAGTACATGGCCGCCGGCCGCGCCATCGTCGCGCCGGGGTCTGCCAACGTCCGCGAGCTGCTGACCGACGGCGAGACGGCGCTGCTCTGCCCGGGCGGCGAGAATCCCGCGGCGCCCGCCGCGGAGGACCTCGCCGCCGCCGTGCTGACGCTGGCGCGCGATCCGGGACTGCGGGCCCGTCTCGGCGCCGCCGCCCGCGCCCAGGTCCTGGAGTGCGGCTACCTGTGGGAAGAGAACGCGCGCCGGGTCGAAGAGCTGGTGACGGAGGCGCGGAGGCGGCCGTCCGCCGTTGCCGCGCCCAACCGGGAGGTGACATCTTGCTGAACGCGTTTTCCGTCGATGTCGAGGACTACTTCCAGGTCGGGGCCTTCGAGCGCGCCATCCCCCGCGACTCGTGGGGGACGTTCGAGCCCCGGGTGGAGCGCAACACGCGGCGGCTGCTCGAGCTGTGCGACGAGCACGGGGTCCGCGGCACCTTCTTCACGCTCGGCTGGGTGGCCGAGCGCTGGCCGGACCTGGTGCGCGAGATCCGCGACGCCGGCCACGAGCTGGGTACCCACGGGCAGGACCACCGCCGGGTCACCTCGATGACCCCCGAGCAGTTCCGCGAGGATCTGCGCCGCTCGAAGCAGACCATCGAGGAGGTCGCCGGGGTCCAGGTCATCGGCTACCGCGCCCCCAACTACTCGATCGTGCGCGAGACCCTGTGGGCAGTGGACATCCTGATCGAAGAGGGGTTCCAGTACGACTCGAGCATCTTCCCGATCCACCACGATCACTACGGCATCCCCGACTTCCCGCGCTTCCCGCGCCTGGTGCGGGGCGCCAGCGGCGCGGCGCTCCAGGAGTTCCCGATCTCGACGATCCGGGTCGCCGGCACCAACCTGCCGTTCGTCGGCGGCGGCTACCTGCGCCACTTCCCCATGCAGCTCATCCGCTGGGGGATGCGCTGGCTCAACGAGCGCGAGCGGCGGCCCGCCGTCGTCTACATCCATCCCTGGGAGCTGGATCCGGGTCAGCCGGTGCAGCCCGTGGGCGCCCTCACCCGTCTGCGCCACTACCGCAACCTCGACCTCACCGAGGGGCGGCTGGCCCGGCTCTTCTCCGAGTACACCTTCACGACCTGCCGGGAGATCCTGGGCCTATGAGGAAGATCATGAGGAAGAGCCGATGACCGCCGAGCCCCTCGCCCTGGACGAAGTCGAGCCCGCAGCCGCGCCGCGCCCGACCGCCGTGCCGGCGCCGGCGCCCGCGATCGCCGTCGAGACCCTGCGCGCCCACCGCGAGGCCGAGTGGGACCGCTTCGTGAAGAGCGCGCCCGGAGGCACCTTCTTCCACCAGCTCGGCTGGCGCTGGCTGGTCGAGCGGACCTTCGGCCACCGCGCCCACTACTTGACCGCTCTGCGCGACGGCCGCATCGTGGGCGTCCTCCCCATGTTCGAGCTGAAGAGCCTGCTCTTCGGCCACTCGCTAGTGTCGATCCCGTTCGCCATCGGCGGCGGCATCGCGGCGGAGACGGCGGACGACGGCGCGGCGGCCCGCGCCCTGCTCGCCCACGCCAAGGAGCTCGCCCGCGAGCTGAAGGTGGACTACCTGGAGCTGCGCTCGGAGACCCGCATCGACGATCCCGAGCTGGTGGACAAGGAGCTCTACGTGACTTTCCGGGCCGGCCTCGAGATGGGCGAGGAGGCGCTGCTCAAGCGGATGGAGCGCAAGCGGCGGCAGATGATGAGCTACGTCGCCAAGGCCCCCTTCGAGCACCGCGTCGCCGGCATCGAGGAGCTGCCGCTCTTCTACCGGATGTTCTGCGAGAGCATGCGCCACCACGGCACGCCGGTCTATCCGAAGCTCTTCCTGCGCGAGATCCTCGACCGGCACCCGGGGACCACCAACCTCTTCTTCGTCTACCACGAGGGCAAGCCGGTTGCCGGGGTGCTCAACCTGCTCTTCCGCGACGTCGTGATGCCCTTCTATGCCGGCGCGGACCGCACCGAGCGCCCGCGCGGTGTCGACGACTACATCTATCTCGCCATCATGCGGTGGGGGAGGGAGAACGGCTTCCGCACCTTCGACTTCGGCCGCAGCAAGCGCGAGACCGGGGCGTACAAGTTCAAGTCCCGCTGGGGGATGGACGAGGTGCCGCTCGGCTACCAGTACTACCTGGTGAAGGCGCGCGAGCTGCCGAACGTCAGCCCGGCCAACCCACGGTACCAGCGGGCGATCCAGCTCTGGCAGAAGCTGCCGCTGCCGGTGACCCGGCTGATCGGCCCCTCGATCGTCAAGCGGGTGCCTTGAGGATCGACTCAAAGCCATGGACGTGAGCATCGTCGTTCCGCTGTACAACGAGGAGGAGAGCGTCGGCGCCCTCTACGAGGAGGTCCGTGCCGCCGCCGACCGGCTGGGGCGCGAGTGGGAGCTGCTGCTGATCGACGACGGCAGCACCGACGCCACGGTGGACCGGCTGCGCACGATCTGCGCCCGCGACTCGCGCGTCCGGGCAGTCCGCTTCCGCCGCAACTACGGCCAGACCGCGGCCCTCCAGGCCGGCTTCGACCACGCTCTCGGCGAGGTCGTCATCACCCTCGACGGCGACCTGCAGAACGATCCGGGGGACTTCGGGCTGCTCCTGGCGACCCTCGACGAGGGGTACGACGTGGTCTCCGGCTGGCGGCGGGACCGCAAGGACAAGATGCTCTCCCGCCGCGTCCCCTCGCAGGTGGCCAACTGGCTGATCGGCGCCCTGACCGGCGTCGACATCCATGACAACGGCTGCACGCTCAAGGCCTACCGGGCAGACGTGGTCAAGCGCGCCCGCCTCTATGCCGAGATGCACCGCTTCCTGATGCCGATGATGGCGCTTTCCGGCTCGCGCTGGAAGGAGGTGGTGGTCCACCACCGCGCCCGGCGCTTCGGCCACAGCAAGTACGGCATCTCGCGCATCTGGAAGGTCTTCCTCGACCTGCTCACGATCAAGATGCTGCTCGGCTTCACCACCCGGCCGGCCAAGTGGTTCGCGCTGCTCTCCGCGCCCTTTCTGGCCGGCGCGCTGCTCGCCCTGGCCGCCAGCGTCTACATCCAGCTCTCCCTCTCGCCGGGGGAGAAGTATCCGCTCGTCTTCCCCTCGATCACCCTGCTCTTCGTCTTCGCCTTCTCGCACCTGGTGATCCTCGGCGTCTTTTCCGAGCTGGTGGTCCGGGTGGGGGATTTCCGGCCGAGCGATACGGCGCTCTCGTTGTTCCAGCCAGGAGTGCGACCGGGACTGGGATCGGAAGGAGTCAGCTGATGAGAACGGCGCGCCCGCGGGTGGACCCCGACATCTCGATCGTGGTGCCGGTCGTCGAACGGCACGGCGATCTGGAGCAGCTCTACCGTGAGTTCGCGGCCGAGCTGGCGAGGCTCGGCAAGACGGCGGAGTTCATCTTCGTCGTCGACGAGCACCTGCGCGCCGCCGTGCCGGCGCTGCAGGAGATCCAGGGGCAGGCCGGCCAGGAGGTATCGATCGTGCTGCTCGGCGGTCCGTTCGGCGAGTCGGCGGCGCTGACCACCGGCTTCGCCAAGGCACGCGCCGAGCGGATCGTCACCCTCGCCTCCTACTTCCAGGTCGAGCCGTCGGGGCTCGGGCCGGCGCTCCAGGCGCTCGACGGCGGCGCCGACCTCGTCGTCGGCCGGCGCCATCCGCGCATCGACTCGCGCTTCAACCGCCTGCAGTCGCGGCTGTTCCATGGCATCGTCCACCGGCTGACGCGGACCGACTTCCACGACGTGAGCTGCGGCTTCAAGGTGATGAAACGGCGGGTGGCGCGCGAGCTCAACATCTACGGCGGGCTCCATCGTTTCATCCCGCTGCTGGCGCTCCAGCGCGGCTTCCTGGTGCGCGAGATCCCCGTTCCGCAGCGCCAGGAGGACCGCGCCACCCGCTACTACGGGACGCCCACCTATCTCGGGCGGCTGCTCGACATCCTCAACATCTTCTTCCTGACCAAGTTCACCCGCACGCCGCTGCGCTTCTTCGGGCTGCTGGGAGCGGGTCTGTTCGCCTTGGGCTTCGCGATCGATCTGATCGTGGCGGTCGAGAAGCTCCTCTTCGCGACCGGCCTCTCGGACCGCGCCATGCTGCTGCTCGGCGTGCTGCTGATGGTGCTGGGGGTGCAGACGCTGTCGCTCGGGCTGATCGGCGAGATCATCATCTTCACCCACGCCCGCAACGTGCGCGACTACAAGGTCGCCGAGGTGATCCGCAGCCCGGGGCGTCCGGAGCTGGCGGTGGTGCCCGGTCCGGCGGGCGCGGTAGGCGAAGATTCCTCCAACCTCGACGACACCGGCCTGGGCGGCGCTCTCCAGGCGTCCTGAAGGAGAGCCGCTTGAAAGGAAAGGGATCACGGCGTGTGCGGAATCTGCGGTGAGTGGAACCTCCAGGGCGCCGACCCCAAGGCGCTCGAGCGGATGAACGACGCCCTCGTCCATCGCGGCCCGGACGACCAGGGGGCCGTGCTGCTCGGCGAGGCGGGGCTCGCCATGCGCCGCCTGTCGATCATCGATCTCACCCGCGGCCACCAGCCGATCTCCAACGAGGACGGCAGCGTCTGGATCATCTGCAACGGCGAGATCTACAACCATCGCGAGCTGCGGCGCCAGCTCCTCGCCCGCGGCCACTTCTTCAAGAGCGGCAGCGACACCGAGGTGATCCTCCATCTCTACGAAGACCGCGGCGAGCGCGTCGTCGACGAGCTGCGCGGCATGTTCGCCTTCGCCATCTGGGACTCCCGGCGGCGCAAGCTCCTGCTGGCGCGCGACCGCTTCGGCCAGAAGCCGCTGTTCTGGCGCTTCGACGGCCGGCGCTTCCTCTTCGCCTCGGAGATCAAGTCGATCCTCGCCGCCGGCGGCGGTGATGCCTCCCGGCCCGAGCTCGACCTGCGCTCGCTCGACGAGTACCTGACCCTGCGCTTCATCCCCAGCCCGCGCACCCTGTTCCAGGGGATCCGCAAGCTGCCGCCGGCCCACCTGCTGGTGCTCGACGCCTCCCAGATCGAGCCGCCGCGGACGGGGAACCTGGCGCCCGCGCCCCGCATCGACGTCCGGCGCTACTGGAACCTGCGCTACGTCCCCAAGCGGAGCAACCGCGAGGCCGACCTGGTCGAGGAGGCGCGCGACTGCGTCCGCGAGGCGATCGAATCCCACCTGCTCTCCGACGTCCCGGTGGGGGCCTATCTCTCGGGCGGCATGGACTCCAGCCTGGTGGTGGCGATGATGTCCGAGCTGCGGGGCGAGTCGCCGGTGAAGACCTTCGCCGTCGGCGTCGAGGACGAGGGGTTCAACGAGCTGCCGTACGCCAAGATCGTCGCCGACCACTATGGCACCGATCATCACGAGGAGGTCGTCTGGCCCGACATGGTCCAGCTCCTGCCGTCGATGGTCTACCACCTCGACGAGCCTTCGGACCCGATCGCCGCCTGCATGTACCAGGCGGCCTCGCTCGCCTCCAAGCACGTCAAGGTGGTGCTCACCGGTGACGGCGGCGACGAGATCTTCGCTGGCTACGACCGCTACTTCGGCTTCCGCTGGGTGAGCTTCTACGCCGCCCTGCCCGAGGGCTTGCGGCGGCACCTCCTGGGGCCGGCGATCAACTCCCTGCGCGACAGCTCCTCCTACAAGAACCTGACCCAGAAGGCGCGCTGGGTGCACGACCTGTCGTTCTACGAGGGGGGCCGGCGCTACGCCCAGGCGACCGCCTTCTTCCGCTTCGGCCAGGAGGGCAAGGGCGGCCTCTATTCGCCGGACGTGGCGGCGCAGCTCTCCGAGATCGATCCCATGGAGTCGGTGATCCGCGGCTTCGACGAGGCCGAGGCGCGCAACGACCTCGACCGCATGCTGCAGGCCGACATCTCGACCCGGCTGCCCGAGCACTCCCTGATGCTCTCCGACCGCATGACCATGGCCCACGGCCTGGAGGCGCGCTCCCCTTTCCTCGACCACCGGCTGGCCGAGTTCGTGGCCTCGCTGCCGGCGAGCCTCAAGATGCGCGGCAAGACGCTCAAGTACCTGCTGCGCCGGGTGGCGGCGCCCTACCTTCCGGAGTCGATCCTCAAGCGGCCGAAGCAGGGTTTCATGTTCCCGCTCGGCTACTGGATGAAGGGGCCGCTCCTGCCGGTAATCCAGCACCTGCTCGCCAACTCGCGGCTGATCGAGGAGGGGATCTTCCGGCGCGAGCCGATCGACCGCCTGGTCGCCGAGCACGTGGCCCACAAGGCGGACCATCACGTGCGGCTCTGGATGATCCTCAACGTCGAGGTCTGGTACCGCATGTACGTGCGCGGCGAGCGCCTGGAGGACCTGACCGGCCTGCTGCGCGAGCGGCTGGGCTCGGCGGCCTAGGGGAGCGCCCAGGGAGGATGCCGACCCCGGGGCCCCTCGCGCCGCGCCGCTCGCGGACCGGTCTCGTGCTGCGGCTGGCCGTCTCGGCGGCCCTGATCGCCTGGATCCTGGCGCGGACCCCGTTCCGCGAGGTGGGCGCCGCCTTCCGCGCCGCCGACTTCCGGCTGGTGCTGCTGGCGGCGGCGCTGCACGGGTTCGACACCTTCGCCAGCGTCCGCCGCTGGCGCCTGCTGATCCGCGCCCAGGGGGGCGAGGCGAGCTTCTCCTTCCTGGTCCGCTCCTACCTCGTCGGGATCTTCTTCAACAACTTCCTCCCCTCCACGATCGGCGGCGACACGGTGCGCGTGATCGACACCTCCCGCACCGGCGTCGGGCGGGCAAAGGCGGTGGCGATCATCTTCGTCGATCGCTTCGTGGGGCTGCTGGCCCTGATGCTGTTCGCCGTGCTGGGGGTGCTCGCCTCCGGGCGGCTCACCGCCCGCGTGCCCTCGCTCTTCGCCTGGGTGGCCGGCGGCGCGGTCGTCCTGGGCCTCGCCGCCGCGCTCCTCTTCCTCCCCTCGGCGGGGCCGGCCCGCCTGCTCGATTTCCACGGCAAGAAGGGCGTGCTGGCGCGGGCGTTCGGCTGGTCGCTGCTGCTGCAGACCTCGGTGATCCTCAACGGTTTCCTCCTCGCCCGCGCCCTGCGCGTGCCGATCCCGCTGCCGTACTTCTTCCTGATCGTGCCGCTCGCCCTGTTCGTGATGATGCTGCCGGTCTCGATCAACGCCATCGGCGTGCGCGAGAGCGTCTGGGCCTTCTTCTTCGCCGCCTTCGGCGTCCCGGCCGCCCTGGGCGTCGCCGTTGCCTGGCTCGGCTACGGCACCGTGCTGGTAGAGGCGGTGATCGGCGGGTGCGTCTACGCTTACGGGCGGCGCCAGGCGAGCGCAGGGTGCGCTGTGCGCACCGCGGTCACTGCGCCAACCGCGCCCGGAGAGGCGGCGCCGTGAGGATCCTCCTCCTCGCGCCGCACCCCTTCTTCCAGCCGCGCGGCACGCCGATCGCCGAGAGGATGCTGCTCGAGGTGCTCGCCGCCGAGGGGCACGCGGTCGAGGTGCTCACCTTTCCCGAAGGGGAGGACCCCGGCATCCCCGGCTGCCGGGTCCACCGCTCCTGGGCCCCCGCCTGGGCGCGCGGCGTCAAGCCCGGGTTCTCGACGAAGAAGCTGGTCTGCGACGCCGGCATGCTGTGGCAGGCCCTGCGGCTGATCCGCCGCCGGCGCTACGACCTCGTCCATGCCGTGGAGGAGTCGGCCTTCATGGCCCTGCTCGCCCGGGGGCTCTCCGGCGTCCCCTATGTCTACGACATGGACTCCGGGCTCGCCCAGCAGATGGTGGACCGCTTCCCGGCGCTCGGGCGGGCGCGCGGCCTGCTGGATTTTTTCGAGCGCCGGGCCGTGCGCGGCGCCGCCGGCACGCTCGCCGTCTGCGGCTCGCTCGAAGACCAGGCGCGCGCCTTTCATCCGGACGGGCTCGTCGCCCGCCTGGAGGACGTGAGCCTGCTCGGCGCCGGTGAATCCGCCGGTGAATCCGGGGACGCAGCCCTGGACCTCCACCCGCCGGAGTGGGCGGGCGATCCGCTCGTCCTCTACGTCGGCAACCTCCAGGTCTACCAGGGGATCGACCTCCTGCTCGCCGGCTTTGCCCGGGCGCTGGCGGAGGTCCCGGCGGCGAAGCTGGTGGTGGTGGGTGGCGGGCCGGCGGAGATCGGGCACTATCGTGGAGAGGCCGGACGGCTGGGGGTCGCGGCCAGCGTCCGCTTCGCCGGGCCGCGCCCGGTCGCGGCGCTCGGCGCCTGCCTGCGCGCCGCGACCGTGCTGGTCTCGCCCCGCGTCACCGGCGCCAACACGCCGATGAAGGTCTACTCCTACCTGGACTCCGGCCGGCCGCTGCTCGCCACCCGTCTCCCCACCCACACCCAGGTGCTCGACGACGGCATCGCCCTGCTGGTCGAGCCCGAGCCCGCGGCGATGGGACAGGGTCTGGCACGCCTCCTGCGAGATGGAGAGTTGCGGGAGCGGCTCGCCGCCAACGCCCGGAAGTTCGCGCAGAGGGAATTCACTCCCGAGGCCTTCCGCCGGAAGCTCCTCGCTTTCTATGACGCTGTAGCACATCGCATTTTGGAGGATGGGAACGATGGACAGACCGCGGGACTCGAAGCTCGAACTCCGGGCCGTAGCTGAGGCCCTCAAGGCGGCGCCCGACGCCGCCGCGCTCCAGCGGGCGATCGCCCCCCTGGATCTCGAGAAACTCTCCACCAACGACGTCAGCCTCCTCTCGCGCACCCTCCAGGCGCTCCCCGGCGAACCGGACGTCCGCCTCGCCTACCTCGCCAACTTCACCCTCGACCTGCTGCCCCGCTGGGTCGACCTCGCCTTCGCCCGCGAGGGGCTGCGGGCCGCGCACCACATCAGCGAATCGATGGACGACCCCGGCCTCGCCAAGCTCGCGCCGCACCTCGCGCTGCTCGCCCTGTCGCTGCGCCGGCTGCGGCCCGAGGCCTGGGCCGCCTTCCCCCGGCTCTCGCCCGCCGAGCGGCGCGCCCTGCGGCAGGACGTGGCCTCGCACGTCGAGTCCTGGGCTCTGGCGGTCGCTGAGCGAACCGAGCGGACCGCGGCGACGCTCGCCGTCGCCAACTTTCCCGTCCCCGCGCAGGCTTGCTTCGGCGTGGCGGACCTCAACGCCGAGTATGGCGAGATCGAGTTCTTCCTCGACCTCAACCTCGACCTCCTGCGCCGCTTCAAGGGTCATCCGCGCATCCAGATCCTCGATCTCGACCGCCTGGCCTCCCGCTTCGGCAAGGACCGTCTGGTCGACCGCAAGATGGACTCCCTGGCGGCCATGGCGTGGAGCCCGGCCTTCCTCGGCTGCGTGGCGGGGGAGCTGGCGCGCCACGCGCGGGCCGCCCGCGGACCGGCCCGCCAGTGCCTGGTGCTCGACCTCGACAACACCCTCTGGGGCGGCGTCGTGGGGGAGGACGGTCCGGCGGGGATCAAGGTTGGCGCGGGCGATCCGGACGGGGAGTCCTTTCTCGACTTTCAGCACCGCCTGAAGGCGCTCCAGGCCCAGGGGGTGCTCCTCGCCGTCTGCAGCCGCAACAACCCCGGGGACGTGACCGAGCTGTTCGACAGCCGTCCCGAGATGCCGCTCCAGCTCGGCGACTTCGCCGCCGTGGAGATCTCCTGGGAGCCCCGGCACCAGGGATTGAAGAAGATCGCCGCCGCCCTCGGCCTCGGCCTGGACCGCCTCGTCTTCCTGGACGACAGCCCGGCGGAGGTGAGCCTGGTCCAGCAGATGCTCCCCGAGGTCAAGGCCGTGCTGCTGCCGCCCGATCCGATCGAGTACACGGCCGTGATCGACCGGCTGACCGACTTCGAGCGCACGGCGGTGGTTCCCCGGGAAGCGCGCGGAGAGGCCCGCCAGGCCGGGGGGCCTGCCGGGAACGGACCTGGCGAATCATGCGCGAGCGATGCCGGCGATCTCGGCGGCTACTTCGCGAGCCTGCGCACCGAGGTGGCGGTCTCGCGCGCCCGGCGGGACGACCTGCCGCGCATCCACCAGCTCTTCATGAAGACGAACCAGTTCAACCTGACGACGCCGCGCTACACGCCGGCCGAGGTCGAGCGCTTCATCGCCTCTCCCGTCTGCGAGCTCTGGATGGCGCGCGCCTGCGACCGCTTCGGCGAGCTGGGCACCATCGGCGCCGTGCTGCTGCGGCGGGACGGCCGCATCGTCCACATCGACAGCTTCCTGGTGAGCTGCCGGGCCATGGGCCGCGGCCTCGAGACGGCGATCATGAACCACATCAAGCACCGGCTCACCGGCGAGCCGGGCCATCTCGAGCTGCGCGGCCGCTTCATCCCGACCGCCCGGAACAAGCCCGCCGAGACCTTCTACGAAGACCAGGGCTTCCGCCTCCTCGAGCGCCACGAAAACGGCGAGAAGACCTACGTCCTCCGCCGCGTCGAAGCCCGGGAGAAGCCCTGCGAATGGATCGAGGTGGTGCAGAACGCGATGGCGCTGGGGCTCCGGTAGGCATTGATCCGTCGGGTAAGCCGGGCGCCAGGGTATGGATCTTGCTCCCTCCTGGCAGGCACGGTCCTCAGGCCGTCGTCGCTTGAAAGGAGGGGCGGGAAGATGGACCCTCTCGATCGTAGATTCCGTGCCGGCCGGTGGCTGACCGCCGGCGCGATGGCCCTGGTGGCCGTGACCGGATACCTCGGCATTCGCAGCTCCGCGCCGATCGCCACCCTGGCGGCCCGGCGGGTCGATATCACGCCGCCGCAGGAGATCGCCCTCGGTCTCCAGGCGGCTCCCTCGATGGCCCAGCGCTACGGCGGGCTCTCCTCCGACCAGGCGGCCCAGGGGCGGATCGACCGCGTCTGCCACGAGCTGGTGGAAAAGACCAGCGCCCGGGCCACCCCCTACGACTTCGACTGCCATCTCCTCGCCGACCAGCGGACGGTGGACGCCTTTTCCCTGCCGGGGGGGCAGGTCTTCCTCACTGCCGGTCTCCTCGCCAAGCTGCGCACCGACGGGCAGCTCGCCGGCGTGCTGGCCCACGAGATCGGCCACGTGGTGGCCCGCCACGGCGTCGAGCACATCGCCGGTTTCCAGCTCGCCCGCGGGGTGACCGGCGCCGCGGCGCTCGCCCGCTACGATCCGGCCGATCCGGAGAGCCGGCGCAACGCCACCGTCGCCGCCCTGATCGGCCAGCTCGTCGACCTGCGCTTCAGCCGGCCGGACGAGTTGGAGGCGGACCGTCTCGGCGTGCGGTTCCTCTCCGAGGCGGGCTGGGACCCGCGCGGCATGATCCAGGCGATGCGCCTCCTCGAACCGGCGGGCGGCTCCCGTCCACCGGACCTCTTCAGCACCCATCCAAACCCGGAGAACCGGATCGGGAACCTCGAGGCGGCGATCCGCCGGCAATATCCAGGCGGCGTGCCGGGGGGAATGCGGTCGTAGATGCCGATTGAACTTTCCTCCCCGGACGCATGACTTACAGGTAGACTGCCGCCCGTCGCCATGCGTTCCTCCGCCCGCACCCTGCTGACCGTCCTGATCCTGGCGTTGCTCCTCGTGCCGGAGGCCATCTTCCTGCACCGGTGCGCGTGCGGGAGGATCTTCGACTGCTGCTGCCGGGAGGAGAAGCCGAAAATGGCGGCGGAGTCCTGCCCGCTCCATCATGGCGTGGGTGCGATGGCGGCCATGGCGCACTGCTCGGGCGACGCCGGCAGCCGGCCGGCTTCGGTCCAGAACCGGCAGGAGCCCCTGGACCGGCTCGGCACCCTGCTCTCCTGGCGGCCGGCGGTCCAGCTCGCTCCCGCCGGCTGGACCGCCGAAACGCCCCGGGACGTCCGGACCGGCCCCTGCCCCAAGCCCTCGACTCCTCCCCCTCGCCGTCTCCTCCTCGCCGCCTAGAGATTCCGCGCCGGGTCCGCCAGGAAGGCGGCCCCGATCCAAACGGTATGGACATGAGGAGGCTTCTGCAATGACACCGCATCTTTCGAGGTCCGCCATCGCGGGCTTCGCGCTGTTGCTCGCCGTCGCGGCTCCGCCCGCGCGCGGCTGCTCGATCTGCCGCTGTGGCGACGCCACGTTCAATGCCCTGGGAACGGACGTCTACAAGGAGGGCGCGTTCCGCGTCTCCCTCGACTGGGAGCGCTTCGACAAGGAGCAGGGGATTCTCGCTGGCGAGGGCGGTGCCGCCGTCAAGCGCGCGGCGGACAGCCTCGATCTGGGGCGCGAGGCCGTGGTCGAGAACCGCCTCACCACCGGTTTTTCCTACACCTTCGGCGAGCGCGCCGTCGCCGTGGCCCGCATCCCGTGGAGCTCCCGGAGCACCAGCGTGGTGGGCGGGGCTCCCGCCGGGGACGCCGGAGGGATCAACCAGAGCCGGGACCTGGCCGACCCGGAGGTCTATGCCCTGGTGCGGCTGTGGTCGTCGGAGTTCACCGGCGGCCTCGGCCGGCGGGCCTGGATCTCCGCCCTCGGCGGGGTGAAGACCGCCTGGGGAAAGAACGATCTCACCTCGAGTGGGTCGCGGCTCGACGAGCACCTGCAGCCGGGGACCGGCTCGACCGACTGGTTCGGCGGTCTCTCCGGGCTCTACCTGCTCGACCACACCTCCTCGCTCTTCGCCTCGGCCCAGCTCCGCCGCACGGGGACCAACGGCTTCCACTACCGCTACGGCAACACGACCCTGGCGAACTTCGGCTACGAGCGCAAGCTCGGGACGATCTGGGACGCCGCCGTCGAGCTCAACTACCGCGACGCCGGCGAGGACCGCATCGATGCCGGCGGCACCCTCGATCCCAACACGGGCGGCCGTCTCCTCTACGTCACGCCGCGTGTGATCGTCGATCTCGGCAAGGGACTGGTGGGGCGGCTGGCGGTCCAGGTCCCCCTCTACCGGGGCCTCAACGGCAACCAGCGGGAGCGGGCGGTGGCCAACGTGGGGTTGACGTACCTGTTCTGAGTGGGATTTCGAGAACCGGCGGAGCGTAGGGTGCGCTGTGCGCACCGGAACGGTCCTTGAAGGTGCGCACAGCGCACCCTACGGCAGCGCCGGTTTTGAGATCATTCTCCTGCTCACAACCGCAGGAATTCGTACCCGGGCCGGTTGCCCGGTCCCACGGGCCGGCGGGCACCGGCGGGGTTGCCGGGGATGTTGCCGTTGACGCCGTTGCCCGGCGCGCCGGCAGGGCGGCGGAGCTGCTCCTGGCCGAAGAGGCGGCGGAGGAACTTCATCGCCTCCTCCTCGACGAGCTCCTTGTCGAGCTGGGCCACCGGGAACTTGTTGGCCAGCAGGCCGAAGCCGATCCCCTCGTAGGTGATCTTCACCACCTTGGTCGCGTCGTCGCCATAGAAGAGGAGGGAACGGTCGTAGTCCTCCCAGCGGTCCAGCTTCACCTTCAGGCCCGCCGCGGTCGAGCGGTGGAAGATCGAGGCCGACTCCACCTTGCCCACCATCACGTCCTTGATCTCCTCGAGGACGGGCAGGATGACCGACCGCGCCACCAGCTTGAACTGCTCGCGGAAGGGATCGTTCTGCCGCACGATCCCCTCGGGACGCAGCCGCTTCTCCTCCACCATCTCCTCGTGACCCTTGAGCAGCATCTGAAGCCGTTCGAGATTGGCCTGGTTCATAGTCGGATCGCTTCCTTTCTGATCTGTTGAGAATTACTGCCAATCCCATGCCAGGCACCCTGGTA
>CAWCIU010000003.1:0-125247 GCA_963795735.1 uncultured Acidobacteriota bacterium | reverse complement strand
CTCTATGTCCGGCAGAAGCTGCTCAAGCTGCGGGACAAGATCCACGTCTTCTCCGACAGCTCGCAATCCCAGGAGCTCTACGAGATCAACGCCGACCGCGTCCTCGACTTCTCCGCCCTCTTCACCTTCACCAGCTCGCAGGGACAATTCGCGGGCACCGTGCAGAGGCAGGGCATGCGCTCGTTCTGGCGGGCCACCTACGACATCCAGACCCCTTCGGGGGCCGGCTTCAGCATCGTCGAGGAGCAGCCCTGGCTCAAGGTGATCGACCACTACGTCGAGGAGATCCCCGTCGTCGGCTGGTTCACCAGCATGATCTTCAGCCCCACCTACGCCGTCCAGCGCCTCGATGGCCAGGTCGCTCTGCGGGTCACCAAGCAGCGGAAGCTCCTGTCGCGGACCTTCGTGGTCGACAAACTGGCCGGAGGCCTGCCGGAGTCCGACGAGGTGGCCACCCTGCTCGGGATCATGATCATGGTGCTGCACGAGCGGCGGCGCGAATAGGCGCGAATAGGAGCCCCATGGGATCTCTCCTCTCAGACGCCGACCTGCTCTCCCGGCTGGTCGACTTCGACTCGACCAGCCGCAACAGCAACCTGCCGATCGCGGACTTCCTCTGCGACTACCTGGATCGCCCCGGCGTGCGGATGCACGCGCCCGTCCCCCGACGGCCGCAAGACGAACTTGATCTTCTGGTGGGGCCCGAGCCGGAAGGCGACCGCCGGGGCCTCGTCCTCTCGGGGCACATGGACGTCGTCCCCGCCGAGGAGGAGGGCTGGCGGCACGATCCCTTCTCCTGGCGGACGAGGGCGACCGCTGGGTGGGGCGCGGCTCCTGCGACATGAAGGGGTTCCTGGCCCTCGCCGCCAATCTTTCGGTAGAAGCGAAGGCCGAGCGGTGGCGGCTCCTCTCGCCCTCGTCTTCACCTACGACGAGGAGGTCGGCACCCTGGGCGCCAAGCAACTGACCGAGAGCTTCCCGGCGGCGGAGCGGCTGCCGAGGAGCGCGATCATCGGCGAGCCCACCTCGCTGCGCGTGGCCCGCACCCACAAGGGACACGCCAAGCTCCGGGTGACTCTCCACGGTACCAGCGCCCACAGCGGCTATCCCCACCTGGGCGCCAACGCCATCGAGCCGGCCGGCCGGGTGATCGTGGCCCTCACCCGGCTCCGGCGGGAGCTGGAGGCGGAGCTGGCGCCGAACCGCGACCTCTTCCCGGAGGTCCCCTACGTGCCGCTCAACATCGGGACCATCCGCGGCGGCTCGGCGATCAACGTGGTGCCCGACCGCTGTGCGCTGGAAGTGGGGTTCCGCCCGCTGCCCGGAATCCCTTCGGAGGAGCTGGTCCAGCGGGTGAGCCGCGCCGCCCGTGAGGCCGCGGCGCCCTTCGAGCCGGAGATCGAGCTGCTCTCGGACAGTCCGCCGATGCTGTTCGACGAGGCCTCCCCCATCCACCGCCACCTCTGCGGCCTAGTCGGCCAGCAGGAGGGCTCCAGCGTCTCCTTCGCCACCGACGCCGGCTGGCTGCAGCGCCTGGGGCTGGACTGCGCCATCTTCGGCCCCGGCTCGATCGAGGTGGCCCACAAGCCCAACGAGTTCCTGCCCAAGGATGAATTCGCCGCCGCGCGCGGGCTGCTGGAGCGGACAATCCGGCACTTCTGTGAGAAGGGCGGGGAGGGAGCATGAGGACGATCGAAGCCGATCTCACCTGGACCGGCTCCCGCTTTGAATCCGGCGTTCAGATCGGCATCGGTGAGGACGGCCGCATCGCGGAGGCCGGCG
The DNA here is from genome assembly GCA_963795735.1 of uncultured Acidobacteriota bacterium. GTDB lineage: Bacteria > Acidobacteriota > Thermoanaerobaculia > Multivoradales > UBA5704 > DATARR01. Next base: position 123,465 of record CAWCIU010000003.1, on the reverse strand, counting down.
CTTCGGCCGGACGCCCGATCGGCGGCTGACCGGCCGCGCCCTGCTGCCCGGCATGGTGAGCGCCCACTCGCACGCCTTCCAGCGGGGCCTGCGGGGGCGCGGCGAGACCTTTCCGGCCGGCGCCGGCAACTTCTGGACCTGGCGCGAGGCGATGTATGCCCTGGTCGGCCGGCTGGACTCCGCCGAGCTTCAAGCCCTCAGCCTCCAGACCTTCCGCGAGATGCGGGCGGCGGGCATCACCACGGTGGGCGAGTTCCACTACCTCCACCACCGGGATCCGGACGCCGCCGACTACGCCTTCGACGAGGTGGTGCTCGCCGCCGCCGCCGAGGCCGGCATCCGCATCGCCTTCATCCAGTCCTACTACCACACGGGGGCCGTGGGGCAGCCGCTCGAAGGGCCGCAGCGGCGCTTCAACTCCCCCTCGCCTCGAGTCTACTGGGAGCAGATGGACCGGCTCGCCGCCCGGCTCGATCCGCGGCGCGAGACCCTCGCCGCCTCGGTCCACAGCCTGCGCGCCGCGGGCGTCGAGGACCTCGCGGCGATCTACGAGGAGGCCCGCCGGCGCGACCTCCCCTTCCACATCCACGTCGAGGAGCAGGAGCGGGAGATCGAGGACGTCATCGCCTACTACGGCCGGCGGCCGATGGCGCTGCTCCTGGAGACGCTGGGCACGGCGACCGACCTCACCGCCGTCCACTGCACCCACACCGACGCCGAGGAGATGGACCGCTTCCTCTCCGCCGGCGGCACCGTCTGCCTCTGTCCGCTGACCGAGGGGAACCTGGGGGACGGCATCGCGAACGTCCCGCGGGCTCAACCCACGAGCGGCGCCTTCTGCCTGGGGAGCGACTCCAACGCCCGCATCTCCCCCATCGAGGAGATGCGCTGGCTGGAGTACGCCCAGCGGCTGGCCACCGAGAACCGGGGCATCCTGCGGGATGGAGAAGGCAACGTCGCGCAGGTGCTCCTGGAGGCGGCGACCGCCGGAGGAGCGGGTGCGCTCGGCGTCGAAGCCGGCCGCATCGAGCCCGGCCTCTGGGCGGACTTCGCGGCGCTCGATCTCGATTCACCCCTGATCGCGGGGTGGACGCCGGAGACCCTGCTCGAATCCGTGATCTTCGGCGCCACCGAGGAGGTGGTGGCGGCGACCTGCGTGGGCGGAGAGTGGGTCGAGCACCGGGGGCAAAGATAGATCCACAGGAGACGAAAAAATGTGCGGACGCTATACCCTGACCTCCTCGGGCGAAGACCTCGCCCTCGCCTTCGACCTTTCGGAGCTGCCCCTGGTCGTGCCCCGCTACAACATGGCCCCGACCCAGGAGGCCGCGGTGGTGCGGGTGATGAAGCCGGACGGGCCGCGCCGGCTCGATCCGCTGAAGTGGGGGCTGATCCCCTACTGGGCCAAGGAGGCGAGCATCGGCAACCGGATGATCAACGCCCGCGCCGAGAGCGTCGCCGAGAAGCCCGCCTACCGCTGGAGTTTCAAGAAGAAGCGCTGCCTGGTGGCGGCCGACGGCTTCTACGAGTGGAAGAAGGAGGGGAAGGCCAAGCAGCCCTACCTGATCCGCCGCCAGGACGGCAAGCCGTTCGCCTTCGCCGGCCTCTGGTCCACCTGGAAGAACCCCGAGCAGGACGGCAGGACCGTCGAGACCTTCACCATCCTGACAACCGGAGCCAACGACCTGCTCCGCCCCCTGCACGACCGCATGCCGGTGATCCTCGGCCGGGAGAGCTTCGATCTCTGGCTGGATCCGAAGATGGAGGACGCCGGGAAGCTCCAGCCGCTCCTCGTCCCCCACGCCGTGGAGGGCTTCGAGGCCTTCCCGGTCAGCCGCGCGGTCAACAGCCCGGCGAACGACATCGCGGGCTGCATCGAGCCGCTGGTGCAGGATTGAGGAGATCTACAGCACGTACGCCGTCATGAAGATCCCCACCATGGTGAAGATCAGCGCCAGCTTGCCGGCGATGGCGAGGAGCATGCCGAGCCAGGTGCCGAGGCCCACCCGGCGGGCCTGACGCCAGTCGCGGCGCGCGATGTATTCGCCGACGAAGGCGCCGACGAACGGCCCCAGGATCAGGCCGGGGATGCTGAAGAAGAGCCCGACGATCGCTCCCACCACCGAGAGCGCGAGGGCCAGCCAGCTCGCCCCGACCCGCTTGGCCCCCAGGCTGGTGGCGAAGAAGTCCAGGACGAAGCTGAAGAGGGTCAGCACCCCCAGGATGGAGAGGGTGAACCACCCCACCTTCTGGAAGTGATCCGCCCACGCCGCCACCAGCAGCCCCACGAACACCAGCGGCACCCCGGGGATCGCGGGCATCACCGTGCCGGCGATGCCGACCACCACCAGGAGGACACCCAACAGCATGAGGAGGCTTCCGGGATCAGCCATGCTCGTCCGCTCCTCTACCGCGTCCGTCCCGCCAGCTCACGGTCGAAGAAGTCCGCCGTGGCCCGGTAGGCCGCGAGCCAGCTCGCGTTGCGCAGGAAGCCGTGGATCTCGTCCGGCAGAATGAGCTGCTCCACGTGGACGTTCCGCTCGCGGAGCGCCTCGACCAGGTTCACCGTCTCGCTGAACGAGACGTTGCGGTCGTCGTCCCCATGGATCAGGAGGACCGGCGAGCGCCAGCCGTCCAGCCAGGCGACCGGCGAGGACTCGTAGGCGAGCCGCTCCTCGTCCGGCTTGGGGACGTAGTCCGGGAGGAAGGTGCGGACGCCAACGTTCCAGTTGTGCACGCCGTGGAAGTCCACCCCGGCGGCGAACAGGTTGGAGGCGCGGGCGAGGCCGAGCGCGGTCAGGTATCCGCCGTACGAGCCGCCCCAGAGGCCGATCCGATCGGGATCGACGTCCGGCCGGCCGCGCAGATAGAGCCCGGCTCCCAGCACGTCGTTGAACTCGCTCGCTCCCGACGCCCCCTGGGCCGGCGCCTCGCGGAAATTCAGCCCGTAGCCGGTACCGGACCGGTAGTTGACCGCCAGCACCACGTAGCCGCGGCTCGCCAGGTACTGATTCATGGCGTAGGCGTGGTTGTAGTACCCGATGTAGTGCCAGCCGAGCAGCATCTGGCGGTGCGAGCCGCCGTGGAAGAAGAGCAGCGCCGGGTGGCGTTCACCCTTCTTCGCTCCCGGCGGCAGGAAGAGCTGGCCGTGGATGCGCAGACCGTCCGAGGCGGTGAAGATCACCGGCTCGGGCTCGACCAGCGCGCTCTCGGGGAACGCGGCCGGGACCGTGCCCGGCGCCAGCTCCCGCGCCGGGCCTCCCCCGATCTCGATCACCGGCCGCGCCGGCTTGCGCGCTCCGGAGCTCAGGTAGGCGAGGGCCTTGCCGTCGCTCGTCATCACCGGCAGCCATTCGATCCCCGCACCCTTGGTGAGCGCGACCGGGCGGCCGCCCGCCGGATCGACCCGCCAGACATGGCGGCGGTCGATGTCCCCCTGATTCGAGCTGAAGAGGATCTGCCGGCGATCCGGGGTCAGGTTGACGGACTCGACCTCGAACTCGCCCGGCGTCAGCAGGGTGGCCGCGGTGGCCGCGCCTCCCCCGGCGGGGACGGAGTAGAGGTGCAGCCAGCCGTCCCGCTCCCAGGGGAAGACGATCCGGTCATCCACCGTCCAGAGGAGCTGGTTGGCGGCAACCATCTCCGCGAAGGCGCTCCCCGGCCCCGGCTGGGCCCGCCAGACGGTCAACGCCTTCCCGGTCGCTACGTCCGCCACCACGATCGACCAGGGCCGCGCGCTCGGGTTCGGATGGAACAGGGTCATCTTCGAGGAGGCCGGGATGCGCAGGAAGGCCAGCCGCGAGCCGTCCGGCGACCAGACCGGCTCGCCGTCGCCGTCCACACTGGGATCGATCCAGCGCACCGTCCTGGCGGCCACGTCGTAGAGGCCGACGAAGCTGTGATCCCCCCGGTCGCTCACAAAGGCCAGCTTCGAGCCATCCGGCGAGAAGCGGAGCCGCCGGGCGCCGCCCCGCACCTTCGCCCACGAGACCGGCTCCTTATGGTCCGCCAGGCCGGCGAACGACGACCAGAAGATCTCGCCCCGCCGGGTGAACGCGATGCCGTCCCCCTTTGGCGAGACCGCCACTCCGGGTCCGGGGCCGATCCGCACCGGCTCGCCGCCGTCGAGAGAGACCTTCCAGATCGCCTGCTCTGCCCCGGCCGGATCGCTGGTGGGATTGGGGGCGTCCCCCTGCCGGTTGGAGCCGCCGCCGCGGACGTAGAACAGCGACCTGGCATCCGGCGTCCACTCCAGACCGCCGATCGCCTGGCCGTCGTCGGCCGTGTACCGGGTGACGGCCCGGCCCCGGTAGTCCGGCGGCTCGGCCACCCAGACGTTGCGGGCCCCCTGGGCGTCCTCGATCCAGGCGAGCTTGCCCCCGGTCCGGGAGGCCAGGAGCTCCTCCGGGAACGGCGCGCTCAGCAGACCTTCGAGAGTGACCGCCGGCTTCTGGGCGGCGAGAGGAAGGCCGGACAGCAGGACGGCGAGAGCGGCGGCGGCGAAACGCGGACGGACTCGGAGCATCGACCCCTCCAGGTTGGAGAATGATCAACCAGAGGGGTCATTCTGTATCAGAAAGGGGGTGTCCTGGTACGGCCTACTCCGAAGCCTCCCGAAACCGCAACGCCGGATCGTACTGCGCCCGCCGCAGGTACGCCGCCACTCCGGAGACCACCTCCACGGTTGCCCGCTCCGCCTCCACGGCCTGCTTGAGGTAGGCGAGCGCGGCCAGCGCCTCGCGATGGATGCTCAAGGACGAGAAGATCGGCACCATCTCCTCGGCCAGCCGCTTGAGGTCCGCCGTCCTCCCCTGCTCGGCGTAGAGGGTCGCGAGCTCCAGCGAGACCAGGGCGGTGTCGTACGGAATCCCCTCGCCGACGAACCCGTCGCGAGCGGCCAGGAAGAGCGACTCCGCCTGGTCCGCCTGACCGAGACCGCGGGCGATCTTTCCCTTCACCCATTTCCGGCGGTTCTGGGTCCAGGCATCCGGGAAGCTGCGATAGAGAGGGCGGGTGGTGCGATAGAGCCCTTGAGCTTCGAGATGACGGCCAGCTTCGATCAAATCATCAATCAGATTGTGACGGGCGCAAATCAGGAGGCGGGGTTCTTGCTCGGAGTCAATCAATTCGAGAGCCTGGTACAACATGGGGATACCCTTCTCCGGGCTTCCCATGTGGCGGTAGACATCATCCACCTTGACGAGAGACCTGCCAGCCCTATGTTGCTGACCGTTTTGGAGGAAAATGGAAACCGCACGACGGATGAGACCGAGCGCCTCGTCAAACCGCCGCTGATCCCGCCGCAAAGAGGCTTCCAGATCCAGGAGGATGGCACGCTCGAGCGCATCTCCCGTCCCTTCCTTCAAGTGAACGTAAGCCGCGGTGAACGCTTCCTCGGCCGCATGTAAATCAGACCGGACCCGATAGGCATTGCCGACGTAGCCCCACGTCCGCGCCCGGAGGTCCTCGATCAGCTCGGCTCCATATCGAGCCGGGTCCAGGCAATCGGCAAGCCGCAGAGCCAAGGTTCCCAGCTCTTCCGACCGTTCCGGGCTTTGAATGCTGGTTTCCGACGCTCTCTCCACCAGCAGCTCGAAGACCCCCCAGGTATGGAAACGCGGCGAGTTGTGCAGCACGAGATCCCGCTGGTCGGCGGAATACCCGGTCAACTCGACGAACAGGCCCGGCGCTTCCACCCGCTCTCGAGCCAGGAGTTGCTCCCGCTCCTGAACGGCCTGAACGCTGCTCCGCAAGGCGATCCTGTAATCCACGGGAGCGGCCGGCCACTTCAACAGATCCGCAGTCTTTCGCGCCCCAGAGCCGGAACGATTCCGCAGGAATCCAAGGAAACGGCGCCGGCACGCAGCGCAAACGACGAGATGCTCCACCACGCCGAGGCGCTCCTTCGAAAGCGACAGCACGAACTCCTCCAGCGCAAAGTCGTTCGGATGGATCTTCAAAGCCCCCTCCTTTCAAGTACCAGGCATGAGCTGCCTAAAGTACCCCCTCTAGAGGACTAGTTGCCGCAGACCGGGGAATTGGGACAACCAAAGAGAGAAAAAAAGAGGCGCCGAACCGATACCAGCGCCTCTCTGAGCGAATCGGACTACTTGAAGCCATCCGGGTCCATTCCAACCCCTGCATCCGTTGTCGAACCAGGATATATCGTGCTTGCATGCGGGGTTCCATCCGGGTCCATACGACTCCCGGCTTTTCCTATTATCCCCCCTCCCGGGGCTTTGGCGACAGGGCTGACCGGAACCAGGAACGAGCCCAGCCACGCCCAGGCGGTGGCGAGCACCTCCGTGGGGGCCGGGGCCGGCCGGCTGGCCCGGGGCTGGGCGAAGGCGGCCGACGCCATCAGATTCGCCAGAACGAGAACGAGAACAGCCAAGCGCATCGTACGAGACATGGGATCTCCTCTCCGGGGTGGACGCGTCCGGCGGCCAACCATTGGCCGCCGACTTTCCACCTACCTTGAAGAGTGACACTTCTTCCCTCAAAGCGTGCCACTCTCTTGAAGAGACAGGGGATTTATCCGCTGGGAACAGTCCAAGACGGCCCAAGGAGAGACTTCTCCGGGCAGGTTATCGGGGTTTGGACTTCCCCGCCTGGGGCGCCTGGGGCGCCTGGAGGGTGAAGCCGAGCTGGCGGAAGAGCTCGATCTGGTCGTTCACGATCCAGGCCTCGCGGACCTTCCCGGCGGCGATCCGGAACAGGGTGACGCCGGTGACCTCGACCGGCTTGCCGCCCAGCCCGGCCCCCTTGCGAGTCGCCCGGACCGTGTAGCGAGCGGCGACGCGGTCCCCCTCGGCGATCAGGTCCTCGAGGTTGTAGCGGATGTTCTCGAACAGCTCGCGGGCGAGGCGCTGCGACGCGCGGATGGCCTCCGGCCCGTAGACGTCGCCGGGGACCCCGGGCGTGCGGTCCGCGAAGTCGGCGCCGACCAACTGGTCGAGGTCGGCGAGGGTCCCGCCGCTCAGGATCTGGAGATAGCGGCGGACGAGCGCCTTGTTGGCCTCCGGGGTATCCTGCTCGGGCGGCGCAGGGGACGCGGAGGGCGCGGGGAGCGTGGATGGAGCGGGCTCCTGCGCCCGGGCCGCCCCCCCGGCGAGCAGGATGGCGAGGAGGAGAAGGAGGATCCGGAGCCGGGGAATCATCGGGTGATTCTACTCCGGCCTACAGCGGCTCGAAGCACCCCCGCCCCGCCCCGCAGCGCCCCTCGTCGGCCACCCGGCCGTCGGGACCCAGGCAGGTATGGGTCAGGCTGCACCAGCAGAAGCCGTCCCGCGGGTTGGGCACCGACGGATCGGGCTCGACGTCGACGAACATCCCCTTCCAGCGCAGGCGCGAGCAGCAGACTCGCGGACCGGTCCGGCCGGGGCTCCTGGCGAGATCCATGGGTCAGCCCTCCTCGTCCGTCTGATCCAGGGGAATCCCCGCGGCGGCGAGCAGCGCCCGCTTCACGGCGACCCGGGCGAGCTGCACCTTGTAGCGGTTGCCCGGCAGCGCGAAGGCCTTCTGCACCGCCGCCTCCCCCGCCTTGGCCGCCAGCGCGGCGTTCAGCGATTTTCCCCTGAGCAGCTCCTCGGCCTCGGTCGCGTTCCAGGGGATGGGCGCCACCTGGCCCAGCACCACCCGGGCCCGCGCCACCCGGCCGTCGGCGTCCATCTCCAGGGCGACCGAGGCGGTGGCGAGCGACCAGTCCAGGGTCTCGCGCTGGCGCACCTCATAGCTGGCGATCTTGCGGCCGGCGGCGGGAGGCAGCAGGAGGTCGGTCAGGATCTCCCCCGGCCGCAGGTCGTGCTCCAGCTCCCCCTCCTTCTGCGGCGCGCGGTAGAGCTTCTCGAGCTCCACCCGCCGCTCCCCCTGCGGCCCGAAGAGGACGGCTCGAGCCCCCACCGCGATCAGCAGCGGAGCCACCGTCGAGGGCTGCACGAAGTAGGCGAGCCCGCCGCTGTTGAGGATGGCATGGTAGCGGTAGTCGCCGGCGGGGATCATCGACTTGCCGTCGCGCAGGGCGAGCAGGCCGTAGCCGTTGCGGTAGTACCAGCAGCGGGGGCGCTGGAGGAGGTTGCCGCCGAGGGTGGCGACGTTGCGGATCTGCGGCCCGGCCACCCGGCCGAGCGCGGCGGTGACGGCCGGGTACTCCCAGCCGAGCGCGGCGTCGGCGGCCAGGTCGTCGAGGGTGGTGAGCGCGCCGATCCGCAGCCCGCCGTTCTCGGTGCGCACCCCGACCAGCCCGTCCAGGTTCTTGAGATTGACCAGCCGCTTCGGAGTCTCGACGCCGTCCTTCATCAGGGCCAGCAGATCGCTGCCGCCGGCGAGCGGCGCGGCGGCCTTCGGATCGGTCCCCAGCAGGTGGACCGCCTGCTCGCGGGTGTTCGGCGAGGCGTACTCGATGGGGTGCATCAGGCGACCGCCTTTCCGCCCGCCGCGTTGGCCCCCTTCGCGGCCAGGGCGTCGAGCACCCGGCGGGGGTGGAGCGGCAGGTAGGGGACGCGCACGCCGATCGCGTTGGCGACCGCGTTGGCGATCGCCGCGGCCGGCGAGACCATGGGCGGCTCGCCGACGCCGATCACGCCGCGCTCGTCGTACCCCGGGCCGGTCATCATGTGGACCACCAGCTCGCCGACGTCGCCGATGCCCGCCATCTTGTAGGACTCGAAATCGACGTTGAGGGTGATCCCGGTCACCGGATCGGTCACCTTCTCCTCCGCCAGGGCGGTCGAGATCCCCATGATCAGCGCGCCGTAGACCTGGCTCTCGCAGGTCTTGAGATCGACGATCAGACCGCAGTCCTGGACGGCGACCATCTTCTGCACCTTGACGATCCCGGTCTCGACGTCCACCGTGACCTCCGCCATCTGCACGCCGCCGACGCCGCTGCCGGAGAGCTCGCCGGGGCCGGGGTTGGCGCCCGCCGCGGTGACCGGCGTGTGGCCGAAGAGGGCCGCCGCCTGCCGCAGAGTCAAGGCGCGGGAGGGCTCGGCCCGGACCCGGATCTTCCCCTCGGCGGCCTCCAGCTCCTCCGGCTTGACGCCGAGCCGCGGCGCCGCCTTGGCGAAGATCGTGTCGAGGGCGTTGAGCGCCGCCCGGCGGGTGGCCGCGGAGACGCCGCCCACGGTGGTGCTCCCTCCCGAGCCGCCGGAGGACGGGAAGCGGCTGTCGCCGATGCTGACCTGGACGGCGTCGAGCGGCAGGCCGAGCGTCTCGGCGAGGACGATGCCGACCACCGTGCGGGTGCCGGTGCCGAGGTCCTGGGTGGAGATCTTGGCCTCCGCCGTGCCGTCCGGATGCAGGATCACCTCGCAGTTGCTGCGGTGCCCGCGCCCGCCCCAGGTGTGGATCGACATCCCCAGCCCCCGCTTGACCGGCCCGCGGGCTGGATCTCCCCGCGGATGCCAGCGCCGGCGCCAGCCCATGAGCTGGTCGGCGATCTCGAGCTCCTCGCGGTAGGTCTTCTCCAGCGCGCCGGTGAGGGGAAGGTTCTGGAGGATGAAGTCGAGCGGGTTCATCCCCAGGGCGGCGGCGAGGTCCTCGAGCGCGCTCATCGAGAGGAAGCACGCCTGCGGATGGTTCGGCGCCCGCCAGGCGCGCGAGCTCGCCGTGTGGGTGGGCACGGACGAGTGCTGCTGCCGGCGGTTGGGGATCTGGAAGACGTAGGGCAGCGGCGGGTTCCCCGAGCTGCCGAGACCGCCCGAGCCCCAGGACTTCGACACCCAGGCGGTGAGCGTGCCGTCCTTCTTCGCCCCCACCTCGATCTCGGCGTAGGCGGACGGGCGGTCGCCGGCGACGGTCAGCTCGGCGCGGCGGTCGAGCATCAGCTTGACGGGGGCGCGGGCCAGCCTGGCGAGCCGGGCGCACTCGATCCCCCAGCGGTCGACGCTGAACTTGCTGCCGAAGCCGCCGCCCATGAACTCGGTGATCACCCGCACGTTGGCGGCGGGGATGCCGAGCCCCTCGGCGAACTGCGCGGCCACCCCCGAGACCGCCTGGGTGGAGCACCAGGCGGTGAGGTGGTCGGGGCTCGTCCAGTGGCAGACCTGGCCGTGCGCCTCCAGGCAGTTGTGGGCGACCACCGGCACGCCGTAGGTCCCCTTGACGCGGACCTCGGCGGCGGCCAGGGCGGCCGTGGCGTCCCCCGCGACTTCCTCCTTCTCGGGCTCGATCTTCACGCCCTGAGACACGGCGTCGGCCAGCCGCTCCTCGCTGACGAAGTGGGGCAGCACCTCGTACTCCACCCGGATCGCCCGCAGGGCATCCTCGGCGATCCCCTCGGAGGTGGCGGCCACGGCGGCGATCTCGTCCTGCGCCCACTGGATCTCGGCGCCCAGTCCCTGGATGATCCGCACGGCCTTGACGCCGGGCATGCTTTGAGCGGCGGCGAGGTCCAGCCGCTTCACCCGGGCGTGGGCGTGGGGGCAGCGCAGCACCTTGGCGTAGAGCATCCCCGGCAGCTTGAGATCGTAGGTGTACTTGGCCCGGCCGCTCGTCTTGGCGGGGCCATCCAGGCGGGAGATCCGCTGGCCGATCAGCCGGCGGTCCTTCGCCGCGGGCCAGGTGGGATCAGCCATGGGGATTCCTCCCGGGTTCCTTGGGTTTCTGGATGTCCTTCCCCGCCGGCTCGTCGTCGCCGGCGGCCATCAAGGGCGCGGCGGCGAGCACGGCGCGGCGCATGCCGGCGTAGGTGCCGCAGCGGCAGAAGTTGCCGGAGAGCCCGTGATGGACCTGCGGCAGGGAGGGATTGGGATTGGCGTCGAGCAGCGCCTTGGCGGCCATCAGGAAGCCCGAGGTGCAGAAGCCGCACTGCTGGGCGTCGTGCTCGACGAAGGCGGCCTGCAGCGGATGGGGCTTGGCCGGCCGGCCCAGGCTCTCCACCGTCTCGATCGGCTGGCGCTGGACGTCGACGGCGAGGAGGCTGCAGGCGTAGACGGCCTTGCCGTCGAGGAGCACGGTGCAGGCGCCGCAGGTGCCGCGGTCGCAGACCCGCTTGGCGCCGGTCAGCTCGAGCTCGTCGCGCAGGGCGTCGAGCAGGGTCGTCCGCGGCTCGAGCCGGAGATCGTAGGGCTGATCGTTGATCCGCAGCCGCACCGGGACCGGTCCCGGCCCCAGGATCTCCATGCCGTCCGCGGCCGGCGGCGCATGGGCCGGCCGCTTCGCCGCCTCCGCGATCTCGCCGACGAGCAGGCTCGCCGTGCCGAGCGCCCCCGCCGCCGCGCCGCCGCGCAGGAACTCGCGGCGGGAAAGTCCGCCGGAAGGGGGATCGTCCGGTTCGCCGTCGCTGGCCATGCGGGAGTCTCCTGGGATCGGTTCGCGGACTCTGAAGGTACCACAGGCATCCTCGCCTGCCCGTATGACGCATTGGAGCAGTCGTCGAAATCCTCTATCGCTGACCGGCCGCCTTGTGGAGATAGCCCCTTCCGGATATCCTCGCGGAACTCAATCGTCCTTGTCAGGAAGCCGGTGCTTGAAAGCCGCGCCAAGCAGTCCGCAGTAGGCTCTCTATTCCCTTGACGGACTAGTCCCTCGGAGGCATACTCATGGTCCAGGTTCTCGGCACCGCCGAGTTCGAGGAATGGTTTCTTGGGCTCAGCAGCACCGATGCCCGGGCCGTCGTTCGAGGGGTTGGGCTTCTCGAGGCCAAGGGAATTGCGCTCGGGTTCCCCTACTCCTCGGCGCTTGGCGGGAGCCGATATGCCTTGCGCGAGTTGCGCGTTCAGAGCTCGGGACGTCCACTGCGGATCGTCTATGCCTTCGATCCGCTACGTCAGGCCGTGTTGATTCTGGGTGGCGACAAGACGGGGGACGACCGGTTCTACTCCTGGGTGATCCCGAAGGCTGAGGCCATCTGGGAGCAGTACCTTCAAGGATAACCGTCAACCAGCCGCGGTCCGAGCCGCCAGCGGAGCAAAGATGACAGCCAAGAAGTGGTCCGACATCCGAGCGCAGAAATTTACGACCGGGGAGCTTCGCCAGCTCGATCAGGAGATCGAGAGCGAGCTGCTGGAAATGGATCTTCGCGCGCTACGGGAGGCGGCCGGTCTCCACGCAGGGGGAGCTGGCGCAACGGGTCGAGATCACCCAGTCCCAGTTATCGAAAATGGAACGGCGTGAAGATCACCGGATCTCCACTCTTCGCCGGTACGTCGAGGCGCTCGGCGGAAGCCTGGAGATCTGCGCGGTCATCGACGGCAAGCGCATCAAGCTCGCGGAAGGATAATTCCGTCGGGCCCGCCGGGCACGCGGTTCCGCCCATTGGACGGCGGTGTCGGCCCGGCGAAAATCTGGCAGCGCGAGCCAGAGAGGAGGGAGCGCCCACCAGTTTTCCGATCGCGCCCCTCAGAATTGCGACTGCGCCCACTGGAATTGCCACACGGCCCTCTGGGCGTGCGTCTCTGCCCTTTGGAATTCCGGCATGGCCCCTTGGTTGTGCGTCATTGCCCATTGGAGGGCGGTGACGCAGTCGTAGAGGGCCGTATCGCAATCCCGGGGGGCTGTGTCGTAAAACTGGAGGGCCGTGTCGCAATCCTGGAGGGCTGTGAGGCAAAGCTGGAGGGCTGTGTCGCACTCCTGAAGGGCAGTGACGTACAACCGGAGGGCCGCGTCACAATTCCAGGGGGCAATGACGCACAACTGGAGGGCGGTCGCAGCAAGACGGGGTTCGGCGCTCGCAACCTGCGTCTTCGGAAGGTCGTAGGGGCGCAGCATGCTGCGCCCCTACGGTTTTTGGTTCAGGGATCGAGGATAGAGATCAAGATCTAATCCTCACCACCCGCACCTCTGACCCTGATTCTGCTGGTCGAGCCAGGTCTTCAGGGGGGCGAAGTAGTCCACGATGGCGGTGGCGTCCATCTGGCGCTGGCCGGTGACGACCTCGAGGGCGTCGGGCCAGGGGCGGCTGGCGCCCATCTCCAGCATCTTGGCCAGGCGGGCTCCCGCCTCCTTGCTGCCGTAGATCGAGCAGCGGTGCAGCGGACCCTTGTTGCCGGCCGCCTGGCAGAGGCCGCGGTGGAGCTGGAACTGCAGGATGTCGGCCAGGAAGTAGCGCATGTAGGGCGTGTTGGCCGGCACGTGGTACTTGGCGCCCGGATCGAAGTCCTGCTCCGAGCGCGGCACCGGCGGCATCACCCCCTCGTACTTGCGGCGCAGCTCCCACCAGGCCTGGTTGTAATTGGCCGGCGTCACCTCCCCCGAGAAGACCTTCCAGCGCCACTGGTCGATCACCAGGCCGAAGGGCAGGAAGGCCACCTTGTCCAGGGCGCGCTTCATCAGCAGCCCCAGGTCCTTGGAGGGGTCCGGCACCTGCTCGATCATCCCGATCTGCTTCAGGTACTCCGGGGTGATCGACAGCGCGATGGTGTCCCCCACCGCCTCGTGGAAGCCGTCGTTGGCGCTGTCCTGGTAGAGGAAGGGGAGGCGCTTGTAGGCGCGCTGGTAGAAGTTGTGCCCCTCTTCGTGATGGATGGTGCGGAAGTCCTCGTCGATCGGCTTCAGGCAGGCCTTCACCCGCAGGTCGTCCTGGTAGTCGATGTCCCAGGCGCTCGGATGGCAGACGACGTCGCGGTCGCGCGGCTGGGTGAGCAGCGAGCGCTCCCAGAAGGTGGCGGGGAGCGGCGCGAACCCCAGCGAGACGAAGAAGCTCTCGGCGTACTTGGCCATCCCCTTGGGATCGACCTTCTTCTCCGCCAGCCGCTTGGAGAGGTCGTAGCCGGGGTCGGCGTTGGGCGGCGCCACGAGGTCGTAGATGGCGGTCCAGTCCTGCGCCCACATGTTGCCGAGCAGGTGGGCCGGGATCGGCTTGTCCCGCGGCACCACGGCGTCGCCGTACTTCTGGTTGAGCCGGGCGCGCACGTAGCACTGGAGGGAATTGTAGAGCGGCTTGACCTGGCCCCAGAGGCGGTCGAGATCGGCCGCGAAGGCGTCGGGGTCCATGTCGTACTTGGAGCGCCAGAGGGCCCCGGTGTCCTTGTAGCCGAGGTCGCGGGACCCCTCGTTGGCGATCTCCACCAGGCGGGCGTAGTCGGCGCGCATGGGCGGGGCGATGGCATGCCAGCCGGTCCAGGCGTCGAGCAGCACCTTGGGATCGCGGCTGTCGCGCATCACGTCCTCGAGGTCGTTCAGCGTCTTGCAGGGGCCGCCGCCTGGAGGGCAGTACTTGCCGGCGCCGTACTGGGCGTCGAGCGAGGCGGCGAGGCGGCTCAGCTCGGCGGTCTTCTTCGGATCGCTCGGCGCCGGCAGGGTCAGGCCGCGCTTCAGCAGGTCCATCTCCCGGCGCAGGTCGGCGGGAAGCTGGACGCCGTCGAAGCGGGCCGCCTGCTGGGCGTCGGCGATGGCCTCGTTGAGCAGCACCTCGTTGCGGGAGGCGGCGAGGATCTGGGTGTCATAGGTGATGAAGGTCTCCTGCACCCACCCGGCCCGCTGCCCCTCGATCGAGAGGTCCAGCAGGCGCTTCTGGGCGCCGTCGAGGAATTGCCGGGCCTCCTCGACGGTGGGCCTGGCGGCGCTCTTGGGAGAGGCCTTCTTCGGCGCGGCCTTCTGGGCGGCCGCGGCGGGACCGGCGGCGAGCGCCAGCAGCAACCCCGCGCCCGCCAGGAGCACGGCGGACCGGCGGAATGCAACGAATGGATTTTTCATAGATTTCTCCGCGAAACGGGTCTAAATCGCGGCGCGAGTATAGCGGAGCCTACCGGGCGAGCGCCGCCGCGATCCGCTCCAGCCCCTCGGCGAGGGTGGCGCGGGAGCAGGCGAAGGAGAGGCGGATGTGCTCGTCGGCGCCGAAGGCGGCGCCGGGCACCACGGCGACCGCCGCCTGCTCGAGCAGGTACTCGGCGAGGGCCGTCGAGTCCTCGCGGCCGGGGCCGAAGCAGGCGGCGACGCGGGGGAGGGCGTAGAAAGCGCCCGAGGGGGGTCGGCATTCGAAGCCGGGGATGGCGTTGAGGCCGCGGGCGATGATCTCGCGCCGCGCCGCGTACTCGGCCTGCATCACCTCCACGTCGGGCCCGGCGTGCCGCAGCGCCGCCAGCGCCCCCACCATGGCGAACGAGGTGGGATTCGAGGTGGCGTGGCTCTGGATGTTCTCGACCGCGTGGACCACCGCCGACGGCCCCAGCAGATAGCCGATCCGCCAGCCGGTCATCGCGTAGGTCTTGGAGAAGGACCCCACCACCACCACCGTCTCCGGGAACTCGGCGGCGAGGGCCGCGGCGCTCACCGGCGGGGCGTCGTAGACGAAGCGCTCGTAGGTCTCGTCCGAGATCACGATCAGGCCGCGCTCGGCCGCGAAGGTGACGATCCGCCGCAGGTCCTCGGGGCTGATCACCCCTCCGGTGGGATTGCACGGCGCGTTGAGCAGGATCGCCCGGGTGCGCTCGGTCGCCGCCGCCAGCAGCGGCCCGGCGTGGATGCGGAAGCCGTCGGCCACCGCGGTGGGCACCATGACCGGCCGCGCGCCGGCGAAACAGATCTGCTCGGGGAAGCTCACCCAGCAGGGGGAGGGGAGCACCACCTCCTGGCCGCCTTCGAACAGGGCCAGGGCGAGCTGGAAGAGCGCCGCCTTCCCCCCCACGGTGATCACCGAGTCGGCGCCTCCCCAGGGGGAGCCGTGGCGGAGGCGGTAGGATGCGGCGATCTCATCCCGCAACTCGGGGATGCCGCTGCCCGGGGTGTAGCGGGTGAAGCCGTCGGCGAGGGCCTGGCGGGCGGCCTCCACCGCCACCGGGGGCGAGGGGAAGTCGGGCTCGCCGGCCCCGAGATCCACCACCTTGACGCCACGGGCCTTCAGCTCCGCGGCGCGGCGGGTCACTCGCAGGGTGGCGGATTCGCCGATGGCGGCGGCGCGGGCGGAGAGCTTCACGGGGTCGGATCGTATCATCCGCCTGCCGCGCGAATAAAAGTCCATCCACTCTTGTTTCCCGCTCAGACCGAGGTGGGGGACCCCATGACGAGATGGACGAGACGGCGCGCCACGATTCGCATCTGCCTGCAAATCCTCTGTCTTATCCCCCTGGCGCTCGCCGGGCGGGCGGAGGCCCAGCTCAAGGCACCGCAGAAGGCGAAGCTCGTCCTCAACGCGGACCGCACCGCCTATGATCCCGGCGCTCCGGCCCGCGTCGCCGCCCTGGTGACCATCGAGACCGGCTGGCACGTCAACAGCCACCAGCCCAGCTTCGAGTACCTGATCCCGACCGTCCTCGAGCTCGAGCTGCCCAAGGGATGGCCGCCGGGGACGATCCAGTATCCGGCGGCGAAGATGAAGACCTTCTCCTTCGAGACCCGGCCGCTGGCGGTCTACGACGGCGACGTGGTGATCGTGGCCCAGCTCCAGCTCCCCAAGGGAACGGCGAACGGGACCTACCCCGTCCACGCCTCCCTGCGCTACCAGGCCTGCAACGACTCGCAGTGCCTGCCGCCGGTGACCTCGCAGGCGGAGATCCAGCTCAAGGTCGAGCCGGGCGGCAAGCCCCAGAAGGCCGAGATGTTCAACCTGCCGGTCAACCTGCCGGCTTCGGGAGAGGGGAACGGTCCCGCCGCCGCGGCGGCCACCGCGGCCACTGCGGTCACTATCCCGAAACCCGCCGGCAGTCTCGCCCTGACGCTGCTGCTCGCCATGCTCGGCGGGCTCATCCTCAACGCCATGCCCTGCGTGCTGCCGGTGCTCTCGCTCAAGGTCTTCGGCCTGGTGCGCAGCGCCGGCCATGGCCGCGCCGAGGTGGTGCGGGGGGCGCTGGCGACCTCGGCGGGCATCCTCGTCTCGTTCCTGGCGCTGGGGCTGGCGGCGGTGTCGTTCCGCGCCGCCGGGGCGGCGGTGGGCTGGGGGGTGCAGTTCCAGCATCCCGGCTTCGTCGCCTTCCTCGCCGTGGTGGTCGTGCTCTTCTGCCTGAACCTGTGGGGATTGTTCGAGATCCCGCTGCCACAGGGGCTGGCGCGGCTCGGCGGGCTCGGCGCCGGAAGCGGCCCGCGCGAGGGGATCGCCGGCCACTTCTTCTCCGGCCTGTTCGCCACCCTGATGGCCACCCCCTGCTCGGCGCCCTTCCTCGGCACGGCCATCGGCTTCGCCCTGGCGCAGACGGCGCCGGTGGTGCTGGCGGTGTTCCTCGCCCTGGGGGTCGGCATGGCGCTCCCCTACCTGCTGGTGGCGGCGGCGCCGGGCGTCGCCCGCTTCCTCCCCCGTCCGGGAGCGTGGATGGAGACGGTGCGCGGCGTGATGGGCTTCCTGCTCGCCGCCGCGGCGGTCTGGCTCTTCTACGTCCTCTCCTCGCAGGTGGCCCCGGAGCAGCTCGCGGCGATCCAGCTCGGCCTGCTGGGGATCGCCCTGTTCACCTGGATCCAGCACCGCGTGGCCAGCGGCCGCGCCCTGCGCGGGGTGGCCGGGGCGGGGATCGCCGCCGCCATCGCGATCACCCTCTTCGCCGCCACCACGGCCACGGGCGCCGCCGGTACCCGCGGCATTCGCGGCATTCGCGGCGGGACGCAGCGCGCCGCCGGCCAGCCGGCCGGCCTGATCCCCTGGGTGGCCTTCGACCGCGCCCGGGCGGAGTCGCTCGCCCGCGGCGGCCAGCTCGTCTTCGTGGACGTCACCGCCGACTGGTGCTTCACCTGCAAGGTCAACGAGCGGCTGGTGCTCGACACCCCCGAGGTCGCCCGCGCCTTCCAGGACCACGGCGTGGTGCCGATGCGGGCCGACTGGACCAACCGCGACGACCGGATCGGCGCCTTCCTCGCCGAGCACGGCCGCTACGGCATCCCCTTCTACCTGCTCTACCGCCCCGGCAAGGACCCCCACGTCTTCAGCGAGCTGCCAAGCCGGGACGCCCTGGTGGCTACGGTGCGGCAGGCAGCCGCCGGGGCGGCCGCCGGTTCTTCCTGAGCGCCTCCTCGTAGACCGCCGGCAGCGTCACCGCCATCACCGCGCCGCCCCCGGGCCGGTTGACGGCCTCCACCCGGCCGCCGTGCTCCTCGGTGATCCGCTGCACGATCGACAGCCCCAGGCCGGTGCCGCCGCGGCGGCGGGTGAAGAAGGGCTCGAAGAGGCGTTCGAGGTCCTCCGGCCGGAAGCCCGGCCCCGCGTCCTCCACCGAAAAGCGCACGCCGCCGGCCTCCGCGGCCTGCGCCCGGCAGCGGACGCACGAGCCGGCGGGGGAATGCTGGACGGCGTTCTCCAGCAGGTTCTCGAGCACCTGGACGACGCGGCCGCGGTCGATCCACAGGCGCGGCGCGCCGGGCTCCACCTCCAGGGCGATCTCCACCCCCGCCTGGGCGGCGAGCGGCGCGCAGGCGTCGGCGGCGGCCGCCATCACCTCCCCGGGGCCGGCCTCGGCGAGGTCGAGGCGCGGCGGCTTGCCGTAGTCGAGGAGCTGCTGCATCAGGGTGTTGAGCCGCGCCACCCGCTCGCGCAGCACGTCGAGATAGCGCCGGTACTCGGTCCGCCGCTTGAACTTCGACTCGAAGGCGTCGAGGGTCGCCGAGATGGCGAAGAGGGGGTTGCGCACCTCGTGGGCCACGCCCGCCACCAGCGAGCCCATGGCGGACATCGTCTCGCTGCGCCGCAGCGACTCCTGGAGGCGGACGGTGTCGGTGATGTCCAGCAGCACGACCACGGCCCAGCGCTCCCCCTCCGGACCGGCGACCGGGCTGATCGACAGGTCCCAGGTCCGCCCCTCCTCGCCGCGCGCCTGGAGGGTGGCCCGCCGGCCGCTCGCCGCCACCTCCGGCAGCAGCGCGTGGACCGACCGCCAGGGCTGGCGCTCCCCCAGCACCGCCAGCGGGTGATGGATCACCCCTTCATAGGAGACGCCGCCCAGCCACCGCGCCGCCTCGTTCATGCGGATGATCCGGCCGTCCAGCTCGACCAGCAGCAGCGGCGAGGCGATGGCGTCGAAGGTCAGCCGCCACTCCAGGGCGGAGCGGCTGATCAGCCGCTGGAGCTCGGCCTGACGCTCCTCGATGCGCCGGCGCTCTT
This sequence comes from uncultured Acidobacteriota bacterium, assembly GCA_963795735.1. Classification (GTDB taxonomy): domain Bacteria; phylum Acidobacteriota; class Thermoanaerobaculia; order Multivoradales; family UBA5704; genus DATARR01. The sequence goes on along the minus strand of CAWCIU010000003.1, from coordinate 104,504 downwards.
CGCCGTCGGTGACGTCGGTGGTCATGCGGGCCTCCAACCGGGTTCGGGTGTGCTCTCATACTATATCGGGGGGAGGTGGGGCATGAGGGACAGGGACAAGGACGAAAGGGACGGCAGGGACGAGGAGGAGGGGGATTTTCCGGGGATGGAGCCGGTGGAGCTGCCCGCTGTCGAGCTGGAAATAACGGACGTGCTCGATCTCCATAGCTTCCGGCCTCCCGAGGTGCCGGACGTGGTGCGGGAGTACCTGGACGCGGCCTACGGGAAGGGCTTCCGCGAGCTGCGCATCGTCCACGGCAAGGGGATCGGCGTGCAGCGGCAGACGGTGCGCACGCTCCTCTCCCGCGATCCGCGGGTGGAGGCGTTCGGCGACGCTCCCCTCGAAGCCGGGGGCTGGGGCGCCACCTGGGTGAGGCTGCGCTATGGCGACGCCATGCGCCCCCTGGTCAAAGCCTGGCGCCGCGGCCAGTGGTGGCTGGCGCGGATCGCCCGGATCGCCCGGCTGGGCTCGCCGCCGCGCGTGCAGCTCGTCTACTCCCGCGGCTACCAGCTCGACCTGCCGGGCGTCGCCTACGATCCCCGGCGGGGCGAGCGCATCCTCGCCGCCCTGGACGAGGCGGGCCTGCTCGACCCCGGCGCCGTCCACCCCGCCGGGCCGGTCCCCTTCCGCCACCTGCGCCGCGTCCACACCGACGACTACCTCGACTCCCTCAACCGGCCGGAGACCCTGCTGCCGATCGTCGGCTTCCCGCTCTCCGAGGAGCTCGCCGAGCGGCTGCTGGAGGTGCAGCGCACCATGGTCGGCGGCACCCTCGCCGCCACCCGCCTGGCGCTCGAATCCCGCCGCGTCGCGGTGAGCCTGGGCGGCGGCTTCCACCACGCCTTCGCCGGCAAGGGGGAGCGCTTCTGCGTCTACAACGACGTCGCCGCCGCCATCGCCGAGCTGCGCGCCCACGGCGTCGCCTCGCGGGTGCTGGTGATCGACCTCGACCTCCACGACGGCGACGGCACCCGCTCGCTGTTCGCCGCCGACCCCTCGGTCCACACCTTCTCGATCCACAACCACACCTCCCCCGGCATTCCCGCCGAGGAGGCGACCGTGCTCGAGCTGGGGGACGGCGTGGGGGACGCGGCCTATCTCGACGCCCTGCGCGCCGCCCTGCCGCCGGTGATCGAGCGCTTCGCCCCCGAGCTCGTCTTCTACCTGGCGGGGTGCGATCCGGCGGCGGACGACCAGATCGGCGACTGGAAGATCACCGCGGCGGCGATGCTCGAGCGCGACCGCTTCGTGCTCTCGGCCCTGCGGGCGGAGAGCCGGCGGCTCCCCCTGGTGATCCTGCTCGCCGGCGGCTACGGGCTGAACGCCTGGCGTTACAGCGCCCGCTTCCTCTCCGCCCTGCTCAACCGCGGCCGGGCGATCGAGCCGCCGAGCCTGGAGGCGCTCCTGCTGACCCGCTACCGGACCCTCGCCCGCGAGCTCGCCGAGCACGAGCTGACCGGCGAACCCCGGCAGGACAAGCGGCAGGACAAGCGGCGGGACAAGCTGGACGACTGGGGGCTCACCGAGGACGACCTCGCCGGCACCCTGGGCGGCCCCCGCCGGCCGCGGCGGTTCCTCGGCTTCTACTCGCGGCAGGGGCTGGAGCTGGCGCTCGAGCGGGTGGGCCTCCTCGACCGCGTGCGCGGCCTCGGCTTCGAGCATCCCCACCTCGAGCTGGAGCTGGACAACCCGGCCGGCGATACCGTGCGCCTCTACGGCTCCGCGGGGCCGCGGGAGCTGCTGATCGAGACCCGGGCGCGGATCGACCGCGCCGCGCTCCCCGGCCTGGCGCTGCTGCGCATCGAGTGGCTGCTGCTGCAGAACCCGCGCGGGCACTTTACCGCCGAGCGGCCGCCCCTGCCGGGGCAGAGCCATCCCGGCCTCGGCATGCTGCACGAGCTGATCGCCCTGTTCGTGCTCGCCTGCGACCGCCTGCAGCTCGACGGCCTGCTCTTCGTGCCGTCGCGCTACCACGTCGCCGCCCAGGGCCGGAAGACGATGCGCTTCCTCGATCCCGCCGACGAGGGGCTCTTCCGCGCCCTGGAGCGCGCGCTCCAGGGCCTCCCCCTCGCCGCCGCGGCGGCGGCCCTGGCGGCGGGGAGGGTCACCGGCGCCGGCGGCGAGCCCCTCGCCTGGCGTCCCGCCGCCATGGGGTTCCCGGTGAGCGAGCGGATGCGCCAGCGGATCGCGGAGGACGAGTACGAGAAACGGGCGGCGGAAGCCGCCGCCGGCCACGCCCTCGCGCTCCGGTGACCCTCAGCTCCCCGGGCTGAGCAGCGAGCCGGCCTCCAGCCAGAGGAGCCGGAGCTGGAGGATCACCTCGCCGGGGAAGCTGTACAGCCCCGGATTGCGGGTGAGCAGCCCCCGCGCCTCGAACGGCCGGCCGGCGTCCACCAGGCAGAGCAGGCGGCTGAAGTAGATGAAGAGGTCGAGATGCGGGTCCTCCTGGGAATCCAGCAGGATGCTCGCCGCCTCCAGGGTATGGATCGCGGCCTCCAGCTCCCCCGAGCGGCGCTCGGTCAGGGCGAGCCCGACGATCGACTCCACCGCGCGGCCGGGCTCGTGAGCCGAGAGGAAGACCGAGACGGAGCGGCGGAACAGCAGCGCCGCCTCGTCGAGGCGGTCCTGGGTGCGGCGCAGGCAGGCCCGGTAGACCAGGAGCTGGGCCTTCTCCAGCCAGTCCCCCGTCCCCGCCCGCAGGCAGGCCTCCGCCGTCTCGAAGGCCGCCTCGGCTCCGGGGAGATCGCCGGCGACCCGCCGGGCGTTCCCGGCGATCATCCAGCCCCGCCCCCGCGCGTCGGCGAGCACCCGGTCGCCGTACCAGGAGAGGTCCAGGGATTCGATCAGCGCCAGCGCCAGCGCGGCCAGCCGCTCCCCCTCCCCGGGGACGTCGAACGAGTCCTGGTAGGCCCGCTGGAGCAGCAGCCCGCAGAGGGAGAGGCTGCGGAACCGCCGGCTGTTGCGCGCCAGCACCTCCCGGCGCTCCGCCGGCTGCTCCAGCAGCTCCGCCAGCAGGGCGGGAGCCTCGTCCTGCTCCCGCGCCGCGGCCTGGAGGCGGGTGCGGAACCTCTCCAGGACGCCGTCGACCGCCCGCCCGGATTCGGTCGCGCCGCCGGGCCAGGAGAGGAGCCGGCCGCCGTTCTCCCCCTTCTCCCCGTTCTCCCCTGCAAAGGCCGCCGGCCCGGGCGGCCGTTTCTCCAGGATCCCCCGGCAGGCCGGACAGGACTCGATGTGACGCAGGATGCGGCCGCGCGCCTCGGGCAGGAGCTGGAGCAGCCCGTCGATGATCCCGGGCCTGGGATGGATTCTCGGCATCGTCGCTTCTCCGTTTCCATCACTTCTTGGGACACTTCTATAAAAGGAGTTGCCGCAGCCGCCCTTCCGGTGACAAGGAGATTCCACAGGCCGCCTGCTATGATCGTTTACGATCCCTTATGGCCCGCCTCGTCAGTCTCCCCTTCTGGCTGGTCGCCCTGCTCGTCCTGCTCGCCGCCTGGGCGGCCCTCGATCGCCTGCTGGTGCCGGGCGTCCGCTGGTACCTGCGGCGGCGGGTGAACCGCGCCATCGACGAGCTGAACACCCGCCTGCGGCTGAAGATCCCCCCCTTCCACCGCACCCGGCGGCGGGTGCTGATCGACCGGCTGGTCTTCGATCCCAAGGTGATCGAGGCGGTGGACGCCCAGGCCCGCGAGCAGGGGGTGCCGCGCGCGGTGCTCGCCTCGCGGGCCGAGCGCTACGCCCGCGAGATCGTCCCCGCCTCCAACGCCTACTTCTACTTCCGCGTCGGCTACTGGGTGTCGAAGCGGGTGGCCCAGCTCCTCTACCGGGTCCGCCTGGGCTTCTCGGACGAGGCCGGCCTCGCCGCCCTCTCCCCGGACTCGACCGTGGTCTTCCTGATGAACCACCGCAGCAACATGGACTACGTGCTGGTGGCCTACCTGGCGGCGGACCGCACCGCCCTCTCCTACGCCGTGGGGGAGTGGGCGCGCATCTGGCCGCTGCAGACCCTGATCCGCTCGACCGGCGCCTACTTCGTGCGCCGCAACTCCGGCGATCCCCTCTACCGCCGGGTGCTCGAGCGCTACATCCACATGGCGACCGCCGCCGGGGTGCCCCAGGCGGTCTACCCCGAGGGGGGCCTCTCCCGCGACGGGCGGCTGCGCCCGCCGAAGCTCGGCATCCTCGATTACATGCTGCGCTCCTTCGATCCCGTCCACGGCGAGCGCGACCTGGTGTTCATCCCGGTGGGGATCAACTACGACCGGGTGCTGGAGGACCGCACCCTGCTGCTCGGGGCAGGGACGGAAACGCCGCCGCGGCGTGGCCCCCTCTTCGCCCTGGCGACCACCCTGCGCTTCGTCGGGCGCAACCTCTCCCTGAGGGTCCGCAGCCGCTGGCACCGGTTCGGCTACGCCTGCGTGAACTTCGGCCCGCCGCTCTCGATGCGGGGCTACCTCGGCGAGCGCGGCCTGGACCTGCGCCACCTCTCGCGGGAGGAGCGCTCGGTGGAGATGGAGCGGCTGGGGGCGGAGCTGATGCGGCAGATCGGCGGGGTGATCCCCGTCCTGCCGGTGCCGCTGGTGGCGACCGTCCTGGTGGCGAGCGCCGGCGAGCCGCTCTCCGAGCTGGAGCTCAAGGACCGGACCTACCGCCTGATGACCGGGCTGGAGCGGACCGGCGCCCACGTCTACATCCCCCGCCGGGACCAGGACTACGCCATCGTCGCCGGCCTGCGGATGCTCACGCTGCGCCACCTGGTCGAGGAGAAGGAGGGTCTTTACGCCGCGGTTCCCGCCGAGCTGCCCCTGCTGCGCTACTACGCGGGCTCGATCGCTCACCTGGTGGGGGACGTCGAGGATGCCGAGCTCGCGGATCAGATGGAGGCCGCCGATCGCGTGATGCGGGAAAATCATGACGTGCTTCGCGATCTGGCAGGCCCAGATCCTGGAAGCCGCTAAACCCCATACCCTCGATTACGTATCAATCGACCATGAGCCGACGCCCTCCAGCCAGAATCCAGCGCCTCCAGAGCTTCTTCCAGGACTACACCCGGGGGCTGGAGTCGCGGGACTTCAAGCGCCTGTTCGACCGCGACGCGGCGCGGGCCTACGCCGTGCTCACCCGCGATCACAGCCAGGAGGCCGAGCCCAAGAAGGGCCTGCGGCGCCTCCTCTTCCGGGGGAAGCTCGCCTTTCTCGGCCTCTCCTACAAGCTGTCGCCGGCGCGGCGCCTGTTGTTCGGGATCTCCCTGCTGGCGTTCGTGCTCGGCCTGTTCGGCGACGCGGGGCTCGTCTACCACTCGAAGAAGCTCCAGGTCCACGTCGAGTTCTCGCCCCTGTGGTTCGCGGTCTCCGTCGGCTGCCTGACTTTCCTTCTCGCCCTCGAGCTGGTGGACCGCGTCCGCGTGCGCGACGAGCTGGAGGTCGCCCGCGAGCTGCAGGCGGAGCTGCTGCCGCACGACCTGCCGGCGGTGCCCGGCTACGTCTTCGCCCATTCCTACCGCACCGCCAACGAGGTGGGGGGTGACTTCTACGACCTGACCCGGCTGCCCGACGGGCGGCTGGCGCTGATGGTGGCGGATGCCAGCGGCCACGGCATGGCCGCCGGCCTGGTGATGGCGATCGCCAACGCCACCCTGCGCACCGCCCTCGACCTCGACGCCAGCCCGGAGCGGGTGCTCGCCATGCTCAACCGCACCCTCTGCCGCACCGGCACCACGCGGACCTTCATGAGCGCCTTCTACGGCGTGCTGACCCTGGAGACCGGGGAGATGGAGTTCGTCTGCGCCGGCCACCCCTTCCCGCTGCTGCGGCGGGCCGGCGGCCGGATCGAGGAGCTGGGCCACGGCGGCTTCCCCCTCGGCCTGCGCGATCCCCTGCCGATGACCCGCGGCACGGCGACGATCGAGCCCGGGGACATCCTGCTCCTCTACACCGACGGCCTGCCCGAGGCCCTCGACGCGCAGGGCAGGACGGCGTTCGGCTACGAGCGCATCCACGCCACCCTCCAGCTCGGCGGCGCCCCCCAGTGGGTCCACGACGCCATCCTCCGCAGCTTCGACGCCCACGCCGGCGACGAGCCGCTGCGCGACGACCTGACCCTGGTGGTGATCGCCCGGCTGGACTAAAGCCTCAGCGCAGCGCAATCAGCTGAACACCCGCTTCACCCAGCGCTTGAAGCTGAACCGCCGGCCGACGCCGGAGGCGGCGGTGAGGCCCTTCGCCCCGATCTCGGCGAGCACCTCGCGGGTCTGCGCTCCCAGCTCCGGCACGACGCCGCCGGGGGCGGGACGCTCGCCGTCGAAGCGCGCCGGGAAGGCGAGGCGGGGGAGGCGGTCCGGCCCCACCGCCAGGACGCCCTGCTCCAGCACCTGGGGGTGGTCCTTCGCCTCGGCGGCGGTGAGCACGGGCTCCAGGGGCAGGTCCTCCCCGCCCAGGAGATCCATCCACGCCTTCCGCGTCCGGCTCCGGAACAGCTCCCGCATCTCCCGGCTCACCCGGGTGGACGAGCTGTACTGCCGCTTGACCAGGTCCGGCCGCTCCACCGCCCGGCAGAAGCGCTCCCAGAAGTGGGGCTCCAGGGCGGCGAGCGCCAGCCGGTGGCCGTCGGCGGTCTCGTAAAGGTTGTAGCAGGGGTAGGCGCCGGTCAGCGGCAGGCGCTCGCCCATCGCCCGCCGGCCCCCCGCCTCGGCGGCCCAGGCGGTAAGGTTGGCGTGCAGGCCGGCGTCGAGCAGCGCCACGTCCACCCGGGGCACCCGGCGCACCTGCCCTCCATCCCCCGGCCGCTCCCGCTCCAGCAGGGCGGCGAGGATCGAGGAGACCGCGCTCCAGGCGCCGATCAGGTCCGCGGCCTGGACGCCCGGCATGGCGGCGGTGGGAGCGAGCGCGCCGGCGATCGCCTGGTAGGTGAGGTCGTGGCCCGCCCGGGCGGCGTACGGACCCGTTTGCCCCCAGCCCGAGATCGAGGCGATCACCAGCCGGGGAAATTTCTGCCGCAGCTCCTCGGGAGGGAAGCCGAAGCCGGCGAGCTTCCCCGGGCGGAAGCTCTCGATCAGCACGTCCGCCCGCGCCAGCAGAAGCTCCAGGGCCTCGCGCCCCGCCGGCTGCTTGAGGTCCAGGGCGACGCTCTCCACCCCGGCGAGCAGGATGGCGCCGAGCACCCCCACCCCCTCGCGCACCGGGGGAGACAGCCGCACCGGATCCCCCAGCTTCGGCTCCTCCACCTTGATCACCCGCGCCCCCAGGTCCGCCAGCAGCCGCGCCGCGAGCGGCCCGGGGAGGTGGCGGGAGAGGTCGACGACGAGGAGACCGGAGAGGGGAGGGATCGTCCTACTCTCTTTCGACCACCATGGCGAAGCCGACGCCGCCGGCCGCGCAGACGGTGACCAGTCCGAGGTTCTTCTGCCGGCGGCGCAGCTCGTAGAGGAGCTGGGTGACCACCCGGGCGCCGGTGGCGCCGAACGGATGGCCGATGGCGATCGAGCCCCCCGTGACGTTGAAGCGGTCGAGGTCGATGGCGCCCAGGGGCTCGCCGCGGCCCAGCTCGCGCTCGGCGAACTTCTTCGAGGCGAAGGCTTTCATATTGGAGAGGATCTGCGCCGCGAACGCCTCGTGCATCTCCACCAGATCGATGTCCGCCAGCTTCAGGCCGGCCGCGTCGAGCGCCGCCGGAGCGGCGTAGGCCGGCCCCTGGAGGAGCTGGTCCCCCGGGTTGAGCGCGGTGAAGGCGTAGGAGCGGATGTAGCCGAGCGGCGTGTACCCCAGCGCCTTCGCCTTCTCCTCGCTCATCAGCAGCACGGCCGAGCCGCCGTCGGTCAGCGGGCTCGAGTTGCCGGCGGTCAGCGTGCCGTAGCGCTTGTCGAACACCGGCTTGAGCTTCGCCAGCGCCTCGACCGAGCTGTCGGCGCGCACCCCGTTGTCGCGGGTGACCGCCTTGTCGTAGCCGGGCGGCGGGAAGGCCGGGGCGATCTGCGCCGCCAGCCGGCCGTCCTCGGCGGCGGCGGCGGCCCGCTGGTGGGAGAGCAGGGCGATCTCGTCCTGGGCGCGGCGGGAGATGTCGTTCTCCCGGGCCATCTTCTCCGCCGACTCGCCCATGCTCTGACCGGTCGTGTACTCGGCGATGGCGGGCGCCACCGGCGCCAGGTCCGCCGGGCGGAGCTTGCTGAAGGAGGACACCTTCTGCGGGATCGTCTTGGCGCGGCTCGCCTCCATGAAGGTCCGCGCCGCCTTGCGCGAGAACTGGATGGGGACGTTGGACAGCGACTCGGCGCCCCCCGCCAGCACCACGTCCGCCTCGCCGGAGAGGATCGAGCCGGCGGCGAAGGTGATGGCGCGGGTCGAGGAGGCGCAGGCGAGGTTCACCGTCACCCCGGGGATGCGGAAGGGCAGCGAGGTGCGGAAGACGACCTCGCGCCCCAGGTTCGGCGCGAACAGCGCCGGCACCACGACGCCGAAGACCGAGAGGTCGATCTCCTCGGGATCGATCGCCGTCCGCGCCACCAGCTCGGCGGCCGCGATGCTGGCGAGGTCGATCACGTCCATGTTCGAGAAGTCGGTCCCCGACTTGATGAACGGCGTCCGGCAGCCGTCGACGATCGCCACCCGGCCGCGCCGGCCCTTGAGAGCGCCGCGCTCGACGGCCTGGACCTTGACCGGCTTGCCGCCGCCGCGGGTCCAGACGGTGTCGGCCCGCGCGGTGATCTCCTCCAGGGCGGAGGCGGTGTTCGGCGGCCGCAGGGGGGCCGGCGGTGGAGCTTGCGGGTCGGCGGCGGCGTTCTCGGGCATCCTCGTTCTCCTTCCTCTGCTTCCTCGTGCCGGTTATATACCATGGTTACGCCGCTCTGCGGCAAAGCACGAGACGTACAATCTTCTCCAGCGGCAGCCCGGCAACGCGCTACAATGGGCCTGCGCGGAGCCGGATCGGCGCCGACCCTTTGGAATCAACCATGTCACCCCAGACAGCGCGCAAGAAAAACGATCCGCCCCACGGCTCGTTCGACGTTATCCCGAGCCCGGTGGTCCTCAACGTCCTCGGCTACCGGGAAGACGGGGAATGGGGCGCCCTGGCCTTGGAGATGGACCTGCGGGGGTTCGGCGCAACCTTCGGGGAAGCTCTGGAAGAGCTGAAGGATCTCGTCGCGACGCAAATCCGTTTCGCCCAATTCAAGGACCGGCCCGAGCTGGTGTGGAAGCCCGCGGAGGCCGTATGGTTCGAGCGTTTCGCCGATGTGCGCCGGGAGCACCTCAACGCCCTGGTCCAGCACCGGGAGCCCTCAGATCCTTCGTACGATGTGGCGGGCCTGGTGATCCCCCCGCTTCCTTCCGGGCCGGGATCGAAATCCGAGTTCCTCCGCGCCGATTCTTAGACTCTCTTTAGACCGCATGGGGAAGCCTCGGAAATACCGGGAAGTCGTCAAGATTCTGCGCCGACACGACTCCCGATTCGAGTTCTGGGAAGATCGCGGCAAGGGTAGCGAGCGCATCATCTACCATCCGGACATCAACGGCCGCCCCGCGTCGATCCCCGTCAAATGCCACGGCGGAGGGACGGAGCTTCGAAAGGGCGTGATCTCCGCGATCATCCGCCGCTTCAACCTGCCGGACGGACTCTTCTAGCCCACCCGCCCCACCCGCACCCCCCGCCCCCGCCAGAAGGCCGCGTCCTCCGCCGCCAGCGTCCCGCCCCCGGAGACCAGCACCGTCCGCAGCCGCCGGAACGGCAGCCGCTTCCCCCTCTCCTTCTCCGCCCAGACCCGCAGCGCGGCGATCTCGTCCGGCGAGCCATGGAACAGGGTGGGCCGCGCCCAGGCGGCGGTGGCGGCCCGCAGCGCCGGATCCGGCTCGAGCACCACGGCGGCGCCCGCCAGCGTCGCCCAGGCGAGCATCGTGCGCTCCACGGGAGATTCGAGCGGACCGCCGAGCACCACGATCTCCCGCTCCTCCCCCGGCCCGATCTCCTCCCCCAGGCGCTCCCCCAGCCTCTCCCCCAGCTTCTCCCCAGCAATGACCAGCTCCGCCGCCGTCCACTCCTCCGGCTGCCCCTGAGGGATCACCACGGCGCCGCCCGCCTCCCGTTCCTCCCGGGGACGGGGAGAGTGGATGACGGGCGGCGAGATCCGGACCTCCAGGCCCTCGATCACGATCCATGCGCCCTCACTCTTTTCAGCGACAGCCGCCGGCGCGGACACCAGCCCGGCCGCCTGGATCGCCAGGTCGAGGATCACCGACTCGGGAAGGGACTCATAGAGGAAGGAGGCGCGGGAGCCCGGCGGGAGGGCGGACAGGGGCTCCGTCCAGGCGTCCATCCAGCGCGCCAGCTCCCCCCAGGAGCGCCAGGCCCAGTCCCACCCCATGGCGTGGAACAGCCAGGGCTCCTCGGGATCGAGGGCGGCGTGACGCTGGAGGGCGGAAGGGAGGTTCGGCGGCGAGGAAACGGGCTGCGCGATGGCCACGGGGGCGGCCGCCTTCAGGCCGCGGCGGCCTTCTTCATCACCGCGGCGATCTTCTGCTCGATGACCGGCTTCATCAGGGCGGCGGGCGGCTTGAGATGGGCCCGGCCGACCAGCCGGCCCCCCTCCAGGACGATGGTGGCGGTGGCCCCCGGGCCGGAGAGATGCATCACGTCCCCCTCCCAGCGCCACTTCAGCAGACCGCCCGGAAACGCGCCCTTCAGGCCGGCGTCGAGGGCCGGCCGGATCTCTTCCATGGACGACTTGGCGGTCTCCACCTCGATGGTCAGGTCGCTCATGCGCGGAAAGCTACCACAAGGCCTGGGGAGAACCGACCGGGAAGTTTGCCCCCGAGTCCCCTGTTGTCACAGGCGGGATTCCGCCAATGCGGTACTCTTGGAAAGTTGCCGTGGAAACCACGAGGGGAAGGCTCATGAACACCCGACGCATCGTCGCCTTTGCACTGGTCCTCCTGCTGGCCTTCACCACGGCCCTGCCGGGGTGGGCTCAAGGCACGGCCACTCCCGCCAGCACCATCGCCAATCCCAAGCTCTTCGAGGAGAGCCTGAAGGCGGCGGCCGAGGCGGCCTCCCAGTACGGCACCCCGGACGACGCGGCGCGCCTGGCGCGGGTCAACCGCGTCGCCTACGAGCTGGCCCAGCAGACCGACTACCAGAAGTACCCCTTCGTCTTCTCCGTGGTGACCATGCCGGAGCCCAACGCCTTCGCGCTGCCCGGCGGCCAGATCTTCATCACCACCGGCATGCTCGATCTCGGGATCGACGACGACATGCTGGCCAACGTCCTCGGCCACGAGATCGGCCACGTCGTCCACGAGCACTCGATCCACATGCAGCGCAAGGCGACGATCATGAGCATCCTGAGCAACCTGCTGGTGGCCGGGGTGGCGATCGGCGCCGCGCGGGGGACCACCCACTATCCGGACACCCCGTACGATCCGCGGGTCGGCTACGCGGACCCCAACGGCAACCTGGTGCAGGGCGCCGCGGTGGCCAGCCTGGTGCTCAGCGAGCTGCTGCTGCGCAGCTACAGCCGCGACGACGAGGACGAGGCCGACAAGGAGGGCCAGCACCTGGCCGCGGCGGCCGGCTACGATCCGGACGGCGCCCGCAAGCTCTGGGACCTGATGAACAGCCGCGTCCCCCAGCTCAAGGAGTACGGCTACTGGCAGACCCACCCCTTCGCCGACGAGCGCCAGCGCGCCGCCCAGGCCCGCAAGGGCACCTGGGCCATCCAGAGCCGGAAGCCGGCGGACGAGTACCGCAAGCGCACCCAGACGACCCTCAACGCCTATCTCGCCCACAACCACAAGCCGGACCCGGGCGTCACCAACTTCATGAAGAACGCCGTCCTCTCCTCCTGGCCGCAGGGGAAGACCGCCGACGCCCTGCGTCTCGAGCGGCTCCACAAGCGGCGGGACGACGAGCTGACCCGCCCCGTCCTCTCGCGCGACTACGGCTCGGTGCTGCGCATGTACCGCAAGGAGCTGGCCGAGGTGCGCGGGCTCGACGCCAAGAGCGACCTGGTGGGGGTCATGGACGGGGAGATCGCGGACATGGACGCCAAGCGCAAGGAGCTCTTCCCGCGCGCCGTCCAGGTGCTCGGCGGCGGCGTCTACGAGACCTCGTTCCTGCAGAGCTTCCTCTCCAACTTCCCCGAGGCGACGCAGGTGCCCGAGGTGGCCCTCGCCCTGGGGGACGCCAACAGCCGGCTGGGCAACCGGACCGAGGCGGTGACCCAGTATCTCAAGGCCTGGGAGGCCGCTCCGCAGAGCGAGCAGGGCAAGCGCGCCGCCGTCGGGCTGCGCAACCTCGCCCCCAACCTCCAGGAGCTCGCCGCCCTGCAGCAGATGGCCGAGCAGACCCGCGACCCCGAGCTCAAGCGGGTGGCCGACCAGCGCCTGGGCGCGGTCGCCAAGACCTACGACGACTTGAAGAACGGCGCCGAGTACCTGCGCCGCTACCCCGAGGGTCCCTACGTCGTGCCGGTGATCGAAAGGCTGAACGTCCTCGCCGAGAACCTCTACGGCGAGGTGGTCCTCTACCAGAGCGTGGGGGATTCGGTGAAGGCCATGGACCGCATCAACAAGATCCTCACCGACGCCCCCCTCTCCCCCGCCGCCGGCAAGCTGCGCGACCGGGCGGTGCTGGAGGCCAAGGCGGGGTAGGGGCGGAAAGCTGAAAAAGGGACCCAAGGGACAGCAGGGACCCAAGAGACACCAGGAAAGCTCCCCTATCCCGGGGGCCTCCCTGTCCGGTTCCTGAGGTCCCTTTCGTCCCTGAAGTCCCTTTCGTCCCTGGTTTTTTCCTTACGAAGCCGACCGCACCGCCTCCAGCCCCGAAGGCGGAGGCAAACCGGACACCTCGCGCTCTTCCGCGGCCTCCTCCTCTTCGACCTCCTCCGCCGCCGCCTCCACCACCGGCAGCGGGGGCATCCGGCGCACGATCGCCGCCAGGGCGTCGCGGGCGTCGTCGCCGACGCGGAGGGCGGCGCCGTCCAGCCGGGCGATCGCCGAGGGGCGGAAGCCGGGGCCGTCGAGCACGAAGAGGAGATCCGGATGCCCGCGGTGGAGCCCCTCCGCCAAGCCCAGCAGCCGGTCGGCGTTGGCCCGCAGCGTCGCCGAGAAGAGGACCGCGTGGGGCTGCACGGCGGCGATCACGTCGTCGAAGCTCTCGTCCGGCGCCCGCTGGCCGAGGTGGACCACGCTCCAGCCCGCCCGCCGCAGCAGCAGCGCCAGGATCAGCAGGCCGATCTCCTCCTCCTCCTCCGAGGCCGAGGCGGCCAGCGCCCGGTACCCCTGCGCCAGCGGCTCGCCGCCCAGCGCGAGCAGCCGGTCGCGCAGCAGGTCCCCGGCGAGCTTCTCCTGCTCGTCGGTGATCCGGCCCGCCGCTCCGTCGCCGCGCAGCCCCTCCAGCGCCGGCTGCAGCACCTCCACCGCCAGGGCCTCGAAGGGCAGCAGCCGCTCCGCCTCCCCCAGCAGTGCCTCCGCCTTCGGCAGGTCCTCGCGCAGCGCCTGCTTCAGCTCCCGGGCCAGGTCCGCCGGCTCGGCGGTCCGGGTCGGGCTGAGCCGCACGGCGAGCACCGCCTCCTGGAGCGTCGCCACCACCTCGTCGGCCCCCGCCGCCAGCAGGCGGCGGCGGAACCGCTCGGCCTCGGCGCGCAGATCCCACAGGGCGACCACGATCCGCAGCCCGGGGAAGTGCGCCCGCAGGTCCCGGCAGACCTCCCGGGCCTGGGCGAAGGCGAACGGCTCCAGGGCCGAGATGAACACCTGCTCGGCCCCCAGCTCGGCCAGGCGGCGCAGCACCTCGGCGCGCGGCAGGTCGTACTCCAGCACCGTCGCGGTGCCGCCGCGGACGGCGAGCTGGGCGAACATCTGGCCGGCCAGCTCGTCCGCCGCGTCGTGGGCGGGCACGCAGACCAGCCGGGCCGCCACCGCCTTCCCGGCGGCTTTTCCGTCAGCAGCCCCAGGAGCGGGCCCGGGCCCCAGGCTGCCGTCCTCCACCGTCCGGCCGGCGAGCTCCTCGATCCACTCGCGGATCGTGGTGTCGATGAAATCCTCCCGCTCCACGCTGAGCTCGCCGCGGTGGCGGTCGCGCTCCGCCAGGATCAGCGCCGGGATCAGCACCGCGTCGTAGAACTCGGCCACCGTCCGCTCCTTCATGCCGCTCTCCAGCACCACGCCCACCTCGGTGGAGTCCATCGCCAGCAGCCGGTGGTAGATCTGGGCCTCGGGCGGCAGCGGCGGCTGATCCCCCAGCAGGACGTCGAGGAACTGGAGCTGCGGCACGTAGCGGCCGATCACCACCAGGCAGACCGTCAGCGGCGTCGCCATCAGCAGGCCGACCGGACCCCACAGCCAGGTCCAGAACACCGCCGCCACCAGGATGCCCACCGTCGAGATCCCCGTCTCCGAGCCGTAGACCAGCGGCTCGACCACGTTGTTGCTGATCAGCTCGATGAGCAGGAAGAGCCCCACCGTCAGCAGCGGCCTCTCCCAGCCGGGGAAGACCGCCAGCGAGATCAGGATCGGCAGCGAGGCCGCGATCCAGGGCCCGAGGTAGGGGATGAAGCGCAGGACGGAGGCGAACAGCCCCCACAGGATGGCGTTCGGCACGCCGATGAAGAAGAGGCCGATCCCCACGGCGGCGCCCGTGCCGCCGTTGATCAGGCTCTGCATCAGCAGGTAGCGGCTCACCCGCTGCGCGGCCTCGTCGAGCGCCTGGGTCGAGGCGTTGAGCCGCCCCTGGCCGAACAGGCGCAGCAGGCGGTCGCGCAGGTCCTCGCGCTGGATCAGCATGAAGATGACGAAGATGACGACCAGGCCCGCCGTGCCCAGCGGCCCCAGCAGCGGGAACAGGGTCGCCCCGAGCACCGAGAGCGCCGACGCCGGCGGCTCGACCACGGTGACCGGGATCGGCGCCGCCGGCCCGGCGCGGAGCTTCCCCCCCTTGGGGACCGCCGGAGCGGCGGGCGCGTCCGGCCCGCCCACCCCCAGCTCCTGCTGGAGATGCTCGACCGTCTTCTTCGCCTGATCGAACGCCGAGGCCCCGCCGCCGTGCAGGGCGGCCGCCTTGGCGCGGATGTTCTGCTCGTAGCGGGGCAGCGTCTCCGCGAAGTCCACGATCTGCGTCCCCATCATCCACCCCAGGGTGGCGATGGCTCCGAACACGAAGATGACCACCAGCAGCACCGACGGCACGCGGCCCAGGCGGAACTGCTGCAGGCGCTGGACCGACGGGGTGAGGATGAAGCTGATCAGGATGGCGAGCGCCAGCGGGATCAGCACGTCGCGGCCGAAGTAGAGCGCGACCGCGGTCAGGGCCAGAGTAAGAAAGGAGATCCGCCGGGGGCCTTCCGAAGGCCGTGGACGGTCCGCAGACTGGGTGCGTGGCATCGTGCGGGGAAAAGGCTGCAACGGCGGTGCCATGGGGTTCCCTGGATTGAAGGCAGGGATCGAGGGCGGGGATTGAGGGCGACCGCAGGTCGCCCCTACAACCTCCGGCGGAGATCCACGTTGATCGAAGGTTGTAGGGGCGACCTGCGGTCGCCCTTCCATCCTGCGATACGATTCCCCCCGTCGCCCAACCCACCCGCCCCCCCAACCACTCACCCCACCATGCTCCGCACCGTCTACGCCACCCGCTACGTGACGCCCCTTCGCGAGGGGGGCTCGCTGCCCGCCATCGTGGAGGCGGACGACCTGGGGCTCTACGTGCTCAAGTTCCGGGGCGCCGGCCAGGGGACGCTGGCGCTGGTGGCCGAGCTGATCGCCGGCGAGATCGGCCGCGCCCTCGGGCTCCAAGTGCCCGAGCTGGTGCTGGTGGAGGTGGACGCAGCGCTCGGGCGCAACGAGGAGGACTCGGAGATCCGCGAGCTGCTGAAGGCGAGCGTCGGGCTCAACCTAGGCATGGACTACCTGCCGGGCTCCCTGACCTTCGATCCCGCCGCCGCCCTCCGCGCCGGCCAAGCCGCGGACAAAGGGAAAGACGCCATCGAGGCCGATCTCGCCTCCTCCACCGTCTGGTTCGACGCCTTCGTCACCAACGTCGACCGCACGCCGCGCAACCCCAACCTCCTCTGCTGGCACCAGGCCCTCTATCTGATCGATCACGGCGCCGCGCTCTACTTCCACCACAACTGGCCCAAGGGGGAGGAGGCCCTGGAGACGGCGGCCCGCAGCCGGTTTCCCGCCGTCCGCGACCACGTGCTCCTGCCCTGGGCGAGCCGCCTGGAGGAGGCCGACCGCCGCCTGCGCCCGCGGCTGGACGCGGCCCTGTTCACCCGCATCGTCGAGCAGATTCCGGAGGATTGGCTGTCGCCCGATCCCGGCGCCTCCCCGCCGGCGGACCGGCGCGCCGGCTACGTGGAGTTCCTGACCCGCCGTCTCGCCGCGGCCTCCCTGTTCGTCGAGGAGGCGGCGCGTGCCCGCGCTCAGCTCGTTTGACTACGCCATCGTCCGGGTGGTGCCCCGCGTGGAGCGCGGGGAGAGCCTCAACACCGGCGTGATCCTCTTCTGTCTGGAGCGGGACTTCCTCCGCGCCCGGATCGAGGTGGACGAGCCCCGGCTGCGCGCCCTCTGGCCCGAGACCGACCTCGACCTGGTCCGCCAGCACCTCGAGACCATCCCCCGGATCTGCGCCGGCACCCCGGAAGGCGGTCCCATCGCCCGGCTCTCCCTCCGCGAGCGCTTCCGCTGGCTGGTCGCCCCCCGCAGCACCATGATCCAGGTCTCCCCCGTCCACGCCGGCCTCAGCGATGACCCCGAGCGCGCGCTGGAAGAGCTGTTCGGGCGGATGGTGCGGGTGCCGTAGAGAGCCCGGCCGGCTTCAGAGGAGTGCTTGGCTACTGCCCGGAGTCCAACCTGGCCCGGAGGCGGGCCAGCTCGGCTTCCGCGGCCCGCCGGGCCTCGGCCTCACGCCCGGCGCGTTCCTCGGCAGCTTCCAGGGCCGCCTCCATCTCGCTGGAGGTCCGCAGCCGCCGGCCTGTTCGGCCATCGACGACGACCAGCGAGGTACCGTCCCGCTCGACCCCGAAAAGAAGCTGGGTGGTCTCGGAGAGCAGGCGGCCCTCGCCATCCGGCTCGATCCGCCGGTAGCGGCCCTCGGCCCCGAGCCGGTAGCCGGTGAGCAGGAGGCGCCCCTGCGTGGCCCGGGTGGGAGGATCGACGATCACGTACTCCGGGATCCCCACCCTCTCGTAGATGACGACCTTCTTCTCATAGTCGTTCCGCCGGGTCGCCGCGTCGATCGACGACACTAGCTCCAGGATGAGGCTCGGCCGGGCCCCCTCCTGGACGGCGTCGAAGCTCGAACGCTCCAGATCCCGGGGAACGCCGAAGATGATGGCGATGTCCGGCGCCGGCTCTTTGACCCCCGGCATCCCCCACAGCATCTTCATGTCGCCCGCGACGAAGACGTCCTCCCGCGGCGCGTAGTGCCGCCGCAGAAGGTCGGCCAGCGGGATCATGAGGTTGAAGTGAGGTCCGCCCTGAACCACGACGTCTCCGAGCTGAGGGTCGAGAAGATCCTCCGGCGTCAGCGGAATCTGCTCCTCGACAAGCTCGCCGCCAGGCCGCTGGACATACTTCGGCCGCCATCCATAACGGAAGGGATCGGCCTCCGGCTCCCAATCGGCCGGCATCTTGCGGACGGGCACGGCCATGGAGGGAGTCTAGCGAAATCGTCGCGCGGCGGTCAAAGGTCGCGTCCAGACGTGACGGGAGGCGGAGAAACATATCGGAGAGCAGCACGAGGTAGGCGCAGCGGGAGACCTTAGTGCATGGCAGATTCTTTTGGTAGGATTACTCCGATGCTGGACTGGTCTCAATGCTCCGCCGTCGAACGCTCCGCGGACCGGGTGAGCGGCGCCTGGGTCTTCCGCGGCACGCGCGTGCCCGTCAAGGCGCTCTTCGAGAACCTGGAGTCCGGCGCAAGACTGGACGACTTCCTCGATTGGTTCCCCGGCGTCACCCGGGGGCAGGCAGAGGCGGTGCTGGGACATGCAGCTCGTAGCCTCCTCGTGGCGTGAAGGTTTTGAGAATTCCGTCTGATGCCCTAGTCCCGCTGGAGAAGCTCACGAGTTATCTCCTGGTACCGCGGGAGTGGGACGACAAGTCGAAGTTCCTGGCCCAGGCGGGGTTCACACGGGACAACCCTCATTGGCTGCTGGCGGCAATCCGGGAGCTTGCGGCGTCGGTGGAAGCCGAGGAAGATAGAGCCAACGAGTATGGAGAGTTCCTCCGTGCAGAGGGTTCTCTGCTTGGGCCGAACGGCAAAAGGCTGTTTGTAGTAACGATCTGGCTTCGCTGGCGCCTGGATGGCCGGGTGAGGTTCGTCACTCTGAAGCCCTTAAAGGAGAAGAAGTCATGAGCCGGCCGCTCTATCAACGTGTTGCCTTGAACCTGGACCTTCCCGAGCAGGGCCTCAAGAAAGGGGATGTGGCGACCCTGGTCGATTACGTCCCCGGCCCGGAGGGCGAAGAGCCGGGGTGCGTTCTGGAGGTGTTCAACGCCTTGGGAGAGTCGATCGCGATCGTGGCGGTACGGGAATCGGAGATCGAAGGCCTCCATGCCGGCGAGGTTCTGGCCGTCAGGCCCTTGGCAAAGGCTGGCTGACTCGGGACCTCGCCCTGAAAGATGGAAGATCGCGACTTCGACCAGGCAATTGCGGCTCAGGATCGTGTCGATGAACAGCCGCGGCAGTGAAGCTTTTGTTAGAATTATTCCGATGCTGGACTGGTCTCAAGCTCCGCCGTCGAACGCTCCGCGGACCGGGTGAGCGGCGCCTGGGTTTTCCGCGGCACGCGCGCGCCCGTCAAGGCGCTCTTCGAGAACTTCGAGTCCGGTATACAGCTCGACCTTCGGTATCCCATCAGATGAACCACGGTGTCGTCTCAAGGACAGGATGAAGATTGAACGGTTCAGATTGTCTAAGAAATGCCGCTGTTAGATAAGCGATATCCCCAGCGTACTTCAAAGTAATAGGTTCTCCGCAGAACGAATCAGTAGAGGCCCAATTCAGCTTGGTCAGATTTAAGACTTGCGACGCTAGAACCCTGAGATCGGGATTTGCTCTTGGTAACCCCTCTGGCCGTCGAATCCAGGCTGAGACCTCCAGCGGCTTCGGAGTTCCCAAGGAACGTCGAAAGGGGTTAGAGCCAGTCGTAGACAAATAAATCTTATTATGCGACGCCTCTACATAACTTCCACGCCGCAGGCTGCCATCGGTTTCCGGCCGATTGTCATACCAGCGGACATTGTGATGCGAGTTGATCCATACGAAGACGAACGTACCTAACGGTCGCACTTTGCGAGCCGCCTCAAGGATTGAGTCCCGATCCATGTTGGCAAGTTTTGCAGAGTAGTGAAAGATGATGCGAGGCGTCGGCGGAAGCTGGCCCTGAAGTTTTGTCAGCGTCTCCTCTACAAGTCGGGCTAAGTGTTCGGTTCGCTCCTTGAAGTCAAAGTATGCCGTGTTACCCGAATAGAACTCCCACTTGCCATAGCTGCTGAAGACATTTGCAAAACCCATAATCCGCTGGCCATCCGACGACTGTGTGTGAGAAAGACCCACGAAGAAGTCCGCGTCAGGTATTGCATCGGGCAGAACCCATGGAGTGACACCGCACTTAGCAGTAATGTTGAGCGCCAGATTTAAGTCCTTCCAGTCTGGATTTTGCAGCGTTGGCGAATCGACCATCTGGCAAGGCACCCCCCTCTCCAGCAGCAATCGTTTGACAACGTAGTAAGGTGAGGCGTGATCGTCTAGGGAGTATCCCTGCTCTGGGGAATGAACGAGAAAAATGCGCCTTAGACGTATGTCACCCTCCCAGTCAGGGTGCTCAGACAGCAGGCGTTCGATCTCGCCACAGGCATCCTCGCTTCGATCTATGGTCACAACGCCAGCATATGAAAATTTTGTGGCAAACGTCCGCTCGGCACCACGGTACTTGTACTTTCCTGTCTTTATCCGTTCGATAAGCTGATCCATGTCATGACGCATCGAATGGAGACAGATGGGCACAACTTCAATGCTGTGCGGATCAGCATCGTAAGTACCATATTGCGTAATACCAACCCGCACATCCGGTGAAGAACGGTGTTCTCTGAACTCGACAATTGGTTCTGATAAACGGCGAACTATAAAGTTTTTCTCCGTTGGTTGTCCTTGTTCAACAAGCTGAACCGGCTCTGTCCCAAGGTCAACTTCCATGTCACCAAACTGAATTGGAAATAACGTATCAGCGATATATTGGACCATCGCTGCAATTTTTTCCACTCTTTCTCTGGATGCTCCGGACCTCGAAGCCAGACTATGCTTCTTTATAGCAGCGGACAGATCAAATTCTACGCCGGCCTGCCGAAGAGATTCTCCCAGCAACGACAAGGGGCAGCTTGGAATAACAGAATCAATTTCTACATACTCCTCAGTCTCAGTGTCAAAGAAATGAATTCTTGCAAACTCAGACTCGAAATCTATAATCCGCCCTTCACGCCATCCGCCCTTGCTCGCAACACACCGCTGATTGATCAGCGCGTTGCGTGAGAACCTCCGCGCCAGAATACCTAGTCTCTGCACATTAAGAACTTGGCACTTGTAGTCAAGGCATAAATAAAAATTGCCAAAATATTCCAGAAGCTGGAACTCATACGCAGGATAAAACCGCATAAAATTTTTCACGTTGTCCGGAATATTTAGCTCTTTACCCCGCCTATGGGCCACAACGCGACTAAACCCCACACGATCAATAAACCAGCCATTTGCCAACAATACGTCCCGAAGGGTTGCAACAAATTCTCCATAGCGGACATTGAATGCATCTCGCTTAACAGGCTTATCGTCCCGACGAATTCTCAAAGGGAAAAGATTACCGAACTCTGTCGATTTGATCTGACTCGCGGCAAGCATTGCAGCCTCGCGCTCCGCCGCCTTATTTTCGAGCTTGAGGAGTGTCTCGTTTTCAGCGAGACGATACCGTGGCGAGGGTAGACCGAGATCAGTCATTTCCTTCAGCATCTGCTTTGTACCCTCACTGATGGCCTGAACGTATGCAGATCCATCAGGATCTTTCATCAACTTGAGCCATTCGAGCAGCTTCGCATTTCTTGGCATCGAATCCAGAATAGTCTCAGAGAGAGAGAACTCGCTAGGTAGGTCACTATTTCGCTGAAGAAGTCGACCAGGGTTTTTTACAATAAAGGCATCTTTGTATGATTCGCATTCAATGGGGACACTAGTGCGATAATCACGGTGAGCAACTGCGTTAACAATAGCCTCATCAATCACGGTAGAAGGGAACTCCGGCTCATCAATGAAACCTCCACCAGGCTTACGCTTTTGATATCTCTTGAAAAAAGCCGACTCTCGGAAAAAAGTCCGCGCTGCTCTTATTTGCTTTGTAAGCGGGCCCGTGAACTGTTGCTCGAAAGTATGCAGACCACGTGCATGGAACTGGTCGGACGAAACCCCAAACCTAAGAAGTCGAATATAGGATCTAGGAATTACACGCTGCGGATTTGACCCAAAGAACAGCAGGCCTGCGTTCGTGAACCAATACTCCCCGCCGCGTTGAATGATAGCGCCAGCTTCATATAGCAACCGCTCGACGGAGAAGCCCGCAGTCGAAGCCGGATGGAAGACTCTGCGAAATTCTATCAAGACATCATCTGCAACATCAGCTCTGTCGAAAGGGCAGCAAAACGCCCCCTCAAAATCCATAAGCCTCTTCGTGATCCGGATTTGATCGCGCATGTCCTGCGTCATAAAGATGTTCTGTGGGCCACTTCGGACCCAAGCCTTCGGGCTTCGTTCTGTCGTTTCACAGAGGCCTCTGTCGACATACGGAACAAAGATCAGGCAGATGGTCTTGCCACTAAATGAGCCATCCGTCACTTGATAGAGCCTTGCTTCTGCCGCTTGATCGTGAAGGAAAGAATTAAAATTTGTTAAGCTATTTTTTTGCTCTTCTGAGAGATGGTCGATACCACTTACGGTTCCATCCGAGGCGATTCCGAGAACGAGCAACCCACCTTCAATGTTTCTATTAGCGAAAGCCGAGATGGTCTGCTTGATCTGCTCTCGCACCTTAGGTAGCTGATTGCTGAGCGTCGTCGCAGGGGCGCCCGGCTGTCCAGCTTCTTTCCGATCGAAATGCTGACCCTCGAAGTCGTTATCGGAGACTTGAATGAGAAAAGCCCAATGGCTCGCAGGGTCGTCGAAGACTTGTCTTGGTGAAGGCGTTGGCATGGCGAATTCTCCCGCTCAATTCTCGGCACCTGGATTCTTCCTGATTCTATCGTCTCAGCGAGCGCTTTTGTAGCTCAGCGCTTGCGCTACTATGCTCCATCAGGTTCTCGGCACAGATCCTGACCATCCTCTCAAGCTGATAGTCCCGCCAGTCCGACATCCGGAAGACGATCCCGCGACCGCCTCGTCGATGTTCGTTCGGTACAAGGACTCCGGGCCCGCACCTTCGGGCCTAGCAGGCTGCTGAAAATCGGGCTTGATGGCAATTCTAGTGGTCCAGAGCGAGGCTTGGGGTACCTGAAGAGATGAGAGCCGGGAGCGCGAGCAGAATCCCAGAGTGCTCTGGGAGGGCTTTCGGCCTGGCTTCGGGTCGCTTCCGGCCCCTGTTCCTGCTGTTGTCATGCCGCCTCCGCCAAGTTCCGCATTCGGATCAGGTTGTAGGCCGCCGCGGCGAAGACAAACATCCAGCCGACCCGGTCCACCCCCTGATGCCGGGTCTTGCGCATCAGGCCGATCGTCTTCATCCAGCCGAAGACTTCTTCCACCCGCTTACGGATTCTCTGGCTGATCGCGTACCCCGGATGACGCGTCGTCCGGCCATCGATTGCGCTTTTGCGTCCAGCGGTGTTCTGCGCCACGTGTGGGGTGACCTCGAGATCCCGAGCCTGGGCCACAAAGTCACGGGTGTCATAGCCCTTGTCCGCACCCACTGTTACCTCTCCAGATCCTGCCGTCCGCGCCAGCATTTGCAACGCCGTCTCTCGTTCCGCGGTCCCCGTCGCCGACGTCAACTCGGCATCGACCACCAAGCCATGACGGTTTTCCATCAGAACGTGGCCCATGTAAGACAACTTGGCTTCGCGACCTTTGCCCTTCTTGAACAGCCGGGCTTCGGGATCAGTCGTCGACTGGTGGGTCGCGTTGGAACGCTTCTCCCCATGGAAATCCACCGTTGGGTTGCCAGGATCATCCGGCGGAGGGTCACCGCCTGGACGCTCTTTCGGCCGGAAGCTCTTCTGACCCGCCCACGCCTCGATCAAGGTGCCATCCACCGTAAAGTGCTCGGTCGACAGCAGATGCCGTTTCTTCGCCTGGGCGAGCACGCGGGTAAAGAACTCCTGGGCAATGTCGCCTTCCAACAGCCGGTCCCGATTCTTGCTGAACACCGTCGGCACCCACACCCCATCATCTATTCCCAGGCCGACGAACCAGCGGAACAACAGGTTGTAATCCAGTTGCTCCATCAGCATCCGCTCGCTTCGGATCGTGTACAGCACCTGCAGCAGCAACGCGCGCAGCAACTTCTCCGGTGGGATCGACGGTCGCCCCACCCTCGAATACAAGCCTTCGAAGGCTGCCGAAAGCTCCACCAGCGACTGATCGACCATGGCCCGGATGGGACGCAGAGGATGGTTCTCGGGCACCCGCTGCTCCAGAGAAACGTAGCTGAACATCGCTCCCTGCTGCCGGTCGTCTCCACGCATCTCTCAACCTCCCGGAATACGGTAATTTTACCGCGATCCGGGAGTTTTTCAGCAGCCTGCTAGGGCGATCCACACCTTCCGGAGGGATTGGGGGCCCAGACCATGCAGGCGCAACACCGTGAGCAGGCAGATGACGGCGCTCGGAAACGTCGGCAGTTACCAGAATGTGCCGACGTTTTGGTCCACTCCTGGGGTCGGACACATCCACTGGAAGTAGATGGGCGTGGGAGATGTCATTCAGCCCAGCCCCATCGTCCTCGGCCGCCCTCTGAAGCGAGCCCAATGGGTGGCCTTCTAGCCCAGGGTGCAACCCTGGGGAAACCGAGCATAATCTCACCCGCCTTCTCAGCTCCGGGTGGTGGCGGTCCGGTTCCGGGGCGGTGAGCCTGGGGTCGAGGCACGCATGCCGCCCTGCCGGGCTCGGGGGAGAGGGGTTCGTGGCGGTCCCAGGGCTGACGCCCTGGGCTATGGAAAGGCCGCCCTGCCGGGCTGGCGCTGAAGGACTCCCTCAAAGCTCCTACTGGGCGGGCTCAGGATCGCGGGGCTCCGGCGGAGTGTCCCCACCAGCCTCGCCAGCGTCTCCGCCAACCTTCACGCGCTCCGCGCCAAGCTTCACGCCTTCCCTGCCAAGCTTCAAACACTCTGCGCCAACCTTCACGCAGTCACCGCGAAGCTTCACGCGGTCTGCGCCAAGCTTCACGCGGTCTGCGCCAAGCTTCAAACACTCCGCGCGAAGCTTCACGCACTCTCCGCGAAGCTTCACGCACTCCGCGCCAACCTTCACGCGGTCGGCGTCAACGTTCGCGCAGGGTGCGTCGTAGCTTCAACAGAGCCCGCGGGTGGCGTGGAGGGGCGATTTCGGCTTGTCCGGACGGAAGGGGTTGGCGGCCGCGGTGGGCAATCAGGCGGACATCCCTCGATAGGCCCCGGACATCCACGGCGGAGAGCCTCGCGGCTCCCCGCGGTGGACGTGAGGATGGACGTGGTTTAGCCGATCGGGCCGCCGCTGCCGCAGGCACCCAGGGTGTCGCCGTGGGCGAGGTGCGCCGGGATGGCGTTGACGCTCACGTTGATGGTGTGGGCGTTGGCCGGATTGCCCGGCGGGATGTGGCAGATGTCGACCTTCCCCTGGCTGTCGGCCTGGGTGGACGCCACGACACCGAAAACTCCCAGGACTGCGATGAGACCTGCGGCAGCAAATTTCTTGTTCACGCGTTCTCCTCCTAGACAAGGGACAGGTACAGAAACCTCTCCCGAAATGGCAGAGCCAGAGCAACTTCATCGAACCACCTGCTTCGAGCTTTTAAGTGACGCTAGTGTACAGGTGTGGCGGCAGAACGCAAGGGGGACAGCTCCCGAGGGGAGGCGGGCGGGTTCCCCCGCGGGGCCATGCCGGGGAGCCTGGCGGCTCCCCGGATAGGGACGCGAGGCCGGAGGCGGCTTACTCCAGGGTCTGGCACTCGCCGAGGTAGTCACCATGGGCGAGGTGCGCGGGGACGGCGTTGACGCTCACGTTGATGGTGTGGGCGTTGGCCGGATTGCCCGGCGGGATGTGACAGATGTCGACCTTTCCCTGGCTGTCCGCCCGGACGGACGCCACGGCTCCCAAAGCTCCCAGAACGACGACGAGCCCTGCAAGGACGCACTTTCTGTTCATGTGGGTCTCCCTCCATGTGCTCCACGTTTAACCACCGGCGGCAGTCTATAAGTGTTGCCGGCGAGCGCCAATGGGACGAGCCCCGCCGGAACGAGGTTTGCCGGAGCTCCTGGAGAACCGGACGCCTACTTCTGCAGGTACTCCTCCAGCGTCACCACGCCGTCGTGGTTGCGGTCCAGGCCGGCGAACCTGGCGGCGTCTCCCCGCCACTCGGCCCTGGTGACCCGGCCGTCGTGGTTGGCGTCCATCCAGCGGAAGATCTTCTCCCGGCGGGCGCGCACCACCTCGGGGGAGGGGCCGGGGTCGGCCGGCACGGCGGGGGCGAGCTCGTCGGCGGTGAGGACGCCGTCGCCGTTCTTGTCCAGCATGCTGAAGGAGACGTCGTTGCCCTTCCACTCGGAGCGGGAGATCTTGCCGTCGTGGTTGGCATCCAGCTGCGCCAGCAGAGGGCTGGCGGCGGCCGGCTGCCGCGGGGAAGCCGGAGGCGCCTTCTGGGACGAGGCCGCCTTCTTCGCGGGCGCCGAAGCCGTCTGGGCGGGAGCGGCGTGCACGGCGGGAACGGCGAACGCGAGCAGGAGGGCGGCAGGAATCAGGACGGGGAAACGGGCTGGAATTCGCATAAGTCCTCCTCGGAGTTAAGCCTTTGCAAGCATTACGGTCTGTCTACGCAAGAAACGGCAATTCCGTCTATCATCCCGGCAGTTGGAGGCCGGCTGTCCCCAGGATGACCGCTCCTGGACAGGTTCGGCACGTGAGTTGCTTGTGGGATCAGCAGCATGGCCCTGCACGAAGTACGAGCTGCCGCCTTCGAAGAGGAGGATCCGGATCTGGGGGAGCTGACCACCGATGAATGCGCGGCCATCCGGGCGGCCGCGGCGGCGGAGGGGTACTCGGAGACCTTCGCGGATCTGCTCTGCCGGTTCGCGGAGCTGATCGGCGCCGAACAGGTCCTCCTCGAGCTGAAACAGATCAAGGAGCAGCTGAAGGACGAGTCGCCGTCGTAAAGTCTTTCCGGATCTGGCGGTTTCCCCGTTCGACCTCTTCGCCTCCTCAAACCATACCGCGAGCCCAGAGGGCGGCCTTCCCCTAGCCCAGGGTGTGAACCCTGGGAGAGGCGCGAAGCGCGGCTCCGTGCTCATCGCCCGGGATTGAAATCCCGGGCGATGAGGCCCTACTCCCCCTACTCCCTCTTATCCCGCACCAGCACCACCATGGCCCGGCCGGCCAGCGGCAGCTCGCCGCCGGCGGGGTAGACCTCCTCCCCCTTCTCGGGGAAGGGGGCGTCGGTGTCGAGCACCTTGCACCAGCTCTCCCCCCACTGCGGACGGGCGGGGAGGCGGAAGGAGACCGGCTCGTGGTGGGCGTTGAAGAGGACGTAGAAGCTGTCGTCCTTCATCGGCTCGCCGCGCTCGTCGAGGCTCTCCATGGCGTCCCCGTTCAGGAAGACGCCGAGCGATTTGGCAAAGCCGTGCCGCCAGTCCTCGTCGCTCATCAGCTCGCCGTCGGGCCGGAACCAGCCGAGGTCGCGCACTCCCTCGCCGTGGATCGCCTTGCCCTGGAACCAGCGGCGGCGGTGGAAGACCGGGTGCTCGCGCCGCAGGGCGATCAGCCGGGCGGTGAACTCGAGCAGCCCGTCGTCCAGGGTCTCCCAGTCGAACCAGGAGATCTCGTTGTCCTGGCAGTAGGCGTTGTTGTTCCCCTGCTGCGTGCGGCCCATCTCGTCGCCGCCGAGGAGCATGGGGATTCCCTGGGAGGTGAACAGGGTGGTGAGGAAGTTGCGCTGCTGGCGCGCCCGCAGGCCGGCGATCAGGGGATCGTCCGCCGGCCCCTCGGCGCCGCAGTTCCAGGAGCGGTTGTGGCTCTCGCCGTCGCGGCTCCCCTCGCCGTTGGCCTCGTTGTGCTTGTCGTTGTAGGAGACCAGGTCGCGCAGGGTGAAGCCGTCGTGGGCGGTGATGAAGTTGATGCTGGCCGAGGGGCGGCGGCCGGTGTTGGCGTAGAGGTCCGAGCTGCCGGTGAAGCGGTTGGCGAAGTCGCCCAGGGTCTGGTCGGCGCCGCGCCAGTAGTCGCGGACGGTGTCGCGGTACTTGCCGTTCCACTCCGACCAGAGCGGCGGGAAGTTCCCCACCTGGTAGCCCCCCTCCCCCACGTCCCACGGTTCGGCGATCAGCTTCACCTGGCTGATCACCGGGTCCTGCTGGATGATGTCGAAGAAGGCGGACAGGCGGTCGACGTCGTGGAGCTCGCGGGCGAGGGTGGCCGCGAGGTCGAAGCGGAAGCCGTCCACGTGCATGTCGAGCACCCAGTAGCGCAGCGAGTCCATGATCAGCTGCAGGACGTGCGGGTGGCGCATGTTGAGGCTGTTGCCGGTGCCGGTGTAGTCCATGTAGTAGCGGCAGTCGCCCGGCACGACCCGGTAGTAGGCGGTGTTGTCGATCCCCTTGAGGGAGAGCACGGGCCCCAGGTGGTTCCCCTCGGCGGTGTGGTTGTAGACCACGTCGAGGATGACCTCGATCCCCTCCTGGTGGAGGACCTTCACCATCTGTTTGAACTCCTGCACCTGCTGGCCGGTGGAGCCGCCGGCCGCGGCGTACTCGTTGTGCGGGGCCAGGTAGCCGATCGAGTTGTAGCCCCAGTAGTTGCGCAGCCCGCGCTCGAGCAGCAGGCTGTCCTGGACGAACTGGTGGACGGGGAGCAGCTCGACCGCCTTGACCCCCAGCCGCTTGAGGTGGGCGAGCGCCGCCGGGTGCGCCAGGCCGGCGTAGGTGCCGCGCAGCTCCTCGGGGATTCCCGGATGGCGCCGGGTGAAGCCCTTGACGTGGAGCTCGTAGATCACCGTCTCGTGCATGGGGATGCGCGGCGGCCGGTCGTTGCCCCAGTCGAAGAAGGGGTTGATCACCACGCACCGGGGGGTGAACGGGGCGCTGTCGATATCGTTCCGGGGACCCTCGGGGTCGGCGAAGTGGTAGGGGAAGACGGCCTCGTCCCACCTCACCTCCCCCTCGATCGCCTTGGCGTAGGGATCGAGCAGGAGCTTCGCCGGATTGCAGCGCTGGCCGGCGTCGGGGTTCCACGGGCCGTGGACGCGGAAGCCGTAGCGCTGGCCGGGAATGACGTTGGGCAGATAGCCGTGCCAGCAGAGGGCGGTGGTCTCGGGCAGCTCGATCCGCGTCTCGGCGCCCGCCGCGTCGAACAGGCAGAGCTCGACCCGCTCGGCCATTTCCGAGAAGAGAGAAAAGTTCGTCCCGGCGCCGTCATAGGTGGCGCCCAGGGGAAACGGATGCCCCGGATGGATTTTCATGCCCCTCCCTCGCTCGCTCGGTCGCTTCCCGCCGGCTCCCGCCTCCCGCCCTACATCCACCCCATCCGCTCGCGCAGCGCGGTGACGTGGGCGACGTGGTGGTGGCCGTGCCAGGCGTAGAGGCCGAGGAGCTGGTTGAGGTTGACGAGGCCCCACTCGGGGTGCTGGATCGAGCGGGCGAAGTCCGCGGCGGGCAGGGCGCGCAGCAGCGCCACCCAGCGGCGGTGCAGGTTGTCGAGCAGGGCGAGCGAGACCTCGATGGGCGCCGAGCGGGAGTCCGGCAGCTCGGCCCAGCGCGCCTCCTCGTAGGTCTTGATCGTGGGCTGGTCCTCGGTCAGCGCCCACTTGCAGCGGACGTAGGCGTTGAGGTGGCTGTCCGGGACGTGATGGATGACCTGCCGCACCGTCCATCCCCCCGGACGGTAGGGGGTATCGAGCTGCTCGGCGTTGAGGCCGGAGACGGCCTCGCGCAGGCGGTCCGGCACCGCCTCGATCAGCCCGATCAGCTCCCGGCGCCGCTCGGGGGTGAGCTCCGGCTCCATCTCGGCCTTTCCGATCGGATATCGCAAGTCGGTCATTCTCGAGTCGGTCATCTCGGGATTCTCCCTGTTGAGCGTACGGCGGGGAGCATAGCAGGAGCCGGATCGCCCGAAAATCACCGCCGAATCCTGGAATCGCCGAAGCGGGGCTTTCCCGGCGGAAGAAACATTGATATCCTGCGTGAGAAATTCATCAGTCGATCGGAACAAAGTGAAGCGGTGATCCCGCCGGAGCTCGTCCTCCGGCCACGGTGTGTCCCTTCGCGTTCCGGGCGGCGATCCCAGAGGAGATGAGCGCATGGTCGAGATCCACAAGATCGGCAATCACGCCACGTACTTCGAGGAGCCGGACATCCTCTCCATGAAGCTGGTGGGAGAGGTGGGCACCGAGGAGGTGCGCGAGATCAACCGGATGCACCTGGAGTTCGGCAGGAACCGCGATCACATGTTCTACCTGATCGACCTCTCCGAGCTGGACAACCTGCCCTCCCAGGTCCGCAAGGAGGCCTCGGAGACCGTGCGCAGCCTGCCGCTGCGGGGGACGGTGATCTTCGGCGCCCCGCTCAAGGCCAAGGTGCTGGCCAAGCTGCTGATGACGGCGGTCAACATGTTCAAGGGGGGGAAGAACAACAACCCCGTCGAGTTCACCGACACCGAGGCGGAGGCCCGCGTCTGGCTCGACCGCCGGCGGCGCGAGCTCGCCGCCGCCGCCTGAGGCTCCCTCCTCCGGGCGTGGGACCTCGCGGCTGGCACACGGCTTGCGGACCGTATCCAGCCGAGGAGGTTCTCATGGCCAAGAGTGAAGGAAAGAACGTGGGAAAGATGGAACGCTGGGCGTCGGTGGTCGGCGGCGGCGCGCTGGTCGCTTTCGCCTTGCGGCGGGAACGGCGCCTGTCGCCGCTCTCCGGCGCCCTGGCGCTCGGCGCCGCGGCCCTGCTGCTCCGCGGCGCCACCGGCCACTGCCTCGCCTACGGGGCGCTGGGGCTGAACACCGCGGAGCTCGGCGACGACTGGGCGCGGCCGCTGTCGCGGCCGCACGGGAAGGATACCTTCCGCGGCAAGTGGAAGCTTCCCGAAGGGGCGCGGACGACCGGCAGCGGCGGCCGGGATGCCGCGGAGAGGGTGGAGGAGGACTCCGCCGCCTCCTTCCCGGCGAGCGATCCGCCCTCGTTCACGCCGACCCGGGTCGGCTGAGCGGGAGCGGAGACCGGCTCCTCTTGGGCGCCGACCGCGGCGGATCGCCGCCAAACGATGCCGATTGCCGCCAATCGACGCCGATCGATTGCGCGGAGGCGCCCGCCTGCCTATAATCGGGACACTTTTTGGGTTTTCAGATCCGTCCCCGCGCCGCGCGACCGTGCGGTGCCGGTCCGTGGTCCCCTTTGCAGGAGGAGTCAGATGGCGGAGATCGAATATTTCAAGTCCAGCGATTGCGGTCAGCAGTGGACCGGCCTGGAGATGCCGGACGTCGTCCACATGAAGCTCCAGGGCAAGTGCACGCTCGAGGAGTGCCAGAAGATCAACCAGGCTCACCTCGAGTACGCGAAGGATGTCCCCTACTTCTTCTACCTGATCGACCTCACCGGCCTGGAGGACCTGCCGCCGGCGGTGCGCAAGGAGGCCTCGGAGACGGTCAAGCTCCTCCCCCTGCGCGGCACGGTGGTCCGCAACGCTCCCCTGCGGGCCAAGGTCCTCGCCCGCCTGCTGCTGACCGCCTCCAACCTCTTCCGGCGCGGCCCCGAGGCCAACCCGCTGACCTTCGCGGACACCGAGGAGGAGGCCCGGGCCTGGCTGGACAAGCGGCGCAAGGAGATCGCGGCCAAAGGCTAGGGGCACGCCCCGGAGACTCCTCGCGGAGAGACGGATCGCGCCGGCGGAACGCGATCCCTCTCTCCCCCTTGTCGCGCTTTCACCTCGATCCCGCACCCTCTACTTCAGGAATCCCTGTTTCTTTTTTTTCTCCCAGTGATCTGGGAAGGAGAGCGCATGTCGATGAAGAAGTACGTCTTGACAACGATGGCGGCCCTGCTGCTGGCGGGCCTGCCGGCCCGGTCGCAGGATTGGGCGCAATGGGGCAGGAACGCGCAGCATACGAACACCACGAGCGCGATCGGGCAGACCGCCCAGCACGTCCTGGCGGACATCCTCTACGACCCGTTCGTCGCCGCCGAGCAGGCGGACCCGCTGTACGGCGGTGACTTGGCCGTCCACTACCAGGTGCCGCTGATCGACGAAGACAACGTCTTCATGGAGTTCAAGACCGGCACCTTCACCACCGTCGATCACTGGGAGACGCAGACCTGGAACGAGAAGCGGCTCCACTGGGAGCACGGCAATCTGGTCGAGAAGTGGACCTTCACCAGCGACTGGAAGCCGGTGCCCTACGGCCAGACCCTGGCCGGTCCCGGCTGGGAGCCGGTGTTCCACGCGGCGCTCGCCGGCAACGGCCTGATCTACATCCCGGGCGCCGGCGGCACGATCTTCAAGGTGGACCGGGACAGCGGCGCCCAGCTCGCCCGGATCAATCCGTTCGGCTCGCGGATCGACGGGAACGTCTACACCCACGGCCCGCTGACCGTCGACTCCGCCGGCAACGTCTACTACAACGTCACCAAGCTGGACCCTGTGAACCCCTGGGACTCCGATATCGTCAACGCCTGGCTGGTGAAGGTCACGCCGGCGGGCAACGTGAGCAAGGCCACCTACGCCTCGCTGAACCCGGGCGCTCCGGCCGGCAACGACAAGTGCCTGGGCGTCTTCGGCCAGGACCAGTTCCCCTGGCCGCCGTCGCCGGACGCGGTGCCGCCGAAGGTCGTCTGCGGCTCGCAGCGGCCGGGCCTCAACAGCGCTCCGGCCGTGGCGCCGGACGGCACGATCTACACCGTCACCTCCGCCCAGTTCGCCACCCGCTACTCCTACATCCTGGCGATCAACCCCAACCTGACGCCGAAGTGGACCACCTCGATGCGCGACCGGCTCCACGACGGCTGCAACGTGCTGCTGCCCCCCAACGGCCAGCCCAACGGCTGCCGGGTGGGCTCGACCACCGGCGTCGATCCGGCGCAGAACCGTCCGGGCGCCGGCCGCATCCTCGAGGACTCCACCGCCGCGCCGATCGTGGCCCCGGACGGCAGCGTCTTCATCGGCGTCTACACGCGCTACAACTGGGCCCAGGGGCACCTGATGAAGTTCGGCCCCAACGGCGCGTACCTCGGCGCCTACCAGTTCGGCTGGGACACCACCCCGGGCATCCGGGTCCACGACGGCACCTACTCGGTCATCACCAAGGAGAACCACTACAGCAACGGCGGCTCCTACTGTGACGTCGAGCAGTACTGCCCGGCGGACCGCAACAGCGTTCCCGGCTCTCCTGAGGCCTACTACCTCACCCAGCTCAACCCGAGCCTCAACGTCGAGTGGCAGTGGCAGAACACCAACACCCTGAGCTGCAGCCGCGACGCCAACGGCCAGGTCACCTGCGTCAGCGACCATCCGCACGGCTTCGAGTTCTGCGTCAACGCGCCGGCGATCGACCGCTTCGGCAACGTCTACAACAACAGCGAGGACGGCAACCTCTACGTCGTCGATTCCAACGGTCACCTGCGCGAGCACCTCTTCCTCAAGCTCGCCGTGGCCGCCGCCTACACGCCGCTGTCGCTCGGTCTGGACGGCAAGGTCTACACCCAGAACGCCGGCCACCTGTTCGTCGTCGGCCGGTAGTCCCTCTTGACTTACGCCTGAGTCATGCCTAGCCTGGGGAGGTGAGACGCACCTCACCTCCCCCACCCTACGCCGAGCTGCACGCCGCCTCCGCCTTCTCCTTTCTCGACGGCGCCTCGCTGCCCGAGGACCTGGTCGAGCGGGCGGCGGCCCTGGAGCTGCCCGCCGTGGCCCTGGTGGACGCCAGCGGCGTCTATGCCGCGCCGCGCTTCTTCCAGGCGGCGAAACGGGCGGGGATCAAGCCGCTGGTGGGCGCCGAGGTGGTGCTGGAGGACGAGCCCAGCCTGTGGCGCAAACGGGCCCGCTTCGGCCCGCTCGGCCTGGTGCCCGATCCCAAGACCCCGCCGCGGGCGGTCGACGCCCAGGCGCGGCTGACCCTCCTCGCCGCCGACCGCACCGGCTACCGCAACCTCTGCAAGCTGCTGACCGCCGCCGCCCGCGGCCGCGCCAAGGGGGAGGCGCGGGTCCCCTGGGACCTCCTCGCCGAGCACGCCGCCGGGCTCCACCTGCTGACCGGCGGCGAGGAGGGGCCGCTCGCCCGCGAGCTGGCCGAGGGGGGGATCGATCCCGCCCGGCGGATGCTCGAGCGGCTCTCCCACCTCTTCGGCGGCCGCCTCCACGTCGAGCTGCAACGCCACCGCCTGCGGGAGGAAGAGCACCGCAACCAGGCGCTGGTCGACCTCGCCCGCCGGCTCCGCCTTCCTCTCCTCGCCACCAACGGCGTGCGCTACGCCGATCCGGAGGACAAGCCGCTCCACGACGTGCTGACCGCCATCCGCCATCACACGACCCTCGACGCCGCCGGCCGGCTCCTCGCCTCCCACCGCGAGCGGCATCTGAAGAGCGCCGCCGAGATGGCGCGCCTGTTCGCCGACCTCCCGGAGGCCCTGGCCGCCGGCGCCGAGCTGGCCGGCCGGCTCGACTTCACCCTGGCCGACCTCGGCTACCGCTTCCCCGAGTACCCGCTGCAGCCGGGCGAGACCCCCTCCTCGTACCTGCGCCACCTCACCTGGAACGGCGCCCGCGCCCGCTTCCGGCCGCTGACCGCCAGGGCGCAGGCGCAGATCCAGAAGGAGCTGGACCTGATCGAGAAGCTCGATCTGGCCGGCTACTTCCTGATCGTCTGGGACATCGTCGACTTCTGCCTGCGCGAGGGGATCCTCGCCCAGGGGCGCGGCTCGGCGGCCAACAGCGCGGTCTGCTACGCGCTGTCGATCACCGCCATCGATCCGGTGAAGATGGAGCTGCTCTTCGAGCGCTTCCTCTCCGAGGAGCGCGGCGAGTGGCCGGACATCGACCTCGACCTCCCCTCGGGGGACCAGCGCGAGCGGGTGATCCAGTACGTCTACCAGCGCTACGGCCCCCACGGCGCGGCGATGACGGCGACCGTGATCACCTACCGCGACCGCTCCGCCACCCGCGAGGTCGCCAAGGTCTTCGGCTACTCCGAGGAGCAGGTGGAGAAGCTCGCCGGCCAGCTCGGCAACTGGAGCTACGACGCCTCCCACGGCGAGGAGAAGTCGTTCGCCGCCGAGCTCGCCCAGGCGGGGTTCGACCCCGGGGACCGCCGCATCCAGCTCTTCGCCGATCTCTGGACGCGCATCCACAACATGCCGCGCAACCTCGGCCAGCACACCGGGGGGATGGTGATCGCCGCCGGCCGGCTCGACGAGGTGGTGCCGCTCGAGCCCGCTTCGATGCCGGGGCGGGTGGTCATCCAGTGGGACAAGGACGACTGCGCCGACCTCGGGATCATCAAGGTCGACCTCCTGGGGCTCGGCATGCTCGCCGCCCTGGAGGAGATGGTGCCGACGATCCGCACCCGCGAGGGGACGCACGTCGACCTCGCCCACCTGCCGCCGGACGACCCCAAGGTCTACAAGATGCTCCAGGAGGCCGACACGGTGGGCGTCTTCCAGGTCGAGAGCCGCGCCCAGATGGCCTCGCTCCCCCGCAACCACCCGGAGAAGTTCTACGACGTGGTGATCCAGGTGGGGATCATCCGCCCGGGGCCGATCGTGGGCAACCTGGCGAACCCCTACTTCGAGCGGCGCAACGGCCGGCAGCCGGTCGTCTACCCTCACCCGAGCCTGCAGCCGATCCTCGAGCGGACGCTCGGCGTGCCGATCTTCCAGGAGCAACTCCTGAAGGTGGCGATGGTGGCGGCCAACTTCACCGGCGGCGAGGCCGAAGAGCTGCGGCGGGCGATGGGCTCCAAGCGCTCGGTCGAGCGGATGCAGGCGATCGTCGAGAAGCTCCGCCGCGGGATGACCGCGAACGGCATCACCGGCAAGCCGCAGGAGGAGATCGTGCAGGCGATCACCTCCTTCGCCCTCTACGGCTTCCCCGAGTCGCACGCCGCGAGCTTCGCCCTGATCGCCTACGCCAGCGCCTACCTCAAGGCGCACCACCCGACCGCCTTCTATCTCGGGCTGCTCAACGCCTGGCCGATGGGCTTCTATCACCCGGCGACGCTGGTCAAGGACGCCCAGCGGCACGGCGTCGAGGTCCGGCCGGTGGACGTGCAGACCTCCGGGCTCCTCTGCCGCTGGGAGGACCGGGTGCTGCGCGAGGGCGAGCGCGATCCGCGGACGGGAACGGCGCCGGCGGTGGGGGCGATCCGGCTCGGCTTCAAGTTCGTGCGGGGATTGCGAGGCCGGGCGGCGCAGTCGATCGAGGCCGAGGCCGCCAAGGCCCCGTTCGCCGACGCCGGGGACCTGGTGCGGCGCTGCGACCTGCACGAGGACGAGCTTCCAGAGGCTGGCCTCGGTGGGCGCCCTCGCCGCGCTGGGCTTGAGCCGCCGGGCCGCCCTCTGGCAGGTGGCGCGGCTGGCCAAGCCCGCCGGCCCCCTCCTCGACCGCCTCCCCGATCCGGAGCCCTCACCGCTCCCCGAGATGACCCCGGTCGAGGAGGTGCAGGCCGACTACGGCGGCGCGCAGCTCACCCTGGGTCCGCACCCGGTCTCCTACATGCGCGAGCTGCTGGCGAAGAAGGGGGTGACGCCGGCCGCGGGGCTCGCCGCGCTGCCCAACGGCGCCCGGGTCCGCACCGCCGGCTCGGTGATCGTCCGCCAGCGCCCGGGCACGGCCAAGGGGCTGCTCTTCCTCACCCTGGAGGACGAGACCGGCATGTCGCAGGCCGTGGTCCCGCCCGACCTCCTCCAGCAGCACCGCAAGCTGATCGTGGGCTCCCCCGGCCTCCTGGTCGAGGGAATCCTCCAGAAGCGGGACGGGACGATCTCGGTCAAGGGGGAGAAGTTCTGGTCGCTGAAGGAGCTGGTGGCGGTGCCGAGCCACGATTTCCGGTGAGGGGATGGTTCAACATCGCCCCTTTGCGCTATCTTGATCTTGGCGCATGAGCGGATCCTGACGATGAAACCAACGGTCTATCTCGAAACCACGATCGTCAGTTACTTGACCGCACGGCCAAGCCGCGACCTGGTTCTGGCCGCTCATCAGCAACTCACTCGAGAGTGGTGGGAGATCCGGTCAAGATTCAATCTATTCATCTCAGAGCTGGTTTTACGCGAGATGAGCTCAGGAGATAAGGATGCCGCCGCCCGCCGTCACGTAGCCGTTCAAGGGTTCGATGTGCTGGCATTGAATGAAGAATCGACAAATTTATCCCGGCTCCTCATCGAGCGGGGTCCTCTACCGGAAAAAGCCCTTGCCGACGCCCTGCATATTTCGATCGCGGTCGTAAGCGGTATGGATTACCTACTTACGTGGAACTGTACCCACATCGCCAATGCGACAACGCTGAGCAAGATTGAAAAGATCTGCCGCGACGCGGGCTATGACCCGCCGACGATCTGCACACCAGAACAACTGATGGAGGCTTGACGGTCATGGCCCGTGATCCCATTGTCGAAGAGGTCCGTAGAGTGCGCGAAGAATATGTCGCGTCTCACAACTATGATCTGGATGCCATCTACAGGGACCTCAAGGAGAGCGAGGGAAAGAGCGGCCACAGAGTGGTCTCACTGCCACCCAAGCGGCTCAAGGTTGCAGTAGAAAAGTAATCTTTCCTTATAGGCTTGCGTTGGTCGCCACCGTGGCGAGGAACTTGCGGAGGCTAACAATGGATTCGCGAAACTCGCTCTGCAGCTGCGCATAATCCGCAATGAGATCCCCTCTCGCAATGCGGTCCCGCATTGCGACTGCATCGCGCAGGCGAACGGCCAAGTAACTATCGATCACTCCTTGGCTGGTTAGGACTTCGAAAGCCGAAGCCGCGTCAGGAGGGACAGTCCACTCCGTATCGGCGATCCAATACGCCGTCAGATCGATGCATTCCTGAAGCGAAAGGAACAGGTAAAAGCTCGCCAGATCACGGTTGCCGATGCTCGAACGGAACTCTTCGTCCGGTTTGGAGAGAATCGATTCGAGATCGTTCAGCCAACTCTCAGCCCGGGCTGCCTTCTCTCGCGTGAGCCCAGGCTTGACCATGTCCTTTCTGACGTGCCCCAAGAGATCCAGATCCATGCCCTGATTCTACCCTGAGCCTATGCCTTCCGGCAGCGGATACAATCCCGACGTCTCCAAGGAGAACGGAATGAAATCGAGATCCATCGCAGCGCTCTCTCCCCAGGCGATCCGCGGCGTGACCGAGCGGCTGCGGAGCGCCAACCTCGATTTCGCCCGCCGCTATCCTGGGGACTCCGGGCGGCGCGAGGCGGTCCACGTGGTCTACGGCGGCGCCCAGCTCTTCAAGCGGGACTCCGCCGCCCGGCTGGGCGCTCTCGCCCTGCGCTCCCTGGAGGAGCACGCGCCCGATCCAGCCGCCCTCGCCGGAGTCTTCGGGATGCCGGAGGGCCTCGCCGCGACGGTCCACGCCCGGGTCGTGGAGAAGCTCCGCCGCGAACCGGTGGAGGACTACCGGATCGACTTCGAGGACGGCTACGGTCTCCGCCCGGACGCGGAGGAGGACGGCCACGCCGTCTCCGCCGCCCTGGAGATGGCCGCGGGGCTGGCCGCCGGGAGCCTGCCGCCCTTCTCCGGCTTCCGGATCAAGGCGCTGACCGAGGAGACTCGCGAGCGCGCCGTGCGCACCCTCGACCTCTTCCTGACCGCGCTGGTCGGCGAGAGCGGCGGCCGCCTGCCGGAAGGTTTTGCCGTCACCCTCCCCAAGGTGACGGCCCGGGAGCAGGTCGCCGCCCTGACCGATCTCTGCGATCTCCTGGAGCCGGCCCTCGGCCTGCCGGCAGGGTCGCTGCGGCTGGAGATCATGGTGGAGACGCCGCAGGCGGTCCTCGATCTCCTCTCCATCGCCGAGGCCGCCCGGGGCCGCTGCGTGGCGGCGCACTTCGGCACCTACGACTACACGGCGGCCCTCGGCATCTCGGCCCAGTACCAGGAGATCCGCCACCCGGCCTGCGATTTCGCCCGGCAGCGCATGCAGACGGCCCTGGCGGGGACGGGGATCCGTCTCTCGGACGGGGCCACCAACATCCTGCCCATCCCGCCGCACCGCGGTCCGTCCCTCTCCCCAGCCGAGATCGAGGAGAACCGCCGGACCGTGCACCGGGCCTGGAAGCTCCACTACGAGAACATCTGGAGCGCGCTCGTCCTGGGCTTCTACCAGGGCTGGGACCTGCACCCCGCCCAGCTCGTGCCGCGCTACGCCGCCCTCTACGCCTTCTTCCTGGAGGGGCTGGACCCGGTTTCCGAGCGCCTCCGCAACTTCGTGGACAAGGCCGCCCGGGCCACCCGGGTGCGCGAGGTCTTCGACGACGCCGCCACCGGCCAGGGCCTGCTCAACTTCTTCCTCCGCGCCGTCCACTGCGGGGCGATCTCTGAAAGCGAGGCCCTGGCGCGGTCGGGATTGACGCTGGAGGAGCTGCGGGGGAAGTCGTTCGGGAAGATCCTGGAGAGACGGACGCGTTGACCCCGCGCGCTCCCTCCGACCACCCCACCATCATCCTGGGCGCCGGCGCCGCCGGTTCTCCTGGCGGCGATCTTCGCGGCTTCCGGCGATCGTCCCGTCCTGCTGCTCGAGCGGACGCGCGACGGCGGCCGGAAGATCCTGGTCAGCGGCGGTGGGCGGTGCAACGTCCTCCCTTCGGCGGTCGATCCGGGACGGTTCGTCACCGATTCCTCACCCAACGCCCTGCGGAAGATCCTCAGCTCCTGGCCGCTGCCCGAGCAGCGCCGGTTCTTCGAGGAAGAGGCCGGTATCCCGCTCGCCCTGGAGCCCGAGACGGGCAAGCTCTTCCCCCTCTCCAACAGCTCCCGCCAGGTGCGGGACGGCCTCGTGGACCTCGCCCGGCGGCGCGGCGTCGAGATCCGCTTCGAGGTCCTGGCCGAGGATCTGGAGCCGCCGGACGGGGATCGTCCCTGGACGGTGCTCCTGAAAGAAGGGGAGACGATCTCCGCCGCCGCCGTGGTCGTTGCCACCGGCGGCCTCTCCCTCCCCGGCACGGGGAGCGACGGCACCGGCTTCGGGATCGTCCAACGGCTGGGGCACACGGTGCATCCCACCTATCCGGCCCTGACGCCGCTGACCCTCGAGCCGTCCCGCTACGCCGCGCTCGCCGGGATCTCGCGCACCGTGACCCTCCGTGCCCCGGGCCCCAAGCGAACCGCCACCACGCGGGACGGCTTCCTCTTCACCCATCGCGGCTACAGCGGCCCGGCGGTGCTCGACCTCTCCCATCTGGCGGTGCGCTCCCGGCTGGCCGGCGGACCGCCGCAGCTCTTCCTGGTGCAGTGGACGGAGATGGACGCCGAAACCTGGGACCGGCTTCTCCGCGAAAGCGCGGGAACCGTCGCCGGCGCTCTCCGCCGCCACCTGCCGGACCGCCTGGCCGGCGCTCTCCTCTCGGACTCGGGAGTGGACGGCGCCCGCAGCCTGGCCCAGCTCCGCCGCGAGGAGCGCCG
The DNA here is from genome assembly GCA_963795735.1 of uncultured Acidobacteriota bacterium. Classification (GTDB taxonomy): domain Bacteria; phylum Acidobacteriota; class Thermoanaerobaculia; order Multivoradales; family UBA5704; genus DATARR01. Next base: position 64,672 of record CAWCIU010000003.1, on the reverse strand, counting down.
GAAGCTGGTCGAGACTCTCACCGAGCATTCCCTTCCCTGGACGGGCGACGAGGGCTACCGCAAGGCCGAGGTCACCGGTGGCGGCGTGGCGCTGTCCGAGATCGATCCGCGAACGATGGAGAGCCGCCTCCACTCCGGCCTCTTCCTCTGCGGCGAGATCCTCGACGCCTTCGGACCCATCGGCGGCTACAACTTCCTCTGGGCCTGGGCCACTGGGCGGGCGGCAGGACTGGGCGCGGCGGGACTGGGAACGGCGGGCCCATGAGCGGAAAAAAAGAACGGGGCTGGCCTTGAGGCCGCCGCCCCGTTGGAAGGGAGGAGTATTCAGAACCGAAGGGCGTCCCGCTACCGGCTGCGGGTGAACTCCATGATCCAGTTGGTCTCCCACGTCTTTCCGCCGTCCGCCGAGAAGGCCTGCTCCCACCGGCAGGAGGTCGGCGTGGCGTCGGACCAGACGTAGCGGACATAGATGCTCCGGCCCTCTAACATCTCCTGGTCGAAGAACTCGCCACGCCCATCCCTGAACTCGCCGATCATCGGCTTGTCCAGGGTGCCGTTCGCGCTGTTGGCCCAGTAGAGGCTCCACTGCCGCGATTTGGGATCGAAGAGGCGCAGGGTCATCCCCTGGATGGGGCCGGAAGGGCTGTCGGCCTCGTATTCGTCCATATTGGCCCTGCCTCCCCAGAGGTGCCGCGCGACCGAGGTGCCGTCGAACTCGTACCACGAGTCGGAGCCCTGGAGCGGATTCCTCAGCCGGCGGTTGTGGACTTTCCAATCGCCGATGAAGAAATCGAAATCCTGCTGGCCGTTGCCTTCCTGGTCTGCCGCATTCGGCTGGAGCGCCATGGTCTCCCTCCCGGGTTGGATCAGATTGGATTGGATCAGATTGGATTGACGTCAACGGCAGTCTGCCCTGCGGAGTGGTCGCTCGCAATGACCACTTGCCCCGAGCTTCCGCATGGCCACTATCCTGCCGGCATGAAGCGAGTGTCGCCGGGAATTCCCCCCGTCATCGCGGTCGACCGGACCTCGGCGACACCCTTGTATCGCCAGCTCTACGAGCGGTACCGGGAGGCGATCGTCGAGCGCCGGCTGCGCGCGGGCCAGCGCCTGCCCTCGACCCGCAGCCTTGCCGCCGAGCTGCGGATCTCCCGGATGCCGGTGCTGAACGCGTTCGAGCAGCTCCTCGCCGAGGGTTACTTCGAGAGCCGGATCGGCGCGGGGACCTTCGTCGCCAGCTCTCTCCCCGACCAGCGGCCGTCGCCTGACGGCGGGTCCGCCCTCCGGGAACCGGCGCTCCGCCCGACGCGGCGACCGGTTTCACGCCGCTCCGAGGCGGTCCTCCGGCCGGAGCCCGAGCCCTGGCTCCAGGGCTGGGGGACCTTTCGCGTCAGCCAGCCCGCCATCGATCGATTCCCCTGGCAGGTCTGGTCGTCCCTGATGACCCGCCACAGCCGGAACCCCCGCGCCAGCCTGCTGCGCTACGGTGGCCCGATGGGGTATGGGCCCTTTCGCGAGGCGGTGGCCGCCTACCTGCGGACCGCGCGCGCCGTCCGCTGCGAAGCCGAGCAGATCATGGTGGTCAGCGGCTCGCAGCAGGCGCTCGAGATCTCCGCCCGCGTCCTGCTCGACCCGGGCAGCCGGGTCTGGATCGAAGAGCCCGGCTACCGGGGAGCGCGGGACGTCCTGACCCTGGCCGGCGCCCGTCTCGTTCCGGTACCCGTCGACGGCGAGGGATTGGACGTGGCCGCCGGCATGGCTCGCGATTCCTCGCCGCCGCAGGCGCGGGCCGCCTACGTCACGCCGTCGCATCAATACCCCCTCGGAGCGACGATGAGCGCTTCGCGCCGGCTGCAGCTCCTCGACTGGGCGCAGAGGAGCGGCGCCTGGATCCTCGAGGACGACTACGACAGCGAGTATCGTTACGAAAGCCTGCCCGTGGCGGCGTTGCAGGGGCTCGACCGCGACTCCCGGGTCGTCTACATCGGGACCTTCAGCAAGGTTTTGTTCCCCGCCCTGCGCCTCGGCTACCTCGTCCTCCCCGCCGACCTCGTCGCGCGCTTCGCCGCCGTCCGCGAGGCGATGGACATCTTTCCGCCGGCCCTGTACCAGGCGGTGCTCACCGACTTCATCCTCGAGGGTCACTTCGCCCGCCACCTCCGCAGGATGCGGCTGCTCTATCGCGAGCGGCGGGACGCCCTGGTCGAGGCTATCGGGAAGGAGCTCGGCGCCGAGCTCCAGGTGCTCGAGGGGCAGGCGGGACTGCACCTGGTGGCGGCCCTGGCGGCAGGGCACGACGACCGGCGGATCTCCGAGGAGGCCGCTCGCCAGGGGCTCTGGGTGATGCCGCTCTCGGCCTGCTATCTCGGCGAGACGGTCCGCCACGGCCTGGTCCTGGGCTATAGCGGCACGGACGTCCCCGAGATCCGCGACGGCGTCCGCCGGCTCCGCGGGGTGCTCAGAGCCTGCCGGCCGCGGCCGTAATCTCGTTCGACACGCTCGGTTCGCCCGGAAGCCCGGCGGGGCTGCCGGGCCCCTCCACCCGGTTGCGGCCGCCGTGCTTCGCCCGGTAGAGGCGCCGGTCCGCCGCCGCGAACAGGTGGTCCCAGTCCTCGCCGTCGGCGGGGTACATGGCGAGCCCGCCGCTGATCGTGACCGAGAGGGTCTGCGCTTCGTGAGACAGCCCCGCCGCGGCGATCTCCTCACGCAGGCGGTTGGCCGCCCGGACGGCGCCGTCCAGCCCCTCCTCGCCGAACAGGACGACGAACTCCTCGCCGCCGATCCGGCTCACCAGGTCGACGTCGCGCCGGCCGGCGTTCAACACCGCCGCGACGTGGCGGAGCGCCGCGTCTCCGACCAGATGGCCGTAGGTGTCGTTGACGCGCTTGAAATGATCGACGTCGAACAGCACCATGGCGAAAGACCGCCGGTGGCGAGCGGCGCGCGCCGCCTCTTCCCGGAACCGGGCCATGGTCGCGCGCCGGTTCGGCAGCCCGGTGAGCGCGTCGGAGTCCGCCAGGCGCCGCAAGGCGGCCTCCATCTTGCGGACCTCGATCCACAGGAGCCCCAGCGTGGCGGCCACCGCGATCACCATCTGGGCGATCCCGAAGAGGGCGACCGTCAGATCGGCGCGGTCGCGGTCGTTGGTGCCGCCCAGCGAAGACCAGATGGCGATCAGCCGGAGGGTCCACACCAGGACCGAGAAGACGAAGATGGCGGCCAGGAACCGCGCGGCGGCCTTGGCGTCCGCCGGCGGGTCGCGCACCAGCATCACGGCGCCGAGAACGAACAGGATGTTCGCGATCGGCGCCGGGGCGATGATGTCCACGAGGACCGAGTAGTGGCCGCCGAGGTGGTTGATGACGATGGGGACGATAGACGCGAAGAGCCCGAGGGCCGTCCACCGGCGATTCAATCGGAAGCCCGTGTTGCTGAGCACCCCCGCGGTGGTGAGGACGGGCGCGAAGGCGATCAGCGAGTTGCCGACGATCTTGCGCAGCGCGAACGGCAGGAAATCCGGGATGGTGATCAGGATCCCAATCGAATAGACCAGCAGCCCCCATCCCCAGAGCCGCAACGCCCGCGAGTTGCGCTCGCCGCGCGCCACCACCAGGCACAGCGTGCCGAGCAGCACATTCAGGATCAGGAGCGCGAGCAGAAGCGTGCTGGCGCGGGACATGCCTCACCTCAACGAAGACCGGCCGGATTTCAGGGGCCAGATCTTACCCGATCCCTCATCCGGTCTCAAGGAGCGCTCAGCGCCTCCCTCAGCATCGCGCCGACCAGCTTGGGATTGGGCCTGCCGCCGCCCTGTACCCCCTGCACCCCCTGCTTCATCACCTGCGCGATGAGGAAGCCGAGGATGCCGGTCTGCCCGCCGCGGTAGCGCCCCACCTCGGTGGGGTGAGCCGCGAGCACCCCCTCGACGACCGGCAGCAGCTCGGGGCGCAGCCGGTCGAGCAGCTCCTGCTCCTCCGCCGATAGCGGCTCGAGGGCCTTCGCCTCCGTCTCCTTGGGGGCTTTGGGCGTCTTGGGCACCTTTGATTCCCTTGGCTCGGCCGTGGCGGGCTGCTTCTGGGCCTCCGGCGCCCAGGAGTCGCGCAGCGGCACGATGCGGTTGAAGACGGGGCGATCGGGGCTCGAATCAATAGGATCACGGAAGAAATAGCCCTGCCGTTCGAACTGCAGCCGCTCCCCCAGCTCCTTGCCCATTCCACCCGGCTCGATGCGGCTCCCGGTGAGCGCTTCGAGAGACCGCGGGTTGAGGACGGCCTCGAAGCCTGCCTCCTCGAGGTCCGGCCGCTCGACCCGGAACAGGCGGTCGTAGATCCTCACCTCGACCGGCAGCGACTGGGCCGCGGACACCCAGTGCAGGGTGCCCGGCACCTTGCGCCCATCCGGGGCCGAACCGCCGCGGGTAGCGGGATCGTAGGTGCAGCGCACCTCGAGGATCTCCCCCGTCGCCGGGTCCTTGACCACGCTCTCGCAACGGACGAAGTAGGCGTAGCGCAGCCGCACCTCGCGACCCGGGGAGAGGCGATGGAAACCTTTTGGCGGATTCTCCGCGAAGTCGTCCCGCTCGATATAAAGGATGCGCGAGAACGGCACCTTCCGGGCGCCCTCCTGGGGCACGTCCTGCGGATAGAAGGGCGCCTCCAGCTCCTCCACCTGGTCCTCGGGATAGTTCTCGATCACCAGCTTCAGGGGGCGCAGCACGCAGAGCACCCGGGGAACTCGGGGGTTCAGGTCCTCGCGCTGGCAGTGCTCCAGGAGCGCCACGTCCACCGTGCTGTTGGCCTTGGCGACGCCGATGCGCTCGCAGAAGTCGCGCAGCGCTTCCGGGGTGAAGCCGCGGCGGCGCAGGCCGGCGAGGGTCGGCAGGCGCGGATCGTCCCAGCCCGCCACCAGCTTGCGCTCGACAAGCTCCAGGAGCTTGCGCTTGCTCATCAGGGTATAGGTCAGGTTGAGGCGGGCGAACTCGGTCTGCCGCGGCGGGTCCGGGAACGATTCGACCAGGGTGTCGACCAGCCAGTCGTAGATGTCGCGGTTGTTCTCGAACTCCAGGGTGCAGAGCGAGTGGGTGATGCCTTCGATGGCGTCCGAGAGCGGGTGGGCGAAGTCGTACATCGGGTAGATCGACCAGGCGTCGCCCCGGCGGTAGTGGGTGGCGCGCTTGATGCGATAGAGCAGCGGGTCCCGCATCTTCATGTTGGGCGCGGCCATGTCGATCTTCGCCCGCAGCACGTGGGCGCCGTCGGCGAACTCGCCGGCCCGCATCCGGGCCAGGAGGTCGAGGTTCTCCTCCACCGAGCGGTCGCGGTAGGGGCTGTTGCGGCCGGGCTCGGTGACGGTGCCGCGGTACTCGCGGATCTCATCCTCGTTCAGGCTGCAGACGTAGGCCTGGCCCCGGCGGATCAGCTCGACGGCCAGGTCATAGAGCCGCTCGAAGTGGTCCGAGGCGAAAAAGAGGTTCCGGCCCCAGTCGAAGCCCAGCCAGCGCACGTCCCGCTGGATCGACTCGACGAACTCCAGGTCCTCGGTCTCGGGGTTGGTGTCGTCGAAGCGGAGATGGCAGACGCCGCCGTTCTCCAGCGCCAGGCCGAAGTTGAGGCAGATCGACTTGGCGTGGCCGATGTGGAGGTAGCCGTTCGGCTCCGGGGGGAAGCGGGTGACCACCCTGCCGCCGTGCCGGCCGGCGGCGCGGTCGCGCTCGACCATCTCGCGAATGAAGTCTCTGCCGGGGGTGGAGGGGGCGGTTTCGGCCATGCGGGGGTCCTCGCTGAGTGGACCCGGGAAGGTATCACAAGAGCCCGACGGCGGACCGCCGGGCTCCGGTTTCCGCCACGTCCGGCCGCTACTTCTGGCCGGCGGCCGCTGAAGGTCGAGATGAGATCGGCCTTCGGCATCACAGGGCTGATCGGCGAAGCGTACGTCCAAAGGGGAAAGGGGCGCAGCGCGGAAAACTAAACGGTGCTCCCTGCGTAGTCTTCTTGTCTCGTCCAGATGCAACGAAAGAATTCGATATCTGACGAAAGGAAGAACCCATGAAAAAGGCACACAGCTCCAAAAAGCTCGAGATCGCCAAAGAGACTCTCCGCCAGCTCGATCCCAAGGATCTCCGCGTGGCCGGCGCGGGCGGCGGATGGTCGGATACCAGCGTCTGTCCTGGCGTTACGGATCACTGCCCCTGATCGAGACGGACGTTCCGCAACGGCACGGCTGATAGGCGCCCCGGTTCTTGGCCGGGGCGCCGCCCGTTGGCTCTTACGCCACTTGAGCGTGGAGGCGGACACCAAGCGCGCGAGCCACCTTCAGCACGGTAGCAAAGCTCGGATTACCGTTCTCGGAAAGAGCCTTGTATAGGCTCTCCCGGCTCAGCCCCGCATCCCGCGCGACCTGCGTCATGCCGCGAGCACGCGCGATATCGCCAAGAGCCCGAGCGATCCCCGCGGCATCGTCGGGAGCCTCAACGAACCAGGCATCAAGGTACGCGGCCATCTCTTCGGGCGTCCGAAGTTGTTCGGCGACGTCGTACGCAACGGTCTTGGTTGGGGTCTTGGCCTTGGTAGTCGATTTTTCAGGGATTTTAGCCATGATGGCGCTCCTATAGGTTCTTGGCCAGGGCTATGGCGGTCTTGATGTCCTGGGCTTGAGTTGACTTGTCGCCTCCTGCAAGCAGCACGATCAAAGTTCCGTCACGCTCGGTATAGTAGACCCTGTACCCTGGACCAAAGTCGATCTTCAACTCGCAGACGCCTCCGGTGAGGACCCGATGCTTGCCGGGATTGCCATGGACAAGGCGATCAACGCGAACCTGAACCCGGGCGCGACCCGCAAGGTCTTTCAGGGAGTTGATCCAGTCGCGGTAGACCTCGGTAACCTTGACTGGCATACCCCAAGTGTATCCCGCGGGCTACGATTGTCAAGAGCTGAAGGCGACGGGAAGGGTCCACTGCTGACGGTCGTCCATCGGGCGATGAAGATCGCGTGCCCTGAGGCCAGCTTCCGAGATCGTTCGCTGATCCCCCCACGCGATGAAGGGCCGTGCCTACGCCCCCCGGCTCGTGTAGAATCAACAGCCAGGTTACACATTGACGGCGAACGCCAGGAGGGGAACATGGCCAAAGGCAACAACGCGCAGAAGAAAGAGACCAAGAAGCCGAAGAAGACCGCGGTGAAGGGCGGGGCAGACAGCAAGCCGAAGGACAACAAGAAGAAGTAGCGGCATCCCGGGAATGGCTGCCTGCTCCACAGGGCAGGCCAGCCCTTCTCGGCGGCGTAAGCCGTCGGCGCAGCGGAAACGCTGATCAAGGTTACCAGACTTCATCTTGGGGTCCTACGGTAACTGGCCTCTTAGAGCCGGCGCAACGCCTTGGCAGAGAACTGCACACCTCCTACAGCGAACCTTGGCCCAACACCCTCTCCCGCCAGCGGCGCACACTCATCACATCGAGGCGCTCACCCTCGAAGACGATTTGCCGCACAGGTCTTTTGCCGTTTTCGCTTTCGCGCTTCAGCCAGTCCCGCACTTCCATCCAGCGGATCTCCCCCTCTGAATTCCGGATCACCAGCAGGACGGGAAACTGCTGCACCATCCAATAACGGGTGTGGCGTTCGTCCGGGATCTTGAAGATCTCCGCGCCATCGCTCTTCCGTTTGCGGAGATAGGAATCGCCTGACTTCAGCTGCAGAAAAACCATCTGGCCTGTGGCTTCGTGGTTGTCGTCCTTGAACTCGATCTCCATATCGATGCCATGGTCGCTGACGCTCTTCTCCCGGGAGATCTGACCTGCCAGAGCCACGGCTGAAACCACCTCGCCCACCAGCACGCGTTCCTTGCTCTCGCTGTCCAGGACAATAGCGGATTGCTCCTGGAGATTACGCACCTGTTGCTGAATCTCCGGGCTGGCAAAACTTTGCTCCATTTCGTCCCACAGCGGCACACGCTTCTCGCATCTGGAGCAGATGATGGTCGGCGCTTCCTTGCCCATCCATGACTTCAGCTTCCGGACCATGCCTGCTTCCGTGGGACGTTGCTGCAACCACTTGTCAAGCCGTTCCATTGCAACTTCGCGATTACCCACTGTTGTGCTGCAATGCGGACAAACGTAGTACCGCAGCCGTGCCACGCCCCTCGCGTTCTGGAGCAGATGTTCGTGGACGTATTTGCTGAAGATTATCTTCTCCTCCACTGGAATCGTGGGATCGAAATACACCTCCAGTTCGGCCGCGCCTTCTCCCCGCCGGTTCAGCTTCATGCCTAGTTGTTTTCCAGTAAGCGTCTTGAAGTCGGCGGCGTAGCGCCAAAGCTTGTCCTGCTGGAAGGGACGCGTGTGATGCAACCTAACCACCAGCGTGGCATATATGTCGTCGAGAAAGCCGTTAAAGCGATAGCTCACCAGCACCGCTGGATGTCCCACCAACTCGGGGCGTTCTCTCCTATAGTAACTCGGGAAGATCAACAGCGGCCCCTTGTCCGTATGTTCGCGCAGGCAAAGTCCACGCTCTACCAATGTCTGGTGCATGGCCAGCAAGACGAATCGTTCATCGTCGGCTTTGAGGCGTCCCATTGAGGAGTGATAGGTAAGGTCTCCGTTCAAAACCCGCTCCTCCGGCAAACAGCCGCGCTCATGCTCATCCGCGCGCATTGTCTGGATCACGGCTTGGGCGTAGGCGTTGATACGCTCCGGCTGAAGCAGCACCCAATTACCGAACTTCAACTCCCACACCACGCCGGGACCAGCCAATAGACTCACCACCGCTTTCAGTTCTTCGTCGGTGAAGCGCGCGACTTCACCACTCTTCTCTTCCAGAAGGCGCAGTTGCAGCGTCTCCCGCAGTTCGTTGAAGCGCATCAGCACCCGGCCAGCGTCCTTGAGGCGGATAATCTCTTCTTTGAGTTGCTTGAAAAGAAGCGGCGAGGAACGCCACGGGATGTTCCTCCACTGGATACCGTCGATGATAGCCTGCTTGAGCTTCATCGCACCCGAGATTCATCTTGGCGCTCGTTTCCAACAAATGCAGATAGCCGCGTTCCTTCCTGAATGCCTCGATCTGATTCCGGCTGACACGCATGCCACCAGCATCCACCCGCCCAGCGACCAGCAGTTTGGAGAATGCTTGGCGTGAGGCGCGAGTAAGATCGCGGTCCCACTGGCCCAGCGTCTCAAAAAGGTCTTCTTTCTGGCCGTCGAAAACCAGCACCGCCAGCGCGGTCTCGTCCATGTAGAGCTGATGGATCAACCGCTGGTCTGCTTGGCCACCAAAATCCCATAGCCAGATTTCCCGCTCGATACTGTCGCCCCCATCCTTATCAGCCGCCACGTGTAGCTTCCATTGTGTCGCCCACGCGCCGACCGTCGAGTCGCTAGGCTGCCAGTCATTCAAAGCCAGTCGCTTGGAAAGCCCTGTCTTTCCAGCGCCGCTCTCGCCAACGATGAGGACTTTGGCGTTCGTATATTGAACTTGGTCTGGTACAAGCGGCAAGGTCAGAGCAGCGCCTTCAAGTGATCTATCCCGGATTATGGTTTCATCTAAATACCACACGCGGATATCGCCGTGAACGTCCCCGGAGAAGACACGAAGTTGATCGGAGCTCCATGCCAAACTATGGACAAATCCTTTGTGGTCTTCGAGCACGCGCAGACATCGTCCCGTCTCAACTTCCCACAGCCTCAAGGTAGTGTCAGCAGAGCCTGAAAGAGCGAGGCGCTGATCGGTGCTCCACGCGAGGCTCTCGACATTTTTTGTATGGCCTTCGAGAACTCGAAGGCAGTACCCCGATTCAACATCCCATAGCCGCACAGTGTTATCCACGGAACCGGAGAGCACGAAGCGCTGATCGGCGCTCCATGCCATACATAGAACCCAATGGGTGTGGCCTTCGAGCACCCGTAAGCAGCGGCCTGTTTCTATATGCCACAACCGTACCGTGTTGTCATCTGCGCCGGAGAGGGCAAATCGCTGATCGGTGCTATACATTACACTCCGAACACGATTTGTGTGACCCTTGAACACGCGTAGACAACGCCCAGTCGCCACGTCCCACAATCGCATGGTTTTGTCAAACGAGCCAGAGAGAGCTAAACGCGTGTCGGTACTCCATGCCACACTCATGACGTTTGCCTTATGACCCTTGAGCACACGAAGGCAGCGCCCCGTCTCAACATCCCACAGTCTTATCCCATTGTCCCTGGAGCCCGAAGAGAGGGCGAAGCACTGATCGGCGCTCCATGCCACGCAATCAGCACGTAACGAATCACCTTCGAACAGGCGCAGGCAGCTGCCTGTCTTCAAATCCCACAGCTGCACGTTACCTTCGTTATCACCTGAGAGGACGCGTTTTCCGTCCGGACTGAACGCGTAGCTCCAAATAGCGTTCGCGCTGTCGAGTTGGATAGCCCTTTCTACAATCGACTTGTGTGCGGTCTGTGCTTCCCCTATTGACTGCTTCGCGGAAGGCCGGCAGGCTTCGAGAAGCTTCTCGTATGATTCCTCGGGATCCTTTAGAGGCCAACGGATGTAAGAAAACTGAGCTATGGAACGCTTAATTGGGACTTCGTCGAGTCGAAGGAGAAGAAGGCGGCGCTCCTTGTTCAGCGGATCGCGGAATCGGTACGTTCCACTCTCCAACTGGGCCCAGTCGGAGCCAAACGCATTTTTCGACATGCAGAGCACAAGTACACAGGAGTGCTCCAGACCTTCCTCGATCTGCTTCGCCCGGAGAGCTTTTGTGGGGCGTGATCTAATCTCCCATTCCTGGAACCAGACGCGCAGGCCATCCGCCCGCAAGCGCTCCGCGATGGAGCGAACAATAGCCTTGTCCCTTGAGCTGTGACTTAAGAAGACGTCGTATTTGAAATCATCAGCCATGGGCTACCGAGCAATGAGCCGATTCGCTGAACTCGCTCATCGCCTGCTCCTCTCCAAGTCGAGAACCGCGATCAACATGGTTTTAGCGAAGTCGAGGCGTTGAGTCCGCGGCCTGACTTAGCCAAACGGATCGACGATCTCGACTCCCGCGGGCTCGAAATCACGCCGGTTTCGGGTCACCACCGCGAGCCCGTGAACGAGCGCTGTCGATGCGATCAGACTGTCTTTGATCGGCATCGATCGACCCTGGGCACGGAGATCGGCCAGAAGCCGAGCCCAACGCAGCCCCGTGGCCGCTTCCCACGCAATGCAATGAATGCGCTCGACGCCTTCCTGAAACCAGCGCTCCAAACGCGCGCGGCGCTTCCCCATCGGCAAGAGAAAAATGCCAAAACGGATCTCGCCGAGAATGATGGGATCTACGGCGATCTCCCGCTCGTGGCGCGTCAGCCATTCCAGGACCCCGGAATCGGGCTCCGACCGGGTAGCCTCGCTGAGAACATTGGCGTCGACCAGGAACGTCATCGCCAGAATCACAGCGTGTCGGTGGACTCGGATTCGATCGGAACGAAGAACCCCTTCTCAGGGCAGGCCAGGAGCCAGTCGACAAGTCCTTGATTTCTGGGTGGAGCGAGGCGTACGAGACGATACTCACCGCGATCGATGCGCTCGATCTCGAACTCCTGTCCGGCCTCGATGTCATCTTGCCGGCGGAACTCAGCGGGGAGAACGATCTGGCCCTTGGTGGAAACGGCGGTCTTCATGCAGAGTAAGATAACGTCTTACAAGAGCTGCGTCAAGAGGAACCCTGAACACAAAGGGGAGCCGATCCCTCGGCCCCCCTTCCTCTGAACCCGCTGAACCGCTTCGGTTCTAGTACCGGTAGTGATCCGTCTTGTAGGGCCCGTTCTTGTCCACGCCAATGTACTTGGCCTGGTCGTCGCGCAGCTCGGTGAGCTTGGCGTTGAGGGTGGTGAGCTGGAGGCGCGCCACCTTCTCGTCCAGGTGCTTGGGCAGGGTGAAGACGCCGATCTCGTATTGCCCCTTCTTCGTCCACAGCTCGATCTGGGCGAGGCACTGGTTGGCGAAGGAGGAGCTCATCACGTAGCTCGGATGCCCGGTGCCGCAGCCGAGGTTCACCAGCCGGCCCTTGGCGAGCAGGATGATGCGCCGGCCGTCGGGGAAGATGACGTGGTCCACCTGGGGCTTGATCTCTTCCCACGGATACTGCTCCAGGCTGGCGACGTCGATCTCGCTGTCGAAGTGGCCGATGTTGCAGACGATGGCGTTGTGCTTCATCCGCGTCATGTGATCGTGAGTGATCACGTGGAAGTTGCCGGTGGCGGTGACGAAGATGTCCGCCTTCTCGCAGGCCTCATCCATGGTGACCACGCGGTAGCCTTCCATCGCCGCCTGGAGGGCGCAGATGGGGTCCACTTCGGTGACCCACACCTGGGCGCTCAGGGCGCGCAGGGCCTGGGTGCTGCCCTTGCCCACGTCGCCGTAGCCGCAGACGACGGCGACCTTGCCGGCCACCATCACGTCGGTGGCGCGTTTGATGGCGTCCACCAGGGACTCGCGGCAGCCGTAAAGGTTGTCGAACTTGCTCTTGGTGACGCTGTCGTTGACGTTGATGGCGGGGAACTTCAGCTCGCCCCGCTTGGCCATCTCGTAGAGGCGGTGGACGCCCGTGGTGGTCTCTTCGGTGACGCCCTGGATGGCCTCCAGCTGAGCCTTGTACCAGCCGGGCTGGGCGGCGTTGCGCGCCTTGATGGCGGCGAAGAGCACGCGCTCCTCCTCGCTGGTGGGATGGCTCAGCACGGAGGGGTCGTCCTCCGCCCGGGCGCCCAGGTGGACGAGCAGGGTGGCGTCGCCGCCGTCATCCAGGATCATGTTGGGCGCGCCTTCGGCGAACTCGAAGATGTTGTGGGTGAAATCCCAGTACTCCTTCAGGCCCTCCCCCTTGAAGGCGAAGACGGGGACGCCCCCGGCGGCGATCGCCGCCGCGGCGTGGTCCTGGGTGGAGTAGATGTTGCAGCTCGCCCAGCGCACCTCGGCGCCGAGGGCCTGCAGGGTCTCGATGAGCACCGCCGTCTGGATGGTCATGTGCAGGGAGCCGGCGATGCGGGCGCCCTTCAGGGGCTGGCTGGCGGCGAACTCCTTGCGGATGGCCATGAGGGCCGGCATCTCGCCCTCGGCGATCGTGATCTCCTTGCGGCCCCAATCGGCCAGGGAGATGTCGGCGACGCGGTAATCGGTGTGAAGCGCGGTCTGCTTGGCGGTCGGGGACTGGGTGGCGACGGTCATGATTGACCTCCTCGGAGGAACCCGGGCGACAGGATCTGTCTCACCGTCTAGCCCGGAAAGGGTTGAGGTGAGCGCCGTTCCTGTGGTCCGGTCATGGCCGGTGTCCGAGCCTGGGAGGGACTCTCCTGCAACGCTCCTCGGACAGCCTCTATGATACCCCGCCGGGCTCGAATCGCCAAGAGGGGTTGACCCGAGACCGGTCCAGGGATGCCAGAGACGACGAGGTTCCGTTGACGGTGGCAGCCCGGGATGTTACCGTGTAGATGACGATCTACACGTGGGGAACCCATGGCTCTGAACATCAGGAACTCCGAGACCGAGAGGCTGGCTGAAGCGCTGGCGAAGCTCACGGGCGAGACGAAGACGGAGGCCGTAACACAGGCGCTTCGGGACCGCTTGGTCCGTCTCCGCCGCGAGCGCACCCGGCGGCGCCTCGCCGATGAGCTCGACGAGATCGCCAGGCATTGCGCGCGGCTGCCTGTGCTGGATCCGAGGACGCCCGACGAGATCCTGGGATATGACGAGCACGGGTTGCCGCACTGATGGTGATCGATACCTCCGCTCTGCTCGCGGTTCTGCTGGACGAACCCGAACGCCGCACCTTCAACGAGGCCATCGAAGCCGCTGAATCCCGCAGGATGTCGGCGGCGACCTTCGTCGAGGTCTCCATCGTCATCGAGTCACGCTTCGGCGCCGAGGGTCTTCGCGACCTCGACCTGTTCGTTGAACGGGCAGGAATCGGCTTGGTCGCCGTGGATGCCGAGCAGGCCCACGTGGCGCGTCGCGCTTTCAGCCGGTTTGGCAAGGGGCGACATCGGGCCGGGCTCAATTATGGTGACTGTTTCGCGTATGCGCTCGCTACAGTGCTCGGCGAGCCGCTGCTCTACAAGGGCGACGACTTTGGGCGGACCGACGTCGTTCCGTCCATGACGGGTTAGACTTTACGCCGAGGACAAGACCGCCATGGCCATCGAGAACGTCTCCGACACCGCGCGCTGGGTGGCCGTCTATCGGGCCATGGAGACCGCGCGCCCCGACGCGATCTTCCGCGATCCGTTCGCCGACCGGCTGGCGGGCCGGCGTGGATGGGAAATCCTGGACGAGATGAAGCACGGGCGCGCCTATGCGTGGCCGATGATCGTGCGAACGGCGGTGTTCGACGAGATCATCCTCGACGCCGTCCAGACCCGGAAGGCCGACCTCGTGGTCAACCTCGCCGCCGGGCTGGACACGCGGCCCTGGCGGATGCCGCTGCCGCCGTCCCTCCACTGGGTGGACGTCGACCTGCCCGGGATCCTCAACTACAAGACCGAGGCGTTGAAGGACGAAAAGCCCGTCTGCCGCTACGAAGCGGTGACGGCCGATCTCACCGACGCGGCGGCGCGCCGGGGCTCTTCTCCCGGCTGGGCGCGGGCGCGTCGCGCGCCCTGGTGATCAGCGAAGGGCTGCTCGTCTATCTCGCCCCGGAGCAGGTGGCGGCGCTCGCCGCCGATCTCCACGCGCAGCCGAGCTTCCAGGAGTGGCTGATCGATCTGGCGAGCCCGCAACTGCTCAAGCGGATGAGCAAAACCTGGGGAAAGAAGCTGGCGGAGAGCGGCACGCCCTTCCGGTTCGGTCCCGCCGAGGGGACGGAGTTCTTCCGTCCTTACGGCTGGCGCGAGTCACGGTTCCTCTCGATGTGGGAAGAGGCGCAGCGTCTCCACCGGACCATGAAGGGGGCGTGGTTCTGGAACCTGATCGGTCACCTCTACCCCAAGCGGGTCCGGGAGGGATTCCGCCGCTTTTCCGGGCTCGTATTGCTCGAACGGGAATGAGCCTGCTCCTCGAGGAGAAAAGGATGACCGACCTTTCCAGCCTGCAAGACCTCGCCCGGGGGATCGACGTGTCCAAGGACCAGGGCGTCGTGGCCTGGCCTGCGGTGGCGGAGGCGGGCTACGCCTTTACCTTCATCAAGGCTACGGATGGCCAGGACTACGTCGATCCCATGTTTGTGCAGAACTGGGAGGGGGCGCAGGCGGCGGGCCTCCTGCGTGGCGCCTATCACTTTTTCCGCGCCGAGGACGACCCGGACGTCCAGGCCCAATGGTTCTGGAAGACCGTCGGAGGAAAGAACGAGCTCCCCCTGGTCGTGGACGTCGAAGAAAGCATGGAGCAGCCCGCCTCCACGGTGATCGCCAACCTCGCGCGCTTCCTCGATAGCCTCCAGCAATGGACGGGGAAGCCGCCCATGATCTATACCGATCCCGGGTTCTGGAACGGGCTGGGGACGAGCGCCTTCGGCGGCTATCCCTTATGGGTTGCGGAGTACGGGGTCTCCGAGCCCACACTGCCGTCCGGCTGGGCGCTCTGGGCCTTCTGGCAGCACAGCGAGAACGGGGAGGTTCCCGGCATCCAGGGCCATGTCGATCTGAACGTGTTCAGCGGCTCGCTCAGCGCTCTCCAGAAGGCGTTTCCCACCGGCGCGTGATTCGCCCCCACGAAACGATCGCGGTTGGTTGGCCAGAGACGGTTCGCCGAACCTGATTTCGCCCGGATCGGCGATAGCGCTGGCCGGAGGTGGTAGAGACGTCCCAGGTCCCGAACGATACCCTTTCGGTTACCACGGGGACCGCGGGACGTCTCCGAAGGGCAACACCGGCACGAATCCGCAAGATCCCATGCGGGAACACCGACGCCCTTTAAATCTACAGATCGAAAAACAGAAGCGGAATAAGATGGTGTGCCCTCGAAGGCCCTCGCCGATCCGGAACGATATTGCCCCTTCGGAGACGTCCCGCCGTCCCCGTGGCCTCCGCGGGTTCGTCGTTCAGGACCTGGGACGTCTCTACCGCCTGCGCCGAACCTGATATCTTGATGAGATGTCCGACAACCTTCGGATTCAGAAGCCCGTGAAACGATTACGTTGGCCGGAGGCGGTAGAGACGTCCCAGGTCCTGAACGATAACTTTTCGGTTACCACGGGGACCGCGGGACGTCTCCGCAGGGGCAATGCGGCCCGAACCTGCAAGGTCCCAGGCGGGCACACCGACGACGACCCTTGCAAATCCACAGATCGGAAACCAGAACCGGAACACGATGGTGTGCCCTCGAAGGGCATGGCCGGTTCGGAACGATATTGCCCCTGCGGAGACGTCCCGCCGTCCCCGTGGCCTCCGCGGGTTCGTCGTTCAGGACCTGGGACGTCTCTACCGCCTTCGCTGCAACGACCGGTAAATCGATAACGCCCTGAACCTGATATCTTGATGGGATGTCAGACGACCTTCGATTCAAGAACCGATATCGGATTCCTTCCGCACGTCTCGCGAGTTGGGATTACCGGTGGGCCGGCGTCTATAGTGTGACGATCTGTACGCTTGGACGGGTGTGCTGGTTTGGAGAGGTCATCGCCGAGCAGGTCGCGCTGTCGCCGGAGGGCAATGCTGTCGCGGAGGAGTGGAAGAAGATTCCGCGAGCCTGCCTGCGCGTCACTTTGGATGAATGGATCGTCATGCCCGATCATATGCACGCGATTCTAATCTTCCAGGGCCGCCCTCCAGGGAATCAGAATACGGAGGAAGCTAGCCGTCTACTCTCCCAATCGCTCGGGACAGCGGTCGGCCAGTTCAAGTCGAAATCCACCAAGCGGATTCGAATGGACCTGAAGCGGCCCGACTTCGCCTGGCAGCCGAGATTCCATGACGCGATCGTGCGCGAACCCGCCGACCTTGGGCGAGTCCGCGCCTACATCCGCACCAATCCTTCTCGCTGGAAGCCGAAGTAGGGGTTTCCGTTACCCGGACCCCAGAACGAACTGGTTCCCATCCGGGTCCGCGAAGATGGCGGAGGTGCCCCAATCGGCCTCTTTCGGCTCCTGGATGAAGACCACCCCTTTCGCCGCCAGCTCGCGCCAGGTGGCCTTTACGTCGTCCGCCACGAACGAGATGCCGGTGAAGGTCCCGACGCGGCCCTCGTGGCCGGGAGGGGTGAACAGGGTGACGCCGGTTCCGGAGCGCCCCACCCCCAGCTCGATCCAGCGCTGCTTGTCGTTGAACGGCTGGTCCGTGATGACGCGGAATCCCAGCTTCGTCGTGTAGAACTCCAGCGCCCGCTGCTGGTCGCTGACCGGGATGGCGACGAACTTCATGGCCTTGATCATCTCTTCTCCTCCCAAGGGTTCGGTGACCGTCCCATCATGAGCGGGAGAGAATTGCGGCGCAAGGCGGGTGAAGGTTACTATGGCATCGAATGCCACAGCCTGAAGATTCGAGGACCACCGTGAGGATCGACGCCTACGTGCTGGACACGCTCATGGCCGACCTCGTCGGGCACGATCGCCAGCCCTCGGCCTTCCTGGTCTACCTGTTTCTCTGGCGCCGGACCCATGGGAGCGGGGACTCGACGGCCCAGGTGAGCCTGCTGGACATCTCCACCGGGACCGGCCTGTCGAAGCGCGCCGTGCAGGAGGCGCTTCGCCTTCTCGCCAAGCGCCGCCTGCTGTCGATCCAGCGCGAGGGGATCACGGCGATCCCGGTCTATGAGGTACTGCGGCCGTGGGTGCGTTAGGGCGTTGGAGAGGACGGGGTCGAGCCGCAGGCGGCTTTGATCTGTTCCTCGGACAATCCCGCATCTTTCATCTTGAGGATCTGCTCGACCGTACAAACCGCCGTCTTGGCGGCTGGAGTCGCACCGGGCGAAAAAGACGCGACCACGGCGTCAGCAGTGAAGAGACTGGCGAAGATGTCATTGATAGCGGTCGGAACGTCGCGGCGCTCGGGACGCTGACGTTTTCCAACAGCATCGTGCCCTACGATGGGGCTCGAGCCGAGCTCTTGCCCCTGCGCGTTCAGGACGGTGAGCATCAGGTCGTAGTGGAGGTCTGTATGGATCAGGGAGTCGAACCACCAGTCACGAACTTCGATCAAGATCAGGCGCTCGGCACCGCTTGCTTGGAGAGATTTGATAGCTCCAACCCGCCCACTGAACGGAGACACGCTGATTGCCTGCGCTGGAGTGCCTCCAAGTTTCAAAGCTCGAGTGACGAGATCCGAAAAATCCTGTACCAGCGGCTTCTTCGATTGGGTATAGGCTGGATAGGGGATCCCGTACAAGGAACGGCTGAGCCCGACGAAGGTGTCCTTCCGTTCACCCTTGACGACGTCAGGCCGCGCATCCAATATGGCCAAGGCTACAGTTCCCTTGGAGGGGAGACTGAGCTTCAGGATCGCAGGGGGAGAGGCCGCCTCGGCGAGGCCAGCGAAAACTAAAAGGACGATCCACATGGCGGCAATATGTCTCATAATTCCTCCAAGCAAAGGTTCAGATGCAGCCCGGTCTGCGGCGACCTACTCAGCTGCCAGGAAACCCGTCTACACCTCGGCAATTTTGTTTCAGAGATTATACAGCAAAATCGAGGGCGAACCCGCGGCCCAAGCAAGGCCGCCCAGGACGCCGATCCGTGGAATTGGGGAAGCGTCTACCGGAACAGACCGGCGACCGGGCAGGAGAAACCGGGAAGGAGGTCGTCCTCTCCCGTGAGGACGTCGTCCCGCTGGAGAATCCGGACTTGGGAGGGGGAGCGGTAGGCGTGGACCGAGGCGGTTCCGGGATAGAGCATCCAGACCGCGCGGGCCCCGGCCGCGAACCAATCCCGGAGCCGCTCCTGGACCTGTTCGGCCGTTTCACTGGGAGAGACCACCTCGACGGCGAGATCTGGAGCGACAGGCCAGAATTTCTTTGGCGGCCTGCCATCTCCCATTCTCTCGCGGGAAATGAACGCGGCGTCCGGAGCGCGCACCGTATCGGGGTCGCGGCGGACGAGGAAGCCCGTCTCCGCCGCGCAGACCACCCCGAGACCGCGCTCTTCGACGAATATCAGCAGCCAGGCACCGATCCGCAGGGCGACCACCCCGTGCTCTCCCCCCGCCGGACTCATTCGCAGCAACTCTCCATCGACGAGCTCCGTCTTCTCATCCGCAACGTTGAGGTCGAAGAAGTCTTCGGCCGTCAACCGCTGGACCCGCTGTATTGCGACTCGGGACATGGTGTTACTCCACCGCAAAGTGTATCAGGGATCGTCCGTGCTAAGATTTCATGCCCTTCAAGAGGGAACACAGCAGGCCTCTCCCGTGTTGTTCTTGGGGACAATCGCAGGGGAGCCTCCCGGTACCGGGCTGCCGCCCGGAGTCTGCGCGGAGCGCTTAAATCCATGGAAATAAAGACCGATCCGGTTTCCCGACGGCGGACCTTCGCCATCATCTCGCACCCCGACGCGGGGAAGACGACGCTGACCGAGAAGCTGCTGCTCTTCGGCGGCGCCATCCAGCTCGCCGGCGCGGTCAAGGCGCGCGGCGAGGCCCGGCGCGCCCGCTCGGACTGGATGAAGGTCGAGCAGGAGCGCGGCATCTCGGTCACCTCCTCGGTGATGACCTTCGAGTACGGCGGCTGCACCTTCAACCTGCTCGACACCCCCGGCCACGAGGACTTCAGCGAGGACACCTACCGCACGCTGACCGCCGTGGACTCGGCCGTCATGGTGATCGACGCCGCCAAGGGAATCGAGGCGCAGACCCGCAAGCTGTTCGAGGTCTGCCGGCTGCGCAACGTGCCGATCGTCACCTTCATCAACAAGCTGGACCGCGAGGGGCGCGATCCCTTCGACCTGATGAGCGAGATCGAGCAGGACCTCCAGCTCCACGTCACCCCCGCCGCCTGGCCGATCGGCATGGGGCAGGACTTCCTCGGCGCCTACGACCTGCGCCACGACCGCCTGGTGCTGATGGACCGCGCCCGCCGCGACGTGGCCCGGGACGGCGAGGTCGTCGAGGGGCTGGACGATCCGAAGCTCGACGCCCGGCTCCCCGCCTACGCGGTGACCCGGCTGCGCGAGGGGATCGAGATGGCCCGCGGTCTCTGCCCCCCGCTCGACCTCGAGGCCTACCGCGAGGGGCACCTGACCCCGGTCTTCTTCGGCAGCGCGGTCAACAACTTCGGCGTCCGCGAGCTGCTCCAGGGGCTGGTCGAGCTGGCGCCGCCTCCCCGCCCGGCGCCCACCGAGACCCGCACGGTCGATCCGCACGAGGAGAAGGTCTCCGGCTTCGTCTTCAAGATCCAGGCGAACATGGACCCCAAGCACCGCGACCGCATCGCCTTCGTCCGCCTCTGCTCGGGGCGCTTCGAGCGGGGGATGAAGCTGCTCCACGTCCGCTCGGGCAAGACGATGTCGATCCACAACCCGCTCCTCTTCCTGGCCCGCGAGCGCGAGCTGGCCGAGGAGGCCTGGGCGGGGGACATCCTCGGCATCCCCAACCACGGCAACCTGCGGATCGGCGACGCGCTGACCGAGGGGGAGGAGCTGCGCTTCACCGGCATCCCGAGCTTCGCGCCCGAGCTGCTGAAGAAGGTCCGCGCCGAGGATCCGATGCGCTCCAAGCACCTCGGCCGCGCCCTGCTCCAGCTCGCCGAGGAGGGGGCGGCGCAGGTCTTCCGGCCCACCTTCGGCAACGAGTGGATCGTGGGGGTGGCCGGTGCCCTGCAGTTCGACGTGCTGGCGGACCGCATCCGCACGGAGTACAACATCCCGGTCCACTTCGAGGGCACGACCCTGTTCACCGCCCGCTGGGTGGACACCGCGGACCACCAGCTCCTCAAGAAGTTCACCAACGCCAACCACGCCGCCATGGCGGAGGACCACAACGGCTCCCCCGTCTTCCTGGCCCGCAACGCCTGGCACCTGAAGACGGCCGGCGAGGAGTGGCCGGATCTGAAGTTCCTGAAGACGAAGGAGCAGGTGCAGTAGGGGAAGGCTTACGCGCAGCCGTTAAAGTAGCGTGCGGCGCCGGTATTGCTGAAGGCGCTGCAGCCGCTGGTGTTACAGGCGCGGACGTGGAAGTAGATGGTATTCCTCAGGTTGGTGGTGGTGGAATAGCTGGTAAAGGAGCCGGAGTACCAGACGCTCTGGGGGGTGAAGTTGGTGAAGGCCGAGCCCCACAGCTCGTAGTAGGTGGCGCCGCTCACGGCGGTCCAGCTCACGTCGTTCGAGCCAAAACAGAGGTTACTCGTGACCGTCAGTTTCGGCACGGCCGGGACCGCGGCGTTCGCGGCGAGGGTCCAGAGGGAGCAGGAGAGGGCCAGCAGGCAGACAAGACGGCGCATTCTCATCGTTCGCATCCTCACAGTCAGTTGGGTTGACCAGCTTCAGGCACAGACGAGCGCTTCATCTAGTGTAGTGGGTCAAACAGATGTGTCCTTAACCAGAGCCTGCCGAGCGCGTGTGACCTTTTCAAGGATGTCGCTTGCGGTCTTCGTCCAGATAAAGGGTTTGGGATCTTCGTTGTGACGAGCCAGATACTCATGGATCGCCGTAACCAGATCTGCGACGCTGCGAAAGATGCCCCGACGCAACCGGTTTTCTGTCAGGTCACGGAAGAACCTTTCGACCATGTTGAGCCATGAGGCGCTGGTTGGGGTGAAATGAATCCTGAACCGCGGATGGCGAGCCAGCCAAGCTTGAACCTTCGGATGCTTGTGAGTCGCATAGTTGTCCGCGATCAGATGAATCTCCGGGCTCTTCGGGGTCTCTCGGTCAATGAGGCTCAGGAACTTAATCCACTCCTGATGGCGATGCCGCGGCATGCAGGTCCCGATCACCTTCCCGTTCAGCGTATTGAGCGCAGTGAACAGTGTCGTCGTTCCGTGGCGCTTGTAGTCGTGGGTCATCGTGCCATGGCGGCCCGGCACAAGGGGAAGGCCTGGCTGGGTGCGGTCGAGCGCCTGAATTTGGCTTTTTTCATCGACAGAGAAAACCAGCGCATGCTCTGGAGGGTTCAGGTAAAGACCGACGACATCCTCCAACTTCTCCACGAACCTCGCATCCCGACTCAATTTGAAGGTTCGAGTCAGGTGAGGCTTCAGGCCATGACGTCTCCAGACACGACCGATCGTGCTCGGGCTCAGCCCCATCATCTTGGCCAGACTACGGGTGCTCCAGTGCGTTCCCGCCACTGGCGTCTCTTGCGTCGTCTTGCGCACGATCTCCCGAATTACATCCTCGCCAATCGAAGGCAGCCTCCCGGCCCGAGGGGCATCCTTCAAGATGCCGACGGTCCGCTTCTCGGCAAAACGACGGCGCCAAACACCAACTGTCCGTCGCGCTGCACCAGAAATCTCAGCAATCTCTCGGTTCTGCTTGCCTTCAGCAGCCAGCAGGACGATTCTCGCCCTCTCTGCCACGCGCACGGATACCCTACGGCCACGTGCAAGCTTCTCAAGCTCAGCCCTCTCCTCAGGCGAAAGGACTATCGAGACAGCTACCTTCATGTTCCCTCCTGGAGGTATTCCCTACCAGGAAAGGATAACAGAAGTTGCCGAACATCGGACCCACTACACTAGCGTGGTGCGGAAGACGGGGCGGAGCGAGCCCGCGCAGACTGGATGAACAGCGGCTTATGTCGGCACGACCGGTCAGGTGGAGGTACGCTCTCTGGGCGCCTACGAGGCGATCGCCGCCGGGGCGGGCTCAGAGCGGCGGCGGCGGGCCGGGAGAAAAGGGCCGGGGTGATGAGGGCTTCCGTCACCCTTTCTCCTCCGTCCGGCACGATTCAATGAGGGGATCGCCCCGCAACGGACGTTCCAGGCGCGGGCTATTCTGCGGATCACTTCAAGGAGGATGACTACCCATGGTCCCATTCGGAAAGAAAATGCTTCTGCTGCTGCTCGCCGGAGCTCTCGCCCTGCCGGCGCTCGCCGCGGCGCGGCCTGCCGCTTCCCTGGTCTCGGGCATCGAGCGCCACGCTCTCACCGCCGACGTGGCCGAGTACTTCTTCAAGATCCGCGTCGGCTCCGGGCCCTATGACCAGATCGGCGTCCACCGCGTGGTCAAGGAGATCGCGCCGAACGTCCCGGTCCATGCCTCGCGGGCGCTCTTTCTCGCCCCCGGCGACATCTGGAACTTCCACGCCGCCTTCGAGGGCCGCGCCAATCCGCTGCCGGTCTACCTCGCCGAGAACGGCATCGACGTCTGGGGGATCGACTACCGCTGGACCTTCGTGCCGGCGAGCGTCACCGACCTCTCCTTCCTGAAGACCTGGGGGCTCGAGCAGGACGCCCGCGACCTCGGCATCGCGATCGGCGCCGCCCGCGTCACCCGGGCGTTCACCGGCAGCGGCTTCGGCAAGATCTTCCTTCTCGGCTGGAGCCGCGGCGGCCAGATCGGCTACGCCTATCTGAACGGCGAGACGCAGATCCCGCCCGGCCTGCGGCAGGTCAAGGGGTTCATTCCGACGGACATCTATCTGAAGACCAACGTGCCGCAGCTCCAGGCCCTGGCCTGCACGCGGCAGCAGGCCACGGAGGCCGCGATCGCCCAGGGGCATTACGCGGCGACCTCGGGCGGCCTGATCGCGGCGATCGGCAACGCGGCGGTGTCGAATCCCAACGGAGCGTCCGCCGTCGTCCCCGGGTTCAACAACCGTCAGGCCGGGCTGTTCGTCGGGGAGTCCACCTTCGCCCTGCTCGGCGGTCTGGAGCCGACGCCTTTCTACCACTTCACCGGCGGCACCTTCGATGCCCATGGGGTTCCCACCGGTCTGCTCTACTCGAACGAGCAGGACCTCTTCCACTTCGAGATCGGCGCCGCTCCCTACCAGCCCAACCAGGAGCTGGCGGACGCCGACGCCTCCACCTGCGGCCAGACCAACGTGGCCTTCGACGATCACCTCGCCCAGATCACCGTTCCCATCCTCTACATCGGCGCGGGCGGCGGCTTCGGCGAGTACGGCCTCTACACCACGACGCTCCTCGGCAGCACGGACGTGACGTCCCACATCGTCCACAAGACGTCCGCCGATCAGCGGCTCTTCGACTTCGGCCACGCCGACCTGTTCCTGGCGAACGACGCCCAGACGCTGGTCTGGCGGCCGATCCTGGACTGGGTGCGGGCGCACTGAGAAGTTCGTGACCCGACCGATACGGAGTCTCCGCCCTCCCGCCGTCCCTCTCCGCCCCTTGCCGAGCCGCCGGGAATTCCCGGCGGGCGGCTTCCGCCCGTTGAAAATACGGCTTTGCCCTCTGAGTCTCCGTCCCTGCCCCATGATCGGGCGTCCCCGCCCACTGGAAATTCGTCTCCGCCCCTTGAGCCGCTGAGCCCGCCCGTTGAGAATCCGGTTGCGCCCCCTGGATCGCGGGGTGCGCCCATTGAAACTTCGTCCCGGCCCTCTGAAGGGCAACCTCGCCGTTCCAGGGGGCCGGAGCCTATTTCCAGTGGGTGCGACCGGAAAGCTGAAGGGCACACTCGCATTTTCAATGGGGAAACCCGCAAACCCAAGGGGCGCAGCCGGCGAGCTGGAGGGGAAGGCCGGCGAGCTGGAGGGGAAGGTCAGCGAACTGGAGGGCGGGACGAAAAAACTGAAGGGCGCGATCGCAAAACCAGCGGGCGCGACCTGAAAACTGAAGGGGGGGTGTACCCAGCGGGTACGGGAGGCCGGGGTGATGAGGGTCTCCGTCACCCTTTCCTGCTCATCGCGCACGTTCCATGAGGGGGATCGCCCGCAACGGACGTTCCAGGCGCGGGAGCAGGTGCCCTTCTACCCCTTCACCGGCGGCGCCTTCGACGGCCGTGGGATCGAAATCCCACGGCCGGCGGGACTGCCTGCTTGGCTGACTAAGCGTTCTCGACGTTCTGCAGGTTCCCCGCAAGCTCGTTCAACTGCTTGACGGCCATCTCCTGAATCCGGACCTGGGCCTGCCCGTCGTGGTACTGGAAGCCCATGTTGTAGATCGTCAGGGCCCGGAACATCTGCAGGCTGATCTGGCCACCCGGCGGAATCTCCTTCCAGGGCTCGGGGGTCGGTCCCCCGACGGGATTTCCCAAAGGCCCGTGCGGGAAAGGCCAGCGCCACCAACGGGGGCAGAGCTCGACGTCATCGTCGAGACTCACCTGGCGGCCGGAACCGACGGTTGCCTCTACCGGCTGCAGCTTGGCGGTGAGCTCACGGATCTGGCCGAGCGCCAATCGCTGGATCTGAGCCTGCCCTTCCCTCTCGTGGTACCGGTAGCCCATGTTGTAGATCGTCAGAGCGCGGAACAGTTGCAGGCTGATCTGGCCCCCCTGGGGGATCTCCTTCCAGGGATCCGGCTGGGGTTTTTCCACGCTCACACCAAAGTGATGCCGGAACGGCCAGGGCCACCACGGCGGGCAAAGATCGATGTCGTCCATATGGGCTCTCCTTTTTGGTTGATGTCTGCCTCCATACGTTTAGGCTCCTGGCAGGGCCCGAAGTTACAGACGCGCCGAACAGGTGCCGGCCGAGCATGTGGATTCGCCCTGAAAGGGCGCAATTTGATTAGCCTGGCGCTTTAGCGCCAGGTAGGCGTCCCACCCAACCCAATCCGCCCTGAAGGGCCGGGACACGGGTGCGCAGTGTTCTCTGATTGTTCTCTCGCGGAAACACCGATTGATCCGGTTCACATCATGGACTGAGGACTATTGCGAAAAGGCACCGGCCCTTCAGGGCGGGATGGGGTTGGGGCCGCCTACCTGGCGCTGAAGCGCCAGGCTATTCAAATTTCGCCCTTTCAGGGCGGACTCCCGAGGGTTCCAGAGGCTCTGGAGCGAGCCTTCGCATCCTATTCTACAGTTCTCAGCTTGCGCTAGCCTTATCCGCTTCAACGACGAAAACAATCGCGGACGCCGTAAGGTGCAGTACATACCCAGCCAAATACTCTGGCACTGTAATCAACGTAGTACCTTGCCCATGACCTGCTATTTTATTCCTTATCGTTGGTACGCCAGCTTCGAGTGTAGATCTGAGACCGGAGAATGCACTTTGCAGGTAAACAGGTATAAAGCTTTCTCGAAAAGCGACATCAAGCAGTTGCTTCGCTGTGGCAGATTCCTGGATTTCCCACTTCCGGCGAGCCGCTATGACCTTGAGAGTACTTTCCAGGGCCTTGGCAGCCTCGACTATTGCCTCCTTCAAGCGTCCATTCCGATAGTGCTCATGGGCTTGAAGAAACTCCTTGTTGGGGCCTTCGTAATCTCTACTGCTTAAAAAAAGGAGTGCCGGACGTACCACCTCCTGATGAAGCAACTGAGAATCAACCCGAACAATTTCGCGTCCCTCGAAATAAAACCCGATTCCATGATCCTTAAACCGATGGTTTACTTCCTGGATAGCTGCTTCCGCAGTTATTATTGGTCTCGCAGATTGCCTAAAATCCCAATCATTCCCCAAAATTAGAGCGAACCTTAATGCCAACTCTACAACATCTAATGCTTTCTCAACTTCTGGGGTCGTCAACAGGAAATCGAAGACTGCGTTTTGAAAATCAAAGCCTCGTATATATTTTTCAGATAAAGTAAACGCACCATACTCTCTACAGAGAAGGTCGTGAATTCTCTTGAAGGTTTCCTTAGTCCGGATGTTGTCTAAGCAGCCAAGTACATCTCGGAGCACGTGAACCATCTGAATTCGAAATTCCTGAGGTAGCTCAGCATATTGATATACATCTGGAAACTCTCCTCTAACTTCCTTCTGTCGCCTTGAGAAGATCTCTAAAATTGGCATAAATATGGTGGCTTTTAGAGTAAATTAATCTAAGGACGGGATCTCTCCCGTCCTTAGAAAAAGATTTACCAGCAGATGTCCAACCCTAACTGCACCCGCTCGTCGACCCGCAGTTCAGGCACTTGTAGCAGCTCCCGTTCCGTACCATGATCGAGCCGCAATCATGGCAGCTCGGGGCGTCCTGCTGGTAGAGGAAGGTGGGCTTGGCCATCTCCTGGCTGACGGCCTGGGCCACGGTCTCGAGACGGCCGCCGCCGAGGAGGGGCATGGAGACGGGGAGGTCTCCGGCCAGGTCCTCACGCAGCACCACGCCCGCCGCGATCTTGTCCTCGCGGGAGAGGAACTTCGAGGCCAGCCAGCGGAAGATGTAGTCGGTGATCGACTTGGCGATCGGGATCTCCGGGTGCTTGGTGAAACCCGAGGGCTCGAAGCGCGTGTGGCTGAACTTGTCGACCAGCGTCTGCAGCGGCACCCCGTACTGGAGCGCGATCGAGATCGCGGTCGCCAGCGAGTCCATCAGCCCCGAGATGGTCGAGCCCTGCTTCGCCATCACCAGGAAGATCTCACCCGGCGTGCCGTCTTCGTAGAGGCCGACCGTGAGGTAGCCCTCGAACTCGTTGATCGAGAACTTGTGAGTGATCGCCTGGCGCTCGTCCGGCAGCTTGCGCCGCACCGCCCGGCGCTCCTGGAGCGGCACGATCGCGGCGGCCTCTTCCTTCTTGTCCTTCTTGGTGGAGAGCGGCTGGCTGCGCTTGCAGTTGTCGCGGTAGATGGCGACCGCCTTCAAGCCCATCTGCCAGCCCTCGACGTAGGCCTGGAGGATCTCCTCCGCGGTCGAGTCCTCGGGCATGTTGATCGTCTTGCTGATCGCGCCCGAGATGTACGGCTGCACCGCCGCCAGCATTTTCAGATGGCCCATGTAGTGGATCGAGCGGCTCCCCTGCGCCGGCTTGAAGGCGCAGTCGAAGACCGGCAGGTGCTCTTCCTTCAGATAGGGAGCGCCCTCGATCGTGTCACTCTCGTCAATGTATTCGACGATGGCGCGGATCTCATCCTTGTCGTAGCCGAGCCGCTTGAGAGCGGCGGGGACGGTGTTGTTGACGATCTTGATCATGCCGCCGCCGACCAGCTTCTTGTACTTGACGAGAGCGATGTCCGGCTCGACGCCGGTGGTGTCGCAATCCATCATGAAGGCGATGGTGCCGGTGGGGGCGAGCACCGAGATCTGGCTGTTGCGCAGGCCGTGCTCGTCGCCGAGCAGGACCACCTCGTCCCAGGAGCGCTTGGCGGCCTGGAGCAGGTCCATGGGGACGTGGGCGGCGTCGATCTTCTTCACCGCGTCGCGGTGCTTGCGCATCACCCGCAGCATCGGCTGGCGGTTGATCTCGAACTCGTCGAACGGTCCCATCGCCTCGGCGAGGCGCGCCGACTGGGCGTAGGAGGCGCCGGACATCAGGGCGGTGATCGCCGCCGCGTAGTCGCGCCCCGAGTCGGAGTCGTAGGGCAGGCCGCGCGCCATCAGCAGGGCGCCGAGGTTGGCGTAGCCGATCCCCAGGGGCCGGAACTTGTGCGAGTTCTCGCCGATCCGGGGGGTCGGGTAGCTGGCGTTGCCGACGATGACCTCCATCCCCGAGATCACCACCTCGCAGGTGTGCTTGAAGCTCTCGACGTCGAAGCCCTTGTCGGCGTCGAAGAACTTCATCAGGTTGAGCGACGCCAGGTTGCAGGCGGTGTCGTCGAGGAACATGTACTCGCTGCAGGGATTGCTGGCATAGATGCGGTCGGTGTTGGAGCAGGTGTGCCAGTCGTTGATCGTGGTGTCGTACTGCATGCCGGGGTCGCCGCAGACCCAGGCGGCGCCGGCGATCGTCTTCATCAGGTCGCGCGCCTTGTAGGTGCCCATGACGGTGCGGTCGCCGGTGCGCGCCCGGGTGTGCCACTCGCCGTCGGCGATCACGCCCTGCATGAAGTCGTCGGTCACCCGCACGGAGTGGTTGGCGTTCTGGTAGGCGATCGAGTCGTAGGCGCCGCCGGGGACGTTGAAGCCCCCCTCGAAGCCGGCGTCGATCAGCGCCCAGGCCTTCTTCTCCTCGACCTCCTTGCACTTGATGAAGTCTTCGATGTCCGGATGGTCGATGTCGAGGATGACCATCTTGGCCGCCCGGCGGGTCTTGCCGCCGCTCTTGATGACGCCGGCGAAGGCGTCGAAGCCCTTCATGAAGGAGACTGGGCCGGAGGCGGTGCCGCCGCCGGCCAGGGGCTCGCGGGAGGAGCGCAGCTTGGAGAGGTTGCTGCCGGTGCCGGAGCCGTACTTGAAGAGCATGCCCTCGGTCTTCGCCAGGGTGAGGATGGAGTCCATGGTGTCCTGGGCCGCGTTGATGAAGCAGGCCGAGCACTGGGGCTTCTCCTCGATGCCGACGTTGAACCAGACCGGCGAGTTGAAGCAGGCGTACTGGTAGAGGAGGATGTGCTTGAGCTCGGCGTGGAAGGTCTGGGCGTCCTCCTCGGTGGCGAAGTAGCCGCCGCCGCGGCCCCAGGCGGCCACGGTGTCCGCCACCCGGCCGATGAGCTGGCGGACGCTACGCTCCCGCTCGGGGGTGCCGAGCTGCCCGCGGAAGTACTTGGAGACCACCACGTTGGTCGCCGTCTGCGACCAGAACTTGGGCATCTCGACGTCCTTCTGCTCGAAGACCTTCTCCCCCTTCTCGTTCGAGATCACGGCATTGCGCGGCTCCCACTCCACGGTATCGAAGGGATCCACCCCGGGCGTGGTGTAGTAGCGCTCGAAGTGGAGGCCCTGGGCCGGCGCGGACGCCGGGGCCTCCGTCTTCGCGGCTCCTACGCCGGCCATCGGCCGGTTGCGGGTCGCTCTGCCTCTCGTCTCGTCGGAATGCAAGGGGGAATGGGGCTCCATAGGCTGTCTCTCCTCAGATGGGAAGCTGTCGTGCATGGGGTTCAATCGTGATTGCCGCGTCTTCAAAGCTACGCCCGCCCGGAGACTCTGTCAAGCGAAAAACCGCCAAAAACCACTAGATGTTGTGGCTTGTCACAAGCGCGGCCCCTAGAGATGGGAACGCTTCGAAGGAAGATCTTACAATCCCGCATCTTCTCTACAGGATTTCCACAGCCGGATTTACCCGGGCTCCTACGAACGATTGCGGAAATCCATATGTAGGGGTTGGACAGGGCGGGGGCGCAGGATGGAGGGGGAGGAAATTGCCGTAGGGTGCGCTACGCGCACCTTCGAGATCTCCACACGGTGCGCACAGCGCACCCTACGGCTTCTCCTTCAGAGGGGCTTCAGGGCTCAGGCCGGCGTCTTCGCCTTGCCGCCCTTCTTGGCTTCGCGGTAGCCGGCTTTGACGGCGTCCGCCTCGTTCATGAACTGCCCCTTCTTGGTCTTGCCGTACCAGGGATCGTCCTGCCGGTGGAAGACCCTGGTTTCGGAGTTGACCCACACCATGCCCGGGGAGGGGGGCACCTGGGCCGTGATCTGGGAGGGCGACATGTGGCTGCCAGTGCCGGGAGTGGCCGGGGTGGCGGCGGGAGCGGTTCTGGGAGCCGGAGCGGGCGCCGTGCTCGGACGCGTGTGCTCCAGGCCCGCCGAGTTCCCCGAAGCGAGCGGAGCGCTCACCACGGTCACCATCGGCGTGATCTTGGCGATCGTACCGGCGGGGACGCCCGCCCTGGAGAGGTCCCCCACCGAGGCGTAGGGACGGCCGGCGATGATCTTCTTCGCCGTGGCCACGCCGACGCCGGGGAGCGCCTCGAGCTGCGACTGGGTCGCCGTGTTGAGCTCCACCGGTCCGGCCGGCGCCGTCTTGGCCGAGCCCCTGGCCGAAGAGCTCTTGCGGGCGGAGGGCGCCGCCGGGGCCATGGGAGCCGCAGGAGCCGCCGGGGCGGCCGGAGCCATCGCGGAGCCGCTCACGGTCACCATGGGGGAGATCTTGGTGATCGTCTTGGCGGAGACGCCCGCCTTCGACAGGTCCCCCACCGAGCTGTAGGGGCGGCCGGCGATGATCTTCTTTGCCGTGGCCGCGCCGACGCCGGGGAGCGCCTCGAGCTGCGACTGGGTCGCCGTGTTGAGGTCCACCGGAGCCGTCGCCGAGGTCGGGACGGCGGTCGTGGCGGACCTGGCCGTGGACTTCCTGGCGGCCGCCGGCGAGGCGGTGAGAAGGACGAGGACGAGGGCCGCGGCGAGAGAGAGGAAACCTGCCCTGCTCGATCTGGAAAGCATGTGAACGTCTCCTTTTTGGATAGTCCTAGAGAGAGTCTGACCATCCCAGAGCCTTCATCATAGCTCCGGAAGGTAGCGCGGAGCGGAGGGGAGACCCGGTAGACTGGAGAGATGAGCCCGACTTCGCGCCGAATGGCCTCTGCCTCCCTCCTCTCCCTCCTGCTCCTCCTGCCCCAGCGTCCATCCCTCGCCGGGACGGGCGCGGAGCAGATCCGCCTCCTCTATCAGGAGGCCCAGAAGGCGCACGAGAAGAAGGACTACCCGGTCTACTACGCGAAGATCTCCCGGCTGGCGGAGCTGCTGCCGGACGACGCGGAGACGGCCTTCCGGCAGGCCGCCGCCTCGGCGCTGACCGGCCGCACGGCGGACGCCGAGCGGCTGCTGCGCCGCCTGGCCACCTTCCAGGCCTGCTTCGACCTGGCGGGGAATCCGGACTTCGCCGCCGTCCGCGGCAGCGCGGCCTTCCGCTCCACGGTGGCCGCCATGGAGGCGCTGAAGAAGACCCCGGTGGGCACCGCGACGGTCGCCTTCCGCCTGCCGGAGAGGGATTTCGTCCCCGAGGCGGTCGCCTGGGACGCGGGGACGAAGAGCTTCCTGGTGAGCAGCGTCCACCGGCGCAAGGTCGTCCGGGTGGGGAAAGACGGGATCGCGCGGGAGCTGGTGCCGGAGGGGCGGGACGGGCTGGGATCGGCCCTGGGGATCGAGGTGGACGCCCCGCGGCGCATCCTCTACGTCTGCAGCACGACGCTCAAGCAGTCCCGCGGCGCCCGCAAGGAGGAGCTCGAGCGGGCGGCGCTCCTCGCCTTCCATGCCGACAGCGGCAAGCTCCTCGGCCGCTGGCCCCTGGGCGGCGACAAGGCCGGACACAGTTGCGACTCGCTGGCCGTCTCCTCCCAGGGGGAGGTCTACGTCTCCGACGGCATGACCGGCGAGGTCTCCCGGCTGCGCAACGACCAGAAAAAGCTCGAGACCGTCCTTCCGGCCGGCGTCCTGCTCTCGGCGCAGAGCCCGGCCTTCGCCCCCGGCGAGAAGGTGCTGTTCATTCCCGACTACGCCCGGGGCATCTTCCGGGTGGACCTCGCCACCCGCAAGGCGGCGCTGCTGCCGGCCCCGAAAGACCTGGACCTCTCCGGCGTCGACGGCCTGGTCTTCCACCGCGGCAGCCTGATCGCGGTGCAGAACGGCCTCGAGCCGGCCCGGGTACTGCGCCTGCGCCTCTCCCCCGGGCTGGACCATATAGAGAAGGTCGAGACCCTCGCCCGCGCGCTCCCGGCCTTCGACGATCCCACCCTGGCAGCCGTGGTGGACGATACCCTCTACTACGTCGCCAACAGCCACTGGAACAAGTTCGATGACGACGGCCGGCTCCGCTCTCCGGAGAAGCTCGCGCGGCCGGTGGTGCTGAAGCTGCCGCTGCAATGAGCCGTGGGCGGGAGACGGGCGGGAGACTCCTTCCTTCTATATATGGATAGAATCCCCCCATGGCCACCGAGACCAAGACCTCCGAGCGCCCCGCCCCCGCCGCGGGCAGTGAAAAAGAGGACGGCGAGCGGCAGACCTCCTCCCAGATCCCCATCCGGCGCTTCTACCGGCCGCGGGACGTGGCGGGGATCCCCTACGAGGAGAAGGTGGGCGATCCGGGGGAGTCCCCGTACACCCGTGGCCTCTATCCGGACATGTACCGCAAGCGCCACTGGACCATGCGCCAGTACGCGGGGTACTCCTCCGCCGCCGAGTCGAACCAGCGTTACCGCTACCTGCTCTCGCAGGGGACCACGGGCCTCTCGGTCGCCTTCGACCTGCCGACCCAGATCGGCTACGACTCGGATCATCCGGTGGCGCTCGGCGAGGTGGGGCGGGTCGGGGTGGCCATCGACTCGATCGAGGACATGCGGCGACTCTTCGACCGCATCCCCCTCGACAAGGTCACCACCTCGATGACGATCAACGCCACGGCGGCCATCCTCCTCGCGCTCTACCTCGCGGTGGCCGAGGAGCAGGGGGTCTCCTGGGAGAAGGTGGGCGGCACGGTCCAGAACGACATCCTCAAGGAGTACGCCGCCCGCGGCACCTACATCTACCCGCCCCGGCCGTCGCTCAAGCTGGTGACCGACATCATCTCCTTCTGCGCCGGGAAGGTGCCGAAGTGGAACACGATCTCGATCTCCGGCTACCACATGCGGGAAGCGGGCTCGACGGCGGTGCAGGAGGTGGCGTTCACCCTCGCCAACGGCCTGGCCTACGTGCAGGCGGCGCTCGACCGGGGGCTCGACATCGACGGCTTCGCCCCGCGCCTCTCCTTCTTCTTCAACGCCCACAACAACTTCCTCGAGGAGGTGGCGAAGTTCCGCGCCGCCCGGCGGCTGTGGGCCGAGCTGGTGCGCGAACGCTTCGCGCCGAAAGACCCGCGCTCCCTCTGGCTGCGCTTCCACACCCAGACGGCGGGCTCGACGCTCACCGCCCAGCAGCCGCAGAACAACGTGGTGCGGGTGGCGATCCAGGCGCTGGCGGCGGTCTGCGGCGGCACCCAGTCGCTGCACACCAACTCGCTCGACGAGGCGCTCGGGCTCCCCACCGAGGAGGCGGCGCGGCTGGCCCTGCGCACCCAGCAGGTGATCGCCCACGAGAGCGGGGTCGCCGACGTGGCCGATCCGCTGGGCGGCTCCTACGTCGTCGAGGCGTGGACGGAGGAGATCGTCCAGCGCTCGCGCGACTACATCCGCCGCATCGACGAGATGGGGGGCGCGCTCGCCGCCCTCGAGCGGGGGTTCCAGCAGCGGGAGATCGCCGACGCCGCCTATCTCTACCAGATGGCGGTGGAGGAGAAGCGCGAGCTGGTGGTGGGGGTCAACGTCTTCGCCACCGAGGGCGAGGCGCCGACGGAGGTGCTGCGGATCGATCCGGAGGCCGAGCGCGAGCAGGTGGAGCGGTTGCGCGCCCTGCGCGGGCGCCGGGATCCCGAACGCGCCGCGGCGGCCGTCCGCGCCCTCACCGCCGCCGCCCGGGAAGACCGCAATCTGATGCCGCCGATCCTCGACGGCGTGCGCGCCGAGGTCACCCTGGGGGAGATCTCGGATGCCCTGCGGGAAGTCTACGGCGAATACCGGGAAGCGGACCTGGAATAAAAAAGTCCTTCCCCCCGCACCCTCCTGGCTCTAGAATCGTCTTCCGATCTTCTGATTGAAGAGGATGCGATTTGGCTGCCCCAAGGGGCCGCCGGACGGGTGTTTCATTCGCCATGCGGAGCCTGACCGTCCATCTGTCCCAGGGCCCCTGCCGCCGGGAGACGCTGCTCGCGTCCTCCCAGGACGCCGGGCGTCCACCCGACATCGCTCTGGCGTTCCTGCCGGAGTTCTTCCTGCGCGAGAACCTGGCGGCGATGACCGCGGCCTGGCCGGACGCGTTGCGCTTCGGCTGCGAGGCGGTGACCCAGTTCGCCGACTCGGAGGCGACGAGCTGGGGCTCCATCCAGCTCTTCTGGTTCGACGACCCCCGCCACCACGCCTCCGTGGAGGTGGTCCCCGGCACCCACGGCGAGCCGCCGGCCCCCAAGCGGGTGGAGGCGGTGGCGCGCCGCATCGCCGCCTCCGACGGCGCGCTGGTGCTGGTGGACGGCCTGCGCTTCCCCATCGAGCGCTTCCTCGACGAGCTGCGGCGGACCATCGTCAGCATGCCGCCGCTGGTGGCCGGCGGCCTGGCGTCGAAGATCGAGTCGGCGACCGGGGCGGGCGCCCGGGTGTTCCTGGGGGAGCGGGTGCTCCCCTCGGCCTGCCTGGTGGCCACCCTGCACGGGGTCTCGATGCAGGTCGAGGTGGTGCGCGGCTGGAGCCCGGCCTCTCCCGTCTACACGGTGACGCGGGTCGAGGGGGGGGCGGTCTGCGAGATCGACGGCGCGCCGGCCACCGACTGGTACCGCCAGTTCTTCACCGTCGACGGCAGGCTCGCCCCCATGCCGGAGGCGGCCAACCGCTTTCCGCTGATCATCGAGGGCCCGCGGCCGGAGCGCCAGGGGCTCTACCGCGCGATGAGCGGCTTCGACGACCCCCCCGGCGCCGTCACCTTCCTGGGGGACGTCGAGACCGGAGACCACGTGCGGCTCGGCATGGGCAACCAGGCCTCCCTGCTGCGCACCGCCGCGGAGCTGACCGCGGGGCCCCCGGCGGAGGCGGCCATCCTCTACTCCTGCACCGGGCGCGAGACCGTGCTGGGCGATCGCGCCGGGGACGAGGTGGCGGCGATCCGCAAGTCGCTCGGCGGCATCCCCCTGTCGGGCTTCTTCACCTGCGGGGAGATCGGTCCCACCCAGCGCGGCAACCTCGGCTTCTACAACCTCACCGCCATCCTGGTGCTGCTGCGGGAGCTCAGCCCATGACCATGAGCGGCGGCGGTCCGCTGGAGCTCGACAACGCGATCCTGCGCAACCTGCTGGCCGAGACCACGCGGGCCTACGAGGCTCAGATGGGCGAGCTCTACGCCGAGAAGGAGCTCGCCCAGGTCACCCTCGCCTCGATCGGCGACGGCGTCCTCGCCACCGACGAGCACGGACTGGTCAAGTACCTCAACCCGGTGGCCGAGAAGCTCACCGGCTGGGCTCGCGCCGAGGCCCTGGGGGTGCCGCTGCCCGAGATCTTCCGCCTCACCGGCGATCAGGAGGACGTCGCGGGGCTGCTGCGCCAGTGTCTGGAGGGGGGGCAGAGCTTCCGCCTGGCCGAGCGGGGGACGCTCGAGCGGCGCGACGGCCGGCGCTACGCCACCGAGAGCACCTGCGCGCCGATCCGCGCCTCCGACGGCCGCATCATCGGCGCCGTGCTCGTCTTCCAGGACGTCTCGGACAAGCGCCTGATGGCTCTCCAGCTCGCCCACCAGGCCACCCACGACGAGCTGACCGGCCTGCTCAACCGGCAGGCCTTCGACGGCCACCTCCAGCGCGCCCTCGAGGACGCCCGGTCGCTCGCCAGCGTCCACGCGCTCTGCTACATGGACCTCGACCAGTTCAAGGTGGTCAACGACACCTGCGGCCACCTCGCCGGCGACGAGCTGCTCTGCCGGATCACCGCCCTGCTCCAGGAGTCGATGCGGGAGACCGACCTGGTGGCCCGCCTGGGAGGCGACGAGTTCGGCGTGCTGCTCACCCGCTGCTCGCTCGCCGACGCCGAGCGGCGGGCCGGGGAGTTCCACGCCGCCCTCCAGGAGTTCCGCTTCACCTGGCGCGACAAGACCTTCACCGTCGGCGCCAGCATCGGCGTGGTGCCGATCACTCCCGAGTTCCGCACCGTCGCCCACCTGCTGTCGGCCGCCGACCACGCCTGCTACGCGGCCAAGGACAAGGGGCGCAACCGCGTCCAGACCTACCAGGAGGACGACGCCACCTTCGTGCGCCGCCACGGCGAGATGAACTGGGTGGTGCGCATCCAGCAGACCCTCGAGCGCGACCGCTTCCGGCTCTTCTCGCAGCAGATCCAGCCGCTCTCCCCCGCCGCGCCGCCCGGGCTCTACTTCGAGGTGCTGCTGCGCATGGCCGAGGACGACGGGCGGATCCATCTCCCTTCGGACTTCATCCGCGCCGCCGAGCGCTACGGCCTGATGCGGGCGATCGACCGCTGGGTGATCCGCAACGCGATCCGCACCCTGCGCAGCCAGCCGCCGCCGTTCCTCGACCACCTGCGGCTCTGCGCGATCAACCTCTCGGCGGTGTCGCTGGGGGACGAGGGGTTCTTCGACTTCCTGATGGGGGAGCTCGCCGATGCCGGCGATACGGGTACCGCCGGGGACCGGCTGGCCGACAAGCTCTGCTTCGAGATCACCGAGACCGCCGCCATCGAGAACCTCTCCCAGGCCCGCCGGCTGATGGCGCAGCTCGCCGCCCGCGGGGTCCGCTTCTCGCTCGACGACTTCGGCACCGGCATGTCCTCCTACGGCTACCTCAAGGAGCTGCCGGTGAGCTTCCTCAAGATCGACGGCAAGTTCATCAAGGACATCGTCACCGATCCACTCGACCGGGCGATGGTCGAGTCGATCAACCAGGTGGGGCACGTGATGGGCCTCCACACCGTCGCCGAGGGGGTCTCCAGCGCCGCCGTGGTCGAGCGCGTGAAGGCCCTGGGGGTCGATTTCGCGCAGGGGAACTGGATCAGCCCGCCGCGGCCGCTGGGAGCCACCGCCGATCCCTGGTGACATCCGCCCCTTCCCCCTGTAGGATGAAGCGAATTTTTAGGGGGACCCCAATGTCGGAAAGCATCGCCGCGACCCCGAGCCGCAGCAAGGAATCGACGGGCTTCGTCCGCGAGCTCGGGCTGCGCGACTCGACCATGATCGTGGCCGGCTCGATGATCGGCTCCGGCATCTTCATCGTTCCGGCGGAGATCTCCCGCCAGGTGGGCTCGGCCGGCTGGCTGCTGATGGTCTGGGTGGTGACCGGGCTGATGACGATCGCCGCCGCGCTCTCCTACGGGGAGATGGCGGCGATGATGCCCAAGGCGGGCGGGCAGTACGTCTACCTGCGCGAGGCCTACTCCCCGCTCTGGGGGTTCCTCTACGGCTGGACCCTCTTCCTGGTGATCCAGACCGGCACCATCGCCGCCGTGGCCGTGGGCTTCGCCCGCTTCCTCGGCGTGCTGGTGCCGGCGATCTCGCCGACCGCCTGGATCGTCAAGCCGATCGACATCTCGCAGAAATACGCGATCAGCCTGTCGATGCAGCAGCTCGTCGCCATCCTGCTGCTGGTCTTCCTCACCTGGCTCAACACCCGCGGCATCAAGCTCGGCAAGATCATCCAGAACACCTTCACCTCGGCGAAGACGCTGTCGCTCGTCGCCCTGATCGTGCTCGGCATCTTCGTCGGCCGCAACGCCGGGGCGATCTCGGCCAACTTCACCGACCTGTGGACGCCGCGCGACGTGACGACGATCCGGCCCGACCTGCCGATCGCGGCGCCGGTCGCGGCCACCCTGGGCGCCTTCGGCCTGTTCATCGCCTTCTGCGTCGCCCAGGTGGGATCGCTCTTCTCGTCGGACGCCTGGAACAACATCACCTTCACCGCCGGCGAGGTGAAGGAGCCGCGGCGCAACATCCCGCTGTCGCTCGCCGCCGGCACCATGATGGTGATCGGGCTCTACATCCTGGCCAACGTGGCCTACCTGTGCACCCTGCCCCTCCACGCCATCCAGACCGCGCCGGACGACCGGGTGGCGACCGCCGCCCTGCAGGTGATCTTCGGCCCGGCGGGAGCGACGATGATGGCGGTCGCCATCATCATCTCCACCTTCGGCTGCAACAACGGCCTGATCCTCTCCGGGGCGCGGGTCTACTACGCGATGGCGCAGGACGGCCTGTTCTTCCGCCGCACCGGGCGGCTCAACGCGCGCCACGTGCCGGCCTTCGGGCTGATCCTGCAGTGCGTCTGGGCCTCGCTGCTGGTGCTGCCGCGCACGCGGGCGGTCGACGCGGCGACCGGCGCGGTCACCTACGGCAACCTCTACAACACCCTGCTCGACTACGTGATCTTCGCGGTACTGATCTTCTATGTGCTGACGATCGCCGGGCTGTTCGTGCTGCGGCGCAAGCAGCCGGACGCGGAGCGGCCCTACCGGGCGTTCGGCTACCCCGTGGTGCCGGCGCTCTACATCGTGGCGGCGACGGCGATCTCGCTCGTGCTGCTGGTCTACAAGCCGGCGACCTCGCTTCCCGGCCTGCTGATCGTGTTGACCGGCATTCCCGTTTATTTCGCCTGGCGCCGCAAGTCCAGCTAACCCTTTCACGGAGGATCCACCGGATGTCGTCGCTGACCCGAACCAAATCGATCGACAAACTGATCGCCGAAGGAGCGGTGACCGGCAAGGGGGCGCTCAAGCGCACCCTCGGCCCGGGTGCGCTCGTCGCGCTCGGCATCGGCGCCATCATCGGCGCCGGTCTGTTCGTCCGCACCGCCGCGGCGATCGCCGACCGCGCCGGTCCGTCCGTGGTGCTCGCCTTCATCGTGGCGGGCGTCGGCTGCGCCTTCGCCGGCCTGTGCTATGCCGAGTTCGCCTCGATGCTCCCGATCGCCGGCAGCGCCTACACCTACTCCTACGCCACCATGGGCGAGCTCGTGGCCTGGATCATCGGCTGGGACCTCTGCCTCGAATACGCCGTCGGCGCCGCCACGGTGTCGATCGCCTGGAGCGAGTACTTCAACCGGGTGCTCCACCTCGTGGGCATCGGCGCCATCCCCTACCAGTGGTGCCACTCGCCGATGGAGCGCATGGCGGCCGATCCGAGCGTGCACGGCATCATGAACCTGCCCGCGGTCGGCATCCTGCTCGTCCTCACCGCCCTCCTGGTGCGGGGCACGCAGGAATCGGCCTGGGTCAACAACATCATCGTGATCACGAAGGTCACGATCGTGCTCATGGTCATCGTGCTCGGCTGGGGCTTCATCAACCCGGCGAACCACACGCCCTTCATCCCCCAGGCCACCCAGTACGTGACGCCCACCGGCATCACCCACAACTACGGCGGCATCATGGGCATCCTGGGCGCGGCGGGCGTCGTGTTCTTCGCCTTCATCGGCTTCGACGCCGTGTCCACCACGGCGCAGGAAGCGAAGAATCCGAAGCGCGACATGCCGATCGGCATCCTCGGGTCGCTCGCGGTCTGCACGGTGCTCTACGTGCTGTTCTCGTACGTGCTGTCGGGCATCGCGACGGTCCAGGACTTCCGCACCGCCGGCCGCGAGGCCTCGGTCGCCTACGCGATCACCAAGTACATGCCGGGCTACGCGTGGCTCTCGAACTTCGTGACCTTCGCCATCCTCGCCGGCTTCTCGTCGGTGATCCTGGTCATGCTCCTCGGCCAGTCGCGCGTCTTCTACTCGATGAGCCACGACGGCCTGGTGCCGAAGGTCTTCTCCGAGGTGCACCCGCGCTTCAAGACGCCGTACAAGTCGAACTGGCTGTTCTTCTTCTTCACCGCGATCTTCGCGGCGTTCCTGCCCGAGGACA
Source organism: uncultured Acidobacteriota bacterium (assembly GCA_963795735.1). Lineage (GTDB taxonomy): Bacteria > Acidobacteriota > Thermoanaerobaculia > Multivoradales > UBA5704 > DATARR01. The sequence goes on along the minus strand of CAWCIU010000003.1, from coordinate 24,737 downwards.
TCGTCGGCGAGATGACCAGCATCGGAACGCTCTTCGCGTTCATCCTGGTCTGCGCCGGCGTCTGGATCATGCGCGTCAAGCGGCCCGACATCCCGCGCGGCTTCAAGGTGCCGATGCTGCCGGTGACGGCGATCCTCGGCATCGTGGTCTGCCTCTCGATGATCTACGGCCTGGGCTGGACCAACTGGGCGCGGCTCATCGTCTGGCTGCTGCTCGGGTTCATCATCTACTTCGGCTACAGCAGGAAGCACAGCGCCTTGAACAACGAAACCGGAGTCCGCAAGTAGGCGCAGCCTCATCGCGGACACACGAGGGCGCCTCTCCGGAGGCGCCCTTCCTTTTTTGCGGCCAAAAAAATTGTGGCCAAAAAAAGACCCCGCTCTGGCGGGGTTGGAGGAGGGAGGTTGGAGAGGAGATTGTCTGGTTGTTTCCGTCTCCATCCATCTATACGCAGGGGAGCGCCGGAGTGTTTAGGCGCCCGCCCCCCTTCCCTTCCGGGCCGCTTCGTTATGGAATGAGATCCTGGAGGTGACCTTGAGCGAGGCGACGGGCGGCGGCTGGACCTTCCTGACCAATCACGCGCACGTGCTGTTCTGCATCGCCCAGGACCCCGAGGTGCGGCTGCGGGACGTGGCGGTCCGGGTAGGGATCACCGAGCGGGCGGTGCAGCGGATCGTGACCGACCTGGAGAAGGACGGCTACCTGACCGTCTCGAAAGAAGGCCGGCGGAACCGCTATCAGGTCAACTACGGCCTGCCGTTGCGCCATCCGATCGAGCGCCACCGCGACGTCGCGGCGCTGATCGGGCTGGTGGTGGACCCCAAGGCATGAGGACGATGGGATGAGGGCAGCCGGATGAGGATCGCCACCTGGAACGTCAACTCGGTCCGCTCCCGGGTGGAGCGGGTGGTGGCCTGGACGGAGCGCGAGCGGCCGGACGTGCTCTGCCTCCAGGAGATCAAGACCACCGACGACCTCTTCCCCCTGGAGAGGTTCGCGGAGCTCGGCTACCACGCCGAGGTCTTCGGCCAGAAGACCTACAACGGCGTCGCCCTCCTCTCCCTCCAGCCGGTCACCAAGGTCGCGCGCAACCTGCCGGACGACGAGCCGGGAGCCCCCAGCCGGCTGATCGCCGGGACCGTGGGCGGGGTGCGGATCGTCAACGTCTACGTGCCCAACGGCCAGTCGCCGGAGAGCGACAAGTTCGTCTACAAGCTCGACTGGCTGCAGCGCCTGCGCGCCTTCCTCGACGCGACGGCGAAGCCCGGGGGCTCCCTGGTGCTGCTGGGGGACTTCAACATCGCGCCCGAGGAGCGCGACGTGCGCTACCCCGACCTCTGGCGCGGCGGCATCCACTTTCACCCCAAGGAGCACGCGGCGCTCGCCCGCATCACCGGGTGGGGTCTCCACGACCTCCTGCGCAAGCATCACGAGGAGGGGGGGCTCTACTCCTGGTGGGACTACCGGCAGCTCGCCTTCCAGAAGAACAACGGCCTGCGGATCGACCTCATCCTGGGCACCAAAAAGATGCTCGGCCGCTGCACCGGGGTCGAGATCTTCCGCGACGAGCGCAAGGGGGAATCCCCCTCCGACCACGTGCCGGTGGTGGCGAGCTTCAAGTGAGGGGGCGAGCGCCCTATAATCCGGCAGGAATCCTCATGCGCCGCCTCATCATCCCGATCCTGCTCGCCTGGGCCGCCCTCGCGGCGTCGCCCGCCGTGGCGGTCGTGGCGGATACCCCGCCCGTCCGCCTGCTGGCGCCGCGGGCGGGCGCGACGCTCGCGGCCGGCTCGACCGCCGAGCTCGAATGGACGCCGGAGGCCCGGCTCCCCGGTGTCGAGGAGTGGGAGGCGTTCCTCAGCCTCGACGGCGGCGCCACCTATCCGGTGCGCATCACGCCGCACCTGGACCAGGACCTCCGGCGGGTCCGCTGGCAGGTGCCGCCCATCCCCACGCCGGACGCCCGCCTCCTGCTGCGCTTCGGCGACGAGCGCCGGGAGGTCTTCCTGGAGTTGCCGGAGCGGTTCTCGATCGCGGCCTCTCCGGCGGCCCCTTCGGCGATCGACCGGACGTTCCTCTTTTCCACCCTGGCCCCGGCGCCCGGCGAGCCGGCCCTCCCCGGCCAGACCGGGGTGGTCGCCTGGGTGGAGGGGTCGCGCCGCGGCGGCTCCCTGCGCCAGGTGGTGGCGTCCGGGCAGCCCGGCCTCCAGGCGCGGCTCAGCCCGGAGGAGGCGCGCGCCGGGGCGGCCCTGCTCGCCGCGGGACCGTCTCCCCTGCCCGTCCCGGAGCCGCGCGAGAGCCCCGATCCCATCCCCGACGCCCGCCGCCGGACGCCGCTGGCGAATCCCGGCAGGGCTCCCCGTCTCGCCTTCGACATCCTGCTCCTGACGCAGCGGCAGAACGAATAGGCCGCGACGCTCCGTCGCGTCGTCCGAGCCATCGTTCAACGTCGCTCCATCAGGAGGAGATCTCTGATGTCTCTGTTCACGATCCTTCGCGGGCTCGCGCTGCCCGCTGCCCTCGCCATTTTCGCGACCCCCGGCTTCCCCCAGGAGGCTCCCCCCGTGGCTCCGCAGGAGCCCGCGCCCGCCGTCACCGAGACGATCCAGGTGACCGCCACCCGCACTCCCGAGGACGTCGAGACCGTCCCCGCCTCCGTCACCGTGATCTCCGGCGAGGACCTCGCCGCCCGCGGCGCCATCGACCTGCCGTCGGCGCTGGCGCTCGCGCCCGGTCTCGGCATCGCCCCGGGCGGCGAGAACGGCCCGGCCGGCTCGGTGCCCGAGATCTGGGGGCTGCGCGAGTTCGACGCCTTCCTCCTCGTCGTCGACGGCGTGCCCTGGGGGGGCGCCTTCAACCCGGCGCTGCCCAGCCTCGACCTCGCCAACGTGGACCGCATCGAGATCCTCCGCGGCTCGGCGCCGGTGATGTACGGCGCGACGTCGTTCTCGGGCGTCATCCAGGTGATCCACCGCCAGGCCGGCGCGCCCGGCCGCACGGCCAGCGTCTGGGGCGGCAACTTCGGCAGCGGCGGCGCCGCCGTCTCCACCCCGCTGCCGCAGATCGGCGGCTTCCGCCAGTCGCTCACCGTCGACGGCGAGCGCCAGGGGTTCAAGGACGACCGTACCCGCTTCGACCGCGGGCACCTGCTCTACCGCTCGTCGCTCGCCGCGGCCGGCGGCGCCTTCCGCTTCGACGTCGACGGCTCGGTCGTCGATCAGAAGCCGGCGAGCCCGAATCCGATCATGGACCCCAGCGTCTCCCTGCTGGTGCCGCTCGATTCCAACCAGAACCCGCGCGACGCCAGGCTCGACGAGAACCGCCTCCATTTCGTCACCGGCTACGACCACCCTCTCGCCGGCGGCGCCTGGTCCACCACCCTGGCGGTCACCCATACGAAGCGCAAGACGATCCGCGGTTTCCTCTCCGATGTCTCAGGAGACGATCCCGAGGCTCCCAACGCCACCGGCTTCTTCCAGGACCTGACGACCGACGACGTCTACTTCGACAGCCATCTCGCCTGGCGTCTGGGATCGGACTTCCACCTGGTGGCCGGCGTCGACCACCTCTACGGCAAGGCCAAGGCGGACTCCGAAACCTTCCTCTACTTCGTTCCCCTGAGCGGCCACGGCGCCCCGTCGAGCGGCGACCAGCCGCTCAACCATGGCTTCAACCTCGACGACCAGCGCAACTTCTCGGGGCTCTACACCCAGGTGGAGTGGGACCCGGCGCCGCGCTGGCACTTCCAGGTCGGCGGCCGCCTGAACCGCACCAAGGAGCAGCGCACGGCCGGCGACCGCGAGCTCAGCTTCCCGGATCCCGGCGACCAGGGCACCGACGAGCGGACGGTAACCCGCGGCAGCGGCACGGTGGGGGTGAGCTGGCTGGCTTGGGGGAACGCGACGAGCGGCCTCTGGCTGTTCGGCGACTACCGCAACACCTACAAGCCGGCGGCCCTCGACTTCGGCCCCGAGGCCGAGCCGGGCATCCTGAACCCCGAGACCGCCCGCAGCGCCGAGGTCGGCGTGAAGAGCCGCCTCGCCGGCGGCCGCTTCGAGTGGGAGCTCTCCGTCTTCCAGATGGACTTCAAGAACCTCGTCGTCGCGCAGTCGGTGGACGGCCTGCCGCGGCTCGCCAACGCGGGCTCGGAGCGCTTCAAGGGGGCGGAGCTGGGGATCAAGGGACGGGTCTCGTCCGATCTCTGGTGGCAGGCGAGCTACGCCTGGCACGACGCCAAGTACCGCGATTTCGTCAAGGTGCTCGACGGCGAGAACGTCCAGCTCGCCGGTCACCGTCTCCAGCTCTCGGCGCGGGACCTCGTCTCGGCCGGGCTGGTCTGGTCTCCCCCCCACGGGCTCTTCGGGTCGGTGACGGCCAACTACGTGGGATCGCGAGTGCTCGACGAGCAGAACGAGATCCTGGCGCCCAGCTACACCACCTGGTCGGCGGGGATCGGCTACCACTTCGGCCCCTGGGAGGTGCGGGCGGACGGCGTCAACCTCAACGACACCCGCCCCCCGGTCGTGCAGAGCGAGCTGGGCGACGGCCAGTACTACCTGCTGCCGGCGCGCCAGCTCCGGCTGGGTCTCGGATTCCGGTTCTGAGAGCCTAGACCGCTTCCACCACCGCCGGCTCCGCGCCGTCCGTCTCCTCGACGGGCGGCGCCGGCGCGGCGGCCGCGGCGTTCATGCGGTCCTTGAGCGCCGCGTACTTGGTGTCGAGGAGCTCGAAGATCCCGCCGATCTGCTCCAGGCGCTGGTCGACGTCGATCGTCCAGTGCTCGTTCTTGATCGGCTCGAGCTTCAGGCCGCTGAGGCGGTAGGAGAGGGCGTCGAAGCGCAGCGGCACCGCGCCGACGTAGATCTTGGCGGAGAGGATCTCGGCCCCTTCCTCCAGATAGCGGAAGAGCTCGTTGAGCACGGCGCCGGCGAGGGTGACCCGCGCCTCGCGGGTGGCGAGGCGGACGCTGCCGGTCTCCGGCTCCACCATCACGTCCGGCTCCTCGAGGAGCGTCCGCAGGAAGCGGCACCCCAGCACCGACTCGCCCGGCTCCTTGGGGATGACGACGTCGCTCGCCTCGTCCGCCTCCGGCGCCTCATCCAGCCAGGGGGCCTTGAAATCCCCCTCGACGCCGGCCTGCCGCAGCAGGGCCATCACCGTGCCCAGGTAGGTCTTGGCGGTGCTGGCCACGTAGAGGATGCCGCCGTCGATGCAGCACTCGACGATGCTCGTCCGCGGCGCCTGCCGCATCGCGGACTCGGCCTCGGCGAGATCGCGCAGCTTCTTGCGCGTCTTCGGTCCCACGAACGTCTTGCCGGTCGCCTCCATCTCGGTCTTGACCAGCTCCCGGAGCCGCTCCTTGACCGCCGTGGCGTCCGGGCGGATGCGATCGATGCGCAGCCGGAAGATGTAGCGCCCCTGGGCGATCTCCCAGGGCGCGTCGAGCTCGAAGGGGACGAATCCCATCCGCTCGCGCACCTCCGAGCCGGGCTCGATCTCCCAGAAACGGACGCGCTCGAAATCCGGCCCCTCGGAGGGCACGGCGACATTGAACCGGGTAACGGCGACGCTGGCGCTCAAAAGTCCCATCGTTTTGAAAACCTCCTGCTGATTCCGGCCTGACCGGGAAGAGGACGGGATCTTAGCCGATGGGAGGGGGGAGCGGGGCGGCCTCGGCGGGCGGGCGGGCCGGTTTGGCGGCCGTAGTGGGCGAGGCGGGAGCGGTGGGAACGTCGGGTGCGGCGGCCCCGGGCCCGGCCTCCGTGGCCTCCACGTCCACGTCCTCCTCCATGTCCCTCCCGTCCCTGGTGTCCCTTTCGTCCCTTTCGCCGTCCGGGGCGGCGACGCCTTCCGCCGCCTGTCCCGAGGAAGTCTCGACGACGACCTCCTCGACCACCGGCACCGGCCCGGCTTCGGAGCCGGCTTCCGCCTCGGGCGCCTCAGGCCCATCAGGCGTCTCGGGCGTCGCGCCGAGATCGACGGTGAAGACCCGGCCGATGTCGGCATCCACGGAGAGGTCCTGGACCGTCTCGTCGGCCGCGGCCCGCGCCTGGGGCGGGACGGCCTTGCGGACGGAGGGAGCGCCGGCGCTCCACTCGCCCCGCATCTCGCCGGCGGCGATCAGGGCGTTGCGGAAGCGCTCGAGCTCGGCGGCGGCCAAGTCGTGGCGCCGGCGGGCCTGGTCGCGCTGGAGCCGCCGCCGCTCGGCGGCGCTCAAGGGTCTCCTCTGCGCGACGCCGGCCCGCGCGGCGGAAGGGGTCACCGTCCGTTGGCGGGCGCTCTCGGCCCTGGTGGGCCGGACGATCCCGCCCGCGAGCAGGAGGAACAGCGCGGCGGCGATACGGGACTTTTCCATGCGGCGGACTCCGGCGGTCGGGACGCAGCGGTGGCTCGGGATCATGGCTCCTTGCAGGATCATACGCGCGCGGCGGGCGGCGCGTCCAAGCCGGGAAGAAAATCAGGCGCTGTCGAGGGAGGATCTTCAGCTTTCGGGGAGGAAACAATCAAGGCGGTGCCGCTGCGGGATCAGCGGCACCGCCTTCAACCCCAAAAAAGGAGAAAGACCATGGCCCGGGATGATAACCGGTTTGGTCCGTCGTGGGAAGAGGGGGAATCACTCCGCGAAGTCGATCCCCAGGTCGGTCCACATCTTGCCCGGGACGTCCCCCCGGGTGGCCGGGAAGTAGCGGGCCTTCCTCGCCGCCTCCAGAGCGGCCTCGTCGAAGCCGAGGCCCGACCGGTCCCCCTCCCGGACGCGGGCGTCGATCACCCGGCCGTTCTCGTCCACCAGGACGGCGAGGCGGATCGACACCTTCCGGCCGCTCCCCTTCGCCGCCGCCGGATACACGTAGGAGGGCAGGGCCCGGATCTCCGGCGGCTGGACGCCGGGCTGGCCAGCGCTGATCAGGTCCCCCGGCTTCATCGTCTCCACGGGGGCCGCCGCGGGAGCGGGCTCCTCCGGGAGCGGCGCCCGGAGCGCGGGCGGCCGCGGCTCCGCAAGGGCCGGGCCGGGCGCCGGCGGCTTGGGGCGAGGCGCCTCGAGGGCCGGGTTGGAAACCGGCGGGGAGACGGGAGGCTTCGCCGGGACGATGGGCGCCGGGACGGGAACCGCGGCCGGGATGGGAACGAAGACGGCGGGGGACTTCGCCGCGGCGATCGTGGTGGAGACCGCCGGCGGCGGAGATGGCGGGAGCGCTTCCGGCGCGGGCCGCCGCGACCACCAGAGCCCGCCGGCGGCGAGCGCCAGCAGGATGCCGGCGGCGGCGCCGGCGTTGATCCAGAGGGGCCGGCTCCGCGGCGGCGCTCCGGCGGCGAGCGGCTCGGGAGACGCGGGAGCGGGCGCCGGCGTCTGGGCCGGCACGGCGGCGCGCAGCGGGCGGGAGGACCAGGTGGAGTCAAGATCCTCGACGGGAGTGACCCGCCGGGTCGGCTGCGAGGTTTCCATCACTCGTGTCTCAGCGGCGAGAGACGCGGCGGGGAACGGCACCACCTCGGCGAGCCGGGCTGGGCTTCCGGCGGCGGCCGTCCGCAAGGCGGATTCTGCCGTCACCGTTCCCGTCGCCGGGGTCTTCGCCAGCCCGAACTCCAGGTCGAGACGGTCCTGGGTCGAGCCCGGCGACGCCACGACCACCGGCACGCTCCCGGTCCCCAGCGGCAGGAGGACGTCCCAGACCTGGTCCAGGTCCTCGCGGGTGAGCGGGAAGCGGTCCTGCAGCATCGTCAGCGCCCAGATGAACGCCTCGGCGCTGGCGATCCGGTCTTCCGGCTTCTTGGCCAGGGCCTGGAGGGCCACCTCGCGCAGCTCGGGAGGGACGCGTCCCTGGGGATCGGTCTCGGCGAAGTCGAGCGGCGGCCGGAAGAGGTGGCCCGCCATCAGCGCCGCCGGCTCGCTGCCGGTGACCGGGGCGCGGCCGGTGAGCAGCTCGTAGAGGACGACGCCGAAGGAGTAGAGATCGCTGCGCTCGTCCCAGGCGCCGCCGCCGAACCGCTCGGGTGAGCCGTAGCGCGGCTTGCCCAGGAAGACCCCGGTGGTGGTGAGCCCGCTCGCGCCCCCCAGGGACTTGGCGATGCCGAGGTCGATCAGCTTGACCAGCGGATGGCCGTCGACGTCCCGGGTCAGCATCAGGTTGTCGGGCGAGACGTCGCGATGGACGATCTTGTGGCGGTGGAGATAGCCGAGCGCCTTGAGCGACTGGCGGGCGATCTCCAGCGTCAGCGAGATGGGCGGCGGCCCGAAGCCGCTCAGCACCTCGAGCAGGTTCCAGCCGTCGATGTACTCCATGACGATGAACGCCTGGCCGTCGCCGGTCACCGCGAAGTCGTGGAGCACCGCCACGTTGGGATGGCGCAGCTTGATGGCCGACCGCGCCTCGGCCAGGAAGCGGTCCGCCGCCTCCCCCACCGCGTCCGCCTGCTGGGAGCGGATCACCTTGACGACGCGCACCTCGTCCAGCAGGCGGTGGCGCACTTTGTAAATCGCGCCCATGCCGCCCTCGCGCAGCTTGCCCAGGATCTCGTACTTGCCGTCGATCTGCTCGTTGAGGAGTGCCAAACGCCCCCGCCTTTCCAGCCGCGGACCGGTCCCGTCTTCTTAGGCGAATTTCCCTCCAGAATATTACCGGCGGGGCAAAGTCTCAAGGGCGGGGGCAGGGTGTGGTTGAAAATCAACCACTGGATGGTTGATTTTCAACCACCAGGCAGGGATCAATCGGCCAGGATCCCCTCGACCAGCCGCCGGCGGGGACCGCGGAGGGTCTTCTGCCGGGACCGCCGCTCGAAGAGACGGATCTGCAGGAGCTCGCGGTCGGCGTGGTCAATCGTGCGCTCCAGGCTCTCGGTGCCGTGCCGGGTGGCCCAGCCGAGCGAGAAGGAGGGGACGTTCTGCTCGGCCGCGGTCAGCCGCAGCCGCTGCCCCACCTCGGCCACGTAGCGCGCCGAGGCGCCGACCAGCAGGAGCAGGAACTCGTCGCCGCCCATCCGCACCACCGCGTCCTCGGCGCGGGCGTTCTGCTGCAGGAAGCGGCTCACCTTGGCCAGCACCTCGTCGCCCGCCTGGTGGCCGAAGTCGTCGTTGTACTCCTTGAAGTTGTCGACGTCGACGACGATCGCGCCCCAGGTGTCGAAGGTGGTCAGCCGATGCTGGACGTCCTGCAGGAAGCGCCGGTTGTAGCAGCCGGTCAGGGGGTCGCGCAGGCTCGCCTCGTGGAAGCGGCTCTCGAGCTGCTTGCGGCCGGAGATGTCGATCAGGATGCCGTGATAGAGCGTCTCGCCGGTCGCCTCGTCGCGCACCGCGTGGCAACTGTCGAGCACCGTGCGCTCCTCGCCGTCCGGACGGCGGACGACGAACTCGAACTCCCGCACCTCCCCCTCGCGCGCCAGCAGCCTCGTCTCCTCGGCCCGCCTCTCGGGGTCGGCGAAGAGATCCTGCGCTTGAAGGTTGCGCAGCTCCTCCGCGGAGGAGACTCCGAAGATCTCCAGGCACGCGGGATTGGCGTCGAGGATCTGCCCGGCGTCGTTCGTGATGTAGATCCCCTCGCGCAGATTCTGAATGAACAGGCGCAACGTATCTGGGTCTTCCAGACTTCGGTAGCGTCCTTGGGTCATGTTGGATTTCTCCTGGCGAGGAAAGGCTTGCCCAAGTCGCAACCATATTCATAGGCAAGATCGGGGCCAGGATCTGTTGATGCTGCCCTCCAAGTGTGTAACCATGGTGTGTAACCTCGGAGGAACCATGACGACGAGAGTGCAGGTCATCTTGGAAGAACAGGAGAAGGAGATTTTTCAGAGCCGAGCACGCGCCGAGGGAGTGTCCCTCAGCTCTTGGCTCCGGAAGGCCGGTCAGGAGATGTTGAAGCAGCGAAAAAAGATCGCCTCCCACGAAGACCTGGAAGCTTTCTTCAGGGACTGCGATGCGCGCGAGCAAGGAGCGGAGCCGGATTGGGAGGAGCACCTGGGGAGGATCGAAGCGTCGAAGCGGTCCGGAGCCGCCGAGACTTGATCTTCGTCGACACCAACCTCTTCATGTATGCCGTCGGGCGTCCTCATTCCCTGCAGCCCCAGGCTCGTCTCTTCTTCGATGAAAGTCTTGTCTCGAAGGCGAGGCTCGCAACCTCGTCCGAGGTCTTGCAGGAATTTCTCCATGCCTACCTTCCCGTCCAGCGTTTCGCCACGCTGGACGCAGCCTTCGCCCTGGTGGATTCCTGCATCTCCTCGATCTGGTCTGTCGAAGGAGAGGATGTCCGCTTCGCCCGCGCTCTCGCCGACCGTTATTCGGACCTGAACGCCCGCGACCTCCTTCACCTGGCCTGTTGCAAGCGGCGGAGCGTTCACACCTTGAAGACCTTCGACCGCAAACTCGCCTCGGCCGCGCTGTTCCTCACGCCTTCCTCACGGCCTTAGCCGCGGAATCCCCACGCCCGGAGCCGCGTTACCGTGGTCGAGGAGGATTCCCGGAATGTACCGAGCCGTTTTCGCGTTGGCGTTTCTTCTTTACACCCTGCCGGCCGCGGGCCAGACGACCCTCAAGCAGATCTGGCCGACCTGCCAGAGCGTGCGGGAGCAGGACCCGTCGACCGGCGCCGTGGTGCAGAAGACCCGGCTGGTGCCGCAGCCGTTCAGCTTCGACCCCCTCCTGGTCTGGACCTCGGACGACCCCGACTCGCTGATGTTCGTGGTGGTCGGCAACGGCAAGACCCTCAAGTACACCGGCTGCTTCGACCTCACCCTCCTCGCCGACGGCCAGCCGGTCACCCTCGGCAAGCTCCGGCACGACAGCGATCCCGGCAACCCGCGGACCCTGGTGGAGTACGTCCGGGCCGAGATCCCCTGGTCCGAAGCCCGCAAGCTCGCCACCGCCAAAACCCTCGCCTACAAGATCTGCAAGGACGATTACAAGGCGGACGCCGAGTTCCTCTGCGAAGCCCGGCACCTGATCACCACGGCCCAGACGTTGAAGCGGGAGAACGCGACGAAGAAGTGAGCCGATCCTCCTGGCCGATCCTCCTAGACCCCGAAGTAGCGCGCGTCCGGGTGGTGGAAGACCAGGGCCGAGACGCTGGCCTCGGGGTCCATCATGTCCCCCTCGGTGAGCTGGACGCCGATCTCCTCGGGACGCAGAGCCCGGAACAGCTCGCGCTGGAAGGCGAGGTCCGGGCAGGCGGGATAGCCGAAGCTGTAGCGCTTGCCGCGGTAGCGGGCGGCGAGCTTGTCCTCCAGCGTGAGGTCGTCCGGATCGGGGTGGCCCCAGTCCTTGCGGATGCAGGCGTGGAGGTACTCGGCGGCGGCTTCGGCGGTCTCCAGCGCCAGGGCGGCGAAGGCGTGGCTCTTCAGGTACTCGCCGGCGCGCTTCCACTCCTCCACCCGCTCGCGGATCCCCTCCCCCGCCGTGGTCACGAAGAGCGCGACGTGGTCCCCGGGCAGCACGTAGTCGGCGAGGCTCATGCCCCCCTCGCGGTTCTGGCGCGGGAAGTCCCAGGCGGCGGCCACCCGGCCGGTCTCCGGGTCGCGCAGGGTGATGCGGTTGCCCTCCGCCTCGGCCGGGAAGAAGCGCCAGACGGCCCGCGCGTGCATCGCCCCGTTGCGGGCGATCTCCTGGAGCCCGCCCACCACCTCCTCCAGCTTGGCGAGCTTGGGATCCCCCTCGGCCCGCAGCCGCTTGACCACTCCCTTCAGCCCCAGGTGCTTGCCGTAGATCATCTGCGGGTTGAGGTACGCCCAGACGCGGTCCAGGTCGAGCTCGGCGACGTGCCGGTCGAGGTCGGCCGGCGCGGGCACGGGGAGATCCCGGCGCACCTCGGCCGCGGGAGCGCGGCCGGCGCCCTCCCCCTCGGCGGCCTCCGGTGCCGCGGCGTCGGCCGTGTCGTGGGCGATGAAGTCCGTGACCTCCCCCTCCAGGCCCGGCTTCTGCGCCGGATCGAGCAGCCGCTCGACCAGCTTCAGGCCGTGCATGGCGTCCTTGGCATAGGTGCAGAGGCCGGTGTAGGCCTGAGCGATCTTGCGGTGGGTGAAGCGCCGGGTGAGCGCCGCGCCCCCCACCAGGAGCGGCGTGTCGATGCCGACCGCCGCCAGGTCCCCCGCCGTCAGCACCATCTGCTGGGCGCTCTTGACCAGCAGCCCGGAGAGGCCGATGACGTCCGGCTGGTGCTCGCGCACCGCCTGGATCAGCCGCTCGGAGGGGACCTTGATCCCCAGGTTCACCACCGTGAAGCCGTTGTTCGAGAGAATGATGTCCACCAGGTTCTTGCCGATGTCGTGGACGTCCCCCTTGACGGTGGCGAGCAGGACCTTGCCGCGCGAGGAGCCGCTGCCGTCGGTGGCTTTCTCCATGTGCGGCTCCAGGTAGGCGACCGCCGCCTTCATCACCTCGGCGCTCTGCAGCACCTCGGCGACGATGAGCTGGTTGTCGTTGAACAGCCGGCCGACCTCGCTCATGCCGGTCATCAGCGGTCCGTTGATGATGTCGAGCGGCGCCGGCCAGCGCGGATCGGTGAGGGCGGCGGCGAGGTCGTCCTCGAGGCCGGTCTTGCTCCCCTCGACCACGGCGCGGGCGAGGCGCTCCTCGAGCGGCAGCTCGGCGCGGGGACGGACGGCGGCTCCCGAGCGGCCGCGGAAGTGGGCGGTGAAGGTCTCGACCGCCTGGTTGCCGGCCTCGATATCTCCCAAGGGGAGGAAGATCAGCGCCTCGGCGAGCTCGCGCTCACCTGCCGGGATATCGGCGTAGCGGGCGAGCTTCTCGGTGTTGACGATCGCCGCGTCGAGCCCCGCCTTGGTGCAGTGATAGAGGAAGACCGAGTTGAGCACCTCGCGGCCGGCGTTGGGCAGGCCGAAGCTGACGTTGGAGATGCCGAGGATCGTCTTGCTGTCCGGGAACAATTCCTTGACCGCGCGCACCCCCTCGATCGTCTGCGCCGCCGAGCCGAGATAGTTGGAGTCCCCGGTGCCGCAGGGGAAGACCAGGGGATCCCACCAGATGTCCTCGGGCTGGACGCCCATCTCCTCGACCAGGATCTGGAAGCTGCGGCGCGCCACCTCGACCTTGCGCTCGACGGTGACCGCCATCCCCTTCTCGTCGATCAGGCCGACGACGAGGGCGGCGCCGAAGCGCCGGGCGAGCGGCACCACCCGCTCGAAGCGGGAGAGGCCGTCCTCCAGGTTGACCGAGTTGAGGATCGCCTTCCCCTGGCAGTAGGTGAGGGAGCGCTCCATGACCGCGGCATCGGTCGAGTCGATCATCAGCGGCGCCTTGACCAGGCGGACGAGGCGATCGAGGAACCCCTCCATGTCGCCAATCTCGTCGCGGTCGGGGTCCTGGAGGCAGACGTCGAGGATCTGGCCGCCAGCCTTGACCTGGGCGCGGCCCACCTCGGCGGCGGCCTCGTGCTGGCCGGCCTGGATGAGCCCCTTGAACTTGCGGCTGCCGAGGACGTTGGTGCGCTCCCCCACCAGCACCGGCCGCTGCGCCTCGGAGAGCTCGACGGCCTCCAGGCCCGAGATCAGGGAGCGCCGGTGGTGCGGGACCATCCGCGGGCGGCGCCCGCGGACCAAGCCCGCCAGGGTGGTGATATGGGCCGCGGTGGTGCCGCAGCAGCCGCCGACCAGGTTGAGCCAGCCGGCGTCGAGGAAGCGGCCGAAGACGCGCTCGAAGACCTCCGGCCCCTCGGTGTACTTCCCCTCCTCGTCCGGCAGGCCGGCGTTGGGGACGCAGGCGACCCGGGTGCGGCAGATCTCGGAGAGGGTGCGCACGTGGTCGGTCATCAGGTCGGGGCCGGTGGCGCAGTTGAGCCCCACGTAGAGGAGGTCGGCGTGGAGCAGCGAGACGGCGAGCGCCTCGGCGTCCTGGCCGCCCAGCATGGTGCCGGTGGTCTCGATGGTGGCGGAGACGGCGACCGGGATCTTCCACCCCGCCTGGCCGAACGCCTGCTCGATGCCGATCAGCCCGGCCTTGACGTTGCGCGTGTCCTGGGCGGTCTCGAGCAGCAGGTAGTCGGCGCCGCCGGCCATCAGGCCGAGCGCCTGGACGCGGAAGTTCTCGATCAGCCCCTCGAAGGTGATGCCGCCGGTCACCGAGATCGCCTTGGTGGTCGGCCCCATCGAGCCGCAGACGAAGCGGGGCCGTTGCGGGGTCGAGTGGCGGGCGCAGGCGGCCCGGGCGATGGCGGCGGAGAGGCGGTTGAGCTCGAAGGCCTGGTCCGCGAGGCCGTACTTGCCGAGCACCAGCGGCGTGCCGCCGAAGGAGTTGGTCTCCACCACGTCGCAGCCGGCGGCGAGGTAGCCTTCGTGGACGCCGTCCACCACGTCGGGACGGGTGGCGCAGAGGTTCTCGTTGCACCCCTCGAGCTCGGAGCCGCCGAAATCGTCGGCGGTCAGCGTGACTCCCTGGAGGGCGGTGCCGGTGGCGCCGTCGAGCACCAGGATGCGCTCGTCGAGGGCCGCCCGCAGGAGCGCCGTGCGCTCGTCCACGTCGGAAGGCCGTAGGGGGAACGGAACGTCGAAGACCGGATCGCTCAAGACTCTCTCCTCTCTCTTCCAGGCCAATTTTTCAGGCCAACGCAAAAAGCCCGCCTCGCGAGCATCACGAGACGGGCTTTCCGCTCCGGACACTTAATTGTCACCTGACGGGGCGACCGCATCCTCGCTCAACGGTTGAGCGAGAGGGCACCTTGGGTGTCCGTCCCAGGTTGCCGAGCCCGGCCGGAGCCGGGCCGCTCGTAATGCAGGATCGAGGATAGCGGTGAAGGGGGCGGGTTGTAAAGGGGGAGGGAAAACCAGAGACCCAAGGGACAGCAGGGACATCAAGGGGAAAGCTTCTATGTCCCTGCTGTCCCTGAGGTCCCTTGGGTCCCTGGTTCCTGGGCGAGATACCCGCCGCACGCCCGCACCGGCAGCGGAGGATACCGCGGGAACCGTGGATCGACCGCGGCAAGGCCGCAGCGCACGAAGACGCTGCGGCGAGAGGCGAGGAGGCGCAGGTGCTCGCAGGTGGCGCAGAGGCCGGGGGGGACGGCGAGGCGCTCCAGCAGGCGCCGCTCCTCGCCCGTCGCCGCCCTCTCTTCATCTTCGCTCATGCTCCCGCCTCGGCCTGGTGATGCTCCAGGGCCTCCTCGGCGACCCTTCCCCCGGCCAGCGCCTCCACCTTGGCGGCGGGACCGAGCAGCAGCAGCAGGTCCCCGGCGGCGAGCCGGGTGTCCGCCTCCGGGATGATCGCCTCCTCGCCGCCGCTCCCCCGCCGCCGGATCTCCATCACCCGGGCGCCGAGGGTCTGCGGCAGCCGGGCCTCGGCGAGGGTCTTGCCCACCAGCCCGGCGGGCACCGGCACCAGCCGCAGGGCGAAGTCGGGGGGGATCTCCACGTACTGGCGGTTGCCGGCCTGCGCGTCCTGGCTGGAGACGAAGGTGGCGAGCAGCGCCGGCCGGCCGAGCACCTCCTGGGCGTAGACCGCCAGCAGGTCGCGCTTGGCGAGAACCCCCAGGAACTCCCCGTCGGCCCCCACCACCGGCAGCCGCTCGTAGTCGCTCCGGGCGAAGATCTCGGTCGCGCGGTGCAGGCGCTCGTCCTTGCGGATCGTCTGCTCCACCGGCAGCATCAGGTCGAGCGCCACCACCGCCGTCAGGGTCTCCGGGCTTGCGAGCGCGTCCTTGATGTCGTGGAGCGACACCGCCCCGAGCAGCTTGCCCTCCGCCGATACCACGAACAGGCGCTGGCGCGGGGTGGAGAGGAACTTCTCCACCACGTCGCGGTAGGGGTCGCCCGGCCGCAGCACCTGGAGGTCGGGGCGCGCCAGGTTCTCCGCCTTGAGCCCGGCGAGCACCGCCTCCTCCATCCGCCAGGGCAGGTCGATCCCCCGGCCGCGCAGCGACTCGGTGTAGATCGAGTAGGGGTGGAGATGGCGGGCCAGCAGGCTGGAGAGGATCGCCGCCAGCATCACCGGCAGGATCAGGTCGTAGTTGCCGGTGAACTCGAAGAGGATGAGGATGGCGCTGATCGGCGCGTAGCTCGTCCCCGCCATCACCGCCGCCATGCCCACGGCCGCATAGGCGCCGTAGGGGGAGGCGATGTGCGGCCACCAGGCGTGCATGAACGAGCCGTAGGCGCCGCCCACCAGGGCGCCGAAGGCGAGCGAGGGCGTGAACATCCCGCCGGCGCCGCCGCACCCCCGGGTCAGGGCGGTCGCCGCCAGCTTGACCAGGGCGATGCCGAGCAGCAGCAGGCCGGTGAGCTCCGGCGAGAGGGCGAAGCGCTCGGGGAGCTTCAGCGCGCCGGCGAGCGCCAGGTTGATCGTGCCGTAGCCGCGGCCGAGGGCGTGCGGCACGTAGAGGCCGATGACCCCGAGCAGGGTCATGCCCAGCAGCGGATGGAACGGCCGCGGCAGGAAGCGCGGGTGCGCGAAGGCCTTCGTCCCCAGGCTCACCCCCCACATGAAGAGGATGGAGGCGAACGCGCCGGCGACCCCCAACCCGGCGTAGAGCAGCATCTCCCAGCCGCTGGCGAGCGAGTACTCGGGCGCGGCGTAGAGCGGCGTGTTGCCGGTGATCGAGCGCGAGATGAGGGTGGCGATCACCGAGGCGGCGACGATGGGCCCGAAGATCTCCAGGGCGAAGTTGCCGAGGATGACCTCCATGGCGAACAGCGTGCCGCCGATCGGGATGTTGTAGGTGGCGGCGAGGCCGGCCGCGGCGCCGCACCCCACCAGGATCTTCAGCCGGTGCGGCGGCATCTCCAGCCGCTGCCCCAGCCAGGAGGAGATCATCGCCCCCAGCCGGATCATCGGCCCCTCGCGGCCGAGCGAGCCGCCGCTGCCCACGGTGACGATCGCCGCGACGGCGTTGAGCAGCACCGGACGCGGCGCGATCTTGCCGCCGGAGAGGGCGACCGCCTCGATCAGCATCGCCATCCCCTCGCCCCCCGCTTCCCCTTTGTCCCGCCGGCGGCCGAAGCGGAGGATCACCGCGAGGAGGGCGCCGCCGGCGGCCGGGGCCGCCACCACCACCCAGCGGTGGACCTTCGGGATGACGGTGAGCAGGTCCCCCCGCGAGCCCCACAGCAGGGTCTGCACGAGGCCGATCAGGAGGTCGGTGGCGGCGCCGAGCAGGCCGCCGACGATCCCCACGATCCCGATCAGGACGAAGAAGAGGCGGTCTTCCCGGTTGGCGAGGCCGAAGCGGCGCGCCAGCGTGAAGTCGAGCGACCGGGCCCAGTCGCGGAGGCGGCGCAGCCGGTCGATCCCGCCCGCCGGGCGCGTCTCCATGGCGCGCATCTTCATGCCGGGGACTGTATCAAGCGGGGGCTCTCTCTTACGTCCCAGGAGAGGAGCATCTGCTATTCCGTAAACATGTCCATTGCTGTATACTCACAACCCTCGATCGCACCCGCGGTCGAGCCTTCCGGGGTTCCGCCGGCGAGCGTCCGCCGCCGGTTCAAGGGAATCCCACGGCGGAAGTAACGCCCCGCGGCACCCACCTGCCAACCGCGGCGTTTCCGTACCGGCGTCGCGCGCCACGCCCAAAGGGGACCGGATTTCCGGTCCCCTTTGCTTTTGCTGCCGTGGGGAAGGGGATCGCCTACGAGGCGCCCTGGCTTCCGGCGGTGGCCGGAGCCTTGGAGAGGCTGGCGACCGGTCCCTGCTGGCGCTCCTTGCGGGAGGCGGTGAGCACGGAGGCGACCGCCGGCCGGGCGGCCTCCGAGCGGGTGGCCTCGGCGCGCTTCTGGCCGACGATGCGGGCGTAGACCGAGAGGGCCTGCGCCACCACCTGGTCCATGTTGTAGTACTTGTAGGTGGCGAGCCGGCCCACGAAGTGGACGTTCGACCGCTCCTCGGCGAGCGCCTGGTACTTCTTGTAGAGCTCGTTGTTCTCCGGGCGCGGCACGGGATAGTAGGGGTCCCCCTCGGCCATCGGGTACTCGTAGACCAGGCTGCTCTTCGGATGCTCCTGGCCGGTCAGGTGCTTGAACTCGGTGACCCGCGTGTAGAGATGCTCGTTGGGGTAGTTGAGCACCGCCACCGGCTGCACCCACTCCTGGTTCACCGTCTGGAACTCGAACTTCAGCGACCGGTAGGGCAGCTTGCCGTAGCGGTAGTCGAAGAACTCGTCGACCGGGCCGGAGTAGATCATCCTGTCATGGGGGATCATGTCGACGATCTCCCGGTAGTCGGTGTTGAGCAGGATCTTGATGTTCTCGTGGTCGAGCATGTTCTCGAACATCCGGGTGTAGCCGCGCAGCGGCATCGCCTGGTAGGTGTCCGAGAAGTAGCGGTCGTCCCGGTTGGTGCGCACGGGCACGCGGGCGGTGACCATGGAGTCGAGCTGCGAGGGGTCGAGCCCCCACTGCTTGCGGGTGTAGCCGCGGAAGAACTTCTCGTAGAGCTCGCGGCCGACGCGGGAGACCACCACGTCCTCGGAGGTGCGGACGCTCTCGCGGGGCTCGGCCACCGAGGCGAAGAAGTCCTCGACCTGCATGCTGGTGAGGCTCAGGCCGTAGAGCTGGTTGATGGTGTCGAGGTTGATCGGGATGGGGACGAGCTGGCCGTCGACGCTCGCCCGCACCCGGTGCTCGTAGGGACGCCAGGCGGTGAAGGTCGACAGGTACTCGAAGACCTCCCGCGAGTTGGTATGGAAGATGTGGGGGCCGTACTTGTGGACCAGGACCCCGGCGTCGTCGTAATGGTCAAAGGCGTTCCCGCCGATATGGGGCCGGCGGTCCACCAGAAGCACTTTTTTCCCCGAACCCCGCGCCAGCCTCTCGGCGAGCACGCTGCCGGCAAACCCGGCACCCACGATCAAGTAGTCGAACATCGAACCGGCTCCTTTCGAGTGATCCATCCAAGAAGCTTACGGAGCGGGTGATCCGCCGCGAGCCAGCTTGAAACGTCTGTCAAAGCGTCTCGTCCGCCTGGCTCCGGCGCCGCGAGACGGCCCCGTCGATCAGGTCGGACATCTGTCGGAACGTGCGGCTCCAGGAGCCGCGGGCGAGGAGCTCGTCCACCCGGCGCAGCCACTCCTCGCGCTCCGTCCCTCCCTCGCCATGGCGGCCCATCGCCCGCTCGGCCGCGGCGACGAAGGACTCGGGGTCCTCGGCGATCTCGACCAGCTCCAGGTCGCCGTAGGGGCGCACCACGTCGCGGATCGGGGTGGAGACCACGGGCCGCCCGCCCGCCAGGTACTCGGGCGTCTTGGTCGGGCTGATGAAGCGGGTGGACTCGTTCCGCGCGAACGGCATCAGGGCCGCGTCCCAGCCCGCCAGATAGGACGGCAGGTCGTCGTAGGCCTTCATCCCCAGATAGTGGAGGTTGCTCCGCCGCGGCAGGCTCGCCGGGTCGATCTTGACCACCGGCCCCAGCATCACCCACTGCCAGTCGGGCCGGAGGTCGGCCGCCGCCGCCAGCAGCTCGAGGTCGATCCGCTCGTCGATCACCCCGAAGTAGCCGAGGCGCGGGCGCGGGATGGCGGCCTGGTCGGCGGGCTCGGGGGCCGGCCGGCGGGCGCGGCCGAAGTGCTCGGCCTCGATGCTGCTCGGGAAGGCGTGGACGGCGGCGTGGCGCTCGCGCTTCGCCTCGTAGAGGCTCTGGCCGCCGGTGAAGACGAGGTCCGCGACCTCGAGCAGCCGGCGCTCGCGGTCGAGCAGGGAGGGCGGCGCGCCGCGGAAGAGCGACAGCTCGTCCATGCAGTCGTAGACGACCGCCGCGGGCGCGAGATCCGCCGAGAAGCCGAGGGCCATCGGCGTGTAGTACCAGAGGACGTAGTCGGCGATCCCCTGGTCGGCCAGCAGCCCCTGGAGGAGATCGCGCTGGGCCGCCTCGGTCTCCTCGGGAGAGAGCCCGCGCGGCAGGCGGGGCACGGCGACGCGCACCCCTCCGGGGCGCTCGCTGAGGTCGAGGCGCGCCGGGCCCTCTTCAGCGCCTGGCTCGAAGAAGATCGGCTCCTCGACGAAGAAGACCCGGCGGTCGCCGGCGAAACGGGTCATCAGGTGCTGCGGCCGCTGGTAGACGAAATCCCACCGCAGGTGGGAGAGGCAGACGAGGTCCGGCCGGGTGGCCGGGCCGGCCGCACGCTGAGAGGCCTCCTCAAAAGGCAGCACGTTCAGTCTCCTCCTCGCCCGGTCCGCGGTGCGCGGCCGGGGATGGTTCATGGGTCTCGGAAGGCTCCGGCTCGCCACGGAAGCGCTCGATCTGCCGCGCCAGCTCTTCGGCGAGCGGAGGGTGGATCGGCCGGTCTCCGCCCAAGTCGGGATACCCCCAGAGACCGCTCTGGCAGTGGCGGTCGTCGTCCCAGCCCGGGTAGTCGAGGACCGGATAGAGGCAGATGCCGTGGACGGGGACCCCGCCCCGGCGGGCCGCGAGCACCTCGTCGGCCACGTAGCGCAGCCAGGGAGCGCGGGCGCCCTCCTGGGCGCCGGTCTCGGCGAGGACCAGCGGGCGGCCATAGCGCTCCCAGAC
This sequence comes from uncultured Acidobacteriota bacterium, assembly GCA_963795735.1. Taxonomy (GTDB): domain Bacteria; phylum Acidobacteriota; class Thermoanaerobaculia; order Multivoradales; family UBA5704; genus DATARR01. The sequence continues at coordinate 4,309 of CAWCIU010000003.1, read as the reverse complement.
CTCGCGCAGGATCTCCCGCAGCGGACGGTAGAGCGGAGCCCCCCGCTCGATCGTGGGGCCGTCCAGGATCCACTGGTTGTTCGGGTAGAAGTTCAGCCCGAGGACGTCGAGGTAGCGCGGATCGCCGCCGAGCTGCGGCCACAGTCTGCCGGCGATCATCTCCCAGGCCTGGAACTGCGCCAGCCGGTGCCCCTCGGCCTGGGGCGCCGTCGCCGGGCGCAGCGGGTCCGCCACGATGTGGATGGCCGGGTCGCCGTGCAGGATGCGGGCCCGCGGGTCGACGCTCCAGACGGCGTCGATCGCCGCCAGGGCCGCCCGCGCGAGCTGCGCCTTGAGCTCGAACCCCCGGCCCGTGGCGCCGGGGTTGAGATAGGCGACGTCCCCTCCCGCCCAGGACCAGAAGGAGATCTCGTTGACCGGCGCGTACCAGGGGATCTCGTCGGTCTCGGCCGCGATCAGCCGGGCGACGGCGCGGGAGTACTCGGCGAAGCGGTCGACGAACTCGGGGCGGAAGATGTCGAGGCCGTCCGGCCACCCGTAGTGGCAGAGGTCCCAGATCACCTGCACCCCGGCCTCGCGCGCCGCCCGCACCATCGGCAGCAGCGAGGAGAAGTCGTACCGGCCGGGAGAACGCTCGATCCGGTGCCAGCGGGCGCCGTCGCGCACCGTCCGGATCCCCAGCCGGCTCACGCGCGCGTAGTCCCGCACGGCGAACCGGTCGTGCGCCGTCGCCGCGATCACGTCGAGCCGCCTGCCGTCACTCCGACGGTGGCAGGAGCACTCGAAACCCGCCATCCAGAAAGTTTTGAAGATCACTCGTCCCACTCCTCGCGCAGGGGAGGGTGCAAGATGCGGACCACTGAGGACCGCTGCGCGAGAAGAAGCGGCCGCCGCGGCGGCGCGGCAGTCGGGCCATCGCGGATTCGCGGGAAAACGGCAAAAGAACGCTGGAACAGGATACCGGCGGGCTTGCAAGAGCTACACGACGATCCCCATTGTTTTAGCGTTCCAGTCCGGCGTTGAAGAGCACTCTACCTTTAGAAGGGCAGCCCGCCGCGGTCATGATGATCGCTCCGGATCGCCTGCCCGGGAGGGGATCCTCATGCCGTCCACGCTCCGCAATGCCAGCAATCACCGCCGGTTCATCGCCATCCTGCTCTTCGCGGCCTTCGCCACCCTGGCCTGTGCCGTGCCCTCGCAGGCCTCCGTGCCCCACCGTTACCGGTCTCTCGACGACGGGGCGCTGAGCGAGCCCCTGCACGCCTTCTTCTCGCTCCTGCTCCAACTGTTCGAAAAGGGGGGCGGCGGCATGGACCCGAACGGCTGCCACTAAGCCTGCCGGGACCTCCCCCGTCTCCGCCTGCCGACACCGGCGCCGATTTTTTCGGCGCCGGTGTCACTTTTTTCGGCCCAGCAGCAACTTAAAGATAAGGGGCGGTACGCCCACCTTCTGGGGAGGGAGCTGATGAGCTTGGAACACCCGGGCCGCAAAGATCTCGAGCGCTTCGCGCGGGGAGCGACCGCCGCCGCCGAGGAGCGCTGGATCGAGGACCATCTGCGCTCGGGATGCTCCCTGTGCCAGCAGGGGGTGGACGACCTGCTGTCGAGCCTGCTGCCGGCGGGGCCGGGAGGCTCGCCCGCCGGGGAGCCCGCCGGGGAGGAGGAGGCCGCCTGGGACCGCCTCTTCTCCACCCTCGAGAGCCGGCTCGCCCTGGCGGCGGCGGAGAGGCGGGAGGCCCCCGCCCTGGTCGACGAGCTGCTCGGCCGGGCGGCCGGCGAGCAGCCGGTCCTCCTGCGCCTCGATCGCCGCCTCCAGACCCTCGCCGTCTGCGAGCTGCTGATCGAGCGGAGCTTCGAGGAGGGATTCCGCGACTGCGCCCGCTCGGTCGAGCTGGCCAATCTCGGGCTCCTGCTCGCCGGGCTGCTCGACGGCGAGCGCTACGGCCGCTCCGTGGCGCAGGACCTCGAGGCCCGCGCCTGGGCCTACCTCGGCAACGCCCGCCGCATCGCCTTCGACCTCGCCGGCGCCAAGGAGGCGCTCGCCCGCGCCGAGCGGCTGGCCGAGAAGGGCTCCGCCGATCCGCTGGAGGAGGCGCGGATCCTCGATCTGCGCGCCTCGCTGCTCAGCGACCAGGGCCGGTTCGAGCAGGCGGCCGAGCTGCTCGACGTGGTGATCGACATCTACGACGACCTGCGGGAGCCGCACCGCAAGGGGCGGGCGATGATCAGCCGGGGCCTCGTCCTCGGCTACTCCGGCTGGCCCGAGGAGGCGATCCGCCAGATCCGCAAGGGGCTGGGCCTCGTCGACTGGGACCGCGAGCCGCGCCTGGTGCTCGGCGCCCGGCACAACCTCGCCTGGTTCCTCAACGACTGCGGGCGCCCCGAGGAGGCCCGGCGGCAGCTCCAGCGCTTCCGCCACTCCTATCGCGAGTTCCCCGATGCCTGGACCGCGCTCCGCCTCGCCTGGCTGGAAGGCCGCATCGCCGTCCGCCTCCGCCGCCGCGACCTCGCCGAGACGACCCTGCGCGAGGTCCAGCGCGGCTTCCTCGCCGCCGGCTACGGCTACGAGGCCTCGCTGGTGGCGCTCGACCTCGCCCATCTCTATCTGGAGGAGGGGCGCAACGCCGAGGTGCGGACGCTCGCCGCCGGCATGCTCGACGTCTTCCTCTCCCAGGACATTCACCGCCAGGCCCTCGCCGCCCTCGCCGTCTTCCAGCAGGCCGCCGAGCTCGACGCCGCCACCCCCTGCCTGGTCCAGGAGATCTCCGCCTACCTGCTGCGGGCGCGCAGGAACCCGCGGCTGCGCTTCGAGAAGGCGGCGGCGTAGACCCTCACTCCCCAACCCCTCTCTCCCGTCCCCACCCCCCCTCCCTCCCCGGGAGAGAGGGGCTCTGATCTGCCCTTCTCCCTCCTCTCCCGGTGCGGGAGGGCGGGAGGGGACGGGAGAGGAGGGCCGGGGTGGTGAGGGCCCTCGGATTCGATATCCTCCCCTCCGTGCCGACCGCGTCCCCGCCCACCGTCCCCACGGCGGCCGCCCGTCGCCTGCTCCTCGGCGCCCAGGGGCTGCTCGACGACCCGCGGCGCAAGGCGACCGCGGACGTGCTCTACGAGCTCGTGGAGCGGATGGGCTTCGTCCAGATCGACTCGATCAACGTCGTCGAGCGGGCGCACCACCTGACGCTCGCCGCCCGCCTCCAGGGGTACCGGCCGGCGCTGCTCGAGCGGCTCCTCGAGCGCGACCGGCGGCTCTTCGAGCACTGGACGCACGACGCCTCGGCCATCCCCACCGTCTGGTATCCCTACTGGAAGGTGCGCTTCGAGCGCTACCGCCGGCGGGTGCTCGAGCACCCCTGGTGGATGGAGCGCATCGGCCCCGAGCCGGAGCGGGTGATCGGCCACGTGCGCGAGCGCCTCGCCCGCGAGGGGCCGCTGAGGACGCGCGACTTCGAGGACGAGCGCCCGGAGGGGACCGACAAGGCCTGGTGGGGCTGGAAACCGCAGAAGGCCGCGCTCGAGTACCTGTGGCGCACGGGCGAGCTGGTGATCGCGGAAAGAACCGGCTTCCACAAGGTCTACGACCTCGCCGGGCGGGTCCTGCCCGCGGTCCACGCCGCGCCCCGGCCCACCGACGAGGAGCACCTCGACTGGGCCGGCCGCTCCGCCCTCGAGCGGCTGGGCGTCGCCGGCGCGGACAAGATCGCCGGCTTCTGGCGCGCCATCTCCCTGGAGGAGGCCCGCGCCTGGTGCGGGCGGGCCGCCGCCCGGGGGGAGATCGTCCCCGTCCAGGTCGAGAGCGCCGACGGCGCCAGGCCGCGCGCGGCCTGGGCGGTGCCCGGCTGGGAGGCCCGCGCCGCCGCCCTGCCGCCGGCCCCGCCGCGGGTGCGCCTGCTCTCGCCGTTCGACCCGATCCTGCGCGACCGCAAGCGCACCCTGCGCTTGTTCGGCTTCGACTACCGCTTCGAGGCGTTCGTGCCGGAGCCGCAGCGCCGGCACGGCTACTACGTGCTGCCGATCCTGGAGGGCGAGCGCCTGATCGGGCGGCTCGATCCCAAGCTCCACCGGGACCGGGGACTGCTGGAGATCAAGAACCTCTGGTGGGAGCCGGGGGTGCGGCAGAGCCAGGGACGGCGGGCGGGGCTCGAAGCGGCGCTCGACCGGCTGGCGAAGCTCGTGGGCGCCGAGAGGTGGGAGATTCGCTGAGGGCGACCGCAGGTCGCCCCTACAACCTTCGCCCAACCTCAACCTGTGCCGGAGGTTGTAGGGGCGACCTGCGGTCGCCCTCCTGGGGTCGCTCTCAACGCCCCGCCCG
>CAWCIU010000002.1:0-258914 GCA_963795735.1 uncultured Acidobacteriota bacterium | reverse complement strand
CTACCTTTCTGCTGGAATACCGAGGGCGGCCGCGAGGCCGCCCTTTTTCTTGGCCGCTCCGGTGGTAATATTAGGCAGGCCTTCGGGCCATGGACGTAAGGACGAAAGGAAGTTTCCATGCGGAACCGGTCCCTTCCTCTGCTCTCTCTTCTCCTCCTCGTCGCCGTTCCCGCGCTCGCCGACGACGTCTACCTGGTCAACGGGCGGAAGTTCGAGGGCGTGATCGCGGAGACGGTCGGCTCGCAGGTGCGCATCCGGATGCAGGGCGGGGTGCTCAGCCTGCCCCAGGAGCAGATCCTGCGGGTCGAGGCGGGGGATTCGAACCTTGCCGAGTACCTGCGCCGCAAGGAGACGCTCCGGAAGAACCCCGCCGCGCGGGCTACGGACTGGCTGGAGCTCGCCCGCTGGACGCGCGGCAAGGAGCTCGACCAGGCCACCCGCGAGTCGGCGCTCGCCGCCGCGGCGCTCGATCCGAAGCTCGAGGGCCTGGGGCCGATCCTGCGCGGCTTCGGCTACGTGCACGACCCGCAGCTCGACCGCTGGATCCCCTACGCCGACTCGATGAAGCGCCGCGGCTTCGTGCAGGCCAACGGTCAGTGGATCACCCGCGAGGAGTACCATGCGAAGCTGCGGGCGCAGGAGGAGGAGACGGCCCGGCGCTTCGCCGCCCGGCAGGAAACGGCCCGCGAGGCCCGCGAGGAGCGGCTGGCCGCTCTCGCCGAGCTGTCGATGGCGCGCACCCTGGCCGAGCCCGCCTATCCCGCCTATCCGCCGGTCTACGGCAACCCGCTCTACGGCGGCTACGGGGGCTCGCTGGTGGTGATCCCCGGCTGGTGGAACCCCGGTCCCGGTGGTCCAGGGGGCGGTCCGGGCCACGGGCCCGGCCAGCGGCTGCCGCATTGGCAGTGGCAGGATCAGTCCAGCCGCAGCTTCACCCACGTCCCCGGGAGCCTGATCCCCGGCTCGCTCTTCCCGGGCCCGCGCTGAGCCGGCGGAGCGCGGCGGGCGGGAGGGACCGGTTCAGTCGATGGGAGTCATTGACGCCATCGAGGTCGAGGATCTCCGCAAGACCTACGCCGGCGGCGTGGAGGCGCTGCGCGACGTCTCCTTCGACGTCCGTCCCGGCGAGGTGTTCGCCCTCCTGGGGCCGAACGGCGCCGGCAAGTCGACCACCGTCCGCATCCTGACCACCCTCTCCGCCCCCACCGCCGGCCGCGCCCGGGTCGCCGGCTTCGATGTCGTCCGCCAGCCGCGCGAGGTGCGCCGCCGGATCGGCTCCGTGGCCCAGAGCTCGGGGGTCGACCTGACGGCCACCGGGCGCGAGAACCTCACCCTGCAGGGCCATCTCTTCCGCCTTCCCCCGGCGGAGCTGCGCTCGCGCACGGCCGAGCTGCTCGATCTCTTCCAGCTCGAGGCGGCGGCGGACCGCCCGGCCGCCACCTACTCCGGCGGCATGAAGCGGCGGCTCGACGTCGCCATGGGGCTGATCCACCGTCCCGAGGTGCTGTTCCTCGACGAGCCGACCACCGGGCTCGACCCGGAGAGCCGCGCGGTGATGTGGAAGGAGGTGCGGCGGCTGGCGACGGAGGGGCTGACGCTGCTGCTGACCACCCACTACCTGGAGGAGGCCGACCAGTTGGCGCAACGGATCGCGATCGTCGACGGCGGCCGGGTCGTGGCCGCCGGAACGCCGGGGGAGCTGAAGCGGGAGATTGCTCGAGAAGCGGGAGAGGCGGAAGATGCCGTCACGCTCGACCAAGTCTACCTCCGGGCGACTGGTCACCCCTACCATGGAGAGAGCGGGTGAGGGATTTCGCCAGAGATACGTGGCATCTCTTCGTGCGCCTGCTGCGGGCGACGGCGCGGATGCCGGTCTTCGTTCTCATCTCGATCGTCCAGCCGATCCTCTGGGTGCTGCTCTTCGGGCAGCTCTTCCGGGCGGTGACGACGATCCCGGGGTTCGGCGCCTCCTCCTACGTGCAGTTCCTGGCGCCGGGGATCTCGATCATGACCGCGCTGTTCGGCGCCGCCTACTCCGGGATGGGCATGCTGGCGGACATCGACCGCGGCGTGCTCGACCGCCTGCTGACCACCCCGGTCTCGCGCGGCGCGCTGATCGGCGCCCGCATCCTCCACTCGGCCTTCCAGGTGGTGATCCAGGCGGCGCTCATCCTCCTCGTCGCCTGCCTGCTGGGAGCGCGCCCGCATGGCGGCCTGCCCGGCGTCCTCACCGTCTTCCTCGCCGCCGCCCTCCTCGGCGCCGCCTTCGCCGCCTTCTCCAACGCCCTGGCGCTCGCCGCCCGCAAACAGGAGCTGGTGATCGCGGTGATGAACTTCGTGGTGCTGCCGACCACCTTCCTGTCGAGCATGATCATGTCGCGCAACCTGATGCCGGGGTGGATCCGGACGGTCTCCCGCTTCAACCCGGTCAACTGGGCGGTGACCGCCGCCCGTGACGGCTTCGAGGGGCGGAGCGCCGCCGAGGTCGCGCTCTGCCTCGGCCTGCTGGCCGCCTTCGCCCTGCTCTGCGCGGGTCTCGCCACCCGTTCCTTCAGCCGCTACCGCAAGGCGATGTAAGCTCCTCCGGTATGGCCACCCCCGATCCGGCCGCCGGCGCCGCTCCGCCGGCCGATCCCGAGACCGTCCGCCTCCAGGAGGATGCCCGGCGGGAGAAGAACTGGAAGCGCTGGGGGACCTACCTCTCCGAGCGCCAGTGGGGGACCGTCCGCGAGGATTACTCGGCGAACGGCGACGCCTGGGGGTACCTGCCGCACGACCATGCCCGCAGCCGCGCCTACCGCTGGGGCGAGGACGGCCTGCTGGGGATCTGCGACCGCGAGTGCCGGGTCTGCTTCGCCCTCGCCCTGTGGAACGGCCGCGATCCAATCCTCAAGGAGCGGCTCTTCGGCCTCACCAACCCCGAGGGAAATCACGGCGAGGACGTCAAGGAGCAGTATTTCTATCTCGACGCCACCCCCACCGCTTCCTACGCCAAAGCGCTCTACAAGTATCCGCAGGCGGAGTTCCCCTATGCCCGGCTGCTGGCGGAGAACCGGGCGCGGAACAGGGACCAGCCGGAATTCGAGATCCTCGACACCGGGCTCTTCGACGACGGCCGCTACTTCGACGTCTTCGCCGAGTACGCCAAGGAGACGCCGAACGACCTCCTGATCCGCGTCACGGTCGCCAATCGCGGCCCCGAGCCGGCGGCGGTCCACCTGCTGCCGACGGTCTGGCTGCGCAACACCTGGAGCTGGGGGCGCGACGGCGAGGGGAGCTGGCCGAAGGGATCGATCCAGAGGGACGGCGACCGCGCCCTGGCGGTGGAGCACCCGGGGCTGGGCCGCCTGCGCCTGGCGGCGGAGACGGCGCCGGAAGCGCTGCTGTTCACCGAAAACGAGACCAACGCCGAGCGCCTGTTCGGGGGGGCGAACCCCTCCCCGCACGTCAAGGACGCCTTCCACCGCTATGTGATCGAGGGGCGCGGCGACGCCGTGAGCCCGGACGGGGAGGGGACCAAGGCCGCCTTCCACTACCGGCTCGAGCTGCCGGCCGGCGGCGAGGCCATCTTCCATCTGCGGCTGTCGATGGTGGAGGAGGCCCCGGCCGAGCCGTTCGGCGAGGCGTTCGCGGCGACCTTCGCCCAGCGCCGGGCGGAGGCCGACGCCTTCTACGCCGGGCGGATCGAGCCCGGCCTCGCCGAGGACGGCCGCCGGGTCGCCCGCCAGGCCTTCGCCGGTCTCCTGTGGTCGAAGCAGTTCTACCACTTCATCGTGGCGGACTGGCTGGACGGCGATCCCGGCCAGCCGCCGCCGCCGGAGGAGCGCAAGGGGATCCGCAACTCCGGCTGGCGCAACCTCCACAGCAGGGACGTGGTCTCCATGCCCGACACCTGGGAGTACCCGTGGTGGGCGGCCTGGGACCTCGCCTTCCACACCGTGGCCTTCGCCAGGATCGACCCCGAATTCGCCAAGGAGCAGCTCCTGCTGCTGATGCGCGAGTGGTACATGCGCCCGAACGGGCAGATCCCGGCCTACGAGTGGTCCTTTTCGGACGTCAACCCGCCCGTGCACGCCTGGGCCTGCTGGCGAGTCTACAAGATGACGGCGCCGCGCGGCCAGCGCGACCGGCTCTTTCTCGAGCGGACCTTCCAGAAGCTCCTGATCTCCTTCACCTGGTGGGTGAACCGCAAGGACGACGAGGGGAACAACCTCTTCTCCGGCGGCTTCCTGGGGCTCGACAACATCGGCGTCTTCGACCGCTCGCGCCCCCTGCCCGACGGCGGCACCCTGGAGCAGGCGGACGGCACGGCCTGGATGGCCTTCTTCTGCATCGTCATGCTGGCCATGGCGCTGGAGCTGGCGCGCAAGGACCCGGCCTACGAGGACGTCGCCTCGAAGTTCTTCGAGCACTTCATCGCCATCAACGACGCCATCAACAGCCTGGGCGGCACGGGTCTGTGGAACGAGGAGGACGGCTTCTACTGCGACCTGATGCTGACCGGCGGCCGGCGGACCTCGCTACGCATCCGCTCGATGGTGGGGATCATCCCGCTGTTCGCGGTCTCGGCGCTCGCCGAGGACGTGGTCTTCCGCCGCCTCCCCGGCTTCGCCAAGCGGATGCGCTGGTTCCTGCGCAACCGCCAGGACCTGGCGCGCAACATCTCCTTCATGGAGTCCCCCCGCCGGCCGGAGGACGCCGTCTACCTGCTCGCCATCCCCTCGCGCGAGCGGCTGGTGCGGGTGCTGCGCTACGTGCTGGACGAGACGGAGTTCCTCTCCCCGCACGGCGTCCGGTCGCTGTCGCGCTATCACCTGGAGCATCCGTTCGAGCTGGCCTACGACGGCCAGGTAGCCCGGGTGCAGTACGTCCCCGGCGAGTCGCGCGACGGGCTGTTCGGCGGCAACTCCAACTGGCGGGGGCCGGTCTGGTTCCCGGTCAACTACCTGCTGATCGAGGCGCTGGAGCGCTACCACCACTTCTACCACGACACCCTGAAGGTCGAGTGCCCCACCGGCTCGGGACGGATGATGACCCTCGACGAGGTCGCCGGCGAGCTGCGCCGGCGGCTCGCCGGGATCTTCCTCGCCGACGGGGACGGGCGCCGCCCCTACTTCGGCGGCGATCCGCGCTTCGCGTCCGATCCCTACTGGAAGGATCTGATCCAGTTCCACGAATACTTCCACGGCGACGACGGCCGCGGCCTCGGCGCCAGCCACCAGACGGGGTGGACGGCGCTGGTGGCGCTGATGCTGAACGATCTGGGGAAGAAGAAGGCGGGATGAAAACCTACGGCGCCCCGAAGTCCTGCACCCACAGCACCGTGTAGCCCACCGAGTTCCTGCCCACCGCGATGCCGACCCCGAGGTCGCGGAGAGCGGGCTGGAGGAGATTGCCGCGGTGCTCGCGGCTCTGCATCCAGTTGTCCATCGCCTCGGCGACCGTGTAGGGCCCGCGGGCGATGTTCTCCGCCACCAGGCGGGGGGCGTAGCCGCTCTTGCGCACCCGGTCGCCGGGGGTGGTCCCCTCGGGCGAGGCGTGATTGTAGTAGGAGCGCCGCAGCATGTCCTCGGCGTGGCGCTGCGCCGCCTCGTTCAGGCGGGGATCGAGGGCGAGCGGCGGCCGGCCGGCGGCGGCCCGCTCGGTGTTGACGCGGGCGAGCATGGCGGCGCGGGCGCCGGCGAGATCGTTGAGCCCCGCTGTCTGGCGGGCGAAGGACTCGCTCTCGCGCCAGGCCAGGAAGAAATCGTAGAGCGGCGTGCCGCGGATCTCGCTGATGCCGATCCCCAGCTCCTGATAGTCGGGGTCGATCAGCGACCGGAAGGCCCCCGGGTTCTCCTTCTTGATCCAGGCCACGAGCGCCGCCGGCTCCTCCTTGCCCGAGGCGAAGGCCTGGTGCCAGCCATGCGCCTCGTAACCGGTCCGGCGCAGACGTTCCTGGATCCGGGGGATCGCCTTCTCGTCGTAGAGCGCCGCCTCGTTGCCGCGCGCCTCCTCGGCGTTCTGCTGCGCCACCTGGTTGAGCGGCGCCCGCAGGTGGAGGGGAGCGACCCCGGCGGCTGCCCGCTCGTCGTTGACGATGGCGAGCAGCTCCTGGCGGAGGTGATCGGGAGAGGGCGGACCGGCGATCTCCGGCGGCGCCGGCAGGGTAATGAAGAGGAAGAGGAGGGCGAGGGGCGTCTTGAGCATGGGTGTTAGGATGCGCCGATGAAAATAACCGTGCTGGTGAATCGCCACGGCGGCACCGTGCAGAAGAAGGGCATCACCGCAGGGAGCCTGCGCGAGATGTTCCAGAAAGCCGGAACCGAGGCCGACGTCCAGCTCATTCCCGGCGAGGAGATCTGCGACGCGGCGCGGGCGGCGGTCAAGGCGGGCGCCGGGGCGGTGGTGGCCGGAGGCGGCGACGGCACGGTTCGCGCCGTGGCCTCGGTGCTGGTGGGCGGCGAGGTCCCGCTCGGCGTCCTGCCGCTCGGCACGCTCAATCACTTCGCCGGCGATCTCAAGATCCCCAACGATCTGGAGGCGGCCGCCCGTGTGATCGCGGAAGGGGAGGTCCACCCCCTGGACGTCGGCGAGGTCAACGGCGAGATCTTCCTCAACAACTCGTCGCTCGGCTTCTACCCGCCCATCGTCAAGGAGCGCGACCGCGAGATGAAGCAGTCCAGCCACGGCAAGTGGATGTCGATGGCGATCGCCACCTTCAAGCTGCTGCCGAAGCTCTCCTCGCTGCACGTGAAGATCTCGGCCGGCGACTGGCAGGCCCAGCGCAAGACCGAGCTCATCTTCATCGGCAACAACGAGTACGAGTTCAGCGCCCTCTCCCACGGCGCTCCCGACCGCCTGACGGACAGCGGCAACCTCTACCTCTACCTGACGCGCAGCCGCAGCCGGCTGGGCCTGATCGGCATCGCCCTGATGGGGCTGGTGCGCGACGTCAAGCAGACCGAGAGCATCGAGGACCGGCGCCTGCCGGAATTCGAGGTCGAGGTCCGCAGGAAGAAATCCATCCCGGTCGCCTGCGACGGCGAGATCATCACCATGCGCTCCCCCCTGCGCTACCGGAGCCGCCCGAAGTCCCTGCGGGTGATCCTGCCGCCCCAGGAGCCCCCGGCTCCCCAGTGAGCGGTCAGGAGGAGGACGAGGAGCGCGACCAGCGGATCTCGGCCTCCTCGCGGTCACCGAGCGCCCGGCGCAGGATCTCGAGCAGGCCGGCGTCGGCCCCTTCGTCCGCCAAGAAATCCACGGTCGTGCGGTTGAGGTAGTAGTCGTCGTCCGCGAGCGACTCCTCTTCGAGGTGGTCGGCCAAGAACTGGAACTGCTGGTCGTCGAGGGTGCCCAGGGGTGTGCCGGACTGCTTGTCGAAAATCGCGATCATCGGAGCTCCTTGAAAGGATGATACAAAAGAGGCGGATATAAAAAGGGCGGAGATCCGAGTCCCCGCCCTTCTCCCGCGGCGCCCGGGGGCCGCCGCGGTGGTTGGCTCACCGGTTCGTCGCCGGGTTCGTCGTCCTCACGTCCCGGGGAACCTCATGGCGCCGCATGCCCAGGAGACCCGCCAGGCCGATCAGGCCGATCCAGCCCCAGTTGTGACCGCCGCGGTCCCCGCGGTCGCCGGCATCGCCGTACGTCGTTCCCGTCGCCCCGCTCTGACCGGTCAATCCAGAGCTCCCGCTGCCGCCGCTTCCACTGCCGCCGCTCCCGGTGCTCCCCATCGCGCTGCCGCTCCCACTCCCACCACTCCCGGTCTGGGCATACAGGCCTTGGCTCGCGCCGAGAACGAGCAGCAGCATCACTACCATCATCGTCAGATTCTTGCGCATTGTTGTTCCCTCCTTAGTGTGTGTTAAGTCACCAGCGCACTGACCAGGAATTGCGTACTGCAAAAAATGTGACAGTACGCGGCCTGAAGCCCTTTGCGTGTTCCATCGCCTCAAAGCGAGGGGTGGAGCGAGGCCCTTCCTCGCCGCGGGGTGTAATCTCTGCCCTCCGGCTGAAGGAACTGCACCTTCTGTCCAATCGTCCTCACACCGTGCTCAGGTCGCGGCCACCGTCCTCCGAGGAGGACGGCGCGGCGGCTTGTAACGCCGGGGCTGTTTCTTCGTAACTCACTGAAGAGAGGTGCTTCCGGACTTCTCGGCCCGGTGCGGCGGGCGTCTGGCATCCCGGTTGCTCGCCCTTCCGGTCGTAGCGAGTATCAAGTATCACCTAAAGGAGAAAACGATGATTTCCAAACCAGCTTGCGTGATGATTGCCCTGTCGGGGCTGCTCGTCCTGTCCGTGCCCGCCTTCGCCCAGCGCTACCACCGTCACTACGAAGACTACCCGGGAGATGGCGAGTTCCGCATCCGGGTCGGCGACTTCCGTCCGGACGGCAGCTCCGACTACTGGAACGGCATCCGGAACGACTTCACCGGCGCCAGCAAGAGCGACTTCGACAACGCCGACTTCGGCCTCGACTACCTGCTGCCGCTCAACGACCGGCTGCACGTGATCTTCTCGGGCTCGTACTACCAGGGGAGCGCCACCCAGTCCTACCGGAGATTCGGAGACAACTTCGGCAACCGCATCCAGCACGACACGAACCTCGACATCGGCTCGGCCACCGTCGGGCTGGTGGTGAACCTGACCGGCCGGGGCGCCCCGATCCAGCCCTACATCGGCGTCGGCGGCGGCGCCTATCCCTGGCGTCTGGAGGAGCGGGGTGACTTCGTGGACTTCAACGATCCCAAGCTGCCGGTCTTCTCGTCGCGGCTGAGCTCGAGCGGCACGGCCTTCGGCTACTACGGGCTGGTCGGCCTCGAGGCGCCGATCACCCATCGCGTGTCGCTCTTCGCCGAGGGGCGCTTCACCCGCGTCAAGGCCGATCTCAAGGACGATTTCGCCGGCTTCGGCCAGATCGACCTCGGCGGCCGCGAGATCGCGGCCGGCATCGCCTGGAAGCTCTGATCCCTCACTCCGCGGAAACCGACGATTTGAATCAGGCCCGGCGTCCGCCGCCGGACTTGTTCAATTCGCGGTCAATATGTTAATTTGACATGGAATCGCCACGTCCTCTAAAAAAGGGAGGGTCCCATGTCCAGGAAGCACGTTACCGGCCGGTGGAGCGTTCGCCTGTTGCTGTCCGCCCTGTTCCTCGCCCTGCTGAGCGGGAGCGCGCTGCCGGCGCGGGCGGGTGACGGCGTCTGGACGCCGTTCGGCCCCCCCGGATCCGGCGGCGGCCTGCGCGTGCTGGCCGCCGACCCGGCAACCCCGGGCACGGTCTACGCCCGGGCCGGGTTTTTCGACTTGGTCCGCAGCGCCGACGGCGGACGCACCTGGACCTGGTCGGGCAGCGGGCTCCAGGGGAGCTTGCCGCTGGCCGTCGTCGTCGACCCCGCCCACCCTTCGACCCTCTACCTGACCGGCTCCTCCGGCCTGTTCCGCAGCGACGACGGCGCCCGCCACTGGCGGCTGCTGAGGCAGACCTCCGGCGCCGGCTCCACCCCCCTGCTCGACGTGCTGGTCGCCAGCCCCGCCGCGCTCTTCGTCACCACGGCGAACGGGCTGGAGAGAAGCACGGACGGCGGAGCGACCTGGAATCAGATCTTCCCCGGTTTTCCCATCGTCTTGCAGGTGAGCCGGACCGATCCGCGGCGGATCTACCTGCTGACGACGAGAGGCGAGATCTTCCAGAGCGCGGACGGCGGCGACTCCTGGGCGCCCACCGGGCCGGTGGTGAGCGGACCGCCGCTGGAACGGCTCACCGCCGGCGGGCTCGCGGTGGCCCCCTCGGACGCCCTGACGCTCTATGCCACGAACGACCGCAACTTCTATCGCTCGACCGACGGCGGCGCCCACTGGTCGCGGGTCTCGACGCAGCGGGCGGACGCGGTTCCCTACGATACGATCGTCGTCGATCCCCGCGCCAAGACCCATCTATACGCCCTCGCCGGCCGCAACGGAGCCGCGATCGACTTCAGCACCGACGGCGGCGTCACTTTCCGGCCGGTGACGGCCGGCGTGCCGGGGCGTTTCTGGGCGGAGGGACTGGTCTTCGACGCGGCCGGCCGCACCGCCTACGCCGGCAGCACCCCCGCCGTGCGCCTGACCGGCGTCCGCGGCGACTGGACCCGGGGAGCGCCCGCGGGTCTGCCGGTCGGCATCGTCCATTTCATGAAGTTCAGCCCGGCCGATCCTGCCACGGTCTACGTCGGCCACGATTACGGCCTCTCGGTCAGCCACGACGGCGGCCAGACCTGGAGCCTGCTCTCGGGCCGCGGCGACCTCGCCGACCTGGAATTCGATCCGGCCTCGCCGGACGTCCTCTTCGCTGCCGCGGGTCTCAACAGCGCGGGGGTGCTGCGCAGCGCCGACGGTGGCCGGACGTGGACCAGCCTGGGATTGGCGGACCTGTCTCCCACGTCGCTGCTGCGGCGTGGCGGCGCGCTGCTCGCCGGCGGCAACGGCATTCTCCGCTCGACCGACGGCGGCGTCTCCTGGTCGCCGGGGCTCGACCTCTCAGTCTTTAGCGTGCAGCGCCTGATCGCCGACCCCGCGGACCCGGCCGTGGCCTACGCCTTGATCCGGGAAGCTCGTTCCAGCCCCCAGCAGCCACGGCTCCCTCCCCCTCCTCTTCGGCACGCACGATGGCGGCCTCACCTGGCAGCAGCTCGACAACGGTCCCGTCGCCTTCGCCGTCGACCCCGTCCACCCATCCACGCTGTACGAGGGCCTCCAGGCCGGCCAGGTGCGCAAGAGCACGGACGGCGGCCTCACCTGGCAGTCGCTGACCACTCCGCCGGCCCCCGTGAACGACCTCCTGGTGGACCCCGCGACCCCTGGGGTACTCTACGCCGCCACCCAAGGGAAGGGCGTCCTGCGCAGCGCCGACGGCGGCCTGACCTGGGAGGAGATCGACGCCGGCCTGAGGGTGCGCTCGCGCCTCTGGATCGAGCGCCTGATCGCCGATCCGATGGTGCCGCACCAGCTCTACGCCGCGCCCTCCGCCAGCATCCCCGGCTCGGGAGGGGCCGGGCTCTTCGCGGGGCGTTTCAGCGGGACTCCGTAGAACGGCTGAATCCCCGCCGGGAGCGTAGCGGGACCCACGGGGATCTTCCCGCTCCCGGCGGGTTCTGGAGCTTTCCCCTGGGGAGCGGAACGTCCCTCTCCGGGATCGCCTAGAAATCACCGGGGATTCCACCAGACTCCGCCGACAGGGGCGGATTCCTCCCCTCGTGGTGCGGATTCCTCCCCACTTTCCGCCGCGGCTCCCGATCCGTGAAGACGATGTTTCCATGCCGCGCGACGCGACGCGTCGTTCCGAACCGCCGGTCCGCCGCAGAACGGGGCTCCGGAAGATCCCACCGCACCGCAAGGCCGTCAGCAGGCATTAGCCCGGGGGCGTGTGTTCGGCACGCCCCCGGATCAATCCATCTCTCAGAATCCCGGGTGCTTTGGCGGGGTAGACTGACGGAGAGCTTGGCTGGAGGCTGGCGGAATCTCCCGTAGCGTCCGTGAGCTCCAACAGAGGAGGACGCATGAAGAAAAAGGCCCCGAAGCTCTCCTTGCACCGAGAGACCCTCCGTGAGCTGGCCCTGCCCCAGGGGGTCGCGGTTGGCGGGATCTACATCAACACGGGCGGCCGCTGCTACTCAGGCGATTACTGCACGGCGTCGTGCAACAACCGCTGCAACACCGTTACCGACTGCTTGTGTTAACTCACTGACGCACCCTCGCCAGCCCCGGGATCCCTCTGAAGGATCCCGGGGCCCGATCTGGAGGAGCATCAGGGAGTGGGGGCTGTGGCGCCGGTCACCCGCCAGATGGTGTTGCCCACGTCGTCCGCCGTCAGCAGGGCGCCGCGCTTATCGATCGCCACGCCCACGGGCCGTCCCATCGCGCCGCCCTGGTCGTCGACGAAGCCGGTCAGCACGTCCAGCGGATCGCCGGAGGGCACGCCGCCGGTGAAGGGGACGAAGATCACCTTGTAGCCGCTGCGCGGCCGGCGGTTCCAGGAGCCGTGCTGCCCCACGAACATCCCGTGGCCGAACCGGGCCGGCAGGGACGTTCCTCCCGAATAGGCCAGGCCCAGCGAGGCGGTGTGCGGCCCCAGGGCATAGTCGGGTACCAGGGCCTTGGCAACCAGATCGGGCCTCGGCGGCTTCGCCCGGGTGTCGACGTGCCGGCCGAAATAGCTGTAGGGCCAGCCGTAGAAGCCGCCCTCGCGCACGGCGGTCATGTAGTCGGGCACCAGATCGCTGCCGAGCTCGTCGCGCTCGTTGACCGCCGTCCACAGGGCGCCGCTCCCGGGCTCCCAGGCCAGCCCGACCGGATTGCGCAGCCCGGAGGCGAAGATCCGATGGTGGCCGGTCGCCAGGTCCACCTCCCAGATCGACGCCCGGTCCTTCTCGACCTCGATGCCGTTCTCCGTCGCGTTGCTGTTGGAGCCGACGGCCACGTAGAGCTTCGATCCATCCGGGGAGGCGAGGATGTTCTTGGTCCAGTGATGGTTGATCGGGCCGGCGGGGAAGTCGAGGACCTTGATGCCGGGCGCCATGATCCGGGTCTCGCCGGACGTATAGGGGAACTTCAGGAGGGCGTCGCTGTCGGCCACGTAGAGGGCGTCTCCCACCAGGGCCATGCCGAAGGGGGAGTTGAGCCCGGAGAGGAACACCGAGCGGATCTCCGCGACGCCGTCTCCGTCGGCGTCCCGGAGCAGGGTGATGCGGTTGGGGCTGGGCACGGCGCCGCCGGCCTTCTTCTGGAAGTGATTGAAGAACCAGCCCTTGATCCCCTTGTTGTCCTTCGGCCGCACCGGCGCGTTGGTCTCGGCCACCAGCACGTCGCCGTTGGGCAGCACGTAGAGCCACCGCGGGTGGTCCAGCCCCCTGGCGAAGGCGGCCACGACCGTTCCCTCGGTCGCCACCGGCTTGCCGCCCGCCGGCCAGCCCTGGGCGGTGACGACGTGCACCAGCGGGATCGGCGCCTTGTTGGGGGAGGGCAGGGTGGGATGGGGGCCGGTCCCGGCGGAGACCGGGAGCCGCGCCGGGGAGGCGCAGCCCGCGGCCATTACGGCACCCATGGCCACCGCGGCGAGCAGGCGGCGCCGGACGGGCTTGAAGGTGATCATGCCCGTCCGGACTGAGCAAAAATCAAGCCGGGGGCTGACTCCGGAACCAGCCGACGAAGACGCGCCGCGCCCGCCGGCCGGCGCCGAACTCCACTTCGACGCCCTGGAGGCACATTGGGTCCCGCGGCTGGCAGTAGGTCCAGGTCACCCCGGGGTCCGCTGGCGGTAGATCGCCGGCGGATCTGGGTCCCCAGGGCTTGCCGTCGAGGCGATAGGGGCCGCCGTGCAGGACCATGACGCGCTCGGCCGTGTCTCCGGGATGGAGACCGCGACGCGTGCTCAGGCTGGGGTCGGTGAGGGAGATCCCCGCGACGGAGTCGCCGCTGGAGAAGTCCACGCTGATCCCGGGGTAGGACCAGGTCGTGTACTCCCGGTCGCCCCAGGAGTATCGGTTATGGGTCACTTCCTTCGGGGACCCAGCTTCCGCTGCACGCTGGCCTGATCGACGGCCTCCAGGATCGAGCCCGCCCCGAAGTCGTTCCATCCCACGGGGGCCGGCTGGCCGCAGCCGGTCCAGACCACCAGGGAAACCAGGAGAAGCGCCGCTCTCATGCTTTCAGTATAGTAGCCTGGACGGAGAGGCACGACGGCCGGCTCGACCGGCGGAGGGGAGAAGGAGCCATGGACCGGATTCTCGGACGTTACAGTG
Organism: uncultured Acidobacteriota bacterium; assembly: GCA_963795735.1. Lineage (GTDB taxonomy): Bacteria > Acidobacteriota > Thermoanaerobaculia > Multivoradales > UBA5704 > DATARR01. The sequence goes on along the minus strand of CAWCIU010000002.1, from coordinate 245,157 downwards.
AGCCCATCTACGCGATCCTGCGGATCGTGGTGGGTCTGTTCTTCGCCTGTCACGGGGCGCAGAAGGTCTTCGGCGCCTTCGGCGGCCCTGGGGGGAACGGCCAGCCCCTGCCGCTGATGTCTTTCTTCGGCGTGGGCGGGCTGATCGAGCTGATCACGGGCCTGCTGATCCTGGTGGGGCTCTACGCCTCGTGGGCGGCGTTCATTGCCTCGGGCGAGATGGCGGTCGCCTACTTCATGGCGCACTTCCCTCAAGGCTTCTGGCCGATCGTCAACAAGGGCGAGCTGGCGGCGGTCTACGCCTTCCTCTTCCTGTACATCGCGGCGCGGGGATCGGGGATCTGGAGCCTGGACCAAGCGCTCGGAAGAGGGACGCGTACGGACGCCAAGATACCGGCTGCGAGAAGGTGACAAAATAAAAAAAGCCGCCGTCCGTCCCCGAAGGGAGCGGAGCGGCGGCCGTGGAGATCGACCTGGCCGGGTGGCGACCGGCTCAGTGAGGGATGCTGCTGTAGGTGCCGTCCTCGAGAGGCGTCTCGAAGCGGAGGCGGCCTTCGCGGTAGCTGGCGCCGCGCAGGGTGAGGGCGAGGGCGTCGCCCAGATCCTCGGCGAGGTGGATCGTCAGATTGTCCCGTACCTCGCGGGGCAGATCGTCGAGATCGGCCTCGTTGTCCTTCGGCAGCAGGATCTCGGTGATCCCCGAGCGCACGGCGCCGAGGACCTTCTCCTTGACCCCGCCGATCGGCAGCACCCGGCCGGAGAGCGTGATCTCGCCGGTCATCGCCAGGTTGTGCTTCGACTTGCGGTCGGAGAGGGCGGAGACCATCGCGGTCGCCATCGCCACCCCCGCCGAGGGACCGTCCTTGGGAATGGCGCCCGCCGGGACGTGGATGTGCAGGTCGCGCTCGAAGCACTCGGCGGCGATGCCGAGCGACTCGGCGTGCGACCGGGCGTAGCTCCAGGCCGCCCGGGCCGACTCCTTCATCACGTCGCCGAGCTGGCCGGTGAGCACCAGATCGCCCTTGCCCTTCATCGTGGAGGCCTCGACGAACATGATGTCACCGCCCATCGGCGTGTAGTACATGCCGGTGGCGACTCCCACCTGGTCCTCGCGGGAGGCCCGCTCGGGATGGACCTTCGGCCGGCCGAGGAGCTCGTGCACCTTGTCGGCGTCGACGTCCACCCGCTCGACCTCGCGCGCGGCGATCTTGCGGGCCACCTTGCGGCCGAGCTTGCCGAGCTCGCGCTCGAGCTGCCGGACGCCCGACTCGCGGGTGTAGCTGGTGATCACCTCGGCCAGGGCCGCGTCGCTGATGTCGATCTGCCCGGGCTTGAGGCCGTTCTCCTGGATCTGCCGCGGCACCAGGAAGCGCTGCGAGATCGCCAGCTTCTCCCGCTCCGTGTACCCCGAGAACTGCACCACCTCCATGCGGTCGAGCAGCGGCCCCGGGATGTTCTGGATGAAGTTCGCCGTGGCGATGAACAGCACCTCCGAGAGGTCGAACGGCACGCCGAGGTAGTGATCGGTGAAGGTGTCGTTCTGCGCCGGATCGAGCACCTCGAGCAGAGCGCTCGCCGGATCGCCCTGGAAGGAGACGCCGAGCTTGTCGACCTCGTCGAGCAGGAAGACCGGGTTCTTGGCACCCGCCTGCCGCATGCCCTGGAGGATCCGGCCGGGCATGGCGCCGACGTAGGTGCGCCGGTGGCCGCGGATGTCGGCCTCGTCGCGCACGCCGCCGAGCGAGATGCGCACGTACTCGCGCCCCATGGCCCGGGCGATCGACTTGGCGACCGAGGTCTTGCCGACACCCGGAGGGCCGACGAAGAGCAGGATCGGACCCTTGGACTTCCGCTTCTCCTCGGCGGTCGCGGGGGAGACGACCGAGGGCGGCACGACCTCGTCCTTGCCGAAGCCCGCCTGATCCTGGCCGAGCTCGGCCATCATTACCTCGTCGGTGGCCTCGGCGGCCTCTTCGACCTGGCGGGTTTCCTCCTCGGCCTGCCGGAGCTGGCGGACGGCCAGGAACTCGAGCACCCGGTCCTTCACGTCGCCCAGGGCGTAGTGGTCGGTGTCGAGGATCCCGGCCGCCACGGGGATGTCGAGGTGCTCGGGGCTGCGGGTGTTCCACGGCAGCTCCGCGATCGTCTCGAGGAAGGTGCGGATCACCTGGGTCTCCATCGCCTCACGGCCCATGCGGCCCAGGCGTCCCAGCTCGCGGTCGACCTCCTTGCGGACGTCGGCCGGCAGGGTGAGCTTGGCGAGCTTCTCGCGCAGCTCGTCGATGTCGTTGCCGCCCTCTCCCTCGCCGAGCTCCTTCTGGATCGCCTTGAGTTGCTCGCGCAGGAGCATCTCGCGCTGGCGGCCGCCCAGCTCTTCCTGGACCTTGGACTTGATATCCTCCTGGGCCTCCATCACGTTGAGCTGCCGCTGGACGTGCACCAGCACGCGCCGCATCCGCTCCTCGACGGAAAGGGTCTCGAGCAGCATCTGGCGCTGCGCCTTGCCGAGGTCGGTGTAGCCGGCGACGAGGTCGGCGAGCCGGCCCGGATCGTCAACCCCCTCGAGGACCTGCTGCACGACCTCCTCGGGCAGGCCGGCCTTGGTGCCCAGCTCGCCCGCCCGCTCCCGCAGCTCGCGGAAGAGGGCGATGAAGGCGGGATCCTGCGCGTCCAGGGGCTTCATCTCCTCGGCCTCGCGCACGATCGCCTGCAGGTGGCCGTCCTTCTCGACGATCTTCATCGCGATGCCGCGGTTCTCGCCGTGGAGGAGGAGCTGCATGCCCGCCAAGCCCCGCTGGAGCTGGCCGATGCGGGCCACGGTGCCGATGGTGTGGAGCACCTCGGGGGTGACCTGTTGAACGTCCTCGCGCTGGGACACCGCGAATACCAGCCGCTCGGGCGTGTTGAGCGCGGCTTCGATCGCCTTCAAGGTGGCGGGCTTGCCGGCGTTGATCGGCGCCGTGACACCCGGCAGCAGGACGAAATCCCTCAGCGGCAGGACGGGAAGCGTCATTCTCTCAGTCATCTGGATCTCCTTGGACCCGGGCGCCTCCATAGGCCCCGGATCTCGTACAGGAGATAACCGGTCCCCCGGAGGGCGAATTCCTAACCTGCGTCTCCGCCGCTCAGGATGAGAAACATGGGTCAGAACCTGACATGGAAATACTCAAGTGCCTGGCCTCTACCTCCGGTATTCGATGTACTTCGCCGTCTCGTCCGCCACCGCGGGGCCGAACAGGGTCTCGACGATGTAGAAGGCCATGTCAATCCCGGAGGCGACGCCGGCGGAGGTGATGACGGTGTCGTCGACCACCCGGGAGGTGCGGTCGACGGTGACGCCGGCGCCGAGTGAATCGAGGAGGTCCAGGGAGGCCCAGTGGGTGGTGGCGCGGCGCCCCCGGAGAAGGCCGGCCTGGGCGAGCAGGAGGGCGCCGGTGCAGACGGAGGTCACCTGGCGGGCGGCGGCGGCGGTCCGCCGGATCCAGTCGAGGGTCTTCTTTTCCTTCAGGAGGGGACGGGTGCCGAACCCTCCCGGCACCAGGAGGAGGTCGATCCGGGGGGCGTCCGCGAAGCCGTGGCGGGGAACGACGGCGAGCCCGCCGGTGGCGGTGACCGGATCGAGGGTCTTCGCCACCGTGAAGACGCGGAACGGCGCGCTCTCCTCCGAGCGCCGGGACTCGACGCCGGGCGTCAGACGGGTGCGCGAGAAGACCTCGAAGGGGCCGGCGAAGTCCAGCACCTCGACGTCGTCGAAGATCAGGATGCCGACGTGAATGGGCTCCATGGGTGGGGTATTCCTCCTGAGAGCGGTCCTTCCAGCGGGTTGGATCGTGGCCGCAACGATACATCTTCGCGCGGATGGGAATCGAAATCGATCGGCGATCCTTTTCAGGTATGGCCATGGCGACGATCTCCTCTTCCTCTTCTTCCCCCGCGCGCGAGCGCTTCGCGGCGATCGCCGGGCTGCCGGACGAGCGGATCGATCTCGCCGAGGCGGCGCTGTGGATCGCCGCCGAGGAGCAGCCCGGGCTCGATCCGGCGCCGTGGATGGCGCGCCTGGACGCGATGGCCGCCGGCTTGAGCCCGCGTCTTGCAGGGGTGCGCGATCCGCTCGACCGCATGGCCCGGCTCGCCGGCTTTCTGGCGGACGAGATCGGCCTGCGGGGCAATGCCGAGGACTACTACGACCCGCGCAACAGCCTGCTCAACGAGGTCCTCGCGCGGGGCCTGGGGATCCCGATCACGCTGGCGGTCGTCTACATGGAGGTCGGCCGCCGGGTGGACGTGCCCCTCCACGGCGTGGGCTTCCCCGGCCATTTCCTGCTGCGTCACTCGCGCCATGACCAGCTCCTCTTCGATCCCTTCGACCGCGGCCGGCCGCTCACCGAGGAGGATTGCCGCTCCCGGCTCGACCAGTTGAGCGGCGGCACCCTCGCCTTCGACCCGCGGCTGCTCAAGCCCTCGAGCCCGCGCCAGATCCTGGTGCGCATGCTCAACAACCTGTGGCGGATCTATCTCCACCGCGGCGACTTCCTGCGCACCCTCTCGGCTCTCGACCGCGTGCTGCTGCTCGACGCGAACGACGTGGGCGCCCGGCGCGACCGCGGCCTGCTGTCGCTGCGCTGGGGGGATCCCACCCGGGGGATCGAGGATCTCGAGCGCTACCTCGTCCTGGAGCCCGAGGCGCCGGACCAGGCGGCGATCGAGTCCGTGATCGGCGAGGCGCGCGGGCGCCACGTGCATTGATCGGCGAAATCGAGCGTAGAGATCTGGCGTAGAGATCTAGCGCCGCGTCCCGAACGTCTGCGCCCACTCCATCTGATACACGTCGCCGCTCCTGCCGAGCGCCAGGCCGACGCCCAGCTCCCGGAAGCCGGGATCGAGGATGTTGCGCCGGTGGCCGGGGCTGTGCATCCAGGTGTCCATCACCTCGGAGACCGTGAGCTGCCCCTCGGCGATGTTCTCGCCGATCGACCGCCAGTCGTAGCCGGCGGCGGCGGCCCGCTCGCGAACGGTCTTCCCCTCGGGGCTCTGGTGGGCGAAGTAGGCGCGGGAGAGCATGTCCGCGGCGTGGTGCTGGGCGGCGACGTCCAGCCTGGAATTGGATTTCAGGGGAGGAACGCCCGCCTTCTTCCGTTCGGCGTTGACCCGCGCCAGCATCTCGGCGCGCACCCGGCCAAGGTCGTGGAGTCCGGCGGTGGCGCCGGCGAACCAGTCCCCCTCCGGCACGGCATAGAGAAAGGTGTAGAGCGGCGTCCGCTCCATCCGGTCGACGCCGATCCCGAGGTCCCGGTACTCGGCCGACAGGAGCTTGCGGTAGGTCTCCGGATCGTTCCGCCGCCAGTCGCGCAGCACGGCGGCGGGATCGCCGTCGTCGGTCGCCAGGCTCTCCGTCCACGCGTGCGCCGGGTAGCCGAGGCGCTTCAGGCGCTCGCGCATCCCGTCGGTGGAGCCGGCCCGCAGCTTGAGCGAGCCGCGCCGGGCGACCTCGGTGGCGTGCTCCTGGGCGGCCCGGGCGAGGAGGATGGAGAGCCGCAACGGCAGCGCCCCCGCCCGCTGGCGCTCGGTATTGACCAAGCGGAGGAGCTCGGACCGCGGATCGGCCGGCGCCGCCGATAAGGCAAACGGGAAGGCGAGGAGGAGGAGGGCGAAAGCGGCGGCGGATCTCATCTCTTTCCGATCAAACATTGTTCCCGTGGGGGGTTCCCGGTTACGATGTCGGCGCTTGCTCAATGTATCGCAGCCCGCTCGCCTCAGCGACCACGAGCGGCCCGTCGGGGCTCACCGCTCGATTCTCGCCTTCGCCTGGGGGATCTGGTGCACCGGCTTCTACTCCCTGATGCTGCTCTCCTTCGTGCTGCAGCCGATCCAGGACGAGCTCGGCCTGTCGGAGGCCGACCTCGCGACCCTCACCGCGGTCGGCGTCGGGATGACGGGGGTGGGCGGCCTCTTCTTCGGCTGGATGAGCGACCGGCTGGGCCGCCGGCTGTCGATGGCGGTGTCGATCGCCGCCTTCTCGCTGGGCAACGCCGCCTGCGCCCTGGCGCCCGGGGCGGGCTGGCTGCTCGCCGCCCGGGCGCTCGCCGGCCTCGGCATCGGCGGCACCTGGGGGGCGGGGCAGGCGATGCTGGGGGAGACCATCCCGCCGGCCCTGCGCGGCCGCTACGGGGCACTGGCCCAGAGCGGCGCGCCGGTGGGAATGGGGCTCGCCGCGATCGCCGGCTCCTTCGTCGCTCCCGGCCTGGGATGGCGGACGGTCTTCCTGCTCTCGGCGGCGCCGGTCCTGGCGCTGCTCGCCTGGAAGCGCCTGCCCGAGTCGGACCTCTGGCTGGAGCACCGCCGGCGGCTGCGCGCGGGCGAGCTCGCCCCCCACGCCCGGCGGCCGATCCTGGCCCAACTCGTAGCGGCCGACCTTGCCGGCCTGTTCACCCGGGCCTTCCTGCTCACCATCCTCAACATGTCGGCCTACTGGTTCGCCGTGGTCTGGCTGCCGCGCTATCTGCAGAAGCAGCGGGGGCTCTCGATCTTCGGCTCGGGCTGGTGGACGCTGACCTTCGTCGCCGGGTCGATCGTGGGCTATCTCACCTTCGGCTGGGCCTCGGATGCCGTCGGCCGGCGCCGCGCCTTCGCGCTCTACTGCGCGATCACGGCGGCGGGACTCGCCATGGTCACCCTGTTCTGGGATCTCTTCGCCTCCCGGCCGGTAGTGGGGCTCGCCTGCATGTTCGTCGCCGGGGTGGGGACGGGCACCTGGTCCTGCTACGGCCCCTACTTCTCCGAGCTCTTCCCGACCCGGGTGCGAGGGGCCGCCATGTCGATCACCATGAACGTGACCCGGGGCGTGCAGTTCGTGGCGCCCCTGGTGATCGCCGGCGTGGCCGGCCGCTGGGGGCTGGCGGGAGGGGTGGGGCTCGCCGCCTTCTTCGCCGTCCTGGCGGGCCTCTGGGTGTGGACGCTCCCCGAGACGGCGGGGGCGCGGATCGAGGTCTGAAACGATGAGCGAGCCCGTGATCGCCCCGGTAGGCACCCCGCAGAACCTCGGCATGCGCCGCGCCGTCTCCCGCTGGGAGATCGTCGGCTTCTCGGTCAACGACGTCATCGGCAGCGGCGTCTATCTGCTGCCCGCGGGGGCGGCGGCCATCCTGGGCTGGATGAGCGTGGGGGCGGTGGTGCTCGCCGGGGTCGCCGTGCTCCTGCTGGTGCTCTGCTTCGCCGAGGCGGCGAGCTACTTCGACCGCCCGGGGAGCGCCTACGTCTACACCCGCGAGGCGTTCGGCGACCTGGTGGGGTTCGAGGTGGGGTGGATGACCTGGCTCGCCCGGGTCTCGTCGGTCTCCTCTCTGTCGGTGGGCTTCGCGCGGGCGCTCGTCTACCTCTGGCCGGCCGCCGGCGCGGGGTGGGGGAGGACGCTCGCGATCGTGCTGCCCGTGCTCCTGCTGACCTGGATCAACGTCGCCGGCGTCAAGTCGGGGGTGCGCACGGCGGTGTTCCTGGCGATCACCAAGACCCTGCCGCTGCTGATCTTCGTCTTCGTGGGGATCTTCTACGTCTCGCCCGCCCTCGCCACCTCGGTCGCCGCCAAACCGGGCTCGGGGACCCTCGGCAGCGCCGTTCTCCTCCTCCTCTTCGCCTACGCGGGGTTCGAGAACACGGCGGCGCCGGCCGGGGAGTTCAAGAACCCGCGCCGGGACGTGCCCTTCGCCCTGATCGTCCAGATCGTCGTCGTGACGCTGATCTACACCGCCGTGCAGTGGGTGGCCCTGGGGACGCTCCCCGGCGTGGTCGACGCCAAGACTCCGCTGGCCGCCGCCGCGGCGCGCTTCCTCGGCCCCTGGGGCGGACTGCTGATGACGGTGGGCGCGGTGATCTCCATCCTCGGCACCAACAGCAACACGGTGCTCTCCGGGCCGCGCTACCTCTACGCCCTGGCCCGGGACGGCTTCGGCCCGCGGTTCCTCGCCACCCTCCACCCGCGCTATCGCACGCCGGCGGCGGCGATCCTGGTGCAGACCTCCATCGCCCTGCCGCTCGCCTTCACCGGCTCCTTCGAGGCGCTCGCCACCCTGTCGGCCGTGGCGCGGCTCGCCACCTACTTCGGCACCGCTCTCGCCGTGCCGGTGCTGCGGCGCAAGCTGCCGCGGACGGGAGCGGTCCGCCTCCCCGGCGGTCCCGTCATCCCGATTGCCGCGGCGATCCTCTGCGTCGTCTTCGCGGCGAGCGCGACGCGGGCCAACCTGGTGGCCGGAGCGGTCGCGCTCGCCGTGGGCGGGGTCATCTACGCCTTCCGGCGGAAGCCGGAGCCGCCGGTTCCGGATCCAACTACCCAGGATACGGCGCCTTGAGGTAGGTCCGCGCCCGGTCGCGGACCTCGCCGGGGGGGCGCATGTCGAGGGCCCGCTGGTACCAGTAGACGGCCTCGTCGCGCCGGCCCATGGCGTCGAGGGCCATGCCCCGGTAGAGACGCCCGTAAGCTTTGTAGTCGTCCGCCATGTCGCCGCGGGTGGGAAGGACCTCCAGCCGCGCGAGATGGGGGAGCGCGTCGGCGTACTGCCGCCACCTCACCTCGTCCCGGCCGAGCACGTAGAGGGCCTGCTGGGTCACGTCCCCGCGATAGCCGGGCTTGCCCTCGGACTGCCGCGCCAGCACGTCGAGGAGGTCCTGCCGCTCGTCCGGCCAGAGGTTCAGGTGAGCGAGCGAGCGCCCCTCGTAGACGTGGAAGAGCGCGTTGTCCGGATAGCGGTCGCGCAGCCAGCGGGCGTAGTGGAGCGAGGTCGCGTAGTCGTGCTCGAAGATGTAGTGGATCTGCACCAGACAGAAGGCGGCCTCGGTGGAGACGAAATTTCCCTTCTCGACCGCCGTGGCGATCTCCTGGAGCCCGCGCTGGCGGTCCCCCTTGGGGAAGAAGCGGGTGAAGGGCTTGAGGATCGGGTACTGGCTCGGGGCGACGTCCGCCAGGTAGTCGAAGAGGCCGACCCCCAGGAGCAGGTCGGGATTGTCCGGCTGGCGCTGGCGGACCGCCTCGAGCAGTTGGAGCGCTTTCTTGCCGTCGAGGGCGGCGCGCAGCCAGTGCTTGCGGTCGGACTGCAGCCGGCCGCGGAACGCCAGGGCGCCCGCCTTGAAGAACATCCCGTCGAGGTCCTCCCGGTCGGCCCGGAGGCGCTTGTCGCAGCGGTCGATCACCTCGTCCATGGCATGGAAGAAGGCGTCGTCGTGCGACTCGTCGTCGGGATCGATCAGGATCTCCCACCAGGGTCCCAGGGAGCGCAGGAAAGGACCGACGGGGTGCCCCGGGTAATGCTGCTCGACGGCGGCGAAGGCGGCGTTGGCGCCGGCGAAGTCCATGTCGTAGAGGCGGTCGAGCCCCTGGCGGACCTCGGTGCGGAACTCCGGGTCGTCGAGGATGGAGCTCGGCTTCGCCGCGGCGGGGAGCGCGGCGAAGCCGAGGAGCAGGGCGAGAGTGAGAAGAGCTTGTCGGGTCCAGAATCGCGCCGGGTAAAGTCGCATCGTGAGCCTCCGGATCTGTCTCAGGGAAACGGATCCGGGTCGAGGCGCTATTCCAGGGAGCCGGGCGGCCGATCCGGTCGGGCTAGATGCACGAGCACGTACGAGTGTCCGGATCGTAGCCGCAGGCATATCCATACTGGGCGCAGGCTTGCCGCTCGAGCGCGCTGCAAGTACAGGCCAACTTTGTCGTCGGATGGCTGCTCGCCAGAGTGCGGGAGCGGACCGGCAGTGCGAAGATGGCGAGGAGGAGCAGAAGCGAGATGGTGAATTTGCGGATCATGGCGTTCCTTTCGTAGAAGGTGAATGCATTCTACCCCCTTTTTTCTTGGCCCCTGCCCTCCTTCTTACTTCCTTTATTTCCCCTTGGCCGCCGCCTTGTCGCCCTTCTTGACGGTCGCCAGGTTGATCGAGATCTTCACGTCGTCACCCAGCATCGCGCCACCGCTGTCGAGCACCTTGTTCCAGACGATCCCGTAGTCCTTGCGGTTGAGGGTGGTCTCGGTCTCGAAGCCGGCCAGGGCGTCCCCCCCGGGGTCCTTGGACTGGCCGGTCAAGATCACCGGCAGCGTGACGTCCTTGCTGACGCCGTGCAGGGTCAGCGTGCCGGTGACGTTGTACTTGTCCTTGCCGGCCGGCCGGATCGACTTGCTCTTGAAGGTGATCTCGGGGAACTTCTCGACGTCGAAGAAATCGGCCGAGCGCAGGTGCTTGTCGCGGTCGGCCTGGTTGGTGTCGATGCTGGTGGCCTTGATGTGAAACTCCACCGAGGAGTTCTGCAGGTTCCTGGGATCCATCTGGACCGCCCCCGCGAAGTCGTTGAACCGGCCGCGGACGTTCGAGACCAGGTGGCGGATCTGGAAGGACACCTCCGAGTGGACGGGGTCAATGGCGAAGGTGTCGGCCCGGAGGGGCAGGGCGGCGAGGGTGGTGAGGACGGCGGCGGCGAAAAGTTTACGGTTCATCGGTATCTCCTCTTGAAGTCAGGTCCCTCTATGGGATGAGTGTCAAATAAAAGGTTGTCGGTTCAACCGTTTGACGAAAAAAAGCTATGGGGGGCTGGTGCGCAGCGCGTCCAGCATCCGCAGGAGCTGGTCCTGCTCCTCGGGGCTGAGCATGCCGACCGCCTCGACGTCTGCCCTGTCGACCGGCTCGTCCAGCTTCTCGACCAGCTCGGTGCCGGCGGGGGTGAGCCAGCAGAGCACCTGCCGCCGGTCCTCGCGGCAGCGCTCGCGGCGCACCAGTCCCTTGGCCTCCAGACGGTCGAGCAGGCGGGTGACGCCGGGCGCCTGCTCGATCATCCGCCCGGCGATCTCCAGCGTGGGCAGCCCCTGCTCGCCGGCGCCGCGAAGGATGCGCAGGACGTTGTATTGTTGAAGCGTGATGTCCTGTGTCTCCACCGCCCGGCTGACGGCGCGCCGCACGAGATCCGCCGTGCGGAGCAGCGCCACGACGACCTCCTGTCCACGGGAGCGGAAGGGCTTTCCCTGCCGGATCTCCCGCTGCAATGGGCTCATCTTTTCCATGTTGGTGTTATTGTAGGGATATATAGTTGACATGTCAAGTATTAGCCTGACGTTGATCGCCGTCGTCATGCTCGCGCTGGGGCCCGGAGCCTCTGGTCCGGCGCCGAATGCAGTGAACGCGGTGAACGCGACATTGCGCTATCTCGCCCTGGGAGATTCCTACACCATCGGCGAGAGCGTCGAGACGGCCGACCGCTGGCCGGTCCGGCTGGCGGCGCTGCTGCGGGAGCGGGGGACAGGGGGCGCCGAGCCGGAGATCGTGGCGCGGACCGGCTGGACGGTCCGCGAGCTGTCGCGGGGGATCGATGCCGCGGCCCCGCGCGGTCCCTACGGGCTGGTGACGCTGCTGATCGGCGTCAACGACCAGTTCCGGGGCGGCGACCCGGAGACCTACCGGTCCGACTTCGCGGCGATGCTGCGGCGGGCGATCGGCTTCGCCGGGGGCAGGGCGGATCGGGTCGTCGTGCTGTCGATCCCCGACTGGAGCGTCACCCCCTTTGCCGTCCAGAGCGGTCGGGACCGCGGGCGGATCGCCGCCGAGATCGATCATTTCAACCGCATCAACCGCGAGGAGACGGCGCGGGCGGGGAGCCGCTACGTGGACGTGACCCCCGTCTCCCGCAAGGCCGGCGCCGATCGCTCGCTCATCGCCCTCGACGGCCTCCATCCCTCGGGAGCCCTGTACGCTGAGTGGGCCCGCCTCGCCGCTCCAGAGGCCGCGGCGGCGCTGGGCCGCTGATCGGAGCGCGTTCGCCCGGAGTTTGCAAGGGGAAGGCTCATGCTCGTCTACGGTGACGCCAAGCGGGTCGAAGATCCCCGGGAGAAAGCTCTGGCGATTCGCGCCGGCCTGGAGCGGCTGGTCACCACCCGCCTGCGCATCGAGCGGCACGCGATCCTGGCGGAGCTCCTGGTCGAGGCGGGGGAGCTGGAGCAGGGGATCTGCGACGCCCAGCTCGCCCTCCAGGGGGAGGAGCGGCCGAGCCCGGTGGGAGAGGCGGCGGCGCGGCTGACCCGGGCCGTCGCCGAGGTGCTGCTCCCCTCCTTCCGCACCTTCGGCGGCCTGCCCAAGGGGGAGGACGCGCGGTTCGCCATGGCGCCGGTCGAGCAGGCGCTCGCCGGTCTCCTGGGCCTCGAGCTGCCGGAGAGGATCGAGGTCTCCGTCCCCGAGGGGTACGCCTTCTACGGGCTCTATCCCGAGACCTACTTCCACGCCGCGGAGGCGGCGTTCCGCCGCGAGGCGGGTGATCCCTCGCGGCCGCTGCGGCCCCTGCGGGTGATCGGCATCCGCAGCATCGGCACCAGCCTGGCGGCGGCGGTGGCGGCGGTGGCGGGGGAGCGGGCCACGGTCGCCAGCGTACGTCCCACGGGGCACCCCTTCTCACGCAAGCTCGCGGTCAGCCAGTGGCTCGGGCGGGAGCTGCTGAAGGAGGAGGAGGGCGGCCGGCCGCGCTACGCCGTGGTGGACGAGGGGCCGGGTCTCTCCGGCAGCTCCTTCGGCTGCGTCGCCGACTGGCTGGAAGACCGCGGGGTGCAGCCCGAGGCGATCTCCTTTTACCCCAGCCACCGCGGCGGGCTCGGCCCCCACTCCAGCGAGCGCCACCGGCTGCGCTGGGACCGCACGCGCCGGCAGGTCGCCGAGTTCGAGGAGGTCTTCGCGGTGCCCGACGCTCGCTGGCCCCTGGCTCGTTGGGTGAAGGACCTGACGGGCGAGCCGCGGGAGCCGCTGGCGGATCTCGGCGCCGGCCGCTGGCGCGAGCGGCTCTTCCCCGACCGTTCGCTCTGGCCGGCGGCGGACGTCCAGGGGGAGCGGCGCAAGTACCTGCTGGCCGGAGAGGGCCGGCGCTGGCTGCTCAAGTTCGCCGGTCTCGGCCGCTATGGGCGGGAGAAGCTGGCGCTGGCTCAGGAGCTAGGAGGGGCCGGGCTGATTCCACCGGTCGCGGGGCTGCGCCATGGTTTCCTCGTCGGCCCCTGGCTGGAGGAGGTCCGCCCGCTGCCGCTCGCCCCCGAGGTGGACCGCCTCGCCCGGCTCGACGCGGTGGCAACCTACCTCGCCTTCCGCGCCGCCCGCTTCCCCGCCGCGCCGGAGGAGCGGGGGGCCACGCCGATGAAGCTCTTCGAGATGCTCGCCTTCAACACCCAGCGCGCTCTGGGTCCCATCCTGGGGCAGGCCGTGAAGGACTGGCGCGGTCGCGTGCCGGAGGTCGCCCGGCTGGAGCGGCTGGTGCTCACCGACAACAAGATGCACGCCTGGGAGTGGCTGGTGACGCGTGGCGGCAAGATCCTCAAGGCGGACGCCCTCGACCATCACCGGGGCAACGACCTCGTGGGCCCCCAGGACGTCGCCTGGGATCTCGCCGGCGCCGCCGTCGAGCTCGACCTCGACGAGGCGGAGCTCGAGCTGCTCGCCGACGCAGTGGCCCGGCGCGGCAACGTCCCGCGCGCCGAGCGGGTCCAGCTCGACTTCTATACGGCCGCCTATCTCGCCTTCCAGACCGGCCGCCACTTCCTCGCCGCCGAGGCCCTGGAGCACTCCTCGCCCGCGGACTCGGCCGGCATGCGCTCCGAGATGGAGCGCTATGCCGAGCGCCTGCGCCGGACGGTGGCGCGGGGGCGGTGACCTCAAGCGCCCTGGATCAGTCCTCCCAGTGCGCCCGGAAGCGGGCGATCTCCTCCAGCGTCTCCCCGTAATCCCCCCGGAAGCAGACCGCCCGGTCGTCCACGAAGACGTGGGCGGCGGGCTTGCGGTCGGTGACCTCGGAGACCCAGCGGTCGAGGCCGTGCCCGGCCAGCCAGGCGCGGGCGTCGTCCGCCCAGCGGGTGGTGAAGACGACCACCCGGAACCCCCGCTCGTCGAGCCGCCGCAGGAACTCCTCCGCTCCCGGGCGGGGCGGGTCCCAGTGCTTGTCGTGCTTCCAGCCGGTGTAGCAGTCCAGGACTCCGTTCAGATCGATGCAGACGATAGGGCGGGAATCGCTCATGGGCATGATTTTCTTACATCTTCATGGCACATGGGTTGCACGAGATTCGCTGGGAATGTAGAAGCTGTTGGTGTGTCTTGGAAGGGAGATCCTGATGGGGCAGAAGGGCGTGCGCATCGAGCCGGCGGAAGGGAAGCTGGGCGTTCTGCTGGTGGGGCTCGGGGCGGTCTCGACGACCTTGATCGCCGGAGTCGAGGCGGTCAAGCGGGGACTGGGCAAGCCGATCGGCTCGCTGACCCAGATGGGCACCGTCCGCCTCGGTAAGCGGACCGAGAACCGGGTGCCCCGCATTCAGGACTTCGTCCCCCTGGCGAAGCTGGAAGATCTCGTCTTCGGCGCCTGGGACATCTTCCCCGACAACGCCTACGAAGCCGCCTGCGAGGCCGGCGTCCTCGAGCGGAGCCTGCTCGACCAGCTCCGGCCCGGTCTCGAGGCGATCCGGCCAATGAAGGGGGTGTTCGATCCCCGCTACGTCAAGCGCCTCCACGGCACCTATACCAAGGAAGGCAGCAAGTGGGAGCTCGCCCGCCAGCTCATCGAGGAGATCGAAGCCTTCCAGCGCGAGCGCGGGATCGACCGCTCGGTGATGGTCTGGTGCGGCTCGACGGAGATCCACCTGCAGCCCTCCGAGGTCCACCAGTCGCTCGCCGCCTTCGAGGCGGGCCTGAAGCGGAACGACGACGAGATCCCGTCGAGCATGATCTACGCCTACGCGGCGCTGTCGCTCGGCATCCCCTTCGCGAACGGCGCGCCCAACCTCACGGTCGACGTGCCGGCGATGCGCGAGCTGGCCGACCGCAAGCGGGTGCCCGTCTGCGGCAAGGACTTCAAGACCGGCCAGACGCTGATGAAGACCATCATCGCCCCCGGCCTCAAGGCCCGCATGCTGGGCCTCCAGGGGTGGTTCTCCACCAATATCCTTGGCAACCGCGACGGCGAGGTGCTGGACGATCCCGACAACTTCAAGACCAAGGAGGTCAGCAAGCTCTCGGTGCTGGAGCACATCCTCCAGCCCCACCTCTACCCGGACCTCTACGAGGGGTTCCACCACCAGGTGCGGATCAACTACTACCCGCCCCGAGGGGACAACAAAGAAGGGTGGGACAACCTCGACATCTTCGGCTGGCTCGGCTACCCGATGCAGATCAAGATCGACTTCCTCTGCCGTGACAGCATCCTAGCCGCGCCGCTGGTGCTCGACCTCGCCCTCTTCCTCGATCTCGCCCGCCGCGCCGGCATGCACGGCATCCAGGAGTGGCTCTCCTTCTACTTCAAGAGCCCGATGACGCTCCCCGAGCTCTACCCGGAGCACGACCTGTTCATCCAGGGCATGAAGCTGAAGAACACGCTGCGCTTCCTGATGGGCGAGGAGCAGATCACCCACCTCGGCCTGGACTACTACCAGGAGGATTGAGCGAGCGTCCGCCGGAAAGTCTCCCGGTCCGCCGCTCCCCACGCGTATTTGTAGGCCTCGCGGCCGCGGAGGAAATCGATTCTTCTCATCCCCTGGCGGATGACCTCCTCGATCACCCCGCCCGTCACCATGGCTCCCGGGCTGAGCCGGGCCCAGCCCGGATCGAACCCCTGCATGTAGCAGAAGAAGGCGCTCTTCTCCCGGAAGCCGTAGAGCGCGGCGAGAGGGTGGCCGTCCAGGCAGAGGGCGTAGAGGCCGAGGGCGCCGCGGGCGTGGAACCCGGCGGCGACCTCGCGGTGGAAGGCGCGCAGGCCGTCGCCGCCGAGCATCCCCGCCTCACCCAGCTCCTCCCAGCGGGCGCCGTGGAGGTGGATCAGGATGTCCAGCAGTTCCTCCCAGGGGCGGTCGTCGAGGGTCTGCAGGCGCAGCTCACCCAGGGCCTCCGCCTTGCGGCGGTACTTGCGGAGGTTGGCGAGCTGGCGGGTGGAGACCACGCCGTGGAGGTCCTCGATCCGGCCGGGCAGGTCGATCCCCGGGCAGACGTCCCGCGGCCCGGTGCGGGCCTTGAGGCCATCCATTGCCGCGATGCGGAGGAGCGGGCTCTCCCCGGGGACCGGCTCGAAGTCCGCCATCTCCCAGAAATCCCGCCGGGCGGCGAGATGAGAAAAGAGGGCGGCGACGGCTTCGTCCTCCCCCTCGGGAGCGGTGACCACGTCGCAGTAGTCCGAGACGCCGCCGCCGCAGAAGGCCACGGTCCGTCGTCCCTGGTTGAGATAGACGAGGAGGGGGGCCAGGGCGGCGAGCCGGCCCTCCTCGCGGACCGCCAGCGTCCAGGGCTCGCCCGGCGGGAAGGCGCGCCACCAGGGGAGCAGCCACTCCGGGCGCTGGAACGGCGTGGCGCGCGGGGAGCGGTCGCAGAGGGCGGACCATTCGCCGCGGAGCGATTCCAGGATCTCCAGGGAGGTAATTTCTTCTACCTCAAACATGGACGGGCCGGGCCGCGAGCTGGCGGTAGAGGTCGAAGTAGCGGCGGATCATGAGCTCGGACGAGAAGCGCCGCTCGGCCTCGCGGCGGCATTCCGCCGGATCGAGCGCCCCGGCGTCGCGGATCGCCCGGGCCATCTCCGGGACGTCGGAGACCAGGAGGCCCGTCCGGCCGTGCTCGACGATCTCGGGGAGCGCGCCGGCGCGGCAGGCCACCACCGGGGTGCCGCAGGCGAGCGCCTCCATGGCCACCAGCGAGCTGGTCTCGGCGATGCGGCTGGGGACGACCAGGCACCGCGCCGCCGCCAGCAGCCGCCGCTTGCGCCGGAAGCCGAGGGGACCCAGGAACCGGACGCCGTCGCCGAGCCGGGGCTCGATCTCCTCCCGGAAATAGCGCTGATGCTCTTCGTAGGGGAAGACCTCGCCGGCGAGGACCAGGGGGATGCCCGCCTGCCGCGTCGCGTCGATCCCCTCGTGGTACCCCTTCTCGGGGCAGATCCGTCCCAGTGCCAGGGCGAACCGCCGCTTGCGGGGGCCGGGACGGAAGGCCTGGAGATCGACCCCGTTAGGGACGGGGGGCAGCAGGGAGAGGCCGGCGGGGCAGGCCCGCTGCTGCGACTCGGAGACGCAGTGGAGCCACGTCGAGGGGCGGCGCGGGAAGAGCGCCTGGCGCGAATAGAGGTGGGGGGGAAGATGGAGCGTCGCGAGCGCGGGTGGACCGTCCTCCGGCAGGTATTGGGCGAAGTCCAGCCCGTGGAAGTGGATCAGATCGACTGGAAACCGCCGCAGCACCTCGGAGATCGCCTGGCGTACCCGCGGGTATGCCGCGATCTTCGCCCCCTCGTCGATGGCGCTCCAGGCCGGCACGGGGATCAGCGCCCCCCGGCAGACCGACCCTTCGCGGGCGATCACGACCGACCGGTGCCCGGCGCGTACCAGCGCGCCGTCCAGGGCCGTCAGGATCTGTTCGGCTCCCCCCACCGCGTCCGGACCGACCGGGGCGAACGGATAGGCGACGCTGAGGACGGTCAGCATCCCGCTCTGGCCCTCCACTCTGCTCCGGTGATCGGGAAGCCCCAGCTCTCGTATTGCAGGCGGCCCGGGTGGGGCGGGCGGGTGAAATCGTGGACCGGGGCGGGCCGGAACCGCTCGTCGCGGGGCGGCAGGAAGGCTCGCAGAGTCTCCTGCTGGGTAGCGAAGGATTCGATCATCCGCCGTTTCAAGTCCTTTTCCTGATCCGTCAGGACGAGGCGGACCTCGGGGGGGCCGGGGAGGAGCTCCTGGACGATCATTCCCTCCGGACCCGCGTGGTAGAGCGGCATCTCGATCACCTCGATCCCTCCCGCCGCTTTCCGCACCGCCAGGGCTACGGCGTCATGGTCCGGGTGCCCTCCCTCGTAGGCGAGGGTGAGGATCATCCCAGGCTCGATCTCGCGGACGGCCCGGGCGATCCCCTCGGTGAGCCGGGGGATCTCGAAGACCGCCTCCTGGTCCGCGATGCCCAGGCAGCGCAGGCGGTCCGGCCCGATCCCGGCGAGCGCCAGGGCCGCCTCCAGCTCCCGCCGCCGCGCCCGCGCGTATTCCTCGCGGCTCCCGGAAAAGCTCCGCGCGATGAACCGGGGATCGCGCGGCGCGCCGTCCGTCGCGTGGACGATCCAGACGTCCGGCAGGCGGGAGAGCAGAGCCCCGGCCCCCACCGTCTCGTCGTCCGGATGGGCCACGACCATCAGGACGCGCGGAGGGTTCGGACTCAGAAGAAGCCCTACCATCCGTCGGCTACCTACGCGTACCGCTGGGTCATCCGGGCGCAGAAGTCCGCGTATTCCTCCAGGCACTGCGGCGGGCTGGTGTGGTGGGGCTGGAGGCCGCGGTGCTCCGGAGTGAAACAGTAGGTGATAGTGACGTCGAACTCGTCGAGCGCCTTCATCTGCCGGTCGAACCAGGCGTCCGCGCCGGGACGGAAGCTGTCGGCCCAGGAGAGGCCGGTGCGCAGCTTCCTGACCCCCAGCTTCCTGAGCCAGCGCACGGCGTCGTCCAGCCGGTAGTCCTCGAAGTGGAACCACTGGCAGATGCCGAGCTCGGGCGTGTAATCGGCGAACCGCGCCAGCGAGATCTTGGGGGTGCCGTCCTCGCGCAGGATGCCCATGTAGAAGTGCCGGTAGTAGGAGGAGCCCTCGGCCTCGCGGTGGCGGGTGGTGGCCGGCCAGGCGCGCGGCAGGTCGTAGAGGCTGTACCAGTGGACCCGCGGCGCCCGGCCGAGCAGGAGCTCGGCGGAGCGGCGCAGGCCGAAGTCCTGCACCTCCTCGGCGCCGAAGGTCGACACCCCCACCTCGGTCACCCAGACGGGGAGGTCGGTCAGCGCCTGGATCTCCGCCAGCCGGTCGGGCCACTCGTTAATCTGCCAGTGGTTCCAGTCGAGCGGGAAGCCGTGGACGGCGACCGCGTCCACGTAGTCCAGCACGCCCTGGTCCTTCATGTTGGTGATGAACCTGGGATCGATCGGCGAGATCCCGCCCAGGACGCGGGTGAGGGTGCCGTTTTGCCCCCGGACGGCGTCGCCGGCCAGCGTCGCCATGCGGGCGAACAGCTTCCACTCGGGATCGGTGTCGAAATCCCAATGGGACTTGTTGTTGGGCTCGTTCCACAGCTTCACGGCTTCGATCACGTCAGCACCTCGCGCCGCTCGAGAAGCTGGATCGCCTCCCGGTATCCATGCAGGGTCCCCACGTCGACGTAGGCCTCGCCGGCGCGGACGCCGCGGGCCTCGCCGCCGCGCGCCAGCCAGGCGTTGACCAGGGTGCCGACATAGACATCCCGCCGGCCGCGCTCCTGCCAGAGCGCGTGGAGGTCCTGGAACACCGCGGCGGGCATGCGGAATGCCCCCCAGACCCAGGAGCTGGCGGCCCCCGGCTGCTTGACCTGGATCTCGAGCACCCGGCCGTCCTCGCCGGTCACCACGGCGTCGAAGAGCTCGGGTCGCCGGACGGGGAAGAGGAGGAAGGCGAGCGCGTCGTCGGGCAGGCGGCTGAAGCCGTCCTCGGGAAACCAGACGGTGTCCGGCAGGCCGATCAGCACCTGGTCGCCGGCGCCGATCAGCGGCAGGGCGCGGAACAGGGCGTCGCAGAGCCCCTGCGGCTCGGGCTGGACCACGTAGCAGACGTGCGCCGGGCCGATGCCGCCGCCGAAGTACTCGACGATGTCGGACTTGCCCGGCGAGATCGTCATGCAGATGCGGGTGGCGCCGGCGAGGACCATCCGATCGACCAGGTACTCCGAGACCGCCTTGGGTCGCTCCGTCTGGCCGTCCAGGCGGCTGCCCACCGGCAGTAGCTCCTTCGAGAAGGCGAGCGGCTGGATGCGGCTCCCCAGGCCGGCGGCGGGGACGATCCCCCAGAGGCTCATGCCGGCACTCCGATCCGCAGCATCTCCACCAGCTCCTCCGCCCGCCGGTCCGCCGTGTGCTCGGCGAGCGTCCTTTCCCGTGCCGCGCGGGCCACCCGGTCGATCTCCGCCCGGGGGAGGGAGAGGATCTCGCAGACCTCCTCCGGGCTGCCGGCGGTGAAGATCTCCCGCCCCGGCTCGAAGAAGCGGTCGAGCCCCTCCCAGGCGTCGGAGAGCACGGCCGTGCCGCAGGCGGCGGCCTCGAACAGGCGCCCCGACGGGCAGTAGCCCATGCTGGCCATGGCCGCCCGCGTCACGTTGAGCGTCAGGGGCGAGGAGGCGTAGAAGGCGGGGTGGTCCGCCGGCGGCAGGTGGCGGACGAAGAAGAGGTTGGAGCCCCAGGGGAAGTCGACCGGATACTGCGCGCCGCCGATCACGAAGCGCTTCTCCGGCAGCCGCCGGGCGGGAGCCAGGAACAGCCGCTCCAGGGCCTCCTGGCGGTCGGCGGCGTAGGTGCCGAGATAGGAGAAGTCCCCCTGGAAACCCGGCAGGGGCGCGGCCGGCCGGTGGGTCTCCGGATCGACGCTGCCGTAGAGGGGGGCCACCCGGCGGGCGCCCAGGCGCCGTCGCAGCTCGTCGAGGGCCGCGCCGCCGGTGTAGGAGAGCACGAGGTCGAAGCCGCCCAGCCCGCCGGCCGGCAGATAAGGGACCTCCTCGCCGTTGCGGAGCCGCTCCAGGGTCACCGGGGTGTCGAGGTCGTAGAAGAGCGAGAGGGGACCGCCGGTCGAGAGCACGAGCTCGGCGGCGGCGACGCCGTCGGGACAGTACGAGGTCACCATCGCCACGTCGGCCTCCGCCACCTCCCGGCGGGCCTGGGGGAGCGCCTCCTCCCAGCTCGGGTAGAGCCGCAGGTCGGTCCCGGGAAGCTCGATCAGGTCGCGGTTCATCGCGTAGTAGGGGACGTCCTTCTCGAAGAAGACGATCCGGTGCCCGCGCCTGGCCAGCGCCCGGCAGAGCCCGCGCCACAGCGTCGCGTGTCCGTTCCCCCAGGACGAGCTGATCGTCAGCCCGAAGATCACCAGCTTCATGTCACCACCGTCTCCCGGGTCCCGAGGGGGATTTCGGGCGCCGCGGCTTCCGCGATGACCTCTTCGATCGCCTCCTGGATGGCCGGCCGCAGGCGCATCCCGGAGAGGTGCCGGCGGGCTTCCGGGCGCAGCCGCCGCAGGGTGTAGGCCACCTTGCGCCGGGTGGCCTCCGGCCCGAAGTAGTCGAGGTATCCCACGCTGTTGAGCGAGAAGAAGGAGAGCGCGTCCGCGTCGTTGAGCAGGGCGATCGCCGCCGCGTCCGGGTCCCCGGCGGCCGGCGGGCGCTCGTGGGCGGCGATCAGCCGGGCCGTACGCTGACGGGTCCCGGCGTCCACCCCCACCCAGCCGAGCAGAGCCTCGGCCAGCTCTGCCCCGCGCTCCGCGTGATCGTCCTTGAAGGCCTGGTAGTCGCCGGCCTGGTGCTCGATCCGCGCGTCGGCCTCCGAGGCGAGGCGCTCCACGTCATGGAAGAGCGCCGCGAGTTGCAAGGGGAGGTCCGCCTCGGGCTCCAGCCGGAGCGTCCACTGCCAGGTGTCCAGAGCGTGGTCGTAGTCGGCGCGCACCAGCGGCTTCGAGAGGTCGTGCGTCTCCCGGTGCTCGGCGAGGACGCGGTCGAAGAGGCCGCCGCGCGAGGCGCCGTTACGGCGATCGGTCCACCGCTGGCAGCGGCTGAGGACCTCGCCGGCCACCCGCGGCAATGCCTCCGGCTTACCCAGGAGGAGCACGGCGAAGGGTCCACCCTCGCACTCGGCCATCGCGTCGAGCTGCCCGTCCAGCTCGTAGAAGTTGAAAAATTGGGATTCCCACTCTTCGACCCGGAGGGGGGGAAGACAGGGGAGGTCCCGCCCGGAAGCGTCCGGCTCGCGGCGAATCTCGACATTCGGGAACTCGGCGGTGAGAGCCTCCCAGGAGGAAGGCAGCCCGTCCACGCCTCTCTTCTCCCCATTTTCCGCGCCCCGGCGGAACGTCGCCCTCAGCTCAGAGATCTCACTCGCCATTCGAGGTTCCGTAAATGCAAGCCGCGAGCCATTTGGACGTGAGCGCGGTATTCCCTTGGGCTACCTATCTATGCTCTAATGTCTATAACAGAACAGTAACGAGGAGAGGATCGCGATGAGCAGCGAACCACTATCGAGGAGGGGGCTGTTGAAGGGGGCCGCCGGCGCCGGCCTGGCCTCGGCGCTCCTGGGGTCGTGGCCGGCCCAGGCGCTGGAGGCCGAAGGGCGGACGCGGCGGCTGCCGGTTGAGGAGCTGAAGGGGATCGTCTCGCGGATCGCGCCGGCCACCGACCCGGCGATCCACCTGCTGCACCGGACCACCTACGGCGCGCCGCCGGGGGAGGTGGACCGCGCCCGGGGGATGGGGTACCAGGCCTGGCTCGACGAGCAGCTCCATCCGGAGACGATCGACGACTCCGCGGTGGAGACCGCCGTGGCCGCGCTCTGTCCCACCCTGACCAAGTCTGCCCAGGAGCTCTACGACATCGCCAACCAGCAGAACGACGGCGGCTACTCGGTCGCCATGGAGCTCAAGCGGGCCACCCTCTACCGCGCCCTGTTCAGCAAGCGCCAGCTCTACGAGATGATGGTCGAGTTCTGGAACAACCACTTCAGCATGTATCACTTCAAAGACGACGTCGCCGTGCTGAAGACGGTGGACGACCGGGCGGTGACCCGCCCCCACGCCCTGGGCCTCTTCCGCGACCTGCTCGCCGCCTCGGCGCAAAGCCCGGCGATGATGGTCTACCTCGACAACGCCTCCAACGTCGCCGACGGTCCCAACGAGAACTACGCCCGCGAGCTGATGGAGCTGCACACGATCGGCTCCGCCGCCGGCTACACGCAGACCGACGTCCACGAGGTGGCTCGCTGCTTCACCGGCTGGACGGTGGACTACAACGGCCAGGGGACCGACGGCGAGTTCCTGTTCGACCCCGGCTCTCACGATCCGGGGCCGAAGACCGTCCTCGGCGTCGCCATCGCCGGCGGCGATCCGGGGATGCTCGACGGCCAGCGGGTGCTGGCGACCCTGGCGCGCCACCCCTCCTGCGCTCGCTTCATCAGTACCAAGCTCTGCCGGCACTTCGTCGCCGACAATCCCCCCGCCTCGGTGGTGGACCAGGCGGCGGCGACCTTCGCCGCCACCGGCGGCGACATCCGCGCCGTGCTGCGCACGATCCTGCTCGCGGACGAGTTCTTCGCCTCGGCCGGGCAGAAGCTGCGCCGCCCCTACGAGTTCCTCCTCGCCGCCCTGCGCACTGTGGGGCCGCAGCCGACGACGACCGGGCTCGACAACCTCATCTACTCCCTGTCGCCGCTGGGCCAGGTGCCCTTCGAGTGGGAGCCGCCCAACGGCTATCCGGACGTGGGCGCCGCCTGGGCCAACACCAACGGTATGCTGAACCGCTGGAACCTCGCCTCGGCCCTGGCGCTCAACTGGTTCGACGGCGTGCCGGTGCCGATCCGCGGCATCGTCGCCGCCACGGCCGCGAAGACCTCGGCCCGCTTCGTGGACGCGATCGCCTCGCGTTTGATCCAGGGGCCGCTCGATCCGGCCGACCGCGACCGGTTGATCAACTACGTCGGCCAGGGTCGGCCGGGCAGCGCGCGGGTGCCGGCCTGGTACCTCAACCAGCAGGCCCCCGGGCTGATCGCCCTGCTCCTCGGGTCCCCCTACTTCCAATGGCGCTGACCTCGAAGACTTCGGAGACGAGACCATGTCCAAGCTGACCCGCCGCGGTTTCCTCGGCGCCCTGGGCGCCTCCACCCTGCCGCACTGGTTTCCCCGGCTGGCCTTCGCCGCTCCCGGCCGGGCCTCCGCCCAGCGCGACACGCTGGTCTGCATCTTCCTGCGCGGCGGTGCCGACGGCGTCAGCGTCGTCGTCCCCTTCGGCGACTCCTATTACCACGGCAACCGCCCCACGATCGGCATCCCCGATCCCGGCGCCAGCGGCGGCGGGATCGACCTCGACGGCTTCTTCGGCTTCCACCCCTCGCTCGGCCCCCTGAAGGAGGTCTGGGACGACGGCGGCCTCGCCGTGGTGCAGGCCGCCGGGATGCCGGTCAACACCCACTCGCACTTCGATTCGATGGACTTCATGGAGCGTGGCACGCCGGGCGAGCGGCGCCTGCTCTCCGGCTGGCTCGGCCGGCACCTGGCGGCGGTCGATCCGGCGAACACCTCGCCGTTCCGTGCCATCGGCTTCGGCGATCTCGTCCAGGCGTCGCTGCGGGGCACCATTCCCGCCACCTCCCTGGCCTCGATCGCCGACTTTCACCTCCAGGGGTTCGATGACCAGGTCTCCCGTTTCCAGGGGACCCTGGCGGCGCTCTACTCGGGGACGACCTTCCTCGATGTCCAGGCCCTGCAGACCTTCGGCGCCGTCGAACGGCTGGCCGCCGCCAACCCCGGGCAGTACGAGCCGGCCAACGGCGCCCAGTATCCGGACACCGACTTCGGCAACGCGCTGAAGCAGATCGCCCAGCTCATCAAGGCCGACCTGGGGCTCGAGGTGGCCTGCGTCGATCTCGGCGGCTGGGACATGCACGACACCGAGACCTCGCAGCTTCCCGCCCTGCTGACCGACCTCGGCGCCGCCCTCCACGCCTTCTACGCCGACCTGCACGACCGCATCGGCAACGTCACGGTGGCGACGATGACCGAGTTCGGCCGGCGCATCGAGGAGAACGCCTCCGGCGGCGCCGACCACGGCTCCGCCAGCTTCATGTTCCTGATGGGCGGCGGGATCAACGGCCGCAAGGTCTACGGCTCCTGGCCCACCCTCGCCCCCGAGGCGCTCGCCGATCCCGGCGACCTGGCGGTGACGACCGACTACCGCACCGTGCTCAGCGAAATCCTGGAGAAGCGGCTGGCCAACCCGCAGGTGGCTCAGGTGTTCCCGGGGTTCACGCCGGGGGGGTATCTGGGGGTCTGCCGGTAGACCTTCTTCAGCCCTCTTCTTCAGGAAGAGAGCGCTCGCGGGAATGGCGGACGGCTACGATGGTGACCGTCTGCCCAGCTTCCTGGATCCTGTAGACGACAACGTACTTGCCGATGACGAGACGGCGAAGGTCGGGATTGATCCCCTGGGAGAGCGTGCGCCCCAATCGCGGCTGCTCCGCGAGAACCCCGGCGCGCCGGAAGAGATCCGTGACGACCCGTTGAGCAGCGGTCGGATTATCCTCGGCGAGGAAGTCGAGAAATTCGGTGATCCGTTCCAGCGCGGAATCGGACCAGAGGATCTGGTAGGTCACCAGGAGGAGTAGCGGGCGATCAGACGGGCTCGGGCTTCTTCGTGGGGGGTTACGCGTCCGGCGTCCGCGTCCGCCAAGCCACGGTGGACGTCTCGCAGGAACTCGATTTCTTCGAGGAGATTCTGGTAGCTCTCGAGGTCGACCAGGACTGCTGTGCCCTTCCCCCTCTCGGTGAGGACGACCGGCCGGCGGGTTTTCCGGACTTGGCGAAGGAGATCCGCGGCCTTGGCCTCGAGCTCCGAGATAGGCTGGGTGTCTTCCGCCAAGTTCACAGGGGTCTTCGCCATCGCACCTACAGTGTACTCCCGATCGATCCGCGCTCGATCATGGCATAATCGGCCTGTCCCCAAAGCGCCCGATTTCACCCGGTCCAAGCCATGACGATCCCGCAACCGAGGCCGCCGGCGGCTCCAGCCGCGCCCAACCATCTCGCGGCCTACACGACGGGGCTCCTGCTCTTCCTGTTCATCCCGCTGGTGCTGTTCCTCTTCGTGCGTCACCCGGAGCCGGTGGGCTTGAGCCTTGGGGCGGGGGTGGGAATCATCATCGTCCACCGCCTCCTCGCCCGGCCGTACATGGAGCGGGTGCTGCCGGTCAAATGCGTGTGGTGCAACCGGGTCCCTCCGCAAACCCCCGAGACCCTCGAGCTAAGCTCCGGAGAACGGACGCTGGCGGCCCGCTGCTGCGCGGCGCACCGGCCGGCGGCGGCGAGGTTCTTCTCCTTCCTTCAGACCTGGCGCTGGCCGCTGCGGCTCGGCATCTTCATCCCCCTGCTCTTCCTGCTGATCGCGCTCGCCGCCTCGGCCGCGGGGCAGCCGGCGCCCGTTCCGCTCGCCACCACCTGGTTCAAGCTGGTGGTCGGGATCACCGTGAACGTGGCCGCGCTCGGCTACCTCGCCGCCCGCGAGCACGCTCCCGTCGCGGTTCCCTTCCCGGTCCACAACTTCTTCCTGCTCGGCGTGCGCAACCTGCTCTGGATCTTCCGTCTCGTCGGGCTGTGGTGGATCTGGCAGGGGATCACCGCGGTCCTCGCTTGAGCTATCCCCCGAGATCCTCGTAGACCGCGTCGAGCACCGAGCGGATCCGCTGTTCGTGCCGCTCGTTGGCCGGCGTGCCGTTGAAGGCCAGCGCCACGGCCAGCCCCCGCTCCGGGTCGGCGAAGCCGGTGGAGGAGCGGTAGCCGCTGTGGCCGAAAGTTCGGGGAGAGGCGTGGTGGCCGTAGCCGTAGGGGACCGTCTCGGCTCCGTACTGGAGCGAATTGACGATGAACCCCAGCCCCCAGTCGAGGACGTGCTTGAAGGTGGCGTCCATCATCCCGACCCGGTGGGGCGAGGTGAAGGCCTCGACGGTCTGCGGCAGCAGGACGCGGCGGCCGCGCCAGGAGCCCCTCCCCAGCAGCATCTCGTAGAAGCGGGCGAGATCCCGCATCGGGCCGTAGCCGTTGCCGCCCGGGCTGGGGGCGACGCAGCGCTCCTCGCTGTCCCAGCCGTGGTCCTGTAACCCCTCTCCTTCGGTGTTCCACATCGCGCCGATCCGGCCGGCTTGCCGGTAAGAGAGATAGCGCTCGGGAGGCATGCCGATCCAGGAGTCCGCCATCCCGAGCGGCTCGAAGATCTCCCGGCGGACGTAGACCGGGAAGGGAAGGCCCCCCACCCGCTGGACCACCTCGCCGAGGATGAACCAGCTCGACGCCTGGTGATAGCCGGCCTTCCGCCCGGGGACCCAGCGGGGCTCCGGCTTCATGGCGCAGATCTTCGCCACGATCTCCTCCCAGGTCGCCCGCGGCCAGCCGGTGTCGAGCATCCGGATGCCGCCGGTGTGGGTGAGGAGATGGCGCAGGGTGATCCCCTCCTTGCCGTAGGCGGCGAACTCGGGGATGTGCCGGGCCACGGGATCGTCCAGTTCGAGCCGCCCGCGCTCCCAGAGCTGGGCGATGGCGACCGCCGGCACCGGCTTGGTCGAGGAGAGCCAGAGCATCAGGTGATCGCGGGTGAGCGGCTCGCCCGGCCGGTTCTCCCCCAGCGCGGCGTCTGCGTCTGCCACCGGCTCGCCGTGGAGCGAGACGTGGAGCTGCGCGCCGAGGTGGAGGCGGTCGCGGATGCCTGCCTCTATGGCCTCCCGCGTCCGGGGCAGCCGGTCCAGAGAGCCGTCGATCATGGAAGGGGATTGTACAGAAGGGGGGGGTAGGGGTGGCCTTATGTGGCCGCCCTGAGGTGGAGAACAGGGCGGCCACATAGGGCCGCCCCTACAGAGATCGGGCTAGTGGCTCGAGCCGCTCTTCGTGCCCCTGGAGCTGCTGGAGCCCTTCTTGCCGCCGACCGTGGAGTCGAGGTCCTGCGCCATCTTGAGATGGTCCTGCAGGGTGGGCAGGGTCGACGAGGCGAAGCTCTTGACGTCGGAGTCCTTGGCGCCCTTGGACACGCGATCGAACTCGGCGACGACCTTCTTGTGGTCCTTGACCATCTGGTCCATGAACGCCCGGTCGAAGCCGGCGCCCGACATCCTGGAAAGCCGGTCGGCGTCGTGCTTCTGCATCATGGAGGGGCCGTCCGGAAGGGTCACGCCCTTCTGCGCGGCGAGCTGCTTGAGCTGGTCGTTGGCCTTGCCGTGATCATCGACCATCTTCTGGCCGAAGCTCTTGATGTCGGCGCTGGTGGCCTTCGACGCCGCCAGCTGCCCGAGCGCGACCTCGGCCATGCCGGACTCCGCCGCGTCCTTGAGGAACTTGGTGTCGCCCATGCTGAGCTTCGAAGAGGACATCGAGGACGAGGACGACCTCGACATCGTGCCGCTGGACGACCCGCTGCCCGACGACCCGCTGCCCGACGAACCGGTGGTGTTCGAGCCCGAGGTGGCCCCCTGGTTCTGCGCGAAGGCCGGGGCCAGCGCCAGAAGGCCGGCGAGGATCGCGAAGGCGATGCGGTTGCTGCTCTTGTTCATGCTTCTTCCTCTCTTTCCAATGGGATGGGATGGAGCCGGGATCGAGAGATCCCGGCATGCTTCATGGGTATATTTTAAGCAAGAGAAGTGCCACGGAGGGACCTCCGTGGCATCGAGCGGTCCTGCCGGTGGAGCGGATCTAGTGTAGTGGGTCCGATGTTCGGCAACTTCTGTTATCCTTTCCTGGTAGGGAATACCTCCAGGAGGGAACATGAAGGTAGCTGTCTCGATAGTCCTTTCGCCTGAGGAGAGGGCTGAGCTTGAGAAGCTTGCACGTGGCCGTAGGGTATCCGTGCGCGTGGCAGAGAGGGCGAGAATCGTCCTGCTGGCTGCTGAAGGCAAGCAGAACCGAGAGATTGCTGAGATTTCTGGTGCAGCGCGACGGACAGTTGGTGTTTGGCGCCGTCGTTTTGCCGAGAAGCGGACCGTCGGCATCTTGAAGGATGCCCCTCGGGCCGGGAGGCTGCCTTCGATTGGCGAGGATGTAATTCGGGAGATCGTGCGCAAGACGACGCAAGAGACGCCAGTGGCGGGAACGCACTGGAGCACCCGTAGTCTGGCCAAGATGATGGGGCTGAGCCCGAGCACGATCGGTCGTGTCTGGAGACGTCATGGCCTGAAGCCTCACCTGACTCGAACCTTCAAATTGAGTCGGGATGCGAGGTTCGTGGAGAAGTTGGAGGATGTCGTCGGTCTTTACCTGAACCCTCCAGAGCATGCGCTGGTTTTCTCTGTCGATGAAAAAAGCCAAATTCAGGCGCTCGACCGCACCCAGCCAGGCCTTCCCCTTGTGCCGGGCCGCCATGGCACGATGACCCACGACTACAAGCGCCACGGAACGACGACACTGTTCACTGCGCTCAATACGCTGAACGGGAAGGTGATCGGGACCTGCATGCCGCGGCATCGCCATCAGGAGTGGATTAAGTTCCTGAGCCTCATTGACCGAGAGACCCCGAAGAGCCCGGAGATTCATCTGATCGCGGACAACTATGCGACTCACAAGCATCCGAAGGTTCAAGCTTGGCTGGCTCGCCATCCGCGGTTCAGGATTCATTTCACCCCAACCAGCGCCTCATGGCTCAACATGGTCGAAAGGTTCTTCCGTGACCTGACAGAAAACCGGTTGCGTCGGGGCATCTTTCGCAGCGTCGCAGATCTGGTTACGGCGATCCATGAGTATCTGGCTCGTCACAACGAAGATCCCAAACCCTTTATCTGGACGAAGACCGCAAGCGACATCCTTGAAAAGGTCACACGCGCTCGGCAGGCTCTGGTTAAGGACACATCTGTTTGACCCACTACACTAGCGGCCCGAGCTGCTCTTCTTGGTGGTGGTCTTGGTGGTCGTGCTCGCGGTCTTCTTCTTGTTGAGGCTCGAGGAGAGGTCCTGCACCATTTTCAGGTGGTCCTGCAGGGTGGGCAGGGTCGTCGAGGCGAAGCTCTTGACGTCCGTGTCCTTGCCGCTCGTCGATTCCTTCTGGAAGTCGGCGACGTCCTTCTTGTGGTCCTTGACCATCATGCTGACGTAGCTCCGGTCGAAGGCGGCGCCGGAGAGCTTGGCGAGCTTGGCCTGGTCGTGCTTCTGCATGTTGTTCATGCCCGCCGGCAGGGTCACGTTCTTCTGGGAAGCGACCTGCTTGAGCTGGTCGTTGGCCTTGGTGTGGTCGTCGACCATCTTCTGGCCGAAGCTCTTGACGTCGGGATTGGAGGCCTTCTGCGCCGCCAGTTTGCCGAGCTCGACCTCTTCCATGCCGCCCGAGGCCGCGGCCTTGACGAACTTGGTGTCGGCGGCGCTGAGCATCGAGGAGGAGGTGCTCGTGGTGGTGGTGGTCTTCTTCTTGGTGCTCTTGGCGGCCGAGCCGGACATGGAGCCGGTGGCGGTCCCCGTGCTCTGGGCGAACGCCGGGGTCAGCGCCAGGAGGCCCGCCAGGGCGGCCATGGTGATGCGGTGGGTGTTCTTGCTCATATTGTCTCCCTTCTTGAAGAGATGAGACTCATCGGTCGAAGATACAAAGAAGCAAGAGAGGTGCCATGAGGTGCCACGAAGGGAAGCGGGAGCGAGAATGGCCCGGCCGGTCCGCGGACTCCGGTCGGGTCCGATCCACCCCTGGCACGCTCCTTGCCTTTACCCTATGGCGTGAGAGAGCACGATGCCCCGCCCAGCTTTGCATGTCTCGTGACTAAGTAAGGAGCAACGGCCATGACTCTACGAAGCCGCAGCCTGTCGATCCTCCCCATGCTCGGAGCCCTGGCCGCCTTTTCGTTCGCCCCTGCCGCCTGGGCCGGGGATGCCACCCTTCAGAATGCCACTCTCCAGGAGCCCACCCTCCAGGAGGACACCGCGAGAGCGTTGCAGCGCGGCGAGGAGCTCGTGCAGAAGGGGGACTTCCAGCGCGCCGCCGCCGAGTTCGAGCGGGCGAGCGAGCTGGAGGGCGGCCCCTGCCCCGAGTGCCTGCTCGGCGTAGCCCGCGCCTATAGCGGAGCCCGGCAGTACGACGCGGGTTTCCAGATGACCCGCATGGCCCTCGCCCTCTTCTCCTCCCCCCAGGACCAGGCCCGGGCCTACGACCAGCTCGGCTCCCTGCTCGCCCTCAAGGGGGACATGGACGCCGCCCGCGCGGCCTTCGGCAAGGCCGTCCAGCTCGACGGCCAGATGGCCGAGCAGGTGCGCTCCAGCCTGGCCGAGGCACTGATGAAGCGCGCCAGCTACACCCAGGCGACCGCCCGGCCGGCCGGCGACGGCGTCCAGGAAGCCGCCCGGGAAATCGCCGTCCGCCACCCGTAGGCCATCCCTTTGGATCGCGGGGGCGCCCGCCGCGCCCCCTGCCGCCATCTCCTCTCCTCCTGCTACACTGCCCGCCGTTGAGGCTCCCGGCTTGATCGCTCTGCAAGACATCGAAGCGGCGCGCGCGCGCCTCCGTGGAGTGGTGCAGGCCACCCCCTGCCTGCGGTCGCGAGCTTTCTCCGACGAGCTGGGCGCGCACGCCTGGTTCAAGCACGAGACCCTCCAGCTCACCGGCTCCTTCAAGGTCCGCGGCGCTTTCAACAAGATCGCCTCCCTGCCGCCCGCCCAGGTAGGGCGGGGGGTCATCACCGCCTCCGCCGGCAACCATGCCCAGGGGGTGGCCTTCAGCGCCGCCCAGATCGGGGTGCCCTCCGTCATCGTCATGCCGGTGACGACCCCGCTGATCAAGATCGAGAACACCCGGCGGCTCGGCGGCGAGGTCGTGCTGGCCGGGGAGATCTTCGACGAGGCCTACGAGGCGGCGCTACGGCTCGAGCGCGAGCGGGGGCTCGCCTTCATCCACCCCTTCGACGACGAGCAGGTGATGGCCGGCCAGGGGACGATCGGCCTCGAGATCCTGGAGGCCGTGCCGGAGGTGGAGGCGATCGTCGTTCCCATCGGCGGCGGCGGGCTGATCTCCGGCATCGCCGTGGCGGTGAAGGCGATGCGGCCAGAGGTGCGGATCTACGGCGTGCAGACGGAGGCCGCGCCGGCGATGGCCGAGAGCTTCCGGGCGGGGCATCTCGTCGCCTGCCCGGCGGCGCGGTCGGTGGCGGACGGCATCGCCGTCAAGCGGCCGGGCGAGAAGACCTTCGAGCACATCCGCCGCTTCGTCGACGGCGTGGTCACCGTCACCGAGGACGAGATCCGGGCCGCCCTCGTGCGGCTCCTGGAGACCGGCAAGATCGTCGCCGAGGGGGCCGCCGCCGCCACCCTGGCCGCCGTGGCCGGCCACCACATTCCCGACACGGCGGACCGCCGGGTGGTCATGCTCCTCTCGGGCGCCAACATCGACGCCGCGCTGCTCGCCCGCATCATCGACCGTCACCTGGTCGAGGGCCGGCGCCTGGTGCGCCTGCGCACCCGCGTTCCCGACCGCCCGGGGGCGCTGGCCGAGCTGCTCCAGGGGGTCGGCGCCGCCGGCGGCAACGTGGTGCGCATCCAGCACGACCGCGTCTTCATGCACGCGGGGTTCTGGGAAGCCCAGGTGGACCTCACCCTGGAGACCCGCAACGCGGGCCACATCGAGGAGCTGCGACAGGCCCTCCGCGAGCGCGGCTACGAGGTTGATCTGCTCGAGTAAAGTCGTCGGCTGAAATTTTTACCTGTTTTTCGCCCGAAAGGGCCCGGCACCAACCCCTCCCGGCAGAGTAATTTTGAGTAGGGCGGAGAAGTTTTAAAAATGTTCGCCGATTCGCTTGACAGGTTTGTTTTGCGACCCCACACTGTGCTTCCACGCATCGAAAAGGCAAAGCCGCCGTGAGGCGGTGACGCAAAGCTTCGGGTCTCACCGAGACGGCTGGGCTGCCGAAAAGAAAGACGCAGGACACCGTACGGCGGTAAAGTTGTCTCGGCGTAGGAACAGATGTCCCGATCTCTTCCGGCCCCGGCACTGAAACCTTGGCCCCCGTATCACCCGATTTGAATTCTTGACTCTGGACTTTCCGCTTCGCGGGCCTGGCATGGTGCCGGTTCCGTGGACGAGCTTCGATCAAACCCCATTTTTGGGAGGATTGGTACATGACGAATCTGCATGGAAAGGGTGTCCGCCTGGCCACCCTGGGTCTCGCCGCCGCGGCGACCCTCAGCCTCGCCGCTCCGGCCTTTGCCGGAGACGGAAAGCCGGCCCACGCCGGCCAGCAGGAGTCGGCCGGCCTGACGGTGGCCGTCGACGCGCAGGGCAAGCTCCGCCAGCCGACCGCCGCCGAGAACCGGGCTCTGACCGCCGGCATCCAGGCGATGACCAAGAGCGCGAGCAACGCCCAGGTCGTCCAGACGCCGGACGGCACGATGTCGATGGACCTCACCGACACGTTCCTCAACATCTCCCTGGTGCAGATTCAGCCGGACGGCAGCGTCCGCCAGGTCTGCGTGGACAGCGCCGCCGACGCCAACGCCTTCCTGAACAGCACTCCCGCGCTCGAGGAGAAGTAGACACCATGAAGACGATCAAGCTCCTCGGCCTCTGCGCCCTCGCCCTGCTCCTCACCGGTCCCGTCTTCGGCGCCGCCAACATCGTCATCGTCAACTCCAACGCTCCCGGCGTGGGCTTCAACGATCCCACCCCGGCCGCTCCCATCGGCGGCAACCCCGGAACGACGATCGGCCAGCAGCGGCTGAACGTCTTCCAGTACGCCGCCAGCGTCTGGGGCTCGATCCTGGACAGCCCGGTGACCATCTACATCCAGTCGTCCTTCGTGCCGCTGGCCTGCACGCCGACCGCGGGCACCCTCGGCTCGGCCGGCACCATCCAGATCTTCGGCAACTTCCCGAACGCCGAGCTCCAGAACACCTGGTACCACGTGGCCCTGGCCAACAAGCTGTCCGGTTTCGACCTCGCGCCGGGTCCGAACGGCACCGCGGCGGACGACATCATCGCGCGCTTCAACAGCGCGCTGGGCACCCCCGGCTGCCTGACCACGCTCGGCTGGTACTACGGCCTGGACGACAACCACGGCACCAACATCGACCTCGCCACGGTGCTGCTCCACGAGTTCGCCCACGGCCTGGGCTTCTCCGGCTTCTATGACAAGAACAGCGGCGCGCTGCTCGCCGGGTTCCCGGACGTCTACGGCACCTACAACCGCGACACCGTGATCGGCAAGAACTGGCCGCAGATGACCGACGCCGAGCGCAAGACGGCGACCACCGACACCAACCACGTGGTGTGGACCGGCATCAACGTCACCGCCGCGGCCCCGCACGTGCTGCAGCCCGGCACGCCGCTGGTGACCTTCAACGCCCCCGCCTCCCTGGGCACCACCCGGGTCGGCACGGCGGCCTTCGGCCCCGCCCTCACCTCGCCGGGCGTGACGGCCAACGTCGTCCTCGCCCACAGCGGCGCCGCGACCAACGGCTGCGCCGCGGTCACCGACGACCTCACGGGCAAGATCGCTCTCATGGACCGCGGCGTCTGCGGCTTCGTGGTCAAGGTGAAGAACGCTCAACTCGCCGGCGCCATCGCCGTGCTCATCGCCGACAACGTCGCCGGCAGCCCGCCGGCGGGCCTCGGCGGCGCCGACCCGACGATCACCATCCCGTCGGCGCGCATCAGCCTGGCCGACGGCAACAACGTCAAGGCGGCGCTCGCCGCCGGCACGGTCAACGCCACGCTCGGCGTCAACCTCAACGTGCTCGCCGGCGCCAATCCGCAGGGCCTGGTGCTGCTCAACGCCCCGAACCCGGTGGTTCCCGGCTCGTCGATCTCGCACTGGGATCCGATCGCCTTCCCCAACCTGCTGATGGAGCCGGCGATCAACGGCGACCTCACCCACAGCGTCGATCTGACCCGCCAGGAGATGATCGACATCGGCTGGTTCTCCGACGGCGACGGCGTGCCGGACGGCATCGACCAGTGCATCGGCTCGTCGCGCAGCGCCACCGTCGTCATCGACGGCTGCGACTCGGGCGTGCCCAACACGACCTTCGCCACCGGCTGCCGCATCACCGACCAGATCAACGACTGCACGGTCGGCGCGCGCAACCATGGCGCCTTCGTGAGCTGCGTCGCGCACCTCACCGACGGCCTCAAGAGCAACGGCACGATCACGGGCTCGCAGAAGGGCGCCATCCAGAGCTGCGCCGCTCACGCCAGCCACTGACCGCTCCCTCCTCTCGCAGGTTCCCGGGGCCGGCGCTTCGCAGCGCCGGCCCTTTTCGTTTCTGCCCGGCCGCGCTACGCTCCCGGGATGAAATTCGAGACCCGCGTGGTGCACGCCGGCCATCGGATCGATCCCGCTTCCGGGTCGGTCTCCCCTCCCATCGTCCTCTCGACCACCTTCGCCCGCGACCCGGAGAGCGCCCCGCTCGGCGGGTACACCTACATCCGCGAGTCGAATCCCAACCAGGACCAGCTCGAGGAGGCCCTCGGCCCGCTCGAAGGGGGGGAGGCGGCGCTCGTCTTTGCCTCCGGCATGGCCGCCGGCATCGCCCTCCTCCAGGCTCTGCCGCCGGGCTCCCACGTGGTCTTCCCCGACGACGTCTACCACGGCTTCCGCACCGCCGCCGGTGAGTTCCTCCCCAACTGGGGGATCCGCTCGGACTTCGTGGCGATGGGCGACCTCGCGGCCCTCGCCGCGGCGATCCGCCCGGAGACCCGCCTGGTCTGGCTGGAGACTCCCTCCAACCCGCTGCTCCAGGTGGTCGACCTCGCCGGCGCCGTGGCCCTCGCCCGCCGGGCCGGAGCCCTGACCCTGGCGGACAACACCTTCGCCACCCCGGCGCTCCAGCGGCCCCTCGAGCTCGGGGCCGACGTGGTCCTCCATTCGACGACCAAGTACTTCGGCGGCCACAGCGACGTCCAGGGGGGCGCCCTCGTCTTCGCCCGCCGGGACGAGCTCTGCGAGCGGGTCCGCCACCTGCGCCACGTCCTGGGGGCGGTCGCCTCGCCGTTCAATTCCTGGCTGGTGCTGCGCGGCCTGCGCACCCTCGCCTGCCGGATGGCCGTGCAGAGCGCGACGGGGCTCGCCGTGGCCCGCGCCCTGGCGGAGTTTCCGAGCGTGGCGGCGGTGCACTATCCGGGGCTCCCCTCGCATCCCGGGAACGAGATCGCCGCCCGGCAGATGTCCGGTTTCGGCGCCATGCTCTCCTTTCGCGCCGCGGGCGGACGCGAGGCGGCCCTGCGCGCCGTCTCCCGCGTGCGCCTGTTCACCCGCGCCACCTCGCTCGGCGGCGTCGAGAGCCTGATCGAGCACCGGGCGACCAGCGAGGGCCCCGGCTCCCGGACGCCGCAGGAGCTGATCCGCGTCTCGGTCGGGATCGAGCACCCGGACGACCTCATCGCCGACCTCGCCCAGGCGCTCGGCGGGCCGTAGGAAGGCTCGCTTTTGCACGCTTCTTGCTAGCGTGCTCGGACGCAGGACTTCAATCTGTTTTGCTCTTGAAAGGAGCTCTCGATGGCCGCCAAGGACAAGAAGGGGTCTGCGGAGGGGACGGAAAAGACCGGCGGGGCGAGCGGCCCAGCCGCCAAGCCGGCCGCCAAGCCGGCAGAAAAGCCCGCCGCCAAGCCCGCCGCCGCGAAGACCGCCCCCACTGCCAAGAAGCCCGCCGCCCCCGCCAAGACCGCCGTTTCCAGCACGACCAAGGTCCTGGCCGGCGCCGCCGCCGCGGTCGCCGGGGTGGCCGCCGCCGCGGCCGGCCTCGCCGCCGTGGCCCGCAAGCGGGGAGCGGCCGCCGAAGGCAAGAAGGCCGCGGAGAAACCCGCCACGCCGGAACCGAAGCAGCCGGGCAAGAAGGCGGCGGACAAGGACGTCAAGGACAATAAGGACGCCAAGGACGCCAAGGACGCCGGGAACGAGTCCTCGGGCGGCGCCCCGGCCGCGAAGAAGGCGAAGGCGAAGAAGGGCTCCTGACCGGCGGCCGCTACGGCTCGCGGGTCAGGGCGCGCCGGGCGGCGGTCATCACGGCATCGAACTCTTCGCGGTCGCGCTCCTCGACCAGCCGCTCGATCTGCGCCAGCGCCTCGCGGGCGGCGGTGTAGACCTCGTGCCGGTTCGGGTTCAGGCGCTGGATGTCTAGATAGAGGTCGGGGTTCTCGGAGAGCACGTAGAGCGCGGTCGCCGCCTGGCGGGTGAAGGTCGTCGAGGCGCAGGCGTGAAGCTCGGCGGGCTCGATCCCCGACTGGGTGATCGCGGCGCCGAACAGGATGTTGGTGAGGTGGGAGAGGCCCAGGAGCCAGGCCATCAGGCGGTCGTGATGGGGGAAGGGGACGGCCACCAGCTTGGTGTAGGGGTGCGACAGCAGGGGCGCGAGCTCCCGCTTCTCGGCCGCCGGGTCCCCTTGAGCGGCGAGCACGAAGGTCAGCGGCTCGTAGAACGACTTGCTGGGTCCGAACATCGGGTGCAGGGCGAAGGCCCGCACGCCCCGCTCGCGGGCCCGGGCCAGCGCCGGCTCCAGCGGCGCCTTGATCGAGGCGATCTCCACCACCAGCCCCTTCGGGCTCCGCTCGACCACCTCCGCCAGGATCCCGGCGGTGCGGGCGAGCGGCACCGAGACGAGCACCGCGGCGTAGGCGTCCAGGTCCTCCACCTCGCCGAGGCTGGCGAAGCGCCCGGCGGAGCGGGGGAGGTTGCCGAGCGCCGGATCGACCAGGTCCACGCCGTGCCCCGCCAGCTCCAGGAAGCCGCGGAACCAGCGCCCCATGCCGCCGGCGCCGCCGGCGATCAGCACCCGCTCTCCCCGCCGCTCACGCAGCGAGATCCCCACCCGGTACTGCCGCTCGACCGAGCCGCGGATGATCGCCTGGAACATCGCCTCCATCACCTCCTCCGACACCCCGCAGGCCTCGGCGTGCTGGCGGGCGCGGCCGAGCACGCGGTCCTCGACGTCGCGGACCACGACCGGGGCGTCCCCCTCGGCCTTGACGCGCCCCACCTCGGCGGCGAGGTCCATGCGGCGGCGCAGCAGCTCGAGCAGGGCGCGGTCCACCTCGGCGATGGAGTCCCGCAGATGGGGCAGCGGATCGAGCGGGTTCATGGTCGTCTCCTCCAGGCCGATTTCAGAAGGCAGTTCAGGGAGGACATTCTACGCTCGACGGTGGGCGAGGAAGGAGGGAAGCCGGGCGGGGGCGCCCGACTTCCCCGGAAGGCCGCGCGGCGGTTTCCTGCCGCGGGTTGATGGGTGAATCCGTTGTCCGCCAGGGGTCCATCGCAAGGGGAGTGCCATGCCTCGTCCTATAGGAGAGACGGGGGATTCCGTCCTCCGGCCGACCTCTGGAGGGAACGGTTGTGTGGACGGCCTGTCCTCTGGGCAAGACGGTGAGGCATTTTGTAGGGTGCGCTGTGCGCACCTCCAACGCCCGCGAAGGTGCGCACAGCGCACCCTACGGCCATCCGTCCACAGGCGCCCGGCGCCTGGCACTGGGATTGCTCCGCCCGCTGCGGTAAGCTCGCGCGCTGAAATTATTCGAAGACAGACGACAGCCACATCAACCTTTTTCTAGGTGGTGCTCATGGTCAAGACCCCTGATCTGGAAGTCGCCGATCCGGCGACCGGCACGCACGCCAGCAACGCCGGCCAGGCCGTTCCCGTGCCGGGAAGCTTCTTCGGCCATCCGCCCGGTCTCTCGACCCTCTTCTTCACCGAGCTCTGGGAGCGCTTCAGCTACTACGGCATGCGCGCCATCCTGCTCCTGTTCATGACCGCCACCGTAGCGACCGGCGGCCTGGGATGGGACGCGGCCAAGGCGGGACCCATCTACGGCCTCTACACGGCGCTGGTCTACCTGACCGCGCTGCCCGGCGGCTGGATCGCCGACCGCCTCCTCGGCCAGCGGCGCAGCGTGCTGGTGGGGGGGATCATCATCGCCATGGGGCACGTCAGCCTGATGTTCCACAGCCTCGGCTCCTTCTTCCTGGGGCTGTTCCTGATCGTCACCGGCACCGGTTTCCTGAAGCCCAACATCAGCGCCATGGTCGGCGGCCTCTACACCCAGGAGGACGCGCGGCGCGACGCCGGCTTCTCGATGTTCTACATGGGGATCAACATCGGCGGCTTCTTCGCCCCTCTGGTCGTCGGCTTCCTGGCGCAGAGCGTCCAGTTCCGCGGCTTCCTCGCCAGCCACGGCATCAACCCGGCGAGCAGCTGGCACTGGGGGTTCGGCGCCGCCGCGGTGGGGATGATCCTCGGCCTCGTCCAGTACGTCCTCGGCGGCCGCCGCCTCGGCGGCGTGGGGTTGCGGCCGGCGGTCACCGACCCGGCCGCCCACGCCAGGGACCGCCGCAGCCTGCTGATCGCCACCGTCGTCTTCGCCGCCCTGATCGGCCTCGCCTTCCTGCTGCGGCTGTCGATCTCGGACGTCACCCGTTACGTCGGCTACTCCCTGCTGGTGATCCCGATCGTCTACTTCGCCTTCCTGTTCAGCCGCCCATGGACTCCGGAGGAGCGCAAGCACCT
Organism: uncultured Acidobacteriota bacterium; assembly: GCA_963795735.1. GTDB lineage: Bacteria > Acidobacteriota > Thermoanaerobaculia > Multivoradales > UBA5704 > DATARR01. The sequence goes on along the minus strand of CAWCIU010000002.1, from coordinate 206,193 downwards.
GCTGGCGATCCTGGCCTTCTTCCTCTTCGCCTGCCTGTTCTGGTCCGCCTTCGAGCAGGGGGGCTCGACGCTCAACCTGTTCGCCGAGCGCTTCACCCGCAACTCGATCCTGGGCTTCCCGTTCCCGGCGAGCTGGCTGCAGTCGGTGAACTCGGCCTTCATCTGGATGCTGGCGCCCGCCTTCGCCTGGCTCTGGCTGGTCCTCGGCCGGCGGCGGCGCGAGCCGTCGAGCCCCACCAAGTTCGCCTACGGGCTGTTCTTCGTCGGTCTCGGCTTCCTGGTGATGGTGGGGGCCGCGCTCGCTTCGGGGCCGGCGGGAGGGCGGGTCACCCCCGCCTGGCTGATCACCGTCTACCTGATGCACACCATCGGCGAGCTCTGCCTGAGCCCGGTCGGGCTCTCCGCGATGACCAAGCTCGCTCCCGCCAAGGTGGTCAGCCAGATGCTGGGCATCTGGTTCCTCGCCACCTCGCTCGGCAACTTCATCGGCGGCCAGGTGGCGGGCGTGTTCGAGAAGTTCCCCCTGCCCTCGATCTTCGGCGCCGTCACCGGCGTCTGCATGCTCTTCACCCTGATCGCCGTCATCCTGATCCGGCCGATCAAGCGGCTGATGGGCGAGGTGCACTGAAGGGGGGCGGGCTACAATCGCACCTGCATCCCCAGCTCCACCACCCGGTTGACCGGAATCCGGAAGAAGTCGGTGGGGCGCTGGGCGTTGCGGACCATCACGGCGAACAGCTTCTCGCGCCAGATCGCCATCCCGGGCTTGCGGCTGGGGATCAGCGTCTCCCGGCTGAGGAAGAAGGTGGTCGACATCGGGTCGAGGTGGACCCCCTTCTGCTCGCGCAGGATGTGGAGCACGTCGGGCACCCCCGGGTTCTGGATGAACCCGTAGTGGGCGAGGACGCGGTAGCACTCCTTGCCCAGGTCCTCGATCTCCAGCCGCTCCTCCGCCGGCACCGTCGGCACCTCCTCGTTCACCATCGTCAGGAAGATCACCCGCGAGTGCAGCACCTTGTTGTGCTTGAGGTTGTGGAGCAGCGAGGGGGGCGTGCCCTGCGGATCGCGAGCGAGGAAGACCGCCGTGCCGGGCACCCGGATGGGGGAGTCCGGCCTGATGCTCTCGACGAACTGCTGGAGCGGCAGGCAGTCCGCCTGCAGCCGGTCGCCGAGGATCTGCCGCCCCTTCTTCCAGGTGCACATCAGCGTGTAGATGGCGATCCCCACCAGCAGGGGGAACCAGCCGCCGTCCTCCACCTTGATGATGTTGGCGCCGAAGAAGGCGGAGTCGATGACGAAGAAGAAGGCCGCCACCGGGGCCACCAGGGCGAACTTCCAGCCCCAGACCTGGCGGGCCACCACGTAGGCGAGGACCGTGGTGATCACCATCGTCGCGGTGACCGCCACGCCGTAAGCGGCGGCCAGGTTGGTCGACTGCCGGAAGCCGATCACCAGCCCGAAGGTTGCCAGCATCAGCGCCCAGTTGACCGAGGGGATGTAGATCTGGCCGATCTCGCGCCCCGAGGTATGGACGATCTTGATCCGCGGCGCGTAGCCGAGCTGCACCGCCTGGCGGGTCAGCGAGAAGGCCCCGGAGATCACCGCCTGCGAGGCGATGATGGTGGCGATCGTGGACAGGATCACCATCGGATACAGCGTCCAGGAGGGGAGGAGCCGGCCCGACAGCTCGAAGAACGGGTTCGCCGCGGCGTCGGGGTGGGTCACCAGCAGCGCCCCCTGGCCGAAGTAGTTGAGCAGCAGGGAGGGGAGCACCAGGAGGAACCAGGCGAGCCGGATCGGCCGCCGTCCGAAGTGCCCCATGTCGGCGTAGAGCGCCTCGCCCCCGGTGACCACCAGGAAGACCGAGCCGAGGACCAGGAACCCATGCCCCCGGTTGTGGAGGAAGAAGCGCACGGCGTGCCAGGGATTGACCGCGGCGAGCACCGAGGGGACGCGCACGATCCAGAGGACGCCGAGGACGCCCAGCACCAGGAACCAGAGGATCATCACCGGGCCGAAGAGCTTGCCGATCCCGGCCGTCCCCCGCTGCTGGATCAGGAACAGGGCGAACAGGATCCCCAGCGTGATCGGGATGATGTAGGGATTGAAGAACGGGGTCGCCACCTGCAGCCCCTCGACCGCCGAGAGCACCGAGATCGCCGGCGTGATCATGCCGTCGCCGTAGAGCAGGGAGGCGCCGAAGATGCCGAGCGCCACCAGGACCCAGTGCCCTCCCGGGCCGGCGATCCGCAGCTTCGACGGCACCAGCGCCATCAGCGCCAGGATGCCCCCCTCGCCGTGGTTGTCGGCGCGCATCACGAAGATCAGGTACTTGATCGAGATGGTGACGATGAGCACCCAGAAGACCAGCGACAGCACCCCGAGCACGTTGCCGTGGCTGGGAGCGATGCCATGCTCGCCGTGGAAGCACTCCCGCAGCGAGTAGAGCGGGCTGGTGCCGATGTCGCCATAGACGATGCCCAGGGCCCCGAGAGAGAGGCCGAGGAGGTTTTGCTTCTCGTGGGTCTGGGTGGCTTTGTGGACCATTTTGCGGGCGGGAAGGTATCACACCCGCCGTCTGGCTTCCCGCCGGGAGGCGAGATCTTGCAGGAAGCACGCCCGGGGTGGAGTTGGCAGGGCGGCCGCGCGGGCCGCCCCTGGCAATTCAGGTCGAGCGGACGGCTTTAAGCGCCGGCCATCGCCTCGACGTTGATCGTGCTCTCGGCGAGCTGGGTCAGCTTCTCGTCGGTCAGCCGCTCTTCGTCCAGGGTCTGCTGAAGCAGCTTGGCCTGGTTCTTCTCGCCGAGGGTCTGTGCCCAGGTGCGGCAGGTGCCGTAGCCGGCCATCTCGTAGTGCTCGATGCGCTGGGCGGAGGCGATCAGGGCGGCGTCCATCACCTCGGCCTCCATGTCCTCCTGCATGACCTCCTTGCCCTCCTCGACCAGGCCTTCCATGGCCTTGCACTTCTTGCCACGGGGGCTCTTGCCGATCTCCTCGAAGATCTGGTCCAGGCGCTCGACCTGCTTCTCGGTCACCCGGAGATGCTCCTCGAAGCCCTGCTTGAGCTTCGGGTTGGTCGCCTTTTTCATCATCTTCGGCAGGGCCTGAAGGATCTGCTTCTCGGCGCTGTACAGGTCCTTGAGCTCCTCGACGTAGAGCTTTCTCAGGGAATCGATCTCCATGTTGCACTCCTTTTTTCCATACAGGCACCATCGCCCGCGAGGAGGGATAGCAAGAGGGGTGCCACGGAAGGAGCTTTCGCGGTGGAGGATTCGGAGGGGTTTCCCCTCCCCTCCCGCGTCGGGAGAGGAGGGGGTGGGGTGTAAGAGAGATCGCCCCTACAGCGCCTTCAGCACTTCCTGCTCGCCGTTCGAGTCGAGCTTGCCGACCCAGACGTTGAGGATCTTGCCGTTGTTGTCCACCAGCATGAGGGTCGGGGTGCCGGGGACCTTCACCGCCGCGAAGTCGAGGTTCACCATGCCGTCCGGCTTGGCGCCGGCGGTGGCGAACTTCTGCGACTCCTCGTCGGCGAGCTTCTGGCCGTCCTCGGGCTTCGGGGTGGTGGGGACGGCGCCGACGATCTTGACCTTCGAATCCTTCTGGTTGCGCTGGTCGATCAGCGTCTTGTAGAAGGGCAGGCTGTCGTTGCAGAAGTGGCATCCCGGCTGGACGGCGACCACCAGGGCGCGGCTCGAGCCGGCCGGCACCACCGCCTTGAGCTGGGCGTACTGCTCGCCCTTCTCGGCCTGCGGCGGGGCTCCCGGCGCCCGCTGCGGGAACAGCCGGTCGCGGACCTGGAGGCTCAGCACGACCGCGGCGATCGCGCAGACCACGATGATCGCGATGTTGGCGAGGGTGTCCAGCGAGCTCTTCTTCGGGGCTGGATTATTTGGGGTTGGAGTATTTGGGGTCGGAGTACTTGGGGTCGGATTATTGACGGTCATCGGTTTTCTCCTGACGCCGGCCCGAGGAGTGTCGGGCCTGGGCGATTCAAAGGCTTTCCCCGGAGGGTAGCACAGAGCCTTTCTTGCCAAAATGCCGATTGACAGAGTCGGCAAGATCCTGCAAGTTAGCCCCGCCACTCGGAGCCAGCCCGCGCGCCTCTCCTCTCAGGATAGGTGCGCGCGGCGAGAGAAAACGATCATGACCGCCGACCGCTTCTTCCTCGCCCTGGTGCGCCTGGTGCTCAAGGTCTTCTTCCGCCAGGTGGAGGTGGCCGGGGCCGGGCGTATCCCGGCCGGCCGGCCGCTGGTGCTGGTGGCCAACCACGTCAACGGCCTGATCGATCCGCTGCTGCTGATCGGTCCGCTGCCCCTGCGGACGCCGCCGCGCTTCCTGGCCAAGAGCACCCTGTGGAAGAACCCGCTGGTCCGCCCCTTCCTCGACCTCGCCGGGGCGATCCCCGTCTACCGCCGGCAGGACGAGGGGTCCGATCCGGCGAAGAACGCCGAGACCTTCTCCCGCTCCCACGAGCTGCTGGCCAAGGGGGGCGCCCTCGCCCTCTTCCCCGAGGGGACGAGCCACAGCGATCCCGCGCTCAAGCCGCTGAAGACGGGGGCCGCCCGGATCGTCCTCGAAGCCGAGCGGAAGTTTCCCGGCACCGGCACCCGCATCATCCCGGTCGGCCTCCTCTTCGACGGCAAGCAGACCTTCCGCTCCCGCGTCCTGGTGCAGGTGGGGGAGCCGATCGACCCGGCGCCGGAGATCGCGATGCAGGCCGGTGATCCGGAGGCCGGTAATCCGGAGACCGCCATCGCCGCCGCCCGCGCCCTGACCGCCCGCATCGACGCCGAGCTCCAGGCCGTCACCCTCAACTACGAGACCTGGGAGGACGCCCGGCTGATCGCCCGGGCGGCGGACCTCTACCGCCACCGCGGCTTCGAGCTGCCGAGCCGGGGGAGCCTGGAGGAGGGGTACGCCTTCCGCCGCGCCTTCCTCGAGGGATACCGGGACCTGCGGGCGAGCCATCCGGAGAAGGTCGCCGCGGCGACCGGCTGCGTCCGCGAGTACGACCAGCTCCTGGAGGCTTTCGGGCTGCGGGACGACCAGGTGGGAGCCGCCTACCCGCCCTCGCCGGTCCTCCGCTTCGCCGGCCGGAGCTTGCTGCGGCTGCTGGTCCACCTCCCCCTGGCGGCGATCGGGACCCTGCTCAACTATCCCGTCTACCGCCTGATCGGGGAGGTCGTGAAGCGGGTCCTCCGCCTCCCCGCCGACCAGACCGCCACCTACAAGCTCTTCGGAGCCCTCCTCTTCTTCCCCCTGGCCTGGATCGCCGAGGGCTTCCTGGCCGGGCACTACCTGGGAGGGAACTTAGGAGGATGGATCGGCGCCGCCGTAGCCCTCCTTGCCCCGCCCACCGGCTACCTCGCCCTCCTCTTCCACGACCGCCGGGCCATTTTCTGGCACGAAGCCAGGGCCTACCTTCTTCTAAGGACGAGAAAACGCCTCGCCGCCGAGCTGAAGGAGAAAAGAGAGGCCGTCTTGAAGCAGGTGGAAGAGCTGGCCGCCCTCTACGGGTCCTGAATCGCCGTGCCGAAGCTTCGCTACGCTGCCGAAGCTTCGCTGGGCTGCCGAAGCTTACGACGGCCTGCCGAAGCTTCGCTGGCCTGCCGAAGCTGCGCTGGGCTGCCGAAGCTTCGCTGGCCCGCCGAAGCTTCGCTGCGCTGCCGAAGCTTCGCTACGCTGCCGAAGCTTCGCTGAGCTGCCGAAGCTCCCGACGAGCTGCCGAAGCTTCGCTGGGCCGCCGAAGCTTCGCTGAGCCGCCGAAGCTTCGGCACGGCGGCGAGCTGTCGTCCTTACGTGTCGGGGTAGTGAATCTTGAGAATTTCGTCGAACGGCTGTTTCAGCCTGGCGTAATCGGAGGCCTGGAGGTCGCCCTTGGAGACGATGCCGGCGATCCGTTCCAGGTGCTGAAGGGTGGGAGGATCGAGCTTCGTCTTGCCGAGTCCCACCTTCGAGCGCCAGATCGAGCGCCGGAGGAAGCTCCGGGCGTCGGACTGCTGGAAGAAGGAGGGATCATGGGAGAGCGCCGCCAGCCGCCCCGCTTCCACCCACTGGCCGAGGTCGAGATAGGTCGTGTCGAACGCGTCCCGCGACAACCCGGCCAGACGGGAGGCCTCGGGGAGGAGGTCGGCCGGAGCCTTCCGGTTCTCCACGGCGAGGGTGATCCCGGTGTAGCCCTTCTGAAGCTCGTCGGTGAAGGGCTGGCCCTTGAGGATTCCGAGAATGCGGGCGACCCCGTCCTCGGCCTCCGGGCCGTTGCCCGCCTTCAGACTCACCTGGAGATTGACGGACTGGACCCCCATCCGGAACGAGGCGTCGTTCAGCTTCGCCTCGTCCCCGCCTCCCTCTCCCCGGTACGTCGGCCCCTTCCAGAAGTTCGGGATCTGCGCCGCCGGATTGGGAATGGGGCCGATCAGTGCGGGAGGCATGAGCGCCGGGGGAGCCTGCAGGAGCTGGAAATAGGTCCCGCCGCCGGCTCCGACGAGGAGGAGCGCGGCGATGGAGAGCCACTGCGCGAGGGGGCGGGCCCTCTCGATGGGGACAGGGAACCTCGCCACCTGCCGATTGGCGACCTCGCCCCATTCATGCTTCGCGTCCTCCGGCGTCGCAGCGCTGGAGTCCACCAGGAAGTGCGCCGTCTCCATATAGAGGTCGTAGCAATCCCGGCAGGAGGCGAGATGCTCGGTGACGTACTGGCTCTCGGCCTTGCCGAGGGCGCCGTCGATATAGGCGGCCAGCTGCTTGTCGGTCGGGCAGTGCTCGGAGGAGCGCGTCCTCTTTATAGGTGTAGATTCCTGCATTTTTGAATCGCCTAATATTCCTCGCCCTATCTAGACGGACTTCTTGAGAAGATTACTCCTTTTGGTCCTTGGCAGCCCTAGAAATCGAGGAGGCCGGGCTGGAGGTCGCCCAGAAGCTCCTTGATGTCCTTGCGCCGGATTCCCTGCTTTGCGAGCGCCTTCTCCAGCTTCTCGTAAATCTTCTTCAATCGCCGGTAGAGGGCTTTTTGGTCCAGCTTCCGGATCCGGGCGATGTCGGCCACCTTGAGCTCCAGCCGCATCTGGACGAGGATCTTCTCCTCCGCCGGGAGCGCCTGGATCTCCCGGTGAACGATCCTGAGGACCCGCACTGCCAGGGCGCTCCGCTCCTTCTGCTCCAACTGCTTGTCGGGCGGGAGCTCCCGGTCAGCCATGGCCTGGATCGTGTCCTCCGCGACGAAGCGGCGGATGAACCTGGGGGGGAGCTTGCCCTTGATCTCCGCGAGCTCCGCCTCGGACATCTCCACCCCCTCTGCCCAGAGCTTGTGACAGGCCTCGCTGAAGGAGAACCCGTCCCGGACGATCAGCCGCTCCAGCCGCTCCGCGATCGGACCGAGCCGTCCCGCTTCCGCCGACCGGCGCCATTTGGTCCAGATGTGGTTCTGGTAGTCGAGGAGCAGGTGGTTGATGACGGTCGCGAGATAGGTCCGCATCTCGCTCCGTTCCTCGAACAGGCGCAATACGGCGTAATCCCCCTCGATGAGCTTCACCATGACCTCCCCCCGGAAGTCCTCCGCCTCTTGAGAGCTGAAGCGGGACCGCCGGCACCCATAGGCCACGATTTCCTCGACGAGCTTCAGGTGCCCAAGGAAGAGCTGCTCAGGAGTCAGGTCGCCGGGGGATTTGGGGAGGGTGGCCATGGGGCGTCGTACACGGGATCTCACCTTGGGATCTGGTGATGGCTGGAATTCTATAGGAGTTGTGGGCACCGTAGGGCGCAAGCCTCTCCGGGAGAAGAGCTTGGAGTCTCCTGAGAAGCGTTCAAGGCTGCGAGGCGCTACCACTCTGCGTTCCTCCTACTGGATGAGAGACGTGTAGATCGCAGTTGCACGCAGATGCCCATCCCGGATTCGACGGGTCCAAGCCTCTCCCCTGCCGGGAGGGAGCCCTCGCCGCCCAGAACAGGGCTTGAGATCGATCGGCAAGGAAAGAAGGCCTCCAAGGCGGGAAAGAGACTTGGACACCCCGTCTTGATCTTAGACGGACAGCTTTGAGGAATTCGAGATGATCTAGCTCGGAATTTAACCGTTCCCGATAGACTTACTTGACAGGACGCTGTTAGAATCTAACTGTAATCTTAAAATGGGGGTCCACAATTCGGCACATGTTGGACGCGCAGGATCGCCTTGGTCTGGGCCTTCCGAAGGCCACGAAAGGCGCAAGAAGCCAGCCAGACAAGAACTCTGTTCTGCGCGCGAGGCTCTTTTTCCTCGTCCCTCTAATCTATGGTCTCCTGCTTCATTGCCACCCCCCGGCAAAATTCGAGCGGCTCTTCGATAGCTATCGGCAGATCTATCCCCGGTTGTCTACACGGCAGTCCGCTAGCCCATGTCGTGAGGAAACCTCAGGGCTCCTTGAGCGCTGGCACTGTCCAGCTTTGCAGGACGAGGCACGACCGTCGCAAGCCTTGCTCTCCGAGGGAACAGAACTGAGACGCGGTGTCGAACATTCAGGTACGGCTGGAAAGCATCGCAGACTCGCCCTCTGGTATTTAGTGGAGGACCCGAAAGGCGCAGGACTCGATGCAGCTATCGATCAACTCGGTTCTGCGACCGAAGCCGATCCGGCAAATGCTCTTCTCTGGAGCGATTTGGCCGCCCTTGACGGCTGGAAGGCGTCTCTAACCCAGAATCCCCGCCTCATCCAGGACGCATTCCATGCTGTCGAGCGTGCCTTCAAACTAGCTCCCGACCGCCCGGAGGTTCTGTTCAACCGCGCCTGGATCTTGGAGTCTTTACAACTTCCCCGAGCCGCCCGCGAGGCTTGGGAGTACTACCTACACAAGGAAGCACCAGCCTCTCCCTGGAGACGAGAAGCCCAAGAACGCCTACGGCGCCTGGAGACCCCTACCTTGGTCGAGACCTGGAATACTCGTAATCTAGATCGCGACCTCTCGGAGGGGCAGCTGATCGATGCCCGGGCTGCTATCTTCGCCAAAGCCGTACCGTCCAGTGCCTTGCGTTGGGTTACTACCTCTCTGCTTCCCGCTTGGGGGGAGGCATGGAGAACCGGTGACTGGGTCGCCGCAAATCGTCACCTCCACGCAGCTCGAATCGTCGCCGATCTATATAAAGAAGAATGGGGGGACACCCTACTCGCGGACGGAATCTCCGAGATCGAGTCTACGGTCCAAACCGGCTCGACCCAGCAAACCGCACGGTTAATCAAGGGGATCGTGGCATTCCGAGGGGCTATCGAGGACCATGAGCGGTCACGCCCTGGAAGCGCGCTCGTCGGGCTCGGCACGGCTTTGGGAGGATTTCGTGGGAACGCCGAGGCGTTCCAGGACCTCGCGGTCGACTACGAAGCTGCCAGCCTCTATGCCCAGGGGAAGTATGAGCAGGCCAGAGATCGGTTGCGAGATCTGAGCCGGAAGATCACCGGTCACTCTTACCTCTATCTGCGTGCAAAGATCCTTCATCGCCAGGGCTCGATTGAGAACGTGTCCGGGAACCCCGAGCAGGCACGTCGGTGCCTCCACGAGGCTCTGACAATCTTCGAGCACTTCTCTGATGCCGAGCATATCGCCTTCGTCAACTCGCTGCTGGGAGAGAGCTACAACGAACTCGGAGATCGCCAAAGGGCCTGGAAGTACCTCTATCAGGCCCTCGTCCAGAATCGTAGGCTAGGGCTTGCCTATCGAGAGACACAAATTTACAATACTCTGGCAGACTTCACTCTGCGCTCGGGGGATGCTGAGCTCTCCTACCTCTATCAGGATGCCGCGGTTCAGGCCTCGAGCTCGCTGGACAACCCTAGTGTAGTGGGTCCGATGTTCGGCAACTTCTGTTATCCTTTCCTGGTAGGGAATACCTCCAGGAGGGAACATGAAGGTAGCTGTCTCGATAGTCCTTTCGCCTGAGGAGAGGGCTGAGCTTGAGAAGCTTGCACGTGGCCGTAGGGTATCCGTGCGCGTGGCAGAGAGGGCGAGAATCGTCCTGCTGGCTGCTGAAGGCAAGCAGAACCGAGAGATTGCTGAGATTTCTGGTGCAGCGCGACGGACAGTTGGTGTTTGGCGCCGTCGTTTTGCCGAGAAGCGGACCGTCGGCATCTTGAAGGATGCCCCTCGGGCCGGGAGGCTGCCTTCGATTGGCGAGGATGTAATTCGGGAGATCGTGCGCAAGACGACGCAAGAGACGCCAGTGGCGGGAACGCACTGGAGCACCCGTAGTCTGGCCAAGATGATGGGGCTGAGCCCGAGCACGATCGGTCGTGTCTGGAGACGTCATGGCCTGAAGCCTCACCTGACTCGAACCTTCAAATTGAGTCGGGATGCGAGGTTCGTGGAGAAGTTGGAGGATGTCGTCGGTCTTTACCTGAACCCTCCAGAGCATGCGCTGGTTTTCTCTGTCGATGAAAAAAGCCAAATTCAGGCGCTCGACCGCACCCAGCCAGGCCTTCCCCTTGTGCCGGGCCGCCATGGCACGATGACCCACGACTACAAGCGCCACGGAACGACGACACTGTTCACTGCGCTCAATACGCTGAACGGGAAGGTGATCGGGACCTGCATGCCGCGGCATCGCCATCAGGAGTGGATTAAGTTCCTGAGCCTCATTGACCGAGAGACCCCGAAGAGCCCGGAGATTCATCTGATCGCGGACAACTATGCGACTCACAAGCATCCGAAGGTTCAAGCTTGGCTGGCTCGCCATCCGCGGTTCAGGATTCATTTCACCCCAACCAGCGCCTCATGGCTCAACATGGTCGAAAGGTTCTTCCGTGACCTGACAGAAAACCGGTTGCGTCGGGGCATCTTTCGCAGCGTCGCAGATCTGGTTACGGCGATCCATGAGTATCTGGCTCGTCACAACGAAGATCCCAAACCCTTTATCTGGACGAAGACCGCAAGCGACATCCTTGAAAAGGTCACACGCGCTCGGCAGGCTCTGGTTAAGGACACATCTGTTTGACCCACTACACTAGCGTCCGCGCCGACGTGCTTTTGTGGAGGGCTCTCCTCCATGCTCGCTTCGGCCAACTCGCCGATGCCGCGCGGGATCTCCAGGCCGCAGCCCTACAAACGGCGAAGATCGCCGATCCCTCGCGGACCGAGCAGTCCTATGCGGACGCCGGCTTAATATCGGGAGCCATCATTCTAGAGAAAGATCCCGCTGCGGCTGTCCAATTTCTCGACCGCGCGGTGGCCCGTTACCAGAAGACAGGCCATTGGCCTAACCGACTGCTGGCCTATGAGGCCCGCGCCCAAGCCTATCGGAAGCTTGGCCAGACGACGAGAGAGAAGGCCAATCTCCTCCTCAGCCTCCAAATCCACGAGCGGCTCGGCAAAGGCCTGACCGAGGATGCGTACCGGCTCTCTCTCGCGGGTTTGGTCGAAAGTGCCTTCGATCAGATGGTGCGTCTGGAGGCAGTTGAAGAGAAAAATCCGGAGAAGGCCGTCTACTTCGTCGAGAGGTCGAAGATTGTGAACTGGCCCATCCCGCGGTACTCCAATCCACAGCCCATCCGACCCGTGACACCAGAGGATCTCTCAGCGGCGTTGCCCCCACAGGGCGTCCTTGTTGAGTACTCCCTCCTAACGGATCGCTTGCTCATCTGGACGAGGACCGCCACCTCTATGGACTTTCACGAAGTGCCCCTCAAGCGCGGAGAGATTGAGCGCTTGGTTGCACACTTCGTAGGGGATAACTGGCAGGGCCATCCCTGGGAACAGGCCTCAGCAAGGCTATACCAAATCCTAGTCTCGCCTTGGTTCGAGCCGGGCCGGCATAGGACCGTCGTTGTAGTCCCCGATAAGTCTCTCTTCCGGATCTCATTTTCATCCCTGCGGAGTGCCGCGACCTGCCGCTTCTTAATTGAGGACACCGCTCTCATGGTGGCCCCGAGTGCTACCTTCTTCGCCTACGCTACCAAACGAGAACAGCAACTCGCACGGGAGCACGGCAAGCCCCGGATCCTGGTTGTCACCGACCCGACTTCGCCCTCCTCTATGCTGCAACTCGGTGCCCTCGAAAGTTCGCGCCGGGAGGGCGAGCGCATCAGCGACCTCTTCCCGGGCTCGACAGTCCTGATGACCGGCTCTGCGGCGGTCTCTCGGACATTCTTTCAGCAACTGCCTGAAGCCACCTGGATCCATTTCGCAGGGCACGCCGTGGCCTCGCCCGACCGGCCTCTCGATTCCGTCCTCCTCTTTGCACAACCTCCCGGAGGAGGTTCGGGAGAGGTCACTGGCAGTGATCTTCAGGCGCATTCTTTCCCGCGCACGAGACTGGTTGCCCTCTCTGCCTGTAGCACGGCGGCAGCACCGGACGCTGCCTGGCCTGGAGCCCTGACCCTAGCTCGGCCTTTCTTGACGGCCGGAGTCCCAGCCGTTCTGGGCAGCCTCTGGCGCGTCCAGGACGGTGAAGCCCAGAAGCTTTTCGACACTTTCTATAAGTCGTTGCGAGAGGGATTGCCTCCCGTGGCGGCTCTCCGCGCCGCTCAGCTCCGTCTGCTCCACGAGGAGGGGCGCGGCTCGGTCCACAAAAGCGGCTGGCCCGCCTTTCAACTGATCGGCGGACTGACCACGAACTTTTGCCTAAGGGAGGAACCTCATTGAATTTCCAGATCGTTTTCTCCGGTGTCTGTGCCTATGTCCCTAACCGGCTCGCCGACGACCCGGCGCCCGCGCCCTCCTGGTCGGCTCTTCTTCCGGAAGCTTCCGAGGGGCTTACCGTCAATGACGTGACGCTCACGCCTCATTATTCCGTGCTGCAGTTTCCGACCGATCTCTTCGAGGTGGATGAGGATCTCATTACGCTCCGCTTCCGCAAGGACGGTGGGCGGGAGTTCGGATTGATTCAACTATCCGGTCACCAGATCCGGATTGAGACCGGAGCGCCGAAACCCTTCAATCCTGTCTTTATCGAGATTGATCAGGCGACGCTCGAAGATCCCAGCCTAGCCACCGAGCAACAAAAGACCTCCTTAAAATGGCTTCCTGCGATGGAGGACCTCCTGCCTGGCTCAGGAGTGTTCGGAAACAACAACGAAAGTTTCTTCAAGGGTCCGTTACCGACGCAAGGGGATATAGCAGCGCATGTGATTATTGACCAAGGGGACCTGATGACTTATTCCCTAATTCCAGATCTTGCTGCTACACCGACTGAGCGGCCGAGCATCTGGGGGTTCCACGTCTCCCCAAACGATCCGCTTAAGGCAAAGCAGGCCGTGGCCCACGCTATTGCGCTCCGGATCGATCCGCTCACGGTGCCCCTGGCGATTCACTTATTCAAAGACGGTCAAGATCCTCGTGTCCTGCGTTTCAAGGACGACGCTGTGGGAGAGGAAACGGTCACCATCGAGATCAAGAACCGAGAGATGGACGAAGTTCTCCGGTTCGCGGAAGGGAAGATCCCCGTAGGCACTGTGGATATTGATTTTAAGGCGCTCTACATGCTCTCCGGAATGGAGCAGGAGCCCTGCCCCTTGCCGTTCATGGCCAAGGAAGGCGGTCTCGGCTGCTTACGGACCACCTGCGGCGGAGGCGGCTTCAAGGGTTTCGCGTCGAACTTAAAAGGCGCCCTAGCGGCCTTTACTGCGGCCGGCGGCGGAGGGAAACCATGAGCCTGCGCGTTGCCGCAGGCACGCTGGTCCACCCGGCAGCGGTGCTCGATCAGCCCGTGAGGCTGGATATCCCGAGGATCCGGCAGATCAGGGATCTCTGGTGCTGGGTCACCTGTTTCTGCATGGTCCTGAAAAACTTGGCTCCGGCGCAGTGCGCTGTGGCTCAGGTGGCCTTTCCGGCACGCCAGTGTTGCACGAACGAGCCTTCCTGCAATGAGGCCGTGCCTCCGGCCAGGATCAAGGGCCTCTGGGAACATTTCGGCTTTCCCAATGTGGAGCCTCGCTGCGGAACCTTGACGCCCGACCAGATTCGTACCGAGCTCGGCGCTGGCCCAATCGAGGTCTGGCTCGGAAACATGGAGAGCTGCCCGGATTTCACGGGCGGTGGTCATGTCGTCCTCGTCGTCGGCTGCCAGGGAACCACAGAAGTCGATATGGTTCTCAAGGTGCGCGATCCCAATCCCAAGAGCGGCCCAGCAGAAATAACGTACCAGGGTCTAGTCAAAGACCTCTCTTACGGCCCATGGGTCGGTACGTGGACTCACATCCACAATTCTTAAGGAGCCCCATGCAATTCGATGTCTTCCCTGACCCTTTAAAAGCACAGTTTGTTGCGGGGCTAGCCGCTCCCTTGCGAAGCCTCCTCGAAGACACTCCAGAATTGAATCCGGACGCGGCCTACACTTGGCACGAGAGCTGTCGCGTGGTTACGCTCGACCTTCCGGAAGAATTCTCGGTGGAGGATCCCATATCGGGCTTCATCCGAGACGAGAAGGTGCTCTGGCACCATCAAATTAAGGTCAACGGCCAACCGCTTCTCTATGCCCGCTCGATAGTCGAGCATCAAAAGTGCCGCTTGATCAAGCTCGTGCGCTCTGAAATCGCACAACGCTTCGACGCCACGCTGAACCGTCTGGAAGGAATCCTAGGCAACGGTACCATCCGCCTCCTGCTCATTCCTCGCTACAATTCGGAGATCTTTGCTCTATTTCAAGATAACAATATTCTTGGGTTCGTACCACTTCAAGATTCGGAAGAGTGGTCGACCCATGAATTTGTCGGGCCGCCCTTCTCCACAAATTCTCTCCTAATGAACCTACAAGGCAGGCTCCCGTTCAGAGGACTTCGCTCGGCTTGAGCAGTGCTTAATCGCTAAGGCGAACCCTCAAGAGGGCGACCTGCGGTCGTCTCGCAAAGCGATGCGGCCCGGTCGGCAAGAGGCATGAGAAGGGAAGGAGTCCATTCCAGCCGGCCCATCCTCTATATATAGAAGCCGGGGCCACGGCCCATCCCACCCCCTGGCGCCCGCCCCCGACTTGGAATACAATCCCCCTCGCAGTCGTTTTGGGGTCCGTGCCCGTGCTGTTTCGGGCCGGAGGGTGGGTTTCCCGCCTGCAGGTGGAGGTAGGGGGCTCAAACCGCCGGCCTTGCGGAGACAGGGCGCTCCGGGTATACTGCGCGTCCCGCTGGCCGACCTGATCGAGGTCAGGACGCGGCGTCTGTTGACGCGCGCCGGCCTCTCAATGTAGAGTCTGCGGGTTTCGCCGCCGATGGTCCCGCCAGGGACGGGGGCGGTTAAGTCTTCAAACCGAAGACCAATACCCTGAACACCGTTCGGGGCCGGAGTATGGGCCGACGATCCCATCCTTGGGTGGGCTCGGGGCTTTGTCGCTCCGCGGAAGAACATCGGACAACGGGTCGAGGAGATCTGGAAGCATGCCTACGATTCATCAATTGGTGCGCAAGGGCCGCGAGCGCGTGGAGACCAAGACCAAGAGTCCCGCGCTGCAGGCCTCTCCCCAGAAGCGGGGGGTCTGCGTTCGCGTGTACACCCAGACGCCCAAGAAGCCGAACTCGGCGCTCCGCAAGGTCGCCCGCGTTCGCCTCACCAACGGCATCGAGGTGACCACCTACATCCCCGGCGTCGGCCACAACCTGCAGGAGCACTCGATCGTGCTGATCCGCGGGGGCCGCGTGAAGGATCTCCCGGGGGTGCGCTACCACGTCATCCGCGGCACGCTCGACGCCGTCGGCGTGCAGGCCCGGCGTCAGGGCCGTTCCAAGTACGGCGCCAAGCGGCCGAAGGCTCAGGGAGGCAAGTAAGACATGCCCAGGCGGAGAGAAGTCCCGAAGCGCGAGATCCTGCCGGATCCGCTGTACAACTCGCAGCTGGTCACCAAGTTCGTCAACGTGGTGATGAAGCAGGGCAAGAAGTCGGTCGCCGAGCGCATCCTCTACGACGCCCTGGAGGCGATCCGGACGCGCACCAACGACGATCCGATGAAGGTGTTCAAGAAGGCGATCGAGAACGTCAAGCCGGCGGTCGAGGTCAAGTCGCGCCGCGTCGGCGGCTCGACCTACCAGGTCCCCGTCGAGGTGCGCCCGGCCCGCAAGCTGGCGCTGTCGATGCGCTGGATTATCGCGGCCTCGCAAGGCCGCGGCGAGAAGACGATGCGCGCCCGCCTCGCCGGCGAGCTCGCGGATGCCGCCGAGAACCGCGGCTCCGCCATCAAGAAGAAGGAAGACACGCACCGGATGGCCGAAGCCAACAAGGCCTTCGCCCATTATCGTTGGTAAATAAAGCGCGCTGGTAAATATCGGCTGGTTCAGCGACTAAGTAGACGAGCAGAGCGGAAAGAAGTCAGACCATGGCACGGCAATCACCACTCAAAGACACGCGCAATATCGGCATCATGGCCCACATCGATGCCGGCAAGACCACGACCACCGAGCGCATCCTGTTCTACACCGGGGTGAACTACAAGATCGGTGAAGTCCACGAAGGGACCGCCACCATGGACTGGATGGTGCAGGAGCAGGAGCGCGGCATCACCATCACCTCCGCCGCCACCACCTGCTTCTGGGCCAAGCACCGCATCAACATCATCGACACGCCCGGCCACGTGGACTTCACGGCCGAGGTGGAGCGCTCGCTGCGCGTGCTCGACGGCGCCGTCGCGGTGTTCGACGCGGTGGCCGGCGTCGAGCCGCAGTCGGAGACGGTCTGGCGCCAGGCTGACCGCTACCGCGTGCCCCGCATCGCGTTCGTCAACAAGATGGACCGCATCGGCGCCGACTTCGAGCGCACGGTCTCGATGATGCGCACCCGTCTGGCCGCCAATCCCGTGGTCATCCAGCTCCCCTGGGGGCGCGAGGACCAGCACAAGGGGGTCATCGACCTCCTGCGCATGAAGGGGATCCTGTACCGCGACGAGACCATGGGCGCCGACTACGAGTTGGTCGATATCCCCGAGGAGTTCGCCGACCAGGCCCACAAGATGCGCGAGGCGATGGTCGAGGCGATCTCGGAGACGGACGACCAGCTCCTCGAGAAGTACCTCTCGGGCGAGGAGGTCACCAACGACGAGCTCAAGGCCGCGCTGCGCCGGGCGACGATCAGCAACCAGGTCCAGCCCGTGATCTGCGGCAGCGCCTTCAAGAACAAGGGGGTCCAGCCGCTGCTCGACGCGGTGGTCGACTACCTTCCCTCGCCGCTCGACATCCCGCCGATCGAGGGTGTCGACCCGGACAGCGGCCTGCCGGTGATCCGCCACTCGGACGACAGCGAGCCGTTCTCCGGGCTGGTGTTCAAGATCATGACCGACCCCTTCGTCGGCCAGCTCGTCTTCTTCCGGGTCTACTCCGGCCACGTCGACTCGGGCTCTTCGGTGCTCGGCTCGAAGCGCAACAGCAACGAGCGCATCGGCCGCCTGCTGAAGATGCACGCCAACAAGCGTGAGGAGATCAGCGAGGTCTGGGCGGGGGACATCGCGGCGGCCGTGGGGCTGAAGAACGTCACCACGGGCGACACGATCTGCGATCCCAAGCACCCGGTGGTGCTCGAGTCGATGAACTTCCCGGAGCCGGTGATCGCGGTATCGATCGAGCCGAAGACCAAGTCCGACCAGGAGAAGCTGGGCACCGCGCTCGCCAAGCTGATGCAGGAGGACCCGACCTTCCGCGTCCATACGGACCGCGACACGGGCCAGACCATCATCGCCGGCATGGGCGAGCTGCACCTCGAGATCATCGTCGACCGCCTGGTGCGCGAGTTCAACGTCGGCGCCAACGTCGGCAAGCCGCAGGTCGCCTACAAGGAGACGATCACCCAGGAGGCTTCCGGCGAGGGGCGGTACATCCGCCAGACCGGCGGCCGCGGCCAGTACGGGCACGCCAAGATCCACATGCGCCCGACGACCGAGGGGGACTTCGTGTTCAACAACAAGGTGGTCGGCGGCACCATCCCCAAGGAGTTCATCAAGCCGATCGAGCAGGGGATCAAGGAGGCGCTGGAGACCGGGCCGCTCGCCGGCTTCCCGTGCACCGGCGTCGAGGTCGACCTCTACGAGGGCAGCTACCACGACGTGGACTCCTCCGAGATCGCGTTCAAGATCGCCGGCTCGATGGCCTTCCAGGACGCCTGCAAGCGGGCGCGGCCGGTCCTCATGGAGCCGGTGATGGCGGTCGAGGTGACCACCCCCGAGGACTACATGGGCGAGGTCATCGGCGACATCACCTCGCGGCGCGGCCGGATCCAGAGCATGGAGGGGCGCGGCAACTCCCAGGTGATCGCCTGCCGGGTGCCGCTGTCCGAGATGTTCGGCTATGCGACCGACCTGCGGTCGCTGTCGCAGGGACGCGCCAGCTATTCGATGCAGTTCGCCGCCTACGAGCAGGCCCCGAAGAACGTCAGTGAAGAGATCGTGGCCAAGGCGGCTGGGTAAGCCGCGGGCGCGACAGGAATTCGAGGAGAGACCATGGGCAAGGAAAAGTTCAATCGTTCAAAGCCGCACGTCAACGTCGGCACCATCGGTCACGTCGATCACGGCAAGACGACCCTGACGGCGGCGATCACGCGCGTACTGGCCTCGAAGGGTCTGGCCGACTTCATCGCCTTCGACCAGATCGACAAGGCTCCCGAGGAGCGCGAGCGGGGCATCACGATCGCCACGGCGCACGTGGAGTACCAGAGCGAGAAGCGCCACTACGCGCACGTGGACTGCCCGGGTCACGCCGACTATGTGAAGAACATGATCACCGGAGCGGCGCAGATGGACGGCGCGATCCTGGTGGTGTCGGCGGCGGACGGTCCGATGCCGCAGACGCGGGAGCACATCCTGCTGGCGCGGCAGGTGGGCGTGCCGTCGATGGTGGTGTTCATGAACAAGTGCGACATGGTGGACGACGAGGAGCTGCTCGACCTGGTGGAGCTGGAGCTGCGCGAGCTGCTGAGCTCCTACGACTTCCCGGGCGACGACATTCCGATCATCCGCGGCTCGGCGCTGCGGGCTCTGGAGAGCGGCGACGCGACGAGCGAGTGGGGCAAGAAGATCATCGAGCTGATCGACGCGGTGGACAGCTACATTCCGCTGCCGGAGCGTGCGATCGACAAGGACTTCCTGATGCCGATCGAGGACATCTTCTCGATCTCTGGCCGCGGCACGGTGGTGACCGGCCGGGTGGAGCGCGGGATCGTCAAGGTGGGCGACGAGGTGGAGATCGTGGGCATCCGCGACACCACGAAGACGATCGTCACCGGGGTCGAGATGTTCAAGAAGCTGCTCGACCAGGGCCAGGCGGGCGACAACATCGGGGTGCTGCTGCGCGGCACGAAGAAGGACGACGTGGAGCGGGGTCAGGTGCTGGCGAAGCCGGGCTCGATCAAGCCGCACACGAAGTTCAAGGGCGAGGTGTACATCCTGACCAAGGAGGAGGGCGGCCGTCACACGCCGTTCTTCAACGGGTACCGTCCGCAGTTCTACTTCCGCACGACGGACGTGACGGGAGTGGCGACGCTGCCGGAAGGTTCGGAGATGGTGATGCCCGGGGACAACGTGAACCTGGACATCGAGCTGATCGCGCCGATCGCGATGGAGAAGGGCGTACGCTTCGCCATCCGCGAGGGCGGCCGCACGGTCGGCGCCGGCACGGTTACCGAGATCGTCAAGTAGTCTGTTTTTTTGCTTCGGAGACAAGGGCAGAGGTCATGGTCAACGAGAAAATCCGCATCCGTCTGAAAGCGTTCGACTACCGTATCCTGGACACGTCGACGCACGAGATCGTCGACACCGCGCGGCGCACCGGCGCCCGGGTGGTGGGGCCGATCCCTCTGCCCACCCACATCTCGCGGTATACGGTGAACCGCTCGCCGCACGTCGACAAGAAGTCGCGGGAGCAGTTCGAGATCCGTACGCACAAGCGCCTGCTCGACATCTTCGAGCCCACCAGCCAGACGGTCGACGCCCTGATGAAGCTGGAGCTGCCGGCCGGCGTCGACGTCGAGATCAAGGCCTTCGGCAAGTAACGGCCTGGGACGGTAAGGAGAAGCCAAGCGATGGACGGAATCCTGGGACGCAAGATGGGAATGACGCAGATCTTCGTCGCCGACGGGACGGTGATCCCGGTGACGGTGATCCAGGCGGGTCCCTGTCTGGTGGTGCAGCGCAAGACGATGGACACCGACGGCTACGAGGCGGTGCAGATCGGCCTGGTGGAGGGGAAGCCGGCGAAGCCCAATAAGCCGCAGGCCGGCCACTTCGCCAAGGCCGGGATCGCGCCGGTGAGGAAGGTCGAGGAGTTCCGTCTCGACTCCGGCGAGGAGCTCAAGGCGGGCGACGAGATCAAGGCCTCGATGTTCGCCGAGAAGGATTACGTGGACGTGGTCGGCACGAGCAAGGGCAAGGGCTTCCAGGGCGTGATGAAGCGTCACGGCTTCCGCGGCGGCCGCGGCTCGCACGGCTCGATGTTCCACCGCGCGCCGGGTTCGATCGGCTCGTCCGCCTACCCCTCGCGCGTGTTCAAGGGCATGCGGATGGCCGGCCGGATGGGCGGCGAGCGGGTGACGACGAAGAACCTGCAGATCGTCAAGATCGACGCCGAGCAGAACCTGATCTACGTGCGCGGCGCCGTGCCCGGTCCGATGTCGGGCTACGTGGCGATCCGGCGGGCGAAGCGGAGCTGAGCGTAAACGCGCTTTGAGGATCAATCGATGAAGATCGCAGTGAAGAATTTCGATAACCAGCAGGTGCGCGAGATCGACCTCCCGGAGGAGATCTTCGGCTACCCGTACAAGTCGCACCTGATCCATGAGGCGGTGCAGGCCTATCTCGCCGGTTTGCGCTCGGGCACCCACAAGGTGAAGACCCGCTCGGAGGTCTCCGGCTCGGGCCGCAAGCTGTGGCGCCAGAAGGGGACCGGCCGCGCCCGCGTCAAGGACCTGCGCAACCCCAAGTGGCGCGGCGGCGGCACGGTGCACGGCCCGGTGCCGCACAGCCATGCCAAGGACCTGTCGCGGCGGGAGAAGAAGAACGCGCTCAAGTCGGCGCTGTCGCGCAAGCTGGCCGACCAGGAGATCGTCGTCGTCGAGAGCCTGGAGGTCGGCAGCCCGAAGACGCAGGAGCTGCTGCAGCGTCTCGGCAAGCTCGGCGTGCAGGGGAAGAAGGCGCTGCTGATCGACAGCCGCGACAACCAGTCGCTGGCCTTCGCTTCGCGCAACGTGCGGGCGCTCAAGGCGGTCGACGCGCTGGCGGTCAACGTCTACGACGTGGTCGACCGGTCGTTCCTGGTGGTCAGCGAGGACGCGCTGCACCGCCTGGTGGAGGTGCTGGCGAAATGAAGATCCAGGAGATCATCCGCCGTCCGCTGATCACCGAGAAGTCGACGGAGCAGCGGGAAGTGGGCAACGTCGTGGCGTTCGAGGTGGCCCGCGACGCCAACAAGATCCAGGTCAAGCGCGCCGTCGAGGCGCAGTTCAAGGTCCGGGTCGCCGAGGTCCGGATCGCCAACTGTCACGGCAAGGTGCGCCGGCAGGGGCGGTTCGTCGGCCGCCGGCCGGACTGGAAGAAGGCCTACGTGCGGCTCGCCGAGGGTGAGAAGCCGATCGAGTTCTTCGAGGGAATGTAAGCCATGGCGATCAAGCAGAGAAAACCGATCAACTCGTCGAGCCGGTTCCAGACGCACCTGACGTTCGACGAGATTACCCGGGACAAGCCGGAGAAGTCGCTCACCGTCGGCAAGACGAAGAGCGGCGGGCGCAACAACCGCGGCCAGCTCACCTCCTGGTGGCGCGGCGGCGGCCACAAGCAGAGCTACCGGATCATCGACTTCAAGCGCGACAAGCACGGCGTGCCGGCGAAGGTCGCGACCATCGAATACGACCCGAACCGCTCGGCCCGCATCGCGCTGCTGCACTACGCGGACGGCGAGAAGCGCTACATCCTCTGGCCGGACGGCCTGAAGGTGGGCGCCTCGGTGGTGGCGGGCGAGAACGTCGAGGTCAACCTCGGCAACGCGCTGCCGCTGCGCAAGATCCCGCTGGGCACGGTGATCCACAACATCGAGCTCAAGATCGGCAAGGGCGGCCAGATGGTGAGGAGCGCCGGCGGCGGCGCGCAGCTGATGGCGCGCGACGACGACTGGGCGCAGGTCAAGCTCCCCTCGGGCGAGGTGCGGCGGGTGCACGTCCAGTGCTACGCGACCGTCGGCCAGGTGGGCAACCTCGATCACGAGAACGTGTCGATCGGCAAGGCCGGTCGCAATCGCTGGCTGGGCTGGAAGCCGCACAATCGCGGCGTGACGATGAACCCGGTCGACCATCCGATGGGCGGCGGCGAGGGCCGGACCTCCGGCGGCCGCCATCCCACCACCCCCTGGGGCCTGCCGACCAAGGGGTACAAGACCCGCAATAACAAGCGTACGGATGGGATGATCGTCCGCCGCCGGAACAAGAAGTAAGGAGCCACGGACCATGTCGCGTTCACTCAAGAAGGGCTACTTCATCGACGATCACCTCGCCGACAAGGTGGCGGCGATGAACGACCGGGGCGAGCGGCGGGTGATCAAGACCTGGTCGCGCCGCTCCACCGTCACGCCGGAGATGGTCGGCCACACCATCGCGGTGCACAACGGGGCGAAGTTCATCCCGGTGTACGTAAGCGAAAACATGGTGGGCCACAAGCTGGGCGAGTTCGCCATGACCCGCACCTTCCGCGGACACAGCGGCAAGAAGGCCGAGAAGGGGGCCCGTCCCCGGTGAGGGGTCGGGACCAGGAGGAGAGTCCAAGATGGAAGTGAGAGCGCGGCTTCGCTACGCCCCCGGCTCGGCGCAGAAGATGCGGCTGGTGGCCGACCTGATCCGGGGCAAGGGCGTGCAGGAGGCGGTCAACCTCCTCACGGTGACCAACAAGGTGGCGGCCCGGCACGTGCAGAAGTGCCTGAAGTCGGCCATCGCCAACGCCGAGAACCGGGAGGACCACGTGGATGTCGACCGCCTGTTCGTCAAGGAGGTCTTCGTCGACGGCGGTCCGATGATGAAGCGGGTGCGTCCCGCGCCGATGGGCCGGGCGTTCCGGGTCCTGAAGCGCTTCAGCCACATCACGATCAAGCTCGACACCCGCAAGGGTGACGGCAAAAAGCGGAAGTAGGAGACGAACGTGGGTCAGAAAACGCACCCGTACGGGTTTCGGCTCGTCTACAACAAGACCTGGCACTCGCGGTGGTATGGCGACGCGAACTACGCCAATACCCTGCACGAGGATCTCAGGCTGCGCCGGCGGTTGAAGAACCGCCTCGGCCACGCCGGGGTGTCGGAGATCGACATCGAGCGCGCCGCGGACAAGCTGCGGGTCACCATCTACACCTCGCGGCCGGGGATCATCATCGGCCGCCGCGGGGCGGAGGTGGACAAGCTGCGGGACGACCTGCAGAAGGAGATGGGCCGCGAGGTCCACATCAACATCCAGGAGATCCAGCGGCCGGAGCTCGACGCGCAGCTCGTCTCCGAGTCGATCGCCGGCCAGCTCGAGCGGCGCGTCTCCTTCCGGCGGGCGATGAAGAAGGCGATGGAATCGGCCTTCCGCTTCGGCGCCAAGGGGGTGAAGATCATGGTCTCCGGCCGCCTGGGCGGCGCCGAGATCGCGCGCCGCGAGTGGTACCAGGAGGGGCGGCTGCCGCTCCACACCCTGAAGGCCGACATCGACTACGGCTTCGGCGAGGCGCGGACGACCTACGGGGTGATCGGCGTCAAGGTGTGGGTCTACAAGGGAGACCTCCTGAAGGAGAAGGGCCGCCGCGCTACGGCGTAGCACCCGGGCGATCGTAAGCGGGAGAACGTGAAATCATGTTGATGCCGAAGAAGGTCAAGTACAGAAAGCAGCAGCGCGGCCGGCGCAAGGGGATGGCGAAGGGGGGCGACTACATCGCCTTCGGCGATTTCGCCCTCCAGGCGCTGGAGACCGGCTGGGTCACGGCGCGGCAGATCGAGGCGGGCCGTATCGCCATCACGCGTCACGTCAAGCGCGGCGGCAAGGTGTGGATCCGGATCTTCCCGGACAAGCCGATCACCAAGAAGCCGCTCGAGACCCGCATGGGCAAGGGCAAGGGTCCCCCGGAGCAGTGGGTCGCCGTGGTGAAACCGGCGCGCATCCTCTTCGAGCTGGAAGGCGTGTCGAAAGACGTGGCGGCGGAAGCGATGCGACTGGCCTCCGCCAAGTTCGGGATCAAGACCCGGTTCATCACGCGCCACGACGAGCTGAGATAACCGAGGGAAATGACGATGAAGGCTTCGCAATTGCGTGATCAGACGATCGAGGAGCTGAACGACCGGGAGCGCGATCTCTCGGAGCAGCTGTTCGCCCTGCGCCTGCAGAAAGTCACCGGCCAGCTCGAGAAGCCGGCCCGCGTGCGGCAGGTGCGCAAGGACCTGGCCCGCGTGTTGACCATCCTGCACGAGCGGCAGGGAAAGTAGGGAGCGAGACGACATGGCGGACACGATGGCGGATACGACCACGGCACAGACCGCGCAGACCGCGCAGGATTCTGCCGCGACCTCCGAGCGGGGACGGCGGCAGGTGAAGATCGGGCGGGTGGTGAGCAACAAGATGGACAAGACGGTGGTCGTCACGGTGGCGACCACGGCCACCCACCGGCTCTACCACCGGACGATGAAGAAGACGAAGAAGTTCCATGCCCACGACGAGGAGAACCAGTGCAAAGTCGGCGACGTGGTGGAGATCGTCTCCAGCCGTCCGTTGTCGAAGACGAAGCGCTGGCGGGTCCGCGAGATCGTCAAGCGGGCCGAGTAAGGGGTTGAGATCATGATCCAGATGGGAACGATTCTCGACGTGGCGGACAATTCGGGAGCCAAGAAGATCTCCTGCATCCACCTGCGGGGCGGCTCGGCGGGCCAGTACGGCCGGCTGGGCGACGTCATCACCGCCTCGGTCAAGGAGGCGGCGCCCGACGGCACGGTGAAGAAGGGGCAGGTGGTCAAGGCGGTGATCGTGCGCACCGCCAAGGAGCAGCGGCGCAAGGACGGCAGCTACATCCGGTTCGACCAGAATTCGGCCGTCCTGGTCAACGACGCCAACGAGCCGATCGGCACGCGCGTGTTCGGTCCGGTGGCTCGGGAGCTGCGCGAGCGGCGGTTCATGAAGATCGTCTCGCTGGCGCCGGAGGTGATCTAGAAATGAAGTCGAACGTCAAGAAGAACGACCAGGTGCTCGTCACGACGGGCAAGGACCGGGGCGCCCGCGGCCGGGTCCTGCGCGTCCTCGCCGGCAAGGGCAAGGCGATCGTCGAGCGCGTGAACATGATCAAGCGGCACACCAAGCCGAACCCGAACAAGGGCATCCAGGGCGGCATCCTCGAGCGTGAGGCGCCGATCCAGATCTCCAATCTCAAGGTGGTCTGCCCGGAGTGCGGCAAGCCGTCGCGGCTCGGCCGCCAGCGGCTGGAAGACGGCCGCGGTGTGCGGGTCTGCAAGAACTGCAACGCCACCTTTAGCTAGAGGCGGAGTCTGATTTATGGCGAAAGAAGCGAAGAAGAAGGACAAGGGTGGCGCCAAGGCGTCGAAGCCGGCGCCGTCCGGGTCGGTGCGCGAGACCCCCGAGGGTTACGTGCCGCGGCTGAAGACCCGGTATGCCGAGGAGATCGTGCCGAAGCTGAAGAAGGAGTTCGGCATCGAGAACGTCATGGCGGTGCCCCGGATCGAGCGCATCTCGATCAACATGGGCATGGGCGAGGCGATCTCGAACATCAAGATCCTGGACGACGCGGTCGAGGAGCTGACGGCGCTGGCCGGCCAGCGCCCGACGGTCACCCGGGCCCAGAAGTCGATCGCGGCCTTCAAGCTGCGCGAGGGGATGCCGATCGGCGCCCGGGTGACCCTGCGCGGCAACCGGATGTGGGAGTTTCTCGACCGGCTGCTCTCGATCGCGCTGCCGCGCGTGCGGGACTTCCGCGGCGTGCCGACCAAGAGCTTCGACGGCCGCGGCAACTACACGCTGGGCATCCGGGACCATCTGATCTTCCCCGAGGTGGACTACAACCGGGTCGACCGCCCGAAGGGGATGAACATCACGATCGTGACCACGGCGGGCAACGACGAGCGCGCGCTCTACATGCTGCGCGAGCTCGGCATGCCGTTCACGCGCTAGGAGGCTGTGTTGGCGACCACTGCGAAGATCGCAAAAGAGAGAAAGAAGCTGAAGTTCGAGGTGCGGCACCGCAACCGCTGCCGGATCTGTGGACGGCCGCGGGGCTACTACCGTCAGTTCGGGCTTTGCCGCATTCATCTGCGGGACCTGGCGCTGCAGGGATATCTGCCGGGCGTCATCAAGGCGAGCTGGTGAGGAGACAGGGCAAATGAGCATGACTGACCCGATCGCGGATCTGCTGAGCCGGATCCGCAACGCGCAGACCGCCAAGCACGACCGGCTGGACGTGCCGGCCTCCAAGCTGAAGCTGGAGGTCGTGAAGCTCCTCAAGGAGGAGGGCTTCATCAAGAATTTCCGGGAGATCGAAGGGGTTCCGGTGGGTACGTTGCGCGTTTTCCTGCGCTACACCCAGGACGGCGTCCCGGCCATCTCCAGTCTCGAGCGGATCAGCAAGCCGGGCCGCCGGGTCTACCGCAAGGCTGAAGAGATCCAGCCCGTGCGCAACGGCCTCGGCATCGGGATCGTCTCGACGTCGCAGGGACTGCTGACCGACGCCCAGGCCCGCGAGCGGCGGGTCGGCGGCGAGCTGCTGTGCCAGGTCTGGTAGGAGAGACGCTATGTCGCGAGTAGGAAGAATGCCGATTCCCGTCCCCCAGGGGACCAAAGTGGAGCTCCGGGACGGATTGTTCGTGGCCGAGGGTCCGAAGGGGCGGGTCGAGCAGACCCTCTTCGAGGGCTATCCGGTCGAGGTGAAGGACGGCGTGGTCGAGGTCCAGCGGACCGGCGAGGGCGGCACCGAGCGCTCGCGTCACGGCCTGCTGCGCGCCCTGCTCGCCAACGCGGTGCAGGGGGTGTCGGCCGGCTTCACCAAGCAGCTCGACATCGTCGGCGTGGGCTACCGCGCCGAGGTGAAGGGCCCCCAGGTGCAGTTCGCGCTCGGCTATTCGCACCCGGTCCTCTACGACATCCCCGAGGGGATCAAGGTCGAGATCGATACCAAGGCCAACCGGGTGACCGTCACCGGCGCCGACCGGCAGAAGGTGGGGCAGGTGGCGGCCGAGATCCGCGGCCTGCGCAAGCCCGATCCCTACAAGGGCAAGGGCATCAAGTACACGGGAGAGGTCCTGCGCCGCAAGGTTGGCAAGGCCGGTGGCAAGTAGCAGGTAAAGGGGACCCGAGATGAGCAATATCACGAAGCGGATGAAGGCGAAGCGGGCGCGCCGCGAAAAGGCCCACCTGCGGGTGCGCAAACGCGTGCAGGGGAGCCCCGAGCGGCCGCGGCTGGCGGTCTACAAGAGCCTGCGGTTCATCTACGCGCAGGTGATCGACGACGAGCGCGGCGTCACTCTGGCGCAGGCGAACTCTTCGGACGCGGCGGTCCGCGAGGCGGTCGGCGGCTCCACCGCCAGCAAGGCGGCGGCGAAGCTGGTCGGCGAGCTGGTGGCCGAGCGGGCGAAGGAGAAGGGCGTGGACAAGGTGGTCTTCGACCGCGGCGGCTACATCTACCACGGCCGGGTCCAGGCGCTGGCCGAGGCGGCCCGCGAAAAAGGTTTGCAGTTTTAAGTCTTAGAAGGAGACGAGCTTGGCCAGGGATTTCGAGCGCGAGAGCGAGTTTTTCGAGCAGGTCGTCCACATCAACCGGGTGACCAAGGTGGTGAAGGGAGGCAAGAACTTCTCCTTCTCCGCCCTGGTGGTGATCGGGGACGGCAACGGCCGCGTGGGCTATGGCGCCGGCAAGGCGAAGGAGGTCCCCACGGCGATCCGCAAGGGGATCGAGATCGCCAAGCGGAACATGGTCCAGGTGCCGCTCAAGGGGACGACGATCCCGCACGAGACGCTGGGCGAGTTCGGCGCCGGCCGCGTGCTGTTGAAGCCGGCCTCCGAGGGCACCGGGGTGATCGCCGGCGGGCCGGTCCGCGCGGTGGTGGAGACGGCGGGCATCCAGGACATCCTGACCAAGTCGCTGGGCTCGACCAACCCGCACAACGTGGTGAAGGCGACCTTCGCGGCGCTGCTCTCGCTGCGCACCGAGGCGGACGTGATGGCGATGCGGGGTCTCTCCGACCGGCTCCGCCAGTCGCCCGTGCCGCCGGCGCCAGCGGCGAAGCCGGCAACCGCGGCGCCCGCGGTTGCTGCAACGCCTGCGGTTGCTGCGACGCCCGCGCCGGCACCCACGCCGGCCGAGACCGGCGCCTGAAGAGTCAAAGGGAGTAATTCGAGATGGCGAACGAAGGCAACGAAGGCGTCAAGACGATCAAGATCCGCCAGGTGAAGAGCGGCATCGGCACCAAGAAGGGGCACCGCGAGGTGCTCAGGAGTCTCGGCCTGCGCCGGATCCGCCACGAGGTCGAGCGACCCGACACGCCGGCGGTGCGGGGCATGGTGCGGAAGATCCAGTATCTGCTGGAGGTTGAAGAATCATGAAGCTGCATGAGCTGTCCCCGGCGAAGGGGAGCAAGCACTCGAAGAAGCGGGTGGGGCGCGGCCCCGGCTCGGGAATCGGCAAAACCGCCGGCCGCGGCGAGAAGGGACAGAAGTCCCGTACCGGCTACAGCAGCCGGCCCGGCTTCGAGGGCGGCCAGATGCCGCTCATCCGCCGGGTGCCGAAGCGCGGGTTCACCAACATCTGGCGCAGCGAGTACGCGGTGGTCAACCTGTCGCAGCTCGCCGAGATCGAAGGGGACGTGACCCCGGAGGTGCTGCGCGAGCTCGGGCTGGTGCGTTCCGGCCGCAAGGTCAAGGTGCTCGGAGACGGCGAGATCGGGAAGCCCCTGCGCGTCGTCGCCGACAAGTTCAGCAAGTCGGCCCGCGAGAAGATCGAAGCCGCGGGCGGTCGTTGTGAGGAGCTGCAGGCGTGATCGAAAGCTTTCGCAATATCTTCGCGATTCCGGACCTGCGCAAGCGGGTGCTGTTCACGTTCGGGCTGCTCGCCGTCTACCGGGTCGGCTGCCACATCCCGAGCCCCGGCATCGATCCCCAGGCGCTGCTCGAGTTCATGAACGCCCAGGGGGGCGGTCTGCTCGGCTTCGTCAACACCTTCACCGGTGGAAGCCTGCAGAAGTTCGCGGTGTTCGCGCTGGGCATCATGCCCTACATCACCGCGTCGATCATCCTGCAGCTGCTGACGGTGGTCTGGCCCTACCTCGAGAAGCTCTCCAAGGAGGGCGAGCTCGGCCGGCGCAAGATCACCCAGTGGACCCGCTACGGGACGGTGCTGATCTCGATCATCCAGGGCACCGGCATCGCGATCTGGCTGGAGCGCACCTCGGCTCCGGGCGGCGCGCCGCTGGTGCCGCAACCCGGCTGGGGCTTCCGGATGCTGACGGTGATCACGCTGACCACCGGCACGGCGTTCATCATGTGGCTGGGCGAGCAGATCAGCGAGCGGGGCATCGGCAACGGCATCTCGCTGATCATCTTCGCCGGCATCGTGGTGGGCCTGGTCCCGGCGGTCGGCACGACGATCCACGGCATCCAGCAGGGCAACCTCAGCCTGATCATGCTGATCCCGCTGCTGGTCTTCATGGTCCTGGTGGTCGCCTTCATCGTCTACATGGAGCGGGCGCAGCGCCGCATTCCGGTGCAGTACGCCAAGCGCGTGGTGGGCCGCAAGGTCTACGGTGGCCAGAGCACCTACCTGCCGCTGCGGGTCAACACCGGCGGCGTCATCCCGGTGATCTTCGCCAGCTCCGTGGTGACGGTGCCGACGGTGATCTCGAACCTGGTGCAGAACGAGGGCGTGCAGAAGGTCGTCAGCTACCTCAACTACGGGACGCCGCTGTACTACCTGCTGCAGGTCCTGATGATCGTCTTCTTCTCGTACTTCTACGTGTCGATCATCTTCAATCCGACGGACCTGGCCGAGAACATGCGGAAGTACGGCGGGTTCATCCCCGGCATCCGCCCCGGCAAGCGGACTTCGGAGTACATCGACCGCATCCTGACCCGGCTGAACCTGGTGGGCGCGCTCTACCTCTCGGCGGTCACCGTGCTGCCGGAGTTCCTGCTCACCGGCTTCCACGTGGCGCAGATCCCGCTCCTCGGGCCGCAGATCGCTCCCTACTTCCCGGAGTGGTTCACGCAAGGAATGGGGATCCAGTTCTACTTCGGCGGCACCTCGCTGCTGATCGTGGTCGGCGTGGCGATGGACACCATCCAGCAGGTCGAGAGCCAGCTCGTGATGCGCAACTACGAGGGGTTCATGAAGAGGGGACGCATCCGTGGCCGACGCGGCTAGCCCAGGCTCCGCCCGGGTGGTGCTGCTGGGCCCCCCGGGAGCCGGCAAGGGGACCCAGGCCCAGGTGCTCTGCGAGCGGCTGGGCGTTCCCCACATCTCGACGGGCGACATGCTGCGCGACGCGGTGAAGGAAGGCAGCGAGCTGGGGAATAAAGTGCAGGGCATCATGGCTTCCGGTGCCCTGGTGGACGACGCCACGATGGCGGACGTGGTGCGCGACCGGCTGGCCAAGCCGGACGCCCGCCGCGGCTTCCTGCTCGACGGCTACCCGCGGACGCTGCCGCAGGCCGAGACGCTGGCGGGCATCCTCCGCGACGCCGGCCAGGACCTCGGCGCGGTGCTGCTGGTCGACGTGCCCGAGGAGGAGCTGGTCCGCCGGACGCTGCTGCGCGGCCGCGGAGACGACAAGGAAGAGGTGATCCGGGAGCGCCTGCGGGTGTACCGGGAAAAAACCGCGCCCCTGATCGGTTATTATAGGGAGCGCGGTCTGCTGCGCGAGATCGACGGGAACCGTCCGGTCGAGGATGTGACGGCCGGGATGGTCGCTCTGTTTGGCGCTGCCGGGTCTTGAAGTCGATGGCCGCGGTGCTCAAGACCCCGGGCGAGATCGACCTGATGGACCAGGCCAACCGGATCGTCCACAAGGTGTTGGATGAGGTGGGCCGGCGGATGCTTCCCGGGGTCAAGACGCGCGAGCTCGACCGTCTCGCCGAGCGCGTCATCCGTGAAGCCGGTGGGGTCCCGGCCTTCTTGAACTACCGGGGCTACCCGGCGACGTTGTGCATCTCGGTCAACGACGTCATCGTGCACGGCATCCCCGGAGAGGTTCCCCTCCAGGAGGGAGACATCGTCGGCATCGACTGCGGCGTCTTCTACAAGGGGTACTGCGGTGACGCCGCGCGCACCTTCGCGGTCGGCACGATCGGTCCCGAGGCGCAACGGCTGCTGCGGGTCACCGAGGAGTCGCTGCACTTGGCGGTGGCGCAGGTGCGGCCCGGCGGCCGGGTGGCGGACATCGGCTGGGCGGTCCAGCGGCACGCCGAGAGCCACGGCTACTCGGTGGTGCGAGAGTTCACGGGGCACGGCGTCGGGACCTCGCTGCACGAGGACCCGCAGGTGCCGAATTTCGGCGTTCCCGGCAAGGGGCTGAAGCTCAGGTCGGGGATGGTGCTGGCGATCGAGCCGATGGTCAACGCCGGCACGAGCGGCGTCAAGATGGACGCCGACGGCTGGACGGCGCGCACGGAAGATGGGTCGCTGTCGGCCCACTTCGAGTTTTCGGTGGCGGTGACCGCCTCGGGAGCCCGGGTGCTGGGCACCGACCGGATGCAATAGGAGAGGAAGGGCGTTTGTCCACGAAAGAAGAGGCGATCGAAGTTGAGGCGGTAGTGGTGGAGCCGCTCCCCAACGCGATGTTCCGCGTCGAGGTGGAGCTCAACGGCAACAAGCACCAGGTCCTGGCGCACATCTCGGGGAAGATGCGCAAGCACTTCATCCGCATCCTGCCTGGAGACCGGGTGCTGGTCGAGCTGTCGCCGTACGACCTCAACCGGGGCCGGATCGTCTACCGGCTGAAGTAGGCGGCTGAAACAGGGCGGCTGAAGTAGACGCGGGGAAAGGAAGTCGGACATGAAAGTACGTTCATCGGTCAAGCGGATCTGCCCGAAGTGCAAGGTCGTCCGTCGCAAGGGCGTCGTGCGGGTGATTTGCGAGAACCCGAAACACAAGCAGCGTCAGGGATAGGGAGTCGCTATGGCACGCATTTCAGGAGTCGACCTGCCGCAGAACAAGCAGGTCTGGATCGGGCTCACCTACATCTACGGCATCGGCCGCTCGCGCTCGCGCGACATCCTGGTCAAGGCCAGTGTGCCGGACGTCACCAAGGTGAAGGACCTCACCGAGGTCGAGGCCCAGCGCATCCGCAAGGTCATCCAGGACGAGGGGCGGGTGGAGGGCGATCTCCGCAAGGAGATCAGCCAGAACATCAAGCGGCTGATGGAGATCGGCTGCTACCGCGGCGTTCGCCATCGCCGGGGCCTGCCGGCGCGCGGCCAGCGGACCCAGACCAACTCTCGCACCCGCAAGGGGCCGCGCCGCGGCGCCGTGGCGGGCAAGAAGAAGGCGACCAAGAAGTAATTCAGGGGACTTCAGATGGCCAAAGCGGAAGGAAAGAAGGACAAGAAGGGCGCCAAGCGCAAGGAGAAGCGCAACGTGCCGCACGGCGTCGCGCACATCCAGGCGACCTTCAACAACACGATCGTGACGATCGCCGACCCCGAGGGCAGCGTCCTCGCTTGGTCGTCGGCCGGCCGGATCGGTTTCAAGGGCTCGCGCAAGGGTACGCCCTTCGCCGCCCAGGTGGCGGCGCAGAACTGCGGCAACCAGGCCAAGGACGCCGGCGTGCGCTCGGTGGACGTGATGGTCAAGGGCCCGGGCGCGGGGCGCGAGTCGGCGGTGCGGGCCCTGCAGGCCGCGGGCATCGAGGTCAAGTCGATCAAGGACGTGACCCCCATTCCGCACAACGGCTGCCGTCCGCGCAAGCGGCGCCGCGTCTAGCCCGCTACACATTTTCTCGGGACCGCCGAGCTTCGAGCCCCCGGGCGTGCCGGGGGTGTCGTGCGTCTTCCCAAGTTGAAGTCCCCGTAGCCTCGGGGAGAGGACGTCAAGGAGAGATCCAGTGGCCAGATATACAGGACCCGTTTGCCGGCTGTGCCGGCGCGAACGGATGAAGCTGTTCCTGAAGGGGGACCGCTGCTTCAAGGAGAAATGCGCCGTCGAGCGCCGCAACTTCCCACCGGGCCAGCATGGCACCCGGCGCGGCCGGCGGACGCTCGGCTACGGCCTGCAGCTCCGCGAGAAGCAGAAGGTCAAGCGCATCTACGGAGTGCTCGAGTCCCAGTTCCGCAACTATTTCAGCGAGGCCGACCGCCGCAAGGGGATCACCGGCGAGAACCTCCTGGTGATGCTCGAGCGGCGCCTGGACAACATCGTCTACAGCCTGGGGTTCGCCGCTTCGCGTGCCCAGGCCCGCCAGCTCGTCCGCCATGGCCACGTGCAGGTGGACAACCGCAAGATCACCATCCCCTCCTTCCAGGTGAAGGCGGGGCAGACGGTGGCGGTCAAGGAGGCCAGCCGCAAGAACGTGCTGATCCGGTCGAGCGTCGAGACGGCGCGTGGCCGCGGTGTGCCGGACTGGCTGGAGCTCAACGCGGAGAATACGAGCGGCCGGGTGCTCCGGCTGCCGGTTCGCGAGGACATCAAGCTCCCGATCCAGGAGCAGCTCATCGTCGAGCTCTACAGCCGCTGACGGTGGAGTCGAACCCCAGGGAAGGAGTTTTTCAATGCTTTGGAAAGGTTTTCAACGCCCCAAGCGGGTCGAGGCGGACGCCGAGACCCTGACGGCGACCTACGGCCGGTTCACGGCACAGCCGTTCGAGCGGGGCTTCGCGACGACGGTCGGCAACGCCCTGCGTCGCTGCCTGCTCTCCTCGATCGAGGGCGCGGCCATCACCGCGGTCAACGCCGAGGGGGTGCTGCACGAGTTCTCGTCGATTCCCGGCGTGGTCGAGGACGTCACCGACATCATCCTCAACCTCAAGCAGGTTTCGATCACCCTCCACTCGGAGGAGCCGAAGGTGCTGTCGATCGACGTCCAGGGTCCCGGCAAGGTGACGGCCGGCCAGATGACGGAAGATCCGCAGATCGAGATCTACGATCCCAACATCCACATCGCCACCCTCAACGAGGAGGGACGGCTCAAGCTCCAGGCCCAGATCAAGCGCGGCCGGGGATACGTTTCGGCCGACCGCAACTTCGACGAGTCGATGGGCATCGGCTGGATTCCGGTCGACTCGGCCCATAGCCCCGTCCGACGGGTCAACTTCCGGGTCGAGGCGGCCCGCGTCGGTCAGGCGACCGACTACGAGCGCCTGATCCTCGAGGTGTGGACCAACGGCACGGTGCGGCCGGAGGAGGCGGTTTCGCTCGCCTCCATGCTGCTCAAGGACCACCTCGGCATCTTCATCCAGACCGAGGAGAGCCTGCGGCACGACGGCGGCGAGCTGGGCCGCGAGGAGCTGGCGGGCCTCGACGCCCTGCTGGCCAAGAACATCGACGAGCTCGACCTCTCGGTCCGCTCCGCCAACTCGCTCAAGAACGCCAACATCCACACGCTCCGCGACCTGGTGCGGCGGACCGAGAAGGACATGTTGGAGACCAAGAACTTCGGCAAGAAGTCGCTCGAGGAGGTCCAGGAAGTCCTCGACAAGCTGGGTCTCGCTCTCGGCATGGACGTGCCGGAGCGGCCGGCCGGCGGCATCAGCGCTTCGGCCTAACGGGAGGGACACATGCGTCACGGAGTCAAAGGCAGAAAGCTGGGCCGGGTCTCCTCCCACCGGGAGGCCCTGTTCCGCAACCAGCTCCAGTCGCTGGTCGAGAAGGAGCGGATCGTCACCACGCTCCCCAAGGCGAAGGAGCTGCGGCCCATCGCCGAAAGGGTGATCACCCGCGGCAAGCACGGCGGTCTGCACGACCGCCGCTGGGTGCTGCGCTGGGTGCTCAAGCGCGATCTGGTCAAGAAGGTGTTCGACGAGATCGCGCCACGCTTCGAGACGCGTCCGGGCGGCTACCTGCGCATCGTCAAGCTCGGACCCCGTCAGGGTGACGGAGCCGAGATGGCGGTGCTCGAGCTGGTCGTGCGCAACGAGGCCGAGGCGGACGAGCCGGTCAAGGAATCCAAGGCTCCGAAGGCGAAGGGGGGAAGCCCCAAGCTGGAGAAGCCCAACAAGCGGGTCGACGAGTCGGACAAGGCGGAAGCCAAGCCGAAGCGGTCGAAGCAGCCGAAGCAGGAAGCCGCCGCTCCGAAGAAGGTGGTCAAGGGAGAGGGGAGCCGGAAGCCTTCGACCCAGAAGGCCGGAAAGGCCCAGACCTCGACACCGAAGAAGAGCGTCTAGCTCCACAGCGTTTCCAGCTGTTTCCGAAGTCCACCGACGGCCGGCGCGAAGTGCGCCGGCCGTTCGCTTTTTTCATTCTCATTCCATCTTGAATCGCGGTTCCATCCTAAAATCGCGCCTGATGACGGCCGATCCCCTCCCCCCGCGGCGGCCACGGCTCGGCCGCAACGTCGTCTCCCTCAGCGCGGTGAGCTTCCTCACCGACGTGGCGACCGAGATGACCTATCCGCTGTTGCCGATCTTCCTCGCCACGGTCCTGGGGGCGAGCGCCACCTACGTGGGCACTATCGAAGGGGTCGCCGAGAGCACGGCGGCGCTGCTCAAGTTCGCCAGCGGCTGGTGGTCGGACCGCCTGTCCCGCCGCAAGCCCCTGGTGCTCGCGGGATATGCAATCGCGTCGGTGGTGCGCCCCTTCATCGGTCTCGCCCAGTCGGCGGGCCAGGTGCTCGGAATCCGCGTCGCCGACCGGGTGGGCAAGGGAATCCGCAGCTCCCCCCGGGACGCCCTGATCGCCGACTCGGTGGCCCCGGAGCTGCGCGGCCGGGCATTCGGCTTCCACAACGCCGCCGACAATGCCGGCGCCGTGCTGGGACCGCTCCTCGCCTTCGCCTGCCTGCACTGGGGCGGGCTCCAGTTGCGCACGGTCTTCCTGCTCACCGCCATCCCCGGCGTCCTGGCGGTGTTGACGCTGCTCTTCGGAGTCCGCGAGGTGCCGCGGACGGCGTCCCCACGCAAGAAGGGGGACGTCGGACTGAAGACTCCTCTGGGTGGGCGGTTCTGGGCCTATCTCGGGGTCCTTCTGCTGTTCACGCTGGGCAACTCCACCGATGCGTTCCTGCTGCTGCGCGCCGGGCAGCTCGGCGTCTCCGCGGCCCTCGTGCCCATCCTCTGGGCCCTGCTCAACGTCGTGAAGGCGGCCTCCAACACGCCGGGCGGCATCCTGTCGGACCGGATCGGCCGCAAACCCCTCATCGTCGCCGGCTGGCTGGTCTACGCGGCCGTCTACTTCCTGTTCGGCCACGCCGGGCAGAGATGGCAGGCCTGGGCGCTGTTCGCCGTCTACGGCCTCTACTTCGGCCTGACCGAGGGGGTGGAGAAGGCGCTGGTGGCCGATCTCGTCCCCGAGGACCGGCGCGGGTCGGCCTTCGGCTGGTACAACCTGGCGATCGGGGTGGGGGCGCTGCCGGCCTCGCTCCTCTTCGGCGCCCTCTGGGACCGCTGGGGCTCGGCCGCCGCCTTCGACTTCGGCGCCTTGCTTGCCCTGATCGCGGCGATCGGGATGGCGGTGGTGGTACCGCGCCGCGCCGCCGCTTGATAGAATTGGTGGCAACGTCCCCTTCCCAAGGAGTTTTCCGGATGTACAGACCGCGCCGGTCCCTCGTGCTCTCCTGCCTTCTGACCCTCCTCGCGGCGGGCGCCCTCCGGGCTCAGGCTCCCGAGCCGGCCGCGCTCCAGGCCGCCATCGCCGGCGCCAGGCTCGAGCCCGCCCGCGCGGTGACGCTGAAGGGCGTCAAGCTCGCCGTGGGCCTCGGCACCCTTCGCTTGGACGATGGGGTGCTGATCCCGGCGACTCCGGTGGGGGGCAAGACGGTCGAGATGGTCTTCCTGGGCAAGGGACGGCTGGAGATCGAGCCGCCGGACGCCATCGAAGGGGGGCAGCTCGAGCTGTTCACCGGCGGCTCGCGGCTGGACGCGGAGTTCAAGCAGGCGGTCCTGGTGGTCGGGCAGGACGCGGCGGTCGCGGCGATGCTGCGCAAGACCGCGGCGCAGCCGGACGCCGGCAAGGTCCGCCAGGCGGAGGCCCTCTACGCCGACTGGCGCAAGAAGGGGGAGTGGAAGTACCTGAGCGCCGAGCGGGGAATCCTGCTCAACGCCCTGCGCGACCCCGTCGCCCTGGGCTACTTCGCCGCCTGGCTCCGCGGCGGCGAGTTGGGGGACATCTCCTACTGCGTCGATCCCGGCGTGCGGGAGCAGGTGACGCTCGGCCACTTCGTCCCCCTCGAGGCTACGGAGCGGGAGAAACGGAAGATCCTCAAGGCGATCACCCGGGAGCAGCGCAAGGGACGGATGGTGGGAGTGGAGCTGGACGACCTGGGACAATGGGACACTTGGCTCTCCGCCTCGCTGCGGACGGCGGCGGGGAAGCCGGCGCTCGGAGCGCCGACGTTCGAGCCGAAGAAGTACACCCTCGACGTGACCCTGGAGGAGCGCGAGCTGCGCCTGGTGGGCAAGGCCCGGATCGAGCTCCAGCCGGTCATCGCGGGCTCCCGGGCCGTGGCGCTCACCCTGCCGGGGGACTTCCAGGTCAGCAAGGTGACCGACGCCGCCGGCGCGCCGCTCTTCTATCTGCGCACCGGCGGCCAGCTCACCGTGGTCCTGCCCCAGGCGCCTCCCTCCGGAGGAACGGCCACCGTGGTGGTCGAATACGCCGGCCGCCCCGTCGACAAGGACTGGAACCTGTTCACCCTCCTCGATACCATGGGCTGGTATCCCCACGCGGGGGGCATCGACCGGGCGCCCTACGACGTGACCTTCCATTGGCCCAAGGGGCTCGAGCTGGTCGCGAGCGGCCGGCGGCTGGGCGGCGGCGATAGTCCGGACGGCAGCCATTGGGAGCACCGCTCCCTGGATCTCCCTTCGTTCGGCTTCTCCTTCGAGGTCGGCCGGTTCAAGGTCGAGACGGCGCGGGCCGGCCACGTCCAGGTGAGGTTCGCCTTTGGCTCGGGCACCGCCTTCACCGGGCGCGGCGGCCGGGACGACGTGATCAAGGCGGTCACCGACTCGCTGCAATTCTACGAGGAGAAGTTCGGCCCTTATCCGCTCGACGAGCTGACGGTGACCACCGCCAACCGCAACTTCTCGCAAGGCATGCTGGGCTTCGTCACCCTGTCGAACGGCGTGCTGAACGACCTGGGCATGTGGAACCGCTTCTTCGGGGTGGAGGACCGCCGGCTGGTGGTCGCCCACGAGATCGCCCACCAGTGGTGGGGCGACCAGGTCGGCTGGACGAGCTACCGCGACCAGTGGATCAGCGAGGCGATGGCGAGCTACGCGGCCCTGCTCTTCGGCAAGGAGCGCCTCGGCGGCGACTACAAGGGGGTCGATCTCACCTCCGGCTGGCAGCGCGCGCTGACCTCCTCCCTGCCGGACGGCCGTTCCCTCGAATCGATCGGTCCCGTGGTGCTCGGCGCGCGGCTGTTCTCCAGCCACTCGGACAATGCCTACGAGGCGATCGTCTATGAGAAGGGCGCGCTGATCCTGGACATGCTGGCCCGCGGTCTGGGGGAGCAGAACTTCCCCAAGGTCCTGAAGCAGGTCGTCAAGGTCTCGGCTGCGGGGACGATCACGACCGAGGAGCTCTTCACGCTGATCGAGCGGATCACGGGCTCCGACCTCAAGGCCTTCACCAGCCAGTTCGTCTACGGCACCGGCCTGCCCGAGATCCTCTATACCTACGGATACGAGAAGAAGGGGGAGGGCTGGGTGGTCAAGGGGGTGGCCCGGCAGCAGACGCCGCACCGCTACCGCTACAAGGTCGTCCAGACCCCCCGCGGCACTTTCGACGTCGCTCGCGAGGTGGTGCCGCAGATCGACGTCCGGCAGTCCACGCTGGTGGTGCCGGTCGACATTGAGGTCTACGACCCGAAGCAGGGCAAAGGGAAGGGGAAGGACGGCGCCAACGCGACCGTCCGTGGGAACATCCTGGTCAAGGGGGAGACGACCGACTTCGAGATCCCCGTCGAGCACGATCCCAAGGCGTTCTGGCTCGACCGCCACAGCAAGGTCTTCGGCCTGTTCTTCGACGAGGGCCGCCATCCCAAGCGGACGCTGTACTACCGCGCCCTCAAGGCGGGCGCCGACGGCAAGGCGCAGGAGGCCGTGGCGCTCTACGACAAGGCTCTGGCGACCGACGAGCCGCCGCCGGACAACGGCGAGACGGTCTACTACGCGGATCTCCAGTACGCCAAGCGGGTGATGAACGCCCAGATCGAGCTCGGCCGCGCCCGCCTCCTGCTCGACCAGGGGAGGGATGACGACGCCGATGCGGCGCTCGGCAAGGCGAGTTATCTGCTCGGGGATGGGGAGGAGTTCACGCTCCTCAAATCGCGGCTCGACGTGCGGCGCGGCAACTACGACAAGGCTTTCCAGCGGCTGCGCAAGGGGTTGAATCCCGGCGTCGACGCGCTGGACAGCAGCGAGGGGTATGCCCTGCTGGCGATCTCCGCCCGGGCGACCGGCCACAAGGAGGAGCTCGACAAGGCGCTGAAGAAGGCCCGCGAGAACGGCGCCGACGTGAGCGCCCTGGCCGGTTCCTGAGGATTTCGAGCGATGAGGACGATGAGAAAGACGACAGGGCTGCTCTGGGGTGTCCTGCTGCTCGCCGGCTGTCTGGCGGCGCAGGGGGCGGAGACGAAGGCCGGGAAAGGCAAGGAGAAAAAGGAGAAGGCGGGCAAGGAGGAGGCTTCGGTCCTGCCGGCACCGCCGCGGGCCGAGGGGGAGGGGCCGTTCAAGCGGCTGATCCTGCGCGGCGTGACGCTGATCGACGGCACCGGCGCGCCGCCAATGGGTCCGGTGGACATCGTGATCGAGAAGAACCGGATCGCCCAGGTGGTGCCGGCCGGCAGCCCCGGGGCCGCTCCCGACCCCGAGCACCGGCTCAAGGCGGAGCCGGGGGACCGCGAGATGGACCTTCACGGCCAGTACGTGCTGCCGGGGTTCGTCGACATGCACGGCCACATCGGCGGCAAGGAGCAGGGGACGCCGGCCGAGTACGTCTACAAGCTCTGGATGGGCAACGGCGTCACCACCGTCCGCGATCCCGGCAGCCTCAACGGCGTCGACTGGACGCTCGGCCAGCGGGCGAAGAGCGCCCGCAACGAGATCACCGCCCCGCGCATCAAGGCCTACATCGTCTTCGGCGCCGACCGCGAGGCGCCGTTCACCGATCCCAGGGAGGCGCGGCGGTGGGTGGACGAGATCGCCGCCCGCGGGGCCGACGGCGTCAAGTTCTTCGGCTACCGGCCGGACATCCTGCAGGCGGCGATCGAGGAGGTGAAGAAGAAGGGGCTGCGCTCGGCCTGCCACCACGCGCAGATGGATGTGGCGCGCGCCAACGTGCTGACCACCGCCCGCTGGGGGCTCACCTCGATGGAGCACTGGTACGGGCTGCCGGAGGCGCTGTTCGACGACCGCACGATCCAGGACTACCCGCTCGACTACAACTACGCCGACGAGTCGCACCGCTTCGGCCAGGCGGGGAAGCTGTGGAAGCAGGCGGCGGCCCCCTACTCGCCGAAGTGGAACGCGGTGATGGACGAGCTGATCCGGCTCGACTTCACGATCGACCCCACGTTCAATATCTACGAGGCGAGCCGCGACCTGATGCGGGCCCGCCGAGCCGAGTGGCACGACGAGTACACCCTCCCCTCGCTTTGGGACTTCTACACCCCCAGCCGTGCATCGCACGGCGCCTACTGGTACTACTGGACGACCGAGAACGAGGTCGACTGGAAGAACAACTACCGCCTCTGGATGGCCTTCGTCAACGAGTACAAGAACCGCGGCGGCCGGGTGACGGTGGGCACCGACAGCGGCTTCATCTACGAGCTCTACGGCTTTGCCTACGTCCGCGAGCTGGAGCTGCTGCGCGAGGCGGGCTTCCATCCGCTGGAGGTGATCCGCGCCGCCACCCTGAAGGGGGCCGAGGCGCTGGGGATGGACAAGGAGATCGGCTCGGTCGAGCCCGGCAAGCTCGCGGACTTGGTGGTGGTGGAGGAGAACCCGCTGGAGAACCTGGCGGTGCTCTACGGCACCGGCGCCATCAAGCTCAACGAGAAGAACGAGGTCGTGCGGGTCGGCGGCGTGAAATATACGATCAAGGACGGGATCGTCTACGACGCTAAGAAGCTCCTGGCGGACGTGCGGAAGATGGTGAAGGAGGCGAAAGAGAAGGCGGGTCGGCCGGTGCTGTACCAGCCGGGGATGGCGCCGGCGACACCGGCGAAGGCTAGCGCCGCTCCAGCGCCACCCGCCCGTCCTTGACGACCACCACCGGCCGCTCGATCACCGCAATATCCGCGAGCGGGTCGCCCTTGACCGCCACCAGGTCCGCCAGGAACCCCGGGGCGATCCGTCCCAGTTCCTTGTCTTTCCGCAGCACCGCCGCCGCCGTGGCGGTCGCGGCCCGCAGGGCCTCCTTCGGTGACATCCCGTAGGCCACCATCAGCTCGAGCTCGCGGTAGTTCTCGCCGTGGGTGAAGACGCCGACGTCGCTGCCGTTGGCGATCGTCACGCCGGACTTGAGGGCGCGGGTGAACATGTCGCGGGATTCCTTGACGCGGAGAGGCTCGGGGGTTCCTGGCTTCCAGCCGGCGTAGCGGGCGATGGCGTTGGAGGCGGCGAGGGTGGGGACCAGCGCCACCCCTTTCTTCTTCATCAGGGCCAGCAGCTCGTCGGTCACGTAGGTGCCGTGCTCGATCGTCGCCACCCCGGCGAGGACGGCGCGGCGGATCCCCTCCTCGGTGTAGGCGTGGGCCGCCACGGGGAGCCCGGCGCTCCGCGCCTCGTCCACCGCGGCGGCCATCTCCTCCTGGGTGAAGGTGGGGGTGGTGACCCCCGGACGGCGGCGGTAGTCGGCGTAGACCTTGATCCAGTCGGCGCCGGCGGCGATCTGCTCGCGCACGGCCTTGCGCATGGCGACCGGGCCGTCCACCACCTGCGCCCCCTTCGGCATCTCCCAGCGCGGATCGAAGCCGGACGGACCGTAGGAGCCGGTGGCGACCAGCGCCCGGGTGGCGGCGAAGACGCGCGGCCCGGGGATCATGCCGGCGGCGATCGCGTCCCGCAGGGAGACGTCGGCGAAGCCCGCTCCCTCGGTGCCAAGGTCGCGCACGGTGGTGAACCCCGCCTCCAGGGTGGCCCGGGCTGCTACCACGCCGCGGATCGTCCGCAGCTCGAGCGGCTCTTTCAGCACCTGGTCGTCCCAGGGGGTCTCGTTGTAGGGGTGGAGGAGGAGATGCGAGTGCATCTCGATCAGGCCGGGGATCAGCGTCAGGCCGGCGAGGTCGATCCGCCGCGCGCCCTCGGGGGCGTGCAGGGTCCCGGCGGCGCCCACCGCGGCGATGCGGCCGTCCCGGATCAGCACGTCCTGGCCGTCGAGGAGGCGGTCGCCGGACGGGGCGAGCACCCGCGCGCCGGTCAGCAGCAAGGGCGCTGGTGTGGGAGCCGCAGCCAACCCCAGGGCGGCGGCGAGCAGGAGGAGCGCGGCGGCCGTGAAAACTTTCACCTTCAATGGTATCCGGCCCCCGGGTAGAGCAGGTTGAGCGCCAGGGTCTGCAAGGGGCTGGAGATCAGCGGGAAGACCCGCCAGGCGGCGAACAGGCCGATCATCGAGAACATCGGCTGGCGCAGCAGCTCATGGAAGCGCCGGGCCGTGTCGTCGCTCATGAGGCCGGGGAGGATGGCGCTGCCGTCGAGCGGCGGCAGGGGGAGCAGGTTGAAGGTGAAGAGGAGGAGGTTGAGGGAGAAGAGGATCGATAGCGGCGTGACCGCCGCCGCCGCCCAGCTCCCCGGTTCCGCCGCCGTCACCATGGTGAAGTTCGCGCTGTCGGGCGCGTAGAAGGTCCCGGACCAGACCCCGGCCCGGATCAGCAGCCCCGACACGATCACCAGCAGGAGGTTGGCGGCGGGTCCGGCGGCGGCCATCAGGGCCGCCCGCTTCGGATAGCGGTGCGCCCAGGAGGGATCGTAGGGGGCGCTCGCCCAGCCCATCATCCAGTGGCTGGTGGCGAAGGTGACGAGGGGCACCAGGACCATCCCGATCGGCGACCGCCGGATGTGGGGGATCGGGTTCAGGGAGACCTGCCCGCCCTCGTAGGCGGTGGGGTCTCCCAGCTTCCATGCGACCAGGGCGTGGCCCGCCTCGTGGAGCGTGGTCGAGAACAGGAAGACCACGAACCAGGTGAGGCCTTCGACGATCAGTTGGGGGTTCACGCCCGGCTCAGGTACTTGTTTTCGCGGGTGTCGATGAGGATCTTGGTTCCCACCTCGATGAAGGGGGGCACCATGACGGTGAGGCCGGTCTCCATCTTGGCCGGCTTGTAGGAGGCGCTCGCCGTGGCCCCTTTCATGCTGGGCTCGGTGTCCACGACCTCGAGGGTCACCGTGTTCGGCAGCTCGATCCCCACCGCCTTCTCGTCGTAGAAGTCGATCTGGATGACCGTGTTGGGCAGCAGGTAGAGCATGGAGTCGCCGAGGACCTCGGCGTCGAGGGTGACCTGCTCGTAGCTGTCCTGGTTCATGAAGTGGTGGCCCGAGGGGTCGGAGTAGAGGAACTCCATCGGCTGGGTGTCGAGGATCGCCCGCTCGACCTTCTCGGTGGAGCTGAAGCGGTGCTCGAAGCTGTTGCCGTTGCGCAGGTTGCGCATCTTGGCCTGGACGAAGCCGCGCAGGTTTCCGGGCGTTACGTGGTGCGAAGTCATCACGCGGCAGATGTCCCCTTCGAACAGGATGCACATGCCGGTGCGCAGTTGAGACGCTTGGATCAAGGTTCGATCTCCCGTGGTCTTTCGAGATATTCGAGATGGAAGCCGGGCGTCCGACCGGGCGCCCGGGGCTGGAGATTGTACAACGTCCGGCCGGATCGCCTACTCGTGCTCTTCCTGGCGGTGCTTCTGGGCCTCGGCGACGAGCTTGTCCTGCACCAGCTTGGGGACCTCCTCGTAATGCGAGAACTCCATGTGGAAGCTGGACCGCCCCTGGGTCATGGCGCGCAGGATGCGGTCGTAGTCCAGCATCTCGGACATCGGCACCAGGGCCTTGATGATCTGGTTGCCGTTGACCGCGTCCATGCCCTGCGGCCGGCCGCGCCGGTGCGAGAGGTCGCCCATGATGTCGCCGGTGAACTCCTCGGTGGTGGTGATGTCCACTCTCATCACCGGCTCGAGGATGGTCGGCCGGGCGT
This sequence comes from uncultured Acidobacteriota bacterium, assembly GCA_963795735.1. GTDB lineage: Bacteria > Acidobacteriota > Thermoanaerobaculia > Multivoradales > UBA5704 > DATARR01. Next base: position 162,001 of record CAWCIU010000002.1, on the reverse strand, counting down.
TCGCCATGGCGTCCTTGAAGGCGAGAGAGCCGGCGATCTTGAACGCCATCTCGGAGGAGTCGACGTCGTGGTACTGGCCGTCGAGCAGGCGCACCTTGAAGTCGACCACCGGGTAACCGGCGAGGTAGCCGCGGCGCCGGGCGTCCTGGATCCCCTTCTCGACCGCCGGCCGGTAGTTGTGAGGGATGGCGCCGCCGAAGATCTCGTCGGCGAAGCTGAAGTCCTCGCCGCGCGGCAGCGGCTCGATCTTGATCTTGCAGTCGGCGAACTGGCCGCGGCCGCCGGTCTGCTTCTTGTGGCGGCCGTGCCCGTCGGCGGGCTTGCCGATGGTCTCGCGGTAGGGCACCTTCGGCGGATGGAGGAGGACGTCGACGTGGAAGCGGTGCCTGAGCTTGGCGACGGCGATCTCGATGTGGAGCTGGCCGTTGCCGGAGAGCAGGTGCTCGTGGGTCTCGGGATCGCGCCCGGCGTGGAGCGAGATGTCCTCGTCCATCAAACGGTGCAGGGCGTCGCCGATCTTCTCCTCGTCCCCCTTCGACTTCGGCTCGACGGCGAAGGCCATGGCCGCCTCGGGGACGTTGATCCAGGCGAGCCGGACCGGCCGCTCCTTGGCGCCGAGCGTATCGCCGGTGACCGAGAGCTTGAGCTTGGCGACGCCGCCGATGTCCCCGGCGATCAGGCGCGGGACGTTCACCCCCTGCTTGCCCTGGAGGACCGTCAGGTGGCCGAGCCGCTCGGTCTCCTCGGCGCGGACGTTCCAGACCGTGGAGTCGGCGGGGAGGGTGCCGGAGACGACGCGCAGGATCGAGACCTTGCCGGTGAACGGGTCGGAGAGGGTCTTGAAGACGTGGACGGCCAGCGGGCCGGCGGGATCGGCGGCGAGCCCGAGGTCCTCGCCGCCCAGGTTCTTCGCCGGGAAGGGATTCCGCTCGGCGGGGGAGGGGAGCAGGCCGAGGAAGGTGTCGAGCAGCGCCGCGGGGCCGATGCCGTGGCCGCCGGCGGAGAGGGTGAGCGGGAAGATCTGGCGGCGGAGGATGGCGCGGCGCAGGCCGGCCACCAGGTCCTCCTGGGCGATCGTGCCGCTCTCGAAGAAGCCCTCCATCAGCTTGTCGTCGGTCTCGGCCACCGCCTCGACCAGCCGGGCGCGGTGGGCCTCGACCTCCTCCTTCAGGTTCGCCGGGATGTCGACCGCCGTGGCCTTGCCGTTGCCGTCGCGGGTGAAGGTGTAGGCCTTCTGGCTCACCAGGTCGACGACGCCGGTGAAGCCCGCTTCCTGGCCGATCGGGATCTGGACCGGCAGCACCGAGCGGCCGAACCGGTGGTGCAGCCCCTCGAGCGCGCGGTTGAAGTCGGCGCGGTCGCGGTCCATCTTGGTGAGGTTCACCATCACCGGCAGCTCGAACTCCTCGGCCGCCTTCCAGACCTTCTCAGTGTTGACCTCGACGCCGGCCACGCCGTTGACGCAGAGCAGCGCCGCGTCGGCGGCGCGCAGGCCCTGCTGGGTCTCGGTGAAGAAGATGCCGTAGCCGGGGCAGTCGATGAGGTTGATCTTGTGCTGCTGCCAGGGGACGAAGCAGGGGGCGAGGCCGATCGAGATCTTGCGCTCGACCTCCTCGTGGTCGAAGTCGGTCAGGGTGTTGCCGTCCTCGACCCGGTGCAGGCGGGTGGTGACGCCGCCGGCGTAGAGGAGCGCGCTTACGAGAGTGGTCTTGCCGGTGTCGTTGTGGCCCGCCACGGCCACGTTGCGGATTTTGTCCGGGCTCTCCACCTGCATCGTCGACCTCCTTCAAGAGCTTGAGATCAAGGGCGCGAATATACCACAGGGCCGCTCCCGGGGCGGCTCGCCCGGCCACCCCCAGATTTTCCCCCTAACTGTAAAAAAGACTAGCACTTACCTGCCCGGCCCGTTTGACTCGGAAGCCGGAGCGGGCCTAGAATGGCGTCGCGAAAAAGCGCTATCGACATGCTTCCCCTGACTCCGACCAAGCTTGGCCGCTACGAGATCGTCGACGAGATCGGCAAGGGCGCCATGGGTGTGGTTTTCCTCGCCCGCGACCCGCTGATCGGCCGGCTGGTGGCGCTCAAGACCTTCCGCATCGGCTACTCGATCAAGGATCAGGAGCTGGAGCAGTTCCGCATCCGCTTCATGCGCGAGGCGCAGAGCGCTGGCATCCTCACCCATCCCCACATCGTCACCATCCACGACGTGGTCGAGGCGAGCGGCGAGGGACTCGCCTTCATCGCCATGGAGTACGTGCGCGGCACCAACCTGAAGCTGCTGCTCCAGGGGGAGCAGCCGATGTCGCTGGCGACCGCGCTCGACATCATCTCCCAGGTGGGGGACGCGCTCGACTACGCGCACGCCAACCGGGTGATCCATCGCGACGTCAAGCCGGCAAACATCCTGATCACCACCGAAAACCGGGTGAAGATCACCGACTTCGGCATCGCCCGGCTCGAAAGCTCCAACCTCACCCAGGAGGGGCAGCTCCTCGGCACGCCGAACTACATGGCGCCCGAGCAGATCCAGGGCAAGGAGGTCGACCACCGGGCGGACCTCTTCTCGCTCGGCGTCGTGCTCTACGAGATGCTCACCCGTCACAAGCCGTTCCAGGGCGAGAACCTGACGGTGGTGAGCCACCGCATCGTCTACGACCACTTCACCCCGCCGCGGGAGTACGTGCGGGATCTCCCGCCGGGGGTGGACCGGGTCCTCGCCAAGGCCCTGGAGAAGGATCCCGGCCGGCGCTACCAGCGGGCCAAGGAGATGGTGGAGGACCTGCGCCAAGCCGTCGAGACGGCTAGCGTCCGCCCCGACGAGCTCAACGAGACCCAGAGCCTGTCGTCGACGATGGTGCTGCCGCCGCCCCTGCCGCCGCCACCCTCCGCGACGGCTCCTTCCGCGTTCGCCGCCGGACCCGAATCCCCCGACCTGTCGGACACCGTGGCCACCGAGCTGCCGGTGCTGACCCCGCCGCGCCGCCGGCCCTCGCCGCGGCGGCTGCTGGCGGTGGCGGGGATCACCCTGGCGCTCGCGCTCCTCCTCGGAGTGGCGCTGCTGCTCTGGGCGAGGTCCCTGCCCAGCGGCAAGCAGCGCGACGCGAAGGAGGATTCCAAGCGCGCCCTGGTCCTGGCCCTGCTCCATCAAGGAAGCGACGAGCGGGTCCGGGGCAACTGGCTGGGAGCCGCGGCCCTCTTCCATCAGGCCGACCTGATCGCTCCCGGGAGAAGGGGAATCCAGAGCATGCGGCGGACGGCGGAGGCGAAGAGCCAGATCCCGCAGCAGCCGGTGGTCAACCTGGGGCAGCAGATCGATTTCGGGCTCCAGGGCGCGAAGCAGGCTCTCGAGGCCAAGAACTATGAGGCCGCGGCCAGTATGGCCGGCGGAGTCCTGATCATGGACTCGGAGAACGTCGACGCGAAGGCGTTTCTGGCCAAGGCGCAGGAGGGCCTGACCAAGAAGAACAAGCGCCCGGCGCCGGCCAACCCCCGGACGCCGCGCCGCACCGACCAGCAGGCCGCCGCCATGCCGGCTCTTTCGGAGGCGCAGCCGGCCCGGCCGAACGCGCCCGCGGTCGCGCCGACGACGGCCACGGTGCGGGTCCACTTCCATTCCGAGCCCTCGGAAGGGTCGCTGATCATCTGGGTCAATGATCAGGAGGTCTGGCGGGACAACTTCGGGTCGCGCAACGGATTCGGCGCGATCTTCCGCCACAATCAAGAGCCGCACGACAGCACCAAGGTCCTGACGGTCCCGGCCGGCTCCGTCCACTTCCGGGTTCACGTCTCGGCCGCCGGCAAGCCGGCTCAGGTGAAGCAGATGACCGGCAACTTATCCGGCGGGAGCTCCCGGTCCCTGGAGATCCACCTGTCCGGGCCGACGCAGTTGACCGCCGATCTCAACTAGATTGTCTGCTGGACGACCGGCCGCGCCGCCCGGAGCTCCCCCTCCGGCGACCAGACGGTCACCGGCCCCATCCCCTCGAACTGCGGCTCCAGGACCTCGGCGGGTCCTACCGCCACCACCACGATCCGCTCCGGATCCAGATGGCGGCGCGCCGCTTCCTGGACCTCCTCGCGGGTGACCGTGGCGACCTTCTCCAGATAGCGCGTGTAGTAATCGTCCGGCAGGCCGAAGACGGTCAGCGTCTCCAGGCGGCGGCTGACGTCGCCGATGGTCTGCAGGCTGTAGGGGAAGACTCCCACCATGTAGCCGCGGGTCTCCGCCAGCTCGTCGGGCTCGACCAGGGACTCGCGGACCCGCCGCAGCTCGAAGAGGACCTCGCGGGCCGAAGCCCCCGCCGCGGCCGTCTCGACCGCCGCGTTGACGCTGAACGGCCCCGGCCCCAGCCGCGGGCTGAAGCGGCTGGTCGCCCCATAGGTGTAGCCGTGACGCTCGCGCAGGTTGAGATTGATCCGGCTGGTGAACTTGCCGCCGAGCAGCGAGTTGAGCACCGAGAGGGGGGTGTGGTCCGGATGGGTGCGGGGCACGCCCACGTGGCCCAGCCGCAGCTCCGCCTGGGAGGCGCCCGGACGGTCCACGATGTGGATCGAGATCCCGCTCTGCGGAGTGGGCCGGATCTCCGGCCGGGCGGGCGCCGGTCCCGGCGGGCCGGCCGCGCCGAAAGCCGCCTCGGCCTGGCGCAGCAGCTCCTCGGGATCGAAGTCCCCCACCGCGATCAGAGTCGAGCCCGCGAAACCGTAGTGGCCGCGGTAGAACTCCAGCAGGGATTCGCGGTCGAGACCGGCGATGCTCTCCTCGGTGCCGGCGATCGGAAAGGCATAGGGGGTGCCGTGATAGATCTCGCGCAGCAGGCGGTCGTCGGCGAGCGCTCCCGGGTCCTGGTAGCGCCGCTGGATCTCGGCGATCCGCTGCCGGCGGAGCCGCTCGACCTCGCCCTCGGGAAAGGTCGGGGAGGCGATGACCTCGGCCAGCAGCTCCAGGGCCTCCCGGCCGTGGCTCGACAGCAGCCCGGTCGCCAGATAACCGACGTCCCAGTCGGCGCCGGTGACGAAGTAGCCGCCCAGCCGCTCGGCGGTGGCCGCGATCTCCATCGCGGAGCGGTGGACCGTCCCCTCGTCGAGCACCGAAGCGGTGAGGGTGGCGATCCCCGCCCGCCCCTCCGGGTCGTGCTGCGCTCCCGCGGGGGTGACGATCTCCAGGCTGATCAGCGGCGGGCCGGGCAGGCGCGCCGCCACCACTTCGAGGCCGTGGCCCAGGCGGGCGCGCAGGACGGGCGGGAACTGAAAGGCGCGGATCTCCCGGGACGGGGGAGCGGCCGAGCGGTCGGCCCGCGGACGTCCTGCCGCCATCAGTCCGCCTTCCGTGGCACGACGGAGACCACCACCCGCTGCGGCTCGGCGCACCAGTCCGCCGCGTAGCCGGCCAGCTCTTCCGGGGTGATGTCGAGATAGCGGTCGGACTCGGTCAGGGCGCCCGCGGGGTCGTCGAAATAGGTGGCGAACTGGGAGAGGAGGTCCGCCAGGGTGTCCAGCTTCTGGAGGCCGCCGTAGTAGTCGGTCAGCATGCGGTTGCGCGCCCGCTCCATCTCGTCCGGACCGGGCGGTGTGGCGGCCGCGGCGGCGAGGTGGCCCAGCAGCGCCTCCTCCAGCTCCTCGGCGGAGACGCCGGGCCGGGCGGTGGCGACCACCAGGAAAGTCCCGCCGCACTCGTAGGGCCCCACCGAGGCGCCGACGTCCTGGGCGATCTGGCGTCCGTAGACCAGGTCGCGGTAGAGCGGGCTCGACTTGCCCCCGGCGAGCACCGCCGCCAGCAGGTCCGCCGTGTACCAGGCCCGCTGGCCGTAGGCCGGGGCGCGGAAGCCCAGGTAGACGCGGGGGAGCCGGACGTCGTCGGGCAGCACCGCCCGGCGCTCGCCGCCGGGGGGAACGAGCGGGGGGACGACCGGCGGCACCGGCGGGCCCGGCGGGATCTCCCCGAACCAGGCCGCGACGCGCTCCAGCGCCTCCTCGGGCACGATGTCCCCCACCACGGAGATCACCGCGTTGTTCGGGGTGTAATAGGTGCGGAAGAACGCCTGCACCTCGTCCAGGGTGGCGGCGGCGATGTCGTCCATGTAGCCGATCACCGGCCAGTGATAGGGGTGCCCCTCGGGGTAGAGCAGCTCGTTGAGCCGCTCGCCGGCCTGGCCGTAGGGCTGGTTCTCCACCCGCTGCCGGCGCTCGTTCATCACCACGCCGCGCTGGGTGTCGAGGTTCTCCTGGGTGAGCGCCGGCAGGAAGAAGCCCATGCGGTCCGACTCCAGCCAGAGGGCGAGGTCGAGGTGATGGGCGGGGACGGTCTCGTAGTAGTTCGTGCGGTCGTACCAGGTCGAGCCGTTGGCCACGCCGCCCACCTGCTGGACGTAGCGGAAGTGCTCGTTGGTGCGCACGTTGGCGCTGCCCTGGAACAGCATGTGCTCGAACAGGTGGGCGAACCCGGTGCGCCCGGGGCGCTCGTTCTTCGAGCCGACGTGGTACCAGAGGTTGACCGCAGTGAGCGGCAGGGAGGCGGCGCGGCCGAGGACGACCCGCAGGCCGTTGTCGAGCGTGTGCTGCTGAAGGTCGAGGTCGAGAGGCGCGTGGGAGCTCATTGGATGGGCGAGGAATGTGAAGGCGCGCGGAGCGGTGTCCCGGGCGTCCGGGCAGTGTATTGACCCCCCTCGGGGAGTGTCAAGGAAGGGCCGGGGAAGGAGCGCTTGGCGAGGGTTTGAAGCGCTGCCGCTTGCATTACGCCATGTTACCGCTATACTTCCACCATGCCTTCCACCATGTCTTATCTGACCGAGCGACAGAAACAGATCCTGGAATTCATCCAGGAGTACCGCCGGGAGCGCGGCATCGCTCCCACGCACCGGGAGATCTGCGAGCGCTTCGGGTTCTCCTCGTACGGCACCGCGTACAAGCACCTGAAGCTGCTGCAGCAGAAGGGCTTCCTGAAGCGGGACTGGAACCAGAAGCGCGGCATCGAGCTGATCCGGGCGATCCCGGGGGGCGATGCCACGGAGCGGGAGCTGCCGTTCTTCGGCAACATCGCGGCCGGGCGGCCGATCGAGGCGCTCTCCGGCAACGACCGGGTGACCGTGCCGGGGCATCTGCTGAACCCGCGCGGCGGCGATCACTACGTGCTGCGGGTGGTCGGCGAGTCGATGATCGAGGAGGGGATCCACGACGGCGACTTCGTGATCGTCCTGCGCCGCGACCTCGCCGAGCCCGGCGAGATGGTGGTGGCCCTGGTCGGCGACGAGGCGACGCTGAAGCGCTTCTACCCCGAGGGGGAGCTGGTCCGCCTGCAGCCCGCCAACCCCACGATGCAGCCGATCCGCGTCCCGGCGCGCGACGTGCGGGTGCAGGGGGTGGTGATGGGGCTGATGCGGAAGTTCTAGGGGAAGCGGGAGAAGGGACCCAAGGGACGTCAGGGACTTCAGGGCGAGGAGCCCTGCCGATCTTGGTTTTTGTCCCTGGTGTCTCTGCCGTCCTTTGAGTCCCTGTTTGATCCCCTATGGCCTTTCCTGCCATCTCCTGTAGAATGCGCGTCACCAATTATGGACCTTGATCGTCTCCTGAAGTTCATGACGGATAAAGGGGCGTCGGACCTTCATCTGAAGCCGACCCGTCCGCCCTTGCTGCGCATCAACGGCCGGCTGCTGCCGATCGAGGCGCCACCGCTCAAGCCGGAAGATCTCACCGAGATGCTGATGGGGATCCTCTCCCCGCGGCAGAAGACCAAGCTCGAGGAGCGGATGTCGGTCGATACCGGCTACGGCGTGCGCGGCCTCGCCCGCTTCCGCTGCAACATGTACCTGCAGCGCGGCAGCCTGGCCGCCTGCTTCCGGCGCATTCCCTACCAGATCAAGAGCCTGGAGGACCTCGAGCTGCCGCCGGTGCTGCTCGAGTTCTGCGAGATCCCGATGGGCCTGGTGCTGATCACCGGGCCGACCGGCAGCGGCAAGTCGACCACGCTGGCGGCGATGATCCGCTACATCACCACCCACCGCCCCGTGCACGTGATCACCATCGAGGACCCGATGGAGTTTCTGTTCACCGACGACATGGCGTCGATCTCCCAGCGCGAGGTGGGCACCGACACCGGCACCTTCTCCGAGGCCCTGCGCAACGCCATGCGGCAGGACCCCGACGTCATCATGGTCGGCGAGATGCGCGATCCGGAGACGGTCTCCACCGTGATCACAGCCGCCGAGACCGGCCACCTGGTCTTCTCCACCCTGCACACCAACAGCGCGCCGCAGACGGTGGACCGCATCCTCGACACCTTCCCGTCCGACCAGCAGCCGCAGATCCGCGCCCAACTGGCGCAGATCCTCAAGGGGGTGGTGTCGATGAAGCTGGTCGAGCGGGCGGACGGCCAGGGGCGGGTGGCGGCGCTCGAGATCCTGCGCGCCTCCCCGAAGGTCGCCAAGATGATCGAGGAGGGGGAGATCAGCCAGATCCACGAGGAGATGGAGTCCTCGGTGGGCTACTACCACATGCAGTCGACCAACCAGTCGCTGCTGGCGCTGCTGGTCCACGGCACCATTACCTACCTCGAGGCGATGCGCCAGTCACCCGATCCGGAAGACCTTTCCCTGAAGCTCCGCAAGATGTTCCCCATGATCGAGGAGCGAGGAGGCGAGTTGAGCCCCGTCACGTCGGACTTTTCGCAGATCGTCGAGCTCCAGCAGTTCAAGCGGCTGTACGAGGAGCAGGAAGAGAAGATCAAGCTCAAGCTGGCGGAGAAGGACGAGCAGATCGTCGGCATCCAGCAGGCCGTCCGCCAGCGCGACCAGCAGATCGAAGAGGTCCAGGCCAAGCTCCAGGAGGTCGCGGCGGAGCGCGAGCGCCTGCGCGGCGACTACGCCCGCCTGCGCCAGGAGGCCCAGGAGAAGATCGACAAGCTGATGGAGCGCATCAAGGAGCTCAACCAGCGCCTGATGGGCGGCGACGCCGCCGGCAGCCAGCAGAAGTCCGGAATCTTCCGCTAGCGGCTTCCGCAAAATCACCCCCGGAAGATCGCCGGAGCCGATCTTTCGCGGAACAGTCCGAAAAATTCTTCCGCCTATTAACTCTCATTCGAAGAGGAATGGAATCAATTATACGCGTGTTGGCCTTATCACGCAGAGGATTAGAGTTACTCCTTCGCCTGTTAATCTCATAGGGAGTACGCTAGATCCATTTCGCGGGATACTAACGTAATAGTTCCGCATAAAAAGATCGATACGCGGGTTATTGACTAGGTCATGACGCGAATTGACTTTATTATGCGGAATGCTGATCTTCGCTGACGGAGTATTGACCTTCATAGGCGGAGGAATAGAGCTGACAGGCGGAACAATTCAGCCTATTTCTTTCCTTTTCCCCTCCCCTTCCCCAGCAGCGCCACTGCCTCCTCCCGCGTCTTGACCCAGCCGTCCACCTGCGCCTGGCGCACCGTGGCGAGGGCGCGGCCCACCTCCGGGCCGGGGGGATCCCCAGCAGCTCCTGGATCTCGCCGCCGGTCAGCAGGCGGGGCGGATCGAACAGCGCGCTTCCCTCCCGGCGGGCCAGCTCCACCAGGGGCCGCACGGCGGCCCGCCAGCGCTCGACCCCGGCGCGGCCGGCGGCGCGCGCCCCCAGGGAGCAGGCCGCCGTGCCCCAGAGCGGACCGGCGCGGTGGAGGAAGCGCCGCCGCCCGAGCCCGCTCTCCGGCAGCTCCTCCCAGCTCAGGAGCAGGGCCACCTTCGCCGCCTGCTGGCGGGTAAGGTAACCGGCGTCCTGGAAGAACTCCAGACGGTTCAGGGGGCCATGGCCGTCCCGGATGGCCAGGTGGGCGAAGGTGGCGGCAAGGCGGGCGGCCGGAGGGTCGACCGCGTCCGCGGCGTCCACGTCGAGCTCGCGCAGCTCGCGGATGCGCTCCGGCAGGGCCTCGAGCTCGGCGATCGCCCCCTCCGGCCGTCCCGGCTCCCCGGGGCTCCCCAGCCAGAGGCCGGGGTAGAGGTCGAGCGCCACCAGCAGGGCCAGCCCGCGGTGGGCTTCCGGGTGCCCGAAGAGGATCGCCAGCTCGTCGCGCACCCGCTCGGCGGAGACCTCGACAATGCGGGAGGCGCACTCGCGGGCGAGGAGGAGGCTTTCGGCGTCCGCGGCGAAGCCGGGCAGGCGGAGCAGCAGGCGGGGAAGGCGCAGCACCCGTAGCGGATCGCCGGTGAAGCTCTCCCAGGTGGTGGCCCGCAGCAGGCGACGCTCGAGGTCGGCGATGCCGCCGGAGGGGTCGATCACCTCGCCGCTCCGCGGATCGAGGGCGAAGCTGTTGACGGTGAAGTCGCGCCGGGCGAGATCGGCGTGGAGCGGGGTCGCCTCGCGGTCCCAGAGATCGACCGTCAGGTCTTCGGCGACCAGCCGGTAGGCGGCGAACTCCTTGCCGCCGAGGAGGACCAGCCGGGCCGGGAGCGCCGCGGCGAGGCGCCCGGCGATCCGCTCTCCATCGCCGGCCACCACCGCGTCCACGTCGCGGCTCGGCAATCCCAGGGCACGGTCGCGGAGGATGCCGCCGACGAGATGGCATTCGACCGGACCGCAGGCGTCGAGCAGCGTCCGGATCACCGGCTGGTGGAGGAGCAAGCGGAAGGCCCGGGAGATCATTTCCGCATTCTAAGCGGGTGCTACACTGAAAAGATGAGGCTTCAGAAGGTGGCGGCCCTGGGACTGAGCGCAGCTCTTCTCTTCAGCCTTCCCGCCACGTCCGCGCCGGGCGATCCACCGATCTTTCCGGAACCGAAGCCGGCGGAAGAGAGGCCGCCGCAGGAATCGTTCACCGACGAGATCACGGTCGCCCTCTCGACCGTGGTGGTGCGCGCGGTGGACACCTGGGGACGCCCCATCCTGGGGTTGCAGCCGAAGGACTTCCGCGTCCGCGCGGGTAAACGGGAGATCCCGGTGGTCGCTGCCGACTGGATCGCCGCCGGAGAGCCCTCCCCGGCCCCCCAGCCTCCGGCGTCCGTCCCCGCGCCTTCCCCGGCGGTCCCTCCCGGGTCTTTGCCGGAAGAACCGGCGCCCCCGCCTTCGACGGGCCGCCTGGTGGTGGTCTTCGTGCAGGCCGATCTCGATCCGAGCCGGATCAGCGGCCAGTTCCGGCTGCGGCCGTTCACCCGCGACCTCCTCGCTTCGCTGCTTCCCGAGGACCGGGTGGCGGTGGTCTCCTTCGACTCCCATCTGAAGCTGCGGCAGGATTTCAGCCGCGACCGGGCGGCCACGCACGCGGCCATCGACCAGGGGATGATCTACAACGCTCAAGGCGAGGTCCCGGTGGAGGGCCAGGTCTCGCTGGCGCGAGGCTTCGACTTCCCGGCCGCCCGCCAGGCCGCGTCCACCGAGCGGGCCCTGGAGCTGACGGCCCAGGCGCTGGCACCGCTGCCCGGCGAGAAGCTGATGATCTTCCTGGGCTGGGGCCTCGGCCGCTTCGGCAGCGACGGCGTGCACATGCCCCCCGCCTACTACCGCGCCGTCCGCGCCCTGGGCGCCGCCCGCGTCCCGGTCTTCGTCCTCGACGTGACCAGCGCGGACGGGCACTCCCTGGAGGTCGGGCTCGAAGGGGTGGCGGCGGCGACCGGCGGGATGTATCTCAAGACCTTCCGCCTGCCCAACCTGGCGACCGACGTCCTGGCCAAGGCCATCTCCGGCTACTACGTCCTGACCCTCGACCCCGGGCAGCTCTCCGGCGCGGCGGGCCAGCGCGTGACGATCGAGCTGCGCGACCGGCGCGGGGACATCCTGGCGCGGCCGGCGGTAGTGCAGTAGCGAAAACCGCTGCGCTTGCCTGCCGGCCTCCGTCGGGGCTAAACTGCCACTTGAAGGCCATGGCACTAACTCACGAAGATGTAAGGAAAATCGCCACCCTGGCCCGGCTCCGTTTCTCGGCGGAGGAAGAGGTAAGGCTCACCGGCCAGCTCGCCCGGATCGTGGGCTACATCGATCAGCTCCAGAGCTTCGAGGGCGAGGAGCCCGCCGGAGGTGTTCAGGGGGTCCAGGGCGTGCGGGAGCTCGCGGACCTGCCCCAGGAGTGCCTGCCGCGCGAGCGGTTCCTGGCCAACGCTCCGGCGTCGATGGACGGCTTCCTGCTGGTGCCGGAGGTCAAGGGTGGGGGCGGCGATGCCTGAGCTTCTGGGAGCTCTCCGCCGAGGAGATCGCCGCCCGGGTGCGCTCCGGCGAGACGCCGGCGGCCGCGGTCCTGGAGTCCTGCCTGACCCGCACGGCCCGGGTCGAGCCGCTGATCGGGGCCTATCTGGAGGTGTTCGAGAACGAGTCCCGCGCCCGGGCGGCGGAGATCGACCGCCGCCTCGCCGCGGGGGAGGACCCCGGGCCGCTCGCCGGCGTGCCGGTGGCGCTCAAGGACAACCTGAGCCTCGACGGGCGGGCGCTCACCTGCGGCTCGCGCATCCTCGCCGGCTACGTGGCCCCCTACACCGCGACCGCCGTCGAGCGGCTGCTCGCCGCCGGCGCCGTGCCCGTGGGGCGGGCCAACATGGACGAGTTCGCCATGGGCTCGTCGTGCGAAAACTCCGCCTATCAGCTCACCCGCAACCCGTGGGACCTCGCCACCGTGCCCGGCGGCTCGAGCGGCGGCCCGGCCGCGGCGGTGGCGGCGGGGAGCGTGCCGCTGTCGTTCGGCTCGGACACCGGCGGCTCGATCCGACAGCCGGCGGCGCTCTGCGGCGTGGTCGGGGTCAAGCCGACCTGCGGCCGGGTCTCGCGCCACGGCCTGGTGGCCCTCGCCTCCTCGCTCGACCAGATCGGCCCCATGGCCAGGAACGTCCGCGACGCCGCCCTGGCCCTCCAGGTGATCGCCGGGGCGGACCCGCGCGACTCGACCTCCGCGGCGGAGTCGGTCGGCGACTACCTGGAGCGGATCGAGGAGGGGATCGCCGGCCGCCGGATCGGCATCCTCCGGGAGATCGATCCCGCCCGCCTCGGCGACGACGTGGCCCGCAACTGGCGGGAGTCGCTCGACCGGCTGATCCGCGCCGGGGCGGAGCTGGTGGAGGTCTCGGCCCCCAGCGTCGAGGCGGCGATCGCGGTCTACTACGTGATCAACACCTCGGAGGCGAGCGCCAACCTCGCCCGCTTCGACGGCGTGCGCTACGGCTTCCGCGCGCCGGAGGCGGACGATCTGGCGGACCTCTACCTCGCGAGCCGCAGTCAGGGGTTCGGCGCCGAGGTCAAGCGGCGGATCATGCTCGGCACCTTCGCTCTCTCCTCTGGCTACTACGAGGCCTACTACGGCCGCGCCCGCGGCGTGATCGAGCGGATGCGGCGCGAGCTCGGCGCGGCTCTCGACCAGGCCGACTTCCTGGTGACCCCCACCACCCCCGCCGCCGCCTTCCGGCTGGGGGAGAAGGTGGACGATCCCCTCGCCATGTACCTCTCGGACATCTTCACCACCCCGGCGAACCTGACCGGGCTGCCGGCGGTGGCCGTCCCTTCGGGAGCGGACGCGGCTGGGTTGCCGCTGTCGCTCCAGATCCTCGGCCGCCCGTTCGGCGAGGCCGAGGTGTTCCGCGCCGCCCGCGCCTTCGAACGCGAGGTGGGCTGGGTGGTCGCTCCCGGTTTCCGCGGCGCGGAGGTACAAACGGTTTGAGCTGGCGGAGGGTCTCCAGCCGGGGCGCGGTCGCCATGCTGGCGCTGCTGGGGTTCTGTTGGCCGGCGATGGCCGTCATGACCGCCATGACCGCCATGACCGCGAAACCCTCCGCGACCTCCGTCGCCTCCGTGCTGACCGGCCCCACCCCTTCCCGCGTCTCGCTCGAGGAGGGCCTCGCGGTCACCCTCTCCGAGGAGGGGGGGATCGCCGTCGAGGCCGCTCCCCGCCGTGGCGAGGGGATGGCCGCCTTCGCCCAGCGCCTGTGCGGCGACGCCGGCCTCGGCTCCCGGATCGCCGAGGTGAACGGCGGCGCCGCCGAGCTGCGGATCGGCGCCCGTTACTCCATCCCCTTCGACCTGCTGTCTCCGGAGTGGCAGCTCAAGGCGGCGCGTGCGGTGTTCGGGGAGGACCGCGGGGAGGCCGACGGCTGGCGCCACAAGGCGCGGGGTGTGGGACCCCTGCAGCGGGAGAGCCTGTGGAACCTGGCCGTCTGGTTCACCGGCTCGGGGGAGAACTTCCGCGCCATCCGCGAGTACAACGAGCTGTGGGACGACGACGTGCCGCGCGGCACCGAGGTGAAGATCCCCTCCGAGCTGCTGCGCCCCGCCTTCCGCACCGTCCTGCCGGTCCCCGAGACCCCCTTCCTCCTCCAGTACGGGTCCGACAAGGACGGCGAGTTCGCCGTCTACCGCCTGCGGCCCCACGAGGCGCTCTACTCCTCGGTGGTGGTGCGGTTCACCGGCCGCGTCTTCGCGGCGGACGTCAACAAGCTTGCCGGGCAGATCGCCCAGAGGAGCGGCATCCCGGACGTGACCAACATCCCGGTCGGCTACCGGGTCAAGGTCCCGTTCGACCTGTTGCAGCCCGAGTACCTGCCCGAGGGTCACCCGCGGCGCAAGGAGTACGAGGAGAGCCTGCGCCAGAGCGCCCGCTTCAGCAACCAGGTGAAGGCCAAGGGGCTGGCCGGGATCACCATCGTGCTCGACGCCGGACATGGCGGCCTCGACGCCGGGGCGAGCCTCGGCGGGGTCTGGGAGAGCCTCTACGTCTACGACATCGCGATGCGGGTCAAGCGGGTGCTGGAGGCCGAGACGGCCGCCCGGGTGCTCCTCACCACCCGCGACGGCGGCGACTTCCGGGTCCAGGACGCCGACGTGCTTCCCTTCTCGCGCGGCCACGCCGTGCTGACCACCCCCCCCTACCCGATCGAAGACCCCAAGGTGGGGGTGAACCTGCGCTGGTATCTCGCCAACAGCCTGTTCCGCAAGACGGCGCAGAGCGAGAAGGACGCCCAGAAGGTGGTCTTCCTGTCCTTCCACGCCGACTCGCTCCACCCGTCGCTGCGCGGCCTGATGGCCTACATCCCGGCGGCCGACATGCGGGGGGACAGCTACGGGAAGAACGGCGCCATCTATGCCTCCCGCAAGGAGGTCCAGGAGAGCCCGATGGTGACCTTCCCGCGCGAGAAGCGGGTGCAGAGCGAGGGCCTGTCGCGCGAGCTCGCCAAGCAGGTGGTCGCCGCCTTCCAGAGCGCCGCCCTGCCGGTCCATCCCTTCAGCCCGGTGCGCGACAAGATCATCCGCGACAACGGCGTCTGGGTGCCGGCGGTGCTGCGCTACAACTCGATCCCCGCCAAGGTCCTGCTCGAGATCTGCAACCTGGCCAACGACCAGGACCGCGCCCTGATCCAGACCCGCGCCTACCGCCAGCAGGTGGCCCAGGCGGTGGTCCGCGGCCTGCTCGCCTACTACGGCCAGGGCGCCGTCCCCTCCCAGCTCGTCGCCGAGACGGCGAAGTAGGGCCCCTGCCCGGGTTTTGGTGCTACCCTGATGCGCCTTGAAGAAGATCGGGAACTTTTCCGACGGTCCGGGAGTCTATCAGAGCAGGGCAGGTCTCGATCCGCCCTGGGAGGACTCGGTGGGCGTCGCTACGGTGTATCCGGTCGTTTCTCAGGATGTAGCCCTCGACGTCGCTCTCGTCGAACGCCACCGCTGCGGCGATCTCCAGGCGTTCGACGAGGTCTACAGCCGGTTCGGCGAGATGGTGTACAACCTCGCCCTGCGCCTCGCCGGCAACCGCGAGGAGGCCGCCGACCTCACCCAGGAGATCTTCCTGCGCATCTACCGCCACCTCGGAAGCTTCGGCGGGCGCTCGACGCTCAAGACCTGGGTGTTCCGGATCGCGATCAACCACTGCCGCGACCGATTGTCCCGCCACTACCCGCCGATGCAGTCGATCGACGCCGACCCGGAGGAGGGCGGCGTGTCGCTCGCCGATCCGGCCCGCGGGCCGGAGGATCTGGCGGTCGCCGCCGACGAGGGGCGCCGGGTGACCGAGGGGCTCTCCCGGATTTCGCCCGTCTTTCGCGAGGCGGTGGTGTTGCGGGACCTCGAGGGGTTATCCTATGAGGAGATTGCTGAAGTGCTGGGAGTGCGCGTGGGAACGGTCCGCTCGCGGATCGCGCGCGGACGCGAGCACCTTCGGACTCTTCTGGAGAAAGGGCTATGAACCATCATCTTTCCACTGAGCAGCTTTCGGCCTATCTCGACACCGAGCTCGGGGTCGCCGAAATGCGCCAGCTTGAATCTCACTGCTCCGGGTGCGCGGAGTGCCGGGCGCGCCTGGAGTCGATGCGGCGCGTGGTCTCCGGGATGGCCCAGATCGAACGGGCGGTGCCGCCCGCGGCGCTGCGCCAGCAGATCCGGCGCCAGGTCGTCGTGCAGCCCCCGGTCTACGGCGTCCGCAAGGCCCTGGGCTCGCTCCGCTTCTTCCTCTTTCCGCTCCAGCCCGGCCTGCGCAACGCCGCCGTGGTGGGCCTCGCCTTCGTGGTGGGCCTGTTCGCGCTCGGTCACGAAGAGGGGAGCTTCGCGCGGCCGGACCGCCCGGGACAGGAGGTCGTCACCGTCGAGACCGGCGCGCAGTTCAGCCAGATCCTGACCACCAGCGAGGTGGCCGGCCGGGAGTTCATCTGGACCGACAACGGCTGGATTCAGAAGGGGCTCGAAGGGCAGACGCCGGTCGCCCGCGTGGATACCGGCAGCCCGCAGGGCCGGGCGCTGCTGACCAGGTACTCGGATCTGGAGTTCCTGCTGCGGGACGGCTCGCCGGTCGTGCTGCGCTACAACCTGGAGACGGTGGAGATCCGCAACGCGCCGCCCTCCCGCGTCCTTGGCTACGAGGCCCCGGCGCCCCGGCGGTCCCTGGCCCGCGTCCGCCACGGCCGGACCCTGGCGGCGTAAGTCTTATCGGAAGGGCTCGATTCGCTCGATCTTCCAGCTCTCGCCGCCGAGGTCCACCGGCTCGCCGGGCTTGCGGCCGATGAGGTCCTTGGCGAGCTCGGACTCGTAGGAGATCACGTCCTCCTCGGGCCTGCTCTCCCAGGGGCCGAGGACGGTCATCACCCGCCGGCCGCTTCCGCTCGATCCGCCGGTCAGATGGACCCGGGTGCCGATGCGCACCTCGGAGCTCTCCGTGCCGATGGTCTCGATCAGCCGGACGCGGGAGAGCTCGGAGTTGAGGGAGGCGGCGCGGGCGTTCAGGTACTCGTGCCGCTGCCGGGCGGACTTGTACTCGAAGTTCTCCCGCAGGTCGCCCATGGCGCGGGCCTCCTCGATCGCCTTGCGGTTGGCCGGGATGTCGACCGAGAGGATCTGCTGCAGCTCCGCCCGCTTCCCGTCGACCGACTCCGCCAGGGCGTAGATCGCCGGCGGGCCGGTCTCCTTGCGCAGCCCCTGGAAGCGCAGATGGATGGCGTTGACCAGCTGATCGCGCTGGTAGGCCTCGAGGGGGGCCGACCGCTGGATGGCCTCCTCGGCCTGGGAGGCCTGGTCCTCGGAGAGGTGGCCGAGCAGGCGCGGCACCGTCCCCCCCGATTCGGCGAGCGCCAGGAGGCGCTGGCGGTAGATGGCGAACTCGTCGCGCGAGAGGGCGGTGAGGATCTGCTGTAGCAGCCGCAGCGGGTTGCGCGTCTGCATCAGCTCGTCGGACGCCGCCCGCTCGGCCAGCCAGACGAAGGCCGGGGGATTGCGGTGGGGCTGGGCGAGCAGGCTGTCGAGCAGGCGGTCGAGCTCGCGCGGCCCGCCGTGGGACAGGCCGTCGGCCAGCAGGTCGAGGGCGCGCGGATCGGACTCCTTGCTCATCGCGTCGCGGTAGATGGCCGGCCAGTCCTCCCGGCGCTCGCGGATCATCGCGTAGGCGCGCTCGCGCAGCAGGCGGTCCTCGATGCCGGAGAAGAGCCGCTGCGGCTGGTCGGCAATCAGCTTCTCGGGGGCCCAGTCGGCGTCGTCGGCGATCTCGGCCACCTTGGCGCCGCTGCGCTCGATGGCGAACCAGATCTCGAAGGCGAGGCCGGGATCGGCGTCCATCTTCTCCTCGGCGACCACGGCGAGGTTGGCCGCCATGCGGTCGCGCAGCCCCTCGTCGCGGGCTCCCTCGCGCCGCAGCCGCTCGATCTTCTTGCGCGGGTCGGCCCGCTCGAACGCCTTCCAGACCGACTCCAGCGCGTCGCCGCTGCTGTCGGCCCAGCGGTAGGTCTGGCGCGCGCCGGCGCCGCTCGCCACCACCTGCTGGTGCTTGCGGGCGGCCGACCACCAGGCCGTCCACTGCGACTCGGAGACGATGCCGGCCAGGATGTCGCGCACCTCGCCCGCGGTCAGCGGCCGGTCGTAGCTGGCGAGAGTGGTGTGCAGGAGCACGGGCGGGGTCATCGCCTTGAGCACGGCGGGGTTCTCCAGCTTGCGCCGCAGCACGTGCTCGGTGGGCAGCGGCCGCAGCAGCTTCGGCGCCGCCTTGAAGCCGACCGTCAGGCCGCGGATCCGCTCGAAGTCGACCTTGAAGCTCTCCAGCCCCAGGTTCGCCTCGACCACCCGGCCGACCCCCTTACCCTCCATCGCCACCACCGTGCCGACGTCGAAGGCGAGCAGGCCCTCCAGGCGATCGACCTTCTCCCAGGTCTTGACAATGTCCCCCGGCGCCCGGTGCAGACCCACCGCCTCGTACAGGGCCTTGTAGGTCGAGCGGTCGCCGTAGAGCTTGCCAAGGGTGGAGGAGACGGTGGGGTGGAGCTTGTCGGCGGCCACGAACAGCGCTCCGGCGCGCTTGAGGAGCTGCAGGCGAAGGGCCCACCGGCCGTTCTCGCGCAGATGGTCGTCCAGCAGCTCGAGCAGAGAGCGGGCCCGCCCCTCCTCGCCGGTGCCGACCAGGGCGCGCGCCACGCCCACGAAGTATTCGAGATCCGAGGGATCCTTTTCGATCCGGGCCAGCCAGTCGCCTTCGACCGAGTCGAAATCGCCTTTGGACAGTTGGGTCTGAGTGGTTCGGGTAATCGTCATAGGGGAGATGGAAGATACCAGATTTCTATAAGCTAACGCCCGTGCAGGGTCCTTTGGAGATGCCGCCGGCCGCCGGCGAAGGCCAGAAAGGCGAGCCGGAGCTTCACCGCCGGCTGCGCGAGGCGGGCTCCGAGGAGCTGGCCGCGCTGGTGCGCGAGCGCGCCGCGGAGCTCGAGCCGCCGGCCGTCCGCCAGGCGCTGCGCAACCCCTATTGTACGACGGAGATGATCGAGCTGCTGGCCGGCGTGCGGCGCCTCCTCTCCTTCCACCAGGTGCGGCGGGATCTCGCGCTCCACCCCGGCACGCCGGAGACGCTGGCGTCGGGCTTCCTGCCGACCCTCTTCTGGCGCGACCTGATGGAGCTGACGCTCGACCCCCGCCTGCGTCCGACCCTGCGGCGGGCCGCCGAGCTCCACCTGACCGCCCGGCTGCCGCGGCTGGCGGTGGGGGAGAAGATGTCGCTCGCCCGCCGGGCGAGCCCGGGGGTGCTCGCTCAGCTCCGGCACGACCCCAGCCCGCAGGTGATCGCGGCGCTGCTCGACAACCCCCGGCTGACCGAGGGGATGCTGGTGCCCG
Organism: uncultured Acidobacteriota bacterium; assembly: GCA_963795735.1. Classification (GTDB taxonomy): domain Bacteria; phylum Acidobacteriota; class Thermoanaerobaculia; order Multivoradales; family UBA5704; genus DATARR01. The sequence continues at coordinate 142,486 of CAWCIU010000002.1, read as the reverse complement.
TGGTCCATGCCGCGGCGGCGAGCCCGGCCATTCTCGAGCTGATCGCCGGCGACCGCCGCTGGGGGGTGCGCTACCCCGTGCGCCTCGCCCTGGTGAAGAACCCGGCGACGCCGCTCCAGACCGCCTGGCGGCTGCTCGAATCGCTGCGCCGGAGCGACCTCCGGCCGGTGGCCGCCGACGCCCGCACCCCTGAGCCCCTGCGGCGCCGGGCGCGAGTCTTGCTGGGAGAGACGGCATGAGCGGCGCCATCCAGCGAAAGATCGATCGGCAAGAATTTGACCCCGGGGCGGAGCGCCGCGTAGAGTTATGACTCGCGTGCCAAAAAACGTGTCCAGACGAGAGAGAGTTCCGCCCCACCAGACCGAAAAAGCCGCACCGGCCAGCGAGCCGGCCACCCCGGGTGGAGGCGCGGCCGGCGCGAAGCGTTCCAACCGTCAACCTCCCTGGGAGAAGGAATCGGTGCCCACCGAGAGCGGCTCTTTCGGCGATTGGCTGCGGCGGCAGCGCGAGGTGCGGGAGATCAGCCTGCGCGACATCGCCGACCGCACCAAGATCAGCCTGCGCTATCTCGAGGCGATGGAGGCGGACCGCTTCGACCTGCTGCCGGCGCCCATCTTCGCCAAGGGATTCCTCAAGGAGTACGCCCGCTACGTCGGCCTCTCTCCGGACGACGTGGTCAATCACTATCTCTCCGTCCATCACCCCGAAGAGCTGGCCGATCCGAAGGAGGACACCAAGGTCCGCTCGCGGCCGAAGCCGGTCGACGCCGGCCAGCCGCCGGTGCGGCGCAACTGGAGCTGGGGCCTCCTCCTCGCCCTCGCGGGTCTGATCCTCCTCGTCGTGGTGGCCCTCCTGGCCTATTTCGCCGACCGGCATCACCAGGAGCAGAAGCAGCGGCCGGGCGCCAGCAGCCAGTCGCAGCCGACGACCGCGCCGGCCGCGCAGAACCAGCAGTTCCCGGCCCAGGTCGCCCTCCAGCCGCCCGCCGCTCCCGCCGTCCCGCCGCAGCCGGCGCCGGGCGCGCCGATCGAGGTCTCCCTCGACTTCGCCAAGGAGTGCTGGGTGGAGGCGGTGACCGACGGCAAGACCCGCCGCTCCGAGCTGCACATCCAGGGCGAGTCGCTGCAGCTCGAGGCCGAGAAGAGCATCTCGCTGACGCTCGGCAACGCCGGCGCGGTGGACGTGCAGGTCAACGGCTACCCCCTCGAGCTGAACAAGAAGGAGGGGGACGTCGTCAAGGACCTGGTGATCGATCTCAACACCGTCCAGGCGCTCAAGGCGAAAAAAGAGGCCCGCTGACCGTGGCCGAAGGCCCGTCCTCTCCCCTGCTCGAGCAGGTCCGCTCGGGCAACCGCGAGTTTCAGCTCCTGGCGGCCGAGGGGGTCCTCCCCCTGCCGCCCGAGGAGCTCATCCCCCTGCAGGTCGATCTCGCTCAGGGCGGCGACGCCGAGCTGGCCGAGCTGGCGCGGCACAGTTTGCGCTCCGTGGACGTGCGGATGGCCCGGCCTTTCCTCGAGCACCAGGCCGGCGAGGTCGCGCTCGCCTTCTTCGCCGAGGAGATCAACCACCCGGAGTTGCTCGAGGCCATCCTGCGGCGGCGCGACGTGCCGCGGCGCATCCTCGCCCGGCTCGCCCGGCGGCTGCCGCCGGACTTGCAGGAGCTCCTGCTGCTGCGGCAGGACGCGATCGTCGAGGAGCCGGCGATCCTCGAGGCGCTGGAGGAGAACCCGCAGGTCTCCAGCTACTCGCAGCGGCGCATCGCCGAGTACCGCGAGCACCTGCTCCCCCGCCGGCGGCCCGCCGCCGAGCCGCTCCCCGCCGCTCACCCCGAGGAGATGAGCGAGGAGGAGCTGGCGCTGGCCATCGAGGCGGCGCGCGCCCTTCCCGCCGTCGGCGAGCTGGAGCCGGAGCGGACCAAGCTGACCGAGGGACAGATCCGCGGCCTGTCGATCCCGGCCCGGCTGAAGCTGACGCGCGGCGCGCCGCGCGCCCTGCGCTCCATCCTGCTGCGCGACTCCAACCCGCAGGTGGCCGTCTCGGTGATCGTCAACAACAACCTCACCGACCAGGAGGTCGAGCAGACGGCCTCCAACCGGTCCGTCGTCGAGGAGGTGCTGGTGGCGATCGCCCGGCGCCGTGAGTGGTCGAACAAGTACTCGATCATGAAATCCCTGGTCCAGAACCCTCGCACGCCGCTGATGATCTCGATGCGCATGATCACCAAACTCTCCGTGCGGGACCTCAAGGAGCTCGGCCGCGACCGCAATATCGCCGATGCCGTGCGCTCGACAGCCCTGCGTATGTATAGAATCAAGCAGAAATAGGGGACAGAGAAGAGAGCAGAGAGATGGCCAGGGACTTCTACGCCGTCCTCGCGGTGCCGCGCAACGCCACCGAGGACCAGATCCGCCAGCGCTTCCGGGAGCTCGCCCGCACCCGTCACCCCGACCGCTTCCAGGGGACGGAGAAGGCTCGCGCAGAGACGGAGTTCCAGGAGATCACGCAGGCGTTCAACGTCTTGTCCGACCCTGAGCGGCGGCGGCGGCACGACGTCGAGCTGGTCCGCCCCGAGGAGAGCGGGGCGGCCGATCCCCGCCAGCTCTTCCGGGTCTATCTCCAGCGCGGCGTCAAGGCGTACAAGGAGAAGAACTTCCTCGAGGCGGCCAGCAACTTCGACCTGGCGACGCAGGCCGACCCCAAGAGCGGCCAGGCCTGGCATCACCTGGCTCAGGCGTGCAGCCAGCAGCGCAACTGGCTCCCCCGGGCGGTCGCCGCCATCGACCACGCCTGCCAGCTCGAGCCGATGAACGCCTCCTACCTGAAGCAGGCCGGGCGCATCTACGCCCTGACCGGGCAGGCGGAGAGGGCGATCCAGTACTACCGCAAGGCCCTCCAGTGGGGGGACGACGATCCCGCCGTGCGCCTGGCGCTGGAGGAGCTCAGCCGCGCCACGCCCGCGCCGCGCCGGGGCCTGTTCGGCGGAAAGGTCTCCTGATGCTGCGGATCAAGGCTTGCGGGCTCTCCGACGTGGGGCTCACCCGGGCCCACAACGAGGACTATTTCGAGATCGATCCCCAGCACCGGCTCTACGTGGTGGCGGACGGCATGGGCGGCCACAGCCACGGCGAGGTGGCGGCGCAGCTCGCCGTCAACTCCATCCGCGAGTTCATCGCCAAGAGCGCCGACCGCGATACCACCTGGCCGTTCGGCATGGAAGACGGTCTCGCCCGCCACTCGAACCTGCTCAAGATGTCCCTGCGGATCGCCCACGACCACGTGCTGCGCGCGATCAGCCAGGACGGCTCGCTCTACGGCATGGGGACCACCGTCGTCGGCCTCCTGCTCTCGGGCTCCACCGCCGCCGTGGCCCACGTGGGCGACAGCCGCGCCTACCGGCTGCGCGGCGGCCGCCTCGAGCAGCTCACCGAGGACCACACCTGGGTCCACGAGCAGGTGGTGGCCGGCTTCCTCTCCCAGGAGCAGGCCCGTACGCACCCGCTCAAGAACGTGGTCACCCGCGCCCTGGGCGGGGAGAGCGACGTCCTGGTCGACGTGCGCGAGCTCGAGATCGCCCCGGGCGACCTCTTTCTCCTCTGCTCCGACGGCCTGACCGGCATGCTCTCCGACGCTGACATCCGCGACCGCCTCGCCTCCGGCCGCAGCCTCCACGAGATCTGCCGCACCCTGATCACCGACTCCAACGCCCGCGGCGGCATCGACAACGTCACCGTCGTGCTGCTGGCGATCGAGGAGGACGGCGGGGACGTGGTGGAAGAGGACTGCGAGGCGACGCGGTAGGGCCCTCATCACCCCGGCCCTCTTCTCCCGGCCTCCCCCCCTTCCGCCGGGATGGGCGGCCCTTTTGCCATCATCTCCGAGAGAGGGGGAAGGTTCGCGAGGTCGATGTCCACGATCTCCTTATGGATGGTGATCCGCCGGATGAGGCTCTCGACGACCCGGCGCTTCTCCGGGATGTCCATCGTCTGCCACTTGTCCGCGAGGTCCCGGGTCTGGCTCACGATGTCCTCCTCCATCACGGTCCGGATTTTGAGGAAGTCTATCTCGCCCTGAAGGCGGGCGATCTCCCCGCCTAACGCGGCGAGGCGTTCCTCAATGGGCCGGTGCCGCTCCCGGAAGCCGCCCACGGTGAGGGCATCCTCCTGGTAGAGGCGGTAGAGCTTGTCGGCCTCCTTCGTGAGCCGCTCCCGCTCCCGGAAGAGCGCCCCGAGAAGCTCCTCCCGCCCGGCGAGGACCTCCGCACCCTGGGCGAGCCAAGCGGCGATGGCCTCAGGCGAGAAGGTGAACTCCCGGAGTTCGTCCCGGAAGAGGTTATCGAGGTCCACGATCGGGATCTTCATGTGGCAGGCATTGCAGACGTACTTCGGGGTGTTCGAGCGCACGTACATCTTCTCTCCGCAGGCGCAGTACACGTAACCCGCGAAGACGTAGACCGCCCGCTTCGCGACGGGCTTCCGGGAAGCCCTGCGCCCGAGAAGGAGCGCGTTGCACTCCTCCCAGAGTTCCTCGGAGACGATCGCGGGGCAGGGCACCCAGATCCACTCCGCCTCCGGCTTCTGGACCCTCTGGCCCTTCACGAGCCTCGTGTAGCTCGCGCGGCGCAGGCCCTTCGCGGTCGGGTCCACGATGAGCTTCTCCACGGTCGTATCCCGGAAGGGCCTGCCGTTCTGGCCCCGGTGGCCGGCCTGGTTCAGGATCTCTGCCACGGTTTTGAGGCGCCGGTGCTCCTTGAATAGTTCGTAGATGAGGCAGCGAAGCGGGGCCTCATCGGGGTTTACCGTGAGGCGCTTGTCAACCCAGCGGTACCCCAAGGGGGCGACGCCGCCCATGGGCTTCCCGAGCCGGGCACGCACGGGGATCGAGGCCACGACGCGGGAGGCGATCTCCTCCCGCTCCCACTCGGCCATCGCGGCGATCATGGTGTAAAAGAGGCGGCCGTGCGGGGTCGAGGTATCGATCGACTCCTGGAGGGAGACGAGATCCGCCCCGTGCTCCCGGAAGAACTCGGAGAAGTCCAGAAGCTCCTTCGTGTTCCTCGCGAGTCTCGCGAGCTTCGAGAAGATGAGGCCCTTGATGCGCCCACGGCGGACGTCGGCCATCATCCGCCTCGCCTCCGGGTGCTCCATGACGGACTTGCCGGAGACGCCTTCAAGGCGGTAGACCTCGCCGACCTCCCAGCCGCGGGATTCCGCGTAGCTCTTGCCCCGCACCTCGTGGTGCTGCGGGCTCTCGCCCTGGGCCTGGTCTTCGGTCGAGACCCGAATCCAGATGCCCACGGGCTTCGTCTCGGCCCGCGGATCTTTCGCGCGTTCCATGGGGATTCCTCCTTCAGGTTCTTGAGGGTTTCTAAAATGACTCCCGTCATGATGGAGGTCATGCGCGCCCGAGGAAAGGCGGCAGATTCCGCCCCCTTCCGCCCTACGGCTTCTCCTTCTTCCCCATGCGCCGAAGGCTCTTGCCGATAACATCTGAAAGCGCGCGATAACGGGCGGCTTCTTCTTCGGAATCAACCGGGGTGCGGCGGACTCTCACCTTGTATCCGCCGACGATCTTCTCCGTGGCCACGGGGCGCATGGAGAGCATCGTGAAGAGTTCCTCGGGCGAGACGAGATGCACCCGGGCGAGATCGGAGGGCGGGAGCTTGGCCTTCAAGGCGGCCTCGATCTTTGAAAGGCGCGGACGCTTCAAGGCCAGGATCGCGACCTCGTGGAAGCCGGCGTCGAGGCACTTCGAGACGTTCCCGACCTCTTGGGCCACGGTGGAGGTCACCGAGATCTCGCAGGCGAGCGAGAAGTCGTCGGTGCGGAGCGCGACATCGACCTTGCCCCTGCCGCCCGGGATTTCTTCTTCAATCGTGGCGCGGTATCCGTGGGATTCCGCCCACCGCTTCACAAGATCCTGGAGGTATTGGTGCTCCGGGCCTCCGCGTCCCAAGGGTGGGACGGGCACATCCTCGCCCGGCGCTTGCTTCGGAGGTGGAGGCGGCGGCACCACCGTGGGAGGAGCCGGGGGTACGGGTGCGGGCGGGAGAGGAGCTCGCTCGCGAGGCATAGGTGCCGGCGGCGGCGGTTGATCCTCTTTTCGCGGCTCGGGCGCCAGTACCGGGAACCGCTCGCGCATGAGGGCAAGGAGGCGCTCCCGCCCAGCGCCTGCGTCCTCAGGTGCCACGGCGGCGAGGTCCCGGGTCCGGAGGTTGAAGTCCGCTTCGGAGCGCCCCGCGCGGCAGATGGCCTCTCCCACCTTGAGGCGCACGAGGTCTGCTGCCGCGAACGACGAGAACCCCCGCTCCAGCTCCCGGGCGTCAGCTTCGCCGACCCGGAAGACGATCCGGGTCCCGGCGTTCGCGAGAAGGGACGAGAGCACCTCGGGCTCCCTTGCCCGGAGCTGGCCTAACTCCTGATGCGCGGCGGTCAAGGACAGGCGATACTTCCGCGCGCCGGATAGGAGCGCAGCCATGGAGGGAGTCGCCATGTGGTGGCACTCGTCCACATAGAGGGAGAACTGGCGGCGGGCTCCCGGGGCGAGATCCTGGCGGGAAAGCGCCGCTTGGTGGAAGGCGGAGACGAGGAGGCTCCCGAGGAGTGCGGCGTTCTCCTCGCCGACCGCTCCCTGGGCGAGCTTCGCCAAGAAGACCTTGCCCCCGTCTACCAGCTCCCGGAAGTCGAGGCGGTGCTCCTGCTCCGTCACGACCGCCCGGACGAGCTTGGAGCGGAGGAAGGTATCGAGCCTCGTGAGGATCGGCCCCTGGGGAATGCCTTTGAGGAGCGGGAACTGGCGCTCGAAGTAGTAGCGGACATCGGGGTCTTCCACTGTCCTCAGGAACTCGGCGCGGAAGTCGCGCTCCATGAGGAAGCGCCGGAGGTCGAGGAGGGTCCCGCCGGAAGTTGATTCCACGAATGCCTGGATCGCGTTCCCGAGGACCGAGGTCATCTGGTCGCCCCAGGAGGTCGAGAGCCGCCGGAAGGCGGCGACGAGATCCGAGGAGAGGATCACCTTCTCGATTTCCGTCCGGGCGTGAAGCATGTTCCAGCCGACCCGGAACGAGGTGTCCGAAGGATCGAAGAGGATGAGATCGTCCTCGCGCTCCTTGGGATAGCGGGCGAGGATTTCGTCTATGAGGTCTCCGTGCGGGTCGAGGACGGCGAGGCCGCCACCGCTCGCCACGTCTTCGAGGATGAGGTTCACGAGGAGCGTGGACTTGCCCGTACCCGAGGCTCCCACGAGGTGCGTATGCCGGGTGCGGAGGTCGGGCGGGAGGCGCACCTTGACCGCACGCCCCTCATGGAGGTTCTCCCCTACGATGAGGCCTGCCCCAAGGACATCCCGAGGCGCGGCCCTAGTGCGCCGCGTTTCGCGAGCGAGCGCTTCGAGGCGGACACTCTCGCCGGGGAGGTGGACGAGTCCCGCGAGTTCAGGGGTCGTGAGGAGCATGCCCGAGCGGTGCGAGGTGCGCGCGAGGAGATCCTCTTCGAGGTCGATCTCCTCCTCTTCGGCAAGCGGGGTGAGTTCGTTCGCGTGACCCAAGAGGTGGAGGGCACCCGTCATGCCCCGGAGGAGGTCCCAGGCCCTCACCTTGTCTTTCGTCCTCGCGCCCATCCGGACGGCGACCGCGAAGAAGGGGTGCATGATCTTCTCTTTGGCGAGCTTCGTGAACTCCGGGTCATCGGTGAAGAACGGGTTCCCCTGGGGGGTGTGGACCGCCCGAAAGACGCTCTCGCCCCAAGCGCATGCGGCGGGCGTAAAGAGCACCTGGAAGAGCCCCATCTCTCCCGCGTGGAGCTCGGCCAGGGCGGCATAGATCGCAAGCAAGGGATCGGGCCGGAAGTCGCGAAAGGTGCGGAGGGGCAGCATGAACTCCCGGGCCAAGCCGAACTCAAGCCCCACGCACGCTCCCCGCGCCCTACGCCACGCGGCCCGGAGCGGCTCGGGTGCTTCTCCTGCGACTGCCTCGGGGAAGTGGGCTTTGAGGAATCCCGAGACACGTTCGCGGTCAGGCGTGCGGCAGGCAATCCCTACCCGCAAGGAATCCTGGAGGCCCATCACCTCGAAGGCGAGGGGGAACCGTGAGGAGGCGAGTGCTACCAGGAGGTTTTCGGTGACTCCCGGAGAGACGGCGGCCCCCGGCGGAAGGGAGACCACGATCTCGGAGAGTGGGTAGGGTGCCCGGAAGATGTCAGGCTCCGGTTCGAGGACGGCCTCCTCCTCGGGCTCCGATCTCCGGCCCGGATCTCCCTCTCGCTTGAAGAACCACCCGGAAAAGGAGCTGGCCTTCGTTTCAATCTTTCCTTCATCGGATGCCCGGCGCTTGGGGAGGACGTGGCCCAGGAAGGGCCGGAAGGGAGGCTCAAGGCACACTGCCCGGGTGTACGCCTGCCACCCCCGGCCCCGCAGCTCCCAGGCGTAGAAGTTCCGGGTGATCGTGTCGCTACTATCGGTCACCCTTTCACCGCTACTCGGCAAGGCGCCGGATCTCGGGCTTCCGGTACTCGGGGGCCAAGGCGCGGAGTCCCTTCGCCTCAAGCGTCCCGTCGATGACTTCGAGGACCGCCGCGTGGACCATCTCGCGGTACATGGTCCGGGTGTCTTCCTTATAGAAGGTCTCGGGGTCGAAGACGTATTCGTAGACCGGGCCGAGGTAGGGAGTGTCAAGGATTATGTCTTCCGAGAGGAACCAGCCTTCACGTACTCCCATGACAAGAACTGCGAGGGCCGCGAATCCCAAGACGAGCGCGAAGAAGCATCCCGTCACGCCGTACTTTTGGAGAACCCCGTTGGCGAAAGCGAGTAAGAACAGGAAGGCGAAGCAACCGAGCGCCTTGTACGACTTCCTAGGCTCCGAGAGCCACCAGGAGAAGAAGAACCCGGTGCCGAAAGGCGCCGCGCAGACATCGAAGGCGAACTTCTTCCGCTCGATCCGTTGGTAGATGCGAAGGGCCGAGAGTACCCCGGACTCGTGGTACTCGACGCGCGAAAAGCGCAGTTCGGGGATCTCCCGCTTACGAACTGCGGCCTCGACCGCCGAATAGAACTCAAGCGGTGAAGCCTGGAAATCCTCGACGAGCGTATGCCAGTGGGCGAAGACGGGGGTAGCAAAGGAGCGCGTCCTGCCAAACAAAAAAGAGAACATGTAGCATCTCCTTTATTCAACACTAGCGTCGGAGAGAAGAAGATGTTGGCATCTATGACGATGAGCCGGATGCCCGCTCCGAGGCCTTTATACATACAGCGTGAACGACGGTCATACGGCCTGACGAATGATCCTTCTGCCTGACGAGCGTTACTCGATTGGGTTGGTAGATCCGTCGCGGCTGGCTGCACAGAAGCTACGGCAGTTCCCTATCCGCTCCTACAAGCGAAAAGCAGGCATGACGCCTGACATCCTCAGCGGTCCCCTGACCGCGGAAAGGGAACGAAAGATGCTTACCAAACACAAAAACGGCCGAACCCTGAATTTGCTAAGCCCTTCCGATCTCACCGACCCCGTGTCATCGCCCGAAGTTGACACACGATTGCTCCCAGGCTGGCTCCTTCTTCTCAGATGGGTTGAAGAGTTCTTGACGAAACCCAATAAGGAACTCGGACGCTCAGGTCCCGTTTGTCCGTTTGTCCGACCTTCCCTCGATAGAATTACCTTCTGGTTTACGGCCATCTCGGGTGCCAAGCCTGTGCCGAACGTACTTGAAGAGACAATCCTTGACTATCGGGATTGGTTCCTTGAGTTGGAGCCTCGGACAGGCGAAGACGCACAATTCAAAACCATCTTGATTGCCCTCCCCGACGTACTTCCGGAGGATTGGTCTAGCGTCATTGACGAGACACAGGCCCGCCTAAAGGCAGACTTCCTGCGGGACGAACTCATGCTGGGTCAGTTTCACCCCAACTGTCAGGAACCCGGAATCAGAAATGAAGCGTTCCGGCCTCTTAGGAGTCCCGTACCTATGTTGGTAATCAGGAGCATCACCCCGGGCGACATCGTCTTTATGCGTGGCCATGACAGGCGTTACGTGAAAGATTACCTCCAGCCCTATCTTCGGGCCTTTGCTAAAGGCATCCCAGCAACCTTCATTCAAGAGGTCATTGACGCCCTCGTCACAGACAACCGGAAGGAGTAGATTAACTACCATGAGCACACCAAATTTGCCACAAAGAGTAGTCACAGCTCTGGAATCGAGCGGAGTGCCGTTCACTCTCCGGAACCATTCGGATTTTGGAGTACCCATACATTCGCCCATCGACTTTGCCAAAGCTACCGGTTGCGACATTCGGCAAGTCACCAAAACGCTATTCTTACGCGGCGCTGGTCGTGAGGGGTATGCCATGGCAGTCTGTCCTGTTGCCAGCAGGGTCGATTTTGCTGTTCTCGCAGATCTACTACATTTTAAAAGCATCACACTAGCCACCAGCCACGAACTCGAAACACTTATTGGACAGCCACGCAATGGCGTTTCGCCCCTTGGTATTGTTGAATATCCGGTCGCCATTGAGGACTCATGCTTCTCTCAGTCGACAATCTTCGTCGGTTCGGGGCAGGCGGGCTATGAGATTGAACTCTTACCTAATGATCTGCGGAAGGCAACGAAAGGAATAAGGGGAATCTTCAGGTTAATCACAGAATAAAGGTACGCGGTGAAGAGGTCTTGGGATCTGTCTCTGCGTACCTACTTTATCAACTCTTCGGATCGACTAGAGGTCTTGTTCACTTAAACCATTGACACAGATGACGGAATAATATACTATGAATGTAGATCTTCGAATTGAAAGCTCCTTGGTGCGATGGAGTCTTGAGCAACGCACTCACGGTGGGTTGCTCATATTCTCCACCCAAACCGAGGAGGACTCATGGACAATGAGATTTCATTATGGCTGCCAATCCTCGCTACCACGCTCATGCTGGCTGTTGCTATCGCTGGCGCCGTCTGGTTATGGCGTCTACACGGCCGCGCTATCCGCTCCGAAGAGGAGGTCCGCGAACTCGCCGAACTTTTCGTAGCTGCGTATCAGCCGCCAGAGCGACAGGTAGAACAGGAAAACTTGAAGTACATCTTGAGGAAGGCGCGCAGCCGCTGCCCAAACTTCGCAAAACACACAGCATCTATCCTAGATGAAATCGCGTAGGCAGCCCACATTCCGTGACCCACCCTGCGTCGAGCCTTGCCGCCACCTATCTCCCCTCGCCACAATTCGGACCGAGGGGCTTTGTCTAGCCGAGGGTCTCAGATGCATCCGCTAAGCACCATAGGCATATACATGTATGCTAAGGAAATGCGCTGGACTGTCCTTCCTGCTCTTTTGAGCGTCTTCTTCTATGCCGGCTAGGCTGTCTATATGGTATTGATTATCAGCAACTTAGGCTCTGTCGTGTGCATTCTGCGCTTCTCCATTCAGCGGCGCCTTCCTGACGTACCCGACGGGATTGGGCCGCGAAGAATCTTAGGAGGCGACGATGGACGAGAATACAGGGATGGACGACGAGATCACCAAGGCGCTCAAGCAGGGACATGATGGCCTAAATACGCTCTGGCCTCTACTCTATGAGGAGTTGAAAAAGAGAGCTAGAGCTAATATGCGAAAAGAGCGTGCGGGACACACGCTTGATCCAACAGGGCTCGTTCACGAGGTATATTTAAAGCTTTCCCGACGCACAGAGGTATCCTGGGAAAGTCGCGCGAAGTTCTTCGGTCATGTCGCCACCATAATGCGTGGTGAACTCGTCGACCATGCCCGAAGAAAAAACGCTAAAGAACGGTGGGGGCACCAACAGCGGGTTACGCTGGAATTCGCTGAGCTGCCCCACAGCGAACCTGTGAAGATTGATGTCCTCGCTGTCCATGAGGCCCTTTCCCGTCTCGAACCTCACTATCCGCTTCTCGTCCGCCTGGTCGAGCTTCCGCTTCTTCTGCGGCTTTACCGAGCGCGAGGCTGCCGAAATACTCGGTATGACGAGGACAGCAGTACAAGAGAAGTGGCAGTTTGGCAAGCCTTTGCTAATCGCTTTACTGCGCGAACAGGAGGGGCGTAATGATTAACCTTGAGCGTTTGGCAGAGATAGAGCGAATCGTGGGTCATGCACGAAGCTTACCTCCCAGCGATCGTCTCGCTTATATCGTTTCCTCCTGCTCCGATGTCAATCTCCGACGGGATGTCGAGACGCTGTTGGCAATCTCTCCTCCCGCAACTAACTATATCGAGAGCGAACTCTGGGCATCGGTTTCCATCGATGATAGAGTTGCGCTCGCAGAAGGAGATTTTGTCGCCCACTTTAAGATTCTACGGCTGCTGGACGAAGGGGGTTTGGGAACGGTCTACCTTGCGCACGATAACGCCAACGACCGAAAAGTCGCTCTTAAATTGTTGCCGCCGCGTCTCGGTGCAGTAACTAACGATCGTCTAAGCGCACGGTTTACAAACCGAAGCATCGTGGCCCTTTACGAAAGCGGACAAGTAGAGGGGCGCTTCACCTACTTCGCGATGGAATACGTAGATGGTATTCCCATTACTACATACTGTGAGCGCGAGAATCTCACGCTCAAGGACCGCCTCAATCTCTTTCGGAAGCTGTGCCACGCCATCGCGGATATACATGATGAGGACGTTGCGCACCGCGACCTCACGCCACGCAACATTCTTGTGACGACCAAAGGTGAGGTAAAGGTCTTAGATTTTGGAAGCGCCAGGCTTCTATCTTCTGTTCCTGCGACCCTAGAGCCTGTTGACCACTTCCATACCCGTGCCTTCGCCAGCCCCGAGCAACTGTTGGGCGAACCTACTTCGGCGAAAACCGACGTTTATTCCTTGGGTGTCATCCTATGTCTCCTGCTCAGCGGGCGAATGCCCTATCTGGCAGAAAGTGAAGAGGAATTGATCGAGGCCATTGGGTCGCGTGCGCCTGAGCCCCCGAGTCGCGTCGCTAAGAGAGAGGTGCAGCTTATTGAAAATGCATCTGATTTCTCGCTTCCGTCGTGCGCGCCACCACCTATGACAGCAAGTAAGTTATCCAATCGCCTTGAGGGTGACCTCGACGCCATTGTTCTTTGTTGCTTGAAAAAGAGTCCAGGAGGTCGCCAAGGCCTCAGTGCACTCTCTGGCGACATAAAGAATTACCTAGAGAAATGGCCGGTGTCCGTGCGTCCCGCTACGTTAACTTACAGATCTTGGAAGCTCCTTCAGCGTCGCTGGATACCAATCGGCAGCATTGCCATCGCCTTCCTTTTTCTCATTGTATCCGGTATCATTCTATTCCTCGAGCGTCAAGAGGCTATTCATCAGCGCGACGCTGCAAGGATACAGGCGACGCGAGCGGAGAAGGTATCGCGTTTCTTGATAGATCTGTTTATGCTTTCCGACCCTGCGCACAGACCAGGGTCTGTCGTGACTGCACGCGAACTCCTGGATAAAGCAGCGAAGGATCTACCCGGCGCCCTGAAGAACCAGCCGGAGACTGTAGTGCCATTGCTGAATACGCTAGGGCAAGTCTATAATAATCTGAACCTGTTCGACGAGTCTGCGCGCTGTTACCGCTCGGCGATGCATATAGCAGAGACAAAGCTCTCACATGAGAACCCGCTCTATGCGGATTGTCTCTTCTTCATGGGGCAGTTAGAATCAAGCATTGGGCATCAAGACGAAGCCACTCGACTTACCAAAAGATCACTTGATATTCGACGGCGGAAGTTGCCGCCGAATGATCCAAATATTGTGGGAAGTCTGCACCAACTCGGGACAATAGCGTATTACCAGGGTCGGTTCGCGCTGGCCGAAAATTACTTTCGCGAGGCACTTCGTTTGCTGAAGACGCAGGCCGAGCCGGACCTTGAGGCGCTCGCGCTGGTACTTAATTCGCTTGGTATTGACCTGAGTGAGCAACAACGATACCGTGAGGCCGAGACTTACCTCCGGGAAAGTTTAAGGGCAAGCACAACACTTTATGGATATGAACATCCACTTGTGGCCACGAAACTCAACAACTTGGCAATCCTTCTCGAAGAGCAGGGGCGTTTGGCGGAATCCGAGTCCCTTAAGCGCCAAGCGCTGGATATAGATAAGAAAACGCTCGGCAATGAGCACGCAAACGTTGCGGTATCAATGAGCAACCTCGGCTTTCTCCTCTACAGAGTTGGGGACTTGAAGCAGTCGTTAACATTTTTTGATCAGGCCGCCCAGGTAGCAAGGAAGGTCTTTGGGCCCGAGGACGGAAGCACGATCGTCATCGAGACGAATCTTGCACACTCTTTGAGGGCGAACGGGAGAATTGAGGAGGCAGACGCTCTTATTCAGAAGGTATTGGACAAGGCAAGAAAGAAATTGGGAGAGCGGAGCGATGCTGTGGGCAGAGCATTGAAAGTCCAAGGGGAAGTGCTGTGTGAGAAAGGTGACTTTTCGGCTGCGGCGAGACGGTTTGAGCAGGCGATAGATGTGTTCAACGAGGAAGAGCCGAGGGCGGCTTACGGAGTAATAGCCACTCGCGCTGAAGCGGGTAGTTGCTTGGTTCGCCAAAAACGCTTCGCAGAAGCGGAGCCGCTTTTGCTCAATTATTTGCGCGCTGCGAAGGAGGGCGACAAACCAGATGGGACAGCGCGGTTATATATATTATATACGGCGTGGGGCAGAACAGATAAGGCGGCGGCCTATAGAAAAATCATTGAAGAACGATTCCCGTTGTGGGCTAGACAGTTAAGCGCTCGATGACGGCGTGTATACATGAACTGCTCGTTGTCTGAATATCCGCGAGGAACGCATAACTACATCTTCATCATTCCCTCGCTGAAGAGTCGGGTCGCCGTCCCGTGCTCCATGAGCCGCACGTAGATCTCGTGGTTCGGGAGGGAGGTGAGAGTACCCACGTTCCCGCAAGATCGCGTGCCCTAGTATGAGGACAAATGTACAAGGGCTCTACGGCAATTTTCAAAGATGCCTATCTCTCTTCGCCTTGAGAGCATCGGGTTGCCTACTCCACGCTGCTGCGAATCCCAAGGCGTCGAAAATGTTCATGCGGGCGTCCTCTGTCGTCCAAGCCTTTCGCTTCTTGGGGAGTCGCTCCGCGAGCGCCGGAAAGATCTCCGCGAGCCGGAGGGCCACTTCGAACTTGCTCTTCTCTGGCGCGAAGGCATCGGTGACCGCAAGGCGCGAAACACGTTCCGCCGCCAGTCCCCGCTTCAGGGCCAGGAGTTCGATCGAGCGGATCTCCTTGCGTGCTCGCTTCCGGCGCCGGGCGCCTGGGGCGGCAAGATTCTCGATGACGAGCAGGGTGGGCTCGTAGCGCGAGAGAAGCTCATCTACCTTGCGAAGCAGACCCCCGGTCCGTGCGGGGACGATCCTCTCGCCCCAATCCACGAGAAACGCAGGAGCTTCGAGGACGGCAAAGGCGAAACCCCTTGAGGTCGGGTCGATGGCAAGAACTCTGTCCGGCATTTCAAGTTGTATGGTGGGAAGCAGAGCCGACGCTCCGCCGTTTCTCTTCCTTCGCTTCGAGTCTCCGCCGCCGCCTTGTGACCTCTTCCGCGATCTCCTCGCACCTGCCGCGAAAGAGCGTGCAGACGGGAACGCCAAGAGCCGCCTCGTAAGCCAGCCCGGTCTCAAGGGAAGGCGTGCGGTTCCCGGATTCGTAGCGCGACACCTTCACGCCCGTTGAGGCGCCGAGAAGATAAGCAAGCCTCGCCTGACTCAGGTGCGCATGTCGGCGATAAGTGCGCAGATAGTTATTGAGTGGCCGTCCGTGAGTGTGTGTCATGGCAGCACAAAGAATAGGCGGCTGGCGGGTCGTCGGTTGAAAGTGGTTAAGTGAGCGGGAACTTCAGACGAGAGGAAAGATCGGAGAGAAATTCAGAGGGCTTATTCTGCACGCAGCACAGAAAGCTCACGATCTGAACCCAAGCTTTACTCCCAGATTATACTTTAATATAAAGTATGTGTCAAGTTGCCAGCGCAAGGGTTTGACGCATACCGTTTGGATCGCCACCCCAAAAAGAAGGCCCCAGGATTGTTTCCTGGGGCTGATACGAATGGAATTGGTTGAGGTTCAAACGGACTGCTATGTTAATCGCGACCGGAGCCGAGGCATACTCCTTCGCCGACGATGCTCAGGTGCGGGGTACCCAGGCAACCCCTCTACACCTCCTGCCATGGCTGCTTGCGCTCTCGCGCACTGCTTCGCAGCCCACTCCACCCGCCTTTTGAGCGCCCGATCGGTCGCAAGGAGTTCTTGTGCCTCCTCGCGCTCGATCAGAACCTCTTCGGGTGTGCGGGAAGGCGGCCAGACCGTTTTCTCCAGATCGGGACCTATGTGGCGGCGCCACCTTCGTTTCTGGGCGCCTTCTCTCCGCAACAAGTCGACAGTGACATTGGCGGCGACTCGACGCAGGTAGGGCAGGCAGTTCAGCTTGTCTTCGGCCCTCGACTTCCACAACCCAAGAAACACATCCTGCACCAGGTCTTCGATGCACTCCGGCGAGAGCCGCCGCCCGAATCTCGCGGCGGTTGTAGAAATGGTTCGCCGGATCGCCGCGACGTGCGCGAGTGTGGGTGCCATGTCGCGCCGCCGTGCCACTTTTCTCATGCAACGGGTAAACTTTGATCTAAGCTCCTTCACTGAACTTCCTCCTTGAATTGGTTGTACAAGAGCCGAGGAGGCACGCTTCCTTCGCGAGCCACCGTTCTCGGGGTGCGGGCGTATTGCCACTTTTTCTAGCGTTTGGTTTCGATGCGGAGCTTGCCGTTTCGCCGGGCAAGCCTGAAGGGCAGAAGGGGTTCAACTTCAAGAAAGAGCGTTCCGTCTCGGTAAGCGCAGCAGCGCACCCTGAGAGATGCCGCTACTTGGCCCTCCGTTCGCTGATAAAGCGTGAGACTGAGGCCGCCGTCTCTCGCTCGCGGGCCACCGGACAGAGGGCTTCGCCTGCCGTCCACATCTCCGGCGACCCAGAAGTTGCGGACAATCCTGGGCATACAACTTCCTCCTTTCGCTGGAAGAGGAGAGGTAATTACGGAGGGGTGAAGCTAAATGAGGCCGGCGAGGACGACGCCGCTCCGGACCGTAGTCGTGCCGCAGACCTCGCACCAGCCTTGCCGCTGGTCGGGCTCGACTTCGGCCGTGTAGAGGCAGCCGGGATTCATGCAGATTCCGGGCACCACGTCATCCAGGGCGTACTCCTCGATGTACTCGCCGACGGTTAAAGCCCACTGGTCGGCCAGCTCGTCGAGCTTCGAGAACTCCTTTTTTCGTGCGGCAGATAGCATGAGAGGCTCCTTTCCTGAAAAGGTTTTGAAGAAACTGGATTCAGGGTAAGGGCGGGTGCGAAGCGAGAAAAGGCGGCACAAAGTGCCGCCTTTGTTAAGGAGCTGGTGAGCCGGGGCCTATAGGTACGAAGCGGCAGCTACTGAGGAGGGTGTATACTAGCGAAGGATTGATCCTCAAGAGGAAGGAGGACATGAGGATCACTCTTAGGAAGGAGCGCTAGATGGAACTCGAAGGTCCGAAGAAGACCATAGTCTACCTCGACCAGTTCGTCATAAGTGGTATCGTGAAGGCGCTTGATCCAGAATTCCCCCGTCGAGGGCGCCTTGATCCCTTTTGGCTGGAACTCTATAAGAAACTGGACCGCTTGCTCAGACTACAACTCATCGTCTGCCCCGATTCAATCTTCCATCAAACTGAGTCGCTTCTAGGCGGCGATTCCACGCTCGATGCTTACCAGGACGTCTATACCTACCTCTCGAACGGCTGCACCTTCTATGACGAGATGTCCATTTTGCGGTGGCAGATCCACACCCACTTTAGGGACTACCTCGAAGGGAATCCCAGCCGAGAGCCATCCCTTCGATCCAGAGGAAGTCGTGTATGGGAGCTTGAACGAGTGGCAGAACAAAATTGACGTTGCCGTGCCCCATCGGTTCAATACCATTGAAGTCGCTGCCCTCCGTCGCCGGCGAGAGCAACAGCACGAGAGAATTAAGGTGGCTTTTGAGCTATGGAAGAATGACGCTACCGCCTTTAAGAAGGCGGTAGAGGAAGAAGCCCTATCCTTTGGCCGTGCCGTTCTGGGGGCATTTTGGGAGGATATGTGGAAGCGACTTCAGAACACACTAATCGGCAAGTTCCCGCTCACGCTTGAGGATCTACTCCCTTCGCCTGGGGCCAACATCGTCTTCGAACTCTTCCGCATTCTTCACGAGGAACACGGGATCGATGATATCCCCGAGCAGCTTGAGAAGGTTACCGAGTATTTCCAGTCGCATCACATTCTCTACATTCCTTTCGTCCGACTGTCGGCGATGCTCTATGCCTCTATTGCGCGGAAGACGCAGGCCGGACGCCGGTCCGAACCCAATGAGGGTACCGTCACTGACGTAACGGCTATCGCGAGCCTTCTTCCATATTGTGACGTGATGGTTGTCGACAATGAGATGGCGACCTATCTCCTGGAGGTACCGCTCCGCGACAAGATGAAGAAGTTCGAGGCGAAAATCTTTTCGCCAAATTCCAAGAAAGACTTCCTGGCTTTCCTAGAAGAGTTAGAAGCCAGGTTGAGCAAAGGACGCGTAGCTCTGGTCGAGCATTACTATGGCAAGGGATGGCTTGAGCCTTACCTTGACCTCGTTGCGCACCGCAAGGAAAGGCGCAAGAGGGAAAAGAGAAGAGATACTAGCAGGGTATCATCTCCCACCCGCTAGCTCTGTCCTTAACCCGAAGTTTGCAGCGGACAGTAAGGTTGTTGCGCCACGAAGTGCCGCGAGTTCATTTGCAAGCACCTCCTGGTTCTCTGTGTAAACCTCTGTGACAGTGTCGTCATCACCGACGATCGTCGTAAGCTGTGGGATAGAAGTTAGGCTTAGCGAGGCGAGTATCTCGTCAACCGACGTTTCCTTAAATATGGACTTCGCTTGGTCACCCTGAGGCTTCTTCGGATCAGGATAGCGAAAGAAGGTCCCTCTCTCGTCGGCTGCCTCTATCTCTGGAATCCAGGCATCGAGTTCCGGAGGGAAGTCGAGCCACTCCGTTCGGCAGAGTGGACGCCAGCTCGGCTCGTAGAGCGTGAGCTTCTCCTTGAGGCCGTTGTAGAGGTTGCCGATGCTATGGATGCGCGTCAAAGGCTGCGGCTTGCCCTCAACAAAGATCTTCACCTCCTCTAATCCGCCTATCCCCGCAAACCGGCGCTCCAGGATGACAAGCATCGACTTCAGGAATAGTTCTATCGCATGACGGCGAAGGAAGCAGACCGGCAAAGTCCAGTTCAAGAAGCGTTTCTCCTCTACAACCTTCTCAATGCATTCCGCTGCTTCCTCGAAAGCATCGGCCATGGCTCCAAGCCCGAAGTCATAGTGCTTGGGGAGTGGAGTGAGTTCCCAGAACATGAAGAAGAAGGTATGGCAGTCGTTGAGGGCAGTCAAGGCTAAGTCCGACCTAAGCCTCGGAAGTTAAAGCGACCCCGACCGCGCCGAGCCTCACGGCTCCACCGGCTATACATACCCCGCTACATACAAGGTATGTACGGGCTCCGCTCCATGCGGACGGCCGAATCCCTATATAGGGCTTCACCGACTGGCTCCCCACCGCTGCCGGGCTAGCGCCCGACTGGCGTGGTTTCCTGACGGCTATCGGATCTCGATCTTTCCCTATCGGTCGGTCCTTCGACCAAACCCCGCCAGTCGGGCGCTACCGGCCTCGATACTCGGCCTTCCCGACAGCGGTGGGGGGACTACTTGCTCTCGAAGGGCCGACGCTTCGCGTCACTACCGGCTAAGGCGTCGAATATCTCCGCCTTGTGAGAAAGGAAACCACGCGCGAGACTTACGCTCGCGCCTGCCTCTCTTGCCGCGCCCGCTCGGTCACCACACGCCGTATTGCGGGCGTCACCGTGGAGCCTCCAGGCACGGGTTCTGCGGTCCTCCCTAGAGGGAGGACACTGGCTCCCCATGGGGAGGGGAAGAGAGGTCGGGCGCTTCCAATCTCATGGACCAGACTCCCATCGCAATCGGCACCCGCACGTATTGGGTTTCGGATGACCCGAAGCTTGTTTTGCTGCATCCCGAGGACCGGGCGCAGCACTTGTATGTCGTCGGCAAGACTGGCTTGGGGAAGAGCACCTTGCTTCGGAACCTCATCCTCCAGGACCTCTACGCCGGGCGAGGTGTGGGTCTCCTTGATCCTCATGGAGACCTCGCCCGGGAGGTCTTGGATGCGGTTCCGAGAGATCGGACGGGCGAAGTCCTGTACTTCAACCCTGGCGATCTCGCCCGTCCGGTGGGACTCACCCTCCTCCCCAGGGTGCCCCAGGATCAAGCGCACCTCGTCGTCTCCGGGGTGCTCTCTGCTTTTCGGGGGATCTGGGGATCGAGCTGGGGACCGCGACTCGAATACATCCTGGGACACTCGCTCGCGACACTCCTGGACCGAGGACTCACGATCCTTGCCCTGCCGAGGCTCCTCTCGGACGATGCTTTCCGGGAGCGCGTGACCGCGAAGCTCCGGGATCCGGTCGTCCGGGCCTTCTGGCGGGGGGAGTACGCCGGATATGAGCGGCGCTTCCGGTTGGAGGCCATCGCTCCGCTTCAGAACAAGATCGGGCGGCTACTCGGGAACGCCCCCATGCGGAACGTCTTCGGCCAGACGAAGAGCCGTTTCGATGCGCGCTTCCTCATGGACCATGGCCGGATCATGATCGCCGATCTCTCGAAAGGCGTGATCGGCGAGGACCACTCCCGACTCCTCGGCGCCCTCCTCCTCTCGCAGTTCCAATGGGCGGCTATGCAGCGATCCGGCAATCCGACAGCGGCGTCCCGCACCCCCTTCCACCTCTACATCGACGAGTTCCATTCCTTCGCGACCGATGCCCTGGCCTCTATCCTCGCTGAGGCGAGGAAGTACGGCCTGGCACTCATCTTGGCCCATCAGTACCTCGACCAGCTCACCGACGAGATCCGGCAAAGCGTATTCGGCAATGCCGGGAATCTCATCGCTTTCCGGGTGGGGCAGGCCGACGCGCGCCTCTTGGAGGAAGAGTTCGGCGGTGACGTGAAGATGGGTAACCTTGTCTCCCTCGGGAAGTACGAGTTCTACGCCCGGCTTCTGGATCAGGGCCGGATGCGGGAGCCCTTCCGGGGACGGACCCTGCCACCCATCCAGGGTACCGCGACCGGACGCCGTGAGGCGGTCGTGCGCCGTTCCCAGGAGCGGTACGGGCGGCCAAGGAAGGAGGTGGAGACGAAGATCGAGAGATGGCTTGGCGGCTGACACCGCCGCCTATGCGGAGCTCAGGAGGCTCGGTACGCTGACCTTCGATGTCCCACCCCCAGACCCGCCGGCCGCGCTTCGAGCGCGCGCCGATCCGTCCTATGGTGCTCACGCCCCGCGATCTTGACATCCTTCGGGCCGTCCACCGTCACCGGCTCCTTCGCTCCACGCACCTCCTGGCCCTCTCAGGAGGGAGCCGGCAGGCAACGCTCCGGCGCTTGCAGCTCCTCTTCCATCACGGCTACCTTGATCGCCCGTCCATGCAGCTCGACTGGTACGCCCGCGGCTCCGAACCCCTCGTCTATGCCTTGGGGAAGCGCGGCGCTGAGATCCTCGAGGCCGAGGGCAAGGTGAGGCGAGGCGGCGTCCGGTGGGACACGAAGAACCGGAACCTCTCGCGGGTCTTCCTTCACCACACCCTCGCAGTCGCCGAGGTCAGGGTCGCCTTTGAGGTCGCCTGCGGGAGCCGCGAGGACGTGCGGTTCATCCCACCTGAGGAGGTACTCGCGGGAGCACCGGAGGCGACCCGGCGGCTGCGCCTCCCGTTCCGCTGGCAGGTCGAGGTCCGCCAGGGCGGGAAGCCTTACCGCCTGGGCGTGGAGCCGGATAAGGTCTTTGGGCTTGAGTTCCACGCCGCACCAGAGAATCGGCGGCGGACCTACTTCTTCCTCGAAGCGGATAGGGGCACCATGCCGGTCACGAGGAAAGGGCTTGCGCAGACGAGCTTTACCCGTAAGCTCCTCTGCTATCAAGAGACATGGCGCCAAGAAGTCCACAGGACGCACCTCGGCATATCGAATTTCCGGGTTATCACCGTGACGACGAGCAGGGAGCGGGTGGAGCATCTTATGGAGGCGTGCCGATCGCTCGGGGGCGGCGGTTCGCGACTCTTCCTATTCAGGGATTTCGAGAGAATTGGCAATATGAACATTTTGGCTTCCAAGTGGGTGAACGGTCGGAAGGAGGCCGTAGGACTCACCGATGGAAGTTAGCGACTTCACAACTTCCCTCGACAAAGAGCGGCTTCTATGCCCGGATTACGCCTCTCGTTGCACCGCTATCGTGCCCATCCTTGACTTCTTTACTGCGGCGCCTTTAGACTGTTAGTGAACGGTATTCAAATTTGTTGAATGCTTGGAAATGAATTAGCCGTCCTGCTTAGGGCAAACGACCAGAGGCCGAACGTATCCTCAATCGTACGCATTGGAGGAGTGAATAGGCGATGGTTTCCCAGACTCAACTTGTGATCATTTTCCTCGTAATCGGTGCTGGATATTATCTGTTCTGGCGAATTGCAAAGGCGAATATCCAGCCATGGAATTTTAAGGCGTTCTTTCTTGGCAATGCCGACATTGGCACTGACCTCACCGAGAACAACACCCTGGGAATTACCTTCGCTTGGTCGGGGGGCACTTGGTATTTTGCATGGCTTGCCTACCAATTCGGTCCTTGGGTTATAGTCTCTCAAATATTTTGGTGCGCTTCTATTATCTCTTTGGCCTTGCTTTTGCCGAAGATTATCACGCAGGTCCGCAACAAGACGATCCATGGCTTCCTTCGTGATCACTATGGCGATAAGACTCAAGGCGCAGCGGCTATCGCCACCACCATCGGGTACATTGTGAACGCCGGTTTTGAGTTGTTCTGGTCGTCCCTTCTTTTCGCACGGTGCCTTAACCGGGATGATCTCGCTCTTCCCGTTGCCCTGGTGCTCGCGACTTTCGTAGGAACATACTGTGCGATCGGCGGCTACAAGTCCAACGCAACAATTGATAAGGCTCAGAATTTGATGGGAGTCCTCTCTCTCGCTGGATTGGTTTGGCTACTCGGAGCTACTATACGTACTCCCGCTAGCTTCTCGCTAGCAGTGCAACTTTTCTTTGGTGGCGCCATTTTCTATACACTTGTCTCCATACTCATGTACGCTAAGCGGTTGAGACGGTTCCCTAAACTTCAGAATCTAATGGCGGCACTCTATGGGGTTGGGTCATTCGTAATCGCCTATTTGGTGGTTGTGCCAGCCCAATCGGCCAACCACCTTGCCTCGTTCCCGGTGCAAAATTCCCCGGTCCCTCTATGGGTTATGATTGGAACCGTCACCTTTCAGCTATTTTTTAACGTTGTCGATATGCAGAATTGGCAAGAGATTGCAGCCAATGGTGATGCACCTCCACGCCAATACAAATTCTTGAGTTGGGCGATCGTGAGAGCGTCCTTATATCTGCTATGGTTCCCTGCATTGGGGGGTGTATTACTTGGATGCCTTCTCAAGGTTCTCTCTGCACAAGTCACAGATCAGAACCTATTTACTTATGCGTTCCGTCAAGTTTTGCCCCAGGTTGATGCCCCTATCCGTGCTGCGCTCCTAGGCTTGTTGTTCCTTGGCTTTATCGCAACGTCACTCTCAACTGTTGGCGACTTGTTAATGTCCTCCCTCCAAACCGTGTCATTTGACATTGTATGGCCTAAACGAATTCAGCAATTGATTGCACGTGAGTCGAGCGAGGGAGAGCAACGTAAGTTGGTCTTGAAGGCCAGAACTTGGCTGATTCCAATGGCGGTTGGCATGGTTCTGACATTTTGGTTGCTTTGGAAGTTGTATCCCGGTCCAGTCTTCAACTTTCAGGCAATGATGTACGCGGCGCCCTTGGCCCTTCTGGCACCGGTACTCATCGCTCTTTTATGGCCACGTGCTGTCAAATATCTGACAGACAGGGTGACCTTTACAGCAATCGTGGCGTCGGTCGCAGCTATTGTGATTATGTTCGTTGTTTCAGCGATTCCGGGCATGAGTGACGCTACTGTTAACTGGACTCTTGCCTTTATGCCGTTAGTCGCAAACGTGCTAAGCTGGGGCATCTGTCTGATTGGCGTTTTTCCAGCGATGTTGAAGGATCGAAGCCATGCTATTAATACGGCCAAGGTGGGGTAAATCACATGCACAGTGAAAGGACTCGGGTTGCTGCTATCGTATTTCTCCTTGTATTAATTGAGATTCCCTTGTGGACGTGGAAGCATGACGTCTTCGTCAGCGTGTATGCGACAATTTTAGGAATTTTGGCATGCTTCAGGGCCTTTAACTGGCCGAAACCTTCATGGCTTGGCGGAAATCATCTGGAATATGTGAAACACCGTACTGCTCATGTGGAGTTAGGGAAAATAAATAAAGGCGCGACCATCGGCCAACTCGAAACCAACCAGGCAGCAAAGCAGTTCTTCGCGGCCGTCATCTATGAGGAGAATAACGAGGCTTTATGCAATGATATTGTGGAGCACTTTACGCCCAAAATTTTATACTATGGCCTTCTTTTAATGGTGGCCCTCTTTCTGGAAAATCCCCACGCGGCTACGGCGGCTGGTCCCAATTTAAACAAGTGCAGCGTTGAGAGCTTGTGTGGTGACAAAATAGCAGCTCTCAAGTTTCTGACTCTCATTACTTCTGCAGTGCTTCCCCTTTTGTGGGATTATACGCGATACGAGAAGCAGAAATATTGGAATAAGGAGCTTCACCCCTCTCACTAACCAACTCCGCGGGCAAGAAAGGAGAGATTTATGCGCCTGTTTTTCAGACTCCTTCCGACAGTCCTTATAGGTGCTTTAGGATTTTGCTCGGTTCTGGCCGCCCAACAGCGTCTTTCTTTCGGAAGTGCCCAGAAGCCGGCTCAAGCGAATCAGACCTGGATCGTAGGTGAGATTCGTTCATTCGCGTTCGGTGAGTCAAATAAGTCGCGTTTGACGCAGGAATTGATGGCGCAGGGATGGGTTGAGTGCGCAGGCCAGCCATTGCCCCGTACTGGCAAATTTGGGAACTTGTTTCAAGTCATAGGAGATACTTGGGGAAGCGGGGACGGAGCTACTGACTTCTATTTGCCGGATCTTCGAGGCGTATTCTTGCGTGGTTGGAATCATAGCGAGCCGGTGCCACCACAAATGAGCCCAGTTGATGCTGCGAAGTTAGATCGCCGTACGGTAGGTGGGGACCCAGACGCTGTTGGCCGCCTTTCTCCACGGCCTGAGATTCAGTCTCCGGGTACTCGGGGTCACTCTGGCGACAATGTCGGTTCGGCGCAGCCCGATGCCATGCAGACTCACAAGCATTCCGATCCTGGTCACGTCCACGGAATAGGTGAGATGAATCCAAAGGTATTGGGGTACAATGGCTACGGTAATACCTATACTTTATCCAATACGCCAGGTCAAGCGGGTACAACACTTGGTGCGTTTGCAAACCTTGGCGGCCCCGTGGATATTCAGACCGGAGCACCCCTAGCAGTATCTCAGCTTGAGACGCGAAGCCGAAACGTCTATGTTCTTTATGCCATCTACGTTGGCGTACCAGCACAATACGACGCGGCAGGCCACGTTGTTCCCAAGCTATAAAAAGGGCGGTTTCCTTGACAGCCAGCAAAGTCTCTATGCCCTCTTCAGGAGTAACGGGTTGCTGGAGCTGCGAGGGGGTGCGGTTCATCCCCCACGAGGAGGCGCTTGCAGACCCTCATGTTCTCAAGTGGGATTCTGTGCTCTGAGGAGTTTGGTACCAATTAACGTCCGCCTATAGCGCGCAAGGAGGTCGTCATGCAGATCGACAAGTACACCAAAACCGTGCTCACCATCATCGCAGCCTGCCTTCTCTGGATTTCGCTCGTCCTCGCAAGCTCGAACGATTTTGTCCACTCGGCTTCCGCACAAGTGCCAAAGCAACCGATGCAAGTTATCTTGGCAGGAGTTGGGCCGAATTTCGCTGTCCCCGTGAATCTAGTAGCCGTGGACTCAAAAAACCAAGCCGTACCGGTAAGCATTCTCTCGGTCGAGAGTGCCAACCACACCCTGCCTGTGGATCTAACCTACGTTGGTGGCGGGCACCATCCATTGCCTGTCAAGGTCGTGCAATAACTCTCCTCCATAGGGTTGGTCTTCATTGACCTTTCATATGGGGATGGTATCTTTATCTTGTGCTTGTGGGCGCAAGCCTTGTTCAGCTAAGGAATCTCCCAAGCTGAAGCCAAGCACTCTAGAGACACTACCTTTGCAGGTGGTGTTTTTAGTTGTCAGTCATCCTCAAGTCCTTCGAGCCCCAGCCGCTGTTCACCCTTACGAAACTTGTTGTAGGGCATAACGCTCCAAAAGGTGACGTTGCCATCACCCACCCGGCGCAGGATGGTGCGAAGCTTCACCGGCGCCTCCCGTTTGCCGAGGATCGCCACAAACCCCCAATACTCGACATGCTTCATCGGCGTTTCGCCCCGAGCTGAGGCCGGACCCACTGGCTTCAAGAGGCGCCGGTACTCCTGAAGGGTTCCCGCCCGCCGGATGGTCTCAAGGGCCAAGGGCAAGAGCCGGAACTTGAGGAGCTGTTCCTTCTTGCTCCTCTCCCGTCCCGCTGAGAACTGGAGATGGTGAAAGCCCTTCGCGGTCAACACCACCTCGCAGTTCAGATAGGGATTGTGGAGGTTACGTTTCGCGTCGTACAACGCTCTTGCTTTCTCTTTGCGCTCCTCGAAATATTCAGAATCGATTTCCATTGATCAGATAAGTTTGATTTTCTCACTTTGCCAGAGCACGACCTGCTCGACAAGGGGGGCGGGACGGCCCGATGATCACAACTCAGGCTCCTTGCCCCCGTTCGGCGCCTGGTCTCTCGGCGAAGAGCTTGGTAAGCTGAGAGAGAAGCATATCCAAGATTCGAGACCTGTCTTGCTTCGCCACACTGCCAAGACGGCGGCGTTCGGCGGTTCGATGGCTGTCTCGTTCCACCCGACCGAAAAGATTTTTGGCCCTCTCCGCGACGAGCTGTACCTCGGGGAGCGTCGTAAAATCTATCTCCTTTCCTGTCGCGAGCCAGTTCGAGGTGAACTTTGCAAGCAATTCCCGCTTCTCCTCGGGTGTGCCCGACTGATATAGCGAATACGCGGAATCCAGGCGTTCGAGGAAATCGGCAAGCTTCTGCGCGCCAGTGCTCCCCGCATCAAGATTCGAGAGCTGCTCTTCAAGGGTTCGTTTCTCCGCAAGGAGGGCGGCTTGGCGCTCCTCGAAGAGATCGCGGTCGAGGAGCCCGTCTATGAGCGCATCGGTGAGGCGCGCTCGCCTCCCGGCGAGCTGGCCGAGCTTCAGTTCAAGCCCCTTGCGACGCGCTGCCGTCTCATCCTGCCAGTTTGTTTTCATGCCCTCGATTTTCTCGCGGAGGTAGATCCGCTCCTCGGGATCGAGCTGGCAGGCGAGGAAGAGAGGGCTCACCCGTCCTTCGGCGGCTTCCTCCCTCACGCTCGTTATGGGACAGGTCGGCGTGTGGCAGCGGTAATAAGTGTGGCCCTTCTGCGTCTCGCCGATCAAGGAGTAGTTGCAGGACTTGCAGCGCACCGTGCGCCGGAAGAGAAAGTCGTGCTTCGCGGGCCGGGCAGAGAGCTTGCCGTCCAAGACCATTTGCACCCGATCGAAGAGGGACTTTTTGATGAGCGGATCGTGGGCGCCCTCGTAGGTCTCTTTGCGGCGCTTCACGCGGATCAGCCCAATGTAGAAGGGATTGCGGAGCATGGTCGAGAGGCCGTTTATCGAGACCTCGCCGTCGCGGCGGTTTTTGAGCCCCATCCGGCCAAGCTCCGCTCGGAGCGTGTGCAGGTTGTACCGGCCGGTCGAGTACAGCTCGAAGGCCCGGCGGACAAGCGGCCCTTTCACGGGATCGATGGCCTTCGGCTTCCCGCTTCCGCAGTCGAGGTAACCCACAGGCGCGGGCAAGGGCAGGATACCTTGCTTCAGCCGGCCGTTGATGCCTTTCAAGGCCTCCTCGCGGAGGTTCCTGATGTAGTCGGCGGCGACGACCGCCTGAAGGTCGGCGGAGAGCCGGCCGCCGCGATTCGTGAGGTCGAGCTGCTCGTTCGCGAAGTAGAGCTCAATGAGGCCCCGGTCCACGAGTTCCGTGAGGTCTACCCAATCCCTGCCGTTCCTCACGCCCCGGTCGATCTTGTGGATCACGACCCCGGCGGCGCTCCCCCTCCTAAGTAGCCGGAGCATCTCGTTCCAGATCGGCCGGCCGGTCTTGGCCGCCGTCTCCCGCTCCTCAAACCAGCGCGAGATCGTGATGCCGCGCTGCACGGCGAAGCGTTCAATCGAGGCGCGCTGCTCCTGAAGGGAGACACCACGCACTCCCTGCCGGGCCGTCGAGACCCGGATATAGCCGAAATACGTTTTGTTCATGAGTTGTCGGTTTGCTTTGGGGAATCGACCTTTACCGTCATGCTAGGACGGGAAGGCCGGTTCGTCAAAGCAAGGAAATCGACATATGCCTTGGGATCGTTCGTGATCCGCTCGTACATGCGGAGGATGAGCGCCGCGTAGCCCGCGTACCAAGTGCCGAGCGAGGCATACTGGGCCTCAGTGAGGCCGGGAAAATGCTGCTTCAAGCGCGCGAGGTTGGGCGGGGGGGTGTCTGACATGGGAGGGAGCGTACTTCCCGTTTGCGGCGCACAAAAGGCGCCCGTCGCCGCGTGCTTCGCTTTTTCCTCAGGGTAAGACCCTTCGCGCACCGGACATAAAAACGCCTTCTTAGCCAAGGCGGCAACTTTTGCCGTCTTTTTTCTCTATGCGGTGGCGATAGCGTGAGAGCCGCCATGAGAACGATTTTCATCAAGCTCCGCTTTTCAATACTCCTCCCCGACATCCGTGCGGGTCCGCCGCGCGTCTTCAAAGTACGCCATCATAAACAACCACACTTTTTTATGCCACAAACTCCTACCGACCCGATCCGCATCTTCGCCTTAGACCCCACGACCAAAGGCTTCGGCTACGCCGTCTTCGAGACGCCGTTTCATCTCGTTGATTGGGGCCTCGCCCATGTCTCCGGCGAGAAGGAATCTGGCGCCATTGCCCGATTCGAGGAACTCCTCGATCAGTACCGGCCGGATATCGTGATACTTGAAGACTCGACGGCTCCCGGCTCGCGCCGCCGCCCGCGAGTGCAGAAGCTCTTGGAGAGACTTCGGGACGCCACCCGCGAGCGCAGCCTCGCGGTGCACCTCATCCCGCGGCTTGCGGTCATCGAGTGCTTCTCCGCACCGGACAAGCGCGCCACGAAGCATTCGATCACACAGCGCCTCGCCGAGACCTTCCCGGAGCTCGCCCCCAAAATGCCGCAGCGCCGCAAGATCTGGCAGAGCGAGGATGAGCGCATCGCGACCTTCGACGCCCTGGCCTTGGCGGTGACCTACGCGATGAAGTAAGAGCCGCGCCGCAGAAGTATCAGTCACGCAAGGCGGCTCCCGGAGCCGCCTTTTGCGTTTCGTCTCCCGCCCCTACCCTTGACCGCAGAACCTCGAAAAACTGGAAAAGGAGGGTGCGATGCAAAAAGGTTTTGTACCGTTTGCGGAGGTGAAGCGTGCAGTGTCCTTGGAAGCCATTCTGGAGCGCTACGAACTTCTCGCGAGTTTGACTCGCAAGGGAATGAACCTCGCGGGACCCTGCCCTTCTGCAAGGGCTCGTCAGAGCGGCAGTTCCAGGTGAATCTCGTGAAGAGCGCCTGGTATTGCTTCGGGTGCAAGGCTGGCGGCAACATCCTGGATTTCGTCGCGAAGAAGGAGGAGGTAAGCATACGGACCGCGGCCCTGAAGCTCGATTCCTGGTTCGAGCTTGGACTCGTGGAGAAGGAGAAGCCGCAGGCCGAAGAGCCCGCCGCTCCGGCCGAGACACCAGCCGCCTCGCTTGACTCCCCGCCGGCGGCGAAAGAGACTCTGCCCACCTCAAACCCGCCCCTCGCCTTCACCTTGAAGACCCTCGACCCGCACCACGAGAGCCTTTCCCTTTTGGGATTCAACACCGAAACCATCGAACGCTTCGGTGCGGGGTACTGCATGAAGGGGCTCTTGAAGGAGCGGCTCGCGATCCCGATCTACAGAGCCGAGGGCGAGCTCGTCGCCTATGCGGGCCTCGCGGTCGAGGCGGGCGCTACGCCCCGCTATCTCTTCCCGCCGAAGTTCTACGCGCCCCTTGAAGTCATGAACCTCCACCGGCTTCCGGAGTTCGCGGAAGAAGGCGGCCCGCTCTACCTCACGCCCGAGATCGAGGGGGTGCTCCGGCTCGCGGAAGTCGGGATCGTCGCGGCGCTCGCTCTCTTTGATGGCTCGCTCTCAGAGGCCTAGGAGGAGGCGATCACAGGCGCCCTCCCACTTTTCGAGCGGCTCGTGCTCGTGGGCGAGGGCTTCGAGGACCGCACCGTAGCCCGCCTCGCGAGGCACGCCTCCCTCACGTGGTCTCCGGGGCTACCTGAAGAGCTTCTCTCAGGGGAGCCGCTTCCCGAAGCACTTGAGGAGGAGTTCTGATGCACCGGAAAGCCACGGTGACCTCGTATTTCGATGCGAGAGTGACCGTCCCGATGATCCGCCTCCGCGGCCGGTGGCTCAAGCGAGCCGGTTTCCGCGAAGGCGACGGCATACGGATCGAAGTCCAGGATGGGCGCTTGGTCCTCACGCGGCCCGAAGGTCCGGTTCCCGAACGCATTCCTTTTCGAGAGGAGCACTGATTCCCATAGCCCCGCGGCATGACCGACGGGGCTTTTTCTTCCTCGAAGTACAGCCCTCCGGCCGGAGATTCCAGGCGGGCAGCTCAGGCGTGTGGCGCTCGCCCGGAAGTCGAACGAGAGCCGGCGGTCGAGGGTGGTCCGACCGACCCGCTCAGCTCTTTCCAGGTGGGAGAAGCAAGGAAGGGACGAACGGAGCAGTCTCGACGCGGCGGGCCTCGCTTCGGCTTTGATCGAGGTCCTTCCTCAGTCCTCGATCCCGAGATAGGCGCGGAGCGCCCGCCGGATGATCTCCGCCTTGGAGCATCGTTCCTTATCCGCCCGTCTTTCGAGCGCCGCCGCCTCGTCCTCGTGGAGGTAGCTCACCTCCCGGATGAGGCCGCGGCCGGTGAATGGCTTCCGGGGAGTCCGCGGTTTCGTCTCTCTGGTCGGCACGGAGAAAGGATAGCGGACCTCGGTGCCTAATCTAGCGCCACACTAGACATATGGTGGCACTAAGGCGTAAGCTCTCCACTACAGAAGAGGAGCGGCCGTCGCTCCTCACGAAAACGAAAGCGGCCCCGACAGAGGCGGTCACCTACTGCCGGAGCCTAGCCAAGCATGAAGGAGGCCTCCATGCCTGACCGCGACGAGTCTACCCCAGCAGCTCCGATCCCCCGTATCGACCCCGCCTCCTGGGAGGAGGGCGAGGGATTCCGCGAAACGCTCCTCCTCCACTTCACGGACCCCGAGGCGAACACCACCCTACGCCGCCTTGGGGATCTCTTCTTCAACCTCTCGCTTCTGGGCGCCGAGTCCTGGCCCCACCACCCGGAGGGCGAGACGCGCGCCGAACTCCGGGCCGCGCTCGCCGACCTGCGGCACTTGGAGGGTTTCCTCGCGTCGGTCGGCAGGGAGCACGAGGTCTCGTCCCTTTCTTCCGCCGACGAGGCGCTCTCGGAGTTTGCGGGGAGGCAGGCGCTTGAACTCTCCCATATCGCCGACGAGATCGAAGCGGCGCTCGGAGCGGGGGCCTAGCCATGCCACGCATCCCTACCCCTCTTACCTGGAAGCGCCGCAAGTTCGCCGTCTTCGAGCCCATGGGATGACCGATCGGCTCTACGCGGTCGCTGTCTCCGGGATCGTCGCCGGCCCCTTCGCCATCTACACGACCCATACCCACGGGCACCACCTCATCCACCTGCCCTCCCAGGCGAAGATCATGAGCCTCGAAATGCAGAACGCTGCGAAGTACGCGGCGGAGCAGTACGCCGCCTGCGATGTGAACTGGTGGACCTGCATCCCGGAGGAGGTCATCGGCCCCGACACCCAGGAACTCACGAACATCCACGCCCGCCTCAAGCCCAATTCCTGGATCGCGAGCGACTGGAGGAAGGGGGAGGAGAACAACTGAGAGGACCGCTACGCCTGATCTTCGGTCCGGGACCGGCTCCCTGCCGGTCCCGTTAGCTTTGCTCCAAAGAAAAAGGAGCGGCGGGCTTTGTGCCCGACCGCTCCTTGAATAGATGTAGCTCT
The DNA here is from genome assembly GCA_963795735.1 of uncultured Acidobacteriota bacterium. Lineage (GTDB taxonomy): Bacteria > Acidobacteriota > Thermoanaerobaculia > Multivoradales > UBA5704 > DATARR01. The sequence continues at coordinate 110,225 of CAWCIU010000002.1, read as the reverse complement.
CTCCGTATCCTCAAGCACCCCTCGGGGCGGAGGAGGCCGTCCAGTCCTTCGGGTCGTACCCGAGGAAGCAGACGATCCTCTCCCGAAGGTAGGCCCGCGGCGCGGTCTTCCCGGTCTCCCAGTTGAGGAGGGTCGCACCCGAGACGCCAAGCTCGCGCGCAACCTGATCCTGGACGAGTCCCCGGAGGAGCCTGGCTTTCTTCAGGTGGTCGCCCACCGTGCGAAGCTCCCGCGGACACCCCCGAGGAGGCGGCGACGGGGCGGTTAGGCGCAGGTGGTAAAAGGGCAACTCGTCTCCCGGGAGAAGAGGGAGTGGTTAGCTCTAAGTTAGCTCAAAAGCTTGGATAAACTTCTTCCATGACTCGCATCGCCGTCCTCGGAGGGGGTCCCGCCGGTGGCTCCGCGGCCCTCGCTCTGGCGCGGGGCGGGGCGGCGGTGGATCTCTATCTTCCCGCCCGTCCCGGCGAGAAGCCCTGCGGCGGCGGGGTGCCCGAGCACGTTCTGCCCCATCTCGCCGGGTTCGACCCCTCGGGCCTGCCGGCCGTCGTCAGCCCGAAGGCCCTGCTGGAGAACGCCCGCGGCAGCGCCCTGGAGGTCGACCTCGGCGGGCTCCGCATCTTCCGGCGGCGGGACCTCGACCGGGCGATCGTCGAGGCGGCGGTCGCGGCGGGCGCCGTGCCGCGCCGGGAGAAGGCGGCGCGGCTGGAGTGGGGGAGGGAGGGCGTGCGGGTGTTCAGCGGTGACGGGCCGGAGCCGCGCGTCTACGACTGGATCGTGGGAGCGGACGGCGCCCGGGGGCTCTCCCGGCGCTCGCTCGGGCTCTCCCCCCGGGGGGACAGCCTCGGCCTCGGCGGCTCGCTCTCGGGGCTCGACTTCGATCGCCTCGTCCTCGCCTTTCCCGAGCTGGCGGACTCCTATCTCTGGATCTTCCCGCGGCCCGGGGGCGTCTCGGTCGGCATCGGCTACACCCAGGGCCGGCTGACGGAGGGCGCCGCCCGCGCCGCGCTCGACGCCTTCCTCGACCGTCACCTGCCGAAGGGATGGCGGGATCTCCCCGGACCGCGCTACCGCTATCCCATCCCGGTCTTCGGTCCCTGGACCCTGGAGGGGGTGCGCCGGGGGCTGGAGCGCCGCGTGCTTCTCACCGGCGACGCCGCGGCGCTGGCCGATCCGCTGACCCGGGAGGGGATCCGCTACGGGATGCTCTCCGGCCTCTGGGCGGCCGAGAGCCTGCTGGCGGGGAAGCCCGGGAGCTATCCGGAGCGTCTGGCGAGCGAGCTGCGGGAGGAGATGGAGCGGGCGGGCCGCGCCTGCGACCTCTTCTTCGAAGGGGCCGTGGCGCGCTGGATGGTCCCCGTGGCGCGGATCCACCCCGGCATCCGCCGGGTCCTGGGCGATCTCCTGGCCTGCCGGCAGCCCTACACGGGACTGCGGCGGCGGCTGCTCGAGGCGGCGGTGGGGAGGTGAGGAGGGAACTTCGTTCGCGCCGTTCGTCGCGCACCGGTATGGCCTGCGCTTCGAAACCTCACCCTCGATCCCTCTCCACACTGTGGAGAGGGAGGGCGCGCGCAGGTAGGCACCGTTTGAATCCGGCAGGATCCTGAAGACGAGTTCCCCCTCTCCACGGAGTGGAGAGGGGGTCAGGGGGTGAGGATTCGGAGCGCAGGCCGCCCCAGCGGGCAACCTGCCTACTTCCCGTACTCGTACCCCTTGCGGGCCTTGACCCGGAACTCGGGGTTGGTGGTGGTCACCGTGACGTTCTGGAAGCCCGACTTGCCGGCCGGCTGATCGCTCTGGTAGCTCAGCAGGTAGTAGCCGTTGTTCTCCTTCGAGATCTGGTCGAGCGGCGTCGAGAAGTTGGTGACGTTGAAGAAGTAGCGGCCGCCGGTGTCGTCGGACATCTTGTTGAGCGAGTCGCTCAGCCGGTGCTCGACCGCCGCGGGCGTCAGGTCGAGCGAGTAGACCGCCACGTTGTTGGCGTTGAGCGCCTCGACCGTGGGCAGGAAGTAGCGCTTGTCGGGGACGAACTGCCCGTAGGTGGTGGTGTCGTAGCTGGGCAGGCCGTAGGTGAAGAGCAGCAGGTTCTTGCGCCCCCGGATGTTGCCGGCCGAGCGGGCGAGGGCCTGCAGGGCGTCGTAGATCTTGGGGGTCTTCTTGCTCAGCTCGTCACCCTTGGGGAGACCGGCGAGCAGCGAGGGACCCTTGCTGGCGTCGATCCGGGAGGGGTAGTTCCCCTCGCGGTCCTTCCCCTTCATGGCGTCGCCGATCGCCGCGATCAGCGCCTTGCGGTCGTGGGTGAAGTCCTGCTGCACCTTGAGCCGGGAGTCGTAGCTCACCACGGCCACCCAGTCGGTCACCAGCATCTCCCCGTCCACCCAGCCGCGGGCGCGCTTGGCGGCCTCGAGCTGCTGGGAGAGGAGCTGCGGCGCGTCGTTGGCGTTGACCTTCTGATCCTCGAAGAAGAGGATGAAGTAACGGTCTTCCGTCCCCTGCTCGGCGCCCACGTTCTTCTTGGCGGCCGCCGGCGAGGAGTCCACCAGGCTGCGGTTGCTGTAGAAGGCCACGCCGGTCAGATCGACGGGCTTGCCGCCCTCCTTGACCACGAAGTCGGCCTTGTCGAGGCCCACGATCACGTTCCCCCGGGCGTCGGTGACCAGGACGTCGAGCAGGACCTCGTTGACGTTCACCTTGCCCTGGAACCGGCCCTGGGGATCCTGGGCCGGTTGGGGCGTGGTCTGGGCAACGCCCGCTCGCCCGAGAGCGCAGACCGCGATCAGCGCGACCGCCGCCATCCTCATGATTCGAAGCATGTTCTTTCTCCTTTGGGAGGTCCGGACCGCGGGAACCGATTCTTGTCCGGCCTGATAGATAGAGCAAGCGCCGCGCCAGGAAAATTCCGGCTGTCCCGGAAACGGAACGACCTCATTTCAAAGGAGATTCAGGACGGGCAGGATGGAAGACGCGGAGAGGGCGTCCCCGGGAGAGGACGGGGAGCGTCCCCTATCCCTTCCCTCCGAACCGCGCGTAGAACCCGCCCGCCTCCGCCGTCCTGCGCAGGGCTTCCGAGGGGGCGAAGCGCTCTCCCACGGAGCTCGCGAAGCGCTCCAGGGTGGAGAGGATGCGGCCGAGCCCCTCCTGGTCCGCCCAGCGGCAGAGGCCGCCGCGGAAGGGGGGGAAGCCGGTGCCGAAGATCAGCGCCAGGTCGAGATCGGCGGCGCTGCGCACCACCCCCTCCTCCAGGCAGCGGGCCGCCTCGTTGACCATCGGCAGCACCATGCGGTCGGCGATCATCCCGGGGTCCGGGTTCTCCATCCGGGGCTGCAGGCCGAGGAGGGTGTAGACGGCGGGGTCCGGCTCCTTCCTCTCCCGCCCCTCGTAGCGGTAGAAGCCCTTGCCGTTCTTGGTCCCCAGCCGGCCGCTCTGCGGCACCCTGTCCAGCCACTCCGGCACCGGCAGCCGGTCGCTGAAGGCGTCGTGCAGGATATGGGCGACCTTGGTGGCCACGTCGATCCCCACCTCGTCGGTGAGCGCCATGGGTCCCATCGGCATCCCCCAGTCGGTCATGGCGCGGTCCAGGTCCTCGATCCTGTACCCCTCGTCGAGCAGCCAGAGGGCCTCGGTCGAGTAGAACATCAGCAGGCGGTTGACCAGGAAGCCCGGCGTGTCTTTCACCAGGATGGGGGTCTTGCCCAGCTTGCGGGTGAAGGCGAAGACGGTGTTGACCGCCGACGGATCGCTCCCCTCGGGGGCGATCACCTCGACCAGCGGCATCTTGTGCACGGGATTGAAGAAGTGCATGCCGACCACCCGCTCCGGATGCGGGGTCCTGGCGCCGATCAGCCCCACCGACAGCGAGGAGGTGTTCGAGGCCAGGATGGCCCCTTCCGGGACGTGCCGGGCGGTCTCGGCGAAGACCTCCTGTTTGACCCCGAGGTTCTCGACGATCGCCTCGATCACCAGGTCCACCCGGCCGAAGCCGGTGAAGTCGAGGGTGGGGTGAAGCAGGCCCATCCTGCGCCGCGCCTCGGGGGCGGTGAGGCGCCGGCGCTCCACCTGTTTGGTGAAGAGCTGCGCCGCGTGCTGCATGCCGCTGGCGAGGGCCTCGTCGCGCACGTCCTTCATCCGCACCGGCAGGGCGGTCTGGTCGGAAATGAGCTGGGCGATGCCGCCCCCCATCACGCCGGCGCCCAGCACGGCGGTGGAGCGGACCTCCCGCGGGGCGGCCCCGGGCAGGCCGGTCTCCTTCTTCACCTCCTCGGTCAGCCGGAAGACGTGGATGAGGTTCTTCGCCGTCCGGGAGGTGGCGAGCTCGGCCACGGCGCGCGCCTCGGCATCGAAGCCGGCGCGGGGGCCCTCCTCGATCCCCACCCGCACCACCTCGATGGCGCGCAGCGGCGCCGGGTAGTGCCCGCGCGTGGTCTCCAGGGTCTTCTTGCGCGCCTGGTCGAAGAGGATCTTCCGTCCCAGGGGGTTCTTCTCGAGCAGCATCTCCTTGAGATCGAACGCCTGCTCCACCCGCCGGGGCTGGTCGAGCCGCGCCAGGGCGAAGTCGCGCAGGGTGTCGAGGAAGCGGGCCTCCGGCAGCAGGGCGTCGATCAGGCCCAGCTTCAAGGCCTTGCGGCCGGCCACCGTCTTGCCGGTGAGGATGAGATCGAGCGCCTCGGCGATGCCGATCAGGCGGGGGAGGCGGGTCGAGCCGCCCCAGCCGGGGAGGATGCCCAGGCGCACCTCGGGAAGGCCCATTTTGGTGTCCGGCCGGTCGCTCGCCACCCGGTAGGTCGAGGCGAGGGAGATCTCCAGGCCGCCTCCCAGGCAGGTGCCGCGGATGGCGGAGATGGTGGGGAAGGGGAGCGCCTCCCAGGCGGAGAACAACCGGTGGCCCACCCGCGAGCCGGCCTCCGCCTCCACCGGATCGGTCACCCGGGCGATCTCCTCCACGTCCGCGCCGGCGATGAAGCCTCCGGGCTTGCCCGAGAGCAGGATCAGGGCGCCGATGTCCCGCCGGGCGAAGACCTCCTCGATCACCCGCTCCAGCTCGGCGAAGGCGGCGCGGGTGAAGACGTTGACCTTGCGGTCCGGCGAATCGAACGTGAGCGTCGCCAGGCGGTCGGCGCCGACTTCGAGATGGAAGATGGATGACACGGTGTTGCCTCCTTGAAAGAAACCCACCGACGGCGTTCCGCCGCCGGACCCTCACCTCCCCGGCCCTCCTCTCCCGTCCCCTCCCACCCTCCCGCACCGGGAGAGGAGGGAGACCTGCGCTGAAGGTCTCCGGTCCACCCTCCTGTTCCCCTCTCCCGGTGAGGGAGGGCGGGAGGGGACGGGAGAGGGGCTAGGGGTGAGGGCTCGCTTACCCCCCGTGCTTGTCCGCCTCGGCATAGAGGCGGTCGATGACCGGCCCGTACTTCTGGTTGATCACCCGGCGCTTGATCTTCAGCGTCGGCGTGATCTCCCCCGTCTCCAGGGTGAACTCGTCCGGCAGCAACTCCCAGGCCACGATCTTCTCGAAGCCGGCGAGGTTGGCGTTGACCGCCGCCACCTCCTTGCCGATCAGCTCGCGCACCTGGGGAGCGGCGAGGAGCCGCGCGTTGTCCGCCGCGTTGTCCGCCGCGGTAATCCCCTGCTTCTCCGCCCAGGCCTTGAGGACGGCGAAGTCCGGCACCAGCAGCGCCGAGAGGAACTTCCGGCGGTCGCCGATCACCACCGCCTGCTCGATGAAGCGGCTGCCCTTCAGCGCGTTCTCGATCGGCGCCGGAGCCACGTTCTTGCCGTAGGCGTTGATGATCAGCTCCTTCTTGCGGTCGGTGATCCGCAGGAACCCCTCGGGGTCCACCTCGCCGATGTCGCCGGTGTGGAACCACCCCTCGGCGTCGATCACCTCCGCCGTCTCCTTCTCCATGCCCCAGTAGCCCTGCATGATGTTGGGGCCCCGGGAGAGGATCTCGCCGTCGGCGGCGATCATCACCTCGACCCCGGGGATGGGCTTGCCGACGGTGCCCATCTTGACGTCCTCGCGGGTGTTGACCGAGATCACCGGCGAGGTCTCCGACAGGCCATACCCCTCGTAGATCGGGATGCCCGCCCCCCAGAAGAACTCGGCCACGTCGCGCGACAGCGGCGCGCCGCCCGAGATGGCGAACTCGAACTTGCCGCCCAGCCGCTCCTTGATCTTCGAGAACACCAGCTTGTCGGCGAGGCCGAGCTGGATCCCCTGGAAGCCCGGCGGCTTCCGCTGCTTCAGCCGGTAGGGGAGGGCCTGGCGGCCGAGCCCGACCGCCCAGGCGAAGAGCTTCTGCTTGATGGAGGACCCCGCCGCCACCCCCTCCTGCACCCGGCCCAGCACCTTCTCGTAGACCCGCGGCACCGAGACGAAGACCTGCGGCTTGACCTCCATCATGTTCTGCGCCACCGCCGCCACCGACTCGGCGTAGGCGATGGTGCAGCCGGTGAGGAAGTAGCAGTAGTCCACCGTGCGCTCGAAGACGTGCGACAGGGGGAGGAAGGAGAGCACGGTGAACCGCCGCTCGAGGTGGAGCACCGAGAGCCCGGAGCTGACGTTGGAGGCGATGTTGCGGTGGGTGAGCATGACCCCCTTGGGGGTGCCGGTGGTGCCGCTGGTATAGATGAAGGTCGCGAGGTCGTCCGGGCGCACGGCGCGGGCGCGGGTCTCGAACTCCGCCGCGTCGGCGCCGGCCCCCCGCTCGATGAGCTGGTCGAGGGTGATCACCCGCGGATCGCCCGACGTCCCCTTGATCAGCACGAACTGGCGGACCTCCGGCAGCTCGGCCGCGTGCGACAGCAGCCCCTCCAGATGGGCGGCGGTCTCGGCCACCACCACCTTGGCGCCGCAGTTGCCGGCGATGTAGGCGGCCTGGTCCGGCAGCAGGGTCGGGTAGATCGGCACCAGCGCGGCGCCCGAGCAGAGGGTGGCGAAGTCCACCGTCGGCCAGTGCGGGCCGTTCTCCGCCATCAGCGCCACCCGGTCGCCGCGCTCCACCCCCAGGCCGAGGAGCGCCTTCGACAGCCGCCGGACGCGGTCCACCAGCTCCGCCGTCGAAACCGGCTGGTAGGTGCCGCCCACCTTGGACAGCAGGCAGTCCGGCTTGTTGTAGCTCGCCGCCTCGAGGAACAGCTCCGACAGGGTTTCGACCGACGTGGACATGGGGGGCGCCTCCCGCGCTTCGGGTTAGACGCCGGATTCTATCCCATGGGGTGGGGGAGGGTTGGCCCGGCCGGGCCTACGGGATCAGCGGGCAAGTCCCGCCCGAGGTCGGGGCCAGGCAGGCGTTGCCGCCGGGAGTGAAGCAGCAGAGCAGGCCGGCCGCGCACTGGGAGTTGTTGGCGCAGGCGTGGCAGCTCGCCAGGGCGGAGGTGTCCTGGACCGGGAGAGCCTCCGTGCGATCGGGGTTGGTGTAGGTCTTGGTGACGGTCGGGAGGGCGATGTCGTTCACCGTCACGGTGTAGCCCACGTTGGTGCCGGCGGTCACGTAGATCCAGTAGTGGTCGTTGATCGCGCAGCCGTTGAGGATCTTGACCAGCACCTCGGGGTTGTCCGGGCTGAAGAACCAGAACAGGCCGCCGTGGATGACGCCGAGCGGCGCCAGGGGGATCGCCTGTCCATCGCCCGAGAGGCCTCCGCCCAGCGCCGTCTGGTAGGTCGCCGTGACCCGGAAACGGCGGTCGCCCGGCTTGTCGTCCAGGCAGAGCACGGTGTCGCTGGGGGTGCAGGACAGGAATATATCCTTCTCCCCCGGGGGGGACAGGACGCCGGCGGAGAGCGCATGACTGTTCAGGACCGACAGGACGGTGAACAGGACCAGGGCAATACAGATCACTCCTCGAAGCGAACGGGCATGCGCTGATGACATAGCTCGACTCCTTTTTTCCCTCGTACAGGGGATGGCTGGGACTTCTGAACTGAACTTCATGCTACATCGGCATTTCCTGATTTGCAATCCACGCCGGCGAGCGCGCTTTTTCCGTTTGAGGCAACCTTTCTCTTTGGAGGGGAGGCTCCGCCGGCATGCCGCCGCGCCGAGACCCGCCCTCCGAAGGAGTCCACCATGGTTTCGAATCGTTCTTCGCGCCGCGCTTTTCCCGTCCTCCTCCTGCTGGCCGTCTTCGCTCTCGCGAGCGTTCCCGCTCGAGGACAGGCGGTCCGCCGTCCCGTGAAGGGGTTCCACGCCGTTGCCGCCTCCGGCGAGAACGGCCTCTCCCGCCTCTGGAGCTCTCTGGTGAGCCTGATGAAGGAGGGGGTTCTGATCGATCCCAATGGCGGCAAGCATGGGGTGACGGTCAGCCCCACCGGCGGAGGGAGCGACGAAGGGACCTCGATCGATCCCAACGGCCGGCAGTGATCTCCTGAAGGATCCCCTGATGTGCCGCGGGCCGGATGCCATCCGGCCCGTTTTTCTCTTCAGGTGTCACGAAAAACCCTCTTGCGGCGACTTGGTCCTTTAGAGCGGTATCAACTAGAGTGCTATCAACGGTTCGATTCAGGAGGGCGGATGGAGCACCAGCACCTTGGCGTGGAGACGATGGCGAAGTGGCTTTCGGGCACCCTGGAGCACGACGACGTGCTCCGTCTGGTGGTACCGCACCTGCTGGAGCGGTGTCCGATTTGCCGGGAACGGCACGAGGAGATTCTCCGGCTCCAGAGAGAGGTCGGGCACTGGGACCCGGAGATCTCGGTGATGGAAGGGGGGCAGGCGCCGGAGCTCTGGTCCCGTCTGGCGGATCTCCCCCATGCCGAGCAGCTCCGGGAGGTCGAGGCGAACGAGGATCTTCACGCCTGGGGTCTCTGCCAGCTCCTGCTGCAAAAGAGCCGGGAGGCCACCTTCAGCGATCCCACGCGGGGGGTGGAGCTGGCGAACCTGGCGTTGCGGGTGGTCCGGCATCTCGGCAAGGCGTACGACCCGAGCTGGGTGATGGACCTGCGCGCCCGGTGCTTTGCCTACCTCGGCAATGCGCGCCGGGTCCTCGGAGAGCTGAGGAGCGCCGAGGACGCCTTCGTCAAGGCGGAGGGCTGCCTGGCCCCGAGCACCTCCGGGAACCTCGAGGTCCAAGCCGAGATCCTGGACCTGAAATCTTCCCTGCGCCGGGCTCAACGGCGGCTTGATGAAGCTTTGGAGTTGGTGGACAGCTCCCTCGGGCTCTATCGTGAAGTGGGTGAGATTCACGGAGCTGGAAAGATGATTCTGGCTCGGGTCCAGATCCTGAAGGAATTGGGCGAGTTGGAGCAGGCAATCCAGCTTCTTCGCGACAGTCCTGCTGAGATTGAAGCCTCGCGGGAGCCTCGCCTGTTCATCTATATGCGCTACAACCTGCTCGGCTGTCTCACCTTGGCCGGTTTCTACGAAGAAGCCGCGCAACTCCTTCCCGAAGTCCGGGATCTGTTTCAGGAGACCGCCCAGCCTCTGGATCTCGTCCGCCTGCGTTGGGCCGAGGGGCTCATCGATCTGGGCCTCGGCCGTCGAGGTCCCGCCGAAGCCGCCTTCCGGGAGGTCCAGCGGGAGTTCCTGGAGCGGTCCATGGGCTACGACGCGGCCCTGGTCTCCCTCGACCTCGCCCGGCTCTACGCCCAGGAGGGATGCACGGACGATCTGAAGCGGCTCGCCGCCGAGCTGATGCCCATCTTCGAATCGCGGGACGTGCACCGCGAGGCGATCGTCACCCTCCTGATGTTCCAGCGCGCCTGCGAGGAGGAACGCCTGACCGTGGAGCTTGTCCAGCAGTTCGCAGCGTATCTGAGGCGGGAGAGGCGGGGGAACGGGGGGTAGAGACGGAGGCGCGTTGCCGTGCCGAAGCTTATTTTTCCCTGCCGAAGCTGCGGCGAGCTGCCGAAGCTTCGGCAAGCCAGCGAAGCTTCGGCAGCCCAGCGAAGCTTCGGCAGCTCAGCGAAGCTTCGGCGGCTCAGCGAAGCTTCGGCGGCCCAGCGAAGCTTCGGCAGGCCAGCGAAGCTTATTTTTCGCTGCCGCAGCTTCGGCAGCCCAGCGCAGCTTCGGCAGGGCAGCGAAGCTTCGGCAGCTCAGCGAAGCTTCGCTGGGAGAACCGCGCAGGGTGGATCTGCCCGGCAGCGGCGCCGTTGAGGGCGACCGCAGGTCGCCCCTACAACCTTCGATCAACAGGGATCTCTGCCGGAGGTTGTAGGGGCGACCTGCGGTCGCCCTTCATCTCCGCCGCTTGACCGGAAAATCCCGAGGCGGTATCCTCCCCCTCCTCGCGGTTTGATCCCGAGCAGGAACCGCATGCACGTCGGGGCGTAGCTCAGCTTGGTAGAGCGCACGGTTCGGGACCGTGAGGCCGGAGGTTCAAATCCTCTCGCCCCGACCATTTTCCATTCCATTCCATCCAATCCTCATGGACGTCTCCTCCAGCGGTCGCCAGCCGGCAGGGAGAGGTGCGTCCTTCAGGTAGGAGAATCCCCATGACCGGACGGCGTCTCTGGATCGCCTCGCTGCTGCTCCTCTCCGCTCTCCCCGCGACCGCCGAGCAGCCCTCCGCCGTGCGGGACACTGTACGCCGGGACACTGTACGCAATACTGTGCGGGCCTACCGCCAGGCGCACGAGAAGCAGATCGTGGGCGAGCTGACCGACCTGCTCGCCCTGCCCAACGTCGCCACCCGGCTGCAGGACGTCGAGCGCAACGCCGGCCGGCTGACCGCCCTGCTCGAGCGGCGCGGCTTCAAGGTGCAGCGGCTCTCGGCGGGGGAGGGCACGCCCCCCTCCGTCTACGGCGAGCTGAGCGTCCCAGGGGCGAAGCGGACGGTGATGTTCTACGCCCACTACGACGGCCAGCCGGTGGGCCAGAAGGGGTGGCTCTCCGATCCGTTCAAGCCCGTCCTGCGCTCGGGTGTGCTGGGAGCGCCCAGGGTGAAGGAGATCGATCCGGCGTCGGTTCTCGGGACCGTTCGACCCGGAGTGGCGGATCTACGCCCGCTCGGCGAGCGACGACAAGTCGCCGATCATCGCCATGCTGACCGCGCTGGACGCCCTGCGCGCCGCGGGAATCCAGCCGACGGTCAACGTCAAGCTGTTCCTGGAAGGAGAGGAGGAGCAGGGGTCCGAGCACCTGCCGGAGATCCTGCGGCGCCATGCCGGTTTCCTCGCCGCCGACGTCTGGCTGCTCTGCGACGGGCCGGTCCATCCGACGCGGAAGATGGAGGTCTTCTTCGGCGCCCGCGGCGTGGCCGGGCTGGAGCTGCACCGTCTACGGCCCGATCCGGCCCCTCCACAGCGGGCACTACGGCAACTGGGCGCCCAATCCGGCGGTGGAGCTGGTGCAGCTCCTGGCCAGTCTGCGCGACGAGGAGGGGAAAATCCTGATTCCCGGCTTCTATGACGACGTCCGGCCGCTGACCGCGGCCGAGAAGCGGGCGGTCGCCGCCATGCCGCCGGTGGAGGAGGGGCTGGAGGCCGAGCTCGGCCTGGGACGGACGGAGGGGAAGGGCGCCCGCCTCCAGGACCGCTTGATGGACCCGGCGCTGAACCTGCGCGGGCTGCGCGCGGCGGAGGTGGGGGAGGGGGCCGCCAACGCCATCCCCACCGAGGCGCAGGCGTCGATCGACTTCCGCCTGGTGCCGGACCAGACGCCGCAAAGGGTGAAGGAGAAGGTCGAGGCCTTCCTGCGCGGCAAGGGGTGGTACCTGGTCGCGGACGTTCCGGACCGCGAGACGCGGCGGGCGCACCCCCGGGTGGCCCGGGCCGGCTGGTCGCTCGACTATCCGGCGGCGCGGACGGACATGAGCCTGCCGGTCTCGCGCTCCGTGGTCTCGATCATCGAGCGGGCGGTGGGCGGGCCGGTGATCCAGGCGCCCATGCTGGGCGGCAGCGTGCCCATGTACCTCTTCGCCGAGGCCCTGAAGAAGCCGGTGATCGGCGTCCCGATCGTCAATCACGACAACAACCAGCACGGGATCAACGAGAACCTGCGGCTGCAGAACCTGTGGGACGGGATCGAGGTGTTCGCGGAGCTGATGGCGGATCTGGGGAAGGACTGGCGGTAGGCGGAGCGCCTCTGACGCCGGGCCGGCCGTCCGCGCCTTCGGCGCGGCCCTCACTCTCCCAACCCTCTCTCTCCCAGCCTCCCCCCCGACCGCCGGGAGAGAGAGGGCTAAAACCAACCGCTTCTTCTTTCTTTTCTTGGACTAACCACTCCCTCTTCTCCCGGGGGAAGGGGGGGAGGCCGGGAGAAGAGGGTCGGGGTGATGAGGGCCCGGGCGGTCTCCCGCCCGGGATTTGCCGTCCGCTCTTCGCTGTCCGCCCGTTACTGCGGCAGAGCGAAGTTGAACGTCAGCACCACCGAGTCCATCGCCATGGCGGTGGTCACCGAGGTGCCGGCGACCGGGCCGAAGGGGCCGTAGAAGTTGCCGGTGATGGAGTTCCTGGGGACGTGGTAGTAGGCCGCGTCGAGGCGCAGGATCGGGGTGGCCTGGTAGCCGAGGCCGGCGCAGTAGTGGTCGATGAAGATCGCCGGGGTCTCGACGGTGAAGAAGGTCCGGTTGTTCGGGATCGGGTTCTGGCTGTGGTTGTAGCCGGCGCGCAGGGAGAGCTGCTCGGTCGCCTTGTACTGCAGGCCGACCTCCCCCACCTTGATGTTCTTGAAGCCGAGGGCATCCTTGAAGCCCGCCGCGCTCTCGTAATCGATCCACTTGCCGTCGATGGCGACCGCCAGGCGGTCGGTCGGGGTCCAGCCGAGGCCGAGGATCCCTACCGCCGGCATGTCGATCTCCTGGCGGATCTTGCGGTCGGTGCCGAAGTTGGCCAGGTGCGGGTTGGCCGCCGTGGAGTGCCACTGGAAGTCCTGGAACTTGGTCTTGGTGGTGTAGGAGCCGCCGAGCGCCAGCGACGGGCTGAGCTTGTAGTGGAAGCCCGCGCCGACGCCGTAGCCCCAGGCGCTGTCGGCGTTGACGCTCGGGAAGTAGCACGGTCCCTGGGGACCCGAGCAGTCGGGGCTGGCGAAGCCGGCGGGGTTGGCGGTCAGCGTCGCGTAGGCGGCGTTGAGCGACAGCCCGAAGGAGAAGGAGTCGCTGAGCTTCCAGGCCAGCACGGTGGGGATCTTCAGCAGGCTGTAGCTGGAGTAGACGCGGCCGAACCCGTTGGGCTGCGGGGAGAGCAGCGGGTTGGTCGTGCTCGCCGGGTAGTCGGCGCCGAAGCCGGCGAGGCCGAGGAAGCCGACGCCGTAGGCGAAGTTCGAGCCCGGCGTGTGATGGGTGAAGCCGAAGGCCGGGATGACGGCGCGGTCGCCGGCGTCCTTGGTGGTGCCGCTGAAGGTGCCGAACGGCGTCGCCACCGAGCTCGAGACGGAGTTCTTGGCCTGGTTGTACTCGGCGCTGAAGGCGAAGTGGCTGCCGTCCATCTGGGTCGCCAGGGCGGGGTTGAGCAGCAGGCCGCCGATGGTGTCGATGGGCAGCGCGACGCCGGCGCCCCCCATCGAGCTGTTGACCGCGCCGACGCCGTGGAGGGTGTGCCCGTCGCCGGCATAGGCCGCCGGCGCGGCGAGGAGGGCGAGGCCGAGCAGTGGAGCAAAAACGTTACGGTTCATACAGTTACAATCTCCCTGAGAAACAACGTGAATCGATGCACACCCCCGCCAGAACGGGGGCGTCAAGCAACTCAAGCCCGCGAACAACTCAAGAGAAAACGAAAGTAGTGGGTGAATTGTATAGATCTATGGGTCCGGCTTCAACTGGTAAAGCCCCGGAACTTGCGGCTGGATAGCGAATTCCCTATCCTACGAACCACGCTCCGTTTGAAAGCGCTGCAAGCGCCGGAATCGAGTCGGCCGTATGCCGGGGGTCCGTTTTCCCGGCCGCGGTGTCCGCCCGGCGCCAAGGAGAGAGCACAGGATGGACGCAGAGTCGACGCTTCCCGCCGTGACCGCCGGGGAGCCTGCCGTGGTTTCCGGGCCGGCGGGCCACCATACCGAGAACGCCCTGCTCGGCTGGATCCTGGTCGTCGGGCTGACCCTGCTGGGCTTCCTGCTGCTGGCCTTCGGCTCGACGGTGGGGGGCCCGGGCTGGCCGCGCTACGCCTTCCTCGGGCTGGGCCTCGCCGGGGTCGCCGCCTATGGGCTGTGGGTCTATCCCTACTTCCGCGACCTGGAGCGGCGCCTCCCCGAGGGGCGCGAGCGCTGGTCGAAGCTGGAGGGAGAGCTGATTGCCGCCTTCGAGCAGCTCGGCGCCGGGGACCTGGTGCGCTCGATCGAGCACACGCAGGGGCTTCCCGAGCGGCTGGCCCAGATCTCGGAGGCGGCGAGCGAGTCGATGTCGCAGCTCGCCCAGCAGATCCAGGACAGCTCGATCGAGGTGGCCTCGGCCGCCGACGCGGTCAACGAGATCGCCTCCGAGCTCGCCTCGGGCTCCTCGCAGCAGGCGGCCTCGGTGGTGGAGATCACCGCCGCCATGGAGGAGCTGGCGCGCACGGCGTCGCAGATCGCCGAGAACGCCGGGCGCCAGGCGGAGCTCGCCGCGCGGGCGGAGGCGAGCGGCGAGGCCGGCTCGGCCGCGGTGTTCGAGGCGGTCACCGGGGTCGAGGAGGTGCAGAAGCGGATCTCGGCCATCGCCAGCCGCGCCGACGCGCTCGGCACCCGTTCGAAGGAGATCTACCGGGTGCTCGACCTGATCACCGAGATCGCCCAGGAGACCCACATCCTGTCGCTCAACGCGGCGATCGAGGCGGCGGCGGCGGGGGCGGACGGCCGGCGCTTCTCGGTGGTGGCCGAGGAGGTGCGCCACCTCGCCCAGCGCTCGCAGGAGTCGGTGGAGTCGGTGCGCAACCTGCTCGACGAGTTCTCCAGCTCGATCCGCGCCACCATCGTCGCCACCGAGGAGGGGAGCAAGGAGGCGAGCCGCGTGCTGGAGCGCTCGCGGGCGGCCTCGTCGGCGATCGAGGAGCTGCGCGGCGCCTCGGGGGACACCTCGCGCGTCGCCCGCCAGATCTCGCTCGCCACCCAGCAGCAGAACGCCGCCTCCGACGAGGTGGTGATGACCCTGCGCGAGGTGAGCCTGGTGGTGCAGCGGATGACCGGGGGGCTGAAGAACCTGTCGAGCACCGCCGACCGGCTGAACCAGCTCGGCCTGGAGATCCAGCTCCTTGCCCAGTCCTTCCACCTCGACTCGCCGCGCTCGCTCAAGCACCTGGTCGAGGCCTGGGCGCGGACGATCGAGCGGCTGCCCTCGCTGCCGGACAGGGAGCGGGCGCTGGAGGATCTGGTGCGCGACGCGCCGTTCGTCGAGATCGGCTACCTGATGGCGCTCGACGGCGGCACCCTGGCGCTCTCCTTCAACCAGAACCTGCTCGACGAGCGGCAGCGCTCGCTCGCCGCCAAGGTGCGCGAGACCGACGTGCGCACGCGCCCCTGGTTCAAGGCGGTGTCGCGGCACTGGCGGACGACGCTGATCCCGCCCTACGAATCGATGCAGAACTCGGAGGCCTGCTTCACGGTCTGCACGCCGCTGCACGACGGCGACGGCTCGATCGCCGCCGTCCTCGGGATCGACATCAACGTGACCGGCTGGACGCGGATATGAAGAGGCCGGGATGAAGAGGCCGGGATGAAGAGGCCGGGATGAGCGAGCCGCCGAAGGAGCGCCGGACGCGCCGCGAGGGCACCCACCTGCTGGTGCGGGCCGGCGAGTACGCCTGCGCCCTGCCGCTGACGGCGGTGCGCCGGGTGGTGCGGGCGCTCGCCGTCCATCCGCTGCCCGGCGCGGCGGGGGAGCTGGAGGGGCTGGCGGAGTTCGGCGGCGAGCCGCTGCCGATCCTCAACCTGGCCCGCCTGGTCAACGCCTCGCCGGGGGCGAACCCCCCCTATCCGGTGACGGTGGTGGTGTGGGTGGGGCCGGTGGAGGCGCGGGAGATGATCGGCTTCACGGCGGACGCGGCGCTGGAGGTGGTGCACGTGCCGCCGGAGTCGGTGGTGGCGGGCGACAACGGCTTCATTCAAGGCGAGGCGCCGATCGGCGGCGAGGTGATCCGCATCCTCAACCTCGAGGCGCTCGGGCGATGAGCGTCCCGCACGCCCGCGGCTACCTGCTGCTGCGCCGCGCCGGCGGCGTCTGGGGGATCGCCAACTCGGCGGTGGACGGGCTCTCCCGGCGGGGAGAGGGGTACCGGGTGGCCCTGGGGGAAGGAGCGCTCGCCGCCGACGAGGTCCTCGGGGTGGTGGAGGACCTGCGGGTGCGCCCGGCGGCGCCGGTGCTGCGGCGGTTCTGGCCCGAGGCGGCCGCGGGAGTGGCCGTCTACGCGGGTCTGCCGGTGGTGGTGGTGGACCCGGGCCATCCGCCCGCGGCCCTGCGGTTCGTGGACGACGAAGGAGAGGGACGGACGATGGAGCGCAAAGAACCATGACAGACGCCAACGCCTCGACCGGCGGCTCGCTGAACCCCGCCCGCACCGGGCTGCTCATCCTGGGGAGCATCGCGGTGTCCGGCCTCGTGCTGCTGATGGTGGCCGAGGCCGGCGGCGGCCGCAACTGGCCGTTCAACCTCTTCCTGCTGGCCACGATCGCCACCACCGCCCTCTACGTCAAGATCGTCTACCGCTCGCAGGAGAGCCTGCGCGAGCGGGTCGACGGCTCGGACCGGCGGCGCCAGGGGATCGAGGCGACGCTGGTGGAGGCGCTCGACCGGCTGCGGGCGGGGGACCTGGTGAACTGCTCGGAGTCGGCGGGGGCGCTGCCGGGGAACCTGGCGCTCTCGCTGTCGAACGCCACCAACTCGCTCGACGTGCTGGCGCAGCAGATCCAGACCAGCTCGATCGAGGTCGCCTCCGCCGCCAACTCGGTCAACGAGATCGCCTCCGAGCTCGCCTCGGGCTCCTCGGAGCAGGCGGCCTCGGTGGTGGAGATCACCGCCGCCATGGAGGAGCTGGCGCGCACCGCCTCGCAGATCGCCGAGAACGCCTCCTCCCAGGCCGACCTCGCCCACGCGGCGGAGGAGAGCGGCACCGCCGGCCAGGGGGCGGTCGAGGAGGCGGTGGACGGCGTCGAGGAGGTCAAGAAGCGGATCTCGGGCATCTCCAGCCGCGCCGAGATCCTGGGCAGCCGGTCGAAGGAGATCTACCGGGTGCTCGACCTGATCACCGAGATCGCCCAGGAGACCCACATCCTGTCGCTCAACGCCGCCATCGAGGCCGCCGCCGCCGGCGACCACGGGCGGCGCTTCTCGGTGGTGGCCGAGGAGGTGCGGCGGCTCGCCCAGCGCTCCCAGGAGTCGGTGGAGTCGGTGCGCAACCTGCTCGACGAGTTCGCCGGCTCCATCCGCACCACCGTGGTGGCCACCGAGGAGGGGAGCAAGGAGGCCGGCCGCGTGCTCGAGCGCGCGCGCGCCGCCGCCTCGGCGATCGAGGACCTGCGCGGCGCCTCCAGCGACACGGCGCGGGTGGCGCGCGAGATCTCGCTCGCCACCCAGCAGCAGAACGCCGCCTCGGACGAGGTGGTGCTGACCTTGAAGGAGGTCAGCCAGGTCGTGCAGCGGATGGCGGACGGCCTCAAGCACTTCACCGAGACCGCCGACCGGCTGAACCGCCTGGGCCTGGTCATCCAGATGCTCGCCCAGTCGTTCCATCTCCAGTCCCCCCACTCGCTCAAGCACACGTCCGAGCTCTGGGCGCGCGAGGTGCGGCGCCGGATCGGCAACTGGGAGGCGATCGAGCGGCTGCTCGAGGACCTGGTGCACCGGCAGGGGTTCGTCGAGTGCCTCTACTTCTACGACGGCCGGCGGGGGCAGACGGCGCTGGTGGTGAACCGCCAGATCGTCGGCGACCGCGAGGTGCCGGGCGCGGTGCGCACCGGCGAGGGTTTCTCCGAGCGCCCCTGGTACAAGTCGGCGGTGCGCGAGGGGCACACGATCCTGACGCCGCTGTTCAACTCGCTGTTCTCGGGCCGGCCGATCTTCACCGCCGCCACGCCGATCTACGTGCAGGGCGAGCTCGAAGGCGTGCTCGGCCTCGACGTGAACGTCGACAGCTGGACCAAGATCTGACCCGGGAGCGGTTGTGGACTCGGAGTTCGCCGACCTCATCCCCCTCTTCGTCGAGGAAGCCCGCGACCGGCTGGAGCGGCTGGCGACGAGCGTCCCCCGGCTGGAGGCGGACCCGCAGTCGGTCGTCGAGGCCAAGCGCGAGCTGCACACCCTGAAGGGGGCCGGCCGGATGATGCGGATCGGCGCCCTCGCCGAGCTCTGCCACGCCGCCGAGGAGGTGCTGCACGCCGCGCGGCCCGGCATGATCCCGCTGCTGACGCGGGTGGTGGACGAGCTCTCCTCGCTGGTCGAATCGGTCTCGCGCGGAGCGGAGCCGCCGGTCGACGCCGAGCTGGTCGCCCTCCTCCACGCCCACGCCTCGGCGGCCCCGGAGCCGCCCCCGGCGTCTGTAGCGCCTGTCGTCCCTGCGGTCCCTGAGGTCCCTGAGGTCCCTGCGGCCGCCGCGCCGGCCCCGGAGCCGCCCCCGCCGCCCGCCGTCGAAGAGGCCCCACCCGTCTCTACCCCCGCGCCCGCCGCCGCCAAGGCCCTGCCGTCCGCCGCCGGCGACGTGCGGGTGGACGTCGCGGCGCTCGACGCGGTGGCCGAGCGGGCCACCCAGGTGCGGATCATGGCGGTGGCCGGGCGGCAGGTGGTGGACCGCATCTACGACCTCGCCCGGCTGGCCGAGGAGGGCCTCCACGAGCCGCAGCCGACGCAGGTGCTCGCCGTGCTCGCCACCATGCTGCGGCGGGTGGCGGTGGAGCTGGAGGGGGGGCAGCGGCGGCTGATCCGCTCGTCCGAGGAGCAGCTCGAGAAGATGCTCTCGCTGCAGCTCCAGCCGATGCGCGGCTTCCTGCTCTCCTTCGCCCGCTACGCCCGCGAGCTCGCCCGCTCGCTCCAGCGCGAGGTCGAGGTCGAGCTGGAGGGGGAGGAGACCCGGCTCGACCGGCGGATCGCCCGCGAGCTGGAGGAGGCGCTGCTCCACCTGGTGCGCAACGCGGTCGACCACGGCATCGAGTCCCCGGAGGTGCGCGAGGGGCGGGGCAAGCCGCCGGCCGGGCGCATCCGCATCAAGGCGCTCGCCGACGGCCCCCGGGTTCGCCTGGTGATCGAGGACGACGGCGGCGGCATCGACGTGCCGCGGGTGCTCCAGCAGGCGGTCGCGGTGGGGCTGGTGGACGCGGCCACCGCCTCGGGGATGGGCAAGAAGGAGGCGCTGCGGCTGCTCTTCGCGCCGGGGTTCTCCACCCGCCAGCAGGTCTCCGAGATCTCCGGCCGCGGCGTCGGGCTCGACGTGGTGGCGACCGCCGTCAACCGGGTCGGCGGCGAGGTGTTCGTCGAGAGCGAGCCGCGGCAGGGGACGACCTTCATCCTGGAGGTCCCGGTCGCCCGCCGCGGCGAGTCGGTGATGCTGCTGCGGGTGGGGCAGCTCAGGATCGCCCTGCCCGCGGCGGTGGTGCGCCGGGCGACCCGCCTGGACGCCGGCGCGGTGGTCGAGCGCGACGGCCGCACCCTGGCCACGGTCGGCGACCGGCTGGTCCCCTTCGTGCCGCTCGCCCGGCTCTACGGCCAGCCGGCGGCCGAGAACCAGCTCCTGCTCGAAGGGGTGGTCTCGGGGCAGCCGCTCGCCATCGCGGTGGACACGGTGGAGCGCGAGGAGGAGGTGCTGGTGCGGCCGATCACCCGGCGCGCCCCCACCGACCGGCTGCTCGAGGGGGTGGCTCTGCTCGCCTCGGGCGAGCCGGTGGGGGTGCTGTCGCCCTCCGTGCTCGCCCAGCGCGAGTACCTGCGCGCCCTGCCGGCGGCGCGCCCGCAGGTGATCATCCGCCGCGTGCGGGTGCTGCTGGTGGACGACTCGCTGGTCACCCGCGAGATGGAGCGCCGCCTGCTGGAGGACGCCGGCTTCGAGGTGGTGGCCGCCGGCGACGCCGAGGAGGCGCTGTCGCTGCTCGGCGAGGAGACCTTCAACTGCGTGGTCACCGACATCGAGATGCCGCGCATGGACGGCTTCGAGCTGGCCGCCCACCTGCGCGCGATGGAGAACTTCGCCCACCTGCCGATCATCGTCGTCTCGACCCGCGACCGCCCCGAGGACCGCCTGCGCGGCCTCAAGGTCGGCGCCGACGCCTACCTGACCAAGCAGAGCCTGGACGCCGGCGAGCTGGTCGACCTCGTGCGCCGCCTGAGCGGGAGCGGGCGATGAGTCCCGCGGAGCAGGAGATGGAAAGTTGATCCGCGTCCTGCTGGTGGACGACTCCCCCTCGGTGAGGGCGGTGCTGAAGCGTTTCTTCCGCCAGACGCGCGACATCGAGGTGGTGGGGGAGTCGGGCGACGGCGCCCACGCCGTGCAGGCGGTGATCGATCTCCAGCCGCACGTCGTGGTGATGGACCTCCAGATGCCGGTGCTCGACGGCTACGAGGCCACCGAGCAGATCATGGCCGTGCGGCCGACGCCGATCGTCGTCCTCTCCTCGCGGGCCAACCGCAACCAGATGCAGACCGCCTTCGAGGCGATGCGGCGGGGCGCCCTCGAGGTGCTCCCCAAGCCGGAGGACACGGCGAGCTGGCAGCAGCTCGCCGAGAGCCTTCCCGAGACGGTGCGCACGGTGGCGGCGGCGCGGACCAAGCCGCGGGCGGCGCCGAGAGTGCGGCCGGTCAGGCCCGCGGCGGTGACTGGTGCCGGCGGCGCCGGCGGTACCGGCGGCACCGGCGCGGGGGGTACCGGCCTCGGCGAGGCCTCGCGCGAGCTGCGCTGGGTGGCGATCGGCGCCTCGACCGGCGGGCCGGCCGCCATCCGCGAGTTCCTCGAGGAGGTGCCGGCCGACGCGCCGGTCGGCTTCCTGATCGTCCAGCACATCGCCTCCGGCTTCGAGCTCGGCTTCGCCGACTGGCTCAACAAGGAGTTCCCGTTCGACGTCCGCCTGGCGGCCGACGGCGAGACCCTCCGCCGGGGCGCCGTGCGGCTCGCTCCCGGCGGCGCCCATCTGCGGCTCGAGGGCCAGGGGGTGCTCCGCCTCGACTCCGACACGCCGGCGCGGCGGGGGCACCGCCCGTCGGTGGACGAGATGTTCCACTCCTGCGCCGAGCACTGCCCGCGCGAGGTGGCGGGCGTGCTGATGACCGGCATGGGCTCCGACGGCGTCGAGGGGCTGCTCGCCCTGCGCCAGGCGGGGGGGATCACCCTGGCGCAGGACGAGGCGAGCTCGGTCGTCTTCGGCATGCCGCGCGTCGCCCTGGAGCGCGGCGCGGCCGACGTGGCCCTGCCGCCGCGGGAGCTCGCCCGCGCCCTGGCGCGGCTGTGGACGAAGGGGGAACGGGAACGGTGAACCGCCGGGTGCTGGTGGTGGACGACAGCGAGGTGACGCGGGCGATCCTCTCCCGCACCCTGCGCGGCGCCGGCTTCGAGGTGCTGGAGGCGCGCGACGGCGCCGAGGGGGCGATGGCGGCGCTGCGCGAGCAGCCGGCCGTGGTGGTGACCGACCTCGAGATGCCCACCATGGACGGCTTCCCGCTGCTGCGGCTGCTCAAGGCCGACCCCGCCAGCTCGCACATCCCGGTGCTGATCGTCACCAGCCACGGCGAGGCCGCCTCCCGCTACTGGGGGCTGCGCACCGGCGCCGACGCCTATCTCACCAAGGACCACCGCCCGGGGGAGCTGGTGGAGATCGTCTCCCGCCTGGCCCGGGCGGCCAACGACTCGCCGCTCGCCGCGCGCTCCCCCGGCCCCCTGGATCTCCAGGCGATGGGGCCGGTCGAGGTGCTGGCCCGGGTGGCGCGCCACCTCGACGCCTCGCTGCTCCAGGCCACGGTCACCAATACCCTGCTCGAATACGGCATGGCGGCGAACGACTTCCACGAGGCCGCCCGCGGCGCCCTCGAGACCCTCAGCCAGGTGGTGGACGCGCAGTTCCTCGCCGTGTCGGTGGGGGAGGTCGACGCGGCGATGGTCCAGATCCTTCTCCTGGACCCGATCCGGCCGATCGACGTCGAGGTGGTGAGCGATCTGCTCATCCGGGCGCTCGGCCCCGACCCGGACGTCCCGGTCGAGGTCCGGATCAGCGGCGAGCGCGGGGACGTGGCGGTCGATCTGGAGCGGGCCGTCTGGCTGCCGCTCGCGGTGCGCGAGGCCACCGGCGTCCTCGCCTTCCTGCCGCGCGACCCGCACGAGTTCACCATCACGGCCACCGGCTCGCTCGTCGAATCCCTGATCGGCCATCTCGCCCTGGTGCTCGACAACGCCCGCCTCTCCCAGCGGCTGCACGAGCTGTCGACCCTGGACGGCCTGACCCGCCAGCTCAATCACCGGGTGATCTACGGCCGCCTGACCGAGGAGCTCGACCGCGCCCGCCGCTACAAATACCCCTTGAGCGTGGTGCTCTGCGACTTCGACCACTTCAAGGACATCAACGACACCCACGGCCACCTGGCCGGCGACGCCGTGCTGCGCGAGGGGGCGTCGGTGCTGCGCCGCTGCCTGCGCAGCACCGACCTGCTCGGGCGCTACGGCGGCGAGGAGTTCCTGGCCGTGCTGCCGCAGGTGGACCTGAGCGCCGCGCGGCTGGCCGCCGAGCGGCTGCGCCAGGGGCTGGAGAGCTCCCCGTGCGTCTCCCCGACGGCCGGGAGGTGCGCATGACGGCCTCCTTCGGAGTGGCGGACCGCGACGAGATCTCCGGGCCGCCGAGCAGCGATCTGCTGGTGTCGCTCGCCGACCGGCGCCTCTACGAGGCCAAGGCCGCCGGCCGCAACCGCGTCCGCCCATGAGCTCCCCCTGAGACCGCTCCCCTGCAGCAGCTCGTCGGCCTGATCCGCGAGGCGACGGGCAATGCCATTCCTCCCGCCCGGCTCGGCTTCCTGGAGGACGTGGCCGAGCGGCGGGCGCAGGCGCGGGGCCTCTCCGTCGCCGACTACGTGCGGGCGCTGGCGGTCCACCAGCTCGCCGGCGAGTGGGAGAGCCTGGTCCCGCTCGTCACCATCAAGGAGTCTTACTTCTTCCGCGCCCCGCAGCAGTTCGAGGCGATCCGCCAGCATGTGCTGCCGGTGCTGGTGCGGGCCCGCGCCGCTTCCCGCCACCTGCGGATCTGGTCCGCGGCCTGCGCCCGCGGCGAGGAGCCGGCGACGCTGGCCATGCTCCTCGCCGAGGAGCCGTCGCTCGCCGGGTGGAGCTGGCGCATCGTGGCGACCGACCTCGACGAAGAGGCGCTCGCCGGCGCCCGCCAGGGGCTCTACGGGGAGCGGGCGGTCTCCCAGGTGCCCCCGCACCTGCTCGAGCGCTGGTTCAAGCGGCGGGGGAAGCTCTACGAGCTCGACGCCGCCCTGCGCTCGCACATCGATTACCGGGCAGTCAACCTCGCCCACGCCCCTTTCGCGCTCCCCTTCGCCGAGTGCGACCTGGTGCTGATGCGCAACGTCCTCATCTACTTCCGCCGCCCCCTGCAGCGGTGGGTGATCTCCCAGGTGGCCAACCTGCTCGCGCCCGAGGGGTTCCTCTTCCTGGGCGCCTCGGAGACGCTGTGGCAGATCCAGGAGGAGCTGGAGTCGACCGATCTGGGCCCCTGCTTCGCCTACCGCCACCGGAAGAGCCGGCCGGAACCCCAGCCCGCCGCCGCGGCGCCGGCGAAGCGTCCGCGGCGGCCGGCGCCCCCGCCGGAGACGGAGAGGCCGGCCCAGGAGAGCCCGCGCGACTGGAGCGTCGGGCGGGCCGCCTCCGCCGTCCTCCCCGCGTCCCTCGCGCCGGTACCTCCCAAGTCCGCCGCCACGCCGGCCGGCAGCCTGGCGGAGCGCCTGGTGGCGGCGGCCCGCGGCCTCGCGGACAACCAGATCGACGAGGCGGGCCGGACCTTGAGCGCCGTGCTGGCGGCGGATCCCGGCGAGCCGGCGGCCCATGCCCTGATGGGGTTCCTCCACGACCTCTGCGGCCGCACCGAGGAGGCGCTGAGCTCCTACCGCGCCGCGCTCTATCTCGATCCCGCCCTGTTCCAGGTCCGCGTCCTGCTGGCCGACTGCCTGCTGCGGCTGGGGAACCGCGACCGGGCGGAGCACCAGTTCCGCGAGGTCCTCACCCTGCTGGCGAGCGGCCGCGAGCGCCCCTTGACCCTCTTCGAGGCCCTCCCCCTGCCCGACCGCGACCGTGCCCAGCGCCGGTGCCGGCAGGTGCTCAAGGGGGGATAGGAAAGAGCGGCCCTTGGGAATCTTCCCGGGGACGGAATACATTGAGGGGATCATGGCCAATGCTCGCCCCGCCGCCGTCGCCGGCCTGTTCTACCCCGAGGATCCCCGCGAGCTGAGCGTGATGGTCGAGGGCTTCCTGCGCGAGGGGCCCGCGGCCGCCGGCGGGTCCCCGCCCAAGCCCGCCCCCAAGGCAATCATCGCCCCCCACGCCGGCTACGCCTATTCGGGATCGATCGCCGGCAGCGCCTTCCGCGCTGCCGCCTCCGCCGGGGGCGCGGTTGAGCGGGTGGTGCTGATCGGGCCGTCGCACTTCGTGCCGATTCGGGGCCTGGCCCTGCCGGGGCATCCCTACTTCGTCACGCCGCTCGGCGAGGTGGCGGTCGATCCCCAGGGAGCCCAGGCGGCCCTCCGGCTGCCGCAGGTGCGGCTGATCCCCGAGGCCCACGCGCGCGAGCACTCCCTGGAGGTCGAGATCCCTTTCCTCCAGGCGCTGCTCGGCGAGATCAGCGTCGTGCCGCTGGTGGTGGGGGCCGCCACGGCCGAGGAGGTGGCCGAGGTGCTGGACCGCCTCTGGGGCGGGCCGGAGACGCTGATCGTGGTCAGCTCCGACCTCTCGCACTTTCTGACCGCCGACATGGCCCGGCAGACCGACCGCGCGACGGCCGACCAGATCCTCGCCCTGGGCGGCCCTCTCGACCCCCGCCAGGCCTGCGGCGCCCTGCCGATCAACGGACTGCTGGAGACGGCCCGGCGGCGGGGGCTCACCCCCGAGCTGCTCGACCTGCGCAACTCGGCCGACACGGCCGGAGACCCTTCGCGCGTGGTGGGTTATGGAGCCTTCGCCTTCCATGAACGATCCTGAGAGCCCCTGGACCGCGGAGCGGGGGCGCGTCCTGCTGCGGATCGCCCGCGAGAGCCTCGCCGAGGCGCTCGGTTCCGGGAGCGCGCCTCGGAGCCCTGACGAGCCCTGGCTCCAGGAGCCCGGAGCCACCTTCGTGACGCTGCGGCGGCGGGGGGAGCTGCGGGGGTGCGTGGGCTCGATCCTCGCCTACCGTCCCCTTTTCGAGGACGTCCGGCGCAACGCGCTGGCCTCGGCCTTCCACGACACGCGCTTCCCGCCGGTCGCGCCCGGGGAGCTCCCCGAGATCTCGGTCGAGGTTTCGCTGCTCTCGCCCCCCGAGCCGCTGGCGGCCCCCTCCGAGGCGGCGGCGCTGCGTCTCCTCCGCCCGGACCTGGACGGCGTCATCTTCGAATCCGGCGAGCACCGCAGCACCTTCCTGCCGCAGGTCTGGGAGCAGCTCCCCGATCCCCGCGACTTCCTGGACCACCTGAAGGCGAAGGCGGGCCTGCCGCGCGGCTTCTGGTCGCCGGAGGTCCGCCTCAGCCGCTACACGGTCCTGAAATGGGAGGAGTAGCCATGTTCCGGAAAATCATCAGATCCCGTAGTACCGCGCCACCAGCGTCCGCACGGCGATCCCGAAAGAGAGCAGGCTGAAGGCCGCGAGGCCCGCGCCCAGCCGCGGCTGCGGCATCCGGTCCGCCCATCTCCGGCCGTGCAGCGCCCAGGCCGCGGCGAGCACCAGGGGGAGGAAGTACCGGCCCTGGAGGCCGGCGATGAAATCCGCGCCGTAGGGAGTCCAGACCGCGTACTGCGAAGCGCTGACCAGGGCCATGGCCGCGAGGACCGCGGCGGCGGCGATCCCCCTCTGCCAGGGACGGACGTCGATCCGCCCTCCGGCGTCCAGGAAGACCAGCGCGAGCAGCACGGCGAGGTAGGCGATCAGGAACGGCGCTGGGAGCCTGGTGTCGAGCCAGCCGAGGTTGCCCACCAATTCCGAGAGATAGCGCGGGGCGTGCACGACGTAATCCACCGCCACCACCCGCAGGAACCGCAGCGGGTGGATCAGCGCGTCGTGGATCTGCCGGCCGGAGTCGACGCCCGCCTTCAGGCGGATCGTGCCGACCGTGCGCGAGGTCGCGATGGCCCAGGCCGCCAGCAGGAGCGAGAGGGTCATGTGGAACAGGAGGAACCTCGCGCGCCGGGCTCCCGGCAGGCGCGCCGCCGGAATCGCGAAGGCGAGCAGCGCCAGGGACAGGTAGGGGGGCTTCGAGGCGCAGAGGAGGGCCGAGCCTCGCGGCCAGCAAGAGGAGGTCCCGCCCGCGGACCGTCCCGTCCGGTCCCCAGGCCAGCTTCGCCACCGTGGAGACGAGCACGAAGGAGGCCGCGAGCGAGGTCACGTCCGCCGAGGAGGAACCGAGGAGGGCGAGGGCCATCGGGGTGAGCGCGACCATTACCGCGAGCCAGGCGAAGGCCGGCAGCCTCCGGACGGCGAAGGCGATCGCCAGGATCCCGAAGACGAGGTTCACCAGGCGGGCGAGGTAGAAGAGGGCGAGCGGCGGAGCCCCGCAGAGGCGGCCGATCGCGATCGCCATGGCCTGAGGCGCGTAAGGCACGAACGTGTACTGTAGGGAATTCGGGAAGAAGACGGGGGTCCGCCTCTCCGGCTCGAGCGGTATCCGGAAGGCC
This sequence comes from uncultured Acidobacteriota bacterium, assembly GCA_963795735.1. Classification (GTDB taxonomy): domain Bacteria; phylum Acidobacteriota; class Thermoanaerobaculia; order Multivoradales; family UBA5704; genus DATARR01. Next base: position 83,566 of record CAWCIU010000002.1, on the reverse strand, counting down.
GCGCGGATCGCCCGTGGATCGAGCTTGTTGTCCGGATGGGCGGGAACGTCGCCCAGGAGATCCGTGGCGATCCGCTGGACGCTCGCCGGGAGCTGGCCCCCCGTCCGGCCCGGCCGTGGAACCAGGTCCAGCCGCCCTTCGCTCACCGCGTAGGCGCGAAAGAAGTGGGCGGGCTCGTCGGGGACCTCGAAGGGCGGGGTGACGGCGGCGAAGGTCGCCGCGAAGAGCAGCCCCGCCAGGAGGAGGAAGCGGTCGGGCCGGGAGAGGAGAGGGCTCATTCGTCGTTCAGGGGCGAAGTGAGGGATAAAATCGGATTCCGCCGCCGAGTCTAGGACGATCTCGATCCAAATCCAAAATCGCCAATCCAAATCGTTTTCCCGTGCTCCGTTCGATCCTCTCCACCTATCGCGCCGCCTTTTCGGGCCTCAACCGGTCCGTCTGGCTGCTGTCGCTCGCCTCGCTGATCAACCGCAGCGGCACGATGGTGATGCCGTTCCTGGTGCTGTTCCTGGTCAAGGAGCGCGGCTTCACGACCACCCAGGCGGGCCAGACCCTGGCGCTCTACGGCCTCGCGGCGATGGGAGCCGCGTACTTCGGCGGCTGGCTGTGCGACCGCTTCGGGCCGGTGCGGATCATGAAGGCGAGCCTGCTGCTGACGGGGATCTCGTTCCTGGCGCTCGGCCATCTGCGGGGCCGGCCGGCGATCTCGGCGATGGTGTTCGTCCTGGCCCTGGTGGGGGAGATGTTCCGCCCCGCCAACCTGTCGGCCCTGGCGGCGGCGAGCGATCCGGGGGAGCGGGCGCGCAGCATCGCCCTGATGCGGCTGGCGGTCAACGCCGGCATGGCCCTGGGACCCTCCGTGGGGGGATTCCTGGCCTTCTACGACTATGGCTGGCTGTTCGTGGTGGACGGCGGGACCTCGATCCTCGCCGCCGTCATGCTGCACCTCGTCTTCCCCGAGGTGCGCGCCGCGGCTCCGGCCCCTTCCGTGGCGAAGGCGCCGCCCCGGTCCCCCTTCCGGGACCTGCCGGTGCTGGCGATCCTGGGCCTGATGTTCCTGCTCAATACGGTGACCTTCCAGATCGCCAGCACGTTCCCGCTGTCGCTGCGCGACCTCGACGGCTTCTCCGAGGCGTGGATCGGGCTGGCGCTGGCCGCGAACACCGTGATCATCGTCCTGTTCGAGATGGTGCTGGTGCACTCGCTCGCCCGGCGCGATCCGCTCAAGGTGTCGGGCTTCGGCGCCTTCCTGTTCTGCGGCGGGCTGGCCCTGCTGCCCTTCGGGAGGGGGTTCGGCTACGTGCTGTTCACCATCGCGATCTGGACGCTGGGGGAGATGCTGGTCTTCCCGCTGGTGACCAGCGCCATCGCCGACCGGGCGCCGGAGGAGACCCGGGGGGCCTACATGGGGCTGCTGAACTTCTCGTTCGCCAGTGCCTTCGTGGTGGCGCCGCTGGTGGGAACCTGGGTCTACCAGACCCTGGGGCCGCGGGTCCTGTGGCTGGGCTGCGGCGCCGTCGGGCTCCTCGTCGGGACGGGGTTCCAGCTCCTGGCGACGGCGACCTCCCGGCCGGCGACCGCGCCCGGGGGGGAGGAGGTCCTGCCCATCGCGGAGCCCTGAGGGTTCAGGCCGGCGGTTCTTCGTGCAGCCGGAGCTTGCGGTAGCCCCGGTTCCAGTAGACGAGCGGCGGCGCCTCCTCTTGCGGGACGTTGCTCGCGACCACCTCGCCCACGTAGATGGTGTGCGAGCCCGCGGGGTAGCGCGCCTGGATCCGGCAGTCGAGCCAGGCGAGCGCGTCCACCAGCACCGGCGCGCCGGTCTCGGCGCTCGACCAGTTGCCAAGGGAGAAGCGGTCCTCGTCCTTCACCCAGGCGAAACGGTTGGAGAGCTCCCGACTGACCCTCTCCCAGGATGTTCACGGCGAAAACCGCCTCCGGCTCCTCGAGCATGGCCCAGGCCTTGTGGCGGTTCTCGATGGTGATCGAGATCAGCGCCGGCTCGGCCGAGACCGAGGAAAACGCCGAAACGGTGAGGCCGTGGATCCGCTCGCCAGCCCGGACGGTCACGATCGTGACGCCGGCGGGAAAGTGGCGTAGCGCCTTGCGGAATTCCTCTGACGAGATCACACGAATCTCCTCTTGCACCAGCATGAGAGCACCCCCCCATTGTAAACGTCCCGGCCGCCTTCTCAGGCTTCCTCGGGACTGATGAATGGCATTTGACTTGCAGTTCCATAGTGCAGCTCGAAGCCGCGTTGTGGGACAACGAGCTTTCGGCGTCAACTTTGTGACCCAACCGGTGGTCCTGGGGCCATCAGGAGGAACGGATCATGAGCAAGATGAAGAAGGTTACCTCGGGCGTGAAGGGAGTGCTCAACCAGCGGGTGCGCATGGGGCTGTTCACGGTGCCGCTGTGGGTGGTGGGCGCCGTGTTCGTGGCGCGCCGGATGCGGAACCGCCGGCGGCCTGACTACGCCTGATCTGCTCTGACCCTCATTGCCGGGGGCGGCCCCGCCCCCTTCTCTGAAAACCTCGTCTCTTTACTGCGGAGCGGCATCCATCTAAGCTACGCCTCAGTCCCGTAAGTTGTCCGGAGGTCCGCAACAGATGCCGCTGGGTCGATCTCGGAGGAGATATTGGGTCCTGCTTTGGCTGGGGGCCGCCCTGTGCACTCCCGTTTTCTCTCAGGAACCAGCGTCTCAGGAACCAGCGTCTCAGGAACCAGCGCAGGAGTCAGACGCCCCGCCGCTCTCCTCGAGGCCGAAGCTGCGGCTCGGCCTGGAGGCCAAGGGGAACTACCGCCAGAGCACGGAGAACCGCTTCCCGGTCCCCTTCCCGTTCCCGCCGGAACAGCTCCCCCCCGGGCAGACGAGGGCCTTCGAGGAGACGGTCGACGCCGGCTCGCACTTCGAGGTCTCGAACGTCAGCCTGTTCGGGGACGCGGCCTGGGGGAGCCGGCTCACCGCCCACGCCAAGATCGATTTCATCGATCTCTATGACCGCAACCCCACGTCGACCGGCCAGAAGGTCGATATCGACGAGGCCTGGGTCCGCCTGGGCGCCGAGCCGCTGCCCGCGACGCTCTCGCCGCGCAGCGGCGCCTATCTGAAGCTCGGCAAGTTCGCCAAGTTCGAGCGCCAGAACGACCGTCATCTCGAGAGCTACGGCCTGGTCTCGACCGCCTTCAACCGCTTCGAGGAGACCGGCGGCGAGCTGGGGGCCCATCTCGGCCGTCACTTCTATCTCAAGCTGCGGGCCGCGGCCGGCAATCCGGTGTTCATGCGGGATCCCGAACGCGCTGGCAGGCGACAACGGCACGCCGGAGCTCCTGCATCCGAACCCGGACCCCTCGCTCAAGAGCGGGGTCGTGATCCTCTACAACGCTCATTACGCGAACTTCGATCTCGACGGCAAGCTCGAGACGGGAGCGGGGATCGGCTGGCGCCTGGCCGACGAGGAGGGGCAAAACGGCCTCGACGTGCTCGCCTGGGCGAACCGGCGCAAGCTGGCGAAGACGGTGACGCTCCACGGCACCTTCTACGGCGGCGACATCGACCTGCTCAACGGGCCGTTCGACCGGTTCTCGTTCGCGATCACAAATGACGAGAAGCGCGAGGCCGGCGGTAACGTCTGGATCTACTTCGGCGGGCTCTCCCTGTTCGGCCAGTACGTGGATCAGGACCTGGCCGGCCTGCCCCGCACAGGGCTCGAAGGCGAGGCCGCCTGGCGGTTGGATCTGCCGCTCGTCTGGGCCGCGGGCGGCCGCCAGCTCTTCACCTTCATCGCGCCGGCGGTGCGGTACTCGCGGCTCGACAACGACTTCCGGAATCCGAAGCAGACGCCGAGCCCGAGCTTCTCCTGGGACTGGCAAAAGATCGATCTCGGGCTCCGCCTCGGCCTCTTCCCCGGCGTCGACCTGACGGCGGAGTACGCGGACAACCGTTTCCTCCTGGCCACCGGGGCGAGGCGGAGCGACAACGAATACCTGACCACGCTGCGGTGGAGGATCTGAGGGGTGAGGAGATCCATCGTCCTTCTGCTGCTCCTGGCCCTGCCCGCCGGCGCCGACGATCTCCACGGGCACGTCCAGCTCCTCGGCAAGGGGGGGAAGGGGCCGGCGCGGGGGAGCGACGTGCGCCAGGTGGTCGTCTACTTCGAGCCGGCGGCGCCGCAGCCGGTGAAGCCGCCCGAGACCCCCTTCGAGATGGTCACCCGGCACAAGGAGTTCGACCCGCGGGTCCTGGTGGTCCCGCGCGGCAGCCGGGTGCGTTTTCCGAACGACGATCCGATCCTGCACAACGTCTTCTCGGTCTCCTCGCCGAACCAGTTCGATTTCGGCTTCTTCAAGGGGAGGCCGGGCAGGGAGAAGCGGTTCGATCACCCGGGGCTGGTGCGCGTCTACTGCAACGTGCACCACGACATGGTGGCCTACGTCCTGGTGCTCGACACCCCCTATCACGCCTCGCCCGACGCCAGCGGCGAGTTCGCCCTGCTCGGGCTTCCCCGGGGTCCGGGGAAGCTCACCGTGTGGCACGAGCAGGCGGAGCCGCGGACGGTCGATGTCGAGCTGCCCCAGAAGGGGCCGCTCAAGGTGAGCCTCGAGGTCGTGCGGCCATTGATCCCCTCCCACACGAACAAGTTGGGAGACTCCTACTTCCGGTCGCAACGTGACCGCTACGACGACAACTAGCCGCCGCTCGGGCCTGTCGCTGGAGACCCGGATCTTCCTGGTCACCTCGCTGCTGATCGCCCTGCTGGTGGGGAGCGCGGTCGCGGTCACCTCGCTGCTGCTGCGGCGGATCGCCCGGGACGCGGTGCTCGATTCGCTGCGCAGCAGCGCGGCGGCGCAGGGAGCGTTCCAGGAGCAGCGCTACCGGCAGCTCCTGCTGGTCTCCCGGCTGTTCGCCGCCGACTCCGCCCTGAGCGCCTATCTCTCCGAGGCGTCCAGCAATGGGGACACCCACTCCATCCTCGATCTGCTCAGCGAGCGGCGGAACGATCTCCAGTACGACTTCGCGATCGTGCTCGACCCCCGGGGGAAGGTCATCGCCCGCACCGACCAGCCCCAGGCCGCGGGCCAGGATCTCTCGAAGCGGCCGCTCGCCGCGGCGGCCCTGGCCGCGGACAACCGGGAGAGCCGGGGGGTCTGGCGCGAGGGGGACGACCTCTACTACGCCGTAGCGGTGCCGGTGGTGAAGGACTTCACCCCCTTCGCCTACCTGATCGCCGGCTTCCAGATCACCGACCAGGCCGAGGGGGTGCGCCAGGTCCGCGAGGTGAGCGGCGCCGACGTCGCCTTCGTCTCCACTACGCCGAAGGGGCCGCGGATCGTCGCCACCACGCTGCAGCCGGCGACCGCCAAGAGCCTGGCCGCGGAGCTCGCCTCGGGAGCCAGGATGGGCCCCGCCCTGCGCGCCGGCAAGGCCATACCGCGGACCGGGCTGACGCTCAACGGCGAGCCCTGGATCGCGCTGGAGTCGCCCCTGCGCGATGCCGACGGCACGCCGGTCGGTGCCACGGTGGCGCTCGCCTCGCTGGAGCGCGAGCTCGCCACCTACCGGCAGATCCAGAACGTGCTGCTCGGCGCCGGTCTCGCGGCGGTGCTCCTCGCCCCCTTCCTCTCCTTCGCCTTCGCCCGGCGGGCGCTGGCGCCGGTGCGCCGGCTCGCCGCCGCCGCCGAGGCGGCCCGGCAGGGGAACTATGACCAGCAGATCGATTCCGACCGTACCGATGAGGTGGGTCGCCTCGCCCATACGTTCCACGAGCTGCTGGCCGGCCTGCGCGAAAAACGGGACATGGAGGAATACGTCAACGATCTCTCCCGCAGCCTGCCCGAGCCGGCGCCCGTCCGCGGCCTGCTGGGCGAGGCACAGAGCCGGGACGTGCTGCTGCTCGGCATCGAGCTGCGGCGCTACGCCCGCGCCGGCTCCGGCGATCCCCGGGAGATGCTGGCCGAGCTCGCGGCCGACCTCGACCGCGTGACCGCCGCCGTGGCCCGCGGACGCGGGCAGGTGGAGGCGATCTCGGGGCACCGGGTGCTCGCCCGTTTCGAAGGGGAGGGGAGGGGGAACCGGGCGCTCGCGGTCGCCTGGCGGGTGCTGGAGGCGGCGCCCGCGACCGATTCGGAAGCCGAGGCGCCCGGGATCGCGATGACCTCCGGACGGGCGGTCAGCGGTCCCGTCACCTGGGGGGAACGGGCCGAGCGGGCCTTGATCGGCCTGCCGGTGCAGCAGATCGAGAGCCTGCTGCGCGAGGCCACTTCGGGAGAGATCCTGCTGTCGCGCGAGGTGTACGAGGAGCTGAAAGCAACCTTCGAGACCGCCGGCTACCGGCTGGCCCCGCGCCGCGGCGTGATCACGCCGCAGCCGCTCTACGTGGTCGGCGCGCAGATGGCGTCGCGGCTGGCCGGGGGGGGAGCCGGAGGCGTGCCCCAGGCGGACGCCCTGGCGTTGCAGGATCGCGCCACCCTGACCGGCATCTCGCCCGGGGCCCTGCTCGGGGCGCGCTTCGAGATCCTCTCGGTGCTCGGCGCCGGCGGCATGGGGATCGTCTACAAGGCGCGCGACCGCGAGCTGGACGACATGGTCGCCCTGAAGGTGCTGCAGCGAGATCTCTGGGGGGACCGCACCCAGCTCGACCGGCTGAAGAGCGAGCTCAAGCTGGCGCGCAAGATCACCCATCCGAACGTGCTGCGCACCTACGACTTCGGCGAGATCGGCGGCATCCCCTACATCTCGATGGAATACGTGCGCGGGGTGACGCTGCGCTACATGCTCGACCAGACCCGGCGGCTCCCCTACTCGGCGGGGCTGCGCCTGGCCAAGCAGCTCTGCGCCGGTCTCGCCGCCGCCCACTCGGTGGGTGTGCTCCACCGCGACATCAAGCCCGAGAACCTGATCCTCGAGTCGACCGGCAACGCCAAGCTCATGGACTTCGGCATCGCCCGGCCGATCGACCGGATCGCGCCCGGGCAGACCCAGGCCGGCTTCGTCGTGGGGACGCCGCAGTACCTGGCGCCGGAGATCCTGCAGGGCCGCGAGGCCGACTTCCGCTCCGACATCTACTCGTGCGGCATCGTGCTCTACGAGCTCTTCGCCGGCACGCTGCCGTTCGACGCTCCCACCGCCATGGAGATCCTGGTCAAGCACCTGCGGGAGGAGCCGGAGCCGCCCAGCGCGCGCTGGAAGGAGATCCCGCCGCCCCTGGAGGCGGCCATCCTGCGCTGCCTCAAAAAGGACCCCGATCAGCGCTACCGCGCGGTCGCGGAGCTGCTGCGCGACCTCGAAGGGTTGAGCGCCTGAGGGGATCCATGCTGCGCCTGCGCTACACCGTCAACGGCGAGGAGCGCGCCGTGTCCCTGGCGGCCGGCAGGATCCGCCTAGGGCGGGGAAGCGACAATGACGTCGTGCTCTCCGACGTCTCCGTCTCCCGCTACCACGCCGAGATCCTGCGCGAGCCCGGCGGCTGGTCCGTCCACGACCTGAAGAGCACCAATGGCGTCGAGGTCAATCGGGTGCCGGTCGAGAGGGCGCCGCTGCGCGCCGGCGACCTGCTGACCATCGGCTCCTTCGAGGTGCGGCTGGAGGAGGAGGAGGCGCCGAAGGCGATGGTGGAGAAGGGGGAGAAGGCGGAAGAGGTGGGGGAGGGCACGCTCGCCGGGCTCTCCAACGCCACGATCATCCGGCCGCTCTCCGACTTCGCCGCCGCCTACGGCCTCAAGGAGGTTCCCGGCAGGCCGGTCCCCACGGCTCCCGTTCCCGCCGCGCCGGAAACCGAGACGGAGGACCAGGCCTACGTCCACCGGATGTTCGGCTTCCTCACCCGCCTGGCGCGCGTGCTCACTCTCGCCGAGTCGGTGGACGACGTGCTCTCGCGGGTGCTCGACCTGGCGTTCGAGGCCTTTCCGGTGGACCGCGGGTTCATCCTGGTCTCGGACGACTCGGGAGAGCTCGTCTGCGAGCTGGCGCGGGTCAAGGACCGGGTGGAGTTCCGCCCGTCGGGCGAGGTGCCGGTCTCCCGCACCATGCTGCGGACCGTGATGCACGAACGGGTGGCGCTGGTCACCTTCGACGCCCAGGCGGACCAGCGGCTCTCGGGCGGCGAGTCGATCCGCCTGCACCAGATCCGCTCGGCGATGTGCGCCCCGCTCTGGTCGGGCGAGCGGATCATGGGCGTCATCCAGGTCGACTCCCCGGTCCAGGTGGGAGCGTTCGGCGAGCGCGACCTCGACGTGCTCACCACCCTGGCCAATTACGTGGCCGTGGCGGTCGAGCGCATCCGCTACGCCAGGAAGGCCGAGTTCGAGCGGCTGGTGCGCACCCGGCTCGAGCGTTACCACTCGCCGGGAGTCATCGAGGAGGTGCTGCGCCGTGGGGACGAGGGGATGCGGAGCCTGCAGAGCGCGGAGGCGACAGTCCTGTTCGCTGACCTGGTAGGTTTTACCGCCTTCGCCGAGAACGCGCCCCCGGAGCGGGTGGCCGAATCGCTCGACGCCTTCCTCGATCTCTCCGTCGAGGCGATCTTCCGCGCCGGCGGCACGCTCGACAAATTCATCGGCGACTGCGTGATGGCCTTCTTCGGCGCGCCGGTGGCCCAGCCCGACCACGCCCTGCGGGCGGTGCGCGCCGCCCTCGAGATCCAGGAGCGGCTCGGCGCCTGGAACGCCCAGCGCGAGGCGGAGGGGCTGCCCGGCTTCAAGGCCCGGGTCGCGCTCAACAGCGGTCCGGTGGTGGTGGGGGACATCGGCAGTGCCCGGCGGGTCGATTACACGGTGCTCGGCAACACCGTGAACGTCGCCTCCCGCCTGGAAGGCATCGCTCCCCCGGACGAGATCGTCATCGGTCCCGAGACGCACCGCCTGCTCGGCGGGGCCATCCCGACCGTGCCGCTCGGCGAGCTCCAGCTCAAGGGCTTACAGCAGAAGATCCAGGCTTACCGGGTGGTGGGAGGTTGAGCGTCCGGCCCGTGGGACGAAGTTGGGCCGGACGCTGTACAGACGGCTCGGATTAATGTTCGAACGCTACAGAGCTACAGTTTCGGACCGTCCAGCGGCTAGGAGCCGCTGCCGGACCCGCTCCCACCGCTCCCAGTGGTACCGAAGTTGGTGTTGAAGAAGTTCGAGAAAGCGCTGTTGATCTGACCCAACCGCCCCTGGCTCCCCTGGCTCGAGTAGAAACTGAACGTGTTGGCCACGCTCGTCGAACCATTGGCGTACGAGAAGACGGTGATCGACGTGAGGCTGGTGTCCCCCGACTGGGCGTTGCCATTGGTGGAGTTCTGCCGGAAGGCGCCGGCCCGGCGAAGCTGCTGCACGAACTGGTTCACCTGCGAGCTCGAGAGCTGCACGGTGTTGAGGCAGTTCCCGGAGCAGCCGCTGTTGCCGCTGCCGTCCGCGTTCGACTGGCTCCAGGTGGACAGCCCGTTGTCATAGAGCACCATGGTGCTCACGGTCGACCCCGAGCCCACGCCATTGCCGGAACCGCTTCCCGAACCGCCGCTGCCGGAACCGGAACCGTTGTTCAGGCCCCAGACGGTGTAGATCAGGACCGGCATCGGATTGTTGGCCCGGAAGGTACTGGTACCCCCGCGCCCGTTGACCGAACCACCACCGTTACCGCTCCCGCCCGTGGCGCCACCGCTCTGGGCCAGGGCCAATCCCGGAACGCAGAGCGCGAGGCAAAGAACCAGAACTCCCCACTTCATCCAACGGCTGCTATTCATTGGTGTACCTCCTACGCAAGCTTGAGCCGTCCCGCTTATATGCTTAAGCAAGACGCGGGCCAGAAAAACGAAAAACCGACCCGGAATCATCCGGATCGGTTCGTGGAGGAGAGATTTCCTGGAGCCGGTCTAGCGGGTGTGGACGGACCGCGCGTGCGACCGCGAGTGGTGGGAGCGGGCGACGACCACCCGGTGGTGATGGCGCTGAGAGCCCCGCCGGTTCGCTGCCCGGACGACGTGGGATCGCCGGTGCGCGCCCGAACGACCGGCGTGGCGATGCCGCGCGACGGCGGTCCGGGTGCGGCCAAAGCGGTGCCTCCCGGTCCGGGCGGCGCGGACCCGCGAGGAGGCCGCGCGGCCGGTCGATTTGGCGACCTGGATCTGCGGCAGCTCCTGGCCCGAGGCGACGTATTGCAAATAGGGGTTGGGGAAGACCGCCACGTGATAGTGCGGCGGGTACTGCTCGCGCGTGGCCTCGATCACCCCCTTGCCCTCCAGATCGAGCAGCACGGTCTCGAGCCACTGCCGGCAGCCCGGGCTGTCGCTGCGCCGCAGGTCGACCGCCATGCCCGTGGGATGGACGGAGATCGCCGAGGCGTTGGGGGGCTGGCGGGTGATTGGGCGGGTCAGGCTGGTGACCACCAGGGCCTCACCGCAGGACTCGCGGTACTGCGCCGCGAGACGTTCGACGAAGAGCTTCACCTCGGGCCGCGCATACGGGAAGGACACCTCGTCGGTGGCCAGCTCGTAGTCCGCGTTCCCGGGCACCCGCACCAGGATGCCCTGCTGGGCATAGTCGCGGACGTCCGCCGACGTGCGCAGGTAGGTGAAGTCGTGCTCGCGCGCCTCCTCGTTCTGCTTGACCAGCGACTCGTGCGAGCCCAGGAGGCTTTGGGCGCGTACGACCGGCGCGGCGCAGGCCGCCAGGGCGAGGAGGGACAGGGCCGCATTGCGGCAGAGACGGGACTGGGGAGAAATGGACGGGCTCTGCATGGGTTGTTTCCGTAACTCCATACCGGTTGAGGGCCCCATGCGCCTGCGGCGCGATGACTGTAAATAAGTAACGCCAATACGTCCCGATGAGGGTACCATAAAATCAGCTGATTTCAAGCCACTTTGCGCACACTTTGCCACAGAAGGAGGGGAGGGGAGTTTTTCGCAAGGGGGTGAACTTTCCCCGTTGCGTGTACATCCGGGATAGGGAAAGCGCTGGCACGGAAGGAGCGAACGGGAAGAAACCCGTCCTGCGGGTCTCCTCCCGGCAAAAAAAGAGGTGAGAGCCGGCGCGGGGGCGGCGAGGTCCGCCCCCGCGCCTCAGTCCTCCTGCTTCTTGGCGCGCGAGAAGAAGTCGGCCATGGAGCCGAAGCCCGAGCCGCTGGAGGTGACGGCGCCGGCGCCGCCGCCGCTGCGGGCGAAGGCCTCGTCGTTCCGGCTGCCTCCCCGGTCACCACCCCGATCGCCTCCCCGGGAACGATCGCCGCGGTTGCTGCCGCGGTCTCCCCGGTCGCCCCCGCCGCCCCGGAACGGACGGTCCGCGCGGTCGCCGCGCGGCCGTTCGTCGCGGGCCGCGCCGCCGCCCATCGCGGCGGAGCTGGGGCCGGCGCCCGAGCCCGAGCCTCCGCCCATGGAGAGGGAGATGCGGCGCCGGCCCGTATCGACTCCGAGCACCCGCACCTGGACCTCCTGGCCCTCCTCGGCCGCCTCGCGGGAGTGGTTCAGCCGCCGGCCGGCGCCCATCTCGCTGATGTGCACCAGCCCCTCGAGTCCGGGCGCCAGCTCGACGAAGGCGCCGAAGGTCTCGAGGCGCACCACGCGGCCGGTCGCCTCCGTCCCCTCGGAGAAGCGGGACGCCGCGTCGTTCCACGGGTCGCGCTCGAGCGCCCGCCGGGAGAGCGAGATCCGCTCGGGGCGCTTCTCGTCCTTCCCCTGCTCGATCTTGATCACCTGCACCTCGACCTCCTGGCCGATGGTGAAGACGTCCTGCGGGTGGGCGGTGCGGCTGTGGCCGATCTCGCTCACGTGCAGCATCCCCTCGATCCCGCCGAGGTCGACGAAGGCGCCGTAGGTGGTCAGCGAGGTCACCCGGCCGGTCAGCACGGCTCCGACCTGGAGCTTCTCGCGCGTCTCGGCGGCGCGGCTCTGCTGCTCCTCCTCGAGGAGCTGACGGCGGGAGAGCACGATGTTGGGACCGCGGCCGCCGCGGTTCCCCTCTTCCAGCCGGTTGACCTTGAACATCAGCTTCTGGCCGACGAACTGCTGCGGGTTCTCGACGTAGCGCAGGTCGAGCTGCGAAAGCGGGCAGAACGCCCGCATGCCGAAGACCTGGATCTCGGCCCCCCCCTTGTTGAGGCCGGTCACCAGACCTTCGAGGGGGAGATTGTTCTCATGGGCCTGGCGGATCTCGGGGACGACCTCGGCCGGCTTCTTGCCCTTGCCGCCGCCGCCCGCCTTGCGGCGCAGCACCAGGGCGCCGTTCTCGGGGTCGGTGCCGGTCACCGTCGCCTCGACGGCGTCCCCTTCTTTGACGGTGACGTTGCCCTCGGCGTCCTTGAGATCTGCGGCGTTGATGCGGCCTTCGGACTTGGCGCCGAGATCGATGAAGATCCACTCGTCGCCGATGGACAGGACCTTTCCACTGACCTTCTGGCCGACCGCTGGATCTTCGCTCTTTGCCGGGGCCTCCTGCTCGAACTCGGCCAGCACCTGGCCGAAGTCCTGCTTCTCCTGGTTTTCCTGATCGTTCATTTCGTCTCCACTCTTCTTGGATTCTTGCGGCCCGGGCGCTTCTGCGGACCTGATGGCCGGGAGCGGCGGCTCCGGCGGGTCCAACAAGGTATCATGCCGGGAAAATTTTCAACCGTTGAAGGCCGGCTGGAATTCCAATTTCGGGTCTGCGCAAGGCGGGGTGTGAGGGCTCCCTCTGGTTTCGTGCAGAATATCAGGCGCTCTGAATCTTTTCCATCCACCCATCGACGACGGGGATTTCAAATGAATGCACGTATCCTGCCGGTCCTGCTGGCCGCCCTCCTCGGAAGCGGTCCGGCGGCGCGCGCCGGGGACGCCGGACGGCCGCTCAAGGCGCCGTCGCTCGACCCGCGCGAGGTCCATCTCGCCGACCTGCGCCAGATCACCCGCGGCGGCGAGAACGCCGAGGCCTACTGGTCGCCCGACAGCCGCCAGCTGGTCCTCCAGTCCAAGCACCCCCCCTACGAGTGCGACCAGATCTTCCGCGCGCCGGCCGACGGCTCCGGCCCGCTGGTCCTGGTCTCGACGGGCAAGGGGCGGACCACCTGCTCCTACTTCACCGCCGACGGCGGGCGGGTCCTCTACTCCTCGACCCACGTCGACGAGCCGGCCTGCCCGCCGCCGCCTGACCGCTCCCACGGCTACGTCTGGCAGATCGACTCCAACTACGAGATCTTCAGCGTCAAGCCCGACGGCTCGGACCCCGTCCGCCTGACCGCCAACCACGCCTACGACGCCGAGACCACCGTCTGCCCGAAGGACGGCTCGCTGATCTTCACCTCCACCCGCGACGGCGACCTCGACCTCTACCGTATGGACGCCGACGGCAGGAACGTGCGGCGGCTGACCGACACCCCCGGCTACGACGGCGGCGCCTTCTTCTCCCCCGACTGCGCGAAGATCGTCTGGCGGGCCTCCCGGCCGCGCAACCCGGCGGAGCTCGAAGAATACCGCCGCCTGCTTGCCCAGGGGCTGGTGCGCCCCACCCAGCTCGAGATCTGGACCGCCAACGCCGACGGCAGCGACGCCCGCCAGGTCACCTACCTGAACGCCGCCTCCTTCGCGCCGTCCTTCCTGCCTTCCGGCAACCGCATCCTCTTCTCCTCCAACTACGGCGATCCCAAGGGGCGGGAATTCGACATCTGGGCGATCAACCTGGACGGCTCCGGCCTCGAGCGGATCACCTGGACGCCGGGCTTCGACGGCTTCCCCCTGGTGTCGCCGGACGGCACCCACATCGCCTTCGCCTCCAACCGCAACGGCACCGAGCCGGGGGAGACCGACGTCTTCGTGGCCCGCTGGGTGGATCGCCCGGCACTTCAGTCGGCGCCTGCGACGGCCCCTAACCCGGAGACCGCCGCCGCGGACCGCTTCCGCGACGACGTGCGCTGGCTGGCCGACGACGCCCGCGAAGGGCGGGGGATCGGCTCCGCCGGTCTCGACGCGGCCCGGCAGTGGATCGCCGACCGCTTCCGCGCCCTGGGGGTCGAGCCGGCGGGGGAAGACGGCTACTTCGAGAGCTTCGACGTTCCCGTCGGGGTCGAGGTCAGGGCGGGCACCGCGGTGACCCTCGACGGCGCGGCGGTGCCGGCCGACGGCTTCCGGCCCGCTTCATTTTCGGCGTCGGGCGAAGCATCGGGTGAGGTCATGGCGGCCGGCTACGGCATCACCGCTCCGGAGCTCGGGATCGACGACTACCAGGGGATCGAGGTCCGGGGGAAGATCGTCGCCGTCCGCCGCTTCGTCCCGGACGGCGGGCCGTTCGCCGATCCGCAGGCGGAGCGCCGCTACGGCGACCTGCGCTACAAGGCGTGGAACGCCCGCGAGCACGGGGCGAAGGGGGTGATCGTGGTCGATGTCCCCGCGCTGTCTGCCGGCACATCGCCGGCTGGCGCCTCGCCGGCCGCCGAGTCGCCGCTCCCCGCCCTGGCGCTGGACGCCATCGACGCCGGCGGCGACGTCGGCCTGCCGGCGGTGGTGCTCAAGCGGTCGGCGGGGGCATCCCTGTTCTCCGGCAGCCACCGGGCGACGCTGGAGGTCGCCCTCGACCGCAGGACGAAGCCCGCCGCCAACGTCCTCGGCCTGATCCGCGCCGGGGCCGCGGACCGCCTGGCCGGCGCGCTCGTGGTCGGCGCCCACTACGACCATCTGGGGCACGGCGGCGCGGGCTCGCTCGCCCCCGACTCGCACGAGATCCACAACGGGGCGGACGACAACGCCTCCGGCACCGCCGCCCTGCTCGAGGTGGCGCGGCAGCTCGCCGGCGAGCGCGGCCGCCTGCGCCGCGACGTCTACCTGATGGCCTTCTCCGGCGAGGAGGAGGGGGTGCTCGGCTCGACCGCCTTCACCCGCCACCCCACCGCCGGCCTGAAGACGGGGGACCTCGTCGCCATGCTCAACATGGACATGGTGGGACGGCTGCGGGGGAACCAGGTCACCGTGCTCGGCGGCGAGTCGGCGGCGGAATGGAAGGAGATCGTGCCGCCGGCCTGCGCCCTGGAGCGGCTCGACTGCGCCCTCTCGGGGGATGGCTACGGCCCCTCCGACCACAGCCCGTTCTACGCCGCGGGCGTGCCGGTGCTCCACTTCTTCACCGGTCCGCACGAGGACTACCACAAGCCCTCCGACGACTCCGACAAGATCAACGCCGGCGGTGGCGCCCACATCGCCGCCCTGGTGGCGGACCTCGCCGCCGGGATCGCCAACCGGCCCGGCCGGCCCACCTACAGGAGCGTGCCGGCCCCCGCCCCGGCGGGGGACGTCCGCTCCTACGGCGCCTCGCTCGGCACCATTCCCGACTACGCCGGCGACGGCCGCCCGGGCGTGCTGCTGGCCGGCGTGCGCGCCGGCGGCCCCGCCGAGCAGGCCGGCCTGCGCCGGGGGGACCTGCTGGTGGGGCTGGCGGGCAAGGACATCCGCGACATCCACGACTTCATGTACGTGCTCCAGCGCGCCAAGCCGGGGGAGAAGACCACGGCGGTGGTGGTGCGCGACGGCCGCAAGGTGCCGCTCGACGTGACCTTCGGAGGCTCTGGAAGGAGATGAGAACCATGAGAAGACCGATCCTCGCCCTCGCCCTCCTGCTGGCGGCCGCCGCTTTTGCTGGAACGGCCGGAGCGGCCGTGCCGCCCGACGTCGCCGCCTACGCCCAACGGATCGAGCAGTTCCCCGCCACCCAGGGGCAGGGGAGCGAGAGCGAGCGGCTGAAGCGGTTGTTCGATCTCCGATGGGAAGCTCCAGATGCACGCCTCGCCCGAGTTCGCCACCTTCGTGGGCTACCCGGGTCTCAACGACCGCTGGTCCGACGCCTCTCCCGAGTCGATCGAGCTCGGCCGGCGGCTCACCCACAGGATGCTGCAGGCCCTCGACTCGATCGACCGCTCCCGGCTCGCCGCCGCCGAGCAGATCCACTACGACCTGCTGCACCGGCATGTCGAGCAGGGGATCGAAGGGGAGAGGTTCCACGGCGAATATCTACAGATCAGCCAGTTGGGAGGCGTGCAGCAGGAGATCCCGCAGCTCCTGTCGGTGATGCCGGCCGGCAACGTCAAGGATTACGAGAACATCATCGCCCGCCTGCGCGGCTTTCCCACCGTCGTCGACCAGACGATCGCGCTGCTCGACAAGGGGCTCGCCGAGGGGATCACGCCGCCGCGGGTGACCCTGCGCGACGTCCCCGCCCAGGTCGAGAGCCTGCTCGTCGACGATCCCCTGAAGAGCCCCATGCTGAAGGCCTTCCAGAACTTTCCCGAGACGGTCCCCGCCGCCGACCGGGAGCGGCTGAAGCGCGAGGCGTCCCAGGCGTTCACCGAGCGGGTGGCGCCGGCCTTCCGCAAGCTGCACGGCTATCTCGTCAACACCTACCTGCCGGCCGCCCGGGAGGCGATCGCGATGGGCGACCTGCCCAACGGCAAGGCCTGGTACGCCTACACGGCGCGGGTCTACACCACGACCAGCCTGACGCCCGAGCAGATCCACCAGATCGGCCTCGCCGAGGTCAAGCGCATCCGCGGCGAGATGGACGCCCTGATCGCCGCGACTGGCTTCAAGGCGAGCTTCGCCGACTTCTGCCAGTTCCTGCGCACCGATCCGCGGTTCTTCTACGACAAGCCGGAAGACCTGCTCACCGGCTACCGCGACATCGCCAAGCGGATCGATCCCGAGCTGGTCAAGCTGTTCGGCAAGCTGCCGCGGCTCCCCTACGGGGTGATCCCGGTGCCCGCCTACGCGGAGAAGTCGCAGACCACCGCCTACTACGAGGAGGGCTCGCTCGCCGCCGGCCGGCCGGGCGAGTTCAACGCCAACACCTACGATCTCAAGTCGCGCCCGAAATGGGAGATGGAGGCGCTCACCTCCCATGAGGCGGTGCCGGGGCACCACCTGCAACTCTCCCTCGCCAAGGAGCTCGAAGGGGTCCCCGAATGGCGCAAGTACGACGACTACACCGCCTTCGTCGAGGGGTGGGGGCTCTACGCCGAGAGCCTGGGCGGCGAGATCGGCCTCTACAAGGACCCCTACTCCCGCTTCGGCCAGCTCACCTACGAGGTCTGGCGGGCGATCCGCCTGGTGGTGGACACCGGCATGCACACCATGGGGTGGACGCGCCAGCAGGCGATCGACTACTTCAAGGCCAACTCCGCCAAGACCGAGCACGACATCGAGGTCGAGATCGACCGCTACATCGTGGTGCCGGGGCAGGCGCTCGCCTACAAGATCGGCGAGCTGAAGATCAAGGAGCTGCGCGCCTACGCCACCAAGGAGCTGGGGCCGAAGTTCGACCTCCGCGCCTTCCACGACCACGTCCTGGGGAACGGCTCGGTGCCGCTCGACCTGCTGGAGAAGAACATCAGGGCCTGGGTGGCGGAGGTGAAGGCAGCCCGATGAACGTCCAGCCCGTCCGCCTCGAAGGCCCCGGGCTCCGCCTGGAACCCCTGACGCTGGGGCATGCCCCGCTGCTCTGGCCGCACGTCGATCCCGAGATCTTCCGGCACACGCTGGAGGTGCCGCGCGACGAGGGCTACGAAGCCTTCGAGGATTGGATGCGCTACTCCCTGGGAGCCGCCGACTCCCAGCTCTGGGCTCTCTTCGTGAAAGCGACGGGCGAGGCGGTGGGGGTGTCGGGCTACCTGGAGATCCGGCCCCCTCACCGGGGGCTGGAGGTCGGCCGCACCTGGATCGGCAAGGCCCACCAGGGCACGCGGGTGAACCCCGAGAGCAAGTACCTGCTGCTGCGCCACGCCTTCGAGGACCTCGGCGCCGTGCGGGTGCAGCTCAAGACCGACCTCAACAACCTCCACAGCCAGCGGGCCATCGAGAAGCTCGGCGCCCGGCGCGAGGGGGTGCTCCGCAAGTACCAGACCCGCTCGAACGGCTACGTCCGCGACACCGTGGTGTACAGCATCCTCGCCGAGGAGTGGCCGGCGGTGAAAGCCGGCCTCGAAGCGCGGCTGGGCTGAAAGCAAGGCCCCCGGCTTCTTTACCCAGCCGCCGCCAGCTCCCGGCGGGCGCGGGCGCGGTTCCCCTCGGCCAGGGCGAGCTTGCCGCTTTCGAGCAGGGTCCGGCCGTAGAGCCGATCGTTGGACGCCAGGTGGGAGAAGATCGCGATGGCTTCGTCCAGCGAACGGCGCGCCGCCTGGGTGTCTCCACCCTTGCCGCGGGCGAGCCGCGCCTGGGCCAGCAGGAGGTCCGAGCCGGCGACGTCCCGGTGCCGGGTGGTGCCGAAGAGCTTCTCCTCAAGCCGTCGCACGCGCTCGAGGGTCGCGATCGCCTCGGAAGAGGCGCCCGCCCGAGTCAGCGTCTCCCCCAGCTCCTTGAGCGGGAGGCGCAGTTGGTAGCTCTCGGGTCCGGCGAGTCGCTCGATCCGCGCCACCGCCGTGGAGAGCTCCTGCCGGGCCAGCGGGACCTGACGCAGGTGCAGGTGGGCCCAGCCGAGATTGGCGAGCGCCCGCCAGCGCTCGACATCGTCCGCTCCCGCGGTGCGCTCGTAGGTGCCGGCGGCGCGGGTGAACAGTCCGGCGGCCTCCTGGTAGTGCTCCTGGTCCATCGCCGAGAGCCCCAGGTAGCGCAGGCAGTGGGCGGCCTCGTAGCGGTCCGGTCCGAAGATGCTCAGCGCCTCCGAGAGCGCCGCGTCGGCGGCCTTCAGCTCCTGCCGGCCGATCAGCAGCAGGCCGTAGGAGAAGAGCGTCCCCGCCAGGGCCACGTGGTGCCCGCCGAGGGCGGCGCGCTGCGAGGCGATGGCCTGCTCGAAGAGCGGGCGGGCCTCGGCCGGGCGCGACAGGCGGTCGAGCAGGCCGGCGAGATCGGCCTGTGCTTCCGCCACTTTCGGGTGGTGGATCCCCAGCGCGCGCGTCAGCCGGGGCAGCGCCTGCCGGTAGGCCTTCTCGGCCTCCCCGTACCGCTGGTCCTCCTCGAACAGGGCGCCGAGCTCCATCAGCGTCTCGGCGGTGTCGGCGTGGCCGTCGCCCAGCTTCCGGTGGAAGGTCGCCAGCGCCTGGCGCAGCATCTCGATGGCCCGGGCCCGCTCCCCCGGCCCGTGCAGGAGGTCCGCCAGCGAGCGCCGGGCCGCGGCCACCTCGAGGCTGTCCGCGCCCCGGACGGCGACGAGCTCCGTCAAGGCCCGCTCGAGCGTCGTCCGGGCCGGGGCAGGGTCGCCGTGGACTTTCAGGGTCTCCCCCAGGAGGAGGCGGCTGGCCGCGGTACGGCCGTCCCCAGGCGGCAGGGTCTTCTCCCGCAGGGCGAGGGCTCGCCGGGCGTGCTGCAGGGCCGGATCGAGCAGGCCGAGGTTGCCCTCGACCCGGGCCGCGGCGTCGAGCACGTCCGCCTGGGTGGCGGGATCTCCGGCGAGCTCGACGTCGATCCCCTGGATGCTGCGCTCGAGCTGCTCGCGGGCGGAGACGGCCGCGCCCCCCGACTGTTCGGGATCGGACTGCCGGAACACCGAGAGCAGGAAGGACTTCACCCGCTCGGCCCGCCGGGCTTCGGCGTCGGCCCGCCGCGCCTCGGTCCGCGCGGCGTGGGCCTGCCAGAGCGCCGCCCCCAGTCCGGCGAGGAGGGCCGCGAGACCCAGCGCCGCCACGGTCACCGGCAGCCGGTTGCGGCCGACGAACTTGCGCAGCCGGTAGCGGCCGGAGTCCGGCCGCGCCCGGATCGGACGGCCGGCGAGGAACCGCCCGAGGTCGTCGCCGAGCGCCGCCGCCGAAGGGTAGCGCCGCGCCGGGTCGCGGTGGAGGGCGGTGAGCACGACGAGGTCGAGGTCCCCCGCCACCCGGCGGGCGAGCCGCGGGCCGTCCCCGGCGGCGATCCGCCGCAGGACGGCGCTCGGCCGCTCGGCCGTCTCCCGCGCCACCGCGCCGGCCAGGGCGCCCAATGACCGCCGCTCGCGCGCGTGGGGCAGCGCGCCGGTGATCAGCTCGAAGAGCAGCACCCCCAGGGCGTAGACGTCGGTCGCCGTGGTGATCGGCTCGCCCAGGATCTGCTCCGGCGCGGCATAGGCGGGGGTGAGCACGCCGGCGTCGAGCTGGGTGAGCCCGGCCGTCTCCTCCTCGCCACCGCCATCGCCGCCATCGCCGGCCAGCAGCTTGGCGATGCCGAAGTCGAGCAGCTTGACCTCGCCGTCCGCGGTGACCAGGATGTTGGCCGGCTTGAGGTCGCGGTGCACCACCAGGCGGCGGTGAGCGCTGTCGACCGCCGCGCAGGCGCTCGCGATCAGCCGCAGCCTCGCCTCCAGGCCGAGCCCGCGGTCGAGGCAGTACTCCGTGATCGACGTTCCCTCCACCCGGTCGAGCACGAAGAACGGCCGGCCGTCGGCGGCGCTGCCGCCGTCGAGCAGGCGGGCGATGCCGGGGTGGTCGAGCCGGGAGAGGATCTGGCGCTCGCGCACGAACCGCCGGACGATTGCCTGGGAGTCCATGCCGCGCCTGATCAGCTTGAGCGCCGCCCGCTGGACGAAGGTCCCCTCGTCGCGCTCCGCGAGATAGACCTCGCCCATGCCGCCGCGGCCGAGCAGCCGGAGCAGGCGCCAGGAGCCGACCCGGGTGCCGGCCGCCAGGGAGGGCTCGGAGGCGTCCTCCTCGTCCTCGTCCTCCTCGATCAGCAGCTCCGCCACCGGACGGGCCAGGAAGCCCGCCGTCTCGCCGTCCGCCGCCAGCAGCCGCTCCAGGCGGGCGGCGAGGGCCGGGTCCTCGGCCTCCAACTCGGCGAGGCGGCGGGCGCGGGCCGGCGGCGGCAGCTCGACCAGCTCGTCGAAGAGCTCCTCCCAGCGGCCGGCCGGCACATTCTGATCGGAAACCGGATCGGGAGCCGGATCGGGATTCATCGTCAGTGATCGCCCTTGAGCTCGGCCAGCAGGAAGGCGCGGGCCTTCCTCCAGTCGCGCTTGAGCGTGCGTTCGCCGACGTCGAGCAGACCGGCGATCTCTTCCAGCGGCAGGCCGGCGAAGAATCGCAGCTCGACGACCTTCGCCAGGCGCGGGCTCTCCCCCTGCAGCCGGTCGAGCGCGGCGTCGAGGGCCAGCAGATCCAGCTCCGGCCCCTCGCCGCGTGCCGCGGGGTCCATCCCCTCCGGCCAGGAGACGCGCAGGGCGGCCCCCCGCTTCCCGGCGTCCCGCCGCCGCGCGAAGTCCACCAGCACGTTGCGCATCACCCGCGCCGCCAGATTGAAGAAGTGGGCGCGGCTCGCGGCATCGTGGAGCGAGCCTCCGGAGAGCCGCAGGTAGGTCTCATGCACCAGCCCGGTCGTGTCGAGGGTCTCGCCCGGCCGGCCGCCGCGCGAGAGCTGGGCGCGCCAGGCGCTTGAGATCGGCATAGAGACGGTCGAACAGCTTTTCCTCTGCGCCGCGGTCCCCCTGACGCGCGGCGTCGAGCAGCATCGTGACATCGGAAACGGACATGCCGGCTGAGCTCACCCTTCTTTGATGATGCTCCCAGGGTAAGGCATTTCGCGCCGGTCAACCACCCCAGGCACGTTTTCCACCCGAGCCGTGTCTAAGAAAGTGAACGGTCCCAAACCCGGGACCGCTTCGCTCCGATCCGGGAGGAGGACGCCTCCATGTCCCGCAACGCCAGGTTCCTCGGCTTCAACGTCTTCGCCGCCATCCTGTTCATCGCCGTCCTGTTCGTTACCGGTCTGGCGGATCTCACGGTGGCCGCGGGTTCCGGCGCCGCCCGGCCCGCCGCCGTCTCCGCCTCCTCTTCCTTCCGCTTCGCCAAGAACGGGATCGACCGCCCCGAGGCCGAGCCGGCTGCTCCGATCGGCCTCACCGCCTCGGACGGCACCGGCCTCGCCCTGGTGGCCGTCGAGGTGAACGGTGTGCTCGAGCCGCCGCTCGCCTTTACCGAGATGCACCTGACCTTCGAGAACCCCGGCGACCAGCGGATCGAGGGGCGCTTCCGCATCGCCCTGCCGCCGGGCGCGGCGCTCAGCCGCTTCGCGATGAAGAATGACTCCGGCTGGCAGGAAGGGGAGGTGGTGGAGCGCCGGCGCGCCCAAGTGGTCTACGAGGACTTCCTCCATCTCCGCCAGGACCCGGCCCTGCTCGAGCAGGAGGCCGGCAACGAGTTCTCGGCCCGCGTCTTCCCGATCCCGGCCCGCGGGCGCAAAGAGCTGATCGTCTCCTACTCCCACGCCCTGGAGCGCGCGGACCAGTCCTACGTCCTCCCCCTCCGCGGCCTCTCCCGGATCGGCCGGCTCGACCTCCGCGTCCTTCTAGGCGGCCGTCCCGCCGCCGCGGGCAACGCCCCGGCGAGCAACCTCGGCGGCGAGGTCAGCGACCGCCGCGTCGTCGAGCTGCACAAGCGGGACTGGACCCCCGACCGCGACTTCGAAATCGCCCAGGACCGGGTCGACGGCTCGGGAGGCCGCGCCGGGCTGCGCCAGGGCAACCTCGCCGTGGTCCGCGTCTCCGCCCCGGTCGAGCCCGTGCCGCAGGAGGTCGCCGGCCTCTACGTGCTGGTCGATTCGAGCGCCTCGCGCGCCCTCGGCTACGCCACCCAGGTGCGCCGGCTGCAGCAACTGATCGCCGGCCTGCGCGACGGCGGGAAGGGCTCCATCCCCCTGGGGATCGCCGCCTTCGACCAGGAGGTCGTTCCCATCTTCGAAGGCACGGCGGGCGGCTTCCGCGAATCCGAGATCCAGCGGCTCGCCGGCCGCCGGCCGCTGGGGGCCTCCGATCTCGCGGGAGCGCTCGGCTGGCTCGCCGACCGCCTACCCAGGAACGGGCGCAAGTATCCTCGGGTCCTTCTGGTCACCGACGGCGTTGCCACCGCCGGCAACATTGAAACGCGGGCGCTCAAGGCGGCGGTGCACGCCCTCGGCGCCCGGGGTGTGGAGCGCCTGGACGTGCTGGCGGTCGGCGGTCTGCGCGACGAGGCGGTCCTCCACGAGCTGACCACCGGCAACCTGGCGCACGACGGCCAGCGCCTCGACGGCGCCGCGCCCCTCGCCGAGATCGCCCGCCGGCTGAGCCTCGCCTGCCGCTCCGGGATCAAGGTGGCGGTCGACGGGGCGGCCTGGGTCTGGCCCGAGACCCTGGACGGCGTCCAGGCCGGCGATCAGGCGCTGGTCTACGCCGATTTGCCGGCGGACCGCCCCCTGCGCCTCACCCTTGACGGCCGGCCGTCTCTCCTCGGCGGCGAGCCGGCGTCCACCGAGCGCCCCCTGCTCGAACGCGCCTGGGCGCAAGCCCGCATCGAGCGCCTGGTGCACCTGCGCGAATCCGCCCTCGGCGGCGACGACGACCTGCGCAAGGCCCTCGGGCTGGAGATCGTCGAGGTCAGCGTCAAGCACCGGGTCCTGAGCCCCTTCACCGCCATGCTGGTGCTCGAGTCCCAGTGGGACTACCAGCGCTTCGGCCTCGACCAGCGCTCCCTCGCCGACATCCTGACCGTCGGCCCGGGGGGATTGGACGTGCTGGCCCGCCGGTCCGCCCCGCTGACCCGGCAGGCCCAGGAGATGGAGCCCTCGGCGGATGCCGCCCTCAAATCGCTCGGCTATCTCGGACCCGGGGCCGAGCCGGGGACCGCCGGATCGGCTGACGCCGCGCCGGTCCTGGACGCGCGGGAGATGGCCGAGGGCGGGGTGGTCGGAGGCGTCCCCAGCGGTGTTGCTGGCGGAAGAGCCGGCGGCGTGCCGCCGTCCCCTTCCTCGCCCTCCCTCGGGTCGGAGGTCCAGGCCATGGTGGCTCCCGAGGAGAGGCCGGCTCTCGACGAGAGAAGAATCTCCACGGGAGCCACGGTCACCGACGAAGAGCTCAGGCGCATCCCCACCGCCCGAGTGCCCACCGCCCAAGTCCCCGGGGGACGCAACTCCGCCCCCGCCGAGGCGAAAGCTCCGCCGGTCGCGCCCTGGACCGGGCGATTCGCCGAGGTGAAGCAGCTCCTGGCCGCCGGCCGGGTGGGAGAGGCCCGCGCCCTCGCCGAAGCCTGGAACACCGAGGCGCCGGGCGACGTGCTGGGCCTGCTGGCGCTGGGCGAGGCCTGGGAGGCCGCCGGCGAGAGGAGCGCGGCGGTGCGGGCCTACGGCTCGCTCATCGACCTCTTTCCCAGCCGCGTCGACCTGCGGCGGCTGGCCGGAGAGCGCCTCGAGCGGCTGGGGGACGCGGGGCTCGCGCTGGCGATCGATACCTACCAGAAGGCCGTCGAGCAGCGTCCGGATCACCCCTCGGGCCACCGCCTCCTCGCCTGGGCCCTGCTGCGCGCCGGCCGGTTCGAGGCAGCTTTCCAGGCGCTGGAACGGGGGATCGAGCAGCAATATCCGGGAGGCCGGTTCCTCGGCGTCGACCGGGTCCTGCGGGAAGACCTCGGCCTCCTCGCCGCCGCCTGGCTGCGCGCCGAGCCCGCCCGCCATGGAGAGGTGCTCGACCGTCTCCAGGCCCACGGCGCCCGGATCTCCACCGAGCCCTCCCTGCGCTTCGTCCTCACCTGGGAGACTGACGCCAACGACGTCGACCTCCACGTCTACGACCGCCGGGGCGCCCACGCCTTCTACGGGCAGAAGACCCTGCCCTCGGGAGGCGAGCTCTACGCCGACGTGACCACCGGCTACGGTCCCGAATGCTTCACGGTGGCCGCGCCCTCCACCCGGGACGCCGCGCCCTACCGACTGGCGGTGAACTACTACAGCCGCGGTCCGATGGGGTACGGCATGGGAACCGTGCAGGTCGTGCGCCACGACGGCGCCGGCCGGCTCACCGTCGAGCCGCGCCCCTTCGTGGTGATGACCGACCAGGCCATGGTGGACCTCGGAACGGTGGGGGAGAGGAAGGGGAGCGGCAAGGCGGGCAAGTAGAGTCCGGGTGCGAGAGGTCCGTGACCTTCAACCTCATCCTACGCCTCCCTCTCCCACAGGAGAGGGAGGACCTTCTCCTGCACCTCCGTCAGTTCGGTGGGCCAGGCCATGCTGGGGAGGAACCGTCGCCGTCATTGCCCGGGATTGAAATCCCGGTCTACTGACGCCCGTCCCATCCGGGACCCTCCACCCTCGTTGCTGCAGAGCCCAGGCCAGGGGCGACCGTTGGTAGACCGGGATTTCAATCCCAACTTCTTAAAGGGCGTCTGGAAAGCCGCCTCTCCCGCCCGGCGATGAATCACCGGGCTAGGAACAGCGCCCCCTTAAGGGGACTTGAAGCCGGATTCATCCGGCGCTGTTCTTAGCCCGGGCATTCATGCCCGGGCAGAAGGCGTCGCGATCGACTTCCAGACAACTTCCTATACGTATCTCGCGGCTGCGAGCTCGCAACGCCGGAGGCTCGAACAGGCCGGAGCGACCTCTCCGCTGCGGAGACGACCCGACGTCCCCGTGGCCTGCGAAGAGATCTCGTATCGGGTCTGGATCGTCTCTACGGAACCTCGGAGACGCGGCCGGGAGATCGGGGTTACGGAGGCTGGGAGATTTCGTTTCGCGATGCCCCCGCCATCGCAATCCTTTGCCCGTGGCAGCACCGTCCCGTAGAGACGACCCAGACCCGATACGACAACGCCACGGAGGGCATGGGGACGTCGGGTCGTCTCTGCAGCGGAGAGGCTGCTCCGGTCCCCTCTCACCTCCAGCGTCGCGGCCCCAGGGATCAGATGTGTATAAGAGGTGGATTTTAATCCCGGGCTCGGCTTCTGAACCCTGTGCGATCCGTTGCGAGATGCCTTATCGGCGGATGGCCTTGCGCATAAGCATCACCAGCCCCTCTGCCAAAAGGCTTATACGACAAGTTGAAGCTCGCTTCCCGATGAAACCTCGATCAAGGTCGTCGGATCAGCAGCAGCGGCCTCAGCGAGGGCATCCACTGCTTACACGCCAAAGGGAGGTGTATTGACGCAGATTAGAGACTGACTTAGGCTTGAGCTAAGTCATAGGATGATAATGAGATCGGTCTATGGCTATCCGCCGCGCCTTTCCGCTTGGGCGGATCAGGGATGTCGGTAATGCAGCGTGGGACGAGACGGATAAGATAGGTTGGGGCGCTTAGTCACGACAAGCTGACTATGATCCGTCTCACTACTCACCACAGGGAGAACTCCAGTGCATCTCGGACAGTTCCAATGGGCCCAGGTTATTGCAGTACTCGCGCTCGCGGTCGCTGTGACAAACGCCTACTTCACGTTCTTTCGGAAAGCTGCACTTCAGCCGCGGTTCGGCGAAACCCTTCTTCTTCAGCTCGCAGAAGGCGGCCGTCTCCGGGTCAAGCCAGAACTCACTATCCACAATCCGGGCGCCACGCTGGCAGTCGTCCATGAGGTTTCATGGGAACTCCTGAAGGCTCCTGACCGATCGCGCCAGCGAATGGTCTGGGAAGAGAACTTGACAACGGTTTTCGTCGACGAGAACGGTCAGCGAAGGACAGACACCCGATTTGAGAGCTTTCCAAGCACTCTATTCATTTCGCATGGCGATGCCCTGAGCAAACGCATGCAGCTATCTACCGAACTACCATTCGCCCTTGAAGAGGGCGACTACGAACTTGCAGTGCAGATTTTTAGCGACGGAACGCGGTCAGAGTCAGTATCGACCAAGACCAAGATCAGGCTGACCAACGGCGACATCAATTTCTTGAAGGAGAACCAACTCGGACCGGCCAACACGTCCCGACGCATATTGGTCTTCTTCTTTCAGCGTGGGGACGATGCGAACTACTTCGTCCGCGCCAAGAAATCGTAGCGGGTCAGGTCGACACGTGCTCCCTAACCTTCCATCGGGGGGACGTCCACAATCAGGCTTCGCCTGCTTGCGGCCGCCCCTTATGTCAAACGTTATGCCACTATAGTACGAGGCTCTGGAACAAGGTGGACAGTAGACCTGTGAGCGAAGCTTTCGTTGCGCACGCTGTTGCGCGGCTTCTCGACAAGACCCGATCAGCGTACTCGGTCTTGGGAGATCTCGACGCGTGTATGACTTTGAGTTGGGCCGGCAAAGAGGAGTTTGAGGCGCAGCGCACAGAGGACCTAGCGAGTTGGCTAGACTCGCTTGGTCGGCAGATTCCGGTACTGCTGGACCTGATGGGAATGAACGATACACGACGGAGCTTTCTTAGTTCATGGGAAGTCTTTACCGGTAACCTTAGCGAGACTGTATGCGAGCAAGATGGGGTTAATGTATTTCTTGTTTCACGTCCCTTGCGACTTATAAACGAAATTCTCCAGGTTATTGGCGCTGGCTCGAAAGGAGTGCTCGTGGAGGACCCCGCCGGCATAGAAACGCTAGAGTACGTGCTCCGATCGACGCCTCAGATCCTGAGGGCGCGCGGAGTGGTGCCCCTAAAAGAGCTAGATGTTAAGCGGGTTTTGCATGATCACTTGGAGAGCACCTTCTCCGATTACAGCAGAGAAATAAAGCTGCCCAAGGGTTTGAAGAGCTTCATTCCTGATGGGGCGATCCGCTCGCTTGAGGCGCTTATAGAGGTCAAGTTCGTGGACTCCCAACGGAAAGTGGCTCCAATTTTCTCGGGCATTATGGAAGATCTTTCCGGCTATGGAGGCTTGAGGGATTGGACTCGCTTTTACTCAGTTGTATATCAGACAGCCCGTTTGTGAACGAAACCAGATTCGACCGATCGCTACGACTCTCAGGGAATGCCGGCAGCTGGAAGCCGATTGTCGTCGTCGGTCCCGGCGGGCGGAACACAACATCTAGGCCGGATAAGGTGCAGCAATCCCGGAAGGAACAGAAGCGAGGCAACGGAGTTGCGAAAAGAGGTTAACCTTGCGAGAGCTGGCTGTCTTAGACTTGTTGTTGAAGTCTTTGTTAGATCGACAGAAAATTATTCCGAACCTGCCCCGAAATCTGAGATTAAGGTGAGCCAGAAGAGCTAATAGAAGTTTTGGAGCAGGTGGCCAAGCTCGTTGTAAAGGCAGCAGAAAAGGGGCAGGTTGGCTAAGCGGCGCCCAGCCCAAGTGGTCGAGCGGACGGACGCCGCCCTATCGTGCGGTGCCGCCGCTCACCATCAAACCCGTGAGGCCAGAATTCATGTCGATCGATCTCATAGATCAGTTCATCACTCGCTACAGGCGCGAGTTTGACTTCTTCGAGCAGGCAGGCCGCCTTGTTGCCCAGCAACTCGACTCCAGGCTCCAAGCATCTGGTGTGCGTGCGATGGTGACCTCAAGGGCGAAGAACCCTCGGCGCCTAGAGCCGAAAGTCCATCAACGTGCAAAATCGAAAACATACGTTACCATTGATGATATCTACAGTGACATCGTCGATCTTGCGGGCGTGCGGGTCGCACTTTATTTCCCGGGTGAGCGTAAGGAAGTCGACAAGATCATCCGAGACCAGTTCACACTAACTTCCCCGTCTAAGGAATTCACTGGCACCTCCAACCCATCGTACGCGAAGCGTTTCTCCGGTTATTGGGCCACGCACTATCGACTTCAGCTTCGTGAGAGCAGCCTTCCTGACGCCAGCCAGCGCTACTCCGACGCGCGAATCGAGGTCCAAGTTGCTTCTGTCCTAATGCATGCGTGGGCGGAGGTCGAGCACGATCTTGTCTACAAGCCGCTACAGGGTAATCTGTCAGAAGACGAGTTGGCTATCTTAGATGAACTCAATGGGATGGTACTCGCAGGGGAGATTTCACTTGAACGTCTACAGCGTGCCGCTGAAGTTCGTGTGAAGGGCAAAGGGTCAAAGTTCGAGAACCATTTTGATCTGGCCTCTTTCCTCCTTGAGGCAGCTAAGCCACTTCTCCAAGACGGCGTATCAGAGCCCGTCCTTGGGGACGTGGAGTTGCTCTTCCGGCTTCTCGGGAAGCTAGACCTGCTCAGCCCGGACGCTCTGAAGCCCTATCTGGAGTCATTGAGCCCCGACACCGAACGAAGACCAGTTGCACAGCAGATCACTGACCAAGTGCTAGCTACCGATCCAGATCGCTACAAGATCTACGCCGGACTGCGGGGAGATTCCGCCGTTTCTGATATTGGGCTAACTACAGCGTACACGACACACACGGCTGCATCCTCCGCACTCAATCACGCTGCCCTAGGATACTTTCTCGCTCAATGGATCACCTTTGAGAGATTCCTACGAGAACTGGCGTCCTATCGTCAAGTCGACCCACGGGGGTCTGCGATTCCGTCACCAGGCGTGCTTCGTCGGCTTGATGTGTTCAATCCCGAGGAGTTGGCCGAAATTGAACACATTCGAAGGGTCCGGAACTATCTAGTCCATGGCGTTGAAATACCGGACGCCGAGTACATCGAACAGATGGGGCGTTCACTTAAGGCGCTACTCGACCGTCTCGCGTGCGACGAACGTCCCGAAGTGCGTCACGCAGCTCAACGCGCAATGAGACATTGAGTTGCCCAACCCCGCCGATCGAGCTGGCGGTAGCCGCAAAAGGCGCGGTTCCCGCCGCTCGGCATAGCAATTTGAGCGTCAACACGGAGTAACCCTATGCCGGAAGATGAAAGCTCTACGACCGTCTCGCCCGCGATCGAGTTCGGCGGGGTTACGCCGATTCTCCGTGTCGCGAGCCTCCACGCGAGTCTCGCCTACTACGTCGACGTCCTTGGCTTTCGTGTGGAATGGCGCAACGGGGGTGTTGCCTCCGTTCGCCGCGGGCGCGCGTCACTCATGCTCTCGGAGGGGGACCAGGGCCACCCGGGCACGTGGGTGTGGCTCGCGGTGAGCGACGCGGACGCACTCCACGAGGAGTTTCGCGGGCGCGGAGCCGTCATCCGGCATCCACCGACGAACTATCCCTGGGGCTCTCGCGAATTGCACGTTTCAGATCCCGACGGGCACGTCCTGCGGCTGGGCTCGGACAATCGCGCCGGCGAGCCGATCGGGGAGTGGCTCGACGGCGAGGGAGTGCGCTGGCTTCCTCAGCCGGATGGGAGTTGGCGGGCGGCAGAGTGAACGTTACTGCTCATTTTGAACCGATAGGAGAACTGGTGAACTTTCTTAAGCTTTCCCTCGGCGCGGCGTTCCTCTTGCCGAGCATCGTAGCTGCTGATTGCGCCACGGATCAGATGCTCGTCGCCACGACCTCCACATCCTCACCCACGGTGCAGCGCGACAGCTTCGCCGCGAAACCGAAGGTCCTCTACAAGGCCGGCACGAAGTACGGCAGAGTCGAAGAGCAGATCGATGCCGAGAACCACATCCACGGCCTCGCTGTGGTGAACGAGCCGGACATCTGGATGGTGAACCTCTTTGACTCGACGGGACAGCACATTGTGGATCCCGGGCCTGTTATCGAATTTCATGCGCCGATCCTGAGCGGAACTACCTCCAGTCATTGGAAGATTTTTGAATTTGGCTCTGAGGTCGCCTTTATGCGCGCCCATTCCGTCGTGCCCCTTCACCAGGCACCGCGGAGCGGGGACGTTTACCTCCATACGTTCGAGGGCACCACCGTAACGCTTCATACCACGGCTGCAGGTAGGCCTACGAGTATCGAGGTCAAAGAGCCAGACGACCAGTACACGGTCAACTATCTCTCTTACGAGTGTCGAACGCTCGACACTGCTTTGTTTGCCAAGCCTGACGGCATTCACTACAGTGAAGCGGAGCATCAGTAACGGTAGGTCTGAGCTAACTTATTGATCCGGCTATGGGATTAGCGCAAGGAGCGTAATCTTACACGTACATCGCGATGATCAGGATCGATCCATACGACTCATGCTGGCCTACGCTCTTCGCTACGGAAGCAGCAAGCATCCGCGATGCGATGGGCGCACGGGCTCTCAGGGTGGATCATGTCGGCTCCACGTCAGTCCCTGGCTTGGCGGCAAAGCCCGTGATCGACATCCAGGTGTCGGTCGCGACACTTATGCCGCTGCCTGTCTGCACTCGATCACTGGCCCAAATCGGTTACACGCATGTACCGCTCGGCGAGTTCGACCGGGTCTACCCGTTCTTCCAAAAGCCGGCTGAATGGCCGTCCACGCATCACATCCATCTTTGCGTCCGCGGATCGGAGCTGGAGCGACGACACCTGGCGTTTCGCGACTATCTGCGTGACCATTCTCGCGTCGCAGCCGAGTACGAGGCCCTCAAGCGTGGACTCGCTTCCGAAAATGATGGCGTCACGCTCGAATCCCGTGAGCGGTACTCGCTCGCCAAGACAGAGTTCGTCACCGCCGTGCTCGAGCGCGCCTTGTCGGAAGGCTATCCCTTGCACCTCTACGATGACGCCTGACCCTTCCAGGAGTCCAGAATGAGCGATACGAAAAATTCCATGACGCAGATCCTCGAAGCCTATCAAGCAGCGGTCTTCGACAAGGATGTCGACGCGTTCCTGCGCCTGTATGAAGAAGAAGTGCGGGTCTTCGATACCTGGGGCGTGTGGTCCTACGAAGGCATTGCAGCCTGGCGGAAGATGATCGAAGGGTGGTTCGCTTCGCTCGGCGGCGAACGGGTGAGGGTGAAGTTCGAGGACGTTCGGATCACGGGCGGGCAGGAGCTGGGGGTGGTCAGCGCGATCGTCACCTACGCGGGAATCTCCGCGGAAGGCGAGGAGCTCCGGGCCATGCAGAACCGGCTCACCTGGGCGCTCAAGCCCTCGGGCAGTGCCTGGAAGATCGTTCACGAGCACACGTCCGCGCCGGTGGGTTTCAAGGATTCCAGGGCGATCCTGCAGCGCGAGAAGGCGTCTTGACGGTACCCCTGCCACCGTGACATATCTTGCGATCGCAAAGGCGAAGGGAGCCTGATCCATGGGGAAGGGACGTCTGGAAGCCTTCAGCGATGGGGTGATCGCCATCATCATCACCATCATGGTGCTGGAGCTCAAGGTGCCGGGCAAGCCGGATCTGGCGGCGCTCGGCCCGCTGGTTTCCGTGTTCCTGAGCTACGTGCTCAGCTTCGCGTTCGTCGGCATCTACTGGAACAACCACCACCACCTGCTGCACGCCGTCCAGAAAGTCAACGGCAACATCCTGTGGGCCAATTTGTATCTTCTCTTCTGGTTGTCGATGGTCCCGTTCGTCACCAGCTGGATGGGAGAGAATCATTTTGCCGCCACGCCGGTGGCCCTGTATGGCGTGGTCGTGCTGATGAACGGCATCGCCTTCACCATCCTGACCCGGGTCCTGGTCGCTCATCATGGAAAGGATTCCGCGCTGGCGCGCGCCCTGGGCAGCAACTTCAAGGGCAAGGCCTCCCTGGTCCTCTATGCCGCCGCGATCCCCCTGGCGTTCGTGGATCCGCGGATCGCCCTCGCCCTCTACGTTCTCGTCGCCATGATGTGGTTCGTCCCCGACCGGCGGATCGAAAAGACGATCGCGGAATGACCGGAAGCTCGCGCGACCTGATATCCTCAGCGGCGATCCGGCACTCCATCGAAAGGAGCGACTCATGTCACATCCTCGTATTCAAGCCATGGCTACCCTCGTCCGGCTTACCGTGTTGCTGGGCGTCCTCCCATTCACCGCGTGCTCCTCCCTGCCACGGTGCCCCGACGCCATGCGGCCGCTGGAGGCCGCCCAGTTCCACCAGCAGCCGTCGTACACGGGAGAGTGCCTCGGTCGGCCTGCCGGTACCGTTTGTGCGCGCTACTCCGACCACTATATCTGGCTCGTCAATGAATCCGTCGTGAGCTGGTCGGGGCCTTTCCAATGCGACGCCCTCAAGGTGCAGGTTGCTCACGGCGAGCACACCGATTTTCGTCACGTGCTCGGCACCAAGCTGGTCCAGGCGGTTCCGCGATAACGATCGGGCGGAGACCTATGGGTCCGAGAGCGTGACCTGCAGGTCCGAGAACGTGACCTGCAGGTCCGAGAACGTGACCTGGGGTCGGAGAGCGTGACCTGTGATGTGGAGAACGTGACCCCTGACGTAAAGAGTGGGACCTGTAGGTCAGAGAACGCAACCCCTGACGGAAAGAGTGGGACCTGTGGGTCCGAGAACGTGACCCCTGACGGAAAGAGTGGGACCTGTGGGTCCGAGAAGGTGACCTGTGACGTAAAGAGTGGGACCTGCGATGTGGAGAAGGTGACCTGCAATGTGGAGAAGGTGACCCAGGGGGCGGAAGACGTGACCCCCAGGGTCGAGAGCGTGACCCCGGGGTCCGGGTTTGCGCGAGACGCAGCCGTCAGACCGCGAAGTAGGTCGGCTCGCGCCGTTCGTCCAGGCCGACGACGAGCAGCTCCTGCGCGGGAGGCGCGGAAGATGCGGCGGCCTCGGCGGCTTCCAGCAGATTCCGGTAGATCACCAGCCCGGCCTCTCGCGCCGCCTTGCTCTCCCTGTTCTCTTCCCGCATGTTCTTCTCCGGCATGTTCTTCTCCAGCATGACCGCGTCGCCGTATCCCAGAACGGCGGCCGGTGCCGTTTTATGCGCGACACGGCTAAAGATGTCAAGTCGTGCCAAATTGGGATCAGGACTTGCAGATCTCTTTCGGAACGGGTAGACTGCCTTTCCAAATGACGCCGGAATCGCAGCACATGCTGAACGTGCTCAGGTCGGCCATCCGACTCCTCGGCTACAACTTTACGGACGTGGCGGCGAAGCTGGGAGTGGGCAGCGGCTACCTGAGCCGGCTGTTCGCGGGGAAGATCGAGCTGAAGTTCGATCACGTGGTGAGCATCGCCCGGGCGATCGGCTTCGAGCCCGAGGAGATCCTTCACCTGGCCTATCCGGCGCCGCGGCGGGCGCCCAGCAAGGCGGCGGCGCGCTACCGCGAGCTGGTCGCCAGCACCGAGCCCTCCCGGGCGCTGGCGCTCCGCCTTGGGGCCCCGGCGGACGCCGTGGACCCGGGCGATCTGGAAGCCGCCGTGGCGAGAGCGCTGCAGAAGCTCCTCGCGCCGCCTCCGCCTCCCCGGTCGGTGGAGGAAGACGTGGAGCAGGTCGTGGAGAGGACGCTGCGGAAGTTCTTCGGCCACCTGGCCCAGGACCAGGCGAAGGCGGAGTAGCGCCCCCGCCAGCCATCCGGCCTTTTCTATCGGAAGCTACAGCGGGCGGATCTCGAACCTGGCGTTGGGATCGGTATCGAGCCGGCGGAGGAAGGCGGCGACGTCCTCCGCCAGCGCTACCGTGGCCCGGCCCATCTCCAGGGCGGTGCACAGAACGAGGACCGCAGCCAGGGCCTCGCGCTCGATGCGCAGCGCCTGGAACACCTTGGCGGCGGCCCGCACCTCCTCCTCGGCCTCCTTGGGGCGCCCCAGGGCGAGCAGCGCCGTAGCCAGGTCGAGCGCCACGATCGAGGCTTCATAGGGCAGGCTCAGCTCCTCGAACTCTTCCTTCACCTCGCGGAACGCCGTCTCGGCGCGCCCCGGATTTTTCAGGCCGGCCTCGATCCGCCCGTCCAGCCAGCGGAGGCGGACACGGTTCATCCGCCCCTCCGCACGGCCAAGAATCTGGCCGTGCCGCATCCGGAAGATCTGCGCTTCGCGGAAGCGGCCGCAGTCGATGAGGAAGAGGAACTGGTTGTGCCGGGCCGCGTAGACGAGGCTGGGCTCGCTCCCCCCGTCCACCTGGGAGAGGCCCTCCTCGAGGATGCCGATCGCCTCCTTGGGGTAGCCGGCGTAGCCCACGTAGAGGCCTCGCTTGATCGACGCGCGGCCGGCGAGGTGAAAGCTTCCGGTCCGCTGGTGGAACTCGGCGACCCTGAGGAGGAGGCTGGCGGCGAAGCCGAACCGGCGGCGGTCGGCGTCCAGCGAGGCCTCCAGCTCGATCAGGCGGATCTGCAGGCTCTCGTCGCCGGACCCCAGCTCCAGGAGCTGGCGGGCGTAGTCCAGGTGCTCCTCGGCGAGGTCGTGCTGGTCCAGCACCCGGTAGGCGTTGCCCAATTCGGCCTCGGTCTTGCCCCGCAGGTCAAAGACCCGATCGGTGCCGTAGCGCAGCGCCTTGAGCGCCTTGGCGTTCTTCACGGCGATCATGGCATGCTGCACCATCAGGCTCGGGTTCTCGTAGCGGAGCGACCAGCTGCGGGCGAGCTGCCTCTCGATGCGCTCGACGTCGTCCACTTTCTTGCGCGGCACCTTCGGCCCGGCGGGCAGATCGCCGCGCAGGAAGGCCGACAGCGCTTCAGGGCTGGGATGGTCGCTCATGCTCTTTCTCCACTGGACCGGCGCATTCTCTCACAGTCGAGAAAAAAGGACGACCGCCCCGGCGTGCTCCTGCCCGGGGCGATGGGAAAAAGAGGATGGATGGAGATGACGGCGGGATGGAAGAGGCGTCCGGCCGCAGGCCTAGCCGTCGGGGTCGACGCCCGCCCCACGATCCGCGGTGGGCGTAATGCTCGCGTCCGGCTTGGTTCCCGTCAATGAATGCCCGTCGGGATCGACGCCGGCTCCTGCCTTGAGCAGAGAGCTCGCGGCCTTCGCGCCCGCTCCGTGGGAGATCTCCCCGGTGCCCGGCCAGGCTCCGGCGAGCCGGTGCCAGGCGTCCAGGAGCCATCCGGAGCTTCCCTGCCAGCCGCCCAGTCCCGCCGCGTGGACGGGGTTGGCGAGCGAGAGCGTGGCGGCCAGCGCCGCCGCCGTGATCACCCTTGCATGAATTCGTCGAGACATCTTTGGCCTCCTCCTGATCGCGGGTCGGCACGGCGCCGTCATGGCTCCGTCGCCCGCGGACGCAACGTCCTGCCATAAACGAGAGCTCCAGTCTGTCAGAAGGGAAGGAGCCTTACCTGTCCAGGAAGAACTTCTTCCCACAAGACCGCTTTTCCGAAACGCCGGAACGCCTGCGGTGCCGCCCGGAAGCGATAGATGCTTCCTCGGCGCAACATGACATGGAAATGCAATTTTATCAACAGTGATTCTGAAACTGGCAAACAAAATGCAATTTAGGTCTAGACAAAACAATTTAGGCCGTAGTAGCCTCTGGCCCGTCAAACCGGAGGGACGATGAAGAGCGGAGAGCTTCCTGCTGTGGGTAGTGCATCCGAAGGTGTGGAGGAAGGTGAGGGCGAGGGTGAGAGCCAGCCGGTGGCGCGCCGGGAGCTGGGGCGGCGGATCGTCCAGTTGCGCAAGCGCCGGCGATGGTCGCAGGGGGAGCTCGCGGGGCGTCTCGGGGTGACGCGGGAGCGCGTGGGCAACTGGGAGAGAGGGGAGCACGCGCCGCCGCTGGAGGCGCTGGCCGCCCTCGGCGAGGTTCTGCGGGTGCCGCTCGACGAGCTGGTGCTCGGCCGGCGGCGCGGCTGGCGGCTGAGCGAGGGGGAGATGGGGCGGTTGGGCGGGCTGCTCGCGGAGCTGGGCGAGCTGCTCGGATCGATCCCAAGGGAGTGACGAGACGAGGACCAGAAATGTCTTTCCGTGGCCATGAAGGCCCGGAATTCTCGAAGGAGAAACCGTATGGAAACGATGTTGACGAAGCAGACCGCGGGCCCGGACCTCGGGCTCCGCCGGCCTCCCAAGCGGCCGGGGCTCTGGACCGGGCTGAAGCCCGAGCGGGTCCAGGAGTACCTGAAGGCGATGGCCGGCTGGCGCCTGATGCCGGGCGATGCGGCGATCGGCCGGGTGCGCGAGTTCGCCGACCAGGGAGCGGCGTCGGCCTATGCCGCGTTCGTCGCCGAGCTCGCCTCCCGGGAGGGGCATCCGTTCGTGCTCGAGCAGGCCGGTTGCCGGATCTCGGTGACGCTGCACGGCATCACGCGCCGGGGGCGGCCGGGCGTGACGCTCGCTCTGCTGAACACCGCTTGCGCTCTCGGCTGATGCTTCGCCGGATCAACAGCCAGGGCAACCACTCAACTCCAGACTCAAACTCAAACTCGACTCAACTCGAAAAGGAAAGGAAAAAACCGATGGCTACCATTAATTCTTTCGCCGACGTGATGCTCTCCTGGGAGAAGATCCTCATGGCCTGCGCGGACAACGCGACCGAGCTGACCGCCGCGGAGCCGCAACGGGCCGCCCTGGAGGCTGCGCTCAAGGAGACGCGGGACCTCAAGGGGCAGCAGGATGCTCACCAGGCCGTCAAGCAGCGGACCCGGCAGCAGTTGAAGAAGGCGCTCGAGGACGGCCGGGAGGCCGCGCGTCGCCTGCAGGGTGTGGTCAAGGGCAATCTCGGCACCGACAACGAGCGGCTGGTGCAGTTCAACATCCCGCCTCGCCGCAAGCGTCCCCGCAAGGCCAAGACGACCCCGCCGCCGACGTCCACGCCGCCGCCGCCCGCCGGCGGCACTCCGGAGGCGCCGCAGATGCCGCAGATGCCGCAGACGCACGCCGAGGCGAAGTAGTCGACTTGTTCAACCGCTCAACTGATCAACAGAAAGGAGAGACGAGAATGTCGCAGACATCATGGACAGGCATCATGACCACCTGGGACCGGCTGCTGGCGGCGGTGGAGGCCAACCGGGAGGACCTTCCGCAGGTGGAAGGCTTCCACGTGGAGCTCGAAGCGAGCCTGACGGACCTCAGGGTCCTGCACGCCAGGAGGGCCACGTTGCAGAGGGAGATGCTGGTGAGAACCCAGGAGGCTGCAGGATCCTGGCCGCCCAGGGCAGGGACCTGGCGGTCCGCATCCGGGACGGGGTCCGGGCCCGGTACGGCTTCCGGAGCGACAAGCTGCTCGAGTTCGGCATCAAGCCGATTCCCGAGCGGCGGCCCCGCCGCCGCCGTTCCCCTTCGGACCGTCTGGAGACGGAGGCTCCCCGGAATCCCACCGCACCGTGAAGTAGCGAGTAGGCCGTAATCGCCGGGGGCGTGTTAGGGCACGCCTCCGGTGTTTCCGAGGGAGCGAGGTGATTGTACCGCAAAGGGTGGGGGGGCGGGGAGCCGGCGAATGTCTCGGCCAGCTTTGCGTAGAGCCGGCGCTCGGGCGAGAGGATGGCCGTTTCGGGGAAGTCCGTTCAGGCCGGCCGCTGAAGCAAGAACAGATCCTGCGTGGGATTGCCCAGCGCACCACTGGGCACGAAGTCGACGACCTTCCAATTCTCAGCGAGCGTCTCTCGTACGTAAACCGGCGGTTGGAAGGCGTTGCAGGAATTGGTGCCCAGGTGGGCCTCGTCCACCACGACGAGCTTCCCCGCGGTCGTACGCCTGGCGCAGGTGAGGCGGCAGCTTCTCCCGATAAGAGTCTCCGTGCGTTGTCAGCAACAGGTATCCGTCGGGCCGGAGGACGCGGCCCAACTCCTTCATCCAGGCGACCTGGCTCTCCTCCGGCAGATGGGTGAAGACCGACAGGGCGTAGACGAGGTCGAAGCTTGCGTCTGGATAGGGGAGAGGGGGATCGGGCCGGTTCACCGTAAAACGGCCGAAGGGCAGGTGACGGCTGCTCCAGGCGATGAGACGGGGATTGTAGTCGGCGCCGTGGACCTGAACCTCCCGAAACGCCTGCCAGTAGCGCGTGACCCGTCCGCAGCCGCAACCGAAGTCGAGGACGGCGGAGAGTCTGGACGCCTCGACGCCATTCCTTGCCAGGGTATCGAGGATCGACTGAAAGCCGCGGCGGCCGCTGTCCAGGAACCAGGATGCGTCCGCGGTGCCGGCGACCAGATGGAGCAGGCCCGGAGGTGGAACGGACAGGCCGTCCGGGCCCTTGCGCCACCAGTACGAGCCGTACCGGATCCAGGAGCGGATCAGGGCAGGGGCCGAGCGCAGAGAGTGGACCCTGGCAACGAGCCACGGGGATCTCTTGAGTCGAGCCCTCAGGCTGGGGATGGGTGTTCCGGTGCTCACGAGGCGCTGCCCGCTTTCAGGAGATCGGAGCGGAACTGATTGGCGGTGACCGTCGCCAGCAGGGCGGAGCCATCGAAGATGTGCACGTTCAACCGGTTCGAGGGGCTGAGCCGGCCCCAGGCCCAACCCGAAATCGAGTTACAGTCCGCCGTCTCGTCTGGACTTCGGTCCCTGCGATCGTACCGCAAAGAGTGAAGCTTCAGCGCATCCGTACTGAGTGCCTCCCAACGTTTCACGAGTCCCCAGGTCTGCCGTTGATGTCGCCCTCTCAAGACACTACCTTCGCGGCCCTCGATCCCGACCGGCAGGCCGCGGCGGATCTCTCCTGACACCACGCTGTCAGGAGCCCCCCTTTAGGCTGCTCTCGAACCGGCCGGCACGCCGCCGGCCGGTACCCCAAGGAGAGACGCCAT
Organism: uncultured Acidobacteriota bacterium; assembly: GCA_963795735.1. GTDB lineage: Bacteria > Acidobacteriota > Thermoanaerobaculia > Multivoradales > UBA5704 > DATARR01. The sequence goes on along the minus strand of CAWCIU010000002.1, from coordinate 44,648 downwards.
GAGCAACGCACTGAACTGGTTCGAGATCCCCGTCACCGATCTGGCCCGCGCCAAGCGGTTCTATGGCCGGGTGCTGGAAGCCGACCTGCGGGAGGAGTCGATGGCCGGCATGGAGATGGCGATCCTGCCTTATCAGGAGGGCGGGGTCGGCGGCGCTCTGATCCAGGGGGAGCCTCACGCTCCGAGCGCCCAGGGAACGGTGGTCTACCTCAACGCGGGCGATGACCTCGCCGGCGCGCTGTCGCGGGTGGAGGCCGCCGGCGGCAAGGTGGTGATGGGCGCGACGCGGCTCTCCGACCAGATCGGCTCGATCGCCATGTTCCTGGACAGCGAGGGGAACCGGGTGGCGCTCCATTCACCGCGCTAGCCCTGGTTTGTCCCCGCGCCTCAGACACCGCGCTGGACCGCCGCCGCTCCGGGCCTTAAGCTGGCGTGATGCGGCGGGCCGACCGGCTTTTCCAGATCGTCCTCTATCTGCGCCGCCGCCGGGTGGTGACCGCACGCGACCTGGCGCGGGCGCTCGAGGTGTCCGAACGAACGGTGTACCGCGACGTGCAGGATCTGAGCGCCTGCGGGCTCCCCATCGAGGGCGCCGCGGGCGTCGGGTACCGGCTGCGCCGCGGCTTCGACCTGCCGCCGATGATGTTCGACCGCGAAGAGCTCCAGGCCCTGCGTCTCGGCGCCCGCATGGTCCGCTCCTGGGCCGACCCCGACCTCTCGCAGGCGGCGGCCAACGCCCTGCGCAAGATCGAGGCCGTCCTGCCACCGGAGCTGGAGGAAGCGGGCGAGGCGCTCTACGCCCCCAACCTGCGGCCCTATCCCGTGCACCTCGTGGGCACCCTCCGCCGGGCGGTGACCGAGCACCGCAAGGCGCGCTTCGACTACACCCGGGAGGACGGCGGCGCCTCTCTCCGCACGGTCTGGCCTCTCGGTCTCTTCTACTGGGGAGCGGTGTGGACCCTCATCGCCTGGTGCGAGCTCCGCGACGACCACCGCAACTTCCGCCTCGACCGCATCGCCAACCCGGAAATCCTCGCCGAGACTTTCGCTCTGGCGCCGGGGCAGACGCTGCAGGACTTCCTGCGCAAGATCGGGGCGCGGCCTGAACGCCCGGTCTCCTGAAGGAGGGCGTGACGGAGGGCTGCCCGGGCTCGCCCTCCTGGGCGGACTGGCCGCCGCGGTCACCCTTGTCTTCGCCGTGACCCCCCTCGACCTCGCGGCGGCCCGGCTCTTCTACCGCTCCGGCGGCTCCGGCGGCTCCGGCGCAGTAGACCCCTGGCCGCTGGCGAAGGAACTGCCGTGGTCCGCGCTCTATCGAGTGGCTCCCGGGCTCGCGGCCTTCCTGGTGATCGCCGGCCTCGCCGCGCTGGCCGTGGGAGTCACGCGCGGCCGGGGCGACTGGCGCCGGCAGGGCCTCTTCCTGCTGCTCAGCGTCGCTCTCGGCCCCGGGCTCCTGGTCAACGCGGTGTTCAAGGACCATTGGGGCAGACCGCGGCCGCGCGACATCGTGGAATTCGGCGGGCCGCTGCACTACCGGGTGGCGCCCCTGCCGGGCGGCGAAGGCGGGAGCTCGTTTCCGTGCGGCCACTGCTCCGTGGGGTTCCTCTACGCCGCCGGCTGGTGGGTGTGGCGGCGGCGCCGGCCGGCCTGGGCCTGGGGCTCGCTGGCGGTCGGTCTGGCCGCCGGCTTCGCCCTGGGCCTCGGCCGCATGGCGGCGGGCGGGCACTTCCTGTCGGACGTGATCTGGTCGGCGCTGCTGGCGCTGGGAGTGGCGCACGCCGTCTATCACTATGGGTTGCGCGTTCCGGTCCACAGCCTGCGGGACAGCCTGCGCGACGAGGTCCGCGAGACGGGAGCCTCGGCCGCCTCGGGTCCGGTCTCCGGCGGGCGACGCAGTGCCCCGGTCCTGGCGGTCACCGCGATCCTGGCGGTCCTGGGGGGCGTGGCGGTGCTCCTCGCGCTGTTCGCGGCCCCTCACGGCAGGCAGCTCGCGGCGGAGATCCCGCTCTCCTCGCTGCCGCGCGCGCCGCGAGTCCTGGAGATCACGGCGCGGAAGGCGAACGTGGAGATCGCGATCGTCGACCGGCCGGCGACCCGGGTATCGGTGGTCTCGATCGCTGGGGAGCTGCACGGCTTCGGCCTGCCCGGGAGCCGGCTCGACGCGCGGGCCGGGTTCGATCTCGCGCCGGTGCCGACCCTGCGCTACGGCATCGAGCAGCGCGGCTGGTTCACCGACCTCGACGGCGCCGTCACGGTCCGCGTGCCGGCGGGGGAGCTCGAGCGGATCGTGGTGCGGCTCGGGAGCGGCAACATCCGGGTGACCGATGCCACCCGGGAGGGCGTGGTCCGGCGGGGGAGGCTGCGGCTCGACCTGCGGACCGCCGCCGGGCAGGTGCGGGCGCCCGGCCGTGTGATACCCTCGGCAGGCTCTGGATAACAGTTTCAAAGGCCCATCTTCGCGCGCGGGGCGGACGGATTTCCGGGCGGTGCGCGGAGCCAACAGGGGGGAGCTGGACGTGGAAAGGGAAGCTCGCGGGGTGAGGTTTTCGGCCGGGCCGGCGCGTCTCGCCGTCCGGGCGCTGCCGGCGCTGCTGGCTTTGTCGATCGGGCTCGCCGCGCTGCCCGCCGCCGGTCAGGCCACGCCGGCGCCGCCGGCCGACTCGGGCTTCGAGGTGGTGGAGGTCGACCTCAACGGGCAGATGTTCACCCGCGTCCTGCCCTTCGACGTGCCGTTCATCCTCACCGGCGCGGTGCCCCAGGGGGCGGGCTCGCTGGAGGTGCGCTGCTGGGTGCTCGCCACCGACAGCGGCAGGAAGAACGGCAAGCCGGTCCTGCTCACGCCGGACGACCTGGGCAAGCACCCGGACGGCGACTGCTGGAGCGGCGGGCCGCTGGTCTGGCGCAACACGATCGATCCCAGCGCCTCCAATCCGAGGTTCCGCCTGCTGGCGCCGCGGCTGGAGGCCGAGCGGTTCTACCAGTTCAGGTTCAGCTTCGAGAAGAAGATCACGCCCCAGGAGGCCGCGGCCTTCGCCCAGACGGTCCAGGGGATCGTCGATTCCACCCTGTGGGGCGATCCGCAGGCCACCGCGGACCTGCCGCTCTCCGGCGATCTCACGATGACGGAGATCCAGTCCCTCCGCTCGCGGCTGGTCGAGGCGCTGCGGAAGGTGACGGGGGCCGACCGTTTCCCGGCGCCGGGGACGATCTTCAACGAGGCCACCCCCTTCGAGACCGTCCGCGACGAATTCAACCGGCTGCTGCGGCCGGTGCGCAACGCCCAGGGGCAGATCGCCGCGGCGGCCGGGGACTACCAGGACGAGATCGTCAATCTCAACGCGCGCCTGGAGCAGATGCGGACCGACCCCGCCTTGCGCCGCCTGCGCGACGGGCTGGCGGGCCGGGCGGCGGCGGACCCGAGCGTCCAGGCCTATGCCGACCAGGTCACCGCCGCCCTCGGAGTGGCGAACGCTCCGGTCCTGCTGCGCAAGGACCGGCAGAGCGCGGCCGCCCTCGCCGCCTTCGCGCAGGGCGGCGCGGCCTATTTCGCGGACGCCTCGGCGAAGATCGGCAAGCTGCGCGATCTGCTGGCCAGCAAGCTGGCGGCCGGCGACGGCTCCCCCCAGCCGTTCCTGGCCCCGCTGGTCGCCGCCGGCGGGCTCTCCAGGGAGGATCTGGCGAGCCTGGCCGCCCTGGGGCAGCCGAGGGGGCTGGTGGGCGCGGTCGACCGGGCGCTGACCCGGGCGGGGACGAACATCCTGGCGAACCGCCTCCAGGGGCTGCTCGGCGACCGGACCCAGGCGGTGGCCGCCGTGGCCCAGGAGTACAGGACGCGGGTGGAGAACATGGTCGTCGTCGCCGGCTCGACGACCGGCAGCTTCCAGACCCAGAGCCGCAACTACATCAGCGCCGACGCCGGGATCGCCTGCGCTCCCCAGCTCGGCTCGTGCAGCTCCTATCTCGGCACCAACATCTATTTCCGGCCGGTCAACAAGGCGGCCCCCCTGAACCAGTTCGGCGGCTTCTTCCAGACGCTCGACCGGCGGGTGTCGCTGACCGTCGGGCTCACCGTGCAGGGGATCGGCGACAATGGCAAGACCCGCGAGGACCTGTTCGGCAACCAGTCGCTGGTCCTGGGGCTCGGCGCGCGGCTGACCAACTCGGTGCGGCTGACGGCGGGCAGCCTGATGTTCAAGAAGCTGAGCCCGAACCCGCTGAGCACGGACAAGAAGCTGACAACGACTTATTTTCTATCGATCTCGTTCGACATCGACGTAGCGCCGACGCTCACCGGGATCGGCGGCCTGTTCAAGCCCTGACGGCAGGGGCTCGCGGAGATTGCTTGCGGATATGCTCGCGGAGGTTGCGCGCGGACACTCGGCGGACATTCGGAGGAAGAACATGGCGGTTGTGATCGATGAGAAGCTGACGGCCTCCACCACCTCGATCAGCCTGCCCAGCGGGCCGATCGTCCTGCGGCAGACCCTGCGCTCGGACCTCGGCGGCGAGCCGGCGCAGATCCTCTACAGCCTGACGATCTCGAAGCCCGTCGCCTTTCAGACGCAGGACGGGCCGGCCAAGCAGATCCGGCTGAGCGCCGACATCCCCGAGGGCGCGACGGAGCGGGAGGACACGGTCGAGCTGGTGGCGACCGGCGACATCCAGGATTTGGGCCAGGTCATCATCAAGCAGTTGATCGAAGCGGAGACCACGGTCCACGACAACGTTACGCTCACGATCCAGAGCTGAAGGCAGGTTGCGATGAAATCCCGTTCCGCGCTCGCGCTTCTCCTGATGCTGGCCTGGATGGCGGGGCTCGCCGCCTGCTACAACAAGTCGGATTACTCGCCGACCGCGCCGCTGGCCAACCAGGTCATCACCCTGAGCTCGCCGGGCGGCGCGACGACGCTGCCGGCTGACGGCTTCTCCCGCGTGCACCTGGAGGCCCGCCTGCCGGGCGATCCCGCGTTCGCCAATCGCGCGGTGGTGTTCTCGACCACCTCCGGCACGCTCGACGGCGGCACCCCGGGGAGCAACTGCAACAATCTCTGCCGGGAGGTGACGGCGGACGGCAACGGGATCGCCAGGATCGATCTGATCAGCTCGCAGCAGGTGGGCACGGCGGTGGTCACGGCGGCGCCGGTGGGAGCCCCGGGGATCCTCGCCTCGCTGACCTTCAGCTTCGTGGCGGGGAGCCCGGACGACACCCTGCGCTTCGTGACCGCGCCCGACCAGGCGCCGGCGGACGGCGCCACGCTGACCACGTTCACGGTCGCCGTCTCGCCGTCGCTCCCCCCCGGCTCGCGCAAGGTCACCTTCCAGACCACGGCCGGCACGTTCGCCCCCGGCAACGCGCCGTCGATCCAGGTGGACGCCGACGCCGGCGGGCACGCCTCGGCGGACCTGGTGAGCCCGCGGACGATCACCACGGCGCGGGTGTCGGCCACGGTCAACGGCGTCACCCGCGAGGTCCCGGTGCGCTTCGTGCGCGCCCTGCCGACGCTGATCACCGCCGCGGTCGATCTCCCGGTGGCCCCCGCCGCGGCGGCCACCAAGATCCACGTCACGGCGACGCTGCTGCGCGACCAGGGCACGGTGACCGACGGCACGGTGGTGACCTTCCAGGCGGCGCGGCCGGACGGCAGCCCCGTCGGCGTCTTCACCAACGTCACCGCCACGACGAACGGCATGGCCTCGGCCGATTTCCTGCCGCAGACCACCCAGCCCGGTCCGGTGACGATCACCGTCGGCGCCCAGGACACGGCGGTCAAGGGCACCGTCCAGGTGGTGCTGACGGCGCCGGGCGGCTAGCGGCCGCTCACCCCTCCTCGGACGGGGCCGGCCCCCGCGTGGCGTCGAGCCCGCGGGAAGCGGGCAGGGTCATCGGATGGCCGGCCTGGGCCGAGGCGTAGAGCTGCTCGATGATCCGCTGGTCCGCCAGGCCCTCCTCGCCCGGGGTGTGGGGCGTCCGGTTCTCCGCGATGCACTGGGACATGTGGTCGACCTCGCGGGTGAACTGGTTGGGCTGCTCGAGCTGCTCCTCGGTGATCCGCTCGAGCTTGCCCTCGGCGCGGGCGGTGCGCAGGCGCAGGCCGCGGTAGGCGAAGGCGGGGCTCATCTCGGCCCAGCCCAGGGAGCCCACCACCGCGTAGCGCTGGAACCGGTGGTTGCCGTAGCCGCAGGTGCAGGAGGCGAGGACGCCGCTCGGGAAGCGCAGCTCGAAGATAACGGTCTCCTCGACCTCCCGGAAGCGCGGATCGCCCGGGGTCGAGACCATGCGGGCGAAGACCTCGACCGGCTCCTCGCCGGTGACGTAGCGGGCCGCGTTCAGGCAGTAGATGCCGACGTCCGGCAGCGAGCCGCCGCCGGACAGGGCGCGCTTCAGGCGCCACTGCGCCGGGTCCCCCTGGTTCTGGCCGTTCTCGGCGGTGATGAATTTGAGATCGCCCAGCTCCCTGGCGCGGGCCCGGCGGATCACCTCGCGGTTGTAGGGCTCGTACTGCTGGCGGTAGGCGATCATCAGCTTGCGGTCCGCCGACTTGCAGGCATCGATCATCTGCTGGCAGTCGCGCGACGAGGTCGCCATGGGTTTTTCGCACAGGACGTGCTTGCCGGCGCGGGCGGCGCGGACCGTGTACTCGGCGTGCATCGAGTTCGGCAGGGCGATGTAGACGGCCTGCACGGCGGGGTTGTTCCGCAGCTCGTCGTAATGCTTGTAATCGTAGATGTTCCTGGGATCGATTCCATACTGGCGCGCCACCGCGGCGGCCTTCTCCGGGTGGCCGCTGACCAGGGCGGTGACCCGGGACCGCTTGCTCTGGGCGATGGCGGGGATCATCTCGTCGAGGGCGATGTGGCCCAGCCCGACGATCGCGTAGCCCACCCGGTGGTCCGGGGGCATCGGGTTGGGCGTTCCGGACTGCTTCTGTTCGGTCGGCGCGGAGAGCGGCGGCAGTTCGATTTTCGGGGGTAGCGGCGTCGTCGGCGGCGCGGGTGCCGCGCCGGCGGCCCGCGGCAGGACGCCGGCCACGCCGGCCGCCATCAAGCCCTGGCCGGCCAGACTGAGGAGATCTCTGCGCGTCAGGGGGGTTGCTTCGCGATGGGCCATGTCTGGATTCTCCCTTCCACCCTTGCCATGGACCTTTCCATGGTTGATTGCGAAAAGGCAGCAGGTCCCGTGCCAAAAAGGGGCGCCCCTTGACTGGCGCGGGGGTTGCCTCTACCTTCCTGGAATGAACATCGGCAAGGCGTGGGAGCTGCTCACCGGCAAGGTCATGGGGTGGGGGCGGGATTTCGTCCTGCTGCTGCCGAACCTGGCGGTGGCGGTGGCGGTGCTCGTCGGCTTCTGGCTGCTCGCCAAGGGGGTGCGCAACGTCCTGACCCGGCTGCTGCGCCGGGTCTCGCACAGCGAGCAGGTCAACCGCGTCCTGGGGCAGGCGGTGTTCCTGGCCCTGGTGGCGGCCGGCCTGTTCATCGCCCTGGGAATCCTCGGCCTGCAGAAGACGGTGGCCTCGCTGCTCGCCGGCGCCGGCATCCTCGGCCTGGCGCTCGGCTTCGCCTTCCAGGACATCGCGGCCAACTTCATGGCCGGCATCTATCTGTCGATCGAGCACCCCTTCCGCGCCGGCCACCTGATCCGCAGCAAGGAGATCGAGGGGATCGTCAAGAAGGTCCACCTGCGCTGGACGGAGATCCGCGTCCCGCAGGGTCAGGTGGTGCTCGTCCCCAACCGGCAGGTGTTCGAGAATCCGATCACCAACTACAGCGCCGGCGGCCAGCGGCGGGTCGACCTCAAGGCGGGCGTCTCCTACGGCGACGACCTCGAGAAGGTGCGGCGGGTGGCGGTCCAGGCGATCGAGCAGGTGTCGGAGCGCAAGGCGGACACCGAGGTCGAGCTCTACTTCGAGGAGCTGGGGGAGAGCGCGGTCACCCTGGTGGTGCGCTTCTGGATCGATTTCACCTCCAAGCAGTCCGACTACCTGCGGGCGAAGAGCGAGGCGATCGAGCGCCTGAAGCGCGCCTTCGACGACCACGGCATCACCATGCCGTTCCCCACCCGCACGCTCGACCTCCCGGTCAAGGGGGGCGAGACGCTGCCGGCGGCGCTGGAAGAGGTGGGCCTCGGCGCCCGCCGCGGGAGCGGCAGGCCCCCCTCTTCGTCCGCGCACTGAAAAGACAGGGACCCAAGGGGCCTCAGGGACGGCAAGGACGGGGAGCGGTCGCCCTCGACCTCGGATATCCTACGCGCCTTGAATCGAGGATGATCCCATGGTCGAGAGCCTCTGGAACGACGAAGAAGCGGCGAGTTTTTCCGCCCGGGAGCCGGGCGATCTCGGGCTGCGCGTCTATACCTCGCGCCTGCTCGGGCGGGACAGGAGCCTGGTGCTGCACGGCGGCGGCAACACTTCGGTGAAGATCCGCGAGCGGAACCGCTTCGGCGAGGAGGAGGAGATCCTCTACGTCAAGGGGAGCGGCTGGGACCTGGAGACGATCGAGGCCGCGGGGTTCTCGCCGGTGCGCCTCGCCCCCGCCGCCCGCCTTGCCACCCTGCCGCGCCTCTCCGATCCCGACATGGTCAACGAGCTGCGGACGGCGATGACCCTCTCCTCGGCGCCCACGCCGTCGGTGGAGGCCATCCTGCACGCGGTGCTGCCTTACAAGTACGTGGACCACACCCACGCCGACGCGGTGGTCACCATCACCAACTCGGTGGACGGCGAGGCGCTGGTCCGCGAGGCCTACGGCGACTCGGTGGTGTTCATCCCCTACGTGATGCCGGGGTTCGACCTCGCCCGGCTCTGCGCCGAGCGCTTCCCGGCCGAGGCCGGCCCGCGGACGGTCGGCATGGTGCTGCTCAACCATGGCATCTTCTCCTTCGGCGGGACGGCGCGGGAGTCCTACGAGCGGATGATCGAGCTGGTCGGCCGCGCCGAGCGGTTCCTGGAGCGGCGGGGGGCCTGGACGCTGGGGGCTTATCCCGAGACGCCGGCCGGCCGGCCGGACCCGGCCGCGATCGCCCGGCTGCGCCGCGAGGTCTCGAAGGCGGCGGGCTTCCCCATGGTGCTGGCGAGCCGCCGCGACGCCCGGAGCCTCGCCTTTGCCCGCCGCGAGGACGCCGGCCGCATCTCGCAGCAGGGGCCGGCGACCCCCGACCACGTCATCCGCACCAAGAGCCTGCCGATGCTCGGCCGGGACGTCGAGGGGTACGTCCGCGCCTACCGTGCCTACTTCGACCAGCACGGACCCCGCGCGGCGGCCCTGAAGACCATGCTCGACCCGGCGCCGCGGGTGATCCTCGATCCCGAGCTGGGGCTCGCCACCGCCGGGCGGTCGGCCAAGGAGGCGGGGATCGCGGCCGAGATCTACCAGCACACCATGGACGTGATCGAGCGGGCCGAGCGGCTCGGCGGCTACCGGGCGCTGCCGGCTCGCGATCTGTTCGACATGGAGTACTGGGACCTGGAGCAGGCCAAGCTGGCGAAGGCGGGCAAGCCGCCGGTCTTCGCCGGCGAGGTGGCGCTGGTGACCGGAGCGGCGTCCGGCATCGGCCGCGCGGCGGTCGAGGCGCTGCTGGCCCGCGGCGCCGCGGTGGTGGGGCTGGATATCGATTCGAAGGTGGAAAAGATGTTCGCCCGCCCCGACTTCCTGGGGCTGGTCTGCGACGTGACGGTGGAGGAGGACCTCGCCCGGGCGGTGGAGAGGACGGCGGCGGCGTTCGGCGGGCTCGACCTGCTGATCCTCAACGCCGGCATCTTCCCGCCCGCCCGCCGGATCGCCGAGCTGCCGCTGGCGGAGTGGGACCGGGTGATGCGGGTGAACCTCGATGCCAATCTGCTGCTGATGCGGCTTTGCCATCCGCTGCTGGCGCTCGCTCCGGCCGGCGGGCGGGTGGTGGTGATCGGCTCGAAGAACGTGCCGGCGCCGGGGCCGGGGGCGGCGGCCTACTCGGCCTCCAAGGCGGCGCTCCAGCAGCTCGCCCGGGTGGCGGCGCTCGAATGGGGGAGGGACGGCATCCGCGTCAACACCCTCCACCCCAACGCTGTGTTCGACACCGGCGTCTGGACGGACGAGGTGCTCGCCTCGCGCGCCGCCGCCTACCGCCTGACCGTCGAGGAGTACCGGCGCAACAACGTGCTCGGCGTCGAGGTCACCAGCCGGGACGTGGCCGAGCTCGCCGCCGAGCTGTGCGGCCCCCGCTTCGCCAAGACCACGGGAGCCTGGATCCCGGTGGATGGCGGCAACGAACGGGTGATCTAGGATCAGTTCCCCGACTGCCGGAGCTTCAGCACGCCGCCCTCGTGGGTGCCGGCGTAGAGGGTCGCGCGGTCGCGGGGATCGAGCGCCAGAAAGCCCACCTCCAGCCCTTCCAGCCCCGGACCCAGGGAGGTCCAGGTGGCGCCTTCGTCGGTCGTCTTGAAGACGCCGTCCCGGATCGTGGCGGCGTAGACCACGCTCGAATCCACGGGATCGATCGCCAGCGCCACCACCGGGTCGTTCGGCGGGAAGACGCTGCTCTCCGATGTCCAGGTCAGTCCGCCGTCGTCGCTGTGATGGACTCCGAAGCCGCCCGCCCAGAGCCTGCCGGGAAGGCGCGGGTCGGCGGCCAGGGTCACCAGCCCAGCCCGGGTCGAGAGGAAGGACCAGGAAGCGCCCCGGTCGGTGCTCCGGTAGAGGTCGTCCCCCATCTTGGCGTAGACCGTCGCGGCCTGGAACGGGTCGGGGACCAGGACGCTGGTGAAGCTCCCCGGCAGGTTGCCGTGGATGCAGGTCCAGTGCTGTCCGGAGTCGTCGCTGCGGAAGATGGCACAGAGGTTGGGGATCTCGTTGCAACCCGTATCGGAGAAGGTCCCGGCGGCGTAGATCACGGAGGAGTCCCGTGGATCGACGGCGATCGTCTCCGGCTGCACGCAGACCAGAGGGGAGCCGGCGCTCCAGTGGTTGCCGGCATCCCCACTGCGGGCGACGGCTCCCAGGATCCCCAGATAGAGGGTCCCCGGATGGTTGGGGTCCGCCGCCAGCGGTCCGCTCACCGGAGGGGGCAGGTCATTGGAGAGGCGAGCCCACCTCCCGCCGCCGGTGGCGGTCCGGTACACGTTGCCGGCCCAGTCCACGGCCCACAAGCGCGCCGGCCGGAGCGGATCGAGGGCCAGGCCCTGGATGTCGGCCGCCGCCAGCCCCCGGCTCGACGGGCTCCAGGAGGCGCCAGGGTCCGCGCTCTGGAAGACGCCGGCGCCCGTCCCGGCCAGCAGCCCGAAAGCGCCCGTCAGGAGCGTGCGCGCCTCGCCGGCGGGGAGGCCGGCGTCGGCGCGGCTCCAGGTCCGGCCCCGGTCGGGGCTCCGGAACAGGCCCCCCGTCACCACGGCCCAGAGCGCTCCGCTTCTTCCCGGCTCCACGGCCACCTGGCCGGTGTACCCCAGCATCCCCCGGTCCACGGGCGTCCAGCTCGCCCCGCCGTCGTCGCTGCGGAAGACGACCCGCCCCGGAACGACGTCCGAGGTCGCCAGGTAGACCGTCCGCGGGGAGCGCGGATCGATCGCCAGGGAACGGACGAAGGGGGAGTCCGGCAGCCCCTGGCGGCTGGGAAGCCAGCTCGCGCCGTGGTTCCCGCTGATGAAGAGCCCCAGGTGGGTGCCGGCGTAGAGGTGCTGGGAATGGACGGGATCGATCGCCAGGACGGTGACGTCCGCCGGCGCGCCGGTCAGCGTCTGCCAGGAGGCTCCGGCGTCGCGGCTGCGCTGGAGGGGACCGTTGCCGAGCGGGGCATAGACCGTTCCGGAGACCTCCGGGTCCGCGGCGAGGACCTGGGCGCCGCCGCTGCGCACTCGCATCCAGTGCCCGCCGCCGTCCCCGCTCCGGTAGATCCCCCCGTCGGTCGCGGCCCAGAGCCGGTCGGGCAGCCGGGCGTCCACCGCCAGGGCGTTGATGGGAATCCGGAGGTCGAGGCTGCCACCGGCGAAGCCCCAGGTCGCCCCGCCGTCGAGGCTGCGGAAGACGCCGCCGCTCTGGAGACCGGCGTAGACGGTCGCCGGGCGGGAGGGCGCGGCGGCCAGCGTCTTGACCACCGCCGCGTCCGGGCCCACGCGGGTCCAGCGGTCCACCCCGGCCGCGGCGGGCCGCGTCAGGGTGGCGAGGAGGAACAGGGCCGCGAGGGCGGGTCGGTGCATGGTGGTGACCTTCCTTCTGAAATCGCTGGGTTTCTACAGGTATACGCAAAGGCCGGGAGCGGCGTCACGGAATCAGCAGCACCTTGCCGGTCGTCCGCCGCCCTTCGAGGGCGCGGTGCGCCTCGGCCGCCTCGGCCAGCGGCAGCTCGAGACCGATGCTCAGCCGCAGCTTCCCCTCGGCGATCCAGCCCAGCACCTCGCCCGCCCGCCACATCAGCTCGTCGCGGTCGGCGATGTAGTGGGCCATCGAGGGGCGGGTCAGGTAGAGCGAGCCCTTCGGGTTGAGGAGCCCGGGATCAAAGGGGGGTACGGAGCCGCTCGCCTGGCCGAAGAGGGCCATCAGGCCGCGCGGCGCCAGCGTGTCGAGCCCCTTCAGGAAGGTCGCCTGGCCGACCCCGTCGTAGATCACCTGCACCCCCTTGCCGCCGTTCAGCCGCTTGGCCTCCACCGAGAAATCCTGCTGGGAGTAGAGGATGACCTCGTCCGCCCCGGCCGCGCGGGCGATCTTCGCCTTCTCCTCGGTGGAGACGGTGCCGAAGACCCGGGCGCCGCGCAGCTTGGCGATCTGGCAGAGGAGCTGGCCCACGCCGCCGGCGGCCGCGTGGACGATGCAGACGTCCCCCGGCTTCAGCGGGTAGGTGCTGGTCGCCAGGTAGTGGGCGGTGATCCCCTGGAGCATGGCGGCGGCCCCCTGCCGCGTGGTGACCCCCCCGGGGAGCTTGACCAGCCGCGCCGCCGGCGCCACGGCCCGCTCGGCGTAGGTACCGTGGACGCCGGTCCAGGCCACCCGGTCGCCTACTACGACCTCGCTGACGCCGGGGCCGACGGCGGCCACCGTTCCCGCCCCCTCCTGCCCCGGCACGAACGGCAGCGCCGGGGCCTTGTAGAGGCCGGTGCGGAAGTAGACGTCGACGAAGTTGAGGCCGGCCGCCTCGACGCGGATGACCGCCTGGCCCTTGTCCGGCTGGGGATCGGGAGCCTCCTCGTAGGTCAGGACCTCGGGACCCCCGGTCTGGTGGATGCGGATGGCTTTCATGGTCTCCCCCTCCTTGGCGCGATGATCGCGCTCCCGCACAGGGTATCGCGAGACGCAGGGGCGGGATCAGTCGTGGGCGGGGGCCGCGGTTTCGATCCGCACCCAGCGGCTGCAGATCTCCGCCAGGCCACGAGGGTCCTGCGTCGAGAGCGCCTCCTGGCTGAAGCGGTCGATCTCGGCGGGCGGAGCGCCGCCGCGGCGCAGGCCATGGCGGATGGCGCTCACCAGGGCGAAGCGGTTGCGGCTCCGCAAACAGATTCGAATTTCCGGATAAAGAGGTGCCATCGTGGTCTCTGCCATACTTATAACGTCCGGAAACCGGAAAACGTTTCACCTCTCCCGCCCCGAGTTTAAGGATAGCATCCGTCTCCCCTCATGCTTTCCGAACGAGCCCCATCCCCAGCCCACGAGCCGCCGACTCCGGCCGCGGTGCTGGAGATCGTCCAGGGGCTCGCCCGGGAGATGCAGCCGCAGCGCCGGCCGCGGGCGCTCTCCCTCGACGATTCGCTGGAACGCGACCTCGGGCTGGACAGCCTGGGCCGGGTCGAGCTCCTCGCCCGCCTGGAGAGGTCCTTCGGCGTGCGGCTCCCCGAGGAGCTCCTGGGCGCCGCCGAGACCCCCCGGGACCTCCTCCAGGCGCTGGCCGTGGCCCACCCCGCCGGCGCGCCGGAGAGGGGCTTCGAGGTCTTCACGCCGCTGGCGGGGGGCGAGGCGGCGCCGGACCGCACGCGGACGCTGCTCGAGGTGCTCGACTGGCACGCCCAGCGCCACCCCGAGCGGCGGCACATTCTCTACCATCCCGGCGACGGCGAGCCCGAGGAGCTGACCTACGGCGGGCTGTCGCGCCGGGTCCGCGCCGTGGCCGCCGGGCTCGCCCGCCTGGGGGTGGGGCCGGGGTCGGCGGTGGGGATCATGCTCCCCACCGGCCTCGAGTACTTCGCCGCCTTCTTCGGCGCCCAGCTCGCCGGGGGGATCCCGGTGCCGCTCTATCCGCCGGCCCGCAAGAGCCAGATCGAGGACCACCTGCGCCGGCAGGCGGGAATCCTGCGGACCGCCGGGGCCGAGGTCCTGGTCACCTTTCCGGAGGTGCTTACGCTGGCCCGCCTGGTGAGCGCCCAGGTCCCCGGCCTGCGCCGGGTGGTTACGGTGGCGGAGCTCTCCACCGGTCCGGACGACCTGATGTCGCCGAACCTGCCCAACGTGAAGGAAGGGGACATCGCCTTCCTCCAGTTCACCTCCGGCAGCACGGGGAATCCCAAGGGCGTGGTGCTGACCCACGCCAACCTGCTGGCGAACCTGCGGGCCATCGGCCAGGGGGCGGAGATCACCCCGGAAGACGTGGTGGTGAGCTGGCTGCCGCTCTACCACGACATGGGCCTGATCGGCTGCTGGATGGGGAGCCTCTACTTCGGCATGCCCCTGGTGCTGATGTCGCCGCTGACCTTCCTCGCCCGCCCCTCGCGCTGGCTGTGGGAGATCCACCGCCACCGGGGCACCCTGTCGGCGGCGCCCAACTTCGCCTACGAGCTGTGCGTCCACAAGATCCCCGGCGAGGAGATCGAGGGGCTGGACCTCTCCTCCTGGCGCATGGCGCTCAACGGCGCCGAGCCGGTGAGCCCCGAGGCCCTGCGCCGCTTCGGCGAGCGGTTCGGCCGCCATGGCCTCAAGCCCGGAGCCCTGGCGCCGGTCTACGGCCTGGCCGAGAACTCCCTGGCCCTCGCCTTCCCGCCGCTGGGCCGGCCCCCCCGGGTGGACGTGGTGGACCGCGACCCCTTCCAGCGCTCGGGGCGGGCCGTGCCCCTGGAAGAGGACGCCACGGACGCGGTGGACGCGGTGGGCGCCCTGCGCTTCGTCTCCTGCGGCGCGCCCCTGGTGGGTCACGAGGTCCGCATCGTGGACGAAGGCGGACGGGAGGCGCCCGAGCGGCAGGAGGGGCGGCTGGAGTTCAAGGGGCCGTCCGCCACCAGCGGCTACTTCCGCAACCCCGAGGCCACGGCGAAGCTGGTCCACGGCGACTGGCGGGACTCGGGCGACCGGGCCTACATCGCCGGCGGCGAGATCTACATCACCGGCCGGGTGAAGGACATCATCATCCGCGCCGGGCGCAACCTCTATCCCCAGGAGCTGGAGGGGGCGGTGGGCGAGGTGCCAGGGGTGCGCACGGGGTGCGTGGCGGTGTTCGGCAGCCCCGATCCGGCCACCGGCACCGAGCGCCTGGTGGTGATGGCGGAGACCCGGGAGCGGGACGAGGCCGCGCTGGAAACCATCCGGCAGGCGGTGCAGGAGGTGGCCGTGGGCCTCCTGGGCACGCCCGCCGAGGTGGTGGCCCTGGTGCCGCCCCACGCGGTGCCCAAGACGTCGAGCGGCAAGATCCGGCGCTCGTCGGCGCGGGAGGTCTACGAGTCCGGCCGGATGGGCCGCGGCGCCTCCGGCCTGGGATTGCAGGTCGCCCGCCTCGCCCTCTCGGGGTTGCGGGCGCAGGCGGCCCGCCGCGTCCGCTCTCTCGGCGGGCTCCTCTACGCCGCCTGGGCCTACGGCTCGGCGGCCCTGTTCGCCGTCCCGCTCTGGCTGCTCGTCGTCCTGGCGCCGGGTCTGCATCGGCGGCGGCGGCTGGCGCGCGGCGTCGCCCGCTTCCTATTCGCCTGGATCGGCACGCCCCTCCGTCTGGAGGGCGCCGAAAACCTGACCCTGAGCGGGCCGCGGATCGTGGCCGCCAACCACGCGAGCTACCTGGACGGCATCGTGCTGGCCGCCCTGCTGCCGCCGGAGTTCGCCTTCGTGGTGAAGCGCGAGCTGGAGAAGAGCTTCGTCTCGCGGATCTTCCTGCGGCGGCTGGGGACGCTCTTCGTGGAGCGCTTCGACGTGGCGCAGAGCGCGGGGGAGACCGGCAAGGCCCTGGAGATCCTGGAAGCGGGGCAGTCGCTCGCCATCTTCCCCGAGGGGACCTTCCATCGCTACCCCGGCCTCCTCCCTTTCCGCATGGGGACCTTCGCCGTGGCCGTGGACGCCGCCGTGCCGGTCGTCCCGGTGGTGATCCGCGGCACCCGCTCTCTCCTGCGCGGCGGCGACTGGCTCCTCCGCCGTGGTCCGGTGACGGTGACGGTGGCGCCGCCGGTCCATTCCGCACCGACATCCGACCCGACGCCGGGGGGCACCGGCTGGCACGCGGGGGTGCGGCTGCGCGACGAGGTCCGGTCGGCGATCCTGGAGCGGTATGGCGAGCCGGATCTGGTGGGGTAGGGCATGAACCTCCACGACCTCTTCGCCATCCCCCGCCGCCGGTCACCGGAGAAAACGGCCCTGCGGTTCGAGGGTGTCTCTCTCTCCTATGCCGACCTCTTCGCCCAGGCCGACACCCTGGCCGCCGCCCTCGCCTCCCGCGGGGTGCGCAAGGGGGACCGCGTGGCCTTCTTCCTGGGGAACCGGCCGGAGCTCGTCGTCGCCTACCTGGCGGTGATCCGGCTCGGCGCGGTGATGGTGCCGGTCAACCTCGCCTACCGCGGGCGGGAGGTCGCCCACATTCTGGCCGACGCCGAGCCCCGGCTGCTGGTGACCGAGCGGTCCGCGCTCCCGGTCCTCGCCGGGTTGGAGCTCCCCGAGGTGATCCTCGCCGAGGAGATGGCGGACCTGACGGTGGACCGGTTGGCGCCGCCGGTGGTGGAAGGGAGCGATCTCGCCATGCTCCTCTACACCTCGGGCACCACGGGGAAGAGCAAGGGCGCCGAGATCACCCACGACAACGTCCTCGCCACGGTGACCGGCCTGCTCGCCGCCTGGGCCTGGGAACCGGCGGACGCGCTGCTGCTCTCCCTGCCGCTCTTCCATACCCACGGCCTGGTGGTGGGGCTCCACTGCGCCCTGGCGGCCGGGGCGACCGTCCTCCTGCGCTCCCGCTTCGACGCGGCGGAGACGGCCTCCGACCTGATGGGCGGAGAGGTGACCCTCTTCTTCGGCGTCCCCACCATGTATGGGCGGCTGGTCGAGGAGCTGCGGGCGCGGGGCAGGGAGGCAGACGTCCCCCGGGACTTCTCTAAGATCCGCCTGTTCTGCTCGGGGAGCGCGCCGCTCTCGCCCGAGACCTTCGCCGCCTTCCGCGAGCTGACCGGCCACGAGATTCTCGAGCGCTACGGCATGACCGAGACGGGGATGAACCTCTCCAACCTCTACGCCGGGGCGCGGCGGCCGGGCACGGTGGGGGTGCCGCTGCCGGGGGTCTCGATCCGCGTGGTGGACGGCGAGGGGCTGGAGGTGCCGCCGGGAGGGGAGGGCGAGCTCCTGGTGCGCGGCTCGAACGTCTTCTCCCGCTACTGGCGGGCGCCGGAGAAGACGGCGGAGAGCTTCGTCCACGACGATCTCGGCCGGCGCTGGTTCCGGACCGGTGACCTCGCCCGCCAGGACCCCGGGACCGGCGCCGTCACCCTCCTCGGGCGCCGGCACGAGCTGGTCATCAGCGGCGGCTTCAACGTCTACCCGCGGGAGGTCGAGGAGGTGCTGGCCGGGTTCCCCGGGGTGCGGGAGGCGGCGGTGGTCGGCCGCCCCCATCCCGACTGGGGAGAGGTGCCGGTGGCCTTCCTGGTCGCCGACCCCGGGCTCGACGAGGCCGCCCTGATCGCCTTCTGCAAGGCCCAGATGGCCGGTTTCAAGGTGCCGCGGGAGATCCGGCGGGTCGAATCCCTGCCCCGGAATGCCCTGGGGAAGGTCGAAAAACACCGGCTGCCGGCGTGACCGGCGGTGCGCAGATCCGGCCGATCCCTGCTATAAAGCCAAGGATATGAAGACTTACCTGGGAATCGGCCTCGCCGGCGAAGGCGAGAACACCGGCGTCGCCGAGATCCTCGATACCCCGGAGGGGCTCTTCTATCAGTTCCCCGACGAGTCCTGGCAGGGCTCCGACGGGCTGGAGAATCTGGAGGGAAGGTTCCGGGCCGCGGAAAAGACTGCCGTGGACCAGCCCTTCTCCTACCCGGCGGCTTGCATGCAGTGGTTCCTGGGCCGGGTGGAGCCCGATTCGAAGAACGACACCTATCTCTGGCGGCGCACCGATCTCGCCATGGCCGAGCGCGTCACCAACCTCGGGATCTCCCGCGACACCGTGCAGCAGGTCAGCCGCTGCCCGAACCTCTGGCGGGCCGTGGCGCTGGCCAATCTCCTGGGGGTGCCCCGCGAGGTGGTCTGCCAGGGCAAGGGCCGCCTCTTCGAGACCCATCCCCGGGTCGCCTGGGCGGTGGTCATCGCCAGCCTCTCGGACCGGGACACGGCGGAGGACCTGGTCTCGCATCACCGGGCGGGGAGCCCGGAGGAGCGGGGAGAGGCGCAGCCCGCGGCGGGAGCGGCGGGAGAAGATGCTGCGGCTGCTCACCAACGGCACCGGTCTGCGGCCCCGGACCGAGGCGCAGAAGGACCTCGCCTGCAAGACCGACGACAATCTGGACGCCCTGGTCTGCGCCTTCGTCGCCTACCTCTCCGACCACACCGCCGCCGAGCGCTGCCTGCCGGCCCGCGTGCCCGAGGACACCGTCCTCCTCGAAGGCGCCGCGATCATCCCCAGCCAGGACTGGCAGGCCCGCCTGCTGGTGAAGAAGAGCCAGCACTAAGGCCCAAGGAGATCTTGGGTTTCTGGGATCCGTCAGGCGTCGGGCCGCTCGGGGTCGATCCAGGTGCGGTCCAGATAGTTTGGATAGAGCGGATCGAAATCCTTGTCCGTGGTCAGGAGATGGGCTCCTGAAGCGATCGCCGTCGCGGCGATCCAGATATCGTTCTGCTGAATGGGTTTGCCAGTGCGATGGAGAAATGCGTCGATCCGGGCATAAAGCTCGAGGACCTCATCCGAGATTTCCACGGCCACCAAATCTGCGAGAAGTTGTTCCAGCGCGGCGATCCTCCACAATCCCCAGCTCAATTTCTTGGAGAGCGCAAGAATCTCGCCGATCGTGACGATGGAGACCAAGGATCTCTCTGCCCGGTTCCGTAGGCGAAATCTGGAGGCAATGGACTTTCCCACCTGGTTGTTCCGAACCAGGTGGACCAAGATGTTTGTATCGAGAAGCAGAAGTCGCGGCGCCGTCAAGAGAGTTCTTCAAGGAGAGCGAGGATCTCCTCATCGCTCTCATCTCCGGGCCACTTGCCGATGATGGCGTTGATGCCGGAGTCGGGTCCCTGGGGCTGGTGGAGGGCGCTGATGTCGAGCTTTCGCACGAGGGTGCGCCTGACGATCTGGTCGGCGTCGGTCTCCTCGGGCAACTTCGGTTTCTGAACGGCCATTGTCCACCTCCTCTCCACATGAGGATACCAGAAGCACTCCCCGTATCGCCATCCCGAGTCCTCCGTCGCGCGAAGCCGCGATGAGGATGGAGACTGCCGGCTCGGGTGCACGACCTCACCCGGGGGCCGCCGAGGTGGCTCCGTCGTTGAAGGGCGACCGCAGGTCGCCCCTACAACCTCCGGCAGAGGTCCATGCCGAGCGAAGGTTGTGGGGGCGACCTGCGGTCGCCCTCATCGCCCCGCCGCCAGGTGTAGACTCTCCCGGGTCAGCGTCAAGGGGGAAGATCGTCTTGGACTCGCCGGAAAATCCCGGGTTCCCGCGGGAACCGCTTTCCGCCGTCGACCACGCGTGGTTGCGGATGGACGAGCCGTCCAACCTGATGATCATCAACGGCGTGCTGGTGATGGACGAGCCGGTGGCGTTCGAGCGGGTCCGGGCCATCCTGGGCCGCCGCCTGCTGGCCATCCCCCGCTTCCGCCAGCGCATCGCCTATCACCGGGGCGCTCCCGGCTGGGAGGAGGACCCGGATTTCGACCTCGACCGCCACGTGCTCCGGCTCGCGCTGCCGCCGCCGGGGGACGAGAACGTGCTGCGCGAGCTGATCAGCGGCCTGATGAGCGAGCCGCTCGCTCCCGGGCGGCCGCTCTGGAGCTTCCACCTGCTGGAGGGCTACAAGGGGCGGGGTTGCATCCTCATGGGGCGCCTCCACCACTGCCTCGGCGACGGCATGGCCCTCCTCCTGGTGCTGCTGTCGCTGACCGACCCGGCGGCGGGGCAGGAGGACCTCGACAGCCCGATCACCGACCTTTTCCGCGAGTCTCCCCGGGGGCACGGGGCCGCCCGGGAGCTCGCCGAGCGGTTGATGCCCGACGGCATCCGCCTGATGGAGCAGCCGGCCGAGGGTTTCCGCTCGATGGGAGCCCTGATGACCGGCGTGGCCTCGATCGGCGCCTTCACCCGCCTGGTGCTCCGCCTGCCCGATCCGCCGACGGTGTTCAAGGGGCCGCTCGGCATCCCGAAGCGGGTGGCCTGGTCGGAGCCGATCGCGGTCGCCGACGTCAAGGCGGTGGGCGCGGCGCTCCAGGGAACGGTCAACGACGTCCTGCTCTCGGCGATGACGGGCGGGCTGCGGCGCTATCTCGGCCGCAAGGGGAAGCGGGCCGACGGGGTGAGCTTCCGGGCGGCGATGCCGGTCAACCTGCGGTCGCTCGACGACATGGCGGACCTCGGCAACCGGTTCGGGCTGATCTTCCTGTCCCTGCCGGTGGGCATCGCCGACCCGGTGGAGCGGCTCGCCGAGCTGCACCGGCGGTCGGCGGCGCTGAAGCGCTCGGCCGAGCCGATCGTGGTCTACGGCATCCTCAAGCTGCTGGGGAGAGTGCCGCTCGCCGTGCAGCGGCTGGTGGTCGGCATCTTCGCCGCCAAGACGACGGCGGTGATGACCAACGTGCCGGGGCCGCGGCAGGAGCTGGCGCTCGCCGGCAAGCCGATCCGCGAGATCTTCTTCTGGGTGCCGCAGTCGGGGCGGGTGGGGCTCGGCATCAGCATCTTCAGCTACGCCGGCCGCGTCCGCCTGGGGCTCGCCTCGGACACCGGCCTGATCCCCGATCCGGAGCTCATCGTGGAAGGGTTCCACGAGGAGTTCGAGGAGCTGCGGGCGCGGGCCCGGGCGAGCCAGGGCTGAAAAGAGCGTCCGGTTGATCGGCGGCACCATCTCTCACTACCGGATCCTCGAGCGCCTCGGCGGGGGCGGCATGGGGGTCGTCTACAAGGCGGTCGATCTCAAGCTCGACCGGCGGGTGGCCTTGAAGTTCCTCGCCGGTCAGCGCGGCGCCTCGGAGGAGCACAAGCGGCGCTTCACCCGCGAGGCGCGGGCCGCCTCCGCGCTCGACCACCCCAACATCTGCACCATCTACGAGATCGACGAGACCGGCGACGGCGCCCTGTTCATCGCCATGGCCTTCTGCGAGGGGGGCACGCTGCGCGACCGGCTCGACCGCGGCCCGCTGCCGGTGGCCGAGACGATCGGGATCGCCGCCCAGATCGCCGCCGGGCTGGGCAGCGCCCACGAGCGGGGGATCGTCCATCGGGACGTCAAGCCCGCCAACGTCATGCTGACCCCCGGCGGCCTGGTGAAGCTGGTGGACTTCGGCATCGCCAAGCTCGCCGACCAGTCGCGCCTCACCCGCGCCGGCACGGCCCTGGGCACGGCGGCCTACATGTCTCCCGAGCAGTTCCGCGGCGAGACCGCCGATCCCCGCACCGACGTCTGGTCGCTGGGGGTGGTGATCTACGAGATGTTGACCGGCCGCCCCCCCTTCGAGGGCGCCGACGAGATGGAGGTGGTCCGCGGCATCGTCTCGCGCCTGCCGCGCCCGATGGCCGCGCTCCGCCCCGGCGTGCCGCCGGCCCTCGAGCGCATCGTCACCCGCGCCCTGGCCAAGCCGCCCGAGCACCGCTACCCCAGGATGGAGGAAATGCGGGCCGATCTCCTGGCCCTGGGCGAGGCGATGGGCGTGGACGGCATGAAGGGTGCGGACGGTGAGGCCGGGAAGAACGGTATGGAAGATACGCTGGACCGCACCCTGCTCGAGCTTCCCCACCTCGGCGGCGGTCCACCACCTCCCGACCGCGCCGCTGGAGGCCGACGCCGGGCTGCTCGGCCAGACGGTCGGCTCCTACCAGATCCTCGAGATCCTCGGCGGCGGCGGCATGGGGGTCATCTACAAGGCCCGGGACGCGCGCCTGGGGCGGATCGTCGCCCTCAAGTTCCTGCCGCCGGAGCTGACCCGCGACCCGGAGGCGAAAGAGCGGTTCGTGCGGGAGGCGCGGGCGGCCTCCAGCCTCGATCACCCCAACCTCTGCGCCATCCTGGAGATGGGGGAGACCCCGGACGGCCGGCTCTATCTCGCCATGCCCTGCTACGACGGCGAGACCCTGCGCCGCAAGATCGAGCGCGGACCGCTGCCGGTGGCCGAGGCGGTGGACATCGCGGTGCAGATCGCCCGCGGCCTGTCGAAGGCCCACCGCACGGGGATCGTCCACCGGGACGTCAAGCCGGCGAACGTGATCGTCACCGGCGACGCGGGAGACGGGATGGTGAAGATCCTCGACTTCGGCCTCGCCAAGCTGGCGGTGGCGGCGGCGGTCTCGCAGACGGGCGATCCCGGCCATCCCGGCGGTCCTGGAGAAACCGGTCCGGCCGGCTCCTCGGCCGGCACGCCCGCCTACATGTCCCCCGAGCAGGCGCGGGGCGAGGAGGTGGACGCCCGCACCGACCTCTGGTCGCTCGGCGTCGTCCTCTACGAGATGCTGGCCGGCCGCCGCCCCTTCCGCGGCGAGCGCGAGCAGGCGGTGATCTACTCGATCCTCCACGAGGCCCCGGAGCCGCTCTCCCGGCTGCGGCCGGAGGTCGCCCCGGAGCTGGCGCGGATCGTCGAGCGGCTGATGGCCAAGGACCCGGCGGCCCGCTACGCCAGCGTGGACGGGCCCCTGGCCGAGCTGCGCGCCCTCCAGGGCGATCCGGGGACGACCACCCTGAACGCCACCCTGCCCGGGCGGCCCCGGCGGACCTGGATCGCGCTCGCCGCCCTCGCCGCCATTGCCATCGCGGCGGTGGCGGGGATCGCGGTCTACTTCCTCCCGCCCCGGGGCTCCGCCGGGCCGGCTCCGATCCGGGCCACCTTCACCCGCCTGACCGACCAGGTGGGGCGGGAGCGCTTCCCCAGCCTGTCGCCGGATGGGCAGCTCTTCGTCTACGCCCATCCGGCCTCTCCCGGCAACCTGGACCTCTACCTGCAGCGGGTCGGCGGCGGCAACCCGATCGACCTGACGGCGGATTCGCCGCAGGACGACACCCAGCCGGCCTTCTCACCGGACGGCCGGCAGATCGCCTTCCGCTCGGAGCGGGAGGGCGGCGGCATCTTCCTGATGGGGGCCACGGGGGAGTCGGCGCGCCGGCTCACCGACTTCGGCTACGAACCGGCCTGGTCCCCGGACGGCCGGGAGATCGTGGTCTCCACCGCCGGGGTCTCGGACCCGCGGGTGCGCACCATCGACGGCGAGCTCTGGCGGGTGGACGTCGCCACGGGGGAGAGGCGGCGCCTGCCGGTGGAAGGAGACGCCGTGCAGCCGGCCTGGTCGCCGCACGGCGCCCGGATCGCCTACTGGGGGGTGCCCAAGGTCGGCTCCCAGCGGGTGATCTGGACGGTGCCGGCCGGCGGTGGGAAGGCCGTGCGGGTCACCGGGGAAGCTCAGCTCAACTGGAGCCCCACCTGGTCGCCCGACGGGCGGTTCCTGTACTTCTCCAGCGACCGCGGCGGCAGCATGAACCTCTGGCGGGTGCCGGTCGCCGAGGCGACCGGCCGGGTGCTGGGCGACCCGGAGCCGGTGACCACGCCCGCGCAGTGGAGCAGCCAGCTCCGCTTCTCCCAGGACGGCCGGCGGGCGCTCTACGAGACCCTGGACGAGAGCGCCAACTTCGAGCGCGCCGCGCTCGATCCGGCGGATCCGGCAGGCGTGGCGGTCACCGGGCCGCTGAAGCCGGTCACTCAAGGCTCGCGGGAGATCGGCTACGGCCGCGTCTCGCCGGACGGCCGGCGGATCGTCTTCCAGACCGCCTTCCCGCAGGAGGACCTGTTCGTCGTGGGGACCGACGGCGGCGGCTTCCGCCAGCTCACCAGCGACGTGGCCAAGGACCGCAATCCGGGCTGGTCGCCGGACGGCCGCCAGATCCTCTTCTACTCCGACCGCGGCGGGCGCTACGAGGCCTGGACGATCCGGCCGGACGGCAGCGGCCTCCAGCCGGTCACCGCGACGCAGGGGGAGCCCGTCTTCTACCCCCTCTGGTCGCCCGACCTCCGCTGGATCGTCTGCGGGCTCGGGTTCACCGGCCCGGCGCTGATCGACCTGGCGCGGCCGATCGGCCGGCGGCTCCCGGAGCGGCTGCCGCCCGCGCCGACGAAGGGGCCTTTTTTCGGCTCCTCCTGGTCGCCGGACGGCAAGTGGCTGGCGGGGGACGTCCGCGGTGAAGGCATCCTGCGGCTCTCCCTGGAATCGCGCCGCTACGAGAAGCTCACCTCCAGGGGCAGCGGACCGGTCTGGTTTCACGACAACCGCCGGCTGCTTTACCTCGACGGCGGCCAGGTCCGCGTCTTCGACCTCCGCACGAACCGGTCCCGGCTGCTGCTCGCGCCTCCCGAGGGCTCTTCCTTCCTGGGGGCCGACCTCGCTCCGGACGACCGGACGCTCTACCTGATCCGGGCCCGCAGCGAGGGGGACGTCTGGATGCTGACGATGCGCTGAAGTGGTGCTACTCTATCGGGGTACACCTGGATTCAGAAAATGTCGTCGGTTGGGGGGCATCCCCCCAGGAGGGAACCATGGCTTTCAAGTCGCGGGATCTGATGATGAAGCTGTCGGCGGCGGGCGGGCAGGGGGAGGGTGAGGACACCTGCACCAAGTGCACGGCGACGCACGGCGATCGCGAGGACTGTACCAAGTGCACCGCGACTCACGGCCACGACCGCGACGACTGCACCAAATGTACGGCAACCCATCCGGCCGGCCCCGACAAGCGGCACGCCCTGGCGGACCCCGCGCTGGGGATGCTGCGCCAGCAGCTGCGTGAGGCTCTGGGCGGAGACGCCCGCTGACGGTCCGTCCAGGCCTCCCCGGCGGATCGTCCGCCGGGGGTCTGCTAGACTCCCCGCCCGAAATCCAGCAGAGGGTTCTTTGCTTTTCGCCCCTCCGGCGGGCGCCAGGAGATCCGAGCGTGATCGGCAGCACCATCTCTCATTACCAGATTCTGGATCGCCTCGGCGGAGGCGGTATGGGAGTGGTCTACAAGGCGCTCGACCTCCGGCTCGACCGTCTGGTCGCCCTGAAGTTCCTCTCCAGCCAGCGCGGCGCCGACGAGGAGCAGAAGCGGCGCTTCATCCGCGAGGCGCGCGCCGCCTCGCTGCTCGATCATCCCAACATCTGCACGATCTACGAGATCGACGACACCGGCGACGGCGCCCTCTTCATCGCCATGGCCCTCTACGAGGGGGAGACGCTGCGCGAGCGGATCGGCCGCGGCCCGCTGCCGATCCCCGAGGCGGTGGCGATCGCCCTGCAGATCGCCTCGGGGCTCGCCCGCGCCCACGAGCGGGGAATCGTGCACCGGGACGTCAAGCCGTCCAACGTCATCCTCGCGCGCGAGGGGCAGGTCAAGCTGGTCGACTTCGGGATCGCCAAGCTCGCCGGCCAGTCCCGCCTCACCATCGCCGGCACGGCCATGGGCACGGCGGCCTACATGTCTCCCGAGCAGTTCGACGGCGAGTCGGTGGACCTGCGCACCGACGTCTGGTCGCTGGGAGCGGTGGTCTACGAGATGGTGGCCGGCCGTCCCCCCTTCGGCTCCAACGAGAGGGAGGCGGTGCGCGGCATCCTCGAGCGCAACCCGACGGCCCTGTCCGCGCGCCGCCCCGACGCGCCGCCCGCCCTGGAGAGGATCGTCGGCCGCGCCCTGGCCAAGCGGCCGTCCGACCGCTACGCGAGCATGGACGCGATGCGGGACGACCTCCAGCGGCTCGCCTCGACGCTGGCCCCGCCGGAGCCCCCGGAGCCCGAGGACCGCACCGCGGTCGAGCTCCCCGCCGCCGTCCTCCAGACCGCGGCTCAGAAAACCGCTCCCCAGGAGGCCGCTTCCCGGCAGACCGCTCTCCAGGACGCTGTTTCCGAGGACGCTGTTTCCAGGGAAATCGGCGACGGGCTGATCGGCCGCACGATCGGCCCCTACGAGGTCCTGGAGATCCTCGGCGGCGGCGGCATGGGGGTCGTCTACAAGGCCCTGGACGCCCGTCTGGCCCGGACGGCCGCGCTCAAGTTCCTCCCCCCGGAGCTGACGCGCGACCCGGGTTCGAAGGAGCGCTTCGTCCAGGAGGCGCGGGCGGCCTCCGGCCTCGATCACCCCAATCTCTGCACGATCCTTGAGCTGGGGGAGGGCCCGGACGGCCGGCTCTACCTCGCCATGCCCTGCTATGACGGAGAGACCCTGCGCCGGCGGATCGAGCGCGGGCCCCTCCCCGTGCTGGAGGCCATCGACATCGGTGAGCAGATCGCCCGCGGCCTGTCGAAGGCCCATCGCCACGGCATCGTCCATCGCGACATCAAGCCGGCGAACGTGATCGTCACCGCGGACGGCGTGGTGAAGATCCTCGACTTCGGCCTCGCCAAGCTGGCGGGCTCGGCGGCGCTCTCCCGCACCGGCCCGTCGGCCGGCACGCCCGCCTACATGTCTCCCGAGCAGGCGCGGGGCGGCGACGTGGACCCCCGCACGGACCTCTGGTCGCTCGGCGTCATCCTCTACGAGATGCTGGCCGGCCGGCGCCCCTTCCGGGGCGAGCGCGAGCACGCGGTGATCTTCTCGATCCTCACCGAGCGCCCGGAGCCGCTCTCCGCGCTGCGCCCCGAGATCCCCCCGGAGCTCTCCCGGCTGGTCGATCGCCTGCTGGCCAAGGACCCGGAGGAGCGCCCTTCCACCATCGACGAGCCGCTGGCCGAGCTGCGCGCCCTCAAGGGCGAGACGGCGACCGGCACGCAGACGCTGAGGCCGATCCCCCAGGGCGCGCCGTCCTGGATCTGGGGGGCGGCCGCCGCGGCGCTGGCGGTCCTGGGGGTGCTGGCCGCCGGCCTCTACCTCTTCCCGCCGCGCTCCGGCAAGCGGGCGGCGGCCGCGCCCGTCGAGGCGACCTTCACCCGGCTGACCGACCAGGAGGGGAGCGAGACCTTCCCCAGCCTCTCGCCGGACGGCGGCACGTTCCTCTACGCCCGGCACACGGGGCCGGCGAACCTCGACATCTACTCGCAGCGCATCGGCGGCAGCAACCCCGTGAACCTCACCGCGGATTCCCCCGTGAACGATACCCAGCCGGCCTTCTCGCCCGACGGCGCGACCATCGCCTTCCGCTCGGAGCGCGATGGGGGAGGCATCTTCCTGATGGGAGCGACGGGGGAATCGGTGCGGCGGCTGACCGACTTCGGCTACAACCCGGACTGGTCTCCCGACGGCAAGCAGATCCTGGTGGCGACCGAAGGGGTCGCCGAGCCGCAGAGCCGGAAGACGAAGAGCCAGGTCTGGCGGGTGGACGTGGCGACCGGAGCCCGCGCGCTCCTGGTGCCGGGAGACGCCGTCCAGCCGAGGTGGTCCCCCCACCGCCTGCGCGTCGCCTACTGGGGGCTCCCCACCGGCAGCGCCGAGCGGGCGCTGTGGACGATCCCCGCCGGCGGCGGCACGCCGGTCGCCGTGACCCGGGACCAGTACTTCAACTGGAGCCCCGCCTGGTCTCCCGACGGGCGGTATCTCTACTTCGCCAGCAACCGGGGCGGCAGCATGAACCTCTGGCGGGTCCCGATCGAAGAGGCCTCCGGCCGGACGCTCGGCCCGCCGGAGCCGATCACCGCGCCGTCGGAGTGGAGCGGCCTGCTCAGCCTCTCCCGGGACGGCAGGCGGATCGTCTACAGCACCAGCGAGAACCGGGCGAACCTGGAGCGCTTCACCCTCGATCCCGCGACCCTCGCGGTGGGGAGCCCGCACCCCGTCACTCAAGGGTCGCGCGGGGTCTACTCGTGCGACGTCTCCCCCAACGGCCGGGAGCTGGCGTTCTATACCGCCACGCCGCAGGAGGATCTCTTCCTCGTGCGGACGGACGGCAGTGGCCTCCGCCAGCTCACCGACGACACCTTCCGGGACCGCCAGCCCCGGTGGTCGCCGGACGGCTCCCGGCTCGTCTTCCAGTCGGACCGCAGCGGCCGCTACGAGGTCTGGAGCCTCCGCAAGGACGGCAGCGGCCTGGAGCCGGTCACCCGGACCATCGGCAGCCCGCTGGTCTACCCGATCTGGTCGCCGGACGGCCGCCGCCTCGCCCTCGCCGTCGCGACCCGCGGAGCGGCGCTGCTCGATCTTTCCCTGCCGCTGGAGAGCCGCAAGCCCGTGCCCCTGCCGCCGATCCCCGGCGAGGGACAGACCTTCTACGCCGTGGCCTGGTCTCCCGACGGCAAGTGGCTGGCGGGCAGCGCCGAGTCCCGGGATTCCCGCTCCGTGCCGGGAGTCGTCCTCTATTCTCTGGAGTCGAAGAGCTACCGGCGGCTGACGACGCACGGCGAGGTGCCGCGCTGGCTCCCCGACGGCAGATCCCTGCTGGTCCTGGACCAGGGCGGGATCCGCGCCGTCGATCTCGCCACGGGAAGCTTCCGCGACGTGGTCTCGCCACCTCCGGGCTCGTCCTTCGTGACCCATTGCGTCTCCCGGGACGGCCGCAACCTCTTCGCCTCCCGGCTCGGTCAGGAGGGAGATATATGTATGCTCACTTTGCGATAAATTGGACATTTCGATTTTCAGCCCGCAAGGTTTGATACACTCAGTTTTACTCGGATGCAGTTATGAATTATAGATCGGCGTCGATCGGACGCCAGGGGAGATTCACCATGCGCCGCTTGCCGTTTTCCGGTTTCCGGATTGGGCAGGGCGCAGAACTAGGACTTTGTCCTAAGGGAGAACGCTCATGGCTTTCAATTCCAAGGACCTGATGGTGTCGCTCCTCTCCTTCCAGCACGACGAGGCGGGCTGTCCGGAGACCACGCTCACGCCGATGTGCACCACCTCGATCAGGCCCGGGATGGCCGCCTCGGAGGAGCTGGCTCTCCTGCAGCAGCAGCTCCGGCTGACCCTCGACCAGCCGGCGGCTTGATCGCGAAGGTTTCGGGTCGAGCCCGGCGGCGGCCTCTGCCGCCGGGCGTTTCTCCTCCGTATTTCAGGGGCCGCATCCCATGTTTCACTCCACGCTTCTGGACCGCGCCTTCCGCGCCAATCCCCGGCTCGAGCTGGTGCTGTTCGACCGCCTGCCGCCCGAGGAGCGGGAGGCGTTGCGGCCGCTGCGGGAAGATCCCGGTTTCTATGGGATCCTGCGTCCCCGGGATCGAGCCGAGGGGCTCGCCGGCAAGGCCGTGGACCGCGAGACCGCTCTCCTCTTCTTCACCCTGCGCGAGGCGGGGCCGCTGCCGGCCTACCTGCGGGCGGCGCTCGGCGAGGCGGCCGGGCAGACGGTGGCGCGGCTGGTCGCCGACGGCGTCTTCGAGGTGGAGAGAGAGGGCGCGTTCCTCTCCGGCGCCGCCGCGATTGACGGCGGCGAAGGCCGGCGGGGCCGCGGCGAGGCGGGGGGGCGGCTGGCGGAGCTGTCCATCGCGGCCCTCCGCTACGGGCAGGCGCTCGCCCTCGGCGATCCCCTGCGGCTCTCCTGGCGGCTCTACGGCTACAACCGGCGGCCGCTGACGCCCCGCTGGCAGCGCCTGCTGCCCTCCGCGGCGGCGGTGCAGGCTCACCTGGGGATCGGCCCCGGCGGCGCCAACCGTCCCTTCCTCGACCGCAACTGGACGCCGTCTTCCCTCTCCGACCCCTGGCTGAGCTGGCGCTCCCGCCGCCCGGAGCCCGCGTCCTCGGAGGAGGGGATCACCTTCAAGCTCTACGTCAGCCCGGCTCCCGAGGCCCTGGCCGGGAGCTTCGGCGCAATTCTCGAGGCGCTCGCCGCGGCGCGGGCCGGGCAGTTCAAGATCGGCTCGTCGGCCACCGGCCTGCTGCGCCCGGACAAGATCGTGGCCTACTTCCCCAGCTTCGAGCGCCTGGCGGAGGCGGCGGAGAGGGCCGGGGACCGGCTCGCCGGCGTGCCCGCCCAGGGGGTGCCCTTCACCTCGGAGATCGCGGGGGACGGGCTGCTCTCCTGGGGAATGGACCCGCCGTCCTCCCAGTGGACGGCCCTCGCCAAGGGGGCGGAGAGCTGGCGCCTCTGGCTGACCCACCGGCTGGCCCGGGCCCTCCTCTCGGCCCGGGGCGCGGCGGCGGAGGACACCGGGGAGACCGCGGAGATCGAGCCCTGGCGCTTCGCCCTCGAGCGGGTCCGGCTGGAGGGGATCGACACCGACACCTGGACGCCCGGCGGCGGCCTCTGGCGGCGGGACTGACGGCGGGACCGATGGCGATCACCGATCCCATCCTCCTCTCGCCGGACGTGGTCTTGGTCCCGGTCGCCGACCTGGCGGAGGAGGTCCGCCGGAAGCTCGATCCCGAGGAGGGGGACTGGGCCCTCACCCACCCGCGGGCGCGGGCCACCTCGCGCCTGATCAGCGCCCGGTCGGCCGAGCTGCTCGCCGAGTTCAAGTCCCCCCGCACGATCGTCGAGGGGGTGATCCGCTACAGCCAGGCCCATGGCCTCGACCCCGAAGGCACCCTGGTGGAGGCCTACCCGCTGCTCCAGCGGCTCCTCGGCGCCGGCTTCCTGGTCGCCGAGGGGTCCGACGAGGCGGGCGGCATCTCCTCCTCGCTCAAGGCCGGCGACCGGCTCCTCGGCTTCGAGGTGCTGGAGTGCATCCAGGCGCTGGACGACACCGAGCTCTACCAGGTCCGGCGGGAGGACGCCGGCGCGGCGGCCGTCCGGGTGGCGGCGCTGAAGATCGAGCGCCCCGGCGCCCAGGGGAGGGCCGGAGACGCCTTCGCCCGGGAGGCGGCGGTCCTCGAGCGGCTGGGAGGCGGGATCGCCCCCCGGCTTCTCGGCGCCGGCGATCTCGACGGCCGGCGCTGGCTCGCCATCGAATGGCTCCCGGGCATCGACGCGGCGAAGGCCGCCGGCGAGCTGCGCCGCCGGCGAGGCCGGGCCGGCCTGCCCGGCCTGCTCGCCCTCTGCCGGGCCGTGCTCGCCGCCTACGTCCGCCTGCACGAGCGGGGGGTGCTGCACGCCGACGTCCACCCGCGCAACGTCCTGGTCGGACCGGCGGGGGAGGTACGCCTGATCGACTTCGGCCTCTCTCTCGCCGAGGGGCTGCCGGCCGCGCCGGTCCGGGGGGGCGTGGCCTTCTACTTCGAGCCCGAGTACGCGCTGGGGGCCCGCGCCGGGAAGGCCCCGCCCGCGGCTTCGGCCGCCGGGGAGCAGTACGCGGTGGCGGCGCTCCTCTACCTGCTGCTCACCGGCGCCGCCACCCACGACTTCAAGCTGTCCAGGGAGGAGATGCTGCGGCAGATCGCCGAGGACCCGCCGCTCCCCTTCGCCCTGCGGGAGGCCGAGCCCTGGCCGGAGGTCGAGGCGCTCCTGGCCCGCGCCTTGGCCAAGGACCCCGGAGAGCGGTTCGCCTCCCTCGGCGACCTCGAGCGGGCCCTCGGCGGCGTCGAGCCTCCTCCGGCCCCAGGCCCGGCGGCCGGTCCAGTCGCCGGGTCAACCGCCGGTCCAGGGGCCGAGGCCCTGCTCGCCCGCGTCCTCGACCGGATGGCGGCGGACGGGCCGCTCTTCCGCGACGGGCTCCCCGAGCCGCCGCTCGCCTCGGTCACCTACGGCGCCGCGGGGATCGCCTGCGCCCTCTACCGG
This sequence comes from uncultured Acidobacteriota bacterium, assembly GCA_963795735.1. GTDB lineage: Bacteria > Acidobacteriota > Thermoanaerobaculia > Multivoradales > UBA5704 > DATARR01. The sequence goes on along the minus strand of CAWCIU010000002.1, from coordinate 12,794 downwards.
ATCGCCCTGGCGCGGGAGGACGCGGCACTGCTCTCGCTCGCCGATCTCTGGGCGATGAAGGCGGCCGCCGAGACGGGCGACGAGGCGTTCTACCGGCCCGGCTCCGCCCTGGTGCCGGAGACCCTCGGCCGGGTCACCCCCTACCACACCGCGTCCGGCGTGCACGCCGTGCGGGCGATGATCGCCCAGGCCCTGGGGGACCCGCGCTCCCGGCGCGAGGCGGTGAACGCCTTCCTCGCCGCTTCCGCCGCCCCCTGCCCGAACCCCGACCTGACCCTCGGCCGCTCAGGCCTCCTCCTCGCCGCCTGCCTGCTGCTCGAGCCCGCGGACGATCCGCCTCCCGAGCTGCGGACCCTGGGCGACCGCCTGCTCGCCGGGCTCTGGGAGGAGATCGACGAGCTGCCGCCGATCGCCGAGTGCGCCGAGCGGCCGAACCTGGGGATGGCCCACGGCTGGGCCGGCACTCTCTACGCCTCCCTGCGCTGGTGCCGGGCCGCCGGAGCCCCCCTGCCGGCCGGCCTCCCGGCGCGGCTCTCCGAGCTGGCGGACCTCGCCCGTCCCTGGGGGCGCGGCCTGCGCTGGCGCTGGTACGCCGAGAGCGGCGGCGACTTCGGCGCCATGGCGGGCTGGTGCAACGGCAGCGCCGGCTTCGTCTTCCTCTGGACCCTGGCCGGCCGGATGCTCGGGGATCCCCGCTATCTCGAGCTCGCCGAGGGGGCCGCCTGGAACGCCTGGGAAGACCCCGTCCGGGACGCCTCCCTGTGCTGCGGCCTGGCCGGCCGCGCCTACGCCCTGCTGAATCTCCACCGGCATGTGGGCGGCCCGGAGTGGCTGGAGCGCGCCCGCGATCTCGCCGAGCGCGCGGCCGTGGAGATCGCGCGCAATTCCGAGTCTTCCCATAGCCTCTACAAGGGGGAGGTCGGCCTGGCGGTCCTCGCCGCCGATCTCGCCCATCCCGCCGATGCGGCGCTGCCCTTCTTCGAGGAAGAGGGCTGGACGCCGGCGGTTCCCGACCCGGCAAGCGCCTAAACAATTTTTCTTCTTCCCTCGTATACCCTCCGTTCTTCGTCTCTCTATGAGGATTTGCGCATGAAAAATCTGCCGCTGCCGCTATCGTTCCTGCTGCTCTCGCTGTTCGCGGTGATCGCGGGTCCCGCTTTCGCCCAAAAGCCGGACAAGCCGGGGCCGCAGATCGCCTTCGAGGACGCGGCGGTGGTGGCGAGCGGCCTGACGCCGGGCAAGCCGGTGATCTGGTTCGGCGTCGAGCACCGGATCGACGCCGAGTATTCGGGCGAGATGGCGCAGCGCTACGACGCCGGAACGGCGGCGGCGGACGGCACGGCCCGCCTCGATCTCGGCCACGCCCCGGCGCCGCGCTCCTACTGGGTGGCGGTGGACCTCGACAGCGGAGACTTCGCGGTGGCGGCGCCCGGCGGCTACCGGATCGCCAGGCCGCAGAAGCCCGCGCACCTGGGATTGGGGGAGGGATCGAAGTCCGACGAGATCCTCGACGAGCGCCCCTTCCTGATGGGCCTGATGGTGAGCCCCAAGCAGGGGGCCTGGTCCTTCACCGGCGGCGACGGCGGCCCGCGCGACGAGGACGGCAAGAACGACGGCCATCTGCGCTTCGCGCTGGACAAGTTCGATCCCCTCCCGGGGAGCCCGGCGGCGCCGGCCAAGCTCAAGGGGAACGACCTCTGGTTCATCGTCGATCCGCTGACCATGGAGATCTCGGTGCACAAGGGCGGGGTGGCGCAATGAGCCTGCGCAGGCTCATTTTTCCCCTCCTCGCCCTCTGCGCCGCCGCCCTGCCGGCCGCCCCGGCCCTGGCCGACGTCCACCCGAACACCGCGCCGGGCTTTCCGGTGGAGCAGTCCTTCCACGTCGGAGACGTGGACAGCGTCAACCTGTTCAACGGCGCGCTGACGCTGTCGATCCCGATCGGCGGCTCCTACCCGGTCAACGGCGGCTTCTCCTACAACCTGAAGCTCACCTACAACTCCAGCCCCTGGCTGTTCAAGACGGTCAAGTACGCGATCCCGCCGGACTACCACGAGGTCTCGCGCACGCAAGCCTTCCCGACCCCCTGCTCCAACGCGGGCCTGGGCTGGCGGGTGTCCTTCGGCCGCATGGACCCTCCCTGCCAGGTGCCGGACGCCAACGACACCTACCCGGTGGGACCGATCTATCAAGACGAGAACGGGACCGATCACATTTTCTATCCGACGCTGCACGACGGCGACGCCGAGGACGCGGCGGTCTCCGGGGTCTCGGACGTCGAGTACACGCGCGACGGCAGCTACCTGCGGCTGAAGGTCTACACCGCCGGCTACCGCGAGGTCGAGCTGGCGGACGGCTCGGTGCGCCGGTTCGACTCCACCGGCATGCCGACGCAGATCCGCGATCCGTTCAACAACAATCTCTCGATCAGCTACGCGACGGCCAACCAGTGGGTGCTGACCGATTCTCAAGGACGGACGCAGCGGATCTACTTCCGCACCGACCTGCCCAACTACGCCCAGACGATCGATCACATCGATCTGCTGACCTACGGCGGGGTGACGGCCACCTACCAGTTCAACTACGCCGCGCAGACGATCGGCCGCCCCTGCCCGCACAACGACACCGATCAGACGGGGAGCGTCGGCCCCACGGTGACCGTGCCGCTGCTGACCGGCGTCACCCTGCCGGACGGCTCCACCTGGGCGAACACGGCGGGCGACTACGTGATCACGCTGCCCTCGGGCAGCACGTACCCGGCCAACGCCTGCACCGAGAACGCCGGCAACCTCACGGCCTGGACCCTGCCCACCCTGGGCCGGATGGAGTGGACCTGGCAGAAGGTCTACTTCCCGAGCGGCTCCTCCACCAAGCCGCACCTGCAGACCAATCCGGGCGTGGCGACCCGTGGGATGCGCAACGCGGACGGGACCATGCAGGGAGCCTGGAGCTACTCCTTTGGGCCAGGCTTCCCGGCCGCCCTGACCAGCCGCGAGCACACGACGAGCGTGTTCGATCCGCTCGGCCACCAGACGGTCAATTACTTCTCGACCGCCATCGACGCCAGCTATTCGGGCTGGAGCACCTACGAGTACAGCCTGCCGTTCACCCGCAACCAGACGCTGAACGTCGCCGCGGGGGTGGACCTCAACCTCTCGCGGCAGGTCTACAACGCCTCTGGCACGCTGCTGCGCTCGGAGTACGTGCTCTACGAGCGGGACCCCGTCTTCTCCGTGGTGACGCCCGACATCTACAACACCAACCGCCGGCCGGTGCGCAGCCGCACGGTCTACAACGACGACGGCGGCGTCTACGGCGGAGTGGTCAATTCCGGCTTCGACGGCCTGGGGCACTACCGCACGCAGACGACCGAGGGAAGCTTTCCCGGCTCGAACGTCCGCACCCAGTACGGCAACTACAACCCCGCCCAGGGGACCTACGTGGTCAATCCGCCGGCCAACACCGGCTCGGGCTACTCCCTCTTCCCGGCCAGCTCCCCCTGGGTGACCGGGGCGCCGACCTACGTTTCCAGCTCCGAAGGGGGCGCCACGGCCCAGGCCGACCTCTGCTATGCCTACGGCTCGGCGGTGGTGACCCGCAAGCGGGTCTACCGCCTGGACGGCTCGGCCCAGAGCGCGCAGGACCTGGTGGCGGTCTACGGCCTCTCCGCCCAGGGGAACGTGACGAGCGAGAGCTCCTACGGCGGCGACGCCCAGGCGGGCCTCGCCACCGGCGGCGCCGATCTCTGCTCGATGGGGCTGCCGGCCTCCCCGGAGGTGCAGCTCAACCACACCTACGCTTCCGGCGTGCGGGCGACCTCGCAGTACACCGGGACGAGCTTCTACGCCCTCGACCAGACGATCGACGCCAGCACCGGCCTGGTGGCGGCGAGCCGGGACAGCGCGGGGATCCAGACCGCCTTCGAGTACGACCTCCTCGGGCGGATGACCTGGTCGAAGCCGGACGTGGGGCAGGGAGGCTGGACGGAGTACGTCTACACCCACGCCAATCCGGCGGGAGCGGTGCGGGCCAACGTCACCGTCCGCCGGCGCGACAACGGCAGCCATTCGGCGGCGGTCCTGGGGGTCAACATCGTCGCCTTCGACTACTTCGGCCGGGTCTACCAGGAGCAGCGGCGGCTGCCGGGCGGCTCCTACAACAAGCGGGAGACGCAGTACGACGGCGCCGGCAACAAGGCCTCCGTCTCCGAGCTGACGACCGGAGCGCCCACCAGCCTGACCTCCTATCTCGGCTACGACCCCTTCGGCCGGCCGGGCACGGTCCGGCCGCCGGACGGCGCCTCCCACGACGTGACGATGACCTACGCCGGCGTGCGGCAGGTCAACCGCACGGTGAAGATCGCCACCGCCGTGGGCTCCGAGGCCGCCGCGACCACCACCGAGATCTACGACCGCCAGGGTCGGCTCTACTCGGTCACCGAGCCCTCCGGGGACTCCGGCGTCAACGTCACCACCACCTACGGCTACGATGTGGGAAGCCGCCTCGCCTCGGTCTCCACCCCCGCCTTCGTCACCGGCACGGGGAACGTCACCCAGACGCGGAGCTTCAGCTACGACCGCGCCGGGCTGCTGCAGTCCGAGACCCATCCCGAGCTGGGGGCCGCCGGCAACGGCTCCACCAGCTACCCCCGCTACGACTCGCGGGGTCACCTGCTGCGCCGGATGGACGGCAACAACGACCTCACCTTCGCCTACGACTCCGCCGAGCGCCTCTTCCAGGTGCGCGAGACCGGGGGCGCCCAGCGCACCCTCAAGTCGTTCTCCTACGCCGGCGCCAACACCACCTTCACCGATCCGGGCACGGGCCTGACCTGCACCGACTATCGCAAGGGAAAGGTCAGCCAGCAGTCCCGGTTCAACTACGTCACTATCTCCTCCAGCCCCTACACGGTCGAGCTGCGGGAGGCGATGACTTACTGCGGCAAGGACGGCCGCATGTCGCGGCGGACCCTGGAGAACTGGGTCAACGGCGCCGTCAACGAGACCTTCGTGCTGCCGAACGTCACCTACGACGCGCTCGGCAATACCACTTCCCTGGGTTATCCGCAGTGCACCCACGCGGCCTGCGCCGCCCCCTCGCCGCGGACGGTCAATTTCACCTACTCCGACGATCTGCTGAGCGCGGTCGGCACCCCGGCGAACGCGGGCTATTACGCGAGCTCGCTCACCTATTCCCCGAACCTGATGGTCAATCAGGTGGTGCACACCAACAATCCGGCGGACTCGACGAAGAGCCTGACGGACACCTACGCCAACGATCCGAACCTGATGCGCCGTCCGGCCTCGATCGCGGTGACCACCCCCACGAGCGTGGCGCGTTGGTCCTCCGGCGCCTACACCTACGACGGCGCGGGCAACGTGAAGGCGGTCGGCACCCACACCTTCACCTACGACAAGGTGAGCCGCCTCACCGCCGCCAACCTCTACCTGGAGCCCACGGCTTCCACCACGCTGCGCACCCAGAGCTTCACCTACGATGCCTACGGCAACCTGCTCGCCTTCGGCGGCAGCAGCGCCCGCAACACCCCGACCGCCCCGGCGACCAACCGCCTGACCTCGGCCACCTACGACGCCTCGGGCAACGTGACCACCTGGAACGGCAACCTCTACGCCTACGATCCGTTCCACCTGATGTGGGATTACCGCACTCCGAGCGACGAGTGGATCTACCTCTACACCGCCGACGACGAGAGGGCCTGGTCCTACAAGACCGACAACACCTCCCTCTGGACCCTGCGCGGCCTGGACGCCAAGGTCCTCCGCGAGTACTCGACCGCGCCTTCCTGGAACGTCGCCGAGGACTACATCTACCGCGACGGCCTCCTCCTCGCCGCCGAGACCTCCGGAGGAACCCGCCACTTCCACCTCGACCACCTCGGAACCCCGCGCCTGGTCTCCAACAACCTCGGCCAGCAGGCGGCCTACCACGTCTACTACCCCTTCGGCGAAGAGGCGACCGCCTTCAACCAGGACACGGTCCGCGAGAAGTTCACCGGCCACGAGCGGGATCTGGGGAATCCGGGGGGAGCGGGGGACGACCTGGATTACATGCATGCGCGGTTCGCAAATCCGTTAGTGGGTCGGTTCACCAGCATAGATCCGCTACCAGGTTCCAGGCGTCTTCCGCAAAGTTGGAATCGGTATGCATACGTACGAGGGAATCCGATTCGGTTCGTTGATCCCTATGGCCTCGAACCGTGCATAACAGACGGATGTATTTCGGTCATCACGTCGCCGTTAATGATAGATTTCTGGGAGTCTTATGTAAATTGGACTTGGAAATTCTGGCGTTCACTCGAGAATACGAGCAGAGCAGCGCTTGATCCAAGAAATGCTAGGTCGACGCCATTGTTGATGTATTTGGCTGGTGTTTCAGGGCCGGCAGCAGTTGAGGAAGGTGTCGCGGGTGAGGGGGCTTTTGAAGCTGGGATGCTTGAGACGCTACCGAGCGAATCGGCTACGCTCGCCGAGCCTGTTGCTGTGTCTGCGGAAGCAGAGGGGATCGCTGCCGAGATAAAACCAACATTGGAAAGAATCGCGAGAGGAGAAAGATACCCGCATCGTAACGACGGCGCTGAATTTAGGAATGATGCCAATTCTTTACCACAGAAGCCCTTGGGCTATTATCACGAGTATGTTCATCCGACTAAGGGAATCTCTCATGCTGGTAAGCAGAGGGTTGTGACGGGCCAAGGTGGAGAACTCTATTATACTCCGGATCATTATACAACATTTTTTAGGATAAAGTAACTATGAGAAAAAATATAAAAGTAGGCAATTTTTTATTCGGCGATAATGCGACCAGAGATGTTGATGCTGTTGAGTTTAAGGTGCTGATCCCTCGGAATGTAAGCAGTAAGGTAGATTTGTTTAGCGTATTGTTGCGGGAATTTAAATTTCCATATTTTGGCGCAAATTGGGATGCTTTGCGAGATTGTCTTCGAGACTTGAGCTGGATAGCCGAAGATAAAATTGTTGTTGTTCATGAGGATTTGCCCGCCTTACCTGAGCCAGATATTGAAATTTATCTTGAGATACTTTCTGAGGCCGTAGATGATTGGGCTGGCGACTCCAAGGAATTTGCAGTTGTTTTCCCTGCGCATGTAGTAGGTCGATTGAAAGAGGTCATTGACAAATGATTTCTGTGTCCGATGAAGAATTCGGGGAGACTGCCAAATCGTAAATGTTTCTCCAGGGTGATTATTAGAGATGGTTGAAAAGCAGAGAAGGAAACTTCCTGAGTGTCCTTACTGTCATTGCGAACTGGGAAGGCATTCATATATGGATGTTGGTTCTGCGCTTTTGGAGAGCAGTGAAGAATCCCAACTCAACGAAGCTATCGAGAACCAGCAGTGGACCGAAGCCGCCCGATTCCAGGCGGCAAACGCCATGTCTGACGTAAGGGTGTGGCGTACGTTCTTTTGTGAAGACAAGGCGGTCCTTGTATCTTTAGTTTCCAAGTTGGAGCTATGGGATGATGATTCCTATGGTGAGCCTGCAGCTATATAAGTGACCCTGAGGCGAGAGAAGCGCTTCTGACAAAGATTAGGAGCGGCAAGTAACGACATGTATATAACCGAACAGCCACCGCCTAACTAGGATCGTCTAGCATGGACGAACAAGTACATCTGGAAGATCAGTTGGTTGTTGCCGCGTTGAAAAATGTGGGAGTGCATGTAGCCTCGTCCCAGGATCTCATGAACACAAGAGGTCCTTACCCTTTGGCGATCCCAGTTCTCATAGAATTTTTGGCAAAGGTAAAGACCTATGCAGTCAAGGAAATAATCGTTCGTTCCTTGGCGACGAAAGCGGCCAAAGGCAAGGCGGAGCAGGCGCTCATTGAAGAATTCGAGTTGTCGCTATGGGGTGAGAGTGTTGAGGCCCAATCTTTTCGGTGGGCGGTAGCGAATACTCTGGAGCTTATCGGGGGCAAGGCTAATGTGGATGACCTTATGCGCCTGTTGCTGGATCCTCGAAGTGCAAGTGCGCGGGGCTTACTCAGTATAGCGGCTGCAAAGACAAAAGATCCGAGAGTCATTCCCATATTGATGGACTATTTAGAAGCAGAAGACCTACAAGGGTTTGCTGCTCGAGGCTTAGGAAAGCTTCGTGCCAAAGAGGCCGTTCCAAAATTGAAGGCCATTGCCGCCACAACAAAGAACAGTTGGGTGCGTCGAGAAGCCGTGAAAGCTCTGGAGCGTATTGGTGCAAGCAGCGGAGGAAGCCCGATCAAGCTCGGAAGGGTCAGAAGAACATGGTCGTGTAGGACAAGCATCCTGATATGGGACTCTATACCTTTTTTGTCGAGAAGGACGGCACAACATCTATCGAGCAGTTCTCAGGAGCAGATGTGAAGGATGCTGTTGCTAATTGGTACCTGTGGTCTGAGGCTGTGCCTGGGCTAGGCGACCCGGCAGAAGCGAATCCGGTGCCTATCATTGGCACTAAGAATGTTTGGTGCTTCTCGGGATTGGACGCCGCGGATGCTTTTTTCCTAGTTCACGTCTCGGGGCCCTTGGCCGAGTAAGTTGGCGATCCAGTTCTCATAGAATTTTTGGCGAAGGTCAAGACATATACAGTCAAGGAGATAATCGTTCGTTCCTTGGCGACGAAAGCGGCCAAAGGCAAAGGCGGAGCAGGCGCTCATTGAAGAATTCGAGTTGTCACTGTAGGGTGAGAGTGTTGAGGCCCAGTCTTTTCGATGGGCGATAGCGAATAAGGGTTGGAGAGCAAGTCGCCTCGCCTGAGCAGGGACTGGTTGAGCAAGAACACGCTATGTCTAAACCGCAAGAGCTAATTCTGGCGTTTGAGGGATGCCGCTGCGGCAGCCTCTGCTGCCGGAGGAACGCCTAAATGAGGCCACCGAAGCCGCAGGGTAAGGTAGAACGCGAAGCTTTAAGTTCGGCTTTTGAGAAAATCAGGGCGGAATGGGGACTCGCGCCCAGCTTTGATTTGTCGGATCTTTTAAAGAAATGGAAGAATTTTGTTCAAGAGGTTGGGGATGGTTACCAGTTATCGATTTATGACTACTTCCACGACCTGGAAATGAGAGAGCTCTTGGAGGAAGTTAAGGCGGCAGTCCCCTCGAGGCTTCACCAAGAAATAGATCTGGAACTTCGGCCGTTGGACGAGAAGTTCTTTTCTTGTACAATGCCGAGTACCAAGTCCATTGAAACTGAAGTCGAGGAGGGTGCCGGACCCTGGTGGTTCAGGATCCCGCAGCACGCAGGGCCGGACGTTTTGAAGTATCTGGTAGAACAGGGTCTTCTTCACCGCGGGCGTGGTAAGTGAGATGATTCTCAAGGGTGGTTTGTCCCCAGAAGAAGATGCTGCGTTGAGTAGTATTCTCGAAGAAATTTCGAGGAGAGCTCATCACGGACGGGTATTTTCATTAGATGAGCTCGTTGACAGCTGGGCTCGATTTGGCGGCGAAGTTGAACAAGGGTACAAGTTTTCAATATATGATTACCGCAATGACCTCTCGGTAAGAGATCTCCTAGCTGAAATAGTCGCTCGGGTTCCTGGAGTCCTGGGAGAGAATATCAAGGAAGCCATCGCAGGTTTGGATAATAAATTTGTTTCTGTGACCCAGCCTATTCAAGTATCTATAGGGCCGGGTGTAGAGAAATCCCCGGGAGCGTGGTGGTTTCGTGTTCCGCAAAAACTCTCTGAGGAGCTGCGAGGAGATCTCTTGTCAGAAGGCATCATGGTAAATTCTGCTTAAGGCGACCGTCGAATATTTTCTGAAGAGTGGCTCAAATGTCGACCATTAGGAGCCGTGACAGTGGAAGGCAACCTGGCAAGCTTTGAAAATGAGATCTTAACTCTGGCTCTGGATCTTATTGGGGAATACAGTAATACCTTCATTGAACTCGGATTGAGAGTAGATAGGCCAGAAGTGATCAGGGTTGACCCGGCCTCGCAGGATTCCGAGTTGAGGGTTTACTTTTGGGTAGACGGCCCTAAAGTCTTTGATGCAATTGAGTTTTTCTTTGTTCGAGGGGGGCGGCCAAGTGTTTCAGCAGAGGATATTAAGACCTGGCTTCGCGAAACGCTTCATGATGTAGCCAAGCGTCGCCAAAAAGCTTTAGCAGGTTGCTAAAAAATCGCCTCCGAATCCAAGAGCTGAATATTGGCAATGGAGGGGTTTCGAAAGAAAGAAGACCTATGATTTGCCCTTGCAAAGCGCAAGTAAGCAGCTGGGTGATTTAATCCAGCGTGCGCCATTGAGGTACTTTAAGAAGCCTCAGCGTGCGGAGTCTATATCCATCGGATCGACATCAGTCATAATCCAGACGGACGTGTCGGTGATGCGGAAATGAAGAAAGGATCGATTCTGCCGGAATGAAGATAACAACCGAAGATCTACGGAAAGTTTTCGAAGCTCTTGTCGACCACTTGGACGAGGCAGGGCAGGCATCGGTAGAGCGTAAGACCTCGCCCTACCCCAATGCGGGCAAGCGCAGCGGTCCGGTCGGATCGGAGTCAGGGTTTCGGGAGAGTCACCGCGCCGGGATGCTCCAGGGCTCTGGAGGTGGCGCGCAGCAAGTAGCTCTTCGGCTCGACACCGCAGAGCTTGGCCGTTTCGATCAGGCTGTAGAACAGAGCGGCGACTTCGCAGCCACGGCTTGAGCGAGAGCCATAGTGATTCTTTCGGCCGACCACCAAGCCGCGCAAGGCGCGCTCGACAGGGTTGTTGTCGAGCGGGATGAGAGGATCGTTGAGAAAGCGGGTCAAACCGGCCCAGAGTTTTTGCATGTAGCCAATGGCTTGGCCCAGGCCACTCCGCGGTAGGACCTTCGAGATTGGGCCAGACCCGGATTTTTTCGATCAGCGCGCGAGAGCGTTCTGCGCGCAGCCAGCGCGCAGCGCCAGTCGGGCCGCCGGTGAGTCTTCAACGTGGCGAGCGAGGACATCTCGCTCCACAGTGTAGAGCTTCTCCAATCAGATCGAGAATCTCCTGAGCTTGTTGCGGGTAGTGCGACTCGATCTCGACGAATTTTCGCCGCACATGCGCCCAGCAGTGCGCCAGGGTGAAACCCGGACCGGCTCGGGCCAAGGCTCCATACGCGCCGTAGCCATCGGCGACCACCGTTCCCTGGTATCCCGCCAGAAGCTGTTGGGCCGCATCTTTGGCCCGATTGTCGAAAATCCGGCAGTAGACCGTGTCGGGACTCGTCAAACACCAAACCCAATATTTCTTGCGCTCGCTCTTGGCCATCAGCCGCCAGTGGGTTTCGTCAGCATGGACCAGGGGAGACGCCAGGGCTCGCCGCCCCAACTCCCGATAGGTCGGCTCGAGGTGCCCGGCCAAGGTGTCGAGCTGATCCCATAACGTCTGGGAGCCCACCTCCAGGCCTTCGCGCTGCATGATCCGGCTCTGACGCTCCAGCGGCAGGTGATCGAGGTACTTCGAGGCCGCCACCTCCACGGCAAACGCCGGCGAATAGCGTCCTCCCGGATCAGCTTGCGAGGGCCGGGCGCCGTGACCACCGCACCGTTGCACCGGCAGCGGTACTTCTGGCGCAGGTGACGCGCCACGAGAAAGCGCCGCTCCACGACCGTGATCTTGTCGGAGATTTCCTGCTGATCCTTCATCTCCTCGAGAGGCCCACCACAGACCGGGCAGTCACGATTCGACTTGTCCAGCACGTGCAGCACCTCGGCGACCGGTAATTGCAGTTGCTCGCGCGGCCGTGCCCCTGGCGCCGCTTCGGCTCCGGGGTGGACAGCTCCGGGTGGGGCCGCTTCTCCGAGGAGTCGCCAAACAGGGCCTTCTCCCGACGCGACAAAAGCTCCTTGAGCGCCTCGAGCTCCGCCCTGCAGGGCCGAAGTCCCATCCTGGCCCTGAAGGCGGGCCAGGGTCAGCGTCAAGTGCTGGATTCTTTCGTGGAGACGACGGTTTTCCTGCTCGAGCAGAAGAGCCACTTCGCGGAGGACCTCCAGGCGGCTCTCTTTCTGGATCGCGATCACATGCCTTTTCTAGCAAAAAACACTGGTTGACGTAACAACGGCCGGCGGGCTCAGGGTCACTCGGCCTACCAGCTTGCTGCCCTCCAGGAACAACTGCAGCTCGTTGACCGTCAGGCGTACCTGCGAGGCGTCCTTCTGGCCCCACAGGCAGGCAAACCTCCCGCACTCCAGCCGTTTGGCATAGACGCACAGACCGGTGCCATCCCAAAAAAGAACCTTTGCCCGGCGACGAGTCCGACTCGACGAACAGGTACAGGTCGCCCGACAGCTCGTCGCGCCCCATCGCCTCCCGCACCAGCGCGCTCAAGCCGTCGTAGCCGCGGCGAGATCGCCGGCTGGGAAAACGCATAGACCGTCACCTGGCGGGGGCTTCCGATCATTCCAGCACCCGCAAAAGCGAGACCAACTCCGCCGCCTCGAACCCTTGACCCGATAGCCTCGCGGAGTGATCAACGCCACACCCCTTGCCGGCGGCCCCGGCACCTGCGCATATCCCGGCTCGACCTCGACCGGGCGAAAGCGAACGGGCTCACCCGGCTCAAGCCAGCGCTGCAAGCTCACCGTCGAGATGCCAAGATCCGCCGCCACCCGAGCCAGCGGCTCTTCTCTGCGATCCTCTGCCACCGCCACTGCCAGCGCTCGCAGCTCCGACGGATACCGCTTGCCAACTCCACTGCCTCCCTGGCGTGTCACCGCCTCGCGAAATCTCTTCACGCGTGCATCCATGGGCTCCTCCCTTTGAGAGGACCAGAATGACGTTTTCGGGGCAACGGCTACAAGACGGGGTAGGGCGAGGTCTTA
>CAWCIU010000001.1:0-33930 GCA_963795735.1 uncultured Acidobacteriota bacterium | reverse complement strand
CCGGTTCTCCGCCAGCAGCCGGGCATAGGGGAACTCGGCCTGCGGATACTTGTAGAGCGCCTTGAGGTAGGAAGCGGTCGGGGTGGCGTCGAGGTAGAAGTACTGCTCCTTGACGTCCTCGCCGTGGTTGCCCTCGGGGTTGGTGAGGCCGAAGAGCCGCTCCTTGAGGATCGGATCGCGGCCGTTCCACAGGGCGAGGGCGAAGCAGACGCGGCACTCGCGGTCGCAGATCCCCAGCAGGCCGTCCTCGCCCCAGCGGTAGGCGCGGCTGCGGGCGTGGTCGTGCGGCAGGTACCCCCAGGCGTCGCCGTTCGCCGAGTAGTCCTCGCGGACGGTCCCCCACTGGCGCTCGGAGAGGTAGGTCCCCCAGCGCTTCCAGTTCTTCTCCCGCCGGGCATCCTCCTGGAGGCGGACGGTCTCGGGATCGGCCGGCGGAGCGGCGCCGGCGGCCGGATCGGGGGTGGCCATACCGGAGGAGCTTACATCGCCTTGCGGTAGCGGCTGAAGGAACGGGTGGCGAGACCCGCGCAGAGCAGGGCGAAGGCGGCCAGCAGGCCGAGGCAGAGCGCGACCTCGGCGGCGCTCCGCCCCTCGAAGCCGTCACGGGCGGCGGTCACCGCCCAGTTGACCGGGTTGAAGCGGGAGACCGTCCGGATCCACCCCGGCATCAGGTTGCGCGACATGATCATGCTCGACAGGAAGGTGGTCGGCAGCACCACGAAGTTCATCACCGCGATCACCAGCTCCTGTTTGCGGGCGGCGAGCGCCAGGGCGTTGGAGAAGGCGGCGAAGGCGGCGCCGAGGAGGGCGGCGGCGAGGAAGACGGTGAGGACGCCGGGCAGGCCGCCATGCGGGCGCGCTCCCAGCAGGCAGGCGACGAGGAGGATGAGCGCCGCCTGGATCACCACCTGGAAGGCCGAGTGGAGGATGCGGGCGCCGATCAGCGCGCCGCGCGGAGACCGGGGTGGTCAGCAGGCGGTCGAGCACGCCGCGGTCGATGTCCGCCAGCATGCCCATCCCGGAGTAGGCGGCGCCGAACAGCGCGGTCATGATCGAGATCCCCGGCGCCAGGAACTGCACGTAGGAGGAGGCGCCGAACCCCGGGATCGTCGTCACCGCCCGGAAGAGCTGCCCGAAGAGCAGCACCCAGAGGATCGGCTGGACGATCGAGATGAGAACGAAGACCGGCATCCGCGCCGTCGCCCGCAGCAGGCGCACGAAGAGATGCCACGTATCTCTGGCGAAATCCCTCACCCGCTCTCTCCATGGTAGGGGTGACCAGTCGCCCGGAGGTAGACTTGGTCGAGCGTGACGGCATCTTCCGCCTCTCCCGCTTCTCGAGCAATCTCCCGCTTCAGCTCCCCCGGCGTTCCGGCGGCCACGACCCGGCCGCCGTCGACGATCGCGATCCGTTGCGCCAACTGGTCGGCCTCCTCCAGGTAGTGGGTGGTCAGCAGCAGCGTCAGCCCCTCCGTCGCCAGCCGCCGCACCTCCTTCCACATCACCGCGCGGCTCTCCGGGTCGAGCCCGGTGGTCGGCTCGTCGAGGAACAGCACCTCGGGACGGTGGATCAGCCCCATGGCGACGTCGAGCCGCCGCTTCATGCCGCCGGAGTAGGTGGCGGCCGGGCGGTCCGCCGCCGCCTCGAGCTGGAAGAGATCGAGCAGCTCGGCCGTGCGCGAGCGCAGCTCCGCCGGGGGAAGGCGGAAGAGATGGCCCTGCAGGGTGAGGTTCTCGCGCCCGGTGGCCGTCAGGTCGACCCCCGAGCTCTGGGCCACGGAGCCGATCCGGCCGGCGCACCTCGCGCGGCTGGCGGACGACATCGAAGCCGGCGACCCGGGCGCGGCCGGCGGTGGGGGCGGAGAGGGTGGTCAGGATGCGGACGGTGGTCGACTTGCCGGCGCCGTTCGGCCCCAGGAGGGCGAACACCTCGCCGGGACGGACGTCGAAGGAGACGTCGCGCAGCGCCTCCACGCCGCCGGCGTAGGTCTTGCGGAGATCCTCGACCTCGATGGCGTCAATGACTCCCATCGACTGAACCGGTCCCTCCCGCCCGCCGCGCTCCGCCGGCTCAGCGCGGGCCCGGGAAGAGCGAGCCGGGGATCAGGCTCCCGGGGACGTGGGTGAAGCTGCGGCTGGACTGATCCTGCCACTGCCAATGCGGCAGCCGCTGGCCGGGCCCGTGGCCCGGACCGCCCCCTGGACCACCGGGACCGGGGTTCCACCAGCCGGGGATCACCACCAGCGAGCCCCCGTAGCCGCCGTAGAGCGGGTTGCCGTAGACCGGCGGATAGGCGGGATAGGCGGGCTCGGCCAGGGTGCGCGCCATCGACAGCTCGGCGAGAGCGGCCAGCCGCTCCTCGCGGGCCTCGCGGGCCGTTTCCTGCCGGGCGGCGAAGCGCCGGGCCGTCTCCTCCTCCTGCGCCCGCAGCTTCGCATGGTACTCCTCGCGGGTGATCCACTGACCGTTGGCCTGCACGAAGCCGCGGCGCTTCATCGAGTCGGCGTAGGGAATCCAGCGGTCGAGCTGCGGGTCGTGCACGTAGCCGAAGCCGCGCAGGATCGGCCCCAGGCCCTCGAGCTTCGGATCGAGCGCCGCGGCGGCGAGCGCCGACTCGCGGGTGGCCTGGTCGAGCTCCTTGCCGCGCGTCCAGCGGGCGAGCTCCAGCCAGTCCGTAGCCCGCGCGGCGGGGTTCTTCCGGAGCGTCTCCTTGCGGCGCAGGTACTCGGCAAGGTTCGAATCCCCCGCCTCGACCCGCAGGATCTGCTCCTGGGGCAGGCTGAGCACCCCGCCCTGCATCCGGATGCGCACCTGCGAGCCGACCGTCTCCGCGATCACGCCCTCGAACTTCCGCCCGTTGACCAGGTAGACGTCGTCGGCGAGCGCGGGAACGGCGACGAGGAGGAGAAGAGAGAGCAGAGGAAGGGACCGGTTCCGCATGGAAACTTCCTTTCGTCCTTACGTCCATGGCCCGAAGGCCTGCCTAATATTACCACCGGAGCGGCCAAGAAAAAGGGCGGCCTCGCGGCCGCCCTCGGTATTCCAGCAGAAAGGTAGGAGCTACTCGCTCTCGAGGACCTCCTGCGGGAGGCTGCGGATCTCCTCCTCGCCGAACTCGAAGAACAGCTCCTCCTCGGGCTCGTTGTCGGCCTCGATGAACTCCTCGGCCATGTGGAAGTTGTGGTAGTGGCCCATCCCGGTGCCGGCGGGGATCACCCGGCCGACGATGACGTTCTCCTTGAGACCGCGCAGGCCGTCCACCTTGCCGCTGATCGCGGCCTCGGTGAGCACCCGGGTGGTCTCCTGGAAGCTCGCCGCCGAGATGAAGCTGTCGGTCGACAGCGACGCCTTGGTGATGCCGAGCAGCAGCGGCCGGCCGATGGCGGGAGTGCCGCCCGCGGCGATGACGCGGTCGTTCTCCTCGCCGAACTTCCAGCGGTCCACCTGCTCGTCGATCAGGAACTCCGTGTCCCCGACCTCCTCGATCTTCACCGACCGCATCATCTGGCGCACGATCACCTCGATGTGCTTGTCGTTGATGGCGACGCTCTGCGACCGGTAGACCTCCTGGATCTTGTCGGTCATGTAGCGCTGCAGCTCCTTCTCGCCGAGCACCTGCAGGACGTCGTGCGGGTTGATCGGGCCGTCGATCAGCGGATCGCCGGCGCGCACCCGCTCGCCCTCCTGCACGTTGATGTGGATCGAGCGCGGCACCAGGTACTCGCGGTTGTCGCCCGAGTCGCTCTCGACCACCACCTTGCGCATCCCCTTGTGGACCTCGCCGAGACGGACGCTGCCGTCGATCTCGGTGATGATCGCCGGCTCCTTGGGGCTGCGGGCCTCGAAGAGCTCGACGACGCGGGGCAGACCGCCGGTGATGTCCTTGGTCTTGGTGGTCTCGCGCGGAATCTTGACCAGCGTGTCGCCGGCGAAGATGTCCTGCCCGTTCTGCACCATCAGGTGCGAGCCCGAGGGGAGGAGGTACCGCTTCTGGCGGCCGTCCTCCGCGTGGATGAGGATCGCCGGCACGCGCTTCTCGTTGGCCGACGCCTCGACGATGATCTTCTGCGACAGGCCGGTGACCTTGTCGGTCTCCTCGCGGACGTTCTCGCCCTCGACGATGTCCTGGAGCTCCACCGTGCCGCCGAGCTCGGTGAGGATGGCGTAGGTGAAGGGATCCCAGGTGACCAGCTCGGTGCCCGGCGGGACGTCGTCCCCCTCGTGCACCAGCAGCTGCGAGCCGTAGGTCAGGGCGTAGCGCTCCCGCTCGCGCCCCTTCTCGTCGGTGAGGACGAGCTTGCCGCTGCGGTTGATCACCACCAGCAGGCCGCGGCGGCTCTCGACCGTGTTGACGTTGATGAACTTCACCACACCCGGGTTCTTCGAGATGTGCTTCGACTGCTCCGACACGCGCGAGGCGGTGCCGCCGTAGTGGAAGGTCCGCATCGTGAGCTGCGTGCCGGGCTCGCCGATCGACTGCGCGGCGATGACGCCCACCGCCTCGCCGATCTCGACCGGCCTGCCGGTCGCGAGGTTGCGTCCGTAGCAGAGGGCGCAGACGCCGCGCCTCGCCTCGCAGGTGAGCACGGAGCGGATCTTCACCCGCTCGATGCCCGCCGCCTGCACGGCGGTGCCCAGCGTCTCGGTGATCTCCTGGCCGACCGAGAGGATCATCTCGCCGGTCATCGGATCGTAGATGTCCTCCTGGCAGACGCGGCCGACGATGCGGTCGCGCAGCGGCTCGAGGATCTCGCCGCCCTCCATGATCGCCGTCACGGTGATGCCGTCGATCGTGCCGCAGTCCTCGACGTTGATGATGACGTCCTGGGCCACGTCGACCAGGCGGCGGGTCAGGTACCCCGAGTCCGCCGTCTTGAGCGCCGTGTCGGCCAAGCCCTTGCGGGCGCCGTGCGTCGAGATGAAGTACTGCAGCACGGAGAGCCCCTCGCGGAAGTTCGCCGTGATCGGCGTCTCGATGACCTCGCCCGAGGGCTTGGACATCAGACCCCGCATGCCGGCGAGCTGGCGCACCTGCTCGCGCGAGCCGCGGGCGCCGGAGTCGGCCATCAGGTTGATCGGGTTGAACACCCCGGTCTCCCGCTCGATCTCCCGCATCTCGTGGAACATCTCCTCGGACACCTTCTCGGTCACCCGGTGCCAGATGTCGATGATCTTGTTGTGGCGCTCACCGGCCGTGATCACGCCGGCCGAGCGCTGCTTCTCGATCTCGACCACCTCGTTGCGCGCCTGCTGGAGGATCTCCGGCTTGCGCTTCGGCACCACCATGTCGTCGACGCCGAACGAGATGCCCGCCTTGGTGGCATAGAGGAAGGTGACCTCCTTGATCTCGTCGAGCATCTCGACCGTCTTGTCGTTGCCCAGCGTGATGAAGCAGTAGCCGACCAGGTCCTGCAGGCCGCGCTTCTTCAACAGGCCGTTGATGAACGGGATCTCCTTCGGCAGGTGCATGTTGAGGATCACCCGGCCGACGGTGGTCTCGATCAGCTGGCGCTCGAGCTCCTCGAGCTCGGCGTGGACGATGTCCTGCTTGTCGAGCTGCGTGTCGAGGTTGATGTATGACCCCGAGTAGCGCACCTTGATCGGCGTCAGCGTCTCGACCTCGCCGGCGTCGAGCGCCAGCAGCACCGAGTCGAAGTCGGGGAAGATCCGCCCCTCCCCCTTGGCGTTGGCCTTGGGGAGCGTCAGGTAATAGCCGCCGAGCACCAGGTCCTGGGTCGGCACGGCGAGCGGCCGCCCGTGGGCCGGCGACAGGACGTTGTTCGACGCCAGCATCAGCACCCTGCTCTCGATCTGGGCCTTTGGGCTGAGCGGCACGTGCACCGCCATCTGGTCGCCGTCGAAGTCGGCGTTGAACGCGGCGCAGACGAGCGGATGGATCTTGATCGCCTTGCCCTCGATCAGCGTCGGCTGGAACGCCTGGATGCCCAGGCGGTGCAGCGTCGGCGCGCGGTTCAAGAGCACCGGATGATCCTCGATCACCTCCTCGAGCGCGTCCCACACCTCGTCCACCTCGGCCTCCACGAGCTCCTTGGCGGCCTTGATGGTGCCGACCAGACCCTTCTCCTCCAGCCGGTTGTAGATGAACGGCTTGAACAGCTCGAGCGCCATCTTCTTCGGCAGGCCGCACTGGGAGAGCTTGAGCTTGGGGCCGACCACGATGACCGAACGGCCCGAGTAGTCGACGCGCTTGCCCAGGAGGTTCTGGCGGAACCGCCCCTGCTTGCCCTTGAGGGTGTCGGAGAGCGACTTCAGCGGACGGTTGTTCGAGCCCTTGAGCACCCGGCCGCGGCGGCCGTTGTCGAAGAGCGCGTCCACCGCCTCCTGGAGCATCCGCTTCTCGTTGCGCACGATGACCTCGGGAGCGCGCAGCTCGAGCAGCTTCTTCAACCGGTTGTTGCGGTTGATCACGCGCCGGTAGAGGTCGTTCAGGTCGCTGGTGGCGAAGCGGCCGCCGTCGAGCGGCACCAGCGGCCGCAGCTCCGGCGGAATCACCGGGATGACGTCGAGGATCATCCACTCCGGCCGGTGCCCCGACTTGCGGAAGGCGTCCACCACCTTCAGCCGCTTGGCGGCCTTCAGGCGGCGGATCTGGCTGGTCTCGGTGCGCATGATGATGCGCAGCTCCTCGGCCAGCTCGTCGACGTCGATGCGCTGCAGCAGCTCCTTGATCGCCTCGGCGCCCATCTTGGCGGCGAAGGCGTCCTCGCTGTACTTGTCGCGCATCTCGCGGAAGCGCTCCTCGGTGAGCAGCTCGCGCTCCTTGAGCTCCGTCTCACCGGGATCGATGACGACGTAGCTCTCGAAGTAGAGGATGCGCTCGAGGTCGCGCAGGCTGATGTCGAGCAGATGTCCGATGCGCGAGGGAAGGCCCTTGAAGAACCAGACGTGCGACACCGGGCAGGCGAGCTCGATGTGGCCCATCCGCTCGCGGCGCACCCGGGACCGGGTGACCTCCACCCCGCACTTGTCGCAGATGACGCCACGGTGCTTCATCCGCTTGTATTTGCCGCACAGGCACTCCCAGTCCGTGATCGGACCGAAAATCTTGGCGCAGAAGAGCCCGTCCCGCTCCGGCTTGAAGGTCCGGTAGTTGATCGTCTCCGGCTTCGTCACTTCACCGAAGCTCCAGGACCGGATCTTCTCCGGAGACGCGATCGAGATCTTGATCGCGTTGAAATCCTTGAGCGCGTGTGACTTGTCAAAACTGCTGAATGGTTGCAACTGTCTGTCCTCCCATTAGACCTTGAGGAGTTCCACGTCGAGACAGAGGCTCTGGAGCTCGCGCACGAGAACGTTGAAAGATTCGGGCAGGCCCGGAGGCTCCGGGACATCCCCCTTGACGATCGCCTCGTACACCTTGCTGCGCCCCTCCACGTCGTCGCTCTTGACGGTCAACAGCTCCTGGAGGGTGTAGGCGGCGCCGTAGGCCTCGAGCGCCCAGACCTCCATCTCGCCGAAGCGCTGGCCGCCGAACTGCGCCTTGCCCCCCAGCGGCTGCTGGGTGATCAGCGAGTACGGTCCGATCGACCGCGCGTGGATCTTGTCGTCGACCAGGTGCGACAGCTTGAGCATGTAGATGAAGCCTACCGTCACCTTCTGCTCGAACGCCTCGCCGGTCATGCCGTCGTAGAGCGGTGTCTTGCCCGACTCCGGCAGGCCCGCCTGCCGCAGCAGGTCCTTGATGTCCGCCTCGCGGGCGCCGTCGAACACCGGCGTCGCGAACTTCAGCCCGAGCGCCCGGCCGGCCCACCCGAGGTGGGTTTCCAGGATCTGCCCGACGTTCATGCGGCTCGGCACGCCGAGCGGGTTGAGCACGATCTCGACCGGGGTGCCGTCCGGCATGTAGGGCATGTCCTCCTCGCGCAGGATGCGCGAGATGACGCCCTTGTTGCCGTGCCGGCCGGCCATCTTGTCGCCCACCTGCAGCTTGCGCTTCATGGCGACGTAGACCTTGACCAGCTTGATCACGCCGGGCGGGAGCTCGTCGCCCTTCTGCAACAGACCGACGCGCTCCTCGTTGACCCGGTGCAGCACCTCGACGTGCGAGTCGGTCTTCTTGTAGACGATCTCGACCGCGTCGATCAGCCGCCGCTCGTCGACCGGCAGGCGCAGGATCTCCTGCCGGGTGAGCCGCTCGAGGGTGGCGGCGTTGATCGGGTCGCCCGCCTTGAGCAGCTCCTGGCCGGTGCGCGCCTTGACTGCCGCGGTGACCTTCTTGCCGAGCAGCAGGTCGCCGACCTTCTTGTTGCGCTCCTCGGTCAGGATCCGCACCTCGTCGCGGATGTTCTTCTCCAGCCGCGAGATCTCCTCGTTCTCGATCTCCTTGGCCCGGACGTCCTTCTCCACCCCCTTGCGGGAGAAGATCTTGACGTCGACGATCGTCCCCTCGATCCCCGGCGGCACCTTGAGCGAGGCATCGCGGACGTCGCCCGCCTTCTCGCCGAAGATGGCCCGCAGCAGCTTCTCCTCGGGGGTGAGCTGCGTCTCGCCCTTCGGCGTCACCTTGCCGACCAGGATGTCGCCCGCCTTGACGGTCGCGCCGATGCGGACGATGCCGCTCTCGTCGAGATCCTTGAGCGCCGACTCCGAGACGTTCGGGATGTCGCGGGTGATCTCCTCGGGTCCGAGCTTGGTGTCCCGGGCCTCGATCTCGAACTCCTCGATGTGGATGGAGGTGTAGTAGTCCTCCCGCACCAGCTTCTCGGAGATCAGGATGGCGTCCTCGAAGTTGTAGCCGCGCCAGGGCATGAAGGCGACCAGCACGTTGCGGCCGAGCGCCAGCTCACCCTCCTCGGTGCAGGGGCCGTCGGCCAGCACGTCCCCCTTCTTGACCCGCTGCCCCTCGAACGCCACCGGCTTCTGGGTGATGCAGGTGTTCTGGTTCGAGCGGCGGAACTTGATCAGCTGGTAGATGTCGGCGCCGAAGTCCTTCGTCTCGCCGGTATCCAGGTCCTCGCCCTCGACGCGGACGATGATGCGCTCGGCGTCCACCGAGTCGACCACGCCGCCCCGCTTGCAGAGCACCACCGCGCCCGAGTCCTGGGCGACGATCCCCTCGAGACCGGTGCCGACGATCGGCGAGTCGGAACGCAGCAGCGGCACCGCCTGGCGCTGCATGTTCGAGCCCATCAGCGCCCGGTTGGCGTCGTCGTTCTCGAGGAACGGGATGAGCGCCGCGGCCACCGACACCAGCTGCTTCGGGCTGATGTCCATGTAGTCGATGCGGTCGCGTTCGACGCTTATGAAGTCGCCGCCGGCGCGCGAGATGATCCGGTCCTGGACGAAGTTGCCGGTCTCGTCGACCCGGGCGTTGGCCTGCGCGATGATGTACTTCTCCTCGTCCCAGGCCGACAAGTAGAAGGCGTGCGGCTCGGCGTCCACCGCCCGCTTGCCGCCCTTCACCAGCCGGTCGTTCTCCGCCTTCAGCTCGTCGCCGGTGACGATCTGGCCGAGGCGGAACTGGCCGTCGCCCACCTTCATGATCCGGAAGTGGTCGAGCACGCGCCCCCCATCGACCTTCTTGTACGGGCTCTCGATGAACCCGTAGTCGTTGATCCGGGCATAGGTGGCGAGCGACGAGATCAGGCCGATGTTCGGGCCTTCCGGCGTCTCGATCGGGCAGATGCGGCCGTAGTGCGTGGCGTGCACGTCGCGCACCTCGAAGCCCGCCCGCTCGCGCGACAGGCCGCCCGGTCCGAGGGCCGACAGGCGCCGCTTGTGGGTGACCTCCGAGAGCGGGTTGGTCTGGTCCATGAACTGCGAAAGCTGCGACGAGCCGAAGAACTCCTTGATCGCCGCGATCACCGGCTTCGAGTTGATCAGGTCGTGCGGCATCGCCGAGTCGATGTCCTGGTGGACCGACATCTTCTCCTTGATCGCCCGCTCCATGCGTACGAGGCCGATCCTGAACTGGTTCTCCAGCAGCTCGCCCACCGCGCGCACGCGGCGGTTGCCAAGGTTGTCGATGTCGTCCGTGCGGCCGACGTCCTTCTGCAGGCGCAGCAGGTACTCGATGACGCGGAAGAAGTCGTCCGCCCCCAGCGTCTTCTGGTCGACCGGCACCTCGGTGTCCAGCTTGATGTTGAACTTGAAGCGGCCGACCCGCGAGAAGTCGTAGCGCTTGGCGTCGAAGAACATGCCGTAGAAGAGCGAGCGGGCGCTCTCCAGGGTCGGCGGATCGCCCGGACGCATGCGGCGGTAGATCTCGATCAGCGCCTCGCGGGAGTTCTTGGTGGTGTCCTTGGCGAGCGTGTTCGACAAGGTCGCGCCCACCAGCTCCCAATCGGGGAAGAAGACCTCGACCGGGGTCGAGCTGCGGCCGTCCAGCCGCTCGTCGACGTCCTCGGGCACCAGCTCGTTGGACTCGAACAGGACCTCGCCGGTGTCGAGATCGACCACGTCGGCCAGGAAGAAGGCGCGCTCGAGGTCCTCGCGGTCGACCTCGAAGGCGATCGTCTGGCCGGTGTCGAGCTTGCCGATCTGCTCCCTGGAGAGCGTGATGCCGGCGAAGATCGGGTAGGACTCGCGGCGGCCGCGGCTCTGCCGGTCCTTCAGGCGCTCGGGGTCGAGCACCTTGGGGCTGACGTGCAGGGTGAACTTGCCGGCGCCCTCCGAGGAGAGGCCGACGGGCGTGTAGAACTGACGCAGGATCGACTCGTCCGACTCGAGGCCCAAGGCGCGCAGGAAGACCGTGCCGTGGAACTTGCGCTTGCGGTCGATGCGCACCGACAGCACGTCCTTCTGGTCGTACTCGAACTCCACCCAGGAGCCGCGGTACGGGATGATCTTCGACAGGTACGAGCGCGGCCCCTCCTTGGTGAAGAAGACGCCGGGGCTGCGGTGGAGCTGGGAGACGATGACCCGCTCGGTGCCGTTGATGACGAAGGTGCCGTTGTCGGTCATCAGCGGGATGTCGCCGAAGTAGACCTCCTCCTCCTTGGCGTCGCGCATCATGCGCGTGCCGGTCTCGGGGTCGCGGTCATAGACGAACAGCCGGAAGGTGACCTTCAGCGGCACGGCGAAGGTCATGCCGCGCTCCTGGCAATCCGAGATCGAGTACTTGAGCTGCAAGTCGACGGGGTTGCCGCAGATGTCGCACTTCGTAACCCGGTTCTTGTTGACGAAGCCGCACTCGGTGCAGGTGACCGTCTCCTCGTGCGGGTGGTCGGTCATGATCTTGGCGCTGCAATTGGTGCAGGTCATGCGGAGGTACTCGAGCCCCTTGAGCTCGCCGCACTTGCACTGCCAGTCGCCGATCGAATACTTGACGAAATCGAGCGAGCAGGTCTCGCGAAAGTCGGAGAACGGGAAAATGCCCGTGAAAACCGCCTGCAGCCCCTGGTTGGCCCGTTCCTCGGGCAGCAGGTTCATCTGCAGGAAGCGCTCGTAGCTCCGCCGCTGGACGTCGATCAGGTTCGGGATCGGCAGCGACGTGGTGATCCGGGAAAAGTCCTTCCGGTGGCCGTTGCGCGTTGCAATCTGCGAGGTGGGAAGCGTATCCATAGGGGTCTTGCTGTCTCCTCGATGCCTGGTAGATCGGGTGTTTTTCTACGCGGCAACCTTAGTTACTGCCGTGGGGGCGTCCGGGGCCCGGCTCCAGAAGGAGGGGCTCCGGAAGCAGGAGACACCATGCCCGGCCCTCCGCTCCTCGCGCGGAAGGTCACCGGGCATGGTGAACATAGGCCAGAACAGGGCCAGGACCCGGTTTATGCCCGGGCCGGCCCCTGTTCCAGCCGTCTTGTGGTTCTCGGCGGCCTGGGAACAGGCCGTTTTTGTCGAGGATACGCGTAGCGTCGCTCCTCTCCGCCCGCGTTACTTGATCTCGATCGTGGCTCCAGCCTCTTCGAACTTCTTCTTGATCGTCTCGGCCTCGTCCTTCGAGACTCCCTCCTTGACGGTGGCGGGAGCGGACTCCACGAGATCCTTGGCCTCCTTGAGACCGAGGCTGGTGACCTCGCGGACCGCCTTGATGACGTTGATCTTCTTCTCGCCCGCCGCCTTGAGGACGACGTCGAATTCGGTCTTCTCCTCGACCACGGGGGCCGCCCCGCCGCCGCCGGCCGACGGGGCCGCCGCCACCGCCGCCGCCGCGGAGACACCGTAGTGCTCCTCGAGCGCCTTGACCAGGTTGTTGAGCTCGAGCACGGTCAACTGGTCGATCTGACTGATGAAATCTTCGGTCGCGATAGCCATGTTCTCTCCTTAAACGATCCTCAGATGCCTCTATTCAAGAGCGAAGGGTGCAGGGGCGCAGCCTGCTGCGCCGCTACGACTCCGGGTTTCTTCATTCTCGTGGCGCCTACGGCGCCGGGTTCTCTTCCTTCTTGATCCGGACCTGGTCCAGAACCATGACGAACGACTGCGGCACCGCGGCCAGCACGCGGGCGAACCGCGTGACCGGCGACTGCAGCAGGTACAGCAGCTTCGCGATCAGCGCCTCGCGGCTGGGCAGCGAAGCGATGTCCTTGATCTGGTCGGCGCCGATGGCGCGCCCCTCGACCAGCCCGGCCTTCAGCTTGATCGCCGGCACGTCCTTGGCGTAGTCGGTCAGCGCCTTGGCCACCGCGACCGGATCGGTGAGGCTGAAGACGGCCGCCGTCGGCCCCACGAAGTGATCCTTGAGCTGCTCCAGGGCCTGGCTGTCGATGGCGCGCAGGGCGATCGTGTTCTTGACCACCACGTACTCGCCGCCCCCCTGCCGCACCCGGTTGCGCAGCTCGGTCACCTGCGGGACGGTGATCCCCTGGTAGTCGACCAGGAAGACGTGCTGCGCCTTGGCGAAGCCGCCTTCGTAGTCGGCCAGGATCTGTTCTTTGTCGTTGCGGGTCAGTGCCATCGCCGTCTCCTACGCCTCGGTGCCCAGCATTGCGGTGTCGTCCACCTGGATGCCGGGGCCCATCGTCGAAGAGAGGCTCACTCCCTTGACATACTTCCCCTTCGCCGCGCTGGGCTTCGCCTTCAGCACGGCGCCGATCAGGGCCTCGGCGTTGTCGATCAGCTTCTCGGTGCCGAAGGAGAGCTTGCCGACCGGCGCGTGGATGATCCCCGTCTTGTCGACGCGGAACTCCACCTTGCCGGCCTTGATCTCCTGCACCGCGCGGGCGACGTCGGTCGTCACCGTTCCCGCCTTCGGATTGGGCATCAGGCCGCGCGGACCGAGCACCTTGCCCAGCCGGCCGACGACCCGCATCATGTCCGGGGTGGCGACCACGGAGTCGAACTCCAGCCAGCCCCCCTCGACCCGCTTCGCCAGCTCGTCGCCGCCGACGACGTCCGCTCCGGCCTCCTCGGCCTCGCGGAGCTTCTCGCCGCTGGCGAAGACCAGCACCCGGGACACCGTGCCCAGGCCGTGCGGCAGCACCACGGTGCCGCGCACCATCTGGTCGGCGTGCTTGGGATCGACCCCCAGCCGCATCGCCACCTCCAGCGTCTCGTCGAACTTGACGTACTTCACCTCGCCCGCCAGCGCGATCGCCTCCGTCAACGGGTAGGGCCGGGTCTCGACCTTCTCGGCCGCCTGCCGGTACTTCTTTCCATGCTTCGGCACGACTGTTCTCCTTCCGCTCTCTCGCCGGGGTCGGCGTCTTAGCCCTGGATCTCGATGCCCATCGAGCGGGCGGTCCCCTCGATCGTCTTCACCGCGGCCTCCAGGTTCGCCGCGTTGAGGTCCGGCAGCTTGGTCCTGGCGATCTCCTCGACCTGCGCCCGGGTGACCTTGCCCACCTTCTTCTTGTTCGGCTCGCCCGAGCCCTTGGGGATCCCCGCCGCCTTGATCAGCAGGATCGCCGCCGGCGGCGTCTTGGTGATGAACGTATAGCTGCGGTCGGCGTAGACGGTGATGACCACCGGGATGATCAGGCCCGCCTGAGCCGCCGTGCGCGCGTTGAAGTTCTTCACGAAGTCCATGATGTTGACGCCCGCCTGGCCGAGGGCAGGCCCCACCGGCGGCGCCGGCGTCGCCGCGGCAGCCGGGATCTGCAGCTTGATCATTCCAGTTATTTTTTTGGCCATTTGATCTCAACCCCCGCTCAGACTAGAGCTTCTGCACCTGCGAGAAATCCAGCTCGACCGGCGTCTGCCGGCCGAAGATCGTCACCATCACCTTGAGCGTGTTGCGGTCGAGATTGACGTCGTCCACCACGCCCGTGAAGTTGTTGAACGGACCGTCGGTGATGCGCACCGGCTCCGCCTTCTCGAACATGTACTTCGGCTTCGGCTTCTCCTTGGCCGTCACCACCTGCTCGAGGATGTTGTTGACCTCGGACTCGGAGAGCGGGGTCGGCTTCTTGCCGGTGCCGACGAAGCCGGTGACCTTCGGCGTGTTCTTCACCACGTGCCACGCCGCGTCCGACATCTCCATCTCGACCAGGATGTAGCCGGGGAAGAACTTGCGCTGCGTCTCCTTCTTCTTCCCGCCCTTGTACTCCACCACCGTCTCGGTCGGAATGCGGATCTCGCCGAAGGCGTCCCCCATGCCGAGCGCTTCGGCGCGCTGGCGCAGGGTCTCCTTCACCCGCTCCTCGAACCCGGAGTAGGTGTGGACGATGTACCACTTCCGGTCGGGACTCGTCTCTTCGGTCATCCGAACACCCGCACGATGCCCTGGTAGCCCCAGATGATCAGCCGGTCCGCCACGAACAGGAACGCGGCGAAGATGACGCTCGTCACCACCACGACGACCGTGGTTCCCACCACCTCGTCCCTGGTGGGAAAGCTCACCTTCCGCATCTCCGTGCGGACTTCCGACAGGAATTCCTTCGCTTTGGTGAACCAATTCATCGCTTGGGCCCCGATCCTTGATCTACTGACTTAAAAGACTGGCAGGCCAGGAGGGACTCGAACCCCCAACCCTCGGTTTTGGAGACCGATGCTCTACCATTATGAGCTACTGGCCTGTGCTTCAACTCCACTTGCCTGACGATTACTTGACGATCTCCGTGACCGTGCCGGCGCCGACCGTGCGGCCGCCCTCGCGGATGGCGAAGCGTACGCCCTTCTCCATCGCGATCGGCGCGATCAGCTCGATGTCCAGGTTCACGTTGTCCCCGGGCATCACCATCTCCGAACCTTCCGGCAGCGTCGCCACTCCCGTCACGTCCGTCGTGCGGAAGTAGAACTGCGGACGGTACCCGTTGAAGAACGGCGTGTGACGGCCGCCCTCCTCCTTGGTCAGGATGTACACCTCGCCCTTGAACTTCGTGTGCGGCTTGATCGAGCCCGGCTTCGCCAGCACCTGACCCCGCTCCACGTCGTCCTTCTTCGTGCCGCGCAGCAGCACCCCGATGTTGTCGCCCGCCTGGCCCTGGTCGAGCAGCTTCTTGAACATCTCGACCCCGGTGACGATCGTCTTCGTGGTGTCGCGGATGCCCACGATCTCCACCTTGTCGCCCACCTTGACGATCCCGCGCTCCACCCGGCCGGTCACCACCGTGCCGCGGCCCGAGATCGAGAAGATGTCCTCGATCGGCATCAGAAAGTCCTTGTCGATCGCCCGCTCCGGCAGCGGAATGTAGCTGTCCACCGCGTCGATCAGCTCGATGATCTTCTTGCCCCACTCACTCGTCGCGTCGCCGCTCTCCAGAGCCCGCAGCGCCGAGCCGCGGATGATCGGAATGTCATCGCCCGGGAAGTCATAGGAGCTCAGCAGCTCGCGCAGCTCCAGCTCCACCAGGTCGAGCAGCTCCTCGTCGTCCACCATGTCGCACTTGTTCATGAACACCACCATCGACGGCACGCCCACCTGCCGCGCCAGCAGGATGTGCTCGCGCGTCTGCGGCATCGGACCGTCCGCCGCCGACACCACCAGGATCGCGCCGTCCATCTGCGCCGCTCCGGTGATCATGTTCTTCACATAGTCGGCGTGACCCGGGCAGTCCACGTGCGCGTAGTGGCGCTTCTCGCTCTGGTACTCCACGTGCGCCGTGGCGATCGTGATGCCCCGCTCGCGCTCCTCGGGAGCCTTGTCGATCTGGTCGAAGGCGATGAAGTCGGCCAGACCCTTCGAGGCCAGTACGCGCGTGATCGCCGCCGTCAGGGTCGTCTTGCCGTGATCGACGTGACCGATGGTGCCGACGTTGACGTGCGGCTTCGAACGGTTGAACTTCTCCTTGCCCATGGCGCTACTGATGCCTCCTAAGACAGGTATTTGTTATCGAGAGAGCGGACTCGGGCGTCCGCTGCCTGGTATCTGCTTTGGTATCGACGACTCGGTATCTGGTGCTTCTCAAAGGACCTCGCGGCGAGGCCGAACTATGGAGCCCACGACCGGATTTGAACCGGTGACCCCTTCCTTACCAAGGAAGTGCTCTACCCCTGAGCCACGTGGGCTTTAGACACTCGTAGAATCGACCGCGGCCGAAACCGGGGCCAACCCCGACAGTCAAACCGCGCGATCCTACATCCTCCCCCAACTCGTGTAAAGCCCCTTCTTTCGCGGGTGACAGCCTCTGCAGGAAGCCCAGCGAGGACGTCCCAGGGAGGAGACGCCCGAGGGAAGGACAAATAGTGTGCCTGAGACGCGGCCGTTTGTCCAGAGAAATCGTCTAGGGACCTGTCGGAGGAGAAGAAGGCGCTTTGCGCTCGAACAGCCACCACTCCCCCGCCGTCTTCCCCGTCAGCCCCAGCCGCCCCGGATCGCCGTGGAAGGCCCCGGTGACCTCCACCGGTCCGCCGTGGACGAGGAAGTAGTGGAACCTCCCGCCGTGGCGCGCGTAGTCGAAGAACCGCGGGTTCCAGTCGTTCCATTCCCGCAGCAGCTCGTCCCAGCTCTGCCCCGGCCGGAAGCGGGCGGAGGTCTGGAACAGCTCGGCGAAGCTGAACAGGGTGCGCCCTCCCTTCTCCACCTGGTAGTAGGCCGGGAAGTGGAGGTAGACCGGCATCCCCGGCCAGCTCGCCGACTCCCGCGCGAAGACGAGCCCGGCCAGGTTGCGCCCCGGCTCGGTGCCGGCCAGCAGCTCGGCGAGCCCGGCGCTCTCGGTGCGGAAGCGGAGGAAGGCGGAGAGGGTCTGGCCAAACTGGAAGACGGCCACCGCCAGCACCACCGCCGCCACCAGCCGCCGCCGCTGCGGCAGCAGGGGGGGCAGCGCCACCACCGCCAGCATCGCCGCCAGCGGCGCCACCCGCTCGGCGATCAGGTAGCCGCCGCGGAACTCGGGGAGGACCATATAGAGAAGAAAGAGCCAGGCCGAGAGGGTGGCGAAACGGGTGCGGAAGAGGCGGTCCTGCCAACTGGAAAGGTCTGCGCTCCGATCCCGGAACAGGACCGCCAGCACCGCAGCGAGGACCAGCAAGCCCGCCAGCACCCACCCCGTGCGGTCCGGGTAGGGCCCGAAGAGCAGCTCCGGCAGGCGGGCGAGCTTGGCCCCCAGGGGCAGCCGCAGGGGCGGGGCGCTCCGCATCCGCCGCTCGTACTCGGAGATCACCCCGGCCGGCGACCGCAGCACGCCATAGGCCATCACCGTCCCACAGGCGACCAGCCCCGGCACCAGGGCGGACAGCCAGAGGAGGAGCCGCTTCCAGTCTCTGGAGAGGGGCAGCCGGCAGACCGCCAGCCACCCCACCATCCCGGCGAACAGCAGGAGGAACTGCAGATGGACCGTATAGAAGAGGACGGTCACCGCCGCCAGCGCCAGCCACGGCCGCGCCCCGAACCGCGGCCGGTCGAGCAGGCCGTCCGCCATCGCCACCCCGCCGAGGGCCAGCGGGTAGGCGATCAGGTTGTCCACGAACCCCCAGTAGAAGATGGTGCCGTAGGTCAGCGCCAGGGCCAGCAGCGCGTACCACCCCGGCCGGCCGGTCCGCCGGCAGAGGGCGAGCGCCGCCCATCCCACCCCCAGCAGGGACGCCGAGACGACCAGCTTGCCGGCCGCGTTGATCGGCATCACCCAGGCGAGCCCCGCGGTCAGCAGCTTGAACAGGCCATGGGGAGCCCACAGGGCCAGCTCGTAGGTCTCGCGGAAGCGCCGCGCCGGGTCTCCATACCAGCGCAGGATCGCCGCCAGGGCGAGCTGCTGCGGGTAGTCCACCATCGGCGGGAACCCCACCACCCAGAGCGGCAGCACCCAGAGCGCCGCGAGGGCCAGGGGGAGCTTTCGCCGGAGACCGTCTGAAGAGGATCGAGCGGGCATTTCGGCGGACCAGAGTATCCGAAATGCCCGCCCGCGGCAGCCTTCTACGGGTTGCCGCCTACTGAATGCCCGGCGGCAGCATCCCGTTCTTGGCCACCGGGACGCAGAGCTGGAGGCTGTTGCCGACGAAGACGTTCTCCCGCGGCAACTGCTTGGAGACCAGCACTGGGTTGAGGTGGGACAGCGTCAGGTTCTGGCCCAGCGGCACGCCGGTCGCCGGGTAGCAGAGGACGTCGGAGTAGGCGATGTACTGCTGGACGTTGGTGGGGATCACCGCCTGGTTCTTGGTCACCGGCACGCAGAGCTGCTGCGGCGCCGGCCCGATGGTCGAGTTCTCCCGCGGCAGGGTCGAGAACAGCGGGTTGAGGTGGCGCAGCGTCACCGGCACGGAGTGGTTCACCTGGCTGTCGACCCGGTAGCACTTGACGTCCAGGTACTGGATGAGCTGCAGGACGTTGGGCGGCGGGTTGGAGTTGTTCTTGGCAACCGGCACGCAGAGCTGCTGCGGCTCCTGCATCGTCACCGAGACGGTGGGGCCGAGCAGCCCCGAGATGACCGGGTTGAGCTGGGTGAGCGTTAGCGGCAGGTTGAGGGGCGGCCCGGAGATGCCGTAGCACTTCCAGTCCACGTACTGGATGAACGGCAGGGTGTCCGGCGGCGGCGTCTGGCCGTTCTTCTCCACCGGCACGCAGAGCTTCTGGGGCTCCTGGAGGACGACGTTCTCCGGCGCCAGCCCCATCTTCACCAGCAGTGGGTTGAGATGGTCCAGCCGCAACGCCAGGTTCAGCGGCGGCTGGTTGGAGATCTGGTAGCACCGCACGTCGAGGTTGTCCACGAAGCGGCGCGGCGACGCCGGCAACTGGGCCTGGACGGCCAGCGGCACCGCCAGGAGAGTGACGGTGAAAAGAAAACCTGCGAGGGTCCTGCCCACGAGTCTGCTCATGCGCTCCTCCTTTGATTGTTGAACAACTACTTCATTAAACAGGGTGCGGGAGGAGGCTTTAACGGGACAGCGGGGTCTTCGGGGCTGGGCTCCCCCGGCCGGCGTGGAAAGGCACGGAAAGAGGAGGGGATATAATCAGGCGATTCCGCAGGGCTCTACAGGAGACCGTCCCATGCTCCGCCCCCTTCTCGTCGCTTCTCTCGCGCTGGCCTCGCTCGCCTCCACCGCCTGGGCCACCGGCCCGTGCGACGGCCCCGGACCCGCCTCCCGGGTCGCCGCCGACCAGACCGCCTGGACGAATCTGGTGCCTGTCAACGGCACTGGGCAGACGTTCACCGCGACCCGCCACCACGTCACCGGCGTCGAGGTCTACGTCGTCACCGGCAATCCGCAGCCGGACATGGAGGAGACCCTGACCCTGACCCTCTCCGGCTTCGGCGGCGATCTCCTGGCGCAGACCACCCTGGCCGTGGTCTCGGGCTACGAAGGCTGGCTCTGCTTCCCGATGCCCGAGGAGGGCATCGACGTCACCCCCGGCGAGACCCTGGCCCTGCATCTGCGCGACACTGGGAAGGTGATCTTCGGCTGGCGGTACGGCCCCAACACCTACCCGCGCGGCCATGCCCTGATGCTCAACCGCGCCGACCGCCGCTTCGACTTCGCCTTCCGCGTCCACGACGCGATGGTCGGGGCCGGCGCGTCCTGAGGCCTATCCGGACCTCGCCGAGTCCTGATCCGTCCGGCGGCGGTAGTGGCGCCGTGCCTTGGCCCGGTTGCCGCAGGTTTCCATCGAGCACCAGCGGCGGGAGCGGTTGCGGCTGTGGTCGAGGAAGAGCCAGGTGCAGGCGCCGCCGCCGCACTCCCGCACCCGCCGCCGCTCCTCCGAGGTGAGCAGCTCGGCCGCCGAGCGCACCACGGGCCAGAGCGGCGCTTCCAGCGGATCGTCCAGGGCGGCCCACGTCCAGATCAGCTCCGTCCCCCGGGGCTCCAGCCGGAGATGCGAGAGCGCCTCCGGCAGCGCCGCGTTCAGCCGCCCGAGGTCGGCGGCCTCCGGCCCGCCTCCGGTCCCTCCCGCCGCCCCGGCCGAAAAAATCCGGTACAGGGCCTCCCGCAGCTCCACGGCCCGGGCCAGGGACGCCGCGGCCTCTTCCGGCTCCCGCCCGGCGCGGCCGGCCAGCCGGGCCGCCTGGTCCGCGGTCAGCGTCCCCGCCTGGAGCGCGAAGGCCAGGAGGTCGGGGTAGCCCCGCAGCTTTTCCTCCTCCGGGCGCTCCCGATCGCCCCAGGTGTTGGCGAAGTCCAGGCAGAGGGCGCCGCCGGACAGCTCGAAGGTCGGTTCCTGCTCCACGGCTTCATTCTAACCTATCAACCGCCCTTGACAGGTGAGAGAAGACTGATAAGCTAACTGGTATGTAGCGGATAGAGAGTTAGATCAGAAAGGAGACCGTCATGAGCCAAGTCCAAAGCCTCGCCGATCAACTGGAGCGCTCCTTCCGTGGGGGCGCGTGGCACGGTCCGGCGGTGGCCGAGACGCTCGCCGGAGTGGACGCGGCCACCGCCGCCGCCCGGCCGCTCCCCGGGGGGCATTCGATCTGGGAGATCGTGCACCACCTGACGGTCTGGACCGACGCACCGCGGCGGCGCATGGACGGCGAGGCGGTGCAGAACCTGCCGGCGGAGCGCGACTGGCCGCCGGTCGGCGAGGTCTCGGCCGAGGCCTGGAAGGCGGCGCTGGCGGCGCTCGAAGAGGCCCACGCCGCGCTGCACGCCCGCGTCCTCGACCTCGCCGAGGCCCAGCTCGACGATCCGGTGGCGGGCAGCGATCCCACGGTGCGGGGAATGCTCTTCGGCGTCCTGCAGCACAACGCCTATCACGCCGGGCAGATCGCGCTGCTGTGCAAGGGCGCGGGAGGGAAGCCATGAGTCTCCTGGAGTCCGCCCGCGGCGAGCTCCTGGAGCGCCGCGAGCGTCTGGCAGACCTGGCGGTGACGGTCCGCGAGAGCCAGCTCGTCGAGCTGCTGCGCCAGGTGGACAGCGCCCTCGAGCGCCTGGACGGCGGCACCTGGGGGCAGTGCGCCGTCTGCCTGGACTCTGTCGAGGCGGGCCGGCTGGCGGCGGATCCGCTGGTCACCGTCTGCCTCGACTGCCTCTCCCCCACCGAGCGCAAGGCCCTGGAGCGGGACCTGGAGGCGGCGGCGCGCGTGCAGGCCGCGCTGCTGCCGCCCCGCCAGCTCCAGCACGGGGACTGGGAGGTGTCGCTGCTCTGGGAGCCGCTCGGCCCGGTCTCCGGGGATCACTACGACCTGCTGCGGCCGAGGAGCGCGGAGGAGCCGCTGCACCTGGTGGTTGGCGACGTGGCGGGCCACGGCATCGCGGCCTCGCTCCTCGAGTCGCACCTGCACGCGCTGCTGCGGGCCCTGGCGGCGCCCGACATGTCGCTCGCCGCGCTGCTCTCGCGGGCCAACCGCCTGCTCTGCGAGGTGACGCTGCCCGCCGCCTATGCCTCGCTGCTGGCGGCGCGGCTCTACCCTGGCGGCCGGGTGGAGCTGGCGAGCGCCGGGCACCCGCGGCCGCTGCTGGCCGACCGCCGCGGCGTGCGTCCGGTGGAGGGAGCGGGGCTGCCGCTGGGGCTCTTCTGCGAGGCGGCGTACACCATCCGCGACCTCCAGCTCGCCCCCGGCGACACCCTGCTCTTCTACACCGACGGCTGGACCGAGGCGACCACCGACGAGGAGGAGTACGGCATCGGCCGCGCCGCCGCCGTGCTGCGCCGGGTGAAGAACCTCCCCCTGGCCGAGCTCCTCGCCGCCTGCCGGGCCGACATGGAAAAGTTCCTCCACGGCGCCCCCCGCGTGGACGACCTCACGCTGCTGGCGCTGCGGCGGGTGGGGTGAAAGGCTGAACGGTTGGCCGAAGAGATTGGATGCTATGAAGAAGACGGAGTTGAGACGGGATTTGAACCTGCTGTGTCGTAGGTTGATCCCTCACACGACGTTCATGCCCAACCCTTCGAAATCGTCAACGTACTGAATCAGGCGGGCCAGGTCTACCTTTTTAATCTTGATTTCCTGTTCGGTCGTCGCATAACAGACAAGCTCTCGATTACGATGTAGCTCGCTCTGGAACTCTGCCTTGCTTCGGCAATGCTTTGCGCTAACAGACCGAGTAAGCTGATAGCGAAGGATGAAAGTCGCATTCTTTACTTTCGGCGTGGATTTCGGATCCAGGGTAAACGAGACGCCGCCATCCTCATCATCTTTCAATCCAGGCACAGCTCCACTGGCTGTCCACCACTCGTTCTCCCCCTTCTGCCAGCGTGTGCCGTGGTACAGGTAGGTTCCCGTGGCCAGTTGCAAGCGCCCCAGGTTCGGGGCTGGCACCACAACCGTCGGGAGTTGCGAGTAGGACTTTCTCCCCCCCAGGAAGAGAGCCGTTCCGCCGGCCACCAGGAGCCCCGCGCCCAATCCCCACCCAATCGGGTTCCATGCATTCGCGGCGGCAACGTATCCGGCCACAGCCCCGGTCGTTGCTCCGAGGCCGATCGACCAGCGACCTGCCCCCCGCTTCAGGGTGTCCCACACCGGCAGTTCCTGAACCACCGCGACGTTGTTTCCAGATACGGCGGGGTGGCCCTTTGCCTGGGCCACGTGGCTGGAGACGTGAGCCTGTGGCGGGTGTGCCCACCTGACGGGTGGGGCGGGCGGCGTTGGGCGTGGAGGCGCGCTCATCCGCGGCTGAGCGACGATGGGCGCAGCCGGCGGCTTTGGAGCCTGGTTTGGCCATCTCACCGAAGGTGCTGGCGTGGAGGGCGCTCTCGATATGGAAGCGTGGAGAGGAACTGTGGAGGACGAGCCGTCTTTAGGTGGTCGATCCATATTTCTCCTCCTGGCAAAGTCCTCAGCTACGCATTTATTCTTTATGCTCAAAAAGAGTGTTTGGTCCTTGGGGAAATCCCTGTCAAGTTTACCCTCTTTCATCCCGATAACGCGGCCAATCACTCCGCTGTCGCGGTATCGGGCATCTTTCTTGAACCAGCTCCTCGGCAGGACGGGAGAGGGCGTCGCAGGCAGGAGGTGGCCTGATGTCGCGCGCAATCGGGTGGGGTGCTCTGGTCTGTGAGGTAAGACCCGCGTGTCGCCGGCTGGCCCGGCACCCTGGGTTCTGGTTCCCGCCGTGTTGACGCTGGCTCTGGGGATCGGTGCCGCCGCCTCGGTTTTCACGGTGCTCGACACGATCGCCCTGAAACCCCTCCCCTATCCGCGCGCCGACCGGTTGGTGAGACTGCAATCGGCGGTGCCGCGAACGGGCGGCCCTCCCATGGGACTCGCCAAGGCGGAGTTCCTCTTCTTTCAGAACAGCCAGCGCGCCTTTCAGGCCCTGGGGCTCTATCTCATCGACCGGGCCACCGTCGGAGAGGCGACGGGTGGACAGCCGCCCGAGCAGATCTACTCCGCCGCGGTGAGCGCCGGGGTACCGGCCGTGCTCGGGATCCGTCCTCTCCTCGGCCGGGCGCCGGTGCGGGAAGACGGCCTGGCGGAAAAGACCTCCGTCGCCTGGCTCGGCGAAGGGTTCTGGCGGCGGCGCTTCGGGGGGGACGCCGCCGTGGTGGGCCGCACGGTCCTGATCGACGGGCATCCCGTGCAGGTGGCGGGCATCCTCCCCGTCGCGGCGCGGCTCCCGGAGGAGATCCAATTCCAGGAGATCCGGGTCGACGTCTGGACCCCGTTGCGGCTCGACCCCGCGGACACGCCCCAGGCCAGCCATCGCTTCCGCGCCCTCGGCCGCCTCAAGCCGGGGATCGACCTGCCGGCGGCCCAGGCCGAGCTGACGCGGCTCACCTCGCAGCTCCTCCAGGCTTTGCCGAGCGTCTACTTCCCGGCCTTTTTCCACAAGACCGGCTTTACCACGCAGGCCGTGCCCCTGCGCGACGACGTGCTCGGCGATCAGGTCCGCATGCTCTGGATTCTCTTCGGCGCTGTCGGTCTCGTCCTGCTGGTCGCCTGCGCCAACGCCGCCAATCTCTTCCTGGCGCAGGCGGAGACGGAGCGCCGCGAGATGGCCGTGCGGGCCGCCTTGGGCGCCGGCCGGGGCCGCCTGGCACTCCACTTTCTCCTGCAGGCCCTGCTGCTCTCGGTTCTGGCGGGCGCCCTGGCGCTCTGGCTGGCCCAGGGCGCGATCCGCCTCCTGGTGGCTCTCTCTCCCGCCGATCTGCCGCGCCTTTCGGAGGTCCATCTTGGCCGGGACGGGATGCTGTTCACGACCCTCCTGGCTTTCGCCATTGGCGGCCTCTTCGGCCTGCTACCGTCGGCCCGCCGGGGCTTGGAGAGCGAGCTTCCTGGGCACCGCGGGCCGCGGAATGACGATCTCGGGCCGCCAGCGCGCCGCCCGCAATGCCCTGGTCGTAGCGCAGGTAACCTTGTCGCTGATCCTCCTGGCCACCGCCGGCCTGCTGTTCCGCAGCTTCCACAACCTGGTCTCGGTGCGGCCCGGCTTCGAGGCGCGAGGCGTGCTGACGTTCCACGTCGTGCTGCCAAAGGCCCGCTACGAATCGTTCGAGGCCGTGGACTCCTTCGAGCGGGAGCTCGCGACCCGGCTCGCGGCCCTTCCCGGCGTCGAGACGACCGGCTTCACCTCGGCCCTCCCGCTCACCGGATTCGACGGCTGCTCCTCGGTCTACGCGGAAGGCCGATCCGTCACGTCCGGAGAGGGCCCTCCCTGCCTGCCCATCTTCTTCGTCGGGCCAGGGTACTTCCGAGCCCTCGGGGTCCCCTTGCGGGGAAAGGCCCAGGAGTGGTCCGACGGCGCGGGGAGCATCCCTGTCGCGGTGGCGAGCGAGGCGCTCGCCCGGCGCCTGTGGCCCGGGCAAGACCCTCTCGGCAAGGCGATCGGAGGAAACCCTGCCACCTCTTACCGCGTGATGGGAGTGGCGGGAGACCTGCGCGCCAACGGCTTGGACCATCCGCCCATCGAGGCCCTCTATCTGCCGCTGGCGGCCGGCTCCCGCTCGGAGCTGGGACAGCCGCTCCGGGATGTGACGGTGGTGGTGCGGACCGGGTCGGAACGGCCCGAGCGGATGACTGCGGAGATCCGGCATGCGGTGGCGGACCTCGATGCCGGGGTTCCGGTCGCGGAGGTGCGCGCGATGCAGGAGGTCCTCCGCAACTCCACCGCCAGGATCTCCTTTTCAACCTTGCTCCTTGCGGTCTCATCGGGAGTGGCCCTCCTCCTCGCCGCCCTGGGGATCTACGGCCTGTTGGCCTTCCTGATGGCCCGCCGCCACCGGGAGATCGGCATCCGGCTGGCCATGGGCGCCCGGCGGGAGCAGGTGCGCCGGCTCGTTCTCTTCCAATCGCTACGCCTCGCGGCGGCCGGCGTGGCGCTCGGGCTCGCGGGAGCCGCCCTGACCACGCGGCTGCTCCGGTCGCTCCTGTTCGGGGTCGACCCGCTGGACCCCGTCACCCTGGGCGCCGCGGCGGTCTTCCTGGGACTGGTCGCGGTGGCCGCGAGCTGGATGCCGGCGCGACGCGCGATGGCGGTGCCGCCCCTGGAGGCGCTACGGCACGAATAGAGCTCGATGGCCGCCGGGTGGGGTGAAGGGCGCCGCTACCGCGAGCCGCCCGGCGGGGTTTTCTGTCTCGCGTCTCTGCTCTCTCCGGGCGTGGTGGCGCCCCTCCAGGCCGCCTGTAGCGGGTATCCCAGCTGTGCCTTCCTGGCGGGCAAAGGCTGCTCGAGCGGCAGAATCGCCTGTTGCGACGCGGCGGGCCAGGGCGTCTGCATCTGCTCCAGCGGCCACTACGTCTGCGAAGTCTAGCCGGCCGGCAGACCGTCGGCTCAGAGCGCGGCCCCGGTGGAGGCGTCCCCTCAGCCGGGGCCTTTCCTCTTGGTATTGAAGCGAATGGAGCGGGAGACGGGATTCGAACCCGCGACCAACAGCTTGGAAGGCTGTGACTCTACCCCTGAGTTACTCCCGCGTACCCGGACAAGGAACAGGAAGCAAATGGTGGAGGCGGGAGGATTCGAACCTCCGTAGGGCGAAGCCCGGCAGATTTACAGTCTGCTGCCATTGTCCACTCGGCCACACCTCCAAGGAACCTCTCTCGCCGGACCGGGGGTCTGGAGCCGGCACCCGGATTTGAACCGGGGACCTACGGTTTACAAGACCGTAGCTCTACCCCTGAGCTATGCCGGCGGGCTGGGACCCAGAGACCACAATCCCACCGGGTCACTCCCGATCCAGGAGCCGGGAGAGTCTAGCCGCTTGGAGAGACGGTGGCAAGCGAGGCCCCCCAATGGTATCTTTGCGGCCCAAGATCTTCATTCCTCCGGCCAGAAAGGGCACCACCACATGAACGGAACGTCTCAACCCGTACCCCCCGGACCCGGCGTACCCGCCAAGAAGGGCATGAGCCCCCTCGCCTGGGTCGGCATCGGCTGCGTCGTGATTATCATCCTCGGCGCCATCGCCCTGGGCGTCATGGGCATGATCGCCAAGCGCGCGGTCGACAAGTTCTCCAAGAACCCGGGCATGACCACCGCCGAGCTGATGGTGCGCGCCAATCCGGACCTCGAGCTGGTCAGCAAGGACGAAGACAAGAACACGATCACCGTCAAGGACAAGAAGACCGGCGAGGTGAGCACCTTCGGGGTCGACAAGGACGGCAAGTTCAACATCAAGAGCAACAAGGGCACGGCGACCTTCGACGCCTCCAGCGGCAACGGCGTCAGCATCAAGTCGACCGACGAGAAGGGGCAGGTCTCCACCTTCAACGCCGGCGGGGGCTCGCCGCAGAACCTCCCCTCCTGGCTGCCGAGCTATCCCGGCGCCACCGTCCAGGGCACCATGGACACCACCAACGACCAGGGTCACTCGGCGGCCTTCACCGTCAGCACCAAGGACGACGCGGCCAAGGTGATCGACTACTACTTCTCGCAGCTCAGCAGCTCCGGCCTGAAGCCGGAGAAGACCACCTTCAACACCAGCGCCAACGGTGCCACGCAGAACGGCGGCACCGTCAACGGCAAGAGCGAGGACGGCAAGCGGGAGGCGAGCGTGATCGTCTCCACCTCCTCCGAGGGAACCCAGGCCCTGGTCAGCTTCACGGAGAAGAAGTAGCGGACCGCGATCCATGCTGCCGAAGGCCGGTTCAACTCCATCTCCGGGCGCCCGCCCCGCGGCGGCGCACGTTCAGGCGGCGGTCGGGCGCACCGCCCAGGCGAGGCTCGCGCCGCCGCCGGTCCGTCCGGTCGCTCCCGGTCCGGCGCCGCATGTCCAGGCGCACGTCCAGGCACGCTTCCAGCCAACCGCCGCCGCCGTGCAGCCGCGGACGGTGCCGCCGCCGCGCCCTGCCGCCGCCCACGTCCAGGCGGCGCTGGGCCGGCAGGTCCAGGCCGCCGCGGTCCCCAGGACGGCGCCGTCGCCGCCTCCGCCGGTCCGGCCCGTCCCGCGGCCCATGGTCCAGGCCCTGGTTTCCCGGCCGGCAACTCCCCGGCCGGCTCCGGCCGTCCAGGCCCGCCCGGCGCCCTTCCGGCCCTCGCCCGCCGTGATCCAGCCGGCGACCGCAGTCTCCTACTTCACCA
This sequence comes from uncultured Acidobacteriota bacterium, assembly GCA_963795735.1. Taxonomy (GTDB): domain Bacteria; phylum Acidobacteriota; class Thermoanaerobaculia; order Multivoradales; family UBA5704; genus DATARR01. Next base: position 6,266 of record CAWCIU010000001.1, on the reverse strand, counting down.
GCCAATACTCCCAGTTCGCGCGGCGGGTGCGCAGAACCCAGAACGTCGGCGGCAGGAACCTCGCCACCGCCTGCTATCAGATCCAGCAGCTCGACGGCTCGTGGGGAGCGAGGCGGGTCCGCACGATGCCCTCGGAGGGATTCCACTCCGAAAAGCGCCTCTACGACTCCCTGGAGGGCCTGGGCCAGACCTACCGGGTCCTGTGGGTCTACACCGAGCTGGCGCCCTGCGGCGACGACAACCACAACTGCGCGCAGCGTCTGGAGGACTGGTGGCCGGACGCCGAGGTCTACTACTCCGTCGACTATCCCAACCATGACGAGGTCAGCACGGACGATTCCAGCGACTCCGAGGACACCAAGGAAAGGCGGAAGCGGGAGAAGGCCAAGCGGCGGCGCAAACGGGGTCCAGGCACCCTGAAGCGTTGCAGCACCTATCTGAGGAAGAACGATTCCGATTCCGACGAGGGACCGGACCAGGACAGCTTCAAGCCGAAGCTGCAGCGGATCCACTCTCCGTTGCACTACTCCAACGATCCCGGATGGAATCTGTAAATCCCCCATGCCCCGCACCCGCATCCCGGTCACGATCGGCGATTGGGAGACGCTGACCCACTCGATCACCCCGGAGACGGCCGCCGGCTCTCCCTACCTGGAGCAGGCGAACGCCAAGCTCCAGGGCTTCCACGAGGAGCTCGTCCGCCTCATCGCCGAGCGGGACGAGCACCAGGCCCGCAAGCAGCAGGCGACCCTCCGGATCAACGAGATCGTTGACGAAGGGCGGCGGCTGGCCACGGTGATCCGGAAGGTGCTCAAGGAGGACCTCGGCATCGACAACGAGGAGCTGGCCCGCTTCGGCATCCAGCCGCACCGCCCGAAGAAGCGCGCCAGAAAATCCCCCGCCTCCGCGGCCCCCGGCTCAGATCCCTCGGATCCCACCGCGAAGTAGCTTCCTCTCCCGAGGGAGCGTGACGCTCCCCGCGCAATCCCGTTCATCTCCCGAGGGAGCGCCTCTCTCCCTCTCGACGGCGGTCTGTCTCCCGGGGGAGCCGACGCTCCCTCCGGAGATGGAACGTCTTCTCCAGGGAGCGCCACGCTCCCCCGGGATACGGAGCGCTGATATCCTCTCGCGGCGAGAATCCGGGGCGCCGCGCCGCGTTCCGACGAGGAGATGACGCGATGATCAAGCTGGTCCTGCTCCGCCATGGCGAGAGCACCTGGAACGTGGACAACCGGTTCACCGGCTGGACGGACGTGGATCTGTCGCCGAAGGGGCGCGACGAGGCCCGCGAGGCCGGCCGCCTGCTGGCCGAGGGGGGCTTCACCTTCGACGTCGCCTATACGTCGCTGCTCAAGCGGGCCATCCGCACCCTGTGGATCGCCCTCGACGGCATGGACCTGATGTGGATTCCGGTCCACAAGAGCTGGCGGCTCAACGAGCGCCACTACGGCGCCCTGCAGGGGCTGGACAAGGCGGAGACCGCCGCCAAGTACGGGGACCGGCAGGTGCTGGTCTGGCGCCGCAGCTTCTCCGAGCCGCCGCCGCTCCTCACCCCCGGCGACCCGCGCCACCCCGGCCACGACCGGCGCTACGCCGGTCTGGCGCCGGACGAGCTCCCCCTCGCCGAGTCGCTGAAGGACACCATCGCCCGCTTCCTCCCCTACTGGCACGGCACGATCGTGCCCGACCTGCGGGCCGGCAGGCGGGTGCTGATCGCCGCCCACGGCAACAGCCTGCGGGCGCTGGTCAAGCACCTGGATGGCGTCTCGGACGAGGAGATCGTGGGGCTCAACATCCCCACCGGCATCCCGCTGGTCTACGAGCTGGACGACGACCTGAAGCCGCTCCGCAGCGGCTACCTGGGCGATCCGGAAGCGGCCCGCCAGGCGGCCGAGGCGGTGGCGAGGCAGGCGCAGCGGGGGTAATTGGGGGGTAATCGGAAGGAATCGGGGCGGGGGCCGAAAAACCTCAGGTGCCGACGACCAGGCCGCCGTCCACCGAGAGCACCGCGCCGGTGATGAAGCCGGCGGCGTCCGAGGCCAGCCAGTGGTAGGCCTCGGCGACGTCCTCGGGGCGGCCCATGCGGCCCAGCGGGGTGTGGGCGATCATCCCCTGGAGGATTTTGTCGGGGATGGAGAGGGCCATGTCGGTGGCGATGAAGCCGGGAGCGACCGCGTTGACCCGGATGTTGTGCCGGCCCAGCTCGCGCGCCCAGGTCCGGGTCATCGAGATCACGCCGGCCTTGGCGGCGGCGTAGTTGGTCTGGCCGAAGTTGCCGTAGAGCCCGACCACCGAGGAGGCGTTGAGGATCGAGCCGCCGCCGCCGGCGATCAGGTGGGGCGTCACCGCCCGGGCGCAGAGGAAGACCCCCTTGAGGTTCACCGAGAGGACGGCGTCGAAATCCCCCTCGCTCATCCCGCCGGCCGGCGCGCCGTCCTTCCAGCGGACGAGCTGGGCGTCGCGCAGGATGCCGGCGTTGTTGACCAGGACGTCGATCCTCCCCCAGCGCTCGATCACCGCCGCGGTGGCGGCCTCGACGGCGGCGGGGTCGGTGACGTCCACCCGCTGGAAGGTCCCGGCGCTCTCGTCTTTTTCCCGGACATCTTCCTGGATATCCCAGACAATGACGCGGTCGCCGGCCGCGGCGAACCGCCGGGCCGTGGCCAGACCGATGCCGGCGGCGCCGCCGGTGACGAGGACCACCCGGCCGGTCAAGGCCGGCCTACCCGCGCTCGGCCGGCCGCGGGGCGGCCTCGGGCGCTCCGGGCTTCTTCTTCTTGCCCGAGCCGGGCATCACGCCGTCGCCCATGCGGTTGCGGGCGGAGATGTGGGCGGAGTAGGAGGCCTCCACCCGCTTCAGCTCGTCGTTCTTCAGGTGGCACTTCTTGTACTTCTTGCCGCTGCCGCACCAGCAGACGTCGTTCCGTCCGATCGGGGCCTTCGGCCCGTCCGGACGAGGGGAGAACAGACTACGGAACCAGCTTGCCAGGGACACGGGGATCTCCAGTCTTGACGTTCGTCGGATCGATCTCGGACGGGCGGCGCCGGACGCGCCGACCTCTTCCAACAGGACCTTGCCCGCCCGCATTTCAGGGAGGCGCGGAAGGATAGCACGGGCGGTTCCAGGCCCGGTCAGCCTTCCGGTCAGCCAGGAACCCAGCAGACCACCGCCGTCCCGCCTCCCTCCCGGCGCTCGATGCGGAGCCGGCCGCCGTGGGCCTCGACGATCTCCCGGCAGAGCGGCAGGCCGAGCCCCGAGCCCCCCGGCTTCGAGGTGTAGAAGGGCAGCAGCGCCCGGCGCAGGCCGTCGTCGGAGAGGCCGGCGCCGCGGTCGAGCACCCGGAAGCGGATGCCCCCCTCCCCCAGGACCTCGACGGCGAGCCGCACCTCCTCCGGCGGGCCTCCCGACTCCTGGGCGTTCTTCAGCAGGTTGATCAGCGCCTGCTGCATCTGCCCGGGATCGAAGCGCCCCTTGGCGCTGGGCGTCTCCCCCTCCTCCCCCTCGAAGACGAAGGGGACGACCTGCCGCAGCTCGGCCAGGAAGGGCCCCCAGTCCACCTCGCGCGGCACCGGCGGCGGCAGGCGGGCGAAGCGGGCGTACCCCTCCAGGAACTCCTTGAGATGGACGGCGCGCTCCTCGATGACGTCGAGGGCCGAGCCCAGGCGCTCGGCGTGCTCGGGGGCGCCGACCATCAGGCGCACCGAGCGGGCGAGGGAGGCGATGGGGGCGAGCGAGTTGTTGCAGCTCGTGGGAGAGGGTGCGGATCGCCCGCTTCCAGACCTCCACCTCCTGGCGGCGCAGCTCGGGGGTCAAGCGCTTGACCAGGGTGAGGTCGTGCCGCCGGCCGTTGAGCTCGAAGGCCCGGCGGGCGACGTGGTAGACCTCCTCCTCGCCCTCCTGCTCCAAGGAGAACAGGGAATCGCGGCCGCTCGCCAGCGCCTCGCGCAGCCCCTCGGGGCAGCCGGCGAGGACCTGGGAGAAGCGCAGCCCCTCGAAGCGGCCGCGGGTGGCGAACAGCTCGCGGGCGGCGCGGTTGGAGAACAGGATGCGGTCGCGCGAGTCGGTGAGCACGATCGCCGTGGGGGTCGCCTCGAAGACGGTCTCCAGCATCATCTCGCGCTGCACCAGAGCGCTGCGCTCGTCGCGCAGCACGTCCCCCATGGCGTTGTAGAGGCCGACCAGCTCGCCCAGCTCGTCTCCGCGGTCCACGGCGAGATTCAAGCTGAAATCGTGGTCGCGGTATCCCTGGACGCCGTCGCGCAGGGCGCCGAGCACCCGGGTGGCGGGCAGCAGCGCGCGGTCGAGGATCCACCACCCCAGGGGCAGGCCGAAGCCGGCCCCGGCCAGGAGCACGGTCCAGGGGGAGGGGAAGAGGTAGGCCGCCGCCATGCAGAGAGCGATCACCGCCCCTGAGGCCGCCAGGAAGGCGAGGCGGACGCGGGCGGCGAAGCGGAGGGGCTTCATCTCTCCGTCACGTCAGCCGCGCAGCCGCCGCTCGACGGCGAGGCCGTGCTTCTCCATCTTGCGGTAGAGCGCCTGGCGGGAGAGGCCGAGGGTTTCGGCGGCCTGGGAGACCACGCCGCCGGCCTCCTCCAGGGCGCGCTCGATCTTCACCCGCTCGGCGAAGGCCAGCTCGTCCGCCGCGGCGACCAGGGCGGGGCCGGCGGCGAAGGGCGAGGCGCTCAGCCCCAGGTCGTCGGCGCGGATCGTCTCCCCGGCGGAGACGAGCACGGCCCGGCGCAGGGTGTTCTCCAGCTCCCGCACGTTGCCCGGCCAGGAGTGGCGGACGAGCCGCTCGCGCGCCGCCGGCTCCAGCCGCCAGAGGGCGCCGGTCGGCGCCGGGGAGAGGTCGCGCAGGAAGCGCTCGGCGAGCGGCAGCACGTCCTCCGGTCGCTCGGCGAGCGCCGGCACGGCGAGCTCGATGACGTTCAGGCGGTAGAAGAGGTCCTCGCGGAAGCGCCCGGCGGCGATCTCCCGGCGCAGGTCGGCGTTGGTGGCGCAGATCAGGCGGACGTCCACCCGCCGGGTCTCGCTGCTCCCCAGGCGCTCGAACTGGCCGCTCTGCAGGACGCGCAGGAGCTTGGCCTGCCCCGACGGGGAGAGGTTGCCGATCTCGTCGAGGAACAGGGTGCCGCCGTCCGCCGCCTCGAAGCGGCCGGTCCGCCGGCGGTTGGCGCCGGTAAAGGCGCCGGCCTCGGCGCCGAACAGCTCGCTGACCAGCAGCTCGTCGGGCAGCGCGCCGGCGTTGACCCGCACGAAGGCGCGCTCCTTGCGCCGCGAGTTGGCCTGGACGATCTCGGCCAGCTTCTCCTTGCCGGCGCCCGACGGGCCGGTGATCAGCACCGGCACGTCGCCGCGGGCCACCTGGAGGGCGAGGGTGACCACCGCGTGCATCCTTTCGCTCGCCCAGACGGCGCCGCAGAGGTCGTGGCGCTCGGCGAGGTCCTCCCAGCTCCGCCGCGCCCGGCCGCGCAGGCGGGCGTTCTCGAGCTGGAGGTCGCGCAGCCGCAGCAGGTTGCGCACCGAGGCGAGCAGCTTCTCGTCGTCCCAGGGCTTGGCCAGGTAGTCGCTCGCCCCCTCCTTGACCAGCTGGACGGCGGTCTCCAGCGACGTCCAGGCGGTGAGCAGCAGGACGGGCAGCCCCGGGTCCCGCCGCTTGACCTCGCGGAAGAGGGCGATCCCCTCCTCCCCCGAGGTCGCCTCGGGGCTGAAGTTCATGTCCTGGAGGACCACGCCGACCTCCTCCGGCGCGGCGTCCAGCCGCCGCAGCGCCTCCGCCGGCGTGCGGGCCACCGTGCAGGGCATCCCCCGGATCTCGAACAGGACCTGGAGGGCGGTGACCACGGCGTGCTGGTCTTCGACGATGAGGACCTTGAGCGTCGGCATCCTTCTATTTATACCTTGCCGGCCGAGGCCGCGGACTGTCCCGCCGGGATTGTCGTTCAGCACTGAATGCGTAGGTGTCGATATCACTCTTCACCTTTCGACTGGAGATTCCCATCATGCGCAAGAAGATGCTCTTCCTGGCCCTCTCCCTCGCCGCCACCGCGGCCACGCTCACCACCCCCGTCGCCATGGCGGGCGGCACCCACGCCTGCCCCATCTGCACGACCTACGCGGACGGCTCCCAGTGCTGCGTGAGCTGTGTCTGCGACGCCTCCGGCCGGCGCATCGCCTGCACCAACCACTACTGCCCGCCGGCCGGCACCTAGGACGGACCCTCACTCCTCCCCACCCCCCAGAGGGGGTCGGGGTTGGGGCGGTG